>CBDBHC010000002.1:0-4092248 GCA_965205445.1 Bryobacterales bacterium | reverse complement strand
ATCAGCTCCGGACTACGTGTGCCAGAGCGAGGGGATTGCCAAGGCCCAGCCGATCTGCCAGCGCATTCCCGGCGCCGGGATTGACCGGGCCGTCGGCACCTTGCTGGTGGAGCGCATGACACCGGTCACGCTGGAACTCGCGCTGCGCGTGCAGGCGGAATTGGAACAGCGCGCCGGGGAGGCTGACGCCTGGCGTGCCCAGCAAGTGCAGAGAGCCCGCGAGGAAGCCGATCTGGCGCGGCGCCGCTACCGGCAGGTGGACCCGGCCAATCGGCTCGTCGCCGACGTGCTGGAGGCGGAATGGAATGCCAGCCTGCGAGCGCTCGAAGACGCGCAACGCGAATACGAACGCAAGCGAGCCGAAGACCGCCGCCAGTTGGATGCGGGCCAGCGCGAGCAGATCCTGGCGCTGGCAACCGATTTCCCGCGCCTGTGGAACGACCCCGCCACCCCGCACCGCGAGCGCAAGCGGATGGCGCGGCTGCTGCTCGAGGACGTGACGATGAGCAGGGGCCAGGAGATCGCCCTGGGCATCCGGTTGCGAGGCGGGGCCACCCAGCAGCTGGCCGTGCCGCTCGAGCCGCGCTCCTGCGAACGCTATCGCACTCCGGACGAGATCATCGCCGAAATCGACACTCTGCTCGACAGCCATACCGATGGCGAGGTCGCCGCCATCCTCAACCAGCGCGGCCGCCAGCCGCGCAAAGGCGGTACGTTCAGCGCCACACGCGTGCAGCGCGTCCGGCGGAGCTACGATCTCAAGTCCCGCTACGAGCGGCTGCGTGGCCGCGGCCTGCTGGACCTCAACGAGATGGCGCAACGGCTCGGGGTCAGTCCGGGAACCGTCAAGAAGTGGCGCGCACGTGGCCGGCTGGTAGCGCATGTCAGCAACGACAAAGGCGAATGCCTGTACGAATGGCTGGACGACTACCCCAAACCGTACACGCGGCACGCCAAGGCCGCCACAGGCTGCCCGCCACCCGCAGATGCGGCGAATCGTTCGAAAGAGGTGCAGTATGCAGTATGATCCTTGTCGTAGCAGTTCCCGGCCGCCCCCATCGAACGCTCGATGCCGGCCTCGGCACAGCGTCGGCTGAACGCCAGCGCCGTGTACTGGCTCCCGCGGTCGGAATGGAACACCACGCCCCGCGCCGCCCGCGTCTGCAGGGCCATCTCCAGCGCCGCCTGCACCACCGCCACGGTCTGGCGGGCTCTCATCGCCCAGCCCACCACCTTGCGGCTGAACACGTCCAGCACCGTCGCCAGGTACACAAACCCTTCCAGGGTCGGCACATACGTGATGTCCGCCACCCACAGCCGATTCGGCTCAGCCGCCTCAAATCGCCGTTGCACGCGGTCCGGCGCCACCGCCGCTTCCGGATCCCTCCGGGTCGTGCAACGCCGCTTCCGCCGCGTCACCCCCTGCCGGCCCAGCGCCCGCATCAGCCGCGCCACCCGCGGCCGGGACACCGCCACGCCCTCGGCGCGCAACTCGGCATGCACCCGCCGCGCCCCGTAGGTCTCCCGCGAGGCCGTGTGGATCGCCTCGATCCGACGGCCCAACGCCTCGTTCTCTTGCGCCCGCCGGCTCGGCGGCCGCCCCCGCCACGCGTAATAGCCGCTGGGGGAGACGCCCAGCACGCGGCACATACACGCGATCGGATAGCGGGCCTGGTGCGCCCTGACGAATTCGAAGATCCTTACGGAATCGAATCGGTCTCCCGGGCGAACCAGGCCGCGGCTTTTGACAGGATCTCCCGCTCCATCTTCAGACGCCGGTTCTCCCGCCGCAGGCGGGCCAGTTCCTCCCGCTCTGCACTGCGCAGGCCGTCCTGCCGGCTGCCCTGGTCACGCTCCGCTTGCCGCACCCAGCGCCGCACCGAATCCTCCGAGATCCCGAATTCCTCGGCCACCTCCCGTGGGCTGCGATCCCCCACTTGCATCAACTTCACGACCTTCTCCCGAAACTCCTTCGGGTAGGCCTTCACATAGGCATGCTTGCTCATCGTCCGGGGCCTCCTTACCCCCCGCCTCCTCAGGCGAGCAATCAACTGCCTATCAAGCTATCTCAGCTGTCCACGAAAACGGGGCCACTCCACCCTTGCCCGGACCGCTACGCGGTCGCTGCGGAAACTGCAGCTGGTTCTCTCGAAAGTAGCGCAGGGTGGCCCTGGCGGAGCCGGTGCGCGCAAAGGTGTCGAAAAGGATGCGCAAGCTGTCCTGCACCTGGGAGTCCGGGTCCAGCACCACCCGCTCGAGCGGGTCGTAGACCAGCCCCACTGGCAGGGGCATCTTCAGTTCGCCACGCCGGGCCTTGTTCCGGATCCCGCCCTGCAGGCGAGCCTTCAGCACATGCAGTTCCGCTTCTGACATGGTCCCTTTAAGTCCGAGCAGGAGCCGATCGTTGAACGCGGCCGGATTGTAGACGCCGTCCTCGTCGAGGATCAGCGTGTCGCTCAAGGCGCAGATCTCCAGGAGCCGGTGCCAGTCGGAGGAATTGCGCGCCAACCGCGAGACTTCCAATCCGAGCACGATCCCGGCCCGCCCCAGACTGACCTCGGTGACCAGGTGCTGGAACCCCTCGCGGTCGGCGGTGGCCCCCGACAGGCCCAGGTCGCGGTCGATCACGATGACGCATTCGGTGCGCCAGCCGAGCGCGACCGCGCGGTCGCGCAACGCGTACTGCCGGGCCGTGCTTTCGGTGTTCTCGAACACTTGGCGCAGCGTCGACTGGCGCACGTAGAGATAGGCTCCCCGGCGCAAGTGGTCCGCGGTCACCTTGCGATCGGTGTCGTACATGGCGGGCTCTCCTTGAGGTGGTGGCTGGCGATCGCCAGCAGGATGTCGATCATTTCCGCCTCCTGCGCAACCGGCGCGGTTGCGGACTGCGCGGTGGCCGGAGCTGGGCACAGTTCGGCGAGGTTGCGCAGCCAGGCCGCGACACCTTGCCGCATCAGCATCGCGAGCCCGCAGCGATCCGCTCCCCCAGCGGGCCGGACCGCCTGCAATCGCAGTCGCTCGTAGCCGTCGGTGCAGCGAGGCTCCTGCGGACCAGCCGGATCCGCTGGCTGGCAGGCGGTCATTTTTTTCCCCGTGCCAGCGCCCTTTCGACACTGCGCCGGTGCACCGACAGCCCGAACCGCTCGCGGACCAGTTCCACCAGTTCCCGGGAACGCAGTTCGGGCCGGCCCGCCTTGGCCGTGCGCAACGCCGCGACCACCTCGGCGCCCAGCTTGTGGGCCCGTCGCGGGCCCGGCTTGGCAGGCACCAGCGCCGGCAGCCCGCCGGCGTCGTAGGCCCGTTGCGCCTGATACCAGGTCGGGCGCGTCAGCCCGAATCGTGCGGCACTCTCGCTGACGGACAAGCCGTCCTGGCGAACGCGTCGCAGCATTTCGTACTTGACCTGGACGAGATCGCGGGGATCGAAGAACGGGTGGGAGTGGAACAGTTCGTCGCGCACCCTCTCGGGGTGCGGGTTGAGGGCGCTGTGCCGTCGCAGGGCGACGGTCTTGGGCGGGCTGGGCTTGTGCGGCATGAGGGGTGGGGACTCCCGATCGGACTGTAAATATATTTAAGCGCACATCCTTGGCGGTGTCAAGCGACTTCCTGAAGCGGAATTCCCCTATCTCCCGGGATTTCCACGACAAACCGCCCCTATCGCTGTCCCGCTTGGCCCCTCCTCCGCGATGCCACTGCAACGCGATGGGCAGAAACATGCTTACAGATGCGGCGTAATTCACTTTACACCCGTTGGTTTCGCCCGGTCCACGTACTTCGCCAGTTCGAGCAGATCAGCAACCCGAAACGCACTCCGCCCCGCAGACACCTTCACGAACGCATCTTCGGCAGCGAAATCCGTCCAAGAGGTAGGAAACGACTTGATCCCGCCGTCTTCCCCCTCGCAGAACACGCGGTCCAGACCCCAGCAGGACTTCCTGTACACCAAGCGGAACGCGCAGCCACGCAACGGATGGAATGGATGTGTCACACGAATGATCCGGCTCGCACCGTCCGCGGCGGGTGCAGTTGACGACTCCTTCCAATGCCATGGCGGAGAGCCTCTTCGCGACGCTGGAGTGCGAGTTGCTGCAGCGGGTTCCGTTCGCGACCCGCGAGCAGGCGGAAACGGAGATCTTCCGGTTTCTCGAGGGCTTCTACAATCGCAAGCGCCGTCATTCCGCGCTCGGGTATCTCTCCCCGGTGGAGTTCGAGCAGGCCTGGCACGCGCAGCAGCAGCTGGCGGCCTGAGCGCCGGGCAAGCCCGGCGGTGAGGCGGCCGGGATCCCGGGCTTGCGCCCCCCCCGTGCACCCGGTTCCGTGCCCGGAATGGCCAGCAGGTGCGCCTTCCGGAACAGCCAGCAACGACCGGCAGCCCAGCCCGAACAAAAACCGCTGGAAATGGCCTGGGGGCTAGCCCCCAGGCCCCCAGCCGGGCCTCCTCGGCCCGTCCCACTGCATCTCTTGGAGAGGGGGGAGGGTGTACCCCCTCCCCCTGCTACCCCCTCCCCCTTTGACGTCTCTTGACCCCTGTGCCATCATGGTGCCGCCTCCTCTGGTGTTCCTGCAGCTGCCGCACCCTCAGCTGTCCACCATCTCGTAGCCACCCCACAAGACGGTCCTTACCGACCGCAGCGAGGTGGAACTGGCGGTGCCGCGGGACCGCAACGGCAGCTTCGAACCGCAGCTGGTGAAGAAGCGCCAGACCCGGCTGCCGGGCTTCGACGAGCAAGTGATCGCCCTGTACGCGCGGGGCCTGAGCCAGCGCGACGTCCGCGCCCATCTGGAGGAGCTGTACGGCGTCTCGGTGTCGCCGGAACTGATCAGCCGGGTCACCGACGCGGTCGTGGAGGAACTCCAGGACTGGCAGAAGCGGCCCCTGGATGCGGTCTACCCGGTGGTCTTCCTGGATGCCATCCGGGTGCGGATCCGCGACGAGGGCATGGTGCGCAACAAGGCCGTGCATCTCGCCCTGGGCATCCGCCACGACGGCAGCAAGGAGGTGCTGGGGCTGTGGATCGAGCAGAACGAGGGCGCCAAGTTCTGGCTGCGGGTGATGAACGAGCTCCGCGGCCGCGGCCTGCGCGATATCCTGATCGCGGTGATCGATGGCCTGAAGGGGTTTCCGGAGGCGATCCGCAGCGTCTTCCCGGAGACCCAGGTCCAGACATGTATCGTGCATATGATGCGGCACGGGCTCAATTTGTGTTCCTGGAAGGACCGTCGCCGCATGGCGAACGACATGAAAACGATCTACCGGGCCGGCAGCGTGGAGGAGGCCGCCGACCGGCTGGACGAGTTCGAGCGGAACTGGGGCGGCAGCCACCCTTCGGTGGTCCGCAGCTGGCGGGCGAACTGGGAGGAGATCATCCCCATGTTCGGGTTCGCCCCGGAGGTGCGGCGGCTGCTGTACACGACCAACGCCATCGAGAACCTGCACCGGGGCTTGCGCAAGGCGGTCAAGACCCGGGGGCATTTCCCCAGCGACCAGGCCGCCGCCAAGCTGCTGTACCTGGCCATCCGGAACATCGAGAGGAAGTGGAAGGCAGCCCCCATCGAGTGGCGTCAGGCGCTGAATCAGCTTGACATCCTATTCGGGGACCGCCTGCAAAGAGTGAGTTATTGAGGCAAATGGCATCGCTGCTGCTTACACGGTTTATCTGACAGTCCCAACTGTCGAAGATGAGCCTAACTTCGTGGTCTCTCGCTTGACCGTCCTGCGTCGGTATGTGTAGCCGCGGAAAGTCCGATGCTCCTCGCCTCCCTTAGAGTCGTCACGCGACACCGTCGCATCACCGCTGGCCGCCTCTACCGCAAGCTTCACTGGCACTAGCCTCGATTCCCAACGGCCGGGAATAATGTGGCCGATCTGAGTTCAGAAGAAGCGCAGTCTGAGGACGCGGTTGTCGAGCCAGGGCAGGGGTTGTCGCAGATCGGCGAAGCCGGCGGCTAGCAGCAGGGGGTTGTTGGCCCGTCGTCCGAGGCTGACGACGATTTCCGAGGCCGTGATCTCAATGCTGGCGCTGGTGTGCACGAGCTTGCGGAAGAGGGTGCGGGCCTTGGCGATCTCGAAGCCGTTGCCGACGCGCACGCCCAGCAGGCGATACAGCGAGCTGGCCATCAGGGTGAGCTGGAGGTCGAAATCGACCTTCATGGGGACGGCGGCCGAGAGCGCGTCCATGTGGAAGAAGTCGATCGCGTCCGCGATGGTGTTCTCGATGACCATGCGGCGGGCATAGCGGTCGATCAGGCGGGCGGGGTGCTCGTCCATCTGGTTGGTGAGCAGCAGGGTGGGTTTGTCGTGGCCGAGGTCGGCGACGGCGAGCTGGCGGATCGGCCGGGGGTAGTCGCGCAGGCGGACCTGGCGTTCGAGGACGCGCGGGGTGCGGTAGAGGCGGCCGATGTTGGTCAGGGTGACCTGGCGCCACTGGTCGGGCGGGGCGGCGAGCATCTTGGCGAGCATCTTGGCGGTGCGCCGGCGCAGGGTGAGGAAGGCGATGCCGAGGGCGTCGAGGCGGGCGAGGTTGGCGTAGGTGGTAAGGCGGGAGTCGAAGACGAGCTCGGCCGGCAGGGAGCCGGTGCGGGAGCGCCAGGCCTGGGCGAAGCGCAGGATCTCGTCGTTCTGGTCGGCCTTGCGGACGCGGGCGTTGGCCCAGGCGAACAGGCGGGCGTCGGCGTCGCGGGCGAGGAAGGCGAGGATGCCCTTCTGGCGGCGGCTGCGCTTGGAGACGTAGTGGCGTTCAAGCAGAGCTTCGTCGCCGTGGTAAGGCACGGTGTGGAAGTCGAGGTCGAAGGAGCGGCCGCCGCCGAGGGCGGGGCCGAGGCCGTGGGCGGCGTGGTGGAAGGCGTCCATCAGGGGCGGGGCGAGGCGGGGGTCGACGCGGCAGGAGTACTCGCTGAGGGTGGCGCGCTTGGGGATGGCGTTGAGGCCGGCGAAGAGGGCGAGGCCTGGATCGAGGGTGTCGGGGGTGACGCGAGAGGGGCGGCCGATGCCCCACAGCTTGAGGGCGAGCAGGGAGCGGACGGCGCAGCCGGCGGGGATCATGGCGGAGCCGGGCAGGCGGTGCTGGCGGAGCAGCTCGTCGAGGCCGAGGCGGGCGAGGTCGGCTGCGAACAGGAAGAGGCCGCCGAAGTCGGTGCGGAAGCGGCGGGGGGAGAGGTCGAGTTCGCGGCGGTCGGCAACGGGCGCCGGGGTGGGGCGAGCAGCGTCGGAGCGCTGCTCGGCGGAGCGGCGCCAGAGCTTGGGCAGGCCGGCCTGCTTGAGTACGCGGGCGACGGTCGAAGGACTGACGGGGAGGTGTTCCTGGGTGGTGAGGTGGGCGGCAATCTCGGCGGCGGAGAGCTGGCGTTGGTTGCGCAGGACAAGGATGCGCTGGTCGCGGTCGGGGCCGGGGCGGGGCTTGCGGCGGCCGCGGCGGTCGGGGAGGAAGAAGGGGCGGTCGGGGTCTTGGAGGAAGGCGGCGCGGAGGTTGCGCAGGGTGCCGGAGGCGTAGCCGAAGCGGGAAGCGGCCTCGTCGAGGGAGGCGCGGTCGACGAAGAGGGCGCGGAGGGCTTCGTAGCGGCGGTGAGTGGAGTTGACGGGAGTGAGGAAGTGCTGGGCGGGGTCTTGCATGGAATTATGACTCTTAGATAGTGATATCCACCATATCACAATAGAACTCCTGGGTCAAGTGTCGAGAGCGTGGGCAAGGTCCGGCCGGATCTCGGGGGAGCAGGGGCGGCACGCTGAGCGGTCCGGGAAGGTCCGGGGAGAGGGAGTGGCGGTGCGGGGGGCTCCGCACGGATCCCCGGAATTCAGATACTAGAAACTATTTAGAATGTGGATGTTAGAAGCGATTCGCGGCAGCCGGTGAGCTAGGCCGGCTGGAGTCACGCCAGGCATTGTCCGTTTTCGGGATTCACGGGTCCAAGCAAGATGGGCAGCGAAGGCGGGCTGCTACGGAGCGGATACATGACAGAATATTGGACGTAACTGGCAAACTTGCATATATAAATGATACCTGTCGTATGCAAGTTCTCAGTCTGCATCGATTTGGAACTGAAAGAACACCAATTCCCGCACATGAACAACGTCAGTTGGGAATCGAGGCTAGGCAGTCTCGCAGCATCCCCGATACCGGAAGATCGAACACTTGCCCCACCTCCGGTCGAATCGATAACATCGCGAACCGATACTCCCTCTGTGCCGCGTAGGCCAGCGACTTCACAAAGATCATCGAACAAAGCCGAGCCCATCCTGCTTCGGCCTCGACGATGCGGTGATAAGGATCCTCGACGTAAAGGACAGGACCATGAACCACGAGTTGCGGCGTCAGATGCGATTCGATGGTCTTGAATCCGTGGAAGGTCCCGCGTAGGCGTTCCGCCTTGCCAGTTGCACCTATGTGCTCGCAGACACCGATTCCCAAGGCCTGTGCGAACTGCGTCGGCCGATAGATACGCGAGACGCTCGTGTAGCTTGCGGGGAAGGTCCGGCGCCAGGCCTCCTCTTGGTCTGCTCTAGGCGATATCGACGTACAGTAGATGAGCCACTCCTTGCCGAACGTCACCCACTCGGCGGCGGTCTTGGTATTCTCCCGTTTGGTCGCAGCGTTTAGCGACATCTTTGTTCGGCTAAGCCGCAGGCCGGTGTTGAGCGCGCGGACGCGCCTTTCGACCTGTCTTGACTCTTTCGTTCCCGTCTCGACGGTATCCCGGATCTCGTATTGCGCCCGGCCTTCCTGTCCATCCTTGACGAGTACTTCGCCGGTGCTGCGGAACACACTAGGACGCGAGAGCCGGATCGATTCTGTTGTCGGGAGCTCGAATTGGGGCTCGGTGGCTTTCGCGAGACAGAGCCCATCCAGCGGGAGCGTACCCGACAGGTCGACGTAGTTTGTGTGTACGAGACTCCCTTGCTGTGTCTTGAAGAATCCCTCGCTCAGTATCTGGGCGTCAGGGAACGCAGACTGGTCGTCTTGCTCAGCCATTCCTTGCTTTTCCTAGACTTATGCCACGGACCCTGTGCCAACGCGTGCAGCAGCGTGACATTCGCGTAACACATTGATCATAAGTGACATCTTGCGCGCACTCGGGGAGTCGATCCCGCAACTGGACACCAACAGAGATTTGCTCCAATACCCCATTGCCAAGTTACGAATTCCCGTTGTCGCAACACCAGCCCGACCACACAGCTTTCGTCACCGACAGCCGTCCTTCACGTCGGCTGCGGCCCTGCTTGACATGCATGCTCGGCCGGCGATTGCCCAACACCAGCCGCGCAGTCAGCTCCGCAGCCCTCTCGGTCGTTCTGCGCTGTCATGTATTCCCCCCAATGCCGCTATGGGTTTAACGGTGACGGGTCCGCCAGACTCTTGCAAAGGCGGTACCGGTTCCGGCACTGTCATGCCCATATTGAAGAACATCACCTCGCGGCCCCGAGTGCTTTTCCTAGCGCTGTATCGGATCGAGTACTGGATTCCAAGAGCAAACGCGTAAAGCCTGCGAATCGCCTCAACATCGTCGTACGTCAGAATGCGGGGGCGGCACTAGCTTGCATTTCCCGCGGGAACAGCAGGTATCGAACACGATGCTTCACCAAATGAACGAATTCCGTCCAACTCAGGTTCCACGCTTCCTCCTCTGTCAGAGAATACGGGTTCTTGTGTACCCACTGGGTATCCATGAACTCGTCGGCTAGGTCATCTCGAAGCTGCTCACTGCGTGGGTCCCAGTCAAGACAAGCTTCGCCCAACAGCTCGTAGCCATCCATCGTGTGCCACTGGAAGCCGCCCTCGCGGGATTCCCACCCCACGGAGTTTCCTGCGTCCTCGTACTCCACCTCAATCCGTTCGCGCATGTGCCGTAGAAGTTCGTCCAAGACGAGATGGTCACCGTGGTCTCATTCGTGATGGTGGATGATGGGAAACGGCTGAGAAAGGAGGACGGGGCTCCACCCAGCGCTCCTTTCGGCGTCTTAAGGCTGCGCCCTGGGAAGGCCTTGGTCGTAATTGCTGGTTACGAGGAGGAGCGCGACTTGACGGCGAAGGTTGCCGAGGCTCTGAAGGAGATTGCCGCCGAGAAGCTTCCGGGAGATCTGGAAGCGGAGGACATGACGGTGTGCCTGACGGGCTACACGTTGGAGGATTGCACCTTTATCCTGCCTCTCTCGGTAAGCCATACTCCTCGGCACAAGCTCTCAATTCGATTCGTACTGGCCTGACGGCCCCAAGACTGGCACTAGAGCCTCTTGGCAAGACCAGTGCGGAGCGGGGATAGCCAAGTCTCGGGGTCGGTGATCGTCGGCAAGATGGGTGGAATGGCCTTCGGCCCATGTTGAATCATCTGGCGGCGGATTCAGTGTAGAAGCGACGCGGCTGTGCTCGGGCAGCGCTCTCGCTATTGCCTTCGGCTCGGCGTTGAAGTCCGTCTCGGATGACGGCCTGCTAGAGTGGAGTCAGGGGCCGGAAATAGCCCAGCCGTCCTCGTTCCCAGCCTCGTGCCCTTGATCAACGCCGGCGGGCCCGATATCTCATGCCCGTGAGTGCCGATGTGCGCCCGGCGATCCCGGCCGGTGTCAAGCGAAAGGTCTTGGTCGAGGCCGGGCATCGGTGCGCCATCCCGACCTGCCGCGAACTCGAAGTCACGATCCATCACATAGTCCCTTGGGCGAAATGCCGGGAACACGAGTACGAAAACCTCATCGCGCTCTGTCCGAATTGCCACGCCCGAGCCGACCGGGGAGGCATCGACCGCGAGAGCTTGCGGCTATACAAAGCCAACCTCCGATTCGCCCACGACAAGTTCTCGCAGTTCGAGATCGATGTCCTCTTCGAGGCGGACAAGGGAGCGGACATTCCCATGCCGCCTTTCATGCTCCTGTTGATCAAGCGCCTCTTGGAGGTTGGGTACGTCGTGGCCAGGCGTGATCCCGGCGCGACGTTTTCGTACAGCGGCGTAGACTTCGCACCTGCGCACATTCTGATCACTAGCCACGGCCGCCGCTTCATCCGCGAAATGGGTTCGCGGGAGATGTGACAACCCGCCCGCAGCGGACGCACTGGTAGCGCCGGGTACGCTACGGTTCTTCCCATCGGTCCGGCAACGGCTGGAGCAATGTCGACATCGCATGATTCCTCCATACCGGCCGAGAACGGACCTGCGGAGGCCGCCGTCTCCAGCGTTAGTGCCGCAAACGCTCGCTAGCTTGAGAGCCGGTCTTAGAGGACCTGATGCACCTTCGATCCAATCGGAATCGAAAGAGGCTTGATCTCATGAACGAATTCCGTAGAGTGCGCCCACTCAGCGGATTCGACTCGCGTTCCTTCGTGGTTGAGCAGTCCGTGAGACTCCTTCAGAGCGAGCCCAGTCCGTGTTGCGTAAACCGACGCGATTGCAGCATTGTCAGCCGCGAGGCTGTTGAATCTCAGACGAGCAGCGCTCTCTGAAACCGGTGTACTGTCATGGGAGAAAGCAGCGCCGTGAAACCCAAACGTAGCTCGTTCGTCGGCGAATCTGCGATCTGCGGCTAGGAAGACCACCGTAGCGATTGACTGGACAGTTCCCACGTTGTACGCCTCCAGATCGACCGGGAGCGATCGAAGCAACGTGAAGCATTCAAGCCCCGAGCGTATTTCCCCACCCAAGCTGGAGATTAGCAGGCCGGCTTTCGGCCGGCACTGAGACCCAGCCGCGATCGAGGCAACCATGCCGATCAGCGCACGAACGCTGTCGGAGGTTACGGACTTCGAGAAATGAATGTAATCCACACCAAAGCCTTCAATTCCACACTACCAGAGGACTACCACGCGTGTGTACGTCGGAAATCTGAGACCTGCCTGTCCAAGTTTCGGCTGATCGATGAGCCCAGCAGTCCTCATAACGGTCCGATTTCGTGCAGCAGCGTAGACCGAGGATGGCGTTGGCCCCATCAACAGTCCAGTGCATTCCGGACCTCAGACGTATGTAGGCTGGCCACCTAGGTTCTAACGAGCGGACGGTGCGAATTGGGACGCCGTACTGCCCATGTTGGGGCGAGGATCCGTGCCGCACTGGCTGAGGCTAGCGGAGCGAGTCGCGATGCCTCGGGCCGTCCACCAACTGCTCCTTCGGTCCAGTCGGGATGTTCCGACATTGGCTGGCTGTCGCGAGGGTCGCCATAAAAGGAGCCTTTGAGATTCTCATTAGATTTCTTGGCACGGGTCGCTGACCATCATTGGCCCGCTCAGCAGCCTTTCCGTTGACGCGAGTGAAATCGTGGCGCGCTAACCGGAGAAGCCTTCCCGGGACTGCGTCCATCCTCTTTCTGTTGGGGGACAAAATGGCGGATTCGCTGACTTACTAATTCTGTATATTATTGAAACGAAATGAATTATCAGGATAGTAGTGGCGGAGAGGGAGGGATTCGAACCCTCGGTAGGGCTCTATAACCCTACGACGGTTTAGCAAACCGCTGCCTTAAGCCGCTCGGCCACCTCTCCGTTGGCGGCAACGCGCATACGTATCGTAGCAGACCGGTCAAAGGTTGGGCCGGGCGCTCTGGCCCCCCGGAAGTCCTTCGGATTTGCTCCGACGGAACACGATTCCAGAGTCCAGATCAGGTCCGGAATGCTGTGACCGAACGAGTTGCGCCCTCGATTGCAAACGGCCGCTCCGAATGCTGAGCAGGCTTCAGTCCAACGGTTGGTTTCCGATCTAGCCCTTACGGCTGTCAGAATCGAAGGTGTGCTCCCTTCAGCGGCGGCGTCAGGCCTTGAGTTTTTCCGGTCAGCTCTTCACCCAGCGTGCGGAATCCGAGTCTTCCCGTTCGACGGGGCGTCAGTGGACCTGACGACTCCGTTGTGGATTCGCTCAGGGACTGCAGGGCCGGAAGCGCGAGGCTGCAGATGATTGTCATGAAATTCGGGGGAACTTCCCTTGGGAGTCCCGAAGCGATCGAACGAGCCTGCTCCATCATTCAGCGCAGCTTCGATCGAAGCCCGCTCGTCGTTGTCTCGGCGATCGGCGACACAACGGATCGCTTGGTCGAGGCCGCTCAAGCGGGTCACGGCTCCGGCGAAGCACTCCTCTCGGCGCTTTATGACGAGACCGCAGCGGTTGCGCGGGCAGTGCTTCCTGACAGCGCCGATGCCGTGATTGTTCCGTTCTTAGACAAGGCGGTGGCAGAGGCGGAGGGCCTCCTGCGAGAGATCGATGCCGGTGAGGGCGCTGATGCCCCGTCGGCCGCTGCCGACGCCCTGCTAAGCGTTGGGGAGCGCATCTCAAGCCGCCTCGTGGCACTAGCGCTGACCGAGCGCGGTCTTCCGGCATCCAATCTCGACTCCAGGGACCTGTTCGTGACGGAGGCCCGCCACGGCGGTGCCAGCGCCATGGTCGGCCTCACTCGAGAACGATTGCGAAAGGCCATTCCGCCGGTCCTTCGGAAGGGTGGGATTCCGGTCATCGGAGGATTCATCGCGACGGCCGAGAACGGCTGTCCCACGACGTTGGGACGGGGCGGATCGGACTATACGGCCACGCTCGCTGGTGCCGCCCTAGGTGCCGAGGAAGTTCAGATCTGGACCGACGTGGATGGCGTCATGAGCGCCGACCCTACGCTGATCGATTCGGCCCGCAGCCTGCCAGTTCTGTCGTTGCGGGAAGCCTCCGAGCTTGCATACTTCGGCGGACGCGTGCTGCACCCCGCGACCATGCTGCCGGCTATCGAGGAAGGCATCCCGATTCGCGTGCTCAACTCGAGGCGGCCAAGCGGGGAGGGCAGTCTCATACTTGCCGATCCGCCGGAATCGGAAAGCGTCGTCAAGTCGGTTGTCTACAAGGAGGGCATCACCCTCATTGATATCTACTCGACCCGGATGCTGATGGCTCACGGATTCCTTGCCCGGATCTTCGCAGTCTTCGAGAAGCACGAGACACCCGTTGACATGGTCTCGACGTCCGAGGTCAGCGTCTCCATGACCGTCGACCAGCCGGCCAGCGTGCCCAGCATCCTCTCCGACCTCGCTGCGTTCTCGCAAGCAGAAGCGACTCCGGGCAAGGCCATCGTATGCGTGGTGGGAGAGGGCATCCGGTATACTCCGGGCATCGCGGCCAAGGTCTTCAACGCGCTCGAGGGAATTCGGATCCGCATGATCTCCCTCGGAGCCTCGAGAGTGAACGTAGGGTTCGTCGTCGACGAGGGGGACCTCGAACCGGCCGTCAGGCGCATTCACGCCACGTTCTTCGATGAGCCCGTGAATCCGGATAGGCAATCGCAGTGAACGCTGAGCCTGAAAAACTGGCACTGGTCGGCTACGGCCGCATGGGGCGCCTGCTGGAGCAGTTGGCCCCGTCTCACGGCTTCGAGGTTGCGCTCCGCCTCGACGAATTCAACAATCCCGATGGAATCGGCTTGACAGCCCAGAACTTCGATGGCGTGGACGCGGCGGTGGATTTCTCGATCCCAGATGTTGTAGCCGACAATGCGGTCAGGATCTCCGAGCTGGGAGTTCCTCTGGCGATCGGGACCACCGGCTGGCTCTCCGACCTTGACCGTGTCAAAGCGGCTGTCGAGCGGCACGCCGGGGCTCTCGTCTACGGCGCGAACTTCTCGATCGGCGTGAATGCCTTTTATCGCGTTGTCGACGCCGCTTCGAAAGCCCTGGCAGCCCAGGAAGACTACGACGCGTTCATGTACGAGGCTCACCACAAGTACAAGAAAGACGCGCCGTCGGGCACGGCCTTGCGCCTGCTCGACGCCATGCGGGAGGCGGGGTATACCCGCCCGGTCGATGTCGCAACGCAGCGAAGCGGGCAGTTTCCTGGCATCCACGAAATCGGATTCGACTCGGAAGCGGATACCATCCGCGTGAGCCATACGGCTCGCAGCCGGCTCGGCTTCGCGCACGGAGCGCTCAAGGCGGCCCGCTGGATCATGGGACGCAAGGGCGTCTACGAGTTCTCGAAGATCTGGGACCGCCTCGGCTGAGCCGATCCGCTCAGAAAATCAGCTTGGCGCCGAACTGCACCTCGCGCCCGTCGCGAGCCGCCAGCACCCTGCCGAAGCCCGGCGTGCCGAAGAAGACGTTGGGATTGAGGAAGCCCGGCGTGTTCAGCATGTTGAAGAATTCCACGCGGAACTGCAATGTCGCGCTCTCGCTTACTTCGACGTTCTTCAGCACTGAGAAGTCCACGTTGGCGAGCCCGGGGCCGTTCACGATATTACGTCCCGCGTTGCCGAAGCTGCCATAGGGGGGCATGGTGAACGCGGCAGGGTCGAACCACCGCTGAGGATCCGGCCTGGCCAGATTGGGGTCGCTGACTACGTTCGGCCGGTCCCCGGCGCCGAAACCGTAGCTAGACCGCCCGGTGTTCGAGTTGTCAAGTTCGCTCGGTAGGGCAATGGTGTACGGCTGGCCGGACTGCATGGTGACGATCCCGTTGAGCTGCCAGCCGCCGAGCAGCTTCGTCGCTCCCTTCCCCCATCCGTCTCCCCAGGCCTTGCCGGGTCCAATTGGGAGCTCGTACACGAAGCTCCCGGTAAATCGATGGGGCACGTCGAAACTCGATCGGGCTCGTTCCGCCCCGATGTTGTTGCTGTCCTGCGCGTAGTTGGCATCCCCCGCGGACGCGAAGAAGTTCGACGCGTTGTCGATCGACTTCGACCACGTATACGAAAAGAGCCCCGTCAGGCCAGTCTGGAACCGGCATTGGAACTGGGCCTGGAGGCTGTGGTAGACGGAGTCGAATGACGACGCGATCAGGTTGATGTCCGAGAACGTCGGCAGGGGCCTGTAGTTGGGCTGGATCGGCGAGGGCCCCGGCTGGTTGATGTCGCGCGCCCCGATGAGCTTCGTCCCGCGCGATCCGTTGTAGCCCACGCTGAGCACCGTGTCCTCGAAGAGTTCCGACTGCACGGTGAAGTTCCACTGCTGGGCATAGCTCGTGCGCAGGTTTCGGTCGTAAGTGGTGACGCTTGGTGGCCAAGGCGCGGCGCGTCCCTCCGGCCAGGGGTCGGCGATGGTCACTAGAAACGTTGGGGACGGGAAGAATAGAAGTGACTCGAAGAACGGCGGGTTGAAGTAGACGCCTTGCCCGGCGGCCAGGTCGGAGAAGTTGTAGTAGAGGCCCCATCCTGCGCGAATGACGGCTCGATCCGTGCCGGACGGGCGAATCGCGAGGCTGATCCGTGGTGCCAGGTTGTTGCGGTCGGCGTGGAAGCCGCTCCGCGGCAGTCCGCCTTGTCCCAGCTGGACGATCTGTTGGCTGTCCGGATCGTAGATCGAGGCTGCGTCTTCGGTGTCGAACGCCGGCACGTTGTATTCGTAGCGCAGGCCCAGCGAGAGTGTGATGTCCCTTGATATGCGCCAGGTGTCGGTGGCGAACAGGTTTGTCGCGCCGGTGCGCGCTGCCTGCGTGGTCTCGCTCCGCGCTGCAAGCGTGTAGCTCGGCAGTCCGAGCAGGAGATCCGCGAACGCATTCTGCGTGAACGCTTGATCGGTGAAATAGATGCTTCCGCGCGATAGAACGTTGCGAAAACCGTCCTGTCGGATGCCTCGCTGCTCGAATCCGAGCTGAACGAGATGCCGTCCGCGCGAGTGGCTGAGGGTGTCGGAAACCTGCCAGGTTGTGATCGTGCTGACTTGAGGGTTGTTGTATTCCCCGCCGAGCGACGAGTAGCCCGTGATCTGGATGAAGCTCAGTCCGAGGTCGATGTCCCGAGTCGCGAAGTCCGGCAGGCCGATCTCGCTGTTGAGGCTCGTCCCGCTGTTCTCGTGGAGGGTCCTGTTGCCGATCCGGTTGAAGCCGAAGCGGGCCTCGTTGATCCACTTGGAGCCGAGGGCGTGCGTTTCGGAGAGCATCAGGTTCTGGCCGCGCTGCTTGAGATCGTTGCCGTATCCGGGAACGGACGAGAATTGCTGCGCACCATAGGGCTGCATGCGGTCGCTGTCGCTGAAGCTGTACCTGCCTGACAGTTGTCCACGTTCTCCCAGGCGCTGGTCCACGCGGACGTCGAACTTGTTCGTGCGGTCCGAGCCGACGGGGGCGGCGACGAAGTTCTGTCCGGGCGTGTTGCTGTTCGGCTCGGGATACAGGTCCGCCACCGACTTGCCGATCGGGTTCAAGAACGGGATCAAGGCGTTTGGGAAGGGCTGCTGGGACAGGAAGTTGATGGGAACTCGGCTTCCGGGGCCGGAGAAGTCGCCGTTCCGCTCCGCCAGCGTTGGGACGTTCGTCGTGCGGGTTTCCGAGCGCGCCTCGCGCAGTCCTTCGAAGTTCGCGAACACGAATGCGGAATTTCGGACTAGCGGGCCGCCAGCCGATGCTCCGAACTGGTTCCTGCGAAGTGTCGGCACCGGGTCGTCGGGCCTGCTGAAGAAGTTGCGGGCATCGAATTGGTCGTTGCGCAGGAACTCGTACGCCGTGCCGTGGAACTCGTTCGTACCTTGTTTGATGGCGACCGAGATCTGCCCGCCGGTGTTGCGGCCCAGCCCGGCTTCCGAGTTCGAGGTCTGGATGCGGAACTCCCGGACCGCGTCGACCGGCGGGGCGAACACGAAGCTGTTCAGGATCGGATCGATGGCGTAGACGCCGTCGTAAAGGAACGAGTTCGTCGATTCCCTAGCCCCGTTTGTTTGGAGGGCGAACCGCCCGCGCTCGCTGCCGGGCGAGCCGGTTGCCGCTGGGGTCGTTCCCGGGACGAGTAGCGAGAGCTCGAGGAAGTTCCGACCGTTCAGGGGCAGGCTCACGATGAAGCGATTCGGTATGACGCTGCCGATCGTTGCGCCCGCGGTTTCGAGCGTCGAAAGGACGCCGCTGACAGTGATCTCGTCCGATGGCGCCCCGACCTCCAGGATGAAGTCCGCTGTTGCGTCGCCGCCAACCTCCATCCCGACCGGCTCTCCGGATGCGGGACGGAACCCGTCAGCCGTCACGGTGACCTCGTAGTTTCCCGGGGGGAGGGCAGGAATCGCGTACAATCCTTCCGGTCCGCTTGAGCCTCTACGGACAGCGCCCGTCTCGACCCTTTCCGCGGTCACGCTCGCGCCGGGCACGCCGGCTCCGGACCCATCAACCACTCTGCCGTGGATCCGCCCGCTGGTCTGCTGCGCAGGGCTGACCGCGGCGCAGAGCGCCAGCGCCAGGGCGCTGGTCACGACTCTCCCGAAACACATTCTTCCCATCCTATGACAGTCGTTAAGACCTGACGCGGAGCTTGGGTCGGTGGATTCGATCACTCGCCGGGATGGCCTGATGGGCCGGAACCTGCAGGCTCGAAGGAATTCTTGAGAAAATTCAGAGCGTGCCGTCCATGCGCGTACTGGTCCTCTTGCTCGCACTGGTAGGCATGAACAGCTCTGCCGTTCAGGCGACCGGTTTTGTCAATCTTCCGTTTTCAGTAGAAGGTACTGATAGAACCGCTGCCCTGTTCGTGCCGCCGGACTACAACGAGTCCCGGGCGTGGCCGTTGATCGTCTATCTGCACGGTGGCGGAGGGAACGGCGACAACGCGGGGAATGCCGTTAACCAATGGATGGACAGGCAGCCGATTGCCCGGGCTGTGCGGGCGAATCCAGAGAGGTTTCCCGCGTTGGTGGTGCTCCCTCGCTGTCCGGAAGGCAAGATATGGGCACCGATTCCTACCGACCCGCTTCAGTCACCCTGGCGGCTCGAGCGGCATGGCCGCGAGCCTGCGCCGGATGCCGAACGACATGTGACGGCGGCCATTGACGCCGTGATCGCCGCCTATTCGGTAGATCCAGACCGAATCACCCTGACAGGACACTCCATGGGGGGCGAGGGCTCAACAAGGTACGCCGCGCTTCACGCTGACCGCATCGCCGCCGTAGCGCCGTCCGCCGGGTCCGCCGTCCTTGTGCTTGAGGACGCGCCGGTGCTGGCGCAAATCGGCGTATGGATATTCCAGGGGGAGACCGACCCGATCAGCACCGCGACTCTGGCGAGGCGGATGGTGGCGGCAATACGCCAAGCGGGCGGGACCGTGCGCTATACCGAGTACGAAGGAGTGGGGCACGGGACGGCCAATCGCAGCTACGGTAACGCGGAGGTTATCGACTGGCTTCTGAGTCAGACGAAGGCGGCGGACTAGGCTGGCCGGCACCTCACCCTCCCGCGAACGGTCCTGCCGGGTCTGCTCCCTCCGGCGCAAGGACTCGGGCGTCCGCTTCCTGTCCGAGATCGCAGGCATATCGATTGGTCAACCGTCGACCGCGGCTTGCTTGAGCGGCTCTTGAGGTTCATGGCGATAATGGTTCCCGGGTTTCTATCACGGCATTGCCCAGGTGGTCGCTGAGGATCGAGGCGGAGTTCTTCGGTAACAGTTGAAAGCCGCGCTCGGAATGGCCGGACCCCCCCGGAAGGAGAAAACCATGAGCTCAATGAGAGCCATACCAGCTATTTGCCTGATCATTGCCTTGATCGCTTCGTGCAGAGGCGGCGACGAGGCGATGCAAGTCGCTGAGAGCAATCAGGGAGCCCGCTCGCTCACTGCCGACGAATATTACGAGAGAGTCCACGGCGCGTGGCTCGGAGCCGCCGTCGCGGGGGCCTTGGGCATGAGCGTGGAGGGAATGCACAAGGACGACCTCAAGCCGTACCTCACCGAGCTGGGGCAATGGCCGCTGACCGACTACATCAAGAGGCTTCCGCCGCATAGGGATCCGAATCGGAAGCAGTGGTTCACGGCTGAAGATTGGGGTCCGGCCGGGTTCGGGCCGGACGATGACACGCTTTATCAAGTCGCGAACCTTCTGCTTCTCGAAGAGAAGGGCCCCGAGATCACGAGCCAGGACATTGCCGACAAGTGGCTCGCGTCGTTCTCGGTCTTCGAGGCCCAGAACTGCGGACGCGCTGTGCGAGTGGCGGAAAGGCGGATGAAGGAGGGCATCGAGCCTCCGGAGTCCGGCCAGCACGAGATGGGCGAGTTCATGGGAGGCCAGATGAAGGGCGAATTCTGGGGCTACGTTCTGCCGGGGAACCCCGAGGCAGCCGCAGAGTACGGGCGCATCGACGCCGAGGTCGCATTCCACACTGATGGAATCTACGGCGAGATGTTTATGGCGGCGCTGACAGCCGAGGCCTTCTTCCAGTCAGATCCGACGAAGCTCCTGGAGGCCGGGCTTGCGGTCATCCCGGAGGACTGCGACTATGCCCGCTGCATCCGGGACGTCATGATGTGGCACGAGCAGTGGCCGGACGATTGGGAAAAGACGCACGAGGAGATCGACGCCAAGTGGGCTCCCGAGGGTGACAAGAACCGCCGGGTCTTTCCGAACAACGCAGTCAACGCGCTGGCGCTGCTCTATGGAGAGGGCGACTTCGAGAAGACGATCTCGATTGCCGTCATGGCTGGCTGGGACACCGACACGAACGCCGGCGACGTCGGGCCGGTCATGGGGGTCATTCTCGGACCCGGAGCGATCGCCGAGAAGTGGACTGCACCCATCGAGAACACCTTGCGAACTGATGTGAAGGACGCGGAGGAGTGGAAGATCGACGAGCTGGCGCGGCGCACGGTCGCCACCGGAGCGATCATGACGGCGGCGAAGTCCGCTGGCCTCGTCGAGATCGTCACGCAGTAGAGTTCGGACTGGCGGCCTCGGTCGGTTTTCGACGCGCTGGCCGCCGGGGCGGTGCGTACCAGCGAGCTCTCATATGTCGCCTCCTTTGGAACAGTCGCCTGGATTGCGGGTCCAGGTGCCCGAACCCGATTCTCGGCTCTCCTTAGGCAGGCGGGCCTTCCTGGGTGCTGGCGCCGCCGCTGCGCTCTCGCGATGCCTCGGGAGTGTTGCGTCCCGTCCAAACATCCTGTTCGCGATTTCGGACGACCAGTCATTCGCACACACCGGCGCCTCCGGGGACACTGTCGTTCGCACACCCGTCTTCGACCGCATCGCCGAAGAGGGAGTCCAGTTCCCGCACGCCTTTTGCAGTTCGCCGTCCTGCACGCCCTCGCGCGGCGCGATCCTGACCGGCCAGGACTGCTATCGGCTGGAGGAAGGCGTCAATCTCTGGAGCTCGCTGCCGGCCAGGTTTGAGACGTATCCGGACCTGCTTGAAGCGGCCGGCTATCACGTCGGCTACATGCGCAAGGGCTGGGGGCCCGGGAGTCTGCAGGCCGGAGGCCGCTCGCGCAACCCGGCAGGTCCCAGGTTCGACGACTTCCGCTCCTTCCACGATGCCCGGCCCGAACCGGCTCCGTTTTGCTTCTGGTTCGGCAGCACCGATCCTCACCGCGCCTACGAGAAGGGCTCCGGCCTGGCCAGCGGGCTCCGTCTGGACGACGTCCGCGTTCCGGAATTCCTTCCCGACGATCCGGAAGTCCGCAGCGACATCCTGGACTATTACTTCGAGATCGAGCGCTTCGACCGCGAGCTTGGCGAGATCCTTTCGTACCTGGAAGAGCGGGACGAGCTCGCCAACACAATCGTCATCGTCACCAGCGACAACGGAATGCCGTTCCCGCGCGCCAAGGCCGATCTCTACGACTACGGGGCGCGCGTACCCCTTGCCGTCCGCTGGCCCGAACGAATACCCGGCGGACGAATCGCCAGCGACTTTGTCAGCTTGGTTGACGTGGCCCCGACGATTCTCGAGGCCGTAGGGCTCCAGCCCTTGCCGGACATGACAGGGCGCAGCTTGCTTGACTTGCTGGAGTCCGGACAGGAGGGTCGCATCGATTCCAATCGGGACCATGCGATCCTGGCGCGAGAGCGCCACACTCCGTGGCGCGCCGGACGCCTCGGCTACCCGATGCGCGGCATTCGCACGGACCGGCACCTGTTCATTCGCAACATCGAACCCGACCGCTGGCCGGCAGGAGATCCGCCGATTCTAGGCGAAGTGGATCCGTCTCCGACCAAGGATCTCATGCGGTCCCGTAGCGACGCTCCCGGCTTCGAACGCTACTACGCCGCGGCCTTCTCGAAGCGCCCGTCCGAGGAACTCTACGATCTTGCCCTCGATCCAGGTCAAATGACCAACGTCGCCGCACAGGACTCGTACACCGGGATCAAGGCCGATCTTGCGTCTCGCCTCGACCGGCATCTGCTGGCGACTTCCGACCCGCGGGCTCTGGGCCACCCCCCAAGTTGGGAGTCGGATCCGCACTACGGCAGACTGACGCTGGAACAGCGCCGCTAGCGACAGCAGTCCTTCGGGAGCGTATATTGGGGCTCGAACCGACCGGGAGGACATTATGAACGCGAGAGCAAGGCTTGGACATGGGTGGATCGCCTCCGCGATCCTGCTCTTTGCAGTCCCATCGCTCGCCGGCGCCCAAGTGACTGGGACGGAGGGCCAGCAGGACTGGGTCCGGGTCTACGAACCTCATGCCGACGACGAAATGCCGTACCGACTCATGCGGCCGCTCGGTTTCGATCCGGATACGCTCTACCCGGTCATCGTGTCGTTGCATGGAGGAGGAGGGAGGGGCGCGGATAACCGTAAGCAGCTGCGAGGCTGGAACAGGCTTCTCGCTGACAAGGCCAGGCGCTCTGAGCACCCAAGCTACGTTCTGGCTCCGCAGTCGCCGCGCCTGTGGGACGGCGAGCACCTCGCGAAGATCAAGTCGATCATCAAGACATTGCCGGCCACCGACATGGACAGGATCTACTTGCTCGGCCATTCCATGGGCGGACACGGTACGTTCGTCCTCTTGCAACTCGATCCCGGCTACTTCGCGGCGGCCGCGCCTTCTGCAGGGACGGGCCGGCCGGAGACCGAGGACTTTATCGATGCGTCGGTGATCAAGGATGTCCCCATCTGGGCCTTTCACGGGGAGGAAGACACGGTGGCCCCCTACTGGCGCGCCCAGGAGCTGTTTTCCGAGATGGAACGCTTGGGAGGCAACATGAAGCTCACAACATGGTCTGGGGACGGCCACAGTGTTGCCGGAAAGATGATCACGGGCGGCGAAAACGGCGATACCCGCTGCAGCAGCGATCGGTGCGATTCCGAGCCCGAGATGCTGGCGTGGCTGTTCGCCCAGGCGCTCGCGAGCAGGAAGTGAAGACAGCAGGCCCGAGAGTCGCGTTACTCAAGCCGCCTACGCCAGAGTCCGGCGGGCATCCTGCCGGAGACGAGCATAGTCGATGATTCGCGGGGATTTGTCCCCCCAAATCGGTCGATCCGTGGTATCTTCCGCGTTAGAACGCGCTGCGGGGATCGTGGGGAGCGCGTGGAATCGCCGTTCCTCCCGGACCTAGGGCCCGTCCACCGGGGAGTTTCATGATTCGGCAACGATATGCAGCATTGGCGGCCCTTGTGCTGGCAGCGGTCGTCGCACCCGCGAACGCCCAAGTCAGTCTCGCCACCGTCACCGGAGTCGTCACCGACTCGGCAATGGCCGTAATTCCCGGTGCCAGTGTCACGATCACGAATGTACAGACAGGAATCGAGTCCGCCGTCGAGACCAACGAAACCGGCTACTTCACTCTCTTGAGCCTCATTCCGGGCACGTACGACCTCGTGGTGACGTCGGAGGGGTTCCGACGATTCGTCCGTCCGAGCCTCGAACTCGAAACCGGACAGCAACTGCGCCTTGACGTCGAACTCGAACTCGGGGCGATCACCGAGTCCGTCACAGTCACCTCCGCGGCGCCGTCCATCAACCTCGAGCGGGGAGCTGTCAAGGGCGACGTGATCGTCTACGAGGAGATTCAGGACCTTCCGCTGGAGGGACGGGACTTCACGAATCTCGCGTTCCTCGTGCCGGGAGTCATGCCCCGCGGGCCTGCGCGCGGGTCGTTCGCCTCGATCAACGGTGCCCGCGGCGACCAGACCAATTTCTATGTCGACGGCGTCAGCAATCGGAACCCGGTCAGCGGGGGCGCCCAGGTCCGACCGCCGCTCGACGCTGTCGAGGAGTTCCGGGTCGAGACATCCGGCTTCTCGGCCGAGTACGGCGGCTTCTCCGGCGGAATCATCGGCCTCACGATGCGCTCGGGCACGAACGAGTTCCACGGTTCCGCGTTTGAATACCTCCGCAACGAGATTCTGGACGCACGGGGCTTTTTCGACGAGGAGCGTCTGCGCCTGCGCCGCAACCAGTTCGGCGGCACTCTAGGAGGCCCGATCCTGCGCAACAAGAGCTTTTTCCTGGCTAGCGTAGAGGGCCGCGTCCAGTCGATCGGCCGAACAAGGCTCGGCAACGTCCCGACCGAGCTCGAGCGCATGGGCGACTTCTCCGAGTCGCTGGACTTCAGCCGGGGATGGACGGCAGGCGCGATCCAGAATGTCACCCTGAACGACCCGGACCGGCGCGGAGCCTGCAACCGGCGCGTTCGTCGGGGCTGCTTTCCGAACAACCTGATCCCCGCATCGCGGATGGACCCGATCGCACTCGGCCTGATCGATTACTATCCGCTACCGAACCGCGACAACATACGGCTCAACAACATTTCGACCGCGACGGACGACGACGACTGGTACCAGCTCGTGCTGAAGGTGGACCAGAACTTCTCGGCCAGCGACTACTTCTCGGTGAGTTATCAGAAGCGCTTCAACAACCTCGAGAATCCCTTCTCGGGTAGTGCGCTGGCGATTTGGGGGGACGAGACGCGGGACCGGCGGGAACTCATCTCGCTCCGGCACACGCACACGTTCTCGCCGACGCTGGTGCTGGAGTTTACCGGGGGATTCAGCCGCCGCGACAACTACGCGAACTCGATCGCGGCCGACTTGGACCCGGCGACAATTGGCCTTCCGGTACCGGATGACCTGGCCCCGGAGCTGAGGGGCCTTCCGCGCGTCACCATCCAGGGCTACTTCCCGCTTGGCCAGAGTGCGGGCACTCCACGCGAGCAGCAGGTCTGGGACTTCCAGGGTTCGGGACGACTGTCTTGGATCAAGGGGACCCACACCGTCAAGGCGGGCTTCGACACCTCCAGGGCGCACTATGACCAGCCGCAGTACAGCAACGTGCGCGGCTCGTACCGGATCGGCCGGCGATTCACGAGGCATTCGGTCGGAGACCTCCTGCTCGGGCGGCTGCAAAGCGTCAACCGCCGCGTCCGGACCACGTTCAGCGAATTGCGGTCCACCGGGTTTGGCATGTTTCTCAATGACGACTGGAAGGTCACCCGCGACTTGACGATGAACCTCGGCGTCCGCTACGAAGTCGAGCTGCCACCGTTCGACCGGAACGACAGGCTCTCGAACTACTTGCCCGGTCTGAACAAGGTCGTCCTCGCCGATGACAGATCAGTGCCGGACCTGAACGAGGTCCTTGCTGAGCAGGGACTCGCCGACCGCACCGTTCTCGCGAGCGAAGTCGGCATGGGCAGGGGCCTGGTCGATGCGGACTACAACAACATCGCGCCTCGCCTCGGCATTGCGTGGCGCCCCTTCGGAGACAGCCGCACCGTCATCAGGGGAGGGTACGGCATTTTCTACCAGGGCTATTTGCTGGGCCCGGTCCGCAGCCAGCTCGCGGGCGTCTTCCCGTTCACGTTCAGCCAGACTTTCGCGTCGTTCGGCGGAGGCAACCAGCCGCCGCCGACCCTCCAGAACCCGTTCCCGGAGGGCAGGGCGAGGGTCGGGGGTGCCGGAATCCAGAATGTCAGCGGCTTCGACCCGGACCCGCCGACGGCCTACCTCCAGTCCTGGAACCTCACGATCGAGCGCGACCTCGGAGGAGGGCAGGCCCTCGAAGTTGGCTACGTGGGTTCGAAGGGAACCCATCTGCAGCGCAGCTATGACCTGAATCAGCCGATACGTGACCTAGCCCTCGCCACGGAAGCCGCCGGCGGGACTCTTGTATTCCCCCGGCCGGTCGAAGGCTTCAACCGGCTCAGCTACACCTCCTTCGGGTCCAACTCGACATACCAGGCCTTGCAGGCGTCCATCCGCCGGCGAAGCCGTTCCGGCTTCTTCTACCGGCTGAACTACACGTTCTCGAAGTCTCTCGACGACGCCTCTGCGGCACGGGACTTTACGGGAGGCTCATTCAGAAGCGGGGGCGCTGCCGACATCCGGAACCTCCGCCTCGACAGGGGGCGCTCAAGCTTCGACCAGCGCCATTCCATGACCGTCGCGACGCGCTACGAGCTGCCGGTCGGGAACGGCCGGCGGTTCTTCACGAACATGCGCGGGCCGGTTCAGGCGATTCTGGGCGGATGGCAGTTCGCCACTACGCTGACCGCCTATTCCGGACAGCCCTTCACTGTGACCACGGCGAACGTCGACCTCAACGCGGGCGAGTCGGAGCGGCCAAACCGGATTGCCCACGGATTCATGGAGTCGGATGCGTTTCCGGGGCTCAAGGGCGTGGACTTCCCCTGGTACGACCCGACTGCCTTCGAACGCGTTCCTTGCATCGGTACGCAGAACCGCAACGGGGTCGAGTGCGTCGCGAGCGCATACGGATTCGAGCCGTTCCGGGTGGGCAACTCGGGCCGCAACATCCTGGATGTTCCGGGTCGTTTCAACCTAAATTCCTCAGTTGGATAGGGTGCCATGAGCAGAAGAGTCCGGTCTATAAAGGGTTATGGCAGAGGATTTGACAGTGTCTGGCGCTCACCCGCTGGGTGAACGCTCCGCAGGGGTTCCGGCCCGCCTGGAGGAGTCGGTTCCGGTCGACAGTTTCGCGGGGAAAGTGGAAGTCCGCTGGGCTCCCGAGGAGGCGGTCACGCCGCTGGGGCAGCTGCCGTTTTTCGTGGACTTTCTCAAGCAGGCGGACCTGTTCGATCCGTTCGTGCGGGAGGCGCCGCTGGAGTACACCAGTCCGAATGCGCCGCGGGTGCGGGACGTGCTGGGCACGCTGCTGCTGTCGGTGGTGTCGGGGGCGAGCCGCTACGCGCATGTCAACGCGCTGCGCTGGGACGGGGTCAACCCGGGTCTGCTGGGGATGAAGCGGGTGTGCAGCGACGACTCGGTGCGGCGCGCGATCGGCCGGATGGACGCGGAGGAGGCGGGGCAGTGGCTGCGGCGGCATCTGGATTTCGTGACGCGCCCTCTGCTGGGGGAGGCGTGGATCCTGGACATCGACACGACGCTGAAGCCGGTGTACGGGCGGCAGGAAGGGGCCGAGGTGGGGTACAACCCGAACAAGCCGGGGCGGCCGTCGCAAGTGATCCATGTGTATGAGATGAGCGGGACGCGGCTGGTGCTGGAGGCGGAGGTGGAGTCCGGCAAGCGGAACCATTCGATGTATGGGCTGGAGGGACTGGGACGGCTGCTGGACGGGCTGCGACCGGAGGAGCGGCCGACGCTGGTGCGGGGGGACCGCGGCTACGGGACGGAGCGAGTGATCGCGGCCCTGGAGGCGCGCGGGCAGGATTACCTGTTCAAGCTGATGATGAAGCCGAAGGTCAAGGACTTGGTGCGGAAGCTGGCCGGGCAGGGAGGCTGGACGGAGGCCGGGCAGGGCTGGGAGGCGGCCGAGGCCGCGTTGCAGCTGTCGGGCTGGACGCGCAGCCGGAAGGTGGTGGTGCTGCGGCGGCGACTGCCGGACGCGCCGCCACGGTCGCGCAAGACGCTGAAGCGGCGGCAGCTGGAGCTGCCGTTCACGGAGGTGGTGGAGGAGGGCAGGCAGCGCTGGGAATACTCGGTGCTGGTGACCTCGCTGGAGTGGGAGCCGCTCACGCTGGCCCAGCTGTACCGGGATCGAGCGGATACGGAGAATGCCTTCGACGAGCTGAAGAACCAGTGGGGCTGGGGCGGATTCGTGACGCAGGACCTGAACCGCACGCGCATCATGGTGCGGCTGAACGCGCTGTTCTACAACTGGTGGTCGCTGTTCGTGCGGATGATCGATCCGGACTCGCGGCGCGAAGCCAGGACGAGCCGACCGCAGATGATGGAGGGGGTCGGGCGAGTGACGCGGCACGGTCGGCAGACGACCTTGCTGCTGACGGTTGCGCACAGCGCCGCGGCCGGACTCCGGGCAGCGTTCGCGGCGATGACCCGCTTCCTGCGAGAACTGCAGAATGCGACGCAGTTGACCGCGGTGGAGCGATGGTGCGAGATCCTGGCTCGCGCCTTGCGGAAATATTTCCGGGGGCGCGTGCCGAAGCCACCGCCAGGCCTGCTGCCGGCCTGACTCAAGAGCCGTCTCGACCGGCCAAAGCGACAATTCAACACGGCCAAAGCGGTTGTGAACACCTCATCCAACTGAGGAATTTAGGTTCAATCTCAACGTCAGCTTGCAAAAGAACTTTCGGTTCGAGGGCCGGCGACGGCTGCAGGTGCGCATGGACGCCTTCAATGCTCCGAACACAACGCAGCTGGGGAGGCCGTGGGGTCTGGCCTCGCAATTCGATTCCATCCAGGCCGGCCTGATCATCTATGCAGGTGCGCCCCGGATCCTGCAGGCCTCGCTGTCGTACAACTTCTAGCCCGCAGCATTTCTGGCATGCGCAAGGGAGAGTGAACGCTCTCCGTGCAGCATGCTGCACAAGAGAAGGGGGTTGGCCCCCCGGCACAGGCGTGCAGGCGGTGGCGGGGGAACTGGACTGCTCTAATGTTCTTGTCGCCGAGGGAGGGATATGAGGGTTTCGTTCTCCGGTCTCAGTTCGGCTGCGGTTCTCATCGCGCCATTCTTGGGAACGGCGCAAGCAGCAGAGTTGCCTCCGGTAGGAGAGTTGCAACGACTACTGGGGTCTGCGGCCCAAACGGTGCCCGTTTACGAGCCCCATTTGAGCGTGGGAGACAGTCACGTCGCGATCGAATATGTCGGCTATCAAGCGAACGATGTGATGGCGCGTCTCTTCGGCGAGGACTGGCAAGGCCAGGGCAGGACGATCGAGTTCCGCGCTCTGGACGGCTACGTGTCTCTCATCGACATCAGCCGCTTTGCGGAGGAGACCGCGTACCTTGTCTTCGGCCGTAAGGACGGGGCTCCGTTCACGGTCGACAACGTCGAGCAGAATCAGATGGGCGTGCCGCTCGGGCCGTACTATCTCGTCTGGGACAACATGTCCAGCCCGGCTCTGGTGCAGGAGGGTACACGCAACTGGCCATATCAGGTGAAGGAGGTGCGCCTCGTCACCTTGTCCGACGAAGCGCTAGTGCCGACGGGTCTTGACGCCGGTCTTCACGAGGGGGCTGAACTGGTCAGGACGCATTGCCTGAGCTGTCACGAGGTTAACGGTTTCGGGGGTGCCAAGTTCGAAGGCAACCTCGCGGAGATCGTCAAGGGCTACGGGGAGGCGGACTTCCTGCGCTTGGTCCTGACGCCAGCGTCGGAGCGGCCCGGCGCAACCATGCCGGCGCTCTCCGATCGCCTGTCGGAAGCGGAGCGTCGGCGCATCGCGGATGCAGTGTTCGACTACCTCAAGGCAATTCCAGTCCAGCCGTAGAAGCTAATTGAGTGACCCGAAACGCACCTACGCCCAGGTCTTGCAAAGGGCGCCACCATCGCCATGGACGGGAATGCCGTGACCTGCGCGCTGCCCGAGGCTCCGGAACACGCGTTTCCGCTGCCCGCCCGGCCGACGCCGGCCCAGCAGCAGGCGTTCGACTTGCTGGGGATGGCCCCGGTGCGATTTGTTGCCAGTAACCTGACAGGTTGAACCCTCGCTACCTGCTTTGGTTACTTGCAGATGGCCTCGAATCGGGGAATGAAGTTTCGCCTGGTCACTGGTGCGACAGCACGTCAGTCGGCAGGGGAAGGAAATCGCTCTCGCGGATCATCCAGCGCTCAAGTTCCACGCGCAGGGCCCGCTCGATGGCCCTCAGGTCTTCCTTGCCGGCGAGGTTTTCCAGCTCGTAAGGGTCCTTTGCCAGGTCGTAGAGTTCGAGGACCGGACGCGGATTCCGAAAGTACAGGCGGTCGTGCAAGGGTGAGAGCTGCCCCGCGCTGTGAGCGGATTGCACGGCTAGCCACGCGGCCTTCCTCGGCATGTCGACCGGCGTGTAGCTGCGTTCCGGAAGGGCGTTGTAGATATAGCGGTATCGCTTCGACGTGATTGACCGTGAGAGGTCGAAGCCATCGGTCCGCGTGATTGGTCCCCAGTGCCAGCCACGCTCGGCGAAGACGTACTGCCGGCCCGAGAACTCTTCCCCCCGTAATTCGGGCAGGAAGCTGACACCTCTCATTCCCGCTGGAGGGTCCAGGCCCGCGACCGCCAGAATCGTCCGTGCCAGATCGACACCGCTGACGAGAGCTTCGCTGGATGAGCCGGGGTCCACGACGCCCGGCCAGCGGACGATTAGGGGCACGTGCGTGCCCCTGTCGAACAGCGTGCCCTTCCCGCGAAACAGCGCTTCGCCGTTGTCTCCCATGAAGAGCACCAGGGTGTTGTCGTCGAGCCCGCGATCCCGCAGGAGCTTCATGATGGCCCCGACACCCGCATCGAGGTCCCGCACTTCGTCGAGGAAACGGGCGTAGTCGACGCGGACCTCGGGAAGATCCGGCCAGTCCGGCGGGAGGTCGAGCTTGGCGGGATCGATATTTTCGTGGTCGTCCCCGAATCCGCGGTGCGGCTGATTGAAGCCGAAATAGAGGAAGAACGGCACGCCGGTCGGTACCTTGTCGAGGGCGGCTGCAACCCTGGTCGGAACCTTGGCCAGATCGTCCCCCTTCGTCCGTGCAGCGCGAACGAAATGGTCGAACCGCGAGTCGAGGCTCCGCATCCCGAGCGCAGCCAGCGTGTCCTGGACGTGCTCCGAGTCTCTCTGCCGCCCGTCGAGATGCTGGTGCCGACCGTCAAGACCGGTCCAGTAGCCGTTTTCTCGCAGCACGTCCGTGAAGAACGGGACATCCGGTCGCGCAGGCTGCGCGAATCGAGTGACGCCAAGCCCGACTGGGGAACGCCCCGCAAAGATGGAAATCCGGGACGGCGCGCACTGCGGCGCCGAGGTGTAGGCGCGATCGAACCTCATGCCCCCCTCGGCCAGCGCGTCCAGATTCGGCGTGATATTGAATCGCTTGCAGTTCACGCTCCCGTAGCAGCCGAGATGCGGGACGCTGTGGTCGTCGGACAGGATGAGCAGGATATTCGGCTTCGCGGCGGAGGCACTGCAAAGCACGGCGGCTGCCCAGAGCCCGGCGAGGATGCAGACGATCCGGTGCCTGTTGCGGACGAGGACCATAGCCCTCAATATTACGGTGGATTGGATGCTGGATAGACGTCGATTCCCGCACGAGTCCGCCGCGGCACGGAGTGCGGCCGACAAAGCAGCCAGCCCGCACCATCCCTAATCCGGTCCTGGCTAGCATCGCTGCCAAGGCAGCGAGCTCCCGGTCAGGCCGGCGGATCGACCTCCCAGTCCTTGTTGACCTTGCGTCCGTAATAGGGGTAATAGTCCCAAGGCGCGGGCTTGCCCAGGGCGCGAGGGTCGCCGGTATCGGCGAGGCGCTTCATCAGGCGATCGCGCAGGGCGTTGAGCCGGTCCGCAACTGCCGGTTCCGCGGCGATGTTGCGCAACTGCCCGGGGTCCTCTCGCAGGTCATACAGCTCGTGCTCTGCGCGGGTTCCGAACGCCAGTTCGGCGAGGCGGTCGACCGAGGGGTCGTCACGGTTCTCCATCATGAAAGTCTTTGTGGGCGAGCTGTCGATCTCGCCGTAGGGGATGCCGCGGGCGCAGTCCTTCGCGTTCGGGGAGCCAGAGGGCCACCGGGTAGGCTCGAAGTTCCGGATGTAGAGAAAGTCCCTGTCGCGGATGGCGCGGCACGGATACCCTTTCCCTCCCCGACGGCAACCGTCGTGGCGCTCCATTGCCACGAAGGCCGCGTCACGCGACGCGTCGATCTGCCCTGTAGCGTCGGAAGTCAGGATCGGCAGCAGGCTGCGCGCCGTCATGTCCGCATGGGGCGCCAGACCGGCGGCTGCCAGGAATGTGGGTGCCATATCGCTGAGGCTAACGAAATCGTCGACCCTCCTGCCCTTCGGGATTGCCTTCGGCCAGGAGATCGTCAGCGGCACGCGGCTGCCGAAATCGTAGAGGCTTGCCTTTGCACGCGGAAAGGGCATGCCATGGTCGCTTGTCACCACCACGATGGTGTTTTCGAGGCGCCCTGCGTTCTCGAGCAGCGCGAGGGCCTTCGAGACATTGCTGTCAAATCGCTCGACCTCGATGTAGTAGTCGAGGATGTCATTCCGGGTGACCGAGTGGTCCGGCAGATGAGGCGGGACGGCAACGTTTGCTGGATCCTTCCCGGACTTCGCTCCCGACCCAAGCTCGAAAGGGCGGTGCGGGTCCCTGCTGCCCAGCCAGAAGCAGAAGGGCTTGTCCGACGGCTGGTCTGAGAAGAACTTGTCGAAGCTCTCGAACGTGTCGCCGGCCGGGTTCCGCGTCCGGCCTCCCGGTTCCAGGCGTCCGGGCGACCATCCCTTGCTCGTGTGGCCGATCCGGTAGCCCGCGCCTTCGAGCATGTCGGTATAGGTCGCGAACTTGCTCGGCAGCGTGCTGTGGATGTTGCCGGCCTCCTCGAGCCGCCATATTGACTGGCCCGTCAGGATGGCGCTGCGAGACGGCCCGCACGTGGGCGCGTCGCAGAATGCGTGCGTGAACAGTACGCCATCGCTGGCGACTCGGTCAAAGGCGGGCGTCTTGACAACCGGATCTCCCATCGCTCCTGCGTGCAGCCAGGACTGGTCGTCTGAAATGCAGAACAGGACGCTCGGCCGGTCGCCTGACGGTCCCCGCTGCCCCGTCAGGGGGATCGCCGAGCCTGCGCCCAGAGCCGCTGCCGAGAGTCCCAGAAACGACCGGCGGGAAGGCCGCCCCCCATTTCCGGTTTCGAGCGGACAGCTATCGGGTGCTTGCATCGTTCGTACATTGTTACGTAACTCAAGCCGCTCGAATCGCGCAAAGGGTTCCGCGCAGCGGCGGATGGTTCCGCAGCAGTCCGGATCAAACGGCCCCGGAATGGACTTCCCCAGTCCAGACCTCCCACCAAGCCTCGAATTCCTTGAGTCGCACTTGAAAGCGCGCGGAATTCTCGCGATTCAATGCGAGCAGGTCGCTCTCCACCACCTGACGAAAGCGCTCCCTCATCTCGGTATCGATTCTCTCCTCTGTCCACCGTTCGATATGTCTGCTCGCCGATTCCCGATTCATGCGCATCCTGATGATTTCGCTGACGACCTTGCGAAGATCGTCTCGGTACTGCAGGCGCATTGGATCGGGCTCCCCTGGCGACTGCCGGACAGCTGCGTACCGGGTGGCAGACCGCGAGTATGACCAGAGAAAAACATCTCTGAGGAGAGTGGTGTCCTTCAGTTCGTAGACGGCGAGCATAGCCCGCGTGTAAAGGGATCGCGGCACGTCCACGAACGAAATGGGAGCTAGGTTGGCCTTGATCAGCGAAATATTCGCCGAGAGCCTCGACACGCGCTTGTTGACGTCGTCAAACGGCTGAAGGTAGGGCAGATGGACCATCAAGAAAAAAGCCTGCTCGAACGGGTCCCGAATGGCTGCAGCCTTACCGAGAACGTGATCGAAGCATTCTTCGATGAGCTGAGGCACTTCAAGCGGATGGAATACCGATCCTTCAATGCTGACCGGGATGTGTCTCAATCGCCCGGCCGCTTGCACATCAGGCAGAAGATTATCCGCGAGGATCGCGTGTAGATTGCAGATTGTGTATCGATTGAAACCGATTTCATCGATGCCCTCGACAAGGAATCGAATCGCCTCCTTGTGATTGAGGATCATTTGCGTTTCGAATGCGTCCCTGCCGTCCGCTGCCGCTCCCAATTCGATCAAGCGCTGGGTTTCGAGCAGCGAATAGGTATTCCCTTCGAGGCGACTCGAGTTCCACGATAGATCGATCAGGAGGCGTTGCAGTATTCGCCTCGCGAAGGTCCCGGCAGGGTGCGTTCCCGCCCTTGGACGACCCGCCTTCCCGAGCTCGATTCGAGTTCCGAGATCCAGATACGCGCTCGCGTTCGGTTTGTAGGAATCGAGAAATTTCCGGTCGTAGCCAACAGGAGTCCTGGTGTGCGGAGGACGTTCGAAGTGTGCCGCAAGCCTAGCGCTCTGTTCCGAAAGTGGTATCGTAATTTCGACCGGTGCTGGTTCCCCCGCTTGGGGTGGCAGGGAATATCTGGCGCGACTCCTCGCGCCGTGCCTTCCGAGGCGCCCGGTCTCCAAGAGGCGCTTAAGCCGGAACTGCAGCGTGCGATGGGCAGGCCTGGACGGTAGACGGCTGGCGATTTCCCGAGCCGAGAGCGCTTCCGCTTGACTGCGGAGGACCGTCTCGATTGCCCTCAGGTCTTTCTCAGGCATCAACTTCGGCATCTGTGTTCCGAATGGCCTCAGGGCTCCTTACGTAATTATAGCAATTGATGCGCAATTTCCGGAATGAAATGGGAGTTTTTATTGCGGAACAGCCCTGAGATTGCGTAAGAGTTGGTGCCGGCGCATCCCCTAGGAGGCGGGATTGTAGGTAAGCAGGGTCCTGCGCCACCCTTGGGGCGCCCACAGCAAGAGCCCTTGAGTTGGCGCTCTCGTCAACCACCACTTGCGGATCGAGAACCGCTGCCTGTGGGCCAGTTGCGCAACATAGAATCGCTTGCGCAGTTTCAAATCGGTGCTGCGCAGCTTTGTTGCGTAACGTTGCGTGTCGCCACGGCTTCGGTCGCTGAGGGCTACATTGTCAGCGCTGAGCGAACGGAGCCGATGACTCATGGGCTAGCGACTGAGGATTGCCTTGCGGCCAGTTCAGCATCGCGACCGACGGCGCGCGGACCCGGCTCGCGTTGCACAGTCGGCGCATAACTGCGCGCCAACTCGAGTTCCGAAGATCTGCCCAGAAGAGACGAATTCCGGTTCGAATCCCCGCGAATCCTGGGGGCGGAATCCGGCATTGGTTGCAACGACATGGCCGCCGGACGGAACAGGAATTACTGGAGCACCCGGATCAAGACGTTGCGGAACTCGACCTTCATGCGCGGTCCGAAATGGACCTGGAACCCGATCTTGCCGGTCTTGTCGCCGAAATAGTCGACCAGGTCCGCGGTCACCTCACCGTTGAGCTCGACGATCAAGTGATTTCCCTTGCAGATGATGACCACATCGTTCCAGTCGTCGTGTCGGACAAGCTCCAGCCGCTTGGCGGGATCGTCGATCCCGTAGAGAAAGCCACGATTCAGCTCTTCACCGTAGATCTGACCCCACCACGGAATCAGGGAGGTTCCGTTATCGTGGATCGCCATGTCGATCTGATAGCCCTCCATCCCGGTTTCCGAAAGCCGGCTGCGAACCTGAATCCCGGAATTCGAGGTCGCCGGTGTCAAGCGAACCTGGGTCTTCAGGATGAAATCCGAATAGTCCTGCTTCGTGACGAGGAAGTTGTTGTAGGACTCTCCACGGATAACGCCGTTTTCCACGGACCAGAAGCTTCTCGACTCTTGCCATTGCTCGGGATCGGCTTCTTGGAACAGAGCGCGGAATCCCTGCGACTTCCGCGCCTCGTCGAGCAGCTGTTCCGTTTCGAGGGTCCAAGCCTGTTCGGAAATCCGCTCGAAGGGCGCGTCTTGCGCGGTCCAGCCGTCGGCCGGCAGGTCTCCGAGGTCTCCAGCTGGCGGCGTGGACGGCCACTCGACCGTTCCGAGTACTTGAACCTGGATGTTCCTGATCTCGGACTCTCCGGACCGATCGATCTGAAATCCGATCGAACCCTCTTTCGGGCCGTCCAGGTGCCGGTAATTTACGATCACGTCCCCATTCCGCCGAACGGACAGACGATCTCCGAGGCAGGCGACTTCGTAGGTCACCCAGGCGACTTCGACTTGATTGGAAGGCGAGTCCCAGGAGGATAGTGTCTTGACGTTTGTGTAGGGGATTCCCTTCGACCGGGCCTCGACCATCTTGGCGAAATTCGGGAAGTCGAGATAGGACAGTTGGCTGGCTCGGCCCGAAAGCTCGAGCTTGTAGCCCCCAAGCAACTCGATGGGGTGCACCGCGGAGCGAACCAGCACGCTCGCGCCCCTCGAATTGGTACGCATCTCGAACCGCAGAACGAAATTCCCGAAGCGCTCGACGGTCAGGATTCGCCTTTCCCGCGTCCCGTTGCCGTTGGCGCGTCCCGTGAGGATTCCTCCGCCGAAGGACCAGGCTGTCTTGTCTCCACTAAACCGCTTCAGGCTGTCCATCAACGGAAGAAATTTCTCGCTGGACGCCGCGTCCGAGCGCGGCACGAAGTTCGACGTTGCCAAAAGCAGGCCGAGGATTCCAGGTACTAGCAGTCGTAGATTGAATCTCATTGGTCGATTCCAGAAGTGGAGTGGCACATGAACTCGAGCGAGCCAGCTTCTCGGGACGAAACCTCGAAGTATCGCGCGTCCCGGTCCGGCCAGCGATCAGGACACCGTCTGCACCTTCTTCTCACGTAGCGCCTTGTTGGCCCAGTGCGAGGTTGCGGCCGCGTCGACGCCGGCCCGTATATGTGCATTCGGGGTACTGCGATTTCGAATGCAGTCCAGCCAGTTCCGCACATTGTCGTAGGTCCCGTTTCCGTCGATTCTCTCAATTGCCGAGGTGTCTTCAGACCGCGCGAAATGGTGAGCTGGTTCTGGAAGGCTCACGGCCTCGAACGGTCTGGCGCCTTCTTCATACACGGCGTAGCCGAGTCGACTGAGAGTCATCATTGCCTTGTCTCCACGGAATACGATGCCCCCTCCGAGCAGCCCGAACGTCATATTGCCCTCGTAGGCCGCCATGTAGCCCTCGGGGAATAGCATCGTGGCAGTCACGGTGTCCGGCGCTTCGAGCCACTCCTGCGTGAAAGTGGTCCCGGCCGCATGCACTTCCCGCGCCTTCGGGCTTTCCATGAACCACTGAATCACGTCGATCCAATGTGTCATCAGATCTGTGATGCTGCCTCCCCCAAAATCCCAGAAGAAACGCCAGAAGCGGAACCGTATTTTGTCGAAGGGCTGCTTGGGGGCGGTCCCCAGCCACTGATTCCAGTCGAGTTGGTTCAGATCGATGTCCATATCGAGGTTAGACTTGAACCTCGAGTAGTTCTGAGACCAGTGGCAGCGCGCGAACGTGATCTTGCCGAGTACTCCCTCGTCGATTAGCTGCTTCGCTTCGATGAAGTGTTTCCAGCTCCGCTGCTGCGTTCCCGTGGCGACGACCTGCCCGGAGTCCTCGACTGCCTTGACGAGCTGGTCCCCTTCCCCGAGGTCGTGGGTGACCGGCTTCTCCACGTAGACATCCTTGCCCGCTGCCACTGCTTCGATGGTCATGGGCGCGTGCCAATGATCGGGTGTCCCGATCACGACCGCGTCAATGTCCTTGTCATTCAGCACGTCGCGATAGTCAGCGTAGGCCTTGGCTGTTGCGCCGAACTGTTCCGCGGCCTGTTCGCGTCTTGGAACGTAGACGTCAGACACTCCGCGAATCTCGACACCTCCAATCTTGGGGGCGTAGGCGGTCACCCCGCGCCCGCGCCCGCCGCAGCCGATCAAGGCAATGCCGATTCGATCGTTCGCTCCGAGCACGCGTTGCGAGGCCAAGGCGGTAATGGCACTCGTTCGAAGAAAGTCTCGTCGCTGCATTGAATCGATCTCCCGGGAGAATGGCCCCCAAAACGTCACTCCGGAGTGTTGGCGAGCGCCCTCCGACCGTTCTCCGGTCCAAGTGTACATTCGTTCATTTGGGATGACAATAAGGCCTGAGCCGGATTCTATCGGGAGTTTTCGGGCTGCTGTGGACTCCCGGAGAACGACCGTGCCTCTGCGAACCCGAACGGCAGTGCCATGACGTTTCACGCCAGCATTCGCCCGAGCTCAGGACGAGAAGCTCGGGCTGGACTTCGCCGAACGCTGGCCGGCTCCTTCGCGATTCTTTCGTTGGCCCTGTCCCCCGTCGCCTCCAAGGGCTCTGCAGCTCAGGCGATCCAACAGACAAGCCTGGACCCAGCGCGCCCATCCGTCTCGATCGAGGGAATTCTTGAGCGGGCGAGGCAGGGGGACGCTCAGGCACAGTACGAACTGGCTTTCTATCTGGTGGGGCGCAGATCAGGAAGACTCGCGGCAAGCGAAGCAGTGCGCTGGCTTCGGCAGGCCGCCGAGCAGGGCCATGGTCGGGCCCAATCCGATCTCGGCTTGCTCTACCTTCGTGGCATCGGGCTTAAGCAGGATGAAACGGAGGCGGCTAGATGGCTTCATCGCGCTGCTGAGCAAGGAGACGCGTCGGCCCAAGCCGACTTGGGCCAGATGTACTATCTGGGCACTGGCGTGAACCAGGACTCGGCTCGGTCTGCGGAGTGGTACCGCAGGGCTGCCAACCAGGGCCTTGCCCTGGCGCAATTCAATCTAGCCAGCATGTACGAGAGCGGTGTCGGTGTTCGTCAGGACACTGCGATCGCAGCGCATTGGTATCGCGAGGCGGCCGAACAGGGACTGCGCGAAGCGCAACACGCCCTGGCTGTGACCCTGATTTTGGGCCAGGGTGTCGACCAGGACCTCGCCGCGGCCATTCCGTGGCTCCGCAGTGCAGCGTCCAAGGGGCTCGCGAGAGCGCAGCTCCTGCTGGCTCAGCAATACGAAAGCGGCCAGGGGGTTGCTCAAGATTTTGGCCAGGCCCTGCGTTGGTTCTTGTTCGCGGCGAACCAGGGCTTGATCGAAGCACAGCGTTCCCTGGTCAGGTTCTACGCAGATGGGCCGCCCGGAATTGCTCACCCGATTCGGGCACAGATGTGGCGGATCTTGGCCGCGCGCGATTCCCCAGAGGGGCAACGTGACTTGATCGCGCGGGAGCGCGACGCGGCCGCGCGCAAGATGACATTGGACGAGGCTCTCGAGGCGGAGCGACTCGCGAGCCAGTGGACGCGCAGGGATTGGACCGAGCTCCAGGCCAGCGCACCGAGGGAACTGGTCCCGGAATCGGGAGCGAAGGACGTTGCCGGGTTCTTCCTCCGGGCCGGCCGGAACATCGCCGCCGCCCAACTAGAGTTCGCAGACTACTGGCAGCCTCACATCCGGCGGAGCCAGCTGGGCATTCTCGAAGCCGCACGCTTGGCGCCGAATCGCGGGACTGCTCTTGTCTTGGGAGCGGGCCGATGCTGGGAGATCCCATTGGAGGACCTCGCCGCCCGGTTCGACCGCGTGGTGCTCGTTGACCTGGATGAACCGAGCATGGCCGCCGCTGTTTCGACACTTCCGACGCCGTTGCAGCGCAAGGTCCAAATCCGGGTATCGGACGTTACCTCCTTCGCGGAGCCTCTCATGTCTGCGACGGCAACGATCGTGGAGCAAGCCCAAACTGCCGACGAGGCGTTCGTGGCCTTGGAGTCGCTGTATCGAAGGATCGAACAGGTGCGGCGGCTACCGGATCTTCCCGAAGCCGACCTCATCATCTCCTCATTGGTGCTGTCCGAGTTGGTTCGTTACCCCAGTACGTTTACGGCGCGCATCATTGAGGAGAAATTCGACGAGGATCTTGGAAAATGGCGCGGCTACGGTAGCCTTTGGAGCAATCTGCGCGCGCACGCGATTGAGGATCACGCTGCGATGCTTGTTCGCCTAGGCCGGCCTGGCAGCGTCGTTTACTTCGCGGACACTGTCGGGCGAGGCCCCGATCTCAACTTGGTCGGTACGGGTCAGAGACGCGCGGCCCTGCATCGAATCGCCAGAAGGTTCGCGCGGATCGGCGTATTTGACGAGCTGCGGTCGAAACCCGAGTCGTGGGAACGCTTTCAGGCGCTATACGCGCAGTTTGGTTCGAAGGAAGAGAACCGCGGGGCCGCGCAAGACGAGTCCGCGAGAGTGTCGCTGCGGTCACTGGTTTCCGCGATCGAAACCGCCCTGGACGTACTTCCCGACGGCGCGGCCGAGGCGGCCGAGGCGGCAAGCCGCCTCCTTTGCCAAGACCAGATCCCTGTCGACATGGAGGTCCGCGCATTCGAGGCAATCATGGACGCTTACGAGACCGAGGAGCCGCTCACGTTGGAGCAGCTCCTCGACTGGGACGGCTTTCTCGAGGCCGTCGAAGGCCTGGAGCTGGAGACATTGATTCCGTCGAGCAGTTGGAGGTGGCTCGAATACGCCTGCCACATCCCCCGCAGCCCGGGCGGATTCTCTGTCCGCAGCCTGGTATTGAAGAACCGAGTCGAGGAGTGAGGCGGACGCTCACTCCGTTCGCGCGCTCGGAGCGGCAAGGGGCGCCTTGACGCACTCCGATCAGCCCCGCAAGCGAAGGCTCTTTGCCTCTAGGCAGGGGCGCCCTCGTGTCCGCGTTTGTTGGATTCACGCCCCACTGCCCGCATTTTCGCGGAGTTTTGTCCTTTTCGCTGCGAATTCTGGATTGACACTCTCCGGCACCTCAAATATGATCGGGCCGCGAATAGAAACTCGGACCACTTGGTTCGGTATGGAGAGCAGATTGGAGGACCCATGCCCGCAACACCAAGCCGAAACCGGCTATTTGTTACTGGTGTTCTAGCAACAGTCATAGTGCTTTGGGCTCAACAGCCCGTCTACGCACAAGCACAAGGGGCCACCTCGACCCTGGTGGGACAGGTGACCGATGAAACCGGGGCGGTGATTCCCGGCGTCGAGTTGACTCTCACGAACCAAGACACAAATGTCGCGGTACTGAGCCAGTCCAACGAAGTCGGCTATTACCGTTTTTCGTTCTTGAGGCCGGCGACCTATACGCTCACGGCTCAGCAAGCCGGCTTTACGATCAACACGGTCGAGGACATCGTTCTCCAGGTCAACCAGACAGCGGACATCAATATCTCCTTGAGTCCGAGCGCGGTGCAGGAGACCGTCACGGTCACCGCTAGCACCGCCGTTCTCTCGACCCAGACATCGGAACTGGGGGAGGTGGTGGCCGAGACCCCGGTCAAGCAGTTGCCGCTGTTGATGCGCGATCCCAGCTCGTTGGTCAACCTCGTCGCGGGTGTGACGGCTGATCACCGCACCCAGACTCGCGGTCTCGATCGTTCGGGCCTGTCGTTCCAGGGTAGGCTCACGTTCACGGCCAATGGAGGGGTGCGCGCGCAAGCCAATGCCATGGTCGACGGTGTGGACGTGACCTTCACGCACGCCGCCTTCAATTCCGTCCCGATCGTTCTGACGCCCGACGTCACGCAGGAATTCCAGGTCATGACCAACAACTATTCGGCGGAATTCGGACGTGCCAACGTCGTGCTGAACTACGTGACCAAGAGCGGAACGAATGAGTTCCACGGCAATGCATACCAGTTCCACCAGAATGACAACCTGAATGCGAATGCATTCTTCCTGAACCGGGCCGGAGTGGAAAAGGCCGAAGCGCGCCGCAACCAGTTCGGGGGCACGCTTGGCGGGCCCATCAAGAAGAACAAGCTGTGGTTCTTCGCCGATTGGGAAAAGATGGTCCAGGCCCGGGCGCTCACGATTGTTTCCCGAATGCCCGACGAGCGCGAGCTGGCCGGTGATTATTCGGATCTGTACACCACCGCAGGTGACCCGATCAACATCTACAACCCGTTCGACACCTTCGAGGACTCCAATGGACGCACTTTGCGCAGGCCGTTTCCCAACAACCAAGTTCCGGCCGGGCTGATTAATCCGTTCGGGCCCAGGCTCGGCCCGTTCTGGGCCAAACCGAACAACCCAGGCCTGAGGGGGCCGAACGGCGAGCGGACCAACATCGCAAACCTGAACATCGGCGGAGCGAGCCGGATCGACTGGAGGCGGTGGGACATCAAGACGGACTACCAGATGAACCAGAACCACAAGTTCATGGGTCGGTATTCCTCGAGCCTGCTTCTGCTTCCGGTAGTCCGCGTTTACAACACCCCGGGAGAGACCACCCGCCTGAGCAATCGCAACGACCAGCAGCCGGGCCTTAATGCTGTACTGTCCTGGACATGGACCGCTTCGCCGACACTGATGATCACGCAGGCGTTCAACCACACCTGGTTCCGCGACTACACGCCTCGCGTGGAAGGACAGCTCGGCTTTGACGTCGGCTCCTTAGGCGGCCCGTTCAACAATCAGGAGGTTATAACCTTTCTCAATGAATGGGGCGGAGGCGCCGCCTTCCCCGCCATTTTTCCTAGCGGCTACGGTCCGCTCAGCGACAACATTTCGAACATCATCGACGAGCCCGCAGCCAACTATTCCTACCAGCTCGGGATTATCAAGAGTCGAGGCTCCCACACGTTGAAATTCGGCGGCAACGCCAACCGTCGCGAGATGAACCAGAGAGCATTCGGCGGTTTGGGCGGCAATTTCAATTTCAACGGCAGATTCACGAACGGCCCGGACCCGCTTCTCCCCTCGGCAAACACGGGCAATTCGATTGCCGATCTCCTGCTCGGACTGCCGGGCGGGGGTTCGATGGACGCCGGATACACCACAGCCACGAAGAACTACTATTACGGAATCTACTTTCAGGACGACTGGCGCGTGACACCGCGCCTCACTTTGAACCTAGGCATCCGTTTCGAGTTGGAAGAGCCCTATGAGGATCGCTTCGACCGCTTCTCCCGCTTGGCGCGTACCGTCAAGAGCCCCATCGCCGACTCAGTGGGCCCTAATACCGGCGGTAGGTCGTTGGATCAGTACTTCCAGGATCTGGTCGGCCGTCCGCTCCTCGGGGGCATTGCATGGCCGGGGGTTGCCGGATTCGGGCGTGGGATCGATACCACGGACAAGAACAACATAGCCCCGCGATTGGGATTCGCATACCGTCTCACGGACAGGCTTGTCATGCGGGGCGGGTTTGCCCGCATCTACGGCCTGAATCCCAACGCCGCGACAGTGGCCGCTGTTGGCCCGCCCGGGAACGGCGCGACAACTCCGATTGTCGCGACGATTGACGGGATCAACCCGAATGTGACGATCGACAATCCATGGCCGAGTGGCTTTAACGAGCCAGACTTTGACAAGGACGGACTGGGAACCGCGCTAGGCCAGAGAATCTGGGCCGGAAGTGCCAACGGAGTCGCTGAGACGCCCTATCAGTGGCAGTGGAACTTTGGATTCCAGTACCAGATGCCCGACGATTCGATCGTCTCGCTCGCGTACGCCGGAAGTCGCGCGCGCAACCTGACCTGCGCCCTGTTCTTCTGCAGCGACCAGATTGCCGAGCAGGATTTCTCCACACATCGGGAAAGGGTCTTCGAGACCGTGCCGAATCCCTTCTACGGGATCATCAACGACCCCACCTCAGCGCTCAGCTTCCCTGAAGTGCAGTTTGGGCAGCTTCTACTGCAGCACCCGCAGTACGTGGGGATGTTGAACACCCTTCCCCCGTGGAAGGGGCCGAACGGGAACGACTTCCAGAGTGCCTTCGAATCGATGCAGCTCTCCTACAAGAAGGTCACGGGGGACTTGACCTTGTCCCTGGCCTACACCTTTTCCAAGAACATCACCAATTCGGATTCATTCGAGAACGGATTCCTGGGCCCCTCGGTCGGCTATCAGAACAACGTGACGTTCGCTGGCGAGAAATCGCTCTCGGCGGAGGACGTGACCCATCGAGCTGTGGTCGGCTGGGTGTACGAGCTGCCGGTCGGGCGCGAGAAGCGCTTGGGCAGGGGCATGCATCCCATTGCTGACAGCATTCTCGGCGGCTGGGAAGTGGGTGGCATCATGACGCTTTCGAGCGGATTCCCGATCGGCCGCAATTTCGTGACGCCGGACCTGACCGGTGCCTTCGGGGGTAGCAATCGTTCCGACCTGGTCGGGAACCCGTGCCTGCCTACGAACCGGCCCCGAGGGGAGGAAATCGCGCAGTGGGTGAATTCGAGTGCGTTCGCCGCGCCCGATCCATTCCGGTTTGGGACGACCCCCAGGACTCTCAACGGCTGTCGCATTGACGGGATCAAGAATTTCGACATCACACTCGTGAAGCACTTTCCCATCAAGGAGACAATGCGGGCAGAATTCCGGGCGGAGTTCTTCAACGCGTTCAACAGGCCTCAGTTTCAGGCGCCGAACATGACCTTCGGAAGCGCCTCGTTCGGGCAGGTAACAGTACAGGAGAATCTCCCGCGGGTCATTCAGCTGGCCTTGAAACTCCATTTCTGACGGGCCAGGCGCATCGCTCGACGGGCCCGAGCCGTCCGGTCCCTGGACGGGCGGCCCCCGAGTTGCGAGACAATGTCGCGGCTACACGTCGTCAGGCTATGGTGCATTGTCCCGGGCAGGGTTGGGTTTGCGAGTTCTTCCAAAGGCGAGTCCGGAAGCGCATCGGGATCGCCTTCGGAGTTGTCGTCTTGTGTGCCGCAGGCACGCCTTTGCCGGGACAGTCCAGGTCTGGAGACATTGATCTCGACAAAGGCTCGGTAGCGCAGGGGCCACCGATAACGGAGCTGCGTGGGCGGGTTCACGCCGCTCCCCAAGACGCCGACGCCCACTTCGACCTGGGAGCGGCGCTAGCGCAGCGCGGGCTGCACGACGAAGCGATCGAGGCCTTGGCCGAAGCGCTGAGGCTTCGTCCGGGCATTCCGCGAATTCACTATGCTATCGGGCTTATCCGGTTCGCCATGGGTGACCTGGATATGGCGATCGAACATCTGCGGGAGGCAATCAACATCGATCCTACCCTTGCTGAGGCTCACAACTCTCTCGGGCTTGTTCTGGGGCAGAAGAGTCAGGACATCGGGGAGGTCATCTTTCACTTCCAAGAGGCGATTCGACAGAATCCGGAACATGCTGAGGCGTATCGGAATCTAGGGCTGGTCCTGGGGCAGGCAAGGAAGCCAGAAGAGTCAATAGCAGCCCTGAGGGAAGCGGTTCGCCTACGGCCTGGGTGGGCCCAGGCAAGAAACTCGCTGGGCGTCGCAATCGTCAGGCGCAATCCGCGCGAAGCCATTCAGCAGTATCGACGCGCGCTCGAGCTCGATCCGGACTTCGCCGCAGTGCACTTCAACCTCTCGGTGGCGTACCGGAATATTGACGATCCGGACAACGAGATCGCTAGTCTTCGACGGTACATCGCATTGAAGCCCGATGCGGGTCAAGCGCATTCCAATCTTGGCAAGGCTCTCGAGAGGGCGGGGCAGCTGGAGTCAGCGACCGACCAGTTTCGCCAGGCCGTGGCCCTGGACGGCACCTCGGCGACCGCGCACTACTACCTTGGTCGCGTCCTGCTCAAGCGCGAACGATTCGACGAGGCGGCGCAGGAGCTCGAGCGTTCCGTTGCTCTCGACCCGGAAATCGTGGAAGCGCGGCGACTGCTGGCCAACGCGTTGCGGCGCAACGGTGAGATCGAGGCAGCGAAGGAACAGCAGCGACAGGCCCAAGCCCTGACCCAGTCGATGCTCGCGGATAGTGCGGCTGACATGAAGATGGCCCGCGGCCGGCAGAAGCTCGGGGAAGGGGATCACGAGGAAGCGGTTGCGCTGTTCGAGGAACTCGCGACGTCGGCAGATGATTGGCCGGAAGCCCACTACTACCTGGGCGTGTCCCTGATGAGACATGGTGCCGTGGGACGAGCGATCGCGGCGCTGGGGCGTGCGATCGAACTGCGAAGGGATTTCTTTGAGGCCTACTACACCCTCGGATTGGCGTACCGCGAGAATCGAGATCTGGAACAGGCCGTTGCCCTCATCCGCAAGGCTCTCGAGTTGCGCAATTCGTCTGCGGACGCCCACCTTTCTCTTGCGGAGACCCTCGCCCAACTGGGGCGCCATCAGACGGCCCTGGCGTCGGTCCAGTCGGCCATCAAGCTGAATCCCGAGAATCCCGCGGCCTGGGCTCAGCTCGGCACGCTGTCCGGTCTTCAAGGCGACGTTGACACGGCCGTTCAACACTTCCGAAAGGCCCTGGAATTGCGTGATGACTACTTGCAGGCTCGCGATTCGCTGGGCGTTGCATTTGCAGCGAAAGGCGATCTGGACGGAGCATTGCGGGAATTTGAAACCGTGATTGAGGCACGGCCCGACTACGCTATCGCGCACTATCACGTCGGGGGCGTCCGTCTCCAGAAGAACGATCCAGAGGGAGCCGCGAATGCGTTCGGTGAGGCCCTAAGGCATCGGCCCGACTATCCGGAAGCCCGTAATCAGCTCGGCGTGGCACTTGCGAGACTCGGCAGGATCGACGAAGCCGTCAGCGAATATAGGACTGCTCTTGATCTGCTCCCCGATTTCTTGGAGGCGAGATACAACCTGGCCCTTGCGTACGAAGAGGGCGGACGACTTGAGGAACTGGTGTCCGAACTCCACCGCGTGGTTGAGCAAGACCCCAATCACAGAGACGCTCGCCTAAAGTTGGGCGGAGCTCTCGAGTCACTCGGATACGTGGACCAGGCTATTGATGTCTACCGGAAGGCGGCCGAAGTGTGGCCGAATTCCGGACAGGCGCAGTTGCTGCTCGGAAGTGCGCTCGTGAAGGGAGGCAAAGTCGAGGAGGCTGTCGAACCGCTACGCAGGGCGACAAGCCTGGACTCCTCGTTACTCGCCGCGCACCATCAACTTGGCCGGGCCTTGCAGCAGATCGGCAAGCGGAAGGAAGCGCTCGAGGAATTCCGCAGGGCGGACGCCATTAGGAACCGCAGTGATGATCGCCTGCGGTCCGGCACCCATCTTGAGGACGGGTTGGCGAAGATCAACGCCGGCGACATCGCAGGCGGAATTGCCGAATTCGAGAAAGCGGTGGAGCTGGATCCGGAATCGGCGGAAGCTCGCCAGTTTCTCGGTGTCGCGCAGTACAGAAACGGAGACCTAGACCAAGCGATCACCCAACTCAGCACGGCATTGGATATTCGGCCCGAGTACTTCCACGCACGCTACACGCTTGGATTGGTCCGTGCGCAGAAGGGAGACCTCCACGAGGCGGTCGATGACTTCAGGAAGGCGCTCGAACTCAACGACCGTTCGGCCAAGTGTCATGACGATCTAGGGGTGGCCTACGCAAAGCTGGGCAACCTCGATGCCGCGATTGGCGAGTTCGAACGCGCGGTGGTTATCGATCCCGACCTCGCAATCGCGCACTATCATCTTGGCTGGGGCCTCCAGCAGATGGGGCAGCTCGATCGCGCACGAGAGAGCTTTGGAAAGGCGCAGCAACTCGACCCGAGGATGAAGAACCCCTTGTGAGGGACTGACGCGGATCAGTCTCGACCCGCGCCGGTCGACCTTTCTTGAGAGGCTTCGAGACGCTCCTGTGCGATTGACCGTCGGGATTCCTTCAACTGGCGATCAATTGCGAGGTTCTTTTCTGCTTCCTCCAGGTTGCCAATCATGCGGAACGATCGGCCCAAATGGAAGTAGATGTCTTCGTCGTCATTGATGCCTAGACGCAGTGCCAGCTGCAGGTGCTCCACCGCCCTTCGATAGTCGCGCTTCTTGAAATACAGCTGCCCCAATGTCTTGTGGGGCTCGGCAGCCGAGGCATTGATAGAAATTGCCTCTTTGAGGATCTTGTCGGCTTGAGCGATATTGCCGAGGACGTAGTGCGCTTTGCCCATCCCCGCGCGAGCGGTTACCGAGTATGGGTCGTTCTTCAGTTCTGCCTGGAATGCCGCGATCGCTTCCGCGTATCTCCTCTGGCTCAAATGGAGCGACCCTATGGCTAGGTGAAGCTGAGTGGCACGAGGTGCCAACCGCAGCGCGACGGAGTATTCCGCGATCGCCTGCTCGCTCTCGCCTCGCGAGGCATGGTATTCGGCCCGAAGCTGGTATGTGCGGTAGGACCCGGGTTCAAGCGAAGCGTACTTCTCAAGCGATTCGAGCGCAAGTCGTTCTGCACACGTCTGCAGGAAGAACGCAATCTCCACGTTTTCTGGCTGGCTGGCGTGCAGCGGCATCAGATTCTCGAGTGCTCGTTCGGCTTGTCCCAATTCAAGGAACGCACGAGCCCGCCAAAAGCGGATTTCGTCATCCGTTTCGCTGTCTTGCTGCACCTCTGCTAGCTGCAAGACCTTGCTTGGCCGACTTCCCAGCAGGGCATCAAGAAATCGCGATCCCCCAGAATGGCCTGCACGGGGCTGAAAGCTCGGCAGGGACGCCCGGATTTGCTCGGCATCGACGGAAGATAGCCGCGCAGTCTCTCCCGTGTCCGAACCTGGTGTTGCAAGCGCCTTGGCGGCTTCGGAAGCCCCTTGGTGAAGCCTCAGGGCCTGCTGCTTGACAGCCATGGCCTCCTCGTGCATTCCGAGATCGCCAAGCATCCGGACGAGTCCGGCAGCGGAGAGCAGGTGCGCTGGATAGCTTTCCAGCTCGCTGGCATACTCGAAAAACGCTTCCCGCGTGCGGCCGTCTCTCTCGTGGACTTGGCCAATCTCGAAGTGAATGCCCGGCAGCCGCGGATCGAGTCGCGCCGCGTGGAGGAATTCGTCCAGAGCGCTGCGGGTGTCATTCTGCGTTACGAATTGCCGACCGCGAAGCAAGAACAGCCAAGCGGATTCCAGCCCGGCACTCCGCATTGCGCTGAAGGCCTGATCCGAGACCTTCCGGTATACGCGTCCCAAGTGGAAGACCAGATCATGATCGTCGGGATCAAGTCGCCGGCACACTCGGAGTTCACCAATCGCGCTCTCAAGCTGCTCCGTCTGGACATAGCTCATTGCGAGCCACTTGCGCGCCATGGCGCTGTTAACGTCTATGGCGCGGGCTCTCTCAAGCTCCCCGATCGCGCGGCCCGGCTGGGAGGTCAAGTAATAGCTGATGCCGAGGAATACTCTGGCCGCCAGGAGTTGCGGGTCCTGGCTCAGGGCCGTTCGAAACTGATTGATCGCGGATTCATAGTCCTGCTGGAGGTGATAGACCAGGCCAAGATTGCTGCGTGCTTGCGGAATATCCGGAGCCAATGCGATCACTGCTTTCCAGGCCGCCTCCGCCGTCCCGTAGTCCCGGGCCGCCATGGCCTCCTGGGCACGACGGTAGTGCGACTCGAGATCACCGCGCCCTTGAGCGAGTGAACTGGCCGCAAGGCCCAGCAAGCAGGTCAAGACCAGGGCCGACCGAGGTCCCAAGCCGGGATTTCTCCGGCCTCTGCCACTGAATCTCATCTGGACTGCAACGGATCGCCCGAAGCTGCATCAATTCTAGACCTGTACCGATCGGAGAATTCTCAAGGCCGACGATCAATGTGCAGCAACACCGGCCTCTAAGAGCGTCGACGGGCCGAACCTCTCCGGATGGGGGTTTGGCGTTCCGGTGCCGAGCAATGTGACGCGAAGGGATTGGCCTCGGGAGGCCTAGGCCCTTGCCAGCGCAACGCCGAGCAACAGCAGGCATATCGAGGATCGCCTGACGACGGCCTGAGCGCGCCCTCTTCGGTGGATCGAGCCTCGTATGGCCGGAAACTCTCTCCCGAGCGTGACGGTCATCGAGATGCTCCCGAGGCTGTTGGAATCGCGATGAGACTCGCAGGATCCATGAAGGGTCGTACTGCCGGACTCGGCTCTAGGGTCAGCTGTCGCCACCGACAGCGGTTCCAGGCTGCGCGTTCTCGCCAGAGGTTGCGTATCCGTCACGCTTCCACCACTCGAGCCCGCCAATCAGCTCGCGGACCCTGAAGCCCAGCGTCAGCAGCTTCAGCGCCGTCTTCGTCGAAGCATTGCATCCCACACCATCGCAGTAACAGATGTAGGTCTTGGACCGGTCGAGGGACTCCGTTGAGTGGGCGCTGATTTCCCGGTGAGGCAGGTTGAGCGACCCGGGAATATGCTCTCGGGCATACGCCCCGGGTGAACGCCCGTCCACTACGACGATGGCGTCGTTGAGTCGCAGGGCCTCGCAGAGGTCCCAGGAGTCTGTCTCGAACGAGAGCTTTCGCTGGTAGTGGTTCATCTGATCGAGGCCCATGGTCGAATCCCTCTATCGATGCTAGCGGCCCGGCCTCGATCCATGCGGGTGAGATTACGGACTTCTGTCGATGCGGACGCAGTCTCGCCTCCAAGGGCGCCGGTTTACGACGGATCTGCCGCAGGGAGAATCTGGCGCTCGACGGGTAGAATGATCGTTGTTGCGTTTTCTCGCGCTCAACCTCCTGCTCGCCGGCGCGCTCGGCGCGCAGGGATTCTTCCCGATCGAGGACGTCCGCGCCGGGCAGTCTGCGATTGGTCGCACGGTATTCTCGGGCACCGTCATCGAGGAGTTCGATGTCGAAATCCTCGGAGCGCTGAAGAACTACACGGGGCCGAAGTCTTCAATCATCATCGGGCGGCTCTCGGGCGGTCCCCTTGAGCGGACCGGGGTGATGTCCGGGATGAGCGGCAGCCCGGTCTACATCGACGGCCGGCTGGCCGGGGCGGTTGCTTTCATGTACCCGTTTTCGAAGGAGCCGCTGGCCGGTATCCGGCCGATCGGCGAGATGATCGCGGGCTTCGAGCGGGATGAAGACACCTCCGCGCTTGCAGCCGATCCATTGGATGCTTGGCGCGAACTCGCTGGGGTGCTAGGACGGACCGATGAGGTCTTGAGCGTTCCCGGCGATCAGTTTCGCCCCATAGCCACGCCAGTATCGCTCGGCGGATTCACCGAGAGGACGCTGGAAGTCTTCGCCAAGGACTTCGACCGGCTCGGCCTGCGGCCCCTGCAGGGCGCGGGCGGCGGCCTGAGTGAGGATCCCGGCGGAGAGCTCCAGCCCGGATCCATGATTAGCGTCGGGCTGATCCGGGGCGACATGAACTTCACGGCCTCCGGGACGGTCACGCACATCGACGGGGATCGCGTGTTCGCCTTCGGCCATCGCTTTCTCTCCAGTGGCAACACCGAAATGCCGATGATGCGGGCGTCCGTAATGACCCTGGTTCCGAACCTCAACGCATCGTTCAAGCTCAGCGGCACGGGCCCGCTCATCGGCAAGATCTCTCTCGACCGGGATGCCGGGATCGCCGGTGAACTCGGTCCAGGCCCGTCGATGGTGCCGAACTCGATTCGCGTCCAGCAGGCGGATGGCCGCTCGGCTTCCTACTCGATGGAGCTTGTCCGCGACACCCAGCTGACCCCGTTCCTGCTCCAGATCGCACTCTTTTCCGCCATCAACGCCACGGAACGTTCGCTCGGCCCCCAGACCGTTCGCGTGCGGGGCGGCGTCGAGTTCAAGGACGGGCTGCCGCGCCTTGTTCTCGACGACATCTACACCGGCACGGGAGGTGTCGGCCAAATCGCAGCCCTTTCCACGGCAGCGCCCCTTTCCTTTCTGTTGCAGACAGGGCATTCGGACCTGGAGATCGAATCGATCGATGTCGAGGTCGAGTCCGTTCAGGCCGATGCCTACACAGACCTTGTCCGAGCCTGGGTCTCCAAGACCCAGGTCAGGCCCGGCGAAACCATCGAGATCCGGTTCGCGGCAAAGGGCCCCGACGGAACCGAGCAGTTGCGAGCCTTGCCTTACACTGTGCCGGTTTCTCAACCGGCGGGATCCATCGAGGTCACGATCGGGGACGCGCTAACGGCCAATCTCCAGCAGTGGCGCGGCTTGTTTGCGGGCCGCAAGGTACGGGACGCGGCAGCGACGATCCGGTTTCTGAACAGCTTGCGAGGCAGCGACCGCGCATACCTGCGGGTCTGGCAGCGCAAGCGGTCCTTGTGGCTTCTCTCCGACAAGCTGCCGGCCCCTCCCGCTTCCCTGCACGCCGTGCTGTCCACGCCGGCCGGTCGCGGTGCCGGTGCGCTGAGCGACCTTTCGACAACACTTGAGGACCGAATGATCGAAGGGTTCCACGGCGTCGTGCGGGGGCGGCTCTCACTGCGTTTCGTGGTCACCGGGAGCTGATCGACTTGAAGATACGACTGTTCGCGATCCTTCTTGCGGCTGCGGCGTCCGCCGCTGTCGCGCCTGGCGCCGGTACACGGAGCTGGGAGCTTGCGCGCTACGGAGACTTTCTGGCGGGCACCTTCAAGGACGTTGCCCTGGACCGGGAGGGCACCCTGCGCGTGGCCCCTTCCCTCGACGAGGTCTACGCGTCCGATCAGGCCGTGGTGTGGTCGATCGCCAGGGCAACTGATGGAACCGTCTACTACGGCACAGGGCACCAGGGAGCGGTGTTCCGCGTGTCTCCGGACGGGACCGGCGAATTGCTCTGGAAGGCCCCGGAAATCGAGGTGTTCGCGCTGGCAGTCGGATCGGACGGGCACGTGTACGCCGGATCGTCGCCCAATGGCAAGGTCTACAAGGTCTCGGGAGACGGGGAGGCGTCCGAGTTCTTCGATCCGGGCGAGCAGTACATCTGGTCGCTGGCATTCGACGCAAAGGGCCGGCTCGTGGTCGGCACCGGAGGCGCGGGAAAAATCTACCGCGTATCGGAGGACGGAAACGGCGAGGTCTGGGTCGAGTCAGGACAGCGTCACGTCATGAGCCTGGCGCTCGATTCCGAGGGCAGGGTGCTGGCAGGCACGGACCCGAACGGAATACTCTTCCGACTGCGGGAAGACGGCGAGTCGTTCGCTCTCTTCGATTCGGATCTTCCGGAGGTGCGATCCGTGGCCGCCGACGCCGGCGGGGCCATCTACTTCGCCGCAATGGGCGGAGGGATGGACCGCCTGCTGCAGGCAATTCCGGGACTGCAAGCTGGCATGCAAGCGCAGGTTGTCGCCTCGGCCGCGCAGGCTGGCGTGCAGGTTGCCACGCCGCAAGTCGCGTCCTCGGTGACCTACGGCCAGCCGCAAGTGGTCTACAGCGGGGAGCGTGCGGCCTTGATGCGCGTCGTCGACGGGCAAGCCGTGGAGAAGTTGTGGTCGTCTTCGGAGGAGAACATTCTCGGCTTGGTGGTGGACGGGAACTCGCCGTCGAGAGTGCTCTTTGCCACCGATCGGGAGGGCAGGATCTACCAGACCGGCGCGGACCGGGACCTGACCCTGCTTTCCCAGACCGGCCAGGCCCAGATGACTGTGCTCCTCCGCTCGGCCGAGGGTGTCCTCGTCGGCTCGGCCCACGGAGGGGCTCTCTATCGCCTCAGTCCCGGACCGGCTGCGAGTGGCGTCTACGAGACGGCTCCGCGGGACACGGGCGGGGTATCACGGTGGGGCCGGCTTTCTTGGCGCGGGACCGCCGGCGACGACGCGGCGATAGAGATCAGCACCCGCAGCGGCAACACGTATCGGCCTGACACAAGCTGGAGCGAATGGTCGGAGCCGCTTTCGGACAGTGCCGGGAGCGCGGTGTCGTCGCCTCCGGCACGCTTCCTGCAATGGCGCGCGACGCTCCGAGGCGACGCCCGCCTGGATGCGGTTCGTGTTCACTACCTGCCGCAGAATTCCGCGCCCGTGGTGAAATCGGTCAACGTGGTTCCCGAGGCGGCAAAGGCCGATTCATCCTCCGGTTCGAAGGCGTCCAACACCACGAACAGCTATAGCATTACCGTCTCGGCGTCCGGCTCGTCCTCACCGCCCCAGGCGACGAGCGGCCAATCGGGGGCGTCGGCTACGGTCCGGAAGCTGGCGATCGTGTGGGGAGCGGAAGATCCGGACGGCGACGAGTTGAGAGCCGAAGTGTCGTTCCGCGGCGAGGGGGAGCGTGAGTGGAAGACGATCAAGAAGGACCTTCCGGGACCTAGGTTCTCGATCGAGAGCGACACTCTGGCGGACGGACGGTACGAGTTCCGCGTGAAGGTTGACGACGGCAAGGCCAACTCCGCGGGCCGCGCGCTCAGCGCCGAGAGGATCAGCAGGCCGGTTCTCGTGGATCAGACGCCTCCTGCGGTCCAAACCCTACCGAGCACGGAGAGCGGAGACCTGCGCTTCGCGGCCGTTGATCTCGTCTCGGAGATCCGGGCCGCGGAATTCGCCGTGGATGCCGGCGCGTGGAAGCCGGTTCTCTCTGATGACGGCATTCTCGACGGGCTGCGCGAGGAGTTCACTCTGCGGCTCGGGGAACTTGAGCCCGGCGAGCATCTGGTCGTACTGAGGGTGCGCGACAGGGCGGGTAACGCCGCGCTCGCGAAATCGCTGGTCCGCTGACTGGCCGCCAGCCCCGCCGCCGATGTTACCCAACTATTACATTGCTGCTCCCCGCGCGTTCTCGCGGGCTGTTATGGTAGACGTTTCTCTGGACGCGGTTGCTGGCGCGCGCTGACCAGCAGCAGGTCTGCACAGTTCCTTGATCGAATCGCATGGAACGGTCAAAGCACGTGAGCGAAACTCTAGCAACCCCCTTCGATTCCGAGAACAGGACGCGGCTGAACGTGGTGACGTTCACCGTCCTTGTCCTCTTTCACGCGGGAGCGCTCGCCGCTCCGTTTTTCTTCTCTTGGCAGAACCTGATCGTCGCGGGGATTGTGTATTGGATGGCCGTGAGCTGGGGCATCGGTCTCGGATACCACCGGCTCCACACGCATCGGGGATACAGAGTTCCGAAATGGATCGAGTACTTTTTCGCCTTCTGCGCAACACTTGCGCTGGAAGGCGGCCCGATTTACTGGGTCGCTGCGCACCGCTGCCATCACAAGCATTCCGATACCGACGAGGATCCGCACACGCCTCGCCACGGTGGGTTCTGGGCTCACATGGGCTGGATCATTTTCGGCAAGACTCTCCACAACAACACCGAACTGACCGGCAAGTACGCCCCGGATCTGCTCCAGGACCGCTTCTACCGGGTGCTCAGCGAGTGGCACTGGGTGCCGCTCGTGGTAGTGGGACTGCTGGCATGGGTTCTGGGTGGATTCGGCATGATGCTTTGGGTGGTTCCGTTGCGGGTCGTCGTTGGGCTGCACACGACCTGGCTCGTGAATTCCGCCACCCACATGTGGGGTAGCCGCCGGTTCGAAACCAAGGACGACTCCACCAATCTTTGGTGGGTCGCTCTCATTACATTCGGTGAGGGCTGGCACAACAACCACCACGCGCACCCGGTTTCCGCGCGGCACGGCGTCGCTTGGTACGAGCTGGACATCGGTTACATCCAGATCCGTACTCTCGAGCTGCTGGGTATCGCTAAGGCCGTGTACGCCCCGAGTCTCAAGGATATCGAGCAGGCCAAAGCAAAGGCGCCCTCCAGCGCTCTCAAGGTTCCGGCATAACCTCTCGGGCACGAAGCCCCGATTCAGCCTTCCGCATTGGCGCGGCCGCTGCCATTGCGCTCGTACGTCATCGTCCGAGAGGAGGACTATGGCCAGAATCGCACTACACTACAGCGCCAGCCGCCCTGAGTGCGTCCGCAAGGTGAGACCGGCCACCCGGCCGGACTGGCTCCGTTGAATCGAGGTCTTGACGCGGGACTCGCCCCTGGGAGAGGCGCAGCCTGGAGAGATCGTTGTGGTCGAGAAGCCCTCGGGCCGCATCTACAGTGGGATCTTCTCGCCCCGAACTGCAACCGACTCACGTAAGCACGTAAGTGCCACTACCGGAGCAAGCATCGAACTCGGCCAGTTCGAGATCGAGAGGCGACGGAGCCAGGTTCGACAGCGGGTCACGTACTGGTCGATCACCGCGTTTCTGGTCCTCGCGGCCTTCGTCCTCTTGTGGCTCATCTGGGCCGGACGCTACGCGGGACCGCTCGGCGTGCTGGGCGGCGTCGCCGGACTGGCCGGTGCAATTGCGGGATTCTGGTTCGGCGCAGGGAAGCCCAAGGAAGACCGCTCGGCGAGCGGTAGCGAAATCGAACGGCCGGATTGGGTCGGGCAGCATTCTCTCCGATCAGGGTTTGCGAATCGGGTCGTCACGCGGTTGCGGCCTTCTCGCAGTGCACGGCGAGCGCGATGCCGAATCCCGGGGAGGCGGTGACAGCACCGGTCCCGTCTTGCTGCGGGACCTCCGGTGCTAAAGTGCTTTGCCGGCTCCTTGGGCGGGGCGGCGTCTGGGTGACCCGGGAATCGCGTGCGTTTCCGGTCCGCGCCGGGGCCTGTTCTGCACGCGTCCTACGGTCGTTGCAGGATCCAGTCCGGATTCGTGGCGAATCGGCATGCCACTCCGGTTCAGCCAGCCGCTAAGGCAGGTCGCAATAGCAGTTGCGTCTCGTCAACTCGCCTTCGAGTGCCTTCTAGAAGTACCAGAGCAGTGTGATGCCGAAACTGATCGAATCGGGTTCTAGGTCCAGGGGCACCGAGACGAACAGGTCGTCGAACGGAATCACTCTCCCCGCCTTGGAATAGTCGGTGACGCGCACTTCGCCGCGAACTGCAAGGCTCCCGACCTTCTTCTCCACGCCGCCGCCGACCGTCCACCCGCTGAAGCTCTCGCTGAAGCTGTCCGAGCCCGAGACGAACTGGTCGGGCTCCGTGCAGGCCGCCTCGGTCACGCACCCGGTGTATTCGGACCGGAAACCGGCATTGAGCCGGCGAACGCCGACAAGGCCGTACGCGCTTGGTCCGAACCACGTGCCGAAGAACGGGATTCCCGCACCGACCCGGGCTGTGAGGCCGTAGCTGCGTTCCTTCTCCAGGGTCCATTCCTCGGGCCACACCTCGCCGAGCTGATTCCTTCCCGACGAGGATCCCTGGCCTACCAGACGTCCGACCGCCACTCCGCCGTGACGGAGCATTTCGCCCTCCAGGGCCACGTACACGCCGGTCACGCTCAGAGGTACTTTGTATCCGGCGAGGAATCCGTAGTTGTAGGCGAGATTCGTGGCGGAAGCCTCGTCGCGGAGTGTTTGCCCCTGGTTCCGCGAGAAGTTCTGCGGATTCGTGTTGTCGACGATCTTCTCGTAGAGCACATTCAGGCGATCGGCCGAGGCCGACGCGCCGAAATAGATGTCCCCTCCATTCGCGGAGACTGCGCCCACGGTGCTGATGAGGAACAGCACCACAAGATATCGTGCCCTATTTCCGTATCGAGTGCCTTGCATGGGACACCACCTCCCCGACTAGAAATTGTGATCAGTATATCAGCCGGTAGGGTCAGACGCCGTTAGATCAAGCCGTTTTCCCAAGGCCCGGTTACGGCGAACGAGATTCCCGGGTTCTGTGCGTTGAAGAAGAGCCACCTCCCGTCCGGGCTGTAGGTTGCACCTGCGAATTCCCCGTCCCGGAAGTCCCCTTCGAGTCCGTTCCGCTCGCCGGACAGGATCACGTTGTTCTTGGCGAACGGAAAGATCTCGCCGTCGGTGGTCAGCCCTCTCACGTAGTCCTCGCCTCCGCCGTCCTCGCAGAGCACGAGGCCGCCTCTGGGGCTTACGCAGATATTGTCCGGCATCTCCAGCGTCTCGGCGTCAGGTGATTCGTACAGTAGGGCGAGCCGCTCCCCGGACGGATCGTATTCCCAGATCTGGCCGGATTCGGCGTTGCCGCCGTTAGTCGAAACGATGTAGATCCGCCCGTTTCCGTGCCAGGTCCCCTCCAAGCGCGCAAACGTTGCGCCGCCTTCCCGCACGCCTTGCTTGTACACGCTGTCTGCCTCGATCGGATTCGGGTCCGGATCGGGGATCGGTACCCACCTCACGGGCTCCCACGCCCCTCTCGATTGCCCCGTTCTCGTGTCGGCGCCAGGACGATTCTCAAAGGCCAGCATTTCGAGCTGCCCGCCCGCCTCCAGCAGGCCCGCTTGGTTGGGAATGAACCGATAGAATCCCGCTTGAGCCTGGTCCTCTGTCTCGTAGACGATTCCCGTCTCCGGGTCGACCGATACGGCCTCATGCACGAACCGGCCCATGGCGCGGTACGGCTCCGCGGTTGCCGACGCGTCCGACGGAACCTCGAACACGTAGCCGTGGGGCATCCCATAGGCGTTTTCTCCGCCCGGACCGAGGACGGTCTCCTCGCACGACAGCCATGAGCCCCACGGCGTCGGGCCGCCCGCGCAGTTCACCGCCGTCCCGGCGAGGCTCGCCCATGCTTCGATAGCCGTTCCCGAGGAGGTGTCGAACTCGATCGTAGTCGTGCCGCCGCCGCTGTTGCGGTCGTAGATCGGCTGGGACGCGAAGGCCGTGCCTGTCCGGAGCTCGTGATTGCGAACCAGGCGAATTCGGCTTCCGCCCAATGCGAATGCCGCCATCCCGTCGTGCTTGCCTGGAGTTCGCAGGCCTTCGCGGAGCGGGTCACCTGTCCACCCGAACGACAGGTACCGAAACCCGGCCGGAAGGTGGAGCAGGGGAAGGCCGGTCGTCTCGTCCTTGGAGAGCTGCAAAGGGCCGTACCCGGCCTTGTCGCGGGCCTTGCCCAAGGGCTCGGTAACGTTTCCGCACGATAGCGCACCGAGCGACGCCGCAGTGGCGATCCTGCAGTTCAGGGCGAGAAACTGGCGGCGAAGGAGAACAGGCGACGGCATGCGGTCAGTGTACTAGCCTTGCGTTGCGGCCGGACATCGGGTCGGGCCGGCAATCTCGTCTTGCCTTGGGTGACTGCGCCTTCTATTGCGATAATCTGACCGCATGCGGCTGGTTCTGGCATTGCTTCTCGCTGTACCTTGCGTTTTCGGGGCGAGAACCGAAACTCTGGCAGGCACGGGTGTCTCCGGTGCCGTCGGTGACGGGGGTCCCGCTGTTGAGGCACAGGTTGGCAACCCGTACGGTCTCACGCTTGGTCCCGACGGAGCTCTCTACGTGTGCGAGATCGACACGGATCGCGTGCGTCGCATCGATCTTGCGGACGGCTCGATTTCCACCGTCGCCGGCACGGGCGAGATCGGCTACACGGGAGACGGAGGGCCCGCGCGCGCGGCGAAACTGAACGATCCGTACGAGGTCCGGTTCGACGCGGACGGCAACATGTACTTCGTCGAGATGCTGAACGCCATCGTACGGAGAGTCGATGCGGGCACCGGTACCATCTCCACCGTCGCGGGCACGGGCGAGCGTGGGTTTACCGGCGATGGCGGCCCGGCCGTGGAGGCCACGTTTAGCCGCCCTCATTCCATTGCCTTGGACGGCAAGGGCTACCTTTACATCGCCGATATCGGCAATCACCGGATCCGGCGGGTCAACCTGTCGACCGGCATCGTAAGCACGTTCGCGGGCACTGGCGAGCGCGCCCCGACCCCGGACGGCGCTCCTGTCGGCGGAACCCCGCTGAACGGCCCGCGCGCACTGGCGTTCGCCCCGAACGGGGACATGTATGTTGCCTTGCGCGAGGGAAACGCCGTCTATCGCATCGACATGAAGGCGATGACACTGCATCATGTCGGAGGCACCGGCGAGAAGGGCTACACCGGGGACGGCGGCCCGGCCTCCATGGCCACCCTTGCGGGTCCGAAAGGCATCGAGGTCGGCCGGGACTCGGCTGTTTACCTAGCCGACACCGAGAACCATGCCATACGCAGAATCGACCTGAAGACGGGAGTGATTTCGACCGTCGCCGGCGATGGCTCTCGCCACGACGGGCCCGATGGCGACCCGCTGAAGTGCGGCCTCGACCGGCCTCACGGCGTCTACGTGGACCTGGCCGGGAACGTGTTCATTGGGGATAGCGAGAACCACCGCGTTCGGGTCGTGCGGCCCTGACTTCCCGGTCGGGTTGTACCATGGTGGCGGCAGAGGGACGCTGTGTCTTGCTGCCATTGGGAGGAATCCTATGCGCCTGATCGTGATAGCCGTCCTGGCCTGCTTGCTCGTGTACCCTGCGACGGCAGAACGGCTCTTCGACATTGACGGCCCCATGGAACTGCACATCTGGATGACGGCCAAGAGCGGCCAGTCCGAGGCGTTGCAGAAGACATTTGCCGAGGTCTTCTATCCGGCTGTGAGCAGCATGCCTGGCTTCCGGAGCGCGTTGCTGATGCGCAAGCCCGGGACCGACGAGTTCACCGTCCGCCTGAGCTTCGACACGGAGGAGCAGCGCATGGAGTGGGTCGCTTCCGACAAGCACCAGCATGCTTGGCCCGCGCTGTCGTCTCACTCGAAGAAGACCGACTACGACGGGTTCGCGGTCGTTCATCCAAAGTAGGCAGAGGGACCGAATCCTGTAGCCCCGGGATTCGGTTGCAGGCCGGTCTCCGGTCCATCGGCTAGGGTCTCCTCGTCACTCGACTCGGAATGCGGGGCCCGGCAAGATGCTAGGCCTGCGACGGCCGGCCTGGCGGCACAGCTAGGCACCGGGGACTAATCGGCCGGTTCGTCGATCGAAGCCAGCAGATCGAAGTCGGAGTCCGCCGATTCGAGCGACGCGCCGTGCCGGCGTGCGCAGGCGGCGATCATCACGTCAATGGCCGGCACCGCAACACCTTGGCATCGCGCCCGTCCTGCCAGATCGTGCGCGGTCTTCCAGACCCGCTCGTCGATTGGAAGTTCTGGCAGCGCGCGCCCGAAGTCCCTGAGAACCCTATGTTCCTGGTCCCCGCGAGCGCCGTTCCAAAGTTCGAGCTGGACTGGCGGGCACCAGCACGCCTGTCCGGAGGTGAGCGCGGCCACTACTCGAGTTCGGATCACCGGGTCGCCCGACGGGCGAAGCATATGGACCCAGGACGAAGTGTCGACGAGAATCAATCGATCAGCCCTCTCGCCGCAACTCATGCAGCTCCTGCGGAGAGAACAGATCGGCGCAGGTTCCGGCATACTGCGTCAGTTCTGCCATGCGCATGCGACGGTTGAAGTCCATGATCGCTCCGACGATGGCCTCGCGCTTGGTCTTCGCCCCGCTGAACCTCATGGCATCCTCGAGTTCGCGGTCAGGAATATCAACAGTAGTTTTCATTCATACAGAATAGTTCTTTTTGGAGGCAAGAACTCAAGATTTATATTCTCTGTGCATAATTTCCGGAATATTGCCGTTGGAATTCCGGAATCAGCATCGTCCCTGGAGGCATCCGCAGAGCCGGCCAACGACCCTATGAACTGTCAGGGTCTTGTTCCCGCTTTGAGCCTGCCGGAGCCTCTCCGCTCAGTCCTCGGTCAGTTGCCCGGCTCTGGCCGATCCGGCCAGTTCCTTCCGCACCGCGTCGAGCACGCCGTTGAGGAATGAGGTGGACTCCTCCCCAGCGAACCGCTTCCCGATCTCGAGCGTTTCGTCGATTACCACGTTTGGGGGAGTTCTTCCGGAGTGCATCTCGCAAATCGCCATTCGCAGCAGATGGAGCACAATCAGCGACATGCGCTCGGGTGACCAGCGGCTGGCGTGGCGCCGGATGATCGAATCCAAGTCAGCGGTTTCCTCTGCTACGTCCCGGAAGAGCCTTTCCGCGAATCGGTCGACCGGGTGCGGCCCGTCCTGAGCGAGGACACCGAAGTAGTCAGCGACGACGTCGTCAGGGCTTGCCCCGGCGGCCTCCCACTGGTAGATCATTTGCAGCGCGCTCTCGCGCGACCGGCGTCGGGACGGCATGGCTTGGCTGGAGGTGGCCTAGTCTCCGGCCAGCTTCTTGAGCGCGTTGGCCATTTCGATCGCTGCTGCGGCGGCCTGGAAACCGGCATTCCCGCCCTTTCCTCCGGCGCGGTCGATGGCCTGGTCGACCTTGTCGCACGTCAACACACCGAAAATCGTCGGAACCCCGGTTTCCGGCCCGATCCTCGCGATGCTGCTGGCTGCGCCTTCTGCGACATGGTCGTAGTGCGATGTCTCGCCTCGGATCACCGCTCCGAGGCAGATCAGCGCGTCAAACCTGCCGCTGTTCGCCATGGCCTTCGCGACCGTGGCGAGTTCCAGGGAACCCGGCACCCGCACCACCTCAACGGCGCCGGCGTTTCCGCCGTGCCTCCGTATCGCGTCGAGCGCTCCGGCGAGCAGGCGGTCCGTAATGAAGCTGTTGAAACGCGCGACCACGCAGCCGATCCTCAGCCCCTGCGCGTTGAGGTCGCCTTCGATCGTCACGGGCTCGTTGGCGGGCATGGGAGTTCGTTGCCTACCGCAATCGTAGCGGAATCGTAGCGAATCCGCCTGCCACGGCACCTGCGCGAGCGCCTCGGCCAGCGCGGATCCCCCTCAAACCCGTCCGCTCAAACAATCTGCCGGGCGTCGCGGAGCACCTCTTGCGGCTCGCGGATCCCCACGCCCGGGCCGACCGGGACTTCGAGCTTGCCGTTGGCGATGCGCAGCGGCGGATCGAACCAGTCCCGGTATCGCTCGATGTTCCGTTTGTACTCCTGGTACCGTCCGATGCTTTCGGTTCGCGAGGCGAAGTGGAGCATGTACACGAACCCGAAGCCCCCGGATATATGGACCGTCGTCGGCATTCCGGCGAGCTCGGCCATGTTCGCCACGCGCGCCGAGCGGATCATGCCGCCGTAGTAGTGCAGATCAGGCTGCACGATGTCGACACCCCGGTTGGCGATCATCCAGCGGAACCTGCGCTGGCTGTATTCCTGCTCCCCTCCGGAAACCGGGAGCGAGAGTGCGTCTGCAACCGCCTTGGTTTCCTCGAGGTGGTCGAACGGGCAAGGCTCCTCGAAGTAAATGGCCCCGACATCTTCGAGCAGGCGGCCGATTGGCAGCGCGTGCTCGGAGTCGTACGAGCTGTTGGCGTCGCCGTGCAGATCGATGCCGTCCCCTAGCACCTTGCGGGCAAGCGGGATCAGTGCCTCGGATCGTCCGGGTGCGGCGTCCCGGTTGCGGCTCATACGCCCGCCGAGCCGGAACTTGACGGCTTTCGCCCCGGTTTCCTCGACCAGCGACACCAGGTATTCCGCCTCTTCCTCCGGCGTCGTGTCGCGCCGTCCGCTCGCCACGTAGAAGTCGATCTCGTCCCGCAGCCGTCCGCCCAGCAAGTCACTCATCGGCTTGCCGGCCACTCGACCGAGCAGATCGAGCAGCGCGAACTCGACCCAGGCCTGGACGGACCACAGTGCCAAGCCCTGGAGCTTGTAGTTGCTGCGGTGCCTGTACAGCTCGAACAGCAGTTCCGACTCCAGTGCCCGAGCGTCCTTGCCGAGCAAGAACGGAATGACAAGTTCCTGAAGGACGCCCGCCAGGTACGGGCGGCCGTTGGTCAGCGAGATGCCGTCGGCCCCGTCTCTGGTGCGGACTCGAACAAACTGGTCCCGGCCCTTCTCGAGCAATTCGATCGAATCGATGATCAGCGGTTCGTCGAGGCCCGAGAGGTCTAGCACGGGTCTCGATGCGGCCGCATCCAGGGCCTGGACGGACAGACTCGGCGGCTTCTGCTCCGGGCTGGTTTCGCAGCCTGCAAAGGCTAGGCCACCGACGCAGGTCCCCAAAAATCTGCGCCGCCCTTGGCCGCGCGTCATGGCCAGCTCGCTCCGCTTACCGTCGCAGGTCCTCGGGGACCCGGGTTCTGTCATGCTGCTCGAAATCGACCGTCCACTCCACGGGAACCGTGGTCGGGAGATAGCACATCCGGTCGTCGCATGCCTGGTAGCGCAGCGATCCCCGGATCGTCACCTTGCCGTCTTGGACCAGCTCGCCGAGTTGGCGGCCCTGCCCGACCATCACATCGCGCACGAGTCGAAACGAGCCTTCGTACACCGGCACTGTCTCGTCGATCGCCGGCAGATGGAGGGTCTTGGACTCCGGATACTCAGGCTCGTAGTGGGTCAGGCCCCCGGCCGCGTCCATTTGCCAGTCGATTGGGATGTAGCCTTCGACCGTCGGTGCATAGACATGCATCTTGTCGTTGAGTTCCACGTCCAGGACGAGCGCGAACCTGTTGCCGCCCCGAATGACTGCGTCACTGGCCCAGGAGGTTAGTTTCAGGTGCGCGGTCCGGGCACTGCCTCGGGCAGCACCTGAATCGGATCCGAGCTGCCGGACCAGCACACGACCTGCGGTGAACCGGTCCCGGTAGTTCTCTTCGTGGAACTTGTCACGGACGGTTGCGTCAGGTGCCAGGAGCAGTTCGACGGGGTGCGGAATGCCGTAGAAGTGATGGTCCTTCGGCACCTCTTCGTTCAGGACGCCGAACTTCCGGATGATGGTCGACTCCGGGTCTGCCAGGAGCGGAAAGCCGATATTCATGCGCTCCGAGAAGTGCTTGAGAGTCTCCGTTGCGTCGAAGCTGATTGCGGCGATTCGGATTCCACGGCTCTCGAAGTCCTTGCGCTTGCGTTCCAGCTGCACGAGCTGGCCCTTGCAAAACGGTCACCAGTCAGCGGACCGGAAAAACAGCAGCAGGAGTCCGCTCTCTCCACGCAGGCTCTCGAAGTCCCGTGTGTCGCCAGACTGGTCCACGGCTTCGAACTCGGGGATTTTCGAACCGACCTCCGGGCCGGCAGTCGCCGCGCGGGACGATTCGGCGAGCGCTGTCATGCCGGCTGCAGCCAGGATCGCAAACGTCGCGAGTCGTGCACGCCTGCTTGGAAAAGGCAACGCCATGAGATTCAGTGTGGCAGATGTAGTTCGAGCGCTGTCGCGCCGGCGGAACCGGAAAGGGTCCTGGGCCTGCGTCAACAAGGCTGGCCGGGCTGTCAGCGCGGATGCGTTCCCGAGTCCCGCTCGGATGCCATCGCGAGGAGTTTCAGCACGGTTCGCCAGTTGCGGAACGTTGTCGTCGTCCCGAGGACAGAATCGAAGTACGTGCTCGTGAGCTTCGTTCCCGCCGCGCCGTTCGGCAGTCGCAAGTAGATCTCCCGGCCTTGCACCAGGAACTCGTCGGGCCGCGAGCGCCGGGGATCAAGGGCTGCGACCCGCTCCGGTGCCGGCTGGAGGTCCGAGAACCCGACGTGGACGGCGCGATGGTCCAGCGCGGCGTCGGCGGTGAAGGGGTTGTGCCGGACGATCCTGGACAGATCTTCGCGGGTTCTCAGGACGACCGGAATCGTGCGTCCGACGGTTTCGGCCACCGTCGCTGCGACAGCCTCCGCAGCGTCGGCCGCGACTGCGTTCGTGGACCGAAAGACAGCGTTCCCGCTTTGGATGTACGTTCGGACGGAGTCGCAGCCCGCGCGGCGCAGAGCTGCGATCACGGTCGCCATCTGAACCCGGTTCCGCCCTCCCACGTTGACGCCCCTGAGCAGAAGCACGTATGCACTGGCGCCCGGCGTGCTGCTTGCAGTCTCCGGTACCGTTGCCTTCTGCATCATTGGCTGCACTCCGCGTTGAGACACGTGCGTCCCCGTCCCGGACGACGCCCGTGTTTGTTGACTAGTCAGGCTGCCCGTTCAGGATCCTCCGCCAAGCTCCCCCAGGGCACGGCCCCTGCCCACCAGAATCCGCGCCATTCATAGTTTTTCGCGAACCGGGTCATCGTGGGCCCCGCTCACCTCGAGCTGCTCGGGCAGGCGGGCAAATTAGCGTCAATTATAATTTAGATAGAGTCCGCATAGCCTCCGGAAGCGGCCACTCTCCTCGTTGTTTAGGCGACCTCGCGTGTCCCGCGCTAACGGGTATGTGGGTGGAGTGTCTCTCAGCAGCGTCCGGCCGGGCTCGCGGCCCTCGACTGACCATGGCGACCGAATTGCTGGATATCACCGAGAGGATCGTCCCTGACGCGGTCCTTGCGGAGCTCTACGAGAAGATGCTCCGGTGCTACTACGTGGAGGCGCGTGCCAAGGTCTTTGTCAAGCAAGGCAAACTCACGTTCTACTCCTCCACCCGGGGCCATGAGCAGGTACAGGTCGCGCTGCCCATGCTGATGCGGCCCGGCCACGACTGGTTCTACACCTACTACCGCGAGAAGAGCGTAGCCGTGGCACTGGGAATGCCTTACAAGGACATCTTCCTCGGCCTTCTCAGCCGCGAAGGGGATCCGAACTCGCAGGGCATTAACATGCCCGAGCAGTGGTCCTCCAGGGATCTCAAGCTCGTGGCGCAGAGCGCGTGCACGGGAACGCAGTACCTGCAGGCCCTAGGTGCTGCCCGGGCGATCCGATACGACGGCTCGGACGCCATTGTCTACGTGTCTTCCGGCGAGGGCGCGACTAGCGAGGGCGAGTTCTTTGAATCGCTCAATTGGGCGGTGCGCGAGAAGCTCCCGGTGCTGTTCGTCGTGCAGAACAACGGCTATGCCATCAGCGTCCCGCAGAAGTACCAGACAGCGTCGAAGATCCACCGGGTCGCGGAGGGTTTCGGCTTGCCGGCATTCAACCTCGAAGGCACCTCCACGTTCGAGGCGATCTACGAGATCGTTCCCGGACTGATCCAGGACATGCGCGACGGTCTGGGGCCTGCCTTGCTCGAGTTCAATGTGGTCCGGCTGGACAACCACTCGTCGTCAGACGACCAGCGGAAGTACCGCGACCACGACGAGATCTCCGACGTGCTGGCGAGAGATCCGGTCCGGCTTGCGGAGCAGCGCGTCCTCGACGCGGGAATCATGTCTGATTCCGAGGTCGCCGACCTGCGTGCAAGCATCAAGGCAGAGGTCGACCAAGCCGCCCAGGAAGCCGAGGCCCACCCGCATCCCGCCCGCTTCGACGTCACGCGGCATGTGTTCTCGAAGGACCTTCCGGTTCGGGTGGAGCCGGAGCCGCAGTTCGTCAACCCCAGGGTGTCCATGGTGCAGGCCATCAACAGCGGGCTGCGCGAGGAAATGCGCCGCAACCCCAGGATCGTCATGTGGGGCGAGGACATTCAGGACCCCAAGGGCGGCGTGTTCGGTGTGACCAAGGGCCTGTCCGAGGAGTTTGGCGAGGCGCGGTGCATGAATTCCGCCCTTGCCGAGGCCTCGATCCTAGGCGTTGCCGGTGGCATGGGAACGGCCGGCTACATGCCGATCGTGGAAATCCAGTTCGCCGACTACATCTGGCCCGCGTTCATGCAGATGCGCGATGAGATCGCTCCGATGCGGTGGCGCAGCGCCGGCGCTTGGGCCTGCCCGATGGTCTGCCGGGTCGCGGTCGGCGGCTATATCAAGGGCGGGCCCTGGCACTCGGCGAACATCGAGGCGTTCTTCGCGAACATCCCCGGGTGGTACGTGGTGTATCCGTCCCGCGCTCAGGACGCCAAGGGCCTGATCAAGACTTCCGCCCGCATGAAGGACCCGGTGCTCTTCCTTGAGCACAAGGGCCTCTACAGGGCCATGGCCGCGCGGTCTGCGGAGCCCGACGAGGACTACCTGATTCCCTTCGGCAAGGCCCGGATCCTCCACAGCGGCACCGACCTGACGGTCGTGACCTGGGGTTACACGGTGCACCTGGCCGAGGCTGCCGCAACTGCCCTCGCCGAGCAGGGCGCCGGCTCGGTCGAGGTGATCGACCTCCGGACCATCGTGCCCTGGGACAAGCAGGCCGTCTTCGAGAGCGTGCGGCGGACCAACCGGGCTCTTGTCGTCCACGAGGACTCGCTCACGATGGGATTCGGCGCGGAAATCGCGGCCGAGATCGCTGAGCACTGCTTCGACCGGCTGGACGCGCCGGTGGCGCGGGTGGGTGCCCAGGACTGCTTTGTTCCCGCCGCAGTGACCTTGGAGCGAGAGGTCCTGCCGTCCGAGGAGTCCGTCCGCCTCGCGATGGAGCGTCTCCTCAGGTACTAGGATTGGAACCGGCCATGCCCGGGCATCGGATCCGTTGCGTCGTTGCTGCTGCGGCACGCTGCCGCGGCGCAGTCCTGCCATGTGCCCTTCTGCTGGCGGCTCTCGCGTTCTGCTCGGGCCCAGTTCCCGGTCCGCCCGCAGAACCAGATTCACGCCTGCCCACTACGACGGTTGCGCTCCCGAACGGCATCCGGATCGAGGCCGAGCTGGCGCTCACGCCCGAGCAGCAGGCGCGTGGGCTGATGTACCGGGAGCATCTGCCGGACGACGAGGGCATGCTGTTCGTCGGCGACCGCTCCGCTCCGCGCTCTTTCTGGATGTACCGCTGCCGGATCCCCCTTGACATGATCTGGATGGATGGCGCTCACAGGATTGTGGAAATCGTCCGCTCCGCCCCGCCGTGCCCCGACTCGAATCCTCGGAACTGTCCCTCGTACGGCGGAACGGTCAACTCCGTTTACGTCCTGGAACTGGCAGCCGGCCAGGCGGACCGACAGGGCCTGCAGGTCGGCGACCGCATCGACTTCTGAGGTAACCCGACCGGGGCTGAACGCGCCTTGTGAACTAAGGGTAGGTCTGCCCGGATCTACCGATAAGAATGTCCAAGAAACGAATCGTAGCCGTGCTCATCGGCATCGGACTTGTCTACCTGGTCGGATCCCGTGTCTATGAGGCGAACCAGCAGGCGGCCGCGCCCGCCAAGAAGAAAGCCGGCGGCAGGGTCATCAACGTCGACCTCACGCAAGCCCACAGGGGCGAGATCCGCGAGGAGCTGATGCTGACGGGCTCTCTGAAGCCCAAGGAGATTGTCGACGTCAACCCCAAGGTTACGGGGAGGATCGAAAGGATCCAGGTCCTGGTGGGCGACCTTGTTCGCCAGGGGCAGCTCATCGCGGAGATCGAGGACGACGAGCTTGAGCAGCAGGTCAGGCGATCGGAGGCGTCCCACGCGGTGAGCGAGGCCAACATTACCTCGCGCCGGGCGGAGCTTGCCAGCACGAAGGCGGACCTTGACAGGGCGCAGCTCCTTTTTGATGAGGAACTCCTGTCCCCGCAGGAGTTCCAGCAGGCGCGGACGTCCCTGGAAGTCATGGAGGCGCAGCTGGAACTCGCCCACGCTCAGGCGGAGCAGTCCCAGGCCGCATTGAACGAGCTGCGCATCACGCTAGAGCAGACGAAGATCTACGCCCCGATGAGCGGGGTCGTGTCCGCTCGCTACGTCGATCCGGGGGCGCTCGTCGCGCCCAACAACGCGATCCTTCAGATCGTCAATCTCGCGACCATGGTGACCCAGGGCAACGTGCCGGAGAGAAACATCGGGAAGCTAGGGGTTGGCAACTCGGCCAAGGTCATAGTGGACGCGATTCCGGACCGCGATTTCGAGGGGCGGGTCGCGCGCATCGCGCCCGTGCTCGACGCGGCCACCCGCAGCGCCGTGATCGAGATCGACATTGCCAATGCCGACATGGTGCTCAAGGCGGAGATGTTCGCACGCATCTCGCTGGACCTGGGCTCGATGCGGGCGGCCACGCTGATTCCCCGCGACGGCCTGGTTTACCGTGGCCAGCAGCCGGGCGTCTACATCGTGGAGGCTAACTCCCAGCGCCCCGTGTTCCGCGTGATCGAGACCGGGCTGACCCGTGAGGACCAGATCGAGGTGCTCGCCAACCTCGACGCTGGAACCCGCATCGTCGGCCGCGGAGCGACGATGCTGCGGGACGGCGACCGGATCAGCACCGGCGGCGGAAGTCCGCGCGGTGGCGCGGGCGCTGGCGGAGGTGCCCCGGGAGGCCGCGGGGAAGCGCCTGCGAAGACCGGCGCTCCCTCCAAGAGCAGCGGTGGGGCCCCGACGAAGGGTGCCGGGTAGCAATCGGGTCCGGTTTCGGCTCGATGCGGTCCGATTCACGGACCCGGCTGAAGGACTCTCGTGTATCTTGGAGTAGCCGCCCGGTTCTAGAGTCCGTCGGGCCGCGTCAATGAATCTCTCCACTGTAGCCATCCACCGGCCGGTCACGGTGCTGATGGTCTGCCTGGTCGCCGTACTTCTCGGCGGCGTCGCCTACGTCAGCATTCCGGTCGACCTGATGCCGGAAATCGTTTATCCCACCATCAGCGTGCGGGCCGAGTACGCGGGCGTTGCGCCGGAGGAGATGGAGACGCTTGTCGTCAGGCCGCTGGAGGAGGCGTTCTCGGCAGCGCCGCACGTGGAGAAGATCTCCAGCTCGATCTACGAGGGGCTCTGCTACGTGCGCGTCGGATTCGACTACGGTATCGACATTGACGAGGCGGCGAACGAGCTGCGAACCCGGCTTGACCGCCGCCGCCGGTACCTGCCGGAGGACATGGATTCGCCGAGCATGTACAAGTACGACTCGTCGCAGTATCCGATTCTCTACCTCACTGTCTCGGCCGCTGACATGGGCCAAAAGGAACTGCGTCATTTCGTGGAGAAGCAGCTGCAGCACCGCCTCGAGCGCGTTCCCGGCGTGGCGGCCTTCTCCGTCCGCGGCGGGCTGCGCCGCGAGATCCATGTCGACCTTGACCTCAAGAAGCTCCGCGCGCTGGAGCTGTCGATTCCGGAGGTTGTGCGGATCCTGCAGCAGGAGAACATGAATCGCCCCGTCGGGCCGGTCGACGAGGGCCGCTTCGAGGTGCTCCTCCGCACGCGCGGAGAGTTCCAGAGCCTCGAGGAGATCCGCAACGTGGTCCTCACGACTCGCAATGCCGTCCCGGTTCACGTCCGCGACATTGCCGCGGTCGAGGACAGCCACGAGGACAGTGACTACTTGGTCAGCGTTGACGGCGAACCCGGCGTTCGCATGTACGTCTACAAGCAGGCCGGGGCGAACACCGTCGAGGTTTCGGACGCCCTATGGAAGGAAGTCGACCGGATCCACAAGGCCCTGCCTCAGGTAAGGATCGAGAAGACGCGGGACAGCGCCGACTTCATTCGTGCCTCGATTGACAACGTCCAGTGGGCCATGCTGCAGGGCGCGGGGCTTGCCGTCCTCGTGCTGCTGTTCTTCCTTCGCAGCATCTCGAGCACGCTGATTATCGGCGTCGCGATCCCGATCTCGGTCATCTCCACGTTCGCGTTGATGTATTTCAACGGGTTCACCCTCAATACCATTTCGTTCGGCGGGCTTGCGCTCGGTGTGGGCATGCTCGTCGACAACGCGATCGTGGTGCTCGAGAACGTCTACCGTCACCGGGAAGACGGCAAGAGCAATTTCGACGCCGCGATCGTGGGCAGCCGCGAGGTCTCGATGGCGATTACGGCATCGACCCTGACCACGGTGGCCGTGTTCGTGCCCGTGCTGTTCATCGGCGGAATTGCGGCCCAGACGTTCAAGCAGCTCGCCTATGTAGTGAGCTTTGCCCTCCTGTGCTCGCTTGTGGTCGCCCTGACGGTCGTCCCGGGACTCTGCGCAAACCTTTCGCACGGCCGGAAACCCGGCGCGCGCATCGCGACCTTGAGTAGCCTGGCCCGGGCCTGGCAGCGGAATCTGGCCGCCGGCTACGGAGGAACCCTGCAGTGGTCGCTCGCTCACAAGCCCGTGGTGATCGGACTGGCGGCGGTGCTCTTCGCGTCCGCGATTTACTTGACGCCATACCTGGGCATCGAGCTCCAGCCCGAGGTCGACGAGGGCGAAATCCGCGTGAACGTCGAGCTTGAACCCGGCACCCGAATCGAGGTCACCGACTCGGTGATGCAGGACCTTAGAAGGGCCGCCGAGGAGAGCGTTCCGGAGGTCATCTCGATCATGGTGACGTCGGGGGGAAGCTCGCGCAGCAGCGGCTCCGGCGCTCACCTCGGGGAACTGCGGATGAATCTCGTGCCCAAGACCGAGCGCACACGATCGGCCAGGGAGGTGGCCAACGAGCTGAGGACGGCGCTGCAGATCTACCCGGGCATATTCGTGAGGACGCGCGTGTCAGGAAGCATGTTCCGCAGGTGGGGAAGCGACGACAATGACGACCGGCTGTCCGTCGAGATTCGCGGCCATAACATGGACACGGCCTCCCAGCTCGCCGAGACGATTCGCGAGGCCATGGAGCGCGTCGAGGGCATTGCGGAGCCGTCGATCAGCCAGCGCCCGGGCATGCCGGAGATGCTGGTCGAGGTCGACCGCATGCGCGCCGCCAACCTGGGGTTGAACGTTTCCGATGTCGCGATGACGCTGGAGACGGCGATCGGCGGCACCCGGAGCTCCATGTACCGGAAGGAAGGCGACGAGTACAACATCCTTGTCCGGCTGCGCGAGGAGGATCGCCTGGATATCAACAACGTGGGCATGGTGCCTCTGTCGACGCCGCTCGGCCGGACGATTCCCGCCGAGAGCGTGATTGAATTGCGTCGCCAGGAGGGTCCGACCTACCTCAGCCGCGTGAACCAGGAGCGGCGCATCTTTGTGAGCGGAGCGATTGCAGATCGGGATCTCGGGAGCGTCGTGCGCGATCTGGAGACAGAGATTGCCGGGATCGCGATGCCGGAGGGCTTTTTGATCGAGTTTGGCGGCGAATACGAGGAGCAGCAGGAGACGTTTCGCAATCTGGCGTTCGCTTCGATCCTGGCGTTGATTCTCGTCTACATGGTGATGGCGGCGCAGTTCGAGTCGCTCCGGGACCCCTTCCTCATTCTGCTGTCGGTGCCGCTGGCGGCGATCGGCGTCGTCCTGATGCTGCTGCTGACCGAAACGACGTTTAACCAGCAGGCGTTCCTGGGAGTGATCGTGCTGCTCGGCATCGTCGTGAACAACGCGATCGTGCTCGTGGATTACACCAATCTGTTGCGGCGCGAGCAGGGCCTCGGCCTGATCCGCGCGGTCGTCACTGCGGGCATGCGCAGGATGCGGCCCATCCTGATGACGACGATCACCACGGTGCTCGGCCTCGCGCCGATGGCCCTCGGAATCGGCGAGGGCTCTGAACTTCAGGCGCCGATGGCCCGGGTCGTCATCGGGGGCCTCGCCACGTCGACGTTGATCACCCTGGTCTTCATCCCGGTGATGTACGTGGCATTCGAGGAACTGGGCTCGCCGAGGCGCGCCCGGCAGGTGGCCCACGATGCCCTCCAACCGGTTCCCGGCGACTGATCGTGCGCGCGACGGGTAACCGTCACCCGCTCGGCGAACGCCATAACATTCGGCGGGTTGCGCTCTCCCGTGTCGCGACCGGGCACCCCGCCTTCGGATTGGAATTCAACAATGAGCCTTCCTGAGTTTTCGATCAAGCGGCCAGTCACCGTGCTCATGGCGGTGATGGTGAGCCTTCTTCTGGGATTCATCGCCTTCTCCGAGATTCCCGTGGACCTGATGCCGGAGGTCAATTTCCCGACCCTCAGCATCACGACCGACTACGAGGGTGTCGGACCGGAAGAAATCGAGACTCTGATCAGCAGGCCGCTGGAACAGATCGTTTCGGCGGCGCCCGGCGTGGAGCGGGTCACCTCCACCTCGAGCGAGGGTCGCTCCTCGGTTCGCATCGAGTTCGTCTACGGCACGGACATCGAGGTTGCGGCGGACGAGGTGAGGTCCCGCCTGGACCGCGGCCGCCGAACCCTTCCGGACGACATCGAGCCGCCAACAATTTTCAAGTTTGACGTCACGCAGTTCCCGATCATGTTCCTCACGGTGGCGACCGACGACATGGATCCGCGGCAGCTGCGGATGTTCGTGGAGAAGAACATCCTGTATCGGTTCGAGCGCATCAAGGGCGTGGGCCAGGTAAGGATCGGAGGCGGGCTGCGCCGCGAAATCCACGTCGATCTGAACCTAGAGAAGCTGCGCGCCCTGGACCTGTCCGTCGCGCAGGTGGTGAACACGGTTCGAAACGAGAATCTCAACCGCCCGGTCGGTCCTGTCAAGGAAGGGCGTTTCGATGTCCTGCTCCGCACGAGCGGTGAGTTCGACAACGTCCAGCAGATCCTGGACGTGGCACTGACTTCGCGCCAAGGAATACCTGTCTATGTCCGGGACATTGCCGAAGTCGAGGACTCCCACCCGGACATCCGCCACTACGTCGGCGTGAACGGCAAGGAAGCCTTGCGCCTGATCATGTTCAAGCAGTCCGGCTCGAATACGGTCAAGGTGTCCGACGCGGTTTGGGACGAAGTGGCTAGCATCCACGGGGACTACCCTGGCATCCGGATCGACAAGACGATGGACACGGCGGATTTCATCAACGCCGCGATTCGCAATGTCGAGGCGGCGGCGGGCATCGGGGCTGTCCTCGCCGTGTTCGTCTTGCTGCTCTTCCTGCGCAGCCTCTCCAGCACGCTCATCATCGGCGTCGCGATACCGATTTCGGTGGTCTCGACGTTTGCCCTCATGTACTTCAACGGTTTCACGCTGAACATCGTGTCATTCGGCGGCCTGGCCCTGGGCGTCGGCATGCTGGTCGACAACGCGATCGTCGTGCTTGAGAACATCTACCGCCACCGCGAGGAAGGCAAGAAGAGCTTCGACGCAGCCGTGATGGGAAGTCGCGAGGTTGCCACGGCGATCACCGCGTCGACATTGACGACGATCGCCGTGTTCGTGCCCGTGATGTTCATCGGGGGTTACACCGCGCAGCAGTTCCAGCAACTGGCGTGGGTCGTCAGCTTCTCACTCCTGTGCTCGCTGGTCGTCGCCTTGACGGTCGTGCCGGCGCTATGCTCGCGGCGCCAGTCGACGGGGGGCTCGAACGTTCGCATCCTCAAGTACGCGGAGCGCGCGATGAATTCGATGTCCGCGTCCTACTCCGACCTGATCGGCTGGTCGCTCGCCAATCGCGGCATCGTCACGCTGCTGGCGGTGGCCTCGTTCGTTTGCGCAATATGGCTGACCGGATACGTCGGCGTCGAACTCGAACCGCAGGTCGATGAAGGACAGATCCGGGTCAACTTCGAGTCCGAGCCGGGGACGCGTGCCGAGGTCACCAAGGAGATCGTCGACAAGATGGAGGCGATCGTCATGGCGGATGCCGGCGCCGAGGTGGAGTACATCATGACGGAGGCCGGCAGCGACAGCCCGTTCCGGTCTATCGCCACCCACATCGGCGAACTGCGGATCACGCTGGTCGACCAGTCCGAGAGGGATCGGTCAGCCCGCGAGATCACCAACATGCTGCGTCCAAAGCTGATGGCCGTGGCCCCGGGAGTGCAGCTGCGCACGAGGATCTCCAGCGGCAACTTCGGCCGCCGCCGCGGCGGCGGCGACTCGGATGACCGCCTGCAGGTGACGATCCGCGGGTACGCCCCGGAAACGACGCAACAGTTGGCTATCCAGGTGCGCGACGCGATGCTGTCGGTGCACGGGGTGGCCGAGGCCCAGGTCAGCCGACGGCCGGGATCCCCGGAAATGGTTGTCCGCGTCGACCGCCTCAGGGCGGCCAGCCTGGGGATGTCCGTTTCGGAGGTGGCCGATACCCTCGAGACCGCGGTCGGGGGGCGCCGCTCCACCTTCTACCGTGAGGAGGGCGACGAGTACGACATCGTCGTGCGTCTTCGCGAGGAGGACCGTCTCGAGCTTGCCCAGGTGGGCCGGATCCCGCTGCGGACACCGCAGGGGGAGTTGATTTACGCCGACGACGTCGTGCAGCTGAACCGGCAGGAAGGCCCGATCGAGATCAGCCGGGTCGATCAGGAGCGGATCATCTACGTCTCCGGCACGATCGCCGAGCGCGATCTGGGCAGCATCATCGAGGACCTTCGCGTCGAGGTCGCCGGGATCAACGTCCCGAACGGCTACGAGATCCGCTTCGGCGGCGAATGGGAGGACCAGCAGCAGTCGTTCCGCGAGCTCTCGTTCGCCGCGATCCTGGCGCTGCTGCTCGTCTACATGGTGATGGCGGCCCAGTTCGAGTCGCTGCGCGATCCGTTCATCATCCTTTTCTCGGTCCCGCTTGCCGCGATCGGCATCGTGACCATCCTCGTGATCACCGAGACGACCTTCAACATGCAGGGCTTTCTTGGTGTCATCGTTCTGGTCGGCATCGTTGTGAACAACGCCATCGTCCTCATCGATTACACAAATCAGCTGCGCCGGGACCACGGCTATGGCATCAACGATTCGGTCATGACAGCGGGACGCCGCCGCCTGCGGCCGATTCTCATGACGACCGTCACGACGGTGCTCGGGCTGACGCCCATGGCACTTGGAATCGGCGAGGGATCCGAACTGCAGGTTCCGATGGCGCGCGTCGTGATCGGCGGACTGATGACATCGACGCTGATCACCCTGGTGTTCATCCCGGTCGTCTACGCAACCCTTGAGGATGCCTCCGCGTGGATCGGCACCCGGCGTCGCAGGCGCAAGGGCTTCATGGGCGAACCGCTGCGGCCCGCCGAGGGCGACTAGGCCCGCCGACAGCACCGGTTTCTTCACATTCGGCGCGCCGGGCCCGGCCGCCGTGTCCCTTGGATTGAATCGTAGATGGCGTCGACAGCCGGCCGGAACGAACTCTTCTTCAAGCACGAAGGCTCGGCAAGCGGCATTCCTCTTGCTGTTTGGTACTTTCTCGGTCCCTACGTGGTCGAGGACCGTTTCGCCCGTGATGCGGTCTGGACCGCCCTCTTCGCTGTCTCCTCCCTTCGAGCCCTGTGCTGGCGAGCGGTCAGTTGGGAAAGATACCTGGGCATGGAGAGCACGACGGCGGAAGGATACACGGCCATCGGCTCTCTTGACTTCGAACTGCCGATTCTCACCATGCCCGAGAGGCTTTCCGTGTGGCTGATACCAATCGGCTATCTCTCCGTCTGGTCCATCGGCATGGAAGCGGCTGTCGCGCATGCCTTCGCCGGAGGGGTCGCTGCCTCGATTGCCAGCGGCGTCCTTTACCGGCGAGTCCGGAACGTCGAGTTGATGTTTCGGGCCTCCGGACACTGAACCCTCGATGCGGTTTCTCCATCGCTTCTGTTGGGCGGAAACCGGCGTTTGTGCGAGAATGTTCCCGCGAATCGGCTCCGTCTGCTGCGAGTGGTTGTGTAAAATGGGTAGCGACGGGCCTGCGCCAGTCTAGAATTGAGACCGAAGGAGTACAAGTCATGAGAACCATCCGTTTGGCGAGCCTCTCGCTTCTCTGCGTCGCGCTGGCGGCAGGCGCGACCCTGTCGGGGCCTGAGATCCGTGGCAGCTACATCGAGTCGCGGAACGCCGAGATCTACGCGTCCCACTGCTTTGCCAATAGCGAGGTCGGAATCACTGGCGACATGGCCGTCATGGCCTGGGACATCGAGCAGGGCACGTTCAGGGGCGTCGCGCTGGCCGGCACGAAGGTTGTGGCGGTTGTCAACGCTTCGTCCACCATCGGGAACCCGTTCGGGGATCCCCTGCCTGCGAAGACGATGCTGATCTTCGACGACGGGACCTCTGCCTTGCAGCGCGAGGCATTGGCCTCTTTCGTGAAGGCGCAGGCGGGCCCCCTGGCCGCGAACGTCGTCCACACCGACACAGCCCCGATCGAGATCGACTTCCACGGCAACATGCATGATCGGATCGCCACGCTGCGCGCCGGCGAGATCGTGTCGCTGGAGACCCGCGAGATTCGCGACGCTGACTCGCTGTGCCATCTCGACGATATCTACTACCAGCCCCTCGTCGCGCTGGATCACGCCATGCCGGCCTTCGCTGTCGAGCAGTCCTTCCGGGGCGACGGACTCGGCCACCGGATGCACGAGTACCGGCGTTCGAGCGCCTACGTGGGCACGTTTACCGCAAAGGGCAGCTGAGCTTCGACTCTCGCCCGCACGTGGTCTTGATCCCGACCGCCAGCAGCATGCTCCCGGTGTTCGCCGGACGTGTAGGCCGGCGTGCTGAGTTCACAGCCCGGCTTCCTGACGGAGCCGGGCTTCTCATCCACTAGAGGAGAATTCAATGCGACGCACGTTCGCAATAGGGACGGTTGCGGCGGCGCTCTTGGCGGCGTCGTCTCCGGCCCTCGCCCAGCAGTTTGTGGCCGAGTCCGGTGCGGCGCTGCCGGCATCCGTTCCTGCCGCGATGCGCGAACTGGTCGCTGTGGACGGCGTGACGGTGAAAGCCGGAGGCGTCGATGTGGCCAGATTCTGGATGCGCAGCGCTCCGTTCGAGGGCGAGGTCGCGAGCGGCTTCGGCGTCCGTTTCGACAACGTCCCGGAAGGCGCGTTCCTCGGAGTTGTGGAGTTTCCCGAGAAAGGGTCCGACTTCCGCGAGCAGGCGGTTCCCGCCGGCGTCTATACCATGCGGTTCGGCCTGCACCCCGAGGACGGCAATCACATGGGGGTCGCCCCGAGCAGGGATTTCGCCCTCCTCTGCCCCGTCGAGAAGGACCTGGAAATCGCGAAGAACTATGATTTCGACGCGATCGTCGAGCTCAGCGCTGAGGTCGGCAATCCCCACCCAACGGTGGCGCGCCTGGAGCTTCCTGAAGGGGAGGATGGCCCGAATCTTTGGGAAAACGACTACGAGCACTGGATCCTCGACCTCGCGGTCGCGGACACGATCGTGGGCATCGTCGTGGATGGCCACGCGGAGGAATAGGCTTTTCCCGCCATTTCCGGCGGTTCCGCCCGGTGCCCGCACAGCCCGCCAACCGGATTTCATGGGGATCAGGCATGGCCGCCGAATGGCCCGATCCGGGCCCTCAGGCGGTGGCGTCAGGACCGGAGCCGTTGCGGGCATACTGGACCCGACACGTCTTCAAGGATCGACGGGCTGCCGGGCTGCGATTGCGTTTGACACCCCTTTGTTCGTCAAGTATGATAGTCGGAGGATCGGGTTGAAGGCTTGTCGTGTCTACCAGCCGATGGCTGGCGGGCTCCGGCAAGCTGGAATTTGCGTCGATTCGGCGTCTCTCTGGGGCGTCGTTGGTTGGACGGGATCCATTTAGGATTTCCGGGGCGTTGCCCCGTGCAATCCGAAGCCGAAAAGGCCCCTCCCGGGGCCAGTTATGGCTGAGGGCGCGGGGCTCAGCGAAGCATTGCGGAAGCGGCGGCTTGTGCGTGCCTCTCGGTGCGTGCAAGCGGCCGCTTCCGCTTGCCGCTGGAGTGGCGAGGGAAGGGATCAGGATCGTGCCGACGTTCAGTCAGCTTGTTCGCAAGGGACGCAAGGCGCCGAAGTACAAGACTTCCTCGCCCGCCCTGCAGAAGTGTCCCCAGAAACGCGGCGTCTGCACACGCGTCTACACCGTCACCCCCAAGAAGCCGAATTCGGCCTTGCGCAAGGTGGCCCGGGTCCGGCTGACCAACAGCATCGAGGTCACCACCTACATTCCGGGCGTTGGTCACAACCTCCAGGAGCACTCGATCGTGCTGATCCGCGGCGGCCGTGTCAAGGACCTGCCTGGCGTCCGTTACCACGTGGTCCGCGGCACGCTGGATGCCTCCGGAGTGGAAGACAGGCGCCAGGCGCGCAGCAAGTACGGCGCCAAGCGCCCCAAGAAATAGAGACGAGGACCCGAAACAGTGCCCCGCAGACGAGACGTTCCCGTACGAGAGCCGGTACCGGACCCGGTCTACAACTCGACACTGGTGTCGAAGTTCATCAACTGCATGATGTGGGACGGCAAGAAGTCCATCTCGGAGCGGATCTTCTACACGGCCATGGATAGCATCCGCGAGCGAACCGGAGAGGATCCCCTGCCGATCTTCAAGAAGGCCGTCGAGAATGCCAAGCCGGTCGTCGAGGTGAAGTCCAGGCGCGTTGGCGGCGCCAACTACCAGGTCCCGATCGAGGTCCGCCCGAACCGCCGGCTGTCGCTGGCGCTGCGCTGGCTCATCGGCAATGCCCGTTCGCGGAGCGAGAACCGCATGGCGGCCCGGCTCGGCACAGAGCTGCTCGAGGCTGCCCAGGGCCGCGGCACCACGATCAAGAAGAAGGATGACGTCCATCGGATGGCCGAGGCCAACAAGGCCTTCGCGCATTTCCGCTGGTAGTTGCTGCGACGGCGACGCACGAGGAAACCCCCATGCCCCGCACGGTCAAGCTCGAGCGTTACCGCAACATCGGCATCGCCGCGCACATCGACGCGGGCAAGACCACGACGACGGAGCGCATCCTCTATTACACGGGGCGTCTGCACCGCATGGGCGAGGTGCACGACGGCACAGCGACCATGGACTACATGGAGCAGGAACAGGAGCGCGGCATCACCATTACCTCTGCCGCGACGACCTGCTTCTGGCGGGACCATCAGATCAATATCATCGACACGCCGGGGCATGTCGACTTCACGGCGGAAGTGGAGCGCTCCTTGCGGGTGCTCGACGGGGCCATTGCGCTCTTCGATGCCGTGGCCGGCGTGCAGCCCCAGTCGGAGACCGTCTGGCGGCAGGCCGACAAGTACCGCGTTCCTCGCCTCGCGTTCATCAACAAGATGGACCGCGTCGGGGCGAACTTCGACTACGCCGTCCAGACCATGGTGGGGCGCCTGAAGGCCAACCCGGTTCCGATCCAGCTTCCCATCGGCGCCGAGGACAGGCTTCGCGGGGTCGTCGATCTCGTCGAGATGCGCGGCATTTTCTGGAAGGACGAGACGCTCGGGGCGGAGTACGAGGTCGGCGAGGTTCCCGAGGAGTTGGTCGACGAGGCGATCGACCGTCGCGAGAAGATGGTCGAGAAGGTCGCCGAGGAGGACGAGGCCCTCTTCGAGCGCTATGTCGAAGGCGAGGAGATCGGGGTCGACGAGCTCCGCTCCGCGATCCGTCGGGCGACCGCGGCCATGCGGATCACCCCGGTGCTGTGTGGGTCCGCCTTCAAGTACAAGGGCGTGCAGCGGCTGCTCGACGCCGTCGTCGACTACCTGCCGTCCCCGCTGGACGTGCCGCCGGTCCAAGGTTCCGACCTCGGCGGAGGGAAGTCTCTCGCGCGCGCCGCCAGGGATGACGAGCCGTTTTCCGCGCTGGTCTTCAAGATCCTCACCGATCCTTATGTCGGCCAGCTCGCGTTCCTGCGGGTGTACTCCGGTTCCTTCCGGGCGGGCGGGTCGGTATTCAATGTGTCCAAGCGCCGCAGGGAGCGCGTCGGGCGCCTCCTGCGCATGCATGCCAACAAGCGCGAGGACGTGCAGGAGGCGCAGGCGGGCGAAATCCTCGCCGTGGTCGGACTCAAGACGGTCCAGACCGGCGACACCATCTGCGATCCCACGCATCCCATCGTGCTCGAGCAGATCGAGTTCCCGAACCCCGTGCTCTCGCTCGCGATCGAGCCCAAGACGAAGGCCGACCAGCAGAAGATCGGCATGGCCCTCACGAAACTCTCCCAGGAGGACCCCACGTTCCGCGTGGAGTCGGAGCCCGACACGGGCCAGACGATTCTCTCGGGCATGGGCGAGCTCCATCTGGAGATCCTCGTCGACCGCCTCCTGAGGGAATTCCAGGTCTCGGCCGATATCGGGCGGCCGCAGGTTGCCTACCGCGAGACCATCCGCCGGGCAAGCGAGGGCGAGGGCCGCTTCGTGCGGCAGTCCGGAGGTCGTGGCCAGTACGGCCACTGCAAGATCCGCGTGGAGCCGGCCGCGGACGGCGAGGTGGAGTTTCGCGAGGAGATTTACGGCGGGGCGATTCCGAAGGAATTCGTCCGGTCGGTCGAGCGGGGCGTGCGCGAGGCACTCGCCAACGGCGTGCTGGCCGGGTACGAGACGGTCGGCGTGTCCGTCGCCGTCTATGACGGCAGCTACCACGAGGTCGATAGCTCCGAGGTCGCCTTCAAGGTTGCCGGCTCGATGGCGTGGAAGGACGCGGCGAGCCGCGCAAGACCCTCCCTGCTGGAACCTGTCATGGCGATCGAGGTGGTGGTGCCCGAGGAGTACATGGGCGATGTGATGACCGACATCAGCACCAGGCGCGGGCGCATCGAGGGCATGGACCTGCGGGGCTCCACGCAGGTCATCAAGGGCTTCGTCCCGCTGGCAGAAATGTTCGGATACGCCACGGACCTGCGGTCGCGTACCCAGGGCCGCGGCAGCTACACCATGCACCTGCACGCGTACGAGCAGGCGCCTGCCGCGGTGCAGGAGGAAATCGTGAGCCGCATGCGCGGCAAGGCGGTCGGCTGAGGCCGACGGGGAAGGCAACGCAAGAGGACAGACGAAGATGGCGAAGGAAAAGTTTGACCGTTCGAAGCCGCACGTGAACGTGGGGACGATCGGGCACATCGACCACGGCAAGACGACGCTGACGGCGGCGATCACGCGGGTGCTGGCGAAGCACGACCCGTCGAACGAGGTGCGTTCGTTCGATTCGATCGACAACGCGCCGGAGGAGCGCGAGCGGGGGATCACGATCGCGACGGCGCACGTGGAGTACCAGACGGCGAACCGGCACTACGCGCACGTGGACTGTCCGGGGCACGCGGACTACATCAAGAACATGATCACGGGGGCGGCGCAGATGGACGGGGCGATCCTGGTGGTGGCGGCGACGGACGGGCCGATGCCGCAGACGCGGGAGCACATACTGCTGGCGCGGCAGGTGGGGGTGCCGTACATCGTGGTGGCGCTGAACAAGGTGGACATGGTGGACGACGAGGAGCTGCTGGAGCTGGTGGAGCTGGAGGTGCGGGAGCTGTTGACGGAGTACGACTTTCCGGGGGACGACGTGCCGGTGGTGCGGGTGTCGGCGCTGCGGGCGCTGGACGGGGAGGCGGACGCGGAGCCGGGGGTGGACGAGCTGATGGAGGCGGTGGACGCGTACATACCGACGCCGGAGCGGGACGTGGACAAGCCGTTCCTGATGCCGATCGAGGACATCTTCTCGATTTCGGGGCGGGGCACGGTGGTGACGGGCCGGGTCGAGCGGGGGATGGTGACGGTAGGGACGGAGATGGAGTTTCTGGGGATCCGCCCGACGCACCGGAAGGTGATCACGGGGGTGGAGATGTTCAAGAAGCTGCTGGACCAGGGGCAGGCGGGGGACAACGTGGGGCTGCTGGTGCGGGGGCTGGACAAGGACGCGGTGGAGCGGGGCCAGGTGGTGGCGAAGCCGGGGACGATCACGCCGCACACGCAGTTCAAGGGGCAGGTGTACGTGCTGAAGAAGGAGGAAGGAGGGCGGCACACGCCGTTCTTCGACGGGTACCGGCCGCAGTTTTATTTCCGGACGACGGACGTGACGGGGGTGGCGCGGCTGCCGGCAGGGACGGAGATGGTGATGCCGGGGGACAACGTGGAGCTGGAGGTGGACCTGATCGTGCCGATCGCGATGGAGCAGGGGCTGCGCTTCGCGATCCGCGAGGGCGGCCGCACCATCGGCGCCGGCACCGTCTCCGCCATCGTGGAGTGACGCGAGCCTGCACGCGGGAATCGGAAGGACACCGACAGCGATGCCGAAAGAACGTATCCGGATCCGCCTCAAGGCGTACGATTACCGCGTACTGGACCAGTCGACGGGCGAGATCGTGACCACCGCGCTGCGCACGGGAGCGCAGATCGCGGGCCCGATCCCGCTGCCGACAGTGAAGAACAAGTACACCGTGCTGCGCTCGGTGCACACCGACAAGCGCTCGCGCGAGCAGTTCGAGATCCGCACCCACAAGCGACTCCTCGACATTCTCGAGCCGACGCAGGACACCGTCGACGCGCTGATGCGCCTCGACCTGCCTGCAGGTGTCGATGTGGAGATCAAGGCTTTCGGCGCCTAGCGGCGCCCGCTGCAGGAGTGGAGCATTTGCAGGAGAGCATGACGCCATGGCGCCCGGAATCCTAGGAAAGAAAATCGGCATGACGCAGTGCTTCGATGAGGCCGGCCGCGTCGTGCCCGTCACCGCGCTGCAGGCCGGCCCTTGCGTCGTGGTCCAGCGCAAGAGCGCCGACCAGGACGGATACGACGCGATTCAGGTCGGCCTCGTGGATTTCCTGCGGGAGAAGCTGGTCAACAAGCCGACGCGCGGCCACTTCGCCAAGGCCGGCGTCGAGCCCGTACGCTTCCTGCGCGAGTTCCGGCTCGAGGACGGATCGGCTGGCTGGCAGCCCGGCGACCGCATCCTGGCCGAGGAGTTCCAGCCCAAGCAGAAGGTCGACGTGATCGGCGTGAGCAAGGGCAAGGGCTTCCAGGGCGTCGTGAAGCGACACAACTTCCGCGGCGGGCGGGCGAGTCATGGCTCGATGTTCCACCGTGCGCCGGGATCCATCGGCCAGAGCGCCTATCCCTCGCGCGTCTTCAAAGGCGTGCGCCTGCCCGGACGCATGGGCGGCGAGCGCGTCACCGTGCGCGGCCTCGAGATCGTCGAGGTGCAGCCCGACGACAACGTGATCCTGGTGCGGGGCGCCGTTCCCGGGGCCCGGGGCGGGTACGTCGCGATCCGCAGAGCGAGGTAGGGACATGCCGACGGTGGACGTAGTCGATCTCCGCAACGAGAAGGTGGACGAGTTGGAACTCGCCGACAGCGTCTTCAGCGCGCCGGTTAACGAGAGCCTGGTCCACCAGGCGGTCGTGGCCTATCGGGCAGGCCTGCGCGCCGGCACGCACAACACCAAGGTCCGGTCGCAGGTCCGCGGCTCGGGCCGCAAGCTCTGGCGCCAGAAGGGCACCGGGCGCGCGCGCATCGGGTCGCGGCGCTCGCCGCTGTGGCGCGGCGGTGGCGTCGCGCACGGGCCTCAGACCAGGCAGCACGCGCAGAGGCTGCCGCGCAAGATGCTTCTGGCGGCCCTCCGCTCCGCCCTGACGGCCCGCTTCCAGGACAGCGGCATCGTCGTCGTGCGGGAATTCGACCTGTCAAGTCACAAGACCAGGGAGTTCCGCGGGGCGCTCGAGACCCTGGGCCTCGGCAGCAGCGTGCTGCTCGTCGACAACGGCTCCAACGAGAACCTGGAGCGCTCCAGCCGCAACCTGCCGGGCGTGCAGCTCGTGTCGAGCTTCGACCTGAATCCCTATAACGTGCTCCGGCACGAGCGCGTTCTGATGTCGGCTGATGCGGCGCGCAAGTGCAGCGAGGTGCTCGCATGAGTCCATACGAGGTGATCCTCGGGCCGGTCGTTACCGAGAAGGCCGAGTTCGGCCGCGTGCAGGACCAGGTGCTGTGCTTCAGGGTCCATCCCAAGGCCACCAAGACCGACGTCAGGAACGCGGTCCACGCCATCTTCCAGGTCGATGTCGATAGCGTCCGCACCGCGCACTATGCCGGAAAGATGCGTCGGCAGGGCCGCTACCGTGGGCGCCGTCCGGATTGGAAGAAGGCCTACGTCAAGCTCAAGGAAGGCCAGAAGCCCGTGGAGTACACGCAGGTCTAGCGGAAGGGAGCCCGGAGACAGATGCCGATCAAGACCTACAGGCCGACTACGCCCACGCGGCGCTTCCAGACGACTACCACCCGTGACGAGCTCACCAGGGGCAGGCCGGAGAAGTCCCTCTCCAGCGGGAAGCGCAGGCACGGCGGCCGCAACAGCAAGGGCCGCATCTGCATCCGCTTCCGGGGCGGCGGGGCGAAGCGAAAATACCGCGAGATCGACTTCAAGCGGCAGAAGCACGGCATTCCCGCCAAGGTCGCCTCGGTCGAGTACGATCCCAACAGGTCGGCCAACATCGCGCTGCTGCACTACTCGGATGGCGACAAGCGCTACATCCTGCAGCCCGTCGGCCTCAAGGTCGGCATGCAGGTTGTCTCCGGCGAGGATGCCGACATCCTGGTCGGGAACGCCCTGCCACTGAAGCGCATCCCTCCGGGCACGCTGGTGCACAACGTCGAGCTCCGTCCGGGAAAGGGTGGCCAGATGGCGCGAGCCGCCGGAGCGGAGATCCGCCTCGTGTCGCGGGAGAGCGGCTACGCCCTCCTGCGCCTGCCTTCCGGCGAGGTGCGCAGGGTGCTGGAGGACTGCATGGCGACCGTCGGGCGCGTCGGCAACGTCGACCACGGCAACGTCAGCTACGGCAAGGCGGGCCGCCGACGCTGGCTCGGTCGGCGACCTCACAACCGCGGTGTGACCATGAACCCGGTGGACCACCCGCACGGTGGCGGCGAGGGCCGCAGCTCCGGCGGGCGTCACCCGGTCACGCCTTGGGGCAGGCCGACGCGAGGCTACAAGACGCGGAACAACCCGCGCACCGACCGCTACATCGTGGCGCGTCGAGGGCGCAAGAAGAAGGGCTAGGGAGCATCGAGATGGGTCGTTCTCTGAGGAAGGGGCCGTTTTACGACGAGCATCTGCACCGCAAGGTGGAGGCGATGAACGAGTCGGGCAACAAGCGCGTGATCAAGACCTGGTCGCGCCGGTCGACCGTGCTGCCCGAATGGGTCAGCCACACCATCGCGGTGCACAACGGTCGCAAGTTCATTCCCGTGTTCATCACCGAGAACATGGTCGGCCACAAGCTGGGCGAGTTCGCCATGACCCGGACCTTCCGGGGGCACGCGGGCAGCGCGAAATCGGGACGGGGGTAGCAGGCCGTGGAAGCCGTAGCCAAGTGGAACTTCGTGCGGGTCTCCCCGCAGAAGGCGCGCCTGGTCGCCGACCTGGTGCGCGGGCTCCCGGCCGAAGAGGCGCTGGAAGTGCTCGACCGCACCAACAAGCGCGCCGCCGGGCAGATCCGCAAGGTGCTCAAGTCGGCGGTGGCGAACGCGGACGATCTCGGCGGCGACGTCGACGAGCTGCGCGTCCAGTCGATCGTCGTCAACGAGGGACCGCGCATGAAGCGCATGCGGCCGTCCGCGCGCGGTCGTCCGGCGCCGTATATCCACCGGCTCGCGCACATCGTGATCACGGTTTCGGATGGCCAGGACGAAGAGGACGAGTTCGAGGAAACGGACGGAGCCTAGGCTCCGCGGAGGGAACGCAGAGGACACGGCATGGGTCAGAAGGTACATCCCTACGGCTTCCGCCTCGGCTACACGAAGGTCTGGCGCTCGCGCTGGTACGCCCAGAAGGGCTACGCCGACCTGATGAACGAGGACATCAATCTGAAGCAGGAGCTGCGCAAGCGGCTCAAGGCGGCCGGCATCAGCTCCATCGAGCTCGACCGGCCCGGCAACAAGCTGCGTATTGCGATCCGGACGGCGCGGCCGGGAATCATCATCGGAAAGCGGGGGGCCGAGATCGAAAAGCTCAAGGCCGAGCTGCAGCAACGGACCAAGCGCGACATCTACATAGACATCCAGGAGGTTCACCGGCCCGAGCTCGACGCCCAGCTGGTCTCCGAATCGGTTGCTCTGCAGATCGAAAAGCGCGTCAGCTTCCGCCGGGCGATGCGCAAGGCCGTCGAGTTCGCCCAGCGCTTCGGTTGCAAGGGCATCAAGATCTGGGTCGCGGGCCGGTTGAATGGCAAGATGATCGCCCGCAGCGAGTGGCACCTGCACGGACGGCTCCCGCTGCAGACTTTGCGAGCTGACATTGACTACGGTTTCAGCGAGGCCTACACGACCTACGGTGTGCTCGGAGTGAAGTGCTGGATCTACAAGGGCGAGATCATCGATCCGCGTGGCGTGGCGATTCGCCGGACCGGCCGGGAGGAGCCCGAGCCGGCCCGTCGCCGCGAGGCCCGCTCGCAGGCCGAGAAGGAGCGCGAGCGCTTGCGGCCGCAGACGGTTGCCGCCCCGCCGCCCGCTGCTGCGCCGGCGCCGGCGCCAGCCGAACGGCCGAAGCCCCAGACTGTCGAGGGGGCCTTCCGCCCGCCGTTGGCCGGTCCCGCCGCAGAGGCGCCCGCCTCCGCCGAGACCAAGCCGGAGGAGAAGGAGTAGCGCCATGCTGATGCCGAAGAAGACGCGTTACCGGAAGATGCAGAGGGGCAAGCGGCGCGGGAAGGCTTGGCGCGGCTCGGGCCTGGACTTCGGGGACTTCGGGATGAAGGCTCTCGAGGCTGCCTGGATCACCGACCGGCAGATCGAGGCGGCGCGCATCGCGATCAGCCGTCGCGTCAAGCGCGGCGGCAAGCTCTGGATCCGCATCTTCCCCGACAAGGCGATCAGCAAGAAGCCCGCCGAGACCCGCATGGGCAAGGGCAAGGGCGCTCCCGAGCAGTGGGTCGCGGTTGTCAAGCCGGGACGGATGATGTTCGAGGTCGAGGGCGTCGAGGAGGCTGTGGCCCGCCGGGCGATGGAACTGGCCGCGCAGAAGCTGCCGATTCCCGTGAAGTTCGTGAGCCGCTTCGATGGAGGCCTGCTATGAAGGCCACCGAGTACCGGGAAATGACCCTCGGCGAGCTGGAGCGCCGGGAAGCCGAGGCGCGGGAGGAGATGTTCAAGCTGCGCTTCCAGATCTCGATGGGCCAGGCCGAGGGGATCCGCAAGTACCGGTCGACCCGCAAGGATCTCGCCCGGATTCTCACCGTCGCCGGGGACAAGCGGCGGGCGGCAGCGTTGCAGGGAGGCAGCGATGGCTGAGCAGCAGGGCCACAAGAACCGCAAGATCGGCGTGGTGGTCTCGACCAAGGCGACGAAGACCATCGTCGTCGAGGTGAGCCGGCGGGTCCCGCATCCGCTCTACCGCCGATACATCACCCGCAAGAAGAGATTCATGGCGCACGACGAGGACGGTGCCGCCAGGAAGGGAGACCGCGTACGCATCGTCGAATGCCGTCCGCTCTCGAGGCGCAAGCGGTGGCGGCTGGAGGAGGTCGTGATCAAGTCGACGCAGGTCGAGATCAAGGTCCGCCGCCGGCGCAAGGAGAAGGGCGCCTAGCGTCCGGCGAAAGGGAAATGACGTCATGATCGGCATGCAGACCAGGCTGACAGTGGCCGACAACTCCGGCGCCCGGCGTCTGATGTGCATCCTGCCGCGCGGCGGCTCGACAGGGCGCAAGGCGGGCTTGGGTGACATCGTGATGGCTTCCGTGAAGGAAGCGGTGCCGGACTCGAACGTCAAGAAGGGATCGGTCGTGCGTGCCGTGATCGTGCGCATGCGCAAGGAAACCCGGCGCAAGGACGGCACCTACATCCGCTTCGACGAGAACGCTGCAGTGCTCGTCACCGACGCTGGCGAGCCGGTCGGCACGCGCGTGTTCGGCCCCGTTGCCCGGGAGCTTCGCGAAAAGCGGTTCATGAGGATCGTCTCGCTCGCTCCGGAGGTGCTCTAGTGCCGGTGATGAGGAAGCAGCGCAGGCCACTGACGATGCGCAAGACGAACATCAAGAAGAACGACACCGTCCAGGTGCTGGCAGGCCGCAGCAAGGGCCTGAAGGGACGGGTTCTCGAGGTCGACCGCAAGCGCGGGAAGCTGCTCGTCGAGGGAGCCAACATGGTCAAGAAGCACGTGCGCCCGAATCCGCAGAAGCAGGTCAAGGGGGGCATCGCGGAACGGGAGTCGATGCTGGACCTCTCGAACGTGAGGCTGGTGAACGAGTGATGGCAGGTTTACGACTGAAGGAAAAATACCGGGCCGATGTCGTGCCGGCGCTCCGCAAGGAGTTCGCATACTCGTCGCCCATGGCCGTGCCGAGGCTGGTGGGCGTGAAGCTGAACATGGGTATCGGCAAGCAGGTCCTGCAGAAGCAGCAAGGCGTCGCGAAGAAGGGCGCCAAGGGGCCGGGCGGGAAGCAGTCCGCGCGCGGCCGGGCGGCCGTGAACCAGCGCGTCGTTGACAGCGCCGCGCAGGAACTTGCCGCAATCGCCGGCCAGCGGCCGGTCATCACTCGTGCCAAGCGGCCGATCGCAGGCTTCAACCTGCGTGCCGGGATGCCCGTCGGGTGCACCGTAACGCTGAGGGGCGTCCGCATGTGGGAGTTCCTCGACCGGCTGATCGCGGTGTCCCTGCCGAGGGTCCGCGACTTCCAGGGCGTCTCGCCCAAGCTGGACGGTCGAGGCAATTACACGCTAGGAATCCAGGAGCACACGATTTTCCCGGAGATCGACTACACCAAGGTAGAGGTGATGAAGGGAATGAACGTCACGGTGATGACCACGGCGAGAACGGATCGAGAGGGCTACGAGCTGCTCAGGCTGCTGGGCATGCCGTTCCGCGTCTAGGCGCGGAGGAGGATCGGGAAAGGACCCATGGCGACGAAAGCGAAAACCGCGCGCGAGCGCAAGAAGCTGCCCTTCCGGGTGCGTTACCGGAACCGCTGCCGCCGGTGCGGGCGTCCCCGCGGCTACATGCGCAAGTTCGAGCTGTGCCGGATCTGCTTCCGGAACCTGGCACTGGCAGGCGAGTTGCCCGGCGTGGTGAAGAGCAGCTGGTAGGAGACGAGATGCACAGCGACCCCATTGCCGACATGCTGACGCGCATCCGCAACGGCATGTTGGCCCGTCATACCAAGGTCGAGATTCCGGGCTCGAAGGTGAAGATCGAGCTGGCGAGAATCCTCAAGGAGGAAGGGTATGTCGCGAACTACCGCGTTGCCAATGACGACAACAAGCAGGTCCTGAAGGTGTACCTGAAATACCGCCCGGACCGGAGGCCGGTCATCACGCGCCTGGCCCGGGTCTCCAAGCCGAGCCGCCGCGTCTACGTGGACTCGCGCAGCGTGCCGCAGGTGATCGGAGGCATGGGCGTTTGCATCATGACCACCTCGCAAGGGGTCATGACCGGCAAGCAGGCTCGGGAGAAGGGCGTGGGCGGCGAGGTCCTTTGCACCGTGTACTGAGCGGCCGGACCCTGCGGGAGGAAGACGATGTCGAGAATTGGAGACTTGCCGATCCAAGTGCCGGGCGGCGCGAGCGTGGCCGTCATGCCCGGCCAGCTAACCGTGCGCGGCCCGAAGGGCGAGCTGAGCGTTCCGGTGCCGGAAGGAGTGACTGCGGAACTCGAGGGGGCCACCCTGCGCTTCTCCTGCGCGGAAGGCACCCGCACGGCCCTGCAGGGACTGACGAGGGCATTGGCCAACAATTGCGTTACAGGCGTCACTCAGGGCTTTAGCAAGCGGCTCGAAATTGTCGGCGTGGGCTACAGAGCCCAGAAGCAGGGACGCGTCCTCGTCCTGCAGCTGGGATACTCCCACCCGGTGGAGGTCCTGCTTCCCGACGGCGTCGACGCCACGGTCGAAGGCAACACGAAGATCGAGGTGTCAGGCATCGACAGGCAGCTGGTCGGCCAGACCGCGGCGAATATCCGTGGGCTGCGCAAGCCGGATCCTTACAAGCAGAAGGGCGTGCGCTACGCAGGGGAGCGGCTGCGCAGCAAGGAAGGCAAGAGCGGCGCTGCCTAGCCGCTTGCACAGACGGAGCGAATTCACGATGGTTTCACCTCCTAGTCGGAACGAACGCCGCCGGCACATCCATGCCCGCATTCGCAGGCAGCTGAGTGGCACGGCGGAGCGTCCGCGGCTCGCGGTGTTCCGCTCGATCAAGCACATCTACGCTCAGGTGATCGACGACGACGCAAGGCGGACGCTTGCGGCCGCCTCCTCGCTGGGTGCCGGGTTCGAGGGTTACGGCGGCAACGTCGAAGCGGCCACCAGGGTCGGCCAGGTGATCGCGGAGCGAGCCCAGGCGGCCGGAATCCAGCGTCTGGTCTTTGACCGTGGCGGGCACAACTACCAGGGCCGCGTCCAAGCGCTGGCCGAAGAAGTTCAACGGGCCGGGCTCCTGCCTTCCTCGCGGGAGCGGTCCCGGCACGGGCAGGGAGAGTAGCGAAGCATGGAATCCAACCAGAGCATCGAGCACGCCGAGCTGCAGCTCACCGACCAGGTCGTTGCAATCAACCGCGTGACGAAGGTCGTCAAGGGTGGCAAGAACCTGAGCTTCTCGGCCCTGGTCGTGGTCGGCGACCCGGAGAAGCATGTCGTGGGGTATGCCAAGGGCAAGGCCAAGGAAGTTCCCTCGGCGATCCGCAAGGCCGTCGAGAAGGCCAAGAAGAACCTGATCCAGGTCCACGTCCTGGGCCCCACGATTCCGCACGAGGTGCTCGGGGTCTACGGTGCTGGCCGGGTGCTGCTCAAGCCCGCCAGGGAGGGCAAGGGCATGATTGCCGGCGGCGCGGTCCGCTTTGTCGTCGAGGCGGCGGGCATCCAGAACGTGTTGACCAAGTCGATCGGCTCCAAGAACCCGCACAACGTGATCAAGGCTACGTTCGACGGGCTGAAGCAATTGCGCCATTATGAAGAGGTCGCGCGCATCCGGGGCAAGGACGTCCAGGAAATCAAGGGTGGCCCATGATCGACGGAAAGCTCAGGATCAGGCTGAAGCGGAGCACCATCGGCGCCCCGTCGAAGCTCAGGAAGGTAGTGCGCGGACTCGGCCTGCGGCGCATCGGCCAGGTGGTCGAGCGCCCAGACGACCCGGCCACGCGTGGCATGGTCGCCAAGGTCCCGCACCTGGTGGAGGTCGTCGAGTAGGCGAACACAGCGATGAATCTCAGCGAACTGCACCCGCCGGCAGGATCGCGCCGGCCGCGCAAGCGCCCCGGACGGGGTCCGGGTTCGGGACTCGGCGTGACGGCCGGGCGTGGCGAGAAAGGGCAAAAGTCCCGCTCCGGCTACAAGGGCCGGCGCGGTTTCGAAGGGGGCCAGATGCCCCTGATCCGGCGTGTGCCGAAGCGCGGGTTCAACAACCCGGGGCGCAAGGAGTACGCGGTACTGAACGTGGCTCGTCTCGAAGAGCTTGAGGGCGACGAGTTCACGCCCGACGGCCTGCTCGCGGGGGGCACGGTCAAGGCCCTGCGGGACGGCCTGAAGATCCTTGGCGACGGTGAGATCACCCGGCCCGTGACGGTTACCGCACACCGCTTCTCGGCCGCCGCGAGGGAAAAGATCGAGCGGGCAGGCGGCAAGGCCGTGCTCGTCGCTACCGGGGAGGCGGACGCTCGACGATGAAGTGGCTCGATGCCTGCGTCAATGCCTTCCGCGTGCCCGACCTGCGCAGGCGGCTGCTCTTCACGCTGTCGCTGCTCGCGGTGTACCGCATCGGAGGGCACATCCCGACGCCCGGCGTGAACACCGAGGAGCTGCAGAGGATATTCGAGTCCGTGCGCGGCACCACGCTCGGGTTCCTGGATCTGTTTTCCGGAGGCCAGTTCAGTCAGCTGACCATCTTTGCCCTGGGGATCATGCCGTACATCACGGCCTCGATCATCTTGCAGTTGCTGACTGTGGCTGTCCCGACCCTTGAGCGGCTCCAGAAGGAAGGCGAGCTCGGGCGCCGCAAGATCACGCAGTGGACACGGTACCTGACGATCGGGATCAGCATCGTGCAGTCGTTCGCCTTCGCCCAGCTGGTCGTCCAGCAGGGCCTCGCCTACAACCCCGGCTGGGGCTTCCGGCTAATGATGATCCTGACGCTGACAACCGGCACGGCCTTCATTATGTGGCTCGGCGAGCAGATCACCGAGCGCGGTATCGGCAACGGCATGTCACTGATCATTTTCGCGGGCATCGTGGTAGGCGTGCCGGGAGCGATCCAGGCCGTGTACGACAACGTCTTCGTCACCGGGCAGTGGAACGTTCTGGCCGCGATTGTGATTCTCGCCTCAATGGTCGGAGTCGTGGGATTCATCGTGTTCGTCGAGCGGGGCGAGCGCCGGATCCCGGTGCAGTACGCGCGCCGGGTCGTGGGCAGGCGAATGATGGGCGGGCAGTCGACGCACCTGCCGCTCAAGGTCAACGCCGGGGGCGTGATTCCGGTGATCTTCGCCTCGTCGATCCTCTCCCTCCCGCAGACGCTCACGCTGATGTTCTCCGAGAGCCCGATGCTGACGCGGATTCTCGATACGCTGCGCTACGGCGAGCCTCTCTACGAGCTGATCTACGTGGTAGGGATCGTCTTCTTCTGCTTCTTCTACGTTTCGATCATCTTCAATCCGAACGAGGTCGCCGACAACATGCGAAAGTACGGCGGGTTCATCCCGGGCATCCGGTCAGGTAAGCCGAGCGCCGAGTACATCAACGACATCCTGACCAAGCTGACTTTGGTCGGCGGACTCTATCTCGCCCTGATCTCGCTCATCCCGGACCTGATGATCAATGGAGCGAAGATCCACCACCTGCCCTTGATCGGGAACTGGGCCGACGCGAACTTGCCCCGCTGGCTCCTCGACGGCTTGAACGTCAACTTCTATTTCGGCGGCACGTCGCTGCTGATCGTCGTCGGTGTCGCCATGGATTTCGTCAACCAGATCGAGTCGCAGCTGCTGATGCGGCATTACGAGGGCTTCACTCCGCGTGCCGGGAGGATACGGGGGCGCCACTCCTTCGCTTAGAGACTAGGCCCGCCCTTGGCGCGGGCCGGAGCAATTCGCCATGATCGTGCGCAAGAGTCCCATGGAGATCGACAGGATGCGGGCCAGCGGGCGCCTCGTCGCCCGCATCCTGTCCGCACTGCACGATGCCGTCCAGCCCGGGACCACGACGATGGACCTGGAACAGATGGCGGTGGAGATGATCCGGGATGCTGGCGCCACCCCGGCGTTCAAGGGCTACTACGTGCCCGCCGTGGGCAAGCGGTTCCCTACGGCGCTGTGCACTTCCGTCAATGACGAGGTCGTGCATGGCATCCCGTCCCGCCGGCGGATTCTGCGCGAGGGGGACATTGTGAAGGTCGATTGCGGCGTTCTCCTGGACGGCTACTACGGCGATTCGGCGACGACCATTCCGGTCGGGCGGATCTCCGGGGAGGCCGAGCGGCTGCTGCGGGTGACGCGGGAGTCGCTGGATCTCGCGGTCGAGCAGATGGTCGACGGTCGGCGCCTGTTCGATGTGAGCGGCGCGGTGCAGCGCCATGTGGAAACGAACGGCTTTTCGATCGTCAAGGAATTCGTCGGGCACGGCATCGGCAAGAAGCTCCACGAGGAGCCGCAGGTGCCCAACCACACCGACCCGAAGATGCGCAACGTCCGGCTGCGTGTCGGCATGGTGCTGGCGATCGAGCCGATGGTCGCCGCGGGCGAGCCCGGGACCCGCATCCTGCGGGACCGGTTCACGGCCGTCACGCGGGATGGCTCCAACGCGGCCCATTTCGAGCATTGCGTTGCGGTCACCCGGGACGGACCGCGGTTGCTGACGGTGATTTGAGGGATGGAACGAGTGCAAGAATGGGCGCTGGAGAGGACAGGCGCGGTCAGGCGGCGTCCGAGACGATCGGCACGGTCGTCGAGGAGCTGCCGAACCTGCTATTCCGGGTTCGCCTGGAGACCGGCCACTTCGTCGGGGCCGCAGCGACCGGTCGGCACGCGATGGACTTCCTGCGGCTGCGGCCGGGCGATCGCGTCCGTGTGCGGCTTTCCCCGCGCGATGCGACGCGCGCCAGAATTCTAGGACGGGTGGAGAGATGAAGGTACGGGCATCGGTAAAGAGGCTTTGCAATTACTGCAAGGTCATCCGGCGGCACGGTGTCGTCAGGGTGATCTGTGTCAACCCGAAGCACAAGCAGCGCCAGGGCTAGGCGCCGGAAAGAGAGGCGAGATGGCTAGATTCGAAGGTGTCGATATTCCTGACAACAAGCGGGCGGAAGTGTCATTGACCTACCTGTATGGCATCGGGTTTACTCGGGCGCGCTCCCTGCTGTACCGGGCCGGCATCGATTTCGGCAAGCGGATGGGCGAGCTGGAGGACCAGGAGATCACCGCCCTGCGGAACCTGCTGGAGGAGGAGCGGGCAGTCGAGGGCGACCTGCGCAAGGAAGTCGCCATGAACGTGCGCCGCCTGATGGAGATCGGCTGCTATCGCGGCCTCCGTCATAGGCGCGGCCTCCCCGTGCGAGGGCAGCGGACGCACACCAATGCACGCAGCCGGAAGGGTGCGAGACGCGGCCAGATCGCGAACAAGAGGAAGGCGACCAAGTAGGCGCTCGGGAGAGAATCGATGGCGAAGGCAAAGGGCAAGGACAAGAAGCGGTTCAAGAGCCGCCAGAAGAAGAACGTGCCGATCGGGATCGTGCACGTCAAGGCGACGTTCAACAACACGATTGTCACCATCACCGACCTGGAAGGCCGCACGGTGTCGTGGTCGAGCGCCGGATCCCTGGGGTTCCGCGGGTCGCAGAAGGGAACGCCGTTTGCCGCGCAGCAGGCCAGCCTCACCGCTGCCAACGCGGCGAAGGAACACGGCATGGAACGGGTTGCCGTGCGCGTGAAGGGGCCGGGGAGCGGTCGGGAGTCGGCCATCCGGGCACTTTCGGCGGCAGGAATTCATGTCACGCACATCAAGGACGTGACGCCGATTCCGCATAACGGCTGTCGGCCGCCCAAGAAGCGCCGGGTCTGAGAGACAGGGAGATTCGCATGGCAAGAAACCGGGGACCTGTGGTCCGCCGATCTCGGAGGCTGGGCATGGCGCTCGATCCGAAGTCGGAGCGCCATCTCGACAAGCGCCCTTACGCGCCTGGCCAGCACGGCAAGACGCAGCGGCCGAGGAAGATGCTCGGCTATGCGCTGCAGATGCAGGAGAAGCAGCGGGCGCGATTCATGTATGATGTACTTGAGCGCCAGTTCCGCAACTACTACAAGCGCGCGGCGCGGATGCCGGGCGTTGTTGGCGACAATCTCCTGAGCCTGCTTGAGCGGCGTCTTGACAATGTGGTATTTCGTCTGGGCTTCGCCGTCTCCCGGCGGCAGGGCCGGCAGATCGTCAACCATGGCCACGTGCAGGTGAACGGAGCGAAAGTCGACATCCCGTCGTACTTGACGCAGCCAGGCGATGTCGTAGAGATCAGGGAGGGTAGCCGCGAGCATGGCGGAATCCGCTTGGCGCTGGAGGCACCGGTGCTTCCGGCCGCGCCGGGCTGGCTGGAGCAGTCGGCGGGGGATTTCCGGGGCCGCGTGCTGAGCGAGCCTTCCAAGGAGGACCTTGAGGCGACCCAGATCAACGCGCAGCTAATCGTCGAGCTGTATTCGAGGTAGGGACCGAGAGGGAACCTGCCCGTCGGGATTCGCAGAGCAGAGAAGAGGCAGACATCGTATGTGGAGAGGATTCCAGAAGCCCAAGCGGCTGGCCGTCGAATTGGAGTCGCTGCAGGACACCTACGGGAGCTTCAGCGCCCAGCCGTTCGAGCGCGGTTTCGGCACGACGGTCGGCAATTCGTTGCGGCGTGCCCTTCTCAGTTCGATCGAGGGTGCAGCCATCAGCGCGGTGCGGATCGAGGGCATCTCGCACGAGTTCACCCCCATTCCGGGTGTGGTGGAGGACGCTACCGACATCATCCTGAACCTGAAGCAGATCCCCCTGAAGCTGCACGGGGACGGCTCTCGGACGATCCGGCTCCGCGTCACCGAACCGGGCGAGGTCTACAGCGGGGCGATCGAGACGGACGCGGACGTGGTGATCCTGGATCCGGAGGTGTACATCGCCACCGTGAGTGACGACGGTGTTCTTGACATCGAGATGCGCGTTAAGACGGGGCGCGGATACGTTTCGGCCGAGAAGAACTACGACGAGGACCTGGCAGTCGATTTCATTCCGATCGACTCTGTCCATTCGCCGGTCCATCGAGTCAACTACAAGGTCGACGCTGCACGCCTCGGGCAGATGACCGACTACGAGAAGCTGAGCCTCGAGCTGTGGACGAACGGAGCCGTGACCCCGCAGGACGCGATCGGTCTGGCCGCGAAGCTGCTCAAGGATCACATGCAGATCTTCATCAACTTCGAGGAGGAGACCGCGACGGTCGAAGCGGTACCCGACCTCCACGCGGACCGCTACACGGAGCACCTCAACAAGTCGGTCGACGAGATGGAGCTTTCGGTGCGCTCCTACAACTGCCTCAAGAATGCCAACATCCAGACGGTACGCGACTTGGTGGTGAAGTCGGAGTCCGACATGATGAAGGTGAAGAACTTCGGCCGGAAGTCGCTCGAAGAGATCAAGGACATCCTCGACTCCATGGGGCTCCAATTCGGCATGCGGGAGGACGAGCACGGCCGTCTGATTCCGAGGCAGGCCGTCGGCGAACACGTCTAGCGGGAGCGGTATCGATGAGGCACAGAAAAGGCGGCTACAAGCTGCAGCGCGATCCGTCGGCGCGTCGCGCGCTGCTGCGGGGTCTGACAACGAGCGTGATCCTGCACGAACGGATCCAGACGACCGTGACCAAGGCGAAGGCGGTCCGGCCTCAGGTCGATCGAATTATCACCCTTGCCAAGCGCGACACCCTCCACGCGAGGCGACAGGCTGCCGCCTACCTGTTCGAGCCCGCCGCGGTAAAAAAGCTCTTCGACAGTATCGGGCCGCGATTCGCGGACCGCGCGGGAGGCTACACGCGTATCGTGCGGCTCGGAACCCGTCAGGGCGACGGTGCCGAGACGGCGATCCTCGAGCTGCTGGGCACCCAGCTGGCGAAGAGGGGCGAGGAAAAGAAGAAGCGCCGCGAGGCACGTATCCGGAAGGAATCTGACGAAACCGCCGAGGCGCCCGGCGACAAGACCTAGCGGCGCTACCGCCCTTGGACTTCGAAACCCTTGCGAATTCTCCCCGGCAGGGACTTGCCTCGGCCGCTGCCGTGGCCGCCCTGCTGGTGTTTTCCTCGTGTGGCGAGCCGGACGGCACGCAGCTCGCGGCCGAGGTGAACGGAGAGCGGATTACCTACGCCGATCTCGAACGCTACGAGATTTCCAGGCTCCAGGACCTGCGCAGCTCCGCCGGATCCCTGGACGTCCAGCAGGAACTGCTCCAGAGGATGGGGCTGTTGCGGGAACTCGTGGACCAGAGAGTGTTGCTGCAAAGAGCCGACGCGCAGGGTCTGGCCGTCGCGGACCGGGACATCGACGCTGCTCTCGAGCGCCATCGCCTCGCCTACGGGACCCCGGCAGACTTTCAGCAATTCCTCGAGGGAGCGGGCATCGACCCGCGCGAGTTCCGCGAAGAGCTGCGCCGCCAGCTGGCGGTCGAGAAGCTCTTCAACCGAGAGATCACCTCGAAGGTGCGCGTGACCGAAAGTGAGATGCGCGAATACTACGACAGCCACGCCGCCGCCTTCGCTGTGCCGGAGCAGCAGCTGCATTTGGCCCAGATCCTGGTCGCGGAGACCGAGGTGTCGCCAATTCCCAACCTCCGCAACGACGACGCGACCGACCTGGAGTCGGCCCGTCGCAAGATCCAGCGCATTCGCGAGGAGATCGACGGGGGTGCGGACTTCGAGCAGCTCGCGTTGCACTACTCGGAGGATCCGGTCTACGCTGCCAATGGCGGCGACATGGGCTTCATCGCCCAGTCGGCGCTCGAGAAGACCGACGTTCGCCTGCGGCGCGCGCTTGTCGCGCTGATGCCGGGCGAAATCTCGCCGGTCGTCCAGACGGACGGCGAGTTTCGGATCTTGCGGCTGATATCAATCGAGCCTGCTGGTCGGCGTGAGTTTGACGACCCTGTGGTCCAGGAGTCAATTCGGGAAGTGCTTGCCAATCGCAAGCAGCAGCTGCTGAGGGCGGCCTTGTACGAGGTCGAACGGAACCGGTCCCGCATTCGCAACCATCTCGCCGAGAGGGTTGCCGGAGGTCACGGTCTCGCGGATTGACCGTGGGTCGCCCGGTGCCGGGCCGGTGGTATACTCGCATGTCCGGTGCACGTCGCAGACGGCATCCTTCCCGTGACCGGCTGCGTCGCCGCGCACTTCGCGAGTTCCGCGTGGCTCTATTCCACTTGCCGTGGCCTGCAGGCCGCGGAGGCATCGAGGATGGGCCTCGCTTCGGCAGCAGCGTTCGTCATCTCGACGATCCAGTTTCCCGTTGCGGGGCTGCCCGCGCATCTCGGGCTCTATGGCCTGATCGGAATCCTGCTCGGGAGGCGAGCGTTCCCCGTCCTGTACGTCTGCCTGCTGTTTCAGTCCTTGCTGCTGCAGCACGGAGGGCTTCTCTCGCTAGGCGTGAACTCGCTGAACATGGGACTCGGCGCCCTTGTGGGCTGGTGGCTGTGGCGGCTTGTTCCAGGTCGGCGCGGGACAAGGGCCCTCGGGGCGGGCCTGATAGGGGCGCTCTTGCCCGCGTTCCTGCTGGCAGCGGAATTCGAACTCGCGGACTACGGTCGCGGCTTTTACGTGGTTGCCTCGCTCTATGCGGTGGTTGCAGCCATCGAGGCCGTGGTTACCGTGCTCGCGGTGTCGTTTCTCGGTCGCGCGAAGCCAGACATCCTGCTGCCGCCCGCGCGGTGACTCGCCAGGCGGCCTGGATCGTCGCGGCCTGGATGTGCATGCCGGTTGTTGCCTTGGCGCATGGGATGGAAGCCAGCGTCGAGCCGTCGTCCCGCGCCGTGGTCGTGCTCTGCCAGTATTCGAGCGGCGAGCCGGCTGACGCGGAGGTGCTGGTGTATTCGCCGGCAGAGCCCGCTCGGATCTACCAGAGGCTGCGCACCGACATGCGGGGCCGCGCCAGCTTCGTCCCGGACACGACGGGACTGTGGAGAGTCGTCCTGGACGACGGGCTCGGCCATCGGACGGAGGTGGATGTGTCGGTCGACGCGGCCGGAGAGGTGACTGGCCGCCCTCCACGGACCGGGCTCGCAGTTCGCGATCTGGTCGTGGCGGCGCTCGTTGGAAGCGCACTGGTTGCTTGGTGGGTGCTCCGCAGGCGTGAGAGGAACGCGTGAGGGAATTCGACAGCAGCGTTGCAGCACCGCAGTCAGCGCTGGCCCGGATGGACCCGCTGGCCAAGCTGTGCGCCGTGCTCGGCACCATCGTGGTGATTTCGACCTTCCCGTCCGGGCTGGGCTGGCACTGCCCCGCGGTGCTGGGGCTTCTGTGCTGCGTCGCAGCACTTTCGGCCGTGCCCGCACGATACCTGCTGGGCCGGTTTCTCGCCTCGACCCCGTTCATTGCGATGGCGGCCGTGATGCCGATCGCCTCTGCCGTGCCCGGGGGCACGGGTCTCGCGCTGGCCGTGGCGTGGAAGGCCTACTCGGCGATCCTGCTTCTTTCTCTGCTGGTCGCGACCACGTCGGTCGCGGATCTCGTCGGTTCGCTCAGGCGTCTCGGCGCACCTCGCGGCCTCGCCTTGACAGCGACCCTGATGCATCGGTACCTGTCCGTGCTCCTTGAAGAATGGCGGCGCATCGCGCGAGCGCGAGACTGCCGCACCGGCGGGCGCGTGGCTGCCGGGCGGACGCGCCTGTGGGCGAACCACGCGGCAATGGTATTCGTACGCGGGTGGGACCGGGCGGATCGCGTGGCGCATGCAATGCTGGCGAGGGGGTTCCGGGGCGAGTTCCCCCGGCAGCCCGGGCCGAGGCCCCGAGTCCGCGACCTCGTCCTGTGCGCGGCCCTGCCAGCGGCTGTGATCGCCCTACGGATTGTCTAGGTCCAGCCTGCGAGCCCAAATATTCCGATACCGCACGGGGTTGCCGTGGCCTTGCAGCAGCAGGGGCAGCTCGGCCGCGTGCGGGGAGTACTCGGTGAGGGCCCTGTGCCGCATAGGCCCCATCATCTCTTTCCTGTGATGGAGCAGGACCCCGTTGTGGAAGACAGTCACGAAGGCTGGCTTCTCAAGCTTTTCGCCATCGAAGCGCGGGGCTTCGAAGACGATGTCGTAGGTCTGCCATTCGCCCGGCTTGCGAGACGCGTTGACCAGAGGAGGATACTGGCCGTAGATTGCCCCGGCCTGGCCGTCCGCATAGCTGATGTTCTGGTGGGAATCCAGGACCTGGATCTCGTAGAGTTCCATGATCAGCACGCCGCTGTTTCCCCGCGCTTGGCTTGACCCGCTCGGCTCGGCCGGGGTCGCCCACTCGATGTGCAGCTGCACGTCGCCGAACGATTCCTTGGTCCGGAGGCTGCCGGTTCGGGGAACGACTTCCATGTATCCGTTCTTGACCTTCCAGACCGGCTCGAGGGTCTTGCCGCCGCGCCCGCGCTGGACCCACTGGGAGAGGTCAGTGCCGTCGAATAGCACGACAGCGTCCGACGGAGGGTTCCCAAGCAGGCTAGGCTCCACCATCCTCGGGCGAGGCCGGGCATCGTCGTGGACTCTCCAGCGGTCCCCGGGCAGGAAAGGAGTGTCCGTGTATCCGGTGGGGTGCTGCTCGGCAGGATCCGCGGCGGCGAGGCCGAACGGCGTCATCGCCAGAAGGGTGGAAAGGACTGTGATCCGTGTCATGGGGCTGCGCTCGAGAGTTCTAGTATTCCACAGGCCTCTCGGCGAATTCGGCCCTCAAGCGCCTGCGAGCGCTGTCTGATAGACTGCGCTCAGTCCGATGGAGCCGCCTCGAACCGACGAGCCGCTTGTCACGGTTTTCTCTTCCCGGAGCCATCTGGCAAACATCGAGGCAGAGGTCATCCAGTCGCTGCTTGAGTCGGCGGGGATTCTGTGCTGGGTCGCACGAGAGAACGTCATCCAGCAGCCGGTCGGGAACGTGCTGCTGAAGGTTCTGGAGTCCCAAGCCGACGACGCCGCGGCACTCCTGCGGGAGGCCGCTGCCGCAGAGACTGATACAGGATGACCAGCGTCGCCAACTGGGCCGGGTCCTTGGTTCTGCTGGCGGCGCTAGGACTCGGGACGGCGCTTGCTCCCGGCGTCGCCCACCGGCAGCCGCGGCTGGTCGTGCTGCTGGTGATCGACCAGTTGCGGACCGACTACATCGAGCGGTTCGAGGACCGCTACCGCGGGGGCCTGGGATGGCTGCTGCGAAGCGGCGCCTATTTCCCGCGAGCTGCCTACAGCCACTCCGCGACAGTCACCTCGGCCGGCCAAGCCACAATCTCGACCGACGTGCAGCCGGCGAGCCATCGCATCGTGGGCAACTCCTGGCGGGAACGCGGCCGGCTCCTCCACGCGATCGACCAGGACGTTGGGCTGGAGCGCGCCGTGTTCGCGCTCAGCGCCGACCACGGCGCGCTGCCTCTGGTCGAGCACCTACAGGAGAACGGCATTCCCGCGGAGCGTTTATTTGTCGAACGCCTTTGGCGTCAGGCCCGGAGGGTCGCAGAGAAATGCGTGGCCGGCCCGGCGAGCGAGACCGGTGCGGACGCCAACGGCACGCGTCTCTATTGGGACGAGGACGCGCTGCTCAAACGGAACACGGACACTGTCGAGGCGAGCGAGTGCGTCGCCAGCTCATTAAGGAGCCAGGCGGGCGTCGAAACGGTGCTGACAGCCCAGCAGCTGTCGACCTGGGCCGGGAACTCCCTCAAGGCGTTGTTCGAGAACGCGTTACTTTCCGGCCGGTCGCCCCATATCCAGATCCGTCTGCGCGAGTATCTCTACGTGGGGAGAGCGACTGGGACCGGTCACGGGAGCCCCTACCGGTACGACCGCGGGGTGCCGGTTCTACCGGCAGGTGCGGGAATCTCGCCCGGCCGACACGACTGCGCCGCCAGTCCCACCGACATCGCTCCGACGCTGGCAGCCGTCCTTGGCTTGGCAATGAAGGCGGGGCCGGCCAACCGGATCCTGGAGGAAGCCTTGCAGCGGGGCTCGGGCTGATGCGGCCGGTGACGTGGAAAAAGGGAACGGTCGGGCCCTCGGAGCACGCCACGTTCGTGGATTCCCTGACGGGTGCGACCGTGCATCAGTTGACCGGCCACCCCTCTATCAGCCACCCGACCTACTTCCTGCAATGCTCGTTCACGGAGGATCAGCGCCACGTGCTGTTCACGGGGTACCGGAGCGGCTTCGCGCAGCTGTACGAAACCGAATTCCCTGATGGCAGTGTCCGCCAGCTGACCGGCGGACAACCCGTCCATCCCTTCTCGGCCCTGATCGCTCCCGACGGAGCCGTGTTCTTCGTGCGCGAAGGAGCGATCTGGAGGCTCGACCGGGAGACTCTGGAAGAGCATGTCGTTGCCGAGAGCGGAGGCCAGCTGGGGGAGTGCTCCCTGACTCCCTCCGGCGACTGGTATGTCGCGGCGTGCAAGCGGGACCGAGGATGGGGGCTGCTGGTTGGCACCGTCGACGGGACAGAGTCCAGCTTCATCGAGTTCCCCCGCACCGTAATCCACCCCCAGTTCAATCCCGCGAACCCGGAGTGGATCGAGTTTGCCGGCGACCCGGCACCTCGGATGCATCGCGTGCGACGCGACGGGACCGGCTTGCAGTGCCTGTACCGCCACTCCAACAGCGAGTTCATCGTCCACGAGACGTTCCTCGGCACTTCCGAGGACCTGGTGTTCTGTCTGTGGCCCCGGTCCCTGAAGCGGCTGGACTGGCGGACTGGCAAGGTTTCGACCATCAGCGAATTCAATGCCTGGCACATCACCCCAAACCGAGACGGCACGATGATTCTGTGCGACACGGTGCATCCGGATATCGGGTTGCAGCTGGTCGACGTGCGTTCCGGCGAGCGCACGACCGTATGCATGTCGCGCGCGAGCTCACGAGGAACGCAGTGGCGGCTGTCGCGCTACGCGGTCGCTGCGGACTGGGAGCGGGAGCGCAGAGCGGCAGACCGGAGCCGTTCGCTGAGCTGGATGGAAATGGCTGCTGACACAGTGTACGGCCCTCAATGGACGCATCCGCACCCGTCGTTCTCGCGCGACGAGACGATGGCGGTCTTTGCCAGCGACATGACCGGCTGCACGCAGGTCTACGTCGCGGAGATTCCGTCGTAGCCGGCCTGCGGCCAGGAATTCGGATCCAGGCCAAACAGCCTGTGGAAGTTTGCGCTGGTGCACTCGGCGACCTGCTCGAACGGGTCGCCTCGGACATCCGCCAGCACGCGCGCTGTCTGGACGACGAATCGCGGCTCGTTGCGTCGCACCTTCCGGTACGGAACGGGAGTCAGGTACGGCGCGTCGGTCTCGACAAGCAGGCGGTCTGCCGGGGTCCAGCGCGCCGTTGCCCGCAGATCGCCGGAGCGGGGGAAGGTCAGCACTCCGGAGAACGACAGCATGAAACCCATGTCCAGGCAGCGGAGGGCCTGTTCGGACGACCCGGTGAAGCAGTGCATGATGCCGCCTAGGCCATTGCCCGACCAGTGCAGGCCCAGCAGTTCCAAGGTGTCGTCCCACGCGTCCCGCGTGTGGATTGCGATCGGCTTGCCTCGGGCGGACGCGATTTCCATCTGCTCGACGAAGACACGTCTCTGGATCCCTCGAGGCGAGTTGTCGTAATGGTAGTCGAGGCCAATCTCGCCGACCGCCAACACCCTTGGATGCCCGCACAGCTCGTCGACGCGGCTGGCTGTTGCGGCATCGAACCTGCGTGCGTCATGGGGATGCACGCCCACCGTCGCGGCGATGTCAGGGTAGGCGTTCGCAAGCCGCAGCGCCGCCTCCAGGTCCGGAGGTCCGGCACCTGTCCCGATGGCCATCATGAACGAAACCCCGGCATCCCTTGCCCGGGCGATCACGTTGTCGCGATCGCTGTCGAATGCCTTGCTGTCCAGGTGGCAGTGCGAGTCGACGAGCATGGAGGTCCCGGTCAGCTCAGCCGGGCTCCGACCGGTGTTTCGTCCGGGAACCCCGCGAGGAGGGGCTGGTCACGGCCCCGCGAGGCCGCGACAACCATACCCTGCGAGATCCGCCCCATCATCTTGCGCGGCTTGAGGTTCGCCACGACGGCGACCCGCCTGCCGACCAATTCCTCGGGCGTGTAGGCCTCGGCGATTCCCGCCAGGATCGTTCGCGGCTCGGCCTCGCCGATGTCGACCCGCAGCTGCAGCAGCTTGTCGGACTTCCTGACTCGCTCGGCAGCCTGGACCAAGCCGACCCGCATGTCGACGCGGGCGAAGTCGCCGATCTCGATCTCGGGACTGTCGATCTCGATGCATTCCTTGGCACGGGCCTTTCCCATCAGCTCCGCCTGCTCTGCCAGGGCCCGCTCCTCAAGGGCCTCCATTTGCTCGACCGCCTTGGCGACCTCGAGTCTTGGATACACCGCTTGCTGCTCTCCCGCAAGGGTTCCGGCCGCCAAGCCACCCCAGGCCAGCCTGTCGAGGCGCACATCAGCCACCCGCCCTTGCTGGCCGAGCAGGGTCCAAATCTTCTGTGCCCCGTCGGGAGTGACGGGCGCCAGCAGCGCGGTAGCGATCCGCAGCGTTTCGGCGGTGTTGTAGAGCGTGGCGTTCAGTTGGAGCCGGGCCGGCCCATCTTCGGACTTGGCCAGGATCCAGGGCTTGTGCTCGACGATGTACTTGTCGGCGCGGGCCAGCAGTGCCCACACCGCTTCCAGCGCCCGCGAGAACGCGAATTTGCCGTAATGCCCGACGGCATCCGCGATGCACTTTGCCGCGAGGGCCGGAAGCCCGCCGTCGTCACCGCCCGAGGTTGCCGGAACCTTGCCCCCGCAATAGCGGGAGAGCATGGATGCGGTCCGGCTGGCGAGGTTTCCGATACCGTTTGCGAGATCCGCGTTGTAGCGCGTCGCGAGGGCCTCGTGCGAGAAGTTGCCGTCTTGCCCGAACACGATCTCTCGCAGCAAGTAATAGCGCAACCCATCCGTTCCCACGACCTCCTTGATCGGTAGCGCCCGCACGATGTTGCCTTTCGACTTTGACATCTTTCCGCCCTGGAAGATCAGCCAGCCGTGAGCCCAGACCTGCTTGGGAAGCGGAAGGCCCGCCGCCATCAGGAAAGCTGGCCAGTACACGGCGTGGAAGCGGACGATCTCCTTGCCCACCAAGTGCACGTCAATCGGCCACAGCCGCTCGTAGTTCGTCCCGCCGCTCTCCTCCTCGCCGTAGCCGATCGCGCTCATGTAGGTCGTGAGGGCGTCGAACCAGACGTAAAACACGTGCTCCGGGTCGTTCGGCAGAGGAATGCCCCAGCGCAGGCTCGACCGGCTGATCGAGAGGTCTTTGAGACCGCTCTTGACGAACGCGAGAACCTCGTTCCGCCGGGTGTCCGGCCGGACGAAATCCGGCTGAGATTCGTACAGGTCGACGAGCTTCTGCTGGTAATCGGAGAGCCGGAAGAAATAGTTCTCCTCGGTTACCGTCGTGATCTGCTCGGGGTCCGACCGGGCTGCCTCCTCGTCTGTGACGAAAGCCTCGTCTCCCAAGTGGTATTTTCCGGTGTAGGAGTCCTTGTAGATGGCTCCGTTCGCTAGGCAGCGCTCGAAGACCCTGCGCACGGCCAGGGCATGGCGCGGATCACTGGTGCGCCGAAAAAAGTCGATTTCCAGCCCGAGTTCGACCCATTCCCGGCGGAAGGCTGCCGCGACGCGATCGGTAAATTGCTTTGGCTCGAAACCGGCCGCGCGCGCCGATCTCTCGACCTTTTGCCCGTGCTCGTCTGTCCCGGTGGTGAGGTACGCATCATCGCCGAGCATGCGCCGGAATCGCTTGATCGTGTCGGCCACAATCGTCGTGTACGCGTGCCCGATATGCGGGGCGGCGTTGACATAGTAGATCGGCGTCGAAAGGTAGAACCTAGGCATGGCGCGGGGCCTGCACCTAGTCTCGCACGCGGCTCTTGGCCCCGGTTCCTGTGCTCAGGAGCCTTCCCCGCGAAGGTATTCAAGGTGTGCCTGCTCCCAGACTCGCTTGAATGGAACGCCATGCTTCCGGGCCAGCTTGCGGCAGTCCTCGTACTCCGGAGCGAAGTTTGACCCGACACCTGCCGCTCCGGCGGTCTTCACCCGAACGGTGCCGTAGCGCGTTTGGACCGGCTTCCAAGTTCGCTGGAGGGTCCGCCTCCGAGCGAGGCTCTCACGAATTCCGATCGTCGAGGTCTCCGACAGCATCATTTCGCCGAGCGGGACGCGGTCCGAGGGGGCCGCGAGCACCGTCAGGTTGAAGCCGGGCCGGTTCTTCTTCATGTACACCGGCGAAAGGGTCACGTCGAGCGCTCCGGCTTCGAGCAGGCGCTCCATCGCGTACCCGGCCATTTCGGGCGTCATGTCGTCAATGGTCGCCTCCAGGACCCAGACTTCGCTTGGTGCGAAGCCGTCATCCTCTGCACTGCCAACCAGTACTCGCAAGAGGTTCGCGCGCTTGGGAAAGTCCCGTGTGCCGGCCCCGTAGCCGCTTGTCTCGATCCGCATCGCCGGAGGAGGGCCGAAGGCGCTGCTCAGCGTCACCGCCAGCGCGGCTCCCGTCGGAGTCGTCAGTTCGACGGCAGGGCCGTCGGAATAGGTCGGGATCCCCTCCACCAGCCGCGCCGTGGCTGGGGCCGGCACGGGCATGGTGCCGTGGGCCGCCTGCACGGTCCCGCTGCCGAGGTTGATCGGGGAGCACAGGATCCGGTCGACGCCGAGCGCGCGGAAGCCTGCGCAGGATCCGACGATGTCGGCGATCGAGTCGAGCGCCCCGACCTCGTGGAAGTGCACCTTCTCGATCGGGATGGCATGGGCGCGCGCCTCGACCTCCCCGAGCCGGCGAAACACCCGCAAGCTGTCGCCCTTGGTTCCGTCGTCCAATTCGGACTCGCCGATGATGCGCTCGATCGTTGAAAGGGAACGGTGGGAGTGGTCGCTAGCGGCCTCGACCCGGACCTTCGTCGCTGCGAGTCCGCCGCGCTTGACGGGTTCCGCATCGACCGAAAGGCCGTCGATGCCCAGCTTGTCGACTGCGGCTTGCAGCTTCTCGATTCCCAAGCCCGCGTCGACGAGCGCGCCTAGCAGCATGTCCCCGGCGATGCCGGAGAAGCAGTCCAGATAGCAAACTCTCACGTCGGACGGGCTCTGGGAGCAAGCAGGCGACTTGCCGCTCATCCTAGCACGGCGAGCGTCCTGACCCGTTCCCCAGGGTTCGCCCAGGGCCCCCGCCTCCTGACGGCCCCCCGGGGCGCTCTCCCAAGAGTTCCAGGAACGCCAGGGAGGCTTGCGAGAGCGAGCGACGGGCGGGATAGACCAGCCGGATCGTACGCTCCATGCCCAGCTCCAGGACATCGATCTCGTGTAGGGCGCCGCTCCGGATCTGCTGCTCGACGCACATCTTGGGCAGGAATGCCACCCCTAGGTTCCTTTGCACTAGCCGTCGGATCGTTTCGATCGTGGGCATCTCGATCGCCATGTTGAGCTGCACTTGGTGCATCCGGAACGCCTCGATCACGCGAGCTCGGTAGGGCGATACCACATTGTGAGCGATAAACGTCTCGTCGCCGAGTTCCTCGATGCCGATCTGCTGGCGGTCTGCGAAGCGGTGCTGGGGCGACACCACGAACGTCAGGCGGTCCTGGTAGAGGCGGAAGATGCGGAGCCCTGGGTCTCCCGGGTCGTAACTGATCGCGCCCATCTCGAGCGAGCCTTCGAGCACAGCCTCAGGAATCCGGCTCGAGAGGCTGCGCCGCAGCTCGACTTGGATGCCGGCGAACCTGTGCCGGAACGCCTCGACATGTCGCAGCAGATAGAGCGCTGTAGACTCGTTGGCCCCGATCATGAGCTTTCCGGCGCGGAGATCACTGAGTTCCTGCAATGCGACACGCATCTTGCGCTCCAGCGATAGCAGGCGCTTCGCATGGGCCGAAACCTCCCGACCGGCGTCGGTCAGGTGGAGCGTGCGGGAGGTCCGGTCGATGAGGCGCACACCGAGCTCTGTCTCTAGGCGCTTGACGGCAAGCGAGATGGCCGGTTGCGACCGGAAGAGCTTCTGGCCCGCTCGCGAGAAACTCCCTTCGGCCGCCACCGTTTCGAACACACGAAGCAGGCCCAGATCCATTTCAAAATCTTATCGTATATCCAACAAGAATAAATTTGCCTTATCCCGGCGTTTACGTTCTACTGAGTGCTGAGACCGGATCGCATGACCGACCGAGTACACATTTTCGATACGACTCTTCGCGATGGCGAGCAGTCTCCGGGTTGTAGCATGACGACGCCGGAGAAGCTCCGGGTGGCTCGGACCCTCGTGGATCTCGGTGCCGATGTAATCGAAGCCGGGTTCCCGATTGCATCCGAAGGGGATTTTGACGCAGTCCGCGCAGTGTGCCGCGAGTACCCGGAAGCATGCATTGCCGCGCTGGCTCGTGCCGTGCCCATGGACATCGACCGGGCGGCGGCGTCGCTGGACGGTCATCCGAATCCCCGCATCCATTGCTTCATCGCGACGAGTGAAATCCACCTCAAGTACAAGTTCAACAAGAGCCAGGAGCAGATCCTCGACGAAGCTGTCGCGGCCGTCGAGCAGGCCAAGCGCTACGTTGACGACGTCGAGTTTTCCGCCGAGGACGCGACGCGCACGGAAATGGACTACCTTTGCCGGGTGTGCGTCGCGGCGGTCGACGCAGGCGCCACGGTGGTGAACATACCGGACACGGTGGGCTTCATGACGCCGGACGACTACGCGGAACGCATCGCCGCGGTGGCCGAAGCCCTGGGGGGCCGGGCGGAGGTGAGCGTCCACACGCATGACGATCTGGGGCTGGCCGTGGCGAACGCGGTTGCGGCGCTACACGCGGGCGCCCGCCAGATCGAATGCGCGCTGAACGGGATCGGCGAGCGTGCGGGCAACTGCTCTTTGGAAGAGGTCGTCGCGATCATGAAAGTGCGCCCGGATCGCGTGCCGTTCTATTGCGGGATCGATGCCACGAAGCTTTACGGGGCGAGCCGGACCTTGAGCGAGTGCATCACCTTCGGCCCGCAGCCGAACAAGGCGATCGTGGGCAGCAATGCGTTCGCCCACGAAGCGGGCATTCATCAGGACGGTTACCTCAAGCACCGGACCACGTACGAGATCATGACGCCGGAATCGGTTGGAGTCCCGGCATCGAAGCTGATTCTCGGCAAGCACAGCGGCCGCCACGCGCTGCACCAGCGTGTCGAGGACCTGGGCTACGGCTGCCTGGACCGGGACGAGATCCGGACGGTGTACCGGGCTTTCACGCGTCTTGCCGACGCACGAAAGGGCCTGACTGACGAGGACATCGTCGCGCTGCTGGAGGACCTCGGATTCCGGCCGGTCGCAGAGGCCGTGGCGGCGCACGCCTGACCGCCGACGCCATTCCCGCTGTAACCCGCTGTTGCCCCATATCGTCTCTATGTTTTCAGCACCGCAAGGCCTGCTCGGCCGGTCGGAGTGTGTGTTTCTGAAAGCTGCGCGCTACGGGCGCGGCACCGCTAACCCGGAGGGTTCATGGCTCACCTCTTCTCTCAAGTTCTGGCTGTCTCGCTGAGCGTCCTGCTGGTCGCACCGTCGTTCGCTCAGGGGGTTGGCGGAGGGATCCAGATTCGTGTTCTCGCTGGCGACGGCGGGATCAACAACATCAACAACAACGTCGCCGCCGAGCCGGTGATCGAGGTGGTCGATTCCTCCGGCCAGCCTGTTGCTAAGGCGGCGGTGACTCTCCGTGCGCCCGCATCCGGTCCCAGCGTGACGTTCTTCGGCGCGTCCAGGGTTGCCACCATGACAACGGACGATCAAGGCCGGGTCCGTGTGACCGGCATGGTGCCCAACACAGTGGAAGGCTCGTTCCAGATCGAGGTCCAGGCCGAATTCAACAACATGACCGCGACGACAGCGATCACCCAGTCCAACGCAGTCGCTCCCGGCCAGCCCAAGCCGAAGCGACGGGGAATCGGCTGGCGGATGATTGCCGCGATCAGCGGAGCGGCGACCGTGGGCATCATCGCGGCAGCGTTGCGCGGGGAGTCCGATCAGGTCACTCCCACCTCGATCCGGCTGGGAAATGTCGGGGTCTCCACGCCGCGATAGGACGCGACCTTCCGAAGCATGCACCGCTCCAGGTCCCATCACGAAAGAGTAGCCATGAAGACGTTCTTGACAGCGATCGCAACCCTGCTTCTCGGCGCGGCGTCGACGATGCCGCTCCATGCGCAGCTGGACGTGGCCGTGGAGGGTGCGAGGGACCCGTCTGTCTTGGGGGACACGGTCGTTTTCGATTCCGACGGGATCGGCCAGAGGGTTTCCCAGCGAATGTTCCTGACGTTCGATCCGGGTGCCGGACAGGACCTCACGCTGCGGACGGTCAACATCAAGGGTCCCCAAGCGTCGGAGTTCGATCAAGAGATCAAGGACATCACGCGCCTGCCGGTCGTGATCCGGAACGAGCTTCAGCTCGACCTGTTCGTCTTCTACCTGCCCACCGGGCCTGGTCCCGCCCAGGCCGTTCTCGAATTGACGCTGCGCCTCGAGGGTTCGGACCTCAGCCCGACAGACACCGTTTACACGGTGAACCTCGTAGGCAGAGTTCCTTCGTATTCCCTCAGCTACATGCTGCCAGGCAGGGCTTCGCGACCCGTGCAGATCGCGGGCAGCGTCGATTTCGGCAACAGGGCGACCGGCCAGGCGACGGAGGCCTCGCTCGTCCTCGCTAACGACGGAAGCGGACCGGGGATTCTGCGTGACGTGAGGATCTCCGGCAGTTCTGTCTACAGAATGGTCAGCCCCCCTTCGTTTCCCACCCGAATCGAGCCGGGCAGGGACCTCAGTATCCAGCTAGCGTTCTCCCCCCCCACCACAGATGAGTTCCAAGCGCTGCTGACCCTCGACTTCGGAACCCTGCAGCAGCAGTTCAAACTCCGCGGAGTCGGTGGCGACTTGCTGCGCTATCGCCTGATATCGTATTCAGCCGACTCTGTCGCGACCTCAGCGTCCGATATAAAGTCTGGTAACACAATTGCCTTTGGGCAGGGGGCTACCAGCGTAGAGGTTGTCGGCCGGAACAACCGGCAGAGCACGCAGCTGATTCCTTCAATCTCGGTGACCGGTCCTTTCGCGATAGCGCAAGCTCCGACCTTTCCGGTGAGTCTCCAGCCCGGTGAGAGCCTGAGCGTCCGTGTCGAACCTAGATCCGTGTCGGTCGGAGATCTCACGGGCTCGCTGCTTGTCGGTGACGCATACTTCCCCCTCTCGCTAACCGTGCCGGAGCTTCCTTCCGTCCGCTTCTCGCGGGCGGGCGGGCCGGTGAGCGGCGCCGAGACGGTCCCCATTGGAGTGAGCTTGGCGCAGCCGTACCCGGTTGACGTCACGGGGAGCTTGAACCTCGAATTCTCACCGACAGACTTCGGGAACGATCCGTCCGTGCAATGGGCGACAGGCGGACATCAGGCGAGCTTCACGATTCCGGCTGGCCAGACCCAGGCGGTGTTCGCCCAGGGCGGGAACTCGGTCGAGTTCCGAGCTTCGTCGGTATCGGGAGAAATTGTCGTCTCGGCAGAGTTTGTCTCGGACGCTTGGCACATCGACATCACGCCGGACGCGGTACCGGAGCTTCGATTCAGCGTGGAAATCCCGGAGTTGCCCGAAGTCCGTTTCACACGGACCGGCGGTACGGTTTCGGCCACCGAAGAGGTTCCTCTGGGCCTGAGCCTGGCTCAGCCGTATCCGGTAGAGCTGACGGGCACGCTTTCCCTGGAATTCGTGCCCGAGGATTTCGATGGCGACCCGACCGTGCAGTGGGCGACGGGCGGGCGCCAGGTCCCGTTCACGGTTCCGGCCGGGTCGACCGCGGCGGTGTTCGGGCAGGACAGCCCGACGGTGAACTTCCGGGCCGGGGCGGTCTTGGGCGAAATTGTCGTGACGGCGCGCATTCTGGCTGAATCCTGGAACGCTGACCTTACACCGGAGACCGTGCCAGAAGTTCGCTTCGACGTAGCGATTCCGGACCTGCCCGAGATCCGTTTCTCTAGACCCGGTGCGACGATTCGGGGTGCCGAGCAGATTCCCTTGGGAGTGAGCATCGCCGAGCCGTTCCCGGTCGAGCTAACCGGGACGCTATCGCTGGAATTCGTAGCCAGCGATTTCGAAGGCGACCCGACTGTCCAGTGGGCGAGCGGCGGCCGCCAGGTCACCTTCACGATCTCCGCCGGAACGACCGCGGCCACGTTTTCCGCCGGCGCCGAGGAGGTGGAGTTCCGGGCGGCCAAGGTGCCTGGCGAGATCGTCGTCACGGCGCGAGTGCAGGCGGAGGAATGGAACAGGGATCTCACGCCTGACGAGGCTCCAGAACTTCGTTTCAACGTGGAGATCCCGGTGCTGCCGGAGGTGAGTTTCTCCACAGGCCACATGACCGTCGGCGCCGCCGAGCAAGTCCCGCTGGGCGTGTCGATCGCACGGGCCTATTCGACGGACATCGTGGGCGCGCTCTTTCTGTCCTTCGAGACGCGGGTGTTCACAAGCGATCCGGCCGTGCAATGGGCAACGGGCGGGCGCATCGTCCCATTCACGATTCTGAAGGGGACGACGGACGCGCTCTTCATCAACGACGAGCTAGCGAACTCCTTCCAGACCGGCACCGTGGCTGGCGAGATTGTCGTGACCGCTCGCTTCGTCTCTGTGACCGAGGGACTTCCGAGGTCGGTCGAGGAAGCGCAGGCCCAGGCTTCCGCCATAGAGATCACCCCTGACACATTGCCGGAAGTGCGGTTCACCGTAATGGAGGCGGCGCCCGTGCTGCAGCGAGTCGCTCTTGGCTCGACCGGTCAGGGGAGATTCACGCTGCAGATCACGGGCTTCGCCACCTCCAGAAGCGTCGATTCGCTGTCGTTCGGATTCACCGGCGTTTCGGGCTCGGATCTACGAACCCCGACCCTCGAGGCGGATGTCACGCAGAACTTCCGCACCTACTACGGCGGGAACCAGTCCACAAGCTTCGGCAGCCAGTTCACGGCGACCGTGGAGTTCACGCTGGACGAGGGCGTGTACGAGGATCTGAGCAACGTGTCGGTCACCGCGGCCAACGGATCCGGCACGTCGAATTCTGTCTCGCTCTCGCTCAACTAGCCGGAGTGAGCACTGACAGGGACCGGTTCGGTCCCTTTGGGTCGACCGGGCCTGCGAGTTCGCGCCGTCGGCTCACGACCCGTTACGCTCCCAGCCCGACGGGCTACCTCCATCTCGGGCACGCCGCGCACATGCTGTATGTCTGGGGCATCGCCGGCCTTCTCGACGGCGATGTCCTGCTACGGATCGAGGACCATGACCGGCAGCGGTGCAGGCCGGAGTACGAGGACGTCATCCTCGACGACATGGAATGGCTCGGCTTCGAGCCGGCCAACGAGTTCCGCCCACTTGCCGGAGACTTCCGGCAGAGCGATTGCGACCCCGCTTACGCCGCCGCGCTGAAAGACCTCTCCGCACGAGCGCTCGTCTATCGATGTGTCTGCACGCGAAAGATCCTGGAGTCCGAGGCGCGGGCAGGGCCGGGCGGCGAGAGAGTCTATCCCGGCCTGTGCCGGAACGCGGACCACCCTGCTGCGCAGCCACACGGACTGCGGCTCGCATGGGAAGCCGGCAAGGCCGCCGAGGAGTGTTTCGCCGACGGCCTGCTCGGGCCGCAGAGCCAGCGGCCCGAGCGGCAGTGCGGGGATCTTCTGCTTCGGGATCGCCTCGGCCAGTGGACGTATCAGTTCGCCGTGACCGTGGACGACATCAGGCACGGCGTCGATTTCGTGGTCCGCGGAGACGATCTGCTGGCGTCGACGGGACGGCAGATGAAGCTGGCGCGGATGCTGGGCGTCCGCAAGCCGATTGTTTACTTCCATCACCCCCTCGTCCGGGACCCGACCGGCACGAAACTGAGCAAGAAGCAGCGCCCGCCGGCGATCCGGGACTTGCGCCTGCGAGGGGCGAGGCCCGAGGCCGTCCTGGGCGAGGCGGCCAGCACTGTCGGTTTGATTCGCGGTGCTGCGTTGGTGCGGCCCCGGGATGCCTCTGAGCTTGTCGAGCGCCGCCACGGCGTTCTCGACAGAGGCCCCGCGGACTGAGCAATCAGATTCGCGCTCGCCGTGATGCCTGGCCAGGCCTTGGGGATTCCGCCGCCGACATGCAGATCTGGTCGCAATGCTCAAGCAGCCGGTGAAAGCTCTCCTGTCCGATGCGGTCGCCGAGTGCGTCCAGAACCGGAGTGTAGGGACGCATCTCGGCGAATCCGTCCGCCGACTCGCGCAACGGGGGTTCGACGGGCAATCCGGTTGTCGCGAGCAGGCACTTTTCATTGAAGTACCTGTGCTTGATGATTCCCCCGATCGTATCGAGCGTCCATTCAGTCACCCTGTGCTCGCCGAGAGAGTCAAGTAGCAGGACGTCCACGCCGGCGACCTTTCGCGCGAACTCACGGCTCTCCTCGGCGAGCGCCAAGTTCGAATCGTTGCGCGAGCGCAACTTCAGCAGAAGCTGGTGGTAGTCGCAGTACATTCCACTAAAGCCCTTGTCGACGAATAGCTTCAGTGTTGCGACCGCGAGCTTGGTCTGCTCACCGGGTGACCCGCCGTAGAACAGGAGACCCTTGCTGCGGCTCATCGGAAACTCGTCGACGAACCTCTTGGCCTTACCCATCGCAGCCGTGAGAGTGTGATACCGACGGTTCTGCTCGTGATGAATTCCGAGCTCCCTGGTGAATTTTCCCGCGCTGAATCGGTCAAAGGAGGCATCGGCGAACACCGGCGGTAACCCCAGGTCCTCGTACGGGGATTCCAATTCCTCCTTGAGGAAGCACTCGCAGCGGTCCACTGCGGGGCCACGAGGAGTCTTGACCTGAACCCATCCCATGCCCTGGCAGCTAGGGCACTGCGCGTTCGCAGCCATCGCGGATCACACCTGCCTTTCCATCCTATTCGACCACGACCAGCGTGTCCCCGGAGGCGACCGAGTCTCCAGTCTTGACGCACACCTGGGCGACCCGGCCTTCGTGTGGAGATCGCAGCTCGTTCTGCATCTTCATCGCTTCGACGATCACGAGTCCCTGCCCGCTCTCGACCCGGTCCCCCTCGGAGACATTCACGGCCAGGACCCTTCCGGGCATGGGGGCTCGAACTTGCTGCCTCCCCGAGCCGGCACTTCCTGCCGATCGGGACGAGAGGCGCCGAGGATCGCGTACCTGAACGGAAACAACCGACCCGTTCACCGCCACTTGAAACATACCCGGCCCGGACACTGCCACATGGACCGTGTGCTGGATTCCGTCGACAATCACTGAGTGCGTGTTCCTCCCGAGGTCGGCCAAGTTGACTGCGGCCGTCCTTCCGGAGAACTCGCACGCATCCTCGCCCGCGCGCAGGACGCACGGGGCCCCGTCGACCAGCAGCTCGAATCCGTTCATCAAACCTGGCCCCGACCCGCGACTCCGAAATGGCGCCCGCGGGTCTTCCATCGGGACGGGGACCCACGACGTCCACCAGTCTCGTCTCCGTCCTGGGACGCACGCGAGACCCGGACAGCGGCAAGCATCGCTGCCAGGCGCGCCTCGTCCGACGGCTCCGCGGCATGCCGCGCTGCGCGGTCGAGACCGCGCTCCAGGAAGTTCGTATCGATTTGGCCCGCTTGGAACCGCGGGTCTTCCAGCAATTCCCGGAAGAAGCCCAGAGTGGTCGCGATTCCACCGATCACGGCCTCTTGCAGTGCGCTGCGGAGCTTGGCAATGACCTCGTCGCGGGTAGGAGCCCACGCACAGAGCTTGGCGATCAGCGGGTCGTATTCCAGCGGCACGGTCCAGCCTTCCTCGGCTCCTGAATCGACGCGAATCCCGGGGCCCTCGGGCATTGCCAGGCGAGAGATGCGGCCCGGCGATGGCAGGAAGCCGGCTCGGGGGTCCTCGGCATAGACCCGGCATTCCATCGCGTGGCCGCGAAAGCCGATATCCCCCGGACCGTAGCGTAGCGGCTCCCCAGCAGCGATTAGGATCTGCTCCTTGACGAGATCGATGCCGGTGACGAGTTCGGTTACCGGGTGCTCGACCTGGAGGCGGGTGTTCATCTCAAGGAAATAGAACCGGCGGTCGGCGTCCATGAGGAATTCGACGGTTCCAGCGTTGGAGTATCCGGCGGCGCGTGCGGCCGCAATGGCCGCGGAGCAAAGCTCCGCCCGCACGAGCGGGTGGGGAGCGATGAACGGCGACGGAGACTCTTCGAGGACCTTCTGGTGGCGGCGCTGGACGCTGCATTCGCGCTCGCCGAGGTGCACGAGGCCCCCCTGCTCGTCGGCCAGAATCTGCACCTCGACGTGCCGTGGTCGGACGATCGCTTTCTCGATGTAGACCGAATCGTCGCCAAACGCCTGGAGCGCCTCTCCTCGAGCTTGGGTCCAGGCGGCTGCAAGCCGTCCGGGATCTTCGACGAGCCGCATCCCCTTGCCCCCGCCGCCGGCCGCGGCCTTGAGCATGACCGGATACCCGACCTTCTCTGCCAACGAAGCGGCCTGTCGGGCGTCCCTTGCGGCGGCACTGCCCGGAACCACCGGCACTCCCGCAGCTGCCATGACTTCCCGGGCCCGGGTCTTGATGCCCATGGTCCGGATCGCTTCAGCAGGTGGGCCGATGAACTTGAGCCCAGAGAGCGTGCACGCTTCCGCGAAGTCGGCGTTCTCGCTCAGGAATCCGTAGCCTGGGTGAACGGCGTCCGCGCCGGCGTGGACGGCCGCCCGGAGAATCCGGTCGATATTCAGATAGCTCTCGGTGGCGGGTGCAGCGCCGATCGCCAGGGCCTCGTCAGCGAGCTGCACGTGCTTGGCCGTCCGGTCGACATCGGAGTACACCGCGACAGTCGGGATGCCCATCTCCCGGCACGTGCGGATGATTCGCACGGCAATCTCGCCGCGATTGGCAACCAGGATCTTCCGGAACACGGGAGAAACCGCGATTGTATCAGCGCCGCGCCAGGCGCGGATGCCCGGCGGCCCTCAGTTGACGTAAAGGAAGGAATTCAGGTTGAACATCGCCAGGGCGAATTCCCGCGTCGGGCCGCCCGCCAGGAATTCCGATGCCATGCGGACCTCGCTCTCCGACGGGGGACGGCCCGCAGCAAGGAGAAAGGCGATGCGGGCAATGCCTGCTGGCCGGCCGTGGGCTTCTCTTTCGAGCCGCTCCGCGAAGCGATCCGCCAGTTCGTTCGAAATCCGGCCGTTCAGGAGTTCCAGCGACTGCGGTGCGTGCGTGCTCGCCTCGCGCCGCGCGCAGCTGGTGAGCAGGGCGGGCTGGTCGAATACCTCCATGAACGGCAGGCGCAGGTTGCGCTTGGCGATCAGGTAGATCGAGCGGCGTCGATGCTGGCTCGCGTCGGCAGGCACCCGCCACTGCGTGGGATCGTAGAGCAGGTCCACGAGCTCGTCCTCGACAGGCAGCATCACGCTCTTGCCGCCATGCGCCAGATTCAGCTCGCCCGAGACCGCCAGCATCGCGTCCCGGACCTCCTCTGCGGTGAGTCGTCTGCTCGGGCCTCGCCAGAGGAGCCTGTTGCCAGAGTCCTTCTCCAGTGCTCGGACCTTCGACGCGGGGTTCCGCGAGGCCTGGCGATAACTGCTGCTTGTCAGGATCATCCGCCTGATCCGCTTGAGACTCCACCCGCTCGCCACCAGCTCGCTTGCGAGGAAGTCAAGCATTTCCGGATGGCTCGGGCGTCCCCCCATGAACCCGAAGTCATTGGGAGTGTCCACGATGCCGCGGCCGAAGTAGCCCTGCCAGATCCGATTGGCCGCGACTCTGGCGGTCAGGGGATGGCTCGATTCCACAACCCAGTCGGCAAGCCGGCTGCGCGGGTGCTCGACGTCAGGTGGCAGCGTTGGCGCGTCTTCCGGGAGCAAGACGCCTAGAGGGCGCGGATCGAGCGGCTGCAGCGGCTTCGTGTGGTCCCCGCGGGCCAGCAGGCGGACTCGAGTGGGATTCTCCGTGTCGTTGCGCACGGTGGCCAGGGTGGGCGGGGGGTCCGGCAAACGCGCCTCGAGCTCGTCGTGCTCCGCTTGGAGGCGCCGACGCTCCTCTCCCCGCGCCAGCTTGATCTCGGCTCGGAGAGTCTTCATCTTGCCGGCGACTTCCTTGGTCTGCTTCTGCCATTCCTCGATCGTGCCATCGCCCACGAACACCGTGTTCTCCTCGCGGGACGGGCCGAAGTACGCCTGTAGGCGGTAGTAGTCGACCTGTCGGATGGGATCGAACATGTGGTCGTGGCATCGGGCGCAACCGACCGTCAGACCGAGGAACGCCGAGCCCACGATGTCCGTCCGTTCGGTGAGGACTTCGTTGCGGCTGGATGCAACTTCCTGATTCCCTGCGTTGCGACGAACGGGCCCCAGCCGGTGCAATCCGGCCGCGGCGAGCAGTGTCCGGTTGGATGCGAGCGCTGGCCCGCCCCGGACCATTTCGTCCCCAGCCAGTTGCTCGCGGACGAACCGATCGAACGGCAGGTCGCTGTTGAAGGAGTCGATGACATAGTCGCGATAACGCCACAGTCCGGGCAGGTACCGGTCGTATTCGAATCCCTCGGTCTCGGCGTACCGCACGACATCCAGCCAGCGCTGGGCTGCGCGTTCTCCCTGCCGGGGACTGGCTAGGAGCCTGTCGACCAGCCGCTCCCACGCATCGGGCTGCCTGTCGTTCAGGAACGCCTCCAGTTCCGCGGGACTGGGGGGCAGCCCCGTGACGTCGAAATACACGCGCCGGGCCAGGGTCGCCGGATCCGCCTCCGGGGCGGGCCTCAAGCCTTCTTCGGTCAGCCGGCTGAGAACGAAGGCATCGACCGGGCTGCGAACCCAGTCGGATCCAACTGCTGGGGGAGAGCCGGCCGAGCGCGGCTGGAACGACCAGAAACCGCGCTCCCTCTCGCTGTACTCGGCGGCCGCGGCCAGGTCGCAGATCGCTGCCGCCAGGAGGACCGCGAGTGCTAAAGGACGTGCCACTACCAGGATCCCCGACATCAATTGTAGACGAGGGCCGAGCACCAAGCGTGAACTCGAGCTGTTCGGCAGAGTTTCCCGAGCGTGGAGGGGCGCTTCGCCCTTCAGGCCTTGCCTGACCCGACCAGGGTCGCGATCCAGCGAGTGTCGGGATAGTTTTCCATCGCGATCTTCACGCTGATCGTCAGCGGTGTGGACAGCAGCATGCCAACGCCCCCGAGGACCCAGCCCCAGAAGATCAGCGACATGAAGACGACCAGTGGGGACAGCCCGACGCTGTCTCCCATGAAGTTCGGCTCGATGACGCCTCCAATCACGATATTGATCACGAAGTAGCCGATCGCGACGACCAGGCCGGTGCCGCCCCCGAACTGCACGATTGCCATCAGGACGGCCGGAACCGCTGCAACGAACGATCCGATGTTCGGCACGTAGTTGAACAGGAATGCCAGCAGACCCCAGAACACCGGGTAGTCCACGCCGAGAATCCAGACCCAGATTCCGGCGGCAAGTCCCGTTGCCAGGCTGGCTGCGGTCTTGACGACCAGGTATTTCTGCACGGAGCTTGCGAACGTCCTGAAGCCGGACCAGGTCTTCTCGGTGTGCCCGAGCGCCTGGGTGAGCTTCGACGGGATGCGGAATGCCTCGAACAGGACGAACAGGGTCATGAGAATGACCAGGAGGGACTTCGTGGCGATGTTGCCGATCTGGAGTACCGTGCTGCGGGCCAGGCCGGCAGCGGTGCCGAGGTCTAGGAAACTCCAGATGTCCGCGGTCGCGGTTGCAATCCCGAACTCGCCCAGCAACTTTGTGGCGCTGCCCGCGAGGCCTTCGATTTGTCCTTCCAGTTGTTGCTGGTAGGACGGCAGGTTCTCGTTGAAGTCTTCCAGGGAACCGATGGCGATGCCCCCGACCAAGGTCAGGCAGCCGAAAATGCTGCCGATGACCAGGAGGACAGCCAGAACTTTCGGCACCCGGTGGCGGTGCAGCCAGAACACCATCGGCCCCGCCAGCGTCGCTAGGAACACCGAAACGAGGAATGGGGTGATGATACCGCTCGCTGCGCGCATCCCCGCCAGGACGATCACCAAGGCGCCGAGGACAATCAGAATCGAACCGAACCTGGGATTGCCTTCCTTCATTGCACGAAGCGCGGGGCGGGACGAGTGGCTCATGTCCTGGCTGGAATCCGGCTCCACGATTCAGAATACCGCCGTGCCAGGCTTGGGGACGAATCCGTTTCCGGTACACTGGCTAATCCGACTTGGAGGACCATCGCACATGGATTCGTCGAAGAAGCCGTTTTTTGGGCCCTGGATCATCGCCAGCTGCTTTGTCACATTCGGGTTATCGACCGGCTTCCCCTATTACAACGTCGCATTCTTCTACGACTACCTTCGAGACGGTCATTCATGGACGGTGGAGTTAGTCACTCTGGGCGCGCCGCTCGCAGTGCTGCTGACGATCTGGATTGGCCCCGTCATTGTGCCAAGGGTCTCCCCCAGAAAGCTGATCCTGGTCGGGACATTCCTCACTTTCGTGTCGTTCCAGTGGTTCGGGAGGCTCGGCGGGAGTCCGTGGGAATACTACTTGGCATGGTGTGTCTATATGTCGGGCTACTTCCTGTCAGGTCCGATTCCGCACCAAGTCATCATCTCGAACTGGTACAAGCGTCGTCGCGGCATGGCCATGGGGATCGCTTATGTGGGCGTAGCCGTGATCGGTGCACTATGTAACCTGCTAACGCCTTACCTGACCAGGACACTCGACCACTACACTGATGCCCTCCGGGCACTGAGCTATCTCATGATCATCGCGTGGCCGCTGGCGTTCTTCGTGATCCGGGACAAGCCCGAAGACATGGGCCAGCTGCCCGATGGCGAGGAAAGCGCGGGTGATGTCGAGGTGGCGGACGCTGTCAAAGAGCCGGTGCAGGCAGAGTCAGAAAAGACCTTTGGTCAGCTGTCCCGCAGCCCCGCGTTCTGGTTGCTGTTGGTAGGCAGCGCCGCCTCGATCGGGTCGATCGCCGCCGTCAACTTCTTGATGAAGTTCGTGTATGAAGAGCAGGGATTCACCGACCAGGTCATGAGGGACAACGTTTGGGCAAGGGCTTCGTTTACCTATCTGCTATCGAGCATCTCGGGCCGGCTGGTAGCTGGCTGGCTGGCCGACAAGCTGCCGCGAAAATACGTGATGCTTGCCACGTATATCATCGTGGCCCTCGCGATCCCCTTGCTGTTTCTGGTGACGCCGGAGCAGCCCAATATGGTTTTCCTGTTTGCGATTGTATTCGGCCTCGCAATGGGGGCGGACTACATGCTGATCCCTCTAATGGCTGCGGACCAGTTCGGCTTGCGATCCTTGGGGAAGGCGATGTCGGCGATCCTTCCCAGCGACACGATCCTGCAGTTTTGGACGCCCAGGTTGATTGCCGGGCTAGCCGGCCGACTAAGCGGCTATTCCCAGGCGCTGTGGGCTGTCTTCGGGCTAGCGGCGCTCGGGGCTTTTGCGATCGCGTTGCTGCCGAGGAATCCGCGCCGGTGAGTTTCCGGGAGCGGGCTATCCCTCCGGCTTGATGGCAACCTGCGTTCCGAGGCCAGCTGGCATTGCCAGCGACCAATCGAGGCCGCCCGCCCGCTATCCGCCCCGCTCGACCGAACGGATCACCACGGGACTGACCGGCACGTTCTGGTGGCCGGCGTTGTTGCCCGTCGCGACTTTCGCGATCTCGTCCACGACCTCGGTGCCTTCGATCACCTTGCCGAAGACGCAGTAGCCCCAGCCGTCGCGGGCCTGGTCTTTGTCCAGGCCGCGATTCGTAACATGGTTGATGAAGAATTGCGCGGTCGCGCTATGAGGAGCAGCAGTGCGCGCCATGGCAATGGTGTAGCGGAGATTCGAAAGCTCGCCAGCCTCATTCTGGATCGGCGGGCGGGTGTCTTTCTCACTCATGGTGGCAGTAAAGCCGCCGCCCTGGATCATGAAATTCGGGATGACACGATGGAAGATCGTGCGGTTGTAAAATCCGTCGTCAACGTACTGGAGAAAGTTCTTGACGGTTTCAGGCGCACGGTCCGGATACAATTCCAGCATCATCGTGCCTTTGGTGGTCTCGATGCGAACCGTCGGCGGGCCGGTCGGCTCGGGAGGCGGTTCGGTCTTGGGTTCCGCCTTCGCCTCGGGTTCCGGTTCCGGTTCCACCACCGGGGGGGCCTCCGTAGCTTCGGCCGGCTCGGCGGGAGGAGACTCGGGCGGCGCCTCGGACTCGCCGCACCGGGTCAGCAGCATTGCGAGGGTGACGATGAGCGGTAAGAGGATCTTGATCGGCATGCGTCTGACTCCTTGGACAGCCTGCAAGCTGTCTCGCGCAGGCAGTTCCCCAGTTTACATCAGGGCTTGCCGGTGCATTCGCGGTCGCAAGGCACCGTCGGCGTGTCCGCGGGGCTCTGGCTAGGCGGTCGTGCCGCCGCAGCTGGAACCGGACCCTGCAGTGCAGCCATAGCAGTGCTGCCCGCTGACAATACGACGCACCGTCAGGCGGACCGGGTCGAATTCGGAGAGGTGCCGGGGGGAGCCGAAACCCACTTCGAGATCGAGCATCTGGTTGAAGTCGCAATCGAAGAGCCGCCCGTCCCATCCAACGGAGACCATCGATCGGCACATCACCTGCGAGGCCGCGACCGGGTTGAACGCATTCACGAGCTTCTCCATATAACGCTGGTAGTTGCCGCTGCGAACTAGGAACTCGAGGTAGCGGCTGATGGGCATGTTGGTGATCGTGTACAGGGAATTGAATTCGATCCCGTGCCGGGCCCTCAGCTCGCGACGGAAGTCGGTCTCGACCGCGCTCTGTTCCGGCGGCAGGAAGGCGCCGGTCGGATTGTAGACCAAGTTCAGCTCGAGGCCGCTGCCAGGCAGCCCGTAGCCCAGCGCATTCAGCTTGCGAAGAGCCCGGACCGACCTCTCGAACACCCCTTCTCCCCGCTGGGAATTGGTGCGGGACTCCAGGAAGTACGGAAGGCTCGCGATGATTTCGACCTGGTGTCTTGCCAGGAAGTCGGCCAGGCCGCGCTGCGAACCGATGGTCAGGACCGTCAGGTTGCAGCGGTCGATGGTGTGACATCCAAGCGCCCGGACCTGCTCGACGAACCAGCGGAAGTGTGGGTTGAGTTCCGGGGCACCGCCCGTGATGTCGACTTTGGGCTGCCCAATGCGTCGAATCGCGTCCAGGCAGAGCTGGAATGTCTCCCGAGACATGATCTCGTCGGTCCGGTCCGGTCCGGCATCCACATGGCAGTGCTTGCAGGTCTGGTTGCAGAGCTTTCCCACGTTCACCTGGAAGACGTCAATTCGATGGGCCGACAGGGGGTCGAGACCTGACTCGGCGAGAGCATCGGCAAATGGCTTGAAGCGGCGGCCTGAGTGGCCGTTGCCGAGGACCCGCAGTTGTGCCCGGGCCGAGGCGAGCGGGTGCCTGGTAGCTTGAAGACTCTGTCCCACAGTGTCGGTTAGATGCTCAGCTTGGCTTCCGCGTTCCGCATCTGCAGGCCGTGAACGAGTGCCGAGCCACCCTTGATCGCCGACGCGACGTGAATCGCCTCCGTCATTTGCTCCACGTTCGACCCCTTTTCGAGGCACTCTTGGGTATACGCATCGATGCAGTACGGGCACTGCAGAGCGTGCGCGACGGCCAGCGCGATCAAGCTCTTCTCGCGCTCGGTTAGAGCGCCCGACCGGAAGACTGCCCCGTACCAAGCGTAGAACTTGTCCCACAACTCCGGAGCGCCGTCGGACATTTCCGCGAATCGCGGCAGATCTTCCTCGTTGTAGTATCCGGCCATGGGCCGACGTCCCTCCTCGGGCGGCGTCAGGGGTCGCTCGCGTCGGTTCAGTATACAACCGCCCGAACGGTGCCGGATGCTCCGGAATGAACGTGATACCCTAGCCGGGACGGGGGTTCCGACGTGCGTGGGGTAGCGTTTCTCTTGCTTCTGTCTCCCGGCCTGGTGGACGCGCAGATCCCGGACGGATTCCGTTCGATTTTCAACGGAAGCAACCTGGCCGGGTGGCATGTGAGCCTTACGAACCACCACGGGGATACCAACGAGTGGCGCGTTTTCGAAGGCGCGCTGGTTGGCAAGCAGGATCGCGAGGGCAACGGGGGCATCCTGCTGACAGACGAATCGTTCGGGGATTTCGAGATCCACGTGGAAGTCAATCCTGACTACGGTTGCGACGGTGGCCTCTTCCTGCGGTCAAGCCAGAGTGGCCAGGCCTATCAGGTCATGCTGGACTACCTCGACGGAGGGAACGTCGGGGGCGTATTCGGCGAGCGGCTCGAAGGCGTCGACATGACGGAATCGGAAGGCTGGGAGAAGGCTTGGAAGGAAGGCGACTGGAACGCCGTCAGAGCCCGGATCCGGGGAGATGTCCCGCGGATCGAGGTCTGGCTGAACGACGTCCAGATCGTCGACTTCCAAGACACGGCCAATCACTTGCCGAACGGAGCCGTGACGGGGAGTGTCGCGGTCCAGGTGCACGGCGGGGACCGCTGCCGGCCCGGACTCGAGCATCGCTTTCGCAACCTTGCCGTGCGGGAACTCTAGTCGGCTTCGCGACCCGGCCCGGAGGGTGCGAGATAGCCGGCGGTGAGCCAGACGAGTTCCATGCAAACGATCCAAAGCCTCATCGCCACGGCCACGGTCATGGCGGTTCCCGCGGCTAGCGCCTGTCCGAGCAGAAGGCCGAGGATGCCCTCCCGGATTCCCATGCCCGCGGGCGAGACTATCGTGAGCAGCGCCACCGTCCACGCCAGGGCATAGCAGCCTGCGATGTACGCAAGCTGCTGGCTCTCCAAGCCAGGCAGCAATGCGCGGGCGAAGCCAGCCATCGCGAAGGCTAGGAGCGTCCACATCGCAACGTAGGCGGCCCAAATCGCAAGCATTCGAAAGAGTCCGATCTGAAGCCGCTCGTACGGCTGCCTGAGCAGCCCCGCCAAGCGTTCGGCCCATGCGTTGAACACCGGCGGGAAGACAAAGACGCACGCTAGGAACGGAAACGCCAGCAGCGAGGCCTTCTGCCATTGGCCGAGCGAGGTGGAGGCCGATCCCGCCAGCCATGCGGCGGGTACCATCGCGGCCAGGGCGGCGAGCGTCATGTCCAGCATTGTGGCCGCGAGGCAGACGGCGGCCCCGACGCCGTAGCGCCTGGTCAAATAGATCCGCGCGGCGAACTGCCAGATCGCGCCCGGAACGTAGCGGCTCAATTCCGACTTGCGATAGACCCGATAGATCTCCCAGTACGGCACGGCATGTCCGAATCCTCGAATCAGGAGCGTCCAGCCAAGCGGGCGCATGAGATACCAGGCCGCTGCCAGCGCGAACGAGATGGCAAGCCAGCCGGCGTCGAGTCTCCACGGCTCGGCCCGAACCTGCTGCCAGTTTCCGTGGATCATGCGGCCTATGAAGAAGGCCAGGATCAGTGGGACGGCGATCTTGACGGCGGGAAGGCTTCGCCTAATCACGGATTTCCTCGATGGCCGCAGCGCCCGGAGCCGGGTCCGCGGCCGCGCGGTCGAGAAACACCTCAGCCAGCCAGCCGCAAGCCAGAAAGACCGGTGCCCCGATGGCGAGAGCAACCGCTGCGGGCACGAGGGCGGGAGCGATTTGGGGAGAGAGCACGCGAATTCCCGCGACGCCCCAGATCGCCATGCTTGCCGTCAGGCACGCAAGCGCCAGAAACCCGAAGGCGTGCGCCGGCCTGTCCCGGAATCGCGTACGCAGCAGCACCGTTCCGAGATCGAGAAAGCCCTTGACAAGGCGACCCAGTCCGTATTTCGAGCGTCCGTGCCGCCTCGGACGGTGACCCACCGGGATCTCGCCCACTCGGAAGCCCTGGTGCACTGCGAAGACCGGAATGAAGCGGTGCTGGTCGCCGTAGATCTTGAGGGACTTCGCCACCTCCGCGCGATAGCACTTGAACCCGCAGTTCATGTCGTGCAGTTCGATGCCCGTTGCCCGTCGTACGACGAAGTTGAAGACCCTTGATGCCGCCACCTTGTGGAAGGGATCGCGGCGCACTCTCTTCCATCCCGAGACGAGGTCGTATCCGTCTTGGAGCCTTTCGAGAAATGCCGGGATCTCCGCTGGATCGTCTTGCAGGTCGCCGTCCAGAGTGAACACGATCGGCGCCCGGGCCCGTGCGAAGCCTGCCATCAGGGCAGCTGACTTCCCGCTGGGCACGCGGAACTTCACCAAGCGGACTCGCCCGGGATCGTGGATGGAGACGAGACTGTCCCACGTTCCGTCGGAACTGCCATCGTCGACGAACAGGATCTCGTGATTCGGTCCGAGCGTGTCGCGCAGCTGCCGTTCCAGTTCAGCCACCGTCGCCTCTTCGTCGCGGACGGGTACGACGACGGAAATCTCGGGGGAGTCTGGCATGCCGAGGAAACGCCGATGATACCGACTTGCGGAAGTTCGGGCAAGGACGGGCGCCAGCACACCAGAACCGCATCCCTCCCTGCAGCAGACGATCAGCGAGCTCCGCTCAAGAACCCTCTCAGCACCCACTGGGGATACTCGGCTAGGCGAAAGAAATCGCGCCCCCGCAGCGATGCGACCGCGTCGTGGTAGGCCGCAAGGCTGCTGCGAACCGGCTCGGCCCGCCCGCCAAGCTGCTGGAGGGCGTTGACGGCTCGCAGCGACACTCGCGCGTCGCGGTGGGCGAGCTGTTCCATCAGGATGCGCAAGGGCCGCTTGCAGTCGCCCGTGCGGCAGAGTGCCTGCGCCGCGACTGTCCTGACAGCCTCAGAGGGATCGTCCAGTAACCGAGCCAGAGATCTCTTTGCCGAGGGGGTCGGCTCCTCGATCGCGAGCAGGCCGACCGCTGCCCAGAAACGTACGGTGGCATCCGGATCGGCCAGCCGTTGTTCCAGCAGTGTGGCCAGTCCCTCGCCACCTCCCACCCAGTCCGCCGTCTCCAGAATTCGCTCGAGCGGGTACAAGGACGGGTCGTCCGCGAACGCCTTTGCCGCGGACCCGGCGTATCCAAGCCACATTTCGGACTCCGGAAGGAAGCCCAGATCGCGATGCTCGAGGACCCACGCGCGGTGCACGGCCCGCAGAGTCTCGAGTTCGTCTCGGTATGCAGGGTCCCTTGCCAGATCCTCGACTTCGTGGGGATCCGTTTGCAGGTCGAAGAGCTGCTCGCGCGGTTTGCGGCGAGCCATGTAGACTGCTGCCGCGGGAGTCAGGAGGCCGCCGGCCGCGTGCGCGTGCAACGCCTGCATCACCGGATGCGTGCTCGGATAGAGCCGTGTCTGCTCGAAGAACCATGGCAGGTGAGGAAAGTAATTGCGGATGTATTTGAATCGATCTCCGCGCACGGACCGAACGAATTCGTAGCGCTCATCCATACGGTCGCGGTAGCCGAACACATGCACCCGAGATGGCCCGGCATTCGGGCCAAGGAACGCCGTTCCGTGAAATCTCGGCGGCGCTTCGATATCCGCCAAGCTCAGCACGGTCGGCGCGAAATCCACGAAGGCGACCATGCGGTCGGTGCGCTTTCCGGCCCCTGCAGGAGCCCATCGGGCGTAGCGCTCGGGAAACCGAATCAGCAGCGGCACGTGCGTTGACGACTCGAACAGGAACGACTTGCTTCGCGGCATGCCCGCGCCGTGATCCGAGAAGAAGAATACGATCGTCGAATCCGCCAGGCCGTCCGACTCTAGCTGCTCGAGGACCTCGCCGGCCCGTCTGTCGGCGTAACTGATGTTGTCGGCGTATCGGGCGATGGCCTCTCGGACCTCGTCGGTATCCGGGTAGTACGGCGGCACTTCCGCTTCCTCAGGCGCGTGCCGCTGCGACGGTGGAAGGGCCTTGTAGCGCTCCTGCCAGCCAGACCAGGGGTGATAGATCTGGCTGGAGTGCGTGTCCGAAATGTTGACGACGCAAAAGAACGGTTTGCCGTCCCGCCTGCGCCACCCGTCCTCGCGCCAGTCCCCACTGATCACGTCCCAGGTTGATTCGGGTTGCCTCCAGTTGTAGTCCGTCTTGGAGTGATTCGATGTGAAGTAGCCCGACGCTCTCAGAATCTCGGTGAATCCACGGACTGTGGGCGGAGGAACACCTTCCGAGCGCATGTGGTGCGTGCCGATTGCCGGAGGGTACATGCCGGTAATTAGCGTCGACCGGGCCGGCGCGCATGCGCCCCCGTTGGAAAACGCTCGCGTGAACAGCACGCTTTGACGGGCAAAGCGATCCAAGTGGGGAGTGCTGGCGTAGGAGTCCCCGTAAGCCCCGATATCGGGGCTGATATCCTCGAACACGATCCAAAGGATGTTCGGCTTTTCCTCGGCAGCCGAAGCGTTCACGCAGGCGGCTGCCAGGAGTGTCATGACAAGTCGTTTCATCGGGTCTGCCTCGGCGTCAACACTCGAGAAGCGGGTGTCCACGATACCCGATCCGGCGAGTACGTGCTCCCGTAGCGAGGCCGGCCGTCCACGGATTCCCTCGCTTCGGGAGTCAAGCGCCGCCCCTGGCCGGCAGCGGAGTTGACTTTTCCGGCACGGATGGGCGAGGTTGGGTCTTTACGCGCCATGGAACTCAAACGCATTTCGCCTGAAGAGGCTCGCGACCTGCTCGAATCGGGAGAGGGCTACGTTTACCTGGACGTGCGCTCAGTTCCGGAGTTCGAGGCTGGCCACGCGCCCGGCGCCAAGAACATCCCCCTGCTCCACCGTACCCCGATGGGAATGCAGCCGAACCAGGATTTCGTGGAGGTGTGCGAGACCGCCCTCGGGAAGGATGCCAAGATCATTACCGCCTGCCTAAAGGGAGGCCGCTCCATGCGGGCCGCGCAGATCCTGCTTGCCAACGGGTTTTCCAGTGTCGTGGACATGCGAGGCGGATTTCACGGGGAATCCGACATGACCGGAGCTCTCGTCTATCCGGGATGGGCGCCCCGAGGCCTGCCGGTCACGACCGAGGCCTCGGCAGACGAGACCTACGAAGGCCTTGCACAGCCTTGACCCTTCGAGCTACCAATTGAACTCGCCACCGGGCTCGATGCTCGCCACGGTGATGGGAGAGTCCTTTCCCAGTTCGGCGCGCAGCTGTTCGGGCGTTCCGGTGAGGACGGGAAATGTTCCGTAGTGCATGGGAACGACGACTTCAGGGGCCAGGAACTCGCACGCCACAGCCGCTTCCTGGGGGCCCATGGTGAAGAGGTCCCCTATCGGCAGCATGGCCAGCGCCGGCTTGTGCAATCGCCGGATGAGCTGCATGTCGCTGAACACGTCCGTGTCTCCGGCGCAATAGAACGTGCGTTCATCCGCCTGCCGGACCACGAAACCGGCGGCCACGCCCCCGTAAATCTGCTGGCCGCTATCGTCGATCGAGCTGCTGTGCAGGGCTTGCGTCATCGTGACCCGTAGGCCCTTCGTCTCGAAGCTCCCGCCAAGGTTCATTCCGACGACGTTCTCCGCGCCTTTCGAGCCCAGCCAGGCCGAGACCTCGTAGTTGCACAGAATGCTCGGCTTGAACCGTTTGGCCACGGCCAGGGCATCCGTGATGTGGTCGAAATGCCCGTGCGTCAGCAGAAGCAAGTCGACCCGATCGAGTTCGAAGCGCTCTGGGTACGAAGGATTTCCGGAAAACCATGGGTCGATCAGGATCGCCGGTCCGCCCCCGATCTCGACGTGGAAGGTGGAATGGCCCAGCCAAGTGAATTTCGTCATTGAAACCCTGCCTCTTGCCTCGCAGGCTTCGATTGGATCACCCGGACCCATACCGTCGGCGTCTGGGTCTCCGCGATCCGGTCACGGAGCCACGTTCCGTCCCGGGTGGCTTGCCTCGCCTGCTGCTCGCGTGCGGAACCAGCCTCAGCACGGTCTCCACGAGATCGAACTGCTCGCGCGGTCCCTTCTCGAGCACAATGTCCGCGCCGGTCGATTCCGGGGTCAGCGCGAGGGCGTTCACATAGCCGGAAAGCATCACGACCGGTATCGAGGGGGCGAACTTGCGCACTTCCCTGACGACCTCGTCGCCCCGCATGCCCGGCATTCGGAAGTCCGTTACTACCAGGTTGAATGGCGCGTCGTCGGCACAGGACTTGAAATGCTCCAGCCCTTCTCGCCCGCCCTCGGCTGTCACCACTTCATAGCCGAGCTCATGCAGAATAATCCTTCGAGCCACCGAGCCCTGTCGGTTGTCGTCGATTAGCAGGATCTTCCCGGCGGCCAGCTTGGATTCCATCGTTAGTGAACCCTACTATCCTACCCAGATTCGGCTGGCAGCTTCGCGAGAGGCCGACCAGATCATGCCCCGAACCTGGCTGGTTCCGTGCAAAACTGCAGTTGCCCCGTTCGAAGCCGGAACCGTGCGCTCCCGGGAAATCCTATTCCACTTCGCGGGGCGCTGTGTAGCCCTTTCTGGCGACGATCTCGTACTTGATTCGCTTGTTCTTCTTGCCCGTGATGCGCAGCTCCTTGTTCGTCGTCGGATCCACCAGACGAACCTTGATCTCGCGGAACGTGCCGTCGCGTTTCGTATTCGATGGCTGGTAGACCGCGGTGTACTGGTTGCGCATCAGGTAGTTGAGGCTCTGGAAGATCGTAGGGAACTGGCCGTAGAAGCGCGGGAAGAAAGCGAAGCCGCCCGTCTCCTTGGTGAATGTCCTGAGCTGGTTGTCCGCTTGGAGCCAGCCGATCCGGGTTGCCCCGCCGACATAGCCGTAGGAGTCCAGGAGCTCTTTCAGCATCTGGCCCAGGCCGATTGCATGCACCGTGACGCCCGCTTCCTGGACGATCTTGCGTGCCTGCGCGAAGTTCAGGCGGCTGAAGGTGTCCTCTCCGCTTGACAGGAGCACGACCGACTTGCGCCCTTCAATGCTCGACATCCGCTGCACGGTGTCGGTGAGCGCGTCGAACAGGTTGGACTCGCGATACGCGGCGATCCTGAGCCGCTGGAGAGCGTTGTTGATTTCCCGGCGGTCCTGCGTGAAGTCGGCCAGGATCTCCGGCCTGAGGTCGTAGGCGATCACGGCGACCCAGTCTTCCGGCCGCAGCGTCTGCACGAATCCGTACGTTGCCGTCAGGGTCTGGTACCACGTCTCCGACCAGTACTGCTGCCATCGGTTGCTGAATTCGATCAGCAGGGCGACGGTTGCGGGAGCCTGCGTCTGGCCGACGCTCACGATCTTTTGCGGAACGCCGTCTTCCAGGATCTGGAAGTTTCCTGGCGGGATGCTCGGAATGAACTGGCCCTTGTTGTCCAGGACGGCGATTTCCACCGTCACCGCGTTGGTGTCTGCCGTGAAGAGCGGCTGGTCTTGCGGCACCCGCTGAGGTGCGCGTGTCTCGACCCGTGGCAGGTTGGTCGGCGAGTCCGGAATCCCTCCCGGACCCGACGGCGTTCCCGGTCTTCGGGTTTCGCCGGGCAGGGGCCGTCGTGGCCGGTCGCCGATCGGTCCTTGTGCCTGCGACAACGCAAGGTCGGGGCCCAGGATAGCCAGCATTCCGAGCAGTGCAAGGGCCTTGCGGGGAATCGGGCGCGATTCGTGCATGATGGTGCTCCTCTGATGCTTCGCCTGCAAGCCGGCAGATCGACAACGTGCAGGCAACATCATATTAACCCCCTGCAAGCCATTTCGGTGCGGTTGCCTCCCGGCCTGTTGCGTCGCGGACCGCTTGGCCGTACCGTGCGGTGATCAGTTCGCGGGCTTGAGCTTGAAGTTGTAGATCAGCTCCGTACGGCTGTCGAAGCTCGATACCGTGCGGGTCCTGCTCTGCATTCCTTCCGCCAGCGCCTTCAGCTCGTAGTCGATGGAAAGGTCGAGGCCGTGAAAGTAGTACTCGCCAGCGTCGTTGGTATGAAAGGACTTGACGTCTTGCGTCCGTGTATCCTTCAGCTGGACGATTGCCCGGACTCCCTCCTCGTGCTCGTCGGTGACCTGTCCCTTTACGGATCGTGTCGGGTCTTCCTTCTTCTTTTTCTTGCCGAATCCGGGGAACTGTGAGAGCGCCGCGGGAGTGACCGCAAGAGCGACGAGCACGAAGAGACTTCGACGGGATTGACGCATAGCACTACCTATCCTAATGCGGACCGGGCCGGCCTCGATCGCCCCGAGCCTTCTTGCGGCTCGTGAGGATCAAGTTTGCGGTCGTTTTCTCGATGCCGTAGACCTGTACCGTGCGACGGGCCTGGGCGAAACGGGGGGCGGATGCCTCGAGCACGAAACCGGCATCACCGGCGGGCACCCTGATCCTGTATTCGCCTCGGTAATTGGTGACCGCCCTGTATTTCTTCTTGGGATTGCTCTCTTTGTACGCGACAACCTTGGCACCCGGCAGAGCGAGGTACGAGTCCTGGAAGACCGTTCCAAAGAGAAGTGCCGTCTGTTCCGGCTCTCGCTTCTGCGCTCCGGCTGCCAGTAGGCCCACGTGCAGGCCCGCTCCGGCCTTCGCCATCCAGGTCCGCCGCGTCATCCAGCCGTCCGGCCTCCGCATCGAGTGTTGCACAGCGCGGTTCGAATTGCTGCCCCCACGGGCATCGTCTACCATGGGAACCGAGGCTAGGCACGGCCGAATGCGACAGTTCCGCCTTTTCCGGTTCATAGCGCTAGCCCTGTCGCTTGCCTTGCTTCCGTGGCAGGCAGTCTGGGCTGCTGTCACGCCTCGGGCCGTGTGCTGCCGCCTGGACACGACGGCGGGGTCATGCAAGAGGCAATGCCCGACGAAGGCCTCGTTCCAGCATGACGCTGCGGAGTCCGGGTCTGCGATGGCATGCCACAGGCCCGGCGGTGCATCGGAAACCAAAGCACGTTGCGCCATCAGGACCCGATGCGGCAGCGATCACTCGAGAGTCCTTTGGAGCCCCGAAGCCCCATATCTGCCTGAGTCTGCCTCGGCGCTGCCGTCCCCGGCGAGCCTGCCCTTCCACCAGGGCCCGCTGGCCGCGGATTGGCCACCCCTGTTCGTTGCCCCTCCGGCTCCTCCTCCCCAGGCCCCTTTCGCCGGCTGAGTCGACGCTCCCCTTTGCGGTTGGCCCGAACGGGCCTCTCGCCGGGGTGCGGCTCGGCCCCTTTGCGCCTCGCCGCCACTCTGCGGCGAGTTGGTTCTGGCCAGTGAGAGAAGTCGAAGGGGATTCTTGGTGAGAGTAGCGAGATTGTTCATTCTTCTCTGGGCCGCAGCTGCGGCTTGGGCGGACCTGACGGTTCAAGTTCTCGACCCGTCCGGAGCCGTCGTTCCCGGCGCGAACGTCGTCTTGCGCGACGAGTCCGGCTCGGAGGTGGCCCGCAGCAAGGCCTCCGCTGCAGGGGTCGCGGATTTCTCGGTGCACGCCTCTACGGTGGAGGTGACGGCTCCCGGGTTCCGGTCCGAAACCGTCGTTACTGGCGGGCAGCATGATGTCACGGTGCGCCTGCAGCTGGTGCCGGTCGCCGACTCCTTGGACGTGGTCGATGAATTCGATTCGGTGGCGCCGGTCGCATCCGACGCGGTCGAGCCCGATCGTCTCGCCAGGGCCGGCTTGGTCGAGAGCCTCCGAGCGGCGCCGCACGTGCATATCCTTCGACGGGGCGGTACGAATTTCGACCCGATTGTGCAAGGGCTCAGGGAGACCCAGCTGGCAATGGTCGTCGACGGCACGCGAACATTCGCGGCGGGTCCGGCTCGCATGGACTCGGAGCTAAGCCATGTCGATCCCAGCACCGTTGCGGAGGTCGAGGTTGTCACGGGTCCCTATGCACTCACAGAGGGTGCGGGTGCGATGGCGGCCATTCTCGTCAATTCGGAACCCATCCCCGCACCCGGGAACTGGAGAGTCGGGGGCAGGGGAGGGCTCGGCTGGAGAAGCAACGGGGCCGGTCGCATGGGGAATGCCCGTGTCGACGCAGGCAATTCGGGATTCGGCTTCAGTCTGCGCGCGACCGGCGGGCTGCTCGACGACTACAAGGCGGGGCGCGGCAGCCCGCGGCCCCCGACTGTCGTGCCGGGTGACGCAGCCTCCCATCAGTTCGGTGCGAGGATGCGCTTCAATCCGACCGCCGACCAGGAGTTGCAGTTTGGCGGCTTCTACGACGAGCAGACCGGCGTCGACTATCCAGGGAGGCTGCTGACGGCGGAGCACTTCCTGCTCCGATCCTGGCAGGCGAGCTATCGCGTAGTGAATTCTGAAGGCCTTCTTTCCTCCTTCAAGCTCAGCGCCTACGTCAACAGGAAGAGCCATCGAATGAGCAATCGTGAGAAGCCCACCGCGATGGACATGCCAGGCCGCAAGCCCCCATTCGCTTTGGATGTGTCGCTTCCGGCGGAGTCTGACACGGTCGGCGGAGCCGGGAGGGTCGAACTCTCCCCGACCGAGCGATGGAGGCTGCAGGCGGGGTTCGACTTCTTCCGTCTCGAGCAGGATGCCCAGCGATTCATTGCCCGGGCAAGCAACCGCAAGCTCATCTTTAGCGATGCTGTCTGGGCGGGGACCTCGCTGGCCGACGTCGGGACGTATTTCCACATTGGGCGCAGCTCCGACCGGGGCGAGATCCGTGCAGCCGTTCGCTTGGACTTGGTCAGCAGCGACGCGGGACGGCCCAGCGAGTTCTTTCTAGCCAATGCCGGCCCGGAGGTCGAGCGAAAGGAGACCAACGCGAACTTCAGCCTGGCCGGGCGCCATGACCTGGGCAGTGGATTCACCATTGCGGGCGGTGTGGGACGGGTCGTGCGCACGGCCAGCGCGTTGGAACGCTATTCCGACCGGTTTCCGAGCACGCGGTTTCAGGTAGCCGCCGAATTCATGGGCAACCCCGCAATCCGGCCGGAAGCCAGCCTGCAAGCCGACCTCAACATCGAGTGGAAAGCTGGAGGGTTCCGGTTCAATGCTGGCGGTTACATGCGCAGCCTCGGCGACTACATCACGGTGGTGCCAGTGCCCGGGCTGAACAAGCGGCTCCCGCTGAGCCCGCCCGTGGTCTTCCGCTATGTCAACGGCGAGAGCGCGTTCTTCCGTGGCTGGAATCTCGGAGTGCGGCGCACAACCGATCGGCTCGAATTCCGCGTGCAAGCATCCAAGACCATCGCCGACGACCGGGAGCTGGTGCAGCCGGTACTCGGCATCGCGCCGATGGAGATCGACTCCGCAGTGCGGTTCGTGGCGCCGGGGCAGCGTGTCTGGGCGGAGTACGGCATGCGGAACGTGTGGGACCAGCGGAGAGTCTCTGCCGCGCGCCTGGAGACGCCCTCGCCCGGATTCACGCTGCACGGAATGCGGTTCGGCGCGGACTTGTGGGACGGCACGACACTGCATCTCGCAATCGAGAATGCCGGGGACAAGTACTACTACGAGCACCTCAACTCTCTGAATCCGTTCACCCGGCAGCGGATTCCCGAGATGGGGCGAGCCGTGACGGTTGGCTTCACCACGACCTGGTAAGGCAAAGGGCTGCGGCCCTTTCGCTCTAGCCCGGCTCAGCGCTACTCGGCAGTCTTGCGGCCGTACTTCTTGTTGAACCGCTCGATGCGGCCCTCGGAGTCGACTAGCTTGCGCTTTCCGGTGTAGTACGGGTGCGAATAGGAGGAGATAGCCAAGTCGTACAGGGGGTACTGCTTACCCTCGAACTCAGTCGTCTTGTCGGTCTTTGCAGCGGACCGAGTGACCCATTGGGTCTTCGTCGTGACGTCGCGGAAGACCACCTCACGGTAGTTTTCGGGATGGATGCCTTTCTTCATTGCTAAGTGCCTATGGCGCTCTCTCGGGCAGTGGCCAGCAAGTCCTCAGCCTGCCCAGCGGCAATACTCTCAATATAGCGCAGGGCCTGTCCGCCCGGCTATCGAGGTGCGTCGAGGCTCCGGGCTCGCGGCACCGTATTGGCAAGCAGCATCTTGCCGCCCGCTTCGGTCACGAGATGCAGCCGGTCGGAGCCCAGCATCGCCTCGAAGTGCCGAAGCTGATTCCCGTAGGTCACTAGGTACGCAGGGGTCCCCCTCTCCCACAGCGCAGCAAACCGAGTGTCGTCGAGGAACACGTCAGGCGCTCCGGGAGCGTTCGAGCCGTACTCGATGTTGTTCTTGCGGCCGTTGAGCAGCAGGACCTGCCGGTTCGTGTAGAAGGGTACCGAGGAAAACGCATAGTACTCTTGGTCCAGGACAAGGTGCCCCGGACGCTCCTGGAGGTAGGCCTCGGCCATGGCTCGGGAGGAGAGGTAGGGGTCGAAGCCAGCCATCGCCCAGTGCGCGGCATGCAGCGAGAGCGCTGCGGCGCAGGCCAGAGCGGCCAGGGCCCTGCGCCGCGGGAGAGCCCAGCCCCCCGCGGCCCCGATCGCGAATGCCGCCAACGCCAGGGAAAGGGGCTCACGCAAGTAGGCAAACGATTGCAGCGTGAGATCCTGGAAGTGGCCCAGCGAGAGAGTGTAGGCGTCTGGGTTGCTGGTCAGGGCCGCTGCAATGTCTCGATCCGTGGGCACGTTCCGGATCGCGACGAGCACGGCAATGCCAGCGGCGAGGGCCAGGCCGTAGACGGTTGCCGCAATGCGGGCGGCCGTCCGTACACAAGCCGGCCTCCGTGCAGCCACGCTCGCCATCAGCAAGACGGCGGGCGCGTAGGCTGGCAAGGTGTAGTACTCCTGCGTGGTCGATGCGGAGAAGAACAGCAATGCGAACCCGCAATGGCACAGCATCAGGAGCCGGGTCCGTCCGGGTCGGTCGCCCACGTGGAACGGAAGCCTCCGCAGCCCGGTCAGGAGGCCGCTCCACGGGAACAGCCAGGCAAGGTGGCCAGTCCAGAACCACAGTAGCGGCACGCGGTCGTAGTCGACCGGATAGCGCATGCCAAGATAGCGCAGGACGTGTTCGTTGACCAGGTACCGCCAAAGGAATCCGCGGTATTGGCCTGGCCCGCTATCCAGCCCGAATTCCAGCACAGGGGGATTTCGAAAGGCGGCGAGCAGGTGCCACGGGGCCGCGATCAGGGCAGCGACGGCCGCAGCTCCGCCCAGACCCAGCCGGCTCCATGCTTCGCGGGAGCGCCAGTTGCCGCTTGCCAGCAGATAGGCGGCAATCGCTCCTAGCGGTAGGACCGCCGCGACGAGCCCTTTGAACAGCATGCCCGCCCCAACTGCGGCTCCTGCCCAGCGCATGCGGGCCCGGGCCGAGCGCAACGATCCCTCCTGGGCTCGCAAAAAGCAGTCAAGCACGAACAGAGAGGAACAGCCTACGTAGATGTCGGGAATCTTGACACGCGTGAACAGGAACAGGCCAAAGCAGGTGGCCAGCCCTACCCCGGCGTAGAGCCCGGCTTCGCTTCCGAACGACCATCGGCCGGTGCGCCATGCCAGCCAGCAGAGGGCCATCGCCGCCAGTGCCATTGGTATCCTCGCGGCCCAGTCGTGCACCCCGAAAACCGCAAATGATGCCGCCATGGCCCACGCCTGACCCGGTGGCTTGTCAAAGTACGGAACGCCGTTGAGCTTGGCCGTGATCCAATCGCCCGATTCGAGCATTGACCGGGCGGTTTGGGCATACGTCGCGTCGACGTCGTCCAGCAACGAAGGCGGGCTCGAGACGGTGCCTAGGAACGCAACGCCCGCCACAGCGAGCACAAACCATCCGTGCAGGTTCCCGCTATCGGCCCGGACGCCGAATGCGCCAGGCCTGAAACCCGTCGCCGGGCTCGCGTCCCGGAACCGTAGAAAGCGCCTTGCACGCCTTCCATCCGGGCCTGTTTCGGATCGCCGCTTCGACGACATCTTCGTTTTCCTCCGGCTCCAGCGAGCACGTGGCGTACACGAGCACTCCCCCGGGGCCTACGGCATCGAGGGCGTTGCACAGGATCCTTGTCTGCCGCTTGTGCAGTTCCGCGAGGTCGTGCGGCCGCAACCGCCATTTGATCTCAGGGTTTCGCGCCAGCGTGCCGGTGCCCGAGCAGGGAGCATCGACAAGCACGCTATCGAACTGCCGGGAGAACGGCAGGTGCCGCTCCGCGTCCATTGCGACCAGATGAATGCTCCGGCTGCCCAGCCGCCGCAGAATGCGCAGCCGGTGGAGATGCCGGTCAGCCCCGATGACCGGCGCCGACTCCGCCAGCTGCCTGGCCTTTCCGCCGGGTGCCGCGCAAACGTCCAGGATCCTCGAGCCAGGCCACACATCCAGCAGCAGCCCTACCCTTTGCGAGTTGATGTCCTGGAACGCGAGCGGAGTGCCGGCGGCAGCGCGGGCCTCGGATGCATTCCCGGACACGAGCCGGTAAGCGCGCGGCACATCCGTGGGTTCGGCGTCGATACCGGCCTCCCGGAGCTGCTTCAACGGGCCTTCGGTGGCTCTCGGCGCCGGTATCCGGAAAAACGTGGCCGGCCGCTCCAGGTTCGAACGCAAGAGCGCGCCGCATGCGGCCCGTCCGAACGCCGATTCCCAGCGGCTCACAAGCCAGGACGGATGGCTGAGCCGCGCGGCCTCGTCCGGCGGAGGCGAGGAAGGGAGGCGTCTCAGCAGCGCGTTCACCAGGCCTGCGGCGGATCGCTTTCGCGCGTGCTTCACGAGTTCAACGGATTCCGCAACGGCCGCATAATCGGCTACGCCATGCATGTACCGCAGCTGGTATGCCCCGAGCCGCAGGGCGGTCAGGACTTCCAGGTCCAGAGTCCGCAGAGGTTTGCGAAGCCTTTGCGAGATCAGGTCGTCCAGTTCCCCTCGTCGCCGCAAGCTGCCCTTCACAAGCTCGGTGACGAAAGCACGCTCGCGGGCTGCAAGCGTGACCCCGTGGCCCGCATGGAGCAGCTCGTCGGCGTATGCGGCGTCCTGGTCGATACGCAACGCGAGTCTGAACGCTGCGGTTCTTGCCGCCGAGGCAGCCACGAATTGCCACGATAGCAGAGCGTTCCCGGGTCCCCGGGCGAAGAGCCTACGCTGCGCTGGACGCACGGTGTCGCCAGTCTGGCAGCCGAGCCGTCTGCCCGGCCGGTGGCCAAGGCAGACGGCCTTCGCCGTGCTACAATTCGCCACGGTGGTCGTAGTGCTTGGTTGCCCTTGCTCATAAGGCGAACGGACAGAGGTGGCCGAGGACGTAGATGTCAGAATCGCAAGCCACCCTCGGTGGCTTCAATTGGCCCGTCTGGTTGTCGAGCAGTGCTGTCTCGAATTCGAAATCGAGGTGTCCTGCGCTCGAGACATCGTGATCGCGGTTGACGAAGCGATCAGCAACGTGATGCGGCACGGCTATGGCGGCGAGAGGGCTCGCCCGATTCGTGTCGTGTGCCGTCGCGACGGCAATGCATTCGAAGTGGAGATCTGGGACCGCGGAAGCAAATTCAACCCGTTTGCTCAGCCAGTGCCCCCGCCGGACGAGCTCCGGCACGGCGGCCGAGGCCTCTTTCTTATCCGCTCGTCCGTGGACGAGTGCGAGTACGCGCGTCAAGATGGCTGGAACCGGATCCTGCTGAGAAAGCATCTGCCGGTCGCCGCATAGGGGCAGTGACGGGGGGGCGCTGCGAGAGGCATGGAGATCAATGTCCGGCACGTCGGCCAAGGTTCCGTTGTCCAGCCGGTAGGCGACGTGGACATGTCGAGCTCACCGCAACTGCGAGAGACAATCCTGGAATTGCTGCAGGATCGCTCCGGGACCAAGATCGTCGTCAATATGGAGAAGGTGGACTACATCGACAGCTCGGGAATCGCCAGCTTGGTCGAAGGCCTACAGGTTGCCAGACGCTGCAAGGCGAAGCTGTGTCTTGCGGGCCTGAACGAGGGACCGCGCTACGTGCTTGAGCTTACGCGCCTCCTAGACATTTTCGAAGTCCATTCCTCGGAATCCGACGCACTCAGTGCCTGAACGGGCCCGGCGATGAGCAGCCCATGAGTTTTTTCGCTTCCGTTGGCCGCGCCACAATCCGCCAGGTGGAATATGTTGGCGGTCTCGCGATTCAGTTCTGGCATGGCCTACGGCTTTCCCTGCGGGTGAATCCGTTCGCAGGCCGGCGCCTTCGCTGGCGGCGCACTGTGGAGCAGATGACCGAGATCGGCACGCGGTCCCTTCCGGTGCTGTGCGTGGTGTCTGGTGCCACCGGAATGATCATGGCCCTGCAGTCCGGTGCCGAGCTGCGCAAGTTCGGCGCGATGGACGCTGTCATCAACCTCGTGGGAACGAGCATGACACGCGAACTGGGCCCGTTGATCGCGGCGATCGTTGTCATTGGACGGTCCGGGTCGGCCATTTCCGCGGAAGTGGCGACCATGGTCGTCACCGAGGAAGTGGATGCCTTGCGGGCGATGGCTCTCGACCCCATCGACTTTGTACTGGTTCCCAAGTACCTCGCGATGATGGTCATGATGCCCTGCGTGACCGTGATGGGGGTCTTCTCGGGAATTCTCGCCGGTGGCGTGTACTCGTACTTCGCGCTCGACATCACGCTAATGATGTACCTCCACCGGACGGTCGAGATCCTGCTGATGCGCGATATCCTCAGCGGCCTTGTCAAGGCGCTCGTCTTCGGATCGATCATTGTCCACGTGGGCTGTCTAGAAGGGTTCCAGGTCACGGGGGGCCCGGAGGGCGTCGGCCGCTCGACCACCAACGCCGTGGTCAAGTCGATTTTCCTGGTCATCATCGCGGATCTCATTTGCACCGTGTTCTTCTATTTCTTTTGGCGATGAACGAGGCAGCACGACAGGCAGCGGAACGGCGGCGCCCGCACGAGGCGGCCGCCGAGCCGTTGATTTCCGTTCGCGGCCTCGAAGTCCTATACAGCGGCCGCACGATCTTGGACGGCGTCGACCTGGACATCTACAGGGGCGAGACCATGGTGATCCTAGGCCCGTCGGGTTGCGGGAAGAGCACGCTCTTGCGGCACCTCGAGGGCTTGGAGAAGCCAGCGGCAGGGTCAATCCGGATCCAAGGGGCGAACATCGTGACGGCCTCGCGCAAGCGGATGCTCCAGGTTCGCCGGCTAATGGGCGTCTCCTTCCAGAGCGCGGCGATGTTCAACTCGATGACGGTAGGAGACAACGTCGCGCTGCCGCTGCGCGAGCACACCGATCTCGCCGAGTCCACCATCCGGCTGATGACCAAGATGAAGCTCCAACAGGTGGGCCTCAGCGGGGTCGAGGACATGTATCCGACAGAGCTATCCGGCGGAATGCGGAAACGAGCCTCCCTGGCGAGAGCGCTCGCGCTCGATCCAGAGATCCTGTTCTTTGACGAACCCTCGGCTGGCCTGGACCCGATCATAGCCGCCGGCATCGACCAGCTGATTCTCCGGCTGAAGGAAGCGTTTCACATGACGATCATCGTCGTCACGCACGAAATGCAGAGCGCGTTCCTGATCGCGGATCGGATGTGCATACTGGACCAAGGCAAGATCCTCGCCGTCGGGACGCGCGAGGAGATTCTCACGCACTCCCACCCTCGGATCAAGCAATTCCTGCGCCGCGTGCCGGACGATCTCGAAGACGCCTCCAGCCACTACATCACGGGGTTCTAGATGAGCAACGAAACCAAGGTCGGCCTGCTGGTGATTCTCGCGTTGGCAATCTTCGTCACGACGTTCCTGATCGTCGCGAACATCCAGCTGACCGGCCAGACCCATAGATACCGGACCTACTTCTCCTACATAGGCGGGTTGGACGAGGGCAATATTGTTCGCTTCGGCGGCCGCAAGGCGGGAACCATCCAGACCCTAAGGCCCTGGCCCGAGGACATGACCAGGACCGAGGTGATTTTCACGCTGCGGGCTGAAATTCCCGTCAACCGCGAGTCGGTCGCCACCATCGCCAGCTTGAATGCCCTGGGGCAGAACTACCTGGAAATCATGCCGGGATCCATCGAAGCAATGCGGATCGAACCTGGCGGCGTCGTGGCGTCCGCGGAAGCCCTGACCTTCTCGGACTTGACGCGGAAAGTCTCGGAGGTTGCCGACACTGCGGTCGACGTGATGTCCCGGATCGACGTCAAGTTCACGATGGTCGCCGACGACATTCACGGCCTGATGGCAAACCTGCAGGAGATCAGCGGCGAGGGCAATCAGAGGAACATTGCCAGGATGCTGGAGAGCAGCACCGAGCTGATCGAGACCCAGTCGCCCAAGATCGACCGCATCACGACCCAAATCAGTGCCACGCTGGGACGCGTGGATGCTCTGGCGGAGGAGTTCCGGCAGCTCGCGCGCAACGCGGACGCGACCGTCTCAAACGTGAATCGCACGGTGGACGAGACGCGAGACCCGCTCAAGAGCGGCTTGGCGGAACTGGAAGCCACGCTACAGGAAACCAGGCTCACGCTCAAAGACGCTAGGGCGCTGATCCTCGCGAACGAGGCCAATATCGCGAAGATCGTCGAGAACATTCGCGGAGCATCGGAGGATATCGAAGCCCTGAGCGCGGAGCTGCGCCAGCGCCCGTGGACGCTGCTCCGGGGCAGGCCGAGACCTGACCGCGAGGTTCCCGCAACCGGGGTCTCGAGCATCCCGGCACGCTGATGGACGGCGTGGCGGCGCTGGGCGCGCGCAACGCCCTTGACTTTCTAGCTGGACGCGTCGGGGTATCCGACGAGGCCACGGCGCGCATGCTCGGAGGCGGGGTCTCCAACAACGTCGTGTTGGTCGAGGACGCGTCGCAGCGCATTGTCCTGAAGCAGTCCATTCCTCGCTTGCGGGTCCCTGACGAGTGGCTGGCGGACCGGTCCCGGATCTTCCGCGAATGGACGGCGATGCTTGCGCTTGGCCGGATTCTGCCCACGGGCCGCCTGCCGGAACTGCTCTTCCTCGACGAAGCCCGGTTTGCTTACGGAATGCGTGCGGCACCCAGAGGCAGCACGGACTGGAAGACCCGGCTCGTTGCCGGGGAATGCAGCGCGGAAACGGCGCGCCTCGCAGGCTCAACGCTCGGCCTCATCGTCCGCGGCACGTGGGGCAGGTCCGAATTCAGGGAGGCATTTTCCGACCGGACGGCGTTCGATCAGCTCCGGACGGATCCCTACTACCGCACGGTCGGTTCACGCCATCCGCAGCTGGCGGGGACAGTCGAGGACTGGATCGCCCAGTCGTCCCGGCGGCAAGTGGCCATGGTTCACGGGGACTGGAGCCCCAAGAACCTGCTTGTGCGCGAGGGTGCCTTACTCTGCATCGACTTCGAGTGCGCCCATTTCGGGGATCCCAGCTATGACGCCGGGTTCATGCTGAACCACCTGATCCTGAAGGCTTTCCTGCGACCGGATCTGGCGCCCAGGTACTTGCAGCTCGCCCGCGTTGCCTTTTCTTGGACGCTGGGAATGCTCCCGACAGGGGCGCTGAATTGGTTCGAGGCCGCCACCGTCCGGCACCTGGCCTTTCTGATGCTGGCCCGGATCGACGGAAAGTCCCCTGTCGAGTACCTTTGCGACGAAGACGTGCGCGACGCCGTCCGCCGCCTGGCACTAATCCTGATCCGGAACGTGCCGCCTACCTTGGAGGCCGTGCTCGCGCTGGCGGCTCAAGCGCTCTCGCGACGACACCGCCGCTGGCTCACTCCTCGGCCGCCTTCCTGATCGCGTCCAAGGTCTGGGCCGCTTGTGCCTGCATCGGCCCGGGAGTCTTTGCGGCTTCGCTCATCCAATGCGTCGCCTGCCGGATGTTGTCGCCCGCGATGTCCAGCTTGACGTAGCAGAACCCCAGCATCCATGACAGCAGGCCGTACCGCTCGCCTCCCTCCGCCTTGACCACGTCGACCGACTGAAGCAGATGCCGGCGGGAAGTGCGCCACGCGTTGTTGTTACCGCCCTGTCGGAAGTGGGCGCTGCCGATTAGGAACTGGCCGAGGGCGGTGAAACGCGTCTTGGTTGCCTCCCACGCATCTTCCGAGATGCCCTCCGGAGCGGCACTCTCTTCCATGAACTTGACGAGTTCCTCAGAGCGAGCGATGGCTACCTCGTAGTTCTGCTGGCCGAGCGCGATTTCTGCAAGCGTGAAGATGTACTCGTAGTTGCCGGGATCGTTGGCGATCGCCCTCTCCAGCGCCATGACCATGCCGTTGACATCACCCTGCTGCTGGTAAGCCAGAATGTACTTCGCGTCGATGCCCTCGAGGTACTGGCTTTCCGGGTACAGCTCCTTGAGCAAGTCCATGAACAGGATCTGCTGCGCCGGCGCACTCTGGGTGACGCCGACGTTCGTTGCCCACTCGGTGTACTGCACGACGCCCTTGGCGTAGTCAACGGAACTCTCGTAGATCATCTCCTCGTCCTCGGTCGGGTCCTCGGGGGGCGGCGCCGCGACATCCTTGTCGGCGAGAGGCTTGGTCAGTCGTAGGGACTCGATCAGGTCCGGCCAGTTCTGCGAGTTGAGCAGCGCCTGGTTATGGTTGTGCCGGACCTCCAGGTCTTCGGGGACATACGCGAGCAGCTTCCCTCCGTGTTCCGCTGCCTTGCTCCAGTTCTGACCCTGCGTGTAAAGGCTCTGCAGCTGCAGCAGCACGTATCCGAGGTAGGTGCTCTCGGGAAAGTCGCTCAGGAATCCCTCCAGAATCGCGGTCCTCTCGGATGCCTCCTCGGCAATGCCGGCCTGGGTCAGCACCGAGCCTTCCGGCGATTGAGAATCGATCTCGACGTCCCGGATCTCCAGCGCCTCTTGGGCGATCGCGGTGGACTGGAAGGCGAGAACGGCGAGTGCTAGGACGAGAAGATGTTTCATTACAGTCCTCCAAGTATGCAACATCATAAGGGTTGCGAGCTCATTGAATCAAGGCTCGATCCGACCGGTGAAACCGACAGGTTCGTCGCTCTCAGCGCCAGTCCAGAAGGTGGCTGCGAGAGCCGTTGCTTCCGTGGAAGCAGAGGGCCAAGCCCCGATCCGAGAGGTCTGCCTCGATCCAGCCGCAGGGGGTGCCGGGCGTGAACGGGAAGCCCGTCGCGGGCAAGCTCACCCAATGCACGCCTCGGACTCGGCCTAGCGAGAACTCGTGATCGTGGCCGGTCACGATTGCCTGGACGGCGCGGTGTCGCGCTGCAACGCGGGTCAGGGAGTCGAAGTCCCGGCAGCCCTCGCTGGTCGATACGCCGGGATGGTGCACGAAGAGGACCGTCCGAGTGTCAGGTCCGGTTCGAAGAACATTGTCGAGCCATTCGATTTGCGCGATTCCGATCTCACCCCCGATTTCGCGCGGGTTGATTTGGGAGTCGAGCAGGATCAAGCGGTGCGGCGGCTGTTCCACGCTGACTGCGACTTTCGCCGGCGCCTGCCCGCGCCAATCGGCGAGTGCCGCAAGAAGATTGCCTCGGTGATCGTGGTTTCCCACACCGAGCACGAGCGGGGCGGTCGCCATCACCGGGTCCAGAATGGATAGGAGCTGCCGGTAGTCCCCGATCTCGCCTCGGGACCAAGCCAGGTCGCCGTTTACCAGCACCCCGCTCGGGTCGATCGCCGAGATTTCCTTGGCAATGCGTTCCAATCGGAAAGCAGGCCGCCAGCCGCCGCGCTGGGCTCCGTCGTCTGCAGAAATGTGCGTGTCGGCCAGCCACGCCCACTTGGCCCGATTGGCCGCCGGGAGCGTGCAGGACCAGCACAGCCCCCACGCGAGTTCACAACTGCGAGGCGGTTCTCCCGCCTTCAGAATCACGGCTGTCGCCGCAGCGCTACCGTCCGAGAATGTCGAACGTCGTCGTGCCGGGGACCCGGACTTTCTCGTAGACGTCGACCCAAGCCGTGTGCGCCTCGTGGTCGGCGTAGACCTGCAGGGCGGCTTCGTCCTTCATCTCCATGCAGACGCCCCACTGGCGCAGCATCGGTTCGTCCTTGTTGCGTCCGTACTGCCGCAAGGGGCGGCGGAGCTTGCCTACCCAGACCCGCTCCAGGCCTTCGATCTTGTCTGGAAGCTCGTTCGTCGCATCCATGAACGCCTTCCATTCGGCAGCGCTGGCTCCGTCGATTTCGGTGAACGCGAAGCAGTGCATGAGAGCCTTCTCGCCGGCCTGGGCCGATGCGGGCAGCAAGGCTAGGGAAACCATCAGGAGTGTCGAAAGGAGTGCGAGGCGTTTCATACAGCTGCATCATATCCCACTCGCTGGCCCGTAGCGCCCCCGATGGTCGGGTAGGGCTACACTAGCCCCGTGCTTCGGTTGCTCCTCCTCGCCGCTCTCGCTGTCCGCCTGGCAGTCGCTGAGCAGCCCAACATCCTGTTTGTCTACACCGATGACCAAGCAGGCTGGGCGCTAGGCTTGTCCGGCCATCCTCATGCCTCGACTCCCAACATGGACAAGCTATTCCGCAGCGGTGCGTACTTGCCGAATTCGTTCACGGTCACGCCGGTCTGCACGCCCTCCCGGGCGAGCCTGATCACCAGCCGCTACGGCAGCGAGCTGGGGCTCACAGACTGGCTCAATCCCAGGCGCGAACCGTTTCACGGCCTTGATACCGAACTCTTGACCTGGCCGGAAGTGCTGCAAGCGGCCGGGTACCGGACTGGGTTGGTGGGGAAGTGGCATCTTGGACTACAGGACGAGCACCACCCGACAAAGCACGGTTACATGCATTTCATGGGATTCCGCGGAGGCGGGACCAGGACAGCGGACCCAGTTCTGGAGAAGGACGGGAAGGAGAGGCAATTCGAGGGCCTGACGGCCGACATCTTGACGGCAGAGGCCCTGGATTTCCTGGAGCGCGAGCAGGCCGGACCGTTCCTGCTCTCGCTCCACTACCGGGCTCCTCACACTCGCTGGCTTCCGGTGGCGGCCGAGGACTGGGCGCCGTTCGACGGCCTGGATCCGATTATTCCCAATCCGGACTTTCCGTACCTCGACGTGGAGCGGGTCCGCCGCATGACAAGGGAATACCTGGCCAGCACGAAGAGCGTCGACCGCAATATCGGCCTCCTGCTCGAAAGGCTCGGCGAACTGGGACTGGCCGACAGCACGGTGATTGTCTATTCCAGCGACCACGGCTACAACATGGGCCACAGCGGCGTTTGGCACAAGGGGAACGGCCACTACGTCATGACACGCAATCCGCCCGCCACGGCGAACATCCCGGACGGCCAGCGGCCCAACATGTGGGACCGGTCGATTCGCGTGCCGACCGCAGTCGTTTGGCCCGGAAGGATCGAGGCAGGAACGGTCATCGAGAGCACGGTCTCGAATCTCGACTGGTTCCCCACGCTTGTCTCGATGGCCGGGGCGCAGGTCCCCGCGGATGCCGTCGTCCGGGGACGCGATCTCGTGCCCCTCCTGCTCGGAACGACACAGGACTGGGACGACGAGCTCTTCGGGGAGTATTCGACGCACCATCAGTCGCGCACGCACATGCGCATGCTGCGAACGCCGCGCTGGAAGCTTGTCCGGGACTTCCTCAATCCCGAACGCGACGAGCTCTACGATCTGGCGTCCGATCCCGAGGAGACGACCAACCTGATCTTTCATCCCAAGGCGCAGGCCGCAAAGGAAACGCTCAGCCGCCGTCTGGCAGCCAGAATGCGCGCCACGGGTGACCGGCTCGCGAGCCGCTAGGACTTGCAAACGAGAAATGGAGAGAACGGTGTCCGATCAAGAGCGAATCAACGACCCCGGCCGAAGGGAGCTTCTGGCGTATTCCGCTTTTTTCGGCTCGGCATTCATGGCCCGCCAAGGGCTCGTGGCCGCGCCCGCCTCCGGCGCGCAGGTCCCGTCGCCCTCGGCTCCCGTGCCCGGCATGAAGAAGTCAATCAACCTGTGGGCGTTCCCGTATCCCGACAGGTGGTCCCTGAAGGAGTGCTTTGAAGTGGCCCGGGATGCCGGATTCGATGCGGTGGAACCGAATTTCAACCTGGAAGGCGAGTTCTCGGCAGAGTCCAGCGACGACGAAATCCGCGCGGTAAAGCGCATGGCGGACGAGGCCGGTATCGCGATCAGCGGGGTCTGCTCGTTCCTGTTCTGGCCCTACTCGATGACGCATCCCGACCCCGGTCGCCGAGCCCGGGGTATCGAGCTCGCAGGTAGAATGGCGGACGCGGCCGCCCTGCTGGGGACCGACAACCTGCTGGTCGTTCCCGGCGCCGTGTACGCTCCCTGGCTGGAAGATCCGGTCCCCGTGCCGAACGACGTCTGCGAGCGGCTCGCACGGGACGCCGTCAGGGCGCTGATCCCACGGGCCGAGCGAGCCGGTGTCACGATCAACATCGAGAACATCTTCGCGAACGGGTTTCTCTTCAGCCCGCAGGAGATGGCGGCCTTCGTGGACAGCTTCGAGAGCGAGACGGTGAAGGTTCATTTTGATACCGGGAACATCATGCAGTACCAGTTCCCGGAGCACTGGGTCCCGATTCTCGGCAAGCGGATCAAGAACGTGCACCTGAAGGAGTGGGACAAGCGCACGCACGAGTTCAATCTGAATACCTTCCGCACCTTGCTCGACGGGACCACGAACTGGCCCGCGGTGGTGGAAGAGCTGGAGAGCGTCGGGTACGAAGGGTACCTGACGTTCGAGTACTTCCACCCGTTCGAGCACCACCCCGAGGCGCTGATCTACCAGACTTCTGACGCGCTTGACCGGATTCTGGGCCGGAAGGGCTGAGTCGTCGATGCGATCGGCTCAGGCGTTCGATTTTGAGTCCATTCCTATGGCTCTTGGCAGTCCCAGCGAAGGGCGACTGCTGGGTGGGTTGCCGACGGATTCCCCTGACCGCGCCGCCGCGGGCTCGATCGACGTGCTGGATCCGTTGTACTGGGGATTGTCCGCCTTGGGTCTGTCAGTCGTCGCCAGATCGGTTTCCTTCCGGCAGGCCGTCGCGCTCACGGCGGTCCCGGCCCTCGTATTTGGCATCGTGTACGCGATTGCGTGGAGCGCCACGGTACTGCGCATCTTGCCAGGCGTCCCGCATTCATAGCGTTACTGTCAGCCGCTAGCCCGCTCCAGTCGCTGCTCCCCGGAGCTGATGTGATTCCTTGCGGGATAATCGGAACTTGGTGACTGCATGCCGACGGGTACGCCGCTTGTGCTTACGATCATGGATGGCTGGGGCCACAACCCGGACCCGGCCAACAATGCCGTCGCGATGGCCCGTACGCCGAATTTTGACCGGCTCTGCCGCGACTACCCATCTACGCTGATCCGTACCGACGGGCCGCACGTGGGGCTGCCTGACGGCCAAATGGGAAACAGCGAGGTCGGCCACCTCAACATCGGTTCGGGGCGCATAGTCCAAATGGATATCACTCGGATCGACGATCTGATCCGATCCGGGCGTCTGGGGGAGAATCGCGCCTTGAAGGGGGCGATGGCGCACGCGAGGGGTCGCGCAGTGCACCTGCTCGGACTGGTCAGCGATGGCGGCGTGCATTCCCAGGCTGCTCACCTGTGCGCCCTGCTCGAGGTTGCGCGGGACGCCCGGGTAGAGAGGGTCTTTGTCCATGCATTTACGGATGGACGCGACACCCCGCCCACCAGCGGCGCCGGACACCTGCGCGACTTGCTGGGCCGCATGGACGAGATCGGGTGCGGGCGGATAGCCACGCTAAGCGGGCGCTACTACGCAATGGACCGGGATCGTCGCTGGCATCGCATCGAACTGGCATTTCGCGCGATCGTCGCCGGGGAGGGGGTCATGGCGTCCGACCCGGTAGGCGCGCTCGAGGCGTCCTACGCGGCCGGTGTGACCGACGAGTTCGTGATGCCCACCGTCATGACTGGTTCCGATGGCAGACCCGTTGGGACCGTCCGGGAAGGAGACTCGGTCCTGTTCTTCAATTTCCGCGCGGACCGTGCCCGCGAGCTGACGCTTGCGCTCAACGATCCGAGCTTGGATGGCGTGAGCCGCGACTTGGCCCCGAATGGTCTCCATTACGTCACGATGACCGAATACGACAGGAACTACTCCTTCCCTGTCATCGTCCCACCGCAGTTTCCTGACCGGATCGTCGGCGAGGTTTGCTCCGAGGCCGGATGGCGGAACCTCCGCGTCGCGGAAACCGAGAAGTACCCGCACGTGACGTATTTCTTCAACGGCGGCAGGGAACGTCCCTACGCGGGTGAGGAGCGCGAGATGGTCCCCTCGCCGAAGGTCGCGACCTACGACTTGCAGCCGGAGATGAGCGCCGCAGGAGTGTGCGATGCGGTCGTGCGGGGGATCGAGAGCCGGTCCTTCGAATTGATCGTCGTGAATTTCGCGAACGGCGACATGGTCGGCCACGCCGGAGTGCTGGAAGCCGCCATCCAGGCCTGCGAGACTGTTGACGGTTGCCTCGGCCGCATCGAAGAAGCGCTGAAACGCCGGGGCGGCCAGTGGATCGTCACCGCCGACCACGGCAACGCCGATCTCATGGTCGATCCCGAGACCGGCGCGCCGCATACGTACCACACGACCTTTCCGGTACCGCTCGTGCTGGTCGGCGAGTACGACGGCCCCCTCGCGTCGGGCGGGTCGCTGCGTGACATCGCGCCTACGATCCTCGGGTGCCTCGGCGTGCCCCAGCCCCCGGAAATGACTGGCAGGGACCTGCGAGAGGCCGCTTGACGGGAAGACCCTTGCCCTCGCAGGTCCTGCCCGCCTTCATCCGCGCCGCGGGCGGGATTGTCTGGCGCAACAAGGATCGGCGGCAGGTCGCCGTCATCTACAGGGACCGCCACACGCGCGGCGAGTGCTGTCTCCCCAAGGGCAAGCTCGAATCCGGCGAGGGCTGGGAGCAGGCAGCCTTGCGCGAGGTCCTGGAGGAAACGGGCTGCCGGGCCGAGATCGTGGGTTTCGGCGGGATACTGCCGTACTATGTCAGCGCACGGCCGAAGGTGGTCGTGTATTTCGAGATGGTCGCCACGCACGCCGGCCCGTTCCACCCGTCACGCGAGGTCCGGGAAATGGCTTGGCTCGGCAGCGACTCCGCTCTGGCTGCGCTGAGTCACGACTCTGAGAGGGAAATGCTCCGCGCCCTCTTCGCGCATGGCGCCTCGGGAGGCCCTTAGGCTCTCGCCTCACGGCGTACCAGGCGGGGAAAAGGCTCCTAGCGTCCGCGACGGTCCCGGAACACGCGATTTCGGTGCGCCTCCCGCCTGCGGCTCCTCTCCTCGAGGATCTCCTCGTACTTGGTGCGTTGCGGCGGCATCAGGACCAGCATGATCCGCTCGGCCCGCTCTGTCCGGAGAGCCTCCATCTCGGGCTCGATCGCCTCGCCCACCGCCTGGAAGCGATCCCCGACCTCGTCGAGGATCTCCTCTACCTCTGCTTGCTGGGGCCCCGTCAGCTCAAGCTGCTCGGTGAGCGTGTTGAGCAAGTGACCGCGATACTGGCGAGGGGTCATGTCCCACGCGCGGACTCGGTCATTCGCAAGGAACCGGCTTCCTGCGAATCCCATGGCCGCCCCGGCCACGAAGACAGCCGCCAGGGCCAAAGCGGCCTGCTTTTTCGATTGGCCGCTTGTCATTCCCCGTTCTCGGCGAGCACCCAGATGGCGCCGTCATCCTGGTCGATCGTGTTGCGGATGAGCACGTCCTCGTAGCTCGATTCGAGCACGACGGATCCGCTGTCAGGGCCGACCGTCATCCAATGGGACAGGACCACCAAGGCCGCCAAGGCCATCGATGCGAACGCAAGCCGCGGCGACCAGGCGACCAAGTACGACGCCCAAGAGGTGCCCTCCCTTCTTCGGGAGTCGATTGCGGCCCACACTCTGGCAGCGAATGCTGGGCTCGGCTCGAAATCGCCCAGGAGATCACGGTAAACCGCGAAAAGGCGGTTCAGGAATTCGTCACGATTCGTTTGTTCGGCTCTCATCGTCGTCACCCACCAACCGATTCTTGGCTTCCTCGGTCAACTCTTCGTAAGCTCTCAGCGCCCGCTTGCGCGCACGGAAGAGTCTCACTTTGAGGGCATTCGTATTGACCTTGTACACCGCACTCAGCTCTTTCAGGCTCAACCCCTGGATCTCCTTCAGGGTCAGAAGGATGCGATCCTCACGGGAAACCCGGTCGAGCATGATCTCAATCAGTTCTCTCGCGCCCTCCCTTCGGCTCTGCTCCAGGGCCTTCTTGCTACTGAGCGCCGCGTCGATCGCGACCACCTGCTCCTCGCTGAGATCCGCCATCCTGACATCGATTTCCCGGCGCTTGCGGCGCAGGTAGTCGTAGCAGGCATTGATTGTCAGGCGGTACAGCCAAGGCTCGAACACCTGCGGCGTCCTCAACTGCCGGAGGGAGTCGTACAGGCGGACGAACACCTCCTGTCCGACGTCCTCCACGTCGTCCCCTCGACTGATCGTCCGGTATACCGTGCCGAGAATTCTCTTGCGGTACGCTCGGATGATCTCGCTGAAGGCTTCGTCGTCTCCCGATTGGGCCCTCTCGATCGTCTCGGGTTCAACCAGCATTCAAGGGCAGCCGTGGCGGGCGGCACCTTTTTGCCATGTGTCAATCATCTAGGCGCGCCCATTGCGAAACAGGTTACGACACGAGGTTGCCCGCCTCGGCGTCGCGACGCTGCAGTGCAGCGAGCTCCCCGAGATTCAGGCGCCCGGTGTAGACGGCCATGCCGAGTGCGGCATGCACCCCGATATCCATCAGCTGGCGGACCTCGTCCAGCGTCGCGATGCCGCCCGCGGCCGTGATCTCGTGGCCGGTCGCGGCTCGCAGTCGCCGGAACCAGTCCAAGTCCGTGCCCTGCATCGTGCCTTCGCGGTCCACGTAGGTGCACAGGAACGCACCGCAGTGCGGTTCGAATCGCTCGATCACCTCTTCCGCCGAGAGACTCGTCGATTCGCGCCAGCCCCGCACGACGATCCGTCCGTTCATCGAATCGAGCGCGACCGTGACTCTCCGTGTTCCGACGCTCTCACCGAGGCGCTCCAGGAAATCGATCGCAGGTCCGTCGTTCGCGAACGCCGCCGTGCCCACAATCACGCGCTCGGCCCCGCTGTCGACCAGCCGCTCCGCGCGGTCGACGGTCCTTACCCCACCGCCGACCCATGCGCGGGCCTGGCCCGCGACGCGCTGGACGATCGGCAGGTTGGACCCCCGGCCCAACGCCTGGTCGAGATCGATCACCTGGATGACCGGGAATGCCGAGAAGCTCTCGAGCATCTCTTCGGGCGACCCGCCCTCGAACGCCTTATCCCTGCCGCGCACGAGCTGAACGACCTTGCCTCCCATCAGGTCGATGCACGGAATGATCATGGTGCCGTACCGGGCGGAGGCCGCCAGGGCGGCGTGAAGTTACAGCTTACCGCGAGCTTGCGCAGCCCTTGACGGGGGCTGCGTGCCCTGGGAGGGCAGACTGGCCTCGGCTAGGCGAAGCCGAATAGAGGCGGAAACGCGATCACGACCAGAGCGGCCCACGCGGAATACACAGGCAAGTACGCTGTCTGCCAGCGGGCAAGGGCGTTGAACGGGCCTCGGCCGCTGAGGAACCTCAGGTATAGCCAGGCCGACCAGGCGAGATTGACGAGCAAGACCAGGTTCTCGCCAAGAGCGGCCAGCTTGTTGGCGCTGAACCCGAATTCGGAAATCCGGGCGGCTATGGCCGCTAGAGCCACTGCATCTGCCACCAGGGCGCAGAAAACGAGCGTCAGCTGCAGGACGTCGAACGCGTTGGGGCCCGACTGCGGCTCACGAGCCGACACAGCGAAGAGCAGCAGCCCGAGAACCACTGCGAGAAGCAAGTCGAAACCGATCAGCACTTCGCGCCCCACATCGATTGCGCTGCCCCCCCATGCCATCGTCGCCAGGAACGCCAGCAGGACTGCCGTGAAGAGAGGCGTGAACAGGCGCGTCAGCACGGGCGCCATGTTGTCGACAACGTCTTGCTTGGTCTCCACCAGCCAGGCTGCAATGACCGCTGCGCCGGCCGCTCCGCAAGGGAGGATCCACTGCTGGGCAAGCCACTCCGCGTCCAGGCCCACGGAGCGGAACAGGGAAATGGTGATGAGCGTCAGTACGCCGCCGCCCAACGCAATCAGCACGTAGTAGATGAATAGCTCTCCGGAAAACCGGACGAAATTCATACGCTCGTAATGTTCGCTCCAGTTTCCGCCCGAATAGGCGATGCCAACGACGACCCAAAGAGCGATCGGAAGATGCAGTGCCGCCAGCAGCTCGGTGGAGCCGCCGGACTCGAACGGGATGGCGTTGACGAGCGCCGCCGCGACCCCGAAAGCGATTACGGCAGGCACGCAGCGGGCCGGAGCGATCCTGCGCTTCCACGCCAGGTACGCAGCTACGCACGGCAGCACGAAGAGGCTCGCGTTGCGCGCGTAGAAATTCTCGTTCTCCGTCCCATCGGCCGGTTCGAGCCCGGCCAGCGCAGGCAGCTTGAACGCCACGGCCGCTAGAATCGCGAAGCCGAGGGCAGCCAGCGCCTCGGTCCGGTTCTTCCCGGATCTGGCCTCCCCCGAAGCCCGCCGAGAGACGAGCTGCTTCCAGAGGCTGTCGGAATGCGCGCGGGCTAAGTCGAGCGCAAGGGCATCGCGTTCGCCCAGGCGCTTGAGTCCCACGAGAAATGCCTCGTCTGTCGCCAGGCCCGATGCGATCAGGCTGGAGACCTGGCTGCGGAGGTGGCCTGCCAGCGTGTCCGCGTCAGCCGGCTCGATGCGTCCGTCTTGCAGCAGACAGGCTCGCCACGCTGCGATCCGGGACTCCAGCTCGCGTGGGGGATCCGGTGGCTGTGCTTCCATCGCGTATTCCCCCGGCTACGCGGCGGGGCCCCGGGGCCGGCGAGGGCGACTCACTCGGCCACGTCCGGCGCGACGATCCGAACTGGAATTCCTGCTTTCCTGAGCAGTCTCTTGAGGCCGTCGGAAGTGAAAGTGCCGTAGTGGAAAATCGAGGCGGCCAGCGCCGCGTCAGCCCGTCCCTCCGTCAGGACCTTCACGAAGTCTCCCGGTTTGCCGCCTCCCCCGCTGGCGATCACGGGAATCCGTGTGGCGTCCGCGATGGCGCGTGTCAGCTCGCAGTCGTAGCCGTCCTGCGTGCCGTCTGCATCCATCGACGTCAGCAGAATCTCGCCCGCTCCTAGAGACTCTCCCCGGCGCGCCCATTCGACCGCGTCCTTGCCCGTGTCCTTGCGGCCTCCGTACGTGTTCACGTTCCAGCGAACCGGACCCGAGCGGCGCGCATCGATTGCCAGCACCACTGCCTGCGCCCCGAATTCCTCCGAGAGTTCGCGGATCAGTTCCGGTCGCTCGACGGCCGCGGTATTGACCGAGACCTTGTCCGCACCTGCGACGAGGATCGTGCGAGCGTCGCGGACCGAGCGGATTCCTCCTCCCACTGTGAGCGGGATGAACACCTTGCGGGCGGTCCGTTCCACGACATCGACCATGGTGTCGCGACGGTCGCTGGAAGCGGTGATGTCCAGGAAGACCAATTCGTCGGCTCCGTCCTCGTTGTAGCGGGCGCTCAATTCCACGGGATCCCCGGCGTCGCGCAGTCCAACGAAGTTGATGCCCTTGACGACCCGCCCTGCCGTGACATCGAGGCAGGGGATGATGCGTTTCGTCAGCACGGGCGAGCTCCCAGGAAATTCCGTACGATGCGCTGGCCCAGCGGCCCGGATTTTTCCGGATGGAACTGCACGCCGAACACGTTCCCCCGCTCGAATGCCGCGCAGAATGCCTGCCCGGCGTATTCGCAGAGCGCTGCCGCGTGGGGCCCGGCCACCGTAGCGGGTACGTAGTAGCTATTCGCGAAGTACACATAGGGATCGGCCCCGACGCCGCGCAGCAGGCGCGGGTCGCCTTGCGTCTCGAGGCAGTTCCAGCCCATCTGCGGTACGCGCGCGTCCTCGGGAAACCGCACCACGCGGCCTGGGTAGATTCCGAGACCCTGCTCGGAAGCTTCTTCGCTGCTTTCGAAAAGAGCTTGCAGGCCGAGGCAGATCCCTAGGAACGGCACGCCGGCAGCGATGCGCTCGCACAGTGCCTGCCTCACCCCGAGCCTGTCGAGGGATCGGAGCAGCTGTCCGTAGTGGCCGACACCTGGCAGGATGATGCGCGAGGCAGACATCAGACTTCCGGCGTCCGAGACGATCTCGAACGGCACCGCGACGCTTTCGAGCGTGTTGGCCACGGAACGGAGGTTGCCAGCGCCGTAGTCGAACACAGCGGTCATTTCACGCGCCCCTCTCGAGTATTCCCTTCGTGCTCGGCAAGCGGTCCTTCAGCTGGGGATCCTTGGAGCACGCGAAGCGCATGGCCTTGGCCCAGCACTTGAAGAGAGCCTCGATTCGGTGGTGGCTCGAACGCCCGTAAAGGACCTTTAGGTGCAGGTTGGCCCCGCAGTGGACCGCGAAACCGTCGAAGAAATCGTGCAGCAGCTCGGCCTGCAGGTCGCCGACCATCTGAAACGGGGACGGTGCGCTGTAGACGAGAGCTGGCCGGCCGCCGAGATCCACCGCTGCCGCCGCGAGCGCCTCGTCCATGGGCATCAGGAAATAGCCGGATCGCAGAATGCCCGTCTTGTCGCCGACAGCGGCGGCGAACGCCTGCCCGAGCACGATGCCGCAGTCCTCGACGGTATGGTGCTGGTCCACGTCAAGGTCGCCGTCCGCGTGCAGCGAGAGGTCGAACGCTCCGTGCCGGGCGAATGACTCCAGCATGTGATCCAGGAACCGGATTCCAGTGCGGATTTCGTAGCGGCCCTCGCCGTCGATGTTCAGCTCCGCCGCGATCCGCGTCTCCTTGGTGTTGCGCTCGACACGAGCGGTTCGCATTCGGGTCGTCAAAGGATCGCCTCCAGGTCGTTGACGCTCTCGAGCACGTCCTCGGCTCCTAGTTTCTCGAAGAGCCCTCTTGTCTCCCTGTACCGCGGCGTCCCGCTCGACGCGATTCCGACAAAACGAACGCCTGCCGCACACGCTGAACGGCAGTCGTCGACATTGTCGCCGACAAAGACGATTTCGGCTCCGGGCACGGCCCGCTGAATGTAGCGCAGCCCGTCAGGGGCCGGCTTGCGGTTCTCCACAAGCTCGTGCGTGACGATCGGGTCGAACTCTACCGCGGGGCAGAACCGGTCCAGCGTGTGCCGGGCGGACTTCGCTCCCCGTCCGGTGAAGATGCCCAATCGCCGGTTCTCGCCGAGCCGCTCGAGCAGACCCGGGCTCGCGAGCCAGCGCTCGTTTCGAATCAGTCCGTCACCGTTCTGGCCCCAGTAAAGGGCCCGCCCGAATTCCCGTACCTCAGCCGGGTCCGCCGCGGCTCCCGCCGATCGAATCGCGAGCATCGCGATGTCGGAATCGTCGTTGTAGCCGCCTCCGTTCTTGATCCGGACGATCTCGTCCTGGCTCATCCGCACGCCCGCGAAATAGCGCACGGTCTCAATCAGTGCGCGGCGGAACGTCTCGGTAGGATCGACCAAGACGCCGTCCATGTCGAAGACCAGCATTTGCGCGCTCATCGACCGCTCACCTCCTTGAAAGCCGCCAGGAATCGTACCGTCTCTTGGAGAGGTCCCACTGTGACGCGTGCCGCGCCGGGAATGCTGGCCGACTGGTCGCGGATCAGGACCCCCTTCTCCGAAAGAGCGGAACAGATCCGCCTTGACTCGTCTCCCAGCTGGAAGAGCACGAAGTTCGCGCGGCTCGGCCAGTAGCGGATCCCGAGCTCGTCGAAGGCCGCGCAAAGAAGCTCGCGGGCCTGGAGTACCTGGCGCACGTACTGCTTTACGTAGTCCGCGTCTTCGATCGCCGCGATCGCGCATCGGATCGCCAGCGAGTTGACGCCGTAGGGGGATTGTCCCTTGCGGACGATTGCGATGTTGTCCGCATGCGAAGCCAGCACTCCGATGCGCAGTCCCGCCATTCCGTACGCCTTGGAGAAAGTTCGCGCCACGAAGAGATTTGGCCAGCGCGGGAGCAGGTCCAGCATCGTCTCGCCGTGGAAGTCGAAGTAGGCCTCGTCGATCAGGACTGCGCGACCGTCGGCTGCCTGCAGTATCCGTTCCGCTTGGTCGGCGGTGAGAACGCCGCCGGTCGGATTGTTCGGCGAAGCGATGCAGACTGCGCGCGTTCGCGGGCCGACAGCGGCGATGACTTCGCGGGCGGGGAACGCCAGGTCGGGCTGCCGGTACGGCACCAGCCGCGGAACGCCGCCGACCAGCTGGGCGTAGAACTTCAGCATGCTGAAGGAGGGCTTCGGGATGACGACCTCGTCACCCGCGTCGACGTAAGCGTGCAGGACTGCGCTGATCACCTCGTCCGTGCCGGCGCCAATGATCACTTGGTCCTCGCCGACCCCTAGGTGGGTCCCCAGCTGCCGCCGGGCCTCGCTGTACTCCGGATAGGTCGCCACGAACCCGCGCGTCGGATTCTCGCGCAGGGCTTGGAGCACCTTGGGGGAACAGCCCGCGACGTTCTCGTTGAAGTCCAGGCGCAGTTTCTCGCCACGACCCTCAAGCGGAGGGTTGTAGGGAGCCATTCGCAGGACGGCCTGCCGTGGCTTCGGGGCGCTAGGCATGGCTTCCGTTTCCTTCGGGCCCCGTCCGCACCTCGACCGACCTGGCATGTGCCTCGAGCCCCTCCGCCCTGGCAAGTGTCGCGATGGCGGGGGCCAGATTGCGCAAGCCTTCCTCCGAGAGTTTCTGCACCGAGACGATCTTGACGTAGTCGAGAACGGTCAGCCCCCCGCGGACGCGGGACACTCCTCCGGTCGGCAAGACATGGTTCGGACCGGTCACGTAGTCGCCGGCCGCTTCGGGGCTCCATGGCCCGACGAACACGCTGCCGGCGTGCCGGATTTCCGCAAGCGGCACGGCCTCGCTGACAGAGAGGTGCTCGGGGGCGAAGCGGTTGGCGATGTCGCAGGCTTCCTGAAGGCTCGTCGTGACGACCGCAGCGCTGTTGTCCCGAATTGCCCGTGCCGCGACATCCCGCGTCGGGAGAGTCCGGATCTGCCTGGCGACCTCCTCGGCCACCGCGTCTGCCAGGCCAGCCGACGGGGTGAGCAGAACAGCGGCGGCATCGACGTCGTGCTCGGCTTGCGCCAGCATGTCGGCTGCCAGGGCCCTCGGGTCGCCATCATCGAACAGCAGGACGATCTCCGTGGGCCCGGCGACGAAATCGATGCCCGTCTCGCCGGCCAGCAGCTTCTTCGCCGCCGCGACGTACGCGTTGCCGGGACCGACGATCCGGTCGACCTTGGGCACGGTTTCCGTGCCGAACGCGAACGCCGCGATGGCCTGCGCCCCTCCGACCGCATACACTTCGTCCAAGCCCAGCAGGGCGGCCGTCCCCAGCGTTTGCCTGGCAGGCGTCGGCGAGGCAATCGCGATGCGTGGTACGCCCGCCGCCTGGGCGGGCACGGCGGTCATCATCACCGTCGACGGCAGAGGGTACCTTCCGCCCGGGACGTAGGCCCCGATGCAGTCGAGCGGGCGAATTAGCTGGCCGAGTTCGATGCCCTGACCGGCCGGAGCCATCCACTCCGAGGGCATCTGGCGTTCCGCGTACTCGCGAATCCGCGACGCGGAGACTTCAACCGCTTCGATGAAGTCCGGCCGCAGGGCTTCGCGAGCTTCGCGCAGCGAGCCCGCAGACACTCGAATGGGAGGCCCTGCCAGGCCGTCGAACCGGCGAGCGTACTCGAGGACCGCCTCGTCGCCCCGTGATCGGACGGCATCGAGGATCGGGGCGACCGCCTGTTCGGCCTCTGAGAGCCGGTTGGCCCGCACCTGGAGCAGCGCGCCCAAGGACTCGCGGTCCTGGCTGGCAATGACACGCAGCACGACTCGATCGCCATTCCGGCCTTAGCGGCCGTACACGCTGTCCGGATTGTAAGCAGGTTCTTCGTGGCGCACCCAGGCGCCGTTGTCGAGCTTCCGGTAGAAGCAGCTGCGGTATCCCGCATGGCATACTCCCGGCCCTATCGCCTCGGCGTGGATGAGCAGGGTGTCGAGGTCGCAGTCCACCTCGATGCGCTTGGTAAGCAGATGGTGCCCCGAGCTTTCGCCCTTTGTCCAAAGCTTGTTCCGGGTCCGGCTGTAGAAGGTTACCTTGCCCGACTCGGCGGTCTTGGCAAAGGCCTCCTCGTTCATGAAGCCGAGCATCAGCACGCGACCGTCAAGATGGTCCTGCACGATAACCGGGACAAGGCCGTCGCACTTCGTGAAGTCTAGGTTCATGGCGGTTCTCCGGGATGAAATGGGGCTGGCGCGGCCCATCGAGAGCGTAGGCGTCCGCGCCGTCGATGCCCCACAGGTCCCGGCGTGGTGCAACGAGCGCGTCACTTCGCGCCAGATTTCAGCGTATCAGTCCCGAACGTGCCGAACGCGCGATTTCCGGACGACACCGGCCTACCGGTCAAAGGGACGGGCACCGTACGGTCTCGTCTTCCGGGGGGGCTGCGCAGCGGTGGGCTGGCATCGTCACCGGCCGAAGGTCGGATCTGCGTGAAAGGCCTGCTACTTCCTCCAAAACCAGGGCGTCGCTGTCACCAGCAGCGTGTAGAATTCGAGCCTCCCGGCGATCATGTCGAAACCCAGCACCCACTTTGCGAGCACCGGCAGGTGGCTGTAGTTGTCCGTTGGGCCGACCGCACCCAGTCCCGGGCCGATGTTGAACATCGCCGCCGCCACGGCGGAGATCGCCGTCAGGACATCGACTCCAACGGCGGCCAGCGCCAAGCAGGAGACGAAGTTGACGACGAACGCCAAATAGACCAGGTTGAGCACGCTCTGGATCGCTGGCTCCGGCATGACACGGCGTCCGAGGCGCACGGCGAAAACGCCATGCCGCTCCACCATGCGCTTGAACTCGCGGGCAACTACCTTGGCGAGCAATACAATCCGGAAGATTTTCATGCCGCCTGCCGTGGAGCCTGTGCAGCCTCCAGTGAACATCAGGACGAGCAGGACCAGCTGGCCGAGCGGCGGCCAGAGCTCGAAGTCGTCCGTCGCGAATCCGGTCGTCGTCATGATCGACGTCACTTGGAAGAGTGCTGCGCGCACGGCGCGCTCGAGTCCGTACCCGAGCTGGACATGAAGCAGCAGCGCTGCCACGACCGTGGAGCACGCGATCGCAGCGAGATACTGACGGAACTCGTAGTCGCGCAGCGCGCGGAGGGGGCGACGCTCCAGCATTGCGCGGTAATGGAGAACGAAGCTCGTTCCCCCGAGGAGCATGAACACCGTCGTCACGTACTCTACGAGCGGGCTGGCAAAGGCCCCGATGCTCGCCGTCCGTGTCGAGAAACCTCCCGTTGCCAGCGTGGCGAAGGCGTGGGCGAGCGCGTCGAACGTGCCCACTCCGGCCAGCATTAGCAGCCCGAAGAGCGCCGCCGTCAGGGCAACGTAGATGCCCCAGAGGGAGGTTGCCGTTTCGGCGACCCGTGGCTTGAGCTTTTCGGATTTCGCTCCTGAAAATTCCGCGCGGTACAAGTGCATCCCCCCGTGGCCAACCAGGGGCAGGACTGCGATCACTAGTACGACGATGCCCATCCCGCCGAGCCAGGAGAGCAGCGCCCGCCAGAGCAGCACGGGTCGTGACAGCGCCTCGACGTCCCGCAGGACCGACGCGCCGGTGGTCGTAACGCCGGAGGCTGATTCGAAGACTGCATCGGTCAAGGACTCGATGCCCGGAGCGAACAGGAATGGCAGGGCTCCGAACAGGCTGGCGCCCAGCCAGACGAAGACCGTGAGCAGGATTCCCTCCCGCTGCGTGAGCTCTCGCTTTGCGCCTCGGGAAATGGACCAGAGCGTTCCTCCCGCGCCGGCCGTGACCGCCATCGCGGCAGCGAGGGGAATGAAGTCATCGCCGCCGGTCAGCCAGGAATAGCCGACCGGGACCCCCATCGTTCCCCCGAAGGCTGCCGGAAAGAGACCCGCCACCCGCCCGATGGGGGTCCAGTGGATCACGCCGCGTCCCTCCCGCGCTCATTGCTGGCCAGGAATGCGGACTGCAGTTCCGGGACAGCACTGGAGAGCGTGAAGATGATCACCCGATCCCCTTCGTGCACCGCCACGTCGCCCCGGGGTACGCAGACTTCTCCGTCAGGACGGGCGATCGCGCCGACGATCGCGCCCCGCGGCAGCCGGATGTCGCGCAGTTTCTTGCCGACCATCTTGGACCCCTGCGCTGCGATCAGTTCGATGGCCTCCGCCTCTTCCTCGCGAAACGTCGTTACTGAGAGCACCCTGCCCTTGCGGACGTACTGCAGGATCATGTCCACTGCCGTCAGGCGCTGGCTGATCGACGTATTGATGCCAAGCCGCTGGACGATAGGCAGGTAGTTCAGGCGATTGATCAGGGCCACGATCTTCTGCGCCCCTAGACGTCGTGCCAGTAGCGACGCGACGATGTTGTCCGCGTCGTCGCGAGTCAGTGCCAGGAAAGCGTCGGCGCCCTGGATGTTCTCTTCCTCGAGCGTCTGCTGGTCGGTACCGTCCCCGTGCACGACGACCGTCCGGTCAAGGATGTTCGAGATGAGTTCGCACCGCAGCGGGTCCCGTTCGATGAGCTTGACCGAAACCCCGCTTCGCTCGAGTTCCTGCGCCACCCAGATGCCAAGCTGCTTTCCCCCGACGATCACCGCGCGGCGGATGGCCTTCTGGGGCTGGATGCCCATGAAGTCGAAGACCGCTTCCAGATTCTTGCGGGTCGTGCAGATGTAGATGTGGTCGCCGGGCTCGAGACGCTGTGCCCCGTGAGGGATGATGACTTGGGGGCCGCGGAAAATCATTGCGATCAGGCTGTCGGATGGCGGCCCGGACTGGTCCAGCTCGATGACGGTCTTGCCGGCGAACCAGCTGTTCCTGTCGACGTTCATGCCGAACAACTTGATTTCGCCGTCCGCGAAGTCGAGGATGTCGGAGATGCCCGGGATATGCAGCACTCGCATGATGCGGCGCATGATCGTGGTTTCCGGGTGGATGATCCGATCCACGTCGAGGCCCATGCGGGCCAGGATGCTCTCCCATTGCTGGAACTCGTGGGTGCGGATCCGGGCTACTTTGATCCTCGCGTTCGAGTTCGCCTGGGCGATCATGCACCCGAGTAGGTTGATCTCGTCGGAGTCGGTCTCCGCGATGAACATTTCGGCGTCGGCGACACCGGCCTTCCTCAGGGTGCGGATGCTGCCGGCATTGCCGTGGACGATCTTGGCGTCGAGATGCTCTTCCAGTTCCGTGCAGCGCTGGGCGTCTTGCTCGACGATCGTGACCTCATTGCCTTCCCGAATGAGGCGTGCAGCGATGAGGGCGGCTCCTTCGCCCCCTCCGGCAAGGAGAATGCGCATACGGAACCAGCCCTGCCTCTGAGCGTATCACGCCATCCGGGATTCTCGATTGCGGCGTTGACGAGGCTACACGCCCCCGCCCGTTCGGTGTCAAGAACTGTTGCCCAGTAAGCGCTCGCAGAGAACGGCAGTAGCCAGAAGGACGCTGTCCTTCCCCGAGCAGGCCGTTAACTGGAGACCCATGGGGAGCCTGCCTTTCCGCACGGGCATGGGAACCGAGACCGCCGGCACGCCGAGGGCCGTGTACGGCGCATTGCAGCGGGGGTCGCCAGTCGATTCTAGGCCAGCAGGTGCCGGCCCTGGCGCCGCAGGGGTGGCAATGATCGCGTTTGCAGGGAGCCATTCCCTGAGTGCATTCCGCGCAGCGTGAAGTGTTTGCAGAGCCGATCGGTACTGGCTCGAGCGGATCTCAAGGCCCTCGTCCAGCAACTCCGACAGCTTCGAGCCCATCCTTTGCCCAAGCACCCGGTATCGCTCTCCGTGCTCGCGCGCGGCTTCGAAGGCCATGACCGTGCGCAGCGCACCCGGCAGCGAGTCCATGAATGCCGGACGGGGGACGTGCGTGATGAGCAGTCCCTCTGCTGAAAGACATTGCACGGCCGAGCGAAAGGCCGTCGCCATCTCGGGCTCGACCCGCGCCCCCGGAGGCCAGTCCACAATTGTGATCCGTTCCACCGGCGCCGCGTCGCTCTTGAATCCGAGTGCGCGCCAGGCCACCCGGATGTCTGAAGCTGCGGGAGCGAAAAGCCCGGCGTGGTCCAGCGTCGGCGCGAAGGGCATGACTCCGTCGAGCGGCAAGAGCCCGTAGGTCGGCTTGAAGCCGACCACGCCGCAGAATGAGGCCGGGCGGAGCACCGATCCCTGGGTCTGGCTCCCTATCGCAAGCGGAACCATCCCGGCCGCCACCGCTGCCGCCGAACCGCTGGAGGAGCCTCCCGGCGTGTGGTCGGGGTTGCGGGGGTTTCTCGTGGGAGCGTGGTCGAAATACGCGTAGGCTGTGGTGTGGGTCTTGCCGAGCAGGATTCCCCCGAGGGAAGTCAATCGCGCCACGAGCCCGCTGTCGCGATCCGGCACCCGGCCGCGCTGTGTCTCGGTACCCCATTCGGTCGGGATCCCGGCCGTGTCGAAGATGTCCTTTACGGCGTACGGCACGCCGCAAAGCGGGCTGCCCGAGCAGGGCGATTCCGGTCTTGACAGAAGGCGAGCCCTCTCTCTCGCCTCTTCGAGCCCCAGCCAACTCCAGGCATGGATCGCGGATTCATCCGAGGCAATGGCATTCTCGGAAGCTTGCAGCATGCTCGTGGCACTCGGCTTGTCGGGTTCGGGCAGTGATTCGATCTTCGAGAGCGACCACGGGAAGGGCTGCATGCGACACCTGCTCGGGTCTGCCATTTTCGCATTGCGTCAAGCAATCCCGAGCCCCCGTCACAGTACAATGGTTTCCCTTCCTTGCCAATGGCCGACGAACCGGAACAACTCTCTTTCGAGAAGGGGCTTGACAAGCTCGAACGTGTTGTCAAGCGGCTCGAGGACGGCGAGATCTCCCTTGAGGAATCCCTGAGGCTTTTCGAGGAGGGCGTCGAGCTGAGCCAAGGCCTGCGCAGGCAGCTCGACGAGGCCGAATCAAGGGTTGAGATTCTCATGAAGAAGGGCGATGAGTACGCGCCGAAACCCTTTTCTCTCGACGACAACGGCGGCTAGGGCGCACCCGACGTGACGCTGGACCGCTACCTCCCTGACCGGCGCGAGCGGGTTGACCGGGAGCTGGACCGGCTGCTGCCGTCCGGGGAGACGCCGCCGAGGACGATCCACGCGGCCATGCGCCACAGCGTTTTCGCCGGCGGTAAGCGTGTGCGCCCGATCCTCGCCATCGCGGCTGCGGAGGCCTGCGGCCGTTCGGACTGCGTGCTCGGACCCGCCTGCGCCCTCGAGTGCGTCCACACCTACTCGTTAATCCACGACGACCTGCCGGCGATGGACAACGACGATATACGGCGCGGCAAACCCACCTGCCACAAGGCTTACGGAGAAGCAATCGCCATCCTCGCGGGCGACGCGTTGCTCACCCTCGCCTACCAGATCCTCGCCGAGGTGAACCTGCCCGCTGAAATCCGGTTGTCGCTGGTTGCGGAACTCTCGACGGCAGGCGGCACGGTCGACGGGATTATCGGCGGGCAGGTGGCGGATCTCGAAGCGGAAGGACGCGAGCCCGAGGCGTCCCAGCTCGAGTACATCCATCGCGCGAAGACGGCGGCGCTGATTCGTGCGTCCGTGCGCTTCGGCGCGCTGTGCAGCGGTGCGGACGCATGGCGCTTCTCCGCGCTGAGCGAGTTCGGCGCGAGAATCGGCCTGGCATTCCAGATCGTTGACGATGTCCTCGATGTCGTGTCGACCTCCGAGGAGCTCGGCAAGACCGCCGGCAAGGACCAGAGCCAGAGCAAGGCCACGTTCCCCGCCTTCTACGGGATCGAAGGCTCGCGCGACCGCGCGCGCCAGTGCCTCCAGCAGGCGCTCGCGGCGCTCGATGGGTTCGGCGACACCGCCTGGGCGCTGCGTTCCCTCGCGAACCTGATTGTCTCGAGAACCAGCTAGCGGACGCTTCCACCCATCGAGCGCCGGTACTCGACGCTTGCCAGGAACAAGCCTCGGGCAGGTGCCGTTGGCCCGGCCACACGCCGGTCCCGGGCCTCGAGAATCGTTTCGATTCCGTCTTGGCGCACGTTGCCGCGTCCGACCTCGAGCAGCGTGCCCAACATGTTGCGCACCATCTTGTAGAGAAAGCCGGAGCCGCGCACGCGGTAGACAAGCAGGTCGCCTGCTCGGCAAATCTCCGATGAAAAGACCGTCCGCACCGCCGAGCCCTCGACGCTTCTGCCTGCGGAAGCGAACGAGCGGAAGTCCCTCTCTCCCTCGAAGCGGCGCGCCGCCCGGACCATTTGCTCCTCGTCCAGCGCGTAAGGGTGCCAGTAGACGTATCGGGACTCGAACGGCGGGCAGATCGGGCTGCGCTGGATACGGTACTCGTACGTCTTCGCGATGGCCGCGTGGCGAGCGTGGAAGTCCCGGGGGGCTTCCGCAGCGCTCGTCACCCGAATCGCTGGAGGCAGGAAGCGGTTCAGCGCCTTGAGCAGGCCGTGGTCGGGTATCGGGCTCTGCATTGAACAGGACGCCACCTGTGCGAGGGCATGCACCCCGCCATCCGTCCGTCCCGAACCTGCGGCCTTGACAGGAGCGCCCTCGATGCGAGCCAGCGCGCCTTCCAGCAGCCCTTGGACCGTCGGCAGGCCCGGCTGCACCTGCCAGCCGGCGAAGTCCGTACCGTCGTAGGATAGGGTTAGCTTCCACGTCCGGTGCGATGGCATCTCATTGGCAGAGTAGCGCGGTCTGGTCGGCCCGGCGTGGCCCGGGATTCGGTAACCAGTCCGCCCCTAGATACGTCTAAACACTCTGGGATTCTGCGCCTCAAGGCGGTGCCTCGTTCCTTTAACCCCCACATGAAGAACAGGAGTGTCGTACTGTCGCTGTTGATGGCAGCGATGCTAGCGCTGCAGCCCCTCGCCAGTGCCCAGGCGATTCGGTCCAGGCCGGTCGATTACAGCGAGGGGGCTTCCAGTTGGCCGCCGTTCCGCAATATCTTCGAAGCGCCCGAGGTGCCCGATATCTCGCTGAGCAATTCCGGGCGCCTCGAGGCACTCTTGCACGACGCCAAGCTCTACCTGTCGCTATCCGACGCGCTCGCTTTGGCAATCGAGAACAACCTGGACATTGCCTGGTCACGCTACGGGCCCAGGAGCGCTGCGAATGACGTGATGCGGTCCAAGTCGGGCGCCCAGCTGCGCGGCGTGCAGAACCAGATCAGCGTCTTGTCCACCGGAGTTGGCGACACCGGCGGCGCGGGGCCGGTCGGGCAGGCCACTGGCATCACCCAGCGCGCCGGCGGCGGTGGCGCCGGCGGTGGCGGTATCGGTGGAGGGGTGGCCGACATTGGGGATGCCAGCACGTTCTTCGGCACGACAGCGGTGAACCTCGATCCGTCGCTGTTCGGCAACATTGACTGGGGGCACTTCTCGAACCCCCAGACCAGCAACTTTGTAACGGGTACAAACACGTTGGTGCGGGAAATCAGCAACTCTCAGGTCGGCCTCCGGCAGGGGTTCCCGTCGGGCGCCACCATGGCCCTGATCTGGGCGAACTCCCGTGCCGAGACGAACAGTGTGCGCACGAACTTCAATCCCTCGCTGGTCAGCGCCCTCACACTCCGCCTAACGCAGCCGCTCATGCAGGGATTCGGGGTGGGGGTCAACACGCGGAACATCCGGGTCGCCAAGAATAACCACGAGATCTCGAACCTCCAGTTCAAGCTCCAGGTCGAGGAGGTTGTGACGCGGGTTGCGGGCATCTACTGGGGACTGGTGTCGCTCCGCGCCCAGGTCGAGAGCCAGCGGCAGAACCTCGAGCTGGCCAACAAGCTCTACAGCGACAACAAGCGCCGGGTGGAGATCGGCACCTTGGCACCGATCGAGATCATCCGTGCTGAGGCCGAGGTGGCCGCCCGCGAGGCGGATCTCACCGCGGCCCAGACCGAGGTCCAGCTGCAGGAAACCCTGCTCAAGGACGCCATCAGCGTCAACGGCATTGCCAGTCCCACTCTCCTGCACGCCGAGATCATCCCCACGGACGAGATCCTCATCGACATGGCGGAGAAGCTCGAGCCGCTAACCGTTCTCATCGGGATTGCCCTGCGCGCCCGCTCGGACATGGCCCAGAACCGGATCCGGCTGCAGAACACCGACCTGGGGCTGATCGGGGTAAAGAACGGCATGCTCCCGAGCGCAAACGTCATCGTGGATCTCACGAACAACGCGCTCGCGGGTGCGACCAACGACCAATTCTTCGGGCTTCCCGGCGAGAGCGGCTACGTCTCGCCGTACTTTCTTGGTGGACTCGGGACGGCAACAGGGCAGCTCTTCCGCCGCAATTTCCCCGACTATCAGGTGCGGCTGCAGCTCAACATCCCGCTGAAGAACCGCCAGGCCCGGGCGGACTACACGGCCGCGCTGCTGGAGAAGCGCCAGCAGGAGATCCAGATGGTGCAGGCCGAGAACGCCGTCCGTTCCGAGGTTCAGTCCGCGGTCATCCGGATCCAGCAGGCCCGAGCCCGGTACTCGGCGGCGCTCAAGGCGCAGGAACTCCAGGAAGAGGCCTTGGATGCGGAGCAGAAGCGGTACAACCTCGGGGCGTCAACGATCTTCCAGGTCGTGCAGGCGCAGCGCGACCTCGCGAACGCCCGCACGAACGTCATCGCCACGCAGAACGAGTACGCCAACGCCCAGATCAACCTGGACCGCTCCACGGGCCACACGCTGACCGCGCATAATATCTCTATCGCGGAGGCCTACGAAGGGGTAGTCACCAAGCGGCCGGATCCATTGCCTGCCAGCGCGCAGTAACCCGGCCGGCCTATTCGCCTAGGCGCGCCCGCGTCCAGGACAGCGCTGGAGCAGGAGGGATACGGATTGCAATGGCGGAAACACACTACGACGTAGTCGTCGTGGGTGCCGGCGCCGGGGGCGGGACCATGGCCCGGGTCCTCGGCGAGAAGGGTGTCAGGGTCGCTCTGGTCGAAGCCGGGCCGATGATTGACCCCGGCAGGGATTTCAAGACCAACAAGTGGCCACATGATTACGGCCATCGCGGGGCCGAGCATGGCGGCAAGGCCTATTTCGGCAAGGGAACCGCATACGGGTTCTTCACGACTGTCAGCGGCGGGTGGCAGCTCGACGGGGAGCCTTACACATCCGCTCCGGGCACGCAGTTCGACTGGTTCCGTTCCAGGGTGGTCGGCGGGCGGACCAATCATTACGGCCGCATGTCATTCCGATTCTCGGACATGGACTTCAAGCCGTACTCGCGGGACGGGATCGGCTGGGATTGGCCGATTTCCTATGAGGACATCGCCCCCTGGTACGACCGCGCCGAAGAGTACATCGGCGTCACAGGGACTGTGGAGAGGATTCGCAGCGCGCCGGACGGGAAGTTCCATGTCCCTCCGGAACCGAAGGTGCATGAGCGGCTCATCCGAAGTGCCGGCAAAACGCTCGGGGTGCCGTTCATCGCCAACCGGCGCGCGGTCATTACGCGCTCGATCAATGGCAGAGCGCCTTGCCACTACTGCGGCCAGTGCGGTCGTGGCTGCCTGACAGAATCGAACTATTCCGCGTCGCAGATCGATGTTTTCCCCGCAATGAAGACCGGGAACGTCACCGTCATCACCGACGCGATGGTCCGGGAGGTGGAGGTCAATGACGACGGGCTGGCTCGCGGCGTGATTTACGTCGACAAGGAGGCCCGGAGCGAGAAGCGCGTCGAGGGCCGTGCTGTCGTGCTGGCGGCGTCGGCGTGCGAAACGGCCCGCCTGATGCTTAATTCCAAGTCCAGGCACTTTCCTAACGGCATTGCGAACGGTTCGGGTCTCGTCGGCCGCTACTTGATGGATACCGTGGGCTTCAGCCTGCGTGGGACCCTGCCCGCCCTGGAGAATCTGCCGCGCTACGACTCGGACGGGTTCGGCGGGGCTCACCTGTACGCTCCCTGGTGGCTCTGGGACGGACACTCCAAGCTGGATTTCCCTCGCGGCTACCACATCGAGATGGGCGGCGGATTCAGGATGCCCGGAGTGGGTAGCTTCGCAGGCATAGCGCGCGATGCTGGCTACGGAGAGGCTCTGAAGCGCAGGGTTCGCGAGCAGTACGGCACCGCAATCGGGCTCTCCGGCCGGGGCGAGATGATCCCGAACAACCAGAGCTACATGGATATCGACCCGGACGTGGTCGACCGGTGGGGGATCCCCGTGCCGCGCTTCCACTTCTCCTTTAGCGACTATGAATGGAAGCAGGCACGTCACATGGAAAGGACGTTCCGCGACTTGATCGAGGCGGCTGGCGGAAGGGTCCTTGGCATCGGCAACATGCAACGCGAGAGCGAGGGCATCGCCGTCCCCGGCTCGATCATTCACGAGGTTGGCACCGCACGCATGGGCGAGAGCCCTGCCAACTCCGTGCTGAACAAGTACTGCCAGGCCCACGATGTCCGGAACCTCTACGTGGCCGATGGCGCGACCTTCGTCAGCAATCCTGACAAGAACCCCACTCTGACGATCAACGCGCTGTCCTGGCGCACGGCGGAGTATCTCGCCGAGGAATTGAGGAAAGGCAATGTCTAGCACGCAAGGATTCGTTTCGGTCGAAGCGCTTTCGCGCCGTGCCGCGTTGCGGCGCATTGCGTTGGGAGTCACGGCTGCCGGCATCGGCCGGAGCATCGAGAGTGCCGATGCGGCGGAGGTTCACGCGCAAATCGACGACGAGCGGACGTTCGCGGGCGAGTACAAGGCCAGGTACTTCAACACAAAGGAGTTCGCTACGCTCGAGCGGCTCTCCGAGCTGATCGTGCCGGCCGACGAGGGCGGCCCGAGCGGACGGGAGGGAGGCGCCCCTGAGTTCATCGACCTGCTCTGCAGCCAGAACCCGCAGCTGGCCGGGATCTTCACGGGCGGGATTCTTTGGCTCGACGCTGCATCCAGGACGCGAAACGGCAATCGCTTCGTCGAGGCTACCGAAGGGAGCCAGACGGACATGCTGGATGCGCTGGTCGAGGCGGAACGTGTCGATGCGGGAGGCGAGACGCGATGGAAAACGCGCGAATACGCGCGATTCTCCGTATTCGGCGTCAAGAATCCGTCCGATGCACAGCGCGGAGTCGAGTTCTTCGGGTGGGCGAGACGGCTGATCGTGGACGCCTACTACACGAGTCCGGCAGGCATCAAGGATCTGGGGTTCGTGGGAAACGCGGCCCATACCGAGTACAAGGTGCCGCAGGAGTCGATCGACTACGCCGTGCGCCAGAGTCCGTTCGGGGAGGCGTAGAGGATTCCGGGGGGGGCGTCCGGAGCCGGGGGGATGCGTGCGATTCTGTCGGCCCGGCGGGTCCCTACCGCGTCGATCTCCGGCAGGAGGCATGCGGTTGGCGGCCCTGGTGGCGGCACTGAGCGCCGCTACGGCCTTGGGCACCGCACAGGACCATTCCGACAAGGCTGCGATTCGCCAGCTGGTACGCGACGCCAGTCGCGCCCTGCAATCCGGCAACGCGCCGCTCTTCCTCGCTGCGTTCGACCGTCGTGCAATGCCTGGCTTCGCACGGTTCCGTGAGCAGGTGACCGCGCTGACGGCGCAACGGCGCATCGCCTCCTCCGTCGAGAGCACGGCGCCCGAGAACAGACCGGGCGAATGGTCCGTGCGCGTGAACTGGCTGCTTGAACTTACCCCTAGGCTGGACCCCGGGCCGATTGAGCGACGCCACGAGACGCTCGTCCTCGGCTTGCGCCGGAGGGGCGGTCGCTGGAAGATCGTGCGCATTGACCCGAGCGACTTTTTCGCATCTGCCAATCGCGCCGCACCGTAGGTTGCCCGGTTCGACCACCAGCGCGGATTGCCTATACTGTCAGCCATGGCCAGCACCAGATCGACCCACGGACTTTCCGCAGGTGTCGGCCTGGCCGCTCTGGCCGCCCAGGCGGTTCCGCAGGACGACGCGGGGCGGGGGATTCCTACGAGGCGGCTGGGCCGGACCGGCGAGCAGGTCTCGATCCTCTGCGTTGGCGGGGCGCACCTCGCGCGGGCGGCGAAGGACGACGGCGAGAAGGCGGGAAAGAAGCTGGCGCACGCGGCGGTCGACAACGGCGTATTCTTCTGGGACAACGCATGGATGTACCACGACGGCTATGCCGAGGAATTCATGGGCAAGGCCCTCGAGGGCCGTCGTGACAAGGTATTCGTGATGACAAAGAACTCGGGTCGCGACGAGAAGTTTGCCCGACAATGCCTTGAGGACAGCCTGCGCCGGCTGCGAACCGACTACGTCGACCTCTGGCAATTCCATGAGATCAACTACGACAACGATCCGGACTGGGTGTTCGACAGGGGCGGGTTGAAAGTCGCGCTGGAGGCCCAGAAAGCCGGAAAGGTGCGGCATATCGGTTTCACCGGGCACAAGCATCCCAGCATCCACGTCAAGATGCTGCACAAGGGGTTCCACTGGGCAACCTCGCAGATGCCCATCAATCCCATGGACTATTTCTACCGTTCCTTTCAAAACGAGGTCATTCCCCTGTGTCTCGCGAAGGACGTGGGCGTCATCGGGATGAAGTGCCTGGGCGGCGGCCCCCGCGAGGCCGAGATTCCGGGCAGGTCGAAGGTCACCGCGGAGATGTGCGTTCGCTGGGCGCTGAGCCTGCCTGTCTCCTCTGTCGTGCGCGGCTACCTAACCATCGATCAGCTCGAGGCCGACGTGAAGATCGCGCGAGGATTCAAGCCGCTCACGCAGGAAGCCCGCGAGAAAATCATGACGCTGGCGGCCCCTGTAGCGGGCGACGGGCGTCACGAGCATTTCAAGTCCACCCAGCGCTACGACGCGCCGATCTACAGGGAAATGCACGGCTTCGCCGTCTGACCCGGGCCGTCGAAGCCTAGCTCCCGGCGCGTACGGTGTCGCCCGCCAGTCCCCAGAAATCCTCGACGTAGTACGAGGACAGGACATTTCCGAAAAGGAAGCAATTGTTCTTGCACTGCGGCACTTCGCCGTAGAGCTTGCGGCCGCGTTCGAACGCAGCGGAGATCGAGCCATCCTCAAGGACGTTTCCGGCGATCTTCCGCAGCACCTCGCAGGGATAGAAGATGTCGCCGTTCGGATAGATCCTGGGGAACATGGTCGGATAGCACTTGAACTCCTCGAAGAGAAGCAAGGTGCGAAGCAGCTTGGGAGTGCCGTTGATGCGGACCGAGTTCTGCTCCCGCAGGGAGATCAGGCGCTCGACGAAAGCCGTGTAGCGTGGATCGTGCAGAAAGGCGAAGTTCGGGAACTTGCCGTTAGTCTGGGCCGATTGCACGGAGAACACAAACCCGTGCTCGCCGCAGAACTCGAGGATACGCTCTGCCTCGGCTAGGTTCCACTGCTCCAGAACGCACGAAACCGTGATCGCTTGAGGGGGAAGAATCTCCTTCGCCATCAGCAGGTTGTCGATGACCCGAGGAACCGTCGCGGACTTGGAGAGCGGTTCTGCGGGATCGTGCGTTATCGCGTCGAGACTACATACAAGTCCATTCAGGTAGGGCAGCATCCCCCGTCTCGCGTCGAGCAGGACGCCGTTGGTCACGATCAGGACCGATCGGAAGCCGACCTCCTCGCGCGACGCGACCACGAGCGGCTCGATGTCCGGCCGTACCGTGCATTCCCCGCCTGTGATCAGCAGGGTGTCCACCTCCCTGCGAATGTTGTGAAACAGCCTGATCGTGTCGTCGGTCCCGAGTTCCTCGCTGAAGACCTCAGGGTTCTTTTGAGTGCAGTAGGAGCAGTCCAGGTTGCACTTGTGCGTGGCGTAGAAGACGGCGGAGTACGGGACAACCACGCTGGAACCCAATATGCGCCGCCGGTACAGGTTGCCCGCGTAGGCCTTGAAGTTCTTGAGGACGAACGGGTAGTGGGCGAGCATGCCCCGCAGCAGCCGTCGTCTGGCACCCTCCCCCATGCGAGCCTCGATCACCGAGTCTAGCCAACTTCGAGCCCGTGGCCGACGCGCGCGGGTAGGCCCGCGAATGGCTGTGCTTGAGGGCATGCTCGCATGCAAGGCTTCCTGTCCATGACGATCGCGTCGATCGGGACTCCCGGCCCGGGCTTCATTCCCGGGGCTGGAACCGGCCTGGATGCAGGCATCGCGCGTGCCCTTCGGCGACCACCCATGTAGTCGTACAATCGGGAAGGCTCCCGTCGGTCCGCAGTTCCGCGGCAGCTCATTGATCTCCATGGCGACGAAGCTCTTCGGCACGGACGGAATTCGTGGCCGCTTCGGGGAATTCCCACTCGACGAGCGGACAGTCTACGCAGTCGGTCTCGCATTGGCGAAGCATATCGGCCAGACTCGGGACCCGAAGGTCCTGATCGGGATGGACACCCGGGAGTCGGGTCCCAGAATCACGCAATTGCTGGCCGGCGGCCTGCGGGACGGCGGCGCGGCGCGGGAGTTCGCGGGGATCGTGCCGACCCCCGCGGTCGCCTATGCGACCCAGCAGGGAGACTATTCGCTCGGAGTCGTCGTGTCGGCCTCGCACAATCCGTTCGAGGACAATGGGATCAAGATTTTCGGTCCGTTTGGGTACAAGCTGCCCGACGAAATGGAAGTTGACCTGGAGGGCCGCATCCATGCCGCCCTGTCGAACGGCGCCTCGCCGACCTCCGAGGAATTGGTCGAGGACCCGGACGTCGCGCTCGGCTACATCCGCCACCTGCTGAGCGCGAGCAAGCCGCCCGCTGCCGCCCGAAACCTTCGCTTCGTGGTGGATTGCGCCAACGGTGCTGCATCTGGCATCGCTCCGATCGCCTTCGAGGCCATGGGAGCGGATGTCAAGTACATCGCTTGTGATCCCAACGGACGGAATATCAACGACGGCTGCGGGGCGCTGCACATGGAAGGTCTTGCCGACGAGGTCGTCGCTTGCGGAGCGGACTTCGGGGCGGCGCTGGACGGGGATGCGGACCGGTGCCTGTTTGTCGACGAGCGGGGCAACCGCCTCGACGGCGACAATGTGCTTCTCGCCTCCGCGGTTGCCCTCAAGCGCAGGGGACTGCTGCACGAAAACCTCGTCGTGGCGACCGTGATGTCCAATCTGGGGCTCGACATGGCGTTGCAGAAGCACGGCATTCGCCTCACGCGCACGCCGGTCGGTGACAAGCACGTCATTCACGAGATGCTGAGTTCCGGGGCGGCGCTCGGCGGTGAGCAGTCTGGCCATGCGATATTTGGCGACTTTTCCACGACGGGGGATGGAATGCTCACTCTCTGCATGGTGCTGCGCATTCTCGCCGAAGAAGGAGTGTCGTGCAGCGAGTTGCGCAAGCGCTTGCAGGTCTTCCCGCAGAGGCTGGTCAACGTGCGGGTCAAGGAGAAGCTCCCGCTGGAGTACCTGCCCGAGATTCGCCGGGAAATCGCGGACCGGGAGCTTGAGCTGGCCGGCCGTGGACGGATTGTCATCCGCTACTCGGGGACCGAGCCCGTCGCGAGGGTCATGGTCGAGGCCGAGCGACTCAGCGACGTCGTGAGGCACTGCACCGCCATCGCGAGCCTGTTCGAGAAGCACCTCGGGGAATGAGCGCGCGGGAACGTCGGCCCCGTATCCGGCGAGCGGACCCGGCACTTCGCGGTGCGCCGGCAGGGCAGGAGGACGGCGCGGACTGGCCCTCGCGGCTGCTGAACGGCTTTCTGACGGCATGCTTTTCCGCGATTCTGGTCATTCCCCGTCTACGGGCATTGCGTCGAACGCGGCAATGGATCTGGGTTCGCGCTGCGCTGCTATTGGTCGCCGCGGCACTGGCACTCCTTTCGAGTGGATGGTGGCGCTGTCTCGCTCTGGCGCCCGCGCTTCTGGCGATCGTTCTGCGCGGCACGGTCGATCCAGATCGCGAGCGCCGCATCCAGCGGGTGCTCGGTGCCGACTATCTCTTGAACGGTGGGGAGTGGGCCGGTAGCAACCGAGCAGGTGGATCGCATCATCTGGCGGCTGGGACTCCCCTCTACCTCTTGCTCCGCGGGCCTCACTTGCTTGTCGTGCCCCGCGAAGGCCAGGGCGAGGTCCATTCCGCAGTCAGGATCGATGGGATCGAGCGGATACTCGTGGACGGCAGGGAATATGTGCCGGTCTTTGTGTCGGAGGCGAAGCAGCCTCCGGCGAGGGAACGGGAAGTGGACCGGCACGCGGTCGCCGATCTCGTCATGGAAAGGCGGTCGGGCGAACCGATGCGGTTTCGCTACAAGGGGTCGTTCGCCCGGCACTTGGCAGAAACCGCTGCCCATGCCGTCCATTCGGTACGTTTGCATGCAGCGTCTGCCAAGCCGGTGGTCGACGAAGCGTGACCTGGTGTCACGACCGGGGAGCCTTCCGGGTCCTCAAGCAGCCCGAATGCGACGCGGGGTCGGTCTATGGCGGGATGGTCGCTCGTGGCAGCCGCCGCTTGGCTTCCGCAGTTCGGTCCGGCGCGTTCAATCCCTCGCGGCCCCGACCTCGTCGAGCCAGTCAGGCCGCTTGAGGACTTCACGCGGCCTGCTTCCGTCCGGAGGGCCTATGATTCCGTCCCGCTCCATTGCGTCCAGGATGCGAGCTGCTCGGCCGTAGCCAAGCCGAAGTCGGCGTTGCAGGGTCGACGTGGAGGCCTTCCCGAGTTCCAGGACCAACTGCACGGCCTCCTTGTACATGGGATCGTCGAATTCCGCTTCGCCGTCCCCTCCCGAATCGTCTTGCTCGCCTGCGGGCGGTTCGAGGTATTCGTGTTCGTAGCTCGGTTCGGCCAGTTCTTTCCAATGCGTGACGACTGCCTGAATCTCGTCCTCCAGCACCAGCGGCCCGTGCAGCCTGCGTCTCCGGGCGGAGCCGGGCGGGAGAAAGAGCATGTCGCCCTTGCCGAGCAAGGACTCGGCGCCCATGGAGTCCAGGATTGTGCGCGAATCGACGCGCGTGGCCAGCAGGAACGAAAGCCTTGCCGGGATGTTGGCCTTGATCAGGCCCGTGATGATGTCCACACTCGGGCGCTGTGTGGCCAGCATCAGGTGAATGCCCACCGCTCGCGCCATTTGCGCCAGTCTCTGGATCGACTCCTCGACCTGTCTGCCGGCCAGCATCATCAGGTCTGCCAACTCATCGACAATGACGACGATGTAGGGCAGTTTTTCGACCTCCTCCGTCCTCGACGCGCTGCCCCAGGGTTTCTTCCCTGCCGCAACCTTGTCGTTGAACTGGCGGATATTCCGAACTCCGTACTGCGCGAGCAGCTGGAGCCTTCGCTCCATTTCGTGCGTCGCGTTCTTGAGGGCGTTGGTTGCCATCTTCATGTCGGTGATGACCGGCGTGAGCAGATGCGGGACGTCCCGGTACAAGCTGAGTTCCACCGTTTTCGGATCGACAAGGATGAGTCGCACCTCCTCGGGCGTGGCGCGCAGGAGCAGAGACATGATCACGCAGTTCACCATCACGCTCTTGCCTGACCCCGTCTGGCCGGCGACGAGCAAGTGCGGCATGTCCCCGAGATCGGCGCAGTGGATTCTTCCGTTGATATCCTTACCCAGCGCGAATGTCAGCATGGACTTGGACTGGCGGAATGAGGGCGAGTCCACCACCTCCCGAAGCGAGATGACCTCGCGCTTCTTATTCGGCACTTCGATACCGACGGTCGGCCTTCCCGGAATCCTCTCCACCAATACGGATTCGCACTCCAGGGCCAGGCATAGGTCCTCGGAAAGGTTGACGATCTTGCTGTACTTGACGCCTCGGTCCGGCTTGAACTCGAAGGTCGTCACGACCGGTCCGGGATTGATCTGATTGACGGAGCCGCGGACGCCGAACTCCTCGAATTTCTCGACGATCTGCTGCGCTGTTTCCTGCAAGTGCATCTCGTCGTACGGCTCCCGTGCGAACGGCGGGTTGAGAAGGGAAGCCTCCGGAAGCTTGTATCGCGGCTTCGCGGTCGCAGTCTTGCGGGATAGGCTGCGTGACGCTCCAGATTCGCCCCTGTCGATCGTGCTTCCGAGCGTTGATCCGATGGTGGAATCGCCCGCCGGATCGTTGTATGGGACGATTGGCGGGGCTTCGGATTCGACCGTGGCGTGTCGGGGGATCTCATCGGGGATTCCGTCGGGCACGGCCGCTTCCATAGAATGCGCGTCGTCGAATTGGGTTGACACCGGAATCACCGTCGCGTCCCCTCGGTAGCCGTCCTCGGCCTGAGGCTCGGCCTCGTGCCATTGACCGGACGACGCGCGCTCGTCTGCGCGCCCGAACACGTCCGCGACGCGTTTCGAGGTCAGCATGTACACGCCGACCGAAGTGCATGCCACCAGAAGGAGGATCGTGCCCCCGATGTTGAGCAGCGATGTGGAAACGTCGGTCAGGACCTTGCCCAGCGCCCCGCCCGGCCGGATAGTCGCGTCCCAGTTGGGCGGCATCACTTCCTCGATCGGCACGCTGACCAACTGGAGCGTGCAGCAGAGCACCAGCGCTAGCAGCACGACGCCGGCTGTACGGCGCCGCATATGATCTGCCCTGATGCTGCGGATCCGGCTCCACGCTGCGAATCCCAGCCACGCCGGAACCAGGAATCCGGTCAGGCCGAGCGATTGAAGGATGAAGTCCGCTGTGTAGGAGCCTGGCAAGCCCATCCAGTTGTTCGCGAGAGGTTCGGACGTCGCCACGTTGGCCGACGGATCACCGGGCGAGTAGGAAACCAAGCAGAGCAGCACGCCCAGCGCGAGCAACAGGAGGAGCACACCCGCCATCTCGTTCAAGCGAGGGTTGTCAACGAGAAGCTTGATTCGCATCCGGCTTACTCGTTGTCGACCAGGAAGGCCATCGGCTCCGTCGTGCTGGCAAGAACTAGCACAATTATCCCAAACGCAAGGCGATAGTAGACGAACGGCGCCATTGTCGAGGTTTGGAGGTACCGCAGGAATCCGGCGATCACGGCGTAGCCGGCGACGGCGCTGACTGCAACGCCCACCGCAAGGGGGACGAGCTCCGAAGACGGTGGCTGGGCAGTCCCAAGAAGGTCCGCTCCTGTCTTCACTGCGGCTCCAAGCACGATCGGCATCGCAAGCAGGAACGAGAACCGCGCTGCAGCCGGTCTGGTCAGGCCCAGGAACAGGCCGGCGGCAATCGTGATGCCGGCTCGCGAGGTCCCTGGGACCAGCGCCAGAGCCTGCGCGCAACCGATGAGCATCGCCCCGCGGAAGGGCAACCCGTCGAGCCCCTGTTGCAGCCGTCCGCTGCGCTCCGCCCACCAGATCACGATCCCGACAGCGACCAGCATCCAGCCGATCACAACCGGGCTACGCAAGTGAGCCTCGATGATGTCCTGCAGCGCGAGGCCGGCAGCGGCGGCTGGCACGGTGGACGCCGCGAGAAACCAGAGCAGGTGAGGGGCAGCGTACAGGTCCCGGTCCGGATGGTCCGGGTCCGGCTTGAGGACTTGCCTGCCGACCGCGAGGCCTACGACGCGCACCCACGTCCGGGCGAAGTAGGCCGCGAGTGCCAGGAGCGTGCCGAAATGGAGCGCGACATCGAATGCCAGTCCGGGGTCGTCCCATCCCAAGAACCAGCGGACCAGCACAAGGTGGGCCGAGCTGGAGATTGGCAGGAATTCCGTCAGCGCCTGGACCAGGGCCAGGATGACCGCCTGATACAGATCCACGAGCCCGATCTAATTGCAGCGGCAAATACTGGCCGCAATGCGGCTCGCATGCCGGAATTCGGCGACTTCGGGCCTCATCCGGCCGGTCACGCCGCCATGGCGGATTCGAAGGGGCTGATCAGGTCACCGGACGAGTCGAACGGCAGGGCCGTTGGCGGGCCCAGCACCTTGATCGCAGGGTTGCCGGCCAGTTCCGGGAGGAGGTTCTCGCTGACCCGTAGGCGCGAGAGCTGCAACGTGTTGCGGATCCACGCGATAGTGCATCCCGACGTGTCGATCTTCCCGCAGGTCGGCAGCACGCGCTCCAAGCATTCCCTGTCGGTCGGGAAGTGCAATGGCGTGAAGCCGGGGAACGTGACTGACGATGTCAGCGCGTTGATCCAGGTTGCCGGGAAATCGACCTGCTTGACCAGACGGTCGTGAGCGATGTCCGCGAAGCCCATCCCGATTGCGTTGCCATAGGTGTTGGCGGAAAGGTTCCGAACGAAGATCCGGTGCACGGTCGGGACGCCATTCCAGCTATTCGGCCCTTGCGGGCCGCCCCGGTTCACGACTTTGGTGTCCATGCCGGCGCCGCTAATGTCCTTGCCGATCTCATCGACGATCAGCAGGTCGATCTCGCTAGCGGGTAGGTCGGACTTCCAGGACTTCACCCGCTCCAGGAGCGTCGCCTCCTGATCCGCCATCCCCGCGGCTCCGAGCGCGCGGACCTCGGCGGTGTTGTGGTGGGCATCTTCCAGAATGGCTAGGCCCCCGAGCATCTTCCCGGTGTCCAGCACGGCGGATCCGACGCTTCCAATCACCTGCCCCATGCCGATTCGAAGTGCCCAGCTGTGGTAGCGCTTCGCGCCCGCCCACTTGCCTAGTCCGATGGCCATCATCTTGTGGATCCCGCTCTCCAGCGGACCCTCGAAGTCGGTATGCCACTTGACCCTGCCGCACAGCATCACACCGTCGCTCTCGAAGGCGAGGCGGTCCATCGAGACGTCGATGCCCTCGGGAGTGGTGCCCACGTTCACGACCTCGAGGGAGCTCTCAACGGGGGCCCCCATGGTGGTCTCTTCGATTCCGTAGTGGGCGAGTACGTCGGCCTGGCCGGCCGCGGTCGCAGCGCCATGGCTGCCCATGACGGGAATGATGAATGGATTGACGCCACGTGACTTCCAGAAGTCCACAACGGCCTTCGCGATGACGTCGATATTCCGGATTCCCCGGCTCCCCACGCCGACCGCGATGCGGCTGCCGGCCGCGACCCTGTTTGCCCAGGCGGCCTGCTCCATCTGCTCTCGGACGGATTCGGAGACATTGGCGAGGCTGCGGTCCGGGAATTCCTGAAGGACCGGGACGAGCTTCTGTATCCGCATGATCGGAGACTCCTGTCCTCGGGGTGATCCTATGTCGCGCCTTGCATCGACCGCAAATAGGACTGAATACGGTTTCCATAACGGACCAGCAGTCCGTTTTCCATGTACTCCCGGACCTTTTCGTCCCGGAAGTAGTCAAAGACCTGGTTGCGCTTCTCGGCCAGGAGCGTCTCCCGGATGGAGTCTCCCTCCGTGGCTAGGGCGGACTCGTCAGCCTCGCGCAGTTCCAGCGTCCGGAATACGACCCAGCGGTCTCCGACCGCGACCGGGCCTTGCAGCGAGCCGTCGGTCTGGGAGAAAACGCCCTCGCCCAGAGCGCTGACGGCCCCGAGGTCTTCGAGCTCCCCGTTACGCTCGACGAATTCAGTCGTGCGTGGCTCCAGTCCGTTGCTCCTCGCGGCTGCTGCCAGGGTCTCGGATCCTTCGCGAACCTGCTGCGCAAGTTCCTCGGCCTGCTTGCGGGCCAGATTGGCGGACTCCGTATCCTCGTAGTCCCGCCGCACCGTTGCCTCGACTTCCTCGTATTCTGCGTCGCGTGCTGGGATTGCCTCGGTCACGATGCCGATGTATAGCGTGGCCTCCTGTGCCACGGTGAAGACCTCGCCGACGCTCTCCTCGAAGACGGCCTGGACGAGCGACGCGGCCTTCGGCAACCGGGGGGGCAGATCCGAGCGGCTGAATGCCGGGAATTCCTGGAACGGCAGGTTCAGCCGCGAGGCCGCAGTCTCGAGCTGCGGGCTTGCTTGCTGAGCCGCTTCCATCGCGTTTTCCATGAGGGCGTACCGGTCGTTCTGGGATCGCTCCGCCTTGAGGTCAGCGCGAATCACCTCCCGGACCTCGCTGAGCGGCTTCACGCTTCCCGACTCCCGCTCGTCCAGGCGGATCAGATGGTATCCGAAGTCCGACTCGACTGGCACGGAAGTTGTCTCTCCCACCTGCAGCGCGAAGGCGGCCTCCTCAAAGGCCGGGTCCATCATGCCGCGGCTGACCCAGCCTAGGTCGCCGCCGTTGTCGGCGTTTCCGGGATCCTCGGAATGTTCCTTCGCGAGTTCCGCGAAATCGCCACCGTCCCCCAGCTGCTGCAGGACGCTTTCCGCATTCTCCCTGGCCTCTTCGCTTTCCTCGTCCGACTTGTCCATGGTCATGAACAGGATGTGCCGGACCTTGATTCGCTCCGGTTGCTCGAAGCGGTACTCGTTCTGCGAGTAGTACAGCTCGATCTCCGGCTCCGTTATCTCGTATTCGCCGGCCCCTGCTTCGGGCTCCACCGTGATCAGCTTCAACGGCCGCCGCTCGGCGTGTCTGTAGCGCAGCTTGTTCGAATCAAAATACTCGCGCAGCTGATCCTCCGACGGTGAGACGCCAGCCCGCAAGCGATCGGAATCTACCGCTACCCACTCGATCCTCACGCTGTCGCTCTGATGGTGGAACCGGCGCTTGACCTCCTGGTCGCTGACGCTCACGCTGTCGGTGACCATGCGCCTGAGGCGCAGATCGATGGCGAGGTTGTAAAGCACTTCCCGCTCGAACTCGGCGACCGTTCGACGGAACTGCTGGCGGATGAATCCTTCGTACGCGCGGGCACCGATGAACTTGCCGTCCGGAAACAGCACGTCGGGCAAGTACTCGCGCAGCCACTCCGCGAGGTCGTCGTCCGAAGGCACCAAGCCGAGATCGGCGGCCTCCGAGAGCAGAACGCGCTCGGCGATCAGGTTCTCGATGACCGTACCGGCCATCATCGAGATTGCTTCGTCCGGCACCCCGCTGGCCCTTTGCTGCCGGAGCTCGACTTCCACGTCCCGTGTCGTCACAGACATCCCGTCGACCTCAGCGAGGACATCGCCGCTCGTGGGGTCTGCCGGGCCGAACACGTTCGGAATGAGCGTGATGATCATCGAGGCAGCGATCAGAAAGAGCAGGCTGCCCATGATCCAGCGCAAGGCTTTCCCTTGGTTTCGGAAGAGCTTCAGCATGGATTGAGTGCGGTGACCCCTCGTGCGGGGAGCGTCCAATCGGAGGCAATCCCCAAGGCCTTGCCGTGCCATGACCCCGGCCGAGCGAGGTCTGGCTGCCTTCGATTGTACTATGCGCGCCGGCGATCAGGCCTTCAACGGGACTTGGAGCCGGCGCGTAGCTCCTCCGCGAGGCTCTAGGATCGTCACGCTGTCCACTCCGTTCGACAGAAGGTAGTCTCTCGCCCTCTCCAGGGCGAAGCCGACCTGGGAAGGGCGATGGCTGTCGTCGCCGAAGCAGAACGGGACTCCCGCTTCCCGTGCGAGACGGACTAGCCACGGTGACGGATACGGTTCCCGGAGGCCCTTGCGCCAAGCCGCCGTGTTCAGGTCGAGGATGCTGCCGCAGGACCTCGCAGCTTCGATCGCTCCCTCCGCGGCTTCCCGGATTCGCACCGTCTCAATGTCCGCGCCGGCCGGCGCGTGGAGCTTGGGCAGGTCGATGTGGCCGACGACCTCCGGGCGGACCTCCTCGATCATCTCCCGTACCAATCGGTAGTACCTTTCGAAGAACGGTTCCAGACCGCCGCAGGCCCCTACCGCCGACCTGTAGAGCTCGGGTGACTCGTCGATCGAGATCTCCTCGACGTGATGCACGGACCCGACAACGTAGTCGAACCCGTGCCGCTCGCGGACTGCTCGCATCAGGTCTCCGTAGCGGCGGGACGGGACGGCCTCGGACTCGAAGCCGCGCAGCACCGCGAGCGTGCCGGCAAACTCGGCCTGGAGACGCAGGGACTGGTCTGCGTAGTCCTCGAATTCCCGCTCCAGACGTTCGACGGTATACCCCTTTGCGCGTTCGGACGCGTACAGGAATCGAGGCGCGGCACGAGGAGCGTGCTCCGACAACCCGTAGACGCGAAACCCCGCCTCGGCAGCCTCCTCAAGGGTCTCGCGCAAGGTGCCCTCGGCGTGTTCGCAGAACTGGCCGGAATGGCCGCCGTGCAGGGAAACCTTCCACGCAACCGGTGTCATGAATCCAGCGTAGTGCGGAGTCTCCCCCGTGTCCCGCGGCAACCGAGGTTTCCCCGCCCGCGATCACGCCCAGCCGTCGGGCCGGAAGCCGCCGTCACGGCTTGCCCGGAGCCGCGACAGTGCGAGACAATCGGCGGCTATTGTGAGCGGTCCTGTGACGGAGGAATACTATCTGGCGATCGATCTGGGGGCGAGCAGCGGACGGGTCATGATGGGCCGCTTCGATGGAGAGCGCCTCGCGGTAGAGGAGTTGCACCGCTTCCAGAATCCCGCGATCGAAATCCTCGGCCGACTGCACTGGGACCCGCTGTGCCTTTATAGGGAGATGCGGCAGGGCATGACCGCGTCCGCCCGGTTCAAGCCCGTGTCGCTCGGTGTCGATACCTGGGGGGTCGATTTCGCGCTGCTCGACCGCGACGGGGAACTTCTCCGTAACCCACATCACTACCGGGATCGCGGCACGCTGGGCAAGATGAACGAGGCCTTCGGCTTGGTGCCGCGCGAGCGGATCTTCGAGCACACCGGCTTGCAGTTCATGGAAATCAATTCGCTGTTCCAGCTCTTCTCGATGAAAGACGGGCCGGTGTTGGAAGCTGCCAGCTCGCTCCTGATGATGCCCGACCTGTTTCACTACTGGTTCACTGGCGAGCGGGTCTGCGAGTTCACGGACGCGACGACCTCGCAATGCTATGACCCGCGCCGCCGCGACTGGGCGTACCCGATGCTGGAGGCGCTCGGTCTTCCGACGAAGGTATTCGGTGACGTGGTGGACCCCGGGACGGACTTGGGCGGCCTTCGCAGGTCGGTCGCCGCCGAATGCGGCTTGTCCTCCATGCGAGTCGTCGCTCCCGGGACGCACGACACCGCGTCGGCAGTCGCGGCGGTCCCGGCCCAGACGGGCGACTGGGCATACCTGAGTTCCGGCACGTGGTCGCTGCTGGGCGTCGAGTCGGACCAGCCACATGTCACGCCCGAGGTGCTGGCGAAAAACTTCACCAACGAGGGAGGCGTCTGCCGCACGACGCGCCTGCTCAAGAATATCTGCGGATTGTGGCTTCTGGAAGAATGCCGACGCGAATGGTCCAGGCAGGGCATCGCAACGGAGTACGCCGACCTGCTGGCTCAGGCCGCCGACAGCGAGCCCTTCCGGTCGCTGGTGGATGTCGATGCCTCCGAATTCGTCCCTCCCGGCAACATGCCCGGCCGGATCGCGGAAGCGTGCCGCCGAACCGGCCAGCCCGAGCCTCGGTCTCCCGGCGAGTTTTCCAGAGCGATATTCGAGAGCCTCGCCCTGAGATACCGCACCGTCCTGTCCGACGTCGGCGAAATTACAGGTCGGGCGCCCGGCGTGCTGCACATCGTGGGCGGCGGTTCCCGCAACCGGCTCTTGTGCCAGTACGCTGCCGACGCCTGCGGGATTCCGGTGGTGGCCGGTCCCGTGGAAGCGACGGCCGCCGGAAATTGCCTTATGCAGGGCATCGCGACGGGAAGGATAGGCGACCTCTCCCAAGGCCGGGCGATCGTGCGCCAGTCCTTCGATCTGGTGCAATACGCACCGAATCCAGGCGCCGCCGGCGGCTGGGACGACGCTGCTGGCAGGCTGGCCGTGGCGGGCGCCGCTTGACCGCCGAGCCGCGCGTTCTCGCGGTGGTACCCTTCGGCGATGAGCCAACTCAACGTTGCCATGATCGGCTACGGCTTCATGGGCAAGGCGCACAGCAACGCCTACGCCCAGGTGGGACATTTCTTTCCGCATGTCCCCAAGGTGAGACGGCGAGTCGCTTGCGGGCGCAACCGCGCCGGCGTCGAGGCCCTCGCCGGGCCTTGGGGGTGGGAGGAGGTGGAAACCGACTGGCGCCGCGTCGTCGACCGCCAGGACATCGACATCGTTGACATCTGCACGCCGAACTACCTGCATGCGGAAATGGCCATCGCCGCGGCCGAGGCGGGCAAGATTGTGCTCTGCGAGAAGCCGCTCGCCAACACCATGGAGGAGGCGCGAGCCATGGTCGCGGCCGCATCCGCGGTCCCGACCTTCGTCTGGTTCAACTACAGACGGGTGCCCGCGGTCGAGCTGGCCCGCCGGCTGGTGGAGAAGGGCCGGCTCGGGCGGATCTACCAGTACCGCGCGCAGTATCTCCAGCAGTGGGGTCCCGATCCGAGCCGTCCAAGGAACTGGAAGATGGCGAAGCGAACGGCGGGATCCGGCGTGAACGGCGATCTGAACTCCCATCTCCTCGACACCGCCATGATGATGCTCGGCCCGATCTTCGAGGTGTCGGCGACGTTCGAGACCTTCCTGCCGGAGAAGCCTGATCCCGACCGCCCAGGGCAGACCTACGCCATCGATATCGACGATGCCGTCCTGGTTCAGGCGCGTTTCCGCTCCGGCACTTTGGGAACCTTCGAGGCCACTCGGTTCGCGACCGGCTACCAGAATGACAACAGCTTCGTCATCCATGGAGAGGGCGGGATGGTCGAATTCCATTTCGAGGACATGAACCGCCTCGAATACGCGGAGGCCGGCGGCGACCCGGACTTACGGGGGCGCCGGAAGGTGCTCGCCCCGGCTCCAGGGCCGCCCGGGAGCCCGTACTACTGGAAGCCGGGCCATCCGATCGGCTACGAGCACACCTTCATCAGCTCGCTGGCCGACTTCCTGGCGGGCCTGGAGGCAGGCGAGCCGGCCCGTCCGACCTTCGAGGACGGATTGGACGTGCAACGCGTCCTGGCGGCTGTCGAGACTTCCGCCTCTGAACGAAAGTGGATCGAAACCGGCCTGTAGGTTCGCCGTAGATCCCTTCCGAGCCGTCCCGCTCCCGAACGCATGACGACGGCCGGTCGGCGCTTCGACTGCCATCGAACTGGTCGCCGCTTGAATCCACTTGGACTCAAGGCGGAGATGTGACACGGCCCGGGCTCGCGGGCGTCTGGATGCTTCCGTGGCTTCGTATCCCCCGCTCTGACTCGAAATCGGATGCCCACTCGAGGAGAGGCCCGAGGCCGGCAACGGGGCCTTGGTGCCCGAACGCGATATAGCGCACTTCGTCCGTTCTGGTTGCTAGGCGGTGCGCCAGCGCGGCAAGGGACTCCTCGTTCGCCTCCGGCTCCCAGGAGAAGAGCCGGTTCGCTGCGACCGAACCGTCGTAGGCCGCAGCGGCGCTGTCGCCTAGGAACAGCACACCGCAAGCCAGGTAAGCCGCGCTGCCTTTCGTGTGGCCTGGTAAGGCGAAGACCTCTACCTCTGTGCCCGCCGCCTCGACCACATTCCCGTCCGCAAGACCACGAACATCCCGGGAGTGCGCGCGACGGACGGCACCGGCGTCGGGTTCCATCGCAAGGAGTGCGGCGTCCGGAAACGCCGGGATACCGCCGATGTGGTCTCCATGAGCGTGGGTGACGAAGATGAACCTCACCTCCCTGGCCTCGGCGCCGCGTTCCCGCAGGGCATATCGAATCGCGCGCGCCTCGGAGTCCATTCCGGAGTCGACCAGCGCGTAGCCGCCGTTCTCCAGTGCGATCAGGTACGATCCGATGGCTACCGGGCCCCATGCATCCACCACAGCCTCGACACAGGACCCGCCGAGCACAGTCTCGCCGTCGAGTGGCAATGCCCCGAACCGGAACACCGCGAGGACGATACCCACTAGCACCGCCGCGAGAATGACGGCAACGGCCAGTGCGGCCAGTGCAAGCTTTCCGAACCGCGACGACTGGCTGGGCACCGACGGCTCATGGTATCGCGTACCGGCACGGAAGCCCGGGTTGCGACCTCGCATGGAGGGGCGCCGGCTGCGGGCGGTCGACGCACGTTACAATCGGCGCGTTCCGCAGGGGTTGCGCGAGACGGCGCGGTCGGATGCGGATCCGGAACGGGCTGCGTGCCCGCTTCGCAACGGAGGTCATCGGCAATGGCTCGTCGCATTCTTCGTCTCGTCTCGCAGGCATCGCCGGTCGCGCTCGCGTCAGTGGCCTTAGTCGTGCCCGCGATTCCACAGCAGCCCGAGCCAGTGCAGTCGGGAGCCGCAGCGGCCGCCACGCCATCATTTCTGGACAACTTCACGTGGCACCCCGGGGGCACGCGCGAGGCAGACATGTGGCAGGTGCTGATCCTCTTCGGGGTCGGGGATGCGGCTGGGGAATCGTGGGACGGCAGCCTGTCGGTCCAAGGTGGCGAGATCCTCAGCATGGAACCGCACCGCCAGGAGCCTCCCGACCGGATCCTGCCACAGGGAGGGTGGCGGCTGAGGACGCAGGATGTCCGGATCCTGCTGAGGTCCAGCGTTGTATCGAGGCCCACGCCGCCCCGCCGGGAGGAGTCGATGCCCAAGGGCCTGTGGGTGCGTGGTAGCGGCAATCAAGCCACGACCGTGTCCGTGACCACCGTTCAGGGCGACTTCAGGTTCCAGCCGATGACGCTGGCGGTCGGGCCGTGGATCCGTGCGGTCGACGGCCGGGTCGCCATCCAGCGCACGCCCCCGGCGACCGACCTGTCCGGAACGGAGCTGCGCCAGCATGATTCGCCGGCCATCGCCGCCGATTCAGACGGGAATCTCTTCATGACGTGGTACAGCTATCACGACCGTCGCGAGGAACTGAACTTTCGCCGGTACCACCAACGACGCTGGTCCCGGCTGATTCCTGTCGGGCGCGCGGCCGAAGATCTCTGGCGACCCCAGATCGCTGTCGACTCGTCTGACAAGCCTTGGCTGATCTATTCGCAGAGACCCGCTTCTGACGGGCCTGGCAATTGGGACATCTACGCCATGGCCTGGGAGGACGACGAATGGGGCGGGCAATACAGGCTCACCGACAACCCGCTGCCGGACATCGAGCCGAACGTGGCCCGGGCCGATGACGGCACGATCTACGTGGTCTGGCAATCGATGGCGGGACGCCATTCGCAGGTTCGGCTGAAGTACCTGACGGACGGGCGCTGGTCCGAGACGGTGTCGGTGACCAGCACTGCCGAGAACGATTGGTCTCCTGCCGTCGCTGGGGCTCCGGATGGCTCGGCATGGATTTCCTGGGACCGATACAAGAGGGGCTCCGAAGGCAGCTATGACGTGCTGGTGCGGTCCTTCTCACCCTCTAACGGGCTTGGCCCCGAGATGGCGGTTGCTTCAACGACTCGCTTCGAGGCTCATTCCAGCGTGGCGGTCGACAGGCAAGGCAGGCCTTGGGTGGCCTGGGAGACGTCCGGCGTTCGTTGGGGCAAGGACCTGGGGCGGGGCCTGGCAGAACCGCAGCCCGGCACACCGCTGGGCGCGGCCCGGCGCATCGAAGTCGCCTGCTACGACGGTGGACAGTGGAAGGCGCCCGTTCCTGTCGACTTCGACGACCCTCAGGCGACCGGCACGACGGGAGAGAGCCGGCCCCAGCTGTTCTTCGATCCCGACGGGAATCTCTGGATGTCGTTTAAGCGTCGGTACAGCCGGCACTCGTACAGGCCGACTTCGTACTGGGAATACTCTCTGACACGTCTGGACGGACAACGCTGGGCCGAACCTATCACCCTGCCGCTCAGCTGGGCCCGCAAGAGCACGCGCATGGGGATGGCGGTGGCTGACGGCCGCCTCTGGGCGTCCTGGCCTCACGAGAGCCGTCGCTGGGCCTTTGCGAGCCGGCCTCGCCTCAACCGCGTTGTGGCCGGCTCACTTGAGCTGCCGGGCCCCGGACCCGCACCGCGCCTGAGGCCGTACCGGCCGGAGCCCGGCGAGACGCGTCCCGATTCCCATCCCAACGAGGTCGACGATGTCCGCTACATCCGCAACTACCGGGCCGAACATGCCGGGAAGATGCTGAGAATTGTTCGTGGCGACCTCCACAGGCATACCGAACTCTCGCAGGACGTGGGCGGCATCAGCGATGGGTCGCTTCCGGAGTTCTACCGATACATGATTGATGCGGCGGAAATGGATTTCGGTGCGTCGACGGACCATCAGGCCGGGGGGACGGACTACTGGAACGCGATGACCCAGAAGCTTGCGGACATGTACCACTTTCCAGAGCGGTTCTCTACGCTCTATGGCTACGAGCGGAATCCCGGCAACCCGTTCGGACACCGCAATTTGATCTACACCCATCGCAACTACCCGATCGTTCCGTTCTTCATTCCGGCGCATCCGCGGTTCATCCTGCCGGACAGTCCGGACGGCGAACTACTGACGTTCAGCTCCATGGGCTTCGGCAGCGGAGTCCGCAACGAGACCAAGCTCCTCTACGACGTCGCGAGAGAAACGAACGGCCTGGCGATCCCGCACACGTCCGGCACAAACTCGATGGGCACGGACTGGCGCGACAACGACCCGGAAGTCGATACCGTCGCGGAGATCTACCAAGGGGCGCGCCAAAACTACGAGCACAAGAACGCGCCCAGGGGCATCAAGGACGGCGAAGAAGACGATGCGGCTGGAGGCTTCCAGGAGCCTGGCATGCTCTGGCACGCTTGGGGCAAGGGATACCGGATCGGCGTGATCGCGAGTTCGGATCACTACTCGACTCATATCTCGTACGCGATGGTCTACACGCCTGACACCACCCGCGAGGCAATCCACAACGGGATCCGCAAGCGACGGACTTACGGCGCTACGGACAACATCGTCCTGGACTTCCGAATCGGCGATGCCTTCATGGGAGAAGAGGCGTCGGCGTCGGGTCCCCAGCGAATCCGGGTGAAGGTGCGGGGGACGGACAAGATCGCGGCGATTCACCTGATTCGAGATGCAAGCTACGTCTACAAGGTCGAGCCCGGCAAGCAGGAGGCCGAGTTCGAGTTCCTCGACCTCGAGGCAGGGCCCGGGGATCACTGGTACTACGTACGGGTCGAGCAGCAGGACGGCGAGCTCGCGTGGTCGAGTCCAATCTGGATCACGCAACGCCCTTAGATCTGTTCCGGCCGAATCTAGGCGACCTGTTGCACCGCGGAATCGAAGGGCACGGGTATCTGTCGCATCGCCGACGGGACCAAGACCGTGGGGCCCCTGATATCATCGAAGTGCGGGTTCGCCCGTACGCCTGAAAATGCAGACCCTGTTCGACGCTCCGCCCAAGGAGCCGGGTCTGATAGGGCGGTTCCGCCGAGCCGTTTCCAAGACCAGGGAAGCGCTTACCGACCAGATCGGCGAGATATTCGAAGGACGTCGAGAGATCGATTCCGAGATCCTCGAGGATCTCGAGATGACCCTGATCGCTGCCGACCTCGGAGTCCGCACGACCGATGAGATCCTTGAGAATGTCCGCGCCAGCGTGGCCCGGGACCAGCTGACGGATGCGAGCGCGATCAAGGACTTGATCGCCCGGCGCATGCTCGAGATCCTGAGCCAAGCGGGCAGTGCAAACGGTAGTGCCGCGCCGTCGCGCGTCCCCGAAGTCGTCCTCATCGTTGGAGTCAACGGGGTTGGCAAGACCACTACGATCGGCAAGCTTGCCCATCGGCTCAAGTCCGAAGGGCGAAGCGTGCTACTGTGCGCTGCCGACACGTTCCGCGCCGCGGCCGCCGAGCAGCTCGTCATCTGGGGCGATCGTACGAGTTGCCCGGTCGTTCGGCAGAAGGCCGGCGCCGACCCGAGCGCGGTGCTGTACGACGCGCTTGAGGCGGCGAAGGCGAGAGACTACGACACGGTGCTCGTCGATACAGCCGGCCGGTTGCACAACAAGGCCGGGCTGATGGCGGAACTCGAAAAGATCCGGCGCACCGCGGGGCGGCTAGTCCCGGGCGCCCCCCACCAGGTACTCCTCGTCCTGGATGCCGTGACGGGCCAGAACGGCCTGGAGCAGGCCCGGCAGTTCACGTCCGCGGCAGGAGTGACGGGCCTGGTGCTCGCCAAGCTCGACGGGACCGCAAAGGGAGGCATAGTCGTGGGAATCGCCAGGGATCTGGGGCTGCCGATCCGCTGGGCAGGGGTTGGGGAGCGGGCCGAGGATCTGGTCGCGTTCGATCCCGAGATATTCGTGCAGTCCTTGTTTGAATCGCAGGGCCGCCAATGACGGCGACGGACTGTCAATGGCTGCGGGAATCGCTCGAGCTTGCCCGTCGAGGAGACGCCTTGGCGAGCCCAAACCCGCAAGTCGGTGCTGTGCTTGTCGATGCGGAGGGAAGGAAGGCCGGCGAGGGCACCTACAGCTACGAAAGCCGCAAGCATGCCGAAGTGCTGGCCTTGGAACAGGCCGGCGGCAGGGCGCGCGGCGGCACGATATACGTCTCCCTCGAGCCCTGTAGTATCCATGGTCGCACTCCGCCATGTGTAGGCTCGATTCTCGAGGCGGGTGTCTCCCGCGTCGTCTCCGCGACCCGGGACTTGAACCCTGCCATTGACGGGTCGGGCATCGAGCTCCTCCGGCAGGCAGGCCTGCAGGTCGAGGAAGCGGAGGGGGATCTCGCCGCCGAGGCGGCCAAGATCAACGAGCCGTTCTTCCACTACGCGCGCACCGGTCGTCCGCTGGTGACGCTTAAGACAGCAATGACTCTGGACGGGAAGATCGCCGCACCGGACGACAACACCGGCTGGATCACCAGCGAGATCGCCCGGAAGCATGTCCATGTAGTGCGACATCGCCACGATGCCATCATGACCGGGATCGGCACGGTACAGGCCGACGACTGCCTGCTAACCGACCGGTCCGGCCTTCCGCGACGCCGCCCGCTGCTGAGGATCGTGGCCGATTCCCTGCTGCGCCTTCCGGTCGACTCGCGAATCGTGGAGTCGTTCGAAGACGATCTGCTCGTGGCGACGACCTCGGCTGCCTCGGCGAAGAGGCGCGAGCTGTTCGATCGGCGGAATATCCCGGCACGGGTGTTCGATTCTCCGAGAGGCAGGGTTGACTTGGAGGGACTGCTGGACTGGCTGGGGACCCAGAAGATCGTCTCGCTAATGATCGAGGGCGGCGCGAAGCTCAACTGGGCCGTCCTCGAAGCCGGCGTCGCGGACAAGGTGCTGCTGTACTTTGCGCCGAAGATCCTCGGCGGGTTCGATTCGCTCCCGATGGCCGGCGGCGTCGGACGCCGGTCGAGAGCTGGTGCCCTGCAGCTAAGCAACCTGCGGACATTCATGGTGTCGCCGGACGAGTTCGCGGTCGAAGCGGATGTCGTCAAGGAGACGCCCTAAGCGGGATGCGGCGAGGGCCTCTACCAGATGTTCACGGGAATCGTTGAGGAGATAGGCACGGTTCTGGAGGTGTCGCGCCACGTCGCCGGTGCCGGCCTGGTTGTAGGCGCGAGCGAGGTTCTCGCGGATCTTGAAGTCGGTGGGAGCATTGCTGTCAACGGCTGCTGTCTTACCGCCGTGAGGGTCAACGACCGGTCGTTCGCTGCGGACCTTTCTCCCGAGACACTCGAGAGAACCAACCTCGGCAGCCTGACACCCGGATCGGTTGTCAACCTGGAGCGTCCGCTAATGCCGACGAGCCGTCTCAGCGGCCACTTCGTCCTTGGACACGTCGACGGCAAGGGCGCCGTGGAGGCGCTCGAGCCGGTTGGTGACGGCAATTGGTGGCTGTCCGTCACCGCCCCGGCCGAACTCCTGAAGTTCCTTGTGTACAAGGGCAGCATCGCTGTGGACGGTATCAGCCTGACGATCGCGTCCCTGGACGGAGCGACGATCGGAGTCGCGATCATCCCGCACACCTACGAGGTGACAGCGCTTTCCTCGGTGCGCGTTGGCAGCGCGGTCAATCTCGAGTGCGACATGCTGGCGAAGCACGTGCATCGGCTGCTTGCCACAGGCTTGGGACCCCTCCCCGGCGGGGCTGGCGCTCCAGCGTAGGGGATCGTACCGGCCTTCAGGTCTCGCGCTCGGCCGCGATGCATGCCGGGATTCCCTCGCGGTAGGTTGGATATCGAAGCTCGAGTCCGAGCCGCTTCAGCACTGCCCGGCCGTCGACGCGACGATCCGAGAGGCGCGTTTCGCTCAGATCACGGTCGGGGACCTCCTCCGGAGGGCCCATTCCCAGCAAGTCTGCACTGAAGAGCGCGACATCGCGCGACATTGCGGGAAGGGAATCAGCAACGGGAAAGGCCCCTGCCAAGCCCTGCATCATCGCAGCAGCGGCGATCGTGGCCAGGTCGTCCACATGGATCCTCGAAACATATCGCCGCCTGTTTCGCGAGAGCCGGAAGCGGCCCTCCCTCATTGCGGCGTGAACTCCCCTGTTAGGCCCGTAGATCGCCGCAGGGCGCAGCACCAGCGCGGGGCAGGGCAGAGCGAGGACTGCTTCCTCGGCGGCTACTCGCAGGCGCTGCCGTTCCGTTGCCGGCGAAGGCTCGGTCGTCTCGTCAACTGTCTTCGCCATGCCGTAGACGCCCGTCGTCGAGAGATAGGTCACCTGGGCCGGTGGTCCTGCCAGTCCCGCCAAGATCCGCGGAGTCGGCTCGTCGAGGGCGTCGCCGTCGCGCAGGGTGGGCACGGACAGCAATACGCTGGCCCCGTCGCCAGCGGCATCGAGGCCCTCGTCACTCGCGGCGTCGAACGCAACGACCTCGGCCCCCCGGGCTCGCAGTCCGGCGAGCTTGGCCGGTGTCCGGCTGGTTGCCGTGACGAGCCACCCTCGCTCAAGCAGCAGAAGGGCCGCTCTCGTGCCGGCGAATCCCGAGCCGATGATCAGCGCCCGCTGCCTCATCCCTCAAGCTAAGCAGAGTCTCGTGGTCATGAAAGCCATTCGGTGCACTTGCTGGCTGCCCACTCGGCAGCCTCGTCCGTATCGCCGAATCCGTGCCACCACCGGACTTCCCGCGTTCGGTGGCGAAACCACGTCAGCTGGCGCTTGGCATACTGCCGGGTCTGTTGCGCGGTCGACTCCACGGCCTCGTCCAGGCTGCAGCGCCCGTCCAGGTGCCGCAGGCACTGCGCGTAACCGAGGGATCCGAACGCCCGCGCGGATCGAGGGACTCCCCGCTGCAGGAGGCTGTGCGTTTCGTCGGCCAGTCCCTCGCAGAACATCGTGGCAGCGCGGCGGTCGATGCGCTCGTAAAGCGCGTCCCGCGGAGGATCCAGCCCGAGCGTCAGAACCCGATAGCCGTGTAGCGGTTCTCCGTGATCCCGCCATTGCTCCGTCATGGGCCGGCCGCCGAGCAGCGAGACCTCGATCGCGCGGATCAGCTTGGGAGTGTCGTTGCGGTGGATCGACCCGGCCGCGCGCGGATCGAGCTTCGCAAGGATCCGCCAAAGATGACCGGCAGGCTTGCTTTTCGTCCGCAGCCGGAGCCGCTCGCGGAGCAAGGGATCCCGCGCCGGCCCCCGGAACAGTCCCTTCAGGAGCGCTTCCAGGTACAGGCCCGAGCCTCCGGCAAGGACGGGTAGCCGGTTAGATTCGTGCAGCCGGTCTAGCACCGCCCGGGCGTCGCGCGCGAAGTCGCCGGCTGAGTAGGCGTGGCCCGGCTCGACGTGGTCCAGGAGGTGATGGGGGATCCCGCGCCTCCGGTTCGGAGGGGTTTTCGCGGTGCCGATCTCGAAGTGGCGGTAGACCTGCACTGAGTCGAAATTGACGACCTCTCCGCCAAATCTTGCGGCCAGGCAGAGGGCCAATTCGCTCTTGCCGGAGGCGGTTGGCCCGACAACCACGATGCACGGCGACGGCGCGGGTCGTTTGGGGCTCGCTGCCGAGTCTGTCAAGGCCGCCGGTCCATTTCGGGAAACCACAAGCGGCGTGCCGTCTCCCCGAGGATCTGCCTGCGAGCGCTTTCGGACAGAGGCAGCTGGTTGCTGAAAATGTCGAGGTGCTGGCCGTAGGTCAGCGGTCTGGCGTACTTTTCCGTCGGGAAATGGGATCCCCACGCGCACCGTTCCGCGCCGAAGAGGTTGACAACCCGCATGACCGTCCGAACCATCGAGGAGCACGGCCAGCCGTCGCTGCAACCTTGCTCGCCATTGGCGATAAACGAGAGTTTCGCGTAGAGATGGCGGTGCCGGGACAGGCGTTCCAATGCGGAGAGCGTGGCCTGCGCCCTGTCTCCCGCCTGCAGCCGCAGGCAATGATCGAGCACCACCGGCACTCCGCGGAAGGCGTCCAGCAATGTGTCCAGCTGGCTTTCGAGTTCGTAGCCGCCCAGCACGTTCACTGGCAGGCCTTCCTCGCTGGCGGCGCGCCAGAGGGCTCTCACGCCCGGATGATCAAGACGATTGCCAGGGGCCGGGACACTGCGCAAGCCGCGCATGCTACCGTCTCGTGCGAAGGTCCTCAGTCGTTCCGGTGCGCGCTCGTCGAGCGGGTCGAGCGTGCAGATCCCTGCTGTCCAGTGTGGGTTCTGGAGCGATGCGGCCCGAATGTAGCGGTTGTCGAATCCGTAGAATCCGGACACTTGCACGATCGTGGCGGCGCGAACCTCGTGCCGCTCGATTTCGCCGGTCAGCTTTTCGAGCGTCCCTGTTCCGGTCGGCGGCCTGGCCGGGTTTTTCTTCGGGGGGTAGGACGTTTCGTCCTCGGAGAACAAGTGGGCGTGCGTGTCAATGATCAGCATTTCCGGGCGCGGTCCAGCCAGAAATCTCCCGGTGCCATCCCGTCAGCGACGCGGCTCGCCGCCCAGCCACACCGGCGAGGAGTAGGCGCGCGCGCCGTCGAGCTGGTCCACTCTGACGTAGTAGTAGTCACCTGGCAGCATCGTTCCGGTATCGGCAAATTCGATCTCGGACTCCATGGGCATGTCCCCCCCGACCAGCTCGAGAGTCACGGCGTCACGGTCGATCCCATCGGACAGGTCCTTCCTGACGAAGCCGTCACTCATCTCGCTGAGGTCGACCCGAAAGCTCTTGGCCGCTATCTCGCGCAGCGGCCGGACCGGAGTCGGAGACTTGCCCCACTCGCGAGCCGATTCCAGTTCGAACGAGACGGCCGTGGACGGTGAGACCCCTTCGAGTTCCAGCAGGAGGGTGTCGGCCTGCCCGCGGGTCCCGGTGCTGAAGCGGACTGTATTCCCGCCCTCGCCTTCGACCCGCGCCCACTCCTTGTGCTTGTTGTCGAAGTGTAGCGTTCGCATGGAGACCAGTTTCGCGCCCTCGACGTTGAGTGTCCCGTCCCACGGTCTGTATCCGCGCGGGTTGTCGCGGAAGAAGGGTTCGGACGATGACTCGAATCCAATCACAAGCTTGGCCGTGCCGCCCAATGACGACTTGAGCGGCTGCTTGGTGTACACGGTCTCGCCATTCTTGATGACCGCGAATCTCCGTATTGGGGCCGTGCCGACAACTCGTGCATTCAGCCTGCGCTTGTTCGTGTCGGCGAGCCGGTTCCCCATGCCGGTTCCACTCATGTCCATTTCCAGGATGATCCGCTGGGCATCGGTCACCGCGTAGGCCTGGCGGCGCTTGAGCGCGTCGAAAATCGCATCGGCTGTCTTTTCGGGCGCCTGCACCGCCGCTAGGCCGCCGAACTGGCTCAGGGAGGAATTCGGCTGGCGGCTCGAGGTCCAGCTGTAGCCTGGCCGCGAGCGGTGGTCGTCCGAAGCCGCCAGGAATCCGACCTGATGGCCTTGCCTGAGGTAGTAGTTCCCGAACCACTCGAACGTCCCGTGCATGGACATGATCTCGATCATCGTTTCCATCTCCGGGTCGTTCGTCCGCCAGTCGCCGGCTTGATGGGCGTGAGGGATGATCAGCACGTCTCTCGTTCCGTATTTCGCTCGCAGGCCCTCGTAGAGGCCGGTCAGGGTCGGCGCCTTCTGGGCACCGACCCGCATTGAACCGGGCGACCGGAAAAAGACGTTATGGTGGCCGCCCCACCGCCTTCGGAGAGTCCATTCGTATCCCAGAAACGCGACAAACGTGCCCGGAACGGTGTTGTGCTTGACGGCTTGCCGCATCGCCTGCCATTCGGCGTCGTCCAGCCAGATATCGTGCTCGGACAGGCCCATGAAGTCGAGTCGCGCGTCCTCGCGGGCGAACCGGTAGGAGCGGCCGATCGAACCCTGGCCCTCAGCCATGCCTGTATGAGTGTGGGTTTCGCCCCAGTAGAGGCGGTAGGGAGGGTTTCTGCGAACCCAGACCGGGTTGCTGAGCGTTTCGATTCTCCCGCCCTCGCTCTTGACGCGGAACCGGTAGATCCCCTCTCTCTCAAGCGCGATGGACCGGACCCTGCGAATGGCCTCCCCCCCTCCGTCGATCGAGCGGAAGTGCTCTCCGTCGAGCGTGACCGTGGCGGCGGGCATGATTCCGGTTGCCCGGTTGCCGGCATCGTCCTCCCAGCGGATCGAGAGGTCAAACGGCTCGCCGGGGCTGACGATCGACGGGACGACGGCGGTCACGCCAGCCGCCGAGTTGCCGACGATCTCGTAGGAGGGCCATCGCGGCGTGAGGAAGTGTCCGGCCCCGTCGAAGTCGACGTAGATCGGTAGCATCGACTCGTCGGTGGCGAAAGTCTGCTGCAGCCAGCCTTCCGAGCCTCCCTGTCGGTCGCCGTACACTAGCGTCAGCGTGTCGCCGGGCGCGAGAGTGCCGTGTTCCACCTGATACGCCGGCATCGGGACCGGAGAACGGAACCCGCCGTGCATCCCGGACCAGGGCACCGTGGTCCTGCCTAGGCTGACCGATGGATTCGATGTCCGGGCGGACAGGTAGTGAGGCGCCGTCGGATCGGTGTGCTGCACCTGTCCCCCGTCGGCCTGCAGTTGCTTTGCAACCATGATCCGAGCCCCCGGCCCTAGCGGCGTATCGCCCACCGTGTAGGTTTGCTCGATGGTTGCCCAGGAGCCGACATGGACGGGGGCTCCGGTCGAGAGCGTGACGGTGCCCAGCGCCCCCGGGCTCTCGTCCTTGAGGCCGAACTCGTGAATCAGCCCGTCCACGTTCGCGAGCACGGAGCGTGCGGGCCGTTCCCTGTCGAGGCGCTGCGCCTCGAGGGCCCTGGCGGCCGTGGCGATCTGCGAGGTCGCATTCACCGGCACGGGCCCACCCGTCAGCGAATAGGCGTTGATCCAGGGCCAGAGGACGTCAAGCCGGGCCTCGAGGTTTCCCGGCGTCGTCGGCTGGTCAACCGCCTCCTTCTTGAGCACCTCGACCCGTTCCCGTAAATCCGGCGGTAGGTAGTCGCGCTGCCCAGTGTTCTGAGCTGTTCCGAACGATATCCAGACGGCAAGTCCAAGAGAGGAAAGAACTGGTATCAGAAACCAGCGCGGACGGGCCATCGGACGGCATTGTACTAGACGCGATTTCGGGGCAGGGGTGCCTCGGGGGCCGGGGTCTCTGGGTAAGGGTCTGTGACCTTGACACCCGACGGCCCGTGGGGTTGGGCCGCGCTCGTCAGCTCCGACACCCGTTCCGAGGAATCGCCACGGAATCGGAGCTCCCCGCCGCACCCTCAGCGGGCAGGGGACCAGCCTATATCGGCGTCCGCGACCGATCTCTTGCCACGCGCATGGCCGCGTTGGCAAGCTTTCGTAACGGCGGCTCCTCCATGCTCGAAAACGGCACGAATTCTCCCTCCCGGAAGCTGCTGCCATGCCAGCGTTGCAGCAATGCCAGGTGTTCCTCCTTTTCCCTCGATGTCGACTCCGACCACGTGCCGTTCGCGAGTTCCCAGCGGATTGTCGCCCGAAACGCAGCTGCGGACGGCTCATCCGGCCAGTGCATGCGAATCGGTTCCTGCAGCGACCCCCTGTAGAGCGGCGTCAGTTCGACGGAAGCCCGCTCGGGGGAGCGCTGGAACACGATGCCGCAGTGCGTCCCGACCTCGCGCGAGAGTGCCCCCCGCAAGCGTAGGGCGTCCTGGGCCTTGGAGAGCAAGCGGTGATGCCGAGCCGCCCTCTCGAACTCCATTGAAGCGCTGGCCAGGTCGCGCGCATCAGCAGCCTCTCGCAGCAGGGACGCACCGTCCGTTTCCAGGAACTCGGCCATCCGGTTGACCTCCTTCGCGTACGTCTCCTCGTCGCACGCCGCCTGGCACGGTCTCAGGCACAGACCCATCTCGCCCCAGATGCAGCCCGGGTGGCCAGGGGAAGGGATGAGGTTCTCGCTGCAGCGCCTCACCTGGAAGAGGTCGAGAAACGCGTTCTCGAACTGCTCAGCCGCGGCCCGCGTGGGAAACGGGCCGTAGAAGAGGGCACGGCTGCGCGCCAGACGGCGTGTCACGCAAGTCCGGGGAAACCGGTTGCCCATCAGCACCTTGACGAACGCGGGGGGCCGTAGCTTCAGGAAGTCCCGGGTATTTCCTGGGCGGTAGTGCCCAATGGCGCGATAAAGCAGGAAGCTCGACTCGAACGACGAGCCTGTACGCCGGTAGTGGACACCGCGGGCAACTTCTCGCAAGGTCAGGCGGCTGGACACCCCTTTCCGCGGAACCAGCAATCGCCGCAGGCGTCTCCGCAGATCGGCCGTCTTGCCCACGTAGGGCGGCCCACTGTCGAAGTCGACTCGGAAGATGCCAGCCGCCGCAGGAACGGCGAGCAGGTCTGACTCTTCGTCCCATTGCCGAACTTCGATGAATCCCAGCATCGCGAGGGTTGGGTCTCGCTAGAGTATCCCAAGGTGCCCCTCGCGGGATTCACCGTAGCGACACTCGCCGTTGGGGGCCTGATTGCCGTCTGCGCCCTCTCGGACCGCCCTTACCGTTTCGGATTCGTTGGCTGGGCCGGGCTGGTCACGGTGGCAACGTGCGCGGTATGGCTGGCGAGTCCGTTCCAGCAGCCGCCGATCCTGAGCGCACTCGCATGGAGTGGCTACGTGGCGGCTGCCGACTCGGCCGTATTTTCCATGCGCGGGCGTTCCCTGATGAGGTCCGGCCCGCGGGCGTTCGTCTGGCTTGCGGCGATATCGATCTTCCTCTGGCTGCCGTTCGAGTGGTACAACCTTCATCTGGCGGCCTGGTATCGCTCGGGGCTGCCTGCGGGCCCGGTACGCTACTTGGTGCTCGGATGGTCGTTCTCGTGCATCTGGCCCGTGCTCTTCGAGACTGCCGATCTGTTTCTGGCCGTTGCGAACCGCGACATGCTAGCTATCAAGCCCGATGCCGTTCGTCGGTTCCGCGGCCTGATCCCGGTTGTTGTGGTGGGTGCAGGATGCCTGGCCTTGCCCTTGCTTGTACCGCGCCTCGACGTTGGCGAGCACCTTCTTGGTCTGACCGCCGTCGGCTTCCTGCTTGTGCTCGATCCGCTTAACGCGGCCCGGGGTGACGTCAGCCTGTGGCGGGAGTGGTCGAACGGCGGTGGGGCACTCGTCGCTGCGTTGGCTGCTGCCGGCGTATTCTGCGGCCTTGTTGCCGACGGGTTCAACTACATGGCCGACGCAAGGTGGCACAGCATTTCAACCTTCGGCGCCGGGTTGAGGCTGTTTGAACTGCCGCTGGCGGCCTACCTCGCCTGCGCGGCGTTCGGCCCCCAGGCGTTCGCAATGCACGTCTGCGCCACCGGCATGCTCAACCTGCCGCCTGCCTGGCTGCCGTCCCGGGCAGAAGATGGGGCGAACGGCACAACCCGTGGTTTCGAAGCGTTCCGCTGAGGCCGCGGTAGTGCACATTCACCGGGGCTGCCGCTACACGTCGAAGACGGTTGTCGGCTCGCTCTGGGATGCGATGAAGACCTCTGTGGCGGTCGCTCCGACCGAGTCGAGAGCACCGCGGGCGTCCATCTCGGCGATAGCCGGGTGATTGTTGTTCGCGCTCAGGTGGGCGAGCACGATTCGTCGAGAGCGGCGATCCCAATCGTTCGACAGGTACTCGGCCACCGCCGCGTTGGACAAATGGCCGTCCCTGCTCATGACCCTCTGCTTGAGCTCCCAGGGATAGGGACCGGCCTTGAGCATCTCCAGGTCGTGGTTCGATTCCAGGACCAGCATGTCCGAGGCCGCGAGATGGTACCGGACCGAATCGGTCATGAAGCCGAGATCCGTGACAATCGAGAGCTTACCGCCACCGCTCCGAATGCAGAACGCTACCGGATCGATCGCATCGTGGGACACGGTGAACGGTTCGACATCCAAGTCCTCTATAGAGAATCCGCGGCCAGCTTCGAAAGCGACGAAGTCCTCAGGCTTCGTTCTTTTCCACGTCAGCACGCCGTGAGTCGGCTGGGTCGCGTACACCCTCACGCCCGTCTTGCGCGTCAGGACCTCGAGGCCCTGGACATGGTCGGAATGCTCGTGCGAGATCACGACCGCGTCGAGCGAGCGGAAGTCTTCACCGATCGAATCGAGGCGAATCTGGAGCTGGCGGCAACTGAAGCCTGCGTCGAACAGAACGCGAACCCGCTCTGTCGCGACGAATGTCGCGTTCCCGCTGGAACCGCTTCCTAGGACGCAGACGCGCAGTTTCTATGGATCTCCGAATCTCCTGCCGGGTGCGTTGAACCTTCGGATGGCCGAGCCGGCCGAGTCCAACTCCGATCAAGATAGCAGACCGCGGCCCTCCCTTGGCTAGCGATCCGGGCCATGCGATCAGGAGCGGCTCGCGATCCTCTTCTTCGCCCGATTCCAGGCTTCAGGATTGAGCAGGTGCTGGGGCCGCTCGCAGTTCAGGGACAGCCGCAGGTTGTCGATTGCCATCGACAGGATTCTCCTCTTGCCCGCGTGTGAAGCGGAACCGACATGCGGCGTGACTATGACGTCGTTGCGATGCAGCAGGGGGTTATCGGCCTCTGCAGGCTCCGGGTCGGTGACATCCAGGCCGGCACCGCGTAGATGTCCCTGGTCCAGTGATTCGAGCAGGGCCGCTTCGTCGACCAAGCCCCCTCGTGAGACGTTGACCAGGATTGAGCCTCGCTTCATCATCGCCAGCGTGTCCGCGCGGATGAGGTGGTGCGTGGATGCGTTCAAGGGGAGGTGCAGGGACACGATGTCCGAGCCTTCCAAGAGAGCCGCGAGAGACCCGGCCCGCCCCACTCCCAACTCCCTCGCCTTGCGCTCGCTGATGTAGGGATCGTAGGCCGCGACATGGGCGCCGGCCGCCGACAGGATGCGGGCCACGTGCGAGCCGATCCTCCCGAGTCCTACGAGACCGATGCGCGCCTCGTGGATCTCGACCGCGGAGTGTCTTCCGTAGTAGTCTGGCCGGCGGTCGTGGACCAGCCCGTGGGATGCCTTCTTGAGATCCTTGGCGATCGCGAACATCAGCGAGACGGCATGCTCGGCTGTCGCGATAGTGGGACCGTCGGGAGTATAGGTCACCGCGATCCCACGCTCCGTCGCAGCTTGGAGATCGATGTTCTCGAATCCGATCCCCATTCTCGAAATCACGAGCAGATTCGGTGCACGGTCCATGATCTCCCCCTCGTACCGCATGCCGCCACCCAGGATGCAGTCTGCCTCCGGAAGGGACTGCAGGGGGTCACCGGGGGTTGCGGCGCCGGGCCCGATCGGCTCGGCCACGCCCTCCAGCATGGGTTCCAAGTCGGGCAGAATTCGCCTCTCGGTCCAGACCTTGAACATCCTTCGAGTCTACTGGAGAGCGAACGGCTCGATGCGAACCGGTCCATGTCGAGCGGCCGGCCCTGTATCGGCACCGTGGACTGGCGATCCAGGCAGGGTCAATCCGGCGGTGCTCCGGTCGTCCCGCTCCGACCTCCCGGCCATGGTGCTAGTCTTGGAGAATTGGAGGAAGTAGATTTGGCAGTCGCACCGATTCCGGACGGGTACAGTTCGGTCACGCCCTACCTGATCGTCGATGACTGCGCGGCGGCGCTGGAGTTCTACAAGAAAGCGCTCGGAGCCGTGGAGCGCATCCGGATGGATTGGGGCGGCGGAAAGATCGGCCATGCGGAGATCACCATCGGCGACTCGGTCGTAATGATGGCAAGCGAATTTCCCGAGATGGGAGCGCTGTCCCCGAAAACAGTTGGCGGCAACCCTGTCAGCCTGCTGGTCTATACCGAGAACGTCGACGAAACGTACGCTCGAGCCATCGCAGAAGGCGCAACCGAGATCCGCCCGGTGGCCAATCAGTTCTACGGAGACCGGTCCGGGACTCTGGAAGATCCCTTCGGTCACCGCTGGACAGTCTCCACGCATGTCGAGGACGTCAGCGAGGAAGAGCTTGCGAAGAGGTCCGAGGCCATGCGGGCCGAAGGCGCTCAATCCGGCTAGCCACGCAGCGTAGGGAAACTATCATTCCGGATCAGGCTGGCGCCACTCCCGGGAGAACGCCTCTGGCCGCTCGCTTTCTGGCTGGATTGGGCATGGATCCGCACTTTTTGGACCCGAAATATTGCGTTTACGCAATGGATGCCCGATACTGGGAGCGAAGCAAGCTCCTCGGCCGGGCCAGTGTCCGGCCGGGGGCCGGACTTGGAAGCGGATTCATAGGCCCGATCCATTCAAGGGCAAGAGAGTAACGATCCATCCGTGCGCGAGAGTTCCGGTCACCTTCTGCAAGAACAAGGCGATTGACCAAGTTCCGGTTGTCTCAGCTCCGATCCGCGATGCGGCGCGGAAGGTGAGGGCACCGGGGGAACTTTGACTGAAAGGCTGCACTGTGATGGACCAGTACGATGACTCGATAGGAGTCTCCAAGGGCCCCATTTCGGGGGCGATGGAGGATTCTGCCCCCACCTACCTCCATGCGGACCACGTGGCTGAGGACAGCGATGATGCGACGCAAGCCCAGGGTCAGGAGCAAGACGAAGCGGTCTACACTGATGACCCGGTCCGCGTCTATCTGCGCGAAATGGGGGCCGTGCCGCTACTTACGCGTGAGGGCGAGGTCGACCTCGCGCGTCGCATGGAACGCGGGAAATTCCGCATGTGGAAGGCGATCTCTCGCAACCGCGCGACGATCCACCGTCTGTTAGAACTCTACGAGCGCATCAAGGCGAGCGAAGTCAAGGTGACGGGGATCGTGGACATCCCCAATACCGACGACGGTCCGGAGTCCATGGTGCTCAAGGAGAAGCAGGTCCGGAACCAGTTCATGCAGGTTCTGCGGACCTACAACCAGCTCAGGAAGATCGAGGACCGCCAAGCAGCCGTTCCGAAGCCGAACCAGAGGATTCGCAAGGAGTACAGGCGGCTTGAGCACCTGCGCAGGCGGCATGTGATCAAGGTTTCCCAGTCCATGCAGAGAATCCGTCTGAAGCAGCCGGTCTGGGACGAGTACTGCCAAGCGCTTATCGATGCTCACATGCGCCTGCGAGAGATTGAACGGAGAATCCGTCGGCTGAAGGCCGAGCAGCCCGCGCCTCGGGACTACCTGTCGCAGATCCGCAAGATCAACAGGGATTTGCGCCTCGCCGAGGCTGAATCCGGCATGACGCCGGAGGTGGCCAGGAAGTGCGTGCGGATGATCAGAGCCGGGGAACGGGAGGCCGAGCAGGCCAAAAGGGCCCTGGTCGAGGCGAACCTCAGGTTGGTCGTATCGGTGGCCAAGAAGTATGTCAACCGAGGGCTCCATCTGCTGGACCTGATTCAGGAAGGGAATATCGGGCTGATGCGGGCGGCGGAGAAGTTCGAGTACCGTCGCGGCTACAAGTTCTCCACCTACGCGACCTGGTGGATCAGGCAGGCCATCACGCGCGCCATCGCCGATCAGTCACGGACGATCCGGATTCCCGTCCACATGAACGAGTCGATGAACAAGTTCCTGAGGGCTTCGCGTGAACTTGAGAAGGAGCTCGGTCGAGCGCCGAACAACGAGGAAATCGGCGAGCGGATGGAGATCTCGGCCGAGAAAGTGCAGAAGCTAAAGAGCATTTCGCGGGATCCGGTATCACTGGAGACGCCCGTTGGTCGTGACGGTGAATCGGCGCTGGGTGACCTGATCGAAGACAAATGGGTGGACTCGCCCGTCGAGACCGTGATCGACTCCAATGTCAAGGAAGAGACCGGCGACGTGCTCAAGACCCTATCCCCGAAGGAGGAGAAAGTTGTGCGGATGCGCTTCGGTATCGACTGCGAGCGCGAACACACGCTGGAGGAGATCGGCCAGGAATTCTCGGTCACGCGCGAGCGGATCCGGCAGATCGAGGCCAAGGCCCTGCGAGCCCTGCGCAGCCCGGACCGTCTCAGGCGCCTGCGCTCCCTGATGGCGGCCAAGCCGTAGCGAGCACGTCACCGAAGGGTGGGTTACCCGCCGATACGGTAGAGGTGCTCCCCCGTGCGCAGGATCAGGCTGCCCTGCGCTATCGCGGGCGTCGACATGCAGAGCTCGCCGAGCGAGTTCTTGCGAATCAGCCTGTACTCGCTTCCGTGCTCGATCACGAAGCAGTCGCCGTCCTCGCTCAGGCAGAAGATCCGGTCGTTGTAAGCCCACGGCGATGCCGTGAATGCGTTGGCCCCCGCTTCGAGGCGCTGCTTGCCGTAGATCTCCTTTCCGCTGAGGGCGTCGTGGCAAGTCAGGAAGCCGCGATCGTAGAGAGTGTAGTAGAGATCCTTGTACAGCAGCGGCGATGGATTGTACGGCGCCGCTTGGGGCTGGAACCACGCAATGTGCTCGTTGCCGGTCTCGCCCTCCCGCAGGCTGATGTCCCCCTTCGCGCCGGGGCGCAGCGCGAAAACCGGACGCTTCTGGTCCCCGACGTAGCCGGACGCTATATAGAGCATGCCGTGCCCGGAGAAGGGCACAGGGATCACAATCGATGACATGCCGCCGAGTTCCCAGAGCAGCTTGCCATCCAGGTCGTAGGAGCGCACCTTGTCGGTTCCGGTCGTGACGATCTCGGTCCGCCGATCGTTTTTCCAGACGTAGGGTGTCGACCAGTTGCTGCCCTCGTCCCGCTCGACTTCCCAGATTGTCCTGCCGGTGAGCTTGTCAATGCAGCTCAGAGTGGACCGCTCTTCGTTGTCATTCACCAGGTATAGCCGGCCCTCGTGCAGGGCTGGCGAGGAGGAGGTGCCCCAGTCGTTTCGGACCTTGTACGGCTTCCAGTCACGCTTCCAGAGGATTTTCCCGTCGAGGTCGAGACACCAGGTCGCGAGATAGCCGAAGTGCACGTACACCCTCTCTCCGTCCGTGACGGGCGTTTCCGACGCGTAGGAGTTCTTTAAGTGCCGAGGCGTCGGAGGGATGCCTTGGTGGAGCGCAGTCTCCCAAGCGATCTCGCCCGTGGCGAAATCGATGCCGTAAGCGATCCAGCTGTGACGGTCTTGGGAAATATTTGGCCTGTCTCCGCCGAAGTACAGGCCCTTCTTGACCGATTCCACCTCGCCTTCGCTCACGACGTTCGACAGGAAAATCCGGTCGTCCCAAACCACAGGCGAAGCCCAGGCCATACCTGGAAGCGGCGTCTTCCAGCGCACGTTCTCCGTTTGGCTCCAATTCTCGGGTAGGCGGGGATCGTCCTCGGACGTCCCGAGCGATTCCTGACCTCGGAACTGGGGCCAGTCCCTAGGAGAGGCGGCCGACAGCGGGCCGGCACAGGCCAGCATTGAGAGGAATTGGCGTCTGGAGTTCACCGGACCATTGTAGGACGGCCCTATACCAGGCGGTCCCGTTCGCCAGACGTCGTGTGCTGTGCGCCAGGGATTGCTGAAGCGGTAGTCGTTGGTGGACCCTTATGATTAGCGCGAACATGGCGTGCAAGCGAGGCTGCGGTCCAGGTCGGCTGCTAGGTTCCGCTGCTCGGCTGGCGTTCATTCTTGCCAGTGCTGGCACGGTTTGGGCACAGTGGCAGGGCACAGGATCTTCCCAAGAGGGCTCGTCTGAATCCGGTTCTCGGCCGGGCGTCTCCGAAAGCGGCAGTGGAAAGGCCGGGACCCAGCCCGACGACAGGAGTCGCGGCCAAGTCGACCTCCATAACCGCCACAGAGGTCGCGGGCTGCGGGGAGGAGAGGGGCTTGGGTCGCCGTCCTTCGTGCATGGCCGCGTGGTCATGGCAAGCGGAGGACCACCTCCCGAACGTGTCGCTATCAGGATAGACCGCTGTTGGCGGGACCGCCCCCAGCCCCAGGACGGCACTGATTCGAAGGGCCATTTCAGCTTCAATCCGGGGGTCAAGCGCAGGGGGATCGACGCCGAATCTGGCCGTCCGGCGGACGGACTGGCGTGCGCTTCAATCATTCGGACCCAGCTGATTGGCCCTGTCGCCCGGATCCCCCGGGACGCTCTACAGGGTAGCCGCCGCGTCGACCAACCTGGGCAAGTTGGACCAAGCGGAGCGATTGTTGGAGGCTGTCTCTGCTCGAGGCGAACAGGATCAATGACCGCGGGCTCACTTGATCATGGGTCTGGTCCACGAAAGCCGGTCCGAGTTGGACGAGGCAGTCGAGAGCTAGCAGGCCTTTCTCCGCGTCTTTCGCGATGGGCATCTGGCTGAGGTCGTCAAGGGCAAGCTGGCGGAACTGGGTCCTCTGCAGCGAGACCGACCGCAGGACCGCCCTCGCTGAGCGTTCCGCCGGACAGCACGCGAGACCCGTGGCGGGGCCCGCGTCACGCAGCTCGACCGCTCGAATCCATGAAGTTGCCCCGGGCGACTAGTCTTGGCCCGTCCACTCCGTCCGGAAAGACGTCAGATGTGGTACAGCCCGTTTTCCCAGATGTACGCGGCGACTCTGGATGGAACGAGATCGGTCAGCGTGCCACCCATCTTGACGCGATGGCGGACAAGGCTCGATGAAGCGGGGTGCGAGCACTCGATGTCTCGGGTTGCGGGTGCAGGAGATAACCCGGACGCCACGGGTTCGGAGCCCGGCCGACCAACGACCAGGAACTCTACTGCTTCGATGACCCTCTCCGATTCGCGCCAGATACCGATTTCCGCGAATGCGTCGGCTCCGATGATGAAGCGCAATGCCCCCTCGAATTCGATTGTCGAACGGACGCGTTCCACTGTGTTGACTGTGAAATGCGGGCCGTCCTCTCGGCCGGGCTCTTCCAGCATGCTCGCTTCCAAGCGCGGATCCGCGGCACAGGCTAGCTCGACCATGCGAAGCCGGTGCTCGTAGGACGCCCTGCAGGCGTCTGGCTTGTGCGGGGGGGTGCCGCTTGGTACCACCAGCACCCGGTCGAGCTTGCACGCGTCGGCGGACGCGAGGGCTGCCTGGATGTGGCCGGTGTGAATTGGGTCGAACGTGCCCCCGAAAAGCGCCAGTCTCATGCGATCGTCTCCTCGTCTCCCGCGGTTTCGCCGTGAGCGTGGCCGGTTGGTCCCGGGGCCGCTTGGCGTGCCTCGCGTACCCTTGCGCCAACCGCCCGCAAAAGCGAGTCGATACCCTCGCCTGTGACCGCGGAGATGCCGTGGAAGGCCAAGCCTCTGGCCTTGCAGTGTCGTCGAAGGGCGTCCATCTGCTGTGGTGCCTGCATTGCGTCGAGCTTGGTTCCTGCGACGATGCATGGTTTCTCCGCGAGGCTCGGAGAGAAACTGGAGAGTTCCTTCGAGATGATTTGGAAGTCCTCTACCGCTTCTCGACCGGACAGGTCGCTCAGGTCGACGAGATGAACGAGAATCTTGGTGCGCTCGATGTGCCGAAGGAAGCGGTCCCCGAGGCCGTGGCCTTCGTGCGCCCCCTCGATAAGGCCTGGAATGTCTGCCACCAAAAAGCTGTCGAAATCTCCTAGGTCAACGACTCCGAGGTTGGGCTGGAGTGTCGTGAACGGGTAGTCGGCAATCTTCGGACGCGCCGCGGAGATGCGGGCGATCAAGGTAGACTTGCCCGCGTTGGGGAAGCCGACGAGCCCCACGTCGGCCAGCAGCTTCAGGGTCAGCCTGAGGGTCAAGGACTGCCCTTCAGTGCCGTCTTCGGCGAACCGAGGCGCACGGTTGGTCGCGGATTTGAAATGCGTGTTGCCCCGCCCTCCATGACCGCCCTGCGCAGCGAGGAACTCTTGGTCCGGCCCATCGAAATCCCGCAGCAGCTCGCCTGTGTCCGGGTCGTAGACAAGCGTTCCTGCGGGCACTTCGATTACCAGGTCCCTCCCGGTCCGGCCCGTACAATTGCTGCCCTCTCCATGCCGGCCGTTCTGCGCCCTCTGCTCCGGCTGGAATCGGAACTTGGTCAGGGTGTTGATGCGGCTCGTCGATCGCAGGACGACGTTGCCACCATTGCCACCGTCTCCGCCCGCCGGCCCGCCCCTCGGGACGAATTTCTCGCGGCGGAACGCGACGCAGCCGTTCCCGCCCTTGCCGGCCTTGACCCGGATAACCGCCTCGTCGACGAACATTGCCCTGCAGTTATCTTGGCAGTCGCGCCCTAGGCCTAGGCGGTACGCGGACGCGAGCGCCCGCACAGGCTACCATCGAAAGCATGAGCCTACGCATCGCGGATCGGGAGTTCACGTCGCGCCTGATCGTCGGCACCGGCAAGTACCGCACTTTCGAGGAGATGCAGCACTGCCATCGCGTATCCGGCTCCGAGATGGTGACGGTTGCGGTGCGGCGCGTGAATCTGACCGACCGTTCGAAAGAATCGCTGCTGGACTACATCGATCGCGATGCAATGTTCATCCTGCCGAACACCGCGGCATGCTACACGGCCGATGAAGCGGTTCGAACGGCTCGCCTGGCCCGCGAGGTGGGCCTGTCGAACTGGATCAAGCTGGAAGTGATCGGTGACCCCGAGACACTGTTCCCCGACACGGAGGGCCTGTTGGAGGCCACGCGGCAGCTTGTCAAGGAGGGATTCGTGGTGCTGCCGTATACGAGCGACGACCTCATCGTGGCGAGGAAGCTCGTCGACGCGGGCGCTGCCGCCGTGATGCCGCTTGCCGCGCCGATCGGGTCCGGCCTCGGCGTGCAGAATCCAGCCAACCTACGCATCCTTCGCGAGAAAATCACGTCCGTACCGCTGATCGTGGATGCCGGCGTGGGTACAGCATCGGACGCCGTGAAGGCCATGGAGCTTGGTGCAGACGGAGTCTTGATGAACACTGCCATCGCGTTGGCCGACGATGCTGTCAAGATGGCGGAGTCCATGAAGCTGGCCGTGGAGTCCGGCCGCCTGGCGTACGAGTCCGGGCGCATGGCTAGCAGACTCTATGCGAGCGCAAGCTCGCCCCTGGAAGGGCTCATCGCCTGACCCGCAGGACTGCCGCTCGCGCCGGAAGGGAATCAGGCTGGAGCGACCCCCGGCTCCGTCCACGGCTGGTCGATCCGCCACGATTCGAGATTCTCTGTCCAGGCTTGCCGCCGCGAGCGCAACGCCGCCAGCCTGTCGACTTGGTCGGGAGTGCCGGCAAGGTTGATGGTCTCTTGCGGATCGACAGCGAGGTGGTACATCTCCTCGTGCGGGGGCTCGGACTCCGGGAAGACGAAGTATTTCCAGTCACCGGTGTGGACGCCCTCGCTCTTCGGGACGCGCGGGTGCTCGAACAGGTGTTCGTAGAACCACTCCCGCCGCCATTGCACCGATTCGCCTCTCGCCAGGGGCATGAGGCTCCGCCCGTTCATGCTCTCCGGGACGGAAAGGCCCGCGGCTTCGAGGATCGTCGGGCACGCATCGATGTTGAGGGTCATCTCGGTTCGCCTGGTCCCCGCGCGATGGACAAGGCGGGGGTCCCGCACGATCATTGGCGTCCGAATGGACTCCTCGTGCATGTACCACTTCCCGGCCCAGCCCCGTTCTCCTAGGAAGAAACCGTTGTCGCCCGTGAAGATCACGACGGTGTTGTCCAACTGGCCCATTTCGCCAATTTTGTCGAGCATGCGGCCAATCTGGATGTCGATGCCGTGGATCAACGCGTAGTAGCGCTTGACTGATTCCTCCCATTTGTCGGGCGTGCCGAACCGGCGCACCCACCGGATCCGGCTCTCCGTGTTCGCCTTGAGGAACTCGGGCAGGGAATCATAGTACGAGCCGTCCATGTGCGGGAACGGCTGCAGCCGCAAGCCATCGTACATGCCATCCAGGCGCGGGTCGTTTATGAAATAGGGGTCGACTTGGTCTTGGACGTGCGGGGCCTTGAAGCTCACCGAGAGATTCCACGGCCGGTCGGCAGGCGAGCCCTCGAGGAACTCGATTGCCTGATTGCCTAGGTGCTCCGTCATATGAGCCCGACCCGGCACGAGGTATTGTCCTTGTCCCGGCCAGCCTTCGAAATAGTCGAAGCGCGACGCAGCGTCCTCGATGTGCGCGGCCCGGCCGACGCCATACTTGCCGATGAAGCCCGTGTGGTAGCCGGCTTCGCGTAGTCGAACGGGATAGCTCAGCTCGTGCTGTTCCTCGCTCAGTGGGGTGGCGAAGCCGTGGATGCCGTGGCATCTGGCATAGAGGCCGGTGAAGAACGAGGCCCTCGACACTGCGCAGATCGAGGTCGTGACGTAGTTGTTGGTGAACAGCACGCCTTCTCTCGCCAGGCGGTCCATGTTCGGCGTGCGGATGATGCGGTTGCCTCCCGAGCCGAACATGTCGAAGCGCTGGTCGTCGGTCAGCAGGAAGAGGATGTTGGTGGGAGCGGCGGTATCGGACGCCGGTCCGCAGCCGACGGTCGCCGCGGCTGCGGCTCCGAACGTCCCCAAGAGTTCTCGACGGGTCGTCCGCATGGCAGTGCAAGGATATCAGAGGCGCCAGGCCGCGATGGTACGACAGCCTACTCGGCCGATAGACAATGGGATCTTGCCTGCCCGACGCCGATACTTCGATTCGTCTCGCACGCTCTTGATGGGAATCCTGAACGTCACGCCCGACTCCTTCTCCGACGGAGGCAGGTACCTCGATCCCGAAACGGCTGTCAGGCGCGGGTTCGAAATGGTCGCTGAAGGGGCTGATTTCATTGACGTCGGAGGAGAGAGCACGCGTCCCGGATCCCAGGCGGTCAGTGAATCCGAGGAGCTACGGCGGGTGCTTCCGGTTGTCGAAGAGATGGCTGCCAACAGCGGCGTCCCGATCTCGATCGATACGCAGAAGCCAGGGGTCGCCAGGCGCTGCCTGCAAGCGGGCGCAGTGATCCTGAACGACATCGGAGGACTCCGAAATCCGGGAATGGTGGAAGTTCTGGCGGAATTCGGGGCAGCGGTCGTCGTCATGCACATGCGCGGTACGCCGTCCACGATGCAGCGCGAGACCGAGTATGGCGATTTGGTTGCGGAGATTCGGGGATTTCTGAAGCGGCAGACGGCAGTCGCGCGACGGGCGGGCGTCGAGGAGATCGCGGTCGATCCGGGCCTTGGCTTCGGCAAGACGGCGCGCCAGAACTTTGCGATCCTCGCGGAACTGCGCCGATTCGAGGACATGGGATTCCCTGTCCTGATCGGTCCGTCCCGGAAGTCCTTCCTCGGCAATCTGCCCAGCAGCCTGCCGACGTCGGATCGACTCGAAGGCACACTGGCCGCCGTTTCCGCTGGCGTGATGAACGGCGCCCGCATCGTGCGCGTGCACGACGTCGGGCCATGCCGGCGCGTGCTGGAAGTGCTCGACGCCGTGGCGGAGGCCGGCCATGAGGGATAGGGTCCTGATTCCAGGAATTCCCGTCAAGGCCAGGGTCGGCTGTACAGACGAAGAGCGGCGCGAGCCGCAAACCGTCGTCATTGACATCGAGATGCGATGCGATCTGGCCCGGGCGGCGCGGTCCGATTCGATTGCGGACGCGATCGACTACGTGCTCGTTCGGAACGAGGTCGAGGGGGTTGCATTGTCACGGCCTTACGCGTTGATCGAGACGATTGCCGAGCGCGTCGCGTCGAGGCTGCTCGAGGTGTTCCCGTCGGACGAGACGCTCGTCCGCGTGCGGAAGCCGTCCGCTTTGGATTCGTTCGGCGTTCCGTGGGCGGGAGTCGAGATCGTGCGGAGCCGGAATGGCTAGGGCCTACCTGGGGCTCGGCTCCAATGTCGGTCGAAGGCGCGAACACTTGGAGTTCGCGATGCACGAGCTGGCGAAGCATGGCAAAGTTCTCGCCAGGTCGCCTCTGATCGAGACCGAGCCTGTGGATTGTCCCGCGGGAGGAAGATTCCTCAATGCGTGCGTTTGCCTGGAAACGGGCCTCGACGCCGGAGGCCTGCTGGCCGTTGCCATGGGAATCGAGAGTGCCCGGGGACGCAAGAGGCGCATTCGAAATGAACCCCGCCCGCTTGATATCGACCTTCTGCTGATGGATGACCAATCGTTCGACGCGGAAGGACTGACGGTCCCCCATCCCAGAATGCACGAGCGGCAGTTCGTCCTCGAACCCCTGGCAGCGATCGCTCCGGAGCGCATCCATCCTTCTTTTTCGGTGACGGTGAGGGATCTGCTCCGGAGCTTGGGTTCCCCGGCATCGGACGCTGGGACGAACATGGACGGCGGGTCGGACGCCAGGCCGTGACTCGTGCCTGGCCCGGTTCGGTCGCCGAGCCCTGCCCTGTCCGGTGTCGGGGTTACCGATTCCGCGTGCGGGCCCGTCCCAAGGCTCCGCGGGCGATTGGTTGAGCTGTCCCGAATCGGAACGGTTTCGCCGCCAAGAGGCCGCGCTCCAGCACAGCGTTTGGCGTCAATCCATTACTGAGAACCGGAACTCTGACCGCCCGTCGGACCTTCGTCATCAAATTACAATTGGTCGGTTGACGTCCGTAGTCCAACGGCATTATCAGCTTGCAATTGTCTCCCCAAACGACGAATTTCAAGTTCGTGACTACGCCCTGGCCCCCAGTTGAAAAGCAGGGAGGCTTCTGAATTGGTACAGTTTAATCTAGAATCTTCGTGACTTGACCCATGAGATCATTCCGGGGGAGAGCGTCGCTCCACGATCTGAACTCCCGTCTTTCTGCAACGAGGTTTCTCGCCATCAATGTTCTATCGTGTGCTACTGGTCGAAGACGAGATCGGAATCCGGGTAGGGCTGGAAGACAGTCTCCGGGTTGCAGGTTATGAGGTAGAGACCGCCGATGACGGCGAAGAGGCCCTGCAGCGCGCCTCGCAGGGCGGGTTCGACGTAATCGTCCTCGACCTGATTCTGCCTGTGAAGGACGGTATCTCCGTTTGCGAGGAGCTGCGTGGCAAGGGCATAGACACGCCCATCCTTATGTTGACTGCGAAGGCTCAGCTGGAGGAACGGCTGAGAGGCTTTGCAGTGGGCGCGGACGACTATCTCACGAAGCCGTTCGAAGTTCTTGAACTGCTTGCCCGAATCAGGGCGATCCTGCGCCGGAGCCTTCCCACGACCGGTGAGAAGACTTCGCAAGTCCATGTCTTCGGAGACGTGCGCGTGGATACCAAGCAGGCTACAGTCTGGCGTGCAAACGAACGGTTGCGACTTTCCATGAAGGAGTACGAGCTCCTGCACTATTTCGTGACGCACCCGGTAGAAACGCTGGGTCGCCACCGCCTGCTCAACGAGGTATGGAAATACCAGAAGGAAACGCCGACCCGGACTGTAGATGTGCATGTCGGCTGGCTGCGCAGAAAGATCGAGGAAGACCCGGCAAACCCCCGGTGGATCCGGACCGTCTACGGCAAGGGCTATGAGTTCGTGCCAGACTAGCTTCGTTTGCTGGCATTCGCAACTGCTCGTCGCTTGCCTGCAGGCAGGCTTCCCGACGCCTCGCTCGTCGTCCGGTAGCGAGGACGGTTTCCGTGGCTCCGCAGGAATGCGCCGCTTCAATCCGGGGTCCGGGCGGAGTGTAGTCTCCAAAGCGGCGGCTCCTGGCCTCGCACCCGGCGAGCCTTTGCCGAGAAAGCGGGTTCCAGGGAGTCTACACGCAGCCGGGGTCTCTGATGGAACCCGTTGTGCCGAGAGGGAACTGGGCGAGCGCTGAGCCGATGCTTGGATTGCCCCGACTCCTCGAGTGGTTCCGCAAGAGCGGCCCGTGGCGGGCCACCATCGGACGCCTCGCACGCGCCTCCCCCCGGGGCCAGATCGTCATCTGGATATTCGCATGCTGCGTGCCGCTAGCTTTGCTGGGGGCCGTTCAGATGGCATGGATCGGTCACGTGAGCGAATCGCAGCGGAACGTGGCGCTGACGTCACTGGGAGAGTCGCTGAGACTTGTGGCCAACCAGATCGAGTACGAAACCAAGCTGCTACTGATGACTTTCAGCCCGGATGCCGACATCGACCGGGACCGGCGGCTCGAGCGCTACCTTCAACGCTATCTTTCATGGAACGAGTTGTCCCTGCACGGGCCAGTCCTCGATCGCATTCTGTTTCAGCAAACGACGGCCATGGGGTCCGAGAGCTTGTCGGAGCTTAACGGCCCCTCCCGGCGTATCGACGCGGCGTCCTGGGGGGACAGACTTGAGCCGCTTCGCCGTCACATCCAGAGGATTCGGATCGAATACGGTCCCGCGATCAATTCGAGATGGCTCTCAACGTGGATGTTCCATCCCGAGGCAATCGCTGTATTTCGGCCCATAGGGAACACTGTGGCCCAACCCAGGGGCGACAACCTCTTCTCGGTAGCAGGATGGCTGATCCTGCAACTGGACTTGGCGGCGATCCGCGATCAGCTGATTCCCGAGATCCTCAACGACCACTTCGGCAGTTCCGGTGTGAATGATCGATACGCCGTCTCGATCTCGCTCGATGGCTCAAGCCTCTACGCGTACGAGCCTGCGCGAGGTGCCGGGGGCCGGCCGGGCGAGGACCGAAGTGCAGGCAATGGCTATCTTCTGCGTCCTGCGCACATAGGCGGTGGTGCTGGCTGGGTCGAGTTTGCAGACCTGGACCAACGACTGCTACTCAGTCCGGCACCCGTCCAGAACCTCGCGACGCGCCGCGGCGGGGTCCAACGGGTTTCGTTGCGCGACCCCGTGGACCTCTCGCGTCTGCGGCGCGCGACGCAGGACCAGTCTGTTTCGATCCGGGAAGGGGACTTGAAAGGTTCGCGCCTGGACTTCGAAGGTGACGCTTCGTTCGAGATTTGGTCCTCGCCCCCCAGATTGTTCGTGATCGCCGACCAGCAGCGACGGCTATCGCTTGAGGCACGGCATGTGGAGATGCCATTTGAGGAGGCGATGAGCCTCCAGTACAGGCGGTCCCTTGTGCTCGGAATGGGCTTGCTGGTGCTGCTTGCCGGGGCAGTAGCGATCGTCACCGCGACCGGGAGGAGTGCCGCGCGCCTGGCAGAAGCCCGCATGGAGGCTGCCACGTCGCAATCGCACCAGTTGCGGACCCCGCTCGCGGTAATCCTCGTTCTTGCCGACAACATGGCTCGCGGAATGCTCGGTCCGGGCGAAAAGGTGATTCAGTACGGTGGGCTGATCCGCGAGTACGGGCAACGACTGAGTCAGATCGTGGACCGGACCATGCAATTGTCCGCCATCGATTCCTTTGAAGAACGCTACAGCCTTACCATGCTTGATGTCTCGAGGGTTGCGACTGACGCCTTGGAAGAGGCGCGGCCGCTCATTGACGGCGCTGGCTTCGTTGCGGAATCCTCAAACGCCGAGGACCTGCCCATGGTGCGTGCGGATCCGGAAGCCCTGCGGCAAAGCGTGGTCGATTTGCTCAGTAACGCTGTCAAGTATGGCTTGCCGGGACGCTGGCTGAAGATCGAAACTGCCGAGGCTCCCTCGGGTCGCGGGCGCGAGGTGCAGATCCGCGTTCACGATCGAGGTTCGGGCATACCCAGCAGCGAGGCGGACAAGATCTTTGAGCCGTACTACCGGGTTGCGAACGATGCCAACTCCTCTATTCCAGGGACCGGCCTTGGACTGAACCTGGTCCGCGAACGAATCAAGGCCATGGGAGGCAAGCTGACCCTGGAGACCGAAGAGGGCCGCGGGAGCGTGTTCACGATTCACTTGCCAGTTGCCGCGTGAGAGCGTCGCGCACTGCCCATTCCGATCACTGGCGGGTCCGACATTTCACGAGGATGGGGACGATGGCGGTCGCTTACGTGTCCTTCGCGCCAGCTGTGACGGGAGCCGACGGGCACGCGTAGCTGATGATGCTCGGTGCCGGGCTAGACCGGGTCGGTTGGGTCTCTCCTACGGATATTAACGCTTCGCTGCGACTGTCCGGTCCGCGTGGCATGGCAGGACAGTACTGGCCGTCGCAACCTCCCTCGAGAGGCCCAGCACGGAACGTGGCCGGCAAGTGGGCGCGACGGAGTTCCGAGACCCGGCACGGCGAGCGATTGTGAAAAGGCGTCATGGAAAGCCTGATCCTGCGGGGATCGGGCGAGCCGTAGCATGTTCCCTTGAGTGCATGAATTAACGTCAGTAAAGTTCTTGGTAGCTCCAAATCAAATTCACTGGCCTGAAGTGCCTCACCGATGGAATCAATGAGTAAATTCTCATTTCCAAAAAATTCACAAGTTGGCTCGAAACTGGCGCTAATACGCTCCTGACTCGGGTGCCTTGTGGCCACGAATGAAGTGTCCTCCTCGCAGTTCGATTGGGTGTATCTCATTGCACGCTGGGAAGCCCGAATTCGAATCGTTCGGCACAGCCGAGAAAACGCGGAGGCGCCCCTCGCCTTGCTGCGCGCACCGTATGGGCAGCCCGCGAGGCTCCGATTGTGAAGGGGGGGCGGTGACGGAGAGTCCCGCGACATTCTCGTCAGCTCCTTCGCCGTCCCGGGCTCATCTCGCTTGGCCCGAGGGGAGGGAACGGCTAGCTCGGGTCGAATCGAATCCGGCGATTCCGCTCGTGACGCCGGAAGGCCAGGTCGATCAGCCGCTCGATCAGCGCGGAGTACGCTACCCCGCTGAATTCCCACATCCTCGCGTACATGCTGATCGAGGTGAATCCGGGCATCGTATTGACTTCGTTGACCCAGATTTCGCCCGAGTCGGCTTCTATGAAGAAGTCAACCCGAGCGAGCCCGGCGCATCCCAGTGCCAGGAATGCCTTTACCGCAAGATCCCTGATCAGCAGCCCTTCCGCTTCCGTGACCGTCGCGGGCACACGAAGTTCGGCAGTGTCATTCAAGTACTTGGTCTCGTAGTCGTAGAACCCCCCGTGCGTGACAATCTCGCCAGGGAGCGACACCTCTGGCTCCTCGTTCCCGAGCACGCCGCACTCTATCTCTCGTGCAACTACCGCCGGCTCGACGATGACCTTGTCGTCGAATTCGGCCGCGTACGATAGGGCGTCCCGGAGGTTCGCGCGGTCGACCACCTTTCGAATGCCGACCGAGGACCCAAGGTTCGCGGGCTTGACGAATGCGGGGTAGCCTATCGATTCCTCGATCTCGGTGACCCCCTCATCCAACTCGCCCCACCTGAGCATGACGTGTTTCAGGGTCGGGACTCCGTGCTCGGAGAACAACCGCTTCATCACGTCCTTGTCCATACCGCAAGCCGACCCAAGGACCCCCGAGCCCACGTACGGCACATCGGCCAGATCGAGCAGTCCTTGCACTCGCCCGTCCTCCCCGAACGGTCCGTGAAGGACGGGGAACACCACGTCGAAGCCCTTCGAGCGGCCTGGCTCGTGATGGAATTCGACGCAGCCGAGACTGCACTTTGCACTGGTCTCGGCAGGCAAGAGCGCGGCGGACTGTGTTGGATGCAGCCAGCGCCCGCTCCGCTCGATCGCGACGGGGATCGCCTCGTAACGACCCACGTCCAGCGCCGTGATGATCGACGCAGCCGACCGGATCGAAATCTCGTGCTCGCTGGAGCGCCCTCCGAAGAGGATGGCGACTCGGGTCTTTTCGGATGGCATGTTCAAGTGACGCTCGGCGGTCAGTACAGCGTCGGAGACGGCTTGGGGCCCCTCCTGTCCCTCGCCAAGGCCGGAACCGGGTGTCTGGCCGCAGCCGACTGATCCTGCAAACTATCAGTATGGCGAAGCGCGCGATTGCTGACGTTCTCGGCGGCGCTGTCAGCGTAGGCACGGAGGTGGTCGTCCAGGGCTGGGTGCGGACGCGACGCGACTCCAAGGCCGGCTTCTCGTTCCTGCAAATCAACGACGGTTCCTGCTTTAGCACCCTGCAGATCGTGGCCGGCAACCAGCTCTCGAACTACACGAACGAAATCCTCCACCTCGGAAGCGGCTGCTCCGTGACCGCGCGAGGCATTGTCGTCGAGTCACGCGGACGCGGCCAGTCGGTGGAGCTCCAGGCAACCGGCATTGGCGTGGAGGGCTGGGTCGATGATCCGGACACCTACCCCATCTCTCCCAAGCGCCACAGCTTCGAATTCCTCCGGGAGGTAGCCCATTTGCGGCCAAGGACCAACACCTTCGGAGCGGTCGCAAGAGTGCGTCATTGCCTCGCCAAGGCCGTGCACGACTTCTTCGATTCGCGTGGCTACCTTTGGGTCCACACGCCGATAATCACCGCGTCCGACACCGAGGGTGCCGGCGAGCTCTTCCGTGTCAGCACCTTGGACCTGGCAAACCTTCCGCGCGACCCGTCGGGCAGCCCGGATTTCTCCAGGGATTTCTTCGGGCGGGAGTCATTTCTCACTGTGTCCGGACAGCTCAACGTCGAGGCCTACTGCCTTGCCCTTACGAAGGTTTACACGTTTGGTCCGACGTTCCGTGCCGAGAACTCGAATACCAGCAGGCACCTGGCCGAATTCTGGATGATCGAGCCGGAGACCGCCTTCGCTGACCTCGACGTCGATGCGCTCCTCGCCGAGGCATTGCTGAAGCATCTGTTCCGGACGGTGCTCGAGGTCCGCTCCGACGACATGGAGTTCTTCGAGAAGCGCATCGACCCGCAAGCGATCAACCGGTTGCGATCTGTAGTCGACCAACCCTTCGAGCGAATGACGTACACCGAGGCGGTGAAGATCCTGCAGAGGGCTCCGCGCAAGTTCGAGTTCCGGGCGGAATGGGGGATGGATCTCCAGTCCGAGCACGAGCGCTACTTGACGGAGAAGCACGTGCGCCGACCGGTCATCGTGACGAACTACCCCAAGGGCATCAAGCCCTTCTACATGCGCCTTGACGAGGGGGGAGAGACTGTCTCGGCGATGGACGTGCTGGCCCCTGGAATCGGCGAGATCATCGGCGGGAGCCAGCGCGAGGAGCGCCTGGAGGTTCTAGACGGCCGATTCGAGGAATGCGGGATCGATCCGACCCACTACGGTTGGTATCGCGACCTGCGTCGGTACGGTACGGTCCCCCACGCCGGCTTCGGCCTCGGGTTCGAGCGCACGATCAGCTACGTCACCGGGATGACCAACGTCCGGGACGTGATTCCGTTTCCGCGGACTCCCGGCAACGCGGACTTCTGACCTGTCCGGCGTGCGGCAGTCACGCGCCTCTCAGGCCCGCGCTACCGCCTTCAGCTCGCGCTCCCGGAGCGCCCTCTTGAGCTCGCGCGGGAAGATCTTCTTGAACCGCGGCACCATTGAATCCCAGTGCTCCAGCACCCACTGGCCTTTCGGGCTGCGCGTGTAGCTGACGTGGCGTTCAATCAAGTCCCTGACCAGATCGAGGTCTGACGCGAGGCGGAACGGTTCAATGTCCACATTGGCATTCTGCAGGCATCGCTCCTCGAAATCTCCCCGCTCGTCCAGGACGTAGGCGATGCCGCCAGACATCCCGGCTGCAAAGTTCCTGCCGCACTCGCCCAGGATCACCGCACAACCATTGGTCATGTATTCGCAGCCGTGGTCCCCCACGCCCTCGACGACGACTTGCGCGCCGGAATTGCGGATGCAGAACCGCTCGCCCGCCATGCCGTTGACGAATGCCTGGCCTCCGGTGGCTCCGTAGAACGACACGTTTCCGATGATGATGTTCTCTTCGAAGACAAAAGTCGATCCGGGCGGCGGGGACACGATCAGGCGGCCTCCCGAGAGCCCCTTGCCGAAGTAGTCGTTGGCGTCGCCGCGGACCTGCAGCGTCATGCCCTTTCCGGCCCAGGCACCGAAGCTTTGGCCGGCGCTGCCAGAGAAATGGATCTTGATGCAGTCCTCGGGAAGGCCCTTCGCCCCATAGCGCTGCGCGATCTCGTGCGACAGCATCGTGCCGACCGTGCGATCGATGTTGCGCAGTTCGTAGCCGAACTCCACCGGGCTGCGGTCCTCGAGCGCCGGCCGGCAGAGTTCGATCAGCTGGTTGTCGATCTGCCTCTCGATGCCGTGATCCTGCGACTCGCAGTGGTACCGCGCGACGGCGCGATCCACCGGCGGATCGAAGAACACCTTGGCAAAGTCCAGGCCCTTGCTCTTGTAATGGTTGACCGCTTCGCGCATGTCGAGGCGGTCAACCTTGCCGATCATCTCATTGAAGGTCCGGAAGCCGAGCCGAGACATGGTCTGACGCACTTCCTCGGCGACGAAGAAGAAGAAGTTCACGACGTGCTCGGGGGTGCCCTCGAATTTCTTGCGAAGTTCCTTGTTCTGCGTCGCGATGCCGACCGGGCAGGTGTTCAGGTGGCACTTCCGCATCATGATGCAGCCCATCGCGATCAGGGGCATGGTCGAGAATCCGAACTCGTCAGCCCCGAGCAGCGCGCCGATCACGACGTCGCGGCCAGTCTGCAGCTTGCCGTCGACCTGCACGCGAATCCGACCTCGAAGATCGTTCATGACGAGCACCTGCTGGGTCTCTGAGAGGCCCAGCTCCCATGGCGTGCCCGCATGACGGATCGAACTGACCGGCGAAGCCCCCGTGCCGCCGTCGTGCCCCGAGATCAGCACCAGGTCTGCGTGCCCCTTGGACACGCCGGCAGCGACCGTTCCGACGCCCACTTCGGAGACCAGCTTGACCGAGACGTTGGCACCGCGGTTGGAGTTCTTCAGGTCGAAGATCAGCTGGGCGAGATCCTCGATGGAATAGATGTCGTGGTGGGGCGGGGGAGAGATCAGCCCGACGCCGGGCGTGGAATGCCGGAGCCAGGCGATGGTCTCGTCCACCTTGTGGCCCGGCAGCTGGCCGCCCTCGCCGGGCTTCGCGCCCTGGGCGATCTTGATCTGCAGCTCGTCTGCGTTGGCCAGGTAGTGAGCGGTCACGCCGAAGCGGCCGGAAGCCACCTGCTTGATCTTCGAGCGCCGGTCGTCCTCGTAGCGAGCCGGGTCCTCCCCGCCTTCACCGGTGTTGGAGCGCCCTCCGATCTGATTCATCGCCCGCGCAAGCGTCTGGTGCGCCTCGGCGGAGATCGAGCCGAAGCTCATGGCGCCCGTGCAGAACCGCTTCACGATTTCCGATGCGGGTTCCACCTCATCGAGCGGGACCGGCTCGTCGGCGCTCTTCAGGTCGAAGAGACCCCGCAGTGTGCAGAGCTGTCGGTTCAGGTCGTTGGCCGTACGGGAGTACTCCTCGAACGTCGACCAGTGATTCAGGCGAACCGCGTGCTGGAGCTGCGCGACGGTATCCGGGTTGAGCAGATGCTGCTCGCCCCGAAGGCGGTACTGGTACTCCCCGCCGACGGGCAGGTCGGTAATGTCCTCGGCGAGCGGCAGGTACGCGAACCGGTGCTTCTCGAGGGCCTCGTTCGCCAGCGTTTCCAGATTGACGCCCTCAATCTGCGATGTCGTGCCGGTGAAGTACTGGTCCACGACCTCGCGCGCCAGTCCGATGGCTTCGAAAATCTGGGCGCCGTGGTAGGACTGGACCGTCGAGATGCCCATCTTCGACATGACCTTGAGGATTCCCTTGCGGATCGCCTTCTCGAAGTTGGCGTGGGCCTGCTCCAAGGTGAGCGACGGATTCCCGAGCTCGCCCTGCGCGTGCATTTCTTCGAGCGTCTCGTAGGCGAGGTACGCATTGACGGCGTTCGCGCCGTAGCCGATAAGGAGGCAGAAATGCATGACCTCCCGAGGCTCCCCGGACTCGACCACGATGCCCACCTTGCTGCGCTTGGCCGCCCGGATGAGATGGTGGTGCACCGCCGAGCAGGCCAGCAGGGAGGGCATGGGCACGTTGGCCTCGTCGACGCCGCGGTCCGAAAGGATCAGCACGCTCGTCCCGGAATCGGCTGCCGCCTCGGCGTCGCTGCAAAGCCGGTCCAGCGCCTCGCGCAGGCCGCCCGCGCCGCGTGCGACCTCGAACGTCGTCGGCAGGGTTGTAGCGCCAAACCGCACGGCCGGGCCGAGATTGCGCAGCTTCTCGAGTTTCGCGTTGTCGATGACCGGGATGGGCACCTTGACCACGTGTGCGTAGTCCGGGCGCTCCCCTAGGACGTTGCCCTGCGGCCCCACGTAGGTGACTGTCGACATCACCAGCTCTTCCCGGATCGGATCGATGGCGGGATTGGTCACCTGGGCGAACAATTGCTTGAAATAGCTGAACAGCAGCTGCGGGCGCTCCGAGAGGCAGGCCAGCGGGATGTCGATCCCCATCGAGCCGACCGGCTCTGCTCCCGCGGTCGCCATCGGATCCAGAAGCAGCCGCTGGTGCTCCAGCGTGTAGCCGAACGACCGCTGCCGTTGGATCAGCGTTTCGAAGTCCGTTTTCTCGACCGATGGCGGATCGGGCAAGTCCTCCAAATGGATCAGGTTCCCCCGGAGCCATTCCCTGTACGGCCTCCGCTTGGAGATCGTTTCCTTGATCTCCTCGTCGCGGATAATGCGGCCCTCCTGCGTGTCGACGAGAAACATGCGCCCCGGTTGCAAGCGTCCCTTCATGCGGACGTTGGCGGGCTTGATATCGGGAATGACCCCGGTTTCGGATGCCATGACCACGAGATCGTCGTAGGTCACCGAGTAGCGCGAAGGCCGGAGACCGTTGCGGTCCAGCGAGCCGCCCACGAAGCGCCCGTCGGTGAACACGATCGACGCCGGACCGTCCCAGGGCTCCATCATCGTGGCGTGAAACTCGTAGAAGGCCTTCTTGTAGTCCTCCATATGCTCGTGCGAGGACCAGGCCTCTGGGATGAGCATCATGAACGAATGGGCGATCGACCGTCCCGACTGGATCAACAGCTCCAGGGCGTTGTCGATCTGGGTCGAATCGGAGCCCGTTTCGTCGATGATCGGCTTGATCTTTTCCGTGTCCGGACCGAAGAGCTCGCTCTCAAGGGTCGCCTCGCGGGCTCTCATCCAGTTGGCGTTCCCGCGAAGGGTGTTGATCTCGCCGTTGTGAGCCAGGTAGCGGAACGGCTGCGCGCGTTCCCACGTCGGGAACGTGTTGGTCGAGAATCGCTGGTGAATCAGGGCGATGGCGGACTGGAAATCCGAGTCGCCCAGGTCCGGATAGAATTCGAAGATCTGCGGCGCGAGCAGCAGGCCCTTGTAACAGATCGTACGGGAGGACATTGTCGCCGGGTAGTAGCGCGGGATCTGCCGCCTGTGGGCTTCCTGTTCCGTGCGCTTCCGGAGGGTGTACAGCTTGCGCTCGTACGCGTCGCCGTGGAGGCGAGGCTCGGCGACTTGCGCGAGGAAGACCTGGTATATCTGGGGCTCGCTTTCCCTGGCCAGCCAGCCTATCGCGCTTGAGTTTGTCGGAACTCGCCTCCAGCCGAGCACCTGCTGGCCCTCGGACTCGGCGACCTCTTCGACCATTTGCTGGGCCGCCCGGCGTGCGTCCTCGCGCGGGGAGACGAACACCATGCCGACGCCGTACTCCCCTGCCGCGGGCAGCGAGAATCCGTTTGCCAGTGCCTGCTTGACGAAGAATCCGTGCGGGACTTGCAGCAGCAGACCCGCACCGTCTCCGGTTTCGGGATCGCAACCACAAGCTCCGCGATGCGTGAGGTTGACCAGGACCTCGACGCCTTGCTCGATAATCTTGTGGCTCGGACGCCCCTTGATATCGGCGACGAAACCAATGCCACAGGCGTCGTGCTCGAAGCGGGGGTTGTAGAGTCCCTGTTGGGCGGGCAGTCCGTACTTCGCCATGGTCATTCTCTCGGGCCCCGCGACGGCTCCGTGCCATCCCCAGGGCGTCTGAGGTGCCGTGTAGAAGAACGGAGCTAGGAAGAAAGGCACACCCGTCCCCCTACGAAGGCTACGGGGCCACCAAGAATCATACCATCCGCCGGCCTACGTGCTATTCTTGGGCCCTTCGGCACGTACCCATGGGCATCGGAAACCGCCCCCAAGTTCACCTGGAAAACGAGCGCTTGCGGCTGACTCTGCTGCCCGGCGGAGGCCACATCGCGGCAGTCGAGTTGAAGGAGAACGGCGTGAACCCACTGTGGGATCCGCCGTGGGAGACGATCGATCCATCCGCATATGACTCCGTGGCGCATCCGGAGTTCGGTAGCGACGTGGACGCTCGCGTGCTCGCCGGAATTGCCGGTCACAATCTTTGCTTCGACCTGTTCGGGATACCGTCCGACGAGGAGGCCGCGGCCGGTCTCGGAGTGCACGGCGAGGGGTCGGTGGTCGATTGGGATGTCGAGTCGGGCGACCATTGGCTGGAGGCGCGGGCGGACTTTCCGCTGGCGGGGATGCAGTTTGTCCGGCGCATGGAGCTCGCTCCCGGCAGCGGCCGGGTCGGCGTTGCCGAGACCGCGACCAACTTGACCGGCATTGACCGCCCCGTAGGGTGGACGCAGCACGCGACCCTCGGACCACCCTTCCTCGAGAAGGGAGCGACTCTCTTCGAAATGTCCGCAACCCGTTCCAAGGTGATCGAGGGGGACTTCGCCGCAGGGGCAGACCGCTTCGTGGCTGGCGCGGAATTCGACTGGCCGCGCGCGCCGCTTGTGTCGGGCGGCCTGGACGACATGCGACGGACCGTCCGGAGCGACGTCTCCGGCGCCTACACGGCCCATTTGATGGACCCGGACCACGACGAGGCTTTCTTCGCTGCCTATCAGGCGGGCACCGAAACGCTGTTCGGCTACGTCTGGCAGCGCAAGGACTTTCCGTGGCTGGGCATTTGGGAGGAGAACTTCTCAAGGCAGCACTCGCCTTGGAGCGGCAAGACGCTGACGCGAGGCATGGAGTTCGGAGTCTCCCCGTTCCCGGAGACGCGCCGCGCGGCGATCGATCGGGGGAGACTCTTCGGTGAAAGGACCATCGGATGGCTACCGGCGCGTTCCTCCGTGAGTGTCGAGTACGGGCTTTTCCTGTGCCGCGTGACAGGCGCGGACATCCCGGGTTTCGGCTCCGGCATGACCCTGGAGGCACTGCGACCGTACGCCGAGGGGCGAGCCTGAATCGCAGTTCCGGACCCCTCGATCGATAGCCTACAATAGAGGCTGCAGCCCGGTTCGCTGGCAGCGGCGGGCCCTTAGCCCAGTCCGTGCGCAAGTGGCGGAATTGGCAGACGCGCTAGGTTCAGGTCCTAGTGGGAGTTAAATCCCGTGGAGGTTCAAGTCCTCTCTTGCGCACCATGCTGCGGTCGGGCGTCAGTTGTCCGGGCTCGCCGGCCCATGCTCTATTAGGGAATAGCTGTCAATCGTCTCCATGCCAGATCAACGATCAGCTCGCCAAGACGGCCCGGTCGCCCCGACGCCCCAGGAGCCCTTGGAGGAACTGGAGCGCCGCGTCCTTGCAATGGCAAAGGCCCTTCGCGAGGCGCGCAAGGCGCGGGCTGCTGCCGAGTCGGACGCCAATATCTTGCGCGAGCAGGTGCGCGACCGAGATCTGCAAATCGTGCTGCTCAAGAAGCAGGTCGAGGGGGACGACCTGCGCACCTCGGTGCGAACACGCGTCGAGGCGCTCATCAAGCGCATTGACGACTTGGAACGAGAGGTCTGATCGCGGTGTCCGCCCACAATCGGGTCCAGGTCGTCATCCACGGACGCACCTATCAGCTGGCGGGTGCCGATCCCGACCATACACGCGAACTGGCCCGCAAAGTCGACGAGACGATCACACGCTTCTCCGACGCTGCGCCCGGGGCCGAGAGCTACCAGCTGGCAATTCTCGCTGCCCTGCACCTGGCAGACGAGCTCGCAACAGTCCGAGGCGAGTACGAAGAGTACCGATCGCGTACAGGCGCTTCGGCAGGGCGGATTCTGGACGCCGTAGCTGTGAGCTTGGCCGAGGACGAGCCGTCCGAGAACCAAACCCCGCCCGAAGGCGAGTGAGTGCGGAGTCCGCCAGCTACCTGTTGATGTAGCCCAGGCTCTCCAGGATTTCCTGGTCCCGCTTGTCCAGGCGCGACTCGCTCTCGGCGAGATCGGTGGACTCGAACCAGCGCTCGAACGCGGCGCTTTCGAATTTGTAGCGGCGGTCGCCCTTGGCCAGGATCTCGGAATTGAGCTCGAGCGGGTCCGAAGAAAGGTCAAAAAACTCGAACTGGGTTACTCCCGGGGTCCAGATCATCTTCATCGATCCATCGATCTTCCCGATCCTGAAGGGCAGGCCGGAGTTTGGCTTCCAGACCCAGGAGATCCACGATGGAATGAAGCCCTTCTTGCCTTCGAACGACACGAACCTGATCGATCTCGGCTGAGGTTGGGGCGCCTCCATGATGGCCGGGACCTGACTGCGACCCGCGTACGAAATCGTGATTTGCGTCTCTTCGCGGAACTCGGGGACGGCCAGGTCGAGCAATGTCGGTGCCAGGTCGAGCGTCGAGACGTTCTGGGCGATTACGGAGCCGGCGGGAATCCGCCCTGGAAGGCGCATGATCCAGGGCACTCGCGTCGTGCTCTCGTAGAGCCAGCGGCCGTGACCAACGAAGCCCTGCTCGCCAAGACCTTCGCCGTGGTCGGACAGCAGAACGACAAGGGTGTTGTCTCGCATGCCCAGTTTGTCGAGCCGCCGCAGGAGCATGCCGATGTGCTTGTCCGCGTAGCCGATTTCTGAATCGTAGCGGCGAATTCGGTTTTGCACGGACTTCTCGTATGTGGGCAGGTCCGGATGCGGCTCGCCGACCTGTTCCGGATCGGCGAATTCCTTGCGGAGGTTGTACGGTTCATGCGGGTCGAAGTAGTGCACCCAGAGAAACAGGTGCTCTTCGTCCTTGTGCTCCTCGAGCCAGCGAAGCGCCGGACGGGTCACATCCTCGGCCCAGCGCATGGAGTGAAACACCTGGTAGGAGCGTTCCATCTCCTCGTCGTAGTGGTCGAAGTCTCGGTGCAGTTGCGTCAACCTGCCGACCAGCGGCCATGCGCTCACAAACGCCCCGGACGTATATCCGAAACGACGGAGGACTTTCGGCACGGTCAGCCATTTGGAGTCACCCGGCAGCGACACGCCGTTGATGCGCGCCCCATGCTCCTGGGGGTACCGGCCTGTGAACATCGAGAAATGCGCGGGCCCCGTCATGGGAATTGCGGTGTACGCCCGATCGAACCGAACGCCTTCCTCGGCCAGCTGGTCCATGTGAGGGCTGGTCTTGAGGTGATATCCGTACGAGGCTAGGTGGTCGGCCCGCAGCGTGTCCACGGTGATCAGGACAACATGCGGACGGGCAGTCTCGGTGGGCTCGCGGTTAGGTGCCAGCTGCGCGACAAGCCCCGAAAACGCGCCTAGGGCGGCCAAGGCGATAGGGCCTTTTCGCACTAGGATTGCCCTCTTGCTCATACGGATCAAGTGTACCGTCACGGCGCTGCGGCGGGCAACGCTGCGGAGCGCCCGAGAGCTGTCGCGGACAAACCTTGCAGTCGTTTCCGACGCTCCGCTGCAGCTGTCGCGGCGGCAAAGTCCTTCAGCTGCGGGAAGAAGATCTCGAAGTCGCATCGAAATGCCTCGTAGTTCGCTTCGAGCACGCGCGCCCCGGTGTCCAATGGATTCTCGCGCCTGCAGCGCCTCGCGATACCTCTGAGCGCCATGTCGACACCATTCACGCTGGCGTATCCGACCAGCCAGTTGCCGCGCCGCATGGCATCGATCGCGATGCGGAATCGCTCGGCGGGAAGGTCCCGGTACGAGTGCAGGGTACGGTAGCAGGATTCGGCAAAATCCGGTAGGCGCGTTCCGTTCCCGTGCCGGTCCCATCCGCTGGCCAAGAAATGATCGAAGTACACGTCGAGAAGGACACCGCCGTAGCGCCGGTAGGGCGGCCGAAGTCGTCGGCGGGCCGTATTGAACGCAGGGTGCCTGTCGGAGAATGCATCGATTCGCTGGTGAGCTCGGATTCCGGACTGAATGCCCTTGCTGAAGGTGCCAATGCTCGTCGCGTCGACGAAGTCAGCGAGGACTTGGCCGACGCGGGCCTCGCTATCGTCCCCAGCCAGCAAGAGGTGCGCGAGAAAGTTCATCGAGTCGGCCGAAGAGCCGCGCACCGAACCTAGGCCTTCAGCCGTCAACTTGCCGGGAGCGGGTCTATCGGCCCGCGCGATCGTGCCACGCTCGGTTGGACCTTAGCATAGCCGGAAACTCGCACACGGCGTCTCGAACGCCGGCCGTTGCAAGACGCTCCGAAGTTGGCCCCGTCAGACATCCAGGCCGGTCTTGGCGCCGCTGACGCCCGGAAATCGCGGGCTCTTCCGGGCGATCCCGTCAGAACCACTCGGCGTTGGGGCATGCCGCTCCCTCTCGGGGCTTGCTCAGACTGGCCCCGAGAAACGAGAATCGCAATATGGCTCGTGTACAACCGTTCCGCGGGATCCTGCCCGCGATGCAAGTGCCGTTTCACGCCGGTGGGCGGATCGACGAGGTCGAACTCAGGCGATTCTCGGGCTGGCTTGCCGGTCATTCCGGCATTGGGGGGCTCGTAACGAACGGGCACACTGGGGAGGTCTTCGCCCTGAGCGCCAGGGAGCGAGCTGCGGTGACCCGCATTGTCTCGGACTCGGCAGGCAGCCTCGTCCCCGTCGTGTCCGGGATCTGCTGTGAGTCGATCCAGGAGTCTGTCGAGCATGCGCGGATGGCAAGCGACGCCGGAGCCAGCGGCCTGCTCATCATGCCTCCGCACTACTGGCTGCGGTTCGGCATGCGAGACGAGCACGTCCTCGATCATTTCGAGGCGATTTCCAATGCCGTGGACCTCAATTTGATCGTGCATGTCTACCCTGCCTGGACGAGAGCGTCCTACTCGACCGGCCTGCTTGCCAGGCTGGCGGGCGTGCCGAACGTCTCGACGTTCAAGGTCGGTACGAGGGAGATGTCGAAATACGAACGGGACATCCGCGCCATCCGCACCGCAAACCCGGACTGCACGGTCCTGACCTGTCACGACGAGTACGTTCTCGCGTCGATGGTGCAAGGAGTCGACGGAGCCTTGGTGGGCTTCGCTTCGTTCATTCCCGAACTGCTTGTCGATCTCTACGCTGCGGTATGCGAAGGGGACCTGCACCGGGCCATGCGCGTTCAGGAGCGGATCACTGTCTTGAAGGAGGCGGTCTATGACGACGAAGAGCCGTCGGGCGACGCGCACGCGCGGATGAAGGCCGCCATGGTTTTGGCCGGGCGTCTAAAGTCTTCGGTGACCCGCCCACCGACCCGCCCGCCTTCGGCCGAGCGGCTGGACTGCATCGCGAGCGCTCTGCTAGCGGCTGGCCTGGTCGCCGAACCCGCGAAGCTCGCGCGCTAGCTTACGCTAGAGAGCGCCAACCGCCATGAGAATTGCACGCAGGGAGTTTCTGAACTGGGCAGGGTTATCTTGCCCGCTACTCGGCGGTCTGGGCTGCGGTGGCGAGACTGGTGACCGGATCACGATTGGGGCCATGCCCCCGGGGACCTCTTGGTACGTGTTCGGAGCGACCCTCGCCCAGTTGCTGCAAGGCGCCCTTCCCGCCGGAACACGAGTCGAGGTTGTCGCGCGCGGAGGTGCGATCGGCAATCCCATCCTGGTCGACCGCGGAGACGAGACGATCGCTCTGGCCCAAGCTGCGACCGCCGCCTGGGCGTACCAAGGCAGCCCCCTCGCATACGAGCGGGAGCATCGCAATCTCCGCGCGTTGGCCGGGGGACTTAACAGGGTCTGGATGGCGGCGCTGGTGACCGAGGAGTACATCGCGCGCACCGGACACAGCACGTTGGAGGACGCGTTGCGCTCCGAACGGCCGGTCCGGGTCGTCATGAAGCCCCGAGGGAGCGTCGTGCCGGTGGTGGCGGACTTGCTGTTCGACTCGCTCGGGACGAGCCGGGAGCGAATTGTCAAACAGGGTGGTGAGATCATCCAGGTCGCGGCGAATCAGGTGTCGGCAATCCTGCGGAACGGTCGGGCGGACCTGTATCTGGAGAGCGTTATACGAGGGCACCCGACCGTGACGGAAGTCTCCACGACCACTCCGGTGCGATTCCTTGACTTCCCAGAGGAGACGATCTCCAGACTCGCCGGGCCCGGAGTTGAGCGCACGCCGATGCCTGAATGGTTCCGGGGGCAGCGGGGCCCGCTCGATTCCGTGGACATGGGGACAGTCCTCATAGCCCACAAGGACACTCCGCGTGAACTGGCCTACCTGATCGCGAAGACAGTCTGCGAGAAAAAGGACGCAATGGCTCGAGCGCACCGGGCCTGGGAGGAATTCGATCCGGCGTTAGCCTCAAGTGCGTCGAAGACCGGAGTGCCGCTGCATCCCGGCGCTGACGCGTACTACAGAGAGCGCGGATGGCTCTAGCCAGAAGGGCCGCCGCGACGTCGCAGACCGATCCGCCCCGTACTTCCGGAGAGCGAGAGTCAGTTGGTCGCGGGGTCGCGGCCCTGCGTGTCGCCCTCGGCGCTTTCTGGATCGCGTTCCAGATCTACATCATCTTCCGGCCGCAGGCCCCTATGGTCGAGCGTCCCCTGCACTTGGCCCTCGCGACAGCAATCCTGTTCCTGTGGATACCGCTCCCACCCGGGCGAAATCGCTTGGCGAAGACTGTCGGGGACTCCGCTCTGTTCGTTGCTGCCGTCGCCACAGGAGCCTATTACCTGCTGTCCGCACGTCGCCTGGGAGAGCGAATGGAGGGAGTCGACCCGGTTCTGCCTGTCGACTTGGCATTCGGGCTCCTCGGAATCGCAGTTCTGGTCGAGGGCGTCCGCCGCGCGGTCGGATGGCCCCTGCTGGGAGTGATTGCTGCGTTTCTCGCGTACGGGTTCGCCGGAGACTGGATGCCGGGGTGGCTACGGTTCTCTGGGTTTGGCTTGGACGAAGCTGTCGAAATCCTGACGCTATCCCTGAATGGAGTGCTTGGCATCACGACAGCAACCTCCGTGCAGTTCGTCTTCTATTTCATCCTCTTCGGAGCCCTGTACAGCGCCGTAGGCGGCGGACAGCTCGTCATCGACATCGGTCTCCGGCTGACCGGCTCGCACAGCGGAGGGTCCGCCAAGGCAGCCGTTGTGTCGAGCAGCCTGATGGGCAGCATCACCGGAAGCGCGGTGGCAAACGTCGCGGGCACCGGCGTCTTCACAATCCCCTTGATGCGCCGCGCTGGTTACTCCGCTGATGCCGCCGGCGCGCTCGAAGCCATGGCATCCACCGGAGGGCAGTTGATGCCGCCCATCATGGGAGTGGCGGCCTTCGTGATGGCCGAGATGCTGCAAGTCGACTACAGCCAGGTCGCACTCGCCGGGCTGCTCCCGGCCATTGCCTTTTATGCTGCGCTTTTCCTTGGTGTCGACCTGCGGGCTCGCAAGACGGGGGTCGGAACTTTGCCTCGGGGCTCCCCGGTGTCCCCACTCCCGATCCTTCCTAGGCTGTACCTGCTCGCTCCCCCAGCGCTGCTTGTGGGATCGCTCGTCGCGGGCTACTCCGCACCATACTCCGCCGTCCTCGCAACCCTGTCGTGCCTAGCCTTGAGTTTCGTGAAGAAGGACACCTGGCTCTTTGGACGGAGGCTGGCACTGTTCATCGAGAGTGCAACGAGGCAGGCCAGCCAGGTCGCCGTGCCCATCGCGGCGATCGGCATCATCATCGCCGTAGCCATCCAGTCGAATCTGGCATTGAAGTTCAGCACGGGGCTGATCAGCGGCAGCGGTTCGCTGCTCGGTGCGATGGCCTTAGTTGTGCTGGGGTGCCTCGTCATGGGAATGGGCTTGCCGACGGTTGCCGCATACTTGATCGGGGCAATCCTGTTCGTGCCCGCTTTGCGCGAGCTAGGGATCGAGGAGATGCCAGCGCATTTCTTCGTCATGTACTATTGCGTGCTCTCGATGGTCACGCCCCCGGTAGCTCTCGCATCCTATGCGGCGGCCGGGATTTCCGGAGGCAGCGCGATCCGGACAAGCGCGGCGGCGTTCCGGCTTGGACTTGTGTGCTTCTTGATTCCGTTCGCCTTCGCCTTCGAGCCGCGGCTCCTGGTGCATTCCGACCCCGCGGGAACCGCACTGGCCGGACTTGCTCTCGTTGTTGGAACGGCGGGATGGGCGGTCTCCCTAGTCGGCTACTGGTTGCGACCACTGTTCACTGTCGAACGGCTGATCTTTGGAGCGGCCTCGGCCGCCGCGATTTGTCTACCGACCGGGTCGGGCTCGTGGGCATGGGCCGCGGCCGCGCTTGTTGCGGCCGGAGCCTGGATCGTCGGAACCCGAAAGACGCGCCTCGGCTTTCCTGGTTGAGGCAGGGCCAGAAGCGGCCGAGGCGACCTGCTGTGGATGGCTGCAATGTCTGTCGCAGCCATGTCTGCTCCCTGCCGCGGGGCGGCGCGTCGCAACTTCCTCAGCTTGCGGCGGGAAGATGAATCGTAAAGACGCTGCCGCGCCCTTGCTCGCTCTCTAGCGTCAGCGCGCCACCCATCCCTTGGATCATGTCGCGGGTCAGCTTGAGACCCAGTCCGGAGCCCGGAATCGGTGAGGTTCGGTCAGTCGGGACCCGGTAGTAGGGGTCGAAGACCTTGGACTTCGCCCTTGCCGGTATGCCCTGCCCCCGATCATGGACCCGAATCTGCACCTCGCGCTTCGGGCCGCTTTCCGCCTCCAGGGTCTCGAGCTTCACCCAGCGCCCTGGCTGCCCATATTTCACGGCATTACTCAGCAGATTGCCGAGGCTCTGCCGGAGAGCCTCCTCGTCTGCTCTTGCCGCCGGCAATGCTCTCGCCCTGGCACACTCCAGTTCGAATCCGGCCTCGTCGATCATCGGCCTGATATCGTTGAGCGCTTCCTCGGTGACCCTCCAGACATCGACGTCAGCGACCGTGTAGGTCTTGTCGCCCGATTCGATCGCTGAGACCTGGAGGGTCTGATCCACCATTTGGCTGAGCCGTCGACCGTGTTCCTTCAGCAGTCTGCCGTATTCGATTCCCTTCTGGCTGGATCCCAGCAGGCCATGCGCCAGGTTGTGCCCGATCACGCCGATCACCGCCAGCGGTGTGCGGAATTCGTGCGACACGTTTGCCACTGCCTCCATCTGCAATGCGGCCCTTCTCAAAGCCAGGCTCGCGGATATCGCGACAATCGCAAGCACCAGTGCAACAAGGAGCAGCAGACCGGAGCCAATCGCTACGGTACGCCTGTATTCGGAATTCAAGACCTCCTCGAGCGAAACGCCGACATGCCGTGCGACGAGTTCCAGTTTGTGAGCGATGGCCGAGACCAGGAACAATCTCGGTGTCTCGGGTAGAAACGCGAGCGTAGCCGGGAGCCGTGCCACTTGCCCGGCGCCCGTTGCGCCGATTGCCGTCGTCGAGCCGCTCCCGAGCCTCGCCTGCGAGTGCGACTCGAACTGCCCTCGAGGCGAATTCAGTCCAATTCTCAGGATTGCACCGCGTCGCTTGGCGGCGCTCGGCGGCGCACTCGACACGAGCAGGAGCCTCCGGGCGCTGTCGGGCGGGCTCGGCCAGCAAGGGCCGGCCCGCCGACCGGAGGCCGCCAACGAATAGGAATCGCCGTCCTGGTGCCCGGAGTTCCCATCGACCGCTGGGAGGTATGAATCCAGGCAACGGTCGTCAACTGCAAGAGCCACCTCATAGCTTGCTTCCCCGCTTGGACCGACGAAATGGTCATTCAGCAGTTCCGGCATCAAGTCCTCGCGGATGTAAGGCAGGTCCAGTTGCAGAATCAGGTAGCCGGTGACCTCGAAACCAGGTGGCCCGTGATCGGGAGCCGGGTTGAACCTCGACATGGGCCGCCACAGAGCCATCGTCACGGGGTCGCACATCCAGGTGAATAGCCATCGGCCGCTAACAGCGCTGCCCGCTTGGAATCCCGCGTCGTGGATGTTGCGCCGGACCCCTTCCATTTCGGCTTCCCAGCTCGTGCGCTCGATGCTGCGTGTCTCAGGCACGAGCTCGGCGAGTTCGCCGTCTTGCGAGTCCCTAAAGTCGTAAAACAAGACGCGCTTGACCGCAGGTCCATGTGTGGACAAGTCGTGCCAAGACCAGAGACGCTCCAGGTAGTGATCCAGGCGAGCCACACCTTCCAAGCCACCGTCCGCCTTGAAGATCGTCAGCAGTTCATACGTGTCACTCTTGACATGCCGTGTGAAGGCCTCAATTGAGCGCTCCAGCGATCCGAGCGCCTCGCGACGCCTCGCATCGCTGATCTGCCCGATCCAGGACAGCTGCACGACGCCCAGCAGCAGCAATGTGAGGCAGCAGGTAGCGATCAAGATGGGGAAGCGGACCCTGTGCAATTTCCGCAACTCACGGCGAATACCCGTGCGAAGGGAACCGGTGTGCCTCGACCGATTTCCGCGCACTCTGGGCCGCATTACGAATCCGCTCCCAACCGATTTCGTTCCTCCTTCGAACCGCGCCACTCAGAGAAAGTGGAAGTCAATGGTTGCGAGGACGGAGCCGGTCCTACAGCAAGAGCATGGCTCCGAACGCCGGGCTCCAGCCTGTCGGTTCGAAACCGGTCCAGCGACATCGGCATGCTCGCTGCAGGACGCTGCCCCGTGGCGCTAGCGAGGCCCGCCCGCAGCTGAAGGGAGTCCCAACTCTCCTTGCTCGCGGAGTCCCGACTCATTCCGTCGTCCACTCGAGGCCGTCGAACGGGGGTTTACGGCTCGTGCACCGTTAAGTGTAGATGCCCTCTCGCTCCTCCTCAAGCTTCGGCCGATCCGGCAATCGGCCGAAACACGGCGGCTTGCCGGCCGCTGGTGCACTCCACCGCTGACCCGATGTGTCGCATGGCGGCAGCTTCCGAGCGCCCTGCCAGCCTCGACGGGGACGCGGGGGTGCAAGCGACCGCAGCCGGGACCGCCAGCTACGCTGCAGCAACAGGATCCGGGCGGAGCTTGGGTCCGCTTCGTTGCCCGCCGTTTCCCAGGCGCTAGAATCGCAGTCGGTCCTTGCCGCGAAACGCCGGGTCTTTCGCGGGAAGCGCCGCAGGAACTGAATCGCCCGAAGCATCTGCCGTGCCATTGACGACGCATGACATCGCGACCGCGGAACTGTCCGTTCCCCAAAACGTCCGCCTGGCTTGCCGCGAAGGACGCCTTGTCGGAACGACTCGCGGACTGGCGATGGGGTTCGTCCAGTGCAATCTGGTCGTCCTTCGGGAGCAGTTCGCGTACGAATTCCTCCTCTATTGCCAGCGCAACCAGCGGGCGTGCCCAGTCCTGGAAGTGACCGACACCGGCAGCCCTGAGCCCTCTCGCCTGGCTCCGGGTGCGGACCTGCGTACCGATCTTCCCCGCTATGCCCTTTACCGGGACGGGCGGCGCATCCCCGACATGACAGACGTTCGAGGCCTCTGGCAGGACGATTTCGTGGCATTCCTGATCGGCTCGGGCATCACGTTCGACCAGTCCCTGGAGGAAGCTGGCGTTCGCACCACGCGGGATCGCTGGGTTTTGCGAACGACATTGCCAACGGTCGGCGCGGGGCGCTTCGGAGGCCCGCTCGTGGTTACGATGCGCTGGCTCGAACCCGGGCAGGCAATCACGGCGACCCAGGTCACCGCGCGCTTCCCGTTCAACCACGGGGCTCCTCTGCACATCGGCGATCCTGACGCGATTGGTGCCGATCTGCGGAATCCCTATTTCGGACCGCCTGTCGACGCGGTGCCCTCCGATGTCGTACCGGTGTTCTGGGCCTGCGGTGTCACGCCGCAGGAAGCCGCGATCCAGGCAGGAATCGACATCATGATTACCCACTCCCCGGGTCACGGGTTTGTCACGGACCTGCCGGCGCGCGACCTCGCCCTGCCCTAGCGGGACGGGTCGGCTAGGTGAGCGTCGCCTCGATCTCGCGCAGGAATTGACTGGAGATCCTCGCGATCTCCTCTCCGCTCGGCTCGAATTTGAAGACTTCGAGGGAGAGCCAGCCTTCGTAGCCTATGTCTTTCAGCGCCTGCAGCGGAACCGAGAAATCGTACGTGCCCGTACCGGGGTGCCGTCCGTCCATCTCGTTGATCTGCACGTGCCGGATCAAGTTCGCGTGCTCCTTGATCAACTCGTCGTGCGGCACCGTTTCCGCCACGGCGTTGTGGGTGTCGAAGATCGTCTGAATCGCGGGATGATTGATCTCGCGCACCAGCGTGACCGTTTGCTCCATGGACGTGAGCACGTCGCACAGGTGAGGAGCGAGCGTCTCGGGCAGGATTGTCACTCCCCGGTCCGCAGCGTGGGGGGCCAGTTCGGCTAGCCCGTCTCGCAACCGGTTTGTCGCGTCTTCCACGGTGGAGCCCTCGACCGTGCGCCTCTGCCGGCCTGATCCGAGGATCATCATGCCGTCGTCGCCCAGGTCGGCACAGAGATCGATCAGGCTTCGGAAGTACTCCCAGCTGCGGTTCCGGATGGTGTCGTCGGGCGTCGTGATGTGCAGTTCCCCGCTCGGAACGGTCAGAAGACTGTGCAAGCCGACGTAGCCCAGGCCCTCCGATTCCATGACATCCCTGCACTCCCGGCGCTTCGACGCGGGGATCGAAGCCGGGTCTTGGGAGAGCGTGAAGGGCGCGATCTCGATACCTGTGTAGCCCGTGTCGAGCGCGCCGCGGCAGCCCGACGCAAAGTCCCAACCCTGGAAAGTCTCGTTACATATCGCGAGGCGGAAACCGTCCTCCCGGGCGGCTTCCGGTCTGGGCTCCGGCTCGCGGCCGGGCTCGACAGCGCAGCCGGCCGAAGCCAGCAGCGCCAGAAATCCGCGTCGATTCGGCTTCATAGCTTGAACAGCCTCCTCGCGTTACCACCGAAGACCAGTTTCTGGTCCTCGTCCGGAAGGTCCAGGCTGCGTACGCAGTCCGCGATCACCTTGGGATCGACCCACGGGTGATCGCTTGAATACAGCATGCGCTCCGCCCCAACATAGTCGATTCCGTACTGGATCGCCATCGGAATCGGCGAGACAGCGTCGAGGTAGATGTTCCGAAGGTACTCGCTCGGAGGCTTCGTGATGTTCTCGGCACCTCGCTTCAGCACCTGGGTCTGGTGATCCAGTCGCCCGACCAGGTACGGCAGGGTGCCGCCAACGTGCGGGCAGACGAGCTTGAGGTCAGGGAATTCGTCCAGCAGGCCGGAGAGGATGAGACGAGCTAGGGCGATGGTCGTGTCGAACATGAGTCCGAGTCCCGCGACAAGGTTGCGACCGACCGTCGCCTCGAACGTCACGGGATACGCGGGATGAAGGAGCACGGGAATGTCGAGGCGCTGGATGTGCTCGAACACAGGCCGGAATCGGTCCTCGTCCGGAAACGATCCGTCGAGGTTCGAATACAGGAGCACACCCTTCATGCCCCGCTCGTCGACGCAGCGGTTAAGTTCCTTCAAGGAGGCCTCGATGTCCTGGAGAGGAAGGACGATCAGACCGAAGAGGCGTTCAGGGTGCTGCATCGCGAGGTCGCTGATGTAATCGTTGACCATCCTGGCGACGTGCGGGCCGTCGTCGCCGAAGAGTTCGGGTCCGGGATCGTTGATGCTCAGGGCGGTCAGGGAGATACCGGCCTCGTCCATGTCGGCGAGTTTGGCGTCGATGTCCGTGTGCCTCTCCCGCAGCCGGCGGTGCCACTGGCCGACAACCACGTAGGTGCCTCCGTCCCTGCGATAGGCATAGGGCGGGTCCTTACGCTTTTCCATGAAGGCCACCAACTCCGGGACGAAGAGATGGCTCTGGCAGTCAACGGTGAAGTGCTTGGGTTTCGTGTAGGCGCCTGCCGCGACCGCCGGCGCCAGCGCGGCCCCTTGGGATTGAATGAACTGTCTTCTGCTCAGCTTGCTCATGACTCCGGGCCGGGACTACCTGCGTCCGTCGCCGTGCCCGGCACTAGTATGAGCGATCCTGAGGCGCGGAAGCGACCGGCGGCGGGGCAGCGGTCCTGGCTCACGCGACCGGCAAGAAGAAATCGAAACCCGGCAAGGAGATTTCCCGCACTAAGCAAGGGCCTTACGGACAACCGTGCCGGCTACGTCCGTGAGGCGGAAGTCCCGGCCCAAATGCCGATAGGTCAGACGTTCATGGTCCAGGCCGAGGCAATGGAGTATCGTGGCTTGCAAGTCGTGGACATGGACAGGACCTTCGGCGATTCCCAGGCCTAGTTCATCGGTCGCGCCGATCACTTGGCCGCCCTGGACGCCGCCGCCCGCCACCCAGGCGCTGAAGCAGTCGGCGTGGTGGTCCCGGCCCGCTGCTTCGTCGATTCTTTCCAGCTGTCCGAGGGGGGTGCGTCCGAATTCCCCCGCCCAGACGACCAGCGTGGAATCGAGCAATCCGCGCTGCTTGAGATCCTTCAGCAATGCACCCGCCGGCTGATCGGTGATCGCGCAGTTCCTGCCCAGTTTCCGGTCGATCTCCTGGTGGTCGTCCCAGCTCGCGTGCGCAAGCATCACGAATCGCACTCCCTTCTCGACCATGCGCCTCGCGAGCAGGCAGTTCGTCGCGTACGGATGCGTCGGGTCCTTGCCGACCCCGTACATGTCGAGGGTCGCTTGCGATTCCTTGGAGAAGTCCAGCAGGTCAGGCGCCGCCGCCTGCATCCGGAATGCCAGTTCGTACGACTGGATCCTCGAGGCAATCTCCGCGTCGCCGGTCGCTTGGTAGCGTTCCTGGTTCAGTTTGCGGATGCTGTCAAGCCTCGCCCGCTGCGTCCGGTTGCTGACACCGGGCGGGTTCTTCAGGAAGAGGATCGGCTCGCCTGTGTTCCGGAACACGACCCCCTGGTACGTCGAGTCCAGGAAACCGTTCGACCAGTTGCTCGAGCCTCCGCTCGATCCGCGACCGGAACTCAGGACCACGAAAGCGGGCAGGTCCTCGGACTCGCTTCCAAGCCCGTAGGAGACCCACGCTCCGATGGTCGGGCGGCCCAATTGCACACTGCCGCTCATCAGCAGCGACTGGCCGGGGTGGTGATTGAACGCCTCGGTGTGCATTGAGCGCACCAAGCAGATATCGTCCGCGCGGGACGCGATGTGTGGAATGAAATCCGAGAATTCGGTGCCACTTTCCCCGTGCGGTCGAAACATCCTTGGGCTCGCCAGGACTTTCGCGCTCGGCTTGACGAATGCCAGCTTCAAGTCCCGAGTCATCGACTCGGGCAGGGGCTGGCCGTGCCAGCGCTGGAGCGCCGGCTTCGGGTCGTAGAGGTCGATCTGGCTGGGAGCGCCCGCCATGAACAGGAAGATCACGTTCTTGGCCTTGGGCGCGAAATGGGCCGGTCGCGGTGCAAGGAGATTCCCGCTTGTGCGCTGGGAAGCACCCGCCTTAGGGCGATTGCCCAGCAGGAAGGCCAGCGCCGCCGTGTCGATTCCTCCCGCACAGTAGCGGAAGAAGTGCCGTCTTGTCTGGATGGCCTGGTAGCCGCGAAGATCCATGGCGTTTCGCCTCCTGCCCTCTATTCGCGGGTGATGAATTCGTCGAGGTTCATGAGCACGCTGGCAACGCCCGTCCAGGCTGCAGCCTCTGACTCGTCCAGCCCGGCTGCCGCGAGAGGCATGAACTCGCCCGCCGTGTCGGGCTCGGAATCGAAAATGGCCTTCTGCTGATCGAAATAGCTTCGCAGGTGACGGACCTCGCGTTCCGTCGGACCCCGGGCCAGCACCAGCCGGAACGCCTCAACGATTGACTTCTCGAAGTTCCCGCCATTTGATTCCAGGACCCGGACCGCCAGCGCCCGCGCGGCTTCCACGAACGTTCTGTCGTTGAGCAGGTTCAGGGCCTGGAGCGGCGTGTTTGAGCGCTCCCGCGTGCAGCTGGTGGCGGTCCTGTCCGGCATGTCGAAGTTCATCAGCTGCGGATAGGGCACGGTTCGCTGGAAGAACGTGTAGAGGCCTCGCCGGTAGAGGTCCTTGCCCTGGCTTTCGTTCCACTTCACCGATCCCGCGTATGCAAGATCCGCCACGCCGTCGGGCTGGGCTGGGCGCACGCTGGGACCGCCGATTGCCGGGTTCAGCAGCCCGCTTGCTTTCAGCGCCGAGTCGCGGATGATCTCGGCGGGCAGCCGCAGGCGCCGCTGTCGCGCCAGCAGGACGTTACCGGGATCCCGTTCCTGCAATTCCGGCCGGCTCGCGGACGATTGCCGATAGGTGGCCGACATCACGATTGTCTTGTGCAGCTGTTTCAGGCTCCAGCCGCGATCGATGAACTCGGACGCGAGCCAATCGAGCAGATCGGGGTGGGACGGGCCCGGGCTGCGCGTCCCGAAGTCGTCGGCCGTCGGGACGATGCCCCGCCCGAAATACTCCTGCCAGATGCGGTTGACCGTCACGCGGGACGTCAGCGGGTTTTCCGGGGAAACCAGCCACTCGGCCAGCGCGAGCCTGGGATGCTTGCCGCCCGGCCTGAAGGTCGGAAGCCCGGACGGCGTCCCCGGCTCGACCGGTACGCCGGTAGCATTCCAGGCGCCGCGGAGGTGGATGCGGGTGGGGCGTGCCGGACTGGCGTCGGCGACCGCTCGCGCATAAGTGATGTCGGGGGTCTCCGCACGCAGGCGAAGCAGTTCCTTGCGCAAGCCAACCCACTCGAGTTCCTTCCAGAATTCCTTCGTGATCACCCGGTGGTAGTTCTTGACGAAGTGGTCTTCCAGGATTGTCTGTTCCCGGTCGGTGCGGTCCCGCCTCGGCTTCCTGACGATGCCCTCGCCGTTGTCCATGTACTTCTGGACGGCGTCGAGGGCGTGATCCCAGTCTGTCCACTTGCCGGGGTTCTCGGCGGCCTCGACCATCTTGGCTTCCCAAGCGGGCTGCAGTTCGTAGACACGGTTCTCTTCCAGCAGTTCGCGACGGCGTGCTAGATACCCTGGAAGGGCTTTCAGATACGGTCCCATCTCGCCCGGCATGGGGGCGGCGATCTCCGCTTCGTCCATCGCGTTCATGAACGCAAACAGCCGGTAGTAGTCCTTCTGCGAGATCGGATCGTACTTGTGGTCATGGCATTGGGAGCAGCCGACCGTCAGACCGAGCCAAACGGTTCCGACCGTGTTCGTCCGGTCCACGGTCTCCTCAAACCGGAATTGCTCGATCTTCACCCCACCCTCCCGGTTCTTGAGGCCATTGCGGTGGAATCCCGTCGCGATCCGTTGCTCGACCGTCGCACCCGGCAGGGTGTCTCCCGCGATCTGCTCGACCGTGAACCGGTCGAACGTCATGTCGCGATTGAGAGCATCGATGACCCACTGGCGCCAGCGCCAGGCATAGGGCCTCTCGGTGTCCTTCTCGTATCCGTCTGTGTCGGCGTAGCGAGCCAAATCGAGCCAATGGATCGCCCAGCGCTCCCCGTAGTGGCGAGACTCGAGCAGCCCGTCGACCATGCGCTCGTACGCCCCGGGACCCGGGTTGGCCAGGAACGCATCGACCTGCTCCGGGGACGGCGGCAGCCCCGTCAGGTCCAGGCTGAGCCGTCGCGCGAGGGTTGCGGGGGATGCCTCCGGCGCGGGCTCGATTCCTTCTCGCTCCAGCCTGGAGAGAACGAACCGGTCGACCGGATTGCGGGTCCAGGATTGCCGATTCACGACGGGCGGCGCAGGCCTGCGAACCGGCTGGAAGGCCCAGTGATCGGTCTTGGGTTCCGGTGCCTCGGCCGCGGCTTCGCCGCTCGCATCCGGCCAGTTCGCGCCCCGGTCGATCCATGCCCGCAGGAGACTGATCTCGGCGGCTTGCAGCCGGTCTCCTACAGGCGGCATGACCAGCCCATCCACCTGGCCGGATACGAGGAGGATGAGGCGGCTCGCTCCGCTGTCGCCCGGCACGATGACCGGCCCGGAGTAGCCACCCTTGAAAGCTTCCGACCTTTGATCGAGTCGCAGTCCGCTCAACTGCTGTGCCGGGCCGTGACAGGCCAGGCATTTCGATTCCAGGATTGGTGCGATCTGGGAGGCGAAGTCCACGGGCCGTGTCGAAGGCTCGAGCGGGGCCTGGCCCATCGCGATTCCCGCCAGCATGAGCGAAGCTGCCAAGCCGAGTGACGAAGCGCTGCGTGCCGGATTCATCAGCGAATCTTTCCGTGCGCCGGCTCCGCCTTGGTTCGAGAGGATCGCCGCCGGCGGACACGGCCTACCGCTATCGTACGCTCGCGGAGGGCGGGCGGCAAGAGTCTCCGTTCGGTCCGGCCTGCAAGCCAAAGCCGGGACGACTGCAGTCGGCGGCGGCCGCCCGACAGCTTACTCGCCGCCCTGGGCCGGCCGCTCCCCCGGTTCCGGCGAGCTGTCCGCCACGCGGGTGGCCCCGGGGGCGTCAGTCGCGATCCTGCCGCCTCCCAGGGGGGCGATGACGGACCGCGCGTGCAAGTCACGCTGGGGAAACGGAATCTCGATGCCCTCGCGCTGGAGGGCTTCGAAGACCGCGAAGTACAGGTCGCTGGCGAACTTGCGCGGCCTTGTCACCCGCGTCGAGGTCCAGGTGCGCAGCTCAAAGTCCAGGGAGCTATCTCCGAATCCCGTGAAGATCACGTTGCGCTCGGATCGCCCAGGACATCGGGATGGAATGTTCCGGCCTCCAGCAGGACCGCTCGGACTCGCTCCGGATCGCCGGAGCAAGCTGCTCCCAGCGACACGTTGATACGGACGTTCCGGTCGTTCAGCGTGAAGTTCGTTACCCGCTGCTCGATGAATTCGGAATTGGGGACGATGATCACCACGTTGTCGTTCGTTCGGACCCACGTTGCCCGGGATCGGATCGTGACGATGTCGCCTTGGATGGGGTTGCCTTGGAGGGGCCCCACTTCCACGCGGTCGCCCACTTTGACGGTCTTTTCCAGCAGCAGGATCAAGCCCGAGGCGAATTGCTTGGCGATGGTCTGGAGTCCCAGCCCCAGTCCGATCCCGAGAGCGCCGCTGAATACGGTAATACACCCCACGTCAACTCCGCTAGCGCGGACGCCGGTCAGCACGCCGAAGAAGAGCAGCGAGTAGGCAATGATCCGCTTCAGGGCGAACTTGCGCCCTTCGTCGAGGGGGGCCGGTCCAGGAGCGGTACTTTGACGAATCTGCCCGCGAGCCTGGACCCGCACCGGGGAAGGGCGACCAGCGCGGTTGCCTGGATCACCAGCAGGAGGGTGGCGCCGTAGCTCTGGTCCGCGAAGAACGGCCGCTCCCAGATGTATGACAGGAAGTCCGACACCGCAACCAAGACCGGTGGGTCCGGCGGTTTGGCCATCAGCGGAGCGAGGGCAACCGCCGCCAGAAGCACGAGGGCCGCCAGCCATTTCCAGAGACCGCGGAGGCGATTGCTCATTCGTCGCGCCTTGGCGCAGGCTAGTTGATCGAGATCTGCTCGCTCGAGTGGACGAACAGCACGTCGTTGGCTCCGCCGTAGCGCATCAGCGCTCCCGGAGCGGCATCGCGTTCGAAATCGGAGGCTTCCAGTCCGGCGATGACCAGATCGGCGGAGGTAGACTGTCTTGCCACCTCGCGTTCGAGCGATTCACCGACGCCGCACGAGACTGTCGTCACGTTCTGCTTCGAAATCGGCAGCCTCCCTTCCGTCATCAGGCGGGAGAGCTTGTCCGTCTCTTTCTCGGCGTCACCGGACGCGAAGCAGGCGAACAGGCGAATCTGTGCCCGTCTCCACTCCGGATGGCCGACGATGATATAGGCCATAAGCATCATCATTGCGGCGTTCGCCAGGTTGTCGTCGGTCACCCAGACATGAATCGAGGACCGGTAGCCGAACCGGAAGCGCGTGGATCGCAGGACGAGGACATTGAAAAGTGATTCCGATACAAGCAGGGCCCCCTGAGCGAGTTCTTCGATCTCTTCGGGACGGTCCTTGTCAAACTCGAGAAGGACGCAGTTGTTGGGAAGGCCCGAAATCCCCGGCATTTGCATCGTCTGTGCGAGAGCTGTCTGAAACGAGGGGCTGATCAGGGAATCCACGAAGATTCCGGCTCCGCTGACCTCGGTTCGATCGATCAGGGCGTTCACTTGTGTGCGCGCCTCGATTTCGTCGCGGAACGAGTACTCCCCTTGGAAGTACTGGATGAAGTGGCCGAAACCGTGCCGGTGGCAGATCCAGCGAAGCAGGTCGAAGTGCCCTAGCCGACGCACACCGAACCGGGTCACAGCGACGATGGACGGACGCCACCCGCCCATCGAGCCCTTGACGCGGTTTCTCTGGAGCGCTATCTGGAGGCGCCTGGTCAGCTGGAACATCGTCCCTTGAAAGATCGCCGTCAGATCGCGCTCTCCCCTTCGCGAGCGGCGGAGACCGGCGTAGATCGTCACCATCACGACCAGCGACACGAAGGCATACAGCACGTTCATCTGGATCATCATCAGGGCGCACATCACCGCTCCTAGCAGCGAGATGTACCAGCGGGAATGGAAGGTCGGGCGGTAGGAAGGATTGCCCGCGAAGTATTCCAGGAACGCGACGGTGCACAGGGCGCCGTAGGTCACCATGAAGAACATGCTGAGGATCTGCGCGATAAAGTCGATGCCGCCCGCCAGGACGAAGACGACCGCGATCGCGCTCGAGACCCAGGTCGCGAGCACTGGCTCCTGCTCTTCACCACGCCCCTGCTCCAGCAGTCGGTTTAGTTGGGGGATCGGGAGCACGTTATCGCGTGCCAGAGCCTGCAGGGTCCGCGGAGCGACGAGGAACGAACCCAGTGCCGAAGAGAGCGCCGCCGCGCCCAGCCCGAAGTAGATGGCCGGGCCCCAGGCGGCGATCTGCACCATGACGAACTGGTCCGCCGCGAGCGCCTCTGGGGTCGCGCTACGCGCCAGCTTGATGGCCACGACCGCATAGACAAGCATTCCCGTCAGGGTCGCGGCAATCGTTCCTAGGGGAATGCTCCTCTGGGGGCTCTTCAGATCGCCCGAGAGCCCGAGGCCAGCGATCATCCCCGTGAAAGCAGGGAAGCAGGTCGCGAAGACGGTGCCGAATCCGTCGCTGTCGCTGACGCTGGCGGTGATATTGAGACCGTCCGGCCGAATCGACTCGGGTCCCTCGCCCATCAGAAATGCTCCGATGGCCGCGACAAGGACGATGCTGACCCCCCACAGGGCCCGGACACCCAGATCGGCCCCTTTCGTCAGCATCAACCCTGCGAGCAGGATTGCTCCCGGTAGACTGATCCAACGTGCGTCCGGACTGAGCCCTTGCGTGGTTGCGAGCCATTCGTAGGCTGGCTGGAAGGCCTCGGCGAAGGCCACGAGGTAGAAGGCGATCGAGATCGCCTGGGAAAGGTACAGCGCGATGCCGATGGTGCCGCCAATACTCGTGCCGAATGACCGGCTAATGATGAAGTAGGCGCCGCCTCCGGCCACGCGCCGGTTGGTCGCGATCTCCGAAACCGCCAGAACGGTCGGGATTGTCACGAGATGGCCCAGCAGGATGATGACAAGGCTGCCCCAAAGGCCGACATGGGCTACGGCGTAGCCGAATCGGAGGAACAGAATCGCCCCGAGGATCGTGCTGATCGACGCAAGAAATACCGGAGCCGTCCCGAAGCCGTGACCCGTGCCGGCGGACTTTGCAGGGTTCTTGGGGCCCGGGTCGATTCCCGTACCGAACAATGACATTTTCTTGGGCCGCCCGCTGGTCGGGACTAGTGGTTGGCGGTGTTTGCGGTTGCCATCATAGCAACCGCGCTGGATGCTGGATCTCCGACGTTGCCCATGCCTCAAGCCGCAGTCGCTCGTACGGAGCGATAGTCGTTCAGTCGCGTGGCCGAGTGGTCCAGGGGCCCTACCACGGCGTCCGAACCCTCGGCGGTTGGTGACGGCCTGCCACGCTTGCCGCGATCTCCACACCGGGGACCGAGGCCCAAGGGCCCGGGCCCTCGGCAGGCTGGTGCCGCTACCTGCCAACCGGGACGGTCAGCATCGCGTCAAGGCCTTCTTGACCGGCGGACTGGAGAGACAGCAAGTAGGTCAGGAGGTTGAACGTAGCCTTTGAGTTGAGATCGGCGTCGGCGATGTAGAACCAATGGCCGCGGTAGCGGATTCGAACAAACGCGGCGTCCGGCGGGGACTCCGACGATCCGACCTTGAGCAGATTGCCCGATACGGTGTCCCAGTTCGCGTTCTGGCTCGTTGCCTCCTTCATGACCGTGACCAATCCCCCGGACTTGTGCGCCTCGGGAGGGTCGACACTGTGCGAGAGAAAGAACAGGGCTCCGAGGAGCGATCGCCCGGTCAGCACGATCGCGTCGCGACTCAGGTTGGCGCTCCGCGTGGTAAGCCGGAATGTCTCGTGGGCAGGGTCGAGGCCAAGAATCTCCCGGAGCCTGCGCAGCGTATCTGCCCTCTCCGGGTCGGACTCCGGCTTTCGGATCCGGATGGAAGTCTCTCCCGACTCCCGGTGCTGGGCCAGCATGAAATCGAGCGATCCCGGGAGCTGCAACTCGCGAAGCAGCCGAGCCGCCTCCCGGAACTTGCTGTTGTCCGGAATCCGGGACGGCGTCGGTCCGCTCGCAACCGGGGCGTTGGTCACCCCGTTGATGCTGTCGACGCAGCACATCAGGAGGCGCTCGATACTCCACCCGGACTGGGAAAGGAGGATGATTGTCTGGGCCGAGATCGGCGTGAGCAGCCTACGCGTGAATTCCGCCCCGGAAATCGGCTGGTAGGTGATCGTTGGCTGCTCGCTGTACCGGCCGCCGAGATCGACGCCGAGTTCCGCACTGTCCGTCCCCTCGACGTTCAGCGTGGGCAGCACGCCTACCCGCGCATCCAAGGTGTACTGGGCGATCACGGTCCCGACATCGAGGAACACGGGGGTGTCCCTGTACCGGAGACGGACAAGGTTGAGCAGCAGCTGGTCGTTCTGCGAACGGGCGATCCGCTCGTTGTAGTCGAACCGAGCTCCCGGAATCGTCTTCGGGCCGAGCCGAGTCGCGCAGGCCGCGAGCGTGACACAGCCGCACAAGGAAGCGGCAACTGCAAGCGTGGATTTCCTGCGAAACATTCTGTACAGCCGCTTTGGCGGCCTGTCCGGACGCGCTACGCCCCGTCTCTGAGGTTCGACGGGGCCGCGCTCGCTCACCGGCCGGACAGCCCCGCAGGCCCTCTTCGGAGCGGGCCAGCGCTCCCATCATAGGCAATGCACGGCTCTTCGGCTTGCCAGGCCAGGGCTAGTCCGAGGAGCCGAACCACTGGCGGTGGATCCGGTCGTACTTCCCGGACTCCTCGAGTCCCAGGAGCGCCTGATTCACGGACTCCCGCAATTCGCTGCCCGCGGGAAACGCGATTCCGTAGACCTGCCGCTCGATCAGGCGGCCAACGACCGTCACGGTCCGGTTTCCGTCCGCAGCCGCGTATCGCATCACCGGTGCGGCGTCAAACAGGATCGCGTCGACCTCTCCGGACTGCAGCATGCGGTAAGCCGCTTCGATGTCCTCGGCTTCGTGCAGCCTTGCACCGTATCGCACCGCTACTTCGGTGCTGGTCGTCCCTGCCACGGTTGCGACCGGACGTCCGCTGAGATCTTCCGGGCCGGAAATGTCGCTCTTGAGCGCCTCCATCATCAGTCCGGCCGACAGTTGAGCGATCGCCACTCCGAACAGGGAGATGCCGATGACCATGACAATCAGGGAGACGAACCGTCCGAACCATCGGCGAGGAGTCACATCGCCGTAGCCCACCGTCGTGATCGTTGCCACGATGCACCAACAGGCCTCCAGAATCCCAGGGAAGTAGCGATCGCTGATGCCCGAACTTCCCCGTTCCGCGAAATACAGGATGTGCGAGCAGAGGAGGACGAATCCGACGAGGTATCCGAGCGCCCCGAGTTCCGCCCGTGTCGTCAGCGAGCCCAGCACACGAAGCCAGGGGGGATCGTCTTCGACAGTCGTCAGAATTCGCAGTCCGCTGTTCATGTACGGGTAGCTGAAGTCCATCTCGATCTCGCGGTCGCGCGTGATGCTGATGCCAGCTATCGCGGCATCGACAGTGCTGTTCTTCACGGCCTGCAGGAGATCTCCGAACGGCATGGCCTGGAACTGCGATTCAATTCCGATCTCTTCGGACACCTCGTTCCATATGTCGATGTCAAAACCTTCGAAGCCACCGTCCACTTCCATCACGAGGGGAGGGAAGTTCGTCACACCGACAACCACCAGTGACTCCTCCCCCAAAAGGAATGAGGGCAGCATCACTGTTGCGAAGGCGATGATCGAAAGGGTGCTCTTGGCAGTCTGACGGGACGTTGCCAAGCCGCGATCAAGGTTGCTGCCGGTTCGCCTGGCGACGGCGCGGTTTCTAGACTCGAGCACTTCCGTGTGTGGCAATGACATTCGGCTCGGCGGTGCGATCAGGGGAGCGGTACTCATTCTGCCATGCAAGCACCGCGGTCGGTGCCGAAGCCTGCCAGGGGAAGTCTGTTAGGCTGCCCTACGGACAAGCAGGGCGGATCACGGTGGACTTGCGGACTCTCGATGGAAGACCTTCCAGCCCTCGAACTGCATCGGTGCCGATCCGCCATGCGCGGCGCTCGATCGGGACGGCTGCCGTCGTGGCAGTTGTTTTGGGTGCCCTCGCGGCTTGCCGAGTGGATTCAGAAGCAGTTGGCCCTAGCGATGCATCCGGCTTGGAATCAGGTGTCTCGGTTTCCTTCGAGAGAGGGGAAGAGAGGATTCGAGTGCTGATCGACGGCCAGTTCCTCACCGCGTTCCGGTTCGGAAGCGAATGGGACAAGCCGTTCCTCTATCCCCTGCGAACAGCTTCCGGCACGGTTGTCTCGCGCGGCTACCCGCTTGAGCCCAGGGAAGGCGAAGAAAGCGATCATGACTGGCATCGCGGGATCTGGTACGGTCACGGCGATATCAACGGCCATGATTTCTGGCGCGAACTCGGCCGGGACAAGACCGGTACGATCGTTCCGCTATCCGAGCCGGACCTCCAGCCCGGCGATGGACAAGGATCGATCAGTGCAGAACTTGGGCTTCGCAGTGCCGATGGCGACCTGCAGGGCACGCTCGTCCAGCGCTATTCCTTCTCGGCCACGGCCAGGACGGTTCGCATCGACGCGAAACTGACGTTCCGGGCAGATCAGGGAAGGGACCTTCGATTCGGAGACACCGAGGACGGGGGATTCGCCATGCGGCTGGCCGATGAATTCCGCCAGGATCGAGGGGCGATGCTGTTGAACGCGGGGGGCCTTGCTGGCACGGAGAACATATGGGGGCGGGAGGCGAGCTGGGTCGACTACTCGGCTGTCGTCAACGGGCAGCCGGTTGGCGTGGTCATCCTTGACCACCCGTCGAACCTGAGACACCCGTCCAGATGGCATGCTCGAGGGTACAGCCTCTGTTCCGCGAACCCGTTCGGCTTGTCAGACTTCAGCGGGAACTCGACTGCCGACGGGAGCCACGTCGTGACTGGCGGCGATTCCTTGACTCTTCGTTACCGAGTGGTGATTCACGAGGGAGGCACGACGGCGGGGGAGATCGAGGGCTGGTTCCGCGAGTTCGCCTCGGAATGAGGGTGAATCGCGTCAGTCGAAGGCCTTGATGACAGCGCTGTTGTCTACCGTTCCGAATCCCATATCCTCTGCTGCTTCGAGGAGCGCGGCGTGCTGCTCTGACAGCGGCAGCCTGGCTGCGTGGCGCTGCCCTTCGGCCAGGATCAGACGCACGTCCTTGAGATGCTGGCTCAAGCGGGCTTCCGGCAGGAATTCCTCGCGGAGCATCTTGCGGCCCTTGCGGTCCATTGCTTGCGAATAGGCAGGCCCGGCCTTCAGAATCTCGAGTGCCTGGTCGGGTGACAGGCCGCAGCGCTGCGCAAAGGAGAGGCCTTCCGCCAGCACCGCGCGGTTCAGGCCGAGCACCAGGTTCAGCACGAGTTTCATGCTCGAGCCGCTGCCGCACTCACCCGTGTGAAAGACCCTGCATCCCAGGCAGCGCAGCACGGGCATGCACCGATCCAATGCACCGGAATCGCCCCCGGCGATAACGATCGCCTCGTGACGCCTGACCTGGTCGCTGGACCCGCCGATCGTGGTGTCGAGGTAGTGGCCGCCCGCCGCCTCGAGGATGCGTCCAAACGCGGCCGCGTCCTCAGGCGCCCCCGTGGTCGTGTCCATGACATGCCGGGCTGCGAGACAAGCGGGGTCGATCGCTTCCAGCAGCCCTGTCACCACAGTGGAGTCCGGCAGGCTCAGCACGATGCGGTCACAGGTCCGGACCACGTCCTCCACTGACTCCGCTGACTCCCCGCCACTACGGGAGAAGGCTGCGAGACGCTGAGTGTCAATGTCGAAGCCGTGTACGGAGAACCCGCAGGCATGCAAGCGCTCCGCAATCGCCGAGCCGAGCAGCCCGAGTCCGATCAGTCCGATGCGATCCGCCGGCATCCGTCTTCCGCTGGCCGGAAACAGGGGCCCATCATACCGTCAGCCCACGGCCGTCGCTCTCGCTTCGTGTGCCAAGCTGTACGCGATGGCGCGTTGCGGCCCCGGTCTCGTGCGACCGCTTGTTACAGCCTCGGCGCTTGCCGTCGCGCTGTGGCCCGGCGTTTCCGCCGGCCAGATACCAGGAGCAGTGGCCGAGATTGAGCTCCGCACGGATCCGCCCGATGCCCGGGTTCGCCCGTACGAGAGCGTGCCCGTCCGGGTCCTTGTACGCGGTGCGGCAGCCAGCAGTTCGACGGGTTTTGGCACGGTGCGGCTCCGACGCGGGCTGGCCGCGTTCCATTTGCGGGATCCCGGAACCGGGTGGCTCTCCAAGCCGTTCCGCTACCAAGGCCGCGATAGCCTTCCGATCGGCGAGGGCCGGGACGAGGGGTTCCAGGTCAGGTTGGTCGATATGGCTGCCCGGAACTCGCTCGTCCAGGATGCCGTCCTGTTCACCGCGTCCGGCAAGGAGGGACAGGCGATCCTGTCGGCGACGCTGGAAGGGGTCTCCGGCTCAATCCGAATCCAGGTCGACTCCGACGCTCCCCCCCTGACACCGGCTGAGACGGTCTCGTTCGGTGCGCAGCCTCGCACCTCCGATCGCTTTCGCGAACTGGCCGAGCATCACGCTCCGTTCATCGCGCAGGAGACGTGGTTCCAGCCCAAGTCCGACTACCTCGCCCGGTTCGATGCGGACGGCGACTGGCGCGGCGATAACAACTGGGCAAACGCGCCGCGGGCTAGCTCGCAGGCATATGTGTACTACGCCGTGATCGAGACAAGGACTCACTGGTTCCTGATCTACAACTTCTTTCATCCGCGCGATTATTCCGACAAGTGCGTGGCAGGCACCTGCCACGAGAACGACAACGAGGGAATGGTCCTGACGATTGCGAGAGACGGCTCGCCGATGGGGCGGGCGGTCGCGATGGAGACGCTAGCCCACAACAAGGTCTACTCCTATCGGGCCGATCCGCGTGTGCAGGGGAACTTCCACGACCTGGACGGCGAGATGGAATTCCATGGCGGCTCGCATCCGGTGGTGTTCGTGCATTCGGGCGGTCACGGCGTCTACGGGCCCGGCCGGCACGGCGGCTATTCCTTTGACGAAGACCGCTTCCATGCCGGGACGGGTGTGACCTATGTCTACAAGGGGATAGCGGAACGGCCCGAACACCCCGCTGACCGCGAGGTTGGCTACGATCTGTTGCCGGTTTACGATCATTGGTGGGTTCCCGCCCACAGCGGAGCCGCATCGAGTCGGCAGGCGTTCGCGAGCTATTTCAGCTACCGGCCACACGGCGGCCGCCCGGGAGCTTCGCACGACACCCTCGCCGGTGCGTTCCGCGGCGTCCGCCATGGCGTGGACATGGCCAAGCCCTTCTGGGGCTGGCACGACAACGAGACGCGTGATAGCAAGGTTCTCGCGACCGGCCAGTGGGCGCTCGATCCGGCGTATGCCGTCACTCGCAACCTAGCCTTGCCGGGGCCTGTCTCTCTCCGCTATACGGTCAACCCGTACTTGCGAAGCCTCCAAGACGACCGGCCTCCGAGCGAGTGAGAGCCCGGGACTCAGCTAGGTGCCAAGCGAGAACGCGACGAACTGGTCTCCCGAGCGCGTCCTGTTCTTGCCCGCGCCTCCCGCCGCGATCGCCACGTACTGCCTGCCGCCGACCGAATAGGTACAAGGGTTCGCGTAGGCTCCGGCCTTCAGCCGGTACTCCCAGAGCATGTCCCCTGTGTCGGAATCGAAGGCGCGGAACTTCTCGTCCTGCGTCGATCCAACGAACGTCAGCCCGCCAGCCGTCGAGAGAGGGCCACCGACGCAAAGCGTGCCGCTTCCAGGCATTCCTTCGAACTCGCCCAGTGGGACCCTCCAGGCAAACTTCCCCGAGCCGGCGTCGATCGCGGTGAGATGCCCCCAGGGTGGCCGGGCTGCCGGATAGCCATCAGGGTCCAGAAACCGCACCCATCCTTCGTGCGCGTACCGGTAGGGCTTGCCCTGTTCGGCCTCGCGGAGGCGAAGCAGGTTCGAGTTCTCGCTGGAGTTCACGATAAGGAGGTTGCGCTCAGGGTCGTACGCACCGCCTCCCCAGAGCACGCCGCCGTTGAAGCCGGGGCGGACGACCGTGCCTTCCAGGCTTGGAGGCGTGAAGATCCCATCCGAGCGCCACTTGCGGAGCACCGCTTTCACCTTCGCAGCCGCTTCCGGCGTGCGGTTCGTGGCGTCGTTCACGTCGAACCCATGCACGCACAGCGGCTCGGGCTTAACAGGAAATGGCTGGGTCGGCCAGAGCTTTTCGCCCGGGACCCCTTCCTGGGCCACCGGGCGTTCCTCGACATCGAACAGGGGCCTGCCCGTTTCGCGGTCCAGCAGGAACAGCAGGCCGGTCTTCGTGAACTGCGCAACGGCGTCGGAGGGCTTTCCGTTCACCTCGCCCGCGAACAGCATGGGAGGGCAGGGCAGGTCGTAGTCCCAGACGTCGTGATGGACCGTCTGGAAGTGCCACACCCGCTCGCCTGTCCGGACGTCCAGCGCAAGCACGCAGTTTCCGAACAGGTTCTGGCCGTGCCGGTCGCCGCCATAGAAGTCGAACGAGGGGGAGCCGGTCGAGGCAAACACCATGCCGCGCTCGCGGTCAATGCTCATACCGGACCAGTCGTTCGTGCCGCCCACGCGTCGAAAGGCGTCCTCAGGCCAGGTCTCGTACCCGAACTCACCGGGGTGGGGGATCGTGTGGAAGATCCACCGGCGCTTCCCCGTGCGCACGTCCCAGGCACGGATGTGCCCCGGTGCCTGCGGAGCAGGACCCTCTCCGCCGCCTCCACCCGTGATGACGAGATCCTCGTGCACGATCACCGGCGAGGTGTGCTTGAACGACAGCCCATCCATGTCCCGGTCGAATTCCCGGGTAAGGTCGAGCGATCCGCCATCGCCGAACCGCCGATCCAGCTCGCCGGTTCCGGCGTCGATCGAATACAGCCGGTTCAGGCCCGTCGCGAAAATTCTCTCCCGCGGTCCGTCCTTCCATCGCGCCAGGCCCCGGCATACGCCTCTCGCACGCCCGTCCGCCAGGCTCTGGAACGGGTCAAAGGTCCAGAGCTCCGTGCCGTCGGCGGCGTCCAGGGCGCGGACCTTGACCTGCGGCGTCGTGACATACATCGTCCCGTCGGCAACGAGAGGCTCCGTCTCGATGGTGGTGGCCGGCCGGCTCATGCTGTCCCCGCACGCATGGACCCAGGCCGGACGGAGCCTGCGAACGTTGTCCTTGCGGATCTGCGCGAGCGGAGAATAACGAGTCACTCCAGGCCCTCCGCCGTAATGCGTCCAGCTCGTGTCGCGCTGCGAAGCCCTGAAGTTGCCGGTGGCTACGGCGAGGGATCCTAGAAACGCACGGCGCGCGAGACGAAACGGCATTGGCCTAGTCTATCCGCGCGGCCGTCGAGGCGACACGCAGGGAATCGCTCGGCCCGCTCTCGTTGCCGTCCGCATCGATGGCGGTGACGGCGTACTCGTGGCCCGCGTCCCGGACAGCCAGTCCGTCGCTGTACTCGGTTGCAGGGACCAGGCCGGTAACATCCTTACCGTCGCGGAATACGCGATATCCCTGAACATCCGCTTCGGGGCTCGGCAGCCAGGACAGTTCCACGGACCCCGGCGTCCGAACCGCTCTCAGGCCCCGGGGCGGAGCCGGAGGGAACGTGTCGCGTGGCGTCACTTCGCTTGCCGCGGAAGCCGGGCCCGCGATCCAGCCGGCCTCCGACAGCCTGTAGGGCCTGAGTCGGTAACTGTACGACCGGTCCCATTCCACGGTCCGGTCAACGAAGGACTCGACGCCCAGACGTCCGAGAGCGGTGAATCCACCCTCCCCGATCGCTGCCCGTTCGATGGCATATTCCTCGGCACGCTCGGCGGCTTGCCACGACAGCGCAACGCCGCTCGGCACCACCGAGACTGCGAGCCATTGCGGCTCGGCTGGCGGCTCCAGAGGATGCAGCCTGACCTGATTCGAATACCCGGCATCCCGACCAGACCGACTGGCTGCCGAGACGGTCAGGATTGTCAGCTGGCCCAGCTGCCAGTCGGACAGGGACGAGCGGAACGTGACCCGGTCGCCCGGTTCCTTGCCCGCGAGTTCCGGGGGCCCTAGCGTCGCAACCGGACGGCGGTACTCGTCGATCGTCTCCCGCGTCAGGGCGTTCGAGAATCCGGGGACGTCGACGGCCCAGAGCGTGAAACCGCCGATCTCGCGCGCCACCGCCCCTTCCGTCGTCAGCTGCGGCCATGTCCACTGGACGTGGATCTCGCCTGCCACCTGGCTTGCGGCCAGGTCCTGAACCGGACGGGGCACGTTCAGCAGTGGAGGCAGCGGGTCTCCGACCGAACCGCACCCTCCCAGGCACGTCGCCAGCAGGGCTCCCGCTAGACTCCGCAGGGCAGTATGAGTTCCTCGGTCCCTTCCGGGCATGCGTCAGAGGATGTAACGGCTCAGGTCCTGGTCCTTGACGATGGAGGAGAGCTGTCCTTGCACGTAGGCCGCGTCGATCGTGACCGACTTCTCATCCATGTCGGGGGCTTCGAACGAGATCTTGTCCAACAGCTTTTCCATGATCGTGTGCAGCCGGCGTGCCCCGATGTCCTCTGTCTGCTCGTTGACCACCATCGCGGTGCGCGCGATCTCCTCCACCGCGTCGGGCGTGAACTCCAGCCGCACCCCTTCGGTATCGAGTAGCGCGGTGTACTGTTTGGTCAGCGCGTTCTTCGGCTCCTTCAGGATGCGAATGAAATCGTCCATGTTTAGCGACCGGAGTTCGACCCGGATCGGGAACCGCCCCTGGAGCTCGGGAATCATGTCGCTGGGCTTCGTCACATGGAACGCGCCGGCCGCGATGAACAGGATGTGATCGGTGCGGATCATCCCGTGCCGCGTATTCACCGTCGTGCCCTCGACGATCGGCAGGAGGTCGCGCTGGACGCCCTCCCGGCTGACTTCCGGACCGCGGCCGCCCTCGCGACCGGCGATCTTGTCCATTTCGTCGAGGAAAACGATCCCGGCCTGCTCGGCCCGATCGACAGCTTGCCGCGTAATCTGCTCCATGTCGATCAGCTTCTGCTCTTCCTCCTGGGAAAGCACGTCAAGCGCTTCGAGAACCGTCATCTTGCGCCGTCGCGTCTGTCCGCCGAAGATCCCGGGGAGCATCTCCTTGATGTTGATGTCCATCTCCTCGACGCCCTGGTTGGTGATGATCTCGATCGGGTTGTTGCGCCCTTGGGTCTCGACCTCAACCATGCGGTCGTCGAGCTTTCCTTCCCGAAGCTGCTTGCGCAGCTTTTCGCGAGTCCTTGCAGTCGAGTCCTCGCTGCCTTCCCCTGTCTCCGCCTGCTGGGGTGGCATCAGGATCTGCAGGAGCCTTTCCTCCGCGTTCTGCTCGGCCCTGTCCGCGACCATCTCGATCTTCTCCTCTCGGATCATGTCGATAGCCATCTCGATGAGATCGCGGATCATTGAGTCCACGTCGCGCCCGACGTAGCCGACCTCGGTGAACTTCGTGGCTTCGATCTTGACAAACGGGGAGTTCGACAGCCGTGCCAGCCTCCGGGCGATCTCTGTCTTACCGACCCCCGTAGGCCCCATCATGAGGATGTTCTTGGGCATCACTTCCTCGGCCATCTCAGGCTCGAGGCGCTGGCGGCGGATCCGGTTGCGAAGCGCGACGGCGACCGCTCGCTTCGCATCGCCTTGGCTGATGACGTGCTTGTCGAGTTCCTCCACGATTTCGCGGGGCGTGAGCTCGTCGAGCGCCGGGGTGTCCGAGTTCCCTGGCAGGTAAATAACCATCGGCTAGCCCAGCTCCTCGATGGCGATGTTCGCGTTCGTGTAGATGCAGATGTCGGCCGCGATCTTCATGGCTGCCTGTGCTACCTCGCGCGATCCCAAGTCCGTGTGCTCGAGCAGCGCCGTGGCGGCGGCCACGGCGTACGGCCCGCCCGACCCCACTGCTGCCACTTGGTCATCGGGTTCGATCACGTCGCCGGTTCCGCTCAGGAGGAGGGTCGACTTGGTGTCCGCAACGAGCAACAGGGCTTCCAGATGGCGCAGGGTCTTGTCCATCCTCCAGTCCTTGGACAGTTCTACAGCCGCGCGGCTCAGGTTGCCGCCGTACGCCTGCAGCTTTTCCTCGAAGCGCGTGAACAGCGAGATGGCGTCGGCCGTCGAGCCGGCGAATCCCGCCAGGATCTGCTCGTTATGCAGCCGCCTGATCTTCCGCGCGGAGGCCTTCACGACCTCGGAACCCATCGTGACCTGACCGTCGCCAGCCATGGTGACCTTGTCTCCACGGCGCACGCAAAGGACGGTCGTGGAGCGAATCTTCGGATGTAAGGCCATTAGCCCCCGGGAGGCGCGAACCTTCATTATACGGAGCGGCTTGCGACCGACTTGCCGCCCGTCTCACGGGCGCGCCGTCCAGGTGTACGCTTCGGTGTCAAAGACGTAGTGGGACTTGAGGGGGGCGGGCGGGGCGCTCGTGGCCGGCAGCAGTTCGCGCAGAGCGCGCACGGTCTCACGGAGATCCTCCCTTGCGGCGAGATTCGTCAATTCCTCCGGGTCCTGTTCCCGGTCGTAGAGCTCCTCGCCGCCGTCCCGATAGCGGATATACAGCCATTTGCCGCGGCGCACTGCGTGGTTGCCCCGTAGGTACGTCACCACGGCGTGCCGGTCCGCCTCGGAGTCGGGATCCCGGAGCAGTCCTTGGAAACTCGAGCCTTCCAGGACCGGGCGCGGGGCCAAGCCGGCAATATCGATAAGGGTCGGGTAGATGTCGAGCAGGCTCACGGGACGAGCGCAAACCCGTCCGGGTTCGACGCCCGGTCCGCGAACGACGAGCGGCACGTGCGTCGCGCGCTCCCAGAGCGTCGATTTGTACCAATGGCCCTTCTCGCCGAGGTGGAAGCCATGGTCGGAGGCGAATACCACGACTGTGTTGCCGGCGTGGGAACTCGCGTCGAGCGCCTCCACCAACCGGCCCACCAGCGTGTCCGCGAAGGCAATGTTCGCGGCATACGCCCCGATGGCCTCGGCCCACTTCCCGCCTTCCCGGATTCTCCGGAATACGCCGGCTCCTCCCTGGGCCAGCCGACGCCCCTCCGGCGGGACATCCGCCAGGTCGTCAGCCGGCGCGCTCGGCAACGAGACCTCGCCAGGCGGGAACGCCTCGAAGTACGTGGCGGGAGCGTACCAGGGAAGGTGGGGGTGGAACAGGCCGACCGCAAGGAAGAACGGGTTGTCCCGCGGCTCTGCCAGGAAGCGGGCCGCCCACTCCACCGTCCTTGCGTCCCCGTACTCGTGCTCCTCGATGGGAAGCGGGCCCCAGTCCAGCTCGTGGCGGAACGGCACGATACCGGCTAGGGGATGGCCTGGAGGCGGTTGGGCAGGGGCCGCCTGCGGATAGGCGCTGCCTGCCCGGTCCCACGGGTCGTCGAACCGCAGGGCGAAGTATTCGTCCCAAAGATCTGGAGGGTTGAATCCCGCGGTGTGATGAAAGATCTTGCCCGCCCCGGCAACTGCGTAGCCTGCCTTTCGGAACGCTTGCGGGAGCGAGACCGCCTCTGGCAGGTGGGGCCTCCACCAGTGGCCGTTGTCGTAGATTCCCGTGGTCGACGGGCGCAACCCGAGGAGCAGGGCCGTTCGCGAGGGATTGCATTTCGGCGAAGCCGCGTAGGCCTCACTGAAGAGCATGCCTTCCGATGCGAGGCGGTCGATGTTGGGCGTGCGAGCATTTCGATGACCCGAAAGGCTCCCGACCCAGTCATTGAGGTCGTCGGCCAGGATCAGAAGCACGTTGGGGCGCGCGGCGGCATGCGTCGCAGACCATGTCATTGCGAGCAGCAGGGCAAGCAGGGCAGGGATCATGGCGACGGAATCCCGACCGAGTCTACAGGACGGCACTATCCCGGTCCGGCCAGGCGGTACCGGCAACTCTGCGCCAGCCGAGGGGCCACGACTCGCCACTCGTTGGCTGCACTAGAATGGAACTGCGCCCATGCCGGACGGTGGCAGCGTTGGCCAGCAGCGGCCCGAAATCCCCGACAGGATGTTCTTCCGGATCGGAGACGTTAGCCATATCGCCGGTGTCGAGACTCACGTCCTGCGGTTCTGGGAGAGCGAGTTCCCAACCCTGAAGCCGCGTAAGACATCGAGCGGCCAGAGGCAGTACCGACGCAAGGACGTGGAAACGGTGCTGACGATCAAGGACCTGCTCTACGGCGAGGGATACACCATCGCCGGCGCCCGCAAGGCCTTGCGGGCCGGTGTCAAGTCCAAGGCCGGGCCGGGTGAAGTCGCGGACGGTGGCGGGGTCTCGGAGGAGCGAGGGGTCCCGCAGCAGGCGCTGCAAGAGATCCGTTCGAAGCTCGAGCAGATTCTTGATCTGCTTGCCCCGTGAGAAGCGCCGGGTCCGACAAGCCTCAGACCGCCAAGGTCAGCATCGCCTCGTCGCGCGACACCTCGTTGTACAGCGTGTCGCGCTCGGTCGGTTCGCGTCCCGCCTTGCGGATCAGGCGGTAGAGCTGATCGCGGCGCAGGGCCTGCGGGGTCTTTGCCCCGGCATCGTGGTAGATCTTCTCCTCGACGACGGTGCCGTCGATGTCGTCTGCGCCGAACCGCTGCGCCACCTGCGCGATCTTCGGCGTCATCATGATCCAGTACGCCTTGATATGGGGAAAGTTATCGAGGAGGAGGCGGGACACGGCGATGGCCTTGACGTCCTGAAAGCCCGACGTCATGGGAAGGTGGTGCATCGGGGTGTTTTCGGGGTGGAACGCGAGCGGGATGAACGTCTGGAACCCGCCCGTGTCGTCCTGGAGCGCGCGCAGCCGCAGGAGGTGATCGACCCGGTCCTCGTCTGTCTCGATGTGTCCGTACAGCATCGTGGCGTTCGATTTCAGTCCGAGGCTGTGCGCGGTGCGAGCCGTTTCGATCCACTCCTCTCCGTCGATTTTGTGATCGCAGATGATGCGGCGGACCCTTTCGGAGAAGATCTCCGCACCGCCTCCGGGCAGGGAATCCACCCCGGAGTCGCGCAGCCGCTCGAGCGTTTCGCGGATCGAGATCCTTTCGCGACGCGCCAAATACCCGATCTCGACCATAGTCAGAGCCTTTAGGTGCACAGAGGGAAAGCGCTCTTTCAGGCCGCGGAACATCTTGGCGAACCAGTCGATCCCGAGCTGAGGGTGCAGGCCGCCGACCACGTGGAACTCGGAGATCTCCTCGGCGTAGCCGACCCCGGCGGTGTGCCAGACCTGTTCCAGGGACATCGTATAGGCCGTCGGATCGCGCTTCTGCTTGCCAAAGGCGCACAGCTTGCAGGCCGCCACGCAGACATCGGTCGGGTTGATGTGCCGGTTGACGTTGAAATAGGTCTTGTTGCCGTTGAGCCGCTCCCGGACCGTGTTGGCCAGGTAGCCGAGGGTGAGGATGTCCGAGGATTGGTACAGGGCGACGCCGTCGTCGAAGGAAAGGCGTTGCCCTTCCATCACTTTGTCCGCGATGGGAACCAGCCTGCTGTCGGCGATCCGTGGTGCCACGCCCAACTCTCCGGGTTTCAAAATACCACGCTTCCTTGAGCCGTGAGTCGGTCCGCCGACGTCTCGCGGGGTCTCGCAACAGGCAACGTGGCCCGGCGACTCGGCCCCGCCTAGGGGGCGTCCTCGCCTTCTTTCGCCACCACGCTCCCCTTCGCCACCTCGGTCGGTGCCGCGTCGCGAGCGACGGTATCGGGCGCCTCGATTGGCCAGTGCGCCCCTCCGGCGATCCACTCGCGCACCGACCTCATCTCGGCCGGGGTGAGGGGCGGGCGATTCTGGGGCATTGCCTCCGACTCGGTCATTCGCCAGACCAGACTCGCCTCTGCGTCTCCAGGGACGATCGCGTCGCCGTGATCGCCTCCGGCCAGAGCTGATTCGCGCCGCGACAAGTCCAGCCCTCCCTGCCGAATTGCCGAGTCGTGGCAATCCAAGCAGCGGCTGGCGAGCAGAGGGGCGATCCTCGACCGAAAGAGGGCCAGGTTCTCCGGGACGGACGTGGGCCCGCGAGCAGGCAAGCCCGGCCCCGCCAGGAAGTTTCCAGCCACTTCTACCGGCAGAAGGGCGCGGCCGTAGATCGCGACCAGGTGAACGACGCCGGTCCAGGCTCTGGTTCCGTGCGGCCCCCGGCCCAGCGTGACCGTGGTCTCGTTCCATTCGCGCACGGGCCCTGCGGAGCTGCGCTCGGCGCCGATCTCGCCGTCGAGGTACATGCGCGAGCGCCCTAGCGGGTCCCGCGTGAAGACCACGTGGGCCAGGAACGACGCCGCATCGCCGTCCCGCGCGCTGATGGGCAGGACGTCGCGGCCGCTCGTCCGGTTCCGGCCGAATCGCGCTTCGAATCGACCGCCGACTTGACCGAGTTCCAACTTCTGCCAGCCGTCTACGCTCGCCATCGCGATGATCGTGCCCTCTTTGGAATCGAGGCTCGGAGCGGGCTCGACCCAAGCTTCCACAGTGAACTGGTCCGGGATGCGGACGACGTCCGATTCCCTCTCGGGGTGCTGCGCGGAATCGAAACCAGTCGGCTCGCCGGGAACGGAGACGATTGGAATCTGCCGTCCCGAGGCCGTGCGGAAGTCATACCGGACGATGAGTCCTTCCTCGGTGCGCTGGAGTCCCTGGGCCATTCCCGGGTCAGCCAGTCCGAGAATGCAGGCCAGCAAGGCGACGCTTGTGCAGGACATCAGTAACCCATGCCGCCGCGAGCCCGACGACCCGCGAGCCATTCCGCCATGACCGGAGCCTCTCACGAGCCCGATGCCAGCGGATTCGGCCTTCCCGTTCGGCCCACATGAATTGTGGGAAACCACGTCCCGCCTTGACTGCAGGTCCCGTCTGGGGCGCCTGATCGCACCTAAGACCCGGAAGGTGCGAATGCAGCAGCAGGCTTCAGCGCCGCTCGTCCTCGAGTTGCCTGTGATATGCCGCTTCAAGCCGCTTCACCGTAGTCAGGAAGCCTTCCGGGTCGACGAAGGCATCCGGGCTGTACGCCTGACCGGCGTTGTACTTGGAATGCAGGCCGTATTGCGAGCCGTGCGCCGCAACCCACACGTCGATGTCCAAGGCCTTCTGTCTCCGGAACGTCTTCGCAAAGTCCTCGGCAACGCCAGGGTAGGTCGGGTCCACCACCAGCCGCTTGCCACGGTTGATCGTTCCCATGTTCGCGATCACGACCCTGTAGTCCCTGCCGTTCTCGCGAACGGTCATCGCGTAGCTGACGCTGCCGGCGGTGTGACCCGGCGATTCGATTACTTCAAGCCTCGTGCCGCCCAGCTCGATTGACTCGCCGTCGGTGATGATCTTGTCGACCTTGACCGGATCGAACGACACCCTCCCTCCGAAGTGCGGATCGCTGAAGCCGCCGTCTTCCAGCACGGGCGCGTCGCCCGCCGTGGCCCACATTTCGGCTCCCGTAGCCTCCTTGATCTCAGCTAGAGCTGCCGTGTGATCCCAGTGCGCCTGCATCGTCAGCAGGATCTTGATGTCCTCCATGCGAAACCCGACCGATTCGATGTTGCGGCGGATCAGCGGCGTGGATTCCTTGAGCGCCGTGTTGATCAGGACATGGCCTTCGTCAGTAGTGACGAGGAAGACGCCGAGGTCGTAGGTTCCGACCGCGTACAGGTTGCCGACCACACGGTGGCCCGGGAATGGACGTATCCAGTCCTCGGGCTGAGCCCCTAGCTGGGATGCGGCGAGTGCGAGGAGACAGGGAATCGCCGAGAGGCGCATGCCGCATAGTATGCCCCCTTTCGCTGCCGGGCGACCGAGCCTCGCGCTGGTCCGTGCATCGATTCGGAGTGCTTTCAGAGGGAACGGCTCGAAAGCCAAAGGTCCGCAGCCCAGAACGCGAAGAAGAGCATGCTGACCCAGCCGTTTACCGCGAAGAAGGCGGCATCGACGCGCGAGAGGTCATCCGCCCGGACCAGCGATTGCTCGTAGACCAGAAGGGCTGTAATCGCTCCAATGCCGACCAAGGCCAGTGTGCCAAGGCCCAGCGTGCTCCAGGCCATTAGCAGTAGGGCCACCATCCCAGCGTGAAGGAATCTCGAAAGAAGCAGTGCCCTGGAGATCCCGACAAGGACAGGGATCGAATGCAGCCCGGCCGAGCGGTCGAATTCGACGTCCTGGCACGAGTAAATGATGTCGAACCCTGCCGTCCAGAGGGTCACTGCTGCGGAAAGCAACAGGATTTGCGAGTCGATAGTTCCGCGGATCGCGATCCAGGCGGCTGCCGGCGCGATGCCGAGCACCGCTCCGAGCACCAGGTGCGAAAGGACCGTGAATCGCTTCGTGTAGGAGTAGCCGAGGGCGACCGCCAGGGCCAACGGGCTCAGCTTGAGGCATAGCGGGTTCAGCTGCGACGCAGCGATCACCAGCACGACGCTCGAGAGCGCGACGAATGCCGCGGCGAACCGCTTCGAAAGCGTTCCGGTTGGCAGCGCCCGGCTCGCGGTACGCGGATTGCGTGCATCGATCGGGGCGTCGATGAGGCGGTTGAAGGCCATTGCGGCGGAGCGAGCCGCCACCATCGCGACAACGATCCAGCAGAGCTTCCAAGCCACTTCGGCGGCGTCGAGGACCGTCCCCCGCAGCGCAAGAAGCGCCCCTGTGAGAGCGAACGGCAAGGCGAAGACCGAGTGCTGGAACTTGATCGCCTCGAGAACCTCGCCAGTCTGCCGGGCGAGACTTCTCATCCGTCGGTTCCCAGCAAGCCTGCCAGGGCGCGTCCCCGGTCCTGCTGCCGCATCAAGCTCTCCCCGACCAGGAAGCCCTGGTAGCCCGCGTCCAGCAGGCGCTCAAGGTCGTCCGGAGTGCGAATACCGCTCTCGCTGATGCGCAGGACGCCATCCGGGAACCGTCCGGCCAGGTCAAGGGAGGTTTGCAGCGACACTTCCATCGTTTTGAGGTTTCGGTTGTTCACACCCACGAAATCAGCTTCGGCCGCGAGCGCCCGTTCCAGCTCATCGCCGCTATGCACCTCGACCAGTGCGTCGAGGCCAAGCTCGCGCGCCGCCGACAGCAGTTCCCCTAGCTCGCTGTCGTCGAGCACGGCGACGATCAGCAGGACGCAGTCCGCGTTGCCTGCCGAGGCCTGCAGGATGTGATACCGCTCGAGGGTGAAGTCCTTCCGAAGTACTGGCAGCGAGGTCGCGGTCCGGGCGGCGATCAGGTCGTCCATGGAGCCTTGGAAGAACTGCCGGTCGGTCAACACCGAGAGGGCTGCGGCTCCGGCCCTCTCGTAGCCTCGAGCAATTACGGCCGGATCGAACCGGTCGGCGATAAGCCCGGCAGACGGGGAGGCCTTCTTGATTTCGGCGATCACCGCGGGCCGCTTCGATGCCAGGGCGGCCCGGAATCCTCGGCGCGAGGGGACCGGCTGCCGCTCCAGGTCGGCTTCCTTGACCATGGAACGGTCGACCAGCAGTTCCGCTCGCTTGCGCACGACGATCTGGTCGAGGACCGACAGGTCCTTCGCATTCGGGGCTGCCATCACATGTACAGGCCGCCGCTGACGTTGAGGACGTGGCCGGTCACGTATCCGGCCTCTTCGCCGGCGAGGTAGCACACTGCCTCTGCAATCTCGTCGAGCTTCCCCATCCTGCCAAGCGGGACCTGGGCGAGGATCTTCTCACGGGACTTGTCGTCCAGGGTCTGGGTCATGGCGGTATCGACGAAACCGGGCGCGACCGCGTTAACCGTCACGTTGCGGCCGGCCAGTTCCAGCGCCAGCGACTTGGTCAGGCCCACGACGCCGGCTTTGGAAGCGGAATAGTTGGCCTGGCCTGCGTTGCCGGATAGGCCGACGACGGACGACACGTTGATGATCCGGCCCCAGCGCTTGCGGGCCATGTGCCGTACCAGGGCCCTCGCGCAACGAAAGCTCCCGGTCAGGTTCGTGTCGATCACGCTTTGCCAGTCGTCGTCCCGCATCCTCATGGCCAGCCCGTCCCTGGCGATGCCGGCGTTGTTGACCAGGATCTCGATGGCCTTCCCGTGAGCGGCGACCATCGCGTCGACCGACGCTTGGTCCTGCACATCGAGGGCAACTGCATCGGCACGGCCCCCTGCAGCTCGAATCTCCTCCACCAGGGTCGCGAGCTTGTCCGCCTGGCGCGCGCCGACCAACACCGTGGCGCCCCGTGCGGCCAGGGCCTTGGCGCAGGCCCTTCCGATTCCCTGGCTGGCTCCGGTGACGAGCGCCGTCCGGTCCTTCATGCTGTGATGGCCTCCACGGCGGCGAGGTCGTGCGTGCTTCGGCCTCGGATTGACCGGTCGATGCCGCGCATCAGCCCGGTCAGGACACGGCCCGGCCCCACTTCGAGAAACCGGCCCACCCTTCTTGAAAGCAGGTGTCGGACGATCCGCTCCCACAGCACCGGGTTCGGAATCTGATGGAGCAACCCTGCTCGAGCCTCTTCACCGGAGCGGACCTCGCGCGCCTGCCAGTTGTTGACCAGCGGGACGGTCAGGTCCGAGAACGCCGTGGCTGCTAGATCCGACGCCAGCCGCTTCCCAGCAGGGGCCATCAAGTCGCAGTGGAACGGCGCGCTGACCTCCAGCATGACGGCTCTCTTCGCTCCCGCCGCCTTGGCAAGTTCGGCGGCCCGGCCGACCGCTTCGGCGTGTCCGGCGATTACGACCTGGGAGGGGGTGTTCAGGTTGGCCGGCGAGACCACCTGGCCGTTCGCCGCTTCCCGGCAAACCCGCTCGGCTGTTTCAGCGCCGACACCCAGCAGCGCTGCCATCGCCCCGACACCGTCCGGAACCGCCTCCTGCATGAGCCGGCCCCGCTTGCGGACTAGCCGGACCGCATCCTCGAACTCGAGCGAGCCGGCGCATACGAGTGCCGAGTACTCGCCGAGGCTATGGCCAGCCACGTAGTCCGGCACAACCCCCTTGGCCCGCAGGACTTCCAGGGTCGCGACCGATGCCGTCAGGATGGCCGCCTGGGTGTTCTCGGTCTGGCGCAGGGTCTCGGCCGGGCCCTCGAAGCAGAGCCGTGAAAGAGGAAAGCCGAGAGCCTCGTCCGCGCGGCCGAACACTGATCGAGCCTCGGGGAATTGCTCGGCCAGGTCGCGTCCCATGCCGGGCACCTGCGAGCCTTGGCCCGGGAAGAGGAACGCGGTTAACGGCATCAGGGGGCGGCTCTGCCCGAGTGTAGCAATCGGCTCGCCCGTGACTCGGCGGTCCCGGCCGGTGGGAGAATCGAACCGATGCGCGCCGAGTTGCGAATCGAGAAGCTGGTGTACGGTGGCGCCGGCATTGCCCGCCACGCCAATGCAACGGTCTTAGTCCCTTTCGTCCTGCCGGGAGAGAAGGTCGAAGTCGACTTGCTGGACCGTCCAGGGGGGATTCTCCACGGTGCGGTGGTCCGTTGGACCGAGAAGTCGGCCGACAGGGCGTCTGCTCCGTGCTCCGTATTCGGGCATTGCGGGGGATGCCACTACCAGCACGTCGCCTATGACCTCGAATGCGATTACAAAGCGGCGATCTTGCGCGAGACGCTTCGTCGGATCGGCGATCTCGAATGGACGAGCGAGATCGAGGCGGCGGAGGCCGAGCCCTGGGGCTACCGGAATCGCACCCAGCTGCACCTGCAGCGAAAGGACGGCGCGCCATCGGTCGGCTTTCTCGCATCCGGATCGCATCGCCACGTTGACGCATTGGATTGTCCGATCAATGCACCGAAGCTGAACGAACTCCATCGAGCGCTCCGGGCAATGATGGCCGAACGCCGGTTTCCCAAGAGCCTGCGCTCAGTGGAGTTCTTCACCGACGAAATCGGGGTTCAAATGAACCTGCCCAAGCGTCCGGGGCCGCTGCCCAGGAAGTTCTGGTCATGGTGCAGCGAGCGGCTGGGCGTCTCGGGCGCCGGCGCTCCGCTCGACTACCGCTGCGGCCAGGACGTGTTCCGTGTGAGCGGACGTTCGTTCTTCCAGGTCAACCGGTTCCTGGCCGGGAAGCTGGCGGAACTGGCGGTGGGCAAGGCCGAAGGGGAAGTCGCCCTGGATCTCTACTGCGGCGTCGGATTGCTCACGCTGCCTCTAGCGAGGCGGTACAAGAAGGTTTACGGCGTGGATTCCTCGGAATCCGCCACCCGCGACCTCCAGAGCAACGCAGCCAGAGCCGGGCTTTCGCTTCGGACGGTACACATGGGAGTCGCCGCGTTCCTGCGCGGGTTCTCGGACCGCCCTGATCTGGTTGTGGCGGATCCGCCTAGGGCGGGACTCGGCGGCGATGTGATCAAGGAGATCGTGCGCCTCGGACCGCGCGAACTGCGGCTGGTCTCGTGCGATCCGGCGACTCTGGCGCGCGACATAAAGTGGCTCCGAGCCGGCGGATACGACGTCGAGCGTATCCATCTGGTCGACATGTTTCCGCAGACGTACCACATCGAGACCGTCGCGTTGCTTCGAGCCCGTTGAGTTCAGGGCTCACCTCGCCAGTCGGGGCAACAACGACTGCCCAGCTCTACGCCAGGATCTCGCGGATCACGTTTCCATGCACGTCCGTCAGGCGGTAGTCACGGCCTCCGAAGCGGTAGCTGAGGGTCTGGTGATCCAGGCCGAGCAAGTGAAGCACGGTCGCGTGAAGGTCGTGCACAGTGCATGCGTTCTCGACGACCCGGTAGCCGTACTCGTCGGTCTGCCCGTAGACGAATCCCTTCTTCAGCCCGCCTCCCGCCAGCCACAGGCTGAAGCCGAAGGGATTGTGATCCCGCCCGATCGTGCCCTGCGCAAACGGCGTCCGGCCGAATTCCCCAGAGAAGATAACCAACGTCTCGTCCAGCAGCCCTCTCGCCTTGAGATCTTTCAGCAGAGCGCCGACCGGCTGGTCTACCGTCAGGCCGTTCGCTCCATGTCCGAGTTCCAGCCCGCCGTGCTGGTCCCAAGGATTCCCCATGCCGTCCGACTTGCCGGGCGTGCTGACCATCGTGAGCTCTACGAACCGCACGCCGCGTTCCACGAGGCGGCGGGCCAGCAGGCATTGCTTGGCATACGCCGCGGTCGAAGGGTTCGGGGAATCGACACCGTACAGCCTCCTGGTCGCTTCGGTCTCGCTGGCGAGATCGACCAGTTCCGGCACCGCACTCTGCATGCGGTAGGCGGTTTCGTAGTTCGCGATCGCCGCCTCGATCGGCTCATATGTGCCCACGCTAGCCAGGAAGCCGGCGTCCATGCGCCGCACGAAGTCGAGCTGCCGCCGCTGCCTCCGACGGGACTCGGACGGCACCACGTTCCGCAGGGGCTCGTCCCGGCCCGGATGAATCATCGATGCTTGGTTGACCGACGGGAGGAAGCCGTTTCCCATCATGTTGATCCCGCCGTGAGGGATCCCTCCTCCCCCGGTGACGACGAATCCCGGGAGATTCCGATTCTCGCTGCCAAGCCCGTAGGTCACCCAGGCGCCCATGCTCGGGAAGCCCGCGAACGGCAGGCCGCAATGGAAGTAGTAGTTGCTCTGCGCGTGCTCCATGAACTTCGCGGTCATCGAGCGGATCACGCAGAGCTCGTCGACCATCTCGCCGACGTGCGGAAAGAGGTCGCTTACCGGTATGCCGCTCTTGCCTCGATTCCTGAATTCCCATGGGCTCGGAAAGATGTTCCCGTCGTTGTTGAACATCGTGCGTTCGGTCTTGAACGGCATCGGGTCGCCCGCCTCTCGCGCGAGCCGGGGCTTCGGGTCAAACGTGTCCACGTGCGACATCCCGCCGGACATGTAGCAGAAAATGACGTTCCTGACCTTCGGGTCGTAGTGAGCCATCCTGGGCCCGAACGAATCCTCGGAACGGGACTCGTCGGCGAGAAGCGCGGCAGCAGCCAGCATGCCGAAACCCGTCGAGGTGGAGCGGAGCATCTCCCGTCGGCTGCATCGACGCAGGGCCGGGCGTTCCCCAAGCGCAGGGATCCTAGCGGACATAGATGAACTCCTTGAAATTGAAGAGCGTGTGAGCCAGTCGGCTCCAGACCGCCGTTTCCCTCAAGACGTCGCGTTCGATGGCGCCCTCCTCTTCGGCCAGCGTCGAGATCAATGCCGTCGTGTCGGACTTCTCGCCGGCTGTCGGAGGGCGTCCCAGTGCCTTGCCGAACATGTACTCGACCCGGCTTTCCACCGAGTGGCCCTCTCCCTCCGCGAGGCGCTTGCCCCAGGCCTCTGCCGATCTGACGACGAACGCGCTGTTCATCAGCGCCAGCGACTGGGCCGGGACATTCGTCTCGTCCCGCTGCCCTCGCGTCGTTGAAGGAGTTGGTTGATCGAACACCTCCAGGAACGGATTGGTTCGGTTGCGAAGAATCTGCTGGTAGACGCTCCGGCGGTTGTCTCCGTAGATGGATGCGTCGGGACCCTTGGGTTCGTCGTACATGCCGCCCGACGCGGTAGAACCGCCGTACATGCCGAGATCAAGCGTTCCGGAGACCGACAGGATCGCGTCGCGAATCGCTTCCGCCTCGAGCCTGCGAACCGGCATGTGCTGGAGCAGCGCGTTCGAGGGATCGTGCTCAAGCGCCTCGGGGGATGCCGTGCTGGCCATACGATACGTCCTGGTCGTCACCAGCAGCTCGATCAGACTCTTGATCGACCACCCACCCTCTACGAACCTCTGGGCGATGTAGTCGAGGAGTTCCGGATGGGACGGCCGTTCGCCGAGCGCGCCGAAGTTGTCCGGTGTCGAGACGATCCCCCTGCCGAAGAGATGCCCCCAGACGCGATTCGCCATCACGCGCGCGGTCAGCGGATTCGAGGAGTTCGCGACTTCCTCCGCCAGTCGCAGCCGGACCATGCCCGGATCTGGGTAGGCCGTCCCTCCCAACGCTGTCAAGAACCTTCTGGGTACCGGGTTGCCCGGTTTGCGCGGGTCCCCGCGCGTCAATAGTGGCTGGTCGGGGGAGCGTTCTTCGAGGATCCCGGGAAAACGCCTGGGCACGGGAACGTCCGACTCCAGCCGCCTGAATTCCTCGACCAGAGGTCCGACGCCCGCAATTCCGTCGATTCTTCGCTCGAGCAGCCCCCTCCGTACGAAGTAGTCCAGGAAAGCCGCCTGCCGCTCGTCGAGACTGCCCTCGCGCCAAGCCTCCGCGACGGCCGCGATTTGTCTCGCCAAGAGTCCAGGGAGATCGGCCGGGGACGCCGGAGCTTCGGAGTCAAGGAAGAAGAGTACGGGCTCGACTGTCTCTTGCGGCTCGCCTTTCTCGCTATGGAAGGCCACAGCCGCCGCACCGATGGCCGACCGGCCGTGCTTCGGCCTCTCGGGACGAGGTTTCTTCTTGTTGTCGATCGGGTCCAGGACGAAGTTGGTGGAGTCCTCGCGGGTGGTGAATTCGATGTATCCCGTGAAGCCTTTCCAGAATTCCGTTTTCCACTGATACCACTGCATGGTGTCGCTGCGAGGGCTATAGCGCTGGTGGTAGATCCCGCCGCCCGGCAGGGGGTAGTTCTCGACAATCAGGCGCGCGAAGCTGAAGTCCCGGCCCAAGACCTTCACGCTGATGTAGTCTGATTCGATTTCAAATCGCGGCGACTGCATGACGCCTGAGTGCTTGGTCGTTAACAGGTGGGAATACACCCCTCCCGGATAGATCCCCTCGAGGATCAGGTCACCTTCGTGTCGAACGTGGAACTCGCCGGGCGACGATGGCATTTCGCGCGTGCCCGTACCGTGGCGAATCCAGTCCGCATAGTCCTCCCCGCTCAGATTCCAGATGCGCTCGAAGTTAGCCCGGTTGAGCGCAGCTCGCGACTCGATCCGGCGCTCCCAATCGCTCTGCAAGCGGTTCCAGGTCTCGCCAAACTCCGCTTCGCCCTGGTCCGCCAGCGTCATCCAGGCGTGCAGCGGGCTGGACTCGTCGCACGCGGCCTCCTCCATCGAACGCTTGACCGCCGGGTCCGTACCTTCCCAGACCCTGCGTCCAAGGGCCTCGGCTTCCGCTATCCAGGCCTCGGCGACCTTCTCGCGGATACGGCCCTTCAGGTCGAGGAGTTCCGCCTCGTTACGACGGAGGACCGCAGGAGAGTCGACGGCCCGCATGGTTGGCCGGGCTCCGTACAGGATCCCGAACAGCGCGTAGTAGTCTTCCTGGCTGATCGCGTCGAACTTGTGGTCGTGGCAGCGTGCGCAAGATACTGTCAGGCCTTGGAACGCCTTCGAGAAGACTTCAATCTGGTTGTCCGTCCACTTGACCCTTTCCTCCCAGGGGTCCACCGGCTGGTAGCCGAGTTCCACGACCCTGAGGTGGGCAGTGCCGAGGATTGACTCGTTGATGCCCTTGTCGTGGTCGATGCGGGGGCTTGCCAGCAGGTCGCCGGCCAGATGCTCGCGAAGAAGCTGGTCGTACGGCACGTCCGCGTTTAGGGCCCGCACGAGGTAGTCGCGGTACTGCCACGATTCGGGGACCTTAGGGTCCCCCTCGCTTCCGTGCGAGTCCGCGTATCGCACGAGATCCATCCAGTGGCGCGCCCAGCGCTCCCCGAAGCGCTGCGAGGCGAGCATGCGACGGACCAAGCGAAGGTATGCGTCCGGCGATTCGTCCCGGACGAATTCCTTGACCTCGGCGGGAGTTGGCGGCAGTCCTGTCAGGTCGAACGAGAGGCGCCGAATGATGGTGCGACGGTCGGCCGGGGCCGCGGGGCGCAGGCCATCTTCTTCCAGCTCCGCGAGGATGAACCGGTCGACCCCGCTGGCCGGCCATTGCCTGTCCAGAACCTCAGGGGGCTCGACGTCCCCGACTTGCTGCCACGCCCAATGAGCACGCCTCCGAGTTTCCAGATCGAACGATTCCGGAGCTTCCTCCTCGACGGCCCGCTCGTCGGGCCAGGGTGCGCCCATGCGGACCCATTCGGCGAGCGCACTGACGGTCTCGCTGTCCAGGCGGCCAGTTGGCGGCATCAGCACCGGCCTGCCCCGCAGGACCTGTATCAAGCGGCTCCCGCCAGGGTCCCCGGCGAGCACCGCCGGCCCGGAGTCGCCGCCCTTGAGGATCGCATCGCGGCTGTCGAGCTGGAGACCTGCAAACGGCGTCTCGATCTGGGCGCTGTGGCACGAATAGCACTGGTCGACCAAGACTGGCCGGACCCGGCTCTCGAAGAACTCGATCTCCTCGCTCGAAGCAGGTGCGCCCCTCGTGGGTTCTGCGGAGCCACCAATCATGAGCAGCGCCGCGACGGTCGCTGCCCCAATTCCTTCCCCGAATCGCGCCGATTGCAATCCCATCTGCTTCCGCACCAGCCCCGGAGCCCGCATGAGTTCGGCAGCGCCAGCCGGGTCCGCCGCTTCTACTCTAACGGGAACTCAGGTTGCTGCGCCAACGAGATCCGCCCTCCGCAGGTGAGTACGAAACCGGGTTGCCGCACTCGAGTGCATCCGGCAAGGCCACTGCATCCGGCGTCGTCCACATTCCCCTGAAGAGCGGTTCGGATCAACCCTGCCGGACTAGCGCGAGGAGCTCGTCGGCGGACATCTTCCCGCTCATGTCGGCCCCCTCAAGGAGACTGTCGGCGAGATCGCGTTTCGCAGCGTGCAGGTCGACGATCTGTTCCTCAATCGTATCCTTCATCACAAGTCGGTAGATCGTCACCGGGCGGGTCTGGCCGATCCGATGCGCCCTGTCGGACGCCTGGTCTTCCACCGCTGGATTCCACCAAGGGTCCAGGTGGAGGACGTAGTCAGCGGCCGTGAGGTTGAGCCCCTGCCCCCCGGCCCTCAGGCTGATCAGGAAGAGATCGCCGTCCCCGGACTGGAACGCATCAATCTCTCTCTTTCGGTCGCGCGCGGAAGTGCTGCCGTCGAGGTACCTGTACGAGACTCCTTCCCGGTCAAGACGACTCCGGACGATACGGAGATGGTCTACGAACTGACTGAACACCAAAGCCTTGTGACCGTTGTCCAGCAGATCCGAAACGGTCGCCGAGAAGGCCTCGAGCTTGGACCCCGGAATGTCGACTTCGGACGCGATCAGCCGCGGGTCGCAGCAAGCTCTCCGCAGCTTCATGATCTCGGCCAGGATGCGCAGGTGGCTCTTCCCGCCCTCGGAGCCGATTCCCGAGAGCGTTTCAACCGCGCTCTGGCGCAGGGCTTCGTAGAAGGCCCGCTCCGAGTCTGCCATCTCGATTCGAACTGTGATCTCGGTTCGCGCGGGGAGCTCGTCCAGAACGGCCGTCTTGGTTCGTCGCAGAATAAATGGCTGGATGAGTCGCTTGAGCCGTCGCGTGGCGTCGTCGCCGCTCCGGTTGTAGATGGCAGAGGCGAACTTTGTGTTGAACGACTTCGAGGAGCCGAGGAGTCCCGGGTTGATGAAATTGAACAGGTTCCACAATTCGCCCAGGTGATTTTCGATTGGGGTACCAGTCGTGATCATCCGGAAGCTGCCGTCCAGCCGCATTGCCGCGCGTGAACGCATCGTTTCCCGGTTCTTGATCGCCTGGGCTTCGTCCAGCACGATCGTCTCCCATTTGACAGCAGCTAACCCCTCGACTTCCTGGTGCAGGAGACCGTAGCTGCAGACGATCAAGTCGAATGGGCCCGCAGCCTTGAGCGTCATGTCGCGATCCCCGTGCCCGAACTGGGCGGGGTTTAGGGTTGGGGTGAAGCGCCGGGCCTCGTCGATCCAATTGGGGCATACGGAGGTCGGTGCCACCACAAGTGTCGGCCCGGCGGGAGCGCGGGACAGAGCCACCGTCAATGCCTGCACGGTCTTGCCCAGGCCCATGTCGTCGGCAAGGCAAGCGCCGGCCCCCCAGTCAGCCAGCCTGGCCGCCCATTGGAAGCCATTCTTCTGGTAGTCCCGAAGTTCGGCCTGCAGCGTCGACGGAACGACCGGCTCGAGGGCCTGCGCTTCCCGGAACCTCCGGATACGATCGTTCCAGGACTTGTCCGAATCGACCGTCCCCGCGTCTTCGATCAGGGCCTCGAGTGCCGGCGCTCTCGCTTCATGGAATCGAAGTCCCTTCTCGTTTCGATCTACGAAAGCAGCGAGTTCTTCGGCGCGTCGGAGAAAGCGGTCTGTGAGGGCGACGAACCCCTTTTCGCCTATGGAAAGGAACCGGCCTTGCGTCTCCTCGATTCGATCCAGCAGTTCGCGGAGCCCAATCACGAGTCCCGAGTCCAGCTCCAGCTCGCCATCGATGTCGAACCAGCCCCGCTTCTTGCGGATCTTCAGCGAAAGGCCCTTGCTGTTGCCACGATGCCGGATCCGCATGGTCTCGCCCTTGGGCCAAGCCACTCCGACACGGTCACCGAGGGCATGCAGTTCGTCCAGCAACTCAAGGCATTCATTGGGATCCGGCAGGATCCATCCCGACCCGTCCCAGTCTGCTCCCTGAAGTGTCCGGCACGACGCCACCGCTTCGCGATACCGACGGGTTTCCTCCGCGCGATTCCGGCGCGCACGCGATCTCCGCCCCCCCACTGTCGCGAAGACAACCTCACCCCCTCTTCCCGGTGCATAGGACGGGCCTTCGGCGACAAACGGGCGGACCAGCGGTTCCGCTCGCAGACCGTCCTCGTACGGGATCAGATTGAACTGCGGGGTCGAATCAGCCTCGACATCCTCGGCTTCCGCGGTCATGCCATCGATGTCCGAATGGACGGTCACAAGCGCACTGACGGACGACAGCGCGCGGACGACTTGGTCTCTCGAGTCGGCCGGGACGACCAGGCCTTTCGCGCCGGTCACCCCGTAGATCTCTCGGTGGCTGTGGCCGAAGGATGTCACGACGAGGCGGGTAGGGGATTCCGGGGTCGCGAGAACCGAGCCTTGCATGGGAGGATTCGGGGCCAGCTTGATTCGCACCTTGTTGCGGGCAGTTGTGACAAGCAATTCAGGCTCCGCCCGCATGACATCCACGCGGGTGCCCGGGGAGTCCGCCCTGAATACCAGCGGATGTCCCACCAGCAGCTCCAGCGCCATGCCGGCATTCAAGCTGTAGGTTGAGCGGCTGCCTTTCCCCACCGGATCGGCCGCAATCGACTGGCACACCCGCTCGTCCTGCAATGTCATGAACGCGAGACTCGCTCTCGAGTGCAGCCGCTTGAGGGTCACTGCCTTCCCCTTTGACCATCTGCCGGATTTGCTGAGTTTCTGTTCGAAGGCCTCCACAGATATCGCGGTGCCGTCTGCGAGAACCCGCCAAGTCAGTCTGGACTTCGTGGCACGAACAGCGGGGTCGGCTCCAACCTTGTCCGTCATCTGCTCGAGAGCCCTCAACCCCCGCTGCCACGGCTGCTCCTCGCGAATTGCCTCCAAGAGCGGGACGGTCCCCAGCCGCTCGTGAGCCCTGCGAGACGACTCGGCTTGCTCTTGATTCGAGCGCAGGCGAGCCTCCAGCTGCGCGAGCTCCGCGGCGATCCATGCATACCCGCCCGACTCTGCCGCCTGCCTAAGGGCGGAAATGTCGGGAAGTGCCTCTCTCGCCGCGGCCTTGTCCACCCAGCAGAGCGCCGTGCAGATCAAGAGCTGGTGAAGGGCCGGTTGCAAGCCAAGACCGTAGAGCAGACCGCCGGCGGGCCTCGCCTTCAGCTGTCCATCTGCAACGTCGGTGGCGCACTCGAGAGCTTCGTACACCGCCCAGTTGTCGGAGTCCTTTCGGAGAACCAAGTCAAGGTACTTCTGTGCCTGGCGCACTCGCTTGCCGTCTCCCGTTCCGAGCTGCGCGATCACGAAGAATGCGCCTGCGCCGGGTTCCAGCACGATGTCGCGCTTGCGGGTGTCGGCTCTTATCTGCCGGATGGCTGTCTCGAACTGTTCGACGGCGAGCCCGTATTCTCCTTGAATGCAACTCGCCCATCCTGAAAACAGGGCGCTGTCGGCGCTTTCATCGAGGTCCAGCCATTGTTGTGCCGCCTCCAGATCGCCTTTCAGCAGGTAGTGCTTGATGATGAGCGGTCTTCCCCGGGCCGATACGCTCTCGCCCTCATCGGCCTCTTCGAGAACGCTCACGGATTCGTCTGCCGGGGCAAGCGTCGAGTGTGCATTCACAACGACGTGGTTGATCGCGATGTCACGAATGCTTGGGGACCGTGACGCGAGCCATTTCGCGTCGAACGGATTGTTGAACAGGCGCTGGAGCACCTCATATAGAGACAGCCTGCCGCTGAAATAGCGGGACAAGCAGTCCAATCTTTGAGAGAACTGTTCAGGCTGGTTGAGATGGACCGTGAGCCTGAGGTCCTCCAAGAGCTCCTCCGGATCGTAGTAGTAGTACGGGTACTCGCCCCTGCTGTGGTACAGGTGCCTATAGAGCGCTTGATCCACGGCCTCTGCCCAGCGAAGCAATGATCCCTTCCGCTCCGCAGATCGTGTCAGGACATCCGCGATTGCGGGATTGCACCGGATTCGTCGCTCTCGCTCGACGAGTAGATCCTTTCGCTTCAGCTGCAGGACGATCGTCTTCCATCGATTGGGGTGGACGCGGGCTCGAGGGGGATCGGCTATTCCGGCCTCATTCACGAATTCCAGAGCTCTCGACCTAGCTAGTGGGCGGTACACGACGGAGAGCAGTTCGAGCACGGCCTGATGCGTCTCCGGCAGCGATTCGTATTCGAAGAACAGACGTCTCTGGATTTCGTTCACAAGGTTCTCCGGCCACAAAGGGATCTCGTCTGGTGCGGAACTCGAACCTCGCTGTACCAATACGATTCAATCGTGTGCATGCGCACTCCAACCTCCGTGCTAGGCGGGCGGATCGCTTCAGTGGCGCCGCCCCAACGGCCCACCATCAGATTCCAGCTGTGCTGTCCGCCTTGGACTGGGACATTTCGACGCAGGATCTTGGGACTCCCGGTCGCGGTGCCTCACGAGCCCCCCTAGGATACCGACCGTATCGCTGGTGAAAGCCAATCAGAGACACTTTCAGGTCGATTTGCCCACGGTTGAGGTGGGCCTACTGCGTGGACATCCGGGCGGCGGCGAATGCCGCAATTTTCCGGCCCTCGTAGCGTGGCGTCTGGGGTTCAAGTCGGGCAGTCTCTCGCACGATCGGGAGCACGAGACACGTAGACCGACTCATGCTCGATCGGGACCATCGCCGCGTTCGTTGAGAGTGGTCGGGCGTAGCCATGTTCACAGGGTATCCAGCCGGACCGCCTCGGGCAGCCGTGCATGAGAGGGGCCGATCACAACAGCATCGGGAGACGGTCTCGGAGCAGCCTTTCGCCACATGCGCCGATCCGGCTCTCTGTTCGGCGGCTTGGATTCGGCGGGCACGTTACTCTAGTGAAGACACCCTTCATTCGGCTGCTAGAGACCTATTGACCAATGACATCCTCCCGCCGCAGTTTCATCGCCTCAGCTGCCATCGGAGGTGCAGTTCCGATGACTGCCTCCTCGGCCAGCCGGATCCTCGGAGCGAATGACCGCATACGGCTGGGGCTTATAGGCTGCGGCGCCATGGGCAGGGGGGACCTTCGCGACATGCTGGTCGCAGGAAAGACCGACGCGGTCGCTCTCTGCGATGTCGACGATTCACAGATGGAACGGACCCAGAACAGCGTCGTGTCGAAGTTCGACCAGGAATCGGAGCTCCGTACGCGCGACTTCCGGCGCGTCCTCGACCGCAACGATATCGACGCAGTGATCGTTGCGACTCCGGACCACTGGCACGCGCTGCCGACGGTCGAAGCCTGCAAGGCTGGCAAGGACGTCTACGTCGAGAAGCCCCTGTCGATCACCGTCTGGGAGGGCCGGCAGATGGTCAATGCGGCGCGCAAGTACGACCGAGTGGTCCAGATGGGGACCCAGCAGCGGTCAGGTGCCCAGTACCTGGCGGCAAAGGAATACATCGACAGTGGAAAGCTCGGAAGGGTAAGGCTCGTGCGGTGCTGGACCTATCTCGACTGGAAGGGCGAGACGCCTCACTTGGCCGACGGTTCCGCGCCGGACGGCGTCGACTATGACATGTGGCTCGGCCCGGCGCCAGAGCGGCCGTACAACCGGAACCGGTTTCACTTCAGTTTTCGCTGGTACTGGGATTACTCGGGCGGTCTGATGACGGACTGGGGCGCCCACATGATCGACATCGCCAATTGGTACATGGGCATCAAGTCCCCGACCTCGGCCATGTCGGTCGGCGGCAAGTTCGCCTATCCGAAGGACGCGATGGAGACTCCCGACACGCAGCAGGTCCTGTACGAGTTCCCCGACTTCTCCATGGTCTGGGAGCATGCGCTGGGAGTCGGCCGGGGCCCGGCCGACCGCGAGCACGGCGTCATGCTGCATGGCGAGAAGGGAATCCTGATCGTGGACCGGCAAGGCTGGGAGGTGCTGCCCGAGACGGATCGCATCGACAAGTCGGTACGCGAGTACAAGGCTGCCGGAGTGCCGCTTCAGGTGTACCGCCCTGATCGGGAGAACATGCATCTCGATCACGTCAAGAACTTCCTCGAGTGCATGCGCACGAGGGAGCGGCCACGCTCGGACGTGGAACTCAGCCACGACTCAATGATCGGCTGCCACCTCGGCAACGCGGCGGTGCGCACAGGTCGGCGAGTCTACTGGGATGTAGAAAACGAGCGAGTCGTCGACGACCCCGAGTCCGAGGCCATCATGTACAAGCGGCCTTACCGCAAGCCGTGGAAGCTCGAGGTCTGAGCCCTTTAGACAAGCGATCGATCAGGCACACCACGTGCTCACCGCCGATTCGGCGCCAGTTTTCCTTGGAGTAGCCCGTCCGAAGCGATCGTGGAGTTGCTCGGTGCCCCTTCCGGAGGCGCTGATGCCATTCGCGATCCTTCCCGGCTGGCTGGCTTAGGGGACGTGCCGGGGCGCGGTCAGGAAAGGGTCCACTCCCCTCGATAGGGACGTTCGAGCATCGCGTTCGCCCCTTCGTCCCCGATGATCCGCTCGGAATCGGGATCCCACCGCAGCTCGCGACCCTTCAGCATGGCGATATTGCCAAGATGCGCGACGGTGACGGAGCGGTGGGCGGCCTCGACCGGGGCGACGGTGGGTTTTCGCGAGAAGCAGCTGTCGATGAAGTTCTTCACGTGGTTCTCGCTTCGATAGAGCCGGGTTTCCCGCCGGCCGAGCGGCTCCGTGACCAAGCCCTTGGCGCTGACCTCGTGCGTCCCGCGGTTCGCCCATGCCCAGCCGTCGCGCCCTTCGAACCGCACCCCGGGCCGCTCCTCGTCGGAACAGATCAGGCGCGCGCCGTTCCGGTACTCGCATTCGAAGTAGAAGTGAGTTGCCGTGTCGTAGATGGGATGCTCGTCGAAGCGGCCTTTCGGTGACCGGATCGCGACCGGGCCCGACGCGTCCATGTCCAGGCCCCATTGCGCGATATCGAGGTGATGGGCCCCGAAGTCCGTGACCTGGCCGCCCGAGTAGTCGGACACCCAGCGGAAGTTGACGCCGACCCGTGCCGGTGCATACGGAACCTGCGGGGCGGGTCCTAGCCACATGTCGTAGTCAAAGCCCTCCGGCACGGGCTCCGGTTCGATGAGGTGCGCGGTCTTCCCGTAGTCCGGCCGGCCGGCAGGCAGGCCAACCCGCACCGTGTGGATCTTGCCGAGCCGGTTGTTGCGCACCGCCTCGCACACCTTGCGGAAATTGCTGTCGGAGCGCTGCTGGCTGCCGGTCTGCCAGATCACGCCCGATGTCCTGACGGCATCCGACATGGCGCGGCCCTCCCGGACGGTCAAGGCCAGGGGCTTCTGGCAGAAGATATCCTTGCCAGCCCGCGCTGCTGCGATGGCGATCACCGCATGCCAGTGGTCCGGTGTACCGATGTAGATCGCGTCCGAGTCCGCTCTGTCCAGAAGTTCCCTGAAGTCCGAGAAGGACAGGCAGGAGTTGTCTCCGTAGTGCTCGTTCACGATGAGGCGTGCAATTTCCCGGCCCCTCACCGAACCGTCCCAGTAACCGCCCCCCTTCAAGTTGACATCGCACACGGCATTCACGCGAATCCGCTCGTACCGGAGAAATATCCGCATCCAATTGGTGCCGTTGTTCCCCGTTCCCACGAACCCGACGGTTCGCTTGTTGCTCGGCGCATCCTGGCCCAGAACTCGGGCCGGGACGATTGCCGGGAAGCCCAGGACACTCGACTTCACGAAGGTGCGCCGCGTTGCAGAACGAAGTGCCATGACGGCTATTACTTTAGAACGACGGGCGTCCGCCCACAATCCTCCTTCGCGAGTTTCTAGGGCGGTGCCTCCAGATGTTGGCACCCCTCTGCCTCCCAACCTGCGATGCCGCCTCGGTCCCTCTCATCCGGCTTGATTCTCAACGATTTCCTGTCCGTCTCGATTGACCCACCTCCCACCGTCTGCGACAATATTCGAAGACCGGATACCCGAGTCAGGGTGGTCCGGCGATTCTGTTTCAGGAGGATTTGATTCAGTGAATACTGCCCGATCCGTGTCTGTGATCGGCCTTCTGGCGTTTGCCCTCGCGGTAGCGCCAGTGGCGGTCGACGCGCAGACGACAAATGCCGCCATCGTCGGCGATGTGACCGACGAAAGCGGCGCGCTGGTTCCCGGCGCTACGGTGACCGTCACCAACGTGAACACCGGTGTCCAGCGATCCCTTTCAACCAACGAGCGCGGAGCCTACCGCGCCTATCCCATTCAGCCTGGCACCTACGACGTCTCGGCCTCTAGCGAAGGGTTCAAGACCCGCGTTCGAGCCGGCGTGGTGGTTGAGGTGGCCGCGACGGTCAAGATCGACCTGTCCCTCGAACTGGGCCAGGTGACCGAGACGGTCGAGGTGACCGGCCAGATTCCGGTCCTGCAGACGCAGGACGCTTCGGTTGGCGGCACGGTCACGACAACCGAAATCGAGCGGATCCCGGTTAACGGTCGCAATTACACCCGTCTCATCCTGATGATGCCGGGCACGAGCGGCATGACGTACAGCCAGTCCCGCGGAACGCAGTCCGGCACGTTTTTGATTTCGGTCAATGGTGCGCGTCCGCAGGACAACAACTTCACGATGGACGGCGTTGACAACAACATGATGATGATGAACTCGCCGGGCGGATCCCCGCCGATGGACGCGATCCAGGAGTTCCGCGTTGCGACCAACAACAACGCCGAGTTTGGACGCTCGATGGGAGCAAACGTCAACATCGCGATCAAGTCCGGAACGCGGGAGCTCCATGGTTCTGCCTACTGGTATGTCCGGAACGACAAGTTTGACGCAAATGACTTCTTCGCCAACCGTAGCGGCACTGGCAAGGTCGCGTTCCGGCAGAACCAGTACGGTGCCGCGATTGGCGGCCCGGTTCCCGGTTTGAGGGACAGCACGTTCTGGTTCTTCAACTGGGAGGGCTACAACCGCAGGCGGGGCAACAATTCGTTCGGGAGCTTTCCCACGCAAGCCCAGCGCGGCGGCGACTTCTCAGAGCTAGCGCAGAGGATCTTCAACCCGTTCACCGGCTATGCCGATGCTGACGGCAACATCCAGCGCGACCAGTTCCCGAACAACGCCGTTCCGCAGTCGCTGCATCACCCGTCCATCACGAGCTTCCTCGACATCATGATCCCACTCCCCAACCGCGGAGGGTTGACGCAAAACTACATCAATACCGAGTCGGCGAGGAACGACAGGAATTTCATCGTCGCAAGGGGCGACCACACTGCCGGCGAGAAGGACTCGTTCTCAGTTCGGTACCTGCATCAGGACGTTGCCACGTTCTCTCCGAGCTCCAACCCGCACCTTTCCCGCGAGAACGACTTCGACGTACGCAACCTTTCGGCGCAGTGGACGAGGTTGATCAGTGCTTCCTCGATTCTCGAGGTCCGCTTCGGCTACAACGCCCCCTGGAATCCGAATTGCACGTTGAACTCGGCGATCGACCGTCCGACGTTCCTTGACCGCACCGGAATCCAGATGTTCCAGCGCGACGTTCTCTGCTCCCCGATCCCGAACATGAGTTCGGAAGGAGAGTTCGGAGCGGGTGGCGGCGGCACAAACACGGGTGACAAGGTCTGGCAGTTCGTTTCTAACTACGCGACCCAGGCGGGGAGCCACTCGATCAAGTTCGGCATCAACTACAGCCGGCGGCACTTCTATACGAACACGTCGAACCCGATGAACGGGAACCTTTGGTTCAATGGCGAGCTCACCTCGCTGTACAGCGATCCCACCTCGGGCTTCAGTACCGCCACGATGCTCTTGGGAACGCCCAGGCAGTTTCGCAGGTCCACCGGCGAGACGATCACGAACGGACGGATCAACGCATGGCAGCTCTACGCGCAGGACGACTGGCGAGTCACCTCGAAGCTGACCGTCAACCTGGGATTCCGCTACGAGTACAACAATCCGCCCTACGACACTTCGGACGAGCTGGGTAACCTCTGGGTGACACCCAACCCCGCCACGGGAAACCTTGGCCGACTGATGTGGTCGACGGTCAATCCGGAGATCGAGCCCGAAACCGGCGAGCGCAACCAGCCTGCCAAGCGGCTGGGCACGACTCGCGCCCTGATGTTCCCGGACCGTAACAACTTCGCGCCACGGGCAGGCATCGCGTATCAAATTGACAGCAAGACGGTGGTTCGCACCGGGATCGGCGCCTTCTACAACTCCACGTTCGTCCAGGAGCTTCAGGACCTGCGCAAGTTCTGGCCCTACGTGCCGCAGCAGGTTGGGACTGTGAACACGGTCACCGCGGAGAACCCGCGCCCGACGTTCTTCGCGGACAACCCGGGGCCTCCGTACTCTTCGACTGCGGCCATCGGTGGCTGGCCGCAGCAGCCGACGAATCGCTCGCCGTACTCCGTCCAGTGGAATTTCTTCATCCAGCGAGAGCTGGTGGAGCAGCTGTCCCTGAATGTGGGCTACGTCGGATCGACGAGCAAGAAGCAGATTGGCTACACGGCGGTCAACACGCCCCTCACTCCGGGACCGGGTCCGATCCAGCCCCGTCGGTACATGCCGGACTTCGGCAATCTTGACGGCGGATTCAATCGCTTCGCCGGCGAGTACAACGCCCTGCAAGTCGAGCTGAACAAGCGGTTCGGCCGAGGCTTCGGCTTCCGTATGAACTACACCTGGTCGAAGGCGATGGACGAGCAGTCCTCCCTGGCCGAGTGGAAGACCCAGGATCCATTCAACATCCGCAACGACTGGTCGAGGTCCAGCTGGGATCTCCAGCACGTGTTCCAGATCGCCTACCAGTGGGACCTGCCTTTCGGCCGGGGCCGTCGCTGGGGTGGTGACTTGAACGCTGCTGCCAACGCAGTCCTGGGAGGCTGGGCGATTGAAGGCTTCACACGCTTCAACTCCGGGCCCCCGGTGAACGTACGTTCGGGGCGCGACATCGCCAACGTCGGACGGTCCTACCAGCGGCCGGACGTGACGTGCGATCCCAATTCTGGACCGAAGACGGCGGAGCGGTGGTACAACGTGGACTGCTTCCAGTTCCCGAGGCAGTACATGTACGGCAACGCGGGAGCGTTCATCGTGGAGGCCCAGGGTATCAACGCCTGGGATGTGTCCATCGCGAAGCAATTCCAGGTGACCGAAAGCCAGCGGCTGGAATTGCGGGGCGAGTTCTTCAACATGTTCAACACGACTCACTTCCGGAAGCCGGGCAACCGCATTTACGACACCTTGGCGTCGGGTTCGGTGGCACGCATCTTCGCGCTTCAGGTCGAGCCAAGGCAAATCCAATTCGCACTCCGCTACGAATTCTGATCGTTCAGACGGAGCCAAGCCCCAAGGCCCGCCGGGAAACCGGCGGGCCTTTTCGCAGTCAGGCTGCCAAGGGGCGAACGGCGCCCCCCCGCAAGAACATCAGGAGCACCCCGATCAGCGTTCCAGCAAGCTTGAAAGGTTTCCTCCGAAAACCCTTCCTGCTTGGTCTGCCGGAAGTCCGAGAGAATGCAGGGCCTCGCATTGGGCATCGTACACAGCCCTTTGCCAGCCTCTTGGGAAGAACGACGAGTCCGACCCGAATAGCAGGCGTTCCGGCCCGACCACGTCGATCGAGCGGCCGAATACTTCGTCCAGCGTTGGCTGGGGCGTGAGGAATCTAGTCCATGCATTTGAGCTCGAGGTGTCGATATAGACATTCGGGGCCATGCTGGCGAGCATCAGGGTCTCGCGGAAATACCCGGCACCGAAGTGCGGGATCACGAACTTCGTAGCGGGATGCTCGAGCGCGACTCGGTGCAGATCGATTGGGTTCGAGAAGCTCATGTCGAATTTCGAAGGCAGGCCGAGCCGGGCCCGGACGCCCACCGTGAGGACTCCCGAATGCACGAACACCACCCGTCCGGGCGCTTCGGCGGCGAGGTCGTAAAGAGGGCCGAGCCGTTCGTCCTGGACCGAGAACCGGAGCATTGCCGGGAACAGGCAGAGGCCTTGCAGATCGAGTTCCTCAAACGCACGCCTTGCTCGCCCCACAGCGTCCGGAGCCAGCGGATTCAGCATGAAGTAGCCGTAGAATCTGCCCGGGAACGCCCGGACCACATCCCCAGCCGACGCTTCGTCGCCGGGTAGGCTGGCCATTAGGACTGACTTCGCAACGCCGTATCGGTCCAGCTCTTCCACCCATCGGCATGCGAGTTCCCGGTTACTCGTCGGCGGGGCATCCCATCCGAGGGACGCGATCATCGCGTCGACGTCCGATGTCCCCTTCTGGCGGGCAAGACCTTCGAAGAACCCGTACGAGAACAGGTGCGCATGCGCGTCCTGGACTTCGATCTCACCCCACGGCGACTGCATCAGTTTCCTTCCGGCCTCCCGAAATAGCCGGGATGAAGTGAACTTCCGAGTCCTCCTCGACGTCGTCCAGCATCCCTAGCGTGCTGACCTCGCCATCGATCGCCACCGATATGTTCCCGCGCAGCTGGCCGTCTTCGAGCAGGCGGCCACTCAATTCCGGATAGCTCTGGGTCAGGTTGTTGACGACTTCCGCAACCGTGGAGCCGCTGGCGTCGATCGTTTCGCGGTTTCCGGCGAGCGGCCGTAGGATCGTCGGGATGAAGACTGTGGCCACGAGTATTTCGATCATAGTGCAGGGACCGAAGGCACCATTCGCCAAGTCCGGGGCGCAAGTCCGGTCAGGGCTTCGGCTACCCGAACGCCCTCGTCACCGACCACCACAATCCTACGGCTGCAATCGCAGCCGAGCACGGGATGACCACGTAGCGGCGATAGCCTGCCCGGTGCCGGAACCGTCCGACGACCAGGAACGCTAACGCCACCACACTCACTTGGCCCAGTTCCACGCCCAGGTTGAACGACACCAATGCCGTAAGGAATCTCCCTTCGGGGAGCCCGAGTTCGCTGAGCACGCCGGCGAAGCCCAGCCCGTGCAGCAGGCCGAAGCCGAACACCAGAGCCACCCGCCATGGCTTCAAGGTCGAGGTGGCGATGTTCTCGACGGCGACCCAGCTGATCGAGAGCGCGATCAGCGTCTCGACAAACCTCGCGGGCAGCGTCAGGATACCTTGCATGGAAAGCGCGAGCGTCACGGAGTGTGCGACCGTGAACGCTGTGACCTGATACAGCAACGGTCGCCAGCGCGCGCTCAGAAGGAAGAGGCCCAAGACGAAAAGGATGTGATCAAGGCCCTTGGGGACGATGTGCGTGAATCCCAGCTTCAGATAGGAGAGGAAGACACTCTGCTCGGATACGGCTCCCGGGCTCCCAGTCAGCCGGAAGGCCGGGCTCGGTTCGGCTGGTTCGAGCAGTACACGGTAGGCGTCGGGACGGTTTGGCGAGAGAATCTGGAGCGAAACCGTCTTGTACCGGGCGGGGGCTTGAAAAATCAGTTCTGAGGCACCGTCCGGCACGTGACCTGTCAGCCGAGCAAGAGTTCCGAGCACCGTTGGAGGTTCAGCTTCGGCGGCCGCCGGCGTACCGTGATGAGGAAACGCGACCTCGAATGGCACTCCGGCTTGGTCGAAGGCGATGCGGAGGTCATCTTGAACCGCAATGCGCGCTCTCTCCACAGCGCTGGCGAATGCCTGCTCCGGCAGCTCGCGCATCCCCTCGGCAACCACTTCGGAATCGGCCTCTAGCGGCAATCCCAGAGCCAGCGCGTCTGCATCGAGGCCCACATCGGCCTGGAAGGTTCCGTCTCCGGTGATCACCACCGTTACGGGTGTAATGGTGAATTCATGAGCGTTCGCGCTCGCCAGCGCCAGCGTAACGGAAATGGTCCATCGAGCCGCCGATGCCACATTCACAGGGCTGTCTTCCGGTCGGTCAATCGTGGGCAGGCTAGGTCAGACCTGGGTTCTTCGGTCATTCCGACGATGACTCGCTCAGGATTGCGACAACGTCGTCATGCCCTTTCTGCTGGGCGAAAGCGAGTGCTGACTCTCCGTCGATATCCATGAGGCGGGAGTCAGCCCCGCTGGCCAGCAGCATGCGAACAATATCAGCATGGCCTTCCGCGGCAGCGAACATGAGTGCGGTCCAGCCTTCCTCGCCGTCCGTGATGTTGACTTCCGCTCCATGGGCGAGAAGGATCTCGACAGTCGGAGCATTCGGGCCCGAAGCGGCATACATCAGGGCCGTGCGCCGGTTGCTGTCCCTCATATTCGGGTCCGCCTTGTTCTCGCAAAGCAGCCGGACGGTCGTGGCGTGGCCCCCGAAAGAAGCCAGCATCAGCATCGTCCTACCATCGGCGTCGGTGGCGTTCACGTCCACGTCCCGAAGCATGGCTTCCACGGCCTTCCTGTTGCCCTCGAAGGCCGCTTGAACCATCCGTTCCGTCAAGAAGCCTCCGGATTGACTCCCAACGCCACCGGACCCCGTCGAGGCCGGGTGCTCCGAACCGCAGGCGAGCCCTAGCAGACAGATTGCTGCCGCAAGACATGCGAACGCTGGTCGACGCACGGTTTTCGGAGTCTACCAAATGCCCCGTTCAGGCCACTTCGAGCTTGTTGCCCCCCATCAATCCGCCGTCCACGGCGTGGACCGTGCCGGTCACCCACCGGGACTCGTCGGATGCCAGAAACAGGACATAGTCGGCGATGTCCTCCGGCTCTCCGATCCGTCCGAGCGGATACATGCGGCGGAGTGACTCGAACCCTGCAGGGAACTTCTCCCAATAGTCCATCGAGGCTGCCGTAGAGATGGTGCCCGGGCAAATCACGTTGGAACGGATGTTCCACTCCGCGTAGTCCGCCGCCACGAGCCGCATCATGGAGATCAGTCCGCCCTTCGCGGCGGTATAGGCTGTCTCGCTCACGGCCCGCAGCGCATTGACGCTGGAAATCGTCACGATGCTCCCGCCGTTCCGCTCCTTCATCAAGGGAACTGCGTGCTTTGTGCAAAGGAATGGGCCCTTGAGGCATGCATTCAGAGTCTGGTCCCAGTCATTTTCGTCCAGCTCGGTGATGGTCGTGTCATTGAACGCGGCGAACGCATTGTTGACGAGGATGTCCAGACCCCCACACGAACACCGGATTCGTTCCATCATGGCCATGACTTCCGATTCCATAGCGTGATCCGCCACATGACCGACGACACTTCCGTTGCCCTCACCTACCACGCGGGCCAGTGATGACTCGGCCGCCCCAGCGATGTCATTGGCGACGACGCGAGCCCCTTCGGCGACAAAGCGGCGCACAATGGCAGATCCGATCCCGCCGGCGGCGCCAGTGACCAATGCTGTCCTTCCTCGCAACCTGCCCGGCATCAGGTGCAGCGTACAACAAGGGAGCCGGCGGGTGCCGAAGTGTCCCTGCCACTCCGAGATCAGTAGGGGCCAGGAAGCCGCGAAGCATCTGCAAGGCTGATGAGCAGACGGAGGAATGGCCGAGTGATTGAAGGCGGCGGTGTTGAAAACCGCAGGGCTCGAAAGGGCCTCGGGGGTTCGAATCCCGGACACCCGGGTCAGGCCGGGACGCTCACGAATCCGCCTCGGCTTGCCCAAACACGAGGTGCTCAGGTTGTTGCTTCACTCGTGAGGTCGTCCAGGCTCACGTTGAGTGCACGGGCAAGAGCGGCTAGCGTCTTCGTCGAGCCGACGCGCCTTCCTGTCTCGATCTGCGATAGATACATCTTGTGAATGCCGACCGTCGCAGCCAGCTCGCCTTGCGTCATGCCTCGATGGTTGCGGTACACCTTGACCGGGTGCTCTCCGGCCAAGAGACGGTCCACCACCTCAATGGGGAATAACTCGCCCCCCTCTGCCTTCGCCAGGTCGTACAACTCTTCGTCGCTCCACAGGGCGTCAGTATTCTCGCCAGCCAACCGCGAGTACTCGCTCCAGTGGATGACGACGAATGTCGGCCGGCCCGAGGTGTCGAAAATGATCTGCGGCTTCTTCATGAGGCTCTCCTATTTCCTGTAGACCTGTCCGCGCGCGGCGATCCGTATCACGTCAATCACCCGCGCCCTGTCATTCCGCTCGAAGATGATTCGCATGTCGCCGACGCGTAACCGAAAGCCGACACGCCCTTTCAACGCGGCAATGTCCACGTCCCGCCGGCTCGGATCCCCCGCCAACAGCTTCAATTCACGGCGGATGCGTTCTGCGTTCGGACGCGGCATTTCGAGGAGTGCTCTGACGGCTCGCTTGCTGAACCTCAGTTTGTGCACCGGGCTCCCGTTCCCAATTGAGATATACCAAAAAGACTTATACAAGTAAAGCGTTACGATAGATCCTGGCGCATGTCACTGATCTTGGATCGGTGAGACTTAGCCGAGCGCCTTGCCGCAACGGGCGCTCAAGTCCAGGAACGCAAGGGTTTGCGCCGCTTGGCCAGAGAACTGATCAAGGTCAGCGAGCGGCTCTGTGATTTCCGCCTGTCCGTGGAAATGACCGACGCGGCCCCGTCTTGATCGTCCAATCCTGTGATGGCCGTGTCGTTGAACGCAGCGAACGCATTGTTGACGAGGATGTCCAGGCCGCCGTACGAAGACCCGATGCGTTCCACCATCTTTGCGACTTCCGATTCCACCGAGTGGTCCGCCACATGCCCGGCGGCGTTTCCGTTTCCCTCGCATACCAAGCGCGCCAGAGAAAAGTGGGCTGTCGAAGCGATGTCATTGGCGACGATTCGAGCCCCTTAGGCGACAATGCGGCCCACGATCGCAGATCCGATTCCGTCCGCCGCGCCAGTGACCAATGCTGTCTTTCCCTGCAACGTGCCCGGCATCAGGTGCAGCGTACAACCGGCGAGTCAGCGAGAGCCCTAGCGGGCCCCGTTCATCGCGTGATCAGCGGCGGCCAGAGGGGAGAAAAGCACCTGCTAGGCTAATGAGCGGACGGAGGAATGGCCGAGTGGTTGAAGGCGGCGGTCTTGAAAACCGCAAGGCTCGAAAGGGTCTCGGGGGTTCGAATCCCTCTTCCTCCGCCACAAGACACTTAGAAGCCATTCATAAACAATAAGTTCTATGAGTCACATAGCGTGTTGTGCCGCTGAATGTCCCACTGTTGGTCGACGGTAGGAGGGCTCGGTGGCCGGCTCTTGCCGAGGCCCCGCAGCAGCGTGCCAAGACCCTCGGGGGGATTTGCTCTCCCAAGGGAAAGCGTCGGGATGAGATGACCGCAAATAGCGGATTGGCTCGGCGGGTGTCAAGGCTTCCAACACGCCGGCCTGACTAATGACGTTCAGGGTCTCGTGGTGTCCCTAGCCACTACAGAGCTCTCATCACCAATGGAAATCACTAACCCTCCTGCTAGGCGGCTAGGAGGACGAAGCCAAGATGGGTGGCCAGCCCAAGAGGGCTATTCCTGATCTACGATACGAGTCGGGAATGCTGTCGGCCAGCTAGAGGCCACGAAGTAGCGTGAACGAAGAAGTCTCTCGAAAACTGGCCGCTGCAATTCAAACAGATCGGTTGATTGAAACCGCAATCCGGTTGATTGAAGTCCCTAGTCCAACGCGATCGGCAGCTGATGTGTCTAACCGGCTGGATGAGATTCTGCGGGCCGAAGACTTCTCGGTCGAACGCCCGGCAGCCGGCTGGCCAGACGCTCCAGCTGTCGTCTCGAGATTCACAAGCGGACTGCCCGGTAGAACACTTCAATACAACGGGCACCTTGACACAGTGCATCTGCCGTTCGTTCCGCCGCGAGTAGAGAACGGCATCCTATACGGCAGCGGTTGCTCGGACATGAAGGGTGGTATTGCGGCGTGCGTCGAAGCGATGCGGGCTCTGCGCGAGACAGGCTTGCTGACATACGGAGCAGTCATGCTAACCGCGCATGACTTGCACGAATCGCCATGGGGCGATGGAACGCATGTGAATGGCTTGATCGACGAAGGTTACGTTGGCGATGCGGTTCTGCTTCCGGAGTATCTCGCCTCGCCACTGCCGGTGATCGGTCGAGGGATGGCGGTGTTGACGATCAAGGTCACTCGCGAAGGCCAACCAGTGCATGAGATGTTGGGTGGACTCGAAGAGCCTAGCGTGATCCGAGCTGGGTCCGAGATCGTCCGTCGCTTTGCGGAACTCGATCACGAGCTCAAGCAGTTGACGCATCCAATGGCTGGCCGCGAGAGCATGTTCGTCGGGCAATTCACAGCCGGCGAGATCTACAATGAGTCGCCCATCGAATGCAATATTGCTGGCACTCGCCGCTGGTTGCCGGGCACGGCACTCACGGATGCGGAGAATCAGTTTCGTCGGATCCTGTTGGACGTCGCCGAGCAGCACGGCGTTCGGATCGAGGGTGGATTCCACGTCGCTCGGGACGCCTATCAGATCAATCCCGATGATCCATTCGTCACGGCATTTCAATCGGCTCATTCAGCGGGAACGGGCGAAGAGCTTCCCATCGGTGCAAAACCGTTTGTGGATGATGGCCATGAGTTTGTGAATCGAGCAGGAATCCCGGCGATCACTCATGGTCCGGATGCCAAGGGTGCGCACACGCTGAACGAGGAAGTGGCAGTCAGTGAATTGGTGCGGGTCGCTTTGGTCTACGCGTTGACAGCCGTTGCATTTTGTTGCGGCAAGCCAGGTTATTCGGATTGAATCATGGCCACAGATCACACTTGGTGCACGTAGGCGCCCACCAGCGGCTATTCTGGCTACTCCGTGCATACGTTTTGCACATTGGACCTCAACATTAGACGCAGGCCATCATTACCAAAGCAGGCCGAACACTGCGATGCCCGATGCGGCCAACATGAGCACGGCCCATAGAACCGGCTGCGCCCACCAAGGTACCGGCCGCCGTCGGCCCGAGACCGGCGACGCAGGACTGGCTACGAGGGTTTGATGCAGGTCGGCCATCCCGCCGGGCACCTCAACCTCTTCCGAGGGCTCCGGCTTTGCCCGGCCCAGCACCAGCGTCGCGGCCACCATTGCGGCGGCAGTGATTCCCGTACTCCATAGAAACGCGGCAAACCGTTCCGTGAACCAGAAAGGCAGCAAGCCGGGCGCCTCGGCGGTGCCTCCCAAGTTGGATGCTGCGAGTCCGTAGATGGATCCCACGACCAGCCCCGCGAGGCCACTACGTCGATGCACGCGGGTCAGGTTGCCCATGAGATAAATGGTCATTAGCGGTGTAACAAACACGCTGGTTATCCGCACGAAGAAATCGACGATGTTCGGTGCGCGAAGGATAAACGGCACATAGACAAACGACAGGGCGACGATCACAATCGTGGCTGCGCGGCTCACGGCAAGGAAGTGGGTGTCGCTCGCCCGAGGAGCGAGAAAGCGAGCGTAGATGTCGCGTGTGAAAAGAGCTGATAGAGCGGCTCCGGTACCTTCGAACGTGCTTACAGCCGAGGCAATCACTCCGGCCACGACAATTCCCTTTAGACCATTGCCGAGATACTGATCGACCAGCCTTGGGTAGATCATGTCCGGTTCCGTTAGTCCGGGCATGAGTGCCCTGCCGAACAGCCCCAGCGTGGTGCTGAAGTAGCTGGAGAAAATGATCAGGCAGCCGCCGACAACCACGCTCAGCTTGAGGTCCCACATTGAGCGGGCTCCGAACATCTTCATGGTCTGGGTGTGGTTCACGACGAAATACCCAGTCGAGATCAAGCACCAGCCAATGACAACCACGATTCCAGAGCTTCGACCTTCGTGCTGCCCGCCTATGCGCAATAGAGTCTCGGCTTGGGCGGGACCCTCCTGGCGCACTAGCGCCTCCGTGAGGCCCTGCAGACCCCCGACTACCTGCCAAATGACGAGCCACAAAACAAGCGTGGCGGTGAGCATCATCGTTCCTAGCAAGACGTCTGCACTAGCGACAGTCTTCAGTCCGCCCCATGCGGAATACAGGGTCGTCCCTGCGGCCAAGAGCACCACAGGAAGCCACGCAGTATGCGAGTCAAGATGGACGACTTCAGTAAAGATGAGGTGCAGAGACACCGCGATCGTGCCCAGCACACTCGTGCGGTACTGAATCTGCACCAACGCACTGGTCACCCGCATGGCGGGGCCGTAGCGGCTCTCGAGATACTCAGCGTTCGTGAATAGGCCTGATCGATACATGGACGGGACGACCAAGTAGGCTGCGGCCAAGCCGCCAACACCAATACCGAAAATCAGTCCGCTCATCATGACTAGGCCGTCCTTGTAGACGGCACCGTTCAAGGAGATATATTCGCCACCGTCGACGCTCGTAGCGAACATCGAACAGCCAACCAGCCAAAACGGTAGGCTGCGGCCGGCCAAGAGCCAGTCCGCGTTGGTCTTGGTCTTGCGCGAGCGGGCAGCGGCAAAGCCAAAGACCAAGACCATCAAGCTCATCACGATGATCCAATCGAGATGCGTCATGACTGCTTAGCCGTGTGCGCGATTCTTTGGGAGAGCTCGAGGCGTCCGACAGCGTTGTTCTCGACGCTTACTGCTCTTGACTCGCCAACGACCCTCCATTCTGCGTGAAATCGCTGGCGGCCTGAAGGTGAATCCGAGCAATGGAATTGCACTTTACGCAGGTTGCGATCCGACGGGCTAGTCCTTCCCGGCAAACACCGTGGGGCTTAGAGTAGCCCGAGGTCTCTGTCTTGTGATTCCCGACAGCAAGAATCGCGGGGAGCTTTAGAAGAATCGCCGGGATAGCATCCGACGACAGAATGGCCGGTCGTCGCATGTCCGGAATCGATCCACCTCTTGCATCCGACACTGGCTGCCAGGAAGGTCGGAACTGTCGGCTTGGAGAAAGACCTACTCTCCCACTCCGCTGTCAAAAGCGTGTGCTCTCCACGATCCTTGCATCGTTTCGAATCAGTAGGAGTTGGTCGGCTGCTATATTCCGAGATCTTTCTCTCTCACCTCGAGGCCACCGGACTTTGAGGTGGCTACGAATACTTGGACTGCTAGAGGTGCGGTAGTTGCGGTAGCTTCAGGGAGGGCGGCATCATGTTGGCTTAGGAGGTAAGGGAAGTCTAGGCGGTAGGAACTATACAAGGGGTGGATGGCGAACCCGAGCTGAGCCAGGGCCTTCGCGGTGGATGGCCGGGAGGCGCGCACGGTGGTCTCCAGTTGGCGGTTGTTGCTCGGGGCGGTCTGGGCCCAGCGGCCGCTCGGGGGCCTCGCTGGCGGTCGCCGCGCCGCTGTACAGTTTTCCAGTACCCCGTCTACCGCCTCTGGAGGGCCGGGCATCGTCAGGAGACCGAGATGAATCCTCAACCTGAAACTTGGCTGCGTGGCCCCGTGGACGGCTTCGAGCCGCTTCTCATGCCAGCTGTGCACTCCCTGCTGCAAGTCCGCGAGGATGTCGATCTTCTAGTCGCATCCGTGCCGTTCGACCATGTGTGGCAGTGTCCGGGCGGCGCGGCGTCGATCGGGTTTCATGTACGCCATTTGGGAGGGGCCCTTGATCGCCTGCTGACGTATTCGCGGGGCGAGGTGCTGTCCGACGCCCAGAGGACTGCCCTGCGTGCCGAACGCGAGCCCGGCCATCCCGCCCCATCGCTAGGTGAGGTCGCGTCGGGCACCTACGAGACGATCGAGCGCGCGCTGGAGCAGTTGCGCGCTACCTCGCGCGAAGACCTGCTGGTTGCCAGGAGAGTGGGTCGAGCCGGCTTGCCGAGCACGACACTGGGCTTGATCTTCCACGCCGCCGAGCACTGCACGCGACATGCGGGGCAGGCGATCTCAACGGCAAAGATCTTGGCTGGAGCGGGTTCTTAGGGTGCCGTGTGCAGAGCACTTGTCGGAACCGAGAACGTCTTGGTACAGATTCCTGCAATAGGGGGATCAAGAACTTTCGCTCGTGCTTGGCCGACGATGACACCTTGACGCATTGGTTCCGGCAGCGATCATCGCGTCGAGCTGGACGGCCGGCTTGACTGATGATTCGTCGATCCAGAACATTCCGACCTGACCAGTCAGGGGGGCGGTCATCGGGCCCGCCGGTTTCCGGGATAGCGCCCGTTCGAGTTTGACGATTCCTGGCTGTGCGGCTATCGTTGATCGAATTCGGTGCAACGCGCTGTCGCGTCTCCGCCAACTAAATCTATCAAGCTCCTGAAGCCATCATGTCCGGTCTAACTACTTGGCAGGCGGTCGCCGCATTCCTGACGCCGACCGCCATCTTCGTCATCCTCCTCGCCCTGCACATCGTCCTCCCCGCTCGTCGGGTCGACGGCTACACCCGCGTAACGACCAACCGATACCGGCTCAACGGTTTCCCAGTCTTTGTCTGCGCCCTCGTCATCTGGTGGTTGGAGCTGACTACCGCCTCGCTCGATTGGCTGTGGCTCGCGAAGTGGCACGCCCTAGCCGGGGCCGTTGCCTTGAGCGTGGTGCTCACCGCGTGGATGGTCCTGCGCGCGCCTGCAGACGACCGCAGTCTGCTGGTCCAGTGGATCGAAGGCCGTTCCCGCAACGTCCAGTTTCGCGGCCATGTCGATGCGAAGATGTTCATGTACGTCTTCGGCAGCACCTTCCTCGCGTTGAATGCCGTCTCGAGCGCCGCATACCATCACGGCATTTACGACCAGGCGGCGAACGTCGGCCTGTTCCTGCACGCAGCGATGTGGGTATGGTTCGTGGCGGACTACTTCTGCTTCGAACGCGTTCAGCTCTTCACCTTCGACATCATCGAGGAACGAGTCGGCTTCAAGCTGATCGTCGGCTGCATTGCCGTCTATCCCTGCCTGTATCCGATTGCGCTTTGGGGGACGGCGGGTCTGCCGAGGCCTGATATCAATCCGTCGTGGACCCCGCTATGGCTCGGAGGTTCGGCGGCGGTGTTCGTGCTGGGCTGGATGATCACGCGCGGGGCGAACCTGCAGAAATACCTGTTCAAGCGGTTCCCCGAGCGACCGTTTCTGGGGTTCGTGAGGCCGGTCACCATCACTGATGGGGACCGCAATATCCTCTGTAGCGGGTACTGGGGTGCCGCCCGGCATGTGAATTACACGGGCGAAATCCTGGAGGCGCTCGGCATGGCTCTGGCACTCGGACACTTCACGAACCTGTGGTCTTGGGTGTACTTCCTCTACCTGACTATCTTCTTCGTCGTCCGAGACCGCATCGACGATGGCCGCTGCGCCGGAAAGTATGGAGAACTCTGGACGCAATATCGGGACAAGGTTCCGTATCGTCTGGTTCCGTGGGTCTACTGAGCGCGACCCGTCTTTGGGGCGGCGGTCCGCGCCGCCGAACGCCGCTGCCGGGAGTCGGGGAACGAGCCGCCGGGGGTGGCGCGCATTGCCACTGGGACTACGACGATTTCATCGCGGATGTCCGCCAGCGTCACCAAGGCTCGGATATCGTCAGCTCGGGATAGAACTGCCGGCAATACCGGCGGTACGTCCCGATGGGGCCGTCCGACCGGCAAAGCCGGGGCCGGTGCCGATACCTCATCCGTTCCCAGATCACGACGTCTTGCCGGACATCTCGTTTCTGCAGCGTGAGCAGGATCTGGTTCATCACCTTGTGGCGCAGCTGCACGGGAAGGAAGCGCAGGCCCATGATGGGCCGCCGGGGCTTGCGCATCTGCCGTACCTGGTTGGCCAGTACCAACTCCACCCGCTTGCTATCAACGGGTGCTCCGAGCACCCAGTATCTCGCTCGCATGTCGATCGACCGTTCGTGGATTTCAACGAAGGAATATCCCAGTCCATGAACGTGAGTGACGGCCGAGACCTCGTACGTCATGTCCATGCCCGCGACGCTTCGTTCTCGCTTGAATTCGAAGCTGCTCCGCAAGTAGGTACCCTCGACCGAGACCGGACCGACCGGCGTCACGTTCCCATAGCCGTGTATGTAGTTCAGGTGTGTAAAATCCACGGAATTCTCTGCCAGCTGCTGAATATGCCCTGGAAATCGGAGGGTTCGGAAACCCACCCCGCACCATTCGGGTCCAGCAAGCGGTGCGGCCGGCAGGTCCCACTGTGGTGGTCGACCGCCACTTCCCCACCAAGCGAAGACCATTCCGAGGATCTCTCTTGTCTCGTAGAGTTCCAGCCTCGTACCTTTGGGAGGAGGGGCATTCGGAGTGGCAACGCATTGGCCCGTCGCATCGAACTCGAATCCGTGGAAGGGACACACCAGACAGCCGTCACGAACCTTTCCGCCAGCCGAGGGTCCCAGGTGCGAACCGAGATGCGGACAAGCCGCGTCGGCCACGCAGATGCGGCCTTCCGCGTCGCACCAGAGGACGATTTCTTCGCCCAGCCAAGTCTTTTCGATGAGTTTCTCTCGCAGAATCGACGCACGACTCGCGACGAAGTACCAGCCCTCGGGAAACGGGGGCAGTTCGTCGATGGGACCCGGCGATTGACCGTTGGTCTTCGTGATCATGTCTCTAGCGTTGGTATCGGAGCGCGGGTCACCAGCTACCGGCAATTCGTAGGCGCGGGAACTCCCCGTCCAGCCCCCCGCCGCCAAGATTAATTCCAGCAACAATATAGCGGCATCGTCGTTTCGCTTCAACCGAGCTCGGGCCCGTCCGGCCCGTAGGGCAATAGCTGGAGGCACCTGGCGTTGACTCGGTGAATCGACTTACAGTATTTGGACGAGCGCGTTTCCCAATGCCCGGACTCAACCTGTTCAGCCATCCGCTAGCCGGACAGCCATTCGGTACGGCATTGGAACTCTGCGTGGGCATTGTGGTGCTGGGCTGGGTGGTTTCGCTCGTCACCGGCGATTTTTGTGTTTGGCTGGATCGCCTGTGGCCCCTGTGTCCGCCGGTGTACTGCCTGTTGGTAGCCGTCGAGGGCGACTTCGACGTGGCACGTGTCAACCTCATGACGGCACTTGTGTTCCTCTGGTCGGCGAGGCTCACTCATAATTTCGCCCGCAAGGGTGGTTTCCGGAAGGGCGGCACAGACTACCGCTGGGCCATAGCGCAGGAGAGACTGGGCCCGCGGTGGTTCCAGCCGGCGAACATCACCTTCATCGTGCCGGGCCAGCTGCTGCTCATCTGGCTGTTCACCTCGCCCGTGCACCAGGCGTGGGCTTGGCGGGACCAGCCTCTTCGCTGGCTCGATGGACTTTCCCTCGTGCTCTTCCTCGCGTGTTTCAGCGTTCAGGTCATCGCCGATGGGCAGATGTGGAGATTCCAGAAAGACAAGAAGCGCAGGATGGAAGCCGGTGAGGAAATCGTGCAGCCCTTCATCGTCACGGGACTGTTCCGTTACAGCCGCCATCCGTCATATCTGTGCGAAATCGGTATGTGGTTCGCCTTCTACCTCTTTGCCGTGTCGGCGGCGGGCCAGTGGGTCCACTGGACCGGGCTCGGCTTGGTGCTGCTTGTGGTGCAGTTCATCATTGTGATCGGCATGACCGAGCGGATATCTGCAGGGAAGTACCCGGCCTATCCCGAGTACCAGGCGAGAACGCCGATGCTGCTCCCCTTGCCGCGGTTTCGGAGCTAGTGTCGGCCCTTTCCGGCACGACCGCAGTCAACGACGGCACCGGCAGGCCCGGGTCGCTCTAGAGGGAGCCGCCTTAGATCGCCGAGGGACAGTGCGCGCCGGCCCGGATTCGAGTCGCAGAGATAACATATCCGCGAGGAGCGGGACATGCCCGAACGCGGTGCCCATCGATCGCTTTCCGAACGAGGTGCAGACCAGCCGCGCCTGACGATGTCGGCAGGAGGGTTCTCGGCGCTGGCCGTCGCGATCTTGGCACTTCTTGGCATCGGCGCGCGCTACTACGCTCACGGGGATCTGAATGTCATTTATTCTCTGCTGAGCCTGTTCCTGTCGATCAATCTGCTGATCTGCCATTGGGAGGTGTGTCTGTTTCTCCGACGGGGCTATATCGAGACACGCTCCGAGTATTGGCGAGAGCGAAGGATCAAGACAGGCCGGACACCTGCCCGTGAATTCCTTGCCACAAGGGTTCCGTTGACACAGGTCCTGTCGCCGACCCTATGAGCTGATGTTTGGGCGACCTACTCCCAGTACGACGGCTCCTACGCAGACCGCCGTACGTTCGGATTCAACGCGGATGTCGCCAACGGAATGGTGACGCCAGTTCCTACGCTCATCCTGTACGCGGCCTATACGTTCAATTTCGTGGATGCCGTCGTTGCGGGAATCCTCGGGGTCGTCCTGTTCTGGCAATGGACGTACGTGACCTCGGTGTACTGGGCCAGCTTCTTCGTCGCCAATCGGCAAGCTCGAATCACCCGACGCGAAATGTACACCTACATCTGTGCGATCAATTCCCCCTGGGTGCTGTGTGCGCTGCTGGGGCTGTACGTATCCATTCGCCTGATCCTGGACGGCAACTACAGCGTTCTGGGCCATTGAGCCAGGATGCTCGGGCAATGCTTGATGCGGTCCAGAAAACGAGTTTCGTCCGGTCCGATTTCGTTGCACAGAGCTGAGGCTGACACCCAGCCGGATGCCTGGTACTAGACTGTGACAGGAACTCCTATGGAAGAGTGGCGATCAATCAGCCATAGGGAATTCCATTTCTTCGGGGAGAATCAACCGTGCAAGACTCGCAGATGAATCGACGCCGCTTTCTTGGCGCTTCCTCAGCGGCAGGCCTGGCTCTGGCCGCAACGCGCCAGACCGCTCCGGGGCAGTCTCGAAGCGCCAACGAAGTGATCCAGGTGGGGGTGATAGGCCCCGGCGGACGAGGCACTCAGGTGATGAAGGAGTGCATTGAGTTCGGCAGCAACTACAAAGCCCGAGTCACGGCCGTGTGCGACATCTGGAAGCAGCGCTTGGAAGCGGCGGCCAACTTGGTTGGCGAATCGTACGGTGCGCGCCCAAAGGCCTACGGGCGTTTCGAAGAACTGCTCGCCGATCCTGAGGTCGACGCTGTCATCATCGCCACGCCCGATCACCAGCATGCCAAGATGCTCAAGGCTGCCGTGGAAGCCGGAAAGGACGTCTACTGCGAGAAACCGATGGGAAACGTTCTCTCGGAGACCAACGAAGCGCTGGCGGCAGTTGAGGAATCAGACCGGATTGTCCAGATCGGCACGCAACGGCGAAGCTACCCGCGCTACCGCTCTGCGATGGACATGGTGAAGGAGGGTCGCATAGGCGACATCGTCAAGGCAGACGTCATATGGAACGCCTACAGCCCTTACCGCTGGGCGAGGAAGCAAGAGGATCTGGATTCCCTGAAGGAGAGCGACGTCGACTGGGAGGCCTTCCTGATGGGGAAGTCCTATCGCCCTTTCGATCCGAGGATCTACCGGTCGTTTCGTCTGTTCCGGGAGTTCTCGAGCGCGATCATCGACCAATGGATGACACACGGCGTGGACGTGATTCACATGCTGACAGGAGAGCTGTACCCGACCAGCGTCGTGGCACACGGGGGCCTGTACCAGTTCCACGACTATCGCGAGAATCCCGACAGCGTCCAGGTTTCGCTCGAATACGGAAGCGGTCCCAGGAAGTTCCTGGCCGGTTATTCGACCTGCCTCAGCAACGCCGCCGGAAGCGCCACCCGGGTGATGGGCACGCTCGGAACCCTTGAGGTCGAGGACGTCTGGCAGGTATCCGGGAAAGGGAGCGAACATCCGAACGCTCTCGCTAGCGAGGAGGAAATCCCCGAGAAGCCAGGGGCGCTGCACCACATGGCGAATTGGCTTGACGCGGTTCGGCGACGAGACCACGACGCGCTCTATGCGCCCGTCGAGGCCGGGTACGGTCACTCGATTGCGTGCATCATGGCGACAGACGCCCTCTGGAGCGGTAGCAGGAAGACCTTCGACCCCGAATCCAGGCAGATTCAGGACGGCTAGAGAGAGTCAGGCCATAAAGGGAGCTGAGAGTCATGCAACGCAGGAGCTTCGCCAAGATACTCGGGGCAGGGGCTGCGCTCCTGCCCGCCGCTGCGGCCGGTGCGCCTAAGCGTGAAGGAATCAAGGTCGGCGTAATCACGCATGCCGGTGGCGCCCACCTGGACGCCTACTTCTCAGCGCTCGCTGAAGCCGATGAAGTGGCTGCCGTGTCGCTGTCCGACCCGGGCCGCCAGAACGTCGCGGCCGCCCGCGAGGCTCTCGGCGAGAAGCTCGGCGCCGTGTACGACGGTCCGGCGGATCTCGTAAGACAGGAAGAGCCCGCCATGGCGCTCGTCAGCATGGAGGCCGCGATTGCGCCCCCGGCAATAGAGACCGCGCTCGAGGCCGGCTGCCATGTCATGGCCGAAAAGCCGGCGTGCGTTCGCATCGAAGACTTCGAACGACTCCACGAACTCGCGAAGACTAACGGCTTGCATCTGATGCTGGCGCTTGCTAATCGCCTCAATCCGGAAGCCCGGGAGGCTCGGCGGCTGATCCGCGAAGGCATGATAGGCCAGATCTACGGGGTCGAGGCGCATCTGATCGCGGACCAAACGCGCCTAACCCGTCCTGCCTACCACGAGACGTGGTACGCCAAGAAAGCGCGCGGCGGAGGCGGCCATCTGATCTGGCTCGGGATCCATTGGCTCGACCTCGCGACATTCCTGACGGAGTCTGACGTCGTTGAAGTCACGGGATTCACGGCAGTGGTGGGTGGCCAGCCTCTCGATGTGGAAGACTCGGCAGCCATCGCGCTCAAGTTCGCGAACGGCGCTCTCGGAACGATGACATCGGGCTATTACCTCGACCGGGGGTACCATTCGCAAATCAAGATTTGGGGTTCGCATGGCTGGCTCGAGATCAGACGGCACGGTGGCCTCCCGCTCACGTGGTACAGCCGCAAGGAGCAGAATCCCCGTATTCATCGGATCGACCAGTTCCCGGGTCCGTCCGGCTACACGCCTTTCGTAAAGGCCTGTGTACGGGCGAGCGCTGGCCTCGAGGAACCCCCGCTCACCGCCGACGATAGCCTCCGAGCTCTTCGGACAGTCTTCGGCTGCTACGAAGCTGTCGAATCGGGTCGTCCGCAGCGCCTCGGATGAGGTGCGGCGCCAAATTGCGCGGACACACCCGGGCCCCATGGGTCGTCGGGAGGCCGCAGCCACGCCGGGGTCCCCCTGGGCGAGCGCCCCGTCGCATGAACTGCCGCGCTCTGCCGAACATGCAAGCGTGTTGTACGACAAGCGAGCTCTGCCTGCTGAGCCGTGCTGGTCGGGCGTGCGCGCGAGAATCGTGGATAGCCTTGGTCAACTCACCCGGCCAAAGTGGGATGCTGCGGCAACTGCCGTGAATCCGCTGCGGCGCAACAGCGCCTCACGATGAGTTGTTGAGCTTTCCAGGGTCGACCCGTCGAGGTTTGCAATGCGTAGATTCGCCATCGGTATTCTTGCCCTATTTCGAAGGATTTCGCTGTTCATCTGGAAGCTGCGTGGCAAGACGCTGGATGACGTGGCCGCCCAGCGCGTAGTCTCCGGAGAGTCCTGGAACGAGTTCTGCGATGCGTTGAAAGCGGCAGGAGCTGCGCTGCAGTTCCCGGGGGCTCCTCGGGATCCGTTCAACCAGGCGGAAGGCTATCGATACCTGAGCCGTCTCGCTCGGGCAGGCCTGACGGCATTCGTCGAGCATGCCGATACCAATGCACCCGTCATGCACCGCGTTGTCAACGAAACCACCAAGCTCGGCGCGGACAATCCCGACAACTTCTACTTGACGGCCGCGCTGAGAGGTGACCGCGAATACAGAATCACTGGCCGGCGCAACACCATCGCCTACTTGAGCTTCGGCACGCAATCCGGCAACTACGGGGAGGGTGGCGGTCTGCCCCCCACCGGGCACATCGAATCCGATCAAATCGAAATGGACGAGAACGGGTGTTTCGAGCTGATCCTCAGTTGCGACCCCCAGCTCAGAAACTGGCTCCCCATGAAGCCCGAGACAGGCACCTTGGTGGTGCGCCAGACCTTTCTCGACCGAGAGACGGAAACGCCGGCAGAGCTGAAGATTGAGCGCATCAACTGTCCCGAACATGAACGCCGTCCCTCTGCGCTGGCAGCACGAGATCTGGACGAGGGTTTGAGAAAGGCGGGGGCGCTGGTACTGGGCGCGCCATTGCTGTTTGCCAAGTGGGCGCGCGATTTCAGGAAGCACAGCAACCAACTCCCGATGTTCGACCCGCAAGTGTCGCTCGCTGCCGGGGGAGATCCGAATATCGCCTACTACCACAGCCATTGGGCAATCGCCCGAGACGAGGCCCTGGTGATAGAAGTCATGCCACCGGAATGCGAGTACTGGAATTTCCAACTGAATAATTACTGGATGGAATCCCTGGACTATCGCCACCACAGGATCCACACCAACAAGCACCTCGCCCGGTACGAGGACGATCGCTCTCTCCGCCTGATCGTGGCGCACGAGGATCCCGGCCTGCCCAACTGGATCGAGACCGCGGGTCACATGTCCGGGACCATGTGTTTCCGATGGGTGCGGGCGAGGGAGCACCCGCAACCCCGGACCCGGTTGGTCAAGCTGAGCAGCCTGCAGAACTAGCCCATCGGAAGATCGCCCCCATCGCTGAGAGACGCCTGTGACTTCCACAGACTATGAAAACCCGTACCGGCCTTTCCCGATCAGGGTTGTCAACCTGATCGGGAGGGCAGGCCTGAGAGTAGGGCTTTCGGGTTCCTTGACAATTGACTCGCTCGTTGACTCTGCGCAACGGAAGACAGGCCTCTCGGACTTTGGTAACGACGGACATCTTCGTGCCCTGGAAGTCCTCGTCGCGTCGATCAACGACGAGGCCCGGCTCACTGCGACTGGCAGGCTGATCCAGAAGTCGCGGCTTGCCAGTGCGCTGGTTCAGCGGTTGCGGATCGAGGACCTGCTGAAGAGGCACCCCGAAATCCGTGACGTCGATCTCGGCACGATCATCCTGATCACCGGACTGCAGCGCACCGGCACAACCTTGCTCCAGCGCCTGCTGCACTCACATCCGGGAATTCGGGGCGTCTCGGGCGCGGAAGCGCTGGACCCGGTCCCGGCTGCCAATCTGAGGCAGCGCGGTCAGAAGGCCCGCAAGCTGCGTGCAGTCCTGGCCAAGCGGGTGATTTCCTATCTGGCACCACAATTCATGGCGATCCATCCGATTGACCATGATGAGCCGGAAGAGGACGTCTTGCTGCTCGATCTGAACTTCATGAGCCAGTCGGCGGAGGCTACCATGCACGTGCCGCGCTATTCCCGCTGGCTAGAGGTCCAGGATCACTTGAGGACCTACGAGTACTTTCGCCAGACCCTGAAGGTACTCTGCTGGCAGAGTCCCGGCAGAGCCTGGGTGCTCAAGACCCCGCACCATATGGAGTACCTCGACGTGTTTCTCAAGGTATTTCCTGATGCAACGGTTGTGCAGGCCCATCGCGACCCTCGGAGGGCCCTGGCTTCGTTCTGCAGCATGGTTGCCCACGGCCGCGGCATTTTCAGCGATAGCGTCGATCCAAGGGAAATAGGGAGGCACTGGTGCAGGAAGACCCGAAGGATGGTCCAGTTGACGATGAAGACACGGTCCGGAACGGATCCCGGCCGGTTCGTCGACGTGTCGTACTACGATCTGACGAGCGATCCGATCGCCGTGCTGCGAAGGATTTGCAGGCAGGCGGGAATCGGTTTCGACCACGAGGCGGAACGGAAAGCGGAGTCCTTCATGCGAGCCAATCCGCAGAATCGTTTTGGCAAGCACGCCTACCGGCTAGGTGATTTCGGCTTGAGCGAGGAGGCCGTCGACGAGGCCTTTTCCGCCTATCGGGACAAACACGCGATTCCGTTCGAATAGGGGCGCAGCTCTTGATCAGGCGAAAGACGCGGGTCAGCTTGCGAAGTTCTCGGGCTGCCATGGTGCGGGAAGCAAAGGAAATCGGCGACGGCACCTTCGTAAGCGCCATCTTCGCGGCAATTCGGGATCTGCGGAATCCGAGCGCAGCGGACGTCGGCCCGGTTCCGGATGACATGCGGATCGACGGCAAGACCTGCCTTGTTACCGGTGCCAACAGCGGACTGGGCAAGGCCGCTGCCATCGAACTGGCAAGGCGTGGCGGGAACATGATTCTGGCCTGCCGGCCAGGCCATGTCGAAACCTGCGCCGAGATCAATCGACTCTCCGGGTCTGCGGCCGTAGCGATGGTGGAGGTGGACCTTGCCGATCTACGGTCCGTGCATCGCTGCTGCGACCAGCTGGCCCGGCGCGGCACACGCATCGACATCGCGCTGATGAACGCCGGCCTCATGCTCCGCAAATCGAGAAAGACCCCGCAAGGGTACGAGACGATGTTCGCGGTCCATTTCCTGGCGACGCGGGTGATGATCGACCGGTGGCTGCAGGACGGTGTCATTCGCCCAGCGAGCCAGGACAGGGAGACGCCGCGTATCGTGTTCATCACATCGGAATCGCATCGGTCCTCTCACGACATCGATTTCGATCGCTTCGGAGCGTTCACGGAGTACGGGCTGAAGGACAGCCTTAAGCACTATGGCCTCAGCAAGCTGCTCCTGTGCACGTTCGCAACAGAGCTTTCCCGCCGCCTGAACCCGGGCGATAGCGTCGATGTGGCGGTGCATGCAATGTGCCCTGGAGGTGTCGCTACCAATATTTCCAGGGATACGCCAATGCTGCTGAAGCCGATCGTCAGCCCGGTTTTGAGGCTCTTCTTCCAATCCCCGCAGCGGGCCATTGGGCCGGTGATCTACCTCTGTTGCGCGGAGGAAGCCGGTCAAGCCACGGGGATCTATCTGCACATGATGCGTCGGAAGCGGGTCGCGCGTAGTGCATCGGATCCGGACAACGGGGCTAGGTTGTGGGAAGCGAGCGAAGCCCTGGTGACGAAGTCACGCGAGTCACGCTGATCGCCCCAGGGAAGCATGCCGCGTTCATTTTCCAAGTCCGTGAATCACCTGCGGCGTCTTCTTGTCCGCAAGCCGACGGCGGAACAAGCGGAACTGTCGGGCCGGCGCGTCATCGTCACTGGTGCCTCCCGCAACTCCCTGGGATATGAAACGGCCAGGATCCTCGCGAGTTGGGGTGCCTTTGTCGTCGTTACCCGGAAACGCGACGTTGCCTCCTTGGAGGATTCCCTGAAGCACGACCTCCGCAGCACTGGGGTCGACGAGGACAGCGTCAAGGCCCATCCGCTCGACCTGTGCGATGTCGACAGCGTCAACCAATTTGCAATGTGGTACGGAATGCACCACGACGGCAAGCTGGACGTCCTAATCAATAACGCCGGAATTCACAGGAACATCCTGAACCCGCGCAAGGAACCGCCCTTGAGCACGGACGGCTTTGAAGTCCATTGGCGCACGAACTATCTCGGAACGTTTCACCTGACGAGCCTGTTGCTGCCGCTGCTGAAACGAAGCGGTCTGGAGTCCGGAGACGCGCGTGTCATCAACGTCTCTTCCCACCTGCACGACAGAGCCAAGAACAAGCACCTCTTCGACAGGCAGGAACGCTACCATTCCTGGGATGCGTACGGGTTGTCCAAGCTGGCGCTGATTCACTTCTCGTGCGAACTTCAGAGGCGGTTCGCGAAACGATACAACCTGCAGTCGGCAGCATTGCATCCGGGATCCGTCTATACCAACCTCACGCGGATGGCAATCCCAGGAGGGAGGAGCGACGCCGTCTTTCACAGAGTCGGTTCCGCGATGGCCTCTCTGGTATTGCTACCTGCGGAGCGTGGCGCGCAAACTACCGTGAAGTCTGCCAGTGAGCGACCATTTCGGGGAGGAAGATATTACGATCGATGCGCGATCGCGGAGCCGTCCGACGAGACCACGGACGAGTCCGTGTCGAGATTGCTCTGGGAGAGGTCGGATGACTGGGTCAAGAGTCTCGTGAGACCCGGTAGCGCTGAGCATGAGCGGCATGCAGATACAGACTGAACGCATCCAGATCGCCGCACCGATCGATCTTGTATGGGATGTTCTGACAGACGTCGAAAGATACGGTGACTGGAATCCGTTCACGCCGCAGGCACGAACAGATTTCGAGATCGGTTCGCCCGCTCATCTGCTGGTCAGGATGGGTCCCGCCAAGGTGCGAATCACCGAGACCGTCTCCGCGTTCGAAGAATCACGGCTCATCGCCTGGAGCAAGGCATTCGGAGCGCGCAGGCTCCTGTTTGCAGTGCGAGAGCAGCATCTGGAACCGGTGAACGAGACGAGCTGCCTATACCACAACACGGATCGCTTGACCGGTGTGCTTGCACGAATGGTGTACCTGTGTTTTGCTCGCTATATGCGCGTCGGATTCACCGATGTGGGCGAGGGGTTGAAGCGTCAGGCAGAGGCGCTGTACGAGCGATCGAAGTCGCCCGCCGGTCAGGACGACTCTCTTCCCTGATCCTCCATCTCGAGGTAACCGTTGCCCGAACGGGCGGTACTTTGCGCCCCGAGGGCGCCAGCGAGAAACCTGCCAGTGAAGTCGCGGGGTTCCCTCGCCGAGCGGTTCTCCGCGAGTCGGCCCTGCTGGCAGAACTGCTCAAGCTTGCAGTCGCTCTCCGCGATACCAAGCGGCCAGGGTTTGGCGAATGCCTCAGCCGCCGCGACGATCCCAGGAATGCTGGCCATCCGCCTGTAATCGGCTGCGGTTTCTCGCTTTCGTCTGCTCCTTTACCATGCCTGATTTCTTTGGACGGGAGGTTTGCAGGAATTCACGACGCCTGTTCATGCACCAGGCTCACCTTGCATGGCAAGTCATGCCGCCCGGCTAGTAGGTCGATTCCAAACTAACATTGCAATTATGGCCTGACATGTCTTATGCTCGTAGCGCCGGAATCGTGCGGCTCCGGCGCCGTTCCTGTGCCCTTCGCCAGCCGACGAGCCAGCCTCCATCTCAGCGACGAGATGCGCTCGATCCTCGCAGCGCTGGTCCGCTCGCGCTCCGAGTCCGTCCAGCGTGTCGAGCGGGCACGGATCCTGCTCGCCTACGCCGAGGGCAGGAGCGTGTCGGCGATCGCGCGGGAGCTGGACACCAACCGTCCCAAGGTAGAGCGCTGCATCGACAAGGGCTTGCAGCTCGGAGCGCTGGCGGCCCTGTCCGACCTGCCGCGCAAGGGCCGTCCGGGGCGGATCAGTGCGGAGGCACGAGCATGGGTCGTGTCGCTGGCCTGCGTCAAGCCCAGGCAGCTGGGCTATCCGGAGGAGCTGTGGACCACCCGGCTGCTGGCCCGGCACGTGCGCGAGCACTGCGAGCAGGCGGGGCATCCGAGCCTGGCACAGCTGGCCCGGGGCACGGTGTCGAAGATCCTGTCGCGTGCCCAGTTGCGGCCGCACAAGATCGAGTACTATCTGGAGAAGCGCGATCCGGAATTCGAGCAGGAGGTGGCCCAAGTGCTTGTGGTGTACAAGCTTGTGGAGTGGGCGCACAAGCGGGAGCAAGCCCGTGGGAAGAGCGGGCAGGCTGGGGAGGAGGCGCTGACCGGGTTCGTCGCCTACGACGAGACGCCGGGCATCCAGGCGATCGGCGGGGTGGCTCCCGACCTGGCCCCGCCGCCGGGCAAGCACGCCGCCACGGGACGCGACTACGAATACAAGCGGCGGGGAACGCTGACGCTAATGGCCGGACTGGATCTGTTGACGGGGCACGTTCACCGGGCGGTGGTGGAGCGACACCGCAGCCGGGAATTCGTCGCCTTCCTGCGCCAACTGGACGAGGCGTATCCGACCGGAGTGCGGATCCGGCTGGTGCTGGACCACCATTCGGCGCATGTGTCGAAGGAGACGCGGGCCTACCTGGCGACGACAGCGAACCGTTTCGAATTCGTCTTCACGCCCGTGCACGGCTCGTGGCTGAATTTGGTGGAGTCGTTCTTCGCGAAGCTGACGAACAGCTTCTTGCGCGGCATGCGAGTGGAGAGCAAACAGGAACTGCAGGAGCGCATCGAACGCTACATCGACCGTCTGAACGAAGATCCGGCCATTTACAAGTGGATGTCCAAGATGGACGAGACCTCAGTAGCCTAAGCACAGATATGTTATTTCGGAATCGCCTACTAGGCAAAGAGCCCAATCGACCACAAGACCTGGTGAAATCAGCCCATTGACATTTCCCCCCCAAGGTGGTACAAGGCGGCAGCCGGTCGGCTATCGTTTCAGGCAAGGGTCGGTGAAAACAACAGATTCTCTCCGGATGGGCCTCGCTGCATGGATCCAACATGGGACCCACGCGGTTCGGTCACACCCGTCCTAGCCGGCTTGTTCTGGTGTTCCGCCCTTTGACCTGGTTTGGGCTGGTTTCAGCCTCGATTTGAGCGGGAGGATCACATGTCGAACAGCAACGTAGTGCGAGCGGCGGCGGGACAAAAAATGAATCGAACCCTTTCGACCCTTCGATGGGCGGGAACGAAAGAAACTCGATCGCCCACCCGGGCCCTCGTGCGACTTCTGACTCTCGTGAGTCTTATCGCGTGTACCGTAAGTTTCCTGCCGGCTCAGGTCGACACAGGAGTTCTTTCCGGGTTTGTCTACGACAATTCGGATGCAGTCATTCCCGGTGCGAAGGTGACGGTACTGAACACTGGGACAAATTACCAGCTGGACTTGGAGACAGCCGCAACCGGTTTGTATGTGTCTCCTCCTCTCCCGCCGGGGACCTACCGGATTACGGTCACCCAGGAAGGGTTTCTCACTGCTGCGAAAGACGTCGTGCTGCACCTCTCCGAGCGGCTTGCCGTCGATTTCACCCTGCAGATCGGGGCGGTGGCCGAGTCCGTTACGGTCGAAGCCGTCGGACAAGTTCTCCAAACCGAGGCCTCGACCCTCAGTACCCTCCGAACGGAGCGGGAGGTCAAATCCTTGCCCATAAACAGCCGGAATTTCGCACAGATCATTCGCTACACCGCCGGTGTCGTTCCGGCGCGTCAGCAGGCCGGGGGACTGGGCCTTTCCTCAGCGCGGGGGGAAACGGCGAACACCGTCAACGGCTCCCACCCCAATGACAACAACTTCGTGGTGGATGGTATCCAGAACAACTCCAATCACCAGGGCGCGGGGATCATGAACTTCGTCGAGATGGAGGCAATTGAACAGTTTCGCGTGGAGACCTCGGTTCCCGACGCCCGGTTCGGCCGCTCCGGGGCGTCCGTCAACATCGGCTACAAGTCCGGAACGAACAAGTTCCACGGCACGGCGTTCGAATATTTCCGCAACGACAAGCTCGACGCGCGCAACTACTTCGCCCGGGGCGACAAGGCGGCGCTGCGGCAGAACATCTTCGGCGGCACGCTGGGCGGCCCGCTGGGTGGAAACGACGCCAAGACCTTCTTCTTCTTGTCCTACGAAGGGAAGCGGATCAGGCAGGGCATCACCCATCTGACGACGGTACCGACAGCGCCCATGAAAGACGGGGATTTCAGCGACCTGCTGGCCCAATCGAGGCCGGTCACCATCTTCGATCCGTTGACCAGCGAGACGAATGCCGCCGGCCGGATCGCGCGGCAGCCGTTTCCGGGGAACGTGATTCCGGCAGGCCGCTTCAACCCGGCCGCCAAGAACGTGATGGACTTCTACCCGCTGCCAAATCGCCCTGGCTTGGTAACCAATTTCAATCCCATCAGTTCCCAGCCGACCACCAGTGACCAGGGCAGCGTCAAAGTTGACCGGGAGTTCCAGGGCGGCTCGCGCGGTTTCGTCCGGGCAACCATCGCACAGTGGGACTTCGTCGACAGCAGCCGGCAGAGACTCGGCCCTGAGGCTACACCCTACATTGGAATCAGCGTTCCCTTCGTCCAGATTGTCCCGAGCTATACGCACGTCATTTCGCCGCGGACCATCAACCAGATTCGTCTCGGCTTCTCCCGGCAGCCGCTGAAGAGCACGTCGCTAAACGGAGGCCGCAACATCTCCGAGGAGTTCGGCATACCCAACTCCAACGTCGACAAGTTCAGCACTGGTCTTGCCGAGATCCGTGTCGCCGGTCTCAATAATATCGGTGACTTTCAGTTCCGGCCGGCGGTCATCGTCTCCAACAACTTCCAGTTGAGTAACAACCTTGATGCCACTCGGGGGAATCACACTCTCAAGATTGGATTTGACGTGATTCGACGCCAGACCAACGTGTTCCAGGCCCAACGGCCACGGGGCTTCTTCCAGTTCACCTCGATCTACACGAACAATCCGGTCAGACGACAGAACACCGGGTTTGGCGCCGCCGAGCTCCTTCTCGGAAACCCGAGGACTGTCGACCTGAGGGGAATCGTCGGGACGAGGGGATTGCGGAGGACTGACTTGGGCTTGCACTTCCAGGACGATTGGAAGGTCACCCCGAAACTTGCCTTGAACCTCGGTCTCCGGTACGAGGTCCCGCAATCCTACCCCCAGGTTGAGGTCGCCGACCGGATGATGCAGTTCGACATTGCGAGCGGAGAGCCGGTTCCCGTCGCACAAGGCGGGATCTCGCGTAGTGGCCTCTCGGGGGACTGGGATAACTTCGCTCCTCGGCTGGGACTTGCCTACCGGCTCACCGACACCACCGTGTTGCGCGCTGCTTACGGGCTCTACTACTCCATGATCCCGATCCACTTGGGGGCGAGCCTTGCCGGGAACCCACCCTTTTTCATCAATTCGACGCTCAACAACAGCCAGGGCGATTTCGAGGGGGCCTGGGCAATCTCAGACGGTGTTTTCCGGACAACCGACCCAGACGCTGCGGGACAGAACCGAAGAGGGATGGCGGAGGACTTCGAGACCTCGTACATACAGCAGTGGAATCTTGCGGTCCAGCAGCAATTGCCGGGCAACCAACAGTTGACTGTCGCCTACGTTGGATCGAAAGGGACCGACCTGGACCAGGGTCTCAACCTCAACCAGCCGGTCCCGGGTGCCGGCCCGGTGAATAGTCGGCGTCGCTGGCCGCAGCATTCCTCGGTCTCGATCCGGCACGCCAGGGGAAACAGTACGTACCATGCCCTACAGGCGACGTTGGTCAAGCGGTTCTCGAGCGGGCTGAACTACCAGGCCAGCTACACCTGGAGCCACTGCATCTCGGCGTCCGGGGGGGGGCTGCCAATCACGGACCTGAGAGGCGAGAAGGGCGACTGTGGGACCAACATCCCGAGCTTCTTCCAGTCGACGTTCGGATACGAGTTTCCGTTCGGGCGGGGAAAACCTTTGCTCGGCGGGGCTAACGCGGTTGCGAACCAGATCGTCGGCGGCTGGGAGATTCACGGAGGGCTCCGTCTGTATGATGGACTCCGGTTCACGCCCAGCGCCCGAAGCAATACGCTGAACATCGGTGAAGGCACCCGGGCCGACCGGCTGCGTGATGGGAATCTCCCGCCGGGTCAGCGGAACATCAACCGCTGGTTCGACGTGGACGCCTTTGCCGAGCCTGGTTTCCGGATGTGGGGCAACAGCGGGCCGAACGTCCTCGAAGGGCCGGGAACCAAGCAGCTTGATTTCTCGATCTTCAAGAACTTCCGTATCAGTGAATCCAAGCGGCTCCAGTTCCGCGCCGAGTGCTTCAACATCACCAACACTCCACAGTTCAACACGCCCAACTCCAGAATCGGTACGGGAAACGCGGGCCGCATCACCAGAGCTGGGAGTGAACCCACGCTCCAACGCACACAACGGATGGTCCAGTTGGGTCTGCGGTTCGTGTTCTAGAGGTTCGCACCTTCTCGCACGCAAACTAGCCTGGGGACTCTTTCGAGTCTCCAGGCTCCCACGGTATCGCCATGAATCGACGAACAGTACTGAAAAACATCTTGGCTGGTGTGGCCGCTCGGCCTGTGGTTCGCGCGGCGTCTGGCACAAAACCGAACATCATCCTCTGCATGTCTGACGATCAGGGGTGGGGCGACGTCGGCTACAACGGCCACCCCTACGTTAAAACGCCCAACCTCGACGCGATGTCGCGCGCCGGCATTCGCTTTGACCGCTTCTACTCCGGCGCGCCCGTCTGCTCTCCCACGCGCGGCAGCGCGCTCACGGGTCGCCATCCCTACCGCTACGGCATCCACTTCGCCAACGTCGGGCACATAAAGAAGCAGGAGGTCACGCTGGCCGAGGCGCTGAAGACGCAGGGCTTCGCTACGGGCCACTTCGGCAAATGGCATCTTGGGACACTCACCAACGACATCGACGACGGCCGGCGCGGGGGTAGACAGAAAGAACACTATTCGCCACCTTGGGAGAACGGCTTCGACGAGTGTTTCGCGACCGAGCAGGCCGTGCCGACCTGGAACCCGATAAAGAACCAGTCGTTCCGTACGAAGTACTGGACCGGGCCCGGCCAATATGCCAAGGACAATCTCGACGGCGATGACTCGCGGGTCATCATGGACCGCGCGATCCCGTTCCTGCGCCAAGCCGTTGACGAAGACAAACCATTCTTCGCCGTGATCTGGTTTCATGCACCCCACGGGCCCGTACGAGGTGGGCCGCGTTACAAAAAGATGTACTCCGAGTTCAGCGAAGGAGAAAAAAACTTCTACGGCTGCATTACAGCCCTTGACGAGCAGGTAGGACGGCTGCGCAAGGAACTGCGTGACCTGGGTGTCGCTAACAACACGATGCTCTGGTACACAAGTGATAACGGGCCCGAGGGAAAGGTCCATTATCAGGACAATTACCGGGGATCGACCAACGGACTTCGCGGCCGCAAGCGAAGCCTGTTCGAAGGCGGGATTCGTGTACCAGGGATTCTGGAGTGGCCCGCGCGCGTCGAAGCGGCGCGCACCACGGACATTCCCTGCTCGACGTCCGACTACTTTCCAACCGTGCTGGCGGCGCTGGGGTTTGAGGTAAAGGGCCGCCCGGAGCCCATCGACGGCATCAACCTGATGCCGCTCATCGAGGGAATGATGAAAGAGCGCCCTCAGCCGATCGCCTTCCAAACCCCCGACGGCGGTGAGCAAGGCAAGTCCCAAAGACTGGGATCCCCGGATCACGCCCTGATTGGTAATCGCTACAAGTTCCTCTCCTACCTAGACGACGCACGCAGCAGCGAAGATATGTTATTCGATGTTGTGATCGATCGAGGAGAACGGGACAACCTTGTTGCAGCACGGCCAGAACTGGCACGGTCGATGAAAGAAACGCTCAAGACTTGGGATGCGTCGTGCGAGCGCAGTAATCGGGAGCAAGATTACCGATTGGATTAGCGACCCCATCAATCGCCTGCTGTCTCATCCTTGATGCTAGTGCACTCGATTCGGAGGCACCAAGGTTGGGGTTTTCGCCTTAAGAGATTAGCTAAGTGCCATGTCCTCGGGTGTTGCCTGCGCCTTTGTTCGTTTCAGTTCCGATCCGAGGATTCGACACCATGAAACAGACCATCCTTACCCTCACCGCAATGTTGCTGACTCCGCTGGCGGCGCTGCGTGCCGCCGAACCCATTCAAATCGGTTCGCACCGACAACTCTTTCTCGACGATCACATCGTCGAACGGATTGAAGGCCTGAAGCGCACGATGCACTAGCCGCAGAAGCGCGGAGCGGTGCTCAAAGCCGATCGCCCGTGGGAGGCGCGTTTACATCGGCATCTTCTCGCCGCCGATGTGGGTCCCTGAGGAAGGCGTCTACAAGCAGGTTTACAAATGCCGCTACGACCAACGCGGACAACGGCGCCGGTACGCGCTAGCAACGTCTCAAGACGGCGTGCACTGGCAGAAGCCGAATCTCGGGTTGGTCGAGTTCGACGATCGATGCGCAACAACTTGTTCCCGACGCCCGACAATCAGCGCCTGGTCCATGTGGTGTACGACCCGGATGATCCAGATCCGCGGCGGCGCTACAAGGGCCTGCTGACGGTCCCGCGCGGTCGCATCCCGGTCGTGAACGAGGACGGCTTCGATTGGAAGAAGCTCGACGTTGAGCTCCCCTCGGGCGACGCCGGGACGATGACGTTCGATCGTGAGAAGCGCTTGTTCCTCGCGCTGCTGAAACGTGAGAACCCGAACACGGTCGGGCGCTCTTACGATGTGTCGATCAGCAGGGATTTCGTCGAGTGGTCTGTGCCGCGCTTCATATTCGGCATGGACAAAGGCCGCGACCAGGAGACGGCGCTCGACATTATTCGGCGGCGGCTGGTGAATCCTGCTTTGGCCAAGCCGCTGTTCGTCGATCCCCCGGGAGGCGGAGGACGCATTCCGACCTGGCAGGCCGAGTGCTACAACTTCGGCGTGGTCCCCACGAGGGCCTGTATCTCGGCCTGATCACGGTGTACTACCCAACCGGCGAGAGGCTGCCAGACCGCCGCAACGCGGACGGCTTCAACCTGATCCAACTAGCCATGAGCCGCGACTTCGAGAACTGGCGGCGGCTGGGCGACCGTCAGCCGTTCCTGGAGCCGTCGCCTCTGATGCTCGGACTTGTCGACAACTACGACCGACTGCAACTGGGCGCCTACAACGGCATTATCCTTCACGACGACGAGGTTCGTATCTACTACGGAGGGAACAAGCGTCGCGTCCCGCAACACGCCCGCTGGCCCGACGGCCGCCCGCGCGATCCCTCGACTCTCAGTGAGAGCGAACGGGCGGACTGGCTCGAAGACGCGCACAGCGCCATGAACCCAGCTGTCTTGCGCCGCGACGGGTTCGTGTCGCTGTACGCGCTGGCGGCTACGCCACGGTGACAGTGCTCGGAGACGATGGCGAGCCGTTGCCGAGGTTCGAGCGATCGGTTCCGTTGAAAGCCGACTCCATTGACCAACTCGCGACGTGGCCATCCAGCGGCTACGTCGGTCGGTCGACTGACTAGTAGAGCGATTCCAAACTAACATTGCAATTATGACCTGACATGTTTTATGCTCGTAGCGCCGGAATCGTGCGGCTCCGGCGCCGTTCCTGTGCCCTTCGCCAGCCGACGAGCCAGCTTCCATCTCAGCGACGAGATGCGCTCGATCCTCGCAGCGCTGGTCCGCTCGCGCTCCGAGTCCGTCCAGCGTGTCGAGCGGGCACGGATCCTGCTCGCCTACGCCGAGGGCAGGAGCGTGTCGGCGATCGCGCGGGAGCTGGACACCAACCGTCCCAAGGTAGAGCGCTGCATCGACAAGGGCTTGCAGCTCGGAGCGCTGGCGGCCCTGTCCGACCTGCCGCGCAAGGGCCGTCCGGGGCGGATCAGTGCGGAGGCACGAGCATGGGTCGTGTCGCTGGCCTGCGTCAAGCCCAGGCAGCTGGGCTATCCGGAGGAGCTGTGGACCACCCGGCTGCTGGCCCGGCACGTGCGCGAGCACTGCGAGCAGGCGGGGCATCCGAGCCTGGCACAGCTGGCCCGGGGCACGGTGTCGAAGATCCTGTCGCGTGCCCAGTTGCGGCCGCACAAGATCGAGTACTATCTGGAGAAGCGCGATCCGGAATTCGAGCAGGAGGTGGCCCAAGTGCTTGTGGTGTACAAGCTTGTGGAGTGGGCGCACAAGCGGGAGCAAGCCCGTGGGAAGAGCGGGCAGGCTGGGGAGGAGGCGCTGACCGGGTTCGTCGCCTACGACGAGACGCCGGGCATCCAGGCGATCGGCGGGGTGGCTCCCGACCCAATGGCACTAACTTAAGGTTTCGGACGCTAACTTAAGGTCCGGTGGTTTCCGGCAGTAGTTGCGGTCAGTTTCGAGCACTCAATTCATGAAGCTGGGACCGGTTGCGGCTCTGCACTCGGGGCCGGTGTTTTCTTCGCCTTTCTGGTCTTGCGGCGCGACCACTTCGGGGCGGGCTGCAGGCTGCGCCGCGGATACGAGCGGTTGGGACGCGGCTTGCGCCGTCCTGTCCCGACCCATGCGCAGATGCGCTCCAGCGTCTCGTGCACATACGCGCTGTGGCGCATCAGCAGGCCCTCCAGATGTTGCCCCAGCGCCGCCAGGCTGTGCTTGAAGTTGGCTTGCGGCACCGGCTGGCCGGCGGCCGGGCTGGCCGCCGGATGGAGGCTGGCGTCCCGGTTGGTGAACAGCCGCCCCATGGCAATCAGGTTGAAGTGCGCATACAGTTCCTGCTTCACCAAACGCTCGCTCTGCCCGTGGAATTGCTCGACTTCGAGGAATTGCTTGCTGATCTTGTACATCTCCTCGAGCCCCCAGCGCGCATGGTAGAGATCGGCCAGGTCGCCGCTCCGGTAGCGGCGGCGGTCGAGCAGGGTCGTGCCCAGCACGTAGGTGGTGGAGGCGTGGGAGTACTTGACCAGCCGCAGGCGCAGCGGGTGCCAATGCGTGCCGGGGTACTTGCGCGACAGCTCCCGGAGGGTTTCGCGGCCGGGCAGGATGGCGAGGCACTCCTCGCTGCGCTCGGAGTCGATGAACGCGTCGATGGCGGGGCCGAGGCTGCGCTGGAGGCGGAAGACGGCCTGCAAGCCGCGTTGGAGATGGGCCCAGAGCAGTTCGAAGGAATAGTAGCCGCGATCGTAGACGACGACGTCGGGGGCGCTCAGGGCGTCGAGATGGAGCAGGGCAGCGGCGCGCTCGTTGCCGTGGGGGAAAAGATCGAAATCGACCGGGATGCGGGCCTGCAGCCGGAGCAGGCAGCTGAGCAGGCCCTGGGGGTAGTGGGCCTGCGGGCCGGGCGTGCGGTAGCCGGCCGCGGCCAGCGGGCGGGGCAGGTTCAATTGGGAGCCGTCGACGGCGAACACCCGGTGGCCGTGCCAGAGGCTGGCGGAGAGGTCGGCGCGGCCGAGGATCGCGGCATGGAACTGCTTGAAGATCTGCTCGTGGATGCGCGGGCGGGCCTTGCACATCGCGGCGTCGGAGACCGGCTGGGGCTGGGGCAGGGGGACGTCCAGGGCGCGGCACTGGGCCCACAGCTGGGCCAGCGTGGTGGTGTAGCCCTGGCGGCGCGGGGCGAACACGAGGCGGAACACGAACAGCATTACCAGCAGCGTGTTGAGCACCCGGCTGCGCTGCTGCCACTGCCGATCATGGGCGGCGGCCAGGGAGCTGAGCGCACCGATCAGGCCCTGCCACAGCGCGATGAAGTCCGCGTCGGGGACCTCCGCGGGGAACGCGGGCGCCGGCGGGCGGGCCTGCCGGCGCGGCCCGTGCAGCAGGATCGCGCGGAAATCCCGCGTCAAGGGGTAGACGTACACGTCCTTGCGCGTCCGCCCGGCATCGGCACGCCCCCGGGTCTGGCCGATGCACCGCCAGTTAGCCGCCCGGTAACACGTGCCCCGGTAGCGCTGGGCGTCCACAAACGTCTCGACCAGGACCGGTTTCGCCCGATAGCGCTGCTGCCAGTCCTGCGGCAGCTGGCGCAGGGCCAGCGAGAGCGCCTTCGACGCCAGGCATTGCACGCGCACCCAGGGGAACACCAAAAACCGCGGCTGGCTCACCACCAGGTCCAGGTGCTTCCTGTACTGGTCCGCGGGCCAGCCGATCCACTCGTCGCGACAGGCCAGCGCATGGGTCGCCTGGCTGAACAGCAAGCAGCCCAGCCGACGCCCCTGGCGGTCCAGCAGGAAGTAGCGCAGGTGCGGGCCCCGCGGCTGGCGGTAGCCGAGGTAGTGATGCCGTTCCAGGTACTCGTTGAACAGCGCAACGTCCTCGCCCTGCTCGACGCAGAGCAGGCGCAGCGGCAGCAGGTCCCGCAAGCCGGTCTCGATCCGCGGCTGGGGATCGCTGCGGGGAGTCAGCGGCGGCGGCTTGCGCGGTCCCGAGCGCATGCTGGCGACGCGTTTGGGGGGCAGTTGGAGGATGCCCGCCTGCTCGAGCTGCTCGAGCAGTCCGAGCGCGGCCGCGACCCGGTTGGAGCCGCTCGGCGTGCGCCAGTTCAGGTGCTCGCAGAGGGTCTGGGCCAGTTCCTTGCGGCTCAGAGCCGGGAAGGTGGCGACGGTGAGCTGGATGTCGGCGATCTGCCGGCGGGTGAAGCGGCGGCCGAAGAAGGTGGTGGACTGGAGTTTCTTGATCAGCGGATCCACGCGATTGCCCGACGATTCCAGTTCACCATCGCAAATCGGAGCTGGGATGTCAAGGGGTTGCGAGAAAAAATCTCAGCTCTCCTGTAAGTGCCATTAAATCAACGCACTGGACCATGCTCAAAAAACTCGGCCCCGGTCCAGCCTAATTCAGTGCCATTGGGCTCCCGACCTGGCCCCGCCGCCGGGCAAGCACGCCGCCACGGGACGCGACTACGAATACAAGCGGCGGGGAACGCTGACGCTAATGGCCGGACTGGATCTGTTGACGGGGCACGTTCACCGGGCGGTGGTGGAGCGACACCGCAGCCGGGAATTCGTCGCCTTCCTGCGCCAACTGGACGAGGCGTATCCGACCGGAGTGCGGATCCGGCTGGTGCTGGACCACCATTCGGCGCATGTGTCGAAGGAGACGCGGGCCTACCTGGCGACGACAGCGAACCGTTTCGAATTCGTCTTCACGCCCGTGCACGGCTCGTGGCTGAATTTGGTGGAGTCGTTCTTCGCGAAGCTGACGAACAGCTTCTTGCGCGGCATGCGAGTGGAGAGCAAACAGGAACTGCAGGAGCGCATCGAACGCTACATCGACCGTCTGAACGAAGATCCGGCCATTTACAAGTGGATGTCCAAGATGGACGAGACCTCAGTAGCCTAAGCACAGATATGTTATTTCGGAATCTACGTACTAGTAGATGAATGGAACAATCCGCCAAGGCACCTGTTCCCGGTACTTCCGCCACAGTTCGCCGTACTTTTTCCCGCAGCGGCGATCGTCGTCGCGTTCGCGCCAGGACAGGAGCAGGACATAGTAGAGCGGGTAGAGCCAGGGAACGATCAGCCGAGGCCAACCCAGGGCGAGGGTCAGGCCCACCGCCATCAGCACTTCGCCAAGGTAGTTCGCATGCCGAGAGATACCCCAGAAACCACTGCACAATAGGTGCCGCCTGCCGTCCGAGATCGTTCGGGGCCGGATCACTCCTAGGAACAGGTTTGCCGGGTTCTTCTTGAAGTAGTACTTCTGCATGTTTGCACCACGCGCAAGGATCCATCCGGCGAGGAAAGCCGCCACCGCGAGGGCGAGCTGCCAGGCGGGCGATCCCGGATTCGCCAAGTTGGCAACGCCCCACAACCCGATGCCGTAGAAGTACGGATAGAAGACCAGGCAGCCCCAGACCAACTTGAAGCCGAGTCGCTCCGCGAAGAGGTCATAGGTGTACAGGTGAACGTGCTCGAATACCAGGTAGTCGCAGATGAACCAAGTGAAGAGGGAGACGTAGACGACGATGCCCGGAGAAGGGTCAGCCGGATTGCTCAGGAAATGGTGCGCCGAGAAGGACAGGAGGTTGAGCTCGAGGACCGTGGCGCCAGCGACGTAGAGATACATCTTCGCGTCCAGTCGGCCGCCCACTATCCTCGGGTTCTCCCGTCGGCCAAGAGAGTAGTCCTTGAGCCACGAAGTTGATCTCGGAGGTGCGCCTCGCAGGGCTATCGCAGATGCGACGAGGCCAAGAACGCAGGCTCCGGCAACACAGCTCCACCGCTGTGTCCATAGCCATTCGAACGGCACAAGACCCGTGAACCCTGCAGCGAACCACGCCGCAACCGCGATGACGAAAGCCGGGAGTCCGTTCAGTCTGTACGAGAGCGGCTCGCCCGAGACCTCGTTCCTGGCATAGCCTCTGACTCGCCGCGCCGGAAGGAGGACCTGCAGGGCCAGGACAGCTGCATAGATGGCCCAAGGAGAGAAGAAGCCCAGTCCGTGTTCCGTCATTGCAGGCGTCTGCTCGATTCACCCGTCACAGGATGTTGGATTCCCACCCGCGAAGGGTCCGCGCCTGCCGTTGAGGAGGCCTCGATCGAGCGGTGCGACCTGCCCGGAATCTACGCGGGTAGCATCCTGTCGTACTTCGATCCTCGTGCTCGCGGGACTATGGTGTCGCAAGACAACCGTGCCTTCGAGCTGTTGATCGAAGCTAGCACGCCCGGCCCTGTGGTCGACCGGACACGCTTGGGCACGGCGTACGGGGGGCATCGCCCGTATCGCCGGGACCGTCCATGTCTGGCACGAAGAGGATGGACCGGGCAACGACGACGCCATCGCAGAGTCCTGCGAGGTTCGTGGGCGCGGCGATTGTTGGATGCCTAGCCAGCACGTACCAGAGACGACGTTGCGGACTCTGGGCGGGCCGTTCAATGACAAAATGGAATGGCACGTTAGGCATCGTCGCCTGCAGCTAACCGAAGCACCGATTGCCTGCAGTGTCGACAGGCTGGGATTCGAAGGGCAAGGCAGCATGAAGATTGACACCACCTTTCTCCGACGCTGCATTGAAGCATTGGATCGCTCTTTGGACGGACTATCTGTGACGCCCCCTTCGGACGTCCTTTACGACATCTACCGCGCCGCCTGCGTCAAGGAGTTCGAACTCGTGCTGGAGCAGTGCGGCAACTTGCTGCGCAAACGCCTAGCCTCGATTCCCAACTGACGTTGTTCATGTGCGGGAATTGGTGTTCTTTCAGTTCCAAATCGATGCAGACTGAGAACTTGCATACGACAGGTATCATTTATATATGCAAGTTTGCCAGTTACGTCCAATATTCTGTCATGTATCCGCTCCGTAGCAGCCCGCCTTCGCTGCCCATCTTGCTTGGACCCGTGAATCCCGAAAACGGACAATGCCTGGCGTGACTCCAGCCGGCCTAGCTCACCGGCTGCCGCGAATCGCTTCTAACATCCACATTCTAAATAGTTTCTAGTATCTGAATTCCGGGGATCCGTGCGGAGCCCCCCGCACCGCCACTCCCTCTCCCCGGACCTTCCCGGACCGCTCAGCGTGCCGCCCCTGCTCCCCCGAGATCCGGCCGGACCTTGCCCACGCTCTCGACACTTGACCCAGGAGTTCTATTGTGATATGGTGGATATCACTATCTAAGAGTCATAATTCCATGCAAGACCCCGCCCAGCACTTCCTCACTCCCGTCAACTCCACTCACCGCCGCTACGAAGCCCTCCGCGCCCTCTTCGTCGACCGCGCCTCCCTCGACGAGGCCGCTTCCCGCTTCGGCTACGCCTCCGGCACCCTGCGCAACCTCCGCGCCGCCTTCCTCCAAGACCCCGACCGCCCCTTCTTCCTCCCCGACCGCCGCGGCCGCCGCAAGCCCCGCCCCGGCCCCGACCGCGACCAGCGCATCCTTGTCCTGCGCAACCAACGCCAGCTCTCCGCCGCCGAGATTGCCGCCCACCTCACCACCCAGGAACACCTCCCCGTCAGTCCTTCGACCGTCGCCCGCGTACTCAAGCAGGCCGGCCTGCCCAAGCTCTGGCGCCGCTCCGCCGAGCAGCGCTCCGACGCTGCTCGCCCCACCCCGGCGCCCGTTGCCGACCGCCGCGAACTCGACCTCTCCCCCCGCCGCTTCCGCACCGACTTCGGCGGCCTCTTCCTGTTCGCAGCCGACCTCGCCCGCCTCGGCCTCGACGAGCTGCTCCGCCAGCACCGCCTGCCCGGCTCCGCCATGATCCCCGCCGGCTGCGCCGTCCGCTCCCTGCTCGCCCTCAAGCTGTGGGGCATCGGCCGCCCCTCTCGCGTCACCCCCGACACCCTCGATCCAGGCCTCGCCCTCTTCGCCGGCCTCAACGCCATCCCCAAGCGCGCCACCCTCAGCGAGTACTCCTGCCGCGTCGACCCCCGCCTCGCCCCGCCCCTGATGGACGCCTTCCACCACGCCGCCCACGGCCTCGGCCCCGCCCTCGGCGGCGGCCGCTCCTTCGACCTCGACTTCCACACCGTGCCTTACCACGGCGACGAAGCTCTGCTTGAACGCCACTACGTCTCCAAGCGCAGCCGCCGCCAGAAGGGCATCCTCGCCTTCCTCGCCCGCGACGCCGACGCCCGCCTGTTCGCCTGGGCCAACGCCCGCGTCCGCAAGGCCGACCAGAACGACGAGATCCTGCGCTTCGCCCAGGCCTGGCGCTCCCGCACCGGCTCCCTGCCGGCCGATGTTGTATCCCGGATTAATTCGCTGGGCGAATCCCACTTTGTTTCTGCAGTGGAAGCGGCGATTTTTCAAGTAGATTCGCTACTGCAGAAAGGAATTGGGGGGAGGTGCGGGTGGCAGGGAGGAAATCGGCGAGGGTAGTTTTCTAGTAGCAGATAGGGGCGGCGTGTTGAGGCAGGGGCGAGTGGTTGCGGAATTGCCGTCGACGGGGTCCTGAGCAGCGACTAGGTTAGCGGGGAACGGCGCAGCAGATCGTTCCAATCTTTGGCGCCGACGGGCCGGAGGCGGCTGCAGTGGGGGGTGCGACGGCGGAGGGCCGCGGCGGCGTGGTCACCGGCGGGGTCGGCGTCGTAGGCGCAGAGGGTGCGGGGAGCGTGGAAGGCTTGCAGCCAGCGGGGGAGAGCGGAAGCGACGCCAGCGGTGGAGGCGACGAGGGTGTCGGGCGGCAGGGTGGGGGCCAGCAGCAGGACAGCGGAGAGGGCGTCGACGGCACTCTCGGTGATCAGCACCGCGTCGAGATCGTGCGTGCAGGCCGGCAGCCAGAAGCCGCCGCGGGCCTTGCGGGAGCCGGGAGCCATGCCCTTGAAGGTGCGGCCGTCGGGAGCGGGTCGGGTGCCGACGAGCTCGGCGCCGACAGGGTGTTGGAGGCGGTCGCGGCACAGGAAGACGGCGTTGCGGCGGGAGTCGGCGTAGAGGATGCCGTCCTGGCGGCAGCGCTCGAGCAGGGCGGGGTCGAGGCCGCGGGCGGAGGCGAGGAAATCGCGCACGGGGTGCCAGAGGCGGTCCGCGGGGGGCGGGAGGCGCAAGGCGGCGTGGCGATCGGGAGCGGGCGGGCCGGCCGGTGCGGGGGCGCGCAGGGGGAGGCCGGCGTGGCGTTCGAGGAACTCGACGGCGGCCTGGAAGCGGCAGTGGCGCACATGCATGACGAGGTCGATCGCGCCGCCGCCGCCGCGGTCCTGGCGATGGTCGAAGAACTTGTCGCCGGTGATGGAGAGGACGGAGCCGGGGAGTTTGAGGCGGGCCGGGTTGCGGGGGTCGGGGCGGTAGCCGAGCTGGGCGGCGAGCGCAGCGAGGGGAACGTCGCGGACGCGGTTGGCGCGCACGGACCAGCGCGGAGCAGGCGGGGGTCTCACTTGGCAAGTTCCTGGCAGGCGTGCTCGAGATGCGCGGCGGAGACGGTGCGGGCCTGGTCGAGGGCGGCGGCGAGGAGGGCGTAGTGGGCGAGGCGGTTGACGGTTCTGGGCAGGCCGCGGGAGGCCTGGAAGAGGGCCTCGAGGGCGGGCGGCTCGAACAGCGGGAGCTGGCAGCCGGCCAGGGCGAGGCGGTGGGCGAGGTAGGACTCAAGCTCATCGCGATCAAGGCCGGCCAGGTGGGGGCGCACAAGGAGGCGCTGGGCGAGGGATTTGTGGACGCCCATGGTGAGACGGCGGCGCAGTTCGGTGAGGCCGACGAAGAGCAGGCACAGGCGGTGCTCGGAGTCCATGTCGAAGTTCGTGAGGAGCCGGAGGTCCTCGAGCACGTCGTTGCGCAGATGGTGGGCCTCGTCGATGACGAGCACGGGGAGCTGCTTGGACTCGCGGACGAGGCGGGAGATCTCGGTGCGGATCTCGCGGTAGGCGCTGGCGCGGGTGCGCACGGTGGCGAGGCCGAGTTCCCAGGCGAGGGTCTGGTACATGTCCAGGATGGATCCGGTCGAAAGGGCGACATAGAAGACCGCATAGAGGCCGGGATGCAGGGCGGCGGTGACGCGGCGGCAGAGGGAGGTCTTGCCGCAGCCGGCCTCGCCGGTGAGCAGGCCGATGCCGCGCAGTTCGAGGAGGTGGAGGAGGCGGGTTTCGGTCTCGCGGGCGGCCTGGGAGAGGAACAGCTCGTCGGGGTGAGCGAGGCTGGCGAATGGGAAGCGGGTGAGGGCGAAGTGCTGGAGATACATCAGTCGTTCCGGTCGGGGGCGCGGAGAGCGCGCAGCTGGAGAGGCGAGGGGGTCGGTTCGGGAGCGGGATGTTCGGTCTCGTCGGGACGGTCGGTGGTGCGGGGGCGCTTGACGCGGGTGTTGGCGTAGGCGTCGAGCAGGGTGGCCTGGCCGGCTTGCTGGCCGTCGTGCAGGACCGGGATGGGTCGGTTGCGGGGGACGGCGGGGTCGTGCAGCAGGACGACGTTCTCGCCGACGAGCGCGGCGTCGACCTCGTACAGGGTGCCCCGGAGGCTGACGGTGCGGTCCTTGCCGACGCGGCGCTTGAGGCGGTAGCGGAAGAGCGTGTCGAGATCGGTGTCGGGGCCGACGAGGCGGATGCCGGCGGCGGTGCGGGCCCAGGCGTCGAGCGGGGTTTCGCCGTCAAGGCCGCGGTGGGGGCTGAGATGGTACTCGCCTTCGCACCAGGCGGCCCAGCGGGCGTTGAGGGCGTCGAGGCTGCCGGTGTCGTGTTCGCCGAGCAGAGGCAGGAACTGCATGCGGACGGTGCGGAAGAAGCGCTCGATCTTGCCGCGCCCTTGGGGCCGGTACGGCCGGGAGTGGATCAGCTGGATGCCGAGGGTGGCGCAGATCACGGCCAGCTGGCGGGAGCGGTAGGGGCTCCCGTTGTCGACGTAAAGGCGCGTCGGGATGCCGCGCTTGAGCAGGGCCTGCTTGAAGACGGGCAGGAAGGTGTCGGTGTTCTCGGAGAAGGTGAAGGCACCGTGGGGGACCAGGCGCGTGGCGTCATCCAGGAAGCCGAGAAGGCAGGCCTTCCTGCGCTTGCGCCGGTCGGCGGGATCGGAGCCGCACTGGGGACCGTGCAGTGCATCTGAAGTCCAGAGGTCGTTGGCTCGCAGGAAGGCGAACCGGCGATGGTCCTTCGGCGCGCCCGGCGGGCCGTCGCGACCGGTCAGCCCCTCGCGCTGCAGCAGGCGGTGGACGGTCGACTCCGCCAGCGTCGTCCCGGCTGGCACGCGGCCGGACTCGCGCGCCTGGGCGATCACCTGCCGGACCGTCAGGCGCCGCTGGCTTTCCTTGATCCGGATCAGCAGTTCGGCGACGTCGGGCGACAGGCGCCGGGCTCGGCCGAGGTCGCCGCGGGGCTTGGGGACAAGCCCGTCAAACCCGTTGCGCTCGTACGCCGCGATCCAGTCGCGCATGGTCTCGAATGCGACCCGCGTGCGCCGGCTGCCAGGAATGGTCCAGCGGCGCCGGGCCTTCTCGCGCATCGCCAGGCGCCGCTCGGGCGAGCCGGGCGGCAGCGCCAGCAGGTCGGCGATGACGCCGTAGCGGAACAGCGCCACGTCGCGCGGCAGGTCGGTCAGGGTGTCGGACATGCTCTGGACTCCGGGGAAACGGGCGGCCGGGAAGCCGGTTGTCCCCACGCTAGGCGGCCGTCGGCGGAGGGTCCAGACCATTCGCGTGTGGGAGGCGGGCCGGACCTGCCAATCCCGCCCCGTTCCACGGGCGGAAGAAGCCGGCCGGGGCCGGTAGAGCGTCCAGCCGCTGCTCCGCGATCGCTCGCAGGCAGGGCAGGACCGCCTGGCTGTCCAGTGCGCTGGAGAAGTCCTCCAGACGGGGCTCCAGCTCCCCGAAACGCTCCGGATAGAGCGTGCACAGCACCGTCAGCAACGCCCGCACAGCCTGCACCCGCCGCCTCACCCAGCGCAGCGCCGAAGCCAGGCTGACCCGGTCCGTGCGCAGCTGGTTCGCCGCCTCTTCCAGGCTTGGCGCCCGGGCCGCCTCGCGCACGGCCTCCTCGACTCCCGCTAACGTCCCGGACCAGTGGGCCGCCAAACAGTCCGGTAGCAGGCTGACCGTCCGCCCCGATCGCCGGCACAGGAACCGCCGTACTCGTACGCCGTCCGGCTGCTTGCGACCGTAGGTCCCGTGCGGGACCAGCCGGCAGCCGCCCTGCGGGTGGTACGGGCAGTCCGGCGGGCTTGCGTCCCACCAGGCCTTCCGCGTAACGTAGTCCTCGACGGTGAGGTCCGTGTCGTATCGAATCTGGATGGCGCCGTCCACGGCCCGGCGAGGGCAGATCGCGCGGGCCACCTCTATTGGACCGGGCCGGTCCCCTGAACGCAATCGCGCCGGGACGGGTCCGGTTCCCCACGGCACCCGCACGGCGGCCGTAGCCTGCGGCTCCTGCCGGTAACGGCTAATTCATATCCGGCTCGCAGCTTGGCACCGCCAGCCTCGAGGCTATACCCGGAACTCTACGAAACCGCCCGTCCCGGATTCGACCGCTTTCCCACCCAATCCGTAACGGGATAATCCGGGCAAAAACGCGACGATCCCACGAATCAATCCGGGATTCAACAGCCGAGCTCGTCTTCGACTCCCGCCTTACCACCTACGCCAACCTCGCCCGCCTCGACGCCCTCGGCATCGCCTTCCTCACCCTGCGCCGGCGCACCGCCAAGATGCTCGCCAAGATGCTCGCCGCCCCGCCCGACCAGTGGCGCCAGGTCACCCTGACCAACATCGGCCGCCTCTACCGCACCCCGCGCGTCCTCGAACGCCAGGTCCGCCTGCGCGACTACCCCCGGCCGATCCGCCAGCTCGCCGTCGCCGACCTCGGCCACGACAAACCCACCCTGCTGCTCACCAACCAGATGGACGAGCACCCCGCCCGCCTGATCGACCGCTATGCCCGCCGCATGGTCATCGAGAACACCATCGCGGACGCGATCGACTTCTTCCACATGGACGCGCTCTCGGCCGCCGTCCCCATGAAGGTCGATTTCGACCTCCAGCTCACCCTGATGGCCAGCTCGCTGTATCGCCTGCTGGGCGTGCGCGTCGGCAACGGCTTCGAGATCGCCAAGGCCCGCACCCTCTTCCGCAAGCTCGTGCACACCAGCGCCAGCATTGAGATCACGGCCTCGGAAATCGTCGTCAGCCTCGGACGACGGGCCAACAACCCCCTGCTGCTAGCCGCCGGCTTCGCCGATCTGCGACAACCCCTGCCCTGGCTCGACAACCGCGTCCTCAGACTGCGCTTCTTCTGAACTCAGATCGGCCACATTATTCCCGGCCGTTGGGAATCGAGGCTAGCGTCCTTTTTCGCCAGTAACCGCCAAGCGGACGCCCTGCCCTTCAAGGACCTGTACCGCCATGCCGCCAAGCACGGGCTGATCGAAATCGCGGCCGCAGAGCGCTGGTTGTCCTATCGTGACAGCCGCAACACCACGGCGCATGTTTATGGCGCGCGTTTCGCCGAGGCGACACTGAAGCTGCTACCCGGCTTTATCGCCGACGCGAGAGACCTGGCGGAAGTGATCGAGGCAGCCAACGATGGCTGACCGACTGCAATTGTCCATGCGCCATCGCGAGGTGCTCGCAGAGCTTCTGAAGGAGCATCTGCCAGATGTCGAGGTCTGGGCCTACGGTAGCCGCGTGAGCGGACGTAGCCACGACGGTAGCGATCTCGACCTAGTTCTGCGCGCTCCTGGCCTAGCCGAGATTCCGTTCGGGCGTTTGGCCGAATTCGAGGACGCACTTCGGGACTCCTCCATTCCCTTCCTGGTAGAAGCGCACGATTGGGCGCGGTTGCCGCCAACCTTCCATCGAGGAATCGAGCGGGCCTATGTGGTCCTACAGGGTTCGAAGGGGTCGGAGGCGTGACAGCGAAGAGCGTGTCTCGTTCCTGCTGCCGCAACGGCACAGGTTTCGGAGAGGCACCCCAGTGCCCTTCCGCGGCGTTATCCCACCAGAGGCCTCAGGACCTCGCCGTGGACGTCGGTCAGCCGGTAGTCGCGTCCCTGGAACTTGAACGTCAGCTTGGTATGGTCCAAGCCCAGCAGATGCATGATCGTGGCCTGCAGATCATGAACGGTAGCCGGGTTCTCGACCGCGCGATAGCCTAGCTCGTCGGTCGCCCCGAGTCTCGCTCCGGCCTTGACCCCACCTCCGGCGAGCCACATGGTAAAGGTGCGATGGTGATCCCGGCCTACGTTGGGGTCGTCCGGCTCACCTTGCAGCATCGGAGTGCGCCCGAATTCTCCTCCCCAGATCACCAGCGTCTCGTCGAGCATCCCGCGATCTTTGAGGTCGGCAATCAAGGCTGCGGTCGCTTGGTCCACCTCACGGCAGCGTTTCGGCAGATCGCGTGGCAGGCTCGTCCGCGTGCCGCCGTGGTGGTCCCATTCGCCATGGGTCAGCTGCACGTAGCGCACGCCGCTCTCCACAAGTCGGCGCGCCAGCAGGCAGTTGTTGGCGAACGACTTTTTTCCTGGTTCTGTGCCGTACATCTGCTGGATATGCGTCGGCTCCCGGGAAATGTCCATCAATTCCGGCACTGCGGTCTGCATCCGGTAAGCCAGTTCGTATGACGCGATGCGCGTTTCGATCTCCGCATCTCCGACAGACTCGTACCGCATCGTGTTCAAGTCCCGAATCGCGTCCAGCGAATCCCTGCGGACGTCGCGTCCCACGCCGCGCGGGTTGGATAGGAACAGCACAGGCTCGCCGCCAGACCGGAACTGGACTCCTTGATAGACGGTCGGCAGAAAGCCCGGTCCCATGCACGCCGCTCCGCATCTCCCGGCTCGTCCGGACGAGAGCACCACGAATCCCGGCAGATTCTCGTTCTCGCTGCCGATCCCGTACGTCAGCCAGGCGCCCATCGAGGGACGCCCTGGGCGTTCGTGACCGGTGAACATCTTGAGCTGGGCAGGGGAGTGATTGAACTGATCCGTCGTCAGGGAGTAGAGAAAGGCTGTCTCGTCGACAATGCCGCTGATGTGCGGAAGGAGTTCGGAAATATAGGTGCCAGTAGAGCCGTGCCGGTCGAACGCGAACTGCGGTCCCAGCAAGCTCGGCCTGCCGGAAAGGAACGCAAAGCGCTCGCCTGCGATCAGCTCTTCCGGTACAGGTGTGCCGTGAAACTCTCTCAGCTTCGGCTTGTAGTCGAACAAGTCCAGCTGCGAGGGCGCACCCGCCTGGGAGAGGAAAATCACGGCCTTGGCTTTCGGCCCGTAGTGCGGTTCGCGAGCGCCCAGGCGGTTCCCCGCCGCGACTGGAGCCGCACGGGACTCCCGCTCCAGGATCGAGGCCAATGCCAGCGACCCGATGCTGAGGCCGGCTGTCGAAAAGAAGTGTCGACGGGTTGTCGAAATGCCAGGGGTTTCTCTTGCGGTCATTTGGCCTATTCCCTCGTGAATGTCTCGTCCAGGTTCAGGAGCACGTTCGCGACCATCACCCAAGGCGCGAAGCTTGTAGCCGGCAGATCGGCAGGTCGCCCGCCAAGGGTTTTTGCGACGAGGTCCGTAGCCTCGGTCGGATCTGCCTCGTACTTCGCCGCCATCCGGTCCAGGAATTCCTGTAACCGGCCCACCTCATCCTCTCGGGGCGTCCGTGCAAGGACGGTCCGGAAGCCGTGGGAGATGCGATCAGCGCCGCTCGCGCCCCCCTCGGAAAGCATCCGCCCCGCAAGCGATCCGGCCGCCTCGAAGAAGGCGGGGTCGTTGAGAGTGTTGAGTGCCTGGAGTGGAGTGTTCGACAGGGACCGGTTCACCGTGCAGACCGTGCGGTCCGGGGCGTCGAAATTCATGAATGCCGGGTAGACGACCGTGCGCTTGTAGAAGGTGTAGAGCCCCCGCCGGTATCGGTCCGCCCCTTCGCTTGTCGGCCAATGCTTGAATCCGCCTTCGATGAAGTGGTCTCCAAACACTTCGGCGGGCTGAGGCGGAAATACGCTGGGCCCGCCTATGTTGCGGCTCAGTCGGCCGCTCGATGCCAATGCAATGTCCCGGACTGTCTCGGCCTCCACTCTGTACCGAGCCCCTCTAGACAACAGGATGTTATTCGGGTCCTTCTCAATCTTGACCGGGCTGGCCGAGGAATCCTGCCGGTACATGGCGGACGTCAAAATTGTCTTGAGTAGGCCCTGGGTGTCCCAGTCGAGGCGCACGAATTCGGTCGCGAGCCAGTCCAGCAGCTTTGGATGCGTGGGTCGATCGCCTTGGGAGCCGAAGTCTTCCGGGGTGGTCACGAGACCTTGACCGAACAGCCGATTCCAAATCTGGTTTACCCGTACGCGGGCGGTCACTGGATTATCGCCCGACGTCAGCCACCGCGCCAGATCCAATCGGTCGCCCACCCTTGGCGACTCACCGGAAGTCAGCACCGACGGAACGCCCGGCTCAACCTGCTCCGCTAGGTCGAGGAAGTTCCCACGGGTCTGGAGGTGGGTCTCGCGGGGCTCGGGCAATTCCCGCATGACGAGCGTCTTGGTCGTGTGCTCGTCACGAAAAGCCTCCAAGCCCGATTGCAGCAAGGCGTACCGGCGTCGCTCCGCATCAAGTTCGGGAGCAATGGAGCGGTAAAAGGTAGCCATTCGGTCCGAATTCGCTTCGGAGCGCCGATCGGGGTCGATGTCAAGAACCTGCCGCACCTTGGCAGGCGTTTCTTGGAACGCAGCAAGCTTGCTTTCGGCCAGGGAGGTCGCCGAGACGCGGAACCTGCCCAGAACCCCCTTCGAGTGCTTGGGTGAGTCCTGGATCAGCCGGACCTTGATCACAGATCCTGCGGGCAAGTCCATGGGTCGTTCAAGGCGCAGAATTGCGTGCACCTGCCCAGTTTCTCCGGGCGTCTCGGAACCGAGATTCCAGGAGGTCTCTGCCTTGCCGTCCAGCACTCCAGCCAGATCCACAGAAGCCCACCCGCCATGGTCGGCAGTTGCTCCTGCGAATTGCAGCCGTGATTCCCTTTCATCACCGAAGAACGGCTCAAAGTAAAAGCCGTACGGACCTTGGTCGTTTGTCAGCTTGAGGAGAATCTCGTTTGTGCCGGCACGCAAGTCAAGCCGGAGTTCTTCTTGGTCGGGAGCGATACTGCGTGTTGGATCGGTCGAGAGGACAAGCTCGGAATTGAGCCAGACCTTGAGCCCCTTGAGGCTTCCCAGCGAAATCAGCACCGATGCGGGTTGCCGGACCTCGACCGTGCGGAATGCGTAGCTCGCGCAGTTCGATTCCGAATCGTCCGGGATGTAGCTCAGGTAATGGACCCGCCCGTCCGCCCAAGTCTTCCGTTCGAGCCAGGCGAGGTGGCCTTCCTCGTATGTGGCCTCGAAATCGACTTCTTTCTCCGGTGGAAACGCTGTCCGGAACGCTTCATCGCGCGAGCCGACTCGGAAGGGGCCGATTGTATTCCAGCTGTTCCAGACGGGCTGGTTGTCCAGCAGCTCCGCGTGCCGTTTCGCGCTCTGCGGCGTCCACGCCTGGACCTCGATGCCGGTCAGGGCGAACGACCCGGCCTCCCCCCAACCCGGTCCGCTTTCGGGCAAGCTCTCGTCGCGGAGCGCCTCGATCCGAAGTCCGGTCAATGTTGTCGATTCCGGCTCGAATGCGACCTCGTACGTCTCGGGGCCGTCGATGGCATCCTCGGCCAGAACCGAACCGTCACGGAGCACTTTCAGGCTGATACCGCCAGACGATTCAGCGTTGACGGGCGTGAGGGCCTGCCAAGCGTCTTCCCACCGCGCCAGATCAGGCACCGTTCGCTCTTCCCACGCTCGCTGGGCTGCCGCTAGTTCGCGAGTCGGGTTGTCTAGGACAGATTTTGCCGCCTCGGCCTCAGCGGTTCGGAGACGCAACTCCCGCTGGTCTCCTGTGAAGACATCCAGTTCCTCTGAGATCGCGATCGCGCTGTCGGAGGTGTTGTTAAAGATCGCGTACAGCCGGTAGTACTCGCTTTGCCTGAACGGATCGTACTTGTGGTCATGGCACTGGGCGCAGCCCACGGTCGAACCGAGCCAGACCGTTGCGGTCGTATCCACCCGATCCTTGACCGCCGCGTCGTAGAACTCGTCGTTCTTCGAGCCGGCCTCGTTGTTAAGCATCGTATTCCGGTGGAAACCGGTGGCGACCATTTGGTCGACGGTCGCGTTCGGCAGCAGGTCGCCGGCAAGCTGCTCGATGGTGAACTGGTCGAAGGGCAGGTTGCGATTGAACGCGTCAACTACCCAGTCTCGGTAGGCCCAAATCGTGCGCGGTTCGTCGCTCTCGTAGCCGTTCGTGTCGGCGTAGCGCGCCAAGTCGAGCCAGTATCCCGCCCATTGCTCACCAAAGTGAGGCGACTTGAGCGTCCTATCGACCAATCTTCCATACGCATCCGGGCTCTTGTCCCCCAGGAATCGCTCGACCTCGTCGATGCTCGGTGGCAGACCCGTCAGGTCGAGACTCACCCGGCGAATGAGTGTCTCCCTCGAAGCTTCCGCAGAGAGTGACAGGTCTTCCTTCTCAAGTCGGGCCAGGACGAAATTGTCAATAGGGTTGCGCGCCATTTCGGGCCGGCGCACTGCCGGGGCCGCGTGCCTCACGGGTGGCCGGTACGCCCAGTGCTGCGCGACCTGCTCGGATGCCACGCCTACGCCTACGGGCCAATTGGCTCCCTGGTTGATCCAGGCCTCAACAAGACCGACGTCATCCTGAGAGAGCCGTTCCCCCGACATGGGCATCGCATTCAGCTCGCCGATTCCCGCAATCCGCTGAAACAGGGGACTCTGGCTGGCTTCTCCAGGACGAATGTTCGGTCCGGACACCCCGCCGCGGAGGGCAACGGCCCTGGAATCCAGACGGAACTCTCCCAGTTGCTGAGAAGCGCCGTGGCAGCCTTGACAGCGCTGCTCGAAGATCGGAAAGATTTCGGATTCGAAATCGATCTTCCTCTCGGAGCCCTGCAATCCCTCCTCGTCCGCGAGGCCGGGAGTCGCGATGCAAGCGAGCAGCGCGAGGCAGGCCAGTCTGCGAGCTCCTCTCCTCTGCAACTTAGGAAACGTGATTGCCTGTCCGGGCATCTTGAACCCTCGCGGGGCGCTTTCGAGCCACCGGTTTTCACGGCGTGTCGAATGGCCGCGCCTTACACCGGCCAAGCTCGAAATTGACCAACCTCACTCGCCACTCGAACGGCAGGGACTTCGGTTGATGCCTGCGAATCTACCGGGATTATAGCCCACGAATTCCGACATCCAAGGCGCGAAGCGATCCCTGAGGCCACCCAAGGCTGCCCTCAACCCTGGCCGAGGAACGCTCGAACCTCTGTGACGAGCAATGCGATCACTCCCGGGTCCCTGACATGGGCCGATGCCCTGTGCAGTGGCGTGACACCGCGAACGTCCCGATCATTTGGGTCTGCGCCGGAATCCAGGCACTCGGCGGTTCGCTCTACAGTTGCCGAGCCAAAGACCTCGAGAATTCCACTCCGGGCAGCCGTCAGGGGCCGATGGCGTTGCCGCCGCGTAGACTGCGCCGATCTACAACGCTAGAAGCAGCCCAAGAACGCTGGAAACCGGTCGATCCAAGGCTCTTGCAGTCCAAGGCCCGTCTGAATTCTCCCGATCGAAACGGCAAGGGAAGCCAGGGTCGGCTATTGCATCCCGCCAGCATGGGCTTGGCGCAGTTCCGCCCTTCGTCGGTGGCTCTCCAGGATGGCCCGGCCCTTCCGGCTCTTTCCGTTGCGTATGCAAGCGAGACCCCACGAGTAGTAGGCCTCTGTCGAGGATGGATCGAGCTGCACCGCTTGCTCGAATAGTTGCTCGGCCTCGGCGTAGTCACCGTCACGGAACCGCATCTTGCCAAGCCGGAAATGTCCCTCTGCGAATTCGGGGTCTCTCTCAAGGGCGGTCTGGAACGAATTCTCGGCCGGCGTAACCAGGCCTGCCGCCAGCTGGGCTAGCCCAAGTCGGAGCCAGTACCTCGCAGGTTCCGCCTCCGGTTCCGCAAGTTCCAGTGCCTTGCGGTAGCTTTCGATAGCCGCTAGTGGCTGGGACAGGTATTCGTAAAGGGAGCCCAGGTAGTAGTGCAGTTCGGCGTCCGAGGGGTGTAGTTCCAAGCCACGCCTCACAAAGGCTACTCCCACCTCGGCCGTGCCCAATTCCTGGCAAATCAGTCCGATTCCGCCATATGGCCGGGCGGGCCGGGAATCGATCGACAATGCCGTCAGGTATACTTCCAGCGCCGCGCCCCACTGCTGCCCGGCAAGCAGCGTGTTCGCGAATTCGGTGAGGTATCGCGACCGGGCTCCGTCACCCCCGCCTGTGCTATCGGGTGGAGTCAGGCCCCGGCAATTCGGCCGTGACCTGACCTGGTAGAAGACCTTCGCACCTCGGGCGTCCCTTGCCACCCCCTGATCGAACACATCGAGAGCCTCCTCGGGCTGCCCGTGATCCAGAAGGAACAGCCCGAGATTGAGATAGCCGTCGGCGCGCTCGGGAGCCATCTGAATCCCGGTTTCCAGCTCGAGGCGGGCCAGGTCGGCCGTTCCCAGTCGAGCAAGCGCTGATCCGAGCAGCAATCGAGCTTCGGCAGGCCTCGATTCAAGGTCGAGGGCCGAGAGGATGTCAGCGCATTGGCGGTACTCCTCTAGCTGGTAGTGGGATAGCGCCAGGTACATCCCGGCGTCGTACCACGCAGGTCTTGACTCCCGCGCCTTTGCCAATGGGACGAGTGCCTGTCGGTACAACACGCCCTGGAAGAGAGTCTTGCCGATTGCGAGCAGCAGGCCAGGGTCGGAACTCTGCTCCGTCATCCCAAGCAGTTGGTCGACTGCCAGGTCTTCCCGGCCGCTCGCGATTCGGGCTCGAGCAAGGTCCATCGCCGCCGCGGAATGACTAATGCCGTTCCGGCGCGCTGCCTCGAGATGGGGCAGTGCGTCGGCCGGGGAACCGAGCCTCAGGTAGCAAGAACCCGCGAGATATCGCAGGCTGGCATTCTCCGTGTCAATCGAGGCGGCTTCTCCGAGGAGGTTGCAGGCCTCCTCCCTGCGTCCCAAGCGAACAAGCGCTCGAGACCATGGGTCGGCGATCTCCACGACGCTCGCTCCGAGATCCCTCGCGCGGCCGAATCTCTCTGCCGCCTCGCCGAAGCGGGCTCCCGCCATCGAGATCCGTCCCAGCCACCTGTAAGCGGAAGGCGCGGTGTTCGATTCTTCGGTTGCGGACTCTGCCAGGCGCGTCGCCTCGACCAGCTCTCCCTCCTGGACAAGAGTCCCGATTCGCCGCTCCCAGGCATCGCTATCCGCCCCGCGGGCAAGGTCCCCGCAGGAAATGACCACCGCGAGTCCAATCAGCGCGTCGAACCGCATCGTCCTAGGTCGCCAGCGGGATGCGAACGCTCACGGCCCGCCGTCCGCCCCGCTTGGAACATACTCTCGCTCGACATCCCGGTCACGACGCAGGGCCCGCTGCTGATTCAGCTTGGTGAAGATCGCTGCCTCGCGCTTGGCATCCTCCATCCGTCCTGTAGCCCGATAAGCCTGCGACAGGTAGAGACGTAGAGGCGCCAGTTCGGGATTCCCCTCGATGGCTCGTTCCATCTCGGGAATGGTCTCTTCGTATTTCTTGAGTTGGATCAACGCCTTGCCGAGGCCTGCGTAGGCTTCGCCCGAGCCGGGGTCTTGGGCCAGAGCCCGGCGGAAATGGCCCAGGCTGCCCTCTGCGTCTCCGAGCCTCAGCACGACGTCCCCCAGCATCCGGTGCGCCTCGGTGAAGCCGGAGTCGATCGCCAGCGCTTGCCGCAGGTGGGTCCCAGCCTCTTCGAACCGGCCCATGTTTTCCAGTTGCCACGCGACCTGGTAGTGACTGTTGGCCAAATCCGGGAATCTTGCGAGGGTGGCTTGTGCTTCCTCCAAGGCCCGCTCGAAATCATGGTTCTTGTGGTGCGCGTCCACGAGCAGGAACCGCAGGTCCGCGTTTCCGGCATCGAGTTCGACGGCTTGCCGGAAGCTCTTGACTGCCTCCTCGTAGTAGCGTCCCTGCAGGTATTGCAAGCCAAGGAAAGCGATCAGCTTGACATTGGCAGGGCGGATCGTCACCGCCATGCGCAGGTGCGGGATCGCATCCTCGAAGTTCCCGGTCTGGACCAAAAGATTGCCCAGCAAGGTCCGCGCTTCGTAGAACTCCGGTCGCAACTCCACTGCCTTCTGGAGATTAGGGATCGCGTCCCCGGGCCGCTCCATGGACACAAATGCAAGGGCCATGTTGTAGTACGCCTCGGAGTAGCGTGGCCGGATCTGCACCACCTTCCGCAGGACGGGAAGTGCCTCGCCGTGAAATCCGTTCCGGCCCAGCGCAATCGCAGCACTGAGCATGACGTCCGGATCGCCAGACGCGGCCAGAGCTTTCGCCTTCGCGTCCGCCTCGACGAGGTTCTTGTTCTGCAGCAGCATTCGTAGCTCGACGAGGCCCCGGATCTCGTCCTGCAGCTTGTTCTTCCATCGTTCGGCCAGGTCGAACTCGTGACGGGCCTCCGCGGTCCGTCCCTGACGCTGGTACGCCTGGCCAAGCAGGTAGTGGGTCTCGCCTTGTTCGGGCCATCTCCCCACGGTCTCTTCCAGGAGACCAACCGCATCCTCGATCCGTCCCATTCTCAGGTAGCCGCTAGCCAGCCGGCTGCGGACATCCAGGATCGTGCCGATCTCCACCACACGTTCGAAATACCCCACTGCCTCCTCGGTATCGCCCTCGGTGAGACCGATTCGTCCCAGGTAGTACAGGGAATAGGCATCTGGCGGTTCGAATTCCAGTTCTTTCAAGAACGCGGTTTCGGCCTGCTCCATCTCCTGTAGGTGCCAATGGGCAAGGCCAAGCTGGTAGTAAGCCCCCGGGATTTGCGGGTGGATTGCGATCGCTTGCTGCAACTCCCTCACCACGAGTTCGTATTGCTCGCCGTCCAGATGGACCTGCGCCTGCTGCAGATGCCGATTGAGATCTGATCGCGCATCCTGGCCCTGAACCGGGGCCAAGACTACCGGTAGCAGCGAGAGGGCGATCGTTCGTACTACGGTGCCTCGGCCGGACCGTCCTGCTCTATTGCGGCTTCCCTCGCTCGAACTCGACTGGTGGGTCAGGGGCATTGTCAGGGCCCGCGAAGGACGTCACGGCATTTCGATGCCGTCACGGCTCTGCCAGCTTGCAGGGTGCGGAATCCGTTGCAATCAGTGTATCGCCGGCTCGCCCGAGTCGCAGATCGTCCATCACGCACGCGAAACCCCGCCCGGTCGTCGGTTCTTCTCGTCGGCGCCGCAAGAGCGGCCGATTCCGGCCGTCGATCGTAGTCGCTTGACGCGAACCGTTCCCCATTCAAACGATAATCGGGTCATGGAGGGCGAACTTCGATCCACCCTAAGTGGCTCGGAATGCCAGCCGCCAGACGCCGGGGTACGCCTCTTCATGGGCCTCCAGTCAGCCGACTGTTTCTGGGGAAAGCGCCGAGCCGCGTGCCCAGGCCGTCCCGGTTGGTTCCTTCGGGTGCGGCTGGTGGCTGCTGCGGTATTCGTTGCGCTCGCAGTTCAGGGGAGCACTGCAGCCCAGGTGCCGGGCTCGGCGGAGATCGATGCGCGAGTCGATTCTCACCTCAAAGCGGCCAAGCGGGCTGAATCCATTCAGGACTACCTGGCTGCGGCCGAGGAATACAAGGCGATCCTCGAGCTGCGGCCCGGATGGGCGCTCATCCACCAGAGCCTTGGGGTGACCTACCACCTTGCCAAGCGATTCCCGCAGGCAATCGATCACCTCCGGCAAGCCGTCCGGCTGGATGACCAGCTATGGGGAACCTTCCTGTTCCTGGGAATGGACTACTACCAGACACACCAGTTCGAGCTCGCAGTCTCGGCGCTTGAGAAAAGCCTCGCATTGAATCCGCAGATGGTGGAGACGAGGCGCTGGCTCGGCCTGAGCCACGCGGCCCTGCAGCGTTACGAGGACGCGATCGGCCATTTGGCCCAGGTGGCCGCCTCGAATGCCAGCGAGGCGGAGGCGCTGTTCCACCTCGCCCGGATCTATGACAGCCGAGCCTCACAGCTTTTCCAGTCCATTGGGGATCGAGACCCGGAATCACCATTTGTGTACCTGCTGCAGGCGGAACGGTTGTCGGCAGAGGACGATCTCCCGAGGGCGAAGGCGGAATACCGTAGAGCCCTGGCGCTCCGGCCTGACCTCGCTGGAACTCTCGACGGCCTTGAACCGACCCAGGCCAACCCCAGCCGGCCCGACGCCCGGCAGCCCGGTCCGTTCGCGGCAGCTCGCTCGAGCTTCGCAGCAGGCCGGTACCAAGAAGTGTCCGTCGAGGCGCAGGGGATCCTAGCTGCGCAACCCCGGAACTCCGAAGCGATGTACTGGCTTGGTCGGGCGTACAAGGGTCTTGCCTCTGAGACACTCGACCGCTTGACCGGGGTGGCACCGGCGTCCTATCGGATCGACCAGCTTGCCGGCGAGATCCACGAAGAAAGAACCGAATACGGAAAGGCGGTCGAGGCCTATCGGAGAGCTCTCGAGAAGGCACCCGACGTTCCGGGGCTGCGCCATGCGATCGGCACGGCCTACTGGAAGATGGGCAGCTTCGAGGACGCTCAGGAGTGGCTCGAGCAAGAACTGGAACGCAACCCGCACCACGCGCGCGCCCGGTACCGTCTCGGCAACCTCCTTCTCGCCCGGGGACGGCCCAAGGAGGCGATTCCGCATCTGCTGGAAGCGGCCGCAACCAGCCCGGACCTGCCCGAGGCCCGGTTCGACCTGGGGCGAGCCTACCTCGAGGATCAGCAGTACGCCTCCGCCGCGGAACAGCTGGAAGCTTGCGCCCGGCTCGATCCGGGCAACGACCGGGTCCACTACCTGCTTGGGAATGCCTACCGTGGCCTCGGCCGCGCGGAGGATGCCCAGAAGGAGTACCTGACTTATCAGGAACTCAGCAGGCAGCGACTCCGCAAGGTCCAGCAGGACGTGAGGAGCGTGTCGGAGGATGTCAATCCAGCAGACCCGTAGCGTGACGGGCGGTCGCTGTCCCTATTGCGCTGGCTCGTCGATGCGCAGGATTTGATCGGCACTCACGGATTTCAGGACCTGCTTCCCGCCGCTCGGCCACTGAATCGTGACCACGTCGACCGTTTCGTGTTCCCTGAGCCCAAAGTGCAGCCGTCGATCGTTGTGTGACTGATAGCTGCCGCCGCTCCGCACCTCCCTCACCTGCCGGAGGTCGCCGGCCACGGTCGTTACTCGGGCCCCGATTGCCGACCGATTGGAGATCGTCCCCCTAAGGTCGAGCAACAGCCAGTGCCAGGTGGTGGCGCTGCCCCTGAGCAGTGTTGGTGCGGCATCGAGATTTGCGACGAGCAGGTCGATCCGGCCGTCGTTGTCGTAGTCGCCGGTTGCAAGACCTCGGCTCGAGTGCGGACCCGTCGAACCGTCGGGCAGCGCGACTACCAGAAAGGTCCCGTCCCCGAGGTTGCGGAAGGCCGAATTCGGCTGGCGGTAGCGGATGCCGAAGTCGTGTCGGTCGACTTCCGGATAGACATGACCGTCCGCGATGACGATATCCAGGAAGCCGTCGAGGTCGAAGTCCACGAATTGAACACCCCAGCTCAACTTGGACCAGGTCGGCTCTCCCAGGCCCGCCTTGGACGAGACGTCACGAAACAGGTCGTCGCCCATGTTCTCGTAGAGAGTGTTGTAGTCGTCGGAGAAGTTGGTGACGACCAGGTCCATTCGGCCGTCATTGTCGTAGTCGCCGAAGTCGACGCCCATGCCGGCCTGCTCCTTGCCGTCGGCGCTCAGCGCGATACCGGCGAGAAGGGCCATTTCGCTGAAGGTCCCATCGCCGTTGTTCTTAAACAGATAGTTGGCTGTCGAGTCGTTGGCGACGTAGATGTCTTGGTCACCGTCGTCGTCATAGTCGGTCCAGATCACACCCAGGCCGTAGGAGGCCGGCACGGACCCGATGCCGGACTCGGAAGTAGCGTCGCGGAACCGCCCCGCCCCCAGATTCTCGTACAGCCTGTCCGCAGTCGGGATCATGCCTCGGGGGCCGCATTGCACGCGGATGCCGCGGTAGCGGCAGAGCTGGCTGTCCTCAGGGAGGTCGTCCGGATCGAATTCGAGGTAGTTGGTGACGTAGAGGTCGACGTCGCCATCTGCATCGTAGTCGGCAAACGCGGCGGACGAACTCCACTCATTCCCCTCGACGTCGTCGGCTCCCGCAGTCCGGAAAGTGCCGTTCCCTCGATTCAGGAACAGGTGGTTAGGGCCATAGTTGGTGATGTAGATGTCCTCGTACCCGTTGTTGTCCACGTCCGCGACCGCGACGCCCATACCCCAGCCCGAATCTCCAAGCCCGGCCTGTGATGTCACGTCGTCGAATGTTCCGTCCCCGTTGTTCCTGTACAGGCGATCGGCAGGACGGGACGGGCGTCGGTCGAGCGCCTCAAGCGTCCCGCCGTTGACCAGATAGACGTCGATCCAGCCATCGTCGTCGTAGTCGAGGAAGGCGACGCCTCCGGTCATCGACTCAAGGATGTAGGGCTTGCCCGCAGTTCCGGAGACAAGCTCGAACTCCAGACCGCTCTCAGCCGACACATCGCGAAACAGGGCATCGGCGGCAACGGCAGGGAGTGCGGCCAAGGCTGTGATCATCAGGAATCGGCCCGTTTGCATCCGCGGTATCTCAATCCCTGCTTGTTCGTGAGCATACCGGCCGGCTCCACGCCACTTCGAAGATTGTCGCTGCCGTTGGGGAGTCTCGCCAGACCCCGAGGGTCGTTTCGCGGGTCATTCGGCCTCAGGCTCCTCCACGATCAGCATCTGGTTCGGCGCAACGTCTTCGATTGCGAGCGTGCGACCCGACGGCCAGCGGACCATGAGCCGCTCGACCTTCTCTACCGCACCGAATCCCAAGTGCTGCCGCAGGTCGTTCGCCGAGAGATAGCTGGCGGAGGAACGGACTTCGCGAAGCTGAGTCCTGCCTCCTGACGTCGCCAGCACCCTTGCCCCGATCGCGGATCTGTCGCCGACCGAACCTCGAACATCGACAAGAAGCCATGGATTGCGGCTGCCACCGTCGTTGCGCAGCAGGGTCGGAGGGCCGTCCAGATTGTTCACGACGACGTCCAGATCCCCGTCGTTGTCATAGTCCCCCAGCGCGAGGCCGCGGCTCTTGTAGCGATTCGCAAGGCCGAATTCCTCACCACGCTCCGTGAACTGCCTGTTTCCCTGATTCATGAATACGAGCCAGCGCTGTTCGTACTTGAGACCCATTTCGAAGCGATCGGCCTCGGGGTAGAGATGGCCGTTGACCACGAAGAGATCCTCCCTCGAATCGTTATCCAGATCCCCGAATGCCATTCCCCAGCCGACGAACAGGTGCGTACTCCTGCCGTGTCCCGAGGCGTACGTCAGATTGGTGAAGCTGCCGTCCCCGTTGTTGACCAGCATGGAGTTGCTCTCGTACGAGGAGTTCGTGTAGTAGAGGTCCAGCCACCCGTCCTGGTCGATGTCGGCGGCATCCACGCCCATCGAGCCCTCCTCCACGCCGTCTTGGGAGAAAGCCGTTCCAGTCAGTACCGCCAGTTCCTCGAACGTACCGTCGCCGTTGTTCTGGTAGAAGAGATTCGCAGTCAGGTCATTCGCCACGAAGATGTCCGGCCACGAGTCGTTGTTGTAGTCTGCCACTAGGACTCCGAGACCGTACAGCTTCTCCTCGTCAATCGAGCGCTCGGCGGCTACGTCTTTGAACCTTCCGCTCCCGTCGTTGATGTACAGCGAGTCGCGCAGGCCGGGTAGGCCTCGCGGGCCGCAGAACACGTCGAAACCCCGGTAGTTGCAGTTGGCGTCCCGCTTCGGAAGTCGGTTCAACGGGTATGCAAGGTAGTTGCTGACGTAGAGATCCAGGTCCCCGTCGCGGTCGATGTCCGTGAACGAGGCGCCCAGACTCCAGAGCGACTCCGCGATTCCGGCACTTCGAGCAATCTCTTCGAACTTTCCGTCCCCGAGGTTCCTGTACAGCGCATTGCTGCTGTATCCGGTCAGGAAAAAATCGAGCCGGCCGTCGTTGTCGAAGTCGCCAACCGCGACACCTTGCCCCCAGCCCCTGGCCGTCAAGCCGGCCTGGCGGGTCACGTCCTTGAAGACTCCCCGGCCGTCTCCCCGGTACAGGGCGCACATCAGGTCGCCGCCCCTTTCGAACTGCTCGATCGTCGAGCCCCGGACGAGCAGGATGTCGAGGTGTCTGTCGGCGTCGTAGTCGAGGAACGCGACCCCGCCCCCCATGACTTCGATGATGTGCTCCTTGGTGACGCTCCCCTGCAAGCCGTCGAATGCCTGGAGGCCGGAATTGGAGGTGACGTCGACGAAGCGGAGGTCCGGTGCCTGCGAACTGGCTAGCGCCACACTGAACGCGATTGCCGTGCCGCATCCTCGAAGGCCCCTGAACAGCCACCGCAATGGCCGTGTTTGGTGGATGCTACGTGTGCGGCGTCGATGGGCGATAGCGAGGCCGTGTTCCGGCTGCGCCCGCCGCCCTAGGTCGCAGCTTGCTCCGCGGCCGACTGCACGTCGCGACCGGAGCAGGGGGCTGCGTGCGTGGACCGAAAGTCTCATCCGACGCGCCGCTCCTGGTCCAGTCGACTCCGCTCGGCAAGGGTGCACTCCGCTGCCAGCACCGCTCCTGGAGCGGTGCTGGCCCCTCCGCCCCTAGAAAATCAGTTTCAGGCCGAATTGGACCTGTCGCGCGAACTGTTGCGGGGCGAGTCCGCCGATGGAGCCGAATATCCCGGCTCCTGCGTCGAAGTTCCCATTCGGCTTCCCGAAGTTCACGTTGTTGAACGCGTTGAATAGCTCGGAGCGGAACTGCAGTCCCAAGCGCTCGGTGAGCCTGAAGTTCTTGAATATGCCGGCATCGAATTGGAACAGTCCCGGTCCGATCAGGACGTTGCGACCGAAGTTGCCAAAGGTGTAGGGCGCTGACTCCGCGAACGCGGCCAAGTTGAAATACTCTTCCGGCGCGCCACTCACTCCCGCATACGGGTCGCCGACCAGATTCGGACGTTGAGCCCCCACTCGCGGGCCGACATTCGCGATGTCCCGCGGAATAACGGTGTTTACCGGGGGCCCGCTGTTGGCAGTAACGATGCCCGTCAGCTGCCAACCTCCGAGCACGGTGTCGGCGGCCTGGCTCAAACTCGAGCCGAAGGCCTTGTTTCTCCCGAACGGAAGCTGCCACACGTAATCGAATGTGAACGCGTGGGCACGGTGAAGGTCCGACAGCGCTCGGTCGCCGAGAATGTCGAGCGGGTTCTGGGCTGACTGGCTGGCCGAGAAACCCGCCCCAAGGACATCAATTGTCTTCCCGAACGCGTAGTTGCCGCGAAACGACAGCCCGTCGGAGAAGCGTTTCTCGATCTTGAACTGCAGGCCGTGATAGATCGAGGCGGACTGATTGCCCATCTCGCTCAGCGGACCGTACTGCGGGAACGGTCGGCGCGGTTGAACCGCGCCCGGTCCCGGCAGGGCAGTGTTGACATTGGAGAACGTGGAAAGCTTGAGGCCCCTGGTTCCGACGTAACCCAGCTCGACCATCAATTCTTCCGCCAGCTGGCGCTGGACGTGGAAGTTCCACTGCATGGTATAGCTGGTTCGGTTGTTGCGCGGCACGATGTGCTGGGCGTTGGGAGCTACGGTGCTGCCCATCTGCACGTCCAGATCGGGAGAGAACGTCGTTTCCACCGGACTAACGGGCCCTCGGTCGTTGAGATTCGAGAAGTTCTCGCTAATTGCGAACGGCCAGTTGCCGCGAACTCCTTGCGCTTCCCAGAGGTAGTTGGTCATGTAAAAGACGCCGAAACCGGATCGCACAGTCGTCTTTTCGCCGAGGCGGTACGCGAGGCCTACTCGAGGTGCGAAGTTGTTGTTGTCCGGCTCCACGATCCCGCGACGCACGTTCGGCCCCTCGCCGGTGATCGGATTCACGCCGTCCCACAGGAATTCGCCCGTGCCGAGGTCGATCGAGGCCAGCAAGTCGTCCCGGTGCTTCGGCCATTCGCTGTTGTCGTAACGAAGACCCAAGTTGACCGTGAGATTGGACGTGGCTCTCCAATCGTCCTGGAAGAAGAAGCTGTAGTCTTCCTTCCGCATGATGGCGGTCGTGCCTTGGCCGATGTTGCGCAGCGCTACCGTCGGAAGGCCGAGAAGGTATGAAGCCACCGCATTGCCGGTCGCGGCGGCGTTCTGCGGGTCTTCGGTCGGCACCTTATTGAAGGTCATGTTGCCGGTGAAGTACCCGTCGTCGAGGTTGCGGTTGTGCTTGAATTCGAATCCTGCCTTGATGCTGTGGGCGCCCGCAATCTTCGTGATGGTCGCGTATGCGCTGTAGGAGTCATCGGGAAACGGAAACCCGGTCTGACTCGGGCTCGCGAAACCCGCGATTGACCACTGCGGGAAGAGCGGCACCGCTTCGCTCTTCAAGATCGGAATGCCTTGAATCCCGTTGCCGGTGATGAAGGACGCGATCGCCTCCTTGCCTCCCGGAGAACTATCCGCGATCTGCAGGTTGTTCCGGTGGTACGAGATCTTCATGTCGAGGATCGTGGTCGGGTTTACCGTATGCGTGTCGCTGATCATGATGTTCGTGAACGAGTTGACCAAAAGGTTGTCCACTGTAAGGTGAGCGGTGGGGCGAGGGCTCACCGAGTCGCTAAAGTTGAAACGCCCGGTAAGGATGTTGTTGTCTCCGAACCGGTGGTCGACCTTGCCCATCCACTGGTTGTTGTCAATCCGTGAAGCCTTGGTGTTGATCAGGTTCAACGGCTGCCCCGGCAGATTCGGCGCGGACCAAAGGATCTCCTGGAGCTGCTTCGTGGACCGGTTCATCCTGCTGGTCGGGATCCTGCTGTTCGGCATCAGCTGGCGCGACAGGCTGCCGTCCGGGTTTTCCGTGGTGGTCCAAGGATCATAGAAAGGTGCCGCGGGTCTTCCCTGGGTGTCGAGCGAAAGATCGCCATTGAACATCTCCGTGGTCGGGACGACGTTGAGCAGCGTGGATTCGCGTCTCCGGCGCTGGCCTTCGTACATGAAGAAGAAGAACGTCCTGTTCCTCGCGATTGGCCCGCCCACGGTAGTGCCGAACTGGTTCTGGCCGAACTCGGGTTGTGGCGAGCCGGAACGGTTCGCAAAGAACTCGGAAGCGTCCAGGTTGTCGTTGCGCAGGAATTCGAAGACCGTGCCGTGGACCTCGTTCGTCCCGGACTTGGTCACGATGTTGACGTTCGCCCCGGCGGCCGTTCCGAACTCCGCCGAGGTGATGTTCGTCTGGATCTTGAACTCCTGGATGGCATCGATCGAGGGCTGCAAGCCGTAGGTCTTGAAGAAGCTCTCGTTGTTGTTAACGCCATCGAGCGTGTAATTGTTGGCCTCGCTGCGCAAGCCGCTGATCGATACGGCAGTGCCGGAAGTCTGGAATGCCGTCAGCGCGCCGGCGCCGGCCACGGCCCCCGGCATCAGAATGGTGAGCTGCGTGAAGCTGCGACCGTTCAAGGGCAGTTCCACCACCTTCTCGTTGTCAACGGTCGAGGCGACGGTGGACGTGTCGGTCTGCAGTTGCAAGGCCGCCGCACTGACCTCGACGACCTCCGTGACCTCGCCGATCGACAAGGTGAGATCGACGCGTAGCGTCTGGTTCACGGCCAGTTGCACTCCAGTCTGCTGGGACTGGCTGAAGCCGGGCATCTCCGCAGCGACCGAATAGATGGCCGCGGGCAGCGATGGCACAGTGAAGCCGCCCGTTTCACTGGTTGTTACGACGCGGGAAGTGGCTGTTCCCTCGTTCGTGACCGTAACCGTGACGCCGGGCACAACGGCCCCGCTTTCGTCCGTGACGTCGCCGAGAATCGTCCCGAACGACGTTTGCGCGCTGATCGGGAGCGCTACAAGCAAGGCTGCAAAGGCGCAGAGGCATAGTGATCGAAGTTTCATGAATCCTCCCGAAGACCTGAGCCCAAGGCCCGGAACACTGGGCCAGCCTTGAACTGACTTCCAATTGTAATTCGTTCGCTGTCCGAGCATCAACCGCACCAATAGTTCAATAGTTCTGTCCGAGTGCCGTGCGCGCCCGGGATGATGTCGGGTTCCGGTGCCTACCGAAGAGTGCCGCCTGAACGTTCGGCTACGCGCCCTGGCGACCGGCGCACCTGGCAGCCACTGGAAAGCGCAGCTTGCCATGTAGTGGAGAATCAGAACTGAGGTGCTGCGGAACGCTCTCAAGGCGGCGGCCGGGCCGTTCATCTGGACGATCGGGCTGGCTGTTCCCGTGGGTACCCTTGCGACGGAGAGCGACGGACTCTTATTGCAAGCTCGTGCCCAGGTCGAGGCCGGCAACCTTCCACAGGCCGCCGAGTCCTACGAGCGCTTGCTGGCCGCCGTTCGGGACGCGGAACCTGCTAGGGCAACACCCGCGACCCTTCACCGAGAGCTCGGAGAGGTTTATGAGGCGCTGGGGCGTCCAGGCGACGCAGCGAAGCGTTACGAGGAATCTCTCTCTGCGGACCCGGGGCAGAGGATTCTCCACTATCGGACGGGCATTCTTTACAGGCAGCTCGCCGAACACTCCAAAGCGGCCAGTCATCTCGCGGAAGCGTTCGAGCAGGGCTTCCGAAATACAGCCGTGCAGTTCCATCTCGCTGCGGCGCGACTCGCAGCCGGCCAGCTAGCAGCCGGGCTCGACAGCGCTCGCTCGATTCTCCGGCAAGGCCAGCCGGGCGGTGACCTGGCGCTGCGTGTCGGGCAGCTCCTCTTCCAGCACCTCTTTTATAGGGATGCCATCGAAGCGTTCGAAACAGCCTTCAAGGGTCCGGGACAGCCCCTCGAGGCGCGCGTGTATCTGGCGCTGACCCACCACTTGCTCAACCGCCACGAGCGAACGGTCGAGCTGCTGGAACCGCTCGCCGGTCCGGGCGGCTCGGGAAACGCCGAGGTTCTGACCCTGCTGGCGGCGGCCCTGGCATCGCTTGACCGATTCGCAGAGGCCGAGGCGTTGTTCCAGCGGGCCATTTCCAAGGAACCGTCGAGCCCCCATGCGTACCTGAATCTTGCTCTCGTCCTCCTGGAGCAGGGAAAGGCAGAGATCGCGCATGGCTGGTTCAGCAAGATGCATTTGTCGGCGGGACCGGCAAGCCCGAAGGTCTTCTACGCGATCCAGCGCAATTCCTGCGGCGAAGCCTACCGAGAAGTCGCCGGAGGTGCGGCAGGCGAAGGCGGCGGCGCCGATCCGGAACAAGGTCTCCAGTTCTTCGAATTCGCCAGCACCCTCGGCGCCCGGCATCATCATGGAACGGCTGTCGAGTTACTGCGTATCGCCGCGCGGGATGGAACCGGCCACGAGCTGCACTGGCCGCGCTTGCTACGCGCCTTGGCAATCAGCTGCTTGAATCTGGAGCCCGCAAGCGAGATTCCGGCACGGCTTCTGGAACGCGCGATCGAGCTTGATCCCCGCGATCACCAGGCGCACTTTCTGCTCGGTCGCTCCCACCAGGAAAGGCATAGGCCTGACCAAGCCGCCGAGGCATTCGAGCGTGCGATCCAGGCCCAGCCTGATGCGGTGCCTTACTACACCGAGCTGGCTCGGTCACTGACTTCGGGTGGTCTTGGAGCCGACGAGGCCGCAAGGGCTGCCGCGATTCTGGCCAAGGCAATCGAGATCGCCCCTTCGGATGCTTCCGCGCGCTTCGAACTCGGCAAGCTGCACATGGCGCAGGGCCGGCTGGAGGAAGCGTCCGAGCAACTTCGCCAGGCCGTCGAGGCCGAGCCGGAATTCTACGAAGCCTATTACGTGCTGGGACAGCTCAATGCGCGATTGAGGCAACCCGACCGGGCGAGGGAATACCTGCGGATGTTCGAAGCCAAGAAGGCCGCCATCGACGCCCGCTCGACGATCTGGAAGGAGGTCGTTGTCGGGCTGGGCACTGAATAGCTGGTAGTCCTCAAGATGATCCGAGATCATTCAGTTGCGGTCTGGTCTGCGAAGTCCGGGCGCCGCCCGGGAGCCCGAGTCGAGGGCTGGGCGATCGGGCTCTGTGATACACTCCATCCGGAAGAACCTCCGGATTCAGGGATCCGTGAAATGTTCGCCCGGCCGAGTTTTCCTGTTGTTCGGTTCGCTTTGTTTTTCAATGCGTTAGCGGTATTCCTGTCGATTGCTGTGCCGAATCTCGCGGCCCAGCATCCGTCCGAGCCGCGGTTCGAATCGCACATCGCGCCGATCCTTGAGGCGAACTGCGTCGTCTGCCATGGGGAGCAATCCCCCCAGGCCGAGCTGGACGTCCGGACTCGGAAAGCTCTTCTGGAAGGAGGGAAGTCTGGGCCGGCATTGGTTCCGGGAGCCCCGGTCGACAGCCTCCTCCTGCAGAAGACTGCTTCGGGCGCGATGCCCATGGGCGACCAGGAACTGACTTCTGCCGAGGTGGAGCTCATTCGCCTCTGGATCGAAGGTGGTGCGCTGCTCGAGGGAGAAAGCGCCGACTTGGCCGGGGAGACCGCGCACGGCCCGGTCAGTCCGCGCGAGATCCTTGTCACCACCATCAACGTCAAGTGCCTGCTGTGCCACGGACGGCGTCGGCAGGAAGGCGGACTAGACCTGCGCACCCGGGAGTCAGCGCTCAAAGGCGGCGTCTCCGGTCCGGCCATCGTGCCAGGAGATCCAGACGCGAGCCTGATGATCAAGCGCATCGTCGCGGAGGAGATGCCTCCGGAAAAGGACCAGGCCCGGCTGTCCTACCGACCGGTCACCTCGGAAGAACTCGAGAACATGCGCCACTGGATCACTGCCGGGGCGCCTTGGGACGACGAGGCGCCGGCGGCGGTCGATCCGTCCACCGACCCTCTGGTCGGCGACGAGGACCGCGCATTCTGGGCCTTCCGGTCACCTCGGCGGCCCGGGCTCCCGTCAGTGCGCGCCAGCGATCGTGTCCGCCAGCCTGTCGACGCCTTCCTTCTCGCCAAGCTTGAGGAGAAGGGCCTGACGTTCTCGCTTGATGCGGACCGCCTGACACTCATGCGCCGGGCCTACTTCGACATCACCGGGCTGCCGCCCTCCCCGGATGAGATCAAAGCCTACCTCGCGGACGGCAGCGAGGACAGTTTCGAGCGGCTGGTCGATCGGCTGCTCGAGGCTCCGCGATACGGCGAGCACTGGGGAAGGCGCTGGCTCGATGCGGCTGGCTACGCGGATTCCGAGGGTCAAGTGGACTACGACGCGGTCCGGCCGCACGCATGGCGCTATCGCGACTGGGTCATCCGGGCCCTCAATGCCGACAAGCCTTACGACGAATTCCTGGTCGAGCAGATTGCCGGCGACGAACTGTTCAACTACAAGAAAACGCCGCTCCCCCTGGAGCCCGACTACAGCGACAAGCTCGTGGCGACCGGATTCATGCGGATGGGGCCGGACGGCACGTACAGCGTTTCCCAGGGTTTCGTTGCCGAACGGCTCACCGTGGTTGCGGATCAGCTGCAGATCTTGACCTCGACTGTCATGGGCCTTACGGTTGCCTGCGCCAGGTGCCATGACCACAAGTACGATCCGATTCCCCAGCGCGATTACTACCGCCTCAGCGCGATCCTGAGGAGCTCGTACGATCCCTACGACTGGCTGTCGCCGAACGAATCGGATATTGGCCCGGACGCGGATTGGAACGAAAGCAACACTCGCCTGCTTGCGGGTGCCCGCGCGGAGGAGGTGGGGGAGGTCGCCCGGCACAACGCGCCGATCGAGATGAAGATCTCGCGTCTGGCCGACCAGTTGCGGGCGCTGCCCGCCCCGGTTCGGAAGAAGCTCCTCGAGGAAACAGTCCCCCAAGACGCGCTGGTCGATGTGCGCAAGGTGTTGAGCGAAGGTCTGGCCTCGGACCCGGACGAAGCTGGGGAGCCGGAGGCCGACGATGCCGGCGAGGAGGCCCACGCGTTGCTGGACTCCTTTGTCGAGGCCAAGCTGAGCCTGCGTACGAAGCCATTAGTCCGTGCGCTCTTCGACATGGGAGGAGAGCCCACTCCGGTTCACGTGCTGTACCGGGGCGAGCACCGCAATCCGGGTCCCCCGGTCGGCCCCGGCGTCCCGTCCGTGCTTAGCGAGGGCATCGAGCCCTACGACCTCGTGCCGCTCGAGTGGTCGAGCGGCCGGCGCCTCGCGCTGGCGAAATGGCTGGTGCAGCCGAATCACCCATTGACAGCGAGGGTTATGGTCAATCGGGTTTGGCAGCACTATTTCGGCCGCGGTCTCGTGCAGAGCGAGGGCAATTTCGGAAAGACCGGAACTCCGCCCACGCACCCCGAACTCCTCGACTGGCTTGCTGTGGAATTCGTCGAGCGTGGCTGGAGCCTGAAGGCGCTGCACCGACTGATCCTGACCTCGACGGCGTATCGCCAGAGCTCGATACTGGACGAGGCCATTCAGGCCGTGGATCCTGACAATACGCTAATGTCCCGGTTTCCGATGCGGCGACTCGATGCCGACGCGATTCGCGACTCGGTTCTGAAGGCAGCCCAGCGACTGGATTCGAAGCCGTTCGGCCCGCCGGACGAGATCGATGTCAAGCCGGACGGGGAGGTCGTGGCCAAGGATGCGGCCGAGGGGCAGCGACGCAGCATTTACGTCCAGCAGCGGCGATCGAAGCCGGTCACGATGCTCGAGGCCTTCGACGCTCCCCAGCTCAAGCCGAACTGCTTGAGAAGATCGAATTCAACAGTCGCGTCCCAGGCTCTTCAGATGATGAACAGCGAGATCCTCCGCACCAGCTCCCGCTACATGGCAGGTCGCGTAATCGACGCGGTGGGGGAGGATCCGGCGGCGCAGGTCGATCGGTTGTACGTGACAGCCTTGGGTCGTCCGCCATCCCTCGAAGAGCGTACGGACGGGGTATTCACGCTCACTGAAATGACGAAGGCCTGGGGGCGCAGGCTGGACGAGCAGGTTCCCATGGAGCCGAAGCGGGCGAAGGCCCGGTGGCTGGCACTGGCGACGCTTTGCCACACGGTGCTGAATTCCGCCGAATTCCTCTACATTGATTGAGGAGGAGAGAGCGAGCATGCAGTCTCCGCAGCGACGACGAAAGGACCCGGCTCGAAAATCGAATTGCCCGACGCGGCGCGATTTCTTCTCGCGCGTGGGCGACGGGCTGCACGGCGCTGCGCTGGCGTCGTTGCTGGGCTGCGATTTGCTTTCGCCGCAGGAGGCAGCGGCAGCGACGGCCGGGCCGCGCGTCTATGACCTGAAGGTGCGCCAGCCGCATTTCGAGCCGAAGGCCAAGTCCGTGATCCAGTTCTTCATGAACGGCGGTCCGAGCCAGGTCGACCTGTTCGATCCCAAGCCCGCGCTGACCAAGTACGAAGGGCAGCCGCCGGGACGCGATCTCGCCAACGACATCGAATTCATCAACGAGGCCGGCGGGTTCATGCCCTCCCCGTATCGCTTCGCCAGGCACGGGCAGTCCGGTGTGGAAATCTCGGAGATCCTGCCGCACCTTGCCGGGCAGGTCGACGACATCGCATTCATCCGCTCGATGTTCACGACGCACTTCAATCACGAGCCGGCGATCTTCATCATGCAGGGCGGACGGCAGTTTTCGAACCGGCCCTCGATCGGCTCTTGGGTCGTGTACGGCCTGGGTTCGGAGAACCAGAACCTGCCGGCCTACGTCGTGCTGGACGACCCGAAGGGCCTTCCGGTAAATCACATCCAGAACTGGCAGGCAGGGTGGCTTCCGCCTGTCTACCAGGGCACACGGGTCCGCTCCGAGGGATCGCCGCTACTGAACCTCAACGCCGACGAAGAGTATCCTGCCCCGGTGCTGGACCTAGCGCGCTCGCTGCTAGCCCGCATGGACAGACGGCATCGGGACGCACGGATCGGCCAGCCCGAGCTCGAGGCACGCCTGATGAACTACGAGCTGGCCGCACGCATGCAGCTGACAGCCAGCGACGCCCTCGACGTGATGCAGGAAAGCGAAGAGACGCGAGCCATGTACGGGCTGAACAACGAACAGACAGCCTCCTACGGCAAGCGCTGCCTGATGGCCCGCCGCCTGGTCGAACGGGGTGTCCGCCTAGTGCAGATTTACATCGAGGGCCAGATCTGGGACAACCACTCCGACCTTGACAAGTCGCTTCGCTACGCGTGCGGCAAGACGGACCGGCCGATCGCGGCACTGATCGAGGATCTCAAGCGCACGGGACTGTTCAACGAGACCCTGCTGGTGTGGGGCGGGGAATTCGGACGGCTTCCTCTGGCCCAGAGCCGCGAGGCGGGCGTCGCTGGCCGCGATCACGGCCCGACCGGATTCACGGTCTGGCTCGCGGGGGCCGGCATCAAGGGCGGAACGGTTCTCGGGGCGACCGACGAAATCGGCTACAAGGCCGTCGAGAACCGCGTCAGCGTGCACGACCTGCACGCAACGGTCCTTCATCAGATCGGGATGAACCACCGAGACCTCGTCTACACCCATGACGGCCGCAACGAGCGCCTGACCGACGAGTTCCCGGCACGCGTCGTCAACGAAATTCTCACCTGATTAAGTGCGGCCGATCCGCTCTGCCGTTCCGGCGAGGCAATCGAGCCCGGTGGTCATCAGAATCGGCGGAATCCACGCACGGATTCCGCTGGATTGGGCCCGCAGCGAATTGCAAGCAAGGGTCAGTCTTGACATACCTACCCTCAGCGAAATAGACTCAAGCCAACCTTGGGTTGGGGCAATTCGCTGCACTCTGTCTTCCGGGTCGATTCCGGCGTCGGAAGAAACACGTTGCCCCGACCGCGTTGTTTCAGTGGGTTTCCAGCCGTGAGCTGAACGGGCTTTCGAACGGCGGGAGACCTTTGCACCAGATAGGAAAGGACGAACTGAAGTGGTATCGAGATCGAAACGCCCGGTCCGCTGGATCGGGATTCTAACCTCATTGCTGCTGCTGTCTGCTTTTGCCGGCACGGCATTCGGCCAGAACACGTACGGCACGCTTGTCGGGCGTGTCACGGACGCCCAGGACGCTGTCATTCCGGCAGCGATGGTCACGGCGACGAACCAGAACACGAACATCGCACGGTCCGTCCAGACCAGCGCGACCGGTGACTACAGCGTGCTGAACCTGCTCCCCGGAGCGTATGACGTGACCGTGGAGATGGACGGATTCAAGACATCGCTGATCGAGGGCATCATTCTCCGAGTGAACGAGTCGGTTCGTGTCGACGTCGCGCTGCAGATTGGCGAGGTCGTCGAGACCATTGAGGTTTCCTCGAGCGTTGCGCCGCTGCTGGAAACGACGCGCTCTACGCTCGGCACTGTCGTGGCGAACGAGAAGGTCGTGGAGTTGCCGCTGAACGGGCGCGACATGACCCAGCTCACGCTGCTGCTGCCTGGCGCCGCACCCGGTGCCAGCGCCGGAGGATTCTTCATCATCGGCGGGCAGACGGTCGCGGTGACCGGAAACCGCAGTGACCAGAACAACTACACGCTGGACGGTGTCAACAACAACGAGACCTTCTTCAAACACTACGGAATCCGGCCGTCGCTGGACGCGATCCAGGAGTTCACGGTGCAGACCAACATCACGAGCGCCGAGTTCGGGGATGCTGCGGGCGCGAACGTGAACGTGGCGATCAAGTCGGGCACCAACGAGATACATGGGAGCCTTTTCGAGTTCTTCCGCAACGACAAGCTCGATGCGCGGACGTTCTTCGCGCCGGAGAGGGCCGCATTTCGCTGGAACCAGTTCGGTGCCGCTGTCGGCGGGCCCGTTGTCCGCAACCGGACGTTCTGGTTTGCCAACTGGGAATCGTTCCGGTTCCGGCGTGAGAGCACCATCCTGAGCTCGGTACCCACGCAGGATATGCGTGACGGCCGGTTCCTGGAAAATATTGACGGGTCTTCCCTCGGCCAGGTCTATGACCTCCTGTCAACCCAGGAGGGTGCTGGTGGCATGCTCACTAGGCAGCCCTTTGCCAACAACACGATCCCGCAGAGCCGGTTCCATCCCGTCGCGCGCACGTGGCAGGACAATGTATTCGGCCCGTTTCTTCCCAATCTGCCGGGTCAGGCTCCCAACTACATCAACACGACACCGAACAAGCGCGACGACGATCAGGTCAATCTGAGGCTCGACCACCAGGTGAGCGAGAACAACAACTTCTTCGTCCGCTGGTCCTGGGCCGACAACATCAACTTCTCGCCGCAGTCGTTTCCGGGCCGGGAAGTATCGTTCTTCAACAAGTTCCGGAACATGGCGGTCAGCGACACCCACATGTTCAGTCCAACGTCTATCTTCGAGTTCAAGTTCGGCTACAACTCCGACAACATCCAGCGCCGGACCGAGCCGCTGGGCCTCGGCGCGCTCGTTGCGGGATCGCCGGGGACGTTCCGCGACGACTTCGATTTTCCGATCAACATCGGGGTTTCGGGATTTGCCGGAGCCGGGCTGACAGCGTTCGTTTCCGGGCCGCAACGAACCTTCCAGTTCATGCCGTCCTTCACGAAAATCGCCGGCAATCACACGATCAAGGTGGGAGCGGACGTCAAGGTGCGCCATGTGCTGCACGACGGCGTGTTCGCCAGCGTGAACCACGACCGGGTTCCGACATCTGACCCGCAGGACACGGCTGGAGTGACTGGCTTCTCCTACGCCAGCTTCCTGCTGGGACTCCCGTCCTCGGGAGGGCGGATCCAGCCCTTGGAGGCTCCCGGCTGCAGCTCCTGCTCGGAAGCCAACATGAAGCAGGACCTCACGCACATCTATGTCCAGGACGATGTCAAGGTGACCCGGAACCTGACAATGAACTTCGGCCTGCGTTACGAGTGGACCTCTTGGTACAGCAGCCGCAACAATCCTCCCAACGCTTCCTGGTTCGACGCGGTCGGCAACCAGTTCGTGTTCGCTGGGCCGAACCCGATCACCGGCGAGCCGGCGAACACCACGCCGACCTTTATCGTTCCGGACAAGAACAACTGGGCGCCGCGCTTCGGATTCGCCTATTTGCTCGGGCAGAAGACGACCATCCGCGGTGGTTACTCGGTCTTTTATGGCTCGAACATCGCTTGGGAAGGCAACCACATGCGGGGCAATTTCCCCTTCGCGCTGGGACAGAACTTCGCCTCGGCGAACCAGCTCTTCTACGAGGTCTCGACGAACGATCCGTTCCCGGCTCTGGACCCGTCCAGGCCGAGCGCCCAGCACACCGCACGGCGAGACAACGTCATGCCGTACGTGCAGCAATGGAACTTTGGGATCCAGCGCCAGCTGGCGGAGGACTTGATGTGGGAAGTCAACTACGTCGGGTCCAAGGGCACCAAGCTGAGCTCATTCATTGACGGGAACAACGCTTTGCCCGGGCCGGCAGCCGACGGGGAAACGATCCAGCAGCGCCGGCCCCACCCGATCCATACGGGAGCCTTCAGCGAGAACCAGTCCGACGCTGTGTCCAGCTATCACGGACTCACGACCAAGCTCGAGAAGCGCTTCAGCGGGGGACTCAGCTACCGGCTCAACTACGCCTGGTCGAAGTCGTTGGACCTCAATTCGCAGTGGGGCGGCACCTCGGCGCAGGACTCTCTCAACAAGCGCGGATCGATCGGGCTGTCGGACTTCCACCGAGATCACATCTTCAGCGCGGACTTGGTCTGGCGGCTGCCCCGGATCCAGAGCCTTTCCGGTGCCGCCGACAAGATCATCAACAACTGGCAGGTCAACACGATCGTCCAGCTGCGTAGCGGACGGTATCTCACCCCCACCTTGATCGGCGATCACAACAATGTTGCGGGGCGCGGTACTCGGCAGAGGCCTGACCTAGCGGGGTCTGCGATCACCTATCCCCGGACGCCGGAGCGATGGGTCGATCCGGCGTCGTTTGCGCTGCCCAATTTCCCGCAGTTCGTCGGCGACGACAGCGGGTACGGAACGGCGGGCCGCAACATCATCGAGGGCCCGGGACATGCCGGCGTGGATTTCTCGTTCTACAAGAACATCCCGATCACCGAGCACCTCGGTGCCCAGTTGCGGTTCGAGTTCTTCAACATCTTCAACCGCGTGAACTTCAACAATCCCGGGACCGGAGGTTGGGACCCATCCAATTTCCCGACCTGGGGCAGGATCACCGGAACCGGAGACGCCAGGCAAATCCAGATCGCAGCGAAATTCTATTTCTAGATCTGCAGCCGACGTTGGGCTCCAATACCGAGCCATCAGCGGGGCACGACGCCAGTCGCGCCCCGCTTTCTGACTTGATGCCATGTTGTTGACGCGGTGTCAAAACGCACCGGCAATCTGCGCGCTTTTTCTGACCGGGGTTGTCCTGCTCGGCGTCGTGCCTCAACGTGTGGTAGCCCAGCAGCACGTCGACGATTTGCTCTCCGATCTGGGCAAGGCCCACCAGGAACAGGATCACGCACGCGTTCAGGCTCTTTACGCCGAGCTTGCTCAGCTCCAGCCCGATAACCCGGAATTCCAGCGCGGACTCGGCTTGGCCCGCTACCTGCAAGGAGACTTCGAGGCGGCAATCGAGGCGTTGGAGCGCGCAGCCTCCTTGGAGTCCGACCTGCCCGGAGTCCGGCTTTACCTTGGCATCAGCTACTACCGTACGAATCGATTCTCGGAAGCGCTGGTCGAGTTGGGCGAGGCGCCGGAACTCCGTTCGAACGATCCGACGGCGCGCTACTGGCAAGGTGCCGCCTATCGAGCACTCGGACGGCTGGCCGAAGCGATTTCCGCCCTGGAGGCGGCGCATGCGGGGGCAGGAGCCAGCGCGGATCTCCTCCAGTTGCTAACGCGGTCCTACTCGGAACGCTCTGCGGAGTGGCTTGGCCGGCTGCTGTCCGTAGCCCCGAAATCGCCACCGGCACGGCTGCTAAAGGCAGAGGAGCTAGCGATGGACGGGGCCGAGGATGCCGCGCTCAAGGAGCTAGACACGGCACTGGACGAAGCTCCCGGCCTGATCGGCTTGCACCGGATCAAGGGCCAAGTTCTGTGGTCCCGGGAGGAGTACGACAAGGGAGCGGACGAGTTCAGACTGGAACTGAAGAACGATCCGTTGAGCGTCGAGTCCCATGTGCGGCTCGGGGCGTTCTTGCTGGACTCCGGCGACCCTGCCGCAGCATTGGGGCATCTCCGCCTCGCTCAGCGATACGGGCCAACCGATGAGCGTGTCAGCGAGCTTTTCGAACAGGCGCTTCGAGCGGTGGGCACTTCGAGGAATCCTCTGGTCGACGCGCACGGCCCCCAGACGGCCTCCGAGGCCTCCCTTCCGGCGGCGCGCCACCACTACCGTCGAGGCGAGGCTGATGAGGCTATCGCGCTTCTGGAGCGGTTCCTGGACGTGCGGCCTGAATCGATGGAGGCGAGGAGGATGCTGGCTCGATGCCAGCTTGCCGAGGGCCGGATCGAGCAGGCTGTGGAGCAGCTTCAACGTATCTTGGCGGGTATCCGCGACGACCCCGAGACGCTCTACCTGCTAGGCAAGAGCTACGAGAGGCTTGCCTCGAACACGGCCGAGCGACTGTTCGAACTCGATCCGCGCTCGTCCGGTATCAGGCTCCTGCGAGGAGAGGCCTTCGAGCGGGGCCCTCTGTACGACTTCGACAAGGCCTTGGCGGAATTCCGCGCAGCGAGGGAACTGAATCCTTCCGATCCGGGTGTTCACCACGCCATTGGCCGCGTGCTGTTCAAAATGAAGCGGTTCGACGAGGCGATTCCGCCCCTCCAGGCTGCGCTCGCTCTGAATCGTGGCCATGGCTTGGCGAATTACCTGCTGGGTAAGATCCGGCTCCTGCAGGGGGATCGGCGCGCGGCGGTCGAGTCGTTGCGCGCCGCGGTCGAGGCCCGGCCGGGTCTTGCCGATGCGCAACGCGACCTGGCCAGGGCTCTTGTACTCGAAGGGCAGCACGACGAAGGCATCCGGATCTATAAGAACCTGCTAGAGACGGATGCAGCGGATCCGAGCCTGCATGCGCTGCTGGCAGCCGCCTACCGAAGAGCTGGCCGGATGCAGGAAGCGAAAGCAGAGGCCGAGAAAGCCCGCCAGCTGGCGGCCGAGTAGAGGCCGAACGAGTCTGGCGGTGGGCTCTTCAGTGGGCCCCTCCTGACGCGTAGGGAATGCGCCGGAGCCAACAGGGCTTCCACGTCCGGGCGGGCCCGAGCGTCCTTCGTATAGAGTGGCCGTCCTCGCATCCAGGCTGCTGGCTGGGACCTTGGGTCTCCTGCTACTTTCCGCACCAGCCGTCTGTGATTCCGCCGAGGGTCTGTTCCGCAAAGGGCGACGGGCGGAACGACAGGGACGCCAGATCGAAGCCTACATCCTCTACAACCGTGCCAGGGCCCTGGCACCAGGAAACCCAACCTACGCTCGGGCTGCACGAGGGGTCAGCAGGAGCGCCGCGCAGCTGATGGCCGCGGCGGGCGAGTACCGCGCCGCGATCGAAATGGCGCCGGACTCCTGGGAGTTCGAACGCCTGCCCGGGGAGGACCGAGCGACTGCTGAAGTATCCGAGCCAGCGGTTGCGAGATTCCGCTCCATGCCAACCCGGCCCAAGAGATTGCAATACTCCGACCACCGGGCCTCGTTCAAGTTCCGCGGCACGGTGGGCGAGGCGTACGAGGAAGCAGCTGGCGAGTTCGGGCTGCGAGTCCTGTTTCACGAGGACGTTGATACCGACCAGCCGATTCGGGCGGACCTCTCCGAATGCGACTTTCCTTGCGCAATTAGGGCGATTGGCGCGCTGAGCAAGTTGATCGGGCTGCCGCTGGAGCGCGATCTGCTTTTCGTTGTCGAGGACAACGAGAACGTGCGGGCGGAGTTCGAGACCTCCGCCCTGACCTCCATCCCGCTTGACGGCTCGTTCCCGATCGAGGACGTCACTCAGCTAGGCCAGGCAATCCAGCAGATTCTGGACATCAGACGGCTGCAGGCGACGACGTCCGGCAACGCCCTGTTCCTGCGCGGCTCGGTACCGAAAGTGGACATGGCTCAAGCGATGGCGGCTGATCTGCTGCGCCCTCAGGCCTCAGCTCAGATAGAGCTTGAGATGGTCACTGTCTCGCGAGGCTCGCTGGTCCGTGCCGGCATCGACCTACCCTCGAGCTTCCCGGTGCTGAATTTCTCCACTCTTTTCGGCGCGATGCCTGGCACCGGTGGCGTCGAGCGCCTTGTCGGCCTCGGCGGCGGCGAAACCGTGCTGGGCGTAGCGGTCGGGGACGCGTCTGTCGAAGCCCGCCTCAACGCCAGCGCAAGCCAGTCGATCCAGACCTTGCAGTTGCGCAGCGCGCACGGAACACCCGCCGAATTCACGGTCGGCGAAAGCTACCCGATCATGACCGCACAGTACTCGGCCGGGCGGGGAGGGCCGGTCCCGGGAACCCCTGGTTATGTCCAGCCTCCGCCGTCCGTGACCTTTCAGGACCTCGGCCTGAACCTGACGGTGACGCCTCTGATCCACAGCTCCAAGGAGGTCACGCTGCTGCTCGAAGTGGCTTTCAAGTTCCTTTCCGGGGCGGCGGTGAACGACGTTCCCGTTCTTGCCAACCGCGAGTTCCAATCCCGGGTCCGCCTTCGCACGAGCGAGTTCGCGATCGTATCCGGTACCGCCGTCTACGAGCGTCGCAGGCTACGCGGCGGCTTGGGCGGACTGGGAAACATACCCCTCCTCGGAGCGGTTTTTCGCCGGAACGAGCGCACTTGGAGCCAGCGCGACTTGCTGATTCTTGTGCGTCCACGCATTCTCAGCCTTCCTCCGGGGGAACTCGCCCGGACTCGCGAGTTCCTGTTCGGAACCGAGGAGCGCGCCGTTCCCGCGCTTTGAGACCAGCACCGCGGGGCGTTCCGGGCCTGGCGGGACCTCCCGGTTCCAGCGCCTTCCAGCCGTCCTCTGCCGCACGCGTATAATGGCAGCGCGTGGCGCGATCCGTCGCGGCACAGCGTTTGGCTCGAATTGAAAGCAACTTACGGACAAGGAGACTTCAGGATGTCGCGACTCAGCGTATATCTGATGGCGATTCTCTCGCTGCTCCTGCTGCACTGTGCCGGAGTGCAAGAGGAGGAAACCCCGCCGCCTGCCCCATCGTGGCCCGAGATCGCTGGCTACGAACTCATGACGGTGCCTGCGGACAACCCGATGACCGAGGCGAAGGTCGCCCTCGGCAAACAGCTCTACTACGACCAGCGCCTGAGCGGCGACGGCAACCGCTCATGCTACGGCTGCCACCTCAAGGAGAATGGCCTCACAGACGGGCGTGCCACGGCGCTGGGTGCATTTGACAGGCAGCTCACACGGGCTGCACCGACGATGTGGAACGTAGGGTACTACGACGCCCTGTACTGGGACGGCCGCGCGCCGGCTCTGGAGAACCAGGTGAAGGGCGCGTGGGGCGGAGGCAACATGGGTGCGTCGGGTAACGACGGCGCCCCGTCGATCGACGACATCTGCGCCCAGCTCAACGAGATCCCGGGCTACGCGGAGCAGTTCCAGGAGGTCTTCGGCGGGCCCGCGACGGCGGACAACGTGGCGATGGCCGTGGCGGCGTTCATGCGAACGATCGTGACGACCACGGAGAACTCCCGCTTCATCGACTTCATGAACGGGAACGAGGCCGCACTCACTGAGCAGGAGACACGCGGCTGGACGATCTTCTCCGAAAAGGCCAAGTGCACGAACTGCCACGACGGACGCCTGCTGGCCGACAAGCAGTTCCACAACGTCGGGATCGGCATGGACGCCGAAAGTCCCGACATCGGACGAGGCAAGATCTCCCAAGCCGAGGAAGACACGGGGGCTTTCAAGACCCCGAGTCTTTTCGACATCTCGAAGTCCGCGCCGTATTTCCACGACGGCAGTGTTGAGACGCTGGAAGAGGCGGTGGACCTCATGCTCAGCGGGGGCAAGGAGAACGAGTGGCTTGATGAGACGAACCTCGCCGATGCCAAGAACGCGGACATCTCCGACGAAGAGAAGGCCGACCTCATGGCCTTCCTGAATGCCCTCGACGTCGAATACACGATCGAAGAGCCGACGCTTCCATAGGCCGGCCGGTGGTTCGGCTTCACGGCGGGGCCGAGGCGTTCTGATGCGTCTCGGCCCTCTCTTGGCCGGATCTCAGTTCTCAACCGAAACCGCAGGGCTGGTTTCGAAACCGAGTCTTGCGGCGACCGCTTCCAGAGCCTGACCCTCCCGGAGCAGCACCTTGCCCGTGTAGAGCTGCCAGCGATCCCCGTCGTTTGCAGGACCGCCCTCGCGGATGCGGTAGGCGATCGACGATCCCTCCGTCCGCTGCTGCAGTTCAATCTGGGTCGAGCCGTCGCCTTGTCGGGTCTGGTTCAGAATTGGCGGCTCCGTGACCGCGTTGGACTCGTTCTCGAACATACGGCGGTACAGTTCCGGCTCGGGAACCAGGCCCTTGTCGTCCGTCCTTCGCATCCAGTCCAGCAATTCCGACCTGAGCAGGCCAAGCGTGCCCTCGTACCGAGGATCGGAAGCCAGGTTGAAGACTTGGTGGGGGTCGGCGACCACGTCGTACAGTTCCTCGAGGGGCTTGGTGTCCTGCATGAACGGCGCGGATAGAGGCCCGAGCCCGCCGGAGCGCTTCAGGCGGCCTAGCTCCTGGTAGATCGGTCCTTGGCTTGGCGTGCGCATAAACTGCACCCACGGCCGGTGCGATTCGAAGTTCCGCAGGTAGAGGTACCGGCGATTGCGCACTCCGCGGATCATGTCGTAGCGCTCGTCCATGCGGTCACGTCCGTGGTACAGAAACTCAGGTTCGGGTCCCTGGTCTTCGCCCAGAATGACCCGCCCGTGCAAGTGCGAAGGGGGCTCTCGGCCCGCGACAGCGATCATGGTGGGGGCGAGATCCAGAAACTGCACGAAATCTGTTCGCAGGGTGCCCGGCTCGATCTTTCCTGGCCAGCGCATGATGAGCGGCACCTTGAGGCCGGAATCGTAGATCCAGCGCTTGGCGCGCGCCAGCCCTGCTCCGTGATCGCCCCAGAAAACCACGAGGGTTTCGTCGGCCAGGCCCGCATCCTCGAGCTCCCGCAGCATTTCCCCGATTGTGCGGTCGGTGATCGTGACCACGTCGTAGTAGGCGGCCCAGGCCTCGCGGACCTTCGGTGTGTCCGGGTAATACGGAGGCAGGGGGAGGCGCGAAGCGTCGTGAATGGCTGCCGACGGATCCTTCGTACGGGCCTGGTACTGACGGCGGACTGAGCCCTCGTGCGAGCTGCCGAAATTGAACACCGCGAAGAATGGCTGGTCCGGATCCGGCCGGTTCTTCCAGTGAGCGCTGCGGCTCGAGTCATCCCACGCCGTAACGGGAACGGGGAAGTTGTAGTCGGTCTTGGAGTTGTTCGTCGTGTAATAGCCCAGTTCCCTTAGGTACTCCGGAAAGGCTCTGACATGGGGAGGCGGAACCATGCGCGACCGCATATGGTGCGTTCCGATCGCCGTAGGGTAGAGGCCGGTAATGATTCCCGACCTGGTGGGCGCGCAGACCGGCGAATGCGAGAACGCTTCGAGGAACGTCACGCCTTCCCGTGCGAGCTGCGCGATGTTCGGCGTGCGAGCCCAGGCGTCGTAAGGCTCGACCTGCTGGCCGGTGTCCTCGATCGAGAGCCACAGGATGTTCGGTCGCGTCGCCGTCCGGGCCGGTTGCGCCAGCCAGCATGCCAGTACAGCGGCGCAGGCCGCGATTCCGAGTCGGTTCCGGCTGCATGTCATCTCGAGTTCACTCACTCGCAGACCCGGTAGGGGCACGGCCTTTCCCCCAGAACCCAGAGCGCATGTCGCGCTACCCGCTGCACATAGTCGAACTCGTCCTCCAGTGCCTCGCGGAGCTCCTCGACCAGGGGGGCGGCTCGTTTCCCGAGCGAATCCGCGGCGTGAACGGCCTGCAGTCGAACCCCGCGGTTATGGTGGGACAGCAGCTCTCCGAGCGTTGCCAGGGCCTCCTTCTCCTCGTCCGAGCCGATCTGCGCGAGCGCTGCCTGGACGCGGACCTCGGGGACCTGGTCCTCAAGTGCCTTCCGCAGGCTGGACGCGCCCGGCTCGTGCGCCTGCGGAAGATGGGACGCCGCTGTTGCGGCCCAGAACCTCACCGAACCGTCGGCATGGCCTAGAGCCTCGAACAACACCTCGGTCGCGTCGTCCTGGCCCGTTATGGCCATTTCTCCGATCGAGCGAATCGCCAGGAGGCGATCAATTCCCTTGGGCGATTCGAGATCTGCCTGCCATGCCGACAGGGGCTGTCCCAAGTGCTCCGCCGCATAGGTGGCGACCGGGGCGCACAGCGCGAGTGCGGCGACGAGGGCGAGATGCATGGGAATTCCGATTGTACCGGCGGCGGCCTGGTCTCACGCAGGAGTGCATCGTCCTATTCCGGATCTCGGCGGGACTTCCGCTCGTCGGCCGGCTTGCTGAATGTCACGGTCGAGGTTGCGGAGAACCGCCTGTAGTCGGTGTATTCGATCAGCAGCCGGACGCGCTGGCTGCCGGACGGAAACGGGAGGATGTCGTCCCCTTCGGTGCGGGTCGGAAACCAGAGCTCGCCGTCGATCGGCTCGTAGCGGGTCTCGAACGCCGGAAACAGGTTGCTCCCCTCCATGCGGTGAATCTGCGGGACCGGGCGGCCTGCGACGCGAACGACCTGACCGTGCTCGACACCGACCCAGACGAGACCGTCGAAGAACCGCTGTCCGTACAGGATCTGCCGGGGCCGGAGCTGGAGGATATGGCATTCGATGCCGCCGACCGGCTCGGTTCCCTTGTAGCGCACCCTGTAGAAGCTGAGCGATTCCGTGGTGAGCACGAACGGGTTCACGTCCCGCAGATCACGGAAGTCCTCGGGTGTCATGCGGATCCTCTGTAGCCTGGTCACAGGCTTCTTGCGATGCCGCTCGATCCGTTCTCCGGTTCCGGTGAACGTGATGTCGCGGATTTCCTCGTATCGCCCGACCGTGATCCCTTTTTTGATTTCAAGGAACTTGAATGTCTGCGTATACGTGTAGTTGTCGCGCTCGGCAACCAGCCTGCTGCCAGCCTCGGCGACGCTGCGCACCAAGCCTTCCGGCATCTGCGCAGGCGAAGGGGGGCACGTTCCGATTGCGGCTACGATGAGTAGCTTGACCACGCAGGGAACTGTTGAGGAAACCGGCCTTCGGAAGCCTCTGGCCTGGATGGCTGGACTCTGCCTGACGCTCGCCATCGCGGGGTTTATTCTGGCACAGCAGTTTGGATTCCCCACCCCGATTGCAGTGCCTGTCGTCGCGGCGTTCTGCTGGCAGGCGGCGCTTTACTGCCTAGCGGTCTCAAGCCTGGCGAGGAAGGCGATTCGACGCCTGTTCCGACCCGCTTGGCTTGGCGCCGCTCTTGTCGCGGCGTCCATTTCGCCCTACCTGATCTACGCGCTACCGACCGGGAAGTTTGCCTGGGAGTCGCTGCTGAAGCTTGCCGTCCTGTGCTCCCTGGTTGCGTTCCCCTATGTGCTCTTCCCTGCCAAGGGACGTGGTCTGGCTTGGCAGGACGTGCTGGTGGCCTGCGTGCTGGCGTATCCGATGATCAGCGGTCTGAGCACGCTGTTCCGCGAAATCTACCTGGGCTTCGAGCCGCCGGCCAACCGACTTGATGCCCTTGGCAAGCTGATGCTAATCCCCTTGGGCCTGTACGCATTTCTGGCACTCCGACGCTTGCAGGGCACCGGATTCCGCCTGGTGCCTGGGCGCGGGGACTGGAAGCACGCCTTGGAGAACTCCGGCTATGCGCTCCCTTGGCTGGCCCTCGTCGGGATCTCGACCGGGTACCTTCAATGGGACCCCCCTTTCGAGACCCCGTTGAATGATTTGGGCGGAGCTATCGGAAAGCTCGTAGGGATTTACTTCACAACAGCCTTGGCCGAGGAGTTCCTGCTTCGAGGCGTCGTCCAGAACCTGACGGCCGAGTCCACGGGTAGGCCTTTGCTGGCGCGTGGGATCGCAGCCCTCCTGTTCGGAGCGGTACACCTGGGGCGCGGACGCTTTCCGAATCTGGGCAATGCCGCTACAGCGACCGTGCTGGGATGGTTTTGCGGAAGGGCCTACTCGAGGTCCGGGACAGTCACGGCGGCCATGGTCGCCCACGCCCTGGCCGTTGCCGGTCAGGAACTGTTCTTTCGTTGAGCCCGCCACGAAGGGACTGCGCCGGACTCCCACACCGACAGGAGACCCCCAGAGACCGCCTCTTGGACAGTCCCGATCCTCGCCGCCTGAACGTATCCCGCTGCATGCAGGGCCTCGACGCAGGCCGCCGCGTTAGGCTCGGGGATTCCCGCCAGCAACCCGCCCGCGGTTTGCGGATCAAACAGTAGCGGGAAAGCAACGTGCGACGGCTTTCCGGCGCCGTTGGCCGCGCGATCCCAGATCTTGCGGTTCTCGGGATGGAGCGAACTCCGGACCCCTGCCTCGAGGCACTCGGTGGCGCCGGGGAGGCGTGGCAGAGCGTCCAGCTCGACGACGGCCGCGGCTCCGGAGGCTTTCAGCATCTCTGCCAGGTGACCGGCGAGCCCGAATCCCGTGATGTCCGTGCAGCCGGACGCTCCGTGCGCGCGAAGGATCTCCGCCGCGCGCTGGCTGGACTGGAGCATCGACTCGATGGCCGCGTCGATCCAACGGCCCTTGGCTTCCAGCCGCATCTCGGCGGCGAACAGCACGCCCGTTCCCAATGCCTTCGTCAGGATCAAGGCGTCGCCGATCTGCAGCCCGCCCTTCCGCAGCACGCTGTTCGGGTCGGCGAGTCCGTTGATGACAAACCCGAGGGCCAGCTCGGGGCACTCGCTTGTATGACCTCCGGCCAGGCTGGTGCGCGTGTTCTCGAACGTCTCGTTCGCCCCCAGGAGCATCTGCCGCAGCAAGTCCTCGGACTTCTCTGCCGCTGCGAACGGAATGCCCGCCACGGCCAGTGCGGACTGCGGGACCGCGCCCATCGCGAAGATGTCGCTGAGCGCGTGGTTCGCGGCGATCTTTCCGAATAGGAATGGATCATCGACAATGGCCGGGAAGAAGTCGACGGATTGCACCATGGCCTTGCCATCCGGCACGTCCAGAACGGCCGCGTCGTCCCTGGTCGCGAGCCCGGCCGGCACGTCGTCGCGCCAGAACGGCCTGATGGAGCCGAGAGCGCCGGCAAGCGTGTCAGCGCCGATCTTCGAGGCGCACCCCCTGCAGCGGATATCTCTCTCCGGAATCTCCAGGACTCCCGGGATTGCTGCCTGGTCGCTCGAGGGGCCTGGCCGGGTCATTTCTGGGAGATCCTGGTACTTGTCCATGAACCGCCGGTCAATCCAGTCCTTCCACTTCCAAACCCAGGCACCCTCCACGGACCAGTTGCCGCGCGACGCAACAGCGTAGCGGTCCCCCGTGCTGATGAGACCGAGAAAGCGCCGTTGGGGCTGGAACGGTTTCGGCGGCTTCCCCCACAGAACGCGTCGCAAGTTCCTTTCCAACGGCGGGCCTTGCCGGACCGCGAAGACCCCCGCCTTCTCGCGGGGATGCGCGTCCACGAACGCGACGTCGCCTGCGGCAAATACCTCGGGATGCGAAACCGAGCGCAGGGATTCTCCGACCCGCACGAAACCCTCTTGATTCGCGGCCAGACCGGAGGCGGCCAGCCAGTCCGCGGCGGACGCTTTGGTCACCCAGACCACTTCGTCGAACTCTCCGTGCCAGCCTCCGTCGGTCACCAAGCCCTTCTCCGTGACCTCTGCCACGGCCGTGTCGACATGCACGGCGACGCCGCGTTCGGCCAGAATGCGCGCGAATTTTGCGCGCGCCCTCGGGTTGTGGGTCGGCAGGATCGTCGGGGCCGCACTGAACACGTGCATCTGCGGATCGTCCGTCCGTGCGAGCGAGGCGAATCGCGCTCTCAGGCGGTGCTGAATGGACAGGGCGAGTTCCACTCCCCCGGCTCCGGCCCCCACGATGGCGATGCGTGGCGGCCCTTCGATGCTCTCGACGCGTCCCAGGAGGGCTTTCCAGCGGGGAAGAAACTCGCTGATCGGCTTGACCGGCACTGCGAATTCCTCCGCCCCGGGAACGGCTTCCATGCCTGGAGTCGATCCGATATTGAGCGAGAGCAGGTCATACCGAATAGGAGGGCGGCTGGGGAAGAACAGCTCGCGCCGTGCTGGATCGAGCCGGACGACTTCGTCGTGGATGAATCGCGCTGACGAGAACATCGCCAGCTTCCGGAGATCGATGTGCGCCTCGTCGTAGCTGTAGTGTCCCGCGATCAGGCCCGGCAGCATCCCGGAATACGGTGTATGGACGTCCCGGCAGATGAGCGTCAGCTGCACGCCCGGGACAGGCTTCATGCCGAAGCGCTTCAGGACGGTGATATGGCTGTGCCCGCCTCCGACTAGCACCAAGTCCTTGACGATTGGCGTGGGCCGGGCTTCCATGAGCTAGCGCGGGACGCGCTTCACTTCATCGTACGGAAAGGCGATGCGGGCAGGCCTGCGGAGTTGAATAGGTTTCCCGCTGGGTCCGCAGCCCATGCATAGCGGACCTCGACCGGCGCGACGACTGCTGGGTTGGAGACCATCACCGTATTGCCCGCGATTCTCGCCTCGCCGACGTAGAAGCCCCCACCGGCGCCGGCCAGTTCGAAGCCCTCCAAGGGGCCGTCGCGCGCCTCAAGGCCATCGGCCGCGTGATCGAACCAGAGCCTGACCTCGCTGCCCTCCCATGTGGCCTGTCGCAATACGGGCCCGGAATAGGTGAGCCCGGTCTCGCCGTAGGCGATCGCGCGGGCGGCGAGGGCCAGCCGGAGCCCCACGTCCTGCTTGTTGCGGGGGTGGATGTCCGTGGAGTTTCCGATATCGATCGTCACGGCCATGCCGGTGCGGGCCAGGCCGAGAGCCATCGACTGGGCTTCCCTCAGTTCCGGCCACGTGCTCGCGGACGAGACCCTGCCGTAGTTGGCGAGTTGCACGAAAAGGAACGGGAAATCACCAAGGCCCCATTCCCTGCGCCAGTCCTGGATCAGGGCGTTAAAGAGCCGCCGGTATAGGATCCCTTGGCCGCGGTTTCCGTTGCTTTCGCCTTGGTACCAGATGACCCCTCGGATCGGATACAAGGTCAGCGGTGCGACCATCGCGTTGAAGAGCGACGCGGGCTTGTGATGTAACCGGGGATCCTGCCTGCGCGCTCTCGCCGCCCGGGCCGCCCTGTCGTAGGAACGGATCAGGGCTGCAAGCGACGAGTCGTCCCTGAGGGTTTCAAGACTCGTCCAGGCCTCGGCGGGCGTGCCTCCCCAGGCAGACTGGATGATTCCGACCGGAAGCGCGAGTTCCTGACGGAGATGGTGCGCGAAGAAGTAGGCCACGCCCGAGAATTCGGCGGCCGTCTGGGGAGAGACAACCCGCCACTCCCCGCTGACTTCCTCAAGCGGCACGTCCGAGGTGGACTGCTCCACCTTGAAGTAGCGGATTTCTGGGTGATTGGCGGACGCGATTTCCTGCTCGGCGTTTTGCGAGCTCTCCAGCGGCCAGACCATGTTCGACTGGCCTGATCCGACCCACACTTCGCCCACATGGACGTCTTCGATCGTGACCTGGTTGTTGCCGCGGACTTCGAGAACGTATGGTCCACCGGTGCGGGCAGGGTCCAGGTACGCATGCCACTGGCCGATGTCGGAGGCGGCAACCTGGATCTCCTGGCTGCGGAAGCTGACCGTGACCGCCTCGTTCGGATCCGCCTGCCCCCAGACATGGATGGGAACGCCGCTCTGGATCACCATGTGGTTTCCGAACAGCGGGGGAAGCCGGACATCGGCCCGAACTCCCGGAACGAGTGCCGCGCACACCAGGACCGGTGCCAAGAGCCTCATCGCGAGGTCATTATTCCACAGAAATCCGGTTTCCGCATCCCTAAAGGGCGGTCCAGCCCCCATCGATCGCCATCATCGATCCGTGGACGAATTCCGCCTCGTCGGAGCACAGGTACAGCACCAGATGGGCGATCTCGTCGGGCTTTCCCAGTCTCCCGACAGGCTGGCGCGCATCCAGCTGCTTGCGCATCTCGGCTTTCTCGTGCTTGTGATACTTCTCCAGGTACGCCTCGACGAACGGCGTGTCGACCGTTCCGGGACAGACGCAATTCACCCGGATCCGGCCTGCATAGTCCGCGGCCAGCGAACGGGTCATGCTGACAACAGCCCCTTTTGACGCGCAGTAGGCGAAACGCCGCTTGACGCCGACGAGGCCGGCGACCGACCCGATGTTGACGATGCACGGGCGCTCCGAGCGCGCCAGACGAGGAAGGGCTGCGCTGGTGACCAGGAAGAGGCCATCCACGTTGACCCGCATCACGGCGCGCCAGTCCTCCAGCTCGCACTCCTCGATCGATCCGACGTGCCCGATGCCCGCGTTGTTGACCAGGATGTCGAGCGATTCGAAATCCGCGAGGGCGTTCTCGACACTAGCGGGATCGGTCACGTCCATGGAGAGCGGGACCGCGTTTCCGACCTCCTCCGCGAGCGCGCGGGCGGCCGAACCATTGATATCCGCGACGAGCACCCGCGCCCCGTTGCCAGCAAGAGCGCGCACTGTCTGCTCGCCGATGCCGCTTCCGCCGCCGGTCACCAAAGCGGTCCTGCCATCCAGTCGGAAGGGGGGCCTCGAGGACATTGGTTCCCGATTATATCCAGCGGCGTGAGCGCGAGTTTTCCGTCCTTGGGGCACCGCGGTCGCCGTTGCCCGCAGGAGGGGGGTTCGGCGATACTCGGATGCGAATGCAACAGGTCCTGGATCGCCGTTCCTTCCTCCATGTGCTGGGCGCAGCCGCAGCTGCGGGTTGCAGTGCCGGCCGTGAAACCGCCTCCGGCGAGCGCCCGAACATCATCATTGTCATGGCCGACGACATGGGCTTTTCCGACATCGGAAGCTACGGCGGCGAGATCTCGACACCGAATCTGGATGCGCTGGCGTCGCAGGGACTGCGCTTCCGCCAGTTCTACAACGCCGGGCGCTGCTGCCCGACGCGTGCCTCCCTGCTGACGGGCCTCTACTCTCACCAGGCAGGCGTGGGGCATATGATCAGCGATCGCGGAAGCCCTTCCTATCAGGGCTACTTGAATGACAGCTGCGTCACGATCGCCGAGGTGCTCAAGAAAGCCGGTTACACGACGCTGATGTCTGGCAAGTGGCACGTCGGCGAAAGCCGGCCGCACTGGCCCGCAGACCGGGGGTTCGACGAGTACTTCGGGTTGATCAGCGGGGGTTCGAACTACTTCAAGCTGGACGGCGCAAGGCAGATGGCCGTGGGCAACGAGGTCTACACCCCTCCGGACGACGGCTCCTTCTACATGACGGATGCGTTCAGCGATCACGCCGTGGAGTTCCTCGAAGAGCACGGCGGCGAAGACGCTCCGTTCTTCCTCTACCTCGCCTATACGGCCCCGCACTGGCCGCTTCACGCGAAGCCCGAGGACATCGAGAAATACCACGGCAGGTACGCAATGGGGTGGGAGGAGCTGCGCAAGCAGAGGTTCCAGCGCCAGGCCGAGGCCGGCATTCGTGCCGAGAGCTGGAGCCTCAGCGACCGGGATCCCGACGTGCCCGCATGGGAGGACGCGGACGACAAGCCGCTCTGGGAGCGGCGCATGGAAGTCTACGCCGCGATGATCGATTGCCTCGACCAGGGCGTCGGGCGCGTCGTGCAGACCATTCGTGACCTCGGTAAGCTCGACAACACGCTCATCCTCTTCCTTTCCGACAACGGCGGATGCCACGAGGACGCGAACATCGAGCAGGGCACCCCGCGCAACACCTGGGCCGATCCGAACGCGATGCCCGGCGGTCCCGATTCCTTCGATGGCTACGACAGGCCGTGGGCCAACGCCAGCAACACGCCGCTTCGCATGTTCAAGAGCTGGGTGCACGAAGGCGGAATCTCCTCGCCGCTCGTGTGCCACTGGCCGGACGGCATCAAGGTGCCTGCGGGCTCGGTGACTGACGCTCCCGGGCACGTCATTGACCTGATGGCGACCTGCATCGATCTGGCAGGTGCCGAGTATCCCGGTTCGCGCAATGGCAAGCCGATCACCGATCTCGAGGGAAAGAGTTTGCGGCCGATCTTCGAGACGGGGAGCCGTGCCGGGCACGAGGCAATTTACTGGGAGCACCAGGGCAACCGGGCCGTCCGGATCGGCCGTTGGAAGCTAGTCTCGAAGCGCGAGCGTTCGACGCGCGCAGCCGGGCCGTGGGAACTGTACGACATCGAGGCGGACCGTAGCGAACTCAACGACCTCGCCGGAGAGATGCCGGAGCGTGTCGCGGAGATGGAACAGGCGTGGATGCAGTGGGGCGCGAAAGTCGGATGGGTGCCCTTCGAGCAGCTCGGCTCGTGACCGCTGCGATTGCGAGAGTCAGAGGGAAGCCTTGATCTTCCGCACGATCGCGGCCTCCGGGAGCTTCCGGTAGGCCGGATCCAACGGGTAGCAGCCCGACACGAGGCCGTTCCGCGGCCCCGTGGTGCAGTCGCTGAATGTCCGGCAAATCCGCTTGGAATTCAGGGTCCCCCTCTCCAGGACGTCCCTCGGGAGCGTGGGATAGGCCAGCACCATGCGCCCTAGGCCGACCGCGTCGGCTCGTCCGCTGCGTACGACCCACTGGGCGACGTGGGGAAGGAACTCCTGCAGGTAGCTGTATCCCGTTCCGATCATGAACAGGTCGGGATAGCGAGCCTTGAGTTCCCCCGTTGCCTGGATTTGGCGGCTGCATCCGGCGAGCGGGTCTTCCGGGGGCTGGTACCCGTCGGACGGAGGGAACAGGGCAGGGCGCTGGATGTGCGGATTGTAGTAAGGACTGCCCGCCGTGACGTTCAGCATGCGGATATCCAGCTCCTTCAACAGGTCCACGAACTTGCAGGTGTCCGACAGGTCGTACTCGACCGGGTTGTCCTCGCTCCCGCCGAACGCGTGCCGGTAGGGCAGGGAGCTCGAGAAGTCCTCCGGAATCCCCGGTCCGAGACGGGATCCCTGGCTCCGTTCGGGATCCGGCCGAAACGGCGCGAAGTCGAACGCGCTCAGCCGGACGCCGATTTGCAACCGCGAAGTCGTCGCGCGGATCCCCGCGACCGTTTCGCGAAGGAAACGGGTGCGGTTCTCGAATGATCCGCCGAAGGGCCCTGGCCGCGTCACGGCTCCCAGGAACTCATGGCCGAGGTAGCCGTGACAGTGCTTGACATCGACGAAGTCGGCCCCGCAGCGCTCGGCGATTCCGCTCGCAACGACGAACCGGTCGATGATTTGGCGGATCTCGTCGTCACTGAGGACTGCGTGGTCCTCCGGAATGCCAAACTTGCGATCCAGGAACGGGTGACGGTAAAGGATCTGCGGTTTCATTCCACCCGTGTCGGGTCGCGAGAACCGGCCCGAGTGCGTCAGCTGGAAGCCGGTCAGAAGGTCTCCTGTCGTGCCGAACTCTTTCCGATGGGTTTCGAGCAGTTCGGAGTGCAGTGCCTTCAGGGAGTCCTCGGTGGAGGACTGGATGACGAGTTGGCGAGGATTGGCCCGGCTCTCCGGCGTGACTGCCATCGCCTCCCCACCCCAGATGCACTTCGCCCCACTTAGTGCGAAGTTCCTCCAGCGCCGGCGAACCAACTCGCTCGGCCCGCCGTCCTCTTCCCCGTCCCAGCCTTCCATGGGGTGGATGACGAACCGATTGCCCAAGGTCCTGCCTCCAGCCTCGAGGGGCTGTGCCAGCGGAGATTCCGGTGCTGTCTGGATGGTGTCGTCGGCTTGAATCGGCAGGCGGAGCTCCGCGCAATAGTCGCGGAAATCCTCCACCGTGCGCATTCGGGCGATGCGGGGATAGGCCATGGCGGGAAAGATGAAACAGTATATGCCCATCGTCCGTCATGGGCATGTTGGCGGATGCTACGACCTAGAGTCGTATCCGCGAGTCAGCGCCACTCTCAAGGGAACCGACAACGCTCATTTGCGTCCTTTGAGCCTCATTCAAGCGCTGTTCGAACCATGGAGACGCCCACACTAGCGAACCGGGGCCATTCGCGCTCCTCATCGTGGTACGGGGCGCCGGAAGGAGGACCGCCCCGTCGGCAGCGCTTGGTTTGGGCACCGGAGGGCATGTCGTTGTTACATCACAGGTTGGAAGCAGGGTCGATCGGGATTTCCGGCAGGTGAAACCGACTCCTGCGCCATGATCGAGCCAGCTGCCGCGGATGGCAGGGTCTCCAGCACATCGTGCTGGAGTGGTGAGGAGAGCCCCGTCTGAAGGACGTCGCTGACGCCGATCCCTTGCACTCCCTGCCCTAGTCGAATGTGACGGTCAATGCCGACGAGACGAATGCCTCCAAGACCAGAGGAGGTGCGCCCCAGACTGGCCGGACCGACGCAAGGGGGCGGTTGCAAGGTGCCGAGGAAGCACTCACGGCTTAGGCGCCCTGCGCTATCCTTAGAGCACAGGCTCGAACTCGATGGCAAGCAAAGAAGGCGCGTACGCCGCGAAATATCTTGGCAGCGGAACGTTTCGCATCAGCAAGCCCAAGCGCAAGAAATCGAAGCTGAAGGAAATCCGCGCGAAGCGGCATCCGCGCCGCTCCCGGCGCAACTAGCCGGCTCGGGACGACGCCGATTCGTCGGTCCACTCGCATAGAGTCGCAGCCTTCCGATTCGCTCTCGGCCCGGAATCTGCCGCAGCGAGCCAGTGCTGCTCCCAGGCAGTCCAGGATTACGTGCAGGCTGGCCGAGACGGCGCCCCGCCAGACTCGACACATCCCCCGCCTAGGTCCAAAGTGCTGGCGAGTAATGGATTGTGACAGTCTGTCATAATATTCGCGGTGCGGGGGTGCGCGACGAACGGCCCGGGCCGCTTGAGCGTGCCCTGCAAACTTCGAACTACGGGAGGGCAGAGTCTTGGCCAGTCGATCGAATACGAGATTCCAGAAGCGCCTCAAGGAACTCGCGCGCGCGAACAAGCGGCGGGAGAAAGAGGAGAAGAAGGCGCAGCGGAAGGCTGAACGAGTGTCGAATGGCAGCGGTCCTCCCATCGAAGCGATCGACCCTGTAGACCTGGGTTTGCCTCCGCTCGAGGAAGAAGAAACGACGACCGCTACGTGAGTCGTCGTTCACCGAAATCCATTCGCGAGGCCAGCATCTAGCGTCCTTTCGTCAAGAGCTCTCAACTGCTCCGAGCGGGGAAGCCTCGCCTGGTTTCGTGTCGCCATCAGAGGGGCCTAGCCGCTAGGGAAGATCGACTTCATGTCGGGTTCGGGTGCCGCCCGAACCTTGACCTCCGCCTCGACCATCGACAGACGCTCGTTCAGATTGGCGAGTGTCTGGCCGACCGGGTCCGGTAGTTCGCCGTGCTCGAGCATCTGCCACTCGTCGTGACTCACCGCGATTCCCTTCACGGCCACGACACGACCGGGTATCCCAACGACGGTTGCATGGGCTGGGACCGGCTTGACGACGACGGATCCCGCGCCAACCTTGACCCACTCGCCCAGTTCGATCTTGCCGAGGACCTTGGCGCCTGATCCCACGACGACGTGGTTTCCCAGCATGGGGTGGCGCCGCTCCTTGCCGTGTCCCGTACCGCCCAAAGTGACCCCTTGGTAAAGCAGCACGTCATCCCCTATAACCGCGGTCTCGCCGATGACAACGCCCATGCCGTGATCGATGAAGAAGCGCCTGCCGACGGTAGCGCCGGGGTGGATTTCGATGCCCGTCAGCGTGCGCGAAACATGTGATATGAGCCGCGCGAGGACGAACAGGCGAGCCTTGTAGAAGCGGTGGGCCAGGCGGTGCAGCAGAATGGCATGCACGCCGGGGTAGCAAAGCAGGACTTCCAGGCCGCTCTTGGCGGCCGGATCATGCTTGAATACGGTCTGGATCTGCTCTCGAATTCCGCGAAACACCTCGACCTCCGGGACGGGTCTCGCAGCTACGGCTGCGGTGGCTTGAGGAAGGCCGGATCTAGGCCGGCCCCGGACAGCAGCAGGGACTGAATCGGAAGATCGACATGGCGGTTGGCAAGCTCTGCCGACTCTCCGAATCGTACTGAAACGTTGTAGGCAAGTCAATCCACAGGCATTTCGAATGCGTGCGCCGAATCCGCGATTGCCGCTCATTGAGTCATGGCCGCCCAGTGACGGTTGACATACCGCCGCCTCGCGCAAGACCTCAGCGTGCAACCAGATTCCGGCTGGTCACGTCAATCTTCCGCGAGTCTTGGGCATGTGGCGAGGGACGGGCCGCCATCAGAACATCGCGATCAATTCCGTGGCTCCGGACTGTCCGGCCGATCAGAGCGCTGGCGGCAGCAAGGCCGGTGCTGGGCGAGGTCGCGGGTGGACTTGTACAATCGGACAGCCGTACGCCCAGACCCGCCCTCCATGCGACAGTTCTGGTCGGGCAACGCTACAGACTCGCCCTCAACGCAAGCCACCGATGATCCGAATCCGTCTTTCTTTGGGCCTTATCGCTGCACTCGGCTACAGCTCACTCCTAGTTTCCCTGGGATGTGACTCGACACGATTCGTCTCTGTTCCGGATCCCGATGCGTATCGCGATCAGTTCACCAATCCATATTGGCCTTCCATCACCAGCCCGAAGCTCACCACACCGCAGTGGATCGGAGAGGACGGGGTCGAAGCCGCTGCTGTCCTGTCAATTGACGACATGCGTGAAATCGAACCCTACAAGAGCTTTATCGAGCCCATCCTGCAGCGATTGGAGACGATCGACGGGCGGGCACCTTTGAGCATTTACACCAATCGGATCGATCCGGACGAACCACAGCTTCAACGCTGGCTGGACCGCGGCGTGAGCATTGAAGTTCACACGATTGATCACCCTTGCCCGCTCTTGCACGACGGCGATCTGCCGAAAGCACGCGACACGGTTCATCAATGCATCGATCTGCTCGATAGCATTCCCAACATGCGTCCGGTGTCTTACCGTATGCCCTGCTGCGATTCGATGAATTCGGTGAGCCCGAGGTTCTACGACGAAATCATGTCCAGAGTGACGCCGGGCGGGAACTTCCTGGCCGGTGATTCGTCCGTGTTCCAGATCTTCACGAAGGACGATCCAGACTTGCCGGAAGAGATTTTCTCTGACGGGAACGAGAAGCGATTCGAACGCTATGTCCCGGCAGGCAAGGACTTCGTCAATACCATCACCAACTACCCCTACCCATATCTCATCGGAAAGCAACACTGGGAGTTTCCCTGCACGGTACCTTCCGACTGGGAGGCCCAGCACTTTCATGGCACGAACAACCCGAGGACCGTGGAGGATCTCAAAGCGGCACTCGACGCCACCGTGGCCAAGCAAGGGCTCTTTGTTCTGGTGTTCCACCCGCACGGCTGGATTGAGAACTCCCAGGTGATCGAGCTCATCGACCATGCGCAAAGCAAGCACGGCTCGAAGCTAAAGTTCCTCAACATTGCTGAGGTGCAAGCCCGCATCGATCAGCAGATGCTGGCTGGCCGCCCGGTACGGAATCCCGATGGCGCCCTGTCCGGCACACGCTTGCTGGATCTCGACGGCGACGGCTACATGGATGTGCTCTTTGGGGACAACGAGCGCGTCACGGCCCGCGTTTGGGACCCGACCGACCGCACTTGGGAGCCATGGGAAGAGGTGACCGCAGTGGACGCGAAGCCGATTCTGGATCTCGACGGCGACGGGCAACCCGATGAGCCGGATAATGGAGCCCTGCGTTTCTGGGATCTTGACGGGGATGGCGATGTGGATGCCGTCTACTCGGACGAAACGCGATTCGCGATCTATCGGAACGACGGCGAGGAGTGGAAACGCATTCGCGCAGGCAACCGAAACGAGGACTCGTCGAAGGCACCGCCTCCCTTCCTGCGATCGGACGGTTCCAACAATGGGGTGTGGATGAGCCGCTCTGCCTTCATCGTGCAGAACGAAGACACTGCCGAGGATCCCAATGTAATCAGGCGTATCCACTTCGACGACATTCTCCGCAACGAGACCGAGTAGGAGTCCCGCAAGCTTCTATTCCCACGCAGGGCGCGACGCCTCTCTACGCCGCGCGCTCCCTGGAATCACTCGGGCTTACGGTTGTCCTCGCCCGCGGGAAAGCCGATGTCCGTCCAATGTCCTACGCCGGCATCCTTGCCTTCCGAGCGTTAACGTCCGTTTCGGATGCATGCCCCTCTACGGTTTCGCGAGGGCGGCGGCAGTCGCGCGGCCCACAACCTTCGCAAGCAGCAGGGGGCTGTAAATCGTCGACGCGTAGTGACCGCACTCGTGGGTGCAATAACAGCCGTCAGCGGCCGACTCTGCGATCTCCTTCGCCCTCTCTCCGAACCAGAGCTTGGGAAAGTCATAGTCCGCGTCCCGCAAGTTCCCGACCAGGGAGTTCTTCGTCTCGCACTCGGTAACGTCCCCGTTGCTGTAGATTACGCAAGCCAGCCTGCCGGAGACGCAGGAGAACTGGGCCTTCCTCTGCAGCACAGTTCGCTCGACGCTGTCCCGAACCTGCTCGTCGAGACTGTGGTTCAGGTTGCCGAACGAGCTTCGGCGGATTCGTCCTGCGCGGCGATCCTCTCGGACTTGGTCCGCCAGCTTCCGGTAGATCTCCGGATCGACTTCCGTCTGGCCCGGATCCAGTGGATTCCCGCGACAGAAGTTATATGAGGTGCCGTCCGGCTCGAACCGGCGCTGCAGATCTTCGTGGATACGCAGGATTGCTTCTTGGTTATCCCGCATCACGGTCGTCAGCGTGTGAACGACAAGGTTCCGATGACGGGCCCGGAAGGGCTTGATTGCATCAGCCGTCTCGAGCAACCGCCTGTAGGCTCCAGCCCGGCCCCGGATCCGGTCGTGTTCGGCCTCGTCTGTATGGTCAACGCTCAGATTCAAGTGGAATCGCAGGTCCGGTGCGCTTGGCAGCACCGACTCCAAAGTCGAGATCACCCGTGCAGCATGCTGGCCGTTTGTCGGCACGTAGACATTCGCGACGCGGTTCTTCCGGAATGCAGCGAGGATGATCCGGTCCAGGTCAGATCGAAGGAACGGCTCTCCTCCTCCGATGAAGAGGTTGAAGATTTCTCCCATCGAAGCCAGCGTGCGGTCGAATTCGGAGAACGAGAAATCGCGGTTGGGCTTCGGATTGAGTTCGTCCCAGTAATAGCAGTGGATGCACTTCTCGTCGCAGCGGGTCGTGACGTAAAGCGTCACGAATGGTGGCGTGACGCGCCGTCCGAAGGAAGTGGCCGACCGGATCCGCACCAAGTGCGGAAGAAAATTCCGCCCGTCGTTCCGGGACTGCATCGGCTAGTTTGTTCCTTGCCCGCGCGTCGAATCCCTTTCTGGCGGAATGCCCCGGCACCCCGTGGATCAGTTCAGCGGCCGAATCCTGATGTTGCGCCAGGCCACTTCGAACGGGCCCGTTCCCTTCCGGATGCCGTGCACCTGCAGGCCGATGAACCCACCGGCGTGCGTCTTGTAAATCTCCTCGTCGGCTAGATCCTCGATCTCCCTGCCGTTGATCCACGTCTGGATACGGGCTCCATTCGCGACGATCCGGAAGCTGTTCCACTCGCCGTCGCGCATCGTCTTATGAGGGAGCAGCTCGTCATCCGGAGTCAGCCATCCGCGCCCCGTCGCCTCTCCGTAAATGTACCCGGATTCCGCTCCGTCCGCGCCGCTTGCCTCGATTTCCACCTGCGGCCCGTACACGCGCCCGATCGCATTGTTGCGTCCTTCGCCGGTCGACTCGGTCTTCTGCTTGGAGCGGATCATCACTCCGGAATTGAGTTCCCCGTGAACGTTGACGTCGAATTCCAGCTCGAAGTCACCGAAGTGCGTTGCGGTGCAGAGGAACGAATTAGGACTGCCTGTCGAAGTGCGGCCCACGATGGCACCGTCCTCGACCCGGTAGGTTGCGAAGCCGTTGCGCTGCACCCAGCCGTTCAGCGTCTTGCCATCGAAGAGTTCGATCCAATCGCCCGCGTGGGCGTGGATCGGCAGGGCTGCAAGTGAGGCAGCAAGCGTGAAGAGATAGAGAGGTCTCATGGGATTCACCTAGCGAATGCGCGCTCAGAAACACGCTTTTGGCGGAATAAAGATTCCGGGCGACTGCTCGACGCCCAGATAACAGTGTAACGATCCGGGCGTGTTTTCGCGTCCAAGGTAGTAGGGCCGTTTGAAATTGCCTGATAGTAGAATGGCCAAAGAACACTTGTCCGTCCCTAGGAGACTGCCTGTCATGCCAAGCCAATCCCACCCTCGTTCGAATCGACTCCGTCGCGATGCCGGGGAGAGTTCCGTGCCACCTGTAGCGATCATCCTGCTGGTAGGGATCGCCCTCCTGGCAGGAGCGAACGTTTACACCCTCCTTCAGATCAAGGAGTTCCGCGCGGAGGTTGGCGAACAGTTCAACAATCACGAGGAACGCCTCGCGCTGCTTGACGGCAACGTCGCGCGCACCAGTTCGGAGCTGGAGACCCAGGTCGGTCAGGTCAAGTCCATGGTCGAGAGCACCGAGGAAGAGCTCGCCGAACGGACACGCCAAGTCGAGACGACCGCCCGCGCGCAGGCGCAAACACTCCAGGAGGAGATCGAGGAGACCCGCGAGACCAGCGAAGCCAAGATCACCGAGGTTGGAGGACAGCTCGCCGAATACCAGGAGACCACCAAGACCGAAGTCGGAGCCTTGGGCGGACGAGTGGACACCGTCAAGGAGGAGGTCGATGCGACCCGAGCCGAACTCGAGAAGACCATTGCGGATCTCACGAGCGTCAAGGGGGACCTTGGGGTCCAGAGCGGCTTGATTGCAACGAACGGGGATGAGCTGGCGGCTCTCAAGCGGCTTGGAGAGCGGAACTACTACGAGTTCAATCTGGGCAGGACCAAGAAGCCCCAGCGAGTGGGCCCCGTCAGCATCAAGCTCAGCGGCACTGACCGCAAGCGGAACCGGTACTCGATCGAGCTCTGGGCGGACGACAAGAGAATCGTGAAGCGTCGCAAGACCCTGCTCGAGCCCGTCCAGTTCTACGTGGAGGGCACGAGAATCCCTTACGAGCTCGTCGTCAACAAGATCGACAGCGGCGTCATCGCCGGCTACCTCGCGACGCCGAAGGACGGGCAGCGGGGCTCGTAGCGGAGCCTGAGAACCGGTCTTTGGTCATTCGACCGGCAGGACGGACGCAGTCAGGCGTTCCTTAGAGCCTGGCAGGCTGGATACGGTGGCGCTGACCCGATCGCCGAAGGTGAAGACCCCACTCACCGTCAGTTCGTAGGGACTGCGAACCGCCTCCATGATTCGCTTCGCCAGGATGCGGGGCGCTAGCTTGAGCCTTCTGGCGGCGAAGCTCGCGCCTCCGGTCCTCAGGGCGAGACGCCTGAGAGCGGTGCGGTCGTCGTTCCGGGCGAACACGGAGTAGACGGCGGCTCGCTTCGCCCGCGCGACTTCGATCACCTCAGCCTCGGAGGTTCGGCCGCGCGCCATGACGCCGGCCGACAGCAATACCACGGCCTTGCGGTTGCCGCTAGTCTCGAAACCGCCGTCAATTGCGGCGAAGAGAGCGTCATGCACTCGAGGCACGTTGCCGTAGCGGCAGAGATCAAGAGCCTTGCGCAGATAGTTCTTTTCGGAGGTGAAGTCCTGGAGCAGCTCCGCCCCCTCGGCGAAGGCGACGAAGGCCATGGCCTCGTCGTCGCGCAACTCCTCGATCAAGGCGGCCGCGATCGGGCGGACCGTCTCGCCCACGATGCTGGTGTCAACGAGGACTAGTAAGTCGAACGCGCGACGCGGCTCAGTCACGGAGACCACTTGAAGGTGTGTGTCGCCATCGACGACCGCGAAGCGCCCTGGCCCGAGGCCGGTCACCGTTTCCCCGGTTCGCTCGTCAAAGACTGTCGCAACGAGCGTTGCGTCTTGGGCAATGGAGCCCTGCGCGAGTACAAGGATCGTCGCGGCGACCGGGAACAATCGCATGGCGATCGGCAATACCCGACAAGGGTCGGAAAGCGGCATTGCAAGCATGTTAGCAGCGCGATCGGAAGGATGATCCCCTAGGTGACGGACCCTGCCGAACGGCTGCGCACCGGCGCCGTTTCCGATCTCGCCGTGCCACACTCAACAATGATGCGAGGTCCGCCTTTCTGGGTGCTGCTGGTGCTTGCGGGATGCGGTTCTCAGCCGGTAGATGGGCCGGAGGGAGAGTCGGGAGACAGCCCGGTGCTGTTTCGCGAGGCGGCTGCGGAGTCGGATCTCATGTTTCGTCACTTCGCTGATGCGAGCGAAGAGTTTCGTCTGCCCGAGATCATGGGGTCCGGCGTTGCGCTGATTGACTACGACTTGGATGGCGACCTCGATGTCTACTTCTTGCAGGGCGCGACGCTAACGGATGGTTCCAGCCCGGCTGCGACCGACCCCCCTTCTGAATCGGACCGGAGCAGTCGACTGTTCGAGAACCGGGTCGTTCCGACCGGTTCACTCTCTTTCGTCGATGCCACGGCGCGGTCCGGCCTTCTCTTCGATGGCTACGCCATGGGGGCGGCGGTCGGGGACTACGACGGCGACGGGGATCCGGACCTATATGTCACCGCTCTTGGACCCAACGCGCTGTTCCGGAACGAAGGTGACGGGACGTTCACCGAGGTCGATGGCCCGCAGGATCGGCGCTGGAGCACTTCGGCAACCTTCGTGGACTACGACCAGGACCGCGACCTCGATCTTTTCTTCACGAACTACGTGGACTTCACAGTGCGCAACAACAAGAGCTGCTTCTCGCCGGTCGGCGCTCGCGACTACTGCAACCCGACCGTCTACAATCCAGTGCCCGACAGGCTGTTCCAAAACGATGGCGGACGGTTCAAGGATGTATCCGTAGAAGCGGGACTCGGCGCTGCGTTCGGAAACGGGCTTGGCGTTGCAAGCGCGGACTTGAACAACGACGGCCGGCCTGACCTCTATGTCGCGAACGACGGCACGGACAACCAGCTCTGGATCAACAGGGGCGATGGACGATTCGAGAACACGGCCATGCTCTCCGGAGCTGCGGTGAACGCGGACGGCCGGGCGGAAGCGGGTATGGGCGTGATCGCCGCCGACTTCGACGCCGATGGCGACGACGACCTGTTCCTGACTCACAACACGCTCGAAACCAACACCCTTTACCTCAACAACGGCCGGGGCCTGTTCCGGGACGCGACAAACCGGTACGGCCTAGGGGGCGAAAGCGTGCCGTTCACGGGCTTCGGCCTGTCATGGGCTGATTTCGACCACGACCGACGCTTGGACCTGTTTATCGCGAATGGGGCCGTGACGGTGATGGAGTCGCTCCGGGGACAGCCCTATCCGTTCCTCCAGCACGACCAGTATTTTCGGGGCGCGGAACTCGGATTCGAGGTTTTCGATGGAGCGGGTGTTTGGGGGGACCTGCCTCCGTTGGTTGGGCGGGGTGCGGCAACCGGGGACATCGACTTGGACGGGGACCTGGACCTAGTCGTGTCGAACAATAACGGCTCGGCGCGGCTCTTCCTAAACCAGACGGACGGAGAGCGCTGGGTACGGGTCAAGCTCGTTGCGCAAGGAGGGAACCCGAATGGGCTAGGGGCGAGAATTGGACTGCGCTTCAGCGACGGGGCCACGCTGTGGCGCCGTCTCCACCGGGACGGGAGTTACCTGAGCTCGAGCGAACCGGCCGTCCACTTCGGTCTGGGGGCATCTGGCGCCATCGAGTCTATGGAGGTGCAGTGGCCGGCTGGAGGGCGGGTGACGTTTCCGGCACCCCAGGTGGGGACGACCGTGGTATTCCGGGAAGGCGAAGGCCACTCCCCTTCGGAGTGAGGATACCGGTCCGCGGGACGGTGACGATCATTTCAGACGAGTCCCTGCGAGTCATTCCGTCCCCGTCTCGGGAAATGCCGAAGAGTCTTTATCCAGCCGCATCCGGGGCGGATTCGGGGCATCGCTCCGATTGCTAGCATGAGCGGGCGACCGATTCCGTCTTTCGACGATGGACGCGGTCCAAGAGGAGAACGACCGGCATGCGTAAATTGCTCACAACGACCTGCCTTCTCGCTATCGCTTCGGCGGCGCTGGCGCAACACGCTCACGATGCGTCGCCGTACGCGCATTCGCAGAGCGCCGAGATTCCAAGCCTGACGACAGAGGAAGTTCGCACGCTGCGAAGCGGCGATGGCATGGGCCTTGCCCGGGCGGCCGAGCTGAACCATTTTCCCGGCCCAAGGCATCTTCTCGAACTCGCATCGAAGCTGGGTCTCGGTGCTGCCCAGGTCCGACGTGTCGAACAGATACACAAGACGATGAAGGCCCGGGCAGTTGCGAAGGGCGAGCAGATACTCAGGGCGGAGCTTCACCTCTCAAACCTGTTTTCCGCGGGGCAGCCTTCGATCGAGGAGACGAGGCGCATCACCGGACATCTGGGCACGATGCGAGGGCAGCTGCAGGCGATCCACCTGCTCGCGCACATCGAGGCCGCACGTGAGCTCACGGCGGAGCAGATACGACGCTACGACCGACTTAGGGGCTACGCGCACTGACCACGACCGAGGGATCAACCCACCTGATCGCCTCCGTCGGAACGAATGGCCATCACGCGCATCTGCCGGTAACTTCGGGGCCTGCCCGTATGGCGCTGGAGAGTGTCGGGCGGAACCGTCAGGGCCTAGGCGTTACTTTCAGCGGGAGTCGTCCACCCGTTTTCGCTCGGGCAAAGGCTCCAGGGCTGGGCCATCTACCCCGGCTGTTCTTGCAGCGGGATCGTCGCGTCCCCGCCGGTCGGGTTCGGAAGCGTCATTCCTTCAGGACCATGTCGATACACATCACCGCTGCCAGGATCAAGGGCCTCACGGGGTCGTCTTGCGGAACGCTTTCGGAGATCTGGAGCACATAATTGTCTGCGCTCGTCAGGAACTCCTTTCCCAGGCCGGCCCATTTCTTGCTGATCATCGCGAGCTCTCGATCACCTTCAACGAAGCGAAACTCCCAACCGGTCCATTTGCCCTTGAGTTGGCACAGTGGCTCGTTGTGCCTCCCCAATACCGTGAACTTGCCGCCGATGGAGAAGAACTTCTGTTCGAAACCGCCGATCAGTGCACCCGTTTCGTCCAGCACATCGACATGCGAGAGAACCAGGGAGAACCCGCGACGCACATGCACCACGGGTTGCCCGTCCGGCGTGCGGATTTCAATGTCGAACGGTGTCCGTCGCTTCCAGTCAGTGAACCTGAGCACCCGCGTCACAATCCCCAAGCGTTCCTCCCGGCAGTGCAGGATTTCCTGTCCTGTCTGTGGATCGAAGATGTCGAAGTTGTTTGCCGCCTTGAATATTGCGACGTGCTCTTTGACTAGGAACAGATTGCGGCGAAATACCGGATGCATCGAGACTCCTTCTTGTTCGGACGGCCATGGTTCACCCCTGCGAGGCCGTCACGGTTGGATTCTGTCCAGTGTGCAACACCACGTGTTCATCAAGTATTCCGTCCAATGCCGCACCGACGCCATCTCCGATGGAAAGCTCCTCTGATTCCGAACGGGAGCGTCGAAATGCCGATCGATCGGGGCGAGGCCGCAACCGTGGCGGTCGACGCTAGAGGCTCCTACCGCGGCTCTGGCTTACCCAGTCGACTCCGCCGTAGGTGCCTGTCTGGATTAGAACCACCCTCGCAACATCGTCGACGGTGAATGCTACCACGCCTTTGCGCCCGGCTGGGATCACTCGCAATCCGGGTACGACCCCATCGCGCCGCGAAGCTCTATGTGGCATGTCAGCCAGGCTCTCGATTGCCTCTTCGATCTCCGAGAGCTTTCGGGCTGCAACGTCGACGCCGGCACAGTCGATTATCCACTCGGTGACTGCCTCAAGGTCGCGCTCAACAAGCGGATGGAAGCGAATTCGATACTTCACCGCCTGCCACGCTCGGCAATCCTCGTGCGGGCAGCAGCGAAGGCACGCTCCATTGCGACGAATTCCGATCGCGGAGTCAGCATGCGAGCGCGTATTTCTTCGGCAAGTGCCGCGAGCGCTGTCTCACGCTCTTTCTCGTCCGCAATCATATGCTCGACGGCGGCTGCCACCGCCGCACTTCGCGACGCAAATACTCCGTCTGCCACCTTTGCGGAAAGGAATTCGTGATGGCGCTTTGTGAAACTGAGTGTGGATTTGAGAGTCATCAGTCTGCCCAGAAGGGTATGAATATGTCATACCAGAGTCTGTGCCTTGCGCTAGCGTCCAATCGGTCCACTAATCCCTTGAAGCCGCACTGAAGCGGAACCTTGCACCTGTACGCGTTGCACCTTCTGATTCGGTTGAGGCAATCCTGGCGTAACTGCAGGCCGCGGAGCATGGTTTCGGCCGACACGGGCGTCTAGACACCGGATTCGTCGAGACCAGAATCGTGCAGCGACTTGCGGGGACTCCACGTGCGCGAATAGGAGGATGAACGCAGGTTCCGAGTCAAGGCTTTCCGAGGGCCGATGTCAGCTTGTTCGGAGCCACGTTGATCGCCGCCACCGCGCGCAAGGTCTCCGAAGTCGTCATGCGTCGCCGCAGGCCGGGATTTCTGCAGGGGCCCACGAGAGTCGGTCTCTGCACGCTACGTAAGCACGTTCGGAAGATTGTTATGCGAGACTGAGCCTGGTCGAAACGGCGATGCTCAAGTTTCTGCTCTGGCTGATCCTGCTTGTCATCTGCTGGCCCCTGGCCTTGCTGGCCTTGGTCGCCTATCCATTTGTGTGGCTCTTGCTGCTGCCATTCCGAATGCTTGGGATCGTGGTGGAAGGGGTGTTTGACTTGTTGAGGGCGATCCTTACATTGCCCGGCCGTCTCTTGTCAGGCGGGCCGCGCGGGGGAGCTTGAGTACCATCCGCGGCAACGAACGATAGCGACATTCGTTTCCGGGATTCAGGTCAGTGTGATTCCCGCCCTCGACGCGGAAATCGTTACGGACCGGTCAAGCGTCAACCGAGAACGCCACGAACTCGTCGCCCGACTTGCTGTTACCCTTGCCGCCCCCTGCGGCGATCACCACAAATTGCTTACCGTCGGCCTCGTAGGTGCATGGCGTTGCGAATCCCCCGGCGTTGAGATCTGTCTCCCAGAGAACCTCGCCGTTGTCCTGGTCAAACGCCCGGAATTTCTTGTCGAACGTTCCCGCCATGAACACCAGCCCACCCGCTGTGGCGATCGAACCGCCGTGTGACGGCGTGCCTGTCTTGGGAATGCCGCGCGCCGTCAACTCCGGGAATTCCCCGTTGACTACGCGCCAGACAAAGTCGCCGGTCTCGAGATCCACGGCAGTGACGTATCCCCAGGGCGGCTTGATCGCCGGGTAGCCTTCGTGGTCGAGGAATTCGCTCCGGTCAGGCAGGGCGTAGTCGAACGCCTCCCCGGGCGCCACCGCGAGTTCGATCCGGTTCGTGGTTTCGTCTGAACTCGCGAAGACACGATTCATGGCCGGGTTGTGGCAGCATCCTCCCCACAGGCAGCCGCCCCTGAAGCCGGGATGGACGATGGTCCCTCTGGTACTGGGCGGTGTGAACAGGTCCCCAGCGTCCGTCCCGTCCCAGATCTCTTTCACCGCGGCTCGGGATTCTTCCGAGACATCGGTTATGTCTCCGGCGTGGAAGCCTTGGCGGGACACAGGTGCCGGCTTCACCGGGAAAGGCTGGGTCGGCCAAAGCTGCTCACCACCTACGTCGGACATGGGAATCGGACGCTCCTCGACCGGCCAGACCGGCCTCCCCGTTTCCCGGTGAAAGAAAAACAGGAAGCCCTGCTTCGTAGGCTGGACCACTGCGTCGAACGTCCGGCCATTCTGCGTCATGCGGATCAACGCCGGCTGCGCGGGCAGATCGTAGTCCCAAACGTCGTGGTGCACCGTCTGGAAATGCCAGATGCGCTCCCCGGTCGCGGCATCGAGTGCGAGCACGCAGTTTCCAAACAGATTGGCCCCGATGCGGTCGCCCCCGTAGAAGTCGAACGCCGGCGAGCCGATGCCCGCGAAAACGATGCCGCGCTCCACGTCGAGGCTCATGCCGGACCAGTTGTTTGTCCCGCCGACGTGCTTGTAGGCGTTGGGCGGCCAGGTCTCGTATCCGAATTGGCCCGGCCTGGGCGTGGTGTGGAAGATCCAGCGCCGCCTGCCGGTCATTGCGTCGTAGGCTCGGATATGTCCAGGTGCCTGCGGATACGGCCCCTCCCCGCCTCCTCCGCCTACAACAATAAGGTCCTTGAACGCCACGACCGGGCTCGTGCACTTCACGGAAACGCCCGGCACTTCGCTGTCCAGATCTTCGTTGAGGTCGATCATTCCGTCCCTACCGAACGATTTGTCCGGATTGCCGGTCGTGGCATCCAGGCTGTAGAGGCGGTTCTGGACCGTGCTGAAGATCCGTCCTTCCGATCCGTCCTCGGACTGCCAGTAGCAGACCCCGCGGCTGACTCCAGCGCTGCGCCTGGAGGAGGACTCGTCGAGAGGATCAAATGTCCAAAGGAGTTTCCCAGAAGCTGCCTCGAGGGCTTGGACCTTGACCCGAGCAGTCGTGATGTACATAACGCCGTCCACAACGATCGGCGTGCATTCGATCGTGGTTTGGGGCCGCTGCATCGCGTCGCCTGTCCGGTGGACCCAGGTAGGTCTCAACCGCGCGACGTTCGACCGGATGATCCGGTCGGCTGCCGAAAAGCGGCTGGCACCGGCCGTGCCGCCGTAGTGACGCCACTCGCGGTCCGGGTCGTCCGAGAGCCATTGGCGAGGCCCGGGGACCGGCCAAGCGCGCGACGCAGCGACGATTGCGCCACCAGTCGACTTGATGAAGGTTCTCCGATTGCTGGGCATGCAGTTTACCTGTGAACGGCGAGGCGGCGTTCCTTGTTGTCCTGCGGGCCGCCCTTGCCTGGGGTTCCGGACGGTGTTCAAACGAATTGGCGCAGTACGGCGCTAGAAACGGTACAGCCAGCGCGCCTTTTCGACCACCTCGTCCGTACTCGGCAGGAAAGCCTTTTCCAGCGTTTCGCTGAACGGTACCGGGGTGTCGGGAGCGGTGATCCTGACGAGCGGGCCGTCTAGGTAGTCGAATGCGTGTTCGGCGATGATCCCTGCCAGCTCGCCGCCGAGGCCGCCGGTCAGGGTGTCCTCGTGCAGGAGGATAGCCTTGCTTGTCTTCTTGGCAGTGCCGAGAATCGATTCTCGGTCCAGTGGCATCAGTGTCCGAAGGTCGAGAACCTCGATGCTGACTCCCTCCTCCGCAAGCCTCTCGGCCGCTTCCAGCGCGACGTGGACCATCCACCCGTAGGTAATGATCGAGATATCGGACCCCTCACGCTGGACCCGCGCCTTGCTCAGGGGCACGGTATAGTCCTCCGCCGGCAGCTCCTCCTTGACCGACCGATAGAGGTACTTGTGCTCGAGGAAGATCACCGGATCGTTGTCCCGGATCGACGCCTTGATCAGGCCCTTGGCGTCGTAGGCGGTGGCTGGCTGCACGACCTTCAGGCCCGGAGTATGGACATACGGCATTTCGACGTTCTGGGAGTGGAACGGGCCACCGTGAATGTTCCCTCCGGCCGGAGCGCGGATCACCATCGGGATTGCCTGGCCCCAGCGGTACCGGCACTTTGCCGCGAAGTTCGTGATCTGGTCGAAGCCGCAGGCCATGAAGTCCGCGAACTGCATCTCCAGCACGGGACGCAGTCCGTTGATCGCTGCCCCCGTGCCAGCGCCGACAATGGCCGACTCCGAAAGCGGCGTGTCGACGACGCGCATTTCACCGAAGCGCTCGAGCATTCCTTTTGTGACCTTGAACGCCCCCCCGTAGATCGCGACGTCCTCGCCCATGACAAAGACGCTGTCGTCGCGCTCCATCTCCTCCCAGATGCCTTCGCGGATCGCTTCGACGTAGGTTGTTTCCGCCATGGTGACTCGTATTCCGAACGTACGCCCTAGACCGAGTCGTAGACGTCGTCTTCCACAGTCGCGGGATCGGGGAACGGCTGCTCAAGGGCCCAAGTGACGGCCTCGTCGATCTCTTCGAGCACCTTCTTGCGCAGGTCCACGAAGACCTGCTCGTCAGCACCCAGTTCCTCCACCATGTGCTTTTGCAGCATCAGGATCGGATCCTTGCGGGACCACTCCTCCCTTAGGGCGTTCGGCACGTAGTCTGCCGGGTCATGCGCGGAGTGGCCGCTCATCCGGAACGTCTTGCACTCAATAAAATAAGGGCCTTTGCCCGCACGGGCGTGCGCGACAGCTCGCTTCGAGGCCTCGTGGACCGCCAAGACGTCGTTGCCGTCTACGATCTCGAAGGGCATTCCGTACCCGACGACGCGGTGAGCGATGTCGCTGACCTTCATCTGCTTTTCGAGGGGCGTGGAGTAGGCGTAGAGGTTGTTGTTGCAAACGTAGACAATCGGCAGATCCATGACCGCGGCCATGTTGAGGCCCTCGTGCCAGTCGCCACGGCTGGAGGCACCGTCGCCGGAATAGTTGAAGACGATGTTCGACTCGCCCCGGTAGCGCATCGAGAATGCCAAGCCACCGGCCACGGGAATACTGGCTCCGATTGAAGAGATGATCGGCACGCAGTGCCTCTCGGAGCACCCCATGTGCATGTTGCCGTCGCGCCCTTGGGTCAGCCCGCCCATGCGGCCCATGTATTGGGCCAAGATCTCCTTAGGCGTGATTCCACGGATCAGCAGGGCGGCCATGTCACGGTGAGACGGCGTGAGCCAGTCGCCCGGGCGGGAAAGTATCGCGCTGCCGACGGGTATGGCTTCCTGCCCGCGTCCTGTGTAGCACCCACCGACCACTTTGCCCTGACGGTAGAGCTTAAGTTCGATGCGTTCCTCGAGCTCCCGCATCATCAGCATGTAATAGAGGAATTTTTCGCAAAGGTCTCTGTCGACCTCGGTTCGCAGGTGGGCGACGGAAGGCGCGCTCATAGCAGCATTCATGAAAGATAAACCATGAGACTTCAGTTTGCAAGGAGCAATTTCGCACGTGCAATTTCACACGGCAATTTCGCGCGCGTTGCCGCAGCCGATCCAATTCTTGGTCACTCGCGTCGGGCGACCCCACGATTAGACACCGCAGCGACGCCCGGGCACGCCGATGCCACGGATCCGCGTTGATCCGGCGGCCAGAGGGCTGTCCGCTTCAGTTGTGAGCGAGCCGTGGCGAGATTGATCCTTCAGCCTTTGTCGGATCGGGGTCGTTCCAGGAATTGCGGCCAATTGGACGAATCACGGCCGCTAGCGATTGACTGGGAGGCATGCGTGTTCGACCGGCCATGTGCGGTGCGTGCAGTCAGTCGGAGAGCAAGGGCCAAGTAAATCGCCGACAGAATTCGCGGCCTGTCCACGCCGGCGCGATCAACCATCGAACAGGTGACCGCCTCACCAATCTATCCATGAACCGGGAGATTTGGCGTGACACATCCGCCGACGTTGCCCAGAAGCAGCGAAAAGTGGTAGCTTAGTGATAATCAACCCAGTGCATTCCTTGGGGTCTCGCCAGTCTTGGCGCAACGAATGCTCTGGCCGGTCGGCCACGTCAGCCGACACATAGTTTGAAATCGATAGGAGCTAATCCACCATGCACAGTGCTCTTCGCGCGCTCGTCGTGCTTGTTGCCGTTGCCATGGGCAGCGGCGTTCTCTACGGCCAAGCGGCCGATACGGCGCTCATTGTCGGTACGGTCACCGACGCCACCGGTGCGGTCGTCCCAGGGACGAACATTACATTCGCGCACCTCGCCACCGGCACCGAATACAGCGCCCAGTCCAACGAGACCGGGAGCTTCCGGTCAACGCCACTCAGGATTGGCGAATACATCATCATTGCCGAGGCAGAGGGGTTCAAGCAGTACTCCGGCAGCGGAGTCTCTCTGTCGATTGGCGACACGCGGCAGCTCGACATCACTCTCGAGATCGGCGCTGTCACCGAGGTCATCGAAGTGGAAGCGGCGGCACCCTTGCTGCAGACCACCGAAGCCTCTGCCGGAACGGTCATCGAGAATCGCCAGATCGTTGACCTTCCGTTGAACGGACGTGATTACCTTCAACTGGCCCTCATCTCGGCCGGTGTCGCCCCGTCCCGCGGACAAGGCGTCTCGATCGGCGGGCAGCGCGGCTCGGAAGTCGGATTCCTCATGGACGGGATGGACAACAACAACCAGTCCATTGCATCCCAGGGCCGGCAGAAGGAGGTGGTCAAGCCCAATGTGGATGCCATCTCCGAATTCAAGGTCATTACCAACGGCTTCTCGGCCGAGTACGGACGGTCCTCGGCGGGCATCATCTCGCTGGCGATCAAGTCCGGCACTAATGACCTGCATGGAACCGGCTTCTACTTCATGCGCGACGAAAAGCTCGACGCCCGCCATTACTTCTCGAATCCCGCGGCCGAGAAACCCCAGTTTGGCCGGCAGCAATACGGGTTTGCCGTGGGCGGGCCGATCAAGAGGAACAAGTCCTTCCTCTTCGGAGACGCCGAATGGACCGACATCCGTGAGACGGCTACCTACGTGGCCGGCGTTCCTACACCGGCGATGCGCAATGGCGATTTCAGTGGCTACGACAGGACTGTCCACGACCCATCAACCTTGGCGGATGGCGTGCGCCAGCCATTCCCGAATAATGTCATCCCACAGGAGCGCATCGATCCGGTCACGAACATCATGAGGAACTGGTGGCCCGACCCGCAGCGAGAGGGATTCACCCGGAATTTCACTTTCCAGCCCCCCAGGAACCAGGACTTTCACAAGTGGGACATTCGTTGGGACCATAACTTGACGAATGCAGACAACATCTTCGCCCGCTGGAGCAACCAGCAGCAGGTCGTCAACAACCCTCCAAGACTTCCACCGACCGAGTTCGGCTCGCTAACCCGCGGCGGGCCGTACGACGTTACGAGCAACAATGCCGTGGTCGGGTGGAACCGCGTCTGGAGCCCGTTGCTGGTGTCGAACTTCCGAGTCGGCTGGAACTACATCGACTCCGACATCGAAACCCATCTCGACATCCCGGACAACGTGAATTCACTCATCGGACTCCAGGGCTTCAACCAGCATCTGCGAGGCGTCTCCGAGATGGTTATGAATCCGTGGTATGCGATCGGAACCAACACGTTCCGGCCCAACTTGATCCAGTCCCAAACCCGACAGTTCTCAGCGGACAACACGCTCACCCAGGGCAACCACGCGATTAAGTTCGGTGCGCAGCTGTTCTTCTTGCAGAGCTTTATTGACAATCCGCAGCGCACGATGGGCACGATCATCTTCGACGGGCGCTTCACGGAGGCGTCACCGACGGCGCGTGGCGGAGGCGACGCGCTGGGAGATTTCCTTCTAGGCTACCCACGTGAGATGTTCGGATCGAACACGGTCTACATGAACATGAGGGCGCCGTTCCTGCACTTCTACGCCCAGGACGACTGGAAGGTCAACGACAAGCTGACACTCAACCTGGGCGTTCGCTATGAGAACAATGCTCCGTGGATCGAGACCCGTGATGGAATCGGCCTTTTTTCGCGCGGTGGCCACCGCGGAGCGCAGGGCTTCATCCGGATCGCGGGCCATGAGGGCAACTCCCGGGCTGACCGCGCTCTCATCGATCGGGATAACAACAACTTCGCACCACGTCTCGGACTTGCCTACAGGGTCAGCGAGAAGACGGTCGTGAGGGCTGCCTACGGGATTTTCTACGGCAACATCACGAACACCGGCGGTGGTGAATTCATGGAGACCATGCCGCCCTTCCATTTCAAGGCGACGCTCACGACCGGCCGTGCCGATCCGTTCCTGTCGATGCGCGAAGGGCTCCCCCCAGGCACCATCACGGCGTCAAATGCCCGCGGCGTGGAGATGTCGGCTTGGGACGAGGACCCGGCGTGGCCGATGGCTCAGAATTGGAACGTCAACATCCAGCACACGGTCTTTTCGGACGTGCTCTGGGAAGTCGGCTACTTCGGCAACAAGATGAACCACGTCATGGGGCGTTGGGACGAGAGCGCGCCTCGCCCGGGCGAATCGGTCTACGACCCGGTCCTCGACAGGACGTTCGGCCCGAATTCCTCGCCGAACGAGCGACGCCCTTGGAAGCGGACATTTGTCCCGTGGGCGGTACGCGGCAATGTCGAATTCCCCGGCAATCCCTATTCCGGGCCCTTCTTCGACGGTTGTTTGTGCTTCATCACGTTGGGCCGCCAGAACACGCACTCGAATCGGTGGAACACCGTGTATCACGGATTCCACACCAAGCTCGAGAAGCGCTACTCGCAAGGCGTCACGTACATCGTGTCCTACCAGTGGTCGCACGCTATCGGTGACATCCGCGCGATCCCGGGCTCGGGGGGCTCACCGGGAGAGAGCGCCCGCTTGGTGCTCGACGTGCTGGACCTGACTCGCGAACGCGGGAACAACCCGACGGACCAACGCCACCGGTTCGTCGGAAGCTTTGTCTACGAACTCCCCTGGGGCCGTGGCAAGAGGTTTGGCAGCGGTTGGGGCGCACTTACCGACGCACTGCTTGGAGGCTGGTCGGCTGGCACGATTATGACGCTGTCGAGCGGCACGCCCGCAACGCCAAGCGTTCGAGGAAACCCTGCAAACATCGGTGGCGGCGACAGGCCGGACATCGTGGGCGGTCAGGACATCAATCCCGCCAATCAGGATCCGTCCCGCTGGTGGAACACTTCCGCATTCACGCCGAACGAGACGCATACCTTCGGCAACGCCGGAAAGGGCATTCTGAGGGGGCCGGGGCGAGCCCAGTGGGACTTCTCCGCCTACAAACAGTTCCGATTCTCCGAGAAGTACTCGGCGCAGTTCCGGCTCGAGGCATTCAACGTCACCAACACACCACAGTTCGGCTTCCCGAACCCACAGGTGGGCAACCGGAATTTCGGGATCATCTCCGGTGCGGGACGTCCTCGCAACCTCCAGATCGGCCTGAAGTTCATCTTCTAGGCGGCGTACGATCAATTCAACTGGACCCGGGCTCGCAATCGCGAGACCGGGTCCAGTCCCTTGCGGCAGCCTGTCATTGGCGACTACCGTGCCGATCGCCAGACCGGGCGGTTTCATCTCCCCTTGGGACGAGCCGGGGCCGCTACCTGCGCGTGCTGAGAGATTCGAGGCGTGACCGGCTCCCTCCGTTTGCCGGAATGCGAGGGCCCGAATTGAAATCGTCACAGCCGGGTGGCTTGGTCGCAACGACGGTGTCAAGTCCGAGGGGGGCAACCGACGGACTCGCTGTCGTCCGATGCCACACGTAGCGAAGCCGGCCACGAGAGCCCGGAATTGCGACTGATCGCTCCGCCCCTTCAAATTGGCTCAGGCGCCCGGCCTGGAGAGAATTCCCCGAAGAGCCTCGATTCCGATGGCCGCAGGAGATCCGGTCAATAACTACGGCAAGGGCCGGCTCCCCGATTCCCGGCGGACATGATTTCGCAGCGCCCGATTGAGGTCCGTCTGGTAGCCCTTACCTCCGAGAGCGTGCCGTTTGAACCAAGCGATGACGTCTGCATCCAGTCGCAAAGTAATCTGTCGCGTTACAGGCCGGTAGAAATCCCCCGCCTTGAATCGGACCAATCGAGCACTTCCGGCATGTCCGACGTATCTATAGCTTCATCAGCTAGTTCCGCAAGTGCTTCCAATTCGGCCTTCTGCATATCCGTCAGTTCTCTAGTGCCGCCCTTCTTCATATGCTCCCCGTTCTGATGCCGTCGCCTTGCGGGCACTAATGATCCGTCCCGTCTCGAATCCGGTCAACCGCTCGGGTTCGGGCCAGGTATGGACCACGACGGCTACAACCTCTCCCATCATTCGAATGGTTCGCCAGTGTTGTTGGCTTGGCGTCGGATCGCGGTGTGCCGCAGCCAAGGGGTCGTCAAATAGGAGCCTCGCGCTCTCAAGGCTCAATTCGTACTTGCGCCGGTTCGCCCGGTCCTTCCTTCGACCCCATGTCCAACGCACTCTCCAAGTGTTTCGTGCAGTTGCCGTACTATAACTACGCTTGGTTCCGACTGCTCAGGGCTTTGATGGCTCCCGGAAACGATGCTTTTTCGTCGTCGCGCCTTCCGGAGGGAACCGTCGGGCAAAAGGCGTTGCCACCCGGCGCGATCTTGAAGGACACTAAGTGCGAGGCGAGCCCCAAGCAATCCCGACGAGTGTTCGGGCATTGCAAGACCACGTTTTGAATCTTCTTAGGCCCAAATTAGTCGCTGGTTTGCTTCTGGCCACAACCGTGGCGCTGACAACGGGGCAAGCGGATCCAATGGGATGGATCGGAGGTGTCGTTCGATTCATCTCTGGTACGCCTGCAGCCAACGTCGCCGTAACGATCACGGATACGTCAACGGGAGAGTCCTACTTGGTCCGTTCCGGCCAGGACGGCGCCTACACCTCTCCCCCGCTTTCTTCGGGGATTTACTCGATTCGGTTCGATGCCCCGGGTTTCGCGAGTTTCTCTCAAACGGGAATCGCCATTGCGGACAAGTTGGTGTTCAGGCAGGACGGGTCACTAAGGCCGATTGTCGAGGACCCGGCCGGATCGACGTCCGAACGAACAGGGATGTCCCGCTGCAATGAAATCGCCAACGGGATCGGGCGGACTCACGGGCAATGCGCTCAACTCCCTGCTCAAGGATCATCCGGAGGGCCGAGCGGATCCACCGCGGCAGCTCCTGAGAACGTCCTCGAGATGCGCCCCGCCAAGGAGTTCCAGAGGTCGACTGACGGCGGTCGCAGAGGTTTCTTCGCGTCTCCCGCCAAGCGGGGCACCAACGAATTTCACGGGGCGCTCTATCAGTCGCTAGGCAACGACATCCTGAACGCTCGTGGATTCTTCGGCGAGAAGGGCAAGTCCCGAAGGAATAACTTCGGAGCGTTCGTCGGCGGGCCAATCATCAAGGACAAGACGTATTTTTCCTACCACTACGATCGGTTGTCGGTCCGTTCTGGCCAGCAGTCCGGATTCGGGAACTCAGTCCCGGTGGACTCCTTCAGACAGGGTGATTTCGGATCTCTTGTCAATCGCAGAGTCGTGGCATCCGATGCGCTCGGGCGGAGTATTCTCGACGGTCAGATATTCGATCCGGCCTCCAGCCGGTTGGTTCGCGGCGTCCCGGTACGCGACCCGTTGCCGAACAATGCCATTCCGGCATCCCATCCCTTGCGGAGCCGGGTTGCGTCCCGAGTGCTGCCTTTCATGGTTCGGCCGCAACGCGCAGGCCTTGAGTTCAACGTCCAAGGCAAGCCCCGGGGCAGCCAGGTCTGGCGTTTGGATGCTCCCAGCCACCATTTCCGCCTAGACCACTCATTCACGGGCAGTTTCCGTGCGAGTCTCGACTTCAGCAGGATCAGCCACCCTGCTGTTAGGAATTGCGGGGGCGTCGATGGCTGTCACGTCGCTTATGACCCGATCGATCGCCCTCAGATGAATGCTGGCTACTATGGTGCTGGCTACTACGAGGACATCACCACTCACCACGTCCGCCAGAAGATCGACTGGATTGCCGCACCCGACCTCCTGAACCAGACCACCGTCAGCTATGACGAGTTCCATGTCACTGGCCACTCGCTGTCCGCAGGCGCCGGATGGCAGGAGAAGCTATGGGGCGGTGAAGGCAACGGTCTGCTCGCAACGAACGCCGGTCCGCCGGCATTGAACTTTACTGGAAACACACGGTACTCGCCGCTCGGGAACGAGTTCGGGCGGACGGGATTCCTCGCGAACCATCAATACGGCATTTCCAATAGCCTGACGTGGATCCGGCACCGTCACACGATCAAGATCGGGGGCGAATTCCGCTATCACGAATACCCTTTCCGAGGCTGGGCAAGCAATGTCGCAGGCAGCTTCAGCTTTCATCGCAGCCACACCGCGGGATTCGACGCTGCAGGCAACAATCTGCCGTCAACCGGCGACCCCTTCGCATCGTTCCTGCTAGGCCAGGTCCATTCCACGCACTTCCAAATCCCGGACTTTCCGACCATCAACGAGAGATTCGTGTCTTGGAGCGTCGTTGACGAATACAGAGTCACCTCCAACCTCACGGTCACCGTCGGCCTTCGTTTCGACTACCAGTCCGCGATCCGGGAGCGCGACGACAACATGTCGACCTTTGATCCGAGTGTTCCCAATCCAGGCGCAGGCGGCCGTCTCGGTGCAATGGTCTTTGCGGGTTCCGGGCCCGGTCGCACCGGCACCAGAACCTTGGAGTCGCCTCCGATCGATGCTTTCGGGCCTCGCATCGGTTTCGCATACCGCGTCGGTACCCGCAACGTTGTGAGAGGGGGGTATGGAATCTACTATTCCTCAGTGCCGCACGCGCAATTCGACTCCGTCAACACGCTGGGATTTCGCTTTCACCCGACGGCGAATGACCTGAGCAACGGTCGCCGGCCTGCTTATTTCTTGGACGACGGGTTCCCGCAATCCAACATCGTGCTTCCTCCTTCCATCGATCCGGCGATTGGCAACAACACCTCTCCGGTGGCGGTGACGCGGGATCGCGCCACTCTTCCGAGAGTCCAGCAATGGTCCCTGACGATTCAGCGGCAGGTCACGCGCACGACTGCGATCGACCTCTCGTACGAGGGAAACCGTGGCAGCCGGCTGATCGCAGATCGCCGCATCCTCGGCCCTGCGGCCAACGCGAATGCGAATTCGGTCCTGAACTTGGGTCCCAGCTTGCTCGCGTCGAAGGCCGGACCGGGATCCGCAGGAGCCGGAGTGAGCATGCCCTACCGCGGATTCGCCCGCTCAGTCGCTCAGTCGCTTCGGCCGTTTCCGCACATGCTGAACATCGGATACCTCAACGTGCCAGCAGGCAACAGCTTCTACCACGCTTTTCGCACTAAGGTGGACAAGAGATTTTCCGACGGCGCCCACTTTCAGGCAAGTTACGCCTGGTCAAAGCTCACGGGCATGGGAGCGGGGCGGGTCCGACCCTCTGACGGTCTGGGGTATGGACCCCAGAATCCCACGGACACGCATTCGCTGGAGCGAGGATTGAGCGTGGAGGACGTGCCCCACAGGCTTCTCGCCGCCTTTACGCACGAAGTTCCGTTCTTCCGCCAAAAAAAGGCCGGGTTGGCCGCGAAGGTTCTCGGAGGATGGGCTCTGTCCGGCGTTCTGAGACTGGAAGCTGGCACCCCCGTGAATATCGTCATGGCCAACGACCTGGAACCGTTTCTGTTCAATGGGCAGAAAAGGCCCGACATACTCAGCAATCGGGTCCGGATCGACCACCGCGGGGGCTTCGATGCGGCTACCGACAGCTTTTTCGACCAACGGGCCTTCGCCAACCCGGGACCGCTGCGCTTCGGGAGCGCTTCCCGGACGATGGACTTCGTCCGGGGCTTCCATCACCTGGCGGAGGACCTCAGCCTGTTCAAGGACACTTGGATCGGTCAGAAACTGAAGCTGCGCCTCCAAACGCAACTCGCGAACGCATTCAATCGCGTCGTTTTTTGCGATCCGAACCGCAACTGGAGCGCGGCCTCGTTCGGCAGGGCGTTCTCGCAGTGCAACTCGCCGCGTTCGGTTCGGTTCGGACTGAGACTCGACTTCTGATCGGTACAGGACGATCGCTGGCAGTCGGGCCGAGTCAGTCTGAGACCACAGCTATTCTTGCGGCTCGGAAACGGCCAGGACCTGATTTGCCTGGACGTCTCTAAGTTCCTGAACCAGGCCGCTCGGCCACTGGATTTCGACCAGCGCCGCGTGCTCCGAAGAAGCCAGGCCGAAGTGCAGGCGGCGGTCCCCGGACGACAGGTAGCTGCCTGCGGCAGACACCATCAGGTGTTGCTCGGATCCAGCCTCGCCAACCATGCGCACCTGTGCGCCAATTGCGTCGAGGTTGCTCTTCGCGCCTTCAAGATCCAGGACGAGCCAGTTGTTGTCGTTGCCCTCGTTGCGTAGCAGGACAGCCCGCTGGTCCTTGCAGTTCACAACGATATCCAGGAAGCCGTCATTGTCCAGGTCCGCAATGGCCGCGCCGCGCGCGGCCCGGTGAACCGAGAACGCCTCGCCGCTCTGGTCTGACACGTCCCTGAATCCGTCTCCCCAATTCCTCATCAGCACGAACGGCTCCTCGTAGGTCAGGTCCGGCTGCGTGAGTTCGATGTTGTCCATGACGTGCCCCTGGGCCACGAAAATGTCCTTCAGGCCGTCGTTGTCGTAATCGAAGAACTTCGTGCCCCACCCCGAATGCATCGAAGTGATCCCGCTGACGCCGGTCGGTCCGGAGACATACTCGAACAACTCGCCCTCGTTACGAAACAGGGCGTAGCGCTGATGTGCGAGAGCGTTGATGAAGATGTCAGGGTTTCCGTCGTTGTTGTAGTCAGCGAAGTCCGTGCCCATGCCGGCGAAGGTGCGTCCGTTCTCGTCGTAGGCCATGCCCGAGAGCAGCGCCAGTTCCTCGAATCCCGTGCCTTCAAGGTTCCGAAACAGCTGCTGTGGAAAGGAATCGTTCGCAACGAGGACGTCGATCCACCCGTCGCGGTCGTAGTCATTGAACGCGATGCCGAGGCCCTTGCCGGGCACCGTCGCAAAACCGGTCGCTTCGCTCACGTCCTCGAACGTTCCGTTCCCGTTGTTGCGATAGACGAGGTGGGGGATCGGGGCGAAGTGCTTCGGGTGGCAGTACGACCGGTATCCAGGCTCTCGCTCTCCGCACCAAGGGTTATCCGCGAAGGACCACTCGACGTAGCGAGACACGAAGAGGTCGAGATGTCCGTCGCGGTCGTAGTCGAGGAATCCGGCACCAGCCGACCATCCCCCGCCCGCGACTCCGGAGTGTTCGGTTACGTCCGCGAATGTTCCGTCTCCCAGGTTGCGATACAGGATGTTGCGGCCGAAATTCGCCAGGAACAGGTCCGTGTGGCCGTCGTTGTCGTAGTCAGCGGCTGCGACGCCCTGTCCAAAGTGGTCGCCCCGGAGACCTGCCAGTTCCGTGACGTCCGAGAACTTCCAGCCACCGTCATTCCGATAGAGGCGGTTCCAGTACTGGGGGTCGGACTTGTCCGGGTCCTTCCCTTCCGGCATGGGATCCTCGAGCGCCGCTCCATTCACGAAATACAGGTCGAGCAGTCCGTCGCCGTTGTAGTCGAAGGCTGCGACGCCTCCGACCATGGACTCCAACAGGTATTTCTGGGACGTGCTGGACGAGGCGTTGTGAAAGTCCACTCCAGACGCTTCCGTCACGTCTGTGAAGACGGGGAGATCCAGCGCGTCCGTTTGCGCCCCCAATGGGACGCAGGCCATCAGCAATGGAACGAGCAGGCCGGTGCGTGTCGTGCCGGCTGGGGGGGCCTTGGGTCGTGCTGCGCTGTCGCGCATGGGAATTGGATCGCGGACCCTACCTCACCACGAAGTTAACCAGCCTGTCCGGGACCTCGATCGCCTTTCGGACTGTCTTGCCCGCGAGCAGTGCGCGGATCTTTTCGGTTTCCCGCGCCCTGGCCGAGAGCTCTTCCCTGGGCAAACCCTTGGGAACTGTCAAGCGGTCCCTGAGTTTGCCGTTGACCTGGACGACGACCTGGACGATGTCCTCGCGGGCGAGACTCGGATCGGACGTCGGCCACGAAGCATCCAGTATCGGACCCTCCCGGCCCAGCATGTGCCAGAGCTCCTCGGCCAGGTGGGGGGAGAATGGGCTGAGCAGCAGCGTCAGACCCTTAAGGGCCTCTTGCATCACTTCGTCCGATAGCTTGGATTCGAGCGCCTGGAGCTCGTTCGTCAGCTCCATGATCGATGCGATCGACGTGTTGAAGTGCCAGCGGGTGTCGAAGTCTGAGGTGACCCGCGCGATCGTCTGGTGCAACTTGCGCAGGGCAGCTCTGTCGGAGGGAGTGCGAGGATCGGAACTGGCTGTGTCCGCATCGCCAGCATTGCGAGCCACGAAACGGTGGACGCGGGTCAGGAACCGCCACATTCCCTCCACGCCCTCGTCCTGCCAGTCCAGGTCGCGGTCGGGCGGGGCGGCGAACAGCGAGAACATCCGGGCAGTGTCCGAGCCGTACTTCGACACCAGATCTTCCGGGCTGACCACATTGCCGAGATTCTTTGACATCTTGCGACCGTCGCGGATGACCATGCCCTGGGTGAAGAGCCTCTGGATTGGCTCGTCCCAGTCGATCAGGCCCAGGTCGCGCATCACTTTCGTAAAGAACCGGCAGTAGATCAGGTGCAGGACGGCATGCTCGACCCCGCCGATGTACTGGTCGATGGGGAACCACGCCGCAGCTCGTTCGGTGCTGTACGGCGCATCGGCGTTCTTGGCGTCTGCGTAGCGGTAGAAGTACCAGCTTGAGTCGACGAAGGTGTCCATCGTGTCCGATTCTCGCTCGGCCTCGCCTCCGCATTGCGGGCAGTCGACCCGCAGGAACTCCGGTACGCTACGCAAGGGCGACTCGCCTGCGCCCGTGAGCTCGACGTTCTCGGGCAGCAGCACCGGCAAGTCCTCATCGGGAACCGGAACGACGCCGCAACTCGAGCACCGGATCATCGGGATCGGCGTCCCCCAGTAGCGCTGCCGGGAGATTCCCCAGTCGCGGAGCCGGAATGTCACGGAGGCATCTCCGAACTCGTGAGCCTCGGCATGCGCGCTCATTCGCTCGATCGCGTCCTTGCTCGGCAGCCCGCTGAACTCGCCGGAGTTTTCGACCACGCCGTAGTCGACAAAGGCCTCGGTCATCTCCTGCTCAGATGCCAGCTCTTCGCCAGCCGGTCGGATTACTGGCCGAATCTCGATGCCGTGCTTGCGGCAGAACTCGAAGTCCCTGTGATCGTGGGCCGGCACCGCCATGATCGCTCCGGTCCCGTAAGTCATGACGACGAAGTTTCCAACCCAGATAGGGACCCGGTCGCCGCTGTAGGGGTTGATCGCATAGCGACCGGTAAAGAACCCCTCTTTCTCCAGGTCGTCGGGGCTCTTGGTTGCGGCTGCGGTCGCCATCCGCTGGCCGCGGTCCGCGAATCCGAACTCCGCGACGAGAGGGTGCAGCGGCGCCAGGATCACGCACGTGGCACCGAAGATCGTGTCGACGCGGGTCGTGAAGACCCGGATCGGCGCGCCGGAGCCTTCGACTGTGAAGTCCACCTCGGTACCCGTCGAGCGGCCTATCCAGTTGCGCTGCATCGTGAGGACGCGATCCGGCCAGCCGCCCTGCAGGTCGTCAAGCGACTGCAGTAGCTCGTCCGCGTATGCGGTGGTCCGGAAGAACCATTGCTCGCGCTCCTGCTGCTCGACCGGGGTCTCTTCGTGACGCCAGCAGCACCCGTTGACCACCTGCTCGTTGGCCAGGACCGTGGCGCAGGAAGGGCACCAGTTGACCGACGCCTTCTTGAGATAGGCCAGGCCCCGTTCCCACATCCGCAGGAAAAACCACTGGTTCCACCGGTAGTACTCAGGCTCGCAGCTCGAGATCTCGCAGTCCCAGTCGTAGCTGAAGCCGAACACGCTCAACTGCCGCTTCATCGCGTCGATGTTTGACCGCGTCCACTCGCGCGGGTCGCGCCTGTTCTTGATCGCTGCGTTTTCGGCTGGGAGCCCGAACGAGTCCCATCCCATCGGGTGGAGCACGCGGAAGCCTTGCATCCGCTTATAGCGGGCCAGGGCATCGCCGATCGTGTAGTTGCGCACGTGACCCATGTGCAGCGTGCCGGAGGGATACGGCAGCATTTCGAGGACGTAGTACTTGGGCTTTCCCGGGTCCGATTGGGTCGAGTACACGCCGTTCCGGGCCCAGTACTCCTGCCACTTCGGCTCGATCTCGCGCGGCCGGTACGGGTTCGCACCCATGCATTCAGATTAGCTGTGTTTGCCTTCCTTCATCGGAGGCACGTGACTTCGCCGCGCAGCCCGCCTGTAGGATGGTCATTGGCGGACCTCCGTGGCCGGGTGCGCCGCCTGTGCAGGGATTGCGAGGGAAGCCAGATTGCCGACCGCGCCTTGGAGTCTCGATCAGGGCGGTAACGGAACGGGACCTCGCTGCCGTCCGGGCAATCAACGAGCAGTCGGTTCCGGCCATGAACAGCCTCTCGCTCGAGCGTGTTGCGTGGTTCGCGGAGCAGGCCGAGTGCTTTCGCGTGGCAGAACTCGATTTGCAGGTTGCAGGCTTCCTGATCTGCCTGGCACCCGAGGCCCCCTATGACAGTCCCAACTTCCAGTGGCTCAATGCCCGATACAGGGACTTCCTTTACATTGACCGCGTCGCGGTGTCGTCGAAGTTCCAACGGCGCGGGATTGGTGGCGCTCTGTATCGCGATGCCTCGGCTGCAGCCAGTGCCCGCTTTCGCCTGCTAGCTGCGGAAGTGAATCTCCGGCCCCGCAACGAGGAATCGCTCCTGTTTCACCAGCGCTTCGGATTCGAGCCGGTTGGGTCACAGGACCACGGCTACGTCAAGGTCCAATACATGGTCCGCCCGCTTCCGTTGTAGGCCGCCATGTTCAGATTCCCGCCCTCCCCGAATCTGGGAAGGGGCAAGCATGACGGCGGACGCCCCGAGAGCCGATTTAGTTCTGCACTTGCGCTCTCATCCAGCGGACGGCGTTCTCCAGGATTTTCATCACGTTCGCGTCCTTGAAGACGGGAAACGTCTCGTGGCCGGGCCGGAAGTAGAAGATTCTGCCCCTACCTAGACTCCACAGCATGCCGCCGCGAAAGCGGCCGCCGCCCTGCCATTCCTCCAGGAAAAGCACAGCATCGGGATCGGGCACGTGGAACGGCTCGTCGTACATCTCGCTCGAGGGGATCTGGAATTGGGCAGGAAGTCCCTTCATGATCGGGTGGTGCGGCTTCATGACGGTGACCCTGCTCGGCCTGCCGTGGGCGTCTACGCCGGGAAACACGCAGTTCGGAAGGTCAACGCGGACTTGCGAGACGGCCCCCCGGCGCATGAAGGCGTAGTAGGCAGGGGTCACGATCGAGTCGTAAGTCGGCGGAATCCGGCCAGGCGGGGGCACGAACTCAATCTTCGTTTCGGGATCGGGAAACCGACGCTTGGCGTCGTCTCGGGTGCGCGAGTACATCGCCTCCATGAACGGTACCGACCAGTGGGCCGAATGCAGCGCGACGAGCGCCAGCTGGCCGGAACGCACTCTCCGGACAATGCGGTGGCCGACCTCGTCGGGAATCTCCCCTTGGCGAACATGGCCCCACCATAGGAGGACATGCTGGTCATCCAGAGATCCCAGGCCGTGTTCCGGATCGTCCTGGCCAACCGACATGACCTCAATGCCGTCCAGCTTCCCGAGCCGCCCGGCGATCTCATTGCCCAGGAAATTGTCGTAGGCTTCGGACTGCTTCGGCTGGCGCTCGTCCCAAACGAGCACCTTGATGGGGTCTGCCCCGGCGGCGCAGACCGAAGCCAACAAGAAGACAAGAAGCGGTCGCATAGCCCCATCAGGCTATTACGGGCGGACTGAGGCGCGCAAGCGGCCTCTGTGCGAGGGGATGCCCGGCCTGAGCTGTCCTTCCGAAGCACTGACAAGAGAAGGCGCTTTTTACATATTTAAGGCCCTTGTCAGCGAAGCCCTGCACATTGACAGGGCCTAGGCTATCTCGGTACACTGCCATGCGGGGTCTTGTGTGTTTCGGCTGGAATTATCCATCCAGCTGTATCTGGGCAGGGCGTACCGATACCCAATCAGGAGAGAGCATATGAAGAACAAGTGGCTGCTGGGGTGGATTGCCGTCTTTCTCGCGTTAGCGGTGACTGCTCCGTTGTCCGCGCAGAGAGCGGACAGGGCCATCATCACCGGTGTTGTGATGGATCCCACCGGGGCGCTGATCCCCGGTGCCGGCGTTACGATTCTTGATGAAGGGACGGGCGTTGAGACCGACCTCGAATCAAATTCCGCTGGAGCTTTCAACTCGCCGCCCCTTGTTTTAGGGGTTTACACGGTCCGGGTTGAGAGTGCAGGATTCAAAACGTTCCAGAGAAGTGGAATCCTCCTTACCGGAGGCCTTGTGTTCCGGCAGGACGCGATCCTGGAACTCGGCGACGTGACCGAGACGGTCGAGGTGGTTGCCGCCTCAGAGATGCTTAGCACGCAGCAGGGCGACCTCACCCACACCGTTGACGAGAAGTACTACGAGGATCTTCCGGTGGTGATGGGAGCCGACATCCGGCTTGCGGAGTCGCTGCTGCTGCTCCAGCCGGGCTATACGCCGATGGCGCCCAACGGCGATCCCATGTTCAAGGGCAGCCAGTTCAATTCGCGCATCAACGGCGGACAGACTATGGCTACGGAGAACTTCTTCGACGGAGCAGCATTCGGATTCGCCGAGGGGCACCAGCAGACGCACGAGAGCGCGGTGCCGATCGAGGGCATTCGCGAGATGAAGGTGATCAACACCACGTATTCGGCGCAATACGGTCACAGCAGCGGCGGCTTCATTGAGTACACCAGCAAGTCCGGCACGAACGAGCTTCACGGGTCGCTTTACGAGTACTTCTCGAATGAGGCGCTGAACGCCAGCGGCTTCTTCGGAACCTTCCGGCCAAAGGACCGGAAGAACAACTACGGCGGTTCCTTAGGCGGCCCGGTGGTCGTCCCGAAGGCCTATGACGGCCGGAACCGCACGTTTTTCTTCATTAACTGGGATATCTATGATTTCCGTTCGGGCACTCTGCCCAGCTTCGCGAACACGACGCCCATTGACGCGTTCAAGCGCGGCGACTTTGGCGAACTGCTGACCGGAGACCAGGTGGGGGTCGACGCCTTGGGCAGGCCTATCATGGGCGGCGCGATTTTCGATCCCAATTCCACCCGCACCGAAAACGGAGTGCCGACCCGCGATCCATTCCAAGGGAACGTGATCCCCGCTTCGCATCCACTGCGCAGCACGGCGGCGCAGCAGATCACCGATGCGATGGTCTCGCCTGACCGAGGAGGGACCGCATTCAATGTCCACGGCGGGTCCGGCGACCAGACCTGGGCATTCGACATCCAGACAGTCTTGTTCCGGATCGACCATGCGTTCACGGACAATTTCCGGTCGACCACGAGCTACTTTGAGAACGACCGGCCCTCGACGCGGCGCTGCGGCGGCGTGGGTGGCTGCGACGTGGTCTCCACCAGGGACTTTGAGAAGAACACGAACTATCTGGGCCAGGGTTTCAACCAGACCATCGCCACACACCACCTCCACCAGCAGTTCGACTACATCATTTCGAACAACCTGATCAATCACACCACCTTGGCCTACGATCGGTGGTACATGGGAGGCAACGCGCTCTCCGCGCGGACGGGCTGGCCCGAGCGGCTCTGGGGCCCTGACCGCGGAGGCCTCATTGAGGAGGGCACGGGAGTTCCCGGCATTTCGTTCTCGGGGAACACGCCCTACTCCGGACTAGGCAATCCTTGGGGCGGACGGCAGGGCGGCCCGGGATTCAACACAAACAACCGCTACCAGTTCTCCAACGACCTGACCTGGGTCAAGGGCAGGAACACGATCAAGATGGGGATCGAATTCCGGCATCACCAGTATCCGTTCCGCCAATGGGGGGCCAGTCCCGGTGGGCGATTCAACTTCAATCGGCTGCAGACTGGCGGTTACGACGGCCAAGGCAATAATCTGCCGTCAACAGGCGATCCTTACGCGTCATTCATTCTCGGGCAGGTCCACAACGGCACGTTCCACATCCCGGCCGAGCCCACATTCTACGAGCGGTACGTGGCTCCGTGGGTGAACGTAGACAGCAAGGTCACCAACAATCTGACCCTGACCCTCGGGCTACGCTGGGATTACCAGACGTCAAGGATCGAGGCACGGGACATGTACTCCACGTTTGACCTCAACACACCGAATCCCGGTGCTGGAGGTCTTCCTGGCGCCCAGGTATTCGCCGGCACCGGCCCCGGCCGGACCGGATCGCGGAAATTCGAGAACCCGCCCAGGGACGCGTGGGGACCGCGGTTCGGATTTGCCTACCGGATGGGGGACAAGAATGTCGTCCGCGGTGGATACGGGATCTACTATTCGGGTGTCGCGCACAGCCAATTCACAGGGCTGCCGATTCTCGGATTCGAGAACTTCCCGGCCGCGAACAACACCAACGGGGGTCTCACCGCGACGTACCACTGGGATGACGGGATCCCTCGGGACCTGATCATTCGCCCGCCGTTCATCGACCCAACGGTTTCACTGAACCAGGCACCCATCACGGTAGCTTCGGACGACCTGACGCTGCCTAGGTACCAAAACTGGTCTCTCACCCTTCAACGGCAGCTAAGCGACAACATGGTCCTGGATGTGTCGTATGTCGGCAATCGGGGCACAAGGCTGACAAACCACGCGACCTCGATGGGCCTGTTGAACAACATGAACCACCCGTCCGTGCTCGAATACGGGGCCGCGGTTCTCAATTCGGACATCAACTCCCAGGCCGCGCGGGACGCTGGCATTGGATCTCCGTATCCGGGCTTTTCGGGGAGCGTTGCCCAAGCCCTTCGCCCGTTCCCGCATATCCAGTCCATTCGGTGGAGGAGCGTGCCAACGGGGAGAAGCATCTACCATTCCATGCAGCTGAAGCTGGACAAGCGATTCGGCAATGGCCTGCAATTCCGGGCATCGTACACGTACTCCAGGCTGCAAGGCACCGGAGCGGAGAGCGGCCAAGGACAGGATGGGCGCGGTGCGAGGCGCCAGAACCCGATCGAGCCCCATGTCAAGACGCTCAGTTCCGATGACATCCCGAACAGCGCGTTCCTCGCCTGGACATACCAGTTGCCGTTCATGCGGAACAAGAAGGCGGGCATGGCCCGGTTAATCGGCGGGTGGAGCTTCTCGGGAATCTTCCGTTTCGACCAAGGGCGGCCGATCAACACCTTCATGGCGAATGACATGGGTGGGATCCTGTTCAATCCGCAGAAGAGACCGGACCGGGCATCTGGTTCCGGTGGAAGAGCGAACATCAGCGGTCGGTTTGACCCGAACCGGGATCGCTACCTCAATAGTTCGGGCTGGTCGAATCCGGGTGCGCTTCGCTTCGGCAATGCGCCGATCAACGACGGCTCGGTGCGAGGCTTCGCGAATATCACCGAGGATGTCAGCATTTTCAAGGACATCTGGCTGAACGAGCGGTGGAAGATGCGGTGGGAGACCAACTTCGGCAACATCTTCAACCGCACGGTCTTCTGCGCCCCGAACAGCAACTGGAGCGCCGGCTCATTCGGGCAGGTCTTCCAGCAGTGCAACATTCCGAGGTCGATTCAGTTCGGGCTTCGAGTGGATTTCTAGTCGTCCGGAACGACAGGACCAATCTCTCCGGGTCCCGAGGCTAGCGGTTCGTGGCCCGGAGTCAAGCTAGCGGCGCGGGTGGACGCAGGGAAGTCAGAAGCGTTTTCCGGCGGCTGCCCGCTCCGGTTTCCACGTCTGCAACGGATTCCGCGCCGAGACCGTTGAGGGGGCTGATCGGCCGAGATTGCTCGGCGTTGTTCGCAACGAGCGAGTAAACCGGATCCGCATCGGTTTCGATGCGGCATCGTCGCTGGTCAGCAAGTGAGCCGAACGCTCGGATGCTTGCGTAGGCCGTCACGAACTGCTACAGGGAGACCGTTGGGCGTACGTCGGGTTGAACCTAAATTCCTCAGTTGGATAGGGTGCCATGAGCAGAAGAGTCCGGTCTATAAAGGGTTATGGCAGAGGATTTGACAGTGTCTGGCGCTCACCCGCTGGGTGAACGCTCCTCAGGGGTTCCGGCCCGCCTGGAGGAGTCGGTTCCGGTCGACAGTTTCGCGGGGAAAGTGGAAGTCCGCTGGGCTCCCGAGGAGGCGGTCACGCCGCTGGGGCAGCTGCCGTTTTTCGTGGACTTTCTCAAGCAGGCGGACCTGTTCGATCCGTTCGTGCGGGAGGCGCCGCTGGAGTACACCAGTCCGAATGCGCCGCGGGTGCGGGACGTGCTGGGCACGCTGCTGCTGTCGGTGGTGTCGGGGGCGAGCCGCTACGCGCATGTCAACGCGCTGCGCTGGGACGGGGTCAACCCGGGTCTGCTGGGGATGAAGCGGGTGTGCAGCGACGACTCGGTGCGGCGCGCGATCGGCCGGATGGACGCGGAGGAGGCGGGGCAGTGGCTGCGGCGGCATCTGGATTTCGTGACGCGCCCGCTGCTGGGGGAGGCGTGGATCCTGGACATCGACACGACGCTGAAGCCGGTGTACGGGCGGCAGGAAGGGGCCGAGGTGGGGTACAACCCGAACAAGCCGGGGCGGCCGTCGCAAGTGATCCATGTGTATGAGATGAGCGGGACGCGGCTGGTGCTGGAGGCGGAGGTGGAGTCCGGCAAGCGGAACCATTCGATGTATGGGCTGGAGGGACTGGGACGGCTGCTGGACGGGCTGCGACCGGAGGAGCGGCCGACGCTGGTGCGGGGGGACCGCGGCTACGGGACGGAGCGAGTGATCGCGGCCCTGGAGGCGCGCGGGCAGGACTACCTGTTCAAGCTGATGATGAAGCCGAAGGTCAAGGACTTGGTGCGGAAGCTGGCCGGGCAGGGAGGCTGGACGGAGGCCGGGCAGGGCTGGGAGGCGGCCGAGGCCGCGTTGCAGCTGTCGGGCTGGACGCGCAGCCGGAAGGTGGTGGTGCTGCGGCGGCGACTGCCGGACGCGCCGCCACGGTCGCGCAAGACGCTGAAGCGGCGGCAGCTGGAGCTGCCGTTCACGGAGGTGGTGGAGGAGGGCAGGCAGCGCTGGGAATACTCGGTGCTGGTGACCTCGCTGGAGTGGGAGCCGCTCACGCTGGCCCAGCTGTACCGGGATCGAGCGGATACGGAGAATGCCTTCGACGAGCTGAAGAACCAGTGGGGCTGGGGCGGATTCGTGACGCAGGACCTGAACCGCACGCGCATCATGGTGCGGCTGAACGCGCTGTTCTACAACTGGTGGTCGCTGTTCGTGCGGATGATCGATCCGGACTCGCGGCGCGAAGCCAGGACGAGCCGACCGCAGATGATGGAGGGGGTCGGGCGAGTGACGCGGCACGGTCGGCAGACGACCTTGCTGCTGACGGTTGCGCACAGCGCCGCGGCCGGCTTGCGGGCAGCGTTCGCGGCGATGACCCGCTTCCTGCGAGAACTGCAGAATGCGACGCAGTTGACCGCGGTGGAGCGATGGTGCGAGATCCTGGCTCGCGCCTTGCGGAAATATTTCCGGGGGCGCGTGCCGAAGCCACCGCCAGGCCTGCTGCCGGCCTGACTCAAGAGCCGTCTCGACCGGCCAAAGCGACAATTCAACACGGCCAAAGCGGTTGTGAACACCTCATCCAACTGAGGAATTTAGGTTGAACGGCTCGATGATCGGACAGGCTGCATCGGGATTGCCGCGACGCGGCAGAGTCAGCGGCTTGAGAGAGCGTTGCTATCCCGGAAAGTGCCGCCTGACAGGACTACCTCTGCGGATCGCATGCTTTCGCGTGCGACTGACCCCTGCGAGCGTAGATTGTTTCGATCGCCCTGCATTGTTGGCCACGCCATGCCGGTCTTCGCACAGGGATTGATCTTTGCGCCTTACCTCGATATGATTCCAGTAAGGAGAAGCATGTGGTAGTCAAGGTTACGTCGAAGCGCCAAGTTACCTTCCCCGCCAGGGTGCTGGATGCGCTAGGGGTGCGGCCCGGGGACCAGATTGAACTGATCGAGCGTTCCGACGGCTTCGTTCTCCGGCCCCGGCGAATCGACATAACCCGCTTGGCGCCGCTGCAGTCCAGTCTTCCGCCCGGCTGCGAGCCATTCGATCTCGAATCGTTTCGCAGACAGATCTATGACCCAACGCTTCGGGATTGACACGTCCGTGCTCGTCCGGCTCGTTACCGGTGACCCGGGTCCCGAATTCTCGCGTTGTGTAACAGCACTCAGCGCACTGGTTCAAGACGAAGGAGCTGAGATCTTCGTTTCGAACCAAGTTGTCGGCGAGGCCTACGTCGCCATCCAGCACCACTATGGGATCTCCAAGTCCGAGGCCCGGGCCGGCTTGCTTGATGTGCTCCAGAGCGGGCTTGTCTCGCCGTTGAACGGGGGATCAGTCATCGCCGCTCTTGAGGCCTCGGACGGCGCCGGGCTGTTCGACCGCCTCATTGCCGACGAATACTCTCGTGCCAGCCTGCGGACTCTGACGTTAGACAAGCGGATGGCCTCGCTTCCCCATGTCCGTCGACTATAGGGAAGTCTGGCGGAGTTGTGCTCCGCTGCGACGACAACGACACAGGCATTTCCCCTTACCGAGTGGGTGGGGCATGGTGTTCCGTACTCATCCATTCTTGCGAGTCCCGCTTGGATCTCGGGGTCTACGATGCAATCCGCACTTCAATGCGGAGCGATGGCCCGGCGGGATGATGCTGGAACAAATCTTGGCTTTATGAGGGTTTCGCCAGTCATTCGGCGGTCACCGTTCGAGAAATTCCGCTGTTCGACACACGCAACGTCCCGCTGCGCGCACGAACTGTCTTTCTCGCGAAACATTCGTGTCAAGCGAGACCTTGAGAGATCTTCGAAGCCAGCGCCCTGCCCTGCTACAGGCGCTCTTGCCATTCGAGGCGGCGTTCGCTAGGTGTCCTCGGCGTCATGACATAATGAGTGCTCTCCCAGGTCAGATCAAGTACCCGGCCCGTTCGCACTGTTGCCGCATCCGAGCTCAGCCGTCATCCGCGGCGCTCGCGGGTCCGCGGGTCAGGCCGTACCCAAACCGCCCTTCGGCCTCCTACTGCGCGGAGTCGTGGAATGCATCCAAGAGCGACCAGATGCCGAACCAGGACGAATTCCCGTTCCCGGCGCAGCTTCCTGCGAATGCTTGGCGGCACAGGGATCGGCGTGTTTAGCGCCCACATCGCCACCCTGCTTCCGGATCACTGGGCCGCCAAGTGGCTGGGAGACCTCTTCGGCCAACGGTTCCGAGTAGTTGCAGCGGAGGATAGCGCTGAGGAGGTCAGCTTCAAGGACGTTGCCGGTTCGGCGGGCCTGGGCAATGCCGTCAATGTCTTTGGGAATCCCACGGAGAAAAGGCACCTGCTGGAGGAGATGGGCGGCGGTGTGGCCTTCTTCGATTACGACCATGACGGCTGGCTGGACATATTCCTTGTCAATGGCTCTTCGTTTGAGGGCTTCAAAGGGGGAGGAGAGCCTACCAGTTACCTCTTCCACAACAACCGTGACGGCACGTTCACCGATGTCACCCGAGATGCCGGCCTGACGCATTCCGGTTGGGGGCAGGGCTGCTGCGTCGGCGACTACGACAACGACGGATTCGACGATCTGTTCGTCAGTTACTGGGGCCGGAACGTTCTTTATCGCAACAACGGGGACGGCACGCTTCAGGATGTCTCGGAGGAAGCGGGCGTCGCCGGGGATGGGAAACGCTGGGGCGCCGCGTGCTGTTTCCTGGACTACGACCGGGACGGATACTTGGATCTCTTTGTCGCCAACTATGTCAACTATGATCCGTCCGCCTCCCCGGATCCTGGCGGTGCCGAGTCCTGCTGGTACAACAACATTCCCGTCGCTTGCGGACCCCAGGGCTTCGCAGGGGGAACGAACGTCCTCTACCGAAACCTGGGCAACGGCAAGTTCGAGGACGTGTCGGAGCGAACCGGTATTGCCATTCCGCGCGGACCGGCGGATCCCGCCTTTACGAAGGCAAACTGGCGACCGGTCGGCTCGTACGGGATGGGAGCTGCTGCTGCAGATTTCAACAACGACGGATGGCCGGACATCTACGTCGCTTGCGACACGGCGCCGAGTCTGCTGTACCGCAACAACCGGGACGGGACCTTCACCGAGTCAGGGGTTGCTGCCGGGTGCGCGTTCAACGAAGACGGCGCCGCCATGGCGGGCATGGGCGTGGGGATCGCGGACTTTGACGGTGACGGCTGGTTCGATATCGTTCGCACCAACTTTTCCGACCAGGTCACGACTCTTTACCAGAACAACGGCGACGGGACCTTCTACGATGCGAGCCTTCAGGCCGGATTGGGAATCAATACGAAGTACCTCGGATTTGGTGCTGGGTTCTTCGACTTCGACAACGACGGCTGGAAGGACATCTTCTTGGCCAACGGGCACGTCTATCCGGCGATCGAGGGCAAGGACCTGCACGTCACCTACAAGCAGCGCAAGATCCTATACCGCAACCGTCGCAATGGCCGCTTTCAGGATATTTCCAGGAGAGCGGGACCGGGGATCACCAAGCCCAAGGTGAGCCGGGGCTGCGCGTTCGGCGATTTCGACAATGACGGAAGGGTGGACGTGGTCGTGAACAACCTCGACGACGCCCCGTCCTTGCTACGGAACGAGTGCCGGAACAGCAACAACTGGCTGATGTTGAAGTGCATCGGAACCAATTCGAACCGGTCAGCCATTGGCACCCGAGTTTCGGTAACGACCGGCTCGCATGTTCAGATCGACGAGGTCATGAGCGGGTCGAGCTACTATTCCCAGAACGACCTGCGCCTGCATTTCGGACTTGGACCTGCTTCCCATGCCGACCGAGTGGACATTCGCTGGCCGTCGGGTGCCAAGGAGTCGTTCGAGGGTGTCGAAGGCAACCGGGTGATCACGATTCGGGAAGGAGATGGAATCCTCAACGGCGGATGACCGCTCTCGGGGGCCGCGTGGGTCGCGTGTACAGATGCCTGTCTCGATCGAGGCAGCGGTCCGGCTCTACCGGTTCACGGATCGCGAGGCGCGTCGCTTGGCCTCGAGGTCAGCGGCCTCTTTTTCCAGCCGTTCGAATGCTTCGAACGCGGCGCGGCTCTTTGTTGGGTCTCCGAGCCGTCGGTAGAGAAGGCCCAGGACGTAGTGGTAGCGTGACACCCTCGAATTGACGGAGACCGCGCCCTCGAGATTCTCGACTGCCTTGGCCCATTCCTTGCGCGCCCGGTAGGCCTTCGCCGCCTGGAACAGCGCTAGGTCCGATTGGGGATCAATCGAGATCGCCTCCAGTGCGTACTCCAAAGCTTGGTCTGGCTCATTCTGCCGGAGATGGTGCGCCGCCATGTTGACGTACGGCGCAATGAAGCCGGCGTCTCGTTCTTCGTTCAACTGGATCGACCGGGAGTACTTCTCAACCGCCTCCGCGTCGAGGTTCATCGACTCAAGGGCGAACCCCAAAGCGTTGAAGGCTTCCATGTACGACGTGTCCAGCCGGAGGGCGTGCTCGAACTCGCGACGGGCGGCTGGGAAGTTGTCCTGCGCGGAGTAGAGCTTTCCCAGGTTGTACCGGATCTCCGACGAATCAGGCTTCAATCGTGCCGCCTGCTCGAACTCGATCCGGGCGCGGTCATACTGCCCGATGATCATCAACGTCCTGCCAAGAATCTTGTGGGCCTCTGCGTTGTTGATGTTGAGGCGCAGCGACTTTGCGAGCGCAGCGATCGAGTCCCCGATCTTCTGCTGGCCGAAAAGGACGTATCCCAGTGCGTAATAGCCCCACCACGATTCCGGGTTGTCAGCGACGTATTGCCGCAATCGAGGCTCGACCTGCGAGAATCTGCCCTGCCGGATCTCCGACTCGAAAGCCCTGACCGTCGCGGGATCGTCCCGGTCCGTCTCCAGCACCGACACGCCGGCGAGCCGAGGAGCATCGAGGTCGACCAGGGACGAGAGCAGATCCGCTCGTCGCCCTTCCCGCTGCCGCCGGGCTAGGCGTTCGATTTCCCTGCCGGCGTACGCATCTTCCGGATCGAGCCGCACCACGGTTCGGAGCGATTCGAGCGCGTCCTCGTCGTTGCCGGCGTCGATGAGAGCCTTGGCGAGCGACGCATGCACCTCCACCGACGAAGGTCGCAACCGGGCTGCATCGCGTAATGCGGCAATGGCGTCGTCGGCGCGGCCCTCCGCCATCAGAGCCTCTCCGAGTCCGCGGAAGGCCGCTGCCGCGTCGGGCTTGAGTTCCAATACGCGTCGGTAAGTCGACGCGGCTTCCGCGGTGTCTCCGCGGCGGGACAGGGCCTCACCGAGCGTCAGATGCGCATCTGTGTACGACGGAGCTAGGTCGATGACCTGCCGCAACTTGTCGACGGCGCGGTTCACCTCCCCTGATTCCAGTTCCCGTTGCGCCTCCCTCATGAGCACTGTCGCCGTCTCGCCCTGCTGCTTGCTCGATATCAAGGGACGGCTGGCTGCGAGTTCGCGTTGCGCTTCGTCCCGGCGACCGGCCCGGACCAGGGCGAGCCCCAGCTGGTAGCGGGCTTCGCCCAGGCTAGGGTCCAACTCGAGCGCCCTTTCCAGGTGCGTAACGGCTTCGTCGAGACGGCGCTCAGCGACAAGAGCCCTACCAAGTGCAAAGTGCGCCTTGGCGAATTCAGGGGAGATCTCGATAGCCCTCTCCAAGTGCTCGATCTCCTTCGCCCGGTTGTTCTTCTGGTTAAAGGCGCGGCTCAGGTTGAACTGCGCGTTCACCAGCCCGGGGTTTAGAGCCAGCGCTGCGTTGAGTTCGGTGATCGCTGCGTCGGCGTCCACGATGACGAGCACCCCGCCTAGGTTGGCTCGGACCTCTGCGTAGTCGGGGCGAAGGCGGATCGCCTTGCGAAATGCGTCTATGGCTTCGTTAGTCTGGTCTGTTTGCGTCAGGACGAGCCCCAGGTTATTCAGGGCTTCCGGGTGGTCCGGGCGAAGCCTGATCGCCACTCGGAACGCCTTCGCGACCTGTTGCGGGTCGGCTCCGGACTTTCCGAGCAGGCGTCCAAGCACGTTATGAGCGTCGGGATTGTCGGGATTGCGCTGCAACTCTGCGCGCAGTGCCGAGATCGGTACGTCGAGATCTGGAATCGAGCCTGCCGTGTCGGGCAGGTTGAGTGCAGCTTCGAATTGCCCGAGGGCCCAGTCAACCTGGCCCGCATTCAAGAAGACGACCCCAAGGTCGACGTACGGCGCCGGGAATTCGCGGTTCAATGCGATTGCGCGCTGGAGGTATCGCCGGGCGTCATTGCCCCGCCCCTGTTCCCTGTATGCCATTCCTAGGAACGCGCAGGCCTCTGCCATCGCAGGGTCAAGGCGCACCGCTTCTTCGAGAGCGGCCGTAGCGTCGCTTCCCTCGCCGCGATACCAAAGCGCGAGGCCCAGATGGTAGTGAGAGTCGGCGGATGACGCGTCGAGGGAGACCGCTTTGCGAAGGCGGCCCACCGATGCGTCGAGGTCGCCCTGCCGGCCGAGCACGAAGCCAAGCGTGCTATGAGCGGGGGCGTAACCGGGGAAAGCCCTGATCGCCTCTTCGAGCTCGCTCCGGGCGGTCTCGAGATCGCCCTTGGCAACGGCGATGCGGGCCTGAGCCACCCGGGCCGCCGCCGGACTCGCCTGCTCTTCATCGATCCCGCGACCACGCCTGGAACGCGCCGCCTGCCGCTTGATAGCCTGTCCCAAGCCGTAATAGGATTCGAGCTTTTCAGGAGCGAACCCCAGCGCGTTCTCGTACGCGGAGATAGCCCCTTCGGGATCGTGACCTTGCAGAGTCTGTCCGATCTGGTGGTGCACCTCGGCGAGGGAGTCCGGCCCGAGACGTTCCGGTCCAAGCAGTCTGCCGTTCCGGGCAAGGACATCCTGGAACTGCCCTACCGCCTGCTCGCTCTCCCCGATCGTCCTCAGTGCCACGCCCAGGTTCATTCGAATCTTGAGGTCTTCTGGCTCGAGCGCGACAGCGCCCTGAAACGCATCAACAGCCTCTTCCATCTCGCCGGTTTCCGCGAGTATCGTTGCCAGGCTGTTGTGGGCCCGGACCAAGTCGGGCTGAAGTTCGACGGCACGCCGGAACTGCGTAATCGCTTGCCCGAACTCCTTCTTCTGCTGGAATGCGACGCCCAGCCAGTTGCGGGCCAGAGCCGAGTCGGGGTTCCGATCGAGAACCGCTTCCAATTCTTGGACCGACCGGTCCCAATGCCCGATTGCCTGCAGGAGCAGAGCCAGTTCGAGCCTGCCCTGCTCGAAAGCGGGATCCAGTCGTACCGATTCCTCGACTTCAGAAATCGCCTCGTCCATCTGGCCCACGTTTCGCAACGCGAGCCCAAAGTTGAATCGTACCCGGGGCGCATCGGGCTGCAATTCCGCAGCCTTCCGAAACGCCTCGAGCGCATGTTCCCGCTCATCCTTGTTGCTGAGCGCGATGCCCATAGCGATATAGGTTTCGGCCTGTTCGGGAGCCAGCTTGAGCACCTCCTCGAACTCTGCGATGGCCGGGTCCCAAAGGCCTTGCTCCAGAAGCTTGATGCCGCGTTGGTAGTGGTCTGCCGCTCGGTCCTGGCTCCCGACCGGTACCGTACCGAGAAACGCAGCGATGCAAACCCAGGCGGCACAGCGCAATAGGGGCGCCTTAGCAGGAAATCCGCCGACAAGCGAGCGCCGCGATCGGCAACTGACGAGAGATTCCATCGATCCCAGTCCGGCAAGCATCGCCTAGTGCGGGTTCAGCAGCGTGCGCACGAGCTGCGTCTGCTCCTCTTCCTCGCGCAGTCCCTTGGCAACGGCGAGCTGCTGTCTCGCTTCGTCCCTGAGTCCCATCCGTACGAGCAGCTGCCCTAGCTGATAATTGGCCCGAGCGGATTTCGGGTCCAATTCGATCGCCTTCTCGAAGTTCCCCTTGGCTTCCTCGTACTGCCTTTCCTTGAACAGGGAAACAGCAAGCCCTTCGTACGAGAGGGCATGGTCGGGATGGCTTGCCAGGATCTCTGTGAACATCCGGATCGACTCCTCGTTCCGTCCTTGCTTCTGGGCGACCATTGCCAGGTAATACGGGGAGAGCAGTTGCTCCGGATCGAGGCGGCGGCTCTCCTCGAGATGCCGGATCGCGTCCTCGAAGGCGACTTTCAGATAGAACACCGAGCCGACAGCGTAGTGCAGTTGGGCGTCATTCGGCTGTTCCTTCAGGAGACCCTGGTAGAGTGCCAGGGCCTCGTCGTATTGCCGGGCAGCCCCGCGTGCCGTCCCGAGCCAGTATCGGGTCGGCCCGTGCGCGGGACGCAGCTCAAGCGCGTTCTCGAGTGCCTTAGTTGCGTCTTCAATCAGTTCCAGCCGCAGAGCCACTGTCCCGAAGGAGAACAGCACTTCTGGATCGTCCGGCGCCTCAAGCTTCGCTCGGATCAAGAAGGAGAGGGCTTTCTCCAGTTCGCCCTGCTTCTCCGCTATCCGGGAGACTTGGCGCAGCGCCGATACCGACCGGTCGTTGAACTTGACAGCCAGCTCGTAATTCTCGGAAGCCCTCGGAAGATCGTTTTCCAGCAAATAGAAGCCAGCTAGGTTGAATGCGACTTCGTAGGAGCCAAGGCCTTCGCGCTTCAGCCGCTCCAGAATCGGGATCGCTTCCGTGTTCAGCCCGCCTCGGGAAATCGCAAGGGCGAATCGGACCGTCCAGGCCCGATTCACACCACGGACCTTTCCCCACTCATCAATCAAGCTCCGGACCGCCTCCCGGTCTCCAATGCCCGCATATGAGGTGGCGAGCAGGACTAGGCCATCCGGCGACGGGCGCAGCTGGGGCTCCAAATGGCGCACCAATTCGATTGCTTCGCGGTGGTTCCCCTTCCGGTTCTCAACTCGAGCCAGTTCGACCCGTGCTACCGAGTTGTCGGGAGCCAGATCGAGAACGGCACGGAACATTGCTTCCGCACGGTCGTGCTTCCCTAATAGGGAGTACGCTTGGCCGAGATTGAGGCGGGCGCCGACGAGGCCCGGATTCGCCTCGATCGCGCTCTCGAGCAGTTTGGTGCCTTCCTCGTGCCTGTTCTGCTGGAGACGTATCGAGCCGAGAAGCGCATACGCGACCGGTTTGGTTGCAGGATTGCCGAGCGCGCGCGACGCCTCGGCTTCGGCGGCTTCCAGGTTGCCCTCCTGCATCAGCTGGACGGATCGCTGCAAGCTTTGGGCGGAATCCGTGTTCGCCTCAGTCGGCAGGGCCAGCGAGCAGACGAGGAAGGCCCATCCGATTGCCCGCACGAACGGAAAACGCGACATCACGAGCACCTCGGTGCCTCCATATTGAGGTATCCCATAAGCAGCGTATCCGACACCAAGCTACCGATGGCGGTCTCTGCTCCGTCGGTGCGGGCCCGTGCACGAATCCCCATTCGGGTTCGGGCTTGCCTAGTTTCTGGCGACATCCCGTTCATTTGGCACCACTTCTCGACTTCCAGCCGAGCCTCGGAATCGTCCCCCGGCGGCACCTATCGCCGGGGCCCAGCCATCATGCAAAGAATAGCCGAAACGAGGTGTTCGGGCAACGGGATGCCAAGCGGTTGCGTTGCCGATTGACTGTACGCAGGACCGGGTCCTGCGTCGCCGCCGAAGTCGAGGTGGGCCAGCTCGCCGCCCTTTGAGACGGACGGACACGCGGGCGCGCGGCGCGCACATCCGTCCTTGCGAGCGGCAGGTCGAGGCGAATCAGGGCCCTCGTTTGGCGCTTGGGATTCGAATCCTCTGGCTCGACGGCTCTCCTCGGCGCACTCTGGCGTCGCGACCGTTCAGAGCGAATCGAGCCGGCCCCGGAGCGTTTTCGTCTCAACAGCCGGCAGCACGGTAATTCGCTCATCCACCGCATACGAGACGCGCACGGGACAGACAACGTACAGATGCACCAGGTTCAACATGTCGAGCAAGATGCAGGTCGATTTCCTAATCACCGGCGCCTCGCTGAACTTCATCTCGAAACCCACTCGCATTCCGTTGCGTATGACGAGGAGGTCAAGCTCGGGTCCGCTGTGGGCTGCCCAGAACCATGCATTCGCTGGCCGTAGCACCCGCAAGGCTTGCTCGATCGCGAATCCCTCCCACGACGCCCCGACCTTGGGGTGCGAAAGAAGCGCGGGTTCGGTGGAAATGCCCAGGAGCGTGTGTAGCAAGCCGGTATCGCGGAGATACACCTTGGGCGCCTTGACTTGACGCTTCGCCACGTTCTCGAACCACGGTTGCAATTGACGGACCATAAAGGTGCCGGCAAGCAGGTCCAGGTAGCGACGTACCGTCTTGTCAGAAACAGACATCGACCTCCCCAGCGACGATGCGTTCAAGGTCTGGCCATGCCAGTGAGCCAGCATGGTCCAGAATCGCCTCATGGCGGCAGACGGCGGGGCACCGCCGAGTTGCGGGATGTCACGTTCCAGAAACGTCTTCACGAAGGCCTCCCGCCAGGCGAAGCTGTCGTCATCGGATCCGGCAAGATACGAGCGCGGCAGGCCGCCCCGATGCCAGAGCGTTCGCCAATCGCGTCCAGCGATCTCTGCCACGTCGAATCCGGAGAGTCCCACGAATTCGACGCGTCCGGCCAGGGACTCGGACACACCCCGCACCAATTCCGGGGAAGCGCTGCCCAGGACGAGGAATCGAGATCGGCTAGCAGGGCGGTCAACGAGCACCCTGAGCGCGTTGAATAGGCGCGGTTCTCGCTGTACCTCGTCCAGCACGACCAGCCCTTCCAAACCTCCGAGGGCCAGTTCCGGATTGGTGAGGCGACGCAAGTCTGGTTCCGACTCCAGATCGAAAAAAGTGGAAGGCCGATTTGAGGCGATCTGTCGAGCCAGTGTCGTCTTACCGGACTGGCGAGGACCTAGCAAGGCGGTGACCGGAGCTCTGGCCAGCGCCACCTCAACTTGCCTCACATAGTCCGGACGGGGAATCACGAGTTGAGTATATCTTGAATATTCGGATCAGCAATCCGGATTTTCAAAAGTCTGAGTGGATCAGTCGGACCTTCCGATCCTATATGCCCATGCAGGAACGCTCGAGCAGATCGAGGAGCGGACTCGGTACCTTGCCTGATCAGCGATGACCGCTTTCAGCGTTGGCGTGAGTCCGTGTACCGCAAAGGGATTGAATCAATGTCTTGACAGTTGAATTTGACCTTGACAGCGATGGATTCGGGTGGTACGTACGAATCGGCAAGAGCTTACCGGTGATTACGGTTGCCGTCGCGTCAGGCCGAGATCTTGGATCGCACGGGGGTGTTTCAGATGCACGTCGAAAGACTTAGTTCTTCTATGTGGATTGCCATAGGGGCGCTGGCCAGCTTGTTGCTCGCTGCGCCGGCATCCGCCCAGAATTCCGGCATCCAGGGCGTCGTGTCCGATGGCAGCGGGGGCGTGATTCCAGGCGCCACTATTACCGCCGCCAATACTGCCACGGGCGTCGAATACACCGCCGAAAGCAACGAAACCGGCTTTTATTCAGTGCCGTTCCTGAGTCCCGGAACTTATGACGTCTCGGCGGCGTCGGAAGGCTTTGCGCGCTCGACCAGGGAAAACCTGAAGCTGGACGTGCAGCAGATCGCGCGTGTCGACTTCGCGCTCAACATCGGAACAGTGACAGAGACCATCGAGGTCTCGGCGGCTGCCGCATTGCTCGAGTCGGAGCAGGCCACCATGGGCCAGGTGATCGAGAACAACCGGATCGTCGAAATGCCACTCAACAAGCGCAACTACTTGGAACTGGCACAACTCTCGGTTGGAATCCTGCCGGGTGCGACCGTCGGTGCGGGAACGAGGCCGGGACGGAACGAGGCCGGATTCGTCGGTATGGGCATGCGCGGCTATCAGAACAATGTCATGATCGACGGAATCGACAACGGCTCTCGGGCGGGCGGCGGGCCGTTGGGATTCGAGGCACAAGCCAGCAAGCCTTCGGTGGACGCGGTCGGCGAGTTCAAGGTCGTCACCAACAACATGTCCGCGGAATATGGCTTCCGCATGGGACCCAAGGTCCTGGTGTCCATCAAGTCCGGCTCCAACGACCTGCATGGGAGCGTCTTTGAATTCATCCGAAACGAGAAGCTCGATGCCACCAACTTCTTTGCCAACCGATCGGGCTCGGTCAAGCCCACGCTCAGGCAAAATCAATTTGGCGGGACGATCGGCGGGCCGATCGTGAAGAACAGGACGTTCGGTTTCTTCAGCTACCAAGGCACTCGGATTCGTCTGGGCCGCACGTTTCTTGCAACCGTTCCGGCACAGCTCACCCGAAGCGGCGATTTTTCGATGGAACGCCGCAACTTCAACATGATCTACGATCCGGCAACGACGGTCGGGACCGGCGCCGAAGCGATTCGAGAACCGTATCCGAACAACGTAGTCCCGTCCAGCCGCTTCGACCCGGTGAGTTCGCCCCTCCTGAGCCGCTATCCATTGCCCAACGTCAGCGGCAGGGAGTTCAGCTTCAACAACTACTTTCGGGCGCCGTCGGATGCCGATGACACCGACCAGTACGACTTCCGGGTGGATCACAACTTCTCCGACATCGACCGGGTCTTCTTCCGTATGAGCATCCGTCGTCAGTTCCGTGTGAATCAGAGTCCGCTGCCCGTCGAGGCCGGTGGACAGGGCGGGCAGACCGTCGACCTCAACGGTGACAACCTGGCATTCAACTGGACCCACTCGTTCTCGCCGGCGCTGCACAACGAAGCGCGGTTCGGTTTTACGCACTTTCCGACCCGATTCGACACGCTCATCCAGGAACCGCTTAACGAATCCCTCGGCATCAAAGGCGCTCCGGGCGACACGTTCGGGGACGGGTTCGATCAAGGGTTCAGCTACTTCAACATCAACGGCTACAACAACCTAGGGACTCCCTGCTGCTGGCCCAATATCAACAACATGGACAACATCCAGATTGTCGACAACCTGATGTGGCAGCGTGGCAGCCACAGCGTGAAGATGGGCTTCGACTATCGCCGCCTCAATATTTTCCGCGAGGCGATGCGATTCCGTCGCGGACAGTTCCTGTTCAATCGGGTGTTCACCGCCGAGCAACCGAACATCGGGCGGAGCCGATCGAGCACAGGCAACGGCTTGGCGGAGATGATGCTCGGCTTGGTCGGCCAGACGCGAGTGGGAAACCCGGCTGGTGAGAACGCTGTCGTTCCCTACTGGGGTGCTTACATCCAGGACGATTGGAAGATTGTCCCTAGGCTCACCCTGACGCTTGGCTTGCGATGGGAGTTGTTCAATCGAGGCTTCTATCCGCACGGCCATGTCCCTGGGCGGACGGGCGTGAGCAACTACATCACGGTCTATAACGGCCTGCAAGCTGGCCAAGATGAGTTCTGGGACCGGCCCGAGGATGGTAGCGACTGCGGTTGCGAGCAGGACTTCAACAATTTTGCGCCGCGCGCGGGCATTGCCTATCGCGTCAACGACAAGACTGTGGTTCGGGCCAGTGTGGGCTTGTTTTATGGCGAGGCTGACATCGTGACGAGCGGGTCGGCCTGGTCCCGTCAGACGCCGGACTTCACTGAAATCATCACTCCGACGTTCGACAACATTACGCCAGTGACCTTGGTCAAGGATGGCTTTTTGCCGGTGACGCTACCAGCTTCTGAGCCTCTCCCAAACACCGGTTCATCGGTGTTCTACCACAAGCTTCCGACCCAGTACGCAGCACAGTGGTTCGTAGACATCCAGCGGGAGCTGCCGCAGGACATGGTGTGGATCGTCGGCTATCAGGGGTCCAGCTCCAGCTACTTGCTGTACCGGTTCAACATCAATTTCCCCGGACCTCATCCAACGATCCCTGCCCGCAGGCGGCGCTTGCGGCCGGAGCGGACCGGCGTGACTGTACAGGAACCGGGCGCGAACGCGAACTTCAATGCTCTGGTGACCCGTTTGGAGAAACGCTTCAGCAAGGGCGTTACGTTCTTGACCTCGTACACGTGGTCCCACAACATTGACAACAACACGCAATTCCTTGACTCGGGCCTGTTCAACGTCGCCAACCAGTACGACCGCCGAGCCGAGCGGTCGAGTGCCAACATCGACATGACGCACAGCTTCACCAGCAGCTTCACATGGCAGCTCCCGTTCGGCCAGGGCCGCCCTCTCGGTGCCAACTGGGGCAGGGCCCTCGATGCGCTCCTAGGAGGCTGGCAGGTTGGTGGGATCGTTTCGCTTCGCTCCGGATTCCCCTACGAAGTCACGTTTCCCGGAGACCCCCAGAACACTGGCAGCACGAACCGAGGCAATCGCATCGGTCACGGCAGGCTCAGCAATCCCACGATCGACAACTATTTCGACCAGTCAGCATTCGTAGTGAGCGCACCGGGTGTCTACGGCAACAACGGACGAAACGTGCTTCGCGGCCCCGGCGGCAATAGCTTTGACTTCATGCTTGGCAAGCGCTTCCGGATGCCATGGGAGGGGCATACGATGCAGTTCCGCTTCGAGGCGTTCAATCTCACCAACACGCCGCGCTTCGGCCAGCCGGTCGGCGGCATGCTTCGCGCGGCGACTGGAACGATCAACCGTGCTGACGAGCCACGAAGGATCCAGTTCGGGCTGAAGTACCTCTTCTGAGCGCGGCGCGGCCTTGGCCAACTCGCGGCGCCCTTACGGAGAGTGCCAGTATTGCCACGGATTCCAGTGATGTTGCGGCCGAGGTCGCTCGGAACCCTCCTGGCTGTTGGTTCCACGTCCAAAGTGGCGGATCGTTCGAGCCGCTCGAGCGATGTCGAGTATCCTAGCTGTCGCCAGTCGACCGCCGAGTCTCGCTCGGCGGCGATTTCGGTTCTGACCTGAAGGGGTTTCCCATGACTGAATCGAAACGACGTGACTTCCTCAAGACTCTGGTGGCCTCGGCCCCCGCCATTTCGGCCGCGGTGTGGCTCTCCGGCCTAGGTTATGCGCAGTCCGGCGACGGCCCGGAAAAGGTTTTCGTCAATGGGGCTAGGAAGCGCGCGGCGATGGACCCTCGCCTGATGGGCGCGTTCCTTGAGCACTTGGGCCGGGCAATCTACGGCGGAGTCTACGAGCCCGATTCTCCGCTGGCGGACGGCAACGGATACCGCGCGGACGTCGTTCGGGAGATGCAGGAACTCAAGTGCCCGATCATGCGCTACCCGGGAGGGAATTTTGTTTCGGGCTATGACTGGCTGCACGGAGTCGGTCCGAGAAACGAACGTCCCGCGGTGCTGGAACGCGCATGGAATTCGATCGAGACCAACCAATTCGGAACCAACGAGTTCATCGACTGGTGCAAGCTGGTGGGCACCGAGCCTTTGCTGGCGACGAATCTCGGGACTGGAACTCCGGAGACATCTGCAGCACTGCTTGAATACTGCAATGTCGAGAAAGGAACTCGATGGAGCGACCTGCGCAGGCAGCACGGCTACCAGCGCCCGCACGGCGTCAAGAGGTGGTGCCTGGGCAACGAAATGGACGGCTGGTGGCAAATCGGCCACATGCCTGCCCGCGAGTACGGCCGAAAAGCTCGGGACGCAGCTCGCCAGATGCGCTACGTTGACCCCTCGGTCGAGCTCATTGCCTGCGGCTCCAGTGGGCCGTTCATGCCGAAATACCTCATCTGGGATCGCGAGACCCTCGAGGAATGCTATCCCGAGGTCGACGGGCTGTCCCTCCACCGGTACTACGGCAACACCCCCGAGGACACCGGCGGCGATTCCGCACGCTTCCTAGCGTTGAATCTCGACATGGACTTCCAGATCCTGGAGACGATTGCCGTCTGCGATTACGTCCGCGGCCTGCTCAAGTCACCCAAGCGCCTCTGGCTATCGTTCGACGAGTGGAACGTCTGGTACCGGGCACGTAGCGGGGATCACACGAACGGCCGCGGGAAGTTCGCCCCTCCGTTGCTCGAGGAGGTCTACAACCTCGAGGACGCTCTGCTGGTGGGCGGCATGGTGAATACTCTCCTGCGCCAGGCCGAGCGGGTCCGGATCGGCTGCCTCGCGCAGATCATCAACGTCATCGCGGCGCTGGTCACCAACAAGGAAGGCGTCCTCCGGCAGACGATTTACTACCCGTACGCCTGGGGGATCAAGTACGCCAAGGGCGACGTGCTGGACTTGCTTGTCGAGTCGGAGACCTACGAGATCGAGCGCGCCTACAACGCCGACTATGTGGGCGCGCCGGCGGACCGGCCAGCGCGAACGCCGTACCTGGATGTGTCCGGCACGCTCGATCCGGAGTCAGGCTACTGCAGCATTCTGATGCTCAACAGGGACCTCGAGAAGGATCGCGAGGTCGAGATTAGATTCGAAGGCATCACGCCTTCGAGGGTCGTCCGGGCTGAGACCATCACCGGCACCGATCTCAAGGCCGTGAACACGTTCGAGAATCCGAACAATGTTGCAGGGCAATCGTTTGAGGCGCCTCAGCCAGGCACTACCATGACCGTCAAGCTGCCGGCTAGGTCGTACACGGCATTACAGCTCGCCACTTCCTGACCTGCGGGGCGGAGCGCTCAGACGTTTCCGCGCTTCATTTCCTCCGCAAGATAGTCGCTTGCCCGCCAGGCCAGGGCAAGGATCGTCAGCGTCGGGTTCTTCTCCGTGGGCGTCGGGAACGCGCTGCCGTCGGTTACGAAGAGGTTCGGCACCTCGTGCATTTGCATGTATCCGTTCAGCGCCGAGCGCTTGGGGTCGTCTCCCATGCGGCAGGTGCCGTGCTCGTGGATTGCCGCTCCAAGCTCGTCGATGCTCCCTCGCTCGTAGGGAAGGGGCTCTGCCTTCATCGAATGCAGGATTTCCTCCACCACGTCGTACATTCGCGGGATCATCTTGCGCTCGTTCTCGCCCAGCTTGTACTCGATGCGAATCGTGGGCACTCCGAACCGGTCGTGGTGGGTGCCTTCGACGCTGATCCGGTTGTCCCTGTACGGGAGCACTTCCCCGTAGGGGTGCATCTGGATCAGCGCGGGGTACCGCCTGCGGACATCTCTCTTGAATTCGAGGCCGAAGCCGGGCATCCGCCTTGCGAACTGGGCGTTGTTCCCGCAGCCGATACCCCACAGCTGGATGCCGAAGCCCCGCAAGTAGTCCCGCTTTTCCTCGGGGCTCTCGAACCGGGGAATGTAAATGTGCCCCCCCGAGATTCCGTCGTCGTTGGTTGCGGACCGTCCGTACAGCTGGGGTGCGAAGGCGTAGACGTGGAAACGGAACTGCTCGCAGAGGTAGCGCCCGATCACATCGGACCCGTTGCCGATTCCATTTGGGTAGATTGACGACTTGGAGTTCAGCAGGATCCGGGTCGAATCCACTGCGGACGCCGCGAGCACGACTCGCTTGGCCGGGACCGTTCGTTCCTCGCCGGTCAGCCGCTCAAAGTAGCGGACACCGCTCGCCTTGCCGTCGTCGCCCGCGAGAAGGTGGGACACGACCGCGTTCTCCCGGAGTTCCAGGTTGCCGGTTTCGAATGCGTCCGCAAGCAGGTAGTCCGGCGAGTTGAAGAACGCTCCGATATCGCAGCCGCTGCCGCAAGCGCCACAGTAGTGGCACTTGGACCGTCCGTTGTGGTCCTGGGTGAGGACTGCCCGGCGTCCCCTCACCACGGTGTAGCCGGCCTTTTCCGCACCCTTGCGCAAAAGCACCTCCCCGCAACGGAGGTTCGGGGGTGGCAGGTGGTGCTGCGACCCGGGCAGGAACTTCGAGTCGTCGGCCCCGCCGCAGACGCCGATCAACTTCTCTACGCTGTCGTAGTACGGAGCGATATCCCTGTACTTGATGGGCCAGGGAACCTCCCATCCGTCGATTTCGGGTTCCGAGAAATTGAGGTCTCCGTAACGCAGCGACACCCGCCCCCAGATATTGGTCTTGCCGCCGACTCCCCAGACCCGACGCAGGAGGAAACTGTGCCCTTCGAGCGTTTCGTACGGGCTTTCTCGCAACGGCAGGGTCTCGAATCCTGGCGGCCGCTCGCCCCTGCGCCGGCGCTCCCGGGCCTCCCACGGCTTGACGTGGGACCAGAAACTTTCGCGGGCGAACTTGCCGCCCGCCTCGAGCATCAGTACCTTGGCACCCTTGCGAGTGAGGTTCCAAGCCACCATCCCGCCGCCAGCGCCGCTTCCCACAACGACGACGTCGTAGTCTTCCGTCGCCATCAGTCCGCGTCCTCGAGCTCGTGCTCGTCCGTGCAGCCCGGGAACTCGGCCAGATAGGTGTTCCCCTGGTAGCCCAGCTCCTGAACCAGGCCGACCTCGGTCGAGTAGTAGGCGTCGATCGTCAGGCCCTTGAGCGTCTCGAAGAAAGTCTTCTCCTCCCCGGTCGCTTCGCTGTAGCGGGTCAATATGTCGATCTGCTGCTGCGACGCCAGTTCCGGGAAGCCGTCCTCCCGCAGAGCAGCCATACCGTTTCGGAGGATGCCGAGAGCCTCGCCGTCCTTGGCGAGATCCTCGTCGAGAATTGCATGGACTCCGACCTCCCGCGCTCCGGGGGTTTCTGACTTCGGGATGATCATCTCGACTAGGCTGCCGAGCAACTCGTAGTCTTCCCGGGAAAGTGTGCTCGGCTCGTACGTTCCTTGCGCTGCAAGACGCCTCGTGGCGAAGCCTGCCGCGATCGTAACGAGTGCTTCGCGACGGGTCGTTCCGGACATGTGAACCCGATTATAAGGGCAGTCTCCTGAGTCGATGTATGATTGCGAGGTGATTGAGCCCGGCCTCGAATTCGAGCAGAAACGCGTCGTCCGGCGCGACGACTGCATCACATTCCTTGGAGGCGACGTACGACCTTCGCTGGCGACTCCGGCCATGATCCGCTGGATGGAGTACTGCTGCCGCGACGGGGTCCTCCCCCATCTCGATTCCGGGGAAGACACCGTCGGCGTCAGCGTGAGCGTGGAGCACCTGGCTGCCACACCGATGGGCCAGGAGGTCACATACACTGCCAAGGTGGCCGAGGTGGACGGCAGGCGCGTGACCTTCGAGGTCGAGGCCGCTGACGGAACCGAAGTCGTGGGAAGCGGAACCCATGTCCGTTTTGTGGTCGACGTGAAGCGCTTCGCCGCCCGGCTGCGAAAGAAATTCGGCTAGCCGAAACCGGTGCTGGCTAGTGAGCCGGCAGGTCGCTCGAACCGGTGAGATGAATGTCGATGGCCCGGGCGGCCTTGCGGCCTTCCGCGATCGCCCAGACCACAAGAGACTGGCCCCGGCGGACATCCCCCGCGGCAAAGACCTTGGGCACTGAAGTCTGGAACTCCCCGAATCCCGCCTCCACATTGCCGCGACCGTCCTTCTCCACGCCGAGCTGGGTGACGACGCCTTCGTGCACAGGATGGAGAAAACCCATCGCCAAGAGGACTAGGTCCGCGGGCACCTCGAACTCGGAACCCGGGACATCCTCGAACTTGAACGGGCGGCGGGCGGTGATCGGGTCGGGTTCCGGCCACCTCAGGCGCACGGCCCGCAGAGCCTTCACGTTTCCGTTCCCATCCCCGATGAATTCCTTCGTGTTGATCGCGTAGTCACGCACGTCGCCTTCCTCGTGCGAGCTCTCGACCTTGAACGTAAAGGGCCAGTTGGGCCAGGGCATCGCCCCAGGCTCTTCGCGGCTCAGCGGCGGCTTCGGGAGAAGCTCGAACTGATGGATCCCTACCGCTCCCTGACGCCTCGACGTCCCGAGGCAGTCCGCTCCGGTGTCGCCTCCCCCGATGATGACGACGTTCTTGCCGGACGCGCTCAGGTCATAGTTCGAGTCCACCGGGCGGCCGGCGACGCGCCGGTTCTGTTGCGGCAGGAAGTTCATCGCGAAATGGATACCGTTCAGATTCCGGCCCGGGATGGGAAGGTCTCGGGGCGCCTCGGATCCGATGCACAGCAGGACCGCGTCAAACTCGGCCAGAAGCTTCTCGCCCTCGACCGCAACCCCGACATGGACGCCGCAGCGGAACTCGATGCCCTCGGCTTCCATCTGGGCCACGCGGCGTGCGACCAAGTGCTTTTCCATCTTGAAGTCGGGAATGCCCAGGACGAGCAGGCCGCCCGGCACTTCGTTCTTCTCGTATACCGTGACGGAGTGCCCCGCCCGATTCAGCTGCTGGGCAGCCGCGAGGCCCGCCGGTCCCGATCCGACCACCGCGACTTTCTTGCCCGTCCGGCGAGGCGGGATTTCCGGCTTGACCCAGCCCTCGTGCCAGCCCCGGTCAGCGATGGCCTTTTCGATGGACTTGATCGAGACCGGGTCGTCGTTGATCCCGAGCACGCATGCGGACTCGCACGGTGCCGGGCAGATCCGGCCGGTGAACTCGGGAAAGTTGTTAGTCGAATGCAGGACCTTCAAGGCTTCGGCCCAGCGTCCCCGGTAGACTAGGTCGTTCCAGTCCGGGATGATGTTGTTAATCGGGCAGCCGGTGTGGCAGAAGGGGATACCACAGTCCATGCAGCGGGCACCCTGGATCTTGAGTTCGGACTCGTCCAGCCGATGCATGACCTCCTTCCAGTCATGCACCCGTTCCCCGACCTGGCGATAGGGCGTCGCCCGGCGCTCGAACTCCATGAATCCAGTGACTTTGCCCATGCCGACCTCCCCGGCTCGCGAGTCGCAGCAGCATCGATCCCACCTAGGCGATGCGGCGCAGACATCGACCCGCGCCGGGTTAGAAAGGGAGCAACCGCAGTTCCCCGTGCAGGAACCGCGGATCCGAGCGCCAATCTCGGGAACTCCTGCTCCTTAGCCTAGAATACCGATTTGAGACGGGACTTGCCAAGGGCTGCGAGCACGTGTTTCGCGCCGTCGTTCCGGTGGGGGCATCCGTCCGCCCGCATCAAGGAACCGCGGAGATTTCGTGACGAGGTGGGGCGATTCCCGCAGGCCGTTAACTGGAGAACTCGTTGCGCGTCGTTCGAATAGCGGCCTGGTGCGTGGCCGCACTGCTCGTCCTGGCATTCGCTGCGAGCTTTCATCCCATGGTCCGAAATGTGTATCGCGCGCTCCGGCCGTCCACGAGCTACGACACGAGCCCACCCGCAGTTCCGAACCTGACCGCCCCGGCCGTGCTGGTTTTCAGTAAGACGAACGGATTCCGTCACCTCGAGGGTATTGACGCGGGGGTCGACGCGTTGCGCAAAATTGCGTCCCGTCGAGGCTGGCCAGTCTTCCATACGGAGAACGGCGCAGTCTTTGCCCCGGAGACGCTCGCGCGATTCCAGGTGATCGTGTGGCTGAACGCCAGCGGAGCGCCATTGGATGCCGTCCAACGGCGCTCCTTGCGGAATTGGATCGAGACGGGCGGGGGATTCGTGGGGATCCACGCGGCGCTCGACGATTCCCATTCGTCTTGGGAGTGGTACGTGCGGAGTGTTCTGGGAACGAACTTCATTGGGCATCCCTTGCCGCACCAGAGCGCGACCGTCCATGTCGAGAATTCCGAGCATCCGGCAATGAGGCGAGCGGAGCCGAGCTGGTTGCATTTCGACGAGTGGTACTCGTTCGACCGGAGTGTCCGTGGCGACGAGGGCGTCGAAGTTCTGGCATCCGTCGACGAGGCCACATACGACCAGCGCCTGCGGCTGCTTTGGATCGACCAAAACCTGTCTATGGGGGATCACCCTGTCATCTGGACCCGCGAGGTCGGCGACGGACTGGCCTTCCTGTCGGCCCTCGGCCACGGTGCCGAGGTGTTTCGGGACCAGAACTACCTTGCCGTGCTGGAAGGCGGTATCGAATGGGCTGGGAGGCTCGAGGAACACGAAACCGAGTGACAACACAACCCGACTGCATCGAATGCTCGCCAGTCGGCAGGCTCTGCGGGCTGTCATGGCAGGCATTGTCTTCAGCCTTTCGATGCCGGCTATCATGAGGACCCGGTCCCGGGACTGACAACGCCCGTCTCAGGACCCGTGCCCAGGAACAGTCCATCTCGACTTCGTTCGGGCAGTTCCAATCCATGGAAACGAGCCGGCCAATTCACGTCGGGGGTATTCGTGTCGACCGGATTCTCGAAATGAAGTTTCGGCTCGCGGGCTGGATTTACTAAGAGCTTCGCCCTAATCCGCAGGAGGCTGTCGCGAAGATTCTGGACCGAGACGCTCTTGTTTTGGTGTCAGGTACGGGAGAAGGACGTTGCACGTCTTCGTGTGTCTGGATGTTGCGTCCAGGTCAGGACTCAGCGGGTGACTGAACGCGTGAACTCCCAAATCGTGCGAACGGGTCCAAGATCGCTTCAAGCAATCGATTCCGTCGGCCGGAACGCCTGACGTCTCGGCTCCATCCGAGGTCAGATCCCCGTATGCTTCGAGTCCGATTCCCGCTCTCCGTCGCCAGCCTCTATCGCGGAGACGGGCAGAGTAGCGCCAAGATCGGAACGGGTTTCCGACTGGCGAACGAATGTGGTCACAATGTGGTCGCGGTATTGATGTAAGCTGATTGTCAGCCTTGGACCGGTCGAGCCCGGGGGAGCCAGGTCATGGAGCTTGCTCTGCGCGAAGCGAAAGCCCGCCTTTCAGAACTCGTCGCCGCTGCTCAGAACGGGGAGCGTGTCATTATCACAAAGCATGGTGAGCCGGCAGTAGAGCTTGTACAGTGTCGCGGGCGCGGCGGAATCGACTTCGAGAAGCTGGCAGTGGCGCGGCGCAGCATTGGGCTCGTAGAGGACGGGCAGAGGTGGCCGGAGGAGTTTAATGATCCTGCTTTCAGCCGGCGCGTCCTCGGACTTGACGACTAGACGGTTCAACCGTGCGCATTCTCCTCGATACGTCCTATCTCTATGACCTGATGGTGGCACCCGGGAAGCTCACCGAAGTCGAGCGCCGGTTCTTCGGTGACCGGGACGCACGGTTCTACGTGAGCGCCGTGTCGGTCTGGGAGATGCGACTGAAGTACCATTCCCGCCGATCCACAGGGACGAGAAAGAGCCCTTTCGATCCGAACGGTGTCATAGACGTACTCGCGGGTCAGGATGTGACATTCTTGCCGATGACCATCCGCCACGCCGCCCGGGAACTCAAGACACCGCTGGACCACAAGGACCCATTCGACGAACTGCTCCTCGTTCAAGCCCAAGAAGAGGGTCTGAAGCTCTTGACGGCTGACCGACAGCTTGCGGGGCACCCGATGGCGGTCACACTCTAGGCTCGGTACGACAGCACACCCCCTGCATGGTCGTGGGCGTGAATCCGGAAAACTCTGCAGCAAGAAGGGAGACGTTCCGACCAATTGCCGATGGCCCCCGGACCCTGCTGTGTACACTGTGACCGTCCAGTTCCGGCAGGACGTATCTCCGCTCCGATGGGGCAGGGACGTTCCGGCTTTCCGGGGAGCTTCGCACGGTGTCGCAGTTCAAGCGCCCGGGTCCGTTCACGCGAGTGAGCGAGCTGCCGCGCTCCGCGTGTAGCGGGTGAGCCAGAAGCTCCAGGCTTGTCGTGCCGGCACGCGCCACGATCGAGGAGGAATGCCATGACGGATCGCGATCAAGAGCGCTGCGGGCTGAGCCGTCGCCAGTGGCTGGGGGCTGGCTCTTTGGTTGCTGCCTTGATGACGGAGGCCTCCCGCACTCCGGCCGCAGCTGCATCCTTGGGCTCGCCAGAGGAGCCGTATTCCGAGATCGGGGCAAGACCGTTCATTAATTGCACCGCCACGGTCACGATCAACGGTGGCTCGAGGCTGCTCCCGCAGGTTATCGAGGCCATCGAGGCTGCGTCGCACTACCATGTCAATCTCGACCAGCTCATGGAAGCCGCGGGCAAGCGTATCGCCGCGCTGTTGGACGTGCCTTGGGCAATGGTCTCGTCCGGCGCGGCCGGAGCTCTCGCACATGCCGCGGCCGCCTGTGTTGCGGGGACTGATCCGGAACGCATGCAGCAGTTGCCCGATCTCGCCGGCCTCAAGGACGAGGTGATCATTCCAAAGTCCTCACGGAATGCCTACGATCATGCTGTCCGCATGGTGGGGCTGAAGACGGTCGATGTCGATTCGGTCCGGGAGCTCGAAGCAAGGATCGGTTCCAATACGGCGCTTGTCATGGTCCTCGGGAACCGCTTTGACAAGGTGCGAGTGAGCCTCGAGGAGGTAGTGCCGGTGGCGAGGGAGCATCGGGTGCCCGTTTTGGTCGATGCTGCGGCCGACATCCTCATCACCCCCGATCCCTACCTGGGGGCCGGAGCCGACTTGGTCGCCTACAGCGGCGGAAAGATCCTGAGGGGCCCACAGACTGCAGGGCTGCTGCTCGGCCGAGAGGATCTCGTTCGGGCAGCCTTCGCCAATAGCGCTCCGCATCACGCTTTCGGACGGCCGATGAAGGTCAGCAAGGAAGAAATCGTCGGCATGACCGTGGCGGTTGACGCGTGGGTCAACCAGCGCGACATTGAAGCGGAATACCGTGAGTGGGAGGGGTGGTATTCCCACATCATCGAGCGCATCACAGACTTGCCCGGCGTGTCCGCGATGGTTGATGGGCCGACGCAGGGCGGTCCGTTCCCAACCATGACCGTTGCGTGGGACCCCCGGCAGATCGGTCTGACCGCTGGCCAGTTGCACGACCTGCTACTTTCCGGCAAACCACCGATCCAGACCCACGCGGCCGGGGACGGGCACGAGTTCCGCCTGCGTCCTGTGGCCCTTAAGCCCGGCGAGTACAAGATCGTGGCCGACCGCCTGCACGAGCTCTTCCGGGCTGCACCCAAGCCGACCGGGCGCGAATGGAAGCCTCCGGTTGCGGATCTGTCGGGTCGCTGGGACGTGACGATGCGTTTCTTGGTCGGGCAGGCTCAGCACGTGCTCTTCCTTGAAGTGACCGGGAACCGGCTCCAGGGAACGCATGTAGGCAGCTTGGCCAGCGGTCCGGTCCAGGGAACAGCGGATGGTGATGCTGTGTCCATCTCAAGCGTCCTGCCGGTCGAGGGCTCGAGGCTGAGGTATCGGTTCGTAGGTCGTGTGAGCGAGGGGCAGATTGAAGGCGACCTGGATCTCGGAGAGTACCCCGGCGGGACTTGGGTCGCAACGAAGCACGCTTACGGTGGGCCGATGCCGACGGACCCGTCGAGGTCAGGGAAGATAGCAGCCTGGGGACGGGACAATGCCTGAGAGAAGGTGCGTCACGCGTCGCAGCGTCGCCGCCGCTGCCACTCTGGTCTGGCGGATGAATGTCGACGACGCTCGCTGCAAGCTCAAGTCCGTTTAACCGAGAGTTTTCCCGTGACGAACACTAGGCTTGAAGGAATGCCGCCTAGGACTCTGAGCGTTGAACACCACGCCAGAGCGCCTCTCGTCTGCTTGGCAGCCAGCTAGGCCGGCCAAGCCCACCCTATACCCGTGTAAGAGCCCTGTTTGTCTTGACCAGAATCGGGCATTTCCCCCCAAGTTGAAATGCGCCAAAATAGGCTGGACATCCATTTGATCCGAGAACGCCTGTTTCGCCTAGGATCCCGTAAGCGCCTCGCCTAGCGAGGCTTCTAGGCAGCCGTGTGTCCAGTTCCCTTCCGGCAGAAGCGAATAATGCAGGAGACCCGGTCCTGCTACCGCCGAAATAATGGGGGCGGCTCGCGCTGGAATAATCCGGGCTGTACACCCCGGACGGACCTCTTGGCAAGGCTTCCTACCGGCGCTCCCGGAAGTATATGGGGCTATTCTGCGCTACGCGGTTTCATTGGGCGCCAAGGGCGCCGTCAAGAAAGCGACTCTCGAGCTGAGGCAGCCGCCCCAGACATTGGCAGTAGACCCATGTCTTAACAACGTTCCGAAAGACGGCTTCGGGACCGGCAGCCGGCCGATCTATGACGGTCCCTGTTCGGTAGCAATCCGAAGACTTGGAGTCTTGCCGGAGATTCCTGCGGCCGCACCGACAAACCGCGCAACAATGTACATGGGTAAGGGTTGGGACTGAGAAGCGACCGGGGGCTACGGGTCAGCTGGCCCCGAGCCACGCAGGATGCTGCCCGGTCGTGCCAAGCCAACCGTCCCTATAATCCGTTTGCCACGTGAAAACGCTATGGCCCATTGTCTTGGTCGCGGCGGCCTCGGCCGCCGAACCCCCCGCTCCTGACACGGGCGGAGAGAGTGGCACTCCCTCTTCCTACATCGGCGATCCGGAGGCTATCAGAGCGGGCGAGGAGTCCTATCGACTCGTATGCAGCACGTGCCATGGTGTCACGGGCGAGGGCGGGCGCGGACCGAACCTGGTCACATCGGCCGGAGTCAGGAAAGCCTCTGACCAAGAATTGTTCGGCGTGATCAAGGATGGCATTCCCGGAAGCGACATGCCTCCGTCCCCGCTAGAGGAGAAAAAGATCTGGCAGCTGGCGGCTTTCGTGCGAAGTCTCTCCGCTCCCGCGATCCGCCAGAATGTTCCCGGCGACCGCGAGGCAGGCCGGATCCTCTTCTACGGCGGGGCCGGGTGTACGAAATGCCATATGGTTCGGGGAGAAGGGGGCTATCTTGGTCCCGATCTCACGAATCTGGGTGTCACGCTCAATCTGGCGCGAATCCGCGAAGGCTTGCTCGACCCCAACAAGCGATTCGCCAAGGGCTTCGATCCGGTCACGGTGACCTTGGGCGACGGAACTCGAATCGAAGGCGTCGCCAAGAACCACTCCAACTACGCGCTGCAGGTTCTCGACCACGAGGGCAGGCTGCATTTCCTCGCCAACGACGAGGCAGCGGAGATTGAGTTTCTCGAGAATTCCTGGATGCCTGCCGACTACACCCAAAGGCTCAGCGGCGACGAAATCCAGGACCTCCTTGCCTTTCTCAGCACCCTCAGCCTGAATTACAAGGCAAACGCCTCAGGGGGCGCATCGCAATGATCCGTAATGCATGGAGCCTTCTCGCGGTCTGGTTCCTCGCTATGCCCCTCGCTTCCCAGGTGCGCTACGGCGATATCCTTGCGGCACCCAGCGAGGACTGGCTGACGTTCATGGGCGATTATTCTGCCAACCGTCACAGCCCACTTCGCGAGATCAATAAATCGAACGTCGCGAACCTCGTCGCCAAGTGGGTCTATCACGTACCCGGGGCAACCGCCCTGAGCTCCTACCCGATCGTCCACGACGGCGTGATGTACGTGACGAACTCCAACGAGGTTCACGCCCTCGATGCGGTCACGGGTCGGCCGGTCTGGGTCTACCTGCATCCGGAGGTCGAGATGCAGCGGACGAATCGGGGCGCCGCGATCCTGGGTCAACGCATCTATTTCGTGACCAGCGACTGCCAGTTGGTCGCGCTCAATCGGATCACCGGCGCGGCCATCTTTGCTCGCCGGTATGCCGATCCGGAGGACGGGTACTTCTGTTCGGTGGCACCCGTGGCGATCAAGGACCGGCTGATCGTCGGCGTTTCGGGCGGGGACTCGGGAATCCGCGGATTCCTGGCCGCACATTCGGCAGAGAGCGGCGAGCAGCTCTGGAAGCTGTGGACGATTCCGGGCGAAGGAGAATTCGGGGCCGATACATGGGGTCCCAAGACACTGCCCTGGGGCGGAGCAGGCACTTGGATGCCCGGCAGCTACGATCCCGACCTGAACTGGATCTTTTGGCCGACCGGGAATCCTTGGCCCGACCTCTACGGCGGCGACCGCCCAGGCGACAACCTGTATTCGGATTCGCTGCTTGCCATCGACCTGGAGACCGGCGAGATGAAGTGGTACTTCCAGTTCACGCCTCACGACGTGTGGGACTGGGACGGCCAGGAACCCCCGCTCCTGCTCGAGCTCGATATCGATGGCAAGAATCGGAAGGTCATTGTCCAGGCGAACCGAAACGGCTTTTACTATGTGCTCGACCGCCTGACCGGGGAGTTCATTCGTGGCAACGCGTTCGTCGACAAGCTGACGTGGGCCTACGGTCTCGATTCCAACGGCCGCCCGATGAAGATTCCCGGAATGGAGCCCTCGCCGGACGGCAAGCTCGTCTGTCCCACCATGTGGGGTGCGGCGAACTGGATGGCCGACTCGTACAATCCGGACACCGGGCTGCACTACGTGATGACGATGGAGGCCTGCGACATCTATACCTCCTCGGCCAAGGAGCCGATCCCCAAGATCGGCTTTGCGGGTACCGGGGCCGAGCGACAGCCTCGCCTCGACGGGCAATTCGTCATCCGCGCATTCGACCCGGCGACGGGTCGGCGGGTCTGGGAGTATCCGCTGACTGGACCAACGGCTTCCTGGGCGGGCACCCTCTCGACAGCGGGAGGGATCCTCTTTTCCGGGGACGACGACAAGCACCTGATCGCTCTCGATGCTGCGACGGGCAAGTACCTGTGGCATTTCAATGTGGGGCAGACCGTGAATGCGTCGCCAATCACCTGGGCCCGGAACGGCAAGCAGTACGTCACAATCGTCACCCAAACCGACGTGTTCACATTCGGCCTGTTCTCGCGGGCGCAGTCACCGGCTGCACCCGAAGGGGTTCACTGACCGCCAGGGCCCGGACCGGCGCCGCCCAGGGCCGCTCCGGATCTTCTACCGTCGCGCCATGCGGGTCACGGTGCCTACAATCGCCTGTTCCACGGACGGCGCGAAGAAACCGGCGTACCGCTGGAGACTGCGACCCCAGATCCAGAGCGTGACGCCGATATTCTCGTGGCCCCCTTCTGTGACGATCCGCTGTGTCGGGAGGTAGCCGAAACAGTCGTTGTTGTAGCCTGCGATCCAAAGATCTTGGCTCGGCAGCGCCGCTTCTATGAGGTCAACGTACGCCGCCACAGGCTCCGCGGGAAGGGCTACGAGTGTGAACGCCCCGCCGAAATGCCAAGCCGCAACGGGCGCTACGTACTCCGTCGGCAGCGTCCCCCCAGATTCCAGCACCGTCAACATCTGACGCGCCGTCACTGCTTCCGCCGACGAGAGTCGCGCCCGCTCCTCGATCTCGGGCTTCGGCAGTTCCTGAAGAGGCAGCTCGACGGTCTCGTACGCCGTTTGGAGATCTCCCCTAACCGCCACAAGCGATCGTTCCGCGACACGCGCTACCTCCTCACTCAAGGTCTTGCCGTGCCGCTCAGCGAGCATCATCGATCCACGCGGGGAAGGATTCGCGTCCGCTCCGCAGCCGCTCATGAACATGGCCTGAGCACCGACAAACCTCTCCTCCAGATATGCTTGCGCGAATCCGGCAAAGTCGCCCGAGATCACGTTGTCCGCACCCGTGAGTGTCGTGTTGTGGCACGCGCAGCCGAAGAGGAATGCGAGATACCCGCCCGCGGGTGTCCGTGCGCAGAGCACCGGAACTGACCGATCCGTCTTGCCCTGCGGGTTGTCCGCCATTGCGATGCGGCCGTCCCGCGGCAAGCGCCGGTTCATCGGAAAGGGCACTTGCCCCTTGCCCCAACTAAGCTGTGCAGGCTCCAGCTTCGAGACGGCATCGCGAACGACAGCAACGAGCTTGTCCTGGAGCGCTTGCGTGTATGCAATCGTCTTCCGCCTGTCGTCGGGCGACAGCGGTGCGTGGGCTATCGCATTCGCCTCGGACCACGGGTCCAGGCTGACCAGGGGGCCGGTATGGCTGTGCGACGCATTGAACAGCAATTGCGATCGTTCGAGACCGGTCTCCTTGCGGATGCGATCGCAAACCGATTCCGTGACGACCGCCGCCTGGAATCCCACCAGGTCGGCCGTAACAACGACACCCCGGCGTCCCCGCCGATCCTCGATGGCCAGTGCCTTCGCATGGATGTCTTGAGCGACATGTTCGAACGGTTCCGTGCGATCGCCGTAACCCAGCAATACGATCGGCTCCTCGGGTGTGATGGAAACTCGAGCACAGCCCACTCGCCATTCGGCGTGCTCCTCGATCTCGCTACACGAGATTGAAGCCGCGACAACGACCACTACGAACAAAAGCGGTTTCATGTAGCCGTACATTCGTTGATCTCCACACTCGAAGTCTCAGCCGCCCGCGGCGAAGCCCGCGAATTGGATGAGGACGTCGCACAGAAGATACTAGCCCGGGCTCGTCGTCCGCCCGTCCCGCCCGTTAACGAACGAAGGGCAATCACGATGCGGCTCGCCAAGCATCGTTGCCAAGGATACCGGCGCTTGCATACCCTAGGCCCCGGGGCATCGAGGGCTGCCAATGCTGAACCGTCGCAGAATCCTATCGATGATGGCCGGCACGTCCATCGTGTCGGCGTCCGAACCGTTCCCCTCGAACGCGAATCCCACGAGCCACGGGAACATCAATGCGAGAGAAGGCCCGGTGTGGCATCCGCGAGGCGTCCTGTATTTCACTGGCCGCGATCGCATCACCCAGCGCGACAACGAGGGCAACGTCAGTGTATTCCGCGAAAACGCGGGTGCAAATGGTCTGCTCGTCGACCGCCTGGGCCGATTGTCCGTTTGCGAATCCCGGAGCCGTCGCGTGACGCGCACGGAACCGGACGGAAATTCGACGGTTCTGGCGGCCGAGTTTCAGGGGATGCGGTTCAACTCACCGAACGACCTCACCATTGACTCGCAGGGGCGAGTCTACTTCAGCGACCCGCGCTACGGCTCGCGCGATGGCATGGAGATGCGCGACTCCACCGGGAGCTTGGTCGAGGGGGTATATCGGATCGATGGCCCTGGACGAGTGGCACGTGTCATAGCTCACGAAGTCGATCGTCCCAACGGCCTGCTCATCTCCCCCGGCGACGAGTATCTGTATGTCGCGGACAACAACAACACGGTCGGCGGTGCACGGAAGCTCTGGCGCTTTCCGTTGCGCGAAGACGGCTCCATCGATCCGGCAGGCCGAAAGCTTGTTTTTGACTGGGCGCACGGTCGCGGGCCCGACGGACTCGAGATGGACCACGAAGGCAGGCTGTTTGTGGCAGCCGGCCGGAATATCGCACGGCCACCGCACGAGTCGGCAACCCCGTTCAAGGGAGGTGTGTACGTCCTCTCCGGCGAGGGCGACTTGCTCGGTTACGTTGGCATTCCGGTTGACGAGGTCACCAATTGCGCGTTTGGCGGGTCGGACTGGAAGACCCTGTTCATTACGTCGGGCGGAGAACTTTGGAGCATTCGGACCACCTCGCCCGGCTGGGTTCCGTATCCCCGGATCACACCCGCATAGTCGGGCCGTTGCCTCGGAGACTGCCCGTTTGGCCGAGCTGCAGGGGAATCGCGCTATGGTCGGACGGCCCCGAAACGCCGTGCCTCGCTTCCCGGAGAGCCCCGATGCCGGGTACACTGTCTACAGCCGGGGATGCCGTGAAAGCCGCGACTAGCTTGGTGATTGCGCTGCTGGCCTGCACCGCTGTATTCGGACAGGAGGCCGGCACGAGTTCCGAGCACCGGGATTTCTTCGAGAAGGAAATCCGCCCGCTACTAATTCGGAATTGCTATCAGTGCCATAGCTCACGGGCCGCTATTATTTTTGGCGAGTTCAGGCTCGACAGCCGTCAGGCGCTCCTTGAGGGCGGACGATCCGGTCCGGCCGTCGTGCCGGGTGACCCGGATTCCAGTCGCTTGATCCTGGCGGTTCGCCACGACGGCGACCAGATCCAGATGCCGCCGACAGGCAAGCTGGACGACCGCGACATCGAGAGCCTGGTGAAGTGGGTCAGGCTCGGAGTTTACTGGCCCGACGGCCCGGCTCCGGTACGCCAGGCTGCCGATGGGGACGGAAACGACGGTTCGGGCGATCACTGGGCTTGGCAGCCGCTCGCCGAGGTTCCAACTCCGGATTACAAGGACACGGAGTGGCCCCGGGGCGACATCGACCGGTTCATCCTGGCCAGGCTCGAGTCCCGCGGGCTGTCGCCTGTCGAGGCGGCGGACCGGCACACCTTGTTCCGGCGCCTCGCGTTCGACATCACGGGCTTGCCTCCGACGCCGGACGAGGTTCGAGCATTCGAAACGGACTCCTCAAACAACGCAACGGAAGCTGCGGTCGACCGGCTGCTGGCGTCCGCCGCCTTTGGGGAGCGCTGGGGACGCCATTGGCTGGACCTGGCAGGATATGCGGACACCCTAGGGCTAGGCCGGCGCATTCCGTCGCTTCACGCCTGGCGTTACCGGGACTACGTGATCGACGCGTTCAACAGCGACAAGCCATACGACCAATTCGTTAGGGAACAGGTGGCGGGAGACGTCCTGGAATTCGAGGATGACTCGCAGCGACGCGAACAGGTCATCGCGACGGGATTCCTCGCGAACGGGCCATGGGCGCTGGTGGACCAAGACAAGGTCCAGCTAGAGATGGACATCGTGGACAACCAGCTTGACACTCTGGGGCGTGCGATCCTCGGGCTGACCATTGGCTGCGCGCGATGCCACGACCACAAGTTCGACCCGCTCCCCCAGCGGGAATACTACGCGCTTGCGGGGATTTTCGGCAGCACTCGGACGCTGGACGGCCGGATGTCCGGCGTCTTCAGCGATATCAATCGCACCCCCCTGCCCGAGTCTGCTGCGGACTTGCAGGTTCGGTCGCAGGCGCTGGAAGGGTGGCAGCAGGAATACACCGCGGCGCTAGAGGAAGTCCGTCACGCCGAACGCAAGGTCGACGAATTGAAGTCCGAACTGGACGCAATGGACGATGGCGAATCGAACCAGGATGCCCGGAAGGATTTGAGCGAACGTCTCGGGAAGGCGCGTCGGGACTTGAGTGCAGCGAAGACCGAAGCAGGCCGGATCCAGTACTACGTCAAGCCGGCCCAGCCGATGGCAATTGCGCTGGCGGATCATCCGGAGCCCGAGGACACGAACATCCGGCTCGCGGGCAACCCGCACAGCCTAGGCGACCGGGTTCCGCGCGGGTTCCTCTCGCTCGTACCACTCGATTCGACGCCGAAGATCGCCAACCGGCGCTTGATTGGAATCGGCTTCCAGAAGAGCAGCGGCCGCCTTGAGCTAGCGAACTGGCTGACGGATCCGGGCAATCCCCTCACTGCGCGGGTCATGGCGAACCGGATCTGGCACCACCTATTCGGAACCGGCCTCGTGGCAAGCGTCGACAACTTTGGCATTCTTGGCGCCCGGCCCACCCATCCCGAGCTTCTCGACTATCTCGCGCTTCGGCTGCAGGCACTCGACTGGTCGGTCAAGGGATTGATTCGGGAAATCGTGCTCTCGCGTACCTACGGGCTGTCGGGTGGGCATAGCGAGAGAGCGGCAGCGGAGGACCCCGAGAACCGGCTGCTCTGGCGCTCGAACCGGCGGAGGCTGGAGGCCGAGACGATCCGCGATGCGATTCTCTCGGTCAGCGGATCGCTCGACCGTCGCGGCGGGGGGCCCAGCCTGCCGCTCCGATCACGCGGCAGCGTCCGCATGGGCCAGCCGCCGCTCCTTGCGGACAACCTTGAATTGACAGACGAGATCCGATTCCGTCGGACCGTGTACCTTCCCACCCTGCGCAAATCGCAGATGGCCGAGGCGGATGTGCTGAACCTGTTCGATTTCCCGGATCCGAACACCGTCAAGGGAAGCCGCGACGTTACCACCGTCCCGACGCAGGCCCTGTACTTGATGAACTCACCGTTCCTGATCAAGCAATCGAAGGCGGCCGCGCGAGCGCTGCTGAATGCTTCCGATCATTCGGATGCGGATCGGATCCGGTTGTTTCTCGTAAAGGCCTTGGGGCGACCCGCTTCAAGCGAGGATATTGCCCAGGCAACCGCCTTTTTGCGCGATACTGAAGCGGATCTCGGGCGTGACGAGGCGTGGGCTCGGTACTGCCACGCCGTGTTCGCGTCCAACGAATTCCTGTTCCGGGGCTAGGCTCGGACATGCGAGGAAGCTATGAACCGGCGTGAATTGCTGAGCACTTGGGGATGCGGATTCGGCATGCTTGCATTGCAGGCGATGCTGGCCGAGGAGGCTGCGGCCAAGCCCGACCCGCTTGCTCCGAAGGCACCGCACCATCCGCCTAGGGCGAAGCGGGTGATTTTCCTGTGGATGCAGGGCGGTCCCTCCCAAGTCGACATGTTCGACTACAAGCCTGCCTTGGAGCGCCGTGACGGGGAGGCCCTGCCGTACTCGATGCCCACCAACCGGGCCATGCCGGGCGTTGCGTATACCAGGCTGATGGGGCCGATCGCGAAGTTCGCCCCCGCGGGGGAGTCGGGGATTCTCGTGTCGGATCTGCTGCCGGAGCTGAGCCGCCACGTTGACGACCTGTGCGTGCTGAAGGCGATGGAAGCGGACAGCGAGGCCCACGCCCCGGCGGTCCGTCAGCTTCACACGGGAGCCACGCAGCTTGTCCGCCCGTCCATCGGATCGTGGGTCGCCTACGGGCTGGGGACGGAGAACCGCAACCTTCCCGCATTCGTGACAATTGCGCCGAACATTTCAGGGGATGGAGGCAGCGTCCAGCTCTACGGGAACGCGTTCCTGCCGGCCGTCTACCAAGGGACGGCCCTAGGAAGCGCAGCGACAGGAGCCGGACGGGCGACCATCGGCTATCTGGATGACCCTTCCATCAAGCCGCCAGCACAGCGCCGGCAGCTGGACCTTATCCAGGAAATGAACCGCGGGCACTTGGATCGGCATCGAACAGACCGACGCCTTGAGGGTGTGATCGAATCCTTCGAGCTTGCGTTCCGCATGCAGGCCGAAGTGCCATCGCTGCTTGACATCGGGAGCGAGACCGAGGAGACGCGCGAACTCTACGGAATCGGCACTAAGCCGACCGACGACTTCGGTAGGCAGTGCCTGCTGGCCCGACGGTTCGCGGAAGCGGGTGTCCGGTTCATCCAGATCACGTCAAACGGTTGGGACAGCCACGCAAACATTCGCTCGGCTCATCCGGAACGATGCAGGTCAGTGGACCGCCCTATCGCCGCGCTGATCCAGGACCTCAAGGCGCGCGGGCTGTTCGACGAGACCCTTCTCGTCTGGTCGGGCGAGTTCGGGCGCACGCCGCACTACCAGGACCTTCAGGACGGTGAGGGCGATCCGGAGACCTACGGGCGCGGACACAATCCGTACGGCTTCTGCGCATGGTTGGCCGGAGGGGGTGTCCGGGGCGGCATGACGTTCGGCCAGCTCGATGACTTCGGCTACCGGGCGGTCGAGGACAAGGTCCACGTCCATGATCTGCACGCTACGATCCTGCATCTGCTCGGGCTGAACCACGAGCGCTTGACCTATCGGTACAGCGGGCGCGATTTCCGACTGACGGACGTCTACGGGCGGGTCGTCAACGAAATCCTGACCTGAGCCGGCCGGGTCCACGTATTGGTTAGCCGTCTCTCGGATCGAACGAAAGCGACGCGGAGTTGATGCAATAGCGTCTGCCGGTCGGCAGCGGGCCGTCGTTGAAGACATGGCCGAGGTGGGACGCGCACCTGGCGCAACGGACAGCCCGTCTGCGGACGCCCCAGCTGTAGTCCCAGGAGACCGTTACGTTTGGGGCGGCCACCGGTCGGGTGAAGCTCGGCCAGCCGGTCCTCGAATCGTATTTGTCGGCTGACGAGAACACTGAAATCGCGCAGCCGACACACCGATAGACCCCCGGTTCGAAGAAGCCGTCATATTTTCCGCTGTAGGCCAGTTCGGTGGCGCCGCCGCGCGCGAACGGGAAGCTCCCCGGTGTCAGCGCCTGCCTCCAGGCCGCGTCGTTCCGAATGATCGAAGGCACGGTCCGCCGGTCGGTGATCCGGCCCACCGCGTCGGTTTCTGCAATCTCGACGAGGCCACCGTACGTTTCGAGGATTGGCTCCACGTCGATCGCGAACGAAGGGACGTCGCAACCTGAGCAACCGGTCACCACAGCGGCGATCAATGTGGCCAGGCCCGGTCGCAGCGCCGACCCCTTGAAGGGCGGCGACTGTTGCACTGCCTCGTTGCGAAGGGTCTGGCTGCCAGACAGAACGGACATCGAGTTCTTAGCGCGCGACGACCTCCTCCAGTCTCTGATGGTAGCGGCAGGAGTGGAAGGGAGCCTATTTGTGGGGCAGGGCAATTCAATTCTCTCTGAGAGGTTCTGAACAGGGAGCAGGATGGCGACGGCGCTGAACAGTTCAGTGCGGTTTATGCGATAACGCTCAAAGTGAGTGAAGCGGGCATCGCGGTGCGTCCGGTGCGCGCCAGCGAGGTGCCGCGCTGGAAGGCCCTGATGCGGGAACAGCATTATCTGGGATTCCGCAAGTTCTGCGGCCGATGACTGCTGCATGTCGCCGAGCTTGACGGGCGCTGGCTGGCCCTGGTCGGCTGGCATGCGGCGGCGCTGCATTGCGCGGCGCGCGAGCGCTGGATCGGCTGGACTCAGCTGCAGCGCCGCACGCGCCTGTGCTTGGTGGTCAACAATTCCCGTCACGGGTGTCGGTTAGGTTCTTCACCGCAACGTCGAGCCGCAAGTGGGGCCGCTCGTAGCCCAAGTTGAGCTCCATGCGGACCCGGCCCGCGGCAGCTCCCAGCTAGGATTAGGCAGGGCGGCGAGTCGCTGGCCCGCGGCGCACACGCCCGCTCCCATGGAAAAGCCGGCCAGCGCGCCTCGGCGGGGTTCGTAGTTCATGTACAAGCTGCCGGAGTGGCGCGGCGCGTTGACGAAGCGATCTCCCAGGCGGACGCGGGCCTCCACAAACGCGTCGCCAGTCGCTTTGTGATGTGCCAGTCGGTCTTCGGCCTCGAACCCGGAAACGAAGAGGACGGTGTCCATGCTGTCTAGCGCTAAGACCATGGCGGCTGGATCAAGGTGCGTTGCTGTCGCCACGTCAGCCCTGACCAGATCTGGCGTGCGGGAAGCGTCCCTCACGATCAACTGTTGAGCGACGCCCCTATCCGCTAGGCGCTTTGCTACGCTACCTCCGACCTCACCGGTTGCACCGGTTACTGCGACTTGGGATTCGGGCATCTGGAGAAACGTCGTGGCGCGAGATGATTCGGCCTGCGACTGCGCGTCCATTCTGCCGGAGGGCGCTCGTAGGCGAGCGGTGAGAAGGGCTTTCCGCAGTTACACATCGACAGCCGCTTCTGATCAGTTCGTTGGGCTAATTGAATCTTGGATGGCGGCCCTGATGTTGCTGATCTTGAAACTCTCGCCGAGGCTATTGGGCGAGTGGTACGGCTATTTGCGTGACACAGAGCCGATCCTACGTCCCCCCGCGCGGAGGTCTTCCAATTCGAAGGCTTCGATCAAAGTCGTCGCTTGACCAGCGCTTGTCTGGTTGCCTCCAATCACGAGCACGCGGCCAGCGACCGCGACGGCATCGGTGTGGCGCCTGGGGGTAATCTGCTGGTCGAGCCGATAGAGCGCTCCCGTACCGGGCTCGTACCTGTGAATCAAGTTCATGCGCTCGTAGTCGCCGAACAGGTAGATGGAGTCCCCGTCGGTCGCTAGCGAATGTGCGCTCAGCCCGAATGGAAGATCTTCGCGCCGCTCCCATTGCTCCGTTTCCGTATCGAAGACCATCACCGAACGCATGGCTGAACCGTCGTAGCCGCCTATCGCGTAGATCTGGCGGCCAACGGCCACGATCTTCCCCTCGCGCGCGAGTGGCATATCGGCTAAGCGCTCCCATGCGCTTGCCTCCGGGGCAAGACGCACCGTCGCCCCCGAGTAGCGCCCACTCTCCGTGAGCCCGCCGACGGCATAGAGATCGTCGCCAGCGGCCACCATGCCGAGCGTTCTGACCGACTCCGGAAGCGCCGGCAGCTCCCTGAAGGTTCCGCTCTCGAGGTCAAGGGACTCGCACGACGAGACTCGACCGCGCGACAACCCCACCTGGGTGCGCCCGCCGCAACTGACGATGGAGCCGTCCGCGAAAGCCGACCCGTGGTTCGCCCGCCGATGCAAACCGTTGCTGAAGTACTCCGACTTTAACGAGGTCGGGTCGACGCGCTCGATCAGCGAGAGCAACCCGTCGTGCATGAAGTCGGGACCGTTTCGCGCGCCTCTGGGGGCGCCCCCGTAGACGTAGACCCACGTGCCATCGGAGACGGCGGTTGGGCCGTAGCGAGGGACCAGGAGCTCGCCGCGGTTGGTGTCGGCGTTCGACGTTTGCAGAAGGGCCGCGGCCGAAAGCAGCACGGCAACGAATGCCATTGATGAACCGAGTCCGAAACCTTTGATCATCGACTTCCACCTCAGATTTGCAGAACCATCAATGGGCTGACGCGTGCGGCGCAGACGGCCGGCCACGCACCCGCGAGGGCGCCCGCGGCCAGCTTGTCGAGGCTGTTGTAATGGCTGATCGTAGTTCCGATCAAGATGCGCCGATTTTACCGTTCGCGGCCTGGGAGCCAGCGGGAAGAGATTCGCCGCCTCGCATGGGAGTTCTCGATAAGGTAGCCATGCCGTTCCTTCGGGTTTTCTGGCCGAAGGAACCGAACTTCTGGGCTATGTCTCCGAGTCGGATGCCACCCCTCTATTCGTGGGTGAAGCCAGCAACCGCGACTACGCCGCTACCGTCCATGGCGCCTACCTGTCTGGGCTTTGGGCCGCCGGGCAAGCCCTCAAGGGGGCATAGCAGCGTCTCGAAGCGAGACGGGAAGAGCGCTGATCCAGCCGGAGACCACCTCGCACGTGGCTACTAGGGAGTCGCGCGCCGACTGAGCATGGATCGGCCGCGTTGGATCGCCGCCTCTTTCTCGCTCGAATCAGAACCGCTCTTCGAAATTGACGTTGAAGAAGAACTCGCTGTTGTTGTCATCTTCGTGCCGGTCGAGGGACGGCGAATAGGTCTTGAACCAAACCTTGCTTTCGGCCTCGTCGAACTGAATGACGCGGAGCCACCCGTTGCCGCCGTTCTCACGGGATTGAAAGTCGGCCAGCACCTCGATGACCTCCTTGTGGGCGTCATTCAACGAGACCTGCTTCCACTCCCCGCCGACTGTGTCCCAGTGGCCGCAAAGGACCATGAAGATCTGGGGATTCTTACGAATAAACTTCTGCCAGATTTCCTCGCCCGAGTTTGCCCCTTCGCCTCCCATGAAAGCCGTCGGCGTGCGGCCGCCAATCTTGTCGCTGATGTAGATGTGGGTTGTGACGATCGCCGGCAGTTCCGGGTGCGCTTCCAGAACGCCTTCAGCCCATTCGATGACGCCGTCCGGCACGTCTGCTTCCAAGTGCAAGATCAAGAACGAGCGTTGGCCAGCCTCGAACACCTGATAGGTATTGATGCCGTTGGGATGAGATCCTCCGAACCAGTCGCGACGATCGAAGCGTTGCGGGCCGAACCGTTTCAGGCACGCTGACGCTTCTCGACTCGGTTGACCATCCTGTCCTAAGTCGTAATCGTGGTTTCCGATTGCAACTCCCCACGGCACGATCCTATCGAGCCGCCCCATTGCTTCCTCAGCTACGTTCCACTCCGCTTCCGATTGATCCCAGTTCTGCACGACGTCTCCCACGTGGGTGACGAACCGGATGTTCTCGCTCTCCACGTGCTCCGCAACCCATCGAGTCTGGGCGTGGAAGACCTCAGGGTGTTTCTCACTGTAGAACTGAGTGTCGGGTAGCATGACGATGGAGAAACGCTCGGTCGGGCTCGCGCAGGCGGTGAGGAGGAAAACGAGCCCGGCAATCAAGACCTGGTCCGATCGGCTTGCTGGCATGGGCCCGTTATATCACGATCTGTCGCGCCTTCAACTACGAGAGCGCTTCACCCAAAGCCCGAGACACGAAGCGACTAGGCAGGGCTCGACCGACAAGGCGGAAGCCCATTGCGCGAGAGTCGCATGCTCGGCTCCGATCGACCCTTAGGCGTGGGCCCAACTCCCCCGCCAGGGAGGCCACGATGCGAGCTCTCATCCTTCTCTCCTAGCGGAAGCCTCGACCAAAACGTTGTTTGCATCATCGATGCGACCTGTAGACAGGTGGTACCGGGCTCGAGACGAATCAGGCTGACATCGTTCTGATATCCCCGGAGGATTGCGGGTTCGGGGCGTCTACCAGCGGCTACTTCGAAGTGTCCCGGATGTTTGCCGTGACCCGGTCGGACGTCCTCTCAGTCCTCTCCAACGCCCGCGCTGACAAGGTCGGGGGAAAGCCGACTGGTCGATATAATGAAAGGCTCGGGGAGAGTGAATGCCTTACTTGCAGAACCAGTTTGAACGAAATTTCATGACGACCTCGGTTGACTATGTATTCAACTGGGCTCGCAAGTCCGCTATCTGGCCGCTCACGTTCGGATTGGCCTGCTGCGCGATCGAAATGATCGCCTCTTCCACATCGCGCTTCGACATCGCTCGGTTCGGCGCAGAGGTGTTCCGTCCGAGCCCGCGCCAGTCTGACTTGATGATCGTCGCCGGTACGGTGACGTTGAAGATGTCGCCTGTCCTTAAGCGCATCTGGGATCAAATGCCCGAGCCCAAGTGGTGCATCTCGATGGGGGCATGCTCGTCGGTTGGCGGGCCGTTCAACACGTACGGTGTGCTGCAGGGAGTGGACAAGATCGTGCCGGTCGATGTCTACGTCACCGGTTGCCCGCCGCGCCCGGAAAACCTCTTCTACGCGCTGCTGAAGCTCCAGGACAAGATCGATCGCATGACGACGCTCGAGCGCCGTCCGACTCAGGTACGCCTGGACGAGAACATGCTGAAGGACTTCCAGAAGCGCGTGATGGTCGCTCAGACCCAGCAGCCCGTCTAGGCTGCCCGAATCACCTCTTCGGCGCCCGGCACCTTCGATCGTTCCAGGGGCGGGACAATTACTCCGAAATCCGGGGCGACGACCACCCGACGGCGGGCAATATCCGCGCAAAAGCGGACCCGATCAACGGTTTTCCGCCCGTGTCTTGAACACAGGTCTTCCCGCGGCTCTCGCGACGGGGGCCTGTTCCGGGTAAAATTACACCGTGAGCTGGCCACGCATTCTCGGATCCGTTCTCGCATGTGGAGTCGTGCTGGCGGCAATTGGCACCGCGAATTCGCCGCCCGAGCTCGCGCCGCTCACGGGCGCCCCTCCGCACCCGCCGGACAATCCGCCTTCCGCGGCGAAGGTCGAACTGGGCGAGGAACTGTTCTTCGATTCGATCATGTCCGGAAATCGGCGTCGGAGCTGCGGCACGTGTCACAAGCGCGAGTTGCACTTCATGGACGGCCTTTCACGCGGGTGGGGACTGGACGAGAGCGAGCTGGCTCGGAAGACGCCGGGACTGCTCAATGTCGGCTGGCAGCGCAGCATTTTCTTCGACGGGAGGGTCAAGACCCTCGAGGAGCAGGTCTCGAAGCCGCTCGAGAATCACCGTGAAATGGCCTTGGACCCGGAAGAGGCCGTCGCCCGCATCAAACGCGACCCCTTCTACGTGAGGCTTTTTGCAAAGGCTTTCCCGGGCGAGGAAATCTCGTTCGCGCTTGTGGCGAAGGCGGTTGCGAGTTTCGAGCGCACTTTGGTTTCGTACGACAGCGACTTCGATCGGTACCTGCTCGGTGACGAGGAAGCCTTGTCGGCTGCCGCGAAGCGCGGCCTGGCTCTGTTCCGCGGCAAGGCTGGCTGCATCAAGTGCCACAACGGCCCGCTGCTGACCGACCACGATTTCCATTTCACAGGGGTTGCGGAGCGTGACGGTCACGAAAAGGCTGGGACGAAGTACAAGACCCAGAGCCTGCGCGACAGTCTTCGCCGCTATTCGTACATGCACAACGGCCGCATGATGAACATCCGCCAGGTCCTCGAGCACTACGACCGAGGAGGCTCCGCCCCCGAGGGCTTCGAGGCAGAGATCCGCCCGTTGGGACTGTCGGAGCAAGAGAAGGACGACCTCGTCGCCTTCCTGCGCTCCCTTAACGGCAGGGTCCACCAGGTGTCGGTTGCGGAGGCCGGAACGGTTGAGGAGAACCCGGCCAGCCTACAAGTTCCGGCGCCGAGCGACGTGGACTCGGGTGAGTCCGGCGCGGCGGTCGACGATCCCAGCTACGTGAATCGATAGCTGGCTGGCGGCCCGAGCGATGGACGAATCCCGGACGGGGAACAGTCTCCCGTTGGTTCTTGCGTCGGCGTCGCCTCGTCGGTCGGAGCTGCTGAGGCTGGGCGGCTTCGACTTCGAGCAGAGGCCCGCCCACATAGACGAATCGACCCGCCCCGGGGAGCCCGCCGAGGACTACGTCCTGCGGCTTGCAGAGGAAAAGGCCCGGGCGGCTTGGCGCCGCGGAACCCGCACACTAGGGGCCGACACAGTCGTCGTCCTCGGGGATGAGGTGCTGTGCAAGCCAATTGACGAGGACGATGCGAAGCGCATGCTAGGCAGCTTGTCGGGTCGGACGCACCGTGTGCTGACCGGCGTGGCCGTTTTTGACGGCACCTCGTGCCGTGTGCTCTACGCCGAAACACGCGTGACATTCCGCGTCCTAGAAGGCGATGAGATCGGCAAGTACGTGGCGACCGGCGAGGCTTACGACAAGGCGGGCTCGTACGGGATCCAAGGCTGGGCGTCCAAGTTCGTCGAGTCCGTCGAGGGTTCCTACACCAACGTCGTCGGCCTCCCTTTGGAACTTGTTTCCGGGATGTTACGCTGAGGCGCCATGGACGAGCGGCCTGCGGTATCTGTCGTCATACCGGCGCACAACGAGGAGCAGAACCTCCTCCCGCTGTTTGACCGACTTGTCGCGACCCTCGAAGATCTCGGTCGAACCTTCGAGATCGTGATTGTGGATGATGCCTCGACAGACGCCAGTGTCGACCTTCTCCGGAACCTGGCAGCGAACGATGCGCATCTCACGGCAGTCTGCCTGCGCCGCAATTCCGGCCAGACAGCGGCTCTAGCCGCTGGCTTCGAGACAGCGACGGGCGAGGTGGTGGTAGCGATGGACGGCGACCTGCAGCACGCGCCCGAGGACATTCCCGCGCTGGTCGCCAAGATCGACGAGGGCTTCGATCTCGTGAACGGCTGGCGAGCCGACCGGGTCGACGCGTACCTGACGAGGCGGCTCCCGTCCCGCGCCGCCAACTGGTTGATCAGGAAGCTGTCCGGCGTCGATCTCCAGGATTTTGGCGGAACGTTCAAGGCGTATCGGTCCGAGCTGCTCGCCCAAGTGCGCCTGTACGGCGACCTCCATCGCTTCATTCCGGTGCTGGCGGCCTTGCACGGCGCTCGGATCGCCGAAGTGCCGATCAAGAATCTCGAGCGCGGGGCCGGCCGGTCCCACTACGGATTGGGACGCGCGATCAGAGTGTTCTTCGACCTGATTACGGTGTCCTTCATGGCACGGTACCTGACACGGCCCATGCATCTATTCGGATCCCTAGGTGTCCTGTGTGGAGGTGCCGGTGGGGCCGCCTTGGCGTACCTCGTCGCCAAGAAGCTCCAGGGCGTCCACATCATGATCGAGCACGGGCCTCTGCTGATCGCGGGCTCGGTGCTTGCGCTGACCGGGCTTCAGCTGCTTTGCACTGGGCTGATCGGTGAGGTCCTTACGCGCACGTACTTCGAGAGCCAGGGTCGGCCGATTTACGGGGCTCGGGAGATCATTGCGCGGACGACCCAACCGCGGAACGGCTAGCCAGCTCTGCGTCGATCTTTCACCTTGGCTTTACAACCTGGCTGCAACCCCGGCCTCCGGTCAGCGTCTACTCAGGTACGGACCTGAACGCACTGCTCACCAAGGCAAGCTGCCGGGTTGAGATTCCGAGCGTAACGAAACGAGGACCACTGCATGATTCACAAGAAGCAAGCCATTGTCGTCTGCGTGGCAGTGCTGGCGACCTCCCTGGCCGCCTTTGCTCAGCAGAACCAGCCGAACCCGCAGCGACGGCAGAGCATCGCCGCAGCCGTCAAGGCCCTAGGCCTCACCCAGGAGCAAGTCGGCCAGATCCGCGAGATCCGGCGAGAGAGGGCAGAAGAGGGAGCGGATCGACAGGCGCTCAGGGCCTGGCGGCAGGGGCAGAGTGCAAAGCTCCAGAACGTTCTGACGGAAGACCAGAAAGCGAAGCTGGCCGAGATCAAGGCATCTGGTCCGGATACACCGACCTACGCGGGCGCGGTGATGCTCGGCCTGGCCCCCCGGCAAGGGCAGAACGGCCCGCCGGGGGCAGGCCGGCCCGGCCAAGGGCGCGGCAGGCCTGCGGGTGGTGGCCCGGGCCGCGGATAGGCCGCGCACAGGTTTCCGGTTCCTTGCGCTGCAGAGGGGCCGGAGGGACGGACACTCCTTTCATGCAGCACTGGGCGGCTCCGACTCGGGGCCGCCCTTTCTCCAGTGTGCGGTAGCGTCTCTTGGGCCAGAATGTGCCATCGTCTGTCGACAAATTCCCGAGTTGCTCCTGAAATCCCGCTGGAAACAAGCATGGATCCGGGACGCCGGTCGGCAGAATAATCCGCGCGGATTCGTCATGATTGTCCTGCCGAGGGCGTTGGTTCCGGAGCCTAGGTGTGTGGTGTGAAAATTGGAATGACACCTTCCAGTTTTCATGCCATTATGTAGGAATATGATCGAGCGTCTCGAGCATCTGCGAAAACTCGAGGACCTGCTCCAAGGCTTCCCGGTTGTCGCCCTGATCGGCGCCCGCCAGGTCGGAAAGACGACCCTTGCCAAAGTGCTCTCGCGAGGTCGGGGCGCACCGACTCATTTCTTTGACCTCGAATCCCCTCCGGATGCGGCCCGGCTCGCCGACCCGTTCTTGACGCTGGAGCCTTTGAGGGGCCTCATTGTTCTCGATGAGATCCAGCGGGTTCCCGATATCTTCACTGTCCTTCGGGTGCTGGCAGACCGCCCGGATCATCCGGCGCGATTCCTCGTTCTTGGCAGCGCATCGCCCGAGCTGCTCCGACAAGCCTCTGAGAGCCTCGCGGGAAGGGTCGCCTACTACCAACTCCCCGGACTGGCGCTGGCGGAGATTGGGAGTCATGCGGCAGACCGCTTATGGCTCCGAGGAGGGTTTCCACGCTCTTTCGTGGCGCGCGGGGATCCGGACAGCTACCGGTGGCGCGCGAACTTCGTCCGCACGTTCCTGGAGCGTGAGATCCCGCAACTCGGCATCGGCATCCCAAGCGCCACGCTCGACCGGTTCTGGTCCATGCTTGCGCACTACCATGCACAGATTTGGAACGGCTCGGAGTTCGGACGGGCGTTCGGCGTCTCCCACCATACCGTCCGACGGTATCTCGAGATTCTGGAGTCAACGTTCATGGTTCGAAGCCTGAGGCCTTGGAGCGCGAACGTCAGGAAGCGCCAGATCAAGTCTCCGAAAGTCTATATCCGGGACTCGGGCATCCTGCATCGGTTGCTAGGCATCGCCACCCGTCTGGGACTGGAACGCCACCCGAAGATCGGGGCGTCCTGGGAGGGGTTCGTTATTGAGAACCTGATCCACGTATTGGAACTCGAAGATCGCCAGTGCTTTTTCTGGGCTACCCACGGCGGGCACGAGGTTGACTTGGTTGTCGATCAAGGAGGTTCACTGCGGGGTTTCGAGGTCAAGCGCACAAGTGCACCGCGCCTGACTCCCTCGATGAGAACGGCGTTGAAAGATCTCGAGCTCAGTCGAATTGACGTGATTCACGCCGGACCGGAGAGCTACCCGCTGGCGGCGAGTGTGCATGCTGTCTCGGCCTCCAGGTTGCTAAAGGACCTCTAGGAATCGAGTGGCCCCTGGGTCGTCCCAACAAAGATGTGCCGAGGTCGTGGAGGTCATCCATTACTCTGGGACCTCTCCAACTTGAAGAGGGCGGGGACATGTGCTTGGTCGATTCCGACGTTGCTCGGAAAGCCGCACACCTTGAGGACCGTCTCACCAGACCGCGCGTTGTCAAGCCCAGCTCCCTGGACCAGATCCTGAGTCATGGCAGGCGCCCAGGCACTTCGCGACGGGTCGTCACCGGTCTACGGTTGAACATACGCCGAGAATTCGCGATGATGTTGAGCTTCGCCAAGAACATGCGGGTGCGAATTCTCTACCACGACCGCTGTTTTGATGGCGCCTGCTCGGCGGCCCTCTTCTCAAGCTTCGTCAAGCGCTCCCTCGCTCCAGACGCGGATCTCAGCTTGACCGGCCTGTTTCACCGTGCTGACCAACTATTCGACGAGGATGGTTTCGATGGCGACGTGAACGCAATCGTCGACTTCAAGTATTCCGCCTCTGACAAGGTGACTTGGTGGTTCGACCACCATCAGAGTGCGTTCCTATCGGAGCAGGACGCCGCACACTACCGGGCCGACACGTCCGGGACCAAGTTCTACGATCCCGCCTACAAGTCGTGCACGAAATTCATCGCCGACACGTTACAGACCAAGTTCGATTTCGATTGCAGTCACCTCTCGGAACTGGTCCACTGGGCCGACATCCTGGACGGCGCGCAACACGAGAGCGCTCAAGCAGCCGTCGCAATGGAATCCCCGGCGCTGAAGCTGAATCTGATCTTCGAGTCATCCGAGCGGAACATGACGGCCGATGTCATCCCGCGGCTCGAGTCCGAGTCGCTCGAGTCCATCGTCGCCCGCCCCGAATACGATCGGATCTATCAGGAGCTCTACGCTAGGCACCTCAAGACCATTTCCCTGATTCGCGACTTGGCGGTATTCCGCGACGGGGTCGTGTTCTTCGACTTGGTCGACACGCACCTGAAGGGCTACAACAAGTTCGTCCCGTATTTCCTCTTCCCTGAGAGCATCTATACGGTGTCGGTTATTGACGGGGGTTTTCGCGTAAAGGTCTCGGTCGGCTCGAATCCCTGGCCTCCGGTCTTTCCGCACCACAACCTCGCCGCCCTGTGCGAACGCTACGGCGGTGGGGGCCATCCTCGAGTCGGAGCGATCAGCTTCGGGCCGCAGGAGTTCGAGGAAGCCCGGACGACGGCGGCCGAGATTGTGGACATCCTCTCCCGGCCTTGACCAGCCCATTGACGGAGAGGGCTCAGGTCGATCCGAAGACGGAGATGGCCGCTCGGTCCGCCTCGGCCAGCAATTCATCCTTTTCGAGCAGGAGAGTCTTGCGAGCGTCTATGCACACGGCGGTCGCGTTCGCCGACTGCATTGTCCGGATCGTGCGCAACCCGATCACGGGCACGTCGAATCGCATGTCCTGGGACGGCTTCGCGACCTTCACCAAGGTGAGCTTCCTCCCGTTCGCAAGGCCTGCGGCACGCTTGACCACGGCGTCCGTCCCCTCCATTGCTTCCACGGCAACGCACGCCTGTTCGCAGATGACCACGCTCTGCCCGATGTCGTACCCGGCGAGCGCTCTCGCGACCTCGAGGCCGTATTCGATATCCGCCCGCTCGGCCTTGGTCGGTTTCCTGCGGCCGTTCGGCCCCTGACGGGCCAGGTCAGGGGCAAGAAAGTGCGTAGAGTCCAGAATCGAAATGCCCTCGTCCTCAAGCACCCTCACAAGGGCTCCCAGCAAGGAATCCGTGTTCTTGCGCCGCAGTTCGTTCAGCACCTTGAGAAGACGCCAGTCCGGTCGGATCGCCGAGAAGATCTGCTTGTGCTGGATGCGGCCCGCCATCACGGCCTGGCTGACGCCCTCGGCATGGAACGCGTCGATCAGCTTGGATAGCTGTCCAAGGGACACCCAGTGGCACGAGTCGGCCAAGCCCTCGATTTCCGGTGGCGCTTCCTCCTTGACCGCCACCACAGCGACTTCGTGGCCAGCAGCCCTGGCGGCCTTGAGCGTCAGCAGCGGGAAATCCCCGGCGCCCGCGATCAATCCGTACTTCACTTGACGATTCCGCGCTTGGAGCCATCGACGAACTCCCGTATCCGGGCCAGGCCCGGAAACTCGTCGATCTCTTCCGAGATCCTGGCCATCGCCTGGTCGGTGTTGAGCCCCGATTTCGTGAGGATGCGGAAGACCTTGTGCAATGCCTGGATTTCCTGCTTTGCGAAGCCCCGTCGCTCCAGCCCCACCTTGTTGACACCGAATGTCCGCGCTTCCCTCTCGCTGACAACCAGGGCGAAAGGGAGAACGTCCTGGGTAATGACGCTGAATCCGCCGATGTAACTGTGCGCCCCGACGACGCAGAACTGGTGGACGCCGCAATGCGCCCCGATGACGGCCCAGTCCTCGACGGTGACGTGGCCCCCGAGCGTGGCCGAGTGCGAGAGGATGCAGTGGGAGCCGACGATGCAGTCGTGCGCTACGTGGGCGTAGGCCTGCATGAGGTTGTCGTCCCCGATCTGCGTGAGCCTTCCTCCGCCTTCCGTGCCCCTGTGGATGGTGCAGAACTCCCGGACTTGATTGCGGCTGCCGATAATGGTCCGGGCCCGCTCGCCACGGTACTTCAAGTCCTGCGGCGCGACTCCGACCGTCGAGTAGGGATAGAACGTGTTGTCCGCGCCGATTTCCGTCGGACCGTCGACGAACACGTGAGCAATCAGGCGTGTTCCGGCGTCGATCGAGACTTCCGGGCCGATCACACAGTACGGACCTATCTGGGCATTCTCGTGGATCGCGGCCCCGTGGCGGACGACTGCACTTGGGTCAACCGCCATCACGCATCCGTTGCGGCCCTGTCGGCGATGCTGCACATGAGCACCGCTTCAGCCGCCAGACGGTCGCCAACAAAGGCCCGACCCTGCATCTTGACGACGCTTCCGCGCCTCCTGAGTATGTCGAGTTCCAGGCGGAGCTGGTCTCCGGGCGTTACGGGGGTCCGGAAGCGGCAGTTGTCAATGGACGTGAACAGGACGACCTTCCTGTCGCGATCCGGCATGGAGCGAAGCGCGAGGACCCCACCGCATTGCGCCATGGCTTCCACGACGAGGACACCGGGCATGATTGGGTAGCCAGGGAAGTGTCCCTGGAAGAACGGCTCGTTCGCCGTGACGTTCTTGAGCCCTACGACCCTCTGCTCCGAGATTTCGAGGATCCGGTCCACGAGGAGCATTGGATAGCGATGCGGCAGGATTTCTTGAATCTCGTTGGTATTGAGCATCGCTACGGGTCGCTTGGGATCCTCCACAGGGAACTCAGGATTATAACGCAGGAGATCGCTGACACACGGGTGTATCGAGCAATTCCTCAGGATCTCCACTGTCTGTATTTATCAACTAAAACGCTGGGTATTAATAACTTGATCTGCCAATATCAATCTATACAATATGGTTTATAGTACATAAATAGTTGCTATTAATTGAGCAGCATCTTAGGAATTTCTGAGTTTCATACCCTCATTATTCCCAGATAATATGAAGGAAATATTGGCCAACTTATGCATTTATCGTCGGAATATTGCGCGGAATGATCCAGCCTTGGGCCGTGACGATGCCTAGGGGGTTCCCTTTGAAGCGGTCAGGGGGTCGGGGACTCCCTCGACTTCCGCGGCTTCAGCACCGGTTTCCAGGTGTCCGCCAATGTCCGCCGTCGCTCCGGTTTGGCCAACGTCTCGCCAGCCGGCGGGGGGGCTGTTTGGCGCCCCTCGAGAGTCACGAGGAGAATGCCGAAGGCAACGCCCAGCACTCCGATGACCAAGTCCGACGACACTCGCTCGGCGAAGATCAGCGCGCTGAACAGCACTCCGAAGATCGGGGTGGGGAAGACGAAGACAGAGAGCAAGCCCGGTGAATTCGACTTCAGTAGCCGGACCCAGAGAATGAACGCCACGCCGACGACGCCGAACGAACAGTAAAGCCACGAGAGGACCGGCCCGAGCGTTAGCGGGCCGACCAGCATGGGTTCGGTGAGCGTCGCGCAGACCAGGAAGATCGGAATCGAGAACCCGACCTGCCAGAACATCGCCTTCGTTGAGTCGATCGCTTGGACGAGCTGCTTCGTGTAGATCATCCGGCAGGCGATGATGACCGCCGTCAACGCGGCGAGGACGTTGCCCAGTGCCGGGCGGGGCGCCAGTGATGCGTCTGGCCTCCCGAGCATCACGAAGCCTACGCCGCAGAACGCGAGAGTCAGGCCAATGAGACGCTGCCCCGAGAGGCGATCGCCCAGTACGACGAAGTGCGCGATGAGGTTGATGTAGACAGGGGCGGCGTTCAGCAGCACCGAAGCGTATGCCGCCGAGGTCCAGTCGATGCTGGTGTTCAGCAGGATGATCTGAATCGCGAAGAACGCGCCTAGGAATGCCAGTGGCCTGATCTCGTCCGGTCCAGGCTTCAGGTCGATCCTTCCCGCGCGAGCCCATAGCCAGAGCACTGGCCAGCCGAGGAGCACCCGCCAAAAGGCGCTCCAGATCGGAGGGAAGGCGGCGAGAGCGACCTTGATGCCGACGATATTCAGGCCCCACATCGCCGAGAGGAGCAACGCTGTGGCGATCGCTCCCCTGCTCAGCTTCCGACGGCCCTCACTCTTCATCGCGGGCATTCCGGTACTTGGAGCGCATGACGATTGTGATCCCCGTGGAAACCGCCAGTGCTCCGCCCAGCAGCCGCCACGTGATGTGCTCGCTGAAGAGCAGCGCGGAAAGCAGGATCCCGAAGAACGGGACGCTGAAGGTGTAAACCGACAGGTTGCCGGCGCTGTAGCGCTGCAGGAGCATCGTCCACGCCACGAAGCAGAAGCCAGCCACGACGAGCGCTTGATACAGGATGGCCAGGGCAGCTTCGTAACCCAGGGGTTGGAGCAGCGGTTGCTCGAAGAACAGCCCCAAGGCCAGGAATACGGGCAGCGACAGAGCCATCTGCCAGATGACAGGGCGCAGCGGGTCCATCCGTTGCACCAGCTGCTGCGTGTAGACCACGCGCAGGGCGAGGAGCAGCGCTGACACCAGCATCAGGCTGTTCCCTAGAAGCGCGTTGGGAGCTAGATCGGCGCTGGGATGGCCGAGCATCACGTAGGTGATGCCTGCGAAGGCGGTGCCCAGTCCGAGGAAGCGGGCCGGCGTAAGGCGGTCGTCCTCCACGAAGAAGTGGCTGATCAGGTTCACCATCACGGGACAGGTGTTGAGCAGGATGACCGCGTATGCAGGCGAGGTGTAGTGGACCGCGACGTTGAACACGGCGATTTGCAACGTGAACATCGTGCTGAGGTTCAGCATCTTGCGGAGGCTGTTGCGCTCGATCAAGACTGGCTTGCCCAGAAGCCTCGCCCAGGCGGCTACCGCGACCGCGCCGATCAGCATGCGCCAGAAGGCGCTCCAGAATGGTGGGATCGTAGCGAGGCCGACCTTGATCGAAACGATGTTGCCGCTCCAGAAGAAGCTGACGATCAGGGTCGCAAGCCCGACCTTCCATGTCATCGGATGGGTCGTGGCGAGCCGGCTTGGCGCCGGCTTCATGCCCCGTCCCCAAGGCTGTCCCTCAGCACTTCCGCGACGTGGCGCGGGCTTCGGCTCGTGAAATGGTCGATCTGCTGCCGGCACGAAACCCCGCTGACTGCGATCTCCGTGTCAGTCCCGGCGGCTTCCACGGCTGGAAAGAGCCGCTCCGCCCCGATCTTCTCCGAGATCTCGTAGTGGCCCTTTTCGAAACCGAACGAACCCGCCATTCCGCAGCAGCCCGAATTCACTTCCTGAACGGATTGCCCCGGGACGAGGCGCAGCGCTTCCAAGCTCGGTCCCGAGCCGATGTGCGCCTTCTGGTGACAGTGCCCGTGATACAGCACCTCGCGGTCCATCGGCACCCAGTCAATGTCCAGATCGCCCGCGCGTGCGAGCCGCACTAGGAGTTCGTCCAGCATGACGGCGACCGAGGCTACACGGCTTGCTGCATCGCTCTGTACCAAGTCCAGGTATTCGTCGCGCAGCGTGAGGAGGCAGCTCGGCTCGCATCCGACGATCGGAACGCCGTGGGAAGCGAATCGATCCAGTTCCTGCACGTTATGCTCTGCCGCGCCGCGGGCGTCGCCCAAGAGGCCCTTCGACAGCATCGGCCGCCCGCAGCAAACCTTCTCGGCCAGGACCACTCGGTAGCCTGCGGACTCCAGAAGACTGACTGCGGCCTTGCCGACCTGCGGGTAGTTGTAGTTCAGGAAGCAGTCGTCAAGCAGCACGGCCGACCCACGACGGCCGGCGCCGGGGCCTGGCGAGCGAGTGCCGAACCACTTCCGGAACGTCTCCTTCGCGAACGGCGGCAGCGACCGTCTGCGGTCCACGTGCAGAATCTTTTCGTTCAGCCACTTGACCGGTCCCAGGGAGCCCGCCCAGTTTGCGAGCCCCGCGGCCCTGCTGCCGAGCTTGTATACCGATTCGATGCGACCGAACGCCTTGGCCCGCAGGGGCGTGCCGTGCCTGACGTAGTAATGCGACAGCCACTCGTACTTGATCTTGGCCATGTCCACGTTCGAGGGGCATTCCGTCTTGCAGGCCTTGCATTCGAGGCAGAGGTCAAGCACGTCATTCATGCGGTGCGACGTGAATTCCTCGGCTGGCAGGCTCCCTGACAGGGCGGCCCGGAGGGCGTTTGCGCGACCCCGAGTCGAGTGCTCTTCGTCCATGGTCGCGTGATAGGACGGGCACATGGTGCCGGCCATGCGCTTGCGGCACACCCCGGCTCCGTTGCACATCTCGATGGCCCGGGCGAATCCGCCCTCGCCCGAGAAGTCCAGTGTCGTTTCGACGGGCTGGGTCCTGTAATCGGCACCCCAGCGCAGGTCGTCCGTAAGGTCGGGAGCGTTGACGACCTTGCCGGGATTGAGGATGTTCTGGGGGTCCAGGACGTTCTTGAGCTCGAGGAATCCCTTGTAGATCCTGTCGCCGAAGAGCCACTGGTTGTAGCGGCTGCGGGCAATGCCGTCGCCGTGCTCGCCCGACATCGAGCCGCCGTGGTTCATCACGATGCCGAAGACCTCGTCCGCGATCGACGCCATCTTGCGGACCTCGGCCGGATCCTTCAGGTTGACCATTGGGCGGACGTGCAGGCAGCCGACCGAGGCGTGGCCGTAGTAGCCTCCGTGCGCCTCGTGCTTGTCCAGAATCCCCCGGAATTCCTTGAGGAAACGACCCATCCTCTCGATAGGAACAGCCGGGTCCTCGACGAAGGCGATCGGCTTGTGGTCCCCCTTGACGGACATCAGGATCCCGAGGGCTTCCTTACGTACGCCCCAGATGTCCAATTGTCTGGAAGCGTCGGTGACGGCGAGATACCCGTAGCCGATTCCCTTGGACTCCAGCAGGCGACGGAGACGGTCGAGCTTCGAATCGACCTCCGCCGTTGTCTCCCCGTAGTACTCCACGACCATGACAGCTTGCGCGTCGGCCTCGACCCAGCCCAGCTTGTCGACGAACGAAGGATTGGCGCGAGCGTTGTTCAGAATGAACTCGTCGATCAGCTCCGCCGCCGACGGTTCCGTCGACACGATCGTTTCCGACGAGTCGACGGCATCGAAAACGGACCGGAAGTGCACGACCAGGATCCCCTTGGCGGCAGGCGACCGGACGACCCGCAGCTTGGCTTCCGTCACAACCGCCAGGGTGCCCTCGCAGCCCACGACGACCCGGCTGAGGTTCAGCGGGCCGGGCGAGCTCGAGAAGCCAGCACCGTAGCGGTCGCCGTCCCGCACAAGTTCGTCGAGGTTGTATCCGCTCACTCGCCGCAGGATCTTCGGGAACCTCGCCAGGATCTCGTTCCGGTAGGCCGCGCCGATACGGGGCAATTCCCTGTAGAGCGAGGGAACGAAACCGTCGCCCTTGCTCAGCGTGGAGAGCTCTCCGTTGCCGACCGGGCGGAGCCAGGCATCGGAACCGTCAGCGAACACGCAGCGGAGCTCGAGCACGTGGTCGATAGTCTTGCCGTAGAGGATCGAGTGCGAGCCTGCCGAGTTGTTGCCGATCATCCCTCCGATCGTTCCGCGGCTCGCGGACGAGGTGTTCGGGCCGAATTGGTAGCCGAGCGGTCGGAGGTGCCGCCCCAGTTGGTCTTGCACCACGCCCGGCTGGACACGAACCCAGCCTTCCTCGAGATTGGTCTCGAGAATCCCGTTCATGTACTTCGCGAAATCGATATGGACGGCGTGGCCGACCGTCTGACCGGACAGGCTGGTGGCGCCACCCCGCGGCAAGACCGGAACCTGGTGCCGCGCGCACAGCTGCATCAGCGAACGCACGTCGCCGTGGTGCCTGGGAATCACCGCCCCGATCGGCTCGATCTGCCAGACAGAGGCATCGGTGGAGTAGAAAATCCTCGAATACGGGTCGAACCGGACTTCCCCCTCGATTCGACCGGCGATCTGGCGAGAGAGGTCGTTGGGATACGAGGACATGAACAGGGCGTTTGACCGGCCCGTCGCGACTGTCGCGTCTAGGCTTCCGCATGCCGCGATCTCAGGTGGTCGCTCGCCGGATACGGCGGCTCAGCAAGGACAGGCCGATCTCTATATTTTCGTCTTTCACGTTGGAAAAGGAAAGGCGCAGGGTGTTGGAGCCCCCTCCCTCGGCGAAGAACGGCGCCCCGGGGATGAATGCGACCCGGTCTTCCTCGAGGCTCGCGTGAAAGAGCTTGAGAGTGTCGACGCCGTCCGGGAGCTGGACCCACTGGAACAGCCCGCCACTCGCCTTGCGCCAACTGGCAAGCGAGCCCAGGCAGTTCTCGAGGGTTCGCTGCAGCATGCCCGATTTGGCGGTGTAGAAGCTCCGAACCCTCGCCAGCTGGGCGGGCATCCATCCCCGCTCCAGGTATGCAAGGATGATCCGCTGGCTGACCGTGGCGGTGCAGAGATCTCCTGTCTCCTTGCAGTACTCGATGCGTCTGATGATCTCTTCGGGGCCGTGGATCCACGCCACACGGAGTCCGGGAGAAAGGATCTTGGAAAACGTCGACATGTGGATCACGTGGCCGCGTTCGTCGAGCGCCTTGATTGGACGCAGCGAACTCGGATCGATACCCTCGAAGTAGAGTTCCCCGTAGGCATCGTCCTCGAATACCAGCAACCCCTCCTGAACCGCGAAGTCGTACAGGCCCTGCCTCCGTGCCTGCGACCAGACCGCTCCGGACGGGTTCTGAAAGTTCGGGATCACGTACACGAACTTGCACGCCCGTCCTTGCTCGCGGGCCTCGGTGACGCGCCGGGCGAGACTTTCGAGGACCATGCCGTCCTCGTCGCACTCGACGGCGAAGAGCTTGGCCCGAAGGTTTTCGAAGGACGCCATCGCCCCGATGTAGCTCGGCCTTTCGACGAACACGGCGTCCCCGGGATCCAAAAGCACGCGCGCGACGAAGTCCAGGCCCTGTTGCGATCCGCTGGCCAGCAGCGTTTCGTTCGGCTCCGTCTCGATTCCCTTCACTTCGCGGTCGCGTGCCCGTACCGCGGCGATTAGCCGCGCGTTGCCACGTGTCACCGAATACTGGAATACCTGCCCACCTTCGCGGTCGATCAGGTCGTTCAGGATCGTCCGGAACTGCTCGTGCGGAAACGTCTGCGCGTTCGGCGACCCAGCCGCGAAGGAGATCACGTCGGGCTGGTTCACCAGGCCCGTCAGTTGGCGGATGAGGGACGAGCGCATGACGCGCGCATCCCGCGACAGCAGGGCAGCCCGATCCATTCCCGCAGAGTATCAGAGCACCGACGGAACCGGGCAGCCGGTTCCGGCTAACGAAGAGGGATTCAGCCGCGCGGATGGTACTGGTCGTAAATGGCGCGCATCCGAGACCGCAGCACGTGCGTGTATATCTCGGTTGTCGAGATATCGGCGTGTCCGAGCATGAGCTGCAAGCTGCGCAGGTCCGCTCCTCGTTCCAGCAGATGCGTCGCGAAGCTGTGCCGCAATACGTGCGGAGCGATCACCCCTCCTATGCCAGCCTCGAGTCCGTACCTGCGCAGCAGCTTCCAGAACGCCTGCCTGGTCATGGCGGTTCCTCGCGCAGTGACGAACAGGTACTCGGACGCCGCCTTCTTTAGGATCACGTCCCGGAACCGCACCATGTAGTCGTCAATCGCTTCGAGTGCCGACCGGCCGACCGGGACAAGGCGGGTCTTGTCGCCCTTGCCTACCGTGCGCACGCTACCCATCTTGGTATCGAGTCCAGCTGTCTTCACCTGGACGAGTTCGGACACACGCAGCCCCGTTGCGTACAGCAGCTGAAGCATCGCGGCGTCGCGACTGCCGAGCGGAGTGTCCGGGTCCGGGGCCTCGAGCAGCAGCTCGACCTCGTCGAGGGTCAGGTACTTCGGTAGGCTTTTCCACCTCTTGGGTGTCTGGAGCTGAGCCGTGGGATCGTCGCTCACAGTGCCTCGTTCGATCAGGTAGCCGTAAAGCCCGCGAATGCTGCTCAGGTACCGGGCGACGGACCGGGCATTCATCCCGGCGCCGTACAGTTCGCTCAGGAAGTCGCGAAGGTCTTCGGCGCGGGCTCCCGCCAGTTCCAGCTTGCGCTCGGCAAGGAATCGGGCTAGGCGCGTCAGGTCGCGGCGGTAGGCCGCCAGGCTGTTCGCGGCGAGCCCCTTCTCAATGCTGGAGTACGCAAGGAACTCATCCAGAGATGCGTCCTTGTGTGCCACCATGGCATCGCCTGAACCGGTTCGCGACCACATCATGTTGACATGCCGTTCCCCTAGTACTAGTATGGCGTTAAACCAAACATTCTGGGGGCGTTTTGTCCAGCTCCACGACAAAGAAGGTGTGCGTAAGGCGATTCGGCCTGAACCCGCTCGAAGGCTACGTGTATCCGCACGGATACCTGCACAAGAACGGCATCGAGGTCCTGGCGCGCACGGCGGAATCCGTGCTGATTCCGTACGAGCAAGTGCGGGCGGTGTATTTCGTGCGGGACTTCGGATCGGATCCCGAACAATACCAAAGGCGTGAATTTGCTTCCCGACCAAAGCTAGGAGGTCTCTGGGTGCGCATGCGGTTCCTCGACGGAGAGGAACTCGAGGGCGTCATGCCGAATGACCTCAAGACCATCGGCAATCACGGCGTGACGCTGGTTCCGCCCGACTCGAAGGGCAACACGCATCGCGTGTTCGTGCCGAGCCGCGCGATGGAGACGTTCGAGGTGATGGGCGTTATCGGCAAGCCGAAGCCCCGACGCAAACCCCGCAGGAGAACGATTTCAGAGGAACAGATCAGCCTGTTTCCAAAGGGGTAGGCGGAAGCGGCGCAGCCCGGCCTATCCTTCCGCTTCGAGGAGCCGTTCCGCCTCGATCGCTGCCATGCAACCCGCGCCCGCAGCAGTAATTGCCTGCCTGTAAACCCTGTCCTGGACATCGCCGGCATGGAAGACGCCTGGAACATTCGTCCGGGCGCCGCCGTGGGAGACGATGTAGCCTTGCTCGTCGAGGTCGAGCTGATCCCGGAAGATGCCCGTGTTGGGCACGTGGCCGATCGCGAGAAACAAGGCGTTGGTCTTGTGGTCCCACTCCTTGCCGTCTACCGTGCTCTGGAGCCTGAGGCTCGTTACGGACTTGGCGGCGGGATCCTCGACGGCGGTCACGGCCGTACTGGTGATCCAGCGGATCTTGTCGTTGTTCCTGGCGCGGTCGAACATGATCTTCGATGCGCGGAAGCCCTCACGGCGATGGACGATTGAAACCTCCGTCGCGAATTTCGTGAGGAACAGGGCCTCTTCCATGGCACTGTCACCGCCTCCCACGACCGTGACTGGCTGGCCGCGGAAGAAGAAACCGTCACATGTGGCGCACGAGCTGACTCCGTGTCCGATAAGGGACTGCTCGGACTCCAGGCCGAGCCATCGGGCTGATGCTCCCGACGCGACGATCAGCGTCCGTGTCTCCAGCAGGTCCCCGCCGATCCAGAGCTTGAACGGGCGGGACGACAGGTCGGCCCGATCGACCTCGCCCTGCTTGTAGAACGCGCCGAAGCGCTGGGCCTGCTGCTTCATCCGGTCGACGAGTTCCGGGCCCATGATTCCCTCGGGAAACCCAGGATAGTTCTCGACGTCCGTGGTGAGAGAGAGCTGGCCACCAGCCTCCAAGCCTTCAATCACCAGCGGATTCAGGTTTGCGCGCGCGGTGTAGATTGCGGCTGTATTCCCAGCACAGCCGGACCCGATCACAATAACGTTGTACATATCGACAGGGCGTCTGAGCACCGCCCGAGAATCCCATTCTACCGACACGCCCTGCTGCCGTTTCGTTCGATAGAAGATAGCGGAGCGCGGAGCGTCGGAATCGGGGCCGGCGGGCGGGGCCGAGCCGTCGGCAGATGGCCTTCAGAAGCTTGACGGACCGCATGACATGCCTGCGATTCTCGGCCTCTTCGTCTCCGAAGAGAGTCTTTGAAATACATGTAATGAATCGAGCTGCAAACTTGCGAATTGCCCAATTCGAAATTCCCGTCCCGGAATGGGATGGAGGCAGGTTTTCCTAGCTCAAAAGACAGGAAATACGAGGGTTAAACGGCAATTGGAGGTCTTAACGGCATATGGCTTCCATGGTGGTTGCCGGCTGGATTGGACACCTCACTACGCGCGTTGACACCGATTCAGCCGGTGCGGTACCCTGCGATTATCACTGGCGGAAGGAGGTGATCCAGAGACATGAACGACAGTATCGCTGGTAGTACCAATCTGGAGCGTGAGGTGGCTGAGAGTTAGCGTTCCTGCTCGGACGTTCCGACTCCCCGTCCGTGCCAGTACGGGGACACAGCTACGGTGGATCGGCTACTCGCTGTTCCAGACGTGCTACCGGTATCAGTAAGCTAGGCGCGTAAGCGCCACCCCGCCCCCGCTAGGCTGAGGTCTTGCGGGGGCTTCCTTTTTGCCCCATGTACCTGCTAGGCATCGAGACTTCCTGCGACGAGACGGCGGCGGCTGTGGTCGCCGATGGGAACCGGTTGCTCTCCAACGTCGTATCCTCCCAGTTCGATATCCACGCAAGATACGGCGGAGTCGTTCCCGAGCTGGCATCCCGTGAGCATCTGCGCGCGATCGTGCCGGTCGTCCGGGAGGCGCTGGACGAGGCTGGCATCGGATATCGCGACATTGACGCGATCGGCGTCACCTACGGTCCGGGCCTTATCGGGGCGCTGCTGGTCGGACTCACCTACGCGAAGGGGCTGGCAGCCTCGCTGGACGTGCCGCTCCTGGGTGTCAACCACATTGAGGGTCACATCCATTCTGTGGTGCTAGAAGAGCGCGCAGCAGGCCGTGACGTGGACTTCCCGGCCCTTGCCCTGGTGGTGAGCGGAGGCCATAGCCACATGTTTATCGCCGAACGTCTGTCACCGGACACCTATTCCTACCGCTTGCTGGGCCGAACACGGGACGACGCGGCAGGAGAAGCGTACGACAAGGTCGCCAAGCTCCTCGGTTTCGGATATCCCGGCGGACCTGTGCTCGACAAGCTGGCTCCTTACGGCAACCCGGACGCCGTGCGGCTGCCGACTGTCCACATGAAGGGGAATCGTCTCGACATGAGTTTCAGCGGCCTCAAGACGGCCGTGCGACGCTTCGTGAACGGCGCGAACCTGCAAGACGAGATCGAGCGCCGGAGGGCGATGTTCGCCGGGGGCCGTCCTTCCATCAATGCCCTGCGCGAGTCGGCGAGCGAGGCGTGTCTCGACCTGGTCGCCGCGTTCCAGCACAGGACGGTCAGCGAACTGTTGCGGAGGGCCGAGGAAGCCGCGGAACTGGAGCACGTCGAATCCGTGATTGTAGCGGGCGGCGTTGCCGCCAACTCCGGCCTGCGGAAGGCATTCTCCTCGCTTGCCCTGCCTTTCCATTTCCCGGCCCTGGCGCTCTCCACGGACAATGCCGCCATGATCGCGGCCGCCGCCTATCCTCGCTATCTTCGAGGGGAATGCGACGGTTTCGACCTAGCGGCGGAGCCATCCCTCCGGCTGGCCTGATCGCCGCCAGCTACGGCAGCCTGACCTTGTACAGAATGTCGGAACCAACCAGACCGTTCTGGTCCCGGGTCACGATGAAGGACCAGCGTCGGTCCGGGTTCCACTCGATCCGGATCGATTGCTGCTGGGCCGACGAGAGGTCGTAGCTGTAAATCAGGGTCAGGTCGTCCGCGAGCTGCTGCTCTGTCGAGATCCTGGCACTCGGATTGGCTTCCAGTCCCCCGATCTGGGGATCGACCTTGAGCCTGCTGACCCCGAAGAACCGCTGCAACCTTCTGGACACCGGACGGGAAATTGCCTGGCTCAGCAGGGCGTCAGCCCCGGTCTGCACAAGGGACTGCTGCTGAAGGCGCGTTTGCGTGGCGATGCTGGGGTCAACCGTCGGCTCCTTCCCCACGACGATCAGATTGACCAGGTCGTGGAACGGCAGCGGCGGATCAGACCGGTAGCTCAGATCGAGCGACTGGGCGGGTCCAGAAAGCACCAGGGCCAAGTCGGTGTCCCTGATGCGGGTCTCAAGCTCGACGTTGAGGACGGGTTCGGCCTGCAAGGGATTCACGAATCGAATATCGCCACGGGTGATCGAGTAGTGCGTGCCCAGCATCCGGATCTCGCCTTGCGCGATCCCGATGGTCCCGAGCATAGAAGGGGATGCGACCGACCCCACGATGTTGAGGTCCAGGTTGGCCTCGACGTCGCGAATCAGGTCTGTTTCGACCGGCAGATGCGACACCGCCCCGACATGAATCTGAACCTGCATGTCCTGGAACATCGAGGCGGCGGACGGTGCTCCCTCCGGCTGATTCATGCTGCTGAACAGGTCCGAGAACGAAAGGCCTTCCCGCAAGGACGTGCGAGAAATCGTCACCTCGCCGTTCAGGAAGCTCCTCAAGCCCGCCCCAGTGAGGGTGAACTGGCCGTCGATCACGCTGCTCACGTTGGCCGGGTAGTCCACTCGCATGTCCCTTACCGCGGCCTGCACACGATACTCGAAGCCCGCGTCCCGATACGCCATCGCCCCGTCGAAGCGGATGGTCCCGCCGCCCGACGCCGCGGACAATCGTTCGATCGTTCCTTGTCCGTTCTCGAACCGGACCGTTCCATTGATGTCGTTGAGCCGGAACGGGATGCCCTCGCTGGCGAGGGCCGAGTCAACAAGCTCGACCGATCCTTCCAAGGATGGCTGGCCGAGGGTCCCTAGCACGCGCAGGCCAACCCGTGAGGTGCCGTCCGACTCAATCCCCGGGAACAGACCCTGCAGCAGCACGAGGCTGAGCGTGCCGTCCAGTTCGATGTCGACTTCGCGACTGCCGCCAAGCGCGATTGCCCCATCGATCTCGAAGTTCGTTCCAGGACCGCCCATGGTCATCGAATCCAGGCGAAGGGATCCCTCTCGAATCCCCCAGCGCATGGGGAACACGTTGGACATCCGGTAGTTGCCTTCTCGTGGGCCCGAAATGCTCAGTTCCGCGCTGGTCACAGTGCCGTCCAGCTCGAAGGTGTCCGCAACGCCGATCACTCCAGCGAAGCCAGCGGATCCCGTGACTGATCCGTCGATGGCTCCCATCGGCAGGTCGAGGAACTCAGCCGCTTCCGATGTGTCGATTTCTCGAAACTCGACGTTTCCACCGTAGGTGGCAGGTTCGATCTGCCAGACGTCGGCTTCGCCGCGGATAACGCCGCCGAACACGTTGGCGCTCCAGTCGAGATCGATGTTCTGACGGTCGCGGCTGGAGCGGATAGTGCCTGTCCAATGGCCGAGTGCCTGATCGTCCCGTTGCAGTTCGGCCACCTCCCAGTTGCCTTCGAGCGCGAGTTCCCGGAGCATGCGAGAGCCGCCGAGCACCCCGGATGCATTGAGGTCGAACTGAACGGTGCCGGTCAGTCCCGGCATCAGGATTCTTCCCCAATCAAACTCATCAAGATGCCAGGGGTTGCTCGCCATTTCGAGTACCACCTCCTGAGCGCGCTGGTCGACCGAACCGATCAGCCGGAGTGTCGAATCGCCGCGACGCAGCAACGCCGATTGGAGATCGAACTTCCCCGACCCGTAGAGGATTTCCGCCTCCAGGTGGTCGAAGCGCTCGCCGAAGAAGCTGGGGAACGCCACCTCGATGCGGCTGCTCGCCTCTGGTTCCTCAAGGGACCCTGACAGTTCGGCTTCGATGGCTACGGCTCCGTCGATGGGTAGGCCGAATCCGCTTGCTTTCACGAGCTTGCCAGCGTTAATGCGCTCGCCTGAAGCCGTCAGCTCCAGATCCGGTCCGTCTTGCAGCGGCAGCGTCCCGCGCATGGCGAGCCGGCCCTCTCCGTCGACCAACTGCCCGTCGAACACTTCGATGGCTTCGGGAGAGAGCGTGCCTTGCAGAGCCAGACGTTCCCAGCGCTCACCCCCGAACACAAAATCCTCGACGGAGAACTGTCCGTCCAGAATCGCTTCCGACTCCTTTCCAAGCCTGCCGCGCAGGTCTCCTCGAAAGGAGAACCGGCCGTCGGGCATCGAAACCGGCAACAGAGCTTGCGGCTGCACCGTGGCGAGGATCCGTTCGACCGCTTGCCGAGATTCCATCGAAGCTTCAACTTGGAGCTCCGCCTGCTGATCGCCATCGATCAGGCCGCTGATTCGAAGCTTCGCATTCGGCGTATCGAGCTGCAGACTGGAGACGGCGATGTTGCCGTCACGCCTGCGGTACTGCAGCGAGCTACTGCCCTGGACCGGGAGCTTGGACGGGCCGCCGGAGGGCCGCACGACGACTTCGAGGTCGGCAACCGCATCCTCCCAAGGCGAGCCCGACGCATCGAAGCGGATATCCAGGAACCCGTCCCAAGCGATCGAGCCAGCTCCGGCCACGCTCGAAACGCTCCCCAGCGACACGCCGTTGACCGACCCCGCCGCCGCTATCGATGGCACCTCCCTGAGCTGGCGGACTTCGAGCGTGCCCGAAACCTCACCGTCGAGCAGGGTGCCGCTGATGCCAGTGAGTGCCAGGCCGTCCAAGTCTCCTGAAACCCCTGCCGTGACGGAGCCTTGCAGATCCAGTCCCGAGACTGCAACGTTGCTGGCGGCAGCGGTTCCGTTGTAGTCGAGTCGGCCGGATCCCGCGTCCCAATTCACTTCGCCACGTATGCGCACGGTCCCCTCGAGGCCGGGCATGTCGAGTCCTGCCAGCCCGTCCAACCACCCTAGCTGCGCCATGGCCGAGTAGCTGCCCTCGAACCGTGGAGAACGGAAATCCCCTAGTCTTCCCGTCAAATCGAACGACACGTCGTCACCACGCAGCTCGGCGGAGCGGATTTCGATTCCATCGCTGGCGGCGACTGCCGACAGCGAGATCGACGACCCGTGCAGAGACCCTATCTCTGTAGCACCCCATCGCGGGTCCGCGAGGCGGGCATTGATGGAGTACTGTCCGGTCGAAGGGTCCGCGGAGGTGAGAATCTCGAGCCCGGTTCCGCTGAATTCCATATCGAATGGCTCGCCATTCCAGTTGATCGCGCCGCCGGTGAGCTCGAATTCGCGGACCGTGAGGCTGGAAGCGTCGGCGAATGACTCGGGAACCGGAATGTTCGAAGATCCGTCCTCTCCCACGGTCACCTGGACGAGCGGTTCACGGACATGCAGCGTGTCGAGGTAGGTCCGACCGCCGACGAAGGTCCGCCAGCCCAGCCGGACGGACGCTTGGGGCACGGTCAGAAACGGCGGCGAGCTGCCGGCACCGGGATTCCCGACCTCGAGACCCTCGATTTCGAATGACAGGCGCGAGTCTCCCAAGCGCAAACTGTCGATCGAAGCCGACCCGCCAGTCGTAGCCTCGATTCGCCGCAACAGGGTGACTCGGACCGTTTCGCCAAGCCATTTGCTGCGGATCACCGCTTCGAACGACCCCCAGCCGAGGCCGACAAGGCCGAGGGCAGCAAGCGCGATTCGGAATCGCCGCGTGGCGTAGAGTCCACGGATCACGGCTCGGCCCCCCTTCGCGGGGGTAGCCGCAATTCTATTCGGTTGAGCGACCGGAGTTCGAGGACGCGCTCTTCCAGCAGAGAACTCGCCTGTCGCTCGACGATGATCCGAGCGATCGAGTCCGACACTTCCTCCAGGGGCGCGACCTGCTCTCCCCGGGCGCGGCGAGGGACGGCGTATTCGTTCCGGTAGTAGGCCTCGATCGCCGGCTGGCCGGCATTCAGACCGGTCTTGAAACGGAATGCGACGTATCGCTCGAAGGCGATGCTCTCGACTAGGAACGACCGGCAGTCCTCCTCCGTCAAGCCGTAGTGCCCCAAAGCGGCATCGAAGTCCCGCCCTCCCAGGTACTGCTGGGCTCGCAGTCTCCCGAACTGGCCCTCGACCTCGTCGTCCTGGACGATCAGGAACGGCGTCTGGGACAGGTCCTGAAGGATCAGGCGCCGGTCGATCAACCGTTGCAGCACGTCCTCGGCGCGATCTTCGATTCCGACGAACTCCGCGTTGTTGAGCAGCGACTCGATCCGGAGTTCGAGGTCGATCTCAGAGAGGGTGATGGCCTCGGTTCCGACGATTGCGGCCACTCCGTCCACGATCTCCGGGCGCAGGGGTGCTGTCCCGAGCAGGCACGCTAGCGCCATCCCGCACACGCTGAGTCCTCTGGCCGAGCGAACTGTCATTACTAGAAGGTCTGGCCCAGGGAGAAATGAAACTGGAGCGCGGGGATCCGTTGCTCCCGGAAGCTCCCCATCCCCGTCAGGAGCTGACGGCGCGTTCCTTCGAACCCGACGAACCGCGGTGGGTTCGGGCTGAATGCGAGGTCGAAGCGGACAGGGCCGATTGGCGTCCGGTAGCGGATCCCGAGGCCCACGGCATGCACCATGTAGTCGAAGTCGAACTCCTTCGCTCCCGCGTCGGTCACGCGGACGCTCTGGGCGGACCGAAAGCTGATTCGTCCCGGACGGGAGTAGACGTTGCCGGCGTCGTGGAAGATCACGCCGGAAATGTCGCTGCCAATCAAGGGAAACCGCAATTCCAAGCTGTTGAGAAACTGCGAGCCTCCGCCCAAGGGGAATCCTGTTGCCGGATCCCGCGGCCCGGCCTGGTTGTAGGCGAAGCCGCGATGGGAGTTCGCTCCGCCTCCGAAGTATCGTTCCGAAAGCGGGATCCGCGGATCCGGCCGCCCGGCAAATCTCGCGAGCTGTACACCCTCGACGCCGTGGCCCGCCCACGGCAGGTTGACGCCGAGCTGCATGGTGCGGGCGAAGACGACTCGCGACCAGATCCGGTGGTATGTGCTGTTCTGCGCGAGCAGCCGTGCGAAGTTCGGCTGCGCGCCCCAGTACTTCGATGCCAGTGCGACGTTCACGGTGTTGAAGATGCCCTTGGTGGTGTCCGTCGGATCGTCCCGGCGGTCCGATATGTAGGTTCCGGACAGGAGGCCCACTCGTACCGGCTGGGAAATCAGGGGCACTAGAAGAGGCTCGATATTCAGGGTGTTCTGGTCAATAGACGTCCGCCGGTAAGCGTATCGGTACAGGACCGTAGTCCTTGCGCTCACTTGCTGGGTGAGCTGGAGCGCGCCCTCGAGCCGGCGGCCGGTGAACGTGTTGACGTTGCGGAACGTGTCGTAGAGACCGCTGACGGTCAGCCGCCAGCGGTCCGAATCGAACCAGCGGGGTGCCTCGTAGGTGAACAGCCCCCGCTGCTGGAGGAGGGACAGGCGCGTACGGAATCCCATTGTGTGCGCCTTGCCGCGCACGTTCAGGCGCGTCACTTCCAGCGTCACGCGAGGGCTGAACGTGGCGTCCCCGGCCGGATTGGTGAGCTCGGCCGTGTTGCGGCCGATACGGGCGAACTCGGCCCCGCCTCCGACACCGACCGCCCAGCGTCTCGCCTCCTCCACCTGAATCAGGACGTTCTTGATTTCTTCGATCCCGTCCGGATTCTGGACAGCCACCTCGACCTTGGAGAACACCCCTAGGTCGTAGAGGTTGCGTTGCGTGGAGAACATGCTCGACTGCGATAGCGGACCGCCCGGCGAGAGGTCATTCCGGCGGTCGATCACGGCTTCCCGTGTCCTCTGGGACCCGGAAAAAAAGACCGCGCCCGTGTGGATGGGCTCGCCTTGGCGGACGTCGTAATAGAGCACCACTTCGTGCGGCGAGGTGCCCTCTTCTGCGTGCCAGTCAAATGACACCTGGAAGTAGCCTTGATTGAAGTACTCGGACAGGATGCTCTGGCGATCCGACGCCACATTCGCTTCGCTGAATGGCTGGCCGGGTGCTGAAGCGAAATCGAATTCGGTCTCGCTTGCGGGAAAGTTTACGAATCCCGACGTGACCAGGCCGGCGACGACCGTTGGCAGCCCTTCGTCGATGTTGATCCGGACAGCGAGGTCATTCGATCCGCCCTGATGGCCCTCGAGCAATTGCCCCGAGATCTCGGCGTCTCGGTATCCGTTTGCATCGTAGAGGCTCCGGATTGCTTGCAGATCGCGCTCGAGCAATGCCGTGCTGAACAGGCCGTAACTCGAACCGGGGCCTCGCTCGCGCACCTCCATCCGCTCCCGAATCGTTTGGGCATCAAGGAAGCGGTTTCCACGGATCTGGACCTCGCGAAGGACCTGCCTAGAGCCGCGCGAAACGCGATAGACGATCGCGATTGTCTCTTCGGTCTCGCTCTCGACTACGTACTCGGCGCTTGCGCCGAAATAGCCCCGCGACTGGAAGTAGTTCTCGAGGTTCTCCCTTCCCGCCGTCAGAAGGTCGTTATCGACAACGCCCCTGGCGAAGATCGGAAGGAACCGACGCAGCCTGGAGTCGCGCACTCCCGCACCCTCGATGCGCACGAGCATGATTGGCCCCGGATCGAGCTCAGCGACGAGCGTCACCTCGTTCTCGGCCGGCCGGTACTCGGCGGCCTCGACCCGAATCGAGGATCGCCAGTGGTTCTGGCCCTGGAAATGCTCCCGCAACAGGCCGATACCGCGCTGGATTCGATCCGGCCGGTACTCCGCGCCTCGCGGCCAGCGCGCGATGCGTCGGATCTCCGCCGCCGCCAGGGGTTGATCCCGACCCGTCACGAGCAGCGCTCCAATCCTCGCGCGCGGACCGGGGGCCACGCTCAGCTCGACGTGCGCTTGCTGTGTCACCGAGTCCCTCAAGATGCGGTGGGAGAGCATGGGCTGCCGGTACCCGTGCTCCACAAGCAAGGCCCGTAACGAACGCAATGCCTGAAGCATCTTGTCGTCGGTGAACAGCTCTCCCAGGCGCAGTTCGGTTGCGTTGACAAGCTGGCCTTCGGACGGAGGGCGGGGGACGCCGAGGACCCGGACGTTGCCCACGAACCAAGCCGGTTCGTTGAGGAACGAGACGATCATTCCATCTGGCGTTCGCTCCGCGTCTACCTGAATGTCCGTGAAGCGGCCTGTCCGGAACAGCGCCTGGATCGATTCCCGCAGCGGAACCGGTTCCAGAGGCTCTCCGAGCTTGATGCGCAGAAGACGATCGGATGACTCGCGCATGCTAGCCGGCAAGGGCGGGTCGAAGCGGATCTGGGAAACCGGGATCCCGTAGAACCCAGAGGCTAGGCAGGGACCGGCGGCAAGGATGGGGAGCGTTAAAACGGTCAGTCGGAATCGTTGCAACGCTAACACGGATTATAGGTTAGGCGTCGGCCGCGGATTCAGGGACCGGATACCAGCCGGCGTGCCGGTCCGCACTGGTAGGATCGAACCGTACCGGCGCCCGCGCAGCCCTGCCATGGACGATCTCGACCGCTACTCAAGGCAGAAGCTCCTTCCCGAAATCGGCGAGGAAGGGCAGCGCCTGATCTCGAGCTCTCGTGCGGTTGTCGTGGGCTGCGGGGCATTGGGAACGGTCCAGGCTTCGTTGCTCGTGCGAGCGGGTGCGGGCGAAACCGTCCTGATCGACCGCGACTACGTCGAGGCCAGCAACTTGCAGAGGCAATGCCTGTTTGACGAGCGGGACGCGGAAGAGGGTACGCCGAAGGCCGTGGCCGCGGCTAGGAGCCTTTGCCTGGCGAACTCGGCGGTGCGCGTCACGGCGGTCGTGAAGGACCTCACGGCCTCCAATGCAGAAGGCCTTCTCGAGGGCGCGGACGTCATTTTGGACGGGACGGACAACTACGAGGCGCGGTACCTGATCAATGACGTGGCGGTGAAGCGGTCCATCCCGTGGATCTACGGCGCGGCTGTTGCCACGAAGGGCTCGGTCATGCCGGTCCTGCCGGGCCGGACCGCATGCCTTGCCTGCTTGTTCCCGGCCGCTCCCTCCTCGAGGCAGCCGACGTGCGACACGGCGGGTGTCCTGAACGCGGTGACCTCGCTGGTCGGCTCGTTGCAGGCAGCAGAAGCCCTGAAGATCCTTGCCGGCCGTCCCGAAGCTGCGTGCTCTCAGCTCGTCTCCCAGGACGTGTGGACGGGGGAGCGCTCGGCGGTGCGGGCGGACGTCGCGGACCCCGCCTGCCCGACTTGCGGGAAGCGGCAATTCGCGCACCTGGAAGCGGGAGCACTGGCATCGGCAAGGCTTTGCGGCCGCGACGCGGTGCAAGTGCCGGGACGGGACCGCCCCGTTGACCTGGCTGGTCTGGCGGAGTCCCTGTCGGGACTGGGGGAGGTCCGCTCAACCGAGCACGTGGTTCGGTTCCGCTGCCCGCCCCACGAACTGACTGTCTTCGCGGACGGGCGGGCGATCGTGAAGGGGACCCAGGATCTCGGTCTCGCTCGCAGCCTCCACGCTCGCTACGTCGGCCTCTGAGCCGAAGCGAGGCTTTTGCGAGGCATCCCCGGCTGGTGCGGGTCCCGGACCCGCTAGGCAGCCTCGACCCACACCGGGCTGGACCAAGCAAGCTCGCCATTGGATTCGAACACCCGGGCGTAGTACCAGTCGGTTTGCGATCCGTCGCCTTCGTCCTCGGTCGTGAGAGCCGTTTCCCAGTTGTCGTGGAACACCACCCGGTGCAGCATCGCCGACTCCCAGGGGAACGGTCGCGTAAACAGCATCTCGTTCGACTCGGTCAGTTCTGCCAGTGTCTGGGTCACCGAGCACTTGGTCGGCTTCGTGCAGCGGACCGTGACCCTGGTCCTTGCGTCGCCTCGCACGCGCAGCACGAGAGCCTTCTGGGAGTAGTCGTCCAGCTGCTGCTTGAGGGCCGTGTAGGACTGCACCCGGACTGACGTTTCGTTGCTGCTGACGATCTTGTCGCGGCGGAACTCGTCCAACGGGCCGGAGGTGAAGCACGGGTGGAAGCCTTCGATACGTCCCTCCTCGACCTCGAAGGTGAAATCCCAGTCTGCGGTGCCGCCCCATCCGAGCGCCGGCCACGGACCCCAGCCGTATTCAAACCGCACGACCACAGGGTCGTTCCAGCGATTCGCCCCTGGCTGCCTGTCGACCGGGAAGTCCCGGTGGATCACGCGACCGTTCTTAACGATCTCGACGCGGTCGACCAGGTCCCATCCCCGCACTCGGGCATGGATTACCCTCCTCTTTGAATAGGGGATTTCCTGGCCCATCATGGCCCCGTTCACCGAGAAGTCCATCTCGATCCGATCCCCGGTGACCGCGTAGGTCCTGCGGTGTCGCAGCGCATCGAAAATCGCCTCCCGGGTGAGTTCCCGGGCCTTGATCACCGCCAGGCCTTCGCGGTACCCGCCGGGGTACCCTAGGTGGTCGTCCGTGCTCGCCACGACGCCGAATCGGTGGCCCTCGGAGAGGTAGTGCTGCAGGGTGTGCCGGGTCCAGCGGCCGCCCTCGGTGTGGCGTTTGTAGGGATGGGGAGCCCGGTCGTGCTCGGCGCAGCCCCATTCGGAATGGATTTCGAGGACCGGCGAAACTGCTGGGTCGATGCCCGTCGAAGCGATGCCGCGATGTCCCAGCCGGTTGGCGGGATGGTGGGGGACCAGGATGCAGCCCCTCTGCTTGGCGAATGCCTGCAGTTCGTCCAAGGGCTCGATCAGCTCGTAGTCGCCTTTCAGGTCTGGGAACAGGATGTGGTAGTCGCCCTCCATCGTTCCGTGCCGCTCGTAGCCGAGAATCGTCGTGAACCTGCCGGGATCGTCGAACTCGCGCGCCAGCCGGACGACGTCGGGCCAGCGAGCCTTCGCGACAGCGAAGCCGTTGCGCCACTTGTACTCGATCTTGCCGTCGTACTGACCCACGTCCGGCCAGTACGAATGAGGAGTAAAGGCATAGAAATCCAAGTGGTTGCGAGCCACTTCGAAGCTGCGTTCGAGAGTGCCCTGGGCGTAGCCGACCTGGTTGTGATTGTGGAGGTCCCCGAAATAGTTCGTGTACTCGGAGGCGGCCGTGGCCTGGACCGCGCCGGCTGCGACTGGCGTGGCCTTGGCGAGCGCCACGCCGGTGCCGGTCTGCGCGCAATGGCGGATCCAGTCCCGTCGGGAGAGAGAGTCTTCGATCACGGTGATAGCTTGTCGCGTAGCGCCGAATCCGTCAGATCGAACACGGCGAACTCATGCTATCACGAGCCGATTTCGCTCGGACCAATAGCCTAGCCCCTGGTCACATTTGACGTAGGCGTAGGTCCGGGTATTGCTATGACGCCCTTGCTGCTTGCGTTACGCGGACCATCGCCTGCAGTTGCACATAGGCCCGCCACAAGACCTCGTTGCCCGGCAAGGGGCGCCGAGTCGAGGGCTGCCAGCCCGCGATGCGCGCCAGCAGCACCACCCAGCTCCGGATGTCTGGCGGCAACGGCCGGCCGCGCTCGGTGCGACGGCAGAAAAGTTAGGCGTCGGGACCGAAATGCTCTCGCGGATTCTGAACGGGCACTCCGCCATCACTCAGGCGCTGGCCTTGAAGCTGGAATCGGTCGGCTCGTCGACCGCACGGGCGTGACGTTCTCTGGTGGCGGGCAACCGCCCCATCGCCCAGTCAATGCATCTCGACGACTGGGAGGGCAGAGGGAGATGGCGAGTCTCAACTCGGAGAGCCCGTAAGCTGTGTCGCCTCATCGGCGACCTTGATCAATGACTCTGCAGGTATGCCGAGCCCCTGGTGCAAGCGCCTGATCATCTTGAGGCTCAGTGGCCGCCTGCGATTCAGCACCTCGTAAACCCGGTTGCGACTACCGATATACACGGCCAAATCTTTCGGCGAGAGCCCATTCTGCTCCATGTGGTAGCGAATGGCGTCCACTGGATCGGGTAGAGCAAGAGGGTAATTCCGCGCTTCCCAAGCCTCGACCAATGTCACCAAGACATCCAAACGGTCGCCCTCGGGCGTGTTGCGCTTAGCGGTCATGAGGCCCTCGATTTCCTTCAGCGTGCGACGGTAGTCGCGTTCGGTCTTGATCGGCAGGATCTCCATGGCTTGGCCCTCAGATCGATTGCGCATCAATGGCAGCGTACATGCGGCGCGTCCCTATGAATCGAACGTAGACAACCCGATATGGGTAGTTGATCCACACCACGATGCGGTACTTGTTGCCGGCGATGTTGAACACCGCTCTTCCGTCCATTAGGATGCTGACGCTGCGAACATCCCGTTTGACATCCGCCGGACTCGCCCAATCCGCAGCATTGACCTGCCTATACCACGCCATGACCGGCTCTCGGACAACGGTGTGAGCGGGCGAGGCGTCAAGGAAGGCCTTCAGTGTGGCGAGAGCGATAACGCGCATCCCCTTCTAACACTGTAGTCCCATATTGGGACTACAGTACGAATTCCCTTTCTTGGTGCAATTCCCGTGGCGCTCAAGATGTGGGCGGGCCTGTGCACGTTCCGCCACACCCAACGCGAACTCTGTTCTCGACGCAGCATTCCGTGTCACAGAGGATTCGAAATCGGCCATTTGCGGCCCGTACCCATTCGCGCTACGAGCACTTGCCCGCTACGGCGAACAAGTGCCCTCCTCCGCAGCGCAACGGCCGTCAACGCAAACCGTGGAGCCCGGTCTCTCGTGACCGGCGGTCACACGGTCGGGCGCAATGGCTCTTAGCGCACCAATAGCATTAGCTAGAGCCGTTTCGCGTAAACGAAGAACGCCCCACGCTCGATTCCATCCGAGGACGTGAACCGGGTGTCCAGGGTCGTCTTGCCAGCCGGGAGGTCCATGGTGAGCCGAACGTGCGACGCTCCCTCCGGAACGGGTGCGCTCGATTCGGCATCGCCAACCCGCAGCGTTGCTTCCGAAGCCTCGATCGGGTAGTCGGCCGGCTTGTCGCGCTGGTACAACTCGAACTCGTAGGTTCCAGCCTGGGTGACATTGATGTTCCAGGTGCCGTTCACCGCGGGAGCTCGGCTGACGTGGCCCTGGTTCCACGGGACCTGCATCGAGTCGTCCGGCGGCAGCCAGTCGTGGGCCGTGATGCGGGCGGGGTTCTCGGCATCCGAGCCGATGTCCAGATGCACGTGCTGTTCGAACCGGCCGCCGATCCGGTCCCACCAGGCGTCGTATGCCTCCCGTAGCTGCGCAACCATTTCAGGCTTCTGCTCCGCGAGGTTCTCCAGCTGTCCGGGGTCGGCCTTGATGTCGTAGAGCTCCTCGCCGTTGACGAGCCGGTACTGCTCGGTCATGACAGAGCTCTTTCTCCAGCGTTCCGGGAATCGGATCCGTTGGGAATGTACCGTCAGCGTGCGGTCGGTCCAATCGCCACCGCGGAGAAGGGGAAGCAAGCTAGTCCCATCCCAGTCCAGGTCGGGACGCTCGCCGGCGCCTGCGATGTCGGCGAACGTCGGCAGTACGTCAATGTGCGCGGTCAGGTTCCCTATGGCCCTCGGCTCGCCGAGATCGCCGCTTGGCCATCGCATGAAGAAAGGCACCCGGTGGCCGCCGTCGTATTCGGAGCCTTTCCTGCCACGCATTCCGGCGTTGAATCCCTGCCAGGCGCCCTCGGCCTCCTCCTTCTCGGCCCTGACCAGCAACTCCTTGTTCGACGACCCGACACGCTGGGTGGGATGTGTGTTGGTTACGCCGGCGGCGGTGCCGTTGTCCGTCATGAAGATCAGGAGGGTGTTCTCCGCCAGACCGAGTTCGTCCAGCTTGGCTCCTAGGCGCCCCATGTTCTCGTCGATGTTCTCGATCATTCCGTAGAACTTGTCCATCGGATTCGGAACGCCCATCTCCGCGTAGGGCGTGGAATACTTCTCGTCCACGAGAAAAGGCCCGTGAGGAGCGTTGGTGGAAAGGTAGACAAAGAACGGTCCGGATCCGCTCGCGGCCTGCTCGTCAATGAACCGCAGGGCGTTGTCGAAGAAGACGTCAGTGCAGTACCCCTCGTAGGCCTTGGGGGTGCCGTTGTGCCAGTAGGTGTCGTCGAAGTAGTCGTTGCCCCAGTAGTCCGGCGTCTGGCCGACCCCGCCTCCGCCGTGATACACGGCTTCCTGGAATCCGCGGTCAATCGGCCGGTAGGGAGCCGTGTCGCCCAGGTGCCACTTACCGAAGAAGGCGGTGTCGTAGCCGGCTTCCGAGAGAACGTCCGCGAACGTTGTCTCGTCGCGATGCACGATGGAGCGGCCCATGATGGTGTGCCAGACCCCGGTCCGGGACGAGTAGCGGCCCGTGATCAGCGCGGACCGGGTCGGCGAGCAGGTCGGATCGACATGGAAGTTCGTCAAGCGCACGCTTTCAGCATGGAGTTCGTCGAGATTCGGCGTCCGGATCTTCGTGTTGCCGTGCGCTGCGACATCTCCGTACCCCTGGTCGTCGGTGATGACGAGGATGATGTTGGGCCTGTCGTCGGCCGGTGCCCCGCAACCCGCGGCCGCGACCAACGCCAGTACCACTGGCCACAAGCATTCTTTCAGTTCAAACGAACGCATCTTGCTCATCTCCTTGCTGGTTCGGTTGACCATAGCATAGGCGTCCCGGCCCCATTCGGGCCCGTGATGCCGAGCTGGATGCCGGACTATTGCCAGGGCTCGTCTTTCAGGAATGCCGCGTGTTCGACGAGCGGTTCTGACGTCCGGAAGTACTTCTTGTAGGCAGCAACCCAGTCGTCGGCGATTTCTGCCTGTGCCCGCTCGAGCGGGACTTGCCCCTGGCACATCAGCCGCAGGAGCCTGTCCTCCAAGGCATCCTTGGCACTGGCGTTCCACGGGCGTACGTCATAGGGTTGCGGCCACAGGTTTCCGGCCGCGGTCACGCCACCGAGTTCCGGAGGGACGAGGTGGTCGAGCTCGTAGGCCTTTGGCGAGGGATCGTACACTCCGTGGGAGCGGAAGATCCTGAGAGCGACTTGGCGATCGACCGGGGCGGCCGACGGAACCGCGTCCGATTGACACAGATCGGCTCGACTCGAGGCGTTTGTCAGGCCGGGTGTCAGCATCGGGTCCGGAGCGAAAACGCTTGCAGCGCGATAACCGTGCGGAGCCCCGCCATGGAGGTAGTGCTCAGAGAGCGCGTAGAAGACCGCAACGACCGCCAGAATCGCGATTGCCATTGCCATCGAAGACTCCCACGGGCTCCAGCGAGCCGGAATCCTCGCACGCGCCATTGCCTGCGCGATTCCACCTTCCAAACGGGCCCTTGCTACCGCTTGTGGAGGCAGCAGCGTGTCCAGTGCCTGCCTTCGGTCGACGTGGACTCCCCTCAATATGGAATCCAACCCTGCCAGCCGATCGCGACATTTCTGGCAGCCCGCCACGTGGTCGCCAACTGCCGCGGCCTGCTCGCGTGGCAGCTCGCGCTCCAGCAACAGCAGCAACTCGCGATCAGACGAGTGGCCTGGAGCCTGATTGGTTTGAAGACTCACGGGTCCGCCTCCCGCAGCCGCGTCAGAGCGCGGCTCATCGAATTCGAAACGCTTCCCAGCGATATGTCCAAGGTCCTTGCGATATCCCGATACCGGAGCCCCTCGGCCCGCAAGGCGAGGCAGAACCGGTCGCGTTCGGGCAGTGCCCGCAGCACCGCGCACATCCGTTGGTACCTCTGCGCTCCGTCCAGCATCTGCTCGGGGTTCGGTGCCGCGGGGCTGGCGAGACCCAATGTCGCCAGGTGTCCGAGCGCCGAACGGCGTCGATGCACCATCCGCCGCCGCTTCAGGCCCAGATTGTGAGCTGTCCTGAACGTCCAGCCCGCCAGATTCGTCCGCGGCCGGCCGCGTCGGAGATGGTTGAACAAGGCCAGAAACGTGTCCTGGATCACATCCTCGCCGTCGGTCACCGGCAGGCCCATCGAAAGCAGGTATCTCAATATCGGGTCCCTCAGCTGGTCGAACAGCGCGGTGACCTCTCTCTCGATGGCGGCTGCTTCGCAAGTGCGCTCTGCCGATCCCGCGATGCTGTCGAGCGGCAGGCTCGCAACGCCTGACCCCGTGGCCCGGACGGAGTTCCACCATGGATTCCTAATCTGCATGCATCCGCCCCAACCCACTCTCCGAGCGGTGTCGGATTGCCCGAACCGAAAAAACCCTGAACGATCGCCGCCCGATCGGAATAATCAAGTGTAGCCTGTGATTCGCCGCCCGTTGCCAGTTTTCCGACTCGAGGTGGCGATTGCGACCGCGCTGATTGCCGTTGCGCCCGCCGGCCTCTCCCAGGTGATGGACGGACGGCTGGAGATCCAGGTCGTCGACCCGAGCGGACAGGGCGTGCCCGCTGCCCTCGAGCTCGCTTCGAGCAGCCCTCAATTCATCGCGACAGCGAACGCGGACGTTGAAGGCAGGGCGGTTCTTCACCGGATTCCGCCCGGCACCTACCTGCTCACGGCCCGACATCCCCAATTCGAACGAGCTGAGCGAACAATTGAGATTCGGTCTGCCGTCCCGCGATCCATCCGGATCGCCATGGTCATCGCAACCGTCGCCGAGTCCATTACGGTGGGTTCGACGGTTCCGCTCTTCGAACCGTTCCGCCCGTCGCAGGGAACCCAAGCTGGCCGGGAAACCCTCGATCGAGCTCTTGGCACCACGCTCGGCCGAAGCACGGTCGACGTGGTCACGTCGATGCCGGGCTGGCTGCTCGAAGCGAACGCAGTCCTGCACCCGCGGGGCTCGGAGTACGACACTCAGTACGTCGTGGACGGCATGCCGCTGTACGACAACAGATCGATCGCGTTCGCACCCGCCTTCGAGAACGGCGAGTTCGAGGCGGTTACGGTACTGGTTGCCGGGATTCCGGCCGAATACGGGCGGAGGCTGGGCGGCGTGATCGCTCTTGACACGCGGAGAAACGCCGGTTTCGGACACCGCTCCTCGATGGATGTGCTGGGCGGAGGCTACGGCACCAACATGGGAGCGTTCTCGCATCAGATGGCCCGGGACAGGACGGAACTCTCCTTCGGTCTCCAGGGAGGTGTCACGGATCGCTACCTGGACCCGCCTTCTCTCGAGAACTTCACGAACAAGGGCAGTTCCGGCGGCGGGCACCTCCGGTTCGCTCGCGATCTGGACGATCGGAACCGACTCACCGTTTACGGACGCTGGAACCGGACCGGCTTCCTCGTCCCGAACGATCTTGACCAGCAGGAGGCACGCCAGCGACAGGATCGGAGATCGTCCGAGTCGGCCGGACAAGTCCACTACCAGGGCACGCTGTCCGCTCGGACGCTGGTTTCCATCCGGGGAATGATCCGGGACCTAACGAGCGAGCTGTGGAGCAACGAGTTCTCGACCCCTGTCTTCGTCTTGCAGAACCGCGGCTTCCGCGAGGGTGCCGTGATGGCCGACGTCACGTTCGACGCCGAGCGTCACACTGTGAAGATCGGGGGGGACCTGCGGATCAGCGGGCTAAGGGAGCGCTTCCAGATGGCCGAGCCTGACGAGTTGCCCGCATTCGACCTCGATTTCCGAGACCGACGCCGGAGCACCGAGGCGAGCTTCTACATCCAGGACCAGTTTCGGGCAGGCAACTTTGCAGCGAGTGCCGGCGTGCGGTTCGACGAATACCGGCTCTTGATCTCCGACCGGGCCTTGAGTCCGCGTCTTGCGGCGAGCTATTACGTTCCCCGGGCCGCGCTGCAGTTCTACGCTTCCTACGACCGGATCTTCCAACCTCCTCCGCACGAGAATCTTCTTCTGAGCAGCGCCGCCGGGGGCTTGGATATTGACGACGTGGAAGGCGCGCTGCCGGTACCGGCGAGCCGGGCGCATTTTGCAGAAATTGGCCTGCGGAAGCCGATCGGCAACGCGATGCGCATCGACGCAAAGCACTATTGGCGGAGTATCGAGAACGCAATCGACGACGATGTCTTCCTCAACACCGGGCTCTCGTTTCCCATCACGTTCGAATCGGCTGAGGTCGAGGGGACCGAGGTGCGGATCGAAATGCCGAGGTGGAAAGGCTTGACCGCCGTTGCCAGCTATTCGAACATGCTCGGGCTGACGTCTTCCCCGGTCACCGGAGGACTATTTGTGGAGGGCGGGGAAGCGGAAGAACTACGGGATGTCATCGAGGAGTTCCCGATCAGCCAGGACCAGCGCAACACGGTTGCGGCGACCATTCAATACCAGATCCATCCGCGTGTCTGGGCGTCGTTCGGCATCCGGTACGGGAGCGGCCTCCCAGTGGAGCTGGAAGACGATGACGACGACGATGACGACGGCGATGACGACGATCACGACGACCACGACGACCACGACGACCACGACGACCACGATGACGACGATCACGACGATCACGACGATGACGAGGAAGCCGGGGCATCGATCCCCATGGCCATTCTCCGCGAGGTCAACTTCGCACGCTCCCGGGTTGCCCCGAACCTGAGCCTCGACTTTTCGCTCGGCTCTCGGGTTTGGCAGCAGGGCGGAAAATCGGCCACCCTCCAGTTCGACTTGCGTAATGCGACCAACCGGCTCAACGTCATCAACTTCAGCGGGCTGTTCTCAGGCACCGCCCTCGCTCCCGGCCGGCAGGCCACTGTGCAGCTACGGGTGCGTTTCTGAGAGCCCCCGACCGGAGGGGTCGATGCCGCCCAGGCTGGCGTGTTCGGGCTGTATATTGAGGTAGCCCTCGTCGCTTCTTGATGCGTATCCCGGCCTTAGCTTCAGTTGCCGCCTTGATCGCCTGCGCATTCCTCCTGCAAGCGCAGAGGGTCGCTCTCATCCTGACCGATGGCACCCGCATGGCCGTCCGCGAGTACGAGCGGGCTGACGGCCGCGTGCGCTACTTCAGCCTCGACCGCGGCCAGTGGGAGGTCATGCCGGAAGAGATTGTGGACTGGGGTCGAACGGCGGCCCACAATACCCGCGAGCACGAAGCCGCGGAGGTGCGCGCTGCCGAAGAGCGCCGCGAGCGTGTCGCCGAGCGGCGCGCCCGGACGGAACTGCACCGCGTGCCATTGGAGGATGGGATCTATTACCTGCGAGACAAGGAGCTGGTGCCGCTCGAGCAGGTCTTCTTTGACGAGGGTCGGAGCAAGAAGCGAGTTTTCCTTAACGTCATCGCCCCCGTGCCCGTGATGCCCGGGAAGAAGACCCTCTCGATCAAGGGGCTTTCCTCGAAGACGATTACCACGGACCCCAAGCCGGCGTTCTACATGCGGTTGGAGGGCTTCTCGCGGTTCGGCATCTCTCGAATGAAGCCCGAGGAAGGGAAGGATCGCAGGATTGTCCAGCAGATCTACATGGTGCCGAGGTCCGAGGAGCAGTTCGAGGCCCAGGACGAGGTCGAGGTCTTTCGGCAGCAGCTCGCGCCACTTGTCTACAAGATCTGGCCCGTCGACCCCCTCGATGCCGGCGAGTACGCGGTCGTGGAATTCACGCCGGGCGAGACGGATCTCCGGGCTTGGGATTTTTCGCACCGGCCTGCTGCGGAGTCCGAGGAACACTAGCGGAGCCGTATGCCGAAGGCTCCGATCGCATCGCTGGCCCCGCTGCTGTTCGCGGCGGCTACCTGCTCGGATTCCGTTCTCGAGGTCCAAGCGACTCGTCCCGTGCGCCGGGACATCGAGAACGCGCTCACGACGAATGGCAGGATCGAAGCGGTGAATCGCTTCGAGGTTCACACGGCGCTGGCGGGCAGCGTCGAGCGGATTCTTGTCCAACGAGGTGACCCAGTGAAGCGGAACCAGGAATTGCTGCGTCTGTCGGACACCGGGCAGGCCGAGTCCCTGACCCAGGCCAGAGCCCGGCTGGAGGGAGCGAAGGCAAGATTCGCCTCGCTGGAGGCGGGGCTACCGCCCGTGCGGAGAGCGGTGCTGAAGGCCGAGCGCACGAAGCTGGCCGGGAGGAGGGAATCCGCTGCGAGAGATCTGGAGCGCTTGGAGCGCCTAGCCGCCCGGGGCGCGGTCCCGCCCGTAGACATTGAAGCGAAGAGACGCCTTGCGGAAGAACTGGCGCGCGAAGTGGAAGCACTTGACGTGCAGCTCGCTTCGCCGCTGGCACTCGGGGAACGCGAGGAAGCCCAGGCGGCTGTCGACGAAGCGAAGTCCGGAGTGGCTGAGGCCCGGGTGGCCGTCGAGAGGCTTCGCGTGCTCTCGCCGTCTTCGGGCGTGGTCTACTCGCTTCCGGTCTCCGAAGGAATGTACCTTCAGGAGGGGGCGCTGGTTGCGCGGGTAGGGATCCTGGACGCTGTGCGGGCCCGAATCTTCGTCGACGAGCCTGACCTGGGACGGGTCGAGCAGGGATGCGAGGCCAAGATCCGGGCGGACGCCTACCCAGGGCGGGAATGGACGTGCAACGTGGATCGCCTGGCCACAGAGGTCGTCGAGATGGGCACGCGTCGGGTCGGGGAAATCCAGTGCGCGGTCAGGAATCCGGACGGCCGGCTTCTTCCCAACCTAGCGGTCGGAGTCCGCATCGTGACGGATCGCGTGCAGGCAGCCCCCAGCATTCCCCGGCTGTCGGTCCTGCGAGGCGACGGCCGTACGTTCGTCTGGACTCTCGAGGGCGGCGAGGCATCGCGCCGCGAGATCCGTACTGGCGTAGAAGGTCCCGTTCATGTGGAAGTGCGGGAAGGGCTGGATGAATCGGATATCGTGCTTCTGCAGGGCGAAGAGCCGATTTCGGAAGGGCAGGAAGTCAAGGCCCGCGTGCCCGGGGGCAGCGATGGCTAGGAGACTGGCGGCGCTCCTGGCAATTTGCACCACGCTGCTGGCGAGCGGACGGCCCGGATCCGCGGATTGGGAGCGAGGCATCGAATTCTACATGGCCGAGGAATACCGCGAAGCCCAGGAGCAGTTCGAGCGGGCCGCCAGCCGGGATCCCGAGAACTCGGAATACCAGCTCTGGCTGGGGCTGGCGATCGGGCGGCGAGCCGAGCAAATGAGCGGCCTGAGGCGTCTCGGTGCGATGTCCTTGGCCAAGCAAGTTAAGCGGCGATTCGAGCGGTCGGTCGAACTCGACAGTTCGAACGTGGAGGCCCTCGAGGCACTTCAGGGGTACCACTTCCAGGCCCCGCGCATCATCGGCGGGAGCATGGCCGCGGCCGAGAACATAGCCGGCCTCATCGAAACGGTTGACAAGGCAAGGGGTGCGGTGGCCTGGGGGGCTTTTCACGAGGAGGAGGGTGACTTCGACAAGGCGGGCCGGCACTTAGAGCGGGCACGCGAACTTGCCCCCGACGACACCCATCACTTGCTGGCTCATGCCGGCTTCCTTGCCCGTCGAGGGTTGCATGAGGAAAGCGACGAGCTGTTCGAGATGGCGTTCGCCCGAGATCCAGAGAACCCGGACGTGTGGATCGAGGCTGCCAAGGCGTGGGTCGGCGCGAAACGCAAGTCCCAGTATGCGAGGGCGAAAGAGCTGCTCGAGCGCTACCTTACGAGCCCTGATCGCAAGCCGGATTCAGCCCCTCCGTCTCAGGTCCGCAAGCTGCTGAAGAGACTATGAACGGCCGGGAGTCCCTGCCAGTTCGCGATCTCGTTGGCCAGGCCTTCGAGTCGCTCCGGACCCGACGGCTGCGATTCGCGCTGACCGCGGCCAGCATGGCCGCCGCGGTCGCCGCAGTCATCCTCGTCGCGACTGTCGCCGCGACCGGAAGCGAGTTCGTCATCTCCCAGATCGAGGGTGTCGGATCGAACCTCGTGTACGCCTACTACGAGGCGGGAGGCAACGTGTCGGCTGCGGAATCCGACTACGTGAACCTGGCCGATGTCGACGCGGTCCGGTCCCGTCTCGGAAACCTCGCGACAGCCGTGGCGGGCGTGACGAGCTCTTGGGATTCGATTACCGTCAACGGAACGCCGATGCAGATCCGGATCCTCGGCTCCAGCGAGGAATACCGGGCCGTCCGCAACCTGAGAATCCACGCCGGCCGCTTCCTTGAGGAAGGCGATCTCGCATCGCGGGCCAAGGTCTGCCTAGTGACGCCCGAGCTGGCCTTGCAGCTGTTTGGCGGCACCGCCCCAGCCGTTGGCCGGACCATCAAGGCCCATGGATTGGAGTTCCTCGTGGTCGGCGTGTTCTCTGAAGGGGTCGAGACGTTCGGGCAGTCGGAGGTATCGGAGAACTCGGTGCTCGTCCCGTCCACGGTCCTGCGCTATTTCCAGGAGGTTGAGCGCGTCGACCCGCTGTACGTTGCGGTTCGCATGCAGGCGCACGTCGAGGACGTCGCCGGCGTGGTGCGGGATACGCTGGAATCCCGCCATCGTCCCGGGTCGCTCTACCGAGTTGAAACGCTGTCGAGCGTGCTGCGAACCGCCAGGCAGATCCTGTTCGCCATGAGTCTGGCGATGGTTCTGGTGGCTTCGATCACCTTGGCCGTCAGCGGCGTATTCATCATGAATATGATGCTGATCGCGGTCTCGGAGCGGACAGCTGAGATCGGCATTCGCATGGCTGCGGGTGCGACGCGGCGCGAGATCCGCTTCCAGTTTCTTGCGGAGGCCGTGGCGATTGCCGCAGTGGGCGGGGCTTGCGGGCTGATCGCGGGGCTCGTCCTGCCCTGGGCGGCCTCCGAACTCTGGCCCACGCTGCCGATCACGACTCCCATCGAATGGATCGTGTTCTCCGTCATCGCGGCGCCCGGCGCTGGAGCGCTCTTCGGCCTGCTGCCAGCGGTCCGCGCGTCGAAGCTCGATCCCGTCGAGGCTCTGCGCCACGAATAGCCTGATCTTCACGAGCTTCTGCACTTCGCATGCTGCAAGCCTTCGCATGCCCGGACACTTCCGGATCGGGTTCCGTGCCAGCGGTCCGACGCAGCGTTCCCGGGCTGGCCTGGACTCTGTACGATATCCGTGTTTGCCGGGCTGGTGCCCGCGATCGGACCATCGGGAGGCTCGAGTCGCAGAAGCCGCAGGACTTGAATTGCCCGAATTGGTCACCCACGAGGTCAAGAAACGCCATGAACTCGCACACTTTCTCCTCGATTCCTCGCTGGACCGCGCTCAAGGTCGGGACTTCGGTCCTGTTGCTTTCGGCCTGGGTTCCCGCGCAGGAGTTGCCTGACGCGCGCTCGATCGGATTCCGTGAAGCCGTTCGTCTCGCCCTTGAACAAAGCGCCGATGTGCAGATGGCCCGGCTTCAAGTCGAAAAGTCCGCCAGCGATCTGGCGTTGGTTCGGACGGAACGTTCGCTGCAGATCCACGCTGGCTCGGGCCTCGGGGCGACGTCCGGTATCCCACAGAGCATTCAGGGTGCCGCGCCGTCGGTCGCCCAACTGACCGTGCGCCAGCCGCTGATCGACATAGGCCGGCCGCGTCGCGCGGATGGAGTCCGAGAGCTGGTTCGGTCGGGAGAGCTCGCATCCCAAGCGGCTTCGGAGGAATCCGTGTACCGAACCGGGATCCTTTACTTGGATTTCGAGCTCGCGACGCGGGAAATCGAGCGACTAAGTCGAGAGCTGCAGAGATTCGAAGAGATCCAGGATCTCACCTCCGCCCGTGTGGACGAGGGCGTCGAGGTCCCTCTGGCGCTCAGCCGGGCGCGGCTCGACACGGCACGTGCGCGCGAACGGCTGGCCTCGTCGGAATCCCGTTCGGCCTTGCTGGAAGCCGACCTCAAGAGCAGGCTCGGCTTCGGTCAGGAGGTGCGCCTAAGGCCCGACCCCGGCGGCGATGACCCGAGCGCCGACCTTGCGGACATCGCGACGCGAACGGGTTCCCGGTCCCTCGACGACCATCCGGAGATCGCTGCCCTTGGCGCCAGGATACGCTCGGCCCAGCACCGCGCTGCCGCAGCCCGTTCGGAAAGGCTTCCCCAGCTCGACGTCGTCGGGCAGTATTCCATGCTCGCTCGGTTCAATAACTACGACGACTTCTTCCGGCGCTTCCAGAGGCACAACTGGCAGGCCGGTGTCGCCTTCGAGATCCCGGTCTTCACCGGCCGCGGCACTGCCGAACGGGTGGCGCGGGCGAGGCTCGAAGAGCGCGAGCTCGCGCTGCAGCAAGACGCCAGGCGCGCTGCCGTCGAAGTGGAAGGGCTGCGCGCCGAAGCCACGTTCCGACAAGCTAGGCGACTCGCCGAGCTATCGAAGCACGAACTCGATTTTGCCCGCGAGAACCTCGACGTCTTGCTCGCCCAGTTCGACGAGGGCCGGATTTCGCTCGACGAACTCGAACGAGCCCGTGTGCTTGAGTCGGCGGCTTGGGGTGGGCTCATCGCTTCCCGGTACGCCCTGGCAAAGGCCCAACTGGGCGTCGTCTATGCCGCTGGCGCGATCGCTGACGCGTTCGCGGATTGAGCCAAGCTGTTAATCGATGCGAGGGGGCCGGCCGCGGGAAGGGTGTGCGCTGAGACAGGCCTTAGACAGTACGAAGCGCTGGACGGAAACTCAGATACCGGTTGACGATCTGATCGCTTCGGCCAAATTGCGAGCTAGTGTCGCCATCTCTCGGTGCGGTTCATCTGGGCACTTAGCGTCGTCGTATTGCTCGTGGAGCTCAACGCAGCGAAGACCGTCTGAACCAACTCGTCGCTCCTCACGTCACTTCCGCTGCCGTCGGCCTCGCGTTTCAGCGTGACTACTGGCAACTGAGACGGACTGCGTATGGTGCCCTCGGTGTCGCTCCTATGGTCATCAGCCAAACCGCGTAACACATCATATATTTCATCGCGGATTTCTATTTGAAGGTCTTCCGTCCAATCATCTGGCATGCCGCTGAGGAGTTCGTTTGATTCGTCAGCCTCGACGGAGAACTCCACCTCCAGACTGATTCTGGTGCCTTTTGGGGGATGGCTGTTGCCTAGGGGGCGGGTGGCGGTGCAGGCGCGACCTGTCCTGCCAGAGGGAAGGTGAGTGCAAGAGAAAAAAGGCCGACCAAGACTCTTGGCGTGAGGCACATGCTTCTACCGCGCATCACTCCCTGTCAATCGTCCGCAAGACGTAGCCAGGGCTGTAGTTTCCGCAAATTCTGGCCGACCAGGACTCGAGATCCTGGGAACACTAGCGCGGTACAAGACCCGCGGCGCGAACCTTGGCAATATAGCTACGGCTGACCGGCACTCTGTGGCCGTTGGTGAGACGGAGGACAGTGCGACCCTTGTCACGTGCTGTCTCTGCCACGTGGGCGCGAGCAACCCAATAGGATCGGTGCACCCGCAGTCCGTCGGTCCCTCTCAGTTCGGATATTGCATCGGCAAAGCGCATCAGCACCAGCGTCGAACCGGTGGTCGTGAACACCTCGACGTAGTGGTCGGCCATCTTGATATAGATCAAATCTCTGCCAAGGTCTGTAGGCAGGCGGTCAAGGAAACGCGTCGTCGAATCACTGCCCAAGCCGTCGCTGGCCCCGGTTCTCCCGTTCTTCACACCTTGTTGCCGCCGTGCAAGCGTGGAGACAGCCATATGACCGATCGCCAGCATCAGCACTGCTACCGAGAGGTAAATCGTCAGCAATGAGCCTTCATCGGCGTAGCCCGGCCGAAACAGCGCTTCGGCAGTAAACACGACGCCGGTACCGGGGACCGCGGCCACAAGGGCCGCACCCGTAAGTGTCACTACATAGCGCTGCAGGGACTTGGTGGGTGCGACTACGAACGCCAGCACCATTACACTGCCGCAGACAAGCCAATTGGCACTCATCGTCATCCCCCAATAGCCCAAGCGACTAAGCGGGGTGATCGAATCGTACGTGCCGAATGGTCCGATGATCACGAACAGCGCGATGACGCTCGCGAGCGCGATTGCCTGGGTCCTAAGCGACCTGACACTTAGCAGTTCACGATACGCAAACGACAATTCTTGCACTTGACGAAAATCTCTGTGGCGTTCGCGAATTCAATGTTGACACGCAGGATTCGTGGGATCAATACTCCACGGCGTTAGAAGCCAGAACAGCAACAAGGAAATTAGATGTCACGGCTCACCAACGTTTGCGCAACCGCCACCATCGTTTTTCTGGCTTGGTTCACCGCGAACGCGGTGAACGCAGCCGATCTCGAGGTCCAAATCCCAAACCTGCGTTCGTCCGAGGGTTCCGTACGTGTCGCACTTCACCCACGCGGCGCCACGGTCAAGTTTCCCAATGAAGCCGGAGCTATCGCCGGGGCATTTCGGCAGGCTGCGGTTGGATCGACGCGCTTCGTCTTCACTGATCTGCCGCCTGGCGACTACGCAGTGGCGGCGTTCCACGACCGCAATGGAGACGGCAAGCTGACCAAGAACATTCTGGGCATCCCGACGGAGCCATACGGTTTTTCCAACAACGTGTATGGCTTCATGGGACCGGCAGGTTTCGAGAAGGCGGCCGTGACGGTGAGCGCAGATAGCGATCGGCTCTCAATCACGGTGCGGATCAACTAGCGGGCAATCGAGGCGATGAAGAAACGGCTTTCCCGCCGCGATCTGCTACGCACCATTGGCGAGCTGCCGGCTGTGCTCGCGGCGAGCGCGGCGCTCGGAAACATCGATGAATTCGCTGCTGCGCTGTCTAGCGAACCGCGACTGATTGGCTTCGCGTCTGCTCGCGCCGAAGAACTCGCGGCACCCATGACGACAGTGAGCGGTCACCTCCCGTCCAATCTCACAGGCACCCTCTGGCGGAACGGCCCCGCCGAACATGATCGCTTCGGCCACCGATACGGCCACTGGTTCGATGGTGACGGCATGGTACAGGCTTTCACCTTCACCGGAACAAGCGTGTCTCATCGCGCTCGCATTCTGGATACGCCGAAACGCTACCGCGAAGAGCGGGCGGGCAAGCGAATCTTGCCCGCCTTCGCCACCCTTCCTCCGAATTCAGCGACGATTCTCCGGCCCGACGACATGAATGTCGCCAATACCTCCATGCTGGCCCACGCCGGCCAACTCATGGCGTTGTGGGAAGGCGGCTCGGCGCTGTCGGTCGATGCCGAATCGCTCTCTGCTGGAGAGTTCGTTGCCTGGAGTCCGGAACTCGCCGGCGTACCGTTCTCGGCGCACCCGAAAGTCGAGCCGGACGGCACGTTGTGGAACATCGGGTTCTCGCCGGCACCGCAACCGAAGCTGTTGTTCTACCGCATTTCCCGGGCCGGCCGTCTTGTCAAGGCCAACGTCGCACCCATTGCCCCGTTGGGGATGGTGCACGACTTCGTTGTAACGGCACGCCACCTCGTATTGCTATTGACTCCGTTTGTGCTTGAGTCGGACCGCTTCATGACCGGTCGCGTGAGTTTTCTTGACGCTCACGTCTGGCGTCCCGGCCTCGGCAGCAGGGTGCTCGCGGTCGAAAAGGACACGCTGGAGGTGGCACGTCGCTATGAACTGCCTCCTGGCTTCCATTTCCACCACGGCAACGGTTGGGAGGAGCGGGACGGTACGATCCGCTTCGATGTATGTCAGGCGCCCGATCCCGAGTTCGTCACCAATGACTTCCGAGCGGTCATGCGCGGAGAGTGGCGGTTCGCCTCCTCGCCCCCGAGCTACCGCCATGTCGTTCTCCAGCCGAACGGAGCCGCTGGGATCGATCAAGTCCAACCGGGAGCGACCGAGTTCCCTCGCATTGATCACCGTCGCACCGGTCTGCGACATCGGGCCGTCTTCGCTCTTACAGGCGGCGGTGCGGGAGGAGATTGGCCATTACGGCGAGTCGCCCGTATTGAATCCGGCACAGGCACGCTTGTCGACTGGTCATACCCGGCGCATCAGATTCCCGAGGAGCATCTCTTTGTGCCACGCAGTGATGCCGAGGATGACGGATGGCTGCTCGGTCCGTTTCTCGACATCCGACGCCGGGTCACGGGCCTTAACATTATTGACGCCAGGCACCTAGCCGACGGGCCAGTGTGGCAAGGGATCTCACGCCATCCGGTGCCGCTCGGTCTCCATGGCACGTTCGTGAAGGCGTAACCTTCGTAGGCCCAGCGGCGTAGGCACGGTCCACGCGTGACGCCAGCGTCGGCGCGCCAATTGCCCAACTTCAGGGTCCGTGCTCCGACTCGATCCGCGTTCGAACATTCGGAGTGGCACTCGCGACACCCGTGCCTGCCGAGGACGCCCTTGTTCTTGGGGGCAGTGCCCGGGCGCTTGGAAGTGGGCGAAACTGGTTGTTGGGATGCACCTGATCCCGACAAAAAGCGATCGCTGGGACGCCGCCGAACAAGATGGGCGGTCGCACGCATTTCGGACTGCGATCCCGGCGATAGTGCTCTTGGCAATTCTGGCTGGAGGATGCTCCCTCACCACGCTACCGCCAATTCCCGAGCCAAGCCTCGACGGATTTGCCGTAGCGGTGCAGGACCAGCTGCAGTCCGCCCGGGCCGCCGCGGAGGCCAAGCCTGTTGATGCCGAGACCGTTGGCAGTTTCGGGCGAGTTCTTTACACCTACGGCCAGTTCGTGGCCGCGGCGGAATGCTTCGAGCGTTGCCGGGGCCTAGAGCCGGATGCATTCGAGTGGGCTTACTTGCTGGGCGTGGTGCGTGGCGAACTCGGGCAGGTCGACCTCGCACGCGTGTCGTACGAAGACGCGTTTCGGATGAGGCCAGCTGACCTTCCTACAGCACTGCGACTGGCCGATCTCTTCGAGCAGTCCGGGGACACTGCCCGATCCTCAGAGATTCTCCACGCCGCCCTCCAGACTTCGCCGAGGGCTTCCGCAGTGCACTATCGACTCGGGCGTGGGGCCGCCGGAGAGAATCCCTCGACTGCGGTGAGGCATTTCGAAGCCGCCTTGGAAATCGAGCCCGATTATCGAGAAGCGCTTTACGCCCTTGCGGGCGCACTTCGGTCTCTAGGCCGCGATACCGAAGCATCCCATCAGCTCGCGCTCTATGAGCAAGCGAATCCGACGCCACGCCGCCACTATGCGGACCCGCTCTTGGACGCCATGGATTCGATTCGAGACGACAGCGTCCAGGAAATGTTTAACGAGGGTCACGCGCTACAGCAGAGCGGCGAGCTGGCAAGCGCGAGAGCCCTCTATGAGGACCTTCTCGAAATCGATCCCAACTACGTGCAGGCGCATGTCAACCTGGTCGCGATTCATGGCCAGCAGGGCAACTACGAACGCTCGGGTTTCCACTACGAGCGGTCAGTGGCAATGGACCCGTCGATCGCCGAGGCGCACTACAACCACGGCGTGTCGAGGCACTTTGCGGGGGAATATGAGGCTGCAGTGGAAGCTTTCAAGAAATCACTGGAAATCAATCCTCTGCACTCCGATTCTCACAGCAATTTGGGGACTGCGCTCGAGGCACTGGGCCGGGAGTCCGAGGCGGCCCGGCACTATCAGGATGCCCTGCAGCACAATCCTTCCCACCCGATGGCGAATTTCCATCTCGGGCGGCGAATCGCCGATCGGGGACGTTACCGCGAGGCGCTGCCGTATCTGGAGAAAGCGGTTGCGACCGTGACCGATGGTACGGCCCTGCATGCGTTCGTTCTGGGCCTGGTCCATCGCGAGATGGGAAACACCGAGCGGTCGAAAGAGTACGGCCGATTCGCACTGCGGCACGCTCGCGAACGCGGTGCCATGGACCTTGCGGCCCAGATCCAGGCCGAGCTGTCACCCTAATGGCTTCCTGAATTCGGCAGCTGCGCCCTGCATTCCGGCCCGGAGGCTACGGGCCCGCGACGGGTTCCGGCCCGGCGGGCTCGACCTGCATCGTCATACCCTCGCATCCGGTCACGCGGACGGGCCGGCCGGCTCGAATCGGTGCCGTGCTCTCCGCCCGCCAAAGTTCGGGGCCGATCTTGATGTACCCGCGCGGCGACAGGTCTTCCATCACCGTGCCGAGCGATCCAACCATGGATTCGGGCCCGGTCGGTTTGGGACCCTCGTAGGCCGATTTCAGGAACGGGTACATCAGCAAGTCCTTCACGATCCAAACGCCGAGCGCGAACGGAATTGTCCAGCCCGGCAATTCGAACCAGTAGGCTGCCAGAATCACGAGGACCGCCACCACGCCGAGGCCCGGAAGCTGGAAGAGCCAGTAGCGCTGCCAGGTTGCCAACGAACCTGTCTGCCTCCCTGAGCCGGGCTGTGCGGTGGGTTCCCCTAAAGTCAAGGTGAGATTCCGGTCCTCATACAGCGTCTCGTGCAAGGTGGCGCTCGCTTGCCGACCCGCGGGCCCGTGAGGATCTCTCAAGGAACGCGATTTGGCCCCACTTCAAGGAGGGTGCGTTACGGCCGTGAGCAGACGCTAACTCTCGTATGATACGGGGTAGCCCACGGGGCCGGAGGATGCATTGGCACACCTGATTCTTCGTCGCGACGTTCTTGGCGGGATGCTGGGTTCGAGCCTCGCCGCTCGCGTGCTCGCGCCCATTGCAGCGAGGGTTGCAGACGCTAGCGCCGCCGAACCTAGCGAGCCTCGCGACGGCATTTACTCACGGGCAGCAGAGGGGACCTACACAATTCCGCCGGAACTCCGGAACTTCTGGAAGAAGACCGCTCCTCTGAATCTTGTCAATGCCGCCGAGATCGGATTCAACCCGGCACGGTGGCAGGGAGACACAAGCCGCGTCATTTTCCACAATGGCAAATACCACTGCTGGGTCATCGATTTCTCGAACGGCAGGAGCCCTGGACTGACCAACGATCCGTCACAGGACTGGAGCATCTATGGTCCGCTCGTCAGGGACCACTCGACGGCTCTCTACATGACCTCCGAGGACACCCACCATTGGAAGGCAGTCGACTATGTGCCCCTGGGGAGTCCGGGGATGTTCGATGACGGGGACCGGCTCCAAGTGAACGTCTTCCACCACCGGGACAGGTTCTACATGTTCTACGAGGGGTGCACGTCAAACGTCGAGAAGTACGGGCAAGGACGGGCTGGCATCGGGTGCGTGGTCGCGGACGATCCGGCCGGGCCGTGGGAATACGCCTCCGACGAGCTGATCCTTGGAGCCAGCAACGACGACGGGATGAGCTTTGACAGCTGGATCATCACCAATCCCAGGCACGTGCACCTGGACGGCAAATGGCTCATGTACTACAAGGGATTACGGGGAGTGGGAATTCCCACCAAGAACGGCGTTGCGGTCGCGGACTCAATCACCGGCCCCTATACGAGATACGAGGGAAACCCGATTCTGAACGGCCACGGCCATTTCTGCTGGCGCTACAAGCACGGCATGCTCATGATCCCGCACCACGACGGCTGGATCCACTGGTCTGAGGACGGCATCCATTTCGCCCCGATATTCCGGGATACTGAGAAGATCTTCCAGTTCGGCTCGCTGTATATCCCCAACGACCCCTTGTTCGGCACGCCGGTGGCGACCGACAGTGGCACGCGATTCTGGGGCTTCGACAATCCCCGCGTGAATCCAGGCGAGACACCGATTAGGCTGGATGTAGTGCGCATGGAGTGGGGGTTCGGTGAAACCGAACCGCCAGAAGCCTGAAAGATCAGTAGGCGGCCTCCCGTGGCGAGTCGAGAATCTCGAGTCGCTGTATCGTGTCCGACGCGTTCGGCCAAGCGGGCTCTATCGCCTTCGCGTTGAGTTCCGGGCCTTGCGATTCGGCTCCTGGGGGACCGAAGTCGCAGTTGCGTGAAGGTTCTCGAATGGGCCTGCTGCCGAGCGGGCAGATGGCGCCGGAGCAGAGGGATTTCCAGCAGGCCCGGCGTCCGCGTTGGATTTCCAGCAAGAACGGGATTCCTTGCAGCGAATCCCGTTTTTCCTTGCCTCTGGGACGCTTCGCGCGATTGAAGCACGGGTGTCGCCGTGCTAGCTTTGGGACCACCATGATGACCATGCGCACTTGCTTCGCCCTTGTCGCTGTCGGATTGCTGGCGGCGTGCACCCCCGCGCTGGAACCGGCTGCGGAGCCGGAGCCGAAATTCTCTGCCTTGATAGTCGACGGCCAGAGCAATCACAGGATCTGGCCGACCACCACCGGGTATCTGAAGGGCTATCTCGAGGAGACCGGACTCTTCACGGTTGACATCGCGACGACGCCGCCGGCGGGCGAATCGCTCGAATCGTACAGGCCCGCTTTTTCCGACTACGACCTTGTCGTATCCAACTACAACGGCGAGCCATGGGGCGAGTTAGCAATGGCTGACTTCGAGGCCTTCGTTGGAGAGGGCGGGGCGTTCGTCTCGGTCCATGCCGCAAACAACGCGTTTCCCGAGTGGACGGCCTACAACGAAATGATCGGCATCGGCGGCTGGGGAGACCGGACCGAGCGGCACGGCCCATACGTCCGGCTCCGGGATGGCGAGTTCATTCATGACAACACGCCGGGAATCGGCGGCAGCCACGGAATCCGACATGAGTTTGCGATCGATGTCCGCGATACAGAGCACCCGATCACGCGGGGCCTGCCCGAGAAGTGGATGCATGCGAATGACGAACTTTACGATCGGCTCAGGGGGCCGGCGCAGAACCTGCACGTGCTCGCCACCGCGTTTTCGACCGTCGAATCGGAAGGGACGGGAGAGCACGAGCCGATCCTGATGGCAATTCAGTACAAGAACGGCCGGGTATTTCATACGACGCTCGGCCACGCACTCGTTTCGCAACGCTGCAAGGGATTTATCACGACGTTCAAGCGAGGAGCGGAGTGGGCGGTTACCGGAGACGTCACGCAACCGGTCCCGGACGACTTCCCAACCGCTACTGAAGTCCGGACCCGGCCAGAGCCAGGCTAGGAGCTGTCATCGGAGAGACCCGCCCCTCCCGGGACCGGGCATGGTGGCGACCGCGTCGGCGGGGACCGGGATCCAGCCAGCGCACCAGGCCGACAGCTCGGGAATCCGTGGCCACTAGATTCAAGCAGCCGAAGTCAATCCAGTAGAGTGAGGCTATGGTACGCGCGATCTTGGCTTCTCTCTCACTGGTGGCCCTGCTGGCCTGTTCGACGGGAGCGGCGACCCCGGAGGAACAGGAGGCTCTCGAAAAGGCATTTGAGGAGTCGATGCGCGGGGCGATTCTGGTTGGCAACTTCACAGTGTTTGACAACGAGGGCGAGTCGGAAGCCCCCGAAGGCGAGAGCCCTGGGTTGAAGCTTCGGGCCGAACGGTACGAGATCGAGAAGGCCGTCAAGCAGGTCGGCGACATCTGGACGTTCCATGCCCGCATCAAGTTCGGCGACACCGACGTGACCGTGCCGGTTCCAGTCAAGCTTTCGTGGGCTGGCGACACGCCGATGGTCAGTGTCACCGACCTGGGGATTCCGGGAGTGGGCACCTACACGGCCAGGGTTGCCTTCTATCGCGACGCTTATGCCGGGATGTGGTGGGGCAAGACGCACGGCGGCAACATGTTTGGCAAGATCGAGCGGCCGGGCGACGAATGAGAGATCTCTCTATTCGGGCGACGGCGGCCTGACGCGCCTCTTCCGCGAGACTCCGGTACCAGACGGCCTGTTTCGGGATCCATCCTCAATCCCGGGTTCGATGCGGCGACGGCCCGCCGGGCATCGGTCCGTCGGCAGAGGGCTCCCGACCGCGCAATACGCGCGGTCCGCGGCCGGTCATGGCAAGCCGGTCCTTATGGCGTCCGAATTCCAACCGAACATCAATCGGCTTCACAAAGAGAACGGGGTGGCACCGGGATTGCCCGCAGCAACACTCCCCCGCGCAGCCAGCAGTCCGGATGAGGCAGGCGCATTCACCTGTTCATCGCAGGGAATCGACCGAGCACGATGTCGATCCCGCTCAGGAGCAGGTCCAGCGTGGCCTCGGGGAGTTTGCCGACGCGTTCCGTGAGAATCCCCTTGTCGAGAGTCACGAGTTGAGAGACATTCGCAACGGAGTCTTTCGGGAGGCCGGTGATTCGTGCTGACAAGCGGGCGTTGCCCGGAGCGTCGGCCCAGCGAATATTGCTCGTCATTGGAACGCAGACCACAGTTGCGATCCGGCTTCGGTTCAAGTCGTCACATTGGACGACGACGATGGGTCTCCGGAATCCTGGACCGGAACCGGTTGGCGGCGGCAAATCAGCCCACCAGACCTCGCCTTGTCCAATCACCACTCGGAATGCTCCAGGATTCTCCTGCTCGCGCTCAGAATGAAATCATCGGTGTCCGGGTTCACTTTGTCGCACACTCGATTCATCGCTTCGGTGACTTGATCCGGCGCATGACGCGCGACATATTCCGCCAGTGCCGAAGCGTATACGTTGCTACGGGACCTCTTTTTCTGCCGACGGAGCTGCTCAGCCCTCTCGAACAGGTCGTCTGGAATCGAGACAGCAACCTTCATACCAAAAGTATAACTCATGTGGTGGGTTGGGTTGCAGTACACGATCGTATAGACAAAGCTCTGGGCCACACGGGGCCGGGTGGCCATTGGAGTTGCGCGCCCGGGCTGGACGACACAATCAGCGACGGCTCAGCACCACCTCCAACAGGCCCCTGCGTCGCTTGCAAGAATTGGGGTCATCGAGACTCCTGACGGTATCGGAATTGCCGGTGGCCCCACCGGCGACTACATTGGTGTTCGTCATGCATTCGAACCTGGCGGCTGGACCTCGAACCGCCTGAGGAAGCCGAGAAGGGACGTGGCAATTCAATGAGAGCCAACATCACGCTGGGATTTCTCGCTCTATCGGTCTGTGTCGCGCCAGGACAGGAATCAGAGATCGTCCGCAGGTCGCTGCCGACGGACTTGGTCGCCGCAGGCTCGGTCGAATACGCGGTCCTATTTCCCGAGGGGCATTCCCAAGACGGCGAACGCCTGCCGCTCGTACTCATGCTGCACGGCTCCGGCGGTGACCGCGAGCAACTTGCAAGGTTCGAATCTCAGATCCGGGGAATGTGGGCCGCCGGCGAACTCCCCCGGTTGATCGTTGCAACTCCGTCCGTGGCAGCCGGCTCGATCTACATGGACAGCTATGACGGCAAGAATCGCTGGGAAACATTCATCATGAGTGAATTCCTGCCTCACCTGAAGGCAGCGTACCGCGTAAGGGGCGACCGAAAGACCACGATGGTGACCGGCATCTCGATGGGCGGATTCGGCAGTTTGCGGCTTGGCTTCAAGCATCCAGAGACCTTCGGAGCGGTGGCGGCAATGGAGCCTGGCGCATGGCCTGGGCTGACCTGGGACCAGGTCCCGGATCGCAACAAGATCCGATCTCCGGAAGGCATTGCCAGGCTCTTCGGCGACCCATTCGACCATTTGCGGTTCCGGCAGGAGAATCCCGCGTCGATCGTCCAGAGCGACCCTACTCGGCTTGAGAGCTCAGCAATCTACCTTGAGGTCGGCGACGAGGATGGCTACGGCTTCATGGAAGGTGTCGACTTCATGCATCGCTTGCTGTGGCGTCATCGGATCCGGCATGAGTATCGTCTCGTGCGTTGGGCCGATCACGTTGGCGGCACGGTCATGGAACGTTCCCGGGACCGCTTTCGCTTTCTGGCGCGCTATCTGGAGCAGCCGACCGAGCCCGAGCCCGATGTCGAGAGCTATCGCGAGCGGATGGCCGTGAGCCACCGATCGAGGGGAATGGAACCATTCGGATTCTGGCCGAACTCGACACTACGCACCTACAGTTCGGGAGACGGTGCCGTGGACCAAGCACGAGCGGCCCGGGACGCCGAGGAGCTTCGCCGGGAGCGCGGGATCGTTCGCATCGCCGACGTTCCGTACTTTGGCGACCAGGGCGGCGACGCGACGAGGCAGAGCCTCGATATCTACTTCCGGGAAGGGCTGACCGACGCCCCTGTGGTGCTCTACGTGCACGGTGGCGGGTGGATCCGCGGCGACAAGTCGAGAGCCCTGTTCAAGCCCGCAGCCGTGGTTCCGGAGGGCTACCTGTTCGGTTCGATGAACTACCGCTTCCACCCCGTGGCAAGCCTGGCGGCGATGGCGCAGGATGTGGCAACAGCCGCAGCGTGGCTTCACCAGCACGCCGCAAAGTACGGAGGCGATGGATCGAAGATCGTGTTGATGGGGCATTCGGCCGGAGCCCACCTGGCTTCCGTCGTGGCAACCAATCCAGCATTCATGGACGCAGCTGGCTCATCGCTGGGTGATCTCAGTGGCGTGATTGCCATCGACACTGCCATGCTCCACGTGCCGATGCGGATGGCGACAGCAGGAGCGTCTCAGTCTCGAGTGTTCGGACGGGACCCAGAGGCCTGGATCCCGGTCTCGCCCTGGCATCACGTCAAGCCGGGGGCGGGAATCCCCCCGTTCCTGCTGTTGACTGCCGACGGTCGTGCAGTCTCGCAAGAGCAAGCGACGGTCATGCAAGAGAAGCTCCTGGCAACTGGCATCGAAGTGTCCTCGCACGAGGGGAAGGGTCGGGCGCACACGCCCCTTGACACCTACATCGGTGTCGAAGGCGACGAGAGCACCCAGGTCCTCTTGCAGTTCCTGGATCGGCGCTTGAAGGGACGGTCGCGTCCCTCGCCGTGATACGCGGGACCGTGCTTCATCGCTGCTCGCCCTCCAAGCAAGTGAGAACGATCAAGGCCAGGCAGTCTCGATTCGAGGATCGGGTCACAGTCATACGACATTTCAGTCGTCGGGCGAGGTCGGGTTCGGGAACTGGATCACCTTCTCGCCGAGCGCTGTCGCGGGCCAGGACGCCCGCGAGGCCAGGAGTTGCACTTCGTAGATTTCCTCGCATTCCGAACACTCCCGGTCCCCGATGTGCGGCCCGTCCGCAATCTTGAGGAGTCTTCCGTCACAGTCGGTTTCCGGGCATTGCGACAAGTGCCCGTGGCAGCGCGCGCACAGGATGATCGACCCGGCCAACCGCGCGGCGGTCATCGGGATGGCGGTGTGGCAATAGTGGCAGCGCAACCGCAGCATTTACCGTGTGACGGCCGGGTCGGGGATCCGGTTGCCCCGAATTCCTGGCTTGGAGGCGCGCGACAAGCACGGAATTGGCCTCCGGGGACGAGTCGGAACCGTCGAAGGGCCTTGCAGATGGCATTGACACGGGTCTGCCGGCAGGACCGCGGCCACGAGATCATCCAGCTCCGCCCATCGACGCCGAATTGCAGGAGGACCCAATGTTCGGACGGCACCGAAGAGAGTACCCCGCCGAGCTCGATCCGGTTCTATTCGAGGCCCTTGGGCTTCTCGGTTCGGATTTGGACGCCGGTCACGGTTAGACAGTCATTCGCCACTGAATCGTCCTGAGGGGCAAGCACGACGCGCAAGGCGAGTTCCATCGAGACCACGAGGGTGCTGGAGCCCGCCGGCCAGCGGGCGAATCCACCTAGGCCGACAACCGGGCCAAGGCCCCATACTCTGGTTCGGCGGTCAAGAAGTCAGGAGGGAGGTAGTTACCAGAATGGCCACCACGGCTACGGGAATCCAAGTCAAGTAGAGCAGCGCGCGCGAGGCGATTCCCACAAGTACCGCTTGTCCACTCGAAATCCGAGCCAAGTCCCGGATTGCTGCGATTTCAAGCAGCGCACCGTAACCGAACGCCATTATCCCGCCCACCCACGGGATGAAAGTGAGTACATCGGCAACGCCGCAGTAGACATAAGCACGGAGCCAGTTCTTGAACCCCGGGATTTCGGCGGCGACTAGCCGAGCCAGAATCTTGGCCATTCCAGCCCGGAGGAAGCAGTTAAACAATCCAAGCATGAGGCCGCCCGACGACAGTAGCCCGATAGACACTACAGGATCGAGGTCGCGCAAATAGCCTAGCCAAGCCAGATACGAATCCGAATATGGCCCAGCCGGTGCCAAGGCCTCCAATTCGGAGAACAGCGCTTCGACAGCGTTGGGGCTGAGCAGCCCAGGCAGGCTGGGTAGCATGCCTGCGACCACAAACACTACGAGGGCTTGAACCGTGGCTCTTGGATCCTCGCCGATGCGCTCGAAGATCCCGCGTTGCAACCTGACTACGGCGAAAACGCGTCCCGGCATCCCATCCGGCTGACCCGCGCGGGGGTTCTCGCGTGGAGAGCCGGATCCGTCGGCGCAGGAGTGCTCGTCGAAGCGGTCGGCTCCTTCATCTAGCAGTGGCAGAACCACCTCGCTCGCCAAGGACGCCTGGCTTGGCCGATGCCGAACACATGCGCCTTGGGGATGGTGGTTGTCGTCCATAACGGTCGCCCGCTGCACTTGGCTCAGCTCTTAACCTTGCCACCGATCTCGGCCGACCTTGCCGCTGAATCCGGAGTCGATTTCAGAGTTTACAGTACATGATAATTCTTGACAATGCATTCTCGCTCCACCCGAGGCAATGTCTGACCCCGTTCTGCCGGCATCGTTCAATACGGCGATCGGCCCGTGCAGCAATTCTTTATGGAGGGAGGAGTGTTCAGGCAGGTCGGTTGGGGGGACTCGCGCTATTGCGGTTTCGGAGCGCGTGTGGATAGAGGGGATGCAACGGCAAGTGGGTGCATTCGAGGAACGGTTTTCGGCCGCAGCATTGACTCCGAAGAGCGTTCGAGAGAGGGGTCCCGTCCCCGTCGTTGGGAGAGTTCCGGCCTCGGAATCCAATGCCTTCCCGCCGAGCGGCGCTGCGGCCTTACGGCAAGGAGGGCAGGACTCGAGCTTCAAAGGCTTCCCTTTACACCAAAGTCTCCCGATTCCCGAGCCGTTGCAACTCCCGGGATCCGGTTGCCCCGGATCCCGACGCTGGTCATCGAATCACACGCCACGGAAGTGACCAGCGCTGGCGATGGACTCCGCGAGGACGCCGTCCCGTGGGTATTCCGCTACCAATCGAACATGTCAGGCAAATACTGCATGAATGCGGCCAAGCCAAATGTCAGCGCGGCCGCCACTACCAGAATCGTAGGCAGCAGTATCGAAATCAGCCAGACCACGACTGCTGCACCCGTGGTGACCCGGGCAAGATCCCGGATGGCAACGACGTGCAGGACGATCGTGTAGACACTCCCTGCCAAGGTCCCAACAAAGGGGACGATTCCCAAGGCCGTAGGGGCCGACGTAAAGAGGAGCATCCGGAACCAATTGGGATAGGCCGGCACTTCGTTCGCGAAGAGGCGCGAGAACAGGCAATACAGTCCCGCGGTCACCGCAATCGCGATGAGCGTGAACGGAATCGTGACCAGGACGAGCGGCAAGAACAAGAGGCAAGCCGCGGCGCTCGCGATCACCAGTACGACCAGGCCTTGTTTCGTGCTCTTCGGGTCCGATGCGATCGTTTCCGAGATCCCGGGTTCGAGCTTCAGCATGGCGAGGACGCGAGACCAAGTCGAACCGCCTCCCGCTTCCCGCCGAACTTCGCGACGGACCTCCTCGCGATAATTCCGCTCCTTCGCGGAATGGATCTCTTCGGATCGAATCCTCTCTTTTTCGCTCTCGCTCAGGCCGTCGCCCGCGGGGGCCTGCGACTCGGCATCGGCCTCCGATGAGGCGTCGTCACGTGGGTGGCGTTCTTCGTTCACCTTGGATCCTCCCAGTCTCCCCATTCCTGAGTTTCATTACACTTCCCGCCGAAACCGCTCTATTCTGCCATACGGCAATGCGCCGCTCGATCGCCCGCTTCGGTCTCGCAATGGGAGTCGCCTCGTTGAGTCAGGCTTCAGCGAACAGCCCGATACTCTTTGCGACTCTCGTTGTGCGGAAATGCGGTTTAGCTCGGAGTCCCTCCGCCGAAAGATCCGCTCCCGGCGCGTGGGTCCGGTACGGGAATCAACAGGGCCGCGATTCGATACGGAGGGACGGTTCGCCCGCACCCAGCCCAGCGACCCAAGGCCCTGCCTTTGAGCCGGAGTTGGGTATCCTACACCTGGATGACCCGCAGGAAACTGATGTCCACAGCAATTGGGGCCGCTGCGGCGCTGCCCATCACTGGACAAGCAAAGCGCCCTAACATCCTCTTTGCCATCGCCGACGACTGGGGCTGGCCCCATGCGGGTGCCTACGGGTGTTCCTGGGTCAAGACCCCAGCGTTCGATCGGATTGCAAGCGAGGGCGTCCTATTCGCGAACTGCTTCACGTCCAATCCCAAGTGCTCTCCATGCCGGGCGAGCATCCTCACGGGGCGGAACAGTTGGCAGCTGGAGGAAGCCGTCAATCACTTTGGAGTGTTTCCGGCCAAGTGGGCCGTCTTCCCCGACCTTCTTGAGAAGGCCGGCTACCGCGTGGGCTTCACCGGCAAGGGCTGGGGCCCGGGCGACTACAAGGCTGGCGGATTCGATCGAAACCCGGCCGGGCCGGAATATGTCAAGCACACCCTGGATCCAAAGTTCCGGAGCATGTCCAACAAGGACTATGCCAAGAACTTCGAGTATTTCCTGGAAGACCGGGACCCTGCACAGCCGTTCTGCTTCTGGTTCGGCACGCACGAGCCGCACCGGGCCTTCCAGGACGGTGCGGGGGCGATCAGCGGCAAGCGCCACCAGGACGTGGACGTCCCGGCCTTCTATCCCGACGACGAGACAATCCGCCGGGATCTAGCGGACTACGCCGTCGAGTCGGAGTGGTTCGACACGCATCTGGGAAGAATCCTAGCCAAGCTCGAGGAGATCGGCGAGCTTGACAACACCCTGGTGATCGCCACGTCGGACCACGGCATGCCGTTTCCCCGGGTCAAGGGCCAGATCTACGAATACGGATTCCATCTTCCGCTGGCCGTTCGCTGGGGCGGCCGCCGCACGGGTCGGACAGTTGAGGATTTCGTCAACGTGCGGGACTTTGCGCCGACGATCCTGCAACTGGCGGGTGTCGAGGCCCCGGCTTCCATCACCGGTAGGAGCTTCGTAGACGTTCTCGAATCCGACGAAAGCGGCTGGATCGATCCGAATCGTAACCGCACGCTCGTCGGCAAGGAGCGCCACGACCTCGGACGGCCCAACGACTGGGGGTACCCGGTCCGGGCGATACGGACGCCGGAGTACCTCTACGTCCGCAACTACGAGCCAGATCGCTGGCCCGCCGGCAATCCCGAAACCGGTTATCGAAACTGCGACGCCAGTCCGACAAAGAGTCGGCTTGTGCGGGGCTTTGACAGGTACTACAGGATGTCGTTCGGCAAGCGGCCGGCCGAGGAGCTCTACCGGGTGGATCGCGACAGGGACTGCGTGGACGACCTTGCCGGCGACCCGGCCCACGCGGAGGTCAAGAAGTCATTGCGAGCCGAGCTGCAGAAGCGGCTCGAGGAGGACGGCGACCCGAGGGCGCTCGGAGAGGACTGGGTGTTCGACACGTACAAGTACACGGGCTCCCGACGGCACTCATACTCGACCTGGATGGAGAACAACTCGCCCTAGCCGAAAACGGCTGGATAGTGGCGGGTCGGAGCCTCGTTGAGTGGTACGGCAGGGGCTTTTGGGAGGCCGACCTGCACCGCCGGTTTGACATGGCGCACGGTGGAACAGCCTGTACCAACGATGATCAGGAGGCCATGACGAGATATCTGCCGGGGTTCGATGGCATGAGGAAAACGCCGGAGGCATTCCGCCCTTGCCTGATCTAACGTCTTGAGAGCCATGACCCGCGAGAAGCCGGGGCCGGTGCCCGATCCGTCCTATACTAGACGCGAGAGCCGGACGGCGGCGCCAATCGCCTGGGCAGGCGCTTTCTAGCCCGTCTGCTTGGATTCCAGACACGAATTCCGACGGCTCGATCCAACGATTTCGGGAACAGAAGCGATGAAGGTATACGCGGGCAAGGACGTGAGGAACGTCGGCATCGTCGGCCATGGCGACTGCGGAAAGACGACGCTGGCTTCGGCCCTGCTTTACACGTCGGGAGCGACGACCCGGCTCACACGGGTCGATGAAGGCAACACGATCACGGACTACGACGAAGAGGAGATTGCGCGGAGCATTTCGATCTCCACTGCGGTCGCGGTCGCCGAGTGGGGCGAAGCGAAGGTCAACGCTCTCGACACTCCCGGGTACAACATTTTCATCAGTGACGCGAAAGCGGCGCTTATCGCTGCGGACACCGCCTTGGTCGTAGTGGACGCCGTGAACGGCATCGAGATCCAGACGGAGAAGGTTTGGGGGTTCGCGACCGACTACGACCTTTCGAGGGTCATATTTGTCAACAAGATGCACAAGGAGCGGGCGTCGGTGGACGCCGTGGTCGAGCAAGCCAAGGAAGTGTTCGGCGTCACCGCGGTCGCCGTTCAGCTACCGCTGGGCCAGGAGAAGGGCTTCCGGGGGGTCGTCGACCTCATCTCGGGCAAGGCCTACGAGTACGAGCTCGACGGCGACGGAAAGGGCACCGAGGTTGCGGTACCCGACGACATGGCGGACAGCGTCGAAGAGGCACGGACCGCCCTCATCGAGGCGGTTGCCGAGACCGACGAAGAGCTCATGGAGGAGTACTTCGAAGAGGGCACGCTTTCTGGAGACAAGCTCCTTGGCGGGCTCAGGAAGGCCGTTTCGGAAGGCGAGGTCATCCCCCTGCTTTGCGGGTCCGCCCTCCACAACATGGCCATCGACCGCCTGCTCGACTTCTTGGTCTCGTCGACACCCTCGCCGGTCGACCGCGGTGCACTGCCGACCGATTCGGGAAGCATCGAGATCGACGAGAGCGGCCCTTTGGCCCTGTTCGCATGGAAGACGAGTTCGGACGCGTTCTCTGGTCGCGTCACCTATTTCCGCGTCGCCTCCGGCGTGCTCGAAACCGACGCCCCCGTCTACAATCACACCAGGAGCGGCCTCGAGAAATTCGCGCGGGTCAGCGTCGCCCAAGGCAAGACCCTGACGAATGTCGCGAGGATCCACGCCGGAGATCTCGGGGTCATTGCCAAGCTGAAGGACACGGCCACGGGCGACAGCCTGGGCGTCAAGGACAGCGAAATCCTCTTCCCCGAGGCCGAACTGCCGGCACCGTCCATCTCCTACGCGATCCAGCCCAAGACGCGGCAAGACGAGGACCGTCTCAGCAGCGCCGTCACGCGGGTGCTCGAGGAGGACCAGTCGCTGCGATTCTACAGGGATCCGCAAACCCAGGAGTTCCTGCTCGCTGGGAACGGCCAGCAGCATCTCGATGTCGTTTGCAGCAAGCTGCAGAAACGCTACAACGTCAGCGTGGAGCTGCGATCCCCGAAAGTACCGTACCGGGAGACCATCCGCGGCAACGCCGACGTGCACGGTCGCCACAAGAAGCAGACCGGCGGGCACGGCCAGTTCGGAGACTGCAAGATCCGCGTCTCACCCCTCGAGCGCGGTGCCGAGTTCGAGTTCGTTGACGAGATCTTCGGCGGCGCGATTCCGAAGACGTACATCCCGGCGGTGGAGAAGGGCATCATCGAGTCGGCCACGAGGGGATACCTCGCTGGGTACCCGGTGGTTGATTTCAAGGTGGTGCTCTACGACGGCTCCTACCACGACGTAGACTCTTCCGAGCTAGCGTTCAAACTGGCGGGCAGCAAGGCGTTCAAGCTGGCGATGGCGGAAGCCCGGCCCGCGCTTCTGGAACCGATCATGAAGGTCGAGGTCGTTGCCCCGATCGAGTTCGCCGGGGACCTCATGGGCGACCTGAACAGCCGCCGCGGCAGGATCCAGGGCATGGACACCAAGGGGGCGACGCAGCTGATCCATGCGGACGTCCCGATGGCGGAAATGCTGACGTATGCGAACGACCTGACGTCGATGACCCAGGGCCGCGGGACGTTCTCGATGCAACAGGACCATTACGATTTTGTGCCGGCCCAGATTGCCGAGAAAATCGTCCAAGCCGCCAAGCGCGAGCGCGACGGCAAGGACGAGGACGACTAGCCTCTCGCGCGGCTATGCCGCGGAGACGAGGCGCGAGAGGCTCCTGGCGCAGATCGTGCTGCCTGCGTACTTGTCGCCTCCGGGTCCGCCCCAGTGGGTCTCGAGGCTCAGCGAGCCCGCGTAGCCGTCCTCGACGAGCGCGGCCAGCTGACGGGCCCAGCCGACTTGGCCGGCGCCGATGTCGCACCAGTCCAGCCTTCCGGACGGACCGATCACGAGGTCCTTGGCGTGCACGTGGCAGATGCGATCCGTGGGCACCTTGCGGTAGCCGTCGGGAACGGCGCACTCGCCGCAGACAACGGCGTTGGCAGGATCCCACACGATACCGAAGGCATCCGGATCCAGGCCTCGCGCAGCGAGAGCGACTTCCGCGCCAGTTCCGAAATGGCAGGCGTGCTCGTTTTCGAGTCCAAGGAGCACGCCTGACTTGCGAGCGACCTCGCCGCCGCCTTGCAGGATTTCCAGGATGCCGCGGATATTCCTTTCGGGTTCGACGGTTCGCCAGAAGCTGAAGACCCTGACATACGGCGCTTCCAGCCGCTTGGCGATCTCGAGAGCACGATCAAGAAGCCGCGGCTGGTCGTCGAACGAGAACGAGGCTTGGAAAGCGTCGTGGTGGAACCTCTCGTCCACTGTTCCCCCGTCCGGAAGGACACATTTATATACAGGGGACGCTATCGAAACGAACCGTCGTCCATGGCGGTCGGCGATGGCCTTCAGCGAGCGGATCTCGCCATCAGACATCGCGACGACGTTCTTGCCCCAGGCGGTACGGATCTCGAGTTCGGGGATGCCTAGTTTGACCGCCGTGGCGCACACACTCTCGAAGTCCTGAGAAAACTCGTCAGTGATGATGCCAACCGGGAAATCAGCCATGAAGGTTCATGGTATCCGAGGGTCCGAGCGGTCCTCGGCGGGGTTGCTCGGTGATTGCCGTTCGAGGATGTAGCAGCCGTGAGACGGCCCACGCTCGAAACCCGTGACCCGCAGGCCCGAGTCGAAGGCGATCTGGAACTGCTCGCGCACCTTGTCCTGGATTTCGGCGGCCTCCGGGCGGGGCACTTCCGAGATGCGCGTCGGAATCTCGATCCTCATCGTGCACTCGCCTGATGCGGGCCGTCTTCCGGCCAATCGATCGACAACGGACGGGCTGGATAGGTGCCAGGCCGCGACCAAGCGGTCTGTGGGCAGGTAACCGTGCAGCTCGCTGGTGGTGACGCCGTAGAAGTTCGGGATGTATGCCTCGATTGCGGTTCCGAGCTTCTCGATGTTGAAAAAGGCGTTACGCGCCTGCAACGGGTCGAAGGTCCACTCGATGAGATCTAGCCCTGCGACGAGCGCTTCCTCCCGCTGACGCAGCTTCAGCCTGCGTCCGATGCCGAGGTTGTGGCTGGAGGGATCTACGCCCGCCATATGGCTGTGCCAGTAGGCCTTGCGATTCGACTTGAACGCCGCGAAGGCAAGCGTGTAGCCAACCAGCTCTCCATCCAGGAACGCACCGAGCGACGAGCCACCAATGTGGTTGAACACGCCGAACAGACGCGGAGCGACGGTGTCTGACTCATGGAAGCCCCAGATCAGCTTCTGGAGTTTCAAGGTCTCGTTGAACTCATCGAGCGACTCCAGGGGCCGAATCTCGAGATTCCTCAGGTCCTCTTGGCTCGCTCCCATAGCGTCTCCAATTCGTCGGGATCGCATTCCTCGAGAGACCTTCCGGCGGATCCGAGCTCGCCCTCCATCGCTCTCATGCGGGTTCTGAATTTGGCGTTCGCGCGCCTGAGAGCAAGTTCCGGGTCTACTCCTGCGAAGCGGGCGACGTTGACTGCCATGAAGAGGAGGTCCCCGACCTCGTCCTCCAGCTTGTCCTCATCTCCGGACTCTCGCGCCTCGCTGACCTCACGGAATTCCTCGTCGATCTTGGCCCCCATCTCGTCGAAGTTCTGCCAGTCGAACCCGGCCTTCGCAGCCTTCTTGCCGACTTGGTTGGCTTCGAGCAGAGCTGGCTGGTTGCGAGGCACTCCGTCCAGCAGGCCCGAAGTCTTGCGGTCGGCCTTCTCCTGGGCCTTGATTTCCTCCCAGCGTGCCGTGACGTCGTCCGCGGTCGGCAGCGATTCGGCCTGGAACACGTGCGGGTGGCGGCGGACCAGCTTGTCGTTGATGCAGCGGAGGACCCTCTCAATGTCGAAGAGCCCCTCGCTGCTGGCGATCTCGGCCTGGAAGACCACCTGGAGCTGGAGATCGCCGAGTTCCTCAGCCAGTCCGTCCCAGTCTTGCCTCTCGATGGCGTCGAGGACTTCGTAGGTTTCCTCTACCACATAGCGGCGCAGGCTTGCCAGGGTCTGCTCCCGGTCCCAAGGGCAGCCCTCGGGGGATCGCAGCTGGCGCATGATCCCCACTAGCCTCGAGAATTCCTGCGCGGCCGCGGTCATGGGCGGAACTTCCATCGTACCGGCCAACGCCGTCCCGTCGGCATGCCGTGCACGGCCGGGCACGATGTACCCCACCCAGCGGCCCGTCCCCAGAGCGGGTCGTAAGCAACTCCGGACCACATCGGAGGAATCGACATGTAGCACCCGGGGACCCGCTCGATCGCCGACCGACTCAAACCGCTCCTTGCAGGATCCACGACACGTCATCTTGTATTCCGTAGCCGGCTTTTTCAGGGTCGGCCTGATCATCGGTCATTTGGTCCGCGCGACCCCGCACTGGTTGAAGGTCAATCAGTCCATTGCGGCTCACGCCCACATGGCCCTTACCGCGTCTTTGCGCACGGCAGTGCCGTTGCTGGCGGGCGTGTCCATGGATATTTCGCGAGTGCTGGCCCTGGTTGTGCCCTCCTCCGCAACATGAAATCAGCCGGCTCCCATCGCATATGGTCCTGAACAGGCAGCCTTCGAACCTCTCGGTCGCGAGCCCGGAGAGGCGTGGTATCGTCCGAGAACGCATGCAACGACGAGCATTGTTCTTCGGAGTGGCCGGGACAGCCGCGGCGGCAGCGGTCCCCGGCACAGGGTGGAGTAACCGCTTCGCCGAGCAGCTGCGTCACGACTTCCTGGCCCATTGGAACGTCGAGAAGCAATACTCGCTCGACGTCCTGGACGCGATGCCACTGGAGCATTTCGATCTCAAGCCGACCCCAGACCAACGGAGCTTTGCCGATCAGATCGGACACTACGCTCACGCCAACGTCAATTACTTCAAGACGTTCGAGTTCCCGATCGAGCTGCCTCCCGTCCCCGACACGGCTACCCCGCAGGCCTTGCGGACCTATCTGGTCGCGTCATACGAATATGTGGCCGAGGTGCTTGCGGCGATGACCGAGGAGGATTTCAGCCGAAGAGATCTCAACTTCGGACCTGTCGGGCCCAAGACCCCTCATACTGCCCAGGACGTGTTCATGAGGGCCTACATGCATTCCGCACATCATCGGGGCTCGGTGGTGGTGTACCTCAGGCTTGCCGGGGTCGAACCGCCTCGTTGGCGCTTCTCGGCTCAGGGGTCGGCGTAGCCGTCATCCTCCTGTCGAAGGCGCGGACCGCCGCGTCTGAGGCAGTCCATAACGTTTGTGACCCCATACTGCTCGGTCAACCCCATTCAACCCTCCCAGAGCCGCCTGGACATCGTTGCAATTGGCACTCTGGTACTTCGAGACCGCTGGTCGCGGGGCGCGTCGCAGGCTATTCGGCAAGGACTCTCGATGCATTGCGGGCTTGGCTCGGGGTTGGCGATGACCCTCTGGAGAATCGTCCGAACAAACTCAGTTTGCCGAATTCCGACCTGCGACAGTTGCCCCATTTCCGTGCGCTCCGCGCACCTGCCTCAGCGAGTCGGTCAGTCAATCGCATTGCACCGAACGAATCCCCATAACGCTTGAGGCGCCAGCCCCCCCATATATGGATCTAGTGGTGGGAGCTTACCCCGCGTAGCATCGCAGCGCACCACGTCCGCAGCCTTCCCGTGTGTACCCCTTCGCTCCAAGGCTCCCTGTCGTGGGACTTGCCTGTAGAGGTCCTCGCAACGCCACGCGGTTCAACGCCTTGCGGGCCCTGCCTCGCAATTGGCACTTGAACGTCGACGACCATGGATCATCCGAGCTCGACGAGCAGGTCCTAGGCCTCACGGAAGCCAGGCGTGACCCGACGATTCAGCCGCGCAGCGTGGCCCAATGCCTCAGGGGGGCGGTGAGATCGATACCGTGGTCTCACCGATTGATTGTCGTGGGTCAGCGTGAATTTCACGGTGTCGACAGAGGGGGATTTGCGGCGCCGGATAGCCTGCTTGGGACGCTTGGAATCCGTGCGGGACGGAATCCGATCGGTACGATGGACTATCCGGCAAACACGTTCCCCGAACGGGTTCTGTTTGAAGTGGCCGGACTGTTGCTGGAAAGCCCTAGCTTGCGACACCTGCTGTGAAGTTCCGGTTTCTTCGGTCCCCGTCGGGGCGGGAATGGACCCCGCGAATTCGAGCGGAACCGCCGCCGCTCGAAGCTCCGGGGAATTCGCCAAGCGACGCACCGCCGGTATCTGCTAGACCCGTGCCGAAGCTGGACCGCCGCGAGCGCTGGTGGAACGCTCCCTGGTTGGGGACTGTTCAGTTTTTGGCCTTATCCGGGACCCTGCTCTGGTTGATCGTCTCTGGCGCTATGAGCATGGGCTACAACTGGCAGTGGTACCGAGTTCCCGGGTTCGTTTACCGCGTCGTCGACGGAGAGCTGGTATGGGGGCCACTGGCAAGGGGCTTGGTGGTCACTCTGGAAATCACCGCCTGCAGCATCGTGCTTGCTCTGGCGATCGGGTTGGCGACGGCGCTGCTGCGGCTGTCGGACTCCTTCGCTGGTAGGACGATTTCGAAGGTCTACGTCGAGGCGGTTCGCAACACGCCGTTACTAATCCAAATGTATCTCTTCTACTTTGTCCTTGGACCGATCATCGGCTTGGATCGGTTCTGGGTGGGGGTCGTCTGCCTGTCGATCTTCGAGGGCGCCTTCGCCTGCGAGGTGATCAGGGCTGGAGTTCTGTCCGTCTCGCGCGGCCAGCGGGAGGCCAGCGACAGCATCGGTCTCGGCCGTGCGCACAGCTACCGCTACGTAATCCTTCCGCAGGCCGTGCCCCTAATGCTTCCCCCGCTTACCGGACAGATCATCTCGCTCGTCAAGAATTCGGCGATTGTTAGCGTCATCGCCGTGCTGGACCTCACGACTGCGGGACGCAATATCGTCGCGGATACGTTCTTGAGCTTCGAGATCTGGATGACGGTTGCCGCGATCTACCTCGTGCTGACCGTCACCCTGTCGGTGTTCATGAGCTACTTCGAGCACCGTGTTCGGACACGTTACTGAGGTCGCCGTTTGCCCGTCGCTGATGGAACTCACGTCGAAAAGGAGAAGGCAATGAGCTTGACCGGTGCAAGGTGGAAATCCGGGATTGCCGCCGTCCTTTGCATGGCGGTTGCGACCGGAGCCTGCCAAGAGAGTGCGCGGCAGCAGCCGTCGTCCGAGAGCGTCATCGAGACGATCAAGAGGCGCGGAGCGCTGAAGGTCGGCATGTCGACGTTCGTGCCGTGGGCAATGCGGGACACGAACGGGGAGCTGGTCGGCTTCGAGGTCGACGTCGCGAAGAAGCTCGCGTCGGACATGGGGGTCGCTGTCGAATTCGTCCCGACCTCCTGGGACGGGATCATTCCGGCTCTGCTCGCCGGCAAGTTCGACGTCATCATCGGGGGCTTGAGCATCACGGCGCAGCGCAACCTGACCGTCAATTTCACGGTTCCGTACGCCCATTCCGGCTTGGGAGTTGCGGCCAACAGGGACCTCGCCGCCGGCATGATGTGGCCGGACGACTACAACGACTCCGGCGTGACATTCGCCTGCCGGCGCGGTGCCACGTCCTGCAGCGCAGTGGAAGAGCTGTTTCCGAAGGCAACGGTTCGCAGATTCGACGACGACTCGCAAGCGGCGCAGGAAGTGTTGAACGGCAACGCGCACGCGTTCGTCTCGTCGTATCCGAACCCGACGCTCCTTGTCCACAGGAGCGGGGACAAGCTGTTCCTGCCCACCACGGACAACCTGACGCAGGGCAACGAGGCGTTCGGACTCCGCAAGGGCGATCCGGATGCACTTAACTTCTTCTCCAACTGGATCTTGGTGAACACGAGCAACGGCTGGCTTGCGGACCGTCACTCCTACTGGTTCAAGAGCACCAGCTGGGCCCGGCAGGTCGACCTGAATGAATACTCCGAGTAGCCGATAGCGGATCCGGCGCCGAACGGAGACAATGGCATCGCATCGCAAGCACCTCCGGCTGAACTGGATTGACTGCGTGGTCTTCGCGGCACTGATCGCAGCGACGGTGTACGTCGGTTACCGGGTCGACACAGTACTGGAGTACCGTTGGGATTGGTCCGGCATCCCGGACTACCTGTACCGCTGGGACGAGCAGCAGCAGCGTTGGGTGCCAAACCTGCTGATGCAGGGGCTCTACACGACGCTCCGGCTTGCCCTCTGGGGCATCGTGCTGGCCTCGATCATCGGCGTGGTGTTCGGCATCATGCGCACCGCCCGGCGCCTGTTCCCCCGTATGCTGAGCCGAACCTACGTCGAGTTGGTCCGCAACATCCCCCCGCTCGTGTTCGTCTTCATCTTCTACTTCTTCATCAGTAGCCAGATCACGCCGTTGCTGGGTGTCGAGGAGTTCATACGCGATGCTTCGCCTCTGGCGCTGGCGTGGCTGGAAGTCCTGTTCGGACCGCCGGAGCTTATCTCAAATGTGATCTCGGGAGTCCTCTGCCTGGCTATTTTCGAGGGAGCGTATGTGGCCGAGATCGTGCGTGCCGGAATCCAGTCGGTCCCCCGAAACCAGGCGGAGGCCGGCTTCAGCGTGGGGCTCTCTCGCCGGCAGCTCATGCAACACGTGATCCTTCCGCAGGCTGTTCAACGGGTGGTTCCCCCGCTGGCCGGGCAGTTCATCACGCTGGTGAAGGATTCGTCCATCGTGTCGCTGATCTCGATCCAGGAGCTGACATACCTCGCGGTGGAGACGGCCGTGTCGACGACCCGTATGTTCGAGGTGTGGATTACAGTCGCCGCCCTGTATTTCGGTTTGTGCTATTCGTGTGCGCTGCTCTTCAACCGGCTCGAGAGACGCCTGGCGGTCACGCGACAATGAGGTTCTAGAAGGACTTCCAGGTGCCCGGCAAGGTCATCATCGAGTGCGAGGGTGTCAACAAGTGGTTCGGTGACTTCCACGTTCTCAAGGACATCAATCTGCAGGTCCGGGAGGGTCAGCGGGTGGTTGTCTGCGGGCCCTCCGGCTCCGGCAAGTCCACGTTGATCCGCTGCATCAATCGTCTCGAGGAGCATCAGGAAGGTCGCATCGTGGTCGACGGGCTCGAACTCGGCGACGATGCGAAAAGCGTCGCAGCGGTCCGGAGGGAGGTCGGGATGGTGTTTCAGCAATTCAACCTCTTTCCCCATCTGACCGTGGTCGAGAACTGCATGCTCGGGCCGACCAAGGCCCGCGGGTTGTCGAACGCGGAGGCGCGGGACCGCGCGATGGAGTACCTTACCCGCGTCAGAATCCCGGAGCATTCTGCGAAGTATCCCGGGCAGCTCTCCGGTGGCCAGCAGCAGCGGGTTGCCATCGCCCGGTCGCTGTGCATGCAACCAAAGGTCATGCTGTTCGACGAGCCGACTTCGGCGTTGGACCCGGAGATGATCAAGGAGGTTCTGGACGTGATGACAGATCTTGCGCAAAGTGGCATGACCATGATCGTCGTCACGCACGAGATGGGGTTCGCCAGAACCGTTGCCGATGAAATGGTGTTCATGGATGTAGGCAGGATCGTCGAATCGGCTCCTCCGGACCGCTTCTTCGCCAGTCCCGAGAGCGAGCGTTTGAAGCTCTTTCTTAGCCGGGTTCTGTCGCACTGATGCGTGGCTTCGGTTTCGCGGCCAAGACGATTAGCCGTTTTCGTGCCGGACCGGGTTTCCTGGTCGCTGCCGCCTTTATCGGTCCCGGAACCATCGTCACCGCCAGCACCGCGGGCGCCCGATACGGATCCTCCCTGCTCTGGGCGGTGCTGTTTTCGGTGGTCACCACCGCCGTGCTGCAGGAAATGTCGGCCCGGGTAGGCTTGGCCGGGCGGCGTGGACTCGCCGAGGCCATCCGCGAGAGCTTGATGCACCCGCTGGTCCGGGGTGCCGCCCTGGCACTGATAGCGATGGCCATCCTAGTTGGCAACGCGGCCTTCCAGACTGGAAACCTGCTCGGGGCCTCGCTCGGTCTCAGCCTGCTCGCGGGATTGCCGCAGCCGCTACTCGTGGTGATTGTCGGCGGGTTGGCCGGCGCCCTGCTGTTGACCGGCACCTACAAGACGATCCAGAACGCGTTGGTCGCTCTCGTCGGACTAATGAGTGTGGTGTTCGTTCTGGTTGCCGTCCTCTCCGCTCCGGATATGGGCGGCCTTGTCTCCGGGCTCCTAGTGCCGTGCGTGCCCCCGGGAGCCCTGTTCACCGTATTGGCCCTAGTCGGCACCACCGTCGTGCCCTACAACCTCTTCCTGCATGCCAGCGCGGTCCTCGAACGGTGGCCGGATGCAGACAGGAACCAAGCCAACATTCACGAGAGCCGGGTCGACACGCTCTTCTCGGTTGCCCTCGGCGGCCTGATCACGGCGGCCGTTCTGATCGCCGCCTCGCCGCTGCTCCGGGAGGGGGTGGATACCGCAGACGTGGCGGCCGTGGCGGCACGCCTCGAGCCGCTACTCGGGGCGGCGGCTCCGGTTTTCTTCGGGATCGGGCTTTTCTCCGCAGGAGTGACCTCGGCGATCACTGCGCCCCTCGCCGCTGCCTACGCCGTCGTGGGAGCACTGGGCTGGCGCGCCGACCTCCGGAGCGCGCGCTTCCGGTTCCTCTGGGGCATCGTGCTGCTGACCGGGATGTTCTGCGGGATCTTCCTCGGCTCGTCGCCGTACCAGATCATCCTAGTCGCCCAGGCCGGTAACGCGATACTGCTGCCGCTGATCCCTGTCCTGCTGCTGGTCGTCGCGAACCGCAGCGCGCTCATGGGGCCGTACCGCAACCGGTGGCCCGCAAACGTCCTCGGAACATTGGTGGTCGTCGTGATCTTCGGCCTCGCTGTGGTGCAGATAGCACGCGTCCTGGGACTGGCGTCATAGTCCCGTACCCGTCACGGATGCGCACGCAATGACGAAGACTGGCGAGTTACAGCACGAAAGTGGGCGGATGTTTCCGGCAGGGCGTTGACAGTTTTGGGGGATTCCGCGTGGCTTGCCGACCGCCCTGAAACGACGACCGAAGGGCGAGTCGAGGCCCTCGAACTGGTTGCGTTGGCCTCATGCCTTCCGGCACGCAGTGGATTGCAGGCCGTACCGCTCAAGTTTCGGGGCCGGACTTTATCTGTCCTCGGGGCTGCCGCCCCGGAGGAGGCTCAGCGCATAGGGAAGGGCAATGGCGGGTACCACCGAGAATGCCACCGCAAGTTCCCAGTCTCCCTTCACGGCGCCTGCGGCAATCCTCTGCGCGAGGGCAATGTCGGTAATCACCACTGCTGCCAGAACCGAGGCGATAGCGAGGGTGACATTCCTGGCGAGACGGGGTATCAGCACCAGTGCCAGCACTCCTGCGGCACCGAGGGGATGCAGGAGCACCATCAGCAGCCGCTGCCAGATGTCTCCGCCGTTCGCGAAAGCTCCGACCACCGCTGTGAAGCCCGCGAATAGAGCGTGGATCACCCCGAGTACCAGCAGTGGGATCCGGAAGAGGGTCACGCGGGCATGATAGGCGTTGGCCCCTGGGCGATGTCAAGCGGACCGGGATTGATCGTGCGGGATCGGTCTCGACTTGTTCGATTTCCTCGTCCGAAGGAAATGATGCTCGGTGCCGCGATTCCGATCAATACGGACCGGCCGCGCCCGATGCGCTTGCCGCGAGCATTCGGGCGTGCTGCCGGATGCCCTTGAAACAGCTTCCTCGTGTTACCGTGGTGCTCGATTCGACCATGACTAGCAGCACTCGAGCAGTCGTCGCGGCAGCCCTGTCCGCCATTCTCTTTGGGGCCTGCGCGTCGGAACCGGCCAAGCCGAAACCCAATATCCTGTTCATCGCCATCGACGACCTCAATGACTGGGTCGGGCCGCTCGACGGCCATCCCCAGGTGCAGACCCCGCACATGGACAGGCTCGCCGCCCGCGGCACCACCTTCTACAACGCCCAAACCCAGGCACCGCTCTGCAATCCGTCCCGGACGAGCTTGCTGATCGGCCGCCGCCCATCCAGCACGGGGATCTACGGCCTTGCCCCGTGGTTCAGGGAAGTGGAGACCCTTAAGGACATCGAGTCCCTGCCACAGTTCTTCGCCCGCCACGGGTACGCCACCTACTCGACCGGCAAGATTTACCACGGCAGGTACGGCCGTTCCGACGACGACACTGAGTTCCAGTTCCTCGGTCCGCGAGCCGGCGTAAGGGTTCGACCTGAACAGAAGATGGTCCAGACGCCCCAGGACCATCCGCTCATGGACTGGGGGACTTTCCCCCACACGGACGAAGAAAAAGGCGACTGGATGGTCGCGAGCTGGGCAGTCGAGCAACTCGAAGGCCCCCTCAACGGCCCTCAGGAGCAGCCGTTCTTCCTGGCGGCGGGTTTCTTCTTGCCGCACGTACCCTGCTACGTCACCCAGAAGTGGTACGACATGTACCCCAAGGACTCCGTCGAGTTGCCTGAGATCCGCCGCGACGATCGCGAGGACACGCCCAGGTTCAGCTGGTACCTGCACTGGAAGCTGCCCGAGCCACGTCTGAAATTCCTCGAGGAGGCGGACGAGTGGCACAACCTCGTTGCCTCCTACCTAGCCTCGGTCACGTTCGTGGACAGCCAGGTCGGACGGCTTCTCGACGCCCTCGATGCCAGCGGCCATGCCGACAACACGGTCATTGTGCTGTGGTCGGACCATGGCTGGCACCTGGGCGAGAAGCTGATCACCGGGAAGAACACCCTCTGGGACCGTTCTGCCCGTGTGCCGCTGATCTTCGCCGGCCCCGGAGTGTCCGAAGGCGCCCGTGTCACCAGCCCTGCAGAGCTGCTGGATATCTACCCGACGCTGATTGACCTGGCAGGCCTGCCCGCCCAGGAGGGGCTCGAGGGGCACAGCCTCCTGCCCCAGCTCGAGGACGCCAGCGCCTTCCGCGAATGGCCCGCCATCACGACCCATAACGCCGGCAACCACGGTGTGCGATCCGAGAAGTGGCGCTATATCGTCTATGCCGACGGCAGCGAGGAACTCTACGACATGGAGAACGACCCGCAGGAATTCAACAACCTGGCGGCGGACCCGCAATACGCCGAGGTGATCGCCCAGCACCGCAAGTACGTCCCGGTCGGTGATCTGCCGCCAGCCCCGGGCAGCCGCGCCCGTGTGCTGACCTATGACGAGGGCCAGGTGATCTGGGAAGGGGAGGACGTCGGCGCTGACGATCCGATTCCGGAACTCTGACCTGCGCCAGAATGGGAAGCATTGGCTGAATCCGTACTCGGGGTGATCCCCGCCCGTTACGCATCCCGTCGGTTCAAGGGCAAGGCACTCGCCAGTCTCGGCGGCAAGCCCCTTGTCCAGCATGTCTACGAGCGCGCCTCCGAGTGCGACCTTCTGAAGCGCGTCCTTGTCGCGACCGATGACGAACGGATCCGGTCGGCTGTCGAGCGGTTCGGCGGCAACGCGGTGATGACCTCCCCGGATCACCTCTCCGGCACGGACCGCGTCGCCGAGGTTGCCGCCAAAGACGACTCCGCCATCGTGGTCAACATCCAGGGCGATGAGCCGTTCGTCAACGCCAAAGTGCTGGAGCAGGTGGTCCGGCCTTTGCTTGAATCCAACAGCCTTGCGATGTCGACCTTGCGCAAGCGGATCGAATCGCCGGCCCTGCTCGACGATCCCAACGTGGTCAAGGTGGTGACCGGACAGGGAGGCGACGCGGTCTATTTCTCCCGCAGCCCGATTCCGTTTCCGGGCAGGGGAGTGCCGTACGTTGCCTGGGAGCACATTGGAATCTATGCCTACCGCAGGGACTTCCTTCTGGCGTTCAGCCGGATGGAACCCACCGAGCTCGAGGCCACCGAGGGCCTCGAGCAGCTGCGCGCCCTGGAGCACGGGCACCGGATCGCAGTCGTCCCCACCGAGGACCACGTTGGGCTGAGCGTGGACACCCCGGAAGACCTGGACCGCGCCAGGCGGATGCTCCGGCGTCGTCGGAAACGCTGAGCGCCGGCTCCCTCGCGGTTTCCGGCACCGCCTTCGCGATTCTCTACAATAAGGAGTAGGTCGCGGCGTCCCCAATCCCCGGGGCTGCACGCATTTTCGGGGGATAGGAAATGTCCGAAAACGAGGCTGCGGGTCCAGCCCGCAATTCTCTTCTGGATCGCATCAAGGCGAGCATCAGATCGGAGGGCACTGACGAGGAAACTCGTATCCGGTCCCGCCGTCGTCTCATCGGTCTGCTTACGGGCGGGTTCCTGACGGCGAATTTCCTGATGTTCCTGCGGTTCTTCTTTCCGCGGACGATATTCGAGCCGCGCACCCAGTTCCGGATCGGCATTCCTGCCGACTTTGGCATCGGCGTGGACACGCGCTTCCAGAAGAGCAATCGCATCTGGGTGATCCGCACGACGGACCGCCTCTTCGTGATTTTTGCGAGCTGCACCCATCTCGGTTGCACGCCGGACTGGAAGCTCAGCGAGGCGAAGTTCAAGTGCCCCTGCCACGGGAGCGGATACGATCCGGAGGGACGCAACTACGAGGGGCCGGCGCCGCGCCCGCTAGACCGTGCGTACGTCGAGCTAGACCCCCAGGGTCGAATCGTCGTAGACACAAGCGTTCTCTACCGCGAGGAAAAGGGCCAGCCCACCCAGTTCAACAACCCGGGCAGCTACCTCCAGGTGTGAGGTCGGGAGGGAACAAAGAGCATGGCTGACACCAACGACACCGACGTCAAGACGAAGGCGGCCAAGCCGCAAGGCAATGGAAGCGGTAACGGGGCGCGCACCCTGCTGGGAGTCAAGATCGACCCCGACGAGATCAAGAAAAAGGCCCAGATGGACCTCAAGGCCATCCAGGAGCCGACCAAGACCGAGGTCTACAAGTCCATCTTCCGGGTCAAGCACGACCAGACGGCTCGCAGCCGGACTCTGGGCGTGCTGAGCAACGTCTTCCTGCACCTGCATCCCGCCAAGGTGAACCGCGACGCCGTTCGCTACTCCTTCACCTGGGGCATGGGTGGCATCAGCTTCTACCTCTTCTGGGTCCTCACTTGGACCGGCGTGCTGCTGATGTTCTACTACCACCCCACGAAGGTCCAGGCATTCCGCGACATCCTATACCTCGAGCACGACGTCCCGTTCGGCAAGCTCCTGCGTAACATGCACCGCTGGGCCGCTCACGCGATGGTCCTCACCGTGCAGCTGCATATGTTCAGGGTGTTTCTCACTGGCTCGTACAAGAAGCCACGCCAGTTCAACTGGTCCGTGGGCGTCATCCTCCTCGTTCTCACGCTCCTGCTTTCGTTTACCGGCTATCTGCTCCCCGACGACCAGCTCGGGTTCTGGGCGGTGACGGTCGGCACGAACATGGCGCGGGCCACGCCGATGCTCGGCCACGAGGGGCCCTTCGGCCCGCAGATGGGCATGACGCCCTTCAATGATGTGCGCTTCGCCCTCCTCGGCGGCTCGATCGTTGACGCGAACGCCTTGCTGCGGGCGTATATCTGGCACTGCATCGCGATTCCCGGCTTCGCGGCGACGTTCATGATCGTCCACTTCTGGCGCGTCCGGAAGGACGGTGGCATCTCCGGCCCGAACCGGATCATGTTGGAAAGCGAGATCAAGCCCCTGCGCAGGTAGGGTCTCGGCACGGAAGGTATCGGCACCATGGATTGGCACCAGCTCTGGACGATCATCTCGCTCCCCGACAACATCCCGATCGTCGGGATGATCTTCATCATTCCATTCTTCACGTGGTACGGCCTGCGGCAGGCCTTCGCCAACGACCGCCTGGCCGAGCGGCTGGAGAACGACAAGGACCTGGCGAAGACCCATCACCGCAAGATCCATCCCTACCAGAAGGGCTGGCAGCGCGAGGTCGCCGTGTGGCCCTACCTGCTGCGGATGGAGTTCCTCGCGGCGATCATCGTCACCATCATCCTGATGGTCTGGTCGATCACCCTCGACGCACCCCTGGAGGAGCCTGCCAATCCGTCCTTGACGATGAACCCGTCCAAGGCTCCTTGGTACTTCCTCGGCCTCCAGGAGATGCTGGTCTACTTCGACCCCTGGATCGCCGGCGTCGTCATGCCGACGCTGATCATTATCGGCCTCATCGTCATCCCCTACATCGACGAGAACCCGCTCGGCAATGGCTACTACACCTTCAAACAGCGGCGGTTCGCGATCTGGACCTTCATCTTCGGGTTCATCATCCTGTGGACCTCGATGATCGTGATCGGAACCCTGATCCGCGGTCCAGGGTGGATGTGGTTCTGGCCCGGCATGACCTGGGACCACAACCGGTTGATTTTCGAGATCAACCGCGACCTGCACGAGATCGTCGGCATCACGTCCCAGCCCTGGATCGGCATCTTCGGCTTCCTCGTCGTGGGCGGCTTCGCGACGGTCGCGGGGTACGCCTGCCACCGGATCATCACGGCGACGGAGTTCTCGCGCAAGATACTCGACCGCATGTCGCTTCTCCAGTACGCGATCCTGCAGGGGCTGCTGATCGTCATGCTTGCGCTTCCGGTGAAGATCGCCGCGAGGCTCCTGTTCCGCATCAAGTACGTCTGGGTCACGCCCTGGTTCAACGTGTAGACACGACTCACGCGACAGGATTCTAGAAGCTAGGAAGTTTCATGGAAGAAGACAACAAGGTCCAGCCGGATCCCATCACCACGAAATCGTACAGCGTGCATTTGCTGGTTTCGATGCTGCTGCTGATGGCGTCGCTCGTGTGGGCCGTCTACGACGAGGTCGAGGTGATGCGCCCGTACAAGGAGTACCAGGCGCGGTTCCAGGGCTACTACACCGGATTCCTCATGAATCTGCGGCCCGAGCAGGCTGCCAAGGAGGAAGCGATCCGGAATTCGGCGGAGTACCAGGAACTCAACGCCGATCTGAACGCTGCCGAAGGCTTGGTGATGGACCGGATCGCGCAGATCGACAAGGAGTCCGGTCAGGGCGTCATCCCCCGGATGACGGCCGCACGCAACGCGTTCCAAGTTCTCCGCAGCGAGATCGACGCCTTGCGCTACCTGATTGAGGTGTCATACGACGAGGACGAGAAGAACAGCCTCCGCGACGACATCGCAGAGATCCGGGAGAGAATTGTCGAGGTCGAGTTCCCGCTGGCGGACGGTTCGGGGGCCATCGAGGAACTCGAGCTGAAATACGACCAGCTCGAAGCGGAGTTCCTTGGCCTCCAGGACTCCCGCGCCATGCTGCAGGCCGAACGCCTGGAAGCCCTCGGTGAGGCGAATCGAATCCGCGCCGAGCGTGACGCCCTCATGTCTGACCTACTGGTCGGTCTGGGCTCCACGCAGATCGACGGACTGATCGCCAAGATGCGCGATTTCGACATCGGCATCAAGCAGATCCATCTGCTGGACATCGATTTGGTCGACCGCTGCGAATCCTGCCACCTCGGCATTCGCGAGCCAGTCGAGATCGGCCCCACTGACCTGATTTACCCGGTCTTCCAGAGCCATCCTCGCCCCGACCTACTGCAGATCCACGACCCAGAGGCCTTCGGCTGCTCCTCGTGCCATAACGGCAACGGACGCGCCACGCGCAACGTCACCAAGGGACACGGACGCCACAAGTTCTGGCTATGGCCGCTGTTCTACAAGGAAAACATCGAGGCGGGCTGCCACCAGTGCCACGCCAAGGAAATTGTCACCCCCGGCGGCGAAGTCCTCAACAAGGGCCGCGAGCTCTACATGAACAAGGGCTGCTGGGGCTGCCACCGCTTCGAGGGCTACGACGCCGAGGCGGAGGAACTCACTCTGGTCCGTCAGGAGATGCGGAATCTGACCGCAACCCGCGACGCGAACGCCAAGGAGATGCGCGTCAGCGTCGAGCTGGGCGACACCTCGGCGGATGGCGCGACAGCCCAGTTCCACTACGCACGCGCCGAGGAAATGCGGCTGACCAACACCCGCCTCGACGCCGAGCTCCACCACCTGGGTGTCGAGGAAGCCAACTTGGCCAGGGAAGTGAAGAAATTCGGGCCGAGCCTCAAGGAAATCAAGCTCAAGGACGTCAAGGAGTGGATTCCCGTGTGGATCAAGAACCCGCACGAGTTCCGCCCGGGCTCCAAGATGCCGGTCTTCCGCCTGCTGGACGAGGAGGTCCAGCAGATGTCGGCCTATATCTGGCAGAACGCTCTCGACGGCGAGCTCGTCCAGCACCCGCGCGGCAATTCCGAGCAGGGTAAGGAACTGTTCGAGACGCGCGGCTGCCTCGGCTGCCATTCCATCGGCGAGGGCGACGCCCAAATCGGAGGGGCCTTCGCCGCCAACCTGAGTCGCGTCGGCGACAAGATGAACTACGACTACATGGTCCGCTGGATCCACGACCCGGCCGAGGTCACCCCGGACCCGGACGTGCCCGACGCGTTGCGACCCCGCCCCATCATGCCGAGCCTGCGCCTGACGATCGGCGAGGCGCGGGACATCGCCACCTACCTCAGCGAACAGGGAACGGGCGAGGAGTTCCCGGCGGCGGACTACATGGACGATCCCGCAATGGCGGAGGCCGGCCTGGCCGCGATCCGGCACTACGGCTGCGCCGGATGCCACGAGATCTCCGGCCTCGAGGAGGAGGGCCGCATCGGCACCGACCTGACCTACGAGGCCAGCAAGCCCCTGGAACGGCTCGACTTCGCTCTCAAGACCCACGAGGCCGAGCTGGAGGGCTGGCGGTCGCACAAGGGCTTCTTCGAACGCAAGCTCGAGAACCCGGCCGTTTACGACGAAGGCAAGGAACGGGAGCACCTCGAGCGCCTGCGCATGCCCAACTTCAACCTCAGCAAGTCGGAGATCGACGCGCTGACGACGTTCCTGCTGGGAGCGGTCGAGACCACATTCCCCGAGCAGTACCGCTACGAACCCGAGGACGCGAGGTCGGATGTGCAAGCTGGCTGGTGGATCCTGACGCGGCACAACTGCACGGGCTGCCACCAGATCCGCCCTGGCAACGTATCCTCGTTCATGACGATTCCGCGCTATGTCGATGACCCGGACTGGGCCGAGCAGCTTCCGCCGCAGCTGTATACGGAAGGCGCGCGCGTGCAGCCTGACTGGCTGACGCAGTTCCTGCGCAATCCAGCGCTCAGCGAGACGGACATCAACCGCAATGGAGTGCGCCAGTACTTGCACGCCCGCATGCCCACGTTCTACTTCTCGGACCGCCAGCTCTCGAAGATCACGAAGTTCTTCATGGCACGCGATTCGCAACCGGTTCCGTACATGCCGGAAGACATGGCCCCTCTGACCCAGGCGGAACGAACCATCGGACGCCAGCTGTTCATCAGTGACGCGGCCCCCTGTCTGCAGTGCCATATGACGGGCATCCCATCGCAGGACGCCGATGCGACTGCGCCGAACTTCCTCATCGCTGCCGAGCGCCTCAAGCCCAACTGGACGTACCGCTGGATGCTGGAGCCGGCATCGATCGCGCCTGGCACGGCAATGCCTTCGGAACTGTTCAGAAGGGAGGGGGACCGCTGGATTTTCCAGGGCGATATCCCCGCCATGGCCCGCAACTACGAGGGCGACCATGCCGACCTGATCACGCGGTACATGTTCCAGATGGACACCGCTGAATTGCGTCGGTTGCAAGCCCTACAATGAGAAGTACAGCGCCCTATTTTCGGAGGTAATCTGCGTGTTTCACCGTAAAACCCTTGTCGTCTTGCTGGCCTCGGCGGTCGCCTTGGCACTGGCTATCGCCTGTGGCGGCGATGACTATTTCGCCGAATACGACGCCAAGTCGCGCGGCGGCGAGACCGCCCAGCCGGGAGGGGCGCCGGCCGCCGAGATGACAACCGTCGATCCCGCCACTGCCGCCACGGTAACCGGCGCGATCTCGTTCTCGGGCGAGGTGCCGCGGTTCCCGCCGGTCAACATGAGCGCCGAGCCCGACTGCGTCCAGCTGCACGGGGGCAGGGTTCCCTCGGACCGCGTGGTGGTCAATGACGGCAAGCTGCAGGATACCTTGGTCTGGGTTTCCAAGGGCTTGGAAGGAAAGCGCTTCCCGGTCCGCACGGACATAGTGAGCCTCGACCAGAAGGGCTGCATTTACAAGCCCCACGTCGTGGCTGTGCAGGCAGGCCAGGCGATCAACATCACCAACTCGGACCCGACGACACACAACGTCCATCCGTTGCCGAGAGAAAACCGGGAGTGGAACAAGTCGCAGACGTCGGGTGCCCCGGCCATCGATTACGCGTTCCCGCGTGCCGAGATGAAGATCGCGGTCAAGTGCAACATTCATCCCTGGATGCAGGCTTACGTTCACGTGCTCGAGCATCCCTATTTCGCCGTTTCGGATGCGAGTGGCGCGTTCGAGATTGGCAACCTGCCTCCGGGCACGTATACGCTTCAGGCAGTTCATGAGCGGCTCGGCGAGCAAGAGATCGAATTCACGGTAGGGGCAAGCGAGAGCAAGCAGGTCGACTTCGCGTTCTCGGGATAACAGGCCTCCGGCCGGATTCCCGTCGCTGCACACGGGTATGAACGTCAATCAGCAAACGACGGCGACAGCCTCCCCTGTCACTGGAGTGGCTGCAACGCTCGCCGACTACTACGGGCTCGCGAAGCCTTCGATTGTCTGGTTGATCCTGATGTCGACGGTCATGGGCTGCTACCTAGCAGCCGAGGGCTCCCTGCTTTCCCTGCAGGTTCTGCACGCTGTCCTTGCCACGGCCCTGCTGGCCGCGGGAACCGGCGCCCTGAACCAGTGGTGGGAGCGGGACACGGACGCTCGCATGCGACGGACCGTGGCAAGACCGCTCCCGGCTGGCCGCCTCCACCCGCGCGCAGCCTTGCTGTATTCCGGGGGACTCACGCTTGCGGGCCTGGCCTACCTGCTCATCGCAGTGAACCCGCTGAGCTTCGTGCTCGGCGTCCTCACGGTCGTGAGCTACAACTTCGTCTATACCCCGCTGAAGACGAGGACTTGGTGGTCCACGGCGATCGGAGCGTTTCCCGGGGCCGTGCCTCCGCTGCTGGGGTGGGCAGCGATCCGCGACGGCATCGCACTCGAAGCGTGGGTGCTGTACGGGATCCTGTTCCTTTGGCAGTTTCCCCATTTCTACGCGATCGCCTGGATGTATCGCGGAGACTACGGCCGCGCCGGGATTCGAATGCTTCCTGTGATCGAGCCGTCCGGAAAGGCGACAGGCAGGCAGATCGTCGCCACCGCCACGCTGCTGATTCCGATGTCGATCGTTCCCGCGTGGCTGGGGATGGCGGAGTCGTGGTATGCGATTCCCGCTTTCCTGCTGGGGGCGGCGTACCTGGCATCGGGAGTCAGGCTCGCAAGGACGGGCACTTCCGCAAGGGCGAGGGACCTTCTCAGGGCCTCGGTCCTGTACTTGCCTCTGCTGTATCTCTTCTTGCTGATCGCCAAGCCCTAGGGCCGCGCATCACCGATTCCTTGAACCGTCAGGGAACCCTCTCCCAGTCCGTCAAGGATTGCTGTTTCTCCTCAGTGGAGAGTGTTCGCCCGCACGCCGCCTCAGAGGAGTGTCCACCAGGCATTGTGCAAACGCGGGGCTCATCAGTTTCCCCAGCCTCCTTCCAATTGCGATTTCACACCGAAAGTCAAATAGTGAACGGCCTTGTTGCGAAAGTTGAAATATGGACTGGCCCGCATGCAGCCCGCGGAGACAGTCAGCGTGACGTGATCGAAGCCGATCCTGATAGTCATTCTGCGACCCCAGGCTGGCTGGAGTCCTCCGGCTTGGAGTCGCCGGGCAGGCCCGCTTCATCGCCAGAGTACTATCCTCTGCATCAAGTCCACGCGTGCAGGAGCCCTCGGTCTACCGAGGACGCAGCATCACCGACCCCATCAGTTGGCCGACTGATCAACGGCCTCATTGGAAGAGCTAACCGGATTCGCAGGTTCGTCGGTCGATGGGGATTCCATCTTTGCGTCAAAGGCACGGGCAAGGGCCACCTTCGCAACAGCGACCAGTCCTTCCGCTCGCATTCTAGAGTCGATGGCTCTTGACGAGATAGCGTCCAATCGATCTAGGTCCATTTCTGGAGACAACGACAGGAGGTGAACAGCCTCCTCGAAGTTGGTGCCCTCTAGGTTGGGCGGATGAAGGTCTTGGACGATCGCGCTATATCCATCCGATATCTCTACTCCAAATCCGCCCCATGGTTGAGGTGTGACCAAGAACTCGGATTCCTCTTCCTCGGTTTCCTCACGCGACTGGTCCGGGCGAAGTTCCAGCAGCGCGAGTTCCAGCACTCGCAAGCCCTCTTCGCCTTGATCGCAGTTCGCTAGGACAGCCGCAATCGCAATACGGGCATGCGGGCGAAGATGATCCGGAACGTTTTCTACCGCGCCCATCGCGCGTCGCAAGGCCTGGTCAGCGGCGTCACGGTCCTCTCCCGATGGATTCGCCACATCGACTGACCTCGCCCAGTATTCGCGGGCAAGGCTCAATCCTCCTAGGACTTGGTGCAAGCTGTCGTTCAGGCCTGCAACCTCGATGCTTGCGTCTTCCAACCTGTCGCTTGCGATCGCTTCCGCGGCGCGCCGTAATCCGATGAAGTCCCGAAGGCGTCGGCCGAGTTCGGGCTCCAGGTTATTGAGGAGGTCCTCTGCCCGGCTGAACTCGCCTTTCTCGACTAGGTTCATGCAGAGCTCGAAGCTAAGTCTGGACTTGCTCTGCTCCTCAATCGCTGCTCCTAGTTCCTCTTCGAGGCCCCGCAATGACGTGCTGCGTTCGATTTGTTCTCGAAATTCGGAAAGCTGTTCTCGGATTTCAAGTGAATCGGGTTGGGAGGTCAGCAAGCTCTCAAGTGTTGACAAGTACTCCGGGGCATTGGTCTTCGCCCACGACTCTAGTTGGATTGCCAAGCCAATCGATCTGGCGTCGTGCCTGGTTGGCGTTCCTCGCGTCAACAACATCTCGATCGCGGTTCCAACATAGTGCCTTATGAGTTCCTTGGGGACTCCCGGTCTTGCTGCGGAGAGCAAATGCCCGATTGCGGTTTGCGCCTCTATAGCGCCGGTTTCAGGATCTGGGCCGAGAACGTAGTTGCCCAAGGCGAAGAGATCTCCGAGAGTTCCAGCGCCGGCCACGTTCGATAGGAGGTTTCGAAAGAGCCCGTCGGCGTCGGCCGGAAGTTGCTCTCGAAGTTCCCGGAGAGCTCTCGCGAAGAACACCTGGTCATGCTCTGCCAGGTTGTGCACTTGATTTGCCATGCCGAGAGCAAGCTCAGCTGCTTGATGGGGATCGGTTTGAAGACTCTCCCAAGTTGCCTCGAGAAGGCCTTTGGCACGTAGATCGGCTGCTGGCCCGGACAGCGGCAGGGGTCGGTCGCCAAAGCTGGCGTCACACCGGGGCGCGGCAGCCGCCAATCGGGAAAGACCGCGCAGCGTTCCCCAATCGTCTTCCAGGTCGTATTCAAACCCCGCTACCACGGCGTAGGCCGCTTCGAAAGCGCGAACACCGAGTTCTCGGTCGTATTGACAGGCTACGGCTCCCAGTGTTGAGAGTGCGTTAACCACTTCTGGTCCCCATTGCATCGACTGGAGGCGGCCTACTAGTTCGTCGACTCTGTCGATCGCGTCTGATTGCCCTTCGGTGTAGGCGTTGTCGGAACTGTCGCTAGTGGTCACCTGTCCGTGCATGCAAGGCGACGACATGAGAAGGACCGCAAGGATCGCTCCGAATGGCCTCGGGAGGTGTTGAAGCATTCTCCGTGCAGCACGATTCGTGCTGCGGGTAGCATACCCTTGGGCCCGCGGGCTGGCAAATGCGCGGTCCAATGCCGGTGTCCGAGGGAAACGGCTCAGCCTCTTTGGCAGCGGCGGCTCCCTCGTCATCAGAGAGACCTGCCTGATCGTGCGCAGATAGGCCGGCCGTCACCGCGGACCCTGAGCAATCCGTCGCCAGGTCGTCCACCACACAGCCGGAATGCAGGCCTGCTTCCCCGACACGCCGCTGCATGAGCGCCGTGGTAGTATGCCCCGGTATCCGACGCGGTTCCGAAGTGTGAGTGCGACAATGCCCCGTCCCACGGAGGACATGAAAGCCGGACCCGTCGCCCAAGCCGCGCGCATTGACTCGATCGACGTGCTGCGCGGCGTCGCCTTGCTCGGTATCCTCGCCATGAATATCCAGGCGTTCGCGATGCCTCAGGCGGCGTACTTCAACCCCACCGCCTACGGCGACCTCACGGGCACGAACCTCTACGTCTGGATCGCGGGACGGATGCTCGCCGACCAGAAATTCATGACGGTCTTCTCGATGCTGTTCGGCGCGGGAGTCGTTCTGATGGCCGGGCGGGCCGAGGCGCGTGGCAACGTCCGCCGATTGCACTACCGCCGCATGGGATGGCTGCTGGTCATCGGGTTGCTTCATGGACACCTTCTCTGGCCCGGCGACATCCTCTTCGTCTACGCCGTCTGCGGGATGCTCGTCTACCCGCTGCGTCGCCAGCCGGCGCGACGGTTGCTGGTAATCGGTGTAGTGGTGCTCGCGGTCTCCTCGGCCTACTCGATCGGTTCGGGACTGTCACTGCCGTACTGGCCGGAGGAGGCGCGTGACGCGTTCACGACTGAGGTGTGGCGGCCGACGCCGGAGATGATCGATGCGCAACTGGCCGCCTATCGCGGAGGCTGGCTTGAGCAGCAGCCCGTCCGTTCGGCCGCGGCGCTCGCGTTCGAGACGATTCTCCTCATCACATGGGGCATGTGGCGCGCCGGTGGGCTGATGCTGATCGGGATGGCGCTGTTCAAGCTCGAAGTGTTCAGCGCGCGGCGCTCGTCCCGCTTCTACGCCAGGCTGATCGCCGTGGCGGTCGCGGTCGGCCTTCCGATTCAGGCCTACGGTATCGCGCTCGACTTCGCACGCGGGTGGCCGGTCTGGTCATTCTTCGTGGGTGTCCAGTTCAATTACTGGCCGAGCATCGCGGTCAGCCTCGGCTACGTCGGCGTGGTCATGCTGGCGTGCCGGTCGCAGGGGCTTCGTCGGTTCACCCGTCCATTCGCGGCCGTCGGGCAGACCGCTCTGACCAACTACCTGCTTCAGACGGTCATCTGCACGACGATCTTCTACGGCCACGGCCTTGGCTGGTTCGGGTCTGTGGACCGCGTCGGGCAGATCCCCTTGATGGCCGGCGTCTGGGCGGTGCAGCTCGTCGCTTCGCCGCTTTGGATTCGCTGGTTCCGATTCGGGCCGGCAGAGTGGGCGTGGCGGTCACTCACCTACGGGACCCGCCCGCCGCTGAGACGGGCATCCGGACCCGAGCCCGCGCTCAGGACCCCCTAATATGGACATCTCGCAACAAGGGGTAGAGGGCCGTCTTTCGTCGTGTAATTGGTTTCTTATGAACAACTTAACACGAAATGAATCCACGGCCCCATGACTGCAGGGTGGAGCACGGAACGACTGAAGTTCGGCCGCTTGCGCAGGCAGCCGGTGGTCGGTCGAATTGACGGTGGCGAGCTCGGGCCGGGACGGGGCTGTTCCAGCGAATGAGCGCGTGTTTCCGGGATCACCGCGATCAACGCGACACTTGCTGTGCTCGACACCCGTCATTTGAGGCCAGGTAACAACGGCGACGTTGTACGGGACTGTGCAGGACTCGACCGGTGCAGTTATTCCGGGTAGTGAGGCGACTCTCACAAACGATGACACGGGGCTTGTCTATATCGCACCGATCTGTGCGACTGGTGATTTCGTGTCTAATGTCTTGCCGGTTGGCACTTACACGCTCAAGGTGGAATCTGATGGTTTCAAGACGTATCAGAGCACTGGGATCGCCTTGATCGCATCGCAAGTTGTGCGCCAGACGCACACCCTCGAAATCGGCAGCCTGACCGAAACCGTTACGGTCGAGGTCCGCCCGCCCTTGGTGAATACTCAAGCTTCCGACCAAAGCGAGAGCTTGAACTCAATGAAGATCGCCGAGCTGCCAATGGCGCGCCGCAACGTCACGAATATCCTCAGGCTCTCCACCGGCGTCGACGTGGGGGGTGGAAGCCTGCGAATCAACGGGATCGGAAAGAGCGGCACGGGAGTCACCGTCAACGGGACTGATGCCAACTCCAATCCGTCTGAAGGCCGTGCGAATCACGTTCTAGCTGCATTCGGGATTTGAGCGGTCGGCGGGGCGCCGGCACCCCGCCGCCCGCAAAGAGTAGCTGGATCAGACACCAGGCTCAGGTCGGGCTAACACCAAGCCCTCGGGTTGGATTTGTGGCTCCGGACGAGTGGTGACACACGGCCAGGAGGCTCGCCAGAGGTGGATCCGAGGCAGCTGGGTGAGCGAGGCCTCGGCGGAGTACTTCGACGGCACCGACCGTTCACACCAGTCGTGCCCCCCACGGTCTGCGGCAATGCGCTTGACTCGCGAATCCGCAACACGAAAGATCTCGCGCACAAGTGCCAGCATATCCAAGGTTTGCGTACGGGCAGAATACCGACGGTCAGGATCAGGCTCGATCGTTGAAATGATTTTCTCGATTACCCTCTGATGAGGGACACCCTGCACGACGGTGCAGCAGGCGTCGCGGCTCGTTGAGCGAACCGGGGCAGTTCTGGGATTCCCGACTGTAATTGGAAAGACGTCTACGAATACTCGCACCGGAGGACGTGGCACCGATGCAAATCCGGAAGCTCTGGCACACCCTGACCGATTGAACTCAGACTAGGGAGGGGCGTCACCCACGAGGTTGAGCCACGAAAAGCAATCACTATGGGCTTCGATGTCAAAGAACAACTCCGCGCTGTCGAGCGAGTCGTCTCGCTGTTGGAGCGAAATGGACGACCCGCGCGAGCGGTTACGCTTTCCCGGAGCTTCGACACGACAACCGAGGATCTCTGGGACGCCGTGACGAATAGCGAACGTCTTCCCCGCTGGTTTCTGCCAATAAACGGCCAACTCGAACTTGGAGGCCGCTATCGATTGGAAGGCAACGCGACGGGTGTGATCCAAGCCTGCAAGCAACCCTCACATTTCTCCCTAACTTGGGAGTTCGGCGGGGACATCAGCTGGGTGGAGGTACGTATCTCGGACGATGGAGCCGGTCGTTCGCGGCTTGCTCTCAGGCACACTGCTTACCACTCGGAACACTGGAGCGAGTATGGACCTGGCGCGGTCGGAGTCGGTTGGGAATTGGGGCTCTTGGGACTCGCGATCCATCTCGAGCATCCCACCGAGCCAAAGCCGGACGAAGCCGCGTTTGCTGGCTCGCCGGAGGGCAAGGACTTCATCATCGGCAGTAGCGAATCGTGGGGAAAAGCGGCGGTCGCAGCGGGAACAGATACCGATGCCGCATATGAAGCGGCGAGAAAAACAAGCAAGTTCTACACTGGCGAATCGGCCTGGCTCGCCTGAAGCACCGGTCCTACGATCAACTGCCGCAGGCCGCCGGGCGATGCGGACCGTCAAGGCCCGCAGTCGGTGCCGTCAGGGCCGTTGCTGCGCCGCACGTACTTTATCGGTGTTCCGCCCTTCAAGTTTCAAGCTGACGGAACGACTTCGTCCCCGTTGGGACCGGGAAGAATCACCCGCTTGCTTCCCACGGAGGCCCGATCAGGTCTCCCCCAAGGGCAGCTAGTTGGCCTCGTCCCCGGTAGCTACATCCTCCATTTCTTCCGCCGGCTGCTGGAGGACAGCGTTGGCGCCGTTCCGAATCAGGCTGCCTTCCGACGGCCCCTGGAAGAACATGAATCCTTCCCGGTCGCGCCAGGCTAGGGGACCGGCGAGGATCTTGCCCGCCTTGAGCGTTTCCACCTTGATCTTTTCGATCAGCGCCATGTACCGCGGGTCGTCCCGCGCCCAGCCGGTGAAGCTGCCGATGTCGCCGCTCGCGGCGAAAACCACGTCGACACCGTCGATCGCGGCGACCTTGTCAACGATATCGACGCCCGCGGGCGACTCGATCATCACGATCACCATGATGTTGTCGTTCGCCAGCTTCCGGTAGTCCGGGCCCCAGAGGCGGCCATACTGGCCGCCCCCTTGGCTTCGCTTCCCGCGTGGCGGGAACTTCGCGTACGTGACGCCGTCCTCGGCCTCCTGGATGCTGTCCACCATCGGCACTACGATTCCCAATGCGCCGATATCCGTGGCCTTCTGGATATCACCCTCCGTCGGGGTCGGGACGCGGATGAAGGGAATGGCGGGCGCGTCGCGGCATGCCCAGATCATCTTCGCTACCTGGTCGTAGTTCAGGGGACTGTGCTGCATCTCGATCCACGTGAAGTCGAAGCCCGCGTTCGCCATCGCACAGTAGACCCCGGGGTCGGAAGTGTTGATCGTCCCCCCGATCACCTGCTTGCCCTCGGCAAGCTTCTTCTTCACGGTGTTGAACATCCGTGTCTCCTCTCCTTGGGAGAGACCTGTAGCTAGCAGCGCCAGGGGAAGGAGGCTGCAGCGAATGAGTTTGCTGTATTGCATCTTGGCTCCGTGTCCGTCGCGAGGAATTCCCGTCCGCGACCGGCAACAGTATACACCGGGCGGGTTCGATTCGAATGGCGAATCCGGCGTCGGGGTGCGGCTCCGTTCGGGAGGTCGGAAGCTCTCGAAACCGCTACTTCCGGGCGAACTTCTGCACCCTCATCCCCGCGTTGACGTCCACGACGTAGACAGAGCCGTCGGCGCCGGCGGCAATGTCATGCGCCCAGTAGAACTGGCCATCCTGGCTTCCGTAGGAACCCCACCGCTCGAGAATCTCGCCCTCTGGTGTCATGAGCACTGCTCCATTGCGGTCGTATGCAGTGTTGGTGAGGTCGCCCCCGTCGGCCACGAGCACGTTGCCGTCCGAATTGACGTCCACGCCCCAAGGACGGCCGATATCCTCGCTCTTCCACTCGGAAAGGAACGTGCCGTCGGCATCGAATATCTGAACGCGGGAGTTGCCGCGATCGGCGATGTAGACTCGGCCCTCGCCGTCGACGGCGATCCCATGCGGCGTATCAAACTCTCCGGACCCCTCGCCCTTGCTGCCCCAGGCCGTGACGTACTTGCCGTCGCTGTCCAGCTTGACGACGCGATTGTTCCCGTAGCCATCTGTCACGTAGATCGACCCGTCCGGCCCGAAGTCGAGGTCGGTCGGTTTGTTGAAGCGCTCCTCGTCCTCGCCAGGATCCCCCTTGACGCCCAGCGTCTTCATGAGTTCTCCCTCGGGGCTGTACTGCTCCACCACGTGCGTGTTGGCATCCGTCACCCAGACGTTGCCATCCGCGTCCACTTGAAGCCCGTGCTCGTTGTCGAAGAGGTCGTCTCCAAAGGACGAGATGACTTCGCCCGTGTCGCCATCGATGCACAGAACCGGTCGCTCCGCGCGGTGGAACACCCAGACCCGGTTCTGGGAATCGACGTCGACCCCCGTGACCTGTCCGAGTGTGTACCCTTCCGGCAGGGCCGGCCAGCCATGAACCACCTGGTAGGACATCTCGCCCTCGCTGGCCTGCTCCTCGACGGGGGCTTCCAGGCAGGCAAATGCCGCCAGCAGGCAAAACACAGTCCCGATTGCGGCACGTCGCATCGTTATGAACCTCCTATCGATCCGGAGCCGCCGGCCAAGGGGTTTCCCGGCGCACCCGAACAAGATTACACCGGATTGGCCTCAACGGCAGCGTCAAACCTTCGGAAAAGCAGGTTCGGTTCCGCAAATTCTCCGCGCTTGCCTATTCGGCTTGACGTGACCGCCAGGCGAACCGGTTTTCCGAGTTGTTCTTCATTCGGTGATCGCTGACGAACTGGTCGATCTGGACGAGCTTGGTCGGATACTTGCCGGTATAGCAGGAGTAGCAGTATTCGCCACTTGTGTCCTCGACAGCCTGCTTGAGGCCCCCCATCGAGAGGTAGGCGAGAGAGTCGGCACCGGTGTGGCTACGGATCTCCTCCACCGACATTCGATTGGCGATCAGGTCGTTGCGGTCGGGCGTGTCGACTCCGTAGTAGCAGGATGCGATCGTCGGCGGGCAGGAAATGCGCAGGTGGACTTCCCGGGCTCCCGCATCCCTCATGATCCCGACGATCTTGCGGCTGGTCGTTCCCCGTACCAGGGAGTCGTCCACCAGCACGACCCGCTTGCCGGCCACGATTTGCCGTACCGGATTGAGCTTGAGCTTGACCCCGAAGTTCCGGATCGACTGCTTCGGTTCGATGAACGTGCGGCCGACGTAGTGATTGCGGATCAGGCCGAGGCTGAAGGGAATGCCGGACTGGTTCGAGAAGCCGATCGCGGCAGCGTTACCTGAATCCGGGACCGGTACGACGCAATCCGCTTCCACGGGGCTCTCCACGGCGAGCCTGCGACCCAGGGCCTCTCGTGACTCATGCACCGCGCGGCCGAAGACGATGGAGTCAGGGCGGGAAAAGTACACGTGCTCAAACACGCATTGCGACGGGGGCATCGGCGGGGCGAACTGTTGCCGGATCACCCCGCGGTCGTCCACGATGACCATTTCTCCGGGCTTGATGTCACTCACGTACTGCGCTCCGATCAGGTCGAACGCGCAGGTCTCCGAGGCGAATACGTGGACGTCCCGCCCCTCGTGGCGCATCGTTCCGTATGCCAGGGGCCGGAATCCTCGCTGGTCCCGGGCCACGATGATCTGGTCCCTGCCCAGCAGTGCGAGGGAGAATGCACCCTCGAGGCGCAAAAGGCTTTCGCGGAGGGCGAGGCCCAAGGTTGGCTCGCGCGAGCGCGCCATCAGGTGAGGAATGACCTCAGTGTCGCTGGTCGCCTGGAAGATCGATCCCGACATCTCGATCTCGTGCCTGAGCAGGTGGCCGTTGGTCAGGTTTCCGTTGTGCGCCACCGCCAGGGCACCCTTGTTGCATTCCACGTAGAACGGCTGTGCGTTCAGCGAGATGGCGTCTCCTGCGGTCGAATACCGCGTATGGCCAATCGCCATGTGTCCCCGGAGTTCCTTGAGCTCTGATTCGCCGAAGACCTCGTTGACGAGCCCCATGCCCTTGCGCGTATAGACCGTCTGGCCATCGCTGGAGCAGATTCCAGCGCTCTCCTGTCCTCGGTGCTGTAGCGCGTATAGCCCCAGATACGCTAGGTTCGCCGCCTCCGGGTGGCCGAAGATCGCGCAGACACCGCATTCCTCGCGGAACCGATCTTCCAGATCAACGTCTACCGATCCCGCGCGCCTCGGGACGGGCTTGTAGCTCATTGGGTTTCCACCAATTGCTCGAAGGCAGTGTCCCAGGTCGAGTGCAATCTCTCGACCGGGGCCTCGAAGCACGAAGCTCCGTTCATTCGGACGGACAGGGCCGCCCCGTTCGTTTCGCCGATTGCCGGCGCCTCGACGCCCAGACCCGATGCGATGCGGGCCGTCTCTTCCATGTCGGCCGGAGCCACCGAGAGAAGCACCCTCGACGGCGCTTCGTGAAACAGTGTCTCACGTGCAGGCAGGTCCGTGTGCAGATGGACCTCAGCTCCGACCCGGCTCGGGCCGAAGCAGCATTCCGCCAATGCAACGGCGAGTCCGCCGGTCCCCACATCGTGAGACGAGCGCGCCAGGCCGCGGTTCACGATCCTGCGAGTGGCCTCCTGCACGGCCGACTCGTAATCCGGGTCCAGCGCCGGCGGAAGGCCCCAGGTCCGCTCCAGTACCGTCTTCGCATACTGGCTCGAGCCGAACCGCTGGGCAAGCCTGTCGGCCGATCCCGGCAGCAGGCCTCCCAGGAGGACGATAATATCGCCGGACCGTGTGAAGCAGGGTCCGGCTGGAGCCTTGACGTGGTCCAGGATTCCGACGATTCCCAGGACCGGTGATGGTTCAACACCCTTGCCCAGAGTCTCGTTGTACAGGCTCACATTTCCGCCCGTGATCGGCGTGCCGAAGTGCTGGCAAGCCTCACCCATCCCCTCGATCGCTTCCACGAGCTGCGCCATGATCTCGGGCCGTTCGGGATTGCCGAAATTGAGATTATTGGTCGCCGCGATGGGCTCGGCGCCGGCCGTCGACAGGTTCCTGCAGCACTCGGCAACCATGAGCCAGGTTCCCAGTCGCGGGTCGAGCGAGCAGTACCGCGAATTGCCGTCGAGTGACATTGCGAGGGACACGCCCGCCTCCTTGATCCGGATCACGGAAGCGTCGCTACCGGGTCCAGCCGTGGTGTTGGTCCGTACCTGGTAGTCGTATTGCTCCCAGATCCAGCGCTTGGAGCTGAGTTCCGCCGAGGCGAGCAGCGTCTCGAGACCGGAGAGCAGATCGGCCGCGCTCGCGACGGACAGGTCAGGTCCGTCCAGCGGCGCCGTTCGCAGCGGCGTCGTGCGGGGACGGTCGTACAGCGGGGCGTCGTCGCTCAGGAAACTATTGGACAGTTCCGCAACGGTATCTCCGTGATGCCTGACGCGAAGCAGCCCGTCGCCCGTGACGTTTCCGATTTCGACGGCGTCGAGTCCCCACTTGGCGAATACGTCCAGCACTTCGCCCTCGCGCCCCCGCTCGGCAACGAGCAGCATCCGCTCCTGGGACTCCGACAGCATGATCTCGTAGGGAGTCATGCCGTCCTCCCGCTGGGGAACCTTGTCCAGCTCGATCTCGATCCCGACACCCCCGCGGTCGCCCATCTCGGCTGTCGAGCATGTCAGGCCTGCGGCCCCCATGTCCTGGATGCCCAGGATCGCGCCTGTCTGCATCGCCTCAAGACATGCCTCGAGGAGCAGCTTCTCAAGGAACGGGTCGCCGACCTGCACGTTCGGTCGCTTGGCATCGGAGTCCTCGTCGAACTCGGCGGAGGCCATGGACGCTCCTTGGATTCCGTCACGGCCTGTCTTGGCTCCGACGTAAATCACCGGGTTCCCAACACCCTTGGCCGCCCCGAGGAATATAGAGTCCTTTCGGAAGACTCCAAGAGCGAACACGTTCACCAGCGGATTCGCGCTGAAGCACGAATCGAAAGTGCACTCCCCGCCAATGGTAGGCACGCCAATGCAGTTTCCGTAGTGAGCGATGCCCTCCACGACGCCACGGATTACCCGGCGATTCACGTCGCCGGTGTCCGGATCGTCCGGCGGCCCGAACCGCAGTGCGTCGAGAACCGCGACAGGTCGCGCCCCCATCGTGAAGATGTCGCGCAGAATGCCTCCGACGCCCGTTGCCGCACCCTGGAACGGTTCGATGTAGCTCGGATGATTGTGGGACTCGATCTTGAAGGCTGCCGCCCAGCCTCCGCCGATGTCCACGATGCCAGCATTCTCGCCGGGTCCGACCAGAATCCGCTTTCCGCGGGTCGGTAGTTTCTTCAGGTGCAGGCGGGAACTCTTGTACGAGCAGTGCTCGCTCCACATTACGCCGACGATCCCGAGTTCGGTAAGCGTCGGAACCCGGCCCAGCCGCTCGGTCACGCGCCCGTACTCTTCCGCGGTGAGCCCGTGCTCCGCGGCGAGGCGCTCGTTGACCTCAGGCTGCATAGCTTGCGCTTGCGGTCTCCACCGCGACGATCATCGAATGAAACACAGCCAATCCGTCGGCCGATCCGACAGCTCCGTCGCAGGCTCTTTCCGGATGGGGCATCATCCCCAGTACGTTCCGTCCTTCGCTGAGTACCCCCGCGATGTTGCGGGAGGAGCCGTTCGGGTTGTCCCCGTGGTAGCGGAAGGCGACGCGATCCTCCGCTTCCAAGCGGTCCAGCGTTGCGTCGTCCGCGATGTAGCAACCCTCGCCGTGTGCGATCGGAATTCTCATCGGCCGGTCTGTCCTGCAGCCGGACGTGAACACCGAGTCTGTTGTCCCCGGTACGACGTCCACAGTTCGGCAGATGAACCTCAAATCCCGATTGCGGATGAGGGCGCCTTCCAGCAGGCCCGTCTCGCACAGAATCTGGAAGCCGTTACAGACGCCGATCACCAGCCCCCCCGACTGGGCGAACTTCCGGACCGACTGGATCACCGGGGAGAAGCGGGCGATGGCGCCGCACCGGAGGTAGTCCCCATAGGAGAAACCGCCTGGCAGGAAGACGGCGTCTACGTCGCCCAGATCTTCCGACTCATGCCAGATCTCGGTCACACGCTGGCCGAGGTTGCGCGACAACGCGTAGAGCGCGTCATGGTCGCAGTTCGAGCCGGGGAAGATGACGACGCCGAACTTCATCGAGGGCGGGAGGATAAAGCGCCTCGCTGACACTCGTATTTTACCATCGCGACGACCCCGGTCCAACATGAGATCAACTGGCCTCGGGGACGGTACGCCGGCACTGTCAGGGTGGCTCGCTTCGCGGAGCTACCGGCCGTTCGCTCGGCCTGGAGACTCGGCGCCCCACGTAGTACACCGGTTCAGGTTGGGCCATCAGTCATGGCAGAGCGATTGGGTCGACGAGACGCCGGCGCGCTCCAGGTAACGAATCGTCTCCGAAATATCGTCTTGTGTAGTGCGCGGATTGATGGTGCATAGCCGGAGGACCGTTTTGCCTCGAAGCTCAGTCGTCATCACCATGGCGAATCCGCTGGCGATGCAGCGCTGGCTGATGGCGAGGTTGATGCGGTCTAGGTCGGGCTCAGACACGTCGCGCGGTCGGTAGCGAAACGTCACGACACCGAGGGTAGCCGGAGTGAGAACCTCCCAGGTCCTGCCCGCTCGCAACTGGTTCTCCGCGCATCGCGCGTTTTCCAAGCCGATTTCAATGGCTCGACGGAAAGCGGCGAGGCCGAACGCCTTGATCGACAGCCACAATTTGAATGCGCGAAACCTCCGCGTGAGTTCCGGCCCGCGATCGCAAAAATTGACTCCATCTCCCCAGCCAATAACAGCCTTCAAGTATTCGGGAAGCACTTGAAATGTCCGCTGCAGCCAGTGATCGTTTCGTACCAGAAGGCACCCGATGTCATAGGGTTGGAAGAGCCATTTGTGAGGATCCAGAGTCACGGAGTCAGCATCTTGGAGTCCATGGAGCACCGATTTCCCTTCATCTACTAGTAGTGCTGGTGCACCAAAAGACCCATCGATATGCAACCACAATTCTTCTTCTTTACAGATACATGAAATATCCGAAAGTGGATCAACAGATCCAGTATTAATTGTCCCGGCATTTGCAACAACGCAGAATGGCCTCATGCCATCCTGGCGATCTCGAACGATGGTCTTGCGAAGCGTGCCCAACTCGATGCGGTATTCTTCATCGGACGGGATGCGCCTCAGCTGATCTGCATGGAAACCAAGGATCCCCAGGGCCCGTCCGACGGAGGAATGCGTCTGGTCAGAGCAATACACCGTCGCATCCCGCCACTCGTCCCTAAGTGTGATCTTTCTGGCTGTTGCCAAAGCAGTTAGGTTCGCCATCGAACCGCCGCTGACGAGCACGCCCCCGGCAGATTCCGGGAAACCGCAAATCTGGCGTAGCCAATCGAGCACGGTTACCTCAATCTCCGCCGCCGCGGAACCTTCCAGGGCAACCCCGGCGAACGGGTTGAATCCGCTAGTCAATGCGTCGGCTATGACGCTGACAAAATTATTGGGGCTCGGAGCGAATGCGAAAAACCGCGGATGATCTATATACATCACATTGGAAAAAATATTGTCGCTGGCCTTTCCCAAGAGCATCTCCAAGTCATGGCTCTCTTCCGGGGGTGGCTCTCGAAAGAGTGCCGAAAGGGTTGCTCTGTCTTTCGTGCTAGTAGCGGACTTCTGCGGAACTTCACAAACATGCTTGACGAGCATATCGATCGCTCGATAGCCCAGATTTCGCATCTCGCTCTCGCTTAGCGTTAAGGGCGGTAGACCTGGCACATTTCAGTATAGTTTTGCGCGCGCGCTTCACAATGGATCTAGCCGCATCAGTGTGTCGGTCGCGTGGGTGTCCATTGAGGGAGGACCGTTGCTCTCGGACACTCCGCCCCGCATGTGGCGTGTTCCGTTATCCAGATACCGCGCTACCGGGCCTACCGACAAGAGTCGACGCAACTCCGGCGGCCGTTTCGACAGCAGCTTTCGGCCCCCGCTCCTCAGTGGCGTTTCGAGACGCAGCCCGGACTACCGGCCGTTTCTTCGGTATGCCTGAGAGCTAGCCACTACGTGCGGCCGATGTCGCAGCAGCGGAGCAGCACAAGGTGTGTTCTCAGGTGGTCCGACAACGCCATGTCTTCGATCGAAGCCATGGTGGGAGACTTACAAGTCGGGCGCACAACCTTGACCAGGATCATCGCTCCGTCTAGCTCGCCTTCGCGAGAGATGAGAGGATTCTCCGTGCCAGCTGATCAACCCTGCTCCCCGTATTTGACAAGACGACTACTCCGAATCGACCGTCCTCAGTGAACCCAAGGAAGCTACTGTGACCATTGGTTCCACCGTTGTGCCATATCACGAGTTGTGAAAGCGAGTTGTAGGAGGACCGCTCCCAGTTCATGCCGGTCGCCCTGCGATTGTTTTCCCTGAATAGCTCTTGATGTGACCGTTCAATCGCCGGCCGAATTGAGGCAGCCCCAAGCCCCATGTTCGCTTTCAGAAACTTCAACATGTCAGCGCCGGTCGATCGAATTCCTCCTGCGCCCAGCAGATGCTCCGGGAGTTGCCATTCTGAACTCGCGAGGCCCAAGGTGATCGGTCCGAACCTGGCGGACCAGCGGTATTTCTCGGCTATCCGGTGTCGGTCCGTGCCATCGTAGCTAGTCACTGTCTGGTGCATGCCGAGTGGTTCGCAGATGACTCGCTGAACAAGGGACTCGTAGTCCGATTCCGCTTGGGCTGCAAGGATGTATCCCAGCAGCGAGACGCCGAAATTCGAGTAGTGTCGCCCTGCGCCCGGCTGGAATTGCAGGACCACCCCGGAAAGAGCCTCTCGAAACAGGCCTTCCGAATAGGCCCTGTAAGGATTGCTGCCGACGAGTAGGGCCTTCACGGCCGCCCCAAGGCCGATCTGGTTGACCGGAGACCTGGGGAATCCAGAGGTGTGCGTCGTCAAGTGTTTCAGCGTGACCGGGCTCGCTGCCTTCGAGAGGGACCAGCCCTTGGGCAGCAAGTCCCCAATGCTTGTGTCGAGGGTGATCTCGCCCGTTTCGATTTGGTTGGCAAGCAGGATGCCGGTGAAAGCTTTGGAGATTGACCCGATTTCGAATAGCGTGTTGGCGTCGACCGTAGATGGATCTCCGAGCCTGCGGGCTCCAAAACCCAGGACAGTTTCTTCTTGGTCCGCAACCGCGATAGTCACGAGCCCGATGCGGTTTTGTTCCTCAAAATCACGCCGGACGTGTTCCGCTACGAGTGTGGCTATGCGATCTCGGCCTAGGGATTCGCGGAGTCCTGAGCTTGGGGATGCTCCAATCCTGATGCCGACGAACCACAGGCCCGCAATTCCCGCACAGAAGCAGCCCGCAGCCAAGAGCGGACGCAGTCGCACCCGTGCTTGCCGACCGTGAGGCGCCAGCTTGGAGAGCTCGGACATTGAATTCTTCTCTACCCGTTCCGTGAATTCAGCCTATATCGAGACCAATATCGAAATACACATGGACCAAGCGATTGCGCATGCCGATGACCTCCGGCCACGGGACCGAGGGCAACAACTCATGTCCATGGTGAGACACCTGGCTTGCGGCCTCTCCGACAATCTCTATAGCCTTCAGCAGCGAAAGGACCAGCATTCGGTCAGTGTCGAGGTCTGCGCGCGTTTTTCCATTTGCGAACGAAGTGGCTTCGTTCGCTGCCTCGAGCATGTGCCTTAGACGGACCCGGTCATTCTTGTGTATAGAGCGTCTGGGCTCCGTCCAGCACCGATTGACGAATGTAGCGGCTTAGGTCCATCGACGTTCTCAAGTCGGTTTTTCGCCCTCCGAACAGACCTGACACTTCCAACTCCATCCCGGTCAGTCGCAGGAGACCGGGTATTCGGTCCGGGGCGAACTCGACGAGCAGATCGATGTCGCTATCCGGCTTGAAATCGTCACGCAAGGCCGAGCCGAAGACAGCGAGCCACGTGATCCCATGGGTCCGACAGAACGAATCGAGATGCTGTTTCGGTATGTGCAACTGAGGATTCATGGTTAAACCCCGCTCGAGCAGGGAAGAACTGAGATCGACTCTTGGTACTGCGAGTGGCTGCAGGCTCAACTTGTGAGAAGAGTGCTCTTTGCAGTGAACCCGTGCTCGTTCCAGCGAACTGGTTCCACCTTAATGTCGGCCAGCTTCTGGACTGACCATTGACGCTCTTGATTGAAGGCCAATCGATTGCATCAAGATGTTTCGCCACCCTCGCCAGTATTGCACTGCTGGTGGAACTGCCAGCTTCATCAATCTCGATTGCGGTCAATTTGCCGAGCATGCGGTAACTGCGACTTCGTGTAGGATGAACGCGCAGATTGGGGCGAGCCTTCGGCTCGTTTTCGCAGCGGCGTCCCGACTGTCCTATATGAACAGGAGAATGGATGGTTTCTAACGGAGAGATCGCGCCTGAAATCGATGGTCGGCGTCCAAGCGGCCCTGCCCTGCTCGCCTTCTTCAAGACGGACTGCCCGGCGTGCCATCTTGCCCTGCGCTACCTCGACAATCTGGATCGCCACTATGGTGGCCGGGCCGCCGTCGTTGCGGTCTCGCAGGACGAGGTAACCGAGACCCAGAGCTTGGCCAGATCGCTAGGGTTGGAACTCCCTATCCAGTTCGACCGGGGATTGATCGCGAGCGCTGCCTGCAAACTGGAGGCGGTCCCAGCCCTCTTTCTTCTGGACGGGGACGGGCGGATCGACGCCAGCTCGCAAGGATTCGACAAAGCCGATCTGAACCGCTTCGCCGCTGCCCTCGCCGGATTGACCGGCACTCCGGTGCCAGCGCCGATCAAGAGCGGTGACGGCAATCCGGATTTCCAGCCGGGTTGCGTCTCGCGTCACCTCGAGCCGCCATCCGAGGACGAGTCGGCGCCGGCTGTCGACCTATACGCACGACGAGGTCTCCGCGCTTCCCGAGTCGAGGTGCCGGCCGAGATCGGGGTGGAGGAATTCTGTTACGAACAGGGATTCGCGGACCCGCTCCCCGTGATCCCGCCAACGGTCGAGCGAGTCGAGCGCATGCTGGCCGGCACGTCCCTCGCACCGGACGAGGTCGTGGCGCACGTGCCGCCCAACTATGCACCAGCGAGTGCGGAAAAGATCGCGGCCAATGCTGTGATGGCCGGTTGCCTTCCGGAATACATGCGAGTGCTGGTGCCTGCAGTCCGTGCCCTTTGCGCAGAGAAGCTCGACATTCACGGGGTCCAGGGAACGACACACTTCGCTGCTCCTCTAGCTGTGATCAATGGCCCTATCCGTCTGGAACTGGATTTTGCCTGCAGCAGCAACGTTTTCTCGAACGCGGCGCGCGCGAACTCGACGATCGGCAGGGCGCTGCAGTTGGTCCTGTGCAACCTCGGCGGGGCGGCGCCTGGTCGGATCGACATGTCGACCATGGGCAATCCCGGCAGGTTCAGCTTCGTGATCGGGGAGAACGAGGAGGCGAGCCCTTGGGGCCCCTTGTCGGAGGACTTTGGCGTCGCCCATGGCCGTAATGCCGTGACGTTCTACTGCGCCGAACCCCCGCGTCCGGTCAGCGAGCACAAGGCCCGAACAGCTGAGGTGCTGCTCCGGGCGATCTGTCCCGTGCTGGCCAACGTTTGGTCTCATCGCGTTTGCCGTCGCTCGGAAGCGCTGGTGGTGATCGGTCCGGAACATGCGTCGACGCTCGGCCGGAATGGTTTTACGAAGCGCGACGTGGTTGACTTCCTGTTCGAAAACACCGGGGTAGCAGTGAGCGAGTACGACGGGGACGGCGGCGAGGGAACGCACGAGGCAGGGGCTTACGAGGAATGCGTGATCCGGGGAGTGCGCTGCTACCGGAAGTTCCGAAGACCGGAATCGATACGCGTCATGGTGGCCGGTGGCCCCGCCGGCAAGTTCTCTGCGGTGCTGGGCTCTTGGGCGACCGGACCGCGAGGCAGCCAGATGGTGTGCCACGAGATCGACTGACGGTATGCCCGCTGGATGGCACTGGTACTCTATCCATGTCGCTCGTTGACAGGAGGTAAGTGAACCTTGGCTACCACGCTTGTGAATCCCCTGGACGAACGCGTTCTCCCTGCGGGCTCGGCCCCGCCGCGCCTGCGCTCGCTCGACAGCACGCGAATCGCGCTGCTCGACATCAGCAAGCCCGGGGGCTCGATCTTCCTGGATCGTCTCGAGGCTTTGCTGAAGGACCGCTACGGCGTCTCCGAGGTGCTCCGCTACGCCAAGCCCACGTTCGCCAAGCCGGCGCCGGAAGCCGTGCTTGCCGACATTCGAAAGGCCCAGCCGCACGCCGTCATTGAAGCCTTGGCTGATTGAGGGTCTTGCACGACGTGCAGTTTGCACGACTCGGTTCGTATTGAGAACGCGGGCATTCCCGCGGTTTCCGTCGCCACGGATGTGTTCCGCTCCGCCGCCCGCGCACAGGCCTCGGCTTTGGGCAGATCCGACTTCGACGCGGTCTACGTACCGCATCCCATCCAGGACCAGCTCCCGTCGGAGATAGAGGAACGAGCCGGTGCGGCAATTCCCGAGATTGTCGGCCGGCTGACAGACCGCGCGCAGGCCGAATCCCGCGCGGCCTAACGGGTAAAGGATTCTTCGAGATCCCTTCGAGCAGATGGCCGCGCTCCCGAAGCTGGATCCGGCGGTCCAACGCCATCTGCTTTCCGGGGCTGTGATTCCGGCTCATCCGCTAGCTCTGGATGCCCGGAGGCATCTCGACGAGCGCAGGCAACGCGCCCTTACCCGCTACTACCGGGCCGCTGGCGCAGGTGGAGTTGCGGTAGGCGTGCACACCACGCAGTTCGCGATCCGGGACCCGGACGTCGGCCTGTACGAACCTGTCCTGACACTTGCGGCCAATACCCTGAACGAGCAGCAGGGTGACGGCCAGCTTCCGATCATCCGCGTCGCGGGAATCGTGGGGCCGACAAAGCAGGCGGTGAACCAGGCGCGGGTAGCTGCCGACCTCGGCTACCACCTCGGGCTGCTCAGTTACGGAGGCATCCGGGACTGTAAACTGACCCAGCTCATCGATCAAGCCAGGGCCGTTGCGGAAGTCATCCCGCTCATGGGGTTTTACCTGCAGGCCGCCGTCGGCGGCATCCTGCTGTCCTACGAATTCTGGCGTGAGTTTTGCGAAATCGAGAACGTCTGCGCCATCAAGGTGGCGCCATTCGATCGCTACCGGACGCTCGATGTGCTCCGCGCCGTGAGCGATTCGGGAAGGGCAGGGGAGATTGCCCTCTACACCGGCAACGACGACAACATCATCGCCGACCTCTTGATGCGGTTCTCGACCGGGAGATCCGAGGCTCAATTCGTCGGGGGCCTTCTGGGGCACTGGGCGGTCTGGACTCGTCCCGCCTGCGCCTACTGGCGAGACTGCCGCAACTGTATGAACGATGCTTCTGCCACGCTGCCCGAATCCCTCTTGCGCCTGAATGCCGAGGTAACCGACGCGAACTCGGCCCTGTTCGATGCTCGCAACGGTTTCGCGGGTTGCATCGCGGGAATCCACGAGGTCTTGCGAAGGCAGGGTCTCATGGAGGGCACTTGGTGTCTGGACGAGACTGAAAGGCTTTCACCTGGTCAGAAGGAAGAGATCGATCGGGTGTCGATTCTCTATCCTCACCTCATCGACAACGACTTTGTTGCCCGCAATCTCGATGACTGGATGCGCTAGCACGCGCGATCGTATCGCGAAACGGTTTCGCGGGTGGGAATCGAACCCACGATTAGCGGTTTTGCAGGCCTCTTGTGGATTCCGGAAATCATGGCCGGTTATTTCCAAAATTTGGGCGGTCAGAGATTCCTGAAGTCGCATCCGGAACTTTCTCCGGTCTGAAATCTAATTCGGTGTTCATGCTCGCAATCCGAAATCGCGCTATATCCCACTCCCTCGGGCGATTGTTATGCTCCGATCCAGCCTTCTCAACGCAAGCTGGAATGCCCACAAGAATCAAGACACTCTACCCCGAAGAGAGAATTGACGATCCGCCGTTGGACTGCTGCGCGGCACTATTCGGCCTCTGGCGGAACCAGCGGCTCCAAGAGGGCAATCAGAGCTGGCAGGTCATCGCACGCTGTATCCCAGACGAGCCGCAGGTCGATGTCGAAGTAGGCATGCACCAGCCGATTGCGCATGCCTACGATTTCCCGCCAGGGGATGGCTTGGTGCAGCTGCCTTGCGTCTTCGCTCACGTGTGCGGCAGCCTCCCCAACGATCTCCACCGCCTTGAGGACCGAGAGCTGAGTCCGTCGGTCTCGTGCAAATTCGTGGTACGAAAGGCCTTCCGTGAATGACAGAGCATCGCGTGCAGCAAGCAGCATGTCCAACAGGTACGCCGAGTCATCACGCTGCATACACCACCTGCGAGGATTCCAGAATCGCCTTCCGGCGGATGTAGTTTCGGCTGGTCTCGATGGCCGTGCGGGTCACCAGATCGACCCTGCGGCCGAATAGGTGAGCCAGTTCGCGCTCCATTTCTGCGATCCCGACCAGGCCCGGCGTGCGTTCAGTCTTAAACCGGATCAGAACGTCGATGTCGCTTTCAGGCCCAAAGTCATCGCGCAGCACGGAACCGAATAGTGCAAGTTCCTCCACTTGCCAACGGTCGCAAAGCGCCTCGATGGCGTTCATGGGTAGGTCGATCCGGGATGCTAGCCCCTCCCGATCTTCGACAGTCTTCGTTCCCGGTTGCACAGAAGCCTACATTACCCCAACTCCACGATCTTGAGCGCTACGCGTCCATGCTCGCAGGGCTTGAAGGGTCGAGAGAGGGCCCAGCGGGTGAACCGGTCGGAGGTCGCTCGTCTCGGTTATGCAGCATCGGGCCAGTGCCTACCGGGACGACTCGATGTAGTCATCACCGATGAGTGCGTTCAGCTTTCCGAACCGACTTGGCGGGGCTGACCGTCGGTGCCGAGACCGGCTCCCTCCCTCCCGGAGAACGTCGGCAGGCGGTACAAGGCGACCGGACAGACGGAGTCGAGGACTCAGGCCGAGGTTCTCCTCACGATCGCATCGGGCCGCTGTTCGATACCAGGCTGCAGATCGGTTCCCAGGCCGGGCGCTGGAGAAGCGCGGATGGTTCCCTGCTCGATCGGCGGCAACTCGGTCACGAGGTCTCGGTACCAACCGTAGTAGAAGGCTCGCACCGTTTCTTGGATCAATGCGTTCGGGGCGTGCATCGACAAGTGGGTTGAGGCTGCAAGCACGATGGGGCCGGTGCAGTCATGGGGCGCAATGGGAAGTTTCCAGGTCTCGGCCATCGAAGCAACGGCCCTCGCTTCCGTGAGGCCGCCGCACCAGGAGAGATCCAGCATGACGACCCCGGCCGCCCCGGTTTCGAGTAGGTCGCGAAAAGCCCATCTGCTACCGAGAGTCTCAGATGCGCAGACTGGAGCCTTGCTGCGAGCGGCGTACAGTTGAAGGCTCGCGAGGCTGTCCATCTTGATCGGGTCCTCGTGCCAGAACGTCTCGTACGGTTCGAGCGCTTGCGCGATGCGAATCGCTGTGGGGAGATTCCATAGCGAATGGAACTCGACCATGATGTCCATCTTGTCGCCGACGGCGGTTCGGATCTTCTCGAACGGACTGAGCGCTTTCTTCAGGTCGGGCGCCGAGATGTAGAGCCCGTTGGAGGCCTCCGCATAGGAGTCGAAAGGCCATATCTTCATTCCCGTCACGCCTTGCTCCAGAAGACTCCGGGCTAGATCGTCTGCGCGGTGCAAGAACGCGTCAAGGTCTTCATAGGGGCCCTCGGGCGCATCGGCAAGTCCCCAATTCGCGACAGCCTGTCCTGGCGCGCGGATGTAACGGTAGCCTGCGCACGTGTTGTAGATGCGAACCCTAGGACGATGGGCACCCCCAAGCAGCTGGTAAATCGGCTGGTTTGTCGCCTTGCCCCATAGGTCCCACAAGGCAATGTCGACCGACGAATTCCCTCTCGCCTCCGCGCCCGTCGAACGAAACCCGAGGTATCCGATCAGCTTGCGTGCCAGCCGCTCCACTTCCAATGGGTTCTCGCCCAGGAGCTGGGGGGCTGCCACGTCGTGCAAGTAGGTCTCGATGACCGACGCGCCAGTAAAGCTCTCGCCCAGACCGACAAGGCCCTGATCGGTCCCGACTCGAACCCAGATCAGATTGGGGAATTCGCCCAGGCGGATCGTCTCAATGGCGTTGATCTTCATGCAGAGCACCACCCTCTACACCGGGTGCGGAGATGATTCTTCCCCGGGAAACGCTGCAGCGAAACCGAACTGTACCAGAATCCCCGGTACGGAGAATCGACGCGATTGCGAGGGCACTCGGCAACCTGTGTTCGAGCGGCTCGCCTGTATCGGCGGCCCTGCCGTGTTCGGTTCCCGCAACCGATCGTCGGGTTGTAGCGCAGGTACCGAGAGGTGTTGCGGAGAGACGGCTCGAAGCGGGCACCCTGTTGTCTTGATGCCGCGAAACGCTTGTCGTCTGGCCAAAAAGAGGGGATCGATTCGACCTGCCAGCCCCTTCCCAATCTCACCGACAACGGCTTTGTCGACGAGAACTTTGATTCCGGGCTGCGCTAACGTTCTTATGAGCCCCGGCGCGGTCGGCGGCCAAAGCCTCCCGCGCCCCGCCAATAGAGATCCTCGATGACCCTGCACGCTGCACGCCCTAGTTCCATCTCGCCGCTGGCGGTCCTGATCCTGATTGCCGCCGGTTCGTGTTCGTTCGGTCCCCCGGACAAGCGCGGTTCCGAGGTCGCAGTGTCCAATCTCGACATCTACCCGGGCCTTGAGGCCACTCTCTTCGCTTCGGAGCCGATGCTCTCGAACCCCACCAACATCGACGTCGACGAACGCGGACGGGTTTGGGCCTGCGATGTCGAGAACTACCGGGAACACGCGCATAATGACGTGCGCCCGGAAGGCGACCGAATTCTGATCCTCGAAGATTCTGACGGCGACGGAGTGGCCGACTCTTCAAAGGTCTACTACCAGGGCCGGGACATCGACGCCGCCCTCGGAATCGCGGTCCTTGGCAACAAGGTGATCGTGACCGCTGCTCCCAACGTCATTGTGTTCACCGACGAGGACGGTGACGACTTGCCAGATCGAAAGGAATACCTGTTCACCAATTCGGGCTCGCCCCAAGACGACCACTCAACCCATTCGCTCTCCTTCGGTCCCGATGGGAGCTTCTACTGGAACATGGGCAACAACGGCCGGTATGTCCACGACAAGGACGGACGCCTGGCGATCGACGACGCAGGTCACCCGGTGCTGGACCGTAACTACGTGGAGCGGTTGCGCGAGAACCCGGACGCGCCGCGGCCCGAATTCGCGGACAGCCTCGTCAGCTTGTCGAGCCCGTACCAGGGCGGGATGGTCTTCCGCTGCAATCTGGACGGTACCGGGATGGAAGTGCTCGGGTACAACTTCCGGAACAACTACGAGGTCGCGGTCGATTCCTTGGGAGGCGCCTGGCAGTCCGACAACGATGATGACGGCAGCTATGCCTGTCGTTTGAACTACATTCTCGAATACGGGAACTACGGCTATCGCGACGAGTTGACCGGAGCGAGGAACCTGGTGGAGCGAACCGGCCAGCATGAACAGGTTCCCCATCGCCATTGGCACCAGAACGACCCCGGAGTCGTGCCGAACCTCATCGTCACCGGTGCGGGGTCGCCTACAGGAGTGACGTCATACGAAGGCCGGCTGCTACCCAGCGAGTTCTGGGACCAGATCCTCGCGACGGATGCTGGCCCGGGCGTCCTGCGCGGAATCTTGGCCAAGAAGAGCGGGGCTGGCTTCTCGACCCGCATGGTCGACATCCTCAAGGGGGAAAGGGACAAGTGGGTGCGACCCGTCGATGTCGCCGTTACACCTGACGGATCGCTCTTCGTGAGCGACTGGTACGACCCAGTCGTCGGCTGGAACCGCCAGGAAGACCTCAAGCACGGCCGGATATTCCGCGTCGCTCCCACGGAGCACCCGTACCGGCCTCCGACTCACACCTACGATTCCGTGGACTCCGCCATCGAGGGACTGAAGAGCCCGAATCACGATGTCCGATACTTGGCCTGGCAGGCCCTGGACGGTGCGAGGGCGGATGCCGAGCCTGCGCTCGCCACGCTGTTCCGGGAGGGGACCGATACCCGTCACCGCGCCAGAGCGCTGTGGCTGCTCGCCCGGATCCAAGACACCGGGCCGGATTACATCGCCGAGGCTCTGGAGGATCCCGATGAGGATCTCCGGATTGTGGCCGTCAGAGCTGCACGCCGTCGCGGAATGGACATGCTACCCGTCCTGGAAGCCGTTATTTCGGATCCATCCCCGCAGGTACGGCGCGAGTGCGCGATCGCCCTCCGAAGCGAGTCGTCCCGGAAGGCTGCAGCTCTGTGGGCACGCCTCGCAAGTCTGCACGTCGCCGGTGACCGCTGGTATCTCGAGGCTCTTGGGATTGGCGCCGACGGGAAATGGGACTCCTTCCTTGCCAGCTGGCTCGCCAGTGCGGGGCCGAACTGGAACACTCCTGCCGGTGGAGACATCATCTGGCGCTCACGCGCTTCCGTGACACCCGACTACCTCGCGCGGATTCTGAGCGGCCCGGAGACTGGCGAGGAAACAGCGGCGCGCTACCTTCGCGCTTTCGATTTCCAGCCCGAGAGCGGTGCCAAGAGCCGGAACCTGAGGCAACTGGCGTTCGGGCATTCTAGGGACGGCCAGCCTCGGGAGTTCTTTGTTGCTTCCGAGGCGTTGCTCCGCCTGCCGACGCTCGATCTGGAGGCTGATCCATCGGTGCGCAGGTCAATCAACGAGCTCTTGGCGCGTGGCGAGTCGACTGCGCAATTCGCGCGCTTGGTCCAGCGGTACGAACTGGCCGAGCATTATCCGTCGCTGATCGAAGTCTCGGCCCGTAACAAGGACAATCCGGTAGGCATTGCATCCATCCGCACTCTTCTGGAAGCGGACAAAGGGGACGCGATTCTGGAGTTCGTCCGGTCGGGCTCAGACTTGGCCGACGCTGCCCTGGAGGCGGTCGGCAACACTAGAACAGAAGCCGCGGTTCCCGTGCTGAGAAGTGTCGTTCTCGATACCGGCCTGCCGCCCCCGGTCCGCGACCGTGCGGTGCGATCGCTGGTCGGATTCCCTCAGGGAGCGGAAGCCGTGATCGATCTGGCTCGCAACGGCGACTTTCCTCCTGATCTGGCTGAAGTTGCTGGCGCGTCGATCACGCGCTCCATGCACGTCCGTTTGCGGGACGAGGCTGCCAGGTACTTCCCGGTGCCCCCTCTGAGGAACAGCGAGCCGATGCCGCAAATGACGGAGCTTCTGGTTTACGTCGGCGACCCGGAAAAGGGTGCCGATGTGTTCGACAGCGCAACCTGCAGCGATTGCCATGTCATCGAGGGTGCCGGCACGAACTTCGGACCGGAGCTGTCCAAGATCGGGGACAAGCTCTCGAAGGCTGGACTGTACGAGTCGATCCTCGACCCGACAGCCGGTGTCTCCCCTGACTTCGAGTTGGTCCACTTCTCCCTGGCGAGCCAGGAAGAGGCCTCGGGTTTCGTGATTGACGAGACTGGCGGGTCCGTGACGCTGCGCATGGAAGGAGGAATCGTTTCCGAATTCCCCAAGGACGAAATCCTCGACCGACGGCAATCAACGGTCTCGGCAATGCCAGACGACCTGCAAGAGCAGATGAGCGTCGATGATCTCGTCGACTTGGTGGAGTACCTGAGCCAGCTGCGATAGCGGATCCGGGGTCAGGGGATGCGGATCTTGAGGACGCGCCCCATGTCGAACGAGGGGGGCTGACGGTTCTCCAGCAGGTCCCGCTGTTCAGCTAGGGCCGAGACCAGCAGCGGCATGGCGATCGTGGAATCGCAATGGCAGTCCACCATCCTGGCGCCCTTGGCGATCTTACCCCAGCTTTGGGACTCGGCCAGCGTGCAGCCCGAGAGCCCGCCCCAGTGGGGCGCGTCGGTCACGACTTGGAGGCCGTAGCGATGTCCGCTCTTGCCCCTGTTCATCAGGATTGCAACGACCTCCGACTGCTGGGTGTAGTTCTTGGGGGTGCCGCCGCCGAAGTAGATCACGCCCGTGGCCTTGGAGTCCGCGACTGCGTTCGTGATCTCGAGGACGTCGGCCATCATGTCGAACATCAGCCGGTTCTCCCCTCGATGTCGGCTCTCTGCGACACCGATCCCAATCGAGCTATCGCCGATTGCCGGGCAGAACAGCGGCACGCCGTGCCTGGCTGCGGCCGTGACAATCCCATCCTCCCGGCAGTCCTTGCCAACTTCGAGTCCCAGCAGGTAGAGGAACTCGCGCGTCGTGTAGGGGCGGCTCTGGTCGAGCCGCGCCGCGAAGCTCCCGATCCAGAGGTCGTGCTCGCGAAACCGCACCTCGTCTGCCAGGACGTCGTACATCCGGTCGACCATAAGGGCGCCAAGCGCCTCGTCGTCCATGTCGGGCGATCCCTGGTAGTGGCGAAATCCCTTGGTCTCGTGAATGTCGTGGAAGAAATTCGCTCCGGTCGAGGTCAGGATGTCGATAAGGCGGTTCTCGACCATGAACCGGACGACCCGTCGCATGCCGGCCGGCACCATCGCTCCGGAGAGACCCATGAGAATCGTGCATTCGGGGTCGGCAAGCATCGCCTTCCAGACATCGAAGGCGTCCCCGAGCTGCCGACCCTGGAAGGCCGTAGCGGCCATCTTCTCGAGCATGGAGGTTGCCGAATTCGACGACTCGACGAGGAACGGATCTGTAGGGGTTTCCAGGAAGTCTTCCCTGCGTGCACGGTGGTGCATGGGAATCCCATGCTAGCAACCCGATTTTTCCGGCAGCCCTTGTACCGAATGGGGTTTACTGGACGGCAATCATCTCGAGGGAGACCATCGAATCGGGCGGATTCCGTGCCTGAACAGCCGCCAGTGCCGGAGCGTTGTCGGGGAAGGCCTTGGATAGCAAAGCCCGGAGCTCTTCGAGGTTCTGCAAGTCGCTCAAGAACGCAACCACGCGAACCACATTGGGCAAGTCAAGCAAGGCCAGGCGCAGCGCCGCGCCTTGGGCTTCGACCGCGTAGTGGAACTGCTCTTGGAATGTCTCGCCCGCACCCGGTGTGGCCGATGTGTAGGCCGCGCCGCCGGTCAGGGAGACCGGACTCGAAACCGCGGTGGGAGCTTGGTCGTGCATGAACAGGCGCGTTATGTAGCTGTCTTCGGCAGCCACGACCGTGATCTCCACGGCGATATCACCAGGAAGGCGAGAAAGAGGCACATGCGAGTGGCTCGGCGCGCCGCCCGGACTGAAAACCGCTTCGAACGCACCGTTGATAGCCTCGGGATCCGATTCGGGTGGGAAGTATGAGCTGGTTTGCACAGCATTGTCATAGCCAAGACCCGCCGCGCCGAGAATCACGCCGATCGTTCGCAATGTCTGATCCGCCTGCCCGCCGGCGGTGTCCGGGATTTCGCCAGTCGTCGGATCGCGACCGCCCTGTCCCGAGAGGTAGACCCGGTTCCCAGCTCGCACAGCCGAAGAGTACGGACCCATCGCTGCGGGTATTTCGTCTTCGGGCGGTCTAACCACCGAGATCTCGGCCGGGTCCGAGTAGGCGACGCACATCAGCAGGACCCCGGCTCCTTTCGGCAGGCCGGCCACTTCCACGGTTGTCCTGGCTGGATAGCTGCCTTCCTGAAAGAAACTGCCGTAGACGGAGTTCATGCCCGCGTAGTTTTCCATGTCGTTCAGGTGGACGTGGCAACTCACGACTTGGGAGTATCCGAGCCCCGCCTGCTGGAGCGCTTCGCCCAGTTGCTCCATCGCCGAACGAGTCTGATCTGCAATCGTGGCTTGGGTGTCGGCCGGCGCGATGGAACTCAGGTAGAGCGTCTTGCCAGCCAAGACCGAAACGGTCTCTCCGTTCTGATCTTGGAGGAACTCGCGAGGAGAGAGCGAGGTGGATGTCCCGGTCGGGGACTCGTCCGGCGCTGGGGAGCAGGCTAGGCCGGCTGCTAGGGCTATGAGGGCTGCGAACGGGAGTCTCACGGCCACAAGGTAGCAGACCATGGGGAGGTCACATGTCGCCCGGATCCAACTACGCTCGGCGGCGATTGCACGAGCAACTCGTGGAGCAGCAACCGTGGCAAAATTGACAACGACCTAGTCGCCGAGGGCATTGTCAGGACAACTGGTTGCTGTGGTTCCAAGCCTCCGCGTCGAGCATTCAGGTCGAGTTGCGGCATCGGCAGGTCTTCCACAGTTCCCCACCCGATGACTAGACGATCCCACGACGAGCGAAAGAAGACCTCAAGAACGACCCGTTTGGCGAGGAAGCTATGACAAATCACAACATTGCCGGAATAATCCCTCCGATGATCACGCCGTTCGATGCCGAAGGCAACGTTGACGAGACGCTGCACCGAGCCGAGGTGCGTCACATGCTCGCGGCCAAAGTGCACGGCCTTGCGGTGTGCGGCAGCACCGGAGAGGGCCACACGTTGACCACGGAAGAAACGGTGAGAATCACCGCCTCGACGGCGGAAGAAGTGCGAGGCCGGATACCGGTCATCACCGGAATCATCTGCGACAGCACGCGGGCGGCGATCGAACGCGGGAAAGCGGTGGCCGATCTTGGAGTGGCGGCGTTGCAGGTGACCCCGGTGCACTATCTGTTCCGCCCCGACGACGACGCGATGTCACGACACTTCGACCGGATCGCGCAAGCTACAGGCCTGCCGGTCATCATCTATAACGTCGTGCCGTGGTCCTATCTCTCACCCACGTTGCTGGCTCGTATTCTGCGAGAAGTCGACGGTGTGATCGGAGTCAAGCAAAGCGCCAGCGATCTGAAGGCCTTGGCGGACTTGATCTTGCTCGCTGATGCCGAGGAGTTGCGGCAGAAGGGCGTACGGATTCTTGCGGCGGTGGATGCGTTTCTCTATCCCTCCTTCAACCTTGGCGCCCATGGCGCTGTGGCCGCGATTCTGACTGCGGTCCCGGAATGCTGCGTTGAACTTTGGAATGCGGTTCAGGAGGGAGATCATCAGCGAGCGAAACAGATGCACCAGAACCTGTTGGGCCTTTGGAACACGATCAACTACCCGAATCTCCCCGCGAATGTGAAAACAGCGCTCAGGCTCCAGGGGCGCGATGCCGGCTTCCCCAGGGCACCGATGCCGCAGAGCTCGCAGGAACAGGAGGAGGGGATTCGCCGGGCACTGGCAGCGGGCGAAGTGCCGGTGGCTGCGTGAACGCGGAACGAGGATGAGAATGTCGCATACGCGTCGTACCGGGTACGGGCGCCGTCAATAGACTGAGGCGTCACGATTTCAGCCGGTTCCATCGCGTGGAAGGTGAAACTGTTTCCGAATACCCGAGACGCCGGCTTCGAATTCCGGCAAACAACACCCTTGATGGTGCTTGCGTGACCCTGCTGCGGCTGAGCCCGAGTTGCAAGACCTCTCTCCGCGGACTACCCCCAGGGAAATCTCGACTATGCCTGGCGGTGCTGGCTGTTCACTCCGGCCTGCGACGACATAGACCATCGAACGCGCTCTGCGACGAACCGTGTGAAGGGACCGATGTCGTGATGAACGCTCGCGCTGTCTAGAGCATCCAGATACGGCACTCGATCCTCGACACGAATGACCGTCCAGGGATAGCCGCCGGAAGCCAGCATCGCGTTCATCAGGAATCGGGCCATGCGTCCGTTGCCGTCTGGGTAGGGGTGCACATATCCCAAGAGCCAATGCCCGAGTACGGCCCTGACGCTCGCCTCTCGCTCGCCCTGCAACAAGTCGAAAACCGCCGCCATGGCTTCGCTGACCACTTCCCAGCGGGGTGGCACATATCGCGATGCGCGCAAGTAGACCGCGTCGTTGCGATAGCCCGCGAGAGCGGATGCAGGGATCAGGCCCGCTGCCACAGACGGCTGGAAGAGTTCCCGGTGCCAATCACGGTGGCTCTTTCGCACAAGGTTCCCAGGCTCCGCTCCGACGATGATCTTGGCGACGTCTTGCTTGACGAGCTGGAACGCTTGCCAGTACCCTCGTGCGGCCAATTCGTCGCGGCTAGCTCGGTCCCTCTCGTTGTCGTCTGGGTTCCACTGCCCCGAGGCAATGCGCGCGATCAGGTCCGACGATACGTGATAGCCCTCGATCGACAGCGAGTGGTAGGCATCGCTTTGATAGATGCCAGCAATACTTCCCAGATAAGCGTCAGGGTCATCCGGCAGCCCTCGGGCCTCCGGGAAGGACTTGAGGACATGCGCTCGCATCGCCTCCCACATCGCCGCTACCCGGCTGACAATCGGCGGCACGCCCCTCGTCAACCCACACGCCGGCTGGTCCGGCGTAAACGGGTTCTTTTCCCGGACGTCGTATCCGGCCGCTCTCATGACGCTGTGGAGTTCGTCCGCATCGTCTATTCGTCCGATCCGTCGCAACGCCCCTGCCATCCGTCCGGCCACTACCGAGCGCCCTCCTTCCAGCAGGCGACGCAAGATTTCCGAAACATCGGTGACATGCGCGAGCACGACGCTAGTCTCGACTGGATTGCGACCGATGAAGCTCTCCGAGACGCGCACCAAGGCCGCCGCCGGCGAATACAGGCGTAGACCATCTCGGAGAGTCAAGTCAGTAGCGAGCGGGAGCTTGTTCTCCTTCAGGTCGTAGATTGATGTTCCAAACGGCAGGTCAATCTTGTTGTTCGCGCCCGCTGGGCTGTGCACGACCAACATTGCGGGGATCACGGCGTTGTCGGCATGAAGCAACAGGGATTGCTCGGGCGAGAGATGCCACCTTGCTTGAAATCGCGCATCGCAATAGCGGGCGCAGAACTCCCAGAACGACGCGTACCACGCTGTGCTGTCACCATCGTGTGTGCCGGGGTCGGAAGGAATCAGCCAGCCCTTCATGACCTCCTTCAGGAAGCCGTTTCGTATGAGTCGCTCCCGGTGAACGCGACTGAACTGTTTCGACTCGAACACATGCCAACCGGCGTGCTGAAGGCTCTTGAGGACCTTGAGTGAGTCGGCGAGCTTTTCGTTTGGCGTGGCCATGCGGGCCCCTTCTTTCTGTATGCTTGCAAGTATTTCATGCTGCATTATATCAAGTATTTCATGCCGTGTTATTACAAGTGAATAGTGCCGGTCGATCGCAAGTATATTCTGCTTGGCCAGCTGGCCAATGCTCGTGTCGGTAGTCATCCGGAAACCGGGCAAGCCGACGCGGGAGTGTCTGGGTGTGCCGCTAGGCACGGATTGCTCACCGGGGTCGCCGCGAGGTCCTCAGAATGGGCATCGCATCTGCCTTTGGTCTTCGGTGGGCAATTCGGGCCAACTGAGCCGGTGCGCCAATTCGGTGTTAGAGTGACCGAGGCATGAATCGCATCGACAGGCGCAGCTTTCTTGGAGCATGCGGCGCAGGGTTCATAGCCACCTGCGCTCAACGCGAGAGTTCCGAGGGGCTCCCTCCAGCCCGGGGAATTACCACCGGGCCGAAGCATCACTGGTTCGGCTACTACGACAAGCTCGAATTCGACCCGGCCAGCCGCCGGGTCCTGGGCATGCAAGTCGGCTTCGAGCACCGGTCCCCGCGGCCGGACGATGAGATCCGTATCGGCTTGGTCGACATCGAAGACGGTGACAAGTGGACCGATCTGGGAAGCAGCACCGCGTGGTGCTGGCAGCAGGGGTGCATGCTGCAGTGGATACCGGAGACCGATTCGAAGGTGATTTGGAACGACCGGGAAGACGGCGCGTACGTCAGCCGAATTCTCGATGTCGGTAGCGGGGCGATGAACACCATCCCGTTTCCGATCTACGCCATGGGCCCGGACGGAACCTGGGCGGTGTCCACGGACTTCCGCCGGTTGAACGATACACGCCCGGGATACGGCTACGTGGGCATCCCCGACCCGAACTCGGATGTTCTCGCCCCGGAGGATGTCGGTATCTGGAAGGTCGATCTAGCCACGGGCGAGCGCGATCTGCTGATTTCCGTGGCGCAGGCTGCTGCGATTCCGAACCTGCAGAACGAAACCGGGGGGATGAAGCACTACTTCAACCACCTCCTCGTCTCGCCGGATGCCTCGCGACTGATCTTCCTCCATCGCTGGCGAAAACCGGACGGTCGGGGCGGCTTCGGAACCCGCATGTTCACGATTGGCAGCGACGGGTCAGACCCCTACGTCCTTGACCCTTACGGGAAGACCTCGCACTTCATCTGGCGAGACCCGGAACACGTTCTCGCGTGGGCATGGCATCCCTCCCACGAAGAGAAGTTCTACCTCTTCCGGGACCAGACCGAGGAGGCTGAAGTCGTCGCTCCCGAAGCCATGCCGCTGAACGGTCACTGCACCTACCTGCCGGGAAACCAATGGATCCTCAATGACACCTATCCCGACGAGGGCCGGCTGCAGCACCCCTATCTCTACGAGGTGGCCAGTGGCCGCCGCGTTCCGCTGGGCCACTTCCTCTCGCCGCCCGACTACACCGGCGAATGGCGTTGCGACAACCACCCTCGCTTCAGTCCGGACGGGAAGAAGGTCGTGATCGATTCCCCCCATGGAGGTGCCGGGCGGCAACTCTACCTGATCGACATCTCCGGGATCGTGGAGGCATAGACACCCGGTTCCCGCGATGTCCTGCGGTGACGGTTGCAGCCTGGCTTGAGCCGATCCCGCCCGGACAGCGCTACGCTCTCGATCAGGGCCCGTCCGAACTGGCCGCTTCCCTCCGGGCATCGACGAGCTTCCGGATCGCATCGGTCGTAGCCGTTTTTCGAACAACCTTGCTAAGTCGTTCCGGGTCGCCGTCCGTGCCTTGCCGGTCGAGTGCTTCTTGAAACCGCTCCTGGTGATCCGCGAGGTCGAACGGCGTCTCCCCTTGGGCGTTCTTCCAGTCGATTGGCGCGCCCTTGGCGTGAAGGTACTCGATGACATTCGGAGTGCGATTGCCGGCCGCAATGTGCGTGATTGTCTGGTCCTGGCGTGGCAGGCTGACCGCCTTGATCGGATCGGGATACCGGTCGTGCGGATCGTAGCGTGCCTGTAGGTCGGCCCCGTGCGCGATCAGTTCCTCGACCACAGGCATGTCCACCGCGACCACGGCGACCGAGAAGGGTGTGTGCCCGTCATAGCGACCCAGATTCGGGTCCGCTCCTGCATCCAGCAACATCCTGACCAGCTCGAGGCTGCGGGAGTTCGCCGCGACATGCAGCGCCGAAGAGCCCGGGACAGTTGGGTTGATTCTCACGTCGCCGTCAGGTCCCGGTGTCGGATATTTGGTTTGCCGGTTCGGTTCGGCTCCCAAGTCGAGCAGCCGCCGCACCATCTCGAGCGCGCCGTGCTTATCGAACGGCGGCGGATTCGGGGGAGTGTCGAGCGTCAGCAGGGCCGGCAGGGTCCGGTACACACCGTCCGACCTCTTGTCCTGCTGTCGTGTGACCCATGCGACGGCGAGGGCCGCCGCGTGCAACGGCGTGTATCCCGCCGTGTCCGCCTCGGTCGCCGATGCGCCCCGGTCGAGCACGATGTGTGCCATGTCCAGGTTCGGCCAAAATCTCTGCGAGCTGCCGGCGCGAGCAGGGGCGCCCCGACCTGGCTGAAAATTGCCGTCGAGCGGAATCCAGTTGTACAGCGCTGCGAGCAGCAGGGAAGTCCCGTCGGCCGCCTTCACGTTGACATCGATCCCTGCGTCCAGCAGCATGCGTACCGATGTCAGATCGCGCCTTCTCGCCGCGAAGAAGGCGGCATTCTGGCCGCCTCTCCTGCTCGTGTACTCTCCGTCCCAGTTCCAGGGGATTCCGGTCTTGCCGAGCGTGAAGCTGGTCGGGATGTAGATTGTGTATTTCACGTCCCAGCTTCGTGATTCCGCTCGAACATCCGCCCCGTGGTCAAGCAGCAGGCGGACTGCCTCCGGATTTCCCCCGGCCCACATCAGGGCGGTCTGGCCGAATCTCCTCTCTCGCGCATTCGGGTCGGCGCCGCCTTCGAGCAGCGCCCTTATCAACTCGACCTGGCCCAGGCGTGCCGCGGTCATCAGGGCCGTTTCCCCGTTCTCTCGCTCGGCGTTGGGATCCGCACCGTGCTTTAGCAGGAGCTTCACCACATCCGACGCCCCGTTCTCGATTGCCAGGGAAACGGGGCCGATGCCGAGTGCGTTGGATAGGTTGGGGTCGGCACCTGCAGCCAGCAGTAGCTCTGCGACTGCCAAATTGCCTCGTATCGCGGCCCACGCCAATGCCGTCGAGCCGTCTCCAGTCACGGCGTCCGCGTCCGCGCCCTGTTCGATCAGGGCCGCCACGGCAGAGCGATCATCGCCATGCGCGGCCTCGACAAGGGCCTCTCCGACGCTCGCCGCAGAGGCACACCCAACGGCCAGGAAGCCGGCCAGCGTCAAGCGAGAAGCGCCCTGCACGCGGACCATCGGACTACACTTCCACCCGATTAAGCCTGCCCGTGCTGTCGCCGAGTTTCTCGGTGGGAACCCCTACCTTGTCCAGCATCGTCAGGTAGAGGTTCGTCAGCGGCGTGGTGTCGCCCGGGTAGACCACGTGCCGCCCTCCGGGGACGCGCCCGGCGGCCCCGCCGAGCAGGAGAATAGGCAGGTCGCGCTGACTGTGGCTCGTTGGCACGCTCAGGCTGCTGCCGTACATGATCAGCGAGTGATCGAGGAGTGTCGTATTGCCCTCCTTGAGCGCGTCGAGCTTGGTCAGGAAATAGGAGAGCAGCTCGCACTGGTCGACGTTGATTTTCGCCAGCGCGTCCAGCTTGTACTTCTCGAAGTTATGGTGCGAGATTTCGTGGTGCCCCATCGAGATGTCCAGGTGCGGGAACTTCATTGACGTGGCCTCGCGCCCGTAAAGGAATGTCCAGACTCGGGTCAGATCCGCTTGGATCGCCAGCGTCTGCAAATCGAACATAAGCTTGACATGGTCCACCCACGAGTCCGGAATGCCGGGCGGGCGTTCCGTGGGGGGCAGGTCAATGGGAGGCCTCCTCATCGCCACGTCGATCCGTCGCTCGACGTCGCGAATCGACTCGAAATACTGTTCCAGCTTGCGGCGGTCGTCCGTCCCCAGCTCCGCCTTCAGCTCTGCGATCCTGTCCGTGACAGCGTCGAGCGCACTCTGGTCCGAGGCGTCCCTCTGCCTCGCGGCTTCAGGGTCGATGCGGCCGCCTTCCCCAAATAGCCGTTCGAATACGAAGCGAGGGTTCTTCTCGAAGGGCAGGGGATTCGTCTCCGTCTTGAACACCGGGCCCGGCAGGTTCCCCGTTTCCTCCGTTGTGAGTTCAAGGGAGGCGAACTGGGTCTCCTTGCCAAGGGTGCGGGCCGCCACCTGGTCCACCGAAATACCGACCTTGACCTTGCCTTTGGTCGGCTCGCATCCGGTCATGAACGACGCCATGGCCCTGTCGTGGAATCCGGCCTTCGAGCGGTCCGGATCGGAAGAAAGTCCGGTCAGGACAACGAACTTGTCCCGGTGGGCGGCCAAGGGAGCCAGCGCTTCGCTCGCCGTGTAATCGCTGTCTTCGCCCTCGGGTCGCCAGCGGTCCCGGTCCACCCCTAGTGGGAAGTAGATGAATCCGAGACGTCGCACGGGTGCCGCGTCGGTCAGCCTCTCCGCGGTCAGTGCCGGAACCATTGCGTCCAGGAGCGGCAGCGCAAGCGCCGTTCCGGTACCACGAAGGAAGGTCCGGCGGGGAAGGTGCTTCTTGGATACGAACACGGTTGGCTCCTCTAACTTTCTGTGGGTTGCCGCATCTGGAACGGCACGCTTGTGATCACACCTAACACCAGGTCAGCGAAGCGGTAGCCATTTGCTTTGGTGGCGGTGAGAATCTTCCGGACGGTCGGCTGATCCCTGGCGTTCAGTTCCCGTCCAAGCGCGTAGGTCAGCAGGCGCTCAACGGTGGCATGGGCGAATCGCTCCGGCTGGCTCAACAGCAGGTTCCGCAGACCTTCCAGGCCTTCGATCGTCTCTCCGTTGGGCAGCGACCCGGTAGCATCGACCGTCTCGTCTTGATCCTCGGTCCTCCAGCGGCCAATGACGTCGAAATTCTCCAGGGCGAACCCGAGCGGATCGATCCGGGAATGGCACGACGCGCATGCCGGATCGGCCCGGTGCCGGGCCAGCTGCTCCTTCGCGCTCAGCTTGCGGCCGTCTTCTGCGCTTTCCTTGAGCGGCGGAATGTTGGCCGGTGGGGGAGGCGGTGGCGAGTTTAGTAGGTTGTCGAGGATCCATGTCCCGCGCAGTACAGGGGAGGTTCGGGCCGAATGTGACGTCAGCATGAGAACGCTGCCCTGGCCGAGGAGCCCGCCTCGCTCGGAGTTGTCCTTCAGCGAGACGCGCCTGAATCCCGGGCCCACCACCCCCTCGATGCCATAGTTGCGTGCCAGCCTCTCGTTCAGGTACGTGTAGTCCGCTCCGAGCAGGTCCAAAACGCTTCGGTTCTCCCGGATCAAGCTTCGGATAAAGAGCAGCGTCTCCTCTCGGAATGCCGACGCCAGCGCCGCGTCGAACCCGGGGTATGTGTTGCGGTCCGGCTGGATCCCGCCGAGCTTGCGCAGTCCGAGCCACTGCGTTGCGAAGTTGTCGACCAGCGTTGAGGCCCTTCGGTCCGCCAGCATCCGACGGACCTGACGGTACAGGATCCCCGGATCCTTTAGCTCGCCAGCCGCGGCCGTGTCGAGTAGTTCGTCATCGGGAATGCTGCTCCAGAGAAAGAATGACATCCTCGACGCGAGTTCGAAATCGGACACTGGGTGCGCAGCCTGCTTGCCAAGCCCGTGGGAGTCGAATTCGAGGCGGAACAGGAAATCGGGTGCCAGTAGGATGTCTCGCAGGGCGGCGGCGATGGACCTGTCGAAGTCGAGTTTCCGGCGAGCACTCCTGAATGTGGCCAGCAGCGGGCGCAAGTCTTCCTCCGACACCTCCCGCCGATAGGCCCGTCGGGCGACCGACGCAAGGATCCGGGATGCGCACGCGGGCTCGTCCTCGGGTCTCCCTGGCCTGCAGACGAAGACACGTCTGCGGCTCGGAGTCTCGCCGACGTCGGTGGGATTGTAAGGGCCATGAATCTCGATCCTGCCCAGAATCGGAGGACCCGGCAGGCCGTCGAACGCCGATTCTCCCTGCGTCAGCCCCCAGATTTCGAAGAGTTGCACGCGCTTTCCATCCACGCGAAAGTCAATCCTCGGCCGGTTCGCGGTTCCCAGAAGGTCCAGCGGACCGCCTAGGGCACGGCCTCCCCGGCCGCTGACATCCGAAACGGGACCTTCACGGGCAGCCCATTCGTCAAGGAATGTGACGATGACCTCATGCGGGCCTGCCTTCAGCTGGACTCTCGTGCGGAATTGTCGCACGCCCTCGGTCGGTGTCAGGGACTGCTTTTCGAGATATGCCCTCAGCTCGTATTCCCCGCCGTAGGGGAAGTGATGACGGACCCGGATCCCGCCGCGCGTCCCGTACGGCATTCCCCTTCCTTGCCACTGCGCTTGCGTCTGGTTGACCCGGAAGATCTCGACCACCGGCGAGGGATCGCTGACGCCCACCGCCAGCTGGCTCACTTGACGGGCAGCCTTGAGGTAACCCTCGAGAAGCAGCGGCGACATCGAGAGGGCGTCGCCGATGTTGTCGAAGCCTGAAGCCTGCCCGTCGGGCGGCAACCGGTTCGACACCGGGACGTCGATGTTCAGGATGTCGCGGATCGCATTGGCGTATTCCGTGCGGTTGAGCCTCCGTATGACTGTCCGACCCGCATAGGGTGACTCGCTCGCGGAGCCGTCCAGCTCCTCGATCAGCCCGGTCCGGAAGGCCTCGAGCGTGGCATCGTCCGGCCGCGGCGCTCCGGCGGGCGGCATCTCCCCGGCACCGAGCTTGCGGATGACGCGCTCCCACGTGTCCGGCTGAGCCGGCGGGTCCTGGGAATCGACGCCGTCGAGCGCCAACTCACGGGGAGGTGAATCCCCCGAGTGGCATCCCACGCAGTACTGCTGGAGGAAGGCGTCGCGGCTAAGGGTCGTGGCCGGGAGGGAGGGTAAGAGCGTCGGTAACAAGGCCGCTAGTGCGGCACCCCAGAAGCGAAGCGCTACGGGTTCCCGAAATACCTGACGTCCGACCGGACACTCGAACACAACTGGCCTCTAGCCCGGCGAAGCCATGTCGGCAGACGCCTCGCCACTCGTATCGTACAGCAGGAGAGGGGCCGGCTCAACCGTGTTTCCTTTTTTGGAATAGGACTTTCCGAATGCTGAGACGTTTCGCGGGGGAAGCTACGTGCCGAGCCGCCGAAGCCCGACTGGCCAGGTCACAGAGACGCGGGACGATGTTGCCATATGTGCGACCAAGCAAACTGTCACGTGAACCGGATCTCGGACGGCCGGTGCGACAATGGGCCGAATGACGCCTTCCGAACTCCGGGGCAAGCTTGAAGGGGTGATTGCCTTCCCGGTCACCAACTTCCAGGCCGACTACGCCCTCGACATCGACGCCTATCGCACCAATGTTGCGGAAATGGTGCGATTTCCTCTCTGCGCGGTCGTCGCTGCCGGTGGCACCGGGGAGCTGTATTCGATAACCCCTGACGAACACCGGCAGCTGGTCGAGGCCACCGTCGCCGAGGCCGGCGGCAAGACTGCGGTGATCGCTGGCGTCGGATTCGGTGGCGGGCTGTCGGTGGAACTTGCCAAGCAGGCCGAGGCTGCGGGAGCGGACGGGATCCTGATGTTCCCGCCGTATTACCCTAACGCGGATTTCGAGGGCCTTCTCCGCTACTACAAGGCCATCGGCAGCGCAGTTGACCTCGGACTGTTCCTCTATTCCAGGGACACAGTGAATCTGAATCCCTCCCAGGTGTTTCGCCTGTCGCAGGAGATTCCGAATCTCATCGCGCTGAAGGAAGGACAAGGGGATATTCGCAACTACCAGCGCGTCATGGAGCGTTGCGGGAACAAGCTCCACTGGATCGGGGGCATCGGTGACGACATGGTGCCCGGGTACTACTCGATCGGGATCCGCACCTACACCTCCAGCATCGCGACCATCGCGCCCCGGCTGTCGCTCCAGCTGCACGAGCGGGCCTCGATGCTCGACAACCCCAGCCTGGGACGGTTGATGCGCAACTATGTCCTTCCCCTCTACGCCATGCGGGCGCGCCGGAAGGGCTACGAGGTCAGCGTCATGAAGAAGGCGATGGAGATCCTGGGCAAACCCGCCGGCCCCGTGCGTCCTCCGCTGCCGGAAGTCCGCCCCGACGAGGTCAAGGAACTCGAGGCGCTGATGCGTAGGTTCGAGCCCGTTCTGTGACGCACGGAAGGTGCTGCTTTGCAACAGATTCATCTCACCCATGCTGCGCTTCGGCCGGTTCGCCGTAGAGTGAACTCGATTCCTCGACTAGGTCGGAGCCGGGGTTCAGCGCGCCACCAGCGGGCCGGGAAGCGCATCGACGACAGTCGGTGGTCGGAATCTCGAATCGGCGGGGGCCTCTTGTGCAAGATGCTTGCCGATCTGGAGTGCGACGGAGACGAATTCTAAGGACCGGAGCAGTTGGCGGGCACCAGGGGAAGAAGGTCCAAGGACATGCCGGATGCATTCAACTATCCCGCCGAGATCGAGCGAGGCGAGGACGGGCGGTTCGTGGTCACGTTTCCGGACTTCGGCTGGGGCGCGACTGACGGTGCGACAAGGGCCGGAGCACTGGGCGAGGCAACAGACCTGTTACGTGAGCTGATCGCCTCCACAATCCGTGCAGGTGAAGCCTTGCCGGGACCTTCGCTTCCTAGCCCGTCGAGGCCCTTGGTCGTGCCGCCCGTGCAGATCGCCCTGAAGGCTGCTCTGTACGGCTCCCTACGCCAAACCGGCTATTCGAAGCGTCGGCTCGCCCGCGATCTGGACGTGACCGAGAGCACGGTGCTGCGCATGCTGGACCCGGCGCACGCTACCAAGGTGGCCACAATCGACAACGCGCTTCTTCGGCTGGGCAGGCGCGTTTCCTTAACCGTCGGTCCTGGCGATTGACGGTCTGGTGTCGGCACCGTCAAGTCGTGGCATCGAATGTCATTCGGGGCCGCGATCTACAGCTCCGAGCTTCACGGCGAGATTGCACCATGGAATTCTTGAACTTGTGACGCGGCCTTCCGGAACCGTTCAGGCTACGAACGGAGCGATGTGCCATTCACAAGTCGGCAGATTCAGGTTGCGGCTGAGGCCAACATAACGCCTGCGGATCGCCGCTATTTCCGGCAGCCGCAACAACCTGGGCGCGCTCCCCTGCCAGAACTCCGGTCCGAATTCGGCAGGGAACTCGAGTTCCTGACGCACCGCTTCGAGCCGGTGCCGTGGAGCTCAGCAGGCCCGGTTCGATTGCGGACCACCCGGGGCCGGCCGCTGCAAGACCACCTGGCCGGATCGGATCAGGTTAAGGCCGGTTCCCAGAACTGTCCGACCTTCCGCAACTAGTGCTCGGGCGTAGGCATCGAGTTGAGGTCGGTACTTCTGAAATGTGCCGACCGGATTCTCGGTCCAATCGGACTTGTGGTCCAGCACCCATGCGCCCTTCGGAGTTTGGACGACCAGGTCTGCTTCGCCGGATACCACCGAGCCGTTCTCGTCCAATGCCAGTACCGGCCACTCGCGCATCATGGACTCGATCTCGAACTGCTTTCTGAGCCAGTCCTCGAATTGAGCGATTGCCGTCGCAATTTGCGTGCTCGCGATGGGATCCATTACCACTCCCACGACTTGCGTCATGCGCTCCGCCAGATCGGGGCGGCTACCAAGGACTTCGAAGCACCGATGGAGATACGTCCCCAGTTCCGTGCCGGAGAGTCCGGTGTCGACATGGAGTCCTTCCCCGTACTGGAAGACCTCCAGCCGCGCCGGAACTGCCGCCTGGTCGTCTGCGGCCAGGCTCGACGCGGCCACGCTGTCCGGAGTCATGTCCGTAGGCGCCGTTGCCCGTCGAATCGCCCGCCGCCCCACGACAGGCAGCGAGGCCTCGCCGTTGCCCGAATCGAATTCGAAATCACCCGGCAATTCCGATTCGCCTTGGAATACGTCGCAGGCAAACGGGACATCCGCGACAACGAGCTTTCCGGCATTGGCGTCCAGTGACCATCGTCCCTTGAGGAGTTTCCAGTACGAGATAGTTGAGCTGCTTCCCTGGCGTGCCTGGAATTCCGGCCATTCGATCAACAGCTTGTCGCGCGCGCGGGTGAGGGCAACGTACAGAAGCCGTTTTGATTCCGTGACGACGCCTTCCCGCAGGGCCGCCAGCTGCTTCTGGTTCTGTTCCGATGCCGCGAATTGCGGCCAGTAGTCGATGCGGGCGTTCTCAAGGATCGTCGAGAGGTTGTCGAAGGAGCGATATTCGAGATTGAGGCTCGGAAGTCTCGGCTTAACCTGCCTGTCCAGATTGCACACCGCTACCACAGGCCATTCCAGTCCCTTGGCCCCATGCCAAGTCCGCAGCGTGATCGCATCCTCGTCGAGAACGCTCTTGTCGGGCTGTTCGTCTTCGTCATGCCTCGTGGCTAGCCAGCTCAGGAACGTGTGGATCCCGTGACCGTGGTAGCCGCCATGCGCCAGCGCTTCCCGATTCGAATCCATGAATTCACCGGCCTCGCCGAGCAGTCGCAACAGGTTCGCCCGCGCCTGCTCGCCGTCCGGCCACGACCCAACCGCGTCGAGCAGTTCCATCGCGGACAGGACGTCGGCTACGAGCGCGTAGATCGTTCGGTCAGCTACGCCTTCCGAAAGTGCGTCGAGCTTGCGGAGCAAGGGGTCCTCAATACGCCCTGTGTCGATCAACTGCTGCAGGCCTTGCTCCAGGCTGAGGGAGCCGAGTTCAGTCACGGCCAGGTAGAGCGCCGCATGTCGGTCGGCCGAGTTCGCCAGGTAGGCGAGCGCTTGCCCCGCCAGCTGAACCGGCCTCGACGCCAGCCAACCCGTCGACTGGTGATTCACTCGGAGGCCCAGGCTCCGGAAGACGTCAGCGTACTCCGCGAGCACCGCGTTGGTCGGACACAGCACTGCCATGTCGCCGCCGCGCAGCCGTCGGACAGCGTTGGCTCGGCGGTCGACCACCGTCTGCGACGGGTCGTCCAGCAGGCCTTTCAGTCGCTTTCCCACCGAATACGCTCGAACAGCGTGTCTTTGCGTCTTGGGGTTCTTCTCGAATTTCACGACCTCGAGGGGAGCCATCGGGCTCGACTGCCGTTGCGCTTCCAAGGCGACGTATTCCTTGCCGAAGAGACCCGGTCCGATCGCGTTTACGAAACCCATCAGCGCGGGCTGGGATCGCCAATTACGGGTCAGGGGGTTGGAGACCTGCTTGTGGTTCCGATCCAGCGCCTCAAAGAGCCGCGGATCGGCGCCCTGGAATCCCATGATGGCCTGCTTGAGGTCGCCGACGATCAAGGTGGGGATCCCGGCTTCGTGGATCTTCCAAAGCAGAGCGAACTGCAGCGGGTTCGTGTCCTGGAACTCATCCACGACGAGGCAGTCGATCCTGCTGGCAAGGGTGTCCAGCACGTCTGGGCGGTCCGTGAGCAGCTGCCCGGCAGCCGCGATCATGTCGGTGTAGTCCACCAAGCCGGCCTCTCGCTTGGCATGGTCGTAATGCTCGACCACGTCCTGACCGGCTTGCAGCAGGGCCGAGAGATGGAACTGGGCGTGTTCGAGGGGACCGCGATGGTCCTTCAGCGCGTCGGCCGCACCGACGACCTGGCGGGCGAGCGTCACATACTCGGCGGGCAACGGAAGGTCGCGATTGGTCACCCGTAGCTTACGCAGTCTTGCCCAGAGCAGCCAGTCGGTATCAAGGGCTCCCGGCCTCGATGCCTGGCTCAGGGATCGGAAGTCCCCCTTGAATTCGGCGATTGCTTTCTGGCTCCCGCCGTAGTCCTTTTCTAGGCTCAAGTTGAACGCAAAGAGCAGCTCCTTGACGCATCGCTCCAGCTTCCGGGTTTGGCCGGTCTCGGGATACGACCGCCCGTATCTCTCCGCGATTCTCTGTGCCGCATCCTCGGCCTGCCGGCGGACGTTGCCCGGAGTCGCAATTCCAATGGACCGGAGCAGCTGCACCACGGCGAGCAGCGTGTCCCGGAATGCTTCTTCGCCGCTCGACTGCGTGGCGGCAACATAGGAATAGCCGTAGGACCGCAAATCGGCCACGACTCGGTCGGCCTTGTCCGTTCGGGCGAGCGCCCTGCGGATCAAGGCATTCTGCTCGTCATCGTTCAGTAGGCGCGGCTTGGGCGACGTTCCCGCTTCAAACGCGAATTCCGTCAGCAAGCGTAGTCCGAGCGAGTGGATCGTGGAGATGTACGCGTGGGAAAGGCGCAGCGCATCCTCGACTCTCCCCATCGCGAGCAGGCTGGCGCTGATGCGTTCACGCAGTTCCGCGGCCGCGGCTTCGGTATAGGTAACTGCCACGATGCGTTCCGGGGCTACCATTCCGTCCGCGACCCATTGCCCCAGTTGCGTCTGGATCGTGTGGGTCTTCCCGGAACCGGCACCAGCGGGAACGATGCGGAGAGGTTCCATCATGTCGATCCACTCCTCTCGTCCGTCGGTAGCGTGAACAGGGCGATCAGCGGGCTGGCATCCAAGGCGAAGGTCGAGATCCCGGAGTCAGAGAAGGATTCCCTGTCGGTATCCAGGTTGAGGCAAACAATGCCCTTGCGGACGTCGTCAAGCCGATCCCGAATCGAGATCGTTGCCTCCCGCGCGACGTCCTCGGAAACCGTGTGCCATCCGGGAATCGCCGCACCACCGGGCAGCTCGCTGTCACCGAGGCAGACGCGGTCCTTCATCATGAAATACACGATTCCGATTTCGTTCGCCCGTTCCAGCCTTCCAGCAAGGTCTCTTTCCTCGGGGTTCGGCGGAGCCGATCGCCGGGGTTTCGGCCCGCCGCTTCGCACCATGGCCCTGTAGAGGGTTGCTTGGGTGTCAAACCCCGTCTCCATGCGCTTGCTGCGCCCGCCCGAACGGGACCACTTGTAGTCCGCGATTAGCAGCCTGTCGCCGCCCAGTGCGAGGATCAGGTCGGCTTGGCCATGGACGCTGATCCGCGACCACTCCCCCTGCAGCCACTGCTCGCTGGCAAGGACCTCGGCGCCGAGTCTCTCGAGCGCGTCACGCCACATCTCTGCCGCTTTCGCCGCCTGCTCCGCCAGGTGCAACCGCTCCACCCTCCATTGCGGGTTGCGGATGAAAGGAGCTTGCTGCAGGGCGACCTCGTCGAGCAGCTTCCGGACGCGCGGGGACATGCCGGATGCTTGCGGCAAGGCCGCTCCGGACCGAAATAGCCGCTCGAAGATGCCGTGAGCCAGTGACCCCAGGACGCTCGGGCCCGCCGTCTCCGGGGCCCACGCGAGCGGTTCGGCGTCAACCCGGCGCAGCAGCCATGCGAGAGGCGAGACCAGGAGGGTTTCTAGGCTGCTCGGCGATTCGGGCCTGGCACGGCCATCGCTGTCCGAGCGGAGTGCGATCAGATCTCGGCCGAGGTCGAGATCCCCGCAACGGTAGTTTCGAGACGGGACGGCGCTGCTCGGGGGCGCGTGCGCCAGGTGCCGTATTCGTGCGCGGTCGTCGGCCGAGTCCAGTTCGGCAACGAGGTCGTCTCGCGCACCGGACCCCGAGAGCAGCTGCTCGATGAACACGAGGCTCTCGGATGGTGACTCCGGAGCGCCTGTTTCTTGCCGCCGAGGTATCAGGAGAGTGACCGAGTCGGACGCAGCGGAAAGCTGCCGCCTGAACCGCTGTCGCCGGCGTCCCAGCTCATCCGCCGAGTCTCCGAGTGGAATCTCCAGTACCCGGCGAATCTCAAGCAGGTCCTCGGACGGGAAAATCGCGGAGGATCGCGGCTCTCTGGGGTACCTCCCTTGATGGAATCCGAGTACGAAGAGATGCCGGACGTCTCTCCACGGCTCGTGACGCTCGCGGAGCACTGTGACGCCCTCGATGCTATGAGACGCCGATTCGCCGCTTGTGATGAGCCTCGGGCTGGCGGCCCGACGCGCGGCGACCCAGTCGATCTGCTTCGCACCATCGAGCGTCTCGCCTGCCCGTCTGGCGGCGTCCCGAGCCCGCGCCCGATGAGTGGAGAACTCCTCCCCGCCGGAGAGCAGCGAGGCAAAACGCTCCAGGGCCGCCCGGAGCTTTGGAGGATCGTTGTCCTCCAGGCGTATCACCTCGAGCATGTCCTCTGCTTCGTGCCCCGCACCGGGCGGTGGGGCCAGGTCGTAGCGGCCTTCCATGACCCGTCGTGCCATGCCGGCACCGTCTTCGGCGGTCCAGGGCATCAGCGGCGACGATAGGCAGGCTGCCAGAGCCATTGCTGGGGCCGGTTTCTGCCGGCAGAACAGGAAATGAAACACCGCCTCAGCCCCGAGATCCCGCCGCCACCTCTCTCCCCGAAGTCCTGACAAGGCGAGGCCGGCTATCTGGAACGCATCTTCCACCGCGATGGCATATGAAAAATCGTCCGGCAGAAGGAGCCCGATGTCAGCTGGCGCCAGATCTGGGTCACTCGCCAGTAATGACTGGGACATCCCGGCGGCGATCTCTGCTACCTGGCAGAAGTCCCGGACTCCCACGCATTGCACGGAGTGGTCGACTGCCGGCCGGGACCCGGACGGTGCAAAAAGCTGGCATTGCAACGCTTCGAGCGCGGAGCCGCCCTCAGCACGACTCCGCCTCGCAAGGATTTCTTCGATTTCAGCCGAGAGTTCGGGACAGGCCGGCATTCCGGCTAGGCTCGCGTCACGGTTCAGCTTCTCGACGAGTTCGCCCTGCCACCGGGTCAGATGCGTGACGCTTGCGGAGGCGTAGACACGGATCGCGTACAGGGCCGAGGTAGAGTCGGCACGCAGCAGGCTCCGGATGACGCCCAGGCTCCCGGGCAGGCTTCCGTCCAGCGCGAGGGCCAGTCGGGTCAAGTCCCCGACAACGCGCCGAGGGCGCGCTGGAAGGCGCTCTGTGCCGATTTGTTCGAGATCTTGGAGGGGATCGGTCGCCGAGATCAGGTTGATCAGCGCCCCGCGGATCTCGGCTGCCGTTTCCTCAGGCGCGACGTCGATGCTCTTGCTCCAGAACGCGTCATCGATGCGGGTAACCTCGTCATAGAAGCGCTGGTCTTGTTCCGCGAGGTCATAGTCGATGAGATAGGCTTCGAGCCCCCGATAGAGCAATTCTCCGACCGTCCCGACCAGAATGCCGGTTCGAGCCTTGGTCGTCGCCAGGGATCGGCGGACGAAGCGCGCTGCGCTTGCATCGGGTACAAGCAGGAATTGCAGCACTTGCTTGGGCGGGCTAGGGTAATGCTGTCCGGACGAAATACGGCCCTCCCTGCTTGAAGCGTCCTGCAGCCAAGCTCGGCGCCTCGCCTTGGAATGCGAAGAAAGGAACTTGTGAATTGCATTTCGGCACAAGCAGCAAGAACACTTTTTCTTTACGGGTCAAGTTTATAATCTCATTATAGCCCATTCCCGTCAGGGCTGCCGCTCCTCATGGGATTGGCACGCCGTGATCGAAGGCGCGCTTGGCATGGAGCTTCTGCAGCCGCTGCGTCACCGGCCCTGAAGAGCCGGCGCCGATCCGGCGCCCGTCAACTTCGAGGACCGGCGCCAACGCGCCCATCGTTCCCGTCGTAAACACTTCGTCAGCCGTGTAGACCTCGGTAAGCGAGAGGTTCTTCTCGAGGACTTCGGTCCCGCTCGAGCGCGCCGCGCTGATCACAGTGGCTCGGGTGATGCCCGGAAGGCAGCTGTCGGCATGCGGCGTGAGAAGAACCCCGTCCCGGATCACGAAGACGTTGGTGGCGTTTGTCTCGGAAACGAATCCGCTGACGTCCAGCATGAGAGCGTCGTCGGCCCCGGCAAGATTCGCCTCAATCTTCGCCAGGATGTTGTTGATCAGGTTGTTGTGGTGAATCTTCGAGTCCAGGCATTGCGGCGTGTTCCGCCGGATCGATGAGGTGATCAGCCGGATGCCCTCTTGGTCGTAGACAAGCCCCTTCCACTCGGCCAGCACGATCAGCGTGCAACCGGACTGGTTCCAATGCGGGCTCATGCCCGAAGTGACCTTCTCGCCTCGCGTCAGGGTCAGCCGGACATGTGCGCCGTCGGTCATGCCGTTCGCCCGGAGTGTCTCGAACAGCGCCTCCCGCACATGCTCGCGAGACGGGATGCCGGCGAACGCCATCGCGTGGGCCGACTGGAACAGCCGGTCCAGATGGAGGTCGAGGTCAGCGACCCGGCCCTCGTACACGCGCAGCCCCTCCCATACCGCGTCGCCTCCCTGCACGACGGAATCGAACACGGAGACCTTGGCTTCGGATCTCGGAATCAACTCGCCGCCGACATGGACCAGGATTTGGGCGTTTCTGTCGTCAGGAAGTTGCATGGCTCAGATCTCGAAGATGCCGGTGCGGCCTGTACTCGGCGAATTGTACGGCAAACGCGAGGTGCGCACGCGAAACGCGGGCCCTGAGCGGTCTTGAGGACTCACGAAACTTGCCCGCCAACTCGTCCAGCACTGGGTCTTCGAAAGGTTCAGCGGCGCGACAGATCGAGATTTGCCCGTGCGTCCTCCGACGGAGTCCTAATACCCCGCGACCAGCAAGGGAATCGCGCGGTCCTTGGGATACAATCGCGGCAGGATGACACGGGTCCCAGTTCTCGTTCTACTTTGTTCTGCAATGCTTTCCGCGCAGTCGGAGCAGACCACCGTCTACATCAGCCTGGGCGAGAACGCCAAGGCTGTGGAGTCCTGGGACGGCTCGTTGCGCGTGACCGGCGGCAACCTGATCCGCCTGGAAGAGCGCCACTTCATGGAGTCGGACAGGCTCCAGGGCGCAAGCGGCTGGAGAGCTTCGACCCGGCAGGAGCAGATCTCGGGCTTTCCACGAGTCAATTACAACGAGATGAGCCCTGCCGAACTGCCTCCTTCCCAGTTCTCGCCAATCGGCGTCTTCGCCGTGGCAGGCGGTAGCGAGTCCTCAAGTTTCAGGGTGCGGACCAAGCAGGGCACGATCACGTTCACGCCGTCCGAACTCGTGAGCGGCCCGAAATCCTTTCTCAGCGGCCGTGCGACCGTCGGCCTGTCTCCGTCGGTCGAGAAGCTCTCCACCGAGGAATTCGAGGACGACGAACCGGCGGTTGCGCAGGTGCAAGAGGGTGTTCCCGCCGTGGCCTGGGTGGCCTACAAGGACCGGGGCGACCGCGTCTTGGTCAGGATTCGCCGCGACGGCAATTGGGAAGAGCCTCAGGAGGTCACTCTTGGTCCTTCGGACGTCTGGCGAGCGTCAGCGGCGTCTGACGGGCAGGGACGGCTGTGGGTTTTCTGGAGCCAGAGAAACGGAACGGACTGGGATCTTTGGGGGCGTATGCGTAGTGGCGGCACATGGAACGAGCCTCAGAAGATCAGCGCCGACGGATGGAATACCTTCCACCGCGCCGCCGCTACCAGCGACGGCAAGGTGGTCGTCGTGTGGCAGAGCGCGCAGGGAGATCCGGGCCGTGCGCAGACGGACATCTGGATGCGGGTCTGGAGCGGGTCGGCCTGGGGTGATCCCCTGCAGGTGAGCGAATCGCCTGCGAACGACTGGGAACCCCAGGTAGCAGGCGGCACTGACGGGGAGATCCACATCGTCTGGGACGGCTACCACGACGGCAACTACGACATCTTCTATCGCTCGTACAAGGACGGCTCCCTTGGATATGTCGAGCAGGTTACCAGCAGTCCCCGGTTCCAGGCCCATGCGAACGTCGCTGTCGACCCCGAAGGAACTCCCTGGCTTGCTTGGGACGAGTCCGGCACGAACTGGGGCAAGGACGTGGGCTACCTCATCACGCCGCCGCTGGGAGTCCCCTTGCACCAGGAACGCTCGATCCAGATCGTCAAGCGCGCCGGTGGGGCTTGGTTCGAGCCGACGGCGGAACTGGAACCTTTCTACGTCTACAGGCTGTTTCCCAACTTCGAGAACCCGCAGCTCGCTTTCGACCGGGACGGCACTCTCACGATGCTGTTCCGTCACTGGACCCGGCAGCGGGCTCACAGCATCGGTTCCAGAATGATGTGGGAGACGTTCCTGACGCGCTTTGACGGAAAGGAATGGACGGTACCCGTAGCCCTCGCCCACAGCCAGGGCTCGATCGAGAAGCGACCGTCAATCGCCATGGTCGGCGGCTCGTTGATCGCCGCCTGGATGACGGACAACCGGACGTTCGCCAACGCCGTTCCGCAGAACGCCGAGATCTACGTCGCCGACCTCGGCACGGCCGGAGCGCCGCCTGACTACTCCGCGGGCAATTTCACGAAGTACGTCGAGCCCTTCGCCGAAGCCGTTCCGATCCATCCTTACGAGGCACAAAACGTCCAGACAATTCGCGGTTACACCATCGACGCCGGGGACAGGCAGTTCAAGATCTATCGCGGGGACATGCACCGCCACACCGATGTCTCGCAGGACTTCAAGTACGACGGGTCCCTGATCGAGGTCTACCGGTATGCTCTTGACGCAGTGGCGTTCGACTACATCGTCCCGACCGACCACCAGCTGGGCTACGACCAGGAATTCACGTGGTGGCAGGACGAGAAGCTAGCCGACCTGTTCCATGTTCCAGACACCTTCGTTCCGATGTTCGGGTACGAAAGATCGCTCCGCTTCCCGAACGGGCACCGCAACATCATCTTCGGCAAGCGCGGCACAAGGACGCTCCCGATTCCTCCCGAGGAGCAGCGCGGCGAGCAGAGAGCCGAGAGGCTCTACGCGTATCTGCACGAGAACGACGGCATCTCGATGCCCCACAGCTCAGGCACGGCCCAGGGGACGGACTGGTTCAACAACGATCCCGACGTCGAGCCCCTGATAGAGATCTTCCAGGGCTACCGGGCCAGCTACGAATACATGGGGGCGCCCCTGGCCGCCTCCTCGCAGAAGCTCCGGGAGCAGCGGTCGGGCTTCAATCCGATCGGGTACTGGTGGGACGCGCTGAGCAAGGGCTACAAGATCGGCGTGCAGGCTTCGTCGGATCACTGGTCGACTCACATGTCCTACGCCATGATCGTCGCGGAGGAATTCACGAGGGAGTCGATGTTCGCGGCGCTCAAGGCCCGTCACGCCTACGGGGCAACCGACAACATCGTGCTGGACTTCCAAGCCGAGGACGGCGAGGGCCGTCGCTACATCATGGGCGACATCGTCAACTCGGAACGTCCTCCGCGGCTGTACATTCAGGCGGTCGGAACGGACCGGATCAAGCAGTTCGTGATCGTGAAGAACCAGGAGATCATCTACACCAGCCACCCGAACCAGGAAGAGTACACGGCCGAGTACACGGACAGGAACTTCGAGGCCGGATCGAACTACTACTACGTCCGCGTTGTCCAGAACGACGGGCAAGTCGCATGGAGCTCTCCGATCTGGGTTGAATGACCGCAGGGAATTGCCTTCGGCACTGCAATTCAGACCGAGTCCCCGATCACACCGGGGTGGGAAGTGGAGCGGGGAATCGACCCGCCCACCTGACTTCAATAGTTGGTGTGATCCAGGTCATCCTTCCACGCGACAAAGACTTCCAAGGCACGATCGAGGGGGACATGCACCATCGGCAGTTCTCTCTCGTCGAGGGCTTTCCCCAGTTCTTCGTAGATGAATTCGTCGCGGAATTCGATGCCACTCGCATCGTGCCGGGACACGGAATAGTAGACCTTCCCGATGCGTGACCAGTAGATGGCGCCCAGGCACATCGGGCATGGTTCGCAGCTGGCATAGATCTCGCAGCCGGTCAGATCGAATGTGTCCAGGTTGCGGCAAGCGTTCCGAATGGCAACAATTTCGGCGTGGGCTGTCGGGTCCTTGACTTTCAAGACCTCGTTCCAGCCTTCTCCAACGACGACCCGATCCTTGACAATCACGGCACCGAATGGCCCGCCATGCCCCAGGTCCATTCCTCGCTTGGCCAGTGAGACTGCTCTTCGCATTAGGGACTCGCTCTTCATGTCGGAGTGTTTCTCCATAGTGCGCCATTCGAGTTGACGCACCCCCCGCCAGCGTTGGCCGGCGTGCCTGCAGGATTGGCGTTCGACACCGCTTCGGCCATTCCGAGAATCTCAATCCGGGCACCCGTCAGCAACCGGGCTTGCGAATGCTTCAGACCTGATCCGGGACCACGTACGGCTCTCTGTATGTGCGTGTCAGCAGGCGGTTCGCCTCGTCGTCACCCGGGAAAGTCTCCGAATCCGGGTCGAATTCAAGCTTCCGGCCCACTCTGTAGGAGATGTTTGCCAGGTGGCAAAGCGAGGTTGACAGGTGCCCTTGCTCGACCTCGCAATTGAGGTTCTCCCGCTTGCGGGAGCGGACGCAGTCAATGAAGTTCTGGAAGTGGCTGATCTCCGGCTCGTCGAGATTCGGGATCGCCGGTCCCGGATGGTACGAGATGTCGGGAAAGCTCAGGTTGTTCGTCCGGTAGGAGACCCCTGCTGGCGAGTCGGGCCGGTCTCTCGGCTTGAAGTCGCCTCGCGCGGCCGCCCAGTCATTCGCGGAACCGATGTAGCCGCGGTCGGTGAAGAAAAACCCTCCGACCCGAACGTCTCCGAAAGGGGGGCTGTAGAGAGTCGTCGACTCGATCTCGACGAGCGTGCCGTCACCGTATTCGAAGGTGCCCACCTGGACGTTGGGGACCTCTGAGTCGGAGTCCTCGACGAACTGTCCGCCCGCGCAATGGATCTTGACCGGGTGAACCTGCTTGTCCAAGCCCCACCGGAGCACGTCGAGATGGTGCACTCCGTTGTTCCCGACCTCGGATGTCGAGGTGTCCCAGAAGAAGTGCCAGCCGTAGTGAAAGCGGTTGAGATCAAAGGCCCTGTAGGGCGCCGGACCGAGATACAGGTCCCAGTTCACGCCCTCGGGAATGGAAGCCTCCTCGACCTTGCCGATGCTGATCCGGCCGCGGTAGATCACCGCTTTCGCCCGATATGCCTTGCCGAAGCCCCCGTCTCGCACGAAACGAGCGACTGACCGAACCCGCAAGCGGCTCCGTCGCTGGAGTCCGATCTGAACCATCCGTCGGTACTTGCGGGCCGCGTCGACCATCTTGCGCCCCTCCCAAAGCGTGTAGGAGCAGGGCTTCTCGCAATAGATGTCCTTGCCGGCCTGGCAGGCCCAGATCGTCATCAGCGCATGCCAGTGGTCGGGCGTCGCGACCGAGATCGCGTCGAGATCACTGCGTTCGAGGAGCCGCCGGATGTCGGTTTCCGTTTGGGGCGTGTATCCGCCAACTCGCTCGACCTCGGAAACTCCTTCCGCGAACAGGCGCTCGTCGACGTCGCAAAGGTAGCCGACCCTTACCCCTGGCATCGCCGCGAATTCCCGAATATGGCTCCTTCCTCGGCCTCGGATACCGACCACGCCAACGTTTACCGTGTCGGACGAGCTTGCCTGTCCCGAGGCCGGTGTGGACGAGACAGCTGTCAGGCCTGTGCCGAGCACTGTAGTCGTTACGAAGTTCCTGCGTGTGGTTGGCATGGGTCGGTTTCTAAGTCGGCCACCTTGGTGATCAGGCGGCATTCTAACAGGGAATTCCAAGCGCCTGCGGTCTGTCAATGGAGTGCTTGTTGCGCTTCATAACGGACCGGGTTGGTTATCACGGATCGCGGATTGCGGGCAAGAGTACAGCCAGAACTATGCACAAATCCACTTCTCCGCTACGGAATTCGGAATGCTCGGAGATTTTTTGCGAAAAAATCTGTATTCAGCGAGCAGTAGAATTACTATAAACTATTTATGATCAATGAATTATGTATAACTTCCAGCTTAATATTTTTTGCACGAAAATATGTCATGATCGGGAGGTTGCCGACCGTAATCCACTACGCACTGCCATCCCATTGGATTCGCTACAGCAAGGAAGACGTCGCGGACCGCCTTCTGGACGCGAAGGCCGCGATTCTGGCCCTTCGAACAATCCCGTTTCAGAGGAGTTGGGTGACAGAGCTCCAGGCGATCCAGCTCAAGATGGAGGTTGCCGGGACATCGCGTATCGAGAACGCCGAGTTTGTCGGTGACGAGTTGGATGTAGCCGTTCAGGCGGAGACTGCCGAACAACTGCGGACGCGATCCCAGAAGCAAGCGCACGCTGCACTGAAGGCTTACCGTTGGGTCGCTAGAGTTCCGGACGATCGGCCGGTGTCGGTCGACATGATCAAGCAAATCCATCGATTGATCGTCACCGATTGCGACGACGATCACTGCCCACCTGGGGTTCTTCGGAATAGGGATCAGAACGTAACGTTTGGGACTCCTAGACACCGAGGCGTACTCGGCGGAGAACAGTGCGAATACGCACTCGCATGTCTGGCTTGGGAAATATCGACCTCGTTTCGTGACCACGATCCAATCGTGCAAGCGATGGCCGCTCACTACCACTTCGCCGCGATGCATCCATTCCTGGATGGAAATGGTCGCACGGCCCGGGCTCTCGAAGCGCTGATGCTGCAGCGAGCAGGTTTGAAGGACATCTTGTTCGTGCCGATGTCAAATTTCTACCACAACGAGAAGAGCGCCTACTTGGAGGCCCTATCGGAGGTCCGGCAATTAGGCCATGACCTTACGCCTTTTCTGCGATTCGCCCTGAAGGGCATGGAATCAGAAGTTCATCGGCTGACTAGCCTGATCAGAAAGGCAGTGTCGAAGGAAATCTTCAGGAGTCTTATGAACGAACTCTTTGTGAGGCTTGAGAGTTCCCGTAAGCGTGTAATCGTAAAGCGCCAGCTGCAATTGCTGAATTACCTGCTGGATAAGGATGGGGGAGTCGAATGGGCAACTTTGGTTCCGGAAGTGCGAGAGCACTATGAAGCCCGAAAGCATCCAGTCGACGCCTTGGTGCGCGACGTCACGAGGCTGGCGGATCTGGGAGCCATCAGTATCAATCCTGCCCGGGACGCAGTCGGATTCAGTATTCACATTTCAGTGAACCTGGATTGGCCGAGCACGATCACCGAGACGGAATTCTTCGAGAAACTCAAGACATTGCCAAGGTCCAAGAGCTATTCGTTCCTCACACCGCGCTAGGCGCCAGGAACAACAGATTCCCCGGTAAGAGCGTCGACTCTGTTGACGGTCGCTTCATTACCGCCGCCAGGAACATAACGTCACTCGAAGCCTCTCGACTCTACGAGAGCATCGCCCTCAGGCCGACGCCCGCTATCGCCAGGATGCTCGCCCACAAAAGGATGTCATAGACCCGTGAAGGCCGGAGATCGGCCGGGAGCCTGCGGTACCGAAAGTGTTGCGCGGCGAAGGCTACGACCAGGAGCAGGGCGGCAAGCGCCACGCCCCCGAGCGTGACCATGAACAACGGCGCCTGGACGTAGAGGTACAGCAGGGTCCAGATCGCCGGAAGGACCCACGCAAGGGTGGCGAACCAGCGTTCTCGAGCTTGCTCGTCCTCGTACCTCAGAAGACCGAGCTGTGCGAACGCGTCCGTGAACATACGTGTGCTCGAGGCGCAAGCCACGAAGAGTGTCGAGAACAGAGCCGCCACGCTACCCGCGAGGAACAGTCCCATCGCGCCGGGACCGAGTGTATCGGTGTAGATGGCGGAGAGGGCTGCGATGATTTCAGGGCCTTCCAGAATCTCTCCCCGGCGGTGAAGGATCGCCGCGCCGAGAAGGTAAAAGGCTGCTGTCGTGGCGGTGTAGATCAGCATCGAGGCGACCGCGTCCACGTACATCACCCGGATCCAGCCTCTTGCCCGTCCGGTCCACTCTTGCGACCCGTCTCGCATGCCGGTGTACGCTGCATAGCCCTTTTCCAGGCACCAGTAGGGGTAGGAAATGATCTCGTCTGCGCTGACGCCTGTCAGCCCGAACGCTGCCAGTGCCACTCCGACAGCCGATGCGGGCAGCTCGAAGGCCAGGCCTTCGGCGAGCATCGATGCATCGATCCGATACGGAGTCCACTGCAGCAGCAACGCACACGCCAGGGTCACGAGGGAGAACGTTGCCGTCAAGGCGGCCGACGTCCGCTCGATGAACCGATACCGACCCCGCCACACCAGCACCGCCGACATCAGCCCGCACGTAAACGCCCAGGCGGTGGTCGACGCCCACGGGAAGGCGATATTGAGGGCCAGAGCGACGGCCCCGACGATTCCCCCGTACTGGATCAGCTGGATCAGCTTGACGACCAGCCAGAGGAGCAGGAACACAGATGCCGAACGCCGCCGCGGACCCGGCAAGCGGTTGAACGCGTAAAGCGTCGTCTCGCCCCGCGCAATCGCGTGCTTGCCGAATTCAAGCTGGACGACGACCTTTACGGCGCAGCTGACGAGGATCACCCAGAGTGCCACGAAACCCGCGGTCGCACCCAGGGCGGTCGTCATGATCAACTCCCCGGATCCAACGATGTTGGCCGTGAGGATCAACGAGGGGCCGATCTCCCCGAGGGCGCCAGTGATCGTGCGCGGAGGTTCCCGTACTTCCGGCGCTGTCATGGGAGCCTCCGATTCAGCCAGGTCGCTCCATCAAGATCGCAAAGGTCAGAACGAAGGCAAAGGAGACGCGCCAAGGCGAAATCCGCCTGGCTCGAGCTACGGGACCGGCAACCGCCCCCTTGCTGCGTGATCGAGGCGTCCGCTTGGCGGCAGGACATCGCCTGGGGCCACTGTGGCTCAAACGCCGACCATCTGCCTGAGCGTCACCCGATCAGCCGCGATGGCTTTCATGTTTTCAACTTTCTTCGCGGGATCCCGATGGTCAACATATTCCATGTGCATCGATAAAGGAGTTCCCGGAGCGACCTCGGCACTTACCAATCGCAGGAACTCGGGATCGACTTGGCCCTTCCCTAGCGGGACGTTGGCTGCCTTCCGTCCTTCCCATCGAAAATCCTTCACGTACACGCACCGGACTCGGTCTTGCATCAGCCGCCAAAGCAATGGCCACGACTGGCCGCCCTCGACGGTGGCGTGACGGACGTCGAAGGCGGCTGCGACCTTGCCTCCCGGTACGCCCTCCAGCAAGCGGTGCTGATCCCAGACCGACGCGCCCACGAGGCTGCTTCCAGCATGGTTTTGGTACAGGCCATTGATCTGGAAGTCCTTCAAGTATTCGCCCAGTCGGAACACCGTTTTGCGGTGGGCTTCAAGCTGTTCGAGGACAGGCCGCTTCAGGTCATAGCGGTAGTAAGCCATGCGGAAGAAGGGGACGCCGAGCCCGTCCGCAGTCTGAAGCACGCGCCTAGCGAGCGGGTCTTCGGCATCGTTGACATCGGTCGTTATCAGCACGACCTTGCGTCCCCGCTTCTCCAGCGCGTCGACTAGACGGGGCAGATCTCGCTCTACGTTCTCCGGCTCGACCTGGCCGCCCTTGCGGACGGTCGCCTCGATACCATCGAAGTCATTCTCCTCAAGAAAGGCGGCGACCTCGTCGTAGGACAGCCACTGAAGGTGCTTGCCGAATGTGATAACCGGTCCGATTCGTCGGTCCGATGCTCGAGAAGCGCCAGCGAGGGCGGCCACGCCGCTCAGTTTCAGGAGCTGTCTTCTGTTCATGCTTTCATTTCCTTCGCTCGTCGTATCCGACCGTAGCCGAGGCTCAGTCTTGAGACTGCAGCTTCCAAACGCAGAGGGCTTCATCTCCGCGCCGGTCAAGATTCTTCGCGGCTAGGCAGCTGCCATTGCAGCGACAGAGTTTCGCCGGCTTCGGACAGCACTACCTGCTGCGTTGAGAGTCTAACGAATCCTTCGCTGGATTGAGCCTTGCGGCAGTCCAGGCAGTATGGCTCGCTGAGACTACAGCAGGCGGAATTTGACCTCGATCCGTGCGCCTACTCGAACAGGCTCGCCGTCCTTCGTTCCGGGCGAGAATCTCCACTTCTTCACGGCATCGATTGCGTTCTCGTCCAGGCCTAATCCCAGGCTCCGCACCACGCGGATGTTGTGCGCAATTCCATCCTCCCAGACTTCTACTGCCAGCAGCACGGTGCCCTCGAGCTTTGCAGCGCGGGCCTCTTCGGAGTATCCAGGTTCGATCTTGGAAAGGAGACGGGGGCTCTCGACCCCGTTACCGATTCGAAATACCGGGCTCCCGCTCCCGCTATCGACGCTTGGCGAGCTAGTTGTCGGCACGGAATCACCCTTCGATGGTGAGTTCGATCGATTCTCCTCCGGCCTCGCCGTCGGCTTAGCACTCTCCATCTGTTCCCGTATCGTTGTCGCAAGTTGTCCGGACACTATCCAGACCGTCGAGCCAATACCTACAAGGACTGTGAACGTGGCGTAGAAGATCAGAACGATCTTGATTGCCCTAAGGCTGCGCGCCGACTCCGCGACAGCCTTCGAAATATCTGCGAGTTGGCCCCTCTCATCTGGGCCTTCTCCTTGGATTGCGGGGGAGTCCATCTTGTTGAGCCCATTCTAAGGGCCTTGCGCTGCGTCACAATGCGATCAGGTCGGTTGTGGTGGGAAACCCAAGCCATCGATGACCGGCGGCCGACAGCGTGAAGCCAGAGCCTGGCCTGAAATCACAGGCTTGAACTCTTGACCGGAAGGAGAATCGTGACTGGGATCGAATTCATCACGACCAGGCTGAGAATGGGCCTGGCCGTAGTTTGCGGCGGTATAGCTATTGCGTGCACCGCCCAGGACGCTGAGCACCCGGAACTCGTGCTCGAGTCGCCCGAGATTCAGAGCGCAGCCGCCCGGGCCATGGTAAACCTTGACCGGCGCATGATCTGCTGGAGGGGAGATACCCCGGAGTTCGACGGTCGGATCACCGAAGGCGAATACGCGGACGCCACGCCGTTCCAGTGGAACGCCGATTGGATCGAGGCCATGCAACTGGAAATAGAGTCCCGTCAGGACCTCGATTTCCATGGCTGGGTCAAGCACGACGGAGAGCATCTGTATCTGGCGTTCGATGTCACCGATGACTCGTTCTACGGAATTGACACCGAACGCTGGCTGCCGGCCCAGGACCCCGACGCGCATGTGATCGGCGAGCGCGAGAGAGGACGTCCCTGGTTCGGGGACATGATCGAGGTCCTGATTTACGGGCGCATGCTGGATGTCAAGGAGCCGGTTGCCGACGTGACCGGTGACGGTCGAGGCATCCAGATCATCTACAACCTCACGAAGTCCCTGGAAGGCGGGATTGGCGTTCCGGGTATGTTGCCGCACGGGCCGAATCGCTCGGTCGAGAATTGGGAGAACAACAAGCGGTGGATTCTTGAAGACATCATCGAGACGAGAACGGAAATATACGAGCCGGAGGATCGCTACACGGTGGAACTACGCATCCGGCTGGATGGCGGGATCGAAATCACCCAAGGAGGATACTGGCTGGACGGCATGGCTGACACCCCAATTGGTTTCAATCTGGCAATCGGCGACGTCGATACAGAGGACAAGTCGCCTGACGGGCTGCTCCACCACGAGACCTGGTGGGCGGGGAAGTTGACCCCGCGCGACCGGGCACCGAGGCTCAAGCTCTGGGGCGTGCTGGTCCTGACATCGCAGCGGAAGGGCGGGACATAGCACTTCGCATTTGCAAATCCGGATTGGAAGATCTTGCATCTGACGCCTTGCTGCCGTCGGCGAAAGGAGCTTGCTGGTCTGTCACTTGGGTCGGTGAGGTTCTGGTAGACGAGCCGACCTGACACCTTCTATTCCGTCTCTCCAAATCGCAATCTGATTTCCTGTCCGAACACCTTTTCCTCAACTTCCCCATAGACTGCCGGCGGGTAACCTGGGATCCGCTCCAGTTTCTCGGGCTCGCGCCGGAACTGCCTGTGGTAGGCCAAGCGTTCTCGAAGTTCCGCAACCTTGTCAGGCCGATCGGCAGCCAAGTTCGCCGTTTCGTACGGATCGCCCGTGATGTTGTAGAGCTGGAGGGGCTGGTCTCGCCAGTTGTAGTACCTTGCGCCTTCCTCGATCAGCTTCCAATCGCCGACCCGGATCACCTCGAGCGAGTGCACCACCTCCTCACGTGGGCTCGATGCCCCCTTGGCGATCACATCCCATGCGTCGCGCCCGTCGATAGGCAGGCCGGAATCGGTCTCCGCACCGGCTAGCCGAGCGAAGGTCGGAAAGAGATCGACGACGTGCAGTATTTCGTCGGTCACCGACCCCGGAGGAATCTGCCCCGGCCAACGCAGGACGGCTGGCACCCTCACGCCCCCCTCGTGGTAGTGCGACTTGAATCCACGGTACGGGCCGTTCGACGTGATAGGAATTCCACCGTTGTCATTCGTGAACATCACCAAGGTCTCGTCCAACACTCCCTTCTTGTCAAGGGCACGGAGAACCCGACCGACTGCCAAATCCATGCATTCCAGCTGGGCTCGCTGTGGCCCGTTGCGCCCGAGCGGAGCGTATTTCTGGAGATATTCGTCAGGTGCTTGGTGGGGACCGTGCACGGCGTTGAACGGCACGTACAGGAAGAACGGGCGGTTTCCGTCGTGACGCTCGATGAGCCTGACCGCCTCGTCAGCCAAGAGGAACGTCGAATACCCCTCCTCGATCACCGGGTGCCCGTTACGGTGCCAGTCCAGGACCGGCCCTCTCATGTGCGTAAACGAATCGATCAGAGCGGAGTAGTGACCGTAGTGATGATCGAACCCCCGCTGGAGCGGCAGGTGCGGTCGGTGCCACTCTCCGAGATGCCACTTGCCAACAATCCAGGTCGCGTACCCGGCCGACCGCAGCACCTCAGCAATGGTGCGCTCGTCCAGGAGCATCCCGTGGCGGGACTGAGCCGTGGGACGGACCTCCATGCCATTCTTCCAGGCATACCGCCCGGTGAGAAAGCACGCGCGTGTTGGCGAGCAGACCGGCTGGACGTAGAACTGGGTGAGCTTGACGCCCTCTCGGGCGATACGGTCGATATTGGGTGTCGGAACCTCGGTTCCGCCATTGAATCCGACCTGTTCCCACCCCATGTCGTCGGAGAGAAACACGACCATGTTGGGTCGTGGGGGTGTCTGGGCTTGAAGCGCTAGCGAGGCCAGTGCGACCAGGCAGGAGCGAGAGATCATCCGCAGTGATTATGGCAGCGAGCCAAGGCGGTTGCGGCATGCGAGGAGCATTCTCTCGATCTGCGAGCGGAAGGCACCTTCGCCGGGATAGCCACTCTCAGTTACGGGGCGTCCGGTGTTGCGTCAATTTCGTCTCGCGGCCGGCATCGCTTGGCGATCGTGTCATGGTCTCAGTGCCGGTTGGACAACCCGGATGTCACCCCTGGCTTGGACCCGCTGGCGGCTCGATGCGGCGCGAGCGGAAGGTGCCGATCTCGTAGCAGTAGATGAGCACCGCGAGGAACGTGCGCGGCTCGCACCGGCCCGAGCTCGTGCCGCGGTGGTTGATCCGGAACTTGGAGAAATTCGCGAGTTCGACCGCGTCGACCACCAAGCTCGCGACACATCCACAGGAATGCCATCGCACATTTCGGAACGTAGCCGGCAGGGTCCCTCGCCGTCGCACAGCACGAACTTGGCCATACCGGCATTGAATATTTTTCGTGAGTTGCTGCCTTCTTTGAATTCTCCGTGCAATCACCCCCCATCAACTCTTGCTTGCCATGCGCGGATACCCATGAGTTCGACTGACTGGTAGCCTACGGGCCAAGTAATGAACCGGTTGCTATCGATCACTCTTGCCTGCTGCTGTGCGAGCTGCATGTCTCCGACAAGCAGTCCCGAAGCGGATTCCCGCCCCAACATCATCGTGATGCTAACCGACGACCAGGGCTGGCAGGACACCTCGGAGCCATTCGCAGCGGAGAGGACACCTCAGAACGAGCGCTATCGCACGCCTAACCTCGAGCAGCTGGCGAGCGAGGGGATGAAGTTCACGAGCGCATATTCCAATGCAGTCTGCACACCAACCCGTGTCGAGCTGATGACCGGGCTGAATCAAGTCCGCACGCGGGTATCAAACTGGACACATTTCCGCGACGAGCCCACCGATCGACCGCATCCCGAGCTAGTGATTCCGCAATGGAACACGAACGGCCTGCAGCCCGTGCCGGGCATACCGCTCTCCGTGCATGCGCGGACTTTGCCGCAGCTGCTGCAGAGCGAAGGCTACCGAACGATCCACATCGGGAAGGGCCATCTCGGGACCAAGGGCACGCCCGGCGAGGACCCCAAGGCCTTTGGCTTCGATGTCCGCATCGGCGGGCGATTCTCGGGGGCTCCGGGAAGCTACTACGGCACGGACAACTTCGCCAGGGACGGCGACCCGTCTGCAACGCCGTGGCGAGCGTGGGACATGGAAAAGTACTTCGGACAGGAGATCTATCTGACCGAGGCCTTGACGCTCGAGGCGACAGCAGCTGTGCGCCAAGCTGTCTCCGACGGCAAGCCGTTCTTCCTTTATTTCGCGCACTTCGCCCCGCACACGCCGATCCAACCGGACCCGCGGTTTGCCCAGCGCTATCTGGACGCGGGGCTGCCGGAATCGGAATCGGCCTACGCGTCGATGATCGAGGGCGTCGACAAGAGCCTCGGAGACCTCATGGACCTGCTGGAAGAACTTGGCATTGACCAGAGCACCGCTGTGTTCTTCACTTCCGACAACGGAGGGCGGAGCCTGCCTGGCCGGCAGTTCGGAGTGCCCCATACCCACAACGCCCCCCTCAATAGCGGCAAGGGCTCGACGTACGAGGGTGGGATCCGCGTGCCGTTGGCAGTCAGATGGCCCGGTGTCACCGCACCGGGCAGCGTCACGGCGACGCCGGTCACAATCGAGGACTTTTTGCCGACCATCCTCGAAATCGCCGGAGTCGAGTTCAGCGGCCAAAGCGGCGCACTGGACAACCATGAAGGCATAGTCGAACTCGGTCCGGAATTGGACGGCCGCAGCTTTGTCCCGCTCCTGCGGGGTGAACCCGGCGAACCCGACCGTCCGCTGTTCTGGCACTTTCCGCACAGGTGGGGCGGCCTAAGTGGACCCGGGCCGACGGGACCTGGTATCGGCGCGACGAGTACTGTCCGGCGCGGGGACTGGAAGCTGGTCTACTGGCATATCGACCGGCGCAAGGAGTTGTTCAACTTGTCGGAAGACATCGGCGAGAAAGACAACCTGGCGAACGACCAGCCGCAAATCACAGCGGATTTGTCCTCCCTGCTGGGCAGATTTCTGCGCGAGACCGACGCCGTCATGCCGACCCGAGTTGCCACCGGCAAGCCCGTCGCGTTACCAGACGAAATCTAGCGAGGCCTTGCCTCAGACCGACCAGAATGCGCAAGCGCGCAGAGAACTGGAATCCGCCTGTGGATTTCTTGTCCGGCTTGCGGAGGGATCGGGAATCCAGCCAGTCAGTCAGAGGCTGCCTCCCGTGCCGCGAGCCCGGCCCTTGAACCGAGGCGACCGCTGAAACCGCTGCCTTTTCGAGTCGGTGCCTCTCGCTGGACCCGAGTCTGGAAACAGCCCGAACCGCGATCGAGGGTCTGCGGCCGGGCGGGTCCTGACGAGCGCATTGGCGGTCGATGCCGACCCTTCCATAACAGTATTGGCATGACGATGTTGTCATATGAGGTTCCGAGATGGTTCCAGTACTTAGCCCGAGTTCGCCTTAGCGAACAGTCTGGACCTTGAGATGAAACCCCTCGCGTTCCTGCAAGCAGCCAATCACTTCGAATAGGTTCTGGGCCTGAGGATTGCCGTTCGGGCCAAACATGCGCATCAGGCTCTTAGGGGACTTGGCGGTCAGCCCACCAAGCTCCTGAAAGCCGACGGTGGCGTTGATATAGTCGCGCAACAGGGCCTTGCCAGCATCCACGTCGCCCGAGAGAAGGCACTCGATGCCTTCTTTGAACAGTTCCTCGCGGAAGGCCTGATCGCGCTCGATGCGAGCCTGAATCGTCTCTTTGAAGTGTCGCGTTAACGTCATGGTTCTCGAATCTCCCGTCGCTTGCGCCGCTTGTATTCCCGCCAGAGGACTCTGGCAGCCTCGATATCCTGTTGCTGACGCTTCTTGGTCCCACCGCCCAACAGAATGATCAGGGCATCGCCGTCCTTGCCGAAATAGACCCGGTAGCCAGGACCGAAATCGATCCGACACTCAAGAACACCTGCACCGGCGCCTCTAACGCTGGAGAAGTTTCCCTACTCCAATCTGACCAGCGCGGTCACAGTCTTGGCTGCGGCCTGAGCGGTGAGTCGATCAAACCATCTCGCGTATGGACTGCGACCGTTGGGGTCGATGTACTCCCTGACCTCAAACATCAGCAGTTGGTAACTTTAACGTTACCATCGGACAGGCCTCGAGTGCAAGGCTTGCGCTAGCGATTTCATCCTAATGAGATCCAAATCCGAGTTGTTTCGGTCGGACCAACCCCGGGGCCGGTGGCTACTTGAGCGACGTGGGCGATGCCTCTACGGCTGCGCCTGAGTGTTCAAGATGCTGAACCGCACTAGTGTGCCATTGCCCTCTAGACAGTCGACACCCCGGCTCGGTCTCGGCGCAAGATCGCGGACGCAAGCAACAGCAAGGTGAATAGTGGAAGATCCTGAGCACAGATGACCCGCGGCCTGCTGCCGGAAGCTTGTATATGGCCTTGAATCATTGGATTGCGCGCCAGATCTGAATCTGCTGCCAAGTCATCGGGCGGAATCCGCATACTGCTCCACCGACACCCTCTCCCTCTCGTCGGCGTCCTCCAAGGTCGGCGCCAGGGGATGCCAGCCAGCAACGATTCTGCGGACACTGGCTGCGGAATCCCTGCACCTCAAGACCACAGATGCCGATTTGAACTGGAATTTGCCACCAGCAGTCATCAAATGGCGTGTTCACGCAGGTGGTCGCGACGGAGAGGTCAGTGACACGTCCAGCCTCACTTGGTTGTAAGGGACCCGCGGTACCAGTGGGCCGCGCCGTCCCTGCTCCAGTTCCCCGAGACCGTAGCGCGACATTGTCTTCAGGGTCCGTGAGAGATTCGACTTGCTGCGGCCTGCGAGCGCTGCCAGCTCCGTGAGCGAGTCCGGATTCTCCTCCGCAATCAGAGCCAGAAGCTCGCGATTGCGTTGGGAGAGAACTCTCGCGAAGCTCTCAATGGACGTGCACGAGACCGTCGGCTGGCCCTCGGCAGGCCTGTCCTCCCCGCGCGTGATCGCCAACGTCCGCGCCTTCATCCGATCGTAGCCGGCAATTCCGGTCTGCAATGTCTTCATGGGATCGCTCCCCTTTCCCTCGGAACCGCGTCGGCCCACACCTGGTAGCCAGCCGCGGTCAGTCGCGCCCCAAGCCACACCGTAAAGGCGTTGTCCTCCGGATTGGCATGGCTGATAAAGACGGCGTCCCGACCGCTCTTCGTCATGTCGCCGGTCTCCAACCGCCGTCCGTGCTCCAGCGTCCCGGCATTCGCCGATCGTCGATGGCCGCGTGCGCCGCCGGCATGATGAAGTCGCCAACCTCGCGAACCACTTTCGCCAAGTCCGGTTCGTCGATCAGCAGCGGCTCGCGGGCGAGAAACGATCGCCACTGCTCCACCTTTCGGGGGTCCCCGGAAAAGGCGTCCGTCAGCGAAGGGGGAGGTTCCCGTGGCACCGCCGTTACACGCCTCGCGAATGTCGCGCGAATCGCGGCGGCCAGCGTTGCGCCTTCGAACGCGAACAGCCGTGACATTGCCAGCAGGTCGTAGAAGTCCTTCATGCGGCTGTTCGCGAGGTCCAACACCACGATCGCTTCGAACTTCTCGGCCGCCACGGTCTCTCGCGGATAGGCGTTTAGCGTGGGCACCGGCTGATCTAGAAGGACCGGATACTCCAACTCCACCGGACCGGGCGTCACGACATCGCCGAACCCGATATCGACCTGGAGCGGGATAACGGCGGCCGCGAGACTGGCCGCTGTCCGCAACCGAAGACCGCCATGTGCCAGGTTGTCGCGAATCCGTTCCGCTGCGATCTGCTCCGCATCGAAGGTCAGTCCATCGTCCTCAACCTCGTGAGCGCAGATCTCCTCGAAGATCTTCACGATCTGCTCCGTTTCGCGCTCCCCGAACGCGAGCAGATCCAGGTCACGCGTCGCGCGAAAGGGATCCTCGAGCCACGCGGTATAAAGCATCGCCCCCTTCAGGACAAAGCGCTCCTTGTGAGGCGATTCGCTCAACCGGAACAGAAGCCTTTCCAGCGCATATCTCGTCAGCACCCGCTCGAAACTCGTGCGGTTCGCCCGCGCCAGGTTTTGCAGCTTCGCACGCACCGAGGCAGCAACGTTCCGCACGTCACGCGCCATCGGCGACCACCGCTTCGAGGTATGGCCTTAGGACGGACCAGATGCGGGTCTCCCGGGCGTATCGAACGATCTCCGCCGGTTTGGCCTTCCCCGACCTCGTTACGCTGTGCAGGCCCTCGAGCGCCACGTCGAAACCGACGTGCCTTCTGAACCGAAAGCAATCGACCACAGTCTTGGCCGGATTGAAGATCGGCACGGCCACGCCGTCGATGCGGTGCACCTCCACACCGAGCGAAAGCGCCCGGTTTCCGAATCGCACGACCCGGGTCGCCGGGTACTCGAACTTCGGCCTTCGCGCATTGGCGCCGATGGCGACCCAGACCTGGCTCGGCATCTGTAGCGTGAGCTCGTGAAACTGGAGGGCCGAGATAAGGCAGACGACCCCTTTCGGGACCAGCTTCGCCACCTCGGCCATGGCATGGGGCGCAGTGATGTCGGCGTCGGCGAGCTGATAGAGCCCACGGGCAACGCGGATGAGGATCCCGTCCTCGACCAGCCGCACGAGCGTTTGCGGGTGCACGCGTGCGTCGCTCAGTTCGCTGCGACGCATGGCGCCATGCTGCTTCAGTAGCCCGACCGCCCGATCGCGCTGCGTTTGTTGGCCTATGCCAGCCATGTGACTTCACGTCGGTGTTTAGTGTTCATTATCTGGCATTTTGTCACAATCGTGTTCGTCATGACAACGAAAAGGACCCCCAAGCGAGCCACGGGTGGGTGCTTCGCTGAGCGCACCCAGGAAATGATCCTTGATCCAGGAGAGGAATGCTAACCCGCCAGAATCGGTATAGGATTCTGCGCGAAGAGTCGAGTCTTGCGCCTTTGGGCGTATCGAACTGCCGGTTTCCTCCGATGACCAGCAGACTACGGCGGATAGCATGCATATCGCATGAATTCATAGAATCTGCACTCGAACTGAATCCGGTCGTCCGCGCCGGCCCGGTTCTTGCTCGGGATCCGCATTTAGCTCCGCGAGCAGCGCGGTCCTGCTTGAGGACGTCCGGCACGATTTCCACCAGGCGGTCGCGTCCTCAGTAGCTCTCCGCGGTTTGCAAGCGACCGCCTCCCGGAGGCACCCTAACTTCCACGATCGACACGTCGGCGGGCAGCATCTCGAGAGGCGACGCATCGCTGTGCGGGTAGCCAAGAATTGGAACCTCTCTGCAGCGAGGGCAGATCACATCGAAACGGTTGCTCGGCAGCACGCTCTCGACGGCGGCCACGCGTGAGAATCAGCCCTCAGCCGTCCGCGCCTTCGAAACCGAACGTCAGCCGCATACCTGTTGCTTCGGCATTAGGACGCAGGGTTCTCACCGACGGAGACAGCCTGCCTCCCTCCAGACGTGCAATCGCCGATTGTGTAGTGCCGATACGTGCAGCTAGTTCCGCTTGCGTCAAGGTCGCGGAAGCGTCTGGCGTGGCGGACTTCACGCCCCATCGGCTACGGGACAGGTTCGCGGTCGAACTGCTCCTGGCGGATGTTTGCATCCAAGACGTCTCGATCCTGCTCGAACATTCCAGCGTCGCCACGACCGAGCGCTACTACGCTCCGTGGAACCGGGCGAGGCGGAAACGCTTGTCCGGAATTGTCCGAACGACCCACCGGCGGGATCCCATCCAGTCGGAACTAGCGCCAAAAAAGCCCGTGGCGACTGCACCAACAGCGGCCGCGAGCGAAGGCTTGACAACACTCCATGTCCTTAGGCCGACCGGGCGGCTACATACCCGCACACGATTTGGTCGATACTAGGAGAACAATGCCTCCTCGTCAATTGCGCTTCCTATTGGTTGCGTTCGTCATAGTTGTCCTCTTGGGAAGCGCCCGAGGAATCGCGGACTTCGTCATCGAATATCTCTGGTGGTCTGAAGTCGACCAGATCCCAACCTGGTTCAGCATCCTCCTGTACAAGATCGTCCCCACCGTGCTCGCATCTCTGCTCGCGTGGGCGGCACTGCTGTGGGCGCACCGTCGTGGCACGGCCTTCGCGGGTGCCGACACCGCTCCCTTCTCGCTGTACCGCAAGATCGTGCCCGTGGCCCTGCTGGTCGTGGCCGCGGTCTTCATCGGGTCCCAGGTCGAATCGTGGGTGGTGATGGCATATGTAGGCTCCCGGGGGATCGCCGCGGGCGGCGGCCACTGGGTCGATCCGATCTTCGGAAACAACCTGGCCTTCTATCTCTTCGACCTCCCGTTCCTGAAGCTGCTGGTCAAGTACCTGTTTACGCTCGCTTTCGTAGGTATCGCGGTGTTCTGGTTGTCTGGCCGCGGCTGGCAGATATTCCAGCAGTTCAAGCGCTTCCGGGCCGATGGAGGCAACTTGGAAGAGTTCGATCTCGGCCCGCAGCCGCTGCTCCTGCCGGGAGCCACGAAAACGAACTTCGCCAAGATCGTCGCCTGCATCGGGCTGGCCGGAGCGGCCGCGTGGTTCTATCTCGGCCAATTCAGCCTTCTGCTCACGGACCACTCCTTCATGGTTGGCATGGACTACCTGGACGAGGTGTTCCGCCTGCCGTTGCGCTGGCTCGTCGTGATCGCCCTGCTTCTGGCAATCCCGCTCATCGCCACTTCGCGCCTCAAGGCAATGGCCTATCTCGTAGGCGGCGCGTTCGCGCTGCACCTCGGCCTGCCTGTGCTCATTCAGATCACCTATGTGAGCCCCAACGAGCTCACGCTCGAGCGGGATTACATCGAGCGTCACATCCAGGCGACCAGGCAGGCTTACGCCATCAATACCGGGAAGGAGGAGTTCCTCTCCCTAAGTGAGAACCCTACGCTTGACGTCGAGGCGAACGCGACCCTGATCGACAACATCCGTCTCTGGGACGAGCAGGCGTACACCGACACGATCACGCAGATCCAGGCGTTGCGGCTGTACTACCGCTTCGCTGACATGGACATCGACCGCTATCAGATCAACGGCAAGGTCAAGCAGTTGCTGCTCTCGCCACGCGAGATCGACGTCGAAGCCCTGTCGTCCGAGGCTCGCACCTGGATCAACCGCCACTGGGTCTACACGCACGGCTACGGCGTGGTCACTTCCGAGGTCAACCGCACCACGCCCGACGGCCTGCCAGTCCTGCTGATTCAGGACGCTCCTCCGGAGATCAATATTCCCGACATTCGGATCGAGCAGCCCGAGATTTACTACGGCGAATTGACCCATGATCCGGTGTTCGTCGCGACAGACCAGGAGGAGTTCGACTATCCCAAGGAGGACCAAAACGTCACCTCGCACTATGCGGGCGACGGTGGATTCGGGATCCATTCCCTGCCCGTGCGCCTCGCCGCAGCGATTCGCGAAGGCGAGTACAACATCCTATTCACCGGGCTGACGAACGAGGACAGCCGGATGATGATCTACCGCAACGTCAGCGAGCGGCTCGCGCATCTGGCCACCTTCATCGACTGGGATCCGGACCCGTACCTCATGACCACGGACGAAGGCCGCCTCGTGTGGATCCTCGACGGGTACACGACCTCGGCCGTGCACCCCTACTCTCAGCCGATTCGCGTGGGGCAGTTCAATGCGCCGGTGAACTACATCCGCAACTCGGTCAAGGCCACCGTCGACGCCTACCACGGCACGACAACGATCTACCTGTTCGACGACTCGGACCCGATCATCCAGGCCTACGCGAACCTGTTCCCGGGCCTGTTCCAGCCGATGGAGGCGATGCCTGCCTCGGTCCGGGAACACGTCCGCTACCCGGAACTCATCTTCAACATCCAGGCGGAAATTTATCGCACCTTCCACATGCGCGATCCCACCGTCTTTTACAACAAGGAGGACATCTGGGATGTCGGCAAGAGCCTCGCCGGAGCCACGGATCTTGCCGAGCGCATGCAGCCGACATACATCGTCGCCACGCTTCCCGGCATGCCCGAGCCGGAATTCCTGCTGATCCTGCCGTTCACGCCGAGCAACAAGGACAACCTCATCGGGTGGATGGCTGCCCGCTGCGACGGCGACAATCTGGGCGAGCTGATCTTCTACCAGCTCTCGAAGCAGGAGCTTGTCTACGGGCCGAACCAGATCGAGGCCCAGATCAACCAGGAGCAGCAGATTGCCCGAGACCTGACACTCTGGAACCAGCAGGGGTCCCGCGTCCTCCGCGGGGAGATGATCGCTCTTCCCGTCGGCGAGAACTTCCTGTACGTGGAATCGATCTACATCCAGGCGGAATCGGCTCGCATGCCGCAGCTCCGTAAGGTCGTGCTCGCAATGGGGGACCGACTGGTGTACGAGGACACCTTCGAGGAGGCGCTGGCCGAGCTGGGAAACCTCGAGCTCGAGGCTGCTGCCGCCACGCTTGCCTCCGCCAGCGGGCCCGCTTCGGCGACAGCCGCTGTCCAGGCCGCCGCGGCCGCCACGCCGACCTTTGCCCAGCGACTGGCCATCTTGCGCCGGCAGGCCCGCCAGTTGGCAGACCAGTTGGCTGAGCTGGAACGCGACATCGAGCCCTGATCCGGAACCTGTGGGTCAGGGCATCCGGCCGGGGCCGTTCCAGTCCGCCACGAAGATGTTGAACTCGTAACGGGACTGTGCATTGCGGTCCGACGAAAACGCCAGCTTCGAGCCGTCCGGCGAGAACTCGGCAAACGACGTGAATCCTCCGAAGTGAGTGACCTGACGCAGGTCCGAGCCGTCGGTGCGCATCAGGAACAGGTCGAACTCACGGCTGTCGCAATTGTTCTTGTTCGAGGAGAAGATGATGTGCGAGCCATCGGGCGTGTACTGCGGCGCAAAGCTGGCGCATCCGAATTCGGTCAGCTGCACCATCCCTGTGCCATCGGCGTTTCCGGCAAAGATCTCCATCTTCATGGGCGCGGTCAGGTTCTGGGAGAGCAGTTCCGCATAGCGGTCCGAGTCCTCTCCTTCCGCCGGGTGGTTGGCGCGCATGACCATCCTTGTGCCGTCACGGGAGTAGAACGCCCCTCCGTCATAGCCGAACGTGCTGGATAGCTGGGTCTTGCCGGACCCGTCAAGATCCATCGACCACAGGTCGAGATCGCCGGATGCCACCGACGTGTAGACGATCTTGCCCGTTGCCCAGTTCACGGTTCCCTCGGCATCGTAGCCGGAGGCCTCGGTGAGCCTGCGGGGCTCGGCTCCGTCCACATCCGTCAGGAACAGGTCGTAGCCGGCGTGGATCGGCCAGACGTATCCCTGGCTTCGGTCGGGACGCGGCGGGCAGTCGTCGCCAGCCAGGTGCGTCGACGCATAGACGATAGTCCGGTTGTCGGGCAGGAAGTAGCCGCAGGTCGTCACGCCGCGGCCGGTGGATACCATGCGCTGGTCGGTCCCGTCGGCGTTCATGACGTAGATCTGGTCGCAGGACGCATCGTCCCGTGTGGATTGAAACACCAGCTTCGTGCCGTCCGGAGACCAGTACGCCTCGGCGTTCTGTCCCCCAAACGTCAGTTGCTGAATCCCGGAAACATAGGCCTCGGGCTCCGCTTCGGGCTCGGCCGGTTCGGGACCGGCAGCGCAACCGGTCAGGAGCAGGAGGATCAAGGCAGCAAGGCACGCTGAACGCATGGGACGTTCCAAAGAACCAATTCTACAGAGTGGGTGACGCTCGTGGCGCCGTGCCCCGAGACCCCGCCCCGGCAAGTTCCCGCGATCCCTGCACGGCGTCCGGCCGAGTCTCCCGACGTCCCTTCGGGCTGTGCCCTGCATGGAGGCATCCGTGAATTGGGTTTTTCGAAGAATCAGCCTCGGATCAGGCGTTTCGGCTCGTCTTGGGGAAGTGGTACCTTATATCTAGCGCTCGAATGAACGAAATACCCTGCCCTTTGTTGCACAGTTGCCCATTCGTCCGTTAGGCTAGGCCAACAGTGGCGCTTAACGGGGATACCGGGCCAAACAGTCCCGCTACCGCTTGTTTCCCTCGTCCAGGACCGAGGCCGGTGCGGCCATGGGAGGTGACCCCGCCGTGCTGAGGCTCAAGCAGATCGACCTCTACGGCTTCAAGTCGTTCAGCAACCGCGAACGGCTGCGGTTCTCCGGCAGGGGCATTGCCGCGGTGGTCGGCCCGAACGGCTGCGGCAAGTCCAATATCTGCGACGCCGTCAATTGGGTTCTGGGCGAGCAGTCCGCCAAGTCGCTGCGCGGGTCGCGCATGCACGACGTCATATTCAACGGAACGAGGAATCGGCCGCCTGCGGGCATGGCGACAGTCACGCTGACCCTGCAGGATCCGGACTTGGTGCTCGAGCGGCTCTATGTGACGAACGGGCGGCCTCGGTCGACGAAGCTGCCGGCAAGCAAGACTCCCGGCGAGATTGCCGTTACGCGCAAGCTGTTCTCCAACGGGGAGAGCCAGTACATTCTGAACGGGCAGATCGTCCGCCTGCGGGACGTTCAGGACCTGTTCCTCGGAACTGGCCTTGGCCCTAACCACTACGCGATCATCGAGCAGGGCCGGATCGGGCAGCTTCTCTCCTCGCGCGCCCTGGACCGCAGGGCTTTCGTCGAGGAAGCCGCCGGCGTGACGCGGTTCAAGGCCCGCAGAAAGCTGGCCGAGTTCAAGCTCGCCAACGCGGAGCTCAATCTCGAGCGGGTGCATGACATCCACCAGGAGGTGCAGCGGCAGGCGAACTCCCTGAAACGCCAGGCCGAGCGGGCCGAGCGGTACGAGGGCTACCGGAAGGAACTCCGCGACGCGCTGGGTGTCCTCTTCGCCAGTCGGTACCGCCATTCGGAGTCGGAGCGGAAACGGCTCGAGTCCGAAGTAAAGGCGGCCAAGGCCCAGCTGGCTTCCGCAAGTGCGAAGACCGATCGCATGGAGTCCGAATTCTCCGAGAAGCGGGATCGCGAGCGGGAATGGGAAGCGCGCCTCGAGGCTGAGCGCGAAAAGCTGTCCGGCCTGCGCATCGACGAGGAGCGCATGCGGGAACGAGTTTCGCAGCAGTCGAGGACCGTGACCGACAATTCCGGTCGCATGGAGCGGGCTCGCCGCGACATCGACGCCATCGCAGTTCGTGTCCTCAAGCTCGAGGAGGACGTACTGGAGGAACAACGGGGGATCGAGAAAATCGCTGGCGAAACAGACGCGCTTGGCTTGGAACTCGCAGCCAAGGAATCGGAGTGCGACGAGCACGAGGCGGCAGTGTCCGGCAAGCGGCTTGAGCAGGAGGCAAGTCGGGCAAAGCTGTTGCAGGCCATGAGGGATCTCTCCAATTCGAGAGCCCTCCTCGGACAGCTCGAGGAGACGCTCGCCGGGCTGGACCGTCGGCTCGAAGAGCTGCGCCAGCAGCGGGACGGGGCGGCGCACCGGCTCGTCGATGCCACGGCGCAACAAGACCGCCGGTCGCGGCAAGCGTCGGAACTGGGTCGGCGGGCTCAGGAGAAAGCAGCCAGATGCGAGGCGTTGCGGGAAGCGCTCGAGGAGCGGGGCAGGGCGCTCGAGTTCTTGCGCCAGGACGTTCAGGACCGCCGGGCCGACGTTTCGAGACTGACCGCTCGTCGCGATTCGCTACGAGAGATGCTCGAGCACCGGGCCTACACTTCTGAAGCGGTCAAGGATATCTTCGACGCTCTCGAACAGAACCCTCAGTCTGGCTTCCATCCATTGGGAATCCTGGCAGACTTCCTTGAGGTGGACGAGGGCTATGAGAAGGCGGTCGAGCAGTTCCTGGGCGAAGACCTTGAGCACGTGGTCGTTGCCGACTGGGAGGCGGCCGGGCACGGAGCGCAGCTCGTTCGCGAGGAAATCGGCGGCCGGGCAGCGTTTCTAGTGCGTGCGCATCCCGATTCCTCGAACGAGGAGCCGCCCTCTGCAATCAATGGGGCCGCGCCCCTTGCGAGCTTCGTGCGGTTCGCTGCCGGTGACGGTGTTTGGGGACCGGGCGCCCTCCCCAAGCTACGCGACGGATACCTGATCGAAGACGAAACAACTGCAGAACGGCTGGCCATCCAGCATCCGCGCCTCTATTTCTTGCTCCGCGACGGAACCTGGTACCGAGGGAACGTGGTTCAAGCCGGACGCAAGGCTTCCGGGGGGCCACTGGTCCTGAAGCAGCAGATGCGGGAGCTGTTGCCTGAGCTCCCTGCTGCGGACGAGGGCTTGGAGGCCGCTGAGCGGGAAACCGGGGCAGCTAGTGAAGCGGCCCGGCGGGACAGCGAGGAGCTGGAAGCGGCCCGAAGCAGCCTGCAAGATCTTGAGAAGGAAGCGCTAGCGATTGGGCATGACCTGCGTCAAGCCAGACAACTCGCCGAAGAACTCGAAGGAGCGAGAGCTTCGACGTGCGAGGAGATCGAGCGGACGGAAGCCGAGCGCGCGAGCACGGAAATTCGGCGCGAGGAGCAGCTTTCCGATCGCGCCCGACTCGAAGAGGCGTGCAGGCGGGAGGAATCGCTTTCCGCGGAGCTGGAGCGGGCTTTTCACGACGGCCAGTCGTTGCTCGCTGAATTGCAGGAAGAACGCGCGACGCTGCGGACCGAGGCAGCCACCTTGGAAGAGAGATGTCGCGCCCGGGAAGCGTCGCTCCACCAGACCCAGGCGCTCCTCGTGGACCAGCGCAAGCGATTGGACGACTCGGAGCGCCAGCTAGCGCAATGGCGTGAGGAGAACAAGCGGCTTCTGGAGTCCAACACCGAGTTGCAGCGCCGTGTCGGTTCCGCCGCGGACGAACAGCATGACCTTCGCGTCCGGATCGACGAGACTTCGGGCAGTTTGAGTGAATCACGTGCCAGGACCACTGCCTTGGTCGAGGCAGTGCGGGATAACCGGGAGCTTGTCGAAAGGGCGAGCGGCGAGTGTTCCGCCAAGGAGATCGAGCTCGCCCGGGTCGAGTCCGATCTCGAGCACCTTGCTGGCAGCTGCGATTCCGAACTGGGCGAGTCAATTGGCGAGATCGCCGCGCGCGCTCCGTCCGATCTCTCGGACGAGGCCTTGCGCGAAGCCGAGGAACGGCATTTGAGCGTCAAGGCGAAGATCGAGCGCCTGGGCCCGGTCAACGTCCTCGCCCGCGAGGAGTTCGAGCACGTCTCCCAGCGTCGCGAGTTTCTTGAGACGCAGCAGCAGGACCTGCTGGATTCAATCCGCAACACGCGGCAGGCCATCCGGGAAATCGATATTGCGAGCCGCCAGAAGTTCGACGCCGCTTTCGAGGGGATCAACCGGCACTTCCGCGAGGTTTTTACGACGCTCTTCGGAGGGGGAGTCGGCGAGATGCGGCTTTCCGATCCCGACAACAGGAACGAGTCGGGAATTGACATCGTCGCGCAGCCGCCCGGGAAGCGATTGCAGAATGTTGCGCTGCTTTCGGGAGGCGAGAAGTCGCTGACGGTGATGGCGCTGCTCATGGCGACGTTTCGCTACAAGCCAAGTCCCTTCTGCATCCTTGACGAGGTCGACTCGCAACTTGACGAGGCCAACACGGTGCGCCTGCGCAAGCTCCTGCAGGAGATGGCCCCGGAAACGCAGTTCGTTGTCATCACCCATTCGAAAACGACGATGGAAGTCGCCGAGACGCTATACGGCGTGACGATGGGCGAGGTCGGCGTGTCGAAACTCGTTTCGGTCCGCATGGCCGAGTCGGGAGCCGGGGCCGTGGAAGAGGACCGCGAGGAAGAGCCGGTTCTGGCGGCGAGCGCCTGATAGCACGGCATCTTGGCGCTATTTTCGCGAGCGATTCGCAGCAGGTGCCTGGGTCCTATAGTCTAGGGTGCAGGACGCCATCAAGGAGCCCTTCAGTGTTGCCGGCTTTATTCGCCAGTTTCGCCAATGCCTAGGACCAAGGTCGCATTTCAAGGTGCGCGCGGGGCGTTCAGCGAGCAGGCATGCAAGCGGATCCTGGCCGGACACGACCTTGAGTTCGCGCCTCACGAGAAATTCTTTGATGTATTCGCCGCGTTGCGGGAAAGTTCAGTAGACTGTGCGGTCATACCGATCGAGAACACGCTGCACGGGTCAGTCCACGAGAACTATGACCATCTGCTGGACTTCAAGCCGTCGATCCTGGCCGAGACGCACGTTCGCATCGTCCATAACCTGATCGGGCGTCCCGGCGCCACGACGCTCGGTATCCGGCGGGCCATCTCTCATCCGGTTGCCCTCTCCCAGTGCCTGGAGTTCTTTCGGCGGAACCCCGGCATCCGAGTCGAGAGTCACTACGACACGGGGGGAAGCGTCAAGACGGTCATGGAGGGTGACGACGACAGCTTGGGAGCGGTTGCTTCGGCCGCGGCGGCGGACTACTACGGCGCCGAGATCCTCGCAGCGTCGATCGAAGACGACCGCGAAAACTACACTCGCTTCTTCCTGCTCGGGCCGGATGCAGCCAAGGACGAGGGTCCCGCCGGGCCTCGCAAGACATCGATTGTCTTCGTCACCAAGAACATTCCCGGAGCGCTCTTCAGGTGTATGAGCGCATTCGCCTTGCGCGACATCAGCCTGACCAAGATCGAGTCCCGCCCGCTCAAGGGCCGGCCGTTCGAGTACCTTTTCTATGTGGATATCCTCGCCTCGCCCGAGGAGACAAACTGCACCAACGCCATGCGCCACCTGGAGGAAATGACTGAGTTCCTCGCGGTGCTCGGAACGTACGAGCCGGCGGCGGTTGGGACACCAGACCCAAAGGGATAGCCGCCCTTGCGGGCGCACGCCTCGCTAGTACTCGCAGGTATCCGGTTCGGACTTGACGTAGTAGCTCTTGTAGTTCGCCGCTCTCGGGTCCATGCACCCGGCTAGGTTGAGCAGTTCGATCTTGCGGAATTCCAGGGGGTGGCTCTCGCTCTGCAGCGAAATGTGGCCGCTTCCTAGCAGCTCGCCGTCCCGTTTGAACGCCGGATCGTGGCCGTCCACGTTGCCGCCGCCGAACTGCGGCATTTCGTATTCGAGCACGACCTCCCCTTCGGCAATGTGCCGGAACACGGCGCTGCCCAGCACCATGATCTCCGCCCGGACCCATTGGTCCCCGTGATAGGTCTTGGATTTCGAATTCACGCAGTGCTTTGTCTCGAGCCTCCCGCTGAACACCACGTTGGTCCCGGGCGTGCAGAGGTTCATCGTGGTGCGCTCCCGTTCCCCGTCTCCGCCTAGCAGCTGGACCTCGATGGAGATCGGGAAGGTCTGGTCGCGTTGCATGCTTTCCGGGGGCTGCGAATGCAGCATGAGGCCGCTGTTGCGAAACGCCCATCCCGGACCGCCTTCGACCTGCTCCCCGAAGAACCGGTATTCCGCTACGAGCTTGTAGTACGAGAACGGATGCTCGTAGAAGATATGGCCGAACCGCGCGTTGAACGAGCCATCGTATGCCTCGTAGCCGACTTGCAGCGCGCCGTCGCTGACACGGAACGTGTTCCCGAAGTTCACGCCGGTCTCGTGGCCGCGAACCTTGGGAATCCAGCCGTCCAGGTTCTTGCCGTTGAATAGCTGGATCCACTCTTCCTGGTCGTGCGATTGCCCGATCGCTGTCAGAACAGCCAGGAAGAACAAGCCGCAAAGTCGGAACCGCATGGCAGGCACGAGTATAGCCGTCCGGTCGCGCAGACTGGCGGCCCAGTCGAGATCCGGCGTCCGCTCGACTCCGAACGCGGAACCCGCGCTGCTCGCCCGGGTTGATATGCTGCATGGATTCGCCCCGCCTCGCGCGGGTATCAGACATGACCGACCAAGACAATCACCGTTTGTTTGAACTTGTCCGTTCGAAGGGGAGCCCCGACGATCAGGCCGCAGGCGTCCGCGCCCACTTCCCGGCAGACTCGCTGAAAGACGGGTCGGCCGTCGCTGCCTACGGTGGCGAGTTCGTGTGGGCGCTGGAATCGGGGTCGCGACCCCATCTGTACGTCGACGACGAGCCGTCGCCGCCCCTGCGGCAGCTGCCAGGGAACCTCTGGGTACGCTCGGCTCGATTGCGAACCGGCACTTCCCATGCCCACTACTACCGCGTGGACACCAGCATCCTTGATGGCAAGCGCTTCGATACCGCAGCCTACGGCGAGGACTCGTACCCTCAGGACGGCGTTCCCAAGGGGGACCTCTCCGAGGAGCTGTTTCACGAGAGCGATACGTACCGAGGGTGGAAGGTTTCCTACTGGGTTTACGCCTCGCCCGGTGTTGACCCGGCTCGCCCCTCCCCGGTGATGGTCTGGCAGGACGGACACCGCTTCCTGGAGCGCGAGCAGCGGTCCCGGATCATGACCGTGATCGAGAACCTGGAGAATCGCAAGCGGCTCCCGCCGATGGTCCTGGTCCTGATTGCCCCCGGATACATCGGCAGCCACGACAACGCGCGCTCGTACGCCCCTCGCGCGATCGGCCACATGAGGAGCCTTCTCTACGACACGTTCAACGACGACTACAACAAGATGGTCGTCGACGAGATCTTCCCCAAGGTGGACAAGACCTATCGTCTGCGGAACGACGGGTACAGCAGGGCGATCGGGGGACAGTCGTCCGGCGGGATCTGCTCCCTTAACTCGGCGTGGTTCCGGCCCCACGCGTTCAGCCGCGTGCTCTCAAGGATCGGGAGCTACGCCAGCATTCAATGGCGGTGGGGCCAGGACAATCCCTTCGGTGACTATCCGTTGGGCCGGTTCGGCGACCGCGATCCTTGCGAGGATCTTGACGGCGGCAACATCTGGCCATTTCTGATCCGAAAGCGAGACCGAAGAAACATCAGGATCTGGTTGGAGGACGGCAGCTACGACCTCGAGCATGCGCACGGGAGCTGGCCGCTGCAGAACATCCAGCTGGCGAACTCACTAAAGATGAAGGAGTACGACTTCTACTTCAGCTTCGGAAACGCGCAGCACAACACGACCTACGGGGACGCCGAGCTTCCCGAGGCAATGACGTGGCTCTGGCGAGACTACGACCCGATGCTGACGTTCCAAGACTACGTAATGGATCCAGATGAGAAGGGCAAGCCCTACTACCGCGTCAAGATCTTCAACCGCTGACGCCCACGTCGCAGTCTCGGTGCGCAACGGGTCCCTGGGCTGGTCGGGCCTTCAGCCAACGTGCGCGCTAAGCGACACCCTTCGCGGATTCAGCTGAACTGCCGTGACACGCTCGTGGATTGAACCGAGAGCTGGGTGTTGGGTCTGGCTGCTATTCTTGCGCCCGTGATGCCCTGGGTGGCGATTCTCATCCTGCTCGCAGCTGGATCCTTATCGGCCCAGCAGAAGCTGCCCGGGACCAAGCCGAACATCGTCATCATTTTGGCGGATGACCTCAGCTATCGGGATCTGAGCATCTGGGGGCAGAGCCGTTTTTCTACTCCGAACCTGGATCAGCTCGCGGTAGAAGGCGTTCGCTTCACGCAAGCGTATGCCGGAGCGCCGGAATGCGCTCCGTCCCGAGGCACCCTCATGACAGGCTTGCACACGGGGCACGGACCAATTCGTGACAACCGGAGCGCCAGGGGACAGGATCACCTGGCGGATTCGGACATCACAATTGCCGAGATGCTCAAGGTATCCGGGTACGCGACCGCCTTCTTCGGCAAGTGGGGTATCGGCCTTCCTGGAACTCCGGGGACACCCGACAAGCAGGGTTTCGACGAGGCATTCGGTTTCTACGACCAGCGTCGTGCCCACACCTATTTCCCGCGCTACCTCTATCGCAACGGACGCAAGGTGGACTATCCGGGGAACTTCGGTTTCGACATGGTCCACATGTACGAGGACAACCGAACGCCCCCTGGTTCCAGGGATTCCCACGTCCGTTACGACCACGGGGGCAATCTGATCCCGCCCGGCATTCCGGACCCCTCGAACGCGGTCTATTCCGAGGCGGTGCTAGAGGACGCCGCCATCAGCTTCGTGCGTCGGAACAGCGACAGGCCCTTCTTTCTCTATTTCGCGACCCAGTTGCCCCATGGACCGGTCGTGACCGACACCCTGGGGCCCTTTCTCGATCGACCGGACTTTCCTTCGACAGCCCACAAGGAGTGGGCTTCGATGGTGCTGCGAATCGATACGTTTGCTGGGGAATTGGTTGAGCTGCTTGAGAGCCTCGGGATTCGGGACCGCACTCTCGTCGTTTTCGCCTCGGACAACGGCTACTCGATGTGTGGATACTTTGCGCGGGGAAACCAGTCTGCGGCCTGGCCGGACGATCCGTTCTTCCGGAACAAAGGGCCCTTTCGCGGCGGGAAATTCTCCTTGCTGGAAGGAGGGATCCGCATCCCCTTTTTCGTGAACTGGCCTGCTGCGATCGAGGCCGGCGTGTCCAGCGTACCCGTATGGCTCGTCGACCTGCTTCCGACATTTGCCGAATTGGCGGGAATGAACCCTGTCCCAACGAATGATGGGTCCAGCCTCGTTCCTCTTTTGAGCGGTAGGGCGGGGGAGTTCCCGTCAGCAAGGCCGCTCTATTGGGAGAACGCTAGGGAGCAGGCGGTCCGCAAGGGTCCGTGGAAGGCCTACCGTCCAGCTCCAGACGAACCCATGGAACTCTTTCTCATCGAGGAAGACCTCCGATGCGAACGTGACCTGTCAGATGCATATCCGGAAGTCGTCGCCGAAATGGAGAGGGTGATGCTGCGGGAGCATGTCGACCACCCCTGGTACTGGAACCCTGCAGAGACATCCGAGGATTTTCGGCGCAAGGAGTCGCTCGCACGAGACCTGGGTCAATTGCAGGTGGCCAGGCAAGGTAACTCCGGACCATGACCTCGCGACTCGAGTAGGCTGCGACACGTTCGCGGTAATGCAACGTGTCTGCCTCCTTCTGCAGGGTGCTGGATTTCGTGGTCAGCCAAGTCAGAGGGCATGGGTTGAGCTGTTCGCCTGCGGACTCCTGCACCGCATATCCGAATCTCTCAGCGCCCCGCCGGCCATGCCAGAGGTCGATTTCGAAGTGGTCTGTCCGCCGTTACTGGGAGACAGTTGGTTCGCTCCCCGCCGGATCGATCAGAACGATCCGATCACCGTAACGTCGGAAAGCGTCTTGGTCGAAGGTAAGTAGGCGCATCTCAGCGTGTGCGAGCATTGTTGCCACGATATTCGCGTCGTGGATCTGGCGCCCGGCAACCGGAACGTCTCGACAAAGATCGATCAGCTCTTGGGTGACATTCGGACCGTTCTCCAAAATGTCGAACCCACTTACAAGCCAGCTCACGTCCCTGAGTGCATCCGACATTGGCAAGGGTGCCGACCAGATCTGTGAGCGCGTCACGACCGCAAGGTACTCTCGCATGACCTGTCGACTTATTCGGGGTTTCTCTACACCTTTGAGGGCTTCTCGCAGCCGTGCGCGAGCGAGACCATGGCTGGGCGCGGCCGTGAAACGCGCTCGAACCAAGACGTTGGTGTCAATGAACATCCGGTGCTCAACAGCCTCTGTCGTCGTAGAGGTCCTCGCGTCGCAACGACAATCCAGCTGGCCAATCGCCCGGGTTGTGTGGCGGAAACGCTTGGTCGAAATCGATTGCCCTGTCGGACGCGAGGGCTGGAGAACCGTGAGGGAGGGCCTGGTTGCTCGCGGCCTTCTCTCGTTCAAACACCAACGATTCGTTCTCGAGATCTACTGCAGAGGTCTTCCATCCGGCGAGTTGCCAGACTAGGGCATGCCCGTAGCCGCCCTTGTTCCGTTGATTTGACCACCACGGTCGATGCACCCGCGCCGATTCCGGGAGCGTGAAGCCGAGCACCGCCTCGATATCCGTGAACGAAGCTCGCCATTGCCGTCCCGAGCGCTCGCAGAGACATCGATACAACGGGGCGTACTTCCCGCGTTCCACGACTTGCCGAAGGCGTTCCTCCGCAACCATCAGAAACCTACAATACTGACTTACTTACTTTACCATCGATCCACCCTACACAGTGGCAATATGGTGAGGGCCGTCCGCCACCTCTTTGGTTTGCCCATTCAGCAGTCCTCTGGACTGAGATGAGGACATGGAGACGCTCCGGATCCCAACGGCAGATCGTTCGTGCGTCTAGGCGAACCGCGAAATCTCTAGTTCCTTCGACGTGATGAACTCCAGCAGCGTCGGCACGCCCTCCTCCGTCTTGGCGATGCCGCGCTTGATCGCGGGCACGATTTCCGATGGTTCGGTGATCCGCTCGCCGTATCCGCCGAGCGCAATTGCGAACTCCGCGTAGTTGCCGGAGATATCGGTGCTGCCGAATTTCTCCGTAGCCGTTCTCATGATCGGAATCTCGATTGCCATCGAAGAGTTGTTGGACAGGACCGAGAGAATCGGGATCCGCTCCCTTACTGCCGTCTCGAAGTCCATTCCTGTGAAGCCGATCGCAGCATCGCCCCACCAGTTGATGCAGAGCTTGTCTGGATTTTCGAGCTTCGCTCCCATGGCGAGTCCCAGTCCGTACCCGAGCTGCGTTGTCTTTCCCCAGCCGATGTAGCTCAATGGCACCTCGGACTCCCAGAACGGCGAGATCTGGTCCCTCGGGCTCCCGGCGTCATGCGTGATGATCGTGTTGGCGGTGTCGACCGTCCGCATCAGGTCACGAATCACGCGATACGGATTGATCGGAGTGTCGGAGGAGCCGAGCTTCCTGTTCCATACCGCCCGCCATTGCCCGCGCACCGTGGCGATCTCTGCCGCGAGACTCGCCGCACGGCCACGAGGCCTTGAGATCAGGCGGCGAACCTCTTCAACAAGCGCCGAGAGCGTGAGGCGGGCATCCCCGGCCAAGCCGAAGTCGATCGGGACATCCTTGTTCAGATCCGCCGTGTCGGTCGTGGACTGGATTACAGTCGTATTGCCGACATACCTCGCCCACGGAATGCCGAACGCGGTCCGCGTCAAGCTCGTGCCAATCGCCACGACGACATCCGCCCGGCGCAGGAACTCGTCCATGTGCTGCGAATAGGATCGCCCGCCCGACTGCAGCGACAGAGGATGGGTCTCGGGAAACGCGCTCTTACCGTCGATGCTGGTGGTGACCGGTGCCTCAAGAAGGTCGGCTAGCTCCCGTAATTCGCTCCAAGCCATGGCGTAGTGGACGCCTTGGCCAGCGTAGATCACGGGTAGCTCTGCCTCGACGAGGATCCGCGCGACCTCTCGCACGGCATCAGGGTCCGGGGCACTGCGGGTCCGGATGGATGGCCGATAATCCAGCTCGCCTGGATACTCCTCGCCGAAGAGATCCCACGGGATCTCGACCATGCACGGGCCGGGCCGCCCGTTTTTCGCTTGGGTGAAGGCACGGCGGAGAGCGTTGGGCACTTCGGCGGCGAGCGTCACCTGCTCGAGTGATTTCGTGACACGTTGGAAGTTCAACAGTGAGCTGAAGTTCGGTTGGACGTTTGTCTGGCCGCGGGAGTAGCCTGCTGGCAGAATGACCATCGGGACGGACTCGCCGAACGCCTGCGCGACGCCGCCGAACGAGTTCTCCACGCCGGGTCCGTGCTGCATGGCAAAGACTCCGACCTTGCGGCCGGAACTCAGCCTGCCGACTGCGTCGGCCATGTGCAGACCAGTGCGTTCCTGCCGCACGATGATCGTCCGGATGTCCTCTTCCGCGCAGCTCTCGATGACCGGATTGACCGGATAGGCGAAGAGGCGGTCCACGCCCTCCTGCTTGAGCATCTTCGCGATTGCACGCGATACGTTCACTGTGTTTGCCTCGTTTCTGTCGGGTAAGGGTCGGACGGGCGAAGCCGGTCCATGCAGTGGATTACAGCACCGCCGATCGACACTTCGCAATTGGGCTGGGGATTGCCCTTCCCGGCGAGTGCCCTCCCGACTCCGGCGAAGGTGAGCTTGTCGCGTAAATTTGCTGGGAGGCTGGGCCGCAATGTACCTGGAGGGCTTCGGAATAGGGTCTGTGCGGCCCGCCCACAGGCAATTCGGTACCATAGGGCTACCAATTGCTCGGTACGGGAGGAACCAGAATGCCGCTCGACGCAACTCGCCGCTCCTTTTTCCAAGGGATGTTTGGAAGCGCCGCCGCTGTCGCCATGGCCCAGCAGGCGCTCGCCCAGCAGGACAGTCCGAACGGTCTGCCGACCCGCCGGCTCGGCCGGACTAACGAGCAGGTTTCGATTCTCTGCCTTGGCGGCTGGCACATCGGTGCGGTTCCCGACAAGAACGAGGCGGTCAAGATCATGCATGCCGCGATCGACCAGGGCATGACCTTCTTCGACAACGCTTGGGACTACCACGATGGTGGGTCCGAAGAAATCATGGGCCGTGCGCTCTCCGAGGGCGGAAAGCGGGACAAGGCCTTCCTGATGACCAAGAACTGCGAGCGTGACTACAAGGGTTCGATGAGCAACCTGGAAGACAGCCTCCGGCGCATGAAGACTGATCGGATCGACCTCTGGCAGTTCCACGAAATGGTCTATGACTCCGACCCCGACTGGGTCTTCGACAAAGGCGGCCTCAAGGCGGCCATGGAGGCCCAGAAGGCAGGGAAGGTCCGCTACATCGGCTTTACTGGCCACAAGGATCCCAGCATCCACGTCAAGATGCTCAACAAGCCGTACGACTGGGACACCGCGCAGATGCCGGTCAATGTGATGGACGCGCACTACCGCAGCTTCCAGAAGGAAGCCATTCCCCTGTGCCTCGCCCGGGACGTAGGAGTCGTCGGCATGAAGAGCTTTGGCGGCGGCTCGCCTACGGGAGAAATCCCCACGAAGACCGACGTGACCCCTGAGGAGTGCCGACGTTACGCGCTGAGCCTGCCGGTTTCCACGCTCGTCGTGGGTATCCGCTCCATGGAAGAGCTCATGGCAGATATCAAGATCGGGCGGAACTTCAAGCCGATGAGTGACGAGACCAAAGCAATCTTGCTATCAAGCGTGGCTGATGTCGCCGGCGACGGCAGGTACGAGAGATTCAAGTCCACCCAGCAATTCGACGGGCCTCACCATCGGAAGCAGCACGGCTTCGCCGTCTAGCTCCCGGACCCGGGGGCGTTCGAGCAGCTGCTGGCAGGGACGGCCGCACCCCGAGCGGCTTCACTTCGCCGTCACCCAGATCGGCGAGCTCCAGGCAACCTGCTTGTCGCGGTCGGACTGCCTTACACGCAGGTAATAGAAGTCCGCTTCCTCGCCCGGCGCTTCGCTGTCGCGGTATTCGAAGTCCGCAACCTTGGTCCCGGGCGTTTGCCGGTAGACACGGCTGTTGTTCTTGACGATCTCCACTTCGCCGACTTTGTCCGTCCCCTCGATATGGATGCGGAAGGTCGGCGTTCCCGCGATTGACGTCTCCTCGCCCATGAGGTACTCCCTGCCGCCTTCCACCAGCCGGAAGTCCACGATGATGTTGTCCGTCGCCCCGTAGGTGCGTCGCGCGCGGATCGCATTGACCAGTCCGTTGCGCGAGTTCTCCTCGGCGAGCAGCATCGAGTACGAAGTGTGGGTGGCCAGATGGTCGGAGCTGGCCTGGACGCCGAGCCGGTAGCCCTTGGCCCACGCGACGGAGACCATCCCGTCCGGCCGGTACCCGCCGAACTGCTTCTTGGCCTCGTCCGATGGAGCGGACCGCCAGCACCCCTCGCATTCGTAGCTGTTGCGGTCGCTCTGGTAGATCTCGACGATCGGCTCGACCTCCGGGTCGTAGTCGGCCCAGTCCGTGCCCATGTCCGTCCCGGACGTGTGGGCCATGGCGATGCCCTTGTACTTGCGCAGATAGGCGAAGAATCGCTCCGGGCCTTGGCGCATGTAACTCGTGCCTTGCGACCACTCGTAGTGCTGGTAGTCGAGAATCGGCGCGCCGCGGTACGGAAAGACCACGTTGCGATGCCCGTTTGGGTACCGGATCGAGCGCTCGTACGCGTAGAGCGGCACGAAGGACGACCCGATACGGAAGATGTCCACGTACTTTTGGCTCCGAAACCAGTCGTACTCGTCCGCCACGCCGAAGTTGTGCTCGGTGATCGCCAGGAAATCGAGGGCTCCCGGATCGATCGCGTATCGGTAGGTGTCTTCGGTTGATCCATCGTTGTAGCCGTCCCAAGAGATCTCGGTGTGGCGGTGCATGTCGCCGCGGTAGATCTTGTAGCGCTTGCCGCCGAGGTCGTAGACATAGTCTCGGATGCGCGCTACGTCCTGCTCGTCGTTCGGATGGACCGGTTCGCTGGCGGCCATGTCGCGCCGGGGCCGGTTCGGAGGCTGCCGGGCAGCCTCGACCGGCGGTAGACGGAACGGGCCCAGCTGGTGCGCGACCGCCGATCCCTTGGGGGAGGGAAGGCGCGTGGCGAAGATGTCGAGCATCGCATTCACGAAGTCGCGGAAACTGCGCCGGTCGGTAGGGTAGGCGGCCACCAGCTGGCCCGAAGAGTCGGCCTGGGCCTCGACTCGCATGTCGGTTCGGCCGGTCGAATATGGCAGCAGCACAGCCGGCGACCATTCGCTGCCGTCGTAGTAGCTGGCGTGGATTTCCCACAGCGCGTGGTGCGAAGGCGTGCGCCAGTACACGTTGTGCTGCATGGGCCGCCTGTGGCGGAAGAGCGCCCAGACACGGTTCGCTCCGTCGATGGCTAGCTGCGGATATTCGTAGAAGTTGTTGCCCGGGCCAGGGTCGGGCAGGGAAGACTCCAAGCTCTTGGCTGGAGCACGCAACTGGCCGCGGTCATACACCGCCATGCGGATGTTGCGCGAGTTATACAGCCCGGTTGCGTTCGCCTGGATGTCGAACGGATACCCCCAGTCCTTGCCCCAGTTGATGCCGGACTCGTGCCAGGCCATCCAGATGCGGTCCTGCTTGTCTGCGGCCAGGGTTGCGTAGGCTTCGAAGCGACCGGTGCGGGCAACGGCGCGGGGCGCATCCCACGACGTGCCAGCCCTTCTTGCCATAAAGATGTCGTATCCGGTCGCCTCGCTGTACTGGTCCCATGCCACGTAGACCGTCCCGTTGCTGTCGGAGACGACCGAAGGCTCCCAGCAGTTGCCGGCGCTCGAAGAGCTCACCCGTGTTACCTCGCTCCATCCCGAGCTGGCGTCGTAGCTCATGTGATAAATCCCGAATCGGTTGCCTCGCGCTCCCTGCCAGACGACGTGGATTGTGCCCGAGGGGTCCCGCACGGCCTTGTGATGGATATCCGGCTGCGATGAGGAGGTGAGCCGCTGGATCGAACCCCATCCCTCGCCGTCAAACGCCCGCGCGCGAAGGTCCCAGTTGCCATCGACCTGTTCAGACCAGACAACCCAGATCTTGCCCTCGCCGTCTTCGGCGACAGCGGTCCGATAGATGTCGCCTCCGGGCTGGCTCACTCCGAATGGCCGGCCCCTGCGCCCCGCGGTCCGGCCCGGCAGGATGCGATCGGCGTAGACTCGGTCGGACTCTCCTGAGAAGCCGCTGTAGGCCACCCAGATCGTGTCGTCGGAAGCGACCTCCATGGAGGCGAAGTCATTGTCCGTGAGCCGCTCGTCAGGCCGTCCCGCGTGCCCCCTTCCCAGCAGCATGGCCATCGGAGCTCGTGCGACGCTTGCCCGGCCATCCAGGAACGCCGAACCGCCGACTTCGGGCACGTCCGACAAGCGCACGGCAAAGTCTCCCTGCTCCGTATCGAACGCCACCTCCGTGGCGGACGAACCCTTCAGGTACACGTAGAATCTCGGCGTAAGGTACGTATCAGGAGGGAGATCCACGAGGATGTCCTCGTCATGGTTGCGCCGGTTGAATGCGAAGGCCGGCCGCGTGGACATTTCCCAGCGCCTGGGAGGGTGGATCACGTCGCCCAGTCCCATTTCGTAGCCGATCAGCTCGACCAGGTCCCCGTCGTGAACCTCGAGGCTACCGTCCCATTCGATCTCGCTCTTGTCCCCGATGCCGAACGTCACGAGCAGGGCGTGAGTCGCCCCGGCGGGAGGGTTGCGAAGCGTGGTTTGTGTTGAGGACTGTCCCCAAAGCAGCGACGCGCCGAACGCCGCCGCCACGATGAGCCGAAAGGAGCTGAATTGCATTGCGATACCTGCGAAGAGCCTACGAGAATAGCAGGCTGTCCGAGAGCCGGAAACGGGTAGTTTGCGGGAGGGTTCAGACCCGCGGCCCGGCTCTGGACGAGGTCAATTCGCTCCCCTGCCAGCCACCACGACCGGAACCGTCAGGACGAGGATCTTCAGGTCGAGCAGCAGGGACCAGTTGTCGATGTACTCCAGGTCAGTCTGCATCCAGCTGGCAAAGTCGAGTTGGTCTCGTCCCCGGATCGCCCACAGACAGGTCAGTCCGGGTCGCATGCGCAGCCTCCGCCGCTGCCAGATTTCGTACTGCCCGACCTCCGACGGAACAGCTGGACGAGGCCCGACGAACGACATCTCGCCTCGCAGAACGTTCCAGAACTGCGGCCACTCGTCAACGGAGAAACGGCGAAGGATCCCTCCGATGGACGTGAGCCTGGGATCGTTGCGAATCTTGAAAGCCGGACCGTCCTTCTCGTTGAGATGCTCAAGCTCCTGACGCCGTGATTCGGCGCCTTCGACCATCGAGCGGAACTTGTAGCACGTGAAAAGCCTCCCGTTCAGCCCGCAGCGCTGTTGTCGGAACAGCACGGGGCCCTTCGATGTCAGCTTGACCAGCAGGCTGACCAGGGCCATCGGCACGCTCAGCACGGCGAGGATGGCCGCTGCGACGGTTGCGTCGAAACACCGCTTGACGAGGAGCTGGAACTCGTCCGCAGGAGCGATCGAGAACGTCAGCAACGGGCGATCCCCCAGTCGGTCGAAATCAACGCGGCTGTGCACGTGGGGAAAGAAGTCTGCGACCACGCGCGACTTGATGCCGTGTTCGTCGCATAGCGCGAAGGAGTCTTCCAGGGACCGAAGCCGCTCGCTGGACACCGCGAAGAGGATTTCGTCAATGGCTTGCGACCGCAGCATGTTGGGCAAGTCGTCCAGCGCCCGCACGTCGTATTCGCGTGCAAGCTTCACGACGGTTCCCAGCTGTCCGCCGCAGTCGACGATCGCCTGCAGCCGCACCCCGTGCCGTTCGGAAGCTTCGAGTTCGCGGGCCATCTCTAGCGCCTTGTCACCGTCTCCCACGACCACCACAGACGTTACGGCGCCCAGCGCCCGCCGAAGGCTTCCCCGGAACCGTTGTGCTAGGAGCCGCTGCACGAGTTGCAGCGTCGCGAGGTAGCCGAAGAAGAACGCTAGGAACAGCCGGCTGACGGGCACGTCGAGATTCAGAAGGTACAGGAACGCAAGCAGGGCGGGCGCCGCGATCAACGCCTGCTTCAACGTTTCGCTGGCAGCTCCGGAGCGGTTGGCCGTGTAGAGCCGGGAGTATATGCCGGCAGCCCTCCCGGTTGCCACGACTGCGATTATCGCGGCGGCTAGGACAAGCGTCTTGGCGGTGGGTTCCAGGTGGAACTCGCGCATCGGCAGAACCGAGCGGGTCCAGAACGCGCCTCCGAAGGCGATAGCGGCAAGGATCGCGTCGGCGGCGGCGAAGAGCAGGACCGCGCGCTGCTGGTGGCGTTGGAACACGCGGGCCCTTCAAGTTACCAAAGCGGAACCGGCCGCCGACCGGGGGGTGCATAATACGGGAATGGAAAGCAAGCCCCCGGCGGGATCCGCGCCGGAGCGACTGCAGCCCGACAAGGTTCGCGTCGTACGCCAGGAAGACTATCGCGAGGAGTACGCCAATAGCGTCCAGGTCAACGTCAGCATCTGGGATTTCTTCTTGCAATTCGGCCGGCTCAAGGTCGGCGGTGCGAACGAAGTGACGTTCTCCTCGTTCCAGGGCGTGTACATGAGCCCGCAGCAAGCCAAGGCGCTGCATCTCGTTCTCGCCCAGAACATTTCCCAGTACGAGTCGACCTTCGGCGAGATCCGCATCGACAATCCGAAAGACATGCCCGTGAATCGGGCCGACCTGGTGCAGTGAGCGGCTGAGAAAACCGGCGCCAGGATCAGGCCGAGCCGCCCAGGGCCGAGAGCGCTTTTTCGAGGAAGGGATCCCCTGCCTCTTCCTCCGCTTTCCGCCGGGCTTCCGGCGAATCGAAGTCACGGCGGTGGACCTCGCGGTATCGACGCAGGTCGCGCGGGGTTACCTCGCTGTTGGGTTCCACGCCCTCGTTGTGGATCACCGTGCCATCAGGTCCCCGATAAGTGGCCACCGACAGGACCAGAGCCGCCCCGTCATCCAGCCTGATTTCATCCTGAAAGGCGGCGAGTCCCGACGTCGTCTCCCCGACCACCTGCCCTCGCCCGCTTTGCTGGATCGCCGCCGCGGCAATCTCGGCTCCTCCCGCGGTCGGACGGTCGACAATGACCGCGACCGGGAGCGAGGTCACGGTCGTGGCCGGGCTGGCGTGGAAGGCCCTCTCCGAATAGCTCTGGCCTTTCAGCGTGGCAATCAGTCCTTCGTCGATTAGCAGGTTCGCGAGCGCGACGCCATCGTCTGGCGAGCCCAGAGCGTTCTCCCGGAGGTCCAGGATCAGCTTGGCGGCGCCTTGGGACTCAAGGTCCCTGAACGCTGCGGCGATCTGGTCCAATTGCTCGGTCCCGAGCACGTCCGCGTCCACGTACCCGATGCCGTCATCCCGCAAATGGAATGTCACGGCGGGAAGGACCGGCTCTGTGCGCACCAACGTGTGTTCGACCGGCGAATCATAGTCGGACGAGGACCGCACCATCACGGTCAAGCTGCTACCCGGCTCGCCGCTCAGCATCGAGAGCAGATACGCAGGCGGCATGACCCGCGTGCTGATGTTGTTGATAGCGTCAAGCAGGTCGTCGGTCTTGATTCCAGCCTCGGCCGCCGGGGAGTCCGGCAGGACCGCCAGAACGCTTGTGTAGGCACCTTGCTTGCGGACAATCAATCCCGTCGATAGGCCGCTGCCGCCATCGACGGATTCCCGGGCTGCCTGGTACTCGGCATACTGGTCCGGCACGAGGTAGCTGGAAACCGGATCGAGGTATTCCACCAGCCCCTGAAGCGCGCCCTGAGTGACCTTGGGGATGTCGGGCTCTTCGACATAGTCGCTCTTGATCCTCGCCAGGATCTCCGTATACACGGCCAGGGGACGGTACGCACCCTCCTGTTCCTCGCTCTTGCCGAGAACGGCCCCCACGACGAGGAGAATCGTGATTAGGAAGGAACTGCAGATAACGCTGAATTTGAGGCGCGAGTCCATGAGACGAACTTCATGATACAACGCGCCCGGGGCTTCAGGAGCCCCGCCCTGGGCCTCTGAATGGCTAGCCGCTCCGCCGGTGGCTCGGACGAATCCGTCCCTACGGCTAGGTGATGGGCCAGATCAGCCTCACCAAGGCAATTGTGATTGCGATCCCGGCCGCGGGAGGATCGATGTGCGTGTCGCCGTGCTGGTGAAAGATTCGGGAGAACGCTTCCCCTGCACACGCCCCCGCGATTCCAAACGCTGTGCCCACCAGGACATCTCCCGACGCCAATGCTGCCGCCGCCGCTGGCAGCGCCATGTGATGGGTGACCGGCGTCTTGAGGCCGAACTGCGAGAACACCAGCGATGCCGCGGCGATTCCAAAACCCAGCACGTCGCCCCCGCGGTCCCCGCCGAAGGTGAGTGCGAGAAACGCCGAGAGCGCCCCGACTCCCACGCCGATCGTAACGAACTGTGCCGGGCGTTCCTGGTGTCTCACCCAGTTGGAGTGCTCGTCTGGCCTGAACTGCTTGCTCGCGAGGCTGGTGCGCCCGAACGCAACGCGGGCGATCATCGCCGACACCACCACGGTCATCGCGATCGTGTCCGTTCTCGGCCCCAGGCCGGCAAGCTGCCACCCGGCATTCAGCAGGTATCCGAGCGCTCCAAAACAGCCTCCGACGAGCAGCACGTCCGGACGGGCGAGGCCCATGAGCGGCAAGGTGATCTCCCTGCCGCTCGGAATCAGGCCCCGTCGGCATGCGTAGGCCGTTGCCGCCGCACCGCCGCCGAACGCGATATGCGGCCCAAAGACGGGTCCGAATGCGACATGCACCAACATGTCCGTCCCACCGCCCGAAGCTGCTACGGCCACGCCTGCAATCACAAGGATCCCGGTAAACACGAAGGAAGGCAGTGTGCCGATGGCCGCCGCGAACAGGCCGCCGCCGAACGCGGCAAACAGGGTCGTCCAATCGAAGAGCATCGCGGTGGCGTTCTGAACAGTCGGGAGGTTCGAGGTGCCCGGAGTCTCCCAAAGGGCCTGCCGGCTACGACCCCAGAGGCAGGAAGAACTGCGTTCCCGTGACCGGCTTGCTCAGTTCTTCAAGCAGGTTCTCGAGGTCGTCCTTGTTGTTCAGGATGTCGGTCTGGTCGGTGTTGACCACAAGGACGTCAGCGGACTTGTAGCGGCTGAAGAAGTGGTCGTAGGCCTGAACAGCACCCTCCAAGTAAGCGTCCGAGATTCTTGCTTCCAGCCTTGCCTTTCCATTCGTGAGGCGCGTGCGAAGGCGTTCCGGGGTTGTCTTGAGGTAGACCGTGAGATCGGGTGTCGGAAGCGTGCTCTTGAAGAGCGTGTAGTACGGGTTGTAGATCGCGATCTCGTCGTCGTCCAGGTTGAGGAAGGCGAACAGCTTGTCCTTTTCGAACAGGAAGTCCGTCACGACGGGAATGTGCGACCGTTCGATCTGTGCGTCCGTGAGCTTGTGATAGCGTCCGATCAGAAAGTGCATCTGAGTGCGGAATGCCGCCCCCGCACGACCCCGGTAGAACGCCTCCAGGTGCGGATTGCCCTCGATGTCGAGAACCTCCCGACCCCGGATGTGGTTCGCCAGCGCAACAGCCAGCTTGGTCTTGCCGACCCGCAATGGCCCTTCGATCGCTATGTAGTGCGGCGCCTTCCTCACAAGCCCACCTCTAGAAACTCAGTGTGGGCTGGTTGCCTGCAGGCGGGCGGACGTTGAAGTGTTCGAACGCGACCAGGGTCCCGACGCGACCGCGGTGGGTCCTGTCGAGGAACCCGAGCTGCATGAGGTACGGCTCGTAGACCTCCTCGATGGTGCTCGCGTCCTCTCCGACCGACGCCGAGATCGTGTTCAGGCCGACAGGGCCTCCGGAGTATTTTGCAAGGATCGTTTCCATGATCTTCCGATCGACCTCGTCGAGGCCCAGCGGATCCACTTCCAGCATATCGAGGGCGGTTGCGGCGATCTCTTGGTTGACCCGACCGTCCGCCCTGACCTCGGAATAGTCCCGGACCCGACGCAGCAACCGGTTCGCAATGCGGGGCGTGCCGCGCGACCTCCGTGCGATTTCCTCGGCCGCTTCGTCGGTGATGTCGACTTGCAGCAGTCCGGCCGACCGGAAGACGATCCGGGTCAGGTCCACGGTGTCGTACGGATTGATGCGCAGGGTGATGCCAAAGCGCGCCCGCAGCGGCGCGCTGATCAGGCCCTGCCTGGTCGTGGCGCCGATCGCCGTGAAGGGCGCCACCGGAATCGAGTGCATGCGAGCCCCGGGACCCGTGCCCACGATCAGGTCGACGCGGAAGTCCTCCAGCGCCGAGAAGAGCATCTCCTCGACGTCCGGCAGAAGCCGGTGAATCTCGTCAATGAAAAAGACCTGCCGCTCCTTCATCGTGGTGAGCATGCCGGTGAGGTCGAGCTTCTTTTGCAGGACCGGACCGGCGGTATAGTCGGGATGCACCCCCATCTCGTTGGCGATGATCGTTGCGAGGGTCGTCTTGCCGAGGCCCGGCGGCCCGTAGAGCAGGACGTGATCGAGCGCTTCGCCCCGCTTCGTCGCGGCTTCGATCGCGATGGCGAGGTTTTCCTTGACGGCGTTCTGGCCGATGAACTCGTCGAGCCGTTGCGGCCGCAACGTGAGATCGGACAGCCGATCCTCGTCCGAGCGATGCGGGCTGACGATGCGCTTCTTGGCCATGGGGCTGCTAGCGCTTTATCGATTCCATCGCCAAGCGGAACAATGTCTCGAATTCGGCGGGAGCCCCTTTCCGCCTCGCGGCAGCCACTCCCCGGACAGCCGCGTCCTGACTGCAGCCGAGATTGACCAGGACTGAGATAACGTCTTCCTCCACCGCCGAGGCACCATCGCCGACACCGTCTTCGGCGGTGTCGAAGGTCCCGAGCTTATCCTTCAATTCTAGGACAATCCGCTCCCCCGTTTTCTTGCCCACACCCGGGATCCGGACGAGCCTCTTCGCGTCGCCCGAGCGTATTGCTTGCAGCAGGTCCGACGTCGACAAACCGGATAGAAGCGTCAGCGCCAGACGAGGTCCGACGCCGCTCACATCGAGGAACTTTTCGAAAAGGTCCTTGTCCTGGCGGGTGTGGAAGCCGAACAGCGACAGCGCGTTCTCCCGGACGTGCGTATGGATGTGGAGGGATACCTCCTCCCCGGATTCGCCGAGTCGGCTGTAGGTCTCGACAGGGATGGCGACTTCGTACCCGACCCCGCCGACGTCCAGAACCACCTTGCCGGCCTGCTTCTCGGCCACCCTTCCGCGCAGAGCTGCGATCATGACGATTCCGGAATCGTAGTAAGGCTCGAACCGATTCGGATCAGGGTCCTGCCGGCTTCTCCAGCCGGATGATCCGCGAGTCCTCGCCATCGTACTCCATGCGGACCTCAAGCCTCTCGCCGGGTAGCTGCCGGTCGAATTTCTCACCCCATTCAACGATGACGATGGCCCGCTCCTCCCAAAGGTCCTCGAGCCCTAGGGTCTCGATTTCGGGCACGGTGTCGAGGCGGTATAGGTCGAGGTGATAGACCTTGGGGTTTCCGTCGTACTCGTGTACGAGCGAGAAGGTCGGGCTGAGCACGTCCTCGGCAGGCGCGGCTCCGAGCGCGGCCACGATCCCCTTGGCCATCGTGGTCTTCCCGACCCCGAGATCGCCGATCAGCATGACGACTGCCGGCGGGCTCAGCCGGGCCGCGATTTCCGCACCGACCGCGGTGGTCTCGTCCGCCGACGCTGTCCGGAAGGTCATGGGCCGATTGCCCTCCGGGCGTCCTCCAGGTAGCGGCCGATGTCTGTGGCCAGCATGCCCTGCTCCCCAAGCGCGTCACTTGCCAACTCGCCCGCCAGTCCGTGTAGGTAGACCGCGGCGGCGACGGTTTGGAAGACCGGAAGGTGCGGGAACTGCGCAAGCAGGCCCGCGACGATGCCAGTCAGGATGTCGCCGGAGCCCGCCGTGGCCATGCCCGGAGTTCCGGTCGGGTTGACCGCTACGTCTCCGTCCGGTGATGCGATGAGCGAGCGCTGGCCCTTCAGCACCACGTACGCCCCTGTGCTTGAGGCGACTTCTCTAGCCGTCTCCAGGCGGTTCCGCTGGACTCGTGCGGAATCTGTGGCGACGAGCCGGGCCATTTCGCCAGGATGAGGAGTCAGCACCGTCGGAGCGGCTCGAAGGAACGCATCGGCCGGCCTCACCGCCGCCAATCCGTCGGCGTCGACGACCAGCGGAAGTGGACAATTCTCGTAGATCTGACTCGCCAGGGCGAGATTTGCCTCCGAAGTGCCAAGCCCAGGCCCCAGGGCCGCGACGGTCTTGCCGTCGAAGATCCTCTCGTCGAACGAGTCTGCGCCGAGTGAGCCGTCCCCGAGTTCGCGTCCCGGCTCGAGCATGAGTTCCGGCGTGGCGGCGATAACGGTCTCCCCCGCACCAGCCGCCGTGGCGACGGTCACCAGCCCGGCCCCGGCGCGCAGGGCAGCCGTGCCAGCCATGAGGATCGCACCCGGTTTCGATCGTGACCCTCCGATGGCAATTACATGACCGTAGGTTCCCTTGTGACCCGCCCTGGACCTGGGTCGTGCGTACTTTTCGGCGTCCGCGGCCTCGCATAGCATGATCCGGGGGCCGGGCAATGCCTCGAGCACTGAATCGGCCGTGCCGATTCTCGCGACCGCTAGGCTTCCGACGTGCTCGCAGGACGGAGGCAGGACCTGGCTCGCCTTGGGGGCTGTGAAGGTGACCGTGCGGTCGGCCCGCATGCTCTCACCCAGCAGGTCTCCTGAATCGCTGCCCAGGCCGGACGGCATGTCCACGGCCACGACAGTAGCGTTGCGGAAGCCGCTATTGACGTCGGCGATCACTTGCTTCGGCACCCCGCGTGCCGGACCCGCGAGTCCTGTCCCCAGCACCGCGTCCACGATGACCGTCGAGTCCGCAATGTCAGGCAGCAGGCCTCGCCACGCTTCGGAAGTCGCCGCCACGCGCGCGCCGCGGTCCTGGGCCGCCAGCATCCTCCAGTTGGCGAGCGTATCCGGCGACAGCCTGTCCGGCTCCGCAAGGACGACCGCACTCAGGTCCAGTCGGGGACACAGCACAATGAGCTGGCGGGCCACGGCGAGGCCGTCGCCACCGTTGTTGCCCTTGCCGCAGAGCACGAGCACCCTTTCTTGCTCCAGGCTCGGAAACATGGCGACCAGCTCTCGGGTGACTGCGGACGCGGCGTTCTCCATCAGCACGAGGCTCGGGACGTGGCGGTCCACGATCGTGGCGCGATCTGCCTCGCGCATCTCTGCCGCATTGAGGACGCGGAGCATCAGCCGCCCAGTTCTTCCCTCATCCGGTCGAGCATTGCACGCCGGCCCATCACGATCAGCACGTCTCCCTGTTTCACAGGAGTATTGGCGGGAGGGTTGAACCGGAGTGACGAACCGGGGCGAGTGATCGCCAGGACGATGACGTCCAGTGCCTCTGTCAATCCCGACCCGACGATGGTGTTCCCGTTGCAGCGGCTCTCCTCGGTGACGTGGTACTCCTCGATGTCGAGGTCCAGTTCGGAATGCTCGACCGCCGATGCAATATCCAGAAAGGTCGATACTTGCGGGCGCAGCAGGGCCTGGGCGATACGGAAGCCCGTGAACGTATACGGCGTGAACACCGAGTTCGCTCCCGACTGGATGAGCTTCTTCCTGGATTCCTCGTCACTCGCCCGGGCACCGATCCGCAGCTCCGGATTGATCACGCGCGCCGAAAGGGTGATGTAGACGTTCACGGCATCGCTGCTCGTGGCTGCGACCAGCCCGTTCGCACGTTTCGCTCCGGCGCGCTCCAAGGTCACGTCGAGGGTCGCGTCTCCGACGAGCAAGGGCACGTCGTGTTCCTGTGCCCAGCTCTCGTGCGAGGCCGAGCTGTCGATCGCCATGATCGGAGCTCCGCTGCGCTGAAGCCAGTCGACCACCCCCCGTCCTACGCGGCCCAGTCCGCACACGATGTAGTGGCCGGACATCTTGTCAATCATGCGTCTCGTCCTTCTCCGGTTGAAGTAGTTGTGCAGCTCCAGTTGCAGCAGCGAATCTGTCATCATCCCAAGGGCGATGAAGACGATTCCGAACCCTGCCATTATCAGCAACGCGTTGAAATAACGACCTGCCTCGCTCAGTTCGAACATCTCTTCGTAGCCGACGGTAGACAGGGTGATCAGCGTCATGTAGAAGCTGTCGAAGAGGTCCTGGTCTTCAAGGATGTGAAATCCCAGGGTTCCGCCCAAGAGCACGGCGGTAGTGATGCCCATCAGCACAAGCATCCGCCGTACCGGCACATGCAAGGGGCCGCGACTCTTCATCGCCTTCTCACGACCAGCATTGTCATGTCATCCTGCAGAACCGACGTTCCCGTCCAGGTGATCACTTCGTCCATGACGCCTTCGATGAGTTCGCGGGGCGGCTCGGGCGCGCCCCTCTTCAGGGCCTCCCGCAACCGGGCGTCGCCGAACTCCTCTCCAGCCGCGTTCTCGGGCTCTGTCAGGCCGTCAGTGTAGGCGACGAGAGTGTCTCCCGGTTCCAGCGATAGATTCGTCGCCGTGTATTCCGCGTAGGGGAAGGCGCCGACGATCATCCCGTTGACCTCGAGCGGTTCTACGCTGCCATTTCGCAGCAGCAGGGGAGGGAGGTGGCCCGCATTAGAGTACGCCAGCATGCCGGTTTGCACGTCATAGGCTCCGAAGAACAGGGTGGAGAACTTCTCCGGCGCCGTGTTCTCGCAGAGCTGCCGGTTGGCCTGTTCAACAAGTCTGGCTGCGGCGTCGCCAAGGGGTTCGGGGCTGTCTCCCTTTAGGAGGGCGAGCTGTCCGCGGACAATCGAATGCAGGGACGCCATCACCAGCGCCGCCGAGATGCCCTTGCCGGACACATCGCCGAAACTGATCGCGACGCGTCGGCTGTCAAGGTCAACGTAATCGAAGAAGTCGCCCGAGACCGAACGGGCTGGCCGACAGATTCCCAGGAGTTCGAGACTGTCGAGCGCCGGCGGCTCTGCAGGGAAGAGCCTAGATTGGACCTCGCGCGCAACCTCGAGTTCCGCTTCGAGCTGCTGGCGACGCTTCGACTCCTCGATCAGTTCCTCGATCGACTGCGTCATCGCATTGAACGAGCGAGAGAGGTCGCTGACCTGATCGGATCCGGAAACGGGAATTCTGTACTTGAAATCCCCTTCGTTGACGTGCTTCGTCCCGACGTACAGGTCGTTCACCGCTCGGGTCAGCGTTCGGGTCAGCGAACCCGCAATCACGAGTGATACGAGAACGCTCGCGGCGAATGCCGCCACCAACAGATAAAAGGCGCCAACGAACAGCTGAAGCGTCCCACCGGGCTGATCCGCAAAGATCGTGCCCCACAAGGCGGACACGCGAGTCAGCAGGAAGTAGGTCGCAGTCTCGACCTCATTGGTATTCCACCCCAGGGTTCTGGCCTGGATCGGCCAGCGCACCATCCAGTCGAGCGGATGCTTCGGGGGAGGGACCGCGGCTCGGGCAGTCTGCCCTTCTTGGTCAAAGACATTGCTCACGACAACCGGCCATGGTCCCGAGCCCTCCCCGGAACTGTCCAGAGTCACGGAAAGGATTCCCAATTCGGGCATCACTCTCCGCATCAGGCTCTCCGTCAACGGGACGGCAAGCACCACCCTGCCGCCGGTCTGTTCGTCATCTGCCACGGAGGCGAGGTACACCCCACCCCCGATGCGAACCAGGGTTCGCTCCGTGCGTAGGTTGGAGGGCATCTCGCCGATCAGCGATCCCTCCGGATACGAAACCCGGATGCCGTCGAATTCCGCTTGAATCGCAAGACCCGGGAAGGTCTGCTCGGCTGCCGCATGGAAAGCCGCAAGGGATGCAAGCCGTTCGGCCTGCGATTGGTTACGGAGTTGCCAGGCCATCGGCTCTGCCATTGCCTGGATTCGGTCCACCTGCCCTTGGAGTTGCGATGTGAGCATATAGGCCGTTACGGGTCCGAGCAGCACGAACATTCCCCACGTCGCCATCAGCGCTCCGACCGAGATCGGCAGTGCGCCCACGAAGAAGAACACCGCGACCATGCGGTGGCGGACCCTCCAAAGGAACTTTCGGGCCAGCCATCCCCCCAAGCGCCCCAGGCGCATCATGGCGACCAAGCCGCCGAGGATCAGCAGCAGCGCGAGGGCGAACTGGCGGAATGGCTGGAGCGATGCGAACGTCGGCTCCAGCAGGGTCAGGGCGAGGCTGCTGACGGCGAGAGCCGCTAGGGCTTTCTCGGACTTGCCGAAACTAAGTCCGAGAGACCTCATACAAGCTAACCATTCTACGGGCTGGGTCGAGGCTTGGCTTTGCTTGGGTCGGTTCCTTCCCGATTCCTGCTCTGCTGATTCGGCGACTTGGGACCGGCTCCCTTGACCTCGGCGATCGATCTCCTGAAGCAAGACCCGGATCACGTTGGCGAGCCGGAGCCTGCACTACACTGAGTGTGAAATGCGGGCCATTCGGCAATCGAGTCTCAGCTCCCGACCTGCGTTCTGGGCGTCGCTGGCCGCGGTGGCGGTACTCGCGAGCGCGTCGTCAGCGAGGGCGGGACGCGTCCTGGTCCTCGAACTGGACACGGTTGTCCACCCGCTGACTCGCGAGATCGTTATCGAGGGGCTCCAGCGTGCAGAGGAAGCAGGGGACGCGGCGGTCGTACTGAGAATCAACACCCCGGGGGGCCTGCTCGAGGCCACGAACGAGATCGTCCAAGCGATCCTGGCATCCCCCGTTCCTGTAATTACGTACGTGGCGCCGAGTGGCGGCCATGCCGCGTCGGCCGGATTCATCATCTTGGTTTCCGCTGACGTCGCGGCGATGGCCCCCGGTACAAACACCGGCGCGGCGCAGCCGGTTCTCGCGATGGGTGGCGAGATCACGGGCACGATGAAGCAGAAGATCGAGAATGACACCGCGGCTTCGTTGCGCGCCGTCACGGACAAGCGTGGCAGGAACAGCGAGCTCGCCGTCGAGGCCGTGCTGGAGAGCAAGTCGTTTACCGAGGAGGACGCCCTCGAGTCGAACCTGATCGAGGTAATCGCGACGGATATCGATGACCTGCTGGCCAAGCTTGACGGCCGCACCGTCGTACGGTTCGACGGCACGGAGCAGATCCTTGAAGTGGCGGGCGCCGAAACGTACGGCTACGATCCGAACCTTCGCCAGAAAGTGCTGCTACCGCTCGTCAACCCGAGTCTCGCGTTGCTGGTGCTGGTGGTCGGTCTCGCGGGTGTCTATATCGAATTCACGAATCCTGGACTGATCGTGCCTGGCGTGCTGGGCGGAATTGCGCTCATCGTCGGTCTGATGGCTCTTTCTCTTCTGCCGATCAATCTGGCGGGGGTTGTGTTGATCTTGCTTGCTGTGGCCTTTTTCATCATCGAGGCCATGACCCCCGTGAACGGAATCCTAGCAACCGGAGGGGTGATCGCCATGGTCCTGGGCATCGTCATTCTGGTGGACACCGACGTGCCCGAGCTGCAGATCGGCTGGGTGCCCGCCATCGCCATCACGCTTCCGTTTGCCGCGATCAGCGTCTTCCTGCTGCAGCTGGCGATCCGGTCATTCCGGTTCAAGGTCGCCACCGGTATCGAGGCGATGGTCGGCGAGTTCGGTGAGGCGCGGACTGCGCTCGACCCGGAGGGTACTGTCTTCGTGCACGGAGAGCTCTGGAACGCTCGGTCGGCCTCTGCCGTGTCGCCGGGACAGAGGGTACGAGTCCTATCTGTCGACGGAATGAAGCTAGAAGTGGAACCCCGCGAGGGCGTTCAGTAGGCCACCCTCGTCGACAGTCAGCCTTGGGGTGTCGTCAGACCAGCGAGTGGTCGCGGGTCGGAGACCGACCTCTCGAGCGGCATCTCGAACCTTGCTCCGAGATTTCACTCAACCTTGCATTTGCCGTTTCACATGCGACCGAAATCCGGTCGCGAGATGGAATGATCGACAGGCTCCCTTCGTATCGATCAAGAAACTCGCCAATCATGATTGATAAAATGGTTCTCAATCAATCGTGCACTGGAATTGGGAACAGTCGGACTGGCCAGACTTCTCTTGGAACAAAGTCCTGTTGGAGAAGGCAGAAGAATCGTTCCTCGTCGGTAGCGGGGTACTGGTTGGAGCGCTCCGACACCTGTATGGAGACGACCGGCAGCAGTTTGAGATCGAGGCCATTTGCACGGAAGCTCTGACGACATCTGAGATCGAAGGCGAATTCCTGGATGGGTCCAGCGTCCAATCGTCGATTCGCAAGGCGTTTGGCTTAGTCACCGACGAAGGCATCGCGGGCCCGGCCGAACGTGGCATTGCGGAACAGATGGTGGACCTGTATCGCTCCTTCGCCGAGCCGCTGTCTCATGACACGCTGTTCAGGTGGCATCGGATGCTGATGGCTGGACGCCAGGGTCTCGGTGTCATTGGCGGATACCGCGTTGGCAAGGAACCGATGCAGGTGATCTCGGGCCCGGTCCACTCGCCGAGAGGGCATTTCGAGGCGCCACCCGCCTCGGAAGTGCCGCCGGAGATGGATCGATTTGTTGACTGGTTCAATCGGACGGCAACGGACAGCGGCGATTCACTTCCCTGCCTCACGCGCGCTGGCATCGCGCACATCCATTTCGAATCCATCCATCCGTTCGAAGACGGCAACGGTCGGATCGGTCGTGCGGTTTCGGAGAAAGCCTTGGCGCAAGGTTTGCAGCGCCCGACACTGGTCGCGCTGGCTGCAACAATCCTGCTCCGGCGCAAGGCCTACTACGCCGCTCTTGGAGCGGCAAGCACGAACAACGAGTTGTCCGCTTGGCTAGCCTGGTTCGCTGGAATCGCGATCGAGGCGCAACGACGCACAGAAGCCCGCGTAGGGTTCCTGATCGACAAGATTAGGCTGCTTGACGGTTTGCACGGACGGCTAAACGAGAGGCAGGAAAAAGCCCTTCTGAGAGTGCTGCGGGAAGGACCGGAAGGATTCGCTGGCGGCTTGAGCGCGGGCAACTACATGACCATCACGGGTGCCTCGCCGGCGACATCCACGCGAGATCTCGCTGACATGGTGGCCAAGGGAGCCCTGACTCGAACCGGCGAGCGACGCCACGCACGCTATCACCCCGCTGTGCCGCTCAGACCGGTCGGGGCTGTCACCGTCGGCCCCAATGGGGAGCTGCATGAGAAAGCGGCCCCCGGAAGTCGGTCGGGAGTGCCCTGATAGGCCCTTCCCGCGCAAGCGAAGGGGTCGGGAGAGGTTCCAACCGCCGATACACCTGGGAGATTGACGTCTTGCAGGGTGGTGCGACCGGTTCCTGATCGGGGGCTTGATCGCCGAGGATTCCATGCCCGCCCGCCCTCGAATCAAGGGTCCACTCGGGATCAGCTAGAATTCAAGGCAGCGTCTTCTGTGGCCTCTGTGCGCCGCTCGGCTCGTACCATGTCTGGTGCCTGTGGCCGCGGATCGCAACAGCCGCAAAGGAGTCCCTTATGAACTTCTCACTCGTCATTCTTGGCATCATCGGCCTCTATCTGCTCAACAGCATCAAGATCCTGACCGAATACGAGCGCGGCGTGATTTTCCGCCTCGGCCGCCTGCTGCCGCGTCCGAAGGGCCCGGGCATCATCCTTGTCTTCCGTCCCATCGACCGGATCGTGCGCATCCCGTTGCGCGTCGAGACCTTGGAGGTGCCTTCCCAGGACGTCGTGACACGGGACAACGTGACCGTCAAGGTCAGCGCTGTCGTGTTTTTCCGAGTGCTGGATCCTGCGAGGGCGGTTGTCGAGGTGAAGCACTACGTCCATGCGACGTCCCAGTTTGCGCAGACGCGTCTTCGCTCTGTCCTTGGCGAGGCCGATCTCGACGAGCTCCTCAGTGAACGCGAGAAGTTGAACGCTAGGTTGCAATCAACATTGGACGAGCAGACGGGCATGTGGGGCATCAAGGTGCAGGCCGTCGAAGTCAAGCATGTCGACCTTCCTGAGCAGATGATCCGCGCAATCGCTCGCCAGGCGGAAGCCGAGCGGGAACGGCGCGCCAAGATCATCCACGCCGATGGCGAGCTGCAGGCCGCCAGCAAGCTGACCGACGCGGCTGAGAAGCTGAGCAGCCAGCCGGCCTCAATCACCCTGCGCTATCTGCAGACGCTTACAGAGATCGGAACCGAAAAGAACACCACCGTGGTGTTGCCGCTGCCGGTCGACCTGTTCCGCGGGCTCTCCCACTGGGCGGACGCGCAAACCGGAGGGGATTCCCCGAACAATTCCTAGTAGCATTGTTTCGCATTGAGTTAGAATCAATGCATGCCTAGGCAGGCGAAGTCCAAGGAAGAAATTGAGTTCGTATTCGGCTTCAAGCAAGTCCTGGGCGGCGCAATCATGCTCGCCTTCGTATTTGGCGGTGGATATTTCTGGGGCCTTGAAGCCGGTCACAAGCGAGCGTTGCAAGGCCAGCCTAGCCTGCTCGCTTTCCTCGAGCGAGGCGGAACCCCACAGCCGGAGCCCGTTGAGATTCCAGAGGTCTTGCTGAATCCGATCGAAGGCGATCCCGCGACCTCGGAGGACCGGGACACCTCGCCGAGCCGGTCGGTCCCGGCAGCGTCGGAACTCCAGCCCGAGGCCGACCAGCCCTCCCAGAGCGCCACGAGGGAGCGGGTGAAGCCCGAGCCTGGTATCAAAGCGAAGGCCAACGCGTCCGAGCCGGCCGAGCCCGGGTCGGCTCCGGTCTCCGTCCCGGAAACGGCTGAACCGGCCAGGGAGAGTCAGCCGCCCAAGCCGTCGTCCAAGAACAGGCTGCATTACCAGATCGCAGCTCTCAAGGTTCGGACCAATGCCAAGGCGCTGGTCGACTGGTTGCGCAGCGAGGGATTCAAGGCGAGGATCGCGCCCGCGAGCGATGACGGGCTATTCCGCGTCTATGTGGGTCCGTTCCGCACCGACACGGACGCCGCGTCCGCCAGGGATCGGCTCACCAAGGACGGATTCACGCTCATGGCTCGCAACCTCTGAGCCTGGTGCCGGGTAGCTTGTTTCGCGTCACGCCCTCGATTCCTCGATGCTCCGCGCCAGGGACTCCTGTTCCCGCCGCAGGTCCAGGTAGCTCTCCAGCCGGCCGCTCTCGATTCGGCCATCCTTGAGGGCCTCCCGGACTGAGCAACCGGGTTCGTTTCCATGCCTGCAATCCCGGTAGTAGCAGTCGTGGCCAAGTCCAGAGATCTCGGGAAACACGATGTCGACGGTGACGGGTTGACTCCAGGGATAGAGTTCTCTGATGCCGGGGAGGTCCATGAGCAGCCATCCGCTTGGGTGCTCGACCAACTCGCGCCTCGTCGTCGTGTGCCTGCCGCGACGGTCGCTGCTCCGCACCGCCCCCACCTGCAGATGCTCGTACTGCAGGAGCGCGTTCACAAGCGAGGACTTGCCCGTCCCCGACGGCCCGGCGAGGGCGATGGTTCCCTGCGCGGGCAGGCAACGCTCGAGATCTTCCAGGCCGTCGCAGGTGACTGCGCTCGTGACGACGACGGGATGGCTCGGATTCCTGCGGGTGCACACAGCAGCGATTTCCGCAGCGACCGGGCAATCGTCCGATTTATTCAGAACGATGACGGCGCTTGCACCGCTCTCCGCGACGCAAACCAGGTAGCGCTCGATCTGCCTTGCGTTGAACTCCCGGTCCAGTCCCGTGACAATGAGGACCGAGTCGACGTTAGACGCCAGGATCTGCTTTTGGGCGGCTTGGCCGGGCCGGTTGCGGGCGATCGCGTTGCGCCGCTCGAGGACCCGGACGGCCCTTCGCTGGTCCGGATCGAAGAGCAGCCAGTCTCCGACCGCGGCAGGCCCGATGTTGCGCGGCAGGCTGACGTCGACGACCCGGTCGACAGCGTAGACCTGCGCCTTCCGCGCCGTGGCGAGTCGAACGCGTCCCGGCTCCGTGCCGCTTGGCCCTGGCAGCTGCTGCTCGAAGTACGGGCCCCAGCCGTAGCGGGAAAGGCTCATGCGGCCTTGCGGCCGTCGCCGGGGAGGCGGCGTCTCGCGGCTTCGAGCGTGTTGGACATGAGCATTGCGATCGTCAGCGGACCAACGCCTCCCGGCACTGGCGTGTATGCGGAAGCGACCTCTCGCACGTCCCCTGGATGGACGTCTCCAACGAGCGCGCTTCCGGCCTTGCGAAACCTGCGAAGGCGCTCGGGAGCATGCGACAGGAGCCTCTCGACCTCCGCCTCGTCGACCAAGCGGTTGATGCCCACGTCGAGAACGACCGCTCCCTCGCGGATGTACTCGCGCGTCAGCATTGCCGGCCTGCCCGCGGCCGCGACCAGAATGTCCGCCTGTCGACAAACGCCCGGCAGGTCGGGAGTCTTGGAATGGCAGATCGTTACGGTAGCGTGCTCCGCGAGCAGGAGCAATGCAGCCGGCTTGCCCACAATGTTGCTCCGACCCACCACGACCGCCCGGCGGCCCGCGATCGGGATCGCGCTACGGTTCAGGATTTCGATCAGCCCTCGGGGGGTGCACGGCGCCATGCACCGCTGTCCGCTGGCAAGTCTTCCGACGTTCACGGGGTGGAATCCGTCAACGTCCTTCTCCGGCGAGACCGCGGCCAGCACCCGACTGGAGTCGATATGCGCGGGCAGTGGCAGCTGGACCAGAATCCCGTCGATCTCGTCGCGAGCGTTGAGTTCGGCCACGACGGCGAGCAGGCCGTCGGTAGACGTGTCGACTGGGAGGCGTATTGTTTCGGAGAACGCCCCAATTCGGTCGCAGGCCCGGATCTTGTTGCGAACGTAGATCCTGGATGCGGGATCGTCGCCAACGAGCACGGCCGCCAGTCCGGGACGGACGCCCTGTTTGACGGCACGCTCGACTCCCGATGCTAGCTCGGCGAGTACACTGTCGCGGATGGCATTGCCGTCAAGTACGCGTGCAGACATCCCGAGAGAGCAATTCGTGACGAATTGGCCCGGTTCCCCTACATGCGGCCCGCGCCCAGACTTCATTCAGCCGCTTGCCGGACCGTTCGACGATCTGCCATCGTACTACGGCGTGTCAGCGCGATTCAATCCCGACACCGTGCGTGACAGGGGTCGAGCCGAGAGACTGACGGATTGAGCGATATTTTCTCGGATCCAATCAAGAATTCATGGAATCTTTATCGATCAGATTCTCGAGCTCAGGGGGTTCACCCAGGCACTAAGTGAGAGAGTGCTTGACTTTAGTCGCCGCCGCTCGCCGCCGGATCGCCCGTTAGAGGTCTGAACAGGCCTGCGCCCTCGATCAGCCCCTCCAACCGTGCCAACCGTCTATCCACGTCTCGCAGCCAGCCACCTATCCAGAGCGCCGCCGTCAAGATCAGCCCGGCCAGCGCTGCGCCTACCGCTAGAATGCCGATCAACTCCGGGCTCATTAACCGAATTGTCGCATGGTCCGAGTGCTGGGACGTATCGCGCCGGGTAGGCGCGGGAGTATGCGCAACCCCTCGTGTCTGAGCCGCGGTTAGGTCCACTCTCCTACGCCATCGACACGCCAGGGTTACCGGTTCGGAACAGGTCCACCCTATTGCGCTGTCGACGCGCCGCGTTCCTGTGACTCGGTGAGGCCATCGTAGGCCGCACGCAACAGCGGCTCGGCCCGGCGGATGTGTTCCGCGTTGCGTATGGTGATCTCTCGGTACGGACCGTCCACGTTGGGCCGAGTGAAGCCGTCCTCGGGGGGATGTTGCGCAGGTGCTTCTCGTGAATGGTCACGCGGAGGCGGTCCCGCCGCAGATTAACGTAGGCAACTACTGGCTTCCTGTTGCCGGGTGCGGCCATTTACTTGAAGTCCAGCACACTCTGGAAGGCGAATGTTCGCACGCTCCCGAACGATTCCACCAACGACTTGAGTGTGCGGAACAGAGTCCGGATTTCCTCGCTTCTCTTGGCCCAAGGCTTGTAGATGGAGTACTCTGGCTCGCTCGCTTGCTCGTCGCCAGAGTTGACGGAAGTTCCTGCCGGGCTTGGCGCAACCGAGGCCTGCTCTCTGTCGGCGAACGGTACGGTCGGAGGCGGAGCTGGCTCGACTGCCTCGCCGCCGTAGACCCACGCCAGCGCCACGAAATCATCGCCGTACCGGCGATAGCGAAGCAGATCGATGCGTCGGCGGCTGTTTTCCGCGGCGATCCGGTCTCGACGCGGGAACTTGGCCGCTACGCATAGCAGGCGCGGCGTCCCGAAGTCGATGCGGTTGACGTGTCCGTCACCAAGCGTTTTCCGCACAAGCTCGCGGAATTCCGCGCGATGGTCTTCCAGCCAAGCGATATAGTCCAAGCCTTGATTGATGACGTTCTCATCTTGGCGCCGCTTGTACTCGAGGACCACAGGCCGACCAGCACCGTCGATTCCCAAGGTGTCGATACGCCGGCCATGACGTTGGCCGGTCGAATACTCTGAAGCGAGGAATTCAACGCCGGTCAGGGTGCGCCGGTACTTCTCGAAGAACTCTTGCAGTTCGCGTTCGTAGGAGAAGGGCCCCTGATCCAGAAGCCCGTGGACGTTGCCGTATATCTTGTGAAAAAACCGGATAGTCCCTCCCGATCCCGTGGACGGCTCACGTGTCACAGCTTAGCTCCACTCTCTGCCGCTAAACGTCTTCGGCCCTCGGCGCCAGCTACGGACCCGATTCCCCTAGCCGCCCGGAAAACTGCCCCACGTCGGGACCTGCGGCCGGCAGACATCGTGGCGGATTCCGAGGTACGGGCGCTCGAAATCGTTTCGGCGGCGTCGGCCATCCGCACAAGTACCAGTCGAAATAGTGCTTGGCCTGCGCCAACCCAAGCCGTCTCAGTACCGAGCAGTCCTCATTGGTTGAGTAGGAAGTCATACCGGGCTTGCCCCTAGGGACGAATGTTGCGGACGGGGTCAGAATTGCTTGAGACTGCCATTCGAGAGCCTTGATACTGCTAAGCCAATTCGACCGGATCTGCTCCGTGCGGTAGTGTGCAATGAGTGCGCCGACTTCCGGCGACCTGCCGGGATCTCAACGCACTAGCCGGGCCAGTGACCAATCAAGCCACCTCTCCTGACCGCGAAGTGCTGTCCGGACTGGTCGAACGGGTTGTGTTTCACAATCCCGAGAACGGGTTCTGCGTTCTCAGGGTCCAGGCACGCGGGCACAAGGGTCTCCAGCCCGTGGTTGGCCGTAGCCCGTCCGTCAATCCGGGTGAATGGATCACCGCCTCCGGACAATGGGTGAATGACCGGTCTCACGGGCTGCAATTCGAAGCGTCGTACATCAAGACATCCGAACCAACATCGCAGGACGGTATCGAGAAATACCTCGCTTCAGGGGCAATTCCCGGCATCGGCCCCGTCTACGCCAGGAATCTTGTGGCCGAATTCGGTGATCAGGTCTTCGATGTGATCCAGAGCGAGCCGGAACGTCTCCGCGATGTGCCCGGTATCGGGCCCGTGCGTGCGAGCCGGATCATGGCCGCGTGGAACGAGCAGAAGGTCGTCCGGGAAATCATGGTCTTTCTCCATAGCCATGGTCTGGGCGCTGCACGCGCCAGTCGTATCTACAAGGTCTACGGAGCGGACGCTCTGCAGGTCATGTCGGAGAATCCGTACAGGCTGGCCCGCGACATCCGGGGCATAGGCTTTGCGGCGGCTGACGCGATCGCCTCGAAACTCGGCGTCGGCAAGGACGCCGAGATTCGGATTCGGGCAGGAATCAGTCATGCTCTCGCCGAAGCGACCAATGACGGTCACTGCGGCCTGCCTCTGGACGAGCTACTAGGGCGGGGGCAGGAGCTGCTTGAAGTCTCAGCTGAACGTGTCGAGCGTGCTCTGCGATCCGAGCTCGCTGAAGGGACGGTTGTCGAGGACCGGATCGCGGCGCAGCCGTGCATCTTTCTCCGGCGACTGCACCGGGCCGAGCAGGGTATCGCAAGCGCGCTAGGGCGGCTGGCAGAAGGCGCGCCTCCGTGGCCCCCGATCAACGCGGAAACGGCCCTTCCCTGGGTCGAGCGGCATCTCGGCCTGACAATGGCCCCCAGCCAGGCGGAGGCTGTTCGCACGGCTCTGCGATCGAAGGTGATGGTGATTACCGGAGGTCCCGGCGTGGGCAAAACCACCATCGTCAACGCGATCTTGAAGATCCTCCTCGCCAAGGGCATCGAGATCGGTCTGTGCGCACCGACCGGGCGCGCAGCGAGGCGCTTGAGCGAGACCGCAGGCCGGGAAGCCAAGACCATTCACCGGCTTCTCGAATTCGATCCGGTGCGCGGGAGCTTCCGAAGGAACGGGGAGAACCCGCTGGAATGCGACCTGCTCGTGATCGACGAAACCTCCATGGTCGATGTCCCGCTCATGCACTCGCTCCTGAAGGCAGTGCCTGAGGACGCGGCACTGCTGGCGGTCGGCGACGTGGACCAGCTTCCCTCCGTCGGGCCCGGGCAGGTGCTTTCGGACCTGATCGGGAGCGGGTCCGTTCCCGTGGCGCGACTCGTCGAGGTGTTTCGCCAGGCGGCCAGGAGCCGCATCGTACTCAACGCGCACCGCATCAACCGGGGCGACATGCCCGAAATGGGCAGGCCGGAGGGCGAAACCGACTTTTATTTCATTCCCGCCGAAACGCCCGAGGATGCCGTAAGGAAGATCGTGGAACTGGTCCGGACTCGCATTCCCCAGCGGTTCGGCCTGGACCCCGTCCGCGACATTCAGGTCCTTTGCCCCATGAATCGCGGCGGGATCGGGGCGAAGGCCGTAAACCTCGAGCTCCAGTCAGTGCTGAACCCGAACGAGACGGACCGGGCGGAACGATTCGGCTGGACGTTTGCGAAGGGCGACAAGGTCATGCAAGTCGAGAACGACTACGACAAGGAGGTCTACAACGGGGACATCGGCCTGATCGAGAGCCTGGATGTGGAGTTGGGGGAGCTTCAGGTCGCCTTTGACGGGCGCAGGGTGGAGTATTCACTCAAAGAGCTGGACACGTTGGTGCCTGCTTACGCCACGACGATTCACAAGAGTCAGGGATCGGAGTACCCTGCCGTAGTTCTTCCGATCATGAACAACCACTTCGTCATGCTCCAAAGGAACCTGGTCTATACCGGTATCACTCGGGGCCGTCGGCTAGTAGTTGTCGTGGGCCAGCAAAGCGCGGTTCGGCGAGCTGTCCAGACGGCATCGAAAGCTGTCCGCTGGTCAAAATTGCGCGAGCTGATCCAGAGCGCGTTACGGTCCGGAGCACATTCCGCCCACTATCTGCCCGAAACCGTGTGAGGGTTCCCTTTTAGCGGCCGGATTGACGTAGACGGCCGTGCTCGAACCGAAAGACCCTGTCGCAGAGCGCGGCGAAAGCCGGGTTGTGCGTCGCGACGAGGATGGCCAGCCTCTCTTCGCGGACCAAGTCGAGCAGCATTCGCATCACGGACTCGCCAGTCCGCTCGTCGAGGTTTCCGGTTGGCTCGTCTGCGAGCAGCAGTTTCGGCCCTGCAACCAGGGCCCGCGCAATCGCGACTCGTTGCTGCTCGCCACCGGACAGCTCGCCGGACTGGTGGTCTCCGCGGTCGGCGAGACCCACGCGTTCGAGTAGTCGGTCCGCTGCCTTCAAGCTGGGACCCTCGGAGTTTCCGTGCACTCTAAGCGGTAGCGCCACGTTTTCGCGAGCCGTGAACTCTGGCAGCAGGTGGCAGTTCTGCCAGACGTAGCCGATGTCCCTGTTGCGATACCTGGCCAGCTGCGCCTCGTCGAGCGATCCCAAAGCGGTGCCACGGAAGAAGACGGTGCCGGCCGTGGGCTTCTCCAGCGCACCCAGGATGTGCAGCAGCGTGGACTTGCCCGCCCCTGATTCACCCACTAGGGCAACGCTCTCCGCCTGGTCGATTCGGAAGGTGAGGCCAGCAAAGACCGTCACTGCCTGCTCTCCGCTACGGAATGTCTTGCCAAGCGCTTCGGCGCGAATAACGGGATCAGGCATCGGCTAGAAGATCCTGCATCCATCCTAGCCGGAAGATCCTTCGTGCCACCTCGTCCGCACTGCCGGAGCCGTCGATCCGGAAGTCGGCCTTGGAATACGAGTCCCTGCGGGACGCGTGGAGTCGCGCGAACGCATCGTGATCGCGAGCGAGCGGCCGATGGGTCTCGTGACGAACCCGCCGCCAGAGCGTGTCGGTGTCCACGTCGAGCCAGATCGTGGGTCCCGCGCCGCGCAGCAAATCGCGGTTGCGGGGATAGGCATAAGTCCCTCCTCCGAGTGCAAGGACAAACCGCGATCCCGCCACCGCACGATTCGCCTGGTCTCGCAGGGCGGCGTGCTCGCGATTGCGGAAGCCTTCCTCGCCGTGCCGGTCGAAAATATCGGGGATGGGCTGGCCGGAGGTGCGTTCGATCTCGTGGTCCAGGTCAATGAACTGCCAGCCGAGCCGGCCGGCGATCGCACGCCCTAGGGTCGATTTCCCGGATCCCATGAATCCGGTGACGAAGATCGCATTCGGTCGGTCGCCGACCGTCACCTGTCACCGCCGCGAGACAGGTAGCGTGTCATCAGCCTGTGCGTCGTCGCCGGGAGGAGCCGTTCAGCGGCGACCAGCAGCCAGCCCATCCGAGGCACGACCACGGTGCGCCTTCGCCTCAGGACCCCTCGGTGGATCGCCTCCGCGCACTGCTCCGCGGTGATTCCGAAACGGCCCCGCCCCGGTAGCTTGGTTGGAGACGCCCCCTGCAGCATGTTCCGTATGAACGGCGTCGTGACGTAGCCTGGGCACACGCTCAGGACGTGGATCCCACGTCCTTCGGTCTCCATGCGCAGGACATCGGCGTAAGCGTTGAGAGCGTGTTTCGAGGCGGAGTAGACGGCCATCCCTGGCAGGGCGACCTTGCCGACGATGGAGCTGACAGCCACGATCGAGCCTCCGGCCGGGACAAGTGGGAGGAGCCTGCGCGTGATCTCTACCGGTGCGAGGAAGTTGAGGGCCATCAACTGCCGCCCACTCTCGGAGTCGGTCGCGTATGAGGGGGCGTAGATTCCGACTCCCGCGTTATGGACGAGCACGTCGATGGCGCGCGTTCCGTCAAGGACTCGATCGCAGAACCTCGATAGACCCTCCGGTCTTTCGAGGTCCGCCTGGATGATCGTGCCGTTTCCCGCCTCGGCCGCTGTTTCTTCCAATGCGGCTCGGTCTCGGCCGGTTAGGACTAGGCGCGACCCGTCGCGTGCGAATCGCACCGCGCATGCGCGACCGATTCCAGAGGATGCACCGGTGACGAGAACGGTTTTGCCGCGGAACCCCAAGTAGCCGGCTGCCGTAGGGCCTTCGCCGAGAATGCATACTGTAGCATGGCCGAGAAAGCCCTGTTGCCGTTGTTTCCGCTCGACGTAGTCCTGCTGCCGGGCGAGAAGCTTCCGCTGCATATTTTCGAGCCACGCTATCGGACGATGATTTCGAAGGCCCATGCCGACCGATCAGAGTTCGGCGTCCTGCGGCAAAGCGACAACAAGCTGGAACGGGTGGGCTGCGCCGCCAAAGTGCGGGAAATCACCGACCGCTTCGAGGACGGCCGCTTCAATGTTCAGGCTATGGGCACGAGACGATTCGTGGTCCGAACCCTCGATTCATCCGAGGAATGCCTGCATGGCGCTATCGAGTACTTCGAAGACGACACCCCTGCGCAAGCGAACGCGTCGAAGGTACAGACGATGCTCGACGTCGCCGCAAGGGTGAGACAGCTGACCGGCTCGGCGAAGTCCCGATGGGACCCGAACCATCCTTGGCTGAGCTTTCGCATTGCGGGGGACCTTCCCGTGGCCCCGGACACGAAGCAGAAGCTGCTGGAACTCCGTAGCGAGATCGATCGAGTGAGACTACTGACCGGATACCTGCGCGCGGTCATCGGAAAGAGGGAACGACGCGAGAGGCGGGAGCGGATCGTCCGTGGGAACGGCAGATTACGCCACTGAAGGGGCTGCACGAGGCCTGTTCGAAAGTACTGGGGGAGGATGGGGTTGATACGCATCGCCAACGGCCAGGGATTCTGGGGCGACTGGCTGGAAGCCCCGCGTCGATTGGTCCGCGACGGGCCGATCGACTACCTAGTTCTCGACTACCTCTCCGAAGTAACGATGTCGATCCTCGAGAAGCAGCGAAGGCGGGATCCGAGCCGGGGATATGCAACGGATTTCGTGGATCTGGCAGCTTCCCTGCTGCCGAGCCTCGTCTCGGACGACATCAGGATCGTCACGAATGCGGGCGGCGTGAACCCCCCAGCATGCGCCCGGGCGATCCTCGAGCGCGCCCGCACGTGTGGCCAGAACAGTCTGAAGGTCGCGGTAGTTGCCGGGGACGACATCGGCGGCAGGATCGATGAGATGGCCTCCAGGGGGCTGCGTTTCGACGATATCGACACGGGCCGCCCTATCGAGGCCATCCGGGAAGACCTGTTGAGCGCCCATGTGTATATCGGGGGATTCCCGCTCGCGGAGGCCTTGGCCACGGGCGCCAATATCGTCATCGCGGGACGCTCGACCGATTCGGCCCTGACGCTCGCTCCGATGATCCACGAGTTCGGTTGGTCGGAGACGGACTGGAACCGGCTTGCCGCAGGCACGGTCGCAGGGCATATTGTCGAATGCGGCGCGCAGTGTACGGGGGGCAATTGCTCGCTCGACTGGCAGTCGATCGCAGACATCGCCAACATCGGGTTTCCCGTGGTCGAGGCGGACCCCGGCGGGGACTTCGTCGTCACCAAGCATCCTGGGACGGGCGGCCGCGTGACCGTGGCCTCCATCAAGGAGCAGATCCTGTACGAACTCGGCGATCCAACCGCTTACCTGACGCCTGACTGCAGGGCGGACTTTACCAGTTTCCAGTTGCGGCAGGACGGTCCCGACCGCGTTGCCGTCGAAGGAGTGCGTGGCGGTCCGAGGCCCCCGACCTTGAAGACTTCGCTGACGTACGTGGCCGGTTACCAGGCAGTCGGGATTCTGGTCTACAGCTGGCCGCAGGCAGTGGAAAAGGCCCAAGCCGCCGAGCGGATGGTCCGAACCAGGCTGAGCGATCTGGGCTTGGAATTTCAGGAAGTCCATTCCGAGATCCTCGGCTCCGGAGCCTGCCATGGCCCGGCGGCCGAACCGGCGCCGGACCCGCCCGAAGTCGTGCTCCGTATGGGCGTTCGTGCGGAGGAACGGGATCCCGTGGAGCGCTTCAGCCGGGAGATGATCCCTCTCGTGCTGAACGGTCCGCCCACGGCGACAGGTTTCGGCGAAGGGCGTCCAAGAGTTCGCCAGGTTGTAGCTCACCACGCCTCGCTTCTGCCTCGCGACGAGATCCACACGAGCGTGGCGCTCTTCGAGCCGAGTTGACCGGCATCATGGAAACTCGTCAGGGCGATGCCAGTCCCAGTCGGACCGGCGCCCGCAAGGAACAGGTCCGAAGTTTCTACGAAGCCCTCTGGGATGCCCGAGGCCTGGATGCAATGCCTTCGATCCTGCACGCGGATTTCGCGTTTCGTGGATCCCTGGGCAAACAAGAACGGGGGCATCAGGAGTTCGCTGAGTACGTTGAAATGGTTCACTCGGCGCTCGGCGATTATCGCTGCACGGTCGAAGAGCTGGTTGAGGAAGGGCACAAGGTGTTTGCAAGGATGAGTTTCGGCGGTGTCCACCGGAAGCTGTTCTTGGGCTTCGAACCCACCGGCAAGATCGTCCGATGGAGCGGTTGCGCCCTCTTCACGTTCCGAGGCGACGAGGTAGCCGAGCTGTGGGTGCTGGGAGATTTGAAGGGTCTTGAGGAACAGCTTGAGCGGAACAGGATCTGAGCCGGGCCGGCTCGCTGGTGCTGCGTTCGCCGGGCCGCGTAGAGTCATTGCAATGAATGGAGCCGCATGATCGACTATCCCCGCAGATATTCGCGCCGTGAGCTACTGGCTGGTGCTGCCGCGCTTTCGCTCGGCTGTTCAGGCCGTTCCGCCGGCGAGCCCGAGTTTGACCTAGTCTTGCGGGGAGGTCACGTGATCGACCCGAAGAACGGATTGAGCGCGCTCCGCGACATCGCGGTGAGCGGTGGCAAGGTGGTCTCTGTGGAGAACGCTATCGACGCGGGCCGGGCCTTCAAGGTCATTGACTGCCACGGGCTCTATGTGACGCCTGGTCTGGTCGACTTACACGTGCATGTCTTCGCGGGCACGAACGAAGTGGGCTCTTACGCCGGGGACAACAGCCTCTACCCGGACGGCTACACATTCCGCTCGGGCGTCACGACGGTTGTTGATGCCGGTTGCGCAGGATGGAGGAATTTCGAGGACTTCCGGAACACGGTCATCAACCGGGCCCGCACGCGCGTGCTTGCCTTGGCCAACATCGTCGGGCACGGAATGAGGGGCGGGGACTTCGAGCAGGACCTGAGCGACATGCAGGCGGGTCCGACCGCAGCCCTGGCGAAGGATCACCCCGGCATCATTGTCGGCGTCAAGACAGCGCACTATGCCGGACCGGAGTGGGACCCGTTCGAGGAGGCAGTCCGTGCCGGTGAGGCTGCGGAGATTCCCGTGATGGTGGATTTCGGGTCCAGCCTGGCCGAGCGCCCCATTGAAACCCTCTTGGCCCAGAAGCTGCGCCCCGGCGACATTTACACGCACTGCTTTTCGGGGAACCGCAGGGAGCTGCTCCCTGACGGAACGCCCAATCCCGGGCTCTTCGCGGGGCGCGAGCGTGGCGTGAACTTCGACGTAGGCCACGGAGGTGGCAGCTTCAAGTGGAGCGTCGCCTCCAAGTGCATGGAAGAGGGATTCCCGCCCGATTCGATTTCAACGGATCTCCATATCGGTTCAATGAACGCAGGCATGCAGGACCAGGTGACCACGATGAGCAAGTTTCTGGCCCTGGGACAGCCTCTGGACGAGGTCATCCGGCAGTCGACGTGGAATCCGGTCCGCCAGATCAACCGCGAGGAGCTCGGTCACCTCTCACCCGGCGCGGTTGCCGATATCGCGGTCCTGCGGATTGAGTCCGGGTCTTTCGGCTTCGTGGACAGCTTCGGCGCACGCCACAGCGGAACCGAAAGGCTCACCTGCGAGATGACGTTCAAGGACGGCCTTCTCGCTTGGGATCGGAATGGCCGGACCCGGCAGGACTGGCGCGAGCTGCCTCCGGACTACGGGCGGCAAAGCGAGTCCCGCTGGGACGGGATCCTGCGTTGATGTCGCTTCGGTTCGGATTTGCGGGGGTTCTTCGGAATGGCATTGCGACGCCAAGCCTGGCATCCGTGAGACTTCGAAGCATCATCGCTCGCACCCTGCTGGTTGCGGGTTGTATTTCGGTACCCGCACGTCTCTTTCCGGACGACTGGCCAGAGTGGCGGGGTGCGGGACGACGCGGCGAGTGGAAGGAGACCGGCGTCGTCGACCGGTTTTCCGAGCAAGGGCTCGTCGTGACGTGGAGAGCGCCTCTGGGTTCCGGTTACGCAGGCCCCGCCGTCTCCGCTGGACGGGTTTTTGTGATGGACTTCCGGCCAAGCGAGGGCTTCGGAGGTGACGAGGGCTTGGTCGCGCTCGACCAATCGACCGGGATGCAGTTGTGGGCGCGCCGCTGGCAGGTTAGCTACGCGGGTATCCAATTCGCTGCGGGGCCTCGCGCAACGCCCACTGTCGACGGGGACCGCGTGTACGCACTGGGCGCAACAGGCCGACTTGTCTGCATCCGCGTGTTCGACGGCTCCGTGTTGTGGGAACGGAGCTTTCCACGGGATTTCGGGACCGAGCTGCCGCCGTGGGGCATGGCGTCCGCCCCCCTTGTTCACGAGGATCTGCTGATCGCCGTCACGTACGGGCGGCCCGGCGCAAAGGTCATGGCCTTTGACAAGTTGTCAGGCAAGGAGGTTTGGCGGGCACTCTCGTCCGAGGAGTCGGGTCCGGGATACTCGCAGCCGATCCTGCTGCGCCACGAAGGCCGGTCGATGCTGATCGTCTGGCACGCCGGAGGCCTCGCCGCAATCGAACCTGCAAACGGCACGGTGATCTGGGAAATGCCGTTCCGCACTCGAATGGAGACACCGATTGCGACTCCCGTTTGGCGCAGGCCGCATTTGCTCGTTTCCGCGTTCTTCAACGGTTCCCGCCTCTTCCGAGTGGGTGGGGCGGATGCCGAGCTGTTATGGAAGGGCGGTAGCGGCAGCGGTATCGATACCGACGGGCTTCACGCCTTGATGAACTCCCCGGTGATCGAAGGCGAGTACATCTACGGGATCTGCAGCTTCGGCCAGCTCCGATGCCTGCGCCTCGCGACCGGCAAGCGTGTCTGGGAGACCCAGTCCGTGACTCGCGAGAAGGCTCGCAACGCGTCGGCGTTCATGGTCCGCAACGGCGATCGATACTTCATCAACAACGACCGCGGCGAGTTGATCATCGCTCGCCTGGCACCGACCGGCTATTCCGAGATCAGCAGGGCGTTCCTCATCCGGCCGACATCGGCGCCCGGCGGCCGCCGGGAACTCGGGGCCGTGAATTGGTCCCATCCGGCCTACGCCGGCAGGAGCGTCTTTGCACGGAACGACGAAGAGATCGTGTGTGCGTCGCTGGCCGTCGACTGAGCCTGCCTGATCGGAAAAATCGCACTGGGATGTGTCGACCTCGCGTGAGGTTAGGCAATCGCCGGAATCCGACTCTACTCCGAGATCACCGAGGCGTCGGGCCACGGCCCAAGCGCAGCCCGCCGCGTGGCTGGCGAGTATAGAATGGGTCCGCGACTGGAGGACGGACATGACACGTCGACAGGCTCTTCTGGCCGGTGCGGGCGGTGTCGCTGCGATCGCTGCGGCCCAGAAACTCGTACGCCGGCCGTTCGAACACCGTGCAACGCTTCGCCTCAACGCCCGCTCTCGGGTGGAGCGCGAGGGCGAGGTGCAGGCGCTTGAGAGATCGGTTTTCTGGGAGGCGTCCGAAACGGGGATCGTCATCTGCGACATGTGGGACGACCATCATTGCTCCAGTTCGGTGTCTCGGCTCGAGGCCATGCTCCCGGAGATGAATCGGGTCGTCCGCAGCGCCCGCGAACTCGGCGTAGCGATCGTCCATGCCCCCAGCGGAACGATGGACTTCTATGCCGGAACGCGCCAGCGAGAGCGTATGCAGGCTGCGCGCCACGCTGAACCACCCGTGCCGATCGCCAAGTGGTGCCATCTCGACCCCGAGTCGGAGGGCGCTCTGCCGATCAATGACGAAGATCCCTGCGACGACGAGTTCCCCAGCGAGAGCAAGCGCGTTTGGAACCGTCAGCACCCCGACCTCGGCATTGCGGAAGAGGATGGCATCAGCGACGACGGCCAGGAAATTTTCAACTATTTCGCCCAGCACAGCATCACGAACGTCGTGCTGATGGGCGTGCATACGAACATTTGCGTTCTGGGCCGTCCCTTCGGCATTCGCCAGCAGGTGCGGCTTGGCAAGAATGTCGTGCTGGCGCGGGACCTCACGGACGCGATGTACGACCCGCGGGATCCGCCGTATGTGAGCCACCAGCGCGGTACAGAGCTCGTCATCGAGCACATCGAACGGTACTGGTGCCCCTCGATCATCGGCAACGATCTGACGGTTGCCGCCGATCTCACGTAGGCTGGCGGACCCGGACGTTTCGGATCGACTGGATCCCGCGATATGGAGGACGGAAACGATCTCTGCCAGCGTTTGGGCGTCAAGCGCGTGATCAACGCCATGGGCGTGCCCACGATTCTGGGCGCAAACACAGCTTCGGAAGAGGTGCGGGCTGCCGTTGACAGCATTCTGCAGGTCAGCGTAGAGATCGACGAGCTGCAGGCGGCAGCCTGCCGTTTGATCAGCAGGTACACGGGTGCGGAGGCGGGTTGCGTCACGTCCTCGTGCTCGGCGGCGCTCACGATTTCCGCCGCTGCCGCCATGACTGGACCCGACCTCGCCGCGATTGGACGACTTCCGGATACAACCGGAATGCCGGACCAGATAGTCCTTCCGGCGGCCCACGACGTGAACTTCGGGGCTCCGGTCTCGCAGATGATCCGCATCAGCGGCGCGGACGTCCTTCGGGTCGGAACGGCCAGCCATTGCGACGGGTACCACCTGAGGGGGGCCATGGACGAGAGAGTGGCTGCGGTGTTTTATGTCGATTCCGGTGACGTCAACCCGGCAGGCTCCTTCCTGTCGGTGGAGGAATGCGTCGAGATCGCGGGTTCGCGGAACATCCCGGTTGTGGTGGACACTGCCGCCGGATCCGACGTCCGCCCCTTTGTCAAGGCAGGTGCGAGCTTGGTGATAACGAGCGCCCACAAGCAGATGGGGGCGCCGACCTCGGGCATGATTTGCGGGGAGCTTGACTTGGTCCGCGCGTGCTACTTGCAGAACTACGGTATTGGTCGGGCGATGAAGGTCGGCAAGGAAGGCATCGTCGGTTGCATGGTCGCGACCGAATCCTGGTACGGCGGGGACCCGCAGCGCCAGGAGTGCCGCTGTCGGGACCTTGTCGAAACCCTGTCGCAGAACGTGACGGTTCGGCCGGGGTCCGACCCCTGCATCGCAATTCTGTCGATTCCCGAGGGCACGGACTTGTCGGCGCGCGCCCTTGCCAACCTCTTGCGCGAACGCGATCCCCCAGTCTGGGTGAACCGAGCGGATGACACGAACCGGGAACTCTGGCTCGACCTTCGGGTCGCGACCGAGGCCGACGTTGCGGCCATTGCCCGGCGCATTGAAGAGACCATTCGCAATCCGGCAATTCCCGCAGAGGATGTTCCCTACCACGACCTGTACTGGTCCGAGCGCCGCCTCCTCGAATGGCCGGCTTGGCGATAGCCTAACCTCCCCGGATTCTCCTCTTCCTGGGGTCGTACTCGACGCGCCCTCCCCGCACGAAGCTCTCGTCGGCCAGGATGGCCGCGATCGAGTGGTTGAAGCCGGCCTCGATCGGCGCGTTCGGTTCCTGTCGCGTCCGGACGCATTCCAGGAAGTTCAGCATGTGGGGAACGCTCTCGGCATCGGAAATGGTCTCGCCGGGACCGATACGGTCCTCCGCTTCGACGGAATCCCCACTGATGACGAAGGGGTCGCCCCATCGGGTTGCGTCCATGTGGCCTCTGGTACCGAAGAACTTCAGGTAGCTGTGCCCTCGAACGCCGAACGTGGAGCAATAGCGAACCAGAAATCCCTGTTCCGGGTATTCCAGCGTCGTCTCGACCGAATCGGGCACGTCGAAGCCGTCCTTGTCCCATAGGAACCCGCCGGCCATCGTGATCGCGCGTGCGGGCGGTCCGGAGCCGGTGATGTAGTGGACGAGATCGAAGAAATGCACGCCCAGATTGCTGTGTGGCCCCTGCGAGAAGTCGCGATAACCGAACCAGCCCGCGTACTGCTGCGCGTTCCAGGGCCGCGCCCGGCGCTGCATGAGGAACCGCTTCCAGTCGGTATCCCGCTCTTCCAGGCGCCGTTCCGCGTAGCGGTACCAATACGGTTTGTAGGCGTTGCGCGCCTGCTCGATCTTGAAGACGGTGCCTAGTCCGCCGCCTTGGACGAACGCGCGGGCTGCGACCGACGAGGGAAAGCTGCGGACTTGTGTTCCCATTTGCACGACGCGATCCGAGGCCGTCACCACGTCGTATGCCTTGCGCAATTCCTTGAGGTCCATGGCGAGCGGCTTTTCCACGTAGACGTCCTTTCCCGCTCGCACGGCATGGACTAGCTGCGTGCAGTGCTGGTGGTCAGGGGTGCCGATGATGACCGCATCGATGTCGTCGCGCGCAAGCAGTTCATCGTAGGCATGAATCCGTTCGGGCGCGTTGCCCGTCGCCTCGCTGACCTGCGCGACGGCCTTCTCCCGCTGCTGGCGCCAGACATCGCAAACCGCCCGCACCTCCACGTTGGCCTGCTGTCGGAATTTCATCACCTCGCCTAGGAGATTCCTCTTTCCGCACCCTAGGATTCCTACGCCGATGCGGTCGTTGGAGCCCATTGCTCGCGAGGCGGACAGAGCCGAAATGCCCGAACCGACGACGAAGTTCCTGCGAGTCATGCGCCAAGTGTACTCCCGAAGGGCGGGGCTTGGGTCGCTTTCCGAGAGCTCGGCAGCCGCTCCGCCGGCGAATGAAACGCCGGCTTCGACGGCCCGGCTTCTGCTTCCCGCGTTGGCTTCAGGCGAGAGCGGCGCGGGCGACCCGTAGCACGTTGCCGCCGAGGATCTTGCGGATCGCCTCGTCCGAGTGCCCCCTTTGCACCATGCCGACCGTGAATAACGGCCAGTTGGTCCATGCCAGACTTCGTGTCATTTCAGTTGTCGTGACGTAATTGTCCTCGGGCCACAGCGCCGCGAATCGAGTTCGGCTCGGTCCTCCTCGAGGAACCTTGCGGGCTTCCGCTTCCGAGAGCATGGAGCGGTACGCGATGTCAGTTCCGATCGCGACGTGGTCGGCGCCAAACGTCTTCACCGCGTAATCGATATGGTCAAGCAAGGCGACGATATCGCCGCTGCCCCGGAGGAAGCGGGGGATGCAGCAAATCCCCACGTAGCCGCCGGAATCCGCGATTGCGCGGATCACTTCGTCGGGTTTCGACCGGATATGAGAGTAGATCTGGCCGCATGTCGTGTGACTGGCAACCATCGGCTTGGACGACGCCCGGGCCGCTTCGAGGCTCGTTTGCCAGCCGGAGTGGGCGACGTCGACGATGATGCCCACCCGGTTCATTTCGGCCACTGCCGCTCTTCCAAAGTCACTCAGGCCCCCATTCGCCGTTTCGGCGCAGCCGTCGCCGAGCCGGTTCCGGCGGTTGTACGTCACATGCATCATTCGAATCCCGAGCTGGAAGAAGATCCGCACGTATCGCAGCTCGTCCTCGACCGAGTTCCAGTGCTGCGTCAAGGGCACTCCGTTCCCTGTGAAGTACAGGCACCCGACGCCATCTGCGTGAGCGTGCTCGACCCCGTCGGGCGAGACCGCCCGGCGCAAGACGCCTGAAAGATGATCGGTGAGGTACGTGAAGCGTGCCAGCCGTTTGATCAGGTGGAGAGGGTCGCTGCTTTCCTCCCCGCAATTCTGGAAGATGCAGGTCACTCCGGCTGCGTTCCACGCCCGGATGAACTCCGCCCGCTCCGCTTCCGAGACGGCGGCACGCGTCATCGTCATGTCTTCGCGCTGGTCCCGCAGCTCCGTCTCAGAAGCTCCCTGCTCCATCAGGGCGCGAACTGCGTCGCCGTCCACGGCGGCTCTTGGAGAGAATCCGTAAGCATCGAACACAAGGGATTCGCGATGAAGGCGCAGCCCGTGGTCGAGGTCCCGCTGGCTGGGCTTGAGCGCGCCAAGAGCCGTCTGCCTGTCTTGGTCGATGCGATCGTTCGATTGGGCCTGAAGTTGCGCGGCGGCGGCGAGCGACCCACCCGCGCCGATGAACTGTCTTCGATTCATGAACAGATCATCGCCACAAGCTTTACCGGAGTCTAGTCAGTTTGTGCCGTGACCCTCAGGCGAAGTCCGATTTCCAAACCGAGGCCGCTCGCGCCGAGAGACGTCGTTGTCGCTCTCCGAGTAGCTCCTCCGTCCACTCCTCTGGAGCGATGTCTTCGATGCTGCTGGTGAGCTGGTAGTTGCTTTCGCGGTACTTGGCAAGCTTGTCACGATACGGAATGGTCCCGATTTCCCTGTTCAACGGCGCTTCGAGAAGCGTCAGGTTCCCCAAACGGTAAACTCCACGCTCCCACTTATCGCTTGAGTAGGTTCGCTCCCAGGATTCCATGGGATTTTCCGGAAGGATGTGCTCTATCGTGCCCGGATCCGTATCCGGGTCACATGTGCGCCCGCTGAGATTCTCCTCAAGCCTAGAAAGAATATACTTTGCCAGCTTCTTCCTTCGACCTCGGGTCTGTATCTCTAGCAGAGCAAAGTCTTGGCGCATCTTTTCGTCATCAACGTAGATCGGCTTGAGGTGGTCAAAAATGGCACCCAGTGTTGGGATGTCAGCATCGCCCACGAACTTTGCGGCTCGGTGGTAGACGGGCTCCAGCAAGTTCGTGTTGAGGCCGCTTACAACTGAAAAGCGAAAGGAAATGGCACTGATTAGCTTCAGGACCCGTACAAAATCCGGCCCTGGCAAGTGCTCCCAGGCGGAAAAGAGCAACGGCATTGGCTGCCGTACTCGAAACAAGCTTAGCTCCGCGATATGTCGTCTTGCACCGGGTAGGTCAATCCAATAGCTGTGATTCGGGTCGAGAACTGCGGCGAACAGTTCGGCCCTGCCTTCGAGTGCGTCAAGCAGAGCGAAGACATCTTGACGCTTTCGCGTGCGATTCCGCACCAGCTTAAACAGCCTCTGGGTTCGGATCATTGGCTCTTCACAGAGCAAGTGGTAGCGCAGGAATTCAGGGAACCTCTCTTGACCGACGGTCTCAACCAGCGATCGCCAACGACGCTGCAGAAACGCCAGCTCTGACTTAACGCGGACCTTCGAAAAAAGGTAGTTCTTCAGCAAATCGGTGGTGGTTAATTCCAGGCCGCGAGCATTAAGTGTTTCAAAGACCGTGTAAGCGTTCAATTCATCATCCACAGTAATCAGGATGAAGAGTAGTTGACGTGCGACCGTCTCCGACAACAGCCTGGCCACGGCCATCCCATCATTCTTGATGCTTTCCAAGCCCTTCAGCCTTTCGCGGAAGTACTTGAAACACTCCCAAAGATGCCGATTTGATTTTGGCAATCGTCGCGGATTGATAGGATCCTTCAGTTGAATCAGGTAATCCTGATAGAAGTCATTGTCCGTGTCATTCAGGCTAAGGCGGCTGTTCTCGACAAGCGAGGCGGGATCTTTCTCGCCGAGAAAACGATTACGGAGTTCCCGGCTACGCTCCCTGTTCCTCGATTCGTCGATCTTGGACTCCGCCATAGAATCCAAGACTGCGATAACGGCGAGCGCGAAGAGACTCAGTGTGGCGAGGCGTTGCTGACCATCAATGATCAGAAGTTCTCGGTCATTCTTGCCTTCAACCACCAACGCCCCTAGGTAGTGACGCTGCTCACGGTCTCTGCGCAGTTCGACTATGTCGTTCCACAAGTCTTCCCAATGTTCTTCCTTCCAAGAGTAGTCGCGCTGATACGGTGGAACTTGGTACTGCTTTCCGTTGCCGATCAACTCCAAGTAATTGATCGTGCGTGTATTCAGGATGTTCGATTTCGCCATTTCCGGTGCTCCCGGGATGCCAAGTTCGTCGTCGCCCGCGTTTCCGAATCGATTCGTCTTCGGATTTCGATGGCCAGTTGACCCCGCAGAAGAGGGTATCGAACAGACTATCAGTACTTGATCCAGTCGAAGGCCGTACCGGTTGTCGGTTTCTGAGAATCAGTTGCTGACGGACGACGCTGCTCGATCGGATTCCCTCATCGAGCGAGCAGGAGGCTGATCGACTGCCGCTCTCAAAGAGTCGGCGCACTTGTGGTTGATTGCTTGCTTGGCAAGGGCTGAAATTGCGATCGGCACCGCCTCGGAGACGGATTCAGACCCGAACAACTCCATCTACTCAAGCCCAACAACGAAGCATTCCGAGCGATCACGCCATATGCTCAGGACGCGGGAAGCATGTTGCGGATGGCGGTGATTCGCCACTCGTTGCCGGTACGCACGCACAGGAACGTGCTCCACATCTTTCGATCCGGAGCGCCGCCCCTGCCCTTGATGACGTATCTCGCATCAGCCAGTGCCAGATCGCTGGCCGGGAAACGCACGGTCTCGACGGTGAGAGTGCGCGAGCCCGGATTGCGGCGGGAACTGCCAAGCATTCCTTCCACCAGGGCTTGACGCCCCTTGCGCCAGACTCCGGACGACACCAGTTGGTCCGCGTCTTCCGTGAAGAGCGTGCGGATGGCATCCGGATCCCGGGACTCCCGTGCCGCTGCGTACCGGCCCACCAGGTCCTTGATCGCGGCGGTGTCTGCCTTGTCCGCGGCCGGCGCGCTCGGGGCGAGTACGGCTAGGCCCGGGACAAGGACTGCCAGTGAGGCGATTTGAAGGAGGTTCATCGGGACCGACCGAGATCGAGTTTAGTAGACGCCGACCGTCACCGTCCCGCTCTTGGCGTCTTGGAAGGGCCGCACGTTGCGGACGCCGTCCCAGGGGTACAGGTCGATCGGCGGCTCTCGCTCGCAGCTGTCCCTTTCAGGAAAGCGCGGCACGAAGAACTCCTTCGTAAGCGTGGTGAGCACGGCACGGCCCGTTTCGCCATAGGCGACTGTCTCTTTCAGGTTGTCGGGATCGCAGACCTCAAGCACGGCCCTCGGCTGCGGAGGGTAGTAGATGATCGCGTAGTTGTCGGCCGGGTCAAACGGCTTGTGGCAGGCCAGCCCCATCAGGGTGTTGCCGTAGGTAGCCGCGAAGTACGCCCCGTCCAGCAGTTCGTCGCGGGCGAAGCGATGGAATTCGGGAGTCATTTCGGTGCCGCCGCAAAAGACGCCGGTGATCCCGTACTTGCGCAGCGACGTCCGCTCGCAGAGCCCTTCCAGCAGCTTGGGAGTCGCGAAGAGGCATCGGACGCCCGGGTGCGCCTTTAGGATCGTGATCGCTTGGTCCAGGCAGTGCTGCTTGTAGCGCTCGGCTTCCTCGTAGTGCCCCCGCTTGAGTAGTTTGACGACCCAGCGTGGGTCCAAGTCGACCGAAAAGCAAATCCCGCCGCGGACTTGAGCGAGGTATTCGACTGCCAGGCGCAATCGTCGCGGGCCGCTCGGGCCGAGATGCAGCCAGTCGGCACCGGGAGGGAAGAACTCGTCAGGCAGGGTCTTGGAAAATTCCGCGTAATCGATGCGGAAGTCCTCCACGTTGATGCGCGATTTCGGTACGCCCGTTGTCCCTCCGGTCTCGAACACGTAGACCGGCTGGTCCGCCAGCCCTTTCGGAACCCACCGTCGGACCGGGCCTCCCCGGAGCCACTCGTCTTCGAATGCCGGCAGGAGACTGAGGTCCTTGAAGCTCCCGATGCGATCCCTTGGGTCCCACCCGATGCGATCCGCCGCGAATTCGAGCCAGAACGGGCACCCGGTCGCCGGATCGAAGTGCCAGGCGATGGTTTCTCGGACTTGCGCGTCCAATGCCTCGCGGGCGGAATCGATCCTCTGCTGCAGGGAGGTCTCAGCCATTTCGTTACTCTTCCGCAATCGCATAGAGATGCGACCTCGTCATGACGAATAGCTTTCCGTTTGCGGCTACGGGCGTGGAGTAGATCACGTTTCCGAAGTTGATCTCCGACAGCACTTCCATTTCCCGCCCGGCCTTGAGCACTGCCAGGTCTCCGTCCTCGTCGCCGAGGAGGACCTTGCCGTCGACGACGTAGGGCGATCCCCAGACCGCCGCCAGCATGTCGTATTCCCACAGCAGATTGCCGGTCTTCAGGTCGAGCGCGTGGAAGAATCCGGAGAAGTTCGGGGCGTACACGATCCCGTTATGGATGGCGACGGTCGAGATTGTGCGCCGGAAGGGATGATGCCAGACGACCTTGCCTTCCGTGACGTCTCCCTCGCCCGAGGCATCCACTGCCCAGAGGTGTCCCACGCCTTCGCCGTGCTCGGGATCCTGGCCCACTGCGATGTAGACGATTCCGTCGAGCAGCACCGGGGTTGCGATGATGTTGTTGCGGTCGCCCCGGCCTTGCTTCCATTCCGATTCCTTCGGGTTGGCGTCGAACTTCCAGATCAGGTCGCCCGTCTCCGGCACGAAGCTGTAGACCCAGCCGTCGCCGCCGGCGAAGACCACCTGCTTCCTTCCGCCTGCCTCGCCGTAGGCGGGAGACGACCACTGCCCGTGCAGGATGTTGCGTCCGGGCGAATCGTCCTCCCACAAGATCTCGCCCGTGTGGCGGTTTAGCGCCAGGAAGCTCGGGCTACGCGGAGACGGGACGTTGATGTGGCTCTCGTCGACGCCGTTCGACGTGTTGACGAAGAGCAAGTCGCCCACCACCAGGGGCGAAGTTGCCGCCAGGTTGTGCGGGAAGACGCCGAGGTCGTTGTACATGTCGACCACCCAGACGACATCTCCATCCGTCTCGGAAGCATGCTGCTCGTCCTTGAACGGGCCGTCGTTCTCTCCGTCGCGGAATCCGTCCGCGTCGAGCGCCAGGATCTCGGCGCGGTTCGACACGTAGTAGACCAGCCCACCCACGACCGCGGGCGACGAGCAGACGCCCTGCTCAGGCCAGTCATTGACGCGCCCCGCAGCCAGCTTCTCGTGGGTGATCTGCCACAGGAATTCGCCGGTCTCCTCGTCGAATACCATCACTACGCCACGGTCGCCGCCTTGCTCCGGATCGCGGAGCAGTTCATTGTTGGTGCCGAGGTACACCTTCCCGTCAGCGATTACGGGATTTCCATAGGACTGGGAACCGATCTCGGCGACCCACAGGACCTTGTCTTTCGTCTTGAGGTCCCAGCTGCGGGGAATGCCCGTCTCGGCTGAGACCATGTTGCGGGACCCATTACCCCCCCACATCGGCCAGTCCGCGCCGCTTGCGGAAGGCGTGGTCGCCGCTGCGACGACCAAGGCAAGCCAGAGGCTCGGGATCGGGCGAGATAGCATTTCGTTCTCCGGTGTCTTGGAGGTCAGCTACCGACCGGTGTGACCTTCAGGTTGTCGTAGTGGATGTCCGCGGAGGAATACCCGTAGATCCCAGGCGTTCCGTGATCGTGGCCGATTGCATCGACCGCCTCGATGCTCCATTCGCCCGGTTCGTCCTCGCCCTTTGGCCAGACCTTGCCGCGGATCGAGGTGCTGCCGTCGTCCTTAGGCTCCACGCGCAACTTCATCCGGTACCAGACTTCCGGATCCCATTCGAACGGGATCTCTTTCGAGAATCGGTCGAGTTCGGAGAGCCAGGTGCGGATCATCAGGCTCTGGGCGTTGCCCATCAGGGCAAGCGTGTAGCGGTGGGACACGAGGCCCATGTCCGCCATGCGCCGGCGCTGCTCCATCGACATCATCTCCGCTTCGATCTCGTAGCCACGCTGGCCGGGCACGCCGACATAGACGGTCGTTCTCCAGCTCCGGGGGTTGCCCGAAAGCTTCTGGAGCATCTTCCCGCCCTCGGCGTCCACGATCTTGAATCGGCCGCGAGCCGCCGACCAGCCGTCCGGAACCGAATCGACGGCGTAGCGCTCGAAGTCCTCGAGGAAGCCGCCGGAGGGCCGCACTGAAACCCGGGCCTTGCCCGTGAATCCCTTAGCCGTCGCCACGACCAAGCCGCCCTGCGGGAACTGCGTCTCCGCAGTGAGTTCGCCACTAGCGCTCAACTGTCCCTCTAACGCACCCTCGAGACTCCATTCGGCCTCGGTGTCGCCGATCAGACGGCCCTTTGCGTCGAACAGCCGTGCTCTGAACGATGCCTTGCCGCCCGGTACTAGGTTGGTTTCCCCCGGTACGACCTGTAGGTGCGACGGTTCGGCCCCCGCTGGTGCACTTACCGCCCGTCCGGCCTCCGGGACGGGATCGCCGGCCTTTCCTTGTGACGTGCCGATGCAGTAGACCACGTTGTTGGTGATGAAGTAGACGCGGCCGTTTGCGATCGCCGGCGGGCCGTTGATCTGCGTCAGGCTCCCGTCGGCGTTATTGAATTCATCGAGGTCGGTCTTCTCGGGAGCATCCCGCCCCGCCAGCTTGAGGATATGGAGCTTGCCGTCCACGTCCGAGACGTAGAGCTTGCCATCCCCGATCACGGGAGACGACCGCTGAGCAATCCCGATGTTCTCTACCCAGAGCTCCGTTCCGTCGGCGCCGTCGAAGGCCACGAGGTTCGCCGAGTTGTCCACCGCATAGAGGATGCCTTCGTGTAGGGCAGGCGAGGCATAGCCAGCGGCGAACCCGTCCACCGCCCAGGCCAGCCTGGGCCTGCCATCGGAGATCTGGCTTGCGTCGAGGGCGACGAGCCTGCCCATCGCCGTGCTTTCGCCGACGTTTTCCTCGCTGTGCGAGGCGTAGACCATGGGGCCGTCCACGACTACCGACGAGTTGATACCTCGCTTCGAGATGGGGAACTCCCAGGCCTTGAGGCCCGTCGCGACCTGCATCGCGTAGATTCCCCCGTCCCCGTTCCCGGTAATGAGCAGTCGCTGGCCGTCGATCTCCCGCACTACCGGAACCGTATAGGTCGTGTCGTAGGGAGCCTTCCCCGGGGTTGAGAGCCAGACCGTCTCGCCCGTGCGCTTATCTAGCGCGTAGAAGCGATGCCGCGGGATGAAAGTCGATCCCCAGCCTGCGGACAGAAAGCTCACGATTAGCAGATCGCCGTCCAGGACCGGGGTCGCTGTCCTGCCACCATATCCCGAGATCCGCCCGATCTCTTCCGACGTCGAACGAGACCAGAGAATCTCGCCTTCGGGGTTGAATGCAATAACCATGCCCTCGACCCCATGCGCGAAGACGTTGCCGGTCTCGGGGTCGCCCACGAGACTTGCCCAGCCCACCCGGTGATGGGGAATATCCGTCTGGAAGACGTTGTAACGGTACTCCCAGGCCAGCTCGCCCGTATCGGCGTCGAGGCAGGCGACCTGCTCTTGCCAGCGCTTGACGGTCTCGGGCTCGGCAAGCCGCATCACGCAGACGCGTCCGTCGACGACTATCGGGGCCGACCGGCCTCCATAGGGGGCTTTCCATAGCAGGTTTTCCCCTTCCGGCGACCATGATTCCGGAAGGCCCGTGTCGGCCGAAACGCCGTCCGAGTTGACGCCCCGCCAAGATGCCCACGAGTCCGCGACGAGTGCCTGTGGGACCACTGCCGCGGCTAGCAGGAGGAACAGGGCTGGAAATGGAGAAAGGGGTTTGAACACTCTCATTTCTCTGGCTTGGAATACGTCGCCCCGATGCGGCCCATTGTATCAACAGGTATGGTGCATCAAGGCTGGCAATGGTTTCCTTCCAGCGTCCGAACACCGGTGCAGAATCTGCGGCCGGGACCAGAGCGAGGGCGGACGGGACGCCCAAAAAATCCGCGAATCCAGCACTTTGAATCTTGGGGAACTCAAGTTTGGTTGCACGCGGCCAAGACCCGCCTCGACTGTGATGGCCATTGCGCGAACGGGGGTCGCTTGCTCCTGCGGTGCACGCCCGGAAGGATGGCTTGCGAAGGACCGTGGTGGACGCCGGGCCGACCCTCAAGGTCGACTGCTAGGAACCGGAGAGGTCCTCGAACGGCCGACCTTGTCGGGTGCCCGCATCACCTTCGTGCCCCGCGTTCTCGACTTGCTCGAGAAGCCTGACGCCGCCGAATACCGGGGCATTCTGGGACATCACCCCACGCCGGCCGGATCGGGCTTGTCTGGTGGGAGGCGCGTGCGGAAGGTCGGGAACAAGTCCAGGAAACGCTGTGACGATGAAACTTGATTCAGTCCGGGTCCCTGTGGTCGGCAGTTCCTGCGGGTTGCCAAGTTACCCTGAAATCGGCCGGCCGGCGTGCGGCGGCCGGAGCGTCCTGACGGGGCTCAATGGTCGGCGCGTCCGAGCGGGGCTCCAGTTCCCTTCGCGGTCGGAACGCCCGCCATGCCAGCCGGACCGAGGCAGGAAGATTCGTGTCTGAGACTAGTTTGCTGATCGATCTGGCGCTGCTCGTCGGCATGGCGATCCCCATCGTGGCACTGGCCCACCGATTGTCGGCCCCGCCTCTGGTGGGATTCCTGGTCGCTGGAGTTCTAGTGGGCCCCAACGGATTAGGGCTGATCGGAGCCACGGACGAAGTCGAAGTCCTGTCTGAAGTCGGCGTCGCCCTGCTGCTCTTCGGTGTGGGCCTGGAACTGTCCCTATCCCACGTCCGGCAGTGGGCGCGAGCGGTATTTATCGGCGGTGGGCTGCAGATGGTCGGCACGCTCCTTGTGGCGGCCGCGGCGGCGGTTGCACTGGGCTTTCCGCCGCCGCAGGCAATCTTCTACGGGGCCTTGGCCGCCATGTCCTCGACCGCCATCGTCACCAAGACGTACTCGGAAAGGGGTGAACTGGACTCGGCGCCCGGGCGTGCTGTCATCTCCATACTGCTCTTTCAGGATCTTTGCGTATTGCCGCTCATTCTCCTGCTGCCAGCGCTCGCCGATTTGGGAGCCGCTGATATGGGGATGGTGGGCGTCGAGGTCCTGCGCGGGCTCGTGATCATTACCGCGCTGGTGATTGGAGGCCGCTTCATCGTTCGGCAGACGCTGGACCGGATCGTGTTGTTCCGCGACCGCGACCTGTTTACTTTGTGTGTCGGTTTCTTCTGCATCGGGACCGCCGTGGCGACGGAACTGGCGGGTTTCTCGATTGCCATCGGCGCCTTCATCGCCGGGTTGGTCATCTCCGAGTCCGAATACGGCCTGCAGGCGTTGTCGGACGTCCTGCCCTTTCGGGCCATGTTTAGCGGGATCTTCTTCATTTCCATTGGCATGTTGCTCGATGTTGCAGCAGTGATGACGCAGCTTGAAGTGCTCTTTCCGCTGCTGGTGGTCCTGTTCGCCCTCAAGGTCGCGCTGGCGGGGGCCTCAGTCCTCGCGGTGGGCGGGACGCCTTCGACGGCGCTGATCAGCGGCCTCACGCTTGCACAGGTCGGCGAATTCTCGATTCTGCTGGCCTCGGTTGGCTTGCCTCTCGGGCTCTTCCGCGAAGGAGACTACCAGCTGTTCCTCATCACAGCGGTCCTGTCGATGATGGCCACGCCGTTTCTGATTCGGTTCGCACCGCCCATTGCCGAACGCATTGCGCCGGCCGTCAGGGGCTTGCGACGACTCGACGCCGCCGATGCGGCTTCTGCGGATGCCATGTCCGACCACACCATCGTCGTTGGCTACGGAGTTGCCGGGCGACACTTGGCCCGGGTGCTCAACGCGGCAGGCATCGCCTGCATCGTCGTCGAACACGACGCGAACCTCGTCCGCCACGCGCGTGAGGACGGAATACCGGTTGAGTTCGGGGACGGGACACAACCTGCCGTGCTGGAGCACGTAGGCGCACGCCGGGCCCGGGTTCTCGTCTTCGCGATCTCGTCGCCAACCGACGAGAGGCGCGGCGTCGCGGCCGCGCACGACATGAATCCGGCTGCACGGATCGTCGTGCGCACCAGATATACGCGCTCCATCGACGAGCTGATGGCGCTGGGGGCCTCGGACGTCGTAGTGGAGGAATTCGAAGTCTCGATTGAACTGTTTTCGAAGGCGCTCGAAAGCTACCGAATTCCGATCAACCGGATATGGCAGGAAGCTGAGACGGTGCGGACGGAACACTACGGGCTGTTGCGTGGCACCGCGCAGCCGGACCTGCGGCTCGACGCTTTGAAGCACCTCGGCATTCACGATGCCCTGGAACTGGTGGAAATCCAGGGTGGAGCGAGGGTTATCGGCTTGAGTGCCACGTCGCTGCAACTGAGGCGTCGTACCGGCGCCGTGCAGATCGCTGTGGTCAGGGAGGGGCAGCCCCTGTACCGGCGTGACACGGACTTCCATTACCACTCGGGTGACACCGTCGTGCTGGTGGGCGACCGCGACAGCCTCGACCGGGCCATCGCGCTATTCCAGGAGTAGCCCTGAAGTGCTGCTAGGATTGGGCGAATCATGCACTTGGGGTCGCAGCAGGCGCCGATTCGAGTGCTGGTAGCCAAGCCAGGCCTTGACGGCCACGACCGCGGGGCGAAGGTGATCGCCCGGGCGCTGAGGGACGCGGGCATGGAGGTCGTCTACACCGGCCTGCGGCAGACCCCGGAACAGGTCGTCAACGCCGCCCTGCAAGAGGACGTGGAGTTCATCGGCCTGTCGATCCTTTCGGGAGCCCATATGGCGATCGTGCCCCGCGTGCTCGAGCTGCTGAGAAAGGCCGACGCCACCGACATCCGGGTTGTTGTCGGGGGCATCATTCCCGATGCGGACGTGCCGGTGCTCGAGGAACTGGGAGTCGCTGCCGTCTTCCAACCGGGCGCTTCCCTGAACTCGATCGCGACCTTCCTGCGGGAGAATAGGCCCGAGCGCTCGTTCGCCTGACGAGTTCACCCGACCGGCTCCGTCGCGCCATAATGGCCCCGGGGCGGAGAGATGGAAACTCTCGGCATCGTTGGGGCTGGCAACGTCGCCCAGGCGTTCGGCCGGCTACTGTCCCGGGAATTCGTCCTCTTGATGGCTTCCCGCAACCGCGCTGTCGAGGCGGCCAAGTTTGCCGGGAGCGGGGCTCGGGCCGCGACGCTGGAGAAAGTGGCCGAAGCCAGCGACTGCATCTTGGTCGCAGTCCCTGACGACGCCCTCGGCAACGTGGCGGCACAGCTGTCCGCGCATGGTCCGAAGGTTGTGTTGCAGACCTGCGGAAGCCTCGGGCCGTCCGCCATGGAGCCTCTTCCTAGCCAGGGAACGTCGTGCGCCACGTTCCATCCGCTGCAGACGTTCCCGGACCCCGTCACCGGCGTAGCTGCGCTCCGCGGCTCGTTCTTCGGCGTTAGCGGGGACGGAGCCGCAGCGAACTGGTCCGAGCACCTGGCCGGGCTCCTGGGCGGCAGCGTCGTCAAGGTACCCGAAGACCGGCTGCCTCTCTATCACGCTGCCGCGGTCATTGCGAGCAATTGCGCGATCGGGCTTGCCGACGCTGCGACGCAACTGATGGATCACGCCGGCATCGAGCGGGCTGTAGCCTCCCGGGCCCTGCGGCCCCTGATCGAATCGAGCGTCGCCAATGCAAGTACAATGGATGGGGCTCAGGCGCTGACCGGGCCTGTCGCACGAGGGGACTCGAGCACCGTTCGGCTCCATCTCGATGCGATGCAGGGCCTTCCCGCGCCCCTCCGGGACTTGTACCGGGAATTCGGTCAGTATTTGGTCACGTTGGCGGTCCGGCGCGGCTTGCCGCCGACGGAAGCTGATGCAGTGCGAGCCGCGCTAGGCGGGGGTCGATAGCATGCGGAATTCCGACCGCGCAGTAACAGCTCCGGATCTCATGCGCATGAAGCGCAACGGGGACCGGATCGCGATGCTCACCGCATACGACTTCACGATGGCGCGACTGCTCGACCGGGCAGGGCTCGATGTCTTGCTGGTGGGCGATTCCTTGGGCATGGTCGTGCTCGGGTACCAAAACACCTTGCCGGTGACCCTGGACGCGATCGTCCATCACTCCGCAGCGGTCTCTCGCGGCGTGTCTCGAGCGCTCGTCGTCGCGGACATGCCGTTCCTGAGCTGTCATACGGGAGTCCCCGACGCGATCCAGGGAGCGGGACGGCTCGTCCGGGAGGGCGGTGCCCAAGCCGTCAAGGTCGAAGGCGGTCACGCCGTGCTGGAAGTGGTGCAGCGACTGGTCGAAGCCGGCATTCCGGTGATGGGCCATCTGGGCCTGACGCCGCAATCGGTACACCAGCTCGGCGGTTTCCGCAAGCAGGCCCGGACTCCGGGCGACGCGAAGAAGCTGCTTGAGAGTGCCCGCGCCTTGGAGGCGGCGGGCGCCTTCGCGATCGTCTTGGAAATGATCCCTCACGACGTTGCTGCCGAGGTCACCGCAACTCTCCAGATTCCGACGATCGGCATCGGCGCCGGGCCGCGCTGCGACGGCCAGGTCCTTGTCACCCACGACATCCTCGGGCTCTACGACGAGTTCGTGCCGAGCTTCGTCAAGCAGTATGCGGATTTGGGACGCCAGATCAGTGCCGCCGCCGAGGATTACGTGGAGGAAGTCCGCGAAGGCGCTTTCCCGCCGACGAGAAAACGGGTACTGGGTGGCGGCGTCCGAGACTAGCCTCACATGGACACGGAGGTAGTCCGGACCATACGGGACTTGCGCGAGAGGGTGGCTCGCGCCAGGAAGTCCGGCCAGCGTGTGGGATGCGTACCCACGATGGGGGCGCTGCATGCCGGGCACACGGCCCTGTTCGATCACGCTCGAGCGCATTGCGATCTGCTGGTGGCGACCCTCTTTGTCAATCCCCTGCAATTCGACAGGCGTGACGATCTGGCTCGATATCCCCGCGACATGAAGACGGATCTGCTCGTTTGCGGCAAGCAGGGCGTGGATGTGCTGTTTGCCCCGTCGGTCGAAGAGATGTATCCGAGGCCGCCCGCAGTTTCCGTACAGGTTGGCGACATGGCCTCCACACTCTGCGGGGCCAGCCGACCGGGCCATTTCCAGGGGGTCGCAACCGTCGTGCTGAAGCTGCTCAACATCGTGCAGTCCGACTTCGCATGCTTCGGCGAAAAGGACTACCAGCAGCTGGCAATCATCCGGCGCTTGGTGGAGGACTCGAACCTCTCGGTCGGGGTCGTCGCTGTCGAGACCGTTCGCGAGCCGGACGGCCTCGCGTTGAGTTCCCGCAACGTCTTGCTTTCTCCTGCGGAACGGGCGTCCGCGCCGGTACTCTTACGCTCGCTCAGGGCCGCCCGGGCTGCAATCGAAGCGGGTGCCCTCGACGGTCGCGCGGTGCGTGACCAGGCCCGGGAAATGCTGCAGCGGGAGCCTCTCTTGCGGCTCGACTATTTCGAGATCGTCGATCCGGGAACGCTCCAGCCCGTCGAACGAATCGACCGACCCGTGCGAATTGCCGTCGCTGCGTACTTCGGCCCTACCCGCCTGATCGACAATCTGCAGGCCTTTCCTCCCGAGACGCGATAATGGCGCCGATGCCTCGGATCGCCACGCTCCTGCTTTGTCTCGTGCTGCTGGCCTCGTCCGTATGCGTCGGCGCGCCGAATATCGTGCTGCTCTTTGCGGATGACCTGGGATACGGCGATCTCGGCGTGTTCGGGAATCCAACCATCCGGACTCCGAACCTGGACCGTCTCGCGTCAGAGGGCCTGCGAATGACATCGTTTTATTCGGCTCCGTCTTGCGTGCCGGCCCGGGTCCAGCTGCTGCTGGGCCGCTATCCGAGCCGCGCCCGAGTGAGCGGGACCAGCGTCGGAGGCGACGGCGGTATCCCGTCCGAATTCACGACTCTTCCGCAAGCCTTGCGCGCCGCGGGCTACCGTACCGCGATGGCTGGCAAGTGGCATCTCGGGTACGCCCGGGCCGAGTACCTGCCAGTCGGCAAGGGCTTCGACCAATGGTTCGGCCTTCCTTATTCCAACGACATGATCAAGCCGTGGGTCCAGACAGACGAGCCGCTGTGGCTGTACCGGGACGCCGAGCGGGTCGAGCATCCGGTCGACCAGGACCAGCTCACCATGCGCTACACGGCGGAGATCGTGGAAGTCATCCGGGAGGAATCCGAGAAGCCGTTCTTCGCCTATCTCGCTTACAGCATGCCCCATCTGCCCTTGCGGACTGCCGGCCGGTTCCGGGGCACGTCGAGAGCGGGTCTCTACGGCGACGTGATCGAGGCCATCGACTGGTCGGCGGGAGAGATCCTGAGGGCCCTCGACGAAACGGGCCAGCGCGACGAGACGATCGTCGTCTTTACCAGCGACAACGGACCGTGGCTGAACCTGCCCGGCCGGATGCTTTCCGGAGGGGTCGTCCCCTGGCATGCGGGATCGCCGGGCCCGCTGCGCGGTGCCAAGCACACGACCTACGAAGGAGGTGTCCGCGTCCCGATGATCGTGCGCTGGCCCGTGACGGTACGGCCCGGCACCGTGACTGCCGAGATGGGCGCGACGCTCGATCTCTACGTGACGCTGATCAAGGCCGGCGGCGGGGAAGTGCCGAGAGGTTCGGACGGGCATGATCTCGCGGCCCTTTGGGCCGGTCGCACTGGGCAGTCTCCACGCTTGGAGTTCATCTATCACCGGGGCTCGAGGGTACAGGGCATCCGCGCTGGTCCGTGGAAGCTGCGCACGATCGACGGCGACGAACTGTACCACCTCGACGTGGACCCTTCGGAACGCTACAACGTCGCGAGCGAGCAGCCCGAGATCGTCGCGGAACTCAAGCGGCGGCTGGACGGATTCCGGTCGCTCGGAGGATCCGACTCCGGCGATCTCCCGCAGTAGCGCGGCGAATTGAGCGGTCTCGCCAGCCAGGAATGCCGGCTCGTCCTCACTGCGCCTCGCCGATTTCGAGAGGAAGCGGCACTGCGCGAAGACTGCGGGCCGACCGCTTCGCCGCCTCGAGGATCTGGACGGCATCGACGTTGATGTCGAGGGCCACGATATGTCCCAGCGGCTTGCCGGATCTGACGCGATCGATCATGTACCGGATCGGGTGGCTGTTCGCAGGATCGAGGGGCGTCGATTCGATGTCGACGGCCGCCCTGCGCCCGTCCCGGTGCGCAAGAGAGTCCCGGTTCAAGGACAGGCTCCCCGTCCGGCCGAAGACCTCGAGCTGCTGGAATCCACGCGGCAAGTCCCAGCTGCCCTCGAAGATTCCCACGCCACTCGGATAGGAAAGGACCATGACCGCGTTGTCCTCAACCTTGGGGAAGCGGTCGGGCTGCAGACTGTTTACCGTCGCATAGACATGGCTCGGCAGTCCAAGGTGCCAGACGGCCCACGTCGCGCTGTAGATGCCGAAGTCGACCAGCGCGCCGGCCCCGTTCGCTTCGGGATCCGTGAGCCAGTCGAAGAACACCTTTCGCCGCAGGTCCCGCGGGGCCGGTCCGCTGTTGCCGACCACACCGTGGAGCCGCCACACCTTGCCGATCTTGCCTTCAGCGGCCTGACGTCGCAGCTCGTGGTTGGACGGCCACCAGGCCATCTGGTAGTTCGTCATGACATGGATGCCGTGCTCGCGGGCGAGACTGCGGATCCGCAGGGCGTCCGCGTAGGACCCTGCTAGCGGCTTCTCGAAGATGACGTGGATCCCGAGTGGCGCCAGGAACTCGACGACTTCCAAATGCCGGTTGTTCTCGACGAACGCCCAGACAATGTCGGGTTTTTTCGAGTGCACGAACTTGCGATAGTCGGATCCGTAGTACGCGTCGGGCTGGATCCTTCTGGCCTCGTCGACCAGGCCCGGAATCGATTCCGCGACGCCGACGAATTCCGCATCGTCAATCCCCGTGACGTCGCCGAGCTGGCGCCAGCTGTGGCCGTGCCGGAGTCCGATGAACCCGATCTTGAGTGGTGCGGCCAGCATGTCGCCTGCGACGGCGAGGGCGAACGCCAGCAGCGCATAGCGGCAGCGGATGGAGCGAACGGGGATTTCGAGCACGGCTTCCATTGTGACAATCAGCCGCTGTCAAACGTACAATTGTGCATGGTCACGGAGACGCTCCCGCTCGCCCTCACGTTTGACGACGTCCTCCTGCTGCCGGCCTTCAGCGAGGTCCTGCCCTCCGAGGTCGATTCCAGAACAAGGGTCACGCGGGGCCTGTCCCTGAACATTCCGATCCTGAGCGCCGCGATGGACACGGTCACCGAGTCCAGGCTCGCGGTGGCGCTTGCCCGGCAGGGGGGTATTGGCGTCATTCACCGCAATATGCCGATCGACCGTCAGGCCGAGGAGGTGGATCGGGTTAAGCGCAGTGAATCCGGGATGATCGTGGATCCGATAACGATTTCCCCGGACCAAAAGATCAGGGACGCGCTCGATCTAATGGCACGCTATCGGATTTCCGGAGTCCCCGTTACGATCGACAACAGGCTCGTCGGAATCCTGACTAACCGGGACCTGCGCTTCGAGAAGCGCCTTGATCTCTCGGTCGACGAGGTGATGACCAAGGACAATCTTGTCACCGTGCCGGTCGGCACGACGCTTGAGGAAGCGGAAAACCTGCTCCACCGGCACAGGATCGAGAAGCTTCTGGTCGTGGACACTCAGGGCCTTCTCAAGGGCCTCATCACGGTCAAGGACATTCAGAAGAAGCGCAAGTTTCCGAACTCGGCGAAGGACTCTCAGGGGCGATTGCTCGTGGGAGCGGCGGTTGGCGCAAAAGGCGACTATCTCGAGCGGGCGCAGGAACTCGCCGCAAAGAAGGCCGACGTAATCGTGGTCGATACGGCGCACGGGCACTCGAGCCGCGTCTGTGAAGCGGTCAAGACATTGCGCGGCGAATTCCCCGATCTGCAGCTCATCGTCGGCAACGTCGCCACCGGCGACGCGACACGCGATCTCATCCACTTGGGGGCCGACGCCGTGAAGGTCGGGATCGGTCCCGGATCGATCTGCACGACGCGGATCGTGTCGGGCGCGGGCGTGCCGCAGATCTCGGCGGTGTCCGAGTGCGTCAAGGCCGCCGAGGGTTCCGGCGTCCCGATCATCTCCGATGGCGGAATCAAGTACTCCGGCGACATCTCGAAGGCCATCGCGGCCGGAGCGCATTCGGTCATGCTCGGCAGCCTGTTCGCGGGGACGGAGGAGAGCCCCGGCCAGACCGTCCTCTACCAAGGCCGCACCTACAAGACCTACCGCGGAATGGGCTCGCTCGGGGCGATGAAGGAAGGCAGCGACCGATACGAGAGGGGCGACGGGGACGGCAAGCTGGTTCCAGAGGGGATTGAAGGTCGTGTTCCTCACAAGGGCCAGCTTGGCGACCTTGTCCATCAACTCGTGGGCGGCTTGCGAGCCGGCATGGGGTATTGCGGCTGCCGGGACATCGAGGCGATGCGGGCTAGCACCCGGTTCGTGCGGATCTCCGCGGCGGGCCTCCGGGAAGCGCACGTCCACGACGTACTCATCACGACAGAGGCGCCGAACTACCAGGTCGAGAACTGATCCGCCAAGGGCGTTGCGGCGCCGCCGGCGGGCACCGGCTTCCTGTCGCGCGACGCCTTCCGGCGTGTCGCCCATCGATGGAGTTGCGTCCGTCCTTTCACCTTCAACCTGCGGCACTTTTGGCCTCGTGGCATACTTGGTTTTCGGGCCGCCTTTCGACCGAGACTGAGGTGCCGGAGGAGATCCGCGTCAGGTCTCGAGCCGATAGCTTGAGCCGCTCGCAGCCTTCCCATGGAACTCATGATTGACCTCAAGCTCGCTTTCGGCCATGCCATTGCGGTCGCCTGCTTCGCAGGCGTGCTTTCCGCACCGCTCTCGGCTCAAGTCGAAATCCCCTACGAGAAGTTCGTCCTGGACAACGGGCTCACGCTGTTGGTTCACGAGGACCGCAAGGCCCCGATCGTGTCCGTCAACGTCTGGTACCACGTCGGATCGAAGAACGAGAAGCCCGGCAAGACCGGGTTCGCCCACCTGTTCGAGCACCTGATGTTCAACGGTTCCGAGAACTTCAATGACGACTACTTCCAGGCCATGGAGCGCGTCGGGGCGACGAATCTCAATGGCACGACCAACGTCGATCGCACTAACTACTTCCAGGACGTTCCGCGGCCGGCGCTCGACCTAGCCCTGTGGATGGAGTCCGACCGCATGGGAAACATGCTGGGTGCGGTGGACCAGGCCAAGCTGGACGAGCAGCGCGGCGTCGTGCAGAACGAGAAGCGCCAGAGCGAGAACCAGCCCTACGCCGTTGCCTACGAGCTGATCACCAAGAACACCTATCCAAAGGGTCATCCCTACTCCTGGACAGTGATCGGCGAGATGGAGGATCTCGATGCCGCCTCGCTGGAAGACGTCCATGAATGGTTCAAGGCGTACTACGGCGCGGCGAACGCGGTGATCTCGATCGCCGGGGACATCTCGCCCAAGGAGGCTCGTGACCTGGTCGAGCACTATTTCGGCGGGATTCCCTCGGGGCCGCCGGTCGCACGGCATCGCGCTTGGATCGCGGGTCGCAGCGGCGAGCAGCGGCAGACGGTCGAGGATCGCGTACCCCAGGCGAGGGTGATGAAGGTCTGGAACGTGCCTCAGTGGGGATCGCGCGAAGCGGTTCTGCTCGATCTCGCGACCGACGTGCTTGCGGCGGGAAAGAGCTCCAGGCTCTACAAGCGGTTGGTCTACGAAGACCAGATCGCTACCAACGCCACCGCCTACATCAGTGCGCGCGAGATCGGCGGCCAGGTGGTCCTGCAGGGAACCGCGCAACCCGCTGGTGACCTGGCCGCCGTCGAGCGGGCGCTGGACGAGGAACTGGCAAGATTCCTCAAGGATGGGCCTACCGCGGAAGAGCTTGAGCGGGCCAAGATGGACCGCAAGGCGAGGTTCATCCGAGGCGTGGAACGGATCGGCGGTTTCGGCGGGAAGTCGGACATCCTCGCACGCAACGAGGTGTATGCGGGCAATCCGTCCCACTACAAGCAAATGCTCGCCTGGGCCGAGGAGTCGACCGCCGAACAACTGCGGTCGACCGCGGCGAAGTATCTCTCCGATGGCGTCTATGTCCTTGAGATTCACCCCGCGCCTCCGAGAAGCGTTACCGAAGTAAACGTCGACCGTTCGGGCCTGCCCTCTTCGGAAGGGTTCCCCGAGTTCGTGTTTCCCGAGACAGCCGAAGTGACCTTGTCGAACGGCCTGCGCGTCGTCCATGCCCCCATGCGCTCGATCCCGACGGTCGAGATTTCACTGGTCGTCAATGCCGGCTACGCTGCGGACCAGCTCGGCATCCCAGGCCTCGCAAAGATGACGGCGGAAATGCTGGACGAGGGTACTGCCAACCGCGATTCGCTCCAGATCAGCGACGAGGCGACGCGTCTGGGCGCGAGGATCAGCGCCTCGGCCTCGCTCGACACGGCGACGGTCAGTCTGTCAGCACTCACCGAGAGCCTCGGAGAATCGCTCGATCTCTTCTCCGAAGTGGTCTTGCAACCGTCGTTCCCGCAACACGAGCTGGACCGTCTCAAGCGGTTGCAGGTTGCCGGGATCCGTCAGGAAATGTCGCAACCGTTCACGGTTGGCTTGCGACTGCTTCCAGGGCTGATCTACGGATCGGACCACGCCTATTCCGCCCCCATGACGGGCAGCGGATCCATCGAGTCGGTCAAATCGCTGACGAGAGAGGACGTCGTAGGTTTCCATCGGAAGTGGTACAGGCCGGACAATGCCACGCTGGTGGCGGTAGGCGACGTGCCGCTCGAGATTCTTCGCCCGATGCTCGAGGACCGCTTCCGGAAATGGGCCGGCGATGGTGCCCTCCCCGCCCTCAAGCTGGCGGACGTTCCGATGCCCGAGAAGAGGGCCGTGTACCTGGTCGACAAGCCGGGTGCTCTGCAGTCCGTCATACTTGCAGGCCTGCCGGCTCCGCCAACGAACAACCCGGATGAGATCGCGATTGAGACGATGAATGCCATCCTGGGTGGCAGTTTCACATCACGCATCAACATGAACCTCCGCGAGGACAAGCACTGGAGCTACGGCGCGCGGAGCCTGCTGCTCGACGCCCGCGGCCCCAGGATGTTCATGGCCTATTCGCCTGTTCAGACGGACAAGACCAAGGAATCCATGATCGAGATCGACCGCGAGCTGCGGGACATCCTGGATTCGCGCCCGCCCGAGGAGGAGGAGCTTTCGAAGGCCCAGCGGAACCGGACCCTCCGCCTTCCCGGCCAGTACGAGACCAAGCGCTCCGTCCTGCGGGCCCTCCGGGACGTCGATACCTACGACCTTCCGGACGACTACTTTGAGACGTACGCAGGCAAGGTGCGTTCGCTCCGGCTCCCGGACATCGGGCGTGCGGCCAAGGCGATCGTGCACCCGGGCCGCATGGTTTGGGTGGTGGTCGGCGACCTCTCCAAGATCGAGGCCGGCGTGCGCGAACTCGGCTTCGGCGAGGTGCGGCGTCTCAACCCGGAGGGAGAGGTTCTCGACTGAGACCTACTTCTTGGGGGTTGCGGCGTCGATCTTGTTGAGATCGGTCGATCCGAGGTTCATCACGGGCAATCCCAGACCGCTGCCGATCGCCGACAGTGCCTCGAAGTCGACGGGCCCCATGAGCTTAAGGACGGTCACCTCGTCCGGATCGCTGGACACCACGGTCATGCCGGCGACCTCCTCGTCGGCGTAAAAGGAATACACCGATAGCGATTCGGGCTTCCCGCGGTCCTCGGCTTCAATCAGCGGGACCCAGCCGTCCTCGGCCAGCTGCCTATGGACCGGTTCGACGTCGTCCTCGCTCGCCGGGGCCCCGCGGAAGCGGTAGGTGCGGCGGTAGACGGCGGTCAGCCCGTTCATAAAGCTCCTGACAGACCCTGTCAGATTCTTGCGCAGGCCGAGAAGTCGCTTGGCCTGGTCCAGCGACCGGCCCCACAGGTTCACCTTGACCACTTCGTCCGCCTTCTCCTCAAGACTGGCGAATTCGGGCGCAGCGTCGCTGCCCTGGCCCTGAGCGTGTAGCATGGCGTGGCTGCCGGCGAGGAGGAACGCCAGGGCGATCCCGGCAGGCAGGCTGTGCCATCTCGACCTAGTCATTTCCGTCCTCCTGTATCGGCGAGAGCGCGATTTCCTGTGCCCTGTTCCACTTGCTACCCGCCAACTGCAGCACTCCCGCCAATTGCAGCTCGACCGATTCCATCGCGACCGCTGGCGGAGCTGGGGGCTCCTCCCGTAGCGGCAGGGTTGCCCAGATCAACGCGACAGCGGCCGTGGCTGCGCAGGTCCCGATAGCCCAGTGCATCCGGAACGGAAACCGCCACGGGACGAGGTTGCGGGCCGTACGTCGCGATTCGCGGCCTATCTCCTGCCGGATTTGCGACAACACCCTCGGCTTCAGCGATGACGGTGCCGAGTGCCGTGCCAGGGTCTGCCGGAGCGCCGCGTCCAGGTAGTTGTCATCGTCCAGCCGGCGCATAGCAAACCTCCGTCTTCAAGTGGGCGACCTTTGGACGCAGCCGGATCAGGGCACGCCTGAGAAGCGTCTTGACAGTGTTGACTGGGATGCCCATCGCATCCGCGATTTCGCTGAGCTTCAAGTCTTCCTGGAACCTCAGCACAACGACCATCTGCATCTTGGCCGGCAGTTCGGAGACCTTCCGGTGCAATTCCTCTGCCAGAATCGGGTCGGGCGGGGTGCCGGCGACCTGCGGCTCGGGGATCGAATCCAAATCCAGGTGCGGTCGGAACTTCTTCCTCCGAGAGCGATCGATACACTTCCTTGTGATCGTCTTGCGCAGCCAGTTCACCAGATGCATGTCGGAATCCAGCTTGCGCAAGTTGCGAAACAGCTCTAGGTACGCGTCCTGCGCCAGATCCTCTGCGATTGCCCGGTTGCGGAAGAAGTTGTAGGCCAGACTGTAGACCATCCCCTCGGTTTGCGCGATGATCGCGCCAAACGCCTCGCCATCGGCAATTGCAGCGTCCAGCAGCTTGCGAGGATCTGAATCCATCTCCTGATCCACTCCGTCGCGCGTCCGGGCCGTTCCGGTTGCCCCTTCAATCAATGCTACGCCTGTTCCGGCAGATAGGGTTCAACCTCGGCGGGGACCCTGCCTGGAGCGGGTATTGCCCGAACTGCGGAAGAGGCTCGCGGGGCCCGATCGCCTCCCCCTGCGGGTTTCCAGTTCCGTAGGCCCTGTCCCCGCCGCTGCTGTCCGGACCAGCCAGAGCCTCAGGACAGTGCCCTGACGACGGGTCGAATGCCTGAGGGGCCGGACTCACCGGACTCAATCGGTCGGCCAGGCAACGCCTTGCTGCTTGTCAGTGACCGGTGCGAGGCCCTTGTAGAGGAAGCGTTGGACACGACGGCCGTGATAGGTCTCCGTCGTGTAGATGTTCCCCGCCTTGTCGGTCGCAATGCTGTGGACTGCGTAGAATTGCCCCGGCTGCCTGCCACCGTCGCCGAAGCTCGTGAGAATCTCCAGCGATTGGCGGTCGAGAATGTGGATCCTCTGGTTGGCTCCGTCGGCAACATACAGGAACTTCTGTTCCGGATCCCGGGAGAGCGCGACATCGAAGGTCGAGCCGTCGCCCAGTGTGTCGGGTTCCACCCACACCTCATCCACGTAGGTGCCGTCGGTCTTGAAGACCTGGATCCGGTCGTTCGTCCGATCGCACACGTAAACCATGCCGTCCTCGGAAAGCGCGATGCCGTGCACCGGCGTGCGGAACTGCTGGGGCGGGTCCTCTCCTGGCGTGTACGCCGGCAGCTGCGTGTCATCCGGCTCGTTTCCGTACGCGCCCCAGTGGCGCTTGTACTCGCCCGTGTCCGCATCGAGCACGATGACCCGCCGGTTGCCATAGCCGTCTGCCACGTAGAGCTCGTTTGTCTTCGCGTCGACTAGTGTCTTGGCCGGTAGCTTGAAGTTCTTCAGGTCGTGGCTGCCCTCACCCATGAAGGGCTTGCCAATCTGCATGAGAAAGCTGCCGTCCCGCGTGAACTTGAGCACCATGCTGTCGTGGACCCGGCCCTTGCCCATGGCGCTCTCGTCATGCGGCAAGGCGGCTTCGGCTCTCGAGGCACCCCGGCCGTTGCCTCCGATCCACACGTTCCCCTTGTGGTCGACATCGACGCCGTGGTTGGACGCCGGCCAGTCGAAGCCTTCGCCCGCGCCGCCCCAGTGCTCGATCAGGTCTCCCGCCTGGCTGAATGCCAGGACCGGAGGGGCGGGGAAGCAGCAGTACGAGGCTGGCGGATCCCAGGTGGCGTAAACTTCCTTGGGGTCAAGGGAGCTAGGCCGATGGACGATCCAGACATTGTCCTCGTCGTCAACGTCGACACCGATAACCGTTCCGAGCAGCCAGTGGTTGGGTAGGGGCTTCGGCCACAGCGGATCCACCTCGAATCGCGGTACCATTGCGGCTCCCGGCTCGGCGGTTTCCGCGTCCTCGACGGGCGGCGATGCGCATGCCACTAGCAGGAGGGTCGCCGCGACCAGCGCGACGGACGTACGGAGTTCGGATTTCATGAGGGGCACTCGCTTTCTCACCCGCAACATCTTACTCGCTTAACTTAGGAGAGGGCAAGGGTTTCCAGTGTCTCGTTTTCGTCCTCTCCTGCTTCTAGTTGCTCTTCCGTTCGCGGATTCGCTGAGTTCGCACGAGATTCCTACCGAAGTGCTGGCGCGCTTGCTGGCAAGAGCGGACGGGGACACGTTCCAGGTCATGGTGCGGGTCCCACTCCGCTCGATGCGCGACGTGGATGTCCCCGAGTTCGGACCCGGCTACCTGGACATCGAGCAGCTCTCGCCCCAACTGCCTGGCCTGGCGTCGCAATGGATCGCCCCATTCGTCCAGATTCACGAGAACGGGTCGCGGCTGCCGATCCCAAGTGTCGCCGCGACCCAGATCTCTCTGCCCTCGGACAGATCCATGGAGTCCCTCGAGCGGGCACTCGCCCATGTTGCCGCACCCAAGCCTGCCAACTCCGAGCACCTGGTCTGGAACCAGGTTCTGTTCGACGTGCTGCTCGAGTATCCCATCCGATCCGCCGAGTCGGAATTCTCTGTTCGCCTGGGCCTCGTTCATCTCGCGAGCAAGGTGGTCACGGCACTCACGTACGAGCTGCCCGGTGGATCGAAGCGAGCCTACCAGTTCACCGGCGATCCGGGCCTTGTCCCGCTTGATCCGAGCTGGTTTCAGGCTGCTTGGCGTTTCGTGCAGCTCGGCTTCGAACACATCCTCGACGGTCCGGACCACTTGCTCTTTCTCTTCTGCCTAGTGATTCCGCTGCGTCGCCTGCGCCCCCTGGTCCTGATTGTCACGGCGTTCACCGTGGCGCATTCAGTGACGCTGATCGCCAGCGCCGCCGGCCTCGCGCCGGACGTGCTGTGGTTCCCGCCGCTCGTCGAAACGCTCATCGCGGTTTCGATTCTCTACATGGCGCTCGAGAACATCGTGGGAGCGACCCGGCGCCGCTGGGCGTTCGCTCTGGGGTTTGGCCTGGTTCACGGCTTCGGATTCTCGTTCGCGCTGCGCGAGACGCTTCAGTTCGCCGGCTCCCACTTCCTCACGTCCCTGCTGGCCTTCAACGTCGGCGTCGAGCTCGGCCAGCTGTTTGTACTGGTTCTGCTGGTACCCGTGCTGGGATTCCTTTTCCGGCACGTGGTGGCCGAGAATGTCGGCACGATCATCCTTTCCGCATTGGCCGCTCACCAGGCGTGGCACTGGTCAATCGAGCGGTCCGATGTGCTTGGCATGTTCGACGTCAGCTGGGCCCAGATCCCGGGTGTGTCCTGGTGGGCGGCCATAGCGGTGTTCGCGATCGCCGGGAGCGTCTACTGGAAGCGACGTCTGGACCGGGCCCGCGAGTGATCGCGACGGATCGCTGTTGCTGGGTTCAGCTCCCTCGGTAAGCGGCACTCAGCTTCGCCCAGATGCGCTCCGTGACATCCAGCATCTGGTGGTCCGTGTCAAGCCACTCCAGTTCGACATTCGGCCTCTGCCTGGCGAACTCCGTCGATAGCTTGGGGTCGACCACGGTGTCGCGTAGCCCGTGCAACACCGTAAGGGGCACCTTGACGTTTGGGAACGCCTCGTAGCGGGTTGCGTCCTCGTAGAACCCGTAGGCGAGAGGGACATCGGCCTTGTCCCTGTAGTGGTAGAAGTCCAGGTCGCCGTCACGCCTCCATCGGTCCAGGTCCTTCCCGAGGCTCGTGCCCAGTCTCCGGGCGAAATCGAACGCGGGCGCCATGACGGCGACCACGGGAATGGCGCCGGGATCGCGCGCGGCAAACAGCGTGGCGAGATATCCGCCGAGGCTAGAGCCGATCAGCATGGAGGGCTTCAGTTCTTCCGCTAGACGGTTGACGACCGCAAGCTGCTTGGTCAGCGTGGTGGACCGGAAGTCGCCTTCATCGAGATCGGGCAGCGCCACGGACACGCCGATATCCCTGAAGCGCCCTGCCAGAAACAGTCCCTTGCTGGACTTCGAGCTGGAACAGAAGCCGTGCAGGTACAGGACGCCGGCCATTCGGACGGACCATTCTGGCATGCCGACCGGATGCCCTTGTCAGAATGGTACTTGTCCGCGCCGCAACGCTTCGCCGCGCACCCCCACCGAACCTTGGTTGCGCTGAGCCTGCCGATCCTCGGCTCGCTGGTCGCCGAGCCCCTCGCCGGCATGGTCGACACCGCGTTCGTTGCGCGGCTCGGCGCCGAGCCGCTGGCGGCTCTGGGTGTCGGGACCATGGTCCTCTCGGCGCTCTTCTGGGCCTTCAGCTTTCTGGGTGTCGCCACGCAGACTCGCGTCGCGACGGTTCACGGGACGGAATCGCGCAACGGAGGGTCGGGCCGGGCCGCCGCCCGGATGTGCCTGGTTGCCATGACGTTGGCGCTGCTGGTCGGAGCGGCGGTCGCACTGGCAGGGTACCCGCTCGTAGGGCTTGCCGCCAGAGCGATGGGTGCAGATGGCGAGGTCGCCCGGCTGGCGGAGACCTATCTCTCTCTACGCCTGATCGGTGCGCCGGCAATGATGGCCAGCTTCGCCGCGTTCGGCGCCCTCCGCGGGGCGCACGACATGCGTACGCCTCTATGGGTCGCGGGCGGCATGAACGCTCTGAATGTCGTGCTGGACCCCTTGCTCATTTTCGGCCTTGCCGGATTCCCCGAGATGGGAGTGGCCGGTGCGGCGATAGCCAGTTCGATCAGCCAGTGGGTGGGAGCGCTCTGGGCTGCCGCCGCCGCCCTGCGGCGTCTCGGCTGGCCAGACGGATTCGATTGGCGACAGGCCCGCGGCCTGCTTGTCGCGGGCGTTGACCTGTTCCTCAGAGCGGCGAGCCTAAATGCGTTTCTGATCCTTGGGACGCGCCAGGCGACGCTCATCGGCGCAGGTGCCGGGGCGGTGCATCAGGTCATTCGCAGCACGTGGTTTTTCAATGCGCTGTTCATGGACTCCTTCGCCATCTCTGCACAGAGCCTGGTGGCGTACTTCCTTGGAACGGGAGAGCGGGCGCAGGCCCGTCGCGCAGCCCGGCTCGTGTGCCTGTGGTCGTGTGGGGCTGGTGCCCTGCTCGGCCTGGCCATGATTGCTGCGCAGCCTTGGGTGAGCGTCCTTTACATCCCCCCTGTCGCCACGGCACTCTTCTCGTTTCCTTGGCGCGTTGCGGCCGTGACCCAGCCCATCAGCGGCGTGACGTTCGGGACCGACGGGGTGCATTTCGGCACTGCCGACTTCGCATTCCTCCGCAACGCGGTGGTGACCGCGCTCTTCGCGGGAACCGCCGTTGTGCTTTGGACGGACCCCGCATCGCCGCACGCGCTGAACGGCATATGGTGGGCCTTCACGGTTTGGAGCGGGATCCGTGCCGTGCTGGGAACGCTGCGTGTCTGGCCCGGCATCGGCAGCGCTCCTCTCGCGACGAGGTCCTGAAGCGCCGGAGACGACAACCAGGGGCCGGCTATTCCTCCGACGGCAGCCGGAACGCTATCACCTTCGCCATGAAGCTCCCGGGGTTGTACTTGTTTCCTCCCCCGACTGCGAGTGCAATGAACTGTGTGCCGTCGACCATGTATGTCATCGGGGTGGCGTGAGCGCTGGCTGGCAGGCGGTATTCCCAGACCAGATCCCCGGTAGCCTTGTCGAAGGCCCGAAACCGCTTGTCGTTCGTCGCTGCGATGAACACGAGACCGCCCTTGGTGACGATGGGCCCGCCAAGATTAGATGCGCCGGTTGGCGGGATCCCGCGCGCCGTTAGCTCGTCGTATTCGCCGAGGATTGCCTGCCAACGGAACTCCCCCGTATTGAGGTCAACCGCCGTCAAATTTCCCCACGGCGGTTCCTGGCACGGATACATGCTGGAATCCCAGAAGCGCCCTTGCGGGACGGACCTGCTGCGCCACGGGATTTCAGCGTCTTCCCCCCGCGGAACCATCGAAGCCAGGCTTCCGACGTCCATCGAGTTGATGTAGAACGTGTCTGTCTCGGGATCGAAGGCACCGCCGCCGTAGTTCGAGCCGCCGTTCGTTCCGGGGAAGAAGACTGTCCTCTGCCTGAGTCGAGGACGGAACAGCGGTCCTTCGATCGATGCCCCCTCGAGCATTTCGAGGCACTCGGCACGCGATTCGGGGGTCACCGTCGTGATTTCGTCCTTTCGCATCGACTGTCGGATGAACGGTTTCGGCAACACCGGCTTGGGTTGGGTCGGGTGATAGTACTCGCCCGGGATATCGCCCGGAGGAACCGCATGCTCCTCGATATCAAACAAAGGTTCGCCGGTAGCCCGGTCGAATACGAAAAGGAACCCAGTCTTGGTCGCGAGAGTCACGGCCTTGACCGGCTTGCCGGCCCGCACGACCTCAACGAGAGAGGGCTGGGATGGCAGATCCCAGTCCCAGATGTCGTGGTGGATGCTCTGGAAGTGCCAGCGCCTGCTGCCGGTACGGCAGTCGATCGCCACGAGGCTGTTGCCGAACAGGTTGGCTCCGGGACGGTCGCCGCCATAGTAGTCGTGCGCCGGTGATCCCAGGGGAACGTAAACCAATCCGAGATTCTCGTCGACGCTCGCCATCGACCAGAGATTCGCCCCGCCTCGCAACCTCCAGGAGTCCCCGCCCCAGGTTTCATGACCGTACTCGCCTGGTTGCGGCACCGTGTGGAAGCGCCAGCGCAGATCCCCGGTATGGATGTCGTATCCGCGGATGTCGCCGCTCGGCCCTTGGGGCAAACCGTCTGAGACCCGCCCTCCGACGACCAAGGTGCCCTTGCACTGAGAGATCGGTGACGTGAGAGAGTAGTGGCCTTCCACCCCGCCCTGGATGACATCGGGTGTGGTATCGAGTACCCCGTTATCCCCGAACGCCGGGTCCAGCTTGCCGGTCTTGCGGTTGATCGAATAGATGTGGCCGGTCTGCGTTCCGAAGACCAGCCGTTCCTTTTCGCCCTGCTCCCAGTAGCTGATTCCGCGACTGATGTAGAGGCTGAATCGCCTCGTCCTGTCGAGCTTGGTGTCGAGTTCCCATTCGAGCTCGCCCGAGACGGCATCCAAGGCGAGCAGGCGGTCCATCGGCGTTGGCACGTACAGCGTCCGACCGATCATCAGCGGAGTTGCCTCGAACGCCGAGCGCGCCGGGGAACCGCTCAGTCCGTCAGAAAAGTCCTCGTTTTCGAATTCCCAGGCGATTTCCAGCTCGTCGACGTTACTGCGGTTGACTTGGTCGAGCGTCGAGTAGCGCATCCCACCCGGATTGTTGCCGTAGTGTCGCCACTCCTCGGCGGGTAGCGGAGACGCCAGCAACGCAATAAGAATCAGATCGCTCCGCACGTGCGGATTGTATCGTGGCCCAAAGGCCCTCAAGAACCCCGACCCGCGCCGAGTCCGGCACGGGCGGGAAAGCAATGTTCCGCGCGCCGTCGTCTGACGGCGTCGCACCTCGCCGATCTAATCAGTGGCGAAGCAGTAGAAGTACCCGTTGCCGCCCGTGGCAACAAGGTTCGCCTGGCTGCAGCCTCGCGAGCCATGCGCGGCATTCCAGGAGGACGGGACCTGGCCACCGCCCGTACGGTCGTGGTGCCCGACTTGCGCGCTGCCTTCCCCGTTTTTCATCCAGTTACCGCACGTGTGATCGGCACCGTCGGTGAAGGCGGTGCCGTCAAGATTCGAGCCGGTCAGGATATCGTGCTGATTCGGCGAGTCTCCCCGCCCGTTCACCACCTCGCCCTCTTCGTTCACGGAGTTCTCCTTGCTGAGTCCGACGTTCGAGAAGTGCAGTTCATCGAGGTTGGCAGCCACCTGGACGCCCTTGGCGTTGAACCACGGTCCGGTGCCGATGCGGTCGCGCGCGTTGATGGCCGGCTTGCCGTCGGCGGCCGACGCACTTAGGTACGCTCTCCACGTCTTTCCACTGGAGCCGGCGGCTTCAGCGAGCTTCTGGCAGTGGGCGTCGGCTCCGGAGAGCCCGCCGAGGTTGGCGCCGTCTCCAGGCCCTTGGCTCGTAATAAAGAAGCTCATCTCCTGAGCGACGGCGGGCGTCGCTAAACATGCGAGCGCAACGGCGCACGCGATTACGGTTGAGAGTCTCATGGTTTCGGTCCTCTTCCTTTGACGTATGGCTCGCCGCGACAGCGCGAGCCCTTGAAGTGTACGCTTTGGGATTCTATCAGAAGCGTCCCTCTCGCATCTAGAAATGCCCCGTTAGTGTTCGAATAAGTCCCGTTTGGAAGGCAGAACAACCTCGCTACACAAGAAGTGGAACGACCGGGTGGCGGCTGGTGAACGGCCTCCGACGATAGGCGTTCATTTGACCCAATACCACCAGCAGCAGCTGGAGTGGCTTATTCAGGCTTGGGGTAGCCGAAGCCGGTCCGCCGCCATACGCAAGACAATCTCGGTCGCTTTTGAGACCGAAAGGACGACGGGGGAACAAAACGGGTTCTAGTGGAGGGCCTCATGTTCCCTCGCACTGGACCGCCGCGCCATCGTGGCGACAGAGGAACACCCAAGCCGCTGTCGACGGAGATGGCGGCGACGTCGGGGCGCAGCGGTCGTTTGAGGGGCCGTCGGTTGGTGGCCCGGCAGCTAGATCGGCTCGCCGGCGCTGGTGGTCGACCGACTAGGAGTCGGACCCGTTTTCGGGGAGACGGGTCCGAACCTCCGCTCACGCGAATCCGGCTGTGGCCGGACAGCACGGCCCGGGGCCGAGTCGTTCGATTGAATCCCACTGTCAATGGGGCTCGCGCGGGATCTTGCCCTGCGATAGCCTTGGCTGACCGCATGCCCGCCAGCTAGACCTGCTTCGGATCGGGATGCACCCAGGGTTTGCGGTAGGGCCTGGCAAGCAGCTTGTTGGCTGCCTCGTCATTGCGTATCTCGCCGCGTTCCGCGTCCCATTCAAGAGGTCGCCCGAGCTCCATGGAGAGGTTCGCGAGGAGACAGGCCGTTGTCGACACATGACCTTCTTCGATGTCGGCAACCGGCCGCGAGCGCTCGTCGACGGCCTTGAGCCAGTCCTTCATGTGGTATCGCACGGCGTGCGCGGAATGCAGTTCGAGATCGGCCTCGGTCTTGTCCTCCGGATACTGGTCGACTTCCAGCTTGTTCTTGCCCTGAAGGCTGGTGGCTCCCTTGGCAACAGGCACGTAGTTCCAGCGGTGGACACTGCCCTTCAGCGTGCCCTTCGAACCGTAGATGAAGAACGCCCACGGGTAGTCCAGGTCGGGGGGCGTGCCCCAGCTGCGGTGGGTCCACACAACCGGAAACTTCTCGTATTCGAATGTGGCGACCTGCGAGTCGGCTGTATTTGCCCTGCTGTGCTTCTGGACACGGATTCCGCCTGTCGAGGTGACGCGGCTGGGCCACTTGATGCCAAGCATCCAACGGACTGCATCGAGCATGTGCACGCACATGTCGCCCATGATGCCGTTCCCGTACTCCATGAAGGCCCTCCATCTCCGGGGATGGCAAAGTTCGTTGTACCGCCGCATCGGAGCCGGCCCTGTCCAGAAGTCGTAGTCCAGATGCGGCGGGGGCTCTTTGTCCGGAGGGTTCGCGTTCGCTCTCATGTGGTAGTAACAGCAAACCTCGACGTGTCCGATATCGCCGAGGAGGCCCGCATCGACAACCCGCTTCTTGGCTTCGACCAAGTGGGGGGTTGACCGGCGCTGAAGACCGATCTGGACGACTCGGTCGTACTTGCGCGCTGCGGCGAGCATCGCCTGGCATTCCAGGATGTCAACTCCGATCGGTTTCTGGCAGTAGACGTCGGCTCCGGCCTGGCAGGCGGCGATCATCGGTAGCGCGTGCCAGTGGTCGGGCGTCGCGACGAGAACCAAGTCCAGCTCCTCCTGTTTCAGCATTTCCCGGTAGTCGCCGTAGGTGCGAGGCGTGTTCCCGGACTTCTGTCGCGTTGACGTCAGCTGCGCTGCCGCTTTGAGCGAATTGCTGTCCACGTCGCACAAGCTGACCACCTCGACCGGCTCGACCTGGATGAGGCGGAACAGGTCGATCTTGCCGTACCAGCCCGGACCGACGACGCCCACCTTGCGCGGCCCGGGAGCCGGGCGCGCGCCTGGCACGAACAGCAGGCTTCCGGCTGCGGCTCCGATGAAGTTGCGGCGGTTGGAGAGTGGATGGGACATGGTCGGGTTCCTCGAATCAGTTTCCCGTATCATACCCACCACTGCGGGTGGATCCATTGCTCGCAATGAAGGTGTGCCAAACAATGAAACCCAGTCGACCGAACGTGATCCTGATCGTCGCCGACGACATGGGCTACGGGGACTTCGGGTGCTTCGGAGACGGATCTGTGCGCACTCCCAACCTGGACCGGCTCGTCAGAGAAGGGGCGTGTTTCCGACAGCATTACTCGGCGTCTCCGATTTGCGCGCCGGCGCGGGCGGCCCTGCTCACCGGACGCTATCCACACCGAACAGGCGCGATCACCCAGCACGAAGTCCACGGCTTGGACCGGATCGCCCTCCGGGAGATCACAATCGCGGACGCATTTCGATCAGCCGGCTACAGCACAAGCTTGGTCGGGAAGTGGCACAACGGGACGTTTGACCGTCGCTTCGAGCCCAATGCCCGGGGGTTCGACGAGTTCACGGGATTCTGCGGAGGCTGGTCGGACTACTACCGTTACCACCTACGTCGGAATGACACCCTCGAACCGTCCGATGGCCTTTACCTGACCGATCTGCTCACTCAAGAGGCGATCCGCTTCGTCAAGCGAAACAGGACGGCCCCGTTCTTTCTCTATGTGCCCTACAGCGCGCCTCATTCGCCGTTTCAGGCTCAAGACGAATGGATCACGCCCTACAGGGACCAAGGCCTGAACCGAATTGTCGCGACCACCTACGCAATGATCGAGCGGATGGACCAAGGGATCGGGCAAATCCTGGAAGCGCTTGATCGAGAGGGACTTTCGGAGCGCACCATCGTCGCATTCACCAGCGACAATGGCCCCGCGTTTTTCAATCCGCCCTACATGCTTGAACCAGGCGAGCCGACGTTCAATGAGAGATTCAACGCCGGGCTGCGGGGAAGCAAGGGATGGATCCACGAGGGAGGCATCCGCGTCCCGATGGTACTCCGATGGACGGGCACGGTGCCTGGGAACAGGGTTCTCAACCAGCTGGCCCATTTCACGGACTGGACGCCCACTTTGCTGTCCTTGGCGGGAGTCACCAGACCTCCGGGGCTCGCTCTGGACGGGCAGGACCTGTCACCAATTCTGCAAGGCAAGCCGTTTCAAGTGGAGCCGAGACGGTTTTGGCAGTGGAACTTCTACTGGCCGGAGGTCGGCACGAACGCCGCTGTTCGCGACGGCGACTGGAAGCTGGTCAGGCCGATGATTCGCGGGACCAGGTTTTTCCGTGACGAGTTGTGCGTTTCGGACGAAGACCGCGCACGAACGGCAGCGTTCATCGAGGCGGACATGAAACACAAGGAGAATCCGCTGTCCGTGAGTTCGCTCGTTCCGGTCCCGCGCCTGATGACAAAGGAACCGGAGCCACCCGAACTCTTTAATCTTGCCGACGACCCCGGCGAGCAACGCGATCTCGCCGCGCAGCATCCTGACCGAGTTCGGCGGATGCTCGGGCAGCTCGAGCAGTGGTTTGAGGAAGTGGAAGCCGACCGCAGCACAATCGATTGGTGAGACGCAGATTGACATCCGCATAGAAGTCCGGCCGTCGCTCCAGGCGATGGAGCGGCAATCACTCGTGCGCGGAGGAGAGAAGTGTTTCCAGTGATTCCCGCAGGTAGTGCTCCGCGGCCATGGGCGAGGTACCGGTCAGGAGACGGATGTCGTCGCTTACGTTTTCGAACTCCCCGTTATCCACGGCCCGGTACATGGACGCGAGTATCGCGATGTCAGGCTCCGGGACTCCATCCTCACGGCAGATATCTGCAAACTCCTTCTCCGTCACTTTGTCGAACCGTATTATCTGCCCGGTCGCGTACGTCAAAGCTGAGGCGAGGTCTCGCATGGACAAGGCCCGCGGGCCTGTTAGTTCATAGACTTGACCAACGTGCCCCTCGGATGTGCAGGCTGCAGCGCTCGCCCTGGAAAGGTCGTCCCGGGACACATATGCGACCCGCCCCTTTTTGACCGGATATGGGAGGCGACCCATCGCCGCGAGTGCTGGTGCCCAGTCGACAAGGGGATCGAGATACATGCCGTTTCGCAAGATCGTCCATTCCAGGCCGCTGGTCCGAAGCCTCGACTCCGCGTAGACCAGATACGGGGCGATTAGGAATTCCGAGTCCGGTCGCGCCGCGCTGAAGCTTGCCAGCACCACACGCTTCACCCGTGCAGCGCGGGCCGCGTCGAGAATGTTTGAGTGCTGGACGATTCGGGGCTCCACATCGCTGGCGCTCGGGATGAGCATCAGCACGTCGGTTCCGTCCAGAGCGGACGAAAGCGTCTCAGGCAGGTCGTAGTCGGTCCGGCGGATATCGATTCCCAGGCCCTTGAACCGCTGGGCTCTCTCCGGACTCCGGGAGCCGGCAATCAAGTCTGCAGCGCGAACGCCACGGTCGAGCAGCGCATCCACAACGCGAGACCCGAGTCCGCCCGTGGCGCCGAAAACGTTGATCTTCACCGTTCGCAACCCTTCTGGCAATCCTACCAATGGGTTTCGGACCTACTAGATGGAGCGGCGCTTGGATTGCCCCTCACGTGGTTTGGCTGTATCTCGACGCGCTCGAGAACACGAGGTCCCGCCAAGTCGCATCCCGACGAGCTGAGGCTCTGCACGAAGTAGCGACGCCGCTGCCTCCAGGTTGCCGCGAGTGGGTCGCCTAGGATGGTCACGTCTATGGCTCTGGGCCGTTTCAGCCGCAAGCGTACACTTTGGATGCACCAGGTTGAGACGCTGGCAGGAGGCACTTCATTGGATTCGACTGGAGGAGGATTCTTTCGCCTCACCGAGAGCATCCAACGCTGTAGCCAGATCGTTCCGCGTTCCGAGATCGTCTGGGTCCCAAGCGAGCACTGCTCGAAACTCGCTGGCGGCTAACGACCAGTGCTCCATTTCAAGGAGCAGGCGGCCGAGCACCCGATGTGCATCGACGAGACTTGGGGCCAAACGAGTGGCGGTCCGCAATACCGTAACCGCTTCCTCCGTACTTCCTTCTTCCAGCAAATACAGGCCTAGCTGATGGTGAGCTCGGGCGTGTCCGGACTGCAGTTCGAGAACGCGACGCAGAGCGCTCTCGGTTTCCGGCGTATTCTTGCCGGACCGCTGCAATGTCAGGGCAAGTTGGAAATGGGCCTCGACTAACTGGGGGCTCAGGGCGGTTGCTCTGCGTAGTTTGTCAAGCGCCTCCTCGATTTCACCGTTTTCTCTGTGCTGCAACGCCGAGTGAAGAAGCACAATAGAACGGCCGGCATCTGCTTTCTCCTTTGAGAGAAGTTGAGCCTTTTCCGTCACCCGCAATGCCTCGTCCACTTGGCCACCCATACGAAGGGCTCGTGCTAGGTTATATTGCGCTTCCAAGAGATACGGATCGAGCCGGATCGCCTCGCGCAGTTCGTACACCGCGTCAGTTGCTCGGCCTAACTTTAGTTGCACACTCCCAAGATTGTGATGGGCCATAGAGTCCTGTGGCAAATATGAGACGGCAAGCCTCAGCTCATCAGCCGCAGCTTCGAGTTCGCCCTTCTCGCGCAGTACTAGACCTAGAGCGCGATGCGAAAGTGCATGATCCGGTTTGAGTTCGAGCGCGTTCCGGAGAGCCGCCTCCGCTGCGTCTACCTCTCCGTTGAGCCGTAAAGCTAGTCCGAGGTTGTAGTGACTCTCGGGATCCCCCGGTGCGAGTTCCACAACTCTCCGCAGCGCAGAAACAGCTCCGTCGATGTCCTGCTTTTCGACCAGAATCTGACCCAGTGCGGAGAAAACCCTCGGTTCGTTGAAGTGCTGTTTCTTTGCTGCCTCCAATTGCCGAATGGCCGTGTCCAGATCTCCCTTTTTCCATAAGCCAATCCCTAGGTTCAGCCGTACCTCCAGCGAGTTGGGATTGGCCCGAAGTGTTTCGTGCAAGAGCTCTACCGAACCTTCGAAATCCCCAATTCTCCAACATACGCCGCTCAGCGCATATCGGGCTTCGGAGAATGCTGGATTCAGCTGCAATGCCTCGTGGTACTGTGCTATAGCTTCTGAGGCTCGGCCCATTTGATCGTAGATTAGGCCCAAGTGGTAGTGAGCCGGCGGGAAGCCACCGTCCATTTCAACTGCCTTCAGGAGTGCTGCCGTGGCCTCTCTCATTCGGCCCAGTCGCGCAAGCGTGACACCGATGTTGTCTTGAGACTCGACATCGTTCGGGTCGGCTTGAACTGCGGCACGAAAATGTTCTAGAGCGCCCTCATAGTCCCGATTCTTGAACGAGAGGATTGCTTGTCTCTTATGGTCGGTCGCCACCGACAGAAGGCTCTCACCTGGGCTCTGTGGAGTTTGTGACGTCTGGGCGGTCAATGAAGGAATAGACCACGGCAGACAAGAGAGCGCCAGACCGGCGACCAACTTAGCCGATTTCGATACTCCTCGTGCTTGCATGCCTACGCTCTGCAGCATCCCTTCATGGCACGTCCAAGGCGGTGCCGGTGCCTTCTTCGATCATTATCGTCCTGTTGCTCTCTACGCTGTGGAAGGCTTCCCGCAAACCGCTCGGCCAAGTTACTTCAATCGAATCAACTACATCTCTGTGGCCCAGGCCAAAATGAAGGCGGGGGTCCTGAGCAGACTGATAACTCGAACCTCCCTTCCTCTCTTCATACTGGGTCAGATCTCCTGCCACGACCTTTACGCGAGCGCCTACTCCATCGCGATTGGATTCTTTGCCTAAGAGCTGAATCTGAAGCCACTGGTTCCGGTTGCCTCCATCGTTTCTCAGAAGCTGTGCCCGCTGACCGTTGTTACTAACAAGTACGTCAATGTCACCGTCGTTGTCGAAGTCCGCCACGGCCGCTCCACGGCTCACGAAATGCTGCTGGAGGTCTCCCCTTACGCCATCGCTAGTCTTGCTAAAACGTCCCGTCCCGTCGTTCTTGTATAGCAAGTTCGGCTCAGCGTAGGTTACTTCAGCATGATAGAGATGGATATTGTCCAAGATATGCCCATTAGCAATTAGAAGGTCCTTGGCTCCGTCGTTGTTATAGTCGAAAAATTTTGTTCCAAATCCACTATAATTAAACGTTGCATAACCGAGCTTCGAAGCAAAAGTTCTATCCTCAAATGTGCCTTGTCTGAGGTTCCAATAGAGGCGATCATGTTCGAAATCCAGATGTGTAATGAAGACATCCATCCATCCATCTCCATTGGTGTCCGCAGCGTCAGTCCCCATGCCAGCCTCTGCTATACCATCTTCACTCAAGGCGATTCCGGACGAGTATGCTACCTCTTCGAAAGTACCGTCCCCATTGTTGCGAAACAATGAGTTCGCCATGGCATCATTGGCAATGAAGATATCCTGCCAGCCATCCAGGTCGTAATCGAATGTCACCACTCCAAGTCCGCTAGCACGGCTCAGTGAAAGGAGACTAGATTTGCTGACGTCTTTGAATTTTCCTTTGCCCTGATTCAAATATAACGTCGGGCTTTGTCCTTGATATGTGTCAGGATGACAGTAAGCACGGAAGTCCTCACCGGGATTTCCACACCGCACGTTGCCTTCTGGTGTCCAGTCCACGTAATTGGCTATTATCAAGTCCAATTGCCCATCGCGATTGTAATCAAACCAGGCTGCACTAGACCCCCAGCGTCCCGAGTTGGAGACTCCGGCTTGGTCGGTTTCGTCTGAAAACACGCCTTGGCCGGTATTCCTAAATAGAATTGATCTGTCATATCCAGCCACAAAGAGATCTTGTAGTCCATCGTTATCGTAGTCACCGACGGCCACACCCATTCCGAAAAGGCCCTTTGCCCCTACGGAAGCCTTCTCAGTAACATCCGAAAACGTTCCATCCCCATTATTGCGATACAATGAACTTGTCGGAATGATTTCGGGATGATGGACTTGTGTGACGGCGCCATTGACCAAATAGAGATCCATCAGCCCGTCGCCGTTATAGTCGATCCATCCGCATCCTGATCCCATAGTTTCGATCAAGTACTTTTCCTTGGATGCGGCGTTGTCATGAATAAAGTGAATTCCCGCGGATCCAGAAATATCAATAAACACAACAATTGCTGACGCTTTATGAACCGCCGGCGTCGCAAGCAGCAAAACTGAGCACAGCGATGTTGCCGTGCTGTTCCACATACTGGGTAAATCGGATTCCGGCCTAATACTGGCCGTGCCTATCCTAAAGCTCATAGCCAATGATGACGACGCATAACATTCAACGTATCTCTGACCTGCTCTCCTTAATGACGTCTCTCAGCACCGAATCCATTGTCTCGTTTCTCCGTTGCTCCGCTAATGTGCGAACCCTTTCCATTAGTTCTTTCGCACGATTCGCATTTCCCTGTCGTTGGTAGGCTCTTGCCAATTGATAGATTGGAGCGCTCTCGTCGGGGTCCAAGGCCATTGCGGTTTCCAAGTGCTCGATGGCGGCGTCAACCCGGTCGCGCTTGAGCAGTAGTTTTCCGAGACTGACACGTGCGGGAGCGAAGTCAGGGTGCAAGCGAACTGCCGCTTCGAAGGCCTCAAGAGCTTGGTCGCTGGCTGCGCCACTGGCACCGACCCCCGAACGAACGAGAGCCTCTCCGAGCAAGTACCGGCTCAAGAAATAGTCCTCGTTGATCTGAAGCTGCTTGCGCAGGGACAGAATCGCATCATCCAGCAACCCTTGCTGCATCAACGCAATTGCGAGAGTGGCGTGCGGAAGAGGCTCCTGTGGCGACAATTGAGCAGCCTGCTGGAAGTCTTTCTGTGCTTCCGTCAGCCGGCCTAGTTTGGCCTGCATCACGCCACGTTGCACGTGGAGCCTGTAGGAGGTCGGGAGATGATGAATCCCGACGTTCGCAATATCAAGGCCAAGTTGGAAATTCGAGAAGCCCATGCAGAGACTTATGAGATCGCCGTAACTCTTCTCGTGCTTGGGATCGACTTGCGTTGCCGACCTCAGGGCATCATACGCTTGCTGCAGTTGATGGTCCCCCAGATAGGCTTCGGACACCAAATTATAAAGTTCGGCACGCCTGTAACCGTCATTGAATAACTGCTCGGCCACTTCGATGGCTTGCGAAAACCTCGATCCCCTCACAAGCATCAGGACCTGGTTGTAAGAAGCCGAGTACGGATCGGAGTAGCCCTGTTGGGAACTTCCGAAGTGCCCGGCCGCCTCCACGAACCGGCCTGCCCGTCCGAGCAGAGTCCCAGCCCGAAAGTGAAGTTCTGTTTGATCAGGAGTGAGCCGACTCAGGACCGAGACAGCCTCTTGAAATTTCTCGATCCGAAGCAGACAGGCCGCGTATCTTAGCATCACTTCGGGATTCTCAAAAACCTGGTCCGAACTGTTTGCGTAATGCGAGGCGGCAAGATTCCAACTCTCTGCCTCGAATGCGATCTCGCCCAGATACAAGTGCGCGATGTGGTCGGCGGGCTGCCACTCCAACACCGCTTGGAAATGAGACTCCGCGAGGGCTCGTTTTCCCAGATTGAATTCGTTAACGGCCAGATTCTTCAGAGCAGGGTAAAAACTTGGATCAATGCTAGTCGCCTGCATGAATTTTTCATTCGCTTTTTCAATTTGTTGAATGCCTGTCAGTGCAATACCCAAGAGATTCAGAAATCGCAGGTCTGCAGACGAGCGCCCAAGTAAGTCCTCCAATGTGTGAACAGCCGTATTGAATTGCCCATCGCGTACTTGCTGCAGGGCACACTCATAGCTTAGGTCGTGGCAGTCGCTCTCGGATAGCAACGGCGAGGCGAAGATTAGCCCAAGTACGACGACTTGAATTGTCAGATTGGGTATCGACTTCGACATCCGCTCGTCCTAGAAAATCCCTCTCCCTTTGCTTGAAAGACGGCTACCCGGATTGTCTTGTTCGTTGCCCGTTCTCTCTCGCTCCTTCCAGCAAGACACACAGGTGCACCCCAACATGGGCAGACCACGAATTAGACACCGACATTCCCGCATCGCCACGGAAACATATCAAGTCGAACCATGAGACCATCAAAATGTGAGCCTCAGAGCGAACTGAATATTGCGGGGCGCGAAGGTAGAGGTGGATCTACCGAAGAGCGGACTTGACAACTCTCCGATGGGGGCTGCAAGGTTGACTCGGTTGAATGTATTGAAGAACTCCGCGCGAAATTGCAGCTGAGCTCCGTCTCCCACGAACCACGGTATTTGGAAACTCTTCAGAAAAGAAAAGTCCGTGTTTGCGAATCCCGGTCCGACAAACGTGTTTCGCCCTAAGTCTCCTTGCATTCCCAAGGCAGGAGCGGGAAAATCAGATGCTGAGAATAGTCCTCGGATGTAATCGGAGCGCGACAGGCCAGTGAGTGCATTGCCAAAGCTTGGGGTGTTTGGATAGTCAAAGTTATACCCGTCAGCATTGTAGTCGCACCCGCTGTTACCCACTATCATCCCGTTGGCGTCTCGAACTGGCCTGAACGGCAATCTGCATATGACTCGGAATGGACTTCCTGATTGCAGGATGGTGATATTGCTGACCTGCCACCCGCTGAGAAGACTTCGAAAGACTTTCGGGCCGACTCTCGGTCCGGGCAATTCCCAAAGCGTGCTGAAGGCGAGGCGATTGCGTATGTCGAAGTCGGCTCGCCCCCGCTCTCTAGCGATGTCGTAAAGGTCTGCGATATCAACGCTACTCGTCAGTCCACCACCGTTGAGCTGGAAGTTATCGAGCGCTTTTCCTAACGTGTATGCGACATCGACGCTAAACCCTGAACTGAAACGCTTCTTGAGAGATAGAGTTCCGCCGGTGTAGCTTGAGTTTCCTCCCTGCATGCCGTAATCGATGGCGCCGAAGCTCGAATTAAGGCGAGTAAGTACGCCGTCGTTCTCGATTAGATCGCCCGCGAAACGGTTCACCTGAAGCCGACCGTAGATCTTTCGAGCTAATGACCCGAGATATGCGACATCTACAACCCATTCTGAGCCTCCGATTGCATACTGCATTCCGAAAAACCAGTTGTATGAGTACTGAGTTCTCATGTTCCGATCTAGCCCCGCAATACTAGCCAAGCCAGACAGTAGACCATTCTTGTCATCTAATCCGGCTTGAATCCCGTCTGGAATTGGGAATCCGAACGGCTCTGTACCGGATTTACCCAATTCGTATACCGGTAAAGTCTGTGGTGTAAATATACTAGCCGTGACGTGCGCAACTAGAGGCGGGTTGGTTTTTGTGTTCTGGGCAAAATACCCACTTGCCAAGCGATCGTAGTATACTCCGGCACCGCCACGAATCACGAGATTTCCTCCCGGTGTGGGATCCCAAGCAAAGCCGAATCGAGGAGCGAAATTGTTGTTGTCAGGGTTCTCGAAGAATCGATTGTTAGGCGTCAAGTCGACCCTAAGGTTCGCGATTCGGCTTGCAAAGTCCTCGCCCCCTTGAAAGAGGATATTTGTCGTCGTTTCGTGCCGCTGGTAAGGGTTACCGTAATTTTCATACCGAATGCCAAGGTTCAGGGAGAGGTTCGGCCTGACTTTCCAATCGTCCTGGAAGAAGAGAGACCAGTTTCCGTCCCGGCTCCCCACATACGCCGCGGCGGACTCAATCGGATCGGCTGTTCTCGGATCGATCCCAATTCGACTCTGCTGGAACGGTGAGTCGTTTGCAAAGTCAAAGACGCTAAAAAAATTGTACTGTGGCCGGGTCGAGATCTGCCCGAAGTCATTGTAGTCTTGGTTGTGCTGGGCCTTGGCTCCAATCTTCATGCTGTGCGAGCCCTTGGTGAACGAGAGTACATCGCGCCACTCGTAGATATTCTGAACGAATCCACCAGGAGCGAATCCCACACCGAAACCTGCCATACCGGTCACGCTGATCCCCGGGACCTCGCAGGGATCGCAAGTTGCGGGCCCTTGCGCACGAACATAGCTGGAACCGAACTCGTTCACGACCGTCGGCGAGAAAACGTGGGTCTCGTTAATGTTCATGTACATCGTCCACTGTGACCACGGCTGCTGGAAGTCGGGGTAGACGTTTGGTGCGTTGAATAGCACGGTGTCAAGTGTCGTACGGTAGATGTTGAAGTACAGCCTGTCCTTTTGGTTGTTGAACAGTTGGTCAACGCGTGCGTTCCATTGAAGTCCATCCCGCGGGACAGTCGTCTGGAAGTTGCCCTCCCCAGTCACGGGAAAGTCGCAGGGCATGGGACCCAACGGAGTGGTGATATGCTCTGACGGTGATGCCAAGCTAGCGCAGTCGACGTTGACTTGGTTCCCTGCCGTTCCGAAGTTCCTGGTCGGCGTGACCGCGGCCGGATAGCTGGTCCAGATCTCAGTCGAGATGTTATTGGGGTGATTGGTTCGCATGAAGTCGATGAATTGAGGCGTCGCTAAATTCACAGGCGATCCCGTCCCGACTCCAGATCGCAAACCGTCCATGGATCCAAATAGGAAGGTGCTGTCCTTTTTTAGGGGGCCACCAAGACTCCAAGCACCCTCGTTACGCCGAAACACGGGAACCTTTGACTGAAAGATGTTACGAGAACTTAGCTTATTGTTGGTATGAAACCAACTGATAGTCCCGTGCGGTATGTTTGTCCCTCCCTTTGTGATCGCGTTAATCGCTAGTGATGAATTCCGTCCGTATTCTGCCGAAAAGTTGTTAGTGAGAACTCTGATTTCCTGCACCGAGTCGGCATTTGGACTGAAGTTGGTCACACCGCCGTTGTTCACGTTATTTGTGGTCGCAGAATCGACCATGAAATTGTTTCCTGCTGGACCAAGACCGTTTGCGTTGAGACTGACACCATATTCCGTAGTAAAGATGTCCCCGGTTGCTTGCGCGTAAGCCTGACCGCCGCCGCTGGTTAGGCCTGTAACGCCCGGGGTGAGGGTGACCAAACTGATGAAGTTTCGACCCACGAGCGGAAGTTCTTCGACCTGCTGTTGTTGAAAGAGGCCGGAGATCCGAGCTTCTGACTTTTCTAGTGGAGGGGCTTCTGCCGTGACGGTGATCCTCGCCGTCTCCGACCCTAGGATCAGTACGACGTTCACGGTCTTCGTTTCGGCCACTTGAATCCTGACGTTCTCTTGAAGTGTTGTCTGGAATCCGGGCGCTCCGATTACAACGTCGAATTCGGAGGACGGGAGGGAGGTTATGCGGTAGTAACCTCCCGAGGAAGTCTCGATGACTCGAACTTCTCCGGTAGCTGTGTTTGTGACTGTGACGGCTGCCCCCGGAATGACAGCCCCCGTTGGATCCGATACGGTTCCTTCGATACTACTCGTGAACTGAGCGTGAAGGCCCACGACGCTCAGTACCAGGAGCGCTGGTACGAGCGCGACTCTTTTGACGCTTGAATTGACACTGCTCATGACTTCCTCCGTCAAGACTCAACGTTGATGTTGGTCTCATGTCCGTGCTCGTGCAACGCTGCATCGGCCAGTCCATAGTTGATGTCACGGCCTGTTCGACCAGACAGGCTTGTCGAGACTGAATGCCAAGGGAGCGATGCCTTGTAGCGGCAGCCAGGTCCGGTAATAGTTCCCGTAGGCCCCAGCTGATGCAAAGTCGCAAAGGGCAACCTGTGTGCCATCGGAGGCCTTGGCGGTCAGAATTAGCCAAGGCTGAATCTGGCGTGTGGTGTGTCCGACATCAAGGCTCAGAGTCTTTCCATCCATCTGAGGTATCTCTGTCGGATCGATTTCGTTATGCACTGGATCGAAGGCAAGAAGAATCGGGCCGTGATAAACGGATGCCATTCCTACAGATTCCCTTTCACCGACCCAATAATGGGGTGACATGTCGAGATTGATCTCAATGATGTCACCTCCCTTCCATTCGCGCCCTAGCGCAAGATAGGATCCTGGCCGCACATCAGAAGCTTGCTCGCCGTTTATGGAAACGACGGTATTCGAAGACCAAGCCGGTATGCGGAGGTTTATTTTGAATCGTTCAGGCTCATCGATCGATAGACGCAACTCGACATTCCCAGTCTTTGGATAATCGGTTTCCTGAGAGAGGGAAAGGGTTTGGTTAGTTGCGGTCTTGACTCTAAACGTAGATGGCCCGTAGTAGTTGAGTACGAATCCATCGTCGGCAAGAACTGCCCATTCCGAGAGCATACCCAAGCCACGGGGGCCGTTTACCGAGCAGCAATTCAACTCAGGGCTACCAGGCCGGCATTGGAAGTTGATCGTGTGGGCGGACGCCTCTTTCGTACCGTCCATCGGTGTGTTATATGTCCACCACCTCCCCGAAGGTGATTGTCCTCCCAGTGATCCGTTGAAGGTTGCCAATTCAATCTCGTCTGCGACCAGAGAATTTCCAGTCAATTTCAGCATCGCAATGCTCATGTCGATCCATGCGACGGTACAGCAGGTCTCAATTGGCGACGGATCGTAGGGATTGCCTGTCGTTTGCTCTCCCGAGCTAAACCCTCCGGTGTTGTGGCGATCTCCCTTCAAGATGCTGTTCCAAATGTGAACGAATACTTCGCGGTATGTCTGTTCTCCCGTCAACAGGTACAGTTCGTAGAGGCCTAGGAAGTCATGCAGGCTCTCCCAACGGTTACCGGGGAACTCGTGCATATCCTTTCCTTCCAAGGCCAACTTCATGTATTGAGGTCCTGCCGGTTCGTCCCACCGGTCGATGATCCAGCGGGCCATGTTTAGGTAATCGGTTTTTCCGGTGATTCGGTAGAGCAATGCGAACGCGTGGATCACCGCATAGTTCATTTGCCCGACACTTCCGTCATTGGTCATGTCAAGCGGTTTGTCCAAGTACGTACGAACAATGAGATCGGCCGCCTTCGTGGCGGCTTCGAGAGCTGCCTCATCGCCGAAATCTTCGTAGTACAGAATGAGGGCCTGGATTGCCCAATAGTGCCCCCACACATCCCATAACTGAGTCTGAAGAAAACCCTCGCCCTCGCGAAGACCTGTTAGTCGCGAGCCCTCAGGAAAGGGGCCCAAGTAGCCGTTGTCGTCCTGGCTCGCTATGAACCTACGAGCTACGTTCTGGATCAGCTCCTTTTGGCGCGGGTCCCTCAGGATTCGGTGGCTCAATATAGACGAGCAAAGGTATTTGCCCACGAACTCACCGTGCCAGGGCAGTAGATCTCTTGATGGCTTTCGGTCCCGGTCATAGAACATTTCAATCAGGGCTGGATTGGCGCTCGGCGTTCGAAGCTCCCAACCCTCAAGGTTGGCGACTAATCTCGAACCGACAAAGCCAGTAAACTCCAAATGGATCTGGCCGGGCGTTTCGAGCGCCGGATCAACCTCGTTGGCAACCGCTATTGGCAGATCCCGTCGCTCAAGATTTGGTTTGTTCTGATCTGTACTAATGGCTCGGTTGTTTTGACAGCCGGTGCTACACAACGACGCTGCGAGGAAGGCCAAGAAACCGATTCTTGACCGGGCGCAGAACATACGGGCACCTCCATCCGTTGGCAAAGGCTCCTCGCTGGGGGGAACCACTTACCACCTCACCCTTAAATACTTGGCAACGCCAATATATCCGATGCATCAGCAGTGTCAAGCAGAAAACGATGCGAAAAGCAGAGATTTCCGCATCGCACCGTCAATTCACGAGAACTTCGATCTTCCAAGTGGTGATTGTGGCGTATTCGGCACAAATCGGGATGCGGCACGCAGGGTGAAAGGCTGCGCTGGCACGGAACAGCGGCCTCCCCGGAAATCGTCCGATGTTTTGGGGCCCGCAGGAGGCGCGGGCCGGAAATCGAGATCCGGCCGGTCGCACTCGTCGGTACCGGCGCTCGTAGGCACTCGAAGAGCGGTACACACGCTAACCGTTCGATTGCAGCCGGTAAGCGACCCGCGTCTGCGGCGGAATGGTGGGGGGCGATGATCACATGGGAGCCCTTCCATTCAGGCGTTGACCCTGATGTATTCGTGCGTCGCATAGTTGTCGTCAATTATGTGGACTTCGAGACCAGTTAGGACCGCCCACTCAAACACGGTCCGGAACGCCCTTTCGCCTCGCGAAATCCGATGGCAGTGCCAGTTGGGTTCAGCCCGGCGCCTCGACCGTGGTCTTGCCGTTGACGAACAGAATCATCGCGTGGCCGAGCGGGTTCGAGTGACTTTCAGCGAAATCAAGGCATTCTCCGATAGGGAACGGACCCGCCGGTAGCTCGACGGCCAGCGTGAGGCAAGGCCGAACGGGTATCCGGCGGCGTGGGCGGTTGATTGTGCGGCGGTGCCGTCCGTCGGCCTTGGGCGGGCTGCGAGTGCTCCAGTTATTACTGGCCTCGAGCGTGTCGTTCAGGGCACGTTGGGCCAGGGCCGGAACCCCTTCGCCGTCGTAGCCGCAGGGCTGTCCCGAGTGTGGTTCGTCTTGAAGGCCGTTCGAGCCGCGTTTCGGGATTCCCTTGGGGGGCCTACCCGCCGCCTGAGGCGAGGCCCCGACACGTCAGTCGACCTCGGCGTTGGCGATTCCTTGCGCAGGGACTATGATCATCTTCCCCAGCAGCATCGCTCCGGTTGGTAGGGCGGTCTCCAGCGACATGCTCAGCAGCCTCCCCCGTGTTGAGTTATCAAGCCACCGCGGGGCGAGCCGGCGTGTCTTGGAATCGCGGCGGGTCGCTTTTCACGAATCGCCCGCTCAATTCGCACAAGTTCGCAACTGAGGAGGATGGGACCTTGGAGCCAACATGGTCTTCGCGGAATTGCGTGTAAGACGGACGGTTTTCGTGTATGGAATCGGACGTGCATGGACGTCTTGCACTCCGATAAGTTGTGGATGTACTCTGAGGTCGCCGCAGGGCCTGATGAGATCTCCGGCCTCCGTGCAACAAGGGTCCCTAGTGGCGCAGAGCTTTGCGAATTGCCTGTGGTCGGGCTTAGGTTTAGTTGAGCAGAGTGCGGCTCCAGAAGAATTGCCCGGCTGTATCGTTGAGGAGTGATGCAGCTCGCCCCATTGCGTCGGCTAGGAGACGTTTAGTGATGGGAATCGCGACTATCGGCCTTTTCAGGTTCGGAGGGTGGACAATTCTGCTCGCCTCGTGTGCAACCTCAGGCATAGCAGCGAGTGACGAGTCACTGGCGCCCAAGAACCAGTCCGTCGCGATGGAACGTGCGCTGCCGTCGTTCCGCGACATCACGGACGAAGCTGGCCTAGCCTATGAGATCACCTGCGGGAATCCAGTTACCGCGTCATTGGTCGATGTCAACGGGCAGGGAGCCTGTTTCTTGGACTACGATGGCGACGGTTTTCTGGACGTCTACCTAGCGAACGGCTCCTCTCGATCCCTTGACCGCGCGGGCAATCCGCCACACGACTATCTATTGAGGAACCAAGGGGATGGTACTTTCTTGGACGTCACGAAGACTGCTGGCCTCGGAGATGAGAATTGGTCCAGTGGCTGCGCGGTCGGCGATTACGACAACGACGGTGACCCAGACGTCTATCTGACAAACTACGGCCCCAACAAGCTCTACCGAAACCAGGCCGGGTCGTTCTCAGAAGTGTCCGGTGAGGCTGGTGTAAGTGGCCCGGAGTGGATCCCGCCCAAGTGGAGCATGGGGGCTGCCTTTGCGGATGTTGACAACGATGGAGATCTTGATCTATATGTGGCAAACTTCACCGCCCTTGATCCCGCGAGAATCGTTTCATCCCCGACTGTTGCGGGTCCTTGTCAACTCAAGGGTGTCCCCATCGTCTGCGCCCCCGATTTCTTCCATGGTCAACAGGATCTGCTTTATTCCAATGATGGAGATGGCACGTTCACAGACGTTAGTGGCACTGCTGGCATTCTGCAGACCACACCGGCCCACGGATTTGCTGTGGTGTTCTCCGATTACGATGACGATGGTGATCAAGACATTTACGTTGCCAACGATGTCGGGCCCAACTCGTTTTATGAGAATAGTGGCGATGGAACGTTTGCCGATATCAGTTGGGAATCAGGGGGTAGCGTCAACGAACATGGCGAGCCTGAGGGATCGATGGGGCTCACAATTGGTGACTACAACAACGATACACGTCTGGACGTTTTTGTCACAAATTTTATTGAGCAATCTAATACGCTGTATGAGAATGAAGGAAACAACAAGTTTGTTGACCAAACGGCAAATCTCGGTCTCTTTGCGACCGGACTGAATGAAAGCGGTTGGGGTACAAAGTTCATCGATTTCGACAACGACGGGTGGTTGGATATCTTTATTACAAATGGCCACACCGACGAGCGTCTAGAGAGGCGTTTTCCGACTGACACTTACGCTCAGCCCAACTACATGCTCCGGAATGTCGAGGCAAAGAGATTCGTGGATGTCTCATCCGCAGTCGGTTTGCGTAAACTTGAGAACAAAGTGGGCCGTGGCACTGCCTTTGCAGACTTTGACAATGATGGTGACGTGGATATTCTCGTGATCAACAAGAATGACAAGCCTACCTTTCTTCGAAACGATGGCGGTAACGGCCTGAACTGGCTCGCGGTCCGGGCTCGGGGTGTCGGGAGCAACCGTGACGGAATCGGCGCGAAGTTAGTCGTGGAGAGCGGCGGTGTGCGTCGCGGTTTCGAAGTGCGTGGGAGCGACAGCTACCTTTCCAGCAACGACATGCGAGTCCAAGTAGGCCTTGGGGCGACCACCTCCGCCGACATTGAAATCCGCTGGCCATCCGGTCGGAGGGATCGCTACGAAGCAGTGGTGGCCAATCAATTCTATTTGGCAATAGAAGGACAATCGCTTGACGTTGACCCGGTGGCATTACCCATCAGGCGGCCTCAGTCCCGATAGACCTCGCTCGATCCGACTTACACACTCCGCAGCTTGTCGGCGTGAATTGGATCATTGAGTTCTGGATTTGCCTGCTTTCCGGTCGAGACAGCTGCTTGAGGCTGCAGTCCGCACCGGGATCTCCCTTGTGGAAGACCACCGGAAACCCAACCGGACCACGAGCATCGCTTTAGCAGAAGGCGATACCCAAGCCATCTCATGTTCCTGGTTGCCCGAAAAGTGCCGAATCCTCTGAGCGCAACCATGCCGGTGATGTTCTCGAGTGGGCCTCCGGGAGATGATGCGTTCGTCATCTCTGGCGCTGATCTCAATCGTTGCCACCTCGCCTCCACCGGATCGCAAAGGGATCATTCTTGACATCGATGACGTGAGGGATGCGGCATCGTTGTTGACCCTGGGAGGGGGAGTCACGCGGCCAGCCACAGAAAATGTTCCGTAGTTACCTTGCTGGTGCGCCTCCTTTTCCCTCTGTTAGAACTACGATACGATTTGCCTTGCCTGCCCCGAAAATCTCTGGCTGACCGCCGGGCCATTCGACTTCAATAGCGTCGTATTCTTCGTGATCCACCAAGCCAAAATGAAGACGCGAATCATCTTGAGAGATATACCCGGATCCACCTTGCAGCTCGCGGGAAAAACGTCGGTTTCCGACGACTACAGACACACGAGCCCCAATTGCATCGCGGTTGGACCGGACTCCTTCTAATCGGATCGAGAGCCAACTTCCGCGCGCTGCCGAGTTTCGTAGAAGGCTTGGGCGGTCACCCATGTTGTTGATCACGACTTCAAGCGACCCGTCATTATCTAAATCCCCAACCGCCGAGCCTCGCGAAGACCACGCTTCTCTTATGCCTGGTCCTGATTCATTTGAAATATCCTTAAATCTACCTTGCCCAACATTCCAATATAGCTGTCGTTGCTGATGATAACGGCTCTGCAGATCAGCCTGATCAATCTCCGGATAGACATGGCCATTGACAAGAAGGATGTCGAGGCGTCCGTCGTGATCCACGTCCAGGAAATGAACACCCCAACCGAGAAACTCAGTCTCGGATCCCAGTCCTGACAAATAGACCATGTCGGTAAAAGTGCCATCGCCGTTGTTGCGGTAGAGGTTGGAAACGTCGTCGGCAAAGTTCGTCTTTACCAGATCGGTGAAGCCATCTTCGTCGTAGTCTGCGGCAGCCACCCCCATGCCCGCCTGCTCTTGGCCATCTTCATTCAGCGCAACACCGGCAAGGATCCCAATTTCCACAAATGTTCCATCCTGCTGATTGTGGTAGAGCAGACTTGGTGTCGAGTCGCAAGCGCCGTAGATGTCCGGGTAGCCATCGTTGTCGAAGTCGGTCGCCAGGATGCCAAGCGTGTAGCGCGTCGTTGGCGAGCCGATTCCGCTCGATTCCGACACATCTCTGAACTGGCCGTTCGCCATGTTATGGAACAAGAAATTGCGACCAAACGGAAGCCCGCGCGGACCGCACATGACCGGCAAGCCCTTCCACTTGCAGTATCCTTCGCTTCCTGGCTTGGGGGTCTTCTCCTTGTCGAAACCCACGTAGCCGGCGACCGCGAGGTCCAGTCGGCCGTCCAAGTCATAGTCGACGAACGTGCAGCCAGTGTCCCAGCGAACCATCGGGGACTTCAAGCCGACAACCGAAGTGACGTCAAGAAACGTGCCGTCTCCCTGATTGCGATACAGCGAACTGTGTCCCCAGAAGGTGACGAACAGATCGCGGTAGCCGTCGTTGTCATAGTCGCCTACACAGACTCCTTGCCCCCAGCCCGTTCGCGTGAGTCCCGCCGACTCGGTGACATCCTTGAAACGCAAGTCGCCAATGTTCCGGTAAAGGCGCTGGGTAGGCGCGGCCTGCATCTCCTGAGGTTCTTGGAATAGCGAAGCATTCGGTAGGAAGATGTCCACTAAACCGTCGTTGTCGTAGTCAAAAATCGCCACACCGTTTCCGGTGGTCTCGACGATGTAATCCTTGGTATGTTCTTGTCCCGAAACGTTGAGGGCGGTCAAACCAGCTTGGACAGCGAGATCCTCGAAGTGAACCGCGACGCTGAGCATGCTGATCTCGTTCTCCAAATTGGTCCGACCGACACGTACGGCAGGGACCGCCACCCCCTGCAGTGCCCACGCAGGCGCGAGCCCTAAGGAGGTCAATACAAGGACCAAGCAGCCGAAAACGAGGCGGCTCTTCGAACTCAACTGTGCGAGTACATTCGGAACTGGGCGATAGTCTGCTGCAATTGTGGTACTTGAGGGAACACCGACTCCTTGGAGTGGTTCAACGACGTCACCGCCGATTTCGTCTCTTTGGCCAACTCTCATGCTGTCCGAGACCCGACTGGTCGACGGCGACAAGGGCTGGGCCTCCAACGAGGTGAGTATGCCTCGATGTGGATTGCCCCACAAGCGTCGGACTGATACCGGACTCCGAGCTCTAGGCCGCCATAGTATCGTCGAGAACACTCCTGGATGTAAGTTGCCAGATGAAGGAAGAGTCCGACTGATCGACCCTCCGCGCCAATCTTGCTGAACACGGGCAACATGATTCTAACGTCTGAATCGTTGTCGATTCCCGACTCACTCTCGGCAACCCTCACGCTACTTCGTCAAGAGCCGTCATATCGTGCACGGTCTCACGAAGATCTCAATCGACGACCAGGAACTCGCCGCCACAGACTCTATGACGGAGACAGCCGCCTGTGTTCATGGAGGGTGCCGTTCCTCATGCGCTGGTCGTAATGCGAGGTACATGGTGGACGGCGTAATTCTCTTGGACTGCTGGAATCGGGGTTGCGGTCGACCATCGACAAGGAGACCGTTTGCGCGATGTGTTCCTTCGCCTCCGTCCCCTTGCGGCGCGGCAGGTTGGGCCAATACGGACCCCTCTCAATCAAGTGCACGCGTTCGAGGGTGAAGGACGTCGGCCAAGCCGCAGCCTGGAACAAAGGTCCGCGGGGCATCGCGAGGCCTTCGCAAGGCGAACCTCACCGCTTAGGGCGCTTGCCGAGTGCGCCTCTCGCCACTGGTGTTACCTGTCGCCGCTATTGGCCTACTGCATCGGGGACCGGGAGGTCGGGACAACCCGAGTGATAACGGATTGCTTGCGGTCTAGAAACTCTGGAATGCGTGGTCCCATCTCGGCCTTCCAGAAATCGCTCTGGTATACAGCCTGGTAGAGCCGCTCGCGATCCACCTCGGTCTCAAAGCGGCGAATCCAGACGTAGACGGAGTCGTCCGACTCGGCTCTGAAACTACCGGTTATAACCATGCCCTTGGAAATCTGAAAGGGAATGATTTCCTCCTCCATCAAACGAACCCATTCGTCCATCTTTCCAGGGCGTACCTTGTATTGCCTCAGTTCAAAAAAGGCCATTTATCTTGCTCCTTGCGTCGGACAGCTTATCGCGGGTCCCTCAAGAGTCCCGCTGCTCATTCCATACGATAGCCCTTCTCTGATTCAGGTCCGTTGGTAGGTGAGGAGTGAAGACTCCAATGCCAAGCCCCTCTTGCAGCAGGGTGACTGGCATTTGGGGGAAGACGGGCCTCCGGGGATTCGCCCGGCTCAGTCGAGCTGTTGGCTAGAAGCGGCAACCTCACCCCGCCCCAACCCGTCCTCTCGATCAACCATTGATCGAAAAATTCAACAGGCTGTGCATGATTGCACTTAACAGTTGCAATCATGCACACTTCTTCTGTTCGGAACTCGGCCAGGGATCGTCCACGGCGCTGGCGGAAACCGTCCGAGCGGGTCCGCGACCGGAATGATACGAATTCGCGGGTGTTGCAGCTGAGTCTTGATGAGCTGCGATGACCGGCGAGGATTAAACGGAGTGACCGCCCGGGCGGTGATGCCGGGCACGCGTCTGCACGCCGAACAGCCCTTCGAACCGGACGGTCCGGCGTGCGGCGCCTGCTCATGCAGGCCGGCTAGAAGTCGTGGTCTGGCGGGCCCGCGGGAGCGGCTGGCTCCTCCTCGGGAACCTCGTGGACGGTCGCTTCCGTCGTCAGCATCAAGCCGGCAATGGATGACGCGTTCTGGAGTGCGTTCCGCGTCACCTTCGCCGGATCGATGATCCCGGCTTCCACGAGGTCGCAGTAGCGGTCTTCCTGCGCGTCGTAGCCTTGGTTTCCGCTTCCGCTGCGGACTCTCTCCGCCACGATCGCGCCTTCCTGGCCCGCGTTGTCGGCGATCCAACGCAACGGGCTCTCTAGCGAGCGCCGGACGATGTTGACGCCTGTCTGTTCGTCATCGTCCCCTAAGTTGCACTCGTCCAGTGCTGTTGCGGCGCGGACCAGGGCGACGCCGCCGCCCGGGACGATGCCCTCTTCGACGGCCGCGCGGGTCGCGTGCATCGCGTCCTCCACGCGCGCCTTCCTTTCCTTCATCTCGGTCTCGGTTGCCGCGCCTACCTTGATCACGGCGACACCGCCGACCAGCTTTGCCAGCCGCTCCTGCAGCTTCTCGCGGTCGTAGTCAGACGTGGTTTCCTCGATCTGCGCCCGCAGCTGCTTGACGCGGCCCTGAATGGCCTCCGAAGTTCCGGCCCCCTCCACGATCGTCGTGTTGTCCTTGTCGATCACGATGCGAGAGGCCTGGCCGAGGTCCTCAAGCTGGACACCTTCGAGCTTGATGCCGGTCTCCTCCATGATGGCCCGGCCGCCAGTCAGGATGGCGATGTCCTCCAGCATGGCCTTGCGACGGTCGCCAAAGCCCGGCGCCTTGACCGCGGCGACGTTGAGCGTCCCACGCAGCTTGTTGACCACGAGCGTGGCCAGCGCCTCGCCTTCGACGTCCTCGGCCACGATCAGCAGTGGGCGGCCCTGCCGCGAGACGGCCTCGAGCACTGGAAGGAGATCCTTCATGTTGCTGGCCTTCTTTTCGTGGATCAGGATGAGCGCTTTCTCAAGCACGCACTCCATCGAGTCCTTGTCGGTGACGAAATACGGCGAGAGATAGCCACGGTCGAACTGCATGCCCTCGACAACGTCAAGTTCCGTGGCCATCGACTTGCCTTCCTCGACCGTGATCACGCCGTCCTTGCCGACCTTTTCCATCGCCTCAGCGATGATCCCGCCGATCATCTCGTCGTTATTGGCCGAAATCGACGCGACCTGGGAGACTGCGTGACCTTCGACCGGACGGGCCATCTCGAGGATGGCGTCGACGACGAGTCTTGTCGCGTGTTCGATGCCACGCTTGATGGCCATCGGATTCGCTCCTGCCGCTACGCTTTTTACGCCCGAACTGTACACGGCTTGAGCGAGCACGGTTGCCGTGGTCGTTCCGTCGCCTGCTACATCGGAGGTCTTGGATGCAACCTCGCGGACCATTTGCGCGCCCATGTTCTCGATTTTGTCGGGAAGCTCGATCTCCTTGGCGACGGTAACGCCGTCCTTGGTCACCGTCGGGCCCCCGAACTTCTTCTCGAGAACGACATTGCGCCCCTTCGGGCCGAGCGTGACCTTGACCGTGTTGGCCAGCTTGTTCACTCCCGACAGGATCGCCTTTCGCGAGTCCTCTCCGTACACGATTTCCTTGTCAGCCATGACTGGTATTGATTCCTCCTGATTTGCAGCCTCGCGTCCCTCCGCACGGGCTTGCGCGGATGGGCAGGGAAGGGACTAGTCGTCGATCACGCCGAGGATTTCATCCTCGGTCAAGATCACGTAGTCCGAGCCGTCGACATTGATCTCGTTTCCCGCGAACTTTCCGATCATCACCGTATCGCCGGCCTTGACGTCCAGCGGCACGACTGTGCCGTCGTCCTTCTTGGTGCCGGGGCCGGTCGCGACGACCTTCGCGGTCTGGCCCTTCTCCTTGGCCGAGTCCGGGATGATGATGCCGCCCGAAAACTGCTCTTCTTCCTCGATGCGCTCGGCAACGATGCGATTGCCTAGGGGCTGGATTGCCATAGTGTTACGATTCCTCCGTGTTCCATGGACTGGTCAGGCCGGTGCCACGCACCCGCCCTGTTTGGACAGTGATGGGATCGTCTGTCCTGATCCTGAAAGGCTTTGCGCCGACGAAACGATTCAACCGTTCCGCGCGGCCAGAGAATTCGGGAAAGGCTCCCCGAGACCCCAGTATTGCGTAGGATGCGACACCTTTGCAAGTCCGTGTCGGCCTCTTGGCCGCGGCGCGCATCTGTGCTGGTGACTTGCCTGCTTGCCGGCTGCGGTGCGGGTTCCAACCGAGCCGCGATGGCTCCCAACGTGGTGCTCGTTCTCGTGGACGACCTCGGCTGGATGGACTTGGGATGCCAGGGATCTGCATTCTTCGAGACACCTCGCATCGATGTGCTCGCGGCCGAAGGCGCGCGCTTCACCCAGGCCTACTCGAACTGCCCCGTCTGTTCGCCCAGCCGCGCCGCGCTCATGACCGGGCAGAATCCCGGTCGCGTGGGCTTCACCGGGCACATCACGGCGATCGGCAGGCACCGCTACCCGGAAACTGGTTCCATCGTGCCGCCCGATGATTTCATGCACCTGCGCCACGAGTTCGTTTCCCTGGCCGAAGCGATGCGAGGTGCGGGATACGTCTCGGCCAGCATCGGCAAATGGCATCTCGGGGACGAGCCATACTGGCCCACGGAGCATGGCTTCGATCTCAACGTGGCGGGACACACCCACGGCAGTCCCGCCTCCTACTTCTTCCCGTACCGCAAGCCCGGGCAGGACTGGAATCCCGATATTCCGAACTTGGACCTCAGCCAGAGCGACGAGGGGGAGTACCTGACCGACCGGCTAACCGACGAGGCCCTGGCCTTCATGCAGTTGAACCGGGACCGGCCGTTTTTCCTGTATCTGTCGCACTACGCCGTTCACACGCCGTTGCAGGCACCGGAGGATCTGATTCGGAAATACCAGGCCAAGATCGATGCGGGAGCAGACGGGAAGAACGCGGTGTATGCGGCGATGGTCGAGACCGTTGACATCAGCGTGGGCAGGGTCCTGGATGGCCTGAGGGAGCTAGGGCTCACCGAGCAGACCGTGATAATCGTGGCTTCCGATAACGGCGGCTTGGAGTCCGTGACGCAAAACGCGCCGCTCCGAGCCGGGAAGGGACATCTTTACGAAGGGGGAATCAGGGTTCCCTTGATCGTCAAATGGCCCGGTCACGGATCGGCCGGCATGGTGATTGACGAGCCAGTGACCAACGCTGATCTGTACCCGTTTCTCACTCAAGTCGCAGGACTGCACTCCGAGCGTTTCCCCGCGCCGGACGGACGGAGCATCGGCGCGCTGATTGATTCGAAACCATGGAAGCCTCGCGACCTGATCTGGTACTACCCCCACTACAGCCCGCAGGCCCGAGCCCCGGGTGCGGCGATCCTTTCGGAAGGGTACAAGCTCATCCAGTTCTACGACCCGCCGGTCGTGGAACTGTACCGGCTCAGCGAGGATATCGGTGAAGCAGCGAACATCGCGGACCGATTGCCCGGCGAGGCGGAAGCCCTGCGTACCAAGCTAACTAAGTGGATCGAGCGCAACGTACCGATTCGGCACACCCCGAATCCCCGCCGCCAACCGAACGCACCGTAGTCCCGTGACAGCGTGGATGTGTGCGTCGCGACAGGTATGGGGCCACACTCAGACGAGCGAATTGCTTCCCGGCTCGCCCCCGGGAACCGGTCTCTAGCACCCTGCAAGGGGATGGCCTTACGCCCTCCGCTACATCCAGCGGGTCCGTTCGAATTCCTTGGGGATGAGATCTTGCAAAATTCCGGTCGACAAGTGCCCCTCCCGGGTTTCAGACTCCGAGGTTTCGGCTAGACTGTATGCAGCGACCGGCGTGTGTCGTATGAATCGCGCTTGCCATGGCCTCCTGTTTGCGATGTTTGGCGCGCTGTCTTCGCCAAGTCTCGCGACCAGCGAACCCCCGGATTTCGCCACTGAGATTAGGCCGATATTCGAGAGTCGCTGCTACGCCTGTCACGGTCCCGGCCTCGAGCAAAGCGAGTTCCGCCTGGATCTGCGGAGGCGCGCGTTTCGCGGAGGAGGTTCGGGCGTCCCGGCGATTCTTCCTGGCGACAGCGGGGCAAGTCTTCTGTACCGCTACGTGTCTGGCGTTGGGGAGACCCGCATGCCCCCGGCGGAACCCTTTCTCACTAGCGAGGAAGTCGATCGAATCAGGCGATGGATCGATGCGGGAGCCGATTGGCCGGAAGACCACGCCGGTAGCGAACTGGCGGCCGAACTGTCCGAGAGCGAGGCAGCTCGCGAGCACTGGGCGTTCCAACCGCTGACGCAGGATTCCCCACCGCAAGTCCGGAATCCGGCCCTCGCAGCAAGGATCCGCAATCCCATCGACGCGTTCGTGATTGCGAAGCTGGAAGAACGTGGCTGGGAGCCAGCGCCGGTCGCGGGGCCCCGGCAACTGCTTCGCCGAGTCTACCTGGACCTTGTCGGGTTGCCACCGGACCTTGAGGAACAGGATGCCTTTCTCCGCGACCCGACCCCGGCGAACCTGGACCGCGTCATCGGGGACCTTCTGGCTAGGCCTGCCTACGGGGAGCGCTGGGCGCGTCACTGGCTTGACTTGGTGCGATATGCCGACACGAACGGCTACGAACGTGATGCCATCAAGCCAGCCGTCTGGCGCTATCGCGACTATGTGATCCGGTCGCTCAACGAGGACAAGCCCTTCGACCGTTTCGCGATCGAACAAATTGCGGGGGACGAGATTCCCGATGTGTCTCCCGAGACGCTTATTGCCACGGGGTTCCACAGGCTCGGTCCCTGGGACGACGAGCCCGCCGACCCGCCTACGGACCGATACGACCAGCTCGACGACCTGGTGCGTACGACGTCCGAGGCTTTTCTGGGCCTGACCCTCGGCTGCGCCCGATGCCACAACCACAAGTTCGACCCTCTCACGGCGCGGGACTACTACAGCATGGTGGCGGTGTTCTCGCCGCTTGTTCGCCCCCAGAACGGTCGGACCGAGTTGCTTCGACCGATCGGACGCCGCCAGAACCTCGACGCCTGGGAAGAGCGCGACGCCCGGATTCGCGATCTCGAGGGTGAGATCGAAGCCATTCGGGATCAGGCGCGAACCGAATATCTGGAGTCTGGCCGATCCTCGTTACCGCAACGAGCCGTTCGTGCATTCCTGACGCCGGAAGGACAGAGAGACCAAGTCCAAGTCTCGACCGTCGAGGAATTCTCGCAGCAGCTAGCGACCGAAATGGCACCTGCCATGCCAGCCGGTGCGCGCCACCGGATTTCCACCCTGGAAGAGCAGATTTGCGAGCTCTACACGGATACCCCCACGACCGCTTCGGCGTATATTCTGCATGAACCGAGACGCCGCCCGGAGCCGAGCTACCTCCTCGTTCGTGGTAGTGCGTCAAACCCGGGCCCCGAGGTTGTGCCGGCTACACCGGAGATCCTCGAATTCCGGGCTGAGTTCCCGGAATGGCGGGACGAAAACCATACGAGCCAGCGGCGTCTTGCGCTGGCCAAATGGATTGCGAGTCCCCGCAACCCTCTGACGGCCCGCGTGATTGTCAACCGCATTTGGCAGTTCCATTTCGGAGCGGGAATCGTGCGGACACCCAGTGACTTCGGGTTGATGGGGGAGCAGCCGACTCACCCTGGACTGCTGGACTGGCTGGCGAAGTGGTTCGTCGAGAACGAGTGGTCGCTCAAGGCGCTGCACCGGCTAATCATGGCGAGTAACACCTACAGGATGAGCAAGGAGTGGCAAAGCGAATACGGCTCGGCCGACCCTGGCAGCCGGCTGCTCTGGCGCGTGCCCTATCGCAGGCTCGAAGTGGAAGCGATCCGGGACTCGATGCTGGCTGTGAGCGGACAGCTGAATTCGACTATGTACGGACCCAGCATGTATCCGTACGTGCCCCCGGCAGCCCTCGAAGGATCCAGCGACCCCGACAAGATCTGGCAGGATTTCGACGAGGAAAAGGCCTCTCGCCGGACCCTCTACGCTCTCGTCAAGCGTTCGTTGATCGTGCCGATGATGGAGGTTCTTGACCTTTGCGATACGACGAAGTCCTCGGCAATGAGGACGAATACCGCCGTTCCAACGCAGGCACTCACGCTCTTCAACGGGGAGTTCGTTAACCGCCAGGCCAGATACCTTGCGCAGCGGCTGATGGACGAAGCGCCGGGCGACTGGGAAGCCCAGGTGGACCTGGCGTTCAGGCTAGCGCTGGCCAGGCCGCCCGGGGACCGCGAGCAGATCGCCCTGCTGGCGCTACAAGACACCGAAGAGGCTGGCGGGCAACTCGAGGCCCTCATTCAGCTTTGCAGGGTGCTCTTCAACATGAACGAATTCGTTTACACGGAGTAGGACGATGATGAACTCGAGCGATTTCGAGGGTCTCCCGCCCTGCCGTCGCAGATTCTTGCAAAGAGTCGGCGCAGGCTTTCCCATGCTCGCCCTGGTCGACCTGCTCAGCCGCGACGGGTTCTTTGCGCGGAAGGCTCACGCTGCCGTGTCCCAAGAGCCGCTGGCGGAGAAGCTGCCACACTTCCCCGCTAAGGCAAAGCACGTCGTGTTCCTTTTCATGAATGGTGCTCCCAGCCAGGTGGACACATTTGATCCGAAGCCGGCGCTTACGAAGTACCACGGCACCGCCTATGGCGGCGAACTCACGGTGGGTTCCAACAACCGGCCGATCGGCAACTTGATGCAATCGCCATTTCGATTCGACAAGCACGGTAGCAGCGGGCTCGAGATCAGCAGCATCTTCCCGAACATCGCGCGGCATGCCGATGACCTCTGCGTGATCCGATCCCTTTACACGGACACTGCGGCTCATGCCTCCGGTTGCATCCAGATGAACACCGGCAGCGTGGTCCTCGGCAAGCCCAGCCTTGGCTCATGGCTAGGCTACGGCCTCGGCACCGAGAGCCAGGACTTGCCGAGCTTCGTGGTGATGACCGACCCGCGCGGAGGCCCGATCGGAAGCGCTTCCAACTGGAGCGCAGGCTTCATGCCGGCCGCATATCAGGGAACCTTGTTTCGCAGCGGTGGGTCGCCACTGCTGAACCTCGAGACGCCGCCAGGGGTCAGCAACCGCACGCAGCGTCGGTCTCTCGACGTCTTGCGGCAGCTGAACGAGCTGCACGGGGCCGGGCGCGACGGCGACTCGGAACTCGCCGCGCGCATCCATTCCTATGAGCTGGCGTATCGCATGCAGACGACCGCGGCGGAAGCGGTGGACCTGGATAGCGAGAGCAGGCAGACCCGTGAAATGTATGGCATCGACCAGAATGTGACCGACGACTTCGGCAGGAAATGCCTCATCACGCGCAGGCTGCTAGAGCGTGGGGTGCGGTTCGTCCAGCTCTATTCCGGCGGCGGCCATATCGAGGACACCTGGGACGGCCACGTCGACTGCATCTCGAATCACACCCTCCACGCCGGCGAGACGGACCAGCCCATCGGCGCGTTGATGACCGATCTGAAGAGAACCGGGTTGTGGGACGAGACACTTCTTGTCTGGGGCGGGGAATTCGGCCGCACGCCGACGAGCGAGGGGATCGACAAGCCCGGGAGAGATCACGACTGGCACGGATTCAGCATGTGGCTGGCAGGAGCTGGCGTGAAGGGAGGGCAGGCGATCGGCGGGACCGACGAGCTGGGATTCAAGGCCGTCCAGGATCCATGGCACGTCTCAGATCTTCATGCCACGATCCTTCATCTCATGGGCCTTGACCACACGAGGCTCACGTACCTCTACCAGGGTCTTGAGCAGCGACTGACTGGGGTACGGGGCAACGTGATCGAGCGTGTTCTAGCGTGAGATGGCACCGGGATGACGCCAGGCTGTAGCGCCGGTCCCCAAGGAGGGTTTGTGACCGGTGCCAGTCTTTTGGGTGCCATTGCTTGGCGACGGACCGAATCCCGTTAGGTGGTTTGCTCCAGGCTTCCGGCCTGGCGTCCGGGGGTGGCTGCAGGGTGCCAGCGTCCAGTTCCGGGACAGCAGTTGTTAGCCGTAGCGTGGGCTACACTGGATTCTTCGATCCGATTCGTGTCGGACGTGGTTTCTGACCCGTTCGGGCCCGCCAAAAAGCGTGGAATGGATAGAATCGCAGTCCTCGACTCCGGCGGGCAGTATTGCCACCTGATCGCCCGTAAAGTACGTGAACTCGGCGTATACGCCGAGATATTTCCCGTCGGCATACCAGCCGGACGCCTGCACGATCACCAGGGAATCATCCTGTCAGGCGGCCCTGCAAGCGTCTTTGGAAGCAGCAGCCCGCAGCCGGACCCACTGCTCTTCGAGGCCGGCAAGCCGATCCTGGGAATCTGCTACGGGCATCAGCTGATCGCTCGGTACCTGGGGGGCAAGGTCGAGCGCGGCGAAACGCATGAGTTTGGGACCGCCATGCTCCGCGTCCGGGCGGATGGCGGGCTGTTCGATGGATTGGCGCGGGAACACCGCGTATGGATGAGCCATGGTGACCACGTGGTCCGCCTTCCGGCGGGGTTTGCGGTTCTGGGCGATACGAGCGAGTGCGAGATCGCTGCGATGGGGCACGCGGGCCACGGGGTGTACGGCCTGCAGTTCCATCCAGAGGTCGTTCATACCCCCAGCGGTTCGGACATGCTCGAGAATTTCGTTCGAAACGCCTGCAGGTGCGCAATGGATTGGCGGCCAAGCGACCGGGCTGCGGGGCTGGTTCGGCAGATTCGGGAAGAGGCCGGGGACCGTCGCGTCCTGTTCTTCCTGAGCGGCGGCGTGGATTCGACTGTGGCCTATGCGCTCACCGTCCGGGCGCTGGGCCCGGGGAATGTCGAGGCAGTCTACGTCGACACCGGCTTCATGCGCGATGGGGAGACGTTTGAGATCGAGGAGGCCTTCAGCGATCTGGACTTGGGAAACTTGCGCGTCGAGGACGCTTCGGGCCGCTTCATGGACCGTCTGGAGGGTGTGGTTGATCCCGAGGTCAAGAGAGCAATTATCGGCCGGGCGTTTGTTGACGTGCAGGACGAGATTCTTCGCGGTAACCGGTATGCGGACCACGACTGGATGCTAGGGCAGGGAACGATCTATCCCGACACCATCGAGTCCGGCGGAACACACTCGTCCGACGTCATCAAGACCCACCACAATCGCGTCGAGCGCATTCAGGAATTGCTCGATGAGGGGCGGGTACTGGAGCCCCTGAGCGAATTCTACAAGGACGAGGTGCGTGAGTTGGGCCAGTCCCTTGGGCTTCCGTCGAGACTCTTGGAGCGCCACCCGTTTCCGGGCCCCGGCTTGGCGATTCGCTGTATTTGCGCTGCGGACGAGGAGGGCCCGTCTGCCGACGAGGGCATCGCCACGGTGGCGGCACGGCTTGGGTACTCCGCTTTTCTGCTCCCGCTTCGCAGCGTGGGCGTGCAGGGTGACAGCCGCAGCTACGCTCGGCTAACGGTCCTGCACGGTGGGGAGTTCGACTACGAGCGCCTGCTGCCTCTGTCGACGGCCATCACGAATGAGTTCCGCCACACCAACCGGATTGTCGCTGCCCTGTCGCCGCGGGAGATCGAGCCGCGCGAATGGGCTCTCAAGCCAGCGACCCTGACGCGCGACAGGGTCCGAGTGCTGCAGCGTGCGGACCGGGCCGTGACCGAGTACCTGCGCAGGGAGGGCCTCTATCGCCAGACTTGGCAATGCCCCGTGGTCCTGCTTCCTTGGGGCCGCCAGGGGGGCGAAACCATTGCCCTCCGCCCTGTCACCTCCGTCGACGGAATGACCGCCGCGGTAGCCGAGCTGCCGGCTGCCGGGCTTTGCGAGCTGGCGAACAGTCTCTTGGCGATCGACGGAGTCGATTCCGTCGTCTACGACATCTCGAACAAGCCGCCGTCCACGATCGAGTGGGAATAGGCCCTGCTCTCGTCGAGGATCTAGGACGAGACGGCCCCCAGCCAGTCCTCGATGAGCGAACGAATGCCCGCTCGTCCAAGACCGGACTCGAGTCGAATGGAATCTGGCGCATCAAGCGTCTCGTAAATATTGAATGTCCAGTCGATCGTGGCCTTTGCGGTTTCCGATTCGAGTGCCGCCCCCTTGGAATCTTCGGGGTTGACGACCAGAAGCGGTCTCGGGGCAATCGCGGCGTACAGGTCTCTGACCTCGTAGGCCCCCAGGACACCCGGCAGGTAGCAGCTGAGCGGATGGGATGAGCGCGGGTCGTCCAGCATGGTCCGATACGACAGCGGGGCTTGGATGCTGGCCACCGCAGCGATGCGGGGGTCGAGCGCCGCGGCGTGAGCCGCCAAGAGGCCGCCGATACCGATCCCGACGACGATCCATTCGCGCCGCCTAGTCATTGTCGGCGCGGTTGCGAGCAGGTCCTTGAGCCGCTGGCCGAACAGCGGCCGGCCGATTTCCAGGCTGCGATAGGCGAGGAAGTCGTCCCAGTCGAATTCGACCTGAAGCGAAGGCAGGGAAGGCGACGTCGCACCCCAGCCCCTCACATCCACGCCGTAAAGGCTGTGGTTGGCCGCAACGACCGCGTCGATGCAGTACCGGCGGACCAGCGGGTGATCTTTGCCCTGTTCCGCGACGAGGAACACCGCTCCCTTGGCGTACACGCCCGCGTCGAGAAACCGCGTCGGCACCTCGATGCCGTACTCGGACTTGAACGCCCCGACTCTGGTCACCTCGCGAATCCGGTTTGCCACTTGGCTCTGGTAAACGTTGAACTCGCTAGCGCTGGCTGGCATTTCGAAGCGCGGTTCGATCGCGGTCGCCTTCTCGGCATAGAATGCCGCCACGTTCTTCGAACCCAGGGAATCGGCGACCTGTCCGGACGATGTGCACACCAGTTCGCTCGCCGGTGGCAGCGGGACATCTTGTTCGCGTACGAAGTCCTCCCGGCGTGCGAGAACCCGCCCGAAGAACCTTGCGGCCGCTTCGCGCAGCTCGCGATTCAGCCCGTGCTCAGCGTCCGTCTCGAATAGCTGCAGATTCTCGGGTTTGCCCAGCCTGTCGTAGACCGCCTGCAGTTCCTCGTGCGTCCGGCGGGCGCCGTCAATCGGCACGTAGTCCCGCAGGGCGGCTCCAATCGCAAGCGGTTTCGGAGCGAACGCTGCAAGCAGTTCGGGATGGTCGATGCCCGCACGGAGCGTGCTGAACAGGACTTGTTCCGGGTCGGCAATAAGCAGCGCCTCCGTTTTGGCCCGGAAGCTCGCTACGGCGCAACTGATAAAGGCAGCCCGAATGCGGTCGTCGAAGCAGGCGAATTGCAGTGCGACCATTCCGCCGCCAGACTGACCCGCAATGCCGATCCGCGTGGAATCGATCTCGGGCCGCACTTCGAGGTAGTCCAAGGCCCGGGTCGCGTCCCACACGCGGTACTGCATGAGGTTCTCCTCGACGAGATAGCATCGGTCGCCGAGAATCCGGTGTTCGCCGCTTCCTTGGCGGAACCTCGAATCTCTCGATTCGGTGTCAAGGAACTGGAGGCGCTCGCCTTGGCCAAGAGGGTCCCACGTCAGGACCGCGAAGCCGTTGCGAGCCATGAGCTCGGCGAACCGCCTGTAGGGCTCGGCCGTTTTCCCGCCATCCGCATGGCCGCACGGAAAGATGACAGCGGGCACCCCCTCTGCCGTGCTCTTTGGTCGATAGAGATTGGCAGTGACGTGGAATGATGGCCGGCTCTCGAAGACGATCTTCTCCGCGACGTAGCCCTCGCCTTCGACGGCGCCGATCTGCTTCGCATTCAAGGACGTGCGCTCGGGGAATGGCCCCCACATCCGAGCCAGTTCCGAACGAACCCTATTCCGCAGTTCCATGAATTCGGCCTCGGACTTGAGTTCGGCGAGTCTCGCGGTCCGCCTTTCGTCGAGGAGCCGCAAGTACTCCCGGATGTAGTCCCACAGCATCGGGCCGAAGTTCGTCTGCCCCGAGGCCTGTCGAATGGCCCCGGCAGCCAGCGCCATGGCTCCGCGCCGCGTGATCAGGCTGCCCGACACGATGAAGAATTGTAGCGCCGCCTCGCTTCCGGCCGTTCCAGGCGGTTCGCTTGGGGAATCGAGCCTATACGGTCGCTTCGATGCCGGGCTTTCCGTGCACGAGAGCGGCCACTGCGGCGACGGCCTCGGCCGGATCGTCGTGCTGCCAGATCTGGCGGCCGAATATGACTCCCGAAGCGCCCGCTTCGAGAATCTCGCTGACCGTGTCGAGTGTCCCGCCCAGGCCTCCTCCTCGGCGCGGGCCGCCCGCGACAAGGACCGGCACGCCGCAAGCGTCGACGGCCTTGCGGAATTCATCTATATCCCCCGAGTACCGCGTCTTGATCAGGTCCGAGCCGAGCTCGGCTCCGATCCTGCATGCGAGCGTGATGTCCTCGGCGATATTCGCGGGCAAGGGAGCATCTCCCTGTCCGGACATGTCCATGTGGTTCGCCATCATCCGCTCGCTCAGGATCTCGGCGACCACTGGCATGCCCCAGGTGCGGGACTCGCTTGCAATGTGGCCGACCTTCTCGAGTTCTTCACCCTCGAATGGGGCTCCCAGGGTGGCATTCATCACCACGGCGTCGGCACCGAGCGAAACCGCCTGCTCGACATTGACGAAGGTCCGCATCGGTCCGCCCACAAGAGGGCTGACGCAGCCGTCGATCCGCAGCAGGATCGCCATGTCTCCCACGTGCTCGCCGACCTGCTCGAGAATTCCAGGCGTCACGAGAATCGCATCGGCCCCGGCCGGTGCGAGCAACTTGACGATCTCGCTGGGGCTCTCGAGCCCCCGCACCGCCCCCGCCGCGTTGCCGTGATCCATGGCCACAACGACAGCTCGACCGTCGCGAAGAATGCGACGCAGACGCAGGCTCTTCCCAATGGACTGAATTGGCATGTTACTCCCTGGTCGCCGCCCGGGCGACATGTTCCAGACTTCCAGTTTGCAATATTCTCGAGGTGCTCGTCTGCTTCCCCTATGCGGCTGTCAGTGTTGGTTCAAGCGGCATCGCCAGCGGCTCGTCCACGAGGAAATCCAGTCCGCGCATGGCTTCCAGAGCAGCCTCGAGCGACTCGCGCTTGGCGGGCTCAAGGGTTGTGACGAACGGAAGGTCTTCCTTGTCGAAGTGCGGTTCTTGCAAGACAGCCTCGATGCTGACTCCCTGTTCGGCGAGAATCGTCGCGAGGCTTGCCAGGATGCCCGGCCTGTCCCTGACCCGGAAGCGGAGGTAGAACTGGCGCTGCTCCGTGCCGGCATACACGGGCGAATGGGGCCGCAATTCTGCGTGGGCGAACGGCGAGGCAGGCTCCGTGTCACCGCCCTTGACAGCACGGGCCGCCGCCATCAGGTCGCTGACGACGGCGACACCTGTCGGGTCCGGACCGGCTCCTTTGCCGTAGTAGAACGTGTCCCCTCCCTGGCCGTGGACCCACAGAGCGTTGTACGACCCCGTCACTCCCGCGAGGATGGTGTCCTTTTCGACCAGTGCTGGCCTGACGGCGAGGCGCAATCCGTCGTCTCCGCGTCTTGCCGTGGCGAGTAGCCGGATTGTGTGACCGAGCTGGCCGGCATAGGCAAAGTCGATCGTCCGGATGCGGCGAATGCCTTCGACAGGGATATCGGCCGGCAGGACCTTAACCCCGAAAGCGAGACCGGCTAGGATCGCTAGCTTGGAACGTGCGTCGTGGCCGTCGATATCCGCGCTGGGGTCGGCTTCCGCATAGCCGAGATCTTGCGCTTCCCGGAGCACGTCGGCGAATGGGGCACCCGTGCGCTCGATTTCCGTCAGGATGTAGTTCGAAGTGCCGTTGAGGATCCCGATCAGCGCGTCGATGCCGTCTCCGGCTATACCCTCGCGAAGGGCGGTCAGCACCGGGATTCCGCCGGCAACAGACGCCTCCATGCCCAGGCCGGCTCCTTGCGATCTCGCCTTGTTCCAGAGTTCGGCTCCGTTCTCGGCAAGCAGTTCCTTGTTGGCGGTCACGACCGGCTTACCGGCGGCGAATGCCGTCTCGAGAATCTCCTTCGCCGCACCGGTGCCTCCAATCAGCTCGGCCACCACGTCCACGTCCGGACGAGAAACCAATTCCCGCCAGTCGCTCGTGCGAAATGCCAAAGGATGAAGCTCAACTTCCTGGCAGGGCTCGCTCATGACGCGGCGCGAACAGACGGCCGCCACCTCCAGCGGAAAACCGAGCTTGCGCTCGATTTGGGCCGAGTTGGCGTGAAGCAGGCGGAGGGTGCCTCCGCCTACGTTGCCGAGGCCGATGATGCCGACACGGATTGCTGACACGAAAGTCCCATTCTACTGACGGGCACCGCCCGGCTAGCCGATCTTGCGTTGTGACGGTTCCTGGTCCACCGTAGCTCCCGGGATCGTTCGCCTGTGTTCGAGTGCATCAGTGCCGTGGGTGAAGGGCCCTCGCGCCGGATATCGAAGTTCCCGGAAGTTCAGCCGACTCCCCTTGCAGGCCGGTCGGAGCCGCGGGATCCATCCCTCGGCCGGAACGGGATCTTTAGCCCGCGGAGACTCTGTTCAAGCGCAGGCTGTTCGAGATGACGGACAGGCTCGACAGTGCCATGGCCGCCGATGCCAGAATCGGCGATAGCAGGAGGCCGGTCCAAGGATAGAGAATCCCGGCGGCGACCGGAACGCCCAGGACGTTGTAGCCGAATGCCCACCAATAGTTCTGCTGGATCGTTCGCTGGGTTCTCCGGGAGAGTTCGATGGCTCTCCCGACATCAGCCGGGTTGCTCCGCACCAAGACTATCTGCGCGGATTCGACGGCGATGTCAGTTCCAGCCCCGATCGCGACGCCGAGGTCCGCCTGCGCCAGCGCGGGGGCGTCGTTGATGCCGTCCCCGACCATGGCGACCGTCCGTCCCTCCGATTGAAGGCTTTGGATCGCTTCGGACTTTTCGACCGGCATCACCGGAGCTAGGATCCCTTCGATTCCCGCTTCGGTTGCGATCGCCCTGGCGGCATGGACGTTGTCGCCGCTGACCATCACTGTCCGGAGGCCCTTCTTGCGAAGGTCTTCGGTCGCGGCCTCGGCTTCCGGTCGGATGGTGTCGCGGAGGGCGATCACGCCGACGAGGGTGCCCTTCCGGGCTGCCAGGACCACGGTCTTGCCTTCCTTTGCGAGGTGGTCGAGAGCATTCCAGGCGGCTGACGTGTCCACGCCCTGATCCTCGAGGAGCTCGCGCTTTCCTAGAAACCACCGCTCGCCGCTGAAGCGGGCGGAGGCGCCCGCGCCTGGGAACGCTCGATAGTCCGTCACGCTTTCTCTTGACCCGGGCCGAGATGCCGAGATCGCCTTGGCGACTGGGTGCTCGCTGTGGCCCTCGATCGCGGCTGCTGCCTCCAGCAGCTCTGCCGAGCTCATCGATCCGAGCGCGACGGTGTCGGTAACCGACAGCTCCCCGAGAGTCAGCGTGCCGGTCTTGTCGAACACCACCGTGTCGACGTTCCGAGCCGCTTCGAGCGCCGCGCCGTCTCGAATGAGGATTCCGGATTCGGCGGCCCGCCCGATCCCTACCGCCAGCGCGGCGGGAGTTGCCAGCCCCAGAGCACACGGACAGGCGATGATCAGGACGCTCACCGCGTTGTTCCATGCCATGCGGAGCCGGTCGTCGGGCGGGCCAGCGATCATCCATGCGGCAAAAGTAATGGCGGCAATGCCAAGGATGACTGGCACGAACACGGCCGCAATCCTGTCAGCCAGGCGAGCGGCGGGTGCCTTGGAGCCCTGCGCGCGCCGGACGAATTCGATAATCCGCGACAGCGCGGTTTCGGCACCGACGCTCTCGGCTCGGAACACGAGGAAGCCTTCCTTGTTGAGCGAGCCGCTGGTGACCCACGATCCCGGGCGCTTGTCGGCCGGCACGCTCTCTCCCGTAATGGCCGACTCGTCCACGGCGCCGGTTCCTTCCAGGACCGTTCCGTCGACGGGGATCTTCTCGCCAGGGCGAACCAGCACCTCGTCCCCCTGAGCCACCTCGTCCAACCGGACTTCGCGCTCGGTTCCTTCCCGCCTGACGCGGACCGTCCTAGCCTGCAATGCCAGCAGTTTTCGAATCGAATTCGAGGTTCGATGGCGTGCGCGGGCTTCCAGCACCCGGCCCACCAGGACCAGTGTCAGGATCGCTGCTGCCGTCTCGAAGTAGACGCCGGCCGCCCCACCGCCGGAAACCCATCGAGGCGCGGCCGTGGCCGCGACGCTGTATGCAAAGGCCGCTCCCGTTCCAATGGCGATCAGCGTATTCATATCCGCCCGGCCGTGCCGTGCCGCGTTCCACGCGGCGGAGTAGAACGGTGCTCCGCCATAAAGAACGACGGGCAGCGCGAGCGCGAATTGCACCCATGCCGAGCCGTGGAACTCCAGCAGGCCGTGTGACATGGCGAGCACCAGAAGGGGCACGGTAAGCGTGACGGACACCGCGAGCCGCCGACGCATCGAATCCGCCGGCGCGTCCCGCTCGTGCGCGTCCGGCATCACGCTTTCTGGCTGCGCCCCGTAACCCGTTGCTCGGATCGCGGCGATGACGTCCGCTAGTGTCGTCTGGCTGGAATCGATCCGCACGCGCGCGATCGCCTCGGTGAGGCTGACGTCGCACGCGGTGACTCCGGACAGAACCGTTGCCGCTTCCTCGACCGAGCGCACGCAGCTCGCGCACGTCATTCCCTCGATGGAAAGCCGATGTTCTTCGAACGTTGCCACTGAGGACGGCGGAAAGGCTGGGGTGGGCACCGCGGCCCGGGCCGTGGGATCCAGCGAGACCAGCCCGCCCTCCGATGGCGGGGCGTACCCGGCTTCAGCCACCGCGGCTTCCATTGCCGGCAGGCTGGCAGAGGTAGGATCGAATTCCACAACGGCAGTCTGGGTGTCGAGGTCCGCAGATGCCGTTCGGACCCCAGCGACGCCGTACAAGGCCTCTTCCACCGTCGCGACGCAATGCCCGCAGGTCATGCCACCGAGTTGGATCTTTGCCTTCTCGAGCGTGATCCCGGCCATTCGGATCTCCCCTCGTTTCTCCGGATCGCTTCCGATCGCGAACTCCCTCGCGCGGACCGCGGACCGGCGATTCCCAGCCTACACCAGAGCTTCCAGCACGTGTCCGGGTGCAGAACCCGCCAGGGCGACACGACGCGGGGAGTCTCCCGGCTACCCGGGCGAACCTCTGCCGCGGAGTGTCTGCGCTGAGTGGACTGGCAGCCTATCACCATGCTAAATTGAGGCTTCCGCGCGACCCCGTCCCACTCGTTGACGCTGTTGCCGCGGGCAGCAAGGCGGCGAGTTTCCCCAGTTCCGCACGGGGTCCAGTTCGAAACCTCCCGCAACTCTCGTGCGTGAATGGAGCGAAGGGGCGAGTACGTTGTCAGAATCTGCTAGGATTCCCAATCCGAAGGTACGGTCATGATCATTTCAATGAAACCGGGTGCGACCCAGGGGCAGATAGACCGGGTATGCGACCGAATTGCGGAATTGGACTTCGCAGTCCGTTCCATCAAGGGCGACGAGCGAGTAGTGATTGCCGCCGTAGGCGTCGGCGACGTTACTCACGCACTCGAGGTCTTGCGATCAGTAGAGGGCGTGGAAAGCGGTGTTCCCATCAGCGCCCCCTACAAGCTTGTCAGCAAGCAGGTCAAAAGCGATCGCACGGTAGTAGAGGTTGGCGAAACCTCAGTGGGCGGCGGCGAGTTCGCTGTCATTGCGGGCCCCTGCTCAGTCGAGACAGAAGAGCAGATCATGTCCTGCGCCGCGGCCGTGGCCGCTTCGGGCGGGCGCTTCCTGCGAGGCGGGGCCTACAAGCCTCGAACCAGCCCGTACAGCTTCCAGGGGCTTGAGGAAGCAGGGCTGAAGCTGCTGCGCAAGGCAGCGGACTCTTACGGGCTCAAGGTTGTCACCGAAGTGATGACCGTCACGAACGTGCAACTTGTCGCGGACTATGCGGACGTGCTCCAGATCGGAGCACGGAACGTCCAGAACTACCCTCTGCTCAAGGCGATCGGTGCGAGCACAGAATGTCCCGTGATGCTGAAGCGTGGGCAGAGCGCCACAATCACGGAGTTTCTCCTGTCGGCCGAGTACATCGTGACGAACGGCAATCCGAACGTCATTCTCTGCGAGCGAGGGATCCGCACGTTCGAGTCGGCGACTCGCAACACGCTTGACATCAATGCGGTGCCGGTGCTGAACCAGCTGACACATCTCCCGGTCATCCTGGATCCGGCACACGCCACCGGAAAGCGGGCACTCATTCCACCTCTCGTTCGGGCGACGGTTGCGGTTGGTGCCGATGGCGTCATGGTGGAGATCCATCCGGATCCGGAGCGCGCTTGGAGCGACGGCGCGCAGTCTCTGACCTTCGACCAGTTCGCCCAGAGCATGGCCGAGATCGAGCCGTACCTCGACCTTTGGAAGGCGGGTCGCCCGGAAGTGGCCTGCGTCCCGGCTTGACGGTGCCGCTGCATTGGCAGGAGCGCCAGGCAAAGTCCTGAAGCAATCCGGAGGAGTCAGGCTGCGCCTGCCGCGGTGCGAGCACGGCCTTGGTTCGTTCATCCTCGATCCTGAGTCCCCCGAGTTGATCGAGGGCGTGCGCCTGGCGACCCTGAGGCTCTGGCCAGACGACCGCGGCTACTTCCTCGAGGTTGCCCGGCTGGGCACGTCGCTGGCTTCCGGGTTCCCTCCCGAATCGACCCAGGTGTCCGCCGCCCTGAGCTACCCCGGGACGATCAAGGCCTTCCACTACCACGCTTATCAGACCGATTTATGGATACCCTGCCAAGGCATGTTGCAAGTTGCTCTTGCCGACTTGCGCGAGGGGTCGCCCACGTTTGGGTGGCGCAACACAATCTATGTCGGCACCTTGCGGCCGTGGCAGGTTCTGATTCCGCCGGGAATCGCGCACGGCTACAAAGTGATTGGAGAGTTGCCGGCCATGCTGGTCTATCTCACCGACAGGCATTACGATCCGTCCGACGAAGGCCGCTTGCCGCATGATTCCCGGGAACTGGCCTACGACTGGGAGACGCAGCGAAAATGAGGGCGCTGGTCACCGGCGGCGCAGGATTTATCGGTTCGGCGTTCGTCCGCTCCGTCCTCGCGGGGGACAGCGATTCGGAAGTGCTGGTCCTCGACGCGCTGACCTATGCCGGCAACTTGGAGAACCTCTCGCCGGTCTCGCACCTGCCGCGCTTCAAATTCCGGCGGGCGGACATCCGCGATGCTGATGCCGTCCGCGATGCGTTCGAGGCGTTCCGCCCGGACACGGTCGTGCACTTCGCCGCGGAGTCTCACGTGGATCGGAGCATCCTCGCTCCCGCTGACAGCATTTCGACGAACGTTCAGGGGACGGCGGTACTGCTAGAAGCAGCCCGAGGGCGTCGTCCGGGGCTCTTTGTCCATGTCTCCACGGACGAGGTCTACGGAAGCATCGACGATCCGCACTCCGATGACGAGAATTCTGCGCCCCGGCCTTCGAATCCGTACTCGGCCTCCAAGGCGGGATCCGACCTGCTCGCACTTGCCTACGGCGAGACCTTCTCCCTGCCCGTGATCGTGACTCGGGCATCGAACAACTATGGTCCCTACCAGTTTCCCGAGAAGCTGATTCCCTTGATGATCGCCAATGCGCTTGAGAACGCTCCGCTCCCCGTCTACGGCGACGGCCTGCACGTGCGCGACTGGCTCTATGTCGATGACCATTGCAAGGCAATCAAGACTCTGATCGACCAAGGCCGGCCCGGTCAGATCTACAACATCAGCGGACATTCTGCTTCGTCAAACATCGAGGTCGTTCGCCGGATCTTGCGCCTTTGTGATCGTCCGGAGTCGTTGATTCGTCACGTGCAGGATCGCCCCGCGCACGACCGTCGCTACGCGATGTCGACGGCGAAGATCGAGGCTGAAACGGGCTGGAGCCCGGAGACTGCATTCGATACCGGCTTGCGAAGGACGATCCAGTGGTACCAAGAACATCCGGACTGGGTTGCATGTGTGCGCTCCAGGGAGTATCTCCGGTTTTTCGAACGCAACTATGTGCATCGTGGCGGTGTCGCGATCGGATAGACGCTGCTAGCGAGGGCAGCTACTGAATTAGGCGTTTCCCCGAGCGACCGGATCGGCTGTACAGTGCCCGCGCCACCGTCACTTCGCACGGACCGTGCGTTTCCAGGAGCCCAGGCCAAGCTCGCACGCCGAACTCGGCGGCTGAGCAGTTTCTGATTCCTTCCGCTGCATCTCAAATGATCTTCCCGAGGCTGCAGCGTGGAGTTCCATCGGGGCACGTCGCCTGTCCACCGCAAGTGTTTGACGGTTCTCTCCGTCCAGCGTGTCTGTTTCTGTTCCAGCCCGTAACAGGTGCAATGGAATGCGGCCGCCCGACCGTCGATTGCTGCGGGCACTCCTCCTTGACGAGATTAGTCCAGTTAGCTAGGCTGTGCATGCGGAGTCCAGCGCGCAGCAATGTCGATCCGGTACAACATCCACGAGGCCAAAACCCACTTGTCCCGGCTCCTTGATCAGGTCGAGAAGGGCGAGGATGTCGTGATCTGCCGCTCTGGCAAGCCCGTGGTCCATCTCAAGCCGTACGTCTTGGCCACGGGTCGCAAAGGCGGGCAGTGGAAGGGGCTGGTCCGGATAGGGAAGGACTTTGACGAGCCGCTGCCGCGCGACATTGAGCGAGCGTTTAGCGGGGACGCCGAGTGAACGGCTACCTGCTTGACACCCATGTACTTCTCTGGTGGCTGTGCGATTCGCCGGAACTGTCGCCGGGGGTTCGGGGGCGGATTTCCGATCCGCGAAATCGAATACTCGTAAGTGTTGCCGCCGTGTGGGAAATGATCATCAAGCGGTCGCTTGGGCGTCTCGAATTTCCCGCTGATCTGCCGGAGGTGCTTAGGGAAAACGATGTATCCGTGCTCGATGTCAACATCCGGCACGTGCTGAAAGTGGCTGATCTGCCAATGATTCACCGTGATCCCTTCGACCGGATTCAGATCGCGCAGGCGCAGATCGAATCACTCGTCTTGGTTACCCGAGACCTTCGAACGCTCGAGTACGATGCGCCGACGCTTCGTGCCTGAACGTCGAATCAGGGGCATTCGGGTCCGAAGGGACCCTTTTCGGCCCCCCGCGCGGGGTGAGGTGATAGGTCGCTAGAGCGGGTAGCGCTTCCGGACGCGCCACGAGACGCCCCACGGCACACTAGAACCAACGTCGCTTGTCCACCACGTTCTTCAGGGGCATCCCGCGGACGAACCGGACGGCGTTGTCGAGTAGCACTCCAAGATGGCGCTCCGCGATCTTGGGCGAGTGGCCTGCGATATGCGGCGTGAGGATGACGTTCTCGAATCCCCACAGCGGGTGATTTGGAGGCAGCGGCTCGACTTCGTAGACGTCGAGGGCCGCGCCCGCAATCTCCCCGGTCTCCAGCGCTGCAGCAAGGTCATCGAGATCGACAATCACCCCGCGCCCGATGTTGATCAGAATCGCCGTGGATTTCATGCTGGCGAATCGCGGTGCGCTGAAGAGCTTCACTGTCTGAGGAGTGTGCGGAGCGGCGATCACCACATAGTCACTCTCGGCTAGAAGGTCGTCCAGCCAGTCGATTCCCCATGGTCCGTCGACCCCTTCCGGAGCCTCCCTTGGATCGCTGTCGACGGAGACCACCCGCATGCCGAAGCAGACGCCCCGCCGGGCGATCTCGGACCCGATCGAACCCAGGCCCACTACGCCGAGCGTGGCCCCAGACAGAGTCGTGTGCGCCAGGTCAACGGCGGTCGTGACCGCGGGGCCACTACGAAACGATTGGCCCTCCTTGGCGCCGCCGTACGGCTTCCATTCGGCCCGCCGCTGCTGGCGAATATAAATGTGCAGGTTGCGGGCGAAGCACAGCATGCAACCAAAAACGTGGTCGGCGATGTTGTCGTGGAACAGCCCGCGCATGTTCGTCAGCTGCGCGGGGTGATCTGCCAGTTCCGGAAAAATGTAGTGCTCGAGGCTGGCTGTGGGCGACTGGACCCACCGGAGGCGTTGCGCCGCGGCCAGCATCTCGGGCGTGAGCTTGCCGAAGAAGGCATCCGCATCGGAGATTTCCCTGACGGCGTCCGCCTCGCTCGAGCAGTTCGCTACCTTCATGGGTGCGCAGGCGGATTCGATCTTTTCCAGGCGGTCAGGCTCCACCTCCGGGTACGTCACGAGCTTCATCGGGTCTCCTCGCTCACCACCTCGCCCTCGATCACCACTCCCACGCAGTGCGACGTGTACTCGAACGGATCTCCGTCGTACAGTGCCAGGTCGCCGTCCTTCCCGATCTCGATCGATCCGATGCGGTCGTCGACTCCCAGGATCCGGGCCGCGTTGATCGTGATGCTGCGAAGCGCGTTCTCGAACCCGAGGCCGTGGGCGGCCGCGACTCCGGCTTCAAAGAGAACCAGGCGGCTCTTTGGCACATAAGATTCGTATCCGCCCTGGATCGCCGCGGGGATCCCGGCATCGTAAAGCCTGGCCGCCGTTTCGAAGCTGAGGTTCTCGGTCTCGCCCCGCGCCCGCAGCATTGTCGGATGCAGGATCACTGGCACTCCTGCGTCCCGGATTCGGTCCACGACCTCGTAGGCCTCTGCCGCGCCGTCGAGAACCATCGGAATGTCGAATTCGTCCCGTATCCGCAAGGCGGTCAGGATGTCCAAGGTTCGCTGCGCGGTCACCAGCAGCGGCACTTCGCCTTGGATGACCTTGCCGAGCGTCTCGGTGCGCAGGTCGCGCGCGGGCTTGTCCTCCTCACTCGCTGACCGCTTCGAAACGTACTCGCTGGCCTTGATCAGCTCGGACCTCAGCATCGCCGCCATCTTGGCTCGAGTGCCAGGAGAGTCCTTGCCCGTTTCACGCGCCCCCTCCCCGAGAGTGGCGGCAATCATCGCCAGAGGCTTGACCACGGCCTCTTCCATGGCCTGGCCTCGGAGCTTCAGCACGGCCGTCTGCCCGCTCACGAGGGCGCGCGGGGCGTGTCCGGAATGGATCGTGGTCACTCCGTACGAGCGGGCCCACGCTACGAGGGTCTCGCGCGGGTTGTACGCGTCGATGGCCCGCAGTTCCGGCTGGACCGGCTGGGAATGTTCCGTCTGGTCCTGATCGTGGGGCTGGTTGAGGTAGCCGCTGAGGCCGATCGTGCAGTGCGCGTCGATCAGGCCGGGTGTGACCACTTCTGCCCGGAGGGTCCGGAACCCGATCGGGATCTCGATCTCCGACGCAGGGCCGACCTGGCTGATCTTGCCGTCCTCGATTACCACGACAGCGTCGCGAAGGGACTCGCCCGCCACCGTGTGCACCGTCGTTCCTCGCACGGCCACTTGGGCTGGAACGGAAGCTGCCATCGCGTGGCATGCAACAACCGCCGCGATGTGCCACCTGCGCTTCATTCGTGCTCTCCTCTCGCGATGCCGTGGAGGACGGAGGCTTGGTCGTGGCTCGCTCCGAACCCGCCCTCTGCATAGAGCCTGTCCTTGGGATCGGACCGGTCGAAAACCTTGCTCCCGTCAACCCATGTCTGCAGGACCTGGGTATACACGCTGAGAGGGTCCCCCGACAGCACGACCAGGTCGGCGTCCTTGCCAGGCTCCAGCGAACCGATGCGATCCTCCATTTCGAGCATTCGCGCTCCCGCCATCGTGAGTCCGTAAAGGGCGCGCTCGCGAGACATGCCGGCCCGCACAGCGAGGGCCGCCATGCGGTTGAACAGGCGCGAGTCGGTGATCGAATCGTCCGTGTGGAAGCCGGTCAGCACACCGGCGCGGTCCAGGATGCGTGCGGTTTCGAAGCGGTTGTCCTTGGCCTCGATCTTGCCGCCCGGACTGTCAATCAGGATCAGGGATGCGCCCAGCACGTAAGGTGACGCGGCGATTTGATCGGCCACGAGCCAGCCGTCGCTGACATGCTGCAGCACCGTCTTGAAGCCGAACTCTCCCGCAAGGCGGAGGATGGTCAGAATGTCATCGTGCCGGTGGGTGTGGAAGTGGACAACGCGCTTGCCATCGAGGATCTCGACGAGCGTTTCCAGACCAAGGTCTCGCGGGGGCAGGTCCGTCGCGTCGCCGCCCGCCCGCACCACGTTGTCCCGGTATTCAGCAGCCTTGACGAACTGTTCACGCACCATTGCGGCGGACTTGGCCCGGGTCCCAGGGAACGGCGGATCCTTCCGGGAATTCGTCCCGTTCGCCATCTTGACTCCATACTCCAGGGAGCCGTCCGGCCGGTAGATGAACAGGTCTTCGATGGTATTTGCGTCCCGGTGCTTGATGTACAGCGTCTGGCCGCTCAGCAGATGCCCCGACCCCGGCATGATGTTGGAGGTCGTAACTCCGCCCGCCTGAGCCTTCTGCAGCCTGGCGTCCCGCACGTTGATCGAGTCCAGGGCTCTTACGTCCGGATGCATCGGCCCGCTGCCGTCCCCGCCTTCAACATTGCCTGCGTGGCTGTGCGAGTCGACGAAACCCGGCATGACCACCTTGCCGCTCACATCGTGAAGCTCGGCACTCTCCGGCACCGTGGTATCGGAGGAATTCCCGACGGAGAGGATCTTCCCCTCGTGGATTACCACAGTCCCGTTCTCGATCACGCGTTCCGAGATCGGAATCACCCGGGCCCCGACAAATGCTTGCGGCACCTCTTGCGCTCCAAGGGAAGCCGCGACCAGCGTGATTGCGATCGGGAACCGAATCATAGGACGATTCTATCCACCGTACGGAGAATGTTCGTTGGACGGTCCGGCCGCCGACCCGCCTAGATGCCGGTACGCTAGGAGCAGTCACGGATGCAGCGGCTCCTTGTACGCGCGACCAACTGGCTGGGAGACGCCGTGATGGCGATTCCGGCCTTGCGCGAGATACGCCGCGTTCACGAAGGCTGGCATGTTACGATCCTCGCGCTCCCGTGGGTTGCCGATCTCTATCACGGCGAACCGTTCTGCGACGAGGTGGCGCTGTACGATCGCGACGGAGAGCACCGTGGTCTCGCGGGACGGGAACGGCTTGCGCGCGATCTTCGGTCTCGCTCATTCGATCGTGCCGTGCTGCTTCAGAACGCGTTTGACGCCGCGTGGCTGGCTTGGCGAGCGCGGATTCCGGACCGCATCGGCTACGACCGGGACCGCCGCGGATTGCTACTGACCCGCAGGATCCCCAGGCCGCAACCAGGTCAGGTGGCTTCCCACCAGCGCTTCTACTACTTGGAACTGCTCCGGCGTGCCGGTCTGATCCAGCACATCCCCATTGACGACGGCGCGAGACTCGAAGGCGTCGCCGAGCTGCGTCGCAAGGGACGCTCTCAATGGCGGCGGAGGCATTTGCCCGAGGGGCCTTGGATCGGAGTGAGTCCCGGAGCCGCATTTGGTTCGGCCAAGCGCTGGCTGCCCGAGCGCTTCGCCGACGCGGCGCGCGTGCTAGCCCGGGAATCCGGCTCTGGTGTCGCGGTGTTCGGTTCCGCTTCCGAGGCCGATCTTGCTGACGAGGTGGCCGAGCGCACTGGCGGGCGGTCCTGCTCCCTTGCGGGCAAGACAACGCTTGCCGAGTACCTCCAGCTGGCCGCGACGTGCTCGCTGTACCTGACGAACGATTCGGGCTCGATGCACGCAGCCGCCGCGCTCGGCGTCCCCACGGTGGCTGTGTTCGGAGCGACGGATGCGGACGCGACCGGGCCTGCGGCGCCTTGGTCCCGCATCGTGCGGGAGCCGGTCGACTGCTCGCCCTGCCTGCTGCGCGAGTGCCCGTTGGTGGGGCATCCGTGTATGACCGGAGTAAGCTCGGACCGCGTCGTGCGCGCTTCGAGGGAGCTTCTCGCGGACTTCAGTCGGCATCGCGGTAACGGCCTATAGAATGAGCTCGATGGACGGCGCTGTCATCCTGGACAAACCCGCCGGCATCACCTCCTTCGTCGCTGTGCGCAGCGTCCGTCGCCTGTTCGACGGCGAGAAGGTCGGGCACCTAGGGACGCTGGATCCCCTTGGCACGGGCGTCCTTCCCATGCTCGTCGGCCGTGCCACGCGGCTGGCGCAATTCTACTTGGGACACGAGAGGGAGTATCTGGCGGAGATTCGGTTCGGCTGGGCGACAACCACCTACGACAGGGAAGGCGAGCCCGTGACAGAGTCCAAGGAAGTCGCTGTGGACGGGCCGTCGCTCGAGACGCTGCTGGGCAGCTATAGGGGGGTGATCACGCAGGTCCCGCCACCTGTCTCCGCGAAGAAGGTCGAAGGAGTGCGGGCCTACAAGCTGGCGCGGAGGCAACGGGAGGTCGAGCTCGATCCCGTGAAGGTGGAGATCCGAGAGCTCGAGCTGGTGCGGGTGAGCGGCTCCTCCGCCACGCTACGGTGCCTCTGCTCGTCGGGAACGTACATCCGCTCGCTCGCACACGATCTCGGCCGGGAGATGGGTTGCGGCGCCCATGTTGCCAGGTTGCGTCGCACGCAGGTCGGCGAGTTCGCGATCGAAGACGCCCTGACGCTCGAGTCTCTCGAGTCGATGCGGGACGAGAGCCGCCTAGAGGAAGCCGTTCTCCCTGCGCTCGATCTCCTTCCAGGGATTCCCATCCATCGCGTCGATGCCGGCGAGGCTGCGCGCATACGTCACGGTCGAGACTTCCGTGTCGGCCCGTTCGCGGCTTGCGGCGATGCGATAGTCGTCAAGGCTGTGGGTCCCGACGGTCAGCTCCTCTGCCTGGGCAAGGCCGTGGTTCCGCGGACCTACCACCCGTTCGTCGTCTTCAATTAGCCCGGACACGGCAATCCGCCGGGCGTCTCCGGTCAGATCACCTCAACGGAAGATGTCGCGCGCCAAGGCGAAACATATCCACGGACCGGTTCCGGTCTCTCGCCTCAGGCAATTGGTCCGGACGCCCTGCAATGACCCTGTCAGGCGGGGAAGTTGAGCGCACGCTCTCCGCTCGGCGTGAGGAGGAACGAGCTTGCCATCACGAGGCAGGCGAGCCGAACGCAATGTTGATCGGCATGCCGAAGAGTCGCACCATCATCGGGATCTTGAGAAACCCGCCAGCTCTCGCAGCCGGTCCAGTCGAGTGAGCCTGGTGCGCTCCTTGCGCGGCCCGAGCTGATAGGAGCATCGACGAGCCAGCCGCGAACACGAGGGTCGCGAGGGCGAAAGTCAATGCCTTCGGTGGGAAGAGGTGGGCGAAGAAACCGCTCAGGAGCGCCGCGACGGCCCAGTCGACCTGCCTTTTCTTGCTTAAGAGCACGACTGCAGGGAGCGCGGTCAGGATGGTGAACCGAAGGCTCTACAAGACTGCCGCGTGAAAGTCCACGCCGAAGAGGAGCTGGATCGAAGTGTAGAGTATGCCGCCCCCCTGACCAAGCGTTGAGAACCCCACAGCGCCAATTCGTAGGATTGTGGCCAGGAGGAGGGATCGCGAATGCAAGATGGACGGGCTCTCCGACACGGGCAACGCGCCTGGAGGCCGAAACCGTGCCTTTCCGTTGGCCGTCGATGATCAGGAGCGGCGGCCGACGACCAGGCCGCCGCTCACGGGGTTGGTTTGAGAGCCGACCGGAAGCAGCCGCGTGCCAGCGATTCCGCGGGCACGTCCAAGTACGCCATCTCGCCGTCCGGCGGCCCCGTGTCGGGCGGGCCCTCGCCGGCAAGGGCTTCCATGAACGCGATCAGGTCGGTCCGTTGCTGGTCGCTAAGGTGTCCAAGCTCCTCGATCTCTTCGTAGCGGATGAGGTGGTCGGGATTGTATAGGCGGCTGGTCAGCAAGCTCAGACCGGACTCCGCTACGTCTCTGAACCACCGACTAAGGGCGCCATACATCAATGCGATGTCGTCGTCATGATCCCGTCTCAGTCGTGACCCATGCCGCTGCCCGGGACGGGCCCGCCTGTGCCAAATTTGAACTGGTACTCCCCCCTCCTGGATTCCGCCGGACCCGCCAGAGAGGTCCGCAGCGGCGCGGCTGGAACTCGAGGCGCCGCCAGTAAGGCACCGGGAACGACTCGCTGCGCACGTCGTCCACCGGGCCGGCGAAGCACCGGCTTGGCTCCCGGTCGGTCGGACCAATCGCATCGACTTGCGCACGCTGCCCACTCACGAGCAGGCCGCGGCAACCCGCGGCACACACTGGGCGTCTCTGCGACGCCCCCGAAAGCCCGGCAAGCGGCCAACGTCCCACTCGATTCTGCGATTTTCAGAACCGCTCGTCGACCCATCAACTCGGTGTGCTTCAGACTGAAGTATCATCGAATATCATCGAAGTGGCTTGCTGCAGGTCGTTGAAGTTCCCGCTGGACGTGTGACCGCGAATCCCGGCGATATTCCTTCGACTCGAGTCGGCAGCCCCTACGCGAAGGAGACAACTGAAGTGCTGCAAAGGACAATTTCACTTCCGACCCTGCTGGCGATCGGGATCCTTCTGGTCTCGCCGGTCGGCCTGGCTCTTGCCCAGAGCCGCCCTCCGGACAATGACTACTGGTGGCCGAACCGTTTGAGCCTCGAACCACTGCGCCAGACTTCCCCGGAATTCAACCCCTTGGGGGAGGACTTCGACTACTCGAAAGAGTTTCAAAGCCTCGATCTGGATGCGCTGACGGCAGACCTGAAGGAGTTGATGGTCACCTCCCAAGACTGGTGGCCGGCGGACTTCGGCCACTACGGGCCGTTCTTCATTCGAATGGCTTGGCACAGTGCCGGCACCTACCGAACCATCGACGGCCGCGGTGGCGCCGATGGAGGTATGCAGCGCTTGGCGCCGCTCAACAGCTGGCCCGATAACGCGAACTTGGACAAAGCGCACCGTTTGCTCTGGCCGCTCAAGCAGAAGTACGGTCGGAAGATCTCGTGGGCAGACCTGTTGATCCTTGCTGGCACAGTCGCCATGGACTCCATGGGCTTCGAAACGCTCGGTTTCGCGGGTGGTCGCATCGATGCCTGGCGGCCCGAAGAAGTCAACTGGGGGCCTGAAGGCGAGTGGCTCGGCGCCGATCGTCGCACCGAGAAGGGAGAGCTGAAGCGTCCGTTGGGAGCGACGCAGATGGGCTTGATTTACGTGAATCCCCAAGGCCCGGGAGGAAAGCCGGATCCACAGCTCTCCGCTCACGCCATCCGCGAGGCCTTCGGCAGGATGGGAATGAATGACGAAGACACGGCAGCGCTGATCGCTGGTGGCCATACCTTCGGCAAGGCCCATGGCGCCGCTGATGCGTCCCGGCACGTAGCTGCCGAGCCGGAGGGCGGTCCTATCGAGGACCAAGGTCTTGGCTGGAAGAGCAGCTACGGCAGCGGCAAGGGTGCCGACACGATCACCAGTGGCCTGGAGGGTGCGTGGACGATCAACCCAGCAGCCTGGACTCACAACTACCTAGAGAATTTGTACGGTTACGAATGGGAGCAGACTCGAAGCCCAGCCGGGGCGATCCAGTGGAAGCCCGTTGGTGGGGCAGGAGCAAATGAAGTGCCAGATGCCCACGATCCATCCGTGCGGCATGCGCCAATGATGTTCACAACCGACCTCGCTCTGAGGGTTGACCCCGCCTATCGTGAGATCACGTCCCGCTGGCTCAATGACCCGGAGGAGTTTGAAGACGCTTTCGCACGGGCTTGGTACAAGCTGACACACCGCGACATGGGCCCGACATCGCGATACCTGGGAGACTTGGTTCCCGACCAGGAGTTTGTATGGCAAGACCCGATTCCCAAGGTGGATCACACTTTGGTCGGTGAACAGGACGTGGCCAGCCTGAAGGCCGAGATTCTTGGTTCGGGCTTGTCTTCGGCTGCTCTGGTCAAGACCGCATGGGCCTCGGCATCCACGTTCCGCGGGAGCGATATGCGCGGCGGGGCCAACGGTGCACGAATACGTCTCGCGCCCCAGAAAGACTGGGCTGCAAATGATCCGGCCGAGCTGGGCCGTGTGTTGGACGTCCTGGGAAAGATCCAGAGCGATTTCAACAACAAGCAATCGAGCGACAAGCGAGTCTCTCTCGCTGACCTGATCGTTCTCGGTGGTACTGCCGCGATTGAGCAGGCGGCAAAAAAGGCGGGGATCGATGTGGAAGTGCCATTTGCCCCCGGTCGCATGGACGCCAAGCAAGAGCAGACCGATGTGGATTCGTTTGGACTGCTCGAGCCTTCCGCGGATGGTTTCCGTAACTACTTTGCCGACGGCAGCCCCCGGTCCCCGGCGGAGATGCTGGTGGAGAAGGCGGCCCTGCTGAAGCTCACGGCACCTGAGATGACGGCGCTTGTCGGCGGCATGCGAGTCATGAACGCCAACTCCGGTGATTCTTCTCACGGTGTGTTCACAGACCGTCCCGGCACACTGAGCAATGACTTCTTTGTCAACCTAACCGACATGTCAACTCAGTGGACCAAAGCATCCGAGGAGGGCATCTACGAAGGGCGTGACAGGGCTACGGGCCAGCTTAAGTGGACCGCTACTCCGGTTGACCTAATCTTCGGTTCCAACTCTGAATTGCGTGCAGTCGCCGAGTTCTATGCATCCGACGACGCACAAGATGATTTCGTGCATCATTTCGTTGACGCGTGGACCAAAGTGATGACTCTGGATCGCTTCGAACTGCCTTGATCGAGCAAGACCGCTCGGACGGGAGATGCGGATTGAATTGAGGCTGTGACGCGGATCGGGCGGTTGGGGAACCCCGCGCCCGGCGAAACGGCAGTGTTTGATCCTGAACGCGTGGCGCCAACCGAGGAGAGCTCTACTGGCGCGAAGAGTTGCCGCCTGGCGGTGGCCGGCTAGTCTGCTTCTGTGGCTGTCGGCTACGTTGGGAACGGGCGCTCCCGGCATTGAGGTCATTGCTGGTTCACGGCTGCGAAAGCCCCCCGCACTGGCGCCCGCCTCGACCGTCTCCCGCTGGCGCGGGGGCGCTACGAGGATTCGCCAGCCGGTCGGACTTAGGGACATCCGAGCGTAAAAGGGCGCGATAGGGCGGGATCGCGCCAGTGCTCCGACCCAGATCACAGCAATTCTCAACAGAAATACACTTTGGTTTAGCCCCCTGCCAGGTGAGGGTAAGCCGTGGGCTGTCTGCCAGACCCTTGCAATCGTCGGTAAGTGTGGAGCGAGGCGTCTCGAACGGGCCACTCGGGACACGATCTTCGTTGCCGGGGGCGGGTGCGAGCGGCGTTTCCGGTCAGCAATCGAATCCCGAAGGCTTCTGTTGACGCGGACCCGCAGTCGGCTCAGAGGCGGCAGTGTTGCTCGGGCAGCCCCGCGGGCTGCCTTGCCCATATCGCTAGGGCGACCGGTGCGGTGACCGCGCGCCGAGTCGACTCAGTGCTCGAAAGACCCGAGGGCCGTGCGGGCCATCGAAGTCCGGTGCGATTCTGGAATCGTGAACCGCATCAAGCCGTTTTTCATGTTCTCGGGCGACCAGCACGGCAAGGCCGCCGAAGCTGTAGCCTTCTACACCTCGCTGTTCGAGAATTCGGAGATCCTGGGCATCGACCGCTACGGTCCGGGAGAGACTGAGCCGGAGGGGACGGTCAGAATTGCCCGATTCACCCTCAACAGCGCTGAATTCATGGCGATCGACAGCGCGTACCCGCACAAGTTCAACTTCACGCCGTCGATATCGCTGTACTGCGAATGCGAGTCCGTAGCGGAACTTGACACGCTCTTCGCGGCACTGGCCGAAGGAGGCATGGCATTGATGCCGCTTGACAACTACGGTTTCAGCAAGCGATTCGGGTGGGCCCAGGATCGGTACGGGATCAGCTGGCAGCTCAATCTGCCCTAGTCCCGCCCCTCGCCTCCACGGACTTTTCCGGGGTCCGTCTCGCTTGGCCGGCGGGGCTTCCGGTGCGGGAGACTACCTAAGAGGGCCGCCGTGGCAGAGTCCTGATCCTGAGGCGCGATTTCGCGCCGGACCGGAGTAGCGCGATGCTCGTTAGCTTGGCGGCAGCAACGCGCATCGCGGCCGGAAGGTCCGCGACACTGGGACTGGCACGCGTTCGCAATGGACGAGGTCCTCCGACCGGCTTGGCCGTTCGAGAACTCCGGCGAGCGATTCAAGACGGTCTTGGAAGACTCGCTGCGCTTGACAGCCGGAGCATGGGCCCAATTACCGGAATTGGTCGGATTTCCCCGTGATTTCCCTTGACTAGATTCGAACCCGGCGATATAAGAAACGCGGAGGTATTCGCACCGGGCACAGTTGTTGGCGTCGATCGGTTGCTTTGGCATCCGTTGACAGAGGAGGAAAGGCCCGTGCAACAAATCAAATCTGCGTTCGGATGGGCGGCGGCAATTGCCTTGCTGCTGTCTGTTTCCGTCGCAATGGCCCAGATCAATACGGCAACGATCGTCGGAAGCGTTTCTGACCAAACCGGCGCTGTAATTCCCGGCGCGATCGTTACAATTACCAATGTCGCTACAGAGGCCGAGCGAACAACGGAGACCGATGCCTCTGGCAGCTACATTATCGAGCTGCTACCCCCTGGCGAGTACACGCTAGCGGTCGAGTCAACCGGATTCAAGAGGACCGAGCAGGCTGGAGTCCGCCTGTTTGCAAGCGACCGGCCGAAGATCGATTTGGTTCTTGAGGTAGGCGAGGTCACGGAAAGCGTGACCGTCAGCGAGGCGGTGCCGCTCGTGCAAACCCAAAAAGCCGAAGGCGGCGTAGTGATCCAGAACAAGCAGGTTCTGGAGATGCCGCTGAACGGTCGGAACTTCAGCCAGCTGATCGAACTTGAGCCTGGCGTGGTCTACAGTCGCGGAGGCGTGTACTTCCACGGTCTCACCCGCGACGGCGTGAACATCACGGTCGATGGCACGGACGCGTCCCACCCGGATAGGCCGTCGACGAACTTCACCGGGAACTTCGGTGGCCAAGCCCAGATGAACGTTCTCAGCATCGAGTTTATCGAGGAGTTCAAGACGACAGTGGGCGTGTTCTCCGCGGAAATCGGGAGGGCGGCCTCGGGCGGGCTCAACGTCATCACGAAGTCGGGAACGAACGACTTGCACGGCAGCCTGTTCTATTTCATGCGCAACGACAAGCTCGATGCCAAGAACTTCTTCGCCAGGCGCAAGGATCCCAACAAGATCAACCAGTTCGGCTTTGCCGTCGGCGGGCCGGTCATCCGCAACAAGGTCTTCTTCTTCGGTGGCTGGGAGAGTGCGCGTGTGCGGCGAGGGCGGCAGCTGGAAGGCCCGGTCCCCACTCAGCGCATGAGAGACCTCATGCTGCAGGCCACGCCGGAATACGGTCACCAGTTCGAGGGTTCGGACGGTACTGCCCCCTCGATGCTCGACCTGCTGCCGTTACCGAACGTGCCGAACTCGGAGACGCAGGGCGGGTTGCTGGCACGGCACCGCCGAAGCGGAACGAACATGGAGGACCAGGACAGCGTTCTTGGCAAGTTCGATTTCCACCCGACCGCCAATGACATGCTATTCCTGCGCTACACGATCCTGGACGCGGAAGTCTTCCTGCCGGACATTTCCCCTCTCAACGGCACCAATTACCCGCCGCAGGAACAGAACGGAACATTCTCCTGGACCCATGTATTCGGGCCCACCATGATGAACGAGTTTCGCTACGGGTTCCACAAGCAGAACATGCCGCGTCGGCAAGAGGCCTTCTTCCAGGACGCGCAGGGACCTGGAAGAATTCAAGGTCCCTTCAACCATGACCGCCAAGAGCTGCTGCAGTCGAATGGAGGTAGCCTATCCGCCCTGAACAACTTCTCTCTCACCAAGGGCTCTCACGCCCTGAAAATGGGTTTTGAAAACCGCAGGTTCCACTACGGCCGCAGGAACTTCGAAAATCCCCACTACCGGTTCACGTCGGTCGAGAACGTCATCAACGGGTCCTGGGAAAGCGTATTCATCACCATCGGCAATCCCCTGCGCCGGTATCAGGAGAGCCAGTGGGGAATCTATCTCCAGGACGACTGGCGGGTGACGCCGAACCTGACTCTCAATCTCGGCCTGCGATACGAATACTACACTCCGCCCATCGAGGCGAGAGGCGGCCATCTCTTCAACGTGATCGATTCCCCGTTCGGAGATTATGCCCCGATGGGCACGCCGCCGTGGGATCCCGACAAGAACAACTGGGGACCCCGGTTCGGCTTGGCCTGGGACATCGGAGGGAACTCCAGGACCGTGCTCCGGGCAGGCGGGGGCGTGTTCTACTCTCCGAACACCTACCGCGAGGTCACCGTACTGGGCAATCCCCCGGAACTGCCGTACGACCTGACGATCTTCAAGGACACCACTCCAGCCTACCTGGTCGACTTCCCGATCAATGTGGTGGCGCCCGGGTTCGACATCAGCGTGCTGGGCCCGCCTAGCCGGCAGACGTTCGACCGGCGACAGCGGACGACGTACAGCGAGCAGTGGTCCGTCAATCTCCAGCGGCAGCTCGCACCGAACCTTGTCGCAACAGCTGGATATGTCGGGAACCGAGGGCTCAAGCTGCTCGCCACCAAATTCCTAAACGAGATCATCCCCGAACTGGGGGCGCAGCTTCGCCCGGATCCCTCGATCGGACGAATCTCCTACCAGCAGCACTCCGGCAACTCGAACTACCATGCGTTGGAACTGTCGCTTAAGAAGCGTTTCAGCCGCGGCTTCACGTTCAATGGCCACTACACGTGGAGTCACGGAATCGTCTACAGCGGGATCGACGCCGTGACGGCGTTCGGCAACAGGACAATCCAGGACCAGAACAACTGGCGGGGCTCTCGTGGGCGCACGGGGACCGACATCCGCCACAACTTCATCCTGGACGGCGCCTGGGAGCTCCAGGCGGACCGCAGGCTCGGCCTGACCTCAGGATTCGCGAAGAAGTTTCTCGAGGGCTGGCAATTCAACTGGATCGTCAGCTTGAGGACCGGAATGCCGATACGGACCATCGCATCAGGTCGCGATACCCGGGGCAACAACGACAGCGGCGTCCAGCGCGTGGACTACGTCGGTGGCGAGGGCCGGTTGAGCGATCATCGCGATAGCCTGATCCTTCTAAGCCGCAGTGCCTTCGCGAACCCTTGCCTGAACGCCGGCTTCGCCAGTGACAGCAGATGCGGGCTGTTCGGCAACTTCGGTGCGAACGTGTTCAGCGCCCCGGGGCAGCAGACCTTTGACCTGTCCCTCTTCAAGACCACCACGGTCAACGAGAACTTGAGGCTCCAGTTCCGAGCAGAGTTCTTCAACGCATTCAATCGGGCGAACTTCCGAGCGCCTTCCGGTCCGCGGCTGCGCCTGAGCAGCGGCTCCTTCGGACGCATCACGGCGGCGGACACACCGCGCCAGATCCAGTTCGCGCTGAAGATTCTGTTCTAGCCCGGTACCGAACCTGGGAGCGGCCGGCCTTGCTGGGCTCCCAATCTAAGGCGGCGAACCGACAACGCGGTTCGCCGCCCTCTTCAGGGCCTTTCGACAGCAGCCCCGTCCGGCCCGTCTGAGGCGCCGCCTCGCATGAATCCAAGCCGCCGGATGGGAGAGAATACAGCCTATGAGACTCGTTGCTTGCCCGCTCGCAGTGGCCATGGCCGTCGCCACGGGGTGCGCCCCGGCGCCGCAGGATAGAGCGGACGAATTCCTCCGTACCTACGACACCCTGGTCCAGAAGATGTACGCGATCACCGCGGAGGCCTATTGGATGGCCGCCACAGACGTGACGGATCTTCACGTTGGCGAGCGCATCGGAGCCGAGAAGACCATGGCCGCCTTCAGCGGCAATCCCTGGGTTATCAACACCGTCAAGGCTCTGCTTGAGGACAGGGAACAGCTCGACGACATCACCCAGCGCCAGCTGCGCGGGATCCTGCTCTCGGCGGCCGAGTATCCGGGCACTATCCCGGATGTGGTCGCGGAGCGCGTAGCCGAGGAAGCCAGGCAAGGCGCGATCCTGGACTCGTTCGAGTTCTGCGCGGACCGGTCCAACGGAGCCTGCCGCGAAATCGTGACACCGAACCAGATCGACAAGGTGCTGGTGGAGTCACGGGACGAAGCCGAGAGACGGAAGTTCTGGGAGGTCGCCAAGCAGACCGGACCGGCACTCAAGGAAGGAATCGGAACGCTCCGCGACCTGCGAAACCAAGTAGCGCGGGAGATGGGCCATGACTCGTTCTTCGCCTTGCAGGTGGACGACTACGGGATGACCGTCGACGAGATGATAGCCATGATGGAGCGGTTCAATGAGGACCTCAGGCCGCTGTACGAGCAGCTTCACACTTGGGCCAAGCACGAACTGGCCGAGCGCTACGGCGAGGAACCGCCCGACCTGATTCCTGCCCATTGGATCGGGAATCGCTGGGCGCAGGCATGGCCCGGGCTCAGCAGCGGGATCGACCTCGACAGCTTGGTGGACGAGCAGGACGCCGAGTGGATCGTGAGGCAGTCCGAGGCGTTCTATACCTCGATGGGAATGCCACCGCTGCCGCAGTCGTTCTACGAGAAATCCGATCTATACCCGTTGCCTCCGGGCGCCGATCGCAAGAAGAACACTCACGCGTCTGCATGGCACATGGACTTGGAGAACGACGTCCGGTCGCTGATGAGCGTCGAGAACAACTGGCGCTGGTTCGAGACTTCGCACCACGAGCTGGGGCACATCTACTACTACCTCGCCTACACGTCGGCGGACGTCCCCCTGACCCTGCGGGGCGGTGCCAATCGAGCGTTTCACGAAGCAATCGGCGATCTGATCGGAATCGCCGCCCGCCAGCCCTTGTACCTGAAGGAGATCGGGCTTCTGGACGAGGACGCCGAGATCGACGAGATCGCCTGGCTGCTCGACGAGGCTCTTGATCCGGCGGTCGTCTTCATCCCTTTCTCGGCCGGCACGATGTCCTTCTTCGAGCGCGACCTCTACGAGGAGAACCTCCCGGTGAACCAGTTCAACGAGCGGTGGTGGGGGCATGCGGGCCGCTTCCAGGGGATCGCGCCGCCGTCTCCGCGGGGCGAGGAGTACTGCGACGCCTGCACCAAGACTCACATCACCGACGATCCTGCCCAGTACTACGACTATGCGATGGCGTTCGTCATCAAGTACCAGCTGCACACCCACATCGCGAAGAACATCCTCGGCCAGGATCCTCGCAACTGCAACTATTACGGCAACGAGGAAGTCGGCAAGTTCCTCTGGGATCTGCTAAGCCTCGGGGCGACCCGCGACTGGCGCGAGGTCCTCAAGGAGAAGACCGGTAGCGAGGTGTCCACGAAGGCAATGCTGGACTACTTCGAGCCCTTGGTGGCGTACTTGAAGGAGGCCAACGCAGGCAGGAAAGTCGGCTGGCAGTAGGTTGGGCCGTCACCGGTTCCGTCTGACTGGTGAACTGTGGCGCCGCCCCGCGTTACGCTGAGGGCAGTGGCCGCACCCCTTGTAGCTGTCGCCATGAGTGGCGGGGTGGATTCCTCCGTCGTTGCGGGCATGCTGCATCGGGAGGACCGACCGATCGTTGGAATGACGATGCAGCTGTGGAATCAGAGGCGCCTGCCGGAGCTGATTCCAGAGGGCGGCTCTTCGGGCCGATGCTGCTCTCTGGACGACGTCTATGACGCCCGCTGGGTCGCCCAGCGGCTCGGAATTCCGTACTACGTCGTGAACTACGAGGAGAGCTTCGAGCGACAGGTCGTCGAGCCGTTTGTGGAGGATTACCTGGCCGGAAGAACCCCCATACCGTGCACCCTGTGCAACAACTTCCTCAAGTTTGACCGGTTCCTCGATACCGCGCGGCAGGTCGGAGCGGAAACGATTGCGACGGGCCACTACGCCCGAATCCAGTACGACGAGGAGGCCGGGCGGTACCTGCTCTTGCGAGGCAAGGACGAGTCGCGCGACCAGTCCTACTTCCTGTTCGGCCTGACGCAAGAGCAACTTGCGAGCTCGCGTTTCCCACTCGGATCGATGCACAAGCAGGAAGTGCGCGAGCTGGCCGCGAATCTCGGCCTCGATGTTGCCGCAAAGCCTGAAAGTCGCGAGATCTGCTTCGTTCCCAACGGGGACTATGCCGCTTTTGTCGAGAGCTATCGCAAGCTGCGAGGCAGCGTCGCCGCCGGTGACGAGGGGGAGCTAGTGTCGGAGGACGGCCGCGTGCTCGGACGTCACGCGGGGATTCACCGTTTCACGGTGGGGCAACGGCGCGGGCTGGGGATCGCCGCGGGCAAGCCGGTCTATGTGACCGAAATCCACCCCGCGACGCGCAGCATCGTGGTCGGGCCTCCCGAGTCGCTGATGCGCGATGAGCTAGAGGTTCGCGATGCCAACTGGATCCGCTACGAGACCGCGCCTGACATCGTCCGAGCCAAGGTCAAGATCCGCTACCGCTCCGTTGCTGCATGGGCGGAGATCAGACCGTCTCGGGGCACTCCGGGACGGGCACGGGTGGTGTTCGACGAGCCGCAGCGGGCGGTGACGCCTGGACAGGCCGCGGTGTTCTACGACGAGGATATCGTTCTGGGCGGCGGCTGGATCTGCTGATCGGTCCAGACGGCCGGATCCGGCGTCACGTTTTCCACGTCTCATGCGTCAAAAGAGTCAGAGAGGCTCGGGCGAAGTGGAGCTTGCAAAGGCCGAATCGATTGCGTTCGGATTGGATGCCGTTCCGCCGGACGAAACCGAACGACGGTTGGTCGAGGCGGCTCAGGGAGGAGACCAGGGAGCCTTCTCGGAGTTGGTGCGGCTCTACGACCGCAGCGTGCTTCGAATCGCCCTTCGGATTTTGCGGTCGCCCGAAGATGCGCGAGATGCGTATCAGGAGGCATTCCTGAAGGTCTTCCGGAAGCTCGACAGCTTCCGGTTCCAGTGCCGGTTTCGCACTTGGCTTTACCGCATTACCACCAACGTCTGCCTCGACCATCTCCGCCGCCGAAAGGCCCGCCCTGAATTCACCGCTCTTGAGAGAGATGTTCTGAGCGGCCGCTCCCCGTTGGACAATGCAGCCGACGCTCGGCCGTCCAGCGCCCCGGACAGGGTGGCAGGCAGTGGGGAGATCTCCCGCCGTGTCGAGAAGGCTTTGGACCGGCTTTCCGACCGCGAGCGGCTCGTCTTCACCCTTCGGCACTACGAGGGTATGCGTCTCCGCGAGATCGGGGATGCCAGCTCGATGAGCGAGGACTCCGTGAAGCAGTGCCTGTTCAGGGCGACCAGAAAGTTGCGGAAGGAACTGAACGATGTCCGGGCGTGAGCAAGGAGCATCGATGGAGAGCGAGCTGCTCCGGCAGAGGATCCGGCTCTACCTTTACGGCGAGCTCGGGTTGGCCGAGCGCCACGAGATCGAGCGCTCCAGGCGCGAGGATCCCGCCTTCCGCGCTCTGTTCGAGGACGAGCAGGGATTTCTCCTGTCCTTGGGGCAGCCTGGGCTCGATGCGGACATCGACCCGCTGCTCGAGGAGTGCCGCCAGGGTCTCGCACTGGCCATTGCCGCAGAGCCTCGGCCTAGCCACCGAAACTCCGTCAAGTCCCGTGTCCAGGGAGTGGCTCGGATTCTTGCGAGCCAGTTCGCGGCGCGCCCGCTGGCGTGGCAGGCGGCCACAGCCGGCCTCCTGCTGGCCGTCGGCTTTTTCGCGGGCCGTGGCACGACATCGGGGCCCGCCTTCCAGGCTGTCTCCGGCGAGGCGGCCACCGCCGGGCGGTTCGTCTCTTCCAACGCCGACCGCACGCTGACCGGGATCGAGACCGTCCATCTCGACCCGGTCGGCGACCAGGTGCAGATTGTCGTCGAGGAACGAAGGGTGGTTAGCGGTGCCTCATCGGATCCGGCGATTCGCAGCATTTTGCTTGACACCGTGAAGCAGTCCCACGCAGGAGCGAGGCTCACCTCGCTCGACGTGCTGCGGGCTCATGCTTCCGAGCGTGAGGTGCGCGAGGCGCTCCTACGCACCATGGTCGAGGACGAAGATCTCGGCGTCCGGCTGAAGGCATTGGAGGCGGTGCAGGAGCAAGTTGGTCACCCCGATGTCCGTCAGGCGCTGGTCCAGACGCTCCTGAAGGATCCCAGCGCGGGCATGCGCGTTCACGCGATCCAGCTTCTTCGCGAGCACCCCGACCGCGACATGGCCGGGCCGCTGCAGGAGCTGATCGAGCGCGAATCCGATCCGTTCGTGATCCAGGAGAGCGAGCGGATTCTCGATTCGCTCGGAGCTTCGATGGAACGCTTCTGATTCGATGACTAGGCAAAGCAAGCCGCGACCGGTCCCCGCATGGGCCCTTGTCCTCCTGGCGTTTCTCGCCTCCGGCAGACTTGCCGATCGAGCGATGCCGCAGACGATTTCCGACCCGGCTCGCGGCGCGGGCGGGTGGTTCCAGGAGAGGACCGGCGAATTGCCAGCGACGGACCGTCTGGTCGTCCGTTCCCGCGGGGATGTCTCGATTGTCGGCACCGGAATCGGGGCGATCCGCTACGTGGCCAAGCTTGGGATTCGTACGCGGAACGAAAACGTCAGCGTCGTTCCTGTGATGTTTGAACGTGTGGGAATCGAGTCGGAGCGGGAACCGGACGGAACGACCCGGATGGTCCTCCGCGGGCCGGATTGCGCGGACTGCCGGCTTGCCGCACGCCTCGAGATCCAGGTGCCCGAGGACATTGCGGGAATCGACCTCCAGACAATACACGGTGACATTGACGTCCGCGGAGTGACCGGCGCGGTGAATGCGCGGGCCGCCGGCGGATCGGTCAGGATGGACGAGATCGGTTCGGACGTGTCGGCAACCTCTGGCGGGAGAATCGTGCTCGGCGCAATCGGCGGGTCGGTGGCTTGCGAGACCTTGGGAGGCGGGATCGACCTCGAGCGGGCCGGCGGGTCGGCGAAGCTGGCGACGCGGGTCGGTAGCGTGCGGGCGAAGAGCGTGGAAGGTGATCTGGAGGCCCGGACACGAGCTGGCAGCATCGAGGTTGGACGGGTCGCCGGACGGGTCAGCGTGGAGACCAGCAGCGGCTCGATCCGGGTTGCCGAAGCGCTCAACGGCGTCCGCGCCCAGGTTGGAGCCGGCGATATCCGGATTGGCAGGGCGTCCGGAGCCCTTCAGATCACCAGCGGAGCGGGCAATATCGCGGTCGGGCTGGCAGACCGACCGGGGCTGCACGACTCCGTCCTGACAACGGGAGTGGGATCTGTCGTCATCTCCCTGCCGGAATCGCTTGCTTTGACGGTCGAGGCCTCAGTGCGGATGGTCAGGGGCCGCCAGAGCATTGTCAGCGAGTTCCCGTCGATCCAGGTGCGTCGCTCGCCGGGCCCGTTCGGTACAGCCGAGGCCATGGGTTCGATCAACGGGGGCGGCGCGATCCTCCGTTCCGGCACCGGAATCGGCCGCATCGAAATCAGGAGGCAGCGGTAGGGGGCGCTCGTCCGCCGGAGGGAAAGGCATGTCGCGGAACACATTACTCGCATTGGCACTGATGGGATCGGTCGGGACGGTCCCGCCCGTGCCCGCCGCGCCGCATCTCGGCCTGCATGTCCTCCTGGCGCCTTCCAGCTATCTGGGGGTGGGCATCATCGAGGTCGGGCCGGAGACCGCGAGGAAAATCGGCCTGGTCGACCCGCACGGGGTCGAGATCAGCAGTGTCGCGGAAGAGAGCCCCGCCCACAAGGCTGGACTCCTTCAAGGGGACATTGTGCTGACTTATCGGGATGAACGAGTGAACGGGATCGAGCACTTCGCACGACTGGTCAGGGAGACCCCCGCGGGAGGCCGCGTTGAATTGGGTGTCGTGCGGGATCGGGACCGCATCGCGATGGATGTCGAGATCGGCAAGCGCGAGACTGCCTCGAGTGAGCGGGAATCGTTAGGGGCCGTCAGGGATCGCCTAGCGGGCGACCGAGATCGGTTGCATGCTCTGCGCGAGCATCTCGATTCAGTCAAGAAGCGCCTTGCTGGAGACAAGGATCGCGTGGGCGACGTGCGAGATCGGCTCGATTCGCTCAGGCTGCGCCTCCAGACTGACAGCTGGGGCTGGTGCGAGGACTGCCCAGAGGTTCTTCAGGACCTTGATGTCGAATTCGACATGGCCTTCCCGGCGGTGCGCGTGAGCCTGAGGAGCAGCAGGCTGGGCCTTGAGCTCGAAGAAGTGGATGGGCAGCTCGCAGCGTTCTTCGGAGCGGAAGCGGGAGTACTGGTAAGGCAGGTCCAGGACGGATCCCCCGGCCACCGGGCTGGCTTGCGTGCTGGCGACGTGCTGGTTTCTCTCGGCGGCCAGCGTGTGCGCAGGCCCTCCGATGTCGCGAGGGCGGTTTCTTCGTGGCAGGAGGCCGGCGAGGTTCCCGTCGAAGTAGTGCGCGATCGGGAGCCAACCAGCCTGTTGCTCGATCCTCGTCCTGAAGAGAAACCGGTCCCCGCGAGACCTGTCTCGTCTCCAAACTAGCCCCTAGGGCCGCTGGGCACGGGCTCGTTCGCACTCCACAACGCGCCCAACGCGTCTGATCCACGCAAGCGGCTCTCAACCTGCGCCTGTGTGCGCTGGAGGAGGTAGCTCTGTAACTCTAACGCGGCCGACTCGGACCATTCGGAGCGGTCCAGGCGGTCCGGCCTGTTCCTGAGGATGAGCTGGGCGAGAGAGCGCGATTCCGGAGGAAGCCTCCAAGCGCCGGGATCCTTGAATGCCGCACGGAACAGCCCGTCCTTGTGGGGACTGAAGTAAGCAACCTCGTCGAGGCCGAAGGGAGTGTCGGACTCGATGCAGCGATCGAGCGGAGGTAGCCAGCCTCCGAGCCGAGCTGACCAAAGCAGAAAGTACACCAACGCAAGGTGTGCCCACGGGGGCACGCCGTCCATGGGCTCACCGGCAGCGATTCCCCGGTGGAATTCTCCGGCGACGAGCGTGAGGAGCCGGAAGAAGGCGTCTTGCGGCTCGTTCTCCGGCAGAATCTGATCCGAGGTCTCGGCAATGACGTCAAGCATCACGCTTGCCGGATAGCCTGCCTTCCACAGATTCGCGGGTCCGACAAGTTCCGCGCGTTGCAGGGTGACCAGCTCCGCATTCTCTTTATGCAGGTAGAACACCCGGGAATGGGCCATCCGCTCGAGCGCCACGCCGAACTTGTTCTTCGGACGGCGAACTCCGTTCGCGACTCCTCGCAGCTTGCCTCTGTCGCGAGTGAAGAAACTCACGATGAGATCCGCTTCGCGAAACGGGTAACTGCGCAGGATCAGCGCTTCGCTTTCCCTGGACGGCATGGAAGGGTCGGTGTCGCGCGAAGGCGGGGACGGCCGCGCATGGAACGCCGGTTCTGGCGGGTGACGGGAGCGCTGCTAGAATACCCGGGTCATGATACCGCAAGGACCGACCCGCAGGGAGGTTCTGCACGGCCTCGCCGGAGCCGCAGCGGTGCGCGCAGCTGCCCAGCCGCCGAACAAGCCCAACGTGCTGTTCATATTCAGTGACCAGCACCGCGCTTGTTCGATGCCAGGGGAGCCGTACAACGACGCGGTCGCGCCTGCTCTCGCCAGCTTGGCGTCCCAAGGAACCATCTTCACCCATTGCATCTCCAACTACCCTGTTTGCTCGCCATATCGGGGGATCCTCCTCAGTGGCCGCTGGCCCTACCAGACCGGAGTGATCGACAACGCCTACCCGTTGCGACGCAACGAGTACAGCTTGGGCGAGGCCTTCCTCGACGCGGGCTACCGCACCGGCTACGTCGGAAAGTGGCACTTGGACGCGCGCGGTGCAGAGGGCCACGCGCTCAAGCCCGAAGGCGAATCCAGGCACGGTTTCGTGGAATGGCGGGCTTGGTACAACACCAATCCCCACTTCGACCGCTCGCACACCTACGATTCGGCCACCGGACGCCAGCTCGTTCCGACCGGATATAACGCGACGCTCATGACCGACGACGCGATCGGCTTCATAGAGCGCAGCAAGGAGCGCCCGTGGATGCTGGTGCTGTCGCTCAACCCGCCGCACCCGCCATTCGACGACGCGCCTCCCCGCCTCATGCAGAACTACCCTCCCGGGGATCTGCAGCTTCGGCCGAATGCGGTTGAGAGAGTCACCCGAGGGGTCGGGGGCCGCGGCCGCAGCGTGCGCGCCGACCTAGCAGGCTACAACGCTCACATCGAAGCCGTCGACCTTGAGATCGGCCGGTTGCTGGAGTGCCTCGGACGGAATGGCTTGTCGGACAACACCATCGTCATCTATACCTCGGATCACGGAGAGATGCTCGGCGCTCAGAACCGCACGGGAAAGAGGTTGCCTCATGACGAGTCTTGCCGGGTCCCGTTCGTCGTCCGGGCGCCCGGCGCGCCCGCCGGGCGCAGACACGACGCCCTGCTCGGCGCGATTGACATTTATCCGACGGTATGCGGATTGGCGGGAGTCCACGTGCCCGAGACCTGCGTGGGCAGGGATCTGTCCGGAGCGGTCCGTGGCGAGCCGCTCGACGGTCCGGAGCATCAGTTCCTGATGCACATCGCGAAGTCGCATGCCAGCGGGGGTGTCAACCACACCTCTCCGCTTTTCCGGGGAATCCGGACCGCTCGATACACGTACGCTTGCGGCGAGATCGGCCGCTGGTGCCTGTACGACAACCAGGAGGATCCCTACCAGCGACGCAATCTCGCCGACGACCCGGCTCGAGCTAGCTTGATGAGCGAACTCGACGGCGAGGTCTTGGATTACCTGCGCCAGGCCGGGGACCGTTATCCATATCGCGTGGAACGCAGCTAAGCCCTGTTTCTGGCAGCCGCCGTCGCGTAAGCCGCGCCGCTCGCCAGGTACGGAAGCGGGGCTCAAGCCGCTTACTTCGAACCGGTCCGGGATTACGCCGACTCCCAATTCAGCCTGGCAATCCAATCTGTGCGCTACACGCGTGTCAGGTAGTCCTGACGGCCCCCGTCCGCCATGAGGAACTGTCCTGTCATGTAGCCGCTCGCAGGCGAGCAAAGAAACCCAGTCACGCTGGCAATGTCCTCCGGGTCGCCCGTACGGCCCACCAAGGACCTGCCTGCAACATCTCTCAGCAAGCGTTCGACTTCCTCGGGGCTCTTGCCGGAAAGCACCATGTCGGTCTTGGTGAATCCCGGCAGCACGGCGTTCACCGTGATGCCACTCGGGGAGAGTTCGAACGCCATCCGCTTTGTGAGGGTCAGCACCGCGCCCTTCGTCACGGCATACAGCGTGGTTCCCGGCAGCGCCGTGCCGATCGCCGCATTGGACGCAAGATTCACGATGCGCCCCCAACCACGCTCGATCATTCGCGGAGCCGCGGCCTGCGAACAATACAGCACTCCCTTGACGTTCGTGCGCCACATCCGGTCGAATTCGTCCTCGTCATAGTCCAGCAACTCGCCGGTGTACATTAGGCCCGCGTTATTGACCACGACGTCGGGGTCACCCAGTTCCCGCGCCACCTGCTCGAACATGCCGGTCACGTCGGACTTGACGGACACGTCGGCCCGTATCGCGAACGCCGATCCCCCGTTTTCGGTAATGGTCCTGGTCACGCTCTCTGCTGCTTCGGCCCGAAGCTGGTAGTTCACGGCCAGGCTGGCGCCGCGGTTCGCTAACTCAAGGCAGATCGCCCGGCCAATCCCACGCGATCCCCCGGTAACGACCGCCACCTTGCCTGCGAGGTCTGCCTTCATGACAGTGCCGGAAGTACGAAATCGCGCGGCTGCCCGGCCAAATCCGCTTGTCTAACGCGGCCTCCGGGCCCACCCCCCGGACGGATAGGAACTTCCACCTGCCGGATACGTCCCACCGCCAGAGCTGTAAGGATCCTGTTCGTTCCCGTAGGACGGCGCGGGGTATCTCGGCCTGGATCGTTCGCGGGGCGGCCGGTCACCCGAGCCGCGACCGCGGCTCTGCGCGTTCCGCAGCTTGGATTCCGCTTCCCGTACACGACCCTCCATGGCCTTGTTCTCCTCGGTAAGCCACTGCTGGAGTTGCGTCGCGAGCTTCAACTCATCGCGCAGAATGCCCAGGTGCTGCTTCGCTGCAGCCAGTTGGTCGGCGTCGGTTGCCCCCATTTCCCCCATCCTCGCTGTGGCGAGGTCGACGGAGGGAATCAGTACGGACGAGAATGGCAGGACGTCATGGTCAAGGCGCATTTTCCTGAGACTCTCGCGCGCGGCCATCCACCGCAGCAGCGATCCGAGCTTCGCAGCGGTTTCGGGCGTGTCCATGCGGTGCGGCATGAATAGGTCATGGCCACCCTCCGGATCCGCGTGATCAGAGAACCCGGTGAGGTATACACGCATCGCGCCGCGGTAGACCGACAACCGTTTGCCGAACCGATTAGTAAGCTTCCAAGTGAACTCGGCGGGCAGCACGATCACCTTGGCAATACCGAGGGTGTCCCTTTGCAGCGGTATCGGGTCGAGCAGCGGCTCGGTAGGATTCTCGGCTTCCTCGGGCACGGTCAGCACAAACGCCGGGGTGCGACGGTCCGGGTCGACCAGGAATTCCGTGAGGTTTGCCGCGTCGTAGTCCGACTCAATCACCCAAGGGTCCGTTTCGACCTTCGCGATCCCTTGCTCCAGGCCGCACTCCCCGGAGACATGTTCTAGAAACTTCGGGACGGTCGGCTGGATTCGCAGCTTGAGCTCGCCGGACCTTACGAGCGTCCGCAGGCTAAATAGCGCGTCCTGCCCGACGATCTGTCGGATCGCAACTTCGGTCGTCCACTGCCGCTCAACCCCGGTCGTGTCCGGCTCGACGAATCGGAGAGCCCAGGAATCCGTTGATTCGTCCTCGGCTCGGACCGCGGTGAAGACACGGTTGCCTGCATTGTGATGGAATGCATGGCCCTTCCAAGCCTGCTCGGGCAGATCCGTCTCTGCCTCGTTCTCAAGCCATTCCAAAATAATCTCGCGGGCCACCAACGGTTTCTCTAGAAGACAGGAAATCCGCAGTATTTCCCGCACCCGTATTGGCTGGCGAGTCTGGCTGTTATCGTAGGTCGGCTTATCGGGAACCATATCTGCCTACCGTAATCTCGCCTTCACGGCGGACCAAATACCGGGCAATCTATCAGTCCGCTGCCGCGAGCGCACCCGGAGGCGCTCGAATAGCAGAGGGCGCGTCACCTTCCCTCGGTCCCGTTCAGCCGCTTAGAGAGCCCGTTTCGGTTCTGCTGGCGACCGGCAAGAACTGATGAACGGTTCGCTGCCCGAATTCCATGGAGCGTATGAGGTTAGCTAGGAATCTAGTAAGGTAGCATAACACGCCTGACAAGACCTGTTCGGAAAGGCCTTTGCGGGAATGGCTTTTCCGGTTCCGCGGCCCGCCCGCGAAGGGCTTGGATTCCGGACATTGGGCGAGGCTGCAAACCGGGCCTTGCAGAATGTGCAACGATCTTATGCACCACGGCTCGAGTGTTGTCGAGCGACCTATAGCTCTGAATTCTGCGTCTTGAGGGGAGGCTACGCGTGAGTGAATCGAAGCAAGGTGCCAAGTGGCATCAGCAACTGCACTGGCGCATTGCGATCGCAATGCTTCTGGGGGTCATCGCGGGCTTGATCGGCGGCGAGCCGCTGGCGAACGCCGTCGGATGGCTCGGAACGCTTTTCATCAAGCTCCTGAAGATGATCATCGTGCCGCTGGTTCTGACTTCCATCGTCACGGGGGTGTCATCGGTAGGTGCTAGCGCGGGGCTCGGCCGGCTGTTCGGCAAGACTTTGGGCTACTACATGCTGACTAGCTTCCTTGCGTGCATCGTCGGCCTGTTCATGGTGAACGCAATCCAACCCGGGGTGGGTGCCGATCTGATCGACGCCGAGACCGAGGAGATGCCCGCACTCACGACGGCGCAGTCGCCTGTCGAGATCATCCTCGACATCGTTCCCGAAAACTTCATCGCTGCGGCCGCTCAGACCGACATGCTGGCGATCATCTTCTTCGCGATCGTCCTGGGGATAACGATCAGCACGCTCAAGCCCCAGCACAGGGATCCCTTGAAGTCGCTGTTTGACTCGGGGTTCGAGGCCATGATGCGACTGACGGGAGGGATCATTCACTATGCCGCGCCGATTGGCGTCTTTGCCCTGATCGCTAGGCTCATGGGCACAACCGGTCTGGGTGCATTCAAGGCACTCGGGCTCTATGCCCTCATGCTGTGCTGCGCGCTGACTGTCCATCTATTCGTCACGATGCCGTTAGTCCTTCGAGTGCTGGGTGGGATCAATCCGATTCACCATTTCCGCAACATGGTCCAGCCGATCGTCATGGCATTCTCAACCAGCTCGTCCGGCGCGACGCTGCCGGTCACGATTGACGCGGTCAAGAACAGGGTGGGCGTGTCGAACCGCGTGACATCGTTCGTCCTGCCGATGGGAGCCACCATCAACATGGACGGGACCGCGCTCTACGAGTGCGCCGGAGTCTTGTTCATAGCCCAGGTGATGGGCGTGCCCCTCAGCATCGAACAGCAGGTTCTCGTAGTGTTCACCGCGCTGCTGGCGTCGATTGGTGCCGCTGCTGTGCCCTCGGCAGGGCTCGTCGTGATCTTCATCGTGCTCCAGGCCATCAATCTCACCGGGCCGCAAGTGGAGCTGATTGTGGGCGCGATGCTCGCCGTAGACCGCCCGCTCGACATGTACCGCACCGTGGTAAATATCTTCAGCGATTCCTGCGGCGCAGCCATCATTGCCAAGTCGGAGGGAGAGACCGGCATCGACGAGATCGGCTGACTTGCAGCTGCCGCGCAGCTCCTGATCCGGTGCGTCTGCCACGCCGTGCTATCGTTAGCGGTTCTCAATTGCGATGCCAGCACCAACGCAAGCGCCAAGAGCGCAATGGAACTCCCGGACCGGCTTCATTCTTGCCGCGGCCGGCTCGGCTGTCGGCCTCGGCAACATCTGGAGGTTTCCCTACGTTACCGGCGAGAACGGTGGCGGCGCCTTCGTGCTCGTCTATCTCCTCTGCATCCTGCTGGTCGGTGTACCGGTCTTGATCGCCGAGATCATGCTCGGACGGACTGCCAAGTCAGCACCAGTCAACGCTTTCCGGTCGCTTAGCCGTCGGCGCGAGCCGTGGGTGGGCGTCGGAATTCTCGGCGTCCTGGCCGGATTCTTGCTGCTGTCGTACTACTCCACGGTTGCGGCATGGGCAGTGCACTTCACGTACCTGTCCGTAACGAACAGCATCGCAGGCGGCTCCGCCGAAACGATCAAGGGTCTCTTCGCTCAACTCCAGAGCAACGTGGCGCTGGGGATCGGTTGGCAGCTCGGTTTCCTGGCGTTGACCGTGGGAGTGGTTGCTGCAGGAGTCACCAAGGGGATTGAGCGGTGCTCGAAGGTCATGATGCCTGCACTGTTCGTGCTGCTGGTGGTGTTGATGGCCAACTCCGTCACGCTCCCCGGATGGAGCGAGGGGATCGACTTTCTGTTCGGCATGCGATTCGACAGCCTGACCGCTGGAAGCGTGCTGGAAGCGCTCGGCCAAGGGTTTTTCACGCTCAGCCTGGGTATGGGCGCCATGATCACCTACGGCAGCTACTTGAGCTCCAAGGATGACCTTTCGACGGCATCCTTGTTGACAGCCGGAACCGACACGCTGGTGGCGATCATGGCGTCTATGGTGCTCTTTCCGATCGTCTTCAGCTTCGGCCTGACACCCAGTCAGGGTCCGGATTTGCTCTTCGTGACCCTGCCCACTGCCCTCGCCCAGATGACGGGCGGGGCCATCCTTTCAGTCTTGTTTTTCGTGATGCTCGTGTTCGCGGCGCTGACGAGCGCCATCGCGATGTTTGAGGTGGCTGCCGCGTATCTGCTGGAGGAATTCGGAACCGGACGAAAGAAGGCCTGCCTGATCGCCGGGATTGCAGTAGCGGCTATAGGGATTCCTGCCACGGCCAGCTCGGAATGGTTCGGTATCGCCGACTACCTTGTATCCAACTGGGCGCTGCCACTTGGCGGACTGGGCGTAGCCGTCTTTGTGGCTTGGAGGATGGACGCTGCGTTGCGGCGCGGCGAGTTCGAAGCAGGTAGCAGCTTGGCCAGGTTCTACCGAGGCTGGCTCTGGACGCTGAAGTACCCCGTGCCGATCTGCATCATCTTCGTCTTTCTCAGCGCCGTGAACATCCTCAAGTTCTAGGCGACCGAGGGGCGCGGACTGCAATCCTGTCAGCTGTCGAGGATCTCCGGCTGCTTCGAGCGGTCCGGCTCGGCACGGTTTCCCCCGTCACGCTTGCGTGGTCGGACTGAGAATCGCGTCCTCACCGGGATGAGGGCGTTTGAGAGCGGATCCTCGTCATCCTCGTCCGCCCAGTCCATCGAGCTGTTTACATACTTCACGAATTCGCGCATCTGGCGTTGCATCGCATCCATCTTGCTGCGCATGTTGAGGATGATCTCCACGCCCGCCAGATTCACGCCTAGGTCTCTCGTGAGCGAAAGGATGACGTCCAGACGCTCCATGTCCGCGTCCGTGTAGAGACGGGTGTTTCCCTCGGTGCGGGACGGCTGCAGCAGCCCCTCCCGCTCGTACAGGCGTAGCGTCTGCGGATGGACATCGAATCGCTCCGCAACGACCGAGATCGTGTATAGGCCCTTGACCTTGCGCTGCTTCGCCATCGTCAGGAAGCTTCCAGGATCGCTTCGCGCGGATTCTCTTGATTCCGTTCGGCGTACCGCCGCATCAGATCCTTGGTGGTCTCGTCCGGGATCTCCGGCACGACAATCGAGATTCTAACGAACTGATCCCCGCGCTTTCCGGTGCGAGGGTCCTCGACGCCGCGTTCTCGGACCCTGAAGGTCTTGCCGGAATTGGTGGCGGGCGGAATCCGGAGGAACGCGGCCCCGTTGATCGTCGGGACTTCGATCTTGGCTCCTAGGATCGCCTCGGCCGGCGTGATCGGCACTTGGATGTAGATATCGAACCCCTTGCGCTCGAAGAACGCATGCGTTCCCACGCGCGCCACGAGGTAGAGATCCCCGGGTGGGCCCCCTCGGACGCCGGCATTGCCCTTGCCTGGAATCCTGAGACGGGAGTTTTCCCCTGTCCCGGGCGGAATCCGCACCTCGACGGACCCGGTGCCGCTGAGGCGGCCTTCCCCCCCGCACAAGCGGCACGCCGTGCGGATCATGCCCTCGCCACCGCACGCGGGGCAGGGCACGTTGAATCGCATGTTGCCCATTGCCGCCTGCGATTGCCCGGTGCCGGCGCACTGGGTGCACTGACGGGGAGGCGAGCCCGGTGCGGACCCGGATCCGCCGCACGGGGAGCATCGGTGCTGGCGCTCGATGTTGAGCCGGACGGTCGTGCCCCGGATCGCATCGTCGAATCCGACATCGAGGGCGTACTCGAGATCCTCACCGGGCCTCTGGTCCGTGGACTTACCCTTGCGCCGGCGCCCGCCCCCGAAGACGGAATCGAACAGGGATCCGAGGTCCGGCCCAGCACCGCCCTGGCCCGGGAAGTCATTGAAGTCGAAGCCGTCGAAACCGAATCCGCCCGGCCGGCCGCCTCCGCCCGGGGCGCCGCTGTACGCTTGGTCGGAATAGAAGCCGTGCCGGTCGTAGAACTGGCGCTTCTTGCCGTCGCTGAGGACATCGTAGGCTTCCTGGACTTCCTTGAAGCGTTCTTCGGCGGCCCTGTCGCCTGGATTTACGTCCGGATGCAGCCTTCTTGCCAGGTGGCGGTAGGCCTTTCGAATGGCGTCTTGCTTGGCGTCCCTGGCAACCCCGAGGGTCCCGTAGTAGTCCTTGCTGCGTCTGGCCGCCATTGCGTTCCACCAGGAGCGGGTGGGCCGCACCCGCTCCCGTCGCCCTCATCTTACGGTTTCGGCTTTTCGTCCGAGTCGACAAATTCCGCGTCGACTACGTCGTCGTCTGCGGTCTCCGAGGCGGCTCCGTTGCCACCGTCGTCGCCTGCCTGTCCACCCTGCGCGGCGTCGGCCGCCTGGGCTGCGTACATCGCTTCGGCGAGCTTGTGGCTCGCCTTTGTCAGGTCGTCTACCGCGCTCCGAATCTGCTCAGCAGAGCCGCTCTTTACCGCCTCGCGCGCGGCGTTGATGGCGTCCTCGATTTTCTGCGCCTCGGCTGGTTCGATCTTGTCGCGGTTCTCGTTCAGCGTCTTCTCCGTGGAGTAGATGACCGAGTCAGCCTGGTTGCGTGCCTCGACCTCGGAGCGTCGTTGCTCGTCCTCGGCGGAATGCTCCTCCGCCTCTCTCGCCATCTTCTCGATTTCTTCCTGGGACAAGCCCGACGAGCTGGTAATGGTGATTTGCTGCTGCTTGCTCGTGGCCTTGTCCTTGGCAGACACGTTCAGGATCCCGTTCGCGTCGATGTCGAAGGTAACCTCGATCTGCGGCACTCCGCGGGGGGCCGGAGGGATTCCAACGAGCTGGAAGACTCCGAGGAGGCGGTTGTCGGCCGCCATCGAACGCTCGCCCTGGTAGACCTTGACCTCGACGGAGGTCTGGCTATCGGCTGCCGTCGAGAATGTCTCCGACTTTCGCGTCGGGATCGTCGTGTTGCGGTCGATGAGCTTGGTGAAGACGCCTCCGAGCGTCTCGATTCCTAGCGAGAGCGGCGTGACATCCAGAAGCAGGACATCCTTGACCTCGCCGCCGAGCACGCCGCCCTGAACGGCCGCGCCGATCGCGACGACCTCGTCCGCATTGACGCCCTTGTGGGGCTCCTTGCCGAACAGCTCCTGGACCAGCTGATTCACCTTCGGTATGCGCGTGGACCCGCCGACGAGCACGATCTCGTCGATCTGGCTTGGCGAGAGGCCCGCATCCGTCAGCGCCTTTTTGCAGGGGTCGAGCGTGCGGCGGACAAGAGGCTCGATCATCTGCTCGAGGTGGGCCCGAGTCAGCTTCAGTTGGAGGTGCTTTGGGCCCGTGGCGTCCGCCGTGATGAACGGCAGGTTGATCTCGCTCTCCATCAGCGTCGAGAGGTCCATTTTGGTCTTCTCGGCAGCTTCGCGAAGACGTTGCAGCGCCATGCTGTCGGCCGACAGATCGATGGCGTGCTCATTGCGGAACTCGTCCACGATCCACTCGATGAGCCGGCTGTCGATGTTGTCGCCTCCGAGATGAGTGTCTCCGTTGGTCGCCTTCACCTCGACGACGCCGTCGCCGACTTCGAGGATTGAGATATCGAACGTGCCGCCTCCGAAATCGTAGACGGCGATGATCTCGTTCTCCTTCTTGTCGAGCCCGTACGCCAGCGCCGCGGCCGTGGGCTCGTTGATGATCCGAAGGACGTCCAGACCGGCGATCTTGCCCGCGTCTTTTGTCGCTTGGCGCTGCGAGTCGTTGAAGTACGCCGGAACGGTGATCACAGCTTCGGTCACCTTCTCCCCGAGGTACGCTTCAGCCGCTTCCTTCAGCTTGCCGAGCACCATGGCGGAGATTTCCTGCGGCGAGTACTCCTTGCCGCCGGCGACTACCTTGAGCAAGTCGCCCTTCCCGCGCGTCTTGTACGGCACCAGCTTCGTCTCTTCCGTGACTTCATCCGAACGGCGCCCCATGAATCGCTTGATCGAATACACGGTTGCCTCGGGATTCGTCACGGCCTGCCTCTTGGCCGTCTGGCCGACGAGGCGTTCGTTGCCCTTGGTGAACGCCACGACGGAAGGCGTGGTACGACCGCCTTCCTGGTTCGCGACGACGGTCGGCTGCCCGGCCTGCATCACCGCCACCACCGAATTCGTCGTTCCCAAGTCGATTCCAATAACCTTGCCCATGTCTGATCTCTCTTTCCGGCAGCCCGCCTCTGCGGGCCACTGCGATCCGCCTGCCGATCCTTTCCGGCTCTGCTCGCTGAATTCTTAGTATATACTCATGACGTAACTTTAGTAAAGCGTTGTCAACATTTCGGCATCGCACCATATATTGGGGGGCTGCGATGAAGCGCTACTACATCACTGACCGTCGGCGCTGTCCGGTCGATTTGCTCGTCTGCATCGAAGCGAATGCCCGCCAGGGGGTGGAATGGGTGCAGATCCGGGAGAAGGACCTTCCGGTTCGGGATCTGTTAGTTCTGGTCCGGGCGGCGGTGGCGAGGGTGCGGCAATACGGAACGAAAGTGCTCGTCAACGGGCGGTTCGACGTCGCCCTCGCCACTGGAGCGCACGGCGTCCACCTGCCGTCGGACGCTCCAGCGGCGTCCGTGATGCGTCGGATCGTCCCTGCGGATTTCCTCATCGCCGTCTCCACGCATGCTGTGAGCGAAGTTGAGCGAGCGGAACGGGAGGGGGCTGACCTCGCGGTCTTTGGCCCGGTCTTTCCCACGGTCTCGAAGCCAGGCCTCGTAAAGATCCCCGGTCTCGACGGGCTCCGGGAGGCATGCGAGGCAGTCCGGATGCCCGTCGCGGCGCTTGGAGGGATCAACGCCGACCGCGAATCGGCTTGCCGGGACGCCGGTGCCACGGCTGTCGCCGGGATCGGGATGTTTCAAACGGATGAAGGCAGTACGGGATCTGGGGACGCTCCTTGAGGCACTCCGGTTTGCTCAGACGGACTCGCCGGAAACGTGGGCTTTGATTCGGGCAGCGCCTTGACTGCCCGAGTCCTGGAATGCCTGGCGGCGCAGTTGCGCCAGAGGGAGATGGCCGCGAGACTGGTCCTTCCGAGGAGGCCAGTCGCAGTCCCGGGGCGGTACCGGGCAAATGCGGCCGAAGGCTGAACGCGAGCCGTCGCGAAACGTAGCTCAGGAGGCATCTCGCCACCTGATCCGAGAGGCCCCCTCGACGGTCCGCGGGTTCGGTCGTGCTAGCGAGTTGATCGGGAAACGCTGGGCTTCAGCGGCCGGTACGATGTTCCGCTGTCCATTCCGGTACGAAGCTGGCCGAAGCAGGCAAGGAGCTGAACCGGTCACTGCGAACATCGGAGGACCGTCCTGGCGGGCTAGCCCGAAGGCGCGCCGACCGAGAGCAGGGGTGCGCTGGGCGTGTAGGTTCATTCCCCGCCGGAGAGCGGCCTGCCTCCCGTGCGGGTGGATCGATCGGCGGCCTTCCCGCTCCGGCGCAGCGGGGGAACCGGCATGCCGCCGGCACAGGACTCGATCAGCAGTCCCAGCCTTGCCATTCTGGTCTCCGCTTTCTTTGCGCTTGTAATCCACAGGGCCGCCTGCTTGCGGTACGAAGGGCGAGCTCCTTGGAAATAGCGCCATGCGTCGGGATTCGCCTTGAGTCGGCTCTCGAGGTCGGGTGGGAGTGTCCTTGCGGCCGTCTCGGACTGCGGGCGATCCATATTCCGGGACCTGAAGGCTCTCATCCCAGGAGCTTCGACGAGTCCATCGGCCATTAGCGCTTCCATGCGACCGATGTTGCGCGTACTCCAGCGGCTGCGCGGTCGGCGCGGCGTGAAGCGAACCATGTAGCTCTCATCGTCGTTACGCTTTCTGATCCCGTCGATCCAACCGAAGCACAGAGCGACATCGACCGACTGCGGCCAGTCGATGCTCGGGACACCAGTGTCCTTCTTGAAATAGCCGATCCACTGTTCGTCGAGCTTGTCGTGATTCTCGCGGAACCAATTCCTCAGCTCGCCGGCGTTGGCAAAAAAACGAGGCTGCATACGTGGGTCCGGTGGCTTTTTCCCTGACATTGGCTGGACTGGCGCGAATTGGTAGCGCAGTTCGATCTTACGCCGCTGGAGCGCGTGCTGTCCTCGATTGCCGGCGACACAAGGACTGCGGACGGTCGTGCCTGGCGTCCGGACGACCCTGCATCACAAAGGCCCCATCACGGCGATCTGAGCGGAACCTTCGCCCCGAGCCGCCACGGTCCCGGTCGAGCCACAGGGGAATCCCTAGTATGTTGACGGAGAATAGGGTGATTGCTAGCATCAAGAGGCGGAAAGATCATGGCCAAGATCCTCATTCCTACGCCCCTGCGTCAGTTCGCCGCCGGTCTTGACGCTGTGGAAGTCGATGCTGGCACCGTCGGCGAAGCGCTCGGCCAGCTGGTCGCCGAGCACCCGCAGATCAAGCGTAACCTCTTTAACGAACAGGGGCGGCTGCGCAGCTTCGTCAACGTCTACGTGGACGACGAGGACATCCGTTACCTCGATCGCGACGAGACGGTGCTGCAGGACGGAAGCACGATCAGCATAGTGCCTTCAATCGCCGGCGGCGCGACGGCAGCTCCGGCCGTATCTCCGGACGCGCTCCCTCTCCCGGATCTCTCGAATCAGGAGATCCTGCGATACAGCCGTCATCTGATCCTCCCCGAAGTCGGTCTGGAAGGCCAGCGCAAGCTCAAGGGCGCACGGGTCCTGATGGTCGGCACAGGCGGATTGGGCGCCCCGCTTGGCTTGTATCTGGCCGCCGTAGGAGTCGGCCGTATCGGCATCGTCGATTTCGACGTGGTGGACGAGACGAACCTGCAGCGCCAGGTCATTCACGGGACCAAGGATGTGGGCCGGCCGAAGATCGACTCCGCGGCGGAGACGATGCAGGACATCAACCCGCGGCTCGTCGTTGACAGGTACGAGACCGCCTTGACAAGCGAGAACGCCTTGGACATTCTGTCCGAATACGACGTTGTTGTGGACGGCACGGACAACTTTCCAACGCGATACCTAGTGAACGACGCATGCGTCCTGCTCGACAAGCCGAACGCCTACGGCTCGATCTTCCGCTTTGAGGGCCAGGCAACCGTCTTCCACCATCAGAGCGGACCATGCTACCGATGCCTCTATCCAGAGCCTCCACCGCCCGGGCTCGTTCCCAGTTGCGCCGAGGGCGGCGTGCTCGGCATCCTGCCGGCCGTGATCGGCAGCATCCAGGCGACCGAAGCCGTAAAGATCATCCTTGGCAAGGGCGATTCCCTTAGCGGGCGGCTGCTGCTTTACGATGCCTTGAACATGCGGTTCCGGGAGCTGCGGTTGCGTCGCAACCCCGATTGTCCGGTCTGCGGCGATGAGCCGACCGTCCGCGAGCTCATCGACTACCAGCAGTTTTGCGGGATCCCCCAGCAGGCAGCGGAGGAAGCGGCTCAGGAGAGGCTGCCAGAAATCACCCCGGCGGCATTGAGGGATCGTCTGGACGCCGGCGACGACGTCTTCGTGCTGGACGTGCGCGAGCCGCACGAATTCGAAATCGCCAGGATTGGCGGATCCACGCTGATTCCGCTAGGGACGCTGCCCCAGCATGTCCACGAACTCGATTCCACTGCGGACATCGTCGTTCACTGCAAGAGCGGTGTTCGCAGCGGGAAGGCCCAGCGCCTGCTCAAGGAAATGGGCTTCAGCCGCGTCACGAACCTGTCGGGCGGCATCCTTCGCTGGAGCGACGAGGTCGACCCCAACGTCCCGAGGTACTAAGGCCGACTGATGGGCCGCTTAGACCGCTAGTAGGTGCGTTCCTTGGGCCTGGGCCGCCGGTAGGGAGCGGCCAGATACTTGCTGGCTTCGTCCTGTGCGTTCTGCGTGTTGTCGCGGGTACGGACAGCCAGCTGGTATTCGTTGACAGCGCGCTCGCGCTGACCCGTTATGTCGAAGATCTTGCCCAGGTTGATGTGGGACCAGACCTCGACCCATGCGGGATCCTGATCGCCGTTGAGCGCCTCCCGGAACTCGTTCGCGGCAGCCTGGTAGTTGTTCCTTAGGAACATCGCTTCCCCGGTGCGGTAGTGGGCGAGTGAGCTGAAGCGATTGATGTCCAGGGCCTGGGCGTACTCCGTCAGGGCGTCCGAGTAGTAGCCGAGCTCCATCAGCTGCTCTCCCCTGCGGATTGCGACTTTCACCCTCGTGTCCTCGTCGAGGCGCAGGATCCTATGTTTCGGGTCCAGCACGACCTGTCGGGGCTTGCCGAAGGTTTCGAGCGTGAAGTCCGACGCCGTGCCAGAGACCTCGACTACATGGAATTCGGGCTCGCCCTCGGTCTCGACCTTCAGTTCGACAGGCATGCTGAAGGTGTCCATGTCCTGGTTGATCTTGCCGATCACGCGAAACCCTTCGTTCCCCCCGAGGCGGTAGATCGTGTACTCCTGCTTGAATTCCGGAGTGATGTTGGTCTCGGTCCACTGCAGGAAGAACCCGTCAAGATCCTTTCCGGTTGCCTCCTCGTACAGCTCGCGGAACGTGTCGGTGGTGAGCGTTCCCCAGGTGTGGCCGCTGATGAGGTCGCGCAATGTCGCGAAGAAGGCCTCGTCGCCGACCCGCCAGCGCAGCATGTGCAGGACCATGGCTCCGCGCGCGGAGGTCAGGGCATCCATCTGGGGCGAGAAGTCCGCGACCCTGCCGGATTGGCGAAGTGGCACTTCATCGAACGTCAGCGCATTGATGCGCGTTTCTCCCAGGGCCTCCACGAACGCTTCCTCGCCCTCGGTCTCCTCGGTCTCGAGAAGGGACGAGTACTTGGCCAGACCGTCCACGAGCCAGAGATGGTTCCGGTTGCCCGCTCCTACGAGTGATCCCCACCACTGGTTCGCCACTAGTTTGCCCAGCAACTGGCGGTTGACGGTTTCGCGCCGGCCGTACGGGCTCATCAGGACGAGGCCTGGCGCCCAGTATCCGTTCGGCGCGAACTCTCCCGTCTCGACGATCGCAAGGGACTTCGAGTACGGGGCGCCGTACAGGTCGGAGTAGAAGTCGACCATTTCTGCGGCGGTTTCGCCATACTCCAAAGCCAGCTCTTCGGATGCTCCGGGCATGTAGACGGCGCTGGAGGCGCTCCCCGTGCCAACCTGTACCGGCTCCCCCTTCACGATCGCGATCGTGCCGGGAAAGGACGGATAGTTGAATTCGAAGTGGTGTTCGATACCCTCGAGGGCCTCGGTCCGGGTACCCAGGCCGCTGCCCAGCACGGTCATGCCCTCGGGCGCAGTGACGCGGATTTCCGAGGTGAAACGGTCAGCGCCGTAGCCGTTCACTGGGAACCACCTGCCCCCGTAGAGGAGAATCGCTCGGTCCGACGAGATCTCGGCCAGGGAATAACCCTCGGCCGGCGAGTCCTCGTATCCGATCAATCGGCCGCCGTAGCGAAAGCGGACGACCTGGGGCTCGTCCACGGCCAATTGGTCCGGAAAGCTCACCAGGACGCTCGAGTTCGTGGATCCCCGGGAGGCGTACAGGCTTGTTCCGTCCTCGGTCTCAACGGAATCAAGGTTCAGCGAGTTATGCAGTTCGAAAGTGACGACCCTGGCGGGATCTAGAGGCACGAAGTGCACTTCGGCGGTTGCCTCGAGCACTTGGGCGTTGAGATTCACGCGGGCGTCGATCGCGTAGTGCTGGACGTTGATCAGGGGAGGGGCCCCGGGTTCCTGTGCGACCGCGGGGACTTGGGCTGCGGCCAAGCCGAGCACGACCGCGGCTGCGGCCGCAACAGTCAGGCCCGGGCGAGGCCGAACCGGTCGGTGATTTCCTGCGCGGCTCGTTGGGAGGCGGGAACCTCGGTTCGGAGCATCGCTCGCACTCGGGCTAGGTCTTCGATCATTCGACATCTGTCGGGCTCTCTCTTGAGGAGACGTAACGCCTCGCTCGCTAGTTTCTCACCGTTGCAATCCTGTTGGATGCACTCCTTGATGACCGGCTCGCCAGCCAGCAGGTTGACCATGCTGTAGTACGGCACGTCGACCAGCATCCGGGCCAGATAGTAGCTGGGCCAGGCCAGCTTGTAGAAGGTCACCATGGGCGTGCCGAGGATCGCCGTCTCCACGGTTGCGCTGCCGCTGGCGACCAGTGCCACATCCGAGTGCCCGATGCAGTCCTGGACTGCGCCTTCGACGACATGGATCGGGGGGCCGCTCCAATGGGATTCGAAAAAGGCCTTCCCCGTCGTTGCAGATGCGGGCAGGACGAACTGTGGGATTCCCTCTGCGACCAGTCGCCTCGCCGCGTCCTGCAGGGCCGGGAGATGTCGCAGGGACTCTCCTTTCCTGCTGCCGGGCAGGAGCGCGACCAGCTTTCCGGTCCGGTCGAGCGAGTGCAACCGGAAGAACTCTTCGCGATCGCTCGAAACTCTCGCGAGTTCGCTAAGGGGATGCCCCACGAACGAGGCTTCGACCCCGTGCTGCGTGAAGAAATCTTCTTCGAAGGGGAAAATCACCAGGAGGTGATCCACAAGCCTGCGAATTTTCTTGATTCTTCGTCGGCGCCAGGCCCACACCTGCGGGGCGACGTAGTACGCGACCGGAACACCGAGACTGCGGAGCTGCGACGCGAGTCTGAGGTTGAAATCGGGTGCGTCCGTAAGGATCGCCAGGTCGGGACGCGATTCGACGGCTGCGGCAGCCAGCTTCCTGTACAGTCCGTGGATTCTCGGGACGTGGCGCAAGACCTCGAACAGGCCGACAACAGCGAGATCCTCCGTGCGTACGACGGCCTGCACGCCCGCCTGTCTCATGCGGGGGCCGCCGCAACCGAAGAAGTGAGCGTCCGGAAGGGCCCGCTTGAGCGCGGACACCACACCCGCGGCGTAACGGTCGCCGGAAGCCTCGCCCGCGGAGACCAGTATTCTCATTCGCTCAGTTCCTTCGACCGGCAAGCACCAGCCGGCACCCGATCCAGCAGTAGCGGAGGCATGCGGGCGGCGGTCACGTCTATTCATTAGCGCACTTGCGAGCCCTCTGGAGTCTCACCGCCGTAGTTTTGCTGAGTCGATGGCGACGGTCCAGCCCGGATGGCCACCAGACCATTCCGTTCACGCTTCCGTTCATTTGCATCACCCTGCAGCGCTAGCGCCAAGATTCCCACTCTCCGTCAGCGTTGCAATGCCTCGACCCGAATGCGAACGAGGAGTCAGCCGTCGGCGTCCGGCGATCAGTCCCACTCGGTCAATCGCCTCAGCTTGGCCAACAGGTGCTCGACGATTGGGAAGGGGTCGCCAGCAATATCGGCCCTTCCGTTATCGGACTGCTGTGTGGATCACCTTTGACCTTGGTGCTCGCTTGCGTTTGAATTGCGGAATCCCCAAGTCGTTGCAGATGCTGCTCGCAAGTCGGTCATCGATCTCGGAGCGTCGTGGGACAGCCGACCGCCGACCACTCGAGAGTTTGCCCCACCACGAGTGGCGCCGCCCCTCTCGTACTAGTTCACAACCTTGAATCCGCAAGTGCGCAGGAACTCTCTGCGCTTCATACAACAATGGGTTCGCGTTCAAACCCGCTCTCAGCCGATGCACTATCTCGATCGGATTCCCAGGCCAAGGCCTCCCGCAACGTAATTTGCAGCGTTTCCAGCAGACGCTCCCTTGTGTGCTCCTGACAGTTGACGCCAGGCACCTCCTCAATCCATCCGATCCACCATTCGCCGGACTTCTTGAGGACCGCGGTGTACGTTGTAGCCATTGCCGCCGTCTCCCTCGTAATGGTAATACGCCCCAGTCGAGTCTCCGGGCGTCGGGGGACTTGCACCGGAATTGCGTCAGGTTCGGCCTGTGCTCTGTATTAGCCATCAGCAGCCGGAGACCGTCGGCGCTCGAATACGCGCCTGTCCGCTGCTTCGGGGCTAGCTGTGCAGCCGATCGAGCTCACCGTGGCGGACACAAGGGCACCGGACGACGCCGTCCCCAGCGAGTTGCGATTCCACTCCGCGTCACGGATGCCTCGCGCCGGATTCGCCACGGGTCGCGAAGCGAACCGACCTGTGCGGGGCCGTGCGGTACTCGGAAGAGTGCTCCATGACCTCCAGGATCTGGCCAGCCGGGACATTGCGGAACTGCTGGGTAGAATCGCTCGAAGGCCAGTAGATCTCCAGTAGTTCGACCGATTTCGCCCGGCCCAGCCCGAGGTGCTGACGGAGCGGGTTGGCGCCGAAGCTTCCCCCAGTATTGACCCACTTGTACACCGACCGCCTCGCTCCGTCCTCGCGGATCACGGCCCTGATTCGCGCTCCGAGGGCCGAACGGTTGGAATCCTCCCCGACGAGCCGGATCGCCAGCCACTGATTGCCGAAGCCTGGGTTCTCGAACAGCGCGTTGCCAAACACATCGCCCGCATAGGCACCACCGATTTCCAAGTAGAGATCGAGGTCGCCGTCATGGTCGAAGTCCGCAAACGCCACGCCATGGCCCTTTTGCAGATGTCCTAGGCCGGCTGCGGTCGTGACGTCGGCGAACCGAGAGCCGCGCTGGTTCAGGAACAGCAGGTTCGGCATTAGACCTTCGTATTCGGGGTAGCCGGTTCCCAGGTAGAAATCCGGATAGCCGTCGTTGTCGAGGTCGCCGAAGTTCGATCCCATGGGCTGCGTGACGCTAGTCAGGTTCATCTTCATCGCGACATCTCGAAAACCGCCCCGTCCGTCCCCTTGATAGAGGCTGTCTGGCTCCGTCCGCGCGGCGGGCAGGCCGAAATAGTCCGCCGCGACGTCCGCCACGTCGCGCTCGTACGAGGACACGAAGATGTCGAGCAGGCCGTCGTTGTTGAAGTCCCAGAACCATGCGGGAAAGCTCCTGAACGGAAGGGCGACGCCCGCTTCCTGGGCAATGTCCGTGAATGTCCCGTCGCCGTTGTTGTGGTAGAGGCGATTTGGCGCGCCGAAGTTCGAGACGTAGAGATCCGGAAGACGGTCCGCGTCGTAGTCCCCCCAGACGACTCCTTTCGCCATAGCTCCGTTGGTCACGCCGGCCTCATGGGCGATATCCTCGAATGTCCCGTCGCCCTCGTTCCGAAAGAGCTGGCTCGGGAAGTGCTCGTTTCCCACGAACAGGTCTAGGTCGCCATCGTTGTCGTAGTCGCTCCACGCTCCGGTCTGGGTTGGAAAGTGGCCCTCGCCCAGGCCGGCCAGCATGGTCACGTCGGAGAACCGGCCGTCCCCGTCGTTCTGGAGGAGGGAATTCGGATATCGCCCCGCTCTTCCCAGCCATGCTCCTCTCAGGACGTAGACATCCAGGTCGCCGTCGTTGTCGTAATCGGCGTGAATGAGGTTGAGGCCCCCGAGAATTCCGGTCAGTCCAGCTTCGTGGGTACGCTCCGAGAAGCGTCCGTCGCCTGAATTCCGGAAGTAGCGGATTTGCGCGGAAGGACTCCAGTCCGAAACCAGGAGGTCCAGCCATCCGTCACCGTCGAAATCATCCGCGATGGCCCCGCCGCTCAGGCTCATCACGTCCAGGCCCAGTTCCGGACCGACGTCGACGAAGCGAGCGAACGGTGCGTCCGGAGCAAACACTTCCGGCGCGACCAAGTGCTCTCGTGGTACGTGCTCCGGGTATTCCCCGACAGACATGTAGGCCAGGTTAAGCAGCCACCGGGAAGGCAGGTGCGATGGCTGCTTCCGCAGCACTTCGCGCAAGTACCGAATCGCCTGCCTTGCACCGGTCTGGTCGTGGTGCACGCCTTCCCCCCGGATCGGCAGGATGCAGCGGTTGGGATTGGGATGAAGGAAGCAGTTCTCGGTTTCTCCGAGCCTGAAATAGGCGATGGCCAGTTGAAGTGCCGGCTGCACCAGGCTCTCGTCAGATAGCCGGTAGGCCTCGAGCAGGTGATCCACCGACTTTGCGTTATTGCCGAGTCGCAGCTCGTCCTTTCCGACCGCCAGATGCAGCCTTGCCCTTTGGGCCGCAGGGGCGTCTGCGGCCAGGCTCTCAAGCAACTCGCGATCCCGGCGGTTCACGAGCGTGCCGACATACGTGTTTTCCGATGCGCTTCGAACCCGAATTCCTTCGAGCAGGGACAGCATTCTGCCATGGCTGTTCGAAATGGCTCGCTCTGCGTCTCGGAGGTCGCCCGCTGGCGAGTCCGGACCTTCCGGCGCCTGGCCGAATGCCGCCGGGGCTAGCGCCACTGCAAGGGCCATTGCGAGCGCTACAGCGCGCAGCCGGTTCGGCCCTGGCCCCCGGTCAGCCAATGACAGCCAGCTGTCGCTGGATCTGACCCGCACTTTCCTCTCGCGTCCCACAACGTTGGGTTCAGGGCCCCTTGGCGCGCAATCGCTGTGACGTCGCAAGTGCAGCTTTCGCCTCTTCTGGCCTGTTCAGCTCCCGGTAGAGCAAGAACAGCTGGTAGTGAACCGTACCGTCGGCATCGGAAGCAGCCCCAATGGAAAGATGCCTCAAGGCCTCCTCAGTGTCCCCAACGGTGCGGTACGCACGGCCCAGCGCCACATGGGCAGCCGCCGATTCCGGCTTCAGCGCTAGACCGCGCTCCATGGAGCGAATCGCCTCGTCGTTGCGGCCGAGACGCACCAAGGCCTCGCCACGCAGCACGTGAGCCTCGGCGTTCAGAGGGTCGAGTTCGACCACCTCCGAAAAGACCTCGGCGGACCGGACATACTCCATCTTGCGGTGCAGGACGCTACCCAGCTGGTAACGCAACTCGGAATTCGTCGGTGCCAGTTCGACAGCGCGTTCGTACTCCTCCAGGGCCTCGTCCAGACGCTGTCTTGCCAGATACGAATCCCCCAAGACCTGGTGCGCTCGAGCGGAGTCAGGGTCCAGTTGCACCATCCGTTCGAACTGGACCAGCGCGGCTCGCCTGTAGCTCGTCGCCAGGAGGTACAGCTCATCCGGTCCTTTCGGCGCGAGGCCGCGAAAAAGCTCGATCACATCTTCTTGCCTTCCGACCCGGAGCAGTGCCCGCGCGACGACCGAATAATGCTCGCGCTGCAGCTTTCCGGCCCGTGCCAATGGCATGAGGATTCCGAGGCCCGCCTCGTACCTCTTCCGGCGAACCAGATCCAAGCCGGCGCTCTTCGTTCGTTCACCGGCGGGCTGCGATTGGGTCGAGGCGAGTTGCTGGTCCCTTAGCCGTTCCGCCACCGAGAGCCATGAGCCCGTGCCGCGATACGGCTGCGATCCAGGGAGGCGGGTGAGCAGGTAAGCGGCACCAAATGACTCGCCATTGTCGTCCGACATGGCGCGTGACGCTCCCATCTCGATGTCGTCCAAGGCGGTCTCGAGGTTGGGGAGAGGGCGGAAGAACTCGGGCCGGATCCTCAGAGCCTCGTCGAACAGGCGGACACTTTGCGCCGCGTCTCCGTTCCCAAGCGCCGCCTGGGCCAAATAGAAGCGTGCCTCGTAGCTATGGGGATCCAGACCGAGTTCATCCTCCAGCGTGGAGCGTGCGGCGGCCCATTCCTTTTGTGACAGCTGGAGCTTGGCGAACGCGATGCGCACGCCGGGGAGACGGATGTCGCGGGCGAATGCGTCCCGATACGCTCCCATGACGAACGTCAGCCATTGAGGGTCATGCGCGTCCCGCTCGGCGGAGACAAGCAGGGGGTATCCGCTCCCTTCGTGAATCAGCAACCGGTCCGTGACCTGCTGACTCATCTGCATGTATACGCCGCCAAGGCCATATCGGGCGTCCGCGTCTCGCGGGTTCGCCGCAAGCACGTCCCCCCATTCCTGGATCGCACGTCCGTATTCCTTCAGGCCGACGAGGATCGCAATGAACAGTTGGCGCACCTCACGCTTCTGGGGCTGCAGTTCCAGAGCTCGTTCGACAAGCCTGCGGGCATCCTCGTACCGGCCCTGCTGGAACTGGATCTGCCCGAGCAAGTAGTTGGGAAGGAAGAGATCGCGATTCAGTCGCAACGCCGTTTGGAAAGCCTCCACCGTGCACGGGATCCTCTTCTGCATGAAGCAAGCCAGCCCGAGGTTGCTGTGGAGCTCGGCCATCTGGGGGGCTTGGGGAATGAGCGTCCGGTACGTCGACTCTGCAGCCGCGTAGTCCTGGCGCTGCATTGCCTCGCCCGCCCGTCGCGCCAGCTCTTGCGGCGATTGGGCTGCAGCCGCGAGGGCCAGAGCGCCTCCGGCTCCAAGCGTTAGGGCCCAAGGCAGGCTTCGAAGAGACTCTGCCATCGATCGAAACATGGCACGTCCAGCTTGGATTGGATCATGAGCGGCCTCCCGGTAGCAACTTCGTCCGTGACTGCAACGCGTGTTAATGTTGATCCCGCCGTCCGAGTTTTGGACGAAAACCCGAAAGAGTCCATTGAAGCAGCCATTCCCCGAGGTAGGCTAGAGCCGGACTCGCGGCGGGCCCTAGGAAGGAGACAAGATGCGAACAGATCGATTCCGAGTGCACTTCACATTGATTGCGGCAGTGATCGTTTTACCTGCTATTGGCATCGCTCAGCAAACGGCGAGCATTCGCGGCATCGTGCAGGATGCCAGCGGAGCCGTTGTGGCCGGGGCGGACGTCCAGGCCAGCAACCTCGATACAGGCCAGACACTGCAGACGGTAACGACCCTCTCCGGGATATATCTCCTGGGCAACGTTCCTGTCGGCAACTACCGGGTCGAAGCAACCTTGGACGGATTCAAGCGGTTCGTGCGCGATAGCGTGAGCGTGAACACGGCGACCGCCACGGACGTGAACATCGTCCTTGAGATCGGGGAGGTCACCGAAAGCGTCACCATCGAAGGAACCGCCGCTCCGCTTCTGCGAACCGACAACGCGGAGCTCAGCACCGTCATGGAGCGCAAGCTGATGATCGACCTGCCACTCGGGCTGAGCGGCAAGTCGACGGGTGCAGGGGCATCGGGCCGCCGCGAGATCGGGCAGTTCACCTTTCTTACGCCTGGCGTCAGCGGAGGCCGAGGCTGGAACCGCCACATTCTCGGGGCGCCCCAGTTCACCGGCCAGGACATCATCGACGGCGTGCCATTCACCCTGCTCGAGTCACCAGGCCTGACCGACCGGATGGGGCCGCCATTCGAGTCAGTGCAGGAGTTCAAGGTCAGCACGACCATGTATCCGGCGAACCTTGGTCGTGGCGTCGGAATCACCAACTACACGCTGCGGTCCGGAACGAACCAGTTTCACGGCAACGCATTCTGGTTCTTCCGGAACGACAAGCTTGACGCCAGCGGCTTCTTCAACCCGACCCGGCCCATCGTCCGGCAGAACGAGTACGGAGGCAACATCGGCGGCCCGATGCGGAAGAACAAGTCGTTCTTCCATTTCTCCTGGCAGGGATTCAAGCGTCGGGGCGGAACTGGAACTCTGGGACTGCTGACGATTCCGACGACTGAGTTCCGACAGGGCGATTTCGCGGCGCTCAGCGACCCCGGCGGGAATCTGATCCCGATCTTCGACGGGGCATCGACCCGTCCGGACGGCGCGGGAAGCTTCGTCCGCGATCCCTTCCAAAACAACAGGATTCCGGCGACCCGCATCGATCCCATCGCCGGCAGCGTGATGGGCATGCTCCCTCAGCCCGATCATTCGGGGATCGTTGATAACTGGGTAAATCGCTCGTCCAATCCGACCGACGACGATTCGTTCGCGCTGAAGTTCGACCACGCGCTGTCGGACAATCACCGCCTGAGCGGCAGCTGGTGGTACGCGAACCTGCGAATCTTCCGCTACTCGGCGTGGGGCAACCACCCACTCGACACGGGGATTCGGACTCCGACGCAGACATGGTCGTTGCGCGTCAACTATGACTGGGTCATCACGCCGAAGCTGCTGAACCATCTCTCGTGGGGCTACTCGAATTTCCGGATCCCGCGCACTGGCAACGTCCTGCACGATGGCAACATCCTCAACGTCCCGGGCCTGCCGGATCATCTCGTCGTGTTGCCGCAGTTCCGGGCGGCTGGGTACTTGACCATGGGGAATTCCGGTGCAGGCCCCGAATTCCGGATCAATCCGACGACCATCGTTTCGGACACGGCGACCTGGACGCGTGGAAAGCACCAGATCATGTTTGGTGGCGAGGTCTGGCTGCAGAACAACACTCGGAGGGTGAACGCGTGGGAAGCGGGAAGGTTCGATTTCAGGAACACCGCGAGCAGCCAGCCGAATTCACCCAATTTCAGCCGCTGGGGGGACGGACTTGCCAGCATGCTGCAAGGAGATGTCTTCCAAGGTCTCCGACTCATCGGGCCCATTACCGGGTTGTACGAAGGCGACTACTTCGCGACGTACGTGGAAGACAAGATTCAGATCACTCCGAAATTCACGGCAAGCCTAGGACTTCGGTATGAGATCGCGCGTCCGGTTCGCGAGGCCAGCGATGTCATGTCCGCGATGGATCTGCGCCTTTCGAACCCTGCGGCGGGAGGAATCCCGGGGGCCTACGTGTTCGGAAACGACCCGATCGTGCCGGCCACCGACATGACCAACTGGGGTCCCAGGATCGGTTTGGCCTACTCGGTCAATGACAAGACGGTGATCCGCACCGGGATTGGCATCATCTACACCCAGAGCAACTTCGTCAACAGCGGAGTGGTCGTGGGCCAGCCCGAACTCAAGCTCGGATACGTTGCGTTCGACTCGCCGGCGTCGCTCGACAACGGGATCTCTCCCGCGTTCAAGCTCAGAAACGGTTTCCCGGCATTCACCGGCACGCTGCCTGACCTCGATCCGGGAATTGGAGTGGGCAGCACGGCCGAATGGGTCAATCCAGACGGTGCGAGACCGCCGTATACCGTCAACTGGAATTTCAACATCCAGCGAGAGCTGATCGCCGGCATCGTGGCTGACGTGGCCTACGTGGGGGTTCGCGGTACTGGGTGGCCGTCCAACCTGCTCAATCTCAACCAGGTTCCTACGTCCAACCTCAGCCTCGGGCCGCTGCTCCGGAGACCGTTCAACGATCCCGAAGCGGTTGCTGCCGGCATCACCGCCCCGTATCCCGGGTTCAGCGGCTCGGTTGCCCAGGCGTTGCGACCCTTCCCTCAGTACAACAGGGTCGCTGTGAAGGCGCATCCGGTGGGCAACAGCACGTATCACTCGATGCAGGCCAAGATCGAGAGGCGGTTTTCCAAGGGCATCGGATTCCTCACGACCTACACGATGTCGAAGAACATCAGCGACATCAATGCGAATGCCTGGTCCATTCAGGACCCGAACCCGATGGATGCCGAGCGAGGCTACTTGGAGAAGTCCATATCTCCGATCGACAGGACGCACACCTTGGTGGCCAACTGGATCTACGAGCTTCCGTTCGGCAAGGATGCGACGGGCGGAGCCGGAGCGGTGCTGCGCGGCTGGGAGGTCGGATCCACCATCTTCTACGAGAGCGGCCCTCCCTTGAGAATCGTGGGCGGCCCCCCTCTTCCACTGTTCAGCGGCCCGAACCGGCCCAATCGAGTCTCGGGAGCCTCGCGCAGGACCGGAGTGAGCAAGGGGGCCATCGACCCGTCAAGGGACCTGTTCCTGAACATCGACGCATTTGCCCAGCCGGCGGCATTCACCTTCGGCGATGTCGGACGCGTGGAACCCGACCTGCGGGGATTCTCGTTCTACGGGACGGACCTGTCGATCTCGAAACGCACCTTCATCCCGTCGATCAGCGAAGCCTTCAATGTCGAGTTCCGAGCACAGTTCTTCAATGTGTTCAACCAAGTCGTCTTCCGAAACGTTGCGACGAACATCAACAGCCCTCAGAGTTTCGGGCGCGTGCGCGGGCAGGCCAACCAGCCGAGGAATGTCACCTTGGTGTTGAAGATCAATTTCTAGGGGCGCGCCGTGCAGCCGCGCGGTCGCGCCCGAGGGTCAGTTAGGCCGAGAGGGAAGGAGTCATTGTGGCCTTGCGCCTGCGGACCGTACCGGAAACAACGAGACGACTGACAGGCTCCCGCATGGTCCTCGCGCGGGGGACCCGCAGTTGCGGGACATGCGCTGGCACCGTGTTGCTTTCCTGTATGGTCCTGCTCCCAACCCTCGTCGCCGAGCCCTTTCTCTGCACGTTCGTTGATAAGAACGGCAAGCCTCTCCGAAACGTGGAGGCGCGCCTGAGGGTCATTGACCGGGAGGATGCGTCCGATCTGCCTCCCCTGTTCCGCAAGTCCGACAAGGAAGGCGTAGCGGAATTCCCCGAGCTGCTCCCAGGAAACTATGTCCTGGATGCCCAATTGCGCAACTACGTGCCGATCAGGCAGTTCGTGACTGCGGGATCGGACTTCGGCGTGCGCCGGACGCTGCTGCGGAAGAACGAATTCGAGAGGATCGAGCGGAAGGCGCAGCGAGACCTGGAGGACGCTGAATTCCTTGACGCCGTGCGGGGCATCGAGGGCCTTCTGGAGTTTTACCCGGAGGATGCCGTTTTGCATGACACGCTGGCGCGCGCCTACGCGGCGCTGGATGACGAGGCCGGGGCGCTGAGGGCAGCTCAGGCCGCCGCTAGGCTTGCCCCAGAGCGATTCGGCGAAGCTGACGTTCGCGTGCAAGCAATGCTCTTGAGTAGCCGAGGCGAGCAGGCGCTGCAGGGATTCGACCTCGGTGCAGCGCGGGACGCGTTCGAGGCTCTGAGGGAGATCGCACCCGACGACCCCGTCGCATACGAGGGCCTCGCCTTGACATACGGCCACCTCGGCTTGGTTGACCGAGCGCTGGAGGCGATCCAGAAAGCCATCGATCTCGATCCTGGCAATCCGCAGCTTCCTGAAATCCAGCGCGTATTGAAGGGCGCAGCCGGAGGACCGTAGTGCGAGGGGCGCCTGTCGCGAAGCCTTCGGAGGGTGCTTGACAACGCGATTCGCTTTGCTGGGCCTTGCGGTGGCGTTGCTTGCCGGAAAGACGCCAGCTCAGACGCTTGCCAGTCCCGAGTTCCAGCTTCCGGGAATCGTTGGCGGGCAGGACGCTGCTCGGCCCGATCCCAAGTACCGTCTACTTCAATTCATCCGGAATCGTAGCTGGACACAAGCAGCTCGGCTTGCCGACGGCATTGCGCTGGCGTCGGAGAGCGATCCGCAGATTCACTACCTGGTTGGCGTGCTGCTGTGGCAGCAGCAAGACAAGGTCGGGGCCATCCAGCGCTTCCGCGTCGCGGAGCGTCTCGGCCTCCACGAGCCGTACCTGCACAAGGCCCTTGGGGTGGCCTATTACGACGCCCACCAATTCCTGCTCTTCGAGGAGCAGATAAAACGAGCCATTGCGGCAGATCGCTCGGATCCGCAGCCCCACCTCTACCTGGGGCAGTACGCGGAATCAGTGCAAGGCGATTTCGTTGGCGCGCTTCGCCACTTCGAGAAAGTCATTGCCCTTGACCCTGGCCACGCCCGCGGGCATTCGTACCTGGCCTATTGCCTGGAGCGGCTCGATCGTCGGGATGCCGCATGGGAACACTACGGGAAATCAGTCGAACTCCTGAAGAGCGAAGGCTCGGCCTTCAGCTGGCCGTATCAGGGTCTGGCCCGGCTCGCACTCGAGAGCGATCCGGAAGCAGCCACGACCTGGGCCAGAAAGGCCGTCCAGGCGGGGCCCGACGAGTTCGAGACGCATGCCCTGCTGGCGCGATCCCACGACAGGAACGGAGACCTGTCCCAGGCGGTCGCCGCGGCGAGGGCGGCAGTCCGCCTGAATCCGGACCACGCCGCTTCCCACTATCTGCTGTTCACGGCATATCGCAGGCTCGGGGATCCGACCAGGGCGCGTGGGCACATGTCGCGGTTCCAGGAGCTCAAGCAGGTTTATGGTGACCAGTAGGTCGAGGTCGTTGCGGAGCGCCTCCGCCCTGTTGCTGGGCCTGGTCTGGGCCTGTCTGGACGCAAATGCCCAGTTCGGTCCGCTCCTGGACCGGGAGGGCGCCCCGCAAGCGAAAACACAGGCGGAATTCGATGAGTTCCTGGAGATTCTGGCTGCCACCGATGACCGGCACCGGATTGCCGAAGTGATGGATTTCCTCGAGGCCTACCCCGAATCTGCTCTGCGGGGGCAAGCGAGGGTGTATCAGATGGAGGCCTACAAGGCGCTCGACGAGTTCGAGGGAGTGTTCAGCAGCGGAGAGCGCGTGCTCGAACTCCTGCCGGAGAACCTCCGAGCCTTGCTCACGTTAGCCCTTGCGATTCCGAACACGGTCGGCAATGCCACAGAGGGGCAGGTCCTGCTGGATCAGGCTGAGTCCTACGCCACTCGCGCTCTCGCCGTCATGGAAGAGAAGGAGATCCCTCGCTCGATTCGGCTGAAGGACTGGAAGCGGTTCCGGGCGGAGACGGCCTCCGAAGCGTACGAGGCGCTCGGGCACGTTGCCGCGAAACGAGGCCAGATCGAGCGAGCGGTGACCGAGTTCGAACGAGCGGTCGAGTTGAACCCTGCCCCTGAAGGTCGGCAACTGTTCCGGTTAGGTGCGGCATATGCCGCCGTCGGGCGAGCCAGCGAGGCTCGCGACGCTCTGCGGCGGGCCACCGCGCTCGGACCGGAACTTGTCCGGCAACGGGCCGAGCAGGAGCTGAAAAGCCTCGAGGGCGCTGGTGCCGGTGTTGGCAGGCCGTAGAATCTCGTGCTGGACAAGCTGGGAGCTCGGGTTTCGACGGATTGGGCTAGCTATGGGTGAGGCCCTTCTTGAGGCTATCTGGAGATTTCGATTTTCCGCGTCGTTCGTCAGGTTCTCGGGTCACCTGAGGCGAGATATTCTGCAGTCTGCGGAGGAAAGGCGGCCATGCACCTGTTTCGAGTGATCCTGCCGGTCGATGAAATTGATCGGGCGGCTTCGTTTTATGCCCGGCTGCTCGGACTCCGGGGCGAGCGCGTGTCGCCGGGACGGCATTACTTCAACTGTGGCGGAACAATCCTGGCGTGCTACGACCCCGTCGCTGACGGGGATGGCAAGGGCGATGACTGGCATCCCCATGTCAACCAGTACTGCTACTTCGCCGTCGAAGACTTGGAAGCTGTCTTCGGCCGGGCCCGGCTGCTCGAATGCCCGGGGCTGGATCCAGAGATCTCGGAGATGCCGTGGGGAGAGCGCCTCTTCTATGCGCGGGATCCGTTCGGCAATCCCGTTTGCTTCGTTGATAACAAGACACTATTCACGGGCAGTTCGGCAGCATTCTCCTGATGCTGGTCAAGCCCAGGCGATGCCTTTGGCCGGTGGTGCCTCGGAACCGGAAGCACGTGATCCTTGAAGTCCACCTTCGTCCGGCCAGGTCCATGGTTGCCAGATGCGGGCAGCAGCAGAGGACCGAAAGCTTGGTGTAGGTTTGGACGGCGCCCAATCGCCAACAGGTGTACCACTCCCCCGCTTGATGGCAACAAGCTCCCGATCGCGGGACACTGAATAGGTGCCCGAAATGAAGCAATTCGTTCGCCGCCTAAGCGTCGACACCCGGGGCAAGGGCCTGATTGACATAACCCGCCCGATCCACGATTGGGTCGGGGGGCTTCGCATTGAGACCGGAATGCTGAGCGTCTATGTCTGCCATACCTCGGCGTCCTTGACGATCCAGGAGAACGCTGACCCAGACGTCTTGCATGATCTGGAACGGTTCTTTGCCAGGCTGGTACCAGAAGACGACCGCTTGTACCGTCACACGTCGGAAGGCCCGGATGACATGCCCGCGCACATCCGGGCAGTCCTTACTCAAACGCATCTGGCGGTGCCCGTCGTGGACCGTCGACTCACGCTAGGAACCTGGCAGGGGATTTATCTCTTCGAGCACCGGCGCCGTCCGCACCGGCGCACGGTTGTTCTGCATGCGATCGGCCAAGAGATGTCTATGCCTACGGGCTAGCTGGCCTCCTGGTAACACCGTAGGATGCCCTCCGGCCGCCGTCGCAGGCGAGACATCGACCGTCTCGGTCTGAAGTGTACGCTCGTGTCAAGAATGCCTTCGCGGTACGGGCCTTCAGGTTCTTCCGCCGAGGGCGCACCGACTCCGGGCGGTAGCGTCCAGCGTCGGGGACGCCGGCTATCGCGTTACAATTCGGACTGGCACCGGCCGGGCACGGCCTCATGCCGCGAATCCAACATGCACAATCGATTCATCGGTAAGAATGTACTCGTAACTGGTGCTTCAGCTGGAATTGGGGAAGCCATAGCTGTCCGTTTCGCCCAAGAGGGCGCCAGCGTCGCGATCAACTACAGCCGAAACGACGCCGGCGGCGCCAATACCGCCGATCAAGTCCGGAGTGCTCACGGCGAAGGGGGATTCGGTGATGCGCGCGTATTGATTCACAAGGCGGATATCTCCGACGAAGCGTCCGTTCAGACGATGTTCGAGACCGTGCTCGGGGAGTGGGGCCAGCTGGACGTCATGATCAACAACGCGGGGATCCAAAAGCCCGCGGAGAGCCATCAGAGCCTTTCAGAGGACTTCGACCGGATCCTGGCGGTCAACCTCCGCGGTTGCTATTTGTGTAGCCGCGAGGCGATCAAGCACTACCTTTCGCGGCCCGGCGGCGGCGTCATCGTGAACAATTCCAGCGTTCACGAGATCATACCCAAGCCGGAATACCTGCCGTATTCGATCTCCAAGGGAGGGATGGAGAACCTCACCAAGACACTCGCGCTGGAGTATGCGGATCGCGGGATTCGAGTCAACGCCGTTGGCCCGGGCGCGATCGTGACGCCGATCAACATGAACTGGATCAACGATCCGGTAAAGAAGAGGGATGTGGAAGCCCACATTCCGATGGGCCGGGCTGGCGAATCGGCCGAGATTGCCGCCGTGTTCGCCTTCCTCGCTTCGGACGAGGCGTCCTACATCACCGGTCAGACTCTGTTCGCATGCGGGGGACTGACGCTCTACCCGGAATTCCGCACGACCTGGTCCTCGTAGAGACGTTTCGTTGCTGGCCCGGGATGGCCGGTCGACTCAGCGAGGCTTTCGAGTTTGCGATTGATGAAGCGCGTTCCTGCAATCGCGGCCGTCCTCGCATGCGTCCTGGCGATCTTCTGGCGGCTCGACGGGGTCCCGCTGTGGAGGGACGAGGCGACCACAGCGGTCTGGGGCCGTCTGATGGCGGACACTGGCAGCGTCCTTCCGTACGTATTTGACAGCCGAAGCGGCCAGCTCCTGGTTCAGGACGACGACGGGCACGATGCCAACTCCCGGCTCCTGCCCGCGATGCAAAGCTATCTGCAGATCTATGTCTCCGCAGCGAGCCACAGGGTGCTGGGTAGCGGGACGTACCAGGCGCGCCTGCCCTTCGCACTCTTTGGGCTCGGCACCCTGGCGTTACTGTACTTCCTGGGAAAGCAACTCGCGGGGCCAGCGTGGCTTCCCTACGCACTGCCGCTCTCGGCCACCGCCTCGATCTATTTTCTTCATGCCGCCCGCCAGGGCCGGTACTACATCCTAATCGTCTTCGCGACAGTTCTCCTGATGGTGCAGCTTGCGCGGTACTTCCGCGCACCGGCCCTGGGAAAGACCTGGCTCTTCCACGCGCAGCTATGCCTGATCGGCTGTCTCCTGTATGCCGGCAATTACCTGAGCTTCGCCGCGACTTGGTTCGCCCTTGGTCTTTTCCTGCTGCTCACGGACCGTCCGGTCCTGGCGAGGCTGTGCGGAGCCTCCGCTGTGGTCGCAGTGGTTCTGGGCGCGGAATTCTGGCTCCTGCACGCCGAATACCTCACCGCCTGGCAGCCTGGCAGCGAGAACACCTTCTGGGAGAACGTTCGCCACGTGCTGTCGCGGCGGGGAGCGGACTACTGGCGTTGGGTGCCGTTCGTCGTCCTCGCTCCCGCCGCAACGATCGCCGCCTGGTCTGTGCGTCCCTGGCGGCGCTCTAGGATGGGAACCCTGATCTGGGTGTCCGCTGCGATCCCGCTGCTGGGTCTCGTGATCCGCGAGCCATGGCTACGAAGGACGCCCGACCCCTTGTTCTTGGCATTCGGCCTGCTGTTCCTAGCCGTGCCTGCGACCGCATTCTGGTTTTGGAAACGGATCGAGCAGCCGGGCGTAGCCGCCCGAATGGCGCTGTTCGCGGGCCTGATCCTGACGGCTTGCCCCCTGTTCACGATCCTTGTTGCAGGCCGGGCCACGCTGCCCCGCTACTACTACCAGACTTGCGCTGCCGCGATTGTGCTGACGGGGCTTGCTGCCGCGGCCTTGGATGGGGCTGGCCGCCGTCGCGCAGCAGTTGCCTGCCTGGTTGGCGCCAGTCTCTGGCCGAACCTCGACCTGGCCGGAGGCGGTACCGAGCAGGTCGTCCTGCGCCAGTTTCTTCGCCACGACGAGACGAACGGCCCGCTGCTGGATTTCCTGTCCTCGAATACCAGGCCGGGAGAGAGCATCGCCTATTTCCGCAACGTCAAGGGCATGGTCGGGAACTACTACCTGCCGGATCGTCGCTGGGTCAACCTGCTCGACGCCGATATCGAATACAACCGGCGATTCCGTGGGAAGATCCCCGGGGACCAGTTCGACGACGCGCCGAATCCCGACTGGTTCGTTCTCTGGGATACCAGGGATAGAGTGGCGAAGGCTCTCGACGACCGCTACGAGCGGGTCTGGGAGCATTCCTACGCAGAGCTGCGCAGTCCGTGGAAGCTGGGGTCGGCTCCGCGGGTGCGCGGGTACGAGATCTATCGCCTTCGCGGAGCGGACTCAGGCCCGCAAGCTGATCCCTAGCTTGGATTCCAGCGAGGAGCGCAACGCCTCGGAGAAGGCCTTGACTTCGTCGTCCGTCAGGCTTTGGTCGAGGCGCTGCCAAGACGCCCGCAAGAGCAGGCTGTAGCATCCCGCGGGAACGTTCTTGCCCCGAAAAACTTCGACGGGCTCCAGGCTGCGCAGATCCTGCATTTCTCCCACCGCCTCGACTATGCTCCTGAACTCCACGACGTCCGGGACGACTAAGGAAAAGTCCCTGCTCACCGAAGGCACCCGCGGCAGCTGCCCATGCCCGGGGCGGCGCAGGCCGCAGTCGTACAGCGGGTCCAGGTAGATCTCCGCAACCAGCACCGGCTGGCGTATCTTTCGATCCGAGCCGATCAGCGGATCGAGTTCTCCGAACACCGCGATCGTGTCATCGCCAGCGCGGAACGCCGCTGCGTGGCCTTGACGGAAATATCCGGGCAAGCCCGTCGACTCAAGACTCAATTCGGCGGTTGCGAAAGGTTGAACGAGAGCGACAACGTCAGCCTTCAGGTCATAGAAGCCGTAGGGGCGCGGCCGTTCATTCCACGCCAGCGGACGGGCTGCGCCGCTTGCGCCCAACGCCAGGACTTTCGGCTCTTCGTAGCCATTGGCCGACTCCCGGTAGGTCCGGCCGAACTCGGCCAGACGCACGAGTGGCTGGTTGCGCTTGAGGTTCCATTCGACGGCGCGGACCATCGTCGGCACCATGCTGTTCCGCATGACGTCCCATAGGTTCGACAAAGGGTTGCGCAGTGCGACGGCTGGAGTCTTGCCGAAGCGGCGCGCTTCATCCGATGAGACGAACGAGAACCCGACCGTCTCGTCGAATCCGAGGCCCCGGACATTGGCCCGCATTCTGGCATCCTCGGCGTCCTGAGGCGTCGGAGCCGGTGCCACGCCGACAACCGGAAGGGTCGCCGGGATCTTCTCGAATCCGTAAATGCGAGCGATCTCCTCGATCAGATCGATCTCCCGCTCGACATCCAGCCGATGGCTCTCCGCCGGTACGGTCCAGCCCGAACCGTGCCGGGATGGCTGGAACCCCAGCGATCCAAGGATCTCCTCGATTTCTCCGTCCCCGACTGCAACGCCTAGATGTCTGGCGATTCTCTCCTTGCCCAGCTGGATTGTGGCCAAGGAGCATTTCAGCGGATAGCAGTCAATGCGACCCTGCAGCACGGTTCCCGAACCGGTCTGGCCCAGAAGGGACGCGATTCGGTCGGCCGCCCGGGTCGTGCCGTTCCAGTCGGCCCCGCGTTCGAAGCGGTGGGACGCTTCCGTGAACAGCTTGAATCGGCGGGACGCGTTGCGCACCATCGAGGGACGGAACCATGCCGCTTCCAGCAGCACGTTGCGGGTTTCCTGCGTAATCTCGGTGGCTGCCCCGCCCATGACGCCGGCCAGGGCGACCGGACTGTCCTCGTCGCAGATCGCGAGCTGGTCCGGCGAGAGCTGCCGTTCCTGGCCGTCGAGCGTGACGAGGGTCTCCCCCGCACGAGCCCGCCGGACGATGATGCGTTGCCCGCCCAGCGTGTCGAGGTCAAAGGCGTGCGTGGGCTGGCCCATTTCCAGCAGCACGTAGTTGGTCAGATCGGCGAGATTGTTGATCGATCGGACGCCGCACAGCTCGAGGCGACGCCGCATCCAGTCCGGCGACGAATGCACGCTGACGTCGGTGAAGACCCGTCCGACATACCGTGCGCAGGAATCGATGTCCTCGATCTCCACGGCGGCGAATTCGGACGCCGGAATGGGACCCTCCTCGACCGAGGCCGGCGGCACCTGTAGTGGCCTGCGATAGATCGACGCCACTTCGCGCGCTATGCCGAAGTGATTCATCGCGTCAGGGCGGTTGCTGGTGATGTCAAACTCGAAGATCGTTTCCCCGCCTTCCCTTTCGACGGCGTCGACGGCCATGCCTGCCATCGTGAGAGCGTGGGCGAGATCGTGCGGAGATTCACTGATCTCCACAAAATCTCGTAGCCAGCTGAGCAGAATGCGCATCTATCGGAACTGCCTCAGGAAGCGCACATCCCCTTGGTACATCAAGAGAATGTCGTCGATGCCGTATTTGAGCATCGCGAACCGGTCCAGGCCGAAGCCCGCCGCGAAGCCCTGATACGTCTGCGGGTCCAGCCCCGAGTTGCGCAGGACATTGGGATCGATCATGCCGCAGCCAAGCACCTCGATGAAGCCGGTCTGCTTGCAAATCCTGCAGCCGGCCCCCGCGCAGAACGGGCACGTGATGTCGACTTCGGCGCTTGGCTCCGTGAAAGGGAAATAGCTCGGACGGAACCGTGCTTTCGTGTCCGCACCGAAGAATCGCCGCACAAAGTGCTCGAGCGTGCCCTTCAGATCGCCGAATGTAATGCCGGTGTCGACTGCGAACATCTCCAACTGATGGAACATCGGGCTGTGCGTTGCATCCGGCGTGTCGTTGCGGTACACCTTGCCGTGGACCACGTATCGCAGCGGGGGCGGTTCCGACTCCATGATTCGGATCTGACACGGAGACGTATGCGTCCGAAGCAACCCGGCTCCCTTGAGAAAGAGTGTGTCCATCTCGTCCACCGCCGGATGGTCGGGAGGGAAGTTCAGCGCCTCGAAGTTGTAGAAGAATGTCTCGATCTCTGGGCCCTCTGCGACGGTATAACCTAGAGGGCGGAATATATCCAGCACCTCCTCGAGCGCCATCCGCACGGGGTGCACTGCGCCGAGAACGCGCTCCTGGCCTGGAAGGGTCGCATCGAGGCCCCGGTCATCTCGCCGCGGAGTCGAGACCGCCGCCGCAGCCTGCTTGACGCCGGCCTCCAGATCCTGGCGGAGTTGATTCTGCAGCTTGCCAACGGTCGGCTTCAACTCGCGGGGCGACGCCTTCAGCCAGCGTTCGTTTGTCGACGCGATTATGCCGCTCTTGCGGCCGAGCCAGCGATCCCGCAACGCGCGGGCCTGCTGTTCCCCGGTCGCCTCAGTCCTCTCCTGCTCGAACGCCGCACGCAACGCTTCGTACAGCCCGGCAGGCGAGTCACCGGCCTGGATGAGCTCGGTGATCGGCCGCCCTGTCTTTTCGAGGACTGACACGGTGCCCTGCGCGGTTCCGGAGCGGCAGGACTAGTAGGCGAGCCCGGCCTCCGGGTTGTCGAGCCCTGCCTTGGCTTGGGCCACTAGCTGGGCGAACGCTTCCGGGTCCCTGACGGCCATTTCCGCCAGCATCTTGCGGTTCAGGTCGATGCCGCGGTTCTTGATCCCGCGCATGAATTGGCTGTAGTTGAGGCCGTGCATCCGCGTGGCAGCGTTGATCCTGGTGATCCAGAGCCTGCGGAAGTCGCGTTTCTTGAGCTTGCGCCCGATGTATGCGAACTGATCCGCCCGGTTGACTGCTTCGCGTGCGTACCGGTAGAGCTTGCTCTTTGCCAGATAGTAGCCCTTGGCCCTGGCCAGTACTCGCTTGCGCTTCTTGAGGCGATGATTCCCTCGCTTGACTCTCGACACCGTTTACTCCTTCAGGGCTGCGGGCTGCGGTCGTAGTCGCTCCGCCCGTCTCGGCAGGCTCGCAACCGCCTCAGCAGGAAATCATCCTGCGCACGGCCTTCTCGAAGGCCGGGCTGACCTCCGCCCCCTTGCGCAGATGGCGCTTCCGCTTGCGCGTCTTCTTGGTCAGGATATGGTTCTTCAGCGCGTGCCGACGCCTGACCTTTCCTGTCCCGGTCAGATGAAAGCGCTTGGCGGCGCCTCGATGCGATTTCAGTTTCGGCACGGTCTGTTTCTCCGGAGGGGCTCCGCGCCCCGCAACTAGCCGCATGGAGCGGACGCCACCACGTGGCCAGGCGAACTATGTCCCGTCCACCGACGCCCTCCCTAACCATTATGCACGATGGGCGGGCGGAGGGCAGCCCATCGAAGCTCGCTCGCCAACCAGATGCGCTAGTCCCCTCCCTCGCCGAGACGAAGGCGGCCCTTGGCCTCGCTGAGCGCGTAGGAGAACTCGACGAGCGGCATCGACCCGGTTCGAAGCGCCTTTCCGTGGAAGGACGTGAGGCTGAAATCCTGCGTGGTTTCCTGGTAGTGTGCCCGCAGCTGCTGCCAGCCCATCCAGCCGACATACGCAGTGGCTGCCTGCCCGGGATTGATCTCGATCGACCTCACGAGCGCTCGGGCAGCACTGCTTTCCATATACGCGCGTCGCGCAAGAAACTGCACTGCGTCCGTCGGGTCGAGATCCTCGGCATGCATCTGAAGGTCGACCAGCGCCGCCCCGATCGTCTGCAGCTTGTACTTCCGCCAGATAAAGTCGACGTCTCCCGTGTAAGCGGTTCCGACGGTTGTTTCCGTGATGTAGATCGACCAGCCGTCAAGAAAGCCCGGCAGCGGGTCCACTACGTGCGTCAGCTTCTTCTGGTCCGATTCCATGTCGGACGCTAGGGAGCCGATCAACGCGTAGCCGGGAATCCCGTACCGCAGTGCCAAGAGCTTGAGCTGGTAACTGTTGTTGGTCGTCAACCTGTCTCGCAGTTCCGCGCGGGACGCGTCGGCTGGGGCTGGGGTGAGCCAGACAATCGCGGTATTGTCGGTCTTCGATGCTGTTGGTCCAAGGCCACCAGCCAGAGGCATCGAGATGCGCATGAATTCGGGTGTCTCGACGACGCGTAGCTGCAGCGTGTCCGAAACCGGAGCGATCTCCTCTGCGTTGCAGATCTCGCGGGCCTCCTCGGCGTCCTTCGTCATCTGGTCCATCATGCCTCGGTTGTTGCGGGCCCGGTTCTCGCCCTCGAGCACCTCGAGAACGTCGTTGATCAGCCGATAGTCGTCGCGGGGGCGGCTACCGCCGTAGATCCGCCGGTTTATCGGCTCCGCGGCGCTGACCAGCTCTCGATGAGCGCCGTCGAAGTCACTCTCTGTCTCGGCGATCAAGCTAGCCACCGACGGGAGCGACCGACCTGTATCGAGCTCGAGCTTGCGATGCAACAGCGACGCCCCTGACCGCCAGTCGTCAGTCGCCGGCAAGTCGCCGAGCGAGTTCCGGTATGCCTCGAGCGCGGCGACGGCAGAGTCCGCCGCAGCCGTGAAGTCGGACTCCATGCTGGGCGGGACCGCTTCGGCGATATCGCTACGAATCAGGTTGATCACGCCTTGAGTCGCTTCCCGGGCGGCCGCGATCCGAATCTCGGAAGACGACTGGAGATTGGATTGCGCGGTTTCCAGGAACGCCGGAGCCTTAGAAAGACGCTGCACAATCGCTGCAAACCGGTCGTTCTCCGGCGCGTATTGGAGTTCGAGCGGAGCGTACAGTAGCAGGCCGAGCTGCTCAACGTATGCGAGGGGGTTGTTCGCGTACGCCTTCTCATCGCGGAGGCGGAACAGCATCCGCTCGGCCTTGTTGAGCAGCGTCCCAAATTCGGTCCAGAGCTCGGGAGGAAGCTTCGAGCTGTCGAATCCCTGCTCGGAGTCGGGAGATGCAGTGAACGGGGCGACCAGGTCGGCGAACAGCTGTTCCTGGTTTGCCCTCCCGTCCGAGCTGTAGTCCGGCATCGAACTTAGCATCGGCACGTCCGACCCGCCCTCGAGCATCTCTTCGGAGAGATTGAACACTTGGCCGGTCTTGACGCTCGTGACGCCCGCCATCAGGACCCCCATTGGGTCGACAGCCGCACTGTCGTGGATGAACGGTTTTGCCAGAACGTTGTGCTCGTCGGGTGGGTACTTGCCCACCGTGCAGTGCGACGCTGACAGGGACGCTATCGCGGCGACGGCCGTTGCCATCTTGGTCTTGTGCGAGATCTTCATATCGAACCTTCCACGTTCGTTGGTCTGCTGATTGTTAGCGCTGGAACCCGTAACCGATCCGTTCCCATGTTCTCGATGCGAAACGCACGGCGCGCTCCGTCAATTGCCCGACCTGGAGGCCACCGAATCAATCAGCGCCCAGATGTCGGTGTGGGTGAGCGTTCTCGACTCAGACGTCTCTTTGGTGATGTCGGTGTTGTACTCCCTACCGTGGACTTCCTGGAAGAGTTCCTGGTAGTGCAGCTCGTCCATCGACTGCAGCGAGGGGAATTCCGTCACCGTCACGTATTGGTAGTCGTCCCCGCCACCGGGAAAGTGGTGTCCGTAGAGCCTCCAAGAAGTAATGTACCCCTTGTCAACCCTTGCCTGGTGGACAGGCTTCCAGAGATCGATTTCCAGGTTGCGGTACCGCAGGCTTTGCCCAGGAGGGATTCTCATGTAGTCGATCCGCAGGAAATGCGACCTGCCCGACTGCGACTCTGCCGGGGGCACCAGCGTTCCCGCCAGAAACGCGACGACGAGAGCGAGAGAAAACCCGAACGCTCGAATGATCATGAGATAGCCTCCAACCACAAAATATAGCCCAAACGTCCTCGTTCCACCAACCTCGCACGAATGTACGATGAAGGGATGGCCTTCGACAGGCGCCAATTTCTCTCGCTGGCCTCGATTCCGGCTCTTGCGCTGCGGGCTGGAGCGCAGCGTCGCAAGCCCGTCTTCCGTTCCAACCCGTTCGCCCTCGGCGTCGCCTCGGGAGATCCCGCACCGGACGGCTTTGTGCTATGGACGCGGCTGGCTCCCGAACCCTTGGCTGGCGGGGGGCTGGAACCGGAGGAAATCGACGTGCGCTGGGAGGTTGCCGAGGATGACGGCTTCCGGCGCGTCGTGAAGTCGGGAGTCGCAGTTGCGGATCCTCGGCTCGCGCACTCCGTGCACGTCGAGGCTCGGGGTCTTTCGCCCGATCGCTGGTATTGGTATCGCTTCGCGGCCGGTGACGAAGAGAGCCCCATCGGGCGCGCGCGGACCATGCCCGCCGAGCAGGCCGAGCCCGGCCGTCTCACGTTCGCGTTCGCCTCGTGCCAGCACTACGAGACCGGATACTACACCGCCTACGAACACATGGCTGCCGAGACTCCGGACCTGGTCTTCCATTTGGGCGACTACATCTACGAGGGTCGGTCCAATCCACGTGTTCGTGCGCATCTGGGAGGCGAGCTGGTATCTCTGCGCGACTACCGCAACCGGTACGCCCTGTACCGCACGGACTCGGACTTGCAGAACGCCCACGCCGCGTGCCCTTGGGTGGTCACCTGGGACGATCACGAATTCGACAACAACTATGCCGCCGACGTCTCAGAGCAGCCGGACGTCAGGAGGGAGGCGTTCCTTGAGCGGAGAGCGTCGGCGTACCAGGCCTACTACGAGCACATGCCATTGCGAGCTGCCCAGCTCCCGCGCGGCTCATCAATGAATCTCTACCGTCGCCTGGCGTTTGGGCGGCTCGTCCAATTCGCTGTTCTGGACACGCGGCAGTACCGAACCGACCAGCCATGTGGAGACCGCACGAAGCCCCCGTGCGAGGGAATGTCGGACCCGAACGCGTCATTGCTGGGAGATCGGCAAAGGGATTGGCTCTTCAAGGCTCTGGAATCGTCTCCAGCCGCCTGGAATGTCTTGGCGCAGCAGATCATGATGGCCCGCGTCGATCGTGAACCCGGGGAGGGCATCCGCTACAGCATGGATCAGTGGCCCGGATACGGCGCCGCCCTGGACCGCTTCCTGGAGTTCTTCGCGGAGGGCCGCACGCGCAATCCGGTTGTCCTCACGGGCGACATCCACAGCCACTGGGTGAACGACTTGCTCGCAGATTTCGATGACCCGACCTCGCAGGTCGTCGCGACCGAATTCGTTGGCACCTCAATCAGTTCCAGCGGCGACGGAGGCCCGAACCGCGAATACGCCGAGGGCGTGATGCGCGACAATCCCTTCGTCAAGCTCCAGAATGCACAGCGCGGGTATGTCAGCTGCGAGCTGACGCCGCGACTGTTCACTGCGCGCTACCGCGTGCTCGATTCCGTCACTCGGCGAGGATCCCCGAGAGAGACTCTCGCCGAATTCGCTGTTGAGAGCGGACGGCCAGGTGCGCAGCGTGCTTGAGCGGGGCACGTCGCTCGACACGTCGTTGCTGATAGAGGTGATGCGGGTATTCTGGTTTCGCCGGGTCTCGCCTCGCTTCGAGTCGACTTCTCTCGAGAAGTTCATGACGGTGCGTTCCGTTCCTTGACCAAGGGCCGATTCCGCGGCCGGACTCTTCAGATGCCTTTCCGGTTCGGCCCTGCCAGTGTCCTTTCTGCCGGCGCGGCGGAGGCAGAGAGCTCAGCGCAGTTCAACGCATGCCGACGTGGCCGCGAATCCCTCGCCGTGTAAAGCTTCACGCAAAAGGTTGCCGCAGATGCACCGTGCTGTTGACTTTAGCTCGTCCGAAACCAACGATTAGCCGTATGCCGAGCACGCAAGACCCTGGCTTCGGGATGGGCGGGAAGGACGGGCGGAATAGCCTTGCAGCCGACTTCGCTCCGCCGGCCGGCCGCAAGGGAGCGACAAATTTCGCGGTCCGCCCCGACAGTCGCCCCGCCCGTGCCGGATGGCCGTCGCCGCAAGTGACGCCGCGCTGCCTCAGGATCGAGGGCAAGATCCCAGTCGTTCGTTGGATCGCGGTTCGTTGCGGTCTGATTCTCTTGGCCTGGATTGCCGCCAGCACGCCTGCCATGACGCAGTCTCGCCAGTCCCCGTCGGCGAGCTATCTGCTGGCTCAGGCGGATCAGCGTGACGGTCAACCTGGCGGGCGGGCTCGGCGTGGGTCAGCGGATACATTCCGTACCGAGGTGCCCCGCAGGCTGTTCGACATTGTCCTTGGGAAACCGACCGGATCTTCGGTCACCGCGAGCATTGCCGCCTATACCGCGCTCGAGGGCTATTTCGAATACGGTGACAGATCCGGCGACTACAGCGAGCGGACGGCTCTTGTCCGCCTTGAGCCGGAAGTTCCTGCTGAGGTGATACTCGGCAGCTTGGCCCGCAACGTCCAGTACTTTTATCGGTGGAATGGACGCTCCTCGGCAACGGACGATTTCGAGCCATCGGACGAATTCAGCTTCCGGACCGGCCGAGCGCAAGGCGACGCGTTCGTGTTCACCGTGCAAGCGGACTCTCATCTGGATGGACGGACCGACACGCGACTCTACGAGGCGACCGTGCGGAACGCCAAGGCCGCCGGCCCGGACTTCCATATCGACCTCGGCGACACCTTCATGACCGACAAGAGACGCGTGGATTACAAGGCTGCGCTGCCGCAATACCTCGCCCAGCGGTACTACCTCGGCTTGATCGGCACAATCGCGCCGGTATTCCTCGTTTCGGGCAATCATGACGGTGAGGGGCTCAGGAGAGGTGCGATGGGCGAATGGGCCCGCGAGCAGCGCGACGCATACTTTGCTACGCCGTCGGACGGCGTTTCCGGTCGAGGAAACTACTATTCGTGGGAATGGGGCGACGCCGTCTTCGTGGCGCTTGATCCGTTCTGGGAGTCACATCGCGTTCGGCGGGGCGGCGACTACTGGGCCCGCACGCTGGGCGAGGATCAGTACCGCTGGCTTGCCCGGACCCTAGGGTCGAGCCGGGCGCGGTTCAAATTCGTCTTTATCCACCATCTCGTGGGCGGCGTCAATCAGGCGGCGCGGGGCGGAGCCGCCGCAGCCGGCCTGTTCGAGTGGGGTGGCCGCTCTCTAAACGGCGAATACCAATTCGAACAGCGCCGGCCAGGCTGGGGCAAGCCGATTCATCAGATGCTGGTTGATACCGGTGTGGACATCGTATTCCACGGCCACGACCACGTGTTCGCGAGGGAAGAGCTTGACGGGATCGTATACCTCTTGGTCCCCCAGCCCGGGCTAGACCGTTACGGAGTGCCGCGTGACATCGACGGTCCGTACGGGGATGCCGACGTAGTCGGAGGGCCGGGGCACGTGCGTGTGACCGTGTCGCCGAGAGCGACAGTCGTCGAGCTCGTCCAGTCCAGTTTGGAGGGAACCGGGGACGGAATTGGACGGACAGCCTACTCGTTCCGTGTCCAGCCCAAATGCATCGGCGATTGCAAGTGACGATACGAATCTGCATGCTGGCGGCAGTGGCCCTGACGGCGGGTGCCGCCCCTCCCAATTTCGTTTTCATCCTCGCCGACGACCAGGCTTGGAACGGCTTGTCAAGGCGGATGATTCGGAGCCTGCCGGAATCCGGAAGCGACTTTCATCGGACGCCGCACATCGATGGCCTCGCCCGGGAAGGGATGACGTTCTCGCGCGCGTATGCAGCGGCACCGAAGTGCGAGCCTTCGCGCTATGCCATCACCTTTGGCATGACCACGACAAGCCTGAACGCCCCCGACAAGCGCACTGCAGCCCGCCTGCGGGCGGAGTCGCGCCATTCGCTGGCCAACACGCTCAAGCAAGCCAATCCCTCCTACAGAACCGCCACATTTGGCAAATGGCAGCTCACTAGATCGCAGCGGGAGCTGGGATTCGACTGGGACGACGGCCGAATCACGCAGAATCGGGACGGCGAGTCTCCCGATCCCCGGGACCCGAAGCGGATGTTCGAACTGATGCAGAAGGGCAACCGCTTCATGCAAGACAGCGTCGAAGACGGTCGTCCGTTCTATCTGCAGCTGTGGCACTACGCGGTGCACGGCAGCAATCAGTCCCTGTCGGAAACCCTCCAGCGGTGGAAGGCGCGGCCACTCGGACGACGCCACCGAGACCCGACCCGCGCCGCCATGGCTGAGGACTTCGACCGTGCTGTCGGCATGACCTTGGCAACGATCGACAAGCTGGGAATTCGCGACAACACGTACGTGATCTACATGTCAGACAATGGCGGTCCCACGCGCTACCTCCGAGGAGGCAAGACGAACGTTACGGAGGGCGGGCTGCGAGTGCCCCTGCTGGTGCGGGGGCCGGGGATCGAGCGGGACACCTACTGCGACACTCCAGTCGTGGCCTATGACTTGCTGCCAACACTCCTCGATTTCACCGACCCGGAAGCCTCGCCACCGTCTGGAGTCGAGGGGGGCAGCTGGAAGCCGACGCTCTTGAATGGATGCGAGGCCGGAATTGATCGCCCTGTCGACCGGATGGTCTTCTTCTTCGCTGAAGCGCGGGGGCGCGAGACTGGCCCGCAGGCTGCAATCGTTCGAGAAGAATTCAAGCTGCTCTACTCGTGGATGGACGGAACGGCCGCCTTGTTCGACGTTGGTGCAGATCCCCGCGAGGCCCGTGACCTGTCTTCCGATCATCGGGATCTAGCAGCGGGGCTACAGTGCGAGCTCATGGAGCACCTCCGGCAAGGGCTCGGGGAGGAAATGCTTGCCAGGCTCGAGTCCGGGGAGTATTCAGCAGGCTCGCGCAGAAGAGTACGTTCGCGGCTCCGCGAGGGTCGGAGGCCGGAGCGCCCACGGCGTTCCGGGCAAACTGGGACCCCATGACGCGGTCAACGATCTCGGCGTTCCTGCTACTGGCCCTTCTGACGGCAGCGGCGGCAGAACGATCTACGATCAATTTCGCGTTCGATCCGGGATTCGTGGCCCGCTCGTTCCAGCCGTTCCAGGGTGACGTGAGCGTGCGCTGGGACGACGACCATTTCTACGTGGAGTCCAGCGGCATTCCCCGCCATCCGATGATGGTCGGGATCCGCGCCTGGAACGGGCAGGTCCCGATACCCCAGCCCTACACTGGCGACAACGCCTTCCAGTTCACCCTGCGCCCGCGCTTCGCCGACACGCCGGTGTCAGCGCGAGAAACCCTTTTTCGCGGCGCAATCGCGATTGCGGCGAACGGGATTCCCATCTTCAATCCCATCAAGCAAGACGGCCGCACGGACACGTATCTCGCGGGGGAACTCGATGATTTCGGGGGCCACGCCGGCAGGGCCGACGACTACCACTATCACGTCGCTCCGGTTCATCTTTCCGACCGAATCGGAACGGGCTTGCCGCTGGCCTGGGCCCTGGACGGATTCCCGATGTTCGGATACGTCGAGGCCGACGGATCGGAGGTGCGGTCCCTGGACTGGCTGAACGGCCATACAGGACCCGACGGTTCGTACCACTACCATGCCAGTCCGGGCTACCCGCGGGTGAACGGAGGCTTCCGGGGTCGGGTCGAACTGCGCGATGGCCAGGTAGCGGCGCAACCGCGGGCGCGGGGCGTACGGCCATTCACTAGGCCGATCCGGGATGCAGCGATTACGGGTTTCAACACCCTCGGAGGAGGTGCCTACCGATTGGAGTTCGACCTTCGCGGGCAAAGCCACTCGGTCAGTTACAAGCTGCTGCCAGCTGGCGGCGCTGAGTTTGTCTTCACCGACGGAGCCGGGCTCGGCCGTTCGGAAACTTACGCTGCAAGGCCCCGTCGCGGCGGCCGACGGGGGCCTGGGAGCGGGTCCGGCGATCGGAAGAACCGGCTGGCGCGTGACCGATAGGCGGAATCGCCCAGGGAACTGCCTCCGTACGGCGAGGCGCTCGTCGGTGAACGCCGTCTCAGAGGAGACTACCTGCAGCGACTCCGAGACCAAGCCCGGATCCCCTCTATTGCTAGCCGCGAGGGCCGGCCGCTCTCGTGCAATGAAGGCCGATACCCCGATTGCGGAATGCGATAATCCTCTCGTCAAGCTGCACAACGCCCAGCGCCGTTGGCGGAGGCGCGAATAGCCGGCCCGACAATCCAGCGGGCAAGCGAATCCATCCCTCGCCTTGGATCAGCGGCCCGGCCGGCACCGCGCCCGGGCGTGGTTCGACCGGGCAGGGTGCGGCCGCGGACCACGCAAGCCATGCCGATTCGGTCCCTATCGCTCGATGACAAGTACACGCTGGAAGCCGGCGACGCCTACATGTCCGGGATCCAGGCCCTTGTCCGGCTGCCGATCGAACAGATGCGCCGGGACACGCGCCTCGGCCTAAAGACGGGATGCCTGATTTCCGGCTACGAGGGGTCGCCGCTCGGAGGGTACGACCTTGCGCTGCTTCGTGCCGCGAGATTCCTGGACGAGCACGGGGTTCGGTTCGTTCCCGGCGTGAACGAAGAGCTGGCCCTCACTGCAGTGATGGGAAGCCAGCTCTTCCAGTCGTTTCCGGATCCGCTCTACGACGGTGCCGTAGGCATCTGGTACGGCAAGGGCCCAGGCCTGGATCGGAGTGGCGACGCCTTGCGCCACGCGAACTTTGCAGGCATCGGGGAGAATTGCGGGGCGCTCGCTCTAGCGGGCGACGACCATGTCTCGAAGAGCTCTTCGATCCCCCACCAGAGCGAGCTCTCGCTGTACAACTGCGCCGTTCCGGTTCTGAACCCTTCCTGCACGCAGGAGGTGCTGGACTTCGGTCTGTACGGCATCGCCATGTCCCGGTTCAGCGGGGCGTGGTCCGGACTGAAGCTCTCAACGGACATTTGCGACGGCGGCGGGATCGTGGAGTTCGGCCCTGACCGCTGCCCGGTGGAGCTGCCTGAACTCTTCATCGAAGGCGAGCCCTACCGTAAGGCGATGGGCCTCATGCTCGTGGTTCCGTACAGCCTGAGCCTCGAAGCCGAGGTCCACGAGCACCGATTGCAGGCGGCGCGAGAATTCGCCCGGCTCAACCGGCTCAACCGGATTTGCGCCCGTCATGACTCGGACCGGCTCGGCATCGTCACGACCGGTAAGAGCTACGCGGACCTGATGTCCGCCTTACGACTGCTGAACGTCGGCGACGACGAGCTCCGCAGCGCAGGCGTGCGGATCCTCAAGCTAGGGATGTCCTATCCGCTGGAGCCGACGGTTGTCGATGAATTCGCTGCCGGTCTCGACACTGTTGTCGTCATCGAGGAGAAGCGCTCGTTCGTCGAGTTGCAGCTCCGCGAGCTCCTGTACAACCGGACCCGCCGACCCTCGGTCTTCGGCAAGAAGGACGCTGTCGGGGATACACTCTTCCCATCGCCCGGCGAGCTTGACGCGGGCGTGATCGCGCTAGGGCTGAGCAAGTTCCTGGGACCCGCGGCGAGTCTGCCGCAACTGCCGGAGATGCCGGCCACCGACTTTCCGAAGACCCCCGGTTCCAGGCCTGGGAGAGGCCCCCGCACGCCCAGCTACTGCTCCGGCTGCCCGCACAATCGTTCGACTCTCCTGCTTGAGGGGCAGCTGGCGGGGGGCGGCATCGGATGCCACGGCATGGCGGGGCTGATGCGGGAAGCCGGACGGGGCATCGAGTTCCTGTTCCACATGGGTTCAGAAGGGGCCTCGTGGATCGGCGTCTCCCCGTTCTCCGGGACCAAGCACCTGTTCCAGAATCTCGGTGACGGAACCTACTTCCACTCGGGGCGCCTCGCCGTCCAGGCGGCCGTTGCGGCGGGTGTCGACATCACGTTCAAGATCCTCTACAACGACGCCGTGGCCATGACGGGCGGCCAGCACGCGGCCGGCGCGCTGCCTGTGCCGGCACTGACTCGCGAGCTGGAAGCACAGGGGATTCGAAGGATTGTCGTGCTCAGCGACGATCCGAGCAGGTACCAGGGCGAGTCCAGCCTGGCTCCCTCTGCGGAGTTCCGTCCCCGCGAGGAACTCGAGGAGGTGCTCGCGGAGCTGGAGAAGGTCAAGGGCGTGTCGGTCATGATCTACGACCAGCTGTGCGCCGCCGAGAAGCGGCGGAGGCGTAACCGCGGTGTGCTACCGAAGCCCACGCGACGGATCCTGATCAATGAACGTGTCTGCGAGGGCTGCGGGGATTGCGTTGCGCAGGCAAACTGCGTGTCCCTGCTGCCGGTTGACACGGAATACGGTCCCAAGACCCGAGTCCACCAGTCTTCGTGCAACGCCGACTACACCTGCACGTGGGGTGACTGCCCGTCATTCGTGTCTGTCGAGATCGAACCGGGGTCCGACCTGCGACGCAAGCCGTTGCCGGAGCTCCCTGAACTAAGGTTGCCGGAGCCCGAACGAAAGGCCTCCCCAGGCAACGGGTATCACATCCTGATGCCTGGTGTGGGCGGAACTGGTGTTGTGACCATCAACGCCCTTCTGGCGACGGCGGCCCGCATGGACGGACTGCACGCCATCACGCTCGACCAGACGGGGGTCGCGCAGAAAGGCGGCGCCGTGGTCGCGCACATCACGATCAGCGAGTCGAGGATCGAGGCGTCCCAGCGAATCCCGCCCGGATGCGCCGACGTGCTGCTCGGGTTCGATCTGGTCGGAGCAGCATTTCAGAAGAACCTACAGTTCTGTGATCCAGAGCGTACCGTGGCCCTCGTGAACTCGAAGGAGATTCTTACTGGCGAGGCGATCCGAAAGGGCCTCACCGTCCTGTCCCCCGACGGCGCCTATCACGATGCCATCCGCCGGGGAACCCGTAGCGAGGACAGCGAGTTCGTCAATGCGTCCGTTCTGGCCGAGACTCTCTTCGGCGGGCACATCTTCAGCAATCTGTTCCTTGTCGGCGTGGCCTATCAGAAAGGCCTGCTTCCGCTTTCGGCGGACGCGATCGAGCAAGCGGTGCGACTGAACGGAGTCGCCGTCAATCGCAACCTTGAGGTGTTCGCCTGGGGTCGGCAGTACGCTCGCGACCCCGCCTTGATGCAACCGTATCTTCCGGCCGCCCCGACAGCCTTCGTGCCCCAGTCGCTGGAGGCTCTGGTCGAGGATCGCGAACAGGAACTCGCGGCCTACCAAAGTCCTGCTTACGCCGCCCAGTTCCGACGTGTCGTCGACCGGGTTCGGGAGGCCGAGTCCCGCGTCCGGCCCGGCAGCGAAACGCTGGCTCGTGCCGTGGCCTGGAACTTGCACAAGCTCATGGCCTACAAGGACGAGTACGAAGTGGCGCGGCTTCTGACGGATCCGTCCTTCGACGAGCAGGTCGCCAGCACCTTCACGAGACCGCTACGGGTCGTCTACCACCTTCACCCCCCTCTGCTGCGCTGGTTGGGGTTCCGGGACAAGATGGTGTTCGGGCCTTGGATCCGGCCGTTCCTGAGAGTGCTTGCAAGCGGCAAGATTCTGCGCGGGACACCCTTCGACCCTTTCGGTTGGCTGGCTTCCCGCCGGGAGGAGCGTGCTCTGGTGAAGTGGTACCGCGAACTCGTCGACGGGCTTCTCGAGCGGCTCGACGAGGAATCGGTCGACGACGCGACGGAGATTGCGAGCGCCCCCCGCGAAATCCGCGGCTACGAAGAGATCAAGCGACAGTCGGTCGAACGCACCAAGGCATGGGTCGAGGAACGCCTGCAAGAGGTTAAGGCACTCGAGGCGGCCTGAAGCGCCTTGCTGCTAAACGGTTTCGGCCGTGGTGCTGCTGCTGTGTGACGCGTAGGCCTCGTGAAGCGATTGGGCGATGACAGTCGCTTCCCGGCCCTCGATCTGGTGCCGATGCATCATGTAGACAGGCTCGCCGTCACGGAACAGCGCGAAGGACGGCGAAGAGGGGGGATACATCGAGAGCTTCTGGCGAAGGTGCGCTGTTGCTTCGATATCAGCTCCGGCGAAGACCGTCGCGACCTTGTCCGGCCGGGCCTCGCTCTTGAGCGAGAGCACCAGACCGGGACGGGCGCAGCCGGCTGCGCAGCCGCAGACCGAGTTCACGACCATCAGGACGCTGCCGCTTCCCGGAGCGAGAATCCGGTCCACGTCTTCCGGCGTGCGTGCCTCTTCGACTCCGTGCCTGGTGAGTTCCTCACGCATCGGGTAGATCAGCGGTTCGGGGTAGCGCATGACTGCAAACGGCTCCTATCCATACAGTAGCAGCCCGGTAGCTCTCCAAGGCCGCACGGAATCAGCGTCTAGAGACCGTTGGCGAGCACTGCGGCGGACACAGCATACCGAGACCCGATGCATGTCTGCCCGGGGAGCTGCAGGCGAGACCGCACGGCTCGAGCCGGGGTTGACAGGGCGCTGGCCAGGCCGGACAGCAGCGTTCACTCGTTCTCGGGGCCGAAGGCCAGAAGGACGTTTCCCGGCATGGAACCGAACATGCCGTAGCCCGAATTCACGTACACCATCCCGTCCACGACAACTGGTCCTGGCCCATTGATGGAACCTCCCTTCGCGGGAACGCCGTTGACCGTGTCCGGGAATTCGCGGGCGGTGTCGTAGCTCCAAAGAACGGTCCCGTCTATGGTTGAGTACGCGCGGATGTACCCGTCCAGAGATCCCGAAAAGACCGCTCCAGGGATCACAGTGACCGCTGCTGACTGGGCCGGCGAGCACCCCTTGCGGCCAGCCCTGCAACGAAACCCAGGCTTGTGCCAGACCACCTCTCCGTCGATGAGGCGAATCGCCGTGAGACCTCCGACGGAGTCGGGACGGGGACTTCGATAGTCCGAAACAGCGACATAGGCGTTCTGGGAGTCCGCTGCCGGACCGAACTGGATCCCGCCCAACTTGCCTCCTTCGCCAGCTCGTCGCTGCCAGACAATGTTGCCATCGCGGTCGGGGTCAACGGCGTGTACCATCCCCGATTTCTGGCCCGCGATCAACAGACGCTTGGTCCCCTCCAATTTGACAAGCATGGCCGAAGCGCCGAAATCGAAGTCAGGCCCATCCGCTTCGGGACAGTTCACTTTGTCAGCGCCGGAGTTGCAGGCCATGTTGTAGGCGTCGCCCTCGGTAAACTGCCGGGACCAGATTCGCCGTCCGGTATCGAGATCGTAGGCGATGATGGCGTCGCTGTCGTCCGTGGGTGGATCCGAGTAGTTGTCGCCGGTCGTGACGTACACGCGTCGCAGCTTGGCATCGATCGTCGGAGCTGACCAGATTCCGGCTCCCGATGGCCCGCGCTGCATCACGCCCTTCGAATTGGCACGGCGCGGTTCGGGCTCTTCCGGAATCGTGTAGGTCTTCCAAATCCTCTCGCCGTTCGAGGCATCGATGGCCGAGAGGCTGCCACGGAAGTCACAGCATTCATACTCGGCGGAAGCCCCAGTAGATTCCTCGATCGAGCTCGCTCCCGCGTAAAGACGCCCTTCGAACAACACCGGAGAGCCTGTCAGCGTGGCGGCCCTGTGGTCGTCGAGCCTCGTCCTCCAGACCTGCCTGCCCGTGAGCGCGTCGACCGCATAGAGATTCGCCTGCGTGTCGCCGAAGTATGCGGCCCAGCCTCCGTCGTTCCCCGAGGGTGCGAGCAGCACTGCTGTGCGCACCTCCCGGAGCGCTTCGAATTCCCAAACAGTGCAGCCCGACTTCGCGTCCAGGGCATAGACCCGACCGTTCCGCGCGCCCATGAAGGCGCGCCCACCGGCGACCGCCACCTGCCCCCGAGCCCTTTCCGAGTCAGGAAGGCCGAACGCCCAGCGAAGCCGAAGGCGTGACACGGACTTGGGATCGATGCCAGAGAACTCGGGCGTCTGGAATCGCGTGTTCGAGAGATCCGGGCTCCAGCCGATCCAACGCGGGCCGGCATACGGATCAGACCAGGCGGCGTCAGGGCATCTTTCGCTCGCGCCGGCAGTCAGCGTGCCCGTCCCTCGTCCGAGAAACGATGCCACGATCTCTGCGCTTCCCGGAGGCAGCGTCTCGCCCACGTAAGCCATAGCACCGTCCCGCAGGGAGGCGAGAATCGATTCGGGTGAGAGCTGGCGGAGCGCTTCGAGAGACGGCGCACGGTTCTCTCCGCTTTCGTGGCAGGCAGCGCACGATTCCCGGTAGACCTTCTCTCCGTCCGGTCCTGCAGCATGAACCGGGACTGCCAGGAGCACTCCAGCTGCGGCAAGCCTCGCTCCAAAGCGCGGCCGGGCTCCCGGCCGGCTGTTGGAATTCCGTAGGGCCGACATGTCCTACCACCCCCGGACAGTTGTCCGAATCTCACATCATTGTAAGGACGAGGCGTAGGCGCCTTGAAGGGCCCTAGCGATCACGAAAGTATCGATTCGCGGGTCCGAGTCGAACGCCCATTGCGTGACGCCTTCGCGCTTTCGAGATACTTCGTCTGTGAGCCGCGAGCGAGCGAGACGCATGGCGAGGGCAGCGATCGAACGGGGTCGGCCGCTGGATTGGTTCGAGGAGATCTATGCGGAAGCTTCGAAGTCAGGCCCTTCGACGGTACCGTGGGCGGATCTGAAGCCGAATCCGAATTTGCTGGAATGGCTGGACCGGCAAAGTACAGACGGGGCGGCCAAGTCCGCCCTGGTTGTCGGATGCGGACTGGGTGACGACGCCGAAGAACTTGCCCGCCGCGGATTCGCGGTCACGGCATTCGATGTTTCGCGTTCCGCGGTCACCATGGCTCGCCGCAGATTCCCTGCGAGCGCCGTGGATTATGCAGTCGCGGATCTCTTCTGTCCGCCGACGGGCTGGACTGAAGGTTTCGACCTCGTACAGGAAGCCTACACCCTGCAGGTCTTGCCAGCGGAATTGCGGCGTTGCGCGGTCGAGAGGATTTGCTCGTTTGTAGCGCCAGGAGGGATCCTCCTGGTCATCGCCCGAGGTAGGGACGATGACCAGGCAGCGGGAGAGTTGCCGTGGCCGCTGACGCGTGGCGAAGCGCAGCTCCCCCTTGCGTTCGGTCTCGAGCAGCTGTCCTTCGGGGACTACCTCGATTCGGAGGTGCCGCCTGTGAGGAGGTTCCGAGCGACATACCGCTCAGGCTCCTCCTAGCCCCGGCGCCGGCACTGCGCCGGTCCCGAGATCCTTGACCCGGCAGTGCGGCCCTACCGGGACGCGAGTCGGCCAAGCGGTTCCTATAATCGACTGCGATGCTTACCGTCCCCATCCGGCTAGCCGTGTTCGCGCTTGCTGCTTCGCTCGGGCTGGCAAGTGCGCAGCCCACCGGACCCGACGTTCTGGCCCGGCAGGCAAGCACCGCGATGAAGAGTGGCGACTTCGCTAGAGCCGAGGTCCTGTATCGGCAATTGACGGAGATGTTCCCGGAAGAGGCGCGTCTGGCCCTTAACCTGGGGCTCGCTCAGTACTCGTCCGGGAAATTTGCGGAAGCTCTTGTCCAACTGGATCGATTCCTCCGCGCACACCCCGACCATGCCCCTGCATGGACCCTGGTCGGAACCTCCTATCAGAAACTGGACCAGCCCGCACGAGCCGTCCAACCCCTTCAAAGGGCCGTCGAGCTGGACCCCAGCAACAGGATTGCGCGCCTCGAATTGGCCGACGCTCTGCTGCGAAGCGAGCAGCCAGACAGAGCGGCATCCGTTTTCGAGGAGCTCGCGGCGGAAGACCGCGCAAACCCCAAGGCTTGGCTCGGTCTTGGCCTGAGCTTCACGGAACTGTCGAGGCAGGCGTCCGACGCGTTGGAGCGCTCCGCGCCGAACTCGGCCTATCGCCTCCTGCTGCTGGCACACTCGGCGCAAGCGCAGCAGCGCTACCGCGCGGCTTTCGGGCACTACCGCGCCGCGATGGCCGTCGATCCCGACGTCCCGGGAATCCACGAGTCGGTCGCAGAGATCTACCGCGAGCTCGGCCGTGCCGACTGGGCTGACGCAGAATTGGCAAAGAGGATGCCACTGGCTCCTTGCGCGGAGCGCCAGTTCGCCTGCTGGTTCGAATCCTCCGAATACGCCCGGATTCTGGATGCAACCGGAGGATCCGAGTCGCCTGAATCACTGTACTGGCGAGCCCGCGCCTTGAGTCGAATGGCAAGAGATGCGCACGAGGAACTGCTCTCTCTGCCGCCGTCGTCGGCAGCCTATCGGTTGCTCGCCTCGATCGAGGATCTCGCCGGCAGGCCGAGAGATGCCGCTGAAGCCTGGCGGAAAGCGATCGAGATGGAACCGTCCGATCCCGCCCTGCGACGCAATCTTCTGCGATCCCTTCGGGCTGCCGGGCTGGCCGAGGATTCGATTCGCGAGGCCGAGGCCCTGCTGAGGCTGCGCCCTGATTCTGCGGAAGCCCGGTTCTATGCCGGCGCCTCGATGCTGGAACTCGGGCGAGTCGACGAAGCGATCCCACTCCTCGAGGCGGCGATCGGCAAGAGCACCAACGACGACCAAGTGCGCGCCTCGCTCGCCACTGCCTATCTTCGGGCGGGTCGCGGGAGCGAAGCGATCCCGCATTTGGAGGCGGCGCTAGAGTCGGGCGAGGACCAGCGCCTGCTTTTCCAACTCGCTCGCGCCTACCAGTCAGCCGGCCGTTCGGACGACGCGCGGTCGGCCCTGGAGCGCCGAAGGGCTGCAATGTCCGCGCTACCCGCCTCATCGGTGTCGAATGAAATCACTCCTCCCTAGCGGCGCACGGGGCCTTGCGAAGATTCTCGCGAGCGCGGCGGCCGCGGGACTATTGCTCGTTTCGGTGGTGCAGCAGTCCGCGGGGCAGATCCGGTTCAGTGACATCGCGCAGGAGGCAGGCCTGGACTTCGTGCTGGAGAGCCTGCCCACGGCCGAGAAACGCATGATCGAAGCCGTTCCAGGCGGAATCGCGGCGTTTGATGCAGACGCGGACGGATGGATTGACATCTATTTCACAAACGGGGCCGACGCAGCTTCCAGACAAAAGCAGGGGGAGCGCCACTGGAACCGACTCTATCGGAATCTCGGAGGACTGCGTTTTTCCGATATCACGGAGCAGGCAGGCGTTGCCGGGCATGGGTACTCCATGGGAGTGGCGGCTGCAGACTACGACAACGACGGAGACTCCGACCTCTTCGTCGCTGGTGTTCGGGCGAACATCCTCTTCCGGAACAACGGGGGCGGCACTTTCACTGACGTCTCGGTCGAATCCGGAATCTCAAGCGCGAATTGGTCGGTCGCAGCCGGCTGGTTCGACTACGACCGGGACGGACTCCTCGACCTCTTCGTCGTGAACTACCTGGACTGGGACCCGGAGGCCGAGCGATTCTGCGGCGACCGCGACCGCGGGCTACGGATCTACTGCAGCCCGGCGTATTTCGAGGGACTGCCGAACACCCTCTACCGGAACGTCGGGGATGGATCGTTCGAGGACGTTTCCCTGCAGTCTGGCATTGCCCGGCACATCGGCAAGGGCATGAGCGTGGCGTTCGGAGACTTCGATCTGGACGGATGGGTCGATGCATTCGTCGCTAACGACACCGAGGCGGATTTCCTGTTCCGGAACGTCGGGGATGGAACATTCGAAGAGATGGGGCTCCTCGCGGGCGTGGGCCTCGCATCAGACGGCACGCCGATTTCCAGCATGGGAGTCGATTTCCGTGACTACGACAACGACGGGCTCCCCGACATCCATGTAACTGCACTGAACCGGCAGACGTTTCCGCTCTTCCGCAACGGTGGCGACGGGCTGTTCGAGGACGCGACGGCCTTGAGCGGGCTGCACGCCCTGACAATCTCGCGCAGCGGGTGGGCGAACGCGTTCGTCGACTTCGATAATGACGGCCTCAGGGACCTGTTCGTGGCTACGTCCCATGTCAATGACCTCGCCGAGGACTTCGAGAACGCATCATATTTGCAGCCCAATGCGGTGTTCAGAAATGCCGGGGAGGGGTCGTTCGAAGACGTCTCGGACTCGGCGGCCAGCTTCCGGCCCGCTGCCCACCGAGGAGCGGCGTTTGCGGACTTCGACGCGGACGGCCGAGTCGACGTAGTCGTTTCGGCGATCGGCAGCCCGGCAGAGCTATGGCGGAACGAGAGCGCAGCCATCAACCGCTGGGTGGCGGTCCGCTTGATCGGGACGGTCAGCAACGCGGATGGTCTCGGTGCTGTCGTTCGAGCAGCGGACCAGGTCACCATGGCCAATTCGGCGGTTGGATACGCATCGTCGTCGTTGACTCCACTGCACTTCGGCTTGGGGAGAGAACCGAAGCTGAGCGAGATCCGTGTCACATGGCCGGACGGAAGGGAGCAAACCGTTCCCTTGGTCGGGCTTGACCGGCTCGTCACGGTGACGGAGGAAGATGCTGACATGCCGTAGCGGGCTGCGCAGACCCCCAATGGGTCCCTTGCCGAGCGCGTTCGCCGTTACGGCCATCTCACGTCGGCACTGCGTGCCTCTGGTTCCCGCCGGCCCCCAGCCCTCGGTACACTGATGGTGCTCCGGGCGACAGGCTTCTCGCCCGGTGGCGGTTCCACTCGATGTTTCGACTTCCGTGGGTTCGAATCGCTTCTCTCGCGGTACTGGCGCAGGCATTGTCGGCCCAGTCAGGAGCGCCGCTTGACCGGACGGTCTCTTCGATTCTCCAGCGCCACTGCGTGGCGTGCCATGGACCGGATACGCAGCACGCAAGCGTTCGAATCGACACCCTTCCGACTGACTTTCTCAATGACCGACGCGCTGCCGAGACGTGGCATGACGTGCGCAATGTGCTGAATCGAGGAGAGATGCCCCCGCCGGGAGCAGCGCCGCTGAGTCAGGGAGACCGGGCTGCTTTGCTGGACTGGCTCTCTGACGAGTTCCGCAGGGTCGATGAGTCTCGCCTTGACGTCGCTGGAGGAGTCGTCATGCGGCGTCTCAACAAAGTCGAGTACCAGAACACCATGCGAGACCTGATCGGGCTGGATATCGACTACGTCAGAAACCTGCCGCCGGACGAGGTCAGCCCCGATGGGTTCACGAACAACGGTTCCGCCTTGCGCATGTCGGCTCTCCAGTTGGAGCACTACTTGACTGCGGCGAGGAGCGCGCTAAGCCGGGCGATCGTCGAAGGGCCCGCACCTCCCGTGTTCGAGCATCGCGCACAGGAGACGGTTACCGACAAGCTCAGAGACGTCAATTGGTCCAACCGTTTGGGGAGAACCGGCACGTTTGTGGCGCGGGTTCCGGAGTTTCCGGACGAAGGGGAATTTGTCCTGAGAGTGCGGGCTCGTGCCGAGATCCCGGACGGAGCCCCGTACCCGAGGATGCATATCACGTTGGGATATCGCGCCGACACGCAGACGCCGTCTCGGACGGTCGCCGAGGTGGATGTGCCGGACGCGGCTTCCCGCGAGTTCGAGTTTCGCGGTCGCATCGAGGAATTCCCCATCCAGAGCCGCACGCAGAGCAAGTATCCGGGGCTTTTGATCTGGATCCGCAACGCCTATTCCGATGGCCAGCCGCCACCCGTGGGCGAGAAGGTCAAGTTCGAGGCGGACGGGGAGATCAAGGAGAAGATGGTTTGGGCGGTCGACCCCGAGTTTCCTGCAATCGTCGTCGAGTCCATTGAATTCCAGGCACCCGTGTATCCGGCGTGGCCACCCCCTCACCACGCAAACTTGGTCCCGGCTGCACCGGACGGCAGCCGCGCCGGCCGCGGAACGGCGGAGACCATCCTCCTCCGCTTCATGCGCCGAGCCTACCGCAGGCCGGTCGGCACCCCTGACCTCAAGCCGATGCTCCGGTTTTTCGACAAGGTCCGGCCCACGGTGGCCAGCTTCGAGCAGGCGATTCGAGAGACGCTGGCCATGGTGCTCATCTCACCGGACTTCCTGTACCGGGTCGAGGGCGCTTCGTCTGATGCCCGGCGCGTCAACGACCATGAACTGGCGTCGCGGCTCTCGTATTTCCTCTGGAGCACGATGCCTGACGCGCGCCTTGCGAGCCTCGCGGACCGAGGCCTCCTGTCCGAAGAACGCGTATTGCGGGCCGAGACCGAGCGAATGCTCGAGGATCCGAGGTCCTGGTCCTTTGTCGGACAGTTCAGCGATCAATGGCTCGATCTAGCGGGTGTCGACCGAATTGCGGTCAACCCGAACTACTATCCCGACTTCGACCTCTCGCTGAAGCTGGACATGCGCAAGGAGACGCAGCACTTCTTCGCAATACTGCTCCGACAGAACCTCAGCGCAATGCATTTTCTCCGGTCCGACTTCTCCACGCTCAACGAACGCATGGCCCGGCATTATGGTGTCAAGGGTCCGCGGGGCGGCAATTACGAACCGGTGACTCTCACGAGCACGGGCAGGCCTGGAGGCCTCATCGCCCATGCGAGCGTCTTGCTTTCAAACTCGACCGGGGAGGACTCCCACCCGGTCGAACGGGGCGTCTGGATTCGCCGGGCCTTGCTAGGGGACCCGCCGGCGCCGCCCCCTCCCGCGGTTCCGAATCTCGACAGCGGCGACGAAGATCTGACCCTGCTGCCTCTGAAGCGCCAGCTGGAGCTCCACCGCGACAGCGAAGCCTGTACCCGCTGCCATCAGGGGATCGATCCGTGGGGCATTGCCCTCGAAGAGTTCGACGCTGTCGGACTGCGCCGTGAGCAGGTCTCGCGGAGGTTCGGGGACCGGGAGGCGTCGCATCCCGTGGATGCGGCTGCGGTGCTGCCCGGCGGACACCGCATCGAGGGTGCGGCGGCCCTCGCGGACTTTCTTCTCCAGCACAAGGGGCGCCAGTTCGCCAGGGCTCTCACGTCGAAAATGCTGGCATACGCTCTTGGCCGCAGCCTCGGGCGCGAGGATGACGATGAGCTTGATGAGCTCACGTCTCGATTCGAGGACTCCGGATACAGGTTGCGCGAGCTATGTACAATCGTCGTGACCAGCGATTCCTTCCGCCGCCGCTAGCACCGAGGGAGCAAGTGACCCAAAGAACCTGGCATCTAAACCGCCGGACGTTCCTACACGGGAGCGGCGTTTCGCTCGCGTTGCCTTTTCTGGAGTGCATGGCGGCAGACGCCAAGGCGAGGGTCTCTCCAAGAAGGCTCTGCGCGGTCTACTTCCCGTACGGCATCGTCCAGCGTCCGGACGGTTCGGAAGCGGCCCAGTGGAACTGGTTCCCCCAGGGTTCAGGGCGCGATTTCCGCTTCAACCGGAGCCTTGCACCCCTCGGACCCCTCCGGTCCGACCTTAGCGTCCTGAGCGGCCTCTCCCATCCCAACGGTCGCAACATGGGGGGCCACGACACCGCGGACACCTGGCTGACAGGGGCCGAGCTCAAGGAAGGGCACCTTGAGAACACGGTTTCGATCGATCAGCTCGCAGCAATGCATTTCGGCGATCAGACGCGCTACCGGTCGCTGGTTCTTTCGAGCGATGGCGGCGTGGGAGAGCCCACCAGGTCGAGCACGTTGTCTTTCGGGCGCAACGGACAGCCCATTCCAGCCGAGAACAGGCCGAAGGCCGTCTTCGACCGTTTGTTCGGGGTTGATCCCAGATCCCTTGGCGCTCAACGGCAGAGCCTGGACAGTTCCAGGAGCATGCTCGACCTCGTTCTGGAACACTCGAAGTCGGTGCGTTCCGGGCTCGGCAGGCATGACCGGATCAAGCTTGACGAGTACCTCGAGTCTGTCCGTCAGATCGAGCGACGGGTGGACCGTTCGCAGGAGTGGCTCGAGATTCCGAAGCCACAGGTAAGCGCCGCCGGACTTCACCTGGAAGCGGACGATACGACGCCGGGAGAGCTGATCAAGACCATGTACGACTTGATCTATCTCGCGTTCCAGACTGACTCCACCCGGATCGCGACCTACCAGATCGGCAACATGAACGGCGCGACATCAATCGCTGGAAAGTTCCCGCAGCTGCTGGGCCTTTCGGACAACATGCACAGGATGGCTCACGACGCGCGCAAGAACGACGCTGGTGCCGAGCCGCTCGGCCAGTGGGATTTGTTTCTCTCGCAGCAGCTTGCGTACTTTCTGGAACGCCTGCGGGACACTCCGGAAGGCGACGGGTCACTCTTGGACCGCACCATCGTCTTGTACGGAAGCAGCAACAGCCAGACGCACGTGAACCTGAACTACCCGCTGATCCTGGCTGGAGGAGGAAGTCTCGGCCTCGCCCACGGGGAGTTCCGGCACTTCAGCGAGGACATGCCACTTTCGAACCTGTTCGTAACGATGCTGAACCGGCTGGACGTGCCTGCCAAAGGGTTCGTCGACAGTACCGGGGAGCTACCGCAAATCCTCGCGTAGGCGAAGCCCGCTTTCGCCACGCATCGTCACCAGTTGCGGCTGCGCGGAGCCCGCCTCATTCCTGCCGAGCGATTGGTCCAGTTGCGTTCCGCTCAATCCGACGGAGGCTGGATCACCGGGGTTTGAACAAGCGATCGTCCGAACCAGCGCGAGGAGCGCGGCGACGGCAACGAAAACGCATGCCAGCCGTGCCCAGGTCTTCCTGCTTCGCGGCAGCAGGAACTCCACGATCAGGTCGAAGAGCATTCCAGCATTCGATCGACGCGACCCGCACCGGCGTGCCATGGTCGCGCAGAGAAGCCAGGCTTCTGGTTCTTTTTGAAGTTTGTACCGGGTGGCCCAGTCTCGCAAGCGGGCGACCCAAGGCAATGCTTCCGAGGTATGGGACTGGTGCGAACGGGGAGACTCGAACTCCCACGGGTTGCCCCACTAGAACCTAAATCTAGCGCGTCTGCCAATTCCGCCACGTTCGCCTTCGAAGATCGACCTCGGAGCCACGCTCGAGTCTTCCTTGAGACCTCTCCGACGCAATACCGGGAATGCGCCCCTCCATCGTAACTTGCCACGGTCGCGACCACGGAGCCGAGATGCTGCATGGCTGGCACTCGAAGCCGGGGCCCTGGCCCTCGATCCGACCGGGCATGCCACGATTCTCCTGCGGATTTCAGGACCGTTCGGTCGAGTATCATGTTCCTTCATGTCCAGTAATACCGACCTTCTTCGGAGCGCCCTCTCCGCAGGCGAGGGTGTGGTTCGTCTCGCGCCCTGCTGGGTTCCTCGCTCGTTCCTGATGCCGGGCGGCCGGCTCAAGCTCCACCCCTCGGACATCTACGCGCTAGGCGCGCATCGTGGCGGCATCGACGAACGCTGGTTCTCCTCAACGACGCAAGCTGACAACGGCCCCGGCACGCCAGAGGACGAAGGGCTCAGTTACGTCGTCGTGTCGAATGGGAATGGCGATCCGCGCAAGGTCTTGCTGAAGGCGGGGGTCGACGAGTTGGGCGACGAGTTTCTCGGGAAAGAAGTGATGAGCGAGCACGGAGGCTGGAATGTCCTGTGCAAGTTCTTTGACAACTTGGGCCCGATACCGCACCACATGCACCAGACCGAGGAAGCGGCTGCCCGAGTCGGCCGTCGCGGAAAGCCGGAGGCCTACTACTTCCCCCCGCAATTCAACTACAAGGAGAACAACTTCGCTTACACGTTCATGGGCTTAGAGCCGGGCACGACCAAGGATGACATCACGCGCTGCCTGGAACGGTGGAACGAGGGTGACAACGGGATTCTCTATCACTCGAAGGCGTACAAGCTGAAGCCCGGCACGGGCTGGCAGATTCCTGCCGGGGTCCTGCATGCGCCGGGATCGGCCGTCACTTACGAACCCCAGGTCAACTCTGACGTGTTCGGCATGTTCCAGTCGATGGTCGAGGGTCGCGCCGTGCCGTGGGACCTGCTTGTCAAGGATGTCCCGGCCGAGCACCACTACGACCTCGACTACATCATCGGGATGCTCGACTGGGAGGCAAATGTCGACCCGTACTTCATGAAGAACCGCTTCTTCGAGCCCCTCCCGGTCAGGGATTCGGAAGCGATGGCTGCTGACGGCTACAGCGAGTCGTGGGTGACCTATTCGACGACGAAATACTCGGCCAAGGAGCTGACTGTGTTCCCGGGCCGAACCGTGACGATTTCTGACGCAGCTGCGTACGGGACGATCGTCACCCAGGGCCGCGGCCGGATCGGAGTGTGGGATGTCCACACGCCCGCAATGATCCGGTATGGCGAGCTGACGGCGGACGAGTACTTTGTCACCGCGTCTGCGGCCAGGGAGGGCGTGCGCATCACGAATTCCAGCCCCGTCGAAAAACTGGTCATGTTGAAGCATTTCGGACCGGACAACCCGGACGCCCGACCGCTCGTGCGCGAGGGGTAGGTCTCCGAAACGTCGTTCACCGGAACGGGGGCGCCGCCGCCCATCGATAGTTTTTATGGCCCTCAGAACAAGGGGTTATCGGGGGTATCGCTGTGCTACCATCATGCTTCCGCAACTCTAGCGGCCCGCCGGCGCCAAGCGCGCGGGAATCCCCTTTCATTTCTCTGAAAAGCTACTTAGGAGGAGCTCATGGGTACGAGAAGAACCCCAGCTGAAGTCATTGCATTTGCCAAGGACAACGATGTCCAGATCCTGGATCTGCGCTTCGCGGACCTGCCCGGGATATGGCAGCACGTGTCCTACCCCATCGCGGAACTCGACGAGGATAGCTTCGAGGACGGCTTCGGCTTCGACGGGTCATCGATCCGGGGCTGGCAAGCGATCAGCGAGTCCGACATGCTGATCATCCCCGACCCCAACACGGCATTCATGGATCCTTTCACGGAGCACTCCACGCTGGCGATCGTCTGCAATATCGTTGACCCGATCACCAAGCAACACTATGAGCGCGACCCGCGATGGATCGCCCAGAAAGCGGAGAAGTACCTTCAGTACACCGGCGCTGGCGACACAGCATACTTCGGCGCGGAGGCAGAGTTCTTCCTGTTCGACAACGTCAGCTACGACTCGTCGTACAACTTCGGCTTCTACAAGATTGACTCGGAGGAAGGCCGCTGGAATTCAGGCCGGCCCGACAACAACCTTGGATACCGTCCCCGCTACAAGGAAGGCTACTTCCCGGTTCCGCCCACCGACCACATGCAGGATCTCCGTTCCGAGATGGTGCAGGTGATGCAGGACTGTGGCATCGCGATTGAATGCCACCATCACGAAGTCGCGACCGCTGGCCAGGGAGAGATTGACCAGCGGTTCGACACTCTGGTCGTTTCGGCCGACAACATGATGCTGTACAAGTACGTCGTCCGCAATGTCGCATACCAGAACGGCAAGTCGGCAACCTTCATGCCGAAGCCGCTGTGGAACGACAACGGGTCCGGCATGCACACCCACCAGTCGATCTGGAAGGACGGCGATCCGACCTTCGCCGGCGACGGCTACGCGGGACTGAGCGACATGGCTCTTTACTACATCGGCGGCCTTCTGAAGCATTCCCCGGCCCTGGCAGCGATCGTCGCTCCGACCACGAACAGCTACAAGAGGCTTGTACCCGGCTTCGAGGCGCCGGTCAGCTTGGCGTATTCGCGACGCAACCGGTCGGCGGCGTGTCGTATCCCGATGTACTCGCCGAATCCGAAGACCAAGCGGGTGGAGATACGCTATCCCGATCCTTCCTGCAACCCCTACCTGGCGTTCTCAGCTTGCCTAATGGCCGGACTGGACGGTATCCAAAACCAGATCCACCCGGGCGAGGCCTTGGACAAGGACATCTACGACCTCACTCCTGAGGAGGCTGCGAGCGTGCCGGCTCTTCCCGAGGATCTAGCAGGCGCCCTGCAGGCGCTCGAGAGGGACCACGACTTCCTCACGCAGAACGACGTCTTCACGGAAGAGCTCATCGCCAGCTACATCGACTACAAGCGTTCCGCGGAGGTCGACGAGGTCCGTCAGCGTCCTCACCCATACGAGTTCTCGCTGTATTACGACATCTAGCCCGCTTCCGACACTCCTCGGCGCGTTCCCGGCCGGAGGTCCGTTCCACGGCCTCCGGCCGTATCTGCCGGGGCACGGAGATAGGCATCGCGCTTGTCCAAGCGCCAATTCGGCGGCTTCTAGCGATTCCCCGTAAGGGAAATCGTCCAGGAGGAAAACGCGGAACCGTCGGTCCTCCCTGTCCAGGTTCGCAATCGAATCGGCACTTCCCGGCATGCACTGACCCCGGGCTGGCAAAGCAGGGACTCATCCATCGCAAGCTGCCGCGGAATGGGCTCGAATCTTCCTGCCATGCCGTTGCAGGTTTCAACCGCGCTATCCATGCGCTGGAGCGAGCAGTCGTCCACGGTGGAGTGGGATCCGAGACAACTGCGACGGGAAGCTACAAGTCATGCGCTTCCATGCCATGACGGTCCCGCATAGGTCCATCGTGAGTACGTGGAAGACCCACTTGACCGGGTCAATGCCCACTCGTGTATTCTTCATCGCGGACCGCCACGGACTAGAGTTAGGAATTGCGGCGCCCGTTCTGGCCCGCAAGAGTCCTCAGTCGAACGGACGCGAACCACCGCAGTACCTGCTTCGACCGGTGTCAGGGCACTCCGTTTTGGGTCATCAACGAAAGTGCTTTACTCGCGCACGACCGCACCGCCGACGACATCTCGTCGGTTTCGCGATGCTATGAGAGCGATGTCCAAACGACGAGACCGGGTCCGTCAATGCGCTGGGTAGCACGCTCGTTCGCCGCCTTGGCGGCAGTGCTCTTGCTAGCCGCTGCGGCGGCCTATGTGTGGATGCTGGGCTCTCTGCCGGAACCCGACGGCACCGTGAATGCGATCGGGATCTCTGCATCGGTCGAAATCACACGCGATCGGTACGGGGTTCCCCACGTTGTCGCGCAGTCTCGGGACGACGCGCTCTACGGTCTCGGTTACGTGCACGCCGAGGATCGGCTGTGGCAAATGGAGGTTCATCGGCGCATCGGAGCGGGCCGGGTCTCGGAGGTGATGGGCAGGAGCATGCTGGCACTGGACCGTTCGATGCGCGTGCTCGGGCTTTATCGCTCTGCCCAAAGAAACTACGCCAATCTCGACCCGAAGACCCGTCGTGCGCTGGATTCCTACGCGGCCGGAGTCAACACGTTTGTCGCCACACGCGACATCCTGCGGCACCCGCTGCCTCCTGAGTTCATCATGCTGGGGGTCGAGCCAGAACCGTGGACGCCGGAGGATTCGCTCGTCTTGGGCAAGACGATGGCGTTCGATTTGAGCGTCAATATGCGCGAGGAGCTTCTGCGCGCGCACCTGGCGCAGGCTCTGGCCCCGCAGCAACTCGCAGACCTCTACCCCTCCTACCCTCACCCGGACTCGCACCAACTCGGCGCGCTGAGCGATCTCTACGCATCGATTCCGTGGGGTGCGGCGTGGCGCGCGCTTGCCCGGAGAAGGAGCGAGGGGGAGAGCGGTTCGAACAACTGGGTCGTGGCCGGCCGTCAGTCGGCGACCGGCAAGCCGATCCTCGCCAACGACCCCCATCTCAGACTCTCGGCACCGTCCGTTTGGTATCTCGCCCACTTGACGGCCCCGGGCTTGAACGTGATCGGCGCGACGATGCCAGCCATCCCCGCCGTGGTCCTCGGTCGCAACGATCGCGTGGCGTGGGGCTTTACGAACACCTACGGCGATGTCCAGGACGTGTTCATCGAGCGCCTGGTCGACGGCGACCCCAGCAGCTACCTGAGTCCTGTTGGACCCGAGCGTTTCGAGGTCCGCGAAGAGGTCATCAAGGTCAGGGGAAGGCCACCTGTCCGCCTGTCGGTCCGCGAGACGCGCCATGGCCCGGTGATTTCGGACCTTATGCCGGAACAGCACCGGGCACAGCTCGGTGACTTTGTGCTGTCGTTGGCGTGGACCGCACTAGACGACAGGGACGCGACATCCCGTGCGCTGCTCAGCATGCAGGAAGCCAGCGACTGGCGCGAATTCGACGCAGCCCTGCGTGACTATGCTGGCCCGCAGCAGAACATGGTGTACGCTGACGTCGACGGAAATGTCGGCCTGATCGTACCTGCTTGGATTCCCCGGCGCGATCCCGCCAACAGCCTGCAGGGCGTGCTTCCGGCACCCGGCTGGGACGCGCTCTACGATTGGAACGGGTATGTGCCATTCGAAGAGCTGCCACGACGGTTGAATCCTCTCGAGGGTTTCATCGCGACCGCGAACGATCGGATTGTCGGCAGCGGCTATCCTCACCACATCACCTTCGACTGGGAGGACACGTATCGAATCCGTCGGATTCGGGAATTGCTGTCGGCAGACACCACGCATTCGATGGAAAGTTCCAGGAGAGTCCAGGGCGATGCGGTGTCGACCATGGCGAGGGATTTCCTGGGGTTCCTTGTCAATGCCGTCCCCCTGAGCGACGAGAGCGGTCGGGCGGTCGCGCTGCTGTCCAGTTGGGACGGTGAAATGGATGCCAACCGTCCCGAACCCTTGATTTTTTCCTACTGGTACAGCCAGCTTGAGTCGCGGATCTATGCCGATGAGTTAGGCACGCTGTTCGCGGAGGCTTGGCGCTACCGGCCGCAGTTCATCTGGGACGTCCTGAACGGACGGCAGGTGTGGTGCGACAACATCAATACAGAGAGAGTCGAGAGTTGCGATCAGATCGTCGCGGGTGCTCTCGAGAGGGCAGTGGGCGACCTGGCCGAGGAGTACGGGAAGGACATGTCAATGTGGCGTTGGGGTGACGCTCACCACGCGCGCATGAGACACCTGCCGTTCACCGTTGTCCCCGTCCTCAACGAATTCTTCGACATCCGCATCGAGGCGAGCGGGGGCCCGTTTACCGCGAACCGCGGCAGGTACGACATCTCGGACAGGCAGGCTCCTTTCGTGCAGACTCATGGCTCGACCTTTCGCGCCATCTACGATTTGAGCGATTTGGACCGCTCTCTCTACATCGCGGTCCCGGGGCAATCCGGCAATCCGTTATCGCCGGATTACGACAGCTTCGTACGGTCGTGGCGGGACGTTGAGTACATCCCGATGACGACCGACAGGCGAGAGTACGCTCCTGGCGCGCGTGGCACGGTGATTCTGAATCCTGTGCCGCAGCGAAGCGGTGCCGGAGCGCCGTAGGAATCGAGCCCCTCGAGCGCCTCGCGCCGGAACCCGAGCTGAGACTTACCCGTCTCCGGCTGATAGATGCGTCTGCCCCTCGGGCTGCTCCTCAGCTGCAATGAGAGCCCGTGTCAGTGCTGGAGCGGCGCTACGAGAATTCAACGTGTTGTCCGCTCGCGGTTCATTCCGGGCGCACTCCGAGTGCGAAGCCTGTCCCACCGGCTACCGGACGTTCCGCCTTCGCACCGCGGAGCCGACCCCGCAAACTCAAGCGTGACTCGACCGGTATGCCCTGATATAGCCGACCATACCGCCGACGTCGCAGACGATACGTGATCCTTCATCAATCAGACCGCTCTGGTAGCAGATGAGGAACCTTCGGTCCGCCCGGATCAGGTCCGCATTCGCTTCGAGTCTTGCTAGGTCGTTTCGAGTCGGGTTGGTCGTGAGCTTGGTTTCGATCGCCCACAGCTCCGTACGAACCTTTACGAGAAGGTCGATCTCGCGCTGGTCACTGGTACGGAGATAATATGCTTCGAACGCCAGATCCTCCTGCTGCAGAGCGGCGAGGACTTGTTCAACGACGTATCCCTCCCAGCTTGCTCCTACCCACGGCTGGCGTAGCAACTCGTCGTGGGTCGCGACCTGCCGCGATGCGTGCAAGAGGCCCGAATCGCGCCAGTACATCTTGGGGCGCTTGACTAGCCTTTTTCGAATGTTTGCGCGCCAGGCCGGAAGGCGGCGAACGAGAAACGCGCCCTCCAGATAATCCAAGTACCGGTTGACCGTGTGGTACGAAAGCGCCATGCTCCTGCCGATCTGGCTGGCGTTCCATTCCTGCCCGTGCACAGAGGCGAGCATCCGGATTAGACGGTTCGTCGCCCGCGGATGAGCCGGCAGGCCCCAGGCCGGAAGGTCACGGTGCACCAACAGGTCGAGGTAGTCCTGCTGCCATGCGGGAAAACGCGCGCCGTCAACGATTCCCCCGTCCGCGAATCCCCCCACGAGCCAGTGCCTCCGCAGTTGCACCGGATCCTCGAGTTCCGATGCCATCAGTGGAGTCAGTTCGACGAGAGCAAGCCTCCCGGCCAGCGACTCGGAAACCCGAGTCATCAGGGACGGCGAGACGGACCCCAGCAGGAGGAATCTCCCATTGCTCCGTCGGTTTCGGTCGATTGCGCCACGGAGGCGGATGAAGAGGTCCGGCCAGGCTTGGGCCTCGTCGAACACGACTAGGCCCGTGCCTTGGGTGAGTTGCTCCCATCCCACGTCGGCGCGGAGTCGGTCCGATTCCTGCTCGATGTCGAAGTACTGTCCGGCGAATGACGTTGCGAGCGTCGTCTTTCCGCTCTGCCGGGGTCCGATAAGGGCCACGGCTGGGTAGGCGGCCAGACGACGGCGCAATACGCTTGTGATCTGTCGCGGAATCATTCTTGCAAAACAGATATTAATTTCTATTTTGCAAGACCGGGTAGCGGATGTCTACCGTTGCGCTCTTGAAGCCCACCAAATTCGGCCTTGCAACCGGGGCGTGCCTTCAATCCCGAGGCCAACTTGAGCCGGCTTGGGATGGAGCCAGGCGCGAGTGGTTTGACCTCGGCACCATGGAGGATGACTCCTCCGCGAGGCCGTCACTGCTTCGTTACCCATATCGGGCTGGACCAGGCTACATTGCCGTCCTCCTGCTCGACCCGCACATAGTAGTAGTGCTCGCCAGGTTCCAGCGACTGCTCGCGGAACTCGAATTCCATCCGTTCGCCATCACCTGCCTGCGTATGGACGTAGGTGTTGTCGCGCACGACCACAGCCTCCTTGATTGCGTTCGTCCCGCGCACGACGGCCTTGATGGTCGGAATCTCCGTCGACGAGCCCTCGTCGCCTTGAATCCACTCGTTGTCGCCGGCTTGGACCCGGTAGTCGAGAATGATGTTGCTCGTCGCGGCGTAGGTGTGCCGCTTCCGCATGGCATCCAGCAGGCCCTGCCTCGAGAAATCGTCGGCAAGGACCATGGCATAGGAGGTATGCGTGGATACGTGGTCCGAACTGGCCTGGACGCCCAGCTTGTAGCCCTTCTCCCATGCGAGCCAGACAAAGCCCTTCGGTCGGTAGTTGCCCGCCCAAAGGTCTGAGCGTGCCGCGGAGGACGCCAGAGGGGCGCCTTCGTGCTCGACGGAGGTCCTCGCTCCCTGGAATATCTCGACGATCGGCTCAAGCTCGGGGTCGTTGTCGCGCCAGTCGGTCCCCATAGTGGTATGCGAGGTGTGGGACGTGGCGATCCCTCCTTGCTTCCGGAGCTCGGGATAGAGGAACGGCCCGCTACTGGAATCCCGTTCTTCCCGCGTGATCGCAATCGGCTTGTTGCCCCTTTCGGCATAAATGATGTTGCGGTGCCCGTTCGGGTACGAGAGGCTCCGCTCGTATCCGAACAGGGTGACAAAGCGGCTGGGCACGTGGAACATGTCCTCGGCCTTCTCCGTGCGCCACCAGCTATACTCCGTATCTCTCCGGCCCCAGGTGGTGTCGGGATCGTATGTTCCCTTGTGGTCGGTGACAAGGTAGAAGTCCATCGCGGCGGCGTCCATCATGTAGCGGAACGAATCGTAGAGCGAGCCGTCGCCTGAGCCATCGAGCGAGATGTCGGTGTGGCGGTGCAAGTCTCCCCGGTAGATCTTGTAGCGCTTGCCACCCGAATCGATCGTGTAGTTGCGGATTGCGGCCACCTGCTCCGCCTCCCGGGGCTCGAGCGGGAGCATTGCCGGGCCCTCCGTCCCTCTCGGCCCCAGGATGGCAGGATCGATCCGCTCGTCGCGGAACTGTCCGGAGATTTCCGCGAAGAACACTTGATTTTCCTTGGGATAGTGCCCGAACCCCGTGCCTCCCCACAGCTTCTGGTCGGTCGTCCAGGAGGCATACATCTCCCCGTTGAGGCCTGCCACGGCATCCACGGGGCCCTCGTTGCGACCGACGCTCTGGGGGATTCCGAACGGGTCGGCCCAGCGTCCACCCGCGTAGTACGTCGCCATGACCTCCCACTTGCCGCCCGCGGCCCACAGCGATTCCGGCTTGATCGAACGCACGCGCGGCCGAAGCAGCAGCCACATCCGGCCGCTGCTATCAGGGACCAAGTCCGGTGTCTGGACATAGCGCCGGACGCTAGGCCGGAATCTACGGTTGACGTCGTCGAGGGGCGCCAGCCATTCGCTACCGTTCCAGACGACCACCCTGCTCGTGCGCGACTGGTAGATTCCCGCTCCGCCACGCAGGAGGAATCCAGAGTCCTTGCCCCAGTTCTCCTCCGATTCGTCGTATGCGATCCAGACCCGATCCTCGGCATCCACCGCGACGCTGGGGGTGCCGTGGTAGCGGGGCGTATCGGTCACTCTCATCAAGTCTCCGGCGCGCCCGCCGCTCACCGACCGCAGGCGGATGTTGTAGCTCCCTCCTTCGTAGCTGTCCCAGGCGATCCATGCCGTCCCGTTCGTGTCCGTGGCGATGTCGGGATACCACTCGTTCGCGGCCGCTCCCGGGTGACTGAGAGGAACCTCGCCCGACCATGCCGAACCGTCGAATGACTTGTAGTTGATCGACGAGAAGCCCGTCCTGGCGGATTGCCACGCCAGATGGAGCGTTCCGTGCCGGTCCCCGGCCAGTGTCGGGAACAGGTTGTTCCCCTGTCCCGTGGTGATTGCCCGGGGGTCGCTCCAGGACGAGCCGGCCCGGGATGTATGCAGCAACTGCCAGTCACCGCCGGATCGCTTCGCCCATACCAGATGCAGCGATCCCTCTCGGTCGTATGCCGCGCTCAAACCCTGAAGGTCTCCGGAAGCACCGGGTATGCCAGCGATCTCGCCCCACGAGCCGTTCGAGCGATCCCGCACGAAGACTTGGTCGTTCTCATCCTTGTATCCGATCCATGCCAGCGAGAGGGTGCCGTCGTCGGAGATGACCATGGCGGGGTAGTCATCCTCGTACTCATCGGTCGTAACGGCTTCGACGGGGGGAACCCTGCGCACTTCGACCTTGGTTGCCAGGATATGCATCGCGTCCGCGGGAGGCAGATCGGCCGGCTTGAAGAAGAAGTCGCCGTTAACGGTCTTGACGGAAACCGTGGCGTCCTCGGGCGCGCGGTAGTAGAGTGTCACCCCGACGTTCTGGACCAGCGTGACGTGCGGGAACGGGAGCTCGTGCGGATGCATGCCCCCGGTCGGGTGCACCCAGGGATCCGTCCGCGCGACCCAGGAATGGTCCGGACCGACCGATTCGCCTTCCTTGAACCGATACCCGCGGAGATCCACAATCTCGCCCTTGTCGATGCTGAGTGAACCGTCCCAGGTCTGCGGCACCGCGTCCTTGATCCCGAATTCGATATTGAGTGCCCTCAACGGGTGCTCCTGCGCGAATCCGGCGGGCAACAGAAACAAGGGCAGAAATGCGAATGCGGTCCGCATCATGATCGCCCCATTATCGGTCAACGGGTCGGGTGTCGCGCGAGGTAAGAATCCATCGTGACCTGATGGAAAGCGCACGAACAGGACTTGAGATCCGAGCCTTCGGTGACGGCGTGGACCGACTCCGATCAGCGCCCGTGGAGCGCGGGTCAAGATGTTGTGGCAATTGACGTTCTTCATCCTGAACCGTAGCGTGGAGCGGTTGCTCGGCCGCTCCGGGCTCTATTGCCCGCGCCCGATCTGCCCGTTGCGGAACCTAGCGCTGGGTGGCACGTTCGTTACTAACCGGGTGTGCTTTCGTCAGAGTCCTGAGAAGGGGTTCAATTTGAGCCACCAGCAACGCTTCCAGAGGAGGTAGCAGTCCCTGCCGACTGCCGGTCGCCACCCTTGGAACGCATCTTCTCGTGATGTTGCGAGGAGATTGTGCCCCGTGCCGACTGGCCGGTAAACTTGCAATTAGCCGATATATAAAGTTGCATTCAGCCGATATCTAGAGTTACAATCAGCCGATATCTAGAGTTGCGATCAGCCGATGGCAGAACCAGTATTCTACCCTCGATTCATCGAGCACAGGCTCGCGGAAGCCTTGGACGACTCGCCGGTCGTACTGATTCATGGTCCGCGTCAGTGCGGCAAGACGACGCTCGCCCTGCTTTCCTGTGCGCCGGAGTACCTGAATCGGGAAATCGCCGGTGTGACGCGGGCCGGCCGCCGGATCGGTCCCAAGTGGGCCCGGAAACACCAGGACTACGCCTATTTCAGCTTCGACGATCCCGCAGTAAGAGGCGCAGCCCGATCCGATCCCTTGGGCTTTGCTGCCGATCTTCCAGAGCGGGTCATATTGGACGAGATACAACGTGTTCCGATCCTCTTCGAAGCCATCAAGATCGAGGTGGACCGCCATCGGGTGCCCGGTCGATTCCTCTTGACTGGGTCTACCAATCTGATGCTCCTCCCGGCATTGTCCGAGTCACTTGCCGGACGCATGCAAATCGTCAGGTTGCATCCGCTTGCGCAGCGCGAACTGTCTGCGCAGCATGTTCCGGCTCCTTGCGCGGAATCCTCACCAGAGGGTTGCGAATTCCTGACGGCCCTGTTCCAGGACGGATTCCCAGTTGGTCGGTTTGAGCGGCTGGGCAAGCAACTCGCCGGACTGATTGTTGCTGGCGGATTCCCTCCGGCGTTGAGAATTCCGACCGATAGGCGTAAGCATCGATGGTATCGAAGCTATCTCGAGACCCTGATTCAGCGTGACGTGCGCGAGATGTCGAACATCCAATCGCGCCACATCCTACGCAATCTTCTGTCCGCTGCTGCTTCCCAGACCGCCCGACTGTTCAATCTCGCCCGATTGGCGTCGCCATTCCAGCTCAGTCGTCCGACAATCAGCAACTACGTGACGCTGCTGGAGAGGCTCTTCTTGTTGGATCTGCTTTCCCCTTGGCATAGGAATTTCTTGCGTCGAATGGTTAAGGCGCCGAAGCTGCATTTAGCCGACAGCGGCCTTGCCGCAGCACTTCTGGGTGCGGATTCCAGGGCCGTCAGCGATGACCGGGCGTTATTGGGACAGCTCTTGGAGACATTCGTGCTCCAGGAACTGAAGCGACAGGCAGGCTGGCATCAGGAACCGATGGAATTCTTTCACTTTCGGGACAAGGATGGCGTGGAAGTGGACATCGTGATAGAGCTGGGATCTCGATGGGTTGCCGGGATTGAGATCAAGGCATCTTCATCGGTCTTCCCATCAGATTTTCGGGGTCTGCGCAAGTTGTCGAGTGCTGCAGGAGATCGTTTTGCACGGGGCGTTGTGCTCTATGACGGCGAGACTAGCGTCGGTTTTGGGGATCGGCTGCATGCGGTACCGGTGCGCCGACTTTGGGAAACGTGAGAATCGCAAGAGCGACCGGACATGACCAGACGGCCCCTTGGCGAACCCAATGGCTGCCGGCATTCGAGGGGACGAACCGCCCAAGGGCGTGAGGCGACGGGGTCGGCGAAGCCGTCCCTTATGTCGCACCGCCATTTCGTGAACCGCTTCGGAACATGGAGGGTCCGAAGAAGGGAGGTCGTTCGTCACTGGCGGTCGAGGGAGCAAATCGCGCCTCGGCCGCCGTAGGAAGAGCCACGCTCAGTTCCTGCAGCAGCGGTTCGGGGATGGGCGTTCGCTACGCAGTTGGGTGCATTGCTATAGAGTTGACGCGGGACCCTTGAAACGCATACCCTTCGTTGGTTGAGTTGGGGAATAGCAGCGCTGGTATTTACTGTGCTGGCAACCGCGCATGGACAGGAGCTGAAGATCAGTCCTTTCCACGGGGATGCGACTTCGATCGACGTGGGGAAGGCCACGTTTCGGCTGCGCTGTTCTGCATGTCATGGAATCCGTGCGGAGGGAGGCGGTGGTCCCGCCCTGAACCAAGGGGAATTCGAAGCAGGGGACACCGATCTAGAGATCTACCGCGTCATCGCCAACGGCGTGCCGGGTACCGAGATGCCTGCGTTCGGTCGCCGCAGCACGGAAGACAACATCTGGCGAATCGTCGCCTACCTTCGAACCTTCGAGACGGCGGCTGGCGGGAAGCCGGAAGGTGACGCTGCGAGGGGCGAGACAGTGTTCTGGAACCACGGCGGGTGCGGAGGATGCCATCGCGTTGGCCAGCGGGGAGGGCTGTTCGGTCCGGCCCTTACTCGAATCGGGCGTTCGCGTAGCGCCGAATACCTGAGGGACGCTCTGTTGGACCCGCAAAAGGATCTGCCGCCAGACTACTACGTGGTGAAGATCGTGACCGTTGACGGCAGCACCATTCGGGGGATCGGGCTGGGGTACGACGACTTCTCGGCACAGCTGATTGACTCAGCCGGAAAGATCCATTCGTACCTTCGGGAAGACGCTGGATCCATCGACAGGGAATTCACTTCTCTGATGCCGGATACCTACGGCGAGACCTTGACGGACGAACAGCAGAAGGACTTGCTTGCCTACATGCAGGAGCTTCGTGGCGAGGAGGACCACCGATGAAACTGCGGTTGGGATTCGGAATCGGGCTTGCCGGCGCTCTGCTCGCGCAGGGGCCCGTGAGCGGGGATGAGTTGTTGACCTCCCACCAGGACGACGAGTCCTGGCTGATGTACGGCCGCGACTACTCCGCCTGGCGTCACTCGCCGCTTGACGAGATCAATACCGGAAACGTCCATCGGATCACGCCCGCCTGGATCTTTCAATCCGACGTCCTCGGGAAATTCCAAACGACCCCAATCGTTCGTCACGGCGTCATGTATGTCACGGGGCCGTCGAATCATGCCTGGGCCCTGGACTTGAAGACGGGAACCGAGCTCTGGCACTACTCCGATCCGGTGCCTGAGGATCTTGCGCTGTGCTGCGGACAGCCCAACAGGGGCTTTGCGATATTGGGCGACCGCCTGTACAAGGTCAACATGCAAGCAACGCTCGTCGCCTTGGACTCAATGACGGGCGAGGTGGTCTGGGAGGTTGAGTCCGCTGACTACCGCAAGGGGTATTCCAATACGGTGGCACCGCTCATCGTCGGGGACAAGGTGGTAATCGGAATCGCCGGGGCCGAATTCGGGACCCGGGACTTCATCGATGCCTACGACGCGGAGACAGGCCGGCGCATCTGGCGTTTCTGGACCGTGCCCGGTCCTGGCGAGCCAGGGAACGAGACCTGGGGAGGCGATTCGTGGAAGCGTGGCGGGGCGTCGACATGGATCACCGGAAGCTATGAGCCGGACCTGAACCTGATCTATTGGGGAACGGGCAATCCGGGCCCGGACCTCGACGGGTCTCCCCGGCCGGGAGACAACCTCTATAGCGACTGCATGCTCGCGCTCGACGCCGATACCGGGGAGCTGCGATGGCACTTCCAGTTCACGCCGCACGATGTGCACGATTGGGACTCAGTCGCCGATCCGGTGCTGGTCGACATGGAAGTCAAGGGGAAGCCGCGCAAGGCACTCGTCCAAGCCAATCGCAACGGTCACTTCTACGCGCTGGACAGGACTAGTGGCGAATTCCTTTTCGCTCGCGCCTACACCGAGGTGAACTGGGCAGACGGCTTCGGGCTGGACGGCCGGCCAATCCTGATCCCCGGCCGGGTTCCTACGGATGAGGGCACGCTGACCTGTCCAGGCATGGGAGGCGGGCACAACTGGCATGCAACCACGTACAGCCCGCAGACCGGCCTGTATTACTTCAACAGCGGTGACGGCTGCCAGATCTACCACGGGGCGACGCAGGAGTACGTCGAGGGCGAGTACTACTTGGGGAGCGCCATGGAAAACGTGACCGGGGAGCCACGGGAGGGGTCGATCATCGCGGTCGATCCGGCGACCGGCGACCGGCGCTGGCGCTTTCCCCTGGTCAGCCCTCCGACGAGCGGTCTTCTCTCGACGGGAGGCGGCCTGCTATTCGCCGGGACCTTGGAGGGATACTTCATGGCTTTGGACGCAATCACCGGAAAGCCGCTCTGGCGCCTGCAGGCCGGCGGGCCGGTTCGCGCGCCGGCGATCACGTACCGCTTCGGAGGCCGCCAATACGTCGCCTCTGCGGCCGGAACGGCGATCTTCGTGTTCGCGCTTCCACGCTAGACAGTTTCGCGGCACCGGGTTCCCACCAGACAAGTAAGCTGAAACCTGTAGCCGCGCTTGCGGGCGCCCTCTGGCTTGGCGCGCACGCGCAGCAGCGCGGCCTTGGAAGCATTCGGAGGCTAAAAGCATGTACAGAGACATCCCAGTCGGTTCGTTCGGCGAATCCCTCAAGCGGATTTTTGGAGGCGGCATCGTCTCGCTCGTCGGACTCGTGGTGATCCTGGTGATCGCGTTCAACTCGTTCGAGGTCATCGGGGCTGGCGAGCGAGGCGTCGTCTTCTCGAAGTTTGGGGGCGTTCAGGAGGGGGTTCGAGGGGAGGGCCTGCAGCTCAAAATCCCGTTCGTCCACACGATCATCCCGCTCGATGTCCGGATCCACAAGTCCGAGACCGATGCATCGGCGTCATCCAAGGACCTGCAGACGGTGCATTCGCGCATCGCTCTCAACTACCACATCGCCCCGGACGAGGCCGCGAAAATCTATCAGGAAGTGGGCACGCTGTACAAGGAGCGGCTGATCGATCCTTCCGTCCAGGAAGCGGTGAAGGCGGCTACCGCGCAGTTCACCGCCGAGGAACTGATCACGCGCCGGGCCGAAGTGTCGACGCTCATCAAGGAGATGCTTGGGGAGCGGCTTGTTCCGCGCAACATCGTCGTGGACGAATTCAACATCGTGGACTTCAATTTCTCCGATGTATTCAACCAGGCGATCGAGGCGAAGCAGACAGCCGAGCAGCAGGCCCTCAAGGCGCAACGGGACTTGGAGCGGATCAAGATCGAAGCCGAGCAGAAAGTGACCGAGGCGCAGGCTGAAGCCGAGTCGCAGCGCTTGCAGCGCGAGACCATCACCGACACGCTTCTCCAGCTGCGCGCGATCGAGAAATGGGACGGCGTGCTGCCGCAGGTGTCAGGCGGGTCCGTTCCGTTCATCGACCTGAAGGCACTAGCTGCGCGCTAGCCGGCCGGACGCTCTTCCGGCCCCGACGACGCCGGCAGACTGGCTTGCGGCGAGCCCCGCGGTCTGGCGCTCAAGCGCCAGCGGCGGTGGCGACCGCTTCAGCTTGTCGCATCGCGCGGAGCATATTGCCTCCCATGACCTTGCTGACATCCTCATCGGAGAATCCGCGCTCCTTGAGGGCAGCCACTAGGTTCGGAGTCTTTCCGATATGCTCCAGATCCTGCGGCAGTTTCAAGCCGACGCTGTCGTAGTCTGAACCCAGGCCGACGTGATTGATTCCGGCGACGGTAGCCGCATGCTCGATATGGTCCACAAGGCGGCCCAGGGGCGGCGCTCCGATCGTCTCGACCTCTGCCAGATTCAGCTTCCACAGTTCCTCGGAGAGCCGTTTCAAGTCGCCTGCGAATTCCTCCCGGACGGTTGCGCGCTTCCTGCCGATTTCCCTTAGCTCCGGGAAGCGTGCCCTGTACTCGTCGTCCAGCATTCCAGCGTAGTAGGCGACTCCGAGCACCCCGCCATTCTGGGCGAGGGCCTTGAGCATGTCGTCCGTCAGGTTGCGAGGGTGATTTGCAACAGTCTTGCAAGCAGCATGGGTATTGAGGATCGGAGCCGAAGACGTGTCGGCAGTGTCGTAGAACGCCTTCTCAGATGCGTGGGATAAATCGGCCATCATTCCGATCCGGTTCATCTCCCGAACAATCTTTCGGCCTTGATCGGTCAGGCCCTCCGGGCCCTCGTCGGGATATTCGGCCGCGCCGACCCAGGGTGTGTTTCCGCTGTGGGTCAGGCCCAGGTAGCGCGTTCCAAGGCGATACAACTGTCTCAGGACCTCGATGCTGGAGTCGATCATGTGGCCGCCCTCGACCCCGAGGAACACCGCGATCTTGTTCTCGCGCTGGGCCCGGACGGCATCATCGGCCATCAGGCCAAGGAACAGGTCGTCCGGGTGACGTTTGACCGTCTCTACGATCACGTCTGTGATTCTGAGTGCGTCCTTGACCGATTCGATCGGTGTCTTGTTGCGAGCGGAACTGAACACCGCGAAGAATCCTGCGTTCAGGCCGCCTTGGCGCATTTTGGGGATGTCGACTTGGCTGTACTCCGGGCTCTCGGCCATGTCAAGGCCTTCCGCCACCAGTCGGCTGGGCGTGTCGATGTGCAGGTCGAAGTAAAGGGGGCCGGTGGGCTGAGCCGGCTCTTCCGAGGGTTCTGGAGCTGTCGCGCATGCGCCGAGCAGAGCTGCTGCGGAGATGCCGAATTCGCGTCGATCTAGCATGTCGGAGCGATTGTACCCGATCGACCAGATGCAGGGGAGAGGCTGCTTCGCCACAGGCGAGGCCTCCGAGTCACCGCCACTTCCGGCTCCAATTGCGTTCGAACAGGCACTCAGGAACCGCCGTCGGATGGAAGTGGCCACGTCCGGGTTCGATCTCGGACTGCAACAGAGCGGAGTAGACCGAGCGACCGATTTCTCCGCGGTCAACGACCTCACTTCGGCTCGTTTGGCAAGGCGGTTGCGTGGAGCAGCGTCAGCCATGCGCGGGTCGTAGCGAGCCGCGAGGTCACCGGGACAACCCGTGGAAGTGCGTTCGAACTCGACTCATGCCCAATGAGTGCGACGCGTACTCGTGCCGCGTTGCCGGGTGGCGCAGCGATCGTGAACAAGCCGACCTCCTTGTCCGTCAGCCGCGCTCAATCCTGAACGGCCCTGCGCGCCCCAGCGTGGCCGCGGTAATCCCGTAGCACGGTCCGCCGGCACAGTCCAGGAGGAGCGACATCTCTCAGCACCGGGCAAGCCGCTGTGGATACGGGGTTTGGCAGCGCGGGTCCGAGTAGCATGGTTGGGACCATGTCCCAGTAGGAGCTACGATTCACACCCTAGAGCGAATTCAATTGCGGTGCAGACCTCCCGCAACCGCGCGGCACTCAGTTGAGACACTCGCATTCCCAGTCTCTTCTGCTCCACTGTCACGGCGTTGTGCAGATTGACGGCGCTCCGATGCTTGAGGCCGTCTTCGACGCCTAGAACGACCTCGGAAGGTACCGACCGGATCGTGCCGGTAATAGGTGCAACTGTGACTCTCGTTAGGTAGGGGATCGCCGACGAGCGCGTCAGCACGACGACCGGGCGCCGCTTGTCGCCTGAGATTCGACACAGCCGGATCTCGCCGCGCTCTATTTGTCCCATGATACTGCGGCCTCCCACCCTGTCAGGTCGTCTTCCACGTCAGGGGCTCGTTCGTAACCCAGTCGATCTTGCTTCTCGAGTTCCATGATTCGAAGACGCCGTAGATGCTCCCTCAGCGCGTCGCGGACCAGAGCGGAACGGTTGGTGCCAGTTCGGCTGGCCGCGTCGTCAGCTTGAACGAGCAGGTCGGCCTCGAGAACTACTTGGATCGTCTTCACAATATGCAATATACTCCACATTCCACTGTGTAATTTTGTTGTGGAACATCATGGGGAATCGACTCGCGCATGTTGCGCGATTTCCCCCCCCGGCTCCACTGCCAACAAGTGCAGGATCGGGACATCCCAGGCGCTCGCTGATAGGCGTGACCGAATCACGACCCCATCCAGCGGATTCCATGTGCGGTTCTTGCCTGCCGTGGACCGCTCCAGCGTGGACTTCAACTCACCTCGCCGGGTTCAGCCGTTCACGCGGCTCCGTTGGCTTTGCGGCGATATGAAGCGAGCCTTCCAGAGCGATGATGCCGGCAGGCCTGCCTTCATTTCGCTAGGAGAGAGCCCGCTGACTGGACCCTCGGGTGCGGAGGGTGACTTCAGGCACCGAAACGCCGGACGTCACCAGCAGCCGTCCCGTGAACCAGTTGGTGAATCCAGGGAGTTCCGTTGCCGAGCGGCTCCGGCTAGTCTACGTGCTACCTTGCTCCACGTGAAGACACTCGCAATTGTTGTCGGATGCCTGCTGCCGGCGCTCGCCATGGCAAAGCCGAATATCGTCCTGATCATGGCCGATGATCTGGGTTACGGGCATCTCGGCTCGTACGGCCAGAAGAAGATCAAGACGCCTCATATCGACCGACTGGCCGCTCGTGGCATGCGATTCACACAAGCCTATGCAGGGTCGACCGTTTGCGCGCCCTCCCGTAGCGTCTTGATCACCGGACTTCATGGAGGGCATACCTCGGTGCGAGGCAATCTCGGCGACGCGCATATCCGGGACGAAGACATCACGTTGGCAGAGGTCCTCAAGGAGGCTGGCTATTCCGCGGGTGCGTATGGGAAATGGGGGCTCGGACTGATGGACAGTCCCGGTCACCCCCTTCGGCAGGGCTTTGATGACTTCCTTGGCTACTTGCACCAAGTCCACGCGCACTTCTTCTATCCCTTCTGGCTGACTCGCAATCACGGCCGGATGCTTCTGCCCCTGAACAAGGACGGGGGCAGGGGCCAGTACTCGCATGACGTGATCGTTGAGCGTGCCCTTGATTTCATAGCCGCGAACCGGGACGGGCCATTCTTCTGTTACTTGCCCGTGACCATCCCGCACGTGGAACTTGCCGTGCCGCCAGATTCGCTGGCCGAATACCTCGGCAGGTTTCCTGAAGTTGGAGGAGGGCAGGAGCGTCGAATCGGCTACATCGTTTCCCCGAACCCTCGCGCGACCTACGCGGCGATGGTGTCTCGACTGGACCGAGACGTCGGTCGGATCGTCAAGTTTCTGGAGGATCTCGGCATCGACGAGGAGACCGTCGTGATCTTCAATTCGGACAATGGCGCTCAGTCGCGCTTCGATGTCAGCGAAGAGTTCTTCGATGCGGCCGCCGGCCTGCGCGGCTACAAGGGGTCCATGTACGAAGGCGGGCTGAGGATTCCTCAGATCGTGAGTTGGCCCGGTCGTGTCAAGGCTGGCGCTGTCAGCGAACACGTCACGTACTTTCCCGACATGATGCCGACATTCGCGGAACTCGCTGGCGTCGCACCCCCGCCGACAGACGGGATTTCAATCGTTCCCACGATCCTCGGCGAAGGGTCACAGCAGAGGCACAGCTGGCTCTACTGGGAACTCGTGACAAGCGGCAACCGCCTGCATAGCCAGGCCGCTCGGAAAGGAAGGTGGAAGTTTGTCAGGGGTACGGCCGACGATCCGGTGGAACTCTATGATCTCGAAACGGACGAGGCCGAGACGACGGATCTGGCTGACCGGCGACCGGAGCTCGTCGAGGAGTTCGAAGACTGGATTCGTACGAACAGGACGACTCCTCCCGATCAGCCGACCCGCACACCGGTCAGTTTCAAGGACTACGTCCAGCTGGCCCCGGTCGACCCAGCTGCCCTGGGTGCTCGCAACCGCCCGCAGCAGTGATTTGTGGTGCAAGATGGATCTGCTCGGTCAGACCGGGCACTGGAGGTTTTTTCGCGAGCGACAAGCCACGCTTTCGGCACCCCCCTGAGGTCAGTTGGGGAGGCGGGAATGAGTCCTGCTCAAGGCTTCCGACATCGGCACGAGACGTCGATGGGATCGGCGGCTTGGTGTGTTCCAAACGCCTCCGCGTGACCACCAAGCGTCGAGACAGGGGGCCAGCGGAAGTCGAAACCATGGAAAAGTAGATCGAATCGGACCGGACGGGAACTGCGGCCGTGTCGCGCAACAAACGGCGGATCATAAAATCGGGAATCGACTCAATGGCATTCCGGAAACTGCTCTCAACACTGGTCTTCCTGGGGATCGTGACATTCCCCGGCTGTGTCGTCACCTCCCCGCGTCCTAACGTTCTGTTCATCGCGGTCGACGACTTGAACGATTGGATCGGCTGCATGGGCGGCCATCCGCAGACGTTAACGCCCAACATTGATCGTCTTGCGAAGCGCGGGGTGCTGTTTACCAATGCGCATTGCGCCGCGCCGGCTTGCAATCCGTCGCGCGCTGCTGTATTCAGCGGCCGACTGCCGCAGGTCACCGGTGTCTGGGCGAATCAACGCGATCAGACTCTGGAGCGGACTTTTCCTGAGGGAAGGCTCCTTCCCACAACGTTTCGGCTGTCGGGATATCGCGTTCTGGGCACGGGCAAGCTCCTGCACTCGGGCGGTAGGGCTCTGTTCGACGAGTATTTCAACGTTGGTCAGAGATGGAGTCCGTTGTCACCGGAGGCTGTCGAATACACGCCCGAAGAGCTGCCAACAAAACGTACAGGGAACCCCCGCCATGTGACTACCGACAGCCGTGGAAATGAGATCGTGCTTCCGCTAAACCGCATGCCGTCCGACCGGCGTCCCGACACGCCGCAAGGTGAATCCTTCGATTGGGGCGCATTTGACGTTCCTGATGCGGATTTTGGAGACACCCAGATCACGGACTGGGCGATCGAGCGGATCATGGAACATCACGACAAGCCGTTCTTCCTCGGAATCGGCTACTACCGGCCGCATATTCCGCTATGGGCTCCCAAGAGGTTCTTCGATCGCTTCGCCGAATCCCCGGGCCAATTGCCTGAGGTCAGGGCCGAGGACCTCGATGACTTGAGCGAGACTGCGCGGAGGTGGGCCCGCGAGCCGGTCACGGCCGGCAGCCATGTCACCGTCGTTGAGTACGGGCAATGGCGTGCGGCGGTGGAGGCGTACCTCGCGAGCGTGACATACGTCGATCACGAGATCGGCCGGTTGCTGGACAGCTTGGACAGTTCCGAATCAAGAGACAATACCGTGATCATGCTGTGGTCCGATCACGGCTGGCATCTTGGCGAGAAGGAGCATTGGGGCAAATGGACTGGCTGGGAGCGTTCGACAAGAGTGCCTCTCATCGTGGTCCCCCTAGGAATTCACGCCGAGAGCTTCGCCCCCGGGTCGACTTCTCCGCAGCCGGTGGGCCTGATCGATCTCTATCCGACGCTGGTAGACCTTTGCGGGATCCAAGCGCCTCCGGTGCTTGATGGCGAGTCGCTCGTGCCGTTGCTGCGCGAGCCCCGGCTTAGAACCGGACGTGCCACGGTGACGATGTTCAATCCAAACAATGTCTCCCTCCGCACCGACCGCTGGCGATACATCCGCTACGAGGACGGCTCAGAAGAGGTCTACGACCTCGCGGCCGATCCGAACGAATGGGACAATCTCGCTGGCCTTTCGGGCCATGCCGGCCAGAGGGAAGAGCTTCGCAAGTTGGTGGAGCCGTATCTGACGGAAAAATGATCTCATGAGGACCTTGCTTTCCATCGTTGCTGTGGCTGGGCTTGCTTGTTCCAGCCCGCCCGAGAGCGGCATCGACGCCAGGCCGAACATCCTATTGATCGCGGTCGACGACCTGCGACCCGAGCTAGCGTCTTTCGGGGTCTCGTACATCCGTTCGCCCAACATCGACCGTTTGGCGTCAACCGGGCGTATCTTCCGCAGCCACTACGTCCAGGCGCCGACTTGCGGCGCGTCGCGATACACCCTTTTGACCGGGCGCTACGGCAGTGCCGGTAATGCAGCCCTCTTTCAGCGTGCTGCAAGGATGTCCGACGATCCAGGCTCAGTACCGTCAAGCATGCCAGCCTGGTTTCGCGAGCATGGCTACGCGACGGTCTCCGTGGGAAAGGTGTCCCATCATCCGGGCGGATTCGGCGGCGAGGACTGGGACGACCCCCTCCAGCTTGAAATGCCGAATTCCTGGGACCGCCATCTGCTACCGGCCGGTGCGTGGCAGCATCCCCGAGGTTGGATGCATGGTCTGGCAAACGGAGAAATCCGGTTCGATGCAGGCGACATGGACGTGTACCAAGCGAAGGAGGGTCCCGATTCCGTTTATCCCGACGGGGTGGCGATCGACGAAGCTGTCAGGCAGCTGGACGAATTGGCCTCAGAGCCCGACGAGCCCTTTTTCCTTGCCGTTGGCATCTTGAGGCCGCACCTGCCATTCGGCGCGCCGCTGAGATACCTCGAGCCGTATGCTGACGCGCAGTTGCCGCCAACGCCGCATCCAACCCGACCGCAGGGCAGAACCACATGGCACGCCTCCAACGAGTTCATGAAGTACAACCGATGGAATCGTGACCCGAACAGCGATGCTGATTTCGCACTCGAGGTTCGAAAGCACTACGCGGCCTGTGTGAGCTACGCAGACGCGCAGGTTGGCCGCTTACTGGATCGCCTGCAGCGGACGGATGCCGCCCGTAATACGGTCGTGGTTCTCTGGGGCGACCATGGCTGGCACTTGGGCGAGCACGCGGTCTGGGGAAAGCACACTCTGTTCGAGGAATCCCTGCGATCACCCTTGATCGTTTCGTATCCCGGATTGCAGAGACCTGGCGAGGCGACGGACGCGATCGTCGAGAGCTTGGATGTATTCCCAACGCTTGCCGATCTGGCCGGGTTGCCGATGCCGGACTTTGTGCATGGGAAATCGTTGCGCTCTCTGTTGGACGACCCGGCTTCCATCGGTCATTCTGCAATCGCTTACCACCGAGAGGCCAGGACGATTCGAACCGAGACCCACCGGTTGGTTCTTCACGACGATGGCTATGTCGAGCTGTACGATCACTCGTCGGCCGCAAGGGAAACCAAGAACGTTGCCGCCTCGAACCTGTCCCTGGTGACCCAGCTATCGCAGCGACTTCGGGACCGCCTCGGCGAGCTGGACTTGTAAGCCCACGCACCTTTGGTGCAAGGAACGGCGGCTGTCCGAATCGCGCACCAAGAGAACGTTCCGGTGACACAACACGTGATCGCGATGCTGGGGCATGGCGGTGCGGACAGGGACGGGCTGCCCACTTCCGTTGCCGCTACGAGGGGCTGCGCTGGTGGATGATGGGTGGTTCATCCCTATCCTCGTCCAGTTGGTGCGTCGGGCGACGGTTGGCGGAGATTGCAGCCTGGGTGACATCGGTCTTTGCGAAGTCGTTGCCTTGGAACAGCAATGGGAGGTTTCGGCTTTGTGCCAGCGTGTACGCGAACATGTCACCGAAGTTCAATCTGCCGCGATGGCGGCCCTTCCCGAAACGGCGGTACCCTTTCGCCGCGAGTGCGACCTGGTCAGCGTCTACCGGTTCGATCTGAATGAACGGTTCGCCCAAGAATGCCATTGCGTCATCAAATACCTCAGATGCGCGGCTGGCCACTGTCGCTAGCTCAATTGCGGTGCCAGCGGATACGAGGGCGGGACTGTGCCTTCTGATGTATTGCGCGAATTCAGGAGCCCCGACTTCCATCAGCAAGATCGCCATGATCGCCGATGTGTCGACAACGATCACTTCGGAATGCCCCACTCGTCGTATAGCTCGTCCTGCAGCGTCTGAGATAGCGGTTCCTTGAGATGCGGATTCTCTCTCAGGATTGCCTCGCGGAGCCTGGGTCCGTTCTTCAGGTAGCGGTCGAGCGAGGCCTTGATTTCGGCTTCACTCGGGTATCTCCCAACTTGTTTTTCAAGAGCCGCTAACGCCTTCTCGATTACAGCTGTCTTTCTGCCGTGCCCTGAGAGTCCCAACTGCGCCGCAAGTCGCTCCACTTGATCGTCGAGGTCTGGCCTGTGAGTGATGTTGATCGCCATGGAGTCGCCCTCACCGCTTGCGCATCGTGCCCTGTCTTCGGCTGTAGCATTCTCTGTAGTGAATTGGCTGCGGGCAGCTTCGCTCGGAACGGACCTCGTCTACGTATCCCCGGATTGGATTCGGAGATCGAGGAGACGGTGCTCCCCTCCTCGCGCACCCGTCACCTGCCAGCCTGGACGTCCGGAGGCGCAGCGCCGGTCAGGTCTCGCTGGGGTTTGCTGGCAGTCCCCGTTTACGCTTGAGGCAATTCACCGCGGATCAGGTGGTCGGCGCGATCAGCCGTGCCTCGATGGTGTTACGCATGCACGCGAAGAACTTGTCTGCGATCATTTTCGCTGTTCCGGCAAGTAGCCGCTGTCCCACCCGTGCCACGGGGCCGCCGACCCGCGCCTTGGCTTGCACTGAGACCGAGCACCCTGCATCGGTCCCGGAGATCCCGATGCGAGCTTCGCCCTTCGCGAAACCGGCACTCCCTTTGCCCTCGACTTCAATCAGGAACGATTCCGGCCGGTTCTGATCGCGCAAGGCCACGACACCCCGAAATCTGCCCTTGACGGCAGCGACGCCGAGGACCATGGTCGCTTGGTAGCGATCGTCTCCGAGGGGCTCCATGCCATCGCAGCCAGGAACGCAGCCAGCCACGAGGTCGACGTTCGTCATCGCGTCGAATACCTCCGCGGGCGCGGCCTCGATCTCGTAGGTGCTGTTGAACTCCATCTTCGCGGAACCTCCCGCAAGCCTATCAGACGCTCTGCAAAGTGTCCGGCTGACCCCTGCCAGAGCGGGACCGCGACGCCCCGGGGAGCCTGTTCAGATGGGCGGCCAGTCTGTCGAGGCTTGCCAGATTGTGAATCGGCAGAAAGTCGTCGATTGACGGGAGGGCGGCCTGCAGGCCCCGCGTCAAGGGCTTGTATTGCGGCGACCCCAGCAACGGGCTGAGCCAGACCAGCCTGTGGCAGGACCGCCCGAGCCGTGATACCTCGCGGCGCATCGCGGCCGGGTCGCCACGGTCCCAGCCGTCGGAGACCACGAGAACGACGGCTCCGTTTCCGAGCACCCGGCGAGCCCAGTGAACGTTGAAGGCTCGCAAGGTCTCGCCGATCCGGGTGCCTCCGGACCAATCCGGGACGAGACGGGAGATCTCCCGCAACGGGTTTGCTCCGCGCTGCGCGCGGAGCTTCTTCGTGATTCGCGTCAGACGGGTCCCGAAGACGAACGATTCGACGCGACCCAGGTTTCCGGTCAGGCAGCAGGCGAACCACAGCAGCATCCGTGTGTAGCGCTCCATCGAACCGCTGATATCGCAAAGCAGCACGAGCCGTCTCGGCGATGTCTTTCGTGCTCGAGTCGGAAGCACGTCAGGATCGTCCTCGCGTCGTGCGAGCCTGGCCAAGAGCTTGCGTCGGTCTGGAGATCTGCCCTGTCCCGGGGCCCAGCGCTTGGTTTTTCTCGGGGCGGGTCGCCACCGAAGCTCCCTCAGCAGGCGAACTGCGTGTGCCGTCTCTTCGGCAGTGAGCTTCTTGAAGTCCTTCTCGCGGAGAATCTCGCGATCGCTGTATGTCGAGATCTGGACCCGTTCCAAGTGCGTCTGGGCTTCGTGCGACGGGACATCGGATGCATTCGAGAGTGACTCCATCTCGACGACCGGATCACCAAGCCTGCGTTCGCTGCCCAGGGGACGGAGGTCCAGTTTCGTGCTGGTGCCCGACGGCCTGCTCCAAAAGGTCCGGAATGCGGTGTCGAATACCTGTAGGTCCTCTGCACGCCGCACGAGCACGGTTCGCAGGGCGAATCGGAATTCGTCTCGTTTCCCGATATCGATGTGCTGGACCGCCTTGGCGGCTTCGATCGTGCTTCCGGCAGGCACTGAGAGTCCGAGTGAGCGGAGAAGTCGCGCGAACTGCGTCAGGTTTTCGAGGAGGTGACCCATGCTGTGCTGGGCTCCTGGCCGGCGTAGCTCATCCGAACTCCGCGGTGCTGCGCCCTGTCGAGCATCGCCTTCACGGGATCTCCGCGAACCGTCTGGATGTCTTCCTGGTTTTTCAGGAGGATACCGAGCGTCTCGTCAATCCGTTCAGGAGTCAGGAGATCTTCGTCCAGTGCCACGAGGGCGGCCACCCAATCGAGCGTTTCCGAAACGCCTGCGGTCTTGTACAGCTCGGCCTTTCGCAATTCCTGCACGAACGCTGTTGCCTGCTCGCTGAGAGCCCTTGATGCGGTCGGCACCTTGACCTGCACGATCCGAAGCTCCTTTTCGAAGTCCGGATAATCGATCCAGCAGTAGAGGCAGCGGCGCTTGAGGGCATCGTGAAGCTCCCGCGTACGGTTCGAAGTGATGAGCACGATCGGAGGGTGCGACGCCTTGACTGTACCGAGTTCCGGGATGGTGACTTGGTAGTCCGACAGCATCTCGAGCAGGTAGCCTTCGAACTCCTCGTCGGCTCGGTCCAGCTCGTCGATCAGTAGCACTGGCGAAGGCCCCTCGTGCTCCAGTGCTCGCAGCAGCGGCCTCTCGATCAGGAATTCGCGCCTGAATAATTCCTTCGCTGCGGTCCGACGGTCCAGCTCGCCACCACCGCGCATCAGCTGGATCTCGAGGATCTGCCGGGAGTAGTTCCACTCGTAGACCGCGTGGCTGATGTCCAGCCCCTCGTAGCACTGCATCCGGATAAGCTCACGACCCAGCGCCGCCGCTATCGACTTGGCGACTTCGGTCTTTCCGACGCCCGCTTCGCCCTCGAGTAGGACAGGCCTCTCCAGGCGCAGCCCAAGGAACAAGGAGGTCGCCAGGGCGCGGTCGGAGATATACTCTTCCCGCGCCAGCATCGATTGCAGTTCGCTGATCGAACTTGGGATCGGATTCGGATCTGACATGTGCGGTCGCGTGCGGCTAGCCGCTGCGCGCGGCCGCGGCGGACAGCGCGCGGCGCACCCAGATATGGGCGACCGCCTTGCGGTATTCCGCCGAAGCGTAAACGTCTCCTAGCACTTCGTCATCGTCGAGGCAATCGGCGGCCTTGCGCGAGGCTGCCGCGATGGCGTCCTCACTGAGCGGGCCGCCGACCAGGGCCTGTTCGACCGCCTCGGCGCGCACGGGGGCCGGTACTAGGCCGCCAAGGGCCACGCTGGCGGCGGTGCACGTCCCGTCATTCGCAGTGACCTTGGCAGCGGCGCCGATCACCGCGTAGCGGGAAGCAGGATGCCCGAACTTGGCGTACGCGGACCCCTCTCCCCGGCCCGAGGCTGGCAGCTCGATGGATGTGAGGATGTCGAGCTCTCCGACGGCCGTGGTCATGAGGCCCTCGAAGAAGTCCGAGGCCGCGACCCTGCGCTCACCGCCCGCCCCGGCGATGACGAACTCCGCCCCCAGGCAGGTCAGCACTGCCGGCAGGTCCGAGGCTGGGTCGGCATGTGCGACGTTGCCACCGATCGTTCCCCGATTCCGGACCGCCGGGTCGCCGATCATGCCGGCGGCTTCCGGCAGTGCCGTGGCGCCCACGTTGAGAGCCTCCGAAGCGGCGATCTCGGTATGCGTCGTGAGCGCTCCAATCCGGATTTTGCCGGACGCGGACTCGATGCCGCGCAAGCTGTCGATTTGGCCGATGTCAATCAGCGCCGACGGTGACGCGAGGCGCACCTTCAGGATAGGGATCAGACTGTGGCCGCCGGCCAGCAGCTTGGAGTCGGGATGCTTGGCCAGAAGCTCCGCGGCCTCTGCCACGGAACCTGCCCGGTAGTAGTCGAATTCGGGTGCGTACATGGCTCAAACCCTCCCTTGCGCTTCCTGGATGGACCGCCAGACGCGTTCGGGCGTCAGCGGCATGTTCACGCTCTCCACGCCCATCGGCTGGAGCGCATCGATCACGGCGTTGTAGACGGCAGCAGTCGACGCGATCGTTCCGGCCTCGCCGATGCCCTTGACCCCAAGCGGGTGGTGGGGAGACGGCGTGACGGTCGAGTGAACCTCGATGTCGGGCAGTCGGTCGGCTCGTGGCAGCGCGTAATCGAGCATCGAGCCGGTCAGGAGCTGGCCGTCATCGTCATATACTCCCTCTTCCCACATCGCCTGCCCAATCCCTTGGACGATGCCTCCGTGGACCTGACCCTCGACGATGACCGGATTGATCTGCGGCCCGCAGTCATCCACCGCGACGTAGCGCTTCAGCTCCACGTTGCCGCTCTCGGCGTCCACCTCGACGACCGCGAGATGGGCTCCGTACGGGAACACGAAGTTCGGCGGGTCGTAGAACGACGTTGCTTCGAGCCCGGCCTCCACCCCTTCCGGCATGTCCCACGCCACGTTCGCCATCAGCGCGATGTCCTGGATCGTCTTGCTCGAGTCAGGCGACCCCTTCACGAAGAATTTGCCGTCCTCGTAATCCATGTCCTCGACAGCCGCTTCCAGCAGGTGCGCAGCGATGATCTTCGCCTTGTCACGGATCTTGCGCGCCGCCAGGGCGAGCGCGGCGCCTCCGACTGCCGTGGTGCGACTGCCGTAGGTGCCCCATCCCATTGGGGTGCTCTCGGTGTCGCCGTGAATCACCTTGACGTCATCCGGAGAAACGCCCAACTCCCCTGCGACAATCTGGGCGAAGGTTGTCTCCTCGCCCTGGCCGTGGGGGGACGCGCCGATCATCACATTGACTTTCCCGCTGGGATGGAACCGCAGGATCGCGCTTTCCCAGAGGCCTCCTTGGAAGCCGATCGCTCCAGCGACCTGGGACGGTCCCAAGCCACAGATCTCGACGTATGTCGAGAGTCCAAGGCCGATATAGCGGCCTTTCTCGCGAGCTGAGGCCTGTTCTGCGCGAAGGCCGTCGTATCCGGCTTCGCCCAGGAGCTTGGTAAGGATTCCAGGGTAGTCGCCGCTGTCGTAGTTCAGGCCGGTCACGACCTCATGACCGTTGTCGAACTTCGGGATGAAGTTACGCCGGCGAATCTCTGCGGGATCCATCCCCAGCTTGGTTGCGAGCACGTCCACGAGCCGCTCGACCATGAAGGTGGCCTCGGGTCGGCCAGCTCCACGATAGGCTTCTACCGGAGTGGTGTTGGTGTAGAGGCCGTATACGTCCTCATGGATGGCCGGGATGTCATAAACACCCGACAGCATGAGCCCGTGCAGGATCGTCGGAATGCCCGGGGCCGCAGTGGAGAGGTAGGCGCCCATCCCCGCCCAGACCGACGCGCGCAGGCCGGTGATCTTGCCGTCGCTCGTGGCGGCCAGTTCGATCTCCTGCACGTGATCGCGTCCATGGGTCGTGGACTGGTAGTTCTCGCTGCGAGTCTCCACCCACTTGACCGGTACGCCGAGCTTCTTCGAGCAGAACACGGTGATGAAGTCGCCCGGATAGACAGCGATCTTGCTTCCGAAGCCTCCACCCACTTCAGGTGCGATGACTCTGAGCTTGTCTTCGGGAACGCCGTTCACGAGCGAGCACAGGAAGCGCACGATGTGCGGATTCTGCGTGGTATTCCAGAGTGTCAGCTCGCCAGTGGCCGGCAGGTAGCTTGCGATCGCGGCCCGCGGTTCCATGGCGTTCGGAATCAGACGCTGCTGGACGATCGTTTCCTTGACCACCACATCGGCATTGCTGAACGCCTCGTCGATGTCGCCGCCTCCGGTCACGGTCCAATGAAATGCCTGGTTGCCCGCGATTTCGGAATGCAGCTGGGGGGCGCCCTCCGCCGCAGCGGCCTTGGGCGTGACAACGGTCTCCAAGGGGTCGTAGTCGACGTCGATCAGGTCCAGCGCATCATGCGCCTGGCTGCTGGTTTCGGCGACGACCACCGCCACGATATCTCCCACGTAGCGAACGGTATCCTTCGCGATGCAGTGATAGTCGGCGATTGTCAGGCCCGAATTCGGAAGGAGCCACGCGCAGGGCGCGGCGCCAATTTCACCTTCCGTGTCAGAGTGCGTGAAGACGGCAACGACGCCGCTGGCTTCGGCGGCCGCGGAAGTGTCGATGCTGCTGATGCGGGCATGTGCATATGGACTGCGCAGCATCGCAGCGTGCAGCATGCCGGGCAGGACAATGTCGTCGGTGTATTTGGCGCTGCCCGTGATCAGCCGGGGGTCTTCCCTGCGACGGATTCCGGAGCCAAAAGTGGAGGCGCTCATTGGGAACCTCCCGCCGCGTCACGGACTGCGCGGACAATGTTCTGGTAGCCGGTGCAACGGCAGAGATTGCCTTCAAGGCCGTGCCGGATTTGATCGTCGGACGGATCCGGGTTGCAGCGCAGCAGCTCATGGGAAGCCATGATCATCCCCGGCGTGCAGAAGCCGCACTGCAGGCCATGCTTGTTCCAGAACGATTCCTGGAGGGCGTGCAGCCCGTCGTTGCCGCCCAGACCCTCGATCGTCGTGATTGAGGCTCCGTCGGCCTGGACCGCTAGGCATGTGCAGGATTTGGCCGAGGCACCGTCCAGCAGGACGGTGCAAGCACCGCACTGGCTCGTATCGCACCCCACTTTCGTGCCGGTCAGCCCCAGTACGTCGCGAATGAAATGGACGAGCAGCAGCCGCGGTTCCACATCTCTGTCGTATTGGCGACCGTTGATCGTAATGCTCACGGGAATCTTCACCGATTCGCCTCCTTTCCGTGCAGCAGTAGCGCGGCTGGGCGCCGCGCGATAACTTTCAGCGAGATTGTATACCAACCGCGATGGGCGGTCAGTTCAGAACTTGCCCAGATACGGCGAATGTTGGACTACGTCCCAGTGCACGGCACAAGTGCGGAGGCTAATCGGAGCTCCAACGGTGCGAAGAGCAGGAACGAGTCATCCGCCCACAGGGCAACGGTCTGCCGGACATGCGAGCGGACTGCCCACGATTGTTCCGTGCTGGCGAGAGGAAGACACCTGGCCTCCTTCGGGGTCCCGGGAGCGGCCTGGCCTGCCGTTCGAACCATCTTGCCGGACTCCCCGGATCGAGACGGGAGCCGGGTCGCCACCTGGAATTACGGGTAGGTGTACGTCGATTGCAATCCCAGTGGAATGCCCAGGGCCCAGAACAGGCCCAAGCTGAGGGACCAGGTCACCAACAAGCTGATCGAGTACGGCAACATCAACGAGGTAACCGTGCCGATGCCTGTGTTGTTGACCCACCGCTGGCAGAACGCAACCACGAGCGGAAAATACGGCATCAGGGGCGTGACAATATTCGTGGTGGAATCGCCCACCCGGTAGGCGGCTTGGGTGAGTTCCGGGGACAGCCCCACTTGCATCAGGACCGGGACAAACACCGGTGCCAGCAAGGCCCACTTTCCCGACGCCGACCCAACGACTAGGTTCACAAACGCACTCAGTAGGACAATGCCGCCGATTGTCATCATGCCGGGCAGCCCCAGGGCCTTGAGGAAGTCGGCGCCTTCCACCGCGAGCAAAGCGCCCAGGTTGGACTTTGCGAAGGCGGAAGTGAACTGGGCGCAGAAGAAGATCATCGTCAGGTAGTAGCCCATCGTCGACATGGACTTACTCATGCCCGCGATGATGTCGCGGTGGCTCTGGACCGTTCCCGCCACGTATCCGTAGACGATCCCTGGTATCAGAAACAGCAGAAAGATCAGCGGGATCATCGACTGCATCAGAGGGGCTGCGAAGGAACTGAGCTGCCCGTTCGGAGCACGCAGCGGGGAATCGGCCGGCAGCACTGCCAGGAAGAGTGCCAGCACGCCGAGCGCCATAGTAGCGAGACCGGCCCATACCCCTGCTCGTTCCTTTCGCGAAAGCGCTTGCGACTCGACACTGTCGGAGCCCTCGCCATCGAGCGGAGTCCCTTGGAGCCGTGGTTCGATCACGCGGTCGGTCAGGATCCACCCGACGACGATCACCAGCAAGCTCGACAGGCTTGTGAACAGCCAATTGCAGAGCGGGTTGACCTCGCGGCTCGAATCCAGGATCTGCGCGGCCGATTGGGTGAAGCCCTGGAGCAGCGGATCGATTGCCGACGGGATGAAGTTTGCTCCGAAGCCGCCCGAAACTCCTGCGAAAGCGCAAGCGATTCCCGCGAGGGGATGCCTCCCGGCGGCATGAAAAATAACGCCGCCAAGAGGAATCACAAGCACGTAGCCGACATCCGCTGCCGTATGGCTGACGATTGCAACCAACAGCAGCATTGGCGACAACAGGCTCTGCGGAGTCATCGAGACAAGCCCTTTCAAGCCAGCGCGAATGAATCCGGTGTGCTCGGCAACACCGACTCCCAGCAGCGCCACCAGGACGACGCCCAGTGGCGCGAAACCCGTGAACGCAGTCACCATGTTCGCCAGGAAGGCAGCTAGGCTCGGTCCGGACAGCTGGTTCTGGACTGTGAGCGTCCGCGCTCCGTCCTTGGCCGGAACGGTGAATTCGTGGCCTGCGAGCAGCCAGGATGCGATCCACACCGCGACGAGGGCTATGACGAATAGCGCGGCCGGATCCGGCAAGCGGTTGCCTACGCGCTCGACCCATTGGAGCGTCCTCGCGAGAGCGGTCTGAGGGGCTTGGTGGGAAACGTCCGAAGTCGCCATAACAAGAGCAGACCGCCAGTATACTTGCGGCGACTGGCAGAGCGAACGGATTGCCGAGGGCCCGGATTTCGACGCTTCCGGATTGGAGTCCACCGCCGCCCTCGCGAAGTCGGCGCGGCATAGACCATTTCGTCGGCCGTGGAAAGGTTCCCGGCGGACTCTCTACGGACCCGTATCCGTCTCGGAGCTGTCCCGGATCCTTGCTAGCCTGCCGCTGGATCCTGTCGTTTCGTCCGGCCAGCCAGTCCATGCCGATCGGCTCCATGACTAGGCATGTGTCACAATCGCCGTAATTCGCGTTCGACAGCCGGCGATCCGACGTGATCGAGTCAGGGCGAGGTCAACGCATCGTTCCATGGCTCAAGCGCGGTTCGGCTCCAGGTGGGCCATGATGCTCGCCATGCTCGGCATGGCTGTCGGCACCGGCAACATCTGGCGATTTCCCCGGATCGCCGCCAAGAACGGCGGCGGCGAATTCCTTGTTGCGTGGATTGCCTTCCTATTCCTTTGGTCGATTCCACTGATCCTGCTGGAATTCGGGATGGGGCGCAAGACCCGATCGGGTCCCGTCCGGGCATTCGTGAGCCTGGCCGGGCCCGGATGGGCCTGGACAGGGGCCTTGGTCGTGTGCGTCTGCTCTGGAATCCTCTGTTACTACTCCGTCGTGGCAGGCTGGACAGTTCGCTACGCTCTGGCAGCGTTCGGGGGTGAACTTGCCGACCCCGTGCCTGGCGCGTTCTGGGCCGACTTCACCTCGTCCCCCTGGCCAGTCTTGTTCCACGCCATCATGCTCGGCCTTGCGGTGCTGGTCGTGGCGAAGGGCGTTACCGCGATCGAGAGAGTTGCCAAGATCCTCATGCCGGCCTTGATTGCCTTGGTCCTCGTCCTGGTGGTGAGGGCGGCGACGCTGCCAGGGGCCTCTGACGGCATGGCGTACCTGTTCGGGATCGACTGGGGCGAGTTGACCAGAGCTCGAATCTGGATCGAAGCGCTAACGCAGAACGCATGGGACACAGGTGCTGGCTGGGGTCTTGTCCTCTGCTACGCGGCCTACCAGCGCGACCGCGAAGATACTGCGCTCAACAGCTTTGTCTTGCCCGCCGCCAACAACACAATCTCCTTGCTCGCGGGGATCATGGTTTTCTGCACGGTGTTTTCGGCCGTACCACCGTTGCTTGAGAGCGCGGCGACAGATCCGAGCCAGTTGCGGGGCTTGGGCTCACTGGAGCAGGCGGTTCGGGAGGGCGAGCCGTTCTCCGCGCAGCTCATGCAGGACACCGTGTTTTCGGAAGGCAATGCCGGCATTACGTTTATCTGGATGCCGCAGTTGTTCCGCTCGCTGCCGCAGGGCGGATTCTTCATGGCGCTGTTCTTCACAGCTCTTGCCTTCGCCGCATTCACGAGCCTCATCGCAATGGTGGAGGTCGCCGTGCGCGCCTTCGAGGATGCCGGGTTCGAGCGCCGGAAGGCGATTTACGGCATCGCGGCGACGGCATTCCTCATCGGGTTGCCTTCTGCGCTCAACATGAGCGTCCTTGATAACCAGGACTGGGTCTGGGGGGTAGCTCTGATTCTCTCGGGGCTGTTCTTCGCCCTCGCCGTCGGTCGCTACGGTGCTCGGAAATTTCGTGCGGAAACGCTCAACCACGAGCATTCCAATGTTCGGATCGGTTCCTGGTGGGACGTCGTGATCCGGGCGGTCGTACCGTTCGAGGCCGTAGTGCTGACAGTCTGGCTTCTATACCAAGCTTGGCGGGACGATCCCGGCGGCTGGTTCGTGCCGTTCGGTGCGGATCATGTCTTTAGTGTCGGAACGGTGCTCTTCCAGGTCGGAATCGTCGTGATTGTACTGCTGCTGCTGAACCAAAGGCTGGCTGCATCCGTACGGCAGGGAAACGAATCCGCGTGAGGGTCCTGGGTCCGTCCGCCGTCGCCCGCGCCCTGCCGATGGCCGAGGCCGTCGACGCCATGCGCGTAGCGTTCGCTGCCCATGCGCGAGGCGAAGTGCTCGCTCCATCTCGGTCGGTTCTACGGACTGGCGGTGAGTTCGGGGCGACGCTGGTCATGCCGGCGGCTCTCGAGTCAGGGGACCCGCCGTTGCTGGCAGTGAAGGTCGTTTCCGTGTTTCCGGGGAATCGTCGGCACGACTTGCCTTCGATTCACGGAACAGTGCTTGCGGTTGACTCCTCGACCGGCGTCCCCATCGGCTTGCTCGATGGAGCTGCGATGACGGCGATTCGGACCGCAGCGGCGTGTGGGCTCGCCACGGACCTGCTAGCGCGGCCCGAGAGCCGGGTTCTCGCGGTGTTCGGCAGCGGAGTCCACGCACGCACGCAAGTCGAAGCCATGCGTGCTGTCCGTCGAATCGAGGAAATCCGAATTTTTAATCCCAATACAGCTTCTGCCGCGGCAATGGCTGCCGAACTGGAGGCATCCGCCCCGGTGCCCGGAGGATTCCACGTTGCCATCTCCCCTGCCGAGGCACTTCGAGGTGCTGATGTTGCCTGTGCGGCGACGACTTCCCGCGCGCCAATCTTCAAAGACGCGGACGTCCAGGACGGACTCCACATCAACGCGATCGGTTCTTTCAAGCCCGAGGATCGTGAGATTCCCGGAAAAACTGTTTCAAGAGCGCTCGTTGTCGTCGACGACCGGGAATCTGCCATGGAGGAGGCAGGGGATCTGCTGATTCCCATGGGACAGGGGCTATTTGACCAGTCCCACATGCACTGTGCGCTGGGCGACATGGTCCTCGGGAGTTGCGAAGGCCGTTCAACCGCTTCTCAGGTGACACTCTTCAAATCCGTCGGAATTTCGGTCCAGGATGTCGTGGCCGCTCAGGCCATTCTCAAGCGCGCCGAAGAGCTCGGGCTCGGAGCGCCTGTCGACTGGTAGGTCTACTCGATTACCAGGACCGGTTCGCCAAGGACTTCCATGCGGGGCTTGAGGCCCAGTCCGGGGGCGGTCGGTGCGGCGAGCCGTCCATTCAGGCGACAAGGCGGATTCACTGCCGTGCTCACGGTGAGATAGCTGTTGAAGTCCGTCGACGTGAACAGGAACCGGGGCGGTGTGCTGTGGGCAAGGTGAGCGATGGCCGCGGTGGTGAAGTCGCCGCCCCAAGTATCCTCGACGGTCATCGCGATTCCCAGCGACACGCACAGGTCGCGGACTTGCCGAGCCTTCGTCAGTCCGCCTAGCTTGCTGATCTTGAGGTTGATCACGTCCATCGCGTTGTCGCCGCTTCCTCGCAGCAAGGCGCGGACGCTGTCGATCGATTCGTCGAGCACGAAGGGGTGGTGGGTATGGCGGCGGATTGAAAGGCATTCCTCGTATGACAGGCAAGGCTGCTCGATGTAGACGTCTATGTCGCTGACCGCTTGAACGACTCGCATCGCGTCGTGCATCAGCCAGCCGGTGTTCGCGTCGGCGATCAGGCGGTCGTCGGGCCCTGCGATGGCAGCCACAGCGCGGATTCGCTCAATGTCTTCGGCCGGGTCCCCGCCGACCTTGAGCTGGAACCTCTTGTAGCCCTCAGCGCGATGAGTTGAGACGAGGTCGACCATCCTCGCGGCCGATTCTTGGGAGATCGCGCGATACAGGACGAAATCGTCTCCGTATCGGCCGCCGAGAAGTTCACAGGCCGGCATGCCTGCGACTTGGCCGAGTATATCCCAGCAAGCGACGTCGATCGGAGACTTGACGTAAGGGTGACCCTTGAGCGCTGCGTCCATCCTTTCGTTCAGGATGCCGAGCTGGGTCGGGTCGAGTCCGACGAGGCTCGGCCCGATCTCGGCAATCCCCGTGCGCGCCCCCTCTGCGTAGGCCGGCAGATACGCGGGCCCCAGCGGACAGACCTCCCCGTACCCGGTAATCCCGCTGTCCGTGTCGATGCGTACGAGAGTGCTGTCGAACACCGAGACCGTGTTTCCGCCGGACCAGTTGTAAGGTCCCTCCAGCAGCGGCAGATCAACCTGGTAGGCGCTGATCCTTTCGATCTTCAAGGTGCAAGCACTCCGCTATCCGGGACTCTGGCCCCGTCGCGATCGGTCCCTCAGCGTGAAGAAAACCGAGCCGGCGACGAAATAGACCAGTGTCGGAATTGTCAGTTGCGCGTGGAATGCCTCCAAAGCCGAGGAGTAGCCCTCCGTGGAAGCGTCCAGCACGGAAAATCCGAGCCAAAGGCAAGAAGCCAGTGCGAGCCCTGCCACGAGGCCGGACACTCGTTCGGACCAAGTCCTCGACGGAACGGGCGGACTGGAAGTCGGTTCGGAGACCGGGACGACCTCGTCGGGTTGGGTTGCCTCTGCCGGGACGGAATCGCCAGCACCCATGGCCTTGGCCAGGACCCAGTAGGCGATCATGGCGAACCCGTAGACCGGAATGAACAGGAAGAAGAGGTGCAGGAACCCGCCCCGCTCCAGACCTACGGCAAGCGCCACCGAGAGTCCCCATGCGAGTAGCGCAGCCCAGTTGAGGGTCAATCCCTTTCGCGACACCCAGTAGCGGTTTAGACCGGTTCTTGGGAAGATCCAATGCTCGGTGACGACGATTGCTCCGATCGGCGAGATTAGAAGGCCATAGATCGCCACGTAGTCCAGCAGGCCCGTGAACACGAATGGAAAGCAAGCGACGACGGTCGTCACGATTCCTGCAACAAGCGTGACCTTGGCTCGCGACCAGTTGGGCGTGACGGCTTGTAAGGCCAGGCCCACCCGGTAGAGCGTCGGATTTGACGTCGTCCAGCCCGCGATGACGACGGCGAGAGCCCCAACCCATCCGAGCGCTTGGTAGCCGACCTCGCCCGCATCAAGCTCCACCAGCTGGCGCTCCATTAGCAACGCAGCGCCGGCGCCCATCAGACCGGCACAGATCCAGGCGAGGTAGTGGCCGAGGAACATTCCGAACGAAGAAAACAGCCCATAGGAGGCTCTCCGCGCGAAGCGGAAGATAGCCATATCGGACAGCGCCCCGTGCATTCCCAGATTGCAGATCCAGGCAAATGCCGCAACCTTCCAGAAGCCCATCGGTTCGCTCCCGTCGGGCGTCTGCCCCGTCCAAACCGTCCGTCCGGCCATGTCGAAGAAGCTGCCGCCGCCTGCTGCTTGGAACAGTTCCGGCAGGACGGCAATCGCTCCCACAATGAACATCAGAAACATCCAAGGGGAGCAGACCGTCGCGAATGTCGCCAGCTTCTTGAAGCCGAGCACTGCCAGCGTCACGACGACGGTGCCCACGCCGAGGACTACCAGCACGAATCGGAAGTCTGTCGGATACCAGTTCAGTTGGGGCGGGATGCCGAACGGTATCCGCACGGCTGAAGCCGAGACAGTGATCATGCAGCCCGCCATGATCGAGTAAAGCAGAGCGTTCACGACGTTGTAGATCGAAGTCAGCCGCGGTCCGCCGATCTTGCGCAGGTACCAGTACAGGGTTAGGCGCGTGTCCACCGCGATCGGCGCACAAACGAGGGTCCAGGTCAAGACGGCCAAAAGGTTGCCCACGATAAGTCCAAGAAAGATGTCCTGAACGCTTGCTCCCCAATTGACGAATGTGACGCCGATGACGAACTCGGTGGCCGCGACGTGCTCACCTGCGTAGGCCCCCGCGAAATATCCCGGGCCGAGAAGACGTGACTTCGGTATCGGCTCCCGGTCGAATTCGTAAAGAAACTCGGGATCGTGGCTGGCCACAGCCGCCGGTGTTGCGCTCATAGGTTTGTTCCTTGGTCCGTCCCTGCACCTACCTCTGGCTGAGAACAGTCCGCTCGTACGCTCGGATCTCGTTCAGCCATGCCGACTCTTCCGGGACCCCTTGCATGGCGCAATAGTGGTCCCACACGGTGCCGAACGGCATCGTGAGCGACTGCTCCAGCACAGCCAGCCGACCCGTAAAGTCTCCGTCCCGCTCCATCTGGCGGAGCGCATTCGAGGGCTCGAGTAGTGCCAGCAAGAGCCCCTTCAGCATCGCTCGGGCCCCGATGACCCATGCGGCCACGCGATTGATGCTCGCGTCGAAGAAATCCAGCCCGATGTGTACTCTGGGCAGGTACTCGCCCCGGACCAGTTCCTTCGCGATCTCCCTTAGTTCGTCGGAGAGGATCACGACGTGGTCGCTGTCCCAGCGCACGCCGCGGCTGACGTGCAGCAGCAGGCGATCGACCCAGAGCAGCACGGACGAGATCTTGTCGGAAACCACCTCGGTGGGATGGAAGTGGCCCGCATCCAGGCAAAGCACCGTGCGGCGCGACGCCGCGTATCCCAGGTAGAACTCGTGGGAGCCGACGACGTAGCACTCCGACCCGAGTCCGAAGAGCTTGCATTCGACCGCATCGAGATTGTGCTTACGGTCCAACGGCTCGCTGAAGACGTCGTCCAGCGATTCGACCAATCGCTCTCTAGGCGCCCGCCTGTCGGCAGGCAGGTCCTTGTAACCGTCCGGGATCCAGACGTTGGTCACGCAGGGCGTGCCGAGAGCCTCACCGAACGACGCCCCGACGCGGCGGCACGCCTTGCCGTGGTCGATCCAGAACCTGCGGGTGCCCGGATTGGGATGAGCAAGCGTGAATCCGTCTCCTGCCTTGGGATGGGCGAAAAACGTGGGATTGAAATCTAGGCCGAGTCCCTGCTCACGCGCCCAATTCGTCCAGGCTGCGAAGTGCTCCGGTTGCAGTGCGTCCCGTTCGACGGCTTTCCCTCCGGTCTCGGCGTAGATCGCGTGCAGGTTGAACCTGTGGCTGCCCGGAACGAGCGACAGCGCCTTTTCGAAATCCATGCGGAGTTCCGCGGGCGATCTTGCCTGCCCGGGCTGGTTTCCCGTGACTGCAAGGCCTCCCCCGATCTCCTCGTCTCCGTCTTCGAAACCTCGAATATCGTCGCCTTGCCAGCAATGCAGCGAGAGCGCGATCGAGGAAAGCGTGCGGAGCGCCAGGTCGCTGTCAACGCCCAGACTCGCGTAACGTTCCCGCGCTAGGACATATGCCTGGTGCGTTGGCAACGTGCCCACAAGAATAGCTGACATGCTGGTCGAATCTTGCCTGTTCGGTGGTCTTGGGGATCTCGGCACAATTCGAGACCTTGAGATTCGCGCTTCCGCCGCGTATCCCTGCAGTGGAATCTCTTCGTTATGAACAGCAATTGCGAGTACGGGACGGTCATCGTGAAGAGCTCTTGCTGAGACACGATCCGTAACGGCCTACCGATCCATTCACCGGGCACTGGAGAGTGCCGTTGAGTCAGCCAGCGACTAATTGCGCATCTGCTGCGAAAGGTACAGTCCGAGTCCGGCGTCCTTGATGATTTGTAGCTGGGACTCGAGCCAGTCGATCCTGCTCTCCTCCTCCGCAAGGATGCTCTCAATCAATTCCCTCGATGCATCGTCTTCCTGCTCGACGCAGATGTCGATCCCCGCGTTGGCACAATTCGCTGTGTCCTTGGCAAGCTTGTGATCGCGCGCATGCATCTTGCCGACATCGCTTCCAACCCGAAGGGCGTACGTATCGCGCAAGTTCGGCATTCCCTCCAGGAACAGGATCCGGTCCACGAGTTGCTCCGCGAAAACCATGTTCTTGATGGACGCTTTCCGAATTCGGCCAGCAATGCCGTCGTAGCCCCAGTCCAAGCACATGCGCGCGTGCAGGAAGGACTGATTGATAGCGGTCAGTTCGTACTTGAGGAGTTGCCGCAATGCGTGCAGCACCTTCGGATGGCCCTTCATTCTTGATTACGCTCCGTATTGGCTGACTCTACCGACGCGGAGACCTGTGAAGAGCCTCCTAACGTGAATCATAGCCCAGCCCCGCAATTCCATTTCCCGCCTGCTTTTCCTTATGCGGAACAGCGTTCGGCTCCGCCCGCAAAAAGAACGGGCGCCCCGCGGGGCGCCCGTGGTTGGATGCGCAGTCTTGGGCTAGCTCAGAATACCCACTTCAAGCCGAGCTGGATCCTCCTCGGCTCGGAAGCGGTCACGATCCGGCCCGCCGTAGGCCTCCCGATTCGGGTGTCGGGTCTCCCAAACACCGGCGTGTTCGTGAAGTTGAACGACTCGAATCGGAACTGAAGGTAGTCGCCCTCCCAAGGTAGGTTGAACCTCCTCGAAAGAGAGAAGTCGATGGCGGTCGTGCCGGGTCCCCAGATCAGGTTCCGTCCGGCGTTGTCCAAGACACCCGGCTGGCCCGGGCCGACGGCGTCGGTGTTGAACCAGCGGTCAATCGTCCTTTGACCCTTAGGCAGGTTCAGCTCCCCGATGAGGTCTCCACGGGTCGCTCCCCCCACGTTCGTGGTGTCCTGATTGAACGAGTGGCTGTCCGGTGTCCCGCCGAGGAAATTGAGGATGCCGCCGATCTGCCAGCCGCCCAGGATCCAAGCGCCAGGCCCGGTGCTGAGCATGTTCTTACCGGGCCCGAACGGAAGCTCGTAGACAATGCTAGTGACGTACGCCAGCCGCCGGTCGAGTGAGGCGTTTCCGCGCTCGATGGTCTGGTTGTAAGTGAACCGCTGCTGGGATGTTGTGCCAGTGGTTAGGTTTTCGTTCACGACGTCAATGTTGTGGGCCCAGGTGAACGAGCTCAAGAACGTGAAGCCACCAGTGAACCGCTTCTCGGCCTTGATCGTGAGCGAGTTGTAGTTCTGGTTCAGGAAGTTCACGCCTCGCAATCCGATGCTGTTGAAGAACGGCCGGATCCTGCGGCTCTGCCACCGGGCTGTCGGGTGTGGCGTCAGTGGGCGGTTGATATTGATTGCCCCGTGAATCTGCGACGTCGACGAACCGTTGTAGCCGATGGTCAGCAGGGTGTCGCCCGGAAGCTCGCGCTGGATGTCGAAGAACCACTGCGCGGCGTAGAAGTTCGGCCAAACCCCGTCTTTCTTCACTTGGACGTTTAGCCCGGCACGCGGTAGTCCCGCCCGGGTCGACGCAGGAAACCCGTCCCTCGTGAAGAATGAAGTCATGCCCCTGGGCTGGTTGTTGTCGAACTCGTTCGACTGCGGCGCACCCGTGTTAAAGCGTGCCGCCTCTCCGCCCGTATTGTCATGCTCCCCGTAGAAGAGACCCGCCCCGACTCGAACCACCGTCCGATCATTAACTCGATACGCAAGGCCGATTCGCGGCGCGAAGTTGTTCAAGTCGTTTTCGCAGGCGCAGTCTGAGCCGCTGGTGGGTGTCCGGAAATGCGGCAGGTACTCCGCCTCGCCCCATCCACCCTGGTTGACCGGCAGGCGCTCACCCGGATCGATCGGACGCCCGTTGACCTCGCCGATAAATCGCACGACCGTGCTGTTCAGGGTATGGCTCTGAGGATCCGGGAATGTCGGCGTGAAGAAAAGCTCGTAGCGAATCCCCATGTTCAGGGTCAGCCGCGACGTAAGTTTCCAGTCGTCCTGAACGAAGACGCCCCAGTAAGGGATGACCTGTTCCTCTCCATTCGGCCAGCCCCAACGCCCATTCCTGTTCCAGCCCATTAGCCCGTCGGCTAGAGCATTGCCAGTTGCGGCCCGGCTTGCAGGGCTATTGTGGATTTCTGCGGTGTAATCCCCGGTGTATTGGAACCTGCCGCGACGGAAGCGCGATGGCGAGCGAGGGATCTGAGTCCGACGGTACTCCGCCCCCACCTTGATCGTGTGGCTGCCCTTGACCCAAGTGAAATTGTCCGAGATCTGCAGGTTGTCCATCTTGTTGACGTTGGGCCAGAACGCCCGCGGGCCAACACTCGTGAAGCCGCTCACTAGGGACAGCGCGTAGCCGTGATCGAGGCCGTCGTCGATGGAATCACCCGGGGCTCCCAGGACTCCGAACTGTGCATTCAGCGGCTCCGTGAACGGAATGTCGAAGCGGGTTGGAAAGAACGTATACCCGAACCGCAACTCGTTGAACATTGTCGGACTGAGAGTCGAGTGGAGGGCCGATGCCCAGTTTTGTCCCGGCAAGTCGATGGTCTGTCCGTTTCCTCCGTTGGCAGGCAGAGGCAATTGACCGTTCTGCAGAACAAATTCGTCGCGGATCGAGTAGCGCGCGAACCACCGGTTGTTGGGAGTGACGTTCCAGTCGAACTTCATGTCGTACTGGTCGTGGTCGATCGTGTCTGCGGGCGCGTAGAAGTGGTTATTCCGCAAGTTCTCCCGATCTTTAATATTAGGATCCGGGTAATTGCTGAACAGGGCTGTTGCTACTGGGTCGAAGCGGGACATGGGAATCACGTTCCCGGGGAACTGCGAGCGAACGCCGTTCTCGAGCGTCAGCGGATCGAAGATATCGCGGTCTGGATGGGGCTGTGCCGAGAAATCACCGCCTAGCGCCGCTCTGCTCGGCACGGAGGCGGTAAAGCTCTGTCCTGCGCGGTCCTTGGTGCCTTGGAAGCTGAAGAACCCGAATAGGGTGTTGCGGACAATCGGGCCGCCGAAGGTGCCCCCGTACTGGTTGCGTCGAAGAGTCGGCTTGTCCGACCCCACGCGGTTGGCGAAGAAGTTGGTTCCGTCGAGCTTATCGTTGCGAATGAATTCGTAAAGCGATCCGTGGAACTCGTTGGTTCCCGACTTCGTGCTGACCAGGACCTTGGCCCCCATCCGGTACCCGTACTCGGCGGACATGTTGTTGGTCACGACCTTGAACTCGCCGACCGCGTCAACCGACGGCTTGGTGGCCTGCGCCTGGAAGCCCAGTGCGCCGCCCGAATTCCGCGAGGAGTTGTCCGCGCCGTCGAGCAGGACGTTCGTTTGCGCGGCATGCATCCCGACCGCGAGGATTCCGCCCTCGCCCCCGCGCACGCCATCGTGACGCGTTCCTTTACCCATCTCGCGGGAAGGCAGCACGCCGACAGAGAATTTCGCGAGCTCCAGGTAGTTGCGGCCGTTCAGCGGCATCTCCAGGATCCGCTTGGAGTCGATCACCTGCCCGACCTCGGTCTTCTCGGACTGGATCAGGATGGCGGCTGCGTTGACTTCTACCGTCTCGGTGATGGAGCCAACGGACATTGCGCAGTCAATGCGCATCGTCTGCTGGACTTCCAGCCGCACTTCCGGGAACTCCTGGCTCGAGAAACCATCGGAGGAGCAAGTCACGGAATAAAGGCCCTGGTTCAGGCCCGGAACTGTGTAGAACCCGACCTCGTTCGTCGATACGGAGCTCGCGGCTCCCGTCTCGATGTTTGCGACGACGATTTGGGCGCCCGGGATGACGGCGCCAGTGTCGTCCGATACCGTTCCTTGGATCGTTCCGCTCGTCTGAGCGAACGAAAGTCCTACGGCCAAGCAGCCCGCCAATAGCAAGCGAAGCAGTGTATTCATGAGAACCCCCTGTATGTAAAGCAAGTTCCGGTGCAATTCCTCAATGTGCCGGTACTAACTCGCCTCATCGTATCCCACGAACTCCACCATGGTCAACGTTGGAGGCATCGGGGAGCAAAGGCAGTCGCTTGCGGCCTATTGCCTCTCCGCTTGGCGCGGTCCTCGAGAGATTTCTTTGAACCGCCTCATTGCGGAATCGGAACGCTCCTGCTGGCCCAGCTGCCTGTAAACGCCGGCCAGTGCGTACTGAATCGCCGGATCACGCGGGGCATGCCGGGCCGCTATCTCAAGCGCGTCAGCTGCCTTGCTCAGCTCCCCGGACTTCCGCAAGACGATGCCTAGTTCCAGTTGTGCCGGAGCGTTTTTCGGATCGATCGCGGCGGCGAGTTCCAGCGATTCCCGCGCCGGCTCCAACTCGCCTCGGTCATGCAACAGGCTTCCTAGGTGGAAATGCGGCCATGGTGACCTGGCGCTTCCCACCCCACCCAGCGAGATCGCCTTGCGGAATGCTTCTGCCGCCTCGTTCAGACGGCCGACCCCTTCCAGGCACTGGCCCAGCAGATCATGGGTTTCGATCGAGCCGCCGGTTGCGGCAATCGTCCGTCGCAGCTCTTTCGCCCCCGCCTCGAACCGCTGCTGGTGGTAGTGCACTCTGGCCAGCGCAAGGCCGTACTGTCCGTGCTCGGGATAACGCTGCACCAGCCACTCCAGCTCTGCCCTGGCCCAGTGCCTCCTTTCCAAGCGCAGAAACGAGTTCACAAGCAGGAAGCGAACCTCGTGCTCAAGGGGTGAAATCGCATCCGCCCGCTTGAGCGACGCCGCAGCTTGGTAGTAGCGCCCCGACTGGTAATGGGCGATGCCGAGCGCGCGAAGGAGCGGTGCGTTCTCCGGATTCACTTCCGACGCTCTAAAGAGGATGCCCTCGGCGTCCTCCCACGATGCCTCGCCGATTGCCGCGTCCAGTGCTGCCGCCTCGGCCTGCTCGAGACCCAGGCCACGCGGGTCCACGGCCAGTTCGTTCCCGGCCGCTGCGAGTCCCGATGGCAGCAGCGCGGCCGAAAGCAGGACCGAACGGATCTGTGGGAAACTCATCGGCAGCGAACCTAGTCCATCCCGCAATCGCCAGGGAGTGCCGGGTTGATCTTCCGTAAGCCTTGGCACGCGTGGCTGGCTTCAGCCACGTTCCCGGCTGCTCTAAGCAGAAGGATAAGCGGTTCGTACGGACTCACGAACCACGGGTCCGCTCGGACCGCTTCCCGAAACGCCCCGATGGCCCCCGCGCCTGAGCCTTGCGCCAGGCGCATGCGCCCGATCTCGAACCAGGCCTGCGCGTAGTCGGGGTAAGCGCGAACGGCTTCCTCCAGTCGATCGAGTATGGCCTCCGGATCGCCCTGTGGTCCCCGGCGCATCTCACGCACCGCCGCGTGGTAGCTTTCCACGGCGCGCGGAGGCGCTGCGAGGTGCAACGCGCTCAGGCTCTGGCCCTGCCCCTTTCCGAGCCGGTACATCACAATTGCCGGGATTCTGGGATCTCCCGGCAAGTCATTGGTCTCGATCAGGTGCGTGCGGTATCCGGGCGCCGATGTCTCCAGAACGCAGCCCGTCTGCCCCCAAGGTCCATCGAACTCGAACCAGCCTGCCTCGTCGACCGGGACCACCGCCTGACCCGATTGGCCGCACTCGAGTACAACGGCAGTTGCCTCGGGCAGGGGCATTCCGTCGTCCGTCAGGATCCGGCCCCGGAAGGGCTCGCCGGCTAGTGGCAGCACCGCGAGCAAGCTGGCAGCGACGATCCGGATTTGCACCTGCCCCATCATACTGGTGAGACGATGCCGCATCTGCGGCCCCTTGCTTTCCTTTGCGCCTTGGCTGTCTTCCAGCCCGTTCCCGCGCAGCGTTTCGAGGATGTCACTCCCGAAACAGGCGTTGGCTTCAGGCACTCGGCCTCCAAGACCCCGCGAAAATACCTTCCCGAAACAATGGGCGGAGGACTCGCGATTCTCGACGCCAACCTAGACGGACGGATGGACCTGTTTTTTGTCAACGGCGCAAGAATCGAGTTCCCGCACCCGGATGGCTCCGAGCCGGAAAAGTCCGAGCCACGATTCTGGAATCGCCTGTACCTGAACAGAGGGAACTTCGAATTCGTTGACGCCACGGAGGAATTCGGGCTTCAGGGCGCCGGATACGGCATGGGTGCCGCCGTTGGCGACTACGACAATGATGGCGACCCGGACCTGCTTGTCACGAAAGCCGGCACAGGCGATGTCCGATCCGTGACCCTCTATCGGAACGACGACGGCCGTTCGTACACGGATGTGACGGACGAGGCTGGCATCGCAGCGCGCGGCTGGGCCACCAGCGCCGGGTTTTTTGACGCTGACAACGACGGGGACCTCGACCTGCTGATCCTCCGCTATATGCGCTGGCGCTTCGACGTCGACAACCGTTGCGGCATGGAGTCCAGCTACGGACGATCCCATTGCCACCCGGACCTTTTCCCGCCGGAATCCAATCTTTTCTACCGGAACAATGGCGACGGGACGTTTTTCGATGACAGCGACGAATCGGGAATTGCTGCCCACCCCGGCAAGGGCCTAGGAGTGGCCTTCGCGGACTACGACCTGGACGGATGGATGGACGTTGCTGTTGCAAACGATTCTCACCCTCAGTTCCTCTTCAGAAACCAGGGCGACGGAACGTTTGCCGAGGAGTCCCTCGTCGTGGGCACCGCCTATGACGACCATGGCAGCGAGTTCGCCGGCATGGGCCTCCTCTTCGAGGATTTGGACGGCGACGGACGGCCCGACCTGCTCGTCACGACCCTCTCACAGGAGCGTTACGCCCTGTTCTATAACTCGGGCAACGGTCTCTTCGACTATTCCACGGGCCGTTCGGGTCTGGGTACTGCGACCCAGCTGTTCGCGGGCTGGGGGTTGGCAGCGATCGATGTGGACGCGGACGGGACTCTGGAGGTGTTCTTCGCGAATGGCCACGTGATGGACAACATCGAGCACTCCCAACCGCACGTGAGCTATCTGCAGCCGCCCCTCCTGTTTTCCGTGGATGGTCGGCGGATGACCGACATATCCAGTACTGCCGGAAGCGTTTTTGAGAGGGCTTGGGCCAGTCGCGGTACCGCTGTCGGTGACTTGGACGACGACGGTTTTCCCGACCTTGTGGTGTCGAACCTGGACGGTGTCCCGTACGTTGCCAGGAATGCGTCCGAGGAGGGCCATAACTGGGTGGGAGTGTGGGTTCGAGGATGTGAGAGCAACCGGGACGGGATTGGGGCACGCCTCGTGCTTGAGCCTCCCTCCGGACCGAAGCAATACCGCGGTGTGACGCGCAGCGGGAGCTATCTTTCTGCGAGAGACCCGCGCGTCTTCTTCGGGGTTGGCGGGGATGAATCGGGCCTGAACCTCCAGATCACGTGGCCAAGCGGCGCCACCGACGATATTGCGGGGCTTGCCGTAAGAGAGGTTCACACGGTGACTGAGGGCGGCCGTTGCGGGGAAGCTCCCTAGCCACCGTCGCGTCGTCGTCGATGGCTGGCGCGCGAAGCGCTGTCCCGTGTTGGCCACCTTGCCCGCGGCGGACGGATTGCGAACCCGGCATTCTGGCCGCGACGGCAGTTGTACACTTGGCGGCTCCGGTCACGAAGAAACGAGGGGTTGGCTGCCGCTCAAAGGGGAAGGGGCTGCATGGTCCTGAGAGCCCGCCGCGGTGGTGCAAAGCGCGATTCCCCTTCCGCGTGAACATGGCACTCCTTCTCGCGCTAAGGTCTGGGTCCGATCCCGTACTTCGTCGGTCCTTGATGACGGCCAGAAGTCCTCCGCACCCCTCGCCAGCGCGCGATCGATTGGTTGGACCGGGGCCAAGTAGCGGGACTGCGCACCAATGCCCGCATGGGCTATGGCCGCGGGGGCCTCTCGAACAGGCTGGTTAGCCACCTGCCTCAAGGTGAGTGACCCGTGTTTTCCAGCCAGAGCGCGACTAGAAGGAGGCGTCCCACTGCACTCGAGCCTGAACTGCCGACTCATGAATGCCGGTTGGCTGGGCCAAACGATAGCGCGCGATATCGAACGTCAGCTTGTTGCCGTGGCCTTCCATGAACCAGTTCACAACGAACGCTGACTCAACGATCTTGTCGAACCGTCTCACATGGTCTTGGTCGACCGTGGCATAACGCAGACCTAGCTCCAGCTGCTCCGGCACCCAGGACGCCGCGTAATGCGGGAAGTAACCGCCCTGGAAGTAGATTCCGGTCGAGCGCGTGATGCTGTGGTAAATCCGGTCGCGGACCTTCTTCCAGTGGAACTCGTGCTGCAGGAATAGTCCGCGGTACTTCAGGACAAAGTCCTCGGCGACCTGTTTGACCGCAAACTGGCCTGGAAGGCCCACCTCGTATCCGTCTAGGCTGCCGCCCCCGCTTCCAGAGAACCGGGTAAAACGGCTCCGGTTGCTCATCGTCCCAATAGCGATCGCGGCCACGGGGGCCCGGTGATACTCGAGATCAGATTGGGAGAACCCCGGGTCGTCCTTGAGGAAATTCCATTGGTAGCGCGTAACCCACATGGGAGACCCGTCTCGATTGTCGAGGCTCCCCGCTCCGCTTGAGCGGAAGCCCCGCCCGTTTCCGGTGAAGACGCCGGCGTAGTACCGCGAATCTGCCCACGTTCCGTTCTTCACTCGGCCCATGATCATCAATCCCTTTTGGCGGTCAACCGTGAACTGCCGATTTACGATGGACCTCTCCACGAACTCCTGACGCCCGGAAGAACTCACTCGCTCCCGGCCGAACTCAGTCTTCCACTGCCCGAATCGAAACTGGAGCCATTCCCACTTCTGCACCGTGACACGCAGGTCAAGCATTCGGGTACCGACGAGATCGTATTCCGTGTTGTACCGAACCCACGGCCGGAAGAGATGACCGGAACTCTTGAAACGGGCTCTGCGAAATCGCAGGTCATTCTCGTTCTCCCGAAGGAAGTGTTTCGGCTGCCGGGGGACGCTCCTAAACGGGGAGGAAAACCGGATCTGCGAACGGAGATGCATTTCCGACTTGAATGCACCGTCGCGGGACTCAAACCGCAACCCGTTTCGGCCAAGTCGAACGCGAGCGCGCGGCGCGAAGGCCGATCCCGGTCCTCCTTGCCTGCCTCGGTCATCTGTAGCCTTTGGCTTCGACGACTGTTTGTCTATGGCTGAGTCGATGCCAATCGCCGATACCGTGCTCGCTCCAGTCTCGGAACTCTTCGAGTTGAAGGCGATGCGCCTGAAGTGCGGATTGAGACCGTTCTCCAAGACAGCGTTGGTCGATTTGGTCACGCCGGTGGCCTCTGCCAGCGCCCTTGAGGCATTGGACGGTGCCACGCCGCGACGGCTCGCCGGGCTACTCGCCCCGGAATCGGTGGACAAAGTCCCGGGGCCGGAAAGCGTGTCCTGCTTGCTCGCCACGTATGACATGCCCCCCGCCATGACCCGCATTGACATGCCCGCGCTGGCGTCCGCGACCTCGCCTGCGATGACCTTGACGCCCTCGACGCTCACGGGTCTGTGGTCCGCCCCGGCATAGCTGATTCTGTAAGTTCCGGCCGGCACATCCTCGACCGCGAAAGCGCCCTCGCTTGTTGTGATAGCCGCAACCGTCACCTCACCGATCATCTCGACGTGGACTTGCGACAGTGGTGTGCCCGTCGCAGCGTCGTAGACGAATCCTCGGACGGTTCCGGTGTTCTCCTTTGCTCGCAAGCTCGAGGGAGCCATGACCGTCGCAGCCAGCAAGGTGATGATGGCCGTGCCCATTCGCAGATTGCGAACGTTGGGCGATTTCGTTGAAGAGTGCAACGCGCCTCTGGCTTCGAGCGAACTCGGAGTGTCGGCAGACAACCGGCCAGCAATCCAGTGCAACCCAGCGCTCGGTGAAATCAAGTTCGCCTCCTTTGGACTTGAGTCAGGGGATTCGTGAAACCCCATCGGCGTCGGCGTCCTTCACAGGAGTTTCGGCCTGTCGGATGGAGTGGTTCTGTAGAGGCTCGAGCGGGTCTCCGACTGCCAGCCCGGGTTACGCACGTGCACGGTAGTGTCAGCGAAATCGCGTGCGACACCCCGAGCCGGGAGTCCCAACGGAGTAGCCTGCAGTTTGGGGAGCCACGCATTGCGGTCAGGACAATTGCCTCCGGCTTCTCCCGGATGCAGAATCCGGAGGAACCCACACCGTCAGGGATGTCCGGGAATTCGAAACGGTCTTGCTCGAACGCGTGCTAGAGAAGAGACCTGCAAGGCCCGGTCGCCCTCGACCACTTCGATCCTGGGAGACGCTTGAGTACAACCAACAGTACTGGGCGGACGATTAAGAACGGGTTTAGAGATCATTAATTGTCGATGAATTCTCCTCTGGATCTCCGCTCAGGCGGAGCACCGGAGCGTCCATTCAGCCCGACCTGGCTTCCCGAGGCCCTGAGAGTGGCCTGGCACAGAAGGGAGCCGCATCGCGATCACCGCAGCAGGGCGGTGTCAGGCATGCGCTGGTGGGCGAACGCGGCTAGGGCGTCGGCCAGAATTTCGTGTTCGAGCCTGTCGGGAAAGCTTGGTTGGCGAGAATTCTTGGCTGTTGGGGCCGCCTTGGACTAGCCGGTCTCCTGGCCGTTAGATCCCTCCCGCCGGGAAGGTGGCTGGGATTCGTGCTGGGCTGCAACGAGAGTGCTGTGCAGGCTCGTATTGGCATCCGCGACGGATGCCGGTTCGAGTGGATGCGGCTGTTAGACTCGGAATCGCGCTCTGCCGCCGGCATCGCCCTTGTCCCATGGGCTTCTTCGTACGTCTCGCCCTGCTCACCGCGCTATTCGCTTCTCTCGGACCATCGGCATCCTCCCCTCCCAATGTGGTCGTCGTGCTGGTGGATGACCTGGGCTGGATGGATCTAGGGTGCCAGGGTTCCGATTTTTATCGCACCCCGAACATCGACCGACTTGCTGCGACAGGAATGCGGTTCACCGACGGGTACGCCTCCTGCGCGGTCTGCTCGCCGACACGCGCAGCGCTGATGACGGGCCGCGCGCCGGCCCGCCTGGGAATTACCGACTGGATTCGCGCTGAGTTTCAGCTCAGCCATCGCCAGTGGCCCAACGTCCGCAACGAGTTCGGGTTCCACCGCCCGGCCGACGAATCTCGCAAGCTGCTAACGCCTGTCAACAAACTGCAGTTGCCGCACGACGAGATTACGATCGCCGAGATGCTCAAGCCCCTTGGCTACGCGAGCGCGTTCATCGGGAAGTGGCATCTCGGAGGGCGAGGTCACCTTCCTGTCGACCAGGGATTTGACGAGAACCACGGGGGATGGGATTACGGCCAGCCGCCCTCCTATTTCGATCCGTACGTCGAGACGCCAAGGCTGCCCATGGGAATACCGACGCTCAAGCCTCGGCGCGACGGCGAGTACCTGACGGACCGGGAAGCGGACGAAGCGGTCGCGTTCATTGAGCGCAATCGGAATCGGCCGTTCCTTCTCTACCTGTCCCACTATGCGGTCCACACGCCCATTCAAGCGAAGAAGGATTTGATCTCGGAGTACGAGGGCCGGCGCGACGGACAGGGGCAAGACGATCCTGTCTATGCCGCGATGGTCCACAGCGTTGACGACGCAATGGGCAGGGTGCTGGAGACGCTCGAGCGAACCGGCCTGGCGGACCGCACCATGATCGTGTTCACCGGCGACAACGGCGGCTTGGACCGCAACGGCGAGCCGACCGAGAACGCGCCGTTGCGCAGCGGCAAGGGCTTCGCCTACGAGGGAGGCTTGCGCACGCCCTGGATCGTCCGCTGGTCAGGCGTGACGCCGCCTGGCTCGGTGTCGGGCCAGCCGATCGCCAGTATCGACCTCATGCCCACGATCGCGGCAGCGGTTGGCACGAGGCCCCCCGCGGACCGGGCAATCGACGGCGTGGACCTCGGGCCGGTTCTGCGAGGCGGGGAACTGCCGGAGCGCACGCTCCACTGGCACTTCCCGCACTACCGGCGCGGACCGGGGCACGATCCTTACTCGGTCATCCGCCAGGGCGACTGGAAGCTCATTCGCTTCTACGATCCACCGAAGACAGAGCTTTACAACCTCGCAGCCGATCTCGGCGAGCAGAACGATCTGGCCGGTAGGAACCCGACCAAGGCGTCCGAGCTTGAGTCCGCTCTAGACGAGGCGTTGCGTTCGGTCGGGGCACGGATGCCGGTGGCGCCGGAATAGCGAGCGGGACCTCAGGCCTCCGCGCGTTCGCCGAGAAGCTCGAGAAAGCGCCCGGTCGACGCGATGCCCATATGGAAATTGCGCAAGCTGAATTTCTCGTTCGGCGCGTGCAGGGCGTCGTCTGGAAGCCCGTAACCCATCAGCACGGTGGGGATTCCCAAGTGCTGCTGGAAGTCCCCGACGACCGGGATCGACCCGCCCGAGCGAATGAAGACCGTGTCGCGACCCCACGTCTCCCGCAAGGCCCGCGACGCGGTCTGGATGATGGGGTGGTCCGTCGCCGCCAGCGTCGCGGGTGCCGTATGGATCAGCCGGACATCGACCTCGATTCCTGCCGGGGCGTTGTCGGCTGCAAATGACCGCATCAGTTCCAGGATCCCGCCCGGGTCCTGGTTCGGCACGAGGCGGGCGCTGACCTTCGCGGTAGCGCTGGCGGGAATTACGGTTTTCGCGCCTGGACCCATGAAGCCACCTGGGATGCCGTGTACCTCGAACGTGGGCCGGGCTCCCAGCCTCTCGAAGACGCTGTACCCCGGCTCGCCGGTCAGCACGGACGAACGCACCTCGTCGCGCCGGTAGGAATCCTCGTCGAACGCGATGCCCTCCCAGCTGGACTTCTCCGCCGTGGACGGGGCCTCGATGCCGTCATAGAACCCGGGGATCTGGACATGACCGTGAGCGTCCTTGCACTTCGCCAGCAGTTCGACCAGGCCGAAGACGGCATTCGGGGCAACGCCGCCGAAGAGGCCCGAGTGCAGGTCCTTCGCCGCACCCCTTGCGATCCATTCGGTGTAAACCAATCCGCGCAGGCCCGTGCAGATGGTGGGGGTTTCGGCCATGTACATGGCCGTGTCGGACACAAGCGCGGCGTCCGCTGCCAGCCGTTCGGGGTTGGAAGCGACGAATTCCGTGATGGCCTCGCCGCCCACCTCTTCCTCGCCCTCGATGACGAACTTGACGTTGACGGGAAACTCCCCTTGGACCTCCCTTAGGGACTCCAGCGCCTTGATATTCGCCAGGACCTGCCCCTTGTCGTCGGACGCTCCCCGGGCGTAGACCTGTCCGTCCCGGACCGTGGGATCGAAAGGGTCGGAGTGCCATTCGTCGATAGGGTCGACCGGCTGGACGTCGTAGTGGCCGTAGCAAAGGATCGTCGGCTTGCCAGGTGCGCCGCACCATTCGCCGTAAACCAGCGGATGCCCCTTGCCTTCGATCACTTCGACCGAGTCGAGTCCGCACTGAACGAGCTGATCCTTCGTGTAAGCCGCCGCCCGAGCGATGTCGGGGACATGCTCCGGGAGGGTGCTGATGCTGGGAATTCTCAGGAAGTCGAAGAGTTCTTCCTCGTAGCGCGCGCGATTTCGGATGGCGCATTCGGCGAAGGTCGGCATCTCTTTAAGGATAGTGACCGACGAACCAGACACGAACCAGAGCGGTCTCGTCCTTGACCGAGTTTTTCAGCCATCCATGACAAGATGGGATTCGGCGCCCATGAAAACTGCCATCATCGGCTTGCCGCAGGTCGGCAAGACTTCGCTGTTCAAGATTCTCACCGGCGCCTCGATGGAACAGCGCATCGGCACGACCAAGGTTCAGCTGGGCGTCGCACGAGTGCCGGACCAACGCTTGGAAGCCTTGGCCGAGCTGTTTCGACCCGCCAAAGTCACGCCGGCAACGGTCGAGTACGCCGACATGCCCGGCCTGTCGCGCGAAGCGCTTCGCGATGCTAGCTACATCGGCAGCCTGCGCACGGTCGATGCGTTCGCCCATGTGCTGAGGCTCTTCGAAGACGAAACCGTGATGCACATCGACGGATCCGTGGATCCGGCACGTGACTGGGCGAATATCGACTTGGAGCTGATCCTGAACGACCTTCAGGTCGTGGAGAACCGCTTGACTCGGGTGGAGAAGGACCTCAAGCGAATCAAGGATCCCGGACTGGCTGCGGAAAGCGAATTGCTGTCGGAATGCCTCGCTTGGCTGGAGCAGGAGCGGCCTCTGCGGGAACTCGATCTGGCACCGACGCAAGCCAAGCAGATCAAGGGCTTCCAGTTCCTTTCGGAAAAACCGATGCTGCTGGTGCTGAACATCGGCGAGGACACTACCGAAGGGATCGCGGAAATCGAAGCTCGGTACCGGGTCGAGATCGCCCGCGGACGCAAGAACCTCGGTGTCACGGCGGTGTGTGGCAGCGTCGAGTCGGAACTCGTCGAGTTGGAGCCCGAGGACCGGAAGGAGTATCTGGAGAGCTTCGGTCTTGCCGAGTCAGGGATCGAGCGGCTTGTCGCCGCTACATATGACCTGCTCGGCCTCATGTCGTTTCTCACGGTGGGGGAAACCGAGTGCCGCGCCTGGACGGTGCCTCGCAATGCCTCGGCCGTTGAGGCGGCCGGGACGGTCCACACGGACTTCGCGAGGAAATTCATCCGCGCCGAAACCATCGACTGGAAGACACTGGTGGAGCGCGGTGGATATGCCCGGGCAAGGGAACATGGCAATCTGCGGCTGGAAGGCAAGGATTACGCGGTTCAGGACGGGGACGTCCTTCTGATCCGGCACGGCTGACGAATCTCGGCGGCGCGGTTTGATTGTGGGTCCCAGTCGCGGGGACTAGGGCTTAGGTCGTGGGTCCGGGATGAATCCGCCCCGATTCGGCATTTCCACCTTCGGAAGCGAGTCGCGGTCCATGACCTCGTCCTTGCCGATGATCCCGCTCAGATGCAGCACGTAGGCCGTGACCGCATAGACTTGGTCATCGGAGAGTGTGCCTGGCTCTTCGAACGGCATCGCGCGACGTGTGTAGTCGAAGAGAGTCGTCGCATAGGGCCAAAAACTCCCGACGGTCTTGATCGGGGGAGCTTCCCTCAGTTGCGCAGGTTCTCCGACGAGGGCCGCGTGATCCCCGCCGACTCCCTGGTCGCCGTGACACTCCTTGCAGCGGACCTCGTAGACCTGCGCCCCTTCGACTGCCGATCCACTACCCTCGGGCAGCTCTCTTCCATCCGGCCCGATCGTGATGTCCCATCCATTGACCTCGTTGGCTGAGGCATCGCGCCCTAGGCCGTAGCTCTGGCCGGGAAGGGACTGCGTTGCCATGCCGACCAAGGCCGCGAATGCCGCGCAACTAAGCTTCCGCATTGGTAACGCTCCCGTCCGCGCCGACCAGCCAGCCCTTGATCCGATTGCAGTGGTATGCCGAGTATCGTCCACGCTCTGCGATCAGTCCCTCACGCGACGGCTGCAGGTACCCGGTTTCGTCACGGCACCGGGAAAGCAAGACGCATTCGGTGCCGTCCCAGTTCCACGGGAGGCGGAATCGCGTGAACGCCCGCGAGTACACCGGCTGCTGCAAGCTCGCTTCGGACCACTTCTCCCCGCCGTCCATGGAGACTTCTACGGAGGTGATTTTGCCGCGGCCCGACCATGCGAGGCCGCTGATCTCCTGGAATCCCGAGCTGTCGATCGAGTGGCCGCCGGACGGAGACGTGATGACCGATTTGGCATCCATCTCGAACGTAAAGATCCAGGCCTGCCCGTCCTCCATCAACTCGGTGTATTTCGATGTCTCGTCCTTCGTGAACTGCGGTCCCTCTGTCACCTTGATGCGGCGAAGCCACTTGACGTTGGTGTTGCCCTCCCATCCGGGGAGCAGTAGTCGCAGAGGGTAGCCCTGCTCCGGACGCAGCGCCTCGCCGTTCTGTCCGTACGCGACCATCGCGTCGTCCAGGGCCTTGTCGAGCGTGACGCTTCGTTGCATCCGACAGGCGTCATCCCCTTCGGCTAGCAGCCACTTTGCTTCCGGCTGCACGCCAACCTCGTCCAAAAGGATGCGCAGTGGCACGCCAGTCCACTCGCTGCAGCTCGCTAGGCCGTGGCTGAGTCGGACGGTCGGCGCACCCTTCGCGCTCCACTCCCCGCCACTGTTGCCCGAGCATTCAACGAAGTGAATCCGCGAAATGGAAGGCATGCGCTTCAGCTCGTCGACGGTGAAGATCATCGGCCTGTCGACCAGCCCATGAATCAGCAGCTTGTGTGAGGTCGGATCGAGATCGGGAACGCCAGCGTGGTGCCGCTCGAAGTGCAAGGCCGACGGCGTGATGATCCCGTAGGTCTCGTCTAAGGGGGTTCTCGAAGAGGCCGCTTCCGGTGTCTGCGTGTCGCGCACTCCGCGCGTGACCGTCTCGAACGGGCTTCGCTCGCCGTACCGACGAACCGGCGCGCCCAGCAAGCTGGGTCCCGACGATGTCTCGGGAGCATCCGTGACCTGCGTCTTGCAGGCGTTCAGCGCAGCACCTGCCAGGGCGCTCGCTCCCAGAAACGCCCGTCGGCTCGAATGCTTGACGTCCATCGGTGGGTACATGGTAGCGCGGGTCACGGACCCGGAGCCGAGTGCTCGCGCAAGGGGGCAGGCGCCCGAGGCTGGCCTCCCAGCAGTCTCCAGCCTCGTCGCCCGAGCCGGGCAGCGGAGCCTACTGCGCCTGGCAGAGTGCCCTCACTGCCCGTCAGGGCACGGCAACTCTGTCGGACAACTGCGGCCGAGCGGCTACGATACTCTGAGTTGTTCATGCCCTGCCGACCTCCACCCCGGACGCTCGCATGGCTGGGCGCAACTACGCTGCTCGCCGCCATGACCTTGCAAGCGGGAACTCGACCCTATGTGATGGGCACCCGGGGCGTTGTCGTCTCCGGCCACCACCAAGCCAGCGACGCTGGCCTGGACATGCTCAAGGCCGGCGGAAACGCTGTCGACGCCGGAGTGGCGACGGTCTTCGCCCAAGCCGTCACCGAGTTCGACCGTTTCGGGATCGGCGGCGAGGTGCCAATCCTGATCTACAGCGCCAAACACGACCGGGTCGTCGCTGTCAATGGGCAGGGGCAGGCGCCGCGCAAGGCGACCGCCGAGTGGTTCCGTGACAACGGGCTCCATGCAATTCCGGGCGACTGCTTCCTTGCGGCCCCCGTGCCTGCGGTGGTCGGTTCCCTAATCCTCGCTCTCGAAGAGTTCGGGACGATGTCGCTCGGCCAAGTCCTCGCCCCGGCGATCCGCCTGGCGGACGACGGGTATGCGGTGTTTCCGACCTACCTCGAGAACCTGGGCAGGGTTGCGAACCGCATGCAGTCGGAGTGGCCGTCGTCGGCCAGGGTGTTCCTCTCCGGGGGAAGCCTCCCGAAGATCGGGGACGTTCTTGTCCAGAAGGATCTGGCCCGCATGTTCCGTCGGCTGGTCGAAGCCGAGGGAGCCGCCTCGGGCGGCGGGCGCACAGCCGGGCTTCGCGCGGCATACGACTTGTTTTATAGGGGCGAAATCGCCTCCGAGATTGTTCAGTTCCAAAAAACCTTCCGCTGTACCGACGCGAACGGATTCACGTCGACCGGCTTGCTGGAAATGGAGGACTTTGCTGCATTCAGACCCGTCATCGAGGAACCGGCCCACACGTCGTATCGCGGAATCGACGTCTACAAGGTCGGCTTCTGGTCCCAGGGCCCTGTGCTGCTACAGTCCCTCAATCTGCTTGAGGGCTATGACGTCCAGTCACTGGGCCACAACACACCTGCGTACCTGCACTTGCTCGCGGAGGCGATGAAACTGGCGTTCGCCGATCGTGAGTGGTACTACGCCGATCCCGACTTTGTCGGAGTACCCGAAAAGGGCCTGCTATCAAAGGACTACGCTGCGGAGAGGCGCAAGCTCATCGACCCGGAGGCACCTTCCCTCCAGCTCCGTCCGGGGAATCCCTATCCGTTCCAACGAGAAACACTGGCTCGCGCCCCGATTCCCGATACCGTGCTATTCCGGCCTGATCCCCCGGGCACCACAGGCACGCGCGTAGCCGACGCGGACGGCAATGTGTTCTCCGCAACCCCCAGCGGTGGCTGGTTCACTGCCTCGCCGATCGTAGAAGGCCTCGGATTCGTTCTGGGCACGAGGTGCCAGAGCTTTTTCCTGGACGATGATCGCTCCAATCGTCTCGAGCCCGGGAAACGTCCCAGGACCACGCTAACGCCGACCCTTGCGATGAAGGATGGTAAGCCGTTCATGGCGTGGGGGACCCCGGGAGGCGACGCGCAGGATCAGGTCAACCTTCAGTTCCTGCTCAACGTCGTGGAGTTCGGCATGGACATCCAGGTCGCGCTGGATGCTCCGTTGATGCAGATCCTGGACTTCCCCCCGTCGTTCTTCCCACGTGAGATCCATCCGGGAGTAATGCGTGTCGAATCCCGCATGTCGCCGGAGACGATCGGAGGGCTCGAGGCGATGGGACACCGCGTCCGCCCTGCCGGCGACTGGGCGATCGGGGACGCGACTGCTCTGATGATCGACAACGAGCGAGGAGTCCTTTACGGAGCCGCCGGGCCGCGGCGCGACAAGTCCTACGCGCTCGCGTGGTAGGCCAAGGCACGGCACCGCACGCGCCGCCGCACGACATCGAATTGGCGAAGAAATCTCGATGTTACGATGGGATTTCGGGGGTCTGACGGCTTGGCGGCCACGCCCCCGGATCCCTCGCAATGCGCTGGAGTCGCCTCTACATTCCGACCCTGCGTGACGACCCGGCCGAGGCCGAGGTCGTAAGCCACAAGCTATTGCTTCGCGCCGGTTACGTGCGCCAGCTTTCGGCAGGGCTCTACTGCTATCTGTACCTTGCCAAGCGCTCTTTCCAAAAGATCGAGCAGATTGTACGGGAAGAGATGGACGCGATCGGGGCCCAGGAAATCTACACGCCCGAACTCCACCCAGCTGAGGTGTGGAAGGAGAGCGGACGTTGGAACGAGATCGGCGGGGACATGTTCCGTCTGAAGGACCGTTGGGGCAGGGAACTCTGTCTCGGGATGACCGAGGAAGAGGTTGTTACGTTCATTGCCCGGGGAGAGCTTCGCAGCTATAAGCAACTGCCGCAGATCTGGTATCAAATCCAGGCGAAATTCCGAGACGAGCCGCGCCCCAAGGCGGGGCTGATGCGCGTACGCCGGTTCACGATGAAGGATTCCTACACCTTCGACATGGACCAGGCCGGGCTCGACGCCGCCTATGACAAGCACCACGACGCCTATTGCCGAATCTTCGAGCGGTGCGGCCTGGAGTATCTAGCTGTCGACGCGCACTCGGGTCCCATGGGAGGCAGCGAGTCGTGCGAGTTCATGGTGCCCTCGCCGGCAGGTGAGGACTGGATCGTCGAGTGTCCGGATTCGGGCTACCAGGCCAACCTCGAGAAAGCCGTAACCGTTCCGAACCCGCCCGAGGTTGCAGACCCGGAGGTCGAAGCGGATCCGGAAGCGTTTCATACCCCCGGCAAGAAGACGATCGAGGAGGTGGCGGAGTTCGACGGCGAGCCGGCCACGTCTCACATCAAGGCCCTCCTGATGGTCGCCGGCAAGCGTCCTCTGATGGTGCTGCTACGCGGCGACCACCAGCTCAGCGAGGTCAAGCTCGCCCTGCAGGTCGACGGAGGCGAGGTGCGTCCCGCGCATCCCGAGGAGATCGAGCGCTGGCTCGGGGCCGGCGCCGGCTATATCGGTCCCGTCGGGGCCGACGGATTGGAGATTCTGGCCGACTCGGCGCTGGAAGGGCGGCGCAACATGATCGCTGGAGCGAACAAGGAGGAATTCCATCTCCGCAATGTCACGCCGGGGCGCGACTTCAGCGCGACTTTCGCTGACTTGCGCGAGGCACAGGACGGCGACCTCGATGTCCAGTCGGGTCTGCCGGTGCGGTGCCGCAAGGCCATCGAGGTCGGCCACATCTTCAAGCTCGGCTACAAGTACTCGAAATCCATGGGACTTGCGGTACTCGACGAGCACGGCAAGTCAGTCACACCTATCATGGGATCGTACGGAATCGGGATCGAGAGGGTCCTGACCGGAGCGATCGAGCAGCGCCATGACGATTCGGGCATGGCACTGCCCGTTTCCATCGCGCCATTCGAGGCAGTGGTCACACCGGTGAATCGCAAGAACGATGCCCAGCGGGAAACCGCCGAGGCCCTCTACGGCGCATTGCGCGCCGCGGGCGTGGACGTCCTGCTAGACGACAGGGCCGAGCGGGCTGGAGTGAAATTCAAGGACGCCGATCTGATCGGGATTCCGTTTCGGGTCACGGTCGGTCGGTCCGTTGCCGAGGGGGCGGTGGAACTGACCGATCGCGAGACAAAAGTGTCGGAAAATGTTACGATTGAAGGGTTGTCGCAGCTCTTGCAGCGGCGCATCGCGGACGCTATTCCGAAGGCGCGGACAGCCCTTTCGTCGGAGACGGCGTGACGGGTCCGGGGAGGCGGGGTTCTCACGGTGGCAAGGGGCAAATGAGTACTGGAAGGAGAAGCAGGCGCCCCGCCGAAAGCGAGGGAATGGGCGGTCGCAAGGTGAGGGTCCGGCTTGGCTTTCTAGCGCGGACGTTGCGTTTCTTCCAAACACCCGCCGGCTTGGTTGTGCTGGCGCTTTTGCTGATCGGCTCGGTTGTCGGTGGAGTAGTGTACAACCACTACTACTGGGAGTTCCGCAAGATCATCGATCTGCGTCTGGAAGGCGGGGCCTTCGATCGGACTGCAAGATTCCTCGCGATTCCCAGGGTCATCTCGGTTGGCGATCCGGCTGACGTTGACGCGATCGCCAGGAACCTACGGTCGGCGGGCTATACCCGCGACGAGGACAACCCGGTCGGATGGTACACATTCTCCCAAGACGGCATCCGGATCTTTCCGGGTAAGCTGTCCCATTTCGCGCCCATCCCGGCCCAGATCGACGTGATTGACGGCCACGTAGCCAAGGTTGTCGAGCTTGACTCGAACAGCGACCTGAAGGCTTACAAGACCGAGCCCGAGCTGATCACGAACCTGTTCGACCAGGAACGTACGAAGCGCCGCCTGTTCAAGTACAGCGACTATCCGCAACATCTTGTCGACGCAGTGATCGCCATCGAGGACCATCGCTTCTTCTCGCACCACGGCATCGACTTCATCCGCACCGCCCGCGCCGCGTTCGATGGCCTGCTGCAATGGGAGAAACCTCGGGGGACTTCGAGCCTCACCCAGCAGCTTGCCCGCAACTTCTTTCTGACCCGTGAAAGCACGTGGAGCCGCAAGTTCGCGGAGGCGATGATTGCCCTCCAGCTGGAAGCACGGCTCACCAAGGAACAGATCTTCGAAAACTATGCGAACCAGATCTTCATGGGGCGCCTAGGGAGTTTCAATGTCCACGGATTCGGCGAGGCCGCTCGTGGTTTCTTCGACAAGGACGTTCGGGACATCACACTCGCCGAGGCCGCCATGCTGGCCGGCTTGCCACAAGGGCCGAGCTACCTCAACCCCTACCGCTACCCGGATCGCACCAAGCACCGTCGCAACCAGGTCCTTTCGGCCATGCTTCGCGAGGGCTTCATCGATCAGGAGACCTCGGACGCAGCGGCGGCGGAAGGCATCGTCCTTTCGCGGGGTCACATGGAATCGCGCGACGCCCCGTACTACATCGACCTCGTGAACAAGAGTCTGCAGGAGCACTTCGACACCGAGGACCTGGTGAAGAAGAACTACTGGGTATTCACGACGCTTGACAAGCAGTTGCAGGAGTTCGCGGTCGAGGCAGTCCGCGAGGGCATGAAGCTGGTTGACGAGAGGATCGCGAAACAGCGTCGGTTCCGCGGCAAGGAGCTGCCCATGGCCCAAGCCGCCTTGGTGGCGATCGACCCCAGGACGGGCGAGGTCAAGGCGATTGTCGGCGGGCGCGATTACGGGGGCAGCCAGCTTAACCGCGCCTTGGCAAAGCGCCAACCCGGGTCGACGTTCAAGCCGTTTGTGTTCGCTGCCGCGATCGATTCAGCACTGGACCGGGAACGGGAGCTGATCATTCAGCGCGGCTACGGGGATTCCCTTCCGGACTACGGCAAGGTTGCCTACGAAGCCCCTCCCGGAGTCTTGACGGCCAGTACGATCGTCAGCGACGAGCCAACGACATTCGAGTTCGACGAACTCCAGCCTCCCTACGAACCCTCGAATCACCTGGACAAGTTCTTCGGGCGTGTCAGCCTGCGCTTCGCACTCATGAAGTCGCTCAACGTCGCGACTGTCAAGACCGGGAAAATGGCAGGCTACCAGCGCGTCGCGGATCTGGCCGAGCGCGCCGGGATGGGTATCGACATCCTCCCGGTCCCGTCCCTGATGCTCGGTGCCTATGAAGTCACGCCCTTGGACGTGGCAGCGGCCTATACAGCCTTTGTGAACAAGGGGGTTCGCGTCGATCCCCATTTCGTTCGGTACGTGCGGGACGACCACGGGACGACACTCTTCGAGACCGATCCGGCGAGACGAGAGGTAATGGACACGCGAGTCGCTTACATCCTGACGCACATGATGCATGACGTGATCCGGCACGGCTCCGGAATCCGCGCCCGGTTCACCTACGGCATTACCGATGCTGCGGGCAAGACCGGCACTGACGACGACGGCTGGTTCGCGGGGTTCACCAACAACCTGGTCTGTGCAGTGTGGGTGGGGTTCGACGACAACACAGACCTAGGTCTTGAAGGTGCGCATTCGGCGCTTCCTATTTGGGCGATGTTCATGAAAAAGGCCCACGAGCTGGCGATCTATTCCAATCCGGGACCGTTCGTGGCTCCCGAGGGCGTGGTCCGTCTGCCAGTGCATCCGCTGCAGTTCCTGCTCGCGGAGAACTACTGCACCAACTGCCGGGAAGAAGTCTACATCGCAGGGACTCAGCCCAGTTCCCAGGACCTAGAGGGCTATCTGCGGGCCCGGCAGCGCGAAGCGGAGAGAAAAGAGAGGCAAGAAAACGCGCCTCCGAGGCCGAGCGTCTTCAAGCGAGTCTTCGGCATCGGAAATGGCGGTACCCAAAAGGCTTCGATCGCCCCGGAGTGATTCGCATCCTGTCGCCGAAATGCCTTGCCGGCGCTCTCCGGCCAACGGAGTGTTGCCGAGTCGGGGTCGCCTGCGGTTAGCCGGTTTGCATCGCGAGTCCGCGTGTTCGCCCTGGACCTGCCGATAGCATTCCGATCTCGTAGAGAGACAATTCGCTCTGTCGGTTCCGCTGCTTTAGTGTCCAGGGGGCCACAGGCTGCCGGCGGGTCCTCATCAAGAGGCATGTGTTGATGAGCGTTAGGAATGGGATCCGCCCAAAGGAGAACTCGATTGCGGGGGTACAGCAAGACCTGCCGACACGGAGCCGTGAAGTGGAAGCCGGCATGGCATTGGAATTAACACGGCACGAGAGACTGGTGGCGATGCTGTCCGGATGCCGCCGCGAAGCATGCCGCCACCCGTCCGCCACACCGTGCTGGCACGGTCGTTGACCCGTGCAAAGGGAGCGTTCGCCGCACGCACTGCTGACGCAAGTGGGTCGAGTCGCTCGGGGGTGCGATTCCCCTAGGCGACTCCACCCGCGCAAGCATTGGGATTGCAGTACATATACGTGCCAACATATACTTGAGATATGGCGCAAGTCACCGTCTATTTGCCCGACGATGTCCTCGCCGCTGCTCGCAACTGTGCCGAGAACCAGCACAGAAGCCTGTCCGCGTGGGTAAGCGCACGTATTCGTGAGGCGACCCTGACCGAATGGCCGGAAAGCCTCGTTGACCTGCTGCGCCATGGCACCGGGGATATCGTCGAGCCAGACGACCCGCCCCCGGGCGACCTGAACATCTTCTCTTGATGTGGCTGCTCGATACCAGCGTCTGCGTGGCGCTCATCAACCGGTCTGACGAGCGAGCGGCGTCACGTCTGCTCGAACACCCCCGCGGCTCTGTGCGCCTTTGCAGCGTCGTGAAGGCGGAACTGAATTTCGGAGCGCAGAATTCCTCCCGGCTCTCGGAAAACCTGCAACGGGTAGAGATATTCTGCCGGGCATTCGATTCCCTGCCGTTCGACGACGAGTCGGCATGGCACTACGGGATCGTGAGGGCGCAGCTTCGCCGGGAAGGAAGGCCCATCGGCAGCAACGATCTCATGATTGCCTCTATTGCCATCGCCAATTCGCACGTGCTGGTCACTCGCAGCGTGAGCGAGTTCTCGAGAGTCGCCGGCCTGGATGTCGAACGCTGGTAGGCCTCGATCACCTCGAAGTGACTTGCACTTTGCCCCCGGAATGACTTGGGGGAGCCCTCCGCCCAACGGAGCGTGGCCGAGTCGGGCTCGCCCCGAGTAGCGCAGGTCGGCGTGTTCGCTCTCGACCTGCCGATCGTATTCCGATCTCGTAGAGTGACAATTCGCCCCGTCGGTTCCACCTTGCAGCAGCGGAGCGACTTGCACGAGTTCCTGCCGGGCGGTCGCGCCTCCCACGGCTCGGCCAAGTTGAACATCTTCAATACGATGTGGGTTGTCCGGCACTCCACGGCGTGCTTGTCGCTGCAGCCCGTGCCAAGGCACTGCCTGCCGTCAAGGGTCCCCGATCGAAGCTACCAATTCGGAGGCCTCACGTAGCCAGGCGGGCGGTCGACGTCGACTGTCTTGGTCCGAACTGGCGGTTGGTGCGCCGCTTCCCCAGAGAGGCCGTGCCTCGGAACCAGCAGCTTTGGCTGACGGTCGATCTTGCCAATTGGCCGTGCAGTTTCGGGCAGCGCGATTCCCGGATCCAGAGGCGACTGGGGCCCGTCGCCAAGGGTTTCGCGGCCCTCCTCCAGCAGCTCCGAAAGCCGCGCCACGACCTCCGACTCTTCGCCGGAGCGGTCTGCGCTTTCAGCCACATCGGCTTCGAGGTTGTACAGGGTTCCGTCGGTGTGCAGCTTCCACTCGCCACTTCGTACTGCTCTCAGTTCATAACCGCGGTAGTAGTAGAAGGCCTCATAAGGAGACCGCCTGGCCGTCTCGCCCATCAGAATTGCCGAAATGTCGAACCCGTCCAGCCGGTCTTCAGGGGCTTGAGCCCCTGCCAAGGCCGCGAAGGTCGGGAGGATGTCCATAGTGCTCGCGGTGTCGCCGTACCAGGACCCGCCGGGGATGGTGCCGGGCCAGTAAGCGATGGTCGGCACCCGGACGCCCCCTTCAAATGTGCTGCCCTTGCGTCCCCGCAGAGGTCCGGCGCTACCGCGAGCGGGGCCGTTGTCTGATGTGAAGAACACCAGTGTGTTCTCCGCAATGCCGTGCTCTTCGAGCTTCTTGCGGATCTCGCCGACGCTCCAGTCTATCTCCTCGATGCAGTCACCGAGAATCCCGTTGTTCGAAGTTTCCTTGAACTCTTCGCCCGCCCATAGAGGAACATGAACCATCGAGTGCGGGATATAGAGAAAGAACGGTTGCTCGTGGTTCCGTCCGATGAAGTCGAGCGCTTCGGCAGTATAGGCTCCCGTCAGGAACGACTGGTCCTCGGGGACTTCGCGCACGGGCGCGCCGTTTCTCAGCAGTGGCAGCGGCGGATGATTTCTCGGATTCAATGGCATGAATGGGCTCATGTCATTGGAATAGGGAAGCCCGAAGTAGTAGTCGAATCCGTGATTGTTAGGTAGGAACTCCGGTTGGTCCCCGAGATGCCACTTGCCGACGATTCCGGTCGCGTATCCCCGGTCCTTGAGCACCTCGGCAACTGTAACCTCGTCCTGGTGAATCCCTTGCGGGTCTCCTGGCATCAGCACCGGATGCCAGAATCCTGTTTGCAGGCCGTTCCGGATCGGATAGCAGCCGGTCATCAGTGCGGCGCGGGACGGCGTGCAGACGGGATGGGCGTAAAAGCTATTGAGCTTCATGCCTGCTGCCGCCATCGCGTCGATCTCGGGAGTGCGGTTCTCGGTCGATCCGAACGCGCCGATGTCGCCGTATCCCATGTCATCGATGAAGATGACAACGAAGTTTGGCCGGTCGGCCGGCTCGCGAACGCCAGTCGGCGGCGCGGCACATGACATCAGCGCTCCGAGCGCTCCGAGAGCCGACAGGATCCGAGTGAATAGGAACATCGTCCGCCTATCTTCCCACTGGCTTCTGGCGGACGGCAATCGCAGGGGCTTCGGGCGAGATCCGCGACCGCCGGGTCAGATTCCACCGTTCCAACGGCGGCAGTCGGAGGCCCTGATACGTCCCGAAACCTCGGCGGCTTCTACTCACCCGCTTCGAGAGCCTTGACGAGCGCCGGTATGACCTCGAACAAATCCGCCACGATCCCGTAGTCGGCAATCTCGAAGATGGGTGCTCCAGGATCCTTGTTCACGGCGACAATCGTCTTGGCGCCCTTCATGCCAACCACGTGTTGGATGGCCCCCGAGATCCCCAGGGCTAGGTAGAGGTTCGGGGTAACCGTCTGGCCGGAACTGCCGATTTGGCGGTCCAACGGCAGCCAGCCGTTGTCGCAAATGGGCCTGGACGCGGCCAGTTCCCCGCCGAGGGCCCTGGCCAGGGTCTCGGCTTGCGGAATGTTGTCCGGATCCTGAATGCCGCGTCCGACCGATACGATAATATCGGCCGAACCGAGGTCGACAGCGTCCTTGGCGTCCTGGTAGGGCCGATCCGACGTAGTGCGGATAGCCGACGGGTCGAGGGACAGGTCCAGCGAGCGGATCGGTGCCGGAGCGTCGCCCTCGGCAACCGCGTCGGCTCTGTACGCTCCCGACTGCACGGATGCGAAGTATGGCGCTTCGCCCTCCACCGCGATGTCGCCGTGGAGCTTGCCCTGAAACAGCTGCCGGACGAAGACCGCTTGCCCGTCATCGAACCGCATGCCCACGATGTCACTGACGAACGCCTTGCCCAGCGAGGCCGCGAGCTTGGGTGCCAGGTCCCGCACTTGGTAGGTGTGCGGGAACAGCGTCAGGTGGGGCTGTAACTGGCTGATCGCCTGGCGCAGCGCCTCCGCGAATCCGTCCGGGCTGTACCACGTCAGGGCGGGATTGTCGAGCGTAATCACTTCCGAAACCCGTTTGGAAGACATCTCCGTTGCGAGTTCCGCGATCCCGGACCCGGCAATCAGGACCGTAAGCGGGCAGTCCATCGCCCGCGCTGCAGCCTGGCCGGCCGCGAGCGCTTCGAAAGACATGCGGTGCCATTTCCCGCCCTGCTGCTCGGTGACGACGAGAACGCTCATAACACGCGAGCCTCGAATCGAAGCTTGGAAACCAGTTGTTCCGCGACTCTCTGGCTGCTGCCTTCCAGAAATTCCGTCTGCTTGGACTGCTGGGGCTGGTACAGACGGAGGAGGCTTTGCCCGACAGGGATGTCAACACTCAAGTCTTCAGGAGCGTAGCGCTGGAACGGCTTTCTCCTGGCACGTTTGATGCCCATCAGAGTGGCGTATCGGACCTTGTTGATGCCGCTTTGGATCGTCAGCAGAGCAGGTTGGGGCAGGGTGATCGACTGGAACCACCCAGCCTCGAGTTCTCGCTTGCAGCGGAGCTGTCCGTCCGAGGCATCGATTTCCATGATGATCGTGGCGTGCGGGAGGCCGAGCAATTCCGCCAGGATCACCCCAGTCTGGCCAAACCCCGCATCGTCCGACTGAAGGCCAGTCAGGATCAGGTCATGCGGCTCGCGCCCAATCGCCGCGGCCAGCGCCTTCGCGGTCGCATATGCGTCCGCCTCAACATAGCGGTCGTCCTCGACATGGATACCCCTGTCCGCGCCCTTCGCCAGCGCTTCGCGAATCGTGGAAGCAGACCGCGCCGGGCCTGCCGTGACAGCGACCACTTCGCCGCCGTGCCTCTCCTTCAGACGCAGGGCCTCCTCCAGCGCGTATGTGTCGGGCTCGTTCATTTCGAACGACAGCCCGTCCTCTAGGGCCCAGGTCGCGCTGTCGTTCAGTCGCAGCACGGAATCCCGCGCCATGACCTGCTTCACGCAGACAAAGACATTCATGTTGTCAGGGGGGTGGCGCGGCAACCGGCTGCCGCCAATCACCGATTCTATCAGCGGCCCGTGAATCGCCGGAACACGAGGGCTCCGTTCGTGCCCCCGAAGCCAAACGAGTTGCTCAGCGAGACGTCGATCCTCATGTTCCGGGCCACTCTAGGAATGTAGTCGAGATTGCATCCCGGCCCGGGCTGGTCCAGATTGATTGTCGGCGGAGCCATCTGGTCGCGAATCGCAAGTGCGGCGATGCCAGCCTCGAGTCCGCCTGCTCCGCCCAGCAAATGGCCGGTCATCGACTTCGTCGAACTTACTGCAAGGTTCTGCGCGTGATCGCCGAACAGTGTTTCGACCGCACGCGACTCGATTACGTCCCCGACAGGCGTCGAGGTGCCATGCGTATTGACGTAGTCGACGTCTGATGCCGAGATTCCGGCGTCTTCAATTGCGTTGCGCATCACACGCACCGCACCGTCGCCGTCCTCCGCGGGAGCCGTGATGTGGAATGCGTCTCCGCTCTGGCCGTATCCGACCATTTCCGCGATGATGGGGGCATCACGCCGCAGGGCTGATTCAAGCGATTCCAGAACGAGGATTCCGGCGCCTTCGCCCACCACGAAACCGTCGCGGTCGACATCCCAAGGACGGGATGCGCGCCCCGGATCGTCGTTGCGAGTCGAGAGCGCCTTCATGGCGCCGAAACCGGCGATGCTCATCGGGGTGATTGCTGCTTCAGCGCCTCCGCAGATCATCGCGTCGGCATAGCCGTTCTGGATCAGTCGGAAGGAATCGCCCACTGCGTGCGCGCCGCTGGTGCAAGCTGTTGCGGTCGCGGAGTTGGGGCCCTTGGCGTTCCAGCGGATGGAGACATGACCAGAGGCCAGATTCACGATCGTCGCCGGAATGAAGAACGGGGTCACTCGCCTGGGCCCCGACTGGAGCAGCTTCGCGTGCTCGCGCTCGATGATGTCGAAGCCGCCGATCCCGCTTCCGACATAGACGCCGACCTTTGGGGACAGTGCGGGGGTCACCTTGAGGCCGGACATCTCCATTGCGTACTCGCTCGCTGCAAGCGCGAAGAAAATGAAGCGCCCCATCTTGCGACGATCCCTGGGCGTCACGAACTCGAGTGGATCGAAGCCCCTCACTTCTCCGGCGATCTGGCACGGAAAGTCGCTGGCGTCGAAATGCGTGATGCGCTCGATTCCGGTACGGCCGTCGCAGAGCGCACCCCAGCTCGCTTCCGTTCCCACTCCGACCGGGGAAACGAGGCCGACGCCGGTGACGACAACTCTTCTCGGCAACTGGGATCCCGCTATCAGCTCGACTGGGTTGCCTCTATGTAACGAATCGCGTCACCGACCGTGCGGATCTTCTCGGCATCGTCGTCGGGGATTTCTATGCCGAAACCCTCCTCCAGGGCCATGATGAGTTCGACGATGTCGAGCGAATCGGCGTTCAAGGACTCCTGGAACGACGCGTCGGGCGTCACTTGGGACTCCTCGACGCTGAGCTGCTCACAGATGATCTGAGTGACCTTCGTTTCGATATCCATATCTGCTCCTGTAGAAGCTGTGGCTTGATTCGGCGCCTAGCCGGACGGGAACTTGACTACGGCACATCGCTGCGACACGAGCGCTTCGAGAGCGTGCACTACAGGCTCATCACGTAGGCGACGATGTTGACCTTCTCTTCCTCGCTGAGCATTTGCTCGAACGCAGGCATGCCGTTGCCGCCCTTGTTCAGGTTTTCCATGACGGCTTCGGTCGTGGCGTCCTTGCCGCTGGGCAGCTTGCCGTCCTTGATACCCGCTAGGCCCGGGCCGATCTTTCTATCGGCGCTGTCTTCGAAGTGGCAGACCATGCAACGCTGCTCGAAGGCCTCTTTGCCCTTCTCCGCGTCGCCCTTGTCGTGGTTGTCGGCCGATGCTCCGGCGACAACGAACAGAGCGGCCGCGCCCAGCGCGACTCGAGTGCGAAACATGCTCCTCCCTACCTCCAACCCCAGTCTATCGCAGTTCGCGAGCCGGTGCGCGACCCTCCCAAGTCTGGTGGCCGACCGCCTCGCGCCGGCTATGTTGCTAGTTATCCTATGGGGTCATGAAAGTCTGGATGATCGCCGTCTGTTTGACCCTGGCCGCAGCACCGCTGCTCTCCGCCGGCACGCTCGACATCTACTGGATCGACGTCGAGGGCGGTGCTGCGACACTCATCGTGACGCCCGACTCGGAGACCATATTGATGGACGCGGGCTGGCCGGGCTTCGATGACCGTGATCCGGCGCGGATTGTCCACGTGCTCGACCAGGAAGTCGGTAGGAAGGAACTTGACTACTTCATTGCCTCTCACTTCCACCGGGACCACACCGGGGGCATATCCGCCCTCGCGTCGATGATTCCGATCGGCACATTCGTCGACCACGGAGACAGTGTCGAGATTGGGTGGAACGAGCGGGCGGACGCGCTCTGGAAGGGTTACGTTGATGCGGCGGGAGACCGCCGCATGCAAGTCGAGCCAGGCCAGCGGCTCCCATTGAAGAACACCGACTTTCTCTTCGTTGCGGCGCGCAGTCGGTTCCTGGATCGTCCGCTGTCCGAGCAAGGGTCGAATCCTGCTTGCCGCGATGCTACGCAGAAGCGCCTTGATAAAGGAGAGAACGGCAAGAGCGTGGGCTTTCTTGTCAGGGTCGGCGAGTTCGAGTTCTTGGATCTGGGCGACCTTAGCTGGAACTATGAGATCGAGACGGCTTGCCCGACGAACCTGTTCGGGGAGATTGACCTGTTTCAGGTCACCCATCACGGCATGCACATGTCTGGCGCGCCGGCCCATATCCGGGGCATCCGTCCGCTCGTGGCCGTGATGAATAACGGCCCGCGCAAGGGCGGTAGCCCGGCTACGTACTCCGCGCTGACGGCGACTCCGTCTCTACGCGATCTGTGGCAGGTTCATCGTGCCGTCGAGAGCGACGCAGACCACAATCCCGCCGAGGATCTCATCGCGAACCTCGGGGAAACCGAAGGCTGCGAAGGACATTGGATCAAGGCTTCCGTGCAGCCGGACGGGCGCTTCTCGGTGACGAATTCCCGCAACGGGTTCAGCAAGGAATATGATCCGCGCTAGGAAACCGCGCCCCGCTTCACGCTCATCAGGTGCGCCGCCTGGCCGAGCAGGGACCGGGCGTGCAGAACGACAGGGTCGTATGTCGCCTGGACCCGCATGCCCTCGTCATAGTCGAAATACGAGATATGCATCTGGGTTGCCATGGCCCGCAGCAGGTACTGGCGATCCGCGGGCCGGACGAACGACCTCACGATTCCGCTCCCGGCCGCAAAGTCCAGCAGGTTATCCAGCAATTCCGGCGAGGGCGCTTCGTCCCTCAGCATCGCATGGCCGCGCCCGCGCAACCGCGCAACGAATCGCTCGACAATGCGCTGCCTTTCGATTAGACGCTGCGTCGCCGTGCGGCCGGGCTCCTCGATCTTGACGTCCGGAGCGATCCCGCCGAATTCGTAGACCTTCCTGCCGCTGTCGGTGAGGCGGACCGTGCCCTTCTGCGGCCTGAATTGCTCATTGCAAGGCTCGTTGAAATACTCGCTCGCTGTGATGCGCTCGTAGGGGCGCTGGATTAGGCGGCCACTGGGCGAGTAGTAGCGGGCCGTCGTCAAGACCATTCCGCTGGACTCGGGCAAGGCGAAGACCGATTGCACCAGCCCCTTGCCGAAAGTGTTCGTGCCGGCAATCAATGCCCGATCGTGGTCCTGGAGCGCGCCGGCGACGATCTCGGAGGCCGAAGCCGACTGGCAGTTGACGAGCACGACTATCGGGTATTTCAAATCAGGATCCGTGGCTTGGGCGTTGTACCGGCGCTCGGGGGACGAGCGGCCACGGTGAGACACAACGCTCTGACCCTTTTCCAGGAACTGGCTTGCCACGTTGACCCCTGCGGATAGCAGGCCGCCCTTGTTGTCGCGCAGGTCCAGGAGCAGGCCGGTCATGCCCTGGCCTTCCAGCTGGCTCAGGGCTTCGTCCACCTCCTGGCTCGTCTTCTCGCCGAAGCTAGTCACCCGCAAGTACCCGGTTCCATCCTCGAAGAGCATCCGGACCGGCACCGTCGGACGGGGGATCAAGTTTCTGAGAAGGACCGCCTCGATCCATTGGTCAGAGCCTTCCCGAGAGACGCTTAATTGCACGCTCGTTCCGGGTGGGCCCTTGATCCGGTTTGCGACGGCGGTCAGCTCCAGCCCGTCCACGGGCTGGCCGTCCACGAGTTCGATCGTGTCGCCCGGCAGGATGCCCGCGTCGAAGGCCGGGGTCTTCGGGAACGGAAACTCGACGACCGTCTTGCCTCGGTAGCTGTCGATTTGCATGCCGACACCGGCATAGCTTCCGCGCTCCTGCTCGCGCATCTTGAGGAATTCCTCGGGACTCAGGAATGTGGAGTGGGGATCGAGGGTCGCGAGCATTGCCGGGATCGCGCCACGGTACATCGCGTCGTTCCAGTCGACCGGCGCGGCGAATCTCTTCTCAAGTAGCCGCGTGATCTGGAAAGCTTGCCGGACGTGCCCGCTGAGGGGCGCCATCTGAATCAGGTTTCCGTTCGTGCCAATCCGGAGTCCGTAGATCCCGCCGACCACGCTTGACGCCCCGACGACGCACGCACACACCACGACAATCCGTAGTTGGCGCGCGCCAGTAGTTGCCTTGCGTAGGGGCCGGAGGCGCCCTCGGGCTGACCGGACGTCTGGGCTAGGACGCATGCAACCGGTCGATCTTCGCGGCCAGGACGAAGTCCGACTCCGTCAGTCCATCGATCTTGTGGGTCCAGATCTTGATGCCGACCTTGCCCCACGCGAGATAGATGTCGGGATGGTGCCCTTCGCTCTCGGCCAGTGCGCCGACGCGATTCGTGAAGTCGAGGGCCTCTTGGAAGTTCGGGAACGCGAAATCCCGTTCGAGATGGTGCCCTTCCGCGACGGTCCAGTCGGCAACTTGGGCGGCGAAGCTGGAGAGCTCCTCTCCCTCCAGAGGCGGCACCCCGCCTCGACAGGGCACGCACGATTTCTCGGCTAGCTCAGGCATCGAGTTCGCCTTACAGCCCATGCTAGCACGCGGGTCTTCGCACCGATACGGTGACAGACGGGACCGGGAACCGCCTGCCCTGCATTCATGTAGACTGACTGCAGGGGACGGCCAGCCACTCGATGGGGATCGCGAACCGACGTGCGATGCGATCCGGCACGCGTCGCCTGTGGCCGGTGCCAGGCTATCTTCCGGTAGGGGCCTCGGTTGCGCTGGTTATTCTCCTCGACTGGATCACGAAGTGGGCCGTCGTTGAGTCAATGCCGCATGGCTCGTCAGAGGCTGTGGTGACGGGCTTCTTCAACTTGGTCCATGTCCGCAACACGGGTATCGCGTTCAGCCTTTTCGCTGATTCGGCGCCGTGGATCCGCAACCTGCTGCTCCCGGCAGTCTCCATCGCCGCGATTGGGATCATCGTGGCCATGTTTCGCAGCGCGGGAACGATGCCTGCGACCACGAGGTTCGCCCTCGCTCTCGTCCTCGCAGGAGCGATCGGAAACCTTTCGGAGCGCCTTCTGCACGGATACGTGACCGACTTTCTGGACGTTTACGTCGGAGCCTACCACTGGCCCGCCTTCAATGTCGCCGACAGCGCGATTACGATCGGTGCCGTGCTGCTGATTCTGGACTCCCTGCTCGGGCGGCACGCCTCGACCGAGCCTGCGAAAGCGGCCTAAGATCGGTCACGCTCTATGTTCCCCAAGATCCTGGAGATCGGCTCTTTTTCACTCCCAACGTACGGCGTGCTGATCGCTATCGGGTTCCTCGTGGCGCTCGCGCTGTCTGCCCGGCTGGCACGGCGCTCGGGCCTGGATCCTGAGCGTGTAACCAGCCTGGCTGTGGTGCTCTTGCTTTCGGCCATCGCCGGAGCGAAGGTCTTCATGGTTGTCGACAGCTGGAGCTACTACGCGCAGGACCCCAGCCGGCTCTTCACGATGTCCGCGCTGCGCTCGGGAGGCGTCTTCTATGGCGGGCTGGTGGCCGCTATCGCGGTGGCGTATTGGTACACTCGCCGGCACAAGATGCCGTGGCTGGCCACGGCCGACACGATGGTGCCCGGCTTGGCGTTCGGCCACGCAATCGGGCGCTTGGGGTGCTTCGCCGCGGGCTGTTGCTGGGGACGGCAGTCGGATGTCGCGTGGGCGGTGACTTTCACCGACCCGGCGGCCCACAGCTTTACGGGTGTACCGCTCAATATCCCGCTGCACCCGACCCAGCTGTACGAGGCTCTCGGAACCGCGGCAATCGGGCTCGTGCTGCTCTGGCTTTTCCTGCGACCCCATCCTGCGGGCGTGATCCTCGGCAGCTATCTGGTCCTGTATTCGGGATTCCGCTTCATGGTGGAGATCCTTCGGGACGAGAGTGCTCGCACCCTGCTGTTGGGAGGCGCGATCAGCACCACGCAGTGCGTCGCAGCAGGACTTGCGCTAGCCGGTGTCTGGCTGCTCCGCAGCGCGCCGCGCTGGTCAAAGGCGGAAACGCCGCGAATCCAGCGGAAGCGGAAACGCTAGGCGGAGGTATCGAGCGCGTTCGCTGACGCTCCTTCGTATTCCAGGATTGTGTCCATTCGCTGTTGGATGTAGCTGAGCTGATCACCGCCCTCCAACAGGCACCTCCGCGAAAACTCGTCGACAGGGAACGAGACCCTGCGGCCGCTGGGCAGCTCCAAGGTCTGGCCTTCCAGATCGACTGTAACTTTCACGTCCTGTCTGCGGTCCGCCATGCCGAACAGCTCCTGGAGTGTCTGCTCGTCGACAATGATCGGCAGCAGGCCATTCTTCAGGCTGTTGTTGCGGAAGATGTCGGCGAACGATGTGCTGATGACCGCCCTGAAGCCATAGCCCATCAGTGCCCACGGAGCGTGTTCCCGGGAGCTTCCGCATCCGAAGTTGTCTCCGGCCAGCAGGACGCTTCCGTTGCGAGCCCTGGGCTGATTGAGAACGAAGTCAGGATTGGGACTGCCATCCGACAGATATCTCCAGTCGTTGAAGAGATTCTCGCCCAGTCCCAGCTTCTCGATCGTCTTCAGGAAGCGCGCCGGGATGATCTGGTCGGTGTCGATGTCGTTGACTGGCAACGGGACGATCTTGCCCCTGAACGCTGTGACAGGCTGCATTGCTCCTAGGCTCCCTTCCTTCTACAAATAGGCCCGCGGGTCGGTGACCTCGCCCGCGATTGCCGCGGCTGCTGCCGTGAGCGGGCTCGCGAGGAATGTCCTCCCGCCCTTACCCTGGCGGCCCTCGAAGTTGCGGTTGCTCGTGGACACACAGTACTGGCCGCTCGCGAGCTGGTCTCCGTTCATTGCGATGCACATGCTGCAGCCTGCATCCCGCCAGTCGGCGCCGGCCTCGCGAAAGATGTCAGAAAGCCCCTCGGCCACTGCTTGCGCCCTGACTTTCTCGGAGCCCGGCACCACCAGCATCCGAACCCCGGGGCTGACCTTGCGCCCTTGGAGCATTCGAGCGGCTTGGCGTAGATCGCTGATCCGGGAATTGGTGCAGCTTCCTATGAACACGACGTCGACGGGCTGGCCGAGAAGCGGCTTGCCCGGCTCTAGCTTCATGTATTCGAGCGCCTTGCGTACGCCCGGATTTCCGTTCGGGGCCGGCACAGGCTGGCTGACGCGTACGCCCATCCCAGGGTTCGTGCCCCAAGTGATCATCGGCTCAAGCGACCCGGCGTCGATCGTCACGGTGCGGTCGTAACGCGCCCCTGCGTCCGTGGGCAGGCCGCGCCAGCGTTGGACAGCGACATCCCAGTCGGCGCCCGTCGGCGACATGGGCTTCTTGGCCAGGTACTCGTAGGTCGTGTCGTCGGGGGCGACCATGCCGGCCCGCGCACCCCCCTCGATTGACATGTTGCAGACCGTCATGCGGCCGTCCATGGAGAGCGAGCGAATCGCCTCGCCCGTGTATTCGAGCACGTGGCCGGTCCCGCCTCCCACCCCGATTTCCGCGATCAGGGCCAGGATAAGGTCTTTGGCGACAATGCCTTCGGCAGGACGGCCGCTGAACCGGACCTCGCAAGTGCGGGACCTGTGCTGGAGAAGGCATTGCGTCGCCAGGACATGCTCCACCTCGGTTGTTCCAATCCCGAACGCAAGCGCTCCGAAAGCACCGTGCGTCGAGGTATGGCTATCCCCGCAGACCACCGTGATGCCGGGCCTCGTCAATCCGAGCTCGGGCCCGATCACATGCACGATTCCCTGCGAATCGTCACCCACGTCCTTCAGCGGAACGCCGAATTCGCGGCAGTTGATCCGCAGCTGCTCGACTTGCTTGGCCGCGATCGGGTCCACGATCGGGAGGGTCTGGTTTCGAGTCGGAATGCTGTGGTCCATTGTCGCCAGCGTCCGGTCCGGTCGTCGCACGCCAATGCCGCGGTCCCGCAGTCCCTGGAACGCCTGCGGGGAAGTCACTTCGTGGACGAGGTGGAGGTCGATGTAAAGCACCGCCGGGGCGCCTTGCTCGTGTGCGACGACGTGCGAATCCCAGACTTTTTCGTAGAGCGTGCGGGGCTTCTTCACGATTTGAGTCTATCGCACAGCCCCCTGCGTCCCCGGGTACTTGAAGCAGTCCTCCAGCAGGCTCAGTGCCGCAGTCGAGGCCTTCGAGGCCGAACCCTTCCGGGTGTTGACAGGCATGGCTTCAGTGCCTAGAATTACCGGGCGCATTTCACCATCCGACGCCGGTAGGGGTCGGGAGGTGTCCGATTCAGGGCGATCATGGACCGAAAACGCCTAGCCACGTTTCGCCGGAGGCTCGAGAAAGAGCGTGACGAATTAAGTGCGCTGCTGGTGAGGACAGAGAGCGCAAGCCGAGGGCTTGCCGACAAGAAGAGAGGTGACGAAGGCGAGGAGGCTGCGATCTCGTACCACAGGGACCTCCTCCATTCCCAAAGCCATACCGGCAGGTCGCAGCTGCGGCTTGTCACGACCGCTCTGGTCCGGCTTGCCGGCCAGGAATTTGGTATATGTGAAGAGTGCGGGCAGCCGATCAGTCTGAAGAGGCTTGAAGCGGTTCCTTGGACGCCTTTTTGCCGCGACTGTCAGGAAGAAATCGAGAGCGAAGCAGGTCTGCCCAGCGAGAGGTGAGCTTTCCCAAGCCACTGGTTTAGCCAATCGAATCCACAGCTCTTCGCCGTGCTTCGTGAGCACGGGAATGGCAGCCCCCTTTACGCGTCGCGCATCGCCGTGCGGGGCCGGCCAGGCAGGTCCATTGACGAGCGCGATCTGGACAGGGGAGCATCGCGATGATCGCGGACCGCCCGCAATCCAGCCCATTGCGCAGGCCGGTTCTCGTCCTGAACGCCAGCTACGAGCCGATCCACGTCTGCGCTGTCAGGCGCGCACTGATCCTCGTGGTTAAGGGCGTCGCATCTACGGAGGAGGCGGGCGAGGGCAGGGTGCATTCGCCGTCCCGCAGCCTTGCCGTCCCGTCGGTGATCCGTCTACTGGAATACCGGCGCATTCCGCGCCAGATGCGGGCGATCTCGCGCAAGAACATCCTGATCCGCGATCAGCACACCTGCCAGTATTGCGACAAGAAGTTCGGTCCCGGCGAGCTGACGCTGGACCACGTGGTGCCTCGCTCAAGGGGCGGGAACAATACTTGGGAGAACCTCGTGGCATGCTGCCTGCGTTGTAACAACCGCAAGGGCGACAGGCTGCCGGGAGAGGCTGCCATGAGCCTCCGGCGGCCCCCGAAGCCGTTCAACCTTCACACGAGCCGCAGCCTGATGCGACAGCTTGGCGACCAGCAGGAGAACTGGCGCAAGTACCTGTTCTTCTGACTGGGAACCGGTTCCGGCCATTCCGGGGCGCGGGGACGGCCTGCGGGATGGGGCGGGCAATGGGCGCTTCGACAAGAACCCCCCTTCACTGGGCAGCTCGGCCAGGTCCGCCCACGAAGGACCCTCGACGGGTCTGTCCCCTCGGGCGAGCGTCTGAGAACGGCGGGCTGACCAGATCTCAGGCGGCCAAGCCAAGTATCGGGCCGCCCATGCCCGATACTGATTCGATGGGTTCCGCCGAGTGGCTTCTTTGCGACGCCGATGACACGCTGTGGGAGAACAACATCTTCTTCGAGGAAGCGATCCGGGAGTTCATCGAATTCGTGGACCATCCCGTGATGACCGCGGTCGAGGTTCGGCAGAACCTGGACAGGGTCGAGACCCGCAACATCAAGGTCCATGGTTACGGTGCCAAGAACTTCGCCCGCAACCTCCTGGAATGCTTCGAGGGGCTGCGCGGACGCCCGGCGAGCAGTGACGAGCGGAGACGCCTGGCGAGGATGACCGACCTGATCGTCAATGCACCGATCGAACCGATTCCAGGCGTGCCCGAAACGCTTTCGGAACTCCGAAGCCGCCACCGGCTCGGACTTGTAACCAAAGGGGATCGCGCCGAGCAACACTCGAAGCTGGACCGGTCCGGCCTGGCCGACGCATTCGAGTACGTCGCGAACGTACCGGAGAAAGATGCGGAGTGCTACCGCACGGTTGTTCGTGAAGTGGGCGCCGACCCGAGTTGCACCTGGATGATCGGCAACAGTCCCAAGTCGGACATCAACCCTGCCCTTGAAGCCGGCCTCGGTGCCGTGCTGGTGCACAACGAGAACACTTGGAGGCTTGAAATGCAGGCATTGCCTGCACGTCACGAGCGCTTCCGCCTGGTTGACCGCTTCAGCGACCTGACGTCCATTTTCTGACCGTCGGGTTGCGCAGTCAGCCAGTTATGCGTCGGTAAATGTCAAGTGTCGCTAAGGCCATGCGTTCGGAGTGGAACTCCGCATGCACGGCGGCTTGCGCGTTCCTCCCGATGCGATCGGATTCTTCCGGCTCGGTCATGAGCTTGCCCAGCTTGGTCGCAAGATCGGCGGCATCGTTTGGGTTGCACAGGAGAACTCCGCCGGTCGCCGACGCGAGTTCCGGGAAGACGCCGATTTTCGGTTGCACGGTCGGCACTCCCGCTGCGAGCGCTTCGAGTACGTACAACCCCTTTGCCGCCGCGTAGCTGGTCGGCACGGAGAACGCATCGAGTTCCTCGAGAAACGCGATCTTTTGCTCCCGGGACAGGTAGCCGAAATCCTCGAAGCCGAACCGCTCGCGCAGCGCGTCGATATACCCTTGCGACTTCCCCGCTCTCCAGCCGGCGACCCGCAGTCTGATGTCGCGTTCCGGGTGCTCCCGGCGCAACCGCTCGACCGCCGCAGCCAGAAAGTCGAGCCCCTTTCCTTCCGCGATGCGCGCGAGGAATCCGACCACGAAGCTGTCATCCCGCTTGGGAGGGCGGGTTCCGTAGCCATCGAGCGAGATCCCTGGCAGGACCGTCTCGGCCCTGTGGAGCGCATCCCCGAGGATCGGCGTCAGCGACCGTGTCTGGTCGTCGGAAGAGGCGACGAACTGGTCGATGTGGACGGCGTTGCGGCGCAGCAGTTCATAGCACTCGGTCCGGTACGGCTCGGCGAGTCCCGCCAGGAAATCCGCCTCGCCCTGCAGGGAGCACACGACGCGCACACCGAGGTGCTGCTTGATCGGCTCAGCCATGCAAGCGAGCATCGAATTCGTCAAGTGCACGACTTCTGGACGGACATCCTTCAACACCTCCACGAGCTTTGTCATCTCGCGGCGATAGGGGCCGCTGGCACCTAGAAACGTGTCGCGGGTCATGGCTCCCAGATTGGCCGGATCCGTGTCCACTGCAAAGCTCGACGCCCAGCTCAGCACCCGAGGATGGTCGAACACGCGGTCCAGGACTCCGGTGCGCCGAAACAAGCCGAACCTGCTCTGGAGATAGAGATTGATACCTCCGAACACGACGCGCTCGTCACTGACGTCCTCCTCATCCGTCAGGAGCGGCGTATACGCCGGCAGCAGCACCACGTCGTGTCCCAGCCGACTGAGCGCCGCGGCCAGTGCGTTGTCTTTCAGGCAGTTGGCGCAGATTGTCCCGGCGGCGCCGGCCCCGATGTAAGCGACTCTCAAGTGGTTCCCCGCCAGCCTTCGCCTCGGTTGCGTGAACCGAGGGTGCAATCCCAATGGTATGCCTCGGGCCCGGCTACGCGGGGAAGAACTTCCGAACCGTTCGATTCGACGGTGGCTTGGTCAAGAGCGAGACCGCAATCAACGCCGCGCTTGAGGCCGCCACCAAGGCCACGACGGGCAGCATGCCTGCGAACAGGTAGGAGGAGTCGCTCCCGTATCCGCTGTCCCTAAAGAACCACAGCCCCAAGACGACGGTTACGGCAACGCAGGCCATCGCGCCCTGCGCTGTTGCCCTCTTCCAGTAGATCGCCGCGATGGCGATTGGAAACAACGACGAGTATCCGCTGAAGCACCAAACACCCAACGTGAACACGCTTCTCGGCTCGCTGAGGGAGAGCAAGTAGGCCGTGGCCGCCACGGCGGCGACCACCAGCCGTCCGAGTTGTACCTGCCGTGCATCGCTCAGCTTTCCTCGCAACGCTCGGACTACCACATCGTTCGTGAACATCGATCCAATGGCCAGGAATTGCGAATCCAGCGACGACATGACGGCCGCGAGGATGCCGGCCCCGAGAACTCCGCCGAGCAATGGGGACGCTAGCCGCTGGACCATGACCGCCAGCTCGCTATTGACCGGGGAGCCGGGAGGCACGACGGGCGAGCCGTCGGGCATAACTGCAGAGGTCGCCCAGACGCCCACCAGCACGCAGGGGAGCCAGACCAGGAGCATGCAGATGGGATGGAGCACCAGCATCGGTTTGAACGAAGCTGCCGACCGCGCGGTCAGCCAGTGCTGGTACACATGCGGGAACATGCCGATCGAAAGCGGGATGAAGCAATAACTGAAGAAGTGCAGCTGGCCCATTGCCTCGCCACGGACCAGCTTTTCCGGATTGGCGCTCAGCACCGCCTGCGTCGCCGCGTGGGTCCCGCCTAGCTTCGACGAGATCACCAGAAACGTCGTGACCCCCGTGACAATGAAGACTCCTGCCTGGAGCGCGTTCGCCCAGGCTGCGGCACGAAGGCCCCCGGCAAAGACGTACAGGAGTACGACCCCGGTTATCGCCAGCCCGGTGAGCCAGGGAGGAATACCGCCCCCGCTTGAGACGAAGGCTTGCGGAAACGCGCCAGCCGTGAGGGCCTGCACGACGCTTCCCGCGCCGATCAGGCCGACCAGCACATAGGGCACGACCAGGCCCGCAAGGACAGGGAACAGCATGAGCCCCAGGCCCGTGCTTTCGTACCGGTCGCGAAAGAACTGGATTTGCGTCGTATACCCGTGCCGCTTGCCTAGGGCCCATAGGCGCACACCGGCGAAGTAGAACACTGCCGAATGCACAAGACCGGACCACGAAGCCATCATTCCGTAGACTCCGATGCCGCTGCGGTACGACTCGCCCGTGCTCCCGACCAGGGAGAATGCCGTCATGGCGGTCCCGAAGACGGACAGCATCAGCACGAGAGGGCCGATCGACCGGCTCGCCAGGAAGAAGTCCTGAGCAGTTCTCCGAAAGACTCGGTTGCTCAGGACCCCGAGAGCGACTAGGACACCAAGGTAGGCGCAGATGACTGCGAACTGGGTCACCGCGAGTGACTCTCGGCGCTATCAGCCACGGCGTTCGAAGCCGCGAGATTCCCAGGCCAAGCCAGCCGGCTCACAGCAGCCCAGAGCGCTGCGGTCGCGAGCGAGTAGCCCGCGTGGTAGGCCAGCCCGGACGGGAGGAATCCGAGCACCAGCCTGGTGTCGTCCCACAGCCAGGAGTCTTGGTGGAGCAGCACGAACGCGGCCAGCGCAACAAATAGAAGCTTCGCCTTCATCGGTAGGTCTCGGGGGTCCGGGTGCGGGGAGTTGGCCGCGAGCCTATGCGAGGGCCTTCTTCACAAGGTTGCCATGCACGTCCGTCAGGCGGAAGTGGCGGCCTTGGTACTTGAACGTTAGCTTTTCGTGGTCGATTCCCAGCAAGTGGAGGATGGTCGCATGCAAGTCGTGGACATGAACCGGATCTTCCGTGATGTTGTAGCTGAAGTCGTCGGTCTGGCCGACAGAAACGCCCGGGTTGATGCCCGCTCCCGCCATCCACATCGTGAAGCAACGCGGATGGTGGTCGCGACCGTAGTTGTCGGCGGTCAGCTTGCCTTGGCTGTACACCGTGCGGCCGAATTCGCCGCCCCACACGACCAGGGTGTCCTCCAGCATGCCCCGCTGCGCCAGGTCCTGCACCAAGGCGGCTGAAGCCTGGTCGGTGTCGGCGCATTGCTTGCGGATCTGCGCGGGCAGATCGGTGTGCTGATCCCACCCACGGTGGAAGAGCTGCACGTATCGAACGTCGCGCTCCAGCAGCCTCCTCGCCAGCAAGCAGTTCGCAGCGTAAGTCCCGGGCTTGCGGGATTCCGGACCGTAGAGGTCGAACGTCGATTCGGGCTCCTTGGACAGGTCGGTCAGTTCCGGCACGGAAGATTGCATCCGGAACGCCATCTCGTACTGCGAGATGCGAGTCAGAATCTCGGGATCGCCGAAGTCCTTGTACCTCATCTCGTTTAACTGGCCGAGATCGTCGAGGAACCGGCGCCTGGCTCCGCGGTCGATTCCGTCCGGATCGGATAGGTACAGCACCGGATCGCCGGTCGAGCGAAACTTGACGCCTTGGTAGCGGGTCGGCAGGAAGCCGCTTCCCCAGAGCCGGTCGTACAGGGGCTGGCCGTTCCGCCCGCTACCCGACGAAACCATGACAACGAATCCGGGCAGGTCGCGGTTCTCGCTCCCGAGGCCGTACGAAATCCAGGCGCCGATCGAGGGCCGACCTGCGAGTTGCGCACCGGTCTGGAAGAAGGTGACAGCGGGGTCGTGGTTGATGGCTTCCGTGTGCATCGACCGCACGATGCACAGCTGATCGGCGATTCCGGCAGTATAGGGCAGCAGCTCGCTGATCCAGGCCCCCGACTGCCCGTGTTGCCGGAACGGGAACATCGACGGTGCGATCGGGAAGGTCGTCTGCGTTGCCGTCATTCCGGTCAGCCGCTGGCCTTTCCGCACGGAGTCCGGCAGGTCCTCGCCCCGCAGCCGGTCGAGCTGCGGCTTGTAGTCGAACATGTCGATCTGCGACGGCGCGCCGGACTGGAACAGGTAGACCACGCGCCTCGCCTTGGGAGCGAAGTGCGGAAGGCCTGGCATGCCGCCAGTGGGAAGCTCCTCACCCATAAGGTCGGCGAGCGCCGCGATTCCCAGTCCGTAGGCACTCTTCCCGAAGAAATGTCGGCGGGTGCTGCGTTCGGACCAATGCTTCGCGAATTCCATCGGAATTGATCCCGCGACCATTATAGTCCCGCTCGGTGACGCGGCGGCGGCTGGAACGTCGGATCTCCTCGCATGCTGGGGGACGAATCAGGCGGCTGCGACCTCCCGTTCGCCAACCGGGAAGGGTTCGGCACCGACTCTCGACAGGGAGATGCCTATTCCTTGGTGATCGTCTCGTCCAAGTTCAACACTAGGCTCGCCATCATGGAATAGGCGGCAATCTCCGGGTCGGCGACACCTGCCGGGGCGCCGGGCCGGCTTTCCCCCAGCATCGCCTTGGCGGCGTCCGGATCGCTACGGAATCGATCCAGATGGTACCCGAAGCCTGACTTGAGGACCGTCTCCTCGGGTTTGCTGGGTCGCCGCGCCGTAGCCAAGCGGAAGATATGCCTGAGCCGTTCGTCTCGCCCGCTCCCTGCTTCGCGCAACGCCCTCGTCGCAAGAGCCTTCGAGGTTTCCATGTAGGCGTCGTCGTTCATGCGGTTGAGAGCTTGCAGCGGCGTATTGGTCCGCACGCTGCGTACCGTACACGCCTCTCGGCCGGCCGAGTCGAAGAGCATCATCGAGGGCGGCGGCACGGCCCGCTTCCAGAATGTGTACAGACTTCTGCGGTACAGGTCGCTGCCGTCGCCCACTGTGTAGTCCTCTCCACCGGCCAGCTCAGTCCACAGGCCCGCGGGCTGGTAGGGCCTGACGGACGGGCCGCCGACTGTATCGACGAGAAGGCCTGAAACGGTGAGGCTGAGATCACGTACCGCCTCGGCCGGAAGCCGCAAGCGCGGTCCGCGGGCGAACAGCCGATTGTCAGGATCGCCCTCCAAGAGGTCCGGCCGAATTTGCGAAGACTGCCTGTACGCAGCGCTCATGACAATCGTCTTGACCAGCGCCTTGAGGTCCCATCCGGAATCCATGAATTCGGTTGCCAGCCAGTCAAGCAGGTCCGGATGGGTGGGCCATGCCCCTTGGGAACCGAAGTCCTCCACGGTCTCCACGATTCCGGTGCCCCAGAGCATCTGCCATACACGGTTCACGGTGACCCGGGCTGTGAGGGGGTTGTCGCGGGATACCAGCCAGCGGGCAAATCCGAGCCTGCTGCCCGGATCGGTCCTGGACAAGGCAGCGGGAAGTCCGGGCGAGACTTCCTCTGCCGGCGCGTCATAGGCTCCCCGGTCGAGCCGGTAGGTCTTCCGCCTTGGCGCCATCTCTTGCATGACCATCACCGTCGGGACCGAATCGAGGAAACCCTGGTAGGTGCGCTCGAGATCGCGAATCCTTCCGGTGAGTTCCGTCAGTTCCTCGGGGCCGAGGGCGTTCGCGTAAGCGTCAGCCAGCTTGCGCTCTTCCGGCTCGCTGCGGTCTGCATCGGCAAGACCGGCAATCGCGTCGAGGCTTGCCTGGACGGCTGCAGCTTCGACCTCTTCAGACGTCAGGGCGCGTCCATACACCAAGAGCCGGCGAATGCCGCCTTGATAGTCGAGGCCTAGGCCCCTGCCGACCCGCAGCGGCTCCTTCGACTTGAACTCCTGGTTCATCTCATCGCGGATCACGGTGACCTCGGCCGGCCGGCCATTCATGTAGATCCGCAGCCCGGAAGCGAGCCGGGTTCCGTCGTAGGTGAACGCCACGTGCTGCCACTTGCCCAGCTCAACGGCGTCCTTGGTCTCCAGACGGAGGCAGTCGTCCAGCCAGCGGTTAATCAGATTGACCTGAAGCTTGCCGTCCTTCAGGTAGAAGCCCCATCCAGGGTTCGCTTGGGTGTCGTCCTCGGCCAACACGTGGCGGGTCTTGGCGATTATGGCCCCATCCTCTTTCTCCGGCCGGATCCAGGTCGCGACGCTGAACCGGTCGTAGAACCCGAAGTTCGCTTGATCGCCAAGGTCCACGAACTCTCCCTCCGCGAGGAAATGATCAGCGGGTTCCGGCTGTTCGTAGCCCTCGGGAAACGCGACCGCAAGGTCTCGCGAGTCCAACCAGTCGGCGGCCCCCTGACCCAGGCTCTGTTCCCATTCCCGCCTAGCATTCTCACCCTCCCGAACCACTTGCCGCTTGCGTTCGCGCAAGTCGGCAAGCTCGGCGGCTATTCCCGCAAGCCGCTCTTCCTGCGAAGTGGTCGGTGCCTTGACGAACGGCGGGGAATTGCCGTACTTGAACGCCTTGCCCTTCTCCGGCACATTGTTGAAGTACGCGAAGAGCTCGTAGTACTCCTTCTGGGTGATCGGGTCGTACTTGTGGTCGTGGCAGCGCGCGCAGCCCGCCGTCAGGCCGAGCCAAACCGTCGAAGTGGTGTCCACACGGTCCACGACGTATTCCACCGCGTATTCCGCGTCGACGATTCCCCCTTCGCCGTTTCCTCGGTGGTTTCGGTTGAAGCCGGTTGCGATCACCTGATCCAGGGTGGCGTCCGGCATCATGTCCCCAGCAAGCTGTTCCACGGTGAACTGGTTAAAAGGCTTGTTCGATGAGAAGGCTTCGATGACCCAGTCGCGCCATCTCCACATGTCGCGCTCGGCGTCGGTCTGGTAGCCGTTGGTGTCCGCGTACCGGGCTGCGTCCAGCCAGCGTATCGCCATGCGCTCTCCGTACCGAGGAGAGGACAGCAGCCTGTCGACCAACGTCTCGTACGCGTCCTCCGAGCGGTCCGACAGAAATGCATCGATTTCGGCCAGCTCCGGCGGCGATCCCGTCAAGTCGAGGCTCGCCCTTCGGATGAGGGTTTCCCGCGTGGCCGGTGGCGAAGGCGAAATCCCCTCGCGGTTCAATCGACGGAGTACGAAGCTGTCAACGGGGTTGACCGGCCAGCCCGGGTGGCGGTCGGCGGGAGTCGGCGGCTTCTCGGGCGATATGAAGGCCCAATGCCCCTGCCACTCGGCCCCCTGTTCGATCCAGAGGCGGATCAGAGTCACCTCCCGCTCTTTCAGCGGCTCGTGCCCCAGGGCTGCTGGCGGCATGCGCCTCAACGTATCGGTCGTTGAGACGCGGCGGTAGATCTCGCTGGATTCCGGGCTGCCGGGATCGATCGCCTTCCGTCCGGCAGCGAGCGTCGCGCGGGCTCCTTCCTCCGTGTCGAGCCGGAGGCTAGTCATCCTCTTGGCCTCGTCGGGACCGTGGCAGGCGAAGCAGTTTTCCGAGAAGATCGGCCGGATATCACGGTTGAACTGTACCGATGTCTCGCCGGACGCAATCGCAGCCGAGGCGACAATCAGGGTCAGGATCGATGCGGGTGGCGCGAATCGCATATCCGTTTGAGATTATACGTTCTTGTGCTCGACCAGAGGAAACACTCCCACCGAGATTTTGGCTGTTGATCCGCTCGATTACTCGCCGGCACGGCGGGTTTTTCAGCTCACATCAGTTTCGGCGCGCCGCTCCGTGCGATCAGGACGACAGCGTGCGCCTCGGCCAGGATGCCTTCGCCCACTGGACCCGCGCCTTCGCCGGTCTTTGCCTTCAGGCCCACGGCCCCCGGCTCGATAGCAAGCAGGGCAGCCACGTTCTCCCGGATCCGATCGCGGAAAGGCAGGATCTTGGGCCGCTGAAGCACCACGACCGCGTCCACGTTAACCACGCGCCAGCCGTAGCTCTCCAAGAGTTCGACGCCATGGCGCACGAAGACGCTGCTGTCGGCATCCTTCCACTGCGGGTCTGAAGGAGGGAACAACTCGCCGATATCGCCTTGGCCCGACGCTCCCAGCATCGCGTCGGTAATCGCATGGAGCAGGATGTCGGCGTCGGAGTGCCCTGTCAGGCCCTTCTCGGATGGAATCTCCACGCCCCCTAGTACAAGTCGCCGGCCTTCCTCCAGACGGTGGGAATCGTAGCCGATGCCCACGCGGGTCTCCGGAAGTTCAAATTCGACGATCGGAGGCGGATTCACGATTCTCCTGCTCGAAGTACAGCTGCGCGAGTGCCATGTGATGCTCGCGAGTGATCTTGATGTTGCTCTCGCTGCCGCGCATCACGTAGACATCCTCGTTGAGGTGCTCCACAAGACTCGCCTCGTCGGTTCCCACGAAGTTGTCCCGTCGCGCTTTCTCGAAGGCGCACTGAAGCAAGTCGATCGCGAAGACCTGAGGCGTTTGCACGAGCATGATCCTCTCGCGCGGCAGCGTCGCCTGAACGACCTTGCGGCTGACCTGCTTGACCGTTTCTTCGGCCGGCATGCCGAGAATCACCGCGCGGTGGATTCTGGCCTCGCGGATGGCATCCTCGATCAGCTGCACTGGGACGAACGGGCGCACCCCGTCATGGACCGCAACGAGTTCGATCCCTTCCGATACGGCGTCAAGGCAGTGGCCGACCGATTCCTGCCGGTTACGGCCGCCGGCCAGCACCCGTACACGAGCCGTCTCGCCCGTATCGCCGAGCATGGCGCGAACAGTGGCCTCGCTGCCGTCGGGAACGGCAACCAGGATCTCGCGAACGCACTCCACAGCCAGGAACTTGCGGATCGTCAGAGCCAGGATCGGGACACCGCCCAGCCGCATAAACTGCTTCCGCGCACTGCCGTACCGCTCGCTGGCCGCTTTCCCCATGCGGGTTCCGTGGCCGGCCGCCGGCAGGATGGCCGCTACGTTCATGCTTCCGAATTATCACCCAGAGGCGCCCTGCAGCGCTCCCTTACGCATGCAGGACGACGGTGGCTCATCCCTAGGATTCAAGGGCCTGCTTGCAGTAGGCGAAGCACTTGCGGACCTCTTCCACTGTGTCGGCGCCCTTGTACTCGTACTCGATGTTGGCGGGAATTTGGTAACCCCTGTCCCGCAGGAGCACGAGCACTTCTCGAATGGGCGTGTCGCCCTCACCGAAGGGAACGTTCCCGCCCTGGTTCGACTTCCGGTCCTTGACGTGCAGGGCGATGATTCGGCCGTGATGCTTCTCGATGTAGCCGACCGGGTCGAACCCGGCAGCGACAAAATGCCCTATGTCGAGGTTGATCGCGATGTGGTCATGACCCTCCGAGGCGGCGGCGAAGTCATCCGGGGTCGCGAACTCGTTCTCGCGGATGCGCGAGTGGTTGTGCATCCCGACCAGCATTCCGTATCGCCTGGCCACGGGATTGACGCGCTTTGCCACGCTGACGGTACCGGATGCAGTCAGGGCCTGCGCACCCATAGCCTTCGCCATTTCGAAGCCGCGTGCGATCTCCTCGTCGGTGAAGTCGTCGCGGAAGCTGTAGTTCAGCGCGTTGAGCGCGATCCCCGCTTCGTGGAACTTCTTGCCGATCTCCTCGAACTTGCTGAGAGGTGTCTCGAGGCGGAACGCGCGCAGCTTCTCACGGCCGTTCTCGGCCCTCCGCGATTCGCGCAAGGGCTCCGTATGGCCACTCCAGAGTTCGCACGAGCCGATGCCGATGGACTTCATGTCTTCGATCGCTTCGTCCAGCGGGCGGTCCCGGAAGCTGAAGCTCTGCGCTCCGATCGTGACTCCGTTGAACGTGGAGTTGATCTTCGAGTGGGCCAAGGCCCGTCCCGCAAGCGAGCTTCCGGCACCGGCTGCCAGCATGGCCCGGGCGAAATCACGACGACTTGTCGTGTGGTTCATGAAACCCCCAAGCTCACCAGTGTGCCATAGTTTTCGGCGCTGTCGCCGATCGGGCCCGGGCGAAGAAACAACGCTCTCAGACCTGTTCAGGAGGCTTGCCAAACCGTCGGTCAGGAAGGGAGCCTCATCGCGACGGCCGATAGCGGAACCGCATCCTCCTCGCGGATCCGGTGCCAGCCGGTTCAAGGTCCGGAGAGGGACCAATTCGATGGGGCGACGAATCAGGCCTCGATGGTCCTCCCCGGTTCGTCCGGGACGATGATCTCGCAGACAGGGCCAGCGGCACGAGCGAGCTTGCGGTCCAACGTGATCAGGGGGCAGGCGAGGGCCTCGGCCACCGCCACGTACCAAGCGTCATAGCTCGTCAGGTTGCTCCGCAATGTCCATACCCGGCGAGCGAAGGGCGAGTACGGGAACAGCTCGATATTGAGCCCCATCAGATCGCGCTGGGCGCAGTTGGCCTCGAGTCTCGAGATATGCCCGGCCCGTTCCAGCCGACGCAGTATGTTGCTGCCTTCGGCTAGCGCCAGTTCCGGACCGGCCAAGATGCCCTCGGCAACTGCTGACTCTGCCCATTTCCCTTCAGGCCCCGAGTCGGCCAAGGCCGCCACCAAGACCGACGCATCGACGACAACCGTCATCTCCGGTCGGCATCACGGGCGTGCAGGATAGCGGCTGGTTGAATGCGAGTGCCGGCCGCTGCCTTCCGATCTCGAACGGATTCCAGCCACGTCCGGAGAGATGGACGGGAGACGATCCGTTCCAATTCCGAGCGCAGGAACTCCTGCATCGACTGGCGCTGGAATGCCGCCCGTGCCGCAAGCTCGTCGCGGACTTCCTTCGGGACATTCCTGATGGTGATCTGTACCGTCACGACTGCATTATGACATTTGATTCAGCGATTTGACCGCACATTGTGAAACAGCGCCGACAGCCGCTCGTCGATTTCGTCGGCGTGGCCACAGCCAAGACCGCCGCTGTTTCGCAGACAAGGCGGCGCGCGCAGCCTTCCGGGATACGGCACAGCCTTTCCAACGCCACCAGTCAGCGCCGCACCAGCGCGGGTACCTGTCCGGTGCCGCATCCGTCGGAATTGGCGGTAGCCGGTCCGGTTCGCGTAGACGGCGAACGCTCCACCGGAGTCAGGGCGAAGCTACAGTAAAGTAGTCGAATGCCCGACCAACAGCCATTCAAGCTTTCGGTTTGCAACGAGTTGTACGGCGAAATGGACTTCGCGAGTTCGTGTCGTTCGATCAAGCGAGCGGGCTGGGACGGGATCGAGGTCGCACCCTTTACGCTGATGCAGGATGCCACGAAGTTGCCTGCCGGTCGACGCCGTGAAGTCCGCGACATCATCCCTTCCGAAGGTCTGGATTTCGTCGGGCTGCATTGGCTGACCGTCGGCCCGGAAGGGCTTCAGGTCACCACTGCCGACGAAGGGGTGCGGCGCAGGAGCTGGGACTATGTCCGGGGACTGGTCGAACTGTGCGCTGACCTGAGGCCTCGCGACGCTTCCGGTGGGGTCATGGTATTCGGGTCACCCATGCAGAGGCGCACTGTCGGCGGGCTGACGCGGGAAGAGGCCGAGGCGAACTACATCGAGGGTGTCCGGTCGATCGTTCCGGAGCTCGAGGGCGCGGGCGTGACCCTGTGCGTAGAGGCGTTGCCGCTCGACCAGTGCGACGTGATCGTAACGCTCGACCGGGCGGCCGAGATTGTCGACGAGATCGATAGTCCGAACGTGCAGACGATGTTCGACTCGCACAATGCGATCGACGAGACGGAGCCTCACGCCGCGCTGCTCGCCCGGCACTGGGCCAAGATCAGACACATCCACGTCAACGAACTCGACGGGAGCTACCCGCGACCGTCGGGAGGGTACGACTTCAAGCCTGTTCTGCAGGTCGCCAAAGATCGAGGGTTCGGAGGGTGGGTGTCCATGGAAGTATTCGATTTCACCCCCGGTGCCGAGAAGATCGTCAACGAATCTATCGGGTACCTGCGTGGGGAAATCGGATTGCTGGCATAAGGGCCCGCGGCCTAGGCCGTTTTCCGGGGTCGAGCCGCTCAGAACACTGCGAAGGTAAAGACTGCGTTGCTCCCGTCCGGTGTCAGGCCGTACTCGCCCGGGGGGAGGCTTCCACTAATACGGATGCGGACCACCCTGGCCTCGATCCCATCAAGCTGCAGGAAATAAGGCTCGGCAACCACCTTCTTCTTCTTGCGGTAGAGGAGTTCGCGCCTGCCCTTCACGACGTCGAAGCCGTAAAGCTGCAGGTCGCGCGGGTCGATGTCCTTCGAGTCGATCAGAAATTCCGGAGCCGCCAGGGGCGTCTTCACCGAAGCTGCCGTGCCCGCGATCCAGTATTTCAGCTGGTTCTTGATTTCCTCGGCCGTGGCCTCGGTCTGCTCGACTTCCCGGATCTCGCTGCCGTGGATGAGGAAGGGGATGTCCTGCTTGGGCGGGTTCGGTAGTCCGAGCCGGTTCCGCTGCCCGTCCTCCTGGGCGGGCAATACGAGTGCGCACAGTGCAATCAGACTCCCAAGTCGCAGCATACGGCTATGAGTTTAGCCGACCCTCGCGTGTTCTATCCTCGTCACTATGGAGATCCGTCCCGCGACGCTGTCCGATCTTGATACCGTCGTTGAATTCAATGCGCTCCTGGCGCAGGAATCGGAAGGGGTGGAACTCGACAAGGACCGCCTGAGAGAGGGGGTGACTGCCGTACTGGCCGACGAGTCGCTGGGCCTCTATTTCATAGCGGAGGCGGAGTCCGGTCCGGTCGGTCAGCTGGCGCTGACCTACGAATGGAGCGACTGGCGGAACGGCATGTTCTGGTGGCTTCAGAGTGTGTACGTGCGCCCGGAATCTCGACGCCAAGGGGTTCTGCGAGCCCTTTACGGCCACGTTCTGGGAATTGCAAAGGACCGTGGCGTGTGCGGGATCCGGCTCTATGTCGAGAAGGAAAACCGAACTGCTCAGGAGGCCTACCGACAGCTGGGAATGGCCCGGGCAGTGTTTCACATGTACGAGGTCGACTTCGTGATCGTCCGAGAGCACTAGGTCGTGGCTCGGTGCATCGGGTGAACTGGGTGGACGATCCATCCGCGCTTGCCACAGTCTCACCGGTTTCGCGAGCACGTGCCGGGTTCTTGCAGGGCTCGCGCTAGGCCGGCTCAGACGCGGCGGATTCCCCCGAGCAAGCCTCCGGATCGCAGTCTCGCGGTTCGTTCTATGATGGCTAGAACATGAGGCTACTTGGCGGCAAGACCGCAATAGTTACCGGGTCCGGGCGCAGCATTGGCAAGGCCGTTGCCAAGCTGTTGGCGGAGCACGGCGCCCGAGTCGTCGTCAACGACCTGGATGTCGAACCGGCCCAGGAAACCGCCGCGGAGATACGAGATGCAGGTGGCGATGTCGTCGTTTGCGCCGGCAGCGTGACAGATCCGGCGATCCCGGAGCGGCTTGTCCAAACGGCCCTCGACTCGTACGGCTCGGTCGACGTGATCGTCAACAACGCCGGCTACACCTGGGACGGCGTCATCCACAAGATGAGAGACGAGCAGTTCGAGGCGATGCTGGACGTTCACCTCAAGGCGCCTTTCCGCATGGTCCGCGCCGCCGCTCCTTTCCTCCGTGAATCGGCCAAGGCCGACATCGCTGCGGGCAGGAAGCCTCCCTGCCGCAAGATCGTCAATGTCAGCTCGACGTCCGGCGTCGCCGGGAACGCCGGCCAGATCAATTACGCGGCGGGCAAGATGGGGATCGTCGGCATGACCAAGACGATCGCGAAGGAGTGGGGCCGCTTCAACATCTGCTGCAACGCCGTCGCCTACGGATTCATTGAGTCGCGACTCACGCAGGCGAAGGAAAAGGGCGACACGACGTCGACCGGAATTGCGCTCGGGATACCTCTGAGGCAGCGGGAAGCCGCTATCCAGCACATCCCGCTGCACCGGTACGGAACCCCCGAGGACGCGGCCGGACCCGTTCTGTTCCTGGCCTCGCCTCTTTCGGACTACGTGACGGGTTCGGTCGTGCTGGTTACCGGTGGCAGCGTCGTCTGACCGTCGGCCATGTCGGCAGCCTCATCGTTACGCGGACACGCCCCGCAACGCAGCGACTCGCCTTGGGCATCCAGTACGTCCGGGCCGCCGCACGACCCGCGCAAGCAGCGATTCTTGGACAGCAGCCCCACCGACATGATGGCGACCGCCACCACGATCAATCCCAGAGCGAGCAGGAACGTCGTCAGCATCGCGGGTCAGTGATTCATTCTTGCACGGAAAAGGCTTGTAGGCACCTCTCGCAAGCCTCCCTCGCGATCGCGAATGATCAGCAGGGCAGCCAGGTTTGCGCGCTCCGCGACACGGAGGCCCTCGGCTTCCCCGAGCACAATGAGCGCCGTCGCGAACGCGTCCGCCCGCATCGCGCTGGGATCGAGCACCGTCGCTGACGCGACCCGGCTGGTCGCCGGCTTCCCGGTTCGGGGATCGATCACATGGCTGAAACGCTCGCCGCCCACTTCTCGGAATTGCCTGTAGTCCCCGGACGTCGCAAGCCCCGTTCCACTGACTGGCAAGATGCGCTGAACGGTCCGTCCAGACTCGTTCGGACGCTCGACTCCTAGGCGCCAGGGCTTTCTCTCCTCATTGAGTCCTCCCGCACGAACCTCGCCACCGACTTCCACAAGGTAGTCGGCGAATCCGAGCCCTTCCAGAGCGGAGGCGACCCGGTCAACTGCAAAGCCCTTGGCAATGGCCGAGAGGTCGCAGCGCAGCTTCGGGACAGCCTTGGTCGCGGTCCTGTCGGCGTCGTTCAGAGTCAGCTTGCTCCAGCCTGCATCGCCGAGTAGCCGGTCCAGCTCCGCTGCCGAAGGCGGCTCGGACTCGCCGGCGGGGCCAAACCCCCAAGCGTCCACCAACGGCCCGACGGTGACGTCGAACGCTCCTCCTGTCTGTTTGCTGACCGCCTGTGCACTCGCGAGCACCGCATAGGTGTCCTCCGAAAGGGGGAAAGGATCGGACGAGTCGTGGCGGTTGAACAGGGAAAGCTCGGAGTCCTCGCGATAGGTGGACATCAAGGCGTCCACCCGCTCAAGCTCCTCCCGCACGGCCAACGCGATGGGAGGCTCGTCGCGCGCGTCGGCACCGGGAACCGTCACGCTGTAGGCGGTTCCCATCGCGGAACCTGCGAGCTTCACCGTCTCGGGACCGGCTTGCTCGAGAGGGCAGGAGCAGCCCGAGGCGAGGGCGGACGCCAGCACCGTTACTGTCAGCTTCGAGTGGGCCGTGCGTTGCAGAACGCTAGCCACCGAAGTCGTCGAACATGATGTTCTCCGGCTCCACGCCGAGGCTGTCGAGCATCCCGAAGCAGGCCGTCATCATTGGCGGAGGCCCGCAAATGTAGTACTCGCAGTCCTCGGGTGCTGGATGGTCCTTCAGGTAGTTGTCGTAGAGGACCTGGTGAATGAACCCGGTGTAGCCGGTCCAGCTGTCTTCCTCGAGTGGATCCGAAAGAGCGAGGTGCCAAGTGAAGTTTGGGTTCTCCCGCTGGATCATGTCAAAGTCATCCAGGTAGAACGCTTCGCGGAGACTGCGGGCACCGTACCAGAACGTCACTTTGCGCTTCGTGCAGATCCTGCGGAACTGGTCGAAGATGTGGGATCGCATCGGCGCCATTCCGGCGCCGCCGCCAATGAATACCATCTCGGTGTCCGTGTCCTTGGCGAAGAACTCACCGAAGGGGCCTGCGATCTCGACGTCGTCACCGGGCTTGAGGTTGAAGATGTAGGACGACATTATCCCCGGAGGCGTGCCCTCGGGGGCGCGCGGCGGCGGTGACGCAACGCGCACGTTCAACATGATGAGGCCGAGTTCCTCCGGGTAATTCGCCATCGAGTAGGCGCGTTCGACGGTCTCGCCCACGTTCGAGACGTAGCGCCAAAGGTTGAATCTGTCCCAGTCTGGGCGGTATTCCTTAGGCACGTCGAAGTCCTTATAGCGGACGGTGTGCGGTGGGCAGCTGATCTGGATATATCCGCCCGCGCGAAACGGAACCTTCTCTCCTGCAGGCAGGTCCAGCACAAGCTCCTTGATGAACGTCGCGACATTGTCGTTGGACCGCACCTTGCAGTTCCAGCGGCGGATGGAGAAGACCTCGGCCGGAACCTGGATCTGCAGGTCCTGCTTGACCTTGACCTGGCAGGAGAGGCGAACGCCCTCGCGGGCCTCGCCGCGGGTTATGTGGCTGGCCTCCGTCGGTAGCATGGCACCGCCTCCCTCGCACACGGTGACCTTGCACACTCCGCAACTGCCCTTGCCCCCGCAGGCGGAGGCGATGAAGACCTTCTGCTCCGCGAGCGTGTTCAGCAGCGTTCCGCCCGATGGAACCGTCAGCGTGTTGGCGTCATCGCCGTTGATGCCGATTCTGACGCTGCCACCCGCGACTAGCTTGTTCTTCGCGACCATCAGGATTGCGACCAGCGACACGATCACGCCGGTGAACATCGCCACGCCCAACAGAACGGTGATCATCGTAATTCTTCAGGCCCCCGTCTTGAATGCGCTAGAGCTGGATCCCGCCAAACGCCATGAATCCGATCGCCATCAGGCCGGACAGGACGAAGGTCATGCCGAGGCCCCGCAGACTCATCGGGATGTTGCTGTACTGCAGGCGCTCGCGAATGGAAGCCAGGGCGACGATGGCCATCGCCCATCCGATGCCCGAGCCGAGCCCGAAGACAACACTCTCGCCGAATGTGTAAGACCGCTCGACCATGAAGAGCGAACCGCCCAGGATCGCGCAATTCACCGCAATCAACGGCAGGAACACACCGAGTGCCGCGTACAGGGCAGGGAAGAACCGGTCGAGCGTCATTTCGACGATCTGGACCATTGCAGCGATGGTCCCGATATAGCAGAGGAATCCGAGAAACGAAAGGTCATATCCCGCCAGTTGCGGCGAGATCCACGAGAGCCCGCCCTCGGTTAGCAGGCGGTTGTAGATCAGGTTGTTGATCGGCAGTGTCACCGACTGAACAAAGATCACAGCCGCCCCGAGGCCCAGCGCCGTGTTGACCTTCTTCGAGCACGCGAGGAACGAGCACATTCCCAGGAAGAAGGCCAGTGCGAGGTTCTCGACGAAGATCGCCCTGATCGCGAGATTCAGGTAGTGTTCCACAGCCCTAGCCCTCCGCCTCGATTTGATCGGTTTTCCAGGCTCGCAAGGCCCAGATGAAGAAACCGATTAGGAAGAACGCCCCGGCCGACAGCCCGAGAATGCCGTTGGGGTTGTACCACCCGCCGTCACTGACCTTGGGCAGCACGACATATCCGAATAACGTGCCTTGGGCCAGCAGTTCGCGGAAGAACGCGGTGGCCATCAGCACAGTGCTGTATCCGAGGCCGTTGCCGATCCCGTCGAGAAGACTGTCGAACGGACCGTTCTGCATCGCGTACGCTTCGGCGCGGCCCATGATGATGCAGTTCGTGATGATGAGCCCCACGAACACCGAGAGCTGCTTGCTGATTTCGTAGACATAGGCCTTGAGGACCTGGTCCGTCATGATCACCAGAGATGCAATGATCGTCAGCTGGACAATGATACGGACGTTGCCGGGAATGAAGTTGCGTAAAAGGCTGATCGACACGTTCGACAGGGCGAGCACACTGATTACGGCGGCGCACATGACGAGGGCCGTCTCCATCTTCGACGTGACGGCTAGTGCCGAGCAGATCCCCAGTACCTGGAGGGCGATCGGATTGCTCTCGAACAGCGGGTCGAGCAGCGTCTTCTTGTAGCTTTCGCTCATTGGGCCTGCCCCTCCTTGAACTTCTCCAGGAATGTCCGGAATCCGTTCTCGCCGAGCCAGAAATCGAGCATTGCGGTAACCCCGTTGCTCGTTATCGTCGCGCCTGTGAGCCCATCGACCTCGTAGGGAGCCTGCTCTACGGGAGCGGCCGCTCCCTTGATGACCCGGATCGCCGGATCGCCGGATTCGTCATAAAGCCTCCGGCCCGGCCAGACCGCCTTCCACTTCGGATTGTCGACCTCGCCGCCCAGGCCAGGTGTCTCCTTGTGCTGGTAGTAGGTGATCCCGCGGACAGTGTTGGCGTCGCTCTCTACTGCCAGGAATCCATACAACGTGCCCCAGAGGCCATATCCCTCGATCGGGACGACCGCCATGGCGGGCTTGCCGCCCTCTAGCACCTCGTAGACCAACGCGTTGTGAGGTAGGCGCTGCACCGATGCCCGGTTGGCTGGTGCCTCGCGGCTTCTCGATGGGTCTTTCGCCGCCTTCAACTGGTCGAACGATGTTGGGTCGATGTCGGTCTCCTCCCCGGTCTCGAGATCGATCACGACGGGCCTGATGTTTTCGAAAATGCGCTGGACCTCCTCGGCGTCAAGCTTGTCGGCCGGGTCTGCCAGGCCGGCAGCGAACAGGACGTTGCGCTGCTTGTCGAGGGCTGCGTTCCGGAGCTGGTCCTGTTTCAGCGAAACGGCAGCCGAAGAGACGAGCACCGCGCAGACAACGCAGACCGCTCCGGAAAACAGGATCGTATACAAGGCGTTATGCCGCATAGCGGGCCTTCCTACGCTTGACGTTCGCCTGGACCACGAAGTGGTCAATCAGCGACGAGAACATGTTCATGAAGAGGATCGCCAGCATCATGCCTTCGGGGAAGGCGGGATTGATCACCCGGATCAGGATCGCGAGGATGCCGATCAGGAAGCCGTAGACGTAGCGGCCTTTGTTGGTGTGTGCCGCGGAAACTGGATCGGTTGCCATGAACACCAGCCCGAACGCCCATCCACCGAGCACTATGTGCCACTCGAAGGACACGTTCAGCAGTGGATTCGTCGTTGAACCGACTAGGTTGAGCAGCTGGACCATCAGGAAGGAGCCAGCGACGCCCGAAACCATGATCCGCCATGAGCCGATACCCGTCCCTATAAGGATTATCGCCCCGATCAGGCACGCGAGTGTCGAGGTTTCCCCCATTGATCCCGGTACGAAGCCGAGGAAAGCGTCTCGCCAGGTCACGCCGCCGGCGAGAGCTTCCGGACCGGTGACCGCGGCCTGGGCGAGCCATGTCGCCCCGCTGCTCCCGTCCACTGTCGTGTCCGCCGCGATCCAGACCTGGTCACCCGAGATCTGCGCCGGATACGCAAAGAACAGAAATGCGCGCGACATGAGGGCCGGGTTGAAGATGTTCATCCCCGTACCCCCGAAGATTTCCTTGCCCACGATCACGCCGAAAGCGATACCCAAGGCGACCTGCCAGAGCGGGATTGTCGGCGGCAGTACAAGCGGGAACAGCATCCCGGTAACGAGGAAACCCTCGTTGATCTCGTGCTTGCGGATGACCGAGAAGAGGGCCTCGCAGTTGCCGCCGATGACGAATGTCACCAGCAGGACGGGCAGATAATAGAGCGCTCCGTGAATTACGCAGGTCAGGATGTCGGTCGGGTCGAACGAGCCGAATCCGAGGTATCCCAGAGCGGCCGTCTGCCATGTGTCCAGCGGCTTGGCGCCCATCGAGATTGCGAGGTTGGCCTGGTACCCCGTGTTGTAGAGCGCCATTGCCACGCAGGGCAGCAGCGCGATCACCACCGTGACCATCATTCGCTTGACGTCGATGCCGTCGCGAACATGGGAGGCGCCCTGGGTCGAGGAACCGGGCGTGTACAGAAAGGTGTCGGCGGCTTCGTAGAGCGGGTAGAGCCGCTCCAGCCGCCCGCCGGGCTTGAAGTGCTTCTCCACTGAATCGAGAATCGCGCGCATGGTCGGTCGGTCTCGCCGTTGGGTGTTCCCTTGGCAGCTAGCCTTCCTTCTCGAGGGTAGTGAGCACGTCTCTCAGGAGCGCTCCGAACTCCGCCTTTTCCGGAGAAACGAATGAGCAAAGCGCGAGGTCTTCCTCGATGAGTTCCAGAGCGCCGAGCTGCTCCGCCCGCTCCGGGTTGGCGATCAGGAGCGAACGCAGCAGCGGGGCCGGAAGGATATCCAGAGGCATGACCTTTTCGTAGACACCGACCGGGACCATGGCGCGGACAGAGCCGTTGGTGGTCGTCGTGAACCGGTATTTCCGTGCGGGTAGCCATTTCCCCAGGAACACACGCAATACAGAGAACGTGCTGAACCCGGGTGCCATCCACCCGAGAAGGCGGCGCTTCGTGTCTTCTCGCAAGACGCTGATCTGGTTGTGAAAGCGGCCCAGGTAGCCGAATACCAGCCCTTCCGCTTGGCGACCGGACAGAACAGAACCCGAAATCACGCGCCTCCCGGAACCCTCAAGCTCGCGATTCGTCAACGCCTCCGTCGAGGCGCCGATGCGTGTGCGGAGAAGTCGCGGGTGCCGCACGGCGGGACCTGCCAGCGAGATCACGCGCCCCACGGGCAGTTTTCCAGTCCCGAGCAGCTCACCGATCGCGATCACGTCTTGGTAGCCGACGTGCCAGACCTGCTTGTTCCGGTCAACCGGGTCAAGCATGTGGATGTGCAGCCCGGCCGTTCCGCTTGGGTGCGGGCCGTCGAATTCCTCTAGGCTGATTCCCTCTTCCCGAGGAGCCTCGACGCTGGAGCCCTTTGAACGGCAAACGTAAACCGGTGCCTCGCCGGCGATTCGCCGCAGCGCGGTGACGCCTCGCGCGAAATGCTCTTCGCGACCGCGCACTACCCTATCGACTGACGGTGCCAGCGGATCGGTGTCTGAGGCCGTGACGAAGACCGAATGAGGCTCGGCGTCGGTTGCGGGCACGCGACCGAACGGCCTGGCCCGAAGCGCCGTCCACAGTCCTGATTCGACCAGGAGTTCGCGAATTCGCCCGGCCGCCAGTTCCGAGGGGTGCCGCCCCGAGTACGAATCGAACGAGACGCAGTCGTCTCCGCCGGCCAGTTCTGTTGCGTCCAGCTGCACGACCACGGACTGCAGCGCACGACGGTCTCCGCGATTGATCGCTGTGACCGTGCCGCCTGCAGGGGCGGTGTACCTGACCCCGGGGGTCTTTTTGTCTTCGAACAGAGCCTGACCTCGCCTAACGGAGTCGCCAGCCGAGACGAGCATCGTCGGCTTCATCCCGATGTAGTCATCGGCAATGAGCGCGACACGGGCAGGGGCCTGTGCCTCGTCGATTTCCTGCACGGGACGGCCCTCGATGGGCAAATCCAATCCCTTGCGAATCCGATGAACCCCCATTTGCTTCTCGTTTCGCGGGAACCTGATCTACCTGTTCGGAGCCTCGTGTCGCCGATCCTGCCCTAAGGCGGTGTCTTGCTTCGATGGCTTGGTAACCCGACCGATGCTTGGGCCGCGGCCGATCCGCCCTCTTGATAAAGCCCTCACGCCCTCTTGAGGGTGCGGGAGCAAATGACAAACGGATTACGGAAAACCCAAATCTCTTCGCTAGACGGAATCATGCGGCCGAAGCGATGCGAAGAATCGGCCGCTTCGCTGCCGACGCCTACTATTGTACCGCTCCAGTCTTCCAACGGTTTCGGGTCGGCTGCCTGGCTGGCTAGGAGTTCCGGCGACCGGGGAAATCATGGAAATGAGTGGTTGCGCTTCCGTTCGATTCGGCTATAATGCGCGGATGTCCGGCGGACCTAGCCAAGTTGCCATGGCCGAGTCGGTATCCATCTTTCTGAACGGCGAGTGCCGGACTCTTCTGTCGCCGGTTTCAGTGAGAGGTTTGATTCAGCAGCTCGGTCTAGATCAGGATGCTGTTGCTATCGAGCGGAACCGGGAGATTGTCCGGCGCCTTGAATGGCCCGGTACGCATCTGCGAGATGGAGACAGGATTGAAATAGTGCATTTCGTTGGTGGCGGTTAGGTGCGCATGCACGTAGATTGTGTCAGCGTTAGCGATTTGCACGCGCTAGGCTTGAAGAGTTACAGCCGTGTTACGAGGGGAGGGTGTGTTAGAAGTGAATGACAGTAGCCAAAATCTGATGCCGGAACCAGCCTACAGTAGCCTGGACGTTACGACTATTACGGGCGTAAGCCTTAGACAACTTCAGTGGTGGGACGAGCAGGGAGTCGTTACTCCGATGCAAATCGGTCATCGGCGCCTTTACAACACCGCCGAGGTCCTGCAAGTATCGCTCATCATGGGTTTGCGCAGGAAGGGCATGTCCCTGCAAAAGATCCGGCGTGTTCTTGCGCACTTGGACGACGGGACGGACGCCCGGTTTCTCGAATTGCACCGCTCGGGCGTGGAGGTGGACCTGCTCACGGACGGTGAAACGGTGTACGTGGCGACCTCGACCCAGCAGATCGTCGACGTCATGCGGAACTCTGACACGCCAATCATCTCGCTGTGCGTTTCCGAACTGATACGCCAGCTGGAGCCTGTCCAGACGCGTCGGAAGCCGGTGCAGACCGAGACCGTCAGCACAGGTCGCAGACGCGTTTCGAGAGCATCCTGATAACACCCTGGTGCCGCGGCGCCGGAACGTCGGAATCAGACAGGTCGGTGTCGCCGCCGGGCGCGGGATCGCACGACGATCGGCGTGCCCTCGAATCCGAATCGCGCCCTTAGCTGGTTTGTCAGATATCGTTCCAAGCCGAAATGGAACGGGCCCCTTAGGCTGCTGAAGAAGAGAAACGTGGGAGGGCGTGTGCTGACCTGCGTGACGTAGGAGAGCTTTGGCTTGCGAGGACCCGGCACTGTCACGCGTTCCATATCGAGTTCCGCTAGGAATCGATTGAGTTCCGCAGTTGGAATGCGACGCCTCGCGGCCGTGTCGGCTTTCCTGATCATTGGATAGAGGCTCCCTACGCGCAGGCCGGTCCGGGCGGACACAAAGGCAATGGGGGCGTATGGAAGCATCTTGAGTTGCTCGCGGACATGGTGCCGGAATTCGGCGGCTGATCGCTGGACAAGGTCCCATTTGTTCACCACCACAATGCACGCCTTACCCGCTTCGTGTGCGTAGCCCGCGATATGCGTGTCCTGGGCCGTCACGCCCTCTTGCGGGTCGACAAGCAGTAGGGCCACGTCAGCCATTCGCAGATGGCGTTGTGCCATGACGACGCTTAGTTTCTCCGCCATTGCTCGAGTCTTCCCCTTCCGCCGGATCCCGGCCGTGTCGACGAACACGAACTTTCGGTCGCCATGCTCGACGACAGCGTCGACGGCGTCGCGTGTTGTTCCGGGTGCCTCCGAGACGATGGCAGACCGCTCGCCGGTAACGCGGTTCAGGAGCGTGGACTTCCCGACGTTCGGGCGCCCAAGGATCGCGACGCGGATCGGCCGCTGGTCGGAGCTCTCGCCCGATTCATTCTGAGAAGCAAAACCGCGCGTGGCCCGGCTAAGCAGCTTGTCGATCCCGCGGCCGTGCTCGGCCGAAACCCCGAAAACGCAGCGGAAACCCAGCTCGGCGAACGAGTCCGGGAGCGAATCCAGCTTCGGGGTGTCGCATTTGTTGACGGCCAGGCTGACATCCCTGCCACTACGGCGAAGGAGTGCGGCTATCTCGCGATCAGCTGGTGTGATCTCGCTTCGGCCGTCAACAACAAAGATCACGTGATCCGAGGATTCGATTGCGGCGATGACCTGCTCGCTGACCAAGGTAGGGATTTCCTCCTTGGCGAAGAACGTCATGCCTCCCGTGTCCGTGACTTCGAACGGTCTGCCCTTCCACCTAGCGGGCAGCCGGATCCGGTCTCGTGTCATTCCCGGATAGTCGCCCACAATGGACCGGCGCGATGCGGTGATTCGATTGAAAAGAGTGGACTTGCCTACATTCTGACGTCCGACGATTACGAGTTGCGGAGGCCTGTCGGTCTCCATAGTCGGACTATATCAGCCCGCCCTTGCCCCGAGCCTGCCTCTGAGCCCAGATTGGATTTGGGAGTGGCACCTCCGCGCGTCGGCCGACAGCGGCCAGGGGTCGCTAGGGAGTGCGAATCATGGCTGCGGGGGCGGCACCAGCACCTGGTTCCACACGTGGCGTCGAGCATGCGGCCTGGTCGGTTTGTGGCCGGAAGCAGATGACACCCGAGACTCGGTCCGTCGGCGATCCAGACCCGGTTCTCCCGATCGAGTACATGATTTTTCCTTTCTCCAATTGGCCAATCCGCCACATGGCCGCCGCCCAGGCGACACCAGCCTGGTAGCCCCACCCATGACGTCACGCGGTCCGTCGGCAGTTCTGAGTAGTCCGCCTCGAGGTGTAGATGCCTGTATCGGTGCTGGCGCCGCATTGCACGGCCAGCGAATGGACTCGCCAGCAAGCGGAGTTGTCGGTGCGGCAACTGCGCGCTCCCATCGAAACCGGCGGTGTCCACCAGGCACCTCGCTCTCTCCACGACATTACTCGGTCCGAGAGCACCCGCTCATCCGTCGTGAACTCAGTCATTCGCAGGCACGCCGGCCAGGAACGTTACGGGCAGCCCAGTGCCGCAGAATCCCCGGTAGGTCCTCAATCCGGTCCAGGGTGTAGTCGAAGCCGACCGCTCTGCACCGGGCGCCGTGCCCGTACCCGTAGGTTGCCCAGCAAGACTGCAAGCCGGCGTTGCGTGCAAAGCACAGATCGGTCTCCGTGTCGCCCACCACCAGGAACCGCTGAAGCCGACCACCGGGAATCTGCTGCTGGATCGCATGAAAGAGACGTGGGTCCGGCTTAACTGGCGTGTCGGGGCGTTCAGCCTTGACTGCGTACACGAGCTGTCGCAAGCCGAATCGACCAAGGGCTGCTTCAATCGCTCTTGAGCCCTTGTTGCTAATGACGATGATGTTTGCATGTCTTGCACATTCTTCTAATGTCGAAACTACTCCGGGAAATAAGACCTCAAATTTGTACCCTTGGGCGCTATAAACTTTTCGGTATTGATGTTTGATACGGACTGTTTCTTGTCTGGAAATATTCGTATCGCAGCGAATTAATCGAATCGTTTCTTCCAGTGTGAACCCAGATTCAATCAACACTCCGACTCGATTGATATCCGGCATTCTCATGCTGAGGTCGGAAAATGCTCCCTCCAGACTGAAACGGACAGCACGCGCAGTCTCGCAAATCGTCCCATCGAAATCGATCAGTAACGTGTTGCTGTGCAATCTAGCGGTTCTCAGGACATGCCCGCTTGTCGGTGTGAATGCGGCCAAGCAGCCAGAGGCCTCGCCCCCGCGCTCGCCAAATCACAATCGCTGGCGAGCCTCGCCAACGACGCTGAGGTGATCGACCGTCAACCAGGAGTGGACTCTCCTCATGATCCGGTGCCGAAACCGCTTTCTTTCACAAGCAACTGCCTTGAACTGCAATCTCGGTGCATCTTGGCCTCGAGCCCCTGTGACGGGAATCGATCCTTGCCATAGATCGACACGTTTCCGCTAGGAGCTTAGCCGGTTGGTACTTGCACACCGAGATCTCTCCCGTCCATGTGGGAGGGGGGCTCGTATCCGAACAGGCGCATCGCCGTCGGTGCCATGTCCTCGATCCCGGGCATGTCGGCGCCGAAATCCCGGTTACAGAACACGACGCCTGGAATCAGAGGAGGATCCACGCAGTGGTCGCCGCTCCAAGCCTTCGTGTTGTCTTCAAACACTGGACCACCAACCCTGCCGAGGGCGACACCCCAGGAACTGCGGTATCCAGGGTTGTATCCCACGACAACATCGGGCGCCGCTCCGACGTACGGCCCCGTGTAGACGCTGTGCTTCGAGTACCCGCGATTCACAGCGATTGCGTCACGATCCGGATCGGGAAGGCCTGTGATCTTGGCCGCGATCTCCTCTGCCAGTGTCCTGGCTTCAGCTCGCGGTACGATCCCTTGGCTCTCGCGACCCTCCAGATTCAGGTAAATCCCGGCCAGCCCGAAGCTATAGGCCTTGGTGCTAGTCCAGTCGATTCCCCGCAAGTAGCCTTCGTCCCGGGCTTCCTCCTGGACAGCAAGGTAGCCCTCGCTTTCAAGCCAGGCGTTCAGGTTGACCCCGCGCTGGAACGACTTGAAGCCATGGTCAGATAACACGAACAGGACCGTGCTGTCGTCCACGTGGCGCATCGTCTTCCCTACGATGCGGTCCATGCGGACATAGAGTTCCTCCACGGTTCCCGCGTAGCGGTCGACCGAATCGCCATTTGCCAGAAGCGCCGGGTGGGACGGATCGAGGTAGCGGTAGAACATGTGCTGGACTCGATCCGGCGTGTCGAACACGCATGCCACCACCCCCTTCCTTGTGCGCTCCAAGGCCGACTCGAACATCGCCTCGCGTTCCTCGCAGATCTGGTTAGCCTGCTCCAGAAACGCGTCCTCGTCGATGACCCGTTCATTCAGCGCCCATGTGTCTTCTGCTAGGCCCAGCGTGGAGAAGTCGCCCAGGAGCTTCGCCAGGTACGGTGCGTAGAACGAAGGATGGGAAACGGGCAGCGCCGGCTTCTCGGGGTCGATCGCAATTGGCGATAGATACAGGCGCACGTGCGGCTCGACGGCGGCCAGGCGGAACTGGCCGATCCCAGTGACGTTGATCCCGAGGCCAGCGCGGAACGTTAGCCGGATCCACGGGGTAAAGCGATCCGCGGACAGTTCGTGGATCTCGCTGTCGATCTCGAGACGAGCCGTTCTCGAAACTCGATCCAATATCAGCCGGAAGGGGATCCGCAGGTCGCCCGAGCCATTCCGGATCGTGTTCTCTGGCCCGTGAATCTCGCCTGTCCAGGTGGCGCCTTCGCCTAGTAGGGGATAGCACGCGCCCGCCTCTTCAAACTCCGCACCAGCCGGCGCGTCGGAGAATACCTGGAAGCTGCCCTGCGTGCCGAGCAAGTCGGGCGTGCACATGGCTGAGAGGAGCCGGCCGTCGAACGGTTCGGGGGGGAAAGTGATCGGAACCCGCAGGATCGTCGAGGTGACGTGGTTGTCCGCTAGCAGCGACCAGAAGGGCCGGCTCTTGCGCCGCATCTCCACGGTCGGCTTGGTAAGAGGGATATTCCACCGCCCCAGCCTCCAGACCCTTGCCGGTTGATGCACGCGCGACGAGGACAACTCGGGGAGGTAGGAGCGGAGGTTGCGGTTCAGGAAGTCGAAGAGATTGTGCTTTCCGGGGTTGGACCCCGTGGCGAAAGTCGCCCATGCAACCGGGGAGAGCGGAGGGAAAGTAGTGCGCAGGCGGCTGTATTTGCCCTGCTCGCGCAAAGCCGCGAGATTAGGGAGCTTGTCTTCCGCGATATATTTCTCCACTAGGTCCGGTTCAAGACCGTCGAGGCCCAGAAAGACCAGCTTGCGGATCTTGGCCTTCCGGTAGCCCTGCGCTCCCCGCATCGCCCTCCACGCCATTCGGAAGGGCAGCACCACGAACGCGACTGTTCCGGCCACGAACGCGGCCAGCAGACTGAGCAGGGACCCCACGAACGCAAATCCCGCCCCAGGGCCAACATAGGCTTCCAGCGGGAGGGCTGCTAGGAGAACAGCTGCAAGGGCGAGGACATGCCGGCCCAAGAGCATACGAATCATATTAGGGTCCTTCCGGCCCTAGAGAGATGGGTCCGGCCGACCCGTGAAACGCGTTGCACGAATCAACCGGCCGAGATGGACCCGCGCCGCGAATACCAACAAGACAGGGAGCCCTACGGGCAGGAATGCCATGTGCGCTAGCTTGCGGAGGAATTCCGGGTTCCTTAGTCCTGTTGACGAGACGCCGAGCCTCAGCGCCTTGCGCCAATGTCTGCGGTCGAGCCAAACCAAGCCCTCGACCTTGTCTACCAGCAGGATCTTGGCGGGCAGCAAAGCCGCCAAGGCGAGCTTCCAGGTCGCGAGCAACGGGCTGTCGCCGCACAGGATCGCGGCAGCTGCGTGCCGTTGCCGGCGCAGCCCGAGCAGCATCCGCCAGCGCTCGGCATGGTTCCGCGCTTCGTATGTACGCCAGGCTCTCGTGCCTGTCCCTAGTCCGGCTGGCTCGTCGGGGAGGCAGGTGAAAAGGTCGATGGGAGCGTTGCCGCAGACGGACTCGCGAAGGAGCGGAACCAAGCGCTGAGCCTCCGCGCGAGGCCCGCTCTCGACCAGCAGGATGCGGTCGATGGGAGGCACACTCCTGCGCAGGAACCATTTCACGCCCTGCTAGCATACCGCGATAAAATTGCGGGATGGCCTCGATTCGCTTCTATCACAAGCCGAGTTGAACGAGCTGCCGGAAGGCCAGGAGTTTCCTGGCCGATCAGGGTGCCGAGCTGGAACTGGTCAACCTCAACAAGGGACTGAGTGTCGAGGATCTGGACGGTCTCATCGGTCCGCGGGATCATCTGTCGTTCTTGAACACGAGGAACGCCCTGTACAGGGAGATGGGGATGAAGGCGAACCCGCCGTCCCGTGAGGTTGCGTTGCGGCTGATGTCGGAAAACCCCAATCTGATCAAGCGTCCGGTTTCCGTGCAGGGAGACAGGATTGTCCTCGGATTCGCTCCCGACCAGCTTGTGGCGCTGTCCCGCGAATAGCGGGAGGGTGGAGCCGACGACGGGACTCGAACCCGTGACCTCGTCCTTACCAAGGACGCGCTCTACCGACTGAGCTACGTCGGCCCGCTGAACCCCTGAAATCGTCAACCTCGGAGCGTGGAGCGGGAGACGGGAATCGAACCCGCAACCAACAGCTTGGAAGGCTGTGACTCTACCATTGAGTTACTCCCGCGAACCTCCGAAACACCTTGCCCTGCTTGAACTTAGCCGGTGCTGTCCTTCGGGCTGAGACCAAGCATTGGAGCCGGCGAGAGGATTCGAACCCCCGACCGTCTGATTACAAATCAGATGCTCTACCAACTGAGCTACGCCGGCTTGAACGGGCCTAGGGCCCATCATAGCACCCGATTCTGGAGACTCTTTCCGGGTCCCTTGAGAGGATTGCTCTGGCCGCGCGAAACCGGACAAACGGCTCGCCGGACCTCGCTTGTAGAGTCTTCTTCGATGTCGGCCAACCTACGGACCGACCTCGGGAAGCCCGCGCTTGGTGGTGGAAGGTGAGATTGGCTGGGAGGCAGGGATTCGAACCCCGATAAACAGATCCAGAGTCTGCCGTGTTACCGTTACACCACCTCCCAGCGGGGTGTGCAGTGCGCCCTCGCATTATACTGTCTGCCTCCAGACGAGCCTGCAGTAATCCAGAGGTGGATTCCGTTGTAAAGTGCAGCGGGACCGTCGCCTGGATTCCTTGAGCGTGCGAGCGTTGGTTGGCCGGACGGCGACGTCTTCGGGAATTGGACCCGCGGCCGATCTGGGGTTCGCGGCTGCAATGGCATGGTCCTCGAAGCGTGCGAAGCTGGTCTTCCCACGCTAGGGAGCCGCTCCCGGCATCCCGGTAAGCGTTCTCGTGATCTGGCACAGAGGGTGATCGATGAAGATTCTGTTCGTTGGAGCCGGTGCCGTCGGCGGGTATTTCGGGGGGAGGATGGCCCAGGCGGGCTTTGACGTCTCATTCTTCCTGCGTCCTTCCAGCGCGATGCAGTTTCGGGCAAGCGGCCTGCGCTTGATCAGTCCGGCCGGCAACTTCGAATTGCCCGAGCCGAAGGTGGTTGAGGCAGGGGCCGAAGCTCCGTCGCCCGACGTTCTCTTCGTGGCGTGCAAGGCCGAGCACGTGCGGAAGGCGGCGGAGCTCGCCTCGTATCTCGTCAGTGACTCCAGCGTCGTGATTCCCCTGCAGAACGGAGTCGATGCCCCCGCCAACATTTGCGAGGTCTTGCCCCCGGAGCGGGTTGTGGGCGGCCTGAGTCGGATCTTTGCAGAGCGAGTTGCTCCGGGCGAGATCCATCACGCGGGGCTGGCCGTACCGTCGATCACCTGCGGCGAGCGCCATGGCGGCCGGTCGGCTCGGCTTGGCGGGATCGTGGCGAGCCTCGCGTCCGTCGAAGGAATGGCAATCGACGAAACGCCGGACATTTGGTCCGAAATGTGGAAGAAGTTGATCATGGTGTGCTCGCTCGGCGTTGCAGGTACCGTGGCGCGAGCCCCCTTGGGGATCTTGCTGGATGTCCCCGAGACCCGCGCTCTCTTCGAGTCATGCGCCATGGAGATTGAGGCCGTCGCGCGGGCCTCCGGGGCGTCGATACCGGAGGGCTATGCCGTCGGGCAGATCGCGCTTTACCGGGCGCTTCCGCCGGACACCACCGCGTCAATGCACCGCGACTTGGAACGCGGCGACACCTCCGAGTTCAACGAGCAGCTGGGAGCCGTCCTGCGTTACGGCGGGAGAGCGGGCGTTTCCATGCCGGTCCTGCGCGCGCTCCACGGGGCCATTCTCCCTGGGGAACTTCGTGCCCGCGGAAGACTGTCGTACGGGAACGTGCAGCCCCGGTCAGGCGGCTGAAACGATCACTCTCGAAGCAGGCGAGCGACCTCAACCAACCTTGCGCCAAGCTTGCGAGCCTCCTCCAGTTCGTGCTCTCCGACGCCTTTCTCATGCTCAGGGATGCCGGTCGTGGCGGAGGCGCCCAGCCCGCCGTACGGGGTCACCAGCACCATGCCGTATTGCAGCATGCCCAGCGCCATGCTCAGCATCGTGAATTCCTTGCCGTTGGACGGCGCGCCGCCCGTGGTGAATACGGCGCACGCCTTGTTCTCCAGGCCCCGGCTGCGCCAGAAGCCCTTTCCATAAGCCCAGTCCACAAGCGCTGTCCTCACCTCTACCGCGACGTCACCCATGTGAACAGGCGAACCCAGCGCGATGCCATCTGCCGCATCCAGATCCTCTCTTGTCACGTCACCGATTCGCTTGACGACCGCCTTGGCTCCGTCGCCGCGAGCCCCCTCCGCGAGGGCTTCCGCCATCGTCTCGGTGTTGCCCGTCTGCGAGTGGTACGCGACGAGAACACTTACATCCTCGGCGAAAGCGGATAGGGCCGCGGCGGAAAAAACCGTGGCCTGGATAGCTGCCCTAAATGTCATGAGTCGATGTCTCGTGCGAGGTCTGCTTCCAGCCCCGGCCCAGTGTAGCCCGCGACAACCAATAGCGGTCGCGGGGAGGCCGCTGGCAGCGAGTAGGCGCCAAGATCAATCCGGCCTGTAGTCGACCCAGATCGGTGAGGCCCAAGCCATCTGCCCGTCTTGCTGCTGGACGCGGACGTAGTAGTAGCTCTCCCCGGGCTTGGCGTCGGCGTCGCGAAACGCGAACGAGATCTCGCGCACATCAGGCTGGACCGAATACACGTATGCGTTGTCCTTGATGATCTCGATGTTGTGAATCGGACCTGTCCCCCGAACGGAGACATGGACTTCCGGCGTGTTGCGACTCGTGGTGGCATCGCCCATGATTGCGTCACCTACTCGCAGGTCGACCACGATGTTGTCCGTTGCAGCGTACGCGTGGCGTTGCTGGAGCGCTTGGAAGATCGCCTCGCGGGTCGGCCTTTCCGCATACACCGCTGCGTAGGAAATGTGTGTGGAACGATGATCGGACGACGCGATAAAGCCGATCTTGTATCCCTTCTCGAGCGCACTCTGGGCGAAACCCGAGGCGTAACGCTGAGCTGAATTGACCCGCGGAGCTCCGTCGGCCTCGTAGCTCATCCGACATCCCTGATAGATCTCCAGCAGCGGCTCCATGGCTGGATCGCCAAAGGCGAAATTCGTGCCGCCCCCGGCGGCAATGGTGTGGGGAATGCTGATCGCGTCCTGCCCGCGAAGGTGATCCCAAAGTCGTAGTTCCTCCGGCTCCCGCGGAAAATCCTCGCTCTCGCGTTCACGGGCCATGGTCTTGGGGAACGCGACCGTGCCGCGCTCGAGATTGATGATGTTGCGATGCCCGTAGGGCCACCGGATCGACCGCTCATAACCGAATAGCGGCGAGAACTTCCCCTGCACGAGGAACGCGTCGGCAAGTTTCTGGGTCCTCCACCAGTCATAGGACCGGATCTCGGGCCGTCCCATGGCGCCGTCGGCTCCGTAGAAGTGATCGGTCGATGCGATGAAATCGAGTTCGGCCGCGTCGAATGCATAGCGGTACATGTCCCACAACGTTCCGTCGAAGCCGCCGTCCGTGCTGATCTCGGTGTGCCGGTGCAGATCGCCCCAGTAGAGCTGGTAGCGCCTCTCTCCTGCAGCGATGGAATGCCGGCGGTCCGTCCACGCAGTCCTCTTGTATGGCCGGGCAGCTCGTGGCGGTGCGATCGCGATCAATTCGGGGCGGTCGGCTTCCGTCGGACCGAACGGAGCCAATCGGATCTGTCCGGGAGGCCTCTCGTTTTGCTGGATCACTGGCCCTCCCGGTTCCCAGCGGTCGTCCGCCGGATATGCGATCCACATCAGTCCGTTCGGATCAATCGCGGCCGACAGCCGCTGGTCATTGCTGCCAGCGCTGGTCTCCACTCTTCGCGGCGCCGTCCAGCTCTCCCCCTCATAGGTCATCGAGTGGATGTTCCAGGCTCCCGGACGCTCCGTCATGCTACCGCCGTCATTCCTTGGCACCCAGCGGCGGAGGAACAGGCGAGGCGAGCCGCCCGAGTCAATCGTCATCTGCGGGACTTCGTAGGAGAGAGCGAACTCTTCGGTCATCGCGTCTTCAAGAGATCCCTTCGGTGTCCAGCGCTGTCCCCCGGAGAAGACCGCCACGCCGATTTTCTGCGAGTACCGAAGGCTAACCAGCTGCCCGACCGACCCTTCGACACTCCAAGGCGCCGGCGTGCCCCAGTCGCCCCTCTTGCTCTCGCGATTCCAGGAGGGCATGTCGAGCGCCCAGTTGGGGCCTTGGTCGTCCCAGGCGACCCATGCCCGGCCCTCGCCATCAACCGCCACGCTCGCGCGAGCTTCGAAGTTCGGAGAATCGGCGATCCCGAATTCACTGGAGAGCTTGCCATCTTCGAAGACTCGCAGATAGATGTCGTAGTCGCCGTGCCGATACGTGTCATAAACGATGAAGAGGCGCCCCTGCTGGTCCAGCGCGGCGTCAGGTTCCCAGTCGTTCGCCTCGTGCGAGGTGACGGGCAGCGGTGCCGACCAGCGAATCGCGTCGCGAGTCTTCAAGTAGATATTCGCGTCACCCGTGCGGAAAGACTGCCAAACCAGGAACAGGCGGCCCGAAGAATCAGCTAGCAGACGGTGATGCAAATCCGGTTGCGGATCTGTCGTCAATCGCTCCACCTGGTCCCACCGGCCCTCGTGCCAGCTTCGGGCATACAGGTCGACGTTGCCGCTGACCTGCGCCGCCCATGCAATCCAGACTCGTCCGTCAGGCTGAATTGCGATCCCCGTCTTGAGATAGTCCCCGACTCGCGGGGTCACGGTCATCGCTTCATGCCAGTCCTCGCCCGAGCGATAACGGACCTTGACTTCATCGGCACCGCGGCCGTCATACTCCGTCCAGGCGACCCATAAGTCTCCGTTCGGGGCGAATCCTGCGGACGGCCAGTCGGCGTGCCGTTCGGCGTTGGAAATCCCGGCCTGCTGGGCTTGCGATGTGAAGACTGCCAGAGCGCAGATCCCGACGATGGCCAGGCTGCGGCCCAACTGCAATGAGCGATCCGACGGCACGAGCGATTGCTTCCCCTGACTGTGCATCGTAGCCTGTCGCGGCGATGGCGATTCCAGGACCGCGATACTGTCGCAGCTCCTGCGGGGACGTCTCGGTTCAGGGGGTTAGCAACCTACGCGATTCCTGTCCAGGTCGAGCCAAGTAGCAACGGTGTCATCGCTGACGAGGCGCCAGGACGAATTCGCAGTGCGGCTCCAGAGGCGCACGGGACTTGGCGTGCGAGCATGCTTCCAGGGCGAGTCCGACGTGTCGCTGGTGGTGCGCTCCCTCAGGCCCGAAGATAGGCGGAACTTGACCCGTGTGTCCGCTGATAGACTAGTGCCGCAAATGCCCCGGCGACTCACTGCGGGTCTCTTGCTGGTCGTGGCGCTCCTATTTGCCCAGTCGCCAGAAGGCCAGCCGCTGGATGAGATCGAAGACCCGGGATTGATCATTACGGCCGAAACGAGTCTGGTGGTCGTCCCGCTGCATGTGTACAAGAAGAAGGTGTCCATCGGCGGCCTCGACGAGGAGGCATTCGAGCTACTGGAAGACGGCGAGTTGCAGGAGATCGCGTTCGTCGAGGGCCCACCCGCCGCGGGCGAAGACCCGTCGAGCGGCCGGTCCGTGCCCGTCGAGATCATTCTCCTGATTGACATCAGCCACAGTGTCATGCGTCGCGGATTGCTGGATGTTGATACGATCCGCGCAGGCATCCTCGAGGAGGTCAGCGAGCACGTCTCGATCTCCATCTACGGTTTCGCGGGAAAGCTCACGCGATTCACAGGACCCACCAGCGACATCTCGAAGCTCGAGCGCGCGCTCGAGCTTGCCCAGGCCGCAGAGCACGGCCAGACGCGCATCTACGAATCGATTGTGCAGACAGCCCGAGATGCATCGGAGCGCAGTCCGAACGCCACGCGAATGATGGTTGTGTTTTCGGACGGATTCAGCACGTCAGACTTCGAATCGGAATGGGCGCATCGAGCCGGCAACCACTTCGGGATTCCTCTTTATCCAGTGGTACTGGGACACCAGCAGATCGTCGAGCGGGCTCGCCGGAGGAATGCGGGTGTCGCCAGGCGTGCCGCGAGAGGAAGGCCTTCATACCGCCCGACATCGCCGGGCTCTTCCAGAACGTACGAGCAGGAACTCCGCCAGAAGGAGTTCGCGGATCTAGGTGCCCTTACAGGCGGTCGAAGCTATGACCTGAAGAATCAGAACAGCGCGGCGGTTCGCAGCATCCTGAAATCGCTCGCCACACTGGCTCAGACCGAGTACGTCGTGGGGTATTACCCGCGTCGGTCCGGCGAGGAATCCACCGCGCGTCGGGTTGAAGTCCGGCTCAAGGACAAAAGCATTGGCAAGCTCTATGGCGGTCGACGTGTCGTTGTCCATTGATACGCCGTCGAACGACGACGTCGCGGATGCCGGGTCTGGCGCGACTCCCGGCTCCGACCGAATCCATGGAGGTTTCGTCAAACGTTCGGATCAGTTCGACGGTAATGCGAGTGGAGGCCGGACGGCCAAGGGCGCGGTAGCGGCGCTGGCGCTCTTGCTTGGATCGTTAAGCGGGCCGGCCCCCGCCCAGCAGGAAGTCCCGAATCCCTATGGGAACGGGGAGCAGTGGGGAGCCCTCCCGGAAGGCCGGAAATGGGGTTCCACGAGCGCCATCTATCCCCATCGCGATTCGAAGGGCATCCTCACCGGGAAGATCTGGGTGGCCGAGCGCTGTGCCGGGAGCTACTGCAAGGAGAGCGACCTGGACCCCGTTCTGCTGTTTGGCGCCGACGGTAGCCTGATTCGCAGCTTCGGGGCCGGCATGTTCATTTGGCCGCATGGGATCCATGCCGACCATGAGGGGAACGTTTGGGTTACCGACGCGGTACACACGGATTGCAAGACCGGCAATGAAGGGGGCAAGGGACACCAGGTGCACAAGTTCAGTCCGGACGGCAAGCTTCTGATGAGCTTGGGGGCGGCCGGCACCCCGGGCGAGGGAGAAGACCTCTTCCGTTGTCCGTCGGATGTGGTTGTCGCCCCGAACGGAGACATTTTCGTCGGAGACGGCCATAACCACGGGCACGGCGGGAGCAACCGCATCGTGCGGTTCGACAAGAACGGGCGTTTCCTCGCGTCTTGGGGCAAGGCTGGCTCGGGTCCAGGCGAATTCCACGGGATTCACGCGCTAGCGATGGATTCTCGGGGCCGCCTGTTCGTGGGCGACCGGGCCAATCAGAGAATCCAGGTTTTCGACGGCGCGGGGAGCCATGTGGCTACATGGAGACAGTTCGGATCGCCGAGCGGGATCTACATTGATCCAGACGACAGGATCTATGTCGCTGACTCGGATTCGGGGTATCACCGTGACGGCTCGGGCAGCCCGAGAAACCCTGGATTCGAACGGGGAATCTACATCGGCGACGCACGCAGCGGTGAGCTGCAGGAGTTCATACCCGATCCCAGGCCGGATCTCAGCAGGGTGACGAGTGGGGCGGAGGGCGTCGTGGCGTCGGGGGACTATGTCCTCGGCGCGCAAGTCGGTGGTTCGCGAGGGGTTCTGAGGTACAAGAGGCTCCGGTAGTTCGCATCCTGGCGACTCCCTGGGGCACGGCCCCGTCTTCGGAGGACTCTTCGAGCGGCCTATCGGGGTTAAGGGTCCGTCCGGCGCGGCACGCTACCGGAGCCAGACCGGCGAGCTCCACGCGTACTTGCCGATGACCAAGTTGCGGTAGTCCGGCTCCTGGATTCGACCCTTGAGCCAGACCCGGGCGTAGTAATACGTTCCCGGCTCGCGCTCGATGGTGTCGCTATACGTGAATTCCGTGCTCGTGGTCTCGATTTCGGGAAGATGCGTGAAGATATAGTCGCCGTTGCTGACGATCTCGACCTTTTCGATCGGCGACTTCGCCTTCACTCTGACCGACAGGTTCGGCGGGGACCCGCTTGCTTCAACCTCGCCTCCCTGGAAGACACCGTTGACCCGGAAGTCGACGAGGATCGGCTCGCCCCCGCGCACCGCGTAGGTCCGTCGCGCGCGCAACCCTTCGAGCACGGATTCGCGACTCAGTTCCTTCGCGAACACGCCCAGCATGCCGGTGTTGTAGCCGCTGATGCCGTCGTGCCGATCGCTGGAACCCACAAACCCGAATTTCTTTCCGGCGGCCAGGCCGTCCTGGATCGAGGTCTTCCCAACGGGAGGCCGGCGTAGCCAGTCCGGCACGGCCCTGGGCCGGTCGTACGTTTCGTAGATACCATGCCCTGAAGTGACTTCGACGACAGGCTCGAATGTCTCGTCATGCTTGGACCAGTCCATAGCGCCCCACGGCGCTCCGACATGATGGACCCAGGGGATGGCGTTGTCACTAGCCAGCAGCTCGCGCAGCTCTTCGATCGAGTTGCTGTCGGGATCAGTGATGCGGTAGATCGTCGAGAAGGGTTTGGTGAACACGATCGTGCGGTCGCCGTAGCGACGCCTTCCTGCCGAGTCGCCGCTCCATTCATAGCTGGCGAATCCCTCGAAGCGCCCCTCTTCCGAAAGGACGTTGGAGTAAGCCTGCTCAACGCGGTACTTCGAGTTTGTCATCGACGGCCAGTCGTGGTCCGAGGCGGCTCCGAAATCGAGCACTCCGCTCTCCATGGCGTTGAGGTAGTAGCGGTCGGTCCACATCTCGATGGTCCGGTCTCCCGGATACTCGCCCAGATGGGTGTGCATCTCCCCGTAGTAGAGGGTGTAGGTTTCGCCGTCCAGCTCGAGCGTCTCGTGCGGTATGTGTTCAGGGCGCTGCCTCGTGGCCTTCGTCTCGCCGATCGGCCCGGCAATCGGCTCTCCCCGGACGTCGGCCGTAACCGGCTCGATCACCATGCGGTACACCATCTTGTCCGTCGCGTGCCAATAGCCGTCCCCGTCGAAAACGGGTGCGCGGTACCCGATCGCCATCTCGAGCGTTAAGGGCTGGAGCGTCTCGCCGTCGAACCACGCGCCCGCGGATTCCGGCGAGCGCCCGGCCCGGTACCCCGGGTTGCCGGGATGGAAGGACGTGGTCTGGCGCAGGAACCAGAACCGCCCGTCAGTGTCGATCTGGAATTCGTCCAGGCTGTCCAGTGACGACACGTAATCGCGAGCTTCCTGCGGAAGTTCGACTCGCTGCTCACCAAGGATTCCCGAGACCCTCTTCGAAGCGTGGACCCAGGCCGTGCCATCGGAGGCGAACCGGATGAGCGGGCGCTGCTCGTCCTCCTCCGAGGCGAAGAAGGGGGTCTCGTCGGACCAGTTCCCGTCGGTGTAGGTACGGACAAACACGTCATAGTCGCCGCTCACCCACCGGTCGAATGCCAGCCACACCGCGCCATCGGCTCCCGTTGCGAGGCTGGGGCGGAAGTTGAACCCCTCGTCCGGCGTGACGAGCCGCGAGTCCCAGTCGCCGTCCGACATCGTGGCGACCGCGATTCGGACCGCGCCCCTGCGGGCGGTTTCCCAGGCGATTATCGGCGATCCGTCGCCCTGCAACGCGATCGATGGCCGTAGGTCGGGGCCGCGTCCATCACTGACCCGCGCGACTTCCCCGAGGCCGCTGCCGTCCCAGTGGCGGATGTAGACATCGAAGTCCTGCCCGCTTTCGTTGAACTCCGCCCAAGCGATCCATAGCCCGCCGTTCTCGTCGGCGACTGCCGCCGGGCTGTATACGAAACCGTCGCGCTCGTTCACCTTGGCGATCGACGTCCAGTGGTCGCCTTCCCAGCGCCCCAGCGAGATGAACTGGCGGGTCGAGTTCAGCAGGTCCGTAGCGTTCGACTGCACGCCGACCGTGTAAACCGCTCCGTGGCTGTCGAACACGATGCTGCGGCATTCCTCGCGCACTGTCGGGTGGAAGCGGTGACCCCCCTGCCCCGAAAAGATCCCTTGGTAGTCGAACTCGATGGGCTCGGGGGCGGGTTCGGGAGCGCAGTGCGTCGCGGTCAGTAGGACGAGGCAGATTCCCGCGATCTTCATGGCCGCTTGATTCTAGCTGTTGCCGCGCCGGTTGCTCGCTTGGAATTCGAGACCCGGAAGGCACGGCGCACGGGGCTGGATACCTACAGTCGGGTCGGATTGCAGTGACGAGGTCATCGAGATCTTGAAGGAAGTCCCAAGCAGGGCAGTTCGGGGCCGGGCGCCTGGGGGTATCGTTTCGAGGCCTTCCGTCATTCCCGCGCCACGCACCCTCGGGTCGCACCAGGAGATCTCAGGCAGACGGTGTCATTTGGGACAATCGCACCTAGCGCTGGCTAGCTGCGGATCCTGCAGAGCAGCCTGGAGCTCTTCGTCCGGGCCGTCCGCGATCTTCGCGCCCGGAATCGTCCATGTCGACCGTAAGATACCTTCCCGTCTCGAGCCGGAGGGCGGTTCTGTGCGCGGGATTGCTCGCCGGGACACTGGGGTCATTCGCTTGCGGTAGCAGATCGCCCATCGAGGACGGCCTCGAACGCCTCGAACCTCTAGCCCCGGCCGAGGCGCTCCAGTCGTTCCATCTCGCCGAGGGTTTTCGGCTCGACCTGGCCGCGTCGGAACCAAATGTGACGGATCCGATCGCGATGGCCTTCGACGAGAACGGCAGGCTCTATGTGGCCGAAATGCGGGGCTACCCGTTCGATCCCCCGCCGGGCGGCGGGCCCGCGGGTCAGATCCGGCTCCTCGATGATGAAGACGCCGACGGCGTCTTCGAAACCGCTCGGGTGTTCGCGGATCGTCTGCACTGGCCGAGCGGGATCGCCTGCTTCGATGGCGGGATCTTTGTCACCGCGGCGCCGGACATCGTGTATCTGAAGGACACGACGGGTGATGGCGTTGCGGATGTCCGGCGGACCGTGTTCACGGGCTTCGGAACGGACAAGTCCGAAGACATCGTGAACAACCTCAAGTGGGGGATGGATCACTGGATCTACGGCACCACCTCCTACAACGGAGGCACGGTGCGGCACGCCGAGCTCCCGGCGGACAGCGAGATTCCATTGGGTTCGAACGACTTCCGCTTCCACCCGGTCACCGAGGTGATCGAGGCGGTTGAGGGTACACGGGGTGACTTCGGCAATGCGTTCGACGATTGGGGCAACCGCTTCGGGTCGAACTCTGGCAATCCGGTGATCCACGCGGTGTTCCCCCTGCAACACGTTGTCGACGGCATGGAGCCGGTCCGGCTGGCGTTTCCGATCTTTGAGTTCGACCGGCTGGTATTCCCAGTCAGCGAACCCGAACCGTGGCGTACCGCCCGCAAGACCTACTGGAGCCGCTGGGTGGACACCACCCATGACATGAGGGCGCAGCGGTTTCCGCCACGGGAACTTGCCTTGCGGGGCTATTTCACCGGCGGCGCAGGTCTCGGAATCTACCGGGGAGCGGCGTATCCTGCCGGATTTCATGGCAACGCCTTCGCCCCGGAGCCGGCGGGAAACCTCGTCTTGCGCATGATCGTGGAGCGATCGGGCGTGACCTTACGGGCGCGTCGCGCGACGGAAGGCAGGGAATTCCTGGCATCCACCGACAACTGGTTCCGACCGGTGAATTTCGCCAACGGCCCTGATGGCTGCCTGTACATGGTCGATATGTACCGAGAGGTAATCGAGGACCCGAGCGCAATGCCGGACGAAATCCTCGAGCACATCGACTACTACACAGGCCAGGACATGGGTCGCATCTACCGCATCGCCCCAACCGGCTTCGAGTCTGGAGCGGCACCGAAGCTCGGGGAAGCGTCGATCTCCGAACTTGTCGCCGTTCTCGATCATGAGGAAGGCTGGTGGAGGTCGACCGCCCACAGACTGCTGTTCGAGCGGCAACCGGTCGAGGGAGCTGCAGCGCTCAGGGCTTCGGTCAGGCGATCAACGTCGTCGAGGGGCCGGCTCCACGCCTTGTGGTCGCTTGAAGGGCTCCGTCAGCTCGATGAGGGCACCCATCTCGCGGCTCTGGAGGATCCCCATCCGGCCGTTCGCCAGAATGCAGTTCGCCTTTCCGAGTCGCGGCTGGCCGGCTCGACCGCGCTGGCCGCACGAGTCGCGTCGTTAGCCGCAGACGAGGATCCCGCCGTTCGCTTTCAGGTTGCACTTGCGGTCTCAGGCGCGGCCCGTGCTGATGGTCCGGCGATTCTGGCGCGTATCCTTCGTCGCGATCCGGCGGACGAGTGGATCCGCGCAGCCGTTTTCTCAGGGGCGAGGGAGAACTCCCTGGCCTTGCTAAACCTCCTGGTCCGGGACGATTCGTTCCTTGCAAACCAGGACAGTCCGGGTGCCGTCAGGCAGCTGGCGAGCAACGTGGCGGGGAGGGATCCGCCGGAAGCCATACTGGCCATGCTGACCGCTACGGGTAAGCTGTCCGGCACCAACGGAGAGTGGATCCGCATGGCGGCTGTCTCCGGCATCGCCGCTGGTCTGGAGCGATCTGGGAACTCGCTGTCCGCACTGCGAGACAGCAACGAGAATCCCGCGCTTGGGGCTGCGATTTCCCGGGTGCTGGCGGAGGCCCCGACGGTTGCCGTCGACGGGGACAGGGGAAACCTGCCGGAGCGGACTGAAGCCATCCGCCTGCTCTCTTGGGCCCCGCGGGCAGCGGCCCTCAGCGCCATCGATGCACTGCTGTCCCCGGACGAGCCTGCCGAAGTCCAACTGGCGGCCGTGCGCTCGCTGTCGGCCCATGGCGGGCGGGAGGTCGGGCAGATCCTGCTGCGCAGCTGGCGAACTTACAGCCCCGCCGTGCGGCGCGAGGTTGTGGAGATCTTGTTCAGTCGCGAGGAGCGGTTGCACCCATTCCTTGACTCCTTAGAGGGCGGAGGGGTCCTCGCGGCGCACCTGGACCCGGTGCGAAGGACGGCTCTGCTGGATCATCCGCAGGAAGAGATTCGCGCGAGGGCGAGACAGATCCTCGCCACACTCGAGGCGCCCAGCCCTGGGCAGGTGCTCCGGGAGTACCGGTCCGCCCTCATGGAGGACGGGGACGCCATTCGCGGTGCGGAGGTCTTCGAGCGGGAGTGCTCAACCTGCCACCGGCTCGGGGGCAGGGGGCACGAGGTAGGTCCTGACTTGACCGAGAGGGCCGCCTCCGCTCGCGAAGACCTTCTCGTCGACATCCTCGACCCGAACCGGTCCGTGCAGTCGAACTTCGTCAACTACAGGCTTGACGCTGTGGACGGCAGTGTCGTCACGGGCATCCTGGCGCGCGAGTCGGCTGGCAGCGTTACCCTGCGTCGAGGAGAAGGCATTGAGGATGTAGTGGCGCGATCAGACATCAGCTCTCTCACGTCGATGGGCCTTTCGCTCATGCCAGAGGGACTGGAGGACGAGATTGGTCCGGCCGAGATGGCCGATCTGCTGAGTTTCGTGCAGTCGCAGGCGCGCCAGTGAACCTAGCGGACTCCCGGCCGCCTTGGCCGGGTCTCTGACGGGGCAGAGGACAACATCGATTTACGCCGCAAGCAAGCTGGTTCCGTGACGAATCGTGCCGTTCCAGCCGGCGCAGCAGAACCTCATCGGTCTGGATGGCGGATCCATTGTGCAATCGCACGACGTGGACACGCTTTCCGGAAGATCGCGTGGCCCGCCATCGACTGGAATCCGGGTTGTAGGCAACGCCACAGCAGACGGAGCGGCCCGAGTCCCTGTGGGGTTCAATGCCGGCACCACGGAGGGAGCCGGTGGATCAGCTGTCGCTGCGAGTGTCGTTGCTGGGCCTCGATGGTTGGACTGAGCGACCATAGGAGTCGGTGGAGCGTCCCTCCAACGTCGTGGTGCTGACTCGGTTAGGAGAATCGCTATCTCCAGCGCAGGCCACACGCGCTCCCCGGCTGTCGACTGTCTTGTTTGTGCTCGCAACCGCTTTGCTGGCGCTAGGAGCTTGCAGCGCGGGTCCAGATCCGTCGTATCGAGATTGGCGAGCCTATGGCGGCGGTCCCGAGAACATCCAGTATTCCGCTCTCGATCAGATCAACCGCGAGAACGTCCACCGCTTGGAGGTGGCCTGGGAATACGACACCGGAGACGCGTTCACCGGTTCGGAAATGCAATGCAACCCGATCGTGATCGACGGCACGCTCTTCGCAACGACACCCCGGCTTAGGCTCGTGGCGCTGGATGCGGCGACAGGAATGCTCCGGTGGAGCTTCGACCCGAGAGAAGGGTCCGGGCCCGACCGCATGCGACGGAACCGCGGAGTCACGTGGTGGAGCAGCGGACGGGAGCAACGGCTGTTCTTTGTGTACAGCCACTTTCTCTTCGCTCTTGACCCGAGTACAGGCGGGCCGGTCCCGGGCTTCGGTCAGAACGGGCGCGTTGACCTGCGGGAGGGTCTGGGACGCGACCCCGAGACGATCACCATTTCGGCCACGACTCCGGGCGTTATCTTCAAGGATCTGCTGATTCTCGGAAGCATCAACAGCGAGGCGTTGCCCTCGCCTCCGGGGGATATCCGAGCATATGATGTGCGCACCGGCGAGCTTCGCTGGAGCTTCCACACGATCCCGCATCCGGGCGAGTTCGGCTACGAGACGTGGCCCGAGAATGCCTGGGAATACGTCGGGGCTGCGAACAACTGGGGCGGCATGGCCGTGGACACGGAACGCGGGCTCGTGTTCGCTCCGACCGGATCCGCGGCCTTCGACTTTTACGGGGCCAATCGCGTCGGGGACAATCTTTTCGCCAATACTCTCCTCGCGCTTCAAGCGGATACCGGTCAGCGCGTTTGGCATTTCCAGGCCGTCAAGCATGACGTTTGGGATCGCGACTTTCCGGTCCCTCCCCGCCTCGTGACCCTGACACGCGAAGGGGATCCTGTGGACGCCGCAGTGCAGGTCACGAAGTCGGGACACGTGTTCGTCTTCGAGCGCGAGACCGGCGAGCCTCTGTTTCCGATCGAGTACCGCGACGTTCCCGCTTCCGACGTCGAAGGAGAGGTCCTGGCGACGTCCCAGCCCTTGCCGCTCCGGCCTCCGCCGTTCGCTCGACAGGTCTTCACCGAGGACATGATTACGAAGCGGACCGACGAGGCATACGAGAGCGTTCTCGAGCGCTTCCGGAAACTCCGAAACGGAGACCAGTTCACACCGCCGAGCGTGCAGGGGACCATTCTGTTTCCTGGATACGACGGTGGCGGCGAATGGGGCGGCAGCGCCTTTGACCCTGCCACGGGCCTTCTGTATGTCAATTCGAACGAGATGCCGTGGATCCTGAGACTGGTGAAGTTCGACGAGCTGAGAGCTGGCGCCACTTCGAGGGGCCTTTACATGGACCTCTGCGCCAGTTGCCACGGATTGGATCTCTCAGGTACTCCCCCAGAGTTTCCTTCGCTGGTCGGTATCGGAGACCGGTCCACGCGACGAGAGATCTCACTCGCGATCCGTCGGGGAGGCGGCCGGATGCCGGCATTCCAGAACCTTCGCGGCCAGGCGGTGCAAGCACTGGTGTCCTTTCTCATCTCCGGAGAGGACGAGAACGTCACTCTCCCGGCCCCCTCGCCCATGGACCTGAAGTACAAGACCGACGGGTACAACAAGTTCCTCGATCCGGACGGGTACCCCGCGGTTGAACCGCCTTGGGGGACCCTGAACGCCATCGACCTGAACAAGGGCGAGATCACCTGGAAGATTCCATTCGGCGAGTTTCCGGAATTGGTGGAGAAGGGCCTTCAAAACACTGGCAGCGAGAACTACGGCGGCCCCGTTGTCACCGCCGGCGGGCTTCTGTTCATCGGCGCCACCAACTTCGACCGCAAGTTCCGTGTGTTCGACAAGGGCACGGGCGAGCTCCTGTGGGAAACGACCCTGCCGGCAGCCGGGAACGCTACCCCCGCTGTATACGAAGTGAACGGCAAGCAATTCGTCGTCATCGCCGCAGGCGGCGGGAAATGGGGGAATCCGTCCGGGGGCACGTACGTCGCATTTGCCCTTCCCGAGCCCACTCAATGAGGCTCGGAACGAAGGCCTGCCCTGCGAAACGATGGTGTTGTCGCTCGTCCCGGGAAAGGTGTCTGCCGGCGCATCCCTCAAGAAGGCGGCCCTACGATGAGATCTGAAGGAGTCGGCCGGGCGGGATCTCGCGGGGGGATCTTCATTCCGTCGGTCATATGCCATCGAAGGTCTTCACGCTCTCGAGCCGAGTCTGGCTGCCCAAGCCATTGGGGGAGGTGTTCCCCTTTTTCTCCGATGCACGCAATCTCGAGGTGCTGACTCCTCCGTGGCTGAGGTTCGAGGTCCTTTCGGAGGGTCCGATTGCAATGGCCGAAGGTGTACAGATCGACTACAGGCTGAGGTTGCGTGGCGTTCCGATCCGATGGCAGAGCGAAATCACGTCTTGGAACCCTCCTCGGCGCTTCGTCGACGAGCAGCGCCATGGTCCTTACCGCCTGTGGGTTCACGAGCATCGCTTTCAGGAGCGGGACGGCATGACCCTGGCCGAGGATCTCGTTCGGTATGCCGTGCCAGGTGGCTGGGTCGTCGACCGCCTTGTCGTCCGCCGGGACCTGCAGAGAATCTTCAGCTACCGCCGCAAAAAGCTGCGGTCCGTATTCGGCTCTGTTTCCGAACGGGCCGTATCCCCGAAATCGGCAGGCACGTTCTGAGATTACCGGCGATTGATGCGGGGACAGCCCTTGCGCTCTCGCTCAGCGCTGACGGTAGCTGCGGATCAGTTGCAGAGAGCGTTCGACATCCGCGTCGTCGGGCAGCATCTCGGATGCCGATCGGAGGGCGGACTCAGCGCGTTCCAGGTCTCCCGACCGCGCATGGATCAGGCCGAGGTTCTTGTGCAGGAGCGCCTTGGTAGAGCACTCACCGCAGACCTCGATCGCCTCGCGGAGGTGCGCAATGGCCTGTGGCCAGTCGCGCGCGTTGGCCGATGCGAGCGCGAAATTCCCTAGCGTTTCTGCGCGGTCCGTGATGCGGCGCCGCTCCTGGTGCAGACGGAAGCGCTCCTGGTATTCTCCCGCCGCGTCGGGGTCTGCGGGCCGCAGAACTCGGGCCAGATTGTAGAGTGCCTGGCCATGGTCCTCGTCAACCGCAACAGCCTCCCTCCAGTACCTGGCGGCGGTGGCCGAGTCTCCGGACTGCAAGTAGTTGAGACCCAGCTGGTAAAGTGCGTCGGCATTGCTCGGATCCGCCTCGACAACGCGGACCAGCAGATCGCGCGATCGGTCCGGGCTGCCCCGCTGGCTCTCGATCAATGCAAGCAGATACATTGCCTCCGGCTGGGCCCCAGCCAGTTCAAGGTCCTTGCGGGCTTCGTCATGCCGGCCCAAGTCGTACAACGCCCGACCCTTGTTGTAGCGCGCCGCCGGAGAGTCGGGAGCCAGTTCGGCGGCGCTTGCGAATGACGAGAGCGCCGCTTCCAGATCGTACCGGTCAGCGAGCGCAATTCCCAAATTCATATGGGCTTCCGCAGAGCTCGGATTGCTCGCGGCGATCATCCGGAAAGTCTTGATCGCCTCCTCGAAGCGTCCTTGGCGGGCGATCGCGATTCCGAGGGACGTCTGGATCTGCATGTCGTCCGGCGCGAGAGCGAGGGCGTCGCGGATCTTGCCTTCGGCGTCCTCGACCTTGCCTTGGTCTGCCATCACGAGACCAAGGTTCAGATGGGCCCTCGCGTAGTCCGGCTTGAGGGAAATCGCCTTGCTGAAGAGGTTAACGGCCTCTTCCATCTGGCCCTCCTGCGCGACCAGGAAGCCGAGGTTGTTGGCAGCCTCGGCGAAGTCGGGATTCAGATCCAGGGCCTTGGTGAAGGCGACGCGGGCCTCTGCCAAACGGCCCGCGCCCAGGAATTCGAGGCCGAGGTCGTTCTGCGCCTGGTACATGTCGGGCTGCAAGCCGACCGCCTTCTCGAGGGCAGACCGCTTCTGCTCGATCTCCCCGATCTGCCCCAAGGCGATGGAAAGGTTGTAGTAAGTCTCCGCGCTGTCTCCGTCTAGGTCGAGCGCTGCCCGGTAGAGCTCGGCAGCTCCCCGGGCGTCGCCGAGTTGGAGCCTCTCGTTGCCTCGGTTGGCAATCATCGCGGCTTCGTTTTTCTGCTGGCCGCCTTGCTTGCGACGCTCGAACTCCGCGAACTCGAGCCGCGCTGCGTCGGTTTCCTGCAGCCGCCGCAGGACATTCCCGAGCTGGAACCTGATGTCGGCGTTGTCTGGATTGAGCGCCTTCGCTTTCTCGAGGTGCAGCCGGGCTCGTTCCAGATCGCCTCGACGCATCAGCACGAAGCCGAGGTTGTAGCGCACGTCGGCGTGATTCGAGTTCAGTTCGTTGGCCCTAGCCAGCGCTCTCTCGGCGCCATCCAGTCGGCCTAGCTGACGGAGCGCTACGCCCTCCACGTGGCGGGCGTCGAACTCCTCGAAATGCTGCGGGCGTTCCGAGATGTATTGTTCCGCTGCGGCTAACGCCTCTGGATACCTGTGCAGACGGACTAGCACCTTTGCCAATGCCAGCCGCGCCGCGTCGTGTTCGGAGTCGATCTCTAGCGCCGCAAGGAGTGCCTTCTCGGCTTCCTCGTATCGTTCTTGCCGTGCGTAGAAGGTGCCTAGGTTGAAATGGGCGATGGCAGCGCGAGAATGCGTCTTGGTCGCGCTCTCAAGCACTTCCGTGGCCCGGTCCAGCAGGCCCGCCTCGGCGTACGCGACGCCGAGATTCAGCTGCAAGTCCAGGTCGTAGGGTCGCAGCTCGGCGACCTTGCGGAGGTGGGGAATGGCGGCCTCCGGCTTGCCTGCGGCCCTCCAGGAGTCCGCCAGTGCCTGCGCGGCGTCGAGAGATTGCGGATCGATCCGCTGCGCGGCCGTGAACTCCTCGACGGCAGCCTCGTGCTCGCCCAGTTCGGCCAAAGCCGTGCCATACGCCATGCGGGCCTGGTAGAAGTCTGGCGATCGCCGACTGAATTCCCCGAGGTGGTCGGCTGCGTTGCGCAGATCTCCGCTCTGGATCAGCGCCAACCCGAGATTGAATTGAGTTTCCTCAGATTCCGGGGCGAGCCGGAGCGCCTCGCGGAACGCTGATACCGCACAAGCAGTATCTCCTTGCTGCGCAAAGTACGCACCGAGCGCATTGAACAGGTCCGCCGACACGCCTTGGACCATTGCCTGGCGTGCAGCTGGAGGCGGTTCGCAGGTCGGCGGAAGCTGGCCTAGAGCATTGATCCCGCAGCAGATGGTAAGCGCCAGTACCCGCTTGGGCACGTTGCCTGGCCTTCTACCCCTGGCATTCGCCATATGCGCGAGTTCGGCCGACCACGCCAGTCCTAGCGGGTCTTTTGATATCCTACATGGGATCCTAAGCCGACGGTCTAGTGTCTGGGGTACGGGGGGTTCCTGCGCATTACGTAGATTCCGTCAGCCTGGCTTTTCCTCCCTCGAGGGTGAATTGCCTCTGGGCCGTTGACGTTGGAGGGTAAGAATCGATTTTGAAGGAGGTACACCAAATGCTTCACACGTTAGGCTGCGTCCGGCAGCCTGGCCTCGTTCGATGTGTAGGAATCGCGATTGCCCTGCTCGCTATCGCGGGATCGCTCCCGCTCCACGGACAGACGTCGTCCGCAGCGATCACCGGCACGATCCGTGACGCCACGGGTGCGGTCATCCCCGAAGCCGAACTTGAGCTGACAAACGTCGAAACCGGCACCATGCACCATTCGATGTCGAATTCGGTCGGCAACTACAACTTTCTGAACCTCTTGCCGGGAACGTACACGCTCGGGGCAACCAAGGAGGGCTTCCGGACTGCTGCGATCGAGCCGTTCACCCTTCAGGTGAACCAGACGGCAACATTCGACATCGTGTTTGAGGTCGGCGCGGTTACCGAAACCCTAACTGTCGAGGCTCTGGGCGCGCAGATCCAGAGCCAGACGTCGGAAATCGGGAACGTGGTTGCCGAACGGCAGGTCGTGGACCTCCCGCTGAACGGGCGCAACTTCACGCAGTTGCTCTCTCTGAGTGCGGGCGTTGCCGCTGTCAATGTCTCGCAGAGCCGGGGCGGCTTCACGACTGCGGCTGTGGGCGAGTTTACGTACCCGTCGATCAACGGGCAGACGAATCGTTCCAACTTTTTCACCTTGGACGGCATCTACAACACCGGCGTCATTCTCAACACCCCCCAGATCGAGCCGATCATCGACACGATTCTCGAGTTCAAGGTGCAATCCCACAACGACCACGCCGAGTTCGGCCAAGGCACTGGCGGCATCGTCAACGTAGTGACCAAATCAGGAACGAACGATCTGCACGGCAGCGCCTGGTGGTACCTCCGGAACGACAACATGGATGCGCGCAATTTCTTCCTGCCCAGGGTGACCCCGTTTACCCAGAACCAGTATGGCGTCGCCGGTGGGGGGCCGGTCGTGAAGAACAAGGTGTTCTTCTTCGGCTCGTTCCAGGGATTCAAGTACCGGCGTTCCGGAGAATCCTTTCTGAAAGTGCCTACGGACGCGAACATCGCAGGCGACCTGTCGGATACCGGCAGCCAGATCTTCGACCCATGGTCGACACGCGTGGATCCGAACAACCCCGACGCGTTTCTCCGCGATCCATTCGCGAATGCGCAGATACCCGGGGCCATGATCGACCAGGGCAACATCGCATACGCCCAGACCGCACTGCCTCGGCCATCGGTGGTCGGCCCGGGCGGTACCAATGCCCTCAACACCGATCCCACCAAGCGGGACCAGAACGAATTCAGCCTTCGCGGCGACTACCACATGAGCGAGACGGACACATTCTGGTTCCGCTGGAGCGAAGCGACACTCAACTCCGATTCGGCGTCGTCCCTTCCGTCGCTCGCTCGCCTGGCTGAGGTCTATTCCATGAATGTCGGGGCAAGCTGGGTCCATACCTTCGGTCCGACAAGTGTGATGCAACTGCAGTTCGGGCGGATTTTCGGAACATCGCCCTCGTCCACCCTGTACCGCGAGGAATTTGTCGGCGACAACGCTGCGTTTGCGAACCAGGTAGGTTTCGCCAGCCGGTTCTGCTGCAGCTTCCGCGAACTGGGCGAGGGAACCGTGTTCGTGCCAGGGCTCAACGTCGATGGCTGGTTCCGCGGCAACGAGGCGGCATCGTTCAACGACTTGACGCAGGTTTGGCAGTACAAGGGAAGCTACTCAAAGATCGTCGGGAACCATACCTTCAAGTTTGGTGCCGAGCTGAATAGCGTTCCCAACTTCCTTGGAGCGCCTCAGAACGCTAGCTCCACCTACCGGGCGTTCCAAACAGGAAACCCGCAGGTCTCCGGCACCGGCAACGCGTTAGCGTCGTTCCTGCTGGACGTGCCGGATGCCGCCGGTTTCCGGAATCGCGCAACGACTCATCGCTGGGGTGGCGTTGCGGGCTTCTATTTCCAGGACAGCTGGAAGGCGACTCCCAAGCTGACGATCAATTTGGGCCTGCGCTACGATCGCACCTTCATTCCGCCGCTCGGCCGCGAGGACGACCAAGGAGGGAATATTTTTGCTGGCGCGTACGACTTCGAGCGGCAGAACGCCTACATGGTGCAGAAGGTTCCCGGCTCGTGCGAGCAGCTGGGTGGTGCGCCATGCATTCCCACTCCCGACGGTTCGCTCCCTGAGCACGTCAAGGTCGAGCCGCGCGGCAAGATCTACCACGACTACTCGGACAACTGGCAGCCACGATTCGGTCTTGCCTATCGCTTGAGCGACAAGACGGCACTGCGGAGCTCATTCGGGATGTTCTTCGACAGCTGGTCGGCGGTGGTCCAGCTGGCCCAGAATTACTCGGCGACTTGGCCGGGCGTGGGCGAGACCCTGGCCAACAACCTGAACAATCCGACCGCGGCTCAACCAACTCCGACCACCTCGGGGAAAGATCCCATCGAAGGCGTGGGCTTCCCGGCTCCGACTCCGTTCAACCAGGTGCAGTGGTTCATGGATCCCCACTACCAGAACGGCTACTCTGCGCAGTGGAATCTCGGCATCCAGCATCAGATTAATCGCAACACCGTGGTCGAGGCCAACTACGTCGGATCCAGCGGTACACGGCTGGGTGTCGGTGGTTACTACAACACCGCACTGACCCCAGGGCCGGGTCCGATCAAGGACAGGCAGCCTTGGCCGTTCGCGAGCCCGACCTTTTATGACCGGAGCATCGGCAACTCGAACTACAACGCATTCCAGTTCTCCCTCGATCGCAGTTTCTCGAACGGTCTGGCCTATCTTGTTTCCTACACCTGGTCGAAGACCATTTCCACGGCCTGCGACGGCTGGTTCGGCGTGGAGGGCTGCTCGACCCCCAATCCCTACGACCTGTCGGGCGACCGGAGTGTGGCAGCCATTGACGTTCCCCACATCCTGTCCGTCAACTGGGTCTACGAGCTTCCGTTCGGACCGGGAAAGGCCTGGAATCCGAGCAGCAAGGCCCTGCGGCACATCATCGGCAACTGGCAGTTAAACGGGATCGCACAGTTCTATTCGGGGGCACCGTTCACGGTCGGCGTCGCGGGAGACATCGCGAACACCGGGAACTTCAACTGCTGCAGCGGCTTCTACCAGCGGCTGAATATTCTCCAAGGCAACGGTGCTCTCGGCAGCCCGACGCCTGAACGTTGGTTCAACACCGATGCGTTCGAGGCTCCTGCGCCGTTCACATTTGGAAACACCGGGCGGAACATTTTGCGTCGGGACGGAACCGCCAATTTCGACATTTCGATCTTTAGGCAATTTAGCTTGAATGCCCTCAGGGAAGGAATGCGAGTGGACTTCCGTGCCGAGGCGTTCAATGCTTTCAATTCACCCGTATTTGCTCAACCTGGAAACAACTTCTCGAACCCGAACTTCGGGGCCGTCTCGGGCACCCAGAACAAGAACCGTATTCTCCAGCTGGCGCTCAAGTTCATCTGGTAGGGGTATCCCGATCTCGGACATTGCAGGGGCGGCCGCTAAGGCCGCCCCTTTTCGCTGCTACGGAAGCGGTTTGGGCGGCCTCGACGGACCGGTTACGCCCAGGTAGCGTTTGCCCTCGGGAGCTGAATCAGTCGCGATGAGTCAAAGACGAGTGAACGCTGCACTGGGAGCCGCAGTATTGCTTGCCCTGGTGCCCGATGCGACGGGCCAGTGGTCTGTACTCGAGACCGACAGCCGCACGCGAGAGCCCGCGCATCTCTACCAGGCCTTCAGCCGGGAAGCTTGGGAGGGCTATGATGGCGCCTCCGACGAGAGTATCCGCAAGTTCCGTGACGCCCGCTATGGCCTGTTCATCCACTACGGCCTCTCGAGCTTCAAGGGGGCTGACCTCAGCTGGAGCAGGGAAACGCGGGCCTTTCCGGATCCCGGCAAAGGGACGATCCCCGATCAGGAATACGAAGGGTTTGCGGACCGATTTCGTTTGGAGCGCTTCGACGCGGCGGACTGGGTCGGAATGGCCAAGAGGGCGGGAATGCGGTACATCGTCGCCGTCGCCAAGCACCATGACGGCTTCCACATGTGGGACACCGCCCACTCGGATTTTAAGGTCACCAACTCGCCGTTCGGCCGCGACTACCTGAAGGAGCTCGCCGAGGCCTGCCGGAGGGCGGACATGCCGTTCGGCGTCTACTACTCGCAACGGGACTGGCACCACCCGGACTACCAGCCGCTTGATCCTGCTGTCACGGAGCCCACCCCGGTTCCGCCCTTTTGGAATGCGTTGCGGGGCGCGCCTCGACGCGCCGGGCCGCGTCACGACAGCTACATCCGCTACATGCACGACACAGTTCGTGAACTGATGATGGGCTATGGCAAGATCGACTTCCTTTGGTGGGACGCGCTCTGGTGGGGCGGCATGTACCACGCGGACATGTGGAATTCCGCCGAAATCGAGCGGGAGGTCCGACGACTCCAGCCACATATCCTCATCAACAACCGGGCCAGCCTGCCGGGAGACTTCGACACGCCGGAGCAGCGGCTCGGAATGTTTCAGAACGACCGGCCGTGGGAGAGCTGCATTTCACTGGGGCCGCACTGGGCTTGGTCCCCCGGGGAAGTCAAGTCGAAGGGGGAAATCATCCGATTGCTCGTGGGGACCGCATCTGGCGACGGCAATCTGCTGATCAGCACCGGGGCCCGTTCCGATGGCTCGTTCGATCCGGCGCACGTTCAGAGGCTCTTGGAAGTCGGCGACTGGCTAGACCGATATGGGCAGACCATCCACGGAACCCGAGGGGGGCCGTGGAAGCCGGGGGAATGGGGCGGAAGCACTCACACTGGAAACACCGTCTACCTGCATGTCACCTCTTGGCCGGTCGACGGTCTGGTCCTGCCGAACCTGGACCGAGCGATCAGGGCCGCCGCCCTCGTCACAGGTGAAGGCTCGGTTTCGGTCACTCAGGGCTCAGGCGACTTGCGATTTGCTGTGCCGGCATCCGCTCGCGACCCTATCGACACGATCATCCGAGTGGACTTGGCGGATCCAGAGTGACGTGATTTCCCGTCTGGTCTGGCTGCATTGAGCGCCAGCGGTTGACAGGCCCTGGAAGCGCTAGTACGCTTGAGGCGCCCGGGAGACTTCTGGGTCGGCGGATCGGGGTCATTCAGTTCGTTGCCTGAATTGCAAGGATCTGCCGTTGCGAGGCTGCGCGATCAGGAGGATCTGACAATGCCATCACCTGCTGTATTGCGAAAGGGAGCGATGTCCATAGCCCTGGGCTTGGCATGTCTGCTACTGCTGTCGAGCCACACGTCGGCACAGGTGTCGACGGCCACGATCAACGGCACGGTCCTGGACGCGACGGGAGCGGTCGTCCCCGAGGCTGAATTGGTCCTGCAAAGCGTCGAGACCGGTGTCGAACGCCGGAGCGTGAGCAACTCTGTCGGCGTGTACACGTTTGTCAGCATCACGCCCGGGATCTACGTCCTCTCGGCAACCAGGGAGGGCTTCCGCACGAGCTCCCTCCAGCCCTTCACTCTGGCCGTCAATCAGACTGCTACATTCGACTTCGCGCTGGAGATCGGGGCGGTGGCGGAGACTGTCACGGTCGAAGCCGTTGGTGCCGAGGTGCAGAGCTCGACGGCCGAACTGGGGTCCGTCATGGCCGAGAACCAGGTGGTCGATCTTCCGCTGAACGGCCGGAATTTTACCCAGCTGTTGACGCTGACTCCCGGAGCTTCGCCCATCAGCACTGCCCAGAACCGTGGGGGCTTCGGCAGTTCGGCAATCGGTGAATTCGCGTATCCGGCGATGAACGGCCAGAGCAACCGGAGCAACTTCTTCCTGACGGACGGAGTGATCAACCATGGCTCTGCAGTGAGCACTTACGCCACGCCCCCGATCATCGACGCGATCCAGGAGTTCAAGGTCCAGACCCACAACGACCAGGCGGAATTCGGCCAGGGGACGGGAGGCATCGTGAACGTTGTGACCAAGTCAGGGACGAATCAGGTGCACGGGACTCTGTGGGAATTCATGCGCAACGACAACCTCGACTCGAGGAACTTCTTCCGCAGGAATGTGGTGCCTCTTTCCCAGAACATGTACGGTGCGACGGTCGGTGGCCCAGCGGTCCGGAACAAGACGTTCTACTTCTTCGCCTGGCAAGGATTCAAACGGCGCACGCCCGCCAACCGCCTGTACCGTGTTCCGACGGACGCGAACCTCGCGGGAGACCACAGCGACTGGCCGGCCCAGATCTACGATCCTCAGTCCACGCGTGAGGACGCCGCGACTGGCACCTTCATTCGTGATCCGTTCGCGAACAACATGATTCCGCAGAGCCGGCTCGATCAGGGATTCGTGAACTACGCGCAAACAACGATTCCCAAGCCCATTTCCACGGGCGTGGCCGACCGCAACCAGCTCGACACCACCAACTCTTCATTGGACCAGGACGAGTTCAATGTCCGGGGAGACCACAACTTCAGTCCGAATGACATGGTGTGGGGCAGGGTCAGCTGGTCGGACCTCGGCCAGACGGGGTCCGCAGGCCGGCAAGGGCTCGGAAGCTTCGTCGAAGTGAGGACGTTGAACATCGGTGCCAGTTGGGTCCATACGTTCAGCCCGACGAGCATCCTTCAGTTCCAGTTCGGGCGGACGACCATCAACCGAGACACGGGCAGCGAGTTCACTAGTGGCGTGGACCCCACCAGCTTCGGCTTCGAGCCGCTATTCTGCTGCAGCTTCAGGAGCGCCCTCGCCCTGACGCCATCCGTCAGCGTGGCACAGTTCTTCGGGGGCGGCGAGCGCGTCGGGAACACTCGCACCTCCGACATTTATTCGTTCAAGGGGAACTTCACCAAAATCAGTGGCAACCACCAGCTAAAGTTCGGTGTCGAGTACAGCACAAACCGGCACTTCGGCGTGACAAACGACCATAACGTCGCGTTTGTCCCGGCGAACACTGCGGACCCGCAAACCAACACAGGAGGAAGCCCTCTGGCTTCGTGGTTGCTCAACGTACCAAACAATGCCGGTCGAAGGGACTTCTTCAAGCGCCTGCATCGGGGCGCGATCGGCGGGTTCTACGTGCAGGACAACTGGAAGGTTACGCCCAAGCTGACGGTAAACCTCGGCTTGCGATACGACCGGACCTGGAGTCCCAGGGTTGGCTCCTACGACGACAAGGGCATTTTCGCCGGAACTCCGGACTTTGAGCGGGTCCACGGCGGCCTGTACGTCATTCAGGCGAAGCCGGATTCGTGCGCAGCTCTGAAGGCGGCACCGTGCATACCAACCCCAGACGGGAGCCTGCCTGAAGAAATCCGCGTGTCCCCCACTTCGAGGCTGATCGAGGATTGGACGGACAACTGGCAGCCGCGCGTCGGGATTGCGTATCGGGTGAGCGATCGCACCGCCATCCGCATGTCGGGCGGCATTTTCTACGACAGCTGGGCCGGAATGAACCAGATGATGCAGGCGCAGGGCCATACGTGGCCGGATGTCGGCCAGCAGCAGTCAGGCAACCTCAACACGCCGACGAGCGGCAATCCGGTCCCGGGCGTCTCGGCCAAGAATCCGTTCCCGGCCGGCCTGCTACCCGGTCCGACACCGTTCAACCGGGTGGCATGGTACGCGGATCCGAGCATCAAGAACCAGTACTCGATGCAGTGGAATTTCGGCCTCCAGCACCAGTTGGCGAGCGATACGCTGATTTCCGCCAACTACGTAGGATCGGCGAACCGCCGGGCGCCGCTCGATCACTTCTACAACACGGCAATGACCCCCGGGCCTGGGGATCCGGCCGAGCGCAGCCCCTATCCGTTCATCGTGCCGACCTTCTGGCAGCGGAGCGTGGGGCGGGCCAACTACAACGCCTTCCAGTTCCAGTTGACGAAGCGAGCAAGGGGATTCACCTACATGGTGAATTACACATGGTCCAAGACCATCAACCTGGCATGCGACGGCTGGTACAACGTCGAAGGGTGCTCTACGCAGACGCCGTACGATCACGTGCGTGACAAGGGGGTGGCGGGCCACGACCTGACCCACATCTTCAACTTCAACTGGGTCTATCAGATTCCGGTGGGCCCGGGAATGAAGTCAACCGGCAGCAAGCTCGCCGACTACATCGTTGGAAACTGGCAGATCAACGGTATCGCGAACCTCTATTCGGGGCGGCCGTACCATATCAACGTCAGTGGCGACATTGCCAACACGCGCAATCGCAACGGGTACATGCGAGCCGACCAGGTCGGGGATCCTCATCTCAGCAATCCAACGCCCGCGCGTTGGTTCAACACCGACGCGTTCAAGGCACCCGCCCCCTTCACGTTCGGAAATTCGGGAAGGCACGCCTTGCGCTCTGACGGGGTGACGAACTTCGACCTGTCGCTGTTCCGAGATTTCCCCCTGCCCGGACGCGAAGGGATGAAGCTGCAGTTCCGGGCCGAAGCGTTCAACGCGTTCAACCACGCGGACTTCGCTATCCCGGTACAGAATCTCAGTCGAAGCAATTTTGGAATCGTCACGGCAACACAGCGGCGGGCACGGCAGTTCCAACTGGGCTTGAAGCTAATCTTCTAGTCGGGCGGCCGGCACGCACGGTCGCCCGTTTCCGCGCTGGTACCCCCCGGGCGAGCCCGTCGATGGATTCTGGCTGGTCGGCCCAGAGTGACGTGCGCGCTGGGCAGTCCCGGCGTTCGCGGACATGCTGACCAGCGACTTCCAAGGCGGTTGCAGTGGTACGCACGGGTGGCACCGGCCCAAGGGTTGCGGAGGTGTTTGCCCCCAACTTGCCTGAGTGGCAGCAGCTATGCTGGCATTTTCCATTGAGGAGAGTGGTTAGTGACACAAACGTCTTGGTATCGGCAATTCTGTCGCCCGACGGCGCGGCGCGGGAGATATTGAGACGATGCTTGACTGGTCGCGCTAGACCACCGGTCAGCAATGCGCTTTACCTGGAATATGAGGATGTTCTAGCGCGAGACAACTTGTTCACGGCGGCGTCGATCTCCCCGGGTGATCGGGCGGAGCTACTGGACGCAGTCCTGAGTGCTTGCGAAAGGGTGAGTGTGACCTTTCTCTGGCGTCCGAACCTGCCTGACGAATCCGACAATCATCTCGTCGAGCCAGCGATTGCGGGCAACCTGGATGCGATCATTACCCATAACACTTGAGCCATCGCGACGGGCGAGCTGGTCTTCGACGGAATTAATATCGTCACGCCGGCTACTTGGTTGAAGGAGAACGACTGACATGGCAACGTTAACGATCCGAGTCCCTGATGCCCATCGAGATCGCCTGGCGGCGATGGCTAGGAAACGCGGCGTCAGCGTGAACAAGCTGATGCAGGAACTCTCGGTACGGGCGTTGACCGAGCACGATACGGAAATGCGTTTCCAACTGCGAGCGGCCTGAGGCAAGGTCGGGCGCGGGCTGGCCGTGCTAGACAAGCTAGATCGGACGCACTCGCAAACCCAAGGCCCGTAGCGCGCGACCTTTTTTGGGAGCCTGCCGTGTTGAGTCGGGGTTCGATGCAACGGGCCCTCTATCGCACAAGATTGCGGCCACCGTACGGAGAAATGCCAATTGAGACGGCTCCTCTCCGTCCCGGGGAATTGCCGTTGAGACTCGCAGATCACTATTCTTGCTTGGGGACGTGAGACTCTGCCTTGGCGATCGAGGCCGGGCCACGGCTGCCTGACACGAATCATGCTGACCCGACGCACCTTCCTCCGCGCTGCAGCCTTCGGTGCAGCTGGCGGGTTCTCTTCCTTGCACGCTGCAGCTTCCCGGATCGGCGTTCCGTTAAGGATCTCCGAAGTCGAGGCGCTCATACTTCGCGACCCGCCGGAAAAGAAGCCGGAGCACGAATTCGTTTCCATGACGCCTGTGGGATCTACAACCGGCGGCATTGGACTTTGGGACCGGCTGGAACGCGCGGAAACCGTCCGCCAAGGAGGGTATCGGCAGACTCTTCTGGTCAAGATCACGACCGACCAGGGGATTGTCGGCTGGGGAGAGTCCCACGCCGTCATGACTCCTCGTGTCGTCAAGACCGTCCTGACCGATCTGTTTCGTCCGATCCTGCTCGGCCTGGACGCCCGTCAAATCGAGCCGATCTGGGAGAAGATGTATTCCACGCAGCGCCTGCGCGGATACGGCACCGGGTACTTCACCCGCGCGATGGCTGGCGTTGACATCGCCTTGTGGGACATCGTCGGGCGCGCAGCGGCGATGCCCGTCTATCAGTTGCTGGGCGGAAAGTTCCGTGACAGCATCCCGACTTATCAGGGAGTGGGCGGAGGCACCCCGGAGGAGGTGCGAACGAATTCCCAAGCCCTGCTTGAGCGAGGGTTCCCCAACCAGAAAATGAGCCTCGCCAAGGGACGGGGTGAGCAGGCCCGCGATGTGAACCGCGTGCTCGCTGCTGCGGAGGTTCTCTCCGGCAAGGGCCAGATCCTGGTGGACTCGCTTGCGGGCTATACGCTCTCAGAGGCGACTCGCGTCGGGCGAACGCTCGACAAGATCGAGAACCTTGGCTGGTGGGAAGACGTGCTGATGCCCGAGGACTACGGTGCGTACGCGATCCTGGCGGAGCGCATGGACACGCCGATCTGCGCAGGAGAGCAGTATTCGAACAGGTTCCAGTTCCGCGACCTGTTCGAGCGCCGCGCCTGCGATATCGTCAACCCGGACACGTCGCGAGTCGGCATCACCGAGACCAAGCGCATCGCGATCATGGCGGATGCCTACAACATCCTTTTTGCGCCGCATTCCTCAATGGGTTCGGCGCCCTACAGGGCGTCAGCGATCCACCTGTGCGCAGCGACGCCCAATGCCGTGATCCTGGAAGGCGGCGAGTCCTACAAGCGAGCCTTCGGCAACCCCATCCTCAAGGTTCCGCTGCCCTACAAGCCCGGTAGCGTCGATGTGCCAGACGGACCTGGTCTCGGGTTCGAGTTCGATGAGGACGCGCTCTCGAGGCTAGTGGTCGGGTAAGCGATCCAGCCGCACGGGAGCACCCGGTAGAGCCGCGCCTCGACCTGACGGAGCTAGCACGCTCGACCGGCTCGGGATCCCGGCTTCTCGAATGAGCCTGTGCAGGCTCTATCCGAGCTCGATTCTGAGGGTGTGAGCGTGTCCTTCGGGAAGCGGAGCCTCAAGCGTTGCCCTGAGCGTTCCATCCTCGTAGGAGACGTCCGGCGTTCCAGCCACGCCAAGCACGGAGACGGCGACGCTCGCCGCGGACACCCCGAGTTCAAGAGCCAATTCCTTGGATCTCGGCTGGCCAAGCAGGATCGCGAAGACGGCATTTCCTTTCGAGGTGAACCGGACCGGGATTCCTTCCCCGGTCTCGCCGGTCGCGTGTTTCCAGGGCTTCGTGCCGAAGATGGCCTCGCCGTTCGTGCCGAGCCAGTTCCCAAGGGCTCGCAGCCGGTTCGCCTGGATCTCCGGTATGGTACCGTCCGCCATGGGTCCGGCATTCAGCAGCAGATTGCCGTTCTTGCTCGCAATGTCGGCTAGCAGATGAATCAATTCGGCCTCGCCGATCGTGTGCTCGTCTGTCTCGACCTGGTTGTAGCCGAAGGAGTATCCCAGGCCGCGGCAGGTTTCCCACTTATAGTCCGTGATCTCGTCCATCTTGGCGTACTCAGGCGTGGTGAAGTCATGATGCCGGGGCGGCGCTCCTTCCTTCCTGATCTCGAAGCGGTTGTTGATCAGGCCGTCGGGATGGGAGTTGTAAAAGTCCGCCACGATGGTGGCCAGGTCTGCCTGTTCCGGATATCCGATGTCGCCCCACAGGATGGTCGGATCGTACTTTCGGATAAGCTCCCGCCAGTGCGCATCGGCGTAGTCCGCGAACTCCTGCGTGTGGATGATCGTGCTCCAGACCTCGTCAAGCTCGTTGATGGGCTCGGGGTTGAAGCTCCAATCGAGCCCTCCCGAGTAGTAGAAGCCCATGCGCATCTGCGCAGCCTTGACTGCAGCCGTTAATTCACCGACGATGTCTCGCGAGCAGGAGCGACGATCGGGCGGCAGGTTCGGATTTTCGACCTCGCTGGGCCACAGGGTAAAGCCGTCGTGGTGTTTGGTCGTGAGTACAACGTACTGTGCGCCAGCCTCGGCGAAGAGTGAAGCCATCGCAGCAGGATCCCATTTCGCCACCTCCTCGTTGAACTGGGGCGCGAAGTCCATGTAGTCGAAGTCCTCGCCGTACGTATTCCGATGATGCTCCTGGGTCGGCGACCCGTCGATTCGCAGGGAATTCATGTACCACTCCGAGTACGGATTGTTCATGAACCACCTGGTCCAGTCGATCGAGCCCAGCTCACCCACGGGCGTCGCCCACGCAGGGACGGAATAAAGCCCCCAATGGACGAAGATCCCGAGCTTGGCGTCATGGAACCATTGCGGCACCTCGTGAGTGCGGATTGACTCCCAGTTGCCCTGGAATGTCCCTGCCTCCGTGGGACCGTCATCACGGTTTCCGCAACCGGCCAGGGCTGTCGCACCCGTGGCGCCCAGAAACGCTCGGCGACTCATTGCGTGCTGCATGGCGTCCCTCTACTCGTGTTCCCTCTTCCGAATGGCGGCCCGACCTACGGCCGCCACCCGTCCCTCTGTTTCCATGGCTGCCGGAGGTTCGATTCCGGCGTGCCTGTTTCCGTTTCTGCCTGGCCCCGGTTCTTGTCTATGCGAGCAGCGGCTCGACGACTTCGCCGTGCACGTCCGTCAGCCGGAAGTGTCGCCCCTGGTACTTGAAGGTCAATCGCTTGTGATCGATGCCTAGGCAGTGCAGAGCCGTCGCCTGCAGGTCATACACGTGGACAGGGTCCTCGACCACGTTGTAGCAATAGTCGTCGGTTCGCCCGTGGGTGATACCCGGCTTGATGCCTCCGCCCGCCATCCACATCGTGAAGCACCGCGGGTGATGGTCGCGACCGTAGTTCGTTTCGCTCAGCTTACCTTGACAGTAGACTGTCCGACCGAATTCGCCGCCCCAGATCACGAGCGTGTCCTCCAGCATGCCCCGGTCCTTGAGGTCCTGGATGAGCGCGGCCGATGCCTGGTCGGTGTCGCGTGCCTGCAGCCGAATGTCGCGTGGCAGGTCCCCGTGCTGGTCCCACCCTCTGTGGAACAGCTGCACGAAACGGACATCCCTTTCGGCGAGCCGGCGGGCGAGCAGGCAGTTCGCAGCATACGTCCCGGGCCGTCGCGAGTCCGGGCCGTACCGCTCGAACACGTGCTCAGGTTCGCTCGAAAGATCCATCAGTTCGGGTACCGACGACTGCATCCGGTAAGCCATCTCGTACTGGGCGATGCGCGTCTCGATCTCCGGGTCCCCGAACTCCTGCGAGCGCAGGCGATTGATCTCCGCGACCGTATCCAGCATGCTGCGCCGGGTGGACGAATCGATGCCCTTCGGGTTCGAGAGATAGAGGACCGGGTCGTCGCTCGCGCGGAACTTGACACCTTGGTATCGCGACGGCAGGAAGCCCGAGCCCCACAGGCGCGAGAACAGGGGCTGGGACTGGTTCAGGTTGCTGCCCTGCGAGATCAGAATGACGAAGCCGGGCAGGTCCCGGTTCACGCTGCCAAGCCCGTAGCTAACCCAGGAGCCCATCGAGGGCCGGCCCGGCTGCTGGAATCCGCTCTGGATGAAGGTGATCGCTGGATCGTGGTTGATCGCGTCCGTCTGCACTGTCTTGACTAGGGCGATATCGTCGACCACTTTGGCGGTGTGCGGAAGCAGTGCACTCAGTTCGGCCCCGGATTGCCCGTGCTTGTGGAACGGGAAGACCGACGCGGCGACAGGCAGACGGTCCTGCCCGGAGGTCATGCCCGTGATCCGCTGCCCCTTGCGAACAGTATCCGGAAGGTCCTGGCCATGGAACTTGCGCAGCATCGGCTTGTGGTCGAACAGATCGATCTGGGACGGCGCGCCGGACTGGAACATGTAAATGACGCGCTTCGCCTTCGGCGCGAAGTGCGGCAGCTCTGGAAGGCCTCCCTCTGCTACCGCGCCGCGGGTGGAGGCGTAGCCTTCTCCGGAAAGAAGGCAGGACAGAGCCGCAGGGCCGATGCCCGTCGCCGTGCGGCCGAAGAACTGACGACGTGTGACCAGGAGGTGGCGTTCAAGACTCGGATTCATCAGACCTTCACTCCTTGCTAATGGTCTCGTCGAGGTTCAATATGCTGCTGGCGACGATGGTCCAGGCGGCCAGTTCCGCGGCAGGGACCTCGTCGTCGGTAGGCGATTCGCCGACTCTCAGCAATTCCAGCGCAAGCTCGGGTGCGGCCTCGAATTTCTTCGTCTGCTCGTGCGCCAGACCCTCGAGCAGGCGGGACTCGGTCTCGCTGGGCGGGCGAGCCAACGCTCTCTCGTAGGCGAACCGCACTCTGTCCGCCCCGCTCGGCCCGCCCTCGTGGACCATCCGTTGCGCAAGCACCCGGGATGCCTCGACGTAGGTCGGATCGTTCATCAGTACGAGAGCCTGCAGCGGGGTATTGGTTCGCGAACGGCGCGCGATGCACTTTTCCCTGTCGGGTGCGTCGAACACTCCGAGGGACGGCGGTGGAATGGTTCGCTTCCAGAACGTGTACATGCTTCGCCGGTAGAGGTCGGAGCCTGATCCCTTGCGGTAGACCTGGGCAGTGAACATGTCGCCGTAGGCCATCTCCCTCCACAGCCCCTCCGGCTGGTACGGGAAGACGCTGGGGCCGCCGATTCGATCGTCCAGCAAGCCAGCGGCGGCGAGGGCATTGTCACGGACCGACTCGGCAGGCAGCCTGTAGCGAGGGCCCCTGGCGAGGAGCCTGTTCTCGGGATCCCGGACCAGCAGTTCGGGGGGCAGCTGGGAGCCCTGTCGGTAAGTGGCTGACATCACGATCTTCTTCTGGAGCGCCTTGACATCCCAGCCGCTCTGGACGAACTCGGCCGCGAGCCAGTCGAGGAGCCTTGGGTGCGAGGGGAGCTCTCCTTGCAGGCCGAAGTCCTCTGCTGTCTTGACGAGGCCATTGCCGAAGTAGGACTGCCAGTAATGGTTCACAGCGACCCGAGCGGTGAGCGGATGGTCGGGACTCACGATCCACTGGGCGAGTCCGAGGCGGTTCTTCGGACCTCCAGCGGGGAACGCAGGAAGCCAGCCGGGCGTTGCCGGCGAAACCTTCTCGGTGCGGTTGCGGTAGTCGCCCCTCGCCAGCATGAAGGTTTCCCTAGGCTGGGGGAGTTCCTTCATGACCATCACGTTCGGCACTTTCTCTTGCAATCCAGACCGCTCCCGCTTCAGTGCCTGCAGCTGCGCGTAGAGGCGACGGTCCGTGTCCGGTGCGGCGTGGGTCAGGTAATAGTCCTTCAGGCGACCCGTCCGCGCCCGGCAACGCGTGACGTCCGTTTCCGGCTTCGGGGCGTAAATGTCGTCAGCGGGGCTTGGAGGTGCGTCGGCCAGCACCTTCTGGCAATCGATGTAGGGATCACCGAGCATGGACCGAATCGGTTCATGCGTGTACAGCACCTCCACGTCGGCGGACTCCAGGACACGAGAGTAGATCCTGAGGTCGTCGAATGTACCCGTATAGCGCCCTCCGAAGCGACCCGCTCCGATTTCGAACGGCGCATCGTTGGCTGGACTGGCCTCGAGCGTGTCAGACAGAATCGTCGTATCGGCCGGCTTCCCGTTGACATGGAGCCGCAGACCCTCGGCACGACCGGACCCGTCATAGGCGATGGCTATGTGATAGTTGGGGTCCTCGCCTCTCTGGTCGCGGAGAGGTGCTCCTGTCTTCGCGACGATCGCCTCGTCAGGGGTCGATGAGAGCTGCACCTTGAGGTCGTACTCCCGCCGGAGAGTGTCTGGAATCGAAACCGGTGCGGTGAGAGTCAGGGCGAGTCCGCGCTGCGAGTCCGGTCCGTCCATCTTGTGCAGGACGCTCTTCTCGACAAGGCCTGAATGGCGGATCCAGAAGGCCACCGTGAAGGGCCGGGACAGGTCAATGCCGTTGGTTCCCGGGAAGGCGACGTGGGTGTCGACGTCAAACCCCGCGCCTTGGCCGGCCTTGGCAGTTGCGAACAGCGGCTCACCGCGCATGATTCGACCGTGGCGGTAGTTCCCGGACGAGTCCGCAAAGCCGCCTTCCATTTCGTAGTGGGCCTCCAGGCCCTCACGGTTCGACCGAGGAATTGTCGCCAGGGCCGTCTTTTCCCACTCCGAGACATTGGACTGGATGCGCGCCTCCGGCAGGTCTGCCTGCACCGAACGAATCGCTTCGTCCAGCTGCTCGAGCCTCGATTCCTGCGACGAGTCAGGCAGCTGGAGCATGGGCACGGCATTGCCATTGACCCCGTCCAGTCCCAGCTCGTCCACCGAGTTGAAGAACGCATAGAACTCGTAGAATTCCTTCTGCGTGATCGGGTCGTACTTGTGGTCATGGCACCGTGCGCAGCCCATCGTCATCGCCATCCAGACCGTCGAGACCGTTTCCACGCGGTCCACGACGTACTCGGTGTGGTACTCCGCAGGAATGGCTCCGCCCTCGTGATTGATCATGTGGTTGCGGTTGAACCCGGTGGCGATCCTCTGATCCAACGACGGCTCCGGAAGGAGGTCGCCGGCTAGTTGCTCGATCGTGAACTCGTCGAAAGGCTTGTTGTCGTTGAAGGCTGAAATGACCCAATCGCGCCATTGCCACATGTCGCGACGGCCGTCGATATGGAATCCGTGCGTGTCGGCATACCGCGCCAGGTCCAGCCACTGCAGCGCCATGCGCTCGCCATAGTGCGCGGAGTCAAGGAGGCGGTCGACCTGTTTCTCGTAGGCGTCGGGGCTGGTGTCGGCCAGGAATTCCGCCACGTCCCTGGGGTTCGGAGGCAGGCCTGTCAGATCGAAGCTCAGTCTTCGCAGCAACGTTCTCTTGTCCGCTTCCGGCGCAAGACCGAGACCCTCCTGTTCCAGCCGGGCCAGCACGAACGCGTCGACTTCGTTGGTTGCCCGAGCCGTTTCGGCCACCTCGGGTATTGCCGGTCGCGAGGGGGGCTCGTAGGCCCAGTGCGAACTCCACTCCGCGCCTTGGTCAATCCAGAGCCTCACCGTTGCCACCTGTTCGGGCGTTGGGTGGCGTTCTGCCGTTGGGGGAGGCATTCGGGCGATTTCCTGCGGGTGGCTCATCCGCTCGAACAGCCTGCTTGCCTCGGCCTCCCCGGGCACGATGATCTGATAGCCTCCCCGGTCGGCGAATGCGCCTTCGCGGGTGTCGAGCCGCAGGTCGGCCTGCCGGGTGTTGCTGTCCGGACCGTGGCAGGCAAAGCAGTTGTCCGCGAGGATCGGTCGGACGTCCTGCTGGAAGTCCACAGTCCGCGATGTATCAATGGTGGGCTCGGCTGAGAGCAGAAAAACCGAAACCAAGAGAGCCGGCAGAAGCGCTGTGCGAGTCATATTGCCTCTGCCCTAGTGTACTTGCCCGATACCGTCTCCCGGTGGTTGTTCCGCTGGACTTGATTCGAGATAGTGCTTCCACCTTCTTTGGTCCCCGTACCCACTCAATCCACGAAGTGGCTGGCTCGATGATCCGTTTCGGCATTCGGGCGCAAGCCTCGGTTCGGCTCCCGCCGCGAGGGAGTTATGAGACGATGCAACTGTCTCGGCACGGGACCGTTTCGGTGCGGTCCACGCCGCAGCTTCAGGGCAATAGCGAAAACGATGCGAATGTCCCTTCGAGATCAGGAAGGCGTCGGAGCTTCCCTGGAAACGGCGTTCGGACGCCGACCGTTGCTGTCCCGCTGGCTCCTCGGACTGGCTCTCCTGACCGGCTTTGGCTCGGACATTTTCTGTCAGGAAGCGTCGGTCGGTGCTGCGGGCTCCCCGTCTGCGGGCTATGTCGGCTCGAAGGCTTGCGCCGGCTGCCATCAAGACCTCTACGAGAGATTCACTGCATCGGCTATGGGTTCTTCCATGGCACCTGTCAATGAAGCAATCCGACCCCTGGTCTCCACTGCAAAGCCTGTAGTGAACGACAGGCTGAATCGCCGTTTCGTCGTCGAGGAGCGGCACGACGGCTTCTACCAGACGGAATCGCAAGCCACACCGACCGACAAGCCCCCGTTTGACAGCTCCCACAAGCTCGACTACGTCATCGGCTCCGGTGTGAACGGCTTCAGCTACGTGGTCCGTCGTGGGAATCACCTCGTCGAGGCACCGATCTCCTTCTACATGAGGGAGAAGGAGTGGGGCCTGTCGCCCGGCTACGAATTTGCGAAGCCCGGGGAGGACTATGGCTTCAACCGCACGATTCACGCGGCCTGCCTGCAATGCCATGCGGGGCGACCGCTTCCGTCAGGATCCAGCGAGGGGCAATACGAGGATCCGCCGTTCGCTGAGGTCGCGATCGGGTGCGAGAATTGCCACGGGCCCGGACGGCAGCACGCCGACGCCCGGCTTGCGGAGCGGGAATTCACTGACGGTGAGATCGTCGACCTGCTCGGCTTGCCGCCCAGGCTCGCCGAGAACGTCTGCATGAACTGCCATCAGGGCGGCGATGCGAGGATCCTGCAGCCGGGACGAGGGCATTTCGATTTCCGTCCCGGCGAGTGGCTGAACGAGACAATCGCGATCCTCAAGCTTCCAATGGAACCCGGTAGGCCGAGAGACTCCGATTTGCTTGAGCACAACGCGTCCATGGCGCTCAGCAGGTGCTACATGGCAACAGAAGGAAGCCTGAGTTGCTTCTCGTGCCATGAGATCCACAACCAACCGAGTCCGGAGAGCAAGGAGGCGTACTACCGGAAAAAATGCCTGCAGTGCCACCAGGATTCCTCCTGCGGTCTCGATGCTGCCGCTCGTCCGCGAAACAACTGTGCCGGCTGCCACATGCCGAAACGGGACATCGTTGAAATCTCGCATTCCTCTCTCACCAACCACCGGATCGTCAAGTCTCCGGATCAGCCCTTCCCGCCCGAGGCATTTGCGCAGACGACCTCGGACCTGCCGGAACTCGTGCACGTCAACCGCCCGCCCCGAGGGGGCGCTGAATCGCTGCCGGCGATGGTGCGATTCCAGGCTTTCGGCGAGCTCCTTTCCAAGCGTCCGGGTTTCTCGGACCGGTACCTGAGCCTGCTGGCCGAAGTGGCCGAGAAGAACGGAGACGATCCGCTGGTGCTCGCCTCCCTCGGCCGCAAGGCGAAGCTCGAAGGCCGTGCCGCGGAAGCGATCGAGTATCTGACGGAAGCAGTCGAGGCCGGATCACAGCCCGCATCGACGTACGACGACCTTGCCGAGCTCTTGGTGCAGGCCGGACGCGAAGAGGATTCGGCGGCGGTTCTCGTTCAAGGGGTTGACGCTTGGCCGTTTAATCCCCGGCTCCGGAAGATGCTGGCCCTGCGATACATCAACCTGAAGCAGTTTCGCGACGCTTCGGAAACGATTCACCGGTTCGTCGAACTGTTCCCGGAGGACGATTTCATGCGCGGACTACTGCGCCAGATCCGGGGGTTGCCGACGACGCCGTGACCGAATGGCCATTGATCAGTGAGGGGCTGCACGGCGAAACCGTGCCGCAGCCCGCAGTCCGTCAAGGCTAGAAGGCAGCCACATTGACGAGACCCTCTCCGGGTCGGATCAGGACTCGGCTGTTGGTTTGGACCTCTTCGATCGAGTCCTTGGAACCGTCGAGCCAGGTAACGGTGACCGAAGCGAGGTCCGCATCCCCGAGCCCGAAGTGCACTCGCGTGTCGCTCTGGGAGATGTGGTAGCCGCCGCTGCGGACTTCGTCGATCTGCGTGCGGCCTCCGGCTTCGACTTGGATGCGCGAGCCGACCGCGGCACGTCCGGACTTCAGCCTCGCGTCTACAAGCAGCGCGTTCCCTGTCGGAGCAAATTGCTTCAGCAGGGACGGATCCTCGTGCATGTTGACTGTGACGATTTCAAGGGTCCCGTCGTTGTCGAAGTCGGCGACCGCCAGTCCGCGCGAGGAGTGCTCTTCGGTAACCCCGGGACCCGAGACGTCGCTCAGATCGTGAAACCGGCCGCGACCGTAGTTCCAGTAAACGAGCCGGCGCTGCCGGAACTTCTCGCCGATGCCTGCCTTGTCAACTCCCGGATACACGTGCCCATTCGCCACGAAGAGATCTTTCAGGCCGTCCTGGTCGATATCCATGAATGCCGTTCCCCAGCCAAGGTACTGCGTGTTGACGGCGAGGCCGGTCGTGACCGTCTCGTCGATGAACATCTGCATCCCCTCGTTCAGATACAGCGTGTGAGTATCGTTCGAGAAGTTGGTCTTGAATATGTCTAGGTCCCCGTCGAGGTCGAAGTCGCCGGCCGTCGCCCCCATGCCCGCCTGCTCTTGGCCGTCCATGTTGTAGGCGGTTCCCGAAATCACCCCGATCTCCTCAAACGTGCCGTCTCCCTTGTTGTGGAAGAACAGACTGGCCGTGGAGTCGCACGAGACATAGATGTCCGTCCAGCCGTCGTTGTCGAAATCGCCGGTCAACGGCGTGAAGCCGTAGTACAGCTTTTCGGTCTCGACTCCCGCAATGGAGGAAATGTCTGCGAACGAGCCGTGCCCGTCGTTCTCATACAGGGCCATGGATTCACCGGGAAGACCACGCGGGCCGCAGAGGACGGGCATGCCCTTCCACCGGCACTCCGCGCCCTCGCCCGGCTTGGGCGTCTTTTCCGGATCGAATCGAAGGTAGTTCGCAATGAACAGATCCAGGTCTCCGTCCCGGTCGAAGTCGAGAAACGCGCAGCCGGTTCCCCAGCGCCGGGTCGCTTCCGTCAACCCGCGCTCGGCGGTCTCGTCACGGAATTTTCCGTTGCCTTGATTCCGGTACAGCCGATTCTGGCCCCAATGGGGAATGACGATGTCGTCGTAGCCGTCGTTGTCAACATCGCCCACGCAGGCCCCCTGTGCCCATCCGGTGTGCTTGATCCCCGATTTCTCGGTGACATCCGCGAACCTGAGGCCGCCGAGGTTCCTGTAAAGGTAATGTCTTGGTTCGCCGCTTTCCTCCTCGTCGACGAAGCGATCCGCACTGATCAGGAGGATGTCCAATAGTCCGTCGCTATCGAAGTCGATAACGGCAACGCCGGTACCGGTGGACTCGACGATGTAGCTTTTCTCAACCGCGGAGCCGGAGACGGCCACACCGCGCAGGCCGGCCTCCTTCGCAATATCGCGATATTCGATTCGTGGAGCCTCAACTCCCTTCGGAAGCGGTCTCTTGGGCTGGGCAGTTGCCCCACTACTCGCAGCACCCTGGCCGTGCAGCGTCGCGCTCGGCACCAACGCTCCGGCCAGGAACAGCAGGAATCCCGAGAGTCCCAATCGGCTCGTCATCACCGCCCTCTCAGAATATCGAGTTGGGCGACCGATTGGCGCACTAGTGAGGAGCTTCCCAGCAAAACCTCTAGGCGCAGAGGGGAGAGAGATGCCGGTGGCCGCGACCGGTATGCTGTCGGACGACCGGGCAGTGCTGACGTCGTTCAGCGGGTCGGAGGTGATACAACCCCGAAGGTCGCCGGACCCTAATGAAGCCCAGTTTCGAACCACGTTGGACGTCAGGCTGTTGGCCTGTGCCTGAACCTAGTCTTCGGGGGCAACCAAATGTTCACGAATCTCCGATTCGCTTCTCTCGCAGTGATGCCCCTAGCCGTGCTAATCGAATTTGCGCCTCTTGCTCATGCACTGATCTCACGAGCCACCGTCAACGGCACCGCGCATGACTCGACCGGCGCGGTCATACCGGGCGCCGAAGTCTCGATCTCCAACGTGCAAATCAGGGTCGAGCGGCAGGCGGCGTCCAACAGCGCCGGCGTCTACCGCTTCTCGAACCTTCAGCCGGGCTCATACACGCTTTCCCGCGCCTCCAGCGGCTTTCAGAACGCAGTTGCCGATCCGTTCTCGCTGGGGGTCAACCAGATCGCGATATTCGATTTCGCGCTCGAAGTTGGAGCCGTCGCCGAGACGGTGACAGTCGAGGCATCAAGAGCGCAGCTACAGGATTCCTCTGCGGAGCTCGGATCCGCGGCTACCGAGAAGTAGGTCGTCGATCTGCCTCTGAACGGACACAATTTCACCAAGCTGCTGGAGCTCACGCTTGGCGCCGCCCCCGTGAGCGTTTCGCAGAACCGGGGCGGTTTCACGGCGCGTCCGATCGGGGAATTCCAGTCTCCGGCGGTGAACGGCCAGACGAACCGCTCGAATCTCTTCATGCTGGAAGGCGTCTTTGATCAGGGAGCGTTCTTGAGCACCCACGCGGTGCCACCGATCATCGACACCATCTAGGACTCCAAGGTGAACGCCCAAAGCTACGATCTTGAATTCGGCGGAGTGGTCGGCGGAGTTGTCAACGTTGTGACGAAGGGCGGCACGAACGAGCTTCATGGAAACGCACGGGGGTTCCTGCGTAACGACAGGCTGGATTCCCGCAACTTCTTCCGGACCAGCGTCACACCGCAGAAATGGAACCAGTTCGGCGGCACGCTGGGTGACCATTTCATCCGCAACAAGACGTTCTTCATGCTTGGCTACTAGGGCTTCCGCCTGCGCAGGCCCAGCGACTGCCTGCTGCGCGTGCCGTCTGGCGTGAACCTTGGCCGCGACCTGAGTGACGACCCGAGAAGGATCTAGAATCCCTTCACGACCCGCGCGGCCGACGGGGGCGGTTTCGTCCGCGACCTGTTTCCCAGGAACACGAACCCGGCATCGATCCTGAGCCCGGCTGCGGTCAGCTGGGCTCGTACCGCTCTGCCGAGCGCCGGCCCGATCATTACGTCCGATCGTAGTGCGATCGACTCCACCCCGGACGGCAAGACCAGAAGGAATGCAGCGCTCGGCTGGATCATGTTTTCGACGAAACCAACAGCATCTGGTTCCGGTGGAGCGGGACACTGCAGGACAACGATGTCTCAATGGTCTGCCCTCTCCTGGAGGGTTCTAGGAGCATTGTGCCCGGAACACTGCAGCGAGCTGGGTCCACACGCTCAGCCCGACCACGATTCTCCGAGTCCAGGGCGGATGGGTGAAGTCCGTCGATAGTGCAGGCAATTGGTTCCGGGACCGCGGGGTGCTCGGCCAGTCCGGATGCGCCTCCACGTTCTGCGGCAGCTTCAATAGCGGCGAGGACCTGATTCCCAACTACAGCGTCACCTCCTGGTTTACCTGGGAAGAGTCCAAGACCCTGAACCCCCCTCAAGTTCGATCGTCAATTTCCGCGCCAATGTTACGAAGGTGATGGGAAAACACACGATCAGGTTCCGGGGCGAGGGGAAGAGTACCGATTTCCAGTCGTCCTACGAAACTCCCAACCAGGCATTCCGTGTGCAAAAGACGGCAAATCCGCTGGATAATGATGGCGGAGCCTCGCTGGCCTCGATCCTGATCGGCACTCCGGACTCGGCGGGTCGTCGCAATTTCTCGGAAACGCTTCGCCCTGGCGGCACGATGGGATTCCAGTTCATGGATTCGTGGAAGGCCAGGCCGAGGCTGACTATCAATCTCGGGCTTCGCTACGACCGCCAGTTCTAGCCGCCGTATGGCGAGGAGAAGACTGGATGCAAGCAGGGTGGCATCGAGACCGGCGCGTTGGATCAGCTGAGGGGCATATACATCTTGCGGCGCGTTCCTCCGTCGTGCGCCGAGCCCGAATTTCGTCCCTGCATTCCCATACCGGACGGATCGCTTCCCGAGCATGTCACCTCCGATCCCAGGTGCAAGATCTACCACGACACCATGAAGAACTTCCAGTCGCGGGTTGGCATTGCCTACCGGACTTCCGATGGCACGGTTCTTTGCACCTCGCATGGGATCTTCTTCGACGAGCGGTCAGCTGTGACGCAGACGGCGCAGAACTACGAAGGGGGCTGGCCGGATGTGGGCCAGCAGCTGGGCAACAGCCTCAACCAGCCCACTGCCGAATCGCCGCTCCCGGCGATCGACATCACGAGCCCCTTCGCGCGAGGGCTGTTCCCGCCTCCGACGCCGTTCACTGGCGTGCTCTGGTAGATGGACCCGCAATTCGAGAATCCGTACTCGCAGCAGTGGAACTTCGGTCTCCAGCACCAGTTGGACGAGTCGACTGTCGTCACTGCGAACTATATCGGCTCTACAAGCTCTTGCCTCAATGTGGGCGGCTAGTACACCACGGCCTGGAGCCCGGCCCGGGCCCCATCAAGCCCCATACGCCGCACGCGCAGCAGAGCTTCTTCGACCGCAGCTGGAGCAAGAGCAATTACCACGCTTTCCAGTTCCTTCTGGACAAGAGGCTGTCCGGTGGCCTGGCCTCCAAGGTTGCTTACGCCTAGTCGCGGTCGATGGTTCACGGGGCCTAGGGCTGGTATGGCGAGGAAGGCTTCGCCGTCCAGAATCCGTACAACCTGCGGGCTGACTACTCCCTGTCCGATTTCGAAATTCGCCATGTGCTGACCGTGAACTGGACTTGGCAGCTCCCATTTGGCTCGAACCGGAGGTGGGACCCTGGGGAGCAAGGCGGCTAACGCCACCCTCGGAGGCTGGCAGTTCAACAGCATCGGGCTCTTCCGATCCGGTCAGCCGTACACGATGTGCATCAACGGTGACATCACGAACACCGATAACACCGGCTGCTATGCCCGGCCGGTCGGTAGCGGGGAGGTCGAACTCTCAAATCGGCCAACCGCGAGGTGGATCAATACCGGAGCCCTCGATTGGCCAGACTTCGTCCCGGGCAGGAGCATCCGCCAATTCGGCAACTCAGGCCGGCACAACGTCAGGACGGATGGCGTGTCGAACTTCGGCCTGTCGCTGTTCAAGCAGTTCCAGTCATCGGAAGCCAAGTCTGTCGCATTTCGCCTCGAGCTCTTCAACGCTTTCATTACCCGACGTTCGGGACGGCCTCCACCCCCTGCCTCGACGCGCTGGCTTCTGGTGGCGCTAGCGGACCCAGAGGCCCGCTCATTCAGTCAGTCCAGCCATTGACACTTCCGGGTTGCGTCTATATACTGTCGCCGGGCCAGGAGCAAGATGGAGTCCTCGCCAAGCCAGAGAGTCCTGTCGAGGAGGATCCCATGTTGAGGCATATTGGTCGAATCGTTTTCACCTTCGTAGCAGCGATTCCCTTTCTCTCCGGTCCGCCCAGCGCAGACGCCCAAATCTCTACAGCGTCCATCAATGGAACGGTCCGCGACTTTACGGGAGCCGTCATTGTAGATGCCGAGATCGTGCTGGGAAACGTCGCTACTGGCATTGAAATCGGTACCCTTAGCAACTCGGCAGGCGTCTACCGCTTCGCCAACCTACAGCCGGGGCCATACACCCTTACAGCTAGCAGCCCAGGGTTCCAGACCAGGTTTGTCGAGCCTTTTACGCTCGTGGTGAATCAAAACGCTACATTCGATTTCTCGATGGAAGTAGGTGCGGTGACTGAGTCCATCAGCGTGGAAGCCACGGGCGTTGCGCTACAGGCCTCTTCGTCCGAGCTGGGCGCGGCCGTCACGGAAAAACAAGTCGTCGACCTCCCACTCAACGGTAGAAATTTCACGCAGCTATTGTCGCTCACACCTGGAGTGGCTCCGGTAAGCGTCGCGCAGAACGCCGGGGGGTTCAGTGCTCGTCCAATCGGCCAATTCCAGTTTCCTTCCGTCAATGGTCAAAACAATCGGAGCAACTTATTCTTACTGGATGGTGTGATCAACTTCTCCGATTTTGTGAGCACGTACTCCGTTCCGCCGATTATTGATACTGTCCAGGAATTCAAGGTGAACTCCCATCATGATGACGCGGAGTTCGGTGGTGCTGTAGGCGGAATTGTCAACGTTGTAAGCAAAGGCGGAACCAACGAGTACCACGGTAGCAGCTGGTGGTTTTTGCGAAATGATAACCTCGACGCTCGCAATTTCTTTCGACCCACAGTTAGGGAACAGAAACGGAACCAGTTTGGCGCCTCTCTCGGAGGGGCAGTCATTCAGAACAAGACTTTCTTCATGGTCGGCTATGAGGGATTCCGCCTGCGAACGCCAGCGGATCGTCTTTATCGAGTGCCGACGGCTGCCAACTTGCAAGGTGATCTGAGCGACATTCCCGAAAGGATCTTCAATCCCTTTACAACAATTGAAAATCCGAGTAACCCCGGCACTTTCATTCGGGATCCGTTCCCGAACAATAGCATCCCCCAAGCCATGATCGATACGGGAATGCTGGCTTATGCACAAGCAACTCTATCGGCACCAATCGTGACCGGCGTGGCAGACCGAAATGGTCGTGACCTGACTCCCTTTAGGCAGAACCAGGAAGCCTATACAGCTCGAGTCGATCACATGTTCACGGAAAGCGACAGTGCATGGTTTCGATGGAGTGGCACACTCCAGGACAACGAGGGCTCGGGCGGACGGCAAACGCTAGCTAGTAACACCGAATATCGGGCTACTAACATCGCCGGAAGCTGGGTCCATACTTTCAACCCAACGGCCGTCTTGCAATTGCAGGCTGCCCGCGCGCGGACAGAAGATAATGCGATTGTGCGATTCCGAGACCGAAACTTTCTCAGTCAGCTCGGTTGCAGCTCCACTTATTGCGGCAGTTTCGCCAGTGGAGAAGACCTAATTCCGAACTACAATGTGCTTGGTTTCTTTAGCGGTGGAGAGGCCAATACTTTGAATGTTCCGATCAGCGGAATCACGCAATTCAAAGGCAGCTTCACCAAGATCATTGGAAACCACACACTCAAGTTCGGAGGCGAAGGCAATAACTGGAGTTTCGAATCGTTTTACGAGAACCTCAACTCGGCGTTTCGCGTGCAGACGACGAACAACCCCCAAAACCCCAGCGGCACCGGCAGCAGCCTGGCGTCATATCTACTAGGGTTAAACGACTCCGCGGGACGTCGCAATGTCAACGAAACGCTACGACCGGGTGGCGAGATGGGTTTTTACGTCCACGACTCGTGGAAAGTCACTCCGAAATTGACCGTGAATCTCGGACTTCGATATGACCGAACCTTTATCCCACCGTATGGCAAGGAAGAGACAGTCGGAAAGCAAGGGGGCATTGAGACTGGAAACCTTGACATGCTCACGGGCATTTATTTCATTCAAGTGTTGTCACCCTCGTGTGCTGAGCGGGGGCATGCTCCTTGTATTCCCACGCCAGATGGGAGTTTGCCCGACAACGTCGCCCTGGAGCCTCGGGGCAAGATTTTCACCGACACAAAGCTGAATTTTCAGCCGCGAATGGGAATCGCGTATCGTCTTTCCGACACAACAGTAATCCGAGCCGGTGGCGGGGTGTTCTTCGATAACTGGGCTGGCATCAGTCAGATGGCTCAGGCGTATCAAGGAGCTTGGCCCGACGTCGGGCAGGGACTCGCCAATAACCAGAACCTTCCTTCCAGGGAAAGTCCAACTCCCACGATCAACGCCGCAAATCCTTTTCCAGAAGGCTTAATACCGGCACCCACCCCCTTCAATTTTGTGTCCTGGTTCACTGATCCGCGTTTCGAGAATGCATACTCCATGCAGTGGAATTTGGGGCTTCAGCATCAGATCGACCCTGCAACTCTGGTTGATGTGAACTATGTCGGATCAGGGGGGCGGCGATTGACCGTAGGCGGGTACTACAATACGGCCTTCGAGCCCGGCCCCGGCGCTGTTCGACCGAGGACGCCCTTCCCGCACGCCCAGCAGAGCTTCTTTGACAAGAGCTGGGGTCGCAGTAACTACCACGGCTTTCAATTCCAGCTCAGCAGGAAGTACACCAACAACCTCGCCTACCAGGTCTCATATACTTGGTCGAAGTCGATCGACATTGGCTCTTCCGGCTGGTACGGTGTCGAGGGGTTTGCCGTGCAGGATCCCTACGACATTGCCGCATCTAGAGGCCTTTCTGGGTTTGATATCCCTCACGTTCTCGCCATAAATTGGGTGTATGAGTTGCCGGTTGGGTCTGGAAAGGCTTGGGATACTGGAAGCAGTGTCCTGAATTACATTATCGGCGGATGGCAGTTTAACGGGATAGCAAATTTTCGGTCGGGAATCCCCTATACGCCTGTGATTAGTGGAGACTTGGCTAACACTGGAAATACCGGAAATTACTTGCGTCCCGACTACATTGGCGACCCAGTGCTTTCTAACCCACAGCCTTCGAGGTGGATTGACACCTCTGCTTTCGCACTGCCCGATGACGTCCAGGGGGCACCGGGCATCAAGCAGTACGGCAATGCCGGACGTCACACACTCCGAAACGACGGCGGCCAGAATTTCGACTTATCTCTGTTTCGGAAGTTTCCCTTTGGTGAGGGGAAATGGATTGAGTTTCGCACTGAATGGTTCAACGCATTCAATCACGCAACGTTCGGCACGCCGGGGCGCGTCATGAACAATCCGAACTTCGGCGTGGTGACGGGTACCGCCCTCCCCGAACGCAACATTCAATTCGGGCTAAAGGTAGTCTTCTAGGAGGAATCTGGAGACACGGTCGCCTATAGGTGCTACCGGTTGAACTGTGGCGCATCGCTTTCCGCTGTTTCAGCGCCGGATGGACTTAGAAGAGCTGCCGCAAAGTTAAGGGCCTGCGGCAACATCATCGGAGCGCGGAGGCCAGGCACTCTGGCGGCCTGCGCTCGTCGATAAGAGTAAGAGTTCGGGTTTGACTGTCGAGTATCAGAGAGTTGATGGATCGTAAATTGGACTTGGCAGCTTTCGATCAGCTCTGGCGAGGAGTGGGCCCCAGGAAGCAAGGTGGCTGACGGAATCATCGGTGGCTGGCGATTCAGCGGCATCCGGCATTTTCGATCCGGCCAGCTGTACACGATGTGCATCAACGGGTAGATCACGAACATGGGCAGTGTCGGCTGCTTCGCTTGGTCCGTCGTTTTTGGAGGTGCCGAGTTCTCGAATCCGACAGCGGCGAGGTGGATCGATACCGGAATCCATGAGAGGACGGGCTTCGTCCCGGCCACGCGTGTCCGGTACTGCGGCAATTCTGGCAGGCACGACGTCAGGACGGACGGCGTGTCAGATTTCGATTTGTCGTTGTTCGAGCAGCCCCGATTTTCGGAATCGAGATGCATTGAATTCCACTTGGAGCCGCTCGACGTGTTCAACACTCCGACGTTCGGTACGCATTCGAGGGTCTTCAACAGTTCCAACTTCGGAACTGTCACGGGGACGGCCCCGAGGGAGCGGAACATTCAATCGGGCCGGAAGATCGGCTTCTGACGTATTTCTACCTGCGGGGAGGAGCGCGTGATTCTGGCTCCTCCCAGCCGCGAAGCATTGGCTATTGCCAGCACTGGCGTTCCTAATGGTCTGTAGACGAGCGGCGGGATCGCTTAGAATCTTCAGGTAGCAATGTTCGGCTCCTCGCGCCACCGCCGGACGCTCGTCCTCGCAGGCGGGTCGCTGCTGGTCTTCTCGGCTGATCTGTCCGCGCAGCCGAACTGCAGCCCTCCTTCCGAGCTGCAGGTGGCCCTTGCGGCTGATCCGTCGGCCGAGGTCTATAACGCGCTGGGTGGATGGTACGCGGGCCAGTCGCTGTCCAATTGCGCTATCGATGCCTTCCAGAGGTCCATCGATCTGGATGGAACCTATTGGGAACCCCAGTTCAATCTCGGCCTGCTGCTAGCCAAGTCCGGCAAGTCGCGCGAATCGTCCCGCCATCTCGGCACCGCGGTCAGGTTGAATCCGGAGTCGTTCGAGGCGAATTTGGCGTGGGGGTTCAGCCTCCTCGAGATTGAGGATGGATTCGCCGCGGAAGCCCCGATTGACAAGGCCCTGAGCATTCGCCCGGATTCCCCCCAAGCGCTCTACGGCATGGCCCGCGTCCGCATGCAGCAACGGCGGACGTCAGCCGCGCTGGGCTATCTCGAGCGAGCCCGCGAGGTCGATTCCGGCAGTCCGGAGATTCCGATGATGATGGGCGCGGCGCTCGCCGCCGAGGGTAGGTTCGACGAAGCGATCGAGGTAATGTCCGATGTTGTGGAGGCGCATCCCAATTTGCCGAGCGCGCACTTCAACCTTGCCACGGCGTACGCCAGAACCGAGAACTTCCCTGCAGCGGCCGAGCACTACCGCAAGGTGCTCGAGTCCGATCCGGAAAACGACACCGCGCGCATGTCCGCCGCCAAGGCCTTGGCGAACTTCTACAAGCACGACGAAGTCCTGGATCTGGTAGGCCGCTACGTGTCGCGACGGCCGGCCTCGATCGACGAGTTCGAGCTTCGCCATCTGCGGGGCGTCGCCTTGCGCGGTATCGGTGAGTACGCGGAAGCGGAGGCCAGCCTCCTGCGAGCAGCTGAGTTGCGTCCCGAGCACTCGGACACCCGATACAACCTCGGGTTCGTGCTCGCCCGGCAGCAGAAATGGACCGAAGCCAGGCTGCATCTTGAGAAGGCCAGGGATCTCGACCCGGATTCCGCGGATATCCGATTCCAGCTTGGAAGGGTCCTGCGGGCCCAGAGCGCCGAGCAGGAGGCTCGCGAGGAGCTGCGGGCGTTTCAGGACCGGAAACAGGCAGATTTGAAGAACAGCCAGGCCGAGAGCGCCGCAGCTCGCGGGAATGCGGCCCTCGAGGCGGGGGATCCCGCCAAGGCAGTAACCGACTACAGCGAGGCCATCCGCCTTAGTCCCACCGACGCCAGATACCACTACGACATCTCCCTCGCGCACTCCGCCATGGGGAACAAGGGCGACCAGCTCAATGCCCTCAAGGAGGCCCTGAAGTTGGATCCAGGCATGGAGAGAGCCCATAACGATCTGGGAGTGCTCTACCTCAACATCGCGTGGTTTCCTCAAGCCGAGCAGGCCCTGCAGGACGCTGTGCGACTCAAGCCTCAATACGCGGAAGCGCACAACAATCTCGGCGTGATGTATGGTCGCCAGGGACGCAGCGAAGAGGCCGAGCGCCATTTCAGGCGAGCGATCGAGGACGACCGCGAGTACGCCCAGGCTCATGTCAATCTCGGCTTGCTGCTGGCCGGGCAGGAGAAATACGAGGAAGCCGAGGCCCTGGTCATGGAGGCTGTGCGTCTGGCCCCGGAGAGCGGGAAGGCTCTCACGGCGCTGGGCATGATTCAGGCCCGGGGCGGCCGGCCCGAGGAATCGGCCGCCACCTTGCGCAAGGTGGTTGCCATGGACCCGGATTCCGCGGAGGCCCGACTAAATCTCGGCATTGCGCTCGCGGACGCTCACAAGACCGACGAGGCGCTCGAGGTCTTCACGGAAGCTGTCAATCTCGCGCCGGAATCCGTCGCGACGCGCTTCAACCGTGGCCGAATGTTTCTTGAATCGGGCCGTGCGCCGGAGGCACTGCAGGACTTACGGGAAGCTGTCCGGCTGGACGCGAAGCACACGGATGCGCTTTATTTCCTGGCGCTGGCGGAACAGCGCAGCGACAACAGCGACGAGGCCGCGGATCTCTGGCGGCGTTACATCGCTCTGAAGCCGGAGGATGCGCGAGGGTACTACGAGCTCGGGCAAGCGGAACTTGCCCTCGGGAACCGGCCTTCCGCGATCAATCAGTGGAAGCGTGCCGTGGAACTGGACCCGGAGCACAGAGAGGCGCTCTACAACTTGTTCCGTGAGTTGCGAAGGGACGATCCAGAAGCTGCACGCAGCTACCAGGAGCGGTTTCAGGCATCACAGTCTCAGCGGCGCATCGCGGATCGAGCCGACACGCTCGGAAACTTTGCCTTGGCCTCGCTGCAGGCAGGCGAAGTCTCAAAGGCGATCGAGCAGCTGAAGGAGGCGATCGAGATCTGCAAGGGATGCCGGACGGAATTCCTGCTGCACAAGAATCTCGGCCTCATCTACGCCCGATCGGGCGACTTGGCCCGGGCCGAGCCCGAGCTCAGGCGGGCATCGGAGATTCGGCCTGATGATCGTGAAGTGATCCAGTCGCTGGAGACGATCGACAGGCTCCGCGGCGGCTCGCGGTAGCGACGATTCCGAATCCTCAGAGCGTCGCGACGGATCGTACAAGCCTCTCGGGCCAGGCCTGCGGGCCTTGCAGCCTATCCCGCCACGCCGGCATACGCATTTGTCATGTACTGGGAAACCATCCGCTGCGTGTTGAAGAACGAGCCGTTCAGCGAAATTGCGGACCGCATCACCTGGGCATAACCGTTCGGGCGCTCGTAGTAGAGCGGAACGACAGTGCGCTCCAGCTTGTCGTAGAGGGCGTGCGCGACGCTCGCGTCGTCGTCCAGTGCGCCCGGATAGTTCGCAGCCGACCATCCAGTCACGCCTTCGACATGCCCTTCAAGCCACCAGCCGTCGAGCACACTCAGGCTGGGCACCCCGTTGATAGCCGCCTTCATTCCGCTGGTGCCCGAGGCTTCGCGCGTTTTCTCTGGCGAGTTCAGCCACAGGTCGCATCCGCTCGTCAGAACGCGTCCCAGTTCCATCTCGTAGTTCTCGATATAAACGATCTTGACCACGCCCTCCAATGCCTCCGCGGCTTCGTTCACCACGCGAATCGTGCGCTTGCCGCCTTCGTCGCGCGGGTGTGCCTTGCCGCTGAAGACCAGCTGGAAGGGTCCGACGTGCCGGGCGATCCATCGAAGACGGTCGAGATTCTGGAACAGGAGGTGGCCTCGCTTGTAGGGCGTGGCTCGCCGTGCGAACCCAATAGTGAAGACCGAGTCGTCGAGCGTCTCTCCCGTTGTCGCCGTCACCAGATCGAGCAGCCTCCGCTTGGCCGTGCGGTGGGCGGCGACAAGTTCCTCCAGAGGGATGTCGAACGCATGGCGCAGGTAGGCGTTGTCATGACGCCATTCCGGGATGTGCTTGTCGAACAGGCGCTGCAGGGCGGGAGCGGACCAAGTGACAGCGTGAACGCCGTTGGTGACCCCTCGAATCCGGTACTTCGGGAACATCTTCTGCGAGACCTGTTGGTGGATCCTGGCCACGCCGTTGACATAGCGAGAACACTCGAGAGCAAGCTTGGTCATGTTCAGCATGTCGCCGTCCAGGATGTGTGCGCTTGCCATCAGCTCCGTTCGTGCTTTTCCGAGCACTCGGCCGACAAGGGAACGATGGAAGCGGTCGTGGCCCGCTGGCACGGGAGTGTGGGTTGTGAACACGCACTGTTTGCGCACGTCCGCGAGGTCGTTTTTCGTGACACGCCGGGCGTTTCTTGCCTTCAGCCGCTGCTCGAGAAGCGACAAGCCAAGAAGAGAAGAATGGCCTTCGTTCATGTGGTAGACATTGACATCGCCGTATCCCAACTCCGCGAGCACCCTCTGCCCACCGATGCCGAGGATTGCTTCCTGGCATAGCCGGTATCGGTCGTCGCCGCCGTAGAGATAGTGCGTAAGCTCGCGATCCGGCTGCGCGTTTTCGGCCAGATCGCTGTCCAGCAGGTAGACCGGAACAACGTGCCCGCCGACTCCTTGAACGCGGTACTGCCAGCAGCCGATGACGACACTTCGACCCTCGATTGTGACCGAGACCCTGGCGGCCGTGCGGTCGAGGGTCTGCTCCGGGGACCATTCGACGGGCGATTCCAGCTGTGCTCCGGATACGCTGATCCGCTGGCGGAAGTATCCTTTGCGATACAGCAGGGTGACGCCAACCATCCTGACTCCCAGATCCGCCGCGGAGCGCAGCGTGTCCCCCGCGAGCACGCCGAGTCCGCCAGAGTAGGTCGGAATCGAAGATTCCAGTCCCACCTCCATGGAGAAGTAGGCGATCCGTCTCGGCGATCCGTCGCCTGCACGAGTCCCCTCGAATCCTGGTGCGGGACCAGGCGCGGGCTCACCGGACTTCGAGGCCAAGTGGCTGCGTCGTGGACCGCGAGGGCCTGGGCCGGGTTGCTCAGTCATGTGTTCAAGCGTTCTGCGCTATCACTCCGGCCTCTACGGACACAGTTCGCGGATTCCGCTTGGGTGCCCTTGAACCCAGGCCGTAGAGCTGGGCATAGCGCGCCAGGACGGACTTCCAGGCGTACTTGCCCCGGACTTCGCGATTCGCGTCGAACTGCATGCGCGAGTGGCGTTCCGCGTCAGCGAAGATCGCGAGCGCCCGATGCATGCAGCGGACGAGGCCTCGCAGGTTTTCCCGGTCGTTTGTCGCGAAGTAGCCGATTCCCGTGGTGCCATCGATTACCTTTGACAGGCCGCCAACTTGGTTTACGACAGGAAGGTTCCCGTTCAGCTGGGCGATCATGTCGATCAGTCCGCAGGGTTCGAATCTCGACGGCACGAGAACGAAGTCGCCGGCTGCGTACACGCCTGCAGCTAGACGCTCGCTGAACCCCTTGAGAACGACGACGCGTCCTGGAAACTCGTCGACCAGGCGGAGGAGACTCGTGAAGACAAACGGCTGGTTGCCCTCGCCGAGGACGCAAAGGCCGGCTTCCGGGCGCGCGCTCAGGACTTCTTGCGCTGCCCGGACAATGATGTCGAGTCCCTTCTGGTTTGTCCACCGCCCAACGAATGTGAACAGACATCCGTCCGCAGCCAGTCGCCTGAGGTGGCCGTGTCGGTTCTCGGAATCGATGCCCCAACGGGAGTCCAGTTTCTTGCGTGACACCGCTCGGATGAAGCGTTTGCGGAAACCCGGCTTCCAGGCGAAATCCTCGAGGTTTCGGACTCGCCTTCCCAGTTCCGTACGAATCGCCTCCGGGCCCTTCAGCTCTGCTGCCACGCCGTTCGCGATTCCGGTGATGGGAATGGAGTGTTGCGCAAGGAACCTGGAGAACTCCTGGACCTCGCGGTCGCCGCCGGAACTCTCCAGCCACGCACCCTGCACTTCCCACGCATAGCCGTCACTGACGGTCGTGAGGTGATCAGCATAGAGTGCCGCGGCTCCAAACGGGTCGAACTCTCCTTCGATCACGCATTGCTCGACCGCTGGCCTGGGCACGCCGCTGACGGCGGCCACGTAGTCGATGTCCCAGCAGCGCTGGCGATAAGCCACTCCGCAATTGTGGGCAGTTACGACGTACCGGTGCTCTGCGCAACGGGATGGCGGCTCGGCGAGCTTGGCCATCATCGGCAGCATCGCCGTGTGCGCGTCGTGGCAGTGGACCGCGACTCGCGTTCCGGCCTGCCGCTCCATCCACATCAGAGCAGCCTTTTGCAGCAGCACGTTCATCGCGAAGTAGTCGAAATGTCCGGTGCCTTCCTCGACAGGAAACTCCCTCGGGGGCACGTCGGCTCCGCAAACGGATTTCGCATCTGGAGGTGTGTAAAGGATGGCTCGCGCCTCGGCCGCCGTGTAGGTGTACGGTTGCTGTTTGCCGACAAACCTGTCGGCCACCACGAACGCGAGGGTCAGGGTGACCGTCCCCCGAAAATCAATGGTTTCCACGGCTGCCGGTTCGGTACGGTCGGGATCGTCGGAATACGCCATGGGCACGTCAAGTGCGACGGCCCTGGGGAACCTCACCTCACACTTGTACCAGGGAAGCATCCTGGCGACACGGTCCGCGATCGCTTGCATTCGCTCCCGGCTGAAGCTCCCGTAGTGCGGGAGGACGATCGTGGTCCGGCGTCCATCGCGCACACATTCGAGGGCGAGTTGCAACACGACGTCTCCCACGCCCCCAGCAGACGCGATCTCGGAGCACTCGCGCGCTACGTGGACTATGTGCGAACGTGCGTGACGAAAGCTGTTCTTGCTTTGCTGCATGGTTGAAGACCGTCCGAGGCTCTTAGACCCTACGCTAATCCCTAAGCACACCTTGGGCCGAAGAACCGGCCTGATGAACGAACCGCTTCTCGCGAATCCAGGCTCCGTCGGACGGGCGCTTGCCGAGAGAGCGCCGGGATTCGGAGATTACCTACCCCCACCCGAACTGCTGCGGACTGAGCAGCCTCTCTGCCCATGATAACCGCGCGGTTTCGGGCGGTCAAACCCCGCAGATCCCGACTCTCTGAACGGAATTGGTGTAGGATTCCAGTCTTGCCCGAAGGGTCCATGAGAAGCGCGGCATCGCACGGATCTCCGGACCCGCTCGGCGCAACGGTTTCCCCCGAGGGAACCAATTTCGCGTTGTTTTCGGAGCATGCCGAGGCGGTCGAACTATGTCTGTTCGATTCGCCCGAGGCAGCCACTCCCGCCGTGGTCCTGCCACTCGAGGGGTATTGCGAGGGAGTGTTCCATGGGTTTGTTCGGGGGGTCGGGCCGGGACAGGTCTATGGATACCGGGTGGACGGGCCGTGGGCGCCCGAGCTTGGCCATCGATTCGATTCCAGCAAGGTCGTCCTCGACCCGTATGTCCGCGCAGTTGCTCGGCAGACGAGCTGGGATCCATCCGTCTATTCCTACGGCGCCTCCACGTATCCTGATCGGTCGAATCTCTCGCCGCCCCGCAATCCGATGGACAGCAGCGCGAGGTGCCCTCTTGGGATTGTGGTCGGGGATGCGGCCCCAGAACTCGGATGGAACCGACCTGGCACCGCTCTGGCCGACACGATCATCTACGAGCTCCATGTCCGGGGTTTCACCAAGTTGAATCCAGCTGTTGACCCGTCGCGGCACGGAACCTACGCCGGGCTTTCGTCCGAGCCCGTCCTGGAATACCTTTGCGGCCTTGGAGTGACTGCCGTGGAACTCCTGCCAGTGCAGCATCACGTGGACGACCACTCGCTCGAGAGAGCCGGACTGACGAATTACTGGGGCTACCAGCCGCTGGCGTACTTCGCACCCGAGCCCACCTATTCATCAGTGCCGGGCGCGGGCGCTGTCGAAGAGTTCCGGGACATGGTGCGCCGTTTCCACGACGCTGGCATCGAGGTCATCGTTGATGTCGTCTACAACCACACCGGAGAACTTGGCCATGAAGGCCCTACGCTCTCGTTCCGCGGCATCGATAACGCCTCGTATTACCGTCTGGACCCCCGCGACAAGAGGAAATACCTCGATTTCTCCGGCTGCGGCAACTCGCTCAACATCCACAATCCCGCCGTTGTCCGCTTGGTGCTGGACAGCTTGCGCTACTGGGTCTCGGAGATGGGGGTGGACGGATTCCGGTTTGACTTGGCGACCTCTCTCGGTCGCAGCCGGCATGGCTTCGACCGGGACTCTCCTCTTCTTTCAGCGATCGGCCAGGATCCTATCCTTCACACAGCCAAGCTGATTGCCGAGCCTTGGGATCTGAACGCTACGGATAGCGACCAATTCGGGAACTTTCCCCGCCGATGGTCGGAGTGGAATCGCAGCTTCCGGGATGACACGCGCCAGTACTGGCTCCTGAGCGATGGCTCGGCCGCGTCACTGGCCACCCGCGTGGCTGGCAGCAGCGACGTCTTCGATGAGCGCCGCCGGCCTCCCCAATCCGGCATCAACCTCGTCACCTCTCACGACGGCTTCACTCTGATGGACTTGGTGAGCTACAGCCGGAAGCGCAACAGCGCCAACATGGAGGGAAATCGCGACGGCGAGTCGTCGAATCACAATTCGAATTGCGGGGCCGAGGGGCCCTCGGACGATGCCGGAATTCAATCATTGAGGAATCGCCAGCGGCGCAATCTCCTCGCGACCCTGATGCTGTCGCAGGGAGTTCCAATGCTGGTAGCCGGGGACGAATTCGGGCGGACCCAGCTGGGCAACAACAATCCCTATTGCCAGGACAACGAAACCAGCTGGATGGACTGGAGCATGGAGGCACGTGACGCACTTCCGGACTTCGTGCGCTCGCTCATCCGGCTGAGACGGTCGGAGCCCGCTTTTCGAAGGCTGACGTTCTTTGACGGCCTGCCCGACCCGGTCACAGGATGCAAGGACGTGACATGGTTGCATCCGGACGGGAAGGAAATCGCTGGATCCGATTGGCGAGAGCCACGATTCCGATGCTTCGGAGCGTTGGTTGTCGCGGCGGGTGCAACCCGATACCTGATGCTGTTCAACGGCTCGACAGAGCCTCGACGGTTCGCGGTTCCGACGGGACAGTGGAGCTTGGTGTTCGACACCAGGGACTCGCGATTCGCTGGCGCCACAGCCATCGATGGAACCTACGCGATGCTTGATCGAACCATGGCTCTCTTGACTTCCGACCCTTACCCCGAGGAGGCTCGGGCGATCCACGCAGGCGGTGGACGCTGATCGAATGAACGTCGAGGCGTTGCAGCGGCTGGCCCGGCTCTACGGGGTACTACCAGCACATCGGGACGGATTCCGCCGGGACCGGCGACCGACCAGCGAAGCCTTGCATGCGGTTCTGGGCGAATTGGGCGCGGATCTCGAACGGCCCGACGATCTCGAAGACGCGATCCGTTCCGCGCGAGCCGAGAAATGGTCGCGACTGGCCGAGCCGGTCGTCGCCTCGCGCGCCGACCGGCGGGCCGAGTGCGTGATCCGCCTTCCAGAGAGCGCCACTCGGGGCCGGATCGAGGCGACACTTTGCACCGAAACCGGGGACATCCGGAACTGGACGGTTCCGGTCGACTCCCTGAAGGTCCAGCGGATCGTCACTCTTCACGGTCGGCGGCTCGCTGCCCTTCGATTGCCGCTCCGCGGGCAGTTGCCCGCCGGCTATCACAGGCTGTTGCTCCAGGTGGAGCATCGCAAATCCGAAACGCTCCTCATCCGGTTTCCTGGGCAATGTGCTTCGTTACGGCGTACCTGGGGAGTCTTCGTTCCACTCTACGCGCTGCATTCCCAGTCCTCGCCAGCGGCAGGCACGTTCTCCGAACTAGGTCGCCTGACCGACTGGGTCCAGGACTTGGGAGGGGGAATTGTCAGCACCCTGCCGCTTCTCGCCCAGTTCCTCGGCGAGCCGTTCGCCCCGAGTCCGTACACCCCGGTGAGCAGATGCTTTTGGAACGAGTTCTATGTGGACCTCGCCGAGGTGCCGGAGTGGTCGCCTGAACTCGGCGGCGCCGGTGAGCAGCCGGCGGGGCGGCACGTCGACTACCGGCGGCTGATGCGCGGCAAGCGATTCGCGTTGGAGAAGGCGGCTGCGCAGCTCAGGGGCGTTCGTCGGGAGCGATTCGCAGAATACGTCCGTGTGCGACCGGAACTGCGTGCTTACGCAGCGTTCCGCGCCAGCTTCGAACGTGATCGTTCCGGCTCGGGCGCTTTCGAATTGACCGACCCAGCGTGCCTGTACCATGCCTACTCCCAATGGGTCGCCGACGAACAGGTTTCGGTCTTGGCGCAACGGGCATCGGTGCGCGGCCCTGGCCTGTACCTGGACCTGCCCTTGGGGACCCATCCGCTCGGCTTTGACACGTTCCGTCATCCGGGCGTCTTCGTTCGCGGTGCCTCCGGCGGCGCCCCGCCGGACCGGTTCTTCAGTAGGGGACAGAACTGGGGGTTTGCGCCCATGAATCCAAGGAAGGCACGAGAGAGCGGCCACGCGTACTTCATCGCGTCTCTTCGCCACCACTTGCGCTGCGCCGGCGTCCTGCGGATCGACCATTTAATGGGACTGCATCGGATGTACTGGATTCCCGACGGTTTTGACGGTGACCAGGGAGTCTACGTCCAATACCCTGCCGACGAACTGTACGCGATCGTATGCCTTGAGTCCTGTCGCCACGGCGCGTCCGTGGTTGGCGAGGATCTGGGAACCGTTCCAGCGTACGTGAGGCAAAGCATGAAGCGTCACGGGTTGCGACGGACGCACGTGGCGCAGTTCGAGTTCCGTGCGGACCGCGAGCCTCCCGTCACCGATCCGCCTTGCGAATCCGTTGCTACCGTCAATACTCACGACACCGCAATGTTCGCGACATTCTGGGCTGGGGGCGACGTGGACGATCAGGAAGGCCTAGGCCTGTTGGACAGTTCGCACGCGATGGAAGCGCGCGAACACAGGGACAGTCTGCGGGAGTCGCTGCTGGAATACTTTCAGAGATCGGGGGCCGTCGACACACGTGACGCCACCCCGGCAGATGTGCTGGACGCGTGCCTCGAGGCCCTGGCGAAGTCTGCGGCCGAATGTGTCATCGTGACGTTAGAGGACCTTTGGGGCGAGACCGAGCCGCAGAACACTCCGGGCACTGATCGGGAACGCCCTAACTGGCAGCGACGGACGCAGCCCAGCTTGGAGAGCATACTGTCCGACCCGGCGATCGCGGCCACGCTACGGAAGCTGAACAGGTTCCGTCAAGTTCCGTGCCGGGAATCGAGATGAATCAGTCGACCGAGACCGCGTTCCTCTCCGACTGGGACTTGAGTCGCATCTCTGAAGGTGCCCACTCTCGCAGCTACGAGAGTCTCGGGGCGCATCACGCAGTACGCGAAGGGCAGGTCGGCGTCCGCTTCGCGGTCTGGGCGCCGAATGCTGATCGGGTCTCGGTGATCGGCGACTTCAATGGCTGGGATCCCGACCGAAATCCGTTGGGCAACCGAGGCGATTCGGGGATCTGGGAAGGCTTTGTGGAGGGCGCGAGCGATAACGACCTGTACAAGTACGGGATCCACTCCCACGGGTGCGACCACTACGCAGAGAAAGCCGATCCGTACGCATTCGCCGCCGAGATCCCTCCGAGAACGGCATCGAGGGTGTGCCAGCTGGACTCCTACCAATGGAGCGATGGTGAATGGATGGCGAACCGAGCGGCCAGGAACGGGCGTGCCGCACCTCTCGCGGTCTACGAAGTGCACCTCGGCTCGTGGATGCGCGTTTCCGAGGAGAACGACCGCTGGCTGACCTACGAGGAGCTTGCCGAACGTCTCACGGAGTACGTCAGCAGGATGGGCTTCACGCACGTCGAGCTCCTGCCCGTCACTGAGCATCCATTCGGCGGATCGTGGGGGTACCAGACGACCGGCTACTACGCCCCGACCAGCCGGTTCGGCTCTCCGCACGAATTCATGGCACTAGTTGACGCGATGCACCGCCATGGGATCGGAGTAATCCTCGACTGGGTTCCGGGTCACTTTCCGGAGGACCAGCACGGTCTTGCCCTCTTTGACGGGACGCACCTTTACGAGCACATGGATCCGAAGCTCGGCCGGCATCCCCATTGGGACACACTCATCTTCAACCTCGGAAGGCATGAAGTTGCCAACTTCCTGCTCTCGAGCGCGCTGTTCTGGCTCGACAAGTACCATGTCGATGGCATTCGCGTGGACGCGGTCAGTTCCATGCTGTACCGCGACTATGGCCGCGAGGAGGGCCAGTGGGTGCCGAACCAATACGGGGGCAGGGAGAACATCGAGGCGATCGAGTTTCTGAGGCACGTCAACGAGCAGATCCACGCGCAGTTTCCCGACGTCATCACGATCGCGGAGGAGTCTACGGCCTGGCCGCTTGTCTCGCGGCCTGCCTCCCATGGGGGCCTTGGATTCGGATTCAAGTGGAACATGGGCTGGATGCACGACACGCTGGAATACATGGGGCACGACGCGGTTCATCGCAAGCACCATCACGATGAGCTGACGTTCAGCATGCTCTACGCATTCAGCGAGAATTACGTGCTGCCGCTCTCGCACGACGAAGTTGTGCACATGAAGGGGTCGCTGCTGGAGAAAATGCCCGGTGACGCCCGGGAGAAGTTCGCCAACCTCCGGCTTCTTTATGGCTACATGTATTCCCACCCCGGGAAGAAGCTTCTCTTCATGGGGAGCGAGATCGGCCAGCGATCCGAGTGGAACCACGACCGAAGCCTCGATTGGCAGCTGCTCGCAGAGGACTCTCATTGCGGTGTTCAGCGCCTCGTAGCTGACCTGAACCGTCTTTACCGCAAGAAGGAGGCACTCCACCTGACGGATTCCGAGGACCGTGGGTTCCGCTGGATCGATTGCGCGGATCGAGACGCCAGTGTTGTGAGTTTCCTCCGGATGGGTCGCGATGCGAGCCACTCGCTCCTGGTGGTCTGTCACTTCACGCCTGTGGTACGGGAGAACTACCGCCTCGGCGTGCCTCGCCTCGGCGCCTGGAAGGAACTTCTAAATACCGACTCGGCCTACTACGGTGGCTCGAACGCCGGCAACACGGGGAGTGTCGTGGCCGAGGAGGTCCCGTTTCACCGGCATCCCTACTCGATTCGGTTGACGCTGCCTCCCTTGGCGGCGGTCGTCTTCGAGCCGGATGACTAGCCGGACTATGCCTCAGATCCACGCCGTCTGCAAGTGACCAGAGCAGCTGGCGAGGGTGCAACCTGTCGTGTAACCGACAACAATCCGTACCGAGTTGTCCTCCGGTGGATTCGAGGCCCGCTCCTGGAGCGGCGCCGGTCGGCTGTTCGGGATAAGCGGGCTATTCCGGCGCCCCGGCGGCGTCACCTCGTTCAGCGTGAGCGCCGTCCGGTCCGCCCACAATTTCGTCAAACTGTGTGTCGGCAGGCCGGGCGTCCGGTTGCCGGGCGATAGCCACGCCCTCCTTGCGGCCTCCCCGTTCTGCGCCTCGAAGAGCAGTGGTGCCTGAAACCGCCGATCCGGGACTGCGGGCCCCACAATGATTGACCGGCCTCATCAGACTCGCTGTCCGCATTCGCCAGTCTTGTCCGGATCGGCGCTTGGGACGAGATGTCGATTCTACGGTTCTCCCCTCGGTTAGTTGGCATGATGTCCCAACCAATCGGGACTACCGGCGGCCCAAAACGATCAGCATGGGGCGCTCAAGGCTACTGCTATTCAGTCATTGTCTCTTCTACCTCTTGTTCCACTGCGATGTAAGTGGTGTTCGAATCGACGCCAGCAACACGGATAACTAGCGTGACCGCATCACCAGTGGAAACGTCGTCGGCCAGCTCAACTTTGACTTGATAGATCCCTGCGAATGAGGGCAGCAGCTCCGACGAGGTTACCGTCATCGGCTCGTCGCCGACCCGGGCAGTCACAGATGCGACTGTCACCGACGCCGGATCAGCCGATGCCGCCGCCCCGGTTGCCGGCTGGTTTGTCACCTGGCCCAGGCCGGTCGCCAGGACTTCGATCGTCTCACCCGGTTTCGCGGGTCGCGCGCCCAGAAAACTCCCCTCGGGGCCGGCCACGACACCATCGGTCGAGGCGATCATCGCCGCGGCTTGCCCCGAGTAGTTCAATACGAAAATCCCTGGATTGACCGTGGCTAGGGGAACGACGACCGCAGGGCTGGTGTCCTCCCCAATGGTCACGGTAAGGCTAGCCTCCTCGAGTCCACCCAGTTCCCACGGGACCTGGAAGTTCCGCTGACCAGGGCTGGCGAAGATTTGCGGGACGGCGACAGTTCCGTTGAACGTCATCGCACCCCCGCCGAGATCGCTTGGCAGGGGGTACTCTTCGGCCACCGCCGTGCTGTCGGCAAGCCCGACACCGAACGCAGAGGCCAGGCTTCCCGGAGACAACCCTGAGCCGATCTGGAATGTTGCAGCGCTTACAACACCCCCGGCAGAAATCTGTGGAGGCGGCTGGGGTGCCTCGATGCGATAGACGACGCTGGCGTCAGCGAAGTAGATCTCACCTCCCTCGTCTTCGCCGAACGTCCTGATGTTATGGGCAGTCTCGCGAGGGCCGAGCTTTGTCCATGCGTCATCTCCTTTCACGGCACCGTAGAAGTCTCCTGTGCAGTAGTCGGCGAAGAAATACACCCCCGAGAGCTGGGGAAATTGCGCACCGCGATAGCGGTACCCTCCCGTGACCGAGCCGCCACAGTTCCCGCCGAGGTTGTCGTACTCGACAATCGGCAGCGCGAGCGAGCCGTCGTTGCAGTCGGACGCGGGATTGAAGCAGCGCGAGCCTTCCATCAAGCGCCAGCCGTAGTTTTCTCCTCCCGTGCTTGAGGAGGACTGGAAGGAGATCTCCTCCACCGCGTTCTGCCCCACGTCAGCGATGAACATGTCTCCAGTGAGCCGATCGAAGCTGAATCGCCACGGATTGCGCAATCCGTAGGCCCAGATTTCCGGGAGTGCGTTCTCCGTCTCCTGAAACGGGTTCGAATCCGGAGCGGCGGCGGGACCGTCGCCGGCGACATCGACCCGTAGCATCTTGCCAAGCGGGCTGCCGAGGTTCTGCGCGAGGTTTGGCGGATCGCCGGCCCCCCCACCATCTCCCATACCGATGTAGAGGTAGCCGTCCGGCCCGAAGTGGATTTGTCCACCGTTGTGGTTCCGCCGAGGCTGCGTGGCCTGGAAGAAGATCGTTTCCGACTCCGGGTCGGCGACGTTCGAATCGTCGGACACCTTGAAGCGCGAAACGACGGTGTTGCTGCTGAGGTCGGTGTAGTTGACGAATAAGTAGCCATTGGTAGCGTAGCTGGGGTGGAACGCGACGCTCAGCAACCCGCGTTCGCCGCCAGCCCGGACCCGCGTGCGGATATCCAGGAACGGCGTGCTCAGCAAGCTATCCCCGTCATGGATCAGGACACGACCCACCTGCTCCGTGACGAAGAGCCGGCCCGAGCCGTCTCCTGCATGGGTGATTGACGTGGTATTGGAAACACCGCGGAACACCTCGACAAAGTTGAGTTCCGCTAGATCCACCTGCGTGGCGGGCAGCGGCGCTACAGCAAGCGCCAAGAGCAACGTGGAGAGGCGTCTCATTGTCCGTTTACCTGTCTGTCCGGCCCGCCTCTGGAGATTGTTTCGACCGAGAGCGTCTTGGCCAAGGACTTACCTTACAGTAGGTTCCGAGAGCCACTGCAACATTAAGTTCAATCTTTCTTTGACGTTAGCCTTCGGGTTGAGGCATTGGAGCAGCGTATTTGGCGCTGATCGCTGCCCACCAGATCGATATGCCGACAAAGTTGGCCGGACGGTAACCTGCAGTCCCCCGATACGAGTCGCATCGCCTTATGGTGTGCCGCTTTCGGTGGTCCATTGAACCAGCGGCTTCGGCCCGGTCCTCCGCATTGGGCCTTGAATTAGCCGCTATATCCGCCATAACTGGCTTCCAGGGACCTTCCACATAGCGGCCTGACCCGTTTGTGAACTACATCTAGGTCGGAAGAAGCAATCGTGAAGCTATCTGGCCGGATCAAGCCGATCAGTTACCTCAAGGCCCGCGCCTCCGAGATTGTCCGCACGCTTGGGGCCCGAGGCGAAACCCTCGTCATCACACAGAACGGTGAAGCCAAGGCGGTCCTGCAGGATATCGACAGCTTCGAGCGGACGCAGGAAACGAGGGCGCTTCTCAAGGCCCTCGCTCTGGGTAACCGTCAGATCGAAACGGGAAGGGTGGAGCCCGCCGCCGATGTGTTCGCTCGCCTTCGCATGCGACATCCGGCCCGTTAATGCCCTGGACCAGCCTGTTCTCCGAAGACGCGGCCCTGGTCTTGGACGATATAGTCGGCTACATCGACCGGTACGATTCGCCGGACCGGTTGAACCATGTGCTGGAGCAGATCGAGTTAGGCATTTTAAGCCAATCTGAGCATCCTTGTCGCAGCGCTTGACCTGATGGTAGCCGATGGTTGCATGTGCGGGTTAGATCTACCCATACGTCTGTTGAGCGATCCGAATAGCGACGAGAAGCGTCACTTGATGTGCTTCCATCAACCAGGCGATGTCCCTGGCAGTGGCTCGTAAGCCGCGGCTGTTTCAGGGACAGGACCCTCGGGCCGCTGGGGCCCTCCCGTCGAATCCCGCTGCTTCCTTTGACTCTGCAGCCTTGGCGAAGCGCTGGAACGCGGCCATGTTGAGCTCGATTCCCAGTCCAGGCCGATCCAAGGCCGGCAACTGGCCGTTCTTGACCTCGGGCTCGTTCAGAACCAGTTCTTTCCTCAAGGGAGACTCTGCAATGGCTGCGGGGAGCAGCTCAAAGTAAGGACAGTTCGGGGCGACCGCAGCTAGGTGGGCGGACGCCGCCACCCCGATCCCGCTCTTCCAACAGTGTGGGACGACCATCCTTCCCCGTTCGTGAGCCATCTTTACGACGCGAAACGCTTCCGTGATACCACCGACGCGGCCCACGTCGGGCTGGACCACTTGAACCGCTCCGCGGTCCATGAGTTCAGCGAATTCGAATCGTGTTTGCAGTAGCTCCCCTGCGGCGATAGGGATCGCAGTTGCCTGGGAGAGCTTCGCGTAACCGTCGATATCGTCTGGCATGAGAGGGGTTTCAACAAAATAGAGGTCGTATTTCTCGAGCCTCCGCAGCACTTGGGCTGCCTCTTGCCAGTCGTCCCAACAATAGCCCACATCAAGCATCAGATCGATATCTGGACCAACCACCTCTCGCCCCTCCGACACGAGGCTCACGATCGCATCGTTGGTTTCTCTCAGGCCGTACTGCGCAAATGGTCCTCGGATGAGAACCTCAAGCTTGATCGCTTTGAATCCTGACTCGGCTGCCCATCGAGCCTTGGCTAGCAGACTGACCCGATACTCCGGGAACGTGTGTCCAGACGGCAATAGGCTGGCATACGGCTTGACGATCGAAGATGGGGCCTGGTTGTCCAGCAGTCGCCAGATGGGCTGACCAGCTGCCTTTCCACAGAGGTCCCAGACTGCCATATCCAACGCACCGAGAGCGCAAATCCCCGCCCCCCGTCTGCCGACGAGAAAAGTTTCGCGATACAGGCGGTTCCAGACAGCTTGCGGTTGAATGGGGTTTTCGCCGACGAGCAGCTCAGCTAGGCTTCGGTTGTAGGCGTTGGAACTGGGAGACTCAACGTGGGCCTTGATCACCCAAGGGTTTGACTCCACCTCTCCGATGCCGACTAGGCCTGTATCGGAACGGATCCGGACGACGACGTCGTCCTGCGCGGTGTCACAGTAATCGGGGTCACAATCAGGAACGACTAGAACGTCGCAGTCTACACGCTCGATCCGCATGGGACTCCTACCTGTCGGCTCATCGGGCGGCACAGAGGAGCCGCGTGTCGTTTCCGTATGGTACGGCAGTCAAGGTAAATCGGTCAAAGGAAATATTTCAGATATATCTGTCCATGGGAAGCAACCCCTGGTGCAGGCTGCTGATGGAAAAGCGGTTTCTTGTCGCCTGCAGTTCGGTGGCGAGGCCCATTCCCGTACTACCACCGCCATTAGTTTGACAGGTATGGACCCGCAGTATACTCTTTTCGTAATCAGATGATGGAGGTCATTCGACCACAACCGATTGTACATCCTTGGGGTGCCGCCTAGTGCTACGGTCCACTGTTGTCAGTTGTTTCGGTCTGCTACTGGCACCATTCGCCGGACTGGCTGAAATCGACTTTACACGTGACATTCGACCGGTTCTCTCGAATCATTGTTGGACGTGTCACGGGTCCGCGACACAGATGTCGGACCTGCGACTGGACAGCCGCGAATCGGCGTTTAGGGGAGGCGCCTCGGGCGTCCCGGCCATCGTTCCCGGAGATCCTGGCCGCAGCCGCCTGCTCGACCGAATTTCTTCGTCAGAGCCAGGCGAGCGAATGCCGCCTACCGGTGCGCAGCCGACCCCGAAGGAGATCGATCTCATCCGGCGTTGGATCGAGGTTGGGGCTCCATGGACGGACGAATCTGCTTCTCGAACGGACGACGCGGCAACGAGAGAGCCAGAGCATTGGGCTTTCCGCCGATTGCGCGAGGTGCCGTTGCCCCAGGTCTCAAACGACAGTTGGGTACGGACACCGGTGGATCGGTTTGTTTTAGCTCGTCTTGCGTCACGAGATCTCGCCCCAAACGAACCCGCCAGCTCAGCCAAGCTTATCCGCCGACTGCATCTTGACCTGATCGGATTGGTACCCGAAGCACAGGCAGATGATGCCTTGATGAGTGGCTCAACCCGCCAGCCCTACGAGTCCGTGGTCGACCAGCTCTTGGAGAGTCCGCACTTCGGGGAACGCTGGGCTCGACACTGGCTCGACGTGGCTCGCTATGCGGATAGTGCCGGGTACGAAGAAGACCGGCCCAGGCCCGATGCCTATCACTACCGTGATTTCGTCATCCACGCGTTCAACAATGACATGCCCTACGACCGCTTCCTGCAGCTTCAATTGGCAGGAGACCTGCTTGAACCGGATGAGCCTGCGATGATTGCCGCAACCGGCTTCCTCACTGCAGCACCTGACGTTCGGCCAGATTTCGTCAACTTTCGAAAAAAGGACCGTTACGACGAACTGGACGACATCATTTCAACTATTGGAGGCGCGATGCTCGGATTGACGCTGGGCTGCGCCCGCTGTCACGACCACAAATTCGATCCAGTTTCCACTCGCGACTACTACCAGCTGTTGGCATTCTTCGATGGCACGGAGCGATACCGGCATCCCCTGAATCCTTCGGACGGGGCTTCATATCAGGGACGCCTGACGGAGTTCGAGAATCACTATAAGCCTGCCAAGTCAGCACTGGACGATTGGGTCGAAGATCGCAAGCGGCGGATTCGGCTGGACCGTATAGCCAATCTCACCATTTCAACGAAGGAACAGGAGTTGCTTAGCGTTCCAGTGGATAAAACGAACATTTCACAGGCTGCTCTCTTGGTGCGGTTCTCCGAGGAACTGAAGGTCACCGACGAACAGTTTCGTGAGCACTTGAGTCCGGCAGAAATAGAGGAGTGGGAATCTCTGTCACGGGTGGTGGAGGACATCGAAGCCACCAGGCCAGCGGACGTTTCCAGAATATTGGGGGTCCGCGAGGGCGAACCCAAAGTGACCCGGATCCTTGTCAGGGGCGACCCAGACCGGGAGGCGGAAGAGGTGGAGCGAAACGTCGTAGGGGTTCTAACGTGCGAGCCAGGACAATCGAGATCATTTGACTCCCGGATCGATCTTGCGACATGGATGACGGATGTTCGTTGCGGCGCTGGGCCACTCGTCGCTAGGGTAATCGTCAACCGGCTGTGGCAACACTACTTCGGCAGAGGTCTGGTCGGCACGCCGGGCGACTTCGGCAGCCGTGGTCAAAGCCCGACTCACCCCGAGTTGCTGGATTGGCTCGCTGGCGAACTGGTGCGTGGAGGGTGGAGGTTGAAGCCTATCCACAGGCTTATTGTGACCAGTGCAACGTATCGCCAGTCCGGAGCGTGGGACCAGTCGAGAGCGGCGGTTGATGGGACTAACAGCTTTTGGTGGCGGCGGGAGGCCCGCCGTCTCGACGCTGAGGCTCTACGTGACGCGGTCCTCCAAGTGGGCGGCACGCTGAACCTAACCCTGTTCGGCCCGTCCGTTAAGCCTCGGATCCCGACAGAGGCCATCTACAACCCCGTAAAGGACTACGACAAATGGCCGGCTGACATCCGGGACGGCCCTGCGACCTGGCGCCGCAGTCTTTACGTATTCGCGAAGAGGTCCAACCTGTTTCCTTTCCTGCAGACCTTTGGAGCACCCTCGTCCATCGGGAGTTGCACCGAGCGAGACGTCTCGATTGGCCCTGTGCAATCGCTTTCCCTGCTTAACGGGGAGTTCATTCGAGAACAAAGTCGCTATTTCGCCGAACGAGTGCTAGTTGAGTCCGAGGCCTCGACGGCGGGGCGGGTCCAAACCGCGTATGGACTGAGCTTGGGCAGGGAACCCAATGGCAAGGAGCTGTCCCGCGCCGTCTCATTTCTTGACGCCCAGACCCTTCAGTACGAGAACGACCTTGGAGAGCGGGCATCTGGGCACTCGCAGAACCGGATGAGAGCCCTGATAGACTTCTGTCAGTCGCTGCTCGCTTCGAACGAGTTCGCATACATCGATTGAGAGATTCTATGAGCCGCGCCCCAGTCCTGCCACCGGCGCGAGCACGGAGCCGCCGGGAGTTTCTCACAAGCACGGGGGGCGGTCTCGGGATGCTTGGCCTGGCCACCATCCTAGGCGAGCAATCGTCAGCAGTGGCACAAACAGTGGGTAGTTCCGCCCCGCTACCTGCTGCACACTTCACACCTCGGGCGAGATCCGTTATCTGGTGTTTCATGTATGGCGGTCCCAGCGGAATCGACCTGTTCGATCACAAGCCGGAACTCGAAGAACACCATGGAAAGCCTTATCCCGGCGCGGCGGGATTGCAGACTTTCTCGGGCAAGGTCGGTCCGCTCATGCGTCCACCATTTGCGTTCCGGCCCTACGGTGAGTGCGGTCAGACAGTGTCGGAACTCTATCCCAACATCGCCCGGCACGTAGACGAGATCGCCTTCCTGAAGTCGTGTCACGTCGAGACAAACGTCCACGATCAGGCGCTTTATCAGGTGAATAGCGGCATGACACGCCTGGGCTTCCCAAGTGCCGGTTCCTGGATCACCTATGGGCTTGGGAGCGAAAACAGGAACCTCCCGGGTTACGTCGTCATGTACGACCCGCGCGGCATCCCCGTCGGCGGATCGCCTCTGTGGGCATCCGGCTTCTTGCCCAGCACCCACTCAGGGACAGTGTTTCGTGCCGGAGCCACCCCCACCCTTAATCTCAAGCGGCCGCATGGTGTGAGTGCTGCCGCCCAGCGTCGTCAGCTCGATCTGATCGCATTGATGAACGAGGATCACCGCCGCCTTCGGCCCGGAGAGGAGGTTTTCGAGGCTCGGGTCAAGAGCTTCGAACTGGCGTACCGGATGCAGACTGAAGCACCTGCTGCAGCGGATCTCTCAAGCGAAACCGAGGAGACCAAGAGGCTCTACGGCATGGACGAACCGGAGAGCCGGACGTATGGTTCTCAGTTGCTGATGGCACGCCGTCTCGTCGAACGGGGCGTTCGCATCGTCCAGGTCTATAGCGGGGGAACGAATTCTGACTGGGACTCCCACTCCAAGATCGAGGTCAACCACCGACTGCGAGCGCGCGAGACTGACGCTCCCATCGCAGGATTGCTGGCCGATCTGAAGCGGCGGGGAATGCTCGACGAGACATTGGTGATCTGGGGTGGCGAGTTCGGCCGGCTGCCCATGTCGGAGGGGGGTGGGGGACGCGACCACAACCCGCACGGATTTGTCACATGGATGGCCGGAGGCGGCGTACAAGGAGGACTCAGCTACGGCGAAACGGACGAAATCGGATTCAGAGCAGCGGTGAATCCCGTATCCATCCACGACATCCACGCCACGATTCTGCACTTACTGGGTGTTGATCACACTCGGTTGACCTATCGGCATAACGGCAGGGACTTCCGACTCACGGACGTTGCCGGGAAGGTCATTCATAGGATCCTCGCGTGAGTTTGTGGGCCGTTTCGCTGAGGAGACAATTGAAGAGCATGGCTTGGAGGCCCGGGCCTGCTCTCCGTTCCAGACCCCTGTCCACGATGGTTGTTTCGATGGCCGTTGCCGTGGCGGTGGGAGGATCTCACGGCAGTCTGCTCGCATCCCAGGCTGAAATCCGGTTTCGTGATGTCGCCGCCCAAGCCGGCCTAGCGGCGTTCATTCGTAACGACGCCCAGGGACAGAAACTTCAAGTCGAGACGATGTTGGGTGGCGTCGCAGTCCTCGATCTTGATGCCGACGGGTGGATGGACATCTACTTGACCAACGGTGCCTCTCTACCTTCGTTGGAGAAGAGCGATCCGTCATTTTGGAATTCCCTTTACAGAAACAATGGTGACGGGACGTTCGCGGACGTCACCGAGACGGCCGGTGTGCGAGGCGAAGGGTATTCGATGTGCGCCGCGGTCGGTGACTACGACAACGACGGCTGGGAGGATCTATACCTCTGCGGCGTAAACAAGAACATCTTGTACCGGAACAATGGCGACGGATCATTCGCCGACGTGACCGAGCAGGCCAGGGTGGCGGGTCGTGATTCGGAGAGTCAGAAGCTCTGGTCCGTATCCGCTGCTTGGCTGGACTACGACAACGACGGGTTCCTCGATCTGTTTGTGTCGAACTACTGCGAATGGTCTCCCGAGTCTGATCTGGTCTGCGGTGGCCTGGCCAGCGAGAATCGCACATACTGCCATCCGGACTCCTACCGCGGACAGCCCCCACAGCTCTATCGCAACCAAGGCGACGGCACTTTCGCCGATGTCTCTGTGGAAGCGGGTATCGGCAACATTCTCGGCAAGGGGATGGGCTTGTCTGTGGCGGACTTTGACGCAGACGGGTATCAGGATGTCTTTGTGGCGAATGACAACGCGCGCAATTTCCTCTTCCATAACCTGGGGGACGGCAAGTTCCGGGAGGCAGGCATCCCTCTGGGTGTTGCGTTCAACGGCGACGGCCGCCACATCTCGGGGATGGGCGCCGATTTCCGCGACTACGACGGCGACGGGTGGCCGGACATCGTCATGACGGGGCTGAAGCGGGAGACATTTGAGTTGTTCCGCAATATCGATGGCGAATACTTCGAGGATGCCAGTGCGGCGAGCAATATTCTCTCGCTCAGCCGACCCTGGAGTGGTTGGAGTTGCGGGCTGGCGGACTTTGACAACGACGGGAGCCGTGATTTCTTCACGGCGAATGGGGACTTGGATACCGATGATCCGCAGCCCAACCGTATCTTTCGCAACAGCGGAGACGGACAGTTCGCTGACGTCTCTGGCCAGGCCGGAGAGGGGCTCAGTAAGGCCCGGCTCCACCGGGGCGCGGCGATTGCAGACTTCAACAACGACGGCCGGCTCGACGTCGTCGTTACGGCCCTGAATGACCGGCCTGCGTTACTGATGAACGAAACTGGAACCGGTCACTGGCTGCAGCTGAGTCTGGTTGGCCAGGTCAGCAATCGATCTGCCCTAGGGGCGCGAGTCGCTTGCCGCTCCGGGGGGCGAATGCAAGTAGCTTGGGTTGCCAACAGCGTAGGCTACGCCTCAGCGAGTGATTTGCGTGTTCACTTTGGATTGGGCGGAGAGCAGACAGCGGACGTCGAGATCCACTGGCCCTCGGGGATCGCCCAAGAGCTTAGAAACGTAGCAGTCGATCAGATTCTGCGCGTTGTGGAACCAGCAGAATGAATCGCGGCACGCAATCGCGCGTGGTGGTGGTGACGGGCGGAGCCTCGGGGATTGGTGCGGCGATCGCGACGCGTTTCGCACAGGACGGTGCCAGCGTCGCCATATTCGACGCTGACCTCGCCGGTGCCCGGAGGGTCGCTCGGCAGCTCGGCCCCCTCGAAGGGTGCGTCGCCATTGGTGGCGATGCCAGTGTGGAGGCAGATGCTCGCCGGGCAGTCGAACGAACGATCGAAGCCTATTCTAGGATCGATGTCCTTGTGAACAACGTCGGGACCGAAGAGGAAGGAACCGTGATCGAGATGAGCGCCGAAACATGGGACCGCGTGTTCGCAGTCAACCTCCGAAGCATGTTCCTCTTCTCAAAGTATGCGGTACCGCACATGAAGCCAGGCGGTTCCGTCATCAATATTGCCTCAATTGACGCCCTGGCTTCCTATCCCGGTCTGGCTGCGTACGATTCTTCGAAGGCTGCCGTGTTGGCACTCACGAAGACAATGGCGATCGATCACGGTCGGAGTGGCGTCCGCGTCAATGCGATCTGTCCCGGGTATACCGAAACGCCCTTGTTGCAGGCATACTTCGATCGTGCGGACGAGCCGGAGCGAACCAAGGCAGAGATCGAGGCCCTGCACCCTGTCGGTCGTTTGGGCCAGCCGGAGGATATTGCCGAAGCCGCCCTATTTCTCGCATCCAGCGCCGCCTCCTTCATCACGGGGACGTACTTGGTGGTAGACGGAGGACTCAGTGCGTGCGGCCACTGAAGCCTCGTGCCGAGGTTGAGGCGGGTCTGCCTGTCTCGTAGTCAGAAACAAGATAGGTGGCGGCAAAGACCAGAAGGCCGCCCGCAATCTGCGCAGGACCGGGGCGCTCACCTAGTGTCACAGCGGAAAGAATGACGCCAAACACAGAGAGCAGGTAAACGGAAACCGAGACTTGGCTGGCGGCGAGGCGCTTCAGCACCCACATCCACAGCACCATCGCCCCGCCCCAGCTCACGGTTCCCAAGACAAGTACGGCCGTCCAGGTGTCCTGCGAATAGCCATTGAAGTCGAACAGGGAACGATTGCTTGTCAGACTAGCAATGGACCCACACACGAGAGTGCCGGCGACATAGCTGTAGACAAGCACTTCGAGTTCAGTAAAGCGCTCGAGAAGTGCCTTGCTGTAGACATTGAAAAACGCGCTGCCTAGCCCTGCTACGAAGATAACGATGTTTCCTGCCAGGAGGTGAGTGGCGACGATATCGGCACTGAAATCAGACCAAGATAGAGCAACCGTACCTCCAAGGGCCAGGCAAAGACCCAACATGCGAAGGCGGGTAAGGCGCTCGCCCAGCATGGCGACAGCCAAGCCCGTCATAAGCACGGGAATGGTGAGGGACAAGATAGCGGCGTTGGAGGCCGTGGATCGCGCTATTCCCCAGGGCATCATCACAGAGGGCGGCAAGATGCCGCCAATAGCGAGCACGGCGTACTGAAGGATTGCTTTTCTCGATGTGATGCCTCGAACACCCGTGGAGGCCAACCGAGACTCGCGCCATAGGAACGGGACCAGTAGCAGGGTTGCCAATAGAAGTGTCCAAAAACCCATGACAACCGGCGACATGCTCTCGCTGGCAATCTTGTAGGCAGGGTATTGTGCCGCCCAGAGGAAGTTGACGAGGACGAGCGAACCAGTGGCGAAATGTCTCTGGCGCGAGGTCATTGGGATGCTTGCGATCTGAGAGTTTGGTGTTTGTCCCCATTCCCGCTGAGGCTTAGCCGGTTCGTGAAGCCAATCGGAATAGGAGTAGATTCTCGCAGGACCTCAGGTGATCCGACATAACCCGGCGGGACGGCTGGGTCAGCCCGGTACCATCCGTCCGACGGCTTCGGCGGGAAGGAAGAAGCCCGGCCCGGACCCTCGTCCCGATCACACGAGAATTTCCGACACTACACGGGCTGGATACTGGTCGGTAAGACGTTCCTCCAAGCCGTGCCTCTCATGGGTCAGGTTGCGAAAATCCATCCCGAGCAAGTGCAGGAGCGTAGCGTGAAAGTCGTGGACGCTCACGCGTCCTTCCACCGCCTTGTGCCCGATCTCGTCCGTCGCGCCGTGAACGTAGCCGCGTTTGACTCCGCCGCCGGCCATCCACATGGAGAATCCGTCGGGGCCGTGATCGCGCCCGGCAGAACCACCGCTTCTGATCTGGGACAGTGGCATTCGACCGAATTCACCTCCCCAGATCACCAGGGTTGAGTCGAGCAACCCGCGTTGCTTGAGGTCTTTGATCAAAGCTGCGATCGGCAGATCAGTCTTGCCGCAACTGTATCGCAGACTCTTTTCCAGATCAGAATGAGCATCCCAGATCTGGTATTCGATGAAGATCTGGACGAAACGAACCCCTCGTTCGACCAGACGTCTCGCCATTAGACATCGGGTGCCATAGGAGGCGGTCTCCTTGCGATTGAGACCATACATCTCCTTTGTCTCTTCGGTTTCGTGGGAAAGGTCGAGGGCCTCCGGGGCGGCTAGCTGCATCCTCGCAGCCAGTTCGTAGCTCGAAATTCGGGCTTCGAGTTCTGGCCGCCAGGGCCGTTGCTCAAGATGCGATTGATTCAACTGCCGCAGCAGGTTACGTTCCGCATGCACGAGTGACGACGAAAGCTCCTCACTGGGTTCCAGGTTGAGTACCGGCGGACCCTCAGAACGCACGCGCGTGCCCTGAAACACCGGTGGAAGCCAGCCAGACTGCCAATTTTGAATGCCGTTCACGGGCAGGTTCTTGGGATCGTCCAGAACGACGTAACCGGGTAGGTTCTGGTTTTCGCTGCCGAGTCCGTACACGACCCAAGAACCGAGTGACGGGCGTCCGGGCAGGATGCGGCCGGAGTGAAGTAGATAGAGCGAGGGCTCGTGGTTGAAGGATTCGCCCCACATTGACCGAATCAAGGTCACGTCGTCGACGATATCCGCGAAGTGGGGCAGCAACTCGGAGACTTCCATGCCGCATCGGCCCCGCGGCTTGAATTCGAATGGCGAAGGCAGGAAGCCACCAATCTCGTCGGCGAACTCGATCTTGTTGAGAATGTCCCGAGGTCCCTGCTTTCCTGCGTACTTTCGCAATGCAGGTTTTGAATCGAATAGGTCCACCTGACTAGGCCCGCCGTTCATGACCAGATGGATCACCGACTCCGCACTAGGTGCGAAATTAGGTGCTCTTGACCGCAAGTCACTGGCGCCTCCCGCATGGAGGGCTGAGGCCGCCGAAGCGACCTCGTCCTGCAGGAGTGAAGCTAGTGCGGTACCGTAGAATCCGCCTGCAACCGTTGAAAACAGGTCCCGTCTCGTTAAGGTTGCAGCCCCTGAGGGCGTTTTCTGGGTCGGAGGCTGTTGCACGGTTAGTCTCCTAGTCTATGTAGACGAATTCGTTGGAATTCAGCATCGCATGAGCCACGGAGCCTAACGCGCGCCATCGTGCGGTAAGTGTCCGAGGTGGTGCCTCATTGCGTTCGTCGAGCTGAGCCCCCCATTGTTCCTGTAGGGCTGCCAAGTTCCGTTCGACAACACCGGGCTCCTCCGGCCTTGGACGACGTGAGTACAGCCTCAGATAGAGCTGCTCGATTTGTCGGGCTCTGTTGTCAGGGTATTCGTCCACCAACCGGCCGGCGAGGTACTGAGCGTGATTCCTAACGGTGCTCCCATTCATCAGTTGCAGCGCCTGGGTCGCGACTGTCGAAAGCGATCTCTCCGTGCAGTTTGGACTCAGCTGCGGGAGGTCATGGGCATCCATCAGCGTGACGGGGGTGGAGCGGCGGCGGAGAGTGTAGACGGCCCGGCGCCAGCCGTCGCGGGATCCTTTCGCCACGGCTTCTCCGCTGTCTAGCACCTCCACTTCAGCCGGCGGGCCGAAAGGCTTGGGATCGAGCCGGCCAGTGGCGTGGAGGACGGAGTCGTAAAGAACCTCCGCCGACATGCGCCGCATTGGCATTCGCGACAGCAGCTGGTTCTCGGGGTCCTTCTGCAAAGCAGCCTCCGACAGTCGTGAAGACTGGCGGTAGGCCTGCGAGGTCACCATCAAGCGGTGCATGTGTTTCAGACTCCACCCCGAGTTGACGAATTCCAACGCCAGCCAGTCGAGCAAGTTCGGGTGCGAAGGCCGTGCGCCCGTGTTGCCAAAGTTTGCTGGAGTCGAAACAAGCCCGCGCCCGAAGTGATGCATCCAGAGTCGGTTAACCATTACACGCGAGGTGAGTGGATGATTTGGTTGGCTCAACCAGCGAGCGAGAGCAAGGCGGTTTCCGCTGGTTTCGCCCGGTCTGGGAGAGATGACCTGCATGGGCTCAATCACGCCGTCGAACAACTCGGGGGCCTTAGGAAAGACCTGTTCTCCTACAAGTTGGGGATCGCCTCGACGCAGCAGGTAGACAGCCGAGGGCTCACCACCCATGTCATAGAGCGCCCGGATCTGTGGTCTGGGACGGAGTGCCTTCTTTAGTTCGGCGATCGTCTCCCTGGTCTTCTTGGCTTCCTCCGCGTAATCGGGATAAGCCTCCGACAGTTCCGCGTCCGATACCTTCAGGATGCTGCCGAACTTGCCTGCCAGGTATTTCTGGATCTCGTTCCTCTCTTCCATCGGCGTACGGAACACCGTCAGCAAATCCCGTCGCAGACCCTCGGGAAAGTCGGCTACTCGCTCTTCGATCGCTTTCAGCCGAAGACCCTTCGTCTTCTCTTCCAATGTCGACTCCTGCCCCTGGATCTTTGCCTCAATTGGTGCGTTGTGGGTTTCGGCTTGGCTGCGGTCATCCTCTAGGGCAACATTCAGAAAACGCTCAGTCGGATCGACCCAATCGTAGGGATCGTAGGCGGTGTGGAGGATCGCATTCAGCTGGTAGTAGTCCCGCTGCGAGATGGGGTCGTACTTGTGGTCATGGCATTTGGCACATCCCATGGTCAAGGCAAGGACCGTTGAGGAGAGAACTTCGACCTCGTCGGAGACGACAGTGAGTTTCTCCCCAAGCGAGGCGTTTGCGAATGAATACGTGGGGTCGGACGCCATACGGAGAAAGCCTGTGGCGGCAAGTTGATCGATCGCCTGCTGAGTGACCAGGTCGAGATTCCCGTAGTCGTGAAGCTCGTCGCTGGCGAGTTGTTCGGTCAAGAAGCGATCGTAGGGGGTATCGCTGTTCAGTGCCCGGATGACATAGTCACGATATCGCCAGGCGTTCGGCCTAATGCGGTCCTCATCGATGAGGCCCTCGGAGTCTGCGTATCCAGCCAAGTCGAGCCAAATCTGAGCCCAGCGCTCCCCATATTGATCTGAATCGAGCAGTCGATCGACCAAACGCTCGTAGGCGTCGGGGCGTTCGTCCTCCAGATAAGCTCCGAGTTCCGCGGGGGTGGGTGGCAAGCCAATCAAGTCGAGATAGATCCGGCGCAACAGTCTGGTCGGCTCTGCCTTGGGAGCGTAACTGAGGTCCTCTGCCTCAAGCCTCGCCAACAGGAAGGCGTCGAGCGGATTTCGTACCAAGTGCAAATCCGCCACCCTCGGGATGTCCGGTCGCGCCGGGCTCTGGAACGCCCAGAAAGAGCGGTCGTCATCGCTGACCGAGGAGGCTCTTTCCGTGGGCTCATCCGGAGTCGGGAGAGCTCCGTCGTCGATCCACCGCCGCAGCAGAGCCACCTCGGCGCTGTTTGGAGGCCGGACATTGAACTCCATGAGCAGGTGCGGAGGAGGCATTTCCCCTGCGTCCACCCGCTTGAGAAGTAGGCTCTGATCAGGCTTGCCCGGCACCAAGGCGGAACCTGACTTGCCTCCTTTGAGTCGGCTTTCCCTAGTCCTCAGATCAAGGCCGGCCTCCTGGCGCCGTTTGCCATGGCAAGTGACGCACCGCATCTGGAAGATAGGCAGGACATCACGCTCGGTTACCACGGCCGCTTCGACTCTTGCCGACGGGTCGACTCGTTCATCGATCCACTGGCGGATGAGTTCGATCTCGCTCGAATCAAGCTCGTCGTCGCCTGGCGGCATAGCCCCTGACGAGATCTTGGCCATCAACAGGCTGCTCTGGGCCGTTCCCGCTACGATAGCCGGTCCGGACTGGCCGCCCTTCAACATCCCTTCTGGACTTCGCAAGTCGAGTCCAGCCTGAGGTGAGTCGGCCCCATGACAAACCACGCAGTGACGTTCGAGAACGGGAAGGACATGCGACTCGAAGACAGGGGCCTCGACTGCACTTGCGGTCGTGGCAGTTGCGGCCACCGCCATGAAGGCGGCAACCGACGCATTCGTCCGCAGAGCGCAGGGGCTTGGTTTTGCTACAAGCCGACCCATTGCGCAACGCCAATATATCACAAGTATACCTCTTCTCAAGGCGATACCAGACATGCTGGTGGCCTGCGCCGGTGCTATTGTGGAGCATGGTCAACACCGGGAACCGCCGGACGCGGCGCACCTGAACTGCCCCCCTGGTTGGGGCCCATTCATGGCGAAGAAGAAGAAATCCACCCGAGCACAGACGGGCGCGACGCTCACGGACAAGGCTTACGCAATCCTGCGACGGGCTATTATTCAGGGCGAGTTCGAGGAAGGCGCCTTCCTGTCCGGGCCGGACATCATGAAGAAGTACCGGATTGGACGGACTCCGTTTCGTGAAGCCTGCAACCGCCTGCATCACGAGCGCATTCTCGAGGTAGTGTCTAGGCGCGGCTACTTGGTGCCCGAGATCAGCTTTCGGACGGTGCGCGAATGGCTTGAAGTCCGCGAATTGCTGGAAGGTCTCATCGCAGGACTGGCTGCGTTGAGAGCAACGGCAGAGCAGATCCGCGAGTTCGAGGCGCTGGGGCAGCGTTCTTGGTCGGCAAGGGTCGACGAAGCCGATTACTTGGAGATGGTGGAAGCCAACACGAAGTTTCATCTACACCTGGCCAAGATGACACAGAACCGCGAGCTAATGAGACTGGCCCAGTCCATCCTGGAGCGCACTGAGCGACTTTCGTACATCGAAGTGCGATCCTCTTCTGTCAGGAATACCGAGATCCGCGCCTTGCATGGACCATTGGTGAGAGCGATTCGAGACCGGGATCCAATCGCTGCACGCCGTGCGGTCATCGCTGATATCCGAAATGGAGAACGCGCTTTGTTCGATCGTGATGTGAAAGACCATGATGAGGAGATCTGGGGGGCTAGCACCGGGACGAAGAACCGGAGCGTCCTCGTCAGTTAGGATGACTGCCTCTTGACGGTCACGCGACGGTTGTCTAGCGACTTTGTTGGATCGATGAGAAACCATGCGCCGACGCCGAGGTATAGCACGAGCACGGCGAGGTAGAGGCCCACTGACCAGCTTGTCCGGCCAGCGATCCACGGTGTAACCAAAGGCGCAATACCACCAACATTTCCGCCGGCATTCAGGAATCCACAACAGGCTCCCGCGTGTGGGCCCCCGATGTCTACCGCGGCGGCCCAGAACGGCCCGTCCGAACACGCTGCAAGGCCGAAGGACAGGGCCAGCAAAGCGACGGCGGCAATAGGGTTAGCAAGGTTGATACCGATGCACAGGCAGACTCCGCTTAAGGTCAGGCAAGCTATGGGGATGATGCGCCGACCGGCCTTGCGCCCTAATCGTGCCACCAAACGGTCTGAGAGCCAGCCACCTAGCGGCGACATTACCGTCCATGCTAGGAACACGACGGTCGTGGCAACTCCGGTTTCCTCGGATGGCAATCCACGGATCTCGCCGAGGTAGTAGTAGAGCCAAAAGAAGAAAATGTATTCGAAATAGCAAACGCAAAAGTAAGCAGCAGTAAGCACTACAAGATTGCGGCTCTTCAGTAGCTGAGCCCATGGTGCGGACGGGCTCGTTGTCGCGTGCATCTGCGATGCGACATCGGTTGGGGCAATCACCTGACCTGCTAGCTTGGGGTGCTCAGCGGGTGTATTGCGTACGTAGCTAAGCCACACCAGAACGAGAATTGCCGTGGCGACGGCGGCCCATACGAAGGACATTCGCCACCCGGCCGCCCCGATCAACCACGAGAATAGAAGCGGAGAGATCGCTCCACCAAGGCCGGCTCCGCCAGCCACGAACCCGTGAACGCGGGCTCGCTTTCGCATGGGGATCCAACTCTTGTACACCCGGGCACACGACGGGTAAAGCGGACCCGTTGCCAAGCCGAGGACAAACCGAATCGCGACGAAGGATCCTGCAACGCCGGTTAACAGGTGCCAAGTCTCTGCGCCGCCTACGGCAGTGAGCCCAGTAAAGAGCGCTGCGCCTAGACCCATCAGCGTCACGACCAGCCGAGGTCCGAATCGATCCGCCCACCGGCCGCCCGGGATCATCGTGAGGGTATATCCGAACAGGAAGGCGCTGTAGACCGCTCCCATATCTGTCTCGCTGATGGAGAACTCTCGAATAATCTCGGGACCGGCGATCGAGATGATGATCCGGTCGAAGTAGCTCATCACGCTTAAGGCAACCATCAGCGCAATGACGTTGGCCCGCACACGTGCCACGATCGACTCGTTCACAACGGGTTCCAACTGGTTCTCCCTCCGCCGCTAGGTAAGGCATCGTAGCAGTCGCTCTCGACCTGCCGTGTGGAGCACGTGGCAGATGTGTCTCGCAGAGGCGGCTGCAGAGGTTGGTCAGCAGGCGAGAAACGGCGATGGCTACGATCACCCATTCGAAACGGGAGCAACCCAGTTCGGAGGTGGGGCTCGGAGAGCGTTTCCTTGCCCTCGTGTATTCCAAGCGCCTACAGAAGCCTTGATCGCATGCCGGAAATCGCGATGGCGAGATGAGGGCTGCGAAATTGTCTACGGCGACGTTTCCTGGTTGGCTTCTCGGCGTTCCTCAACGGTCAGAAGTTGGTTCACCTGTAGATTGCGGATCCGATCGATTTGTCCGCTAGGCCACCTAATCTCCAGATTCTCGATGACTTCGGCTTCCCCAAGTCCAAAATGCACGCGGAGGTCGTTCTGGGAGTAGAAGCTACCACCGCTGCGCACCTCTCTCACTTGCCGGATCTCGCCCGTTGCACAAACAACTCGGGCGCCGATAGCACTACGATTGGACTGTTTTCCCACGAGCTTGACCTTGAGCCAATTGCCCAGTCCGTGACCGTCATTTCGGAGGATCTCCGGAACCGCGTTCACGGGGTTGACGACGATGTCGACATCTCCGTCGTTGTCCATATCGCCGAAAGCGGCTCCGCGCGCCGCAATTGGCTTCTGTACGGCCTCGCCGGCCAATCGGGAGACGTCTCGGAATCGTCCATCGCCGAGATTTTGATAGAGCACCTTGGGCTGTTTGTAGCCGAAGCCGGATTCCAAGCGGTCGATCTCCGGGTAGATATGCCCATTGACATAGAAGATGTCCAGGCGTCCGTCGTGGTCGAAGTCGATCAGACCGCAGCCCCACCCGAGATAACGGAAATTCACGCCCAACCCGGCCGATGTGGTCACTTCGTCAAACGTGCGATCGCCTCGATAGCGGTACAAGTTCGGTAAGTCCTCGGAGAAGTTCGTCTTGAATATGTCGAGGTACCCGTCGCCGTCATAGTCGCCCGCCGCCACCCCCATCCCGGCCTGCGTGCGCCCGTCCATGCTCGTCGCAACGCCGGTCGCTAGGCCGTCCTCGGTAAACGTGCCGTCGCGGTTGTTCCAGAAGAGGTGACTGGGTTCGCCGTCATTAGCAACGTAGATGTCCGGCCAGCCATCGTCGTCGAAGTCGGACGCAAGGACACCAAGCCCGTAGCCCAGCTCCGCCCGTGCGACGCCCGACGCATCACTTACGTCGGTGAACTGGCCATCCCCTCGGTTCCGAAACAATTTGCTCCCGGTCTTCGGGAGCCCGTTTGGTCCGCAAGCAACCATCAGACCCTTGTAGCTACAGCCACCAGCCTTGGAGTTCGGAATCAAATCGAGGTCCATACCCGTATAGTGCGTGTAGAACAGGTCGAGCAGACCGTCAAGGTCGTAGTCGACGAAGGCGCAGCCAGAACTCCATAGCGTGCCGGGAAAGGCGAGGCCGGCCGATTCGGTGACCTCTGCAAAGCGTCCGCTGCCCTCATTGTGGTAGAGGGCGTTGCTGCCCCAGTACGTAACGAAGAGGTCCTCCAGGCCGTCATTGTCAAAATCTCCGACACAGACGGCCTGCCCCCAGCCGATTCGATCTAGCCCTGACCCCGGTGTAGCATCCCGAAAGGTTCCATCACGACGGTTGATGAGCAGGCGGCTCGGCGACGCCGGCATCTGCTCGAAGGAGGCTCCGTTTACCAGGAACAAGTCAAGGAACCCGTCGTTGTCGAAATCGCAGAAGGCCGCCCCGCAGCCCGTACTCTCAAGGAGGTAGCGGTGCTCAGTCCTGCCGCCGTAAACAGTCGTCGTGATCAGACCGGCTTGGCGGGCCACATCAACAAACCGCACGCCCCAGTCAGGCCCGCTCGCGCTCTGTGCAACGACGACCAAGCAAGCGGCAGAAGCGACAATTGCCAATCGCCTCCAAGGTGACTCTGTTGCATTGCTCATGGCTCATCTTCGAGGCCGCATGCGCCGACGAGGCGAACACGCTGGAATTCCTCGACGGAGCCGTCCGCTCGTCCGAGCCGGCGGTGTGCCTTCGCTATCAGACAGCGAGCGTCTGACCGCTCGGGATCGATCTTGAGGGCCTCTTCTAAGTGATTCAATGCCTGTTCAACGCGTCCTTGGTTGTAGAGCGCTTTCGCATAGCTGGATAGGACGTAAGCGTCTTTGGGGCGCGCCTTCAGCGCCGCCCGAAACGCCTGGTTGGCGGCAGGCCAGTCCTTCAGCGCGCTCTTGGCAACTCCCAACATGTGCAGGGCCTCCGGCAAATCGGGTACAAGCGTGACGCTTCTTTGGAGCGCTGCGGCGGCGGCGCGCGCATCGCCGGAATTGAGGCGCGCGATTCCGTGGTTTAGGTGGATCAGCGCTTGTTCTCGGGCGTGGGCTTGCGCTCTCCGTCCCCGCGCCAGTTCGAAGTGGGTTCGAGCCCGCTCTCGGTCTCCTAGACGCGCCCACGCACTGCCGAGCGCGAAATAGGCCTGAGCCCTCGGATCGTTTCTATCAGTTGCGGGTCCATCCGGCGCGCTCTCAAGCGCGTTGGTCAAGATCGCGATCCCCTTCTCGGGCTCGGTCTTAGACAGGACGGCGCCGTGACGTAGCGCGAACTCCACGTTACGGGGATCCAGGCGAACCCCCTCGCCGTATTCGCGGAGAGCCGCTTCGCTGTCTCCCCGAAGTTCGAAGCACCTCCCGAGCAAGAAATGGGCGAGCGCGAGCTCCGGCTGCTGGCGCAGAGCCTCCTCGAGAGCGGCTTCAGCGGCGTGAAGCTCGCCATGCAGAAGCATCACAGCGGCTAGATCGACGAATGTCTCTGGAGACGACTCGACTGTATCCGGGTCCCTGTTGTACTGCGTGGAGGCATGTGTGCGGCCCTCTTCGGCGCGTGTCTCGGCAACGGCTCGGAGGGCGGCTATCAACCCGGTTCGGGCGTCGCTGAAATCGGGTCTCAGCTTTAGGACGGCGCCGAATGCCGCTGCCGCCTCGGAATGGCTCTTCTGCGCAGAAAGGGCGATCCCGAGATTGAAGTGGGCTTCAGCATGTTCGGGTGCGAGCCGGACCGCTTGTCGGAATTCCTCGATGGCCTGGGGCCAGTGTCCTGCACGGCTGAGTGCGACACCGAGGGCGTTCCGCGTAGGCGCGTAGTCAGGGTCTTGCTCGGCCGCTTCTTGCAAGGCCGCTCGCGCGGCGTCGAGGTCCCCGGCTCCGAGAAGCTTCAAGCCCTTCTCCAACGAGGTGTCCGCCAAGGCCGCAGCCGCAAAAAGTGCCAAACCGAATCCCAATAGCATGCGCTTCATCGGTTGGACCTCCCAAGTGGGCCCGAATCCACCCTAACACCCTTCCTGAACGAGCCCGTCAGGAAATATACCGGAAGGCAAACACGGGGTTGGGTCCTTCCGCTCCAATGCTCGACAGCCGAAGCGCCGAGGCCTCGAATCCCACTTAGAACAAATTGGGAAGTCGTCGATAAGCTGTATGGGCGTAGTATACCCGTGAGATGTTCTTTGACAAGCGCCGGACTTTCTGATACGTTAGCTCCCGCTTCAAGGAGGCCTGATCATGTCGTTTGAAGGTATCCCACGGATCGTCAGCCAGTTCGAGTCTCATGGTCCCGCCACGCTTGCTTGTTGCCTTGTCGCGGCGGTGGCATTGGTCCCTGCCCACGTAGCGGGTCAGACGATGACTCACGCTCAGATCACCGGAATCGTGTCCGATAGCACGGGCGCGTCCATCCCCGGTGCGAGAGTCGAGGCATTCAACACAGACACTGGCGTAACGTACGGCTCGGAAACGAACGAAGCCGGCGTCTACGTCATTCCGCAAATCGTGCCGGGACCCTATGATGTGACGACCTCGAGCGAAGGCTTCGAGACGGTGCGGCGGACGGGCATTGCTCTGAGGCTCGGCGACCGACAATCACTGAATTTCGATCTCAGGGTCGGCGCCATAACGGAGACAGTTGAGGTTGTCGCGTCGGCGCAACTGCTCACGCTAGACGACGCCAGCCACGCTCACGTGATCAGTAACGACATGATCACGGATATTCCTCAGCTGCAGCGCGACACTCTTGCAGCGATCGCCCAGCTCAACCCATCGGTTCAAGGTCAGGACGCGCAGTTACTCGGCGAAGGTTGGGACGTAGCGATCGCTGTCAATGGCGTCGGGTATTCGTTGGCCGGTGGCCAAGTGAATGCCACGGCCATCAGCGTCGACGGCGCCATGGTGCAAGACGCCGAGGTGAATGTGGTCAACCGGGCCATCCCGTCACCGGATTCCGTCGAGGAGTTTCGTGTCCAGACCGGCGTGCTCACGGCGGATGTCGGGCGCTACTCGGGAGGGGTGATAACGATTTCATCACAGAGCGGCACCAACGAGCCACACGGGAGGCTTTTCTACTACCACCGCAACGAGAAGCTCAATTCGAATGGATTCATGGCCAACGCGTTGGGTCAGGAACGCCAGCCATTTCGCCAGCACAACTATGGCTTCTCGGTAGGAGGTCCGGTAGTGTTGCCCAAGGTCTACGACGGCAAGAACAAGACCTTCTTCTTCTTTGGTTGGGAGGACCAACGCTTCCGTAGCGGCGCTGCACAGCGGGCCTCAGTGCCCACCCCGTTGGAGAAGCAGGGGGACTTCTCGCAAAGCATCATCAACCTGCAGGAAGGACGGCCGGTGTTCTCCAGGATTTTCGACCCGTTCAATGGTTACGAGACCCCGGACGGGGGTTGGGTTCGCCCGGAGTTCCCCAACGCCGTAGTTCCTCAGTCTCAGCAGGTGGGGGTGGGACAAGCCATCACTAGATTCTTGTGGCCGGACCCGAATCGCGCGCCGGACGCCAACACAAGCCATCGGAACAACTACGAGGGGATCTTCGGCCAGGAGAGGCCTATAGACCGGGTGAACGTACGTATAGACCAAAACATTACTTCGCATCACCGAGTCTACGGCCGCTACTCCCGTTACCAAGGGATCAATGAGAACACTCCGCTCTTTCCGACGCAGGGCCACGGCTCCACCGACGATGACAACTGGCAGACCAGTGTGAACTATGCCTGGACGATATCGCCGACGACGATCTTCCAGTTCACCGGAGGTGCCAGTGTTTCAAAGCTGTTGAATTTCTCTGGCATGGACTATGGCACCGGAATCAACACCGACCAATGGGGGTTCGACCCGTTCATCTTCAGCCCGGGCGATCGCCGCAGCACGGAGATCGCCCCGAGCACAGGAGGGGGCACGCCGCGCTACACGGGGGTTGGGGGGGGCACGCAATTCAAGATCACAAGCCAGAACCTGAACGGGGCGATTTCGCTAAGCAAGATTACGGGCCGCCACACGCTGAAACTCGGGTACCAGTACTTCTGGTCGATGAGCGTGGACGAGGGAAGCAATCTCTCTGGCATGACCGGACTAAGGCCCGGAGGCGGCTCAAATGAGTTCTGGGACAACCCCGACGGGCTGAGCGGGCACTCGCTTGCCGAATACATGCTGGGATCGACGAGAGCGAACAGTTGGGGCATCTGGAACATCACTCCCATTACCCAAGCGCACGGCGTCTATGTGATGGATGACTGGAAAGTCTCGAACGACCTGACATTGCAGCTCGGCGTTCGCTGGGACTACGAGACTGGCCGTACCCCTCGATATACCGGCTCGGGCACGTTCCTGGATCTGGAAGCGAGAAATGTCATTTCTCCGAGAGCGGATTGGAACTGGGGACAAGTACAGGCGGCCGTGCCAGGGGTGGCGAACTTTCCGGATCCGACGTGGCTGACACAAGGAGCAAACGGAAGGATGGGACTGATGGGTACCTCGGAGTACCCCCGCAAGTCGCTCTACGACACGGAATGGGCCAATTTCACGCCTCGGATCGGTGTTTCGTATGCATTGAATCAAAAGACCGTCCTTCACGCCGGATTCGGCGTGGTGTATCAGGGGTTCAATGGCCTAAACAGCGAGGGCCTCGGAAGCTATTTCTACAACAGTACCGGCTTCGACCAGGTTCCGACGTTGGATGGACGACGCTGGGTTAGCGAGGTCGGGCTGGAGCACGGACTGGGGGCGTTCCCCGCTGCCCCTGGCGGCGGCCACTTGGGGTGGTTCCCGCCGGCGGCGAACAATGACGAGTATCTGAACGAGACGTTGGGTTCGTGCATTTCGGTGACATTCGGAATTTGCACTGGAATTCCCAGTCCGCTCGGCAGCCCGTTTGAGACGGTTTGGAGTCTCTCGCTGCAACGAGAGCTCAGCAGCGCTTGGGTCGCCTCAGTTGAATACAACGGCATCCGCAGCAACAGCACTCTTATTCCGGTGGCTCCGGGCGGAGGCGCCTTCTATCAGTACACGAATATCGACCCGCAGTATTATTCATTGGGACCTGACTTGCTGAAGCCGGTTCCGAATCCGTTCTTCGGGAAGTCGAAGAACTTCAATCTCCAGGAGACCTTGCCGCTGTATCGACTCTTGGCGCCGATGCCTCACTTCACCTCCGCTGGACCCGCTTACTTAACGAACGGCCGGATCAACTCCACCTTCCTGAACTTCAAACTGCAGACAAGGCAGTTCGAAGGACTAATGCTGGACGCCTCCTACGCATTCCGCCGTACCAGGACGAATGGTGGCACCAGGGACATGCGACGGATGCGCAATTTCTTCGGCCGCAGCCTGCATAATCCCCAGGATCTCGACGAGTTGTACGGTCCAGCCCTACACGAGAGCCCGCATACCTTCTTGTTCAACTACATTTACGACGTGCCGATCGGCAGGGGACGCCGATTCCTGGCTTCGCCGAGCACAACCGGGGCCAAGGTTCTCGATGCGATCATCGGCGGCTGGGCCATTGCCGGGGTCTCGACATTCTGGCCCCAAGGTACGCCACTTCGGGTTCCAACAGTGAGCGGCGCCGTCACAGCTCCCAACGCAGCGGTGCGGTGGTCCGCCAACGGGGACTATAAGAACTCGAGCCGCAACGATTCAAGTGCGCTTGTAGTCCAGGGCGCTTTTACCGAGGGGGGTCCTCAAGGAGCATTCAATGCGAGCGCCTACACGCGAACGCCGGACTACACGTTCGGAAACCTGCCTTATATCTATCCGGACGTGCGCAATCCCGGCCGATTCGAAACAGACGCCACCATCATGAAGGACTTTCACGTGACTGAATCTGTCTACTTCAACTTGCGGTTGGAGGCGCTCAATTTCTTCAATCACGCGAACTACGGTAGCCTGATCACCGATCCGGATTCGCCCGTATTTGGCGGCGTGAACGGAAAGCACGGCAATCGCATTATGCAGCTTGGCCTGCGGCTGTTCTTCTAAGTCCAGACGTTTCTTCAGCAGGATGGAGCCATAATCCATGCCGTCGCAGTGCCCATGATCGGACAGTACGAGGAGAACGTCGTACCGCTACCCCCTCTGGAACGCCAAGACGAGGACCGGAGCTCATTTTGGCAACGCGGCCCGAGGAAACGTCCAAGCTAGAGCTGCTCCGTGGTGGTCGCGGCTGGGGATCCGGGATGTCGATTCAACGCCAGCCGACTCCCCGCTTGGCATGTAACGCACGGTGTCAATGGCATCGACTCTTCCCGTCGAAACCGCTGACTCTTGCCGGACTACGGCTGCGTCGCTTTCGACGCGCTCAGGGAGGGTACCAAGGCCACCGCTGGAGAGCGGCCTCACTTACAATAGGGCCGTTCGCCGGAGAGGATCCTCCCGCCGCTTCGGCCCCACCTGTTCGTTGCCGGTCGCGTTATCGATTCTTGTCACATTCCTAGCTTTCCTAAGTTCCTTTCTACCGGTCGCGACCGCCGAGGACTCTTTTGACAGCCTGTTGCGACAGGGCTTCGATCTTCACCAGCAACGGCGCTATGCCCAGGCGATACCTCCGCTTGAGCGTGCCCATCGTCTCCAGCCCAACGATTATTTCGCAAACCTCCTGCTTGGCATCGACTATTTGCGGATTGGCCAGGCCGCTAAGGCTCTCTCATTCTTGGAGACGGCTGGTCGGGCGAAACCCATGGACGCAACCGCCTTGGGATACTCTGCCGAGGCGCACGCTGCCTTGGGACGAGTGGACTTGGCGATTCGAGCCTTGCACGCAGCAAAGCAAAGAGATCCGTCTCCCCAGTGGCAGTCGGCGCTGGTCCGTCTCTACCTTGCCCGATTCAGGACGATTTCTCAGGAACTCCGACTCACGAAGGCGGGCCTGGCACGATCCTACCGCCTACAGGCAAAGGCCATGCGCGATCGCAGAGATCCCAACGAAAGCACGATTCTTCTCAGGGCTTATTCGTTGTCACCGGGATTGGAAGGGATTGAGAGCGAACTGGCTCATGCCGAGATCCGTCACCACCGGTTCGATCTCGCGCGGCAGTTCCTGCAGCAAGCTCGCGTGCGAAACCCAAGAGACCTCGACATGATTGCAGCAGAGGCTTATCTGGCGGCTTACACCAGCGATTGGGAGGTTGTGGAATCAAAACTCCGAGAGGTGGGTCGGCGGTCGCGACACCGCGCGCGAGCAGCTCTGGACGAGTGGCCTGAAGACTTGGAGCTACCAGATCGTCTTCGGCACGACGTCGAGGAAGCCGGCGCTTCGACGTCGGCCAGCACAGCGACACCGCCGAGCGTTAGGCAGCTGTTTGCCTCGCAAGCCTGGGAGGCAGTCGCGACGAGCGTCTCCCCCGACGAGGCCAGTCCAGACGAACTGTTTCAGCTCGGTGTTGCGCAGGCGCGACTCCAACGTTTCGACAAGGCTGTCGCGCCACTAGAACGCGCCCGAACGGAAGACCGGTTTCAAGGCGAATCCGACTACTGGCTGGCCCTTTCCTACGCGAGGCTCGCAGAGGAGGAAACTGCGGCCCTGAGCCGTGATCAATCAGCAGACCCCGTCCTCCACGCCGTGCGCGGCGAGATCCTGCTAAGGCTCGCCGGCGACGGCGTAGCCGCTGCGGCGGAGTACAAGCAAGCTGTCGATTCGAATCCCGGCGACCCCGCGCTTTGGGCGGGACTTGCGGCTGCCCAATCCTTAGCGGGTGATTGGGACGATGCTCGTGAGTCGGCGTTGAGGGCTCTAGAGTTGGACCCCAACCGAGCGCTTGCTTCCCGGACATTCGCAGAGGTCTGCATGCAGGAGCGAGATTACGCTGCCGCTATTCCGGCGCTGGAGAAGGTCTTGGAACTTGAGCCGGCCGACCTGGGTGCTCGATTCCTGCTTGGTACAGCCTATTCCCAGACGGGCGAGCACGAAAAGGCGCTTGACTTTCTCAGGGCGGCAGAGCGCCAAGGGTTCCCGGACGAGAAGGGCAGACTTCAGTATCTGCTGGGCACAGTGTTCCGTAAACTGGGTCGCCTAGAAGAGGCCAGCGCCGCGTTCCAGCGCTCGCAAGAACTCGCCGACGCTTTCGCTCAGACGAGTCACGAACTGGCAGTGCCCGCTGCCGAGTCGGCCGGGAATTAGACGCGAGGTTTGGTGGACGACGAGAGTGCCCCGTTCCCGTAGTCAGCGATGCCGACTATGTGTTTGGACGCGTCGTACGCTTCGGGTAAATCCTCATCGGCATTTGGTCGATTTTGGAAGACGCGCGGGTCCTTCCCCGCCTGCACATCGGCACGGTCATCGGGCATGCGCGACCTGACCACGACCCGCAGGAAAGCGGCAGTTTCACCACGATTCGATCTCGTGTCGAGGCGGAACGGCACGACCCGCTAGGAGAGCACGGGCATTCGAATTGCTCGGGCCGTGCTGCCTAACCAGATTCAGGTCTCGTGGCAAGCCAACGACACGCCCACATAGTCAGGATCGCGTCAGATCGAACTCTCGGTTCCAGCGAATGTGACGTGGCGGTCTAGGAACGCTGTCAGGCATCGCCTGAGTGGTGTGTGCAGGGGATTGGGGATTGTCGCCTCGCCCAACGGTCGTTGCGGCAGCCGTGATAGGATTTCGCCCGCGGTTCGTTCCGGGGGGTGTTGGCCGGGCAGGTGCTATGCTCCTTCGCGCAAGTTGCTCACAAGCGCAGTTTGGGAGCCCGTCGATTTCTCATAGGAGCAGTTGGGGACATGCGAATTTCCGGAGTTAGGGCGACCAGCTTTCAGTCGTCGGCATGGGGCGATTTCTCGGAGCGGGAAGCAGAACTTCCACTGGTCACAGCCATGGCAATCTACCCAGAGTATCGGCACCCGATCTCGACTTGGCGTCCTGACGAAGCCATGTGCATTGTCGAGGTCGAGACTGATGACGGCCTGACGGGCGTCGGGTGGTGTGAAGACTATTGCGGGGCCACGAGCCGTATCGTCAACGGGCACTTGTCGCGTTTCCTCATCGGGGCGGACCCGCGTGAGATCACCAAGCTCTGGGACCTGATGTACCGCGGATCGATTCCCTACGGGCGCAAGGGCGCGGCTCTCTACGGCATTAGCGCGATAGACATAGCACTCTGGGATCTGAGGGGCAAGCAGCTCCACGAACCGGTCTACCAACTCCTCGGCGGCAAGGTCCGCGACCCGATTCCGGCCTATGCAAGCCACCTCCATTACCTTGACGAAGAGCGGTTCTGTGCCGAAGCGGAAGACTATGTGAAGCAGGGCTACAAGGCCATGAAGATGCGCTTCCCGCATGGCCCTGCGGACGCCCTTCCCGGCATGAACAAGAACGTCGAGCTGGTCAAGCTGCTGCGCGAAACCGTCGGGGACTCGATCGACATCATGGCGGACGCCTACATGGGCTGGACTCTCGATTACGGCAAGAGAATCACGCGCAAGTTAGCGCCGTACGATCTCAAGTGGATAGAGGAGCCATTGCTGCCAGATGACCTAGATGGTTTCATCGAACTGAGGCGTATTTCCCCCGTGCCGATCGCCACAGGAGAGCACGAGTACACCCGATATGGGTTTGAGACGCTGATCAGGAATAGAGCGCTCGACATCGTCCAATTTGATATGGGGCGCGTGGGCGGCTTTACGGAGGCTAGGCGCGTTTGCACCTTGGCCAACACGGCCGGTCTGCCGGTCTGCACCCATGCTTACGGCCTGCCCACCCTCCATTTCGTGGCGGCAGAACCGGCCTGCTTGATGGCCGAGTACTTCCCTGTACCCGTATGGATGAAGCCCGAGCATTCCGAAACCGTGTTCTTCGATGGTGCGCCGATACCCCGAGGCGGAAACGTCACCGTTTCCGACGAGCCGGGCGTTGGGTTCAAGTTCGACCTCCAGACCCTAGAGAGGATGCTTTCCTGACAAGCGAGCCTACTTGCGCTTGAAGGCCAAGAGGGTGCTTGATTCTTGGGAATCCTAGCCCACGGTGACTCTGTTTCGTTCGGGTGTCGCATTCTTGCTCAGCGGCCGAGTCATTTCATTTGCTGACAGGATGCCAAGACCGGCGCAGAGCGTCGAGTCGTGGCACCATGCGGCCTACGCCCGGTCCGGCCTTAAACGTGTTGGTCAAGGCCACGAACGAGAAAGCCGGGTCCTTGGGAGCGGACTCCAGCCGTATATGGTATAACATGTGCTATTAGGATTTGTCATGCCAAACACGAGCGTTCATTTTCCGCCATCCGTGCTCGCCGGGCTGGACCGGCTCGCAGAGGAGCGCACGATCAGCCGGAACCGGCTGATCGTGGAGTCCTGTCGACGGGTCGTGGAAGAGCGGACGCGCTGGCCTGCGGATCTGTTCTCGAACGACCACCTGAGCGAGGCAGACTTGCAGCTGCTCCGGGAAGGCGAAGAGAACTTTCTGGACGCCATCGGAGATGCCCGTTTGAGTCAGGTGCGCAGCCCCTTCTGATGTTGCTCCTTGATACGAGCGCCGTCTCGGCGTTCATGCATCGGCGCCCTAGCGCGTTACGCCGGCTACACAGTGAGGATCCGTCGACCGTTTACCTCTGCACACCGGTAGCGGCGGAGATCTGCTTCGGACTGTCGCGCTTGGAACACGACTCACGCCGGCGACGTCTCCTCACCAGCGAGTTGCGCGGCTTGCGATCCGCGTTGCGCTGGGCGGACTGGACTGAGCCCGCAGCGCTGGAATTCGGGAAATGGAAGGCCACGCTACAGAAGCGAGGGGCATCGATCGAGGACATGGACTTGGCCATAGCGTCGATAGCTCTCAGCCTGTCGGCCCGGCTCGCCACCTGCAACATGCGTCATTTCGCCAGAATTGACGATTTGGAACTGGTCGACTGGTCTGAGCCCGGGCATGGCTGAGCGGTCCGTCTGCGGCCAGAGACTGATGCGACAATCGTGGCGGTCCGTGAATCGTCGCAACGAGTGAAGTGAGGCGGCTGCGAGCCCGGCCGCAAAGTTCAGCCGGTCCTTGTGGGGGTGGTGATCATCGCCGCTCGGGTTACACTCACCCTCGTCGTCTTCTGTTGAGCAGCGACTGTTCCGAAGAGGTGACCTGAATGGATTCGCAGAGAATTACGAACATCTTGGGCGGCGGAGAGTTTCTGTACGAGGTGGACCCGGCCTGGCCTCAGATGCCCGAGGGCTGGAGCTTCCTCGAAGTGGCCGGAGTCGCGACCGACTCCCAAGACCGTGTCTACGTCTTCAACCGTGGCGAGCACCCGGTGATGGTGTTTCAGGCCGACGGGAAGTTCCTCTCGTCTTGGGGCGAGGGCGAGTTTGTCCGTCCTCATGGGATCTGGATTGGACCCGATGATGCGGTCTACCTGACCGACGATCTCGGACACACCGTCACGAAATACACAGTCGCAGGCGAGCCCCTCATGACGCTCGGAACAAGGGGCGTGCCGAGTGACACAGGAGTCGAGAACTTCGACTATCGCACCATCAAGCAGGCTGCGGGTCCGTTCCACTACCCCACGAACCTCGTCCTCAATTCCCAGGGGGAGATGTACATCTCCGATGGTTACGGCAACGCGCGCGTACACAAGTTCTCACCGAAAGGGAGCCTGCTGTTCTCCTGGGGAGAACTGGGCGATGGGCCCGGGCAGTTCCATCTGCCGCATGGAATCGCCGTGGACAGCATCGGGAGAGTCTTCGTCGCCGACCGGGAGAATGACCGGCTGCAGGTGTTCTCGCCGGACGGTGAGTTTCTGGAGGCGTGGACTAGTGTCGTTCGGCCCTGCCAAGTGTTCATCGATGCCCGGGACAACGTATTCGTCGCCGAGGTGGGGCGCCGTGTGGGTCTGTTCCCGTGGATGACAGCGGACTTGAGCGTGACCGGTGGGCGAGTCAGTGTCTTCAATATCGATGGCGAGCTGCAGGCAACCTGGGGTGGCGGCGAGCATCCTGCGGAACCGGGTGACTTTTACGCACCGCACGACATTTGCGTGGATTCGCGGGGAAGCGTGTATGTCGGCGAAGTCACTTGGTCAGCCGGCGGCAACAAGGGTCTGGCCCCTCAAGACTGTCCCACGCTACAGAAGTTTTTTAGGAAGAATGACTGAGGGCCCTCTCTCTGTTCGCCGATCAGGCGCTACGGAAAGCTTGTCCCGCGGGCCCTCCTCTCGATACAACTCGGAATCCAGGCCAGAGCGCCCCGTCTGCAGGAGTTGAAACTAAGCCCTCGGCCTGCTTGGCGGCGTCAGGCCACATCGCGAATCCACAGGTGAGGGTGTTGTGGATATGCTGGACACGGAAGACGGAAGCTCATATGCTTGGGGAGTTGTGGAGAGATGGATCGTTGCCATCGCTTCGAGTCCTCTCTCCCCGGGCCGCTGGTGGCGCGAGCCACCGATTGGCTAGGTGGCGGATCCCTCACCCCGCCAGGCGGGGGAGGCCGCTCCGGGTCTGGTGAAACGGGGATGCGCATTGGACGCTTAATTCTGCTTCTTGTCGCGGTGGCCAGTCCAGCGGCCGCCACCACCTTCGAAGACACTGTCCGGCCAATTCTCGAATCCAACTGCCTCCCTTGTCACGATCAATCCACCCGTAGCAGCGGGTTCTCGGTTGAGGACGCTGAAAGCGTGATCGTCGGCGGAGCACGCTACGGTCCGGCCGTTCACGCAGGGAATCCGGCAGGGAGTGTTCTCATAAGCCTCCTGCGGGGAGCAGTCAGTCCCCAGATGCCGTTTGGCAAATCGGCTCTGGCGGAAGCCGACGTGGCTGCAATTGAAGCGTGGATCCGGCAGTTAGATCCGCAGACTGCCACGGGAGCTGACAGAGACCACTGGGCATTTGTCCAACCCCGGAGGGAGGAACCACCCGCGGTAAACAACATTGGTTGGACACGGAACGCGATCGACGACTTCATCCTCGCCAAGTTGGAAGAGAGCGGTCTGGCTCCCGCACCGGAGGCCAGCCGGCAGACGTTGATCCGACGACTTTATTTCGACTTGATCGGATTGCCGCCTCCATGGGAAGAGGTCGAGGCTTTCGTTCGGGACACCTCTCCCGATGCCTACGGCAGACTGGTGGACCGTCTGCTGGCCGATCCGCGGTACGGGGAGCGCTGGGCGCGGCATTGGCTCGATCTTGCCCGGTATGCCGATACCAGCGGATATGAAGGGGATCCGGAGAACTACCACACTTGGCGGTACCGCGATTACGTGGTGGACGCCTTCAACAACGACAAGCCGTACGATCAATTCATCAGGGAGCAGATAGCCGGCGATGAGTTTGTCAAGTCGCTGTCAGCCGGGCCGCTTCCTGCACCAGAAGCGGAGCACGTCGTTGCATTGACCTTCCTGCGATTGGCGCCGTTTACCGAGCCACGCGGTGAGCGAAGCCGCCACGAGCTGCTCAGTGAGATGACCGCGACAGTCAGTTCCGTGTTCCTGGGAGTGACGGCCGGCTGCGCCCAGTGCCACGATCACAAGTACGATCCTATCCCGATCGCTGATTTCTATCGCCTCAAGGCGTTCTTCGCCACCGTCTACATCGCGCCTGCGCGATCCGGGGACATCTTTCAGATCGGCGGTCCGCAGCCTGCGAAGTTCTACCGGCCAGGCGAGAAGGAATGGGCGGACGCGGAACGCGAGAAGTACCAAGGCGAACTCAACGGAGCGGAAGCGGAGTTCGAAGCATTCCAAGCGCCATTGCTCGAAAGGCTAAAGGCCAAGAAGGAGGAGGGATCCCGGGAAGGCGCCGACGCTGAAGGCGGCGAGGAGAAGGAACTCACTCTCGGCGATCTCGCGAAGGCCGTCAAGGAGGAGGACCAGGACGAAAGCGGCCCAGGTCAGTCCACACTGTTCTCGTCAGAGGAAAGAAGGCGGCACGCGGTGTTCCGGAGGCGCATTCAAGTTCTCAAGGACCGGATCCTGCGCGTCGAGCCATCGGCCATGTCGCTCCGCACGATGGACCCGCCGCCCTACGGTCCGAGCGTGCCCACCACCTACGTGCTGAACCGCGGTCAGTGGGACCAACCCACCGAACCCGTCGAGCCCGGGTTTCCCAGTGCCGTGGCGGGGCATTCCCGGCCAGCTGAGCTGATCCAGGTGGACCGCTACCAACGTCACCCCGGCCACGGTCGGCGCATGACCCTTGCTGACTGGATCGCGAATCCGGAGAATCCGCTCACTGCCCGGGTGATGGTGAACCGACTCTGGCAGTATCGCTTCGGGCGAGGCATCGTGGAAACCTCCAGCGACTTTGGCAGGAACGGTGCGGTGCCCTCACATCCAGGGCTTTTGGACTGGCTCGCCGTGCGGTTCGTCGATGAGAAGTGGAGCCTGAAGGCCTTGCATCGGCTCATGGTGACCTCAAGCACCTACCGCCAGGCTTCGCGGCTTCGGAACGAGAAAGCGGAGGAAACGGATTCGGCGAACCGCCTCCTATGGCGCTTCCCTCGCCAGCGCCTGGAAGGGGAGTTGATCCGAGACAGCGTACTGTCGGTGAGCGGCCGCCTGAATCTGGCTCGGGGAGGCCCACCTGTCTCTCCACCTATGCCGGACGGGCTTGAGAACGAGTTGGACAGCCAATATGAGAACAACTTTTGGGAAACGTCCGGCGCCGAGGAAGCCCGCAAGCGCAGCCTCTATGTCTTTCAGCGGCGTTCGCTCAGCTTGCCGATGCTGCAGACCTTTGATGCACCGGCTCTGGACGCTTCTTGCGACCGGCGGCGGACGTCCGTGACGCCGCTGCAGGCGTTGTCTCTTTACGATGGCGATTTCGTGAACGACGAAGCACGGTACCTCGCCGCGCGCCTGCGTGACCGAGGCAGCAAGGAAAGAGCCAGCCGGATTCGCCGTGCGTTCCAGTTGATTCTCAGCCGCAGCCCTTCCGCGGACGAGAGCGCGCAGGTGCTGGAGTTCTTGGCCAAGGCCTCATCGGAGGAAGAGGGGCTGGTCGGTTTGTGTCGGGTTTTGCTCAACAGCAATGAGTTCGTCTATGTCAACTAGGACCCCAAGGGCCCACGTCCCAGTCTCGAGATCGCGCCGGGGTTTCCTGTGCAGCGCGTGGAACGGCATCGGCAGCTTGGCCCTGGCCAACTTACTGGCCGACGAACTTGAAGCTCGACCGGCGGCACTGAATCCTCTCGCCCCTCGCGAGCCTCACCTGCCACGAAAGGCAAAGCACTGCATCTTCCTGTTCATGGGCGGCGGCGTGAGTCACATCGAGTCATTCGACTACAAACCGGCTCTTCAGAAGTACGCAGGCAAGCGCCTTCCCCGGCCCGATGGTCTGTCCGGCGAAGTGGCGACGGCGCTTGATGCGGCCCACATCGCAATGCCATCTTATTGGGATTTCAAGCGGCATGGCGAATCCGGCCGCCACGTGTGCTCGCTCTTCCCGCACCTCGCCCAGCACGTCGACGAGATGGCCTTCGCCTACGGCATCCGGCTGGACAACAACAATCACGGGCCAGCGACCCTGCACCTGAACACCGGCTCTCAATTCCCGGGTAGCCCCTCCGTAGGCTCTTGGATCGGCTATGGACTGGGCACGCCCAACCAGAACTTGCCCGGCTACGTGGTGATTCAGGATCCAAGAGGCGGGCCCGTCAACGGTTCGGCGGTATGGGGAAACGGATACCTGCCAGCTAGCTACCAAGGAGTCCGATTCCGCTCCTCCGGGCCTCCGATTCTCGATCTCGGGCGGCCATCTGACCTCTCTCGCGAGCAGCAGCGCAGGGAATTCGACCTGCTGAAATGGCTCAACACCAAGCACGGCGAAGAGCAGCCGGGAGCTTCGGAGCTCGAGGCCCGTATCAACGCTTACGAGTTGGCGTTTCGGATGCAGGCGACAGCGCCGGAGGTAGTCGACCTAGGCAGGGAATCAGAGGCCACCAAGAAGCTGTATGGGCTTGATAATCCCCACACCGCCGCGTTCGGGCGGCAGTGTCTGCTGGCGAGGCGCTTGGTCGAACAGGGCGTCCGCTACACGCTCTTGATTCACGGCGAGCGAATCGGTCAATCCAGTTGGGACCACCACACGGACGTGAAGGGCCGCATGCCCCAGAATGCAGTGGAAGTCGACAAGCCGGTGTCGGCTCTGCTCACGGACCTGAAGAGCCGCGGTCTGCTTGGGGAGACGCTGGTTGTTTGGGCGTCTGAGATGGGTCGCACTCCCTACGTCCAGCAGAACGACACCCCGGACCCCCAGCCGGGCCGTGACCATAACCAGAACGCCCTCGTAATGTGGATGGCTGGAGGGGACGTCAAGGGTGGGTCATCCGTGGGTGCCACCGATGAGTTCGGAATCGGCGGGATCGACCCCATTCCGCTTCACGACGTTCACGCCACGATCCTTGATCTTCTCGGCTTGGACGACAAGCGGCTGACCTATCTGCACCAAGGCCGATACCGCAAGCTGACAGACATCGGAGGGCACATTCTGAAGGACCTCATTGCCTAAAACGAGGTGGAGCCTTCCGGCGCGCGACTTTGGCGGATCTCTGCGGCGCCGGGCCAGAGACACGGTTGTCGTCAGAGAACGATCTGTTGAAGCCAAGCCTTGCTTCCGGCAGCGTTAGAATCTCAACATCTTGGTCGGCGACTCATTCGGCTGCGGAGGGATTTGTCCAAGACACCGTCAGTCGCTGCTTCTGGCCACGGCCAGTCTGTTTCTTGCCACAGGATCTAGCATGGCCGGCGAAGCCGCGACTCAACCTCACATCAATGCCCTGATTGTCGATGGATTCAGCAATCACGATTGGCGCAAGACCTCAGGCTTCATCAAGGAAACTCTCGAAGAGACGGGCATGTTCGAGGTGTCTATCTCGACTACTCCCGGGGACCCTGACGACCCAGCGTGGGAACGATGGCGGCCTGAGTTCTCCGGCCATGACGTGGTCGTTCTCAACTGGAACAATGTCCGAATGCCTGAGCTGCGCTGGCCGGAAGAGGTGGAGCGTGCGTTGGAGGCTTACGTGGATGGGGGTGGCGGTCTGTTAGCTTTCCACTCCGCCAACAACGCTTTCCCGCACTGGGCCGAATACGACCGAATGATTGGCATCGGATGGCGCGGCAAGGATCACGGTACCGCGCTGCAGCTCAGTGCCAACGGCGAAATCCGTCCAATACCTCCCGGCGAGGGCGAGCGCACGAGCCACGGTCCGCGTCAGGACACTGTCGTCATCCGGCTCAACGACCACCCTATAACGCGCGGCACACCCGAACGATGGATCACTCCCGACATCGAGGTTTACACCTACGCGCGCGGTCCTGCTGAGGAGCTGACGGTGCTGACCTACGGCCTCCACCACGCAACCGATAGGTACTGGCCGCTCGAGTGGGTCGTGTCGTATGGCCAGGGCAGGGCATACAGCTCGTCGTTCGGACACATCTGGGACAGCGACGTCGGAATTCCTGGCCGGGTACTCTGCGTGGGCTTTCAGACGAGCCTGATCCGCGCCGCGGAGTGGCTCGCGACCGGAGATGTCACTTACCCGGTGCCGGAGAACTATCCGAGCGAAGACGCCATTGCTCTTCGGGGTCGCTGACCCGAGGGACATCGAGTAGATTCCGCCAACCCATCGGATTCCTCAGGGTTTGCCTTGCGGGAAAGCCGTGGCATTTCGCACGAGCCGTCCTAATGGGCATCAGCCGATGACAAGCGGAGATCCAGCCAAGCGAGCGCCAGGCCGCTCATGTCCGGGGAACAGGGGCCACCAGCCGCCGTGCTGTCTCCAGGAGCCGGTCATTCCACGCGATCTGGTTGAGCCAGTCCTGCGGGATACCGGACAGGCCGTAAATCGCACCGGCAAGCTGGCCAGTGACGGCAGCCACCGTATCGGCGTCGTCGGCTAGGTTGGCCGCGAGCAAGACGGCGTTGCGAAAATCAGCTGAGCGTCCGACCGACCACATGGCTGCTTCGAGCGTGTGAACGACGTAGCCGCTTGACCGGATCTTGTGCCGCGCGCGTCCGCGCCAGCTGCCACCGAGAATCTCAGCAATTGCTGGAGCGCCTTCGAATGACCTCGTGGCGAGGACAGCCTGGCGCTGCCCACCGGAAATGGCGTCCGCAAGGAGGTCGGCGAACGCACGGCACGCGTCGACCGCTTCTGGGGCCGCGTGGGTCGTCCGAGACTGTAGCGCCGCATCGCACGCAAGACGCGCACGGTCATTCCAGCATTGCAGGGCAACCGGGGCGAGCCGCATCAACGAGCCGTTCCCCGCAGCCATTGGATCGGTCGAACCCGCAAGCGGGTCGCCGGTCCGGAGATAGCGCTGAAGCGCCTGACGGATGGTGTTCCCGATGTCGAAGCAGTGCCCGGTACACGAATACTCTCCGTCTCTCCACCACGACACGAATCTGTCCATCAAGTCGCGGCAGTCTAGGCGCTCGGACGCCAGCAAGCTGTCCGCGAGGGCCAGCGCCATTGCCGTATCGTCCCTCCAGCAACCGCGCGGAAGGTTGAAGGGGCCGCCTCCAGCCAAATCGACGAGTCGCGGGGCCTCGTCGCGGCGACGGAACTCCAGCGTCGTCCCGAGGGCGTCGCCCACGGCAAGACCAAGCAAGGCTCCAATCGCCCGGTCTCGGATGCTTTCTGCCGTCCCGGATGGAACGATCTGCGCCGGGGGCGAGCATCGCCTAACGTGGTCTTCTTGCGCTGTGGTCTCGATTGCACCCCCGGGACGCGCGTCTCGGACCTTGCGGATAGCGTTGTTTGGGGTCTCTCCCAGTTCGACGAGGAGGCGGGCGGCGACAGTTCCGGCGCGACCCAGCCCGCCCTTGCAGTGGACCAGCACGTCGAATCCCATTCGTAGCCGGTCGCGGATGGCTTCGCCAGCGGGCTCCCAGGCACGCTCGAAGTCGGGTCCCGGCGGCTGCACATCGGGGATTGGCAAGTGCCACCACTCCATATGCCGGTTCCGAACCGCCTCGGGAATTCCGCGCACCTGCAATTGGTCGAATTCCTGATCCGTGATCAAGCTGATCACCGCAGTCGCCCCCCAGCGCTGTACCACGTCCAAATCGCGATCCAGATCGCGATCCCAATGCGCGGCCCAACCGAAAGGATCCTTCTTGCCGGGACACAGGGTGATCCCGATCCGGCCGCAACCGTCACCCGGGATTACTGAGTCGATGCGGATCGGATGGCTTTCGCTGGTTCTGTCCTCTCTCACTGTTTATGTCCCGTATCCAAGCCGATCATAACGAGAACAATCGGGCATTGCTCGCCCAATCGACCCCTATCCTGTGGGGTCTGATTCGGGCTTCGGCCGGGCGCTGCCCCTCTGAGGGTAAGCTCGACAGTCCTGCCGCTCCCACCTCGAGTGACCGCTTTTCAGCTGGTGAATAGGCCAGGATGCCGCGCTGCCCGGATCGATCGTGGCGTTTCCGGGGTGACATCGAATCTGAGGATCGCCTCCCGAGTGCAACTCGCACTCAAACATCTTGACTGGGGCTTCAAGTGCGAAGCCGTCTCCCCGCAAGCCAATGCGACCGGTGTACGGGCCGTCTCAGAAAGGCCACCGCTTATCCGTTCCACCCCCTACCTGTCGGAAGCCTCCTCTGCACCAACCGACTTCAGGTATGCCATCAGCATGCGCTCCAATTCATCGGCTTTCCCGGCGCGTTCCTCGCTCAGGTCGCGCCTTTCGAGCGGATCCTTCGCTAGGTCGAAGAGCATTCGCGTGCGTGAGCGCGTCGAGGTCGGATACCGGAGAAATAGCTTGTAGCTCCCGACGCGGATTGCCGAAGCGGGGTCTCTTCGATGCTTCGGGCGGTGAAACACGAGACCCTCGAAAGCACGCGTGATCTTGCCGACTCCACCATGCTCCAGCACGGCCCGGAAACTGCCTCCGTCCACCTCGGCCGGCAGCGGCTTGGTTCCTCCCGCCAGGTCGTAGAGCGTAGGTAGCAGATCATACCCCGTGACCGGGACTCGCGAGATCGAGTTCGGCTCGACGCCTGGCCCCGCGACTAGGAACGGCACACGAATCCCACCCTCGAGCAAGGAATGCTTGGCGCCATTGAGTGGACGATTCGGCGGTGCCAGCGAGTCTTGTGCTCCGGGAATCGTACCCCTTCCGCCGTTGTCCGCCATCAGAATCACGTAGGTATTCTCGGCGACGTCCAGTTCAGTGAGCGCGTCCAGAATCTCGCCCACCGCTTCATCCAGGTCATAGAGCATGCCGCTGAACGCATGTGTCACGGCGCGATCCGGGCGCCCCTTCTTCTCGAATCTTTCGAGCGATTCCGGACGAGTCTGGATCTGGAGGTGGGCTGCATAATGGCTGAGCTGCACATAGAACGGGCGGCCATTTGCGACCTGGCGTTTGGCGAAGTCGATCGCGCGATCGGTGATCGAGAAAGCCAGCTTGGGGTCCTGCTTCGTCACGCTGCGTCCACGCTCTTCCATAGGAGTCGGCATGCCGCCGGTGCTATTGGTAGTCCAACCGTCGCTCTCGTCGAAGCCGACCTGTTCCGGGTCGGCGCCCATCCGGGAGCCGAACTTTCCGAAGTGTGCCGTGCGATAGTTGCTGTCCGCCTGCTTCAGAGCCCGAGGCAGCGTCAATCGGCCTTCCCATTCGAACTCGGAAGCGAACTCCGTGCCGCGCTGGCGCGCTGGGGTCATTCCGCAAAAGATGCTGCGACGGGTCGGCGTGCAGAGCGGTGCCGGCGAATATCCGCTTGTGAAGCGCATGCCCCTCTCGGCTAGGCGCTCCATATTCGGCGTTTCGAAGAACTCGGAAGCGGCTTGCCCGACCTTCGGGTCCATCGCAAACGACAGCTGGCTCCATCCGTGGTCATCTGTCAAGATGAACACGAAATTCGGTTTGGGTTGTGCGAGGCCTGTCGTTGCCCAAAGTGGGACGAGCAGAAGCAATTTCGGCAGCCGCAGCAGGAGACGACGTTTCTCCAAAATGAGGGAGTGCATGGCTGCTGACCATGCTAGCAATGGCATTTGCCCACGCAGTCGGGACCCTGCCCACGGCGGTCGACCAACCACTCGACTCGCTCAGAATCCGAATGGGCCTGGTCCCAACGGCGATGTCCGCGCGGGCAGTTCGGCGTGTCGAGGCTTCTCGCCGGCGACCTTCTGACGACCGGTCCGCCGCCTGTCAAACCGCGCGCAAGCGGAGAGGAAGGGAACGCTTTCGCTGCCCCGTCGCGGCGAACACAGCGTTTGTCAAGGCCGGTGCCACGGCGATAATCGGAGTCTCGCCGGCGCCCGCGGATTCGATTTCGGGCCGATCGAGCAGGAGTGTTTCCATGGGCGGCACGTCTCGGAAGCGCGGTACGGGATATTGAGAGAACGAGCCATTTAGCAGCTGTCCGTCAGCGAAACGGATCTCTTCACTCAACGCCGCTCCTAGGCCTTGTATGACGCAGCCTTCGACTTGAGCCTGTAGGTTGCGTGGGTTCAGGATCGCCCCACACTCGAACGCCGAAACGAGACGCTCAACCTCTAAGCTTTCGTCCTCGACGCGAACCTGCGCACAGATGGCGATGTAAGAGCCCTTTTCGAAGCCTGCGGCGATACCCGTGCCGTGATTCTGTCCAGGTGATCGGCTGGGAGTCCAGCCGAATCGATCGGCCGCCGCGTTTAGGACGTTCGACAACCTCTCGTCGTTTGAATTTGCCAGCCGAAACGCAAGCGGATCGAGTCCCGCAGCCTCCGCAAGCTCGTCCATGAAGGCCTCGCGGGCGAAGTTGTTGCCGGTCGCCCCGATGCCCCTGTAGGAGCCTTCGCGCAGCGGCGAGTCGCAGGGAAAGTACTGAGTGCGGACATTCGGAACGGCATAGGGTGTTCCGATCCCCGCTGTGCCCGGGTTGTATGCAATGAAGTCCCAGGCGACGATCCTGTCCCCATCAAGAGCCGCCCGCGCCTCGAAAGCCGCGGCCGGCCGAAAGTAAGCCCAGGCGAACTCCTCCGAGCGAGTCCAGCGCAGCGATACCGGCTCGCCGGCCGCCTTGGCCAATCGAGCAGCCTCGATGGCGACCTCCCCTGTATGCTTGCCGCCGAATCCGCCGCCGGTGTCGGGCACAATCACACGCGTCTGCTGAGCCGTTAAGCGGAAAGCCTCCATCAGCTGCTCGCGAACGCCGAACGGCCGCTGCGTGCCGGTCCAGACGGTGAGCTGGCGCCCTTCCCACTCCGCGACTGCTGCACGCGGCTCCATCGGCGCGTGTTGAACGTAGGGAATCTCGTAGAAAGCCTCGATGGTCTTGGCGACCGCCAGCGCGGAGTCGACGTCGCCGCTCTCGCGACGGCGCGGACCGCGACGTCCCCCGCCCGCGGCCTGCGCATGTCCCTTCAGGTAGGCGCCGAGACCTTCGCTCGATGGATTGGGTTTGGTCTGCCATTTTGCGGTCTTGCCAATCGCCTCCACCGCGTTTCGCGCTTCGTAGGACGTCTTCGCGGCGCAGCCGACAAACTCACCGTCGCGCACCACTACGAGTGCCCACTCCTTGCCAGGCGTGAGGTCGACGGTTTCGAGTTGCGCTCCGTAGGAGGGCGGTCGCAACACAGCGCCGTGGAGCATGTTGGGACGCACGATGTCCGAGGGATAACGGTGAGCGCCGGCAACGATTTCACGTGCTCTTGCCTTGAGCAGCGTCCGGCCCATCACCGTCCAATGTCCGACCTCCGTGAGTGGAATTCCCCTGGGCACGCTATCGTCGCTGGTTGACGTCAGCCGCTTCGATCGCGCGAGGTCGGAGTAGTCGAGCCGTTTGTCCGCGTGGGCGACGGCACCTCCTTCAACGCGCAATTCTGAAACATCGAGATTCCAGGCCTCCGCCGCTGTGCGCAAGAGCATCACGCGAGCCGCAGTGCACGCACGTCGGACCACGGGTACGGTCGATGGCGTCGTCCGGCTACCCGCGGTCGACCCGTCATCCGGTGTCAGCGCCGTGTCGGCCAGCATCACTCGGAGCATTTCGGGGGCGGCCCGGAGTTCTTCGGCCGCGGCCTGGAGGATTTCGGTTCGCGAGCCCTGGCCGACCTCGACCTTGCCGGTCAGGACCGTGATTGATCCGTCCTCTCCCAAGTGGAGTCGCGTCGACGGCGGGATCTGAGCGGCCGCGACTCCTGGGTTGAGGAGAACCTTGCCCGCCGCCGTGAAGAGCAGACCGGCGCCGACAACAGCGGTCCACTCCCGACGGTCCAACTCGAAGCGGTAGGCCGGGCCCTCTGCGAGTTCCTTGCGATCAGGCTCGAACAAGTCTTTGCGGAATCGGTCAGGCATCGCTAGACTCCGAGCCGGAAGCGGCCAATTCGACTGACTCCAGGATGTTGCGATAGCCGCAGCAACGACACAGGTGCGGGTTCATCGCGTCGAGAATTTCCGATCGGCTCGGTTTCGGAATCCGTTCGAGCAGCGCTGTAGCTTCTACGATCATTCCGGCCGTGCAGTATCCGCATTGCGCCGCATCCATCTCGAGAAAGGCTTGCTGCACGTCCGTTAATTGATCGTTCGACGCGAGCCCCTCGATCGTTGTCACGCTCATGCCCTCGACGCTCGAGATGGGCGTAAGGCAAGAGGCCCTAGGTTGGCCATTGATCAAGACTGTACAGGCGAGGCACTGGCCCTCGCCGCACCCGTACTTTGTACCGGTCAGACCGAAGTCCTCACGCAACACGTCCAGCAATGGACGGCTCGGCGGCGATTCCGTAGACAGCTCCGTTCGGTTTACGCGAAGTGTAAATCGCGCCATAGCCTTCTTCCTATGCCGCGGGCACGGCGTCCATCATAGCTGCCATTCAGGCCGCAGCGTCATTCCGAGTTCGGAATAGTCGTGAACGCCTGACATAGCTTGACAGGCAGTTGGTTGCTCGCCCGAGTCGGCAGGGAAAAGAAGGCCCCAGACGATGAGCAAGCATGCCCAGGTGAATACCTACCCGAACGAGTTTCGGAATAGAGTCGTGAAGCTGGTCTAGTCGGCAGTCGCCGTACGTGGGAGGCCGCGGCGGAATTCGGGACTTCGGTGGATTCCACGGGTCGCGGGCTGGCTTGGGGGGCGTCTCCGAGGAATACGCCTCGGAGCGCTTGGCGCTCGGCACGATGGGGCCAACCGTCTGATCTGCTCAGGGCGCCCCGCCTGTATTGCAGTCCACGAGATCGGTGCGCTTGCCGAGTGAGGTCCGCTCGGTTGAGCTAGCGTCGTCGGCACCGTGTTCGACCGGCACTTCGCGGCGCGGGTCTACACCGACGACTCGCGTTCGAGTGCCGGTCCCCGGCGACTGTGCGGCTGCGTCGACGGGCGGAAGTAGCAGGATTTGACAGGCAGGCGAGTAACCCATCGGATATTGCTGTGTATCTCGACTGTACGTCAAATTGACCTTGATAAACTACCTACAAACTGCTAAATTAAATACTATTACGTCGACTGATCATCAAATAACCGGCCCCGTGAGGCTCAATCACTTCCTCGAGGGGCACTCCTTGTTCACGGTGGGCGAACTGGGACGCTATCTGACCGACCGGGGATCGTGCAACACCAACACCCGCAATTCGCTGCTGGCCTATCACCGCAAGCAGGGTCGCATTCTCCGCGTACGGCGCGGCTTGTATGCGACCGTGCCCTGGGGAATGGATGCGGACTCCATGACGGTCGATCCGTATCTCGTGGCGGCCAAGATGACCGAGGACGCGGTGCTCGCCTATCACACGGCCATGGAATTCCACGGCAGGGCGTATTCCGTCCAATGGCGGCTCGTCTACGTCTCGGCGAGCAAGTCGCTCCCGCTCAGCTTTCAGTCGCGCGAGTTCCGGGGCGCGCCCGTGCCACGGCCGCTTCTGGCGAAGGGCGAGGCGATGTTCGGGGTCACCCGGCATGATCGCTCCGGCGTGGAATTGCGGGTGACCAACCACGAACGCACCTTGGTCGATCTGCTGGACCGGCCGGAGCTGACCGGAAGCTGGGAAGAGATCTGGCGGTCCCTGGAGTCGGTCGAGTTTTTCAACCTCGATCAGGTCATCGCATACACTCGCCTGTTGGGAAACGCGACCACCGCCGCGAAGGTGGGGTTCTTCCTCGAGCACCACCGGGAGCCGTTGATGGTGGAGGAAGCGCACCTCGATGCGCTGCGCGAGCTCCGCCCGCGGCAGCCCCACTATCTCACGCGCGGAAGGCCCAAAGGCTGCCAGTGGGTCAAGGGCTGGAACCTAATGATCCCGGCCGAAATCCTGGATCAGTCTTGGGGTGAGGTGATTTGAGATTCTCGCCGACGGAAATCCTCTCTGTCGCCAGACCCAACGGGTTCGACGAGCATGTGGTCGAGAAGGTCCTGCACCTGGTTCATCTTTTGAATGTTCTGAAATCCAACTCAGCACTCAGGGGGAAGTGGGTCCTCAAGGGTGGCACGGCCTTAAATCTCTTCGTCCTACGCCATCCGAGGTTGTCTGTGGACATCGATCTCAACTACATCGGCGCGCTGGCGCGCCGGGACATGCTTGCGGACCGTCCCAGGATCGAGCAGGCAGTTCAGGCTGTCTGCTCCCGTGAAGGGTTCACCGTCCGGAGGGTACCGAGCGAGCACGCGGGGGGAAAGTGGCGGTTGAGCTACCCGAGCTTCACCGGGCAGACGGCAAACCTTGAGGTGGATTTCAACTTCATGTACCGACAGCCGCTGTGGGAGATTCACCACGCCGATTCCCACCCCCTCGGCGGTTTCCAGGCCAAGCGCATTCCCGTTCTCGACCTACACGAACTCGCGGCTGGCAAGCTCTCGGCGATGTTTTCGCGCCAGCGGGCGAGAGACCTCTTCGATTGCCATCGCATTCTCGACGCGGTTGAACTTCAGCGCGAACGGCTCCGGATCGCCTTCGTCGCATACGGGGGCATGAATCGTAGGGACTGGCGGACTGTCTCGGTTGACGACGTGGCTTTCGACAGCAGGGAATTGGCGAGGCACCTCGGCCCGACCCTGCGAGCCCTTCCAACGCGAGCCCAGCACGCAGTGGCGGAGTACGGGACCCGGCTTGTTGATCAATGCCGGAGGGCGCTGTCCATCGTCCTGCCGTTCACGGACGCCGAGCACGCGTTTCTAGACCTGCTGCTGGACCGAGGGGAGATCGACGCGTCGATCTTGACACCTGACTCTACCCTGCAGCAACGCATCCAGACCCAGCCGCTGCTCGAGTGGAAGGCCCTCAACGTACGACGTCACAAGGGATTGTCCTGAGAGACGATGCTATCCCGGTGGGGATTCTAGGCCGATCTCATCTGCCGGTTCCGGACGAACTACCGTCACTTGTCGACGAGTGACCTCAGTTTGTCCGAGCGCATACTCGGGAGAGACCCGAGTCACCCGAAACTGTTGACCGCTCTACCCGTGCACTGATCGCCGCTCCCGTGGTCCGACTCGAGATTGTGTTCCACGATCGCGTGCTCCGGTGCCTTCTCCGCTTGCCTCGCGGGCCGCTTGCAGAAGCCTCCAAATCGAGAATTACTGACGATTCGACGATTCTTGAACTCCGCTGCCGGATTGGGCTATATGTTGAGGTACCCCTCTTGCGGTTTCGAGCGCAGGGCGCAGGGCCTCTTCGGAGGCCCTTGCTTTCTTGGCTGTCCTCGTCCGTGATGTCCGGCCAGGATGTTGCAAATCTTGACCTTCCCCGCTTGGCGCAGGCCGTAAACGGTTCGAACCGGCTCAAGGGTCTCAGCGTGACGCGACCTATTCGAGAAAGAAGCTGCGCCTTAGGTGTCGCGACGCACCCGGAGGACTTGGTTCCACCATGGCAACCAGATCACTCACTTGACTGGTTGGCGAAGTAGTACAGAGGCCGCCGTACAACGGATAAATGCAATCGTTTTCGAATGGGGTCTGGCTCCTCAGGTAGGACTCGAACCTACAACCCTCCGGTTAACAGCCGGATGCTCTACCATTGAGCTACTGAGGACCAGGCTCTAACTGCTTGCAGTATTGCAATCCGCCGGGATTCTGTCAACCTTTTCGCGGTGGCTCGCTGGGCCGCAATTCACTCATCCCGCAGTATTTCCAATGGCTTGCTTCCAAGGATCCGGAAGCTAGCACCCCATCCGGCTAAGGCCGCAATCAACGCGCTTCCGATGACTGTCGAAACGATTGCCGGCCACTCGACTACGGCGTCCAAGTCGAGGATGTCCCATGTGAGGAGCGCCGAGTAGGACACAGCAAGCAGGCTGCCGGCCACTCCCGCAACACAGCCTAGGATCAGGAACTCCACTGAGAAAATCTCGGTAAGGCGATTTCTGGTCGCGCCGAGTGTTTTGAGGACCGCAACTTCCCGCAGCCGGCGGAACCTGGTGGCCGCCACGCTCGAGACCAGGATGATGATGCCCGCCACGATCGCGAACGCGGACACGAACCGCACGACAAAGGCAATCTGGTCGACAACCTCCTGCACAGTCTCGAAGAAGTCGACTGCGCTGACATAGAGGACTGACGGAAACTCCTCGAATGCCTTGCGAGAGAGTTCGAGGCTGTATTCAGGCAGTGCCCGAATCCCCCCGATGTAGGTTGCGGGCAATCCCTGGAGCGCGTTCTTGCTGAGCACGAAATCGTAAATCCAGTCAGGCATTCCCTCGAAGCTGTGGATTGCAACCACCCGAGCCGTGAGTTCCCGTCCGCCGGCCCGCCATGTGATATTCGATCCAAGTCCGATATCCATGTAGTCCGCAAGCCTTTCCCGGACGGACACGACCGGTTCGGATTGGTCAGCGTCCCACCAGCGGCCCTCCAGGATCGTCAGGCCTGTTGGGGGCTTGTCGGCCCAGGTGATGTCCCGAGTGCGCCGCATCCGGGGCCCCCTTCCGTTCCGGCGGCTCGAGTCAAGGTCCCTGCCCGCAACAGATTCCAGGCGAGCCGACACGACAGGCAGCAACGTGACGTCGCCCTCGATGCCTGGCTGCTGGCGGAGAAATGTCTCGAGTGCTTGGTGCTGGTCGGCCGTGATATTGCTCAGATACACGTTCGGCATGTCTTCTGGGGCGTCTCGGACCAATTGCGCCAGGACCGTGGTCTGCAGCAGGTAGACGGTGAGCGTGAAGGTCACGCCGATTCCGAGTGCGATCAGGATCACCTCGGTGTGCATGCCAGGCCTGTGCAGATTGGCAATGCCGTGTCGCAAGCCCACAGGAAGCCGGAACGGCAGAAACGACGGGGCTGCCTTGAGGGTCCGGAGCAACGCGCTCGCCGCCAATGCGAGCGCCGCGAGACTGACGGAAAGCCCGCCCACAAACCATGCACCCAGCCTGGTCGAGTCGCCGAGCCAGACCGCTACGAGGCCTACCCCGCCCAGCACAAGCGCAGCCTGCCCGAGCTGCCGGAGAAACGCCGCGCGTCGCTCTTCCGCGGTTTGTTCGAATCGAGTGGCCATCTCGCGCCGGAATATCAATGCCGGCGCGACCCTGCGGACGCCCAGAAGTGTCGGAAGCGAGAACATCAGCACGGTCAGGATTCCAACTCCCATCGCCTGCAGCGCAGGCAATGTCTGCCAGTCGAACGAGGGCGCTTGAGGAAAGTAGTTGGCCACGAAGGCTGGGGCCACGCCCTGCGCCAGGAACCCGATTCCCACTCCAAGGACGCTGCCGAGAAAGCCGAGGGCCAGTGTCTGCAGGAGAAACACCCGGACGATCAGCCCGGAGGTGGCTCCGTAGCACTTCATGATCGCGATAGTGTCGAGTCGCTGTTGCAGATGCGAGTACACGACCATAGCCACCCCGAGTCCGCCAACCGCCATCGCCAGCAGGCTAACCAAGCTAAGAAAGCTGGTTGTCCGATCGAGCCCTCGTCGAATCCGCGGGCTCGTCTCGCGGTAGTCGGTGATCCGCACCCCTTCGATCCCCCGATCGATCGCCTGCCGTGCCTCGTCGACAGTCACGCCCTCGCTTGGGAGCTTGACCAGGAACCGCGTTCTCACTCGGCTTCCGAATTGCACGAGGCCGGTACGTTCTAGCCCTACTTGGGACAGCATCGCCCGAGGCCCGAAATTCATCGCGCCCGTCATCCGGTCCGGCTCGATCGTCACGATCGCGGCGAGGTGGAAGTCCGCTTCTCCCAGCCTCACTGGGTCACCCACCTGTGCCCCCAGGCGCACGAGCAGGTCCTGCGAGGCCAGAACTGCGTCATCTGCGAGCACTTCCTGCAGCGGCTGCGCTGGCGAGAGTTCGATTTCGCCATAGAACGGGTACGCTGAGGGATCGACGGCCTTCAGATTCACCGCGAGGGGGCGGGGAAGAGAGTGCCCGCCCATCATGGTCATAAGCTCCGTGACCCGCGTCACCTGGGCGCCACGAGTGGCCAGCCCGGAAAGTACAGCCAGTTCGTCTTCTTCTGGCTCGTGGCTGATCGACGCGCTGATGTCAGCAGCGAGCAGCATGCGAGCGTCGCGCAGCAGCATTTCCTGGAACGCCGCGCAGTAGCCCCGCACGCCGCTGAGAGCCGCGACGCCGACGCTGATCGCAAGAATTGCAAAGAGAAACTTGACCTTGGCTGCGCCAAGATCGCGCCACGCTAGCTTGGCGGAAAGCCGCCATTCGTTCAAATCCGGCAACCCTCAGCGTAGACGATGCGAGGCTATGGGGCTTGGGAGAAGAACGCTCTCCCCGTTCTAGTCGCGGGACGAGCGATTGGACAAGCCGGAAGCGCGCCAACGCTTGGCCTTCGACGTCGGCGTTCGTGTCGAGAGTCGACGGTGCCTTCTCCGCGATTCAAGGGGTCAGGGCTCGGGTTGGTGGCATCAATGCCGAGGCGGCACCTGTGGTAACCGGGGAGGTCTGCAAGGCTGTGGTCGGGTCGACGATGCCCGCGCTGCGTCGCGGCCAACTTGCCGACCTCAGGGGTGATGACGCGTTGAAACCGGTGGAATTCTGCGTCCGCCGGAAATCCTGTCGAGCGGTGAGCCCTTACTTGCGATAAGCGGCTTCGATGCCCTTGAACATCGGGTAGTGCTTGACATTCAGGGTCTTCAGCTCGGCGTCGGACAAGACGGCCGTTGCCGCGATGACGGCGTCCGCTAGGCCGACTCCGTGAGACCCCGCGTAGTCTCGGCGGTACAGGCCGCCAGCTTTGGCGATGTCCATACTGACCGGGACAATCGGAAACAATTTGAGGAAGTTGGAGAGCGCGAGTTGCTCCGGTTCGTTCACCCCACCCCGAGCACCGGAGTACAGTTCCGCAACTGACATGGCTGACAACATAATCCGGTCCGCATGGTCGTTCATGAAACGGATCGCAGCTAGATGCCTCCTCAGGTAATCGACTAGGACGTCAGTGTCGACGAGGAACGGTCTGGGCACGTTCAATCCCTGTTCCAGGACTCGCGTAGGGCGAGCAGAGACGGTAGGTCGTTTCTGTCCTCCCAGATACCCGCGGCTTCGCGCAGGACCGCTTCGCGCCGGTCACGTCCGTATTGCTCGATGAAACGATCGACCGCCTCGCGGATCAGTTCGCTCTGTCGCTTCTTGCCATAGTTGGCAATGGCAGCGAGCTGGTCACGCTGACGACTGGTGAGGTAGACCTGAGTTCGAATCACTTGACAGAGCCTTTGATGTATACACCATAAGTATACACCATTTGGCGCGTCCATGGTGGCTAGCTGCCCCGCCGGAAGAGCCGGCTCTGTTTAGAGACCGTTTCGGCAAGACCTGTGCTTGCATATCTCCGGCCAAGTCATCTACAGCGACATCGACATCCTGCCGCACTAGGCAAGGCTTGCCGAACGAGGAAATCAGGTCGGCGATCAGCGCACGCATCCCCCGCGGCCCAGTGGGTCCTCTTCGCAGTGCCCCGACAGCATCAATGCGTCCTGGGCCAATTGACAGCAGTGCTGCGGGTTCGAACCAAAGACGCGACATTACGGCAGGACCATCATCCCCGCTCCCGTTGGCTGGCGCCTCTGGCAAGGGCCAGCAGGCTAGAAGCTGAATTGCAGCAGGAACCGGAAGGTGCGGCCGTCATTTAGTGTGTTCGTAATCTGACCGAAATTCGGGGAGGTGAGATTGAATCCCGGCTCTGCGAATTGCGGCGAATTGAAGAAGTTGATCGATTCGGCACGGAAATCGATTGCCTTGTCGGCGCCCAGCGGCCATGACCGCGACAGGCTCATGTTGATGTTGTTGATGGCGTCCTTGCGCAGAATGTGGCGGCCAAGCGTGCCAGCCTGCTGCCCCGGTTCCAGGAATCCAAACGCCGAGAAGGGCATCATGGCGCGCGAAGTATCCGGGTCGTCGATGGCCCGGCCGAGGACCGACGGGTCGAGCAGATTCGGTCGGTCACGTCCCGTGCCATCAACGTTGCCGAATCCCGGCCCGTCAGAACCGATGTCGAGAACGAAGGGAGTGCCCGATTTTACGAGCACAACACCGGAAAGCTGCCATCCGCCAGCTATTTTGCCCGGCCATCCGGTTCGTGAAAGCCTAGGCAGTTCATAGCTCGCGCGCGTCAGGAATGAGTGGGGTTGGTGAAACGAGCTCAGCCCTCGCATCGTCCCGTGCACATCAATTTCGGAAGGGCTCTGTCCCCACCAAGCGTCACTGCTTGAAGCCGTGTTGACGAAGTCTCCGCCTAGATCGATAGCCTTGCTGAACCAGTACGACAAATCGAGTGTCAGACCGCGCCAGCGGGAAGCCACGAGCCGTGCCTTCGCCGCATCGTAGTACCCGCGGGAGCTATTGAGCACGCGCCGAACCTCGAAGTATCGCGGGTCTGCGCGGCGTTCGTTGACAGTGTTCGTTGTTTGGGCGATTCCGGGAACACGGCGCCCTCGGTTCGTGTTCCAGAGGTTGAGCAGCCGGATTGAGCGGCTGCCCACATAGCCGATTTCTAGGTTCCAGTCGCGAGCCAGACCCAGTTCCCATTGGAAGTTGTACTGGTGTGAGTATGGCATCGCGAGGTCCGGATCCAACTCGACGATGGTGCTCCGCGCGCTAGGATCCAGAGCCCCTGGACCCAGATCGGATAGCGGATCTACCAACTTTGGCGCTGTGATCACGACATTGATGCTGCCCGGGGGATTGAATCGAGCCTGACTGTATGTGACCGGAAAGATTTCGCCGTAGTGGAGCCCGTACGCTCCTCGCACCACACCCCGGTTTCCACCCAAGCGGTATGCAAACCCGAGGCGAGGTGCGAAATTGTTGCAATCACAATCGAACGGAATCTGATTGCGGTGGTTGACCTCCGAGGGTGCAAAGGCGGGCTGGTAGCGTAGCCCGAGCGTGAGCGTCAGATCAGACGAGACCTGCCATCGGTCGCCTGCATGGAACGCCACAACCCAACTCCGAAAGCCACGACTGATGTTTCCGATCGCCTGCTGGTACTGACTCGGCCGGCCGAGCCGGACATTGCTGATGGTGTCGCTCCCGAAATTGTCGTTGAAGACGTACTCACCACGATGAACGGAGCTCTCAAAGCCGTTGATCTGCCTGCGCACCGCTATAGCGCCCGCAGTCAGGTCATGCTTCCCTCGGCGATGACGTAGTTGAGTTGCGTACTGGAATGTGTTTCGGGAGCGGTCAATCGGGATGATCGGGCCGGGCCCGAGGAACTGCAGAGCCGAAGACATCCAAATCAGTGGTCCAACCGCTGAATCGTCCGAAACCAAGAGCGACCCCACTCGGTCGTAGCCCGCGGAGACATCCATCGTGGTAACCGGGGACCAGGTGCGGCTCCAAGTAACGCGTGCCCGGTGGTTTTTGGTGGTGGTGTTCGGGTTCTGCCCGCCGACGAGTTGAAACGCTTGCACTTGCTGTGCGGTGAACTGGTAGCCGAGCACCAGGCGGTCGCGGTCTCCGGCGCTGACATCTAGGCGAGGCGCCAGAGAATCGTTGTCGATCGACTGTGGCGAGTTCGTATTCAGGGCGCGCGGGTCGATATCGGCACGGTTGGGTAATTCGCCCGGATAGGCCGCCAGCATCCGGCTCACGAAGTGCCGCGTCTCTTGATCTACTGGCTCGCCAGTGACTGGGTTGCGATCCAGCGGCGTTCGTTCATCCGCCTTTGGTACAAGTACGTTCCCATTGACGTTGCCTCGAACTCTGTTCTGGCTCCCGTCGAGACTGAGATTCACACTTCGAATCAGAGGTATCAGGACTTGGAAGCCATAGTCATTCGAACGAGCCGGTTGGACGCTTCCGACTTGGAAGAACGAGCGCGCGCTGAAGACGCTGTTGTTGTGCGTTTCGTAGATTCTGCCGTGCACGCCGGACGCTGCCACGTGCGCCTGGTGCAACCTCGAGGACGGTGAGCTGCCGATCTCGGTGCCGAAGTAGTTGGTCTCAGCCTTAAATTCCTTGATGATCGTCGCTGAGGCACCGAGTCGCTCGTTGAGCTCCCGTTGTACGGCGTTGTCAACCAGGGTGATCCTGACGTTCTCGTTGCGGCGGCTCTCACCCGCTGAGGCGTCCGTCTGACCGAGCAGATTGAGTTCCGTACGGTCCGGCCCGGAATTGTCGCCTTGAACGGCCTCCGCGGCCGAATCCTCTGCTTTGGGAACTGACGCAGGCGCGTTTCCCTTGGCCGCCATCGGGCTGCCTTGGAGCGGAACGCCATCCGCTACGAGGGGGAAGGACGAAACGAGTCCAGCGCTCCACACCAGAAACCAGGGCCTACTCAAGAAGCCCGAAATCGCATTCCTCGTATGCCATCTGGGAGAGTGCGGACTTCGCCTCCGCTGTGCGTAGGAACTCGGTTTGCAGCGAGTAATAGACCTCACCCATACCTCCAGAACCCACGGTCCGAGGATCTTGTATGGGGAATCATGGACCCTTCCAAGATGCGTCGATTCTACCGCTCAAGCGGTCCCACCCGTTTTGGTTGGCCGGAGCGAACGCTGCAACGCCCTCACTGTCGAAAGCACAAGAAGCGCCGCCAGGAGGCTCCAATACCCGATTCCCGTGAATCACGTGCACTGGAGGCGGGACACGGATGGCGCAGCCGTCGAGCAGATGAAGTCCGAGACCCTCAGATGCGCTCCAGATGCCGGACCGTTCGTTCATTGTCGACGTTGCCGGTATTGAGCGTCGTGTTGGGTTCGAGAAGGACGACCTCACAGGGTTCTTCGGCCACCGGCCTGTGTTCGACCCCATGCGGCACGATGATAAACTCCCCCGGGCTGACGAGTTGCGCTTCCTGGTCGCGAAATTCCATCCGTAGGCGGCCCGAGATGACGAGAAAGAGCTCATCCTCCTGATCGTGACTGTGCCAGACGAACTTGCCTTGGAGCTTGACCAGCTTGATTTGCATATCGTTGATGTCGCCCGCAATTCTGGGTGACCAAGGTTCCTGAAAGGCGGCAAAGCCGTCAGCAAGACTCTTTTTGGAAATCATGTGCGGTCTCCTGCATCTGCCAGCTCAAGGAGGAGCCATGGCGCATTGGCCCTTCGTTCCCGGCTTCGAATCTGGCAACACAGCCAATCCGTGTCGGTTCGATGAGCGGAAGGGCGCCGAGATTGGTCACATTCTCGGTCCCTAAGCGACCCGGATCAGTTGTGATTTCGGTGTTGTTCTCATTGCTCGAGCCGGTGCTAGATTCTGGCACAGGGACAAGACAGAATCGAGGGCACGATGCCGAGCCAGGCTCGGTGAGCCATCGGCATCACGTCCATCGCGATGGCTCCGCCGGAGCACTAGGCGAACTCGTCAGGATCCTGCCCCTGGGTGTTCGTCGTGGCCGCAACCACCCACCCGCCCTCCGGTGCCGTTCGGAGACTACCGCCGCTGGGACGAGAGGCGCTTCCGGAAGCGTCGTTCGGACTGGAAGAGCGCCGAGGCAGGCCCAAATGGCTTTGAAGTTGGTACTCTAGCGACCGACGCAAGCGGGTGCCTTCGGACTTATGCGAGTGCCTAGCCGTAGCGGCTCGCGGGTTCGTGGTCGAGTTGGCCCATCCGTCACCCGATATAGGAGAATCCCATGCAATTCTTGATCGCGATAGCAGCCGCTTTCTTCGTGTTAGCACCATCCCTTTGGGCTTCCGACGTCCTCCAGAGGATCGATCCTGAGCAAGTAGGCCTGTCAAGTGAACGGCTGGCTCGCATCGACCACGCGATGGAGGGTCATGTCGAGAAGGGGAATTTTTCCGGGGCTATCGGCTTGGTCGCTCGCCGGGGCAAGATTGGCTATTTCAAGACTTGGGGCGCCATGGACAAAGAAGCCGGCAAGGAGATGCCTGAGGATGCCATCTTTCGGATGTACTCGATGACGAAGGCCGTTACGGGTGTCGCAGCGATGATTCTGTACGAGCACGGGCACTTCGAGCTCACCGACCCTATCTCGGACTATCTGCCTGAGTTCGAGACGATGCGCGTTGCGGTCGACGAGACTGCCTCGGAGGCGGGCCGGCGCATCGCATACACCGTTCCGGCTCACCGCCAGATCACGGTTCGAGACCTGTTCATGCACACGGCCGGCCTGAGCTACCCAGGGGCCACCGCGCCGGACGGCGAGGCATACTTTGCAAAGACCGGTGTCAATAAGGCCACCACCCTCGAAGAAATGGTCAAGCGCATCGCGAAAGCTCCCCTCGTCCAGCAGCCCGGGACAACCTGGCAATACGGTTACTCCACCGATGTTCTTGCAAGGTACGTCGAGGCTGTCTCCGGGACCCCTATCGATGAGTTCTTTCGGACAAACATTTTTGGGCCGCTCGGGATGGTGGACACCGGCTACTACGTTCCGAAGGAGAAGTGGGGTCGCTTCACCGTTCTTTACCGTCCTGACGAAGGCAAGACAACGGTGCACCGGTCGACGGCCGAAGCCCAGGACATCTACAAGCAACCCACGACCCGGCTTGGGGGCGGCTCGGGCCTGGTATCCACAACGATGGACTACGCCCGCTTCTGCCAGATGCTGGCAAACAACGGCGAACTGGGTGGCGTTCGGATCCTGAGCCGTAAGTCGGTCGAACTGATGCGTGCCGACCACCTGCCCCGCGACATGCCTCGCGTAGGCCGAACATTGTGGCCCGGTTGGGGGTTTGGCCTGACGTTTGCGGTGAATCGAGGACCCGGAAAGTCGGGCATGATTGGGACCAGAGGGGAGTATCGGTGGGGAGGCGCCGCCGGGACACGCTTCTGGATCGACCCGGAGGAAGGCATGGTTTCGATCTTCATGGTGCAGATCCTTCCATACAGGGGGTTGTCGTATGGGCGCGAGTTCAAGCGCCTCGCGTATCAGGCAATCGTGGACTAGCGGGCCTCCGAAGTTGTGCGGCAGGCCGTTCCGCACGACGACCTGTGGTTGACCTTACGGATGGGGGAGAGCCGGTATCGCGACCTCCGCCAGTTTCGATCCGAAGAGCGGTGTATCAAGCGGCGCGTCTGAACCGGCCACGTCGAGCAAGGAGGGCTGTTCGAGGAACCACGAGAGCAAGGCCAAGCGCAGCGGGCGAGGTCTGCTTTTCCCGGTGCCCGGTTCAATCCAGGATCGCCCAGGACGCCCGATCCTCGAGTCGAAGCTAGGGAAGCCGCATGCTTGGAAATGCTCGCTCGCCCCCGCAAATCGCGGCAATTCCCCGGAGCGTTCCAAGTGAACTGCGGTAGGTGCTCAGAATATTGATCCCCAATAGAAAAGCCCCGCCCGCTGGTTGCGGACGGGGCTGATGTTGGGGTGAGCTCAGGGCCGTCGCGGCTTAGAACTCGCCGCCGCCGTGCGGGTCGGGCGGAGGCGGGGGTGTCTTTTCGGGGATCTCGTGAACCGTCGCTTCGGTCGTGAGCATCAGGCTCGAAATCGAGGCCGCGTTCTGCAAGGCGGTCCGAGTTACCTTCACCGGATCAATGACGCCCGCAGCAACGAGGTCGCCATAGTTGTCGGTGGAGGCGTTGTAGCCGAAGTTGTCGTCATCGCCGGTGCGGATTCGTTCCGCGACGATGGCGCCTTCCTGGCCGGCATTCTGCGCGATCCAGCGCAGGGGAGACTCGATTGCCCGGCCGACGATGTTGAGGCCGATCTGCTCGTCCTCGTTCGCGCCCTCGACGTCGCCGAGTACGGATCCGGCCCGGAGCAGGGCGACGCCGCCACCGGGGACGATGCCCTCTTCGACGGCCGCGCGGGTCGCGTGCATCGCATCCTCGACGCGCGCCTTCTTCTCCTTCATCTCGGTCTCGGTTGCCGCCCCGACCTTGATCACCGCGACGCCGCCGACCAGCTTCGCCAGCCGTTCCTGCAGCTTCTCGCGATCGTAGTCGGAAGTGGTTTCCTCGATCTGCGCCCGCAGTTGCTTGACGCGGCCTTGGATGGCGTCCGAGCTGCCAGCTCCCTCCACGATCGTCGTGTTGTCCTTGTCGATCACAATGCGACTGGCTTGGCCAAGGTCCTCGAGCTGGACGCCTTCGAGCTTGATGCCCGTCTCCTCCATGATGGCCCGGCCGCCGGTCAGGATGGCGATGTCCTCGAGCATGGCCTTGCGACGGTCACCGAAACCCGGGGCCTTCACGGCGGCGACGTTCAACGTGCCCCGCAGCTTGTTCACAACCAGGGTTGCGAGCGCCTCGCCCTCGGTTTCCTCCGAAATGATCAGCAGCGGGCGGCCCTGCCGGGAAACGGTCTCGAGCACCGGCAGCAGATCCTTCATGTTGCTGACCTTCTTCTCGTGGATCAGGATCAGGGCGTTCTCAAGCACGCACTCCATCGAATCCTGGTCGGTGACAAAGTACGGTGAGGCGTAGCCCCGGTCGAACTGCATGCCCTCGACCACCTCGAGCTCGGTGTCGATGGTCTTGCCTTCCTCCACTGTGATCACGCCGTCCTTGCCCACTTTCTCCATGGCTTCGGCGATGATTTCGCCGATCGCGGCGTCGTTGTTCGCCGAGATCGCTGCGACCTGCGCGACAGCGTCGCCCTCGACGGGCTTCGCCATCCGGTGCAGCTTGTCGGCAAGTGCCACGGTGGCCTTCTCGATCCCGCGCTTAATCGCCATGGGGTTGGCTCCCGCCGCGACGCTCTTCAGGCCGTCGCGGTAGATCGCCTGTGCCAGAATCGTGGCGGTCGTCGTGCCGTCGCCGGCTACGTCCGATGTCTTCGATGCGACTTCCCGCACCATCTGGGCGCCCAGGTTCTCGAGCCTGTCCTTGAGCTCGATCTCCTTGGCGACGGTGACTCCGTCCTTGGTGACGTTCGGTCCGCCGAACTTCTTCTCGAGCACGACGTTGCGGCCCTTTGGCCCCAGTGTCACGCGCACGGTGTCGGCGAGCTTGTTCACGCCGTTCAGGATTGCCTGCCGGCAATCCTCGCCGTAGACGATGTTCTTTCCTGCCATCTTGCGAATTGCTCCTTCTGGGTTCTCTTTCAGTTGATGATCGCGAGAGCTTCGTCCTCGCGCATGATCAGATACTCGTTGTCGTCGACTGTGACCTCGCTGCCGGAATACTTGCCGAACAGGATCTTGTCGCCAACCTTGACGTCGAGGGTCACGACGGTGCCGTCGTCTTTCTTCTTGCCGTTGCCGACGGCGACGACCTGGCCTTGCTGTGGCTTCTCCTTTGCCGAGTCAGGGATGATGATCCCGCCGCTCGACTGCTGCTCAGCCTCGTCGAGCCGTTCGACGAGGATGCGGTCGTGCAATGGTCGCAGACTCATTGTGATTGGGTCCTCCTGGGAATCAGAATGTCGGGAATAGGTTGAGCAGCAGGTTGAGTCACGTCGCTGCTCATGAAACTTGATGCTGTTGCTATCAAGTTCTGGTTTCCCTTAGTGTACCGACCCTGCCAATGGGTGTCAACTGCGTTTCGGCGCAAGTTTCGGCGGCTCCGCGCAATCGATCGGGACGAAGTGGCAGAATGAGGGAACCACCGAGCCATGTTCCGGTTCGAGTCGCCGTGGATGTTCCTCCTCCTGGTGCCCTTGGCGGCGCTGGTTCTGTGGCGTCGCAGCGACCGGATCCGGCTCCGGTTCTCCTCGACGGCCGCGGCCAGCCGGGTTGCCGTTTCATGGCGGGCCAGGCTGGTTGGGCTGCCCGCTTTGCTGCGCGCCCTCGTGCTGGCGGCCTTGGTGCTTGCGATGGCGCGGCCGCAGCACGGCACCGAGCGTGCCCGTGACATCTCCCAGGGCGTAGCAATCGGAATGGTGGTTGATCGGTCGTCCAGCATGGGCGAGAGAATGCGGTTCGGCGGCCAGGCCGTGACGCGGCTCGATGCGGTCAAGCAGGTCTTTCGGGAATTCGTGGATCCGGCCGAAGGAGAAATGGGCGGCCGTCCGAACGACCTGATCGGAATGACAGCGTTCGCACAGTACGCGGACTCGGTCTGTCCGCTCACGCTCTCGCACGCGACATTGATCCAGCTTCTCGACTCGGTGCGCCTCGTCGAGGACCGGCGCGAGGACGGGACTGCCATTGGAGACGCCGTGGCTTTGGCCGCGGCCCGCCTCCATCGGGCCGAGGAATCGCTCCGCCAGCCTGGCCAGGAGCGTCCCGGCTACGAGATCAAGAGCAAGATCGTGATTCTCCTCACGGACGGCGAGAACAATGCCGGGGACCGGAGCGTCCGCGATGCTGCGGAGCTCTGCAAGCAATGGGACATCAAGGTCTACGCCATCGGCGTGGGGGACGAGCACGGACTGCAGACGCCCTTCGGACGCCTTAGCACGCCACTAAGGAGAGGTTTCGACGACCGGGCCTTGCGGGACCTGGCCGAGGCCACAGGAGGAAAATACTGGCTGGCCACTGACGCGGACACTCTGCGGTCGGTGCACGAGGAAATCAACCGCCTTGAGAAGAGCGAGTTCGAGATCGTTCGCTATCTCGACTACCGCGAAGCCTTTGCGCCATGGGCACTATTGGCGCTGGCGATGCTATCTCTCGAAGTTCTCCTGCGTCAAACCTTGCTGAGGACGGTGCCGTGAGCGACTTCCAATTCGGCGATGTGGAGATGCTCCACGCACTCTGGCTCGTGCCGTTGATGGCCGCGTTGATGGCCTATGCTTCGAGGCGCCGTCGCCAGGCCCTAGAGCGGTTTGTCGAGGCGGGGCTGCTCGCTAGGCTCGGAAGCTCGTCGATGCCCGATCCGGCACGACGAGTCCTGAAATCGGTCCTCGTCCTGGTGGCGGTCGGCTCGCTCGTGGTCGCCTTGGCGAGGCCCGCCTGGGACGCCGTGCAAGAGGAGGTGACCCAAAGGGGCCGCGACGTGGTGTTCCTCCTCGACGTGTCTCGGAGCATGCTGGCCGAGGATCTGCCCCCGAATCGCTTGGAACGGGCAAAGCTGGCGATCCTCGACGCGGTGGACCGGCTCGAGGGCGATCGAGTAGCGCTGGCGGTCTTTGCGGGATCGACCGTAGTCAAGTGCCCGCTCACCCTCGACTACGGATTCTTCCGCATGGCCCTCGAGGATGTTTCGGCGATCAGCGTGTCGCGAGGAGGCTCCCTGATTGGCGACGGCTTGCGCGCGGTCTTGCGCGACGTCTTTGACGGGAAGCGCAGCAATCACCGCGACATCGTGTTGATCACCGATGGAGAGGACCACGAGAGCTTTCCCGTCGAGGCCGCCGCCGAGGCGGGCGAACTCGGCATTCGGCTGATCGCGATCGGGCTGGGCGACGAGCGCGTCGGCCAGCGCATTCCGATTGCCTCGGGCGCTGATGACGGGAGCTCGGACGGGTCAGATCGAAGCTTCCTAGTCCACGACGGACAGGAGGTCTGGTCCCGGCTCGACGCAGCCGCTCTTCGCCGGATGGCCGACTCGACGCCGGGAGGAATCTACCTGAACGTCTCGACCGGGGCGATTGACCTCGGCGAGGTGTATCGCCGTCTCATCGCGTCCGGCGAAGGGCGCGAGATCGGCTCGCGAACTCTGGACCGGCTCGAGGAGAAGTTCCAGGTCTTCCTCGCCATCTGCATTCTGCTGCTCGCTTGGGAGACGGCTCTGCGGGAACGCAAGCGAGAGGTCGGACGCGTTGCAGGGTGGCTCCTTGTTGCGGCCGTCGCGCCGTCGGTCGCCCAGGCTGCATCTGTGCGCGGATTGGTCAACGAAGGGAACAAGGCCTTCCGGTCCGAGGCCTACGCCGAGGCCGTGCGCTCCTACGACCAGGCCCTGGAGAAGGACCCGGACTCTCCGTACGCCTCCCTGAACCGGGCGAACGCGCTCTACAAGAGCGGCCAGTTCGCAGAGGCTGCCGAGGGATACTCGCAGACCGTGCGCCGGAGCCTGGAACGGGGCCTGCCGCAGTTGGAGGCAACTGGGCTCCACAACTTGGGCAACGCTCTGTACAGGCAAGCCGAACAGGTCGCCCCGACCAACCCGAGGAAGGCAATCGAATTCCTGGCGCCGGCGGCCCGTTCCTACCTGGATGCGTTGCGGTCCGACGCGGGACGGAGCGACTCCGCTCACAATCTCGAAGTGACCCGAAGGTTGATCCAGCAGCTTCGCGATCAGGCGCAGCAGCAGGCTGGAGGGCAGCAGGATCCCAACGAGGATTCGTCAGATGAGGAGAGCGAAAGCGCGAGCGAAGCGATGCAGCGGGCAGCCGAAGAGCAGCAGGAACTCGCCGACGAGAGCAAGGATCTGGAACGGGACAGGCAGCAGCAGCGCGGTTCCGATTCGCGGGAAGCCCAGCGTCAACAGGCCCGGGACCTGGCCGATCGTCAGGAAGACCTTCGTGAACGTACCGAGCAATTCCAGGACAATGCGAGCCCAGAGACCCGCGAGCAGCTGGAACAGGCGCGCCAACATCAAGAACAAGCTCAAGAGGACCTCGAGAACGAGCGGCCCGGTGACGCAGAGCGGTCGCAGCGCCAAGCCGCCGACGCGATGCGTAGAGCCGCGAGGGCCGAGGCCGGTCAGGAAGGGGAGCCTCGAAACGAACAGGCTGAGCAGCATCAGACCGAGGAAGAAGGTGACGCCCAGGCGTCGCCCCAGGATCTGGAAATGACGACAGACCAGATCTTGGCGAAGGAGAAGCAGGACCGGCGTCGTCGGCAGTTGCTTCAGCGCGTGGGCGCTGTCGCCGTGGAAAAGGACTGGTAGATGCTCGCGCGCGTTCTCGCCGCCCTGCTGCCTGTGTGCATGCTGGCCATTCCGCCTGGAGCAAGCGCCCAGGATGAACCGCTCCGGGTGCGCGCTGCGGTTCAGAGCCAGCGTGTCTATGTCGGTCAGCAGTTCCTGCTGCAGATTCAAGTGCAGGGAACCGACCAGCCCGATCCAATCGATGTCAGGCCGCTGGAAAAGGACTTCGTCGTTACCGAGGCCGGTGGCGGTGCCAGCAACAGCACGTCCGTAAGCATCGTGAACGGGCGCATGACGCAACAGGTGCTTCGGGGCTACAACTTCAACTACCGGCTGGCCGCTCGCAGAGCTGGCGGGGCCGTGATACCTGCGATTGTCGTGACGGCCGCCGGTCGCACGTCCACTACGCAGCCTGTTTCGTTACAGGTCTTGCCGCCCGAGGAAAACGACGACTTCCGCTTCCGGCTCTCGTTATCCGAGAGGCGCGCCTATATCGGGCAGCCCGTTTCCTTGACAGCGGTTTGGTACATCGGTCGCGAGATCCAGGAATTCTCCTTCACGATGCCGCTGCTGGACGACCGTCGATTCGAGGTCCTGGACCCGCCGTCCAGCACAACGACTGGGCAACAGCAGGCCGACCGGATGGAAATCAGGCTTGGTGACAGGCGGGCTGTCGCGCGCAAGGGGACTGGAGAATTGGATGGACGCACATACACGGTCCTGAGATTCGAGAAGCTCCTCATACCGCGCGAGTCCGGGAGCGTCACACTGCCACAGGCGACCGTCACGTTCGTCAGCCCCAAGCCAGGCCCGTCCGGCAGGAGAGACCCGTTTGACGACTTTTTCGGTGGAAGCCTGTTCTCCGGCGTTTTCGGCGGTCGACGCGAGCTGGAAACCCTCGCGATTCCCTCGAACCGGCCACGGCTCGAGGTGCTGGACCTGCCGCTGGAGGGCCGCCCGCCCCGGTTCAACGGCTGGATCGGCGAGTTCCAGCTCCGCGCGGAGGCGAAGCCCACATCGGTTGCGGTTGGCGAGCCGATCACGCTCGGCATGACTGTCCGGGGACCAGGCATGCTGGAGACGGCACGATTTCCTGATCTCGACGAGGCCCCCGAACTGGTACGTGACTTCAATGTACCGAGCGAGACCGGTGCGGGAGAGATCCGCGGCGAGGAGAAGTTCTTTACCCAGACGTTGCGGGCGAGGCACGACAGAATCAACGAGATCCCGGCGATAGAGCTCCCCTATTTCGATCCGAGGTCCGGCGAGTACCGGATAGCGAGGAGCGACCCGATCGACCTGCAGGTCAAGCCCTCCAGGATCGTGACAGCCGAGGACGCGGAGGGTGTCGGCGTAGCCGGGCCTCGCCAGCTCGAGATCGAGACCCGGGAACAGGGAATAGCCCACAATTATGTCGACGCCTCGGCGCTCCAGCCAATGCCGGGAGGGTGGACTGCGCGCCTACGCCCGCTCGGCCCTATGCCCCTCGCGCTCGCGATGCTTGCGGTACCACCGTTAGTGCTGCTGGGATGGCAGGTGGCTCGCGGTGGGGCAGGAGTCCTCCATCCCGCGAGACTGTTCGTCCGTACCCATCGCAGCCGCTGGAAGCGCGCAGCAGACGCGATTGACGTCGAAGCAAGCAGCGGAAGCGAAGTCGCAGAGGCCGTGCTGGCCGGGCTTCGAGACTACTTGGCCTCCAGACTTGGGGGCACCGCGGCCGAAGCGGCTGCGTGGACTTACGGGGATGTGGTCAAGCGACTAAGTGTCCTGGACGGGAACCGGATGCGCGACCCTGCGAACCACGAGACGCTCGAGGCGCTCCGCGACGTCTTCGAACGCTGCGAGGCGGGGAGCTATGCCGGAGTGGAGCCGACGGATCTTGACGGAAAGCGGCGGTTACTGGCGGACGCGACGGCGGCCGTCGACCGCATGGAAGGGTACTGGCGATGAGACGGGTAGGCCGGATCTTCGTCGCAAGCTTCCTTCTGGGAGGAGGAATGGCGCCCGCCCAGCAAGCGGCAGAAGACATCTTCTCCGAGGCCAACGAGTATTTCCGGCGGGCAAACGAGGTCCGCGAGACCGATTCCCAGGGCGCCTCCGAGCTGTACCGAAGGGCCGCGCGCCGGTACGAGAGCTTGGTCGGCGAACTCGCCATCCGCAACAGCAAGCTGCACTATAACCTTGGCAACGCCTACTTCCAGCTTGGGGATATCGGTCGAGCGATCCTGAACTACCTGGTTGCGCTGAGGCTTGATCCGGGTGATGCCAACGCGGCCCGGAACCTCGAGTTCGCTCGTGCAACCCGCACGGACAAGCTGGACCCGTCGGGTGGCAAGCCCGTGCTCGAGACGCTTCTCTTCTGGCACTACGATTTCTCCAGCGCGACGCGATTGAGGCTCTTTGCCGGGACGTGGGTCGTTTTCTGGGGTTTGCTCCTGCTCAGGCGGGTCGGCAAGGACTGGGTGCCCCGAGAAATCGCGTATGGGTTCGGTGCCGTGGCCGCTTTGACGCTGGCTTCGTTCGCCTACGACGCCGTCAACGAGAGCCGGACGGTTACGGGAGTAGTGGTTGCCTCGGAAACTGTCGCACGCCAAGGGGACGGACAGAGCTATGAGCCGGCGTTCGAGGATCCTTTGCATGCGGGCACGGAATTCCGAGTGCTGGAAGAACGCCCCGATTGGCAAAGGGTAGAGCTGCCAGACGGGCGAAGGTGCTGGCTTCCAGACAGGGACATCGAGTTTGTCAGGTAGGCGCAGCCTCCCATTGCACCCGAGCATCGAGAGGCGGTAGAGCGGCCGGCTTGGTCCTTGTCTGAACCTTGCCGTAGTTCCAAAACGTGCTCCTGCTTGCCCCACAGGAGGCAAGAGCGTGGCGGATGCTCATTCGCCAATCGCAAGTCGATACTCGATACCAACGCGTTTGCGTTTACCGTCGACCAAACGGGACCGTCCGCGACCGCCGCTGTCAAATGCTCTCTTGCTTCGGAAGCACGAGTAGCCGTTCGCTTCGCCAGATGCGTACAACTCGAACATGCGCTTGCTCTCTGCGGTAAACGATTCGGAAAGGACGGAGGATCAGTTCTCGCAAGAATGTCTGGTTGAACTGAGGCACGATTCGGCCCCAATTGGGATCAGCCCGTAGGTTCTCCAGTCTTGAAAACACCTCCCGGACCAGACGGTCGCCGACATCGGGGACACCCGGCTCGGCGTACCAATCCTTGATCCCTTCGAGATCCTCTACAGCCGATTCGCCAAAGGAAACGGAAGTTCCCGACATCCGACAGCTATAGGCCCAGTCGAGACTTGGCCTCCGACCACGAAACCATCCGACCAGCGTCTAGGTCCGCGAGACCAGCCACCACGGCCCGCATGAAGGCCCTTTCGTCCTCGCCTCTCTCGAATTCGGCGACCGACTGGACGACAGCAACACCGCGACCCCGGCTCGTCAAGAGCACTGGCCGACGCGAATCTGTAACGTGTCTCAGAACTCGACCAGGACTGACTTTTAGATCCGTGACTGGAACGATATCCTCCGAAAACCTCGAAGTAGCCATCGGCACCCTCCTGGCCGCTAGTGAACTGATAATAGTACCTGTTGACAGGTCGGTTGAATGGACCGCATTCGTCTTGGTTCAAGGGTTGTTCGTCTGCTTCGAACCCGTCTAAGCCTCTAAGGCAACCCCGTCCACGGCTTAGCTTCCGTGTTCGTTGTCAAGGGGGTAGAGGAAAAAACTTGGCGGTAGTAGGCGCCTGAGGGGCGTTGGCGCCGCATCGGGGGCGGAAGGGCGGAAGCCGATGGGGAACGGTCTCACGCTGCCGCCTCCAACGCCCGGGCGGGCGGTTCGTCCTGCCAGAGGCGGTCCTCGCGCAGGAGGGTGTCGAGCAGGCCGGCCAGACGGCGCATGACAGCGACCAGGGCGACCTTGTGCGGCTTGCCGCGAGCCAGGAGGCGTGCGTAGCAGGCCTGGGAGGACGGCTCCCAGCGGATGGCTCCCATGGCTGCCATGTAGAGCAGGTGGCGGGGCTGGGCGCGGCCGCCGCGGATACGGCGGCCGCCGCGGTGCTGTCCGGAGTCGCGGTCGAAGGGGGCGAGACCGAACAGGGAGGCGGCCTTGCGGCGGCCGAGGCGGCCGAGCTCGGGCATGTCGGCGCACAGGCAGGCGGCATTGACAGGGCCGCAGCCGGGAACCGACTGGATGATGGCGTCGCGGCGGGAGAGTGCGGCGTCGGCGGCGATGCACGTGCGCATGCGGCGGTCGCAGCCCGCGATGTCGGCCTGGAGGGCCTCGAGCGTGGCGGCGGGGCAGCCGACGGCCTCGGGGCCGAGTTCGGCGCAGAGCTTGCGCAGGGCCCCGAGCTGCTCGAGGAGCTTGCGGCGGAGGGCGAGCAAGTCGCTGAGGAGCTGGAGGTTGCGCGGCTGGGGCGGGGTGGCCTCGAGGTCGTCGAGGAGGCCGAAGCGGGCGAGCATGGCCGCATCGACGCGGTCGTTCTTGGCGAGCTGTTGTATCCCGGATTAATTCGCTGGGCGAATCCCACTTTGTTTCTGCAGTGGAAGCGGCGATTTTTCAAGTAGATTCGCTACTGCAGAAAGGAATTGGGGGGAGGTGCGGGTGGCAGGGAGGAAATCGGCGAGGGTAGTTTTCTAGTAGCAGATAGGGGCGGCGTGTTGAGGCAGGGGCGAGTGGTTGCGGAATTGCCGTCGACGGGGTCCTGAGCAGCGACTAGGTTAGCGGGGAACGGCGCAGCAGATCGTTCCAATCTTTGGCGCCGACGGGCCGGAGGCGGCTGCAGTGGGGGGTGCGACGGCGGAGGGCCGCGGCGGCGTGGTCACCGGCGGGGTCGGCGTCGTAGGCGCAGAGGGTGCGGGGAGCGTGGAAGGCTTGCAGCCAGCGGGGGAGAGCGGAAGCGACGCCAGCGGTGGAGGCGACGAGGGTGTCGGGCGGCAGGGTGGGGGCCAGCAGCAGGACAGCGGAGAGGGCGTCGACGGCACTCTCGGTGATCAGCACCGCGTCGAGATCGTGCGTGCAGGCCGGCAGCCAGAAGCCGCCGCGGGCCTTGCGGGAGCCGGGAGCCATGCCCTTGAAGGTGCGGCCGTCGGGAGCGGGTCGGGTGCCGACGAGCTCGGCGCCGACAGGGTGTTGGAGGCGGTCGCGGCACAGGAAGACGGCGTTGCGGCGGGAGTCGGCGTAGAGGATGCCGTCCTGGCGGCAGCGCTCGAGCAGGGCGGGGTCGAGGCCGCGGGCGGAGGCGAGGAAATCGCGCACGGGGTGCCAGAGGCGGTCCGCGGGGGGCGGGAGGCGCAAGGCGGCGTGGCGATCGGGAGCGGGCGGGCCGGCCGGTGCGGGGGCGCGCAGGGGGAGGCCGGCGTGGCGTTCGAGGAACTCGACGGCGGCCTGGAAGCGGCAGTGGCGCACATGCATGACGAGGTCGATCGCGCCGCCGCCGCCGCGGTCCTGGCGATGGTCGAAGAACTTGTCGCCGGTGATGGAGAGGACGGAGCCGGGGAGTTTGAGGCGGGCCGGGTTGCGGGGGTCGGGGCGGTAGCCGAGCTGGGCGGCGAGCGCAGCGAGGGGAACGTCGCGGACGCGGTTGGCGCGCACGGACCAGCGCGGAGCAGGCGGGGGTCTCACTTGGCAAGTTCCTGGCAGGCGTGCTCGAGATGCGCGGCGGAGACGGTGCGGGCCTGGTCGAGGGCGGCGGCGAGGAGGGCGTAGTGGGCGAGGCGGTTGACGGTTCTGGGCAGGCCGCGGGAGGCCTGGAAGAGGGCCTCGAGGGCGGGCGGCTCGAACAGCGGGAGCTGGCAGCCGGCCAGGGCGAGGCGGTGGGCGAGGTAGGACTCAAGCTCATCGCGATCAAGGCCGGCCAGGTGGGGGCGCACAAGGAGGCGCTGGGCGAGGGATTTGTGGACGCCCATGGTGAGACGGCGGCGCAGTTCGGTGAGGCCGACGAAGAGCAGGCACAGGCGGTGCTCGGAGTCCATGTCGAAGTTCGTGAGGAGCCGGAGGTCCTCGAGCACGTCGTTGCGCAGATGGTGGGCCTCGTCGATGACGAGCACGGGGAGCTGCTTGGACTCGCGGACGAGGCGGGAGATCTCGGTGCGGATCTCGCGGTAGGCGCTGGCGCGGGTGCGCACGGTGGCGAGGCCGAGTTCCCAGGCGAGGGTCTGGTACATGTCCAGGATGGATCCGGTCGAAAGGGCGACATAGAAGACCGCATAGAGGCCGGGATGCAGGGCGGCGGTGACGCGGCGGCAGAGGGAGGTCTTGCCGCAGCCGGCCTCGCCGGTGAGCAGGCCGATGCCGCGCAGTTCGAGGAGGTGGAGGAGGCGGGTTTCGGTCTCGCGGGCGGCCTGGGAGAGGAACAGCTCGTCGGGGTGAGCGAGGCTGGCGAATGGGAAGCGGGTGAGGGCGAAGTGCTGGAGATACATCAGTCGTTCCGGTCGGGGGCGCGGAGAGCGCGCAGCTGGAGAGGCGAGGGGGTCGGTTCGGGAGCGGGATGTTCGGTCTCGTCGGGACGGTCGGTGGTGCGGGGGCGCTTGACGCGGGTGTTGGCGTAGGCGTCGAGCAGGGTGGCCTGGCCGGCTTGCTGGCCGTCGTGCAGGACCGGGATGGGTCGGTTGCGGGGGACGGCGGGGTCGTGCAGCAGGACGACGTTCTCGCCGACGAGCGCGGCGTCGACCTCGTACAGGGTGCCCCGGAGGCTGACGGTGCGGTCCTTGCCGACGCGGCGCTTGAGGCGGTAGCGGAAGAGCGTGTCGAGATCGGTGTCGGGGCCGACGAGGCGGATGCCGGCGGCGGTGCGGGCCCAGGCGTCGAGCGGGGTTTCGCCGTCAAGGCCGCGGTGGGGGCTGAGATGGTACTCGCCTTCGCACCAGGCGGCCCAGCGGGCGTTGAGGGCGTCGAGGCTGCCGGTGTCGTGTTCGCCGAGCAGAGGCAGGAACTGCATGCGGACGGTGCGGAAGAAGCGCTCGATCTTGCCGCGCCCTTGGGGCCGGTACGGCCGGGAGTGGATCAGCTGGATGCCGAGGGTGGCGCAGATCACGGCCAGCTGGCGGGAGCGGTAGGGGCTCCCGTTGTCGACGTAAAGGCGCGTCGGGATGCCGCGCTTGAGCAGGGCCTGCTTGAAGACGGGCAGGAAGGTGTCGGTGTTCTCGGAGAAGGTGAAGGCACCGTGGGGGACCAGGCGCGTGGCGTCATCCAGGAAGCCGAGAAGGCAGGCCTTCCTGCGCTTGCGCCGGTCGGCGGGATCGGAGCCGCACTGGGGACCGTGCAGTGCATCTGAAGTCCAGAGGTCGTTGGCTCGCAGGAAGGCGAACCGGCGATGGTCCTTCGGCGCGCCCGGCGGGCCGTCGCGACCGGTCAGCCCCTCGCGCTGCAGCAGGCGGTGGACGGTCGACTCCGCCAGCGTCGTCCCGGCTGGCACGCGGCCGGACTCGCGCGCCTGGGCGATCACCTGCCGGACCGTCAGGCGCCGCTGGCTTTCCTTGATCCGGATCAGCAGTTCGGCGACGTCGGGCGACAGGCGCCGGGCTCGGCCGAGGTCGCCGCGGGGCTTGGGGACAAGCCCGTCAAACCCGTTGCGCTCGTACGCCGCGATCCAGTCGCGCATGGTCTCGAATGCGACCCGCGTGCGCCGGCTGCCAGGAATGGTCCAGCGGCGCCGGGCCTTCTCGCGCATCGCCAGGCGCCGCTCGGGCGAGCCGGGCGGCAGCGCCAGCAGGTCGGCGATGACGCCGTAGCGGAACAGCGCCACGTCGCGCGGCAGGTCGGTCAGGGTGTCGGACATGCTCTGGACTCCGGGGAAACGGGCGGCCGGGAAGCCGGTTGTCCCCACGCTAGGCGGCCGTCGGCGGAGGGTCCAGACCATTCGCGTGTGGGAGGCGGGCCGGACCTGCCAATCCCGCCCCGTTCCACGGGCGGAAGAAGCCGGCCGGGGCCGGTAGAGCGTCCAGCCGCTGCTCCGCGATCGCTCGCAGGCAGGGCAGGACCGCCTGGCTGTCCAGTGCGCTGGAGAAGTCCTCCAGACGGGGCTCCAGCTCCCCGAAACGCTCCGGATAGAGCGTGCACAGCACCGTCAGCAACGCCCGCACAGCCTGCACCCGCCGCCTCACCCAGCGCAGCGCCGAAGCCAGGCTGACCCGGTCCGTGCGCAGCTGGTTCGCCGCCTCTTCCAGGCTTGGCGCCCGGGCCGCCTCGCGCACGGCCTCCTCGACTCCCGCTAACGTCCCGGACCAGTGGGCCGCCAAACAGTCCGGTAGCAGGCTGACCGTCCGCCCCGATCGCCGGCACAGGAACCGCCGTACTCGTACGCCGTCCGGCTGCTTGCGACCGTAGGTCCCGTGCGGGACCAGCCGGCAGCCGCCCTGCGGGTGGTACGGGCAGTCCGGCGGGCTTGCGTCCCACCAGGCCTTCCGCGTAACGTAGTCCTCGACGGTGAGGTCCGTGTCGTATCGAATCTGGATGGCGCCGTCCACGGCCCGGCGAGGGCAGATCGCGCGGGCCACCTCTATTGGACCGGGCCGGTCCCCTGAACGCAATCGCGCCGGGACGGGTCCGGTTCCCCACGGCACCCGCACGGCGGCCGTAGCCTGCGGCTCCTGCCGGTAACGGCTAATTCATATCCGGCTCGCAGCTTGGCACCGCCAGCCTCGAGGCTATACCCGGAACTCTACGAAACCGCCCGTCCCGGATTCGACCGCTTTCCCACCCAATCCGTAACGGGATAATCCGGGCAAAAACGCGACGATCCCACGAATCAATCCGGGATTCAACACGAGCTGGCCGAGGGCCTCGGCGAAGCGCCGGGAGCGCAAGGGGTTGACCAGGACGGTTGCGAGGCCGGCGTCGGCGAGGCACTGGTGGAGGTGGCGGTGGTAGCGTCCGGTGGGTTCGAAGACGGCGCGGGAAACGCCGTGCTTGAGCAGCCAGTTGCGCAGAGCGCGGCGGCCGGGCTGATTGTTCTTGAACTGGCGATCGAGGTCGCGGTCGAGGATGTGGGCGTCGAGTTTCGACTTGCCCACATCAATACCGGCAACTACGATGGGGTTGGGATCGGTCATTCCTGTCCTCCTGTCCTCTTGCGATTCGGGGCGTTACCCGCGCTTCCGTTCAGGACGCGCAGGAATGGTTGCGACGGGCCGACCAAGCTAAGCCACGGAGCCGTGCTCCAAGGTGCAAACGGTCCGGCCCGTCGCCGCCCGGGGGCCTGGCCAGGCCCCCGGGCGGCCTCCTCCTGCTGGCAGGGGGAGGGATCTGCTACCAGCCGCAGCGGTGGCTTACGCCACCTGCGGCACTGCGGAGAGAGGGTCCGAGACACCAGCGGCCACTCCTCTCTCATCGCCACCTCTCCAACATAAGAGCGTGCACTGCTCACAAACGGAGACAGTGGCACCGCGATCTGTCTGGCATGCGTTCTGCAACGGAGACCGGTATCGAGTCTTGACGCAACCGACCCCGACCGGGCTCGATCTAGGGTCTGCGCGTCACATCCTGACGACCCCGAGATCCTCTTTCATGCCAACCGGACGTACAGAGAGGTGGCCGTCCAGGCGGCGTTCGACATCGCAAGGGTCGCGCCGGACTCTGTTTGGGGCCACCAGGCCATGGGCGAGGCTTACGAGAGCCGTCAGTTCTACGACCTGGCAATTATGGAGTATCGCAAGGCGCTGGAGAAGGATCCCGGGCGTCCGGGTGTTCGTTACCGGCTAGGTGAGGCCATGCTTGCGAAGGAGTCGGACCCCGGCCAGGCGGTTGAAGCGCTGGAGCAATTCGAAATGGAATTGGCTGCGAACCCGGGCCACGCCTCGGCGGCGCTGCGTGTCGGGCAGATTCTGGAAGCACGGTCGGGTCCGAAAGAGGCGCTCGAATACTACGAGCGCGCCGTGCGAATGCGCCCCGAATTTGCCGGGGCCCGAATGGCACTGGGCAAAGCATTGCTCGGACTGGGCAGGGTGGAGGAGGCGACTCGCAACTTGGAGAGCGCGGCCGAGTCCAACCCGACCGACGCGAGTATTCGGTACCAGCTGGCGCGCGCCTACCGTGAAGCCGGTGACAAGGAGGCGCAGCAGAGGGAGCTGGCCGAGTACCGCCGACTTCAGTCGGAACGCCGGCAACTCGACCAGCGGATACTTCTGGGATCGCCGCAAGGACAGGTCGGAAGTCCCACCGAGGAATCGCCATAATGAATCACTTATGAGAATCTCAAGAGTTCTTTCGCTCAGTCTCCTCGCGGCAGCCGTTCCGTCCTTTGCCGGTGACTGGCCGACGTTCAGCTACGACGCCCGGCGAAGCGGGTGGGCTCGCTCGGAAGTGATCCTGAATCGGGAGAACGTCGGCGACCTCGTCTTGAAATGGAAGAGAAAGGTCGAGAACGAACCGAAATCCCTCGCCGCGCTGACCGCGCCTATCGTCATTACGGACGTTCGAACCGGAGAAGGGCGCGGAGCCAAGAAGGATCTCGTCTACATCGCTGGCACAGGGGACGTGTTCTATGCGATCGATGCCTCGAACGGGGAGATCGTCTGGGAGAAGAAGTTCCGAACAGACGTCCAGAACAAGGTGCCGGGCATGTGGCTTTGCCCGAAGGGTCTCAACGCCACTCCTACGGTCGATGTTGACAAAAACACGATTTATGCGATCTCGACGGACGGCCGTCTGTATGCGCTCGACCTAGGCACGGGCAGGGAGAAGTACCGATCCCAGCAGTGGGTGCCAGCATTCGCCAAGACTTGGAGCCTGAATCGCATCGGCGACGTGCTGTACACGCCGATCTCCCAGCAGTGCGGAGACACGGTTTCCGGTGTTACGTCGATCGATGTCTCTGATCCGGAGAACATCGTGATTAGGGTCTGGAGATCGACGCCGGAGTACGGCGCAGGCATCTGGGGCCGTGCAGGAGTGGCGATCGGCAGGGACGGGGGAATCTACGGAGGGACAGGAGACGCCCCGTACAACGCCGGGCGGCGGATTTTCGGCAATACGATGTTCCGCTTGGATCCGGACACGCTCAAGCTCGTCGACTACTACACTCCGGCGAATTGGGAATATGTCTGGAAGCGGGACTTCGACATCACGGCATCGGCACTGGTGCTGGATTACAAGGACATGGAACTTGTCGTCATCGGAGGCAAGGAGGGGGTGCTCTACCTGATGGACGCCGAGGACATGGGCGGCCTGACGCACCACGACAACCTGTACACAACGCCCCTGCTCTCGAACGACGAGGAATGGTTCGAGGCGATGGGGCTTTGGGGCGGCTTCTCGAGCTACGTGGACGACCAGGGCAGGGTCTGGGTGTACGTGCCCACCTGGGGGCCGGTGTCCGTGCAGGCTCCTGAATTCCCGATAACGAACGGGCCCAATCCCAACGGCTCGGTCATGGCCTTCAGCGTGGCGGACCATCCGGAAAACGGCAAACCCTATCTCAAGCCGGAGTGGGTCAGCGGCGACTTCGCGGTACCCGAGCCAGCGGCGATCGCGAACGACGTTGTGTTCGCGCTCTCAAACGGAGAGAACGCACGGCAGACAGTTAACGCGGGTGCCTTCCCCTTTGGTGAATTCAATTCCGAGGAATTGCTCAAGGACGACCAGAGACTCAAGCACGACGACTCGGCTGAGCTCCGCGCGCTTGATGCGCAGACGGGGAAACTGCTATTTGATTCGGGCCCCGACGCCATGGACACATGGAGTCATTTCACCGGAATCGCGGTAGCGGACGGTCAGGTCTACGCTGTCGACTACTCTTCGACGCTGTACTGCTTCGGTCTCAAGGACGAGGAATGATCCCGCTGTAGGCCTTCAAAGGGTCAGAACGTCTCGACCTCGGACCGAGAGCGCAATTCGCGGAACCTCTGAAGTGCCTCGTCGGCTAGGCGAGCATTGCCTGCCTTGCGGTGGAGACGTGCAAGCGCGTAGTGCGGACGGTGGTCTTCCGGGGCGAGCGCGGCGGCCTTGACGAGTTCGTCGATCGCCGCGTCGATCTCTGAGCGTCTTTCCAGCACGAGGCCGAGCCAGTAGTGCGCGAGGGCTGACGTTTCGTCATATCCGAGGGCCTCCCTGAGATGTCCCTCGGCATGGTCTAGGCTAGCCTGACGGAAGAGCAGAGAGCCAAGTAGCAGCGGGGGAACGGCGGACCGCCGCTCGCTCGCCCGATTCAGATCGTTGGCTTGTACGTAGTGTTTCGCGGCGAGATCGACTTCACCGAGCGCTTCATAGGTGCGACCGAGAAAGCTGTGGCCGTCGACAGACTCAGGTTCTAGCGCGATTGACTTCTCGAAGAGCGCGGCGGCCTGGTCAAAGCGTTTCGTGGTGTAGGCGTTCAGGCCAAGGTAGTAGTGGGCCATCGAGTCCGTCGGCGCGAGCCGGACCGCAATCTCGAAGAACGTCTCGGCGAGGTCTTCGCGGCCCATCTTCACCAGGCAGAGTCCTAGGGCCTTGCTGGTGTCGGGATTTTCCTCGTCGAGTGCAAAGCTCCGCTTCAAGTCCGACAGCGACTCGTCGTACCGCTCCTGCCTGTAAAGGATCAGGCCGCGCAGCAGCAGGTTGCGCGATGTCTCCCCATCAGACCTGATGCGGTCCTGCAATGCCGTCTGGGCTTCCGCCAGCATTCCACGGTCAATGAGTCTCTCGACATTGCCGGTGAGAATCGCGGGTGTCTGGGCCAATGCAGGAGACGTATGTCCCGAAAAAACGTGAACGGCGTACCCGAGGCACGCCAACCACGCCGCACGCCGGGGAATACCGTGCTCGCGAGGATCCGGCCAGCTCGGCCCGACGCTCATCGAGCAACCCTCCGTGCGGCAGTCACTGTCCCTCGACGCCCCCCGGAGCGGTACACGCGTCCGGCCTCACGACCCGCTGTAGGCGGCAGCGGCAACCGAGCTTGACTTGGTGGGAGTATGACACCAGTACCTACGTGTGCTTCCCCCGGCTGTAGAGTCAAACCGGACGCGGCTCCCTTGGCCCGAAGATCGCCGTGCCGACGCGTACATGTGTGGCACCCTCCTCGATCGCGACTTCGAGGTCATGGCTCATGCCCATCGACAAGCCGTCCAATTGAAGCTTGTTTGCTAGTAGGCGCAGCTGTCGGAAGTAGGGTCGCGAGCACTCCGGGTCCGCGTTCCAGGGCGGCATGGTCATCAGCCCTGCAGGTCGGAGGCGATCCGCTGCCCCGACTGCTTCACGGACAGCGTCCAGATCTGCCGCGTCCATTCCCGACTTCGAGTCTTCCGGGCTCAGCTTGACTTCCAGGAAGACCTCTAGGTCAGACTCGAAGCGATCCAATCGCTGGACGAGCTTAACGCTGTCAAGTGTGTGAATCGTCGAGAACAGTCGTGCCGCTCGTTTCGCCTTGTTGCTCTGGAGCGTGCCGATCAGATGGAACCGGGCGCCCGGGAGCGGCGGCAGAAGCGACGACTTCGCTTCGAACTCCTGGACATAGTTCTCGCCGAAGTCTTGTTGTCCCGCCTCGTATGCGGCGACGATGTCTTCTGGAGGTTTGCGCTTGGATACCGCAATCAGCGTGATTGTGTTGGGATCCCGGCCTGAGCGCTCGGCCGCCGCTGAGATGCGGTTGCGTACCGAGGCCAGCCTCTCTGCGACCTTCGACGGGGTCAGGATCGATTCCACAACCTAAGTTTCCTTATGATGGCGCCGAATCGCAAGGTTCGAACAGGCGGTGAGGCGCGACGGAGAGCTTCGCAGAATCGACGCTGCCAATCGTCTCGCACCGCTGTTCATGCGTACCCCTGGTCCGAAGGATGCTGATGCTCCTAGCCGTTGCCGAGGACTTGGTAGCCTCGTCCTGCCAGCAGCTTTGCGTCGGAAGTTACGAGGTGTAGGTCCATCGCAGCTGCTGTCGCGGCCAGGAATCGATCGGCAGGATCCCTGTGCGGTAGCTCGACCCGATCCATGGCACGAACGATTTCGCCGGTGAGCGGCGCCTCGCGGATCGGCGCGAAACGTCGCGCCTCGTCGATCCATCTCCAAAGCCCGCCATGTAGGTGGATTCTGCCGCGTTCGCTCAGCGCAGCGAGTTCCCAGAGCGAGATCGGAGAAAGCCAGAGTTCGGACGAACGATTTCGCAGCAGGGATGAGATCCTGTCGCTGAGTCGGGATGGATCTAGGACACTCCAAAGCCAGATATGGGTATCAAGGAGTAACTTCACTTCAATTCTGCATTCCAGTCGACCAATTCGCTCGTGGGAGCGGTAATGTCTCCCAGGATTCGCGCTGTTCCGGCCATCGACCCAAGCCAGTCCCCGCTTGGTTCCGGGGGGCCCGGCGGCACGATGTCCGCAACGGGCTTCCCATGTCGAGTGATTCGCACTGGCGTTCCGGTCTTGCGCACCTCCTCAATCACTGCGAGACAGGTCGCCTTGAATTTCGAGATCGCGATGGATTCCACGATCCGAAAACTAACATGGTCAATTAAAATAGTCAAATTTAGGCAAACGGATCGGCGAGGCGTGGGGACCAGCGACTTGGTCTTGCAGATCTTCTTGCGTCGTAAGGACTGCACGGAACTCCCCGAGGGAATGGTCCGGAATCGCCGCGAGCCTGCCCTGAAGGTCGCACATCAGGGAGTTGGTGCAACCATTCAAGTCACAGGAATGCCCAATCAGCCGGTGTCCCAAGTGGCAGCGGACGCGCCGAATGCCTAGCGTTTGTCCGGAATATGAATAATGATCTCGCCAGGCTTCGACCACCCGAGCTGTTCCCGGGCACGCTTCTCTACCCCGAACTGTCCGGGCTTCAGCGAGTCAATCTGGTCCTTCAGTGTTTCGTTCTCCCCTTCAAGCCCGACGATTTCTTCCTTGAGCTTTGCTTCCTCTTCTAGGGTCACTGTCAGCGACTGGAAGGGCCCTAGTCCGTTCACGTGAAGCAACCCGCCAAGCAGGGCTGCGGCAGGTACGCCGTATACCCACACAGCCCAAGGCGATGTCCGTCTCGGCCGGTCACCTGCGTGTCCTCGAAGATCCTCGTGCCGCTCAATGAAGGTTTTATCTGTCACGAAACTCTATGATACAGGGCCCAGCATTTGCGTTCCAAACATTGATGCATATTCTTGATTCGACCAAATCTGCCGGTCGGCGATCGCGCGGCGCGATTCGGCCTGACATATGCGAGCTCTGTCCGAAGCCGATCAAATCGATCCGGACGGCGGTCCCGGACCGCCGAATTCGGTGTCAATCCAGCGTCGCATGACCCTCGGTCGGAACAAGCGAAACGTCGGTATGGCAAGATACTGGAAGGGTCGTGTTGGGTCCTTTCCGCGCATGCGCAGTCGGCGGACTGACTTGCGGTTTCCTGTGCGGGTCAGCTCTCGCTGACTCGGTGCCCTCAATAGGTTGCACTGCGGTTGCCGCGCCCGGTCCCGTGTACGCGGGTGGCATCGCGGAACCCATTGCGGACATTGAGCTCACGTGCAAGCCGGAGTCCTCCGGAACGGCTTCGCCGTCGTCGGGGCTCAGGCTTTCCATCTCGGTCTCGCTCAACACCAGCGTCACCAATGGTATTGGCTCGGACAGTGACAGCGACGTTTCGGATGCGGTTCTGGTCGTCAACGGGAACGATTGTCCGGCTCCGGCCCGTAGCGGGTCGACATTCGGATCCTGCGGGGCTCCATCAGATAGCGTCCAGGACCCTCAGTTCGGGCGACTCGCATCGGTCTCCGCGCTCGAGTGGATAGACGTCACGATTCCCTTTCCCGGGTCCGGTCCGGGCGACGATTCCGAAGCAGTCTCAACGCTCCTCATTCGTGGAATTCGTGCCAATGCGGCGCAGCTCGGATTTGCCGGTAGTTCCAGCCCCTCGGGTATGCCTGTCACGGCGAACGTGCGGGTTCGCTCTGATGCCGCGATCGTTGTGCGGAACGGCACATTGCGGGTCGCGTATCCCACACCCGAACTGAAGGTTGGACTGGTCGGCGACCCGTCCTCAGCTGCCTGCTCCGGCGATGGCGAAGGCAGGGTCTCAATCCACCTCCGAGAGGGGTTCGCTAATGCGTTTCGGAGCGGCTCCCCAGACGGCGTCGAGGGGCAGTCGACCAGGGTGATGCTCGAATTCGAAGACGTTCCCGATGGGATTTCCGTGAGTGTTCCTGCCACGGTCACATGCCATCAGCCGCGCTTCGATGGGAGTGGTTCTGAATCCCCGGATGCGCTGGCTCTCGGCTTGGTCAGCGGTCACGACCCAAGTGGAGTCGGCGGAACCGCGAGTCTCGGCGCGGTCGGTTCCGAGCCGACCGAGCCACTGGACCTGCTATCGGGGCGAGGTCGCGCAGTCTACGAGGTGCAATCGCAGGACAGCTCACGTGTGGAGGACTGCCACATACCCGTGAGTTTCGATGCTGGACCCCAGCGACCGGCGCAGGCGACGGCTACGGTTTCCGCCGGTCTGGCGCCTCGAAGCACGGTACTCGTGGCGAGTAGCGAGGAGTCGGGAGCTAGGTTCGCAAAGCCGCCGCGCCGCGTTCAGGCGGACATCGACTTCGCACGTTGCGGCACCACACTCCTGTACCCGTTTGTGACGAATCAAGCTGGCTTCACGACGAGCCTCGTGATCACTCACGGCTCGCGGCAGGCGCTTGCCGGCCGGATTCAGGGGCAGGCGGGATCATGCGATCTCCACTACTACGGTGCAGATTCCGAAGGCGCGCCGATTCTCTTGGTCCAGCACTCTACAGTGATCGAGCCGGGCGAGCAGCTCGTTCTCACCTTGTCTGATGGCGACCCAGAGCGGAACATTCTCGGGCTCGAGCAGTTCCAGGGGTACCTGATGGCGGTTTGTGGCTTCCCTGAGGCGCGCGGCTATGCCTTCATCACGGACGGCTTCGGCGGGATCGCCGACCTGGCGATGGGGTACTTGGCCCCTATGGTCCCGATCGGCCCGGACGGAAAACGCGTGGTCCTTGGCGGAGATCCGGAATGACCCGGGCCACCCCTCATCGCATGCCGAAGGAGACCTGATGCCAATGCGGTTTTCCTGGCTGGCCGTGGCCTTGGTGTCGTCCAGTTCCTTGTCCGCGCAGGCAGTGTCGCCTACGACGAGCGTCGCCACGGCCTCGATCCGCTGCTCCGTGACCGCATCCGCGCCCGTGGTCCGAATCGAAGGGACCAGAGAGCTTGTGGGAGACGTACTGCTCACTTGCTACAGCACCGAGTCCGAAGCCGGGGCAGGGCGAGGCGAGTTCCTAAGTGCCGACCTCTCCCTTTCACTGAATGTTGATATCGGCAACCGAACCGGCTTTGGGCTCGGTGCGGACGTCACCGATGCCGTACTCGTCGTGAACGAGAACAATTGCTCGCTGCCCGACGCTGAAGGCACGCAGGACGCCTGCGAACCGGAAAACTCGGCCGTACAGGGTCCGATGCTCGGCCGCCTAGACGAGTTTCGCGTCCGCACGCTGCGGTGGTCAGGAATCGAATTCCCTGTTCCAGGTGCAGCGATTGGCAACGCGAGTCCAAGTGCGGATTGCACGGGCAGCTTCGGTACTGCACGCGGGTGCCATCCACGGACAACTACGCTGCGCCTGACGAACGTTCGAGCGCGAGCCGCCCAGCTCGGGGCAAGCGGCGAGGTGTCGAACGCGACGGTCCCGCTGGAGGCTTCGGTCACGCTACGTGTGGCCGGAGCGATCGTAGGGCTCGAGAAAAGCTCATTCCGTGTCGCGGAGGCAGCGACAGGCATGACAGCCGAGGCAGCCTCCCTCGACCCGGATCGTATTTGTTCGCATCGAGAGACCGTTGCCGAAGTGACGATTACGGAAGGGTTCGCAGCGGCCTTCAAGACCGCAGGGCAGCCAGATCTCCATCCGGGCGATCCGGGATGGAACGAGAGCTTCTATCCAATTCACGAGGATACGTCAGGACCTGTAAGCGGTTGGGGGGGGACGAGGGTGCGTGTCGCACTGTCAGGGATTCCTCTTCGGGCTACGGTGCGCGTGCCCTCAAGCGTCACTTGCGCGTCCGGCGAGGGGGCCGGCAGCCTGGAACTCGGATTCGTAGACGGCGCTTCCGCTGGAGGGCTTGGCGGCATGGTTTCGTCCGGTCAGGTGGGAGATCGCATGCTGTCGATAAGTTCCGAATTCGAAGCCGCAGCCGTTTATGAGGTGACAAACTCAAGCGCACATGTGCGCGAGGACTGCCGGATACCGTTTCGATTCTCTCGCACCGGTCCGCCCGGGTCACTCTTTCGGGGCGGAAACGTTGCGGTTTCCGTGAGCCTAGCTCCGTATCAAACGGCCTCGACCGAGGCCGGCAACGACGACGAGCTGCGGTTTGTCGATGTCGAGTTCAGTCCTAGGCCGAGCTTCGGCATGACGGGCTGCGGGACAACGATCTTCTTCCCGTTCGTCACAAACCGGAGCAATTTCGACACTGCGATCGTGATTTCCAACACGTCAGCCGACCCGCATGGAACCAGGCATCAGTCAGGTGAGTGCATCTTGCGATACCACGGCTCTAGAGGCGACGGCCAGGCCGATCCATCTGCCCAGCGGTCTGTCGACATCGAGGCCGGCAGGCAGCTTGCCTTCACGCTGAGCAATGGCAACCCTGCTCAGGGACTTGATCCCCTGACTGACTTCGAGGGGTACCTCGTTGCGGAATGCGCCTTCCAGCACGGGCACGGGTACGCTTTCGTGACCGAGCAGCTCAATGGGACGGCGGTACTTGCTCAAGGCTACCTTGCACAGATTGTCCGTGTGGCGGACGATGTGGGTGCTGCTGAGAGCCCCCCATAGCGATCCCGGTCAATTGGTAAATTGGTCAGAAAGATGGACGCGACTGCATCCGATTCTCCCGTCCGGGACGGTCCGCCGCAAGCTGCGGATGTGCGTGAGATAGGCCGTCTGGTCGAGGCTGAAACCGCCGTCCTCGCGGCGGTCAGGCGCGAGATCGGCCGGGTCATCGTGGGCCAGCGGGCCCTCGTCGACGGCCTGATCATGGCGCTCCTGTGCAACAATCACGTCCTGATCGAGGGCGTGCCCGGGCTGGCCAAGACGCTCTCGGTCACGACTCTGGCGCGGGCCATCCAGGCGTCCTTCCGGCGGATACAATTCACGCCTGATCTGCTGCCGGCCGATCTGATCGGCACCATGATCTACTCTCCGAGCGACGGGGGGTTCAGCACCAAGATGGGGCCGATCTTCGCCAACATCGTACTCGCCGACGAGATCAACCGCGCGCCGGCGAAGGTGCAGAGCGCCCTGCTGGAGGCAATGCAGGAGCGGCAAGTGACCATCGGCGAGTCCTCGTATCCGCTCGAGGATCCTTTTCTCGTCCTCGCGACTCAGAATCCCATCGAGCAAGAGGGCACCTATCCGCTGCCGGAGGCGCAAGTCGATCGGTTCATGTTCAAGCTCCGGGTCGGCTACCCTTCGCGGGAACAGGAACTGGAGATCCTGAGGCGCATGGCCAGATCGAGCGTCGAGCACGAGGTCGCACCGGTCCTTTCCCCGTCGGACATCGTGAGGCTGCGGGACCTGGCCGACTCGGTCTACATGGACGCCAAGATCGAGGAGTACATCGTCGATCTGGTCGAAGCAACACGGCACCCGGATGCCTACACGCTCGACATCCAGGAGTGGATCCGGCACGGAGCGTCCCCTCGCGCGACGATCTACCTCGCAATGGCCTCAAGGGCCAGCGCGATGGTTCAGGGACGGGGGTATGTGGTCCCGCAGGACGTCAAGTCCGTGGCCCAGGACGTGCTCCGACATCGCGTGATGGTTACCTACGAGGCCGAGGCCGAGGAGCTCAGTTCGGAGGACATCGTGCAGCGAGTGCTGGACGGCGTCGAAGTGCCGTAGGTTTCGCGAGCGAGTTCAGAATCCACGGCCTCGCGGACTGCTCGGGGTCGACACGCGGCGGACCGGAAGACCGTAGACTGTCTTCGTGGCGATTCCTGTGATCTCGGAAGTGGTAGCCATGGTTGGGACTGCTGTCCGATCGGTTCGCTTCTCGCTCCTCGCCGGTTTCGGCAAGAAACCGGCAAAGCTTCTGGAGGCCGCGCTCTGTGCGGCAGTCGCATCCGGCCTCTCGCTTGCTTTAGGCGCGACTCCCTCGCCGGCCCAGGGACGTACTGCCAGCGGGACGGCTGGCCAGTCCGCATCAACGCCCTCGGTCGCCGAGATTGTGGATCGCTTTGTCGAGAGGTCGGAGCGACAAGAAAAGCTGGCCATCGAGATTGGGTTCGAGTCGTTCATGAAGTCGACCGTCGAATCTCTGAACGCCAACGGAGAGATAACGGACGTTCGGACCAGCGTGTACCGCCGGTATCCGCTCGAAGGGACGATTTACCTGGAATTGGTCGAGCGCGACGGCCGGCCGTTGGAGGATGGTGCCGCCCGCGAGGCGCAGAGGCGGAAGGCGCGTTTCATTCGGGAGGCGCGACGCCACGCCGCAAGGGGCGAGACGTACACGCCGGATGAACGAGGTGTCAAGTTCAACCGTGAGTTGATGCGCCGCTACAGGACGAGTCTGGTTGGCACCGACGAGGTCCGTGGGCACAACTGCTGGGTGATCCGCTTCGAGCCACGTGAAGGCCCGCTCCCGGAAGTGCGGCGAATGGACAAGGCCTTGAATCGCTCCGAAGGACGAATCTGGGTTACGCAGGACGGTTACAACATGGCGCGCGTTTCGTTCGAGATGAGAGAGCCCGTGCGATACATGTGGGGCATTCTCGCCACCCTCCGATCCGTGGCCGGCCAGGCCGATTTCGAAATGGTCCGGACAGATTTGTGGATGCCGAAGAGGCTTCGCTTGGAACTGGATCTTACCGTTCTGCTTGGCGTCAAGGACATCCGCCGACGAATCCGTAACAGCTGGGAAGTGCGTCGGCCGGTTGAGGCTCGATCCGTTCGGGGTTCTGCCACCGGAAGGATGCGCTTGAGGGCGTCAGCGGTCACCGGAAGGGGCCGTGGTGGCCAGGCAAACCGGTTTCGCTCCCGTCGCTTCGGACCGTGGTAATTTCGTTCTTGCGGGTGTCCCGAGGCCCGTTGGCGCCGCGACGGTTTGGCCCGAGCGCCGGGCGATGACGGACTTCGTCAAGCACGGCCCGTCGCAGGGCGAAGCCGTCGCTTAGTCCCTCGTCCCGCCAGTCAATGCCCATGGACGTCAAGGAGTTCACCCGGAGCGTCGCCAGGAAGATCCGCCTGATCGAGATCCAGACCAACAAGGCAGTGGATGACGTGCTCGCTGGAGAATACAGCAGCGTCTTCAAGGGCAGCGGGATGGAATTTCAGGAAGTCCGGGAGTACGCCCCGGGGGACGAGATCCGCAGCATTGACTGGAACGTGACGGCCCGCATGGGCAAGCCCTTCGTAAAGCGCTACGTCGAGGAGCGCGAGCTAACGGTATGGCTGCTCGTCGACCTGTCCGCTTCCGGGGCCTTCGGCAGCCGCAGCCAGCTCAAGAACGAAGCGGCGGCTGAGTTCTGTGCGCTGCTTGCATTCGCTGCGATCCGCAACAACGACAAGGTTGGGCTGATCGTCTTTACGGAGCGGGTCGAACTCGCGATTCCTCCCAGCAAGGGACGCATGCATGTGTTGCGGATCATCCGTGAACTGCTGCGATTCGCACCTCGCGGGCGCGGGACGGATCTTGCGGTCGCGCTCGAATATCTCGGCCGCGTCACGCACAAGCGCGGCGTGGTGTTTCTTGTCTCGGACTTCCTTACGCCGGGGACGCTGGAGGAGCAAGGCGGCAAGCAGCTTCGCATCCTGGCGCGGCGGCATGACCTCATCGCGGTCACCGTAGGCGACCAGCGAGAGCGCGAACTGCCGGATGTCGGTCTCATCGACCTCCAAGACGCAGAGACTGGTGAAGTCGCATTGATCGACACCTCCAGCGAGCGAGTGCGCCGAGAGTACGCGGCGGACGCGCGGGTCCGTCGGCAAAGACGCCAGGAATTCTTCCGTTCCACTGGGATCGACGAGGTCGAGGTCGTGACGGGACAGGACTACGTTCGCGACTTGCGGCTACTGTTCCGCAAGCGGGAGGGCCGCCGTTGAGGAACTCGCCCCGTCCTGGCACTCGCCGCCCCGATTCGAAAAGCCGGCCGTGGTTCGTCATGGCAGCATGCCTTGCGGTCTGGTCGTGCGGCACAGGCGGAGTCGACTTGACAGATGTCGAGCCGGCTGTGGTCCAGGAATCGGAGAGCGGCGACACGCTAGTTCGTCTATTGTTGGACCGCGACGCTTTGACGACCGCCGAATCTGCTCGCCTCAGGCTCGTGGTCGAGAGCGCAGAAACGGACGCGGTCGAGTTTCCGGATTCGGAGCGGGGGTTCGGCGACTTCGCGGTAGCCAGCGACGAGCCCCTGCGCGAGAACCTGCTGGATGACGGCCGTGTGGTGCGTGGTCGCGAGTATGTCCTGCAGCCTTTCTTGCCGGGCGAGTTCGAGGTTCCAGCCCTGGAGATTGTCGTCAACAACTCCTCGCGAATCGCGACTGACCCCGTCACGATCACCGTGGTGAGCGTGCTGGAGGACGCGGCGGATGCGGAGCTGCGAGACACTACCGAGCCTGTAGACGTGCCCGTCCCGTGGTGGTGGTGGGTTGCGGGCATCGCTGCTCTCGCGGCGTTGGTTGCCGCGGCAGCGTGGTGGTTGAGACGGCGAAAGGCGGCCCGGTCGGCGCCTAGAGTGGTAATGCCTCACGAGGCAGCGCTCGCCGCTCTGGACGCGCTTCTCGCGGAAGGCCTGCCGGACGCCACGGACATCAAGTCCTTCTATCTCCGACTGTCCGACATCGTCAGGCGATACGTCGAGGAGAGATTCGGTCTGCGTGCCCCCGAGCAAACCACCGAGGAGTTTCTTGCCGCGATGGCCGCGACGCCCGTCATTCGCAATGATCACCAGGTGCTGTTGCGGAGGTTTCTGGAGCGGTCTGACATGGTCAAGTTCGCCAAGTTCGCTCCCGGCGCGGAGGAGATCAGCGCGACAGTGGATGCGGCGAGGCGTTTCGTTCGGCAGACCGTCCCCGACGAACCGATCCCGCCACCGGGATTGGGGGACTAGCGCGGAGGAGGCCCAACTTACAGCGTTCTCCGCAGAATCTTGCCTGCTGGAGACCGAGGGATCGAATCAACAAATTCCACGGACCGGACTTGCTTGTAGCCTGCTACCTGGGATCGAACGTGCGCTTGGATCTTCTCGGCATTGAGCGACCGGTTCGCGTGCAGCATCACAAACGCCTTCGGGACCTCAGCACCGTGAGTGTCCCGTACTCCGACAACCGCGACATCCCGCACTTCGGGGAGCTCGAGAATCACGGATTCGAGTTCCGCAGGAAGCACCTGGAATCCCTTGTACTTGATCATTTCCCGCTTGCGGTCCACGAGGTGCACCCGGCCCATGCTGTCGATTCGGCCTATGTCCCCCGTGTAGAACCATCCGTTGCGCATTGCCTTGGCGTTCTCCTGCGGAGCATTGTGGTAGCCCTGCATGACATTGGGTCCGCGGAGCGCCAGCTCGCCGGTCGCGCCCGGGGGCACTAGGCGGTTGCCGGACTCAAGGTCGAACACGGCCGCTTCCATGTCTCGGACGGGTATCCCGGCTGTTTCGGCGACATCCCATGGCGCGTCCGCAGGGTTGGTCGTTGCGATCCCCGACGTCTCTGTCATTCCGTAGCCCTGCCTCACCGCGACTCCGGTCGTTTCGACGAACCGGTGGACGGCCGGCACGGGTACCGGGGCCGCGCCGATATTGACCGATTGAATGGACGAGAAGTCGCGTCGCGACAGATCGTCCCTTGACAGCATTCCGAGCAGGACCGGGGGAACCAGCGGCAGACTGGTGATCCGCTCGCGTTCGATAGTGTCCAGGCAGTCATCCATGTCGAAACGCGCCCGCATGTGCATCGTGTGGCCCGCGGTCAGCAGGACATTCATGACCACGTTGAACCCGTAGATGTGATACAGCGGCAGGAACACATAGCATCGCCCCTCGGCCTCGTACAGCGAGTGCTTCGAGAACAGCAGCTGCCGGATCGCGGCGACGAGATTTGCCTGCGTGAGCCTGATGCCCTTCGAAAAGCCCGTTGTACCGCTGGAATAGGGCAGGAAGACAGTGTCGTGTTCCCGGTCGAAACCGACTCCCGGGTCGGAGTCTGGAGCTGATTTCCAGAACCCGCTCTCAAGCTCGATCAGTTCGCAGTTCCCAATCCTTTCGCGGCACTCCAGGAGGCAGGGCATCAGGCTGCGTTCCGCGAAGACAACCGATGCGCCGGAATTCGAGATTTGATGGACGAGCTCCCTCTGCTTGTAGCTTGAATTGAAGGGGGTGAAGACAGCGCCACTCGCGAGAATTCCGTAGCCAGCGGTCACGAAGTCGAACGAATTGGGGCTGAAGACGCCGACCACGGATCCCCTTCCGATACCGCGGGCAAGCAAGGAGTTGGCGAAGCGATTGGCGCGCCGATAGTTCTCGGCGAACGTCAGGATCCGACCGTTTCCATCGATGATGAACGGCCTGCCCCCGTACGCGGCAGCGGCGTTGCGAATGATTGCGGGCAGCGTCGCAGGTCCCGGTGCCACCTGATCCAGCGCCGGATGGGGTGACTGCGCTTCCGGATGCAAGGCCAATCCTAGCGCAGGACCGGTCCGCCCACTGTAGAGGAATCGATCGGGCCGAATCCGCCATTCCGGCCGAAGGCCCCAAATTGGTTGCGAGCCGCAACCACCGAAGCAACGCCTCGGATCGCAGGGGCCCCCGTGGGGGTACTCCCGGCCTGTGCGGGAGCCGGAACGAGCGTCTTCCGAGTTGCCCTAGAACTCAATCCAGCGTTCGCGCAGGGGCCGTACGGTTGCGATCGTCGTGAAATCCCGGTCCTGATGGAGAAGCAGTGCATCGTGAGCGATGGCGATTTCGGCAATGCAGCAATCGATAGGGCTGCGTACCGTCTTGCCCACGCGTCGCAGATCAAAGTAGGTACGGCCCGCGTCGCGCCACGTTTCGCTATCGGCCTCGACATATAGCTGAACGTCCAGATAGCGTTCCAGACGCGTCCATTGCTCCTCCCGGGTGGCACCCATGAGGAGTTCCATCTGCGTGAATCGCGTGAGGTGGGCGTCGTCCCCGGCTAGTGCTCCCTCAATCCGGCCACGCTTGCTGGCGTCGCGAAGAACCGCGACCCAGACGGAGGTGTCAACGACGATCACGTTCCGGTTCGTTGCGCAGTTGCCGTATCGCCTTATGGTCGAAGCCGGGAGCGAAGTCGATCTCTCCGGCCAGTTCCAGAAGGTTCTTGCGCCTGTTCCGCTCGATCAGGCTCGAGAGAGCTAAGTGGACGACTTCGCGTTTCGTCCGTGCCCCGGTGAGTGCCATTGCCTGTCGAACCAGAGCATCGTCTAGCACGATATTGGTTCTCATCCTGTGTGTATTCTACACCTCTAAAGGTGTATCAATCTAGAAGCCAGCTTGCGGGCTAGCCACTGACCACCTGCAGTCAGCAGTCAGGCCCGCCACGTTCGTGCCCGCATCGCAGTCCGGGCCTCGCCAACCCGAGAAAGAACCGTTCGATTCGAGTTTCCGGTTGTTTTTCCGACTAGTCCAGCCCCTCCAGCAGGCGTGCCAGCCACTCATCGAACCACTCGTGGAATGATCTCATCTCGCTCTCCTGCTCTGGGCCTAGCGTGAACGGCAGTGACGGGTGGCCCAAGCCCCTCCATGCGGCGATCCACTTGAGAGCCCACGGATACGGGAAGCGCATGAACTGTTGCAGGAACTCGTCGTTGAACCGGACCGCTCTTGCGAAGGCGGCCTCGTCGCCGAACGATTCGAACAACGCCACGCTCATCTCCGGCACGACGCTTGCTGGACCGGATATCGCGCAATCCAGCAGGCCGTCGCGAAACGATTCGGCCAGTCGGGCGTCGTGGCCCTGGATGCGGGTGCAGTCCAGTTCCGCTTCGGTCAGCGTGCGGAGAATGTCGAGCGTTCCGCTTGAGTCCTTGATGCCGACGATGCAGGGTTCGGAGCGCAGCAGTTCGACCGCCACGTCCGTCCGGATCGGGCTGACGAATCCGGGAAGGTTGTACAGCAGGACTGGTCCGCCGATCGCCCGGGCGGCTTCGCGGAAGAACTGAAGGAGTTCGGCGTCTCCGTAGTGATAGAAATGCGGACTGGGCAGGAGTACCGCAGTCGCGCCGGCGTTCAGTGCATGGCGCCCAAGTCGCACGCAATCCGAGATCCTTGCACCCCCGACTCCGACGACCAGCGGGCACCGCCCTCGGGTGACTCCCGCCAATCGCTCGACGATCTCCTGACGGTGAGTCAGGGGAATGTCGAAGTACTCGCCAGTGCCCCCGCACGGGACGACGCCACGGACTCCTCGCGACAAGACGAAGTCGGCGTTCCGCTCCAGCGCGTCGAGGTCCACCTCTCCGTCGGATGATCTCGGGGTCAGCAACGCCGCCAGTAAGCCTTTGAGTTCGGATGCCACGCAGAGAGATTCTAGCCGATGACGGTAGAATCAAAGTTCCGGAGCCGCTCCTAAATGAGACCGAGCCGCAGAGAATGGCTCCGTGCCGGGCTGCACGCTGCCGTTGCACCGACCATCATGATTCCGCACGCTCGCGCCTACGACATCCAGGAGATCGAAGCGAGGCTGGCGACCGGATCCAGCATCGCGGGCGTCACGAAAGACGACCTGCCGACGCCCTCCCTGTTGCTCGATCTCGATTCCTTCGAGGCCAATATTCGGCGTATGGCAGAGCATGCCGCTGGCGCGGGCGTCGATCTCCGGCCCCATGCCAAGACGCACAAATGCTCGGAGATTGCCAGGAGGCAAGTCGGGTCCGGTGCCTTGGGAATATGCGTGGCGACCATTCGGGAGGCCGAAGCAATGGCAGCGGCCGGCATCGGCGGCCTGCTTCTGACGTCGGAGTCGGTGGGACCGAACAAGGTCTCCAGGCTGGTGCGGCTGTGCCAGCGCAAGCCGGACACCATGGCCGTCGTGGACCACCAGGGCAATGCGCACCAGCTAAACGAGGCCGCCGAAGCCGCGGGAGTGAAGATCGACGTCCTCGTCGATGTCGACCCACTGGGGCGCCGGACCGGCATTCCTCCAGGTCCCGAAGCTGTTGCTCTCGCCGAGGAGATCGACCGGCTGCCCCACGTTCGCCTGCGTGGCGTGCACGGCTATTGCGGAGCTTCCTCGCACGTGAAGGGCTTCGAAGAACGCAAGGCGCATTCGGAGAAGTACATGGGGCCGGTGCTGGAGACGTTCTTCTCGATGCGCAAGAAGGGACTGCCGGCCGAGATCATGTCGGGTGCCAGCACGGGCACGTACAACATCGATTCATCCCTGGACGGCATGACCGAGCTCCAGGTCGGCTCCTATGCGCTGATGGACGTCGACTACCGCATCATCGGCGGGCGCGGCGGCGAAATCTACGATGACTTCTCCAATGCTCTCCACGTGCTCGCGACTGTCATCAGCAAGAACCACGACGACATCGCAACGGTCGATGCCGGGCTGAAAGCGTTCGCTACGGATCGCGAGTTCGGTCCGGACGTCGCGCGTCCAGCCGGGCTGACATACGCATTTCGAGGTGACGAACACGGTGCTCTGACACTCGCCGACGCCTCTCAGGAGGTGAAGCTGGGCGACAAGGTCGAGCTCGTCGTGCCGCACTGCGACCCGAACGTCAACCTGTACGACCGAATGTACTGCGTCAGAGGCGACCATGTCAGGCAGGTCTGGAAGATCGATGCGCGGGGGCACATCTGAGGGAAGATGAGCGCCCAGTCGTTTCGTCAGACCGAGCTACCGGGGACTCGGCCGCTGTACGCGGATCTTCTGTGCAACTTCTCTGGCGTTAGCGGATTCTATCCCCGGCGGCCATCGCTCGACGCTGCTCGCGCGGCAGCCTCCGATATTCGAATGGACGCTGCCCACCGGCAGCGTCTGGTCGACGAACTCGGCCGCCAGAACGAAGGCGGGGGGACCGCGACGCTCGCCAGCCTCGACCTGCTCTCTCGTCCGGGGACGGTAGTCGTCGCGACCGGGCAGCAAGTCGGGCTGTTCGGCGGTCCGGCCTTCACTCTGTACAAAGCGCTCACCGCGGTCCGGTGCGCGCAGGAGCTGACACGGAGGGGCACGCCTGCGGTACCAGTTTTCTGGCTTGCCACCGAGGATCACGACCTTGAGGAAGTGAATCATGCATGGGCTTTCGGACCGTCCAGCACCCCCCAGCGGCTCGAAGCCGCCACGGAGGGAGCGGTCGGTGCAGCTGTCGGGGCGATCCGGGTCAAGAACGCACGGCTCAAGGAACTAGAGGGGATACTGGGTGACCTGCCTCATGCGGCGGATGCAATCTCGATTGCCCGCGACTCCTACGGGGCGGAGACTGGCTTCGGCGAAGCATTCCGGGCGTTTTACCGGACCCTGCTTTCGGATACAGGAATCGTATTCCTCTGTCCCATGAGCGAGGGAATCCGAACGCTCGCTGCCCCCGTGGTAAAGCAGGCCATTGAGCGAGCGCCGGAACTGACCGATTCGCTCCTTCGTCGCGGTGGAGTCCTCCTGGCTGCCGGGTATCACCAACAGGTTCATTTCCAGGGTTCGACATCGCTAGTGCTCCTGTTCGAGAGCGCCTCCCGCGTCGTCCTCAAGCGCAAGAACGGCGTCTACTGGGCGGACTCGCGAGCCTATAGCCGCGATGACTTGCTCGCGAGACTGGACCGATCGCCGCTCGACATTTCGCCGAGCGCGCTTCTGCGGCCAGTTATGCAGGATTTCCTGCTGCCAACGGCCGCCCTCGTGGCGGGTCCCTCCGAGGCCGCCTATCTGGCGCAGTCGTCCGTGCTGTACGACAAGCTCCTCGGTAGAATGCCAGCGGTCCTGCCTCGAGCAAGCTTCACCGTCCTCGACGGCGCCTCGCGCAAGCTGCTCCGGAAATACGGGCTGACTCTCTCGGACTGCCTCGTGGCACGGTCCGAGCTTGAGGCCAAGATCGCGTCGGCCGTTGTGCCGCCGCCGCTCCGGGAGGCGCTGGCGGCGCGCCGGTCCGATCTACGTCACTCGCTCGGCGCGATCGAGACAGCTCTCAAAGGGTTCGATCCAACCTTAGTTGCCAGTTTCGCCGTGTCGCGCCGGAAAATCGATTATCAGCTCGACAAGATCGAATCGAAAGTGTCGCGCGAAGCGTTCCATCGGGCTAGGACGGCCCAGCGACACGCGGCCATGCTGGCTGACTTCGTGTTTCCCACCGGCCACCTTCAGGAGCGCGTATACTCCATGCCCCCTCTGCTGGCCAGGTTCGGTGCCGGGTTCGTGGACAAGGTGACTGATGCGGTCGAACCCGGTTCGGGCGACCACAAGGTGCTTTGCCTCTAGCCTCCCAGCGAGTTTCACAGGGTCCCGATGCGGCGCCTAGCTCGCAAGCTCGCAAAGCGAGAGGGTGATCGCTTCTCTCGTGGCGGACGAAGCGACCAAGAGGGGCAGCCGGGGGGAACCGCCATAGAAGCTGCGCTGGTCTAGCGCATGTTTGAGCGCCGCGACGCCGTGAGCTGAGAGTAGCCTGTCGAGGTCGAGCGCCCTTCGAGTCAGGTCGGCTGCTGCCCCCGGTTCCCGCGTCCTTGCCGCTTCCTCGATCGAGAGTGCGTGGAAGGGCACGACGGCTGCGATCGCCAGCACGGCTGCCGCGGCAGGACCGGCAAGACCGGTGGCGGTGCTCGCCAGGTCCCGGACGAGGATTGCGAAGCCGGGTCGGCACGAATTGGCAACGGCCTCCAGGGACTTCTCCGCGTAGCCGTCGATCAGCACGCCTGCGATGGACGGGTGGGCCGCTAGGGATGCCAATCGGGTCGGAATCGAGTCTCCGGAGTCGTCCAGCCGCATTCCGAGCAGCAACGGAAGTTCGGATGAGTCCGCGATCGCCTGGAAGAACAACTCATCGTTCTGGCACTCAGGGGCTAGTGGCTTGAGGTCCGGTGCCTCCACGACTGCGCAAGAGCACCCTGCGGCCGCTGCGTCGGCTATCAGATCGCGAGCCTCGGACACCCCGCAGCCCGATACGGTCGCCACCACATCGGCAGTGTCTCCGACTTGCTCGGCCGCCCGATTCCAAAGCTTTGACTTCTCTTTCGATGAGAGCAGCGGGCCCTCTCCCCAGCGGTCGGCGACAAGGAATCCGGACAGCTTCGTTCTTAGCAGTTGCGATACGTTGTAGTCGAACTTTGACCAATAAATGTTCCCTCGATGATCGAATGGGGTTGCCAGCGGCGTGTAGATTCCGCGGAAACGCATGAGGGGCGAAGCCCATTTTACAAGCAGCGACGAGGGAGCGGGATCGGGCTCCGCTACCGTGGTCGCCTCGGCCGAGTTCAGCTCAGGGGCTCAGTTTCCGCGGGAATCTAGGAATTCGGATGTGAAACAGCTTGCGTATTCGAGTCCTTGTGCTAGTCTGCTTGCAGCATCATTTGCCTTTGGCCAGTGGGGGTTAGGCTCAATGCACAAGTCTAGGTTCTTAGTTCTCTCCGTCTTCCTGATGGCAGGGGCCGTAGCTCTATGGGGGCAAGCTCGTGGCGGCGGCCAGCAGGGCGGCAACACGGGCGGTACACAGCAGGGCGGTCGTAGTGGCGGCCAGCAGGGCGGCCAAACACAGCAACAAGAAACCTTTGGGAACACAAACAACCGGCAGAACGATCCGTTCGGCAGGCAGCAGGACCCGTTTGCCAACCAGATGCGGCCGCTCTACCTCCACGGCCGTGTGGTCACGGACGACGGCCTCCCGCCCTCAGAGCCCGTGGTCGTGAAGCGAGTCTGCCAAGGAAACTCGTATCCCGAGGGGTACACCGACTCGAAGGGGCGGTTCAGCTTCCAGGTCGGCGGCGATCTCTCGATGCTCACTACCGATGCCAGCGTGTCCGGTGCCGGTATCTCTCCCGGGTCCGCATTCGGCGGAGGTAGCTACGACCAACAGTGTGTCCGCGAAGTCGGAATGGGGCGCTTCGACCTCAGTTCCTCCACGTTGCGCGCCGAGCTTTCCGGCTACCGCTCCGATGATGTGCAGCTGGGCATGTACAGCACCATGGGAAACAACGATGTTGGGGTCATCGTCCTGCACCGTCTGGATGGCCTGCTCGGGGACGTCGTAAGCGCACTGACCCTGGCGGCGCCCAAGGGGGCACAGAAGGCCTATCAGGGCGGGCTGCGCGAAATGCGCAAGAAGAAGCCGAACTACAAGAAGGGAATCGCGCAGTTTGAGAAAGCGGTGAAGCAATACCCAAAGTTTGCAGCCGCTTGGGCCGCGATGGGTGACGCCAAGCTGGCTTCCAACGACAAGGAGGGCGCGAAGGCGGCGTACGGGCAAGCGGTGGAGCATGATCCGAAATACCTGAAGCCGTACGAACCGCTCATCCAGATGGCCGTGAGCCAAAACGACTGGGAGGGCTTGGAGTCGCTCGGCAGCGCCTACTTGGAATTGAACCCAAACGCCGGCAACGTCCGCTTCTACACCGCTGTGGCTGCCCTTAATTCGGGGAAGACCGACAAAGCGGAGGAAATGGTGCTCGCGATGCGTGCGGGTGACAACTCCAACCAGTTTCCGCAGAGCTACCAGATCATGGGCCTGATTCACGAACAGCGGGCGGAGTTTGAGAAGGCGGCGGAACAGTACCGATCGTTCATGAAGGTTTCTGGCGATCTCAGTTCCCAGAATGCGCAGGAAGTCAAGCGCAAGTTGCACGAGTGGGAAATGCTCGGGGTCATCCAGAAGGCCCCGGTCGATGCTTCGCCCTTGCCGTAGCCTCGGTGGCTGCGGAGATTCCCTCGCTCCTTCGTTCTGTCTGAGACGCACCGTTCACGCGTCGTCAGGAACCCAGTCGTGAGCCGCATTCTCAGGCTTGAGGCCGCGGTCGAGATACTGCGCCTTGATCTGGCTGATGCCGTCACTTGGAATCGATGCCCGCGCCTTTACGGGATCCACGCCGTAGATCTCGGCCGCGTTCAGGCCAAAAACCCTAGCCTTGTCGGCATCGGTGATCTTCGCGTATCCGAACTGCTCGCAGATTTCGTCGGTGATCTGAAATCGCTTGAAAGCGTCAATGCACCACTGCGGCGAGCCCCACCAAATGCAATCGGTGCCCCACAGCACTCTCTCGGCTCCGTAATGCTGAATGTTCTTGCCCATCAGGTGCATGCACATCACCGGATGCGCGATCGCCAGGGTTCCGAACGCGCCGCCGATTTCGCAGTAGACATTGTTCATGTCCGGGTTTCGCCTCCTGATGTCCATGAGGATCCCGTGCCACGCGAAGTCCCCGGTGGTTGGGTCGAAGAATGACGGATCCTCGAAGGCGGGTTCGGTCGGCCCGTGCTTCAGGGCCGAGTGATAGACGACGAACTTGAAGTCAGGATTCCGCAGGGCGGCCGCCTCCACATCCTTCGGATTAGCAAGGTGGCCGAAGCGCCTCGATTGGGAGGAATACCCTTTGTGCACGCTGACGGTCGTCTGGCCCAGCTCCCGTGCAACCTCGTAGAAGTAGGCAGTGTCGTCGTCGTCAAGCTGGAATCCCCGTCCCGTGCGTGCAGGGTCGAAGTGGCAGTAGAGCTTCCACGACGAAGTCCCATATTCCTGCACCTCTCGGGTCATCTGCTCCTTTAGCAGTACTCGGTCCTGACGGTCGGCCGGGTGATCCCAATAGTGGTTGGGCGCGCAGTTGCTTTGCGAGAGCGCCCGACGCCCCCCCGCGATGGCATTGATGTCGTCCCGCCGGGAAGCCATCAGCCAACTCGGCAGGATCCCGCCTCCTCGCACGGCCTTCGGGTCCAGGGCTTCCCCACTTGCGGCGCTTGCGGCAAGAGCTGCTTTCTCTTCGGTCGGGCTTTTCTCCCGCCCGGGCACTCCGGAGATCACCAGCATGTCGGTCTCCGAGTCCAGGTACATCTCCTTGAAGAACGTCCCGAAGCTGTATGCCTCGGCGTCGTCCCTGAGGTCGAACCCCATCTGGCGCATGAATTGGGACGTGCGGTAGCTCAGAGCCCAGCCATTCGTGAAGTGGGTGTGCACGTCGAAAACGAAGTACTTCCCCGCGGGCCACTTTTCCTTGTAGGCGGCCGGTTCGAACATCTCCTCCCGGTCGACCTCCCAGTAGCGCTGGCCGTGGACCTCGTTCGAAGCCCAAAAGGCAGTCGCCAGGCCCATGCTGGTGCGCATGAAGGTCCGGCGGTCTAGTCCGACGCGCTTGGCATTCGCAGCCGCCAACTCGCCGGTCCGGTGCTCCCAGTGACCCCGGCGCTGGTCTTGCGGGCGCCGCCAGATTTCCCCATTGGAGACAAACTCCGTGGACATCGGGGACTCGATCGCTCTCGCCCGGTCACGGTGCCACTTGGGAACCCACACCTACCCGGTTCTCCGGAATGTTCGGCCGGTCGCCTTCGGAATGGAAGGGCTTCCGGTGCCAGTATCATAGTAATTTCGCCAAATTCGGGACCTGTTCCCGACTGGAGCATCCACTTTGTCGACTACCCCTCTCCGTGCCAAGATTTCGGGCGTCGGTTGCTATGTTCCGCCGGACACTCTCAGCAACGAGGATCTCGAGCGGATCGTCGATACGAGCAGCGAATGGATCTTCACCCGGACTGGCATTGAGAAGCGTCATATCGCGTCGGACGGCATTGCAACGTCCGACCTCGCGACGGAGGCTGCGCGAGAGGTCCTGGCCAAATGCGGAGTCGATGCCCGAGAAATCGACGCAATTGTTGTCTGCACCGTAACGCCGGACATGATGTTTCCGGCGACGGCCTGCTTGGTGCAGGACAGGCTGGGAGCCAAGGGGGCTTGGGGCTTCGATCTGGTTGCCGCCTGCTCGGGCCTGCTCTACGGATTGACCACTGCGTCGCAGCTCGTGATTGCGGGCAGCCACAAGCGAGTTCTGGTCATCGGTGCCGACACGATGTCCCGAATCATTGACTACCAGGATCGGGCGACATGCGTTCTGTTCGGTGACGGGGCCGGGGCCTTCCTGCTTGAGCCAGCGACCGACGGGGACGGAGGGCTGATCGACTTCATCAACGAAGTAGACGGCTCGGGCGGGAAGCACCTGTCGATGCCGGCGGGCGGCAGCGCGATGCCAGCAACCCACCAAACCGTGGACGACCGCTTGCACTTCGTGCACCAGGACGGTCGGCAGGTCTACCGCTACGCTGTCAACAAGATGTTCGAGCTGTGCCGCGACGTGCTGGAGCGGAATGGTTTCACAGCTGACGACGTCGACCTGCTAATCCCGCATCAAGCGAATCGGCGCATCATCGTCGCCGCGTCCCAGCGCTTGGGCCTGCCCTTGGAGAAGGCCGTGATCAACATCGACCAGTACGGCAACACAACCGGCGGCACCATCCCGATCGCGACCAGTGACGCTATCAGGGAAGGGCGACTCAAAAAGGGTGACTTGGTGCTCATGGCGGCCGTGGGGGCGGGATTCACCGCGGGCGTTTCTCTCTGGCGCTGGAGCTATTAGCCCGGGCAATGCGCGCCAAGTGCCGCAACCCGGCACTGCCTTGTGAGATTCTGAGGAAGCCGTGCTCGACCTGCTCATTCTGGGCGGATTTTTCCTGCTCATTCTCGGCAGCGGCGTGGTCGCGACCAACATCTACTGCCGATTCGCCTATAACCGCTGCCAATCATGCGGGAGCATGAACGCCAAGCGACGGGACAGATGCAGGAAGTGCGGTGCCGTGATCTCCTGAACGGCGGTTGAAGCAGCATTGTCCGGAATCCCTAGTAGAATGGTAGAGATTCGGGATGGATGTATCCGTCAAAGGCGAATACGCGCTTCGGGCAGTCTTCGAGCTGTCCCGTCAGGGTGCTCCTGACCCGGTCAAGATCGCGCGAATCGCCGAAAGCCAGAAGATCCCCCAGAAATTCCTGGAACTCATCCTGGCCCAGCTCAAGCAGGGAGGCTACCTGGGATCCCGGCGAGGTGCTGACGGAGGGTACTTCCTCGCGAGGCCGGCGGATCAGATCACCGTGGGAGACATTCTGCGCCAGGTGGACGGTCCGTTCCAGCCATCCAAGCGCCCGTTCGAGGACGAGCCCACCGACTCGCCGTTCCCGGAGATGTGGGACCGGGTGGAGCGTGCCCTCTCCTGCGTCGTTGACCGTACGACGTTTGCGGATTTGGTCGAACGCTGGAAGCAAAAGCGGTCCAAGCGCGTCCTGAACTGGCAGATTTAGGCATGGCGCGCATTTTCGACGACAACTCGATGGCTATAGGTGGAACGCCTCTGGTGCGCTTGGGTCGGATCACCGACGGAGCCAAGGCGACGGTGCTGGCGAAGGTCGAGGGGCGGAATCCCGCGTATTCGGTGAAGTGTCGCATTGGCGCGTCCATGATCTGGGATGCCGAGCAGCGCGGGGTGCTCAAACCTGGCATGGAACTCGTGGAGCCGACCAGCGGCAACACGGGCATCGCGCTGGCGTTCGTCGCGGCCGCCCGTGGCTATAAGCTCATGATCGCGATGCCTTCGAACTACAGCCTTGAGCGCAGGAGGGTGCTCAAGCTCCTCGGCGCGGACCTGGAACTCACGCCCGAGGAAGACGGCATGTACGGCGCCGTCGAACGTGCCGAGGAACTCGTGCGAGACAACCCGGGAAGATTCCTGATGCTTCAGCAGTTTCAGAATCCCGCCAATCCGCGGATCCATTTTGAGACGACGGGTCCAGAGATCTGGGACGACACCGATGGCAACGTGGATGTCTTGGTGTCGGGAATCGGCACGGGCGGGACCATCACCGGAATCTCGCAGTACTTCAAGCACAGGCGGAACAAGGAGCTTCTGAGCATCGGCGTCGAACCGGAATGCAGTCCCGTCATACGCCAGCACCTGGCCGGCGAGGATCTCCAGCCCGGCATTACGGCAATTCAGGGCATAGGGGCGGGCTTCATTCCGGACACTCTCGACCTCGACGTCGTGGATCGGGTCGAATGTGTCTCTGACGAAGAGGCAGTCGAATACGCCCAGCGGCTGGCGCGCGAGGAGGGCCTCCTGAGCGGTATCTCGTGCGGTGCCGCCGCCGCCGTGGCGTGCCGTTTGGCGCGTGAGCCGGAGTTCGAGGGCAAGACGATCGTTACCATTCTTCCCGATGCCGGCGAGCGCTACCTGAGCAGCCCGCTATTCAACGGGATGGGCTGACGGCACCGGTGTTTTAATGTGAGTCCAGAGATGGACTTCGTCCAGATCGAACCCTCGGGACACCGTCCGGCGCGCCTGCCCCCGTGGCTGCGCAAGCCCGCTACGAACTTCCGTGCTCTGCACGACCTCAAGGTGGAGCTGCGCGCCCGAGGCCTACACACCGTATGCGAGTCCGCGCGCTGCCCCAACATCCACGAGTGCTTCTCGCGCAAGGCCGCGACGTTCATGATCTTGGGCAACACCTGCACCCGCACCTGCGGGTTCTGTGCTGTGCCCCAGGGCTTGCCTGGACCGCCCGTGTCGAACGAACCGGATCAACTGGCCGAAATGGCCCGTCGGATGGCTCTCCGGCACGTCGTGATAACGAGCGTCAATCGGGACGACCTTTCCGACGGAGGTTCGGCACACTTCGCGGCAACCGTCCGCGCGGTCAAGCGAGCGCTTCCGACAGCTAGGGTCGAGGTCCTTGTTCCAGACTTTCTGGGGGACCTCGATGCCGTGGCGCGTGTTCTCGAATCGGGCTGCGACGTGTTCAATCACAACATGGAGACCGTCCGCAGGCTCTACTCGAGGGTGCGTCCGCAGGCGGATTACCAGCGGTCTCTGGACGTCCTGAGGTTCGCGCGGCTCCGCTCTCCCGGCACATTGACCAAGTCGGGGCTGATGGTCGGTCTGGGCGAGACGTCCGAGGAAGTTTGCGGCTTGCTGCGGGACCTCCGCAAGACCGGGACGGAGGTTGCCACGATCGGTCAATACCTCCAGCCGAGGACGAAAAGGCTGCGGGTCGAGGAGTATGTGACCCCCGAGACCTTTGACGGCTATCGGAAGTACGGCGAGTCGATCGGATTCCGCGCGGTGTTCAGTGGGCCCTTCGTACGGAGCTCCTACATGGCAGAGTCCGTTGAGGCGCAGGCTTTGAATCGGCGATGAGCCGTTACCAGCCTGCGAGGGCTAGGACCGCTTGCGCCGTCGCGGCGAGCGCCGCCTGCGGCTTGGCCCAGGTGCTAGTCTTTCCGCGGTTCTACTGGGACTGGCTCGCCCCTGTCTGTCTAGTACCTCTGTTGCTCGTGTTGCGCGACTGGGGACCGAGGCAACGCTTCGCGCTCGGGTGGCTGTCAGGGGCCGTGTTCTGGGGAGGTACGTGCTATTGGATCTATCCCGTCATGCGCGACTATGCATCGATCACCCCGGCGATCGCCGGGGTGCTGTTCGTTGCGTTCTTCACGGTCAAGGCCTTCCACGCCGGAGCGTTCGCTCTGATTGCGGGTCCCTTGCTGCAGCGGCCCTGGGCCGTACCTGGCCTCGCCGCGCTTTGGGTGGGCATCGAGGGCAGCCACCAGTACATCTTCTTCACCTGGACCCAGCTCGGGAATGCGTCCCTTGACTTTGCTGTGCCGCAGATCCTTCGGCTTGCGCCATGGACTGGAATATACGGACCATCGCTGGTGTTCGCCCTCGCAAACGCGTCAATCGCTGTGGCACTCATCAGACGGTCGATTCGACCGTTTATCGCCCTGGCGCCGCTGCTCGGAATCTTCCTGCTGCCTCCGTTGCCACGGTCAGGCGGAGGGTCAGAAATCGCGAGGCTCGTGCAGCCGAACGTCCATCCCGACTTGCTCAAGACGAACTGGCTGGCGGAGAACGGCACGGATCATCTCGTCAGAATGCTGGAGATGTCCCGGGCGCCGGTTTCGGCTGGCGCCGGGAAGCCTTCCTTGGTCGTGTGGCCGGAATATCCCGTTCCTGCGTACTATTTCGACGACCCTCGATCCCGCGAATTTCTTGAGCGAGTCGCTCGCGAATCCGGTGCAGTCTTTATCTTCAACACGATTTCGTTCGAAGAGGGGGACCGAGGCCGACCGCGGAACTCCTCGGTGACTCTCGACCGCTCAGGCACGCGCCTTTCCGACTACTCGAAGATCCATCTTGTCCCGTTCGGGGAGTTCGTGCCGTGGCCCTTCCACTATTTCGTGGAAAAAGTCACGCTGCAGGCCGGGACCTTCCGGCCGGGATCACAGATCTCGGTTGCCGTTGCGGATGGGAACGGCATCGGCACGTTCATCTGCTACGAGTCCGTCTTCGCACGTTCGATCCGCAAGTTCACTGCCGCCGGTTCCGAGTTACTGGTCAACATCTCGAACGACAGCTGGTACGGTCGAAGTGCAGCGCGCGAGCAGCATTTGCTCGTGGCACGGATGAGAGCCGTAGAAAACGCTCGCTGGGTCCTGCGGGCGACTAACGACGGAGTCACATCCGCAATCGGGCCGTCTGGCCGGATTGAGGCGTCTCTGCCGTCGTACGAGGAGGGCGCGATTGACGTTCGCTTCGGCTTTCGGTCCGAGAGAACGGCATTCGTTCGCTTCGGAGAATGGCTTTGGTGGATGTGCCTTGCAGGCGCTGCGCTCGCGGCGTTCCAGGTCACACCTGCGCGTTGGCTCAGCGGCAGCCGGCGTGGCGGCCAAGGCCGTGGACGCCTCGCTTGAGCGGACCTGCGGAATCTTCACGATGCGGGCATCAGCCAGTCAGACGGCCGGTTGTCGGCAGCGCGAATTCCTGGGCCGGTCCCGCTCTCTGGCATAATGCGAGGAGAATAAGTCCGAGCCATGATCCTGGACGAACTGCAGCGAGAGTTCGAAACGGTGCGCGCCCGTGCCCGTGTTATCCGGGGGTATCTTTGACGCCTCTAGCGGCAGGCGTCGACTAGCGGACATAGAAAAGCGCATCGCGGAACCGTCCTTCTGGAATGATTCCGCCCAAAGCCAGACGGTCTTGCGGGACCGCAAGCGACTGACCCGCATTGTCGAAACGGACGAAGAGATTGAAGGGGCGGTTTCCGACATCGAGGCTTACCTGGAACTTGCCGACGAGGGCGAACCAGTCGAAGACGACCTGGGCGCGGCTCTGAGATCCCTTGTCAGCCGTCTGGAGCAGATCGAGACCGAGTCCTTGCTGAGCGGCGAGCACGACCGTTCCAACGCCATCGTGACACTCAACGCCGGTGCCGGTGGCACGGAGGCACAAGACTGGGCGCAGATGCTGCTGCGCATGTACTTGCGCTGGGCGGAGCGGCGTCGCTTCAAGAGCGAGGTCTCCGACATGCAGGCGGGAGAGGAGGCTGGCATCAAGTCCGCGTCCCTGATCCTCAAGGGCGAGGCCGCTTACGGCCTGATGCGCTCGGAGATCGGCGTGCACCGGCTTGTACGAATCTCGCCGTTCGATTCCAACGCGAGGCGACACACGTCGTTCGCGTCTGTCTTCGTCTATCCGGAGATCGAAGACGAGATCGAGATCGACATCCGTCCGGACGACCTGCGCATCGACACCTACCGTGCAAGCGGTGCAGGCGGGCAGCACGTCAACATGACCGATTCCGCTGTCCGCATCACGCACCTCTCGACCAACATCGTTGTTCAATGCCAGAACGAGCGTTCGCAGCACAAGAACAAGGCAACTGCGATGAAGATGCTGCGTGCCCGGCTATACGATCTCGAACTGCGGAAGAAACGGTCGGAATCGGACAAGATTGAGGCATCCAAGCTGGACATCGACTTCGGCAGTCAGATCCGAAACTACGTCCTTGCCCCGTACCGGCTCGTCAAGGACTTGCGCAGCCAGCTGGAGTTCGGTGACGTGGATCGCGTGCTGGACGGCGACTTGGATCGCTTCATGCATGCCTACTTGGTCTACGCGAAGACGGGAAGAACCGTCGCCGAGGCGGCCTAGGGTCGCGCGACCGATCCGCTAACGCGCGATGGCAATCAGCGGCCCGGCAATCGCGATTGCTGGCGCCATTCTCGGGTTGGCTTTTCCGAAATGTCTGCGTGCACCCGATCTCGCACTCGATGGACTTGCCTTCTGGGGATCGCAGATATCTAATGTACGCATGCGTCGAGCGCTTTTCGTTCTCTGTTGGTTGATTCTCCCAGGCTCGCTCTCGCAGGCGCGAGTGGTAACCGTGGAAGTCTCCGTTCGCGAGACTGTCCTGGCTGGCAAGGCATTCGGACTGGCCGGTTCCTACGAGAGGATCGCAGGTACCCTTCGCTACGCGGTCGATCCGGACCTCGCTGCGAATCGAATCATCACCGACATCGAGCTGGCTCCTCGAAACAGCGACGGGCATGTCGAGTTTTCCGCACCCTTTTTCATGCTGAAGCCGGTCGACATGGGCCGATCGAACGGAACCGTGCTCTACGAAGTGTCAAATCGCGGCCGGAAGGGCATGCTGAGCTTCTTCAATCTTGCCGCGGGCAGCCTCGATCCCAGGGATGAAAGGCACTTCGGCGACGGGTTTCTAATGGATGAGGGGTATACGCTGCTTTGGCTCGGGTGGCAATTTGACCCTCCGCTCCGGCCGGAGTTGCTGCGACTCGACACGCCTGTCGCGACCCATGATGGGAAGCCGATTCGTGGTCTCGTTCGCAGCGATTTCGTGGTCTCGGATCGCACCCCCACGCATTCGCTCGCGGACCGCAGTCACGTCCCGTACCTCGCAGCGGACCCTGAGGCTTCCGTGAACGCTCTCACCGTGCGTGATGCCGCTAACGGTCAGCGAGAGACCATCCCGCGCGAACGCTGGAAGTTTGCCCGGATGGAGAATGGACGGCCGGTACCCGACACCGGAACGGTATGGCTGGAAGGCGGCTTCGAGGCCAACAGGATCTACGAAGTGGTGTACGTCTCGGAGAACCCGCCGCTTGTTGGCCTCGGCCCGACTGCGGTAAGGGATGCGGTCTCGCGCCTAAAGTACGACGGGGCCGAACCGCTCGGCATCTCCGCCGACGCCTTGGAGCGCGCAATCGCGTTTGGAATCTCGCAAAGCGGCCGGTTTCTGCGAACCTTCCTCTACTACGGCTTCAACGAGGACGAAAAGGGACGCATCGCGTTCGACGGTGTGCTGTCGCATGTCGCGGGCGGAGGGCGGGGAAGCTTCAACCACCGGTTTGCCCAGCCGTCGCGCGACGCTCATCCCTTTATGAACTTCTTCCACCCAACGGATATATTCCCGTTCACCGACAAGGCCCAGCGCGACCCCGAGACAGGACGAGAGGACGGCATCCTGACTCACGCGCTGGACCCGAAGTTCTGGCCCAAGATCTTCTACACCAATTCCTCTTACGAGTACTGGGGACGGGCCGCGTCGCTGATCCACACCGACATCGACGGCACCCGCGACATCGAGCACTACGACAACGTCCGGGCGTTCCTCTTCTCCAGCACGCAGCACGGTCCCGGTTCGTTCCCGCCTGCGGTGAGCATCGGCCAGCAGAAGGCCAATCCGCTTGATTTCCGTTGGGCAATGCGCGCGCTGCTCCAGGCAATGAACCGCTGGACAGCGGATGGCACGGAGCCGCCGGAGAGTCGCCATCCCCGGATCGCGGATTCAACTCTCGTCCGTCCGGACGAGGTCGGGTTTCCCAAGATCCCCGGTGTGAAGACCTCGGCGCGAGTCCACACCGCCTATCGGGCAGATTATGGGCCGCGCTTCGTGGCGGATGGAGTCGTGACGCGCGAGCCGCCAGGGATCGGGAAGCCGTTTACCATGATGGTTCCTTCGGTGGATAGCGACGGCAACGAGGTTCCTGGTGTACGAATGCCCGAATTGCAGGCTCCGCTAGCGACCTACACGGGCTGGAACCTGTTTAATGCGAAATCCGGGCCGCCCCACGAAATCTCAAGCATGGTCGGTTCGTACATCCCATTCGCTCGAACGAGGGCGGAACGGGAGGCCGCCGACGACCCGCGTCCCTCCATCGAGGAGCGGTACAAGAGTAAGTCCGAGTACCTGGGCCTCGTCGCTGAGGCGGGCCTGGACCTGATTCGGGAAGGGCTTCTACTGGAACGTGACCTTCCGAACGTCGTTCGAAACGCCGCGAAGCACTGGGACTACCGGATGGGGAGCTCCTTAGAATCCGAATCCAGCCGTTGACCTGGAGGACTGTCCCGGCGAGAGGTTCGCGCTTCCCCGATCAGTCTGTCCTGCGCGACGGCCGACCTGTCAGGACGGCAAGGCGACGACCGGCGGAAGGGCCAACTGTCCCTGGCAGCCAGTTCGTACGCCGGCAGCACCGCGCGCATCAACCCGGACGCGCAATGTTGGGCCTGCTGCTCAAGGAAGTGCGCTGCCTCGTGCGCTGCGACTCGGGCCAGCGCCCGGCCTATGGCGTGCGCATTGTTCGGTGCGCCGATATACCTGACCAAGGGACCATGGAACACATAGAGCCTTGGCTCGATTCGGTCCTGCCGTCGGTAAGCCAGTCCCAACACGCCATCAAGGCCCTCGGGCGCTTCCGCCTCGATCGCGAGCCGCATGTGAGGGAGGCCGGTTGCGCACTTCTTGAATTCGAGTCGCGCTAGCCGGCCATCTAACAGGAAGCCGAATTCTCTCAGGACGGCTGCTCGAACCGGAGTGGCCAGCAAGGAGCCCCGGTCTTCTACGCAGATCTTCCAGGCGCCCCCGGCGATGCTCGGAGTCGCAAATACAACGAGCAGACCCGCGATGATCTTAACCATTTCTTAACACGGCTGATCATAGAGCAGCCGCACGAGCAGGTCAAGCGAAACCTGCAGGAAGCAGGAACCTTGCGCGAAGAACACCGTCTCGCGCCTACCAAGCCGCGGACGGGGATTTCGGGGGCGCTAGCAGCCTGTCGGACTTAGGGTTCTGAATTCCGCTCAAGGGATGGATGTGACACAGAGATTGCGCCATCCGCGAAAATCGCGTCGGATTGCGGTGCTGCCCTCAACGGAGACTCCGCGCCTTCGAACTCGCATCCGACGCCGTGGTTCCGTGTAGCGACCATTGTTCCGTTGGCGGTGGGTGCCCCGCCGCTTCCTAGACTGCTTGCTCCAGACGCAACCGGTGCAAGCGCTTGCAGTTGTACTCCAAGGCGACCAGGTTCCATTCCCCTCTCACTTGCTCCACCCCTCGCAACGAGAATCCGCGGAATCCGAGCACCGACTTGATGATTCCGAACACTGGCTCGACGGTCTGCTTCCTCAGTCGATAGTGCTCCTTGCCCTCGTCGGTCTTCAGCTTCTCCGCCATCTCTCGCAGCCAGTCCGCTTGCGGCTCCTTTGCCGCCTTGTCGGTCTGCGGCCGGAAGTCATGCGGCCGTCGCTGCCCTGCGGCCCCGGTTGCCACGTACGGCTCCACCCCGGCCGCCTGCACCCGCTCCACCTCCGCCCCGTTCGCGTACCCGTTGTCGGCCAGCACCGCCTCCGGCCGGCCCAGCTCCTGCGGGATCGCCGCCACGCCCGCCGCCAGCTCCCCTTTGTCACTCCCACTCTGGCTGACCCCCTGTCCGACAATCAACTGGCTGCCCCCCGCGTCCACCGTCGCCTGCGCGTTGTAGGCCTGCTCGAACTCTGCCCGCTTGTGCTTCCGCAGCAGGCGGCTGTCCGCGTCCGTCAGGTTGCTCTGCTGCTGCCCCTCCGGTTCCCCGCTCGGCGGCTGCGGGGGGCGTCCCACCCCGCCGCGCTCCCGGCGCGCCGCCAGCTTCCGCTCGTACTCGGCCTGCTCCGCCTCCGCGCGCGCCCGCGCCTGCGCTTCCAAACGCTCCCGTGCCGCCAGCAACTGCCGCTTCAACTCCTCCCGTCGCGCGATCTCCTGCGGCAGCGCCTCCGGATCCGTCACCTCCTTGCCGTCAGCGGCCTCGGCCTGCCGCAGCAATCCCTCGATCTCCAGCTCTAACTGCGCCGCCAGCTCCCCCGCCCGCTGGTACCGTGTTGGGATTCAGATTAATTCGTGAGAATCGGGTGATTTTGCAACGCTACAATTTCGCCAGTGGATCGGTTGGAAAGCGGAATAGTCCGAGGTTCCTGACGAGGGAGTTGCAGTTTTATCAGTAGGCTTCACAATCCACCAGGTGTCCTGCTCTCTCTTGCAGAAGCGAATCTGTTTGAGAAAACTCCGCCAGCGGAGCAGAAATATTCTGAGAATTCTCAATCGGAATAATGTGAGCGCCAACAGTACGTCACGGAGCGATGCTTGCTCGCCGACGCCTTCAGCTTCGTCCCGTCCACGCTCACCGTCCCCAGCCGCAGCAGCTTCAGCTCCTTGGCCAGCAGCAGCACCTGCAGGAAGCACTCCGCCACCGCCGTGAAATTCTCCCGTCTGGAGTGGCCCCGTTTTCGTGGACAGCTGAGATAGCTTGATAGGCAGTTGATTGCTCGCCTGAGGAGGCGGGGGGTAAGGAGGCCCCGGACGATGAGCAAGCATGCCTATGTGAAGGCCTACCCGAAGGAGTTTCGGGAGAAGGTCGTGAAGTTGATGCAAGTGGGGGATCGCAGCCCACGGGAGGTGGCCGAGGAATTCGGGATCTCGGAGGATTCGGTGCGGCGCTGGGTGCGGCAAGCGGAGCGTGACCAGGGCAGCCGGCAGGACGGCCTGCGCAGTGCAGAGCGGGAGGAACTGGCCCGCCTGCGGCGGGAGAACCGGCGTCTGAAGATGGAGCGGGAGATCCTGTCAAAAGCCGCGGCCTGGTTCGCCCGGGAGACCGATTCGATTCCGTAAGGATCTTCGAATTCGTCAGGGCGCACCAGGCCCGCTATCCGATCGCGTGTATGTGCCGCGTGCTGGGCGTCTCCCCCAGCGGCTATTACGCGTGGCGGGGGCGGCCGCCGAGCCGGCGGGCGCAAGAGAACGAGGCGTTGGGCCGTCGGATCGAGGCGATCCACACGGCCTCGCGGGAGACCTACGGGGCGCGGCGGGTGCATGCCGAGTTGCGCGCCGAGGGCGTGGCGGTGTCCCGGCCGCGGGTGGCGCGGCTGATGCGGGCGCTGGGCCGGCAGGGGGTGACGCGGCGGAAGCGGCGTTGCACGACCCGGAGGGATCCGGAAGCGGCGGTGGCGCCGGACCGCGTGCAACGGCGATTTGAGGCGGCTGAGCCGAATCGGCTGTGGGTGGCGGACATCACGTATGTGCCGACCCTGGAAGGGTTTGTGTACCTGGCGACGGTGCTGGACGTGTTCAGCCGCAAGGTGGTGGGCTGGGCGATGAGAGCCCGCCAGACCGTGGCGGTGGTGCAGGCGGCGCTGGAGATGGCCCTGCAGACGCGGGCGGCGCGGGGCGTGGTGTTCCATTCCGACCGCGGGAGCCAGTACACGGCGCTGGCGTTCAGCCGACGCTGTGCCGAGGCCGGCATCGAGCGTTCGATGGGGGCGGCCGGGAACTGCTACGACAATGCCATGGCGGAGAGCCTCTTCGCGACGCTGGAGTGCGAGTTGCTGCAGCGGGTTCCGTTCGCGACCCGCGAGCAGGCGGAAACGGAGATCTTCCGGTTTCTCGAGGGCTTCTACAATCGCAAGCGCCGTCATTCCGCGCTCGGGTATCTCTCCCCGGTGGAGTTCGAGCAGGCCTGGCACGCGCAGCAGCAGCTGGCGGCCTGAGCGCCGGGCAAGCCCGGCGGTGAGGCGGCCGGGATCCCGGGCTTGCGCCCCCCCGTGCACCCGGTTCCGTGCCCGGAATGGCCAGCAGGTGCGCCTTCCGGAACAGCCAGCAACGACCGGCAGCCCAGCCCGAACAAAAACCGCTGGAAATGGCCTGGGGGCTAGCCCCCAGGCCCCCAGCCGGGCCTCCTCGGCCCGTCCCACTGCATCTCTTGGAGAGGGGGGAGGGTGTACCCCCTCCCCCTGCTACCCCCTCCCCCTTTGACGTCTCTTGACCCCTGTGCCATCATGGTGCCGCCTCCTCTGGTGTTCCTGCAGCTGCCGCACCCTCAGCTGTCCACCATCTCGTAGCCACCCCAGTCGGAACTTGGCGATCGTGTCGTGGTCGGGGTGCCGGTTGGCCGCCACGAAGCGCACCCCCAGGTCGCGCCAGGTGGCCCGCTCGATGCGGCGCGAGGAGAAGATCCCAATCGCGTAGCAGTAGATCAGCAGCGCCAGCATCATGCGCGGCTCGTACTGGGGCGAGCCCGTGCCGCGCTGGTTGACCCGGAACCGGGAGACATCCACGAGCTCGACCGCCTCGATCACGAAATGGGCGAGGTCGTCCTCGGGAATCCAGTCGCGCATGTCGGGCGGCAGCAGATAGGGCTGCTCGCGATCGCAGGGCACGAACTTGGCCATATCGATATTGTATTTCTATCGGCACTTGCTGTTCTTTTGTTCGGAGTTCTGCGGCAGTCCTGTCCTATCGCACTTTGCCCCGCCTGGATGCGCCTAAGTCCGACAGGCTGCTAGTCCGTCGAAAAACGGTTGGAGCGCTTCCAGGTCACCCAGGCAAGACCGAGGGCGACGCCGACCGGCGGTATCGCCAGCGCCACGATGCCGCGCTTCAGGGAGTCGACGGCACGGCCCTTCTGGAAGGCTGCTGTCTCCCGGCACATCGGGCATCCCTGTCCGGAAGACAGGGCGGGCAGACCTAGCAGCAGGCCGAGGGCCAGCAGTGCACGGAACGGGTGCCTGGCATGTCCGTTACCGGGCGCTCGGAAGATCACGGCCGCAACGCCAAGATCCGGAAGCTGTCCGGGAAAAAGTACCCGCACATGATGAGGATGCAGGCGACCGCTGGCGCGACGACGATCCACGTCAGCTGCGGGTGGTCGAACTTCAGGTGCATGAAGCACGCCATGATCATGGCGGCCTTGATCAGGGACAGGATCAGGAGTATCGCCAGCATGATGAGGGCGCCGGCGATCTGCACGTACGCCAGCACGACTTCCAGTGCAGTGAATGCAAGCAGTCCCAGCCAGATCTTGTTGAACAGAGGGATATGGCTGTCTACGTAAGCCGGATCCTGGGGCAGCACGTAGGCAACGGGTCCCGCGGCGTCACCGGCAGCGCCAGCGGTTGCGCCGCCCGCGGTCAAAGCCGGATAGAAGCGCCATGCGAGGTAGGCGAAGCAGGTCACGCCCATGAGTGCCGCAAACAGGGTCAGAAAAAGGTTGTCAAGGGTCGCGATCAGCGTGCCGTGAGCGAGCTGGACACCGGCGACGTAGAAGCCCCACAAGCCCAGCGCAAGGCAGAACAGATAACCGATCAGGGATAGCAGCATGGCCTTCTCTCTCGCTTAGTCGACCGCAGTGGACATCAGGTAGATCATTGGGAAGACGAACATCCAGACCAGGTCCACGAAGTGCCAGTACAGGCCTGCGACCTCGACGTCCTCGGGAAGCCATTTCCCCCGCCGGTATCCAAGCGCGACCACGACCAGATAGATCACCCCCGTGAAGACGTGGAACATGTGCAGGCCCGTGATGCCGAAGAAGGTTGCCCCGAACAGCGGTGTCCCGTAGGGATTCGACCAAGGGTACATGCCTTCGTCGCGCATCAGGTGTATCCATTCGTAGCCGTGCAGCACCACGAATGCCATGCCCAGCGCGGCAGTGGCCAGAATCCACTTGATTGCCTTTCGCCGGGCGTCGTGATGGGCAGCGGAAACCGCGTAGACCATAGTCAGGCTGCTGGAGAGCAGCACCAGGGTCATGACGGTCGAAAAGACGATCGACGGCCAGAAGTGGAATGGAGTCGGCCAGTCGTTGGAGGCCCGCACGTAGCTGTACGCCAGGAGCAGCGCCGAAAACGTCAGCGTGTCCGAGACGATGAACAGCCACATGCCGAGCTTCTTGTGGCCCACCGCGAGCGGCGTCCCGCCGCCTCGCCATGTCGGTTCGGCCATAGTGGCCGCATGCCCTTCCGACATCCGCTTACCTCCAGAACAGCAGCAGTCCCAGGATGTAGATCCACAGGACATCCATGAAATGCCAGTACAGCGCAGCCGCTTCCACGGCTGCCTCCCGCGTGGGCCAGGGCCGTCCGCCCCGCACACGCGCCCAAATGTAGCCCAGCGCGGCGATGCCGCCGATCAGGTGTATTCCGTGTCCCGCCGTGAGCAGGTAGTAGAACGAGTTGGCCGGGTTCGTGGCGAGATAGATCCCTCTCGCGACAAGGGCCTGCCAGCCCAGGATCTGGCAGGCTACGAATGCCAGGCCTAGGAGCGCGGAAGCGTTCACCCAGCGTCGCAATCCTTCCATGCTTCCTTCGTGCAGGCACCGCCGGGCCCGCTCGACCGTCAGGCTGGAGGCCAGCAGCACCAGGGTGCTGGCGTATAGGACGGGCGGCAATGCGAACGGCTGCCAGTCGCCCGAAAGGCCCTGTCGCACGATCATCGCGCTGGTCAAAGCGGCAAAGAACATCACAATGGCGCCCATGCCGACCCACACGGCGAGCTTGTAGCGCTGCACGACGCGCCCGTTGCGATCGGGACCGTCCCATCCTCCCCGGGATTCCGGGGGGAGCGTGACGAACTTGCCGCCGCCAGACTCGGTGCGGGCTCGCTCGCCGACCGGTGCGAGTGTTGCTGCCATGACCTAGTCCCCGGCTGCCGGCTGCGCTCCGTAGACCGCCTTGTCGTCGTTGCACTGCATGGCGAAATCCCGTTTGGCCCCTGACAGGCTGAAGTCATACGCTCCACGGTAGACGTGAGGTACCTTGCCGCCAAAATTGTCGTGCGGCGGGGGAGAGGAAATTGCCCACTCGAGCGTCGTAGCCTCCCACGGGTTGTCCTCGTTGCAGACGCGCCCCTTGCGAAGGCTCTGGATAAAGTTGTAGAGAAACAGGAACTGCGCGAGCACCGTCAGGATGGCCGCGACTGTAATGAAATTGTGCAGGTCTGCCGCGCCGCTGGTCGCGGTGAGGTAGTCCACCCCCGTAATCTCGGCGTAACGGCGTGGGTGGGGCAGCATGCCAAGGTAGTGCATTGGCCCGAATATCGCGTATACGCCGACGAACGTGATCCAGAAATGGATCTTGCTCAGCCGTTCGTCCATGAACCGTCCGGCCATCTTCGGGAACCAGAATGTGAGTCCGGAGAACATGCCGAAGATCGCCGCCACCCCCATGATCAAGTGGAAGTGGGCCACCACGAAGTAGGTGTCGTGGAAGTACAGGTCCACGGTCGGCTGTCCCAGAAAGATGCCGGAAAGGCCCCCGGAGACGAAGAGCGAGACGAATCCGATCGAGTAGAGCATCGGGGAGGTGAACCGGATCTTTCCGCCCCACATCGTGCCGATCCAGTTGAATGTCTTGATGGCCGACGGCACGCCGATGCACATCGTCAGGATCGAGAAGACGAATGCGGAGTATGGGCTCATTCCGCTGACGAACATGTGGTGACCCCAGACCACGAATCCGAGAAGGCCGATTGCTCCGATTGCAAGGACCATGGCCTTGTATCCGAATACCGTCCGTCGCGCGAAGGTTGCGAGGACATGCGAGGTAACGCCCATTCCCGGCAGGATCGCGATGTAGACCTCCGGGTGTCCGAAGAACCAGAACAGGTGCTGCCAGAGGATCGGAGATCCGCCCGAGTGATCGATCACCTTGTCGCTGACGACCAGGCCGGCGGGTACGAAGAAGCTCGTGCCGATATTGCGGTCCAGCAGCAGGAGCACGCCCGCCGCCAGCAGCACACCGAAGGCCAGCAGACCCAGGATCGCCGTCACGAACCACGTCCAGCACGTCAGCGGGAGCCTCATCATCGTCAGGCCCTTAGCCCGCAGATCCAGAGTCGTCACGATGAAATTGAGGGCTCCAAGCAACGAGGCGATGCAGAAGACCGCGATGGATGCGATCCACAAGTCTTGACCAATGCCTTGAACGGTGGCTTCCGGAACCGCGCTCAGCGGCGGATACCCCGTCCACCCGGACATCGGCGCCCCGCCCTCCACGAAGAACGCGGCCATGAGCAGCAGGAACGATACGAAAGTGGTCCAGAACGACAGCATGTTCAGTCGCGGGAATGCCATGTCGGCCGCCCCGATCTGGATGGGCAGGATATAGTTCCCGAAGCCGCCTTGAGGCGCCGTTGTGAGCACCATGAAGACCATGACAGTGCCATGCATGGTCAGCATTGCCAGGTAGAACTCCGGTGTCATCACGCCGTCCGGCGCACCGACCGGGAAGAGTTCTCCCAGTAGCGGGAGAGACGTTTCCGGCATGACGAGCCTCAACCGCACGAGCAGGCTCAGGGCCATGCCGACGAACACCGCGACGATGGCCAGCAGAATGTACTGGATGCCGATCACCTTGTGGTCGACGGAGAAGATGTACTTCCAAATGAAGCTCTTCGGCTCCGGGTGTCGATGCACCTCGGTGTATTCGGCGACTTCCGGGGAAACCTGAACTTCCGTCATGTCCTCAAATCCTCAACGCCGCATTCCAGTCAGAACAGGTAGGATGCCTGCTCCTCGATCCAGGCGTCGTACTCCTCCTGGCTCACCACGTGCAGGTAGCTGCGCATCTTGTAGTGCCCGAGGCCGCACAGTTCCGAGCAGACGATCTCGTACTTGCCCACCTTCTCCGCATTGAAGGCCAGCTTGCCGACGATTCCGGGAACGGTGTCCAGCTTGATCCGCAGCTCGGGGACAAAGAAATTGTGCAGCACGTCCTTGGACTTGAGCACGACCTCCACGTCCGTGTTGACCGGAACCCGCATCTCCGGCACCATGATGTCGTCCGCCCCGCCAGGGGCACTACGGTCGAGCCCGACCGGATTGCCGCCTGCGTCGTCGATCAGGCTGATGTCGGTGGGGCCGAATTCGTTGTCCGCGCCCGCGTAGCGCATGTTCCAGACGAACTGCTGGCCGACGACCTCGACGACGAGCCGGTCGTCGGACTGCTCCATGGACTTCTGCTCGATGAAGCGCGTCTCGGCCCACACGGTGTAGCCGTACAGCGCCAGACCCACGAAGATAACGCCTGCTGCGATGGTCCAGAGTACCTCCAGCCTGTTGTTTCCATGCGTGTCGGAAGCCGGCTCGTCGGACTTCCGGCCGTAGCGCCAGACGGTGTATCCAAGCGCCGCCTGCGCCACTAGGAAGATCACGCCGGTAAAGATCAGGGTGAACATAAAGGCGGCGTCGATGTCGCGGCCCAAGGCCGTGATTGGCTCCGGCATCCACCACGTCTGCGTGACGAACGGGATTGACATCGCGAGCGTGATGACCCAGACAACGATTGCTAGCAGTAGACCCATGGAAGGCTCAGACCTCGTATGCGGAATTGCGCGGGCTTGCGAATCGCCCCGTGCCCATCGAACGCCTCAGGTTGCGCCCCGAGACTACTCAGTGTAGCAATTCCGCGAATCCGGAAACCGGAAACTCGAAGCGCTCGCTCCCGGTGAATCGTCAGCGTCAGCGCCGCGATCGCGGGTGCGTCGAGGCGAGGTGCGCTCGCTTCACGGGCGCCCCGAGCGGACGGCCGGCTGGCGGCCTGCCGTGTTTTCGCAGAGAGGGCTGCGTGCCGGGGTTGCCAGGCTACTCGTCGGCGAGGTTGCGAAGCTCCTGCGCGACCGCTTCGGGGCCCCGCTGGCGATAGAGCTGGGAGAGGCGCTCCTCCTCAGCCGAGACCGGCACGGCATCGAGCAGTCGGGACTCTTCCAAGGCATCCCGTGTCGGAACCCAGACTCTGTCGTCGTCGAGCTGGACGCTCCGGACGTACGCAGTCATCGACCGGATTTCCAGGTCGCCGGAGGATTCGAAGGGGCGGATGTCGAATCGCTCCCCTGCTCCGGTCTCGAGCCGGTCACCGGCCGCCAAAGCCGTGTCGCCGTCCACGGGGGCAGATCCGACCGAATAGGTATTTCCGGCCCGATCGTGGACGAGCCAGCCCAACTCGACGCGGCGAATCCCTCGGCTGGTGCGGTTGCGGAACACGATGCGCGGAGCGTCCGACACGGTTCCCGTTACCAGGGCGGACCCTTGCTCGAGAACGATGGGTGCGTCCGAATCCTGGACGAACGCGAACCGGACCTCTCGCGGAGATCCGAACGGCCCGGCCGTGACCGGGCCCGCTGTCGCGCGGCGAACGCTCAGTCGTGGGCGCGCGGCCTGCCGTCGCAGGCTGGCCTGCATGGCAGAGGCCAGTTCCCCCCTCCCGCCGGACCGCCACCGGGCAAGGAAGAACTCCCGATCGCGCCGGGCTTCCATTTCCCGCACCCTCATCTTGCGGACTGAATCCAGCCGGTTCGGTCCCACTGCCGCAAGGGTGTTGAACAGCACGGCGTCGGGTGCGATATGCACTACGGGCCCAGGGGGCACGGGAAGCGGCCGCAGCATGCGCAGATTGAGATGGATCTGGAACTCCTCACCCTGCGTCGCGTGGAGACTTGGCGCCGAGACTGCCGCCCTGGCGCCCATCATCCGCTCGTGGGCCTGGACGGCCAGAGTCACCGCACGCACCGCATCACTGCCTTCGTGACGGAAGCGAATCGATCCGGCCAGCTCGATCACCAGGGCGCCGCCTCGCGGCTCGAACTCGCTTTCGTCGAAATCGGCTGCCATGACACTGAGCGGCACGCCGTCAGGGATTTCCACCGCGACCCTGCCAGCAGCGTCCGGGCCCGACTGTGCCACGGCCGCGACGCCCGCTACGAATGCCGCGAGGGCGAGGAAGAACAGGCTGCGACGAGAGTGTCTCATGGAGCGAAATAGTCTGTGACGGTCAGGACGCCCGAGCCGGGATGGAACGAGCGGACGCTCAATGCTCCTTCTCGCGTCACCTGCACGTCCGCTCCTTCGTTGAGCAATGTCACCTCTGCTGGTGGCGGAATCGTATCCACTGCGGCCCGTCGCGGGCCGCTGAGTTCGGGACTTCCGACCGGCAACAGGAGAGCAATCGCGACGGTGGCCGCGGCTGCCCCGACGCCTGCCACAGCCCAGTGCCAGCCGCGATCGCTTGTCCCCGCGTGTTTCGCGTGCGCGGCCTCAACCCGGATACGGTGGGCAAGGGCCTCGAAGTCGGGTTCCGGCACCTGTGGTTGCGCCAGAAGTTCGGTCCTCACACGCGAGTGGGCCGTGACCGCCGCCTCGCATTTCAGGCACTTCTTAACGTGCCGGGCAATCCGCCAGCGGTCCAGGGGGTTCAGGTCCTCGCCCGCGTAGAGGCTCAGCTGCCGTTCGTCCGGATGACGGCTCAGGTCTCTCACGGGGTCCGTTCCTCCCTGTACTTCCGAAACTTGATCCGGGCGTTCGCGATATGCGACCGCACCGTCGCCGTGGAGCAACCCATCGCACTTGCCACCTCGGCGGCTGGCATGTCCTCGACATCGCGCAATACTAACGCGGTCCGTTCGCGTTCGGACAGCCGCTGCAACCCGCCCTCGATCCACGAGCGGGTCTCGCCGCGGAGGACGTGGTCTTCCGGGCTCTCTGTCTTTGCCGGCGCGGATTCGTCGAACTCTCCGAAGGCCACGCGGCCCCTCCTTCTAACGAAGTCCAGGGCGGTGTTCACGGCGATCCGATTCAGCCACTGGACCGCCTTGCGGTCATCCTTGAGCTGCGCCTTGCGGCTGAGTGCCTTGACAAGGGCTTCCTGAGTCAGGTCTTGGGCGTCGGGGACGTTCCCGACAATCCTGTAGATCAGGCGGAACATCCGGCGCATGTGGACGTCGATCGCGCCGCTGTCGGCCGCTTCGGCCGCCTGCCCCTCTGCGCTGGGGCCGTATCGCCGATCAAGCGCCATCGGCGACCCGAAGCATGGGATGGCGATTGGGTCCATGCTCGTACCAGACTCTCCACATTTCTAGACGAAGAACGGCGCGCATGCGTGCAGGCCCGATTCGGATTATCGGCTCTCCCAGTTTCCCGTGCACGCTCGATTCAGCGTCCGGGGTCAGAGCCAAGCCGCCTGAATGCCCGGGAAAGGGCTGAATCCTCTGGTTGATACACTCGACTCTAAAGCATGCAGGTTGCCTCTCGCATTGACCGGATGATCGGCGAAGGAGCGTTCGAAGTCTTGGTACGCGCCCGTGCCCTTGAAGCCCAGGGGCGGGACGTCGTTCACATGGAAATCGGCGAGCCCGATTTCCCGACCCCTCCCAATATCGTGGCTGCGGGCCAGAAGGCCCTTGCCGACGGGTACACCAAGTACGGCCCGACGCAAGGCGATCCCGAGCTCCGGGAGGCCGTGGCCGAGTACATCTCCTCGACCCGAGGCATTCCAATCGATGAATCCAGGGTCGTAGTCACCCCCGGTGCCAAGCCCATCCTGTTCTACTCGATGCTTGCACTGCTCGAGCCCGGCGACGAAGTGCTCTATCCCAATCCAGGTTTCCCGATGTACGAATCGGTCATTGGCGGATGCGGTGCCAAGCCTGTCGCCGTACCCCTGCTCGAGAGCCGCGGCTTTTCGATAGATGTGGACCGGTTCGCGAATTCGCTGTCCGACCGAACGCGATTGATCATCCTCAACACTCCCCAGAATCCGACCGGGGGAACAATACCCTCCGAGGACTTGCATGCGATCGCGGAACTTGTCAGGGACAAGGACCTTGTTGTCCTGTCGGACGAGATCTACAATCTCATCGCGTTCGATGAACGCCCCACCTCCATCGCCTCGATCGACGGCATGGCCGAGAAGACGATCATCCTGGACGGCTTTTCGAAGGCGTATTCCATGACCGGATGGCGTATTGGGTACGGCGTGTTCCCGAAGTGGATGGTTGACGCAATCTGCATGCTCCAGGTGAATTGCTCATCTCATACCGCAAGCTTCACGCAGCGAGCGGCGCTCGAGGCATTGCGCGGGCCCCAGGAGAGCGTGACGACGATGGTCGACGAATTCCGACGGCGACGCGATGTAATCGTCTCGCGACTGAACGCGATCCCCGGAGTGCGGTGCGCGAAGCCCGGAGGCGCCTTCTACGCGTTTCCGAATATCTCCGAGACGGGGTTCAAGTCGGACGACTTGGCTGACCGGATTCTCCAGGAGGCAGGGGTTGCCTGTCTCACGGGCACTTCGTTTGGTGCGTACGGCGAAGGCTACCTGCGCTTCAGCTACGCCGCAGCTCTGGACCGGATCGAAGTGGCCTTGGAGCGCGTCCGGACTTTGCTGAGCTGATTTCGCCTCTCGTACGGTTTCGAGCTCTCGTCTCGGCTCAACGGGTCCTCCTCGCCACTGCATCGGTTTGGCCAGCCCTTGATCCCTGAAGGCGACTCGCGCGCCGTCCGGCCGAAGAGGCCGGTCCCGACTGATAGTTGCGGTTTCGGAATCTCTCGGGTGGTAGGATTGGCCGCGGCGTTCGCCGCTCGGGTCTCGTCCGACCAGGTGCGAAAGGGTTCGTGGGATAGCAGGCGCGTGCAGATGGTGCGAGAACAGATCGAGGCCAGGGGAGTTCGCGATCCGGACGTGTTGGCCGCAATGCGCGCTGTGCAGCGCGAGCGGTTCGTCCCCGCGGAGGTGCGCCGCTATTCCTCCGCCGACAGCGCGCTGCCGATCGGCTACGACCAGACCATCTCGCAGCCCTACATCGTGGCCTTCATGACCGAGTTGCTCCAGCTCGAGAGGGACCATCGAGTGCTTGAGATCGGCACGGGCTCGGGCTACCAGTCGGCGGTATTGTCCAGGCTGTCCGACGTTGTCTATAGCATCGAGATCGTTCCGCAACTGGCCGCTCGTGCCATAGAGACCCTTCGCGAGCTCGGGTACTACGGTGTTCGTGTCAGGCAGGGAGACGGGCATTTCGGCTGGCCCGAGCACGCTCCGTACGACCGAATGATCGTTACGGCTGCTGCGCCCGAGATTCCGGAGGGGCTCATCGACCAGCTCGCCGATAACGGCAGACTCGTCGCACCGGTGGGACGCGATCCAAGCGCTCAGAGGCTCGTACTGGTCACCAAGGCGCGGGACGGAAGACTCCGGCAGCAGGATCAGCTCGGCGTTCGATTCGTGCCAATGGTCCGCGCTGCAAGGAAGAACTAGCCTCGCGGTTCTAAGGTGTTCCGCCGAATATCCGTGCGGGGCCGGCGACATCGAGCTGCCTGCCTGGCCGTGCCTGCCGTGCGGCGAGCCCAATGCCAATCAGGACCGCTGCCAAGCCCGCAACCAGGCGTGCTGGCACCGGCTCGCTGAAGTACGCAGCACTGAGAACCAACCCGCTGGCGGGTGTCAGGAACGAGAACGCGATCACCGTTCCCGGCGTGTGCTTGCGAAGCAGATAGACCCAGGCAAGCTGGCCGACTCCGCCCACTACGACACCCTGGAACACCAGCGCGGTCCAGGTTTCCCAGCTCGGCTCGGTGCGAGACACGCTGTCCGTGAAGGCCATGTCTCCCAGCAGGAACAGTGGAAGCGATCCGACCAACGGCCAGAACACCGCCCTGACATTGCTGACTCTCAGCACGAACTGGCGCGTGTACACCATGCGGAAGGCCAGCAGAGTCGCAGCTCCGAGCACCAGGGAATTCCCGAGCAGCGGGTCGGGGGCCAAGGCGCTTTCCGTGCGGGCCAAGAACACCCAGGCCATGCCGGCGAACGCGATAGCGAGGCCGAGCGCACGCCGGAGGGTCAAGCGATCCTCGGGCACGAAGAAAGACGACGTCAGGTTGGCGATGATCGGATAGGTGTTGAACAAGACCGCGACGAAGACGGGCGAGGTGTAGTCGGAGCCCGTCTGGACCGCGCTGATCTGCACGGCGTAGATCAGGCTGAGCAGCGCGAGCGGCACCAGTTCGCCGCGTCGCAGCCGCAGGTCGTCCCCGCGCCCCACCGAGAACAGCCCGACGCTCGCGCATCCGATCGCCACGCGGATGAATGCACCATGCATTGGAGACAGGGACTGCAGCACGACCTTGATGGCCACCGGGTTGCCGCCCCTAACGGACGCGATCAGCAGGCAGGCGAGAACCGAGACGATCCCGAGAGGCTGCGAGATCTTGGCCTGCTGCACGGGCATTTCCTCTCGGATCCGTTCCGTTCCGAGGCGCCGCTTGGCCGATGCCCGCTGGAGACCGCCGGCGATCCCTGGATCCGCCAAGGGCGCTGGCGGGAACAGCTGCTTAGGTGCGAGACCAGAGGTCCCGGAGGAATGCTGTTCCGTCGATTGCGATGTCGTCCATCGAGTCGGCCAGATCTCTCCAGATGGCCGTTGCCGCCGACAGCTCCGGAATGTGTGCATTGAATGACTCGATCGTCATCCAGCGGTCGTAGCCGATCTCCTTGATGGCGGCCAAGACGCCGGTCCAGTCGACGTGTCCGCTCCCGGGAACGCCCCGGTCGTTCTCGCAGGTGTGGACATGCATTAGGTGCTTGCCGCACGTCCGGTACGCGTCGGCGACGTCCTTGTCCTCGATATTCTGGTGAAACGTGTCCAGCAGGATCCCGATTCGCTCGCTTCCGATCTCTTCCACGAACCGCACCGCGTCTGCGGCGGTATTCAGAAAATAGGTCTCAAACCGATTCAGCGGTTCCACCGCCATCGTCACCGCCGCGTCCTCCAGATCCTCGTGGAGAGCCTGGTGGAATTCCACGCCCCATTTCCATTCGTCCTCGGTCCGTCGACGGCCGGGAAGGTAGCCGACCGGCGAATGAGTGGGACCTGCGATCTGATCCGCTCCTGCCTCCGCGGCGGTGCGGATCACAGTCTTCCAGTGGTCGACCGTCCTGGCGCGTACTGCTGGATCGTCGCTGATCGGGTTCATCCCTTCCGGGTTTACCGAACAGAAGTGCACGTTGAGATCGTGCGCCTCGCAAGTCCTCCGAACAGCGTCTGTGTCAAGGTCCGCCGGAACGAACACAGGGATCTCGATCCCGTCCACGCCGACCTCCTTGAGAGCCGCGAACGGATACGTTTCCGGCTCGAACGTGCCGGACCAGATCATCGTGTTAACGCCGAATTGCATTGCGCCTAGGGCCTCCGAAACTCGAAGCCGACATTATTACAGACCCGGTGAGCCGTCCGAATTCCCCCAGCTGTTTGCCGAGACAACCCCAGTATGGAGGCCCATCGACGTCAGGCCGCCGTCGAAGCGGGCGTGCTCGACTTTCATGCACCTGTCCATCACGACTTCCAGGCCTGCGTCGATCGCGAGCCGCGCGGCTTCCTCGTGGATGACTCCGAACTGCATCCAGATCACCCTCGCCCCGACCTCAATGGCCTCTTCGACGATGCCCGGGACGAACTCCGGCGCGCGGAAGATGTCCACCACCTCGATCGGCCGGTCGATGGCGCGGAGAGACGGATAGCAACGGCGCCCGAGGATCTCCTTTTCCCGAGGGTTGACCGGAATGATGTCGTAGTTGCGGTTGGCGAGATAGATCGCGACGAAATGGCTCGGCCTCAACGGGTTTGCAGAGAGTCCGACCATGGCGACGTGTCGGTAGCGTTGCAGGATGGCGAGCCGTTGCTGCGGCCCGGCCGACAAACTTGCCGTCGAAGGATCCTCGGCGGTTGCATCTCCCCAAGGGGGCAGGCTGCAGAAGGCGTCTCCCATTCGATCACTCCACCCGCCCGGGCAATCGCTGCCGGACGGCGATTGGGCTCCTTAGTACTAGTAGACTCCGTTCGGGCCATCTGCGTTGCCATGCGCGCTGCGGACTCTCGATGTGTTCCGGGTGCTGCGCCTCGAGCTAGAGGACCCGGCGAGCGTCTCCGTCCCTCAGCGTGACCTTCTGGCGATCGAAGTACTCCAGCAGCGGAATTGCGTATTTCCGGCTCACGTCGGCGAGAGCCTTGAACTCCGCCACGTTGATGCGCTGGCCACGCAACGGTCCCAGTCTGTCGCGAAGTGCCCGCATCGCGCTGCTATGGCAGACGAGTTCTTGGTTCACCCGGACCAGAAGTCCCTCTCGAATGAGCGCAGCCAGAATCCGCTGGGCGCGAGCGCCGTCGATCGGCAAGGTGGGCAGGAATTCCTTCAAGGCGGGCACGCGAAGGCCCGCCTCCGCGAAGGCAGCCACAAGCCGGTCGCGGGCCTCGCGCTCGTCCGCCTGCATGCGGATCCGGTGATCCGCGGCCCGAACCAGTTCCCCGTCGAGCACCACGCTCCCCGAGGCGGTCAGGCGCCGGAACACGCCGTCCGCGAAGAAGTCTGGCGCATCTCCGAACTCGCTGCTGCGTATGGCTTCAATTGGGGTGCCGGCTTCCAGCGGGTTGTCCTTGTGAAACCGTGCCAGCGCCTTGACCACTCGCTTCCCCGCTTCGCTTGCCTTGGCAAGCGAGCACACCCAAAGCGGCTGCTCCCGGAGCACTCTGACGTGTCGTGTTCTTCGGGCAATAGCAAGCCATTCGGACTCCCTCTGGCCAGTGATTTCGGTCAGTTCGCTGCCGGCTATTCCATACGGGCGGCTTTCGCAAAGCGCCTCCAGAACACCGGACGGCTCGCCGGCCTGAAGTGCCTCGAGCAGCGGTCGCCAGTTGTCCTTACGTTTGTGCCTCGGAGCTTGAGGGCGAAGCACGCTGCCCCCGGCGATGGTCGTCAGCGGCGAGAACTGCCTCAGGATGAACGGGTCGCCGGTGACGGCGACCACCGGATTGTCCAGACGGAGCTGGACGAATCCCTGGCTTCCGGGAGCCAGCGCAGCCTGTCTGCCCGCAGCGCCGAGCATGTAGGCGCGTCCGACCGTCTCCGATGTCGCCAAATGGACATGGACCGGGGCTCCGTGCTTCAGCGGCTTGGCGGTGCGAAGCAGTTCGATTCGAGCGTCAAACTGCTCCGTGGCAGAAAAATGCCCGGGTTCGACGATGCACTTGCCTCGCTCCAAATCGGACTTGGCGATTCCTCCGAGGTTGACCGCGGTCCGCTGGCCTGCGTCGGCAGCTGGGACGGACTCCCCGTGGACTTCCACGCTTCGGACCCGCGCCGACCGGCTACCTGGGAGGACTTCAACCGGGTCATCGACACGCAGGCGGCCGCTCGTCAAGGTGCCGGTCACCACCGTGCCGAATCCCTTCATGGTGAAGACCCGGTCCACGGGAAGCCTGAGCACGCCGGTGCTGCTTCGAGGCTTGACGACGCGCGCGGTGCGTGTCAGTGCGAGTCTCAATTCCGCAAGTCCCTCGCCGGTCGTGCTGCTGACAGGAATCATCGGGGCTTCCGCCAGGAACGATCCCGCAACGAACTCTTCGACTTCGAGCTTGACGAGGTCCAGGATCTCCTCGTCCACAAGGTCGCACTTGGTCAGAGCGACGATTCCGTGCTGGATTCCCAGCAGGCGGCAGATTTCGAAATGCTCCCGGGTCTGGGGCATCACCGATTCGTCCGCAGCGATGACCAGGAGGACCATGTCAATGCCACCCACGCCGGCCAGCATGTTCTTGACAAAACGCTCGTGGCCCGGCACGTCCACGAATCCGAGCCGCGCCCCCGGCTCGGTCTCGAGGCTAGCGAACCCGAGGTCGATGGTGATCCCCCTACGCTTTTCCTCTTCCCAGCGGTCGGGATCCGTTCCCGTCAAGGCGCGCACGAGCGCTGTCTTGCCGTGATCGATGTGCCCGCTGGTTCCTACGATGACGTTGTGCGAGGCTTCTGCCATGGGCACGTCTGCTCCAACTGTACCCCGCGGGCCCTTCGAGGACACTTCGCGGCCAGCGTAGGGCAGAATGAAGGCAGCTATCGGCGAGATGCTCCGGCTGATCTACGCGCTGCTGCTCACAGCGAGCGCCCTGGCCCAACCCGTTGAGATCGTCAACGTGCATGGCGGGGTCAGCGTTGAGGTCGTGCCCGAGAACAGCATGAAGGCCTGGAGGGCAGGCAGCCCCACTGAATCGCCCGATGGGATAGCGATCAGCCGGTCTCCGGCACGGCTGCTGATCGAAGCCCTAGCGCCCGAGGATGGCGACTCACCCGACATCGAACTGCGCGTGCCCTTGGGGGTGGGGTTCTCCGTTCGCACCGAGGACGGGCCCATCCAGCTTGCCGGAATGGTCCAGCGCGTCAGGATTCAGTCCCTGCGGGGCGCGGTTACGATCGCAGCTCCTCTCGATGTCACCCAGATCAACCTCGAGACGACAAATCGCCCACCCACTCTCAATCTCCCGGCGGGCCGGCGTTTGCCTCTTGTGCCGACCACAATCCATCCTCGCTTGCGGATCTGGACGCTTTCGAACGAGCTGCGTTCGCGCGATCTCCGTTTCGGCCTGATCCAAGGGCAGTTGCACGCACCGCCTGCAATGACCGTTCGGGACTGGGAGATTCCTCGGAATTGGCCCCTAAAGCCCCACACGCTTTCGACACAGGCGGTGGCACGTCTCCTCGCAAGCGCGGAACGCCGGCGTTCCGGCCGTGCTGCGCCGCGTCGCCCGGCCCCGGTCGCTGAGGAGGTCGATGTCTCACCGGATACCGACGCGCTCTTCACTTCCGAGGTGCGGATGGTCAGCATGAGCGTCGCCGTGGCGGACAGCGAAGGGCGGCCGCTAACAGGGCTGCAGAAAACGGATTTTGTCGTCGAGGAGGACGGCAACCGCCAAGACATTCGTGTGGTCGATCCCGAGGAATCGCCGTTCAACATGGCGATCCTACTGGATCTGAGCGGTAGCACGGCTGTGGATCTCGAGCACATGCGCCAAGCGACGCTCCGGCTGATCGAAATGGCCGGACCCAATGACCGCGTGGCTCTGTACGCAATGTCGGGTAGTCTGTTTCACCGTCTCGCGTCGCTCACGTCGGACAGGGAGGCGCTAGTAGAACGCTGTCGAAAGCTCCCGTATCCCGCCGGCGGATCCCCGCTCTGGGACGTGGTCGCCCTGGTATACGACGACGAACTTGCCCAGCACACCGGCGAACGCAACGCCCTGGTCGTGATCAGCGATGGCATCGACAATCGCATCAGCGGGCAGTCGGTGCCTTCCATGCTGCGGGCCTCCCGGCTGACCGAGGCCGCTGGCGAGATGGACGCCCGCATCTATCCGATTTTCCTGATGTCAGGGGAACGGTTCGGTCGCAACTGGTCCGCAAAGGCCCGCACTCGGATGGAGTCACTGGCCAGAAAGACTGGTGGGAAGCTCTTCACAGCCCGATCGGTAGCCGATATCGAACCGGTGCTGCCCGAGCTGGCGCGGGAGATGCGGAGCGTCTACGAGATCGCCTACTACCCTGCAAACCAGGACTTCGACGGGACTTGGCGGCGCGTACGGATCAAGGTGGGGCTCCCCGGCGCCCAGATCCGTTCCCGGCCGGGATACTTCGCGGACTAGACAAGCGCTCGACCGTAGCGCTTCGCGCGTCGACTCCGGACGCGAGCCCGTGCTCGAACCGGACCGGGCCCCTCGCGAGGACTGCCTGCTACTTTTCCCCAAGGCTGCCGAGTTGTCCGCGGTACATTGGGCCGGGAACTGTATACCCGGCTTGTCAATTGCCATAATTTCCCCATGCAGGCCTGCAATCCGACGTGCCGGGCTTTCGGGCGCAGGTGAACATCGTGCCCAAGTCGCAACTCTGCTTCATCCTCTTTGCAGCGCTGGCGGTCGCGCCAACTGCGCGAGCGGCCGACCACCCGCTTGACCCGCTGAGCTATCAGGAAATCTGGCGCGTTCTCGAAGTCGTCCGAAACGCCGGGCACATGGACAGGGACACCCGCTTCTCCCAGCTATCGCTGCACGAACCCCCCAAACGAGAGGTGCTGGCCTGGCGTCCCGGTGCCGAGATGCCGCGCAAGGCCTACGCCTTGGTGCGGCGCGGCGCAAACGCATACGAAGCAATCGTTGACCTGACCGCGGACCGCGTTGCAACCTGGTCATTGCTCGAGGGCATCCAGCCGAACTGGCTCAGTGAGGAGTTCGAAGCTCTGGTCGACAAAGTGCTGGAGAATCCGGACTTCATTGCTGGCCTCGAAGCCCGCGGAATCACCGACACCACTCTCCTCGACTGCAGCACGGGGCCGCCTGGCTACTTCGGAACCGAGGAAGAACGGGGCCGGCGTCTCGGAAACGTCCGGTGCTCCGAGCCCCGCGGGGTCCGGAACGCCTGGACCAGGCAGGTCGAGGGTCTGACAGCGGTGGTCGATCTCGACTCGGAGGAGGTCCTGCGAGTCGTCGACGATGGTCCCGTGCCGCTCACCGACACGAACGGCGACTTCGACCGAACGACGCTCGATCGCCCCCGCGAGATCCCTGGCCCGCTCGACACGCGTCAGCCGCTCGGCCCCGGATTCGAGATCGATGGCTATCAGGTGCGGTGGCAGAACTGGCGTTTCCACCTGAGGCCCGACCAGCGTGTTGGCGCGGTCCTTTCGCTGGTGAGCTACCACGAGCAGCCGGACCGCCCGCCTCGCTCCGTGATGTACCAGGCGCACTTGTCCGAGATCTTCGTTCCCTACATGGACCCGGCCTTCGGGTGGTACCGCCGCAACTTCATCGACGTCGGCGAGTTTGTGTCCGGCGGGCTGGCAAAGGCCCTGCTTCGTGGCCGCGACTGCCCCGATTACGCCGAGTACATTGACACAGTGATCAGCAACGACAAGGGGCGACCGCGCACCGTGCCGGACACGATTTGTGTTTTTGAACGGGAGACCGGAGATCCAGCGTGGCGCCATTGGTCTTCCGAGCTGCCCGACAGTCGGAGGAGTCGCGACCTTGTCGTTCGCGTCGGCGCCGTCGTCGGCAACTACGACTACCTGCTCGACTGGATCTTCCGTCAGGACGGTTCGATCGAAGTGCGGGTGGGTACCACCGGCATCCTGGAAGTGAAGGCAACCGAGGAGGAGAACGCGCTGGCAGATGGATCCGCGGCGGACGCGTACGGCCGGTTCGTGGACCGCAACATCGTGGCCGTGAACCACGACCACTACTTCAGTTACCGGCTCGACCTGGATATCGACGGCACCGATAACCGTTTTGTCACTGACCGCCTGGTGCCCCGGAGGCTACCCGACGGGCATCCGCGCCGCAGCCTGTGGGTCCAGGAGCAGCATGTCCCGGCCAGCGAGGGCGACGCACGGCTCGACATTGATCTCGCTCGACCTACTCTGTGGCGCGTTCTCAGCAACGACAACCAGAACTCCTCCGGCTATCCAACGAGTTTTCAGATCCTTCCCGGCAGAAATGCCAACACGCTCCTGTCGGAGGACGATTATCCGCGGAGACGTGCCGGCTTCATCGATCACCACCTCTGGGTTACGCCGCAGCGGGACGGGGAGCGCCATGCCGCCGGCGACCACCCTACCTTGAGCGAGCCGGGCCAAGGATTGCCCGCGTGGACCTCAGCCGACCGGCCAATCCGTGACATGGATATCGTCGTCTGGCACACCATTGGCATGCATCATCTGCCACGCTCTGAGGACTGGCCGGTCATGCCAACGACGTGGTCGGGATTCGAGCTAAGGCCATTTGACTTCTTCGACCGAAACCCGGCGCTCGATCTGCCCTGATCGCTGATTCGCGAGGCGGGACGCCCGCAGATCCAGATCGCCCTCATCACCAGGTACCGGCGGGGCCGGAGACCGTGGGACGCCACGATTCTGACCGCTGGCCTTCGCGTTCAACCGGACCGTTTGGACGAAGGCCCGAGGGAACGGGAGAGCCAGTTGCGGTGCTAGACTGTTGCCCGCAATGCGATCCCGCAGGTCGTTCCTTACCGCGCTCGGCGGTGCCGCGCTAGCGCCCGCTGTCGCCGTCCCACGAACCAGCGGGCAGCTCAAGATCGTTTCCGTGGAGGCTGTTCCGGTCCGGTTGTGGTCACGCTCCAGCCAAGGGCGGCTACCCGAGTTCGACGGGCCCTTCGATCCGGCCCGATGGAGATATAGCGGGCCGTTCTCCCAACTGGCTAGCGCCATTGTCGTGATTGTCAAGACAGATCAGGGCGTTACCGGCTACGGGTTCGGTGCCGGCGGTTCTGCCGCCACGGAAATCATCCACGGGCACTTGCGGCACTTACTCGTCGGCGCGGATCCGCTCAACGTCGAGTTGCTCTGGGACCAGATGTACTCCTCTGGCCTCTACTACGGACGGCGCGGCGTGTTCGTGATGGCTCTCAGCGGTGTCGACAACGCCCTTTGGGACATCGTGGGGAAATACGCCGAGACCCCTGTGTATCGTCTGATCGGAGGTGCCACCCAGGAGAAGGTTCCGGGGTACATCACGAATTCCGATCCGAGCGTGGGCCTGGACCTTGGTTTCCAGCACTTCAAGATGGGTGTGCGGGACGGCGTCCTGGACGGTGACAACGGCATGCGGCGCACCGAGGCCACCCTCGCGAAGGCGCGCGAGGCCATCGGGCCGGATCGCACCCTGATGATTGATTGTGGTTGCCGCTGGAACGACATCGGGTACACGTTGGAGATGGCGGAGCGCCTCAAGTCTGTCGGTCTCTATTTCATCGAAGAGCCGCTGTCTCCCGACAACATCCTCGGCTACCAGCGGCTCGTCGAGGAGGTTGACAGCACGCTCATCGTGAGCGGTGAGCACGAATACACGCAGTACGGATACCAGATGCTGCTGCACCATCGGGGAACGGAGATCCTGCAGCCGGACGTCAGTTGGTGTGGCGGACTCACCGCGTTGCGCAAGATTGCCGTGATGGGGTCCGAGCGAGGTCTCCCAATCATCCCGCACCGCGGCAGCAGCCTGTACGGAATGGCAATTGTCCTCACTGCAAACGCCCCGCTGGCGGAGAGCTTCGGAACGGGCGATCAAGCGACCGATCTCATGCTGGCGATGTCCTCTCCGTTCGAAGACGGGTACTACTTCCCGACTGACAAGCCCGGCTTCGGCACGGAGATCACGGAGGAATTGGTTCATGAGCATGCGGGCAGCAGCGCCCTCTAGGAGGCATGCGCCACCTCCGGTCCTGTCCAGGCGCGCCCTGATCGCCGCCACCGCTGGCCTCGCGTTGCCGCGGGCATTCGGGGCCGGAGACGGGGGTTTTCGCGGCATCTATCCCATCGTTGCGACGCCGTACAAGGATGACGGTGCGCTGGACCTGGAGACGCTGGCCAAGGAAGTGAGATTCCTCGACCGAGCCGGCGTGCACGGGATCGTCTGGCCCCAGCTGGCTAGCGAATACGCCCTCCTGACTTACGAGGAGCGCATTGCGGGCGCGGAGACCATTGTCGAAGCGTCGAAGGGTCTCCGGCCCAAGGTCGTAATCGGCGTGCAGGCCGCTGATGCCGCCGCTGCGGTCCGATACGCAGAGCATGCCCGGTCCATCGGGCCGGACGCAATCATTGCCCTTCCGCCGAGAAAGGGTGGGCAGACCAAGTTTGATCTCGATGCGGTCGCGCAATATTACGCCGCCGTCGCGGAAGCCGGCGGCCTGCCGATGTTCATGCAGGCCATCGGCAACATGAGTGTCGAATTTGTCGCGCGGACAGTTCGCGATGTTCCGAATCTCCGGTATGTCAAGGATGAAGCCGGCCACACACTCAGCCGCATCACCGAGTTCGAGAGCCTGGCCGGCCAGGAACGACCGGTTCCATTCACCGGCGGCCACGGCAGGACCCTGATCGAGGAGATGTCGCGAGGGTCTGCCGGAACCATGCCCGCAGCGTCCTGGGTGGATTTGTACGTCCGCGTCTGGGATCTATGGCACGCAGGCCATCGTCACGAGGCGATCGACATGTTCTCGAAGGCGCTTCTGCTGATCACTAGGGCGACGGCACATGGCCTTCCCGCACTAGCCTACGTTCTCCATCTGCGAGGAGTCTTTCCGAACTGGAAGGTGCGTAACCCGAAAGCGAGGCCTTTGGACGGGAAAGCCAAGAGCAATCTCGAGGCGACGCTGGAATTCGTGCGCCCCTACCTGATCGCATGATCGGCTCTGGCAGCCCGACGGTTCCCTGAGCACTGGAAACCGCCCTCGCGATTCGTTGCGTTCCCGCGACGACAGTGCGTGCGCTGCTGAATTCGACTGGCCCCGTACCAACAGCCCTATGGGATGATGGTGCGGAAATGCGTCCGAATCGAAGCTGCCGAACATTGCTTCCGTTGGCCGTTGCGGCCACCTGCCTAGCTGGCGGACCGTCCGAAGAGATTCCGTTCAAGAAGCACGCGATCGACCTGGGACGGAACGAGGCCTGCGCGGTTGCCGACATCAATGGCGACGGTCTCCTCGATATTGTCTCCGGAGAGAACTGGTTCCGAGGCCCGGACTTCAAACGCTCGAAATTCCGCTCCATCCTGACCTGGAACAATTACATCGACGACTTCAGCGACCTTCTGTTCGACGTGGACGGAGATGGCCACGTCGATGTCGTCAGTGTTGGCTGGGGCAGGCGCAAGATCTCGTGGTGGCGGAACCCGGGCCGTGCGATCGGAAAATGGCATGAGAGTTCAATACACGAGGGCCTCCCCGTGGAGTTCGCGCTCCTCGTCGATCTGGACGGGGACGGGCGGGCGAGAGAGGTGCTGCCGCAGTTCGGCGGCCGCGATGCGGGTAAGACATCGTGGTTCGAGTCAATGGGCAAGGGCAGCAAGTGGTCCGAGCATTCTGTTCAACAGGCGGCGGATGGACACGGGATCGGAGCTGGCGATGTCAACGGCGACGGGCGGACCGACATCCTGACTCCCAAGGGCTGGCTCGAGGCCCCTTCGGATCCCCGGGAAACACCGTGGACCATGCATGCAGAGTTTGCATTCGACGAGCACGTGGGCTTCCTGCACGTCCACGATGTCGATGGCGACGGTCTGAACGACATCGTCACAACTCACGCGCATTCATACGGCATCTTCTGGCTCCAGCAGGGCAAGGGAGACGATGGCAGCCGGGTCTGGGAGCGAATGACGATTGACGATTCCTGGTCCCAATCTCACGCCTCTACACTGGCCGATCTCACTGGAGACGGCCGTCCCGAACTGGTGACTGGCAAGCGGCTCTACGCCCACAACGGTCATGACGATGGCGGAAGGGAGCCCCTAGGACTGTACTGGTACGAGTACGTCCAGACCGAAAGGCAGTGGGAGTGGGTACGGCATATCGTTCACTACGGCGGACGCGTGGGCGGGGGAATGCAGATCCCGGTCATCGACATCGATGGAGATCGCGACCTGGACATAGTCGTCGCAGGCAAAGGGGGCGTGTTCCTCTTCGAGAACCTCACCCGCTAGTGAACTGACGCAGAGTTTGGCACGCGGGCTGCACTTCCGAGCCCGGGTTGCTTCGGGTGCCTGCGCGCACTTTCGGGAAGCGCGTTGTGTGGCGGTCGCTCGTGGCCACATGCGTTGAGCGGGACGTCCCGCAGCTCCTCCGGATCTCAAGCCGCCGCGACTACGAACGGTTCCTGCGAGCCCTTGCACCGCGCTCAGCCCAGATCCTGAACCGAGCCGACCTCGCACGCGATGTCGGCATCAGCGGATCGACGTCCGGCGCTTGGCCATCCGTGCTGGAAGCCTCTCGCAAGGCCAATCTGCCGGAATCGCGGCACGGCAGTCGCACCGGGTCACTCGTGAGCAGTCCGCAGCTCTATCGTCGGGACGCGGCGTGGCGTCGTTTCTCTGCGGCGTGCATTCGGCGAACGGGTTGCGGCCATCTCCGTTCACGGGGCCGTTCTGGGAAACCTTGGTTTGGGCGAAGACACGACGCTCTCAATCGAATCGGTCCAGGGGGTGGGGCCTGAATTTCTGACGCTACCGGACCTGAGAACCGGACTTCCTGCGACACCGTGGAGGCAATTTCGCCTCGCGGATAGCATGTGGACCGACCACCCCGGGGCCGCGAGATGCCAAGGCGCTAGGGAAGGTCGCCGACGAGCTCCCCGAAGACAGTCGAGTCTAAATTGATCACTTGCCAAGCGCCTAACGTGTATCCCCAGCACCAGACACGGAGCCTCTTCCACTAGACGCGGTTGCCACCTCCTCGTACTGGTCCTGAACGGCGGTCAAGGCGGGGGAAGGAATCGGCGCGGACCCGACGGCCCCGGTTCGGATCTTGTGTCGGGTCCTCGGACCGGTGATAATTGTAAAGAAATATACGAATTATGTAGTATCTATTGGCCAGTAATATTCAGAATATTCAAGTATTCTGGATAGAATCCCTGCTATCTCCGATTGAGGACGATGACTGACAGCAAGGCTCTTGCGAGCGGTGGCCCTGGTTCTTCTGCGATTTCGCACGCCAGAGTCGTCACCCAGGACGCAATCGACAAATCGCATGCTGCACCGATTCCGAATGCTGTGTCTGAGCTGCTCGATCCTGACTTACGTGGTCGAGCGGCTTCCTGGCCTGCACACGACGGTTGTTTGAGTTCCTGAGGACGGGGGGCCGCGTGTACGGAGACGAGAAACGCCGGGAGATACAGCTGCTCCTGTCTGCGGACGTTCCGCGAGGCAGGATTGCCGAGCTGACCGGTGTATCGGTTCGAACGATCCGGCGCATTGCCCGGGAGCCCTCCATAACGGCTGGTCTGGGGCAAGGTCCTGCATCAGGTGTCGCCAGTGCTGCGGGCGAAACTCGGCTGGCCCGTCCACGGCCGGGCCGGCCGTCCACGGTAGCACCGTACCGCGACGTCATCGCAAAGATGGTGTCGTCTGAGCCGGGCTTGAAGAGCCTCGAAGTCCTGAAGCGGCTACGCGAGCGCGGGTATGCCGGTGGCAAGTCGGCGGTCTACGCGTTGGTGAGGGAACTGCGGACCCAGTTCGCCAGCCCGATCCTGCGCTACAAGGGCGTTGCTGGCCAGTTCAGCCAGCACGGTTTTGGGGAAGTCGCGGTTAATATGAAGGGCGGCGGACGGCAGAGAGTCAAGTTCGTCGCATCGCGGCTGATGCATTCGCGGTACGCCGTGGTGACGAAGGTGCCAGACCAGCGCATCGAGACACTGTTGCGGACGCTCGCCGAGCATTTCACGCGGTTCGGGGGAATTCCCTTGATGGCGGTCTTCGACCGCCCTGAGCAAGTCGCGATCGAATCAGACACCGAGAGCGGCACAGTGCGGGCTTGGAAACCTACATTTGTCGAGGTCATGAGCCGGATCGGGGTGGCCGTGGAGACGTGTTGGCCCTACAAGCGCGGCCGGAACGGGCTGGGCGAAGCTGTGGCCGACTGGGTGAAGGCCGCGTTCTTCCGGGATCGGGGATTCCTCAGCGAGGACGATCTGAGTGCGCAGCTGAAAGACTGGCTCGAGGAGGTGAATGAGCGGCACCCAAGCCCTGCCACGGCACGAGTCCCAGGCGAGATGCTGCGGGAGGAGGAACTGTCCTGTCTCCGTCCCGTCAAGCTGGGGCCCGACCAGCTCGACCTTAGGGTTCCAGTTCGGGTCGGCCCGACTGGCATGGTGACCTTCGAGGGCAACTGCTACTCGGTTCCCGCTGAGGCACTCGACTACCCGGCGATGCTGCACCTGTTCCGTGACCGTGTCGTCATCGACGTCGGGTCATTCAGGGCCGAGCATCCGCGCCAGGGAAGCCGCAATGACACCCCAAGTACGGCTGAACCACGGGCAGCGCTCCTGGCCGCGGTGAGTGGCAAGCGTGGGCGCGTGTACCTGAAATGCCAGCAATTGCTGGAACTTGGTGAGAATGCCGAGAGGGCCATGACCGGGATTGCGCATGACCGTCCCCGCCACTGGCCGCAGGACGTCGAGAGGTTGTACGAGTTGCTGCAGACGTACGGCGCCGACGCCCTTAAGGCCGGTTTGCGGAGGGCCCTGGGGTCGCCGAAGATCTCGCTCGCCACGATTTCGCGCGAGATCATGCGTCCATCGGTCGACGACTCGTCAGAGAGTCGATCGTGACCAGGACCCAAAGTCGCCCGGACTCCGTTGTGCTCCTGGCGATTCGAGCGCATTCACACATGGGATGCAAGAACGGACGGCAACCACACCGCGCGTCGGCCCCCCAGCGTCGCTGCAGGCCCCATTGCCGGGCGCGGTTCGCTCGCATTCTTGTCGATTCAAGAGGCCAGCAACCTCGCTTTGCGCGACGGGTCCCAGAGTCCTGCGGTTCAATCTTCGCGGTTCGATGACGATTCGGCGAGGATCCTGTCATCGAACGCAAAGCCCCGATTGACGCGCCCGCCTTGTAGCGGTGCGAGCGAGCTGTACCAAGACCAAGCCTCTCGCAAGCCCGAGATCATGGATTCTGGTTCCAGGCCAAGTTCCTCCCGCGCCCGGGACGTGTTCATGGTGATCGCCGGCATATCGAAGTACTGGCCGAAGTAGAAGGGCGGTTCGAAGACCTGTCCGCCTAGCCTCTCGATCGTTCGACGGGAAACGTAGCGGAGATCCGGGTCGGTGCCGGCGGCCTCGGCCAGCAGGCGCACGAGTTCGTCCTGCCTGACCGCGCCTGCGTGGGCGATATTGTAGGCCCGTCCAGCCGCCGCTGGAACTTCTGCCGCCAGCAGGGCCGCTTGAACCAAATCGCCGACCGACACAAATTGCATTAGCCGGCTGCCGTCCTCGGGCACGATCACCGGCCTACCGGCCATCAACCGGTCCCAGAAGAAGGCCTCCCTGTAGAACGGATTGTGCCGGCCGTAGATGAATGGCGGTCGTAGCGTAGCCGTAGGGATTCCGCGTTCGCTGTGGAGCGAGAGCAATGCGCGTTCGGAGTCCGCCTTGTTCCGGCAGTAGGCATCGGGATGCCTTTGGCCGGCCAGTGGCGAGTCTTCCGTGCGATCCAGGCCATCGCCGTAGGCCGCGCAGCTCGAGACGAAAACATAGCGCTTGAGCGTCGAGTTGCACGCTTCGGCCGCCGCACGGACCTGTTCTCCGGTCGTGCCGCGCTCCCAGTCGTACACGTTGTCGAAAACGTATTCGAACCCGCCGGCTCGCAGGAATCGGGCCATGGCTCCGGTATCGTTGCGGTCGCAGTGGACTTCGTGTGTCAATCCCGCGAACGGATTTCGGCGTCCGCGATGGAGGATCGTCACTTCGTCGCCGCGTTCCAGCAGCCTTCGGACGAGCTCGCGCCCGATGAACAGCGTGCCGCCAATTACCAGAACCCGGGACATCGTCCGTTCCAGAAAGGGCTGCTCTCGGGATCGCTCAGCTCTTGGGTCGGACCCGGAGCGCGAGGCCGAGTTCGGTCAGACTGCGAGCTGGCACGGTGTTCGGTGCCTCGCACATCAGATCCGTGCCCTTTGCGGTCTTGGGAAAGGGGATTACGTCGCGAATAGTCGACTCGCCAGCGAGCAGCATGATAAGCCGGTCGAGGCCCAGCGCGATGCCACCGTGAGGAGGCGTCCCGAACCGGAGTGCGTCGAGAAAGAACCCGAACCGGTGCCGTGCCTCGTCCGTCGAGAATCCGAGTGCTTCGAAGACCCTAGATTGCACGTCCTGCCGGTGGATACGGATGGATCCCGATCCGAGCTCAACTCCATTCAGCACGAGGTCGTATGCCTTGGACCGGCATGCTCCCGGGTCGGAGATCAGCTTGCCCGCGTCATCTTCGTGCGGAGAGGTGAACGGATGATGCGCCGGGGCCCAGCCTCCTTCGGTCGCATCCCACTCGAACATAGGAAAGTCTGTGACCCAGAGGAAGCGGAGGTCGTCGTCACGGAGCCGGCCGTGGCGGTCCGAGAACGCCTGGCCAGCCCGGACGCGCAAGTTTCCGGCAGCTGACAGGACCGTCTCGTCCGGGCGGGGCCCTTCCGCTGGTTGCAACCCGGTCGCCAGCATCAGGAAATCTCCCTCTTGTGTCTGCAGCCGTTGCCGGGCGGCTTCCATCGGGCCGGGCATTTTCTTCGCCAGTCCACGAAAATCGTCGAACACCCGAAGGTTCTGCTCCCCGGCGTAATCGCGAAACTGCTCGCGCTCGCGACGGGAAAGATTGCCGACGGACGGGATTCGGATCGCGACCAATGGGCCGTTCATCGGCAGGTCACCGGGCTCCAGCAGGTCGGTCACGACCGCCATCGGAGGCAAGCGGAGATCAGGCTTGTCGCTGCCGTAGCGTTCGATCGACTCGGAATAGGTGAGCCGAGGCAATGGGAGCGCGGGACTGTCCACGCCAACTGCCGCGCAGACATTCGCGATAAGCCGCTCGATTACCTCCAGCACCCCGTCTTCCTGGACAAATGACATCTCGACATCGATCTGGGTGAATTCGGGCTGCCGATCGGCCCGAAGGTCCTCGTCTCGAAAGCAGCGCACGATCTGGAAGTACCGGTCATACCCTCCCACCATCAGCAGCTGCTTGAAGAGCTGTGGCGACTGTGGCAGGGCGTACATCGTGCCGGGCTGTATACGGCTCGGTACAAGGAAGTCCCGCGCGCCCTCGGGAGTCGAGCGCGTCATGAACGGTGTCTCGATCTCTAGGAAACCTTGAGAGTTGAATGACTCGCGGATTGCCAAGTTGACCGCGTGGCGGAGCTGGACGTTTCGCTGCATCTGGGGGCGCCGCAAATCGATGTAGCGGTACTTGAGGCGGATTTCCTCTCCCACGGGGGCCTGCTCTTCCTCGTCCAACTGAAAGGGCGGTGTTTCCGCGGTGTTGAGAACCGTCAGTTCGTGCGCGACGAGCTCGACGGTGCCGGTCTGGAGACTAGGGTTGTAAGTATCCTCGGATCGGCGGACAATCGGCCCTTCCACGGCAATCACGTATTCGTTCCGAAGGGTCTCGGCCTTGGCGTGGGCCTCGGTGTGCGATTCGGCGTTGAAGACGATCTGGGAGATCCCGCTTCGGTCCCGCAAGTGGAGGAACAGCAGCCCGCCCAGGTCGCGCTTGCGGTGCACCCATCCCATCAGGACCGCTGTCTTTCCGATATCGCGATCCCGAATCTCGCCGCAATAGTGAGTCCTTCGGAGGGTGCCTAGCGGGGCGGGGGCGGTTTCGTCTGAATTGCGCTCCCCCATCAGGCTTCTTCCATATGCTGCTCGGCGAGCTCGACATAGTGCGCCGCATTCACCCGCGTTCGCTCGAGTTCGGCATCACTCACCGGACGCTTGACCTTGGCCGGCACTCCGGCGATCAAGCTGCGCGGAGGAACCTGCGTCCCTCCCAGCACCACAGCGCCCGCGGCGACGATCGAGCCGGCCCCGATGCGTGCCTTGCTGAGAATCGTCGACCCCATTCCAATGAGGCAGTCGTCCTCGACGTCGCATCCGTGCACGGTGCAGGAATGCCCCACGACGACCCGGTTGCCGATGCGCAAGGGAGCGTCTTCGTCCTCGTGAAGGCAGCTGTTGTCCTGGATGTTGGTCTCCTCTCCAATAGTGACGCTGGACGTGTCGGCTCGGACGGAAACGTTGCACCACACGCTTGAGCGCGACCCTACCGTGACGTCTCCGATCACGACGGCACTGGAGTCGATGTAGGCACTGGGCGCGACGGCGGGCCGAGCGCCTCGAAAGCTTCGAATCATGGCTTTCCGCGAAACCCCTGAGAGAGAAAGAATCGAGGCGAGACTATGCGCGGGAGCCTTGCCTGTTACGGGGCTAACTCATTCCGACAATAGCACATGGCCAGCCGGCTCCAACCTCCCGAGGTGCCCTCCGGCTGGCAGGTCGACCGGCGTGAGAATGCCATGTTTCCGGGTATACTGCGCGTAGGCGGCCTTGCTGCCTGGAGGCAGGGCCGTGACCTTTCCGGTGCCCGGCGAGCCGCTGCCCTGGAGAGCGAATCAATGCCGGAACAGGTCGTAAGGCAGCGATCGAAGGGGTTTATTTGCGTCAACGCGCACCCTGACGGCTGCACCGCCAATGTCGAACGGCAAGTCGCGTATGTCCGCGGCTGTATGCGGCCCGAACTCGGCACGCCTGTTCGCAACGCGCTGGTGCTGGGCAGTTCCACGGGATACGGGCTCGCATCTCGCGTGGTGGCTTCGTGGGGGATGGGTTGCCGTACCTTGGGTCTGTTTCTGGAGAGGCCTCCGGCCGGACGCCGGACTGCCACAGCCGGCTACTACAACTGCGTGGCGTTCCACCGTGCCGCGGAGCGCGACGGCCTATGGGCGAAGAGCATCAACGCAGATGCGTATTCCGACGAGGCGAAGAACCAGGTTGCCCAGATCGCGTCCGAATCCATGGGCAAATTCGATCTCGTCATTTACAGCCTTGCTTCGCCCAAGCGAGCCAATCCCAGAACGGGCTCCACCCATTCTTCGAGCTTGAGGTCTATCGGCTCGTCATACACAAGCAAGACAATTGACCTAGCTAGGTCCGAGGTGACAACGGCGACCGTCGGCCCGGCGACCCAGGACGAGATCGACGACACTGTCGCGGTCATGGGAGGAGAGGACTGGCGTTGGTGGATCGAACGCCTGCTGGCCGACGGGTTGCTCGCAGAAGGGGCGCGGACGCTGGCCTACACCTATTACGGCCCGAGCCTGACTTGGCCTGTGTACAGGGACGGCACGATCGGGGCCGCGAAGCAACACCTGAAGGAAACAGCGGATGGCCTGGACGCGGAACTGCGTGAACGGCTTGGCGGGGCGGCATGGCTTTCCGTGAACAAGGCCGTCGTCACGCAAGCGTCCGCCGCGATTCCGGTTGTCCCGCTCTACGTTAGCTTGCTGTTCCGCGTGATGAAGCAGAAGGGTATCCACGAAGGGTGCATTGAGCAGATCGTCCGGCTGGCAAATGACCACCTTGTCCGTCGCGGCGGCCCGGTCGTCGACTCGGACCGGCTAATCCGTCTCGACGACCTCGAGATGCGCTCCGACGTCCAGGAAAGAGTCGCGCAACTCTGGCCGCAAATCACCACGCAGACGCTGGCCGCGCTCACCGATTACGATGGGTTCAAGCGAGAGTTCGGCAATCTCTTCGGATTCGATGTGGAAGGTGTGGACTATGGGTGCGCTGTCGAGACGGAGATCTTCCTGAACGCGACCTAGGGTCAGGTACAGCCCGGTCGGTTCGGGCCGGCTCAAGACAAGGAGGTTCAGCGTGCTATCGAATCGGTTCACGGAATCCGGAGTGCCGTGGACCGTGCTGGCCCTCGCGTTGGATTCGACAGCGCTCCTGACTGGCCAGTCCAATCCTGGTTCACTTGGTCTCGATGGCGATGACCTGGTCTCCCAGGCGGCAAACGGCATCAAGGAGAGCGCGAAGGCTGTCGCGGGGGCAGCGATAGCGATGGCGGAAGAGACCGCGGACGGCGCGGAAGTTGTGGGCGAAAGCAAGGTGGCCGCCGCCGAGAAGACTGCGGAAGGAAAAGCAGAAGCAGGCGAGGCAGTCCAGGTAGGGGTGGAAACGGTAGGCGAGGGAGCGAACGAGGCCGCCGAGGAGACGGTCGAGCGTGCAAAAGCGGTAGGCCGAGGCGTGAAGCCAGGCGCTCGCCAGACTGTTTCGGGCATCCGTTCGACCCGTCGCAAGCTGGGACCCGGCTAGCCGCCACGGTTTCCGGCCAAGTAACGAGAGGATTACCGCATGAGTTCGAAAAGCACAGACGAGCATCACCAGCGCGCTGCCGAACGCGGCCCCGTGACGGTTGCGGTGGTGACGGTCAGCGACACCCGTACGCCGAAGACGGATGCGAACGCGGCCTATTTGCGCGAAGCAGTGACGAAGTCTGGCAATGTCCTGCACTCGATTCGAATCGTGCCTGACGAGCCCGATCAAGTCCGGTCTGCGCTGCACGAGATCGCGGGAGATGACAGCGTGCAGCTCATCTTCTTCAACGGTGGCACGGGCATCTCACGTCGCGACAGGACTTATGACGTGCTGAACCGCGAGATCGAGAAAGAGCTGACCGGTTTCGGCGAGTTGTTTCGGATGCTGAGCTTCGATCAGGTCGGAGCGGCCGCGATGCTTTCACGAGCAACGGCCGGCGTGTACCGAGGCAAGGTCATCGTTTCCACGCCCGGGTCACCGGCCGCCGTGCGATTGGCATGGGAGAAGCTCGTAGGGCCGGAACTTGCCCACCTTGCGTGGGAAGTCGTGCGGTAGTCCCCTATATACTCGGGGCTGGCTGCGTTGCCGCAGCGAAGACGATGAAGACACCGTTCGCGGCCCTGGTTGCGTTCCTGCTCTTGGCCTCGTGCGGTCAGGACCAGCCAAGGTCCGCGGCTGACATCGAGACTGCTGTCCGGGCGTACCTCGAGGAACGGACCGACCTTAAGGTGGCACAGATGGGAGTCCGCGCGGATCGCATCCGGTACGAGGGTGACCGTGCGCTGGCCTCGGTGTCGATCACGGCTTCGGACGATCCGAAGGCGACCATGAAAATGATGTACGAACTGGTCCGCGGAGCAAACGGCTGGGAGGTCGTGCCCCCGGAGTCTTCCGCCCCTCAGGCGGGAGGTCCGGCTGAAGCCCAAGGTGGATCGCCAGGACTTCCGCCAGGTCATCCGCCCCTGGACGCTCCCGGGGGCGGACTGCCTCCCGGTCATCCGCCGACGACACCTCAGGGCGGGGCGCTACCCCCTGGGCATCCACCGATAGGCGGCGAGCAGCATTGATATACTTGGGATTCCAACGAGAATGCGGGCGTTTTCTAGGCTGCGCCGAACCCGCATGCGGCAGTTGCACGGATCAAGCGACAGGTCGCGGTTCCTGACGGCTCTTCCCACTCTCTTGAACGAGGGCCGTCCGTCCTAGCTGGCACTGGACGCGGACTCTCGCGCGATAAGACTCATGACGAATTCGCGTTCCAGCGCCTTGTTCGCCAAGGCTCAACGAGTCATTCCCGGAGGGGTGAATTCGCCTGCCAGGGCATTCCGCGCCGTCGGCCGGGAGCCGGTCTTCATCGATGGCGGCGAAGGATGCACCATACGTGACGTCGATGGGAACGAGTACATCGACTTTGTGGGGTCCTGGGGTCCTCTCCTTCTCGGGCACCGTCATCCCTCAGTCGTGACTGCGGTCCGTAGCGCGCTCGACCGAGGAACGAGTTTCGGCGCTCCGACCGAAGCGGAAGTCGAGATCGCGGAACTGATTGTCGACATCGTCCCGTCTGTCGAAACGGTGCGGCTCGTGAATTCGGGAACCGAAGCCACCATGAGCGCCCTGCGCGTAGCTCGCGGCTATACCGGCCGCGACCTTGCGGTGAAATTCGTCGGGAACTATCACGGGCACGTGGACTCGCTCCTTGTCAAGGCTGGGTCGGGGCTGGCAACGCTCGGGATTTCCGATTCGGCCGGCGTGCCTACAGGAGTTGCGAATACCACCCTGCCTCTCCCCTTCAACGACATCGAAGCGGCGGAAAAGGCCTTCTCCCGGCATGGCAGTCAGATCGCAGCGGTTATTCTCGAGCCGGTTGTCGGCAACATGGGCTGCGTACCGCCCCGCGACGGCTTCCTCCAGTGCCTTCGTGACCTGTGTACCAGCCACGGCGCTGTCCTGATCTTCGACGAGGTGATGACGGGCTTCCGTGTCGCCCTAGGCGGAGCCCAGGCGCTCTACGGAGTGGTTCCCGACATGACGACTCTGGGCAAGGTGATCGGCGGAGGCCTGCCGGTTGGTGCATTCGGAGGACGCCGGGAAATCATGGAGTGCGTGGCCCCGCAGGGTGCGGTCTACCAGGCGGGAACGCTTTCCGGAAATCCCCTCGCCGTCGCTGGCGGCCTCGCGACGCTGCGGCATCTTCGCGACCACCCTGAGGTGTACGAGCGAGTCGAGGCAGCTGGCGCGCGCCTCCAAGCCGGTGTCATGGCGGCGGCCGAGGAGGCTGGTCTGACCCTTACGAGCAATCGGGTCGGCTCCATGCTGACGTTCTTCTTCACGGACCGGACGGTTCGAAACTGGGACGATGCGGCCACCTGCAACACGGAAGCGTTCGGGCGTTATTTCCGGGAAATGCTGGCTCGCGGGATCTATCTGCCGTGCTCGCAATACGAGGCGCTCTTCGTCGCCGCGTGCCATCGCGACCAGGAGGTCGATCGCGCCATCGAAGGCGCCAGGCGGGCGTTCCGCATGATCGTTTAGCGCTCGGCAGCCTTCCTGTCCCCGCATTCCGCCTCCAAGCAATCGGCGCGTCGTCGGGCGAGGTGGACTACCGGCGCGGGTCCGCTTGATCCGCCCGATCCGCCACTCCCCGGGGAGAGGGTGGAGACACCTGCGCAATTACGCAAATTGGCCGTCAAGCCTACTCCGCTCCCAGCGAAACCCGAGGTTCGGCACCGGAGGCGATCCAAGCTGGCAGGTATGCCGCGCCTACCGACACGACGAAAAGGAATGCGCCCACGCTAGCCAGCAGGACCGGATCGCGGACAGACACCTCGAAGAACAGATCGGAACCCAGCGGGCCGACGACCGCAACGAGCACCAGGCCGGCCACTTGACCGATAGCTGCGCATCCGACTGTCCTCGACACGATGTTGCGGACTGTTCGGCTCCTCTGGGCTCCGAGCGCGGCTTTGATCGCGATCTCTGCCCTGCGCGAGGAAACCGACTCGGAGATCATGCTGTAGACTCCGCTGAACGACAGGACGATGGCCCATGCGCCGAACCAGATCAGCAGAAGCATATTGAAACGGTGCCGCGCCGCATTGCGGTCGACCAGCTCGCCGATTGTTGAGATACCGCTTACCACCTGGCTGGGATCGAGCTCCATTACCGCTCGCTTGGCCAGCGTGGCCAGTTCGTGGGCCGGTCGGTCCCCGCGAATCGCGATGTGCCGAGTCGCGGGCCCCGACTGATGGGACGGCATGAACACGTCGGCGCCAATGCGGGTGATGTCGCGGTATCGCGCGTCCGCGCAGATCCCGATCACTCTCCTCCAGCGGGACAGATTCCAACTGAACCGGAGCCGGTGGCCGAGAGGAGCATGTCCGGCGGCTCGAACGTGCCGGGCCAGCGTCTCGCTAATGATCACGACCGGCTCGGACTCTTCAGAGTCATGCCGATTGAAGTCACGTCCTTCAAGCATCGGTGTGCCGACTGTCTTGAAGTAATCGGGTGTCACGACTTGGAAGTTCGCCTTGGGGAGCGTCCTTCCAGGGCTGCCACCGGCCTCGAATTCGAACTCGTACGCCGCCTCCCATCCGATCGGCCCGTGTAGCGGCCTGTTCAACACGCCGGCCGCCGAGACGACTCCTGGTTCCTCGCGCAACCTTTCCAGCAGACGTGAGTAGAAGGAGCGCTTGGCGTAGTAGTCGAATGCCTGGGAAGGAAACAATCCGGGACCTCGCAACGTGACATCCATCGTCAATACGTCACGATGTGCGAAGCCAATGTCAGTGGAGATCATGGCGCGGTAACTGAGTACGAGCAGCACTGCGACTGCCAGCAGGGCAGCGGTTGCTGCTGACTGCGCGAACACGAAGAGGCTCTTGGCCTTGCCGGTGTGACCAGGCATCGAGGAGGCTGCACTTCCTTCTCTGATCGCTGCCTCAAGTCGCAGTTGAGAAGCTGCCCATCCGGGAGCGAGCGAGCAGGCCAGTGCAACGAACGTCCCCGCCCCCGCAGCGAAGCAGAACGCATTCAGGTTCAGGGCCGCTTCGGAGAGTCGAGGGATTTCAGCAGGGGACCATTGGAGGAGAGCCCAGACCGCCGTGCCTGCAACGACCAGTCCGCCTGCCGCGGCGGCACTTCCGACCACGGTGCCTTCCGCTGCCAGCTCTCCGGCAATCTGCCCCTTGCGCGCCCCGAGCGCCAGCCGCGTGGCGATTTCCGATGCCCGGGAGACCGTTCGGGTCAGCAACAGGGTGCCCGCGCTAATTGCTGAAGCAACCAGCAGAAGGATCGACGCTCCGAGCATGGTGAGGAGGTGAAGCCGGGCGGAACCGGTCCAGTAGTCAATCAGCGGCGTCACGACCGCCCGCTGCGACTTCGAATAGGCTTCCGGATACTCTGTCGCAAGGCGTTCGAAGAGGGCATTCACGTCGGCTGCGACGCGTTCAGCGGGATAGTCGGGCTTGGTCCGTCCTACCGCTTGCAGAAACGTCGAGCGACGACCCTCGACGACGCTCTGCCTGGTGCCAAGCGGGATCCAGAGCGCGGCTCCCAAGGGGAATTCCACGCCCGGGGCCATGACACCGATCACGGTATGGCCTTGGCCGTTGAGGCGAATTGTCTTCCCGATTACGTGCGGATCCGCGCCGAGATGATCGCGCCAAGTTCGATCCGAGATGACCACGACCGGAGGCGCCCCGACTCGCTCGTCGCTGCTGGTGAAGTCGCGACCGAGCGCGGGCGACACTCCCAAGACTTTGAAGAAGTCGTGAGAAACCGGGGCGCTTTCCAGGTGCACGAGTTCTGCCGTAGCGGTCTGCAGGACGCGCGCGTAGCCGTACAACGACGTCGGGAGCACGGCCACATGCTCGAATCCCCGGATGCTCTCCTGAAGATCGATGAGCTCCGGGTAGGCAAGTTCCCCGACGTAGTCACCGGCGATCGGATCCGCCTTCCAGATGACATAGATCGATTCCTGTTCCGGAAACGGCAGAGGCCTTAGCAGAACGGCATCCACCAGGGAGAACATCGCAACACTCATGCCGATTCCGAGCGCCAGGATCGCGCTCGCCGAGACGTAGCAACCCTTGTGCCGACGGAACGCACGACCGGCCAGACGCAGATGTCGAGCGCCGGTCTCAACACGAGGCCAGGAATAGCTCGAATCGGCGGGTCCCGTTGCCGCGTCGTTGTTCTGGCCCGGTGAAGGCACGGATTCCAGTTCGAGATTCCCTTCGAATCCGCTCCGGCGCTATCCCTCTGACGCCCTGAGATCGCGGACCACGAGTCGGCCGCGACGCCTTCCGTTCCACTCGTCCAGCTCGACCCGGCCTGCGAGATCGATGCGAACCGGAGAGTCTTCGCTCGGTCGCGGAGGCCCCTCTCCATTGAGTCCGATCCGGTGGTGCCAGCCTTGGGGGGCGTGCCACCAGACCGCGTCGGTCTTGGCCCTGCCTGATGCCAGGGTCAGGAAGAGGTGTCCTCGTGGCGTCAACTTGCTCGACGCAAGCGTGCAGTTCCGAACACCGTACAACGGAGACTCCAGCCCTTGTCCCCACGGTTCGAGTCGTTTCTGCGCCTCGGCTATCGAGAGAAGGGCCTCTTGTGAAAGGTCCGGGCCTGCGAGGACAGCGTCAATTCGGTGCGTCGGTTCCAAGGACCGGCCGCCAGCCGCTTCCGCTTCCTTGAACCGGGTCTGCAGGAACGCGTCAAGGTCATTGAGACGGCTTGGCTTGAGTGTCAGCCCGCACGCGGCTGCGTGCCCTCCTCCGGACACGACAAGCCCGTTCCTTCGAGCTGCGCTGACCGCCGAGCCGAGGTCGAACCCCAGTGCGGAACGGCCGGATCCCGCGAGCAGTCCGTCCTCCCGCGCGGCTAAGGCGACCGCTGGCCAACCGAAGCGCCGCACAAGCGACGAAGCGACGAGGCCAACCGTGCCGGGAGTCGCCGCGGCTACTTGGCGAAGGTTGATCGGGCCTTCCGCAAGGGTCTCCGGTCCGACCGACGAATCTAGCTCCGCTGCGGCCTTGCGCCCAAGCTCGACCCGCTGGCGGTTCAGTTCGTGAAGCTGCCTGGCGAGTTCCACGGCCGTGCGAGTCTTGCTCTCGCGAAGGCACCGAGCCGCCAGACTCGACTTCCCCATACGTGATCCCGCATTGATCCTCGGGCCAATTCGCCACCCGAAGTCGTCCGACGTTGGATTCCCTCGAACGCCGGCAGCTTCGGCAATCGCGGCGAGCCCAGGCGAAACGGCATTGCCTTCGGCGAGGATGCGGACGCCGGTGCGAATCAGGGCCCGGTTGAATGGCGTATCGATTCGCATCATGTCGCAAGAGGTGCCCAGGGCCGCAAGCAGCGTGATGCGCTTGCGCAACGCCACCGTGCTCGTCGGCGTCAGACCGGCCTTTCGCAGCATGGCCCGGGCCAGGAACCAAGCCAGTCCTGCCGCGCAGAGCGTTCCGTGCTCGCCCGGGTTCTCGGAGCGGCTGACCCACGGATTCACGAGGCTGCCCGAGCTAGGCGGAGAGTCGTGGTGCGGTGGATGGTGGTCGACCACGACTGGCAAGATCCGGTACGAATCATGAAATCGATCCAGGAGCCTCCCCGCCGCCGTCCCGCAGTCCAGCACGGCAACGCAGGACACTCCCTTCTCCGAAAGAAGATTCAGGCAGCGGGCGTTCGGGCCGAAGCCTTCCGTGTTGCGGTGCGGGACCGTGACGACCGGGTCGCCTGCCCCTTCCGGGGAAATGGACCGCAGCGTCTCTACCAGGATTGCCTGCGAAGTCCCTCCGTCTACGTCGTAGTCGCAAAGGATGCCGATCTTCCCCTTGCGACTAAGTGTGACCAGACGCTCGGCAGCTTCCGCGATGCCGTCCGGGTCCCCGATCGCGTCGGTGCACTCCTTGAGCGACCTGTCGCCAATGGCATCTGCCGCGGGCCCGTCCATGCCTCGACTCGCCAGCGATAGCCCCAGAGCCTCGGGGATCCTGAGCGCCTTCGAGATTTCCAAACCACGACTGGACTGGTCGCGCGACTCTTCCGGCCAGGACCACTTGAACCGCCTCAACGCGAGCCTTCCGAATCGGGCCGTGTCCACGACGAAACTGTGCAGTCAGTCGCCGTCAACACCGGGGAATGGCCAGTGTCTCATATCGGCATGACGGCCCCGGGCGGAGAGGTCAAGGAACTGGCACTTCTGTCCGCGTCATCGAACGGATCGGCTTGAGGCCTTCCGGAGACGCTTGGCGATACCGATCTCGCCCTCTGGCCTCATTAGCGGAAACAAGATCACGTCGCGGATTGTCGGGGAGTTCGTCAGCAGCATCGTCAACCGGTCAATTCCGATTCCTTCCCCGGCCGTCGGCGGGAGACCGTAGCAGAGGGCTCTAACATAGTCCTCGTCGATGCGATGGGCCTCGTGGTCGCCGGCGGCCCTGGCAGCGGCCTGCTCCTCGAACCGGAGCAACTGCTCGAGCGGATCGTTCAGCTCCGAGTATCCGTTAGCGATTTCCATCCCGCCGCAGAAGATCTCAAACCGTTCCACCGAGGCCGGATCCTCGGGTTTTTGCTTCGACAAGGGAGAAGCCTCCACCGGATAGTCATAGACGGCCGTCGGCTGGATCAGCCGGTGCTCGCATGCGGCCTCGAAGAGCTTCAGGAGGGCCACGCCAGGCGAGATGCCTTCGGGTATAGCGACCGGCGTCCCCCCTTGTCGCTCGTGGACTTCCGCCAGTTCCCTGAGTTTTCCTAAGTCAGACAGATCGGCGGGTTTCGGTCGCGTAGCGGCGTCTGGCCAGTACTCCGAGACCGTCTCGGACAACGTCAGGCAATTCATTGAGCCGAAGTCGATCCTCTGCTCGCCGTAGTCCGCGACTGTTTCTCCCTCGAGGACCGCTTCCGCTGCCGAGCGCAGCAGTTGGGCGCTGAATTTCATCAATTCCCGGTAGTCGCTATAGGCCTCGTAGAACTCCAACATCGTGAACTCGGGGTTGTGCTGCTTCGAGATCCCCTCGTTGCGAAAGTTGCGGTTGATTTCGTAAACCCGGTCCAGCCCTCCCACCGTCAGACGCTTGAGGTAGAGTTCGGGCGCGATTCTCAGATAGAGGGCAATGTCCAGAGCGTTGTGATGGGTCTGGAACGGACGCGCCAGAGCGCCTCCGTAGACCGGCTGCATCATCGGTGTCTCAACTTCGATGTATCCGCGATCCTCGAAGCAGTTCCGGAGCGTCCGGATAAGCTTGTCTCTCTTGATAAAGGTTTCGCGAACCGAGTCGTTGCTAATGAGGTCGACAGAACGCTGCCGGTACCGGATTTCGACATCCTGCAGGCCATGAAACTTTTCCGGGGGCGGCAGGACACTCTTTGACAGGAATGCAAGCTCGGCCGCTCGAACGGTCAGTTCGCCAGTTCGTGTGCGGAAGACGTGGCCCGTCACACCGATGATGTCGCCAGCGTCCAGCAGCTTGTAGAGCTCGAAATCACGTTCCGAGACCTCATCCCTCCGGACATAGATCTGAATCTGCACGCCCCCTTGCTTCAGATTTGCGAATCCCGCCTTGCCCTGGCGCCTCTTCGTGGTCAGGCGTCCGCAGACTCGGGCGCAAGGCCGGTCGTTTTCGAGGGTTTCCGCATCGCATGGGTCAAAAGCCGTGCGAAGTTCCGGGATGGTGTGCGTCGCGGCGTACTTTCGAGGGTAGCGTTCGAATCCCAGTTCCGAGATGTGCGCTATCTTGTCGAACCGCTGCTGGAGGATACGGTCTTCGGGAGACATGGAGAGGGCACCGTGCCGGACGGGGCCGGAATCTTCATTGTAGGTACGGCCTGCTAGGTGCCGTCAGTAGTAGTCGGAGCAGTCCATGAAGTAGCCGCACCGGTTGCACCGCAGCTTGCATCCCCGCTCCTCAAGCCGCTGGGAGCAATTCGGGCAGTGGTGCATCGGGAGGCTATCAGGCTCAGTCCTGCGGACTGCGCCAGAGGAAGCCGGGTGCCTCTCGGCGGTTGATCTTCGCGGCGATTCCTCGGATCGAGCCGTTCCGGTCTCTCCGTTCACACCCCCACCTCGCGGATCACATCCAGCTTGTCGTCGCTAAGGTAGCCGTAGCGGTTGACCCAGTAGCCGTGGTCTCCTGCTTCCCGAGCCACCTCGAGCCGCTTGCGAAAGTCGTCGAGCGGGCCGTAGCCATGTGCTAGCACGTAGACCGGAGTGTCGCCGGCCTGTCTCTGCGCCTGCCGGATCTTGCGCCTTTGCGCCAGCGGGCCCACAGGGTGAGGCACGTCGGGGGCTGGATAGGAGTAATCCTCGACTGTATCGAGCCCCTGATCGTCTGCGATGTCCAGCCAGCGCACCAAGGCTCGAGCGAGCAGGCGGCTCGAGAGGCCGGGGTTTGCATCCAGGATCTGGTCCCCGTAAAACCGCAGCATCATCGGCCAGTGCATCGTGTACAGCTTGCAGCTGATCGCCGACGAGTGCCGCGCGACGCGACCGAAGTCCATGCCGGACGCGATCGTCCATGGTGGAGGGAATGCATTCGGCAGCAGTTCCATCTGCTCGCCGCCGCTCTCGTCCATGACCTTGCGGAAGCCTCCAATCATCTCGTCGACCAATGCGGCCTTGAAGCGCAGCCAGGCCGAGACGCCGGGATGGTCGGCGAGGAGGCGGAGCAGATAGAACCGCCCCCCGTCGGCGTCGTGCGCCCACGGCTCAAGATCTGAATCCGTCAGTCCTCCGTGCAGCTTGTTGTAGAGCGCTCCGACATCTCGCCGCATCCTCTCGAACGGAAAGCCCATACGCTCGGCAGCCCTCTCCGCGTGATAGGAGAAATCCAGAAATACCGAGTCCAGAAAGTACGGGGGATATTCGGGCCAGTCGACCCGCAGCCCGTCGAGGTCGGGGTAGTTCCGGATCATATCCCGGATGAGGGCGTGTTCGTAGCCCAGAATCTGCGGGCTCGCCAAGCTGCCGTTCTTTGCCAGGCGCCGTTGTGGAATCGACCCGTCTGGCAGCCGCGCCCTGTCCTCTTCCACAGGGCCCCCGAATTGCACCCGGTAGCCGGGCGGTATCGCCGCCTGTACCTGGAAGTAGACTCGGATGCCTCGTTTCTTGGCCGCCGGGATGAAGTCGCTGAGCAGATGACCCTGCTGACGGGTCAGATCGGTCGGTTTCGAAGGCTGGTAGCGCAAGCCCGCGTACAACGAGACCTCCGGTTCGAAGCTGGGCGCTGTCCTGACCCAGACCTCTCGCTTGCCGAACAGCGGGCGGTCCAGCAGCCGCACGTTGCCGGCATTCGCGTCGGCGGGCGGTTCGCGCTGGCCGGTCTCCCGATCCGCCTCCTCCATCAGGTACGGGGACGTGGCCACGGCGTTCGCCCCGATCCGGGAGAGATTGTCGAGCAGTCCCTCGATGCCTTCGCTCTGAATGTATTCCGGGAGGACCGTGACTCCCAAGAGCTTTTCCCCGGCCATGGCCCGTGAGTATATCAGCCCCCTGTCCTTCCCCAAGGGGGGCCTTCACTTCCCAGCGGTGGCCCGGACCGTCTCGTTCCCGGCTCGCTGATCGGTTCGAACTGCTAGCCAACCCCGCGATCTACAATATTCGTCAACACCGATGCCGATCAAATCCGTTCGATCCGTTAGTCTTGCCGCTGCAGTTGCGCTTGCCCTGGCGCTTAGCTGGCTTGTCGGCTCAAAACAGGCCGAGGCCGACACCTTGGTCGAAGGATTCAAGCTTGTGGCGATTGCGTCGGCTTCGGACGCGGTTGATAGCGTCACTGGAGAGCGCGGATTCATGAACTATGACATGCGCCCGGTAGTTCCGGGACGCCTTGTCGGTCGCGCGGCCACGGCGAAGCTTGTACCGGTGCAGGACGGCCAATCCTCGGCGACTCGAGCAGTCAGCCATTCGGTTGAAATGATTGACGAGGCCGAGCCGGGAACCGTGGGTGTCATCGTGGTCGAGGACGGCCTGAACGTTGCGGCGGTTGGCGGTCTGATGATGACGGCGGCGAAGGCTCGGTCCATGGCGGGCATGGTGCTTGACGGAGGCGCGCGAGACCTTGCCGAGCTCCGGTCCCTCGGACTGCCGGTATACGCACGGAGCTATACTCCCGCCACCGCGGTCGGCCGGTACATTAGCGTTTCCAAGAACGAATCTGTCGAATGTGCCGGCGTCACGGTGGATCCGGGTGACATCATCGTGGCCGATGAAGACGGTGTGGTCGTGGTGCCTCACGAGCATGCCGCCGACGTGCTGGCCGCGGCTATCGACATCGACGAGAGGGAAGGCGCGATGGTTCCTCTGATCAAGAAGCTGAAGTCACTCACGGAGGTCATCAAGCGGTTCAACCGGATCTGACGCGGGTGAAAGCCGGCCGGTGCCGGAGGCGGCGCTCGGCAAGCCCTTCCCCGCTCGGAGCGCAACGGGAGTCCGTCACGGGGTTCCCGTGCTAGGATTAACGAGAATTCCAGCGTGGGCCTGTGGCGCAGTTGGGAGCGCGCCTCCATGGCATGGAGGAGGTCGAGGGTTCGAATCCCTCCAGGTCCACCACGCATTCCATTTAACTAGTTGAAAATAAACGACTTATAAAATATCGAAGAGCTTTCGACCCACCATTCGTACCACACTGCGAGCGGTGTAGTCGGGCATGATCCGGGCAGAACTGGCGTCGTGGCAGTCCAGATCAATGATCGCCAGTCGGGCGATGACTAAGCCATGCAGCTATCTCGGCTTCCGCTTGCGGGCGGATAGAAGGGGAGGGAACGAGACTGTCCATTGTCCTCGGTATACCGGGAGGGACATCAGTCAATCTCCATCCCGCAACAAGGTCGCGCCATCTCGTCTTCCCGGCATGACCACTCCTGCATGCGTACCGAACTACAGCTCGCTAGCCGAATCCTGACGCTGTAGTTCAAGCAGTCAAAGATGAGTTGTGCACGCTGCTGTGCGCCAACCCCAGGAGCGATCGATCTCCCGCTGTGTGGGGCCTGCCTCGTGGCGCAGCCGCAGGATTTCCTCTATATGATTCATCACGACGAGAAGGCTTGGCATCGCAACACCTTCTTGGAAGGAAGATTGCCAATCCCCAGTGCCGTCGCAATGCTCCTCGCTCCGGCCGTTCCCGCCCGGAGCGCCTGATTGTCTCGGGATCGGAACATTGATCATATTCCGTCGATAGACGCAGCCCGAGGCCGGGGACACGTCAGGAGCTCCAAGGAGGCACCGCGTCGGTCGAGTCCGTGGCGTAGGCTGAAGCCTCCCCTTAACCACAAAGACCACTGCCTCGCTTCCGCCGTCCAGCATCCCAGCCTCGTCCGGAATTGTATTATGTACTATATATTTATTCGTATTCAATGGTAGCATGATGGAAGGCAAGAGGAGGGGTTTCCATGGCACCAAGGTATCGAGTCACGCTGGAGACCGCCGAGCGGGAGGAGCTGCTCGCCCTCACGCGCAACGGAAAGACCGCCCGCAAGGTGTTTGTCAGCGCCCGGGCGCTGCTGCTGTGCGACCAGGGCCCACATGGACTGGCCTGGACGGTCGCGGCCACGGCCGAAGCACTGGGAATCTCGGCGCGCACGATCGAGCACCTCAAGCGCCGCTTCGTGGAGGAGGGGCTGGAGGCCGCTCTGCGGCGCAAACCGCGGCCGCGCAAGCCGCGGGCGGTGATCTTCGACGGGGCGTTCGAGGCTCGCCTGGTGGCGCTGGCCTGCTCGCAGGCCCCGGCGGGGCGGCGCCGCTGGACGGTGCGCCTGCTGGCGGAGAAGGCGGTGGAGCTGGGGCTGACACCGAGCGTGTCGCCAATGACGGTCCAGCGGATCTTGAAGAGAACGCACTCAAGCCTCACTTGAAGTAGTTCTGGCGGGTCCCGCCGCAGGCCAGCGCGGCGTTCGTGGCCTGCATGGAGGACGTGCTGGAGGTGTACGCTCGGCCCTACAGTACAGGACCCGTGGGCCGGTGCTCTGCATGGACGAAACCATCCGGCAGCTGATCGGCGAGGTGCGCGAGACGCTCCCGTTCAGGCCCGGCTAGCCGGAATGCTGGGAGCACGAATACGTACGCACCGACGTGGCGCAGATCTTCCTGGAACTGGAGCCGATGACGAGCCGTCGGCATGTCGAGGCGGGCGCGTAGAGGATACGCCAGGACGGGGCCTGCTGGATCCTCGGAATGCTCAAGGAACGCAATCCGCAGGTCGAGCGGCTCGAGATTGACTGCGCGCCCAACCACTCCAGCTGGCTCAACAGGGTGAGCTAGCGGCCAATCATGAAGATTTGGTCCAATGACCGATCACCGTGAATCGGAATCGGCGTTCATTTCGCATCGGAATCCGCACGGGTTCGACGATGGCGCCTGTCACATCGTGCCCGAGCAGCCGGTCGCGCAGGGAGGCAGGGCGTGGCAATCAGCTTAGTCACCTGGCGACAAGTCTGACAGATCGGGTACCATAGCGAAAGTTAGACAGATGGATACCTTAGCTCAACAATCGCGGGGCGCTTCCGAGACACTTCAGGTGGAGGCGTTCGAACCATCCCAGGTGAGGCCGTGGAAGTTTCACAACCGGCTGGGCTCGGGGATGGACGACGAGTCGCTCAACGCGCTCGCGTCTTCGATCGTGCGGGACGGACAGCAGCAGCTGGGCCTCGCCCGGCGCCTGCCCCCGGAGGATACCCACGCGGTGGAGGCGATCTTCGGAGTGCGCCGTCTGGAAGCCTGCCGGCGAGCCGGCGTGTTGTGGCGTGCGGAGGTGCGGGAGGCCAGCTTGTCCGACGCGCAGTGCGCGGCGCTGATGCACGGGGAGAACGAGTGGACGACCGGCGTGTCGGCGCTGGAGAACGCGCTGCAGTGGAAGACGATGCTGGAGGCGGGGGTGTTCAAGAACCAGTCGGCGCTGGCGGCGAAGCTGGGCTGCCACCGCGGCACGGTGTCGAGGGCGGTGCGCACGGCGACGGCGTTGTTCGGGGAGCTGTGGATCGAGCGTTTGGTGCGCCCGGTGATGCACGCGTTCACGGGGCGTGCCGCGGATCGCCTGGCCGATGCCTGCGCGGACGAAGCGCTGAGCGAGCAGGCGCAGAGGCGGGCGCGAGGTCTGAGCCCAGGAGTGGCGGCGGGCAGTCTCTACAACCTGCTGTTTGGCGGCGAGCACGACGAGGAGGACAGGGAGACGGTGTTCGTGCGGCGCAAGGGGCGTGCAGGGGGCGGGGTGGTCGCGGCGAAGATCCAGCGGGACGGAGCGGGCGGGTTTTCGGTCAGTGTGCGGCCTCACGAGCAGACGCCGGCGGAACTGGCGGAGCTGGCCGAGCAGATCGAGGGGCTGCTGGCGGTCGAGACGGCCGAAGCGGCGGGCGTGCGACTGGGCCGTCGCCTGGCTGCCTTGCTGAACCCCGAGGATGCGAAGGAGGTGGCGCGGATGTGGCTGGAGGGCTGCATCTGGGCGGCGGCCCGGGCGAGCGGGCTGGAATGGGATCAGTGGCGCTGCGCGGCCGCCGCGCAGGTGCTGCGAACGCAGGAGTACGGCTGGGAACAGGCAGTGGTTCGCGTGATCGGCACTTCGGACTCGGAAGCGAGCGGGACCTAGGGCACCGGTCGGCCCTTCGGCGGAACGCTGGGTTTTGTCGTGCATGCACGACAAACGGCACCGGGTCCTGCCCCGGGGCTCGGTGTTCACGGCTGCGATCGATGACCGCTTCCTCCCGGGGCGACCGCGTGCCCGGATCTCGGGAGACATGGCCTTGTCGTGCGTGCACGACAAGACGGGCGCTCCGAGCCTTGCACTTGCATTCGCCAAGTGCCGCGCTTTCGCGGCGGAGGCCGCCAGGCGCCGTTGGATCGCACGGTCCGGGTCATTTGGGCGCCCGGTCAACCGTTCGGCGGATCCCCGGCGCGGCCGCCTGGCAGGATTCCCAGAGCGCGTGCACGATCCACGGCATTCGACCGTCCCGGGGCATCAAGCTTGGCGAAGAGCCCACGGACCCGGTAGCGAACGCGGTCGTACGTCAGCCCGAGGTCTTTCGCGATCTCGTTGTCCGATTGGAATTCTAGGCGCTTCAACACTTCGAGTTCCCCTTCTGTCAATGCTGGCACGGCATTCAGGTCGGTCGGTTCGTCTGGCTTCTCCAGGACGCGTCGCAAATCGACGGCCGCGATGGCGACCGGTGCGTCGCGGGGCTCGTCAGCGATTCGGTCGAGCAGGGGCAGCGCGATGTCCCGGTCCCGCGCCAGCGGCCGCGCATAGGGGGCATCGGTGAACAGGGTGAGGTACTCGGCCAGGTGCTCTGTCGCCTGTTCCTGGTTGCCGGCCAGTAACTCCAGCCGCATCGACAGGACCCGTGCGCGCAAGAGCGTGCGCACGAGCCGGCGCCTCGTGGTCGCCGCGAACGTGCGCGAAGCCAGCTGGCGGGCCCGGTCAAACTCCTCCCGCGCGATCAGCAGGCGCAGTCGCGCGCAGACGATGGCCTCGACTTCACGCCACCGGTGCGCCTTGAAATCCACGCACGCTTCGTCGCGGCCGGGGAGATCGTCGCCTCGCCACGCCCGTGTCGCCTCCTCGGCGCGCCCGCCCATCACCAGCAAGGAGACGCGCTGCGCCGCGAGGAAGGTCACCAGCGCGGAACGCTCGGTCGCCCGGGCGAACTCATTGGCGTTGTCTATCACGGCGAGCGCCGCCTCGACACCGCCCTCGGCCAGCGCAAGCTCCGCCGCGAGGACGATGCTAGCTGCATAGACATCGAGCCAGGCGCCGCATTCCGCGAGGAGCCGCGGAGAGACCGACAGCCGCTGGCGCGGCCACATGCGCGCGCTGAGCTCCAGTTCCAGTTCCGCAGCGAGGATCTCGCCGATCATCACCGTGCCGGCGTTGCCCAGGTGGCCCAACCTCGCGAGGCGCAGCGCAGTCTCGTAACGGCTCGCCGCTTCCGCCGTCCGGCCCTGCGCCATGGCTGCGATGCCCAGCTGGTAGTCGAGGGTCGGAGAGAGGTACTGGGTGTGGTGGCCGAGGTCCATACGGGCCCGTTCGGCCCACTCGGCGGCCTGGTCGAACTCGGCCATCTCGGTCAGCGCGAAACACAGTCCATGCCGGAACATCCCGCGAACCAAGGAATCGAGGTCCGGCTGTTCCACGAGTTCGAACGAGGTCGCTGCCACCGGGCCGTAACGGGAAAGGGGCGCGCAACCCAGCACGAGCAACAGGCCCAGCACCAGCAGATGGTCCAGCTTCATCTGCGGGTCCTCGTCTCCTCCGGCACCGCGGGCAAACCCCGCGCTCTCCATCGCCGCCGCCTGGTACACCCGCCTCGCGCCATCCATGTCCCCCGAAAGGGAAAGCACCACGCAACGCATCAGGGCGAGTCGCGGGTGGCTGGCGACGACATCCGGCGGCAGCCACCCGTCGATCGCCCGCAGGGCCTCGAATCCGCGCCCGATCCACAGATACATGCCGCCGGAGTCCGTGGCGATCTCTCCCGCCAGTCGCGTATCGCCCGCTTCGGCGGCGTGGCGGAGGGCGTCGACGACCTGGCCGCGACGCGCCAGCCCTCGCGCGATCCCGGCGTGAATGGACCGGAACCGCGCCCGGTCCTCGCGGAAGCGGCGTTGCGCGCAGTGCTCGCGGATCAGCGGATGCAGTTGCATGGTCGCATCCTTGCCGCCAGCCGTCTGCAGCAGTCCGGCGAGCGAGGCCATTGATTCGATCCTGCGCTTCGAATGCCGCCACCCGGTCGCCTCGTCGATTAACTCCGTGTCGATCCGGTCAAACAGCGCGATGTCGAGCAAAAAGTCCCGGTCCTCGTCGGCCAGGCCGCGCCAGAGCCTAGAGTCGATCCAGGCCGCGGCTGCGTCGCTGCCGCCGCCCGTCTCGCCGATCGGCAGGCCGGCGCGGAGTCCATTGCGGCAGATCCTGAGCGCAATTGCCCACCCCGCCGAATAGGCCGCTACCGACGCAAGTTCTCGACGGGAGAGCTGGCGGTCGAAGAAGCGCGCGATGTCGGGCTTGGAAAACCGCAAGTCCTCCGCCGTGAAGGTCTCGCCGCGATCCTCGAGCAAGTACATGGCGATGTCCAGCCCCGGCGGGCGCTCGCGGAACGACAGCGCCAGGTGGAGATTGCGCGGCGACCGCGCTAGGAGCGCGTTCAGCACGGCGATGGCTTCGGGATTCCGCAGCCGGTCGAGTTCGTCCAGTGCGAGCACGCAGGGCTCTTGGTGCCGGCGAACAGCCTGGACCAGCAGGTTGATGCGGTATTCCGCCCCGCTGTCGGTTTCCCTTGCCTGCGCGGTCGCGTCGAGCGGTTCGGGGAAGAGATCCAGCGTGGTCACGTTGGACCGCTCGAAGGCCAGAGTCAGATAGGTGGCGAGGGCGACGGGGCCGTCCTGCTCGTCCAGCTCGAGCCAGGCGACCGGAACGCGGTCCTCGCGAAGGCGGCGGCAGCATTGCGCGATCAGGGCCGTCTTGCCGAACCCTCCGGGCGCCTGCAGCACGGTCAGCTGCCGTGCGAGCGGCGAGCAGCGGCGCTCCAGTTCCGGCCGTTCCACATATCCGGCCACGACGTCCGGCAGTTCCACCCTGTGGTCGAGAAGCCAGGGTGGGACGGAACGGGTCCCGCCCTGCGTGAGGTGCGCCGGACCAGTCGCTTGCATCGACTTTATGTGCTGGGCCGCTCGTTTATCGTTGTCTTCCACTGGTTCCTACTCGACGAATCTGATGCCGATGGCCTTCCTTTTTTTCTCCACCTCGTAAGATTCAAGGGCTGTCCGGGCCATGCATAGCTAAGTCTACACGGATCTCGGCGCTAGGGCCAGATTCCCGGCGGACAATTTGAACCTGAACCGGTTTCTAACTTCAATTAACCGGTTATATATCGGTTTTTTATATCTAGTCTCCACATTTCTATCGGCTTTTTTGATTCTAGCTGTCGAAGTTGAGACGGCTCTCCGCGTTCCTGCTCGATCTAGGCGGAGAGCACTCCCGCCAGGCTAACGATCAGCTCTGGCGAGAGAACGACCGGGCAGGGAGCGATCAATCGTCCTTCCGACGTCACGCGGCGGTGGTCGCTACAATAAGAGGGTTCTGCAGCGAAGATGGTCGCCACGGCCCAACGGGGCGAGTCTAGTGCCGCCCGGATGCTAGCAGCTGGCTGACTACTCTCAGCAGCGGGAATCAGGAATCTGCCGATCACGACCGAAACCACCCTTAGCGAGAAGGCCGTCGCAATGACGGGCCGGGGCGTGCTCGACGTCGGTATAGGTGGGAACGCGGTAGACGCTTTGCGACGTGCTACGGATGGCGACGCCGTTCAGCTGCAGGCGGCTCGGCCGCAGGGTCTGGAGGGCCTTGATCTCAGGGATCGAGCTGACGGGATCCACCCAGCCTCACTGCCACCAGAGACCCGTGTTCGAAGCCTGCCAGGGATGCCAGACCACGTTCGTTGCGAACGGAACGCACACGATGCAGCCAATCATCCACGCGAGTCGCTGGAACTCGGTGCTGAGGCCCGACGCTAATCGAGACCCGGGCAGGACGATGTTTGGCATGCCAGCCGCGAGTCCTGCCGGATGAAGGCGTTCCTCGGTGTCCTGTTCGTCGCGGTCGCGGCAGGGATGATCCTGTGGGACTACTTGAGGCTGGAATCCATTGAGCAACAAGTTTCCGGAAACGAATCACGGTCACGCAGAATCGCTGTCGACCTTGGGGAGCATATCGTAGGCCCGCAGCATGGCGAACTGGAACCGCCTCCGGGCCGGTAGGACGGGTAACCGTTCCTCCGAAACGCTCGTCTGCTATCTCGGCCGCTGCCTCTGGATTGGTGCTCTGTTGCGGCCACCCCCGGGCCCGGAGTCCTTGTCTTCAATACCTCTGGCCCGGGGGGTCGGATATCGCTTCTAGCGTGGTCGGACGATGATAGCCCCGTTGCGCCTGTCGGCGCACTGAGCAAGCAGATACACTGCTGCGGCGAGTCAGAATCCCACGGCCAGCCCTTGTGGCAGGTGCCTATTGCTGTGCCATCGCCCTTCCGGTATGCCGTCGGGAATCGCGAGGCCGACGGTCAGGCCGACGAGCCAGAGCGGGAACGCTGCGATGACGGCGACGTTCTTCCGTTTCCACGGATTTCCCCACCTCGGCGACATGCGGGCGGAATGCAGGTTCTCTTTCTTGATCATGGTGTGGACCGCGGTGAGAGGACCCTTCTTCGAGATTGTGACTCCTGTGTCGGAGACCCTTAGCAGTTTCCCGCGGATTCGCCCGAGGCCTTCTGATCCAATCCGAACCGGCACCTTCTTACGGAACCGGATGAGATTAGCCATACCTTGAAAGTCGTTTCGTTCGAGATCGAGGACGGTCGGCTTGGCCGAAGCCGGAGCGGGAACTAGCAGGAACGAGGCAATCAATCGTCTCATTGACAGCGATTGATATCATATGAGTCTCGGCTGATATGGTCCAGTTACTGTCCGCTCGCGGTCGATCTGCGATAGCGACTCATTTTGAATCGACTGTGAGCATCCTACATGCGCTTTATGACGAACTGGAGAGGATTCACAGATCGGTCCGATGCCCGTCTGAACCTCGCGTTCGGGCAGGTGTCCGTGACGGACGACTCGTTGCCGTCCGCGCTCGTCGAGGAGCTCCTTGTGGGCGGCCAGATGGGCTTCAATCTCGGCCTCCACGGCCTGCGCGAGCAGGCGCTGCGCTCCGGTTCTGAGAACCTCTGCGAGGGCGTCCGGGGACCAGGCCGCGGCCCGGTCGATCGGGATCACACTCGTCTCTGAGGTGTTCTTGCTCATGGCGTATCCTCCTGTTCCAAAGCAAAGAACTTAGGCGACATTGTCGCCGGGATACGCCACCTACCTCCTAGCCGTCACCAACATTCAGGCATTTCCCTTCTAATCGCTACAGGGAGGCGAAATGTTGCTCGCTGTGAGTGCCTTCCACTGCAAGGGCCTACTACTCGGGGCGCTCGCCGCACGAAAGGGTTACTTGACGGGAACAGGCGCAGGGAGAGAGGCCGTAGGCCCATATTGCCGATGTTCCCTGCAGGCCCCTCTCCCTGCTATGGCGCGGCCGGCGGAAACCCATGTAGGGGGCGGCCAGCGCCAATGTCGCTGTAATGGTTGCCCACGAACCCTCGTCACGCGGCTCGGCCCGGCTGTAGAGGAACGCCAGCAGCGCGACGACCAGCCACGCCGCAGCCAGCATGAGCCGTGCGGCCGGGCTCGGTTCCACCGCGGCTGTCCAGTGCGTCCAGCTCTGCTTCAGGCAACCGAAGGCAAGAATGCCGACCAGCCACTCCAGCCATCTCGATCGCTTGGTTGAGAACATATAGCTCCTTCCCGTGGTCCTCTGGGAGCCGCAGCCAATGGGGATGAGCCTTGGGGCTGGGCTCTCCAGGGGCGGTCGCGGCCGTGAATGGCTACGTTGTGCTCCGCGGCCACCAAGATCATACCATCTCTGTCGAAAACCTCTCATAAACCTCTCTTAAACCTCTCATTCATGCTAGTCTGAGCCCGCGGCGTTTACCGAGAGAGCCTATACGTCGGGCCTCTCGCTGAATACAAGATCTCCCTGTAGGCTTGGATAGGCCGTCCGGGCTGGAGGGAACAGGCGAGGCTTCACGCCTCTCGGATGAATGCCGCATGGCGCGGCACCTCCGGGCCCTCGGACGGCGTATCTGAGAGGCACTTCTGACGAATCGAAAACGCATCGTCATCATTGCGGTGTTCGCCATATTCGGGTGGATTGCTGTCACCACGGACAATTCCGTGACAGCCCAGGGCCGCGTGTACGGCACGGAGAATCCAACGTTCGTGCGGAAAGGACACACCGCTAGAAGCCAAGAGGCGACGGAACCGGCCATAGAGGTCGATCGCTTCCGGATCTTCCAGCAGGAGTCGAGCGCCAACCTCTGGCTGCTCGACACCACCATTGGCCGCACCTGGCTGTGGAAATGCCCTCCCGAAGGGACGCGCGGGACCTTCGGAAGCTGCAGCATCCCCAAGCGCTGGATCGAGAAGGAATAAGGGGATCGGGACTGGTCCGGAGCCGGTGGACCCGCACCCGAGCTGCGTCTACCGGCGAAAGGAAGGGCAAGATGGAAGACCCCACAACCCTGGAAGACATGGTTTCCCATATGCGCGGGGAGCCTTACGTGCTCAGGCGCATCGCCAAGCTGGCCCTAGACAACGGATTAGTCAGCCTGCATTTCGGGCACTCTGCCGAGAATGCCTTCTCGAATATCCGCGGCGAGGTCTCGAGCCATGGATTCCTTAATGAGGACATTGAAGGCGCGTATGCACATAAGTTCTCCAGGAGAGGGGCGACAGATCTTCTTGACGTACTCAGCGAATAGCTTAGGGTCACTCGGAATCATCTAATCTCGGGAACACATCCGGAGCCTTGATGTCAAGCCACGCGATCGTCCTGCTGTGCTTGATGGCGTTCGTGCTAGGCTTTCTGGTCGGGGTGTCGCATGGGAGATGGAACCAGCCTGGATGAGGAGATCGCAGCCGTCACCACGCGGGTGAAGGCGTGCGTGGAAACGATCCCCGAAAGCCTCGACGTCTGGATCCATCTCCACCAGGCCAAATCCGACCTCCGCCTCGCGCACGCACTCCATGAACGCGGCAACGACCGGGACGCCCGCGAAACCCTCAAGCGTGCCGCCAAGCGCATCCAATACGCTCGCTCCCAGGTCCCAGACTAGCCAGGTACATAAGACCCCTTCTTCGTACCCCCGACCCACAAGGATCAATGGCTGTCACGGCATGCACAGCAAGGTCTACATGGATCTCCGCGCTGTGGCCAGATTCCGGTGGGGAAACGGAGTCGGAATCGGTGTTTGGCCTAGAAATACCGGTTATATTTCGGTTTCGTAAATCGATTATCCATATATCCATCGGTTTTTGAGTTCCGGCTGTCGATGTTGAGACGACTCTCCGCGTTCCTGCTCGATCCAGGCGGACGGTCTCCCGAGATGCTTTCGGCAATCGCGTGGATCTCGACGCCCAGCAAGTCGATCCTCTGGAGCTATAACGGTGGAACAGCCAAGTCGCTGCTCAAGACAAGGCGCCACGCCTTCGTCAATTCCCACTCCTTCTCCAGCGACTCGAGGAACAGGGAAACAACTTCAGCCTCCATCGCAAAGAGCAGATCATCAGAACGCTCGCTCTGTTGCTCGCTCAGGCCAAGCGCAGCCTGTAGCAGCGATGGAGGGACCTCGGAGGCCAGGTCCTGTCCGAATGCGACACCAAGGAACAACTGGGACGTCAACGCTCGAGTCAGGATGGCGCATATCCTGTCGCGCGCAGATTTAGGGGCCTTGGGATCTTCCTAGCCGGGGGCTTGGGGATGGCTGGTGTGGCTACTGGGCATCGTCTTACTGAAAAGGACCGCGAACGCGCGGCTCATCCCACCCGGGCAGAGCCTTGCAACGCGTGTCCTCGATGCGCCAGAGGGTCTCCATCACTCCTCTTTCCATCCAATCGTCTCTCATGGTTCCTTCAAGACTATGAGCGACTGCGGAGCGGCTATCTCTCGTATTGGAGGCGATGGCTTGACTTCGCTGGCGGGAAGCTTCGGTGACAATGTCGCGAAACACGTTCTCGAGAGCGATGACTCTTCCGAGAAGGACGTTGGCGCGATGTTCTTTCAGCATGATTCTCCTTTGCAAATTCAGCTTTTCCCTCACATTCAAATGTCACTGCTTCCTGCTAACGGTCCCCGTATGGAGGGAGAGTGGTCGGACCCGATGGGTCAGGATCAGGCGAACCCGAGGGGGAGTCTTAGGCGGAGCAGAGGGCGGCTGGACGCTACGTGAATGCCGCAAAGCGTGGCCCCAGTGCGGCCCGTCCGGACAGACTGCGTAGAAGTGGCCGGATTTCACGCAACTCCTCGCGCCTTGGGAGTAATAATGTCCGTTCGGACAGGACACAAGCCCGGCCGTGCTGGGAGCCTGGCACTGACCGAGCTCCTAGCTCCACGTGCAACGTGTCGGACAGGTTACTCCAGATGGTTGGGCGCGGGGGATCCGGGTGGTCCACCTATCACCCCCGCCTCCCTTCAGGTTGCCTCCGTCGTTCCCGAAGTCCTGATTGGATAGGCCAAGGGTGGTCGCGTCGGGCCGGGGCGTTCAGGCAGGGCTTGCAGGTTCGGATCTTGGCCGAGACAGTTCGGGCTCGTTGAATCGTCGACACCTGAACCGCCATCCATGATGCAGATGCAGAGGCTCGGATCCGACCGCCCTACGTCGTCCTCGCCGTTCTGGCGCTGCTGGTCACGAGTCTCCTGGAGGACGCACCGATCGCTGGCCTTGACGTACCTGATGGGGCGGTTGCCGCTGGCGTTGACGAAGAACGGCATCAGGGAGCGCGATCGGCCTGGCGGCCCGGCCGAGCTATTGGGGTTGCAGTCGTGCTTGCAGGTAGTTGCCTATTCCTGTGCATCCGTCAGAGGTGTGCCCTAGGCAACGGAGCAATCGGCATAGACGCTGATGTCTCTATCGCTCCAGTTTGCGCTCCCTTCGTTGCGGCACGCATTTCACGGCTGGCCTCGCCGTGGCCCTAGTGCCTCGTCCACAGGCACTCTGCCACTCATTCCGCGATCGTTGTCCCGAGGACTACTCGGATCGTACCCGGTTGCTGACAATTCTCGCGAATGGGCGCGGCATCCCTGATCCTGGATTGCAGCGCGGCCTCGCATCCACAGGGATCCGCAGGCTGGGTTAGCGGCTTAGATTCGCTGCCGCTCTTCTGGGCGAAAGCGGGAACTGCCAGCGTGATGAAGAGAAGGAGTCATGTGAGTGTTGGTTGTCGAACACCAGGTTCCCTTCCGTCCGGATGCGCTGGTTGAACTCCGTGACGGCCTCGCGATAGGCCTGCTCGAGGGCCATGCTCGTGGCCTTGACCCGGGCTGCAGCCTATTCCTCGGCGTTGCCGCTGTCTACCTGCATCAGCTCCAGGATTTGCGTCCCAAGCAGCTGGACGCGGACGAGTTACGGAGAGGCTCCCACTTCAGACAATGCCCAGGCTATCGTCTCGGCGTTGATGGACTCCATCGTTCCGCTCCAGCCTTCCGGATCGGCTTGGTACTTCGCCCAGGCATTGCCAAACTCGTGACGGGCGAAGGACGTCGTGCGTGCCTCGATCAGAAGCCACAGAAGCATCTCCGGGTCGACGTTGGACCTGCGTCCCCGGGGGAACTCCATGACGCGAAGGCGTTGGTTGCGAGCCGCAAACACAAGCGGCGTCACGGACTCGTCCAGCTTGCACCCGATTTTCGGATCCGCTCCGTGGCGGTCCACTAGGAAATGCACCACGGAGAGGGTTCCAGCCCCGGCCGCGTAGTGCAGGGGGAAGCCCCCCCGCCATCGTTCTTCTCCGGACCCGCTCCCAGGCGGAGCAGGCCTCGACCATATCGCAGGCATCGACGGGATCGCTGCTAGCCGCAACGGTCAGGGGAGTGCCCCCTCGTCCAGGGCGTCCAGATCGGCGGGCCTGTGAATGGCAACCAAGGCCGCCTCATAGTTGTCCTTCAGCAGCTCGTTGAGCTGCTCCGATTGCGGCGGGACGGTCGCCAGTAGTGCTGCCGCAACGACCATGATTGGTTCGATGAGTTGTCTCTCGATTCTCGCGGGTTCGATCCCGCAGGGAAAGTATAGTACCTCCCGAAGACCTCTCAAACATGCAGGATCTCGAGGCCGCGAGTTGTCGTATGGGATGAATCACGGCCTCGAGGGGTTCGCGCCTCAGGGGCGCGGGGCGCGAACCGGCGAAGCATGGCACTTACTTGCGCCACCATCGCCGCATTTCCCGCCACTTGAGGAGCATGGTGATCCAGACGCTCAGGATCAGGAACAGGATGAAGAACAGGGTGCTCGTGGTTGGAATCACCACCCATGAGCTCCAACCCTGACTGTACATCCAGTCACCGGCAAACCAACAGGCAATGCAGGTGACAGCGAAAGGCGCCACGTAAATCAGAAAGGCCGCCTTGCCGGTCATGACGTCACACAAGCCCTTCGGAACGGGGGTTCTGGAGCCCTGATCCCTCAATGGAGGGCCGCAATGGATGACCGCATGTCATGACGTTGTGGCCTCACGGTATGGCCACGGGGCCAGCGAGGAGAAACTCCTCCCCAAATTCTTCGAGGATGAGGCCGTTCTTGAAGGAGTTGTGGATCTCGTCCAGTTGGTCCGGGGTGTCCAGGTCGTTTTTCAGCAGGTTGCTGGCTTTGAACACGCCCACGTGGCCGCCCAACTCACCAATGAGCGCGTCTTGGCTTTGCGGCTTGTCTGCTTGGTTGACAATCGTCTTCGCGATCAGCTGCAAGTATTCCTGAGTAGTCTGGTCGAGTCCCATCAGCACTTCCTTCCGTGCTCGCGGCCGACGAAACTGGGTATGGTCTTGACTACAGCCGTGGGCTGCTCGCCGCGCTAGAATAGCATACTTGCATCCTCCACCCGCCCCTTGAACCCGGCATTGGAATGTCGGGCCCGGTCTACGACCAGAGAGCTTCAGCTCAAGTTAATCCAGTGAGAAATCCGACTCGTCATTTCGTCAATGAGCTCCTCCTTAATGCGGAGTTCCGAGCTCGACAACGTCGATCTGTCAGTTTCTTCTGGAAAAATCTTGTTGAGTTCCTTGAGGATTTCAGCTAGTCGTTCCTTGGTCTCTTTAGGTTGCGCCATGATGAGCGCATTCAGGATCAAGTCCAGAGCATCCGTTCTTGCTGGGATGTTGAGGAACGCTTCTCTTGTTGCCATGGGTACTTCCTTTCGCCGGTCCTCCCTGCCGCGCGAGGACACCGGCTACGCCCTGCGCGGCTGGGTGGCAGTCGACGCTGGTCCACAAAACAGACTCAGGCCTTGGCTTCCGAGCAGATCCCGAAGCTGCCACTCTCGGCAGTCGGAGGGCACTATTGCTTCCACGTGCTTCCCCTGATGGTGTCGAACAGCCATGTACCGCCACCGCTTGGCAGGTAGCGAGGTTCCCAGCGTACCAGCGTCATGGGAATCGTTTCCGTTTCATGCCCCGCCCTCAGGCCTCAGCCCCCCATCGACCCTGTCCCCCTGTCCTCAGACCGGGACCGCTCGAGTACTTGGGCATTGACGGCTCTATTCCAGCTGCCGACGATCGAGCCGGCCACGGTAAGGGCCACTTCTAAGATCACTGCCAGCTTGCGTTGTTCTGTCATGTGACGGGCCTCTCGATGCGCCGCTGTCGGACCGAAGGGTGCCGGGTCGTGCGGCATTCGAATCGATAGGCAGGAAGCCCCGCTTCTCGCCCCCGCCTGGGTAGCTATTCCGGGCATCCAAGGGCCGTTGTATTCGGGGAGAGGCTCGGCGCATCGAGCCCATGGGTGAACGCCGCATGCTCAAGTTACGGAATTGAGACATATTCGGGACGTTTTCGACGTTAGCGGTGGTCTGTCCCGGATATGAACCCCATGGAGGACAAGTATGCCCCCGCCCCAACAAGTTCTACGGAAAGTTCGAGGATCTGGTGGGCACCGTAGTGAACCTGCCGCAACCGCCAAGACCGAAGCCGCGCGAGATAATCCAGCCTAGCAACCGAGAGTACCGAGTGAAGAAGCCTCGGCCGGACCAATACTTCAGGGACTCCTGACGACGTCGGCAGCGCGCAGCCGCTGGCCGATGCAGCCGTCGAGCGGGGCGCTGATTAGCTCATGGTGTCGTGTCCGAATGCGAGCCGCGCGCAGAACTCCTAGGAAGTTGAGACGAGCTCGCTGCTGTTATCGCTCACGAATACGCTCAGGGCTCTTTGGACCACCCAAGGCGAAACCTGAGAAACGTCTATGCACGTCTACTTTTCGGAACGGCATGTCAGTAGAACCAGACGAGATCACGCAACCGATCATGGTATTCGTCGCGGCCGGACCGGTTGATACGGTTCTTGGTTTACTCAGCCAAGGAATCCCAGCTCCCAGGAATTAGCAATCATCCAGAAGGCAACAGAAGGGAAGTGGCTCCTGACTTGGAGCAATGTCGATTAAGGTCTATCGCTCTGTTGCCTCTACGAATCTCACCATTTAGATGTGATTCGCCATTACCAAGGCAGTAAATCCTACAACTACCCATATCGCTACAATGATCGCCGCTTCATCGGGCGGGTGAGTGCCCGCTATCACAGCAGATACGGCCATCCCGATCACCCACGGTAGAGCGCGGATGTAGCGTCTCCTGTCCATGAACTGGGCGGCGGCAGTAGCATCTGGATGACAGCAGACGGTTTGGTTGCCCTATGTAGACATCTGCATTCCGCTACGCACTGCCGCCACGTAGAATACCCTACTATGGTTAACTCACAGTTGGTACCATCGAGTTGCTATGAAACGCGGACCCATGTCCCGCTGGCACCCCTTCACTGACCTTCGCATCCTGCACATGGCCCCCAGGGCAGCCGGGGTCTACCGGATTCGAAGCGTGGGCGGGCAAGGCAAGTCCTACTACGTCTACATCGGCCAGGCGGTCAACCTGGAGAGCAGGTTGCTGGAACACCGTCGCGGGGTTAGCGAGGAGGCCGATTGCATTCGCCAGCATACGGACCTGGAGTTCGCGTGGGAGAATATCGACGGTGAAACTGAGCGTCGGGCTCGTGAGATTGAGCTCCTACACACGCACCGACCATGCTGCAACAAGGAGTGACTGCGCGATGATGCTCGCTGGCTTCCAACTCGGGCAGTCCCCTTGGGGTCAGAGTCAAGTTATTCCCGCAAGTCTCCGGCTCCCAGGGGGTTTGTTACTTTCCCCCTCGCTACGTCACCCGGAGAATGCGGGCGGAAGTAACCACCGACACCGGAAAGCCTCAGTGGGAACATGTCATTACGAGAAGGACAGCCCATGCGATCCATGCCGGAACAAGACAAGCCCCGAGGAAATATCGGGATGATGCCGAGAGTCACAACCGTCCTCATCGCGGCCTTTACGGTTCCGCTCCTAGCATGGGGACACGGAAGCGTGGTAGAAGAAATCCGTCAGCGGGGCGAAATACGCGTTGGTGTCGGACTGTTCGAACCATGGGTGATGTGCAGTTCGGACGGCAGCCTGATCGGGCACGAAGTTGAAATAGCCCAGAAGATCGCCGCCGATATGGGCGTGCGTATCCGATTCGTCGTCACTGAGTGGAACCGTATCATCCTGGGATTGCTCGGCCAGGAATTCGACATCATCATCAGCGGTATGTCGATCACCGTCCCGCGCAACTTGTTGGTGAATTTCACTATTCCCTATTCCTCCTTCGGAGTTGTCGTTCTTGCCCGGGCTGACCGGGCGACGGTCGGGGGCTTGGAAACGGAGCGCGATTACAACCGAGCCGATGTGACGTTTGCGGTACGCAGGGGTACCGTCGCGGCTGACGTCGTGCGGGGCTCATTTCCCGCCGCTACCGTGCATGAGTTCGGCTCCGAGGAGGAAGTCGCGACGGCCTTGGACTTGGGCACTGCCGATGCTGTCGCAGTGGATCACGTAAGAGCCGTGGCGATCAAGGAGTCCATCCAGTCTGCATTGGCCAACCTCTTCGATGAACCTATCGGCCAGTTTCCCGAAGCGATTGCAATACGGAAAGGGGATCCGGACAGCCTTAACTTCTTCAACGGCTGGATCGCACTGCATCTTGCCAATGGGTGGCTGGAGGGGAGGTCCGCATACTGGTTCGGATCCCGGGAGTGGACTGGGCAGGTCGGGACCGGCGGTCAAGGTTGCGTCGGAATCGACTGACAGTAGTTCGACCCCATTTCCAATACTTCCGCTGTGCTTTCTTGCGGTCGCAGCGTCACTGCGAATCGCAATCATAGCTGTGGTCGCCGTCTTCGTGAGCTTCCAAGAATCCGCCGGACAGCCCCGCGGGCTTGTAGGGTGTCCGCAATGAGCTGTTCCTTGTCCTTGGTCGTTACCGTTCTGTCCTTCTTCCCCGCGATTGTCACGTGCTGGGTCCTGGACAACTGGATTGACGAACTCGCGTGGAACCGCTGGCTTGTAGCAATCTTCATGGGCGTCGCCTACGCCGGTTTCATGGCCATAATCTGGCGGTTCCTCACCACACTCTCCTTCGGGTCGCGCTGCCGCCATTGGATGGGTTGGTGAATTAGATGAACGGCCTGACAGACCATACCCGATGAGCGCTCAGAGCACTATACGATCAGTGCGGACGCGGGCAGTGCTGGACCTCAGCTAATATCACAAGAACTCCGAGAACGCTCACGACAATGACATCTTCCTCAACACAAGCATAATCTTCGCTACCTCCTTCGCAGCCTCGCGAGTCAACGGCTTCGAAGCCGACCTCAAGGTGCCCGTAGCCCGGCAGGTGTAGGGTTCCCTGACGTTGACCCATTTCTGCGAGATTGTGAACCCGCCGTTCACCGGCGGACTGTTGTTGCGCTCCGCTGTGCTGGATGCGCTAACTGACGGACTCTTCTTGATCGATCACGATCAAGCTCTGGGAATGGCTGGCAGCGTGATCTATCGGCCGACAAAGCGCTGGCGGACCGGTGCGCAGGTCCGATACGACAGCATCCGCCCCAGCACGGTCGTCAATTCATCCCTAGGTTTCGAGCACTATTGCGGCGACAGGGGTCTGGGAAATCGCCCTTCGGGTCTCCAATCTCACGAACCGAATTGGACGATTCGACTTCCAGTCAGCATTCGTGGGCACCCAAGTCCTGCAGCCGTTTACAGCCAGCTCCCGTCTGCGCCTGTCTTGGTAGAGCCAACACGTGCCAAGGAATCTGAACGATTGCTCCACGCATACTGGTATCGCCGTGTCCACCTCGTCATCCCGGTACCGAAACGCACCGCCGGATCGGAGGCGAGTGAAGCGCCTGAGAAGTGCGGGGCCATGTGCATGAACGGCTCGTAACACAAGTCTCTCCTGAAGGCGGTGTAGAAGTGCTGTGAGTTGAGGAGCGGGTCCGTCCGATCTGCATGATTTCGGCTGGCGACCCGCCAGCTGTAGGGTCGGCCAAACCGATCCGTGCCGTGCGGTTACGGTGGCTGCGGAGATAACGCCTGTCAACTGGCAGATTGGCCGTTGCTGTACCGCGCTGTCTGTCTTCTCGTCGATCGGAGCAGTGGAGTGTGGAATCCTCTGGATTCCGCGAGCAGCTCGAGGCCAGTCGGCCTAGTAGACGCACAGCGCCGACCTGTCTGCGTTGGAATAGCGATCGCACCGGCGCATGGAGTGTCTCGAAAGCCTGCACATGGAAGTCCACGATCGAGAGACGATCGGCCAGTGGCCGTCGAATCCCTACTCGCGATTCGCTCCCCACGGTCGCGGCGCCGCCGGTGCAGTCGATACCACACGCATGAACACGCGGTTCGCGAGAGTGTACGCAAGCTCAGCTACGGACATTGAACCCGATGGTGATGGTCACGTGGACTTCGACACTACCGAGTTGTCTGCAGACAGCGAAGCTCGGGAAGCGGCTACCGGAATATCGCCGCGGGCCTGGTAACGAATCCATACACATCCTCGAACATGACGACCTGGGATTCGCTTGGAATCACGTCGACGGTCGGATGCAAGGGCACGTCTGCGACATCGAGCTGCTGCACCGGATCTAGCCGCCCCGCAATCGGCGGCAACAGTTACGGGCTTGCTGACTTTGACAAAGGCCGCCGCAGGCAGAGTCGTGGCGGCCTTTCCCACGATCTTCATGAATCCACGGGTTCTACCGCTTTCCGACGAAAATGTGCCTCTCGGACAGTTTCGTCGTAGCGCAACGGAAGTGATCACTGGGTCGGCTCCACCCTGCCTGAAGGGTTGTCTGTAGGCTCCGCCGTGCCTGAAAGGCTTGCCAGCAGAATCCACGAAGCCTAGCAGCCTGTCGGACTTAGGGCTCTGAATTCCGCTCAAGGGAGGGATGTGACACGGAGATTGCGCCATCCGCGAAAATCGCGTCGGATTGCGGTGCTGCCCTCAACGGAGACTCCGCGCCTTCGAACTCGCATCCGACGCCGTGGTTCCGTGTAGCGACCATTGTTCCGTTGGCGGTGGGTGCCCCGCAGCTGCCTAGACTGCTTGCTCCAGACGCAACCGGTGCAAACGCTTGCAGTTGTACGCCAAGGCGACCAGGTTCCATTCCCCTCTCACTTGCTCCACCCCTCGCAACGAGAATCCGCGGAATCCGAGCACCGACTTGATGATTCCGAACACTGGCTCGACGGTCTGCTGCCTCAGTCGATAGTGCTCCTTGCCCTCGTCGGTCTGCAGCTTCTCCGCCATCTCTCGCAGCCAGTCCGCTTGCGGCTCCTTCGCCGCCTTGTCGGTCTGCGGCCGGAAGTCATGCGGCCGTCGCTGCCCGGCGGCCCCGGTTGCCACGTACGGCTCCACCCCGGCCGCCTGCACCCGCTCCACCTCCGCCCCGTTCGCGTACCCGTTGTCGGCCAGCACCGCCTCCGGCCGCCCCAGCTCCTGCGGGATCGCCGCCACGCCCGCCGCACGTGGCACGGCAACATGCATCGCATCGACAGTGAAGCTGTCTTGCTCCATGAGGTAGGCTCCTTTCCGGCGGAAGCGGGTATGCGGTCCCGGAACTGGACACCTGCCACGGGGGCAGGGCACGATTTGCCGCGCGTCCACGCCCCCGCGGGGGCCGGTACAATTCGGGGCTCGAAGCGGGATCGCCGGGTCAGCTTAAGTTCGGGGAGAAGACCACCGATAGTTATTGCGACCATGCCCCGCTTCCGCTCCGCATTGCGGCACGGGGACCTGTCGCGTCAACCCGTTGCGCACCGTTTCATGCCGTCGGGGTGAGCGCCCTGATCATGAGAGTTCAGTCCATAAGATGTAAGGGTGTGTGGACGAAAGCACCCTGCCCGGATCGAGTTTAATTCGGCATTCGTCTAACGCTGGGCCCCTCTTCCACTCTCACTCTCTGCGGCGCGAAGCGACCGAGGGCGGTCCTATCCGCCCGGGGCGTTCTGCGGACCCAGCGGTAGCCCTCTTCTAGGCCGACGACTCCGGACGTGACGCGATGCCGATCAGCAGGTTCTCGTCACAGGCTGGGCGCTGGACGGTGATTGGATCGCTTCGACTAGCCAAAAAACTTGGAGAGGGTCCGCCGCAGCCGACGGAATGGCCCTCCCCTCCCAAGTGCGCGCAGTCGCTTGTACACATTGGTTTCCCTGATCCAGGTCTTCTCCGCCAGATCGATCGGCAGCTGGCCCAAGTCATCGCGGGCGAACGGGTCCGCGCCTGCGTCGAGCAGCAAGGAGATAATCGTTGGGTGCACGGGATTGCGTATCGCCACGTGAAGTGGACTGCCCCGGAGATATCCGGATCCCAGGTTGGGATTGGAGCCTGCCCTCAGCAGCGCTGTCACGACCGCCACGGAGCCCTCGGGGTCGGCTCGGGCTTGACGATTCATACGGAGATGATTTATCAAGGGTGGATGGCCAATCTCGTCCCGCGCATTGGCGTCCGCGCCTGCATCCAGCAATGCGGAGACCACCTCGGGACGGACCCCGTATCTAGTTGCCTGGTGAAGCGGCGCCCGCCCGGAGCCATCCGTAATGTTCGGGTCGGCGCCGCCGTTCAAGAGGGCTCGCAGAACGATGCCCTGCGGGTCGGCATCGGTGGCTGCCTCGTCAAAATATCGGATCAGAGGCGTATCGCCGAGCGCGTCGACGGCGTTTGGGTCTGCACCCGCCCCCAGAAGGCTAGCTATCGTGGCAGGGGGGTCGTGGATCATCGCGAAGTGCAGGGGAGTCCAGCCGTTGTGGTCCGGTTCGTCGGGGTCGGCGCCTCCGGCCAATAGGGAAGCCACCGCCACCGCGTCGTTCTGGAGAGAAGCGAGTTGCAGAGCCGAAAGATCCGTGTCCGCGCCCGCATCCAGTAGAGTCGAGATGACCGCCTCGCTGCGGCGGTGCCGCGCGGCGGCGTGAAGGGGAGTGCGGCCATTGCCACTCCTTGCATTCGCATCGGCCCCACTCTCGAGGAGCGCCTTAACGATTCCCTCCAGATCGTCGGGGCCTGCCTTCAGTGAGTGATACAGAGGTGTCTCTCCGCGCTTATCTGTCGCTATCGGATCCGCGCCGGCCTCCAGGAAGGCTCTCACCGTATCCAAGCTGGCTTGATTCACGGCGGCGAAGAATGGGGTAGATTCACCGTCCAAGTAGGCATTAGGATCCGCGCCGCTATTCAAAAGGGCTTTGACGAGGTCGAGACTATCGCTCCAGGTTGCCGCAAAGAGCAGTTGCGTGTAGCCCTCTCCAACTACGTCGATCCTTAACCCGTCCCGGTCGCTTACCGCTCGAGCAATACGCAACCCAACGCCGAAATCCCGGACGCCGATCGGGAGTCCGTCCAAGTACATCCCTCTGTAGAGTCCGCCGACGAAGTACCAGGAACCGCCACGCAGCTGACGTCCGGCACAATCTTCCTGCCTCGAAGAGCTGTCGGCTGGTATCCAGGCATACTCGTCGTGGCGACAGTCCTCCGTCCACTCCCAGGCGTTTCCCAGAATGTCGTGCACTCCGAACGCATTCGGCTCAAGCGACCCCACAGGCGCCAACTGCGGATCGCCGGGGCACCCAACCCAATCTGGATGCGATTCATTCAGATCCCAGTCACGAGCAACTTCGCACGGTACAGCATCTGTTTCTGCTGAGTACCGCGCTGCGTCCACGCCCGTCCCCGCGCGAGCCACGTACTCCCACTCCGCCACTCTCAAGAGCCGGTACTCCTGACCGGTCTCGCCTGACAGCCACTTCAAATATGCCTGCGCATCGTCCCAGGAGACATTGCTCGCCGGTTGCGCTCCACGTCCCAAGCCAAAGTCCGGCGGCTGGTATCCCCCGCACCCGCCTCCTTCCACACAAGCGTCCCATTCCGCGACAGTCACCTCGTAGACTCCAACCGCGAAAGGAGAACTGATAGTCACGCGGCGCCACGGGCCGGTCTCGTAGTACGACTCTGAACCCATCATGATGCTTCCCGCAGGCACGACCACCATTTCCGGGCACGACGGACAATCGCGGAATACAGACCCCTGTTCTCGGTTCTCTGCTGCCGACTCCTGCGCAACGCCGAGCGCGAATCCGAACAACGCTGGCGCTAAGGCCAGCGAGACCAGGGCGTGCGGTCCGGGTTCGGATGGAGGACTCACCGCTTCAACTCCGTTCGAATGCAGGCCACACCCTAATGCTACCGAGGACTCGGCACCGGGGAATGCTGTCACTCTGAGATTATGCGGATCGACTCGCTGATTTGGCGACCAGCTTCTGGAGTTCTGCTGCTCGAGGCGACACCTCGGTAGCCGAAGGAATCGTGGCTCGCCGCCAAGGACGCGGAGCTCGCCCGGAACGCCCTCGCAGTGTCCCCGGCTGAGAACGCTAAGAGGGCCTACCTAGGCCACTGGCAGACCTTTTCCGCCGAGAGCGCGGACCTCGGCTACGCCGCTGTCCCCCGTCCGCGGAAACCGTCGCCGTCGACCGGGCTGCGATCGCCGAGACGTGCAGCCCGGGCACCATCAAGGTGCGCACGGCCCGCTCTGAGCCCGGTGAGTCCGGCCGAGCTTGCGCCCGTCAAGGCGACCTCCTGCCAGCCGCGCGGGCGACGGTAGTACGGGCGGACCGAGTCGAGGGAAAACGCTTGCAGGCGGAGACTGGCCGACATCGCCCTCTGCGCGGTGTGGGGTGACCCTGACGGAGGCACCCCGCCGCTGTCTGGGAGCGGGACTCGGACACGCAAGCCCCGCGTACCGGGGACGCACGTTCCCATGGGCTGCGCCCGGCTCCGCCAGTTCGATGGCTTCATCAGTCCGGCAGCTCGGTATCCCCGTCCTCCAGAGCAGCGATTGCCTCGTCAAGGAATTCCCGCTCGGTAAGGCTCTGGACTCTCTGGGCCTCCCCTGGGACAGAATCTTCGCCGCTGGGGTCAGGCACGTGCGGTTCGGCCCGCAGCACGCTCTCGTGGCCCGAGGCAAGCTCGCCCGCAACGTAGCGAGCGACGTCGAGGGCATTGGGATGGTCGAATGCGACCGTGGCGGCGACCACGCAATCGCCGGCCAGGGCTTGGTCAGGTGGTTCCTGAACTCCACGGCCATCAGCGAGTCCATTCCGAGATTGAAGAGTCCTGCCGTGGCTCTAGGCGGCGACGGCAAATGCAGCACTGCCTGCAGCTCGTGCTGGACAAACGAAACAAGGACGGTCTCGCGTTCCGAGTCTGCCAACTGCCACAATCTGGTGGCGAGATCAACCTCGGTCATTGGCCCGGCCACTCCGTTCCCGGCACCGGCGAAGGCGATCTCCTCGAGCAGCGACGGTAGAGTTTCCAGTTGGCTGGCAAACACCTGCCAGTCCATGACAGCCACGAGTCCAGAGTGCGTGTCCTGCCGCACGAGTTCGTCGAGTGCGCGAATTCCCAGCTCGGGTGTCATCCAGCCCGTGCCAGCCGAGTCTAGCCGTCCCTCGATCCGATCGCGCTGCTCTTCTGCCTCGCCGATCAACGACCAAGCCCCCAAGCGATCGATTGCGCCGCGAGGCCATTCGCACGACGGCGCCGTGCCAGTCGGTCGAGAAACGCGTTTACGGCCGCGTGGTTGACTTGGCCTGCGTTTCCGAGCACGCCCGGAACGCTCGAAAACAGGACGAACAGGTCCAGTGCAAGGTCTTCGGTCGCCCGGCGTAAATGCTAGGCACCCACGGTCTTCGACCACAGCTCGCGCTCGAATCGTGTCCAGTCCTCGTTCGTCAGCGATCCGTCGGAAAGTGACCCGACGCTGTGAATCACGCCCGCGACCGGCGGTAGCGCCGCCCGGATACGCTCCAGCATCCCGTCCACGGCATCCGGATCCGCGACGTCCCCCAATTCCACCCGCACCTCGATGCCTCTTGCCCGCCGCGACTTGATCAAGCCGTCGCGGCAGGATCGGGGTCGCGGCCCCCGTTCAGCACGATCGAGCGGGCTCCGCGGTCTGGAAGCCAGTTTCCTGTCCATGTGCGGGATGGTCGCTCTGGCTGTTGTGGTGGTCAATGACGGCTTGGTGCTGGTGACATTCATCAACAGGAATGCGACGCACGAGCGATCGCTCAAGAGCGCAGTACAGTAGGAGGGCCAAGCACGTTTCCGGCCAATCGTGCTTACGTCGCTGACCACCGCGGCTGAGGTGACGCCTTGATGCTGGAGAAGAGCCCCCAGGCACAGTTCCTGATCCCGATGGCCGTCTACCTAGCGGCAGGTGAGCTATTCGCAACGGTGGTGATGCTCATTCTGGTCCCGTCGCTGTACTTGATCATGGATGACATCCGCTCGGCGGCTCGGCGGCTGGTCTACGGAACGCGGAGGGAGGACCTGCACGGCACCGTGACGCCAAACGGGAGGCAACTGGTCGCGGGAGACTAGATCGTACTTCTCCAACTTCGTCATGCGGCCCCGCACGTTGTCGGCACGGGAGGAGCGCCGGTCTCCGCGGACTCCAAGGCGCGTCCCGTCCGGTCCCTCTCTGCCCAACCTAGAGGTTGGATGGTGCAGCTAGCTCGCATGGTGGGCGTCCCTGTCCAGGCAACGAGGTGCTCTGGCGGGATTTCGCGCGTCTGCAGACGATGGTGCTCGGGATGCAAACGCTACGTCGTTCTTGCTCCACGTTGCGCGGGGTCCGGAATGCCGGCCTACTCTACACTCGGCACTTGCGTCAACTGTGATGGATCGCTAGCCAGCCGGTCTCGCAAGGGGCTCTGCTGTGATACGGTTAGGCGTAGCACCTGAGTGTTGAGGGTGCGTTATGCCGACGCTAGTTAGATGGGTAGTTGCGCTGACGCTCATCATTGTCTTTGGCGTCACGGGTAGAGCAGCGCAGTCTGGCTACGACGAGTTCGAGCGCGACGAGGCCGAGGAGGAGCGACTCCGGTCCGAGCATGAGCGCGAACTCTTTTTCAAGGGCATCCTCGAGGCTCGGCGCCAGGCAGCTCACGACCGCCTTGAGGACGCTGTCAGCACGATTCAATCGCAGCCCGTCTGTTCGGCGTTCGATACCCAGACTCCCCAATCGCGAACATTCCAGAAGCGCATTTCGGAGCTCTTGCAGCCAAGGTTCGCGCCGTCGGTACGCCCGCCATGGAGAGGCGTCGCGCCTAAAGGGGAGACGCCTAGCAGATTGTTCAACGACTACATCTCGGGCCCGATCGTGCAGTCCAGGTGCATCAATTGCCATGTCGAGGGAGGGGCTTCCGGCCATACGCGGCTTGTTCTCACGCCTCAGGATGTGGCTGGGAACGAGGCCGCCAACCTAGCGGCGTTCCAACACTTCCTTGACACCGTCGAGGGCGGAGCTGACCTGATTCTCAACAAGATTCAGGGAGCCGAGGCCCACGGCGGTGGCGTCCAGGTGGTAGCCGGATCGACAGAATTCGCCAATATGGAGCGGTTCCTGCGCGCACTGGGAGGGGAGACCACATCCGGGGCGCTCTCCCCGGACACTCTCTTTGACGGCGTCACTATGGCCTCGCCGGTGAGGACGCTGCGTCGCGCCGCACTGCTGTTTGCCGGAAGGCTTCCCACTCAAGCTGAGCTGAACGTCGTGACCTGGGGCAACGAGTACGTCCTGCGGCGAACGATCAGGGGCTTGATGGCCGGCCAGGGATTTCACGATTTCCTGATCCGCTCGGCCAACGACAGGTTGCTGACCGACGCGGAGCGAAGAACCGTGATCCCGGTCAACGAGCCTCGGTTTGTCGATCACACAAACAAGCTCTGGGAACTGGCCGATCAGGCCGTCAAGAATGGCTACGACCGTCTGAGCCGATATCCGCCGTATCGTTTCTACACGGCATCCGTGCAATACGGTCTGGCCCGCGCTCCGCTGGAACTCATTGCTCACGTCGTCGAGAACGATCTTCCGTACACCGAGATCTTGACGGCGGACTACATCATGGCGAATCCCGAGGCTGCGTTCGCGTATGGCGCGGACACGGAGTTCGACAATCCCGAGGATCCGACCGAATTCAAGCCTTCGGAGATCCTGAGTTACTACAGAAGGGACGACAGCCAGATCGTGGAGCGAGACCCCGTGCGCGGGCGGAGAGTGATCAATCCGGGCAATCTCCGTACGGACTACCCCCATGCGGGAGTCCTCAACACGACGGTCTTCCTGAGGCGCTACCCGACGACCCCGACGAATCGCAATCGCGCTCGGTCCCGCTGGACCTACTACCACTTCCTAGCCTTCGACATTGAAAAGTCCGCGGCGCGCACGACGGACCCGGTCGCCTTGGCGGACACCAACAACCCGACGATGAACAATCCCGCGTGCACGGTCTGCCATATTCCGATGGACCCGGTTGCCGGCACGTACCAGAACTACGGAAACGACGGGCTGTTCCGAGACAAGCGCGGAGGACTGGACTCCCTGCCGACGCTGTACAAGGACCCCAAAGACGGAACAACCTCCCCCTACCAGCGAGGTGACACTTGGTTCCGAGACATGCGCGAGCCGGGCTTCGATGGGATGACGGCTCCTAGCGCAGACAACAGCCTCCAATGGCTGGCGGAGAAGATGGTTGCGGACGAGAGATTCGCGAGCGCCGCCGTCCGCTTTTGGTGGCCGGCGGTCATGGGCGTGGAACTCGTCGAGCCTCCCACTGACCCCTCCGATTCCGATTTCAATGTGATGCTGGTTGCTTCCTCGGCGCAGGCCTTGGAGATCGACGCGCTTGCCCAGTCGTTCCGAGACGGGTTCGATGGCGGCACACCGTACAATGCGAAGGACCTACTCACGGAGATCGCCCTTTCCCCGTGGTTCCGCGCTGAGTCGGTGACAGGCGACAACGAGACTCGCATCGCCGCTCTCCGAGATGCCGGCGTCGCGAGGCTGCTGACGCCCGAAGAGCTCGTAGCGAAGACAGACGCCATCACCGGCTACGTTTGGGGCAGGCGCTTCTCTCTGCCATTTGGTTTCGAGGAGCCTAGGAGCTACCTGTATAATCCCGCCGGTTCTGCCGGCTACCAACTGCTCTACGGGGGGATCGATTCAAACGGGATCACCGAGCGCACCGGCGACATGACGGCTCTGATGGCGTCGGTTGCCCAGAGCCATGCGGCGGAGGTGAGCTGTCCCATCGTCCGCAGGGAGCTCTTCTTCTGGCCGGACGAGAAGCGCCTGCTCTTCGACGGGATCACTCGGCTAGACACCCCGTTGTCCGAGGGGGGAGGGTTGTTCGAGATCACGGCCACGTCGCCGGATTCTCAGCAACTGGTCACGTTGGAGGTTCCGCTCTCGGCAGGATCCCAGACCGTCAACCTGGCGTTCACGAACAACTCTACCTTCGGGCAGAAAGACAGTGAAGGGAAGCCCCTTGACCGAAATCTGAGCTTGGATAGGCTGGTCGTCCGCAATGGCAGCGGGGCGATCGTATCCGAGGTGGAACTGGAGACCCTCGACAGGCAGGGCTGCGGCTACCCGAGGCCGAGTGCAGGCTTCTACTTTATGAGGAGGAATTGCTCCTTGCAGGTTCCGATAGCGGTTGGGTCGAGCGGGGTATATACCGTAGAGATCCTGGCGTACCAAGACCAGGCCGGCGACCAGGCCGCCCGCTTGGAGGTCGACGTGCGATCGGAAGGCCAACAAGCTCAAGGCGAGATGGCGATCCGCCGGAAACTGGCCGACCTGCACGCAAAGCTCTACGGCGTCACAGCGGGGGTCTATTCCCCTGACGTCAACGAAGCTTTCGACCTGTTCCTCGAGGTATGGAACCGCAGGCGCACCTCGGGCGACAAGGGGTTCTTCAACGGGGACCTCACGTGTAGCGAGACTGGAGACCATCGCTACTTCGAAGGCCTCGCCGACGACGCAATGTGGTTCGCGAGTGGCGGAGGAAGTCAGCTCAACTCCGATGTCTTGCGAGCGTTCCGGAACGAGATGAACATCACTGATTCGAACCACATCACCGAGGCCTGGATTGTGACGTTGGCGTATATGCTGACCGACTTTCGGTACCTGTACTTCTAAGAGGAGGACGCGATGGATCGGCGCACCTTCCTGCAAGCAATGATTGGCGTCGGGGCCGTGACGGGCTTCTGCGTCCCGCTGGCGAACGCCGCGAACTACCGCGGCAAGCTGTTCGTGTTCGTTCAAGCCCGCGGCGGCTGGGATCCGACCAGCTTCTGTGACCCGAAGACGAACGTCGCCGGCGAGCCGATCATCAACCACTGGGCGGAAGCCGGCGAGGTGCGTCAAGCGGGCAACATTCGCTATGCTCCGTTCGCGAAGAACCAGGCGTTCTTTGACAAGTACTACCAGCGCATCCTAGTCGTGAACGGCGTGGATGCGCAGACGAATTCGCACTCGGCCGGCGTTACTCACAACTGGAGCGGGCGAATCTCGGAAGGCTACCCGACGACGACGGCCCTCCTCGCCGCTCACAACGGCCCAGGACTGTCGATGCCTTACTTGAGCTTCGGGGGGTTCTCGAACACGGCCGGAGTCACCGTCTTCACGCGGCTGAACAATCCAGGCGAGGTCCGGAACATCGCCAAGCCGGAGCTGAACAACGGGGACCCGACGCGGCGGCCGTATTTCAGCACCGAAGACTGGGCTTCAGTTACACGCCACCGGAACAGGCGGATGGCTCGCCTGGCAGCGGCTCCCAATCTCATGCCCAGAGAGGCCCGCAACCGGGAACTGTACGCCGCGGCCTTGGGCGCGGACGCTGCCGAGGGGCTCAGGGCGTTTGCTGACATGATTCCAAGCGACCGCGATCTGAACCAGGTGGAGGAGTTCGATGTGTATCGGAGTTCGCTCAAGCGGCAGGCACAGTTGACGGTGCTGGCCTTCAAGGCCGGGGTTGCGGTCAGCGCGGACCTGTTCATGGGCGGCTTCGACACGCATGACAACCATGACCCGGACCAGAACTGGCTGCTGGGGAATCTCACGGATTCGATCGACTACCTGTGGGACTATGCGGAAATCCACGGAATGGCTGACCGCTTGGTGGTAGTGATGGGGTCGGATTTCGGTCGGACCAATAAGTACAACTCCGACCTAGGGAAGGATCACTGGCCGATCGGTAGCTTCGTCATCATGGAGAAGAACCGGACATGGACGAACCGTGTGGTCGGAGAGACGGACGAGTTGCACTTTGCTTACAAGATCGATCCTAGGACCCTGCAGCGGAACGACGCGGCGGGAACGCGGATCCACCCCAAGCACATCCACAAGGCGCTTCGGAGGTACCTGGGTGTCGGGGACACTGCAGATAGTCTGCGGTTCCCGTTCAACAATACCGAAGAACTCCCGCTGTTTTCCTGACTGCCGAGCAGGAGAGGGCGTTACCGCGCCCTCCCCTCGCGGATCTGAGGGTGCGCGTCTAACGCACTCGGTTCGTCACATGGCAGGTCCGCCCAAGACAAGAGTGGAGCGGTGGTGGCGGGCTGGCCTGCGGACCACAGCGGTCGCAGTATCGTGCTGAACGGGCAGCGGAGATCGAAAGGTTACGCGAGAGCGGCGTGGTGTAGCGACCCGGACTATTCCGGCAGTAGGGCGGGTTTTTTCGGGAGTGTCCGAATAACTGTGTAAGTGGGTAGGTGCTGGAATCGAAAGAGGAGGCACACCTGTGAAGCAGATACCCGAAGCACTGCTCGAGCAGCTGCTCGAGGACTATGAGAAGCCCGAGGACCTGCTGGGCAGCGAGGGCCTTCTGGCGAGCCTGCAGAAGGCCGCCTGGTTGGGAGTGTCTGAATAACTGTGTAAGTGGGTAGGTGCTGGAATCGAAAGAGGAGGCACACCTGTGAAACAGATACCCGAAGCACTGCTCGAGCAGCTGCTCGAGGACTATGAGAAACCCGAGGACCTGCTGGGCAGCGACGGCCTTCTGGCGAGCCTGCAGAAGGCCGTCATGGAACGCGCCCTGGAGGCGGAACTGACCGCCCATCTGGGCTATGACCGGCACGACCCGGCCGGCCGGGGCAGGAGATATGCCCAAGTGTTGTGTATGCCGAGTTCAGGCAGCGCGTTTGACCACTTGAATTCCGTCTTCGAATCTTACTCCTTCGATCACCTTGGGCAAGCTCTCCGTCCCGTTTAGCCTGCGCCATTTCCCCTGCGCCGAGAGCACGAGCCGGTACACCATGGCGAACGCCGTCTTCCGGCTCAGGCAGCCCCTCGTCTTCACCGTCCTCAGCCGCACCGTCGCGAACACGCTCTCAATCGGGTTCGTCGTCCGCAAGTGCCGCCAGTGCTCGGCCGGGAAGTCGTAGAACGCCAGCAGCTCCTCGCGGTCCTTCGCCAGGCACTCCGCCGCCTGCGGATACTTCGGTTGCCACGCGCTCTGGAAATGCCGGAACGCCGACTCCGCCTCCTGCTTGGTCGCCGCCATCCAGATCGCCTGCAGGGCGGCCTTCGCCTTCTTCTGCCCGCCCTTCGGCAGCTTGTCCAAGACGTTGCGCGTCTTGTGCACCCAGCAACGCTGCGCCCGGGTCTGCGGGTAGACCTTCCGCAAGGCCTTCCAAAACCCAGCGCCCCGTCCCCGATCGCCAGCTCCGGCCCCGCCTCCAGGCCACGCCGCTTCAGGTCCAGCAGCAGCTCGAGCCAGCTCTGCTCGCTTTCCCGGTACCCGTCCGTCAGGCCCACCAGCTGCTTGCGACCCTCCGCGTCCGCCCCGATCGCCACCAGCAGGCATTGCTTCTCCTCCTCCAGCCGGGCCTGGCAGTAGATCCCGTCAATCCACAGATAGACGAAGCGCTGCCCGCGCAGATCCCTCCGGCTCCACTCCTCGTATTCCTGTGTCCACACCTGCTTCAGCCGGCTGATCGTGCTCGAGGACAGTCCCCGCGCTTGCGGCCCCACCAGCGCTTCCAGGGCCTCGCCGAAATCCCCCGTCGAAATGCCCTTCAGGTGCAGCCACGGCAGCAGTTCGTCCATCGCGGCACTGCGCCGCAGATAGGGCGGCAGCAGCGTCGAGCGGAACTGGATCGGACCGCCGCGCCCCTGCGGATCCTGGTCCCGGGCGCGCGGCACCTGCACCTCGACGGACCCGACCCCGGTTTGTAGTTCGCGTTGCGGCAAGTAACCGTTGCGCACGACGCGCTGTCGTCCCCGGCTGTCCTTGAGGGGCTCGTAGGTGGCCAGGTGCGCCGCGATCTCCGCTTCCAGAGCCTGCGCCAGCAGCGCTTGCGCGCCGCTGCGGAGAATCTCCGCGACCACGTCACCGGGCCGCGGCACCGCCGCGGGCATCTCGAGGACCTTGCCGCCCGCGGGCGGCATCTGTTCGTTGTCTCTTGTACTCTTGTTCATGGCGTATCTCTCCTTCCTTTACCGGAAACAAGTTCAACGACTATCGTCGCTGAGATACGCCACCTTTCCTCAGCTCATACACAACTTCCGGGCATTACCCCGGGGCAGCGGCAACAGCCGCAACGGCCATGGCAGCAAGACGGTCCTCACCGACCGTAGCGAAGTGGAGCTGGACGTGCCGCGGGACCGCAACGGCAGCTTCGAACCGCAGCTGGTCAGGAAGCGCCAGACCCGGCTGCCGGGCTTCGACGAGCAAGTCATCGCCCTGTACGCGCGGGGCCTGAGCCAGCGCGACGTCCGTGCCCACCTGGAGGAGATGTACGGCGTCTCGGTGTCGGCGGAACTGATCAGCCGGGTCACCGACGCGATCGTGGAGGAACTCCAGGACTGGCAGAAGCGGCCGCTGGATGTGGTCTACCCGGTGGTCTTCCTGGATGCTATCCGGGTGCGGATCCGCGACGAGGGCATGGTGCGCAACAAGGCCGTGCATCTCGCCCTGGGCATCCGCCACGACGGCAGCAAGGAGGTGCTGGGGCTGTGGATCGAGCAGAACGAGGGCGCCAAGTTCTGGCTGCGGGTGATGAACGAGCTCCGCGGCCGCGGCCTGCGCGATATCCTGATCGCGGTGGTCGATGGCCTGAAGGGGTTTCCGGAGGCGATCCGCAGCGTCTTCCCGGAGACCCAGGTCCAGACATGTATCGTGCATCTGATGCGGCACGGGCTCAATTTGTGTTCCTGGAAGGACCGTCGCCGCATGGCCCGCGACATGAAGACGATCTACCGGGCCAGCAGCGTGGAGGAGGCCGCCGACCGGCTGGACGAGTTCGAGCGGAACTGGGGCGGCAGCCACCCTTCGGTGGTCCGCAGCTGGCGGGCGAACTGGGAGGAGATCATCCCCATGTTCGGGTTCGCCCCGGAGGTGCGGCGGGTGCTGTACACGACCAACGCCATCGAGAGCCTGAACCGGGGCTTGCGCAAGGCTGTCAAGACCCGGGGGCATTTCCCCAGCGACCAGGCCGCCGCGAAACTGCTGTACCTGGCCATCCGGAACATTGAGAGGAAGTGGAAGGCAGCCCCCATCGAGTGGCGTCAGGCGCTGAATCAGCTTGACATCCTGTTCGGGGACCGCCTGCAAAGAGTGAGTTATTGAAGCGAATGGCACCCCTGCTGCTTACACGGTTTATCTAGCACTCCCGCCTGGTTCTCCTCCTACTCCGACCGCACCACCCGCGCCATGAACCAGCGCCTGCTCGCCTCCCTCGCCCGCACCCTCGCCAAGCAGGACCTGCTCTCCGACTCCGCCAATCTCGACTTCACCACCCTGCCTCACTGGGGCGACGACCAGACCCTCGAGAACCACTGGGCCGCCACCCGCGGCCGCGCCCTCACCGGCTTCTCTGCCGCCCTCGCCCAGGATCCCGACTCCGGCCTCCTGCTCCGCTCCGACGCCTCCATCCGCCGCGCCTCCAGCCCCGACTCCGTCCTCGAGTTCCTCGACTTCTCCCACGCCGGCGGCCTCCGGCTCCGCTGCCTCGTCTTCGACTCCCGCTTCACCACCTACGCCTGCCTGCAGCGCCTCGACCAGGCCGGCATCCGCTTCGTCACCGTCCGTCGCCGCGGCCGCCACCTCGTCCGCGCCGCCCAGGACGCCCCGGCCGAGCAGCGCCGCAAGATCCGCGTCCCCGTCCACCAAGGCACCCGCCTGCTGGAAGTCGTCGAGTCCATCACCCCCCTGCGCCACTACGGCGGCGAGATCCGCCAGATCGCCGTCCTGCACGGGGCCAGCCGGCCCGCCCTGCTGATCACCAACGACTTCGACTCCAGCCTCGCCACCCTGCTCCGCCGCTACGCCCGGCGCTGGCTCGTCGAGCAGGCCATCTCCGCCCAGCTCAGCTTCTTCCACCTCAACCGGCTCTCCTCCTCGATGGTGATCAAGGTCGATTTCGACCTCGCCATGACCGTGCTGGCCTACAACCTCTACCGCCTGCTGGCCCTCGAGCTGCCGGCGGGCTATCGCCACTGCACGGCCCGCACGCTGTTCGAGTCCCTGCTCGAGACCGCCGCCGACATCCAGCTCGGACCCGAGTCGTGCACCGTCTCACTGAAGAAGAAGCGCAATCTGCCGGCGCTGATCGAGGCCCTCGGCTCGGAGCCCTCCGAGCCCTTGCCGTGGCTGGGCAACCGGCGCCTCGCCTTCAACGGTGCCTCCCGCACCTGACCCCGCCGACCGCCCCTCCCTAACATAAACTCACATGATCGGGTTGCCGTTCACCCCGACGGCATGAAATCGGGCTAAGAGCGCTCGACCGACCGATCCGGCCAGCAGCGCAGCCAGCGATACCATGCCGCATGGCGGAAGCGGAACAGTGGCCGATCTCTTTTACCGGCGGCCCCGTCCCCGCAACATAAACTGGCCCGAGGCATCCGGCATCGAGCCCCGAATTGTTCCCGGCACCGTCCGTGGACGCGCAGCAAAACGCACCCCGCCGCCCAGGCGGGTGAACCTTCCGGAACCCACTTCGCTTCCGCCGCCTACGAAAGGAGCCCACCCGCAATGCCACCGACCGACCCAGTCTGGCCAGCAGAGACCTGGCCGGACCAGATGCGCCCCGACCGACTGCGCATCTTCCGCTCCCGCGCCGCCGGACTCGACGTCCACAAGGCGCAGATCACGGCCACCGTGCGCCTCTGCGCGCCCGACGGCAGCGCACCCCGCGCGGCCACTCGCGAGTTCAGCTCACTGGCTCGCGGGCTGGGCGAGATGACCGCCTGGCTGCGGTCCCACGACGTCCAGTGCGCCACCATGGAAGGCACCGGCATCTACTGGCTGCAACCCTACGAGGCCCTGGAGGATGCCGACATCCCGGTCGAACTGGTGCATGCCCAGCAGGTCCGCCAGATCAAGGGCCGCAAGACGGACGTCAGCGACAGTATCTGGCTCGCTCGCGTCTGCCAGTACGGCCTGGCGACGCCCAGCCTGATCCCACCGCGCGACTTCCGCGCGCTGCGCTTCCTCAGCCGCTATCGCCGCAAGCTCATCGCGGAGCGCGGCCGTGTCCGCAACCGGATTCACAAGCTGATCGACCGCTGCGGCGTGCGCGTGGGCGTCGCCCTCACGGACATCTTCGGGCGCAACGGCCGGCGGATCCTCGACGGCCTCGTCAACGGCGAGGACCCGCAGCAAATCCTCGACTCGCTGACGGTCCACGTGCGCTCCAAGCTCGCGACCGTCGCCGACATCCTCGAGGCCAGGCTCGACCCGCAGTCGCTCTGGCTGCTCAATGACATGCTCGCGGCAGCCGATGCGGTCTCACGACGCATCCAGCACGCCGGGGATCTGCTGGAAGCCGGACTGGCCCCGTACGAACGCAGCTTGCGCCTGCTGGAAACGCTGCCTGGCGTCGGGCGCGAAAGCGCCTGCGAGATCCTGGTCGAGACCGGCCCGGACATCGACGTCTTCCCGTCCTCGAGCCGGTTTGCCGCTTGGGCCGGACTGTGCCCGGGCAACAGCGAGAGCGGCGGCAAGCGCGCCTCCGGCCGTGCCCGCAAGGGCAATGCCGCCCTCAGGGCGGTGCTGACCGAATGCGCGCTGGGTGCGGCGCGCACCCAGCATTGCCAGTTCCGGGGCTTCCACAAGGCGCTGACCGTTCGCCGGGGCTACAAACGAGCTACCTTGGCTACCGCGCACAAGATGCTGCGGTGCATCTATGCTGTCCTGCGGGACAACAAGCCCTACCAGGATCCGGAGACCGACTACGAACAGTTGCTCGTAGCGCGCAACGCGCCACGTTGGATCCAGCAACTGCAGAAGTACGGCTTCCTCAAGGAGTTGAACCTGCCCAGCGCGCGGCCCGCCTGAAACCCATCCCGGCTGCACAGCGGCCAAAACGGGGCCAAAAACCGGGGCTGCCCTGATCGGCTGCCGCTTTGCACCACTCCACAGCTTGACGGCCAAGAGCCTGCACCCGGCTGCGGCCATGGAATTCGTGCGTTTCGGGGAGCTCGGCGCCAGTTCGGGATTTCACAGCAAAAGGCCCTTTATCTGCCGTGAAAATCAGTGCCTACTCAAAACGGCATCGCGCCGGTATCTCTCCGGCGGCTCATGCCGGTGAGCTCAGCAGGCGGGAGCAAGAGGCGAACATGGTTCCGGCACGTCAAGCGAGCTCGTTCTCGTCAATGCTTGCGTTTTGCTGCGACGTGCCGAGCAGCCTTGACCAGCGCCCTCGCCACCACCCCGTTCCCCCTGTTTCGCGCCCGAATCATCGGAGTATCGCCCCAGCGGTCCTGCACGCCGAGCTCCGCGCCCCCAGCGACCAAGGCCTCGACCAGCGCCGAGGCATTGCGTCGCTCCGCCGTCCTGTGCAGCGGCGTGGAGCCATTTACGTCGCGCGCGTTGGGGTTCGCCCCGGCCGCCAGCAGAATCCTGACCAGCTCCGCGTCTCTCAGCATGTCGGACCGCCCCTTGGCAGTTCCATAGGAGCGGATCGCCCGGTGCAGCGGAGTGCAACCTTGCCTGTCCGCCGCGTTGGGGTTCGCACCGGCCGCCAGCAGCGCCTTGACTGCCGGCAGATGCGTCTTGTCCCACAATCGAACCGCCACGTGCAGCGGCGTTTCGCCACCACCGAACCTGTGAGACGTCGGCGGTGTCCGTGCTTCCACTTCCGCCCCCGCCTCGATCAACGCCGTGACAAGCGCCTCGTCGTATCTGACAACGTGCAGGGGCGTCCAGCCTTTGTCGTCGCGCACGTTCGGGTCCGCCCCGGCCGCCAGCAGCGCCTTGAACACGTCCGGATCGCGCCGACAAGCCGTGATTGCGCCGTGATAGTCGGTGTGATAGCAACACCACGCCTGCAGGGGCGTCTCACCATTCACATCCCGAGCATTGATCTCGGCCCCGGTCGCCAGCAGTGCCTTGACGATGGTCGGTTCTCTGCTGGCGATCGCCGCCATGTGGAGGGGCGTGCGTTCGGAGCGAGCCTCGCGCGCCATTGGGTCGGCACCGCTGTCTAAGCATTTGGTAACATCGCTGACGCTCGCGGTGCGGAAGAACTCCTCTGAAGCCCATTGCTTGCAATTCGGCCCGCTCGGCACCGGGTCCGGGTCCGCCCCGGTCGCCAGCAGCGCCGTGGCCACCGCCGTGTCTTTGTACTCCTGCGCCCGCATCAGCGGGGTCTTGCCCTGTTCGTCCCGTGCGTCCACCTCTGCGCCCGCGGCGACCAGGGCCTCGACCAGCGCCAGGGCCGTGTCGCGTGGCAGAACGCTACTGTACTGTGCCAGACCCTTGACCGGTTCGGGAGCCTCTCTTCGGGATGCTACTTGATGCAGAGGCGTCATCCCGGTCCCGCCCCTCCAGCGCTGGTTCGGGTCGGCCCCGGCAGCCAGCAGAGCATTCGCCGCGGACGGGTCGTTCATCGCGTAGAACAGCGGCGTGGTTCCCCATCTGTTCAGCGCGTCGACCTCCGCACCGGCCGCAATCAGTGCTTCGATCGTCGCCGGATTGCCGGTCCGGTGCAGGGGCGTCTGGCCGTCATCGTCGCGCGGGTTCGGGTCGGCCCCGGCAGCCAGCAGAGCTTTCACCATTTCCAGATTGCGAGTCGCCATGTGCAGCGGCGACCTGCCATTGAAGTTTGCTAGTCGCACGTTCGGGTTGGCCCCGCCGTCTATGCACTTGGAAACGTCCCTGACCCTCGCCCTTCGGAAAAACCACTCCGAAGCCCATCTCTCGCAATCCAGCCCGCTTAGCACCGGGTCCGGGTTCGCCCCGGCCTCGAGCAGCGCTCTCGCCACCGCCCGGTCCCCGTTTTCCCGCGCCCGCATCAGCGGGGTCTTGCCCTCGTCGTCCCGCGCGTCGACCTCTGCGCCCGCGGCGATCAAGGCCTCGACCAGCGCCGGGGCCTGTGCCACAACCCACGTGAGATATCCCTTTCTGGAGGCTAGGTGGTGCAGAGCCGTCATCTCAGTCCCGTCCCGCGAGAGCCAGCGCTGGTTCGGGTCGGCCCCGGCCGCCAGCAGAGCTTTCCCTGCGAGCGGGTCGTCCATCGCGTAGAACAGCGGCGGGATTCCCTTCCCGTCCTGCAAGTCGACCTCCGCACCGGCGGCGATCAGTGCTTTGATCGTCGCCAGATTCTCCGTCCGGTGCAGGGGCGTCCGGCCGTTCTGGTCGCGCACGTTCGGATCGGCCCGGGCCGCCAGCAAAGCTTCCACCACGTCCAGATTGCGAATCGCGTTGTGCAGGGGGCTCTCGCCGCTGTCGCCGCGCAAGTTCGGGTCCGCTCCCGCCGCGAGCAGCGCCGAGACTAGCGCCCCGTTCCTGACGGGGGAGGCCGTGAAACTCGCGAGCAACAGGGGCGTACTGCCCGCATCGGTGCGGGCGTTTGGATCGGCCCCGGCCGCGAGCAATATCTCGGCCACTTCCCGGGAGCGGGGAACTCTGGCTGGTTCTGCCAGCCTGTGCAGCGGACCGGAACCGTCCTCGCTGCGCGCGTTCGGATCGGCCCCGGCCGCCAGCAGAGCCTCGATCACCAATGGCCCTGCGCCATTGTAAGCCGCTCTGTGCAGCGGCGTGTCGCCGGCGGCGTTGCGGCGCCAAGTGAACAAAGGCTCGTACCACGACTCCTGCGCGATCCGCGCGTTCGGGTCCGCTCCCGCCTTGAGCAGTGCCCTGACAAGCGCCGCGTCCCCTGCGTACGAGACCGCGTAATGCAGGGGCGTCCAGCCGATACTGTCACTTACGTTCGGATTCGCTCCTGCCGCCAGTAGCGCCTTGAACACTTCCGGATCGCGCCGACCTCCGTGACCACTGCGTTGCCAAGCCTGCAATGGAGTGGAGCCGTCGTCGGACCGCGCATTGATCTCGGCCCCGGCTGCCAGCAGCGCCTCGATCACCGACGGGTTCCTGCTGCCGATCGCCGCCATGTGGAGAGGAGTGTCTCCGGATTGACGCTCGCGGGCCCCAAGGTCGGCCCCGCCGTCTATACACCTGGAAACGTCCCTGACGCTCGCCTTTCGGAAGAACTTCTCCGAAGGCCATTTCTTGCAATCCTGCCCGCTGAGCACCGAATGCGCCAGCACGACCGCGCAGCAACATCGAAGCGATAATGGCATCATCTCGCACTAAGAATAGCGCACAGCCCTGCTAGCCCTCGTTGAGGTGCGCCGTGTAAATGCGCTGTTTCCCAACATTCTGCGAATCCCGTCCGGCATTATATGGTTCGCCCCCGAGTTGTCTACCGCACCTGACCCGATGAACGCTGGTCCGCGCCAATGTATTCGACCTCTGAGTGGAACCGTACTGGTTCCGGGCCACGATCGATTCCGCGCGCCTCGGTCCTCGCAACTGTCTCGACCTCGGAAGGCCTTTGCCGAGCTTAGGTTTCCGCGACGCAGGTGCGACCTGATTGTCCATCGATTGGGCTTGGCAGACAGAATCAAACCCGCTTGTCGCAGCTGGGCGAGTCGTCGCGATGTCCATCAGGTCGCACGGGCTCTCCACCTGCCCCGCCGTCAGTTGCGTTGGCGGGATTGCCGTCTGGCCGTCACGCAGCGACGCCGACGTCGAGCAGGCAGCTCAACGGGATTCCCCGTAGATCGCGTCGATGTGCAGCTTGTGGCCGGCCCAACTCTGCTTGTAGCCCTTGGCGATGCGCTTCACCCCCACGTCGCAGGCCGCCAGCAGCTCCTCCAGCGTCATCACCCCCTGCCGCTCCAGCCGGCTCGGCTCTAGCGCAGCTGGGTGTCGACCCCCAGCCGCTTCACCTGCGCCCGAGCCAAGGGGACGTCGAACACGGCCTTAGTTCGGAAAGTACCGCGACAGCGCGGCGCGGCTCTCCAGCGGCCGGCCCGGCCCCCACGGGGACAGCACGTGCTGGAACGTGAACCAATACTGTGATAGTGTTTCTCGCAGCGGCAAGTCCGCTCTCCGTTGCTTGGATTGCTCGTTGGGTAACTTCCATCATCCAACCGAGAGTCGACTTGCTCTCTCTACGAGTCAGGCTCCCCCGAGAAATGCCCCTGCCCGGGTGATCTTGCAAGAGGCTCCAATGGAATGGAAATCGAGTAACTCATGCTTGCTGCTCTCACCACCGCCTTCGTTCGGAGATCCGTGCCGGCCGCCGTTGTCCTCACTGGCCTGCTATCGCAGGCATCGGCGGCAGCCCAGTGCCTCAACGTCCGAGTACTTGACCCAACCTCCGCCCGGTTGCCCACTGCCACAGTCTCGATCGGAGCGCAGGAAGTTCCAGTGGATGACGCCGGCGTCGCCTCGTTGTGCGACCTGGGCCCCGGACCGCACTCTCTCGTTGTGATTGCGCCGGGCTTCGAGCCTCAAGAGGTCGTCGTCCAGCAGGGCATCGGCGAGATCGATGTTGTCCTTCAGCTGGAAGCTGTCGGGCAGGAGCTGGTGGTGATCGGAACGCGAGCTGAAGCCCGCACGGTGACGGAGTCGCTCGTGCCGGTAGATGTGATAGGAGCCGATGAATTCGTCCAGCAGGGCGGTGCCGACTTGCTCTCCCAGCTGCGCAACATAGTGCCTTCGTTCAATGTCAACAGGCAGCCGATCGCCGACGCTGCAACGATCATCCGCCCGGCCAACCTGCGTAATCTGGCACCTGACCACACCCTGATTCTGGTCAACGGCAAGCGGCGACACCGCGGGGCGGTGATCACCTGGATCGGAGGCGGCGTGGCCGACGGCTCGCAGGGTGCCGACATTTCAGTCATTCCATCGATTGCCCTCAAGCAGGTCGAAGTGCTGCGCGACGGGGCCTCTGCCCAGTATGGGTCGGATGCCATCGCCGGCGTCCTGAACTTCACCCTGAAGGACGCTCCCAACGGCGGCAGTGTCGAGGTCCGGGCGGGCACCTACCAAGGCGGGGATGTCGAGGGGCGCGGCCCGGACGGACAGAGCGTCACCTATGCGGCCAACATCGGCATGCCGCTGGGCGAGAACGGCTTCGCCAACCTCAGCTTCGAGTATGGTAATTCCGATCCTACGGACCGAAGCGTCCAGCGGGCCGACGCAACCGCCCTGATCGCGGCCGGCAATACCGCCGTGCGAAACCCGGCCCAGATCTGGGGATCGCCTGAAGAGCGGAACAATGCGAAGTTCTTCGGCAACTTCGGCACGCTCATCAACGATACAACGCAGCTCTACGCCCACACGAACTACGCCAGCCGCAAGGTGACTGGCGGCTTCTTCTTCCGCAACCCGAACACTCGAGGGGCGGTGTTCAGCGGTGACGGAGGCGAGACCCTGTTGATCGGGGACGCGCTCGATGCGCGGGACGGCGTCCTTGACGGCTCGGCCGGCTGTCCGGTCGTCCCGATTGTCGACAACGTCCCGGACCAGGACGCGCTCGGCCGCGTCTTCGCCGATCCAAACTGCTTCAGCTTCCAGGAGAGGTTCCCCGGAGGGTTCACTCCCAACTTCGGGGGCTTCTACGTCGACAATTCGATCGTGGGCGGTGCGAGGGGTCAGTTCGCGGGCGGCCTGAGCTGGGACCTGAGCGCCAGCGTGGGAACGAGCGAGGTTGACTTTTTCATCAACAACACTGTCAATGCGTCGCTCGGCCCGGACACGCCCACCGAATTCAAGCCTGGGCTCTATCGGCAGGAAGACGTCAGCCTGAACTTTGATATCGCTTACGAAATCGGCGAATTCGTCCACTTCGCAGCTGGAACCGAGTTCCGCAACGAGGGATTCACGATCGAACAGGGACAAGCGGAGTCCTGGCAGTTCGGACCGTACGCCGCGCAGGGCTTCAGTGCCGCGTCCAATGGTTTCCCGGGATTCAGCCCGATTGCGGTTGGCAGCTGGGACCGCAGGAATTCGGCCGTCTATGCCGATATCGAGCTGTCGGACGTCGACGATCGCTTTATCGTGGGCGGGGCATTGCGATTCGAGCGCTTTGCGGACTTCGGTAACACGCTGAACTGGAAGACCGCCGCCCGCGCAGAATTGGCAGACGGCTTTGCGCTGCGCGCCAGCGCCAGCACGGGGTTCAGGGCCCCGACCCCGGGACAGCAGAACGCATTCAATGTCTCCACCCAGTTCGACCCCATCACGGGAGAACTGGTCAACCGCGGCACGATCCCATCGAACTCGAGGGTGGCCGGCCTGAGGGGAGGGACTGGGCTGCAGCCCGAAACCTCGTTGAATTTCACCGCCGGCGCGATTTTCGAAGGCGACAGATTCACTCTCACCTCCGATTTCTTCCGGATCGCAATCAGCGACCGCCTCGCGCTGTCCCAGAACTTCAACCTGAACGAGACCGAAGTGTCGGATCTGATCGCCGAGGGCGTCACCAGCGCCGGCAACCTCAGGTCGTTCCGGTTCTTCATCAACGATTTCGACACGGTGACCCAGGGTATTGACATCGTTGCGGACGTAGCGCCTACTCCAACGTCCGAACTCAGCGTTCTCTACAACCATACAAGCACGGAAATCATCGAATACAACCCCGCGCTTCTGAGCGACGAAAGGATCAGGAGGCTGAAGTTCACTCTGCCGGAAAACCGCCTGAACGCGACCTGGAAGCAGAGGGTCGGGCGGTTCGAGCTTATGGGCCGCATGAGCTTCTACGGCAGTTGGTACGAGCGAAGAGACCAGCACACCTATCCGGGGGAGTGGGTCGTGGACTTCGAAGTGGATTACAGGATCGGCAAGGGTGTTTCGATCGCAGGCGGAGCGCAGAACGCGCTGAACACCTACTCCGATATCAGCCCTAGGCAGTACGCGGTTGGCGCCCAGTTCAGCCAAGCCTCGCCATTCGGTTTCAACGGTGCGTATTGGTACACCCGCCTCAACTACCGTTGGGGGGCCTCCTTCTAGCAAGGGTCTTGCAGAATCCCGAATTCATTGCATCTTATCGGGATCTGTTAATTCTCAGTCCGGCGCGCTTTATGTAGTCAGAGTCGTTTCCTTGCCTTGGTAGTGCTTCCAGCAATGCCCGCAAGACGTTCTCGAGGGTGTCGGGAATCAGGTCGTGCATCGGGACCTTGACCGGACGGCCCCACGGTCGCCCGGCTGTCCAATTGCCTCATCACGGAGTCCATCCCAGAACAATCTCCGCTGTGTCGGCGATTGGCCAGTCAAGCGTTCGATCGTTCATTGATTCGAGTGCCCTTGCCGCCGTGGACGGATCGTTCGGCGCACAACTGTTTCCGAAATAGGTCCGGCTCTTCTTCCAAACCCGGATCGAGTCGCAGCACGCTTGCGATCCCGGACAGCAATCCCCGGTGGAGGGCCTTGCGCGTCTCGTTGCGCTAGACTTCGTTCGCCGAGATCAGCGGCTCTTGATTGACAGGTCTGAATCCTGCCTCTCGAATAGGTTTAAGAGCATCCGCCTTGGCCTTCCTAGAAGTACACTGCGTTCTGATCGAATCTGCAACATCCCTATCGGTGGAACCTTCATAAGTCATGATTTCCCTCCTACTGTCCTGGCTTATCCCTTTCAGATTCCTTCATGTAACGCCACTCGTTCCGAGCCTTGGGAGGCGTGTTCAGAATAGCACTCATGATGTTCTCTGCCGTGTCCGGGATCAATTCCGGCATGGGATACTTCACCGGGCGGCCCCGTTTTCTCTTTGGCTTGCTTGCTGACATGATCCTATCCGTCTTGGCATCTTCACTTCAGGGCAGCCGCCTGATTTGGTCACAGGCGCTGAGCTTGACGAGTCGACTTTTTTCGAGTCTCCCATCCGCTCGTCAAGTTCAGCCCTCCCATCCGATCCAATCCTGAACGGCCTTTTCTATATACATCTGCAAGCTCATTTCGAAATACAGACATCAGGAAGGCTCGCTGCAAGAGAATCCGACTAGTCATCCCGAGCCGAACACCACACCACTAGCGATGCGCTCAGGAATTCGGAATCCGTGAATTACACCGAATCCAGCCCCGTATCGTCCACGTCAAGCAGGGAATAGTAGGTGTGCTCGCTTTCGTGGTTTTGGAACTGCCGATCAAACGGCGATTTCACCCGTGAGAACAGCTCGACATGGCAGGCAAGGTCTCCGTCATTGCGAACCGTGATCTCGATGTTACTGGTCGGTGTGACCGCTTCCCTTGGAGGCGTGAATCCCAGCGTCGTGTTGCTGATCCACTCGTAGTGAGGGCCGATCCGCGTGTACAGGTTCGCTATGTGCTGATCATGGCTGCCATAGGAGAATACCCTCGAAGCAACCCCGATCTGAACTCGCAGGCCAGCGGACGTTTCCCCGAACAGCGGGCCTCCGCTGTCACCGTACGAAGCATGGGCACCGTACAGCCCCAACCAGCAGAAATACTCGTCTCCTACCGAATTGCCTGTGTAGCGCGAACAGGACTGAGGAACCTTGAGCAAGCCCGGACTCGCCCGCAAGTAATCGCTCACGCAGCTCTCGTCCCGACTGAGACAGGTCTTGCCCCACCCCACAGCCCCTACCGTTGCATCATTGGTGGCAACGAGAGATTCCACATGCAATGAAGCAATGTCCATCGGCCAAGCAGGAAGACCGAAGTGCGACGGCATCCGGATCAGGGCCAGGTCATTGATAGCGGCTGACTGAAAGCTCGAATCGTACCACGGGTGAATGCGAGTGTCGAAAGTTCCCGCTATGTTCTGCTGAACGTGCGGAGAACCATGAACGATGTTCGAAACAGGAAGCCTCTGCCCATTCTCGTTGTGGAGGCAGTGGGCCGCCGTGAGCACCCAGTCCGGCGAAACCAGATTGCCTGTGCAGTAGTATTGACTGTCCACTACCACCAGAACCACGGAAGGAAACTCCCTCTCGTCCGTGATCCTCCCATTCACGATTTCTCTAGGCCATTCCCGCTGGGTCGTTTCCCCAGAAAGAACCAGCGGCAACAGCATTAGCCCGCTTGCAGCCTTGATGAGTGTTTCCGAAGCCGTCATGTAGTCTGAAAGTCTACCAACCCCTATTCCTCTACCGGCATGAATATCGGCACCGTATCAGAACTCCTTGCATATCAGTGGATTCCAGCCCTTCCATCTAACTTCGGTCATTCAAGTATATAATCCCCGGTGGTTCTGCGGCCCTCGTCGCCGTAGCAGGCGCGGCCGGTCGCGCGGTGACTCGCGAGAACCGGAGGTACCGCATAACACGCCTACAGTCGTTTCTCAAGGGATTCCGTGAGTTAGCGTTCTGGAAGAAGGCCCTGATCAGCGTTGGACTCGTGGAAGGCCAGATGCTTCCCGCGTCGGGCGTCGGCGATATCGAGGTCAGGGGCAGGATGTACCACGTGTGGATGGAGAACGGCAAGCTGAAGGGCGTCCGCTTCGATGCCCCGATCCACCCCGACACCATCGATCCGCAGTACGCACTGATCGGCGACCTGAGGGCTGTGTCCAGCACAGTCGGGGAGGACATGCTGCCGTCGCTGTCAGGCGATGACAGCAGCACGACGGCGGCCGAGACCGGCACGAGGCTGGAGATAGCGGGGCACTCGTTCTCCATTGGCGATCTGCTGGACTCCGGCACGGCCTCCGCAAGGTCAGCCACGTTCGTTGCCGCTGCGGTCGAGGAGATCGAGAAGGTGCAGCGCCAGGTTGACGCGCTCACCAAGATTCGCGACAGCCTTCCCGACGCAGACACGCGACTGGACAACGAATGGAACAAGGTTCAGACGCAGGTGGACAACATCTTCGGGCAGTCGACGGGCGGTCCGGTTGTCGATCTCGGTAGACGGCCGCGTGACGACGAGGACCTGCGTGACGGGATCGAGGACATCCTGAACGCCCACTCGAGCCACCCGGCCTTCGTGGCGGCGACGAGGGCGGGCGGCGGCGGCGTGTTCGAGAGAGCGGCACTGAGCGAGGCCGACGCGGTGAGAGTCTTCGGCGCATCGATGCGGGAGGCGAGCATCGTCTTCGGCAGCACCGGCCCCACACGCTACGGCGCTGTCTCGATTACGGGACGCGACATCGCGGACGGGGACGCCTACTACAAACGTGGCCCTAATCTTGGCAACGGGGATGTCCCGGAGATCGGTGCCGTGGGAGCGTTTTCGTACGCAACGACGGACGACTTGCAGCGCACCCGGCACGTGCAGCCGGCCGGGATTGCATCCTACAGGGGCGGCATCACTGCGGTCAGCGGAGACGGCAAGCTGTACACGGGCGATATCGAGCTGGAAGTCCGTTTCAGCGCCAATCAGGTTTCCGGACTGGTGACAAACTTGCGGTCAACCGACGGCCAGGCCTGGACGCATTCGTACGGCACTGCCAAGAGCATCCTGCTTCCTGTCGCGACCAATCTGAGCAACGAAGGCCATTGGAGCAGCGGCAATGCGCGGCAGGCGGAGATGTTGTTCGGGCGCCGCGTCGGCAGCCCCGCTCCACAACGGATTGATGGCACCTTCGCCGGCGAGCTGCTAGGGCGCGGCGACGAATCCGGTGACTGGGCGCACGGCACTGGGAGCGTTGGCACCCAGGACCAAGCGGATAGCGCCGGGTACCTGGCCGGCAGTTTCGGAGCCCAGCGGTCCGATGGGATCCCGCCGCCGTCGGCGCTGCGGGATGATGGCTCGACCCACGCATCGATCGGGATATATTCGTTTCCGCCACGACCGGAGATCGCCAACGGGCATCTCGTCGTGACGATGGACAGGGTGGGGCGCTACTTGGAGGCAACCAAAGCTACAAAGGTCCCCGAACCAAACGGCACAATGCGAACGGTGTGGGGTGCTGAAGAGGATCCGACCAAGGTGCCTGGAGGTTTCAGACCTGAGTCTCTTGGGCCCGTTGGCGATCTCAAGTTACTCGACGGTGAGGCCAATACGTCAGATCGGGAGTCCGTGACAGTCAAGCTTCGGCAGTCTCTTGCAGCCATCGTCGCGAACCCGCAGACGCTCCTGACCGTCAACGGGCCGCATCGCCAGGTCGAGCTTGCCGTGGCTGAGATCGAACGGCAGAAAGAGACGCTGGAGAAGCTACTGGCGCTTTCCGGCGCTGGCGTGCCTGCGGCGGAGGAGCAGGCTTGGCGAAGGATACAGCAGGCCGTGTTGCGAATCTTCCACCACGTGCTGCCCAAACTGGAGCAGTACGACGACCGAGACGCGCTAGGCCTGATTGACGAGGTGCTGGACGCATTTAGCTCGCAGTCCAAGCTCGCCGCTGCTTTGAATCGAAACGGCAGGGGCGTCTTCTCCGACGTCACGCAACGCGATGCAGTGAGCGAGCCGCCGGCAAGCGTGATCTGGAACCGGCACGAGGTTCAGATGGAGATCCAGGGCGGGGCGACGGACTCTACCCGGTGGGGCGCATGGCGGTTGAAGGCAGACCACTACGCTGCCAGGGGCCAATGGGAGGACATTCCCCCCGCATCCACTGAATCCCCGAACCAGCCCAGTCGGGTCGTTTGGAGCCAGCTGCCGCCGACGAAATGGCTGGACCGGAACGACCCTCGATTCCCGGGTGGCGGTAGCGCCGAGTTCGTCGGGGGCACGACGGCGAGCCTCTGGCAGACGGATTCAGTCGGACCGGTTGGGTCCGTTGGGTTTTACGACGGCAAGGTCACAGTGACGGCGACGTGGCTTGGGGCCTGGAACGGCCGCTCCGGGCCACGGAATCCGGCCGGAACACTGACCATGAGCGTGACTGAGTTGACCAACGAATACGGCGACCCGGTTCCCCGGCCTTCCGGGCTCTCCAGTGACAATTACTCAATCGTCTTTCGTGGAAACATCCCGATCTTTACTCAGGTTTCGGGCTCCCGTGAAGACGAGGTCATCTTCGTCGCTTCCACCAACTTCCCCCCAAACCGAAACTTATCGGGGTTGAGCGTGGACTTTAGCGATCGGTTTCTTGGCAATTCTGGCTCCGCTACTCGCGCTTCGATCGGCGGACAATTCGTCGGGATGGATCGCGAAGGCCCGAAGGGTGTGATAGGCGCGGACGAGGTCGTCTACCAAGGTGCTTCCGAGTATCAATTGTATGGCGCGTTCGGTGCGGACCGGCCTTGATTCCGGACCAGCGCCGATCGGGGCCGGGCGAGAAACACTTTGGCCGTCACGGGCACCCCGCGTTGACACCGGGCACGATCCGTCCGGCGGCCGAGGTGCCCTTAATTCAAGTCGCTCATTTGCCGACCAAGTCCATCAGCGGCTCTGACGGTCTTCCCAGCCGAGTCAGGTGCAGGTCCGGCAACCCGCCGATGCCACAAGAATCGACACTCAACCTTTCAGGTCGCTCTGTGCCATTTCCTGGGCATGTATGAGCAACGCCGGGTCCCGACCACACTTGCGCAGTGCGAAGCGCCGCCCCAATCCGGAAACTCGTGGTGGACTGCACCAAGGGCTGGACAGGGTCTCCAACCGCCACATCTTGCCGCCAAGTGCCGAACCGACCGAGGAGAACGCTTGAGTTCCGTCCGCTCGCAACGCCGGGCGGGTATCCTGACGGAGTGACCTCGTTGCGCATCGCGTTACGGGCCGCGGCCGCGGTCTTCTGCACCGTGCAGGCGCTGACATTGCTGCGCAGTTCTTTCGGCTGGCCCGATCTGTTGGCAGGAGTCGTGTGGGGCGGCGTCGGGCTGGCCTGCGGAAGGGCAGTCTTAGAACGGCTGCTGCGGCCACAGTGAGAACGCTGGCCCATGTTCAACATGGCCGGGTGGCCGCGGGAAGTTGCCCGCCCGCGGCTCCCACAAATCCAGACATGTCCGATTCGGCATCAACTGTTGCTAGCGACATTTTGCTAACGACAAGGCAAATATCGGACTTTATCGGAAGCGTGCCCGGATGTGGAGCCGGCTGTCCGCTCCCGGTTCTGGGGCCCCCGCACACGCAGTCGATCCGGGTGGCCAGGATAACCGTCATGGCAGCCCGCTCGGGACGAGGAATGTCGACGCAAGGATTGCCCGGAAAGGGACCATCGATTGAGAACAGGCCCAAGCCGTCAATGACAATCGAGACTTCCGCACTGTTGACAACTGGAAATTGCTTACATCTCGGAGGGGTGCCGCTTCGGGTTTCGCGGACTTACCCCCGGATGTTTGAGGTGATCCCGCAAGTCACGGAATTCCAACGAATAAAGCGTGCCGAACTGTTCATAGAAGTCTTACTTGTATCCTTTCAGCTCGATCGATATGTTCCCCGATGCGGACGAAGTTCATGCAAAGCCCATCGAAAAGGCAACGGCGCAGGATCGGATCGCCGCTAGCGGACAGCAACTGCCAGCAAGAACTAGAACGGTTGCCGTAGTTCGAGATCCGACCGAAATCCGCTTCCAGCCGTTCGAGATCGTGCTGTCTTGCTATGTGCCGGGATCGTTTTCGTGTTCTTCGCCTGGGGGTCCTTCTCGCCGTTCTCCCGATTCACTCCGAATCGTGATCCCGGATCGCCAGAGCGCCCCATCCGATATCGGAGTCGTAGCGAAACGCGATGCTTCCCCTCACCTGCTCGGTGGATCCGGCCTGTCCCGAGCGGAACCCGTAGGAGCGGTAGGACTCCCCCTCGACTTCGAGGTTCCCGATCTGCTCAATCGTCAGAGAGGGCGAATCGTATTGGAGGTACGTGGCGAGCTGAGCCAGGACCCCGGCCGTGAAGACTTCGCGGGCGGGCAACCCGTCATGCAGCTGGAGCGTAGTCCTCGCCGCCTCGTGAATGTCCCGTTCGTAGACGCTAGTCGCTCGGTCGAGCGAAATGCTATCGTTCTCGAGCAGGTTGTACAAGGCATCGAGGTACGTTCCCACGGTCCGCTCGTCAATGGTACCGAATGGATCCACATCGTCCGGCGAATAGCCCCGGTACCCGCTCTCCAGCCGCCATACGCAGTCCTGCTTGTATAGGACATCCATCGTGAACCCCATCAGGTTCCAATGGTAGCCGGGTACGGGGATAGGGTCGCCCGTTCCTGCCGTGAACGAGGTCACGGAAATGCAGTCGCGGATATCGGCCCCGGCGCTCTCGTCAGCGAGGAACCCCGCCATGTAGCCGTCGATCGCGGATCGCGCCTGGGCAAACGTGGGTTGGGACGGAGGATCGGCGGCAAAGAGAGGGAGTGCCAGCAGGCAGGCCGTCAGCTAGGGAAGAAACTTGGAGTTCGTGCGAATCATTGCCCGCTCAGGGTATGCCCCGAAACGTGACCTGTAAATTGATGGCGGAGGGAACTAGGGATGCTGCCAGCCGGGGGCTACAGATCCGTTTCCTCGGGGAGCAGCAACCTAATTCGCACTTTTTCGATCACCTCGGCTGGATCTTCGCACGAAAGCTCCACGGTGCGGTCGTGATGGGTAGGAAGATCAGAGGGATCAAGAACGTCAGTGAATCGAATCACTACGCCGGAATTCAGCAGTTTGGGTTCAGATTCACGCTTCAAGAGGATTGTTGTCCCCCCCTGTCGGTAGCTTCCTCTACGAGTGATTCTCGTGCTGGCGGTTCCTTGAGTCGGTCGTTGCACGGACTAGACGGGTCCGGACGGCTTAGTTGCCGGCGATTAGATCCTTTAATCATGGCGGGGGCGCCCATCCGAAGACCCTCAATGCACTGAGAATCAGGGTAGGTCCCGCGAGAATGCCGAAGGTCGGCGGCAGCTGGATCCGTCGACGATTTAGAGGTTGCCTGCGGCGGCCACCGCCACATGGCGCGGATCGTTGAATTGCGACGCTGTGGGGGAGCCGCCGTCCCCGCTGGAGCCACGCTTCCCCGTGCCTGCGACGGTCGTGATCATGCCGAATGGGTCCACCCTGCGCAGGCGATGGTCGTTCGGGTCCGAAACCTACAGATTCCCGGCAGCGTCCACGCCCACGTCGCTGAAACATCCGACAGCCGCCTCGAGATCTGGGTCGCCACCACCGGAAACAAACTCCCCCGTGTCTGCGACGGTAAAGAAAACGCAGGGCTGTTCGACTCCGGGGGCGACCTGGCCCGGCGCGAAGGGCTCCCAAGCGAGCAGTGCGACGAGCGTAGGGTGGGTAGTCGCTGTGCGGTCAGGCAGGCTTCTTGGCTGACCGCCGCCCGCACGAGGGCTGTTTGGAGGCCCGGTGGATCTCGCGGCAGGGGGTTCTCGTTCGAAGCGATAATCCGTCTATTGCGTTCGTCGTGCAGTTGATGCGCCGTCCCCGGAACCCGGCGGGCGCGCCAGGCGGGGCCGCTTCAACCCGATTCCCGGCCAGCGGTGGCAGGACGACCGCAAGACGGCGAGTCCAGCCTACGGCTTGCGCCTCGGCTTCAATTGGTCTTCGGGGGAGGTAGGCGGGTACAGGCGAAGCCGTGCGGTGGCCATACGCAACGCGGGGAAATCTCTCATGCGCATGAGTTGACACGGTCGCCCAACAGCAGCACTGAGGTGCGGAATGTACGCGATGTTGCGCGCCGTGAATGCGACAGTCAGCAAATCCCGAGGCAAGAACCGGCGGCAAGCGTTCGGGCGGCTCGAGGTTGAGGATTTGGCGGGAATTAGGCGCTGTGCTTGAAACGCCCGGGCCGCTAGCTTCGCTGCGAGAATTTCCCTATCATTGGAGGCAGCAATGTCAGCAGAAGAACAAGATCAACTCTACGGCAAGCTGAAGCGGGAAGAGCGCCAACTGGCCCGCAAGCAGGCATGCCTTCACTCGAAGCTGCAAAGGATCTCCGACGCGCTGGTGAAGGCCGTCGAAACGGAAGGCCGCGTGTTCTCGCCGGACTTCTCCGTGTGGCACCAGGAATTCGGAAATCTCGAGGGAGACCGACTCTCCGAATTTATGGGTTAGTACGAGGAAACAGCGAAGGACCTAACGAAGGTCAAGCGCCAGATCGCCTCCATCGAAAATCCCGTGTAGTGGGGCGTGCCCTGAAACGCCCGGGCCGCTAGCTTCGCCGGTTAGGCATGAGCAGCCTGAGCCTCCTCTCCCTATTCCGGAAGTTCCCTGACGAAAAGGCGGCTGCGACGTGGCTCGAACGTCGGATCTGGCTTGACGGTGAGGAGCGGCACTGTCTCCGCTGCGGCTGCATTGGCCACGTTCATGAAGTTCGCAACGCGAAGCCCATGCCGTACCGCTGCTCCGATTGCGGCAAGTATTTCTCCCTGCGCACAGGCACGGTCATGGAGGGGTCCAACCTGCCGCTTCACAAGTGGCTGGTCGCCGTTCACCTGCTCCTGTCCAACCCCAAGGGAATCTCTTCCATTCGCCTCGGCGAGGCTCTCGGTGTCCGGCAGAAGACGGCCTGGTACCTGGCGCACCCGATCGGGAAGAGCATGGCCGAAGAGCTGCCCGACTTCATCGGCCCCGTCGAGATCGACGAGACCTACATCGGCGGCCGGCAGCGCAACAAGCACTTCAACAAGCGCAAAACCCATGCCGGGCCCCTCGGGGACAAGGTGGCTGTCCTTGGCGTGAAGGATCGCGCCACCCATTGCGTCGCCGCCGTCGCACTCGGCGGCAGCCCTTGCAGCCATGACGTCGCCAGCTTCTACACCGGCCGCATTGACTGGAGCGCCGAGCTCTACACGGACGAGTCCACCATCTACTCGCACTGCTTGAACCGCTCCACCGTCAACCACTCGAGGGGACAGTACGTCGACGGGGACATTCACACCAACGGCGTCGAGTCCTTCTGGGCTCTCGTCAAGCGCGGCTACATGGGCACCTACCACAAGTGGAGCCCGAAGCACCTGCCCAGATACCTGGCCGAGTTCACAGGCCGCTTCAACTCGCGCGAGGAAGAGCCCCTCGAGCGCATTGGCGCCGTCTTCGACCGCATGCGCGGCAAGCGCCTCAAGTACAGGGACCTCGTCGGCTAGCTGCTAATCGTTCAGCAGGTCGCTAATGTAGTCAACTAGGTCCTGCTGTTGCTTTGACGCGGCCTCACTGGCCAGAAAGAGAGAGTTCAGTCCCTCTCGCATGCCAGTCCGCCGTTGTGCTGCAAGAGGATTCAATTCCTTCGGCAGTTTCTTTGCAAGTGACTTCAGCGCGTCCATGGCGCGCTCTCCGGGATCAGCATGCTCTTGGCCCCTGTGTTGGATGAGCAAGGCAAAGAAAACCTGCAACGCCAGGATTCGCCCGTATAGGTACTCGAACTCATTCGATTCCATACAACTCGGGGTGCTCGCCGCGGCAAATGGTTACTTGTAGATGTGCCGTCCGTGCGCGAACCCCACCAGGAATCCCAGCAGAAACGCGAGGAATCAGAGGATGAAGGCGACCGGGCTTGACATTTCCTCTCGACTGTGAGCCCGTGTTGGGATGTCAACCGGTCGGCCTGATCCGCGTGATGCCCTTGACAAAGGGACCAGAGAGTTCCTTCGCGAAATCATGAAGCCCACACCGAGTGAGCTCCGGTACTTCGCCCGGAGCAGCGCCCGGAGCCGTCGCCGCCAGAAATTCCTCGACCTCGGCCTCCAAGGTAGCCACCAATGCCCCAATTGCGGGTTCGTGGATACGGGCAGCTCCGGTTTGCAGGGCGAGGACTAGAAACCGCTGCATCCCCATCGTCAGGCCCATGAGGTAGTCAACCTCCTCCTCGATCGTCCTGGGCTGCACGAGCTTATCCTGGTCCCCGCCCGGCTACTACTGCTCGGCCCACTGGTTGTCGTCGTAGAACCAGGTCCGGCCGCTCACGGTGTCGAGCAGCCAGATGCCATGGCGCCGCTCGAACACCATCATTTCGAATCGGCCGACTGGCATGAACGGGTCTTCCGTGCCTGCTTCCTGTGCCCTCGCAGGGGAGTGTCCTGTGCGCACGAATACGGGGTCCGGGGTGCCGTACACGCGGTTCTGCGCGCTCACGGAATGATCCGCGGTGACGGCGATCCACCCGAAGAAGGTGAACGCCGCTATGACGAGGATGCGCTTGCGATCCGTCATCTCTTCTCTCTCCCGACACGTCAATCCAAGGCCCGTGGTGCCGGGCCTTGCGACATCCTGCCCGGAAGGCATGCTGCGTCGCTTATTCCCTCCAGCCAGGGTAGCTACTCCGGGCCTGCAAAGAGGTCTTCTATTCGCGAGAGGCCCGACGTGTCGAGCCTTCCGGAAAATGTCGCGACCCAACCCTACCACGTCTTACTGTGGTTTGGACAGGAAAATGAGAGGGTATTGAGAGGTTCTTGATAGGCTCAGCAGGGAGGTGCCTTGATGGAATCCACTGCCGGCGAGGTGATGAATGTCTTGTCCCAAGCCACGGAAGAGCTGTCCGGCATACGCAATGACATGAAGAACATGGCGCGCCGAGTGCGCGCCTTGGAGCTCAAGCTGGAGAGGTTGCGTCAGGAGGTTGATGTTTCGACGCTCGACTTGAACGACGGCGCCATGGAGTTCTCCACCCTCCCGGACGGGACCGTGGTCCAAGACAAGCCGTAACCGGGGCCCTGGCGATGTGCCTTCAAGCATTGGAAGACCTGGATGCAGGGCTCCAGGACATCGCCGCCCGGCTCAGCCGACTGGACTCGAAGAAGGTCGATGGCGTCGATGCCTTCGCGCACCTCACTCATGCTCGCAGGGACTGGATGCTTGCTCGGTCACTCCGAGAACGACGAAATCACGAGGATGCCCGAGCTGCTATCCGACGCGCTGGCAAGAGGCTCGATATTCTCGAGGCCCTCTAGCGGCCCGGGCGTTTCAAGCACAGCGCCTAATTCCCGATTTGGCCTATCGACAATCAGGAGCCAGGGGGTGGAGATGGGATTGGGCGGATTTACTTGACGGGCAGGGCGTGTTTTTGCGGACGTCGTGCTTGCCGCGGCCTTGGATCTGGCCGACATGGATCCGGTTGGCGCGCGATAGCGAGTGCCACGGAAGCACTCTCACTCGCCGAAGGTTTCGATTTCTGGCTGCGATTAGCCTCCGGCTTGGCCCGGCCACACCCGAGTTCCCGTCGTGCTCATGGCTGTTGCGGCTCTCCGTTGCAAGGAACCAGAAACGAACGCCGCTGAAGCGCCGCCTCGTGGGCGCAAGCTGGATCTGGCCATCAGGAGTAACGGAGTTCGACCAAGGCGCACCAAGAGTGGAGAACGAATCTGGAGATTGGGCGCCGAGCGCTGTTCGAATAACAGGACGTGAACGAAGCAAGGCTGCTTGGGCGACAGATTCTGAGTCGTGAGGAGGCGTAGACCCTTGTCGTGCTTGAGAGAATCATCCAACGGGGCAGGGATCGCGACGCCCAGGGATTGGCTAGCGAGTCTATGGACTCCGGTATTTTGGCCGAGTTGGAGCAGCTAGAGGGACTCCGAGATCGGACGCGGTCATGTAACCCGGCCGATCGGAAGCGGAGGCAAGAGCACTGAAAGCAGATGCGGATTCGGCAGGACGAGGCAACGTAGTCCGCAAGGATGTGTTGCGCCGGGGACCGATGTTACGTGCGACCGTCCGACCATCGGACCGCAACAAACCGGTCGCGGACGACCGATCGCCCGGGGCGGATCTCCCATGGGGGGGCGTAGCCGTCTGCGTTCGGATTCGGTCGTCCTCCCGATTCCCGATTGCAGCGAGCGAGTGAACGAGGGAAGGATGGACGGCCAAGAATCATCAAGCATGGCTTTCGAGCAACCCACATACGAGCGCTTGCCGAGTAACGCTCCCGCCGGGACGGTGCCTGACGAGGACGATTATCGACTCGTCTCGCGAGAGGGGTACGTCGGCCCGCACGGCGTGTTCGCTGCTACCGAAACGGCGAGACGGCGGTGCGTTAGGCAAGCAAAGCCCTTCGGGAGACGGAGAGGAACTCTAGACCGACAATCGGTCATGATCCGTCCACTTGGACTCACAACTTCCGTCGCTGGCCGATATATGGTCGGACCGGGGAACGAACGACATGCCACGAATGCAAGCCGGCATCATGGTCCTGGGTGTAGGCGCCCTTGTCGCGGCCGCGCTATATTTTCAACCGCGACCGACTTGCCCCCAGTGGAACACGGAGCAGTTTTTCCGGACGGCGACCGCGGAGGACGTGACCGCGTGCTTGGCGGCCGGAGCCGACCCGATGGCGCAGGGCTGGGCAGATTGGGCAGGTAGACGATCTACCCCCCTGAAGCTCGCGGTCGACGTGAACGAGAAGCTGGACGTCATTGCGGCCCTCCTCGACGCCGGGGCCGATGTTAACGATGCTGGTGGAGGATCCACGCCGCTGTACCTGGCAGTCCGCAATGACAATGTGGCCGTGATAGATTTTCTGCTTTCGGCCCGAGCCGAAGTGGATGGACTAGCAGGAGATGAGACGCCACTTCATGTGGCGGTCTGGTCCCATGCCAGCCCGTCAGCGGTCCAGGCACTGCTGGCTGCCGGAGCCGATCCCAACGTCGGAAATGGCTACGGGAGTACGCCGTTACATTACGCGGTCCGTAGGAACGACAACCCGAGACTGACCGAGATGCTGGAGGCATCGTTGGCAGCGGGTGCTGACCCCGCTCTCCGGAACGCGGACGGAAGGACGCCGCTGGAATTGGCGGCTAAGTTCAATGAGAACCCAATGGTCATCAAGGCGTTGCTCACGGACGGCGCCGATCCCAACAGCGGGGATGAGCAAGGGGAAACGCCCCTGCATTGGGCGGCCACGGATGGGAATCCGAGGGTGATTGACCCGCTGCTCGAAGGCGGGGCGGATCCCAACGCGAAAGGTGGGGCGCTATCCACCCCCTTGCACGGTGCGGCCTGCTGCGGCGGAAGCGCGGAGATCATCAAGACCCTCCTGGCGGGCGGCGCGGATTCCAACGCACGCGATGTTGAGGGGCTAACGCCCCTTCATCGAGCCGCCGAGCGGAGGAAAGATCCGGTGGTGATTGATGCGCTCATAGAGGGTGGGAGCGATCCGAATGGCCGCGACGTTGTCGATAGGACGCCCCTGTACTGGGCTGTGCGTTTCAATGGCAGTTCAGCGGTGGTCCGGGCGCTATTGGAATCGGGGGCCGATCCGATGGCGCGAAATAGGCACACGCCGCTGTCCCCAGAAGGCATGCCCCTGCATATCGCCGTCCGCCGGGAATGGAATCTGGCGGTGATCTCGGAGCTGTTGGCGGCGGGAGCGGACGTGAAAGCACGAGACGGATATGGCGCAACACCCCTGCATCAGGCCGCTTGGAGCAATAATAATCCCGCCGTCATCCGAGCCTTGCTCGCCGCTGGAGCGGACGTTGATGCGCGAGACGGCGGGGGCAAGACGGCCTTGATAAGTGCAGGGAACACCCGCAATCCGGAGGTTATCGAGGTCTTGCTAGCGGCTGGAGCCGATCTCGAAGTGCGGGACGACCGCGGCGAGACGCCCTTGCACTGGGCCGCGTGGGTAAGCGGGGAACCAGAGGTGGTCAAGGTGCTTCTGGCGGCCGGAAGCGACCCGAACGTCCCGGACGTCGAGGGGGATACGCCGCTGCACTGGGCAGTCAGGGAAACCTCGGTCGACAACTTCCCGAATCCGGCGGTCATGAAGGCCCTGCTCGAAGCCGGGGCGGACCGGCTGGCAAGGAATGCCGCGGGGGAGACACCGTGGGACCTCTTACGGCGGAGAGAGGGAATCCCGACGACCGAAACGTACCGGCGTCTGGCCGATGCGCTGCGGGACAAGCCATGAGTGGCGTCCGGAACTCAAGGGTCCTGCCTAGATGAGCCCGTCCACGGCGTGACAGCCTTCGGTTTCTTCGCACGGTGTGTAGCGTGCCCAGAGGGGAGTTGTTGTGACCGCAGCGGGCTGACTGCTCTGCCTGCCATGCCCCTCTCTTCGGCTAACAGCTCACAGGCCGAGAGGGTCTGCGAGGGCTCTGCGCCGCTACGTGCCGCTCTCCCGTCTCTCCCTGCCCAGCAATAAGGTTGGGTTCCGCCCATGGCCCCTCAGGCTGGCGTGAACTGGTTCAAATGGCTGGCTCTGGCTCAGGCCGCAAGCAGCCCAGGCGACGGATCCGGCACCTGTCTGGGCGTTGACCGTCCACGGTGCACGGCAGCGTAGTGACCCGGTCCCAGCTGGCCTCATTGCGGCCAGTTGTCCGTCAACTGTCGTGCAAGCAACAAGCCACCAGCTGTCGACCCAGCAGATGATCGGCATGGCAGACCAGTACGGTGACACCCAGGTGGGCGCGGGTCCTCCCGGACTTGCGATGCCACACCGGCTGCAGGCCGACTTTGCTCGTCACACTGCGAAATGTGGCGTCGATGTCGGTCAGCCGCGAGAACGTGCGCACGATCTGCTCCAGTTCCAGTCGCTACGGCTGTTGCGCACCTCGTAGGTGCCATGCCGGCGGACGGCGCTCGCCTTGTGCGTTTTCCGGAGGAATTCGTGTTCATTCTCAACGGAGTCCGCAGCCAGACCCAGGTGCCTGACCAATCGGGCCACCAGTGTCAGACCGGCCAAGCCGGTCAGTGAGCTCTACGTTAGGGACTCGAAGATGCGCTTCAGGGGCGGTGTGGACGGGCATGCGGGCTGCGTTCCAAGTGGGTCGAATTCTTTACGCCGGGGCGAAAATCTCCAAGGCGCAAATCCATTCCTAAACCATAGGACAGCAACTACGTTTGTGCAGGCTGCCAATCCTCTTAACCGCGCATTGGCCGAGTAGTCGCGAACGCGATGCCGTGTGAGAATGAGTTCACCATGAACGATCGCTTCTCCCGGCTCTTGATTCCCGTGGCCTTGCTGAGCGCTGTCGCTCCGGATCTCGCTGCGCAAGAAACGCCCGAATCGCGGTCCTGTGCGGATCGCTCGATTGTTGCCAGTGCTGTGCGGACACCGGAAGACGTTCGGGCATTCGTTCAATGCGCCTACGAGTTTGTTCAGCAAGTGGGGTTTGAGGAAGCCCGGAGGGCCTTTCATGAGGACGCGCGCTGGCGAAGCGGCCCGATCTATGTGGTGGTCGACGAAGTGACTCCGATGAGCGACCAGGCGATTACGTTTGTGTACCCACCGGATCCATCGAGGGAAGGGTCCCCTTGGGGTCTCCTGATCGATGGCTTCGGCAATGACTGGTTCAGAGAGCAGCATCGGATCGTGAGCAGCTTCGGCGAGGGCTGGATGTACTACTCCTTCACCAACCCGCAGACCGATCGGGACGAGCCGAAGTTTGCCTACCTCAAGGGTCTGGAATGGGACGGCACTCCGGCCGCGATCGGTGCAGGGGTCTATCCCCGCGACATCCCGGACGCATGTAGGAGCGATGAGGTCAACGCTACGCTCCTCGAGGCTGAGCCTTCCCTCGAGAAGCTGCAGGAGTTCGTCCGTTGCGCCGCGATGGAACTGGAATCGCAGGGGTATTTCGCCACTCTCACGCTGTCCGCCAATCCGCGCTGGAACAGTAACTCGATTTACCTGTTCGGCCTTGACACTTATGGCAACCCGCTGTTCAGCGGCGATCCCCAGGGTGAAGGAAATGGCCTCAGGGCTTCCGAGTTGGATGCCAGTCTCAACCCAAGTCTCCGAGGCCAGGACGTGGTGAGCGTCGTGGATGCGTTCGGGGAGAGCTTCCTCTACTACTCGACGCGCAATCCCGCCATCGGAGTGCTGCAGCGAAAGGTGGCTTTTGTCAAGAGGGTCGTATCCTACGGGCTGCCGATCCTAGTCGGTTCCGGATTCTACGTGGACTGCCCGCCAGGCGGATGCGGCGGCTCGGGGGCAACGGACGTCGCAATCGCAGCGGCCTGCCGAGCAGCCCGTGAAACATTGGCGGACTTCCCGGCCACACGGATCAACTACGGTTTCTATACCGATTTCAATCCGGTGAGTTACTCCAGCGAAGAGGCTCAACCGAAGGGCTACGAGCCGGACTTGGTCGCAGCCGTCGAGACGTTTTCACAGGGGAAGCTGAGTTTCAACACGCTGGGGATCGGCAATCCCTTCTCCGGGATCTGGCTCAAAGCGGCACAAGAGCCTTACCACATGGTGGGTGGCGGGATTACCGCCTTGCCGGAACGAACCCGGGATGCAGAGGGGCGCCAAGTGATCCGCTTCGGCGTTGGCCACATCAGCTTTCGCCAGTCGCTGCTGGTGCGGTCCGAAAGCGTCATCAGCCAACACGACGATCTGACCTCGCAGCACCGGGTGCGCGTTCTGCGAGGTGCTACTGGCGAGCAGCGATTGCTGGAGTTGACGGGCATCATCGACGCCGCAGGATTCATTGGCCCCGGGACTCAGGTGCATCTGGCCGAGAGCGGCAGCTTGATCGCCGGAGACCCGGGCAGCGAGTCTGCTTTGCGCATAGCCGCCGGTACGGGATCCGCTGCCATCGCAACGCGTGTCCGTCTGGTTCCAGCCGCGAATGACCAACCCGAGGTGCTGTACTTCAACAGTGAAAGCGAGCTGATCAGCGTTTTGGTAGACGGCGAGGTTGACGCCGTGGCGCGAGGGGAGCTCGGTAACCGGGTAACCGCTCGCGACAGGCCGGGCCTGCGGGTGACCGCCATCGACATGGAAGGCCACGAACGGGGTGCCTTCAGCTATCCCGACACGCCAGCTGGCAATGCTCTGCGGGTGGTCATGAACTCAGCGGTCGCCTGCCTGACGGCAAACGGAACTGTTGAGTTCTTGCAATGGCTCGACAGCGGTGGCACGGTCTTCGCCAAGCGCGCTGAGGAGTTGCGCTGAAGAACCGTCGGCCCCGAGTGGGACGATGATATTCCGCGCGCTGGCCATTGCGGCGCTCGCTTTCTTGGCCCTGCATTCGCGTGAGCAGGATCGTTCCTGACGCGGTCGTAAGAGTAATTGGCCGGACTGGAATCGGCGCTGGAACGACCAATCGGGCCATGCTCAGCAAGCAGCCCAAGCGCCTGCCCTGCGCGGAGTCGAATGCCTGAAGTCTCATGCGGAGTTGCTTGGCCCTGGTCGCGACAACTCCGCGGAACGAATTGGGCGGCTGGTTCGTGGTCGCCCTTCTCCTTTTCCTCCCTCCGGTCGTCATCGGCACTGCCCTTGGTGGCGCGGGTGCTGGTGCGCTGCGGGGTCCGGATCCTCGCGGCCGCCCCGTTCCGGTACGTGGTGCTTGTGCGGGACTGAGACGGGTACCACGCTCCCTGCGCAGGAACTGGATCCGCTTAGCTGGCTGGCGTGCCCAGAACGATGAGACTGCTCGGGCTGGCAGCAAGCGTCGCAGCCCAGATCCCGCCCGAAATCCAGGCGGATCGTTTTCTGCTGCAAGCGCCGGGGGCGATCGAGGAAGGGGACTGCACTGCTGCCCAGGCGGAAAACCTGGGATCCGTCAAGCGAAATAATGTTGAATACGACGTGCGCCATGGCAGTTCATCCCCTTGCCCGCCGGGTCCCGCTTCGCCTGCCGCACCGTCTCCAGGTCCACCGTGTTCCCTGGAACCACCCAGTGCCGCACCGGAAACCCCTCCCGTGTCACCGCTAGCCCGATCACCACCTACGGCGCGTCCCCCGGTCCGTTCTCGGAAAACTCCCGCGGGCGCAGCGCCGCGTAAATCCTCCCCGCGGTCCTCAGCGGACTGGAAAGGAAAGACGAGATGATGATGACCAACCCGCCCAGAGTATACAGGGATCCACTTGACGGAGGTGCCGGCGGTAGTGCATCCTAAGTCCGTCAACGTCGCTTCGCTCCGAGGTGTTCACTCTCCTTCGGATTGAACGTTCACTTTTGCCGGAATCCGCAGCTTGAAGGAACTCAAGGACGCGACCTTGGCGTACTTGGAGGAGAGCAACCGCGCGCCGAAGCCGTACCGCTGGAAGGCCGGCAGAGTGAAGATGCTCTCTAACCTCCAAGGGGCGAGGCAAGCGTTGGAGCAGAGCGGCAACCAATTGCGATCATTTGCAATATAGGACACTAGGTAGAGGCCCAAGGCGAGAGAGGACGAGTAAGTGTCACAGATCAGTCTCGCTCTCACCGCGCGAACGTACATCAGTAGGATCGTGGCCAGCATCCTTCTCTCGATTTGTGCGTTCGGCTGTCAGCGAGATGCCGCGCTGCTGCCAAGCCAGCCGCAGCCAGCCGTTTCCGAACCGCACGCCAGGATCAGCTTCAAGGATGCGTTCTTCGATTTCGACAGAAGCGACATCCGTCCGGACGCAGCGAGCGTGCTTCGTGAGAATGCGGCGGCTATCGAGAGGCACCTCGAAGACTATCCAACCGCGGAATTCGTTATCGAGGGTCACACCGACCAGCGGGGTTCTTACGAATACAACTTGGCCATTGGAGAGAGGATGGCGGCCGCGGCCAAGGACTACCTCGTCGATCTTGGCGTGCCTGCCAGCAAGCTGTTCACAGTGGGCATGGGCGAAGAGCGTGTAGTTTGCACTGAGGCGAAGGAGAGTTGCTACCAGCAGAACCGACGCGTCCGTTTGAGGCTCCGCGAACCTTGATCGCCTGTGGGCCATTGAAACGCGCTGTTTCCCAATTCCGATCTGTCTAGCGTAGACAGAGTCATAGGGGCCTGGCTGGCGACAACTACTTTGGTGTCGCTGGATCGAAGCTCGTTGTCGAGGGATCGCTTCTCAACCAACTCGAGACGGATGTGAAACCGAGAGAGAGTTGCAATGAGTGCTGCAAGAAGCCGGATCTTGAGAAGGCATCTAGTGATCTACCTGTCCCTAGGGCCGGCTGGTCGTTCCATGAGGGCAACTCGGATGTTGAGCATCGCGTAGACGAATCGGCCAAGAACCTTCGATTCGTTTTTCTCGTCCAAAGCTCCCGATTCGCACACTTTCCTCATGGCGTCTTTCCTCAAGGCTGTTGTTCCGGAGTAAGTGGGGTAATCGCCATGGAGTGTTTCGAACGCATTGGCAATTGCATCCTGGGGGCTGAGGATCTCGTTTCCGTTCACGCTCATAGGCTTAAGGGTTCTCCAAACTACCAAAACACGTACCACTGGTCAAGCGTCCCCTCAGAGCGTGTCCCCTCAGAGCGCAGGCGGTGGAAGGCATGTCGAGACGGACGGACTTCCCGTCGCAGAATCGCCCTGGTACTTGGTCGAGATCTGCATCAATTGTTGGCCTGACGCAGTTCCGGCGGGAGCGGGAAATGGACATTCTCCTCGACCGCTTCAACTTCGATCACGTCACGAAACCCCATCGCTTGCAGATGCTTCAGCACTCTATCCACCAGCGATTCGGGCGCCGACGCACCGGCACTGACAGCCACGATGCGAGCGTTCGCGAGCCAGTCGGACGAGATGTCTTCCTCATCGTCGATCAGGTAACCTGGCAGGCCGCCTTGGGATCCGACTTCGACCATGCGATTTGAGTTGGAACTGTTCTGCGAGCCAACGACCAATAACACATCCGCCTTCGACGCAATATGTTTGATTGCGATCTGCCGGTTCTCCGTCGCGTAGCAGATATCCTTTGCGGGTGGCGCGCTGATCTGGGGAAAGCGTCGAGTCAGCACCTCGATAATTGACCGGGCCTCGTCAATGCTAAGCGTAGTCTGGGTGAGGTAGGCGACGTTGCCGTCCGGAACTTGGACTGTCTCGGCCTCTTCTGGCGTGGACACGACGATCGTCTGGTCGGGCGCTTCCCCAAACGTTCCGATCACCTCATCGTGGTCGAGGTGTCCAATTAGCAGGATCGTACCGTGAGACTTGGCGAATCTGATCGCTTCCAAATGCACCTTCGTGACCAACGGGCAAGTTGCGTCGATGACCCGGAGATTCCGCTCGTTCGCGTTCCGACGCACAGACGGCGCGACCCCGTGCGCACTGTAGACCAGGCGAGCTCCGGTCGGAACATCGTCGACAGAGTCCACAAACACTGCGCCGCGTGAAGCGAGGTCGCTCACGACAAAGCGGTTGTGGACGATTTCCTTGCGTACATAGATCGGCGGTCCAAAGGCCTGGAGGGCGAGTTCCACAATATCGATCGCCCGAATAACTCCCGCACAAAAGCCGCGCGGCTTCAGCAAGAGTACGGATTTTTCTGCTCTCGGAGCCACAGCTCACCTCGAACCTCGAGCAGATTGCCAGTATTGCCGATCCAGTTGGGAAGGGAACACAACCTCGACAAAGGCAGACTGCCCTAACTCATACGATACTTAGCCATATTCCTAATGAAATATACCAGTTAGAGTATTACGCATCAAGTGTGCAGCGTCCCCTCGGAGCGCCCCTGAGAGCAATCCCACGGCTTGGAGCGCCCAAGGAACCCTATCCGAGTGACTGGAAACACAGGCCGCGCCGCGAGCACGCCAAGGACGGGCATTCGTGGGGGATTTGCACTGCACGCTAGGTCAGTCGCTCGCTTCCGCTACCACCCAACGAGCGTTCAGCAAGCCATCCGGCATTCTGTGCCTGTGACGGAGGAACACTGGGAGTTCCGCTACCTGCCGAGCATTGGTGGAACGTGGCTGTTCGAAACCGTCAGGGCAGGCACATGGAAGTACGAGTGCTCGCCGACTGCCGAGAGTCGCAGCTTAGGGACCTGATTGGAAGCCACGGCCTAGGTCAATGTTGAGGACTATCTGTGACTAGCCGCGCAGGGGCGTGGCCGGTGTCCCCGCACGGCTAGAAGGACCGGCGAAAGGAAGCACCTATGGCAACAAGAGAAGCGTTCCTTAGCATCCCTGCAAGAGTGGATGCTCTGGACTTAATCCTGAATGCGCACATCGTGGCGCAACCCGAGGAGACGAAGGAACGCCTAGCTGAGATTTTCAAGGAACTCAACAAGGTTTCTCCAGAAGAAAGCGATAGGTCGACGTTGTCGAGCTCGGAATTCCGCATCAAGAAGGAGCTCGTTGACGAAATGACTAGCCCGCATCCGTCACCAATATATGGTTCGCTCCCGAGTTGCCTGCTTGAGCCGGCCCGATGAACGGTGGTCTGCGCCAATATATTCGACCTCTAGGTGGAACCTCGCTGGTTCCGGGCCACGATGGGCTCCGCGCGCCTCGGTCCTCATAACTTTGTCGACCTCTGTGGGCCATCGGTGACGACAGGTTTCCGAAACGCGGGTGCGACCTCTTTGTCCATCGATTGGGCTTGGCAGACGAAATCAAACTCCCTTCTTGCGCCTGGGCGCTTTGTCGCGGTTTCAGGCCGCTGGCACAGCCTGCGGCCGCACTCCGAATGTCTGGCCGCTGGTCAGCAAGGCCCAAGCGATCCTCGCCAGGCGGGCGGCCAGAGCCACGACAACGACTCGCCGGTCCTTGGTGGCGAGCATGCGTCCCAGCCATTTCCCCAGCCTGTCCTTGCGCTTGGCCAGAGTCTCCAGCCCCGAGCGGGCGCAATGCACGAGCAGCGTCCGGACGTAGCGGTTGCCCCGCTTGGAGATTCCTCCCAAGCGTTGCTTGCCGCCGGTTGAGTTCTCCCGTGGCGTCAGCCCCAGCCAGGCCGCTAGGTCGCGCCCCTTCTCGAAGGCCTTCCCGTCCCCGATCGCCGCGACCAGCGCTGTCGCCGTCTGCGCCCCGATACCCGGCACCTCCCGCAACCGCACGCAAGCCTCACATTGCTTCGCCTCGGCTACCAGCTCGTGGTTGACTGCCTCGATCCTCTCCTCCAGCTCTTCCCATTCGGCCAGCATCTTCGCCAGCAAGGCCCGCATCTCGTCGTGCAGCCCGTTGTCAGCGTCCTCGAGGATCTCCGGCAGCCGCGCCGCGAAACGGTACTTGCCCTGCGGGATCGCGATGCCGCGCTCCAGCAGGAAGCCCCGTGCTTGGTTGATCAGCTGGGTGGAGTTGCCCACCAGCCGCGAGCGGTAGCGGTGCAGGGACTGCATCGACAGCTGCGCCTCGCTCTTGACGGCTACGAAGCGCATGGTCGGGCGCAGGCAGGCCTCGGCGCAGGCCTCGGCGTCCTTCGAGTCGTTCTTGTCGCGCTTGACGAAGGGCTTGACGTACTTCGGCGGCATGAGCCTGACGTCGTGGCCCTGGCCCAGCAGCTCGCGTCCCAGGTAGTGGGCGCCGCAGCAGGCTTCCATGCCGATGCGGCAAGGTCCCATCGTCGCGGTGATCTCCAAGAGCTTTGCCTTCGAGTACTGGCGGCGCGTAAGCACCTGCCCGGTCGGTCCCAGGCCGACGAAGTGAACTGTCGTCTTGGCGAGGTCGAGGCCGACCGTGGCGACCTCCTTCAATACGCTCTTGCGGGATGCTGGCTTGGTCGATGCCATGTTGGTTCTCCTCTCGTGTCTCGAACGGCCGAAGGCCGCTTGTACCAGCATCGTCGGAAGTGCCGATGCTGCTGAACGGGAGCGAACCATCCCATAACTTTGGCGAGGATCGGAATTTGGCGTCCTGGATCCGGAAAATGGGCTGTCGGGAGGGGGCTCACAACTGGTTTCCGGCCTAGCCGTGCGGTAATGCCCTCGTGTAGCCACCTCTTCCTCGAAGCGCGACCGGTTCCGGGGCTCTATTGGCGGTCCGATCGGTCACCAGGCGCTTCGCGGACACTCCTCCTGCCCAGCCGTCCCACGCAACGGCTTGACGGACTCTCCCTCGGACCCACCGCCTATCCCGAAGCAACCTCCCGGAGCCGTGACAGGCTGTGCGCGAACAGCTCCTGGCGCGGAAACACCGAGGAGAGGGACACCCAGATCCTCCGCACGCTCATCCGTACCGTCGCGGCCACCTTCAGCAGCAGTGCCCGGATCGTCCCGAACTGCGCCGTCGCCAGCTCCGTCCCGGCCAGACCCACCTGTCGCAGCACCTCCAGCAACGCCGCGGCGAACAGAGCCCAGTACAGCCGCAGCTGGTTCGCCCGCAGCGTCGCCGCCGAGGTCCGGTCTGCGAACAGGTCCAGCTGCTGCTCCTTGATGCGGTTCTCCATGTCCCCCCGTGCGCAGTACAGCTGCTCGTACAGCGCCTGCCTCCCGATCCGGCCCCGCTGCAGACTGGTCACCACGAAACGCTGGTTGTCCCCGCGCACCTGGCCCGGCAGCCACTCCGCCTTGCCCACCACACGCCGCTTGCAGCTCCAGCTCGCCAGCGTCCGGTAGCGGAAGTCCCGGTACCGCCGCGAGGCCCGCCCGCTGGCCACCCCCCGGCTCCGCGACCGCCGCTGCTGCCGGGCCAACGCCCGCTGCAACCGTGGGTTGCGGGCCAATCCGAACACGTAGTCGACCCCCGCCTGCCCCTCGCACCAGACCATCAGATCCTCGCGGCAGAAGCCCGAGTCCCCCCGCACGATCACCCGCACCCGCGGCCAGCGCTGCCGGATCTGCCCTACGATTCGCTTGAGCTCCTTCCGCGCCCCGTCCGCCCCGTCCCGGTTGGCCGTCCGCAGCCGCCCGCACAGGATGTGCGGACCGCAGGTCACATACAGAGGCAAGTAGCAATAGCAGTCGTAGTAGCCATGGAAGAAGCGCCCTTCCTGCTGGCCGTGCAGCGGGTCGTCGGTCGCGTCCACGTCCAGCACGATCTCCTCCGGCGCCTCGGCATGGCTGTTCAGGAACAGGTCCACCAGCAGCGCGTCGAGCTGCTGGGTGTCGGCCACGATCCGCTTGTAGCGGTCCTGACGGACCTGCTCCGGGGTGCCCAGTTCGAGCCGGTTGAGGGTGCTGGAGCCGGCCAGCGGATGGCCCCGGTCGCGTTCGCGCGCGCGGCTCTCGCCGGTGACGTCTTCGCGGCCCACGGCGAGCGCGAGCAGGCTGTCGTCGCGCAGGCGGTCGTGATCGCAGAGGTCTTCGTAGCCGAGCACGAGGCCGAACAGGCGCTGGGCGAGCAGGTGCGGGAGGGCATGCTCGCAGCGACCGGGATTGCGGTGATCGGCGAAGCAGGCGGCCAGGCGCCGGGTCAGGCCGATGCGCTGGTCGACGGCCCGCAGCAAGAGGGCTCCGCCATCGGAGGACATGCGGCCGCCGTCAAAGCCGGCGCGAACCTCGCGGCGGCCCTGCTTGGGGAGGTCGATTGTGATACAGTGTGTGGGCATGGGGTGTGCTTGTTGGTAGCACGCAAATTGCTGATAACAAACATGTTACCACGAATCCACACCTCATGTCACCCCCCTTGGTGAGATATCCGGGCTAGTCGCATCTCTCGCTGGACTAGCTTGAGCTGAAGCTTCTTGGCGGTAGAGCAGGCCCCCGATTCCAAGGCCAATACCAAGCTGCTTGCGGGGCATGCAGAAATGCTACCCTAGCACGGCTGGCAGCCCGCGCCGAAGCCAGCATCATTTCCAGTTGTTCATCGGCCGCGGGCACGAAAGGAAGTGCTGATGAAACTTGAAAAAACTACCCAGGAATACTTGCAGCTGATCGCGAAGACGATCGTCAATCAGGCGGACAACGCGGTGAGCCTGGACGCGCTCATTGGCGAACTGGGCGGCCGCTTGGGCGTGGTGAAAGCCGGCTATCTGCTGAAGACTGACCTGGACACCCCGGACCAGCTGGACAAGATCCACATTTTCTTCAAGAACGTCGTCATCCAGGCGGAGTTCGGTGATGAGTTACCTTTTTCGCGTCCCCTCGCCATACTGTGAGGCCGCAACGTTGTTGTATCCCGGATTAATTCGCTGGGCGAATCCCACTTTGTTTCTGCAGTGGAAGCGGCGATTTTTCAAGTAGATTCGCTACTGCAGAAAGGAATTGGGGGGAGGTGCGGGTGGCAGGGAGGAAATCGGCGAGGGTAGTTTTCTAGTAGCAGATAGGGGCGGCGTGTTGAGGCAGGGGCGAGTGGTTGCGGAATTGCCGTCGACGGGGTCCTGAGCAGCGACTAGGTTAGCGGGGAACGGCGCAGCAGATCGTTCCAATCTTTGGCGCCGACGGGCCGGAGGCGGCTGCAGTGGGGGGTGCGACGGCGGAGGGCCGCGGCGGCGTGGTCACCGGCGGGGTCGGCGTCGTAGGCGCAGAGGGTGCGGGGAGCGTGGAAGGCTTGCAGCCAGCGGGGGAGAGCGGAAGCGACGCCAGCGGTGGAGGCGACGAGGGTGTCGGGCGGCAGGGTGGGGGCCAGCAGCAGGACAGCGGAGAGGGCGTCGACGGCACTCTCGGTGATCAGCACCGCGTCGAGATCGTGCGTGCAGGCCGGCAGCCAGAAGCCGCCGCGGGCCTTGCGGGAGCCGGGAGCCATGCCCTTGAAGGTGCGGCCGTCGGGAGCGGGTCGGGTGCCGACGAGCTCGGCGCCGACAGGGTGTTGGAGGCGGTCGCGGCACAGGAAGACGGCGTTGCGGCGGGAGTCGGCGTAGAGGATGCCGTCCTGGCGGCAGCGCTCGAGCAGGGCGGGGTCGAGGCCGCGGGCGGAGGCGAGGAAATCGCGCACGGGGTGCCAGAGGCGGTCCGCGGGGGGCGGGAGGCGCAAGGCGGCGTGGCGATCGGGAGCGGGCGGGCCGGCCGGTGCGGGGGCGCGCAGGGGGAGGCCGGCGTGGCGTTCGAGGAACTCGACGGCGGCCTGGAAGCGGCAGTGGCGCACATGCATGACGAGGTCGATCGCGCCGCCGCCGCCGCGGTCCTGGCGATGGTCGAAGAACTTGTCGCCGGTGATGGAGAGGACGGAGCCGGGGAGTTTGAGGCGGGCCGGGTTGCGGGGGTCGGGGCGGTAGCCGAGCTGGGCGGCGAGCGCAGCGAGGGGAACGTCGCGGACGCGGTTGGCGCGCACGGACCAGCGCGGAGCAGGCGGGGGTCTCACTTGGCAAGTTCCTGGCAGGCGTGCTCGAGATGCGCGGCGGAGACGGTGCGGGCCTGGTCGAGGGCGGCGGCGAGGAGGGCGTAGTGGGCGAGGCGGTTGACGGTTCTGGGCAGGCCGCGGGAGGCCTGGAAGAGGGCCTCGAGGGCGGGCGGCTCGAACAGCGGGAGCTGGCAGCCGGCCAGGGCGAGGCGGTGGGCGAGGTAGGACTCAAGCTCATCGCGATCAAGGCCGGCCAGGTGGGGGCGCACAAGGAGGCGCTGGGCGAGGGATTTGTGGACGCCCATGGTGAGACGGCGGCGCAGTTCGGTGAGGCCGACGAAGAGCAGGCACAGGCGGTGCTCGGAGTCCATGTCGAAGTTCGTGAGGAGCCGGAGGTCCTCGAGCACGTCGTTGCGCAGATGGTGGGCCTCGTCGATGACGAGCACGGGGAGCTGCTTGGACTCGCGGACGAGGCGGGAGATCTCGGTGCGGATCTCGCGGTAGGCGCTGGCGCGGGTGCGCACGGTGGCGAGGCCGAGTTCCCAGGCGAGGGTCTGGTACATGTCCAGGATGGATCCGGTCGAAAGGGCGACATAGAAGACCGCATAGAGGCCGGGATGCAGGGCGGCGGTGACGCGGCGGCAGAGGGAGGTCTTGCCGCAGCCGGCCTCGCCGGTGAGCAGGCCGATGCCGCGCAGTTCGAGGAGGTGGAGGAGGCGGGTTTCGGTCTCGCGGGCGGCCTGGGAGAGGAACAGCTCGTCGGGGTGAGCGAGGCTGGCGAATGGGAAGCGGGTGAGGGCGAAGTGCTGGAGATACATCAGTCGTTCCGGTCGGGGGCGCGGAGAGCGCGCAGCTGGAGAGGCGAGGGGGTCGGTTCGGGAGCGGGATGTTCGGTCTCGTCGGGACGGTCGGTGGTGCGGGGGCGCTTGACGCGGGTGTTGGCGTAGGCGTCGAGCAGGGTGGCCTGGCCGGCTTGCTGGCCGTCGTGCAGGACCGGGATGGGTCGGTTGCGGGGGACGGCGGGGTCGTGCAGCAGGACGACGTTCTCGCCGACGAGCGCGGCGTCGACCTCGTACAGGGTGCCCCGGAGGCTGACGGTGCGGTCCTTGCCGACGCGGCGCTTGAGGCGGTAGCGGAAGAGCGTGTCGAGATCGGTGTCGGGGCCGACGAGGCGGATGCCGGCGGCGGTGCGGGCCCAGGCGTCGAGCGGGGTTTCGCCGTCAAGGCCGCGGTGGGGGCTGAGATGGTACTCGCCTTCGCACCAGGCGGCCCAGCGGGCGTTGAGGGCGTCGAGGCTGCCGGTGTCGTGTTCGCCGAGCAGAGGCAGGAACTGCATGCGGACGGTGCGGAAGAAGCGCTCGATCTTGCCGCGCCCTTGGGGCCGGTACGGCCGGGAGTGGATCAGCTGGATGCCGAGGGTGGCGCAGATCACGGCCAGCTGGCGGGAGCGGTAGGGGCTCCCGTTGTCGACGTAAAGGCGCGTCGGGATGCCGCGCTTGAGCAGGGCCTGCTTGAAGACGGGCAGGAAGGTGTCGGTGTTCTCGGAGAAGGTGAAGGCACCGTGGGGGACCAGGCGCGTGGCGTCATCCAGGAAGCCGAGAAGGCAGGCCTTCCTGCGCTTGCGCCGGTCGGCGGGATCGGAGCCGCACTGGGGACCGTGCAGTGCATCTGAAGTCCAGAGGTCGTTGGCTCGCAGGAAGGCGAACCGGCGATGGTCCTTCGGCGCGCCCGGCGGGCCGTCGCGACCGGTCAGCCCCTCGCGCTGCAGCAGGCGGTGGACGGTCGACTCCGCCAGCGTCGTCCCGGCTGGCACGCGGCCGGACTCGCGCGCCTGGGCGATCACCTGCCGGACCGTCAGGCGCCGCTGGCTTTCCTTGATCCGGATCAGCAGTTCGGCGACGTCGGGCGACAGGCGCCGGGCTCGGCCGAGGTCGCCGCGGGGCTTGGGGACAAGCCCGTCAAACCCGTTGCGCTCGTACGCCGCGATCCAGTCGCGCATGGTCTCGAATGCGACCCGCGTGCGCCGGCTGCCAGGAATGGTCCAGCGGCGCCGGGCCTTCTCGCGCATCGCCAGGCGCCGCTCGGGCGAGCCGGGCGGCAGCGCCAGCAGGTCGGCGATGACGCCGTAGCGGAACAGCGCCACGTCGCGCGGCAGGTCGGTCAGGGTGTCGGACATGCTCTGGACTCCGGGGAAACGGGCGGCCGGGAAGCCGGTTGTCCCCACGCTAGGCGGCCGTCGGCGGAGGGTCCAGACCATTCGCGTGTGGGAGGCGGGCCGGACCTGCCAATCCCGCCCCGTTCCACGGGCGGAAGAAGCCGGCCGGGGCCGGTAGAGCGTCCAGCCGCTGCTCCGCGATCGCTCGCAGGCAGGGCAGGACCGCCTGGCTGTCCAGTGCGCTGGAGAAGTCCTCCAGACGGGGCTCCAGCTCCCCGAAACGCTCCGGATAGAGCGTGCACAGCACCGTCAGCAACGCCCGCACAGCCTGCACCCGCCGCCTCACCCAGCGCAGCGCCGAAGCCAGGCTGACCCGGTCCGTGCGCAGCTGGTTCGCCGCCTCTTCCAGGCTTGGCGCCCGGGCCGCCTCGCGCACGGCCTCCTCGACTCCCGCTAACGTCCCGGACCAGTGGGCCGCCAAACAGTCCGGTAGCAGGCTGACCGTCCGCCCCGATCGCCGGCACAGGAACCGCCGTACTCGTACGCCGTCCGGCTGCTTGCGACCGTAGGTCCCGTGCGGGACCAGCCGGCAGCCGCCCTGCGGGTGGTACGGGCAGTCCGGCGGGCTTGCGTCCCACCAGGCCTTCCGCGTAACGTAGTCCTCGACGGTGAGGTCCGTGTCGTATCGAATCTGGATGGCGCCGTCCACGGCCCGGCGAGGGCAGATCGCGCGGGCCACCTCTATTGGACCGGGCCGGTCCCCTGAACGCAATCGCGCCGGGACGGGTCCGGTTCCCCACGGCACCCGCACGGCGGCCGTAGCCTGCGGCTCCTGCCGGTAACGGCTAATTCATATCCGGCTCGCAGCTTGGCACCGCCAGCCTCGAGGCTATACCCGGAACTCTACGAAACCGCCCGTCCCGGATTCGACCGCTTTCCCACCCAATCCGTAACGGGATAATCCGGGCAAAAACGCGACGATCCCACGAATTAATCCGGGATTCAACAAACGTCATGACAGGCGGTCTTCCATTGCGGCCCGCCCTTGGGGGCTCCTCGGTTCAGTACCTCCGCCCCCAAGGGTTTGTGTGAAGTCATGATCGGCAAGGCGGCCTTTCTGGTCTAAATGGTGCCTTTCGCTGTCACCTGCCTGGCCTATTGGTTTGTCGGCGACTGGATATACGGTCAAGGCTGGATCTCAAGGGTGGTGAATCCAGCCACGAGCACCCTGTTCTTCAACCTGTTCCTGATCCTGAGCGGCTGGACCGCAATGCTGCTCGATTGGCGGGAAACGCGGCAATGGTGGTGCAAGCAAGTGCTATGCTGTGTCGGTTCGCGCCCTTACCCCCCTGCGGCGCGAATCCCTCGAGGCCGCGATTCATCCTATTCGACTAATAGCGGCCTCGGGGCTCTGCATGGTTGAGAGGTCTTCGAGAGGTGGTAGGCGCTCCCTGCGGCATCGATTCAGCCGGGAAGGAGAAACCGCTCATGGTCATTGCAGCGGCGCTTCTGGCGACCGTGCCGCTGCAACCGGGGCAGCGGCACGAGCTACTGAAGAAGTAGCGCTAACCGGCGGCCTTGGCTGCCATCCGCACGTCCACCGATCTGGACGCCGCGGACGGCGCACTCCCTCGACCGATGCGGATGGCAACGATTGTGCCGACGGCAACGACATCGTCGAGGCCCTACTCTGGTAGGTAGCGGATCCGGAGGGGAACGATGGCGAGGGATTCTTCCCGCTGCCCTACACGGCCTGGGCTGGACCCCTATCCGTGGTGCATCTCCTCGTGGACCGCTACGTAGGGGATCCGGATATTGGCGCCAAGCTGGACGAGTCCGTGACGCCGCTTGTGCTCGAGGCTCGCGATGGACGCCTCCGGGTCATGGAATTCCTTCAGAAACGCGGGGCCAACGTCGACCGGGAGGTGCTTCCGTGGCTTATGCTCAAGGCGCACGCGATATTCTACACCCGTGACGCGCTCGGCAATGCCTTAGCGATGTATTTGGCCGATTCGGGTTGCTGGAGTGGATTGAAGGAGTCCTTCAGGGCCAAAGCAATGGCCCGGGCCCTGTCCGAAGTGGGTGCTCTTCCGGAGCTCATCCGCGTCCAGCGCCTTCGGGCGCAGATCCTGAAGGGGATGCGGTTTGAATTCGAAAACTCCAAGGAATGGGCCGCGTCCCAGGTCGAGGTCACGAGCATGGGCCTCGAGCAGGCAAACGAGCCTGGCCGTGTCGAGGCCGTCACAGAGTTCGGAAAGCGCATGCGGGCGGAAGGGTCCCTAGAGGCACAGGGATTCTTCTCTTCGTCGCGCTGGCCGGTCCGCCTTCGACCAGCAAACCGGCAGCGAATCCCAGGCGCAAACCCCGCCTGCGGATCCCTGCGGGCGCGAGGCCTAGCTGCAATCCAGGATCAGGGATGCCGCGGCCATGCGCAAGAATTGCCGGCAACCGGATACGGTCCTGGTCATCCGCGAGATTAGGGTCGCCGAATGCAAGGCGGAGTGCATGAGGACCAAGCACTAGGGCTACAGCGAGGTCAGCGTTGACATGCTGTGCAATGACCGAGGGAATGCAAGATGGGGCAATCAAGGCATGAGCGTCTATGCCGATTGCTCCGCCGCTCAGCGAATACGGCTGACAGATGCATCGGGAAAGGCAACTAGCCCCAGGAACGATTGCGACCCCAAGAGTCCGACTGGGCCTGCCAGGCCGCTTCCGCTCCCGGACACCATAGTCGTCGCCGTCAACGGCAACTGTCCCACCGGATTCGTCAAGGCCGGTGACCGGTGCATCCTCCGGGAGACTCATGACCGGCAGCGCCCGGATTCCGAGGACGACTGAGGGCGGTGGGATCCGAACCTCTGAATCTCGAATCTGGATGGCCGTTCAGGGGTCGACGTCTCAACGAGCCCGGATTATCTGGGGCATAATCCGAACCTACAATCCCCGGTCGGACCGCCTCAGCCCGATGGCACCCCCCAGAACCTAGGCAATCAGGACTCCCGGGACGACCAAGGCAACGAAAACGGAGGCGAAGGCGATAGCGGGACCATCGGAACTTCCGCGCCCAGCCATCTGGAGTAAGCTGTCCGACCCTTGCACGTGGAACGAGGGCGGCCAGCGCCAAGCCGCAATCGAGGGTGGGCTTGAATCGGTTCCAAGCGGACGCTACCTCTCCCAGGCCGCGACGATTCGCGTGAGATCCGGACACCTCTACGCAGCCTGTCCGAACGGAAAGCACTGGGACAACGCCCTGCGCCGTTCCCGCTTCGGCCAGACGCCCTGTCCTAGGTCTACGACTCCCATCTCGGATCCGCCTGATGATGATCCATCGAGCCCGACCGCTAACACTACGAGGGGAACCGCCAGCAGGGAACAGCGACCTTTGGCTGTCAGGGAGGACCTGCATTCGCAAAGGAGAATCCTGCTGGAAAAACATCACGGGAACCTCCTCCTCGGAAAGACCATCCGTCGCTAGAACGTGTCTTCCAACCTTGTCATCGGAGCCTTCCGGGGAAGTCAAGCCATCGCCTCCGATGCGAGAGCCAGCCTCTCCGTGGCCGCTCATCGTCCCGAAGGAACAGTGAAGGACGACTGGATGGAGTAAGGAGTGGCAGAGACCCTCTGGAGAATCGAGGACACGCTTTGCGAGACTCCCACCGGGCGGGACGAGCCGCGCATTCGCGGTTCCTTTCAGTGACACGATGCCCAGTAGGCACTTCCGCCGTCCCCGCCCCCCTGACTAGGAAGCCCCCTAATCCCCTGGATTTACACACGATAGGATGTGCGCCTCGCTGACTCGACTATTGACTTCTTTGCTGTTCCGTCGAATTGTGTTCGGGCAGCACCTGACCTCCACGGTCCCTCCTTGGCTGCTTCAGGCACCGTTTGGCCTTAACGAGCAACGAATCGAGCGTTTGGATGATCCGCTCTTCGAAGTGGAGGGTGAAGTGTTTCCCCTGTTCATCGAGTCACTGGAGAAGGAGCGGGAATTGACGAAGGCGTAGAGCGCCGTTTAAGCCAGCGACTTGGCTGTTCCATTGGAAGAGTTCCAGAGGATCGACATGCCTGGCGACGAGATCGACTCGATTGCCAATGGCATCTCGGGAGTCCTCTCCGGCTGGATCGAGTAGGAACACAGATAGCTGTCTCAATATCGACACCTCTTATGTTGGAGAGGTGCCAGCGAAAGAGGAATGGCCGCTGGTGTCTCAGACCCTCTCTCCGCAGTGCCGCAGGTGGCGTAAGCCACCGCTGCGGCTGGTAGCAGATCCCTCCCCCTGCCAGCAGAGGGCCGCCCGGGGGCCTGGCCAGGCCCCCGGGCGGCGACGGGCCGGACCGTTTACCCCTTGGAGCACGGCTCCGTCCGTGAGCTTGGTCGGCCCGTCGCAACCATTCCTGCGCGTCCTGAACGGAAGCGCGGGTAACGCCCCGAATCGCAAGAGGACAGGAGGACAGGAATGACCGATCCCAACCCCATCGTAGTTGCCGGTATTGATGTGGGCAAGTCGAAACTCGACGCCCACATCCTCGACCGCGACCTCGATCGCCAGTTCAAGAACAACCAGCCCGGCCGCCGCGCTCTGCGCAATTGGCTGCTCAAGCACAGCGTTTCCCGCGCCGTCTTCGAACCCACCGGACGCTACCACCGCCACCTCCACCAGTGCCTCGCCGACGCCGGCCTCGCAACCGTCCTGGTCAACCCCTTGCGCTCCCGGCGCTTCGCCGAGGCCCTCGGCCAGCTCGCCAAGAACGACCGCGTCGATGCGGCCATGCTCGCCCGCTTCGGCCTCCTCGACGACCTTGAGGCCACCCCGCCCCAGCCGCGCAACCTCCAGCTCCTCAGCGACTTGCTCGCCCTCCGCCGCAAGCTCCTCGAGCAGCTCGGGGCCCTGCGCAAGCTCTGCGCCGAACTCGGCCCCGAGGCCGGCGGCTGCCCCGCCGCCACGCTCGAGGCCCTCCAGGCCGACATCGAGGGCTGCGACCGCCGCATGCGCACGTGCATCACCGCCGACGCCGCACTCTCCCGCCGCGACGCCATCATCCAGTCGGTTCCCGGCTGCGGCCCTGTCAATGCCGCCTGCCTCTGCGCTGACATGCCCGAGCTCGGCCGCCTCGGTCGCCGCAAGGCCGCCTCCCTGTTCGGTCTCGCCCCCTTCGACCGCGACTCCGGACAGCACCGTGGCGGGCGCCGCATCCGCGGCGGCCGCGCCCAGCCCCGCCACCTGCTCTACATGGCAGCCATGGGTGCCATCCGCTGGGAGCCGTCCTCCAAGGCCTGCTACGAACGCCTCCTGGCTCGCGGCAAGCCGCACAAGGTCGCCCTGGTCGCTATCATGCGCCGTCTGGCCGGCCTGCTCGACACCCTCCTGCGCGAGGGCCGCCTCTGGCAGGCCGAACCGCCCGCCGGGGTGCTGGAGGCGGCAGCGTGAGACCCTTCCCCATCGGCTTCCGCCCTGCCGCCCCCGATGCGGCGCCGACGCCCCTCAAGCGCCTACCACCGCCAAGTTCTTCCCTCTACCCCCTTGACAACGAACACGGAAGCTAGAATCCAAAAGCCGAAGTCTTTATGGACATTTGATTCAATAAACCGGAAGATAACTGGTTAATCAGGGTCAGAAGCCGGTTCCGGCTGCGTTTCCCGGCTGGGCATCTGGCTGTCGCACCGAGACCCGCGTGGACCTAGCTGTGAATGGCAGGAATACCCCTTGATCCTTGCGAGGTGGCGGAACGGAAGGAATGCGACCGGCATCGAATTCAGCGCCCAAGAACCTGTGGAAGAAGACGACAAGTGAGCGGGCCGGTGCGAAACGTCGACGCAAGGGCCGGCCCGGCGCACCTCGAGCGGGGTGCTCGACCACAGGGCGAGACTGGCGGACGTCGTGGCCGAGAAGTCGGAAGGGTCGGAACTGGAGCGCCGCTGCGCCCCACTTGCACGGCAGCTGACCGTGCTGCAGGCACCTGGATGGATTGGCAGGACGGACCTGCACGCGCAATGCTGCCGTCGCCTGCGCGGGGACCGCATTCTCGTCCTCTAGCTCGAATTCGAAAAGCAGGACGGCCCCGTCGCGTTTTGTCGTGCATGCACGACAAAACCCAGTATGCCTAGGATGGGCCGACCTAGCGCCCTAGGTCGCGCTCGCGTCCGCACGCAGGTCACGAACGCCGCGCTGGCCTGCGACGGGATCCACCAACACCTCTCCAAGTGAGGATTGAGTGCGTTTTCTTCAAGAACCGCTGGACCGTCATCGGCGACACGCTCGGTGTCAGGCCCACCTCCTCAGCCTATTCTGCCAACAGGCGCATCGTTCAGCGGCGCAAGCCGGGCGAGGCCTAAGGGCGGGCCAGCGCCACCAGGTGGCCTCGGACGCCCCTTCGAAGGTCACCGCACGCGGATCGCGCCGTGGCGCGGTCTCCAGCTCCATCTCTACGAAACGGCGATTCAGGTGCTCGATCATGCGCGCCGAGCCTCCTAGGACCTCGGCCTTGGCGGGGACCGTCCAAGCCGGACCCTGCGGGCCCCGATCGCACAGCAGCAGCGCCCGGGGGGCTGACAAACACCTTGCGGGCGGTCTTGCCGTTGCGCGCGAGGGCGAGTAGCTCCTTCGGCTGGGCGGCCTCCAGCGTGACTCGACACCTTGGTTCCATGGAAACTTCCTCCTGCAGGCTTCCGTGATGATACCGAAATATACGAAGAAATAGATGATACATAATACGAATACGGACCTCCGGAGCAGGCTGGACGGCGAAAGCGCGGCGGTGGTCGTAGTGGTCAATGGTGGGGGTTTCAGCCTACCCCTCGGACCAAACCGACGCAGCGCCCACCTTCCGCGCCCGAAGTGATTCCGGCCCCCGGGCTGCAGATTCCGAAGGAAGGTGATCGGCGTTCCGAAGTGAAAACGATCAGGCGCTCCGGGCGAGAACAGCCGGATCCAGGAGCCTCGCAACGAAGCCGGGGATTGACAACGTTCGTTCCAACACGGAGGTTGCGATGCCTAGACACCGAATCGATGAATTTAATAGTGGAAATCGTGCGGCTGCGCCACGAGGCGGGCTCCACTTGGCGAGAGATTGCCGCGCACAACGGCCGATCACGCAGCCCAGCCGGTCCTTCGTGCCGTCGAAGCCGATCAGCACGGTGCCGCCTCGAACAGACGCGTCACCGAACCAACACGATCCGTACTCGGCATTCGATACCGGGCCTCCCTGACGGTTCCCTCTCTCGAGTGTGAGGTTCTGAGGGGCTTTCGGGCGCAACTCCCTCTATTCCTTTTGCTGTGAAATCCCGAACTGGCGCCGAGCTCCCCGAAACGCACGAATTCCATGGCCGCAGCCGGGTGCAGGCTCTTGGCCGTCAAGCTGTGGAGTGGTGCAAAGCGGCAGCCGATCAGGGCAGCCCCGGTTTTTGGCCCCGTTTTGGCCGCTGTGCAGCCGGGATGGGTTTCAGGCGGGCCGCGCGCTGGGCAGGTTCAACTCCTTGAGGAAGCCGTACTTCTGCAGTTGCTGGATCCAACGTGGCGCGTTGCGCGCTACGAGCAACTGTTCGTAGTCGGTCTCCGGATCCTGGTAGGGCTTGTTGTCCCGCAGGACAGCATAGATGCACCGCAGCATCTTGTGCGCGGTAGCCAAGGTAGCTCGTTTGTAGCCCCGGCGAACGGTCAGCGCCTTGTGGAAGCCCCGGAACTGGCAATGCTGGGTGCGCGCCGCACCCAGCGCGCATTCGGTCAGCACCGCCCTGAGGGCGGCATTGCCCTTGCGGGCACGGCCGGAGGCGCGCTTGCCGCCGCTCTCGCTGTTGCCCGGGCACAGTCCGGCCCAAGCGGCAAACCGGCTCGAGGACGGGAAGACGTCGATGTCCGGGCCGGTCTCGACCAGGATCTCGCAGGCGCTTTCGCGCCCGACGCCAGGCAGCGTTTCCAGCAGGCGCAAGCTGCGTTCGTACGGGGCCAGTCCGGCTTCCAGCAGATCCCCGGCGTGCTGGATGCGTCGTGAGACCGCATCGGCTGCCGCGAGCATGTCATTGAGCAGCCAGAGCGACTGCGGGTCGAGCCTGGCCTCGAGGATGTCGGCGACGGTCGCGAGCTTGGAGCGCACGTGGACCGTCAGCGAGTCGAGGATTTGCTGCGGGTCCTCGCCGTTGACGAGGCCGTCGAGGATCCGCCGGCCGTTGCGCCCGAAGATGTCCGTGAGGGCGACGCCCACGCGCACGCCGCAGCGGTCGATCAGCTTGTGAATCCGGTTGCGGACACGGCCGCGCTCCGCGATGAGCTTGCGGCGATAGCGGCTGAGGAAGCGCAGCGCGCGGAAGTCGCGCGGTGGGATCAGGCTGGGCGTCGCCAGGCCGTACTGGCAGACGCGAGCGAGCCAGATACTGTCGCTGACGTCCGTCTTGCGGCCCTTGATCTGGCGGACCTGCTGGGCATGCACCAGTTCGACCGGGATGTCGGCATCCTCCAGGGCCTCGTAGGGTTGCAGCCAGTAGATGCCGGTGCCTTCCATGGTGGCGCACTGGACGTCGTGGGACCGCAGCCAGGCGGTCATCTCGCCCAGCCCGCGAGCCAGTGAGCTGAACTCGCGAGTGGCCGCGCGGGGTGCGCTGCCGTCGGGCGCGCAGAGGCGCACGGTGGCCGTGATCTGCGCCTTGTGGACGTCGAGTCCGGCGGCGCGGGAGCGGAAGATGCGCAGTCGGTCGGGGCGCATCTGGTCCGGCCAGGTCTCTGCTGGCCAGACTGGGTCGGTCGGTGGCATTGCGGGTGGGCTCCTTTCGTAGGCGGCGGAAGCGAAGTGGGTTCCGGAAGGTTCACCCGCCTGGGCGGCGGGGTGCGTTTTGCTGCGCGTCCACGGACGGTGCCGGGAACAATTCGGGGCTCGATGCCGGATGCCTCGGGCCAGTTTATGTTGCGGGGACGGGGCCGCCGGTAAAAGAGATCGGCCACTGTTCCGCTTCCGCCATGCGGCATGGTATCGCTGGCTGCGCTGCTGGCCGGATCGCTCGGTCGAGCGCTCTTAGCCCGATTTCATGCCGTCGGGGTGAACGGCAACCCGATCATGTGAGTTTATGTTGGAGAGGTGCTGGCGAACGAGGAATGGCCGCTGGTGTCTCGGACCCTCTCTTCGCAGTGCCGCAGGTGGCGTAAGCCACCGCTGCGGCTGGTAGCAGATCCCTCCCCCTGCCAGCAGGGAGAGGCCGCCCGGGGGCCTGGCCAGGCCCCCGGGCGGCGACGGGCCGGACCGTCTTTTCCTTGGAGCACGGCTCCGTCGGTTAGCTTGGTCGGCCCGTCGCAACCATTCCTGCGCGACCTGAACGGAAGCGCGGGTAACGCCCCGAATTGCAAAAGGACAGGAAAACAGGAATGATCGATCCCAACCCCATCGTAGTTGCCGGCATTGATGTGGGCAAGTCGAAACTCGACGTCCACATCCACGGCCGCGACCTCGATCGCCAGTTCAAGAACAACCAGCCCGGCCGCCGCGCTCTGCGCAACTGGCTGCTCAAGCACGGCGTTTCCCGCGCCGTCTTCGAACCCACCGGACGCTACCACCGCAACCTCCACCAGAGCCTCGCCGACGCCGGCCTCGCAACCGTCCTGGTCAACCCCTTGCGCTCCCGGCGCTTCGCCGAGGCCCTCGGCCAGCTCGCCAAGAACGACCGCGTCGATGCGGCCATGCTCGCCCGCTTCGGCCTCCTCGACGACCTCGAGGCCACCCCGCCCCAGCCGCGCAACCTCCAGCAACTCAGCGACTTGCTCGCCCTCCGCCGCAAGCTCCTCGAGCAGCTCGGGGCCCTGCGCAAGCTCTGCGCCGAACTCGGCCCCGACATCGTCGGCTGCCCTGCCGCCACGCTCGAGGCCTTCCAGGCCGACATCGAGGCCTGCGACCGCCGCATGCGCACGTGCATCGCCGCCGACGCCGCACTCTCCCGCCGCGACGCCATCATCCAGTCGGTTCCCGGCTGCGGCCCTGTCAATGCCGCCTGCCTGTGCGCCGACATGCCCGAGCTCGGCCGCCTCGGCCGCCGCAAGGCCGCCTCCCTGTTCGGTCTCGCCCCCTTCGACCGCGACTCCGGACAGCACCGCGGCGGCCGCCGTATCCGTGGCGGCCGCGCCCAGCCCCGCCACCTGCTCTACATGGCAGCCCTGGGAGCCATCCGCTGGGAGCCGTCCTCCAAGGCCTGCTACGAACGCCTCCTGGTTCGCGGCAAGCCGCACAAGGTCGCCCTGGTCGCTGTCATGCGCCGTCTGGCCGGCCTGCTCGACACCCTCCTGCGCGAGGACCGCATCTGGCAGGCCGAACCGCCCGCCCGGGCGTTGGAGGCGGCAGCGTGAAACCGTTCCCCATTGGCTTCCCCCCTTCCGCCCCCAATGCGGCGCCAACGCCCCTCAGGCGCCTACTACCGCCAAGTTTTTTCCTCTACCCCCTTGACAACGAACACGGAAGCTAACCGTTGCGCTAGCGCGAGATTCGCGTCTACTGACTACTTCCGTTCGACTTTGAGTGCTTTCAGCAACTCCAAGGCGCGGGCCCATCCCGAGTTCATCGTCCGCGAACAGTAGTGGCCGCTACGCCTCCCGCATGTACCACTCCAAGTGTTCGTTCCCGGATCGTCCACGAGCGGTTTCCCCGCCATAATGTGCTCGAGCAGCATGACGAGGTATTGCTCGTCTTCCACTGCCGGTATCGTTCGCAGAACCGGCTGTATCTGTGTTCGCGGATGCATAGGCGCAAACACCATCGCCTTGAATCGCTGGAAGACCGTTTCCGAGCCTATGAGGGAGGGTCCTGACTACGTACTCACTGCCTCCGTTGACAGACGGATTGGTAGGACTTCTTTCCCACGGGACGCCTTGGTTAAAGCGTTTAACCTAAATTCCTCAGTTGGATAGGGTGCCATGAGCAGAAGAGTCCGGTCTATAAAGGGTTATGGCAGAGGATTTGACAGTGTCTGGCGCTCACCCGCTGGGTGAACGCTCCGCAGGGGTTCCGGCCCGCCTGGAGGAGTCGGTTCCGGTCGACAGTTTCGCGGGGAAAGTGGAAGTCCGCTGGGCTCCCGAGGAGGCGGTCACGCCGCTGGGGCAGCTGCCGTTTTTCGTGGACTTTCTCAAGCAGGCGGACCTGTTCGATCCGTTCGTGCGGGAGGCGCCGCTGGAGTACACCAGTCCGAATGCGCCGCGGGTGCGGGACGTGCTGGGCACGCTGCTGCTGTCGGTGGTGTCGGGGGCGAGCCGCTACGCGCATGTCAACGCGCTGCGCTGGGACGGGGTCAACCCGGGTCTGCTGGGGATGAAGCGGGTGTGCAGCGACGACTCGGTGCGGCGCGCGATCGGCCGGATGGACGCGGAGGAGGCGGGGCAGTGGCTGCGTGGGGTGGCTACGAGATGGTGGACAGCTGAGGGTGCGGCAGCTGCAGGAACACCAGAGGAGGCGGCACCATGATGGCACAGGGGTCAAGAGACGTCAAAGGGGGAGGGGGTAGCAGGGGGAGGGGGTACACCCTCCCCCCTCTCCAAGAGATGCAGTGGGACGGGCCGAGGAGGCCCGGCTGGGGGCCTGGGGGCTAGCCCCCAGGCCATTTCCAGCGGTTTTTGTTCGGGCTGGGCTGCCGGTCGTTGCTGGCTGTTCCGGAAGGCGCACCTGCTGGCCATTCCGGGCACGGAACCGGGTGCACGGGGGGGCGCAAGCCCGGGATCCCGGCCGCCTCACCGCCGGGCTTGCCCGGCGCTCAGGCCGCCAGCTGCTGCTGCGCGTGCCAGGCCTGCTCGAACTCCACCGGGGAGAGATACCCGAGCGCGGAATGACGGCGCTTGCGATTGTAGAAGCCCTCGAGAAACCGGAAGATCTCCGTTTCCGCCTGCTCGCGGGTCGCGAACGGAACCCGCTGCAGCAACTCGCACTCCAGCGTCGCGAAGAGGCTCTCCGCCATGGCATTGTCGTAGCAGTTCCCGGCCGCCCCCATCGAACGCTCGATGCCGGCCTCGGCACAGCGTCGGCTGAACGCCAGCGCCGTGTACTGGCTCCCGCGGTCGGAATGGAACACCACGCCCCGCGCCGCCCGCGTCTGCAGGGCCATCTCCAGCGCCGCCTGCACCACCGCCACGGTCTGGCGGGCTCTCATCGCCCAGCCCACCACCTTGCGGCTGAACACGTCCAGCACCGTCGCCAGGTACACAAACCCTTCCAGGGTCGGCACATACGTGATGTCCGCCACCCACAGCCGATTCGGCTCAGCCGCCTCAAATCGCCGTTGCACGCGGTCCGGCGCCACCGCCGCTTCCGGATCCCTCCGGGTCGTGCAACGCCGCTTCCGCCGCGTCACCCCCTGCCGGCCCAGCGCCCGCATCAGCCGCGCCACCCGCGGCCGGGACACCGCCACGCCCTCGGCGCGCAACTCGGCATGCACCCGCCGCGCCCCGTAGGTCTCCCGCGAGGCCGTGTGGATCGCCTCGATCCGACGGCCCAACGCCTCGTTCTCTTGCGCCCGCCGGCTCGGCGGCCGCCCCCGCCACGCGTAATAGCCGCTGGGGGAGACGCCCAGCACGCGGCACATACACGCGATCGGATAGCGGGCCTGGTGCGCCCTGACGAATTCGAAGATCCTTACGGAATCGAATCGGTCTCCCGGGCGAACCAGGCCGCGGCTTTTGACAGGATCTCCCGCTCCATCTTCAGACGCCGGTTCTCCCGCCGCAGGCGGGCCAGTTCCTCCCGCTCTGCACTGCGCAGGCCGTCCTGCCGGCTGCCCTGGTCACGCTCCGCTTGCCGCACCCAGCGCCGCACCGAATCCTCCGAGATCCCGAATTCCTCGGCCACCTCCCGTGGGCTGCGATCCCCCACTTGCATCAACTTCACGACCTTCTCCCGAAACTCCTTCGGGTAGGCCTTCACATAGGCATGCTTGCTCATCGTCCGGGGCCTCCTTACCCCCCGCCTCCTCAGGCGAGCAATCAACTGCCTATCAAGCTATCTCAGCTGTCCACGAAAACGGGGCCACTCCAGCGGCGGCATCTGGATTTCGTGACGCGCCCTCTGCTGGGGGAGGCGTGGATCCTGGACATCGACACGACGCTGAAGCCGGTGTACGGGCGGCAGGAAGGGGCCGAGGTGGGGTACAACCCGAACAAGCCGGGGCGGCCGTCGCAAGTGATCCATGTGTATGAGATGAGCGGGACGCGGCTGGTGCTGGAGGCGGAGGTGGAGTCCGGCAAGCGGAACCATTCGATGTATGGGCTGGAGGGACTGGGACGGCTGCTGGACGGGCTGCGACCGGAGGAGCGGCCGACGCTGGTGCGGGGGGACCGCGGCTACGGGACGGAGCGAGTGATCGCGGCCCTGGAGGCGCGCGGGCAGGACTACCTGTTCAAGCTGATGATGAAGCCGAAGGTCAAGGACTTGGTGCGGAAGCTGGCCGGGCAGGGAGGCTGGACGGAGGCCGGGCAGGGCTGGGAGGCGGCCGAGGCCGAGTTGCAGCTGTCGGGCTGGACGCGCAGCCGGAAGGTGGTGGTGCTGCGGCGGCGACTGCCGGACGCGCCGCCACGGTCGCGCAAGACGCTGAAGCGGCGGCAGCTGGAGCTGCCGTTCACGGAGGTGGTGGAGGAGGGCAGGCAGCGCTGGGAATACTCGGTGCTGGTGACCTCGCTGGAGTGGGAGCCGCTCACGCTGGCCCAGCTGTACCGGGATCGAGCGGATACGGAGAATGCCTTCGACGAGCTGAAGAACCAGTGGGGCTGGGGCGGATTCGTGACGCAGGACCTGAACCGCACGCGCATCATGGTGCGGCTGAACGCGCTGTTCTACAACTGGTGGTCGCTGTTCGTGCGGATGATCGATCCGGACTCGCGGCGCGAAGCCAGGACGAGCCGACCGCAGATGATGGAGGGGGTCGGGCGAGTGACGCGGCACGGTCGGCAGACGACCTTGCTGCTGACGGTTGCGCACAGCGCCGCGGCCGGCTTGCGGGCAGCGTTCGCGGCGATGACCCGCTTCCTGCGAGAACTGCAGAATGCGACGCAGTTGACCGCGGTGGAGCGATGGTGCGAGATCCTGGCTCGCGCCTTGCGGAAATATTTCCGGGGGCGCGTGCCGAAGCCACCGCCAGGCCTGCTGCCGGCCTGACTCAAGAGCCGTCTCGACCGGCCAAAGCGACAATTCAACACGGCCAAAGCGGTTGTGAACACCTCATCCAACTGAGGAATTTAGGTTTAAGAAGATCCGAATAGACGGATTGGTAGCGAAGCAGTGCCCCCTTTCCCAAAACTTCAGACTGCGGAAGCGACCGATTGGCACCGAGAACTCGTGGGTCTCCGAGAAACGACCAGATCCTGGGTCGTCACAATCGTGAGCTTCGGACTCATCTCCACGGCTTCCTTCGCTGCCCGCCGATCGTCGATGGCCAATCGCCACCCCTTGGAGATCGCCAAGGCGATTGCAGATCGCTCGCCAAGGCCCAATCTTCCCGATTTGGCCGATGACGCGGGACTAGCGACCAGGATCCGCGCTTCGACACGCTCCTCCCGGAGAATGGCTGACTTGAAGGCGTTGTCAAGCCGCCTTCGCTCATCCGAATAGTAATTCGTGACTTCCTCCGCAACATGCTCCGTGACTATGAATCTATGGCTGTGCCTAGCAATTAAGTCCATTCGATCAATGCAAAGAAAGTTGATAAGCACCGATGTATCCACCACTATTGTGGTTGAGTCGTTGATCTCCATCCATTCTTGTCACTGCATGCGCAGCGTGTCGCCAAGTTCCAGCAGTTCCCGACCATCGGTTCCCAACAGGCTGCTCAATTCGAGAAGTCGCCCTCGCGAGATTTCTTCGCGACGGTACGCCTCTATGGCTAGACTTGTGATCTCGCTCCGCAGTTCACGGTACCGAGTCTGTTGTTCAGATGCACGCGTGGCCTCGTCACATTCCTCGCGTAAGCCGAGAACACGTAGGTAGTCTCTGCCGAGTTCTTCCCGTTCCAGCAGTTCATCGCACTCGATCTGTGAGATGTGCCTTAGACTCCAGAGGCGATACGCTGACGCTTGGTAGCTCACTCCGAAACGCTGGGCGACCGTCGCGACATCCTTGTATGTGATGCGTTGAGAATTCGTCGACGAACGAAACTCTGCCTCAACAGACCCGTCGCTAGCGGCGTCATAGATCACGTTTCCGGGTCTACCTCGAAACCCCCTGCCCAACCGCTGCAATACCTCGAGCACGCCGTTTCTCGGCATGAGAAACGCTGCGGCGAAGGCGTTGGCACGCTTCTCCACTTGGTCCGTAGAATTGTCGGTGCTAGAGATACTGATGGTTCGGTCTCGATCAAACAGGGCGTGGGCGTATTCGTGGGCGAAGGAAAACCGCTTGCGGACGCGCGGATGAGAGGCATTGACCAGAATCGCCATACCTAAAGATGGGTGTCGGAGGAATAGCCCGGACATGTGATCGGGCAGGTCAACCCCAGATGCCCAGATACCTTGCGAACTGATGAGTTCCGAAATGTCCGCTAGGGGAGCATGGCCGATGTTCAGCCGCAGTCGCTCTTCGTCGGCGATTCTTTCCGCCTGTGAGATTGATTCTCCTGTCGAACGGGGTGCACGTAGGTCACGCGCCGGTGGCCCAGATCGTCGGTCCCAGCCCAAAAGGCTCTCAAGCGTGACGCCTTCGCGACACAAGGCAACGCATCGATCCACTTGATCACGCACTTCGATGTCCGCTTCCAATCCTGGAGCAACTCGATGCAGGGCTACCAAGATGTCTTCGTCCTCCCTAGTGCTAGATAGAAAGTACTCGACGGGGCACCGATAGCACGAGGCCATCTTTGCGAGTTCGAGCGTGGAGACGGACCGGTTGCTCGCCTCGATCTGGGTAATCGCGGTCCGCGGCACGCCAATTATCTCCGCAACCGCCTGTTGGCTGAGTCCACGAGCCACACGTGCATCGCGCAGTCGGCGAGAGAGATCGACCGGATTCATAGAATGCGCTCCCATCGCCAAGGACACATATCGATTCTGACACTCAAAAGTTAGAAATTCAATCAAAATACTCCATATATTCGCAATTGATAGTGTGGTATTCGAACTTCTAGATTCAATTTGTGGGCCTCGCCGGTGTATTTGGCAAATCAAATCGCGGGCTCTGGATGGGGGCGGCCCACCGCGGCTAGAGCAAGCAGCTATCCAACAAGCGGGTCTCTGCCCATATTTGGTCGAGACAAATAGAAGCGCCTGCCTAGCAGTGCGCAAAGGTGCTGGAGGTCAGTGTCGGGTGCCTCCTGCATCGTGGGAAAGACTCGGCAACAGCTAGCGTTGGCTGGGATGCGGTGTTTCGCAATGTTGATGGTTTCAGCCAACCACGGAGCGTAGTAGCGCTCCGTGGATCCTAAACCCGGCCGGCTGCCCACCCGCGTCCGCGCCCAGGAAAGCCGTAGCGACTGCGAGATCACCTTTTCCTTACGAACCGCGGCAAGGAATACCAATCCGGCTTGCAGAATCCGGCGCGTCACTCGTTCGGATGCGTTGCAACTCTCAAGAAGCGGCAGGAGAGCGATTGGTCGGGTCGAACGCGAGCCGTCTCATGCAACCACCTCGACCAACTTGTTGATGAACTGAATCGGTCGCCGAAGATTCGAACTGCTCACCCGCCGCGCCTGTCCCTTCCGAATCACGTGTAGCGCCGCGAATCCCTGGATCGTTCGCCGCGCCGGGTGGAATGCACCAAGCCCCTCCTCGGCTTTCACTCGTCGTTTGATCGCTCGATGGTACGGCTCCAGGACGTCTTGCAATCCTTAACCCCGCTATAAAGCGCCGAGAATGAGCTCTTCCACTTTCCGCCAGACGGCCGGGTCGCGGGCCATCCTGGCATGCGCTACGCGACCGAGCGTCTTGTGCCACGGAAGGTGGGACAGGTCGATGTTCGAACCCTCGTAGTCGAAGCGAAAGTTTCCCAGTATCTCGGTACGTTCCGGGTTCTCGGCCCGGATCGGGGCTTCGCCTCGTATCAACCATCCGTTGTCCTGATACAGGTTCGCGGCGCGGAAAACGTTCGGAGGAATCGCGGAATCGTTCAGCCCCACACTGTCCACCTGAACGGTCAGTAGGACGGGAATGCGGAGGGCACATAGTTGCCGCGCGAACTTGACGACGGCGGCCCCGCCAAAACTCTGTCCGTAAATGATTATCCTGGCGTTCGCTGGCTCGGCCTTCTGGAGGCGGCCGTCGCCGTTTAGGTCCAGCGATTCGCGCACCAGCCGAACGGCAAGGTCCCGTTTCCTGTTCTCGACGGTTTCTACATGCACTCCCGGCAAGCGGTGATCGCGCAACCTCTGAGCCATCCGCCCCACACCGACTTCCGTATTCTGCCAGGAATCCCGTCCCCCCATAAAGCCAAGAATCAGGGTCTCCTGGTCTCGAAGCGGTGTTGGCGTCGAGAAATGCACATAGCTCTGGGCGGATCGGATAGCACACGATGCCAACAAGCCGCCGAACAGAGGCAAGGCGATCAAGATACCAGCGCGGCCTCCACGGAAGATGCGCACGGTTCCCTCTGAGCGGGTCACGAAGCCCATGATTCCGAAGAATAGATCATATGGTCGACAGGCGGGACTCCTCACGAACTGAGGAATGTCCGAACCCAAGCATCACAGATTTCCCCGCTCATGGAAAAGCCTGACAGGTTGAGCGTGGAACAGTAACGCCGGCTGAGCACGAAGGAAGCAGGCTAGTGGCCCGTAACGAAGACTTGCGGCCACGCCTGTAGACTCAGGCCTCCCGTCTTCGTAACGTTCGAGAGTCAGTTTCTGGAAGGCCCGGATGGGCTTTCAGGGGCGGGATCCGGACCCCGATGCGTCCCGTCTTGGCCGGTCCCGCCCCTGGGGCTCCTGTTGGTCGCCTTCCACCCCCTGCTGAGCTCCCTACCGCCTTGAGATACCCGGCCTCCTCCACTAGCATGGTTCCGCCCTCTCTGGAACTGCCCCACCTTCAGCACCTCTACCACTGACTCGTAGCCACTTCAGAGGAGGCCGGGCTGAGCTCGGTGGAGGCGGTGCGGGCCCACCAGGACCTGTGGCGGGTGGAGGCGGCGTTCCGCTCGATGAAGGACGTGTGTTGTATCCCGGATTAATTCGCTGGGCGAATCCCACTTTGTTTCTGCAGTGGAAGCGGCGATTTTTCAAGTAGATTCGCTACTGCAGAAAGGAATTGGGGGGAGGTGCGGGTGGCAGGGAGGAAATCGGCGAGGGTAGTTTTCTAGTAGCAGATAGGGGCGGCGTGTTGAGGCAGGGGCGAGTGGTTGCGGAATTGCCGTCGACGGGGTCCTGAGCAGCGACTAGGTTAGCGGGGAACGGCGCAGCAGATCGTTCCAATCTTTGGCGCCGACGGGCCGGAGGCGGCTGCAGTGGGGGGTGCGACGGCGGAGGGCCGCGGCGGCGTGGTCACCGGCGGGGTCGGCGTCGTAGGCGCAGAGGGTGCGGGGAGCGTGGAAGGCTTGCAGCCAGCGGGGGAGAGCGGAAGCGACGCCAGCGGTGGAGGCGACGAGGGTGTCGGGCGGCAGGGTGGGGGCCAGCAGCAGGACAGCGGAGAGGGCGTCGACGGCACTCTCGGTGATCAGCACCGCGTCGAGATCGTGCGTGCAGGCCGGCAGCCAGAAGCCGCCGCGGGCCTTGCGGGAGCCGGGAGCCATGCCCTTGAAGGTGCGGCCGTCGGGAGCGGGTCGGGTGCCGACGAGCTCGGCGCCGACAGGGTGTTGGAGGCGGTCGCGGCACAGGAAGACGGCGTTGCGGCGGGAGTCGGCGTAGAGGATGCCGTCCTGGCGGCAGCGCTCGAGCAGGGCGGGGTCGAGGCCGCGGGCGGAGGCGAGGAAATCGCGCACGGGGTGCCAGAGGCGGTCCGCGGGGGGCGGGAGGCGCAAGGCGGCGTGGCGATCGGGAGCGGGCGGGCCGGCCGGTGCGGGGGCGCGCAGGGGGAGGCCGGCGTGGCGTTCGAGGAACTCGACGGCGGCCTGGAAGCGGCAGTGGCGCACATGCATGACGAGGTCGATCGCGCCGCCGCCGCCGCGGTCCTGGCGATGGTCGAAGAACTTGTCGCCGGTGATGGAGAGGACGGAGCCGGGGAGTTTGAGGCGGGCCGGGTTGCGGGGGTCGGGGCGGTAGCCGAGCTGGGCGGCGAGCGCAGCGAGGGGAACGTCGCGGACGCGGTTGGCGCGCACGGACCAGCGCGGAGCAGGCGGGGGTCTCACTTGGCAAGTTCCTGGCAGGCGTGCTCGAGATGCGCGGCGGAGACGGTGCGGGCCTGGTCGAGGGCGGCGGCGAGGAGGGCGTAGTGGGCGAGGCGGTTGACGGTTCTGGGCAGGCCGCGGGAGGCCTGGAAGAGGGCCTCGAGGGCGGGCGGCTCGAACAGCGGGAGCTGGCAGCCGGCCAGGGCGAGGCGGTGGGCGAGGTAGGACTCAAGCTCATCGCGATCAAGGCCGGCCAGGTGGGGGCGCACAAGGAGGCGCTGGGCGAGGGATTTGTGGACGCCCATGGTGAGACGGCGGCGCAGTTCGGTGAGGCCGACGAAGAGCAGGCACAGGCGGTGCTCGGAGTCCATGTCGAAGTTCGTGAGGAGCCGGAGGTCCTCGAGCACGTCGTTGCGCAGATGGTGGGCCTCGTCGATGACGAGCACGGGGAGCTGCTTGGACTCGCGGACGAGGCGGGAGATCTCGGTGCGGATCTCGCGGTAGGCGCTGGCGCGGGTGCGCACGGTGGCGAGGCCGAGTTCCCAGGCGAGGGTCTGGTACATGTCCAGGATGGATCCGGTCGAAAGGGCGACATAGAAGACCGCATAGAGGCCGGGATGCAGGGCGGCGGTGACGCGGCGGCAGAGGGAGGTCTTGCCGCAGCCGGCCTCGCCGGTGAGCAGGCCGATGCCGCGCAGTTCGAGGAGGTGGAGGAGGCGGGTTTCGGTCTCGCGGGCGGCCTGGGAGAGGAACAGCTCGTCGGGGTGAGCGAGGCTGGCGAATGGGAAGCGGGTGAGGGCGAAGTGCTGGAGATACATCAGTCGTTCCGGTCGGGGGCGCGGAGAGCGCGCAGCTGGAGAGGCGAGGGGGTCGGTTCGGGAGCGGGATGTTCGGTCTCGTCGGGACGGTCGGTGGTGCGGGGGCGCTTGACGCGGGTGTTGGCGTAGGCGTCGAGCAGGGTGGCCTGGCCGGCTTGCTGGCCGTCGTGCAGGACCGGGATGGGTCGGTTGCGGGGGACGGCGGGGTCGTGCAGCAGGACGACGTTCTCGCCGACGAGCGCGGCGTCGACCTCGTACAGGGTGCCCCGGAGGCTGACGGTGCGGTCCTTGCCGACGCGGCGCTTGAGGCGGTAGCGGAAGAGCGTGTCGAGATCGGTGTCGGGGCCGACGAGGCGGATGCCGGCGGCGGTGCGGGCCCAGGCGTCGAGCGGGGTTTCGCCGTCAAGGCCGCGGTGGGGGCTGAGATGGTACTCGCCTTCGCACCAGGCGGCCCAGCGGGCGTTGAGGGCGTCGAGGCTGCCGGTGTCGTGTTCGCCGAGCAGAGGCAGGAACTGCATGCGGACGGTGCGGAAGAAGCGCTCGATCTTGCCGCGCCCTTGGGGCCGGTACGGCCGGGAGTGGATCAGCTGGATGCCGAGGGTGGCGCAGATCACGGCCAGCTGGCGGGAGCGGTAGGGGCTCCCGTTGTCGACGTAAAGGCGCGTCGGGATGCCGCGCTTGAGCAGGGCCTGCTTGAAGACGGGCAGGAAGGTGTCGGTGTTCTCGGAGAAGGTGAAGGCACCGTGGGGGACCAGGCGCGTGGCGTCATCCAGGAAGCCGAGAAGGCAGGCCTTCCTGCGCTTGCGCCGGTCGGCGGGATCGGAGCCGCACTGGGGACCGTGCAGTGCATCTGAAGTCCAGAGGTCGTTGGCTCGCAGGAAGGCGAACCGGCGATGGTCCTTCGGCGCGCCCGGCGGGCCGTCGCGACCGGTCAGCCCCTCGCGCTGCAGCAGGCGGTGGACGGTCGACTCCGCCAGCGTCGTCCCGGCTGGCACGCGGCCGGACTCGCGCGCCTGGGCGATCACCTGCCGGACCGTCAGGCGCCGCTGGCTTTCCTTGATCCGGATCAGCAGTTCGGCGACGTCGGGCGACAGGCGCCGGGCTCGGCCGAGGTCGCCGCGGGGCTTGGGGACAAGCCCGTCAAACCCGTTGCGCTCGTACGCCGCGATCCAGTCGCGCATGGTCTCGAATGCGACCCGCGTGCGCCGGCTGCCAGGAATGGTCCAGCGGCGCCGGGCCTTCTCGCGCATCGCCAGGCGCCGCTCGGGCGAGCCGGGCGGCAGCGCCAGCAGGTCGGCGATGACGCCGTAGCGGAACAGCGCCACGTCGCGCGGCAGGTCGGTCAGGGTGTCGGACATGCTCTGGACTCCGGGGAAACGGGCGGCCGGGAAGCCGGTTGTCCCCACGCTAGGCGGCCGTCGGCGGAGGGTCCAGACCATTCGCGTGTGGGAGGCGGGCCGGACCTGCCAATCCCGCCCCGTTCCACGGGCGGAAGAAGCCGGCCGGGGCCGGTAGAGCGTCCAGCCGCTGCTCCGCGATCGCTCGCAGGCAGGGCAGGACCGCCTGGCTGTCCAGTGCGCTGGAGAAGTCCTCCAGACGGGGCTCCAGCTCCCCGAAACGCTCCGGATAGAGCGTGCACAGCACCGTCAGCAACGCCCGCACAGCCTGCACCCGCCGCCTCACCCAGCGCAGCGCCGAAGCCAGGCTGACCCGGTCCGTGCGCAGCTGGTTCGCCGCCTCTTCCAGGCTTGGCGCCCGGGCCGCCTCGCGCACGGCCTCCTCGACTCCCGCTAACGTCCCGGACCAGTGGGCCGCCAAACAGTCCGGTAGCAGGCTGACCGTCCGCCCCGATCGCCGGCACAGGAACCGCCGTACTCGTACGCCGTCCGGCTGCTTGCGACCGTAGGTCCCGTGCGGGACCAGCCGGCAGCCGCCCTGCGGGTGGTACGGGCAGTCCGGCGGGCTTGCGTCCCACCAGGCCTTCCGCGTAACGTAGTCCTCGACGGTGAGGTCCGTGTCGTATCGAATCTGGATGGCGCCGTCCACGGCCCGGCGAGGGCAGATCGCGCGGGCCACCTCTATTGGACCGGGCCGGTCCCCTGAACGCAATCGCGCCGGGACGGGTCCGGTTCCCCACGGCACCCGCACGGCGGCCGTAGCCTGCGGCTCCTGCCGGTAACGGCTAATTCATATCCGGCTCGCAGCTTGGCACCGCCAGCCTCGAGGCTATACCCGGAACTCTACGAAACCGCCCGTCCCGGATTCGACCGCTTTCCCACCCAATCCGTAACGGGATAATCCGGGCAAAAACGCGACGATCCCACGAATCAATCCGGGATTCAACAGACGTGCTGGAGCTGCGGCCGGTGTGGCACCGGGTGGAGCAGCGGGTGCGGGCGCACGTGCTGGGAGCTAAACTGGAAGCCCCCCTACCGCCGCAGGGCGCCGACAGGACTGTCTATTGAAGAGGAGGCCGGGCTCGATCGAGACCATGCACTGCTGAGTCGCTCTGGTCCAATCCATTCCTAGCGCCGGACGGGCCGGAGGGAGGCGACTAGGTGACAACGCCGATTTGCGACCGTTTAGAATCAGTGTTTTACAGATAGCGATGTCAAACATGGGCTAGCTGTCGCTTGTCCGCTGGCGTCGTCAATGCGCCCTCCATGTCTCTATATCATAGTGGGTGACAAGAGCAAGGAAATTCCTTACAATGGGAATCATTCCAGATCGGATAGAGGTGCGATCTTGATCATCAGCAAGCTAACTTCCAAGGCTCAGACCACTATCCCGCAGTCGATCCGCTCAGCGCTTGGGTTGCGGCCAGGGGACGAGCTGCTATACGAAATCATTGATGGCCAGGTGATTCTCACCAAGGCTCGGACCGCTGCCACAGCAGATGATCCGTTCCGCTCCTTCGAGGAATGGCACTCGGAAGCGGACGCCAGGGCCTATGCAGACCTTTGAGCGTGGTGACGTTATCAAGGTCCCGTTTCCGTACACGGATCGCGCGACGCGTCAATCGCGACCTGCCTTGGTCGTATCAACGGCTCGACTCGAGGAGTTGCACGGACTGTTGTGGGTCGTCATGATTACCAGCGCCGAGAACAGGGGCTGGCCTGACGATGTTCCAGTCACCAACCTGAAGATGGCGGGCCTGCCTTCCCCATCCCTCATCCGCAGCGCCAAGATAGCGACGATTGAAGCGGCTGACGCCTTGAAGCTGGGGCAGGTGTCGGCAGGCCAACTCGGGTTGGTTACGGAGAGACTTCGACGGGAGATGGGAGCCGCGTGAACAGCGGTCTTCTGCTCTACTAACGGGGTCGACCAGCATTGCCGGAGCTGGCGAAGCGAATGCCTGTTAGGGGCTTCATTCCTCGTACTCGACCGACCCAAGAATCTTCTTCCTGATGTTGGCACCAGCATGATCCCCACCCGCTAGCGGTAGTCTACTGAAACTCTTTTACGGCGCGAGCACGTGCCCTTCTAAGGCCCTGCAGCCAAAGAAGTTGTAAATCCAGGTGCCGCCGGATTCCGTATTACCCTATATCGGTTTGTCGATTTCTTTCTTTGATTAGGCTTGACAGCATCTATCCATCTACCGCGTCAGGATTCGGTTAGCGAGCTGTAGATGGGGACGGATTTAGGGCGGGTGTTGCCGGGTCGAGCGGCTGCATTTCCTGCCGCGCGTCGTTGGCCCACGCCCGGTTCCGACGCCGCAGCCGCGCGTTTCGGTTCGTGCGCTGCAAGCGGGGCGGTCCGATCGCTTCCTGGCGATCCAGTTCGGCGAGGGCGCGGGGCAATCGGTCCAGCGTGCCGCACACCACCTGCACGTAATCCGGATGCTTCAGGTTCGCTGCCAGGGCGACCTGGGCCGGCTGGACCTCCAGGTCGCGCCCCAGATGGGTGCGGCCCAGCAGGGCGGCGACCCGCTGGTGCAGGTCCTGGTGGTAGCGCTCGAAGTCCGCGGCGATGGCTTGCAGCCGTGCGGCGGCGGCCTCGGGCCGGAGCGGTGCGGAAGGGGCCGGCCGCGGCCCGCCCGGCAGTTCCTCGTCGGACAGGCGCAGCACGTCCCGCAATTCGCAAGATCCGCGTGCATGCGTTTTACTGCCTGCTGGGGGTCTCGCTGCTGCAGTACCTGCACCAGCAGGCCCGGGCGGTCTGGCCGAGCCTGACCATGGAAGGGCTCAAGCACGAGTTGGGGCAGATTCAGCGCATCGATCTGCTGTATCCGCGGCGGGGCGAGAAGGGACCGCCGCGGGTCGCGACCGTGATGTCCAAGCAGACCCTCACGCAGGCTGCCCTGGCCTCCGCCCTGCAACTCGACGAACTGCTCAAAGCCGACCTTGGGTAATACAGCACTCTTGTGCCTAACTGCTGCCGTATCAATGCGTTACAATTGCGGATTCTTGCCAGCCCCTAAACTACCGCTAGGCTCTCGGTGCGGCCGTGGAACTGATCGACCTCCAGGAATTGCTTGCTGATCTTGAACAGCTCTTCGATCCCCCAACGGGCATGGTAGACGTCGGCGAGTGCGGCGACGCTGTAGCGCTGGCGCTCGAGCAGGGTGGTGCCGAGGACGTACTCGGTCCCGCCGAGCGTGTAATTGACCGCTGGGCGCTGGCTTCGCGCACTACTGGTGAAGGCCTATCGTCACACGTTCCGTCCGCGGGGCTTCATCCCCGCGCGATGCGCAATCGTGAAGAATGTCCTGCGGCCGATCCAGCCCGGGAGTCTTGGTTCTAGTTTCTGTGGCTTTTCGGCGAGTTGGCGCGCCTTGAGGTCGCTGCGGGGGCGAACAGCCTTGATTCGTTGGGCTCGTTCCGATACGATCCAGTTTCGGCATTGGGAGGTTGGAATGGATCAGAGGCGCTTTCCTGACCGGCGGCAATTCCTGAAGGGATCGAGCTGCGCGCTTGCGCTCCCGCTTTTGCCTTCGTTGCGAGGAGCGGCCGCACCGGCCGGCCCCCGGGGCAAGGTTCGGGCCAAGCGATTGGTCTGCGTTGGCACCCAGCTCGGGTTCTACAAGCCGGAGTTTTTCTCGGACGGCGGGACGCCCCGACTCATTGAGCCGCTCGAAGTGGCGAGTCTCGGAGACTCGTTCACGACGATCTCGGGACTCGACCACAAGGGCCCCACCGGGAACGGCCACCAACTTGTCTACACGCTCTACACGGGTCATGTGCTGCCGAGCATTTCTCTCGACCAATTCGTGGCACCCACGCTCGGCAGCGACACGCGGTACGAGTCGCTCCAGCTGTGCTGTGGCGAGGCCCAGCAAAAGGCATCCCTCGCGTTCACCAAGAGCGGAGTTCCGCTCCCAGTGACTCTGCGTCCGAGCGCGCTGTACGCGCGCGTCTTTGGGGCCGGGGCGCTCGAATTGAAGCGGCAGGCGTATCTCATCGAATCCGGCCGGAGCTTGCTGGACGAACTGACCGAAGATGCCAGGCTGGTCAGCGGAAGGGCCAGCCCCGAGGATCGGCAGAGGCTCGACGAGTACCTCACCTCGGTCCGGGCGGTGGAAGGGAAGCTGCAACGACGCCGGGACTGGCTGGACAAGCCGTATCCGGAACCGCCCGAGGGTCTAGAGCTCCCCGTCGAGGAAAATGTCGACGGCTCCTTCCTGCTGGACAATGAAGACTTGATGTGGGACCTGATGGCGCTCGCCATCAAGAACGATTCCGCCAGAGTGATCTCGATGACCATCCCGATCACCGACCGGGCCCTGATCGTGGACGGCCAGTTCATGAGCGAGGGGTACCACCGCCTGTCCCATCACGGCAACAAAGAAGAGAAAATCCAAGGGCTCCTGACGGTCGAGGAGCGCCACATGCAGGGCGCGGCCCGCTTCCTTAGGGCGCTCAAGGACGCTCCGGACGTTGATGGCGGGACCCTGCTGGACTCCACCGTGACCCTGATCGGCAGCGCCATGGGCGACGCCGCCGCTCATCGACGGACGAATTTTCCGCTCCTCGTGGCGGGCGGCGGCCTGAAGCACAAGCAGCACCTTTCCTGCGGGACCGCAGCAGTGCCGAACACGATGGCCTGCGATCTCTACGTGACGGTTCTTCAGCAGCTCGGCTTCGAAGTCGAGCACTTCGGTACGAGTGAATCCAACCTGAACGGCACCTTGACGTGAGAGTGATGAGGCGCGTCGCCCTCGGTGCTGTCCTGGTATCTGCTGCCTCCCTTCTGGAGGCGACTCCCGAGCCTGAGTTCCGTCTTGGCTTCACGGCCGAGTACTGTTCTGGCTGCCACAGCGGCGACAATCCCGAGGGGGATTTTCATACAGGCGAGGCTGACCTGGCTTCGTCCAGCCCCGAAATCCGGGAGCGATGGCTGCGGGCAAGCGAGTACGTCGTCAAGGGAATAATGCCTCCCTTCGGAGCCCGGAAGCCCTCCGAGGACGAGCGGGAGCGGTTCTTCGGGACCGTTCAGGCCGAATTGGGGCATCCGGGCACGGATGCAGTCGGTATTGGCAGCCCAGTCAGGCGATTGAATCGAATCGAGTACCTCAACACCTTGCGGGACCTGTTTCAGATCCGAGAGATCCGTCTGCCGGTCACGTTTCCTGACGACAACCCGGATCTTAGGTTCGACACGATGGCGGAAGGGACTCGGCTCAGTCCCGGCCATCTCGATGCATTCCACGATGTCGCGACAGACTTAGCGGACCGCATGGTCCCGTTGCCGACTGCCCAAGAGACAGTCTCGGTTTCGGCGAGAGGCAGCGTGGGCCAGGACCCGTCGCGAACGAAGTTCTGGACACGAGACGGTGACGACAAGGGCTTGTACTTCACTGGAATCAACATCGCGGGCTGGTCGGGCGCACTCTGGGACAAGGCCTTCATCGCACATGCATCCGGAATCTACCGCGTTCGGCTCACGGTCAGTGCCGAAGCGCCAGAAGGCGCCGATGGTAAGCCGCTGCGTGTGGGGTTTTACGCCTTCAATCCCGCCGACTACGACCTCCCGAAGCGCGCTTTGCGGGTCGACTTGCCTAGGGTGGGCGGAGTCGAGGTGACGAACTCCGAGCCGGCGGCGGTCGACGTGGAAGTGCGGCTAGAGAAGGGAGAGACGTTCCATCTCTACTGCGAGAACCGTCTTGCGAAGCAATATCCTCCAGCCCTCATCCGGAATCCCGGAAACACCCAGGACCTACGCCGTCTGCTTGCGGGATACCTGACCGAGGCCCAGGAATCCCCCGAGCCGACCATTCGGTTCGAACGCATGGAAATCCGGGGCCCGCTGCGGCCTCTGCCGCGGCAAGAGGCGTTCCTTGGCGGACAAACCCCGACCTTGGATCGCGCGTATCTGGGGTCCGTGCTCCTGCCGCTCGCGGAACGGGCATTCCGGCGACCGCTCACCGAGGAGGAAAGAGAGGAGCTGATCGAGGACGTCGCCGCTCACGGGACAAGTGCGCCCGCCGCAGAGTACGCCGTTCACTACGGAATTCGCCGGATCCTGCTGTCTCCTCAGTTCCTGTTCAGGGAATTCGGGGATGGCAGGCTTGACGACTACGGGCTCGCGAGCCGATTGAGCTACTTCCTTTGGAGCACGATGCCGGACTCCCAGCTGTTGCAGCTGGCTCGCGAACGGCGGCTGTCGGAGACCCTCACCCTGCGACGAGAGGTAGCCCGCATGGTCCGCGACCCGAAGGCGCAGCAGTTCGTCAAGCACTTCTCGGGCCAGTGGCTCGGTGGCCGTTCCGCCTCGTCAGTGATGGTTTGCGATGTGCGCCACGTCTGGAGCGAACTGATCCGGTACGGGATTGTTCGCTCGACGGAAATGTTCTTCGACGAGATACTGCAAGAAAACCGGTCCATCCGCGCGTTCATCGATTCGGACTTCACGTACGCGAACGAGCCGATGCGGATCGCTTGGGGGATTCCCGGCAACGAGGTCGACCTGTCGCGGCTTGAAGCGGACCAGCGACAAAGCCTTCTTTGGCCCGAGCCCGAGCGCCTGGACCTGTCTGCCCTTGCGCCCGACGTGCCCAGGCACGTGACAGGCAGAGGCGGTGTGCTCGGTCTGTCCACTGTGCTTGCTGCAACCGGTGATGGCGTGGAGTCCTCGCCGATCTTGCGTGGCGTTTGGGTGCTGGAGAACTTGTTTGGGACACCGCCTCCACCTCCGCCGGCCGACGTGCCCGCTTTGGTTGCGGACATTTCGCAGGCACGGACCGTCCGGGAGGTTCTCTCAGCGCACCAGAATGTATCGGCCTGTTCTGTGTGTCACGTGAAAATCGACCCCATCGGGCTTGCTCTCGAGAACTACGACGCAGTCGGGGGCTGGAGGACGTCCTACTACAAAGACGAGCAGTCCGGGACTTTGGAACGGCCTGTCGAAGCGAACAGCCGCATGGAGGACGGAACGAAGCTCCAAGGCGCGCAGGACATCAAGGACTACTTGTTGGATAATCCCGGGCGTTTCACGAAGGCCCTCGCGGGCCTCCTGCTGGAGTATGGCACGGGAAGGGAACCGACGCGGGCTGACCGCCTGGCGCTGGACGTCATCGCCGCTGCCGAGCCCGAGGGCGGCTACGGGTTCCGTGACCTGATCGCCAGCTTGGTTGCGAGCAAAGCCTTCAGGACCAAGTAGCTCTTACCGTCCGGCCGCTGCTCAATTGAAGTTTACGTGCTGCGAGGACCCACCATGAATCGATTCCAACTATTGGCCCTATTGGCGGCCGTTGCCTGTTTCTCGTGCTCGGCGGATGCGCCAGACAAGCATCCGAACATCGTCGTGATTTTGGCGGACGACTTCGGCGTCGGGGACATTCAGGCCCACTACCCCGACAACAAGATCCCCACACCGCATCTGGATCGGCTGGCCGAGGAGGGCATGAGCTTCACTGACGCCCACAGCCCGTCCGCCGTCTGCACTCCCACACGGTACGGACTGCTGACGGGCCGTTACGCCTGGCGGACCAGACTCCAGGAATGGGTGCTGGCGGCGTACGAACCGCCGCTCATCTCCGCGGACCGCCCGACCCTGCCGGGAGTATTGCGGGACCACGGATATGAGACCGCGATTATCGGGAAGTGGCACTTGGGGTGGGAATGGGCCGGCCAATGGCACTAACTTAAGGTTTCGGACGCTAACTTAAGGTCCGGTGGTTTCCGGCAGTAGTTGCGGTCAGTTTCGAGCACTCAATTCATGAAGCTGGGACCGGTTGCGGCTCTGCACTCGGGGCCGGTGTTTTCTTCGCCTTTCTGGTCTTGCGGCGCGACCACTTCGGGGCGGGCTGCAGGCTGCGCCGCGGATACGAGCGGTTGGGACGCGGCTTGCGCCGTCCTGTCCCGACCCATGCGCAGATGCGCTCCAGCGTCTCGTGCACATACGCGCTGTGGCGCATCAGCAGGCCCTCCAGATGTTGCCCCAGCGCCGCCAGGCTGTGCTTGAAGTTGGCTTGCGGCACCGGCTGGCCGGCGGCCGGGCTGGCCGCCGGATGGAGGCTGGCGTCCCGGTTGGTGAACAGCCGCCCCATGGCAATCAGGTTGAAGTGCGCATACAGTTCCTGCTTCACCAAACGCTCGCTCTGCCCGTGGAATTGCTCGACTTCGAGGAATTGCTTGCTGATCTTGTACATCTCCTCGAGCCCCCAGCGCGCATGGTAGAGATCGGCCAGGTCGCCGCTCCGGTAGCGGCGGCGGTCGAGCAGGGTCGTGCCCAGCACGTAGGTGGTGGAGGCGTGGGAGTACTTGACCAGCCGCAGGCGCAGCGGGTGCCAATGCGTGCCGGGGTACTTGCGCGACAGCTCCCGGAGGGTTTCGCGGCCGGGCAGGATGGCGAGGCACTCCTCGCTGCGCTCGGAGTCGATGAACGCGTCGATGGCGGGGCCGAGGCTGCGCTGGAGGCGGAAGACGGCCTGCAAGCCGCGTTGGAGATGGGCCCAGAGCAGTTCGAAGGAATAGTAGCCGCGATCGTAGACGACGACGTCGGGGGCGCTCAGGGCGTCGAGATGGAGCAGGGCAGCGGCGCGCTCGTTGCCGTGGGGGAAAAGATCGAAATCGACCGGGATGCGGGCCTGCAGCCGGAGCAGGCAGCTGAGCAGGCCCTGGGGGTAGTGGGCCTGCGGGCCGGGCGTGCGGTAGCCGGCCGCGGCCAGCGGGCGGGGCAGGTTCAATTGGGAGCCGTCGACGGCGAACACCCGGTGGCCGTGCCAGAGGCTGGCGGAGAGGTCGGCGCGGCCGAGGATCGCGGCATGGAACTGCTTGAAGATCTGCTCGTGGATGCGCGGGCGGGCCTTGCACATCGCGGCGTCGGAGACCGGCTGGGGCTGGGGCAGGGGGACGTCCAGGGCGCGGCACTGGGCCCACAGCTGGGCCAGCGTGGTGGTGTAGCCCTGGCGGCGCGGGGCGAACACGAGGCGGAACACGAACAGCATTACCAGCAGCGTGTTGAGCACCCGGCTGCGCTGCTGCCACTGCCGATCATGGGCGGCGGCCAGGGAGCTGAGCGCACCGATCAGGCCCTGCCACAGCGCGATGAAGTCCGCGTCGGGGACCTCCGCGGGGAACGCGGGCGCCGGCGGGCGGGCCTGCCGGCGCGGCCCGTGCAGCAGGATCGCGCGGAAATCCCGCGTCAAGGGGTAGACGTACACGTCCTTGCGCGTCCGCCCGGCATCGGCACGCCCCCGGGTCTGGCCGATGCACCGCCAGTTAGCCGCCCGGTAACACGTGCCCCGGTAGCGCTGGGCGTCCACAAACGTCTCGACCAGGACCGGTTTCGCCCGATAGCGCTGCTGCCAGTCCTGCGGCAGCTGGCGCAGGGCCAGCGAGAGCGCCTTCGACGCCAGGCATTGCACGCGCACCCAGGGGAACACCAAAAACCGCGGCTGGCTCACCACCAGGTCCAGGTGCTTCCTGTACTGGTCCGCGGGCCAGCCGATCCACTCGTCGCGACAGGCCAGCGCATGGGTCGCCTGGCTGAACAGCAAGCAGCCCAGCCGACGCCCCTGGCGGTCCAGCAGGAAGTAGCGCAGGTGCGGGCCCCGCGGCTGGCGGTAGCCGAGGTAGTGATGCCGTTCCAGGTACTCGTTGAACAGCGCAACGTCCTCGCCCTGCTCGACGCAGAGCAGGCGCAGCGGCAGCAGGTCCCGCAAGCCGGTCTCGATCCGCGGCTGGGGATCGCTGCGGGGAGTCAGCGGCGGCGGCTTGCGCGGTCCCGAGCGCATGCTGGCGACGCGTTTGGGGGGCAGTTGGAGGATGCCCGCCTGCTCGAGCTGCTCGAGCAGTCCGAGCGCGGCCGCGACCCGGTTGGAGCCGCTCGGCGTGCGCCAGTTCAGGTGCTCGCAGAGGGTCTGGGCCAGTTCCTTGCGGCTCAGAGCCGGGAAGGTGGCGACGGTGAGCTGGATGTCGGCGATCTGCCGGCGGGTGAAGCGGCGGCCGAAGAAGGTGGTGGACTGGAGTTTCTTGATCAGCGGATCCACGCGATTGCCCGACGATTCCAGTTCACCATCGCAAATCGGAGCTGGGATGTCAAGGGGTTGCGAGAAAAAATCTCAGCTCTCCTGTAAGTGCCATTAAATCAACGCACTGGACCATGCTCAAAAAACTCGGCCCCGGTCCAGCCTAATTCAGTGCCATTGATGGGCCGGCCCCCAGCCGAGTCAGATGACAACGGTGCGCAACGGGCAGAAGACCCTTGAATGGGACTTCACGAAGCCAGCCAGGGAAGGGCCGACCGCCAGGGGCTTCGACTACTATTTCGGCGTAGACCTACCCAACATGCCGCCGTTCTCGTTTATCGAGAACGACATGGTTGATCCGCTCCCGACCGATCTCTACGTCCATGATGCGACTGAGGGCGTCGTTTTGCCCAGAGGATTCGTGGGCAGTCCGATGGCGCCGGGCTGGCGGCTGCGCGACATCGTGCCTGAGCTCACGGAGCGCGCGGTGCAACAAATTCACCAGCGGTCCCAGTCCGACAAGCCCTTTTTTCTCTTCTACTCGATGACCTCTCCCCACGAGCCGGTCTCGCCGTCCCCGCCGTTCATGGAAAAGAGCGGCATCGCTCCGATCGCGGATTTCGTGATGGAGACCGACTGGTCCGCTGGTCAAGTGATCCAGGCTGTTGACGATGCCGGGATCCAGGAGAGCACGATCGTCATCTTTACCGCGGACAACGGTCATTCGCACTATACGGGCTGGGACGAGCTGGTGGAAGCCGGGCACATGCCGAGCGGGCCGTTCCGGGGGCACAAGGGAGACATCTGGGAGGGCGGCCATAGGGTGCCCATGCTTGTGCGGTGGACCGGAGAGATCGCGCCGGGAGCGACCACTAGGCAGCTTGTCAGCCTCACCGACGTCTTCGCCACCATTGTCGAGGTCATTGGGGCGAGCCTTCCCGAAGCAGGTGCAGAGGACAGCGTGAGCTTTTTGAGAGAACTCCTCGGGCAGTCATCCGAAACCGCTCGAACTTCACTGGTCAGCCACTCGAACCAAGGGGAGTTCGCGTATCGCGACGGCTCTTGGAAGCTGGTCTACCGACGAAGTGATCCCAGCCTTGAGACATCTCGGGGCCAGGCGACGATTGCCGAGCTCTACAACCTCGAATCTGACATCGCCGAGGAGCACGACCTCGCCGCCCAGCAACCGGAGATGGTAGAGGAACTCGAGCGGCGGTTTGAAGACCTGATCGCGCGAGGCGCCACCCGGCCTGACATCCAATCCGCCAACGACGCAGCGATTCGCTACGACATTACGCAGACCGAGCGATGGGCGCCGCCCCTTCGATAAGGCCTGGTCCCTCGTCGAGCCCGCCGGCCGGCCCTTGCGGTCCCTCTCCACTGTCGGTTTTTTCTGGAGGCGGGGTCGCGATCGCGTTGGGATTGCGGAACGCTTGCCTTCGTCTTGCCCCCGAGAGGTTCTAGAATCGGTGCGGTGCCGGATGAGTTTCGTTCGCGAAGGGACCTGCTGCGACTCGCAGCCTCGACGGGTGTCTCCGCGATCCTCGGCTGTTCCACGTCACGGCCGACGGCGGTCCTGACGTTCGACGACGCCGTCAAGTCGCACCGTCACTTCGTTGCGCCGTTGCTCTCTGAACTCGGCTTCTCCGCAACCTTCTTCGTGACCCATCGCTGGATGGACGACCGGGAGAACTTCATGACCTGGGACGAGATCGCGGAGATTGCCGAAATGGGCTTCGAGATCGGCAATCATTCCTGGTCGCACCCAAGCTTCGCTGTACCGAAGAATGCGGCCCGCATGGCAGGCGAGTTGGCACTGGTCGAGAATGAGCTCGCCCGGGTAGGAGTGGAGAAGCCGGTGAGCTTCGCCTGGTGCGGGAATCGGTTCGGCCCCGAGGCTCTCGGGAGGCTGCGGGATCTGGGATATCGCTTCGCACGTCGGGGACTGTCACCGGAATTGGACAACCGCGCGCTGGCCGCAGGTCCTGCCTACGATCCTGCCCGCTACGACCCGCTTCTGATCCCGACCACAGGTGATTCCATACCCGGTTGGACGCGCGATATCTTCCATCAAGTTCTCGACCGCGCCAGCGAGGGAATCGTCGTGCTTCAATTCCATGGAGTTCCGGATCTCGCGCATGATTGGGTTCATACACCCCCAGAGTCCTTCAGGCAATACATGGAGGAACTTCGCGTCCGTGGATTTCGGACGCTAGCGATGCGCGACCTGCAGGAATGGCTAGGCGGCCAGGAGGTGGAGGACCCGAACGCTGGCATCCGGAATCCTCCCACTCCGGAGGAATCCCTCGAACACCCGGTCGAGTTGGTGCAGACTCGCGCCGATCTTGGGCGCTGGACTGACATCATGGCGAGGCATCGCTACGCGGTCGAGGAAGCTGTGGCGGTTGCGGGTCTGTCGAGTGAAGACGCTGCCGGCTACGAACGAAAACTGGCCTCGAACGATATCCCGAAAACGGGACAGGTTGAGGTGCATCCGTATCCGGGAGGCCGTCATCCCCGGATCGGGTTCTTGGAAGGGGCCATCGATCCACTCAGGGGCTCGAAGGCAAGTGTATTCCTGCCTTGGAATCCCGAGAGCTACATGGTGATTGACCTTCCGGAACTGATCACTTCCGACCTCGGCCACCTGTTTCTTGCTCACACCCACGTTCCGACGGTTTGGACCGATCGCAATGAATGGCTGGACAACGTGGATATGCGACCAACGGCCGCAGGGGGCCTGGACCTGGAATGGGAGTTGCCAAACGGGGTCGTATTCGGGTCGGCCTTGCGGCCGGAAGCCGAGTCGGTCGAACTGAGCCTATGGCTGCACAATGGTCTTGATCAGACGCTGCGTGGATTGCGAACGCAACTTTGCGTGATGTTGAAGGGGGCCAGCGGATTCAACCTGCAGACGCTGGAAAACAAGGTATTCCGGCCGCCTGTTGCCGCTGTCCGTTCGGACAGCGGTGATCGCTGGATCCTGACCGCGTGGGAGCGCTCGGCCCTTTGCTGGGGAAACACCCGGTGTCCATGCATGCACTCGGACCCCATATTCCCCGACTGCGAGCCGGGAGAGACCGTTGAGCTCCGCGGCAGGCTATGGTTCCACCAAGGGGAGTCGATCACAGAGGCGATCGAACTGGCGAGCCGTGAGTTTGTCCCGCTGCCGAACGCGCGTCCGAGCGCTTGAGAGCCTGGACCTTCCCTGAGAGTCCCTGGCTTGCAGTTCCGCGACCGAACTTTCGAGCGAAATTTCGATTGGTCTCGGGCCGTGCTGAAGGTTGCGGGTCAGCCGTAGCATGTGGAATGCTTCGGAAGCGTCGGTCGAACAGGCCGCGTTCGGAGGTGCCACTTGACTTCAGCCACTCGTCGCCGAGATTTCTTGGCCGCCGCGACTGCGGCTGCCAGTGTAACCAGTGCTTTCGGCTATCCCGCCAATGAGACGATCAACATCGGCTGCATTGGAACGGGCGGGCGCTGTCGCTCGCTGATGCGGAACCTCGCGGGCGTGCCAGGAACGAGGATCGGTGCTGTCTGTGACATCTGGGACGTTGCCCTGGAACAAGCCAAGGAGCTCGCAGCCCCGCAGGCCTTCGTGACCAAGGACTACCACGCCCTGCTTGCTCGAAGTGACATCGACGCAGTCCTCATTGGCTCTCCGGATCACTGGCATGTCCCGATGACCATCGATGCGTGTAACAGCGGTAAGGATGTCTTTGTCGAGAAACCTCTGACACATGAGCTAAGCGAGGGCGAAGCGGTCATCCGCGCTCAGGACGAGAACAAGCGGGTCGTGCAGGTCGGCACGCAGCAGCGCAGCATGCCGCAGTTCAAGAAGGCCCGCGAGATCCTCAGATCGGGAAGGCTTGGCGCAATTCACAAGATTCATATGACCTGGAATCGCAACCGCCTTTCGGGGTCGTCGCGCTCTCTCGACCTTGATCCGGGATCGGTCGACTGGAAGCAGTTCCTGGGCAACGCGCCCGAGCAGCCCTTCGATCCGTACCGTTTCCGCAACTGGAGGTGGTTCTGGGACTTCGGGGGCGGCATCCTGACGGATTTGATGGTGCATTGGATCGACGCGGTCAATTGGCTGCTTGACTTGCCGGATCCGGCAATGGCGACAACGGTTGGCGACACGTTCGCCATGGACCAATGGGAAGCGCCGGACACTATCCAAACGCTGATGCGCTATCCCGACCGGGACCTGCAGGTCTACTTCGAAGGCACGTTCGTCAACCAACGCAACAAGGCGATGGTGGAGATCATGGGGACGAAGGGAACGATGTATCTGGATCGGGGTCGGTTTGAAATCTATCCCGAGCCCGGAAGCGGGCTGGAGGCCGAGGATTTCTCGCCGGGTACGAAGGAGCGCGGCGCCGATTTCGACGTCGATGGTGAGACGCCTCACTTGCAGAACTGGATCGATTCCGTGCGTAGTAGGGAGAAGCCCAACACCCCTGCCGAAGAGGGAGTGAAGGCTTGTGTAAGCGCGCACCTCGCAAATTTGGCCTTTCGCACAGGCCAAGTAGCGAGGCTCGATCACCTGAAGCGAGGCGGCCTCGCGGCCTGAGCCGGTCGGTGCGGCCTCTGCACACCCTCGTCGCGCGGATTATGGGGCACGAGCCACCCGTCAGACGCCTTACAGCGCAACCGGCGGTTCGGCAATGACCGTCCGGTTTTTCGGTAGTGCACCGCTGATCGCCGGCGGATCCGAGCTGGCTTGCTGTGCCGACGGTGAAGGAGCTTACGCGAGCAGGCCTCGGATGATTTCGCCGTGGACGTCCGTGAGTCGGAAATCCCGGCCCGCATGCCGGTAGGTGAGTCGGGTGTGGTCCAGCCCCATCAAATGCAGGATCGTGGCGTGCAAGTCATGGAAGTGGACCTTGTTCTCGATTCCGTAGTAGCCGTACTCGTCGGTCTGGCCGAAGGTAATGCCCGGCTTGACGCCTCCCCCGGCCATCCACATCGTGAATCCGTGCGGGTTGTGGTCCCGGCCGTCCGCGTTCTCCGCCGTTGGCGTGCGTCCGAACTCGCCGCCCCAGATGACAAGAGTCTCGTCCAGCAGCCCCCGAGCGCGGAGATCCCTGATCAGGCCCGCGATCGGCTTGTCAACCTTGGCGCACATCTGGGTCAGCAGGTTCTTCAGGTCGAAGTGGTGATCCCACCCATTGCTGTTGCATTGCACGAAGCGGACACCGCTCTCGCTGAACCGCCGCGCCATCAGGCACTGCCGGCCGAAGTCCTCGGTGACCACGTCGTCTAGGCCGTAGAGCTTCTTGGTCGTCTCGCTCTCGCCGTCAATGCGCTGGATCTCGGGCGCTTCCGTCTGCATGCGGAACGCGAGCTCGAACGTAGCGATGCGGCTCTCGAGCTCGATGTCGGGACCGGAACGGTCCAGCTGCCGGCGAGAAATGTCCGACAGCATTTCCAGTTCCAATTGCTGCAGGCCCGTTCGACTAGCGTCACCGATGAATGGGAACTGCGCATCGACGGCCTTGACGTTCCCGTACCCGAGAGGCGTCCCCTGGTGGGCGGCAGGAAGGAACGCCGATCCGAAATTGTTCGCCCCGCCTTCGGCGAGTGCCTGGCAGATCGTGATATAGCCCGGCACGTTCTGGTTTTCCGAGCCCAGGCCGTACGTCAGCCAGGAACCCATTGCCGGCCGAATGAACGTGTCGCTGCCGGTGTGCCATTCCAGCACCGCGCCGCCGTGCCGGGGATTCGTGCAGTGCATCGAGCGCACGATGGCGAGTTCGTCCACGATCCCCGCCACGTGCGGAAATAGCTCGCTGACCTCCGCGCCACTCTGACCGTGTCGCTTGAACTTGAACGGTGACCCGATCAGGTTGCCGCCTCGCCGGGGAAAGGAGATGATCCGCGGCTTGGCGAACGGCAGCGGCTTGCCGCTGTCCCGGTTCAAGATCGGCTTCGGATCGAACGTGTCGATATGCGATGGGCCGCCGAACATGAAGAGCATGATCACGCGCTTCGCTTTGGGTGCGAAGTGCGGCTGTCGGACTGCCAGCGGTCCCTTCGCAGCCGACTCTTCAGCGAGCAGGGCGGACAACGCGAGGCCGCCAAATCCCGCGCCCATCCGGTGCAGCGCTTCGCGTCGCGAGAATTCTCGGCGAAAATGCGGAATCACGGGCATCCTCGGTCCTATTGTAGGTACAGGAACTCGTTAGAGGACAGCAGGACCCTGCACAGTCCCCGCCACGCGGCCTCCCTGTCCCCTGCAGCGGATTCGTAGCGGTCCAGAAAGGATTTCCAGGAATTGGCTTCTTTTTCGTCGGCGGGCCTCGAGTAGGCAATTTCGTAGGCCAGTTGGATTCTCCGGAAGTCTTCTTCTCCCGCTTCATTCGCCAGGCGCTCCGCGAGCTGTCGGGAAGCTTCCTCGACCAGGCTCGAATTCATCATGAATAACGCCTGCGGAGCTACCATCGTGCTGCCACGCCTGCCGTTGGATGTTGACGGACTGGCGAAATCGAACGCAGCTAGGACTTCGTAGAGCGCGCTGCGCAGGACAGGAAGGTAGACGGTGCGCCGTTGGGTCTCGTAAAGGCTTGGATCGCGCGAAAGCGCGTTCGCATTGAGGTTGGTGAAGTTCCAGTGCCTTAGGGTCTTGCCGCCCATCGACGGGTCGAGCTCGCCCGACACCTCCAGCAGTGTGTCGCGGATCGCCTCCGCGTCCATTCGCTGCCGGTGCGCCCTCCACAGGAGCCGGTTTTCAGGATCGATTTCGGACGCCGGTCTGTTTGGCGAGAACGAGCGCTGGTAAGCGCTCGAGAGCATGATCCGCCGGTGCAGCGACTTAACCGACCATTGGTCTTCGGCGAATCGAGTCGCAAGCCAGTCCAGAAGTTCTGGATGGTCGGGGCGGTCGCCCAGTGTGCCGAAGTTGTCGGTCGTCCGAACGATTCCTTCACCGAAATGCCATTTCCAGATCCGGTTGGCCATGACCCGTGCCGTCAGCGGATGACCCGTTCGGGTCAGCCAGGCCGCCAGCTCGCGTCGGCCGCTGCTCTGCCGCCCGATCGGCGGCTGTGACTCGCCCGCAAGAATCGCTGGAAACCTTCGTGGGGCGAGAGCGCCAGGGGTCAGGTGGTTCCCCCGGATCATCACGGCTAGGTCCGCGACATCTCCTTCGGCAGCTGCCATCGCCTTGGGAATCTCGAAGTACTCCTCGAGGGCGTCTTCCAAGGCCTCCCGTTGCGCATCCACAACAAGCCGGGGCGTCGTAGCACGGTTGTAGTTCGTGACGAAGTCGCTGTGATAGTCGAACCTTCGCTCTATCTCCGACAGGCGGCGATCTTCTTCGGGACCGGCTAGAGCCGTGGCGTTGAGCTTCGAGGTCACACGGTACGTCAGGACTGTCTTCGTGCTGGTGAACATTCCAAGCATCGAGTAGTAGTCGGAGGATCGGATGGGATCGAACTTGTGGTCGTGGCATCGTGCGCAATCCACTGACAGCGCCAGGAATGCTCGCGAGGTCGTCGCGAGTTGCTCATCGGCGAAGTCGAGCTTCTGCTTGACCGGATCGTCCTCTCCGACCATCTTGGGGCCAAGCATTAGAAAGCCCGTCGCTATCAGACCCTCGGAGCGGTTTTCTGCACCCCAATCGGTGATCACGTCCCCCGCCAGTTGCTCGGTAATGAACCGGTCGTAGGGCTTGTCCTGGTTAAACGCTCGAATAACGTAGTCCCGGTAGCGCCACGCGTCGCCGTGGACGATGTTGTCGTCCATTCCATTGCTATCCGCGTAGCGGGCCACGTCCAGCCAGTGGCGTCCCCAGCGCTCCCCGTATCGTGGCGATGCCAGCAGTCGGTCAACGACTCGCTCGAAGGCGGCTGGGGATTCATCTTCGACGAAGTCGCGGACCTGGGTCGGCGTGGGTAGCAGGCCGTGCAGGTCCATCGTTGCCCGCCGGATAAGCGTTCGTCTGTCTGCCTTGGGTGCAGGCTTGAGTCCCTTGGCTTCGAGCCGGCTCAGGATGAACGCGTCGATGGCTGTCGGGCCACCGGCCGGCGCCTTCGGATCGCGCACCGGATGGAACGCCCAGTGCGACCGCTCTGCCTCGGTGAATCCGCCTTCCGCTGCTGGTGCCGATGGCAGATTCGTCGACGACCGGGGGGCATTCGGCCAGAGTGCCCCCTCGTCAACCCAGCGGGTGAGTGCGACAACCTCAGCGATCGAAAGCTTTGCTTTCGGCGGCATTTGCAGAGACGTGTCGTGGTTGATGGCGTGAATCAACAAGCTCCGGCTCGCGTGTCCGGGTACGATTGCCGGACCGGACCGACCTCCCCGGAGCATCCCGTCAAGGGAGTCGAGCCGCAGTCCCGCCTGTCCGTCGCCCGCATGCGGTCCATGACAGGCGAAGCAGCGATTCGCTAGGATCGGTCGAACCCGCTTCTCGAAGAGGTCGGAGCCCTGCGCGAGACACGGAATCGGCAGGGCTACCACGAATGCTGCCGCCAGTCGCAGTGCCGCCCGCAACGCCATGATTTCAGGTCAAGCCTAGCATGGACCTCGCCGATTGGACCATCGTCGTAGCCCTCAACGGAGGGATCATCCTCTATGGAGTTCTGCGCAGCCGGGACACGAAAACCAGCGTGGACTGGTTCCTGGCCGGTCGGTCGCTGCCCTGGTGGATGATCGGCCTCTCCCTGTACGCCACCGTGATCGATGCCAGCGATCTCGTCGCGGATTCCGGAGGCACCTATGCGGTTGGTATGAGCTACTTCGTGGCGAACTGGGTCGGAGTCATCGGCGGGTGGGTCCTTCTTGCCAATTGGATCGCCGTGCCGATGTATCGGGCCGGCATGTATACCAATGCCGAGTATCTCGAAGCCCGTTTTGACCTCTCGGCTCGCGTGGTGTCCGCGCTCGTCCAGGCCCTCTATCGAATGATGGTGCTCGGCATCATTTCGACGACGCTCTACCTCGTCTTGGCGATCGTGGGAGGCTGGGGGGCCTCCGCATGGTGGGGGGTGGTGGCAATCGCCGTGCTCGCCACGGCGTACACCGCGTTAGGCGGCCTTCGGTCGGTCGCGGTTACCGACGCACTCCAGAGCATTGTCATGGTCGCTGCCTCGATCGCCCTTTTCGTTGCCGCGTGGGCAGCGGTCGGGGGCTGGAGCGGCATGGAAGCCAGGCTCGACGCTCACGAGCGAGGCCTCGCCACGCAATTGCTCCATGTCGGCAGCGACGATGTCTCGCGGCAATCCGTCGCGGGGCAGGCCCAGCTGGAAATCGAGCGCAGGCTGCTGGTGGGAGGGCGTCGCGACCCTGAACGTGCCGAGATCGTCACGACGACGCCCGGGTGGCTGGCAGCTCTCGCCTGGATCATCATCGGCCTTGGTTATGCGGTGGTCAACCACACGCAGTCGATGCGCCTGTTCGGGGCTCGATCCGAATGGGACATGAGAATGGCGGTGGTGGTTTCCGGGCTCATCCTGCTGGGGATAAACTTCACGAATCTCTTGATCGGGATCATGGGCCGGGCCCTGTATCCGGATCCCGGCTTGATGCCGCTCGAGGCATCCCTCCAAGTCCGTGACTCGGTATTCCCGTTGCTCGTGTCCGAGCTGACTTTAACAGGCGTTCGGGGCGTGGTGGTCGCCGGTGTCGTCGCAGCTTCGTTCTCGACGTTCGATTCGATCGGCTCGACAGTGCCTGCGCTCCTGGTGCGGGACATCTTCGCCCGCATTATCGTCCGCAACCGCGCAGACCGTTATTACGTCGCAGTCACCCGACTGCTCACGCCTCTGGTGATCCTCGGCTCGTTTGCATTCGTGCCGATGCTGCTCCAGGAACGCGGGATGCTGCTGGTCTTTCTCGACTGGGTCGGGGCTTTCGTCACGCCGTTGCTCGCGGTGTACCTGATGGGAGCATTCACGCGGGCCCACAGGTCCAGCGCGGCCGCGGGGCTGGGTGCTGGAATCGCCTACGGAACGCTCAAGTTGTCAGCGCCGTTCGTTGCGACCCAATTCGGCATCGCCATTCTCCCTCCCCTGCTCGTCAACAACTACGCGAGCACGGTGTTCAGCGTGCTGCTCACCGCCTTAGTGATGCTCCTTGTGACTGCCGCACGGGGCAGGGAACCGAACCGCGATCCGCGAGTCTCGGGCGAGACCGGCTGGCTGGCACAAAGCAGGGCCGAAACCTTGGCCGATCAGACAGCACGATGGAACGGCGCGCGGCTCCCCGCTGCATTGGGCTGGTGTACGGTCCTGGTCGGGGCGACCCTGAGCTTCGTCATCTTCTGGTAGGCTGCGGGAGGCACCTACGCAGGTCCGGTGCCCGGACTCTGCCATAGCTTCCATGCGAATCCGCGACATAGAGGTTGTCAACCTGCAATTCGAGTACGAGGCAGGCCGGCGTTTTCGCTACGCAGGGGGCGTTTGCACGGGTCGACTGACGAGCTTGGTCAAGGTGTACACGGACGAGGGTCTGACGGGATTGGGCTCTGTCTACTCCCATCCGGACCTGGTTAGGGCGATCATCGAGGGCCATCTTCGACCTGCTCTCGAAGGGGCGGACCCGCTTGATGTCCAAGGCATCTGGACGCGCTCCTACGAGCTGACGCGCTGGTACGGTCGCAAGGGCGTCGCTTTGTCCGCCTTGGGGGGCATTGATATCGCGCTCTGGGATCTGAAGGGCAAGGCCGAGGGTAAGTCCGTCTCCGAACTTGCTGGAACGAGTCGTGAAAGGGTACCGGCATACGCGAGCGGGCTGTTGTGGAAAGATCATGCGGCGGAGCTGGCCGACGAGGCGTCACGCCATGTTTCGGAGGGATTCAAGGCGATGAAGATGCGCCTAGGCCGCAACCGGCACTACGATTGCGAGGCCTTGGTGGCGGTACGGGACGCGATCGGCTCCGAGCACCGCCTAATGGTCGACGGGAACGCCCGATATTCTCTCGAAGAAGCGAGCGCGATGATTCCTCGTTTCGAGGAGGCCGGGGTCTTTTGGCTCGAGGAGCCCTTTGCCCCTGAGGACCTCGATTCGTTCATCGCCCTCCAGTCACTCCGCAGGAACATCCCGCTGGCCGCGGGGGAGAACGAGTTCGGCGTGCAGGGCTTCCGGGAATTGATGGACTCAGGAGCTGTCCAGATCGTGCAGCCGGATTGCTGCCGTTGCGGGGGGGTCACCGAGGCGCGGAGGATCGCCAGGCGCGCTGGCGCTCTGGGCCTGCCGTTCGCACCCCACACGTGGAGTGACGCCGTAGCCCTCGTAGCCAACATGCACTTGGTCGCCTCGGAGCCGCATTCCCTTACGGTGGAAATCGACCGGACGGGCAATCCCTTCATCGACGAACTGCTGACCGAGCCGTTCGAGATCCAGGAAGGGACAGTCAGGGTGCCGCGCAAGCCCGGTCTCGGGATCGAACTGAACGAGGACGTCGTGGGCCGCCACGAGATCGTCCAGGGAGCGTCCATCCCTGCTGGGAACTACTCCGACATGGTTTTTCGTTAGGCCCCAGTCGGAGGCACCGATCGGGCGTCAGCCGTGCGATCCGAACCGCCGCGGCTCAGCCGCTCAATAGGTTGTCCAGGTATCGAGGAGGGCCGCAGGGAGCTTGGGGATCGGACGGTCCGGAGTGAACGTCGTGGTCAAGTAGTCGTATAGGACCTCGAAATCCTCGTCCCCCAAGGCCTCGACACGCTCGCGGTGCTCGAGGCTGTTGCGGTACCACGCGGCATCGTCCATGCGAAGGACGAGGATGGGGACCAAGACGTGGCAGCTCTGGCAGTTGTCCAGGACCAGTTCGCGTCCGGGACCTTCCGGAAACACGTCGCGGATATTAAAGGGCTTTGCTTCAGCGGTCTGAGCTGGAGGCTCGCCGGCGTCCGATTCCTCGGCAGGAGGAGGTCTTCCGCACGACACCAGGAGGGCCGCCACAGCCAAAGCGAACACAGCGAATCCCGAGCCAAGATGGAGCGGTGATCGCCCGGCAGCAACTCGACATGACGGGGGTCGATTCATACCGCTCGTCAGAAAGGCGTGCAGCCGCCTTCCAGGAATTGAGGAGGGACCTTGGGTTCGGGCTTGGTGCTGTTGAAGTTCTCGCCGAGGTACGCGAAAAGAGTCTTGTAGTCGACGTCGCTCATGTCCGCGACCCGATCCCTGTGGTCCGCCTCCAGCGCTCTCCAGCGTGCCTCCGTTCGCTGTCCGATGGCCGAGCACGCCGCTGCGTGGCAGCTACCGCACGAATCGATGACCAAGGTACGTCCGAGGCCCTCTGGAAAGATGTCTGCGAGCGAAGTGGGCGCAGGCTCCGGGGCAGCAGGCGGCTGCGCCGGCGTTTCCGATTCGGGCTGCTCCCCCCCGTTCTCGCACCCGGCCAGCACCAGCAGTGCGAGGGTGGCGGAAAGGGAAATGCGCTTCGGGCTAGTCCACATACACGTCCTCCGGCAAGGCTCTTGGCCTCTTAACGCGGCCGTCCAGGGAAAACACCGGCACCGTGATTTGGGTCTTGGCCTCTCCGTGCGGGAATCCGGCTTCTGCGAGCCGTCGCAACGCGTCGCTGACGGGCCCGTCGTAGCATTGCTCGCTGCATGTCTGGCACACATGCGCGGGGATGTCTTCGACGATGGCCACCCGCTCGCCTTGCCAGATCGCGGTTCTCATTTTCATCGGAACCATAGCGTCATCGCAGCGAGGGCAGCGAATCTCGTCGGGGTGCGCTTGGCGGGCTGACATCTGGGTTCAGTGCGACGAACCTGCAATTGAAGTCCTGTCGGCTCCTAAGCATACCGACTCGGGAACACGAACTGTTGCTCGGCCTGGGTCGAGCCTTGTGTCTCCGCACCTCGGAAGGCGCGCTCGACGAGAGAAGTCGGTTGAGCACTTCAGTCGCTCAAAGCACCACGAAGCCCTCCCGGATCGCGGCTTGCGAGAGCCGAACGTCGCTGCAAACTATATCGAGCGTCGGCGGGTGTTCCCCTGATGCGGTCAGGGCGGACGCCAGTTGCACCGCATCGGCTCCACGCAGGGGATGAATCCGGAGCAGACGGATTGCACGATTCCGCACCCTCTGCAATGGCCGGACTTCGAGCCAAGATGACGAAAGGATTCTCAGCTGTTCCAGGGACCGTCCTAGTTCCTCGGCGTCGATCGCACCTTCCCGATGCAGACGATTCAACGCCGAGGCGCACTCGATCTGACTTCCCCACCAAGTGACGACCGAGGAGTCCTGTTCCAGGAGTTCAACTCTGCTTGCGCTCTCTCGTTCCTCGACTAGCAGCGAAACCAAGGCTGACGAGTCCCAGTACCTCACCGGTTCTCGTCTCTCTCCGCGCGGATCAGGCGACTCGCACTGTACCCTTCTGGAAGTCGCGGCATTTGCCTTGCCTTGAACGCCGCGATGTCCAGCGAAGCCTGTGGCGGATCGGCTAGGTCCTGTTGCACCAATCTGGCTGCGGTTTCATCGGTCACCGCGTCCGCGTCGCAGGGCCTGATTTGGGCGACAGGCTTGCCGCGATGCGTGACAAGCACAGTCTCGCCACGACGCACCTCGCTCAGTAAGGCGCTAAGGGAATTCTTGGCTTCGCTGACACTAGCCCGTCTCATATAGCCATTCTAGCCAGATTAATATAGCCGGTTACGGGTTCGGTTCAAAATGTCGCTCGATCTGAGCGGGCGGGACGCTCCGGTTGCCGTTGCATCACGAGAGGGGACGCGACCAAAGCCGCCACCGTCGAACGCCCCGACGGCAAGAGCTCTTGCGGGTTAGATTGGCCCGGCCGGAGAGAGTTGCTCCAGGGAGTAAGTCATTCCGGGGACAGTTGCTATGGTCTGGATCCTTCCTGCGCCAGCGACACGCACCCTGCATTGATTGCCAAACCTCGACACGATTTCCACGTTCGTCAGCTCACCGTCCGCCCACGACATCGAGACTTCGAACCCGCCTCGAGCCTTCAGGCCCGTCACCGACCCACGACTCCATTCGGCCGGTAGCGCCGGAAGCAGATGGATCTCCCCGCCGTGCGACTGCAAGAGAATTTCCGCTATCGCGGCAGTACCGCCGAGATTGCCGTCGATCTGAAACGGAGGATGGGTGTCGAACAGGTTGTCGAGCGTTGACTCCGCGAGGAGGGCATGCAGGTTTTCGTGGGCCTTCTCGCCGTCCTCGAGGCGCGCCCATAGGTTAATCAGCCAGGCACGGCTCCAACCCGTGTGGCCACCACCGTTGGCAAGGCGATGCTCGATGGACTTGCGGATCGCTTTCGCAAGCTCCGGCGTGCCTCGAAGCGTGAACTGTTCGCCGGGATGGAGTCCGAACGCGTGGGAGATGTGGCGATGCCCTGGGTTGGCCTCCACGAGTTCTTGCCGCCACTCCATCAGGCGGCCATCACTTCCAATCTGCGGGCCAGCCAGGTTGGCCAGCTTCTCGCGCGTCTCGGCGGCGAAATCATCAGAGATGCCGAGCTCATCCGCCGCGCTTAGGACGTTGGTGAACAGGTCCCACACGATTTGCTGGTCCATCGCAGGGCCCATCGTGATCCGGGCGCGTTCCATCTCCTTGGTGAGGAAGGCGTTTTCAGGAGAAGTCGAAGGCCCGCTGACAAGCTCTCCTGTACGAGGGTCTTCAACAAGCCAGTCCAGGAAGAACTCCGCCGCTTCCTTGAGAACCGGATAGGCCCGCTCGCGCAGAAAGATCTTGTCCCGGTTGAAGAGATAGGCCTCCCAAAGATGTCGCGAGGTCCAGGCTGCGCCGGCTGGCCACATGCCGTACTGGGCGCGTCCGAACGGACTCGTAGGCCACCACGCGTCGGTCGTGTGGTGAGCGACGAAGCCCCGCGCGTTGTAGTGATCCCTCGCGGTCTGTCGACCGCGCACACGAAGGTTGTCGAGCAGATCCCACAACGGCTCTTGCATCTCGGAGAGATTCGTCACGTCAGCCGGCCAGTAGTTCATCTGGATGTTGATGTTGATGTGATAGTCGGAGTTCCACGGCGGGGCAATCTTGTCGTTCCAAATTCCCTGCAGATTCGCAGGCATTGTGCCCGGCCGAGACGATCCCATCAACAGGTAGCGGCCGAATTGAAAGTAGGTTGCCAGTAGATCTGGATCGGATCCGCCGGCGCGGACCGCATCGAGGCGTGCGTCAATGGGGATGTGGCGCTCTTTCTCTCCGCCCAAATCGAGCGCGACACGATTGAAGATCGCTCGATGATCCGCCACGTGCGAATCGCGTAGTCTGGCGAAGCCGGCGTCGGAGGCTACCCTGAGCCTCCCAGTCGTTTCCTCACTCGGGACTTGTCCCCGGTAATCCGTTGCTGCGGCAACGATCAGGGTCACCGCATCGGCTTCACTGATTCGCAAGGACGCCCCGTCGGCCCGGACTGCCCCCCCTTCGGTCGCGACTCTCAGCCGGGCCTGAAAACGAACTCCAAGTTGCTGCCCTTCGTGGCTGGCACGGCCCTCAAGGAGAAGCTCGCTGCCCACCGCGGTTGCCGTGGCATCGACCGGCCGGTCGATTCGCACTCTCGTTGAGATTGACCCCGGCTGGTCTGCCTCGATGCGAATGACCAAGACGTCGTGCGGCACGCTCGAAAACACCTCGCGGGTGTAGCCGACACCGTCATCGGTCCATTCGGTCCGCGCGATGCCCGTTTCCAGGTCGAGTTCCCGTCGATAGCTGGCCGGGCTCGACGGCTGAGCCGAATCAATCCAGAGATCTCCGAGGGTCTGGTAGCCCTTCGGGAAGATCCTCTCGCCCATCATCGTTTCCTCGGTCATCCGCTCGGCCTCGACGAACTTGCCTTCGAAGAGCAGCTTGCGGATCAGGGGGAGTTGGCGGAACGCTCCCGGGATATCGCGCTGCTGCGGCGCACCCGCCCAGAGGGTGTCTTCGTTGAGCTGGATTCGCTCGTTCCCGGTGCCGCCGAACACCATGCCTCCGAGCCGGCCGTTGCCGACGGGGAGAGCCTCGACCCACTCTTCGGCCGGGCTGGAATACCAGAGCAATGGTTCTGCCGACAGAGGGACAACTAGGAGGAGAGCGAGAGTCGGCAGTCTCATAGGAGAATCGGAGAATATCAAGGTTGATTCCGGCCCCAAGGGCCCCAAGAAAGAACGTTACGTTAGGTTGCTAAGCGCAAGGCTGGACCCACCCGGTTCGCTTTCCAGGCTTTCTGGGCCGCGGAATCGACGGCTTGGCACAAGCGCGGCCCGCGGCCGCAAGAAGCGTCCGCGAGCACGAATCGCCCTCATCCTCGCACTAGCTGCATCGCGGCATCCACGATCTTGGGAGCATCCGGTCGCAACCAGCTCATCATTCCTGCTGCGCCCGGCCCCGGCACGTCGGGGAAGGCAAGCCGGCGAGTCCTGACTCCGGGGACAAGCTGAGCGACCTCGGCGACCACATGGGCTCCGAAGCCGGCCGTGTAGTGGCCGTGCTCGACGACCAGCAGCCGGCGTGTCTTGCGCGCCGAAGCCACGATGGTGTCGGTATCAAGGGGCTTCAGAGATCGTGGGTCGATGAATTCCACGCTGACCCCGGCCTTCGCGAGTTCCGCCACGGCTCGCGAAGCGTCGACTGTTGCCGGCGCCCAGGCGACGAGCGTGACTTGATTCCCTTTCTGGCGGATGGACGCCTTCCCGAGCGGGACCTCGTAGGCATCGTCCGGCACGTCAGGCTGGCGCCCGGACTTGACCTCCGGATAGTCGACGTAGACCACCGGGTCCGGGTCGCGGATGGCGGAGATCAGCAGGCCCTTGGCGTCGTACGCGTTGCTGGGAGCCACCACCTTGACTCCGGGAAGGTTCGCGAAGAGGCACTCCGCTCCCACGTCGGTATGCTGGCCCGCACTTCCCCGACGTCTTCCGGCACCGTCGACCCAGAGAACAAACGGCATGCTGGCCTGGCCTCCGGTCATCGATCGGAGCTTGCCGGCTTGGTTGTAGACGTATTCGATGGCGAAGATCTGCGCCATCGATGGTAGCCGGGCGATCGCTTTGGAACCGGCAGCTGCGACACCGATGGCGACGCCGGCAATCCAAGACTCGTCGATCGGCCAGCCCCTGCCCGACGTGCGCAGGTCGCCGAATTCGCCGACCAGGTCGAATACCTCGCCGTTCGGCCCGATGGTTGTGGGCTTCTGGTACTCGTAGTAGTAGACCATCTCCGGATCGGCCCGCATCTCCTGCGCGACGGCCTCGAGCTGTGAGTAGTAATAGGACTTGTTTGCCATGATGAATCCTCCTGCTCTAGGTCGCGACCGTGCCCTTGCGGTTGTAGAACTGGCTTGCAAGGACCGCCCCCTCGGCATGGGTGTTGAGCACGCCGGCCGCCGGATCGGGGTCACTGCCTTCACGGGCGAATTTCACTGATTCGTCGACGGCAGCCTGCGCTTCGGCTTCGACTTGGGACAGTTCGTCCTCGGCGGCCAGCCCTTTCGCGACCAGCCAGCGCTTGAAGCGTGGAATCGGATCCCGCGTCATCCATGCCTGGACCTCCGCGTCGGTTCGGTACGGAAGCCCGCTCGCGCCCTCCTCGCCCATCCGCGCTCCCGCAAAGCCGCTGTGGTCGTACCAGCGGTAGGTCAGACCCTCGATCACGCTCGGGCCGTTGCCGGCCCGCGCCCACTCGACTGCCTTCTTGGTCGCGTCGTAAACCGCGGCAATGTCGTTGCCGTCGACCAGATGGTGCGGGAGGTCGAGGCCCTTGGTGTAGTCCGAGACGTATTTTGTCGGCACCGTGTCCGCTACTGGAATAGCCATGTACTGGAAGTTGTTCTCGTTGACGAAAATGACTGGGATGTTCAGGTTCTTGCAGCTGCGTACCGCGCTGAAGTAGTACGGAGAAGCCGCGCCACCATCGCCGAAGAACGCCACGGCGACCTGTTTCGTGCCGCGGATCATGCCGCGAAGCGCGGCACCGGCAGCCATGTAGAAGCTGGCCCCGACGATCCCGTTCATGCCCATGATTCCCTTCGACATGTCCGTGATGTGCATGGAGCCGCCGTAGCCCTTGTTGTAGCCGGACTCCTTGAAGAAGATCTCGGCGGACATGCGGTTCAGGTCGCCGCCTTTGGCGATCAGGTGTCCATGGCCGCGATGAGTGCTTGCAATGTAGTCGTCCTCGTTCAGCGCGCCCATCACGCCGACGGCGACCGCTTCCTCGCCAACGTAGGTGTGGAATGCGCCGTAGAGTCCGTCCTCGCCCGCAAGGAACAAGTCCTTCATGGTGGTTTCCCACTTGCGGCTCAGGCTCATCAGCCGGTACAAATCGAGCAGCTTCTCCTTCGGCTCGCTGGCGAGCGTGGCGGACGCCTCGCCGCTTGTCGGCATGTCCTCGGGGGGAAGGAACTCCAGCGCGTAACCGGGCCTCCATTGCTTGTTTCCGCCCGGGCCCGCCGTTGCGAGGCGGACGGTCTTGTCGAACGCCCCACCGGCAATGCCCGGTGGGCTGGCGCCGCTGTCGCCGCACGCGGAGATCACTGTTGCGGTCGCCCCTGCACCACTCATTGCTTTCAGCAGGGTGCGTCGGTCGACCCTGCCGTTTCGATCCTCCATGGGTCTGGTCCTCCTTCTGCCGCCGTGAGCGACTGGGTCCGGGCCGCCGATCGCTGGGCTTGCCGCCGGGCCGCTCGTAGTCTACCGAGGCCCGAAGGGTCTCGCAACAGCGAATAGCTGCTCATCGGGCTGGTTCTTGCCCGCAGCGACGGGGCTCCCGGGGATTCTGAGGAGAATCCGCGGATTCCCGGTCGCGAAACGGGACGCGCTGGGTGCCGTTATCGGAAGGTGATCAGACCCGGCTCTCGCGCCATGTGCGGCAATTCGTTGAAGCCGTCCAGAGACATTCGCGAGCCGCTGTACAGGAAGCTTGTAAGCGATGTGTTGCGGACACGCCAGTTCAGTTCCAAGGCTGCCCTGGGCGGCGCGCCCAAGCAGGTCTGGACGGCCACGCCGATTGGCCCACCGGACGTGAAGGCAACAACGCGCTTACCGCTTCCCTGGCTCTCTCTGATGATCCTTAGCGCCTCAACCACGCGCGACCGAAACGCGTCCCACGGTTCGAGGCTCGGCTCTTCGAGCTGTCCCTCGACCCAGCGCAGCACCAGTGCCTCGAACATCTGCTGGAATCGGCGGTTGCGGCTCTCGACCTCTGGATTGCCATGCCAGTCGCGCCATAGCGGCGCGAATTCCGGGTCCCTTTCGGCCAGTCGCGGCGCGATCGTGGAGACGAGGTCCTGGTTGACGTATTCGTTCAGTTCCGGGACGGCCGTCGATTCCGGGAACGGCCTGCCAGCTTGTCGGAATTCCGCTGCCACGGCTTCGTACGATTCGCGCTGTCGCCGAAGTGTTCCGTGGTATGCCGCATCGAAGCCCACATTGAACGCGATCCAGTAGCGTCCGAGCTGCCGAGCTTGCTCCACGCCGTGCGGGGTCAGCCTGTCGGGAGAGTCCGAGAAGGCGGCCGCCTGCCCGTGACGAACCAGCAAGAGCGTACTCATGGCAGTGTCTGTTGAGAGCGGCCAGTAACCCGCCAAAGGGCGGCGGAGCGTGCGGTGCGTTCCGTGGCCGAATCCTACCAGCTAGGCGAGGAGTTTCTGGATGACAGTCCCGCCGACGTCAGTCAGCCGGAAGTCCCGGCCGCGGAATCGGAAAGTCAGCTTCGTGTGGTCGATGCCCAACAAGTGCAGGATCGTGGCCTGGATGTCATGGACGTGGGCCGGATCCTTCACCGGCGAGAATCCGATCTCGTCCGTCTCGCCAATGCTCTGACCCGGCTTGGTGCCTCCACCGGCGAACCACATCGTGAAGGCGTCGATGTGATGGTTCCGGCCGACGGTGTCGCGAACTTCTCCCATCGGCGTCCTGCCGAACTCGCCGCCCCAGACCACCAGCGTGTCGTCCAGCATCCCGCGCTGCTTGAGGTCCATGACGAGTGCCTTGCATGCCTGGTCCGCAGAGAGGCAGACCTCGTCCAGGTCCTTGTCTAGAGTCTCGCCGGGTCCGCCGTGGTGATCCCAGCTCGAGTGGTACAGCTGGACGAACCGGACGCCGCGCTCCACCAGCCTGCGGGCCAACAGGCAGTTGTTGGCGAAGGACTTGTCCCCCGGCTTGGCACCGTAGAGATCCAGAGTGGCCTGGCTCTCGGTCGAAAAATCGATCAGCTCGGGCCCGCTGGTCTGCATCCGGTGCGCCATCTCGTAGGCCTTGATGCGCGTTGCGATTTCGGGATCGCCCGCGTTTTGCATGTTCAGGCGGTTCAGGTCCAGGATCGCGTCCACGGTCGCGGCCTGGCGCTCTCCCTCGTATCCTCCCGGGCTGGTCATGTTCAAGATCGGCGCCCCGCCTCCGAGGAAGGGTACGCCCTGGTGGGCCGTCGGCAGGAAGCCGCTCGTCCAGTTCATGGCGCCGCCTCTCGGTCCCCGCGGCCCGGATTGCAGGACGACAAAGCTCGGCAGATCCTTGGCCTCGCTGCCGATGCCGTAGCTGACCCACGAGCCCATGCTTGGGCGGCCGAAGAACGGCGTGCCTGTGTTCATAAAGATCTTGGCCGGCGCGTGATTGAAGTTCTCCGTGTGAACCGCACGGAGGAAAGTCACGTCGTCCACGATCTGCGCGGTGTGGGGCAGGCATTCGGAAACCCACTGGCCGGACTCGCCGTGCTGCGCGAAGTTTCGCACCGTTCCCAGCAGCTTGGGGGGCTTCCGGACAAACGACTCCATGAATGCGAACCGCTTGCCCTCGAGCATCGAAGGCGGCAGGGTCTGGTTATTGAGCCTCTGCAGTTCCTTCTTTGGCTCGAAGAGTTCGAATTGGCTCGGTGCTCCTGCCATGAACAGGTAGATGATGCTCTTGGCGCGCGGCTGGTGGTGCATCCCGCGTTCTTCGCCCGAAGGCGCTCCGTAGAGCGCGTCGCCCACGAACAGCGATGTGAGCGCCAGCTTGCCGACTCCCACGCCGCAGTCCTCGAAAAGCTGACGCCTGGTGCGTTGGGCGAGGAGTGTGCGATTGAGGTTCACGGGTGCCTCCAACTAGCCTATTGCCGGGTGACGAATTCGTCCAAGTTGATCATGACCCTGGCAGCCGCGGCCCAAGCGGCTGCAGCTGCCGAGTCCGTACCGGTCTGCGCCCTCGCTTCGGGGTCAGTGGCGAAAGCATCGGACATCGTCCCGACGAATTGAGCGATCCGCTCGCGCTCGCGCTCCAGCGGAGGTCGGGCAAGGCAAACCTCGAACGCGTAGCGGATCCGGTCATCGCGATCCTCCGAATGGTTACGGATACGCTGGCCCAGGGCCGCGGCGAATTCTGTCTGCGATTCGTCGTTGAGGAGAGTCAACGCTTGGAGGGGGGTATTGGAGCGGTTGCGGCGTGTCACGCTCTCCTGGGCGATCGGAGCGTCGAACAGCACGAGACCTGGATGCGCAGCCGAGCGGATGAAGTAGGTGTACATGCCCCGCCGGAAGCGGTTCGGGCCCTCATCCGCTTTCCAGTTACGGTCGACTTGTGTGAATTGACCGGCACCAGCCGGCTGGGGCGGGTAGACGCTCGGCCCGCCGATCAACGGCGCAAGAAGGCCCGAAGCCGACAGGGCTGCGTCGCGGATCACTTCAGCCTCGAGACGGATCCGGTTCTGCCTTGCCAGCAGGCGATTGCTCGGATCGGCCGTAGCAGCGTCGGCTCGGTAGACGGAGGATTGGCGGTAGGTTGCGGAATTGAGGATCAGCCGGTGCATGGCTTTCAGATCCCAGTCCCGCCGGACCAGTTCCGAAGCAAGCCAGTCAAGCAGTTCCGGGTGGCTCGGCTCCGTTCCCTGCGAGCCGAAATCGTTCTCGGTCTCAACGATGCCCAGCCCGAAATAGCGCTGCCAAATCCGGTTCATGGTCACCCGCGGCGTCAGGGGGTTCTCGTCCGAGACCAGCCATTGGGCCAATCCGAGACGGTTGCGCGGGGCATCAGCCGGCAGCGGAGGCAGCACTGCGGGCGTGCCCGGACCGACCGGGTCACCATGTCGCGTGAAATCTCCTTGGACATGGATGTAGGAATCGCGCGGCTCAGGTAGGTCGCGCATGACCATCGTCCACTCGATTTCAGGCAGGCTTCTCTGGACTTCCCCGATCTTGTCACCGATTGCCTTATACTCCTCGACGCGCTTGGAAAAGACTCGGTCCAGAACGCTGTCTTGAACAGAAGACCGCTCCTCGGGAGGGATGCGGATGATTTCCCGGGCCCTCTCGATGTCGGTTTCCTCACCGGGTGGAAAGCGCTCGTCCCATCGCGACTCCAGAGACCGCCCCAGAAGTGCCAGTTCCTCCTTGAGCGCGTCGATTTCACTCTTCAGGGCGTCGCGTTTCGCCAAGGTTTCCGGGTCGCCGAACTCAAGGATGGGGTCCATCATGCGTGAGCGGCCAATGGTTTCCTCCAGGTTGCCTCCGATCTCGTCCACGTTATTGAAGAATGAGAATATCTGGAAGAACTCACGTTGGGAGATCGGGTCGAACTTGTGGTCGTGGCAACGGGCGCAAGCGAGCGTCAGGCCGAGAAATGCAGCGCCCGTCGTCCGGACCCTGTCCACGACCGCCTCGACGCGGTACTGCTCGAAGTCGGTCCCGCCTTCCTGGTTGATCATCGTGTTCCGGTGGAAGCCCGTAGCAATGAGCTGCGCCTTGGTTGGATCACTCAAAAGGTCTCCGGCAATCTGCTCGATCACGAATTGGTCGAATGGCATGTTGTTGTTGAGTGCCTTGATCACCCAGTCGCGGTAGTGCCAGATCGAGCGTGGGCCGTCGATGGAATACCCGTTCGTGTCGGCGTATCGAGCGATATCGAGCCAGTGTCGTCCCCACCGCTCTCCGTAGTGGGGCGAGTCCAGCAGCCTGTCAACGAGTCGGGCGTATGCGCCAGGCTGCTCGTCCTCCACGAACGCCTTCACTTCCGCAGGCTTGGGCAGCAGGCCTGTCAAGTCCAGGCTCGCCCTCCGGATCAACGTGCGTCGGTCCGCCTTAGGCGACGGCTCGAGGCCGGCCTCCTCGAGCCGGGCGATGACGAAGCGGTCAATGGCGTTCCGCGCCAGGTCCGGATTGCGAATGCCCGGCGGTTCGACGCGAATCACCGGGCGGAGCGACCAAAGCGACTGCGCGGCGACGGGGTCGCCGGCCCCCTGTCCCCACGCGGCCCCGCCCCGGATCCATGCTCTGAACGCGTCGACCTCCTCTGATCCAAGAGGTCCTGTCGGGGGCATCTTCAGGTCGCCGGACTGCTCGATTGCCGCGAGCAGGAGGCTCTCCTCGGGCCTGCCCGGCACGATCGCCGCGCCTCGTGCGCCTCCACCAAGAGCCGCTTCCCGGGACGCCAGCGAAAGGCCGCTGGTCTTGGCCTCGTCGCTGTGGCAGGCCAAGCAGCGAGTGGCGAGGACCGGCCGGATGCGTTCCTCGAAAAAGCGGGTCGAGTCGCTCTGCCCCCAAAGGCTTGACGCGCACAGGAGGGTGCCCAGGAACGCGAGTCTGCGGGCCATCGCTGACAATATGGTATCGGCAGCGCGGGAATCAGGCAAGACGCATACTCTGGCCGGGGGAAGCCAGATGCCTGGCCTCACTCGCTTGGTCCTGGGCGGGAGGAGGCGCTGGCCCCTAGTTCAGGTAACCCGCGATCCAGCGTCCCTCTTGGTCGGCATCTTCAAGGCCCAGACCTGTGATTCCGACGATATACCTGCCCCTCGGGAAAATGAATGTCGGAGTCTCGCCATCCATGCCGAAGTATCCGCCGAAGTGGGGGACGAACTTCTGGTCCGCAAGAACCTCCTTGTAGTCCATGAACAGAAACATTGCCAGGTCGGCGTTGCGTCGTTGCGAGAAGAAGACTTGGAACTTCTTGCCACCTCTGTCGTACTCGGCGAGATTGCCTCCGGGCATGAAGTCCTTGCCTGCGAGGTGATCGTCAACGACCTTGGCTTCGACCAGGCCTTCCTTGCGAAAGTAATGTGTCTGGTCGAGGATTCTCTCGGCGGGAGTGGCGACCGACTCCGGCTCTGGCGCGGACCCTGTTTCCGAGGTTCCGCAGCCAGCGGCGGTGAACAGTGCGATGACAGCGATTGCACGAAGCATGTTGATTCCCCTCGGGGCGGATGACCGCATTGTAGCCGGTTAGTGCCGCTTCTTCACGTCGCCCGCGCTCGGTCGCATTTGCTCTAATGGACGGCACGTACGCGACCCGATAGTCTCCGATGAATAATGCGGCCAATTGGGGGAACGGAGCATGGCTAACCCACTGCAATTGCGGACCCTGAGGCGAAGCACGGACGGTTGGAACCTCTGGCGCCAGCGGAACCCGACTGCTCGGGTGGACTTGCGCGGGGCGGATCTTTCCCACATGGACCTGCGGCTCGCGAACCTGCGGGAAGCGGACCTGCGCGACGTCAACCTCATCATGGCCAATCTCTGCGGCGCCGATCTGCGCGGTGCCGACCTGCGGAATGCGAACCTTGTCGGCGCCAGGCTGATCGGCGTCGACATTACCGACACCGACCTCCGCGGCGCGGACATCCGGACTGCTGAGGACCTGACCCAGGAACAACTGGGACACACGCGCGGCGACGGGAGCACGGTCCTTCCGGAGCCAATAGACCCGCCGGCGAACTGGTCCGACTGAACCACTGCCCCACAGGAGAATCCCGACACGATCGGTCTGCAGGTTCGCCCTGCACAGGCGTCATTCCCGGAGCCGGGTTATAGCCGGTCGATCACCGCTACGGTCATCTCATTGCAAGTCATTCGGCCGCCGAGATCGGCCGTGCGGCAGGCCGGATCTTGCAGCGCTCCCTCGACCGCGTCCCGGATGGCGTTGCCGCAAGCTTCGAAGTCCAGCCAGTCCAGCATCATCGCCGCTGACAGGATCGTGGCTAGTGGGTTCGCAATACCTTTCCCCGCGATGTCCGGAGCGCTGCCGTGCGCCGGCTGGAACACGGCGTAGGTGTCTCCGATGTCAGCCGACGGCGCCATGCCCATCCCCCCGACGATGCCCGCGGCGAGGTCGGAGAGGATGTCCCCGAACATGTTCTCTGTGACCAGCACGTCAAACCTCTCCGGCTGCTGCACCAGGAACAGCGCGGTCGCGTCGACGTACAGCCGCTCGGTCTCGACCTGCGGGTAGCGCCGTGCGACCTCGTCGAAGACCTCGCGAAAGAACGCCATCGCGGGAAGCACGTTGGCCTTGTCCACCAGACTGACCCTTCGTCGGCGCCGGCTGGCGGCTTCGAATGCGGCCTTGACGATCCGCTCGGTGCCGCGACGCGTGACCCGCATGGCGTTCTCGACCGCCTCCGTGCCGGGGTCGTGACGCGCCTTGCGCTCCCAGAACAGGCCCTCTGTGTTCTCCCTGAACAGCACGAAGTCGATCGCCGAGGGATCCTTTTCCTTGAGTGGCGTGAGAGCTGCTTGGTACAGGCGCACGGGCCGGATTCCCTGGTAGAGGTCCAATTCCTCCCTGATGTCGATTTGCGGCGCCATCTCGGTGCCGTTCGGCCATCGGACGTCAGGGAGCCCCATCGCGCCCAGCAAGATCGCATCGCAGGCACGTATCTCTGCGAGCGTCTCCGGTGGCAGAGGATTCCCGGATTGCAGGTATTCCCCGGCTCCGACCGAGTAGTTCTGGAATTCAAACACCAGATCGTCTGACTGGGCCTCGACGGCTAGCAGGACCCTGATGGCCGCTTCGGTGACTTCCGGCCCGATCCCGTCACCCGGCAAGACTGCAATGCGAAGCTGGCTCAACTCAATCTCCTCGCGAAATCGTTATCCTAGCCGCATGCCGACCGGCGTACCCGATGTGGAGTCCGCCGTCCAGGAACTCTGTGACGGGCGAGGCTATTTATTGCTAGAGGACTTTTACCGGCCCAGCCTCATTGCGGAAGCTCGCGACCGGATTTACCATCTCATCGAAGAGGAACCTCATCGGACCTCCCACTTCTATGGGGACGAGGTCAATGCCGCCCAGTCGCGCGTCTGGAACCTTCCCGCCAAGGGACCGGCCTTCCGCGAAATCTGCGGGGACGAGCGGATGATCGCCATGATGCGCCCGATCCTTGGGGACGACCTCATGCTGAGCTCGTTTGCGGCCAACGTGCTGCATCCCGGCGCGCAGGCGCAGGAGCCGCACGTTGACTATCCCTATTGGGACCTTCACGCCAGGAACCGGTGGCCGAGGGCGCTCAGCGCAAGCTTTCACCTGGCTGTCGAAGCCGTTGTCCCACTGGACGAATTCACGGTGGAGAACGGAGCCACCGCAATCGTTCCTGACAGCCAGAAGCTCGCATGCTGGCCGGACCCGAGCCAATTTCAGGAGCGCCATATCCGCGTGACAATGCGACCGGGTGCGCTGCTCCTGTTTCCCGCGCTGCTCTGGCATGCGGGCCAAACCAACCGATCGGCTAGGTCCAGGGCCGCCCTGCTCGGCTCGTACACGATCAAGTCCGTCAAGCCGATCGAGGACTGGGGCCGGTGCATTGACAGGGACGAGGCCTTGGGGTACGAGGAGACGGTGCAGGCCTTGCTTGGCCTGAACTATCCGTACCCGGCTGTGATGGACGAGCTTCCCGGACGGAGCTCGGAAGGTGCCAGAAGCAAGGAGTCGATCCTGCCCGAATCGGAAGAGGGAACCGGAGGGAAGTTGCGGAATGTTTTGGATTAGTCGAAGAGAGCTGCTCGCCGGTTCGTTCGCTTTGGGAGCAACCGCGTGCGGCAGGCAAGGATCGAAGGGCCCACCCAACATCCTTTTGGCTTACTCGGACGACCAATCCTATCCCCACGCGTCCGCGTTGGGAGACCCGGCCGTCAGCACGCCCGCATTTGATCGAGTTGCCAGGGAGGGGGTGGTATTCGCCCATTCCTACACAGCGTGTCCGTCCTGCACGCCATCGCGCTCCGCGCTGCTCACTGGTCGACCGATCTGGCGGATCGGCGAAGGCGGCCTGCTGTACGGGACCCTGCATCCGGAATTTCCGCTGTTCACGCACATCCTCGAGGACGCCGGCTACCACGCGGGATTCGTCGGCAAGCCATGGGCGCCCGGGGACTGGCGGGCCGGCGGGTTGACGAGGCACCCGTTCGGAAGGGAATACGCGGATCGGCCCGAGCCGGACCCGCCTCACGGGATCGATACGCGAGATTACGCGGCGAACTTCGAGGACTTTCTGGCCGCGCGGCCCGAGGGCGCTCCTTTCTTCTTCTTCTTCGGCGCGACCGAACCGCACCGCGACTACGAGCCCGGCATCGGCCGTCGTAGCGGATTGGACCCTGGCAAGGTCGACGTCCCGCCATACCTGCCGGACGCTCCCGAGGTCCGTTCGGAACTCCTTGACTACTACTACGAGATCGAGCACTTCGACCGGCATCTTGGGCGCATGCTGGACGCACTGGAACGGATTGGGGAACTCGACAACACGTTGGTCGTGGTGACCTCCGATAACGGGATGCCGTTCAGCAGGACCAAGGCGACTCTTTACGACGGTGGCACGCGCATGCCGACGGCCGTTCGCTGGGGAGCACGCGTGCCGGCAGGGCGACGGGTCGACGACTTCATCAGCCACGTTGACTTTGCCCCCACGTTCCTTGACGCAGCGGGGCTTCCACCGAACCCTATGCACGACGGTCGGAGCCTGATGCCGCTGCTGACGAGTTCCAAAGGGGGACGCCTGGATCCCGAGCGGGCCCATGTGCTGACGGCCATGGAGCGACACACCTGGTGCAGGCCGGAAGGCGCAACCTACCCGATGCGGGCGATCCGCACGCACGACTATCTGTACATCCGTAATCTTGAGCCGGATCGATGGCCCACGGGCGGGCCGGAGTTCATCTCGTCGAACAAGGCCCCCCACGGGGACATTGACGACGGACCCTTCAAGGACTTCATGCTTCGTCCCGAGACACGAAGGGACTTTCCGAGGGAGTTCGAACTCGGCTTCGGCAAGAGGCCACTTGAAGAACTGTACGATTGCCGCGCAGATCCGCACCAAATGCGAAATCTGGCGACGGACCCGAAACATGACGAGCAGCGTGCCCAACTGTGGGCTCGGCTTGAGTCGGATCTCACGGAGACTGCGGATCCCCGTGTTTCCGGCCGTGATCCTTGGCAGAAATACGCCTATCGTCAAGTCGACGGCTTCGGTGCCACCTACAACCGCACGCTCAGCGAAGCCGAACGGCTTGCGGCTAGGGATCGCGGCAAGCATGCGGTCGGACACGCCAAGCCCGGCGGATAGGTTGGAATTCGACTCGCCTCAGTCGGGCGCTGGCGAAGCGGCCGGGGATGGAGGCCCCTCAACCTTCGCGCATGGATCCGTTCCTGCACGCTCTACCTGAATTCCGCGCGGACCTTGCCTGTGAAGCGGGGCTCTTGCCCGGGTGTTTCAGAGTGCCTCAATTAGTGATGGGAATCGATGCTGCCGGCGCGACGGACCCAGTCGACGCAACACGGGTCAAGCGGATTCCTGCGACGATGAGTTCGAGCGATCATGCCGCGCCGATTCATCGACATTTCAGTGCCTCTCGAAACCGGGATCGCCTCGGACCCAACGCCAATGCTGCCCGAGATCACGTACCGGGCCCACCGCGAGACGGCGGCAGAGATTTGCACGCTCTTTCCGGGCCTGCAGCCAGACCAGCTTCCGGGCGGAATGGGCTGGGCCGTCGAAGACGTGCGGATCTCGACTCACAACGGAACCCACATGGATGCCCCGTGGCACTACCATCCCACGATGGACGGCGGTGATCCGGCGATCACGGTCGACCAGATTCCTCTCGAATGGTGCTGCCAGCCCGGCGTCAAGCTCGACTTCGGTCACCTCGACGATGGCTATGTGGTGCAGCCTGCCGACATCGAGGAGGAATTGCTCCGAATCGGCCACGAGCTTCGTCCTCTGGACATCGTCCTGGCCAACACGGCCGCCGGCGCGAGATACGGCCACGAGGACTACCTGCAAAAGGGCTGCGGATTCGGCAGGGATTCGACGCTGTGGCTGACCGAGCGCGGCGTGCGGGTGGTCGGGACAGATGCCTGGTCCTGGGACGCGCCGTTCCCGCATACTGCCAGACGATGGATGGAGACCGGGGATCCGTCGATCATCTGGGAGGGGCACAAGGCCGGCATGCACCGGGCGTACTGCCAGATCGAGAAGCTTGGCAACCTCGAATCGCTGCCTGCTACAGGCTTCGAGGTGATCTGCTTCCCGACAAAGATCAAGAATGCTTCGGCGGGATGGACGCGGGCGGTCGCAGTAGTGAGTGGATAGCGCACGTGCGGGTTCTAATCCGGACGACTGCGCCTGGGCTAGGATCTTACAGCAGCTTCGTCGAGTCCAATAGGATCGTGACGGGGCCCTCGTTCGCCAGTTTCACTTGCATCGTCGCGCGAAAGATGCCTGTGGCGACCTCGAGTCCGTCCGACCGCAACCGCTCGACATACTCCTCATAGAGCGATACGGCCGATTCGGGGGCGGCCGCTCCATCGAAGCTGGGACGGAGGCCTCGCCGTACGTCTCCAAGAAGAGTGAACTGTGGTACGGCGAGAATCGCGCCGCCGACGTCGCCGACCGACCGCATCATCCTGCCATCATCCCCTTCGAAGATCCGCAGCCCCGCGGTCTTGCCAGCCAGGTAGGCGGCGTCCTTGGACGTGTCATCCCTCCCGACGCCTACCAGCACCAGCAACCCGCGCCCGATCCGGGCCCGCGACGCGTCGTCGATCACGACCTCTGCGTAGCTGACACGTTGAATCACTGCGCGCACGACAGCGTCATTGTAGTCGTCGCTTGAGACGGTCCCGGAGAGGCGTTGGGTATGCTGGTGCAATGCGTCTAGGGATCCTGGCGGCTATCGTCGCGATCAGCCTCGGGGCCCAGGTGGACCAGCGGCGGTTGGAGCGGGCGGCCGCCGAGCCGCACAACTGGCTGACCTACAACGGCACCTACTACAGCCAGCATCACAGCAGGCTCGAAAGTATCGACCTCTCCAGCGTCGGCGATCTGGAGTTGCAGTGGGTCTACCAGGCCGCCTCGACTGACAAGTTCCAGACCACGCCGTTGGTCGTCGACGGGGTGATGTACCTTACCGAGCCCCCGAACAAGCTGGTTGCCCTTGACCCGGAGAGCGGACGCGAATTCTGGGTGTTCGAGCACGAACTGCCGACGCGGATCTATCCCTGCTGCGGACGCGTGAATCGCGGGCCGGCCATCCTCGGCGAGACCCTCTATTGGGGGACTCTTGATGCAAAGCTCATCGCGGTCGATGCCACGACGGGGAACAAGGTCTGGGAGACCACGGTTGTCGAGGACTACGAGAGGGGATATGCTCTCACCGTCGCGCCGCTCATCATCGACGGCAAAGTCATCGTGGGCACCGCCGGAGGGGAGTTCGGAATCCGTGGCTACCTCGCGGCCTACGACGCGGCGACTGGGGAGGAGGAGTGGCGATTCTACACGATCCCCGGACCTGGAGAGCCCGGGCACGAGACCTGGGAGAACGACGCTTGGAAGACCGGCGGCGGGTCGATCTGGCTCACCGGATCCTACGACCCGGAACTGAACTTGACCTACTGGGGCGTCGGGAACCCTTCCCCCGACTGGAATCCTGACGTCCGGCCGGGCGACAACCTCTACACAGATTCAGTCATCGCGCTTGATCCCGACAGTGGCAAGCTGCGCTGGCATTTCCAGTTCACTCCCCACGACGAATGGGACTGGGACGCGGTGCAGATTCCGGTGCTCGTGGACATGGAATGGGAAGGCAAGCTCCGCAAGCTGATGCTCTGGGGCAACCGCAACGGGTTCTACTACGTTCTCGATCGGGAGACGGGGGAGTTTCTCCTCGGCAAGGCGTTTGTCAAGCAGACCTGGGCGGCGGGCCTGGACGAGGACGGGCGCCCCGTCAAGATTCCGGGGCGCGGACCCAGCCGCGAGGGGACCAAGACCTGGCCCGGGGTTCAGGGCGCGACGAATTGGTACGCGCCTTCGTTCAGCCCCGTGACGAAGCTCTTCTATCTTTCGGTTTGGGAAGGGTACTATTCGGTCTACTTCAAGTGGGATCAGGAGTACGAACCCGGGACGCGTTACCTTGGAGGGTCACCTAGGAGTCCAGTTTCCGCCACGTCGCGGCGTCGCTTCATGAACTACACCGAGGAGGACGGATATGGAGCGATCCGGGCGCTCAATCCTCTCACCGGCGAGAAGGTCTGGGAGTTTTCCATGACCGATGTGACCGATTCTGGGATATTGACGACGGCTAGCAACGTGCTGTTCTCAGGAAGCCGGGAAGGGTATTTCTACGCTCTCGATGCTACAAATGGGGAAATGCTCTGGGAGCGCTACTTGGGCGGACAGATCGCCGCCTCCCCTATTACATTCGAGGTCAAAGGCAAGCAGTATGTCACTGTGGCATCAGGTCACGCCATCTTTACTTTCGCGCTTCCGGAGTGAGTCGGCTCGCTGGGGCCCGTTCGCGACGATGCCAGGCGGCCACGCAGCTTGGAGGGTCCATGTTGCATTACTCGGTGTGGCTCTGGCCACTAGCTGTTCCGGGACAGCACCGTCCATGAAGCACTGGGTGTTCTTTGGTACTGGGGCGAGCCACATCTACGTCTCCGCCTTTGATGGTGCGAGCGGAGATCTCGGCCCGCCACGGGAAGCGGCCCAGATCGGTCGGCCGGGCTTCCTTGCTGTCCATCCGGACGGCGAGATTCTCTATGCCGTGGGCCGCGATGCCGAGCCCGGGTCCGTACCGGTCGGATTCGCAGCGGCATTCGCGATCAATCGGGCCAACGGGGACTTGAAGGAGCTGAATCGCGCTTCCACAGCCGGAAGAGGAGCCGCGCATGTCGCGGTTAATGCAACCGCGACCGCGCTAGCTGCGGTGAACTACGGGGACGGCAACACGGTGTCACTCACCCTTGAGCCGGACGGTCGGGTCGGCTCCTTGGTTTCGGACATGCGCCACGAAGGCTCTAGCGTTAACGAACAGCGCCAGACCGAGCCCCACCCGCATTCCGCCAACTTCACTCCCGACGGGCAGTTCGTAGTCGTACCCGACTTGGGCACGGACGAATTGGTCGCATACGCGATCGACCCTCAGACGGCCAGACTGGAGAGAATGCCGGGCCCGCAGGTGATGATGGAACCCGGGGCCGGGCCTCGTCACATGACGTTTCACCCCAACGGCAGCCGCGCATACGTGATCAACGAACTCGCCTCGACAATCACTGTTCTCGACTACGGACCTGAGGCTGGTGCGCTCACGGCGATTCAGACGGTTTCCACCCTTCCCGACGGCTACGATGGACCGACCAACACTACGGCCGAAGTGCTCGTCCATCCAAGCGGACGGTTCCTCTATGGGTCGAACCGAGGAAACAACACCATCGCCGTGTTTGGGATTGATTCGTCGAGTGGTCGCCTCGACCCCATCGAGCGAGTTTCGACAGGCGGCGACTGGCCGCGGAATTTCCGCCTCTCCCCTGACGGCCGCTTCCTGCTGGTGGCAAACCAGCGATCCGACAACGTGCAAGTCTTTCGCGTCGACAGCGACACGGGCCAAGTGGCGGCGACAGGCGTCGCGATTTCAGTCCCGAATCCGATGTGCGTGCGATTCGTGCCCGCGACCTGATCGCGCCCCGGTGGCTGCCTTCACGTCCGCACGCGCAGCATCAGGTACGTCCCCGCGATTGCGAAGAGCACGCATGGCGCCCATGCGGCTATCGGCGGTTGAAGCTGCCCAGCAAGGCCCAGTTGCTCGGACAACGCATTCGTCGCGTAGTACGCAACTGTCAGGCCCAGCCCGAAGCACACCGGCCACATGGTGCTTCGACCACCGGTCTGCATCGCGAACGGAATCGCGATTAGCGCCATCGAGAATGCGAAGAACGGAAACGCGAGCTTCTTGTGCATCCGAACCTTGAGCCGGACCGTGTCGAAGCCGCTCTGCGTGAGGTCAACAATATAGTCCCGCAATTGTTCCAGATTCATCTGCTGGTCGTGCCGATCGCGCTTGAGAAAGTAGTCGGGCGGCTCGAGAATGCTGGGGAAGGCGCGTGTCTCGAAGGCCTCGAATTCTTCGGTATGGATGCCGTCGAAGCTGCGCACCCAGCCACTCTCAAATACCCAGACGGCATTTGACGGATCCCAGCGGGCACGCTCTGCGTGGATCTGTCGTCGCAGTTCGAAGGGCTCAGGGCGGAGGTCAAAGACGCTGATACCCGAGAACATCTTGTCGCGCCAATCGAAGGCCCGATGGTAAAAGATCCGGTCCCGCAGCCCGAAGGTCCACTGCCGGTCGGGCCTCAGATATGTGCGAGGCGGCCGACCCTTGATTTCGTCACGCAGCGCGTCCTGTCGGCGGTTCGCCTCTGGGAGGTAGGACTCTTCCAGGGCAAAGAGCCCGCTTCCGACCACTGCTGCCAGCAGGAGTATTGGAATCGACAGCCTGTAAAGGCTAACGCCGCATGCGCGGAACGCAGTCAGTTCGTGCTGCTTTGCAAGGATTCCGAAGCAAACCAGGGTTGCCACCAACACGGCGAGTGGGGCGGTGTTATAGACCAGAAACGGCGTCAGATAGTAAAGGTACGGTACGAAGCTTCCCGTCTTGTCGCGAGTCAGCATATCGTTTAGCAACTCGAAGAAGCTGAAGACGTACCAGATCGAGACAAAGGCGACCACGAACACAACTAGATAGAACAGGAATGTTCGGATCACATATCGATCGACCACGGGGACCAGTAGGTCGATCGGGCCGCGTATCGGAGTACCGTTTGTAGCGCGAGGACCGTTATCAGAGCGTCTGCCAGCATCTGAGAGCGCCTTGGCCACCTTGGTCATCCACGGTCCTGCCGGGTACCGCCAGTCGCGCTGCACTGGGGAGTCCACCCGGCCCACTAGCAGCGTCCCGGCGAAGACGAACGCCCCGTTTGCAATCCAAGGCGCGATTCCAGCGGGAAGCAGCGCCTGCTCAGCGAGAGCAGTTGTTGCGAGGGAAATCATCCAGTAACCGAAGCAGAACAGCATCGAGATAATGACACCCGCGGAGCGTCCGGATCTACGAATCGAAACGGCAAGGGGGAATCCGGCCAGTGGCAATACCCAGCACGCAAATGGCAGGGCCAGGCGCTCGTGCAACAGGACCGCTGCCTCAGGGCTCTCTCCCCTGGACACCTCCCGCATCAGTGCGGACGTGTCCATGGAGTCGTATCGCTTGGCTCGCGGGTCGAAGCGTCTTGGCCGTGCCTGGAGCACCTGGTCGGCACTTTCCGAACGCACCGCAAGGTATTGGCTAGGGTCGTTGGATCGCTCGTAGGTCGTGGTTCGCGGGAAGCGGACTTGCACCCGGTTCTGTTCCGGACGGGGCAGCACGAACGCCTCGGATGCCAAGGTGATCCGGGGCCCGTCGACGGCAGCGTTGAACCCGCTGATGGAACCCCGTGCGGCAGGAGGCCTCATGTCGGCCATGAAGATCCCCTTCCAGTGCACCCCTTCCCCCGGCAGGACGTCCTGCACCCAGATCACCTGGTCCGGGTAGTCCTCGATGAAGACCCGCGGCATGACTTCGGATCCCGCCAGCCGGATTCGGAACGATTCGGCGATACGAACCTGCTCGCGCAATGACCAGGGCGTCAGCCAAAGGGTCGACGCAGCGCAGGCGACCAGGCCCAGCGTCGCAACCAGCGCGACAGGGCCCAGCAGTGACCGGGCCCTAACGCCCGACGCGAGCATCGCGAGGATCTCGTTGTCGCTCGAGATCCTTCCCAAACCCACAAGAATCCCTGTCAGCACGCCCATTGGAACCGTGAACGGAAAGGCTTGGGGTACTGTCAGAGCGAGTAATTGCAGCATGTCGACGGGGGGCGCCCCCCGCCCGACGAGCAGCTCCATCACGGGCTCTACGCGCTGCAGGAACAGCACGAGCGTGAATAGAACCGTTCCAACTAGCGACGCTACGGCGACTTCCCGGAAGACGTATCGGTAGAGCAGATGCACGCCAAGGGTGCCGAAGCCGGCCGTAACTACAGTATCTCAGCCATAGATGGCAGGGAAACTACCGCATGGGTCCAAGACCCTCGTCACGCCGGACTCCAGCAGATCGCCCGGGGGGGGCGGCGCGGAGGCGGCCTGATAGAATAATCTGGTCCAGGGCGCTATCGTCTAAGGGTTAGGACAGGGCCCTCTCAAGGCTCAGATCGGGGTTCGAATCCCCGTAGCGCTACCATCGCCCGCCCGCGTCTTCCTGCGTGCCAGGACTGTTCTTCGCATCTGCGGGAAGCCTAGGACTCGCACGGAACCAACGATGCCCGACACGAGCGGCTCCCGCCGCCGCACGGTGGGGCTAGCCACCGGGGTGGTTGGCTTCTTGCTCGTCCTGCTGCTGCCGACGCCTGCGGGCTTGAGCCCGGACGCCCACAAGACGGCCGCCGTGGCGGTCCTGATGGTCAGCTGGTGGATCAGCGAGGCGGTCCACATCGGAGTGACCGGCCTTGTGCCTGTCGTTGTCTTTCCGCTGCTTGGCGTCTCCTCGAGCAGGGAGATCTCCGCGCATTACGCGAACCATCTCATATTCCTCTTCATTGGCGGCTTCATCATTGCCTACGCCATGGAGGCCTGGAACCTCCATCGGCGCATCGCGTTGAACACGATCGTGCGGTTCGGGTCCCGGCCGCGCCCGATCGTCCTGGGCTTCATGGCGACCTCTGCCGCGCTATCGATGTGGATCTCGAACACCGCCACAACGATGATGTTGCTACCAATGGCAATGGCGGTCGTCAACCAGCTGGCCGAGTCTGCCGAGGTCCGCGGGACACCGTCTGGTGAACAGGCATCCAAGGTTGCACGCGATGTCTTTGGATGCGTATTGCTCCTTGGGATTGCGTATGCAGCCAGCATCGGAGGCATCGGAACGATCGTCGGTTCTCCGACGACTGTTGCCTTCCTCGGGTTTGCCACAGACGCCTTTCCCGATCTGCCAGTCATCGGCTTTGCGCAGTGGTCGATGGTTTGCGTGCCGATCGTTGCTGTCTTCCTCCCATTGACGTGGATCTACCTCTGCCGCTTCGGAGCCGCGCTGCCCCTTTCGGCAATACGATTCTCGGGAAGCCAGAGCGTGATCCGGGATGAACTGGCCGCCTTGGGACCGATCTCCGTGCCGGAGAAGCGCGTTCTGATCGTCGGTTCCGCCACCGGCCTGTTGTGGATCTTGCGGGCGCCGCTGGATCTCGGGGCGTTCTATCTCCCGGGATGGTCGCAGCTGTTCCCGGTTCCCGCTCATGTTCACGATTCGACAGTGGCGATGGCGATGGCGGTGCTGCTGTTCATCCTGCCGTCCGGTCATTCGGGAGGCAGCGGGAGGCTGCTGGACTGGAAGGGGGCCGCCCGGGGCATTCCTTGGGGCATCGTTTTTCTCATTGGTGGTGGCTTCGCCCTAGCCGCGACGATCACAGACAGCGGCTTGGCCGCATGGATCGGTTCCGCGCTCGGCATGTTGCAAGGCGTTCCTGGCTGGATTCTGGTGATCGCGGTCTGCGTCCTGACAACCGCGATGACCGAGACGACATCGAACGTTGCGACGGTCTTGATGCTCTCGCCGGCCGTCGCGGCAATGGCTGGCGAAGTCGGCGTTCACCCCTACCTGCTGCTCATTCCCATGGCGGTAACGTCTTCCTTTGCCTTCACCATGCCGGTGGCGACTCCCCCCAACGCGATCATTTTCTCAAGCGGATGGATCAAAATCCCCCAGATGTTTCGAGCCGGTGTTGTGCTCGACATAGTCGGGCTGCTGATCGTTCCCGCGGCTGTATACGCGCTTGGCGCATCTCTTTTCGGATTCGGGTAGCCCCGACCGTTCGTGAGCCCTTGCGCCTCGTGCAGAGCACCCGGCAACGGTTACTCTTGGAATATGGTTAAGAACGTCATATTTGCCGTAGTTATCGCAATAACATATTTCCCGACTACGTCGGAAAGCCAATCTGCTACCGGTCGGTTGTCAGGCACGGTCCTGGATCCTTCGAGGGCAGCGATTCCCGGTGCCGAGGTGGTCGTCCGGAGCGAGTCCACAGCCGCTGCCGTTACCCTCGGAACGAACTCCGCCGGGGCTTTCGTGGCAATCTCCCTCTCTCCTGGGCTCTACACCATCGAAGTCTCCTCTCCGGGCTTCCGCAGCCACACCATCGAGCACCAAAAAGTCGACGTGGCCCGGGAGACGTCGGTACCACCGATCGTGCTGGAGCTTGGGGTCGCTACGGAAGTCGTTGTCGTCGAAGGCGGAGTTAGCCAGGTGCAGACGACCAACTCGGAGGTTACGTCCGTTGTCACGACGGACCAGATCGCCGAACTCCCGTTGATCGGCAGGGACCCGCTGAGCTTTGTCGGCCTTCAGGCCGGGGTTGCAAGCAACGGAGCGACGAGCACGACGATCAACGGCCAGCGCACGTCGTTTTCGAGTGTGACCATCGACGGCATCAACGTGCAGGACAATTTCATCCGCACCAACTCTCTTGACTACTTGGCTAGCCGGACGTTGCTGGATCAGGTCGCGGAGTTCACGGTCACCTCTCATAACGGATCTCCGGCGATCAGCGGAGGAGCGTCGCATGTGAACTTCGTAACCCGTTCCGGAGGCCCGGAGTTTCACGGAACCGGCTACTGGCACACGCGGAACGACAAGCTCGCCGCAGCGCCCTGGTTCTCGAATCGGCAAGGTCTCGAGAAGCCCGAGCTCAAGATCAATCAGTTCGGTGGCTCGCTCGGCGGGCCTATCGTGCAAAACAGGGCGTTCTTCTTCGCGAACTACGAATCCCGTCGGGATCGGCGCAAGTCGCTTGTGAATACGACGATCCTCACGCCCGATGCCGCCAGGGGGGTCTTCAGCTATCTTGACCTGGGAGGCACCCTTCGACAGGTCAAGGTGCTCGACATTCACGGCCTGCAGGCAGATCCGGAAATGGCGACAGTGCTGGGCCAGATCCCCGGTCCTTCCGAGATCAACAACTTCGACACAGGGGACAGCACGAGCGAACGCCTGCTGAATACGGCCGGCTATCGATTCCTGACGCACGATAACGGTGAGCGGGACGCTGTCACGTCCCGCGGAGATGTGAACCTGACCGACCGCCATGCCCTCACGGCGACCTACAAGTTCACAACGGAGGGCAATGACCGGCCCGATTCGGGAGTTGCGTACCACGCGGTGCCGCCCGTCAGGGACTCCACCCGCACCAACTTCCTGTCCGCAGGCTGGCGGGCGAGTCTTGGTCCGCGATGGACCAACGAAGTGCGGATCGGATTCAATCTTGCTCCAGGCGATTTCCGCAACAGCGCGGCCCCGGAGATTTATGATCTTTCCGGCATGACCTTCACAAACCCGACGGTGAATTTCGCGGACCAAGGTCGATTCACGGATACCTACAACTATCTGGACAATGCTATGTTCCACGCGGGTCGCCACACGCTCCGCTTCGGGTTCGCTGCGCAGCAGATCCGAATCAACTCGTTCAACAACTTCGGCGTGCGGCCGGCGATGTCCCTCGGAATCGGGGCGCGGAGCCAGTACCAGCTTCCCGGCCTGTTCTTCCCCGGCGGAATCGGGCCTGGCGACCTCGGCAGGGCGCAGTCCCTCATGGCCACTCTGGCCGGGATCATCTCCAGCGCCTCCCAGAGCTTCAACGTGCGCGACCAATCCTCCGGGTTCGTTCCCGGGCAAGGCGAGATGCGGAATTTCCGCTACGACACGCTCTCAGGCTACTTCCAGGACAGCTTCCGCCTGAATCCCCGGCTCACTGCGAACGTGGGAGTGCGATGGGACTATTACGGCCGAGTGGACGAGCGGGACGGCCTGATGCTGCTTCCCGTGCAGGAGTCCGGGACGCTGATCGACACGTTGCTGTCCGACGCCGAGTTGGATTTCGCCGGCAGTGCAGCCGGCCGGCCGGTGTGGCAGGCCGACCGCAACAATTTCTCCCCCAACGTCGGTCTCGCGTGGGATGTGTTTGGAGACGGCAGGACCGCTCTCAGGGCTGGCTACAGCATCAACTACGTCAATGACGAGACGATACGGGCCGCGGACAACGCGGCGTCTGCCAACGGTGGCCTGCAAGGTACGACAGTGCTCCAGAATCTCGATGCCTTCCTCCGAGACGGCCCGGTGCCGCTCGAGGCACCGGAATACGGTGTGCCGCGCCGAACCAGCCAGAACCAGCTCATCGACCCCTTCAACGCCGTGTTCGGGATCGATCCCAATCTCCGGGTTCCCTACGTGCAGCAGTGGAACTTTGGCCTGCAGCACGAGGTCGGTTGGCAGACCGTGATTGAGGCGCGCTACCTCGGCAACAAGGGCACCAAGCTGATCCGGGGGTTCGACTACAACCAGCTCATCGTCAGGGAGAACGGGTTCGTCGACGACGTGATCCGGGCCCGCAGCAACGGGTTTCTCTCCCTCGATGCGGGGGGAGGGTTCAATCCCTCCTACAATCCCGGGATCGAAGGAAGCCAGGAGCTGACGGTGTTCCCTCTGCTGCCGAACAGCGGTTTCCTTGGGTTCCCAATCATCCAGCGACTGATCCGGCAAGGCGAGGTCGGAACCCTCGCCCAGATCTACGTCACCAACGATCTTGTCGGGGACCAGATCGCCTTCCGCCACAACCAGAATGCGTTTGTCGCCGACCTGGTCACGAACTACTCGAACTCCAGCTACCACGCAATGCAGCTGGAGGTGCGTCGCCGAGCGACGAGAGGGCTGCAATTCCAGGCGAACTATTCCTTCTCGAAGGTGCTTACGGATTCAAGCGGGAATCAGGTGCGCTTCGATCCGTTTCTGGACATCCAGCAGCCGTCCCTCGAACGGGCCAGAGCCACGTTCGACATCAATCACGTGTTCAAGACCAACGCAGTCTGGAGGCTCCCGTTCCGTTCCCAAGGCCGTCTGCGGCAGGGCTGGACGGTAGCGTCCATCCTGACGTGGCAGAGCGGCGCCCCGTTCTCCATTCTCTCGGGGCGCGGGACTCTCAACCGGCCTGGTCGGTCGGGCCAGAACACGGCGAACACCTCGCTGACGAAACGGGAACTGGATCGGATCGTCCAGTTCCGCATGACGGACGACGGCCCGTTCATGATCGGCGCGGGTGCCATCAACCCGCGAGACAACCGAGGGGTCTCGGTCGACGGCCTCGATCCGTTCACGGGCCAGGTCTTCTTCCATCCCGGGCCCGGAGAGGTGGGCGTGTTGCAGAGGCGGCTGTTCTCGGGACCGAGCGCACTTTCCCTTGACTTCTCGGTGACGAAGTCGACTCGCATCACGGAAACCACCTCGATCAAGGTGGGAGCGCGAGTCGAGAACATTCTCAACCACCCGACGTTCTTCGCAGGAAGCGAATCGATCGGGTCGACACAGTTCGGTCGAATCACCGGCACCCTAACCGGGCCGCGACGGATCGAGCTGCTGGTTCGGTACGACTTCTAGCCTCGTGACAAATGCCGTCCCCGGCTCGCATGCGCTCATCAGGCATCGCGGCGGGCGGCAGAATGCACCGGGGATCAGTTGCTGATGTTGGTCTGAGTACGGCCGGTTGGCTGCAAGCCCGCACTGGGGATTCGAGCCGCCAACATCGATTGCTCTACGCCGGGATCTCCGTTTCCAGGTCGGCTCCGAACGCCGGCTGAGGACAGTTTGACCGTTTCCAGAGGCTAAGTTACGATAGGACTCGTGGCTAGGTAGCTCAGCTTGGTAGAGCGCTGCCCTGAAAAGGCAGGCGTCGGCGGTTCAAATCCGTCCCTAGCCACCACTTTCGACCGGCTTTCGGTCGGTCGCGCTACTCGCGCCAGCTCCTTAGAACCGAAGGCTGAGTCTCGCGTAATAGTAGCCTCCGTTGATGCCGAACGGCGACGTGCGGGCGTACGGGAAGATTCCGTGGGACTCCGTGCCGGGAATGATGTCTCCGTTCCGGTCCGTGATGTTGCTGAACGGTGCTCCTGCGAGATCCGACAGGAAGGTGCCGAACAGGTCATTGAATTGGTTCCGGTCGGGATAGACATTGAAGAGATTCTGCGCCCCGACGGTCAGCTGGAAGCCTTCGAGCAGCCGCACTCCGGCATGTATGTCGGTCAGCCACTCGCCGCCGAATGTCTGGTTCTGGTCGCGCCCGATGAGACCGAGCGTGTCCCAAAGGGTGTAGCTGCCGAAGTAGCGCAGGGCGCCGCCGAATCGTACGCGCCCGAATCGGTACTCTCCCGTCGCCTGGAGACGCGTGTTGGGCTGGAAGTCTTCGATGATCGCGCGGTCCGCCGGCGAGAAGAGCACCTCCCTGATCGACGACAGAGAGCCGGGGAAACGTAGGTTGGGGTCGAGGACCGTGTCGAAGTACGATCCCGCCACACCCCAGTCGAAAACCCCTCCGAGGCGGGTCGCGTGAACGCTGTTGAACGTGAATTCGACGCCGCTCGTCACGGTTTCGGCCGCGTTCGCGAAGAACTGGGCGCCGCTGATCCGCGTCTCGCGCATGACCTCCGCGACAGTTGGCGCGGTCGCCTCGACATCCCCTGCTGTGAAGTTCGCGCTCAGCACGATTCGGTCATTCACTTGAACGCGGAACGCGTCGACGGTGAGCGATGCGGTGGGGCCCATCTTGGCGACGATGCCGCCGCTGAAGTTCAACGACGTTTCTTGCTTGAGCGCTGGCACGCCAAGGGCTTGGACAATCCGGCTGTTGTTCGGAAACGTCCCGACTTCTGCCAGCACGGTGTTGCCCTCCTCGGATTCCACCGACAGCGTATCGATCTTGCTGTAGTGAAGCTGGTGGAGGGAAGGCGCCCTGAAGCCCGTGTTCACGCCTCCTCGTACGGCAAAGGACGGGGTGACGTCGTACCGAATCGCGAGCTTGCCGTTGATCGTCGATCCGAAGTCGCTGTAGCGTTCGAATCGTCCTGCAGTTCCCACGTGGAACTTGCCGCCGAACACCCACTCCAGGTCGACGTAGCCCGCCGCGTTTGTCCGGCTGGCATCGACTTCGTCGTTGGGCCGATAGCCTGGAAACACCTGGATGCCAGGAGGGGCGTCCGGCCTGCAGGTGGACTTGTCCGAGTTTGGATCGTCCAGGCAGTGCAGGTAGGAAACTGGAGCGCCCGCACGGATGCCGAAGGCGTCCCTGCGGAATTCGCCGCCAAAGGCAAGGTTCATCGTGCGACCTGCGAATTCGAAGAGCCGCGAGACGTCGAAGTTGAACGTCGTCTGCTCAAACTGCAGCCCGCCAGCGTCAGCCTGGGTCGGGCTGGTTACTCCGTAGGACGCATTGTTGGAATTGGTGATGAGGAAATCGAATGAGTTCCGCCCGTGGTTCACGCTCCAGTCGAAAGTCCATCCCGAGTTCGTTGTCCAGTCGATGCCGGCGGCGAAGGACAGGTCGTTGACTTCCGTATTGATGAACGGAAGGAATCCCTCCGGGTGAAGCTCGTACACGATGCGCGGATTGAATATGAACGGCACGCGATAGAAGCCCGGGCTGCTGTTCGCACGGGTCGAGAATCCCCCGAAGGAATAGAAGTTCGCTTTCTCACCCAACGGGATGGCACCGTTGTAGTACAAGGCGTGGTGGTCGGAGTCGGCATCGCCGAGCCGGATGACATGGCGGTCGACCGTGCTCTCGCGCGGGTCCAGGCAGAAGCCGGTGGAGCTAGGCTGCTCGCCGGGACTGCATCCCACGGGATTGTAAAAGGGCCAGCCCCAAGCACCTGAACGGTTGGTGTGGCCCCGATCCCGCCGCTCGTACGTCAGGTGCAGGAACCGTCCGTCCTCACCGCCGAGTCCTCCGCTGACGCTCGTGGTGGAGACATCGCCGTCCCCGCGGTAGGTCTGTCCCCAGGTCTGGTCGAAGCTGAAACCGGGAGTTTCCTTCAGGACGAGGTTGATGACCCCGGCTATCGCGTCCGACCCGTATTGCGCAGCGGCACCGTCTCGCAGCACTTCGATCCGCTCGATCGCCCCGATCGGGATGGAATTCATGTCAGTGCCTGCGGTGCCCCGTCCGACCGTGTCGAGGACGTGCAGAAGCGCGCTGTTGTGTCGGCGCTTGCCGTTCACAAGCACGAGCACCTGGTCCGGACCAAGCCCGCGGAGCGTAGCCGGCCGGACTGAGTCTGTGCCATCCGTGATCGCCGAACTCTGGAAGTTGAACGACGGGGCGAGCATCTGCAAGGCCCGGCCCGTCTCGACGTGGCCGGAGTTTCTCAGCCTTTCCCCGATCACCAACTCGACCGGCACGGGGGATTCGAGGGGCTCGCGGCCCTTGCTGCGCGTGCCTACAACGACCACCTCCGCAGTGACGGTCTCGAGTTCCAAGGCCACCGTCACGCTTCCCGCGCTGTTCTCAACCGTCCGTGCCTCAGCGGCAAACCCAGGCGCTGTGACCGTCACGCTATGAGGGCCATCTCCGAGTCCACAGAATTTGGCGGTGCCGGAATCGTCCGCAGGCTGGCTCTGCCCGCCGACTGAAACCGTAGCCGTTGGAACCTGGGCGCCCGACGGGTCGACCACCTTGATCTCAAGGCACTCCTGTCCCGTCGCCGGGCTCGCGGCGAGAAGCAGGAAAACCGTCACGAGGATTATTGGCGGCTTCTTCAAATCGCTTTTGGACATACTCGCTTGCGTCCGCCCGGACGTATCCATCGTGGTCGTATGCTTGCTCATTCCTCAAACTACTACGAACCGTCGTTGGAAGGTGTAATCTTCGAGGATCTTAGTCCTAAGCATCGCCTATTGTAGCCCCATCAGCCAACTCATCGGAAACAGAATTCAGTGCTGTTTCAGAAACCTCAGCGTCTCCATTTTCTCCCTATATATGGACTTAACACGGAGTCTCTGCGTCTCAGAAGTCCATATTGCCCATAGAATTATTGTTGTAATATATAGTCATTAAACCCTCTATTTTGTAAATGGTTTCCGGTGACGACCTCGGCTGACAAGGTGTGGCCTCCAGAACAATTGCCGCGACCGTGCGGCGAGAGCCGGTCTCTTTCATCCGCGTCGATTACGTCGCTTGTAACCCACGGCGCGCACTTCATGAGCGTGGTGTGCCGCACCGCGTCTTGGATACGTGCCAGGCAGTCTGTTTGCGGGGCACGCCCGGTCTCGACGGAACTGCGCGGGCTTGAGGCGAGTGCTCGGGACGCACCCGCGGAAGCGGCCTCGTCAGCCCGTCCCGCAGGGGTCACCTCCCGCGTCGAGAGCAATCCCGCGAATGTCGTTTCCGGGTACCTTCCGGCCTCGATTCGGCTCGGATTCTCGATAACCGAACGCAATTAGCTGGTCCAGTTAGACCGGTCTCGCATCGACAGCGGAAGCGGCTCTAGGGGAACTCCTCCACAGCACGGGGCAATCCCTAGATGTGCAGCGCCCTCCCGTCCGTGTCTAGGGCCGCTTCCTTGACGACTTCAGCGAGGGTCGGATGCGCGTGGGTCGATCTTGCGATGTCCTCGCTCGAAGCTCCGAATTCAATCGCTACGGCCGCTTCTGCGATCAGGTCTCCCGCTCGAGGTCCTATCACATGCACGCCGAGAATGCGGTCGGTGCGCCCGTCGGCCAGGATCTTTACAAATCCGTCGGTGTCGTTCATTGCCTTAGCGCGTCCGTTGGCCATGAACGGGAACTTGCCTTTTCGGAATGCAACACCCGAGTCTGCGAGCTGTTCCTCGGTCTTTCCCACGGAGGCGATCTCCGGATGGGTGTAGACGACGCCCGGAATCGCGTCGTAGTTGACGTGCCCGTACCCGGTGACGATTCGCTCGACGCAGGCAACGCCCTCCTCTTCGGCCTTGTGGGCGAGCATGGGTCCTCGAATGACATCGCCGATCGCATAAACCCGTTCGGCCGAGGTTTGCAAATGATCGTTCACATCGATACGACCCTGGCGGTCAAGCTGCACGCCTGCAGCATCGAGACCCAGATCGTGCGTGTTGGCCTTCCGGCCCACTGAGACGAGCACGCGGTCGCAATCGAACGGCTCGGCACCTTCGCACTCGACGACGCAGCGTTCTCCTTCGGCCTTCGCAGCACTGACTCTCGAACTCAGCCGGAATTCCATGCCCTGTCTGGCGAAGGCCTTGCGAGCTGTTTCCGCGATTTCCGAATCCATTCCCGGCAGGATGCGGTCGAGATATTCGAACACGACGACTCTCGAGCCGAGACGGCGCCAGACAGAGCCCATTTCCAATCCGATATACCCGGCGCCGATCACGGCCAGACAGTCCGGGACATCGCTGTAGGAGAGTGCCTCGGTACTCGTTCCGACACGGTCGTCGTCGAGCTCGATTCCGGGCAGGTTCGAGGCCTTACTGCCGGTAGCGACCACGATGTGCCTGCCTTCGATTTCCCGATTGCCTTCCTTGCCCTCCACGACAAGCCGCGACGGAGACACGAAGCGCGCGTGTCCCAGGTACCGGGCGATCTTGTTCTTCCGCATCAGGCCGGCAATGCCCTGGGTGAGGGAAGCCACCACTCGGTCCTTGCGCTTGAGCATGCGGGCCAGGTCAAGGCTGACGTTCGATGCCACGATCCCATGGCGCTCGAGCCCGTTCCTTGCCTTCTCGTATAGTTCGGAGGATTCGAGCAGGGCCTTGCTGGGTATGCATCCAATTCGCAGGCACGTGCCGCCAAGCACCTTCTCTTGCTCGATGCAAGCGACATCCAAGCCTAGCTGGGCACCGCGTATCGCCGCCGTATATCCGCCGGGACCGCCACCGATGACGATCAGGTCGTGGGTTTTCATTCGAAATCGTTCGATGCTATTGCGCGCTCAAACCTCGAGCCAGATCCGCTCCGGGCTTTCCGCTAGATCCTTGATGCGTCTGAGAAACGCAACCGCTTCCCTGCCATCGACGATGCGGTGGTCATAGGTCAGCGCGACGTACATCATCGGCCGGATCTCGACTCTGCCGTCGATTGCCACTGGCCGGTCTTGGATGGCATGCATTCCCAGGATTCCGCTCTGCGGGGGATTGACGATTGGCGTCGAAAGCATCGATCCGTAGATGCCACCATTGGAAATCGTGAAGGTTCCTCCCGTCAGTTCCGAGAGTTCGATTCTGTTTTCCCGGGCGCGGGCTCCGAAGTCGGCAATCGCCCGCTCGATCTCGGCAAGGCTCATGGATTCGGCGTTCCGCAGTACTGGAACGACAAGTCCGCGTCCGCCCCCGACCGCGATGCCGATGTCCTGGTACTTGCGGTAGATGATGTCAGTTCCGTCGATTCTGGCGTTCACTGCCGGGACCGCTTGCAGAGCGTCGACCGAAGCCTTCACGAAGAACGACATGAATCCGAGCTTCACCCCGTGCCGGTCAAGGAACGAATCTCGGTAACGATTTCTTAGCTCGATCACCGCGCTCATGTCGATCTCGTTGAACGTGGTGAGCAACGCCGCATTGTGCTGGGCGGCTACGAGGTTCTGCGCAATGACCTTGCGCATCGGCGTCATGCGAACCGATTCCTCCTCGCGTCCGGGAGCCGCTCTCGCAGTCGCTCTTGTCGGAACTGGCCGCGTGTCGGGTCGGGTGCTCGGTTCCGGGTCAGCGGGATGCTTCGGAGCGGGCCTAGGAGCCCTGTCCGCCTCGACGGCCCTGACCGCATCCTCCTTGAGGACTCTGCCCCCGGGCCCAGTTCCTTCCACGTCTGAGACGGGGACTCCCGCTTCCCCGAGCACGCGCCTGGCAGATGGCATCACCGGGGGACCATTGGAAGACGCTGGCGTGTCGTCGTGCGCCTCGGCCAACGGCAATGGCTCGGGGTCGGGAACGTCGGCTTCCTCGATCAAGGCGATCACGTCCCCGACTGCCGCATCGGCTCCGTCGGGGGCAAGGATTCTGCCTAGGATCCCGCTCGCCGGCGCCGGAAGTTCCATGGCAGCCTTGTCCGTCTCTATCTCCACCACGACTTCGTCGATCCTGACGACGTCGCCCTCCGACTTGCGCCATGCGCCTACACGGACTTCGGTAATCGACTCGCCCGCAGACGGAATCCTCAGTTCGACAGACATGTTCTGCGCCCTTTTCTCAACCCTGCGACAGAGCTTCCTCAATCAGGTGACGCTGCTCGTGCTTATGGCTGCCGGGGGATCCAGTCGCGGGACTGGCCGACTCTGGACGGCAGACGACACGAGAGAAGCTCCCCGGGAAGCGCATCTTCAGGTGCCTCCATGCTCCCATGTTGCGAGGCTCTTCCTGAACCCAGACAACCTCGGCGCTCCCATACGGCGAAAGCGCCTCTTCGATTGCGCTGCCAGCTAGCGGGTAAAGCTGCTCGATACGGACTATCGCGATGTCCTTCCGGCTGGCCGCCTTCCGGCCCGCCCTTAGGTCATAGAAGATCTTCCCCGTGCAAGCCAAAACCCTCCGAACCTTGCTGGGATCGGACAGCGTGTCGGGGAGGATGCGCTGGAACGTGCCATTCGTCAACTCGTCGAGGCTCGAGACTGCGTCAGGATGCCGGAGAAGGCTCTTGGGAGACATTACGATCAGCGGCTTGCGCCAGGATCGGATGACCTGCCGGCGGAGCAGATGGAAGTACTGCGCGGGCGTTGTCGGATTGACGACCTGGATGTTGTCCTCGGCGGCTAGCTGCAGGAACCGCTCCAGTCTGGCGCTCGAATGCTCCGGTCCCTGACCCTCAAACCCGTGCGGCAGCAGCATCACCAAGCCGCTCCAGAGGTGCCACTTGTCTTCCCCGCTCGAAATGAACTGGTCGAAGATTACCTGCGCGGCGTTGAAGAAGTCGCCGAACTGGGCTTCCCACAGAACGAGGCCGTCCGGCCATTCCAGGCTGTAGCCGTATTCGAATCCCAGTGGACCGCCCTCGGACAGGGGGCTGTTGTGAACCTCGAAGACTCCCTGCCGCGGCGAGAGGTGCTGCAGTGGCGTGTGAGGAAATCCGGTTTCCGAGTCATACACCACGGCGTGGCGGTGCGAAAAGGTTCCCCGCTCGGAATCCTGTCCACTGAATCTCACCCGGTGGCCTTGGATCAGCAGACTCCCAAATGCGGCCGCCTCGGCCGCCGCCCAGTCCAAGGGGCGCTTGCCCTTGGCCATTTCGGCCCGCTGATTCATGAACCGCTCGATCCTGGGATCCAAGCCGAGGTCGTCCGGGACCTTGGTCAACTTCTCGAGGATGGATGCCAGCTTTTGCTTCGCCACCCCGGTATCAACTTCCGCGACCTGCGAGTCGGATCCGCGGTTGTAGCCCGACCAGTCCCCGGTGACTTGGTCCCCTACGTGGATGTAGTCATCGCTTCTCGACGATGCCAGCTCGCGCTCGAGCTGTTCCCGCCGTTCTTCGGCAATCCGGTCAGCCTCCTGTCGCGTGACTCCACCCTGCCTCATCAGGTGTTCGAGGTAGGCTTCCCGGACAGGCTTGCGCTCTCCGATCACGGTGTACAGCAGGGGCTGGGTGAACCGCGGCTCGTCTGTCTCGTTGTGACCGCGACGGCGGTAGCCGTACATGTCGATGACGACGTCGCGCCTGTACTGGTTGCGGAAGTCCACCGCGAGGCGGACCGCTTGCGCCGCTGCCTCGGGATCCTCACCGTTGACGTGGAAGATCGGGATCTGCAGCATTTTCGCCACGCCCGATGCGTAGATGCTTGACCGCCCTTGCTTCGGCGTGGTCGTGAATCCAATCTGGTTGTTGATGATGACGTGGATCGTGCCGCCAATCGAGTATCCGGAAAGCTGGCTCATGTTGAGCGTTTCCTGCACGATCCCCTCTCCGGCAAACGCAGCGTCACCGTGCAGCAAGATGCACAGGCCCTTGGTCCGCCGCGAGTCCCCCTTGCGATCCTGTCTCGCGCGTAGGCGGCCGACTGCGACCGGGCCTACGAATTCCAGGTGGCTCGGGTTGAAGCAAAGCGACGTGCGCAGCTCGTCGCCTTGCGACGTGCGCCAAGAACCCCGGTATCCCAGGTGGTACTTGACGTCGCCGCGTCCTTCGTAGTGTTCGTGATCCAGATCGGCGAATTCGCGGAAGATCTGCCTGGCGCTCTTCCCCATGATGTTGGCCAGGACGTTGAGCCGCCCTCGATGGGCCATTCCGATCACGACGTCACTGACACCCTGATCGCCCGCACGTTCGATGAGCAGGTCCAACAAGGGAATCACGGTTTCGCAACCTTCCAGCGAGAACGACTTTGCACCAACGAATTTTTTCTGGATGAACTCCTCGAAGATGGTGGCGTCTGTCAGCCTGGTCAGGATCCGGAGCTGTCGCGCCTGGCTCAACTGTACGCGGTTGCCGGAGGGCTCCATTCTCTTCTGGAGCCATTCGCGTATGCCGAGGTCGTCGATGTGCATGAACTGAACGCCGACCGAGCGGGTGTAGGTTTCTTGCAGACGCCCGATCACCTTGCGAGGCGTGTCGAGCGAGCAGCCCGAGAGCGTAGCCGGGGAGATGCGCTCGTCCAAGTCCTGCGACTGGATTCCATAGTGCGAGGGGTCGAGTTCCTCGGAGACCTTCTTGGTCAGGTCGAGCGGGTCGATCCGGGCAACCATATGGGCTCGCACGCGATACGCACGAACGACTTTGTCAACTCGATGCTGAAGGCTCGCCGCTGCTGCGCCGCGGCCGTTGGTCAATTCTTCGGGCCTCTCGCGAATCGGCTTCGTTGTCGTTGCGGTCTCAAGTGCGGGCGAGGCCCACGAAGGCGCTTGTGTAGCGGGCCCCGATCCGGCCGCGATGGAAGCGAAATAGTCCCTCCACTCTGCCGAAACGGAAGTTGGGTCGCGCTGGTAGTCAGCATAGAGACTCTCGACGAAGGCGAGATTCATCTCGGTCGGCCAGTTGCCGAAATTCGACATGCTAGACGGGAGGCGGGACCGCCTCGGGTCTTCCCTTCTTGAGAATACCCTCTGGCAACACTTTGCGATACCCGAACGCGGCTTGCCTGCGAGCCGACGCTCCCGAGCAAGCCGAACAGAAATTCGGCAGCCCCTGCGCTCGGATCGCCCGGATCTCTACCATCTCACCGACAGTCTGGCTGACCGGCCGTCAAGTCTCGGGCAGGCGTAGCACGAACATCTGGCGCGAGCCGTCCTCCATCATGCTCGGAATGAGCAGCGCGTCGCCGGTCCGGTTCCAGCGAGGGGCTGGGTCGCACCGCACGTCTCCGGAGATGCGTCCGTAGAGGTCATATCCGCCGGCCCGGTAGGTCACACCCGTCCGCCGGTTGTGGATCACGTAGTGGACCTTTCCGTCCTGCTTGTAGCCGTTGGCAAGCCATTCGAGATTCGGCGACAGGGCGATGTCGCCTTCCGGGTAGGGGAATAGTTCGGCATCCCCGATCAGCTCGACCAGCCGCTGCGAATCGACGTCGAAGACCGCCTGTCTTCCTGCTATGGAGCCAATCATCTGGGAGCCGGCTCCCCATTCCGGGTGGCCTCCGATGTGCGTTTCCTGCTGCCTCAGGTCCGTTCCGTCGCGAGCAATTGTGAACGAGGCATTGATTCGTCCTGGGCGGCCGAAATTCGCTCGAGCGAAGAAGAAGAGCCGCTCTCCGGTGCGGCTCCATAAGGTGTGGTTGATGAACAAGGGAAGGGAATCGATCTCGGGCCGCGCCCTTCGAAGCGCCTCGGCCAGCTGGCGGAACGAAACCAGCAATTCCTTGTTCCCGCTTTCGACATCCACAAGGAAGACGCCGTCGTCGTCAGGAGCGCTGACGCCTTCGGTCCAGTCCCAGGCGCCCAGATATCCCGTGACGCGGCGCAAGCGGGCCATTCTCGCGTAGTTGATGCCAGCGAAATGCTTGCCGTCTAAGGAGACTCCGCCGTTGCCGACCGGAGTGTCTTCGAAACGGTATTCCCGGATGCGCCGGCCCTCCGCGATGTCGAACAGGGCACAGAAGACTTTTCCGGTTTCGGGATCGCGGTCGTTAAAGAAGAACTGGTTTTCGGGATCGCCCGGATTCCAGTACAACATCGTGCCCTGCTGGACGTTCCAGCCTCTGGACGTGTCCACCGCGCGGACCTCGTAGCTGTTTTGCGTGTCGATCAGGATCACGTCCGCGACGTCTTCCGGTCCGGGCATCCGGTCGACGAAGTCCGTGCGCAGCGCGACGATGTAGCGGCCACTCGCATTCCAGGGAATCGTTCCGACGTGGCCGATGTAGCCGAAGAAATGGTTCTTCGGGCCGAATGTGACCTGTTCGCGCTCGATCCTGCCAGGGACTTCCGACCGCTGGGCCTCCAAACATCCAAGGCTTGAAACGGCCGTCACGAAACCCGTGCACAGGGCGAGCAGCGATCTAGCGGGCTGGAACAGGCTTGAGTACAGAGCTTCCATAGCGAGAGGATAGCGACAGCATACTCTTGGTCGGGGTGCCTACCCGCGAATTAGGGGGTCAGGCGTTCGCGTCGGAAACCTGCCGAGGGGGAACGCTTATACGATGTGAGTTCGCTTCGGCCGCCTAGCCGCGAGTCGATCCGGGGTGCCAGTCATGCCGTCGTTCAGAATCCAGAACCCGCTCTTCGAGTCCGAAATCAGGCAGAGCTTCGCGAACCAGTCGTTCATGACCTCGATCGGCGCCGAGCTAATGAGCGTTTCTGCGGGCTCCGTCAAGATCGCACTGCCGTTCAGGGACGATCTGCTCCAGCACCACGGGTACCTTCATGGAGCGGTCATCGCAGCGATTGTCGATACCGCCTGCGGGTACTCGGCGCTCACCCTTATGCCGCCGGATTCCACAGTCCTCACCGTCGAGTACAAGGTCAACTTCATGTCACCAGCCGAGGGGGACCGCATTGTAGCGCGCGGCCAGGTAGTCAAGCCTGGACGGAACCTGACCGTATGCTCCGGTGAAGCCGTTACGATGGCCGGCGGGAGCGAAATAGTTGTCGCGGTCCTGATGGCCACCATGGTCAGGGTCACGGGTCGTTCACAGGCTGGGTGAGAGCGTCGGCCAACACGACCTTCGAGGTCCTCCAGTTCACAGGCCGATCGAGAACCCGTGGCCGAAACGTCCGTTGAGCGCCGCGCCGATGCTCATCGAGACTGATACCCTGGAACCGACACCAAGACCCTCATAGATCTGCTTCGTCCGTGCAAATGCTTCCGGCATTCCGCCGTAGAACGTCAGGTGACGAGGTGCCAGCAACGCGGCGATATCCGGGATGTCGGCGTGCCTCAAGGCACCAAGCAGGACCGGGCCTTCAAGATGCGAATCCGGGGCCCGAACGAGGATCGCGTGCTCGATCGATTCGTCGAGGGCGGCAGCGTACAGGACCCAGCCAGCGGCCTGTCCGATCCCGCTGGCTGCTATCCGTCGTTCGGTTCCGGCACGATTGCGAAGCACCTTCACTGCGGCCAGCACGCAGCCGATTCGGATCGAGTCCACGGTCCTACCGGTGTGCATCGCGTTTCTCAGCAGCATCTTCCAATCGGACTTGGCCCAGACGTGAGCCCCCGTGCCGGGCGGGTACATCACCATGACCGGATTGTTGCCAAACCTCGAGAGGTTCCGCAGGAGGAGTCTCACGGCTTCAGGATCCTCGCCGGGCGACGCGACATGCAGTAGCGCGGGGCCGTCCGCGTCTTTCGGGATACGCAGCAAGGCCTGGACTTCGACCCCTTCGTCGTAGTCGAATGCGACGGCTTCGTAGCCCGGCGGAGAGTCCAACAGTCCTTGCCTCTCACCGGTCGGGCTGACGTCGTCGGGAAGCGCTCGAAGCACGGTGTCTCGCAATGTTCCCAGCAGATGCTCCCGGCTGCGGTTCCAACTGGCCGCGTCCGCCCACGTCACCGGTTCGGCGTCAGGGATAAAGAACTCGTGGGCCCGGTAGTTCTCAGCGTCCTCGGGTGGCGCTCCACCGAAGACCGCGAGGTCGGCAGGGTCGATCTCTTCGTAACTTGTGTCAACTTCCCGCTCCTCGCGCTCCATGAGCCAACGGTCAAGCCACTTCACGGCTTCCGCCCTGAGCAGATCCGAGTCTTCGTGGCCGGTCTCGACCACTACGTTGCGGAACTGGTCGGGTATTCCGTAGGACGCGTAGAGCGTCGCCATCGCGGCGGAGAACTCCTCGTATCCCGCGACCGGAAACAACGGGTCCAGACGTCCGTGCGCGGTCAAGAGCGGCCTGGGTGCAATCAGGGAGCCGAGGTGCATGAGGTCGTGGCTGCGAAAGTTGACCGGATACATGCAGTCGCAGTGGCGCTGCTGCGTGTTGTCGGGCACCGTGACCGCGTAGGTGGCAATCCCCATGATCGGCACGACCACCTTGATGCGCGGCTCCACGGACGCCGAGAACCAGCTCATGGCCGCCCCTCCCGACCGACCTGTAATGGCGAACCGCCCGCTGTCGATCTCGGGGCGAGTCTCGAGGTAGTCGAGCGCTCGGATAACGTTCCAGACCTCGAGACCCGCGGGGCTGTAGGCCCGGGTGTACCAGTCATACATCTCTTGGTTCAGGACGCCGTGGTGCAAAGCGGCCGTTTCGGCGATCTGAATTGGGTCGATTACGAAGGCGGCGTAGCCGTGGCGCGCGAGCGTATGGCCGTGACGCTGGTACGACGTCTTCGCGCCGTGCGGGGAATACGCGTGACCACAGACGTAAATCACTCCTGGTACGGGGCCGTCGCGGTCCGCCGGCAAGTACAGGTTGGCGGTCACATAGAACTTGGGCATGCTCTCGAACGCGATCCTTTCCACGATGTATCCTTCGCGTTCGATCTTGCCGGTTATCCGGGCGTTCAGTGAGGTCCTCGGGCGGTCTCTCTCCAATCCGAGCATCTCCTTGAGTTCTGAGCGCCTTTGATCGCGAACCGCTTCCCATGCTTCGCGCGTCGCGGCTTCCGACTTGGCTCTGTCCGTGATCTCGCGAGCCTTCCCTGAGAGGTAGGCCATGACGTTGTCCCTCGACCGATCGGAGAGGCTTGGGCCAGTCTTTGGCGAATCTTGAGCGCACCCTGTCGGGAAAGTTGTGATTCCGGAAGTGGCAACGACAACGAAGGATGCAAGGCGTAGGAGTCTCATTTGGCGTCGCCTACGCAAACGATACTGCATGGCAGGGGGCGAACCCGTTCTCGAACAAGAACCTCGCGAACAACGGCGCATCGCGCCTCGGGCGCGCTCGTCGCCAGGCCTGTGGACCACGTCGCGATCTCAACGGCCGTGGCCGGTCTGCCCGACTCCGCCTATGTCTAGCCAATCACGAATTTGGCGTCGTGCTGGAACCTGCCCGGCGATCGGGCTGAATTCGTCCGGACCGTGTCGGCGCCGGCCCCGAGCAACTGTCCGCCTCGGCCCACTAGCCTCGTCTGCGGAAGCGGCCGAACCGGCCGCCCCGAAAGGTGCCCCGTCCATTCGAGCCGGACACTTTCTCGTCGGGATTGCCGTCGATGACGAGGTCGAACGAGGTCGCGAGCTCGCCGATCTTCGACCCGGGCACAGGCTTGAATTCCACAAACAGAGAATCGATACTTCCAGCACGCCGAGCACTCCGAATCACGCCATCATTCTCGTTGCCCTGATGGCCCTTCAGGAACAGCTGCGTCGTCAGGACCCGATGTCCGTTGAGGTTGACGGCGTAGTGGATGTGCGGTACGCGTCCACCGGTGACGTAATCAACCGGCTTAATCGTCCGGAAACGGTACTCTCCGGTAGAGCCAGTCTCGAACCGACCGAAGCCTTGAAAATTCGAATCCCGCTCTTCCACTCTGGGGGCGCGACTGTGGAGGTAGATCCCTTTCGCGTCGACCTGCCAGATCTCGACGGTCGCGTTGCGCACCGGCTCTCCTGCATTAGTCAACACTCTGCCCGTGACATGCGCGATTTCTCCGAGAGCGGGTGTTGCCGAATCGTTGACGACAATTAGGTCGTTATCCGCATCGAGGGGCAGCTTGTCCGGATAGTAGGGTCCTTCTGCGGCATACGGCGTGAGGGCGAGCTGTTCCGCGAACAGCCCTGGCACCGTGAAATAGGCACCGGTCGCAGCAGCGACGCGTGCGAACTTGCGGCGAGTCATTGGATAGTCGAATCGATCGTGCACGGCAGGCTCCCTCGCGCGGCCCTGTTGGGTGACCCGTTGCTGCTGGTTCGGCTTCACGGAAATTACTCGGTCAGCGCGGTCTCGTCTAGAAAGGCTGCGCCCCATCGCAATTCGTTACCCAGACAAGTGCGACAGATCTGGTCAAGACGTGCTGCCCAGGCAGAGGCACCAGTGTTTTCAGGCAGTTGTGGTGATTGCAAAGCCTGTGTAATGCGGAATTCTAGCGGCTCCTGCCAGTATCCCGGATCTTCCTCAAGAGTCGCATCATCCTTGTGACACGTTCCGGCTGGTCGGTGTAAAGATTGCGTTCTTCGCCGATGTCGTTTCGCAAGTTGTACAGCTGCCCGTAAGGAATCGTGCGGTCGTAGTCGAACGGATTCCATCCTCCTCCGCCCACGTTCCTCCCACCCCCGCCTTGAAACGCCAGCAGCTTCCAGTCCCCCTCGCGGATTCCGAATCCGCCACGGTATCCGTTGTGCACCAGAGAGGTGCGCGTGGGAAGGCTCTGGTTCGTGGCCAGGAGAGATCCGAGAAAGCTGAAGCTGTCGGGCCCTGCTCCCTCGGGCAGTTCCCGCTGCAGCAAGTCGCCGAACGTGGCGAGCAGGTCCGTCAGGGCCACCAGCGAGCCGGACTTCGAGCCGGCCTCGATCCGACCGGGCCAGCGTGCGATGAGAGGCACGCGCTGCCCCCCTTCGTAAGCTTCGGTTTTTTGACCGCGGAGCGGACCGTTGACCCTGTGCCCAGGAAGGTTCCGATGCACCGCGCCGTTGTCACTCGAGAACAGAACGAGAGTGTCATCCGACAGACCCAGATCGTCGAGCGCGTCCAGGACCTGCCCCACGGACCAGTCCAGTTCCAGGACGAAGTCGCCGTAGGTGCCGATACCGCTAGTGCCCCTGAACCGCTCGTTGGGAATGATCGGCCCGTGCGTGTTGCGATGGGCGAAGTACAGGAAGAATGGCACTCCGGCCTGGTCTCGGATCCAAAACACCGCCTTTTCAGTCAGCTTGAGGGCGAGTTCCTTGTGGTCGTAGAGTGCCCCTATGCCACCGGTGAAGTGATGGCGGGGTGGAAAGCCGAACCGCTCCAGGTACGAAGTGCGGCCTAGCCAGCGGTCGTCGCGATGCAGTTGCAGGGGGGATTGTTTCGTGAGGCCAACCACTCGATGGTTCTCAATGAAGAGGTGGGGTTGCTGGCCGACGTGCGGGATGCCGAAGTAGTAGTCAAATCCGACCTCGCGCGGCCCTGGGGCGATCTTGCCGTTGTAGTCGACCCCCGCTTCCGTCCAGTTCTCGTCCCCCGGCCGTCCGTAGCCGAGGTGCCACTTGCCGACGATTCCTGTTCTGTAGCCGGCGGCCTTCAGCAGCATCGGGAGCGTGTAGCGGCCTTCTTCAATGAGCAGTGGGTCGTCGGACCAGACGTTCGCCGTGCCCGCCCACGTGCGCCAGCTGTAGCGGCCAGTCATGAGGCCATATCGCGTCGGGGTGCACACGGGATGTGGCGTGTGCGCGTCGGTGAAGATCCGGCCCTCCTTGGCGAGGCGGTCGATGTTAGGGGTTTCGTAGGCGGTAGCTCCGTAGGAACTCAGGTCGCCGTAGCCGAGATCATCCGCCAGGATCAGCACGATGTTCCTCGGTTGCTGGGCGATTAGAGCCGAACTCACCACAACCGCAAGAAACGCGAGTCGAGAGAAGTGGGCTCGAGGATGAACCGGTAGTTGCATGAGGCTTGAACTTGCTCTTTCAGGTGGCTAGGCCGGTCCGCGGCCTTTAGGGCAAGCCCTGCAGGCTTGGGTTGGCCGCCAGCAGAGCCGCGACCGGTACGAAGCTTACAAGTCGGACGGTCGACGCGGCGGGACCCGGCTTGCGAGCTAGTCTAGCCGACTGCCGGCTCGATCCGGTCCGCGTTGCGGGAGCCTTGGTCGAAGCATGTCATGGTGGGCGCGCCCAGACTCGAACTGGGGACCTCCTGCGTGTGAAGCAGGCGCTCTAACCGACTGAGCTACGCGCCCCGGGTGCGTAGTCCTCTGATTCTAGAGCACATTCCATTCTGATTGGTGATCGGTCGCCGGTTAGAACGCAGCGAACGCGGCAGAACCAAATTGATCCCGAGTGCCGGACTGCGACGCATGGTCTTCGTGTCCGGTTCCGCGTCATGTTGGACTGTAGCAGTAAACCCTTGAACACCTTCGAATTACAGGGTGAGGACTTCACCTAATTGAAAGCTGCCGGCTTGCTGCGGAGCGAGCTAGCCGATCGGGCGCCTTTCCTCGTCAACGGAGGATCAATCTCCGTGGGATATCCCTCGCGAACGAGCGGGTCGCCGATCGTCGCCACCTTAGGAATCCATGACTGGCAACGCAAGACGATGCTTGTCGGTGCTTCCTGCATCGGTGGTTCCAGCGGACTAGGATTGATCGATGAATCTCGGAAGCAATTTCATGCGCGGCCTGCCCGACCCGACGCGCTGGCCGGACCGACAACCAAATCCGGGCTAGAGGAGGCTGCAAGCCTTCGCTGCTCCTGTCGGTTCCAGCGCGCTGCTTCCGCACTCGACGTACTTGATGATCCCGTCCTTGCCGATGACGAATGTCGTGCGATTGGAGACGATCCCATCGTTCAGAACGTCGTATTTCTTGGAAACTGTGCCTTCCACGTCACTGAGGATGGCAAACGCGAGGCGTAGCGACTCCGCAAATCTCCTGTTGGTCTCTGGAGGATCGGTGCTCACTCCGAACACGATGGAGTCGGTGGTCGTGAACGCCTCGATACCAGCCTGGTATCCCTTCATCTCAAGAGTTCAGCCGCCGGTGAGCGCCTCCTTGAAGAACGCCAGCACTACGTTCCGCTTGCCCTTGAACGTCGACAGCTTGGTGTCCTTCCCGTCTGAGCCGGGAAGGGTGAAGTCGGGTGCCTCATCGCCTATCTTGAGAGTCGTGGCGGACTGGTCGGAGCGTGCCTCCAGAATAGCGCTCACAACAACGTAGATCTTTGTGATCAACTTCATCAGATTGCCCTCTCGGTTCCGCGCCGCCACAATTCGCGCAGTGTCAGCCAGTGGTTTCTGAAGCCCGGAATCGTGGAAAAGGGCGTGTCCCGGCGCTGTCTACGGGCTGCCGATCCCATCTTCGCACTTCGTCGGCCGACAGCGGGATCATCGAGCGTCGGGCGCGACAGACTTCGATCCGACTAGCAGCTTCGACGCGTTTCGCGACCAGCGAGGTCAGATTCGCCCGCTGGTCCACCATTCGAGCCAAGTCGGACCCCATGGAGTGGCCCCTGGCCCCATCGGACAGTTCAGTCCCCGGAAAACTCTCTCATTGCGGCACGGCCCTGCGCCGCGATTGACTGGGCTGGCTGTCTCAACCGGGTCCAGCGACGACGTCTGTCCTGGAGCGAGGTCACAAGGCTTGCGCGGTTGCAGTCGTCTCAATCCAGCGTGTAGAACTCGTATCGGATCGACCAGCGATCCGCTTGGCCCGGCGAGACCTTCAAGTCAATGAACGGCTCCGGACACAGCGTTGTCCGGGGCGACCAGAACTGCAGCTTGGCAAGCGGCCTGTCAGACGAGACGCGCACGCCAGCACCCACCTTGCGGTTCTCGATCGTGAACGCATGGTCATCGGACGTGTCGCCGAACCCACTCAGCAGCGTAAAGATACTCTCGCCCTCCGGGAGTTGCCGCTTGTACCTGATCTGCCGTCCCTTGACGGTAGCGTAGTCGGGCATTTTCCGGTCTGCCACAAGCTCGAATGGAAACGTCACCGAGAAGTCCGGTCCGGTGGGCTGCTTGTCGATCACGAAGAAGTTGTGGTTATAGACGTTTGTCTCAATGGTCTTGCGACCAGTATTCTCGAGGACGTGGTCGATGACAAGCTCCGGTCGGCCTGGTGTCAGAGTGAGCCGTTTCGTGAGGCGGTACCCGTAGCCAAGCGATGGCTCGGCAACTTTCTGTGTGAACTGAATCCAGTTCGCCCCGCGCCGAATCGTCCATTCGCCCGGGTCGACGACCTTGTAGCTGTGCCTCCAGCGGTAGCCCTCTTCCTCGGGCTTTTCCACGACGCCCACGCCGATGCGCAGGAAGCGGTTCTCGCCGTCGTCATATCCTAGCCCCTTGTCGTTGGTCCGGTACTCCTCGACAGGGCCGGTTATGCGGTCGTGAAGATACGGATCGTCGGATTCCTGCCACTCTCCGAAGTACTGGTGTCCGGCATACTCCAAACTGTGTATTGCGCCCGACCAGTCAAAGCGCGTTCCGCGATAGAATCCCTCTTCGGGATCCGGCAGGTACACTTGCGCCTCGATCAACTCATTCGCGAAGGTCGCGGAAGGATGATCTGCGGCCCAACCGCCTTGAGCAAGAGTGAAGGCGGCGACTGCGGGTGCCAGGAGACGCATGAGGCCGATCTTAGCCGATCCTAGGTGGAGAGACTGTCCGATTCATTCCTCACGACCAGGCCAAGCGTATCGCGCTCTGCCAGCAGCGGGATCCACGGGTCCGGCCGGGAGGGTCTTCCGCCAGGCCAGCAGCAATTCGGAAAGGCTCTGAACGACCTTCGGCTCGCGAGAAGCAAGATTCTCCATTTCGCTCGGATCGTTGGGGATTTCGTAGAGTTCAAGGCGGCTGCGATCGGGATTCATGAGCAGTTTCCATCGACCGCTCCGAATCGCAAGCATCGGGCTCTTGTCCAGGACATGTCCGTAGACCGGAAATCGGTTCTCCCACATCAAGGGTCTGGACCGAGACTCTGGTTGGCCTCGAAATGATTTCGAAAGATCTTCTCCCCGGATGTTCGGTGGCGCTTCGACGCCGGCGAGCCGACAAACGGTGGGCAACCAGTCGACTCCCGAGAATACGGTCTCCGAATTCACGCCATTCGACGGCGTATGACCGTGCCACCGCACGATGAAGGGCTCACGGATTCCACCTTCGTAGAGGCTGCGCTTCAAGCCGCGAAACGGGCCGGCCGAAGAAGCGTTGCCGTAGTGCGAAACGAACGGTATCAGACCGGACTCAGGGCCGTTGTCGCTCGAGAAGACCACGATGGTGTCTTCACCGAGTCCCAACTCATCGACTCGATCGAGTATTCGGCCGACCTGCTTGTCCATGTAGCTCAGGACCGAGTACCACACTTGGAGCGATCCGAAGTGCTGCCCCCAGCGGGGCGTGAGGTCACCGTATTCCGCGAGCATCTCGTCCGTTGGGTGGAGCGGGGAGTGAGGATCATAGAGCCACGCGTTGATGTAGAACGGTGTCTCGCGGTTTCTCTCCATGAATTCGATAGCCGCATCGGCGATTTGAGCGCTTGAAGTAACGCGACCGCCGGGCCCGGAGCGGCAGTCATCATACAGATCGATGCCGTATTCCTGTGGCGGTGGAGCTCCAGAACGCGCGCCAAGGTGCCATTTCCCAAAGTGTGCGGTAGCGTAGCCCTCTTGCTGCAACAGGTGAGTGACAGTCGGGATTTCTGGGTCGAGATAGTTGACGCAGCCACGCCTCCTGTTCAGTTCCTCGCTGGCCAGATAATCGTGGATGCCGACCTCGCCGGGGAACTTGCCTGTCATAACGGCGGCTCGGCTTGGGGAGCACACGGCGGAGGCGACATAGAACTGCGTGAACAGTGTCCCTTCCTTGGCCATGCGATCAATGTGGGGAGTCTTGAGTTCGCCGCGGACAATCCACCCTCCGTGCGCATTTACGTTGCGGTGGCCGTACGCGGGCAGATCTCCCCAGCCGAGATCATCACAGAAGACAAAAATGAAGTTCGGCGGGCGCTTGGCCGCCTGGGTGGTCGCAGGGGCTGCGCCTAGCAGCTTGAGAGCGTCTCGCCTGGTCATCGCTTAACTTTCATCCGCCATCGTGCGGACCATGTTATCCGGTCAGTAGCCGGGCCCTCCGCCCGGGGAGAGGGCTGCGGCCGACCCTCTGGGGCGACGTTGGCCGTTGGGGGGGCCTGGTGACTGGCTGCCTGGTATTCGCGGTCTAGTTGAATCAAGGGTTCAGATGACTGGGCGTGATCACTGGCAGTTCATTCGAGAAACCCGACGACGCTGGAGAGTGCCGAGATCAAGACACCTTGAACCGCCGTCCTGAGAGTTGGCTCCGGCAAGAAGTGCTTCGAGGGCTGGGAGACCCTCGAGAAGGACGGTCAAAGCAAACCGCTCGGCCGTATCTTCGGAATAACGCTGCTCGTGAACCCTGATACTCTTGCCTCCATGACTTGGACTGCTCGGATGGTCACGCTGATATTGTGCTTTCTCCCGACGGCTTGGGCGGAAAACTGGCCCGGTTTTCGCGGCCCGACACGTCAGGGGGTTTCGTCGGAACGCGACCTGCCCCTGCACTGGGGGCGGGACAGCAACGTGCTCTGGAAAACGCCGACGACTGGTAGCGCGTGGTCGTCGCCGATCGTCTGGGGTGACCGCATCTTCCTCACCACCGCCTCAAATGGCGGCTCGTCCTGCCATGTTCTGTCGCTCGACGAAAAAACGGGAAGAGTCTTGTGGGACAAGCATGTCTTCGAACAGGAGACGCTGATGAAGCGAAGGCAGAACTCCTATGCTTCGCCCACACCGGTCACCGACGGTCAGAGCGTATTTGCGGTTTTCGCCGACGGCAGCATCGTCGCACTCGACTTCGACGGCAACGTGCTGTGGCGGAATCGCGACTTTGATTTCTTTTCCGAACACGGCCTCGGAGCGTCACCGATTCTCCACAAGGATCTGCTCATCATGACGTTCGACCCTTCCAGCCGCACGGACCGAGAGGGGAAGATCGGCTGGAAGGTACCCTGGGAGGGTGCTGCGATCTGGGCTCTCGACAAGAGCACGGGCGAACTCGTCTGGGAAGCGAGGCGCGGGCCTTCGCGGCTGGCCCACGTCACCCCCAACCTCATGCGGACCGGGGGAAAGGAGGAACTCATCTCAGCGGCGGGCGACGTGATCCAAGGCTTCGACCCGGAGACCGGCGAGCGGCTCTGGTCCGTGCACGCCCAGGGCGAAGGCGTGGTGCCTTCGATCGTGGTCGGGGGAGGCCTAGCCTACTCCATCTCGGGCTTCGAGGCGACCGCAATCCGTGCCGTCGCTCCTGGCGGCCGCGTCGTTTGGGAGCAAACGCGCTCGGCGTCGCACATTCCATCGATGATCTATGAGGCCGGACTGCTCTACAACATTCACGAGAACGGCGTGGCGACATGCATGGATGCAGAAACTGGCGAAATTCTCTGGCAAGAACGCGTCGGCGGAAAGCACTGGGCGTCCCCCGTGCTCGGTGACGGACGAATCTATTTCCTCTCGGAGGAGGGCGAGACTACAGTGATCCGGGCAGATCGTGAGTACGAGGAGCTAGCTCGCAACCGCTTGGACGAGCACGCGCAAGCATCGATGGCGGTATCAGACGGACGTTTCTACATCCGCACGGCGAACCATCTTTGGGCGATCGGCTCCAACTGAACGAACAGGTCCTTTAGTTCTCGCCCAGCGAGTGTCTGCGGCCATGAGAGAGCGCGTAGGCTGTGCGCATCAAGATGGCCCGCCCGCAGGAACAGGCTAGGAAACCGGTTTCGGGGACGCCCCGGAAGGCCCGGTCTTCGGACCCATGAGGCCAGAGCCCGACGCCAGCCACACTTGGTGATTCGCGGGCTCGTCCTACCTGCCCCCTTACCGGGGCGGCGCTTCGGAGAGCAATGACAACTGCTCTCTCGCGAAGAGTAGTCTGGGCCTCTGGGCCAGCAGTCGAGCCCAGGCAACCCTCGCACGGGCCTGATTTCCAAGAGCTAGGTTCACTCGAGACAGCATGTGATACGCGGATTCCAGGCGCGGCTCGAGTCGGATCGACCGTTCGATTTCCCGAATCGACGCCTTTCCGGCACCAAGGTTCCACCAGGCTGCTGCCAAGGAGTTGCGGTACAACGAACGATCAGGATCCGCCCGGACGGCTTTCCGAAGCAAACGCAGACCTCGAGTCGGTGCCCCCGACAGGACGAGTCCCGTCCCCAGCGCCTCCATGGCGCTCGGGTCCCGGTCTTGGGCCAAGAGTACCGACTGCAAAAGCGCCACCCCTTTCTCGATGTCACCCGCAGGCGAATCGCTCTGTCCGAGCCGCACCAGTGCGATCCCTAGGTTGCGACGCGCGATCGGCCCGTCTTGCGGCTTCCATGCCTTGACATTCCGTGGGCGCTGCGCGGGTTCGGATCGAATCGGTTGCCTTGTTATCCGATGGTCGGTGAAGGCGCTATGGCCGCTGTCGTGGGACTGGCGCTTAGCCATGTGACAGCGCGTGCACTCGTTCGACCGCGCCAGGTGATCCGCATCGAGGCCCTCTTCGTGACAAGCCACGCAATGCTTGCTGATCTCAACCGCCTGATTGGCTGGCGGGGAGTGCGGATTGTGGCAGGTTCCGCACCAGAGTTCCTGACCGCTCAGCTGGGCGCAACGGCTCAGGGCCAGCTGTTCGACATGGCTGACGACTTGGAACTGACGTTTTTCGTCCGTGTCCTCGGGAACTCCGACGAAGACTGACCAGAACTCCTCTAGGCGATGGCCCGGCTCGAATGAACCGAAGTTCTGGCCGGGGTTCAGGACCCGGGCAACACCCGAGAGATGGCACTGTTCGCAAACGCTGTCCCTTTCGCGAGGGGCCGCCGTGGCCGGGTTGAAAATGGTCGAGGCTACCGGTGATTCGAGGTGAGCACCTACCGGTCCATGGCATCGATCACACGAAATGCCCTCGGCATCAAACGGGGGGCTCCGGTAACGGTTCACGGAGCCCGGAAGAGGCCGAGGTCGGCCAGAATGGCACCAAAGGCATTCAGCTGAGGCAGGACGCGTGAAGTCAGGATCGGAGTATCGCTCCATGCCCGGTGCCATTCCCCACGTCTTGAGTTCGGAATAGTACGTGATTGGGGATTGGAAGATCGCATCGCCAACCCTAACGAGGTAGCCAATGGCGGCGTTTCCCGAGCCGATCACATAATCGATCGAGTAGCTTGCCTGCTGCCCTTCCCGTTGGATCCGATGCACCATCCCGCGATCTGAGAGCTCGACATGGAATGTGGTGCTGGAGTGGCCGTGGTAATACACTCCCGAAGGCTGGTCCGCATTCGGCCGGCCAAGGGATCGGCCCATTCCGGTACGAAGATATTCCCTCACTTCGTCTGGATGGCACAGCTGGCATTGCTCGGACGCATCAAGCGATTGCGCCGCAATCAAGGCTCCCAGAATAGGCACAATCCAGGATCGCGCCCTCCGGCTCAGAACGGGTCGGCATGCCCCGTCTACCAGCCGAGCAACGGGCTTGGTCTCGCCGACGCGAAGGTCGCTGGACCGATCAGCGCGCGATCTGGACTGCCGGATTCCGACCATGCTCCGATGGACAGGCGTTCCAAGTCGTCTCGGAGTTTCCTCCGACTGGCCGTCCCTGCATCGAAATGTCCCACGTTCGACATCGGGGGACCGGTGAACTGCGTGCTGCCCAAGCGTCCGATTGTCGCCGGAGGACATGGCGGCCCTTAAGCGGAGCTGGATCGCGTCCATGCAGGCCTTGCGCCAATTAGACAATCCATCAACCGATGCCGGAGGAATGACACCGTGTGAAGGCACCAGTCGCCGAATTGCATTTGCGAAGTCAGGAATTCTTCCTTCAAATGGGTTTCGGCCATCCCAGCATTGTCCGTTCCTTGCCGTCCGTTGTCCGCGAGACGACTCCGACGGCACGAAGCTTCAACGATTCTGCCTGACTTCTGGGAGGCGGGCGTCATCCCGGAAGCACCGGCTGCCGTGGATCTCAGTAGCCCAGATACTGACTACATATTGCGCCCCCGCGCCGGGACGGGAACCCGAGTTGCCAGGCAGCCGAGGAGGCTGTCCTGCAACAACTCGATTTCGAGAACCATCCGTCGCGGCCCGAGGCGCAGCGAGCCTATGCCCAGGGGCTGGCGGCGCTGGAGAGGGATCCGAATGTACGTAATGGCCATATCCACTGGCTGACCCGGCACACGCCGCTCGCCATCGAAGACGGCTGGATCCTGCTCCAAGTCCCCACCGAGACGGAAGCGACCCTCGCACGTACCAACGAGGCGATGGTCCGCCTCGGCAACAAGCTCAAGAGCGAGCGCATCGCGGCGGGGCTCGAAATCCGGGCCGCCCCGGCGAACGGAGCAAGCGCCCTGCCGCGGTCGCAGGCCGAAGCGGACCAAAGCAAGGCCCTCCGCCTAGAGCGACAGCCCTGGGAGCGCCAGCCGGTCTACATGCCGTCCTTCCTAGTCGCAACCACGCTGCCGCACACCGACCCGGGAACAACCGAATTCACGCGCGTCAACGGAAACGTGGAAACGACCGTGTTCACGAGGAAGAAGGCCGGCCTCCCGTTCGGAGTCTACCCCCGCCTCATCGTGATCGAGCTGGCGACACACGCGGTCCGCACCAAAAGCCGCCAGCTCGTAATTGGCCGCACGATCAACAATCTCTTGGCCCGCATGGGGATTTCGAACCGGGGCGGCAAGCATGGCCAAGCCACGCGCGCCCGGGATCAACTCGACCGCCTCTGCTGGGTCGAGTTCGGAACGACCCACCGCTCGAAGTACGGGCCCGAGAAGATGGACGTCGCGGATCGGTGGCTCCGAAGAACGAAGAACGGCCTCGAAATCACACTCTCCGAGCGCTTCTTCAGACAGGTCACGAATTCGGCGGTGCCGCTCGACCCCGTGATCTTGCGCTCCGTCCGGCGATCACCGCTTTCAATCGACACCTACGCCTGGATCACCGAGCGCATGGCCCGACTGGAAACGCGAACAGCGATAACTTGGCCGGTCCTGGAAAAACAGTTCGGCTGTGAATACAAGGATCCCCGGCAATTCCGCCGCAGGTTTCGCCAAGCCGTGGATCGAGTGAGGGAAGCTTGGCCCGCGGAACTAGGAATCGACGTGCAAGACAGGCGCGTCATCATCGACCCCGGCCCACCGTCGGTAGGTTCACGCCTCGAGCGCCACGACGCGAAGCACGAGTAGCCACCCTCGATTTGCGCCTATTCTGTCACGCTTTCTTGACGACACGAAGCTGCGCCTAAACTGTCACGCCCGTGCGCCTAAACTGTCACGCCAACTGCGCCTGTTCTGTCACGCCAACTGCGCCTGTTCTGTCACGCCTTTGCGCCTGTTCTGTCACACGCCACATCTATATCTCCTATATCGTGTTCCGGTAGTTTGCCTGTAGTTGATCCTGTAGGTTGCGCGCGCAAGGGCGAACGGCAAGCGAACAGCGAACAAGATAGGCGGAAGGGCTCTCGCCCCTCCGGACCTCCCCCGAACCGCCACGCTCTCGGCTCCGCCGAAGCGCCTTGGCCCCGAAATACGCCCACGATCGCGCCCGCCGCCCCATCGCACTCAAGGCGAGCCACCTAAGCGAACCGACTAGCCGAACCGCCGACCCGCCCCGCCCGATCACGCCACCCCCCCGAAACCAAGCCCGCTCGCCGCCCCTAACCCGACCCACACAGCGCCGCGCGCTGCTGCGCAGGCGCGGGAGAGAGCCCCGGCCGCGACGCCCGAGGGCTATTCTGGCCGCATGTCGACCTCGAGGCACTTCCACCTTCTCGCGTGCACGGCGCTGGCGCTCGGCCTGGGGCCGCCCGCGGGAATAGCGGCCCTCGAATCGATCGTCTACGTCGAATACGACCCCGCCGCCCCGCTCGACCCCTCCCGCTCCTACGGCTGTCTGGCAGACGTCGAACTGGGCACCGGCTCGGCCGGCACGAGGCAGCTGACATGCTCCCGCCAAGTGCCCCTGGTGGAACTCTGCGGCACCACCGAAGACGGCCAGCTCCCCGCGGACTGCGCATTCATCCCGGGCTCCACAGGCGCTGGCCCCCAGCCGACTGCCGCCCAGGTGCAGAGCCTGACGGACGCGCTGCTCGAGCACTTCCAGGGCCACCAGCCGAAGTTGAATTTCACGGCCGAGCGCATGGCGCGCGGCGGCCGGGCCGCCTACGAGATGAACTGGCAGCCCGGAGCCCGCGGCTCGTCGCCCTCCGTGGGCGCCTGGAACGCGGCCCCTCCGGCGGCCCGCAACGTGCGGCCGACGGCGCTCCAGATCGAGGATCCAGATCCGGTCGACTCGCGCTACGGCAATGCGCTGTGGGTGAACCCCGCCGCCAGCCCCGCCGAGTGGAACGCGCTGCTGGACTCGTCCACGCTCGACCACGTCTATCGATCCTCGCGCAACCTCTTGGCGACGTCGTCTGCCCCGAACCCGCCGGCCTCGGCCGTCCGCGCCCGCGCCGAATCCGAGGTGGCGAAATGCCGGGCTGCGTCGCTGGGCTTACTCCGGACAGACATCGAATTCCATCTGGGAGCCGCAGCCGGCCTGAGCGGGGCAAGACCGGGAGGCAGCGTGCGATCGGACTGCCTCGCGAACCCGGGGCCGCCAGCCGTTGCCCGGCCGCCGGTGACGACTCCGCCCTCTCGGCCGACAACTCCGGCGACCACGCCGAGCCGCCCGACGACGCCGGTCACCCAGCCTCCGGTGACCACGCCGAGCCGCCCGACGTATCGCCCGCCGAGCCGCCCGACGACGCCGGTCACCCAGCCTCCGGTGAACCCGGTGACCCAGCCCCCGGCGACCACACCGAGCCGCCCGACGACGCCGGTCACCCAGCCTCCGGTGAATCGCCCGACGCAGCCGCCGGTGACACAGCAGCCGCCTCCGGTGAACCCGGTGACCCAGCCCCCGGCGACCACACCGAGCCGCCCGACGACGCCGGTCACCCAGCCTCCGGTGAATCGCCCGACGCAGCCGCCGGTGACACAGCAGCCGCCTCCGGTGAACCCGGTGACCCAGCCCCCGGCGACCACGCCGAGCCGCCCGACGACGCCGGTCACCCAGCCTCCGGTGAATCGCCCGACGCAGCCGCCGGTGACGCAACGCCCGACGACGACTACCACCACCACGACCACCACCACGACTACCCCCGGAGGCGGAGGTGGCGGCGGAGGCGGTGGCGGTGGCGGAACGCCCCCCACCACCGGGCGACCAGTCGGTCGGCCCGTCTCGACGGTGACGTGCTGGGACGGCTCGGAGGCCCGCGACTCGTCGGGCTGCCCGCCCCGGCCCCGACCGGTGACGCAGGACCCGCCGCCGCCGCCGCCGCCGCCGACCCCAATTCCGTTTGCCGGAGAAGGGTTCAATTGCGAAGGCGGCCCCGATTGCCCCTACGGGGGGCAGGACGGCAACGACGGATGGGGGAACTGGTAGTGAGAGCGCAGTGGCCGACCCTTATTGCGTGCGCCCTGCTGGCGGCGCCGCTCAGCGCGAAGCGCGTCGTTATCGAGAGCCCCGACCAAGTCATCGACGTGGCGTGCCAAGTGCGCTACACGACCACGGTCGTCTTGCCGCCCTTCGAAAGAATCCTGGACTTCGTGACCGGTGACGCCGGAACGTGGCAGGTCACGGGAGCCGCGAACATTGCCTACGTCAAGCCCTCGGTGGAGGACTCGAGGAGCAACGTCACGCTCGTAACAGAGGCGGGCCGGATCTACTTCTTCCGGGTCGCGGAATCCGACGGCGAGCCGGATATCCACGTCTACGTCGAGCTGCCCGGAGAGTCCGAGGAGGAGGCCTTGACGGCGGCGCCGCCGCACGAGCCGAAGTTCATCTCCCGCGACGAGGTGGCCGATTACGAGCGGGCCGCCGCGGAGGCAACAGATCGCGCCCGCAAGGCATGGGAAGAAGCCGAGGGGCGCATCCAGGGCGCCGTCGACGAGTTCCGCTCGTCCTACCCGACATTGATGCAGTTCGAGTACAAGCTCGACAAGAAGGCCGCTACAGCCCCCTTCCATGTGGTCGCCATGTGGCACGACGGACGGTTTACCTACGCCCGGAGCCTGGCCGAGGAAACGCCGGCACTCTACGAGGAGCGAGATGGCCAGCCGTCGCTTGTCAGCTACGACCTGACACCCGACGGACTCTTCGTCGTGCGCAGGGTGCTCTCGGACGGCTGGTTCCAACTGGGCAAGCGCCGCGCCGAATGGAACCGACTAGTGACGCGGCAGCCCGCGGTCGGGCCACCCCCACCCCCCGAGCCGCTCCCGGACGGCGAGGCCCTCGCCGCAAGACCGTAGCGGGAGAAACCGGCCCGCCACCCCTGGCGTCCTATCAGGGATGCACCCCGCCCTAGTGCGCGCCGGGACCCTCGCGATAACGACCGTCCTGATGGTCGCCGCTGGGCTCGCCGCGCCACCGGGCGGGGACGGTCCCGCGCCTCACCCTGCACACGACCTCCCTTACGAGATCGTGGATGGGTTAGCCGTCTATGACGGCGACATCGTGCTCGGGACGGCCGAGGAACTTTCCGCGATCTCAAAGGCCAGCACCGAAGGAGGCCGATTCAGGCGGACCCGCCGCGACCTCGCGCTGGTTCACCACGAGTTCGGGCTATGGCCCGACGGCAGAGTTCCGTACGTGATCGACGACGAGTTGTCGGAGGGCGCGGCGGAGAACGTCCGGGCCGCGATCGACGATTGGAACGCGAAGACCGTCATATCCCTGGCCCCGCGCACAGACGAGACGGACTTTGTGCGGTTCGTCCCGTCGGAGGGCTGTCGAGCCACCATCGGCAGGGTTGGGGGAGAGCAGTTCGTCTGGGCGGGTGGCGAGGGCACCTGCCGCGGCAAAGCGTCCATCATCCACGAAATCGGACACGCGATAGGGCTGGCCCACGAACACCAGCGCGAGGACCGCGACAGCCGCCTGGTGGTGGGCGAGACCACGCTCCACGGCCCCGGCGGCGATCGGATCGCCGCCGTCCGGCGGGACCGCGGACCCTATGACTACCGCTCTGCGATGCACTACTCCAAGCGAGAGTTCGAGACCATTCCGCCCGGCATCGAGATTCCGTCGGCCGGGCTGTCGTCAGGAGACATCGACGGGGTCAGGAGGCTATACGGACTCCCGCCAACCGCGATCACGATCGCGACGAACCCGCCCGGCCTAGAGATCGTCGTGGACGGGATCGTGACGACAGCCCCGGCGGAATTCGACTGGGCCAAGGGAACCGTTCACTCGGTGGAAGTCCGCACCGAGCCGCAGGAGCAACAGGGAAGCCGGTACCTGTTCGGCCGCTGGAACGACGGCGCGCCACGCGTTCGGACTGTAGCAGCGGGAGAAGCCGGTACCTGGCTCGAGGCGAATTTCATCGTGCAGCGTCGAGTCGAGATCGTACCCGAGGAGGGCGAGGGCGGAGTAGTGAGCGTCAGGCCCGCCTCGGACGGCTGGCACACTCTCGGGTCCAAGGTGCAGTTTGAGGCGGTCGCGCCCCAGGGGCGGCGATTCATGAACTGGTCCTGGGCGGTGAACCACGGTCCGGCAGAGAATCCGGCCACGAGGACAGTCCGGGGAGAACCGATCAGCGTGACGGCCTACTTCACGCGGAGAGGCGCGCTTCGGGTAGGAGCGGAAGCTGGAGTGTTCGTCTTTGACCTCGACGGGGAGCGGCGCCTGGGGCCGCTGGCGCTGGACGTGCCGCAGGAAGGGAGAAGCTTCGACATCCGGATCGCGGAGATCCAAAGGGTGATCGGACATCAAGGCAGTCGGCTCCGCTTCAAGGGATGGAGCGACGGCGTCAAGGCCCGCGAGCGCGAAGTGACCGTGGGACCGGAGGGCGACGCGCTGGACGCGATCTTCATGGCCGAGCACGCCCTCGAGATCGCGACTCGCCCCCCAGAGGGCGGATCCGTGTCGGCGGAGCCCGCCCTGCCGGACGGATACTACCCGGACGGCACCCGCGTGACCGTGACCGCCTCGCCAGGAGCCGGCTGGGAATTCGCTCGCTGGACCGGTGACACAGAGGGTGACGGGCCGGCTTCGATTTCGATGGAACGCCGCATGGCGATCGACGCCTGGTTCACCCAAACGGAACGCCTTCGGCCGGGGGCGGACCGACAGGTGCTCGCCGAAAGCGATGCCCACGGATTCCGCTTTGCGGCGAATGGGTCCGCCGAGCTCGTGATCGAGTTCGTGGGCGCCGCCGGGAGCGTAGACACCGACCTGTACGTGCGCGCGATCCGGAGCCCGCTCGAGGTCGGGACGCGCGCCTGGGACCGACTCCACGCGGTCAAGGGACGAGATGCAACCGATCGCCGGGCTGAGGCCGACTTCGCCTCGGAGGCCGCCGGCGGATCCAGGCGGATCGCGATCTCTTACTCGACGGACCCCCCGCTTGACCCGGAGGCGCTGTACTTCGTCGTGCTCGCCACGGAGGGCGCCGCCCCGTCCGGGACACTGCGCCTGGAGGCCTCCGGCTCGGGTCCCAAGCCGCCTAGTGGCCGCGCCTGGCCTCGCGCCTTCACCTTCGTGTCGGACGTCGGCACGGACCCGTCGGAACAGGTATTCGAGCTCCGCAATGACGGCGAGTCGGCGATGCAGTTCGATGCCTCCTCGGAAAGCGCCTGGCTCGCAGCGGATCCGCCACAAGGGGCCATCGCCCCCGGCGAGTCGGCCGAGCTTGCGATCCAAGTGACCGGCCTGGTCGCGGCGGACACGCATGAGGGCACCCTCGCGATTGGCCTCAGCGGCCCGAACGGCCCCGTTTCCCCGCTCGCGCTGCCGGTGACGTTCGTGGCGGTCCCGCCCCCTGAAGGAGACAGCGGGGACCCAGCCGCGACCAACTGACCGGCCGCCCACAAGCCCCCCGCCCTCAGCCGCAGCACGGGACAGCCGCGGCGATCCCCGAAACCCTGAGTCCGCCCCCTCGGGGCGCCCTGCCCTTGACGGGGGCCCCTCGCCGGATTACCTCGGTAATGAATGGCGCAATCCCGGCCAGCGGAGCGCACTACACCGCCGTCGGCGCCCTCCGGGGAAAGCGGCTGCGGACGCTGCGGCTGCACGAGGCGCCGCGACGCGGCGGGAAACCCTCTGAAATCCTGCCCGCGATGCGGCCTGCGCCGGAGGGCGGGGAGGCGTCCGCGCCCACGCCCTAGGCGGATCCGCTGTCGGCGGTGCGGTCGATGGCAGAGAACGGCCCGGTACGGACGGGTGGCGACGCAGTGCTGGAAATGCAACCGTCGCTGCGATCCGGCACGCCCGACACGGGGGCGCTGCCAAGCGTGCCGGATCGAGTTCTGGATCGCCGCGCGGGGCCCGGTGCCGGCCTGGTGCGCGGATTGCGGGCCCCGCATGGCGGTCCGGCTGTGCCGGGCCCGGAAGAAGCTGGAGGCGGCCGTCCGGCACGTTCCCCCGGGCGAACGCGAGCGGATCCGCCGCGGGATCCGCCGTCACCGCAGGACAGGCGCGCCCCGGGCGGCGCGGCTGGAGGCGGTGCTCGGGGCGCTGGCAGCGGCGTTGAAAGCCTTGGAGGCCTCGCCAGGGCAGGGTCGCGCCCCGCCGTCCGCGGTCCTACCCTAGGCGCATGTCAGTACGGGACGAACCGATTCGCCTTCCGAACGGGACGCTGCTATGGAGGCAGGAGGACCAGGCCCACCGTGACGTCCTGCCAGACGGCACGCAGGTGTGGCGGCGGGACTACAGGCTGCACCGGGAGGACGGACCCGCCGTGATCCGCCCCGACGGAAGCGAGGAATGGTGGCTGCACGGCCGGCCGCACCGCGAGGGCGGCCCGGCCGTGATCCGGAGCGACGGGCGCAGGGACTGGTACCTCCACGGGCGCCACGACCGCCCGGACGGGCCCGCGATCGAGCACCGCGACGGCAGCCGGGAGTGGTGCCTGCGCGACCGGACGCACCGCGACAGCGACCTCCCGGCGATCGAGCGCCGCGACGGGACCCGGGAATGGTACCGCCACGGGCGCCTCCACCGGGACGGGGCGCCGGCCGTGATCCGGGCCGACGGCCGCAGGGAATGGTGGCAGGAGGGCCAGCTGCACCGGGAGAACGGCCCCGCGATCGAGTATCCGGACGGCCGGGAGAGCTGGTACCTCCGCGGCAGGTCGGCCGAGCCGAGCCCCGCACGCGGCCGGCTGGCGGACCTGGCGCGATCGGCGCAGGCGGAGGCCGCCCGGGAGAGCCCGGCCCGCGGCCGCTAGGGCAGCCGTCCGCGACCTGGCGCCGCGACCTGCTCCGCCATAGGGTGAATCCATGGCAGCCGAGCGCGTGGTGCACCCGGACGGCACGGCGGAATGGCTCGAGGGCGGGCAGCTTCACCGGGAGGACGGACCCGCCCATGTGGGCGCCGACGGCACGAAGGAATGGTGGGAGCGCGGCCGCCTCCATCGCGCCGACGGGCCGACGATCGAGCGTGGCGACGGGACCCGGGAATGGTGGGAGGACAGGACCCCCGCCAGCCTCGAACCCAGGGAGCGCTTCGAGAAGGGAGACTTCCGCCTGCACAGGGAGGACGGCCCTGCGGTCGTGCGTCCCGACGGGACCGGGGAGTGGTACCTGCACGGCCGCCGGGTCCGCCCGCGGGTACGGCTGGCGGAGCTGGCCCGGTCCGCGCTGGCGGCGGCCGGCCGGGTACGGGGCTGCCGCCGGCGCTAGCCGTCGATCGCCTTGACCTGCCGCCGCGTCTCGGCCAGTTCCGACAGCGTCTGCTCGTACTGTTCCAGGTACCGGACGATGTCCGCCCCGCCCTCGTCCAGGAACTTCCTGCGGCACTCCTGGAACCCGGGGGCGCCGGGAACCGCGTGGGTGGAGAGATCGGCCGCCCGCAGCGCGTCGGATATCCGCTTGATCTTCGATTCCAGGCAGGCCAGCTTCCTGGAGAGCTTCCGCTCCTCGACCAGCAGGCGGCCGAGGTGGAGATCCTGTTCGTCTTCGGACATGAATCGGATCCCGGGCCCGGCCCCTAGCGTCTGCGGACGCGCATGGAGACGCGGATCTCGGCGACGGTGTCGATGCGCGTGACCCGCCTGCCGCGAATCTCGCCGCTGACGGAGACCACCTTGCCGGCCCAGGGCGCGATGCGTTCCTGGTCGGCGATCTGGTAGATCTTCCCGCGCCGGGTCAGCAGGACGGCAGTCGAGCCGGCCTTGATGCAGCGCTTCGCGCAGAGCGGCGCGGCGCCCCTCCCGGACCGCGCGCAGGCCTCGTCGGAGATGAAGCCGGTGACGGCCCCTTCCGCCGCTGGCACGGGCGCGGCCACCAGGAGAAGCATCAGGGCCGCGGCTACGGAATGGACCGAAACCGGCATGCCGGCAGGATAGCAGCGCATGTCAAGCGGCCGAAGCGGGGCCCCTGGGCGCTGCGCGATCGAGCCCGGCCGGAGACGCCGCCCGCGCCGGCCGGCAACGCGTTGCGAGCGAGGTATGTCCGGATCAGGCTGCGGCAGGGCGTCGCGCCAGCTCGGCGATCGCCGGCTCGATGCCGCCGAGGCGCTTGACCGCCTCGGCACGGATGGAGGCCTCCCCGGGGTCGGAAGTGTACAGCCAGCGGTCCTCGGCGCCGACGTCGAGGCGCAGCACGACGCCGCCGGCGGTCGCCTGCGCGCCGGCGGCGCGCCGCTGCAGGTAGAGCTCGCGCTTGGGCTGGAGCCGGCGGATGGTCGCGATCTCGGCCTCCCGCAGCTGCAGGGGCTCGGCGGCCCCGGCGGGCAGGTCCGGGATGGAGAGGTAGATGCGGTTGGGCACCGATTCCAGGATGTGGGGCGCGTGCTCGGACTCGAGCACGTCCCCGGCCGACTGGGTGGCCAGCAGCAGCGCGGCGTTGCGCTTGCGCCAGGTCCGCGCGGCCTCGGCGAGGTAGGCGCCCGCCGCCCCGTCGGCGAGGAACTTCCAGGCCTCGTCGACCACCATCAGCTTGAAGCGCTCGAGCGCCGCGGGGTCCTCGATGTCGCTGCGCATGCGCTCGAGGAACCAGCCGAGCGCGGCGGCGCACAGGTCGGGGTGCTTGTCCGAGCCCCGGATGTCGACGACCTGGAAGTCCGGGTCGAAGCGGACGGAGGAGCCGCCGGGCGGGTCGAAGACGTGGCCCCATGCGCCGTCGCCGACCCAGCGCGCCATGGCGGGGTGCATGCGCGGCGGCAGGATGCTGGCGAGGGCCCCCAGGCCGCGCCGTTCCGGGGGGATCCGGAAGGCGTTCCGGACGGCCTTGCGGATGTCGCCGCCGTCGTCCTCCTTGCAGCGGTAGCCGCCGATCCCGAGCAGCTGCTCGATCCAGCCGCACAGGAAGTGGACGGACTCGTCGGTGTCCGGCAGGTCGAGCGGGCGCAGGGCGACGCCCCGGCCGGCGCGGGGGTCCAGCGCGAGGTAGCCGCCACCGACGAGCTCGGTGAGGGCCTGGTAGCTTCCGCCGAGGTCGAGCACGCAGACGCGCGGCCTGTATTTGAGGGCGTTCACCAGCAGGAAGTTGAGGAAGAAGCTCTTGCCGGCCCCGGTGGCGCCGAGGATGGCGGTGTGGCCGACGTCCGAGCCGCCGAACAGGTCCCACTGGAAGCGGGTCCCGGCACGGGTCTCGAGCACGGCCAGGGGGCCGGCGCGCAGGTGCCGGCACTCGGCGTGCCCCGTGCGGTCGCCCCACAGCGGGGCGAGGCAGCTGGCCGCCCCGGCCGAGGCGAGCATCTCGCGGCACTGCAGCGAGCGTGGCGCCCCCGGGAGCCGCCCGAACCAGGCGGGCAGCTGGCCCATGGTTTCGCGGATGACCTTCGCGTCGGTGCCGGCCAGCAGGGCGGCCGCCTCGGCGGCCCGGCGCTCGACGTCGGCGGGCCGGCCGTGGATGGCCAGGCCGACGGCGACCTCCCCGTAGGGCATGCCGTCGCTCTCGAGCTCGACGGAGGCGGCGCCCATGCGGTCGGCCTCGGTGGCGGCCGCGAGGTCCTCCATGGCCAGGGTGGTGCCCTGGGTGTCCGAGGCGTGCGCCGCCCAGGAGAAGCGCTTCTGGTGGTAGTGGTGCCGGGCGGCCTTGATGCGGCCGCGCGCGGCGTCGGTGGGGAGCCGCCGCCACTCCCAGTGCCAGGTCCAGGCCCCGCCGATGGCGGCGGCGAGCTCGCGCAGGGCATCGGGCCCGGCGGCGGGCGGGGGCTCGGACAGGGACAGCAGGGCGACCGCCTCGCCGCCGATCTGGAGGTGGCGGGGCCAGGCCTCGATGTCGCTGAGGGCGAGGCGGCGGTTGAGGTCGCCGCCGGGACCCGGCCCGGGGGCCGCGACCCCGGGGCGGTTGGCCAGCTCGGCCAGGACCGCGGCGCCCTCGCGGGGCCCGAGCAGCCGCGCGCCCTCCCCGGCCAGTGCCAGCTGGCCGTCGACGACGGAGCGGAGCCGCCCGCAAGCCGCCTCCACGGAGGCCTCGGCGCGGGGCCGCTCCCCGCCGCCGCCGAACCGGGCGAGCAGGCCGGAGAGCCCCCCGGGGGAAGCCTGGCGCCGCGTGCCCCCGTCGGGGGCGAGCCCCGCGTCCAGGCACCACGCGGCCACGACCTGCAGGTCGCCGCAGCGGGCGGCCACCTCGCGCTCGCGCCGGGCCCACGCGGAGGCCGGGAAGCCGGCCCCGTTCGCCGATGGCGGGGCGGGGCAGGGCCGGCGCATGGCGTGCAGGCTCAGGCGGCAGTCCGGCGGGAGCTGGCCGCAGAGGCGGATCCAGTCCTCGACGTCCACGGCGAGCTCGGCCGCCGACCGGCCGGCGGGGGGACGCGGCGCGAGGCGCGCCAGGGTGAGGACCTCCCCGCGCAGGGTCAGGATCGTGCGCTCGTCGGCGAAGCCCCACCAGGGCAGCTCGGCCTCGAGCGAGCCGGCCTCCCGCCAGGCGCGCGCGGCATGGCGGGCCAGGGGGGTGATCATGCGGCCGGCTTCCCGGGATCGTAGCGCCGGGCCTTGCCGCGGGCCGCGGCGAGCACGCGCAGGGCGCGACGGCGGCGGACTCGATGGTCGCCGCGCCCACGGTGACAGCCGCCGGCGTCACCCAGTTGAGGAACGGCACGGCGCCGAGCGACATGCCGAGGCCGAAGACCATGCCGGCGAGGCGGCCCTTGTTGATCTCGCCGATGGCCATCTGGATGCCGGTGTAGATGACGATGCAGACGCCGAGGCCGGTCACGATGGGGCCGACGAAGAGGGTGCGCAGGTTGGCCGCGGCGGTGCTCCAGGGGTCGGTGCCGGCGGTGGTCGCCAGCGCCGGGGCGGCCGCCAGCAGCGCCAGCGGCGCGAGGCGGAAGAGGAGGGTGCGTGCCATGGGAACGAGTATAGGCGGGGCTGTCAAGCCCTCGATCGCGGCCTAGAATGCGGGCATGAAGTTCTGGAAGTGGGCGGCGGGCGAGCCGGAGGGAGCCATTCCGGCGCGCAAGGCCGCGGCGGTCGGGCTGGCCCTGGGGGCCGCGGCCCTGGCCCTGTACCTGGCGCTGGGCCCCGGCGGGAGCCCCGCGGAGGCCCCGGCCCCCGCCCCGCCCGCGGTCGCGAACGAGAACCCGGCCGCGACGGTCCAGGCGGCCGGGGCGGCGGTGGCGGACGCCGCCGACCGGCAGGACGCGGAGCTGGCCGCGGCGGCGCTGGTGGCGCTCGAGGAGGGCCGCCAGGAGCGGGAGGACCCGGCCATGCAGGAGCGCGAGCTCGAGCGCCAGCGGCTGCAGGCGGTCCAGGACCTGGGCTGGCCCCCGGCCGGGGGGACCCCGCCGGCAGCGCCGGGCCTGCCGCCGGAGTACCTGGCTCCCGGAGCCCAGCAGGCGCCCGGGGGCCTGCAGCCGGACGTCGACGCCGAGTTCCTGCTGCAGCAGAGGCGCGCGATGCAGGCCTCGCTGAGCTCGCCGCCGGTGGCGCATTCGGTGCGCGGCAGCGAGCCGCCCCCGCCGCCCGCGGTTCCGGAAGCGCCGCCCGGGCCCGACCCGGGGGTGCCCCCGCCGCCCGACGCCCCCGCCGAGGGCCCGGCACTGGAAGCGGCCGCCCCGGACCCCGGGCTGCCGGCGCTGCCGGCGGCGGTGCCGCGGCCGGACTTCGGCCCGCACCTCGAGGTGATCGACGAGGGCGCGATCGCCGAGGCGGTGATGCTGACCGAGATCCGCGCGGACTTCGCCGGGCCGGTGCAGGCGATGGTGAACATCCCCATGTGGTCGCGGGACCGCCAGCGCGTGCTGATCCCGCGCGGGACCAAGGCGCTGGGAACGGCCGGCCCGGTGGAGGGCTGGGGGCAGAGCCGCCTGGCGGTGGGCTTCCACCGGCTGGTGCTGCCGTCGGGCGAGCGGGTGGAGCTCGAGTTCCGCGGGCTCAGCCAGTCGGGCGCCTCCTCGCTGAAGGACCGCGTCAACCGCCACTACCTGTCGACGTTCGGAGCGGCCGGCGCGGTCGGGCTGGTGGCGGGTCTGAGCCAGCTCGGGGCCCAGCGGCCCTCGCTGGCCTCGGCGGGGGACCCGCGTTTCGTGGCCGGGCAGCGCATGGGCGATGCCGCGGGCCAGATCTTCGAGCGGTACCTGAACCGCCCGCCGTCGATCCGGATCCGCGCCGGCCACCGGGTCCGGCTGTACTTTTCCTCGGATGCCGTCGTGCCGCGGCGCTTCCCTCCCGGCTAGGGCAGGGGTAGGATGGCCCGCATGACACGTTTCAGCCAATCCCTGCGCGCCGCCGCCCCGGGGGCCGCGGCGCTGCTGGTCATGCTCCCGGCCGCCCGGGCGCAGCTCCCGACGATCGACGTCGGGGCGATCGCAAAGGCGGTCGAAATGATCCAGAAGGCACAAGACCAGATCGACAAGGTGGAGGAGGTCCGGGCCGAGATCAACCGCGAGGTGACGAAGGCGACCCGACCCTGGACCCAGCTGGCGACGCAGGCCGCGGCGCTGCAGGCCAGCGCGATCAGCCTGCCAGCGAGCTTGACGGCGCCGCCGGCGATCGGGGGCGTGCTGGAGGGCCGGGTCGAGGGCACCGCGACGGTGCCGGCGGGAGGGATCCCGAACGCCGAGTACGTCACCCCGCAGGCCGATACGGCCGCCCAGGTGACCGCGGCGATCACGCCGACCGTCGCGGCCGACCCCCTCCAGGGCGAGCGCGCGGCGCGCGTGGCCCGGGAACGGCTGCTGCGCGAGCCGGCCCGGCTGCGCATTGCGGCGGACCGGTTGCGCCGGGCCGGCCTCAACGCCGCCGACGCCCGGCTGGCGGGACGCGGCATGAATGTTCTGGCCGCGGCCGGGACGGCGATCGGCCAGAACGACGCCTCCTCGGCCGAGCGGACTTGGTCGGCGCTGTGGGAGCGCAACGCGGCCCTGACGCAGACCGTGGCGGTCCTGCAGTCGCAGGCGCTGGCCTACGACGCGGCCGGCCACGAGCGGAGGACCCTGGAGCGCCAGGAGGCGCTGGCGCGAGCGAGCCGGGAGCGGATCGCGGCGCTGCAGGCGGTCGCGCGCTCGAAGGCCGCGCACGCCGCGTACATGGCGAACCCCAACCGGGACGCCGGCGATGACCGCTTCGAGGAGTGCGGCGGCCGGTTCTACTCCGGCGGCTGCGAGACGGTGCCGCAGGGGTTCTAGGGAGCTAGGGGGCGTCCGTGCTGCTGCAGGCGCAGGGAGTCGAGGACCTCCTCGAGAACAACCCCGACGGGCTGTACCAGGCGCTCGAGGCCGTGCTGCGGGTGCTGACCCGCGACACCGCCGGCCCGGTCCTGGACGCCGGCTGGGCCCTGTACTGGTCGCTGGCCGTGATCCTGACGGTCTGGACGGGCCTCAAGTGGGCGGGCTCGGGCGGCGGCTTCGGCGTCTGGGAGGTCTGGCGGCTGGTGGTGGCCCTGATCGTGCCGCTGACGATGCTCGGCGCCTACGACCAGCCCCTGATGCTGACCGCCGGGATCCCGATCGCGCTGCCCGGCTCCACGGCGCCGCTGACGTTCCCCGAGCTCGTCACGGCGCAGGGCACCTGGCTGGCGCAGGTCATCAACGCCGACGGCATGCGGTCGTTCCACGAGTTCACGAACTCGCTGGGGACCAAGGTGTGGGACGCGGTGACGCTGACCGAGGCCGACGGGACCAGCGGGTGGAACCCGCTCAACTGGCCCGCGATGCTCAACTCGCTGATGTTCGCCGGGGCGACCCTGTTCTGGGTCCTGCTGTGCTTCTTCGTCGCGCTGCTGGCGTCGATGATCGGCTTCGCGCAGGTGCTGTTCGCGCAGGTGGCGATCGCGATCTGCGTCGTGCTGGGCCCGGTCCTCATCCCCTGGATCCTGCTGCAGCCGATGGCGTTCCTGTTCTGGGGCTGGTTCCGGGTCCTGCTCACGTACGGGCTCTACGCGGCGGTCTCCGCGGCAGTCTTCCGGGTCATGCTGGCGCTGCTGCAGGGCACCACGGACCGCGTGCTGAACGCGATCGACGTGGGGGCGCTGGTGTCGATGTCGACGGCCGAGCGCTCGGCCGCCGGCGCCGAGGCGAACACCTGGCTGCTGGTGCTGCTGGCGTGCAGCCTGGCGGCGATCGTGTCGTTCCTGAAGATTCCCGCGCTCGCCGCGGGCCTGGTCTCGGGCCAGGCCGGAGGGGAGTCGATCGGCGCGGCCCTGGGCGCGATGGCCGCCGCGGCGGTGACCGCGGGCAAGGGAGCCGCCATGCTGGCGAAGGGCGCCGGCGGCGCGGCGGCGGGAGCCGCAAGGCGATGAAGGGAGGCGAACGGTGAGCTGGCGACGCAAAGGGAAGGAAGCGCCCGCGGAGGCGCCGGCGGAGCCGGCCGTCGCGGAGCGGGATCCGGAGGGGTTCACGGCCGGGAAGGAGTACGCGGGCGTGCTGGCCGAGCTGGCCGGGGCGGCCCGCTTCAACCGCCGGATCGCGGCGGGGGTGCTGCTGGCCCTGGTGCTGTGCCTGGTGGGCTGGGCCCGCACGGCGCGCTGGATGCCCAAGCCGATGTTCGTGCGGGTGGACTCGGTCGGCCGCGCCGAGGTGGTCGAGCCGGAGGACCTCTACTGGGACCAGGACGCGACGGATCCGGTGACGCGCCACTTCCTGCACAAGTTCGTGGTCGACCATGTCCGCCGCTCGCGCTACACGGCCCGCGACGACTGGGCGCGCAGCCTGTTCTTCACCAGCCGGGACGTCACGGCGGAGGCGATCGCGCGCGACAGCGCCGGGATCGCCGCGGTCATGGCCGGCACCGCCCCCGAGCGGCAGGCCGAGCGCGTGGTGGTGCGGATCCACCCCCAGCCCGAGCCGCCGCACCGCGCGGAGGCAACCTACGAGCTGGTCGAGGCCGACGGGCGCGGCGGCTGGCGCACGACGCACTGGACGGCCACGCTGCAGTTCGAGTTCGTGGAGGTGACCAATCCGGACTTCGCCCTGGTGAACCCGATCGGGCTGGTGATCACGTACCTGCGGCTGGAGCCGGCGGTGGGGAGCTGACGCGGTGACCCCCTGGAGCGCGGCCCTCGGCGTCACGATCGCGCTGGCGGCCGCCGGCTTCTGGCTCGCCCGCCAGCGGCTGGACTACCTGGCGCCCTATGCCGGGCAGCTCCTCGAGGCCCACGCGCCGCGCCTGGCGGCGGAGCTGGGCTTCGCCCTGGCGACGCTGTACTGCGGCCTGTACCGGCTGGCCTCCGCGGCCTCCCTCGGCCGCGTCGGCCGCAAGCTGGAGGTCGAGCGCCGGGCCCTGGAGCGCGGCTCCGGCTACGACGCCGATCTGGCCGCCTCGCTGGAGCGCGACCGCTCCGGAGCCTGAGCGGCCCGACCTAGGGCGCCGGCTTCCAGAGCCACTCCCGCTCGCGCGGGTCGAACGAGCGCAGCTCGAGGCACTCGGCGACGCGCCGCTGCCCGGTTTCCTCGTCGAGCTCGACGTGGCAGACCACGTCGATCGCCTCCCCGACCATCAGGCAGACCGCCTCCCAGGGCAGCCCGTCCTTGGCCTGCATGGCGCACTGCGCGAGGCGCCCCGGCGCCTTCCGGGCGCTGTCGGCGTGAATCGTGCTCAGCGACCCCCCGTGGCCGGTGTTGAGGGCCTGCAGCAGGTCGAGCGCCTCCGACCCGCGCACCTCGCCGACGAAGATCCGCGTGGGCCGGTGGCGCAGCGCCCCGCGCACGAGGTCCCGCACGCTTACCTCGCCCCCCTCGATCCTGCTGGCCTCGGAGCGGAGGCAGTTGGGCAGCACGCCGAGGTCCATCTCGCGCGTGTCCTCGATGACGATGACCCTCTCGCGCGGGTCGAGCTGCCCGGCGAGCGCCTGCAGGAAGGTCGTCTTGCCGCTCCCCGTCCCGCCGCTGACGAGCACGTTGCGGCGCGACTCGACGGCCAGGATGGCCGGCTCGCAGAGGGCGGGGTCGACCGAGCCGCGCTCGATCAGGTCCTGGAGCGAGAGCGCCGGGGAGCCGAAGCGGCGCACGGTAATGGCGTGCGACTCGACGATCGGGGGGCACCAGATCGCCACCCTCGAGCCGTCCGGAAGGCGCGCGTCGACGATCGGCTTCTTGCGGCTCGCCTCGTGGCCCAGCGGGTGCGCGATGGCGGTCGTGGCGGCCTCGCGCGCCTCCGCGCCGATCTCCGCGTCGCGCAGGTGCCGGATCCGCCCGCCCCGCTCGAACCACACGGACCCGTCGGGATTGAGCATCACCTCGGAGACCTGAGGGTCCCGGAACGCCTCCCGCACCGCCTCCGGCAGGGACGCCAGGACGTCCTCGAGCGTCAGGAAGCGCACACGCCCCCCGCCCGCCCGGCCGCCGCGAAGGGGCGCGCGCGCTCGGCCGGGGAGCAGTCGGCAGCCATGGCCGGGATCATAGCAGCCCCCTACAAGAGCCCCTGCTCCCGCGCCAGGAAGTAGGGCAGGTCGGGCGGCAGGTGCGCGGGCTTGAGGTAGACCCGCCGCGCCCTCTCGCTGCGGTTCCCGTCGAACGGCTGGACGATCGCCTGGAAGGTGTCCAGCTCCTGGAAGGCGTGCGGGGGGAACAGCGGCTCGAAGCGCTTCTGCAAGTTCTTCGAGGCGCGGACGCCGCCGCGGTGGCCGGACTCCGAGACGGAATAGCTCTCCTTGACGCGCTCGACGTGGCCGCAGATCTCGGCGGCCTGCTTGGCCGAGGCGGCGTCCGACAGCGCCAGGAAGATGCGCGTCCGGAAGCACTGCAGGAGAGTCCGCCAGGCCTCGCCCCCGCGCCCGGCCGAGGCCAGGGAGGAGATCGACTGCGTGGCCACCAGCGGGATCACGCGCGCCTGCCGGGTCAGCGCGAAGCTCTTCTCGTCGCCCTGGGGATTGTCCTCGCCCACCGTGGCGAACCGCTGGTACTCGTCGCACAGGAACAGGGCGGGCCGCCAGACCCTGCGGCGGTTCTGCTTGCGCGCCATGTCGGCGGGCCGGCCGAGGGCGGCCCGCAGCCAGGCGGTCTTGAGCATGACGCCGGCGAAGCGCGCCAGCTCGGGCGCGGCGCTGGCCGGCATGTTGAGCGCGATCACCTGGCCGGACTCGATGGCGGCGCGCATGGTCGGCAGCGCCCTCGGCGCCCCGGCGGGCGCCTCCCTGCGCGGGTCCGGCGGGCAGAACACGCGGGCGACGTCCGGGTCGACGAACAGGCCGAGCAGGGAGGCGATGCCCTCCGAGATCGAGGTGCGCATTTTCGAGTCCATCTGCAGCCAGTGGTTCTTGAACCAGCCCGCCAGCTCCTGCGCCCGCTCGGCCGCGCCCTCCGGCACCGCCACTGCCTCGCGCCGCTCGAAGGCGATGCGGGCGCCCCGCAGGGCGTGCTCGCGCTCTGCCGTGCGCCGGGTCGAGAGGCGCTCGCCGCCCTCGTCTCGCCAGTCCCAGTCGCCGGCGGCCGGCAGCGCCACGAGCGCCCGCGCGTCGATCACCAGGCGCTCGACGGCGTTGCCCGGGTCGGTGGCGCCCAAGGCGGCGTCGATGCGGTGCCCGAGGCGCTCCAGGTCGGTCGCGTCGCGGTACAGGTCGCGCAGGGTGACCCAGCCCCCGTGCGGCGGCAGCCGGTGGGCCTCGATGATCCAGCGCAGCAGCGCGGTGGCCGCGCGGTCCCAGAAGGGCTCCTTGCCCCGGCCGAACAGCTGGGCCTGCAGCGAGATGAGCCGGGCCGCGAGGCTGTAGGAATCCATCTCGGGGATGTCCAGGGGGTTCCAGCTGCGACCGCCGCCGAGGCCGATCTCGACGTAGTCCCGCCCGCGGCCGCAGCCCTCGAGGATCTCGGCGACCTGGTGGCAGAAGTCGCCCCTGACCCCGAGCACGAGCCCGCCCGGCCGCCGCTCCGGGTCGGCGGCGTGCCAGGAGAGCACCTGGTCGGCGAAGGGCCGCATGCAGGCGGAAGTCTTCCCGCTGCCGACGGCGCCGGCGACGAAGACGCCCGCGTAGAGGCCCTTGGCGGGCAGGGACAGCCACGTGGGCTTCGGGGTCGGGACGGGCTCGACGGGGTGGTGCTGCTCGCCGATCACGACCAGCGGCTCGCGCCGCCCGGGCCGCGGCCGGTCCGCGAGGCCGCGGACATCGCCGCCCGCCCGCCGCCGCACCGTGATCGCGTGGGACTCGCAGACGGGCGGGCAGGTGATCGACACGGCCGCGCCGTCGGCCAGGTCGGCCTCGAGCAGCGGCCGGCGCCTGCTGGCCTCGAGCCCGAGCGCGTCCGCGATCGCCAGCGCGGAGGCCTCCCGCTCCTGCGCGCTCGCATCGGCGCCGACGCGGTCCACACTGCGCCCCCGCGACTCCCAGACCGACCCGTCGGGGTTGAGCATCACCTCGGTGACCGCCGCGTCCTCGAACGCCTCGCGCACCGCCTCCGGCAGGTGCCCGAGGACATCTTCCAGCGCCAGGAAGGTCATGGCGCCGATCTTACCAGCCCCCTACAAGAGCCCCTGCTCGCGCGCCAGGAAGTAGGGCAGGTCGGGCGGCAGGTGCGCGGGCTTGAGGTAGACCCGCCGCGCCCTCTCGCTGCGGTTCCCGTCGAACGGCTGGACGATCGCCTGGAAGGTGTCCAGCTCCTGGAAGGCGTGCGGGTGGAACAGCGGCTCGAAGCGCTTCTGCCAGTTCTTGGACGCGCCCACGCCGCCCTTGGCCGCCGTCAGCGTCCCGCCCAGCATCGACACGCCGCCCCGGTGGCCGCTCTCCGACACCGACCAGGACTCCTTGACGCGCTCGACCTGGCCGCAGATCTCGGCGGCCTGCTTGGCCGAGGCGGCGTCCGACAGCGCCAGGAAGATGCGCGTCCGGAAGCACTGCAGCAGCGTCCGCCAGGCCTCGCCCCCGCGCGTGGCCGAGGACAGGGAGGAGATCGACTGCGTGGCCACCAGCGGGATCACGCGCGCCTGCCGGGTCAGCGCGAACGACTTCTCGTCTCCCTGGGGGTTGTCCTCGCCCACCGTGGCGAACTGCTGGTACTCGTCGCACAGGAACAGGGCGGGCCGCCAGACCCTCCGGCGGTTCTGCTTGCGCGCCATGTCGGCGGGCCGGCCGAGGGCGGCCCGCAGCCAGGCGGTCTTGAGCATCACGCCGGCGAAGCGCGCCAGCTCCGGGGCGGCGCTGGCCGGCATGTTCAGCGCGATCACCTGGCCGGACTCGATGGCGGCGCGCATGGTCGGCAGCGCCCTCGGCGCCCCGGCGGGGATCTCCCCGCGCGGGTCCGGCGGGCAGAACACGCGGGCGACGTCCGGGTCGACGAACAGGCCGAGCAGGGAGGCGATGCCCTCCGAGATCGAGGTGCGCAGCTTCGAGTCCATCTGCAGCCAGTGGTTCTGGAACCAGTCCGCCAGCTCGCGCGCCCGCTCGGCCGCGCCTTCCGGGATCGCCACGGCCTCGCGCCGCTCGAAGGCGATGCGCGCGCCACGCAGGGCATGCTCGCGCTCGACCGTGCGCCGCGTCGAGAGGCGCTCGCCGCCCTCGTCCCGCCAGTCCCACTCGTCGGCGGCCGGCAGGGCCACGAGCGCCCCCGCGTCGATGACCAGCCTCTCGACGGCGTTGCCCGGGTCGGTGGCGTCCAGGGCGGCGTCGATGCGGCCTCCGAAGCGCTCCATGCCGGTCGCGTCGCGGTACAGGTCGCGCAGGGTGACCCAGCCCCCGCCGGGCGGCAGCCGGTGGGCCTCGATGATCCAGCGCAGCAGCGCGGTGGCCGCGCGGTCCCAGAAGGGCTCCTTGCCCCGGCCGAACAGCTGGGTCTGCAGCGAGATGATCTGGCCCGCGAGCGAGTAGGAGTCCATCTCGGGGATGTCCAGGGGGTTCCAGCTGCGCTCGCCCCCGAGGCCGATCTCGACGTAGTCGCGGCCGCGGCCGCAGCCCTCGAGGATCTCGCCGACCTGGTGGCAGAAGTCGCCCTTGACCTCGAGCACGAGCCCGCTGGGGCGCCGCTCGGGGTCGCCGGCCTGCCAGGAAAGCACCTGGTCGGCGAAGGGCCGCATGCAGGCGGATGTCTTGCCGCTCCCCACGGCGCCGGCGACGAAGACGCCGGTGAAGAGCCCCTTGGCGGGCAGGGAGAGCCACGTGGGCCTCGGCGAGGGCACGGGGTCGACCGGATGGTGCTGCTCGCCGATCACGACCAGCGGCTCGCGCCGCCCGGCAGCGGGGCGGGCGGGGAGGCCGCGGGCGCCCCCGCCCCGCCGCAGCTGCGGCCCCCAGACCTCCCACAGGCTGAGCGCCGCCGAGCCGAGAATCAGGGCCGCCGCGGCGGGACCTGCGTAGTGCCAGGACTCGAGCGCGGACATCAGCGCGGGGTCGTTGTGGGCGACGAGATCCAGCGCCGGGACCTCGCCCGGACCGGGCCAGCGGTCCCAGCGCCAGCGCGCCAGCGCGGCCAGCCCCGCGCCGTAGAGGACGGCCTGGCGGCCAAGGGTCATGCGACCCCCCCCCGGAAGACGCGCGGAAGGGCGTGACGCGCACCCGGAGGTGCAACGCTGGCATCGCCCCGGAGCGCGTTCGGAAGGCCCGGACGGGCCGGCGCAGCGCTAGCGCAGCCCTCGCGGCCGCGCGAAAAGCCTTCCCGCAGGGATCGTTGGAATGCGAGCGACCTCCCGAAAAGGGGCCGCCGGCGATGTGCAACATCGGAGGGGGTGCCTGGAACGCCCGAAGGGGCGTTTTCGGGGGGTCGCTCGCATTCCACATATCGTGCCCCGACGCGCCCCCGGGCGCGGCGGTCCACGGCGGCTACGCCGCCGCAGGCCGGTGCAACAAATCCGCCCCTGCCGGTGCAACAAATGCCCTCGACACGTGTTGCAGCCCCGCGCGTACCAGATCCGAGACGGAAAAGCCTTACCACCCCTAGCCGCCAAGCCGCCCCACCGCCACGAAACCCCCTTCCACCCGCCCCAAACCGACCATCAACGGCCTGCCGGCCGCCCGAAACCCAGCACGAGGCCGCCGCGCGTCCCACCCACTGCAACATCCGCCTATCCCCCGAAGGCCTCCGCGGGCAGCGGGACCACCTCGAAATCGGCGTCCGTCAACGCCACCCCCGCCGCCAGCACTCGTGCCTGCAGCCGCCCCGAGAGCCAGGTGCCCGCGGCCTGCACACGGGCGCGCGGCTGCGCGCTGGGAGACTCCCTCAGGACCCGCCTCCGCTTCAGGTACGCGTTGATCGACCCGTACTGCTGCGTGAGATCCGCGGTGCGCTTCTCGCGCATCATGGTCTCGATCCGCTCCAGCTCAGCCGCCGGGTCCTGCCCGCCCGCGGCGGCTACGCCCTTCGGCGGGATTCCCGAGTCGACCCAGCGCTGCAGCTCCTTGCGCACGGCCCGCTCGCGGGATTCGGTGCGACAGGCGAACGCCGTCTCGACGCCGACCCCGTGACGGCCCAGCCAGTCCCACAGGCGTGCGTGGTGCCGCCCCCACGTTCGCAGCTCGAGGTCGGGCCGCGCCGCCTCGCCGCTGTCGGGCAACAGAAACAACGCGGACCCGGTCGCCATCGCGATCGGCCAGCGGGCCGGAAACCAGGACACGACCGGATCGCCGCCCTCCTTGGACCTGTAGGTGCGCCGCGGGAGCGCGACGTCCGGAACACCGAGGCCGCGGAAGGCACCGAGCTGCTCCTCAACGCCCAGCAGCCAGCCCTGCCGCCCGCCGCGCGCGATGACGCAGTCCAGCGCTATCAGGCGCTGCAGGAGGTGACCCGTCGAGCCGCGCTGGCGGTGGCGCGAATCACCCATTTCCAAGGCCTTGTAGAGCCGCCGGGAGGTGAGGTGGACGTACCGGCCGATGCCGCGCCCCCCGTCGATTTCGCGACCCAGCCTCGCGCCCTGAAGCCGCCTGACGAGGCGATGTGCAGCCGCGCGGTCCACCCCGGCCCAGGCCTCGTACTGGGTGCGGATGAACGCGCCCCCGACGGCCGCAGCAAGGCCGACCCACTGCGACTCCCGCCCTGCGACATTGCCGCTGAACAGCCCCGCCTTGACGAGCAGCTCGCCCCGCTCCTCGACCGTCACAGCTCCAGCAGCCCCTCGTCCTCGCGCCCGGCGCCCCCGCCGCCTCCGGATCCCGACCCGGACCCGCCGCCGCCGAGACGGGGCAGGCCCAGCCCCGCGGCGCGCGCCGCTGCGCGGCCGGCCGCATGGATGGCGAACCCCGCCGCCGCCTTCCCGCGAACCGTCGCGCCGCGGTAGTGGGCCGTGGTGACCTCCACGTCGACGCCGCCGGTGCGGCCCTGCGCGTCAACGTATTCGATCCGGGCATCCGGGTAGTGGAACTTGCCGCCCTCGCGCGAGAGCCCCAGCTCCTCCGCGATCCGCGCGGCCTCGGCTTCCGCCGCCGCGGCCCCGCCCTCCGCCCGCGCCTTCTCGACGCGCCGCGCGACGATCGAGCGGAACTCCGAGTCGATACGCACCCGGGTGACCCGCCCGCCCTCCGCGACGATCTTTTCCCGCTCGCGATCCGCCGCCCGGTAGACCGCAACGTCGTGGGGAACCTGGCGCCCGTCGAGCTGGCCGGTCCAGTAGCGCTGCCCCCCGTCCGAACCCGCCAGCTTCTGCCGGCCCTGCTCCGTCAGTCCGAGGACCTTGAATTTCCCGCCGCGCGGCCCGCTGGCCTCCGCGATCCGGACCAGACCCGCCCGCTCGAGCTTCCGCAGCGCGGCGACCGCGGCGAAGCGGTTGCCGCCGAAGCGGCCGTCGACCAGGTCCCGGAGCGCGACGACGCGGTAGGTGCCCATGTCGCGCAGCGCGCCCTCGGCCCGGGCCCGGATGTCGACCCGCTCGCGCTGGCGGTCGCGCCGGCGCGAATGCGGGGCGCGGCCCTCGCGCCCCGGCCCCGGCCGGCTCCGTTCGCCTGCCTCCGCCCTGTCCCGGCTCACGGGGCCAAGATAGCGCACCGCCGCAAGAGCCCGGCCGCAGGAGCCTTGCGGAAGGCGTCGATCCGGGTTCCACTGGCGGGCATGCTTTCCATCAACGAGGCCCGCCTCTTGGGGTGGGTCGGAATCGTCAATCCCCACGAGGAGGGCAAGCCGCTGCGGTTCACCCTGGCCACGAAACGGAGCTGGAAGGACCGCGAATCGGGCGACCTCCGGACCGAGACGACATGGCACCGCGTGACGGTCTTCCAGCCGCCGGCCCCGTTGCTGAAGCGGCTCGCGAAGGGAGCCCGCGTCTGGGTCGACGGCCGGATCCGCACCAGCGAGTACGAGCGGAACGGGGAGAAGCGCACCGGCACCGAGATCGTCGCGCCCGCTGCCCGGGTCGAGGTTCTCGCCGCGGCGCCCGCGCCCGAGGCCCCGCCCCCGCCGGACCAGAGCTGGCAGGCCCGGCCCGCGCAGGACGCCGATGGACCGCCGTACTAGGGTTCCGCTGGCGGCGCTGGCGGCCTGGCCGTGGCTGATTGCCGCCGCCTGGACGGCCGGCAGCCCCGGGCTCGCCGCTGCCGCGACCTGGTGGTGCCTCTGCCTGCTCGCCGTCCGCCCCGCCGCGCGCCGGCTGGGGGAGACGGGCCGCTACGCCGTGCTCACCTTCGCGGCCTCGGTCGCCCTGCAGGTCCTGCTGTCCTGGAGCGGGGCGCTGGACTTCCTGGCACCGCGGCCCTCGCCCGCCGCGATGGCCGCCGCGGACCGCCGCGCCGCCGTCGCGCGCTCGATCGCGAAGGCGCTGGCCGACGGGGAAGCGGCCTGGGAAGCCGCCCGGGCTCACGCCGAGGGGGCCCAGTCGGTTCCCGCGAGCCGCTCCGCCTCCCGCTCCGCCTCGAACGCGTCCGGATCCTCCGGGCCCACCTCGGGGTCCAACTGAGCCTGGAGCACCTCCTCCAGGGTGATGCAGTCCTCGCGGAACGCGCCCTGCAGCTCGGCCTCCTCCCAGGGCACCTCCCAGTAGAACGGGGAACGCTTGGGGTCCTTCACGGGCCTTCCTCCTCGACGAGGTTAGTCGGCCCTCGCGCCCGCGAGGTTTCCCCCCAGGGGTTGACGGGCGCGCCGCGCGAGCCGACGCTGGGGGCATGCAGGAGCGCCGAATCTCGCCCGTCAGGGCGCGCACCGCCGAGGAGGTCGGCCGGGCCCTCGGCCGGGGCCTCGCCGTCGAGACCACTCCGGAGATCGCCGCCGAGTGCGGCGCGGACTTCGGGGACGCCGAGCAGCTCGAGGACGTCCTCGAGGCCCACCGCCGCCCCTACGGCGACCTCGAGCCGCCGGAAGGCGGGGCCGCCTGATGGCGTCCCGCCGCCGGCCCGCCGCGCGCCGCCAGCAGATCGACCGGACCGAGGACTTTTACAAGCAGGTCGCCGAGGACCTGATCGAAAAGATCGAGCGGGGCACGGCGCGCTGGACGCAGGCCTGGAAGCCGGGCGAGAAGCTGCTGCCGGAGAATGTCCGGACGGGCAACCGCTACCGCGGCGGCAACTCGGTCTGGCTGGCCAGCGTCGCCGACAGCCGCGGGTACTCCGACCACCGCTGGGGGACCTACAAGCAGGTCCGCGAGATGGGCGGGCAGGTCCGCCGCGGCGAGAAGGGCTCGGCGATCCTGTTCTGGCGCTTCGAGACGAGGAAGCCAGCCCGCGACGCGCAGGGCCGGCCGGTCCTGGACGAGCACGGCAAGCAGGTCTACGACGTGAAGCCGCTGGCGGTGCCGCACTCGATCCCCTACACGGTGTTCAATGCCGAGCAGTGCGACGGGCTGCCGGCGCCGGAACGGGGCATTGCGGGCCGCTCCTGGAGCCCGGTCGAGCGGGCCGAGAGCATCCTGAAGGGCTCCGGCGCCGGGCTCGAGCACGCCGGCAGGAACCGGGCCTACTACGACCTGCGGCGCGACCGCATCATCCTGCCCTACAAGGAGCAGTTCCCCGACGCGCCGGGCTACTACCAGACGGCGCTCCACGAGCTGGGCCACTGGACCGGCCACCCGGACCGGCTCGCCCGGGAGAGCCTGCTCCGGGGCATCGAGGAGGGCTTCGCCTCGCCGCACTACGCGCGCGAGGAGCTGCGGGCCGAGATCAGCTCGATGATGACCTGCCAGCGGATCGAGCTCGGCCACTCCCCGGACCGTCCCGCCGCCTACGTCGCCTCCTGGATCCAGGCACTGCGCGACGACCCGCGCGAGATCTACCGGGCCGCGCAGGACGCCCAGAACATCAGCGACTACGTGCTGGACCTGGCCCGGGAGCGGGAATCCGCCAGGACACCGGTACCGGCGCCGGACCCGCCGGCCGAGGCCGCCGCCGGCGAGAGCCCCGCGCCGCCCGGGGGGGCCGTCACGCCGCCGCCCCAGCCCGCCGCGGAACCCGGCGAGCAGTACCGGCTGTTCCAGCGAGGACGGCCGTCGCTGGCCGCGCTCGCGCGGGAAGCCTCCGCGCCCGCTGAACGCCCGCAGCCGCCCAGGTCGCGCTGAGGAGGAGGAACGCAAGCATGGCAGGAACCTACGTCAGGGACGACTACGTCACAGTGCGCCTCGCCGCGGAGGACCAGGAGAAGCTGGACCACCTGCGCGACGCCTACACGGTTCGCGGCGCCTCGAATTACCGCTGGACGCGGGAGGAGATGCTGCGCCTGGCGGTGAGCCATCTCCACGAGCGGCTCCGCGTGGAGGGACGCGTCCCGGATCCGGACCCGAGCCTGTCCGAGCTGGCCCGTTTCGCCGCCGAGCGAGCCTCCGGGCGCTCGAGGTCCCGCTAGCGCCCCCGCGACGCGTCGAGGCCCAGCGACTCACGGACCCTCCGCACGGTCCGCCGCGCGTAGTACCTCGGATTCGCCTTGTCCTGGCGGTCCCGCTCCAGCTGCAGCGCCACCTCGCCCGGATCCGCGCCGCGCCGGATCGCCTTGCGGGCCCAGCGCCAGTCCATCCCGCTGCGGGAGGTGTCGCGCCCCCCGGGATCCGCGGCCCGCCGGGCGGCCTCCCCGGGGGCCCGCTGCGCCCGGAGCTCGATGTCCGGCAGCCGGTACAGCCCCTCGGGGAACTGCTCCGGGGAGGCGACCGCCTCCGACTGCCAGCTGACGGCGACCGGGTGGCCGTCCCGCTTCCAGTTCCGGAACCCGGGCAGGCGCAGCACGCGCGAGACGTCGACCGCGGCCCGGTCTCCGCCGTACTCGGCGACCAGCCCCCGCATGAGATCCTCCGAGCGCCCCGGCTCGAGGGCGCCGCGCTCCAGCTGCCAGACCACCTGGACGCGCCCGGGCGAGGTCTCGATCGCGAAGCGCGGGGTGCCGATCCGCTCCTTCCCGGCGTCCCGCAGGATCCGCTTCAGCGCCCCCGGGCCGTTCTCGTCGATGTCGACCCAGACGCGGGCGACCTCCAGGACGTCGCGCTTGAATCGCGAGCACACGGCCGGCCGCATGGGGTTCATGCCCAGGAAGATGTCGTACTTCCTGGCGTTGAGGTGGCGGAGCCAGGCCTGCACGTTGTCCGCGGCCGCCGTGGAGGCCGGCCAGACGCGCTGCTCGACCTTGGGCTCCTCGCCCCCGTGCCCGACCGCCCCCTCGCGCGGGATCGCGACCGTCGCCACGCGGTCCCCGGGCCCGTACAGGGCGCGGATGTAGTCCGCAGGGGCGCCGATGCGCTCGTCCCGGCCCATGACGGGAGTGTAGCAGCGCCCCCTCCCTGCCGGTAGCGCGCCCCCCGCCCCGGCGCTACCATCGCCTCCATGACGCCCGCCGAGCGCGAAGGGTCCCCGCCCCCGCCCGAGCCCGCGGCCCCGGCCGCCCCCCCCGCGGAGGGCGCCCGGCCGATCGAGTGGCCGTCGATCACCCACCGGTTCGTCATCGCCGGGCACAAGGGGTACCTGGTCGTGGCGGCCGAGCACGGGCGTCCCGTCCACCTCGAGATCCACATGTCCAAGGCGGGCGGGGTGCTGCGCGGGCTGCTCCACTGCCTGTCCGCAAGCATCTGCCTCGGCCTGGAGAGCGGCGTGCCGCTGTCGAAGTACTTCGACGCCCTGGCGTACCAGCGCTTCGAGCCGTCCGGATGGTCGAAGGACGCGGAGCTGGGCTACGCGCACTCGATTGTCGACTACGTGTTCCGCTGGCTGCGGCGGCAATTCCCCCGCGCCGACGTGATCGACGCCGCGGAGGCCGCCGCGCCGCCGGAGGTCTTCGCCGGCGAGACCTGCAGCGTGTGCGGCGCGCCCGCGACGTGGGGACCCGGCGAGCCCTGCCCGGAATGCGGGCAGATCGAGGCGGAGGCAGCATGATGCGCCGCCGTTTCGATACCCGCGCCCGCAAGCGGGCCGAGGCGCCCGATCGGGAATTCCTCGAGCTCGCGCCCGCTCCGGGCGGCGAGGGCGGGCAGTGACGGCCGCGCAGGCCTCCCGGACCCTCCGGACCGCCGGATGGGTGGCCTTCGCCGGCTGGCTTCTGGCAGAGGGACTGGAGCCTCGCTACGCGGCATGGATCGGCCTGCTCGGCGCGCTGCGGAGCTGGTGGGATCCGCTCGCCCCGCACCTCGAGCCGATCCTCCGCGAGCACCGTAACCGCCTTCTCGGGTGCCTTGTCGCCGCGGCCGGCCTCCTGCTGGCCGCGCGCGCCTGGCCCGTGGCCTTCGCCGTGGTCTCCGCCTTCGTCCTGTCCCTGTGGCGCGATCGCCGCCGCCACCCGGAGGCCTGCCAGCTTCCGCCCGGAGCCGCGAGCGGGCTTGGCAACGCGCCGGATCCCGGCTAGATTCGACCGCATGCCAGGCGCATGCGACGAATGCCCCTCCGAGCCCCGCCCCCTGCTCCGCCAGCTGCTGGAATGGCTCCCCCCGGAGGAGCTGGACGGAGGAATGGTGGCCCGCGGGGTGCTCTGGCGCGGAAAGCCGATCGGGATGCTCGTCCACTTGCCGCTCCGCTCCCCGCCGCGCACGCTGGTGCAGGGCCCCCTGGGGGATGCCTTCGGGGAGCCCGCGGACTGGCTGGACGGGCTGGGCGAGGGCGCCGCCATGGACGCGGTCGAGGCGAACCTGCAGGACATCCTGGCCGAGGAGGTCGAGGCGGCGATGGCGCGGCGCCTCGCCCCGCCGCTGCGGCCGCCGGCCCGGGAGGAGACCTGGACGGCGGGCCGCCCGCCGCTGGAGTCGACCGCATGAGGGCCGCCCGCGTGCGGGCGCGCGGGGACACCGCCGGCGTGATCGCCGCCTCCCTGGTCCCCGTCGCCGTCTCCATCCTCTACGGCGCGGCCCTGGCCGTGAGCTCCCTGCAGTCCCGGGACGCGCCCTGCGCGGAGGCCTGCGCCTGCACGGGAGGCAGCCCGTGAGCCCCCCTGCGCCAGCCCCTGACGTCGTGATCGCCGGCAGGGGCTACGTCCGCCTCAGGGACAGCGAGTCAGGGAAGGAGATCCTCCTGCCGGCCGACAGCGAGCTCTCCGGGGAGGAGGCGGAACGCCACTACCGCCGCAGCTCGGAAGTCATGGCCAGGCAGGTCGAGCGCGGCAAGGCCCCCTGGATGCGGCCCAGGGATTCGCGCCACGCCCTGCCGGAGAACGTCGACCGGGGCAGCCCCTACGGCGGCCAGAACGCCGTCTGGCTCGTCGCCGCCGCGGACCAGCGCGGCTACGCCGACCACCGCTGGGGCACCCGCGGCGACATCGAGGCGGCCGGCGGGCGCGTGCGCGCCGGCGAGCAGGGGATCACCGCGGTGGCCTGGCACGAGCACGCCCGGACCGGGCAGCGCCGCGCCTTCTCCATGACGGTGTTCAATGCCGAGCAGTGCGACGGCCTCCCCCCGCCCGGGCGGGGCACCCCCTGGCGGGCCGGCGCCCCCTCGCCCCGGGAGGTCATCGCCCCCGTCGCGGACGAGATGCCGCCGGAGGAAGCCTTCCGCGGGCAGGAAGCGTACCTGCAGCACGGCCTTCGCCGGGTCGGGCGCTGGACCGGGCACCCGGACCGCCTCGACCGCCCCAGCGCCTCGGCGCCCGCGGGCACCCCGGACGCGGACCGCGAGCGGCTCCGGGAGGAGATCCACGCGCTGCTGGCCGGGTGCCGGCTGGGCGTCGGCCACGAGCCCCGCCGCCACCCTCCCGCCACGGCGGCCGCGTGGGCCCGCGCGTTGCGCGAGGACCCGCGCGAGATCTACCGCGCCGCGGCGGAAGCGGAACGCATGCTCGCGTATGCGGCGGACCGGGCCCGGCCGCGCGTCCGCCCCCCCGGCCCGCCGGCGCTGGCGGCCGCCCCCGCGCCGCTGGCGGACCTGGCCCGCGGGATCCTCGAGAATCCCCCCTGGGACCGCGCGCGCTGCGCGCTGCTACGCTGGATCCGTGCCCTACACGCCCGACCCCGACCCGCTGGTTGAGGAGCTGCTCGGCCTGAGCGGCGAGGACCTGCCCGACCGGCCCGTGCTGCTGGGCGAGTTCACGCCCGAGGAGGCCGAGGACATGGGCGCGCTCCACGACGAGGCGCTGGCAGGCTCCCCGGAACTGCGAGGCCTGGGCAGGCCGCTCGGGAGGCCCGGTGACGGCTAGCGCGACGAAGGCTGTCCGGACGGCCTGGGCCATCGCCCTCGGCACATCGGTCGCGACCGGCGCCGGGCTGCTCGTGGCGGCCGCGGCTTGGACCCTCTCGCTGGACCCGGGAGAATACGCAACCGTACGCTTCCTTCCCGTGCCGGCCCTTGCCGCGGCCGGCGCCGTCGTGCTCTTCATGACCGCCCTGACGCTTGCATTGAGCCGCCCGGTGACCGCCGCCGCCCGGGCAGAGCTCCTGCCCGTGCTCGTCCTGGCCGCCGTGCTCGGCCTGATCGGGCTCGCCGCGGCCGCGGCCGCCCTGCCCTGGGGCGGATAGCCTCGCCGGTCCCGCGCGCGGCGTTGCCGCCCGGCCACTGACTCGCTATGTTAGGCGGCATGAGAGCGCCCAGCCTGCCGAAGCCGGACCTCTTCACCGCCGTGTTCCTCGTTGCCATGCTGGGGCTCCTCGGGCTTATCCTCGCGGACCTGGCCCGCGCCCCCGGAACCCCCGTAGCCCATGCGGCGCCACGACCCGCGCAAGGGGCCCCGGAGGCCTCCGCGTTCGGGATCCACCGGGACTGCCGGTTCGAGATCCTGCCCCTGGACGCGCGCTTCTTCCCGGAAGACCCAAGGCCGCACCCGTCATCGGCCGGCCGCGCCGTCCTGCTCGACCAGTGCTCGGGCCAGAGCTGGGTGCTGGTTCCGCACGGAGGGCCCGAGGAAGCTATCTGGCGACGGCTCGGGCGGGAATAGCCCGGCGAGCAGCCAGGCCCAACCCAACATCTTGTGGCCGGGAACGCCCGATCGGCCGGGATCCGCACCGAGCCGACCCGCATGCCCCCTACATCTTGTGGCCGCGAAGGCCCCCTGAAGGCGACGCGGGCACAACACCGGGGCGGCTGCAGGACCGCTCAGCGAGACCGGCCGCCGCCGCGATCCGGCGCACGGCCCCGGACGGGATAGTCGGTTCCCAGTGCCTCATTGAGCGCCTTCGCCACGGGAGCCGGCCAGGCGTCGACCCGCGGCCGCGCTTTCTTGACGTAGGGATCGTAGCCCGCGATGTCCTCGAGACCATACGGGCAGTCCGCAGGCAGCCGCGCCCGCCAGCCCCTGGCTCGCCGGTTCTGCTCCGCGACGTCTGCGGGGGCATCGTAGCGAGCCATCGCATTGACGGCCTTCTCCCGTCCGCGCCTCCAGGCGTTGCCGAGGAGCGCCGGCAGCTCGCCCCGCATGCTCGGGTTCTCCTCGAGCTTGTTGCACATCTCCACGCGCCAGTCCACGATCTCGCCGTGCCAGTGGTGGAAGCTTTCGGGCGAGCGGTAGTGCTCGATCCTGAGCAGGTGCGAAATGACGTTCGTGCAGTACGACGTCCAGGCGTGCCTTTCACTGCGCCCCAAAGTCTCGACCTCCTCGATCACGTTGCCCCAGTCGATCGCGCCGACGTCGCGGCGGCGCATGGCCTCGGCCTGCTCCTGCGTCCAGGCCAGGAAGTCCCGGTCGTAAAGCTGCCGGGGCCGGACCTCGCCGGAGGCCTCGGCGGCCAGCTCCCGCATTGACGCCGCGCCGGGCATGCCTGCATTGTAGGCGATCCGTCGCGCCGAGGGGTTGCCGGCCGCGGCCGGCCCGGCTAGCGTGGACGCGATGCGATCCCTCATCCTCACCCTGCTCGTCACCGCCGCCGCTTCCTGTGCCGCCGAGGCGGCGCAGCGACTCGACACCCCCGCGTCACCCTTCGCCGGACTCTACCGCCTCGACGGAGTCTCGACGTCGAACGACGAGTACGGGATCTGGCTGTTCTGGACGGCCCGCTCCTACAAAGTCCAGCTCCCCGGGCTCCGCCCCACGCGCTGGGAATCCGGCGACGACGTCGAGCTCCTGGCCGACATCGCGGTGAGTTGCCGCGCCGATGGCCGCGAGACCGGCCACCTCGGCCCCCAGCCCATCCGCGCGCTGCTGCGACTCCCCCTGCACCCCGACATCCCGGACGTGCCCGGCTTCTTCGATCCCCGTTACTGGCTGCGAGCGTTCACGGGCACCCACGAACGGATAACCCCGGTCCGCGTCCGGTTCGACAGCGGACCGGGATTCGGCTCGGCCGTGAACGAGGCCTTCGTGGACTGGTCCTTTGCCCGCCCGAACGCCGAGGTGGCCCTGGACGCGGCCGCGGCAGTGGCCGCGATCGCTTCCGGCAAGCCCGCGACCGTGCTCGCCGAGGGACGCGGCACCCGCCTCGTTTTGCGCTTCGAGGCGGAGCCGGAGCGCGCCCGCGCCGCCCGGCTGATGGCGCTGCACTGCGAGGAATAGCCCCCGCCCATGGCCCGCCCCGACCACCTCTGGGAATCGCACCCCTCGATCGCTGGCGACGAGGAGCTCTGCGCGAACTGCAGAACGGCCCGCCATCCCGAATTCCGGGCCCGCGACGGCCTCCTCTACGAGTGGGTCCGCCACGGCTGCCCGGTGCAGTCCGAGCGGGACCCGGGCTGCCCGCCGCGCGCCGCCGCCGACTGGGAGCCGTTTCCGGGATGGGAACCGTTCCCGATATGATCGCCCCATGGCCGTTTCCTCGATCGAGTGGACCCAGAAGACCTGGAATCCCGTCACGGGCTGCACCGCGGTCGGCTGCGAGTGCGACCACTGCTACGCCCGGACGATGGCCGAGCGACTGCGCCGGATGGGCGTCGAAAAGTACCGCAACGGCTTCGCGGTGAGGCTGCACGGCGAATCGCTGGCCGAGCCGCTGGCGTGGCGCAGGCCGAGCCGGGTGTTCGTCTGCTCCATGTCCGACCTGTTCCACGGCCAGGTCCCGGATTCCTGGCTCGACGGCGTGTTCGCCGTCATGGCGCTCGCCGGCCAGCACACCTTCCAGGTGCTCACCAAGCGTCCCGCCCGGGCGCGCGCCTACCTTCGTCACCTGCAGCGCCCCGAGGCGCGCGAGGCGCTGCAGGTCGCGGCGGTCACGATCGCCGGGGATCCCGGAGCCGCCGAGCCCGTCGCCGCCGCGGAATGGCCGCTGCCCAACGTCTGGGTCGGCACGAGCGTCGGGATCGCGGACGCCCTCCCGCGAGTGGGGATCCTCAGGGACACGCCCGCGGCGGTACGGTTCCTCTCGCTGGAACCACTGCTCGGACCCCTCCCCGGCCTGGATCTTTCGGGGATCGACTGGGTCATCGCCGGAGGCGAGTCCGGACCTGGCGCCCGGCCGATGGATCCAGCGTGGGCGAGGGGCCTCCGGGACAGCTGCGTTGCACGGGGGGTGCCGTTCTTCTTCAAGCAATGGGGCGGCCCGAACAAGAAGCGTGCCGGCCGGGTGCTCGACGGGAGGACCTGGGACGAGATGCCGCGCCGTCCGTCGTAGCGCCGGGAAGGCGCCCCGCCATTGACAGCCCCCGCGGCACCGCATAGAACCGGGGCATGACAGACCAGGCGCCGGCCCACGGATTCACCGGCGAACGGAGGGGCCCCGACGGCAGCCGCCACTGGTACCGGGACGGCCACCCGCACTGCGCCGTCCCGCTAGCCCCCCCGGGGGGAGCGCGAGCCCGCGAAACCAAGCGCGGCTACGACGAGGCATGACGACGCCCGCCGACCGGCCCGAGCGAGACGACGAGCACACCATCGGGGGTCGCCGGTACGTCTCCGTACGCGACCGCCAAGGCCGCTCGTTCGTGATGCCGGCGGACCTCGAGATCACGGGGCCCGCCGCGCTTGAGCACTACCGGGAGATGTCGGAGGTGCTCGCCGTCGAGTCGGAGGACGGGCGAGCGCCCTGGATGCGGGAACGCTCGCCGGCGTACGCGCTGCCGGACGAACCGGGAACCCGGAGAGCGTACCGCGGGGCGAACGCCCTCTGGCTGGTCGCGGTCGCGGACCTGCGGGGATACAGCGACCCGCGGTGGGGCAACCGGCACCAGCTCGCGCGGTCCGGGGGCCGCGTCCGCCGCGGCGAGCGCGGCATCCAGGTTGTGAACTGGTACCAGCAGGAGAGCGCGCCGCCGGGCAGCGATCCGAAACGGCGGATCTTCGCCGAGGAGGTGTTCAACGGCGAGCAGTGCGACGGGCTGGCGCCCCAAGCCGATGCCGAGACAAGGTGGCGCGCGGGCGCGCCTTCGGCGAGGGAGATCCTCACCGGGCCGGCGATCGAGCACTCGCCGTCTTCGCGGCCCCACTATGACGCCGTCCGGGACGTCATCGTCCTGCCGCCCGAGGACAGCTTTCGCGACTCCCTGGACTACCTGCGCACCGCGATGCACGAGGTGGGGCACTGGACCGGGCACCCCGCCAGGCTGAACCGCGAGACCCTCGACCGGGATCGAGGCGGGCCCCCGGCCGCGCCGCATCCGCTGCGGGAGGAGCTGCGGGCCGAGATCCATTCCCTGCTCGGCGGCTGCCGGCTGGCCATCGGCCATGACCCGGCCCGCCATGCGCGGCTCGGGCCGCGGTGGGCGGAGATCCTGCGGAACGACCCGCGCGAGATCTACCGCGCCGCGGACGCGGCGGAGCGGATGTGCGCCTGGGCCATGGAGCGCGCCCCCCGCCGAGACATCCCCCCTCCGCCCGCCGGGCCGGGAGAGCCTGAATCCATGGCGCAGATCGCACGGCGCCTGACCAGGGAACTCGGCCTGGGCCGCGGCCGCTGAGTGCTAGGCTGGGAGCCATGGACCTTGACGCCAGGCGGAAGCGCGCCCGCGAGCTCGAGAGGGAACTGCTCGTGGACGGCAGGGAATACCCCGACGAGCCCGTGCTCCTCGGAGAGTTCACCCCCGAGGAGGCCGAGGAGATGGGAGCGTTCTGGGACCCCGCCGCCGCGGCCGGGCTCAGCGGCCGCATTCCCGGACGCCCGTATAAGCCCCCTGAGTGAGCGCGGGCACCCTCGACGGATCGACCGCGCGTGCGTACCCTGTGGGCATGGCAGACGATCCCATCACCCTGCGCAACGGCACCAGGATGTACTACAAGGGCAACCGCCGCCACCGCGAGGGCGGCCCCGCGATCGAGCACGCCGACGGCCGCCGGGAATGGTACCGGGACGGCAGGCGCCAGCCGCCCCCGCGCATGGCCGAGCTGGCCCGCTCCGCGCTCGGGGACCCGGCAAGGGAGACCCCGGACCGCGGACGCCCGGAGCGCCGCAAGATGAGCATGGCGGAACTCGCCCGGGCCGTCGACCGCGACGTCGTCCGGACGCGGACGGGCCCCTCCCGCTAGCGCCCCCCCTGTTACGCCCCCCTTGACACGCGCTGCTACCGTAGCGAGGTGGCGCGATATCCGACGGTTTCGATCCGCATGCGGCCGGCCGACCGCGAGCGCGCGGAGTCCCTGCGACGCGAGTTCCGGGACCGTTTCGGGGTGGACCTCAGCCGAGCCGGGGCAATCCGGACGGCCCTGCGGCTGGCCCTGCGTCTCCGCAGGGACCTGGAAAGAACCGACGCGGACTGAGTTCCAGGGAGGAAGCGGAGTGAACGGCAAGACCCGAATCGACGCGGCGGGGAAGGCCCCGCCCGCTGCCGCGCGAAGCCCCGAGCTGGTCCACCGCCTGGCCGAGGCCCGCGCCCAGGCGCGCTACCCGCGGAGCGCGGCCGACGGGGCCATGCTGGCCTGGCTGCCGCCCGTGCTGGACCAGGCGCTCGCCTCCGGAGAGCCCACGCCGCTGTGCGACACCGGGTGGTGGATCCGCTGCTCGGTGTACCTCGGGCGCCTGCGGTGCCAGCTCTGGAGAGTGCAGTGGAGCCGCGCTGCGGGGCTGCCGGTGCCGGACCCGGCGGAGACCCCGCACGTGCGGCTGACCGTGACCGCGGCGCAGGGCGACGTCCCGCCCCTGCTCGAGTCCAGCCGCACCGGCATCATGGCGATCCCGAACCTCGTGCTGGCCGACCTGGCCGCGTCCGAGGCCCCCGAGCTGGAACGCTCGATCGCCTGGGCCTGGCTGGCCGGGGGCGACCCTTGACGGCGACCCGGATCTGCGCCTCGGTCGCGGCCGGGATGGCCCTGACGCTGGCCCTGACGCTCAGCGGCGCGCCCTACGGCATCGTGGCGGGCCTCACCTGGTCGCTGCTAGTCGTCGCCGTCACGGCCGGGATGGTTCGCTGAGCCGCCCGCCCGGTCAGAGCAGCCCCGCCGCCCGCAGTTCGTCGCGAACGGCGTTCCGGCACTCCTGCAGCGTGCCGACGTCGCGCCAGGACTCCGGCGCGTCCGGCGCGTAGTAGCCCCACGTGCCGCCCCAGCTCCCCATGCGATAGACCAGGCGGCCCTCGAGGCGAACCGTGGCGCTGCGATCGCCCCGGGGTCCGAACGGACGCCCGAACTCCAGCTGGCCCCTCGAGCCGTAGCGCTGCTTCCGGACCCGCGCGGCCGAGGCGTCGCGCTCGCGGCGGGCCCGCCCGGCCGACCGGCCGGCGCGGTAGCGCTTGCACTGGCAGCTCTTGCAGACGCGCTTGCGCGGCCCCCGGTGAGGCCGCTGGACGAATGTCCGGCCGCACGAGCCCTCGCAGGTCCATTCGTAGGAGCCGCCGGGAGCCGCCGCCCCGGCGCCACCGCCGCCGGACTCCGCGGGGAGGGCCTCGCATAGGTCGCAGAGCGTCCACCGCGGCCCTGCGTGGGGCGGGCGCGTCACCTCGGCACCGCAATGGCGGCAGTGGTAGGAATACCAGATCCAGTCCCGCGCCACGAATTCAGCGTACTGCACTCGCAACGCGTTTCCAGCTGCCCCCGGCCCGCCCGCGAGGTGGCGCGGGTGTTACGGCGGTGTTACCGTCCGGGCATGGGCAACGAGACGATTCCGACCCGCCTGCAGGACCCCGGCGGGCAGCTCGTAGCGGACCTCGCCGAGCCCGAGGAGCGGTACAGCGCCACGCTCGAGCTCGAGCACCGTGGCCGGTGCAAACGCGTGCGGGTACGCCTGGACCCGGCCCCCGATACGGCATCGGCCCACCACCGCCGTCCGGACCGGCGCGTGATGCGGCTGCGGACCCAATTGGGAAGGAGCACGAACGTCCTTGTCGCGAGCGACATTCCCTGGACGACGATCCACTTCTACGCGATGCGCCTGCTCGAGAACGAGGCGGACCGGGAGGCGTGGGGATGAAGGTCGAGCTGATCGATTCGATGGGATCCGACCTGACCGTGGTCAACGCCGCGCGAGTGTCCTTCGACAAGCATCACGAGATGTTCGACGGCGAGGGCGACGCCCGGCTGATCCGCTATCTCGCCCGCCACCGCCACTGGACGCCGTTCGCGCACCCGCAGATCCAGTTCCGGGTCACCGCGCCGCTCTTCGTCGCGGCCCAGCTCAAGCGCCATGTCGTCGGCGCGGCGCTCAATGAGGTGTCGCGGCGCTACGTCGACGACGAGCCGGGATTCGAGGCCCTGCGCTGGCGCACGCGCCCGGAGAAGCGCATCAAGCAGGGCAGCGCGGGCGAGTTCGACGAGGACGGCCAGGTGATCCTGCGCGCGATCGCCGGAGGCCACGAGAGGCTGAGTGTTTCCCAGTACGGCAAGCTGCTGGAGATCGGCGTGGCGCCCGAACAGGCCCGCTCCGTCCTGCCCCAGACCATGCACACAAGCTGGTACTGGACCGGGTCGCTGTACTTCTGGGCGAACCTCTGCGAGCAGAGGCTGGACGCGCACGCGCAGGCGGAAACCCGCTGGGTGGCAACCGAGATCGCAAGGCACGCGAGCCCCCTTTTCCCGGTCTCCTGGAAGGCGCTGATGCACGCGGCGCGCCTGCGGTCCGCCGCCCCGGGGATGCTCAGGCTGCTGGAGGAGGTGGCGGCCTGGATCGAAGGGGGCGCCGCGGCGCACGAGGCCGAGCCCTTCGCCCGGGCGGCGCGCGCCATATCCGACAGCGTCCGCGGGCGCGAGATGGGCGAGGTGGCATGAGAGCCGCCTCGCCCGCCGCCGCGGATCCCACCGGAGGCCCGCGCATGACCGTCCCCAGAGCGCTGTACCTTTGCGAACTGTGCGAACCGCATGACGGCGATCGCGTTTACCTGCCGGACGAGATGTGGTGGTCGGACAGCCAACGGACGTGGCTGTGCCGCGATTGTTGGATCGAGTGGTCTGCCGGCGGCCCCCTTCGGGAGGCCGTGCGGCTGGACGCCTTTCTCGGAGGGGCCGCCCTCGCGGAGCTGGCCGAGCGCCTCGAGGCCAGCACCGAGGCGCTGGCCGACGAGCGGAGCTGCATGCACGCCGCCGCGACCCTGGCCGACGGGACCTATATGGACGCCGGGAGCGAGCGGCGAATCCGCGAACTCGACGGGCTGATCGGCGCGAACCGCGCGGTCATCGCGCGAGCGAAGGGTGAGGTGCCGGCATGAGCGGCCGCAGGCTCGAGTGGACGAAAGTGGGCCCCCGCGCCTGGATGGAGTCCACCGGAACCTTCTACGTCCGGAAGTGGCTGCCGGAGCCCCTTGAGGACGAACCCGCAGGGATGGACGAGCCCGGCTGGGTCTTCAGCGCCTACGAGATCCTCGGCGACGAGACGATCTGCTGGGTAGCCGCCTGCGACACGCTGGCCGGGGCCAAGGCCGCCGCGGAGGCCCTCCCCGGGGACCTGGAAGGCGTGGCGGCATGAAGCGCTTCCTGGACATCGATTCCTTCGCCGGCGGCGGCGGGGCCAGCCTCGGGATCGAGCGAGCCCTGGGCAAGCCGGTCGACATCGCCATCAACCACGACGCCGAGGCGCTGGCCATGCACCGGGCGAACCACCCCCTGACCCGCCACTACCGGAGGGACATCTGGCAGGTGGATCCGGCCGACGTCCGGCGCGAGGCCGGCATCCGGCTGGCCTGGTTCTCCCCGGACTGCACGCATCACTCGAGAGCGAAGGGAGCGCCCCCGATCCGACCGGAGGGACGCCGCAGCCGCGACCTCGCCTGGGTTGTCGTGGAGTGGGCGCAGCGCGCGGAGCCGGACGTCATCATGCTGGAGAACGTCGAGGAGTTTGCCGACTGGGGGCCGCTCCTGCCGAACGGGAAGCCGTGCCCCCAGCGGAGGGGCCGGACGTTCCGGGCCTGGGTCCGCCGCCTCCGCGACGCGGGCTACCGGGTGGAGTGGCGCCCGCTGCGAGCCTGCGACTATGGAGCCCCGACGATCCGCAAGCGGCTGCTTCTCGTCGCCCGACGCGACGGGGAGCCGATCCGCTGGCCGAGCGCGACGCACGGCCCCGGCCTGCAGCCGTTCCGCACGGCCGCGGAGTGCATCGACTGGTCGATCCCGACACCGTCGATCTTCCTGTCGGCCGAGGAGGCCCGCCGGCTCGGCTGCCGCCGCCCGCTCGCGGAGGCAACCATGCGCCGCATCGCGCGCGGCGTCTACCGCTACGTCCTGGGGAAGGCGGAACCGTTCATCGTGCCGCTCACGCACCGCGGCGACGATCGCGTGCATTCGGCGCGTGAGCCGTTGCGAACCGTCACCACCGCGCACCGGGGGGAGCTGGCCATGGTGAGCGCGTTCCTCGCCCAGCACAACACCGGCGCGACCGGTCACGCGGCCTCCGAGCCCGTGTCGACGATCGTCCAGCGAGGCTGCACGCAGGGCCTCGTGACAGCCCTCCTGAGCCGCCAGTTCGGCAATTCCGTGGGCCAGCCCGCCGCCGCGCCGGCACCGACCGTGACGGCCGGGGGCGGCGGCAAGACGGCCCTCGTGACGGCCTGCCTGTCCTACCAGGGCGGCGACCATGTCGACGAGCTCCGCGCTCCCGCCTCGACGGTGACGGCCGGCGGGGTGCACCACGCGATCGTCGAGACCCAGCTGCTCGAGCACGGCGACCGCCCCCCGCCCGCGCCGGATCGCCGCGACCGCGTGACGGCGTTCCTGGTCAAGTACTACGGCACGGGCGTCGCCCGGAGCCTGGAGCGGCCGATGCCGACATCGACGACGCGCGACCGGATAGGGCTGGTGACGGTTCGCGGCACCCAGTACCGGATCGTCGACATCGGCATGCGCATGCTCACGCCCCGCGAGCTGTTCAACGCCCAGGGGTTCCCTCCGTCCTACGCGATCGACGTCGAGGCAGCCGGCAAGCCGCTGTCGAAGACGGCGCAGGTCCGGATGTGCGGGAACTCGGTCTGCCCGCAGGTCGCGGAGGCCCTCGTCCGCGCGAACTTGGGCGAAACCACGACCCCGGCACGGCCGTGGCAAGCCGCGCGGGCGCCGCTCGCCCGGGAGCCGGCCGTTGTCGGCGCATAGTCCGGCAGGGCGGAAACCGCGCGCCTGCGGACCGCCTGCCGACAGAGACCGAAAGGAGAAGCCGAAATGAAACTCATTCACGTGCCGCTGTCGAAGCTGGCCGTCTCTCCCGGGAACGCCCGCAAGGCGAACCCCGCGGAACAGGGCCTGGCGGAACTGGCCGCGTCCATCAAGGCGCACGGCCTGCTGTCGCCCCTGATCGTCGACGGCGAGCCGGACCGGGCCGTCATCATCGGCGGCAGCCGCCGCTTCGCCGCGCTCGGACAGCTGGCGGCCGCCGGCGACATCCCCGCCGACCACCCCGTCGAGTGCGTCGCGGCCAGCGGCGCCGAGCACCTGGAGGTGTCCCTGGCCGAGAACAGCGGCCGCGAGGCCCTACACCCGATCGACCAGGCCGAGGCCTTCGCCGCGCTGCGCAAGAACGGAACCACCGACCGCGAGCTTGCCGCCCGCTTCGGCGTGTCGCCCCGCACTGTCCAGCGCCGCCTCCGGATGGCCGCGGCCGCGCCGGAACTGCTGGCCAGGGCCCGCCGCGGCGAACTGGCCCTGGGCATCATCGAGGCCGTGCTGGTCGAGCCGAGGCACGAACGGCAGGTCGAGGCGGTGAAGCGCTGCGAGGGCGCCTGGGAACCGGAGCAGTCCATCCGCCAGCTCCTGCTCGGCCCCAAGCCGTCCGTCAACGGGCGCCTCGGCCGCTTCATTGACGTCGCGGACTACGAGGCGGCCGGCGGGACATTCCTGGAGGACTTGTACGGCGACGAGGAGGCCGAAGGAGTGACGAGCCCGCGGCGCTTCGAGGACGAGAAGGTCGTCCGCCACCTGGCGATGAGCCGTCTCCGGGCCGCGGCCGAGGAGGAACGCGCCAGGGGATGGGCCCAGGTGAAACCCTCCATCGACCCGCCGGCGAACTGGTACGGCCGGTACCGGCAGGTGGGCGCGAAGTCACCTAGGTCGCTTCCCAAGCGAGCCCGGCCGGCCGCCGAGGTGCACCTGTCCGTGGGCCACCAGGGGGATGTCGACCGCATGGTCCTGATCCCCCGGGAGGCCATGGACAGCATTGAGCGGGAGAAGGCCGCCCCCGCCAACGGGAACGCCGCGAGCCGCCCGGGCGGCGACGCCGCCGAAGCGGGCGAGAGCTCGCCAAATGGCGAGTCCGGGGCGCACGGGAGCGCCGGGCACCCGGCCGGGCCGATCTCCGTCACCCTGCAGATGGAGCTGCGCGAGTTCCGCGGGGCGATCGCCCGCGAGGCGCTGGCAGGAGGCCCTGCCGACCTTGCCCGCGACCTGCTCACGTTCCACCTGGCCCTGAAGATCTACGGGGACCCGTGGCGCGACGCGGGCCTCCGGGTCGCCACGGTCTCCGGCGCGCCGGACCTCAAGGAGCAACGGGGCGCGGAGGCCCTGCCCCCGTGCGTCGTCGATGCCGAGGATGCCACGCGCGCCCGCGAGGCGGAGCTGCTGGGCTGGCTGGCGGAAGACGATGGCAGCCGGACCGGGCAGTGGGCCGCGTTCCGCGCGATGGACGGCGACCTCCGGGACCGCCTCCTGTCGTGCTGCGTGGCGCGCGTGCTGCGACCCTGCACGGCCCCGTCAGCGCACGTGGCAGACACCGCGATGGCGAGCCTGGTGGACTGGCCGCGGGCGTTCGTTCCCGGCAGGCCGGTCCTGTCCCGGCTCACGCGCGGCCAGCTGGTCGCCATCGCTGAGCGTCACCTGACCGACGAGGATCGTGACCTCGCCGCGCTCAGGAACATGAAGAAGGCGGCAATGGTCGACGCGGTGGCGGCGGCCTTCGAGACGTACCGCGCCCGCGAGGAGCGGACGCCCTGGCTGCCCCCGGAGGTGTTCGGTGAGTAGCGGGATGGAGAGCAACCGCGGATCCGGCCGCGGCGAGCGGCTTCCCTTCCGGGAACTGGCCAGGCGGCCGCGCACCGCGCGTCGGAACGCCGGCGTTTCGCTGGCCGCCGCCGCCCAGGCCTGCAGCCTCCACGAACGCTCCCAGCGGCGAATCGAATCCGGGCACGACACGCTCCCGACCCCGGCGCTTGCCGTGCTGGCCGGGCTGTATGGCACGTCCTGCAACCGGCTCCTGCGCACCGATGCCTTCCGGCCGGACGAGCCGCTGCGGCCGAGGTGCGCGAAGCGGATCCCGCAGGCAGGGGAAGGAGCAGGGAAGTGACCGCCCCGGACGCGCCCCGGATCGAAAGCCCCGCGGCCCTCCGCCTGCAGCTGTACCGGGCGCATCAGATCGCGAGAACCGCCGCATTGGTCCGCAGCCTCGTCGCCCTCCCGCTGCAGCTCGGCGCTCTCGCGCTGATGCTGCGTGACGCGCCGGCCGCGGGCGCTTGGTGCCTGGCCGCCGGCGTATCGCTCACCCTGCTCTGCGACCGGATGTCGAGTCGTCAGCTGCCAGCCATCGCGGCACTCACGCGCCGCCTCTGGACCGGCCACAAGACGTAGGGACCACGCGCGCCCGCGCGGCTCAATCGCGAAGCCCTGGAATTCGGAACAGCGGAGACCCAGTTCGCCATTTCCTTGCCGGCTCAAGCCGGAGACGCGCCCCAAAGGAACATCGAACCTGCGGTATCCGCGCGTTGCGCAAATCCGGGGCTCCCGAGCCCGCTCGCGGGAGCGCGACGAGTCGCCCCCCCCCGGCCCGCCGCCTGCACCTTTCGGGCCAGCTCGGCCAGGCTCGGGCCGCGTCGCTGCGCCTCCCACGCCGCCAAGCGCTTGGGAAACTCCCTGGCGGGGTACCCCTTCTCGAAGTCCGGGCTGAACTCCCGCATACCGCACGGGCCCCCGGCGGCGCTATAGGGCTATAGGGCTATAGGGCTAGACACGCGACCCGGCGAAACATATAGTCCGGAATATGTACACGTTAACCCTGATCGCCCAGAAGGGCGGCACCGGCAAGACCACACTCGCCATCAACCTCTCGGTCGCCGCCGAGCGCGCCGGCTGGCGCGCCGCACTGGTGGACCTCGACCCGCAGGCCAGCGCCGCGGGCTGGGGAGACCATCGCGCCGCGGACCGGCCCGCCGTCGCCGCGGTTCCGGCCTCGAGGCTGTCTGACGCGCTCGAGGCCGCGCGATCCCACGGCGCGGATCTGGCTGTGATCGACACGGCGCCGCACTCGGAGTCGTCCGCCCTGGCGGCGGCGCGCGCCGCGGACCTCGCCCTGGTGCCCCTGCGCCCCGCCGTGCTGGACCTGCGGGCGCTGCACGTCACCTCGGATATCTGCGCCCTGGCCGGGTCCGCCAGCGCCGTCGTGCTGAATCAGGCCCCGCCCAGAGGACCGCTCGCGGACCAGGCCGAAGAGGCAGCGGCCGGCCGAGGCCTGCAGGTTGCGCCGTGCCGCGTCGGTGCCCGGGTCGCGTTCCAGTACTCGATCACGGCGGGACTAGGCGTCCTCGAACACCAGCCGCGGGGCCAGGCCGCGACGGAGATCCGCGAGCTCTTCGGCTGGGCTCGCGCGCGACTCGAGAGCTAGAAACCGGGGAGGAGAATCACGATGCCCACGCCCAACCCGCTGACCGCCGCGCTCCAGGAGAGCGCCAGGCCCTCGGCCTCGCGCCGGCCGGCGACCGCACCCGCGAAGCCGGCCGCGGGGACACGCCTTGTCGGCGCCCATTTTCCCGCGCCGGTGCTGCGCCAGCTGCGCATGCTCGCCGCCCGGGAGGAGCGCACCGTCCGTTCGCTGCTCGCCGAGGCCCTCAACGAGATCTTCGCCAAGAACAAGCTGCCGCCGATCGCATAGACGGGGAACGGTCGATACGACCAATTCAGCCTAGGGGGCCGCCATTTCCGGTGCCAGCCGGGCAAGGCCGTGCGCTCCCCCGTCGCGCTCGCACCGAGCGAGGAATTCGAGGAACGTTTCCGACTTCTGCAGCAGATGCACCTTGTACTGAACCGGGGGGGATCCGGCACCTCCGCCCAAACTGCCGCGCCCGCCAGCCTGGGCGATTCCCGAGAACGCAGCGGTGACGCGATACCCCGGTTCGTCGGGACCGGCGCGCACCCCCTTGACCGGAAAGACATCGTGAATGGCCGAAATCCTCACCCATCGCTCCTCGCGCTCGAGAGAAGCGTTCTCGTCGGCCGTCCAGAAACCGTCCGCAGCAAGAAACCCGCCGGCGCACCTCAGATCCGGCATGGCGGCGTAGTTCGCCAGCATCTTCTCCTGCCCAAGAGCGCCGGACGCACTGCCGGCGAGCAGCCCCAGTACCGCGATGATCCGCAACATGTCTCCTCCTTCGAGCCCGCCGCCCTCGGCACCGCCAGCCCTTCTCGGCGGAAGCCGAAGCGCCCAGCACGCCAAGTATAGCCGCAAACGAGGGGGTTCCCCGACGGCAGGATTGTCCTGCTCTCGGAACCGCAATAGGCTGGGTTCATCTTCGCCAACGGACTGTCTCCCGCGGAGTTGGAGCGGCTTGCGTTCGTGGCAGAGGAGTGCGCCGAGGCGATCCAGATCGCCGGCAAGATCGTCCGCCACGGGTATGAGAGCTCCGACCCAACCCAAGCCAGGTCGCCCACCAACCGCCGGATGCTGGAATCCGAACTCGCGGACATCCAGTTCGCCATTTCCTTGCTGGCGCAAGCCGGAGACGTCGCCCCAAGGAACATCGAATCGGCGCTGTCCGCGCGCTTCGCGAATCCAGGCCGGTACATGCATCACCAGGCCCCGGCGAACGGGAACGCCAAGCCCCGGAGCCCGGAGCGCTGAGGCAACGCGATGAGGCTCCTGATCGAGCTGACATACGGGCGCTGCCCCTGCCGCGACTGCTGCGTCGACCGGCTGCAATGGCGCTGGTACATGGCGAACACCGTGCCGGGCGCGTTCATGGTGAGCCTCGCGCCCATGCCGCCGATCTGCCGGCACCCAGCCCCCGTGCCAACCTGCCGGGAATGCCGGTGCTGGGATTACCACGCGTGCCTGGACGAGAACGAGGAACCGTGCCACTGGGTCGAGTCGGACCTCTGCTCCGCCTGCGCCGAGCGCGCCCCCGACCTGCCGGCCCCGGCCGCGATGAGAGCCTGATGCCCGACGAGAGGCCCGCTCGCCCGCATGCGCCCGGCTGGCCCATCTCCTCCGCGCTGCTGAAGCTCGGCATCGACCCCGGGGACGCCCTTGCGTTCATCAACGCCCTCGAGATCACTCCGAAGGAGCAGCGCATGGCGCGCGCCGCGTCGCAGCTGGAGGAGTTGTTCCGGGGCTATCGGCGATGCGACCTCCCGGACGGGACCGTCCGCTGGGAGCACCTCCGCCGGCAGCCTCGAGACGTGGCGACCCAGGACTCCCGCGCGCCAGGTCGGCCAGCGGGATGATTATGGTCACTCCGGGGTGCAGGGCTTGATTTTGCCCTTACCGATGGCTTCGCCCAGGCGGTTTGCGATCCGGTCCGCCACCTTGCCCGGGCCGGGCTTGGCGAAGTCCCCGACCAGTGCTGCCATTCGGCGAGAGGTGTCCTTCGCGGATTCTGACCACAGGATCACTCCGCAGGCGTCAATCAGCTCCGCGGATGCGCGAGCCGCCATGCCGCGGCCCACGAACACGCGCTTGGCCGTGCTCTCGCCCCGGCTCCGCTCCGTCGCCGTATGCCGCAGCACCGCCACTGCGGCCTCCGCGCTAGCGACCAGCTGAACCTGCGGCACGAACTTGCCGATGGACGACTTGAGCTCGCCGCTGAAATCCGCCGAGATCCAGAGCGCGCCCGGTTCGCTCGCCTCAACCTTTGCGGGTTCCACGAACACCTTCAGCTGGGAGCTAGCGGGAACGGCCCAGACCGCCCCAAGAACTAGTACGGCAAACGATTTCATCCCGCCAGTATAGCCTAGGGCCCCGTCGCGAAAACGGTCGTTATCGCGACGTCGCGGCAGCCTCGTCGATTCAGCGCCTGGAAGCGCCCGCGAGCCTCGCAATAGGCCTAGCTCCGACAACTCTGGCCGCTTGTGGTTAGATGGTCCTAATCGCGATGGTCATCGGCTACGCACGAGTGTCCAAGGTCGACCAGCGCCCGGAGCTGCAGCTCGACGCCCTCAAGGAGGCCGGTTGCGAGCGGCTCTACACCGACAAGGTGACCGGGGACAAAGAGACGCGCTACCAGCTGCGACTGGCCCGGGAGGCCCTGCGCGAGGGCGACGTCCTCGTCGTCTGGGCGCTGGACCGCCTCGCGCGGAACCTGGGACACCTCATCCAGCTCGGGACGGAGCTGAAGAAACGCGGGGTCGAGCTGCGCTCGCTCAAGGAAGGCATCGACACCACGACGGCGGCCGGGCGGTTCGCCTTCCACGTGTGGGGCGCAATGGCCGAATTCGAGCGGGCTCGCAACTCCGAGCGCGCCAAAGCCGCGGCCGCGGCGGCGAAGCGGCGAGGAAGGCACTGGGGCAAACCGGCGGCGTTCCATGACCCGCGCAGGGTCGAGCTGGCCAAGTCCCTGCTCAGGGACGGGTCGCTGACCAAGCCGGCCATCGCGGCGCAGGTCGGGGTCCATGTCGCGACCCTCTACCGGTGGTTTCCGGGCGGGGATCCGGACGCGTTTCGGAACCCGCACGTCCCCCCGGCAACGGAGGCCAGGGCCGCGTGACGATAACCGAAGCGTGCGAATCCTATCTACGCGACCTGAAGGCGCGAGGTAGAGCCACATCGACGCTGGAGAGCTACAAGTACCTGTTCCGCCAGCTGCAGGCGTTCGCCCGCCACGCAGGCGTCGACTCCCTCGAGGGAATCGACAAGGAGAGCGTGCGGAGGTGGCGCGAAGGCTGGGACTGCGCAGACAGCACCCACAGCAGGCAGCTCACGCAGCTGAAGGCATTCTTCTCCTTCGCGAGGAATGAGGGCTGGGTGCCGGCATCTCCTCTCGACGGAGTGTGCCCACCGAAGGCGGAAGCCCGGCCCACGATGCCCCTGAGCGTCGAGGAGATGAGCGGCTTGCTGGCGGCCGCCACCGACAAGCCGAGAGAGCGCGCTTTTCTGCTTCTCCTCAGATACTCCGGGTTGGCGATCGTCGACGCTGCAACCCTGCGCCGCGATGCCGTAACGGCAACCGGTGACTTGATCCTGCGTCGAGCCAAGAGCGGCGAACTGGTCACCGTCGCCCTCCCGGCGGAAGCCCTGGCATCCCTCGAGTCGATCGCCCACGCGAGCGAGAGCCACTACTTCTGGACCGGCCGGTCGAAGCCCGTGTCAGTCGCCAAGTACTGGCGGAACCGCCTGAACGCCCTTGCCGCCCAGGCAGACGTCGAGGGCTTTCACCCGCACCGACTCCGCGACACGTTCGCAGTGGAGCTGCTGCTTGCGGGAGTCATGATCCAGGACGTGTCCAGCCTGCTGGGCCATGGGAGCGTCGCGACTACCGAGCGCTACTACGCGCCCTGGAATCTCGCCCGGAGAGAGCGCCTCGCTCGAATCGTCCGGGAAGTTCACCAGCGGGATCCGATCCTGCTGGCATTCACACCTAAAAAGCCCGCGGGGAGTGCTCGAACACTCCCCGCGGAGGCTAGCTTGGCAACCGCTCGCGTTCCCAGGCCAACCCGGCGTGCTTATGCGTAGCGTAGCACATATGGTAGTCAGTAGCCCAGATACACGGTCTTGTAGTCCATGTAGAAGTCCAATGCGACCGGACCCTGCTCCTTCGGGCCGAAGCTGGATTCCTTCGATCCTCCGAAAGGCAATTGGTACTCGACGCCCGCACTGGGAAGGTTTACCGTGATCAAGCCGGCCTCGATGCGGTTGACATACTCAAAGATCCGCGATACGTCGCGGGTCTGGATCGAGGCCGAGAGCCCGAAGTCCGTCTTGTTCGCGATGCGCATGCAGTCGTCGAAGTTGGCAGCCCGCATCACGCCCAGCACCGGACCGAAAACTTCTTCTTGAGCGATGCGCATGTCCTCGGTCACACCACTGAACACCGTCGGCTCGAAGAAGAAGCCTTTGGCGTAGTCCCCTTCGGAGAGAACCCGGCCGCCGCATTCGAGATTCGCTCCTTCGCTTTCGGCGACACGGCAATACCTGTCATTCGTATCGAGTTGCGCCTGATCGATCGCCGGTCCGACTTGGACTCCTGCCTGCAATCCGTCCCCTACGTTGAGCGCTCGCGTGGCCTCGACAATACGGGCGAGGAACTCGTCGTGAATCGCGTCCTCGACGATCACCCGGCTGGTAGCCGTGCACTTCTGGCCCGTCGAGAACATCGCGGCATTGACCGTGTTGGCAACCGCCTTGTCAAGGTCCGCGTCGGCCAGGACGATCGTCGGATTCTTGCCGCCCATTTCGAGTTGGATACGGATTCTCCGGGCTGACGCTTCCGCGTGCAGCCCTTGGCCAACAGGGACGGAGCCTGTGAACGAGACCGCCTTGACGGGCTCTGCATGGACCATCGCATCGCCGACCTCGCCTCCGGACCCGCAGATCAGGTTCACCACTCCCTTCGGGATTCCGGCTTCATGACATGCTTCGGCCAGCCTCCAAGCGGAAAGCGGGGCGGCTGTTGCTGGCTTGACCAGCACCGTGTTGCCTGCAACCAGGGCGGGGGCGAGCTTCCATGCAGGGATGGCGCTGGGGAAGTTCCAGGGATTGATCTGGGCGACCACTCCAAGAGGCCTGCGAACCGCGTACATGAACACCCGGTCGCGCTCGGACGGAACCTGGATACCAGGAATGCGAGAGCCTTCTCCTGCGAAATAGCGAAAGATGTTGATCGAACGCATCGTTTCACCCTTCGCTTCAGGCAGGGTCTTGCCTTCCTCGCGCGTCATCTCGCTCGCGAGCGAGTCGAGGTTGCGCTCCAAGATGTCGGCGACCTTGTAAAGGTACGACCCCCTCGCGGGCCCGGTAAGGGCAGACCACGGTCCGAACGCGTCCTGAGCCGCTTGGGCGGCGACGTTGACGTCGGCTTGATTCGCCTTGCAAAAGATGCCGACGCAGTCTTCGGTGTTGGCGGGGTTCAGGTTCTCGAAGGTGCGGTCGGACTCGACCCACTCCCCATCGATGTAATTCGGAAAGGTTCTCGTTTCGCTCACGTTGGATTCCTCGGATTGCCGTCTCGCCGCTTGCTGGCGTTTCGCAAGACCACTTGAAGATTCCCATGATCGCACGGGCTCAAACCGTCGCTGCGGGGCGTATCGAGCCTTCCGGCCCGGGCCGCTGACCAGGGTTTAAACTGTTCGGTCATGAGCCGTTCCGCCCTGGAGAATGTCGCCTTGGTGACCGGAGCATCGCTCGGAATCGGGGCGGCCACGGCCATCGAGCTTGCTCGGGCCGGGTCTGCAGTCGCCGTCGCATTCAATTCGAGCGAGCGCGAGGCGCTTAACGTGGTTTCCGCGATCGAATCGGAGGGCGGTGTTGCCGCGGCCTTTCGAGCCGATCTCTCCGATGCGGCCCAGTGCCGCCTTCTGGTCGAGGAAGTGCTGGGCCGATTCGGGCGAATCGACACGTTGGTCAACAACGCCGGATCGTTGATTGACCGCAAGTACCTCGCGGAAATCGACCAGGGGTATTGGAACGCCGTGATGGACCTGAACCTGGCGAGCGTGCTCTGGGTGACACAGGCTGCCGCTGTCCACATGCGCGAACGCAGTTCCGGAGCCGTTATCAATCTCGGCTCGATCGCCGGTCATAACGGCGGCGGTCCGGGCGCAATCCTCTATGCGACCGCAAAAGCGGCCGTCACTGGCTTGACCAAGGCGTTGGCGAAGGAGCTCATCAGTGATGGGATTCGCGTCAATGCCGTCAATCCAGGTGTCATCCTGACGCCGTTTCACGAACGGTTCTCGAGTGCTGACCGGATGAGGGAAATGGTGTCGCAGATTCCGCAGGGCAGGGCGGGGGAGGCCGACGAAGTCGCGCGCGTGATTGCGTTCCTCGCCAGCGACGCGGCGTCCTACATGATCGGCGAGTCGGTCGAGGTCAACGGCGGGATGCTAATGGACTAGGGAGGGGTCGGTTTTCCCTGCCTGAAGCCAAAATGGTTCCTTCCGAGCACGCCGAGCGCTTGTAATTCCCCCAGTTCGGACCCGTGACACCGGCTCGGCTCTCGCAGGAGGAATCGAATTGGCGTCGTGGCTCAACGTTCAGGAGGCCCTGCCACTCCCCGACAGTCTCATCGACAAGGCCGCGATGTCTTCAGTGCTGATCCCGCAGCACCCTCCCACGAAGGTGGCCCCTCGTTCGATGCAACGCTCGGCGGCCTGCACGAATCGGTCCGTTTCGAAGTCCTTCCGCTCCCGGACCGTCATCTCGCCGTCTAGCGTCCAGTCATCAGGCACATCGAATCGGTTGGGATAGCCGCCGATGGGCTTGTCGGTCAGCGGCGCAATTTGTTCAATACCGGCCTCGATCGCGTCGGGGTGGGTGCAGTTGAACAGGAATCCGTCAAGTTCCAGATCTTCCATCGCGTGGAATGCCTCTTCGATGCTCTCTCCGCTTCGGAGGCCCGTTCCGGGCCGCTCGTTGAGAGTCCAGGACACAAATACCGGCAAGCCCCGCACGTCCCTCTCGGAAAGCGCTGCTAATGCAGCGTTTCGCGTCTCGCGAATGCTCGACATGGTCTCGCACAGGAACAGGTCGACGTACGGTTCCAACGCCCGGGCCAGCGCGTGATATACAGGTCGCGCTTCGACATCGTTGATCACCAGGTCCGGCCGGTAGCTCTCGTCCAGCGGTGGCAGTCCGCCCGCCACCTGAACGTCGCACGGAGTGCTATCGGCGGCTTCTCGAGCCAGGCGGCCAGCGAGCGCGGCGAGGTCGCTGTAGCGATTCGCCATTCCGGCCTTGCGCAAGTAGCTGGGCACGCACGAATAGCTGTTGGTGGTGACCATCCGAGCTCCCGCTCCGATGAAGTCGCGGTGCGTCTCAATCACCGTACGAGGCGCATCAAGGAGCGCTTGCGCCGACCAGAGTCCGGTTCGCGTAGCCGCTCCTCGACGGATCAGCTCCCGCCCCATCCCGCCATCCATCACGGTTACGGCCTGGTCATGCGGGATCATCGAAAGTCGTCTTTTCTGTCAGGTACCCATTCCGCGAACCGAGCCGTTTCTGGGTCGGAAGATCTGCAGCGACGGCTGTTGCCAGTGTGGTCAGGTATATCACACGTTGGCGACCACGGCGCATTTGGAGCCGCAGTCGGCGTGTAACTTGCCGCATCCGGTATCGGAGTCTGTGCCGAACGGTTCGCGTCAGGGCGTCGGCTCTTGTCCGCCCAACCGGAACGCGACGAGTCGGGCCGGTTCGGCGGCGCCGCCCACCCCAATTACGACGTACTGTTGCCCGTCCGCTGTGTAGGTCATGGGAGCCGCGTTGTGGTGGCGGCCCGGCAGTTCGTGCTCCCAGAGCGTGCCGCCGGAGGCCTTGGCGTACGCGCGAAGAAACGCCGGCTCACTAGAATCTCCCCGGTCACCGACGAAGAGCAGGGTGCGCGTCACTAGGATCCCGGCGGCGTTGGGGTTGCCGAGCGGGGGAAGGTCCAGACCCTTGAACTTGCCGCGCTCGCGCGGTCCGTTTCCGTGAGGCGTCTGCCACGCGATCTCTCCGCGTCCGAGATCATAGGCGGTCAGGGTGCCATACGGCGGCTTCACAACGGGCAGGCCGTCGATCGCTACGCGAAAGAACTTGTGCTGGTACTCGTACCCGCGAGTCTCAGGATCCTTCACTCGCTGTATCCCTACCACGATGTATTGGCGACGGGAGGAGACGTACAGGTAGCCCGTTTCCGGGTCGAAGCCCGCCCCGCCCCAGTTGGCGCCGCCCCCCCAGCCCGGAACTTGAATCGTCCCTTGTCTCGAGGGCGGCGTGAACAGTGGACCGAGACGATGCGGCTTGACCGCCTCCAGCGCCAGCGCCCTGAGTTCCGGCGTGAAGTCAACGAGGCTGTCTTCGCTGACACCTTGCATCTCAAACGGAGGGGGTTTGGTCGGGAACGGCTGGGTCTCGGCCACCGCCTCGATTTCGCTTTCCGGAACAGGCCGGTCCTCGACGGGCCAGACTGGATCGCCGGTCCGCCGATCCAGCACGAAGATGAAGCCGGTCTTCGTGACCTGGGCGAGCGCCGGGACATCGCGCCCGTCCACCTTGATGTCGATCAGCGTCGGGGCAGCCGGCAGATCCCAGTCCCATACGTCGTGCCTAATCGTCTGGTAGTGCCAAACCCGTTCGCCAGTGCCAGCATCGAGGCAGACGATGCTGTTCGAGAACAGGTTGTCGCCCCGCCGGAACCCCCCGGCGAAATTGAACGTCGGGCTGGTCACCGGCAAGTAGACGTGGCCGAGACCCTCGTCCGAGCTCATCATGGACCAGACGTTGGTATTACCCATCCATTTCCACGAGTCGCCTTCCCACGTGTCGTTGCCGAACTCCCCTTCCTGCGGGACTGTATGAAACGTCCAGAGCCGCTTCCCGGTGCGAACGTCGTACCCCCGGACGTCTCCGACCGGCCAGTTTTCTTTCCACTTCGCACCGCCGGATCGGCTGGATCTGCCGGGGGGGCCGTCCTCAATCTGGTTGCCGACAACCGCCACGTCCCCGATGATCGTCGGCGGTGCGCTGCAGTTCACCAGCGAGCGGGTCAAGGGACGCCTCGAGCCCTGCGTGAGGTCCGTGCGGCCGTTGTCGCCGAAGCTCTGGATCGGCTTGCCGGTCTTGGGATCAAGCGCGATCAGAAAGCTGTCCCCGGTGCAGGTGAGGATGCGCTCCTCCTTGCCGTCCGTCCAGTAGGCGAGCCCGCGCGTTGCGAACCCGAAGATCCCGGGACGGCCCCACTTGACCGTTCCCGGGTCGTAGGTCCAAAGCGTGTCGCCAGTCACTGGATCGATGGCGGCCACGCCACTGAAATTCGTTCGGATGAAGAGCCTGCCCCCAACCATCAGAGGAGTGGCCTTGAAGCCATCGGGGAATCTGCGGCGCTCTGCCGGCGTTGACGCCTCGATGGGCTTTCCGTCGGGCTCGATGTAGTTGTGGTTGTCGAACGCGTCCCAGACCCATGCAACTTCCAGGCCGGCTACGTTGGAAGAGTCAATCTGGTCGAGCGGGGAGTACTTTGAGGATGCGAGGTCGCCCGAGTATTGGGGCCACTCGCCTCCCCAGGTCGTGTACGTCCCGCGCGAATCCACCCATCGCTCGAGGGCAGCAGCGTCCGGTTCCGGGCTGAAGAACGGACCCCGGTGCAGAGTTGCCGGAATGTTCCGGGGGCTGCCAGGCTGCGCTGAGGAAGGGAATTGCGGCGGCCCGCCCGCAGCTTCGTCAGGGACGTAGTCGCGCAGCCAGGAGATGTCGATTGCCTCGGCACCCAGCCGCTGCCTCTCCTCGATGAGCCAATAGCCTCGTTCGTTCCAGTTCCGCCCGCCGCCCGGTTCCACATGGCAAAACAGGCAGTCCTTGGCGCCGAGCGTGGCGGCCGGAACGAGAAACTCCGGATTGGCCTGCGCAGTTGCGCCGGCTGCGAGGAGGACAACCGCGCCTCGAAACCATCTCATGGCCGGACTCCTGGAAGTATACAGATCGTGGACACGCGGTCGTTGCCGCAAGCGGGCCTGGCGGCATGCCCCCTGCGTTGTGGCGAGCCTGGGACGGGTATGCCGACTGAGGCGGGCCCGCGAATCGCCGGTTCATGCCGGCTGCCTGCGCGTTGTCCGCAGTCTTCGTCGCGTCAGGCGTTTGCCTTGACGTAGGCGTCGCGAGTCGCCTCGGACTCAAAGTAGTAGATCGTGCCGCCAACCTTCGCTCTTACGGCATGATCTGGATCCACGTACGTTCCCGTATGCGGGTCCTGGACGAGCTTCCTGCTGCCCGCCACGTTAGCCCTTTCCTGCTGCCCGGCAGCCTGCTTGAAACCCATCGAGCGGGTGACGACCCTTCCAATCTCCCTGATGATGTTGCGGACGATTGCCAGGCCAATGACGCCGATGATCACCAGCAGTATGTTTCTCAGCACGGCGTCTTGACCTCCTGCGCATGAGGAAAGGCGCCTGGTTTTTGGCCAGGCGCCTCTCGGATCAGGTTCGTCTTTCCGGGGCCCTCGGGACCCACGAGCCTAATTTCTCTTTCTCCTCTTTTTGGGCTGCTCGAACACTGTCTCCAGCTTGCCGCTGAGGCTTTGCACCATCGCCTGCGCACTGGCGGCGTAGGGTCCGGTAGGTGCCAGATCCAAGTATTTCTGGTACGCCTCCACCGTGCCTGGTGCGGGAATCACCGAGCCATCTTCCTTCATCGTGGCGGTGCTGACCAGCACGGTCGCCAGCTGGTAGTACGCGTTGGCAAAGTCCGGCTGCGCCTCGGTGGCCTTGGTGAACGCGCTGATCGCGCCGTCAGTGTTTCCGGTGTTCACCATTACTGCTCCTAGGTTGAAGTAGTACGTGCCGGCATTCTCCGGGGACAGCTGCGCGGCCTTCTCGAGTTCCGCCTTGCCCTCCTCGATCCTCTGGATGCGAACCAGCAGGAGGCCGAGATTGTTGTGATAGGCGGGGTCCGGCTTGAGCTCGATCGCCTTGAGGTAGGCGTCGATCGCGTCATTGCCGGCCTGCTCCCGGTCCGCACCCGTCTTTGTCGACACAAGCCCCGCGAGCGCCTCCGCCATATTGCCCCAGATTACGTCCTGCTTTTCGTCGATCGCGGCCGCTTCCTTGAAGTGCTGGACCGCGATGGCGTAGTCCTTCAGCCGTTTCGCCTCCATCCCGGCGTTGAACGTGTCATTAAGCTTCTTGTTCTTACTGATCTGCTGCTGGCGCGCCTTGAGGGCCCTCTCGTATTCCTTGCGCTGGGCCTCACTCATCGCGGCCACCTGCTCCTTCGTCGGTCCGCCGCCCGCCTGCGCGGCTTGCCGTTCCTGCAGGATCTGGCCGAGGTCGAAGTCGAGAGGCTTCTCCTCGCCGAGCTTTACTTGGTAGCCATTGACGCTGTAGACCGGCTTTTCGTCGATCTCCAGGCGAACGTTGTACTGGCCTAGGGGGAGGCCGGCGTGGAAGTAGTTTCCGCGCTTGTTTGTCTTGACCTTGTAGTTACCCCTCACACCGATGCGCTCGATGTAGACCATGGCGTCGCGCACGCCTTGTCCGTTGGGGTCGATGACCTTTCCCCGCACCGATCCAACCTGTGCGAAGGCGCTTGTTGCGAGCAGGGCGAGGGCTAGCGTCGCGAAGACGCAGTGGCGAATCGTTTTGCTTGGCATGACAGCGTAGTCCTTTCAAAGAGATCGCTTACCGTTAAGGTAAGCATACATTACCGCAGTGGCGCGCTGGACGGCAACCCGCGGGCGACCTCAAAAGCCGCTCCGCAGCCGCTTGGAACGCGTTTTCCTCCGGTAAGAGAGACGCGATGAGCCCTAACGATGGTTACTCGCGCGGCCCCGTTCGCGTCGGCGACTTGAAGTCAGAGGAATTCCGTCGTGCCGGGCATGAATTGATCGAATGGATGGCCGAGTACCTTGCGCATCCCGAACGCGTGAGCGTCCTGCCGGATGTCGAGCCTGGAGACTTGGTCGACAAGCTGTCGGCCGAACCCCCTGCGCGCGGGACGGACGCGGTCAGCCTCCTTGCGGAGTTCGAGCGCGACATACTCCCTCACGTAGTCCATTGGAACCACCCCGGTTTCATGGCGTACTTCGCGGCGGGCGGGTCCAGCCCGGGAGTTCTCGGAGAGGCCCTTTCTGCAGCCCTCAACAATGTAGGCCTGCTTTGGCGCTCATCGCCCGCGCTGGCGGAACTCGAGCAGGTGACGCTGCAATGGCTGGCGCGGCTCCTGGACCTGCCTCGCTCCTGGTTCGGAACGATTCACGACACCGCGTCGACCGCGAGTTTCCACGCCGTGATCGCGGCGAGGGAACGCGCCGCTGCGTTAGCCCGGGAATCCGGCGCGAGCCTGGACCTGAACCGCATCGTCATCTACGCGTCGGACCAGGCCCATTCGTCCATCGAGAAGGCCGTCGCAGCATTGGGCAGGGATCTTGATGCGTGCCGCAAAATCGCCACCGACGGGGATTTCGCGATGCGACCGGCAGCCCTTCGGGAAGCGATCGCGGATGACTTGCGCAACGGCTTTGCGCCGGTAGCGGTCGTGGCGACTGTCGGGACAACCCCGTCGACTGCTGTGGATCCGGTGAACGACATCGCGGACATCGCCGCCGAGCACTCGTTATGGCTCCATGTCGATGCTGCGTACGGTGGAGCGGCAGCGATTCTGCCCGAGCAGCGATATCGCTTCGCAGGGTGCGAGCGGGCGGATTCCTACGTTGTCAATCCGCACAAGTGGCTGTTCGTCCCCATGGACCTGACCGCGTTCTACACGTCCCGCCCGGAATGTTTTCGAAGTGCGCTTTCGCTGACTCCGGAGTACCTCCGCAGCCGCGCGGATCCGCGGGCGGTCAACTACATGGAATACTCGATTCCGCTGGGGAGGCGATTCCGGGCCCTGAAGCTGTGGTACGTGCTGCGAGCGCTGGGCTCGGACCGCATCGCCGCGACCATTCGCGAGCACATTCGCATTGCGGGCCTCCTTGCCGGGTGGGTTGCCGACGACCCGGACTTCGAGCTCCTCGCGCCCGTGCCGTTCTCTCTCGTGTGCCTGCGGTACTGCCCACCCGGTGCCAGCGATGTCGAAGCGGACGCGGCAAGCCAGCGGCTGCTTGCAGCCGTGAACGACACAGGGGAGTTCTTCCTGTCTCACGCCGTGCTGGCCGGCCGGTTCGCGATCCGTGTTGCAATCGGCAATGTCGGCACTACGGAAGGGCATGTCCGCCGGCTTTGGCAACTGCTGCGGATGCACGCCGACCACCAATTCGTGGCGAATCCCGTCCAGATTTGAAACCTGTTCTGAATACCACCGGTGTACAATCCATGCGGGAACGCACTATGAGCACGCGAACTGAACTCACCGCCGCATTCGTTGTCATCGTGGCCGCGACGGTTTGCGTACCGGGTGCCCTCGCGACGGTCGAGGAAGCCCGCGATCTGGAACGCTCCGGCGATCCCAAGGCTGCCCGAGAAGTGCTTGATCGGCTTGCCGAAACCGCACCTAACAGTGTCGAGGCCCTTGTTGAGAGGGCCTCCTTCCTTGATCGATACGGGGACCCGGCAGCGGTCGGGGCGCACACAGCCGCGTTGAATGCCGTCGGGGATTCCGACGAGGCTCTCGAGGCCGATCTCCGACGGCGCCTCGTGATTTCCGCGCTTGTGCACGGGGATTCCGATGCAGCCCGGGAGGCGCTGGCGGCGATGCGCGAATCAGGCGTTGGCGGGTGGGACGGCGCCGATTCGATCCTTAACCCGACTGAGGCCGGTCCGGCCGACGACATCGTGATGGTCCCCGGCACCCTCAACTCGTTTCGGCGCATGGCCGCTCTTTCCACGGACATGCATGTCGACGAGACGCTGCCGTTGCTCGGCCGCACGATATTCACAGGCGGCTACCATGCGTCGCGTGGAAGCGGGTCACTCGAACCGACCGAGTACCTCAAGCTCCTGAAGCAGTACCTCACGCAAGCCCGGGAACTCGAGGTCTTCGCGGGCGACAACAACACGATTGATGTACCGGTTTGCGAGTCGGCAGAAACCGCGCAGCTGCTGAAGATCATCGGTTACCGCCTGCGCGGCGAGTGCGGCCCGGCTGCCGTACTCGAGACTGTCAATCCGTCGCGAGCGTTTCTCGCGATCGACTCGGCATTCCCGCTGGCCGACCTCGAACTCGCGTTCCGCCGAGGCGAGGAATTCCATTTCCGATTCGGCCCCACGCATCTGCCCGTGCTGTTCGGGCGTGACTACTGGCTTGGTGCGGCGAAGGCGGCCAAGGACGACTTTCTGGACACCTTCATCGACGATCCCGGCTTGGCAAGGCTCTACATCTCGATGCACAACCTTCATCGGCCAACGGCGGTCGCGCTTCGTGAAACCGTTCCGGTCGACCGGCTCAAGGACTATGCCCCGGTGCTCGATTTCTTCGGGGCGATGTTCGAGGTCCGCGATGGGCGTGCCATTACTCCGGGGGGCGCCCGTGCCCAGCCGGCCTGGGAGAAGCTGACGGGCACGCAGATTGGGCAGGGAGGACGGTTCTTCCAGCAGCTGATCGAACTGGACGACGGCTGGATGGCGGCCTTCTACGATTCCCTGGCGCGGGTCCAGGGCGACGTGCCGCGGGCCTACTTTCTCGATCCGCAGCGGATCGAGCGCTTCTATGCGGCCGTGCGCGGCAAGGTCACCAGCCCCGGCCCGGCCCGGCCTATCTTCCGCGCCAGCGCCGATCTTCTCCTGCTATCGTCGCGGCTTGACTTTGGCTCCGACGGCCGGCCCCGCATTCCTGGCGGTGTCGCTCCGTGGAGGGACCTGTTCGTCAAGCACCCCCATGGCAAGTACGACGGCCGGCTCACCGAGTCTGCGGTGGGCTGGAAGGACGCGGACGATGTCATTGAAGCGATGTTCGCGCTCTGCCGCAAGGCGATCGAAAACGAGCCCCTTCGAATCTTCCTGGCCGTTTCGGACATGGAGCGGCACCGTTCCCAGCCGCTGTCGGCGCAGGCCGTGGAAGGCCTTATCCACGCATTTCCCGAGCACGGCGAGCAATTCGCCCTCTACAACGACTCTCCGGATGTTTCCGAATCCACGATCTCCGCTCACCTCGACGCGATGGCGAGACTCGACCGGATCGGCAACGCACTGCGGCGGGCGGACGCCACCGGTGTGCTGCAAGCGCAGCTAGCCATTTGGCAGGTCTTGCGCCGCAACGGTGCGATCCCCGGCGAGAGGGCTGATTCCTCGCTACAGGCCCTGCTGTCCGGCGCGAGCGGCGCCACCGACCAGCAGGCTGTGTTCGAGGCTGGCCGCGACGGCGTCCTGACGCTTCTGTCGGCCGCTGGCCGGGAAGGCGCCGCAGAGCCGCAGCAAGCCCTGCTCGATCTGCTTGTCGGCAAGGCTGGTCCTGGCGAGGAGCAGACGAGAGCGGAGATCCTGGACAGAATCAACCAGCTGCTCACGCTTCAGCGCCTCGTTCCGCTCGAGACGCTCTTCGACCTGGCCGACCATCTGGAGCGGGTCTCGCGTGGCGAGGCGTTCAATGTGGCGATGGCCAACCGGCTCTCCGAGAGTATCTCGGACATCCGCCTGCCTCGGTCGCTGCTGTCGGTCGAGGAGTCCAACGCGATGGCCCGTGGCCATTGGGTGGAGCGTCACATCCAGCGGCAGCGTACGCTCAACCTCCGGCGGGCGGTGGACCGCGCGCAGGGCAATCCCAACAGGCTCCTCGGGATTCGCGGGGAGCTCGCCCCGATCCTTCGGGACTCTCTCGTTGGGATCGTCTATGCGCTCTACTCGCCCCCAGGCGCCGAGCTCATCCGCGCCAATCCGCTGTTCGTGCGGAGCCATGACTTTCTCGGCCCCGAAGGCAACTTCAGCTGGGCCCGCACTCGCATGCAGTCCACGGGATGGCCGAGCAGCGGGGGAGGCAGGCTGGTGGGCTCGCTCATGTCCCTGCCGTACGAGCTCGCCTCCGCCGAGCAGAACTTCATGATTCCGACCGAGCGCCAGGCGCTGATCTGGCAAGATCTCGCGCCTCAGATGCTGCTTGGCGCGACACTACCGCGCTGGTGGGGCGTCCAACCGGCCGACCTCCACTATGTGGGCCTGCACCTGCGCATGGCGCGGTCGCTGATCGCCCAGTCCGCTTTGGATTCGGGCTTGCGCACGTCCGTACGAGCACATTTGCTGCGACGCCTGGAGCCGTCCCGGGTATGGAAGATGGAAGACGCGTTCCGTCGAGGTCAGGTCCGCGAGGGCCTGGACATCGCAACCCCCGCCGAGCTGTTCGACCTTGCGCACCGACTGCGCGAGGAGGGTGCCGACGTCCTGGCAGCTGCTGGCAAGCCCTACCTGGCGGCGATCAAGGAGCTCGAGAGCCGGGACGCCGAGCGGTACAGCGAGGCCCGGATCGCGAGCCTGTTTGGCATGCCCCATCCGCGGCTGGCGCACTCGTACCGCCTGGAGCTGCTCCATGTCCCATTGTTCCCGACTCTGATGGGCTACTCGAGCCGCATCCTTGCCGAGAGTTGGGAATCCAACAACCTCTTCTGGGCCGCCCTTTCCGACGAGCTGCACATCGAGCCGGTCGAGATGAACCTGCTCGTCCCGCAATGGACGCAGCGAACTCTCGAACGGATCTTCGCTACGCATTTGGACGACTGGCCCGCCCTGTGGCGCTCGCTGCGCATGATCGCCGACCAGGTGCGCAGCCAGTTCGAATCGGAAGATCCATCGGAAGTTGCCGGCGATGTTTCCGGCGCCGCGTCGGGCGGCTGATGACGGCGGTCGGGATAGGGTGATGATAAGGACTTCGGAGGAGACCCGAGCAGTGGAGTGGAAACCAACCGTGAGACATCAATCGTGTGCCCGCCTTGCCGCACTCGCGACAGGACTGGGCCTACTGGCAATTCCCGCGGCCGGTCAGCAGATTCCTAGGCCGCTGGACGAACCGGCCGCGCTGTTCGAGGTGGAGGTCGATCTCGTCATGCTCAACATCGCGGTCACAGACCAGCGCGGGCGGTACATACGGGAGCTGAAGCCCGAGAACTTCCGCATCACCGAGGACGGCATCCAGCAGTCCATCGCGTCCTTCGGCGAAGGCAACGTGGCGCCGCAGCGAGTCACCCGGACCGGATTCCGTCCCGTCGCGGGTTCCCCGGAGAGGGATGCCCAGCTGACGCTGCCAGATGCCATTGCCGGGCAGATTGTCGGGACGAACGTCTTCATCCTGTTCGACACCAGCAACTTCATGTACCGCAGCCTCGTGTACGCCGAGGACGCGATCGCGGACTTCATTCGCGGGCTCGACCAAGCCGACTCGGTCGCCGTGTATTCCTTTAGTCGCAACCTGACGCGGCACGCCGCGCTTAGTGAGAGTCACGATGACGCGCTGCGCGGCCTGCGCCGGTCCGTGGCGGGAGACGAGACGGCCCTGTACAACTGCCTGCTGCTGACGCTCCGCGATGCGGCGACGGTCTCGGGACGCAAGGTGATCATCGTCTTCTCCAACGGCCCGGACAATGCCAGCGCCGTTTCGCCGGACGACGTCGGAGCCATCGCCGAAGACGAAGGCGTGCCGATCTACGTGATCAGCACGAGGGAGCTCAACCGCGACCCGATTTCGAGCAATGCCTTCCGGCGCATCACCCAGCGGACAGGCGGGAAGGCCTACTTCGCGAAGACCTGGCAGAGGCAATCGGAGGCGTTCGTGGAGATCCGCGAGGAACTGGCAAGTTCCTACACCGTGACCTACTACCCGCAGCCGAACCCGAATCGCGGTTGGCGGAACATCCAGGTCGAACTGACGTCGCCCGAGCAGCGGAGGCTGCGGGTCCGGACCCGCGCAGGGTACCGGCCGAAGCTCTAGCCAGCTCCCGCTAACCCGGCAGGCAAGGGCGGGTCCCATGTCGCTGCCCGTTATTCAAAAGCTCCGAGCCCACGGACACCAGGCGTTCTGGGTCGGCGGATGCGTGCGCGACGACTTGCTGCGCCGACCGATCAAGGACCGTGACGTCGCCACGAGCGCTCGGCCCGAGGAGGTTCTCGCGATCTTCCCGGGTGCCCGGCTGATCGGGCAGCGCTTCGGCGTTGTGGCGGTGCTTGAAGAGGAGGGCCTGACCGAGGTCGCGACCTTCCGTCGCGAGGCGAGCTACAGCGACGGACGGCGACCCGACAGGGTCACCTACACCACCGACCCGGAGGTCGACGTCCTTCGTCGTGACTTCACGGTCAACGCCATGCTGCATGATCCCGTGTCGGACACGCGCCTCGACTACGTCGGGGGCAAAGACGACCTGGACCGCAGGCTGATCCGGGCCGTGGGGGACCCGCACCTCCGCTTCAGGGAAGATCGCCTGCGGATGCTGAGGGCGGTTCGCTTGGCGGCAAGTCTCGGGTTCGAGATCGAGTCCGAAACCTTAAGGGCCATCCAGCAATACGCTCCCGCTATTGCGCCCGTTGCCGCGGAACGCATGCGGGACGAGCTCAGCCGCATCCTGACGGAAGGCCGTGCCAGGCGCGGTTTCGAGTTGCTGGACGAGAGCGGCCTGCTTGAGCACGTGCTTCCGGAGGCAAAGGCGCTGCAGGGTGTCGAGCAGCCGCCGGAGTTTCACCCCGAAGGCGACGTCTGGGCCCATACGATGCTGATGCTGGACAGCCTAGAATCGCCGACGGTGACGCTAGCGTGGGGCGTTCTCCTTCACGACATCGGCAAGCCGGACACGTTCACGTCGACCGACCGCATCCGGTTCCACGGTCACGTCGAGCGAGGCGTCCAGCTGGCGGGGGAGATTTGCTCCCGGCTCCGTTTCTCGAACGCCGACGCCGAGCACGTCATCGCGCTCGTGGGGAACCACATGAAATTCATGGTTCTGCGTCAGATGAGGGCTGCCAAGCTGAGACGGTTCCTGGAGCAGCCCGGCTTCGCCGAGCACCTCGAACTGCACCGCGTCGATTGCCTGGCCAGCCACGGCAAGCTCGACAACTACAGATTCGCCGGCGAGCAGCGGAAGCAACTTGAGAAGGCCGAGCCCTTCCGCCGGCTCCTGGCGGGCCACGACCTCCTAGAGGCCGGTTACGAGCCGGGACCGCTCTTCGGTCAGATTCTGGCGGCAGTCGAGGAACGCCAGCTCGATGGCGAGATCACCGACCGGGCCCAGGCTCTCGAGTTCGTCAGGGAGACGTTTCCCCGACCCGGATCATGATTCCCGGCGACGCTCCAGGCAGTCGTCCACAGACCAGATCCCGGATCCGTTCGCCCAGAGGAACAGGAACACGAAGCAGTAGAGGACGGCGAGTTCCCCGCGGTTCAGGAGAGGGAGGAACGCTTCGCTGGCATGTCGCATGAAATAGGCCGCAGCCATCAGGCCGGAACAGAGGAAGGCCACCCAGCGCGTCTGAAAGCCTATGAGGATCAGGATTCCGCCCAACAACTCGATCGTGCCGGCAATCATCGCCAAGGTGCCATCCCGCGGACCCACGCCGCCAAGGCCGAAGAGCTTCTGGTACCCGTGCGGAATGAAGAGGAACGCGGTCATCATGCGGAGGATCGCGTGGGTCGCCTTGGGACAGTCACATTTCATAGGAATCTCCTTCCAAGCAAATCAACGAGGCTAAGCGGCTAGAGGTTCAGCAGACGATCCACCCTCTGGCCCAAGTCCATCAGGTAGTCCCGATCGCCACCTCTCAGCTCCACTGTCGCCTCGGCATTGTAGCCGACAGCGGCGAATGCTTCTCGAACTGCGGGCCAGTCGACGTCGCCGTCGCCCAGATTCACGAAACCGTCGCGCCGCGAGTAGTCCTTGAGATGGACCTTGACGATGCGGCTGCCCAGCTCGTGGATCCAATGTTCCGGGACCGCGTAGTGCACGATGTTGCCGACATCGAAGTACGCGCGGACCAGGGGATGGTTGAATTCGTCGATGAACTGGCGGAAGTCTCGCGCGGTCAGCAGAAACTTGTTCCAGACGTCCTCGATGGCAATCATGACGTCGTGCTTCTCGGCCACCGGGATGAGCTTGCGAATCTCGCGTTGCGAGCGTTCCCAGGCCTGTTCGTAGGTCGTGTCCGAACGGACGACGGCAGGCACGAGAAGGACGGCGTCGGCGCCGTAAAGCTCTGCCTGGCGAAGGGACGCGCGCACGCCGTCGACGCAGGCATCGACATCTGCCGGGTCCGGGCTGGAAAGAGGATGGCGCCAGTGGGTCTGGTTCATCACCGAGTGGATCCGCAGGCCCGCTTGCTGCGCCGCGTCGTTGATGCGTTCCGCTTCGGCGTTGTCCGAAACGGCGCGGACCTCCATCGCTGTGAACCCGGTCTCGACGGCGACCTTGAACTGATCGGCCAGAGGCAGGTCCTCGGGAAGCATGGTGTTGATGATGGCGCGCTCGATCTTGCGTTCCTCCCCTGCCAGGGGTGCCGATACCAGGGCAGCGGCGGCGGTCATCATCCATTCGCGACGGTGCATTTGCTGTAGGGTGGGCCATGCCGGGCGCGATGTCAAGAGCCCCGCCCGCCGCGCATCGCCAACCGCGTGGTAAAACAATCGGTCAGGTCGAGATTAGCCAGGCAGAGGTTAGTGAATTGGCCGAAGACCAGTACGACGTGATCATCGTTGGCAGCGGGCCGGGTGGCGGCATCGCGACCTACGCCCTTGCCCAGGCCGGACTGAAAGTCGCGTTGGTCGAAGCCGGCCCCCGCCTCCGGGCAGGCGTCGACTACAACGGACACCACTGGCCCTACGAGTACCGTGACCGGCGGGCTCCGAACTTCTGGCGCGACAATTTCCTGCGGGGGCACTTCACGCCTGTCGGCGATCGGCCCGGGCACGGGCAAATTCGCGCGCTCGGCGGCCGGTCGGTGTGCTGGGCCGGACACTCGCTTCGGTTCGGACCGAGGGACTTTGAAAGCTGGCCGATCTCCTACGAAGAGGTCGCTCCGTACTACAGCCGCGCAGAGCGACTGATGGGTGTCTACGGGTATCGCGACGGCCTGTCCAACATGCCTGACGGGGAATTCCTCAAGCCGGTCCCGATGCGTTGCGGCGAGGAGCAGCTTCGACTCGGCGTGGAGCGGCTGCGAAAGCGGGGCGCCAAGATGGCGTTTGTGGCCCAGCGCAAGGCGATGCTGACCGTGCCACCGAACAAGCCTGAATGGAAGCATCGTCAGAAGTGCCACTACTGCGGACACTGCTCAGGCTGCGCCGTCGAGGCGAAGTACACCTCCGTGAACACTCCGATTCCCCTCGCCGAGGAGACGGGCAATCTGACCATCTTCACCGAGTCCATGGCCACGCGCGTCCGGGTGTCTCCCGAGGGCGGCCAGGCGGTTGGCATTGAGTACAAGGCGAGTGACGGTAGCACCCTCGAGCTGGACGGCAAGGCGGTCGTGCTTTCTTGCAGCGCCGTGGAGACGGCCCGCCTGCTGCTGGCGTCCGATGTCGGTAACTCGAGCGGCCATGTCGGCAGGAACCTCACGAGCCACTTCGGGGTGACCGTACGCGGATTCTTTCCGCGGATTCTCGGGCGCGACGCCTCGAACGATGACGGGACTAGCTACTACCATTCCTTGCTGACCGGGCTCTACTGGGACGAGCCTAGCCCGAAATTCGAAGGCACGTACCAGGTGCAATGCGGTGCGGGAGTCACATCGCACCGCAGGGTGATCCGAACCGCGCCCGGATACGGAACTGCCCTCAAGCGGAGGCTGCGGGAGTTGAACATCGGGCATGCGGGAATGAACATGCAGGGAACGACGCTGATCTCGTCGAACAAGTTCGTCGACCTGGACCCCGACCGGCGGGACAAGTTCGGTGTGCCGCTACCGCGGGTGCATCTCCATTACGACGATTCCGATGTCGCGATGGCCCAGGACATGGTGGAGAAGTGCGAGGAAATCATCCGGGCCGGGGACGGAGAGGTCATCGATACCCCTGGGACGGTCGACGTTGACGATCTCGTGATCGACCTGAACCACTGGGTCGGCACAACGAGAATGGGGGCGGATCGCCGTTCTTCGGTGGTCGACACCCGAGGACGTTCCCACGACCTGCCGAACCTCTTCGTTGCAGACGCTTCGGTGTTCCCCGCGTACCCCGAAAAGAACCCGACGCTGACCAATATCGCGCTTTCCTGGCGCACGGCTGACGGCATTGCGGAACGGTTCCGCCGCAACGAACTGGGGTGATCGCACCATGGAACGCAGGACAGTCCTCAAGCTGGTCGCAGCTGGCGTCTTGCCGGGTTCGAACGACCTGGTGCAGCTAGCCGTCGCGCAGGACCGGTACAAGCCGGAGTTCTTTTCGGTTTCCGATTTCAATTTGCTGGATGCGTTGACGGAGGTGATTCTCCCCCGCGATGACCACTCTCCGGGTGCACGGACTGCGATGGTCGCCCGCTACATCGATGTCACGGTCTCTGACGCTTCCGGTGCCGTCCAGCATCGCTGGCGCGCCGGGCTGAAGGCGGTATCCGCGCTTGCCGAGAACCGCTTCGAGCGAGGCTTCGATGAATGCAGTCCGGCGCAACAAGACCAGGTGGTTGCGGAGATGTCGCGCAACGAAGCAGGACCACGGAGCGAAATCGAACGATTCTTCGCCCTCGTCAAGGAGGCGACGATCGACGGATATTACACGTCGCAGGTCGGCATTCACGAAGACCTCGGCTACAAGGGCAACACCGCCGTGGACGAATTTCCCGGGTGCACTCACGGAGGGCATGCGTAAGGTTCGCTCTAGGAAGCTGCAGGATTCCGGGGCCGACTCTGGAGCGCTGGGTCTCTGGAATCCCGAGTAGCAGCTAGGCTCCCTCCGGCGGCTCACGTCCGTTTCCGGCTCTTGGGTGGCCGCAGTCGACTTCGGGGAAGACCCTCTTTTGAGCGACGCTGGCCGCACAGCGGGAGCATGAATCGCGGACGCGAGGCCTTACACATTGACACGGCGCTCGCCGTTCGACAAACTGCTGGCCGTGCAACGTCGATCGTTCCTCAACCACACCGGGCTTGCGGCCGCCGCAGCGGCCGTGCCCTTTCAAGCCCCTGCCCAGATTGGCAGCCAGCCGGCAATGAAGATCACCGAGATCCGAACCTTCCTCGTCGGCAGCACGAGAGGAGAACAGGGAGCTACCGGCAACATCAGCGGACGCAACTGGGTCTACATCAAGGTGCTGACCGATCAGGGGATCCACGGAATTGGCGAGGCCTATTCCTGCGGTCCCGACGAGGCGACTGTGAAGGTCGTGGAAGACTACGCCCGGTGGCTCGTCGGCCAGGACCCGCGCAACATTCAGTTCCTGTGGGACTACCTATACAACACCACCCGTTTCCCCGGTGGCTCCGTTGTCAATTCAGCGATCAGCGGAATCGAGCATGCGCTCTGGGACATCGCGGGCAAGGCCGCAGGCCTGCCGGTTTGGGCCTTGCTCGGGGGCCGCGTACGAGACAAGGTCCGGCTGTACCAGTCGATTGGTGGCCCCAGCCCGCAGGAGGCGGCGGCCAACGCCGTCGAACTGCGCGAGCGATTCGGCTACAACGCCTGCAAGATGTCGCCGCACAATCCGGGCGACAACCAAATGCCGTACAACGAGGTCACTCGTACGGCTGGAGAACGGGTGCGGGCCGTGCGCGACGCCGTCGGCCCTGACCACGACATCGCCGTCGACATCCACGCCCGCTATTTCGAGGTGCAGCGTGCGATTCGGGTTGCCAAGGAGATCGAGCCCTTTTCCCCGTTCTGGCTGGAAGAGCCGATCCGGCCCGAGAATCCGGACGCCATGAAGAAATTGGCGGACCACGTCAACATCCCGCTTGCGTCCGGGGAATGCAACTACACCAAATTCGAGTTCCGTGACTTGATCAACATCCAGGCGCTCGACGTCGTGCAGCCCGACGTCTGTGTCTGCGGCGGGATCATGGAAATGAAGAAGATTGCGGCGATGGCCGAGGCGCAATACATGATGGTCGCGCCGCACAATCCGATGAGCCCGCTCGCGACGATGGTCAACATCCACTTCGCGGCCTCGACGCCCAATTTTCTGATCCTGGAGTACCGGGCTCCCGTTGACGACGCTCGTCGCGACGTTCTCGACGAGCCGCCGATGGTCAAGGACGGCTATGCCGAAATCCCGAACAAGCCGGGCTGGGGCGTGGAACTGAACGAAGGGGCTTTCCGGCACTACCCGCCTCGCCCGTGGAAAAGGACCACCGGCTTCCGTGCCGACGGGTCAGTGGCATTCATTTAGGCGCGATCCCGCCGAGCGTCCGCGGGAGGCCGCAAACTCGGACCTCGAAAACGTCTAGGTCTGTTGCATAATCAAGTCGCCATGCCAACCCGCCGTGTCTTTCTGGCCAGTGCGTTCGCCTTGCGTGCGGCCCGTGGGGACGGGTTCGAGCGACTGCCCTATACGGTGGACCCAGACTGGCCGCAGCTCCCTTTCGGGTGGAATTTCCAGGAGACCCCGGGCGTCGCGGTGGACGCCAACGACCACGTTTACGTGTTTCATCGAGGCAGGCGGCCGATCATCGAATTCACCCCGGACGGCCGCATGGTGCGATCTTGGGGCGATGGGATTTTCATCCGGCCTCACGCGATCCGGGTCGACCCGGATGGCGCGATCTGGGTCGTGGACAACGACACGCACCAGGTTTTGAAGATGGACTCTTCGGGCCGCGTGCGGATGGTGATGGGCCGCAAGGGGCAAAGTGGCGAAGGACCAGACCTCTTCAACCGGCCGACTGACGTGGCCTTCTCCGGCGACGGCTCGTTCTACGTAAGCGACGGATACGGGAACTCTCGCGTGGCTAAGTTCGCTGCCGACGGGACGTTCATCACAGCATGGGGCAAGAAGGGGGACGCGCCCGGGCAGTTCGACCTGCCGCACTCGATCCTGGTCGGGCCCGACGAACGAGTGTACGTCGGAGACCGTGAGAACCATCGCTTGCAAGTGTTCGATCCGGACGGCAAGTTCATCGAGCAGTGGGCTCACGCCGGGTCTCCGTGGGGCTTGGCGCTGGACCGCGACAACGCGCTGTTCATCGCGGACGGCCACAACAACCGCATCCTCAAAGCGGGGCTGGACGGTACGGTCAAGGGTAAGATCTCCGACGGTGGCAAGGCTGCGGGCAAGGTCGATTTTGCACACCATATTGCCGTCGATTCCCGAGGCAACGTCTATGTTGCGGAAATCAAGAACTGGCGCGTGCAGAAATTCGTTCCGGCATCCGGATAGCTGACGACTTCTCGGCCCGTGATGACGTCCCGTCCCGCCTGCTGGCTTCCCGCTTGGATTGCGCTTGCCGCGGTCCCCCAGGCGTGGCCGCAGCAACTGGGCCTGCACGAAATTCTGGCGCGGTCGGTCCTCAGGCCGAACCAGCCGGGAATCGAGGCGCAGGTCTTCGCCTCTTCCCGGGTGCCCCCGGTGCAAATTCCTTCCTCCGCGAAGGAATGGGAGCAGATTGCATCCGAGACGCGCAGACGGGTGCTGGACGAGGTCATTTTCCGCGGCGAGGCGCGGAAGTGGCGTGATGCAAGGACACGCGTGGAGTGGTTGGACAGCATGCTGGGTGGTCCGGGCTATCGGATCAGGAAGCTGCGCTACGAGGCGATCCCCGGGCTCTGGATCCCGGCGCTGCTATACGAGCCGGACGTCCTCGAGGGAACGACCCCCGTGGTCATCAACGTCAACGGGCACGACCGCGAGCATGGAAAGGCGGCCGAGCAGAAGCAGATTCGCTGCATTAACCAGGCTAGGCGCGGCCTGCTCGCGCTCAACCTTGAATGGATGGGAATGGGGCAGCTCGACACGCCCGGGTTCAGCCACTACAAGATGAATCAGCTCGATCTCCTCGGGACGGCTGGGATTGCCATTCATTACCTAGCCCTGAGCCGGGCGATCGACCTCATGCTGGAACATCCCGGCGCCGATCGCGAGCGGGTCGCGGTAACGGGCCTGTCAGGTGGGGGGTGGCAGACGATTTTCATCGGCTCGCTCGACCGGCGGGTCACGCTGGCAAATCCCGTCGCTGGATACTCGAGCTACGTAACCCGAGCCCAATTCCCTTCGACGGACCTAGGCGATTCCGAGCAGACACCGAGCGATTTGGCGGCGGTCGCGGACTACACGCACCTGACTGCAATGCGAGCGCCCCGACCGACGCTGCTAACGAACAATGCCCACGACACATGCTGCTTCCGGGCAGGCCATGCTCTCGGTCCTCTTCTTCGCGCTGCAGGCCCGGTCTTCGAACTATACGGAAGGCGGCGCGACTTGCGGCACCACGTCAACCAGGACCCGGGCCACAACTACGCCAGAGACAATCGCGAGGCCTTCTACCGCATGCTGCGAGACTTCTTCTTCGATGGAAGTCCGGCGTTCTCGGTCGAGGAACTCGATGTCGGGGCCGAGCTGAAAACTGCCACGGAGCTCGACGTCCCGCTCCCAGAAGGGAATCTTGATTTCCACCGGCTGGCGCTGGTGCTGGCTCGGGAGGTCCCGCGGAGTCGCGGGGGGACGCGATCCGGGCTGCGGGCTGTGACGAAGATGCCGCGCTACAGGGTCGGGGCGAGCGAGACCGAAACGTGGGTAGCTCCTGGAATTACGGCGACGGGCTGGCGATTGCGCATGGACAACGACTGGACGGTGCCGGCCATCGAGATCGAGCCGGCCGACACGCGCGGGACGGTAATCCTGGTTACGGACGGCGGCCGGCGGAGCGCAGCCGGAAGAGCACGGACGCTACTTGGGCACGGGCGTCGCGTGATTGCGCTGGATCCACTCTCGTTCGGCGAATCGCAGATCGGAACGAGGGGCTGGCTCTGGAGTCTGCTGATCGCGTCCCTGGGCGAGCGTCCATTGGGCATTCAGGCAGGGCAGATCGCCGCGACAGCGCGCTGGGCGCGGGACCGGCACGGTCACGCGGTGGAAATCCTTGCGGCAGGCCCTCGGACCAGCTTGTCTGCCCTGATCGCAGCGGCCCTCGAGACAGACGCGATCGCGGGCGTTCGGTTTGAAGAGGCGTTCGGGAGCCTGGCGGAGATCATCCATCGTGACCTGGACGCGCGCCAGGCCCCGGAGCTGTTCTGCTTTGGGTTGCTGGAGGCGTTTGAACTCGAGGACATCCGCGCGCTTGTAGCGCCGCGGCCTGTGGAGATGGTTGGACCGCGGGGTGGCGATAGCGCCAATTGATCGCCAATCACGGTTCGGCACTGGGGCGGGGTCATCCAACCTCTGACTCTGGTAATCTCTGGTCGCGGTTCGGCATCAAGCCTCGCTGGACCGCGAGGGGGCATCTCACGTGAACAGATGGATCGTTCCGATGGCCGTGGCCGCAGTCGGCTTGGCAGCTCCAGCTCTGGCCGAGGAGCCTGACTGCGGCGCATTGACGACCCTGCGCCTTCCTGACATCCGGATCGAAAAGGCAACCTCGTCAACCGGTGAAGAATCCGAGGACGAGAACTTGCCTGAAGGGGTTTCCTCACGCTCTGCCAAGGCGACAGTGCCTCACTGCAGGGTGGAGGGCGTGATCGGGACGGAGATCCGATTCGAAGTTCTCCTGCCCGACGACTGGAATGGCAAGTTCTTGATGGGAGGAGGGGGCGGGTTCGTTGGAACCCTTGGTTACCAGGGTCGTTTCTCGGTAAACCGAGGGTACGCGACAGCCGCGACCGACACGGGCCATCAAGGTGACGGCATCCGAGCGGAATGGGCCCAAGGCCACCCCGAGCGCCGCGTCAACTACGGATACCTCGGCGTGCACAGGACCACCGAGGCGGCGAAGGCGGTCGTGCGCTCGTACTACGGACGAGAAGCGGAGTACTCGTACTTCTACGGCTGCTCGAACGGCGGTCGGCAGGCCATGATGTCCGCTCAGCGGTTTCCGGACGACTTCGACGGGATTGTCGCGGGCGCTCCCGCGCATGACTTCAGCGGCGTCGTGGCGGGCTTTGCCTACAACATGCAGCGTATTTTCCCGGATCCGGGAGATCTTTCCCAGCCTGTCATCACCGCGCAGAACCGCCAGCTGCTCGAATCCGAGATCCTGCGCAAGTGCGACGGCCTGGACGGCGTCAACGACGGCTTCCTCAACGATCCTCGCGACTGCGGCTTCAAGCTTTCCGACCTTCCCGTCTGCCAGGGAGGCGAGCCGGAGGACCATTGCTTGACGATCCGCCAGCGGGAAGCGATTTCAGCGGTCTACGGAGGCCCTCGCAACTCCCACGGCCAGATCTATCCGGGGTTCCCGTTCGGCGGGGAGTCGGCCGCTGATGCCTGGCAGGGCTGGATCACTGGCCCCAGTCGGCGCGTCATGGAGGCATACGGCGAACCGAGTCTCCAATTCGGATTCGCAACCCAGGGCTTCAAGTACCTGGTCCTCGAGGACCCGAATTTCGACTATTCGACGTACGACTTCGACAACTATGATCGCGACGCAGCGCACCTGGCCGGTTTTCTGGATGCGACGAGCACGGATCTATCAGGACTGAAGGAATCTGGCGGGAAGCTGCTGCTTTGGCACGGCTGGTCCGACGCGGCCCTCACTGCATACGCGTCCATCGACTACTTCGAGGAAGCCGAGGGTCGAGATCCGTCCGTCCGGGATTATTTCAGGTTCTACCTGATGCCGGGTGTGTTCCATTGCGCGGGAGGGCCGGGTCCGGATCGGGTGGACTGGCTGGCGGCATTGGAAAGATGGGTCGAAGACGGCCACGCGCCTGACGAGCTCCCGGCCGTGAAGGTCGAGGATGGCAAGGTGACCAAGACCCGGCCTCTCTGCGTGTATCCGGAGCGGGCCAAGTACGTGGGCGACGAGCCCGACGAAGCGTCCAGCTACGTCTGCGAAGTGACACCTGGCGACTAACCCGCATCGAGTGCCTGGATGACGTCGGCGGCGATATCCTCGCGGTCCTCGATGCCCACCGAGAACCGGACGAGATTGTCGCGGATCCCCAGCTGCTGCCTGCGCTTCTCCCCCAGATTCCTGTGCGTCGTTGTCGCAGGGTGCGTGATGAGCGAATGCACGTCGCCGAGGCTAAGCGTCCGTACCACGAGTTTCAGTGCGTTCATGAACCGGAACGTTCCGTCCTGGCCTGCGTCGCGAACCTCGAAGCCCACCATTCCGCCGAACATGGTGGTGCCTTCCGAATCGCGGTCGAAGTGCCGTCTGGCGATCTCCCGGTCCGGGTGACTGCCTACACCTGGATAGAAGACAGCCTCGACCCGAGGATGGTCCTCGAGGATCCGGGCCACGTGCAGGGCGTTACGGCAGTGCTCCTGCATGCGCATTGGCAGAGTCTTGACGCCGCGTGCGGTCAGGAAGCACTGAAACGGTCCAAGCGTGGAACCGAGGTGGCGTCCCAATTCCTGCATGTATTCCGCGTCTCGTTCGCGGCAGACTGCCACGCCGCCTAGAACGTCCGCATGGCCCGCCATGTACTTCGTCACGCTGTGGATCACGAAATCCGCGCCGTGATTCAGCGGCCGGCTGATGGCAGGTGTGGTGAATGTGCCGTCTACCAGCACAGGCACGCCTCGCCGGTGCGCCATCGCGCAGATTTCGTCCAGCGCTGGAACCCGCAGGAGGGGGTTCGAGATCGTCTCGATCAGGATGCATCCCGTTTCGAACGAGTCCAGGGTCCGCTCGAAGGCCTCTAGGTCGCACGGGTCCGCGAATCTCGTCATGAGGCCCTGCTGTTCCATTAGCTGTAGCAGCTGGAAGGTCTGCCCGAACATGACATTGCCGGTCAGCACGGTCTTCGGTCTCTCGCGCAGGGCGGTAAGCAGCGCGACGTGAATGGCTGCCATACCGGAACTGCACGCGAGCGCGCTCGCGCCTCCCTCGAGTTCCGCGATCTGCCTCTGCAATGTCGCTGCGGTTGGATTCCCGTACCGCTGGTACACGAAGCCGGCGAGCTCGCCGTTCGCGACCGCCCCCATGTCCCGTGCGCTGCGGTAGTGGAAGCTTGCGGCCGTCTCCAGCGGAGGAGCGGATGGTACGAATGACTTGCCTTCTGTGTCGTCCAAGCAGGCGTGAATGGCGATGGTCTGAGGCTTCATGCGATTTCCAGTGCCTGCTTCAGGTCGGCGAGGATGTCGTCGATGTGCTCCGCTCCAATAGACAGGCGGACCAGACCGTCAGTGATGTCCAGTTCCGCTCTCTCTTCAAGCGTGAGCATCCGGTGTGTCGTGCTGACCGGGTGAATCGCAAGTGTCGTCAGGTCGCCGATGCTGGCCGACGTCGCGATAAGTTGCAACCGATCCGAGAAGTCGAGAGCGCCGTCCTCGCCCCCCTTCAGGTCCACGCCGACCGCGCCTCCGGCTTGCCCGGGAGGAAGAAGCCTTGAAACGGCTTCTGCGTCGGGATGGTTCGGGTCCCCCGGGAATAGAATTCGCTCCAGCGCGGGGTGGTCCTTCAGGGCTTCGAACACCATTTGCGCGTTCGCGCAGTGCTGGCGCATGCGCAGTGGCAAGGTCTTGATCCCGCGCATGGTCAGGAACGACTCGAACGGGCCCAGATTGCCTCCCAGGCATCGGTGCGACTGACGCAACGCTTCGTGGTGCGCTTCCGGCGCTGCAACCAGGCCTGCCAGCACGTCGCCGTGTCCTCCCAGATACTTGGTGGCGCTGTGGATGACCATGTCGGCGCCATGCTCGAACGGCTTGATGAGCAAGGGTGTGAAGGTGTTGTCGACCAGCAGCAGCGCGTCAGCCGACTTCGCGATCTCGCTCACTCGGTCGAGATCCGCCACTCGAAGGCAGGGATTCGTGACGGTCTCTGTGAGGAGCAGTGCCGGGCGGGCTTCGCGAACAGTGCTTTCCAGCGCGTCCAGATCGCAAAAATCGCAGAACCGCACGTCGACTCCTGCCTCTGGCAGGACCTTTCTCAGCAGTTCGAGGGTGCCCCCGTAGACCACGTTGGCAGAGACGATGGACTGGCGCCGATCCAAGAGACCTGCCATAAGCGCCAGATGGACTGCCGCCATCCCGGATGCCGTGGCGAAGGCGCCGTCTGTCTCTTCAAGCGCCGCCACTTGCTGTTCCAGCGCACTGGCGCTGGGGTTGCCCATGCGAGCGTAGGTTTCGCCGGCCCGCCTGTCCGCGAAGACGTCCGCAAGCTCTTCGATGGTGTCGTAGAAGAAGCTAGAGGAAGCGTATACGGGCGTTGAAACAGGGACGTAGGCGCCGAGCTTCTGGCGGTCACCCGCGTGGACGAGTGTTGTTTGGGGTTTCATTCAGACTTCAGGAGCAACCTTGAGTATAGTCACGACCAGCCGGGCCGAATTCCGTGCGCGAATCCGAAGCGAGCGCCGCTCTCCGTCGAGTCAAGTCGGCGCCGTGTCAGCCTAGGGAAGGAGGTGCCTCGCCCATCGTTTCTCGAGCCGGAAGCGAATCGGCGCACTTCTCCAGGGCGCGCTAAGGACGCGGACTTGATCCGTGCGAGCTCCCCTTCTGCGCTGTCGGTTTGACTGTTGGTCCAGCGAGCCTTGCGCTGGCGAGCTCTCGATGCTCTAACGTATACAAGCAGAGAATGACCAACAGCCTCAGCCGCCGCTCGTTTTTGGCCGCGTCGTCGACCCTTCCGATTGCGCAAGCTTCCCGCGCCGAATCAACGAAGCCTAATGTCTTGCTGATCATGACGGACCAGCAATCGATGTCCGCTATGAGCGCCAACGGCAATCCGTATCTCGAGACTCCAGCGATGGACAGCCTCGTCGCCAGCGGTATCAGTTTCACCGAGTCGTATTGCACCTATCCGGTTTGCTCGCCAGCGCGCAGCAGCTTGATGACTGGTCTGATGCCGCACGAGACCGGAGTGATGAAGAACGGCCAGGCGGTCCGCGAGGGAATCCTGAATCTCGGCGAGCATTTCCAGCTCAATGGGTACAAGACTTACTATGCGGGCAAATGGCATCTGCCGGGCGGTTTTGGCGACCCGCCGGGATTCGAGAAGCTGATAGGCGGACATACGTTGGGAGCGCACATGGACGAGCCCCTTGCCACCAAGTGCGTCGAATTCATGCACCAGGGGCCCGACCAGCCCTTCCTGCTGGTGGCCTCGTTCATGAACCCACACGACGTATGTCACTGGATTCGCGGTCATGTTGGAAGCCGCGACTACGATTCGGTGGCACGGTTTCCGCCTGCCCCCGGAAACATGTGGAGGGACCCGAACGAACCGGAGTACCTCCAGCATCACCGTTACGGCAACTTCAACCGAATGTCGAACTCCCTCCACATCTCGAAGGAGTGGAGGGTCGACGATTTCCGCCACTATATTCACGACTACTACCGGATGTGCGAGGACGTCGACCGTCAGATCGGCCGGGTGCTCTCGGCGTTGCGATTCCGCGGGCTGGCTGAAAATACCGTGGTCTTGCTGACTTCCGACCACGGCGAAGGACTCGGTGCCCACCGCTGGACGCAGAAGGCAGCGTTCTGGGAGGAGACCGCCAAGGTCCCGCTTGTCGTGGCGGGCAAGGGGGTGGAGCGGCAGGGAGTCGTCGACAGCAGTGCCTTGGTTTCCGGCGCGGACGTCGTGCCGACGCTCTGCGACTACGCGGGCATCCCGGCACCGAGCCCGGTCACCGGTCGGAGCCTGCGCCCGGTAGTGAGGGCCCACGGCTGGGACAGACAGTTTGTCGTCTCCGAGCTGGCCGACCTCGGATTTCCGGATCGCCAGGGTCGAATGCTCCGGACAGCCCGCCACAAGTACGTGGTCTTCAATGGAGGCGAGCGGCCCGAGCAGCTCTTCGACTTGGAACTCGACCCTGGCGAAGTGAGTAATCTCGTCGACGACCCGGCGGCCGGGTCGGAACCCAGCCGACACCGCAAGCTCCTGGGGGAATGGTTGGCTCGGACGAGCGACGAATTCCGGATACCGCCCCCATGAGTCTCCGATCGCGGTCCAGGCGATGGGCGGGATCCACTTGCCAGCCGCGCGCAGGTATGACCGTAGCGCCTACGCTACCTGCTGGTGCCTCCTCATCGCGGTTTCGGCTTGCCGCCCCTGCATGCCGTGCCGGTCTGGTCCTTGACGGACCCCCTTCCCCTGGTCCGAGGGAGTGCCCCCGAAGGTGGCGGTTCGGGGTGTGCCGTATGATGGGCCGGCGGCCCAGGCGTCGGCGCGGTGTCCAGAGCACGGAACGGCCGTTAGCTGGCGGGACGCCGGATCAAATGCTGGTCATGCATTCTGTTAACGGATTCCGGCAGGGTCGGTGCATTCGAACGGCTTCGCTCGCCGCGGCTGGATTCCTCGCTGTCTCGAGCGTTCTCGCCGGTGAATTGGTGTGGAAGGAATTGCCGGAAATGCCGGTAGGCAAGTGGGAAGCCGCAACCGTCTCGATCGAGGGTAGGCTCTACCTGTTTGCCGGGTATACCCAAGGTGTCCGGTCGAGTAAGCGAGCGGATATTTTCGATCCGAAGGACGGGAGCTGGACGCGGGTCCAGGACATGCCGAGCGCTGTCACCCACATCAACGCCGTCCTGGACAATCGCACGGTCTGGTTCGCCGGAGGCTTCAAGGATGGCTACAAGGGCCACGCCATCGCTGAAGTGTGGAGCTACCACATCGATAAGGACCGGTACACTGCGGCACCCCTGCTTCCAGAGCCCCGTGCAGGTGGCGGACTGGCTCGCGTTGGCCGCGAACTGCACTACATGGGCGGCTTGAGGGTGGATCGCGACACAGACTCCGGGGATCACTGGGTTCTAGACCTCGATCAATGGGCCGAGGGATCGGCAGTCTGGAGGCATGCGTCACCGCTGCCCGTCCCCCGCAACCAGTTCTCGGCAGTGGCCCTCGGATCGCAGATCTATGCCATTGGCGGCCAGTTCCATCACGACAGCGTTCAGCTTGACCAGTCACGGGTCGATATATACGACACCGGGACTGACACCTGGAGCCGCGGTCCGGACCTGCCCAAGGGCCATTCCCATGCGGAGGCGGGGACGTTCGTCCATGACGGCCAGATTTACATGGTGGGCGGTCACACCACGCCAGCTGGCGGGACCAAGTCGGTCGATCCGGACATCTTGGTGCTACGGCCTGCCCGCAATTGGGAGCTCCTTGGCAGGCTGCCAATGCCTCTTTCATCGCCGGCCGCAGCGATCATGGGCGACAAACTCTATGTCGCCGGAGGGTCCAAGGACGGAAGAAGCGTTCAGGGCAGAATGTGGGTGGCCGATCTGCCCTGACCGCCGCCTTACTCTTTCGCGAGCAGTCGATCCGCCGGCTGATGAGTTGAGGTGCCGGTAGCTATCGCACGAAAAAGAGCCATCGAAGCCCGAGAGCGCACAGGGTCCGACTCGAGCGGTATCACCGCAGCCTGCCAAAGTGGCGTCCCTGCGTCTCGCGGTTCCAATCATTCGCTCGGCCCGTAGACACCTCGGAAAGACAAGCCGGCACGCTCGAGGACGGAGTCCGCTTGCTCGCGAGCACGCCTGATGCCCGGACCGTGTCGGCCACGGCACTGGGACGAACCCGGAATCCTGGCCCCGGCTCCGGGCCGACGCACTTCCCCACTAGGAGCGCTGGCAAGGGTCCGGCGAGAGCAGCGAATACCGCGCGCGGTCGTTGGCGACACGCTCGGAATCGGGTGTCGGAATCCCGGGGATCGCCCGCGCGCGTCTCAACGCGCGAAAGGACCCGTGTTGCGGGAACGACCGTGTAGGCAAGTGCTGCATGCTGCGTCCGGCGGCTGAAGTATGCAGCGATGCACTTCAGTTATGCTTCGAATTTGCGGACCACGATTTCGCTTGAGGATCGGCTTGCACGGCAGGTGCGGAGAGAGGCTGCCGCCCGGGCGTCAGCGTGAGTGCATTTGTCGCCCGAACGTTGGACGATGCCCTGAAACGTCGGCCGCCACAGGTATCGAGCCCTTCCGTCTGATCACGGTCGGCAGCGGGGGACTGCGGCCCGGGGTCGACCTGGACAGGCCGCGAGCACTCAAGGCCGCTGCTGACGAGGCCCTCTTCTGTCCGTTGGGTCCGTAGTCGTGACATGCTGCTTCCGGTATCAATGTGCTGGTGTACGCGCACCGCGCCGATTCGACTCCTGATCACGACTGGTATACCCAATGGCTCGTCCGTATGGCGACAGGTCCATGGCCGTTCGCCATTTCGGTGTTGACGCTATCCGGTCTGGTTCGGATCGCACCGAATGCCCGGGTCTTTTCCAGGCCGTCGACCCTCAATGAGGTGTTCGCGTTCGCAAGCGAACTTGTCAATCACCCTAATGCCCGCATTGTCGCCCCGAGGTCGGATCACCTGGCGATCTTCGAAAGGCTGTGTCGTGAAGCACACGCGGCCGGCAAGTTTGTCGCGGACGCTCAGCACGCGGCAGTCGCGATCGAGCACGGCTGCACAATGGTGTCGACCGACTCGGACTTCGATCGGTTCCCCGGACTCCGGTGGCGACACCCGTTGCCGATAGCTGGCTGACCCCTGGGTCCCCGGCAGGCATCGGCGGAAGCCGAGCGAAGCGACCTAGTCGTCGCTACCTTGACGGGGCACCGTCACGCTACCGCCTGGGAGCAATCCGGCGACGCCTCCCGCGCCATCGGCAGGAATTGAATGGCTGGTTGGAATCACGGAAGGATCTTGTGGATCCATCTCGGAATCGTCAGTTGCCGCCGGGCACGTTCTCAGTAGGATTTCAGCGCCGAGTCCGTCTTTGCACTGCAGCTGCAACAGCGTGTGTCCGAACAGCGAAACCCACTTGGAATCGGGTGGCGCCGTCAACTCGTCGGGACACCATTCTCCGCGTAACACCAGCCTCAGCGTATGCTCCTTGGCGCGTTGAAAGGCGAAGTGACGGGACGTATAGCCGAGGCCGCGGGAGACAATATCACTCTCGAACTGCCATCCAAGATCCGGGACGCTTGCAACCAGGCGCACGGAAGTTTCAACGCTTTGCTCTTCCTGATCCTCTCCCCGCTCCTCGCTGGCTTCGCTTTCGTGTTCCTGGCCTGTTCCCTCTTCTTCCACCTGCTCCTGGATGATCACCGCTGCGGGCTGATTCACAGTCCGTATCAGCTCGTCTACGGGTGTCTCGGCCAGCTCGAAGAACGCGTAGGCCGTGATTCCCTGTGGGGGGAATCGCACGAGGTGCATAGCTGTGTCGTCGAGCACCTCGTAGTAGGCGGAGGTATCGCTTGCCAGCTGCTCAAGCTTCGTGCGGCCCGTGTCGGCCGGGATCACCACATACCGATAGCTGTCCCCTTCGGGCTTGATTCCATGATCGAGATAGGCCGTGGCGAAGGCCCCCTCGGTTGGCTCATAGTCGTCTGACATGCTTTGCTGGAGCCTTCTGGCCACCACCAGCTTGGCGGTACCGGTCTCCAGGAAAAAGCTGTTCCCAACGCTATCGGACATCTTCACAGACGTTCCTGCCTCATGCTCTACGAGTTGGTCAATCCCGGTCAATTCCTGGTCGTTGACTTGGGTGGCGGCAGCGGTGTCTTCCAGATAAGTCTGGAAGAGCGTGGTATGGGTTGACTCTTCGTCCGTACCCCCGCTGATGTGGCTCCCCAGAGCCAGGACTTGGTCCCCGACGAAGAAATAGCTCTTCCAGCCTCGCAGGTCGGTTGGTGCTGTAAACGGAACGGCTTCCAGATCCTGTACGAAGAAGCCGTGTTCCCCGAGGCTCACGCCGCCCACGAATGTCTTCGAGTTGTAATTCCGGTGCGTAGTTCTCCGCTCGATTTCGAGTTCCCTCCGTGCTGCGCGCAGATCCCCCTCGGGACGTTTCTCGATGGCATAGTGACTTGCCGTCGTCCCCGGGACGTGGTACCAGTCCCAGCCGTTGAACAGATCGTACCCGGATCCGACTTCGCTGACAGGAGTGCCGGCGCTGAAGACCATCAGCGAGCCGTACGCCCAGTTCTGACCGAAACTGTTCTGTCCCTGGTCTAAACTGCCCTCATAGTCCCAGAGGTACTGGCTGAAGCCTTTCGCGCTGACCAGCCAGTTCTCGCGCCGGAAAAACCCTGCCGCGGCGTAGGGCTTGATCCAGACCCCTGAGGGAGGCTCGCTGGATTCGATGCTGGCGCCCTGCAAGTCGGAAACGAGTCGGTAAATGCCGAGGCCGCGAATCGCAAGGTCTCGCGACCCCTCAAAAAAACGTCTTTCCCGCTCGTCCGAGAGGAAGTGGTCTTGATCGAAGAACTCCGCGAATCGCGCCTTCATCTCCATGTCGTCAAGCCCGTCGGGATGCGCCAGGAACAACATGGCCTTGGAGACTGCGTTGGACACGCCTACGCCGCTCCCTCTGATAAGCCGCCCTCGAAGCGCCGCCGTCACCGAGTACTTCTGCACCATCACTCGATAGGATTCGAGAGCCAGCCTGACGGCGTCCACGTTCTCCGTCCTGTAGAACGTCGTGCCCTTCGCCAGGTAGAGCAACTGCGCAAACGCTTCCAAGGCAAAGGGGGTGTACGCGCCGACGTACGCCGCTCCGTGGTGAAAGCCCGTCCCGTCCGGCTTGATGGTTCCGTAGACTCCGGGCTTGATCGCGAGGTTCGTGTCGATGACGTTGTAAAGGATCGCGGCCATCATGCTGCGGTCTCCGGCATCCTCGATGAGGAGGAAATACGGCCAGAAGTAGTCGGTGAAAAGGCGCATCCCATCGGCATTGAGATGAAACTGGCGCCCGATGGGGAAGGGATCCGGATAGCTGATTCCCGCATCTTCGCGGGCGACCTGGAAAAACGCCCCGTACATCGTGCCGCAATTCACGACGAGGTTGCGGACGACCGCCCGGTACTTGGCCAGCAGGTTTGCTTCGGCGAGCGCATCGCGCATCAGGAAGACGCTCTGGATGAATCCGGCCAGGCGCAACGACACCTCCGAGAAATCGCCTGAGGTCCGGACCAGTCCTTGCTCCAGAGCCATCAGGCTCGCGTTTCCCGCATGATCCGGCAGCCATGCATCTTCGGTCAGGCCCCGGCTGTACGAATAGAAGAGCACCGTGAGGTACAGCCGCAGCACGTTCGGATTCTGGTAATAGGGGTTTGCCGTGCTGGCGGTGCCTGGAGTGCGGTACGCGTACGCCAGAGTAAGCGAGATCTCGTTGAACAGTCGATGAAAGGCGCTATTGGACTCCCCGGGCGTCGGCTCTTCAGCAGGCTCCTCGGTCTCGGTCTCAGGCTGTTTCGCAAAATAGGCCAACTCCCCTCGGCGTTCGAAGGCAAACGATCCGGCGAAGCGCGCTGCACGCCGAAACGAGGGGAGCAAGTGGTCTTCCAAGACGGCCTCTGCAACCTCGACGTCCTCGTAGTCGCTGGATTGAAAGAGCAAGAGATCTTCGTATTTGGTGATCAGGTCATCGAGGTTTCCTGGACTTGCGTGGAGTTGCCCCACGAGAACCATGCAAAGGGAAACGAGAGTCGTTCGGAGTCCTCGGCGAGGACTTGGTGGAGCGGCCTCGAACCGGTCCTTGCCGCGGAGTGAATGTTGAGGCCTGGCCGATTGTGTTGGAGGCCGCATTCGGAGCCGAACTCTCAGAACGCCTGGAATCCAAGGCATTCTTGAGACAGGGCAGGAGCGTCCGGCATCGCGGGCGTCCCCGTGTCTGCAAGCGCCAAAACCAACCTTTCTAACGGGCAACGTACTAGTACCCACCATCTTAGGTCCTCGGTGGCAGATGCCAGGATGTCCGTAATGGCCGAGCAGGGACCTCAGCTGCCTTTGGTCGCTCGAATCTGTGTGATCCCAGAATCCCCGGTACGACAAGCCCGTAGCGGGGATGATTCCGCCAGACGGCTGAGAATTGCGCGATGTCCGTCAGGCTACAGCGCGTCTTTGCGATCTGCGGCGATCCATCGCCAAGCGGCGAGGTCCCGGGTCTGGCCTTCGTGACGCCCAAGTGAAATCCCTGATCGTGGAGGGACGCCATTGAGCGAGGCGTTCGTGCTGGACGCATCCATTGCGCTCGCTTGGATTACCCCGTTCAGGCGACTGCCGCATCCGAAACCCTGCTCGGGCTCGTTGAGTCCGGCGCTATGGGTGTCGTTCTGCCTCTGCGGTTCCTTGAGGTTTCGAACGGAGTTCTTGTAGCGCAACAGAGAAAGCTGTTTACCCTTGCCGAGGGCCAGCACGCAATGGAAGAATTGTCGGCACTGGCTCTCGCCGTGGACGAGCATGATTCTCGCGCTGCTTTCGTTAGGACCACGGCGCTTGCCAGGATGTCGCCCGCAAGGGCCAGCCGCCGGTTCCTCGACCGCACTTGGCGAGATGCATCAGACCGTCGGCGCGCCGAATCCTCCGGCTGCGAAGAAAGTCCGAGCGGTTTCCGACCCGCGACGACCAAGGCAGCACCGGCCGGGCTGAGGCAGGCCTTCAAGCTGGCAGGCTTCGAGATGGACCTCCCACCAACTCCTGTCGTCTCTCTGACGTGGCCGACCTCTCTATTGGGCGTCCGCGACGTCCGGTACGGTATCCAGGAACTTTCGTACGATTTTCGCGACATACGCGACCGTCTCCGAGTAAGGCGGGAGGCCACCGAATTCTTCGACGCTTCCTGGTCCGGCATTGTACGCAGCGAGTGCCTTTACCAGCTGGTCGCGGTCGCCCTCGTAGCGTTCCAGCATTTGTCTGAGGTACCGGGTCCCACCCTCTAGGTTCTCTGAGGCGTCCTTGGGGTCCACGCCGAGTTCCGCCGCTGTCTCGGGCATGAGCTGCATGAGTCCCAACGCCCCCTTGGAGGAAACGACGTCCTGCCGGCCACCCGATTCCGCCCAGACAACGGCCCTTAAAAGTTCACGCGGGAGACCGGCAAGATCCGCAAATCGGCCAATCTCGTCCGCCAGACTGGCGGACTCCCCTACGTCTGTTGGCACAGGCTCGGCCTGCCGGGTATCGACCGCTGTTTCGATATCGGGCTCCACGCGCAATACCTCTCCGGCGGGCACCTCGACCCAGCCTCCGTTTGATAGCAGCAGCCGCACTTTCTGCGACCCTGGCTCGTACTGCTCAGCGTGCAAGCGGAATCCGTTACGCAAGACCACGGTCTCAGCCGTAGCGACTGCTGCCGTTAGGAGCATCCAGGCCAGTAGACGCTGGTAACAGGCGTGTTGCATACTTGCGTTCTTGCATCATAAGACGTTCGTATCCCACTTGGAGTGCAGCCGGACCGGAGAAAAAGTACAGGCGGGCACGCTCCAGAACCTGTCTTCCGAGGGTGCCCCGCTGCTGGTTCGGTACGACCTCGGCAGCGCGGCCTCTGATCTTGACCGGAATGCCATCACCTGCGGGCCGCGCAGCCTCTGGCGATACGCGCCGCTTCTGCCTTTACAGGACCTGTCGAATCTCGTCACGCTCGGCGAAGGGATGACACCTCTCCTCGAAGCGCCTCGTCTGGCGGCGCAAGTTGGGAGCGAGAGTTTGCTCGTCAAGGATGAGAGCGCGAATCCAACCGGGACGTTCAAGGCTCGCGGCATGGCGGCTGCCGTGTCGATGGCACGCGAACTCGGAGTCCGCAAGCTCGCCGCCCCATCCGCGGGCAATGCCGCGAGTGCTCTCGCAGCGTACGCGGCGAGAGCCGGCCTCGAGGCGCACCTCTTCATGCCGAGGGACGTTCCGCGCGCCAATGCCATCGAATGCGAGGCGATGGGAGCTCATGTCACGCTGGTCGACGGCCTGATCAGCGATTGCGGCCGCATCGTAGCCGAGCGGCGAGAAGCAGAAGGCTGGTTCGAGGTGTCGACGCTCAAGGAGCCATACCGCATCGAAGGCAAGAAAACCATGGGCATCGAACTTGCCGAGCAACTGGGGTGGCGCCTTCCGGACGCGATTTTCTACCCGACGGGCGGAGGCGTCGGCCTGATCGGCATGTGGAAAGCGTTCGCCGAACTCGGCGAAATGGGCTGGATAGGGCCCAAGCGGCCAAAGATGATTGCCGTCCAGGCGTCCGGCTGTGCGCCGATTGTCCGCGCTTGGAACGCAGGCGAGCGCGAATCCCGGCACTGGAATGGCGCCTCCACTGTCGCCAGCGGCTTGCGGGTGCCCAAGGCTCTCGGCGATTTCCTGGTTCTCGATGCTATCCGCGAGAGTGGCGGCACCGCCATTGCCATTGAGGATCAGGAGACCTTGCATGCAGGGCAGGTCCTCGCCGAATCGGAGGGCATGTTCGTAGCGCCGGAGGCAGCCGCATGCGTTGCAGCGGCCCGCCGCCTGCTGCAGGACGGCTTCCTGTCCCCTGACGAAGAGCTGGTCATTTACAACACAGGGACCGGGCTGAAGTACCTTGAGGCTTGGGAGACTCGCTTCGAGCCGCAAGCCACGGCAAGGGAGCGGCTCGGCGGTTTGATCGTTCCGCGCTGAAACCGGGGTTTCGGCTTGCGAGAATGAGGGCTGGCCATGCGGGTTAAGGTCCTCTTCTTTGGGCAGCTCAAGGATCTTGTCGGTCGGTCAAGCGATGAAATCGAGCTGCCCTCAGGTGCGTCCCTTGAAACGATATTCCGGTACTACTCGTCTCAAATGCCAAAGCTTGCCGCCATGGCAGGAAGTGTCGCGATGGCCCGGAACCAGCGTTTCGCTCATCCGACAGAGGCGGTCGAGGACGGCGACGAAGTGGCAATCATGCCCCCAGTGAGCGGCGGCACCGGCTGGCTCGCCAGCGTTGAGCGGAATGGCGTCTTCGCGGCCGTAACAAGGGATCCGATCGACAGCAGGGCGATGGTCGAGCGCGCCCAAGGCGATGGCGACGGGGCCGTGATCGTGTTCGAGGGGGTAGTGCGGGACAATTCCGCGGGGCGCCGGACGCTCTACCTGGACTACGAGTGCTACGTTCCGCTCGCGGTGCAGCAACTCGAGGAAATCGGCTGCGGGCTGTTGGAGCGCCATGCGATTCACGGCGTCGCCTTGGTGCATCGCATCGGCCGGTTACGGATTCGCGAGGCGAGCGTCTCAATCGTCGTTGCATCGGCTCATCGGCGGCCCGCTTACGATGCAAGCCTCGAGGCGATCAACGAGGTCAAGCGAAGGGTGCCGGTCTGGAAGAAGGAATACTTCGCCGACGGCGAGATCTGGGTGGAAGGCCAGTGGGACGATTCCGTGCCGCGCACGACGGCATAAGCAAGCGCTTAGCCGTCGGAATGCTGCTGGTTGCCGCCTCATTGGCGGCGCAACGGCCGGAGCCGGTCGTGTTCACGGCGGACGTGAGCCTCGTCACCCTGCCGGTCACGGTCAAGGATGGGCGTGGCGCTCCCCTTGGCGATCTCAACCGGAGCGATTTCGAGATCTTCGAAGACGGCACCGCACGTGAGGTAGCCGTCTTCGAGAGGCGTACAAACCGTCCCCTCTCCGTCGTGCTCATGCTGGACACCAGCCTGAGCACCGCCATCGAGCTCCGTTACGAGCGGGAAGCCGCAAGCCGCTTCCTGACGAACCTGCTCGGTCCTGAGTCCGAGCCTGACGACCGAGCCGCGGTCTTTTCGTTTTCGGCCGACGTCGAGGTGCTCCAGTACTTCACGCGCGACCGCAAGGCGCTGGACAGGGCGCTGGGTCGCGTGCGCCCGGAATCCGGCACGTCCGTGTATGACGCTGTTCGGCTGGCATCGAGCGAACTCGCTCGCCGGAAAGGTCGTCGCGTGATTGTCATGATCACCGATGGCGGAGACACCACGAGCCATTGGAGATTCGCGGATGCGATGCGGGCCGCCCACGATGGCGAGGTGGCGATCTACCCGCTGATCGTACTGCCCATCCAGAGCGATGCGGGCCGGAACCGGGGCGGGGAGCATGCCCTGATTACACTCGCGGAAAAGACAGGGGGCGAGACGTTTGTCCAGCACGGAACGACCAGTCTGGACGGGGCGTTCGGTGAAATCCTGCGCAGTCTACGCACCCAGTACCTTTTGGGCTTCTATCCCATCCTGGAAGGCGTCGATCGGAAAGAGGTTTTCCGAACGATCGAGATTAGCGTCAAGCGAGACGGCGCCACGGTCTTAGCCAGATCCGGATACTACGCGGATCCTTCCAAGTTGACCGTCGCGCGTCGGAAAAGGCGGGACGCCCCGACCAGCTTGCGCACGCTGCCGCAAGCCAGGGCATCCGAACAGGCTGACACTCAACAGGAAGAGGTGCCTAAGGAGCAGAAACGAGGACAGCCGGACGGGAAGCGCCGGCCGGGGATAGTCAGGCCAGAGCCGTAGCGGCGCGAGCGGGAGTCGCTCGGATGCCAAGCGGTGCTGATAGCCTGTGATGTGCCCCTGAATGCCGCCGACTATATACCGTTCGTCACCGATCTCGCACGCGGCGCCGGTGCCATCCTCATGCGGCATTACGCCAGGGTCCAGGTCGAGTACAAGGGGCAGTTCGACACTGTGACGGCTGCCGACAGGGCATCCGAGCGCTGGGTCGTGGAGCGAATACGCTCGCGATTCCCGACGCATTCGATTGTCGCCGAAGAGGGGGGCGGCTTCGACGGGGACGGCGAGTTGGTTTGGTACGTCGATCCTCTGGATGGCACGACCAACTTCGCCCACGGACTGCCCCGGTTCTGCGTCAGCATCGGTCTCTGGGGACGGGGAGAGGGCTTGGTTGGCGTGGTGTTCGATCCAGTGCGCGATGATGTATTCGCTGCTGAGCGCGGCTCCGGAGCCTATTTGAATCGACGGAGGATCCACGTATCCGGAGTGGCGGACCTTGCACGGGGACTCTTCGCGACTGGCTTTCCCAGTTCGATTCGAGATACCAACCCGAACATTCACTACTTTCACCAAGTCGCGATGTTGACGCACGGCGTCCGCCGGACGGGCTCGGCCGCGCTCGATCTCTGTTCCGTTGCTCAAGGCCACTTCGATGGGTTCTGGGAAATCGGCCTCAAGTCATGGGACGTCGGTGCTGGTTTGGTGGTGCTCTCGGAGGCGGGGGGCGAGTACTGCAGCTTTGACGGCGGGGGGTATCGTCCCGGCGAGGGTCGGCTGGTTGCGACGAACGGTCATGTCACCGAGCCTCTCCTTGACCTTTTGGGACAGGTCTCGCGCAACGAGGGCCGCGTTGCGATTCCACCGCCCGCAGCCTCGTCACCATAGATCTGGAATCCACTACGGCACCGGACTCATTCGAAACATAACCCCCGGGTTTTGTCGAATTTAGACGCCGCGACTGTGGTATCGTAACTCTGTGCGGGATCCGTGCATCGGCGCTCGGACTCTGCCCCTCCGGGGGCCGGTTCCTCGGCCTGTGCGGAGGGGCACTGTAAGTCAACATGGATCGCATTGTAGACCTGATTCGGAGCAAGAGGTACGGCGAGGAAGTCGCGCTCGAGGACTTCGAACGGCTGATCAACGGCTTCACCCTAAACGAGATACCGGACGCCCAGATGGGCGCATTCCTGATGGCCGGGGTCTGCAATGGATTCAGCGCCGCCGAGTCTGCCTCGCTTACTTCCGCGATGCTCCGGTGTGGCGAGAAGCTGGACCTTTCGGGTCTTGACAAAATAAGGGTCGATTGCTACTCCACGGGTGGAGTCGGCGACAAGACGCCGCTGATCGCGGCGCCGATCGCGGCCGCTGCTGGGGTGGCTGTCCCGATGATCTTGGAGCGCGGCACGGGTCACGTCATCGGCTCTCTGGAGAAGCTGCAGGCGATACCTGGATTCCGGACGCAGCTCGAAGTAGCGGACTTCGCTGATCTCGTAACTGAATACGGCTTGGCCTTCGCCGAGCAGAGCAATGCGCTCGCTCCTGCCGACAAGCGGCTGTATGAATTGCGCGACGAGACGGCGACGGTGGAATCTCTCGAGCTCATCGCGGCTTCGGCCATGTCAAAGAAGCTCGCGGAGGACTTGAACGGCCTGGTGGTGGACATCAAGGTGAGCCAGGGATCGCTGCTTTCCGGGCGCACCGAGGCCCGCAGGCTGGCTCAGCAGCTGATCTCAATCGGCCGGAAGCTCGATGTCAAGGTTCAGGTGCTTCTGACCGATATGGAGCAACCTCTGGGATACACCGTCGGCAATGCCCTGGAGATGATGGAGATCTCCCAAACCCTCCAGGGGCAGGGACCTCCCGATCTGAATGGCCTGGCGATTGAGATCGCGGCTCGCATGATCTTCATTTCTGATACCACGATCTCAATAGAGAATGCCCGTGAGAAGGCCTCCAATGTGATCCAGGACGGCTCGGCCCTTCAGGTGCTGGGAGGTGTCATCGCCGCTCAGGGCGGTGACCCGGACGTGCTGACGGACTTCGAGCGGCTGCCCAATCCTCAGGGGGCCCTTCCCGTCACGTCGCCGCGCGATGGCTTCGTCAGCCGAATCAATGCGGACGACATCGGGCGCGCCGCGGTGCTCCTCGGTGCCGGCCATGCAGCGCCCGGGGACGGCATAACGGCCGATCCGGCTGTGGGTGTTGTGCTTGAGGCTAAGGTCGGTCAGCAGGTGTTCAACAACACAGGGCTGTGCGCCTTGTACTACAACGACGACACAAATCTCGAAGAGGCGCAGCAACTCGTCGAAGATGCGTTCCGCATTTCCGCCCAGCCTCCCCAGCCGAGAGATCTGGTGATCGACCTGATCCAGGGCTGACAGGACCGGGCGTTCCGACTCTGGGACCGGCCCGTGGACCTAGTCGTTCGCCGGTTGCGGCAGGCTGAACACGAAGAGCCCGCCCCCCGCCGCGATCGCCAACATCTGCCGTCCGTTCGACTCGTAAGCCACGGGACTCGCCTGGACTCCGGCACCTAGGTTGATGCGCCAGAGTTCCTTTCCTGACTCGGAATCCAGCGCCTTGAAGAACCCATCCGACGTGCCTGCGAAAACGAGATGGCCGGCGGTCGAGATCAGACCCGCCCAAGCCGGCCGGAACAGCCGGTGCTCCCACTGAAGCTCTGCCGTTACCGGATCGAACGCCCTCACTGCGCCGTACCAGTTGTGCATCGTCGGCTCGTTCACGAACATGCTTCCCCAGTAGCGTGTACCTGGGGTGTATTCCGTCTCGCCCTTGTAGTACGTGCTGCTGCCCTCCCGGCAGGACACGTACAGGAATCCCGTATCTGGGCTGTAAGCCGGGGACATCCAGTTCGTACCGCCTGCCACAGTGGGATACACCTCGATTCCCTCGGCTGAAGGCTCCATCCCTGGCCGACGGATCGGCCGGCCCTCTTCGGAAATGCCCACCGCCCACGTCTGCTTGACGAACTGGGTTGCCCTTAGGAACTCGCCCGTCTCGCGATCCAGCAGATAGATGAACCCGTTTCGGTTCGCCGTGACCAGCAGTTTGCGCACTGTGCCCCGGTATTCCTTGTTCACCAGGACCATCACCTGCGTGGCGTCCCAGTCATGAACGTCGTGGGGCGTGAACTGGAAATGCCACTTCCGCTTGCCGGTGTCCGCGTCAAGCGCGACCACAGAGTCCGAGAACAGGTTGTCGCCGAGGCGAACGTCGCCATTCCAGTCCGGACCGGGATTGCCCACTCCCCAATAGACAAGATTCAGTTCCGGGTCGTAGCTCGGAGTGATCCAGATCGATGCACCCCCGGTCTTCCACGACTCGCCCGCCCACGTGTCGTTGCCGTATTCGCCCGGCCCGGGCACGGTATAAAAGCGCCACTTGCGCTCTCCGGTCGCCACGTCGAAGGCGTCGATGAAGCCGCGGATGCCGTACTCGCCGCCAGCGGTTCCGACCATCACCATGTCCTTGACCACCAGCGGCGCGTGAGTGCCTGAATAGCCGAGCGAATAGTCGATCAGCTCGGTCTCCCAGAGCAACCGACCGGTCTTCCGGTCAAGGGCGATCGCGAATGCGTCGAGCGTGGCCATGAACAGTCGGTCCCCCAAAATGGCCAGGCCCCGATTGACGAGCCCGCAGCAGGCGATGAGCCTAGGGGGCATCCGACGGGAATACCGCCAGAGCCTCGCTCCCGTCTCCGCGTCCAACGCGTAGACATCCCCGGGAGGGACAGTGATGTACATGATGCCGTCATGCACGAGCGGGGTGACTTCGAACTTCTCTGAGATCCTCTCTTGGAACACCCAGTCCAGGCGCAGGGATTTCACGTTCGAACGCGTGATCTGGTCCAACAGGCTGTGCCTGTGCCCCGAGTAGCCGCCGTGGTAGTTCAGCCAGTCGGAGGCTACCCTTTCGTCGTCCAGCAGATCCTTGTTGGTCACCTCGCCCGTCGCCAGGCTGGCGCAGAGAAGGGGCCCGCATAGAATCCATCGGCAAATTCCGCGTCTCATAAGACGTTCTCCTTGGTTGGTCCCTGCAAGGTGCAAAGATAGGCGACCAAGTTCGCAATGTCCTCGCTGCTGAGAAGGTTCCCGTATGCCGGCATCAGTGATTCGTCGGGCTGTTCGAGGGACTTCAGGTCTGCCTTGCGGAAGGAGCGGATTTCCTCCGAGCGATCCATGACGTAGATGTTGTACGCATTCTCGTTCATCCAAACCCCTTCGACCCGTTCTCCGTCGCCGGTGACGATGCGCACGGTTCTGTAGCGCTTCGCCACGTCGCTCGCCGGGTCGACCAATGCCTTTCGTAGCTGATCCGCAGAATACGTGGCGCCGGCATGGGTCATGTCCGGCCCGAGCCTGCCACCCTGTTGGCCGACGGTGTGGCAGGCAAGACAAGAACCCTTCTCGTCGAAGATCTGCTTGCCGGCCGCGATGTCCCCCGGTCCGGGCTCGCAAGCTTCGCTGGCTCCCTCGGCGAAAGTTCGTACGAATAGCAGGATCTTCCAGATCGCTTCCTCTTCGAGCCAGAGTCCCGGCATGTCCGTTCCCGAAATGCCGGCCTCGATCAGGTCGAACAGCTCGGCGTCGGAGTTTCCACGGACATATGTCCTGCGTGCCAGACGCGCACCGCGCCCGGTCTTTCCTTCCATCCCGTGACAGACGCCGCAGTTGATCCTGTAGAGGCGCTTGCCTTCCTCCAGATCCTCGGCGGAACCCATCGGATTGGTCTCGTGCGAGCGAGCCGCTGAAAGAACCATCGGGATGCCCAAGAGCACTACGAGATACCACGGTCGTCGCATAGGCAATGTCAATCAAGACTAACAGACTCAATTACTTGGGTCCGTCTGCGGAGGGTCGGGACGAGGACGCTCTTTGTCTCGGTCGGAACTTGAGAGCGACGCCACTCGTGCTCGATGAGGGCGTGCCCGCTAGCGCACGGGATTGCGTCCCGCGAGCCCCCGGCAGGCAGCCAACGCGACCGAGTTCTGCCTACACCGCGACATACTGGAGAGTTGCCTTCCGATTCGCGACGGGCTACGTGAATCGGAGAAACGGCTGCTATCCGAAGGCGTCTCTTAGAACCCTGTAGCTTTCGGCAACCGCTGCTTCGGCCGGAGCCTCGCCCTCCATCTCAAGTGAGACGTAGCCTTGGAATCCCGCAGTCTGCACGATGCCCGCAATGCGCTGGTAGTCCAGATCCAGGGTGTACCAGACTCCGCCCCCGGGATAGGTCTTTGCTTGGATGATCGTGGCGTGCGGAGCGAGTTTCTCCATTTGTGGGTACGGATCCCCGACATAGTTCCCGGTGTCCATATTGATTCCGAGCCACGGGTCGCCCACTTCGCGATGGATGCGGAGCAGCACATCGACGTTGGTCGACAGTCCCCAATGGTTCTCCAACGCCATTACGACACCCGCCTGGGAGGCGTGGGGCAAGCATTCCCTGATCGAATCGACGCACCATCCGATCGCGTCCTCGTCGGTATGGCCCTCCAGGGCCGGCTCCTGTCCGTTCGCCGCCATCAGATCGTCGAAGGACCGAATCGTGCCCCACCTGCCGGTGTTGAGCCGGATTGCCGGAATGCCCATCTGGTGGGCCAGGTCGATGCAGTGCTTGGTATGGTCTACGGCTTCCCCGCGCTTGGCTGCGCTCGGGTCCACGAAATCCTGGTGGATGGAGAGCATGATAAGGTCCAGGCCGGCTTCCCAGGCCCTTCGCTTGAGGCCATTCATGTAGTCGGTCGATTCCCCCTCCATCTGCCGATGAAGGATCTCGACCCCGTCGAAGCCTAGCTCCGCTGCGTGGTCGATGACCTTCTCAATGGGGTACTTCTCTTCGGAAAAGTGCCAGTAGGAATAGGTCGAGACACCCAGCCGAATGCGGTTGCTAGGCGCAACGGGATCCTCGTCCGGACTCGGGGCGGCACATGACGAACTCAGTGCTGAGACGCCGCCCGCTTGCAGCAGGCGGCGCCGGGTAGGCTGCCAATGCATGGCTCTCATCGTACACGGCACCCGTTCGGGCAATACCCTGCGGGGTGCCAGACGTTGTTGCGGGCAGGCGGTGAATCAGGCCGCAAGCATGGCGTGCGGGTCGATGACGTACTTCCGGGCAGCTCCCTTGTCGAAGTCCCTGTAGCCCTGCGGGGAGTCGTCGAGTGAGATGACCGTGACGTTGCACGCCTTGGCAGGGTTCGCCTTGCCGTACAGGATCGCCTGCATCAGTTGGCGGTGGTAGGTCATGACAGGGCACTGGCCCGTCATGAAGTGATGCGACTTGGCCCATCCGAGACCGATGCGTATCCCGAGGTTCCCGATCTTCGCATTGTCGTCGACGCCGCCGGGGTCTCCGGTCACATACAGGCCGGGAATGCCAATGCCGCCGCCGGCACGCGTCACTTCCATAAGGGCGTTGAGCACCGTTGCGGGACGCTCCACGACGGTGTCCTTGCCGTGGCCCCTAGCTTCGAAGCCCACGCAGTCCACGCCGCAATCCACCACGGGCTCTCCGACGATCTCCTCGATCTGCTCTTCCAGGGAGCCGTCGGCTCTCAGGTCCACGGTCTCGCATCCGAAGCTCGCCGCTTGAGCCAGCCGTTCCGGGATCATGTCGCCGACAATGACGCAGGCCGCTCCGAGCAGTTGGCATCCGTGAGCGCAAGCAAGGCCCACCGGTCCGGCTCCCGCCACGTAGACGGTGGATCCGGGGCCGACTCCGGCCGTGACCGCACCGTGAAAACCGGTCGGGAAGATGTCGGATAGCAAGGTCAGGTCGGCGATCTTGTCCATGGCCTGATCCCTGTCCGGGAACTTCAGCAGGTTGAAGTCTGCATAGGGCACCATCACATACTCGGCCTGGCCGCCTACCCATCCGCCCATGTCGACGTAGCCGTATGCCGCTCCCGGCCGCGCCGGATTGACCTCAAGGCATATGCCTGTCTTGCGTTCCTTGCAATTCCGGCAGCGTCCGCATGCGATGTTGAACGGCACCGATACGATGTCCCCGACGTTGATGAATTCCACGTCGCGTCCGGCCTCGATGACCTCGCCTGTGATCTCGTGCCCGAGGATAAGTCCTTCTGGAGCCGTGGTCCGTCCGCGGACCATATGCTGGTCGCTTCCGCAAATGTTCGTAGAAACGACCTTCAGGATGACGCCGTGTTCGCATTTCCTGCTGCCGAGCGCCAGTTCGGGAAAGTCGATGGATTGCACTTCGACGACGCCTGGCCGAATGTATGCAACTCCTCGATTTGATGGCATGTTGTTCCTCCTGTGCCAGATCGGCGGGCAACTCTGGTGGATAACGCGCCAATCGAGCCTTGTAAGCGTTCCATAGGATACCTACCTTGCAGACGGGCTGCAACCGCAGTTCGCCGGGCCCTTGAACGGCCCGGGCGGGTTCTTCGATGAGGGCTCGTTGAGAGCCACCGGAGAGCCGTGCGACCATGATTGACTTCCCGGGAGCGCGGCATGTCTCTACCTAAGAACACCATCTCGACAGCCGACTGGGTGGCTGCCGCACGAGACTGGCACCTTCGAAACACCGTCGGGCTCTTCGAGGATCCCTATGCGAGGTTGCTATGTGGGCGGCCACTGCAACTTGTGCGAACGATCAGACCCCTGGAATGGCTTCTGTTCAAGGTCGTGCTCAACCCGGTCCTTCCGTCGAGCATGTGCGTCCTCATGCGAGCGCGATACGCGGAGGAATCGCTCGAACACTCGATCGAAGAGGGCATCCGGCAGTACGTCATCCTGGGGGCGGGAATGGACTCGTTCGCGTTCCGAAGACAGGACCTGCTGAGTCGGATCGATTCCTTCGAGGTCGATCACCCAGTCACGCAGGGCAAGAAGCTGCAGCGAATCAAGCGCGCCAGCCTGAGGGTTCCGCTGAACCACCACTTCGTCGCGGCGGACCTGTCCGAGGTCTCGCCGGTCGATGCGCTTGCTGGGACGTCCTTCGACGCGTCGCGGCCGGCGTTCATCTCCTTGCTTGGCGTCTCCTACTACTTGAGGTCGGAGGACTTGGCAGCGACCCTGCGGAGCATCGCTGGAGGCACGCGCCCTGGCACGCGCATCGTCGTTGACTACTTGCTTGACGCCAAGTCCTCCGACCCGGCCACGCATGACACTCGGCGCAGGATGCTTGAATTCGTCGCGAAACGGGGCGAGCCGATGCGCAGCTCCTATTCAATGGAAGCCATGCGCGGCCTGATGGCAAGTGCAGGCTTCAATGCCGTGGAGAACTTCAGGATGACCGACCTGACTGAGGCCTATACAAGGAACCTCAGGACCCTGGCGGTGAAGCCTCCGGACATGTTTGGATTTGGCAATTTCGAGGTCACGTAGGAATTTCCGGCCCGGTCGACCCTCCCGAAATGAGTCCAACGCCCATTTTCAGGCGCCAGATCGATTGGACTGCGCTAGGTCAATGGCATGGGACGGATTCGGCCCTTGGCGCCCCCCAGGGCTCCGGCCGAACCACGGATCGGCCTCGCGTCCTCAACGAAATCCTCGATGTTGAGCGTCCGCGGCTCGCGATTCCGGATGTGTTGGCGAGGACACCGCCCTTGTTCCGTCGGGACCGTAGCCAGAACTTGCGCTGTCCGGTCCGGAATTCCCGCCTTGATCGGAATTAGGCCCCTGCTCACGGAATTCCGGACCGCTTCAATCTCGTAATGCCTCGGGACGGTGGATCAGAAGAACCGCACCGTATAGGTGAATCGGACGCCTCGACCAATCTCAGGGGCAAGGTCCTTGATGAAGGACGAATGATTCCGATAGAGCTGGTCTCCAACATTGAACACTTCGACTGCAAGCTGGTGTGCTAGGTGCGGCCGGGCGAAAGTGTAAGCCGCCTTCAGGTTCACGACCGAATACCCGGGCGTCGTGGTTTCGTTTGTGAACGTCCGGCTCTGCTCGCTCGCCAGCACGAATTCCGGGGACAGGCGGAACCCGGCCTTGCGAAGGTCGAAACCAATGCGCCCACGCAACGGCGGGATCCGGGGTAGGTACGTACCTGTATCGCTGTCTTTTGCATCGACATAGTCCATGCCCAGATTCAGCCACAGGACGTCATGGAGGGCGAGTCCGACACTCGCTTCTGCCCCAGTGAACCGTGCGTTCCGCTGCGTGAACTCGATCTCCAGGAACTCGTCGACCAGCTCGCCCGTAGTGAACGGGAAGATGAAATTGTCGAAATCGTAATAAAAGAAGTTGACTTCGCCGCGGACGCGACCCTCTTGATGTCGTAGCGAGATGTCGATTCCGTTTCCGGTTTCGGGAGCCAAGTGGGGATCGCCGATCTCAAATGCCCTGTTTCCGGGGTGTGGCCCGAAGTTGTAGAGCTCTTCAAGCGACGGCGCACGGAAGCTTCTGGCGAAGTTGGCTACGAACGCTCCTCCCTGCCACGTATCGGCATGGATACCGATTGCGGCCGAGGCTCCCGTGAAGGCGCGATCGACGGCATCGGGAGGTCCGTGTTCTTCGTGTTCGTGCTCGTGTTCATGATCCTCTTCGTGGTGGTCCTCGTCTTCGTCCTCGTCGTCGTGGTCGTCGTGGTGTTCTTCCTCTTCTTCGTGATGCTCCTCGCGTTCTGAGTAGGCGGGCTTGTAGCGCTGAGTCTCGATGCGTCCTCCGAACTGGATCTTGAATCGTTCGAACTCCAGTTCTTCCAGCGCGAAGAATGCCAGGCCCTTCTGGTCAATTGGAGGGGAGAGCGACTCTTCGCCGGTTACCTCGTATGAGCGGTCTAGACCCCACACGCCGAACCGGCCCGAAAGAGCTCCTCTTTTCGTTTGTTCGAACACCCCGCGATAGGTGAATCGATCGTTCTGAAACCGAGTCCCGATGACCGAGTCGCCATCCTCGAAGTGCTCGACTTCGTCATGTTCCCAGTCGACGACGCTCAGCTTCAGGTCGAATCTCTCGATGGGTCCCGCAAGATTCCGCAGGCCCCAGTTCACCCGGTAGCTCGTCCGGCGGCTCAGGAGGGAGACTCGCTCGAGTTCCTCCTCTTCCTCGTGATGATGATCTTCTTCGTCATCGTGATCGTCATCGTGGTCGTCATCGTGGTCGTCATCGTGGTCGTCGTCGTGGTCGTCGTCGTGGTCGTCGTCGTGGTGTTCTTCCTCGTGCCCGTGATGACCGTGGAATTCATGGGCAAAGGGAACTCCGTAGTCGCCACGGTCGACTCTCGCCTCCGCGGTGATGAACATCGAATCCCCGTACCAGCCCAGCCCGCCACCTCCGTTCATCAGCTCGGAGCGAGAATTGAAGACCTGGCCTTCCTGCGGCGCCACGTAGTCTCCTGTGCGAATCCCTCCACCGTGGCCCCATAGCATTGCCCGTCCGACTCCCAGCTCGAAGCCTGCATTCCCTCCCGCGAGCGCATTCGCAGTCCCGCCTGAACCCGACAAGAATCCCCGAAAACCCGGGTGTGGATGTGGGTGATGCTCGTGGTGGCGGCTGATCGCATTGACCGTTCCTCCCATTGCGTTTCCGCTATACAGCAGCGTCGCGGGCCCCTTGACGATCTCGAGCCTCGCCAGCTGCCCGACGTTCATGACTTCCCCGTGATCGCCGGACTGGGACGAGAGCGTTCCGGTGTTGATGCCGTCCTCCATGATCAGGACACGGTCCCCGTCGAATCCTCGAATGATCGGGCGCGAGCTGCCTGGGCCGAAGCTGCGCTTCGCGATCCCGGTCCCGACCCGATGATCGAGCGCCTCGCCAAGCGAGATGGCCGTCGTTTGGGCGAGGTCGTAGGCGCTCAGCGACTCAACGTCCTGGAACGACTCGAAGGTTGTCTCGTGCTGCTCCGAGGCGGTGACCGTGATTTCGTATCGGTCAGTTGTCAACGATAGAAGGAAATCGACCGATCCTTCCGTACCGGACTCAATTTCCACGGTCTTCGCGGCCTCGGTGAAAATCTGATCCAGATGAGCAACGACGTGGTACGTCCCAGGCGGAACCCTGCTGAATTCGAAGCTGCCATCGTCTTCAGAGAGGACGCTTCGCCCCAGCTCGACGATGAGCACGTTTGCGCCGTGCAGGGGACTTCCCGTCTCTTTCATGGAAACGGTTCCTGTGAGCGTGCCTGTCGACTGGGCAAACGCGGGAATTGCAGCAATAGCGAGAGCTAGAGCCGGAGCAGCTAGGTAAAGAAAGCGCAAGAATAGCATGTGAATTCGAATACAGCTTAGACAGGGCTCGCGAGAAGTCCTACGGTTCCGCTGTAGGTGGGCGCAAATCCCAAATGAACGGGCCAGATCTCGCATCGATCGGGCGAAGGAGGGAGTGCGGCTAGATCGTCGGCCTATTGGCCTTGCCATCGCCTTGATCCTTCAAGGCGATGGCAGAACGGCACACAATCCTGCCCGAAGGCACGAGCTCAATAGTACGTCAATTCCGGAATGGTGAGCGCGCAGGGACTCGAACCCCGAACCTAGTGATTAAGAGTCACTTGCTCTACCAATTGAGCTACGCGCCCACAGCCGGGCCTGCGGAGTCGAAAACAACGCCCGCCACGAGCGTCTGCCGATTTCGCAGCCTCAGAATAACACGTGAGCTGGCCTGCCTTGCGGGCATTGTGGAAATGCCTGCAATTCGAGGATCCCGTGGGCCCGGACTACCGCTCGCAACTATGCAGGGCCGGGCAGGTCCAGGAATGTTCCGAACAGCGACCGACGGTCGGCTGTTCCGGAGTCAGCCAATATCCGAGCGGGATTGCTGGTCGTCTCAAGCGCGCCGCCCGACTTGTCAGCCGAGTGGGTTTCGCCAACGGAGACCCGGAAACCGACTGAAATCGTTATCGTTCGAGTGGACCTCCGGCTGTTACTCCATGGCCAACGCGGCTAGGTGGGCATCAGTCACGAGGTTGGCACCGACGCCGGCGGCATCGAGGTTTCTCGCCAGCGCCTTCAAGTGCTCCGTGCCCGGGTTGATCGGCGTGAGATGTGCGTGCCGAAACCAGCCCCCGACGTTTGCGACGGCGACCGACGGAGAGACGGGGGACGTCATTGCTCACAGATGGGTCATCAATCGCACGAACCCCTTCAAGACAATCCACGGCAGTTCGACTTTCCCCGTTCCGTTGACTAGGCTCTCCCATCAGCGCTTGGCTGCTTCGTGATCGGGCGCGCCGTCATTGTAAGCGTAGACCAGCGGATTGATGTCTGGCACAATCACTGCCCGCTCTCCACGGCGAAGTCGTCCACTTCCAAGGCATGATTGAGCTGGTTGAGCCTTAGCGGATCAACGACCGCGAGAAGCCTGCTGCGATTGGAAACAACCCGGAATGTCGGCCGTTCCGTCCCAATCGGCCCAGGAGTCATGCCACGTCGCAAGGCATCGTTCACCACCTGCTTGAACGGCCCCCGTGCAGTCGACTCTGCGGCTTCAGCGAGTCCGCCGGACCGTCGTCCAACGTGAGCGTCATTCCCATGGGAACATCCTGATTCCTAGGTATAACGATTTCAAGATGCCATGCTTATTGGCAATGTTTTGAGACGGTTGTGTTTCCAAGGAAGTTGGCAAACAGGTGGTTCCAGGCGAGGAGAGGCGGGCTTGGGAATCCTTGCGTCTGTTGCCAGAGACGTAGGCGTCATATGCCAGATCCTGACGACATAACCGCCCTCCAGCAGAGACGAGATCAGGTTCGTTTCACACTCCCTGCTCTCGGCGGCATGTGCCCCGGCCCGTAAGGCCAGAAATACTTGAGCCGTGGCAAACTGACCCGTCGCTGTCCTCACGAGGGCAAACCCTTAACTCGCGGACGACACTCTTGCAGGTGAGCGCCGAGCGACGCTTGGTGAATGTGATCGCCGGTCGCGAACGGCTCGCCATCTGGTGCCGCCTCCCCACCGGCTAGTGTGCTGTACCGGAGATTCGAGCAGATAAATGCTAGACCTAGCCGATGATGGGCTGGACCATGGCAGCCCAGATGAAGGGGTTGGTGCGGGCGTTGTGGCCTTCGGTGAAGGCCTTGATGGTGTTCACGGGATCGGCGAAGTCGCGGAAGGATCCGCGATTGATTGCACGCTGGCTGGTCAATCCGAACCAGCGCCCGACCTGGTTTGGCCGCGACAAGTAGGTCGGCGTGAAATACGGGTGGTAGCACCGCCGCCGGTCGAGCCATGCTTGCACCTTTGAGTGCTTGTGGGTTGCGTCGTTGTCCAGCACCAGGTGCGCGGCAAGGTCGGCCGGGGTCTCCTTGTCGATCAGGCGCAGGAAGGCCAGGAATTCCTGGTGGCGTGGCTTGCCCTGCGCGATCACCTTGCCGGAAGCGACATCGAGCACGGTGAAGAGAGTCGTCGTGCCCTGTCGGAAGTAGTCGTGCTTGTAGCTCTCGGAATAGCTGGGGCCCACGGGCAGGGTGGGCAGGGTGCGGTCCAGCGCTTGGATCTGAGGATTCTCGTCCACGCAGAGGACTTGCGCATGGTCCGGCGGATTGAGGTGCAGTCCGGCAGATTCCGGCGAGACTGAACGCTCAACCCGAAGGATCGTGAATCCAAGAGATCTTCGCCCACCGGCGCGGCCCCGAGCTTGCTCCCCCCTCCTGCACCACACGGCCACACCGCCGGGCAAAGAATCTTCAGGGTTCGCAGGGCGGTCCGGCTCAACCTGGGCTTGGATTACGTCGATGCGAAGAACACCGAGTCAGGCACCTACGTGCCGCGAAATCCGCGGCTTTGGGTCACCGTCGGCCTTGATTTCCGCAAAGGCGGTTTCCGTTTCGTACCGCGACCCAGCGTGGCGAATAGGCAAAGCCGGATGTTCATTAACGAGACGACGACCGCTTTGAAGAGATGGTGGTCGTATGGCGGTCTGATTCGGGACTCCAGCGTTCCCGCAAGTCGCTTGCGACTGCCTTGTTCCACACACGGCGGATCCTCGATCCTGCGATTCTCGCCGGCGAAGCAACCTTTCCAGTGCACCCCGCGAGATTCGCTTCCAATTACTAACCTCGTGTTTGTTCGGCGGTAGGTAATCGTTCGGACGAGCCCTCCCTATGCGGTTGCCTTGATCCAGGGCGAGGTCGGAATAGCCCGTCCTCCGGCACCTGTGTCGGCGTCGATCCGAGTGCCACCAAACAAAGAGCTGCCCTTGGTCGATATGAGTTAGTATAGGTCGACCCCGGATCGGGGCTCCGTGGTCACTTCATTGCTTGCAGTCAAGGCCGTTGCCGCGCTTGCGATTCTGGCTGTTGGCATTGCCGGAGGCGCGATTCCGATCCTGGCGACTCGTCACCATGCGAGCCACCGGGTCCTTTCGCTGGGCAACGCATTGGCCGGCGGCATATTCCTTGGTGCAGGATTCCTGCATCTGCTACCCGAAGCTTCGGAAGCCCTTGAGGGCGTAGTCGACTATCCGTTGGCTCCCCTGCTGGCAGCGGTGGGAGTTTGCGTGCTGCTGCTTATCGACCGAGTCCTGCTCGAAACGATCCGCGCCCGAGGGGCAGAGCAAGGGGCAGTGCCGCGCCATCCGGTCTATCCGCTGGTGCTGCTAGTGATCCTGTCGATCCATTCCGTGATTGCAGGCATCGCCTTGGGCTTGGAGGCGGATTTGGCTGCCTCCGTGCTCGTCATGATCGCGATCTTGTGCCACAAGGGCTCCGCCGCCTTTGCCCTGGTTGTCAGCGTAATCGCCTCTGGAGTTGGTAGCCGCCGAGTGTGGAGAGCGCTGGTGGTTTTCGTCGTCATGACACCGCTGGGTATTGTGATCGGTACAGGCGCATCGAGCCTCCTACAGGGTCAGATGGCGACATTGATCGAGGGTAGCTTTAACGCCTTGGCGGCCGGGACTTTCGTCTACGTGGCGATTCTTGACGTCATAAGCGCCGAAATGTCCAGGATCGACGATCGTATTGCCCATTTCGTGCGAAGCGCGATGCTCGGTGTGGATGACGTGCCGATGCCGGTGCAGGACACAGATCGGATACTGAAGTTCTTGCTCGTGGTGATTGGCCTTGGCGGAATGGCGATGCTAGGGCTCTGGGTCTAGCGAATTCGCCGCAGCCCGAAACCCGTTTGACCGCGCCTGAAGCGATCCGCCGGTCTCAGGGGTTGTAGATGCCCAGCACGTGCTGATCGAAATCGATCAGGGCCCCCGTCATCACGCACGACTCGTCGCTCAGCAGGTACGCCACCATTCCCGCTACATCGCGTGGACGGAGAATCCTGCCGAACGGCGAACCCCTGTCGGCTGCTTCGAGCCAGTTCTCCGGCTGTCCTTCCAAGGTCTGGACGGCGTGTTCCGCGGGAGTGGCCATCCAGCCGATATTCAGTGCGTTTACGCGGATCCTGTGTTGCTTCTGCGAATGGGCCGCGTTTTTTGTAAGCGTGGCGAGAGCGCCCTTGGAAACGCTGTAGGGTGTCAGGTTGGGTGTTCCTCCGTGGGCCGACATGCTCAGGATATTGACGATGCTGCCCCCTAGCTTCTCCCTCTGCATGACTTTGACGGCACCCTGCATGAGCAGGAACGGTGCCCGCAGGTTCACGGCCATGAACTTGTCCCAGTGATCGACGGAGGTGTCTTCGAGCGTTCCGCGTTCTGTGCAGGCCGCGGCGTTCACCAGCCCGTCCAGCCGACCGAATTCCTTGTCGGCCCTAGCAATGATCTCCTGGCATGTTGTTGGCTTCTGCAATTCGCCTTGGACGAACTCGACCCGGCATCGATCTGTGGCGAGCCGCGCCGCCACGGCGTCTCCCCGGGCGCCCGACCGGCCTGCGATCACGATCCCGCTTGCTCCGCGCTCGGCCGCCAAGCGGGCGATCTCCTCCCCGAGTCCTTGCGTCGATCCAGTGACTGCGATGATTTTGCCCTGCAATGAACCCGCCATGACTGCGTTCGCTCTCTGTTTCCTACGGCGCTTGTCGCCCCGCTCGGACCGCGATGACTGCGCGGAGCCTAGCCGGAGAAGTCCTCGGGATTCGACTCCAATCCATCCAGTGTCGGCTGCAGTGGTAGCGGAGGGCTCGGAGCCGGCTGCGCCACATGGGCGGGCGGCACAGTTTGAATTGCCGGAGCCGGCTTGGGTCGCATCGCCGGTCGCGGTTCAACGGTCCTCTCCGCCTCGCCGTCCCAGTCTGGTCTGGCAAGTTCGGAATTACTCGGCTCGGATACGGAAGGCGCCGATTGCCCCTCCGGGGGCGCTTCCTTTGCAGGCGGTGCCTCCTCGGTGGACTCCTCCGCCGGCGGTCCGGAAGCTTTACGCGTAGTCTCGTCCGACTCCTTCGACGGCTCTACGAGGGTGAAATCCTCGGTCTCTTTCGCCTGAGGCGCCTCAGGCGTGGGAGTGGACGAATTTCTCCCTTCCGGTCTACTCGGTTGCTCAACCGGCTGGTGCCGCTGCTGCTCCTCTTGTGCAGCTCCTGACGCGTCGGTCGGCTTGCTCTCTGAGGGGGCCTCGCTGCGAAGGTAGGCCGTTGTATCGAGCACCGATCGTCCAAGGGCGTGGTGGAATGGGCTCCAGACCGAGCCATCCACGATCCCGGCCTTCGCATCGCGCATCATCTCAAGTTTCGCGTCAAGGTCGTCCAGGAAGTGGAGTGCCAGCGCCTCGGGGAACAGTGGCACCTGCGGTGAGCCGAACTCCAGCTTCCCGTGGTGGCTCAGCACTAAGTGGAGCAGGAGGGTCTTGAGGCGTGGCGGGAAGCCGGCGATCTCGTCGCACCGCTGGCCGAGCCACGAACTCCCCATGGGGATGTGGCCCAGCAGCTTGCCATTGTTCGTGTATTCGAACGATCGTTCCGAACTCAGCTCGAAGATCTTGCCCGCGTCGTGCAGCAGCACTCCGCAGGCCAGCAATTCGCCGTCGATATCTGCGTAGTGCGAAGCGACCAGCTTGCTCAGCCTGAGCAGGCTAAGCACGTGCTCGAGGAGGCCGCCGATCTTGGCGTGATGGTTCGCTCGAGCAGCAGGAGTGCGCTTGTAAAGCCGCGCGAATTCCGGATCGCGGAAGATCGAACCCAGCAGGCTCTTCAAGTGTGGATTCGAAAAGCCATCGATCGTCCTTAGGGCCTCGCCGTACATCGATTCGATGTCGAACGCCGTATGGGGAACGAAATCCGCAAGGTGCACCTGGTCTTCCGGTAGCGTGCGCAGCCAAGTGACGATGGCCTGGTGTTGGTTGTTGAATACCTGGACCTTTCCTCGCGCGAGAATGAAGTCGTTCGCTTGGAATGTCTTCGACAGCTCCTCGACGTTGTCCCAGATCTTCGAATCGATCGAGCCGGTCCTGTCGGACAGGGTGAGTGACAGAAACGGGACTCCGTTCTTCTTCTTGCGGGTTTCTTTCGACTTGACGAGTAGGCTGGTCTCGAATCGGTCGTTCGGTTGAAGGCTCTTCAGGTCCGTAATGAATAGCGTCTTGGTCACGATGCCGCGGCTCCCGCTTCGGCCCCTTCTACCGCGGTCTCGGCCTCCTCTTCCTCCTCGTCCAGGTCCACCTTCTTGCGCGGCAAGGGGATCATCCAGAGAACCCGTTTGCGCGGCCTGGCCTTGATGACTTCCTCGCGAGTTGTAGTAAGAGGTGCTAGCCGCGAGGGATCGCTCCAAGCTGTGTTCATGCCGTCAAGGGCCCCGGTGTCGGCATAGCCAGGACGGATCTCGATGTACGACTCGGCACGCAGCTCGTCGAGGTACTTGCGTATTTCCGGCTCGAACCGAGGGGCGCTGAGCTCTGCGCGAATCTCTTCCTGGACCTCTTCGAGTTCTGCCAGGCCTTCTCGAAAGTTCTGGTCGACCCTGAGAAGCAGCAGGCCATTCGGCACCTCCAGGATCTCCGTGATGAATCCCTGCCGCTGCCCGAAAACGGCTGCCTCAATCTCCGCTCGCAGCATTCCGCGCCGGTAGATGCCGATATCGCCTCCGAGCTCCTTCGTGGCCGCGTCTTCCGAGAACCGCCTCGCCATCTCGGCGAACGGCTCCCCACGCCGCACCCGGCCATGGACCTCCTCTGCCTGCTTTCGCTTGGCTTCCTCGTCCTCTTCCAGTGTGAAGAAGATCTGGCTCAGTCGCACACCTTCCGATCGCACATATTTGTCTTTGTTCTCTTCGTAGAACTGCTCGATCTCCTCGCGAGTCACGATGACGCGGCGCGATACCTCTTGGCCGAGCACGCCCTGCGACAGGAAGTTCTCGCGCATGCGGTCCATAAGGTCCTCAGCGGGCTCCCCGGTGCGCTCCAGGACCCACGCCTCAAAGTCATCGGTCGTGTCAATGTTGTTGCGCCTCATGATTTCGTCGCGCTGCCGAAGGACCTGGGCATCGACCATGATTCCGAGCTCCTCGCCCTTCTGGACCAGCAGCCGTTGGTCGATCATGTCGCGTAGCACAACCCTTTCCCGCTCGCCCAGCCGCTGCTCCCGCTCCGCATCGGTTAGGGCTGCGTCGGCCAGCACTTCGCGACGGTTCTGCTCCAGCGTTCGCTCGTACTCGGATCGGAGGATGATATCGCCGTTGACCTTGACGATGATCTCTTCGAGGATCAGGACGTCGGCCGCAAGTGGGGTCGCCAGAGCCAGCGCCAGCGCGGCCGTGGAATGCACCAGTTTCATAGCTTGCTACAGTCTATTTTCGCACGCTTCCTCTAAGGAGTTTCGAATGAGCTCCTTCCGTGGGTTCCGGCAACGCAGGTTTGCCGAGCCGGTCCCGGAACACTCGGCCGAGAGCAGCTTGCAGGTACGGCGAGGACGTGGCTGGGCACCGACGAGTTCCGAGCTCGGGAAACTCACGAGGGCGCCGTCGTCGGCACGCAACCCGTACGGGCAGTGCACACGCCGAAGAAGTGAGCAGTCGTCCGGGCCAGAAATCCCCTGACTGGTAAGGACTGCCAGGCGCGGGCGACAGGGGTGGTTCCCTCCCTGCGCTTCCACAGGGGGCGTTTGGTTAGCCGTCAAGGGCGTTGCGGAGCAACTCGTTAACCACCTTCGGGTTGGCCTGGCCGCGGGTGGCCCTCATCGCTTGCCCGACGAAATAACCGAGCACGCCCTTCTTGCCACCTTGGTATTGGGCGACCTGCTTTGGGGACGATTCGAGAATCTCGCTGATGATGCCTTCCAACTCGCTTGTGTCGCTGATCTGCCGCAAGCCCTCGGCTTCCACAATCTCCTCGGCCGACTTGCCGCTAGAGAACATCTTTGCGAAGACTTCCTTCGCCAGCTTGCCCGAGAGCGTGCCGTTGTCGATCAGTGCAACGAGCTTGCCCAGCCGGTCCGCGTCGACCGGCGACGCATCCACATCTCTGCCCGATGCATTCAGGGCGCCCATGAGTTCGCCCTGTACCCAATTCGCCGCGGCCTTCGGGTTGCCGCAGGCCTTTGCGGTCTGCTCAAAGTAGCGGGCCGTGGCGGCCGTGAGTGTCAGCACTCGAGCATCGTATTGAGAGATTCTGTACTGCTTGACGAATCGGTCCCGCATTGCGGGTGGAAGCTCGGGCATGTCCGCCCGAATCGAGGAGAGAAGGCTGTCCGAGACGATGAGCGGTGGGAGATCCGGTTCCGGAAAGTAACGGTAGTCGTGCGAATCTTCCTTGCCGCGCATCCCTGAGGTCGTTCCGTTCGCGGTGTTGAACAGTCGTGACTCCTGGTAGACCGTGCCGCCGCTTTCAACCACGGCGGCCTGTCTCGCGATCTCGTATTGGATCGCTTGCTTTACGAACCGGAACGAGTTGAGGTTCTTGATCTCGCAACGCGTGCCGAACTCCCGTGCCCCCAACGGTCGCACGGAAATGTTCGCGTCGCAGCGGAGTTGTCCCTTCTCCATGTCACAGTCGGAAGCTCCGGAGAACTGGATCACCTGCTTGAGCTCGTTGAGGTATGCGACAGCCTCGTCGGCACTGCGCATGTCGGGCTCGCTCACAATCTCGCAAAGTGGGGCGCCTGCGCGATTCAGGTCCACATAACTGTAGCGACTGGAGTCGCTGAAGCCGTCATGAATAGTCTTGCCCGCGTCTTCTTCCATGTGCAGGCGCGTGATGCCGACCCGTCTCGCACCGCCGTCCCACTGGATGTCGAGCCAGCCATGCTCCGCCAGAGGTTCGTCGTACTGGGAAATCTGGTAGCCCTTCGGAAGGTCGGGATAAAAGTAGTTTTTCCGCGCGAAGCGGGAGAAGCCGTTGACGCGGCAGTTAATGGCGACTGATGCCCGGACCGCCAGCGAGACCGCCTCTTGATTGAGCACCGGCAGAGCGCCAGGTAACCCGAGAACGACTGGATCGGTTTGCGAGTTCGGGGACTCGCCGAACTTATGGGTGGAGTGCGAAAAGATCTTTGTGTTCGTTTTGAGCTGGACGTGTACCTCCAGCCCGATCACGGGTTCGTATTTCGCGATGGTCGCGGGATCGGCTAGGCCTGCTTCCACGGCGGGCATAGGCAGGGGGGATCGGACGAAGCCGAGGTCCCATCTTATCAGCGGCTTCCCGTCGCGATCGCTTGCGGTTGCGGAGGCTCTCCGCGCACGGTCTCCGCGTGACTTGACCCCAGTGGCCCGGGGCACCGCGTGGATGTCGTGGGACAGGCCAGGAGGCGGTCCTGCCGCCGGCTCCCAGCGGTGATCTGAGTTGCGGTCAGGGCACCGATCTGCAAAATAGACGTTGTATGTTCAAATACATCTGCTCCGATTGTGGCGCGACCGTAGACGTGGCTGATGACGAGTGTCCGCATTGCGCGCCTGGGACAGTCCTCGACGGTGACGAAACGGCGGATCTCACGGTGCTGAGTCAGACCGCTGATGTGGCGGTCCCCTCCGGTCGCGATGTGGGTGCGGTTTCGGAACGCGTCGAATCAGAGGTCGGAACAGGCGGGTCGACGGCTGTGGAGACAGTCGCTACCCGTCCTCGAAGCGGGATGGAGCTCAAAGGCTGGCACTATTTGGCGTTCGCCGGATTGGTGGTCGTTGCGATTCTCGGCGCGGTCATTTTGTCCGGTGGGATGCCTGCATTGCGGCTTCAGGCGCCGGAAGAAGCGGGAGTGTCTCCGGTCGAGACATTCGCGATCGGGGTGAGGGGGCCACTTGAAGTGTCTGGTATCCGACCCTATTACGATGACGAGTACCAAGCCCACGTCCGCGCATTCGTGGCGAATCACTCGAAGCAGGAGCAGTCGGTTGCCCTTCTTGTCCATCTGCGCGTTAGGGAGGCAACCCAGCAAGCCCCTCCGCTAGCGACGTTCGAAGTTGTGATCAGCGATCCGCTGCCGCCGAACGGTGGGAAAGAGGTCGACGTCAACCTGCGGGCGATGGGTAGCTTGGAGAGCCTCCCGAGATGGGAGGAAATGCGAGTTGACCTGGAAGTGCTTGGCGGGAGCGGCGGGTAACGGCGAGAGTAGCAACAGCCCCGCCGGTCGAGCACCGTGAAGCGCCCTGTGTCGCCACAAGGGTGGGTCTTGGTCGTCCCGTCCGTTCCGGTCCGCTCGAATGCGAGGGCAGGGAACCCTCGAGTTCGTCACGTAGCCGTGCGGAGCTCGGAGACATGTCCGGCGGCACCCCGGCCAGCCTTCGCAGAACCATCTATCCCGCTCCATCGATGTTGGTCGTGAACTCTCGCTCGCGGAATAATGTTGTTCATGCCGACGCTTACCTCGCGACGGGAGTTTGCGACGTTGCTCGCTGCGACTGCGGCGGGCTGCAGGCGCTCCGAGCCGCCCCTCAACCTCCTGTTCGTCGCGTCAGACGATCTCACTTCGACGCTCGGCTGCTACGGGCACCCGGTCGTCAAGTCTCCAAACATCGATCGCCTCGCCGCGCGGGGCGTGCGCTTTGACAACGCCTACTGCCAGTTTCCGTTTTGCGGGCCCAGCCGTGCCTCGTTGATGACCGGACTGCGCCCTGACACGACCGGAGTCGTCACCAACTCCAGCGTCGACTTTCGGCAATCGCACCCCGACGCGGTCACGCTCCCGCAGCTGTTCAAGAACAATGGCTGGCGATCGATGCGCGTCGGCAAGATGTTTCACATGGGCGTTCCCGGTGGTGTCGGCAAGATGACTCACCAAGACCCACCGTCGTGGGACCTTTCGATCAGTCCTCCTGGAGATGAGAACGAGAGCGTCGGCCATGGAGGGGATCCCAATCCCGACTTGCGTCACGGCCTCAAGATGCAATGGATCCAGACGGCGGACGCGACGGGTCAGGCCGACAGCGCGGCGGCCGACACGGCGATCGACCTGCTGCGAGAGGCGGCTGAAGGCCCCTTCTTTCTCGGTTTGGGTTTTGTGCGGCCCCATACGCCGTTCGTTGCGCCATCGAGCTTCTTCGACTTATACCCGCTGGAGGAAATCGAGCTGGTCGAGAACCCGCCAGACGATCTCGACGACATCCCGGCCGCGGCTAAGAACCTGCGCCCGTTCTTGTGGCATCACATGGGGATGAGCGAGGAGAACCAACGCATTTCCTTGCGGGGGTACTACGCGTCCGTGTCATTCATGGACCAGCAGCTTGGCAGGGTCCTTGACGAGCTTGAGCGACTCGGTGTCGCGGATCGGACCATCGTCGTGTTTTTCGGAGACCATGGCTGGCACCTCGGCGAGCACACGCACTGGCAAAAGATGAGCCTGATGGAGGAGTCGGTCAAGGCCCCGCTGATCATCGCCGCTCCCGGCGCACGGGGCGCAGGTCGCTCTTCGAAGGCCATGGTTGAGTTCGTGGACTTCTACCCGACGCTCGCAGATCTGTGCGGCTTGGAGCCCCCGGACAACTTGGAGGGCGTCAGCCTGGCGCCTCTTCTGGACCGTCCGGAGGGTTCTGTGAAGGAAGCGGCGTTTTCGCAGGTGCAGTGGGAGGACCGCATTTTTGGCCGCACCGTCCGAACTGACCGGTACCGCTACATCCGGTGGCAGGGCGATGGCGGTGGCGAGGAGCTGTACGACCATTGGAATGACCCTCGCGAGTTCACGAATCTGGTTTCCGTCCCCGAGCACTCCGAGGCCCTCGGTCGAATCCGGACCCTGCTCGACCTCCGGTAAGGGGAAAGGGCCGCGGGCGGGATCGAAACCTCAAGCCAAACCGGTTGGTCCGGATCTAGCCGATTCCTCTCTCCATGACCTGGAATCCCTGGTCTGGACCTTACGGGACGATGAATTCGCCACCCACGACCTCCTCGTCCGGCTCAATCAGCTCCTGGCTCCAGCGGTGATCTGGCCGGGACCGGGGAGGCTCCGAAGTGAGCAGGCCTGCGAACACGGCCCAATCCTGCGTGGCCGCTTGGACAGCGAGAGGTCCAGCCTGCCCGTGCGGTGCCAACCGGACTTCATGGGCTCGCACAGGGTCACATTTCACACGGTTCGCTGACAGTTACTTTGCCGCACGGTCGGCGTCGGTTCCGGAGCGACCAAGCCCGTCTCAAGAGCGTTCGCCTCGCCAACAATAATCCCTACGTGGTTGCGGAACGATGTGCGTTCCAACCCATGGGGGGCAACGGGACCCACATGTACAATATGGAAACTAGTCGCGAGAGAACGCAGCTGTCACGCGATTCGGGAGATGTTGGATGCGGCGTACAGGTTTTTCGACGCATTCTGGTCCTCATTCTTGGTTCTCTCCCCGATGCTGCTCCTAGGGCTCTTCCTAGCGGGCCTGATTCACGTCCTTATCTCCCGAGCTGCGATCCTCAGGTGGCTTAGCGGCGACAGCCTGAAATCGGTTTGCACAAGCGCCGCGGTTGGCGTGCCCGTACCGCTGTGCAGCTGTTCAGTCGTGCCGGTTGTGATTGAAATGCGGAAGAAGGGAGCCTCTCGATCGTCCTGCGTTTCCTTTCTCATCACAGCGCCCGAGACAGGAGCAGACTCGATTCTCGTAACGCATGCGTTCTTTGGGTTTGTCGCCGCAGTTGTCAGGCCGGTCGTCAGTTTCATCACGGCCGTGGTTACGGGCATTCTCTGCATCGGCTTGATGCGGAACGAGGAAAGCGAGCCGAATCCAGATGCGACTCGGAGCCAGGCCGATGGCAATCACGGGTGCGGGCACGATGACCGTCACTGCGAGCCCGGGCACGGGAACCCGGGTCACGGGCATCACGTCCACGAGCCCCTGATGGCCGCCTCCAACGACTGCTACGTGAGTCCGTCGCAGCTCAAGGCAATTGTCATCCAGTGGTTTCGAAGGCTCACCTGGGACGATGTCCGGAGCCGGTCAGGCGTCGCGTCCCAAACCGCTCGGAGCCTCGCTTCTGATGCGGCCACCCTCGAAGGCGGCTCTCCGGCCACCCGGACAGATGGCGGGTCCGGACATGCCAAGGAAGACACTCCGAGTCTTGGCAAGGTCATGAAGCACATACTCCACTATGGCTTCGTCGAGGTCGCCGACGACATTCTCTTTGCGCTGGTCGTTGGGGTTGCGATCGGCGGCGCGCTCTTTCTTGCCGTTCCAGACGATCTGATGTCGAGCGAGTACGCGCGATGGCTTTCTTACCCGGCCATGGTGCTCGTCGGAATTCCGCTTTACATCTGTGCGTCTGCGAGTACCCCCATAGCGGCTGCGCTTGTAGCCAAGGGGCTCAGTCCAGGCGCTGCCCTGATTCTGTTGATGACGGGTCCAGCCACCAACACCGGGACCATCGCTGTGATCACCCGTCAGTTCGGACCGCGTTTCGGATCCATCTACGTCGGCGGGGTGATCGCAGTGACGACAGTTATTGGAATTGCGATCGATGCGATTGTCATCTCCTCGGGCTTCGCACTTCCTGTCAGTTTGTCGGCCTCTGAATCGCCGGCCCTTCAGGTTCTGGAGTGGGCAGGTGCATTTGTCCTTATCGGTTTGATAGCGTGGCGGCTAAGCGCGCGACTGTTCAAGACCACTCTGTCGGGTTCGCACTCGCACTCGCCCGGCTAGGGGGGCTGGGAGGCCCGAACTATGCCATTCGTCTGCCAAGACCCGACCCTCGAATGAATCTGTATTGCCTCGCAAGAGGCAATTGATCGGGAGCCCCTGTTCCCTCCATGCGGCCGATGATTGCGCGCATTCAGCGAACGAGGTCGAGGACGGAAGACCCTTCCAGATAGTGCAGCGCGTACGCCAGTGCGATGCCGGTGAGGAATGCACCAGTGAGCGCGACTCGATCATGGCCGTGAAAATGAACTTCTGGCAGCAAGTCGCTTAGCGAAATGCACAGGAGCGCACCTGCGCCGAATGCCAGCGCTCGTCCGATAGCTCCTGCTTCCGCCGGCCCTAGGAGTCCTACTCCCCAGCACGTAATGAATGCACCGAGGGGGCACAAGAAGGCAATTGCAATATTGACTACTGCTGTCGTTCGCGAAGTAATACCGGCTATTCGCATCAAGCTGTGGACGGAAAAAGCGTCTAGAGGCTTGTGTAAGAAAATCGCCAAAAACAATCCAAAGCTGACAAAACTCGTCGCCGAATTACCGTATGTATCGCTCCTTATGCTGGCACCGAGAGCGACACCTTCAGTCAGGGAATGTATCCCAATTCCCACACATATTCCGACCCAGTTTAGAGGGGATAAATTAGAACCACGACTGGATCCACTACTGTCTGAATCCCTTCGTAAGTCTGAAAAATCGTGCTGATGAAATCGGAATACACGCAGAAGAAATATGATCAGTACCATCCCCAAGACGATCCACCATACCGCTATGTTCACAGCGTCGGGCTCAGAGATCTGTGCGAGGCTATGTGGAATCAGGTGATACAGTGCTACTCCGAGAATCACTCCTGCGACAAAGCTCATCGCGGAGTGCATGCGTGTGTGGGTGAGAGGGATGGTATGTTGCAGCCAACCGCCAAACGCTGCAGCGGCGAGAATGGCGATGCAATAGCCCGTGAGGAGCAAGAGCGAACTCGACGACACCAAACGATCCTCGTTTTGCGAACTTGACGCGAAAGCCAGCTGCCGGCATTCCTAGCTGCCGGTTTATCGCGCCTAGATCCCCAATCGCTCTTTACCGTACTCCAGGCACGCGCGATTGTTTTCCTCCTCGATCCGGAACCGTCCCTGCGCGGGAATGCGGTCGATTTGTGGGAGCGACCTGCCGCAATTGCGAACCGCTTCGAGGGAAGAGACCAGATCCCTGCCTGGCACCCGTCCCATCGTAGTCCAGTACTCCTTGCGGAGGCAGGGGCCCTTGAGCGGGCCCCGCGTGATCATTTCCAACGTGAATCGCACTTCAGCCCGTCGCGCTCGGATGGAATCCACCACTGCCTTCATATCAAGGCACCCTTCACCGAACGGGACCTCGGCAAGCAGGAACCCGTCCTCGTAGGCCTGGGGTCCCAAGTCCTTCAGATGCACCGAGTTCGCGTAGGGTGCGAATGCGCGAGCCGATTCAGGCGGGCCTTCGAGGAGAGACATGCTGTTGCCTGTATCGATCGTCACCCCGACAGCCCCGCTGTCAATGCGCCTTAGGATGCTCAGCGTCTCGTCGATGCGCCAGTCCTTGTGGTTCTCGTTAGCGAGCCGCACGCCGTGCCTGCGGAGGATCGGTTCGGCCCGGGTCATGGACTTCCAGCTCTGCCGGGAAAACTCCTTCCAGTCGTCGAGGGTCTTGAATGTCTCCTAGCGGCGACCGCTCAGCATCAAGGTGCGAATTACAGAGCCGCCTGCGGCCTTGGTCGCTTTCACCGTCTTCTCGAACGCTTCGAGGCCATCGGAGTCGTCGCTCGGCAACCGCGCCGAAACCTCCACGTACATCCCGTACTCGGCGGCCTATTCCCGCACCCTGGCGGCGTATGGTTCGTCCAGGGAAGCCAGCGGCGCCTGAATTCCTCCGGTACCCATGTCCCTGCAATGCGCTAGGAAGCGCAATGTCTCCGAAAATCGCTGGGAGGGTTCGACACTGCGGTCCGCTCTTCCACGCTGCATGTACGCCGCCGTTCCAATCCCCATCCCCGAGACCCGAGCCAAGGAACCCTCTGCGGCTCACTACCACGCAGGCTAGTCTTGCATAGAGCGCGGCTAGCGGGGCGGGGTGCCGAATCCCCAGGCTTCAGCTTCACGTGCTGAACGACGGAGAGCGACGCCTGGCGGCGTCCAGTAGACGATGGCGGCAAAACTGGGGCAAGCGCTGCTGACCCGCTCGCGCCCGAATCCGCACAGGGGAACTGAGTGAAATCGGTCCGGGTTCCACGACCGAACCGCATTCCGTTACGCTGAATAGCTTGGCCGCGACGATGAGTGCAAGATCGCTGGCCATCAGGAGGAACCGATGGGCGATCTAGTCCAGCTGAGCGTCGAAGACGGAGTCGGCGTCATTACCGTGCAGAACCCGCCTGTCAACGCGCTCAGTCCGGGCGTGCCGGAAGGCATCTTGCAGGGAGTGGACCAATTTGCATCCGACGAGAGCGTGAACGCAATTATTCTCATCGGTGGCGGTCGGACTTTCATTGCCGGTGCGGACATCAAGGAGTTCGGAAAGATCACTTCGGGGCAGAAGAAGCGCGGGCCCGGTCTGACAGCCGTCATCGCTGCTCTGGAGAATTCCCACAAGCCCACGGTGGCCGCGATTCACGGCACTGCGTTCGGGGGTGGCTTGGAGACGGCGCAAGGCTGCCACTACCGGGTCGCTCTGCATTCCGCCCAGGTCGGCCAGCCCGAAGTCAAGCTCGGAATCATCCCCGGGGCGCACGGCACCCAACGGCTGCCAAGGCTCGCAGGCGTGCAGAAGGCGTTGGAAATGTGTGCGATCGGGGATCCGGTATCGGCGAATGAGGCGCACAGGCACGGCATCGTCGACCGTGTGGTCGAGGGCAGCGGGTACAAGGATTTGCTGGCCGGAGCCGTGGCGTTTGCCGCTGAGAGGGCGGCCTCCGGCGGAGCGCATCCGAAGGCGAGCCAGAACGATGCCAAGCTTGGGACGCCGCAAGAGGCCGCTCCGTTGTGCGAGGCCGCACGCGCCATGGTGCGGAAGAAGCGCCGGGGGCACATAGCGCCCCTGAAGGCAATCGACGCGGTGGAGGCCGCGGTTTCGCTGCCTTTTTCGGAGGGAATCAAGCGAGAAGCCGAAATCTTCCGCGAATGCCTGTTCTCGACGCAATCGAAAGCCCTCATCCACGCGTTCTTCTCCGAACGCCAGGTGCGGAAGATTCCCGACGTGCCGAGGGAGACGCCCGTACGGCCGATCCGCTCCGCCGCGGTCATCGGCGCCGGAACGATGGGCGGAGGAATTGCGATGGCGTACGCGAATGCCGGCATTCCCGTGCGGCTGAAAGAAGTCACCCAGGAGGCCCTGGATCGGGGCGTCGCGATCATCCGAAAGAACTACGAGCGATCAGTTGCGCGCGGGCGATTCACGCCGGAGTTCGCCGAGCAGCGCATCGCGATGATCACTCCCCAGACCGCTTGGGACGGACTCGGCGAGGCGGACATCGTCGTCGAAGCCGTGTTCGAGAACATGGCGCTGAAGAAGGAGGTTTTCCAGCAGATCGATGCCGTTGCCCGTCCCGGGGCCGTGCTGGCCACGAACACGTCCACGCTGAACGTCGACCAGATTGCTGCGGCGACCTCGCGTCCCGAGGACGTCATCGGCCACCATTTCTTCAGTCCGGCGAACGTCATGCGCCTGCTCGAGATCGTGCGTGGCGCCAAGACCAGCAAGGAGGTCGTGGCGACGTCGATGGGCCTCGCCCGGACACTCAGGAAGGTGGGTGTCCTGGTCGGGAATTGCCATGGATTCGTCGGCAACCGCATGTTTCATCCGTATCGTCGCGAGGCACAGTTCCTTGCCGAGGAAGGAGCGAAGCCGTCGGAGGTTGACCGAGTGCTATACGAGTTCGGGGCAGCGATGGGGCCGATGGCTGTCGGGGACCTCGCCGGACTTGATGTGGGCATGCGGGTTCGCCAGGAAGCTCCCCAGCTGTACCCACCCGGAGTCCGTCGCCCGCTCACCGAAGACGCCCTTTGCGAGCTGGGCCGCTACGGCCAGAAGACGGGAGCGGGTTGGTACCGCTACGGTGCCAACCGCAGTCGCCACGAGGATCCTGAAGTGGAAACGCTTCTCCAGAAGATCGCTGCGGACGCTGGATTCGAGCAGCGGGAGATCTCGGAGGGCGAGATCCTGGACCGTGTTGTCTACGCGCTCGTGAACGAGGGTGCGAGGATTCTCGAAGAGGGATATGCGCTGCGCTCGTCCGACATCGACATCATCTACCTGTACGGTTACGGGTTCCCGGCGTTCCGCGGAGGACCGATGTTCTACGCAGACACAGTGGGGCTCGCCGCAGTCTTGGAGCGAGTCGAGCAGTTCCACGAGCAGCACGGCCATTGGTGGCGGCCGGCTCCACTACTGAAGGAACTGGTCGAGAAGGGGAGCACCTTCGGGCAATGGGACCGGTCCCGTTGAGAGGGTCGTCCACAAGCGGGTTTCGACCGTTTCCACAGCGTGGATTCCCAATCCTGGCTGCGTCTTGTACTACGGGCCCAGTCTCATGCTGTCGGTAGGCATCCGTGTGCACGCCTGACCTGTGGGCCACGCGACCATCTGCTCCCACTCCGTCCGTGTGCGACGATACGCCGCGGGGGATTGTTCCGTGAACCGATCGTGGCGGTTCGTCAGGCTTGGCCCGCGCGGCCGCCGGTGTGGTCGAGCACGCCGTTACTCCCGGGCATCTCTCGCTGTTCTCGCTTCGCTTTCGGTCTGCTTGATCGTTCAGGGCCAGCCGCCACCCGACCTGATCCTTCACAGCGGCAAGGTCGTAACCGTGGACGAAGATTTCTCGGTAGCCGAAGCGATTGCCATCGGTCAGGGCAGGATCGTCGCGGTGGGTGGGAATTCCACCGTGCGCTCGCTCGCAAGCCCCGTATCGCGGATTGTCGACCTTCAGGGAAGGACCGTCCTGCCGGGACTCATCGACACCCATACGCATCCCTTGGGAGCGGCCATGTACGAGTTCGACCATCCCGTTCCCGAAATGGAGACGATCAGCGATGTCCTCACCTACTTCCGCCGACGAGCGCAGGTGGTCCCGGAGGGGGGCTGGATTCGTCTCCAGCAGGTCTTCATAACCCGATTGCGCGAGCAGCGGTATCCGACCCGGGACGAGCTCGACGAGGCCGCCCCCAACCACGCAGCCTACTTTCGAACCGGGCCGGATGCCTCCCTCAACTCAATGGCCCTCCGCCTGAGCGGCATCGATCGCAACTATCAGGTGCCGCAGGGAGTATTGGGGCGGATTGAGCGAGACGAGGACGGCGAACCGACAGGGATCATCCGTAGCGGTGCGCACCTCATCACGTTTCGAGAAAGCCAGAGGAAACCCACCCAGGATGACGAACGGCGGCGGCTCAGGGACCTGTTCGAGGCCTACAACAGGGTCGGGCTTACCAGCATCGCCGACCGGAACGCAAGCCCCGAGGCCGTCGCACTGTACGAGGAGTTGCTCGGCCGTGGCGAGCTGACCGTTCGGGTTTTCTTGAGCTACGCCGTCAATGCTCAGGATTCGCTTGAGGACATTGAAGCAACGATCACGAAACTGGCCCGCCATCCCCGCCATCGTTACGACCCGATGCTATGGCTGCGGGGAATCAAGTTCTTCATGGATGGTGGCATGCTGACCGGTAGCGCCTACATGCGGGAGCCGTGGGGCGTCAGCGATGTCTACGCCATCAGCGATCCGAACTACCGCGGGTTGCGATTCGTTCCGCCGGGCAAGGCCTACGCGATCACTCGCCTGGCACTTGTCAACGGCCTCCAGCCCACCGCGCACTCCGTGGGCGATGGGGCGGTTCACGCCCTGATCGACGCCTATTCGGAGATCAACGACGAATTCAGGGTGCGGGAGCTGCGGCCCTGCATCACGCACTCGAACTTCATGAGTCCGGAGGCGATCGAACGCATGGCCGCGATCGGCATCGTTGCTGACTTGCAACCGGCCTGGCTCGAACGGGACGGCGCGACCCTCCTCAAGCAATTTGGCGAGGCCCGCCTGCGGTATTTCCAGCCCTACAAGAGTCTCAGGGAGTCCGGTGTGGTCGTGGGAGGGGGATCAGACCACATGCAGAAGATTGGCAGCATGCGTTCGATCAACCCCTACAATCCGTTCTTCGGGATGTGGATCACGCTGGTCCGGCAGCCGCGCTGGACCGACACGTTGATGCAGCCGGAGCAGAGGCTAACAAGAGAGGAGGCGATCCGCCTCTATACCATCGACAACGCTCACATCACATTCACTGAGGACGAAAAGGGCACCCTCGAGGCCGGAAAGCTGGCAGACCTGATCGTTCTGGACCGAGACATTCTGGAATGCCCCGTAGACGAGGTCAAGGACATTCAAGTCGAGCGGACTTATCTCGGGGGCAGGCTTGTCTATTCAGCTGACCTGGCCAACTGACTCGCCTGTACTCCTGGCGCGGACGGCTGCGAGTACTGATTCGGAAATCAGAACTGCTCGTCCGGCACCTCCGAGTATCAGACGCCGTTGTCGGGCACGCATCCGTTTGCCCCGGTCTCGCTCACGCCGGCCACAAGCCCGGATGAAGAACAACGGCGAGCTAGGGGACTTGGCAGTTTGCGATAGCCTATAACCACCCGGTTCCCACCGTGAAGTTCCCGGTTCTAGTGCTGATGATCGCGGTGCCATCTTGGTCCGCGAACGACCTCCGGTTCTTCGAGTCGAAGGTGCGACCGCTTCTGGCGCAGAAATGCTTCGCCTGCCACACCGATTCGGAGATGGGGGGCCTGCGGTTGGATTCGTTGGAACGGGTGCTGCAGGGTGGATCCCGCGGTGCAGCGGTTGTTCCTGGGGATCCCGCCGGGAGCCTGTTATTGAACGCGGTTCGACGCACGCGCGACGACCTCAAGATGCCCCCGACCGAAGCTCTGCCAGCATCCGAGATCGCAGTCCTTGAAGATTGGATCGCGGCGGGGGCGACATGGCCGGACACTCGAACATCCGCCGTCCCTGCCATGGAATCGACGCCCGATGGACGAGGGTTCTGGTCGTTCCAGCCAGTCCGCAGGCCCAGAATTCCCAAGGTGGACTCGGCAGGAGTGATCGACGGTTTCTTGGGAGAGCGGTTGGTGGAAGCCGGGCTCGAGCCGGCGCCGCCAGCGGACAAGAGAACGCTGGTCCGACGGCTTACCTACGATCTTCTCGGCCTTCCCCCGACCCCAGCCGAGACGGCCGCATTCCTGGCCGACAATTCAGCCAACGCCTACCAGCGGCTTGTCGACCGACTCCTTGGCTCGCCCCGCTACGGCGAGCGGATGGCCAGGCGCTGGCTGGATCTGGCACGCTATGCCGACGGGCAGTCCGCCGCATACGCCGACACCCCTCTGAAGAACGCCTGGCGTTACCGGGACTGGGTCGTGGAAGCCTTCAATCGTGATCTGCCGTACGACCGCTTTGTCGTATTCCAACTCGCCGCGGATCTCGTGCCCGGCCCAGAGGGCAAGCAGAATCTGGCTGCGCTGGGATTCCACGCCCTCCTGGATCGCGATGACGACCGCGTGGACGTGACCGGTCGGACATTCCTGGCTCTGACGATCGGTTGTGCCCAGTGCCACGACCACAAGTTCGACCCGATTCCACAGACGGACTTCTACGCTCTGCAGGGCGTGTTCAGCAGCACTGAGGCGTACAACCATCCGCTTGCCCCGGCAGAGCAGGTGGAGGCTTACGAGTCGGCGACCAAGAGCGTCAAGGACCAGGAGCTCGCAATTGATCTTTTCCTGGAAAGGGAACGTGACCAGCTGATCGATATCTTCATGGAGCGCACCGCCGACTACTTGGTCGCGAGCCACAGGGTTTCGACCACCGGCGTCCAAGCTGCCACCGCCGCTTCGGAGGCCGGTCTGGACACACAGACACTTGATCGATGGCTGGCCTATTTGGGCACGCGCCCTCACGACCACCCGTACCTTGACGGATGGCACGCTCTCGCGGACCGACCCGGATCACTGGCCGAGGTCCGCCGGGCCGCCGAGCTGTTCGAGCGAACCCTGCTCACAATCCACCGGGACAAGCGGGCGGTCGACGACAGGAACTACGTCAAGCTGGGCGGGGCGGAAGGACTTCGGACCCAAGGCACCTTGCTCAACACGAACCTCGAGTTCCTTGAGCCAGTCCGCTACTACCTCTGGCGCGACATGGCCACCCCGCCGGCGAAGAAACGGGGACTACCGTTTGTCGGAGGTATCTACTACTACGGTCCAGATGAGATCGAGAGGTTCCTCGGTGGCGTTTGGCGTCAGCACCTCTTGGAGCAGAAGGAGGAGCTCGACCGCCTCAAGCAAGACGTTCCGGCGCCTTATCCGTTCGTGCATGCATACCGAGACTCCAAGGTCCCGAAGCACGCTCGCCTGGCCATTCGCGGCGACCGAAAGAACCTGGGCCCCGCGGTGCCGAGACGATTTCTCTCGGCCTTGAGCGATAGCGGCTCCGATGGATTCGAACAAGGAAGCGGCCGCCTGGAACTGGCCCACGCCATCACTTCGCCTGGAAACCCTCTGACCGCCCGGGTCTTCGTCAATCGATTGTGGCAGTGGCGGTTCGGGCGTGGTCTGGTGTCGACGCCCAGCAACTTCGGTCAGCTCGGGGAGCGCCCCTCGCATCCCGAACTGCTGGATTGGCTTGCGGCCGAATTCGTGGAATCCGGATGGTCGATCAAGAAACTGGACAGGGCGATCCTGCTGTCCGATGCCTATCGCCGAAGCTCCAGGGTCCTCGAGGCCAATCACGAGGCGGACGCGGACAACAAGCTGGTATGGAGGTTCAATCCTGTGAGGCGTCTCGACGCCGAGACGCTGCGAGACGCGCTGCTCTCCGTTGCGGGGCAGCTCGACCTCGCTTCGGGAGGCCCTCCCGCGTCTCCGGGAGAGGGGACCGTGCGACGCTCGCTCTATGGCAAAGTGGACAGGACCAATCCGGATCCAAGCATGGCCCTGTTCGATTTCCCGGATGCGAAGAGCCACTCGCCCATGCGCGACGTGACGGTCGGGCCCCTGCAGCGGCTTTACTACCTGAACAACCCCTTCTTCATCGAGCAATCGGTCGCCCTCGCGGGCCGCCTGGCCGAGGCTCAGGGGGACGACATCGAGGGCCGGGTGACGCGGGCTTACGAATTGCTGTTCAGCAGGCTCCCGGATGACTCGGAGCTTGCCGCGGCGCGCCAGTACCTCGGATCCGGCACCTGGGAGCGGTACTGTCACGTGCTGCTTGCTTCCAGTGAGTTTCTATCGGTTCGGTGAATCTGATGCCCCTGTCCCGTCGCGAAACACTCAGACTGCTAGGCGCTGGATTCGGGTCTGTCGGACTGGCGGCCTCGCTTCAAGGCGACAGCCTCGGGATCCCGCACTTTCCGGCGAGAGCTCAGCGTGTCATATTTCTCTACCTCAACGGCGGCCTGTCCCACGTTGATACGTTCGACCCGAAACCTGCGCTGGCAAGATTCGACGGCCAGCCCATGCCCGGGCCGAAGGTCAAGACCGACCGCGCTTCGGGCGGACTCATGAAGTCGCCGTTCGAATTCCGGCCCTACGGTCAGAGCGGCATAGAGGTCAGCGACATCTTCCCTCGAGTGGGATCCCGCATCGACGATATTCTCGTCGTCCGGTCGATGTGGTCCGAGAGTGTCAATCACCTTCCTTCGATGCTGATGATGAACACGGGACACGCTTTGCGGGGAGGCTCCCGTCCCTCATTCGGTTCGTGGGTCGTATACGGCCTCGGCACAGAAAACAGGAATCTGCCCGGATTCGTGGTTTTGTGCCCGGGGACACCCGTCGGTGCCTCAAGGAACTGGTCATCCTCGTTCCTGCCCACTTCGTTTCACGGTACGCTGCTCCGGAACAATGCAGAGACGCCCGACAAGGTCATCCGGAACATCGCCAACGCGACCTACACACCCGTCCAGCAGCGCCATCAGCTAGATCTGCTAGATCGGCTGGATTCGTCTTTCTTGAACCGGGTTGGCTTCGATCCTCGGCTCGAGTCCAACATCGAGTCGATGGAGACTGCATTCCGAATGCAGGCCGAGGCACCACGGATCTTCGACCTGACCAAGGAGCCCGAGCACGTCCGCTCCCGGTACGGGGAAGGGGAGTTCGGACGCGGCTGCCTGATGGCGTTACGGCTTGCTGAGGCGGGAGTTCGCGTCGTTCAGGTGTACTACGGGGACGGCCAGCCCTGGGACAGCCACGACGACATCATGACCCAGAAAGACCACGCGGAACGTTCGGATGGCCCGATCGCGGCGTTGATCGAGGATCTCAAACTCCGAGGAATGCTGGACGAGACCTTGGTGATCGTCGGCAGCGAATTCGGGCGGACGCCGATGATCCAAAACTCAGGAACCGAAAAGGTCGGGAGGGGGCGTGACCACAATCCTCCGGGGTATTCGATCCTTCTGGCGGGCGGCGGCATCCGGGGTGGCCAGACCTACGGGGCGACTGACGATTTCGGTTACAAGGCTGCCGAGGATCCGGTGACACCCCACGACCTGCATGCGACAGCACTCCATCTGCTGGGATTGGATCACACAAAACTCACCTACAGGTACGGCGGAAGAGATTTCCGGCTAACCGACATCCACGGCACTGTCGTTGAGGACTGGCTCACGTAGCTCCCGATTGGAAGTGCTCGAATGTGGCCTCTCGCCCAAGCCGTGACGTCCTGTGCTGCGGGTCTATCGAGCTTGGGCGCAGGGTCGCAATCCGAGGCTCGGGGACGTGCATTCGAGATGCCGGCCCGGGCAGGACTGGACGGGGCGCGTTGCTTGACGTGCCTTGAATCCGCCAGGAGCGCTGCGATCCCGACTCAGGCTTTCAACTGGTTCGCGGTTTAATCAGGGTAGTTGAGCGTCCCTTCCGATCTTGGCGCACCGGGGTTCGCTCTGCTCACGATGCGGGAAGGACAAGAGGTGCGCGGTGCCCTTCTATTCGGGGGCTTGCCAAGTCTCCCAGGGCTGATTCAACGTCGGTTGCCGGGCGTACCGTCGCATTGATAGAACCACCCGTCCTCCCGATCCCGGTGCTAGGTCGACGCGCAACGCATCGGAGTCGATCTTGCGAGTGCGGTTCCCCACCCGCACCGAGGTGAACAGGTGTTCGCGGTAGCCGCCGGCCTGGACCACCACGGACCTTGGCGACACCGGGTCAAGGTTGACTAGGGTCAGCGTCACGGAATCGGACGCCAGCCGCTCCACGAGTGCACCAACATCTCGCGGGAGACCGGCCCGCCGACGCTCGGGGTCAAAGTATCGGACTCGTGAGTGGAGGGCCCATAGCTTTCCACTCGAGAAGAAGCCGCCGATCGTCAGCTGGGCGAGGTGGTCTGTTGTCGAGGGGACGATGCCGAGCAGCCAATCGGCCAGCCGCGTCTCAGGTGTCGTGGGATCAGCCCGCATGCTCTGCACTCGATTCCGAATGTGCTCAAGATCCCGGCGAAGGGAGCGGGCGGGATACCCGGGGTCGGCGCCTTCGAGGAAACCGATCCATCCCTCCTTCACGGGAATTCGATCGAGGTCGCCACTGTCCATGGACCAAAGGTAGATCTCAGTAAGCCGGTCGGCGTACTGGTTGTCGGTGTAGTGGTAGAACTCGGGTTTGCCGTCGAATCGGTAGCCCCTGGGGTCTCCGTACATTTGCGGAAGCGTCCTTCGGCCGTTCTCGATCTTCTCGTTCTTGGAGAGGATCTCGATCTGTCTGCGAAGCACGTCGAGGTATTCGGTATCCCCCGTCAGCAAGTGCGCGTTCGAGAATCCCGGCCACGCGCCCGACATGACCGTGTTGCGATGCGCCACTCTATCGATCTCGCCGTCGAAAACCGTGAAGTTCCAGCCGTACGTTCCCTTCCACCACCGCCCGCCGTGTTCGCCCCCCGGCTCCCCGTTGCGGCCGACATTTGTTGGGATCATTCCTCCCGTCTTGGCGGTCCGTGCGCGCCAGGCGCCAATGTAGTCCAGTACCCAGTCTCGGTACTTGCTCTCGCCTGAAAGCATATATGCGTTCAGCCCAAGCAGTGTCGCTCCCATGTTCAGGGGATGGTCGCCCACCGAATCGAGGTACTCCTCGCAGTGGGCCAGCATGCGCGGGTACCAGGCTTCGAGATCGAGCATGCGCTTTCGTCCTTCTGGACTGTGCAGAATGTGGAAGCGGCCCCGCACCGGGTCACCAACCCAGTCGTAGGTCGTTGCCTTTCGCAGCATGGGACCGCGGCTCCCAGTCCAGATGCTCCTGATAACTCTGCGAACCGGATCGTAGTTGGGGGCCAGCGGATCCTCCCCCGTGTACATTTCGGCAAAGCGCTTCATGCGCTGGACGAAGACGGGATCTTCCGGTGCGGAAAGGCCGTATAGGAGGAATCCTCGCATTCCCTCTCCCGTGTGGAACCAGTCCGACTGGGTGATGAACTCTCGATGGTAAGCTCCGTTCCTTGCCAGTTCCGTCAGTTCGGTCCGGAGTTCGCCGTACTGCGCCAGATGTCCCTCAAGGCCCTTCCGATAGAGTTCGAGTACGATGTCGTCCCCTCCGAGCGCGTGCAGCAGAGTCCAGTTGTAGTAGGTCTCGATGGCGTCATCCGGGCCGTCCAATGTGCCCCACCGAGGCGTGTGCAGCAGGTAGCCGCGTCTGTCGATGTACTTTGCGGCAAACTCCTCGACTGCCCTCGAATTCGCGTCGAGCACCTCCCTTTCGAGGAGAGCCCATACGGGCGGTGACATCGGAGTCTCGATCGTTGCCACCGGAATCTGGGATCTGGCAGCGAGAGAGGCCATCCCCATGAATCCGACAACGCGGACTATCGCGAGGGCCTGTCTAGTGGCGAACCTAGCCAATCCGGTACTTCTCGATCGCGTCCATGTCGAGCGAAACTCCCAGGCCGGGGCCTCGGGGCACTTCGTAGAAACCGTGCTGCATGGTGAACGGCTCGAGCATCAGGTCGTCCTCCAGCACGTGAGTGATGCTGATGGCATAGGCGATGCCCGGGAACGCCGCAGCCTGGTGCGCCTGGAAGACCTGGTTCACGCCGCTCGAGGAACTGTGCTGAACCCAGAGCGGAATCCCGGTCTCCTCTGCCATCAAGGCCCGCTGAACGAGGGTCCGGCCCATGGGCTTGCCGACCACAAACGCGTCCACGAGGCCCTCGCGGATGAACGGCATCGGGTCCTGCGGCATGTGCTCGGTGACTTGCAACGCTGTCTTTCCCTTCAACTGGCGATAGTCGTCGATCCGCTCCCGAGCGAACGGCGATTCGATCGCGAAGTAGTTGTGGAACTTGGCCAGCCTCTTGCAGAAATGAAGCGTGCGGCCCACGGAGCCCCACCAAGAGTTTGCGTCCACCCACACGCGCATGTCTTTCGGGATCGCATCGCAAATCGCCTCGGCTTGGGCGATGGGATCTTCCCACGGACGAGCCTTGACCTTGTGAACCCGGTAGCCGAGGTCCGCGCCGCGCCTGGCCTCGGCAGCCATCAAATCCGGGGGGAAGCACTGGCTCCACCACGTTTGCTGGATGCGGGCTTTCGTCCGACGTGCAAAAAGCCTTGCGACCGGGAGGCCTACTGCCTTACCAATCAGGTCGTAGATCGCGACGATGATTCCGCCTAGGCGATCGTCGAGGAGATGATCCCACGGTGACGTTCCCACGAGGGAATCCAAGAGTGCCCGCGCGGAAGGCGCTGGCATGTCCGCGTCGCCGATTCCGACTAGGCCCTCGTCGGCGAAAATCCTCACAATCACCGGTTCGTAGTGCGTCTGGAGGCGCCCTTGCTCGAAGAAGCTGCGCTGCCAGGCATCGCGCACGCGCTCGTGCATGGGAACCTTGGTGCGGAGGAGCTCGTACCGCGTAATCGTTGGATTGCCGGCACCCTGCAGAGGCCTGACGTGAGCTGCCGCCAGCCCGGCGGCCGTGGCGGTCCCTGCTTGAAGCAGCGTCCGTCGGCTGAACAAGGAGTTCACCTTGGCAAGCCCGCTACTTGCGAGCCGTAACCGTGATCTCGATACGGGCCTTGCCGACTAGGCTGGCAACGGCAACGGTCGTTCTTGCAGGCCGGTCCTTCTCGAAATACTGCGTGTAGACCGAATTCATCTCTTGGAACAACGAGATATCGGTCAAGTAGACCTTGACGTCGACCGCGTCAGAGAAGTCGAATCCGGCGGCTTTGAGGATGAGTCCGATGCGATTGAATGTCTGGTGGACTTCCTGCTCGAAATCCGCCGGGTACTGGCCCGTCTTGAGATCCGAGCCAGTCTGGCCGGCGCAATACAAGGTGTCCCCTACCTGCACGCCGGGGCTGAATGGCATTCCTTCGCGGAATTCCGGCGGGTAGACGATCTTCTTCTCAGCCGCTGCTACCAGTGCAGCTGACGCGATCAAGACGATGGTGGCAAGCAATCGATACATGGTTGGCGGCCTCCGCGATGGTCTTTGAATTCTACCGCGAGGCCAGATGGCCGCGGACTCCTCCTGAGCGTGGTCCTCCGCCGGATCGAGAACGTCTATGCTGCCCCATACCCGGATGCCGGCTAACGTGCTGACTCTGTCAGGTATGCCACGATTGACGCGATTTCGTCAGTCGAGTAAGCCGAATCCAGATCGCTCGGCATGGAGGAGCGTTTACGGGTCCGCTGCCGCCTGATTCCGCTCTTCGACACCGATCGCAGTGGCATTGGCACCGACGCGTCATCGAAGACGCGGATTCTGGACTCCGTCTCACCGGCAAGCACGCCTTGTATCCGTTCTCCGGACCGTAGCACCAGCTGGACCTGCTCGAAGCCGAATGCAATTCTCGCGTGCGGCTTGAGGATGTCTCGTGTCAGTTCGCGGGCCGACTTCGAGCGCCCCGCGAGGACGAGGTTCGGCCCGACAGGCGTACCCATCCCGTCCAGTTCATGGCAGACGCCGCAGCGCTTCTGACGCGTCAGGTCGAAGAAGAGCGACTTCCCGCGCGCAGCCTCGTCAGAGAGCTCCGTCCTGCCCTCGGTTTCCGCCTCCGGGTCCAGGGCCACGATGGCCGCAGTGCCCACAGGAGGCTCAGTCGACAGGCTGAGGACGTATGCGGTCACCGCCCACACGGCACGGTCAGGGATCACGTCCTTCCACCCCGGCATGCCGGTGCCAGGCAGACCGTCGGACGTAGTGCGGTACAGCTCGTGAGGGTCCCAGATCCGATCACGCAACGCGGGACCTCGCGCCGGCCCCCCCTCGGAGCCGTGGCAATACCCCACTGCGCAACTCTTGGCGAACTGGGCGGAGCCTTCCGCGATCAGTTCCGGTGACGACAGGTCCAGGGACTCCGTCGCAGGCAGCGGAACGACCAGAAGCAGGATGGCGATCAAGACGATCATTCGCTCTCTTTCGGTAACGCGAAGACGAATATGCTGGATCCCGTGGGGATTTCCGCGGTCTCCGGCCACAGCTGAGTCATGAGGCCGGCGACAGCCGAGCCCCAGCCGCTGGGGGTAGCGATGTACTGGCGTCCATCCACTGAGTAGGTAACTGCTGATCCACGGTGTCCCGAACCCGTCCGGAAACTCCAGATCTCGCGACCGCTCCTGTCGTCCAAGGCGAAGAAGCGGCCGTTCGCATCCCCGGTGAAGACCAGGCCGCCAGCCGTCGCCAGCTGGGATGCCAAAAGCGGGTACTTGTGCTCATAGCGCCACTTGCGTTCGCCGGTCACCGGGTCGTAGGCCGACAGGTGCGAGTGAGCCTTTCCGCCCTTCGGGTGTGCCATCTTGAAATCGCCGCCGAAGAACGGCATGCCCTCCTGCGGCTCCTCCCTGCGCACGACGAGTGTCTGGCACCATTCCAGTCCCGTCGAATAGAACCAGCCCGTATCCGGCGAGTAAGCCCCGTGGTTCCAGCTCCGTCCACCGCCTATGGCCGGGCAGACGAAGCTCTCCTCTCCCACGCGGGGCTCGTTTCTTCCGATCAGCTCCCCGTTTGGGCCGATGCCTTCGATCCAGTTGGAACTCTCCACTAGGGGCCACGCGCCAAGGAACTCGCCGGTCACGCGATCCAGGAGCCAGACGTAGCCCGACTTCGAAGGGTTGAGTAGCGTCTTCCTCTTCCTGCCCTCTACTTCGAGATCCAGCAGGACGATCTCGTACGCCGTATCAAAATCCCAAACGTCGTGCGGGATCTGCTGGTAGTGCCATTTCAGCTCGCCGGTGTCTGGGTCCAGGGCCACCACCGAGTCGGTGTACAAGTTGTCGCCCTCTCGCTCCTCGCCGTAGAAGTCCGCGGCGGGGTTTCCCACCGCCCAATAGAGCAGGTCAAGCTCGGGGTCGTACGTCCCCGTGATCCACGTTGAGCCGCCTCCGTGTTTCCACGAATCACCCTCCCACGACTCGTGGCCGGGCTCTCCGGGTCTTGGAATCGTCCAGAACCGCCACCGATGGCGCCCCGTCCGGACGTCAAATGCGTTCAGGTAGCCCCGGTGGGCCGAATCGCCGCCGGTCACGCCCGTGATCACGACGTCCTTGACCACCAGCGGTGCCGAGGTGATGTTGCAGCCGCATTGCTTCGCGTTCTCCACCTCGACCCGCCAGACCTCTTCCCCTGTTTCACGGTCGAGCGCAACAACGTGATTGTCCAGTGTTCCCATGAAGACGAGCCCGTAGCCCACCGCGACACCGCGATTCCAGGGGCCGTACAGGGTCGGGAACTGGTCGGGCTTCGCATAGGCGTAGCGCCAGAGTTGCTCACCTGTCACGGCGTCGAGCGCGAAGACGTGGTTCCAGGCTGTCGCGACGTACATCACGCCGTCGACGACGATGGGAGCCGACTGCATCCCACCGTCCGCCATCCCGCTCTCGAACGCCCAAACAGGGCGCAGGTCCTTGATATTGGATCGATTGATCGCGTCTAGGGGGCTATAGCGCCAGCTCAGGTAGTTGCCGTAGTACGTCAGCCAGTTGTCCGTGTCGCTGTGCGCCGTGTTGAGGCGCTCTGCGTCGACCTCGGCGGCCGGGGTGGCTGCCACCGTCAGCAAAGCGGCGGCGAGAATTCTCGTCAGGATAGTTCGAGGGATTGATCTCATTGGATTCGAACCAAGCTCCGTGTGGACTGCGGTCCCCGATGCTACGAGATGCGGACGCGTCTGCGTGCCGCCTAGTGCGGGCTCCATCGCGAACTTACTCTTCCACTTCGTCCGGCACGAGTGCGATGGCGCGGGTCGGGCTGCCTGACTGGTCCACGATCTTTAGCGGCAGCGCGATGTAAAAGGCCCCGCGTGTAGGAAGCCCTCCCAGATTGGTGAGCAGCTCCTCCCAGCTCATGCCGTGCTGCAAGCCGGCCAAGTGCGTCGGTTGCCCGTCCTGCACTGGTCCCATCGACGCACCGTCCGTGCCCAGGTGCCAGACACCCTTGCTCTGCAGGTACGCGACCGCCTCGGGAGTCGGCGCGGGCCAGCCTGGAGCCGACTTGAGCACCAGTGGCTCGAATGTGAAACGCATCCCGTCCGGCAACGGCTTGTAGTACGTGTCCGAGTACCCGCTATGGAACAGAATGACCTCTCCAGGCTTGATTTCGCCATGCTCTCCTTCCCAAGCCTGGATCCGCTTCACGGAAATAGGCGCTGAGAGCCCCGGCTCCGCGGCATCGCGGAGATCGGTCACGTCGATGACCGCGGCCGGTCCCATGAGGCGGTCCAGAGGATACTTGTCCCCGGTCAAGGATCCCATGGGTCCCGCGTGAGGCAATCCGCTGTCCGGGGGCGGGACGAAGTGCGCGGGGAAATCCGTCTGCGTGCCGGTGTGCTCGTCGATCACGAAGCGTTGGGAGTAGTACGGCGCGGAACTCGGCGTGAAGGGCGTCCCGTACTCGTTCCCCAAGACCTCGAACCAGTTGTTTGTCCATCGAGCAAACGGCGGATTCGATCCCCAATGGGCAGGCAAGCTTTCGGACACGAGCACGGTCAGGTCGACAACCCGCGAGCCTCCCGAAACCGCCTCGATGTCCGGACCCTTCCCAGGAGCCAGTAAGGAGTCTGGCAGGGGATCCGAAGGTCGGGGCGTCGACTGGCACGCGATCAGTGCCAACGAGACGGCAGGTAGCAGGGCGAAACGCAACATGGTCTGAGCTTCTACGCTGCGGTCTCCTGTCGTCCGGTTGTCACATGGCCGATGTGGTACGCCATCGACGCGACGAATTCATGGCCTGACATGTCCCCGCCAGCACGACGGAGACACACTAATGACATTAGCGCATGATCCTCAGAGGAAGGTGTTGGTCGAAGCGATCGATCCATGGCGACCTGAGGTGAACCCAGCGACGCGCGAGCGATGAAAGAAGTAGCGGCGCTGAGCTGGGGCGGCAGTGTGTTTGGACCGGAGCATCAGGCAGCCAAGTCGAGGGGGAAGGCGTGAGACCGGGCATCTTGGGCCGACCGTCCGTCACGGTGCGCACGTGCATGCAGACAGGACCGGACCCGTGGCCCGAGTAGCGCGGGGGTACTATAGCCATAGCGTGCGCGAGCGTGGCCAACGGCCGGCTCGCAGAGCGGTTCAGCGCACCCTGAATCGACATGACCTTGATGAACCGGTGGCCCTGGACCCGTATAGTCTTCGCACTAGCGGTCGCCCTTGCGACAGTCACCGCATGGTCGTGGCGAATCGTCCCGGCCAAGGCGGCGGACGACAGTCCGGACCGAGTGGAGATTTCATTTGAGCAGCGAATCGAGCCGTTCTTGAAAGAGAACTGCCTCCTGTGCCACTCCGCCGACACGGCGATGTCCGGGATCCGCCTCGACATTCTTGACGGAGCGCTCGAGGAACGTCATCTGCGCCTGTGGGAGGTCGTTCGACAGCGGATTGGCGACCAGACGATGCCGCCCGAAAGCGCCCCGCAACCGAACTCGGCCGAGCGTCAGGCAGCATTCGACTGGATCACTGCGGCGCTGGAAGTGGCTCGGTCCCGTCCAACTCCGAAGAACGGCAACGTACGGCGTCTCACGGTGTCTCAGTACCGAAATACCCTGCGCGAGCTGCTCCTGCTGGAAGACGACCTGACGGATACGCTTCCCCCGGACGCTGTTTCCGAGGACGGCTTCGTGAACAACACCGAGACCTTGGAGTTTTCGCCTCTGCAGATGGAGGCATATCTCGAAATCGCGGCGGATGCGTTGAGCCGGGCGATCGTCAATCCCGACTCGAAGCCCTCGATCCAGAACTTTCGCGTTGACCTCGGCCGGTCGATCAATCCCGATCCCCTCCCCAACAATCTCATTCTCGGAGCCAACAGCCTCCTTCTCGACACCGCAGACTACACGGTGACCGAGGCAGCTCCCAGCAAGCAATTCCCGTTCGAACCGCGCCGCATGCGGACGAAGTACCGATTCATCGAAGGCTATCGAGGGAACGCCACGGTCCGTGGCTGGAGAGAATTCGACAGCATCTACCACGCGGTATTCGCGTGCATGCGAGGCAGCCGCGGGTATCCAAAGGGAAGCCCATACAGCACAGTCCCTGACGGCCTGCTGCTGCGACCGGCGATACCGACGGACGAGATCTTCCAGAGTGGAGGTACGTACGGGCCGAAGGCGAACTTCAAGATCTCTCTGCGGGAGCTTCCCGACTACGGGCGCTTTCGTGTGACCGTGACAGCTGCCAAATACGACGACGGGCTGCTGCTGGTTTCCGAAGACCCGGTGCAAGATTCCGCCCGTCCGGACTCCGTCTTGATCCGTGACCTGGACGGACCCAGAACGGTGACGATCGGAGAGAGCGGGATCTACCAAGTCGACATCTACGAAGCGCAGCGACAGGGTCTTCCCGAGCCCGCCCCGGCGGCGCAGCTCTCTGAAGGCCTGGCCGGTTTGTGGCCGCTCGATGGCGACGGGCCCGGACAGTTGGAGGGCGACGCGCGATATGTCGATTCGCCGTTCGGAAAGGCCATTTCGCTGGACGGCGAAGACGACGCGCTAGTGATCCCTCGCGAGGATTCCATGGATGTAGGGACGGGCGACTTCACTGTGGCGGCTTGGGTCCACCCGACTCAGCTTCGCCACTCCGGTCTCATCGCTCTCGGGGGTCGCGATTGGACGCAAGGGTGGTATCTGGAGACCGTCGGCAACAAGGGGGCTTTCGGGATCGAGACGACCGGGCCTGGCAAGGAGTCCAATGGCGGTGTCGTTTCGCCCGAAGGGGTGATTCGCAACCGATCCTGGCAGCACCTGGCGGCCGTGGTGCGTCGCGGGGAGAACCAGACGCGGCTCTATGTCAACGGGTATCTGGTGGCCAAGGGAACAATCGGCCCTGCCGACCTCGGCAATCCGAACCTGAACCTGCATGTCGGGCGCATTCCGAACAGCCTGCAATTCCCGGGGCAGATCGACGACGTGCGTCTCTACCGACGAGCCCTGGACGACTCAGAACTACGTGTCCTGGTCGAGCCCGGGCGGGAATTTGCCGAGCCTCCGCCCGAGAAGCCCCAGGAAGTCACCCTGATTCTGGGCGATCGGGAGTTCTCCTCGTCTTTGGACCAACCAGCGTTCCTTGCCGTCAGGCTCGAGGCTGGACCCCTACGGGTCGAGGCCGTTCGGACGGGCGTCAAGGACCTCACTCGAATCGTACTGACGCCGCTGGCGGAGGACCTCGAAGTCTCGCGCCAGTTCATTGCATTCGAGAAGCGCCAGCCGAGAGTCGGCGTCCATCTCGGCCTGCGGCGCGACTGCGGCAGTACGCTCGCTCCGGTCGGATCCCCGCAAATTGTGTCCGGCAGCGAATTCGCCCGCTACGTGTTTGAAGGAGCTATTCGCGACTACTCCAGCCCGGATGTCGAAGCGGGCAATGTCAACTATCTCGCAGGGATCCGCGAGATCGCCGTCCGTAGCGAGTACACCGACGGTCGAGACATGCCGCGCTTGCTCGTCCGCTCCGTGGAGTTCGAGGGTCCACTGTATGAGACCTGGCCGCCCCGAACGCATCGGAACATCTTCATTGACTCGGATCGCAAGGCAGACTCGCAGCCTCATGCCCGGGCAATCCTCGAAACATTCGCTGCGCGCGCTTACCGCCGTCCGGCAACCGCATCCGAAACGAGCGCTCTAATGGCGGTCTATCAGCAATCGATGGGCTCTGGCCGGGGCTTTCGACGAAGCATCACGGATGCCCTCCAGGTGGCCTTGACATCCCCGCAGTTCCTGTTTCTGGTCGAGAGCAGCGCGACCCCGGCGCCGGAGCCGATTGATGACGTCGAACTGGCGTCCAAGCTCGCCTATTTTCTCTGGAACGGACCGCCGGATCAGGGCACGCTCGACCTGGCGCGAGGGGGCCAGCTGCGGAACAAGCTCGATGCCGAAGTGACGCGCATGATCGGCGACGCGAAATTCTCGGGGTTTGCCGAGGAATTCGCTTCCCAATGGCTCAGCCTTGACAAGTTCGATGTGCTGGAGCCGGACCGGGACTCATTTCCGAGCCTTACGCCCTTCACGCGCACGCACCTTCGCAGAGAACCCGCAGAGTTTCTCCACTATCTCGTTCGGAAGAACATGCCAGCGCGCCATTTGATCGAGTCGGACATCGTGATGGCGAACGAGGTGGTTGCCGCCTACTATGGTCTGGATTTCAAGACCGAGAGCGGGTTCGAATTCGTTCCCATTCGCCATGGCCGCCCTGAATTGGGCGGGCTGCTGACGCAGGCGGCGATCATGGCCGGCCTTTCGGACGGGCGTGAATCCAACCCGGTAAAGCGGGGGGCTTGGCTTGCCCGCAAGATCATTGCCGAGCCTCCCGATCCTCCGCCTCCCAACGTCCCCGACCTAACTGAGGAGACGGAGGGATTACCCCTCCGAGAGCGACTCGAGAAGCACCGCAACCAGCCTGGCTGCGCCCAGTGCCATGCCAAGATCGATCCTTGGGGGGTGCCGTTCGAGGAGTTCGACGCCGGCGGCCTAGCCATGGTCGCGCCCGTGGACGCTCGATCCACCTTGCCCGACAGCACCGAAATCTCAGGCGTCCGCGACCTGAAGCGTTATCTGAGCCACGACCGGATTGACCGGGTGGCATTCAGCGTTCTGAAGCACCTCGCGACGTACGCAAACGGTCGAAGCCTTTCCTACAATGAGCTAAGCTATCTCCAGCAGGACGGGCTGCGGCTGGCCGGCGACGGATACCGGATGCAGGACATGATCCGGTACGTGGTCGGAAGCAAGTTGTTTCTGGAGAACTAGTCGCGAGGCATTCGGTCCTGCGCACCAAGCGATGAGCACCTCCCTCAAGATCGACCGTCGGGCGTTCCTTCACGGAGTGGGAGGCGCGGCCCTGGCCTTGCCGGTGCTTGACGCGATGGGCGCCGAAGTGACCGAGGAGGCGCCCCGCCGATTCTGCGCTCTGTACACCGCGAACGGAATGTCGCTCCCGAAAAAGGAGCACGGAATTGACGAGTGGAGCTGGTTTCCCACTGAGGAGAGCGACGGGCGGTTCGTTTTCGGCCGGTCCACCGAGCCCCTGACTCCGTTCCGGGAACAGCTCAGCTTCTTGGGCGGCCTGTACCACCCCAATGGCACGAAAGCCGATCCCCACATATGCTCCGACATGTGGCTCACCGGCGCTCCGCTGCACAATCCGGAGCCCGGCACGTTCAACACGGCTGCCCTTGACCAGGTGGTGGCGCTGCACACCAAGCACTATTGCCGGCAGCCGTCACTCGTGCTTTCGATCGATGCGGGCACGGGGTTCATGTCCCGTACCGGCACGATTTCGTACAACCTGGAAGGCAGGCCGATTCCCGCTGAGAACAATCCGCGCCGCGTGTTCAACCGTCTGTTCCGGGGGGACCGGGCGTCACTCGAATCCGAACGCGAAGAGCTGAAGCGTCGGATCAAGCTCGTCGATGCGGTCGCGGAAAGCGCTCGCTCGTTCAACCGGCAACTTGGCAAGTCCGACCGGGAACGGATGGACCAGTACCTGACATCCCTCGATGAGGTCGAATCGAGGCTCATTGCGTCGGAACGCTGGATCGACGTTCCGCTCAAGAAGCAGGACTATTCGCACCTGAACCTGGACGCGACTTCGGAAGGAGACCCGGCCGAGTACTACCGGTCAATGTTCGACCTGATTGCGCTGGCCTTCGATGCCGACATCACTCGCTCGGTCGCATTCATGCTTAATCGCGAGGATGGAATGGGAATCAGCGATACCTTCCCGCTCAAGCTGGGCTTGTCGAAGACCCATCACAATCTTTCGCACGCGACTGACAAGGACGGGCAGTTGCAGTTCGCAAAGTACGACCTGTTCCTCAGCCACCAGCTCGCACTTTTTTTCAACCGGATGACCGAATACCGGGATCGCAGCGGAACCGTCCTGGACAACACGATCGTCCTGTACGGCAGTGGTGCAAGTACGACCCACTGGCCGCGGAACCTGCCAACATTGGTCGCGGGCGGCGCCAACATGGGCCTGCGACATGGTTCTTACTGGAATGACGGCGAAACCCGGATGTCGAACATGTACCTGAGCATCCTTCGGTCCCTCGGCATTGAAGAAGAGGGGTTCTCTGACAGCACCAGCACGCTCGGCGGCTCCATCTTCACTCGCTCGTAGCGTCGCAGACGTTCGAGTGGAACAGTTTCGATATGCGCCGGAAATGACTGCTTGCGATCCCTCCCCCCGGGCCTTGGCGGCTGCCCGCCTGTAGTTGCCATTCCCAGCGGACTCGCAATCTGCGCGCCGGTTGGTCGGCGCACCCGCTCCGGACGCAAGGGGTCCTCATGCGAGTTCCCGCCGCCTCGCCGCGAGCACTATGTGCTCGCAGGCGCGGACGGTGTTCGCCATCATCGTCAAGGTCGGGTTGACCGAACCGAGGCTCGGAAAGGCCGCTCCGTCGGTAACGAACAGGTTCTTGATGTCGTGCGTCTGGCAGTACTCGTTGAGGACGGATCTCTTCGGGTCCAGGCCCATGCGTGCCGTTCCGACCTCGTGGATTCCATCCCCGGGGACCTTCGGCCTTGCAGAGGTCTTGATATCGACGGCTCCAGCGGTCTCGAGCATGGCGGCGCCCTGCTCCAGGCAGTCCCTGAACAGCGACTTTTCGTTCTCGCTCCAGGACATGTGGATCCGCAGGACGGGAATCCCCCAGGCATCGACGACGCTTGGGTCGATCTCGACGAAGTTGTTGTAGCTGGGAAGTCCCTCGCAAAAGCCGTGGAGGCTTGCGTGCCAGTAGGCTTCTTCATGCACCGCCTGCTTGAAGCTTCTGCCAAATCCCCGCGCGTTCAGAGCGAAGCGAGGCGTCGCGCCGCCCTGGTAGCTGTAACCACGGATCACTCCGTTCGTGTGGGTGCGCGAGACGTTTCGGAAACGCGGTATGAAGATCCCGTTCGGACGGCGCGGCGGGCCGTGCCACGGGAGCGCCTGCTTGACTCCAGGCATCCGGCCGCCGATCGTCGCGCCGTACATGTGATCCATCAGATACCTGCCCAGCGTGCCGCTTGAATTGGCAAGCCCGCCGGGCGCCGAGTTGAGAAGAATGCGTGTGGACTCCAGTGTCGACGCGCATAGCAGGACTACTCTCGCGCGGACTTCGCGGGGTGCGCGCGTAGCTCGGTCAAGGTAGCCCACACCGGAGGCCAGACCAGTCGATCGATCAGTCGTGACATGCGACACAACAGCATCGGTAAGGAGCGTAAGGCGTCTTGTCCGACGGGCGGCAGCGAGCGTAGTGAACGGACTCGAGAAATAGGAATACGAGATGCACCCTCTGTTGCAGGGGCCGCAATAGTGACAGGCGGCGCGTCCTTGATGCTGCTTCGTCACGACGGCCGTTCGTCCAATGGTGACTCGGCGGCCGAAGTCCCTTTCGACCGATTCCTTCAATACGCGCTCGCCGCAGGTAAATCCCATCGGCGGCAGAAACTCCCCGTCGGGGAAATGGGCAAGACCCTCGTTGCGGCCGCTGATCCCGACGAAACGCTCGACCTTCGAGTAGTACGGCGCGAGATCCTCGTAAGAATACGGCCAGTCGATGCCGACGCCATCCCGGCTTGCAGCCTTGAAGTCGAGGTCGCTCAGGCGGTAGCTCTGTCGGCCCCACGTGAGGGTCCGGCCCCCGACCGCGCGGACCCGCACCCAGACGAATGGCTTGTCGTCCGGTGTGGTGAAAGGGTTCTCGATGTCGTTCGCGAACCACTTGTAGTTCACTTCGGAGCAAGCTCCCTGCTGCGCATGCATTGGCCGGAGCCGGGAGATTTCCGGGGACGCGACTCCGTTCGGGCGGGTGTCGCGGTATTTCAGCTGGTAGGGCGGGATGTGCTCCCCGAATTGATCAGGGACTGTCGGCGGGCCAGCTTCGACGACTGCGACGTCCAGTCCGGATTCGGTGAGTTCCTTGGCTGCCCAGCCCCCGGTCGCTCCGGAGCCGACGATCACCGCGTCGAACACCATCCGCTTGCTAGGGGCGCGCTGCGACATCGAGGGTTGCGACAGCTCACTTCAGTGGCTGTCCGGCTCGGCCGGACGCCAACTGTCTCCGTGCATTCTCTCATCGGAGCCTCCTCGCCGCGTGTCAAGGCCGCCGGATGCTCGTTTGACAAATGCGCCTCGACTCGCCACCCTTGCGAGAGCCAACACCAAGATTGTCCGATTTGAGTCTCGGGAACCCCTCCGGGAGTGGCTTACAAGCAGCTAGTTCAGAACCGCATCCGTGGATTCAGCGAGGATCTCAACGATGCTGTCGAGTTGCTCGCTACTGGTAACAAAGGGTGGTGCCGCAAAGAAAATCTCTCCACGCGCACGACTGAACAGCCCTCGCTTGCGCGCCTCGTCGGTAATTTTCTCTCCGATTCTGTCGGCCGGATCAAACTCGGCCTTGGTAGCGCGGTCCTTAACGAATTCGACCGCGCACATCAACCCCTTGCCCCGGACCTCACCCACGTGTGGATGATCGGCCAGCGCCGCCCTGAGGCCGGCCAGCAGATAGCCCCCCTTCTCCGCCGCTTCGCTCACCAAGCCCTCGTTTTCGAGAATCTCCAGATTCTTTAAAGCTACGGCGCAGCCGACGGGGTGCGCACTATAGGTGTACGCGTGCATCCACGGCGTGTTTCCGTTGTCCAAGACCTCCGCGATTTCCTCCCTGACGCCGACACCTCCAAGAGGAAAGTAGCCCGACGTGATCGCCTTGGCGAACTGCACGAGATCAGGTTCCACGCCCCAGTGGTCCAACGCGAACCATCTGCCGGTGCGTCCGAACCCCGTGATGACCTCGTCGGCAACGAGCAGGACGTCATGCCGGTCGCAGATCTCTCTGATCCTGGGGAAATAGTCATCCGGCGGAACAATTACGCCGCCGGCACCTTGGATCGGCTCGGCGAGGAACATCGCGACTGTATCCGGCCCTTCGCTCAGAATGGCTGCTTCCAGTTCGTCGGCTGCGGCTACCCCCGGACTCTTTCCGGCTGGTGCTTCATACCGATAGGGATACGGTGACGGGATCTGCAGGAATCCGGGCACGCGGGGCTCGAACAGAGGCCAGTAGCCGGAAATCCCGGTCGCGCTCATCGCGGCGAGGGTCACTCCGTGATATCCCCACTGGCGAGAGATGACCTTGGTCTTTTCCGGGCGCCCGCAAAGCTTCCAAAACGATCGCGCGACCTTGAAACTGGTCTCGCTCGCTTCCCCTCCTCCTGATGTGAGAAAGAACCGCGTGATCGACGGGTAGGTCAGAGCGGCCAGCTTCTCGGCCAGTTCGATAGCCGGGGGGTTCGAGCTGCCGGCATAGCCCGAGCAGTAAGCGAGGCTTGCCATTTGCCGTCTGGCGGCGTCGGCTAGTTCCGTCCGGCCGTGACCGGCGACGACGTTCCAGAGACCCGAAAGCCCGTCGATGTACTCCTGGCCCTCGGTGTCGACCAGGAGTGCTCCTTCTCCGCGCTCCCAGACGAGTCCGTCCCGGTGTACCCGGGGACTGTGGAGAGGATGGATCAGGTGATCAAGATCACGGGACAGGAGCGAGGAAGTCACAACTAGATTATCTCCAGCCGGTCCGAGCGCCCGGCCAGAATTGATCTCAGCCTTCTTGACGTCGAGGGTTGACGAGCACCTCGCACCCCAACGGCTCCCTGCGGATATAGTGAATCGTGGCCTACATCAAGACGATCGCCCCGGAAAGCGCGGAGGGAGTTCTCCGCGACCAATACCGACTGGCCGTTCGCCGGGCAGGCAAGGTCTGGAACATCCTGCGGATCATGAGCCCGAACCCCGAGGTGCTCTCTGCATCGATGGCTCTCTACTCACAAGTCATGCACGGGCCCTCGCCTCTTTCCAGGGGGCAGCGGGAGATGCTCGCAGTGACGGTTTCCAAGGTGAACGAGTGCCACTATTGAGTGGACGCGCACTGGCACGACCTCCGGGCAGAGGTCGATCACGAACTTGCAGACCGCGTTAGGGGGAACTGGCGGACTGCAGGGCTGGACCGTTCCACGACCGCGCTGCTGGAATACGGAGAGAAACTCACGCGTGCCCCGAACTCGGTGAGCGTTGCCGATGTCGATCGACTGAGCGAGGCCGGATGGAACGACCGGGCCATACATGACGCCACCCAGGTCGTCTCATTCTTCAATTACATCAATCGCATCGCGGACGGCCTCGGAGTCGATCCCGAACCCGGTTGGGAGGCCGGAGCGGGCGGGTTCGAGTTGTTGGCAAGGTGAATGGTCGATCCGGGATTTCGCGTCATTCCCAAGAAATACCGAACGCCGCCCGAAAGGAGGTCTCGAAAGCAGGTGAGCCTGTTGGAACGCTCGGACGCGTCCGGTCTCTCAGTTCCCAACCACGAGACGGTTCACGACCTGCTTGACACCCTTGATCGCGGCCATCTTTGCGGCTCGGTTCTTGACCTTCTCCGAGCGCACCGTCCCTTCAATCGTCACGACGCCTTCTTCCACTTCCACCCTCAGATCCCTGATCCGCAACGAGGGGTTGTTATTGAGCTTGCGGTTCACCCGGTCGTGCAGCAGGCCGTCATCGACGACCTTGGCATGAACGAGCGTTGCGAGTACGGGCAGCGCGAACAGGATGCTACGTCGAGATCTCATCATCCGCCGAAGCACTCTACCATGAGCGTTCAACTGCCGCCAAGGATACGGTGGAAGTCAAGATCCTCGACAAATCCGCGCTTGTTCCGCCAGTTCCGGCGCACCTTCACAAACACCTCGAGATGGACGCTCCGTCCAAATCGAGCCTCAAGGGTCTGGCGAGCCCTGCTTGCCAGCTGCTTCATCTTTTCTCCACTCTTGCCAATGAGGATGGCCTTCTGGCCGTCGCGTTCCACGACGACTGTGGCCGAGATCCGGAGCTTTCTTCGCGACTCCGTCCAGCGTTCGATCTGCACGGCCACGGCATGAGGCAATTCGTCGTGGGTCTCCCTGAGGATGCGTTCCCGGATCAATTCCGAGGCGAGGAACCGTTCCGGCTGGTCCGTCACCTGACCGTCCGGATAGAACTGCGCTGATTCGGGCAGCCTGTCGAATATTTCTGTCAGCACCCTATCGAGATTGATTCTCTTGGTCGCCGAAGTCGGCACGAATCCGTCGAAATCGTGCAGTTGGCGGCATCGGTCAAGAAACGGAAGCAACTCTTCCTTGCGAGCAATCTTGTCCACCTTGTTGGCGATGAGCAAGGTGGGGGTTTCGAGACGTTTGGCTAGGGACAGCGCCCGCTCGTCGGCTTCGTCGAGCGGTGCGCTTGCGTCGACCATCAGGAGGACCGAATGGCACCCTTGCGTGGCGCGCTGGACTTCTCGCATCATGCGCTGTCCGAGGTGCTTGGTCGGCAGGTGCACGCCGGGGCTGTCGACGAAGACAATCTGGCCGCGCTTCTCGCTCAGAACACCTTGGATTGCGTCGCGCGTCGTCTGCGCCCGACGGCTGGTGATGGCAACCTTGCTGCCTACCAAGGCATTCAGCAGGGTGGACTTGCCGACGTTCGGCTTGCCGAGTATGGTAACGAAGCCTGCCTTCACGGCTGTTCGCCCTGCCCGTCGAAATGGTCGGGTCGCCCCCGTCTCGCGGCCTGCCGCACCGCCTTGTCGGTCGACACTTGATCTCGTCCAGCTCTCAATCAGACCCTCGCTCGATCAGGCCGGGAGGCAGACCGTAGAACCGGCGTAGCCGCTCTTCGGCATCGCGCATTTCGCCGTTGTCGATCGCGTGGTCGTGGCCGTTCAAGTGCAGCAGCCCATGCAGGGCAAGCGTCTGGATCTCCGTCTCGACGGAGTGGCCATACTCGGCCGCCTGCCGTGCCGCCCTAGGGGCGGATATCAGCACGTCGCCTAGGTATCCGTCCTGCCCATCGGGAAACGACAGGACGTCCGTCGCCCGCGAGACGCCCCGGAACCGGCGGTTCGCTTGGCGAACCGCCGCCTCCGAACCAATCACCACGGAAAACTCGAGTCCTCCAGACAGGTCTCGGGACAACGCCTCAAGGAACACCCGAATCCTGCGTTCGTTGAAGGCTACCTTTCGCTGGCGGTTCTCGAAGTGCCAGGGTGCCTCGCTGCTGCCGCCGCTCATGCTCCACGTTCAGGCATTCGGAATCGATCCGCTCTTCGATACGCCTGTTGGCATCGATCCCAGGCGCCGTGCGCTGTACCGATCGTAAGCCCGGATAATTCGCTGGACGAGCCCGTGCCGGACCACGTCCTTTTCGTCGAAGTGAACGAATCGCACACCCTGCACGTCCCCCAAAACGTCCATGGCCTCAATTAGGCCGCTTCGCTTGCCCGAGGGAAGATCGATCTGGGTGATGTCTCCCGTAATCGCCGCCTTGGACCCGAAACCCAGCCGCGTGATGAACATCTTCATCTGCTCGGCTGTGGCGTTCTGGGCTTCGTCAAGGATGATGAAACTCTCGTTCAGCGAGCGCCCGCGCATGAATGCGAGCGGCGCGACCTCGATCGTACCGTTCGCTAGGTTCCGCTCCACTCGCTCGGCGTCGAGCAGGTCTTGCAGCGCGTCATACAGAGGACGTAGGTACGGATCCACCTTCTGCTGCAAGGTGCCGGGCAGGAAACCCAGCCTTTCGCCGGCCTCTACTGCCGGACGGGCGAGCACGATCCGGCGCACCTGCTTCGAAAGCAGGGCAGAGATTGCGAAAGCGACGGCGAGATAGGTCTTGCCCGTGCCCGCGGGGCCTATTCCGAACACCATGTCCGATCTGTCCATCGCGTCGAAATACCGCAACTGATTGAGACTGCGCGGAGTGACCGATTTCCGCCCGCACACCCTCTGCCGGCTGCTTTCCACGAGCGCCTTGAAGCTGATTTCGGGATCGGAGGTGGCGACGCGCAGGAAGTCACGCACGTCTCCGTTGCTGAATCGATGACCGTCGCTGAGTAGCGTCAGGTAGTCCGCGATGATGTCGTCCGCACGCCGAACCTGCGTTTCCTCGCCCTCGATCTCGAGGCTGTCGGCAGAGAGATGAGCGGTCACGCCCAGTGATCGTTCAAGGATCAGCAGGTTCTCGTCCCGGGTTCCGACCAGTGATTGAATGCCTTGGTTAACGGTGATGGTTGCCTTGCTCAATTGAATTCCGAATCGTTTTTCTCGACGAGGTTCAGGCCCGCTGCTCAAAGCGGTCCGTTGCCAGCGCGCTCTACACGTTCTCGCGCACCACGTACGGCTCTCGATAGGTCCGGGTCAGGAGCGCATTCGCTTCGTCGTCACCGACGACTCTTTCGGCGTCGCCGTCAAATTCGACTTGGCGCTTGAGCCGATACGAGATGTTACCGAGGTGCGCCATCAGAGACGACTTGTGACCCTCTTCGACATCCGCTGTCAGTTTGGAGCCGTCGCCATTTCGCACCGCGGCAATGAAATTGTCGAAGTGCGGCTGGTTGCGGATCTTGTCCGTGGGGTGTTCCGCAAACGGTCCTGGCTCCTTCTTTTGTCCCAGAAACGTATAGTACGCCCCGTAGTGGGGCATGACCATGTAGCCCTCAGATCCGTAGAACATCAGCCCGGTGCACACGCCGTGGGTCGGCCACCTTACACCGATTCCGCCTTCCACGTTTGAGATCCACGGACGGATTTCAAAGTTCAGATAGAGATCCCTGTCCGCGTACTCGTAGCATACGGTCTGGGCGTTCGGTGTCTCCTGTGCGTCTTCGTGCACGAACATTCCGCCCATCGACTGGACACGTCTTGGGTGGTCGTCAAGATCGAGCGCCCAGCGCATGATGTCCAGTTGATGGACTCCTTGGTTGCCCAGTTCGCCATTGCCGTAGTCCCACTGCCAGTGCCACCTGTTGTGGAGCCGCAGATTGCTGAACGGCCGGTCGGGCCCCGGCCCTTTCCAGAGGTCGTAGTGAACTCCCGTCGGGACGGGTCCCTCGACGTGCTTCCCGATGGACCGCCGCCACTTGTACGCCAGCCCTCGGGCTAGGTACACCTTGCCGATCACGCCTTCCTTCAGCCGTCGAACGCCCTCGATGATCTCGGGACTCGACCGGTTCTGGGTGCCGTGCTGGACAACGCAGTCGTATTGGCGTGCGGCCCTGACGGCTTGGCGGCCCTCGAATGCATTGTGGGAGAGAGGCTTTTCAACGTATACGTGCTTGCCGGCCTGGCACGCCCAGATGGTGCCGAGCGAGTGCCAGTGATTCGGCGTTGCGTAGAACACGGCGTCGATCGATTTGTCTTCGAGAAGCTTGCGGATGTCGTGAAATACCGTAGGCTGGTTGCCGGTTCGGTCACGATGATCCCTGAGCCGTTCGGCCAGTACGGATTCGTCGATATCGCACATAGCGGCGAGCTCGACGTTTTGGGACGTCAGGTTCTCCAACGCCCTGATGTGGGACCGGCCGCGGCCTCTCAGGCCCACAACTGCCGCTCTGACCCGATCATTCGGGCTTGGTCGCTTCGCTGCTGCGGCCACGGACCGCAGAAGGGGTGCGGCTGCCGCTCCCGCCGCCACCGAGACGAAGGTCCGCCTGGAATTCGCGGCGGCCGGGATTGCGTTGTCGTTCACTTGTCGAGACTATACCGGATCGAGAGAGTAACTTTCCGTGCGGAGGCCCTCAGGCCAGCACTTCCTTGATCACGTGCCCGTGGACGTCGGTCAGCCGGAAATCCCGCCCGCCGAAACGGAATGAGAGCTTGGTGTGGTCAATCCCGAGCAGATGCAGCACGGTTGCATGCAGGTCATGCACGGTGCGGATGCCCTCGATGGCATGGTACCCGTACTCATCCGTGGCGCCGTATATCGTGCCAGGCCGGATTCCGCCGCCGGCCAGCCAAAGGCTGAAGCCGAACGGGTTGTGGTCACGGCCGTTGGTCCCTTGAACGAACGGCGTCCGGCCGAACTCGCCGGAGAAAATTACCAGCGTCTCGTCGAAGAGGCCCCGGGCCTTGAGGTCTTGCAGCAGGCCGGCGACTGCCTGGTCCACCGAGTAGGCGTTACGGGTGTGCCCGATGATCAAGTCGGTGTGTTGATCCCAGGGGTTGGACGCGTTGCCCTTGGCGCGGTTGCGCCCATCAACCATTGTCAGTTCGACGAAGCGGACGCCACGCTCCACTAGGCGGCGGGCGATCAGGCATTGCAGGGCGTAGTTGCGCTTGGGAGGGAACGTCGAATCGAGTCCGTAGAGCTTGCGCGTGGCTGGCGTCTCGTCCCGGATGTCGACCAGTTCAGGGACGGCCGACTGCATGTGGTATGCCGTTTCGTAATTCTTGATCGCTGCGTCGATCTGGGGGTGGCTGCCCGTGCGGTCCAGATACATTGAGTCGAGCGAGCGGATGAAGTCCAGGCGCCGGCGCTGCTTCGAGTCCTCTTCCTTGGGCCGGATGTTGGCGAGAGGCTCTTCCTCGCCGGGATAAAGGAACGATCCTTGGTGCTCGGCCGGAAGGAATCCACTGCTGAACATGTTGATGCCGCCTAGCGGTATACCTCCTGTGCCGATCACGACGAACCCGGGGAGATCCCGGGATTCGCTTCCCAGGCCGTAGTTCACCCACGCCCCCATCGAAGGGAACCCTGTGAACGGCTGTCCGCTATGGAAGTAGAAGTTGCCCTGGGCGTGCTCCATGAACCTCGCGGTCATCGAACGGATCACAGCCAGGTCGTCCACGCATGTGGCAATGTGCGGAAACAGGTCGCTTACGGGTATCCCGGACTCGCCGTACCGGTGGAAGTCCCAAGGAGACGGCCAGATATTGCCGTCTTGGTTGAACATTGTCCGGGCCGTCTCGAACGGCATCGGCTCTCCCGCCTCCTTGGCGAGGCGGGGCTTCGGGTCGAACGAGTCGATGTGCGAAAGGCCGCCCGACATGTAGCAGAAAATGACGTTCTTGACCTTCGGTTCGAAATGCGGCCCTGCCGGTCTGCCGTCCGACGCGACGGCACCGTAGGAGGGGTCCGCCATCAGGCCGGAGAGCGCCAGCATCCCAAAGCCGGTCGAGGTGTTCCGAAGCATCTCCCGACGGGAGATTGGCCGGCGCGGGCGCGGGTGGAAGCGCGAATCAACCATGGCTGCGGATCCAGAAACAATATAGCTCATGGCCCTTTGGAATCGTAGCTCCCTCCTTCTTGGTGCTTCGGTTGACAGATGCGCCAAGGGTCGAGCCGGACCGGATCTTGCGCGCGATTCGACACCGCCAGACTCGTCGAGACCGTGGCACTCCAGGATGGATGGCGGGTGTGCGAGCTGGCGGGCGCCATGCATTTGCTGGGGCGCGTTTTCGGGAGGCGTCAGGGAACTTGCATCAAGGCGTCCCGGCGAGATGCCAGCTCTTCACCCGATCGTGTGTCAGTCGGAAGCGGCAAATATCCCAGCTGGGTGTGCAGTCGAGGCAAAGTTCGGCCATCACCTTGCCGACCACGCTGCAGAACTTGAACCCGTGTCCTGAGAAGCCCGCTGCGACGAACACGCGATCCTCCTCCGGGTGTCGATCCAGAATGAAGTCACCGTCCGGGCTGTTCGTGAACATGCAGGCCGCTGCCTTTTTCGCGGGACCGTTCGCTCTCGGGAAAAATTCCTTGATGGCTTCCCGCAGGGCAGTCTCGTCTTCGGGATGGCAAGACCGGTCCAGTTCGCTGGGTTCTCTTACCTCCTGACGCAGGTGATGGTATTTGCCGATCTTGAATCCCTCCGAGCCGTGGTTCGGGACGCCGTAGAAGCGTCCGAACGGCGCCTCCATGTTGAACACCGGGAACCGAGAGGCATCGAACGCGATTGAGTCCAAGGGCTCCGTCCAGAGCATGACCTGTCGTTCGGGCCTGCAGTACCGCCCCATCGCGGGATCGAGACGGCCGATCCATGCCCCCGCTGTGATCACCATCCGCTTCGCCTCGTAAACCCCCAACGATGTCCTGACCCTAAGGCCCGTCTCCGTGCGTTCCCAATTCAATACGCTCGTGTCCGTCAACAAGTCGGCCCCTCGCCAGCGCGCTGCCCCGACATAGGCCGCGATTGCGGTCTCGGAGAGCAAGTACCCTCCGTCAAGCTGGTAGATTGCTTGCATCGACGGTGGAAGCCGATACCCGGGGAATCGTTGATTCACCTCCGTCCCATCAAGGTGCTCGAAGTCGAGACGGTGACGGACGCACGAATCGCGCGATCCTCGGATTGTCCAGCTGTCCTCTGGCCCGATGTCGAGCCCTCCCGTGACGTGCAGTATCGATTGCCCGGAGATGACCTCGAGTTCGCGCCAGTAGCGGTACGCCGCTCGGAGTAACGGAACGTATTCGTTGCCTTCCGAATAGGCCAGCCGAATGATCCTGGTCGAGCCGTGCGAGGAGCCGAATGCGTGAGGGACGCCGTACTGCTCCAGCCCTAGGACCTTGCAACCGGAACAGGCGAGGTGATACAGGGCGGCGCTGCCCATTCCTCCAACGCCGAGGACGATTGCGTCATACATGGCAGGATCAGAGTCCGTCTTGAGTCACGACGAGCGCATGCAGCTTCAGAATCTGCGCCTCTTCGAGCAGTCCGAGGTAAGCGGGCATCCCGTTGCCACCCTGCAGCACCGCATCGACGAACCGCCGTGCCGAAAGGGGAGTGCGGAACAGCTTGGGGCCGCTGCCGCCCCCTGCCTTGTGACAGCCGATGCAGTGCGTCCGGTAGAGCGTTTTCGCCTGTTCAATCGCACCGGAGTAGTCCAGAAACGGATTTGTCAGGTGGGCCTGAACATCGGTGCCGCTCGCGCTACCTGAGGTCGGCTGTGGCGGACCCGATGTCCGGATGGGCTCGTCGCCCGCTGTCGCTTCGAACCCGTATCCGGGGAGCACTCGGCCCCCCAGCGTGTGGCCGGGCTCGCCGACTAGCGGCAGCGCACCTTCGAGCGTTGTCAGGTTCGTGCCGGGCGCGACTTCCGCCGGGCCGCCTCCGTCGAGCGCAAATACCCAGACGTTCCCTGCCTTCGGCTCCGTGTAATAGAAGGTCATGTCGCCGCCGATCCCTCCGGACGGAACGGCGACGTATTGCGTGCCGTCGAGTTCGTACGTGATCGGGCTGCCGATGATCCCCGAACCGGTTTGGAATTGCCAGAGCACGGTCCCCGTGCGCGCATCGAGGGCCATGAAGTAGCCGCGCATGTCTCCCGTGAAGACGAGCCCGCTCGAAGTAGCAACGGAACCAGCCCAGAACGGAGCGGGACTGGTGCGGCGCCATAGGACCTTTCGTTCAACGACATCGAACGCAATGAAATTGCCGGGGTTATCGCTGGTCAGGTACTGCTGGTAATCGGCTCCGAGGTACCATTCGCCGTTCGTTGGCGGCTCAAAGGTGCCTTCCTCCCAGAACTTGTATCCCATTGCCCACTGGTTCGACATGAAATACAGGGTCTTGCGGCCCGGGTCGTATGCCAGCGGCTGCCAGTCGATCGCTCCCTCCAGGCTGGGGATGATCGGCCCCACTTCGGGCCCTCCAGACTGGGCGATCATGTCCGGGTTGACGATAGGACGCCCTGTTTCAGGATCAAGGCCTTTTGCCCACGTGATCCCTGGGACAATCGGCTCCCCGTAAAGGAACTTGCCGTTCGTCCGGTCGAGCGCGTAGAAGAAACCGTTCTTGTCGTGATGGAAGAGCGCCTTCACTGCTCCGTGCTCGCCCAGTTCGAGGTCGGCGAGCACGGGCGTGCTGACAGCGTCGTAGTCCCAGCAGTCCCACGGCGTGTATTGAAATCCCCATTCGATTTCGCCCGAATCGGCGTCGATCGCTATCGTGGCCGCCGTCCACTGGTTGTCCCCCTTGCGAACCTGGCAATTCCAGGGCGCGGCGTTGCCGGTGTTCCAGTACACGAGTTCCAAATTCGGATCGTAGACACCAGTGGTCCAGGTCGGCCCCCCGCCGTGCTTCCATGTGTCTCCCGGCCACGTCTCGTTGCCTGGCTCGCCCGGTCCTGGAATGGTGTAGGCCGTCCAGCGCAGCGCGCCGGTCTCGACATCGAACGCCTTGACAAAACCACGGATTCCAAACTCCCCGCCGGCCACTCCTGTCAAGACCATGTCCTTCACGACGAGCGGCGCGCCAGTGATGCTGTACCCCTGGCGCCAGTCGATGACCTGCGTTTCCCACCGCACGGTTCCGCTGATTCTGTCAAGGGCGACGAGGCGGGCGTCCATGGTGCCGACAAAGACTTGGTTGCCGTAAAGCGCGACGCCGCGGTTGATCGAGCCGCAACAATAGACGCGTTCCGCCTCGTCGGAGATCTGCGGGTCGTAGCTCCAATTCTTCGCTCCGGTTCGGGCGTCGATTGCAAAGACGCGCGAGCCGTCGGCCGAGACGTACAGCACCCCGTCACGAATGAGCGGAGTGGCCTCGAGGCCGCGATTCTCACCGCCCGTGACAAAGACCCAAGCTGGGTGCAGGCGGTTTACATTCGATGGGGTGATTTGGTCAAGATCCACATATCGATGGGCATGGTAATCCCTTCCGTACATGAGCCAATCAACGGTATTCGACGCAGCTCCCTCCAAATCCGAGGTCGTGACCGGTTGCCCGACGAGGCTCGCCGTCAACAACAACGAAGCCGCCACTATGCCGGGAACCGCCGGACGCTGCCCTACGATTGACATGCCCGACCCATTCTCTCAAGCCAAATCCGGCTGCGATGCAGAGGGCAAACTGCCATTCCTTTCAGGCGAGCACTCGCGTGGCCAAATCGCCGGCGTACCCGCTCGGAACATCTGTTTCGGTTGCGGCACGGCCAAGCCGTCGCGCATCGATCTCACTCTTCGTTATGCCATTCGATCTGCCGCATGTTCGTTCTCGGCGGAGGCGGCCAATGGTGTCCCCGCTGGCTCGAGAGGCCCCGGTTCGGCCCTGGACGAAAGGCCCGCGACGGCCGTCCGAGCAACTCGCCGTTTACCGCCCATTCCTCGTCGCCGCCGTAGAGCTCCCCGATCAGGATCGCACTCAGCTCTTCCAGGACGCCTCGGTAATCCTCGTCGCGCGCGAGGTCCCGGATTTCCAGCGGATCGGATTCCACGTCGAACAGCTGCCGGGAATTGCCAGCCGGGTAGTAGATCAGCTTGAATCGGTCCTTGCGGATCATTCGCGTGGCGTGATCATCCTCACCCACTTCGCCGTAGAGCCATTCGCGCTCCCGGTCTCCAACCATCGAGAGTCCTTCCACGCCATGCGGCGAATCGATCCCGGCCAGGTCGAGCAGGGTTGGCATCACGTCCTGCCAGCCGACGAGGCGGTCGTCCACCCGACGGTGTCCGACGCGTCGATCCCCCGCGGTTCCGACGAGGATGATCGGGATGTTCGCCGATGCCTCGTAGAAGAGCCGTTTTGCCCACATCCCGTGACGTCCGAGCATGTCCCCGTGGTCCGACGTGAAGCAAATCACCGTGTCGTCGAGCAATCCCTCCTCTCGGAGCGTGCCGACGACCACCCTCAGCTGGTGGTCGATGTGCGTGCAGAGCGCGTAGAAGCCCCGCAGGGCGTCACGGATCTCCCGAACCCCCATATGCGCGCTTCGTCCGCGTACTGCCTGAAGCAGGTAGGGCAGTGCGTCTCGACACCACGAGCCTTGCGTCGGCCACCTCAGGTCCACGTCCTCGTACATGGTCAGGTACGAATCGAGAGGGACGATCGGCGGATGCGGATGCCGATATGAGAGAAACCAGAACGCCGGCCTGCCAGGATCGCGTCGCTTGATCGTGCGAACCATCTGCTGCGACGCCCAGTTCGTGGCGTGCAGTTCCTCCGGCAAGTGCCACGGCCGCGTGACGTAGTCGTTGTTGCTCATGCCGTGGTCAAACTGCCGGCCGGCATAGCCGTGATCCGCCAGGAACGCTTCGTAGTCGTCCACGACTCCATATTGCGTCCGGCCTTCCTCGTCCAGGATCACGTCGTCGAATCCAATGCGATTCCGTTGCGGGTACACGTGCAGCTTGCCGACGGCGTAAGCCTGGTAGCCGGCGTTGCGGAAGGTCTGCGCCATGGTCGGCAGGTCCGGCATCGGCCTTGTTTCGCCGAAATCGCGGTCCCCGTGCGTCCGCGGGCTCACGCCGGTCATGAGCGTGCGACGGGCGGGGATACAGACCGGGCATTCGCCATAAGCGTTGCGGAACCTCACTCCGCTTCTCGCCAGCTCGTCCAGGGTTGGCGTCAGGATGTCCGGATGGCCGGCCTCACCGAGTAACTCGGCGGGCCAGTGGTCGGTGGAGATCAGGAGGACGTTGGGACGGTCGGCCATGGAATTTCGCGCGATGAGGCCGGCAGCATCTGCCTGGCGCCCGTGTCCTCCCGCCGAGCGATGGCTGGCGGAAGCTAGTGGGAGTCGAACCCACCCTTGACGCTCAGCGCCAAACAACGGTTTTGAAGACCGGGCCCGACACCGGCCGGGATTAGCTTCCGTCGCTCGATTCTAGCAATCGCCCGGTCAGGTCACGTGATATGAGCGCCTTGCGCTTCGACGTAAACGGCGTAGAGGCTCTGGCTCGCGGTCATGAAAAGGCGGTTGCGCTTGACACCTCCAAAGCAGACGTTGGAGCAGATTTCCGGCAGCTTGATCAGTCCGATACGATCGCCATTCGGGGCGAAGACATGGACGCCGTCGTAGCCGTCGCCGACCCAGCCCGCGGACGACCAGACGTTGCCGTCCGTGTCGCAACGGATTCCGTCTGCGTTTCCGGCTTGTTCGAAGCCGTCCATGCGCATCGAGACGAACCTTCGGCCGTTGCGAAGCGACCGGCCGTTTTCCACGTCCCAGACCTTGATCTCTCGCTCTGCCTCCGGATAGTGCGACGCGCCGGTGTCAGCCACGTAAAGCAGCTTGTAGTCCGGCGAGAAGCAAAGGCCGTTGGGCTTGAAAATCTCGTCCGCAACCATCTCCATCTCGCCGCTGCTCCCGTCGATTCGGTAGATCGCCTCCTTGATTTCGAGAGGTCCCTTGTTGCCCTCGTAGTGCATGAGGCTGCCGTAGCCCGGATCCGTGAACCAGATATTGCCGTCCGGATCGACCACCACGTCGTTCGGGGCGTTCAGTCGCTTACCCTGCCAGCTGTCGGCCAGGACGGTGACAGTTCCATCGTGCTCATACCGCACCAGCCGGCGGTTCCCGTGCTCGCAGGAAAGCTGCCTGCCCTCCCAGTCGAATGTGTTGCCGTTCGAGTTGCCCGACGGGTTCCGGAACACGCTCACGTGGCCATCATCGTCGAGCCAGCGGAGCTGCACGTTGTTCGGGATGTCGGAGTACACCAGGTAGCGACCGACGGCGTTCCAGGCAGGCCCCTCCGCCCAGAGGGTTCCGACATGGAGCCGCTGGATCGGCGTGTTTCCGAGCTTGTACTTGTTGAAACGGTCGTCGAGCGAAACGATGTCTGGATCCGGATATCGTGTTGGCGTGACGTTCGTCCAGTCCCGCTGTGCCTTGCCGCTGGCGGGGACGGCCAAAGCCCCTGCGACGCCGGCCACAAAGGCCCTTCGTGTGGATGCTTGCGTGTCCATCGTATTTGTGACTGTACCAAAGCGGTCTCTGCGTGCTTGCGTGCGGTCCGTTCCCATGCTCGGGCGGCTCTCGGACTGGAATCGCAACCCGTGCAACGTTACCCGAAGGCACGGCGACGGACTACTTGCTAGGGCCTGCGGCTGACGTCGGCTTTGAGGCCGACCGACTTATTCGCCGCCGGGACGAGAATGGAACGGGGTGCGGACCAAATAGGTCAATCGCCGTGGTTCCCACCTGACCGCGGCCGACCCGGTGCCGAAGCTATAGCAGCCGGAAGCTGACTTGGATCTGCGCCGCGACTCTTACGGGCTTTCCGTCCTTCTTGCCTGGCGAGAACTTCCATTGCTTCACGGCTTCGACCGCTTTCTCGTCCAATCCCAGACCCAAGCTACGCAGGACGCGAATATTGTGAGCCAGACCGTCTTCCCAGACTTCGACCGCGAGCATCACCGTGCCCTGATATTTCGCCTTCCGGGCCTCCTCGGAATACTCGGGCTCGACCTTGTAGAGGAGCCTCGGACTGGTCACGCCGCCTCCGATGCGGTAGACCCCGCCTCCGATTCCTCCGCCGGATCCCGGACCGACTCCGGATCCCCGGCCGGAGCCCACACCTGTGCCCCGTCCCGAACCGATCCCTCCTCCGGTGCCTGGTCCGGCGGACGGAGGACCGTCTGCACCAAAGGGATCCCCGAATACCGACAGATCGACATTAGGCAAGCTGACTTCCGGGGGCACGCGCACCGTGGGTTCCACGGAAAGCTCCGGATTGGGATTCCGAATCACAGGCGTCGGAGGTGCCAATTGCGGTTCTAGCGAGAAGCGCGGCAGCTTCCCGCGACTCGCCGGCAGCGGCGAGTTGGCCCCGCCTCCGCCGCCTCCGCCGCTGTCGCCGGGATCCGCCTTCGCGGGCATTTCAAGCTGTGCCAGGTATGGGGAGATATCCACGGGAATAATCAGCGTGACCGTTCCCTTGGTTGAATCGGCGAAATCGTCTCCTTGGAACCCGAACACACCGAGCACGAACAGGACGTGCGCCACGGCGGTCACAACCATGCCTTGGCGCCTGTGGCTGAAACCACCCCAGATTTCCTGAACCTGGACCGGCTTCGAGGTCAGCTTGAGAGGCGGGGCTTCCCGAAATTCCTTTTCTAGCCGGTAGCTCTCGAACAGTCCCAGCCACCATGGCAGGGCCAGCGTCTTGATGGTGAGCGGTGGCAGGCTGACCTGACCCGGCAGGGCAGGCGGATACGGAGGCAACGGTGGGAACCCCCTGGCCTCGCTCATCACCCGGAGGCTCTCCGGAATACCCAGCCACCAAGGACGGCTTAGCGAGTAGACGTTCGGATCGCGATAGTCGGGTTGGCCGGGCTGGGCTGGCGGGTACGAAGGCAGCGGCCCGAACTTCCGAGGGTTCAGCATGTCGCCGACTTCGCTCGCGAAGTGGCGCCACCATGGCTCGTGAATGGACTCAATCACGAGCGAGCTTAGGGGCGAGGGGCGGGGCGAGAGCTCCGGTGTCGTTTCCGAACGGTAGGAATCCGGCATTGCCAACTGCGAAGATTTGACGCGAGACATCCCCCAACCGTTACACGGAGGGTGCCCAATTCGGACGCCCGCCGAAGCGTCGGAGGCTTTCCTTCGCCGACCTAGCTGATAGCCATCATAGGTCTTCGGCTTCAGGCCTTGCAAGCACGTCGTGCCGTTCGGGCCGAGCTTCGATCCGCGTCATTCCCCGACATACGCGATGCAATCAATCTCGACCTTCAGGCCCGCGGCAGGTAACACGGCTTGGACCGTTGTGCGGGCCGGCTTCGCTCCGCCGAAATATTCGGCGTAGACCGCGTTCATCTGCGCGAAGTCGCGTATGTCCGAGAGGAAGACGGAACACTTCACCACATCGTCCAGATTCGCTCCGGACGCTACCAGAATCGCCTGGATGTTGCGGATGGTGCGGTGGGTCTCTTCCGCCACGGTGCCGTTGATCGGCTTGCTGCTGTCTGGATCCAACGCGGCCTGTCCGGACACATAGATGAACCCACCTGCTCTCACGGCGTGGGAATACGGTCCTTGCGGGTTGGGCGCGCCCTTTGCCGTGACTCGCTCGATCGAATTGTGATTGCCTTCGCTCACTGTGACTTCTCCCTGTCCCTGAAATCCCACTGGTCCCCTCCGCCTCACTGGAGCTTGCCGCGGCCCTCGACAGCCCAAGTCTGTTCCACCGTCTCTCCACGGAAGCCGTGCACGTTCTCGTGCATGTTGACCGCGACGCACACGTGGTTCGGCACGAGCCGCAGGCGCTGCCCGATTCGCAGCGGTGGTCCCTCGTGCCCGCTCAGGTCGAGCACGCCGTGTTCCTCGCTCATCTTGAGGAATCGAATTCCGGGCATCTCCAGCACTCGCCCGAATCCCTCTTCACTGAAGGGTCGCACCGAATCGGAAGTAAACGTCTTGGAACCGCCGTCGATGACCGCCCTGTCCGGCTGCGGAGTCGAGACAACCGTCGTCATGATGGTCGCCGCACAATCCTCCCATTCGCAAGCCTTCGCTGCCACTTGGCTTCGATCGTTGAAGACGTACGTGCCGGGTCGAATCTCGGTGAGCCCCGGTACTCGATGGGAATGGAACAGCGTCGGCGTCGAACCACCGCTCACCACACCCGTCGGCAGCCCGTCCCGCCGAAAGTCATTCAGGATGCCCTCGAGGTCGGACGCGAGACGCTTCAAGTCTTGCTCGCCTTCCTCGGCGGCCAGATTGATGTGTCCGGGGTAAAACATCAGGCCCTCGAGTCGCAGCGAAGACATTTGCGAGACTGCTCTTGCCAACTCGAGCAGACTTTGGCCTGGCGGAAGCCCGCATCGCCGCATGCCGAGATCTGCCTCGACTAGGACGCCGATTCCTGTTCCCGCACGCCTCGCGTGCCGCTGCAGACCCTCCGCGACCGCAACGCTGTCAAGCGCCACCGTGACAGGTGCCCGCTTGCACACCTGGATGAGCCTGGCCCATTTCGAGTCGCCCCACACCGGGTAGGCCACGAGCAGGTCCGGAACGCTCTCGCGAGTCATGACTTCCGCCTCGCCGACCTTGGCTACTGTCAGACCGCAAGCCCCCCGGTCGAGTTGCATCCGGCCAATTAGCGGGGACTTGTGCGTCTTGGTGTGGGGTCGCAGGCGCAACCCGTGAGTCCGGGCGTAGCGAGCCGCGCGGTCCAGATTTGCCTCCAGCCTGTCCATGTCGACCAGCAAGGCTGGAGTGTCCAAGTCCCAAATCGTCATTTGTGCAACACGGGCGGTGCCGTCACCACGCGGTCGAGAAGGAACCTAGCGGATCGTTGGAGCAGTCTATCATGGGCGCGGATGGGGAGTGTCAGGCAAGTCGCGCTGGTGGTTGCCATTGCTGCCATTGCCGCGGCACCTTCTCGTGCGGGTTCGAATGAATTCTCGCCATGGAAGGAATCCGGGTTCGTCGGTGCCGAGCAACGCTGGCTGGAATCCAGCGAAGTCTATCCGCGTGGCGTTCCGTCGCTTCCTCATCGCATGGACGCGACCGTCATGTACGCCCGGGGCACACCGTGGACGCAGGCCAGGGCCGTGCGGCAGATCCGCCGGACAGCCGCCATATTCCAGGCCTGTGGCATTCAGATTGGCCGGGTGCGGCTCGCTCGGCTACGGCTGGGTGCCGGTCGTCGCCGGATCGATGCGACCGAGGCCGATCCGGAAACGGGTGTTCCGTCTTCTGTCGCCGAGCTAAGCGCAATGATCCCCTCCTCAACGCCATATCCGGCCGGGTTCCTGATCGCCGGGGTCTCGGGAACCGACTTGCTCGCAATCTCGTACCGCGCGCTTGAGGAAGCCGGTCCCGGTGCACCCTACCTAAACACCGCTTGGATCGGGTACAGAGCCCATTGGCTGCGGCGCAGAGACGACCGGTATTCGGCGCTTGCACATGAGTTCGCCCACTTGCTCTGCCGTTGCGGGCACACCCCCGGCCCCACTAGCCACTTGTTGCACAGCGCCCGGAATTTTCTTTCCTCCGCAGTGCTTCCAGAGCATTGCGAGAGCTTTGTCTCCAGCCCACTAGTGTCTGCAAATCGTTGAAAAACAGAACCTTGCAAAATTGAAGACTAGGGTAAGGAATCTGAATACAGCCCATAAAAATTATCTAATTGCCCCTGCACGCGGTGTTCCCTAGAGTGGGTATTCGGGCGAGGCCTTACACCCGCCCTGAATCACAAACCGAGTTCAGTCGCCTGTTGCGGACCATTCGACCAATCGGTGAAGGGACTCAGTATCTGGAGGGAACAATGAAGACGTGCATTTTAGGAATTCTTGTACTCGCGCTTTCCGCGGTGCCGCTCGCCGCTGCCCCCGCGACAGAGGCCACGAGCTCGGACGCAGCTGAGTTGGAAGCGGAGATCCGCGAGGAGCTGTCCTCGCTCCGGTCCCGGCTGCTGAAACTGGAGGCGATGCTCGACTCGCTCCAGGATGACAGCAAGCCGGAAGAGACCGAGCAAGCCGAGGCCTCGGCCGCCAAGGCCAGCCCCGGTCCCGCCGAGTCAGTGGAGGCCCCGCCCGTTCGCTTGGATGCCAAGACTGCCGTCGCCGCAGCCGCGAAGGAGGAGACCGTGTGGAAGGGCCCCAAGGCGATCAGCGATGCGGAGCCGAGCCAGGACATGCCGGTCGGCGTTGCTAGCAGCGGCGGCCAGGCGATCTCGTTTACCGGTTTGCTGGACACGTACTACACCCACAACACGAACAGCCCGGCAGACGGAAACAACACCCTGTACTACACCAATCCGAATTCGCGCGGGTTCGGCTTGAACCAGGCCAAGCTGGAAATCGATGCCAGCGGCGACGGGCCGATCGGCTTCCGCTCCGACATTTGGTTCGGGTCCGGCGCCCGCCTGTTCCGCGACGGGCTCGAGCCCGGACCGCTGGAAGACGTGCTGTACATCCAACAGGCTTACGGCTACTACCAATTTGCCAACGGGGCAGAGTTCAACGTCGGCGCATTCGGTACGATCGCCGGCTTGGAAGTGGCCGAGTCCCACCTGAACTGGAACTACACGCGCGGCATCCTATGGGCCTGGAACGAGCCCTTCTCGCACGTTGGCGCGAAGATCAGCACTCCTCTTTCGGACACCGTCACGGCGACCTTCATGCTCGTCAACGGCTTCGACAACGCCTGGGATCAGAATTCGGGCAAGTCGTACGGCACGCAGATCTCGCTGGCACCGACCGACCGCTTCAACACCACTGCCACCTGGATTTCCGGGCCGGAGAACGTGCAAGGCGAGGAAGGTGGCTTGCTCAAGAACTTCAGCTGGAATATGTACGGCGGCTTGCACGACCGCTTCGAGGTCATGGCCAACCTGGACTACATTTCCATTGCAGACGCAATGGGCGCCAGCGCGACGTCATGGGGCATGGGTGGTTACGCCCGGGTGCATCTGTCTGACCAGGTTCGGTTGGCCTACCGCATGGAGTTCCTCGACGACAGCGACGGGAGGTCTACCGGAGTCGAGCAGAACCTACGCGAGAACACCCTCACCTTCGAAGTCCAGCCGGTCAAGGACGATCCGCGCTTCCTGACGCGCATCGAGTACCGGCGCGACTGGTCTGACGTGGCGTTCTTCGGCTGCCCGTCCTGCCAGGATGGCTTCGCCATGGACCAGAACACGTTCACCGTCGGCTTCATGTGGGTCTTCGGACCGAAGGAATAGGTTTCCTCCAGCCAGGCGCCCGCCTGCCCACCCGGGTGGGCGCCGACCCGAGCCGCGTTTCGGGGCCACCGGGCCTCGGAGCGCGGCTCCCTGCTTGTACAATGGTGCACGCCCCTGGAGGACCAGGATTGCAGCGTCGCGATTGGATCAAGACCGCCTTGGTCGGGACGGGTGCGGCGGCCGCTGGCCCGGTCGTCACCCACATCGCGCCCGTGCCGGCCCCGGCCGCCGAGGCAGCGGCGGAGGCTTCGTGGGAACCGCTGCTGCTGGACCCGCACCAGAACGACACGGTCGTTGCGCTGACCGAACTGATCATTCCGGAGACGGACACTCCTGGTGCGAAGGCGGCCAAGGTCAACGAGTACATCGACCTGATGCTGCATGACGTGGCCCCGGACAAGGGCCACGGCTTCCTCAAGGGGCTGGGCTGGCTGGACGGGCATGCGATTCGCTTGCACGGCTCGCCGTTCGTGGCGCTCGACGAGAAGGACCAGGTGGCGATTCTTGAGGACCTGGACGAAGCCGACGAGCCCGAGCTAGCGCCCGGAGCGGAGTTCTTCGCGAGGGTGAAGCGGCTGACCGTCGAGGGGTACTACACCTCGCGGATCGGAATCGCCGAGCTCAACAAGAACGGCGTTCCCGCGACGTTTGCCTGCGAGCACGACACTCACGAGTGATCCGCCGAGCGCCTCGTCTGAGGGGCTGCGGGGCTCGGCTGGCCCTGCCGGGCGATCCCGTAGGAGCGATGCACATCCTCAAGCGTCAGCGTCCCCAGCATGAAGCTTGGATTGACGCGGCTCGCGACCGGGAGCAACGGGTAGACAGCAAGCTTGCGCATCGCCTGATCAAGCGGGAGATCGGGATGCGTGCGAATCACCGACCGCATCCTCAGGGCTCCTTGCACGGTTTCCGCTCCAAGCCCTTCCTCGATCGCCCGCTCCAGGTCTCGTCGGCTCACCCATCCCCAGTTCCCGTAACGTGTCTCCACCAGCACAGCGTCCTCGCCGATCCGGTCTGCGGCGAAGTAGGCCTCTCTGACGGTGGCTCGGTTCGAAACCAGCCGGTCGCGTCCCCTTTGCATGGCATCTTCGACATTCATCACAGGAGTCTCCCGGCGCTCGTCTGCCGAAGGAAGGTCCAGGCCGTCTTGATATCCCGCCAACTGGAAGACCGACTCGTGTTGCAGCCGGCGCGACACGAGAATCCCGATCGTGTTCGCGACCATTACCGGAAGGATGATCTGGTAGCTTGCGCTGAGTTCGAACACCATGAAGACAGAGGTCATCGGTGCACGGAAAACGCCTGCGAAGAACGTCCCGATCCCAACGAGGACGTACGCCGCGGTCGAACTCGTCGATAGCGGCCAGATCAGGTTTGCCAGCCCGCCGAGTCCGCCTCCTAGCATCGCTCCGACGAACAGCGTGGGAGCGAATAGCCCGCCCGGGGTGCCGCAGCTGAAGCACAACGCCATGGTGAGCAGCTTGAGGATTCCGAACACCAGCAGCATGTTCCACGGGAACCGGTCATGCAGAGCCCCGTCGATGACTTCGTACCCGGCTCCAAGTGTCTCCGGCACGATCGATCCCACGGTGCCGACGACGAGACCCGCTATGGCAGGGAGCCAGACCTTGCGCCGGTCTGCCATCCCCACCGTTCGTCCGCGCAGACTGATCGCGTAGCGCGTGAACAGCGCCGACAGATAGCCGCCCGCAACCCCAATCGCCGCGTAGACGAGCAGTTCGGAGTATCCGACGAGTTCGAAATCTGGTACCCGATAGAGAGGGTCGTCACCAAGGAACCATCGGCTGACGACCACGGCCGACACCGACGAGAGGACAATCGATCCAAGCACGCCTGCGTTCCAGGCGGCGACCACTTCTTCCATGACAAACAGCACTGCGGTGATGGGCGTGTTGAACGCCGCCCCGAAGCCCGCCGCCGCGCCGATCGGGGCGATCAGGCGCATGTGGTCCCGTGTCAGGTGGAAGATCCGGCCCAGCAGGGACGCGATACCCGCACCCATCTGGAGCGCGGGATCTTCCGGCCCCATGGGGTTTCCCGTTCCGATTGACAGCGTGCACGTCCCGAATTTGCCAAGAACGCTGCGAAAGGGGATATAGCCATCGGAGGCGTAGACGGCAGCCTTCGTATAGTTCACGCCGGTCCCGCGCGCGGTTGGCACGAGGTAGTGCACCGCGGCGTAGGCCACGAGGCCGCCGAGCGCGGGCCACAACGCGAGGAGGTACCTCGAGTTCGGTGCCAGCGAATGAATCGTGTTCCAGTTCAGGTACTCGATCGAAATGTGAAAGCACACGGCGACCAGTCCGGAGAAGATTCCGATGACGATCGACAGCAAGAGGAATCGCTGCGGTTCCTCCAGGACCGGGCTCATCCGGCTCAAAGCGCTGAGCTTGGCCAGAATGTCTCGCAACTGTTTCATCGCGACAGCTTGGCCAGCACGTGCAGGAGGGGACGGTCCGGCGGGTCTGCCGAATCGCACCGGGCTCGAGCGAAGTTCCAGACCTCCTCGGCAAGCAGAATATTCGACTCGACTAAGGCCTCAGTCGCGCGCTGTCGCCTGGCATCCAAGACAGATTCCGCCCGGTCGATCACCAGCGTTTCGTCCTGCGGCAGCAACGGTAAGGGCCCCACGAGTCCGCTCCCTGCTGGGTTGCGACAAGCCGAGAATGCGGTCAGGGTCCGCTCGATGAGCAACCGGCTCCTGCGTAACCGTTCGCCCAACCCGATGCCGCGCCGTGTCGGATCCAGTTCGATGATTCGGTTGCAGAGCCGGATTCGTTCTCTCGTTTCGTCATCGTCGCCGTACAGCTGCGCGCGGTTATAGTGCGTCCTTGCCGTCAGGTAGTTTCCAAGCTGGAACTCGGCGGCTGCACGCCCCAGCAGCAGCTCGCGATCCGTAGGAGCGGAGACGAGCAGCGACCGAAAGATGGACGACGCCCTGTCGTAGGAACCGGTCTTCAGGAGCAGGATCGCGAGGCGGCGAAGAATCTCTGTGTCGTCCGGTGCAATCTCGGCCAGTTCCAGGAGCTCGGCGGCCAGCTGCTGGTCGAGCCCTTCCCGATCGAGCAGGTCAACCAGTTCAAGGTGCATATCGATTCGATCGACTTCCGGCTTCGTTTCCCAATGGCCGTGGATCGCGGTGCGGTAGTACGAAACGGCTTCCGTGACCTGGCCACCGCGGGCCGCCAGGCGAGCGAGCAGGAGGTTGACGATGCCGGATGCCGGATCCGCCGTGCGCAGCCCGGAGAGATAGTTCTCTGTCTCGGAGTAACGCCCCGCCGCGTAAAGGGCGCGCGATAGCTCCAATCGATACGCAGAATTGTCCCGCGAGTACAGGAGGGCGTCCCTGAATAGGCTGATAGCCTCCTCGTATCGCTCGTCCGCCATTTCTGCTCTCGCGGCTTCGAAGTGCAGACGTCCCCGATCCTGCCCTTCAAGCTTGAAGGACCGGGCATAGAACCCGGTGACCGTAAAGATGGCGACCATAACGCCGAATACCATGGCCAGAATGCGGGGCGACGCACCTTCCGCGATTACGGACCGCCCCCTGCAATACGGACATTCCGCACCGGGATGGGCAATCTCGTTGCGGCAAATCTTACAGATGAAGCGCGTGGCCATCGGACCGGAAAACCTGACCTAGATTCAGGATAGGAAACCCAGCACGGTTGTGTTCCAGCCAGATTCTGGCCTGGCGCAATACGGGGTCGGAGGCTCTTGTCAGATCGGCCGAGTAGACGCACTTAGGCGCTGGAGCGGGCTGTGCCCCTGTATCCGCGCCTCGGCTCTCGGACAAGCTCTCTCACGAGGCAGGTTCGGAACCCGCTTGTAAAGGTGCCCGCCATCGTTTGTCGCACCGAAATAGATCTGCGGCCCGGCTGAACACTGAACGTACGCCTTTCCAAACGACGCGCAGGGCCAGCACCCCGATCACCGCTGCGATGCCGAGAAACACCGTGAACAACGCGGGATTGCTCACGGCAAAGAGCAGCGCCCCTATCACGGTGACGTCCTCGGCCACTGATGCGGCCCAGTTCGTGACCGGCTCGGGAGAGGCATTGATCAGCGCTCGAGCACCCGCTTTCAATGCGTGCGTCTCGCCGGCGAGAGCGGCCCCGGCGAGCGATGCAGCGGCTTGCACGACCGGCCCGCTTTCGGAATAGACACTTCCAGCTAATAGAAAACCAGCAGGAACCCGAAGGAAAGTGTGCACGACATCCCACACCGAATCGACCCACGGCACCTTGTCCGCGAAGAACTCCACGACGTATAGGGCGAGAGCGGGACCGATGATCCACCAGCTCTCGAGGATGGTGAGGTTTCCCGCAAGTTCAACGTCGCCGTAACGTCCCAGCAGGCCCAGTCCTGCGCAAGTGGCATACAAGTTCAGGCCGCTGGTCCAAGCACCTCCCATTGCCTGGGCGAGCATCGCGACTGGGTTCATGGCGCGATTATGTCAGACGGTCAGCCGAACGCTGTTCCGCGCAGGGGGGCTATGAATCGGTTCTCAGCTGGTCATCCGCCAGACGCGCACGGACTCAGGAATTGCGCGGTTTGCGACTTCCAGGAGGTGCTCGTGGTGCGTGAAGAAGATCACCTGGCAACGTCGGCCGAGATGTTCGAGGACCCGCAAGCCGGCGGCCGATCGCTGGTCGTCGAAATTGATGAAGAGATCGTCGGCCACGAACGGCAAGGGCTGGGTGCCGTCGACTTGGTCCTCGAGCGCGGCCACCCGTAGCGCCAAATAGAGCTGGTCTCCCGAGCCGGAACTCATACCGTCCACTTCGACCCGCTCGCCAGACGGGCGAAGCCCGACAATCCGTGCCCGATCCTTCTCGTCGAAGTCGAGTTCTAGGGCTTCAAACGATCCCAGCGTCAGCTCGGAGAACAGTTCTCCTGCCCGCTTGAGCATGGGCGCCTGCCTCTCGCGGCGGTTGCGTTCGATGGCCCATTGCAAGATAAGGCCAGCGGACCGGGTGCGTATGTACTGACCGGCGATTTCACCGATTTCGGCAAGCGCGTTGTGCCTCGCACCCTCGGTCAGAGCAGCCGCATCGCTGCCTCCCACGGCATTGAAATTCTTTTCGGCCTCACGGAGGTTGTCGCGGGCTTGCAGTTGTCGATTCCGCAGGTCTCCGATCTCCGCACTCAGAGCCTTTGCGCGAGACTTTGCCTCGTCCAGGTCGACGGCGAGACACTCTTCCTGCTGATCCTCCACAGTGAGGCCGTCTCCGTCCGTCCGCAGCCGTTCCAGCGCCTCAGAGAGCTGACTGCGGCATCGCTCTGCCCTTTCGGCCTTCTGGATTTCCAGCTTCAGACCTTCAACCGTCTCCACTCCAGCTGCGTCCTGAAGGGCGAAGATCTCCTGTTCCGATTTCCGCCTGGCCTCATCCTGACTACGGAGCCTGTCCTCGAGGGTCGCAATGTCACCATCCTTCGCGAGCGCAGCGTCGCGCGCGTCGCGGCTCCGTTGAAGGAGCCGTCGGAGCTCAGGCACAGCGTCGTCAGGGTCCTTTCTCGCAAGGCCCGGCGCAATGGCGCCCACAACCTTGCGCAAGTCCCTCTCGAAGTCGGCGATGTCCCTCTGGATCAGCGCAATTCTCTTTTCTCGCAGGTTGGCGATCTCGGCTTGGACAGGACGCATTTCATCAATGACGTCGACCTGTGCCTCGACAGACTCTGGATTCGTGACTTGGGTGAATCCCAAGGCGCTCACCACAGCTGACCAATCGCTTTGCCATTCCCTCTTCGCTGACTCCGAGCGGGCCGCTTCCTTCCGCTTCGCTTCGGCTTCGGCTGCCGCATCTTCCGAAGCGGCCTCGAGCTCCACCCTCGTTCTCGCCGCCTGTTCGTGACGCTGCTGTTTGTCAGTCGCTAGCTCCAGCAGCGCGATCAGGCCCTTGTCGCGAATCGCAGCCACATCCGTGCCTAGCGCCCGTAGCTCACTCGCTACGGCCTCGATCGCACCTTCCTCCTCCTCGCGCAACGTTGCCAGTTTCCGCTCGCTCTCGACCTGTTTCCGGAGTGCCTGTTGAAGGTCTTCCCTTGCGTCGAGCCACGAGAGCATCGCGTCGGGATCCAGCGGTTCGAAAGGCGCTTCAGCCCAGAGTTGCTTCCAGCTGCTGTCCAACGCATTCGATTGTTCTGCGAGACGGACCCGTTCGTCCTCGAGCGTGCCGAGCTCGCCGCGCACGCTCTCGATCGATCGCTCGATTTCGGTAAGCCGGGCAGTTGCGCTTGCTGTCTCGATGCTGCGATCCGCTGCCCTGTCGGCTGCCCGAACCGAATTCTCGTAGGCCTCGGCAAGACCTGAACTGTCACGCGTGAAATGTCGCAGGTCAGCCTCGGAGACTCCCTGGCCGGCGACATACTTGCGACGCACCAAGACCCAGCCGGAGTCGCGGTCCGCTCGAAGCCGGATCACCTCATTCCGGCTGACCGGTCGCTCGTTTGCCTGGATTCGGTCCCGAGCCTGCTCCAGTCGGGCTAACTTGCTCTCCTTCGATTCCAAGCGTTCCCGGCACCGTGCGCGTTGCCGATCAAGTTCCAACCGCATATCTCGATGCGCTTGGACCTGCTGTTTCGACGGAGCCGGAAGCGGGCCTGCGATCTCCGGAGTTCCCAGCGTTGGACGGAGGCTTCTGAACAGGGTTTGAATCTCGGCTTCCACGCTTTCGAGTTCGCTCTTGGCTAGCCGCCCTCGCGACCGAATATCGCCGGAATCCCGTCTGGTTGCGGCAACCAAGGCCGCCAGTCGGGAGACATCGACCCGAGCGCCGATCCGCCTCAGGCGCCTCTTGGTGACCGCGAGCCGGTCCTCGGCCTCGCTGACGGCGCGTTGTGTCGATCTGATCTCAGCTAGCCGCTCGCTACGTTGCTTGAGAAGCGTTCTGACCCTGGCGAGTCCGGACTTTGCGGGGATCCGGGCAATTAGGGACGAAACATTCGGCTCGGTCCAGCCTAGGTCCCGAGCTAGATCTCGAAACTTGCCTTCCTCGGCGGCCAGTTCGGCCTCCCGCTTGGGCAGGTCGGCCTTTCCGGCCTGCGCTTGGATCCAGCGTTTGTAGAGGCGGTCGATGTCCTCGGCTCGCAGTAGCAGCCGCTCATCCCAGTTGAGTTCTGCTCGCTCCCTCTTGGCGCGCTTGAGGTCCGCTTCGTAGTCTTCGATACGCCTGGCCGCGAGGTGACGGTCTTGTTCGGCTCGCTGCAGGGTCTGACTGGCGTCTTGCGCGATCCCCGAAACGTCACCAAACTCGCTGATTTCCGCTTCCAAGCGAATCTTGTCGTGGACGAACCGGGCTTGCCTCCGAATTCGGTTGAGCTTACGCTGCTCGGTGTCCTTGGCCTGGATCTGGCTGTGCAGTTCCTCGCTAGCCGTCTTGCAGGCCTCGTACTCTCTCTTCAGATCTCGCCATGCCGCTGCGCTGACCATTTGCGCGCGCAAGTCGCTCTCGGCCGTCTTTAGCCTGTCATGGGCTTGGAAGTACTTGCGCTTTGCCGATCGTCTCCTACTCCACAGCTGGTCGGCCTCTCCTTCTAGCTCGCGAAGGCACTTGCGCAGGTCCTGGAATCCGGAACCGGCGGAGAACAGCGCCTGCCCGACGTCTCCCTTCGCCTCGAGAATCTCCCGCCCTCCTCTGCGGAGTCGCGTGTGATCGAGACTGAACATGCGCTCCAGCCGGTCACGGTTCGCATCCCCGAGATACGGAGCAAGGGCCATCTCTCCGTTCGCAAACGGCAAGTTGTCGGCTGCGAGCAGCGTGTTCCTTGTGCCTTTCCGACGTTGAACGGAGAGACTGCGTCCGTCGGACTCGAGGGTCCCGCCAATCCGCATGTCCTTGTAGCTGTGGACGAAGTTCAGCTTCGACTGGGAGGGAATTCCGAACAACAAGTCCTCAAGTGCCGACATGACGGTCGACTTCCCGGCCTCGTTCGGGCCGAAGACGATGTGCAGGTCGGGATCGCCAGGCGGGAGGTCCACCGCCTGGTTTGTAAAGCGTCCGTAGCGGATCAGCTCAAGGCGTCGGACACGCACGGCTCAAGCCTGTTCTTCCACGAGTCGCGCCAATGCGTAGGGTCCGGCTAACTCGACCAGGAGCTCGTAGTCGCCGTTCGCCGCCGCGCGGACCAGTTCGTCGTCCGTGCCGTCGCGCACCTCGTGAGGAAGCTTGGCAACGAATGCGCCAATATCCTCACGCAGCAGGGTTCGCAACAATTCGTCGCCCTTGGCTTGATCAATGTGGCCGAACGCATCCTCTAGGGCGGAACCTCCGACTGCGCTTGGCAACGGTTCGGTCTTGACGATCAGGCGCTCGATCCAAGCCCGTTCTTCACCGAGGCCCTCGGTGGCGGATCTCGCCTCCGCAAGCAGCATTTCTTCGGATCCAAGCGCGGCGCTGTGAACTTCCGTCCGTCCCCTGACGACGATTCTGCACGCCAGGAGTCGCCCGTCGGCCTCCTCAAGCACCGCTTGCTCGATTCGGATTCGTATCGCGTCCAGGAGATCTTGGATTGACGTGCAGTTCTCTGCGTCAACTCTCACTTCACTCCATCGCACGAGGTCGACTTGCAGCGGAGTCACACCAGAGATGTCCCCCTCATCGACCGACACGAGGTACGCCCCTTTCGGGCCCGTCTCGCGAATATGGCGGCCCTGCAGCACGCCCGAATAGACGACGTAGGGCCGTGCATGCCGAATCTCGGCTTCGTGAACGTGCCCTAGCGCCCAGTAGTCGTATCCCTTCTGGACAAGCTCTTCGAGCGAGCACGGAGCGTAGTTGGCATGGCCGTCAGCCCCGGTGAGAGCAGTATGCAGCACGCCTATGTTCAGCGCTCCTGGCCGGGGAGCAGGATAGAACTGGGCGAGATTCTCGCTCACATCTCGCTGGCCGAAGCTCTGGCCGTGCAAGGCGACGCCGAATTCCTTGATCTCGAACGTCGCGGGCTTCCGGGTAGGGAACACCTTGACGGTTTCCGGCAGCGCAAGACGCCTAGTGATTTGACTCTCAGCATCATGGTTGCCGTAGACCAGGTACGCACGGATGCCAGCCTCCCTGAGACGGCCCATCTGGCGGACGAAGAACAGCCCGGTCTGGTAATCCCTCCAGTTCCCGTCATAGAGATCACCTGCGATGATGAGGAATGCCGCCTCCTCTTCGATCGTGCGTCCGATGAGCCTGTCGAACGCCTCTCGGGTTGCCGACCGGATCAGCTTGATGGCGCTTCCGTCCTGTCCCGCGAGCCCCCTCAGAGGGCTGTCCAGGTGGATGTCGGCCGAATGAATGAAGCGAAGCGATTGCATCAGTCGCGTTCCACCTTGCCGGGTCCGGTCTGGGGGCGGTCCCTCGTTGGCCTTGAGCGTAGGGGGAACATCGTCATGCGACTCCTTGACTAAGGAATCGCACTGCAGGCACGCACGGTAACTCGAGCTTTTGGGGATATGGTACACCGCGGTCGATCCCGTGACCGGCGGTTCTCACGTGGTCGTTCGCACGGGGTCCGAGCTCGTACTCCAGCGGAGCAATCCAACGGGCGTTGAGATTCGAGAATCCAGCGTCGCCATTCACACAAAGCCGGCTCCAGATCTGAAGGACGAATTGCGGCCAGAGGGACTATCGCCCTCGGGTCAACCCGTATGGTCCCCGCCTGGTAGCTGGTCCGGGCTTGGCTGGAACCCTCGAGGACCCTGTTCGATGGCTTCTGAGTCGTCGCGGCTGTCAATTTCGAGCCGGCTGGCAAAGGCGAATACTTGGCTGCCAGAAATCTCGAATCGACCATTGTTAGGACCTATAATATGGTCTGGAGCGCATCGTCATGACCACAGTGCCCCTATCGCAAGCCAAGACCCACCTTGCCAAATTGCTAGCCGAGGTCGAGGAGCTTGGCGAAGAGGTGGTGATCACCCGATCCGGGCGTCCTGTGGCGGTGCTTCTGTCCCTTGCCGAATACGAAGGACTTCTAGAGACGATGGAGATTCTAGGTGACCGGGAGTTGTCGAAGCAGATCGAGATCGGTCTGAAAGAGGCGGCGTCGGGAGAACTGCTGAGCCACGAGGACGTGTGGGATGGGTTGGACACTCGTCTACACCGCTAGGGCTGCGCGGGCGATTAGAAAGGTTGATCCGGCTGTTCGACGTCGCCTGTCTGCCGCATTCCAGAGGCTCCGCGAAGAGCCTGATCGTGGCAAGCCCCTGCAGCTTTCCCTCCGCGGGTTGCGGTGTTGGCGAACGGGCGACTACCGGATCGTCTATCGCGTCATCGAGGCCCGCATTGAAGTACTGATAGTGGCGGTTGGCCACCGTCGGGACGTGTACGACAAACTGCGTGCCACGCTATGAATCGTCCGGTCAGGATAGGAATCCGACACCAACGTTCCCGCAGGACCACAGCCGAGTCGGTAGCCTGAGCCTGAGTACGGACGTGGTTGAACAGGAACGCGTGCTTCGCGATTTACGGACTTTGCCACTACGCAGGGCTCGGGCGAGCAGGCCAGCCCAGTCCAAGGCCTGGGAGCAGTCAGACAGTGAGAGCGAGTGCTTCCACGCACCCTGTATCGCGCCAACCCACCTGGGGGATGAACGGGTAGTTGAGTTGCACCCGCGCCTTCTGACTCCGAGGAAGCGGGCCCCATCCATCCAACGCACCTATTGCTTGCCCTTGCGCGCGCGGCTGGGTGGAATGTTCCGGGCCGAAGTCAGAACATCCGTTCAGCCGGCCGCAGCGTGCCGAACGAGCCCACGTTCGCAATTGCAAGGCTGATCCGGAACTGGTTGTCGCTGCGGGCATTCCCGATCGAGAGTCTGCGCAGCTCGACGCTGAAGCCGCAGCAGTCCGTGTTGTAGGTCAGCTGCGATATGGAATAGAGGATGACGCCTTGGCGATAGTCGTAGACGTTGTGTAGCGACGCGTTCCAGCCACGGCGGTTGTAGTCGCCGTAGCGGACTCCGGTCAGAAGCTGGTTGCTGGGCGGGGTAATTGTCCCGGGCACGCGGATGGCCCGGTGACCGGCCATGACATGGATCTTGGGGCTGACCTGTACGCTAGCGTCCGCTGTTGTGTTCACGAGCCTGCCCCGCAAGGGGTCGTAGTCATTGCGCCAGCGGAGACTCCACCGCCAGCCCGGATACAGTTTCAACGACGTTGCGACAGGGGAGTAGTTGCGTGCCTCGGAAAGGAATGCGAACGAGGAAAAGTCCAGCGTGGACTGTAGGACGTTCCGGTTTCCTGGGACGATTGCTCCTCCGAATTCGGGCTCGAAATAGCGTCTTTGCCAAATCTCGAGGCTTGCCACCTCGCGCACCCGCCCCGTGGAGTCGTTCTTTGAGTACAGGCGATTGGTTATCGAGATCTCGGCCTCATTGGTGTTATGAACGAGGTCACGGGCGTCAAACCGGATCGCGCTGTCGAAGTCTTCGACCCCTCTCGTGTAACGGTAGCGGAGGCGCGGTTCGATTACGTGCTTGACACGATCTCCGATCCACTTCGGCCCGCGAAAGACCCGCTCCACCGCAGGCGCACTGACATCGACGGCGATCTCGCCCGTCCTGCGATAGAGGTTCTCACCTGCCAGGCCGCTCTCGGTCCGCCGCTGGCCGTACGCCATCGCGCGAGCTCCAAGGGTCGGCGTGACCGTGAAGCCTCCCAGAGAGACTCTGCTGGTGACCCTCGGAAAGAACATCCCGCGCTGCACGAACCGGCGCGTCTGGAAGCTGCGCTGAGTGCGGCTGATCAGGTCGAGAGACGAATCGAAGCTGAACCACAGGGGTATGCGCTGCGACCCGATCTGCCGCTCGCGGCTGTTGAATTCGATCGCGGGCAACTTTCGTATGACAACGTTGTCGTCGCGCGCGACGCTCTGGAAGTGCTCGTTGCGCAGCAGCGAGGTGTTGAAGGAGAACGTTGAGAAGTTCTTCGACACGAATCCGATCGACCGGATCTGCGAGAAAACGGCCTCCTCGTAGGTTTGCGTGAAGGCTTGGCGGAATTCGAGCGAGCTCAGGTAGTGCAGGTCGGCCACGCCGCGCCAGCCGTTTCCGAACACCGTCTGGCCCTTCATCGAGAAGGAGTTGCCACCCTGCTTGACCCGACTGCCATCGTCGAGTTCGCGCCCTCGGTCCCGCACGTCAAAGAAGACCGCGTCAAAGTTGGAATTCCTCGTCGGCCTTCCACGCAAGCTGGCGTTCGTGGCAAATCCCCTTGAGGTGTAAAGCGTGCCTCCGAATGTCGCGTCGAAGCTCCTGTTGATCGCCCAGTAGTAGGACTGGCCCAGAATTCTTCCGAAGCGCGAGCTGTTGCCGATTGTCGGTGTCAGGAAACCGCTCTGGCGGGGCATTCTCTTGAGCGACTTGCGGAAGTAGGGAACGTAAAGCAACGGGACGCCGCGCAGGCGAAGGACGCCGTTGCGCACGACTGCCGACTGTCCGGGAACAACCTCCGCGCGAGACGAGCGGAGCGTCCACCAAGGGTTCGAGGGCTCGCAGTTCGTGACCGTTCCCTCGTGAATCGTGTAGTGCTCGCCCGCCTTGTGAACGATGCTGGCCTCGAACTGGAACGGGTTGTCGGTGGTGAGCAGGCGGGGGCCGCCTTGGCTGGCTGAAGACGTGCGCCCGCGAGCTTCGTAGAACGTGCCGAGTTCCGAGAGGATGTTGTACGACATCCGCTCGGCACGCAGGTCTTGCTGGCCGTCCAGGGTCCGGTAGTGGACGTCTCCAACCGCCGTAATCTCCCCGCTCTCCTCGTCGTAGCTCAGTTGGTCCGACGTCAGGACAATGCTCCTGTAGAGCAGCTCGACGTCGCCGGAGGCTTGTCGCAGCGGACCCTCTCGACTCTGCGTGTGCGCACGAATCTCGATCGCGGAGCGGATCGAGGAAGTTTGGGTCTGCGTTGGGCTGGCCTGGTTGCCGTCGGTCGGCTGGCCCATGGCGACCGGCAGCCAGAGCAATAGCGCGCCAAGGCAACGCGAGAGGTGTCGGTCTGAACGCACGTCAAACTCGCAACCTAGCATCGCGCCAGTCCCGGGAGGGCTGACCTGGTGGCAATGAGGCCGGCGAACTCGAAAGTTCTCCGAGACTTCTTGGCGCCCTTGTTTTCATTGGAAGCCAGCAGGCTTCATGTTCCAACGGGTCAATCCCTGCCTCGTGCAAAGGATTTCGCATCGATCCAGCGCCTGGAACGGGGTGCATGGAGGTTACTTCGCTGGCCAGCGGCCCCCGCGACCCGATCCTCTCCAGAGTCCGCCGCTTCGCGAAACTGCAGGACATGGCGTGGCGCGGAATGCAGCCCAATCTTGGAACTCGAGGACGCCTCGCTGTGACGCCCTCAGAACGCGTACCCGCCTCGATCCAGGACATGTCTCGCTATTCGATCCCTAGCCGCCGGCAGGTCGATAGGCTTGGTCGCGACAAGGTTCTCGAAGGCCTTGAATCCGCTATCGAGTTCCGGGCCGGAACAGCATGCACCGATCACGAGGCTTCCTAGACCCCGAAGCTCTGTCATCGTGCGCTGGAGAAGCACGCGCATCAGGTCGTCCGCTACGACGCCTGTTGCTCCCTCCCGTAGTCGCTCCGCCCGCAGCAAGGCCGATTCGGCCGCATAGACCGACATCATCATGTCCCCAAGAGCTGCGGAGACCTCTTGACTGCGCTCCAGTTCCGAGCCTAGGCGGCGACTGGCAAGGCGTGCGACCGCAAGCGTTCCGCGTTTCGCGCGACCGACGAGGCTGTGGTAGCCCTCGTAAGGGTCGTTTCCATTGGCTGAGTCCGACAGGAACGTGCGCGGCTTCGAGGAGTCTGCCACCGCCATCAGGTCCAGTCTCCCCTGGGCGGCTCTCTTGAAGAGCATGCCCGCTGTCAACAGGCGGTTGATCTCGTTCGTGCCTTCGAAGATCCGGTTGATTCGGGAGTCGCGGTAGCCGCGCTCGACCGCGTAGTCCTCGTGGTATCCGTACCCACCGTGGATCTGGACGGCCTCGTCCGCGATGCGGTCCAGGGCCTCGGATAAGTAGACCTTCGCGATCGAGCACTCGACCGCATACTCCTCCACGGCCTTGAGAGCGGTCCTGGACGCGTCCGGCGCATCCCACGAGAAACCTTCCAGACGGGCGTCGATCATGCCCGCGGTGCGGTACATCAGCGCTTCGCCCGCGAACGTCAGCACCGCCATGTCGGCGAGTTTCTGACGAATCGCTCCGAAATTCCCGATTGGCTGGCCGAACGCCCGCCTCTGCAACGCGTAGCGCGCGGATTCCGCCAACAGATCCTTGGCTCCCCCCACGCACGAGGCTGCGAGCTCAAGCCTCCCCAGATTGAGCACGTTGAAGGCGATCACATGGCCCCGGCCGACCTGTCCGAGCACGTTCTGGACTGGGACCCGGACGTTGTCGAGGTAGAGGGCGGTTGTCGAACTGCCCCGCAGGCCCATCTTGTGTTCCTCCGCCCCGGGCTTCACGCCCTCCCAGGAGCGCTCGACCAGGAACGCAGTGAACTTCTCGCCGTCTACCTTCGCGAAGACCGTATAAAGGTCCGCCCAGCCACCGTTCGAGATCCACATCTTCTGGCCGTTCAGCACATAATGGCGACTGTCCGTCGTCAGTTCCGCGCGAGTCAAGGACGCCAGTGAGTCGCTTCCCGCCTGGGGCTCGCTCAGGCAGTAGGCAGCCAGGAGCTCGGCCGTTACCAGCTTGGGGAGGTACCGCTCCTTCTGTTCCTCGGTGCCGAAAAAGACAATCGGCAGCGTGCCGATTCCGGAATGGGCGCCGTAAGTTGTGGAAAACGATGCGTAGGTTCCGAGGCATTCGCTAACCAGCATCTGGGTCGTGATATCCATTCCAAGCCCATCGTGGCGCTCGGGCACGAGCACGCCTAGGAGACCAAGTTCCGCGGACTGCTCGATGAGCTTCCGCGCCAGACCCGGCTCCTTGCGTTCGAATGCCGCGACTTGCGGCAGGACCTCCTCCTCCATGAACCGGCGTGTCGTCGCACGGACTTGGTCTTGCGTTTCGTTGAAGTCCTCTGGAGTGAACACTTCCGACGCGCTGGCGTCCCGGATCAGGAAGCTTCCTCCTGGCGGGGAAGCCACCTTGGGCAGGCTGGCAGCAAGGGTCGCGGGCATCGGGGTCACCTCTGACTCAAGTCTATCCCCTCGCCTCGAGGGGCAGCCTCTGGGGGGTGCGGGACGCCTCTTCACTGCCGCAGGGACAGGGCGTAAGCTTCGAGGGCAATCTGCTTCTGGATGTTGGCTTGCCGGAGCTGCTGAAGCTCGTCGAGCCCGCGTAGTGCACGCTCGATCCACGTGAAGTCCGATTGCGAGGCAAGCGCTGCCAAGTCCGCGGAAATGTCGACGTGGGTGAGTCCGTCGCTGACGTTCAGGTGAAGGCGGAGCAGGTCGCGGAGCAGCGATGCGAGCATCGCTGCAAGCTCGTCGATTCCTTCGGACTGCTTCCGGGAAACGGTTTCGACTTCGCCCGCGAAGCGCGCGAACTCGCCCTTGGACAGAGAGGTCCGAACCAACGAGAGCATCGCAGCGCGACGCCGCAGGAACGCCTCGACATCCAGCGAGAGCGCAACACCGGGACTGCCCCTTGACCAAGCCGCGACCTGATCTTGGATCTCTTCCGCGATGTCGTCCCGCGAATGCAGAAACGTCTCCATCTCCGCTGGCGACAGTGCCGCGAAGTAGAACGGGATGGAACGGGACCGGATCGTGGCGGGCAGCAGGTAGGGATTCTCCGTGGTTAGGACGATTGTCAGATCGGGCCCCGGTTCCTCGAGGGTCTTGAGCAGGGCGTTCGCGGCTTCCGCGTTCGCGCGCTCGGCGTGATCGAGCACGAAGATCCTGCGCCGTCCTTCGGAGGGTGCTAGGCGAGCCGCATTGCGAAGCATCCTGGCTTGGTCAATGCTGATGATTCGCATGGGTCCGTCCGGAGGGAACATCAAGACGTCCGGGTGGGTGGAGACAACGAGCGGAGACTCCGAACGCTTCGAAGCAGGGAGCTTTCTCCGTTCCCGAAAGAGCCTGCGGTAAGCCGCGCTTGATAGGTCTCCCGCCAGGATCCGTCCGCAAGAAGAACACTCTCCGCAAGGAGGACCCGGCCGGTTGATGCAGTTGATGCCGGCTGCAAGGTGCCGCGCGAGCGTGGCCTTGCCTACGCCCTCGGGACCCGCGAAGAGGAGGGTCTGGGGCAGGCGGTCTTCCGCTACCATGCGCCAGAGGGACGTCGCGACCCGCTCGTGTCCGATCAGACTTGGAGCCGGCATGGCCTTCACTTTGGGCCTAGGCCGAGCTGTTCGACCATCGGGAGCAACACGGCGAAGATCCTTCGCGCCACAGCGTCTGGAGTCCCTCCAGCGTCGATGCGCCGCACGCGACCCGGCTCGGCTGCGTGTATAGCCGCGTAGCCCTGACGGACGCGCGAGAAGAACTCGAGGGAATGGGCCTCCATCCGGCTCTCGTCCACGTCCTTGCGATCGTCCCTGCATCTCGCGCGAGCGAGCGAGGTCTCGGGCTCAAGGTCTAGCCAAAACGTCAGATCCGGCTTCATTCCATCGCAGGCAAGCTCACTCAGGCGCAGCACCAGATCCTCTCCCAGGCGGCGACCGTATCCTTGGTAGGCGAGCGTGGCATCGGTGAACCGGTCCGACACCACGACCTTCCCTGCTTCGACTCCCGGACGGATGACCTCGGCAATATTCTGCACACGCGAGGCGAAATAAAGCAGCAGTTCAGATCTGGCTTCGATATCGGCATTGGCTGAATCGAGCAGGACCCCGCGGATGAGTCGGCCCACTCGCGTCCCGCCGGGCTCCTGGGCGAGAATCGGCTCGATTCCCACCTCCCGCAATCTGGTCGTGAGCAAACCGATCTGCGTGGTCTTGCCGCAGCCGTCGATGCCCTCGAAACTGACGAAGAGTCCTCGCTCCGTCAAACTGAGAGTATATCCGCCGGGTGCCTGAATGATCCTCAGGCCGCCGCCGCGATCGTCCGGCTTACGATCACGTCGCCTTCGTTCGAGACCTTGAACAGCGTGAAATCCGCGGCTTGCCCGATCTGCAGGTAACCCGACCGGTCCGAGAGCCCCATGGCCTCGCCCGGATTGACCGTTGCCAGCCGGGTTGCCTGGAGCACGGACATTCCCGTGAACCGCATCGCGTTTTCAATCCCACGATCCATGCTGAGCGCCGAGCCCGCGAGTCTCCTGCTGCTCAGGAGTTCGACACGCCGAGACGGCATGAGCTCGACCTCCTGCTCGCCTAGCCAGTAGATGCCGGGCAAGCAATGCGCTGGGGCGACCGCGTCGGTCACCAGGATCGATCGGTCCAGCCCTTTCGACCGGAGGGCAATTTTTGCGAACGGTGGCGGCAGATGGATGCCGTCCACGATCAACCCTGCGAATAGGCGATCATCGGCCATTTGGTGCACGATGTAGTTGTCGTGTCGCGGAACCCGCGCATGGGCGCCGTTGCCGAGGTGAGTGCTCATCGTGGCTCCTGCTCTGACTGCGTCGGCGATCTGTGCAGCGGTGGCGTCCGTGTGTCCGATCGAGACGACGATACCCTGGTCGGCCATGTGCTCGATCACCGGGGGCGCCTCATCGTGTTCCGGACTCAGAGTGACGAGACGAATCCCCCCTTCAGCCGCGTCCTGGAGCTTGTCGAACTCCCGGACCGTAGGCTGGCGCACATGAGCCTTCGGATGGGCTCCTCGCGGTCCGTCGAGCGGGGAGATCCACGGTCCCTCGACATGGAATCCCAGCATTGCGTCCCCATTCGGGAGAATTCGCTTCGCTCGTGCCAGGTTGCGCAGTGATCCTGTCATGTCCTCGTGTGACCCGGTGATAACCGTGGGGTAGAACCGCGAAACACCGGTCGTCCGCTGGACGTCGATTGATCGGCCGATCTCGTCTCGGGGCGACTTGGGATCGTTGTAGTCGACACCTGCGAAGCCGTTCACTTGCAGGTCGATCCACCCGGGTGACACGAATTCCCCCGACTTCGTCTCAGAGGTCCCGATCTGTTCGATCAGACCGTCCCGGAACTGGATCCGGACCGGCTGCCCCGTGGCAGGGTGAATGCCTGTTACGACCTCTGGCGGGATTGGCATGAATCGAGGCTGATACGGTCTCTCGTGCAGGCCGGAGAGCTCGGTTTCCGTCGCCGTGGCCCGCTGCTGTCCATTATGTGCTTGCTTGCGAAGCCGCGCGTCGCATTGCAGGCGAACAGGTTGCAGGGCTAGGGCTCCGCCAATGCGGCTGGTTGTATAGTGCAGGATGTCGCGGCACCCGGCCGACTCCCCCGGGCGGAAAGCGCTGCGAAGGAGGTTGCTCGTGGGTACAAGAAGCTCCTCGAGGCGAATGTTCCTTGCCGGTTCGGCAGCCGCTCCGGCACTAGCGGCCGCGCCTGCGGCATCACGGATCCTCGGGGCCAACGATCGCATCAATATCGGAATGATCGGCGTTGGATCCAAGGGCCGCGGTCACTTGCGCCAGCTCCTCCCTCGCAGTCAGGAGCAGGGTGATGTGCGGATTGCCGCAATCAGCGATATCTACCGCAAACGCCGGGAGGAAGCCCTCTTGCAGACCGGGCTCGATTCGGGCGACGGATATGTGGACTACCGCGAAGTGCTGGCCCGGTCCGAGATCGACGCGGTATGGATTGCCACACCAGACCATTGGCACGCCACCATGGCGCTCGATGCGATCGAAGCGGGCAAGGATGTGTACCTCGAGAAGCCGATGACCTACACGATCGAGGAGGCCCGGCGAGTCGCCGCGGCGGTGGAGCGGACCGGGCGCGTGCTGCAAGTTGGCAGCCAGCACGTTTCAGACAGGCGTTACCACGAGGCTCGCAAAGTAATCGACAAGGGCTGGATCGGTCCCGTGGTGTGGGCCCAGAACACCTACTGCCGCAACTCGCTCTACGGCGAGTGGAACTACACTGTCGACCCCGAGGGCACTCCGGAGAACATCGACTGGGATCGGTTCCTCGGGACAGCTCCCGCACGGCCGTTCAGCGCCGAGCGGTTCTTTCGGTGGCGCAAGTACTGGGATTATTCCGGGGGTATCGCCACGGACCTTTTCTACCACCGGCTGGCGCCGCTCATGCTGATGATGGGGAAGGAGTTTCCCCGGAGAGTCAGCGGTCACGGCGGGATCTACGTGCACCGCGAGCGAGAGGTTCCCGACACCTACGCGACGGTGATCGAATTCGGTAGCCACTTCGTGAACATCTCGGCTTCGATGGCGTCATCGGCCGGTAACACAGGAATGCCCGCGATGGTCTACGGGCACGAAGGGGCGATTGCGTTCCTGCCGGGCGCGATCGAGATCAAGCCCGAATACCAGTTCGCTGCAAAATTCCGCGAAACGACGGGCCATGATTCGCTGGTCATTGAAGTGGACCAGAAGAGTGTCAATGCCGATCATGTGACGGACTTTCTCGATTGCATGCGGTCACGGGCGAAGCCGGAGTTTGACGCGCACTTCGGCTACCAGGTCATGACTGCCATTCGGCTCGGAGTCGATTCGTACCGCAGTGGCCGAATGATCGCCTATGACCCTCACGGCCAGCGCGTGCTGCCCGCTCCGGAACAGCGGCCAGGGTACGAAGGGGCGGGGAAGAACGTCGAAGAGCCACCACGCAGGCCTCCGCGGGCTCGAAGGGCCGGCTGAGGGCGGCCTGCAGGCGGAACAACGGCTTGGCTCCTATTGCCCCGTCCAGGTTCTGGTACCGTTTCTGCATGCTTCTTCGCTGGATCGTGGCCTGCTGCCTGCTCTGGACCAGCGCCTCTGCACAGGACAAGCTCAATGTCTTGTTCATAGCGTCGGACGACATGAACAACGACTTGGGGACTTACGGCCATCCCCTCGTCAAGACACCCAACTTTGATCGGCTGGCCCGGCTCGGAATTCGCTTCGACCAGGCCTACTGCAACTATCCGGTCTGCAATCCGAGCAGGACGTCGCTGATGACGGGTCTCTATCCCGACCAAACCAAAGTTCGCGACAACGCCGTTCACTTCCGGAACACGATACCGAGCGTGAAGACGCTTCCACAGATGTTTCGAGAGAACGGCTACTCCGTCGCACGCGTGGGAAAGATCTACCACTACGGCGTTCCCACGCAGATCGGCGAGGACGGACTCGACGACCCGGCATCTTGGGATGAAACAGTCAACCCCAGGGGCCGCGACAAGTGGGAGGAGGACCAGATCTTTTCCATTGATCCCGTGACGGGAAACCTCGGAGGTACGCTGAGCTGGATGGCCCAGGACGGAACCGACGGGGAGCAGACAGACGGAATCGGCGTCACCGCTGCCATCGAGCTTCTGGAAGAGGCGGGGGACAAGCCGTTCTTTCTCGCGATGGGCTTCTACCGGCCACACACTCCCTATGTCGCGCCGAAGAAGTACTTCTTTCAGTACCCCCTGCAGCTCATCCGGCTACCGGCCGAGCCGTTGGACGATCTGGTGGATATCCCCCCGGCGGCTTGGGTGGACAGGCCTCATCAGCTGTACCTGTCGGAGCGCAAGCAGCGCGAGGCCATTCAGGCCTACTACGCGTCGATCACTTTCGTCGACACCCAGCTTGGCCGGCTTCTCGATGCGCTCGAATGGCTGGAACTCATCGACAGGACAGTAATCGTCTTCTGGTCGGATCACGGCTATCACATGGGAGAGCACAAGTTGTGGCAGAAGACGACCCTGTTCGAAAACTCCGCCAGAGTTCCGTTCATCATTGCTTCGCCGAATCACCGCGAGACTGCCGGGCTGAGCACACGCTCCCTTGCGGAACTCGTGGACGTGTATCCGACACTCGCGGACCTTTGCGGGTTGGAGCCACCCGGCCACCTGGCGGGCCGGAGCCTCGAACCGATCCTCGGAAACCCGCTCATGTCCGTGAGGCAATCGGCACTCACGACCTTCGACACTCACGACAGGGTGAACCCGAGACGCCCACTTCGCCCGCGGACGGTCGGCTACACGGTACGCACCGAACGCTGGCGCTACACGGAGTGGGGGCCCGACGGGAAGCACGGTGTTGAACTCTACGACCACTGGAACGATCCGAAGGAATACGTGAATCTTGCCCTGGCTCCCAGCGCGCGGAAGACAGTCGTAGAAATGAAGAAACTGCTGAACGAGCGCGTCGCCGAAGCAACTGCCGAACCGAGACTCTAGCAGGGGCCTTGCGAGCCTGCCGCTCCGCAGTCTGTGCTATACCTTGGCGGAACGCCGCGGAGGTTCCGGGAGGAAGAACGCATGCCACGCAAAACTCGATCCGTCAATCGAAGGGGCTTTCTGGCCGCCCTCTCCACGGCCCTGGCTGCACCCCTTGCCTCAAGCGCGGAAGATGGCTTCGTGCCCCTCTTCAATGGCACCGACCTGACAGGGTGGGAAGGGGATCCATTCCTTTGGAGAGTCGAGGATGGCATGCTGATCGGGCGATCGCCTGGAATCGCCTACAACGACTTTCTCACCACGGTTCGCGAATACTCCGACTTCGTCCTCCGCTTCGAGATTCATCTTCTTGACAATGTCGGCAACAGCGGCGTGCAGGTCCGTAGCCGCCGCGTCCCTGGTTCGATGGAAATGATCGGCTACCAGGCGGATGTGGGCCCGACCTATTGGGGCAGCCTTTACGACGAGAGCCGGCGTCGCGTGACCCTAGCCGAGCCCTCGGAGTCGACGCTGCGCCGGGCGCTTAGGCACGACGACTGGAACAAGTATGAGGTCAGCGCTATCGGAAAGCGAGTCGTGCTCAAGCTCAATGGCATCGTCACCGTGGACTACACGGAAACGGACGACTCGTTCGAGCAGACGGGGCTTATCGGCCTGCAGGTTCATTCAGGACCGCCGTTGGAAGCACGCTTCCGCAACATTCGGATTCAAGAGCGATAGGCGTTTGAAGCTGCGCATGGCACTTGCCGGAAGACGCGTGCCTTGCGGTCGTATTCTGCGCGTCGCGGCCCTCGTCACCGCCGGATGCTGCGTGGCCCTAGGCGTGGAGATTGTCGCCCATCGCGGGGCATCGCATGACGCGCCCGAGAATACGCTTCCGGCGGTGCTGCTCGGCTGGGAGCGGGGCGCCGACGCGGTCGAGATCGACATCCACCAGACCATTGACGGGAGGATCGTAGCGATCCACGACAAGGGCACAAAGCGTGTCACAGGTCATCCGGGCGTGGTCGCCGAAATGACCTTGAACAGGCTGCAGGAACTCGATGCGGGTGCTTGGAAGGGGCCTCAGTGGAAGGGCACTCGGATCCCAACCCTGGAAGAGGTGCTCGAAACTGTGCCGCTTGGTCGATCGCTGGTCGTCGAAATCAAATGCCCGCCAACCGTGATTCCGGAATTGGAGCGAGTGCTGCGGACGTCGCCTCAACGCAATCAGGTGATGCTGATCGCATTCGACTACGAGACCATCGCGGAGGCAAAGGACCGGATGCCCGACCGCCCGGCATACTGGCTTTGCGGTTTCTCGGACCGGGAAGCTGAACGCTACCAGCTCAGGACTCCGGCGGACATGCTCGAGCGCGTGCGGAAGGCCGGGCTTGACGGGCTCGATGTCCGCCATAACGGGCCGTGGGTCGAGGAACTGGCAGAGTCGTTGAAGGCGATCGGAAAGGCACTCTACGTGTACACCGTCAATGAGCCCGACCAAGCCCGTCGACTGCGCGACCTCGGTGTGACAGGCATCACCACCGACCGCCCCGCATACCTGCGTCGGGCCTTGGAACAGGAATGAGGTGAACCCTGGCTCGGTCGCTGCGCTGTAAGGCAATCGTGCCGTATCCTAGGCTCAGGTGCAGGTAGTGCTGCGATCGGTGATTGCAAGGCTTGCGTGTCTTGCCCTGGCCTTGGGAGTCACCTACGTTCTCTTCATTCAGTACTGCGACCTCATTTTCGCTTGTGGCTGTCAGCCCTTGTGGGCGGGTGCCTCCTCCAGCTGTAACATACACGCGCCCGCTCCGCCGCATTGCCCGTGGTGCCTCCACGAAGGATCCTACGGCTGGTGGTCCCTTTCCGGAATCTCCGCCTCGCAGGCGGGCATCGCATTGTGGCCCGGGGCGTTCGGCTGGCGGCGCGCGGTCGCCGTGTTTCTGGCATTTCCCGTGCTCGGGGGAGTCGCCGGCGTGGCCGCGGGCCTCGCCACCGGCTATTGGGGATAGACCGTCGGGGCCGGAAGGCGCGCCTAAACCGTCTCCGGGACGACGTACGGGACGCGGTACCTCCTGGCGAGCATTTCGTTTGCTGCCCCGTTGCCGACAAACAGCCCCGTACCGGGATCCATGTGCAGCTGCTGCTGGCAGCGGTAGCTGATGTTCGCGAGGTGGCAGAGCTCAGCCGCGGCTGCGCCAATCTGGACGTCTGCGTTGAGCGCGTAGTGGTTCCGTGATCGAACCGCCTCGATGAAGTTCGCCATATGGGGCGTCGGGTCCCAGACTCTTTCCTCGTGGTGTTGCTCGTCATGGGTCTTCTCGCGCTCGTCGCCCATGTAGACCTGGAAGCCGCGCGGATCGACGACCATGTAGCCCCGATCGCCGAAGAAGATGTTTCCGACATAGTTGGAGCCCTGGATGGCTGCTCCCCCCTCGTTGGGGCTGGAAAGATTCCTCACGTCAAAGACGATTTCGGCTCGTTCGAACTGAAAGTGCGCCTGCTGCGTGTTCGGCGTTTCCTGGTCGTCCTTCCAAATGAACTTGCCGCCGCTCGACGAGACGGTTCGCGGTTTGCCGTACTCGCCGAGACCCCAGCGACAGATGTCCATCTCGTGGACGCCTTGGTTACCGATGTCTCCGTTGCCGGTGTCCCAGAACCAATGCCAGTTGTAGGCGAACCGGTTCTTGGTGTAGGGACGCGTCGGTGCCGGGCCTAGGAAGACATCCCAGTCCAAGCCGGGCGGGACCGGTTCGGCCGGAGTGTGCCCGATTGATTTGCGGCGTCGGAAGCAGAGACCCCGCGCCATGTAGACCTCGCCGATCACGCCTTCGCGTAGCATCTGCATCGCGACCCGCTTGTGGCCGATTGTTCTACTTTGCGATCCCACCTGGACCATGCGCCGGTACTTCCGGGCTGCCTTCACCATCTGCTCGCCCTCGAACGGGTTGTGGCTCGCGGGCTTTTCCACGTAGACGTCCTTGCCCGCCTGGCAGGCCCAGATCGTCGCGAGCGCATGCCAGTGATTGGGTGTCGCTACCGAAACAGCCTGGATCTCTGCGTCCTCGAAGAGCTTGCGCATGTCGGAGTACTCTTTCGGAGAGTGTCCTTGGGATTGGCGGACGATGGCGGAAGCGCGTTCGCGCGCCTCTTGGTTCACGTCGCAGATTGCCGCAAGGCGCGTGCCCGGGACCCCTGCGAAATACCGCAGGTGACTACGACCTCTGCCACCTACGCCAATTACGGCGAGGTTGACGGTATCGTTGGCTCCCAGCACGGGAAAAGCCCGAGTTGCGACGGCGACACCCGCCGCCTTCAGAACGCTTCTGCGGCCAAAACTCTTCATGGCGCACAGACTACTACAGCCCGGGCGCCAACTCTCGTGTGCTACGTTCGATTCCTTGCTGCTGGCTCGCCTGGCTATTTGTTCGGGCTTGGCGCTAGGTATGGCGCCGGGAGCCTCGGACCCTTTCGAATTCGCTCAGGTTTCCGATGCGATAGGTGCCGGGGACCATTTCGAGGCCGACCTGACGGCCCTGTGCGACGACATCGGAGCTCGGATGGCCGGCACCGCCGGCATGCGAGGCGCCTTGAGGTGGGCTCGCGCCTCGTTCGAAAAGGCGGGGCTCTCGAGCGTCCGGCTCGAGCCGGTGCCTATGCCGTTGCGGTGGAGCGAAGGCGACACGCGCGTCGAGGTGCTGGAGCCGGAGGGCTATCAAGTGAGGGCCGCTTCTTCCGCCCTCTCCCCGGCAATTCAGCAGGGCGAGGAAGGCGACCTTGTCCATGGCGGGACCGGAGAGCCGGGATTCATTACGCGCGCCCGCGAATGGTTTCAAGGAAAGATCCTGCTCGTGAGACTGGACGAGGCCGCTTCGTTCGACGAGCTAGCGATCGAGCAGCGCGACGCGATGGTCGCGATACGCGAAGCGGCGGAGGTCCAGGCTCGGGCCGTCCTGTTCATTTCGACACGGCCGAACCGGCTCCTGTACCGGCACATCAACAACATCTCGGGCCGTCTCGACCCGATCCCGTCGGCACTTGTCGCGCGAGAGGACGGCTTGCGCATGGATCGAGCCTTGAGTTCCGGCGTCCGGGTCCGGGTCCGGATCGAGATGCCGAACCGAATCGGTCCTGCATACCAGACCGCGAATGTCGTCGCAGATCTTCCGGGCGACGAAGTGCCGGAGGAGATCGTGTTGCTCGGGGCCCATCTCGACTCTTGGGACATGGGAACGGGCTGCCTCGACAATGCCGTCAACGTCGCTCTCGTGATGAGCGTGGCGCGTTCGATCCGCGCATCCGGCCTGCAACCGCGACGCACTTTGCGATTCGTGCTGTTCGGGGGCGAGGAACTGGGCCTGTTCGGCTCGAGGGCCTATGTCGATCTTCACGGCCCCGAACTTGACCGGCATGTCGCAGTCATTGTCCATGACATGGGGAATGGCCCGCTGATCGGCTACTCCGCTGGGGGGCGCAAGGAACTGCTGCCGAAGCTTGAAGCGCTTTTCGACCGCTCGAACCGTTCGACCGGGCTAAGGCACACGAACGACCCGTTCTTCATGAGTGACAACTTCACGTTCATGCTGCATGGCGTGCCGTCCTTGTTCGCAGTTCAGGACACTTCCGGCTTCTTCCTGACCTATCATTCCGAAGCGGACACGTTCGACAAGGTGCGGATGGCCGACTTGAAGGAAACTGCGAGAACTGCTGCGACCGCGGTGCTAGGCATTGCGGAAACGGAGCCTCGATTCGCAGATCGCCTGCGCGAGGACCAGGTCCGGGTCCGGATGCGCAGCGCGGGCTTGATTAGGCACTTGCGGTTCATCGGAGTTTGGGACACGTGGCGACCCACACCCGACTCCGAGAAGCCGAATTCCAGGTAGCCTCCGTCAAGGGCTGATACGGTGGGGCGATGCCGTTTCCGCTAGCGCCGCAAGCAGGACTGGCTCCTCCCGGCAAGGAAGAGCGGGAACTCCGACGTAGGTACATGCAGGAATTGGTCAAGGAGCTCGACAGTCTCGAGCGGGCCCTTAAGTTGGGTGGCGGCCAGCGTCGCATCGAACGACAGCGCGCATCCGGAAAGATGCTTGCGCGCGAGCGAGTGGACGCCTTGCTCGACGAGGGCGAGGAACTGCTGGAACTCGGCCTTCTCGTGGCGCACGATGCCTACGACGGATCAGCCCCGTCCGCGGGGGTTGTCACGGGCATTGGCCGCGTCGGGGGGCGACCGGTCGCCTTGATGGCCAACGACGCGACTGTCAAGGCAGGCAGCTGGTTCCCGGAGACTGTCACGAAGATCCTGCGCATTCAGGAAGTGGCGATGCGTTGCAGGATCCCGATCGTGTACCTGGTGGATTCTGCAGGCATCTTTCTGCCGATGCAGCACGAAACGTTTCCCGGCAAGTACGGAGGTGCACGGATTTTCCACAACTGTTCCCGCATGCGTCGCCTGCTGAAGATCCCGCAATTCTCTGCCGTGATGGGCCACTGCATCGCCGGAGGAGCGTACCTGCCAGCCCTCAGCGACGTGATCCTGATGGTCGAGGGAACGAGCTTCATGGGCTTGGGCGGGCCCAACCTCGTCAAGGGCGCGACTGGACAGGACGTGCCGGCGGAGGACTTGGGAGGCGCTGCCGTGCACACCGCAATGAGCGGGGTCGCGCATTACCGCGTCGCCAGAGATTCCGACTGCCTGTTAAGGATTCGAGAGCTCTTGCTGGATCTTCCGAGGACGGCAGGCGTCAGAGGTGATCCGTCGCCTCCGGAGATGAACGGCGGGCTCGACGAGATCCTCCCAGGCGACCGTCGCCTGCCATACGACATACACGCCGTAGTCCGTCGCGTGGTGGACCGGGAAGGCTGCGTGGAATTCATGGGCGACTACGCGCCCGAACTGCTTTGTGCCAACGTGCGTATCGACGGCTGGCCGGTCGGGTTGATCGCCAACAGGCGAGGGCTGTTTCAGCATCATGAGAAGACTCGAATGGGCGCCATCCTCTACACCGAGACTGCCCGCAAAGCAGCTGAGTTTGTAGAAAAGTGCGACCGCCAAGGACACGCGCTCGTCTACCTGCAGGACGTGACCGGCTTCATGGTCGGTCCCGAAGCGGAACGGAGCGGAATCATCCGGGCCGGTGCGGCAATGGTCGAGTCGATGTCGACTGCGCGCGTGGCGAAGATTGTCGTCACGCTACGGCATGCGAGCGGAGCTGGGTACTATGCCATGGCCGGGCAGGGTTTCGAGCCGGACTTCATCTTTAGCTGGCCATCCGCCCGTGTTGGCGTGATGGAAGGCGAATCCGCCGTCCAGGCTCTGTTTGCTGGTGAGTTGCAAAGACTGTCCGATTCCGGGGACGAGGCACCGGACGACTTGCGTGAGGCCATCGAGCGGACGCGTAAGGAGTACGAACGTACGCTCGATGCCAGGTGGTGCGCCGCTCGGGGCCACGTGGATGCGATCATCCCTCCCGGTCGGACGCGTGCTGTCATCGCTGCGTGCTTGGAAGCCGTTTACGCGAACGGCCACGGCGCGGCGCACCGTTCCTTCATGTCGTTCGAGTAACCACGTCCGACGGGTGTTCGTCGCACGTTTAGAAAACAGGTGCGAGAATCAATCCAAGGGCGAATGTCGTCACGATTCAATCCGAGAGTTGCACTGGTTGCTGCTCTCGTCGCGCCGTTTTGGACGGCTCCGCTGACCGGTGCTCCTCCGCACGAGGGCCTGGTCGAGTGCGGCTCACCGCACAGCGTGCACGAAACGCTTTTCGTTCGTCAGCAACGGCTGCTTCACGAGCCCGGTCTTGGCCAGTCGCTTCCCCGGGCGACCACATCGGCAACGCAATCCGGAGAAATAGCATTGATTGAGGCCGGGACAGAGGTCATGGCACCCGTCAATCCAGTCGACCTTTCCGGCCGCAAGATCTCGATCAGTCCCGGGCCCAACGGGTTCGCGGTCACGACCACGGGGGAAGACGACAATGTGTCGGTCGCAGACATCGGAGTGCAGGTCGAGCTCGATGATGACGACTTTGCCGTGATCGAGCTTCCATTCACATTTTCCTACTACGGGAAGGACTACACCCACGGCTTCGTGCATTCCGACGGGAACTTCACGTTCGAGTATCCGGAGCCAAGTTCCCGTCTCCGGAATTACTCACGGGCCGCCGCGTACCCGCCCCGAATCGCCCCCCTCTTCCGCGATCTGGACCCCAGCAAGGGCGGACGAGTCCGGCTTTCCATCCAGGGAAACCGAGCGATCCTGACTTGGTACCAAGTGCCGTTGTACAGCGACTCCGGGATAGGCAAGCCACAGACGTTTCAACTGGTGCTGCACGAGGGCGGGACGATCGAATTCCTTTACGGAGAGCTTGATCTGCCAAGTGCCCTAGTCGGCACCTTTGCCGGAGTCTCGCAGCGAGAGGCCGTGGCGGTGGACTGGAGTGCTCCGCCTTCTGATTCGATACCGGACGAGCCAATCCTGGCCGAATACTTCGTGGAAGAGAGAGTGCTTGACGAGTTCGGCATCATTCACTCATTCTTTCGATCCCACGAGGATGCCTACGACACATTGATCGTGTTCAACGCGATCGGTCAGAGTGCCAGCCGGTTCTCGCTTGCTCATGCGTATCCAGTCCGGAACATGGTCGAGGGAATCGGGGAGGGGCTTGGGGATTTTGGGCGGTTCTACGGCTCGGAGAGAAGGCTTGCTGAGTTCGTGAACATGGGCGACGTGTTGGATTACCCGGTGAGTCCGCTGGCGCCGATTCCCGGCCTGCCGCACTCGACGCTGCTGACGACCCTGGCCCATGAAATCGGCCACCGACATCTGGCCTATCCGACTTGGATAGATCCGGAGACTGGCGAACTATCGCTCGCCTTGCTTGGCAGGCAGTACGCGCATTGGAGCTTCTTCCTGAACACGGAAGCGTCCGTGCTCGAGGGCAACTGGATTCAGGACCACGGCGCCGAGGCCAGTCCTCGATTCGAAACCATCCAGTCCAGCACCTATTACGGCCCCCTGGACCAGTATTTCATGGGCCTGCTAGACCCAAGCGAGGTGCCTGCAACGTTCTTGGTGGAAACGCCGCTCTCCGCTGGCGTCGGGACGCCAGCGAGACGTCCGGAAGTGGGTGTCAAGTTCGACGGGGTTCGCAAGGAAGTCCGAATCGAGGACATCATTGCTGCCGTGGGTCCTCGACGCCCGGATGCGTCGGTTTCGCAGCGACACTTCCGTCACGCATTCGCGTTGGTCGTTGAGGATGCCGACTCTCCGGACGCGGCCGCAATTACCAAGCTGGAGACGCTCCGGGCCAACTGGCGCGCCTATTTCCATACCCAGCTAGGAACAAAGGCCACTGTCGCAACGGAACTAGTGAAGATGCTGCACCTGTCCACCTGGCCCGCCTCCGGTGTGCTCAAGGACGGAGCCGGCACTGGGCGAGTTACAATCTCCGAGCCGCGCGACACAGACCTCACTGTGGCCCTGAGTCTGGCGGAGGCCATCGCGACCGTGCCCGCTACGGTTACGATTCCCGCCGGTCAGATGTTCGCGGAATTCCAGATCCGTGGATTGGAAGCGGGTCCGACGACATTCACCGCGGTGGCCACGGAATCAGGCTACGACCGGGCCGTTACAAGGCTCAACGTGGCGGACGGGCTTAATGGGTTGAAGCTAGAGCGGCTGCATCCTAGGGAACTGCCGGGCGTTGCCGGGGCAGTCCTCCCTTGGCGGCTTGGGTTCAGGGTGCGGGATGAAAACAGGCTTCCGTACAGCGGGGTCGAGCTGGCGTTCTCGCAAGGCAATCCTGCTGCCGAGGCCATGCCGAACGCCGTATCGGATCATGACGGCAGAGTGTCGGTCGAGTGGCCGCTTGCCGCTCAAACTGGCACTCAGTTGGTGAAGACGAGTCTCAAGGATGCTCCTGCCACCCTCGCGCTGACGCGAGCTTCCGTCGCCAGCCTGCCACCAGCGTTCGCGGCGTCCTTGGTTGTGAACGCGGCTAGCGGCGAAGCTGCCTCTTCTGACCGCGGATTCGCGCCTGGGAGCCTAGTCACGATCCATGGGGTGGGGCTTGCGACGGAGGAGATTCACGCGCACACGCTGCTGGTGATGGGAAATCCTTCTCTTCCGTACGGTCTCGGAGGGACGAGGGTTCACATCGAGGAAATCGCGGTCCCAGTGGTCCGCGCCACCCCGACGGAAGTTACGTTCCAGCTTCCGTACCACCTCGAAGGTGCGGAGGCGACAGTGCGTGTGGCGACGCTCCATGGCCGTACCGAATCCATCACGATTCCTTTGAGCGCGCTCCAGCCGGGGCTCTTCCCAGACCGGGTCAGCGGCGTCTCGACCGCCCCTGTCTTCGGGACGGTTGCCACGGGCGGAGCCGCGCGCGCCGGCGGGTTGCTCGAGGCCTACGCGACGGGCCTCGGTGCCGTGACTCCGACGGCCAGGACTGGATTTCCCGGATCCTCACTGCCTCTGCAGAGCGTGGATGGCGAGACCAAGGCATGGGTGGGCGACCAAGAGGTGACGGTTAGGTCCAGCGCGCTGGCTTCGTTCGAGGCCGGTGTCTACAAGGTGGTCGTTGAACTCCCGGACGATCTCGAGGCGGGTACGCACGACTTCAAGATCGCGGTTGACGACGTCGAGAGCAACACCGTGAACTTCGAATCGGACTGATGGATGCAATCCCGCTCGCTCCGTCCGCGAGTGCGAGCTTGGGCTTTCGTGACTGTGCCGGATGGCGTATCGCGACGGATGCCGGAACAGCTCATCTGAAGTCTTTTCTCTGCAGAGGCGCCGAGCTTCCATCGCCTCGCCGGGACAAACGCGGCGTGAATCCTGTGGTCGCACGCTGCTCAGAAAACAAACCGAATTCCGACACGCGCCGAAATCGGATCGAGGAACCGGTCTTGCTGGAGGAAGCGCGGATCCTCGGTCGCACCTTGGGCAGCAGCGATCGCCCGGTAATTGTATCCGTCCAAGACCAGAGAAACCGGATCCCCGGGCTGCCACAACGGGAGTGACTGCCTGTACAGACTGCGAAACGTCCTCAAGCCAGTCCTTTGGTTGAAAACGTTGATGACGTTGAAGTTGATTTCCAGCCACTTGGATTCATCCTCGAACAGGTGGAATCGCTGCACCAGGGATAGGTCCGTCTGAGTCCAAGCCGGGTTTCTCCCGTCGCTTCCGCGGTTGTCAACAACGACATCGACGTGCTCTAGGTCCACCGTCCGACTGATCGGCGTTCCGCTCATTGCGCGGAAGAAGCCGCCGACTTCCAGATTCCATGGCGTGACGTAGGCCCAGTTCACCTTGAGCTGGTGGGTTCTGTCGGTGTTCAGCGGCCCATCGATCAGGTTGCCCTTCGAGTCGTAGTTTAGGAACCAGAGATCGAAGTCACGGTCGACATTCGGACTGAGCCGTCCGTTCTCGTCGGAACTTCCCAGGCCGGAATACAGGCCATAAAGCCTGGAATACACGTAGGCGGCGTCCGCGAGCCACCTGTCGCGGAAAGACTTTCGAAGGCGGAACTCGAGTGCGTTGTACGTCCGCTTCGCCTCGGGTGTGGGCGGCAGACCTGCTTCGACGAACCGATCGACCGACAGTCCGCGGCCCGGGTTGGTGATGTAGTAGGCCTCGCCGGCAGGTGTCTGGCGGCCAACATCCTCGATGGCTTCCTCCAGGCCCTTTCGGGTGTATCGCAACGACACGACATAGCCGGGGGAGAGCTCGTACTCGAGCCCTGCGACAGTCCCTGACATCCGCATCGGTCTCAGATCCGGGTCCAGATCGTCGAATGACGGAATCCGCCAGTTCCTCGTCTCGACATACGTTCCCGGATACGGCCCCTGACCGGACAGCCCGCCGATTCCCGTCCAATCAAGGGTCGTATCGTCCATGAGGTAGTAGTGGCTCAGCCACTTGAAGCCCCCGAACGACCCGTTGGCCATTTCAAGCTTCATGGCGTCATAGAACCGCCCCCAGCTGCCCACCAGCTTGAGCTTCGCATTGCCCAGAAGGTCGTAGGCGAAGCCCAGCCGGGGAGCGACCTTGTCCGGGAAGTTCCACTTGAAGGCTGCCCCGGACAATCCCGGAAGGTCGCTGAAGGATGGAATCTCTTCCTTCTCGAACCGAAGTCCGAGGTTGAGCGTGAGCGCGCCCCCAATCGTCCAGGCATCCTGGAAAAACAGGGCGTGCCGGTTCGTGCTGACGTTCGCCACAACACCGAACGGTGATCGCACCTCGTAAAAGCCGCATGGATCGTAAAGTCCGCCGTCGGGCCCGGTGCAGGTGCTGGTGCGAACTGTACCGTCGACTGTGTTGTACGGTCTGGCATAGCTGTACAGGACGAAATCGTATCTGTACGCGTCGTTGACATCGTGCATCAGCCCGTTGAATTGCCAGCCAAAGCGCAAGCTGTGCTGCTGCCCGGCCGTGCTGGCCAAGTAGCTTCCCGTCAATGACAAGGTGCTTTTCTTCTGGAAGTCCTGCGAGGTGTTGAAGCTCGCGGAATGTCCGATCGTGGCGAAGCCGCGTGGACGGTACAACGGGTCGTCGGGAGGGTATCCGATCAGCCCGGACGACTGGCGGAACCCGTGACGGACCTGGTTCGGCCCCAGCAATTGCTCGGTCTGGATCGCGTTCAAGCCCCACCGGGCATCGACCGCCAGGATGGGGGTCGGGGTGAACGTCGCGGCTCCCGTAACCGTGTATCCCGGGTGTTTGAAGCCTTCTTTCGCCCACTGGAACGTTGGATTGGACGTGCCGTCACGATGAGGCAGTCCGCCCTTCCAGTCCGAGGAATCCGACGCGACTGACATCATGAGCCTGACGTTGTCGGCGGGCTGGAAATCAATCTTCGATGTAGCGCTGCGTAACCGGTCCTTTCGCTTGAATTCGCCCTCTTCACCGGAGGTGAACCGGACGAAGCGCGTTCGGTCGCGGACTTGAGGCAGAAGCGCTCCGAAGAACCAGGCGCGGTTGCGCCACAGCGGTCCGCCCAATGTCAGGCCAAACTCGTTCGTAGCGTTGTAGTCTTCGGCATCGAAGACGTATTCGGCGACGTCGATCGACTCGGTCGGATCAAGCCGCAGCCGCTTGCTAGGCGCGCCTTCGAGTGTGCTGCCGCTGCCATACCACAAGGCGCTGCCGTGGAATTCGTTCGAACCGCCCTTCGTCCGAACGCTCAGGACGCCACCCATTGCTCCACCGAATTCCGCTTCGTAGCCGGCAGTCTTCATCTGAAACTCCTGCACTGTCTCGACTCGCAAGTTCTGGTTGTTCAATCCGTTGTACATGCTTGTCGTATCGACGCCGTCCACGAAGAAGACGTTCTCGGCGCCAGATGATCCGTCAACGGATATCCCACCCGCCAATGATTCGATATTGACGCTCGGCGTGAAGCGCGCGTAGTCAGTGAAGTCCCGGCCGCCAGCGGCATTCATCAGCCGGTCTCCCGAATAGATCGATGCCGACTCGCTCTTGAAGGTATCGATCACAGCAGTGCCCGCCTCGACGACGATGGTGCTGTCGACGCGGCCGAGCTCAAGGGTCATCTCTACTGAATAGCTCCGTCCCACCCGGACCGCGACATCCCTGTTGACTGCGGATTGGAATTCGGGAAACCGGACGGTCACGGTGTAGCTTCCAGGTGGCAGGCTGCTGTTGATAACCCGTCCGTGGTCATCTGACAGGCCTACGATCGGTCGGATCAGCGCCGCGCTGCTGAACTCGACTTCGGCTCCCGAGATCACGCTGCCGGATTGATCGGCCACGCTAATGCGGAGCTCTCCAACCTGCTGCTGCGCCGAACTGTGAGGGGCTGCAGCGATCAACCACGAAAGCGCAAGGACCAGCAGATTTCCTTTACATGATTTCATGTTCCTAACCTCCTGATAAAGCTTGTACTTAATCAATAGTTCTTACTGTTTGGCTTGAGGATCAGCCAGAGTCGGATCATCGGCCCATCCCATCCTATCGGAGGACAAGATCCCGCCGCGTTTCCGATTAACTCGTGCGTTGGCCCCGGACCGGATTGCCGGGCCTCTCGGAGCTGGATCTATCCCTTCCCAAACCCTCGGTCGGCCCAACCCGACGCAGTCCCATGCGCGGCGACCGGAGTCCACGCAGGAGCCCAGCTCCGGTCACCCGTGCGAGGAGGGTCTCGCAGGCTCGACCGGCGTGGCCAGCTACACGTCCGCGAAGCGTATCGAACCTGGAAGTACACTCTTAGGATGAGCAGTGTCGCGTGGCGCTGGGGCCTGCTCGTGGCGGCCTTTCTCGCGCTGCTGCTCGTGCCGTTTGTTTTGTTCGAGGGAGCCTTGTTCGAGGCTTCGGAACGGTTGCTGCGTACTGGGACCAGTCGGCTGGTTACCATTCCCTCAGTCGCGCTCCTGCTCATGGCGGATGTGATCCTGCCGGTTCCGTCGAGTCTCGTCGCGACGGCATCCGGCATGTTGCTGGGTCTGGCCGAAGGTGCGTTCGTGACCTGGTTCGGGCTGCAAATGGGGGCCCTATTGGGCTATTTCCTGGGTCGTTCCGCGGGATTCCATGTGACGATCCGGCTCGTGGGCCGCGCGGAGCTCAAGCGTGCTGCACGGCTGCATCGTCGGTGGGGTGCCGCCTCGTTGATTGCCTCGAGGGCCGTACCGGTGCTCGCGGAGAGCTCGGTCCTGGTAGCAGGTGCCGTCCGGATGCCGCTGCGGCAGTTCGCCTGGCTGACAAGCTTCTCGAACGCCGCAATCGCGCTGGTTTACGGTTTCGTCGGGGCCCGTGCGCTCGAGACTCAGACATTCCTCTTGGCACTTGCCGCGTCAATAGGGCTGCCGGGCATCCTGATGGGAGCTATTCGCGTGGTCGAGCGTCGAGGCAGGGATAGCATGGCGGGAGCCCGAGACGACACCGGGAGCAGTGGCGCGGAGACGGCAGGATGAGTCGCCGGGCGACAGAGCGGGCGGGTGTTCTGACGCTCACGACGGACTTCGGGACCCGGGATCACTACGTCGGAACCATGAAGGGCGTCGTCGCTGCCTTGGCGCCTCAGGTGCGAGTCTTTGATATCAGTCACGACATCCCAAGCTTTGACGTGGCCGAGGGCGCGTTCGCAATCGCGCAGGCGTACCAGTACTATCCGCAGGGCGCCGTCCACGTCGTGGTCGTCGACCCCGGCGTCGGGTCTTCCCGTCGGCCGCTCGCTGTCGCGGTTTCCGGGCACTGGTTTGTAGCGCCCGACAACGGCGTCCTCTCGCAGGTGATCGAGGCGGGAGGACCGTTCAAGGCGCGGCGCATCGACGAGCACCACGGTCTTGCAACATTGAGCACGACGTTCCACGGCAGGGACCTGTTCGCTCCCGTCGGGGCTCGGCTGGCTTCCGGACTCCCGTTCGACGCAGTCGGCCCGCCCGCTAGCGATCTGGTGCTCATGCCGTCCGTCGCTGTGGCGAACGGCTCCGGTCGGGTCCTGCACGTCGATCGCTTCGGCAATATTGTTACCAGCTTCCGGGAAGCCGACCTCCCCGACGGGGCATGCCTCGCAGTGGGAAACCGAGTTGTTTGCGAGCGGGCCGAGTCGTATGCGTCCGTGGCGGCGGACCGGCTGTTTCTGATCGTTGGAAGTTCCGGATATGTCGAGGTGTCGCTCAATCAAGGGTCGGCCGCCAAAGCGGCCGATGTGCGTGCCGGGGACTGCGTCGCCGTGGCTGCCTCAAGTCCATGACGAGGAGGCGATTCGAATCAATCAGCGAGCGACGTCTTGTAGGTGCGTTCCCTATTCCTGAGGTATCTGTAAGGATTCACATTCATTCGGTTGTAGTGAACTTCGTAATGGAGGTGCTTTCCCGTCGTACGGCCGGATCTCCCGACAAGCCCTATCACTTCTCCGCGACGAACGGACTGGCCGGGGCTTACGAAGTATTCCTTCAGGTGGCCGTAGATTGTGTTGAACCCGCTTCGACCGTGCTGGAGTTTGACGCAATGCCCGAGAGCTCCCTCCCATTCCGCCGAGACGACGTGACCGTCTGCGGATGCGACAACCGGCGTGCCGTAGGGTGCGCTGATGTCGATGCCCGGATGGAACGACCCCTGGCCGTTGAACGGATCCTCGCGTTTTCCGTAGCTGCTTGTGATATGGCCCTTGACTGGCCAGATGGAGGGCGTGGTATTTGCCAGCACGGACTGCATCGGAAGTCCGAGCCGGGATTCCGCGAGCGCTTCCCGGATCAGGTCATACTGGTTGAGCGATGCGTAGAAAGCGGGTTGTAGCTCGGTTCTAAGTGCGACTTCCGCTTCTGACAGGTCACGACGGATCCCGTAGGCGATTGACAGCTGGTAGGCGAGACCGCTGAGAGACTCGAGTTGCTTGTCGCGTTCGTCAACCGTCACCTGCAGGCTGCCGTATTCCTCCCGGAGAGCGCTGTTCTCCGTGAGGAGCCGCTCGTTCTCCGAGAGCTGGCGGAGATAGTCGCCGGCCATGCCGATCACCGCGACGATTGCCAGCACGACGACAGCAGCCGCGATGTGCAGCACTGCGTGGGGGACGTAGAGACGCTTGATCCGCCCGAGCACCGGATGCGCGATGATGACGAGGAATCGATTGCCTCGCATAGACACTCTGTTACAGGGCGGAGGGGCGATCAACCAGTCCGGTCACATGCAAGAGACCTGCTCGTACATGCCGTCCTAATGGTCATCGGATTGTATCGACACGATGGGACCGTGTCAACCGCCTTCTCTCATGATAGGGTACCAGTCGCCAGAACGGGGGGCCTGTGAGCTCGAGCGAAACAGGGGCCGGGACGGAAGGCCGCTTGATTGCCGCAATCGAGGCTGTCTGGCAAGGCCGCGGGAACCCGGGCGTCGCCTTGGCTGGCGGGGACGATTGCGCCGTTTTGCGCCCGGCGGGATCATCTGACGATCTGCTGCTGACGACGGACCAGATCATCGAAAACAGGCACTTCCTGCGCGACAGGCACCCCGCCGGGGCGCTCGGTCGCAAGACGCTCGTTCGGTCGTTGAGCGACATCGCCGCGATGGGAGGGTGCCCAGGCTTCTTCCTCCAAACCGTGTGCCTGCCTGCATGGGCTGTCGGTGCGTGGCACGACGAATTCCAACGGGGCATGCGCCGGTCGGCCGACGAGGTCGGAGCGGAACGACTTGCCCTTGTGGGGGGAGACGTTGCGAGCGGCGACCTCTTCGTCGCTACGACGACTGTCATCGGCAAGGTGGAGACAGGCACCGCGCTGACGCGCACCGGGGCTCGGCCAGGGGACTCCCTTCATGTTTCCGGATCGCTCGGAGGATCTGCCCTAGGGCTTGACATGTTGCTGCACGATGAGGCCAGCACGCCGGACCATCCGGCCGTACGGCGACATTGCGAGCCCAGCCCGCGCCTCAAGCTAGGGAGAGCTCTGCGCGAGGTGCCCGCTTCTGCGGCGATTGACCTTAGCGATGGCCTCGCAATTGACGCAAACCGACTTGCCGCGGCCAGCGGAGTGGCTCTCGTCATCGACCCCGAGTCCGTGCCGCTATTTCCCGGGGCTCGGCCGGAGAGCGCGATTCGCTCGGGCGAGGAATACGAGTTGCTCTTTACGATTCCCTCAGGGGCGCGCGTTCCGGACGGTCTGCAGGAAACCCTGATAGGCCATGTCGAGGCTGGAACCGGAGTTTGGCTGCAGACGGGCCGAGTCCGCATTCCTCTCCGGGCAGACGGTTTTTCCCACTTCTAGCCATGCCGCCTGGTCAAACCTCCAGCAGCGCATCGATGTCGTGCGCGAGCGCACGGCGCTTGGTTGCGAGCGAAACCCAAACGAAGACCGCAGTCGAAGCGAGCAGCGCCACCGCACCGACGGCCAGGCCCGGAGGCAAGAGTGGATAGCCGTGGCGGGCGGAGACCTCCAGAACGAAATTCAGTACCACGCTGGTAGCGATTGACGCCACGCAGGCGGCGCCCGTCGCTCGCTTCCAGTTCATTCCAATGCACACGCTCGGCACGATCGCGGCCGCGAAGGTGCCCCAGCCAAATGTACCCAGCAGGGCGATCAGGTTCTCCATGTACAGCGCGAAGAGAGTAGAGACCAGCAGGAGAGTGCCAGTCGCCACCCGCGACCACAGCAGCTCGTGCACCAAGGGCTTGCCGCGCATCGCGATCGGGATGTCACGAACGACGGCTGCGGCTCCGAGGTTCAGAAAGGAATCAGCCGTCGACATAATTGCCGCTAGCAAGCCCGCGAATACGATCCCAGCGAGCAGTTCAGGAGTGTAGTGAAGCAGAAATGTCGGTGCCGCGAGATCCGGGTTGTCAAGGGCGGGATGGTCACCTCGGACAACCAGGGTTCGCATGGCTAGACCGATACCCATCCAGAGCATCGCCAGGACCATATAGCTCAGTCCCGTAGCCAGCGCGCTCCACTTGAGCTGGCGGATATCTCGCAGCATCATCAGTTTCGTCACTGCGTGCGGTTGTCCAGCCGCCCCGATGCCGAAAAGCAGCAACCAGCTCATCGCTGCCATGTCGCCGCGCGTTCCCCAAGGACCGATGTAATCGGGATTCATCGCCCAGAGCGTTTCCGTGATCACCGACATCCCGCCGCCAACCTTTAGGCACTGAAAGAGCACGGCGAGGGACGCGCCGAGCATCAGTATTCCCTGAAATAGATCGGTGTACACCCCTGCGACGATGCCGCCGGCGATCGAATAGAATGCCAGCACGCCCAAGCCGACCGCTAGAGCCGGCAAAAGACCGATCCCGAGCACGGCTTGAAGCACCGTGCCTATGGCCAGAATCTGCGTGCCTAGGTATCCAAGCACGCCAAGGACGATCGCAACGCTCAATGCAATGGCTGGCCAGCGCCCCCCGTAGCGGGCTGAAATTGCCTCTGGCAGCGTCAGAATCGGCCGGATCTCGACGAGCAGGCGTAGGCGCTTGCCGGTCAGCATGAACACCACCGGAAGGCTGAACGTCGAGACGAAGACCATCCAAAGCGAACTGACCCCCGAGTCGTAGACCAAGCCCGGACCGCCGACAAACCCGAATCCGCTCATTACGCTCGAGATCGTCGCCATGACCACCACCAGCGGTCCGAGCGACTTCCCGGCCAGGAAAAAGTCGGCCGTTGAGGACGTGCGCCTCATGGCCCACATGCCCACGACCGCGCAACTCGCCAAGTAGACGACTACGCAGGCAAGGATCAGCTGGGAATTGGCGGTGGGCATGGACGCTGGAGGTGCTACTCGCTTGCGAACCGGGCCAGGAATTCACGCTGCTTTTCAAGCGGCAAGATGTCCCGTTCGAACGCGAGGGCGTAAAGCACCCCCATCGTTATTCCCAACGGAGTTGTGCCGTAGACGAGCGTCGCCGTTCCTATCGGGAATCCACCGAACGTGGCCAGCGGCGCCGCTGGGTCGTGAAGGCGGAAGCCTAGTGCCAGCAGTCCGCAGAAAATCGCCCCCCATGCCACCAACACTGCCAGCACGCGGAACCGAGGCCGGCCCGGAGCGCGCAGGCCCATGGCCGACAGCACAACGATCAGCACCACCGCGGACATGCCTACCAACGCGGCCTGACCCGAAAGACCGGCAACTAAGGCCACAAGGCTGAGAACGGCGCAGAGCATCGCCAGCGGTGAGTTGTTCACCGCCAAGGACTCTCCCGCTCCGCGAGCACCGCATACGCTTCGGTGTAGGTGCCGGCCATGCGGTCCTCCCATGCGTCCGCGATGGCGGGATCCTCGGGCTCCTCGCCCTTGTCACCCGTATGTTGGACCCAAAGATCCAGTGCCGATGACATCTTTGTCAGGGTCTGCTGGTGCTCAGGGGACGATGACAGATTACGCAATTCGTCCGGGTCCTCGATGGTGTCGTAAAGTTCCTCTTCTGGACGGATGGCTGCAAGAAACGGATACTCGGCTGCGGTGATCTCTCCGGCCGTTTCCAACCGCTGCATCTGCCGCCAGATTGGGTACGAAACCTCCTTGTAGCGGTTCAGTTGCATGTACGGCCGGTCGGGATAGTAGTTCCTGATGTATTTGAATCGCTTGTCGCGGACCGCGCGGATACGGTCCACAGTTTCGTCACAGCGATCCCGGGCGGCGAACACGTATTCCCTATCAGGCGCCTTTCTGTCGCCGAGAAAGACACGCCCCTGCATGTGTTCCGGCACTTGGATTCCGGCGATGGCCAGGGAAGTGGCCGACAGGTCGATTGCGCTGACGAGTTCGTCGCGCACGCTTCCCGGTTCGAGATGCCCCGGCCAGCGAAGGATGAGGGGAATGCGAATCCCACCGTCATACAGGAACTGTTTGTCTCGAGGCATGGGCCGACCATGGTCTCCGAGGAACGCCACCACTGTGCTTTCCGCAAGTCCGTCCTCCTCGAGGCGATCCAGAACCCGCCCGACCTTTTCGTCCAGCACTTTGACTGCGTCCAGGTAGCCTGCCCAATCGGTCCGGGAAATCTCATCTTGCGGATAGTATCGAGGCGGCGTGACCCCTTGAGGGTCGGTCCCTGGGACCTTCCCTTCGACGAACGCCCACGGATCTGGAGGGCGCCCTCGGTGGGGCTCGAAGATGTTGACTTGCGCGTAGAACGGCTGGCCCGCTGCTCGGTCCCGCCAGTCCGAACCGTCGAACGGCTGGGCGTGCTGGAAGTTGAAGTCTGTCTTGTTGCGCCCACCCAGGCCGCTCTCGTGGTCGTTCACCGTGAAATAGCCTGCATCCCGCAAGTAGTCGGTTATCAGCCGAACGGGAGGCTGCAGGCTGAATCCGTCGTTGCGATGGCTCCGGTGTGCGTGCGCGCCGATAGACGTTTGGTACATTCCCGTGATCATGGCCGAGCGCGACGCAGAGCAGACCGGACCGGTGACATAGGCGTTGGTGAAACGCGCACCCTCGGCTGCCAGCCGATCGATGTTCGGGGTACTGACGTCCGTGTTGCCGTAGCAGGACAGGTCGGGCGACAGGTCGTCCGCGATGATCCAGACCACGTTCCAAGGCCTTGACCCGGCACCTGAGCAGGCCGAAGAGCCGACACCCGCAGAACTAGCAGCGATACCGCCCAAGAACTCCCTGCGGGTAGTCGTCATGGTTTCCTCCGTGCCGATCGAGGCGCTTCGGCCCAGCAATGGACCGCTATCACCAATCTGGTTCGGCAGCGCGCGCCGAGTGCGCGCGTGCCACCGCCCGTCAGGGATTGCGGATATTGTACAGAAAGGTGAACTGCAGCCGGATATCCTTGCCGAGATATTCGCCCGGCAGGGGAGGGAAGGGATTCGAGGCGCTGATTCCTGCGACCGCGGCCCTGTCCAGAGGGGCCGTGCCTGAAGTCCTCGCGATCACCAGCTTCGGGACGGACCCGTTGCGAGCGACCGAGAACTGAATCAAGGTCCTCCCTCGGCTCATCCCCAGACGTGCGCTCTCGGGTATCACGGCGAGCCAATTCCGCCGAACAGCTGCCAGGACCTGCGTCAGGTACGGACGAAAGTCGACTCCGCGGGGATCGCTCAGCAATTCGACCAAGCTGCCCGAATCGGTAGGTCCCGGGGGCAGCACCCCGGGCGACGATACCCCTCCAATCCCAACTCCGACGGCCTGTCGAGGACCTCCGCCTCGGATCATTTGCTGGATCGCTCCCTCGATCACCTGGTCGGGTCGGGCGGCGAGTTCCAGCGTGCCTAGCTGGGGACTGCCCTGGCGGCTCGGAATTGCAGCCTTCGGATTCTCCAGCTGCAGCCGCGCCCTCTTCCGGGCCGGCGCCCTGGGCATCGGAAGCAATCGTGGATCCCTAGAAGTGGCGAGTTCAGTCCCCGGCTGAAACTCCCCGGGAACAGGACTCTGCGCTGCTGGTGTTTCCACCTCCACGGACTCCTCCGATTCCTCTAGCGCAGGAGTCTCCTCGGCCGGTTGCGGCTCCTCTGTCTCGATGGGTTGGGAGACCTCCGCTCCGTCGGCCTCTTCGGGTTCCGGCTTGGGCTCCGGTAGAGGTTCGGGCCCGGGTCCGGGTTCGATCGGGGGCTTCGGGAGGCCTCGGAACCCGCCCTCGCCGTCTCCGGGCACGCGGGACTCTCCGTGAAGAGGGGGCAAGTCGTCCAGTTGCGGCATCACCAGAGTGATCCGCAAGGCATCCCAGTCGGCTGGCTTCGACAGGTCGAGCTCCATGGCGCTGGGTGTCAGCAGCAGCCCGAATACCACCGCGTGGATCGCGAGAGACACGCCCCGTGCCTGCGCAGCCCAAGGATGGAACCGATGGATTCCCCATTCTGTCTCGAGATCAAGCTGCGTTTCCGTATCGGGAGGCCAGTCTCCGGACCCAGGAGACTTCAAATAGCGTCGGACCGGATCGAATCGCCAAGCGTCAAATTCCGGCGTCGTGCCGCCTCGCAGGGGGACAATAGCAGCTTTCGGGTGTTGGGAGCGCTGCCACCGCAGTCTCGAGCCGAACTCTCCGACCTGCAGCCATAGCGGCCGATCGCAGGCCGGAACTTCTTTGGATCGAGCCTCCGATAGACGGCGGTCCAAGCTCCTGCGATAGTCCTCGAGCAGGAGATAGAGTTCCTCGTTGTCCGGGTTAGCCAAGTTGCCCTCGGGCAGCCAAGGTTCTCGAAACCAAGCGCGAGTGGTCGTCGATCGCCTTCCTTATTCTAAGTGCCAGCTCCAACGCTTCTAGTCCGCTACGACCGTCTACGCGAGGCTGCGAGCGACTGCGCACGCAATGCAGGAACGAGCTCAATTGCCGGTGCAATGGTTCTCCCTCGTCTGGAGCCAGCGGGCGGAGTTGGAGTTGGTTCGATTGATCCAGCGCGATGCGCACACCTTGCTGGCGGACGTAATCGAGTGAGACATACTCGCGGGGCTGGAAAAACCTGAGCTTACGGATCCTTTCGGTGGACACCCGGCTCGCGGTCAGATTTGCTACGCAGCCGTTCTCGAACTGAATCCGCGCACTGGCGATATCGGTTCGGTCTGAAATCACAGAGAGACCGCTCGAGTCGACCTGAGCGATCTGCGAGTCGACCAAGGAGAGCACGATATCAAGGTCGTGGATCATCAGGTCGAGGACCACGTCGATATCCAGGCTGCGCGGGCTGAACGGGCTCATCCGGTGAACCTCGAAGAAGAGCGGAAGCGTCGCCGTCGCCGTCGCCGCTTCGACGACCGGATTGAAACGCTCCAAATGGCCCACCTGGAGAATTCGCCCCCCGGATTCCGCCGCCGACACAAGGTCATTTCCGGATTTCATGTCCGAAGCGAGAGGCTTCTCTACCAAGAGGTCGACGCCGCCCTTCAGAAGCGGAATGCCGACCGTCGCGTGCTGGACCGTGGGTACCGCCAGGCTGGCTGCGCGAACGCTTCCCGGCAGAGTGTCGGGGCTTGTCCACGCCTCGCAGCCGAATTCCGTCGCGAGCTGTTCTGCGCGAGTCGCGTCGCGGTCAACGACCACGAGCAATTCGGCTTCCGGGAGGGAGTCGTACACGCGGGCGTGATGCCGGCCAAATTTACCTGCCCCGACCACGGCGACCGGGATTGGTTCCATTCTGCTCACGTTGGCAAGAAAAGAGGGGGCGTTGCGCTTCTGCAGTCAGCGCAGATCGTACGCCACCATCTCGGTCTGGTTCCTTACCAGTAGCAGCCCGTCCGCGATTGCGGGGACATTCCACGTCTTGCCCGGTATCGACTCGAATCGCACCAGCTCGCGAAATTCCTCGCGATTTGCCTCGACCAGAGCCAAATCGCCGTCCTCGCTGATCACGATGAGGTGACCGTCCGCATACAAGAGCTGACCGTACCGGTAGCGGCCATTCTTCCAGAGCCTCTCCCCGGTCCGCACGTTGAGCGCTGCCAGAATCCCCTCGTCGAGCCCGTAGACCACCTCGTCGACTAGCACCGACGGATTGAACTTGTTCTTCATGTTGCGGTTGAACCAGACCTCTTCCACCGAGAAGCGTCCGTCCGCCGCCGCGATTCTCAGCAGCGCGGCACCGTGGCCGTATCCCGATGAAACGAACACGTGGCTCTCGTCAACGACCAGGGGCTGTGCGCAGTTGGCGTCGTAGCTGGTTCTCCATTCCCGGCTCCAAAGCTCGGACCCATCGTCAAGAGAAGCGCCGAGCACACGCGTACCGGTCACGATGACCAACTGCCTACGGCCTGCTAGTGTCGCGACCTGCGGGGAAACATATCCGGCCTTGTCATCGAGCGCCGACCACCGCACATCCCCCGATTGTTCGTCGTACGCAAATATGGACTTGCCATTCCGCCCTCCAGCAACCACCACGACCATTCCTTCCACTACGAGCGGCGCGCCGGCCATCCCCCAGGTCAGGTTCGAGGCGCCGGCGTCACGCAGGATGTTGCGGCTCCAGAGAAGCTTGCCGTCGCTTGCCACGAGACAGACGAGGTCGCCGTTCGCACCGAGCGCGTAGAGGCGACCGTCGGACCAGGTCGGGGTTGCCCGCGGGCCATCGCCGCCCATCGACTCGCTGAAACGCGAGTTCCAGGCGTGCTCCCAAACCTGTCGCCCGTCTTCCTGAGCGTAGGCAGCCACCACCTCCCGGTTTCGCCGCTGCTCAAGCGTGTAGACCAGGGAATCCGCGACGACCATCGAGGCATAGCCCCCGCCGACCTGTTGGCGCCAGAGTTCGGGAGGTCCGTCGGATGGCCAATCGAGGTTCAGCGGCCGTTGGTCATAGATTCCGTTCCGACGCGGGCCGCGGTAGTCTGTCCAGTAATTGTCGCTGCCAGCCCGGACGTCTTCCGGAGGCACGGCCGGTCGCGCCATTGTCTCGACACCAGAGCCAAGGCCCTCCCTCGTCGGATGAGCCCCGGAAACCGCCTCGCGTGCGCGATCCTCCTCGATCTTGCTGAACCGGCTCTCCGTGTCGACAAACTCCACGACCGGCCATCTGCCGGAACCGGCGAGGCCGACGCTGGCGCCTGCCCAATACAGATACAGGGCGGTGCCGCCGGCCATGACCACCAGTCCGCACAGGACATAGGTGGCTGCCCGCAGCGCTCGCTTTGCGAATGTCATGGGATCTGGTCTCCTTCGAGGGCCGGAATGGGCCCTGGTGCTCACTCTAAAGCCTAGCGAACGTACCGTTGGGCGATTGGGAACCTGCGGCCCATGCCGAATGCTTTCGACGTTACGCGCAGCCCCGGGGCCGCTTGCTGGCGCTTGTACTCGTTCCGATCGACCTTGCGGGCGATTTCCTGAACTAGGCCGAGCGGCTGAGCGAGTTCAGCCGCGATCTCGGAAACGGAGAGGCTCTCCTCCACGTAGAGCCTCAGGATCGGGTCGAGCACCTCGTATGGCGGCAAGGAATCGGAATCCCTCTGGTCGGGACGGAGTTCGGCCGAAGGTGGCTTCGTCAGGACGGACTCAGGGATCGCGTCAGGGTGCCTTCGGTTCGCGACCGCTGCGAGCTTGTACGCCAACGTCTTCGGCACGTCGCTGATCACGGCCAGACCGCCGCACATGTCGCCGTAAATCGTGCAGTACCCCACCGCGAGCTCGCTCTTGTTACCTGTGGTCAGCACCAGTGCGTCGAACTTGTTCGAGAGCGCCATGAGGATATTCCCCCGAATGCGGGCCTGCAGATTCTCCTCTGCAATATTCGGGTCGGTCCCGGTGAAGGCCCGATCCAATTGCCGCTGGAACGCATCGAACGGCGGACCGATCGCGATCGTTTCGAACCGGATTCCCAGCGCTTTCGCGGTATGCCCGGCATCGGTAAGACTCCCTTCCGACGAGTACGGTCCGGGCATGGCCACGCCCGTAACGTTTGCTGGCCCGAGCGCTTCGGATGCAAGAACGACCGTGAGGGAAGAGTCGATGCCGCCGCTCAGCCCCACGATCGCCTTGCGGAACCCGCACTTCCTGACATAGTCACGCGTGCCGACGACCAGGGCGTCGTACACGGCCTCGACCTCGTCAGCTTCACGGCTCGTCCAGTCGGGGCCGTGGTTGTCACCATCGCCTTCCGTATCCCAGAAGACGAGATCCTCCCGGAAGGACTCGGCTCGCGCCCGCACGACCCCCTGCCCGTCTACGGCGAAGCTCGACCCATCGAATACCAGCTGGTCGTTCCCACCGACCTGATTGACGATCAAGGCCGGGACCCGATGCCGCACAGCCGAAGACCTCAGCATGTCGAGGCGAAATCGGCGCTTTCCCATGTGATATGGGGAGGCCGAGACATTCACGAGCAAGTCGATGCGCTGGGTGGCCAGTTCCTCTACCGGATCGCGCACATAGCGTGAGCGTTCCCAGAACTGCTTGTCGTTCCAGGCGTCCTCGCAAATGCTTAGCCCGATCCGCGTGGATCCTAGATTCCAGATACCGGGGTGCCGTCCCGGCGCAAAGTACCGGGATTCGTCAAAGACGTCGTATGTCGGAAGCAGTAGCTTCCTGGAACGCTGCTCGATCCGGCCTTCGCGGATGCAAGCGAGACAGTTCGCCGCGCGGCCTGTGTCATCGGTGCTCCCGCAGTATCCGACTGCAAGGCCCGCAGCGAGGCCGGACGTCGAATCCGCGAGTTCACTCAGGCAGCTTTCGTTTGCTTCGAGGTAGCCTGCCGTCTCAACGAGGTCCAGCGGGGGGTATCCGCTGATCGCGAGTTCGGGAAAGACAACCAAGTCCGCGTCGGCGGCATCCGCGCGCTCTGCAAGGTCTCGGATACGGTCTGCATTTGCTCGCAGATCGCCGACAGTGGGATTGAATTGGGCGAGCGCCAGCTTCATCGCACTCAGTCTCCACTCTAGCGAGCCAAGACGGAGCGCGTTTTCTCGAAACCGCTACTGTTGCGTGGCTTGGGCCATCATCGCGGTTTCCTCGATCTCCGTGGCCGTGAATTCGCTCGTTTCCGTGACTACAACCGACGTGGGGTCCCCGCCACCCGAATCGGTCAATGACAAGGTGTATGTCATCGTTGTCGTTTGGCTGCCGATCAGCAGGCCGTCTGAATCGATCACGGTTGCCCACTCGCCCTCGACGCTTGCGCTGGCATGGTCGTCCAGAAGCGCGTCAGTCACGCCCCCGTCTGTGGCCGCCGTCTCCAGGGCCGTGGCCTCTACTGAGTCAAACTCTCCAGCCAGCGTCGTGGCATCGCTGTTGTATTCCCGCGTGAGCGTAACGGTATTGTCCATGTCGCGCGACGAAGACTCAACCGAGTACACGGTCTTCGAACCGCCGTAAGGAAGGGCAAGCGCATGCGCGCCAACGCTCGTGTCGCCCACCGTGACTGTCTTGCCGATGAGACCTTCGTATAGGACCTCGTACGCTTCCTCCTCGCGCACTTTGAGGGATTCGGTGTTGAGCAGGCGGATCATCGTCTCCGCGACTTGGTCGGCGAATCTCTCCCGCATCTTCGTTGGCAATCCTTCGTGGCCCGTGACGCTCGTCAGCTCCCCGTCCTTGGAGAGGTTATAGGTGAGCGTCAGGCCCATCATCGCGGCGTTCACGGGGCTGGCCACAAGCTGGTCGTTCCTCATGAGGGACTGGGACGCCACTGCGAACGAGTTCATGTAGCTCTCCTCAGTTCCCTCGGTGACGCACGTGACAAGGAGCTTGCCCGTTCGCTCCCGCTTGTCCACAACCGGATCCTCCTCGCCAACGGTGATCGTTCGAGTGAACGTCTCGGTGATGTCAAACATCGATTGGTCTGCGGGGTCGTACGAGAGATCCACGGTGTCGGCAGTCGCCGTTGTCTCGGTCGTCTGGCCCTGGGATAGCGCAGGGAGTATTGCGCCTGCCAGTACGATCGGCAGAATTGCCGCCGGACGGAGATGGAACCTTCGCGTCATGGTCATTCCTCGCAAGCTTCAAAACCGACCGGTTTTGTAGCGCAGCGCTCAGCCTAGCACACCGAAAAAGGGACTTGTCCACTCACCTGCCGGAAGGCGGTGCCTCGGGGAAGCCCGTTATATCCCTACGGGCCAGGCTTGCCATCCTCCAGCGTGAGGCGGAAGGGATCCCGCCGCAAGCCGGTGGCAACGCCCTCGAACGTCAGCATCGTGCCGGAGCGCACCCCCGACCGCATTCGGACCTCCAGATTGAGGACTAGCTCAACCGAGCCTCCAGGCTCACTGCTGAAGTTGATTGTCCCGGGACGCTCTGGAGGCGTGGCCGAGACGACGTACATACGCATCTTGGGCGTGAGAGCACCATTCAGATTGCTCCAGGTCGCGGTGCCATTGGGCCCGGTCAATGCCGTCCGGAGATCCTTGAACTGCCACAAGAGAGGATTCTCTTTGCGGGATTTCTGTTCCGCTTCGAACTCAAGCTGCTGGGTGGACTTCAGCTCGATCCTCTCTGAAGGCAGCGCAGATGCTCTCGCCATTTCCTCGAATTTTGGCCAGTAAAGCTCGAAGCTCTTGTCTCCGTAGTTCTTTTTCAGCATGTTCTGGACATAGTCAAGAACCTGAGTGCGGCCTTCCGCCGGCATGGCGTTCGGCCCGTCGTACAGTCCCGCGCGGGCGAAGTTGAAGAACGCGACGTCGTACTTGTCCGCATCATTCTGTGCGAGTACGACCTGGCCCAGCCAATACGAAACCTGACCGCGAGAAGGATCCTTTTCCAGGACCGTCTCGAACGATGCCTCGGCCTCGCCATTCTGCTTCTTCTGCATCTGGCCCCAGCCGATCGTCAAGTGCGCCGCGGTCTCCGCCTGTGTGCGAGCACTGTCCCAGGCTTCCTGCGCGACCGTATCTGGTTTTGTGCCGAACTGTGTCGGAATGACCTCCAGCAGTTCGCTCGCCGCCTTGATGCCGTCCTCGATCGTCGCGTCGTCCGCCCGCCCGAGGTAGGGGGTGAAGAGTGTAATCGCGTAGTTTGCCGAAAAGTCGCCGGGTACTTTCCCTAGCAGTTCCTTGGCCGTCTCGACGGCCTCGGCGGTCTTGCCAGTCTTCTGGTAGCTGTCGAGATAGAACCGAGTGCGTTCCAGATCGTAATCCGTCTCTGGGTACTTCTGCTTCCACTCGTCCAGCAGCGCGAGCTTCTTGGCCGGGTCGGCCTCGCCATAGACCTTGGTGATGAGATCGTACTCGGCTCGGTCCTTGTACTGCTTTTCCTGAGGGTTTGGGATGGCGACCGCCGCCACCATCAACAGCAGACACAAGGCGAGCGCAATTTGCGTAGCGTTTCTCAGATTCATCCTGAACTCCGGGAGCGTCCGTCGACGCATTTGAGGAATCATGGCACAAACAAACAGGATTCGCAACGCCTCACGCGCGCGATAACCGCAATGTACTTGCCTCACAGCGATTTTATGACAACCGTCACGAGCGCGCAACCACTGGCGGTGAGGTTTGTCAGCGTTGGACCGTTCGAATCAAGTGGCAGGCCAACGTCTTCGCAACCCCGGCCCAGCGAATTGGCAGCCGCCGATGGCGGGGCGCTGTCGAAGCCGTTGCGGCCCCCGCCGGTAGAAGGGCTCGAAAACTCCGCCGACAGGCCGTTACCAGCAGGCTGTCGAGCCCATTGGACAAGCCGATCGATCCGGATTCCCATATTCACGTGCGGCGTGCCGTCTATCCCTATTCCCGCGAACTCCGGGGCAGCCGGGGGGCGGGTCAGCGACCGCTTCCGACCGAGCCCTTCGCACTGGTGCGTGAGAGCGGCGCAGCTGAGCGTATGGTGCGACGAACCGCTTGCGTGGATGCGAGTGCGAAGGTGTTCGGATATGCGCACGGCCAAATGGGCTCCGGCTCTTTCCAGGAATCCATACCCGTGCCACTTAGCCACATTCTTATTGCCGAGCCTGGAGACCCGGGAAGCTACGGAGGTTAGAGGATGGGATCGGGTATCGCCTCATCTCTCATTGAATTGACTCATAGCATTCACCGTTGCGCTCAGAGGGTAGAATCGTCTCGCTGGATATTCCTCGTCTGCGGCAGGCGGATCGACAGGGTCCACAGCCTCCTTGCCAGAATGCAGCAAATCCTAGGCCGGGTGTGATTCGCCCGAAAAACAGCAAGCAAGCTGCCCCTTTGTGAACAGGGCTCAATCCCGGCCATTCGGAGCTGCAAGACTCCGGAGTGCCACAATTGCAAAGCGCAAGTTCCGAGACACCTTTGCTGCCGCATTGCAGGTGAAACGTCTCGACTTGAACCGGGAGGCCGACCTCAATTCTGCCACCCGAAAGTGCCTCATTCTTTAGCGTGGAACCGAGGTAGCAGCCGAAATGGTCCATGCACTAAACCATTTGGTGCCGAGAATCGCAATAATGCCATCAGTTTAGCAAGGGAATATCCGGGTTTGCCCCTTGATTTTGCGATCTATTCGATTCCGGCGACCGACTCTCGGCACGACACAATTGCTCGCAGATTGCTTCCGCCCGCTCTCGCTAGCTGTTCCGACGGAGCGGTGAAGCGACCCTCTATTCGTTGCGGAATCCGCATGAAGCGGGTTTGACAAGGAGAGGCATGTCCTGCTAAGTTCACTATTAGTGCACGTTCGGCCTATGGCAATCCGAAGGACTGCGCTGTGATCTCCGTCAGGAATCAACCGACATGCAACGATAGATTTCTTGGGCGGACCATCATTCGAGAGGAACAATCAGTATGAATATCGCCGAAATCCTTGAGGAGCTGCGCCAGGAGCGGGAGAAGGCGTCGAACGTCATCAGTGCTCTGGAAGCCGAGGGTGACAGCCGTGGAACCCAGAAGTTCTTGGAAGGCTACATCCAAAAGCGAAAGAACATCGATGCCGCGGTTATCGCAATGGACAACCTCGCGAGCGGTAAGCGACGCGGTCGGCGTCCGGGCTGGATCGACGAGATTAGGGAAGCAAGCGAGGGTTAATCGGTTCTGTACGGTACAGTTGGCGGTGTGCCACGTGCAGCTAGAAATTGGCTCCAACCGCGCAGGCTAGTACAGCAAGTAGCGACTCCGTCTGGCACGGAACCTCTCGAGCGAAGGCGCTAGACTGGCAGCGATCGTCGTCGGTCCGTCACCTTGCGTTAGGCCGTCCACGACCATTCGGTTGCCGATCAGTTTTTCGGAAAGGGTGAGATTGACCCGTTCCGAATAGAGATTTCGTAGTGCTGCGGCGATTGCCAACCCCAAGAGGGTTGGTTGTAGTGAATCACGGTCTGTGATCGTGAATTGTACACCCTCAATTACCGACCCTTTCAGGACGGATGTTCGGGGCCGTACCTTTCTGGGGTAGGCGCGGACTCCCGGCAGCGACTCCCGGCGAAGAACTCTCGCTAGGGCTGCGCCTTCGATCCAATCTGCTCCGATAAATTGAAAGGGCGTGTCCGTGCCTCTTCCGACGGAATAGTCTTCCAGCCATTCGAGCATCGCGATCCCGGGATAAAGCGTAGCTTGATCGAGTGATCTGATGTTAGGCGACGGGTTGACCCACGGCAGTCCGGTTTCGTCGAACCAAAGATGGCGGTTCCATCCTTGCATTTGCACCACGTGGAGCCGGACATCGATTCCTCGTTCCCTATTGAACATTTCGGCGAGTTCGCCGACTGTCATTCCGTGGCGAATCGGCACGCTGTGGTAGCCGACGAACGAAGCCAAGTCGTCGTCCAGCACCGGGCCCTCTACGCTCACTCCGTTGATGGGATTCGGCCTGTCCAGGACGTAGAATTCGATGCCAGCTTCAGCTGCTGCCTCCATGGCGTATCCCATCGTTGTGATGTAGGTGTAAAAGCGCGCACCAACGTCCTGAACATCGAAGATTAATGCATCGAGTGCATTGAGCAATTCAACCGACGGTCTACGGCGGTCGCGCTGGTAGAGGCTGTAAATCTCGATGCCAGTGCGAGGGTCCTTTCCGTCCAGGATCTCTGGCTGGTCAAGCATGCCGTCGAGGCCGTGTTCCGGCGTGAGTATCATCTCCAGGCTTACCTGACCAGCGTCTGCAATCAGGTCGATATTGCGGCGTCCGAACCGGTCGATACCGCTCTGGTTGGTCAGCAGACCGACCTTCTTTCCTCGAAGCCGCTCGAAGCCTTCGTCCACAAGCACGTCAAGCCCCGTCCGCACCTCCGAGAAGTTTCGCCGGCCACGGTGCGTGGAGGCCCCGCCGCCGCCTCCCAAGGCTCCCGGTCCGACCGCGTCCAGATTCGCCGCGACGATCGATGCCACGAAGCTCCGCAACCGGACCACGGAGGTTTCGGCCTTCGGGTGCACTCGATTCGTCATGAGGACGACAAACGAATCGCTGGCTGGATCGATCCACAACGAAGGGCCGGTGTATCCGGTATGCCCGTACGACGCCGTTCCGAACAGGTCGCCGCGTGGCGAGGAGTACCGAGTGTCGATATCCCATCCAATGCCTCGTGCGGCCTTGCCCGTCGGGCTTTGCGGGGTGCGCATGCGCAGGACGCTCAAGGGACTCAGCACTCGCACTCCGTCGAGGGTGCCGCCGTTCACCATCATCCTGGCGAGTCTGGCCACGTCTACGGCCGTGGAAAAGAGCCCCGCCTGGCCGGAGACCCCGCCCATCATCCGGGTCGTCGGGTCGTGGACGACACCCCTGAGAATGGTGCCGTCATCGAGCCTTTCGGTTGGTGCGATACGCGCCCGCTCCTGCTCTGACGGAAGGAACGTGGTGTCCTCCATGCCGAGCGGCTTGAAGATTCGTTCGCTTGCGAATCGGTCAATGGGCATCCCACTCGCCTTGCGGACAATCTCCGCAAGTAGTATGTAGTTGATATCGCTGTAGATAAACCTCGATTCCGGGGGCTGGACGGGGGTCTCGTGCAACGCAAGCTCTACACCCGTCCTATAGCCCGTCCACGGAGGGTCCAGTGTCAGACTGGGCCGCAGGCCCGAATAGTGCGTCAGCAGCTGCAGGACGGTGATTGGCGAGGGGGCCCGAAAGCTCGGCAGATACCGCTTGATCGGATCATCGAGCCGGACCTTGCCTTCCTCGACAAGGACCATGATCGACGGGGCTGTCGCCATCACCTTGGTCAGTGACGCGCAATCGAAGACGGTGTCGAGAGTCATCGACTCGCGAACCGGAACGAGGCTCCGTGCCCCGTAGCTCTTGAAGTGCAGCCTCTGCCCGCGGGACTCGATCCAAGCAACAGCTCCGGGGGTCAGTCCATCGCTGATCGCGGCGTTGATCGCATCGTCCAGCTTGGCCGTTCCGGTCCACTCGGCGGCCGTCGCGGGAACCGTTAGAGGCGGTATCGCCAGGGCGAGCAGCGGCAACGTGGGCACAGCCTTGCCGCGTGCCCAATTGCTCAGCGCCAGCACCAGCCCATCGTAACAACCGCCGATTGCAGCCGAACTGGCCGGCTAGCGGGCTCGGGGCGATGGTCACCTGCAGACCGGCCTTCCACCCGCCGTGAAGTCGCCCGTTGTCCGCCGCCGGCGAGGCTCGCTTGTAACCCCGTGCCATACTAGAATTCTGCGTCGCGGGGGCGGTGCCGGAGAGCGGCGCGGGGCGGCTGGGCCCCGGACGCCGTCCGGACGCGCTGTTGACTCCGGGGTCTTCTAGTTCCATCCATGCTGGACCGCGGATACTTGCGTCAAGACTTCGAAGCGATTAAGGTCCGTCTAGCCGACCGGGTGGACACCGCGATTCTCGACGAGTTCGCGGACTCGGATTCGAAGCGTCGCAGGGCTGTCACGGAAGTCCAGGCGCTGCAGGAAAAGCGGAACGAGCTGAGTGGCCTCGTCGCGAAAGCCCGACGTGCGGGTGAGGACGCTCTCGACATCGTCAAAGAGTCGCGGGAGGTCCACAACGAGATCCGGGAACGGGAGGCTTCGGTACACGCGCTCGACGAGGCTTTGGATGGCGTCCTGAGCCGGATTCCGAATGTGCCGCACGACACAGTTCCGGCTGGCAAGGACGAAACAGCGAATGTCGAGATCAGCCGGTGGGGCGACCGGCCCGACTTCTCATTCACCCCCAAACCGCACTGGGACTTGGGGGTTGAACTTGGGATCGTGGATTTCGAACGTGCCGCGAAGCTCGCGGGCTCCCGATTTGCCGTCTATATGAACGCCGGAGCCAAACTTGAGCGAGCACTCATGAACTTCATGCTCGATGTGCACACTTGCGAGCACGGCTATTCCGAGATCCTCCCCCCGTTCATCGCCAATTCCCGAAGTCTCTACGGAACCGGCCAACTCCCGAAATTTGCGCACGATCTCTTCAAGCTCGAAGGCACCGACTACTGGCTGGTGCCGACCGCCGAGGTTCCCCTTACGAATCTTTATGCGAAGGAAACGCTACCCGCCGGTTCGTTGCCAATCTCGCTCACGGCGTTCACGCCATGCTTTCGCAGTGAGGCCGGTTCCTACGGGCGTGACGTCCGAGGGGTCATCCGGCAGCATCAATTCCAAAAGGTCGAGCTCGTCAAGATCGTTGCCCCGGAATCGAGTTACGAGGAGCTGGAGCGGCTGACATCGGACGCGGAGGACATCCTTCGCCGACTAGGGTTGCCGTATCGAAAGGTGCTGCTCTCAAGCGGGGACATGGGCTTCAGCGCTGCCAAGACCTATGACCTCGAGGTCTGGCTACCCGGCTTGGGAGAGTTCAAGGAGATCTCGTCTTGCAGCAATTTCGAGGCATTCCAGGCGCGAAGGGCCAGGGTCCGCTTCAGGCGAGCTGACGGGCGGAAGAGTCGCACGGAATTCGTGCATACCCTCAATGGGAGCGGTCTGGCGATCGGTCGGACTTGGCTCGCCATCGTGGAGAACTACCAGCGGTCGGATGGAACCGTCCTCATACCGGAGGTCCTGCGGTCCTACCTGGGCGCCGAGCGAATCGACTCCTCGGGCTCGTTGGTTTGACGGCAGCGTTCCCGTTCTGGGCCGGGAGCCGTCATCCGTACAGGCCCCTCAGATCATTCCACTTCACGGCCCAGAGATCGACGAACGCCCTCAATCCGTCGAAGATGCCCACCGTCGAGCCGGCCGAGTCGTCCCAACGAACGGGCACCTCGGCAATCGTGAAGCCCATCTTTCGTGCGAGGTATAGCTGCTCGACGTCGAATCCGAATCGTTCGATCCGTTGTTTCGCAGCAATCTCGCGTGCCGCCGCTCGGCTGAATAGCTTGAAACCGCATTGCGAGTCTGCGATGTCCAGACCCGTCAGGGCACGCATCTGGAGGTTGAAGATTCGTCCCGCGAACTCCCTATGGAGAGGCTGTCGAACGCCGATCAGGGACCGGTCGACTCCGCGGGAGCCGATCGCGATCTCGTGGCCTCCAGCGCTGGCGGCGTCCATCAACTTTTCCAGTTCGGCCAGCGGGGTCGACAGGTCGGCGTCGGAGAACAGGATCCAGTCGCCCCGCGCCTCGCGCATACCGCGTCGCACGCTAAACCCCTTCCCTCGGTTCCGGCCGTTGTGAAGGATCCGGGGCGTTGCCCCCGCACGAGCGAGCGCGTCAGTCGCCGCACTTGCGCATTCCGCGGTTGCATCGGACGAGCCATCGTCGACAACGATCACTTCGGTCAGTTCGTACGGGGCGCCGGATACAAATGCGGCCACTCTGTTCAAAGCGGACGGCAGGCGTCGCGCCTCGTTATAGGCCGGAATCACCAAGCTCAGCGACGCCACAGCTCTGTGTCATCCCGCCTCGCCGCCTCGGCGGATTGCGATCGATCGGCTTGTCAGGGTCGCATAGTACGGTCGACACACTTCGAGCAATGGCACCAGGTCGTCGGGGAACGGATCGGTCTTCGGGCGGTACGGCTGGAATTCCGTTGAGCGATGCACGTTGCGGTACCAATGGGACGCCCAAACGCCATCGAAAGTCTTCGGCCCGGCTGGCCACCGGAGCATCGTCTCGTCGTACCGAATGCCGAGATGCGCGCAAAGCGCGCGGAGCGTTCCGGGAGGATCGAGCAGCAACTCGCGCGAGTCCACGACGGCCGGCTGCTGCCCCCAATTCTCGAGCATCGAAAGCACCTCGCATTGGCGCGCGAATCCCGTGTCTCGCAAGGTCGGATTCCCGATCCGCTGTTGCAGGGAAGGGAGCATCTGCTCGGGATCCCTCGTGAGAAAGACATTCACGGTGTGTTTCATGAAGGACAGGTCGAGATCGACGAGGTGATGTGCCATCTGCTTGAAGAACAGGACTGGCCTTGCGCTGGCACCAAGGATCACCTCCCTGACAACTCGCGTGCCGTCTGGATTCTGGGCGGCGATGCACCTCTCCCGAATCGGATGCCGAGCGCCTGAGACCCGCAGGAAATGAGCGTAAAGCGGCTCGTCCACGACTTCGGTATCACCACGCTGGGAGAACGAGTACATTAGCGCTGTCGATACATTGCGCGGGCCAGACCAGAGGCAGATTCGCTTGGTGTCTGCGGGCATATTTCAGTTGGCGGGTTCCAGTAGGGCCTGTCAGCGGCGAGACAGCACGGCCCGGTAGGCAGGGCGGCCGCGGTTTCGGCGAGACACGTCGTTAGCCGTTCATTCTGCCACGTCAGCAAGAGGCGGTTACCCGAGGGTGTCGGAGGCGCCCCAAGCTCGTAGCCGTCGATCGCCGACACGCCCTCAGGCGTGCGAGTGAGCAAGGTCGGTGCTTGAAAGCGGCCTTTGCCATGATGGACTCATGGCCGCTTCGTCCGGTGGGTCTGCCTCGAATGTCATCAGGCCCGGTACGGTGAATGCCCCGGAATTCCCGGCTGGGCTGCAATGGCTCAACACCAAGAAACCGCTCTCAATGCGGCAGCTGCGCGGCAAGATTGTGCTACTCGACTTCTGGACGTACTGCTGCATCAACTGCATGCACGTACTTGGGGACCTGAAGCGACTGGAGCGCAAGTATTCGGAAGAGCTGGTCGTGATAGGCGTCCACTCCGCGAAGTTCGATGCGGAGAAGGACACCGAGAACATTCGCCAGGCCGTGCTGCGCTATGGAATCGAGCACCCTGTTGTCAACGATTCGGACATGCAGATATGGCAGCAGTACGCGGTACGAGCCTGGCCCAGCTTCATGCTGATTGACCCCCGCGGCAAGATCTTTGGCACCCACTCCGGGGAACGGGTCTATGAACTGTTCGATCGCGTCATCTCGCAAATGATCGATCACTACGACTCGGAAGACGAACTCCTCAGGAGCCCTCTGGAATTGCGGCCGGAATCCCGATTTGCCGGAACGCCGGTCCTCTCCTTTCCTGGAAAGGTCTTGGCCGACCGCGACGGAAGCAGGCTCTTCATCGCCGACACGAACCACCACAGGATCGTTGTCGCTTCGCTTGACGACGGAGCGGTGCTGGACGTGATCGGAACCGGCGACCGGGGACTTGCCGACGGTCCGTGGGCGGCGGCGCGGCTTGCACAGCCGCAGGGAATGGCGCTCGCAAGCGGAAAGCTCTACATTGCTGACACAGGGAACCACGCGATCCGCGAGGCCGACCTTGCTGACGGGACAGTCACAACGGTTGTCGGCGACGGACAGCAAGACTCGGATTGGGAAAGCGCGCCAGGACCGCTCGCCAGCAGGAGACTCAATTCTCCTTGGGACTTGGAGATTGCGCACGGCGTCCTGTTCGTCGCCATGGCGGGAAGCCACCAAGTGTTCGGCATCGACCTCGAGGGCAGCTATATCGCGGCCCACGCCGGCAGTGGGCGCGAGGATCACGTAGACGGGCCGCTGATGGCGGCTGCGCTAGCACAGCCGAGCGGCCTGACGAGCGATCGCGATAGCCTGTTCGTCGCCGACAGCGAGATTAGTTCGATTCGCTCCGTATCGCTCGACCCGCGCGGAGGCCATGTCCGCACAGTTGTCGGCAAGGGACTGTTCGATTTCGGAGACATCGATGGCGTCGGACAGGATGCCCGTCTTCAGCACCCCATGGGCGTGGCCCGAGTGGGCAGCAGTCTCTACGTTGCCGACACATACAACAACAAGATCAAGTCCATCAGCCTGCGGACGCTGAACGTACGGACCTTGGCCGGGACCGGAGAGGCGGGATATCGTGATGGGCTCGGCGACGAGGCTACCTTCGACGAGCCCGCTGGCGTGACCGATGCCAACGGTTCACTGTACGTGGCCGACACTAACAACCACGCGGTGCGGAAGATCGATCTGGCGACTGGAATCGTATCAACATGGGCGCTTCGAGACATGGCCCGGCTGCTACCTCCCGGAACGGACCTGGAGGCGCTATCTGCGCAGAGTGTTTGTCCGGGGAAACTGAGTGTGCGGATCCTCGTCGACCTGTCCCGCGGACACGTCTTCGCCTCCGGAACCATGCCGGAACTCACATTGCGGTGTGGCGACCATGTGTCTTCCCCCGTCTTTGTGGACGGGCAGGCCGAAGAATCTCTTGAATTGGACAAGGACGAAACGCTTCGAGTTGAGGCCGTGGTCTATTACTGCGATCTCAGCCAGGAGGGCACTTGCATGTACCGTCGCCAGGTGATAACCGTTCCATTGCGGATCGATCCGGAGGGGCGATCGAATATCACCCTGCGCTTCGAGACGGCCCGGGCCTGAGCGGGTGAATGCGGAACGGTCCGCGCGTCAGCGCTCTTCGGGATGAAACGTCCCAATGGGTTCCAGCAGGGACAGATCATCGGAGAAGATGTCTCGGCACTCGGCGATAAGCGGAGACAGGACGCGGTTAAGCCGCTCGATTTCGTCCGGAGGGATCCCGAATCCGAGTGTCCTGGAAATACTCTCAAAATCCAGTGATTGCGTTCGCTCGGTGACAGCTCGCATGAAACGATTGCGCACCAAGTCTACAGCTAAGCCGGTGCTGCGCTCAACTGGTCAAGCCTCGGTGAAGTGTTGACCACCGCGTGCTTGCCGCGACTGACGGTGGCGACGAACTGCGGTCCGGGTCCGGCTGCAGGTCGCACAGGCGGATCTTGAGGCAACAACCGAGATGGGACGGGACACCTACCTGCGATCCAACCCATGCTAATATCGTGCAGTTTCTAAGGCGGTGATATGGCGGAAACTCTAGCTGATCTTTACAAGGTTGCCGTGGCTCACGGAAAGCCCGATGCCATCCTCACGAAGGAGTCGGGGGCCTACGCCCCTATCTCGTCGAGCGAGCTGGAGCGGCGGGTCATCAATCTGCACCTGGCGCTGCGCGCAGCCGGCATCGATCGCGGTGACAAGTGTGCAATGATCGCCGAAAACAGGTGGGAATGGGCCGTTGCGGACTTCGCGATGATGACGGCAGGCATCATCAGTGTGCCGATCTACCCCACGCTGCCGCCGGAGCAAGTCCGGTATCTCGTTGACCACTCCCGGGCCAAGGCCATCTTCTGCTCCACTGGCGAGCAAGTGGAAAAGGTCCTCGAGGTGCGGGACCGGCTGCCGGCCCTCGAACACGTCATCTCGTTCGACACGGTAGAGCACGAGGGCGTCACGAGCATCGGCTCGATGATCGGGGAATCCGATTCCGACGCCGCCGGGCGGCAGAGTTTTGAGGAATCGGTCGAGGCTGTCGCGCCCGACGACCTGGCGAGCATCATCTACACGTCGGGGACAACCGGGGTCCCTAAAGGCGTCATGCTCTCGCATGCCAACATGGCCACGAACATCAGGGACTCGTTGCTGGAAGTCGGTTTCGAGGACACGGGCCTGTCGTTTCTGCCGCTGTGTCACGTGGCCGAGCGTCTGGCGGACTACGTCTATTTCAAGGGCGGGGCCACCGTGGCCTACGCGGAATCGATCGAAGCCGTGCCGGTGAACATGAATGAGGTCCGGCCTACGATTGCGGTGGGTGTCCCGAGGTTCTTCGAGAAAGTCCACGGCAAGGTCATGGCGGCGATGGCCCAGGCGCCTGCTGTGCGCCGCAATATCTTCAACTGGTCTGTGTCTGTGGGCAAGGCCGCGACGCCTTACCGCATTGCCGGCAAGCCGCTACCCCTGCTGCTCGGGATCAAGCACGCGGTTGCTGAGAAACTGGTCTTCCACAAGCTCCGCGGAAGGCTGGGGGGCCGGATCCGCATGTTCGTGTCGGGAGCTGCCCCTCTTGCCAGGCACTTGGCGGAGTTCTTCCATGCGCTCGGACTGCCGATCTACGAGGGCTACGGCTTGACTGAGACTTCTCCGCTCGTCTCGATCAACACAGCATCGCACTTCAAGTTCGGCACCGTCGGGAAGCTGATTCCGAACGTCGAAGTGCGCATTGCCGACGACGGGGAAATCCTGGTGAAAGGCCCGAACATCATGCAGGGCTACTTCAAGATGGAGGAGCAAACGGCCGAGGTCATGGACGGCGATTGGTTCCACACCGGCGACATCGGCAATCTGGACGACGAAGGGTACTTGTCCATCACCGATCGTAAGAAGGACCTGTTCAAGACGTCAGGCGGCAAGTACATCGTTCCCGCGCCGATCGAGAACCAGCTCAAGAGGAGCCCCTTGATCGAGACCGCCGTGGTGATCGCTGAGAGCCGAAATTTCCCGAGTGCCCTGATCGTTCCCGATTTCGAGGCCCTTGGAGCGTGGGCGCAGTCGGAGGGAATCGACTTCGCCGGCAACCAGGGGCTCTGCGGGGACGAGAAAGTCCAGGACCGCATGATGAGCGAAGTCGAGTCGCTGTGCGACGGCATGGCGAATTACGAAAAGGTCAAGAAAATCTCTCTTGTCGCCAACGATTTCTCCATTGACGGGGGAGAGCTCACGCCGACCATGAAGGTGCGGCGTCGCCAGGTTGACGAGAAGTACGCTCGGCAGATCGAGGAAATCTACTCGTAACGCAGACCGGGTCCGGCCTGTCTGATACGAAGAGGGCCCGCATGAAGTTGGTTTTTCCGTGCGTCGCGGGGGCGCGGACGGTCGCGATAGCGATGCTGTGGGTCCTTGGGGCGCACGCAGAGGATACCTTTCCGCTTCGGGCAATCGTATTCGAGGGGAACCAGCAGTTCACTGCCGAGGACTTGACTTCCGTAACTGGCTTGGAACTTGGCCAGGCAGTCCAGAAGCGGGACTTCGACACGGCCTTAAGGCGGCTCAATGAAACCGGCGTATTTGAGAGTCTCCGCTATCAATTCGGCCCGCTGGGAGACGGATACCGGCTCACCATCGCGGTTCGGGAAGTGCCCGAGCTGTTCCCGGTGAGGTTCGAAGGCTTCGACGCCGCTCCGGCCACCCTGGAATCACTGCTTGGCGAGGCCCTGCCTCTCTTCGTCGGCTTGGCCCCGGGAGGGGGACCCATGGTGCGGATGCTGGTCAATACCCTCCAGTCCTGGTGGAACGAGCGCGGCGGAGCCGAAGAGGTGATCGCAAACCTCGTTCCGTCGGGCGAGGGCCAGTTCGAGTTGGTCCTCTCCCCAGAGAGGCAGAGCCTGAACATCGCGTTCACCCGCTTCCGAAACACTGGGGATGTCGACGCTCGGGAACTGCAGCGGACCTTCAATCAGTCGGCCATCGGCGAGCCGTATTCGGAGTCTCGCTTTAAAGAGTTGCTGCACTACAACGCACGGCCCTTTTATACCGAGATGGGCTACATGGACGTAACATTCTGCCCGTGCGAGACGCAACCGGACCCGGATTCGGAGGGCCTGCTGGTCGATGTCCCCGTCGAGCAAGGCGAGAGGTACCTATTCGGGGAGGTCAACTGGCCCGACCCCATGCCGATCGACGAAGACACGCTCCGCCGGGTGGATGCGATTGGACCCGGCCAGATCGCCGACATGAAGGCTGCCTACGACACCATGGCCCGAATTAGCGAAGGCATGAAGCGGCACGGGTACATGAAGGCCCAAGCGACTTTTGACGAGCGCCTGGACCACGAGGAGCGTCGAGTTCACTTAGATATCGAGATCGCCATCGGCAAGCAGTACAAGTTTTCGAGGCTGATCGTGGAAGGACTTGACATTCTGTCCGAGCCTGCGGTGCGGAAGCGCTGGGGCATGCAGCCCGGGGATCCCTTCGACGTGCGATATCCGGCCTATTTCCTCGATCGCGTCAAGGCCGACGCGATGTTCGAGAACCTGAAACGCACCTCCTGGAGCATCGACATCGACGAGGCGAGGGCACTTGTGGACGTAACACTCGTCTTTTCTGGGATGCCGGAGGCCGATCGCTGAACGGCCTGGACCTACGCTCTCACCCGGTAGAGGGCGAGTCGGTAAATCACCGCCCTGTTTGAGACCGCGGGATCGTACAGCACCGTTGCCGCCTGCCCGCTTCGGAGGCCAACGTTCCGTTCGCGAGCGCGCAACGACCGGCGCTGGCCGGCAACGTCGTAGTTAACAAGGAACGACCGCACCCCGCCCCTGCGCCTAACGTCCGCGGTGAATCCCGATACTGGCGCCCCGGTGGCGACAAGGCGACGGTGGAGGCGTCGCTGCGCCTCGGCGAAGCCGGCGGCAGCGAGGAGAATACCACCGGCGAAAAATACAAATCGCGTGGACACAGGGGAGGTCAGCTCGGGAAGGTAGTGGTTTTCCGGGTTGCGTGGAAGGTAAACAACCTCCGTAGCAGTACCCTCCGCGAGGCGGTTGTACACCCTTTCCGAGACGCTGCGGCTGATTCGGACAGGTGATCCAGATTCAGTAGCGAATCCGTAGCCGACAAAATAGAGAGTCCTGCCGTCTTCGATTTGCCGGGCCTCTAGGGAATGGACCGTAGCGGTCGCCGTGGCGCCATCCTCTTCAAGCCGGTCTTTCGAATGAGGCGGGTGGAAGCGTGAGAAATGCTGGTGAGCAACGGTGCCGAATGCGGCGAGCGCAAGCATCCAGGTTGCAACGACGGTCTTTCCCCGGACTGTCATCTCTACCGTGCGCGGCGTCGGCCGTAGCAGCTCGGGCTCGACGCTGCCCTGCGCGGCCGGTCCGGGATGAGATGCCGCCTCCTGCGTTGCACCCGCCAGTTGTTGCCGAGACTTGCCAAGACCGATGCGGAGAGCTAGAGAGCCAGCCGAAACCAGCCCCACACCCGCCCACATAACCAGTCCGCCCTCCGGCAGAGAAACGATGATCGCGAAACCGCCGGACACGGCCAGAGAGGCTCCAAGGGCGAGCCAGATCTTGGTCGACGGGCTGGAATTCATCACGCGGATTCAGTTTAGTTCACACGTGGCCCCATCAGCGGTAGCAGGCGGCTGGCCGAACTATGCTGGAGTGTTCTGCGATGCCACTTGATCACGCACCCCGGAATCCGATCCTCATTGCGGTCCTTGCCGCGCTGTGCGTTGGGGTGTCGTCGGCTCCCGCACAGGAAGTTCCGCATCGATGGGAGCAGTTGATCCGCGCATTTGAGGAGAGCGACCGCGAGAGTCCGCCGCCCAAGGGCGGCATCGTGTTTCTTGGGAGCTCCAGTTTCCGCCGTTGGGACCTGGACAGGTCGTTTCCCGGCAAAGGCCTGATCAATCGCGGTTTCGGGGGCTCCCAGATGGCGGACGCCCTTCGCTACCTCGATCGCATCGTGCTGCCGCTCGCGCCGCGGACACTATTCATTTACGAGGGCGACAACGACATTGGAAACGGCAAGAGCCCGGAGACCGTTGAACGGGAGTTTCGCGAACTTGTGTCCCGCGTCCACGCAAGCCTTCCAATGACCAAGATTGTGTTTGTCAGCGTCAAGCCGAGCATCCGTCGCTGGCACTTGATCGACAAGGCTCGCGAGGCGAATGCTCTGGTCAGGCAAATTGCCGAGGAGGATCCGCTCGTGGACTACATCGATGCGGACAGGCCCCTGCTTGGCCCGGACGGTAAGCCTCGGAGGGATCTGTTCGTGGACGACGAATTGCACCTCAACGATGCCGGATACGCAATCTGGGCCGATCTGGTGGCTCCGCACCTCGATTGATGGAAGAGTCCCTTCCGCAAGAGGAGTCGCCGGAATACTGCGAAACTGCGCTTCCCGTGCCGCTCGAGAAGCTGTTCACCTACTCGCTGCCCGCTGAGCTCGAAGGCCGAGTGCGTCCGGGATGCCGCGTGCTGGTTCCGTTTGGTCCGAGGACCCTCGCTGGTGTCGTTCTTGCGACTCATCGGCAGGATCCAGGTCTCAAGGTTCGGGCTGTCAAGCAGCTTCTTGACGAGGATCCCTCCATGACTCCGGCGTTGCTCGATCTCGGCCGCTGGATCGCTCGCTACTACTGCACGCCGCTCGGCGAGGTTCTCAAGTCGATGCTTCCGTTGCGAGGGGAGATGCGCGCCAAGAAGCTGATTTCGCTGACGCTGCGAGGGGCAGCTGAATTGGAGACAACAGTCGTCGCAGTCGACCTGGAATCACAGGTCATGGAGTCCGTCTCCCGGAAACCCCTGACTCTCCAGTACTTGTCACGCAAGCACCCGGGCGCCGCCGACGCCGTGCGACGGCTGCAGCAGCGCGGGTTGGTCGTGGTGCGGAGCGTCGTTGAGAAGCGAGACCCCACCAGGGCCCGCGACGCGCTGCTGACAGTCGAGCTCGGCGATTCGGGTCTTGACCTCGCCAAGGCAGGTGCCGGAGAGCGGTGGCTACTGGACTTCCTCCGGCGAAATCCCGGCCGCCAGGACCTGCGGGCGCTTTCGGTGGAGCGGCGCGATGCTGTGTCCGTCGCGCGCAGACTGTCCAAGGCCGGCGTCGTCGTTGTTGAAGCCACGACGCGCCCGTCGCGGGAGTTGCGCACGAGATCTGAACGTGTCGAATTGAGCCTATCCCAGCAGAATGCCCTGAATGCAATCGCGACCGCGATCCGCGACTCGAGGTTCGAGACGTTCCTCTTGCACGGCGTGACCGGTTCCGGCAAGACGGAGGTATACGTCCGAGCTATTGAAGAAACGCTGAAGATCGGGAGATCTGCATTGCTGCTCGTGCCCGAAATCGCACTCACCCCAGCCCTGGCCTCGCACTTCTTCGAACGATTCGGAGAACGAATGGCGGTCCTTCACAGCGCCCTCGGCGACACCCAGCGAGCAGACCAATGGCATCGGATCCAAGTCGGTCAGGCGCGAGTTGTCCTCGGGACCCGCAGCGCGGTCTTCGCGCCGGTGTGCGACCTAGGTCTAGTGGTGGTCGACGAAGAACACGACGGCAGTTACAAGCAGTCTGATGCGCCGCGATACAACGGGCGCGATGTCGCAATCGTCCGGGCGCGCTCGGCGGGAGTGCCGATCGTGCTGGGCTCGGCCACGCCGGGTATAGAAACGCGCTACAACGCCCAGACGGGCAAGTACACGCTTCTCAGCATGCCGACGCGGATCCAGGAGCGACCCCTTCCGGCTGTTCGAACGATCGATATGCGGCACGAGTTCACGGAAACCGGTCGCAGCCTGCTGTTCTCGCGTGCGCTCGTGCAAGCCGTTCGGACGTGCTTGTCAAAGGACGAGCAGGCGATGATTCTGCTGAACCGCCGGGGATTCTCGACGTACGTTCTGTGTCGGTCCTGCGGCCATAGGGTCGAGTGTCCCAACTGTTCCGTGACCTTGACGTATCACAAGCGGGAGCATCACCTGCTGTGCCACTACTGTGACCACTCCGAGCCAGTGCCCGATAGCTGCGGATCATGCGGGAGCAGATATCTTCACTTTCACGGAAGTGGCTCCGAGAAAGTCGAGGACGAACTCGCTAGGCACTTTCCCGACGCTAGGCTCGCCAGGCTCGACCGGGACACCGTTCGCGGCCGCGACTACTACGAATCGATCCTCGGCGGGTTTCGGAAGGGCGAGTCCAACCTCCTGGTAGGCACGCAAATGATCGCCAAGGGACATGACATTCCAAATGTCACCTTGGTGTGCGTCGTCGATGCTGACGTGGGACTGGGCCGGCCTGACTTCCGTGCGGCCGAGCGCACCTTCCAGCTGCTCACACAGGTCGCAGGCCGGGCTGGCCGTGGCGAAAAGCTTGGACAGGTCCTGATCCAGACAATGAACCCCGACCACTACGCCATCGACTTGGCAGCCAGCCAGGACTACGAAGCTTTCTATCGGCGCGAGTGCGGATTCCGCAAGATGCTTTGGTATCCGCCGTTCACGTCCGTGGCCTCAATCATCGTGCGGAGCCCCAGTCTCGCTGAGGCAGCCGGGATGAGTAGCGAGCTTGCCAAGCACCTGCAGCCTACGCCCGAGGGCTTGCGGCTGATGGGTCCCGCATCCGCACCGCTGGTCAAGCTTCGAGCCGACTACCGGTTTCAGTTCCTGATTAAGTCCGTCAGCCGAGGGGCAGTGGCCCAGGTTCTCGCGCGGGCGCGCCAGTTCGCAGGCGACAAGCAGTGGCCCGCCACGGCGCTGATCGTGGACGTCGATCCGGTCGAGTTCCTCTAGCCCGGATCCAGCCGTGTCGGACCGGGCTCCGATCCCACGACCGAGTGTGCTTGGCGAGCATCGGAAGGAGCCGGGCGATGACGGGGTCTCTTCGAACGAGACATTGACCTCCAGCCGGAGATACCCGCTCACCGGAGGCTTCGCTCGTACCGCCTCAGGTCGCGGACTGCCCGGTTGTGCGCGCCTAGCGTCGTCGAGAAGACGTGACCGAGATGGATGCCGGGCTTCGCCACGAAGAAAAGGAACTCGCTCTCGTCCGGGGCGAATGCCGCCCGAAGCGCGCGCAGGCCCGGATTGGAGATGGGACCCGGCGGCAGGCCCCCGTGTACGTAAGTGTTGTATGGATGCGGGTCCGAGATGTCCGAGCGGTAGATGCGCCCGCGGTAGCGCCCTTCGAGGACGAGGCCGTAGATGATCGTCGGATCACATTGCATAAGCATTCCACGGCGGATGCGGTTGTGGAATACCGACGACACGAGGCCTAGTTCTGCGGGCTCGGCGGCCTCTTCCTCGATCATCGACGCGAGGATCAGTGCATCCCAATCGTCAATGTCCGCGATTCGAAGGTCTCGGGCGTCCGAGAGTGCTTCACGGAACCGGGCAAGCATTGCATTGATCAAGTCCCTGGCGGTCGACGTCCGGGCCAAGCTGTAAGTCTCGGGAAAGAGGGTGCCCTCCAATGTCCGGGCCCTCGGCAGGAGGTCCTGGACAGGTGTCGGATCTGCGCTCAGAGCGAGGAAGTCCTCGCGCCCCACCATCCCGGTTTCGGCCACGACGTCTGCAGTCTCGAATCGGTTCAGTCCTTCCGGGATCGTAATCGGATACAGGATCACGCGACCGTCCGCGATCATCCGGTACGCTTCGGCCGCCGGTACAGGCCGGTCGAACGAATACTCTCCGGCCATCAACGTCCTGTCGAGGTTCCAAGTCCTTTCCCACAGGAACGCCCACTTGGACCCGATCACCCCGTGCGACTCCAGCGCATCCGCGATCTGTCGTGTCGTGGTGCCCCGGGCGATCTCCAGGATCACCGGCTCGGGGAATGGTTCGCTTGGCTCAGTGCTTCCGGCACAAGCTGCGAGGACAGCGGCCGCCGCGACCGGCGCCCGCTTACGAGCGGATCTCCGCAAGGTAGCCCTCCAGCAGGATCGTGGCCGAGGCGCGATCCCTTGCACCGCCGGACCTCACAGGCCGGTCTGACAGTTCGTCAGCCTCCCAGCTCGTGAGCCGTTCGTCCCGCATCTTGACGAGGACACCCGCGTGTTTGGCTAGCCGACGTGCGAAGCGGGTCGCCCGGTTCGAGGACTTGCTCTCGCTGCCATCGAGGTGAAGGGGAAGACCGACCACCACCGTCTCGATGCCGCGGTCACGGATCAGCAAGGTAAGTGCTTCGAGGTCCCTCCGAATGTTCTTGCGCCCGAGCGTGGGAAGCCCGTGCGCGGCAATCCCCAGTTCGTCACTGACGGCGATGCCGATCCGCCGCGTCCCCCAGTCCAATGCCATCACTCGTGCCAACGCAACTCCCCCGAGGTGGACATCAGCCGGCTCGGTGCACTTGACGTCATCGCCGGCCCTTTTGTTCCAAGGTGACGTCCCAAGGCTGCGGCGGCAGGGGGTTGTACCGAGGGCGTGCGTCCTTACGGGGCATTCCCTTGAGGGCGGCGCCGAGCTTCTGCAGTGCCGAGACGTGTTCCGGCAGGCCGCTCTCCACGAGGTTCCGCGCCTCGCCTGGATCGCGGGCAAGGTCGTAGAGTTCTCGAATCGCCCCATCCCGAGCATGGATCTTGTACCGCTTGTCGCGAATCACCCGCGGAGCGTAGTCATGCACTCCGCGGACGCCCTTCTCGTCCAGCACGGCTGCGCCGAATCCCATGGCGGCGATCCATTCCCTGGGACCTTTCTCCTCTTTTCCCAGCACCAGCCGGGCAATCGACCTTCCGTCGAGTTGGATGTCGCTCGGCAGTCGCACCCCGGCCAGCTCGCAAAACGTGGGGAACAAGTCAGAAAAATCCGTCAGCTCGTCCGTTACGACACCCGACGGGACGAGTCCCGGGCCGTTGGCGATAAATGGCACCCCGGGGCCATTCTCCGTGAGCCTAGCCTTGCCGCCCGCGACCGGGCGGCCGTTCAGCCGCCCGCGGATTCCACGAGCGGTGCCGTTGTCTGTCGTGAAGAACACGATCGTGTTGCCTCTGACTCCAGCATCGTCGATCGCTTTGACGAGCCTGCCCACGAGATAGTCCGTGTAGCGGACCATCGCCTTGTGCTTTTCCAGCGGCGTTTCCGCGAACGGTTCGTGCGGCGTGCTTACCAGAGGTCCGTGAGTGAGCGCCAGCGGGTAGTAGAGCAGCATCGGACGATCGCCGTTCCTTCGGATGAAATCAATCAGGAACTCATTGAAAATGTCGGGTCCGAATTTCCCTTCGTAGGTTTGGCTGGGCGTGTCGTTGGTGTAGACGTACGGGCCCCAGTAGCGCTCATTGCTGACGGGATTGCCACCCTCGCCGCCGGTCCATACTGACCACTCGTCGAATCCGTGCCTCCAGAGAATCCGCGGCTGGACTCGGAAATCGTTGATTTGCCACTTGCCTGCGATGGCGGTCTCATACCCTGCGTCTCGCAGCAGGCGAGCAAACGACATGTTTTGTTCGGGGTCGAAATGGCAGCCGGCACCCCAGCGGGGCACGTCCCAATGGTTTGTCCAGCCGTGACGAAACGGATATTGGCCGGTCAGCAGCGTCACGCGGGTCGGAGTGCATTGCGGCATCGAGTAGGCGTTGCGGAAGAGCATTCCGCCAGCCGCCAGCTTGTCGATGTTGGGCGTCTCTATCCCCTCCCCGCCGTAGCATGAGATCCATTCCGGGCCCAGGTCATCAGCCATGACCAGGACAAGGTTGGGCGGGGCCGCACACGCCGAGGCGGCCAGCATCAGGAGGGCTATACGCGCGAAACCCTGCACCATATCGATAGAGTAGTACGCGCCATTCGTGGTGCCTCGGCAAGCTGCCTTGGAATCTGGCGGCATCGGCTCCCGGGTCGCACGCTCGGTGTTACTCTGGGCGGAACGTGGATTCAGATGGGCCTCTCAACGCTGGGAATCCCTTCGTAGATCACGCATTCGTCAGCCCTTGGGCCGGAGTGCGACACCCGGTTCCCGCAACGTTCTGGCCAAATCTCGCAAGGCTTTTGGGGATCGCGTGTTGCCTGCTTCTGGCGAGTGGGAACGCCCGAGCTCAGGGGTGGAGTGTCACGGAGCTCCAATACCAGGGCGGCAGTTCTTTCGGAGAGCATCCGGTGAGTCCAGCCGGATTTCAGAACATCCTGACGCTCCAGCACGCTAGCGGCTGGGACTACGGAGAGAACTTCTTCTTCCTGGACATGAAGTGCTGTGCAGGCTCGGATGCGAACCGCGACATGTACTTGGAATGGTATCCGTTCCTTAGCCTCGGCGCGGTCACGGGCCGGGACTACTCCTGGGGCCCCATCAAGGGCATTGGCCCGCTTGGCGGCTTGAACTGGGGGGCCCAGGCCAAGGTCCTCAAGCTCACTCCCGGCTTTCGTTTCCAGCTGGACCTTCCAGCGTTTGCGTTCGCGAACCTCGACTACCTGTACATGGTCGACCGGAATCAGGGCCTCACGGCCGGTGGGGCGCCGAAGGAAAGCAACAGCCATCTCATTGATTTCAACTGGGCGCTGCCTTTCGAGGTAGCCGGCGGAGTGTTCTCGCTCGAAGGGCACGGCGAATGGCACAGTCCCCGACGCAACGAGCTCGGATTCGACTTGCCGTACTGGGTGCTGCTGCAGCCGCAGTTGCGATTCGACCTCGGCAAGGCCCTGGCCAAGGAGGCCGGACGATTCTACGCCGGCATCGAATTCCACGTCTGGATCAACAAATTCGGATTCGAAGACGCAGACGAAGTGCTTCCCCAACTCTTGCTGGTGTACCGCTTCTAGCGGGCTCTTCGTAGCCCACGCACCCCAATCCAGGTTTTCCGCGACATCGTCGCGTCCGAAGCGGCTCTGCAAGGGAGGACCGGCCCGGAATGCTGGTGCGGTTCGTCGAGGCATTGGCCGCTGGCAACCGGATCGACGAACCGCCTCCCGGTCTCGCCACCCCAAACCGATTCAGAAGACCGCACCCCGGGTCCGAATGGGCCAAACTGAAAGACCATGGAAAGCCTGTTCCCATCGGACGATCCATCGATTTACGAAATCCAAACGGATGCTCCAGGCCCACCGGGGCAGCTGCCTCTGACACCCGCGATGCTAAGGACCCTGCCGAGCGGGGATATCTTCGGGTGGACGCAGGATGCGGGCATGGGCTGGAACCCAGCACATCTGGGCAGGGACGAGTACCTCATCCTCAGCACGCAGGGGGGTATTCGGGCGGAAGACGGATCGCCTGTCGCGCTCGGTTACCACACCGGCCACTTCGAAGTGGGCCTCCTGATGCGCGAAGCGGCGATCGAGCTTCGCGATCTCGGGGCAATTCCGTTCGCCGGGTTCTGCAGCGACCCGTGCGACGGGCGCACGCAGGGAACTCCGGGCATGATGGACTCGCTACCGTACCGCAATGACGCGGCACAAGTCCTGCGCCGACTGATACGGTCGCTGCCCACGCGTCGCGGCGTGATCGGTGTTGCGACCTGCGACAAGGGCCTGCCGGCGATGATGATGGCACTGGCTTCGATGCACGAACTGCCGTGCGTGCTCGTGCCAGGTGGCGTCACCCTGCCGTCGCGAGGAGGCGAGGACGCCGGCAAGGTCCAGTCGATCGGCGCGCGATTCACACACGGCGAGATCAGCTTGGGCCAAGCCCAGGAATTCGGCTGCAAGGCTTGCGGTTCGCCCGGTGGTGGATGCCAGTTCCTAGGTACCGCCGCAACGGCCCAAGTGGTCGCCGAGGCTCTGGGGCTGGCGCTGCCGCATTCCGCGCTCGCACCGTCCGGCCAGCCGGTTTGGAAGCAGGCGGCACGCCGGTCGGCCGGCGCCGTCATGGCCCAGGCCAAAGCCGGCCTCTCAGTTCGCGACGTGCTTACCGAAGGAGCCCTTCGGAATGCGATGGTGGTCCACGCCGCATTCGGCGGTTCCACCAATCTGTTGCTCCACCTTCCGGCAGTGGCGTATTGTGCCGGCCTCAAGCGCCCTTCGGTCGACGACTGGGCCGACGTGAACTGTAAGGTCCTGCGGCTGGTAGACGTGCTGCCAAATGGACCCGCCGGGCATCCGACCGTGCGTGTCTACTTGGCGGGCGGCGTTCCGGAGGTCATGCTGCACTTGAGGGATCTGGATCTGCTCGACCTCGAAGCCCTCACGGCAACCGGCGTGCCGCTCGGTCGCGCGCTCGATTCGTGGCGGTCCAGCGAGCGCCGGAGAGTGTTTCGCACGCTCCTCACCGAGACGGACGGAGTCGATCCCGACGAGGTTATCTACACGCCTGGGGCGGCTGAGCGAAACGGGCTGACCAGCACGATTACATTCTGTCTAGGCAATCTTGCCCCGGAGGGTTCAGTCGTCAAGAGCACTGCGATCGATCCTTCCGTCATTGACGAAGACGGCGTGTATCGAAAGCAGGGACCGGCTAGGATCTTCACCCGGGAAGCCGATGCGATTCGGGCGCTCAAGGCCGGCATGGTCCGGCCCGGAGACATCATGGCGCTGATCTGCTGCGGGCCCCTCGGTTCGGGCATGGAGGAGATCTATCAGATCACGTCGACCCTCAAGCATATTTCATACGGGAAGGAGATCGCGGTGATCACGGACGCGCGGTTCTCGGGCGTGTCGACCGGAGCGTGCATCGGGCATGTCGGGCCTGAAGCCCTGGCCGGCGGGCCGCTCGGCAAGCTGGTCGACGGTGACGTGCTGCGTATCCAGGTCGATTGCAGGAAGCTGCGAGGGTCAATCGACTTGGTGGGTCACGGATCCAGCTCCTTCGGCCCCGCGGAAGGCGCACGAGTGCTCGCACGTCGGAGCGCAAGGGAAGATCTGGCGCCACATCCGGCGATTCCTGACGACACCCGGCTCTGGGCGGCGCTGCAAGCTTGCAGCGGAGGCACTTGGAGCGGGTGCGTCTACGACGTCGATGCCATCGTCGCGGCTCTTGTTCGCGGCGCCGCCGAACCACGGTCAATCCCGCCCGCTGCTACGGGCGGATAATTGAGCCGTCACGTCGGCGGGTCGTTCCCCAGTGGTAGTCGAAGGGGGTGTCGTAGCGCGAATCGACGTCGTACTTCGCGGCGAGCTCCTCGTCGATTTCCATGCCCCATCCTGGGGCCTCGTTCGGGAAGAAGAACCCGTTCTCGAGACGTGGGCATCCTTGGAACACCTCGTGCACCGAGTCGGGCCAGGTGCGTGCTTCCTGGATGCCGAAGTTGTAGCAGCTCACGTCCAGCGCGATGTTAGCTAGGTGGCCGACCGGCGACGTGTCTCCCGGGCCGTGCCACGCGGTTCGGACGCCGAACCACTCGCAGAGCGCGGCCAGTTTCCGAGCAGGCGTCAGCCCGCCGATCTGCGAAATGTGAACGCGAATGAAGTCGATCAGGCGTTCCGCAATCAGCCCGGTGAACTCGTGTGGGGAGTTGAATAGCTCGCCCATTGCGATGGCGGTTGTGGTCTGGGACCGCATGTGTCGGAAGTATCCAATCTGCTCCGGAGACACGGGGTCCTCGATGAAGAACGGCCGGTACTCCTCCACCCTCTTGAGCAGCCACATCGCTTGGGCGTTCGTAATCCGCTCATGGACGTCATGAAGCAGTTCGATCTGGTCGCCAAGCTTGTCCCGCATATGAGCGAAGAGCTTGGGGACGCTCAGCAGGTAGGGTGTCGGTTCGTACATCCTCTCGTTGTGAGGGCCGCCAGACGGTGCGCCGAGGAAACCCGTCGGACTGCCGCCTGCACTCCGGGCACCGTAGTTCGCATTACCCGATATGCCCACTTGGATCCTGATGTGGCGGACCCCCTCCTCGATGTACGAGCGGGCCGCATCCTCGACCTCCTCCATGCTGGCCCCGGAGGCGTGCCGGTACACGTCAGCGGCGTGCCGCGCCTTTCCTCCAAGGAGTGCGTAGACAGGCATGTTGGCCCGCTTGCCCTTGATGTCCCACAGAGCCTGGTCCACGCCGCTCATCGCGTTGTAGAGCACCGGGCCGTTCCGCCAGTACGAGCTGACGTACATCGTCTGCCAGATGTCTTCGATGTGGTCCGGATTCTTTCCTTTCAGGAACGGCCTCAGGAACTCGTCCACCGCCGTAACCACAGCCTTGGCTCGCTGCGTAAACGTCGCGCAACCAAATCCATATAATCCAGGCTCACTCGTTTCGACTTTCACGATCACCGTTCGTGGCAGGCCGGGGGGTGCCGTCAGAATGGCCTTGACGTCGGTGATCTCGAGGTCCGGGAGGCCCCGTGTCGCGTGCTGTTCCTGGGCGGATGCAGAGGGAACGGTGACTGCCGGCAGGGCGGCAATGCCGGCGCCAGCAAGTCCTTTCAATGCGTTGCGTCGTTTCATAGCGCCCATTGTATTGGCGTTCGAAGGCCGAGACTTGATTCCCGAAACGTGACGGAACAGGCGCGACATGAGGCACGACCCCTCTCGATCCGCTGGCCCGGCTCGCCGCCCTCCCCCGGTCCGTTCACAGGTTCGTCCATGCCCGCCTCCCCTGCTAGACCGATTGACGTTGAACTCCCGCGACCGAGCCCGTCTACGATTGAAGCTAGGGCCTGTTGGCGTTGCGCGTACTCGTCTCAGGAAGTGCAGGCTTCATCGGATCCCACCTTTGCGACCGCTTGGTCGCGGACGGGCACGAGGTCGTCGCCCTCGACAACTTAAGCACTGGGCGAGCCAAGAATCTGGCTCATCTCGGCTCGAACCGCTCGTTTCGCATGGTCCTCCAGGACGTGTGCGAGCCCTTGGTGGAGGCAGGCCCGTTCGACGCGGTGTTCAACCTTGCGTCGCCCGCGAGCCCGAAGGACTATCTCGCTGCGCCCATCGAGACGCTCCTCGCCGGATCGGTCGGGACCCGAAATATGCTTGAGGTCGCCCGCAGGGACTCGGCGACCTTCGTCCAGGCGTCGACATCGGAAACCTACGGCGATCCCCTCGTCCACCCCCAGCCCGAGACGTATCGGGGCAATGTCAATCCGGTCGGGCCGCGGGCTGTCTATGACGAGGCCAAGCGGTTTTCCGAGGCCCTGACAATGGCGTACCACCGCACCCACGGAGTCCAGACGCGCCTCGCTCGGCTCTTCAACACGTATGGACCCCGCATGAAACGCGGGGATGGGCGGGTCCTGCCTGCTTTCTTGGAGCAGGCGCTGCGCGGCGAGCCCCTCACTGTGTTTGGTGACGGCTCGCAGACTCGGAGCTTCTGCTATGTTTCCGACATTGTCGAGGGCTTGGTGCGGCTTGCGCGCAGCACCGTGCCGTCGCCAGTCAACCTCGGCGGGACGAGGGAGGTCACGGTGCTCGAACTCGCGCGCATGGTACAGGACCTAGCCGGAACGGCTTGCGGAATTCGGCAGATGCCGCTTCCGCAGGATGACCCCAGGCGCAGGCTGCCCGACATTCGGAAGGCGAGGCAGGAGTTGGACTGGAAACCACGGGTGTCCATGGAAGACGGGCTGAGGATGACCATGGATTGGTTCCGCGACGCCTATGGCTGACGGGCCCGGCGGCTGCTCCCGACTGCTCTGCAAGAATAGTCGTTCGATGCAGCCAAGCAAGCCGCCACGGTTCTTGCTGACGAACGACGACGGAATCGAAGCGCCGGGGCTCGCGGCCCTGCAGGCCGCGCTTCCCGAGGGAGCCGACTTTATCGTGGTCGCTCCGAGAGAGGAGCTGTCCGCTTGCAGCCACCAGGTCACTACGTCCCGGCCCATCTGCGCTAGGCGTATTGGCGAGAGGCGCTTCGAGGTGGATTCCTGGCCGGCTGATTGCGTCCGGGTCGCCGCGCGTGGGATGCGAAATCGCTTCGACTGGGTGCTCGCGGGAATCAACCATGGCGCTAACTTGGGGGCGGATGTCTACTATTCAGGCACCGTGGCGGCTGTCCGGGAAGCCGCCTTGCTGGGACTGCCGGCTATCGCTGTCTCGCACTACCGGGACCGCGTCTTGAGCGAAAGCGACTGGCGACGAGCGACAGAATGGGTCAGAAACCTCCTTCCGCATCTCCTCAAGCGGCCTCTGGCCCGAGGCTGTTTCTGGAACGTGAACCTACCCAGCCTGCCTAGCGGTTCGGCGGATCCACCGGTCGTGGAATGCGACGTTGACACCAGCCCGGTGGATCTGACCTACGCAACCTCCGACGGACGATACACCTATACAGGCGTCTACAGCAGGCGCGGCCGACAGGCCGGACGGGATGTCGACACCTGTTTCGGAGGGAATGTTGCAGTGTCGCTCATGCGTCTGCCATGAACGATGAGGATGAATCGTCGTGAGACAATGCAATCTGAACCGCTTTGACGCGCACGCGGGTGGATCAGTTGCTTGTCGAGCGGGGCTTCGTTGAATCCCGGCACCGGGCCCAAGCCATGGTCATGGCCGGCGAAGTGCTGGTCGACGGGCAGAAGGCGGACAAGCCTGGCCGCCAGGTCCCTTCCGATGCCCCGATTCAGCTGGTTCGCCAGAAGCCCCGATTCGTCAGCCGCGCTGGGCTGAAGCTCGAGGCCGCTTTGCAGCGATTCGATATCGACGTCATGGGTGCCATTTGTCTCGATATCGGGGCCTCTACAGGCGGGTTCACCGACTGCCTCCTTCAGCACGGCGCGGAGCGAGTTCACGCCGTAGATGTGGGCTTTGGCCAGTTGCATTGGAGCGTGCGCAACGACCGGCGGGTGATCGTTCGAGAGCGACTCAACGCCAGGAACCTTTCGTTGGACGATCTCGGGGAGATCGTCGATTTCCTGTGCTGCGACGTGAGCTTCATCTCGGTGAGGAAGATTCTTGCGAGGATTCCGTTGGTCCTGCGTCCAGGGGGGCAGGCCGTGGTTCTGGCCAAGCCGCAGTTCGAGGTCGGGAAGGGAGAGGTCGGCAAAGGCGGCATCGTGCGGGACCCGTCGCAGCACCGCAAGGTCGTCGTGGACGTCAGCTCGGCAATGGCCGATTGCGGCTTTGGCTCGGTGAACTGGATTGAAAGCCCAGTGCTCGGGGCGGCCGGCAACCGGGAGTTTCTCCTGCACGGGGCGGGCTGGCAGCGGCCCCCCGACAAGGTGGGACCGTGATCCGTCGCGTCGGCGTGGTCAGCAAGCCGGACCGAAAGGATATACCGGCGTTGCTGCGCTACCTAGTGGATTGGAGCGTCCGTGAGGACATCGAGCTCGCGACCGACCTCGCATCGGCCGCATACCTGGGCAGAAAGGGCGGAAAGCACCGGGAGGAGTTGCCGGAAGGCTGTGACTTGATCGTCGTGCTCGGGGGCGACGGAACGCTGCTGTCCGCGGCTAGGGCTGTCGGGGAGCGGCAGACCCCCCTGCTGGCGGTGAATCTCGGCGGCCTCGGATTCATGATGACGACCGGTCCGGAAGAGTTGCCTACTGCACTCGATTGCGTCGGGCGATCCGATTTCCAGCTTGACTCGAGGATGGTTCTCGAAGCGCGACTCGTCCGTCAGGGATCTGATATTGACCGGTTCTTCGCGCTCAACGATATCGTCGTGGCGAATGGATCGGTGGCCCGGCTGCTGCACCTCGCAGCTTATGCCGACGGCGACTACGTCTGCGGGTATCGGTCGGACGGACTGATCCTATCCACTCCGACGGGGTCGACGGCCTATTCCCTCTCGGCGGGAGGCCCGGTCATGGCTCCCGACGTGGCTGCGCTGAGCCTGACGCCGATCTGCGCCCATACACTTTCGAATCGTTCAGTTGTACTTCCGGCCACTGCCAGGGTCGAGATCCGAGTCTCGGCGGGCGACAAGGAAAACTACCTCAGTGTCGACGGCCAAGTCGGCCGACACCTCGAGCCTGAAGACGCGATCCAAGCATGGAAGGCGAATCACACCGTTGACATCGTCCAAACTAAGGCCATGCCGTATTTTGACGTGCTGCGCAGCAAGATGCGCTGGGGGGATCGCTAGGCGATCCGTCCAGAACCGGCTAGCGCCCTAGTAGAGGGAGCGTTGCGAAGAAGACCAGACAAGCGCCAAGCGCCAGATTGATCCACAGCGGATTACGGCTAGTCTTGCCCACCCATCCAACTCGGTTATTCAGCAGCAGTAGCGTCAGAGCGAGCAGAGGAAGGAAGAGGGCTCCGAGGATGCCGTAGGTCAGCTGGATCTGCCGGACGGGAGCATTCAACAGAAACAGCGGCACAATCGCGACGAGCAGCACCGAGACCCGGTACGGCGTCGACTGTCGCAGATCGCCTGGCGAGGGGTTTCGGAGGCGCACGAAGTCAGCGAACATGTACGGAATGCTCTGCCAGACTCCCAGCAGGCTCGAAAAGACGGCGCCCCAGAATCCGACGAGGAATATCCACTTGCCGACCGGACCGATCGCGTCGGCGAGGCGATCCGCCATTTGCGTGGCAAGTGCTGCACCGCTCCCTTCGACGCTGATCTGGGAACCAATGATGATGACGCAGAATCCAAAGACTGCCGTGACGCCGTTTCCGACTCCCAGGTCGACCCGGCACAGGCCCAGCATGTCCTGGCCGCGCCGGTTCTGTTCCTCGATCCAGTAGCCGTACGACAGCAGCGTCACGGTGCCGCCCACACCGCCGAGCACCGCCAACACCCAAGACGCGCCACTATCCGGGATCGACGGGATCAGGCCGGACGCGATCTCTCGCAGCGGAGGGGCGATGAGTGCGGTTGTTGTGACCACCGTGACGAACATCAATCCGATCAGAACGGACATGATCGACTCGAAGGCCCTGAAGCTGCCTCTCAGCACGATCACCACTCCAACGAGGGAATGGATGATCGCCCATACGAACACGGATGCTTCCGTATCGCCAATCGGAAGGAGCGCCGTGCCCGCAATGCCGCATGCATTCGCCAGGGCTCGGCCAACGACAACCGTGAAGAGCGTCAGGTAAGCGAGGAAGACCCAGCGGATCCACGATCCAAGCTTGTCATTCCACCCTTCGAGCAGGGTCGTGCCGGTCGCAAGTTGCCAGCGGGCCACGCCTTCGCTGAGCACGAACTTCAGGAACGCACCGGCGACGACCGCCCAGAGCACGGTAGTACCAAGCTCGGTTCCTGCCAATGTCCCCGTCACCAGATCCCCGGCACCGACCCCTGTCGCGGCCATCATCAAGCCTGGTGCGATCACCTTGAACCAGTTGGATTTCACGCGGGGCGCCGACAATTGCGCAAGGTCTGGCGCGGTGACAGATTAGCCTATCTTGCGCGGGTGCCGCGCCCGTATGCTTTGCGGGCGGCCCGTTAGCCCGGCCGGGCCCTCGTGAACACAGGGGATATGCAGGGGCACCTCCAGCAGCTTCCCGACTCCCAAGCGACATTGCTGCTGCGCCCTGTGCGACGATATTGCCCATCCCGCCATGCAAGAATCGCTATCGAGGCGTGCATTCCTTTCCGTAGCGGCCACTGCCGCGGGAACCCTGTCGTGCGGCTCCGAGGCACCAGCCGAGAGTTCTCCGCCGAACATCGTCCTCCTCATGGGCGACGACCATGGCTGGCACGAGACCGGCTACAACGGGCACCCGCATGTAGCGACACCGGTACTGGACGAGATGGTCGCGTCGGGCTTGCGCCTTGACCGGTTCTACGCGGCGGCTCCCGTCTGCTCACCAACTCGGGGCAGTGTCATGACGGGTCGTCATCCGAACCGGTATGGCACGTTTGGAGCCAATTGGTCGATTCGACCCGAGGAGGTCGGCATTGCCGAAATCCTGAGCCAGGCCGGCTACGCCTGCGGTCACTTCGGCAAGTGGCATCTCGGACCCGTCAAGGCTGGCTCTCCCACCAACCCTGGTGCATTCGGCTTTGAGGAATGGCTGTCCCATGACAATTTCTTCGAGATGGACCCGTACCTGTCTCGAAACGGAGGTCCTCCAGAGAAGCACGAAGGCGAGAGTTCCAGGATCGTCGTCGAGGCGACGGGTCGATTCATTGACAAGGCCCACGCCGCGGGCCGTCCGTTCTTCGTGGTCGTATGGTTCGGCTCCCCGCACGAACCATACAGTGGCTTGGATTCGGACCTTGATGCCTACGCGGATCTACCCAGTCACCTCCGGGAGTCGTCGGCGCGGATCACGTCCATGGAAACAGGCCTGCGGACAAGCCTCCGTCTCGACAAGGTCTTGCAGGCCCGATTTGCCGAGATAACCGCAATGGATCGCGCGATCGGTGGATTAAGGGACCACCTGCGCGAGGCAGGGCTTCGGCAGAACACACTGCTCTGGTATTGCAGTGACAACGGCGCTCCCTCGGAGAGCCGGTTCGAGTCGCCGCTCAGGGCGAGCAAGGGCCGCGTGTACGAGGGGGGGGTACGAGTGCCGGCAGTGATTGAGTGGCCGGAGAGGATCGGGCAGGCGACGCGAAGCGCTGTTAACGCCGTGACCAGTGACATCCTTCCCACGATTTGCGAGGTGACCGGCCAGGCGTTGCCCGATCGCCCCGTGGACGGGATCAGCTTGGTTCCCCTGATTGATGGAGCGATGGACAGCCGGCCTAAGCCAATATGCTTCTGGAGCTTCGACCGTGGCGGGGAATCGAACGGCCAGCCGTACATCGATCCCAAGCTTCAAGAGGGGACAACGCCCCTCGTCAAGTACATGGACGGCCGCCTCACTCGGAATTTCCGCAACTACCGATACGACTCGGCATCCGAGGGGGACTACGGGGGGCCGAGGGCAATTCTCGACACGAGATTCAAGCTTGTCGTGGATGGGGATGGCGCCGCCGAGCCTTCCGTGAAGGAGCTTTTTGACATTCGAGAGGATCCGGCGGAGAGCCGGAACCTCTCGGAATCGGAATCCGGGAACCTTGACCGTCTGGACGCCGAGTTACGGGACTGGCAGCAGTCTGTCCTGCAAAGCCTGACTGGAGCCGACTACTCGTGAGCGTTCGCGGGGCATCATTGGCGCAATAGTCAGTATGCCCACGGCCCGCGAGTGAAGATGCCTCCGTCTACCATCAGCGTTTGGCCTGAGATGAATTCGGCGGCGTCGGTGCACAGGAACGCAACGGCCTCGGCCACGTCGCGCGGGTAGCCGACCCTTCCCATCGGCGTTAGCTTGGACCACTGGCCAGCGTAGTCGTCGGCCTCGCGCATCGTCCGCTCGATCAGAATGGCACCCGGAGCCACACAGTTGACGGTGATTCGGTAAGCTCCGAGTTCGGCTGCCGCCACCTTGGTGAGTTGCTCCATTCCCCCCTTGCTGGCCGTGTAGCTCACGAGATTCGGGAACGCGACCTTGTTGCAGCCTGACCCAATGTTGATGATGCGACCGCCACCCCGGTCTTTCATGTGCCGGCCGGCGAGCTGCGTGCATAGGAAGCAGCCCTTGAGATTCGTGTCGACCACCCGATCCCAGTCCTCCTCGGAGAGATCCAGTAGAGGAGACCAAACCTGCGTGCCCGCGTTGTTGACGAGGATGTCGAGACGCGGGAAGCCGTCAAAGACCTTTTCGAACAGGTGCCGGACCTGGACGGATTCCCCGACCGCCGCGTGCACGACAAGAGCCCTCCTGCCTTCCGACCGCACGATTTCGGCAACCTCCTCGGCGCCGTTCGGGTCCGAGTTGTAGTGGACCGCCACGTCGCAGCCGAGCGCGGCCAGCCTCGTGGCGATCCCGCGGCCTATCCCCTTGCTCGCACCGGTCACGAGGGCGGTCTTTCCAGAGAGATCCATGGCGCAGTGCCACGCAGTCTATCAGGGTCACGTGGTTTCCGGATATTCAGGCGGCAGAGTGTGATTCGCCCCGGTGCCGAACACGGTCGCAGCAATGGGACAGGTGCGCCTGCAACCGGAGTTCAGCTGGTTGAAAGCGCCTGAGCACTGGCATCGATGCCGGGCCCCGCGGGCATTGTTCAGAGATCGGACAGCGCGGTGCCTATAGTCGAGTACTGGAACTGAAAGCCGGCATCCAGAGCAACCTTTGGCACGACCCGCTGCGAAGCTAGCAAGACCTCCGCGAATTCGCCGAGGGCCAGCCGCAGCCCGAATGCCGGCGCCGGGATCAGCGCCGGTCTCTTGACCGCTTGACCGAGTGCCCTCGTGAAGCCCCGGTTGCTGACTGGATTCGGGGCGGTGCCGTTGACCGGGCCGCGTAGCGAACCGCTCTCAGCGGCGAACACGAACAGACGGATCAGATCATCCGCATGGACCCATGCCATCCACTGGCGACCGTTCCCGAGACGGCCGCCCGCGCCCAGCTTGAACATCGGTACCAGCCTGGCCAGCGCGCCTCCTTCCTTGCCGAGCACCAACCCGATGCGGATCGTGACCACGCGCACCCCGAATTCCTCGGCACGCATCGCCTCGGACTCCCATTGACGGCAGACATCCCCAAGGAATCCGGCTGCAGCCGGCGACTGCTCGTTCAGGATCTCGTCGCCGCGGGACCCGTAGATGCCCACTGCCGAAGCCGAAACGAGCACGGGCGGGGGCGAGTCCAACGCCCGCAAGCCCGCCACTAGATTCCTGGTTCCAATTATCCGGCTGTCGCGGATACGAGCTTTCTTGCGTTCTGTCCAGCGCCCTTCAGCCAGGGGCTCCCCCGCCAGATGAAAGACCGCCTCGCAGCCATCAAACGCTTCCTGTGGGGGCAACTCCTCGTCTGGAATCCAGCGGAAGCAGGCCGCTTTCCAGAGGTCCGAGGGCGCTGATTCGGGCCTGCGAGTCAGGATGTTCGTCGTATCGAGCAGCGTACACAGTCGCTTTCCGACGAATCCCGTTCCTCCGGTGACGAGCGCCTTTTTCACTTCGTTCATTTTATAGCCCGCCGAGCAACACCAACAAGATGGACGCCATCCGAACATACCGGGCAGTTCCGCCATCTTGGAGACTGATCTGACATGCGATCGGCGGTAGGGAGCCCGGCGCTTGATTGAGCGTCGGTCGACGAGGGGGGAGAATCCGTGGTCACAGGCGGCGGTCTCGACATTTCCTCGAGACGCCCCGCTGATGGATGGTGGATGTGCATTCGAAGTGTTGCTCCGGGACCATCGCGATGCCCTCCGCGGGAGAAATCGCGGTGTTCGTCGAGTTCCCGAATCCCTCCGGTATGATGGGCTCCGATGCCGCTGCTGACTCGCGTCCGACTCGTGGCGCTGCTTGCAATCGCGACGACTGCCTGGGGTGTGGAGAGGCCCAATATCGTTTTCGTTCTTGCCGACGATGTCGGCGATCAAGCAATAGGCTGCTACGGGGGGACATCCTATTCGACTCCTCGGATTGACGGTCTGGCGGCCGGCGGCGTGCGATTCCGCCATTGCTATTCCATGCCCGTCTGCCACCCCACGCGATTCACCCTCATGACGGGTCAGTATCCGCTTCGTGCCGGGCATCCCCCCTGGGGAACCTTTCCCCGGCGCATGGAGAGTGAAACCATTGCAAACCGATTGCGCGAATTGGGCTACGCCACGGCCGTGGCTGGAAAGTGGCAGCTGACGCTGCTCCGAGATGACCCGGACCAACCGAGGCGACTCGGTTTTGACCGGTGGTCCGTATTCGGCTGGCACGAGGGGCCCAGGTACTACCGCCCACTGGTGTACCAGGACGGAACGATCCGCCCGGACGTCGGCGACCGGTACGGTCCAGACGTGTACGTAGAGCTGCTCGTCGACTTCATGCGCGCCAATCGGGAAGGGCCCTTCTTCGCGTTCTACTCGATGGCCTTGGCACACGACGTGACCGACGATATCGGCACTCCGCCTCCGGTAGGTCCCCAGGGCCACTACGACAGTTACAAGCGGATGGTCGAGAACATGGACGAGCGCGTGGGCAGGTTGGTGGACGCCGTCGACGAGCTGGGCATTCGCGAGAGAACCCTGTTCCTCATTACTGCCGACAATGGCACTCCAAAGTCGTACTACTACACGGCTCAGGGTAGCGAGATGCTGAAGCAGCCCATCGAATTCACTTGGAACGGAACCCGGACCCGCGGCGGAAAGGGCGAGCTGACCGACGCGGGTACAAGAGTCCCACTGGTGGCGAACTGGCCCGGTACGCTTGCCCCCGGTCAGGTGGTGGACGACTTGGTGGACTTCGCCGACTGGTTGCCCACGTTCGTGGAGTTGGCCGGAGGCAGGCTTCCCGCGCGTCTGGACGGGACGAGCCTAGCTGGTCGCCTTCGCGGTCGCGATGAGCCCCGACGCAAGTGGGCGTACGCCTCCCGACGCGGCGAGCGATGGGTTCGAACGCAACGCTGGAAGCTCTACGACGATGGCAGGCTCTTCGAAATGACCCAAGGCCGGGAGGAGGTCACGCCGGTTCCGATCAGCGAAGCATCTGACGAATCCCGGCAGGCAAGGGCGGAACTGGAGTCGGCGATGCGCCGGATTGTTCGTTCCGACTGATACACTGCCGCCTTGCGAGCGATTCTGTTCGGCGCGGGCGGGCAGCTGGGAATAGACCTGGAGCGCGAGTGCCGCACGCGCGGTCACAGCGTCCTGGCATTGCGACGTAACCAGCTCGACATCGCCGAAGAGGAATCGGTCCGCCGGGAAATCTCCACCCGCGAACCAGACTGGGTCATCAACGCCGCTGCCTACAACCGGGTCGACGATGCGGAGGACGACCCGGAAGCCGCCATGCGCGTGAACGGGCTTGCCGTCCGGGCGATCGCCATGGCATGTCGCGAGGCGGGTGCGACCCTGCTGCAATTCTCCACCGACTATGTGTTCGCGGGTGACAAGGGGGCCGCCTACGACGAGCAGGACTCCCCCGGGCCTCGTTCGGCATACGGCGTCTCAAAACTTGCGGGCGAGCTGTTCGCGCGTTCCTGCTGCGGCTCGCACTACGTGCTCCGCGTAGCAGGCGTGTACGGACCGCCGGGTCGCTATACGAATCGGGGCAACTTCGCGGAGTTTGTATTGCGGAAGTGCGCTGAGGGGAGTTCCGTAAGGGTTGTGGCAGACCACATCGCGTCGCCGACCTATGGCCCGGCACTTGCTGCCCGCTCACTGGACATCCTCGAGCGTCGGATTCCTTTCGGCCTCTATCACTTGGCGGGTGGCCAAGCGGTCTCCTGGTTCGATTTCGCGATGAATGTCGCGAGGGCGGCGGATTGTCCGGCGAGAATTTCCCCAACGGACCGCTTCGAGTACCGATCTCCGGCCGCCCGGCCGCTTTTCTCCGCGCTGTCCAACGCCAAGGTCGAGGCTGCCGGGATCGAGCGGATGCCTGGAATCGAGGAATCGTTGCGGGACTACATCGCACGCCGTGAGAGGGAGCGGCCTCAACGCTAGGCCTGTTCCTGCGAGCGCTTCGCGCACGACTCCTGCTGGGACGGAGGGCGTGACAGCCAGGTTCCTGTGCAGAATCAGCGCAAGCCCGCCGGCTCGTTGGTTATGGTGTTATGGTACAGTTATGGCGACAGTCAAGGTCACCTTCTCGCTCGCGCCGGAGACAGTCGGCATGCTCAATGACGCGGCCGACCGGCTTTCCAAGCCCAAGAGCGAAGTGGTTCGAGACGCGATCCAGGACTACTACGCTCGTATCGATCGGCTGAGCGAGTCGGAGCGGATCAGGATGCTGGCCGCATTCGATGAACTCTCGTCAAAGCTGCCTCCGCGAACCGACGAGGATGTGGACCGGGAACTCAAGGAGATTCGAGCGGGCCGGCGCAGGAAAGGCCGGCTGACGAAGGTGGAATGATCCTGCTTGACACCTCGGTCCTCGTCGATGCATTGACCGGTTCGCAACGGCTAGGCCCTGCGCTGCGCACGGCCCTGCAACGCGGGCACCGGATGGGGATTCCTTCGCTGGTGCTGTTCGAATGGCGACGTGGCCCCCGCTCGATTCATGAACTGGCGCTCCAGGAGGCATTGTTCCCTTCGGACGAAGCCATTCGCTTTGGGTCGGCTGAGGCGTTGCGGGCGGCTGAGCTGTACCTCGCAGTGGGACGCGCCAGGTCGCGCCAACTCGAAGTCGCTATCGCGGCGTGCGCAATCGTGCAGGATGCCCAACTATGGACCCGGAATCACAGAGATTTCGTCGGCATACCGGGCTTGGCTCTCTATACACCGCTCTGACTGCGAATGCCCGCCCAGTCTTGCAACCTCGCCTGGCCGCGGGCAGCATCCGCTGCCCGGTTTCTCACCACCGCGCTTCGCCGGCCATTTAATCCCTACTATTCCGATAGGAATTGGGTATAATGGTTTCGCATGATCTCCGAAGTCGTGCCGGTTGACGACGCGCTTCCCCGGGCGGTCCCCCTGTTCGCAGCTTCGTTTCGCCACCTGAGCGACCTGTACCTGCTGGGTGGAGGCGGGTACGCGCCGCTCCGAGGGTTCATGAACCGAGACGAGATCCGGGCGGTCTGCGAGACGATGCATCTCACGACCGGTGAACCGTGGAGCATTCCGCTGGTCTTCCCGGTCGACGCGAACACGCGGATGCGCCTTGGTTCGGCCGAGCAGGTCGTCGTGATGGATGGCGACTCGCCCGCCGGCATCCTTCACGTCGAGGACATCTTCCCGATCGATAAGGACATGTTTGCGGAGAGGATCTTCCGGACGTCTGACGGTGCCCATCCGGGCATCGAATGGCTGGCAGGTACGGGGCAGTACTCGATTGCCGGCACAGTTGACCTGATGCCCGGGTGGACGCTCAATGTCCCCGGGTCCCTGCCGATCTCGCCACGGGAGACGGCGACGCGAATTGCCTCTAACGGCTGGGAGACAGTGGTCGGCTTTCAGACGCGGAATCCCATTCACAGAGCTCATGAGTTCTGCACGAAAGTTGCCCTTGAGACAGTGGACGGTTTGGTGATTCACCCGCTGCTCGGTGAGACTAAGGCGGACGATACGCCTGCGGAGGTCCGTCTAGCCTGCTACGAGGTTCTACTGCGCAACTACTATTCGCCGGATCACGTGCTGCTGGCGGGATTCCCGGCCTGGATGCGCTACGCAGGCCCAAGGGAGGCTATCTTCCACGCCCAGGTTCGCAAGAACTACGGCATGACGCATTTCATTGTCGGCAGGGATCATGCCGGCGTCGGCGACTACTACGGACCCTTCGACGCGCAGAAGATCTTCTCGGAGTTCCGGCCTGGGGAGCTAGGGATCGAGCCGATTTTCTTCGACTTCGTCCATTACTGCAGGATCTGCGCGGGCATGGCCTCAAGTAAGACTTGCCCGCATGCACCGGAAAACCACGTTCATCTGTCCGGCCGGGAGATGAGGAGGATGCTGAGAGAAGGGAAGATGCCACCACCCGAGTTCACCCGCCCGGAGGTGGCCGAGATTCTCGTTGCCGCGTCACGGGAGGCCGTGTGACCCCTCCCGAGCCCAGATTCACCTGGCCCTCCCGAAACGCGACAGCTCAGGAAGTCCTGCGTTGGGGACTCGAGGAATTCGGCGAGGGCTTGGCGATCTGTACGAGCTTCCAGGCTTCCGGCTCGGTGATTCTGGACATGGCGGCTAGGATCGTCGGGGGAGATGTGTCCGTGTTCAGCATCGATACGGGCCGGCTGCACCAGGAGACATACGACCTGATCAGCGAGTATCGTCGCCGCTACGGAATTTCCGTCCAGCTGGTTGCCCCGGATGCGGAGGAGCTGAGCTCAATGCTCACGCTGCACGGTCCGAACCTCTTCTACGAGGGCTCGCCGAAGCGGAAACTGTGCTGTGAAATCCGCAAGGTGCGTCCGCTCAAGCGCAGGCTGGCCACTCTTGATGCGTGGGTCACCGGCCTGCGGCGAGACCAGGCCGGAAGACGCCAGCAGATCGAAAGGGTTGCTGTGGACGAGGAGCACGGCGGGATTGTCAAGCTGTCGCCTTTGGCAGACTGGACAAGGGAGCAGGTATTTGAATACGCCACCCAGCACGATGTACCGCTGCATCCGCTCTACAAGAAGGACTACCCAAGTATCGGTTGCCAGCCGTGCACCAGGCCGGTTCGACCTGGCGAGAACGCCCGATCCGGCAGGTGGTGGTGGGAGGACGACGTCGAAAAGGAGTGCGGCATGCACTTCTCGACAACAGGCCGATTACGGCGCGAATTCGACATCCTTTTGGATGAGGTCTTGCCCGCACGACAACCTTACTTCGTGAAATAGAGACTGTTCGGGCGACGCCAGAATCTCACGGCCTCGTGGGTCAACGGATCTGACATGGAACACCAAGGAGCCACTATCTGGCTGACCGGCCTTTCCGGTGCCGGCAAATCCACTGTTGCCAACTTGCTGGCCAAGCGTCTGTGCGCAGCCGGGGCCAAGGTCGAGGTTCTGGATGGCGACGTCATTCGGACGAACCTGTCGAAGGGTCTCGGTTTCAGCAAGCAGGACAGGGACACAAACATCCGTCGGATCGGATTCGTATGTGGGCTCCTGTCACGGAACGGGGTCATCGCGATCGCGGCGGCCATTTCACCGTACAGCCACGTACGAGCCGAGGTACGGTCAGCCACCACGAACTTCGTCGAGGTCTACGCGTACTGCCCGCTGGAGACCCTAGTCGAACGGGACGTAAAGGGACTCTACAAGAAGGCGCTAGCGGGTCAGATCAAGAACTTCACGGGGGTGTCGGATCCATACGAGGCTCCCGAGCGCCCGGAGGTTCGGACCGATTCGAGTACCCAGACTCCGGACGAGTCGGCAGGCGCCGTGTGGGACTACCTGGTAGAGGTCGGCTTAATCAATCCCTGATCTACTCCAAGGTTCGAAAAGTCCGGCCGGATCGTTTTTTCCTTTGCCCAGCACCTCCGCGATAGCCGGAGTGGGTGTTCGCGGTGCGCTGGGCCGCCACCCGGGTCCGCGCGCACGGGAGACCCTCCCATCCGCCGGACCCGAGATGCGCTTAGTCAATGGTGCCTGCCTGAGTCGCCGGCAGCCCCTCGATGAGCGAGCCTTTCCGGACTTCCCGGGTGAGATTGCGGCGGTCGAATGGTGCCTTGTGTTGGCGAAGCCGGCTCCGTCATCTACGGGCCGCCAGGCTATCTCGAAGCGATCGTCACCGGGATCCGGTCCAGAGGCCTACGTGCCGGGCAGGCCCCCGGGCAATAGGTGATAAACGGCCACAACGTAGAGACAGTATGCGAACAGCAGGACGATTCCGAACCCCCGCCGCAGCACGTCCCCCGAGGCAAAGACTCCCACCCGGAATATGACCAGGATGAAGAGCATCGCGGGGAACAGAACCGAAAAGAAGTTCCCGCCAGCATGAAGGCCCTGAGGAGTCACCGCCGCCGCAGTACCGGCCACGAAGAGTACGTTCAGGATATCGGCCCCGATCACGTTGCCCACGGCCAGCTCTCCTTGCCGGCGACGGGCCGCGGTGACCGCGGTGACTAGTTCCGGCAGGGACGTTCCAAAGGCGACCAAGGTCCCGGCAATCACGCTCTCCGGCACGGACAACCGCGTAGCGGCTTCTGTCACGCCCGGAATCACGACTTCGGCTGAGATTACCACCAGCCCCACGGCGGCGACCAGTTGAACGAGGGTGAGCCAGGTTGGGCTGTGATCAGGTCTGCCAGTTGCTTCGGTCGCGGTCCGCTGCTGGCCGGCCCAGCGCACGGATAGGTAGAGGTAGGCTGCAAGCAGGCCTATCAGAAACAAGCCGCTCCACTGGCCGAGTGAGCCGCCGCTGGCGAACATTTGGTCCGGACTCGACCAAGGCACGCACAGGAGTACCAGCAGCACCCCGGATCCAAGTTGTATCCAGCCTTGTCGGTTAACGATCTTTGGATCGAGCCCCAGTGGCGCGATCAGGCACGCTAGGCCTAGGATCAACCCAGTGTCGGTAATGACCGAGCCGACCGCGTTGCCTAATGCGAGGCCAGGGGACCCCTCGACCGCCGCAAGCACCGAAACCGCGGCCTCCGGCGCGGTCGTCCCCAAGCTCACGATGGTCGCACCCACGACCATCGGGGGGATGCGCAGGCTTTCGGACAGCTCGACCGCTTTGTCGACAAGCACGTCGGCGGCCTTGCCAAGGACGAGTAGCGATACCGCGATTGCGGCTAGGAGAACTGACCAATGGACCTGCGAGAAAAAGTGCGATAGCGCCTCGTCCATTCCAAGCCCCAAGTCTATCGAATCCCGTGCATTCCGACGCGAGTCACCATCGGGAGAGCCCATTCGGACTACAATGCGGGTGGGAAGGCGAACACCGAATGCGTCCGAACCGGCATGGCGGTCACGTTGCGATAGCTCGTGCGCTGGTGCTGCTAGTTCCGTGCACGGTGGGTGCGAGCGAGGCTGGGCTAGAGCACTTCGAGAAGAAGATCAGGCCCCTTCTAGCGGAGAACTGCTATGCGTGCCACAGTGCCGAGGCTCCCAGCGTCTTCGCCAACCTGCGGCTCGACAGCCGGGCCGGCCTTCTCCGTGGCGGCGACTCGGGGCCAGCCGTTGTGCCCGGCGACCCGGGCGGTAGCCTCCTGTTGCGGGCGGTACGGGGCGAGGCCAAGGCCTTGATGCCGCCAACTGGAAGTCTTGACGCCGCGAAGATCGCCGACCTAGCCGCTTGGGTGGAGTCCGGGGCGCCCTGGCCCAAAGAGCGGGCTCTAGGATTGCCTGATCCGGGCGAAGCCTTCGATCTGGATAGGAGACGCCAGGAGCACTGGGCGTGGCAAGCGGTCCGGCCGCTGCCTCCACCGCCCGTACGGAACGGAGACTGGCCTCGGTCGGACGTCGACCGGTTCATCTTGGCCCGGCTTGAGGAGAACGGTCTCCAGCCCGCGCCTGCTGCAGACCGGTACACCCTACTCCGACGCCTGACGTTCGCGTTGACTGGGCTGCCGCCCACGCCCACCGAAATCGCCGACTTCCTCGAGGACGATTCCTGGCGGGCGGTGGAGACCGTGGTGGAGCGTCTGCTGTCTTCCCCGCATTTCGGGGAGCGCTGGGCTCGGCATTGGATGGATCTGGTCCGCTTTACCGAGTCGCATGGGAGCGAAGGCGATCCCGACATTCCGGAGGCCTGGCGGTACAGGGACTATCTCATCCGGGCCTTCAACGACGACGTGCCCTACGACCAGCTGGTGCGAGAGCACCTGGCGGGGGACCTGCTCCCGGACCCGCGCTACAACCAGGCGCTCGAATTGAACGAGTCATTGCTCGGAACGGCGCATTACCGCATGATCGAGCACGGATTTCAGCCCGTCGATCCTTGGGAAGACAGGGTCAAGTGGACCGACAACCAGATCGACGTCTTCTCCAAGGCCTTCCAAGGCTTGACGGTTTCCTGCGCGCGTTGCCATGACCACAAGTTCGACGCGATCAGCCAGCGGGATTACTACGCCCTGTTCGGGGTATTTGCCGGCGCGCGTCCCGTCCAGCGGGCGGCCGACACCCCCAAGCTGCTCGGCCGGAACCAGGAAGCACTCCAGCAAGCGAAAGCCGGAATCCGAGACGCCCTCGCGGAGGTTTGGGCGGAGGCCGCTGACGGCATTCCTACGAGGTTGCTCCGAGGCGACGACGCAATTGAGCTGGCCCTCGAAGCCGCTGCCTGCGACCCGGACAGCCCGCTGTATCCGTGGTTTGAACTAGCCGACCGTCCCGGTGAGGAGATCGAATCGGGCTGGAATCGGATTGCAGGTGACTGGAACCGGCAGCGGACCCTGCGGCAAGCATTCAATGAAACCAGATTCAAGGCCATCTGGCGGCTTGACAATGGCGATGAGGGTTGGAAGCGCCTTGGAACCGGCATTGCCCAAGGCGTGACCCGGCCAGGAGAGTTCTCGATCGTTCCCGAGGGAGATCGCATCGTTGAGGGGATTTACCGTCCGGGTGTTCACAGCGGGCTCCTCTCGCGACGCCACAACGGAGTGCTCCAGACCCCGCGTTTCACCATCGACACGGACTACATCAGCTTTCTCGTACAGGGGTCCGGTCTCAGCGTTGTCCGTCTGATCGTGGAAAACTATGCTGTTCCGCGCGGCGGAATCTATTGGCAGCGCTACTCACCGAAGTCGGACGAGCCGGTGTGGGCCAGTTGGGACACCACCTATTGGAAGGGGTTCAGCGCATACGTTGAATTCGCCACAGTCCAGGATGCGACCAACTTTGCGCTAGACCCGGAGGACGCCGCGAAGACGCCGAGACCCGAGCGGCCGAAAGACGGTCGTTCGCATTTCGGCGCCCTGGCCGTCGCATTCCATGACGACAACGTAGCGCCCAAGGACCTGGAGACGGCAATCGCCTACTTGCTTGAGGCGGGTGCGCCGAGAAGCGCCGAGCGGCTGGCAGAGCGCTATGCGGACCGACTGCGGGAGGCCATCCGCGCGTGGAGGGACGGGTCCGCTTCGCCGCGCCAGGCGGCGTTTCTGGACTTCTTCGTTCGGAACCGCTTGCTTCCGTCATCCCTGGGGGCGTCCGAGCGTTTGGACGGCTTGGTCACGGCATATCGGGCCTTGGAAGACGAGGTGCCGATTTATCGGCGCGTGCCGAGTGTGCTCGAGGAGGCTGGCCCGGACCTGCCGCTGTTGGTGCGGGGCAATCACAACGACCGTGGCGAGCCCGTCGCGCGGCGCTACTTGGCGGCGTTCGGCGGCGAACGCTATTCCGATCCTTCGACCACGCGCTTGCGGCTGGCTGAGGAGGTCACAGACCCACGGAATCCCCTCACGGCCCGGGTCATGGTGAATCGCGTCTGGCAACATCTCTTCGGGAGGGGCCTCGTTGCGACGGTCGATAACTTCGGACGCGTTGGCGATCCTCCCTCCCATCCCGAGCTGTTGGACTACCTCGCCGACCGGTTCGTCCAGCAGGGCTGGTCGCTCAAGAAGCTGATCCGCCGCCTCGTGCTGACATCGACCTACCAGCTCGACAGTGAGATGTCGGAGCGGGCCGCCCAAGTCGATCCGGGAAACGCGCTGCTGCAGCACATGCCCGTTAGGCGCCTCGAAGGGGAGGCCATCCGGGACAGCCTTCTGGCGATCTCCGGCCGACTCGATCCAAGTCTGCTCGGACCGTCCGTGAATGTGTACTACGCGTTTGCGAAGGGCAAGACCAAGGGCGACCGCGAGAAGGGACCGTTGGACGGGGCCGGCCGCAGGAGCGTCTACCAGGAGATCCGGCGCAATGCGCACAACCCGTTCCTCGAGGCGTTCGACCAGCCGAAGCCGTCCTCAACGCGAGGGCAGAGGGACCTGACAAACGTTCCTGCACAGTCCCTGACGATGCTGAACAGCCCTCTGGTGCTCGCGCAGGCAGACTTGTGGGGACAGCGCTTGGCCGTCCGGCAGGGGCCGGCATCCGAAACGGTCAGGTCGATGTTCCTGGCTGCCCTCGGACGCCCTCCCAAACCCTTGGAGCTTGATCGCAGCCTGGGCTATCTCGGAGAGGACGCCGGTTCGGATGAGTGGTCTGATCTTGCGCACGCGGTGTTCAATCTCAAGGAATTCGTCTACGTACAGTAGGCGCTTGGCGATGGCGGCACCGAACCCGGCGATGAATCCTTTGGAATGAGTTCGCCGCGCGCGCCGGACGCCGGCAACAGGCGGCCGATACTTGGTGTAGGCGGACTTGTGTTCGACGGGGATCGCGTTCTGCTCGTCAAGCGCGCAGCCTACCCGGCAAAGGGATACTGGTCGATTCCGGGAGGGAAGCTGCGGGAAGGGGAATCCCTCGCGGAGGGGGTCGAGCGGGAGCTGCTCGAAGAGACGGGCCTCCGCGTGAGAGCGGGCGGACTCGTCGAAGTCTACGAGCGGCTGCCGCGCCCGGGAGCGGGCGGAGCCGAGGCGCATTTCGTCGTGCTGGACTATCTCTGCGAAGCAGTTGGCGGCCTGCTGCGAGCGGGAGACGACGCCGACGCGGTGAGATGGTGCGCAGTGGACGGGCTGGAGGGCTTGCTCTTGACGCCGGGAGCGGCTGACGTCATCCGCAAGGCGTTCCGCATGAAGGCCGGAGGATAAGGGGTCCGGAAGGCGACATGCTCTCGAATCCCTACGAAGCCCTCGAATTCGGGGAAGTCGCGGAACTTCTGCGCCGCTACGCGGTAAGTCCGCTAGGCTCGCAGCGAGTCGATGCCTTGGTGGCCTCACCGCGGGTGGCCTCTCCCGATGCTGCCGATCGCGAGCTGTCGGTCGTGGAGGAGGCAGTCGGCTGGCTGCGTGCCGCTGAGCAGCGAGACGAACGGGACATGCCTGCCGTACCACGGTTCGACGGGATCGAAGACGTACGGGAAGCTGTGCAGCGGCTCTCGATGGAAGGCATTGCCCTGGACGCTTGCGAAATCCGATGGATCCTGGAGCTGCTGGCCGCGGCCCAGGGCCATAGGGCAGCGCTGCTGAAGAACCGAACGGAGAGGCCCGGTCTTTGTGCCCGGGGAAATGAAATCCCGGATCTACGTTTGTTGGTTTCGGAACTTGCTGGCAAGGTGCTGCCGAACGACGAAATCTCGAACTTGGCCAGTACGGCACTGTCCAGGATCCGACGCCACATTGAAAAGCAGAGGAAGGTCGTTGAGTCCTCGCTGGAAGGGTTCGTCAACAAGTACTCGGACTCCGGAGTCCTGCAGGACAAGTACATCACGATGCGCAACGGACGCACGGTGGTCCCCGTCAAGGCTCAATGGAAGACCCGGGTCGAGGGCATCGTGCATGGGGCGAGCGCGAGCGGACAGACCGTCTTCGTCGAGCCGCTTGACACCATCGTCCAGAACAACCGACTCGTGCGGCTACGCGAGGACGAGCAGTCGGAAGTCCTCCGCATCCTACGGGAGATGAGCGCGCGGCTCGGAACGGAGCGGCTGGCGATCGCCGCCACCGTCGAGGCGGTCGCCGAACTGGAATATGTATTTGCCCGGGCCCGGTTCTGGCTGGCGTTCGATTGCTGCCGACCCCGCTTTCGCAGCGAATCCGACGGATTGATCGCAATCGAGGAGGGCAGGCATCCCCTGCTGCACGCCCTGCTCTCCGAGCGCGGCCGCCGGCCGGTGCCGATGAGCGTCCGCTTGGACGGCGGCCGCCGCACTCTGATCGTGAGCGGCCCGAATGCCGGCGGCAAGACCGTGGTCCTCAAGACAGTGGGTGTGCTCGCGGCCATGGCACAGGGAGGAATCCCGGTTCCTGCCGAGAGTGCGGAGTTTCCTTGGTTTGACAGGATCCTCGCCGATATCGGCGACGACCAGTCGATCAGCGAGAGCCAGAGCACCTTTTCCGCTCATGTCTCCAAGCTCGCTGCGATCCTCGAGCGCGCGACGGAGGAGAGCTTGGTGGTGCTTGACGAACTTGGCACGGCAACGGATCCCGAGGATGGCGGGGCGCTTGCGGTGGCGGTGGTGGAGCGGCTCCAGCAAGCAGGCGGCTTTGCGATTGTCTCGACCCATCTACCGGAACTCAAGATGTACGGGTCGGGCGTGCCGGCGGTCGTCAGCGCGTCAATGGGATTCGATGACGCAACTCTCAGCGTCACCTACCGGCTACACAGCGGCATGCCTGGTCAGTCGGCGGGCTTGGAGATGGCTGAACGGTTCGGCATGCCTGCTGCCGTGATCCACAGGGCGCGCCGGCTCAAGGGGCGGACAGGCGAGCAGGCAGAGCGGTTCCTGGCTGAGATGCGCAGACGGGCCGGAGAGTACGAGTCTCTCGTGAAACAGGCGCGTGAGCGGAGCAGGGAACTCGAAGCCCGCAAGCGCGAGCTCGAGGAGAAGGTCGCGGACCGATTGCAGACGCTCCGGAAAGAGACCGACGCCCGTGTAGAGAGGGTGGTCCAGCGGTTGGAAAAGCGATTCCAATCGGCGCTTGACACGGCGGTGCGGAAGGTCCAGGCCTCGCCTGGCAAGAGGGACCGTGCCCTGGCTCGAAGGGCTTCGCAGTCCCTTGGAGGTTTCCGACGAGCGATTCGAGGCGACGTCGCCGCGGAGATGGGCAAGAGCGTTGCCGACAAGCTCGGAGACGCCGGTGACGAATTCGCTGTAGGCGACAGGGTCCGGCTGCACTCAATGGGCGCCGCAGGCGAGATCGTGCGCAAGGTCGATGCGGGCCGCTGGGAAGTGCAGGCTGGCGCGATGCGCCTTCAGGTCGCGGGCAGCGAGATCGCACTGGCAGACGACGCCAGCGAAGGACCGCTGCCCCTTCCTCCGGGAATCCGTCTCGAGACCGCGTCGGATCATGACGACCTCCCCTCGGAGATCAACGTGATCGGACGGACCGCGGATGAAGCCTTGATGGACGTGGACAAGTTTCTCGACCGCGCCGTGCTGGCAAACCGATCGCGCCTGCGAGTGGTCCACGGGTTCGGGAAGAACGTGTTGCGCCGGGAACTTTGGCAGATGTTCGCGCGCCATGTTCACGTTTCCAAGTACTACCAGGCGGAGCAGCACGACGGCGGTGCGGGCGTGACCATCGTGGAGGTCAGCGGCGGCTGATCGTGCCTGAGGCCGGAACAGGCCCGAATGGTAGAATGACGGTTTCAGCGGACGCCCCGCTATGCTCCCTGGTTTCCTCCTACCCGAATCAACTGTGCAGGCCAGCGGCTCCGGAGAGCCGTTCGAAATCGGCTCCGAGCGCGGTACCGCGCTGCTTTCCTTGGGCATAACAGAAGTCCTTGAGCAGCAGAGCCTGGACGTTGACGTGTTCGGCTCGGCCGACGGTGAGGAGTGGCTGGAGCGGCCGCTCAGGAGCTTTCCGCAGAAGTTCTACACCGGCGTGTGGCAAATGCTCTGCGACTTGGACGCTTCCCCCGAAGTCCGCTTTCTGAAAGTCGCTTACAAGGTGGCCCGCTGGGGCGTCGGTTCACCCACGCCAACATTCAAATTCTACGTGTTTGCCGAGCGCTTCGAGTCCTGATTCGGAGCTATTTGCGCGCACGGCGCTGAGCCACCGCTTCCCGGGCTTCGGATTCCTCGATGGCCTTGCGCTTGGCATCGCGCTTGTCGTGGACCCGTTTGCCCCGAGCCAGGGCGATCTCGCACTTGACCCTGCCGTTGGAGGCGTAGACGCGGGTGGGCACCAAGGTGAGGCCCTTTTGTCGGGTCTTTCCTTCGATGCGGTCGATTTCCTTGCGGTGCATCAGGAGCTTTCGCGGGCGCACCGGCTCGGCATTTCCGATCGTGGAGTGAGTGTAGGGAGAGATGTGGGCGTTGTGCAGCCAGAGCTCGCCATTCTTTACCACGGCGTAAGCGTCGGAAAGCTGGATCCCGCCCGCGCGGCACGACTTGACCTCCGCACCGCTCAGGACCATTCCGGCTTCGAATTTCTCGAGCAGCTCAAATAGCCTGTGTGCCCTCCGGTTCTCGGCGAAGCTGCTACCTCCCTTGCGCTTGGCCATGTCTGTTCCACGCTCCGGGGAGTTGGTTCGTCTTGCATCTTTAGGCTGGCCTACGATGCTGATTCGGACTCCCTCTTTCAGGATGCCAGTATCGGGGCAGAGGCTGCGCCGTGCAGCGATCCTGCTGGTCTCCGCGTCGCTGTTGACCCAGCCGGTGCTGGCAGGCGCCCGCAAGGCCAAGAGCCTCTACCGGCAGGGTCAGGCGGCGGAACTGTCGGGCCGTTACGACGAGGCATACGAGAAGTACAGCCTGGCAACCCGGGAGGCACCAAGGGTTCACCGATACACCCTTGCCGAGCGCCGCATGCGATTCGTCGCAAGTCAGTCCCACGTGGAATCCGGGGTGCAGATTCGCGGGCAGGGCCTCTACGAAGAAGCGCTGCTCGAATTCGAGCGTGCGATGGCGATCGACCCCGGCTCGAGCGTAGCGGCCCAGGAGCGGACCAGGACCATCCGGATGATCGAGGAGCGCGGCAAAGCGGCTGGAGCGGAGAAGACTCCCGAGGCTCTGGAGAGCGCCCTTGAGGCCGAACGCCACGAGCGAGGATTGCGGGTCGGAACGATCACGCCTCCCCCTGACCTCGAGCCGCTGTCGAATCAGCCGATCAACTTGATGCTGAACGAGAAGTCCAAGGTGGTCTTCGAAACGATCGGCAAGCTCGCCGGAATCAACATGCTTTTCGACCCGGACTACTCGGACGAGGACATCGAGATCGAGATTCGTAACGCCACCCTCACCGAGGCCCTGGACTATGTCAGCCTTATCGCGAAGGCCTTCTGGAAGCCTCTCACGCACAACGCGGTGCTGGTCACGGACGACAATCCGAACAAGAGGCGCGAGTACGAGGACGAGGTCGTCAAAACCGTATACCTCACCAACCTGTCAACGCCTCAGGACCTTTCCGAGGTTTCCACCGCGATTCGAGGCCTGACGGACATCCGGAGAATGTTCACGGTGAATTCGATGAACGCCATCGTGATGCGGGGTAGCCGCCCCAAGATCGCGATCGCCGAGAAGATTGTCCATGACATGGACAAGCCGCGCGCCGAGGTGATCATCGACGTGCTGGTGCTTGAGACCAGCAAGACCAGGAAACGGACGACCGGGTTCACTCCAGTATCCGGCGGTGCGAACGGCCTGCAGTTCCCCTTGGTGTTCGACGGGGCAGCCACGGCAGCATCGGGCGGAACTGCCGCGCTCCCCTTGAACCGGCTCGGAGACGTCGGGACGGGCAGCTGGTCTACGTCACTGCCCGGGTTCGTGCTCTCCGCGATCTTCAGCAACTCGGACACGGAGCTCTTGCAATCTCCTCGCATTCGCACAGCGGACAATCACCAGGCTGATTTGCGAATCGGTGACCAGGTGCCGATTGCGAGCGGCAGCTTCCAGCCAGGAGTCGGAGGTGTCGGGATCAGCCCGTTGGTCAACACGCAGTTCCAGTTCAAGGACGTCGGCGTAAACGTGTCGCTGACACCTAAGATCCATGCCAATCGGGATGTGTCGATGCACGTCGAGATCGAGATTTCCAATGTCAAGGACGTCGTCGACCTCGGTGGTATCTCCCAGCCGATCATCGGCCAGAGGACCATCCAGCACGATCTGCGCGTGCGCGAGGGCGAGGCCAGCGTGATCGGAGGGCTGAACCAGTCCCAGATCTTCAAGACGAGGTCTGGCGTCCCGTTTCTCGGCGAGATCCCGGTAGTCGGGAGACTGTTCAGCGAGCATGACGTCCAGCGCGTGGAGAGCGAAGTGCTTCTTGTGCTGGTGCCGCACATTGTGAGAATGCCGGGCATCGACGCGAGTAATCTGCGGACCATCGCCACCGGCACCGAACAAAAGTTCTCGTTGCGCTATGAGGAAGTCGGCAACGGCAAGCCCGCCATCCCGCCAGTGGATCCCAAAGCCCTCGAGCCTGCACAGGCGGAAGCACCGCCGGCACCCGAGTCATCCGTGGCGGCACCCGCCGCCGAGCCGGAGCAAGCTGCCCTGTCGCAGCCAACTCCTGAAGAGCCGGAACCGACCGCGGACGCACCTGTGCCGGCGGAGATCGAGCAACCTGCAGTTCCGGACTCCGCGCCAGCGCAGGAACCACAGGGCCCCAGGCTCTTCCTGGAGCCGGCAGCCGTGGAGATCGGAGTCGGCCAGGAAATCACACTATCGTTAATGGTGGGTGACGCGGTCGAACTTTCCAGCATGCCAATGCGCATCCAGTACGACCGGGAAAAGCTCCGACTGACGGGGATCGAAAAAGGCCCCTTCATGTCCGGACAGGACGCCAGCGACATTATCTTCTCGCGGAGCATTCGCCACGCGAACGGACTCGCAGCAGTCAACATTTCGCGTTTCCCCGGAGCCGGGGGGGCTGACGGCGAAGGAGAGCTCGTGACCCTGACGTTCGAAGGACTCGCGGCCGGAGCGGCCCAGTTGCGCGTCTTTGCAACGGGCCCTCGGAACGCTGAGGGTACAACCCTGAGGGTCGACCCGATGGAAGCGCAGATCACGGTTCAGTAGCGGACCATGGCCGTACCGCGGAGGAATGCTCGAGGAACGCGTCGAATTGCGAAGCGGCTTGCCCCCCGCTCCGGTGAGGCCGGACTGACGCTCATCGAGCTGATCGTGGCGTTCAGCATCATGCTGATCCTCTCGGTCATGGCCCTACCCGTCGCGAGGGTCCGGATCCAGCGGGAGAAGGAGCGCCGCCTGCGTCACGCCCTGCACGAGATGCGAGTGGCAATCGACCGCCACAAGGACATGGCCGACGAGGGCAAGCTCGCGATCCTGGATCCGAACAATCACGGCTACCCCGAGAGCATCGAGGCGCTGGTGGAGGGAGTTCAACTGGGCGAGCAGGCTGGCGGCATGGCGCCTGGAGCGGGCGGAATTGGTACGGGACCGAACCGGTCACTGGGACAGGATGACCGGTCGCGGCGCCTTGGCTCCGTCGGGTCGAACCGCGATACCCAAGCGCCGTTCGGCCCGGGTCGCGACCGCGCCAGGGCCGGCACGTTCGGGAACTCGAGCGATCCCTTCCTGCGCGGTGGCGATCCGTTCGAACCGGAAGACGAAGGGCCGGAGACGATCCGCTTCCTGCGGTCGGTTCCCGTGGACCCGATGACGGGGCAGAAGGAATGGGGCATGCTCTCGATCTCGGACGATCCCATGTCGCGGAGTTGGAGCGGGCGAAACGTGTTTGACGTCTATTCCTTGAGCAGCGGAATCGCTCTCGATGGAACGAGGTACAGCGAATGGTAGTGCCGCCGCCAAGAAGGGCAGCTTCCAGCCTGGGCTTCACCCTCCTGGAAATGATGGTCGTGATGACGATCATCGTGACGATAGTCTCCATTGCCGTACCGTTTTATTCCTCCGCGATCGTGAGGGCGCGAGAGAGCGTTCTCCGGTCGAACTTGCTGACGATACGCTCCGTGATCGACCAGTACACTTACGACAAGGAAGAGCCTCCGCAATCGCTCGAAGACCTGGTCAGCGAGGGATACTTGCGCGAAGTGCCAATCGATCCGATCACCAACTCACGCGAAACATGGGAACTGGTCGTCGAGACGGGGCCCACTGGCGAGTCCGGGCTGTTCGACGTGCGAAGCGGTTCCGACGAGACGTCGCTTGCCGGCACTGCCTACAACGAGTGGTAGCGCCGCGACAACCCGTCGGGCGCCTCTATAATGAGGCTCTTGGAACGTCCGATGAGCAACTTCCTGAAAGGTCTTCTCGCTGGCATCCTCCTGGTGTTCCTTGTCGCTGGCCTCTTAGCGGGGGTTGCCGTTTTCGCGGGTCGCGGTGCATCCGGGACCCCTCCGGAATCCGCGCTGGTTGTGCGCTTGGAGGGGACGATCCCTGAGCATATCGGGGCGGAGATGCCCGCCTTCTTGCCGGGGCAGCCTAGCCAGGGGCCCACGCTGTTCAGTCTGACCCAGGCCATTCGGAGAGCGGCCGACGACGAGGAAGTCGAAGCCCTTGTACTGCAGTGCGGCGCGTCCGCTGCGGGTTGGGCGAAGGCGCAGGAGATTCGCTGGGCGATCGAGGCGTTCAAGGAATCGGGGAAGCCGGTTTGGGCGTACTTGGCGCTCGCGAGCAGGGAAGCCTACTACGTTGGCTCGCTTGCGGATCACGTCGTGATGCAGCCAGAGAGCTACCTCAACCTGAGCGGGCTTCGTGCCGAGGTCATGTTCTTCAAGGGCTCTCTCGACAAGCTCGGGATCGAAGCCGAATTGGTGCGAAGCGGTAAGTACAAGAGTGCCGGCGAGCTGTACACTCGCGGTGAGATGTCGCCGGATTTTCGCCGGTCCCTGAATGAGACGCTCGACGTGTTCTACGGGCTGCTTCTCGAAGGTATCGCCAAGGGCCGGGGAAAGGATGCCGAGCACTGGAGAGGGGTGCTGGACAATGGGCCTTTCACCGCGCGCGAAGCGGAACTCCACGATCTCGTCGACGACGTGCTGTACCAGGACTCGTTCTACAAGCAGTTGAGTGAGGCCGTCGAAGTAGAGGAAGTGCAAACGATTAGCGCGAGTCGGTACGCCAGGAATTCGGGCGACTCGGCCAGCCGGGGACGCAAGAAAATCGCTATGCTTCACGCGATAGGGACCATCACAAGCGGGCCCAGCTGGGCTGACCCTTTCAGCGGCCAGCAGGAGACGCTCGGTGCCGAATCGTTCCGGTCGCACCTCGAGCGGCTTCGCGAGGACGATGATGTGGATGGTGTCATCTTGCGCATTGACTCGCCCGGAGGGGACGCCCTTGCATCCGACGAGATGCTCCACGAGGTTCGGCGCCTGAGCGAGGACAAGCCGGTCGTCGTCTCGATGTCAACTCTCGCCGCATCAGGTGGGTACTACATCGCCTCGGTCCCGGACGTACCGATCATTGCCTATCCAGGCACCTACACAGGTTCCATCGGAGTGTTCACGATCCATTTCAACCTGCGCAAGCTGTACGACAAGCTCGGAATCAGCAAGGACATCCTGACCAGAGGTCGCTTCGCAGCGGTCGATTCGGACTACAAGTCGATGACACCAGAAGAGAGAGAGAAGTTGTCTGGATACGTGAACTCGATTTACGACGCTTTCCTCTTGAGGGTTTCCGAAGGCCGGGGAGTGGACACGGAATCGATTCACGAGCTGGCACAGGGTCGCGTTTGGGTCGGTACCCAGGCAGCTGCCAACGGGCTGATCGACGAGCTGGGCGGCTACGCCAAGGCTGTCGCGCTGGTGAAGGAAGCGGCCGAGATTCCGGAGGACGAGGACGTGACGATCGTTCACTACCCTCCCCGGCGGTCGATATTCGAAACCCTGTTTTCGGGCGGTCGGCAAGCCACCCTTCGCCGGCTGCTTGAGACTCCTGCGATCGGCGAAGTCTACACGGCTTGGACGCAGGCCACCACCTTGGCGTATCGGCTTCGCAACGGGCCAATGTATATGGCTCCTTACACGCTGAGCGTCCAGTAGAAGCCCCTGCTGCGAAGCCGCGAATTGCAGGAAGGTTGGTTTCTCCTGCAGCGATATAATGCCTTGAGCCTGGCGCTTGGGGTTGCGCCGCGCCTGTCCGGAGAACGGGGACTGAATTGAACGTTCAAGCAACACAGCTGCGGCCCGGTATGGTGATCCGCTACAACGGTGATATCTGCACGGTGCACAAGACGGAGCACCGAACGCCGGGGAACAAGAGGGGGTTCGTCCAGGCCAAGATGCGGAACCACCGCTCGGGAGCGATGGTCGAGGAGAGGTTCGCCTCGGAAGACCTCGTGACCAAGGTCATGCTGGAATCGCAGGAAATGCAGTACCTCTACCGAGATGGCGAAACCCACCATTTGATGAACACCGAGACCTATGAGCAGATCGAACTCACATCCGACCAGCTCGGGGACCAGGTGAACTACATGATCATCGACACCGTAGTGCGAGTGCAGCTCCTGGACGGTGTCCCGTTCAATCTCGACCTGCCTTCGTCGGTCGAACTGAGTGTCGTCGACACGGAGCCCGCCATCAAGGGTGCGACAGTGACCAATGTCAACAAGCCGGCCAGGACCGAGACCGGACTGGTGGTGCAAGTGCCCCCGTTTATCAAGACAGGCGAGACGATCCGCGTGAACACGGCGGACGGCAGCTATCTCGGCAGGGCCTGACCGCTGAAGTCGCAGCCACTACCCGTCTTGAAGAGCCGATTCCAGCTCTCTCGCGACCGCGGTCACGACAGAGTCCTCCCATGGCCTTCCGACGACCTGCACCCCGATCGGCAACCCGTCGGGTGATATTCCAACCGGCACGCTGGCTGCCGGAACCCCTAGGAGGTTGAAGACCTGGCTATAGACGAACGCGTCAGGGTAGCCGACTCGTTCACCTTCGATGGTCCACGACCGCTGTCCGTGCCGGAACGCCGGGACGGCGGCGACGGGGCAGAGCAGGACCGGCCGTCCTTGCATCTGAGTCAATAGCTTCAATCGCAGCTGGTCCTGCAGCACCCATCCCATCAACAGGTCCCGATAGCCCGTGGATGATTCCTCGTCGTCAGACGCCATCGCTTCGTAGGAGAGCGGGTGCAGACGGTAGCCATCGGGAATCGAGGACTCGATGAGCGTCTTCAAGCAGATTCCGAACTGCTGCCACCAGATCCGGGGCGCCTCCTGCAACCCCGTCAGTTCGATGCGTTCGACGTCGTGACCTCGTTCTCTCAGTGCACTCGCGGCGTCCTGCACCGCTGCGCGCGTCTCGCGTGTGGAGGGAGTGTCCCAAGCGTGGTCGAACCAGCCGATCCTCGCCCCTCGGGCAAGGTCTTGCTCTGGACGGCCTCGAGGTTGGTGCTGCGACGACAGGACATCGCCGACATCGCATCCGGATGTGATGGAGAGGAAGAGTTCGAGGTCCTCTGCCGTGCGGGTGATCGGCCCCACTCCCGCGAGGGTTGTCGCGGGACCCGAGACGCCGGGCCAGTGACCGGTCCTCGGAATCGCGCCGGGCGTGGGCTTGAGCCCGAAGAGGCCACAAAAGTGCGCCGGGACTCGGACGGACCCTCCGCCATCGCTGCCAAAACTCCCTGCAGAACAGCCTGCCGCTACCGCTGCGGAGCAGCCTCCGCTCGATCCGCCGGGCGTGAAGTCGTCGTTCAGCGGCGAGCTCGTCCGGCCATAGATCGCATTGTCAGTCTCATACGCCATCAGGAATTCCGGCACGTTGGTGGAGCCGATGATGATTGCGCCGCTCGACTTTAGCCGTGCAACGAGTGTGGCATCGCTAGCGGCTACCTCCCCAAGACGGAGGGGCGTCCCGCACTCGTGCCGGAAGCCTTCGGCAGCGATCGAGCTCTTGATCGTCAGTGGAACTCCGTGCAGAGGTGCTTGCGGACGGTTCAGCCTCCACTCCCTGTCAGCTTTGGCAGCTCGTTCCCGTGCCCGCTCGGCCTGCAGGTCCGTAATAGCGTTGATTCCCGGGTTGACTTGATCGGCACGACGGAGATGCGCTTCGACCACTTCAGTGGAGGTCACCTCACCCTGGAAAATGAGGCGCCCTAGGGCCGCGGCGCCAAGGCTCGTGAGTTCGGACATGGACCCAACGTAGCAATGGGCCGCGGGTACTCCCGCGAATCAACGTACTGAAGGCAAGCCGTTGCCCTCGCCAGTCCGGGTACCAGCAAGCACGCAACTGCAGGCAATGCTGAAGGCGCTCTACCTCGATCAGTTCCACGCAGCACAGGATCCCGTCTGCCCCTGTATATTGGTAAGCGCCATGAGAGCCTTCGTTGCCAGCTTGATCGGCTTGGCGTGCCTTGGATGCGGGCCGTCCGGGCCTCCGCCGGAGCAACTGTTCAACGGTGCCGATATGACCGGGTGGCGTCACGTTGGCCGGGGAGAGTTCACGGTCGAGGACGGGGCCCTCAAGACCAACGGCGGCATGGGCTTGCTCGTCTACGACGGAAAGCCGATCGGTGATTCCGTCGTGCGGGTCGTATACAAGCCCGAGTCGCCGAGTGCAAATGCCGGGGTCTTCATTCGAATTCCAGAACCGCCCCACGACCCTTGGTACGCGGTGCACCGAGGATACGAGGTACAGATTCAGGACACGGGTGACGAATTCCACCGCACGGGCTCGATTTACTCTCTCGCTCCGTCCAAGGAGTTCCCACCGAGGGGAGACGGCTGGAACACCATGGAGATCGCCATCGACGGCCAGACGACGCGCATCGAGGTCAACGGAACGCTTGTCAACGAGTTCGAGAGCGGCCAAGATGTGCCTGAGAGGCAGAAGTGGTACGAGCCCCAGCGCGGGCCGCGTCCCGATGCCGGCTACATCGGCCTCCAGAACCACGACGAGAACTCAGTCGTGTATTTCCGCGAGGTCAGCGTTCGGTCCATCCCGAAGGGCTAGCTCGACTCTTCTGGAGCTACGCGAGAGAGCCCTCTCCTCAGGAGCGAGGCTGCCTGCAACTGACCGAGGCGCGCAGCCTTCCGACGCCCTCAATACGCGCCTCCACGGTGTCACCCGATTGGATCCTGGCGCCCTTCGGGCAACCTGTGGAGAGAATGTCCCCGGGTTCGAAGGTCATCACTCGGGTGTGAAAGGCCGCAAGCTGGAACGGCCTGTGCTTCATGTTGGAAACGAAGTCGCGGGAAAAGACCCGCTCATTGTGCATTGTCAGCACCTCGAGTGAGTTGATGTCCTCGATCTCGTCAGTGGTCACGATGACCGGCCCGAACGAAAAGAAAGTGTCAAAGCTCTTCGAACGCTGCAGGTAGCGAGTATTGCGGGCCAGTACATCCAGCGCCGTCATGTCGAGCGCGGTCGTGTAGCCGAATAGCACCTCCCGTACTTCGGCTAGAGGCACCTCCCTGCAGCGCTTTCCGAAAACCAGTGCCAGCTCGCCCTCGGCGTCCACGTCACGCGAGAGATCCTCGGGTGGCAGTTCGATGTCCCCGCCAGGCTCAAAGAACGACGATGTAGGCTTCATGAAGCTGCCAGGCTCTTCTGGCTGCACCTCGCTCAAGTCCTCTGCGTGCGACTTGTAGTTGAGGCCGATGCACCAAACCTTCCCTGGCTTGGCGAAGGGGATGCGTAGCCGGACTTCTTCTAAGGGGATCTCGGGACTGAGACCTCGGGCCAGCACTTGCAGGGCATCGCCCGAGCCGGATTCAATCAGCGGGAGCAGTTCGGTCGGAAAGTCCGCGCCCCGCTTTGCGTTGACTTGGCTCACCGGCAGAATCTTGCCGGCGTCCAGGATCCCAGCCTCGCTGGCCCCTGCGTGTTCAAAAGTGCAGAGTTTCATCCGAACCTCATCGTAGCCCGATTCCGGGGACGTCCCGGATCAGCCCTCGCCGAGTGACGCGTCGGGACTCGAGACGCCGGACTCGTGCTTGCAGCGGATCCCACCGGCCGATTCGCCGAGGTAAACCGTGAGGCTGCCGATGCGCTAGTGGCTCAGAAGGCGAGTTCGAGGCTGAACTTGAATGCCCGGCCGTCGTTGAGGGTGTTCGTGATCTGCCCAAAGTTCGGGGACGTAAGTTCCCGCCCGGGCTCGGCGAACTGGGGGTGATTGAAGAGGTTCAGCCCCTCTGCCCGAAACTGGACAGCCGTTTCGCCCGGCAGGGTCCATTCCTTGGAAAGCGCGACGTTGATGTTGAGAATCCCGTCCTTGCGGAATGTGTTTCGGCCGAGGTTTCCAGCTCTGTCAGTCGGCCGGATGAACGCGAACGCGGATGCCGGCAGAAGCCCCGACGACGTGTCAGGATCGTCCACCGAGCGGCCTAGAACCGCGGGGTCGATCAAGTTGGGCCGGTCCCCCGGAGAGCCATCCACGTTGCCGAATCCCTGACCGTCCGACCCCGCGATGACATCGAAGGGAGTCCCGGACTTCGCCAGCACGACAGAGCTCAAGCTCCAGCCACCTCCGATCCGCCTCATTGGCCCTCGGGCGGACGGCATGGTCCAGGTGGTCTTGATGAGCAGGGCGTGAGGTTGGTCGAAGGAGCTAACGGCTCTCATTTCCGCGTGCGAATTGAATTCTGACTGGCTTCGCCCGAGCCGGCCTGAGCGACCAGACGCGGTATTGGAAAAGTCGTTGCCTAGATCGATCGCCTTGCTCCACCAGTACGACGCTTCCATGCTCAAGCCCTTCCAGTGCGGAACGGTCAGAACGACCTTGGCCGCGTCGAAGTAGCCCCTCGATCCGTTCAGGACCAATCGGTTGTCATAGAAGCGAGGATCTGGTCGCCGAAGATTCACAGTGCGAGTAGTCTGGGGCACGCCCGGCACTGATTGCGCGCGATTGGTGTACCAAAGTGTCAGCAGCTTGTGCGTCCGGCTGCCGACGTAGCCGAGATCGATGGTCCATCCGCCCCCCAGGCCGAGCTGCCAGTCCAGTCCGTACTGATGGGAATAGGGTGTGGCCAGTTCGGGATCCATCGAGAACACCGTGGATCGGGCGCTCGGGTCGAGGTCCTCGGCATTCAGCCTTCCAAGCGGGTGGACCAGGTCGGGTGCCTGCAAGGCGATATTGATGTTCTGCGGAGGGCTGAACCGCGACTGGCCGTACGTCACATCGAAGATCTGACCGTAATGGATCCCGTAGGAGCCCCGCCAGACCCCCAGGCCCCTGCCCAGCCGGTAAGCGAAGCCGAATCGGGGCGCCAGGTTGTTGCAGTCGCAGTCGTAGGGGATCGATGTCAGGTCCTGGACCTCCGTCGGGGAGGTGATCGGCTCGTAGCGAAGGCCCAATTCCAGAGTCAGGGCGTCCGATACCCGCCAGCTGTCTCCGATGTAGTACTGCATGGCCCAGTTGCGAAAACCCCGGTGGATGTTGCCGATCGCCACTCGGTAGACACTGGGCGTGCCGAGGCGGATGTTGGTGATTGCATCCCGACCGAAGTCGTTGCGGAAGAAGAAGAGCCCGCGATGGCTCTCGGCTTCGGAACTGTTGACCTGCCTTCGAGTCACTTCCATACCGAGGGTCCAGGTATGATCGCCGCGCAAGTGCTCGGCGCGGGCCGCGTAGGTGAAGCGATTCAGGGCACGATCGATTGGGATGTTGGAGCTGGGGCCGAGGAACTCGATGACGAATCCGGTAAGCACCAGCGGGCCCACCGAGGACTCCTCTCCAACGAGGAGGCTGCCGACTCGCTCGAACGCAATCGTGACGTCGGTCGTCGTTGAGGAGGACCAGTTCCGATTCCATCCGGCCATGGCGACGTGGTTCTTGGTGGTGGTATCGGGATTCTGGCCGCCGACCAGTTGGAACGCGTCGACCTTTTGTCCCGTGAAGGCGTACTGAAGGGCGATGCTGTCGTGATTTCCGGCCGACTGCCGGAGCCGGATCGCGCCACGGTCGTTGTCGATGCTCTGTATGTCATTGGTATTCAATGCCCTCGGATTAATGTCGGTACGGTTGGGCAGTTCCTTGGGATAGGCATCCAAGAGCCGCTGCACGTGGGATCGCCTGTCCGGGTCCGTTGCCAAGGGAGTCCGCTCCTCCGGCGTCGGAACGAGAACGTTGCCGTTGACGTTGCCTCTCGACAGTGCGTGGCTGCCCTCAAGCGTCAGGGCCGCGCCGCGCCAAGCCGCTGTGCCAACCGTGAATCCGAAGTCGTTGTCGTGGGCCGGGCGCACGCCGCCAGCCTGAAAGAACGAGCGTGCGCTGGTCACGCTGTTCTGGTGTCCCCAGCGCAATTCCCCGTGCGTCTTGGCGACGGGGGGCGCTGCTACCTGCTTGAATCGGCGCGGAGGCTGCCCGAACTCCGCAGCGTAGTACCGGTTCTCGATGAGGAAGTCAAGCGGGACGGTCGCGGTGGTGCCCATCCTCGTCGTCAGCTCGCGCAGCACGTTATTGTCGATCAATGTGATTCGAACGTTTTCGTTGCGCCGTCCTTCGCCCTCTTCGGAGTCCACCTCGCCAAGCAGGTTGAGCGCCGTCCTGCCTGTTTCGCCCTCAGCCACCGTTTCGGGCGTCGCCGACGGAGTTTCGGGCCCGGAGGATTCCGCTCGGGGGGGCTGCTGCGAGGGCATGGCAGCGGACGTGGCTGTAGCCAGCAGCCACGCTGCAAGGGATTTCCTCACGCTTCCGGGATTCTCGCATACCGGCCGGGAATTGCCCTCCCGTGTCCTGATTGCGCCGGTTACCCCGAGCCGTGTATGATTCTCGCGCCGGCCGCGAACGGCATGGGCAGTCAGCGAAACAGGGCGGAGACCGCACTCCGTCGTCACGGGAGATTCAGTTCGGAGGCCTGATGAGGAAACTGTCGAACCGAGTTGCACTGGTTACGGGAGCCGGTCGGGGGATCGGCCGAGCCATTGCCATAGCCTTCGGTGCCGAAGGCGGGAGAGTTGCTCTTGCGGCCCGGACCAGAACTGAACTCGACGAGGTCGAGGAGGCTGTCCGGTCCGCCGGAGGAGAGGCGATCTCGATCGAATCCGATTTGTCGGATCCGACCGTTCCCGGTCGGCTGGCGCGCGAAGTTGCCGAGCGGCTCGGTCCCGTGGAGGTGCTTGTCAACAATGCGGGAGTCGGCGGTGGCACGAAATTCAGGCCTGTTTCCGAATTCGATGACGACCATTGGCATCTGACTCTCGCCGTGAACCTGACGGCGCCCTACCTGTTGACCAAGGCAGTCCTTCCGTCCATGGTGGAGCGTGGATGGGGACGCGTGATCACGGTAGCCTCGATCAATTCCAAGCGGGCCTCGTACCACGGCTGCGCCTACGCTGCCAGCAAGCACGGGGTATTGGGATTCATGCGGAGCCTAGCACTTGAGGTTGCACCGTCCGGAATCACTGCGAACTGCATATGTCCGGGCCCGGTGGAGACTGCCATGCTGGCGAAAAGAATCGAGTACGACTCGCGCCGCCTGGGCCGGTCGCGTGAGGACCACGTCCGGCAGATGACGCCGATGGGAAAGATCCTGGTCCCGGACGACATCGCGCCCATGGCCGTCTACCTCGCATCAGATGACGCCCGGATGGTGACGGGCCAGGCTTACAACGTGTGCGGCGGGATGGTCATGCACTAGCCTCCGGTCCTTGCCGGGAAGTGACGGGAACGCCGCCTGCTGGGCGCGATTGACCGCATCGCATCGACACCGGTGTCAGGCCTCGGGTTGAAGCCTGTCGATCGCCTCGTGATCGAGTTCCAGTCCCAAGCCGGCCTGCTCTGGCAACTCGATCTCACCGCCCGACATCGAGAACGTTTCCTTAAAAAGAGTCAGGGCCCAGGGCATGTGCTCGACGATCAGCCCGTTTGGGGCCGCCGCGACGCAATGCGCCAAGATTTCGGGCGCAAGGTGACTGACCACCGGCTTGTTGTATGCCTCGGCCAAGTGAGCGGCCTTCATCCAATGGGTAATGCCGCCCACCCGCAGTAGGTCAACCATGACGATGTCGACGCTGCGCCGCTCCAGCATGTGTGCGAAAGGAGCGAGTCCGTAGTGATACTCGCCGGTAGATATCGGCGTGTCTAGGGCATCGGCGATCTGCGCGAGACCCTCGTAGTCTTGGTGATGCACGGGATCCTCGAGCCAGTAGAGCCCGCACTCCTCCATCGCCCGGCCTACTCGAATCGATCGGTCGACGTCCCAGCCCTGATTGATGTCGACCATCAGGTCGACGCCGTCCCCGACCGCCGTCCGCAACGATTGCATTCGATGGATCTCCGTGTGAGGAGATTTCTCCGCACCCATACGGAATTTCATCGCGCGGAAGCCGCTAGCGACGAGTTCTTCGCCCTTCGAGGCCAGCATTTCGGAGTCGTAGTTTCGCCATAGGAATCCGCTGGCGTATGCTGGAACCCTATTCGACCCCCCTCCCAGGAGCCGGAACAAAGGTAGCCCAGTGGCCTTGCCCTTGAGGTCCCAGCAAGCGACATCGATCGCGGCGGCTGCCGAGGTCACTAGGCCGGCAGGTGCGCCGAAGCCTCCTAGGTCGAGCAGTTTCGCGCTTACCGATTCGACTGCTGATGGATCCTCGCCCACAGCCCACTCCGCGAGGGCGTTGACGGTTTCGTGCAACGGCTTGAGCATGCCCGTATTGACGAAGCCGGCGTAGCCGATTCCCTCGAGTCCGTCGTCGGTCCGCAATTCAAGTGTCACGAAGTTGGCAGCTCTTGTAGCGATGGGTTCCCGAGTCGGGTCGGCAAGCCTGCCCGGGCAGGCAAGTCGAGTGCGAAAGGACGAAATCTTCATGGTTTCTGGCCTCCTCCTGAAGGCGATCGGAGCGAGAGTGTATTCTGCGCGCTTCGCGAAGTCCAGGGGGACTGGACGTCGGCACGGATTGTTGATCAGTATGAGCCTGCGTCGCTACTGACCTGACCCTCAGAGGCGGCGCTCCTCCAGACCAGGAGCGTGCGGTAGGAACGGCCCCCTGACGGGACGGAAGGCGTCTCGATAACCAGTTTGCCGTTTTCCAGACTGAAATGGCGAACTTGATTCGTACCGACCCAGTTCGGATGCCAACTCCCTAGCACTCGATGCGTAACTGTCCCGGCCGTTTCGTCGACGGAATAGCTCCCGTAGTACCCGATGTATCCAAGGAATGCGGCTCGCGTTTCCTCGGCCGGTGCGCGCCGAGCTCCGGCGGTGAGCTTGGGGACGCCCGGCCTCATCACGTGACCGGTGAAGTAGCCGGAGGCTGTGTACACGAGAAGGCCGTCCGGTTCCTTTCCGTAGGGGCATTCGATGTTGCCGTCCGACCAGCGGACCTCGCATCGGACAAGGCGGTATGTGCCGGTCAGATCCATTGCAGGCCCCCCGAGCGGAACACGGGGGATCCGTCCCGCCGCTGCATCCGTTCGGTCCGACCATCACCGGGATCGCAGATCACGGCAATCCGGCCCCCGGAACTTCCACACGAACTGTCTCGACGCGTGAGCTTCGCAGCGCCACGGCTTTCGCCGGCTGAGTTGTTTTCGAGGTCAGTACGAAGAGCGTTCGCCTGTCGAAACCGCCCAGCATACACGCGATTGCCTTGCGGTCGACGCGTACACGGTCGGTGATCTCGCCTCCCTCGCGAACCCGGACGACAGATCGATCCGTAGGGGAGGCTACCCAGACGCAGCCCTCTGCGTCAAGGCAGATGCCGTCCGGTGCCATCCCAATCTCGGCCCAGATGCGACGGCCCCCGAGCAGGCCGTCGCGCTTAATATCAAATGCCGTCAGCCGACGGCCGTAGCTCTCGGCAACGATCAAAGTTCCACCGTCATCTGCGATCACCATGCCGTTGGGGAACATGAGGTCCTCGGCTGCGACTCGGGAGGTTCCATCCGGATCCACGGCGATGATACTAGCGTGCCGGAAACTGGCATGGGCGAAGTGATCGAATCCGAAATGGCCTACGTAGGCACGCCCTCCGCCATCGGTGACCATGTCATTGCAGTCATGGCTGGCCAAGCCGCTTAGATCGGCATGCTCGACCAAGCCTCCGGCCTGGTAGCGCATCAGCCGCCGGTCGCTCATCGAAACTACCAGCATCTGGCCGTCCGGCAGCCATCCAAGGCCCGAGGGTCGGTTCGGGACAGTCGCGATGGCCTCCGAAGAACCGTCCTCGGCCACGGTCATGACGGTGCAGTCGTGCATGTCTGACAACCAGAGCCTGTCAGCTCGCCAGCGGGGGCCTTCGAAAAACGCTCCACCACGCAGCAGTACGGTTGTCTCCATGAATCCTCATTAGACCAGCGCGGTCTGCCATGAATGGCATGCCCGTCGTCACCGAGACGTGCCAACGGCGCTGTTCCATCGTCACCGGACTGCAAGGAACACGTAACCGGATTGTGCCCGACCGTAATTCGCGCGTCACATGGCGCCGAAAGGCTCGGGGAATGTTTGCGAGGGAGGCACACCAATCCAAAGGAGCCCCATGCCCAAACAAAGACTATTTCCCTCCGGCGACGTCGGATTCGAAGGTACCGAGCCTCGCCGTGCTTGCAGCGACACTCTCGACGAGGTGCTTTCCCGGTGCATGATGCGCCGCTCGATCCTTCAGGGCGGCGCTATGGCCCCGCTCTTCTGTCTCGGAGCAATTGCCAACCTGAACGGCCAGGAGCAAGATAGCAGCCTCACGTTCTCGCCAATCCAGGGGAGCCTGGATGACGAAGTCCGTGTGCCCGACGGATACAGGTGGGAGTCTCTCGCGGCTTGGGGAGACCCCTTGACGCCCGATGCGCCGGACTTTGAGCCGTACAACCTCGATCCTGCGGCGCAACGGCAGCAGATTGGCTACAACTGCGATTTTGTTGCATGATTCGATGGGGTGTACAACTCGGGAATCGTCTGGCTGAATCACAAATACACGAACCCCGACTCGATGTTTTCCAACTACTCTGCGGACAACACGACTCGGGCCCAGGTCGATTACGAGATCGTCGCCCACGGTGTGTCGATGTTCCTCGCTGCAAGGAAATCGGTCCCCGATGGCCCTGGGTACAGGATTGCCCGTTCCAGCGCTTTCGACCGTCGAATCGACGGCGAAACTCCGATCATGCTTTCCGGGCCGGTAGCAGGAAATCCGCTCCTCGTGGCGGCCTCCGACGAGACCGGGACGATGGTCAACGGAGCGTTCAACAACTGCGGTGGCGGCGTGACGCCGTGGGGAACCTATCTCACGGCCGAGGAGAACTTCGACCAGTAATTCGCCAAAAACAGCGACGTCATGCATGAGATGGCCAAGACCGCAAACGATCGATTCGGTGTGCGCGAGGAAGGTGGAATGGGCCGTGGTGGCGGTTCAATCGGCGCTTCGACCTCAACCACGAACCGAACGAAATCAACAAGTTCGGCTGGGTCGTCGAGATCGACTCGTACATTCCCAGTTGGACGCCCCGCAAGCGAACCGCTCTCGGTCGGTTCAAGCACGAGGCTGCGGCCACGACCCGTCCCGCAGCGGGGAACGCGGTCGTGTACTCCGGCGACGACGCGCGTTTCGAGTACGTCTACAAGTTTGTGTCCGAGGGCACGTATAACGAGAACCATCGAACGGGCAATAGGGACTTGCTCGACAGCGGCACGCTCTACGTGGCGAAGTTCAACGATGACGGCTTCGGCGAGTGGATGCCCCTCGCCTACGACACGGCTCCGCTCAACGCCACCAACGGATTCACCAGTCAGGCAGCGGATCTGCTGGAAGCGACCCGGATGGACCGTCCGGAGGACATCGACAGCATCCCGGTCACCAACAAAGTCCATGTCGCGCCGACCAACAACACGCGACGCGGGGCCGGCGACGAGAACGACCCGAACCCTCGTGCTCCGAATCCGATGGGCCATATTGTCGAGATCATCGAGGACAACAGCGACAACGGCGCGACATCCTTCACCTGGCAGATCTTCATGCGGTGCGGGGATCCAGCCGATGAGTCGCAAGGAGCCTACTTTGCGGGCTTTGACACCAGCCGCGTGAGCAAGATTCCCAATCCGGACAACCTCGCTTTCGACCAACATGGCAATCTCCTGATCGCGACTGACGGGCAGCCCAGGAGGGTTGGAATCGACGGCGGCATTTTCTTCGTGCCAACGGAGGGTTCGAAGCGAGGCTACAACTGCCAGATCTTCAGCGGCGTCGTGGGGGCTGAGTGCGCGTCAGTAATCATGAATTCCACCCAGGACTTGATGTTGGTTTCCATCCGGCACCCGGGCGAGGGAAGAACGCGAGAGGAAAGGGTATCGGACTTCGGCGCGCCAGTGGTCAATCGGCCTACGGTCGTTGCCGTTACGCGGACAGCCGCCCCTTACAGGATCGTCGCGTAAGGGAAATCGCCGGGTGGCGGAAGCTCGTCAACCGGCGCCCCGGTCGGGGCTCGCCACGACTTGGAGCCACGACATCGACCCCTTGGCCAGCGCGCAGGCACGACCAAGCCTTCCGCAATGGGTGCTGACCTTGCGACCCAGGACGGTATCGCCGAGCGACAGGGCGAACCCAGCCCAAACTCGCAGCCTCGGGTGGACTGACGAGGCCGTGCTACCGACTCTCCTGCCAGATCACCACAGGCCTGCGTGCGGCTCGCGTCTCGTCCACCCTGCTCGTCCGCGTGCTCCCCGGAGACTCCAGGACCAGGTCAGGATCCGTCTCGACCTCCTCGGCTATGGCTTGCATGGCAGATACGAACTCGTCGAGCTCGTGCTTGCTCTCCGTCTCGGTCGGCTCGATCATCAAGGCACCGCGGACGATGAGCGGAAAGCTCACCGTGTACGGGTGGAACCCATAGTCGATCAGGCGCTTGGCAATATCCCCGGTTTTCACGCCACGCCTTGATTGCTTCGAGTCGCTGAAGATGCACTCGTGCATGGAAGGTGCGTCAAACGGCAAGTCGTAGTGACCCTCCAATCCCTTCCGGACATAGTTCGCGTTCAGGACGGCGTCCACGGTGGCATTGCGCAGACCGTCGCCGCCGTGGGCCAGAACGTAGGCCAAGGCCCGGACAAGGACGCCGAAGTTTCCGTAGAACGCCCTCACTCTGCCAATCGATTGAGGGCGGTTCCAGTCGTACCGCATCCCGTCCGTTGTTTGGCTGATCCGGGGAAGGGGAAGGAATGGATCGAGGTGGTTCTTGACTGCGACGGGCCCCGCTCCAGGCCCACCGCCTCCGTGAGGCGTGGAAAACGTCTTGTGAAGGTTCAGATGCATGACGTCAACGCCGAATTCGCCCGGGCGGGCGATTCCGACCAGAGCGTTCATGTTGGCGCCGTCCATGTATAGCTGAGCTCCCCGACGGTGCAGGATCTCCGCGATTCGCCCGATGTCTCGCTCGAAGATGCCTAGCGTGTTGGGATTTGTCACCATGAGAGCGGCGACAGAGTCGTCGACAGCGGCCTCCAGCGCATCGAGGTCGATCATGCCTTGGTCGTTGGACGCAATTTCGACAACTTCGTATCCCGCGATGGCTGCCGTCGCCGGATTCGTGCCATGCGCGGAGTCGGGAATGAGGACGACGCGACGGGGGTCTCCCTTCGACTCGAGGTAAGCCCGGATCAACAGCAGGCCCGTCAACTCACCGTGCGCGCCGGCGGCAGGCTGTAACGTGACTGCGTCCATTCCGGTGATTTCTTCCAGGTATTGCTCCAGGGTGCTCTGGATCTTGAGCAGGCCCTGAGCAAGGGACTCGGGCTGATACGGATGCGCGTCGACGATGCCCTCGATCCTGGCGACCGCCTCGTTGAGACGGGGATTGTATTTCATCGTGCAAGAGCCTAACGGGTACAAGCCGAGATCGATTGCATAGTTCCATGTCGACAGCCGGGTGAAGTGCCGGATGACCTCGACCTCGCTCACTTCTGGAAATCCGCTGATGTCGTCTCGCACGTGCTCACGGCCGAGAGTCGCCGTGGGATCGACGGCTGGCACGTCAAGCGCCGGCAGCTGATAGCCAATCTTGCCCGGTGACGAGCGCTCGAAGATCAGCGGCTCGGTCTGCGTTTGGTGGGGGCGGACCCTACTCATTGCCTGTCTCCCCGAAACAGCTCGCGTATCGATCCATCGCCTCCCGAGAAGCCGTTTCCGTGGCGCACACGAGCAAGGCCCCCTCGAGATCCGGATAGAATCGCCCAAGGTCCAGCCCTCCGACGATCTTTGCCGACAGAGCGAGGTCATTGACCTCGCTCGCGGAGCGCCCGCGCGGCCGCACCACGAATTCGTTGAAGAACGCTCCCGAGAAGACCTGTTCCGCTCCGGCCGCTACGATCTCCCCCGCGAGGTAGTGAGCCTTGGCGAGGTTCTGCTCTGCCAGTTCGCGCAGGCCCCGTTTCCCAAGGAGGGTCATGTAGACCGTTGCCATCAAGGCGACCAATGCCTGATTCGTGCAGATGTTCGAAGTCGCGCGCGCCCGACGAATATGCTGTTCCCTCGTGGCCAGCGTCAGACAGTACGCGCGCCTGCCCCTCGAGTCCAGCGTTTCGCCGACGAGCCGGCCGGGCATCTGGCGAATATGCCTTGTCTTGGTTGCGAGGATGCCGACGTACGGCCCACCATAGCTGGGCGGATGCGCGAAGGACTGCAATTCGCCAGCCACGATATCGGCCTCTTGGGGAGGGGTGAGGAGACCGAGGGAAGCCGCTTCCGAGACCACTACCACGAGAAGCGCTCCGTGCTTGTGGGCCAGTTCGGCCACATCCCGGACTTGTTCGACGATTCCAAAGAAATTCGGGGACTGGACGATTACCGCTGCCACGTCCGTTGAAAGCTTGGATTCGAGATCCCCTAGATCGAGCTGACCGCTTTGCGAGTCGCACGCGACCGTCTGGGCAGGCAGGTTCTGGTGCTTGAAGTACGTGTCAAGCACTTGGCGGTATTCGGGGTGAACCGTCCGGGCGACTAGCAGCCGCTCTCTCCGAGTGATGCGCACCGCCATCATCCCTGCCTCGGGAACAGCGGTCGAGCCGTCGTACATCGACGCGTTCGCCACGTCCATGCCGGTCAGCTGGGCAACCATCGTCTGGAATTCGAAAATCGACGTCAGGATCCCTTGCGAGATCTCTGCCTGGTATGGCGTGTAGGCGGTTAGAAACTCCCCTCTCGTGGCAATTGCGTCGATCACCACCGGCCTGTAGTGGCTGTAAGCGCCGGCGCCAAGGAAGCACGGGTAGCCTCGCGAGCTCTCGCTTGCGAGGGCTTCGAAATAGGCCCGAATCTCATATTCAGACTTCCCCGAAGGAATTGCGAGAGGACGCTGTTGCTTCAGCGATGACGGTATGTTCGAGAATAGGTCCTCCGCCGATCCAAGGCCCAGAGCAGCAAGCATTTCCCCCCGTTCGGAGGGGGACTTCGGAAGGTACCGCAAGCGTGAACCCCTGGCCTACCCGTCTGTTTCGGCCGCGACGTATTCCGCGTACTGTTCCGCGTTCATCAAGGACCGTAGCTCTTCGCGGTCAAAAATCGTCATTTTCACCAGCCAGCCCTCGCCATGAGCGTCCTGGTTGATCTTCTCCGGAGCGTCCATCAGTTCCGCGTTCACTGCCGTTACGTCGCCGCTAATCGGCGCGTAGATGTCGGAGACGGCCTTCACGGATTCCACGGCGCCGAACTCGCTGCGCGCTTGCAGCTTCGCCCCGACAGCCGGCAGTTCGACGAAGACAACGTCGCCGAGCTGGTCTTGGGCGTGATGGGTGATTCCGACCGTGGCAATGTCCCCATCGATCTTCACCCATTCGTGCTCGCGACTGTAGCGGTAATCCACCGGGTATTCCATAAGCCTCAATTCCTTTGACGGTTATAGAACGGCAGCGGGACGATCTCAGCAGCGACCGCCCGGCTCCGGATCTCGATATCAATGCACTGGCCCGCGCTGCAGAACTCGATCGGCAGCATACACAGGCCGATGTTCTTTCCCAAATGCGGGGCCGGGGAGGCACTGGTGACACGGCCCACGGGCTCCCCATCCACGATCACGCGATAGCCGTCGCGCGCGATCCCTCTCCCTCTCATTTCGAATCCTGCGATCTTCTGCCGAATACCATCCGCCTTCTGCCGGAGGAGCTCCTCGCGGCCGCAGAAAGCCGGCTTCGCGAGCTTGACGATCCATCCGAGACCCGCCTCATACGGTGTGGTGTTCGCGTCGATCTCATGACCGTAGAGGGACATCGCGGCTTCGAGACGAAGTGTGTTTCGCGCGCCCAGGCCGCAAGGCCGGATCGATTCGCCGCTGCCCGCGTCCAGAATCGCTTGCCAAGCTTGCTCCGCTGCGGCTGGCGGCAGGTACACCTCAAAGCCGTCCTCGCCCGTGTAGCCCGTTCGGGCAACCATCGCAGGGATGCCGGCAAAGTCGCCGTGCGCGAACCAGTAGTATCGCATCCCGCTGAGATCCAAATCAGTGAGCTGGCTCGCAACCGAACCCGACAAAGGGCCTTGAATCGCCAGCTGCGCGTACCGCTCGCTAGCGAACTCGACCTCCGCGTCGAATGGATTATTGTCGCGAATCCATTCGAAGTCTCCTTCCTGATTTCCTGCGTTCACGCACAGAAAGTAGTGGTCGGAGCTGATCCGGTGGACAAGCAGGTCGTCGACGAAGCCTCCGCGCGGGTTCAGCAGCCCGCTGTACTGGGCTTGGCCATCACGGAGACTCGCCGCACGGTTCGAGCACAACGAGTCGATCAGGTCGACACTCTGGGGTCCTCGAACCTCGATCTCGCCCATATGACTGACATCGAAGAGACCGACGCCCGATCGCACGGCCTCGTGCTCGGCCACGATCCCGTCATATTCGACAGGCATATCCCACCCTCCGAAGTCGACCATGCGGGCTCCGGTCTGGCGGTGGACAGCATTCAAGGCGGTCCGCCGCAAGGGGGATTGGCCACCGGATTCAGCCATTTCGCCGAGCCACCGCCGCTACCAACGGCGGCTGGAGGAAGTGAAGCGTTAACTTAACACCCGATATCTCGAGTGTCAATTCTCCGGAAGTGCGCACTCTCGCGGATCAACTTGGAACGGCCGGCCCCATACCTTGCGGTCGCTGCACGGAACAACTCTCCGTTGATCACGGGAATGGGCTCGCCCGGAGTCTTGTATCGTCTCCGATGTTTGGCGTAGATTGACTTAGGGCGGCACTGTGTCCCTGCGATTGGTGATCCTAGTACTTGGCGTTTCTCTAGCCTTGCCTTCGCTCTCCGCTGACACCTTTCGATCGGAAATCCGACCGATCCTGGCAAGACACTGCGAGGCCTGTCACTCCCCCGACTCGGAGAACAGGATCCGTTTCCTGGAGTCGGAATCGATCGCCGACGTCACAGCCGACCGCAGCCTCTGGCGAAACGTAGCGATGCAACTGCGGAACCGGACAATGCCTCCGACCGGCCCGCGCCCGCCGGAACGGGACCGGTCGCGGGTGGCCACCTGGATTGACGAGACCTTGCGGGCGACCGCGTGCGATCTAGGGGAGTACGCTGGTCGCGTCGTTTCGAGGCGGCTCAATCGATCCGAGTACCAGAACACCGTGCGGGACCTGTTCGGGTTGCAGATCGACGTCGCGGAATCTTTCCCGGTCGACGGGTCGGGTGGAGAGGGCTTCGACAACAATGGCGAAACCCTCTTCTTCTCGCCCCTGCTGCTGGAACGCTACCTCGAGGTTGCTGACCACGTGCTGGCGCAGGTGATCGTGACGCCACCGCTGGGCCGTGCGTTCGTGGCAAGGGATCTGCTCCCGGACCGGACCGAAGACGAGCACGACTCGGTGGAGATGCGCCAAGGTGATTCAGTGAGTCGTAAGGTGTCGTTTTACGAGGACGGCGACTACGAGGTGAGCGCCTGGATCCGCTCGCCACCCGTCAACGCGAATCCCGTCGCGGAGATCTTGGTGGGCGAGGAGGTTGCGGGCCGGCTCCGATTCGGCTGGTCGTCCGCGACGGCGACGGCACGGAGGACAACGATTGCCGTGAGTAGCGGCGAGCACGAGATTTCCTTCGTCGTAGGGCGCGGGAGCCCGGCGTTGCGTCTGGTATCCATCGACATCAATCAGGAGCGACGCGAGCCGGAGCCCGCCACGCTGGCGGCACACCACCGGCTCTTTGGGAGCGAGCCGGGACAAACGGTCCTGGCGCCCCGAGTTGCGGCTGCTCGGCTGCTCCGCGAATTCATGGCACGGGCGTTCCGCCGACCGCTGGCGGATGGCGAGGAGGAGCAGTTCCTAACGTTGTTCGACAGTGCCTTCGGGCGTGGAGAGCCGTACGAGGCCGCCGTCCGGCTTGCGCTCAAGGCAGTCTTGGTGTCCGCTGACTTCCTGTTCCGCGTGGAGTCCGCGCCGGAGCCGGTAGGATTGCACCCACTCTCCGACCACGAGTTGGCGACACGGCTATCGTTCTTCCTTTGGGGGTCAACGCCCGATGCGGCATTGAGGCATCTGGCAGATGACGGGCGGCTGACCGACGACGCTGTGCTGGCGGCACAGACCGACCGACTCCTCGACCACCCCCGCTCCCGCTACTTTGCGAGGACGTTCATCGGCCAGTGGCTCGGAACGAAGGATGTCGGAGGCCGGGTCGCCCCTACCATCAACGAGATCCAGCATTTCTATACGCCGCGAATCGCGGCTGACATGCGCGAGGAGCCCGTGCTCCTGTTCCAGCGCATGCTCGATGAGGACCGCAGCGTGCTCGAATTCATCAGCGCCGACTACACCTACCTTACGGAGCGACTTGCTCGGCACTACGGAATGCCCGACGCGGTTAAGGGGAACGAGTTCCAGCTGGTGTCGACTCCGGACGGGCGGCGCGGCGGGCTGCTTGGCCTCGGTGCCGTCCAGGCGATGAACTCCGCCTACAAGCGCACCAGCCCAGTCCTGCGAGGGGTTTGGACGCTCGAAACGCTGCTGGGAACAAAGCTGCCGTCCCCTCCTCCCGACATTCCGGCGCTTGAGAGCGAAGAAGGTAATGAGCGGAATCTCACGGTCCGCGAGATGCTGAGCGAGCATCGGGCGAATCCGACTTGCGCAGCGTGCCATGACGTAATCGATCCGATCGGTTTCGGATTCGAGAACTATGACTGGCTCGGCCGGTGGCGGGATGTCGACGACAACGGGCGTCCCGTGGACGCTTCTGGCGTGCTGCCGTCGGGCGAGTCCTTCGACGGTCCGGCGGGGCTTCGCGATCTGCTGCTGGAACGCAAGGACGAAATGGTGCGGCATGTTGCGCGGAAGCTGCTCGGATACGCGCTAGGGAGAACGATTTCGGATCGGGATCATTGTGTCATCGAAGCGGTGGTGGGAAGGCTGCAAGCATCCGGATGGGGAGCCCGATCGCTCGTAAAGGAGATTGTCCTCAGCACGCCGTTCCGGTACGTCCAGGTCGAGGGATCGAGGGCACAAGCGCCCCGGACCCACACGCGCACCCCGGGTTCCTTGCCGTAGCCGTGTCCATTAGGAATCCCCGAAGACGAGGTCCTTCGAAGGGCCGGATGCGGCATCTGCTCGCAGTTGCCAGTGGCGCCCCCCATGGAGGCGCGGGTACCGACTAGGCCTCGGGTTGCGACGGAGTATGGCGGCTGGTCTGCCGCACTGTCGTTCATGCATTGCAAACCGGTTGCTGGTGCCGGGCGCAGAAACGATTGACAGTCGAACTCATTCGGAATTGACTCCGAATTGGGTCCACCACTTAGGAGTGTTGTCCGATCTGTGCCATACGAACGAACCTTGCGTCTGGATCTTCCGCACGGACAATCGGCCTTTCCATCGGGTCCTCGCAAGACCGGAAAGTCCACATTGCTGCGCCAGCGATTTCCGGGAGCCGTGCATTTCGATCTTCTGGACACCCGGCTCCTGGTCGAGTTCACACGGGCACCCTGGACGCTTGCCGATAGGATCCGGGCCGCGGATCCGGCAGCGCTCGCAAACCCCGTCATCATCGATGAAGTGCAGAAGGTGCCGGCTCTCTTGGACGTAGTCCACCGGCTGATCGAGGGCGAGGGCCAGGGATTCGTGCTGTGCGGCTCCAGCGCTCGCAAGCTCAAACGGGGCCGCGCCAATCTGCTAGGGGGCCGAGCCTGGCGCCTCGGACTCCACCCGCTTACTTGACCGGAAGTTCCGGGTTTCGATCTGCTCCGAGCGCTCAACCGCGGGTTGGTTCCGCAGCACTACGACTCTTCGCGGCACCGTCGCGCTCTCGCGGGCTACGTGGACGACTACCTGAAAGAGGAGGTCTTTGACGAAGGACTGGCCCGAAACACCACGGCATTCGCCCGGTTCTTCAACGCGCTGGCCTTCAGCCACGGAGAGCTTCTCAACTACGGCAATATTGCCAGAGACTGCAGTGTGGATTCGAAGACCGTGCGCGAGTACTTCCAGAGCCTGGAGGACACGCCCTTGGGCACCTGAGTAGAACCCTTCAGTCGCCGACTCTCGCGCGAAGTCATCACTCGTGCGCCCAAGTTCTACCGGTTCGATGTTGGCGTCGCGGGGTGCCTGACTGGCCGCCGAGTCCAGCGTCCTTCCGGACCGGAGTTCGGGCGTGCACTCGAGCATTTCGTGCTTATGGAGTTGCTGGCCCACCGCAGCTATCCGGAACGTGACTTCCAACTGCGTTTCTGGCGAACGAAGTCAGGGATTGAATGTGACTTCGTTCTTGGTCCTGACGGTGGAATCGCGATCGAGGTGAAGGGAAGCACTAGGCTTCGACCAACCGATCTCAGGGGCATCCGGGCCTTTGCGGACGAGCATCGGCCACGCCACGCCATCGTCGTGTGCAACGAGCGTGGTGCCCGGCTCACTAGCGACGGGACTTGGATTCTACCCTGCGAGCAGTTCTTCGAGCGACTCTGGTGTGATGCCATCGTCGAATTAGCTGCCGTGCAGCCGGAGATGAGATGTTCCGCTCGCCTACCGGTCCGGCTCAAAACGCGACGACCCAGCTTCGAAGGGGCTTCCCGTGCGGCGCCCAACGCCGGCGCTCGGACCAGAAGTCTCCTAGGCGCGATTGCGAAGGCTTCCCTTCGAGTGAAACAACACTATACTGGGTACGCGATGCTGCGATTGGGGATGGCCAAGGGCTTCTCGAAAAGCCCTTTAGTCGAGCAAACAGCAGCCGTTCGCAAGGACCCCGATCTAGGTGGCGGCGGTCGTTGTGTCGCACTACGGACGGGCCGTCCTGGCTTGCGTGGGCGTCGGCGTGTGGTCTGGAGCGTCCCCCTGGTTTGCTGCATGGTCGGCGCTTCAGCCTTGGCGCAGCAGGGCGGCGACGAGCACGCAGAGCGCATGGCCAAGGGGCTTGAGGTCTTTCGCGCCGAGGTCCGTCCGCTGTTTATTGCCAGCTGCCTCGGATGTCACGGAGACGGTCAGGTCATGGGCGGGCTGGATTTGAGGTCACGAGGCAGCCTTGTTGCGAGCGGCAAGATGGGAGCATCGGCCGAGTCGAGCGCGCTTGTCGCCGTCTTGCGGCACGAGCGCCAGCCCTTCATGCCCTTCGGCCAGGACAAGCTCCCCGACGAAAAGATCGACGCGGTGGCCCGCTGGTTGGATTTCGGCGCCCCGTACGATCAACCCCTTACCGGGACCGGTGAACCGGTTTCGCAAGCGGGCGACGATACGCGGTTCTGGTCGTTCGGCCCCTTGATGGGGACTGCCCCCCCGGCAGTCGCGGACGAAACCTGGGCAAAGACTCCGATTGACCGGTTCATACTGGCGAGACTTGAGGCTGCTGGAATCGAGCCGAATTCTCCGGCTGGCCGGCGCACCCTGATCCGGCGCGCATCACTCGACTTGCTGGGTCTGCCGCCCAGCCCGGAGCGCGTGGAGGAATTCGCGAACGACTCGGCGCCCGACGCGTATGAACGACTCATAGACGAGCTGCTCGAGTCGCCGCACTACGGGGAGAGGTGGGCGCGCCACTGGATGGACATCGCCCGATTTGCCGAGAGCTACGGCTTCGAGGAGGACTACGATCGGCCCTTCGCTTACCACTACAGGGACTTTCTGATCAAGGCCTTCAACCGCGACATGCCCTACGACCGTTTCGTCAGGCTGCAAGTCGCTGGCGACGAGCTGGAGCCCGAGAATGCCCTTGCCCTGATGGCGACCGGGTTCATGGGAAACGGACCCTTCCCGACCCAGATCACGGAGGCCGAGTTCGAGATTTCGCGCTACGACGAACTCGACGACATGATCGGCACACTCGGAACGGCGATGCTCGGGCTCACCGTAGGCTGCGCCCGCTGTCACGATCACAAGCACGATCCGATTTCAGTTCGGGACTACTACCGGATGGCGGCGATCTTCGGTCGTACGACGCGAACGATCATCGAGCACGATCCGAATCCCGGAAGGTTCAGAACCGAAAGGGCCGAGTGGGAGGATCGGCTCAAGGAGCTTCGCCAGAACCGAGAGGAAATCGAGCGTGAGTTGGGCGGCGAGGCATTCGAGCAATGGCTCAGGGACGGGGCTCCGGGCTCCGGCGATGGTGAATGGAAGGTCCTGGACATCGTCGACATCAAGACCGCCAGCCGAGCCGGGGCAGACAAGCTCGACGACGGCTCGGTGCTGTTCAGTGGAGACAACGTCGACTTCGACACCTACACCTTCGTTGCCGACATCTCCGCGAAGGATCTGCGAGCTCTCAGGGTCGAAGCCTTGACGCACCCGTCATTACCGTTCAATGGCCCTGGCCGCTCGCATGACGGGGAGTTCCTCCTAGGCAGCGTTTCGGCGGAGGCCCGCCCTGTGTCGGAACCCGAAGCCGAGCCCGTGAAGCTCAAGTTGCGGAATGCGCGGGCAACGGACCAACTGGAAGCGGGCTACGCCTCCGTCTCCCTGGCTATCGAGGACAACAGCGACAGAAGCGGCTGGGCTCTCCCTCCTGCCGGGATCGGCTCGGACCACGCCGCCGTTTTTGATTTCGAGGAGCCCGTGAGTTTCGACGGCGGACTTCGGCTAGCAATCAAGCTCGTTTTCGGTTATAACTCGCATTTCAGCCTGGGCCGTGTTCGCCTGTCTGTGACGGACTCGACCGAACCCGGTTTCGCGGTTGCAGAAGGTGTCCCGCAAGGCCTCGCCGAGGGCCTGGCGGGACTCCGGGGGATAGGGGTCGAGTCCCTGACGGACGGCCAGAAGGCCCTGCTGCTCAAGGACTTCGCCCGCAAGAACCAAGAGTGGGTGGTGGCGAGCGCGGCGATCCGTGACCACGAATCTCGCATCCCGATGCCTTCGTTCACGAAAATCCAGGCAACAGCGGAAGGTTTCGCAAAGCCCCGCCACAATGCCAACGGTTTGGGCTATCCGCATTTCTACGAGCCGACGTACGTTCTCCGGCGTGGCGATGCGAATCTGAAGCTGGAGCCAGCCGAGCCGCGGGCATTGCCAATCCTGACCCGCCGGGACGCGGAACTGGGCAACTGGCTCGAGAAGCCACCGCCCGGATGGGCGCGCAGTGGATTTCATCGAGCTTCGCTCGCCAAGTGGCTCACCGATTCCGATTCCGGCGCGGGCGCGCTGCTGGCGCGTGTCATCGTCAACCGAGTCTGGCACCACCATTTCGGGACCGGAATCGTGGCCACTCCGAGCAATTTTGGGGCAATGGGTGCGCGGCCAACCCACCCAGGACTGCTGGACTGGCTGGCTGGGGACCTCGTTCAGAATGGTTGGCAGCTCAAGCGCCTACACCGCTTGATCATGGCCAGCAGCGTCTACAGGGTCGATTCGATCGTCGACAGCTCGAAGGTCGCCGTCGACTCGTCGAACCGACTTCGCTGGCGCTGGACGCCGAGGAGGCTCGAAGCCGAGGCGATTCGCGATTCCATGCTCGCGGTGTCCGGGACGCTCGACCCGACCATGTACGGTCTCGGGGTGCAGAACGAGAGCATGCCTAGGCGCAGCGTCTACTTTTTCGTCAAGCGTAGCGAGTTGATCCCGTCGATGATGCTGTTCGACTGGCCCGAGCACCTCGTCGGCATTGGCCGCCGACCGTCCACCACGATTGCCCCGCAGGCGCTGCTTTTCCTCAACAGCCCGTTCACACGCCGCTATGCGAAGGATTTCTCGTCGCGGTTGGCTGGCTTGGAGCCGCAAACGGCGGTCGATACGGCTTACCGGACCGCATTCGCGCGTCCGCCCGGGCCATCGGAAACCGCCCAAGGGGTGGCTTTCCTGAAGCGTCAGGTGGACCTGTACCGCAATGACGGCGAGCCCGAGCCGGATCGCCTCGCGCTGGTTGACTACTGCCAGTCCTTGATGAGCCTGAACGAATTCCTCTACATCCGGTGAGAAGCATGAGAAACGCACATACCACCCCACTGCCGGCGCTGTCGCGTCGCGAGCTGCTGGAACGTTGCGGGATGGGCCTGGGGATGCTCGGGCTAGCCGGCATCCTCGCTGACGAAGGGCTGCTTCGGGCTGCTTCGGTTCCGGACAGAGCGCTCAATCCGATGGCGCCACGGCCTACACATTTCGCCCCCAAGGCCAAGCGCGTCGTTTGGCTCTTCATCAACGGCGGACCGAGCCATGTGGATACATGGGACTACAAGCCTGAACTCACGAAACGGCACGGTCAGGAACTGGAGGGCTTCGACAAGTTCACCGGCTTCTTCTCGTGGGAAGTCGGTGCGCTGCTAAAGTCTCCTTTCAAGTTCACGCCGCGGGGGCAGAGCGGCAAGCTTGTATCCGAGATCTTCCCCTATCTGGGCGAGCATGTCGACCGGATGGCATTCATCCATTCGGGCTTGCCGGGCTCGAATAACCATTCCCCGGCTCTCTTCATGATCAACAGCGGGCAGACTCGGATGGGCTTTCCAAGCCTGGGGTCCTGGGTCACCTATGGACTAGGAAGCGAAAGCAGCGACCTGCCGGGGTTCGTGGTGATGTCCGATCCCAAGGACCGCGGCCTGCCCAAGGGCAGCGCCTCCAACTGGAGCGCGGGCTTCCTGCCTGGGGCATACCAAGGCACTTGGCTGCGCCCGAAGGGCGCCCCCATCCAGAACCTGACGCCCCCGTCGGAGATGTCGGATGTCCACCAGCGGTCGCAGCTGGACCTGATTGCAAGCCTGAACTCTCGGGACCTGGAACGCAATCCGCTTGACCCGCAACTTGCAGCCCGGATCGAGAGCTTCGAACTAGCCTACCGGATGCAGTCAGCGGCGCCCGAGGCCCTCGACGTGGACAGCGAACCCGCGCACATCCAGGAACTCTACGGCCTGCAAAGCGAGCGTTGCGGGCATATCGCCCGCCAATGCATCATGGCGAGGCGGCTTCTGGAGCGGGGCGTCCGATTCGTCCAGATTTACTCCGGCGGGATGGAGAACCAGCGGGCGTGGGACGGCCACATCGACATCCTCGGAAACCACCAGCAGTTTGCTGGCGAAACCGATCAGCCGTTCGCGGCCCTGATCACTGATCTGGAGCAGCGCGGCATGCTCGACGACACCCTGGTAATTTGGAGCGGGGAGTTCGGCCGCCTGCCGGTCGCCCAGATCGGCACTTCAAGGCCCGGGCGCGACCACAATCCGCACTGCTTTACGGCTTGGATGGCGGGTGGCGGCATCAGGGGAGGGACGTCCTACGGCGAGTCCGACGAACTCGGCTTCAAGGCGGCGGTCGATCCGGTGTCCGTGCACGATTTCCACGCAACGATTCTCCACTTGCTCGGGTTAGACCACGAGCGCCTCACGTACACCTACAATGGCCGGAACTATCGGCTCACCGACGTGGAAGGCGAGATCCTGCACAAGATTCTCGCTTGAGGTGGAACGCGGGCGGTGGCGGCTTCCAATAGGTTCGTCGCGCAACTCGGTTGCTCGGGTCTGGCGAGAGCCCAAGCTATATGAAAACCCGCTTGAACTGAACCCACCGGAAGCAATTCGGCGATTTTTGACCCCACTGCTATCAACGGATTATTTATGCAATACCGACCTGAAACCAGGCGTTGGATGTCGTCGATGCGGCGACTAGAATGGAGATAATAATTCCACTTGACCAATATAATCTCCTAATGATAATTCTTCTAGATTCTGCAAATCTCTTTTCTGACCGATGAGAAAGAGTCCAGATGGGAAGAATGACTTACAAAATGTTGCAATAATATTGGACAAGAATAACGTGACAATAGCTGACCAAATAAACACATCAGATGCTCGAATATATTGACTCATTTCTGTTATATTAGAGTTGATATATCTTGTGATCTCACTCAGAATTAATAACAGAAATAACACAGGAAATTCAATGATAGAAAACGCACTATGTGTATCAATCTTGCTAATATAAGAGTATGACTGTTTAGATCCTTCAATTATATCCATAACAGAATCTCTGACTTGAGCAAGATCGATTTCGTCCATCTCGATACTCACATCTATAGAGCTACGTTTAGAATCAACGAAATCTTCAGAGGAATATCTTATCCTGAGATGATCTGTCTTTTGCCTCCTTTCATTGCGCAGGACATTCGACAAAACTATTGACAAAATCCTTCTATGATCTGGGTTCTGATAGGCGAGGAGATCCTCGATTTTCTCGAACTCCCTATAACATTATTGTGCCACTACAGACGACGAAGACAAGGGTTTTCAGTAGTTTCGCGTTAAGCCAAACGTGCGGAGTGCCCTGAGCTGTGAATCCGCGCGTTTGAGTGCGAGGAGCGGTCGACACAAGTCCGCGGCTGTCGCAGCGCGTGTGACACGGATTCCCTCGGTCGGCGTGAATATGCGTGACGAGCCGGAGGAGGATTCCTCCCGGAACTGGTCGCCACGCTTCGCTGGCCGGCGAGCACAGCCGGACCTTCTATAGCGTGCGGCTCTCGATTACAAGGCCACGCCCTACCGCCCGTAACGCTTCCTCCACCCGGTGGATATGAGAATGGTGCCTCAGGTCTGTCACCCTCGAGATTGCCGAACCGGTCGTGCCCAATCGGGCGGCTAGCTCCTTCTTGCTTAGATTTTGCTGCCGCATCGCGGAGTACAAGTCAAGCTTGGCGGCCACGACTGTGGGTGCCGTGACGGGTACGGCACTGTCGCCTAGCGGGCTGGGCATAGGAACACGTTCGTGATTCTGCACGTAAGATCCGAGAGCTGTGGAGAGGCAGTCCTCCGCCATCGCGAGGGCTTCTGCTCGAGTTTCGCCACCCGTTAGAGCCTCGGGTACGTCTGGAAACCTAACGAAGAATCCCCCGTCGTCCTCCGGCTCGAGTATGCAGGGGTATACGTAACGCATCGTCAAAACTCCTGTTTGTCAATGCCGAGTTGCTTGAGCATGGCCGCTAGCAGTAGCCTTCCGAGTTAAGACCGCTTGACGATTGTGCGGCGACCACCGAGATAGAGCATCCCGTGACTGCCCTTGCCTGCACTGGGATCGAATCGAACCGGTAGCCCGAACCGCTTGCCATACCTCCTTGCTCGTTCAAAAAACTCCGTACCGTCCAATCCTGAATATATACGTTGTCTGTGAAATCTGCGATTGAACGCGCCAAGCAATTCCTAGGCTTCAGGGTAGGAACGTCACTGGAAGACACTTCGAAACGAGGGACCACCATTGATAGTCTTGGCCGACTTGACGGTCGGTTGCTCGAGCCTGTTCGGTTGCCCGCCTTGAGCGCCGATCTAAGCACAAGCACGTTTGTGATAGCGCTGCCCGAGGTCGCACGGCCGTGCTAGCCTGATGACGACTCCGAGTTGGTTCAGATGCAGCAGCCAGTGTCTAGACGAACGGTCCTCCGTGCCGCGGGGGTGAGCATGGCCCTGCCATGGTTGGAATCGTTCGCACCCGCCGCAACGAGCGGTTCGAAGGGGTTGGCCGAGCCGCCGCTGCGCTTGGCATTCCTGTTCATGCCGTGTGGCGTACGGCCTGACCATTGGTTTCCGCCCGGTGACGGCGACGACTACGAAACCACTCCTCATTTGAAGGCCTTCGAGCCGCTCAAGAGCGAGTGCCTGCTTCTCGAGAATCTGTGGAACGAGAACGCGGTCGGGCGCAACGGTCACTGGGCGAAAGTCCCGGCGTGGCTATCGGGGGGCTATGTCGAACGATCGACCGGCCGCGACATCGATACCGGCGGCACCTCCGTCGACCAACTGATCGCAGCAGACGTTGGGTATCGCACGCCCCTTCCGTCAATCCAACTCGGGGTGGATGCTCCGAGAACGGGCGTGGACAACATCGGCGGGGGCTTTGCCCGCATCGTCGGATCGTACATTTCGTGGCGCGACCCGCACACGCCCGCCGCGAAGGAGATCGTGCCCCGGCTGGCCTTTGATCGGCTGTTCCGGATGGGTTCGCCGGGATCGGGGAGTCCTGCGGTGTCGTCGAAGCACCGCGACGAGGCGAGCATACTGGACGCAGTCCTCGACAAGGCTGCCTCCGTGCGCCGTCGTGGGAGCCGGAGAGACCAGCTGAAGCTGGACGAGTACCTCGATGCCGTTCGATCAGTCGAGGCCCGAATCCAGGCTGCGATGAGCCCGCAGCCCCGCTGGATCAACGAGGGTGATCTCAGGGTCACCCGCCCGGACCCCGGCATACCCGAAACTCACGAAGAACATGTCCGATTGATGCTGGATATCCTGCTTCTAGCATTCTGGACGGACACAACGCGCGTGGCCACATTCATGTTCGGGGACGCGCAAACCGGTCGCGACTTCTCGTTCCTCGAAGGAGTGGATGGCAGCTTCCACGGAATCTCCCACCACCGCAACGAGCCCGAGCGACGCGCGATGTACGAGAACATCATCAACTGGCACACGAAACAGGCCGCCTATCTCCTCAAACGGATGCGAGGGCTTGACGAAGGCGGCTCTTCGCTCCTAGACAATTCCATGATCATGTTTGGATCGTCCCTGAGGGACGGGAACACACACGACCCGTCGAATCTGCCGCTGATTCTCGCCGGCCGGGCCAAGGGGGCCTTGCGGCCCGGACGACGGCTACGCGCCAAGCCCGACACCCCACTGTGCAACCTGTATCTCGCGATGATGCATCTGATGGGCATCAAGGATCCGGTGGCGTTCGGCGACAGTACAGAGCCGTTGGTCGGATTGGCTTAGCTGGGCTAGCGCCTGCCGAGAAACGTCTCGTAGAGAGACACGTATTTTCGAATTACCGACTCGCTCCCGAACCGAGAAAGCGATGTGTCACGCGCGGCAGCGCTTATGTCACGTATCCTCTCCGGCGATCTGAGAATTGATTCCGCAACTTGAGCCATGGCATCGGTGTCTCCGACGGGCACAAGAAAGCCGTCATGCCCGTCGGTCACGACTTCGGGCAGCCCTCCCACGCGGGTCGCGATCGGCACGGCGCCGCACGCCATGGCCTCAAGGGCGGCGAGGCCAAACGATTCCATCTGGCTCGGGAGCAGCAACAGATCGGCGATTCCCAGCAGGACAGCGACGTCTTTCCGCTTGCCAAGGAACGCCACGCGGTCTCGAACGCCGAGCTGCGCCGCCAGACTCTCGGCTGCGTGACGATCCGGACCGTCTCCGACCATCAGTAGTCGCGACGGCACCTTGCGGACGAGTCGCGCAAACACTTCGATGCAGTCGAGCACCCGTTTGACGGGGCGAAAGTTCGATAGGTGAGCGAGCAGCTTCTCGTCCGGCTCCGCGTAGCGGGCACGAAGCACTGGATCGTCTACCGGCTTGTACATGGCGCCGTTGACGAAGTTCGGAATGACTTCGATCGGGCGGTCGGTTCCGAACACGCGGAAGACCTCGTCACGCAGGTGGTTGCTGATGCAAGTCACTGCTGGACTGCTCTCGATGGCGAACCGTGTGATCGGCAGATACGACGGGTCCGCACCGACCAGCGTGACGTCGGTCCCGTGCAGCGTCGTGATGAACGGCAGCCTGCCCCCCAGCATTTGAGACGCCAGCATTGCGCTGACGGAGTGCGGGATCGCGTAGTGGACATGCAGCAAGTCGAGGCCGACTCCCTTCGCAACACCTGCCATGCGCGACGCTAGGGCCAGGCTGTAGGGGGGGTATTGAAACAGTGGATAGCTGCTGACTTCCACCTCGTGGTAGACGATGCTCGGGACTTCGTCGGCGAGACGGATCGGGTTCGCGTAGGTGACGAAATGAACTTCGTGGCCGCGCTGGGCCAGTTCCATTCCAATCTCGGTGGCCACGACGCCGCTGCCGCCGTATGTCGGGTAGCACGTGATGCCGACTCTCATTCGTCCTCGTTCCTGTCGCCAGCGTCCGGCGGCTAGAATACTGGCCTTATGTCCGAAACCCGGCCCAACATTATCTTCATCATCACCGACCAGCAGCGCTTCGACACGATTCGAGCCCTCGGCTATTCCTTCATGGACACGCCGAACCTCGACCGTCTAGTGCGCGAAGGCGTGACGTTCACCAACTGCCACGTCCCAGCGGCCTCCTGCGCACCCTGCCGAGCGAGCCTGTTTACGGGGCAATATCCCCATTCGCACGGCGTGCTGCGCAACGGCGACCGCTGGCGCTACAGCTGGGTCGAGAATCTCAATCGAGCCGGCTACAACACGATCAATATCGGCAAGATGCACACCTTTCCGTACAACGAGCTTTTCGGTTTTCGCCAGCGCTACACCGTAGAGAACAAGGACCGCCACCTGGAGGGGCGGTACTTTTTAGACGAATGGGACAAGGCACTCCGAGCCAGGAGACTGAAAAAACCCGGGCGACTCTCCTATCGCAACCTGTCCGACTACCGCGAGCGACTCGGCGCGTTCGAGTGGCCGATCGACGAAGATATGCACCCCGATGCCTTTGTCGGAGGCCTGGCGACTTGGTGGCTGGAATCCTATCCAAAAACCGAGCCGCTATTCCTGGAAATCGGATTCCCCGGGCCGCACCCGCCGTACGACCCCCCGACTCGCTACTCCGATCCCTACCTGCAAAAGAACCTGCCCTTGCTCGAAGTGACCGAGGAGGAGCTCAACAGTCAGCCTGAAGCCTACAGGGGAATGATCCAGCACAACTGCGAGGTCGACCATGACTCGGTCGTGCATCAATGGCGACCTCCACGGGAGGCGCGGCATCGCCAGCGCGCCTATTATCACGGCAATGTGACTCTGATTGACGAGCAGATCGGCAACATCATGACGGCGCTCGAGTCGTCCGGATACCTCGAGAACTCGATTGTGATCTTCACATCGGATCATGGCGACTGCCTGACGGATCATGGCCACAGTCAGAAGTGGACCATGTACGACACCGTGACCCGCATGCCGCTCATCGTGTGGGCTCCGAAACGGTTTGCGGGCGGGAGAAGACTCGACGGACTCTGCTCGCTCATGGACATCGGGCCCACGATTCTCGAGATCGCCGGCCTTGAGGCGCCACGCAAGATGGAAGCGGAGTCCTTGCTGCGGGCGCTCGAAGGCAAGCCGTGGGCCGGGCGCGAGTACGTGTATTGCGAATCGGCCCGGGACGTCAATTTCACTACCAACGACTTCCAGACAATGGTCCGCAGCCGCGAATGGAAGCTCGTGCATTTCCTCGATGCTCGGGACGGTCAGCTATTTGACTTGGTCAGTGATCCCGACGAAGTCCGGAACCTATGGGGCGATCCTGGAAGCCAGGGCAAGAAGAAGGAACTGCTGGACGCCCTGCTTTCATGGCGCATCCGTAGCCAGTACGACCACGCCGGCTGGGAGCTCGACTATCTGGACCCGCCAGCTTGACTTGCCCTGCCCTTCTTCGCGCCGAGAGCGGACTCGCGTCATCGAGGGCCGGGCGGCAACGGTGCGTCGTACACTTGATCAAATGGCAGAAGGTCTGACTCTCGGCATTATCGGTGTCGGCAACCTCGGCGGTGCTTTGGCCGAGGGGGCGCTCACTGCCGGCGCGGTGTCGCGGGTTGTCGCGACGGACCTCGATCGGCGCCGTCTGGACGAGCTTTCGGTCTCGATCGGAGATGGGTTCTCCGTTGACGGGGCGGCAGCGACGGCTTCGAGGTCGGATATCGTAGTCGTGGCTGTCAAGCCGCAGGTCGTTCCCGCCGTGCTCGAGGAGCTGCATGACGCGCTCCGGCCGGGATCTGTGCTCGTTTCCGTGGCAGCCGGCGTGCCGATTTCCCGGATTGAGAGCGGGTTGCTATCCAAATGGCCTGTGGTGCGTGCGATGCCGAACTTGGCAATGCTTGTTCGGGAGAGCGCAACGGCGATTTGTGCGAACCGATTCGTGACCCAGGACCAGATGGGAACGGTGGAATCCGTCTTTCAGTCCGTGGGTACGGTCATCCAGGTTGAAGAGCCGCAGATGCATGCGGTCACCGGTCTCACCGGGAGCGGACCGGCCTACGTCAGCTTGCTCATCGAGGGCCTCGCCGCAGGAGCGGTCAGCAAGGGCCTCCAGCCGAGCTTGGCTCGTACTCTGGCCTGCCAGCTGTTGCTGGGGACGGCCAAGCTGCTGCGCGAAAAGGGGCTGCACCCGGCCGAACTCAAGGACCGTGTCACCACGCCGGCGGGCACGACAATAGCCGGATTGAGGGAACTGGAACTTCACCGAGTGAGGGGTGCTTTGCTCGCTGCAGTTGAGGCCGCAACCGAACGTTCGGAAGAACTTGCCAAGAACTGACGGCACTGCAGCCCCGGTTCACGGCTGGGCCCGTTTAAAGGAGCACGTCCCCTTGCATGCCGAACGGCTTCGGAATTCCGAAGTACTGCAGGATTGTGACCGGTAGGTCTTGGATACTTGGGTTCTTCCCAACAAGACGTCGGCTGCTGAACAGGCATCCGGGAACGAGATCGCGTGCCATCGAGTGATCCCCGGCCCAGGCCCAGGGATTGATGTCAAGGATCACCTTTCCGCTATCGCCCATCACTGACTCGGACGAGCTCCTGTATCCGGGGGTGTATCCGACCAGCAGCTCGGGCATGTCCGCTGTGAATTCCCCGGTATAGAGCTCGCCCGTCCTATAGACGCGATGCACCGGCCTCTCGGCTGTTTCCGAATCGATGATCGCCTCCAGTTCCGCGGCGATTCTATCCGAGACCCGACTGGCCTCGCTGTCGCTCAATATCCCCTTGCCCTCGCGTCCCATCCGGTTCATGTACAGGCCGTTGAATCCAATGCCGTAGGCGGCGGTTTTCGACCAGTCGATGTCGTCCACGCTTGCCCTGTCCTTGCTTGCCGCCTCGTCCTTCACCGCAAGGTAGCCCTCTCGCCGCAGCCAGGAATTGAGATGGAACTGCCGGCCAAATTGGGCGAATCCGTGGTCCGAGCAGATCAGCAGGAGAGTGTTGTCGTCCGCTGCTGGCAGGATTCGGCCTACCAGTTTGTCCATCTCCTCGTACAGGTGATGGATGTACCCCGAGAACCGCACATCGCTGGCGTCGTGCATGGGGTGGGTCTCGTCCATGTTCCTCCAGAGCATGTGGGTGTCCTGGTCGGTACTTGAGACATAGAAGAAAAACAGGCCGTCCCTGAATCGCGCCCATTCGTATTCGAACAAGCGAAGCCGGTCCTCGAGGATCAGCTCCGCCTGCTTGACGTAGCCCTCGTCGTCGAGGATGCGATAGTCCAGCGCACGCGTGTCCGACGGCAGGCCCTTGGTCCAGAAGGGGCCTATGTGCCCAGCGATCTCGCCACCTACGTCCTCCGGATACGAAACTGGCATCGATTGGGCAGACGGATCGATGTTGATGGGCGTGACATACAGCTTCAGGTGCGGATGAGCCTGGCTGAGGTAGAAGCGGCAAATGCCCGACACCCCGACAAGCCAGGATGCGAGGTCGAATCGCACTCCGACCCAATCGCTGTATTCCCCCTTCTGAAGGAGGATGCGCCGGCCCTGAATTTCGAGCAGGACTGCATCGTTGCTCTTGTCCACATCCACCGTGAAGGGCACTCGAGTCTCGGCGCCGTCCTTGCGGAGCGAGTTCGAGGGGCCCGGGAGTTCGGTCGCGACACGTCCGTTCTTCACCTCGACGCGGTGCACGGCCCCGCCCGTCAGGCCCGGATACTCTTCGCCGGGGTCGGAGGTGTAGTAGTTGAAGCGCCCGAGCGAATCCGAAAGGTCTGGTGTTCCCATCCCACTCAGGGCTCGGGTCGCAGTGTCGTCTACCGGAAAGTTCGTCGGGATCTTGATGATCGTGGACGGGATTCCCTCGTCGGCCAGGTATGTCCAGAACGGGACGCCGACGCGCCTGTTCACGACCCCGGCTCCCCCGATCGCGATTTCGTAGTCTCCCAGGCTCAACGTGCGCGCCGGAGCTTCCGTTTCCCAGATGGAAAAGTACGGCTGGTAGCTCAGCGGATCGCGCATGACAAAGTCAGCGATTGTGTGGCTGCCTGGGTCGGTGCCCGTAATGAAGGTGCTCCATGCGACAGGGCTCAGAGCAGGCATCGTCGTGCCGAGCGCTCGGAACGATCCCATTTCGGCGAGCTTGCTGAAATTTGGCGCCCGGCCTTGGTCCATCAACGCCTTGACGATCTTCGGGTCGAGGCCGTCCAGGCCGAGCACCACCACCCGCTTGCCGTTTCCCCTGCCCGGCGGACCGCCACCGCATCCCAGCGGGATGGAACATGCGCCTGCAGCCAGGGAGCCTGCGAATCTTCGGCGCGTGATCATTCGCCCTGCATTACCCAGTGTAGACCTGGATCTCCTAAACGCCCTCGAGTCTAAGGAAATCACGGGCGTTGCTGAAGGACAGCCGCTTCACCAGATCGCCCACGAGCCCTTCGTCATTTGGGATCTCACCGTTTGCCATGTCCCGTCCAAGCATGTTGCAGAGAACTCGGCGGAAATACTCGTGGCGCGGGTACGACATGAACGACCTCGAGTCGGTCAGCATCCCGATAAACCGAGACAGCAGGCCGACGTTCGAAAGACAGTTCAGCTGCCACTCCATGGCCTCCTTCTGGTCGAGGTACCACCATCCGGATCCGAACTGCATTTTGCCAGCAATCACGCCGTCTTGGAAATTGCCGAGCATCGTGGCAACCGTGTAGTTGTCGTTGGGGTTGTTGTTGTACAGGATCATGCGCGCAGCGCGTTCTCCCCATCAAGACGATCCATGTACCTGCCCAAGGATGCAACCTGAGGCCAGTCCCCGATCGAATCGAATCCGGTATCTGCTCCGGCCGCTCGGAATCCCCGCGTGCTGTTATTCCTGCGGGCTCCCAAGTGCATCTGCTTCGTCCACCCCTTGGCTGCGTCGAGTTGGCCGAAGTGCAGCATCATGAACGCCGCGAACTGGGCATGGTCGGAGGCCGAGGCCGGGACCCCGTCGCGGGCGGCCTCGAAAATCGCCTCTGCGGTCGATTCCGCCGGGAAGTCGCTGTACGCGTAGTCCAGCCCATGATCCGACAGACGGCAACCCATGGAGTGGAAGAACTCGTGCCGCTGGTTCAGCGCATCCAGGAAGTCGCGCAATGATCGGATTGCGCGATTCGAGGCGGCCTCCAGTGCGGCGACCCATGGATTGAACAGTTCGGGCCGATCCACTGCGAGCGCCTTGTCCGGACGAAATGCCGGATAGACCTTGGTTTCCAGACCGGAACCGGAGACAGCCCTGTGGTGTGCCAAGTCGTCAGTCGGGTCGTCTGTCGTGCAAACCGCGCGAACGTCGAACTTCCGCAGGATGCCGAAAACCCGCAGTTCGTCGGTTGCAAGCTGTTCGTTCGCGAGGTTCCAGACGCTTTCCGCATTGGACCCGTCGAGCAATCCGTCAAACCCGAAGTACCGCTTCAGCTCAAGGTGGCTCCAGTGGTAGAGCGGATTGCGGAGAGTGTCCGGAACCGTGCGGGCCCAGGCCAGGAACTTCTGGTACGGATCTGCCTCGCCGGTGCAAAGTGCTTCGCCGACGCCGTTTGCCCGCATCGCCCGCCACTTGTAGTGATCGCCCTCAAGCCAGATCTCGAAGAGGTTGGCAAACTGGCGGTTCGACGAGAGGTCCCCAGGCGGCAGGTGGCAGTGGTAGTCAAGAATCGGCTGGTCTTTCGCGTAGTCGTGGTACAGCCGCTTGGCCTGTTCATTCGAAAGGAGGAAGTCTTCGTGGATAAAGGACATCCGGTTGCTCCGGCGCAAGTTCCATGATACGCGCCGCGGTTCGCGGCCCTTCAGTCACGAACGGCCAGCGTTTTCGACCAGAAGAGCAGGAGGGCCAACAGGCCCGTGGCGATTCCGAGCACAGTCGTGCCGGACATCCAATGACTGGCGAGCGGAAGCATTGCCTCCAATCCGGCAGTGGCGTCATTCCACCAAAAAGTGAGAAGCGCTGCAATCACTCCGAGCACCAGTATTTCGGACAGCGATTCGATTGCGGCGACCCTCGACTGCTTCCTGTTGAGTGCATCGAGCTTGGCCATCAGCAGGATGTAGCTGAGGCTCGGAACCGTATCACGCTCCGCAGCGATCTCGCTGGCGAAGCACCTTCGAAGACGAGCCTCCAGAGCTTCCTCATCGCCGGCGGGTCCGTGCCGCCCGTCCCAATGTGTCATCACTCACCGGCCTCTCGTGTACTACGACTGGATCGTGTCAGATGATCCGCCAGCTTCTTTCGAGCCCGAAACGCCAGGACACGCACGCTAGCCGTTTTGAGATTCATGATCTTGGCAACTTCCTCATGTGCGAACCCTTCGGCATACAGGAGCCACAGCAGCTGCTGCTCGCGCTGCGACAAACGGCGGAGGCCGTCGCGCAATGCCAGGTCTTCGGCAACCGGGGCCGTTAGCAAAGTTGCCTGAGACTCCTGTGCCGACCGCCGGAGTCTCTCTCTTCTTTGTAGGGCGCGGCCGTGATCCGCAATGACATTCGATGCGATTCGATAGAGATAGGCTCTGGCTTCGGGAGCCTGCGGCGTAGGCGCCATCCGGCTTCCGAGGAACTTCACATACGTGATCTGGAACAGGTCGTCGGCCGAGTTTCGGTCGCTGCAGTGGCGGAGGATGTAGGAGCGAATCCTTGGTGCCGTGGCCTCGTAAAACTGTTCGAATGCACCCTCGCATACGGCACGCCTCTCCATCAGCCCGGGTATTGCGGTTTGCTACGAGATCAAGGGCTGTCCATCCCTGTACCGTCAAACGCTCCCATTGTCTTGGTTTCGCCGCCTTGGTCATTGCTTGATCCGTCACCGTTCCGTCGTTCAACCCGCCACATGACGTACGTTGACAGTGCCAGCGCGAGGCCGACCGACCCGATCACAACTGCGGGAATCAGGAGGTAATCGCTCTGTCCCAGGGAGAGCACGAGGAACCCCATTCCCAGGCACGTCAGAACAGAAGCCGGGATGAACAGCCCTTTCCAGGTCGCCGGCTTTTGCTCAGGGTCTTCCAATGCAAGTGCCTCTGCAAGCTTCGACCCCTCAGGCCCTTGGATCGCCGCGGCGAACGCTTCGCCGGTCGAGAATTTGTCGATCAACTGGCGGACGATTTCCGCCTGCCTTTCCTTGGTTTTCCTCTTGGAATCAGAAGTGACCCAGACAATCAGGACGACCATTGCCATTGTTCCGAGCGGCACAAGGATTGGTGCCAGCACCGCCATGAATCCTTCCATATTTCCCTCCTCGCTGTCCCGGTTCGCCGGCACGACCGGCTCACTCCCAGATCTACTGCTAAGACGTCCCGACTCCAGGAAACGTTAACTCTGCCAGATATGGCAAGCGCGCCTGCGAGACCGGCCTGATACGAGACCAGAATGGCTTGGACGCTGTTGGCCGAGCCCGCATCGAACGGCCGTGATGGCCTTAGCAGTCGGCGACCGTTAGGTCGATCAGCTCGTCGACAACTTGCCTGAGAGCCTCTTCGTTACTTGCACCCGCACGTCGTGCGGTTTCGTACGTCTCCACCTGTGTGTGAGCGCTCGTTCCCCGGCGGATGATTTCCCGGGCTTGCTGGATCTCGCCCTCGCAACCAAAGAACGCCGCGTCTTGCCGCAAGAGGCCTAGCAGCTCGTCGATCAGGTCGGCGCATGGCAAAATCTCCCCTCGGCCGAAGTCGACGAGCCCCTCGTCAATTCCGTAACGCTGGGCCCGCCAACGGTTCTCGTCGACAAGCATCCGAACGTAGACGCGCCAGCGCTGGTTGTCTCGGCGCAGCCGGTAGAGCATGCGGCAAATGCAAAGGTATAGCGATGCACAGCAAATGGCGTCTTCCAGACGCGTGCAAACGTCAGTGATCCGCATCTCCAGGGTGGGGAAGCGAGCGCTTGGGCGGATGTCCCACCAGACTTTGGTTGCATCTTCGAGCAGGCCCGCACCGACCATCAGGTCGACCGCGCGGCGGTATTCCCCGTGGCTCTCGAAACGTTCCGGCAATCCTGTGCGCGGAAGTTCGTCGAACACGCACAATCGGTAGGACTTGAGCCCGGTGTTGGTGCCCTCCCAGAACGGAGACGAAGTGCTGAGAGCGAGAAGGTGGGGCAGGAAGTATGCAACTTGGTTGAGGATGTCGATCCGGAGGTCGTCGTCCTCGATGCCGACATGCACGTGCATTCCGCCGATCAGCATCCGGTGAGCAACGACCTGAAGATCTTGTTCCAGAATCTGGTACCGTTCCTTCTGCGTGTGCTTCTGGTCCTTCCACTCCGCAAACGGGTGGGTCGACGAGGCGATTGGGGCCAGACCGTGCTGACCGGCGATCTCGGCGACGGTGCGTCTCAGGTGCCGCAGGTTCGCCCGCACCTCGGAGATCGACCGACAAACGGATGTGCCGACTTCGATCTGTGTCCGCAGGAACTCGCGGCTGAATTGGCCAGCAAGCCGAGACTCGTACGCATCGATTAGTGACGCCGGCGGTTCGCTGACCAGGTCTCTAGACACGCGGTCGACGAGGAGGTATTCCTCTTCGATGCCGATCGTGAAGCTCGGCTCCGGAACCGGCACTATGGCTCCTCGTTCATGCGCGGGAGCCGTGTCAGGACGGATTCGAGTGCGTCGCCGAGCATGTCGGCATAGATGGCAATCCCTTCCTCGTCGCGGATCAGGTTCTCGCGTATTTCAACCAGGGCGCTGGGAATCCCTCTCGACGACGCGTGGAAGTCCTGCGAGAAATCGAAGTGATCACGGCCCGAGTAGGGCTGGTTGTCTCCTACGAGAACATCGTCGTTCCTTCGTAGTGCCTCGATCAGAGGAACGGCGACCCGAGGATCTTCGTCCCAAAGCACTCCGAAGTGCCACGGGCGGGCTGGTCCGCCATTCATCCTTGCGGTGAAGCTGTGGACCGCCACGAAGACCGGTGTTGCTCCGGTCCGGCGGATGCGGTCCAGCGCGTTCGCTATGGCCCTGTGGTAGGGCACGAACAGGTCCGACGTGCGCTGCGACGCCTCTTCAGGAGCGAGGCCGATATTGCCTGGAATCCTGGTACCGTCACTGGATTCCAGGATGGAAGTTGCGGAGTCCGGAGTCCGGTTGCAGTCGATGACAAGACGCGAGTACCCGGAGAGGACCGCCAGTGCGTCGAAGCGCTTTGCTAGCCGGACGGTGACCTCCGCGGCGCCGATGTCCCAGCCAATGTGACGCTGCAGGTGTATCGCGTCGACGCCGAGATTGCCGAGGCGCTTGGGCACGGCGTGCGACGCATGGTCGCAGGTGAGCACGATGCGCGAACGACCCGCGGCATTCTCGATTCGGTAGGGTGAGGGCTCATCGTCGCCTAGCAGGGGCGCGAGCCCGCTCGGGCGGCCATTTGCGCGCTCGAAATCCCATTCCATGGCTACTGGCTCGTTGTTGCTGTGGTGCGCTCCAGTGGTCCGGCAATTCCTAGTCAAGACGCGAGGAAGAGCGGTTCGATGTGCCGAGCGAACAAGTTCTCGGTGACGTTCCTGGAAATGGACTCCTGGCATTCGTCCAGCATCCGAAGGTAGCGGTCGCCCATCTTGGCTGCGATCTTGTAGCCCACGTGAAGCAACTGGCGGAAGTGCGGGTTGTATTCCGGACAGTCCTGCTCGTGCCGTAGCGCTGCCGTGTATTGGGAAGATTCCCAGCTGGCGACATCGGACGGAACAGGAAGCCGCTCCGCGTCAATGTCGATTACTGCGGCATACGGGGCGCAGAGCGACTCTCGCGCTGCATAGGCTTGGGAGTAAACGTCCTTGGCGAGATCCAGACCAGCTCCACCGGCCTCTGCCAAGCCGATAAGCTCCTCGAGCCAGTTGGTTCCGGCCGTCTTCACGTGGACACCGGCTCCGAAACGCCTCGTGCCCTCGCGAATGGCCCTGTAAATCGAGAACTTGTCAGAGCCTGAGTGCACGCTCAGCTTCAGGCCTGCCGGAAGGCCATAGGCTCCGATGGCGTGCCGGATCACCGCGATGTCATCAGCGAATTCCTTGCTGAACTGGGCTTGGTCGCCGACATAGTCGACGCCCTTGTTGAATCGCCCGGTGAATTTTGGGGCGATGGTTTCGATCGGGATCCCTTCGTCGGCGACCGCCGCAAGTATCACGAGCAACTCAGCAGGCGTCTGGGGGTTGTCAGTCTCGTCCATCGAGACCTCGGTGACGAAATTGCCCCGACCCTTGGCGGACTCGATATGCCTGTAGATCCGGCCGGCCTCTTGGACCGCGAACAGGAACTGAGCGGCGCAACGTTCGACACTCTCGCGCGTAGTCGAAAAGGGTTCCTCGATTCCATCGATCTCGATCCTGCCGATCAATTCCGGATGGGAACGGATCAGTCCGTTGATTGCCGACGCATCGGCTGGCTGCCCAATCGCGTAGGCGACGTCAAGCGTGAAGAAGTCGCTCGTGTCAAGATAGCCGTCCACCGTGTCGAGATTGATGTGATCGGCATCGACGTAGTACGGCTTCGACCAATCCAGGTCCCGAACAGCCTTGTCGGCGGCCGCGCGGACCGTAGGCGGCTCGGTACCCACGGTCAAGTGCTCTCGGTGGGACTTATTCCACGTGGGAATCACTTCGACGCCGCGCTGGGCGGCCATCATGCACGCTTGGAGCTGGGGCCTCGCCTGATGGGCGAATCGGTCGCCAACGCCAAACGTATACTTCTCGATTTGCATTACAGGTGGATCCGCTCCGCAAGCACTCGTGATCTCGGTGACTTCGCGGCAGGTCAGACCCATCTTACCGAATGGATTGGAGTGCCTTTTCCCTTGCCTCCGGGCCCCCGGTCTTTGCGCGATGACGCCCAAGGAGGTGGCGAACGTGACGGCTCGACTTTGTCCCCCGCGTCACACGCAGCAACGCCACACCTTGCAAGGGGCTTGCGACCCGCAGGATGATTCCGCAGCCTGTGTGCCGCTACGCGAACACTCCCAAGGGCTCGAAGCTGCCTTTCAGGATCGTGCTCGTGTTGTGGTAGCCCATCCACTCCGCAATCATCGTCGCGTAGACGCGACGGAAGTCGGTAGTCATCTTCAGATTGCCGTCGTCAGTGTCTTCTAGGCTCGGATTCCTGCCGTAGAAGCCACCCCCTAGAGACGGTCCGACGATGAACATCGGTCCCGCCGTGCCGTGGTCCGTGCCTAGGCTGGCGTTCTCCTCGACCCTGCGTCCGAACTCGGTAAAGATCATCACTGCAACGTCACCACCACGTCCGATTCGACCCACGTCCTCGACGAAGCCCCTGACGGCATCGGCAGCGTACATGAGAATCCGGCTGTGGAGGTCGGCTTGATGAACGTGCGTGTCAAATGCGTTTCCACGATAGGTGACGTAGTACACCCTGGTAGGCAGTCTGGCTGCGATCAGTGCCGCTACCTTGCGCAGATCCGACGCTAGGCCTCCGCCGATGCCATAGTCGACTGGCGTCCGATAGGACGCCCAAGCATCACGAATGAGCGCACCGCTGTCGGCGGCGTTTCGTGCTGTCGACCGCAGAAATGATAGTGACGGATTGTTCGATTCCGTCTTCTTGGAGAAATGGCCCAGTGCCCGCTTCTCGTCTTCGGTCCCTTCGCGTCGCAACTGTTCCGGGTCATCGAACACCAACGGCGAATGGACCCTTCCTCGTACCGCGAGGGACTGCGAACTCGAGACATTCACAATCGCATTAGGAACCCCTCCTGGGGTCTGGACATCCTGGAACCGTCCGATCCAGCCCAGCGTCTCCCCTCCGTTCGGCACTCCTGTATGCCAGAATCCCATCGAGGAGAAGTGCGAGAGACTCGGGTTTGGATATCCGCAGCCTTCCACGACGGCCAGCAGCCCGTCCTTGTAGAGCCGCTCGAAGCCAACTAGCGACGGATGGAAGCCTGCCTCGTCGGTGATGGCAATCGCCTCGCCCTTCTGGATTGCGAGGTTCGGTCGCGCTCGATAATACGCATCATCCCGGTACGGGACCACGGTGTTTAGTCCGTCGTTGCCCCCTGTCAGTTCCACGACAACGAGAATCCGCTCCTGCCTCTCTCCGTCGTTGCCTTCCAACGCTTCCGCTGCAAGTGCGCTTGCCGTCCGGCGCAGCAAGAGTGGCATTCCGAAGGGTATGCCGAGGCCGTACAGCCCCGCTAGCAGCAAGTCGCGACGGGAACAGTTGATGCGTTTACGAAGAGGGTTCATGGAATCATCCCAGTTGGTATTCCGGAGAGCACAGCACGATGTACAGCACGCTTCTCAACCCCTCCCGGAGCGTGGCCGCGTCGCCGCTCAGCCGCGATGATCCCAGGGCCTTTTCGAGGTGCCGGACCAGCCGTTTCCGGGTCTGGGCCGGGATCGGCGTCCGCAGAAACCGAGCTAGGAGGTGATCAACCGCTCCCGAGGCCGTGTCTGCCCCTGCCGAGCGCACGATCGACAGGAGGTCGAATTCCGCTTGGTGACGGGGAACCAGCTTGATTCGTTCGAAAGCCAGGACGTATCCACGATAGCCGCCGTAGCGCGTGTTGTAGTCCTCGTCAGCGTCGGCGAGCATGCTCGATCCGGAATCGCCGGATCGAGTCGCATTTGTGATGTTCATCCCCTCTTCGATTCGATCCGCGACGCGTCGATAGATTCCCGGCAAGCGCCGATCGGGCTGACCGTAGGCCTCGGGTTCGGGCGCGAACAGGATGCTGTGAAGCGTGTTGCCCCGATCAAGGAGCGTGGCAGGCGTAATCCACGTCCGACCTCCAGCCCAGCCGGCCACGTTCGGAGGGAAGAAGAGGGACTGTCCGAGGCGACCGGTGAGCGCGTTGAAATCCGGAATCGTGGGGAGGCGCTGCAGGCCAAGCTTCCTGTAAGTCGACACGAGTAACTGCACAGGGCTCTTGATCTGGGTTGCGACCGAGGCGGAGCTGTAGAAATCCCTCGACAAGAAGATTGTCCGAAGTAAAGGCTTCAATTCGTAGTGCGCGTCCTGGAGGACGCGCGCCAGCCGTGTCCTCGTTGACTCCGACGGCTCTTCCCGGACAAAGTACCGGTAGATCTTGGTCGCAAGGAATTCGGCAGTAACCGGCTGGGAAAGGATGATGTCGACGATTTCCTCGCCGTCGAAATCTCCTTGCTTGCCGAGAAATTCCTTCGTGCCGAAGTCGTGACTTGCCTCGTCGAATCTGAAGTCCAGGACGTTGTTTGTCCAGCCCGTGAAGGCGCGCGAGGCCTCGCGGATGTCGCGCTCAGTGTAGTTGCCGACCCCCATAGTGAACAGCTCGAGAAGCTCGCGGCCGAAGTTCTCGTTCGGATGGTCTTTCACGTTCTCGCCGTTGTCGAGGTATACGAGCATTGCCGGATCCCGCATGATGCCCAGCAGGATCGCGCGGAAGCTGGCGGTGGCGTTCCCTCGCAGCATGCGGTTCTGTGCCAGTAGCATCCTGTAGTCCCGCACCTTGGTCTCTGACGTGGCGAAGTGGCCGTGCCAGAAGAGAGTCATTTTTTCCTGAAGAGGCCTGGGCGTGGTAAGCATCCGGTCCGCCCACCAAAGCGCGAGGCGGCGCGTCTCCAGCACATTGGCGCGCAAGCCATAGAAGAACTTGTCGACCACCGGCTGCAATCTTCTGGACTTGCCCTCCGGCAGCACCGCAACGCCGAGCGCCGCGCCATTCGCTCGGGCGATCCGAACGGCCTCGGCGCGACTGGGTGGAAACGGGTCCATCCCGGGGTCCCACAGTCCAGACTCATCGAAATCCGCGAGATCCGACACGTCGATGCTCTCGTAGTTGACGATCCGGTTCACGGCTTCTTGTGGAGTCAGTTCGGCAAGGCTGCCGATTTCGGCCGGAGTGGCCCCGAAACCGGCCCGCTCGAGCAGGTGGCCCGCCCTGTCATAGTTCCAGTCGTCGGTCCCGATGGGCCGGAGGTCGTCGATCCAGGCCCCGGCCAAGTCCGGTCCGCCGCCTCCGGATGCCTGAATGCAAAGCGCTAGGCCTGCGCAGATGCATCCGCCCCAGCGTGCTACGAGATGCCAGGTGTTGCGATTGAGATTCATCTGACTCTCCCGTGTATTGACACGCCGTTCTTGCGCGCGAATCGGGAACAAGACAACCGGCGCGGCCAAGCCGCTCACCGGCCAAGACCCTTCCGGCATTGCCACCCAACAACATGCTACCCAATGCAGTTGCGTTCCCGTAGGCTCGCTGCCTACGTCTTGGGCCGGGGTCGATACGTCAATACGCCGCGTTGCCCGGGGAAACGACTGGTGCGGTTACCCGATCGCGGAGCCCGAGCCGTGACGTCATTACGATGGTTGTTCCGCTACGCTGGAGTGTCCCGCGGGCGGTCACCCGCGGGACACTACGGCACTTGGGGCAGGGTCCTGCGGCGGTTTCACGGCCCGTCAGCGACGCGGTCTTCGATTGGACGTGCTGCCACGGACGCCGTCCTGAAATCGGGAGCAAGCAAACATGCACGGAGTTCTCAAGGGAATACGCGTGGTCGATTTCGGCCGGTACATCGCGGGCCCGTGGTGTGCTGCGCTGCTCGGAGATTTCGGGGCGGACGTGATCCGTGTGGAGAAGGTGGGCGGCGGGGAAGATCGGTTTATTTGCCAGATCAGCCGCGAGGACCACAGCGGTGCGATGTTTCTCCAGGTCAATCGAAACAAGAGATGCCTGACTCTTGATCCAACCAGTGAAATGGGAAGGGAAGTGCAGCGCAAGCTCGTCGCGTCGGCCGACGTAGTGGTCGCCAACATGCCGCAAAGGACCCTCGAAAAGCTTGGCCTGGACTACGAATCGCTGCGGGAAATCCGTCCGGACGTCATTCTCGTGTCCAACACTTGCTTCGGTGTGGTGGGCCCGTATTCGCGCAAGCTGGGATTCGACGGCCTTGCCCAAGCGATGTGCGGGAACATGCACCTGACCGGAGAGCCCGGAGTGCCCATGAAGTCTTACTCGCCCTGGGTCGACTTTGGAACAGCCGCCCTATGTGCATTCGGCGCCGTCCTCGCGCTAACGGCCCGTCAAAAGGACGGCAAGGGGCAGGAGGTGCAGGGCACGCTGCTTGCGACGGCGCTGACCACGACAAGCCCTTCCCTCATCGAGCAGGCGGTGAACGCTCCGAATCGAGTGGCGACCGGGAATCGAGGCCAGCTCAACGCCCCAGCTGACGTCTTCGCCACGCGAGACGGAAACATCATGGTCCTGGTCAGCGGGACGCCAATGTATGCGCGGTGGGCAGAGCTTGTCGGCGGGGACCATTGGCTGGAAGACGAACGGTTCCGGACCGACGACTCACGCGGCGAGCATGCGGAGGTCTTCACAGCCCGCATGGCCGAGTGGTGTGCGAGCCGGTCGACAGAGGAGGCGCTTGCCGAACTCGAAGCAGCACGGGTCCCTGCCGGACCGGTCTACACGCCTCAGGATGCGCTTGACGATTCCCAGGTTCGGGAGGCCAGTTTCATAGAGCGTCGCGACTATCCCGGCTCGCCCGCCGCTGCCCCTCTTGTTACGACCCCAGTCCGGTTGCTTCGCACGCCTGGAAGAATCCACTCGCGCGCTCCCCAGCTCGGAGAACACACGACCGAGATTCTGAAAGAGCTCGGATATCGCGACGAGGAGGTCGAGACCCTACGATCGGGCGGCGTCGTTTGACTCCTTGGCGCCCGGCAGCCGGCACGAGCAAGACCGCTGCCGCGGCTGGCCTAGTTGGAAGCTAACAGGCCTTGGATCGTCTCGACCGCCGCCTCGCGACGCACCTCGCGCTGTCCGAATCGAGCCTGCCTCCATTCTCCGTGCCCTTCGATCCCAGCACCTTCTTCCAACGCCACTGCCATCTGCTTGACCGTGACAACACCCCGCTCAGCCTCATTGCTGCCCATCAGGATCACGTAGGGAATGCCCAGTTTGTTGGCTCGCCTGAGCTGCTTCCCCAGCTTGCCGGGGGCGACTTGGATCTCGGTTCGGACCCCACCGCGTCGCAATTCGAACGCGAGCGACATGCATTCGACGGCAAGCTTCTCGTCCATTACAGCTACAAGCACCTGGGCGGCCGTCTTGACCTGGCCGACCCTCCCCAAGTGCTCCATAGCGGCGAGCAACCTATCGACACCCATCGAGGCGCCCGTCGCAGGAATCGCCGGGCCCCCGAAGCGCGCGACAAGGTTGTCGTAACGACCGCCGCCGAAAACCGATCCGAACCGGGGCGCATCGAGGAGAACAGCCTCGAAGACGGGTCCGGTGTAATACGCAAGGCCCCTGGCGATACTGACGTCGAGCGTGACGCGATCACTGTGGTACCCCAAGGTCTCTAGGCTCGCCGAAATCCCATCGATGACTTCGAGCTGGTCGGCGCTACCATCGACGCCCAAGAAAAGCGAGTCGAGTTGCTTCAGCACGTCGGATCGAGTCGCTCCCTTGATCGCAAGGAACTCCTCGATTACCTCCACTTGAGCTTGGTTCAGTCCCACGCCTCGGATTGGATCGCCGGAGGAGTCCGTATACCCGGTAGTCAATTCCAGCTTGACCCTGCGCAGGCCGATCTTGTCCAGCTTGTCCAGCACCCGGAACACGTCCGCCGCCGTTTCCAGGGCGATTCCAGCGCGACGCAACAGCAGATTGAGAATCTCCCGGCTCGAGAATCGGACGAGGTAGGGACCTACCTTGATCGCGGACAGCGAATCGCAAATGGCCGCGATGATCTCCACATCGGCCCTGCCGCAAGGAGCTCCGATTGCATCCAGGTCGAATTGCGTGAACTGCCGGTACCGGCCCGGGTCGGGCTTGTCCGCACGCCACACCTGCGCTACTTGGTAGCGCCGGAACGGCAGCACGATGCCCGGATACTGGCTCACGACCCGAGAGAGCGGTACCGTGAGGTCGAATCGAAGCCCGAGATCCTCTTCCTCGGGATTCGAGACGCGGAAAATTGACTGCTGCGCTTCCTGCCCGGCCGAGCCGGACAGTACGTCGAGATACTCGATCGCGGGAGTATCGAGCGGAGAGAATCCGTAGTTCTCGTAGACTTTGCGGACCGTGTCAATCAAGCGCTGGCGCGCTATCATCGTCTCGGGCAGCAAGTCGCGCAAGCCGCGAGAGAGTCGGGGTTTGATGCTCATGGTCCCGGAAACTCAACGATATCATGGGCTTTGGCCGTTCGTTTGTTTGGCCTGCCCTCGACTTCTGTCGGGTTCCGGCCACGGCGGTCCGCTTCGAATGCCGTTGGCAGAGAGTTCTGCCCGGGCGAGGTTGGGTAACCTTGCAGACCGGCGGCTTCGTCTTTATCGCAGAGGGAGAATTATGCCTACCAACGTCATTTCCGCGATTCCGGTTGCGTCCCGGCTTGTGATCGGGCTGGCTGTGCTGACAGCGACCCTTTGGGGCGCTGGGTTCTGGGACAAGAAGGAATTCACCCAATGGAGCGCCAAGGAGATTGAGAGGACCTTCATCAATTCACCCTGGGCCAAGAAGGTGACGATCACGGGACAGGTCCCGATGGGCGCCTTTAGCGGTGGCGGTGGCGCTGGAGGCCGTCGTCGCGGTGGTGGTGGCGGCGGCGGGGTACCCGGCGGCGGCGGCGGCGGTGGCGGAATAGCCGGTGGCGGCGGCGGCGGTGGCGGTCGTGGCGGCGGCGGTGGCGGCGGCTTCGGCGGCGGCGGTGGCGGGCAGATGCCCATGGCGCCCAGTCTCGAATTGCTTGTCCGGTTCGACGAGGCCATGCCTGTCAGGCACGCGAAGGTCAAATACCGTCTGGGCGAGAGCACCGAGTTGACGCCAGAGATGCAGCAGTACCTCGACCAGGAGCTGGATTACTACGTAGTCAATGTAGAGAACCTTCCGCAGATGCTGGCTCGAATGGAGGAGCAGCCCGAACGGCTCGTGACAACCGCGCGCTTGCGTCGCAAGGGGCACGATGACATCTACCCCGCGAAGGTAGAGGTCATCCCGGGCTCGTCTCTCGTGTTCAGATACTATTTCGTGCGCAGCGACCCCATCGAGCTTAGTGACAGGGAGGTTGAGTTCTTCATGAAGCTCGAGAGGCCGCAGGGCATGGGCCGTGGTGGTCCTGGCCAGCGTGGCGGAGGCCAGGGCGGTCAGGGAGGCCAGAGGGCCGGCGGCGGCCAAGGCGGGCGCGGCGGCCAAGGCGGTCAGGGAGGCCAGAGGGCCGGCGGCGGCCAAGGCGGGCGCGGAGCCGGTATGGCGATGATGCTATTCGGGAAGGAGATCAAGCGGAAGTTCCGCCTGAAAGATATGGTCTACAAGGGCGAACTCGCTCTATAGCCAGTTGCTTCAAGGCCTCTTCGGCCCGCTGCTTCAGCCTGGGGAGTCGAATCGTCGGTGGCGACGATCCTACGCCCTCGCAAGTTCGATGACGCGATTTTGAGCGTCGAGCTTCGTAATCCTGAAAGAATGCACAGACCCAGGGGTCAGCGGGTCGTCCTCTGAAACTCGCTCGGCGTTCGGATCTCCCCGCCAAGCCGATTCGAGCATCGTCTTCAACGACGACAGGTCAGATGTCTGCCCTAGTTGCGTGGCCTTCCGTGAGTTGCTTCGGGGCTTGCTCTTAACCGAGCACACGCCTTGAACGCCAGTGCCGATCTCGACAATCGCGTCGGCGCCTTGAGTCTTGACAACCCGCCCGGTCACCGTCTCTCCGATCTCGGCCTGCAAGAAGAAGGAATCGAGCTCCGTAGGCTCTAGCTGCTTCATCCCGACTTTCAGCCGCCTCCGGCCCGCATCGATCTCCAACACCTGGACGCGCACTTCCTGACCTTCGCGCAACATCTCGGAGGGACTCTTCAAGCGCTTCTCGGCGGTGATGTCAGAGATATGAAGCAGGGCATCGATTCCTTCGACGATTTCCACGAAGGCTCCGAAGCTCGTGATCTTGCGGACAGTACCTGTCACCGCGGAACCGACCGGATGTTCTTTTTCGATGCGCTCCCACGGGTCGCCCATAGCCTGCTTGAGGCCGAGCGCAATACGTTTCTGCTGCGGCTTGACGTCAAGAACCATAACCTCAACGACATCGCCAGTCTTGACGATCTCGCTCGGGTGTCGCACCCGGCGCCCGTACGACATGTCCGAAATGTGAACCAGTCCCTCGATTCCGGGGAGCACCTCGACGAAGGCACCGTACTCCTTGATCCGTGCGACCTTTCCGCGAACGCGGTCGTTCGGCTTGAATTGCTCTCCCACTACGCTCCATGGTTCCGGTTGCAGTTGCTTCAGCCCCACGCCTATGCGCTTCGTCCTGAGATCGACCTTTAGGATCTCGACTTCAAGCTCCTGTCCGACTCGGAGTACGTCAGCTGGGTCATTGACTCGCTGCCACGAGATATCGCTCACGTGCAACAGTCCGTCGATGCCGCCTAGGTCCACGAATGCTCCGAAATTTCGAAGTGTTCGCACGGTTCCATGCACGCGGTCGCCGCGGCTGAGACTGGAGAGCACCTCCTCGCGCTTCTTTGCGCGCTCCTCTTCGAGGATCGCCCGCCTGTCGAGGACGACGTTTCTGTCGGCTTCGTCGAACTGCACGATCCGGGCGCGTACCTGCTGGCCGACAAGCCCTTGCAGCCCTTCTTCGGTCCGCTCTCCCGATCTCGAAGCCGGCATGAACGCCCTCACGCCGACGTCTACCGACAAGCCGCCCTTGATCGTGCCCGTCACCTTCCCGAGGACGCTGCCACGCGAGTGGAACGCCGCTTCCAGCTGCGCCCAGCCTTTCGGCCTTTGGGTGTTGAGGCTGTTCAACAGTGGATACCCATCGCGCGACTGGCCGACGATGACGACTTCAATCGTCTGGCCGACCTCGAGTTGCTCGTCTTCCTCGTCGGGGTCTTCCTGCGGGTCTAGCGGCAGGAAAGCTTCCGACTTCTGGCCGATATCGACGAAGACCCCATCCCCGCGTTTGCCAACTACCATGCCCTTCAGCACATCGGAGGTCTGTTCAGAGGCCGCACGTGCAGGCCTGGATTCCGTCCTGACGATCGACTCGTAGCCGACTTCCTCCGGAATCTCGAAATCGTCGTCCTCATCGAGGGCGTCCCCGACAGCTTCGCCGGGCATTGCCGGCATTCCGGGTGGGTTCGGCAGTCCGGGCAGCGTTGCCGGAGCCGGCTGTTCCGGGACCGCGACTTGGCGCACAGCCTCGCCGCTCTGCTCCGCGCTCTCGACTGCTTCTGACGAGGTTGGGGAGTCCTCTTGCTGCACGGTCGGCTGCTCTGGTGCGGGCGCGGCATCCTCGACCGACGGCCCGCCGGGCAACTCTGGGACTTCCGAACTCACTCTATTCTCCAAGGAACCTTCCTCTTCATTGTTCCACAAGCCTGCGGCGCCTCTGGATCGAGCGAGGGACGGTGTTTCGGGCTGCGTCCGCTACCTTGGGCTTGCTTGGCGGATGTGTAACCTCTTCCTATCGAACCCTGGCCGAATATCGAAATCCCGTTCGCACCGGAGGCCTGTCAGGCCACTACTTAGACATCCGAACGCGGGACGTCGGCTCAAAGCCAGGCGCGGAAGGCCTCGGACCCGGCGTATACAGCCTGTGATCCCAGGTCCGCCTCAATCTCCAACAGCCGGTTGTACTTTGCGACGCGGTCGCTGCGACTGGTCGAGCCGGTCTTTATCTGGCCACCTCCGCACGCCACAGCCAGATCGGCAATGGTCGTGTCAGAAGTCTCCCCTGAACGGTGCGAAATGATGAACGTGTATCCATTGTCCCGAGCCATCTGAATGCAGTCGAGCGTTTCGGACACGGTACCGATTTGGTTGAGCTTGATCAGGATGGAATTTGCAAGACCGTTTCGGATGCCCGCTTCAAAGATCCTCGGGTTTGTCACGAAGAGGTCGTCCCCCACCAACTGGAGCCTCTTGCCCAGTTCAGCAGTGCCGGACATCCAGCCCGCCTCGTCCAATTCGGAGAATCCGTCCTCCAGCGAGATCAGCGGATACTTGCCACACCAGTCGTCCCACATTGCGATCATGCCGCCAGCGTCGCGACGGCTTCCGTCCGACTGGTCAAACACGTACTCGCCGTCCTTGCAGAACTCGCTCGCGGCCGCGTCGAGCCCGATGTAGATCTCTTCTCCCGGCTTATATCCGGCTGCGGAAATAGCGTCGACAAGGAGCTCCATCGGCTCCTCATTGGACTTAAGTTCAGGCGCGAAGCCCCCTTCGTCGCCTACAGCGGTTCCGTGGCCCTTCGATTTGAGAATCGACTTCAGTCCATGGAACGTCTCTGTGGCCGCCCGAAGTCCCTCGGAGAACGTGGCCAGTCCTAGGGGCAGAATCATGAATTCCTGGATGTCCACGTTGTTGTCGGCGTGCTGGCCACCGTTCAAGATGTTGAACATCGGTACCGGAAGGACGTAGCTCTGCCTTTCGGCGATGTGCCGGTAGAGCGGGATCCCTTGCTCCGATGCCATCGCGTGCGCCACTGCCATAGACACCCCCAGCACTGCATTCGCGCCGAGCCGGCCCTTGTTGCCGGTGCCGTCCAATTGAACGAGCGTTTCGTCGATTACGCGCTGGTCCCCGGCCTCGAAGCCCTGGAGCGTGAGCAGGATCTCGGTATTGACGTTCGCAACGGCGTTGCTCACCCCCTTTCCCAGGTACCTGCTCTTGTCGCCGTCCCGTAGTTCTACCGCCTCGTTGATCCCCGTGGACGCTCCCGAAGGAACTCGTGCTGAGCCCTTGGCACCGGAAGCCAACTCAGCTTGCACTTGCAGCGTCGGGTTTCCTCGCGAGTCCAGGATCTCCAGAGCATGCAGGCTGGTTATTGCAGACATCGATTCTCTCGAATGGAAAGGAGACGGCCACGGAAGTGGCCCTTAGAACGAGGGCGGCGGACAGCGCTGCCCATCACCCCTCAGGCCTCAAGATTAGCACGCTGTAGAAGGTGCTCGAGTTGCCGCCCTGGGAGGCGGGATTGCGATCTGTGCTTGACTACCTCATGCCCTCGGCCCGTCTATTCCCAAGCGGGCTTGTTCGGAAACTGTTGGTGGTGTGCCTGCTGCCAGTCCGACTCCCTGCGGCACCCGAAGAGGGGAGCCCCTTGTTAAGATCGGAGCGTGGCCTTCGTTCCTGTCGAGGAGGCACTAGACGAGCTTCGTCGAGGCTGCATGATCGTGGTCGTCGACGACGCCGATCGTGAGAACGAAGGGGATCTGACGCTCGGTGCCGAGCACGCTACGCCCGAAGCGATCAACTTCATGGCCACGCACGGTCGGGGATTGATTTGCCTCGCAATGACCGAGCAGCGCCTCGACCACTTGGCCATTCCCCTCGTATCGCAGCGGAACACATCAATGTTCGGCACTGCCTTCAGCGAACCGATCGACGCTGCTCGCGGCGTGACCACCGGAATCTCCGCAGCTGACCGGTCCCATACCATTCAGGTGGCAATCGACCCTGCGACCCGGGCATCGGACTTGGCCCGGCCCGGACACGTCCATACTCTCCGCGCCCGCCGAGGCGGCGTGCTGGTGCGTGCAGGGCAGACCGAAGCCGCTGTGGACCTAGCCAGAATGGCGGGTCTGATCCCGGCCGGCGTGATCTGCGAAATCATGAAGGACGATGGCACGATGGCCCGCGTGCCGGACCTGCTGGACTTCTGCGAGATGCACGGGCTGAAGATGCTTACTGTCGCTAGCCTGATTCGCTACCGGCTCGAGCACGAGACGTGCGTGCAGCGAGTCGCAGAAGGTGCCGTCAATACCGAATTCGGAGTTTTCAAGGTCTTCGCCTACCGCACTGACCTTGATGATGAGATGCACATAGCCTTGGTCATGGGAAAAGCCGAGGCCGACGATCCGGCGATGGTTCGCATGCACTCCCACGACCTCTTCGGCGACGTCTTCTGCTCGGCGGTGAACCCAAGCTACCGCGAGGTACATGACTCGCTACGGATGATCGGGCGCGAGGGACGGGGGGCGCTGGTATACCTCCATCACGGTGCCTTGGGCTTCGGTCTCGAAGAAATCCCGGGCGGGAGCGGGACTATCCGACCACACCCGCAGCTGGCGCGGGAATCCGCCGCAGGGGTGGGGTCCCGACTGCAGTACCGCGTCGGACTGGGCGCGCAGATCCTCAAGGACCTAGGCCTAACGAGGATCCGCCTGCTGACGAACCGGCCTCGGCGCGTTGCAGGGCTGGAAGGATTTGGCATACAGATCGTCGAGCAACTGCCCATCCGATCCGCCGTGCCCGACGAGCACGCAGCACACTAGCGCGCGGTCGATCCGAGCGAACCGGCCAGTTCCTCGGGAAGCCGGCCTCGCTTCATCGCCTGCCGCTCTTGTTCCGCAATCCGCTTGTGCAACTCGCGCTGCCTCTTCGCTAGCTTCGCCTTGCCGAGCCTCTGATAGATCCTTGCGAGCCTGTAATGCGGCTTGGAAGCGTTCGGGTTGAGCGCTGCCGCCCTCTCGAAATGCTCTTCGGCCAACTGGAATTCGCGCCTCTTCTCAAGGAGCACTCCAAGTTCGTAGTGCGACTCCCAGAAGTCGTCCTTAAGGTCGATCGATTCCCGAAGGAGCGCCTCGATGCCTGACAGGGATTCGGGATCGCGGCTGGTTCCAAGCTTGGCGAGGAGGACCTGACCGTAGAGAAATGGACCGAAGTGATTCTTGGAGTGCTGTTCGTGGAAGATTCGCATCCGTTCCTCCACGTCGTCAATCCGCTCTGTCGCGTGCTGCAGCAGTCGGCCCAAGAAGGCGTGAGGCTGTTCCATGCCGGGGGCGAGTTCCGCCGCTCGCAGGAAGCGGTCGATTGCGTTGTCGAAGCTCCTCCTCTGGTATGCGACGATGCCTAGCCCGATTTCGATCGCCGGGCTCTTGTCGAAATACTCCCGCCCCGCCAGGAACGCATCTTGCGCAGCATCGAAGTCGCCTTGCAGGAGGTGGAAATAGCCAAGGTCGTAGTGTAGAGACTCCTCGTAGGGCTGTGTTTCGACAGCAACCTTGAGGTGGCGCAGTCCGTCCTCGGTCCGGCCGGCAGTCGTATAGGCCTTGCCCAGGGCATTGTGAAGCAACCCTGACTTCCCCGATTCGCTTGCGAGCGCCGCTTCACCGACCTCGGCAGCCCGCAGTGGCATGTCGGCCTGCAAGTAGAGAGTTACGGCCCGGAGGTAGGCGTCAAGGTTCCCCCGCTCCCCTTGGGCAAACTTCTCCTCCCATCGCGCAGCTTCCGCAACGTCACCGTAATCCGCGTAGAACATCGAGAGCGCGTGTTGGATGAGGGGGTCATCCGCTCCCAACCTGGCCGCTTCGGATGCATGCCTTGAAGCCCTCGAGTGGAGGTTCAGCACGCGGTAGACCTGAGCCAGCCCGATCCAAGCCCTCGCCTCGCCTGGATTCTGCTCGATGGCACGCTCCAAGAACTCCTGGGCTTTGGGAATGTCCCGGGACTGGAGCGAAATCAGGCCCTGTCGGACCAACGCCTCGGTTGGCGGACCTGTCTGCTGTGCGGATGCTGCCGTGACGCAGAGTATCAGCGCCGCCTTGCCCAGTCGCACAAGGTTTCCTGCCACTGAATCCCAATATATATCGGAGTGTCCAGCGGAAGGTTAAACGATTGGCGTGCGAGATGCCTTCGGTAAACTGCTTTGGATGACACCTAGACTGCTGGCCTTGCCAGCCGCCTGCTTGGCCTTGGCCGCTTGCTCGTCCACTTCGGGGGGCGACCGTCCTAACATCGTTTTCGCGATATGGGACGACGTGTCCTATCCCCATGTTTCCGCAGCGGGATCAAAGATGGTATCGACACCCACCTTCGATCGGTTGGCGTCCGAAGGCGTAAGGTTCAGGAATGCCTACGCTCCCGCTCCTGGATGCAGCCCCACCCGGGCAGCGTTCTTGACGGGCAGACACATCTGGATGATCGAGCAGGCCGGGACGCACGCGAGTTCGTTCCCGAAGACCTACGTTTCCTATCAGGACCTGCTCGAGGATGCCGGCTATGCGATCGGCTACACCGGCAAGCCGTGGGGCCCTGGCAGATGGGAGAAGTCCGGTCGTGTTCGAAATCCGGCGGGGCCTAGGTACTTGGACAGGGTCCTGGAGCCTCCGTTCACGGGGATGAGGGACTGGGACTACGCGGGGAACTTCGAGGATTTCTACGAACAAAAGCCAGAGGGCCAGCCGTTCAGCTTCTGGGTCGGGGGCAGCGAGGCGCACCGGAGATTCGAGAATGGCTCGTGGAAGGCCGCGGGCAAGCGCCTCGAGGACGCCGAGGTTCCGCCGTTCCTTCCGGACGTTCCCGAGGTCCGGGAAGACCTGCTCGACTATGCCGTTGAGGTCGAATGGTTCGACGCCCAGGTCGGACGAATTGTCGAGTACCTGGACGCCAAGGGCGAATTGGACAACACCCTCGTGATTTTCACGGCCGACAACGGCATGGCATTTCCACGCGCCAAGGCAAACCTCTACGACTACGGGATCCGCATGCCGCTCGCGATGCGCTGGGGCCGAGCCGGTCGCCCTGGGCGCACCGTCGATGACATCGTTCAGTTCGTGGACCTGACGGCGACCATCCTCGACGTCTCCGGGGTGTCGCATCCGGGAGGAGCATCGTCTCTCGTCGGGCGGAGCATTCGAAGCATACTCGAGTCCGAAGCCGATGGCCTCGTCGACTCGAGCCGGACGCGCGCGTATTCGGGTCGTGAGAGGCACTCGTCGTCGCGCTGGAATAACCTAACCTACCCGCAGCGCTCGATGAGAACACCCAAATACCTCTACATCCGGAACTTCAAACCGCAGCGTTGGCCGGCAGGTGCACCGCAGAAATACACCTCTGGAGGAAAGCTCGAAAGAACGCACTTGGCCTATCACGACATCGATTCCTCACCGACGCTCACCAGGCTGGTCGAGGGCAGGGAGGAGGAGGGTGTCAGGCAGTACTTCGAGTGGGCCGTCGGGAAACGGCCAGAGGAGGAACTCTTTGACATCGAGGCAGATCCCGGATGCATCGAGAACCTTGCGGCGGAAGCCGCGCACGCGGACCTGCTGCGAGATCTGCGAGAAGAGCTGGACGCATATCTTCAACAGACGGGCGATCCAAGGGCTAGCGGTCGCGGTGACGTCTGGGAAGACTACATCCGCTACTCAGCGATCCGCATGTTCCCAAGACCGCCCGACGCCGGGCCGGAATACTGACGTAAGAGAGGGGCCTCGTGATTGCGCGGGACCCGCATTCGCGGAGTCCGGCTGGGTTGGTCGGCCCGCACTCCGGGCGCAGGGCCTTCAAGGGGCTCCGTGTGCTGCCGACCGTCCGTGGCGACGAACTCGAGCCGTGCTCGGACGGAAAGTCCGGGTTCCATCGAGAGCCCCTCGAGTGTCCGAGAGGGTCAGAACCAATACAGCAATCGAACCGCTACTCTCAGCACTGGCCAGAACAAATCTCCGAAAAAGTACCAGGCGAGAATCAGACCGAGGATCCCGAAAGCCTGGTCACGGGTAAGGTCGAACCAGCGTCTTGCAGTCGACTCGGGCATTAGCAAGCCGATGGCGGTGTTCCCGTCGAGGGGCGGAACCGGGAGCAAGTTGAATGTCATCAGCAACACGTTCTGAGTGAAGAGGATGCTCAGGAACTGCGCGAACGGAGCTAGGTCACCGGATGCTTCTACGACCTTGAAGAAGGTTATGGATGCCGGAATGTCGAAGGCACCCGTGGCGATTCCGACATTGATCAGCACCGCCGCCACAAGCGCCAGAACCAGATTGGCCCCCGGGCCGGCCAAGGCCATCCATCCTGCTCGGTGGGGGTGCCGGTGCTCCCACAGAGGGCTGTAGGGAGCGGACGCCCATCCCAGCATCCAGTTGTTCAGAGCGAATGTGAGGATAGGAACTGCGACAGTCCCGAGAGGCTCTCGTCGAACGTGGGGGATGGGATTCAGCGAAACCTGGCCCCCCGTTGCAGCCGTGTCGTCACCGCCACGCAAGGCCACCAGTGCATGAGCTGCCTCGTGGCACGTGAGTGAAAGCAGGAAGGCGACGTACCACAGGCCCCCAAGGGCTAGCAATTGGGGGTCCATCGGGAACTGTTCAGTTTATCCGAACCCAGCCGGCCAATCCTTGGAGCTGACGCGACGGATAGGTTCGAAACCGTTTAACGGGAACGCCCGGCGTCGCGGAGTCGCACGAGCTCGCCCAGCAGTTCGGCCTTCTTGTCGGATCGGGTTGCGACTAGGTTCCGGCGTTCGCGCGGGTCCTCGGCGAGCAGGTAGAGCTGCATGGGGCCGTCTTCTCCGGGTTGCAGCAAATCGCCCCGCGGCGAAGAAAAGCCGCCGCTGCCATCGCCGAGGATCAGTTTCCAGCTCTCCTTACGAATGGCGAAGACGCCGGAAAGGCTGTGGTGCACCGTGGTGGTGCGCCCGTATGACCCCCTCCTGAAGAGCAGCGGGGCCAGGCTGAAGCTGTCTTCGCCGGAGTCGTGTGGCATCTCGAATCCGACGATTTTGCTGATCGTTGCGTAGATGTCGGTCAGGCAGACAGTGCGATCGCTGACTGTCGAGGGCTCGATCCTTCCGTCCCATCGGACCACGAACGGTACCCGGTGTCCGGCCTCCCAGGCATCGGCCTTCAGGCCCCGCCAAGGTGCGTTCGGCACGTGCGAGTAAATCTCGGTGACCGTGCCTGTCGCACCAAAGCTGCCGATGCCGCTTCGAGCGGGCGACCCGTTGTCAGAGGTGAACATCACGATTGTGTTTTCGATCGCTCCGGTCCTTTCCAGGACTGCAACGACCTTCCCGAGGATCGAGTCCATCTGATGAACCCAGTCCCCGTAGGGGCCCGCGCGGCTCTTTCCGCGGTTCTCGGCGTTGGGCACGATCGGCGTGTGAGGCCCCAAGAGCGGCATGTATAGGAAGAACGGCACTTCCGGTTCGGCGGTTCGTTCCTCAAGCCATGCAACGGCTCGTGCCGTGATGGTGGGCTGGGCCGCCCACAAGTCCCATCTCGGCAGCATCGGGCCTGCTCGCTGGCCCTTGTTGATGGGCATACGGTCGGTCGGATTGCCAATCACCCGGTCGTTCTCGATAAACGCGTACGGTGGGAAATTCGGGACATCGTCCCCGAAGTAATAGTCGAATCCTCGCGTGGTCGGACCTTCCCGGACCGGACGGGAGAAGTCCACGCGTTCTCCGTAGGGCTCGTAGTCCGGACCGACGTTGATACCCTCGAGTTCCTCGGAGAGATAGCCTCCTTCTTGGACCGGCCAATCCCAGCCCAAGTGCCATTTCCCGATGCAGGCAGTCCGGTATCCCTTCGCTTGAAGGGCTTTCCCGAGGGTGAGCCGGTCGCCGCTGATGACCGGCCCTCCCCAGCTGTTGACGATACCGACGGGCAACCTGGAGCGCCATGGATAGCGGCCCGTGAGCAGACCGTATCGCGAAGGCGTGCAGACTGACGAAGCGGTATGGGCATCGGTGAAGCGCATTCCCCGCGCTGCCAAGGAGTCGATGTGAGGTGTGGGAACGCGGGAACGGGGATTGTAGGCTTGCGGGTCGCCATAACCCATGTCATCCGCAAACACGATCACGAGGTTTGGCGGCCGTTCTTGCGCGACCCCTAGGGTGCCGATTAGAGACAGGATCACAACGAGCCGGACACTCATGGATGGGCCTGAGTTTATCAACCCGTGGCTCGGGGCGGGACAGACGCGCAGACATTGCATGGAAGCGGTTGTGTCTAATCTGCAGAGTCAGCTCCCGACGTATCCGAAGAGGCGCTGGCCGGCATCTCCGATTCCCATTCGATTCAGGCCTCGCGATTCCGTCTGGCCTGTCCCGCTCCGGGTGGCTCGACTCGGTCCGGTGGTTAGTACGGATGCACCGGCGCAATGTCATCCGACCGATCGCGCAGCTGACTGGGCCGACCGTCTTGCAAAGGCCAGCCACAAGTGAGCTGGAAGACAGCGATCGCTCGATTGGATGAGATTCCAAGCCAGGAACGTCGAAGGAGGCAAGCTCTCGTTGCAGCCTTCCGATGCCTGCAGGGTCCCGTCTACGTGCAACCCGCACTGTTTGCGAAGTGGCGATGCTGGTGCGAACGGAGGTGGGTCCCTAGGTCTCTGCGCGGCCCAGAGCCCAAGGCTCTAGCTACTGTGAGCCGCCGGAAATCCTTCCTGACTGAGGCTTTGGTGTTACTGCCAGCATCGCGTCGGCCTCCTCGAGCACCGGTATCGCGCCGAAGCATCCGGCCGGCGCGGAATCCCCGCATTCGTCAAAGTACCGATAGGCCTTTCCTGTGCTCCTGTTGTAGAGGAACATATCCCCAAAGACCCAACCGGCTTCCACGCTTGCCGTCGAGCTGCTGCCTGCGGATCCCGGCCAACCGGCTACGCTACCAGGTACAAGCTCCCAATCGTGACCATCCGCCGACGCGGTTGTCGGGGTTGATTGCGCTACTAGCAGGCCAACCGCTGCCAGGGCGGCAACAACGAGTGTCTTGGCTTTCGTCATTTCCGATCTCCTTCAATGACCGAGGCCCCACCATTTGAGGTCGGCCACCCGACCGACGCTGGGTGATGGCTGAGAGTCCCGGTATTCGACGCAGCCGACAGCGGTCGGGTTTCAACTTGGGCTGGCTTGTGGTCCGCAAGCGACCACCAACTAGCCGGAGCCAATACGCGAAGGCCCCTCTAGCCCGCCTCGCCCTCAGACGTCAGGAGCAATTTCACGTGAATTAGGCCGGATCACAATTGAGTCTCGGTCTCTTGAGCCGACCAGCCGATCCTGCAGATCGGTCATTTTCCATCTGTGCCCCCAACATTGCATTTATCCGAGTCTGGTATCCCTTACCCCTCGACTTGAGCCACTCCAGGACATCGTGGTCCACTCTCACATACACGCCCTTCTTCGGCCCCGGCATGTGAAAATCGGCGCGCGACCAGAATCGGTCGTCGGCTTCTGGAATCTTCGAGAAGTCGATGTTCTCGTCTCGGATCGATCTAATTGCGTCAAGTCGGGTCATGTAGATACTCAAAGCAGTCCCGCGTTTCTGTCCGGCTAGCGTTGCATGCCGAGATCAGTCGGATCCGGCCATGCCGGATCGCATAGACCACGGCGACGAAATCCGCCTCTCAAATCTGGCCGTATCCGATGAATCGCTCTTCTCCGTAGTCTTCTCGGTCATCGATTGCGCAAAGAACCGGTCCGTCGAAGACCATACTCGCTTCCTCAAAGCTGACACCGTGTTTCAAACGGCTGAGCCGGTTCTTCGTCTCATTCCATCCGAAACGCTCCAGCATTGACTCATCCTGCTGAGCCCTCTCTAGTGGATATGCACATATATACATTTCGTCTATGCGGGAATCTGGACCAGAGTCCACCCAAGACCGGAAGTGCGCATCGGCACGCTTGGTAGATTCTCTTCCGCGATCGAATGCCAGACCGGCAGCGAGTATTGTCCCAGCGCCCTCGAAACCTAGCTGTCAACCGTGGGCGGCAGCGTCCACCGCACCGGAGTCCGGCTCCCCGCGAATTGAGATTATGTGTGACCGGCGCCCCTTAGGGCGTGCGTTGAATACCATGCGTCATTCGGGCTTGAGCACTAGCCGATGGGCGGTGTGCTGTTCCACCGCCGCGCGGCTGAAGACAAGTGGGGCGTAGCGTCCTTCTGTCCACATCTGGAGGAGATCGGCGTAGTGGGGGCTACCTGGCTGGCCTGATTGTCCCGGCGTACTGGTGAACACAGATCGGTCCCAGTCGCCGAGATCAAGGATGTGGCGGTAGGAAGCCCCGTTTGACTGCAGGTAACCGGGCCCGCGCGTGGCGTTGGGCGTGAAACCGTCGCCCCCTCGCTCAACCGATTTGAGATCAAAGACCGCTCTTCGGGTAGCCGAGTCCGAAAGCGGATGGCGGAAGCCAATCTTGTGTAGTTGTCCCCAACTCCAGGCCGAGGGCGCAGCTCCGAGAGTGGACGAAAGTTCCGCGAAAGCTTGCTCGAGAGCCTCGGCCATGATTTCAGTCCTTCGCTCATCAGGAGCTTCTCTGAGCAGCGCCATCAAGCGAGGAAGCTGCAGGTAACGTTCGATCAGCTTGCGTGCGTCGGCAGGTGCCTCAGCCGTGAGATAGGTTCCAGGCAGGTGCTTGATCCATGCCTCGAATAGAGCGGCCGCGCTGGAATTGGCGTCGAGGACAAAGTCCCACCCGTCGAAAACGGAAGCCGCCTTTGAGTTCCAGGATGGCGATTCACGTAGCATTGCCACAAGCTGGCGGGCGGGAAGCGACACTTCGTCATGCTGAAGCCGCTTGAAGTCGTCAACACTGAACGGACCGCCGTCTTTCAGGACCTCGTCGATGCGCTCGAAGCGGTAAGGGGCGGACCAGTCAAATCCCAGATCGTGCGGATAGCCGCTCGGAAGGATGTTGTGGTTCGCCGTTGCGACATAGCCGGAATCAGGATTCTTGATTTGAGGAAGCTCTTCGATTTCCCGGAATCCCTTCCACCGATACCGGCCGGTATGGGCGGGCACGGGCAAGAGACCGGCCCAGCCCTCTCGCACGGGCACGAGGCCAGCAGGAATCCACCCGATATTACCGTCGATGTCCGCGTAGACGATATTCTCGGCCGGGACCTTCCAGGCACGCATCGCTTCGACGAATCCGTCCCAGTCCTCAACTTGGTCAAGAGCCAGGCTGCCAAGGTACCCAGCGGTGCCGGGTTCCTGGCCAGCCCAGCGGAGAACCGCGACCCGGTCATGGTCAGGGTCTTCCCAGATCACCGGGCCGTTCCGGGTAAACCTGAGTTCGACCTGTTCCGGTTGCTCTACCCCGCGTACCCGGATTTCCTCGCGCTCGATCCGCATGTCGAGCCAATCCTCTCCAAGCAAGTACTGATCGCCATTCTCAGGATTCGTTCGTTCCACGAATAGGTCGGCCGCGTCGTACTGGACAATCGTGAATCCCCATCCGACACGCTCGTTGTGCCCGATCGCGACCCCTGGCAGTGCTGGCTCCCCAGATCCGATCACGTTCCAGCCCGGCCCATTCAGGTGGACCAGGTACCGCAGCGACGGCAGGATCACGGGCCGGTGCGGGTCGCTCGCGAGCAATGGCGCGCCGGTAACGCTCAATTCCGAACTGACCGCCCAATTATTCGATCCGTCAGAGGCGTGCAGCACCGGGATTGATACTGCCCGTCGGTACTCCGCGGTGACGCGGTCATCGATTCCCGCCAGATCGATGTCCGGATCCGGACGCAAATCACGTTGCGGGTCTGTTGGGTACCACCGTTGGGTCGCCTCGACCCCGAGCTGCGAAACGAGTTTCGCCCTCGCGATTTCCTGGCTGATGTTGCGCACCATCAGCAGGCCTGCGATCCGAAGCAAGACATGCTCCGGTTTCCAGATCCCCGGTTTGAAGTCCAGCAACTCGAACTCGATCGGCAAGTTGTCCCGATTCTTGTCGACATAGGCATTGATGCCGGAAGTAAAGGCATCCGCGATCTCGCGCGAGTGTGGCGAATAGCTGGCCCACTCTGCTTCCATGTCTCCGCGATAGCGGACCAGGCGGGCGATGCGGTCGCGGGAGACGTACTCCGGACCGAACACTTCGGCCAGTTCCCCGGCACCGGTGCGGCGCCAGATCTCGATCTGGTAAAGGCGGTCCTGCGCGGCGACGTAGCCCTGCGCGAAGAAGAGATCGTGAACGGTTTTTGCGTAGATGTGCGCAACGCCCCAGTGGTCCCGCAAGATCTCCACCGGCTGATCCAAGCCTCCGAGCGAGATCGATCCTTCGATCTGTGACAAGCGCTTGACTGATTCACGCTCAAGAGCGGTTTCCGGGTTGTCGATTTGACTGCACCCAATTGGAAGAAAGAGGGCGATCACCGCGAGCCAGCGCATCTCGCAGATAGGATAGCGTCGCCTTGGATCTTCCGAGCTTCGCGATTGAATTCGCGGGATCTTGGACTGCGACGACAGCATGGACCAGAATTGTTTGGAACAGGGACCTCGGGGCGAGCAGGTTGGGCCCGTAGCGTTGTCTTGGGTTTGGAGGCCCGAGCCCTGGCGATAGCCTCGTGGCCTACGATCATGACGCCGGGCGTCCTCCAAGCTCCTAGGATGGCGTCCTTCGTGAGCTTGACCTGAAATTCGTGGCGACGATCGGCCATCCCAACGCCGGCGGCCCAGATAGTCCTGTCTCTCGATACGAGAGCCACGCCCATAGATCCGTAACCGACTCTATCCAACTCCTCTTGAATCGCCGCACGGAGCTCTTCGAGCATTGAAGGCTTGTCCGGAACAGGTGCGGCAGATCGAAGGCTCGTGGTCAGTATCAAGCAGAGCGTAGAGACCTTGCTAGTCATCACAGGACGACGCCACGACGGGAATTGCGTTGGTCTCGCCTTAAGCTCGGCACCCGACCTTGAACGGTTGGCCTGAACTTCGGCGTGACAATCGCATCGGAACGACCAGACCGGGCCCGCGAAACTTCCAAAAGGACACACCCTAGAACCATCCAGTGGCTAACAGCAGAAGGAAGACGGGTATTCCGGAGAAAGCAATAGCAAGGCTTCGCTTGGTTCGACGGGTCAGGTATTGGTGGCAGATCACCGCTACAGAAATCCCGAGGAGGAGCAGCCACGGCGGATTGCTCGTAACTGCGCGCGTCACTGTGTCGGCAATGCCCTCGCCTCCAACAACGGGCATCGCCAGCCAGCTCAGAACCAGGAATGCTCCCCAAGTGACGCCCGCCATGATTCCCCCCAGGACCGCCATTCCGGTCAGGTTTGGCGTCAAGGCCGCGAGCATCATGAAGACGGCCGTCGCGATGACGGGTGAAAGGAAGACCTCCGGGGAGGTCGAAGGCGAGCCGGCAAGTTGGTTTGAGACTGCCAACTGCACAATGATCGGCGGGAGGATCATTGACAGAGACAACAGAATCGTCTTGCTGAACAGTAGCGTCCCACCGGCGATGGGCCGACTGAGCCAAAACGCCGTGCTTCCCACCGTGGCGTCATCATGCACCAGCTTCGAGACAATTGCGGCTCTCATGAGAAGGTCGACGAAGATGACTAACAGGCCGACCAGCACGACAACAGCAAGGTCGAGTTCGGCACTACTCGGAGCGGCAACTTCCCGAGCCGGCCCACGCTCGTCGAGAAACAACTCGATCTTCGTATCCAATCCAACAGAAAGGACCAGAATCGGGTACCAAACCGCGAGCATAAGACGTGCGCGGCGGAAGTCCTTTCGGACAAAGTGATGAATCAGGCTCATTCTGGTCCGCTCCCTTGGGACCGGTAGGTCCGGGCGAGCGCCATGAAGACTGCCTTGAGGGGCATGCGGCTTACGGTGACTTCGCTCGCTTCCTTCACGACACTCCGAATAAAGTCGACGCCTGTTTCCTCCTTGTAGTCGCTTTCCACGAACCGGACGCTTCGTCCCTCCGACTCCGGTAACAGCCAGGAGTCCGGCAGCAAGTCCGGCAGCCGCTCGCCGGATCCCAGAGTCAACCGGCAAGAGCGGAATCTCGCCTCGAGTGACGCTGTCGATTCCGAGACACGTAACGATCCCTTGTCGATCACTCCCACCCAGTCCACCAGCCGCTCCACTTCGTCGATGTCATGCGACGCCACCAGCACAGTCCACTCTGACCGGTCGCTGAGCTCCAGGAGGCCTCGCATGAACTCGTCCCTTACGAGGGCGTCCAGCCCGCTGAACGGTTCATCCAGGACGACCAGCTCCGGCCGGTACGCGAGCGAGACAAGCAATGCTGCCTTCATTCGCATGCCGCGCGAGAAGCTCTTGATCTTCTGGGAGAGAGGCAGGTCGAACTGGTGGGTCAAGTGCCGGCAGAGGTCCTGATCCCACGAGGGGTACATTGGCCGGCAGAAGTCAATCAGATCCTGAACGCTCATCCAATCGGGCAATTCCTGGTTTTCGGAGACGTAGCCGATGCGGGTGAATTGCGACGGGCCGAGTCGGGTGGAGTCGGTTCCCAAGACAGTGGCCCGACCATAGGTCGGCCGAATCATGTTCAAGAGCATCTTGACCGTGGTGGTCTTTCCCGCGCCGTTCGGCCCTAGGAGGGCGAAGATGCTTCCCCTCGGGACGTCCAGGGAAAGGTTCCTGACCGCTAGGTTTCGGCCAAAGCGCCGCGAGAGTTCGCTGGTTTGGATGATCGCGTTCATTCGCCGAGCGCCTCCCTGACTGCCGCACGCCCCGGCCCATCCGCTGGATGCACCTCCGACAGACGAACCCAATGGTTCTGCACCGCATCTAGAACTTGGTCCATGGTGAGCGACAGCCTCCTGGCTTCGACAACCAGCTGCTCCACCTCATGCACCAAGAGCGCGGACCGCTCTCTCGGAGATGGCTCCGGGATTGCCGCAACGAGAGTTCCAACGCCCGGCTGGACGGCGAGCAGGCCTTGGTCCACGAGCCGAGTCACGACCTTTTGCGCGGTATTGGGATTGATGCGCAGTTCCTGGCTCAGAGTTCGGATGGACGGAAATCGATCGCCGGGTGACAGCTGGTTCGAAACGATCGCCCTCTGCACCGCGTAGACCAATTGCTCGTAGACCGATGCGCCCGCTCGCAATTCGACGATGAAGGGCAACATAACTGTACTATTTAGGATAGTACAGTTATTGTCAACGAACAAGACGAGAGCATCGCGACGAATTCTCTTTGCGGGAAATGGGCCAAACCCGGGAATCAGAGCGGGGGTCCGCAGAAGAGCGCCAGCCGGCGAGCTTGGGGGCGCCATTCAGGCTGGAAGCATATTTCGATCCCAGTCCCATCGGCTCTCCGCAGTGGCGCGATATGATCCTATTTGGTGATCGACCGGATCGTTCTGGGTCTTGCTGTCCTGTCGAGCGCCGCTTATTTTGTATCGGCTGTGCGGCGGCGGCTCGCCCCGATGCTGGGCTGCAAGGAGCGGAATCTCCCGCATGACAAGATTGCCCGTCGGCTCTGGACAGTGTTTGCGGAGGTTGTCCTCCAGACACGGGTGATTCGGGAGCGACCCGTAGCCGGAGCGCTCCATGCCCTTGTGATGTGGGGTTTCTTCGCGTTCGCTTGGGTGAGCCTGGAGCACTTCGCGACGGGTTTCCTCGGGCTCGGCGTCATCCATCACGGCCATTCCTGGTACGGCGACTTCGCCGGGGCCTGGGCAGTTTTGGTGCTGGTCGGCATCGCGGGTCTGAGTTTCCGCCGATTCGTGCTGCGCCCGAAGGTCCTCGGCGAGCACCTTTCCGGCACATCCGCTCTGGTGGCCCTGCTGATTGTTGTCCTGATGGCGACCTACATCGCTGACTGGCAGGTGCTCGAGCCTCCCGCCACGGCCTGGAAGGCCAACTGGTGGGCGCACACGGCGGCCCTTCTCGGCATGCTCTGGCTGATTCCGAACTCCAAGCACCTGCACTTGGTCCTGGCGCCGGTGGCGATCTTTTTCCGTGGAACCGTCACGAGCTCGATGCGCGCTCTTCGGGACGAGGACGACGACGACTTCGGAATGCTGTCCTTCTCCGATCTGTCGCAGAAGGACATTCTCGATCTGAACTCGTGCGTGGAGTGCGGTCGCTGCACGGACAACTGCCCGGCAAATCTAATCGGGGGCTCTCTTGACCCGAAGAAGATTGTCCTCCAGATGCAAGAAGGGCTTCTGGCCGGTGGAGACGTCATCGCCGGGGATGAGGCCCTTGTCGAGAGCGGCGAGGCGTGGGTGAGCGAACAGGACCTGTACCAGTGCCTGTCGTGCGGCGCCTGCGAGGAGGCGTGCCCGGTCGGGATCGAGCATGTCGGGTTCAAGATTCTCGACCTGCGCCGGGGCCTTGTAAGCGAAGGGCGCACCGGTAGCGACAAGCTGGCTGACATGTTCACCACGATGGAGCGGTCTCCCCACAATGCTTGGGGCGTTTCGCAGCAGGTTCGCAGGAAGCTGCTGGAAACCGAGGAAATCCCGATTATCGAAGCGCAGACCGAGTGGCTCTTCTGGCTGGGCTGCGGATGCAACTATGACGCACACGGTCACGAGGTCGTCCGATCCATGCGGCGGATCCTGGATGCGGCAGGCATCTCATGGGGCGTCCTGGCTTCCGAGACCTGTTGCGGCGAGCCCGCCCGGCGCGCAGGCAACGAATATCTGTATTTGGAGCTCTCCGAGCGGGTGATCGGCGACCTGCGATCCAAGGGCGTGCGGAAGATCGTGACATGCGACCCGCATTGCGCCCGGATGTTTGATCTGGATTATCGCCAGCAGCCTGAATTTCAGCAGCTTGGGATCGAGGTCGTGCACCACACGGAACTTCTCGCCAATCTTCTGGGTACCCTCCCGCTCAGGGATTCCGCCGGCAAGGTCACGCTGCACGACCCCTGCTACCTTGCACGCGGCCGCGGTGTCATCGAGGAGCCTCGCGAAGTGCTTCGCGCCCTCGGTGCCGATCTGGTCGAGATGGGACACCACGCTGCACGGACGATGTGCTGCGGTGCTGGCGGCGGGCAGCTCTACATCGCGGATGACAGTGTCGAGCTACCCGGGGGGCGGGTCAACTACAAGCGATTCGAAGAGGTGGACGAAACCGGAGCGGCAACCGTCGCCGTGGCTTGCCCGTACTGTCCGATCATGCTCAGGGACGCGGCGGGACGCAGGGGCCGGGATGACATCCGTGTCGCGGATATCGCCGAACTCGTCGCCGAGAGCCTTCCTGCCTCCGCTCCGGACCCTGCTAGCGATTGAACAGGAACGAGTTCGAATTGATCAGCGCCCAGAGCAGGTCCTGCGCCTTGGCTGCGCGTCCTGGCGAGCTGCCAAGATAGGTCATCGCCTTATCAAGTTCTTCTGGTGTCGGGTAGCGGCTCAGCGACGCGACATAGAGTTCCTCGATCAGCTCCCGATCGCTTCGGCCGGCCAGGATCGCCTTGGCGATGCGTCCTTCGGGATTGGCGATTGCGTCGGCGAGGGTAGGTCCGTTCACAAGGCTCATCGCCAGCGGCAGACTGAGATCGTTCCTACGCTCGCATTCACACGGCGATTCCCGTTCCGGCCTCCCGAACATGTTGAGGAATCCGCCCGTGTCGACGTGGGGGTCCGGCAGTTGCTGGGCATTGAAGTCCTCGGGCACTTCGGGGAAGTCCGGTCGCGAACCGGTCGCTATCGTCATCGCGTCCAGCAGCGATTCCGCTGGTAGCCGGCGTGGCTCGAAGTGCGAGAAATTGACGTTGTCGGTCGCGTTCCACTTGTTGGTTTCCATGGCCGACTGGTAGGTCCGCGAGCTGACGATCGTGCGGATCAGGTGCTGGAGGTCGAACCCGCTCTTCACGAAGTCCTTTTCGAGAGCGTCCAGCAATGCGGGGTTGATCGGCGGGTTGGACCCGCGGATGTCATCGACCGGCTCGATGATTCCCCGTCCGAAGAAATAGCTCCAGACCCGGTTCGTGATGGCTTTCCCGAAGTACGGGTTCTTTTCCGAGGTGAGCCAATCTGCTAGCGCCTCCCGGCTGTCCCCGAAAGTCCCGATCGGCGGCATCCCCGCAGAAGCCAAGAGGTATTCCGGCTCTACGGGCCTGTTTGTCTTCGGGTGGAGGAAATCGGTGTCCTCCCGCTTCAGATAGACGATCTGTTCGTCGCTATCGAAGCCAGGCTTCATTCCGACCGCAGCGAAGAAGGCGCTCAGCTGGAAGTACTGGTTCTGCGTCCAGCGTTCGAAAGGGTGGTCGTGGCATTGCGCACAGACCATTCGAACTCCCAGGAAGAGCTGGGTCGTGGTCTCCATGGCTAGCTTCGGATCGTCGTTGACGCGGAAGTAGTTAGTCGCCGGGGACTGGAACGTGCTGCCCACTGATGTGAGCAGTTCCCGGACGAAGTCGTCGTACGGCTGGTTGGAGGCGATTGAGTCCCGAATCCACTGCCGGAACGCCCACATGCCCTTCTCGCCGAGGTGCTTGCGGTTCGATTGCAGCAAGTCCCCCCACTTGAGCGACCAGTGGTCGATATACGGGCGGCTTCCGACCAGTTCGTCGATCACTCGAGCCCGCTTCGCCTTGGAGGAGTCCGGGTCGTCGATAAACGCCCTTGCCTGCTCCAGCGTGGGCGGAATGCCGGTCAAGTCGATGTAGACGCGGCGCAGGAACACTGCGTCGCTCGCCGGCTCGGAAGGCTGGATCTTCAGGCGCTTGAGCTTGGCATCGATGTGTTTGTCGATGTAGTTGTTCTGCGGCAGCTTCTTCCAGCTGAAGCCCGGCGCCGGATTCAGCACAGTCAGGGGCAGGGTAGTGAATTTGCCCTCGTAGCGCACCATGATGGCCGCCTCACCGATGCGCTCGCCAAGGACCATGCCGCCATCTTGGATCTTGGCTGTACTTGTCGAATTGCTCTCGAGAACCGCCAGATTCGAAACGTCTCTCGTTGAGCCGTCCCCGTAGTGCGCCACGACCTTTACGGATTGTTCCTGGCCAGGTTCCGTGAGGTGGATTTCCTTCGGAGTGACTTCGAGCCTTGACACGGTATCGGCTTTCGGATCTCCGTAGGGTGCTCCCTGCGAGATCCATTTCTCGATGGTTTTGAAGGCATCCGAGTCTTCGCTGAAACGTACGCCGCCCTCGTGGGGCACTCGCATGGTCGGCTTGGCAAGCATGAGGCTAGCCGATGGCACGGCCCTGTTGAAGCGGCGGCCGGAGACCTCGAACAGCAAGGCGCGGTAGTCGAATTCAGCATCGTAGCCACGTAGCGACAGCTTGAAGCCGTTCTTGCCCTTCGCCGAGCCGTGGCAGGCGCCCTGCGTACAGCCGGTGTTGTTCAGGATGGGCATGACGTCCCGCAGAAAGTTGACGCGGGCCTCGTCGGCGGTGGCCGCGGAAACCGGGCCGGCCACGATTGCGGCCGTGGCGGCAATCGCGACTAGAACATGCAGCTTATTCATTTCGATCGACTCCGGATGGCTATTGCACCGTTGCTATTGTAGCGCCGTCCCGAATCACCAGGACGGCTTCGACGGGAGGTATGTTGTAGGGCACCGCTTCCTTGTCGCGGCCGGCAAGGACCGATTGCGGCGCGATCTCCACCAGATACTCCCCGGATTTCGTGCTGGATTCAGCCCGGCATCGCAGTGAATAGCTGTCTGAATTGTTGGCGATGCTCTGGGAATCGCACGAAACCCCGACGGGCAGGTTGATCGCTTCCACGACCACCTTCGAATCGAATTCGGGCTCGCGCGAGAAGCTTCCTGCAATCTCGAATTCGGCTCCCGGATCGGCGGACACGGGTTCGGGCGGAGCGCCTACGCTGTAGCCCTGGATGACGTCCACTATGATCGCAGGGGAGTAAATCGTGTAGGTCGTGCCCTGGTGTCGCACCGTGGCCTCTAGCACTAAGTCAAAGCGCATGGCGGGGGTGCCCATGGTGGTGTTCATCTCCAGCATGCCGTCCTTGTCTCCCGGCTTGATCTTGGCGTCGCCGAGAACCCTGAGATTACTGACCGAGGGTTCGTTTATCAAGCGTACTGGCGAAAGGGCCTCGACCCCCGCTTCGCGCGTCTTGTATTTCCACTTGATGTCACGCTTCAACCCCTGGATCAGGCGGAGGCGGCTTGGCGAGACGAGTTCAATGCTGGCCGGAGCCGGGTCGACGACCATTGCCGTGACCGCCCCATCGACGTCGGGGATACGGACAGGCCGCTGTTTGGTCCCGGCCACTGCCGTCACGATTGTCGAGGTGAGCGCCGGCCTGCGCACGATCCGGCCGTCCGAGGTCCTTCCTTCACCGAACAAGGAAATCGAGGCTGTGCCCGGCTTGGCCTCGGCGGAAGCCGTCAGGGTGAGGCGCCCCCGCAGTGAGGTCCTCTGCGTGGTCATCCCTCCGAATTCCGCGGGAATAATTCCGCCTTCGGCGACCACTCCCTCGGGAATGCCTTCGGCCACGATCCGGATAGCTCCGTCGAATCCCCTTCGGTCCATGGTCAGCGACACGCTCGCGCTGCCCTCTCGCGGGATGTTGACATGGGTATCGTCTAGACGAAGGATGAAGTCGGCCGGCTGCTGCCGGGCCACGAGCCGGTAGGCGAACCCAGGGCCGCCACGACCGAGCAGATCCTCGACGCTGACTTGGATTTCCGATACGCCTTCCGGAACGCGGATCCCGAGCGCCGGATCTCCGAATGTCTCCGCTCGGATGGAGATATTGGAGAGCAACTCCTCGGGCGGCTGGTCGCCCGCCGATCCGAGCTTCCTGCCGTGCTGGTCCCTGACCACCAGAAGCGTGTAGAGCTGAGAAGTGCCTATGATGGCCGCCTGCGTCTCGACCATCCATTCCTCTCCAGGGCTTACCGTGAGCCGATAGTGGTCGACCTCGCCCTGCTTTGCAATCCGTCCGTTGACTACTGTCCCCTCGACCAGTTGCATGCTCTCTGCGCCCTCGGATTCCAGCGTTTCGGGAGCCGTGCTTCGGAGCAGCGGGAGCGGCAGGCCTGTGCGCTCGCCTGGCAGCACCGCCTGGTTGCCTTCGACGGTGACTTTTCTCGGCGACGTAAGGGTCCCGCCCGAGAACTCGACCTCGACCGGTTCGCCTTGGGTCCAGCCCAGAGGGAAGATGGCCTCCGCATATTCGACCGAAGCCGCGAGAAGCCGATAGAAGTTGCGCCGCTGCTTGCTGAAGCGGGCGTCATGGACTTCGATGAGATAGGTGCCGTCCGCAGGGGGCGTGAAGTCGATGCGGGCGTCGCCCCCGATGCCTGCGGAATCGTCGCTCCGAGCCAAGATCCCGCCTTCGGCAGAGCGAATAGCCAGTACGGGGTCAATTGCCGAGCCCAGCCTCCGCGCCTCGACCTCGAGCACGATCCGTTCCCCCGCCTTCATGTCGGCGCGGTAAAGGTCACGGTCGGCCTCGCCGAGTGTTCCGTTGACGACGACAGGCGTCTCGATCGGCTGGGCGCCTCCCTCGATGTCGTTTCGGGGAGCTCGCTGGCGCTGCGATTCGGACTCCGGGACTTCGGGAAACGCAGAGACGCTGAACAGCCATGCGTTCGTCAAACCGGCGGCCGTCTCGACGACCAAAGGGTATGCGCCCGGTGCGGCATCAGGAGCAATCTCCAACAGGTACTGCCGGGCCGGGCCTTCCGCAGTCAGTTCGGTGATCGAGCCTGGGATCTGACTGCGAATGTGGATCTTCCCGTCAAGCCCGGTGCCCTTCAGGTGGAGGCGGACCGCTGACCCGCGCTGCCCGCCCGGGGGCGAAACGTCTGTCAATGTGGGGCTCGTAAAGGCAAGCGGCGCTGCCAGCAGGGCCAGCGCAGGCAGCCCCACGAAGTGCTTGGCTGCTAGGACTCTCGATGGTCGAGTACAGTGCATCGGATTACCCCGCATTCTCGTCGGCCTTGGCCGACGTCGCGCTTTCGATCGGCACAGGCACGAAAGATCGTACCTGCTCGCCAGTTGCTGCGTCGTAGATGCGGACGACCCCATCGAACCCTCCGGTCGCCACTTGGCTTCCGTCGGGACGGAACGCCAAGACGAAAATGCCCCCGTTGTGCCCCTTGCAGGTTGCCACTCGCTCGCCACTCTCCGAATCGTATACAGGAACTTCGTCGGCGACGCCGCCAACGGCGATTCGCGATCCGTCGGGACTGAATGCGAGCGCGAAAATCTTGCCGGCCTGCTCTTCATACTTCCGAATCAGCGTCGAGTCGTCAGCAATCTTGAGTGCCCTCGGACGATCCATCGTGTACAGGTACGGCACGCGGTCCTCGCCTCCGATCAGGACGTAATCGCGTCTTGGATGACGCGCGATCGCATAGAGCATGTCGCGAAGGAAGTTGACATTCTCAAGGAATGCGCCGGTGCCCGCGTCCGCAAGCTTGGCCGCCCGGTCCCTGCCCACGGAAACGACTCTCTTGCCGTCGACGCCGAACACGGTCTGCAGGACCCAGTCCTCGTGGTGACCAGCCCTGAAGACCTGCTCCCCGCTCTCAACATCGACCATCCAGATCGACTTGTCGATGCCGCCGAAGACCGCTCTGGTGCCGTCCGGCGATAGGTCCCCAGCGAAGAGCGTGTCAGTGGTTGCAGTCACCGTGTGCAGTTGCTTCCTGGATTCCAGGTCCCAGATCTGCAATTCGCCGAACTTGGCCGGCGTGCCGCCAATCGCGACAAGCCGCTTGCCGTCCGCCGAGAAATCGATTGAATGGATCTTGTCGGATCGACCTAGCAGGCGCGCCTCGATCGCGGAGCCGTCCGCCTTGTGGAGCAGGACTTCCTTGAATCCTCCGACCGCGATCAGGCTGCCATCGGGCGAATATGCCAGCCCGGTAATCGTTGGGGCCTGCGCGTACGTGGGCGGTTCGGAAGGGACCTGCGGGGCCCTGGCCTCGACCGGAGTGTCGTCCTCGGCACCCTCGTGGACCCAGCGGGTAATGAGGTCCACCGCCTCGGGCGGCAACGCCGCGCCTCCCATGGGCATGCGGGGTTCCATCTTTCCGTTGACCAGATTCACCAGCGGACTGTTCTCGGGCGCACCCTTTGCCACGGAGCTTCCATATTTCCCTCCGCCCTTGATGATGCCGACGTACGCGGTGATGTCGAGGCCGCTCAACTTGTTCGCTGGCTGGTGGCAACCGGAGCAATGGAGCTGGAGCAGAGGCCGAACGTCCTCGTAGTAGCTGACCGGCTCGGCCGCTTGGACCACGGCCAGAGGCAAGGCGAGGGTCGCGATTAGATGTAGATGTAGGTGTCGCATCGGGCTTCGATCCAACCAACATTGTATGGGGATTTCCGTATCGCCTCAAGGTCTTCCGATTTGCCCGTCGCGGGCTTCGAGGGAGGGACGCCGCCACGGGACCGGAGTGGAAAGCAGCGCTCCGACAGCGTCAACCCATGTAGGGGCAGGCCCTTGGTGCCATTCCTCTGTCCACAAGAGACCCCACTCGAAACCGAGCGCGTAGCCGAAGAGAAACGCCACCTCGAGGCTCGCTGATCTCCCCAAAGTGCGCGGAAACGATTCAAGATTGGCGAACTGGAGCACTCAAAGTGGCCGTCCAGGGGGCCGTGCCAGTCAAGCCAGTCGCCGCAACTCCTAGGCCCCAAAAGAGCTGAAATCAAGGCTCGATATGCCGTCGGAAAGACCGCGTTCGAGGGCCGTTTCGGTGCCTAGTCCAGCTTCGGATCTGTATGCTACCATCGCTATTCGCAACGGCGAACTGTTGAATGGCAGACAATCGGCTTCCCTGTTTCGTGATCGGATTCGGCTTGGGAGCTGCCTTGGGGCTGCTGTTGGCTCCAGAGCAGGGGGCCCAGACTCGGGACCGCCTCAAGAAGACGGCCGAGGACGGGAAGGATTACCTGGTCCGAAACTCCGGGGAGTTGCGGAAGGTCGCAGAGGCGGCAATCGACAAGGGCAAGGAGGCCGTCGAGTCGCAACGGGCGACGCTGGAATCGGCCTACAGGGCCGGCATGAAAGCGTATCGCAGTGCGTCGGGCGAGCGTTGGTAACGGGCCAGCGTAAAGCGAGGGTCCCTCGGCGCTGGTGTAAGTAATGAGCGAGACGCAGCTACTGGTCGTGATCGCGGCGTCGACGGTCGTGATTGCCATCGCCTTGGTTGTGATCGCGTCCTTCGCGTACGCCTCGATGAGGGTAGTCAAGGAGCTTGACGAGCGCACCGGCGAGTTCCTCAATACCTGGCAGCCGCTTGCGGCGGAGACGCGGCAGACTGTCAAGGAGTTCGCCGAGCAGTCCGGTGAGCTGCTCGCCAGGTTGAACAGTCTCTCGGCGCTTCTACACAAGCAAGCCTTGCAGGCAGACTCACTGGTCGGCAATCTGGCCGAGACGGCGCATCGGAACATTGAAGAAGTCGATGCGGCTGTGCGGGGCACCGTCGGCCGAATCAATTCCGCAGTCGAGGCGCTCGACACGGCCGTCAGGGTTCCCGCGACAAAGCTGCGAGCCGTTGCTGCAGGGATTAGCGCGGCGCTCCGCGAACTGGGCGGGGGGCGTCCGAGGAGCCCCGACCGGGTCTCGACCGACGAGGAAATGTTCATCTAGGAATCGCGAGGACCGCGCAGAGAAATCGGAGGACACCACCTTGAAACCCAAGGAGAAGGCAGCCAGCCAACAGCAGTCATACCGCGTGGCCTTACTCGGCACGAAGTTCATGGGCAAGGCCCACAGCCAGGCTTACCGCAATGTGAACATGTACTTTTCCGACGCGCCCAAGGTCGAGAGGGTTGTAATCTGTGGGCGCAACCCGGATGAGACCGAGCAGGCAAGGGAAGCGTTCGGCTGGCAGGAGGCTTCAACTGACTGGAGGGCCGTCGTCGCACGCGACGACATCGACATCATCGACGTTTCGACGCCGGGCCACATGCACCGCGGAATGGTGCTTGCGGCCGCCGAGGCAGGCAAGCACATCGTTTGCGAGAAGCCACTCGCGAACACCCTCGCCGAGGCAGAGCAGATGGTTGCGGCAGTCGAAGCTGCGGGAGTGTCGCACCTCCTTATGCACAACTACCGCCGCGTCCCCGCAGTGGCGCTGGCCAAGCGCATGGTCGAGGACGGGCGGGTAGGCGAGATCCGCCACTTTCGGGCGCGTTACCTCCAGGACTGGGCGCTTTCGCCGGACCTGGAACTCGTCTGGCGCTTCGACGCCAAGCTGGCCGGCAGCGGGGCGCTGGGTGACCTCGGCGCCCACGTGATCGACCTAGGCCGGTATCTTTGCGGCGAGATCTCGGAGCTGGCCGCTACGTCCGAGACCTTCATCAAGCGGCGGGCTGTTACAGCTGGTTCCAGCGAGATGGCGGACGTCACGGTTGACGACGCCGCTGCTCTGTGCGTACGCTTCGCCAACGGGGCGATTGGAACCATCGAAGCCTCGCGATTCGCGCCGGGCCGCAAGAATCACAACACATTCGAGATCAACGGAAGCAAGGGCTCCATCACCTTTGATCTCGAGAACCTGAACCATCTCAGGTTCTACTCCGTCGAAGACCAGCCCGATGCCCAGGGCTTCCACGAGATCATCTCGTGCTCGCTTGGCAAGCACCCGTACGCGGACGCGTGGTGGTTCGACGGCCATCTGCTCGGCTACGAGCACAGCTTCACGCACACGATCTATGACTGGCTCCAGGCATTGGTGGCAGGCGTTTCCACGCATCCCAATTTCCATGACGGACTCGCGAACCAGCGAATCCTGGATGCGGCGGCAACGGCCTCGTCAAGTCGTCGCTGGGAAACGATCGGATAGCTGCGGAACCGTCTCACGCCCATCCATCGTCCGGCCGTCGGCAAGCTGTTGCAGGCTTCGATTTCCCGGTCAGGAAGGCTGGGTATTGCGCAGTGAGTCCTACGGCCAGTGCCTCGCCGGCCAGGTCTTTCGCGTGCAATGAACGTTGCATGCCGCATCCCCCAATGCCCGGGCTCCGATCTCTCGACGGAAGAAAGCCCGGACGCTTGAACGTTGTGCTTCCTTACTGATAGCTAACGAGACGCAGCATGGCAGAAAGATACGGCGTGGGGCGAGTCCGTGGCTGGCTCTTGGTGTACGTCATCGGATCGGTCCCGCCGACGGCTGTCTATTCGGTAGGGCTATCAGGCTGGTTCCTCGACTATCCCCTATGGCTCATGGCGGCGATCTTCCTGTTGTTTGGAATACCGCTGATACTCGTCCTGGTTGAGCACGAAACAGCGCCGAAATGGAACATCGCGGCGCTGCGGCTCATGGCGGCCTTGATGGCCCTACGTTCATTGAACGTCTTCGTGTTGCCCTTGGGCAACGAGGGGCAGCCGGCCCTGAGAGGAGAAGAGCTCCAAGCCGTCATTCTGACGCTTTCAGGAATCGTGTTGTTCTCCTTGGTCTGGGCGGCAGGGTGGACGAAATACTTCAAGGAATCGAAACGAGTCAGGAACACGTTCTCCATACGTCCGAAGCAGAAGTCCTAGCTGTATCGTGACGAGCAGATGCTCGTTTCGATAGCAACGGTCGGTTCTCGGCCAGGGACTCCGGAGGGGCCGTCAAGGGCTCGATCTCACTTGCGACCGACGTTGGTTTCTGGTGCGGTACGCCAGTGTCCGTCGGCTCTTCATCGGCATTGCCGGGCCGTGGGTCGAGCTGTCCGTTGGGGCGACTGTCCGCACCTGCCCCGTCACCTGGACGCGAACGGAGCCTGAAAGCTGAGGATCATGAAGCCGGATTGCACCGCGGCAGCAAGCACAGACAGGTAAGTCCGTCTCCATGCTGCCACGGGTTGCCCGAGCCTAAAGCTCGGTGAGAGGCCCAACGTCGCGCAGGACGCAATTGCAAAGGTGAGAATGACTTCGGCGCGTGAATAGGTGCCGTAGGCGATGTCAGACCAGCCCAGAAGGAAGAGCCAGATCAGGACCATCATCGAGATCCAGAAAACGAGGACTGGGATCGAGATGCTTGCGCCAATCGATGGACGGCGCAGAACGATCCCAGCCGCTGCCAGTACCGGGACGATCTGGACCATGTGGCGGATTAACGTTCCGCTGACGATCCCGACAACGAGGAGTAGCAGGGAAACAGCGGCTAGGCACGCCAGCACAAACTTCTCGTCGCTCACCCAACCATCCTACTGGTCGGGCCACCAGAGTCTCCTTCCAGCCAGACGGTTGGCAGTTGCAGGGTCCGCTGCTTGCGAGCTAACCGATCGGACGGACCCGTCGGTGCGAGGTCGTAGCTTGGTAGTCAGCGACCACCGTGTAGGGGCGACTCCAGAACTTCGCTTGCAGGACGACTGACTTGAACCAGGACTCGCGCATACGGTCGAATTCGTCCCACGACTGCCCCTTCTTCTCCAGGAACGGGCGAATTGTTGCCGCTCTGGGGCAAATTAACGCGATCGTATGCCGCAACGGGACGATCGAGGCGGCCTTTACGCCTCCCGCTTGGCGCAATGTCGTGTGATTGGGATGGTGGGCCGCAGCGCTATTACGATTCGCCGCCGGGCAGCCGCTGAATCCAGGGGCAGGACAGCGAGCCGAGTGTCACTGAGGGCACTGTTCGCTGCCATGGCCGGCAGCAGCGTCACGCCAAGGCCGGTGGCAACCATCTGTCGCAGGGTTTCCAGAGAAGTGGCGCGGCAGTCGGTGCCGAGATTGCCCGCGAGGCTCTCCATGCGGCAGACCTCGAGAGCCTGGTCGCGCAGGCAGTGCCCTTCGGTCAGCAGTAGCAGACGATGCCCTTGAAGCGCCTTCGGGGACATGGCGGGCATCGACGAGAGTGGATGGCCGACCGGGCAAGTAACGAAGAAGCGCTCGTCGAACAGAGGTGTCAGGTCGAATGGACAGCCAGGGACCGGCAGGGCGAGAAGCACGGTGTCGAGTTCGTGCTCTCCCAACGCGCCCAACAGGTCAACCGTGATGCCTTCGGTGACGAAGAAACTGAGTCTCGGGTAGCGAGCACGCAGAGGTCCCACGCTCCACGGCAGAATATAGGTGCCAAGTGTGGCAATGATTCCAAGGCGGAAGCGGCCGGACTCGCCGCCGCGGTGGGCGTCCGCGATCTCCTGCACCATGCGAGCCTCCGCTAGCGTGCGTCGCGCCTGTTCGACCGAGGAACGGCCCGACCCCCGTCAGCACCAGTTTCTTTCTGTCCCTCTCGAAGAGTGGCACGCTCAGGCACTGCTCGAGTTTCTTGAGTTGCATCGAGAGCGTGGGCTGCGTGACGAAACATCGCGACGCAGCACGGCCCACGTGTCCTTCCTCTGCGAAGGCGACGAGATAGCCGAGATCCGATAGCGTCTATTGGCTGGGCATGCGTTGGAGGTGCTCGCTTTTCGCGAATGCTTCAGCTCGGCTGCACCGTATGGATCTCGCGGGTTGGCACGGCCGTGTGACGTCTATGGGCGGGCTCGCCCGCCCATAGCGCATGGGGAATCGGTTCCGGGCCGGATCCGGATTCCCCGCCTCCGAGTGCGTCGGTCATCGCTTAACGCAATTTCTTGCCTTGCCCCATGGGGACCCTCCATCCTGGAACTCGAAGGCAGGTCCGATCGAACCAGTCGTGCTGTAATAAGAAATTGCGCGTCGCAACGTGGAACGTGAACGGTCTCCGCGCGCGGCTGGAGTACGTTCTGCACTGGATTAGGGCGAGGCAGCCCGACGTCGTGGGGCTTCAGGAGCTCAAGATGCGCGACGAGCAATTCCCCGCTTCCGCATTCGAAGCGGAGGGCTACCGGGCTGTCACGCATGGCCAAAAGGCTTGGAATGGCGTGGCCATCTTGACCAAAGAGGCGGCAGCGGTTCGTCAGGTAGGGCTGCCGGGGCAGGAGGAGTTCGGGGCCAGGATGCTGACAGCGGACGTGCGAGGTTTGTCGTTCACGACCGTGTACGTGCCCAATGGAAAGACCTTGGAGCATCCGGACTTCGAGCGCAAGCTGACTTGGCTCGATACCTTGATGAGTCATTTTCAGGAACATCACGACCCATCCATGCCCGCCGTTCTCTGCGGTGACTTCAATGTCGTTCCGGCGGCGATCGATTCATGGAACGAGGGAGAACTGGCAGGCACGATTTTTCACACGGAATCCGAAAGGGAGCGTTTTGCGTATTTCTTGCAATGGGGTTTTTCCGACCTCTTCCGCAGCAAGCATCCGGATGAGAAGATGTTTTCTTGGTGGGACTACCGCGGAGGTTCCTTCTACAGGAACCAGGGCTTGCGGATTGACTTCCTGCTGGGCACGACGTCCGTTGCCCAGCGTCTTGAATCGGTCCGCGTCGATCGTGACTATCGAAAGAAGAAGGACGGCCTCACGGCGTCCGACCACGCTCCCGTGATCGCGGATCTTAGCTGAAATCCCTGATTGTGCGAATCTGACTGAAAGGGGTCGCAATAACGAATCATGCGCTGCACCGGATGTTTTCGCACCCTGCCATGGCTGGCAGTCATGGCTGCTCTGCCGCTAGGGCTGTACGGCCAGCAGGACGACGCGCCCCGGCGGCGCAGTCCCAGGGTCGAGTTCGAGCGGTTCTCCGCAGGATTTCGCCTCGGGTACCACATCACCGCCCAGGTCACCGAGGGAACGAACGATCAGACGAGCACCTCGACGAATCCACCCACCCTGTTCAAGGCGACTTCGGAGCCGCAGCAGGATTCCTGGGGCATGGGTGGGGGCGTTCAGTTCAACATCCTCCCTCGCTGGGGAATAACCGCTGAACTTATCTCCCACAGCGTCCGATTCAAGACCGGCCTGCGGATTGAGAGGCGAGAGACGCCGACCAGGGGACGTCAGCTGCTTTCGAACAATTTCGTCGTCACGGAGGCAAACCACTGGGACATCCCTGTCACGGCGCGATACTACCTCAACGGCCCCCGGCAACGGGTCCGCCCGTTCCTGTCTGGCGGCATCGCAATGCGATTGGTGCGAAATCCGAAGGCGAGGCGCGAAATCGGGGATATCGACGGTGGCGATCCCGAGATTGTCGAGACGACTCCCGACGTTGCGTCAGACAGCACGATGGGCGCGGTGGGCGGCATTGGTTTCGAGCTCATCGACGACATCAACCTGAAACTCAGCGTCGAGGGGCGCTACATGCGCTGGCAGAACAAGACGTTCGAGATGGGGCTGGCCAATATGCTGCGCAACCACGTCGAAATCCTGATCGGACTGTCGTTCTAACTCGCCTGCTCGGGCCGGGGCCTTTCCCGCCGCCGAAACCTGGCAATCACTGGTACCATCGCCGAAGATGCCAAACAGGCTCGCAGAGGAGACCAGTCCGTATCTGCTGCAGCACGCAGGGAATCCGGTGGATTGGTATCCCTGGGGAACGGAAGCTCTTTCCAGGGCTCGGGATGAGGACAAGCTGATCTTCCTGAGCATTGGATATGCCGCGTGTCACTGGTGCCACGTGATGGAGCACGAGTCCTTCGAGGACGCGGCCGTCGCTGAGATCCTCAATCGCGATTTTGTTCCGATCAAGGTCGACCGCGAGGAGCGCCCCGATCTTGACGAGATTTACATGACAGCGACGATGCTCTTTTCGGGCGGCCACGGGGGCTGGCCAATGAGCGTGTTCCTGGCTCCGGACCTAAAGCCCATCTATGCCGGAACCTACTTCCCCAAGGAAGACGCGCACGGACGGCCCGGATTCAAGACCCTTCTGCGATTCCTGCAGCAGAAGTGGGCGCTGGAACGGCCGGCACTGCTTGCCAGCGCCGACCAGGCGACGCACGCTATCCGAGAGATGCACCGGCGCGAGGGTGGGCCATCCGTCCCCGGGCCCGAGTACGTTACCCAGGCAGCCGCCACGATCTACAGGGCATTCGACCATTCCTCAGGGGGCATTGCCAGCGGCAGCAACAAATTTCCCCAGTCTCTGTCCCTCGATCTGCTGCTTCGTGCGTTCCGATCCACCAGCGAAGCCCACTACCGCGGCGCGGTCGAATTGACTCTCGACCGGATGTGCTGCGGCGGCATCTACGATCACCTCGGAGGCGGGCTGCACCGTTACGCCACGGACTCTCGCTGGCTCGTCCCGCATTTCGAGAAGATGCTCTACGATCAGGCCCTCGTGGTGCCCGCCCTGCTCGACGCGTGGCAGGCGTCGGAGGACCCCGCCAGAAAGGAGCTCTTCGCGAGCCGGGCACGCGGGATTTGCGAGTACGTCTTGCGTGACTTGCGCAGCCAAGCCGGCGCATTTTATTCCAGCGAGGACGCTGACAGCGAGGGCAAGGAAGGCAAGTTCTATGTCTGGACACGAGACGAGGTCGTCGATGCCCTTGGCGAGAAAGACGCCCGTCTTTTTGCGTCGCACTACGACATCTCCGATTACGGCAACTGGATGCATCCAGGTGACGACCACGTGCCGGCCGGCCCTAAGAACGTGTTGCAGGTCGTTCGGCCGGCCGACGTGCTAGCCCGGCTCGACGGTATCGACGTCGAAGAGGTCGAAGGCTCCCTGGCCCGGTCGAGATCGCACTTGTTCGAGTTGAGGGGCCGGCGGATCCGACCTGCCCTGGACGACAAGGTTCTGACGGGTTGGAATGGCTTGATGATCGCGGCGCTGGCCCGGGCCTCGTCGGTTCTCGATGTGCCGACTTACGGGGAGGCGGCGACGAACGCCGCCGATTTCCTGCTGAAGGAAGTGCGCCGCGGCAACAGGCTGCTGGCCACTTACGGCAAGGGACAGGCTCGCCTTGCGGCATACAGCACCGATTACGCGTTTCTGATCGAGGGCCTGATTGCGATTTACGAGTGGAATGGAAATTCGAGCTATCTGCGTGAAGCCGAGAGGCTCTCGGATTCGCTGGTCGACCACTATTGGGACGGGGACGAAGGCGGGTTTTTCCTCACAGCCTCGGACCACGAGGAACTGCTGGTGCGTAGCAAGTCCGCTCAGGACGGGGCCACACCGTCGGCGAATTCAGTGATGGCACTCACTCTGCAGAAGCTGGCAGTTCTACTCGGGCGCACCGACTGCCGGGACAAGGCCGGTGTGATTCTCCAGCTGTTCGTCGATCGATCATCCCGCTCCGTGTTCCAGGAGGAGAGGTTGCTATGCGCGTTGGACGCTTGGCACCAGGGTCTGGATGAAATCGCGATAATCGGTCCTCGAGACGATCCCCGGACTCGTGCTCTGATTGCGAAGGTGCATGACGAATACCGGCCCAACAAAGTGGTGGCACAGGCCGAAACGGGCGGCGCCGGTGAGAGGGGACGGCTGCCACTGCTGTCGGGACGCGATCTGGTTGAAGGGAAGCCTGCCGCCTATGTCTGCCGCGACTATCAGTGCGAGCGTCCCGTGACCGAGCCGGAGGAGTTGTTCTCCCGGGCATAACGCCGACCCGGGAACAAGGGCCGGAGTGGGATCATCGAGCGAGATCCCTTGCCACCAGCGGACAGGCTCTGGAGGCCACAACAGCATGTCCGGTAGCGAAAGACCCTTTGAAGAGTGCGACATTCTCGTCCGGCCGGCTCGCCGTGGCGAGATGCCGAGAATTCGGGACCTGATTGCCTATTTCCCTAGGCAGCTTGTCCAGGCCGATCTCCCCCGAGTCCAGTCGTTCTTCGTGGCCGAGAATCGTGGCGAGATCGTTGGCTGCTGCGCTTTGCAGGTGTATTCGAGGCGTCTGGCCGAAGTCCGGAGCCTAGCTGTTCACCCGGACTACCGGGGAAGGGGAATTGCCGGTCGGCTCGTCGATGCGTGTCGCGAACGTGGTCGGGAGCGCCGAGTGCGGCAGCTCTTCGCCGTCACGAGCGAGCCAGGGTTTTTTGAATCGCGCGGATTTACTGTGCACGCGGGCTGGAAGACTGCGTTGTTCGCGAATCTCGACGACGATTCCTAGTCGGAACTGGGCACTGGCCGACGCCGACGAATTGACGGCCAGGCCATACTCGCATCGCAGATCCTGGCGACATCGTCGCGGAACGGCAGGGACAACACTGTCGTCGACCCGACAACAGGCGAGACGGCATTGGTTCGGACAGGCTATCCCCGTCTGTTGCTCGAGATGTCCGGACCGCTTTCCTCCGCCTGAATCCCGGATGGCTCTAAATGAAACACGGTCGCAATGATTCGAGCCAGTCTTCCGCTCATCGGCATGGATTCGCCAGCGCGGAGAAGGCACTCGAGATCTTACTGAAAACTTGTTTGAAATGAACGAATTAACATATCGACAACACCGATCTCAAACACTTTCCACGATTAATTGCCAGTCGTCCGGCGAGCTTCCAGGAGTCTTCCGAGTTCTCAAAATCTGCGAGATTGTTGCATAAATGAACTTGCGTTCAATGATGCCTCCCGATCGTATCTCAAGGGGGGTTCTCTATTAAACCACTTAATATCATTAGGTTACAGGATAATCATAGGCGAACGCCTACCGTCCTTGCCGAGACCGAAAATTCTTGTTGACATCATGTTGCGAATTCGTGCATACTGGCCTTCGATGCACTGCAGCCTTCAAGGCCGCGCGCAAACCGAGGCTAACAGCGTTCGGAGGATTCGACTCTTGACAAGATACGGGCCATTTCGCACACGGATAGCGGTGGCAGGACTTCGCTCGATGCCCGCGCACAGGCCGGGACGGGCATGCCTTGTCGCGACCGGTGTGATGGCGGTGCTGCTCGTGCCGACTCAAACCAAGGCCGAAGGAAAAGCCCCGTCCCAGACTGCGGAGAGCCTGCTTGAGCAGGCGCGGGACCACCGAGAGACCCTTTCACCTGATTTTCCGGGCTTTCGCAGCAAGCTGGTCGTTCACAAGGACGGCCTTGCTTGCGAGGGAACCATGTTGTTCAGGCCCCCGATCACGCTCGAGATCGCAATCGAGGACAACGAAGTGAGAAAGAGCGTCAAGAGCACTGTTCGATCGCTCCTGATGCATCGCATGAGGTCGAATCGGTCGTCCGCAAGCAGCGACAGGGTCATCACATTTGCCGACGAAGATCGCCACCCGTTGGGCCGGCGGATCATGCTCGGTGACAAGTACGGGTCCAGCTACCGCATCCGCGAGCACCGCATCCTGGAGGTCGATCGCAACATGGACGACTCGCGACTCCTGATCACGGTGATGAAAACCGAGGAAACCGATTCGGGGAGGTACCTTCCAACACAGTTCTTCGTCGCGGTATTCGACAAGGAATCTGGATTGGTCAAGCAGTCGTCCGCGTATTCCGATGCCTACCGCAAGGTGGGCAACAACTACTTGCCCGAATCGCGGCAGGTAGTGAGCACGGTAGAGGGTAGGACAGAGATTCTCCTCGTGGAATGGGAGGAGATGAATTTGCTGTCTCCAGTCACGCCCGACTAGGCAGCAAGACGGGGTTGGGGCTCGCAGTTCGAAGTGCAGCTCGCGCGACGAGCCCCAACCCAACGATCAACGAGGCAATGTAGCCCGCTGCTCGCGCCGGTCGAGTTCAAGGACAGCTGACCCAATTGTAGTGACAATGGCGTCCCGGGCCATGTCCTGAGGCAAGTTCGCTGGCTCCCTGGCCGTGGCTAGCACCCGCGAGTCGAAAAGCCCTTCGGCGCGAACCTCCGCTATGTCACCATACAGTCAGGAAAGGGTTGTCGCGCGCCAGCGGTCCGTTTAGCCTCGATGAATTGGAATCGCACCATCGTGGGGGGAGGCTTGATCGGCGGGCTGGTCGTCGCGGGCGGGATCATCGCCTACAACTGGGGAGCCACGCCACGGCTGGACGGGGAGATCACTGAAGTTCGGACGCTCGGCATGGACGCCAGCAGTTCCGTGGCAATCATCAACTTCGAGGCGCTGAATGCCTCGAACTACGAGCTCTCGATCGCCCAGCGCGAGATGGCGGTGGTTGACGCGACTGGGAACCTGCTGGAAGGGCGGATTCTCAGCGTGTTCGACATCCAGCAGCTGTTCAACTACTTTCCTGCGCTGGGAGGCATGAATGACGAGCCTCTATTGGACAAACAGTTTCTCGCCCCCGGGCAAACGATCCGCGGACTCGCAGCCGCCCGTTTCGAAATCCCGAAGCACGAACTCGACACACGACAGGAGATCATCTTCCGGACCCTCGACGTCAAGCACCGCAGGACCGAGCTCCGCATGATCAACGAATGAGCGAGCCCCGCCGTGTACAGTGAAGTCCTCATCGACCACTTCCGCAATCCGAGGCGGGTCGGCTCACTCGACCCGCCAGCGGTGACCGTGACGGTCGAGAACCCTATCTGCGGCGACATCATGACGCTCTCCGCCGATGTGTCGGACGGTCAGGTCCGAGACGTCCGGTTCAAGGTACGGGGCTGTACCGCGACGATCGCAGCGGGCTCGGTACTGACCGATATTCTGGTTGGACGCCGTTGCGAGGACCTTCGCGAAATCGATGCCGAGAGCGTGGAGGCGGCGCTCGGTGGACTGCCCAACGAGTCGAAGCACGCCGCGAGGCTTGCTAGCGACGCCGCGAGAGCCCTCGCAGACCAGCTCTGAGTCGAGGCTGCTTGGATCTCGGCCGTTTGGTGGCGGCCCGGCCGGCCGGGCTCTTGACTTGACGTCTGGCTCGCTAGGTCGAGGCCTCTCGATCCCGGAAAATCGCGACGAATAGCCCGAGTACCAGCGCCGAAAGCAGGGCGGGCAGCGCCCAGATGGACTGCCAGTCGATGAGGCCTTGGGCCCGTTGCAGCTTCCCGGCCTGCTCCTCCCTGACCGACTGGATCTCCTGGGGGCTAGCGCCGGCCTGCTCAAGCTGAGCCAGCTCGCTTCCGAGCTCCTGGACCTCGACCATCAGGACGCGGGTCTCCTGCGGAGTGTTCCGTTCGTCCCAGACCCCCGCGACGCGAGCGCCGATCAGCATTCCGAGGCCCAGGGTAAAGAGGACGAGAAGTCCTTGCGCCTGAGCGCGGATCTCCTTCCGGGCCGCCATGTCGGTGTAGATCTGGCCAGTCACGAACAGGAAGTCGTAGCAGATTCCGTGAAGGATGATTCCGCCGTACATCATCCAGATCACGGAGTCAGGGGTGCCCAGTGCGAACAGAACGTAGCGGACCACCCACGCCAGCATCCCCACCGCGAGCATCCATTTCACGCCCAGCCGCCTGAAGAACAGGGGCATCAAGAGCATGAAGAGGATTTCGGAGATCTGTCCGTAGCTCATGGCCTGCGTGACGTCCTCGATTCCGGCCAGCTGGACAGCCTTGGCCGCAAGTTGGAAATAGAACGCAAGCGGGATGCAGATCAGGAATGTGCTGAGGATAAACACCGTGAACGAGGGCTTGCGAAGGAGTTCGAAGGCGTCCGCTCCCGCCAGCTCACGCCACGACGTGTCCTTGCCCTTGGACGGCGGCGGCGTGTGCGGCAGGGTCAGGCAGTAGAGTCCCATTAGCACGCCTGCAGCCCCGGTCAGCTGGAACATTTCCAGTCGGTCGCCCCATCCCACCCACGCGAGCGTGAAGCCGGCAACGATCCAGCCGATCGTTCCAAACACGCGGATCAGCGGAAATTCCTTTTGCGAGTCGGTCACGTGATGCAGCGCGAGCGAGTTGGTGAGGGCCAGCGTTGGGAAATAGCAGAGGGTGTGCCCGAGGAAGACCACGTTGAGAATCGTCGGGGACGCCGGTGACGAGGGGTCCATCAAGGATGCTGCGAGAATCATGCAGCCGCCTCCGAGGACATGTAAGACGCAAAGCATTCTCTCGGTTGCGAAGAACCGGTCCGCAACCATGCCGACAAAGAACGGAGAGACGATGCACGCGAGCGGTCCCACGGCGTAGGTCCAGCCGAGGTCGCTGCCCGTAAATCCGATCTTGACCAGGTAGAGCGGAGCCCCGACGTACCAAGCGCCCCAGACGAAGAACTGGATGAACATCATCGCGCCGAGACGCGCACTCATCGCCGCATGCATCGCCTTATCGTACGGGAACTGCCCTAACATGGTGCCCATGGCGCGAGTCCGCGTGCCTTCCGGCAAGCTCAAGGCCGAGGCACTGTACGAGTACGCCCTCCGAGCGCTTGCTCGCCGCTCGCACACCCTGGCTGAAATGGAGGCCAAGATTCGCCGTCGCTGCGCGGATCAAGACGACGTCGGGGTCGTGATCCAGCGTCTGCGTAGTCACGGCTACGTGAATGACATCAGGGTGGCCGAGGCCCATTCCGCAATGCGCCGAGATTCCGGCCTGCTTGGGAGAAGGCGCGTTCTGGGCGAACTGAAACGTCGTGGCGTTGACGAGGCGACGGCCGAGGCCGCCATAACCGAAGCGTACGAAGACCGCGATGAGTCCGATCTCGCACGGGCGTTCCTGCGTCGGAAGGTGGGATCCTTGCGGGACGGCAGCAGGATTCAGGACCCCAAGCACTTGGCACGACTTTCCCGTGCCCTCGCCCGAGCCGGATTCGACTATCCTGCCATCTCGGATGCCCTACGCGACGTGTCCGACGACACCGAATTCCTGGAAGCATTGTCCGAATCGGGTCCGGTCAGCGAAATCGAAGGCTGACGCAACTACGTATCTGTCAACGGCCCCGGCCCGGATTGGGACTGTGTACAGATTTCCAAGCGGGCTCAGCCGATTCGTCCGTTTCGGCGTCGACCCTCCGAGTAGCCGATCACCTGATGGCCGGGCTGGCTGCGCACAGGCGAGACGGGACGAAAGCTAGGTCTTTCCCGGGGCGGGCATCCCTGAAACGCTAGGTTGAATGAAGCATGTTGGTTGCCGGAGTCATGAGCGGAACTTCTGTCGACGGCATCGATGTTGCGCTCGTAGACATCGAGGGGGCCGGACTTGACCTCAAGCTCGAGGTCGTCGCGTTCCACGAGGTCCCGTTTCCGAGCGGTGTCAGGGACGAGGTGCTCAGCGTGTCTGACGCGGTCGTTGCGACCTCGCGGGTCAGCCAGCTCCATCACCTCCTTGGAAGACTGTTCGGGAGCGCAGTCGTGGAGGCTTGCGAGCGGTCAGGCATTCGGGCGAGCAAAGTGGGCCTGGTCGGTTCCCACGGGCAGACCATTTACCATCAGGCCGATTTATCGCCGCTCTGCGGATTTGAGGTCTGCAGCACCCTTCAAATCGGCGAGCCCGCTCTGATCGCTTCCGCAACCACCGCCCCCGTGGTGTCGGACTTCCGAACAGCCGACATCGCCGCGGGCGGGCACGGCGCTCCCCTCGTGCCCTTTGCCGACTACCTTCTGTTCCGGGATTTGCGTCTCAATCGCGTGGCTCTCAACATCGGGGGGATTGCGAACCTGACCGCGATTCCTGCTGGCGCGGACCCTGCCTCCGTGATTGCCTTCGACACCGGGCCCGGCAACATGGTCATTGACGGGTTGGTCGAATCGATTACCGGGGGCAGGGAGCGGTTTGACCGCGACGGGCGCTTGGCTGGGGCCGGCGCAGTCGACGAGAGCGTTCTCGAGGACCTGCTGGAGGATCCGTACTTTGGCCTGCCTGCACCCAAAAGCACCGGACGCGAGCGATTCGGCGAGTTTTTCGCAAAGGGCTTGCTTGACCGCGGCCTTCGACCCGAGACCGCCGTGGCAACAGCCACGCAACTCACAGTTCGCTCGATTCTCTCGGGAATCGAGCGCTTCGTGGCACCGCTCATGCCCGTTGACGAGCTAGTGGTGGGAGGCGGCGGGTGGCGCAATCCCCAGATCATTGAGCCGATCCGGAGCGGACTGCCGGATACTTGCGTGCGACCGACTGATGATTTCGGCGTGAGCAGCGACGCGAAGGAAGCAGTCGCGTTCGCGGTCCTCGCATACGAGACCTTTCACGGCAGGCCATCCAACCTCCCCTCAGCAACCGGGGCGTCGCGCCCAGTCGTGCTGGGAAACATCACGCCGCGGCCAGTTTGACCGCCGGGACTTGAACTGCATTCATGGAATTCGCGAGGGTCAGTTTCCGATTTCGCCGGTCGCGGCATCCCGAGCTTTCATCCGGAACGGCTTGCTGTTGACGATTCCTTCCACCAGCGCGGCAATCCGGTAGTTCGCTCCCTTCAGCGTGCGCTGGATTTCATCGATAGCAGGGTTGTCTCGCCGGTCGACGCCGCGACCGAGGGCATAAGTGAGCAGCTTCTTGGAGAGTGTCCTGCTGAACGAGTCGACTTCCGTGTCGACCAGGATTCCGCGCAACTGTGCGGGCGAATCGAAGGCACGGTCGCCTGGTAGGGTGCCCGATGCGTCCACCGGCTGCGTTCCTTCATGCGTTCTCCACTTGCCGACCGCGTCGTAATTTTCCAAACCGAACCCGATGGCGTCCATCACCAAGTGGCAGGACATGCAGCCCTCGTTGGCGCGGTGCTCCTCGAGTTGCTGGCGAAGCGTGCCTCTCAGCTCTCCTTCACGTACCTCCAGTTCCGGCACGTCGGGCGGGGGCGGCGGAGGACTCTGGCCAAGGATGCTGTCCATGACCCAGAGTCCGCGCAGGACCGGAGAGGTCCGCGTCGGATACGACGATACCGTGAGGATGCTCGCCTGCCCGAGCAAACCGCCGCGGCGACGGTCCGACAGCCTGACGCGACGGAACTCCTCGCCGCGCACTCCTTCGATGCCGTAGTGACGAGCGATCCGCTCGTTCAGGTAGGAATAGTCACTGTCGAGAAACTCGAGAATGCTGCGGTCTTCGCGCACGATGCTGTCGAAGAAATGCCGGGTCTCCTCTTGCATTGCCTGCCGTAGCTTGTCGTCGAATTCCGGGAATCGGTCGCTGTTCGGCCGGACCCCGGCGAGATTGCGCAACTGCAGCCACTGGCCTCCGAAGTTCTCCGCTAACGCCGCTGACTTAGGATCGGCGAGCATTCTCTGGACTTGCTGCGCGATTGCCTCCCCCGAATCGGCCAGGCCCCGCTTCGCCGCGTCGAGAAGTTCCTCGTCCGGCATGCTGCTCCACAGGAAATACGACATTCGGGAAGCCAGCTCGAAGCTATCGATCCAGCGGGCTAACCCGGACTCGTTCGACTTCGGGTCCTGCTCGATGCGGAAGAGAAACTGCGGCGAGGACAGGATGGCTTGCAAGACGGTCTGGAGCATCCCCTCGAAACTCTCGCCGTTGCGCATGGCGTTGCCGGCCAACCGCATCAGCCGCCTCCACTCGTCCTGCCCGGGCGGGCGGCGATATGCCCGGCTCGCGAGTCGCCCGATGATCGCCTCGGCGCACGGGCTCCATGGCTCCTCGCCCTCCGGGCGGCACGTGACTATGCCACGGTGGCTCGCTGGGAGTGGCAAAGGGGCTGCGTCGTACGGCCCGTTGATCTCCAGATAGTCGACCCAGAGCTTTCGATCGCTGAAGGCTTCGTTCGGATCCATGGGTTTCCCGGCGAAGTCGATAAACCCGAGCCAGATCTCCTTCCGGCCTGGCTCGATCCTATGCCTCACTCTTTCCGAACGGTCGAAGTACTGCCCGGCTTCGACAGCCTTCGTCGCCATCCGCTTCCCGTCCACGGTCATGGTCATGATCCGAGGCGGAGGAGGCTCCATGCCGGAAAGGTACCGTCCGTCGTCCTCGGAGCGCTGCCGGCGGTCCACTGCCCCGAATGCGAACTCGTACACTCCCTCGGCTGGGAATGCGTGCGTCAGGCGGATTGAACCGTCGTCCGTAAATGGAGAGACCCGTCCGATCGCAGCTGCGTTTCGTGGATCCCTTACCGCTTGGATCCGGAATCGCGTCGGCGCCGCCAGCCGAGCTCTCTCCCAAATCGCGGCGCGAGCCAGATCCCCGGCAGCGTCGATATATTTCTCCATGAGCAAAGGAGAGACGGAGAGCACGTCTCCAATGTTGTCGAACCCGTAGCCGGAGTCGTCCACCGGAAATGAATTCGCGGGTTGCAGGTCGACGAGGAGCAGGTCCCGGACGGTGTTGTTGTATTCAGCGCGGTTGAGCCTGCGGGCTGTCACGCGGCCAGGCCAGTCGATCCTGTGAACGGCCATGGAAGCAAGCCGGCTCTCTATCCAGGCCGCCAGCGACGCCACCTCCTCCGCGGTGGGCCGATTACTTCCGGGTGGCGGCATCTTGCCGCTGCGTGTCATGCGGAGCACGTCATCCCAGACACCTGGATGCCGGAGCGCTTCGCTTTCGTCGGCGAACCGGTCAAGGCGCAGGTCGGCCATCTGCATCTGATCCCCGTGGCACGCGTAGCAGTGCTTGGCGAGAATCGGCCGTACCGTGCCCTCGAAGGTGCTCGCGGCCGAGCCACTGGCAGTCACCGCGATCAGAGTGAGAAGGCGGATCGACACTGCCACCATTCTATTTGCTGATTCCTGCCCATTGCCCGCCGGTAGATCGCCTATTTCACTTCCGGCTCCAACCGATAGGACGGCTCGTTCACGGACATCGCGAGGAATGTCGGACTACCCCGGCAGTGCCAGGCAGTCCCTCCAAGAGGCTCGATTGATAGCCTAGGGACAGGGAAAGTATGCAGAAACTCTTGGCCGCGAATCGCGGTGAAATCGCCATTCGTATCATGCGCGCCGCGACCGAACTCGGTCTGCGGACCGCGACCATCTATTCGGACGAGGACCGTCTAGGCTTACATCGATTCAAGGCCGACGAAGCCTATGAAATTGGTGATGGCAAGGGACCGGTCGCAGCGTACTTGGATATCGATGGAATCGTCGCGTTGGCCAAGGATCGCAATATCGATGCGATCCATCCCGGGTACGGCTTTCTCTCAGAAAACAGCGCGTTCGCTCGTGCTTGCGCAGAAGCCGGTATCGCGTTCGTCGGCCCAACCCCGGATCTGCTGGACACGCTCGGGGACAAGACCCAGGCGAGAGAGATTGCCATGCGCGCCGGCGTGCCAATCGTGCCCGGCACCGCACTGACGACTTCCGACCCGGATGACGTCCGGAGGGCTGCCCGCGAGATCGGCTACCCGCTGATCATCAAGGCCTCGTTCGGCGGTGGCGGTCGCGGCATGCGCGTCGTTCGCGACGAGGGAGACTTGTTGGAGCGTCTCGAGGAGGCTCGCACCGAGGCGAAGCGAACTTTCGGGGATGGCTCGGTGTTTCTGGAGCGATACATTGCGCGGGCCCGGCACATCGAGGTCCAGATCTTGGCCGATTCCCATGGATCAATCGTCCACCTGTGGGAGCGAGACTGCTCCGTTCAGCGGAGACACCAAAAGGTCGTTGAACTCGCGCCTGCCGCGAACCTTCCCGACGAGTTGCGGAACGCCATCTGTGGTGCAGCGATCCACGTTGCCAACGCGACGGGTTACGTCAACGCCGGAACAGTCGAGTTTTTGGTCGACGCCGACACCGGAGAATGGTTTTTCATCGAGGTCAATCCGAGGATCCAGGTCGAGCACACCGTCACGGAACTCGTCACGGGGATCGACGTCGTGCGAGCCCAGATCCTCGTTGCCCAAGGCTGCCGCTTGCACGAGGCTCCGCTGGCGGTCCCGCGGCAAGAGGAGATTCAGCGACGAGGGTTCGCCATCCAGTGCCGGATCACTACGGAGGATCCGACGGACGACTTCTCTCCTGACTACGGCCGCCTGCAGGCATTCCGAACGGCTGCGGGTCTCGGGATTCGTCTCGACGGAACCGCATACGCCGGCGCAGTTCTCAGCCCGTTCTATGACTCGCTGCTGGTCAAGCTCACCGCTTGGGATTTCACCCTGAAGGGGGCTTGCTCGAGGGCGGACCGGGCTCTACGCGAATTCCGCATCCGCGGCGTCAAGACCAACATCCAGTTCCTCCAGAACGTCGTGAACCACGAGGCGTTCCAATCTGGCACGGTCACGACCGGCTTCCTCGAAGAAACGCCAGAGCTGTTCAGGTTTCGGCCTGCGCGCGATCGCGCCAACCGGCTGCTGAGCTACATCGGTGACACGATCGTCAACGGCAATCCGACTGTTGCGGGACGGGACCGACCAAAGAAGTTCGAGCCTGCGCCTGCGGTTCCGTTCGAGCAGGGTACTCAGCCCGCTGCCGGGACACGCCAGTTCTTGCTTGAGCTCGGTCCCGAAAAGTTCTGCGACTGGGTGCGGGACCAGAAGCAGCTTCTCATCACCGACACGACGTTCCGCGACGCGAATCAGTCGCTGCTGGCCACACGTGTCCGGACGCATGACCTAATGGCTACCGCCCCGGCTGTCGCAAGGCGGCTGTCAAACCTGTTCAGCCTCGAGATGTGGGGCGGGGCCACGTTCGATTCCGCGCTGCGGTTCCTGTATGAGGATCCGTGGAGCCGGCTGCAGCTAATGCGCCAGACCGTGCCCAACATCTGCTTCCAGATGCTGCTCCGCGCATCGAACGCGGTCGGCTACACGAGTTACCCGGACAACGTGGTGAGGGAATTCACCGTCGAGGCCGCCCGCCAGGGCATCGACGTATTCCGGATCTTTGATTCGCTCAACGATGTCGGCAACATGCGGGTGGCCATGGAGGCGGTTCGCACCACGCACGCGATCTGCGAGCCGGCGATCTGCTACACCGGCGACATCCTCGACCGGAGCCGTCCCAAGTACAGCCTGAACTACTACATCAGCCTCGCCGGTCAGCTGAAGGAGATGGGAGCGCACATTCTCGCCATCAAGGACATGGCCGGGCTCTGCCGGCCGTACGCCGGATACGAGCTCGTGAGGGTGTTGCGGGAAGAGCTGGGTCTGCCCGTGCACTTCCACACCCACGATTCCAGCGGCTTGAACGCAGCGACCTTGCTAAAGGCCTCGGAGGCGGGTGTCGACGTGGTCGACGCTGCCGTTGCAGCGCTGTCGGGATCGACGAGCCAGCCCAATCTCAATACGCTCGTCGGAACCCTCAAGGGCACGTCGCGTGACACGCAGCTGGATTCTCAGGCGCTCGGTGACTGCTCGCTGTATTGGGAGACCGTGCGCACCTACTATCTGCCGTTCGACAACGCACCGAAATCCGGGAGCGCCCGCCTCTACACCCACGAGATTCCCGGCGGGCAGTTCACGAACCTTCAGCAGCAGGCCGGGGCGATGGGCCTGGGGCAGCGCTGGCGCGAGGTCGAGCAGATGTATGCCGATGTGAACCAGTTGCTCGGTGACATTGTGAAAGTCACGCCATCCAGCAAGGTAGTCGGGGATCTGGCATTGTTCCTGCTTGCAAAGGGCATGACCTGCGACGAAGTGCGCAAGCTGCCGCCCGACCACAACGTCGGCTTTCCGGACTCTGTCATTGACATGATGCGCGGCTCGCTGGGCTCCCCGCCGGGAGGCTGGCCTCCCGCGATTCGCGAAACCCTGCTTTGCAGGAAGGAGCCCATCGAGGGCAGGGCCGGCGAGCGGCTCCCCCCCGCCGACCTTGACAGTGCGATGGGCAAGGCTGGCAAGCACCTCGGGCGGAAGGCGACGCGCGCGGACGCTCTCAGCTGGCTCCTTTATCCGGATGTGTTCGCAAAGTACGCGGCAACGAGGCGGAAGCATGCCGATGTCGGAGTGTTGCCGACACCCGTGTTTTTCTACGGTCTGGAGAAGGACGAGGAGTGCGTCTTCGATATCGAGCCTGGCAAGCGGCTGATCGTGAAGTTCCTCACACTGGGCGAGCCCCAGCCGGACGGAACTCGGACGGTGTTCTTCGAGCTCAACGGCCAGCCGCGGGAGGTGCGGGTCCGCGACCGCTCGCTGCAGGCGGACCGTGCCGCAGCGCGTAAGGCCAGCAGCGGGAATCCTGACCATGTCGGCGCTCCGACTCCGGGCTTGGTGACGGGCCTATTCGTCGCCGCAGGGGACGAAGTCGAGGCGAACGCCAAGCTTCTTACGCTCGAGGCGATGAAGATGCAGAGCACCATTTATGCGCCCAAACCCGGAAAGGTCCGCGAGATCCTCGTGGAATCCGGCAGCCAGGTGCAATCCAAGGACCTGCTGGTCGTCCTGGGGTCATAGCGGCGTGGATGGCCGGAGCGAGCGATTCACCAAAGCGGCCTGGCTATTCCTCGCGTACCTGATCGCTGTCATCCTCTTCGGTGCTTGGGTTCGTATCAGCCATTCGGGAGACGGTTGCGGAAGCAACTGGCCGACTTGCCACGGAGAGGTCGTGCCTACGTCGCCTTCGACGGCGACCCTCGTCGAGTTCACGCACCGCGTCACCAGCGGACTCTGCGGGGTATTTGGCCTCGGACTTCTTGCGTGGGCATGGAGACTATACGGACGAGGCCCTGTTACGAGAGCAGTCGCCCTGACTGTGCTCTTCATCGTCATCGAGGGGGCGATCGGGGCGGGTCTGGTGCTGGGCGAGCTGGTGGCGGATGACGCCTCGGTCTCCCGAGCGGTCGTCATCGCGCTGCACTTGACTAATACGCTTGCCTTGACCGCGTTCGCCGCCTTGGCGGCGTGGCGCTCCGGGCATCCGGGACGTGTTGAGTTCCTGGCGCGGCGGCGGGTCGTGTTCGCCCTCGGAATCGGGCTCGTCGTATTGACGGCGGCTTCCGGTGCCGTCACTGCTCTTGGCGACACTCTATTCCCCAGAGGCGTGGATGTCGGGCCAGGCTTGCTGGCGGTGATCGGAGACGACCTGTCGGCGGGGAATCATTTCCTGGTGCGGCTGCGCGTCCTGCATCCTGTGCTCGCGGTGGTCACGGCGGGTTACATGATCTGGCTGCTTGCAAGCGAGGCAGGCGGCAATCGCTGGGCGCGCGCGGCCTTGTACCTACTGGCCGCCGAAGTCGCGGTGGGATTCTTAAACGTCGCGCTGTCCGCGCCCGGCTGGCTCCAGGTCGTCCACTTGCTCTTCGCGCAGGCGCTCTGGATGGCTCTGATGGTGACGTCCGCGTCGCTCGGAAGAATGCCAATCGCTCGGCCTGCTTGACGCCAGCCCCCTTGGGTCTGGGACAAGCGCGGCTAGCACCTCGGGCAACGCGAATCGACCTGTCGCGGGGCGAGATCGAAGGCTTGTTCGTCAGGCCCTGGCCGGATCCCCGGAATACCGCGTCTGGAGTTCCATAGCGTCGAATCCTTCCGGTGCATGGGACCAATCCATGTAGACGAATTCCCAGATATGCCCATCCAGGTCTGCGAACGATCGCCCGTACATGAATCCGTGGTCCTGCGGCTCGCGGAATTCAATGCCGCCACTCGCGACGGCTGCTCCAACGAATCGATCGACCTCATCTCGACTGTCTACCTGAAGGCAGACAAGCACCTCTGTTGAAGTCGCGGAATCCGCGATGGGCTTGGGTGTGAATTCAGAGAACTTCCCGTGCGTCAACAACATGGCGTGGATACCCTCGGAGATCTTCAGCGCGAGGGCGGTGTCGTCGCTGAACTGATCGTCGACCACGAAGCCCATCGATTCGAAATACTCACGGGATCTGTCTAGGTCCGCAACAGGCAAATTCACATAGACACGCATTTGACCGGCTAGATGCTCAACTGTTGCTCGTCTTGCCACGTCCCACCTGGCATAGGTTCGCTGTGATAGAGTTCCGTGGCTCTTGGTGCGGCTGCTCGTCAGTTCGCAGGCGCGCCACTCCCATTCACTGATGCGATCCCACCCGTCAACGTCCTACCTTGTCTTGCCAGCATCGCCTGATCATCGCGGGAGCTTCACGCTCGGGCCCGACTCGCCCCTCGGTTGACTCGGTTCACCCAGCTTGCCGGTTGACACGAATTTTGCAGGCCAGATAATATTTTGTACGAAGTTTGGTGTCCGTTCGAAACTTGGGCGAATGGGCTGATTGAGAACCGTAGCCGAGTCGTTGGTGTAGTCGGCATTTGGTTCGTGTACCATTCGACGCCTAGTTCTGAGCGATTGGTTCAACAAGGGGACAATGCGATGGGTTTTCAACAGTGGTGGTTCCTGTCTTTATTTATCGGGACCCTAGCGATTTTGCCAGGTCCGGCCTATGGCCAGGTCGCGGTCGGCACGATCAACGGGAGCGTCACAGACGCGACCGGGGCGGTAATACCTGGAGCGCAGATCACTATCGTCAATGCCGAGACCGGAGTTCAAATGAACACCGAGACCGGTATCAGCGGCACTTATCTCGTGCCTAATGTGCCTCCGGGCCAGTACAACATCGCTGCCGAAGCGGATGGATTCAAGCGAGTTGAGGTAAATGGACTGCGACTCAACGTCGCGTCCGAGATTTCCCAGTCCTTTGCGCTGGAAATTGGTGCGGTGACGGAAGTGGTTGAGGTTTCGGCTGCGCAACTCCAAGTCCAGACCACCTCTGGTTCGGTGGGCTCGACAGTGCAAGTCGAGCAAATCCAGGAACTGCCGCTCCCCAATAGGGACATCTTCAACTTGGTCAATTTGGTGCCGGGTGCTTTCCGGTCGGAGCAAAACGGGAACATCTCGATCGGCGGGGGCCGGACTCGGTCGGCAGGCTCCTTTATCGATGGTGTCAACAACACGCGTGGTGGCTTGGGTGTCCAGAACATCGAAATGGCACCGCCGGTGGATTCTATGCAGGAGTTCAAGGTCGAGGTGAACTCGATGGGTGCCGAGTACGGAAGGAGCTCGGCAGGCGTGGTTCAGGCTCTAACCAAGAGCGGCACCAACGACTGGCACGGCAGCATCTATCACTACGTGCGCAATGACGCATTGGATGCTGCGGGCTGGAACCAGGACTCCAAGCCGAAGCTGCGTCGGAACAATGGCGGCGCTTCGGTCGGCGGACCAATTGCGAGGAATAAGACATTCCTCTTCTACAACGCGGACATTTACCGGAATCGAATTGGAGCGATCCGCACTCGCAATGTCGGCCTGCCCGAATTCCGCACCGGCGATTTCTCGCAAGGAACGCAGAATCGCGGCGGGAATGCAGTGCTTGTTCCAATCCACGATCCGCTCACGAGACAGGGAGGGAATTTTAGGAGGCCTCGTGGCTCCTTGCCTTTTCCGAACAATGTGATCCCAATGGACCGCCTGGATCCGGTGGCGGTGAAGGCGGCAGGCTACCTCCCGAACCCCAATAGGACACCGAACAACCTGAACAACTTGGCGGGCAACTGGCGCGAGTCTGTCAATGTTGCGCGCAACCGGGACTACCACACGTTCAAGATCGATCACTCCTTCACCGCGAAATGGCGGTCGTTCATCCGCATGATCCTGACCGAGCCCGACGACTCACTCAATGGCTATACCCAGGGATACGGCGTGGCCGATCCCCAGGGCTTGGCGATTCTCAACCGACGCCAGAACTGGGGCCTCAGCAACACCTACACTTTCAGTCCCTCGTTCTTCGTGACATCCATAGTAGGTTTCAACAGAGTGTCGGTCGACAGGAAGTCGGGAGACTGCTGCGACACCAATTACGCCGAACATTTCGGATTGCCCGGCCTGGAAAAGGGTGGCGAGGTCTTTCCGCGATTCAATTTTGGCGGCGGCCGCGGCGTGCCGATGCACGGAATCGGTGCCGCGGGCAACGCCAATCGGATTGCGGTCTTCACGAACTTCGACTACGAGGGGAATTTCACGAAGATCCTCGGGGATCACACGTTCAAGTTCGGCGGCAAGTACACCGCCTATCAAGGTAACGAGGTGAGCCGCCCACAGCCGTCAGGCCACTGGAGATCAACCGGGCACTTTACGGGCCTCTGGCCGCTCGCCGGCGGTGGTCGCAACAACAACACCGGCATCGCCTTTGCTGATTTCATGCTGGGGCACGTCTGGAATCTTGACACCCGCGTGGCACCCGGAATCGGCAAGCGAATCAAGTACTACTCGGGGTATTTCCAGGACGACTGGAAGGTCTCGGATCGGCTCACTCTAAACATTGGCGTGCGGTACGAAACCGAGACACCGATTTACGAGGTCGGGGGACGCATGAACGGATTCTGCACGTTCTGCCCGCACCCTCTTGCTGGTCAGAACGGTATCCCGGAAAACGCCATCGGTAGGGTCCTGTTTCCGAATCGTGACGGGTCCGGCAAGTATCTCTGGAAGTGGGACTGGGACAACATCGCGCCTCGATTTGGATTCGCCTACCGGCTCAACAGCGAAGGTTCGATGGTCCTGCGCGGAGGGTTCGGGATCTTTTACGGGAATCCGTATGACCGCAATTCGATTCAGCCGGGGCGCGCAGGATTCGACAACATCTTCCGACGTCGAGGTGGCCTGAATAGCTACCTGCGTGACGGGGTTCCCGCGGGAGCTCTCGATGACATTCCGGAATCCGAGCTTCACGGCGGATTCGGTGCTCAGGGGACGCGATTCGCCACGTCGACGATCCAATTCTGGGATCAGGCTCGCGAGCTTCCGTATTCGCAGAATTTCAATCTAACGTTACAGACACGCTGGAAGGGCATCCTCTGGGACTTCGGGTTCATCGGGGCCCTGGCGCGGCATCAGGCGTGGAACAACATCAACATCAACCATATTCGTCCGGAGGACCTAGCTGCAGCCAACGCACCCGGAGCGAATCTCGAAAGTTTCAGGCCATGGGTCGGTTTTGCCGGAAGCCAGGATCAGATCCAGCTCTTCTCGCCGAACTGGGGGATCTCGAACTACTTCGCAGGGACGTTCAAGTCCGAAAAGCGGTTCCAAAATGGGTTGGGATGGACCGTCGCCTACACGCACACGCAGTGGATCGATAACATCCGGTTCATCGGAAACGGCGACGCGTTCGGAACTAACTACTTTCCTCAGAACATTTACGACCTGAAGAATGAGCGATCAAGTTCCGCCAATAGATTGCCCCACCGAATCGTACTGGCGCCAATCTACGATCTGCCGTTCGGGAAGGGCCGCAAATGGGGCGACAGCTGGAGTCCGGTGCTCAACGCGATCGCGGGTGGCTGGCAACTCTCGACCGTCGGCACGATTCGAAGCGGCGGCTATGTGGGCCTCGCCGTTCAAGGTGGCGGTGCGATCCGCGGAGACGACACAGCCGGTATCGTTCTGCGACCCAACATGACTGGAGTGTCCCCTAAGTCACCGAATCAAGGCCAGCCGGCCGAAGGCGTGATCGGACTGCAGTGGTTGAACGCAGCTGCGTTTGAGGAGCCGGCACGGTTTACGTTGGGTAATGCGTCCCGGAATCTACCGGGCATTCGCGGTCCTTGGCGCCTGAATTTCGACCTCATGCTGGCCAAGAATTTTTACTGGGGCGAGCGATGGCGCGCACAGTTCCGCTGGGAAGCGTACGATTTCACCAACACGCCAACCTTCCTCTTGCCTAACGGCGCCTTGAACAGCGGCAATTTCGGATTGGTGACGGGCGTGCTTCCCGACAGCCGGCGCATCATGCAGATGGGCCTTCGAATTACGTTCTGATTTGGATTTCCCTGTTTCGTTCTCGACGGGCTCCGGCAGGCGCCGGAACCCGTTTCCGTCTACGTCGCGGGGCTCTGTTCGAGTTCCACATGGCCCGCGTTCACTCCTTGGTGCGCACGCGGGGCCAACGGTTTGAATCGACCACCGGCATGAAACCCCTAGCCTCCGTAGTGCCAGTCCTGTGGGCACTCGGCTGCCAATTCGCCGAACCCGTTCTTGACGGCCCGTACCGCGTACCCCACGGCTTCGTCGTGGAGGCCGTCGCCGACGCCGATCAGATCGGTTCCCTGATCCAGGTGACGTTCGACGCGCAGGGCAGGCCCGTTGTGTCGAAGGAACGCAGCTATCCGACGCGCCTGCTCGACAAGGACGGCGACGGGTTCTACGAGGCCGAGCAGGTCATCAGCGACCGAGTCGAGAACTGCCAGGGGATCTTCGTCGACGGGTCGACGCTCTACGCGAACTGCACGAATCCGGACGACGGGCAAGCCTGCCTCTTCCGTCTTCCTGACGAGGACGGCGACGGCGTCGCCGATTCCCGCGAGATTGTAGTGCAGTACACGAACCGCATCGGGGAACACGGCCCCCATGACATCCGCCGCGCCCCCGACGGCTCGATGACCGTGATGGTTGGCAACCATTCGTTCATACCTGCCGATCGGATCGCGGAAGACTCCCCAATGCGCCGCTACAAGGAGTCGCAACTCCTGAACCGATACATGGATTCGCGCGGACATGCGGTAGGGCGGATGGCGCCCGGCGGCGCCCTGTTCCGCATGGAGAGAGACCAGTTCGCGCTTCTGTTCGGAGGCTTCCGCAACGCCTACAACCATGCCTACAACTACGAAGGCGAGACCTTCACGTTCGACTCGGACATGGAATAGAATAACTGGCACAGGCCGGAACAGCCCGGAATTGCCCAACATCATACGGAATAAGGGAGTACTGAGGGCCGATCCCGGCTGATCCCGAGTTGACAAGGGCTTGACACGGTGTGTTATACTGGTATTTTACATGGTAACTATCTTGGTCACTACGGAGGTTCCGATGGCGAAACGATCCCATCCCACTACCCACAAGGAATGTCTGGCGCTCTGCGTTCCCGGTCCCAAGACTCGGGCCTACGGACTCGGGCCGGGCGCTCACGGCTTGCGCCTCGTGGTCAAGCCGAGCGGCGCTGGCTCGTGGGTGCAACGGTTCTGGAGGGATGGCCGCTCGACGGATCGCGGACTAGGGTCGCTAACCTACGTCACGCTGGCACAAGCCAAGCGGCTCGCGTTCGAGAATCGCGCCGCACGGTATCTCAACCGGCGCGTCGATTTCGAGTATCAGCCGATCCAGAGGCGGACCCGCAAGCCCGCCGGGCCGAGCTTCGAGGAACTGGCGCGGGAGTACATCCGGGATTCCGGGCCGGGCTGGACTGAGAACGTATCGAAGCAATGGGAGCAGACGCTAGAGGCGTATGCGTTCCCGCTGATCGGTTCCAAGGCGGTCGCGTCCATCACGAGGTCTGACGTGCTCGCCGTGTTCCGGCAGGATGTTGACGGCGGGATGTTCTGGCTCGCCAAGCACGCCACGGCCAAGCGGTTGCTGTCGCGGGTTCGGAACGTGCTCGACGCTGCGATAGCTCGGGAACTGATCGCCTCGAATCCCGCCGACGCTGCGATAGTCAAGGGCCTGCCCAAGCCGAACGGGGCAGCCAAGACCAAGCACCACGAGGCGCTGCCCTATGCCGAGCTTCCCGCCGTCATGCGGACGCTGGAGGCCAAGCCGGGAACGGCGGCGCTCGCCCTCCGGTTCGTGGCACTGACGGCCTGCCGCGAGGCCGAGGCGGCAAGGGCCGAATGGTCCGAGATTGACCTAGAGGCCGGGCTGTGGACCATCCCGGCCAGCCGGGCCAAGACACGCGAGGCTCACGAGGTACCGCTGTCAAACGAGTGCCTGGGGGTGCTGGCCGAGGCTCGGGAACTGTCCGGCGATACCGGCGCGATCTTCAAGGGCCGCAACGGATCGGCGCTCCATCCCGCCTCGCTGCGGAATTGCTGGAAGCAATGGAAGATCGCCGCCACAATCCACGGCTTGCGTAGCACGTTCCGATGCTGGTGCGCCGAGCACGGAGTCTCCCGCGAGGTTGCCGAGCGGGCGCTGGCTCACGAGGTCGGGGGCGTCGAGGGGGCGTACAATCGCACCACGCTGCTAGATCAGCGGCGGGCCGTCATGGAGGCTTGGGGCAGTTACCTAGCTCGCTAGGCTGCCTCGCCCTCCAGCACGTCCGCTGCCTCGCAGGCGTCTCGAATCTGCCCGGCAAGATCGCTCGTGGCGGCCTCGCGTGCCTGATCTTCAATCCACGTCTCGACCGTCGAACGCTTCCAGCGGGCGAGGGAACCGAGCTTCATCGGGCGAGGGAACATCCCGGCTGCCATCCAGTCGTAGAGGGTCGAGGTTCCGACGCCTAGCAGGGCCTCGACGGCGCGCCGGTCCATCAATTCGTAGGTGTTATGCATACTGCCTCCGTCCGTGGGTTGCCGGTTCATTCCGGCTGGTGTTTCAAGTATACCGCACGGATTCCAAACCGGAGACGGAAGCTAAGTCTATGCATAATATATACATAGACAACGGGCGAGGGGGTGTTAGGATAGGGCCAGATACAAAAAAGCCCCGGCGTGCTTGCTCAAGTTCTCCGGGGCTTTAGTGGTCGCGGTATGACCGTTAGGACTGGTACCAGAGTAGCACAGCCCACGGCATACGCGGCCACGTCTCTCCCGCTCATGGTCGGTAAAGCCCGCAAGGGTCAGACGGCGGCATGGCGGGCAGTATGCCGATACCGTGGGATTCCCGAATCGGCAGGCGATCTAATTGGTAGCGCCGGGAAGCGGGCCGCTGGTGCGGCTCGGGTTGCAACCCTCTGCCATAGCGCAAGCTGACCGACCGCTCGGCTCCGTCCGAATCGGCAGGCGTAGGTAGCACTAGCCCTCTAGGGCTATCTGCGCTTCCCTCCCACTCTCACCATCCGAATCAGAGGGATTAGAGGTAAAGGTGGGGGGTAGCTACTACGGGCCGGGCCGTGCCCAAATTTCCCACGGTGGGACATTTGCCAGAGACGATGCTACGGCCCTGCTGATCCCTGCCGGGCCGGGGGTTGACGAATGCCTGCCCGCACGTCTGGCACGTTCCCTCGCGTGGGGGGTGTGCTGCCCTCCAGCGTTCGCGGTTCTGGTGGTAGTGCTTGCGTCGGCTGGCTAGGTGACGTTTGTATCGGCAGGCGTCGCAGAACAGCGACCGGCCAAGGTACTCCACTCGGCACACGGCGCAGTTACGGCGCTGGTTCTTGCGGGGCAGGGCTGACCTGATCTTAGCGGTTCGGTTGCCATCGCGGGCGCTGGCAGTTAAGATGCGCGGACGCCTCCGCCGTGCTCCTGTCGGAATGCCTGCTGGGCCGTGGCGGGGGCGTAGACAGCAATCATGGGCGGCCCGGCAGGCGCACTCGGGAGATTCGCTGCTACGTTCGCCAAGGTTCGAGGGGGCTGGCTCGGGCCCCAGAGTCCAATCGCAGCGGCGGCTCTAAACCGCACCACCAAGAGTTCTCAATTGATGCAACCGTCAACCGTGACGCTGGCCGAGTATCTGGAATCGCTCACGATCACCCAAGGGCAGGGGGCAGGCGATCCGCTGGAGCTACTGGACTGGCAGCGTGAGTTCCTATCCGGGGCGTTCGCTCCGGGCGTCTCGGAGGCGGCGCTGTCCATCGCCCGGGGCAACGGCAAGACAACCCTGCTGGCCGGTGTCGCAGCCGCCGCAATCGACGGCCCTCTGGCCGTTCCGAGGGGCGAAGTTGTCATTGTGGCGTCGAGCTTCACGCAAGCACGTTTGATCTTCGAGCACTGCCGGGCGTTCCTCGAATCTCGCCGCCATGACTTCGGCAACCGGAAGCGATGGCAGTGCAACGACACTGCGAACCGGGCGAGCATCGAGGATCGCCGGACGGGTTCGAGAATCCGCTGCATCGGATCGGACCCGAGACGCGCCCATGGCCTCGCTCCGACGCTGGTGCTCGCGGACGAACCGGCGCAATGGCCGCACGGCCTCCGGGATGCGATGCTGGCAGCCTTGCGAACGTCCATGGGCAAGATTCCCGGCGCTCGCATGATCGCCTTGGGCACTCGGCCCGCTGATCCCTCGCACTGGTTCTGCAAGATGCTGTCTGGGGGCGCGGACCATGTTGCGGACTACGCTGTACCGCTGGAGGCCGACGCCTCGACGTGGGGCAGCCGCTCGACGTGGCTGGAGGCGAACCCGAGCCTAGATCACTTCCCGGCTCTGGAGGCTGCGCTGGCCGTCGAGTGGGAACGCACGGACGGCGATCCCGATGCGCTGGCCTCGTTCCGGGCGCTACGTCTCAATCAAGGCGTGGCTGATACGTCAACCCGCTCGCTGGTCGAGGCGCGGGAGTGGCTGGCAGCCGAGGGATTCGCGGATCGGGAGGGCGAGCACGTCTGGGGGCTGGACTTGGGGGGGGCCCGCTCCATGAGTGCCATCGCCTCCTACTGGCCTGCAACGGGCCTGCTGGAGTGCGTGGGGTGCTTCCCTCGGGTTCCCGGCCTGCACGAGCGGGAGCGGCGCGACAACATCCCGGAGGGTGCCTATCGCCGGATGGTGGGCCGGGGCGAACTGGTGTTGCTAGGCGAGCGGGTTGCCGATCCGGCTGCGCTGATCCGCCATGCAATCGGGAAGTGGGGCAAGCCTGCCGGGCTGGCCGCTGATCGCTTCCGGCAAGCGGAACTGCTGCAAGTGCTCGACGGGTTGAAGTGGCAGCCGCCGATAGAGTGGCGCGGCCTCGGCTGGCGCGATGGTTCGGAGGATGTGCGCTCGTTTCGGCGAACGCTGCTAGAGGCTCGGCTGATCCCTCGGGAATCCCTGCTGCTGAGGTCCGCGCTGGCCGAGGCTGTCACCATGGCCGATCCGGCCGGGAACGAAAAGCTCACCAAGAGGCATAGCAAGGCGAGGGACGATGCGGCCATGGCTGCGGTGCTCGCAGTGGGCGCGGGCGCTCGGCATCCCGAGTTGTCACAATCCCACCTGGCTACTTCCCGAGTGGTCACCATTCCGTAGGAGTTCCAGCACGGCCCGCTCCCAAGCACGGCGGGGCTGGTGGTGCTCCCGGAAGTGGCAGCGGCGGCATACCGCCTCTAGGTTCCCGAGGTCGAAGGGCAGCCCGCCATCGGCCAGTCGGGTTCGGTGATGCACTTCGATCCGGCCCGGCAGGCCGCAACGCTCGCACTCGCCTCGGGATCGTTCGAGGATCGCTGCCCGCGCTCGCTTCCATCGCGGATCGCGGTATACCGTCCGGCCTCGTTTCCCGGCCATCCCTTGATTGTGGCGGGGGTGGCAGGTATTATGCGCCCTTCACTGGAGGTTCTGAATGACCACAAGACAACGATTGGAACTGAAGCTATCCGAGCAGCGGCAACGGCTCAACGAACTGGCCGGGCTGGAGAATCCCGCCGAGTCGGACCTAGAGGAACTGCGGGCGCTGCAAGGGCAGCACGCCTCGACCGAGGAACAGTACCGGGCCGCCGTGACTGCCGAGGGCGAGGCCGCCGAGACGCGGGCCGGGGGTTCCGAGGATTCCGAGGGCCGCGAGGTCCGCAGCCTGATCGGACGGGCCGAGCTTCGGTCCTATGTGCAGGCCGCGCTATCGGGTTCGCCGGTCGAGGGGGCAGAATCCGAGCTACGGGCCGCCTTCAACGTCACGGCGGATCATGCGATCCCATGGGCCGCGCTCGATCCATCGCCGTTCGAGACAAGGGCCGATGCTGTGACGGCTGGACCCTCTGACGTGGGGGTATCCCAGTCGGCCATCCTCGGGCGCGTGTTCGCCCGGAGTGCGACGGCTGCCCTCGGCGTGGGAATGCCGAGCGTGCCAGTAGGCGAGCGGCTGTATCCCATCGTCACGGCGGGGGCAACCGCCGCGATGGTCGCAGCGGACGGCGCGAAAGAGGCCGAGGCCGCCACGATCACAACCACGAGCATTGAACCCACGAGGCTACAGGCGAGGTACCTGTTCCGACGCGAGGACACGGCCCGGCTGGCCGGAATCGAGAGTGCATTGCGGTCGGACCTGTCGAGTGCGATGGCCGACGCGATGGATTCTCAAGTCATTGCGGGTGACGGTGACGCGCCAAACGTGGGCGGGTTCCTGACCACGGAGGCCAAGGGCGGGCTGGCTGCGGTGACGGCTCCCACGGCGGTCGCAACATACTCGGGGTTCCTGACGGCCCTCGCCTCGGGAGTGGACGGCAAGTATGCGTCGAGCCTCGGCGAGTGCTCCATGGTGTTCGGACCCGAGACGTACAGGCTGGCTGCCACGGTCGTAGGGAATGACGAAACCGGCCTAGGCTACCTTCGCCGGGAGTCCGGGGGCGTCATGGCCTCGGCCAACATCCCGGATGCGTCGAGCATGGTGCAAGATGCGATCCTCGCCCGGCGCGGTTCCATGAACCTAAATTCCTCAGTTGGATGAGGTGTTCACAACCGCTTTGGCCGTGTTGAATTGTCGCTTTGGCCGGTCGAGACGGCTCTTGAGTCAGGCCGGCAGCAGGCCTGGCGGTGGCTTCGGCACGCGCCCCCGGAAATATTTCCGCAAGGCGCGAGCCAGGATCTCGCACCATCGCTCCACCGCGGTCAACTGCGTCGCATTCTGCAGTTCTCGCAGGAAGCGGGTCATCGCCGCGAACGCTGCCCGGAGTCCGGCCGCGGCGCTGTGCGCAACCGTCAGCAGCAAGGTCGTCTGCCGACCGTGCCGCGTCACTCGCCCGACCCCCTCCATCATCTGCGGTCGGCTCGTCCTGGCTTCGCGCCGCGAGTCCGGATCGATCATCCGCACGAACAGCGACCACCAGTTGTAGAACAGCGCGTTCAGCCGCACCATGATGCGCGTGCGGTTCAGGTCCTGCGTCACGAATCCGCCCCAGCCCCACTGGTTCTTCAGCTCGTCGAAGGCATTCTCCGTATCCGCTCGATCCCGGTACAGCTGGGCCAGCGTGAGCGGCTCCCACTCCAGCGAGGTCACCAGCACCGAGTATTCCCAGCGCTGCCTGCCCTCCTCCACCACCTCCGTGAACGGCAGCTCCAGCTGCCGCCGCTTCAGCGTCTTGCGCGACCGTGGCGGCGCGTCCGGCAGTCGCCGCCGCAGCACCACCACCTTCCGGCTGCGCGTCCAGCCCGACAGCTGCAACGCGGCCTCGGCCGCCTCCCAGCCCTGCCCGGCCTCCGTCCAGCCTCCCTGCCCGGCCAGCTTCCGCACCAAGTCCTTGACCTTCGGCTTCATCATCAGCTTGAACAGGTAATCCTGCCCGCGCGCCTCCAGGGCCGCGATCACTCGCTCCGTCCCGTAGCCGCGGTCCCCCCGCACCAGCGTCGGCCGCTCCTCCGGTCGCAGCCCGTCCAGCAGCCGTCCCAGTCCCTCCAGCCCATACATCGAATGGTTCCGCTTGCCGGACTCCACCTCCGCCTCCAGCACCAGCCGCGTCCCGCTCATCTCATACACATGGATCACTTGCGACGGCCGCCCCGGCTTGTTCGGGTTGTACCCCACCTCGGCCCCTTCCTGCCGCCCGTACACCGGCTTCAGCGTCGTGTCGATGTCCAGGATCCACGCCTCCCCCAGCAGAGGGCGCGTCACGAAATCCAGATGCCGCCGCAGCCACTGCCCCGCCTCCTCCGCGTCCATCCGGCCGATCGCGCGCCGCACCGAGTCGTCGCTGCACACCCGCTTCATCCCCAGCAGACCCGGGTTGACCCCGTCCCAGCGCAGCGCGTTGACATGCGCGTAGCGGCTCGCCCCCGACACCACCGACAGCAGCAGCGTGCCCAGCACGTCCCGCACCCGCGGCGCATTCGGACTGGTGTACTCCAGCGGCGCCTCCCGCACGAACGGATCGAACAGGTCCGCCTGCTTGAGAAAGTCCACGAAAAACGGCAGCTGCCCCAGCGGCGTGACCGCCTCCTCGGGAGCCCAGCGGACTTCCACTTTCCCCGCGAAACTGTCGACCGGAACCGACTCCTCCAGGCGGGCCGGAACCCCTGCGGAGCGTTCACCCAGCGGGTGAGCGCCAGACACTGTCAAATCCTCTGCCATAACCCTTTATAGACCGGACTCTTCTGCTCATGGCACCCTATCCAACTGAGGAATTTAGGATGAATGCGGTCGCGCCGGTATGGGAAGGCGTCCAGTTGATCCGGGATGAGGTCACGGCGGCTGCCAAGGGGCAGATTGCCGTAACTGCCGTCGCGCTGTGGGGGTTCAAGATTCTGCGCTCCGATGGGTTCGAGCGGCTGCGATTCAAGGTGGCATGATGGCCGATCAATCCGAATACAGGGCAATCATGTTGCCCGTCGAGTTCCGGGCAAACGATGACAGCCTGCCAACCGTAGAGGGTTCGGCGATGGTCTATGGGCGCGTCTCGGAGGTTCTGCCCGGCCTCCGTGAGAGATTCCATCCGGGGGCGTTCGGTGACCTGTCGGGCGCGGATGTTGTGCTCAATGTCCAGCACGACCGCTCCCGGCCGCTGGCTCGTACCGGAGGGTCGGGCTTGCGATTGAATGACACAACGGGGGCGCTGGAGGTCCGGGCCGAGTTGGACCCGCGCACGAGAGACGGCGCGGACGCTGCGGCGTTACTTGAGAGAAGAATCCTCCGGGGGTTCTCCGTCGAGTTCATACCCGAGGATTCCCAATTCGAGGGAGGCATCCGGGAGGTTCGCAAGGCGCGGCTCGTGGGCCTCGGCCTAGTCGATTCGCCTGCCCATCGGGGCAGCCTCGCCCATCTTCGGCAACTGGCTCGGGAGTGCGAGTATTCCGACCCTGAGCTTGTGGGACGGGCATTCCGGGCGTGGTCTAGGGTCTACCTGTAATGGCGCTGCCCGCATACATCACGGTCGAGCTTGCGATGCAGTCGCTCGGCCTAGACGCTGGCACGGATGCTGACGGGATGCTGACGGCGATCCTCGAAGATTCGGTCAGCGTGGTCGAGTGGTACGCGCCTACTGCGCCGGACCCGATCAAGCGACGGGCCGTAATGATCCTCGGGGGCGATCTATTCGACCGCCTGATAGGAACGGGCGATCAACCCGCCGCCATCGGGTACTTTCGCGGGAGCGGGGCGAGGGCCTACCTTGCGCCGTGGCACGGTCCGGGGGCGTCCATCGTGCGGCCATCCTCGGCGCTGATCGGGCCTCCGTCTGCCGAGGAACTAGACGGGAGGCTAGGAACGCTGGAGCGGACGCAGTTCCTGAGATGGGGGCCTCGGGGGGGCTGATCGCATGGCGTGGAAGTGGAACCGCTGGCCGTGGGTCGAGAGTAGGGCCAGCTACACGGACCTAGCTGTACTGCACTTGGCCTCGCGGGCCGCTGGCATTCTCCCGGCTGCGAACGCCACGGCCATCGCCGAGGCTTGCGCCGGGCTGTGGGCGCGGTCGCTGGCCGGGGCAACGGTCGAGGGCACGGATTCGCTCACTCCCGCCGTGCTCGCAATGATGGGCCGGGCGCTGTTCCATCGGGGCGAGTTCGCAGCGGCCATCCGCACTAACGGCGGGCTGAGGCTGGAGCCTTGCGCCTCGTGGGATATCGAGGGCGAGGGGGCGCTAGAGGATCGCTGGACATACCGGCTCGACATTGCCGGGCCGAGTTCCACGAGAACGGAACGGATCAGCGGGCCGGGCGTCTTGCACGTCCGCTATGCCGCCGAGACCGAGACGCCATGGGCCGGGCAATCGCCGCTCGCCCTCGCCGGTGTCTCTGCCGAGGTTCTGGCACAAGTAGAGGCCGTCTGGAAGTGCGAGCTTGGGGGCGCATTCGGGTACGTGCTCCCGCTGCCTCGGGCCGGTGCGGACGATACCACGCTGGCCGAGATTCGGCAGGCCATCGGCGCGGCCAAGGGCGGCTTGGTGACGGTCGAGACGACACAAGGCGGCTGGGGCGCTGGCCGCATAGACGCGCCGCAAGCCGAGTACGCGCCCAAGAGATTCGGGGGCAGCCCGCCGTCGGAACTGCGGGAGATTCGGGGGGCGCTGGTACCGGCCATTATGAGCGCGGCTGGAGTCGGACCCGAACTGCTGAGAGTCAGCGACGGCTCGGGAATGCGCGAGTCCTATAGGAGGTTCGTGCTGACCACCATGCAGCCAATCGGCAACCTGATCGCCGCCGAGGCGTCGGCCAAGCTGGAGCGTGACGTATCGCTGAGCTTCGAGCGGCTGCGAGGGGCTGACGTGCAAGGGATCGGACGGGCGCTCAAGAGCCTCGTGGATTCCGGCATGGCGCTGCCCGATGCGCTGGAGGCCGTGGGGCTGGACTAGTGTTCGAGGTTCGGACAATCCCGCTCGCCTCGATTCACGCTCCGTTCCTGATCGAGTACGACGCGGCCAAGGTGCGCCGGTTCCGTAAGCGGGCGATCTACCTGGAGGTGCCTATCCTCGTTCGGAGGGCCGAGGGCGTCTACTGGCTGAGCGATGGCTGGCACAGATTCGAGGCGGCGCGGCTGGACGGTGTTGAGGAACTGCCCGTCGTGGTTTCCAGCTAGGCATGGCCGACCAGAGCAGGAAATTCGGCGGCCAGCTAACGCTCGCCTTCAAGCCCAAGCCCACGAGCGGCGACAGGGCTGGAAGCCCGGTCTATCATCGTGACTTTCCCGAACCGCTGCCCGAGCCGAGTGGGCTGCCCTTGCCGTGCTTCGTTCGGCTCGCTCCCGCGCCCAAGCCCAAGGGGCAGCCATGAGGGATCAGCTGATCCCTCGGGTTCCTCGCGGGGCTGCCGTGGCTGCCAGCTAGGCCGGTGCTGTACCATGCTGCCCATGAACCTACAGGACTGGTCCATAGTCCGGGCCTCTATCGCGGTGTCCATCGCCGCAATTGCCCTGACTGTCTGCATCGCGATTGCGATGCTCGCGTGGGTAGAGGTACGCGACTATCGACGCGTAACCCTGCCCACGGTCGGGGCTGGCTGCGAGAATTGCGAGGGCTGCGAGTACGACCGATTCCACGTGCCCGAACGCTCCCGCTAGTTTCGGAGGCCGGGGGGCGTGGTCGTCACAGCCCCATGGAGAGGCTAGCTAGTCGCAGACTCACGCATCACAGGTCGATATCTTCCGGTCCCCAAGTGTGCGGGCCGTGGCCATGACGTATCTGCACGGCGGACAACACATCCTGTCGCTGGTCAAGCGTGGGGCGATTCCTGATCTCATCTTTGTCTACCCCTGCCGATTCGGCTACTTCGATGATCGCTCGTCCGATCTCATGCGATAGACGGTGCTCCTCGCACCAGAGCCGGAATTCGTTTTCAGTCATGCTCCCATCGTAGCGACCCTGCCGAATCCGGCATCGCATGGCAGCAACCGGCACACGGTAACGCCTCCCTAGTGCTGTAAGAAGCGGATGCGACTAATTCCGCATGGCAGCGACGCTCCTACATTTCGTGCGTCTACTGAGTTGGGAGCGGTTATGAAAGTCGGAATGTCTACAAAGTTCGTATCGTCTACATAGTTGTGACGGCCTACATGGTTGCATTGGTTGTCATGGTTGCATTGGTTGTCATGGTTGCATTGGTTGTCATGGTTGCATTGGTTGTCATGGTTGCTATAGTAGTTATGGAAGATTCCTACAGAAGTTCTCACTGGTGGACGCGACGGGACTCGAACCCGTGATTCCAACGGCTCAGGTTAGCGTGTTCCCGGCTACACTACGCGCCCGCCAGTGATCTAGCCCCGGGAGTCGCCGCTCCCGGGGCTTTTCTAGTTTAGCAAGGGTCCGACGAAGACACCTTGCAGCATGGTAACGCTTGGCCCCGCCCTCGGGGCGGATCCACCTAAGTGCTTGTAGAATAGGGGCCTCTGGCTCGGCGCGTCAGTCGGACATGGAATGGGATATCAACCTGCCTTGGTATCGGGAGGTGCGTTCCGTCCATGGCATCCCGTCTGCGGACTACGGCTGGCGAACGGGTTCGGGCAAGTTCCCGCCCTACTACCTGGACTCTCTGCCGCCCGTCAATGACTTGGGCCGCGGTTCACCCGTTGGGTTGGATTTCTACCACAGCTATGCCTATCCTGCTGAGTACTTCGATGCGTTCCTCCAGGGCGACTGGTCCCGTGGCAGGGTGGTGCTCTCGAAGTTCAAGAGGACTGGCGCGACATATGAACTGGCCGAGCCCTCTACCGACTTCATCTACGGCGAACCGCTCAACGTAACCGACCTCGAAGTCGGGCCTGATGGATTGGTCTATTTCACGATGGGCGGCCGCATGACCCGGGGCGGCTTCTTCCGGGTTTCGTACAAGGGCTATCGGGCCAATTCGGATCGTCGCCCGGACTCGGGAATTCTCTCGATTGTGCGCCAGCCCCAGCCGCTCTCGGCATTCAGCCACGCGTACTTCGAGGAAACCAGAGTCGGAATGGGAGATGCGTGGGCTGCGGAACTCCAGGACTTGGTCAGGGACGAGGTTGCTGAGGCGCCGGACCGCATCCAAGCGCTGCATCTGCTGCAGCGCTACGGCCCCAAGCCTGATGCGCCGCTGATCCGGTCCGCGTTCGGGAGCGAGGATCCCTCATTGCGGGCTGCGGCGATCTACGTGGTCGGCCAGCACGGCAGCGACCGGGCCAAGACCATTGCTGCCGAAGCCCTGACCGACCCCGACCCCTTCGTTCGGAGACGGGCGGCCGAAGCGCTGCTTCGAATGGGTGATCCGGCTTTCCCGAAGACTGAGGACTTGCACGCGCTGCTGGGGGACCGCGATCGGTTCGTTCGCTGGGCGGGGCGGGTGGCGATCGAAGCGACACCCCGGGAAGACTGGAGAAGTCTAGTGGTCGAGGACGACGACCCGACGTCCTCGGCAGTCGGAATGCTTGCATTGGTGCGAACAGCCAAAAAGCCCATCGAACTTGAAGCGGTGTACGAGAAGGGCCTGTCCCTACTGCGCCGCGAGGGTATCAGTAGCGAAGAGGAACTGGCCCTCCTCCGCGTCTTCCATCTCGCTTGTATAGAGATTGGTGGTGGATGCAGGGAGAGCCTTCGCAAGCAGTTGTTCGACATCGTCGCCCCGCGCTTCCCCTCGATCGACGACAGGCTGAACCGGGAATACGCGTACACCATGGCGTACTCGGGACGCCCGGAGGCGATTCCCAGGATCCTGAGGCAAATGCCCTCGGGAGATGACAAGCGCAAGCTCCAGATCGATTACGTCTACGCACTGCGCGAGATCGAGAGCGGCTGGGCCCCCGAGCAGAAGAAGGAGTTGGTCACGTGGTTTCAGAAGGCCCGGGATTGGCGCGGAGGGGCGAGCTTCCCTGGCTTCATCAACCGCATGTTCGAGACTTCGCTCGAATTCTTCGATGCGCAGGAGAGGGAAGCCGCCTACGCTGCAATTCCGGAATTTGCGCCTGTTAGCGACGAGCGACTGCTGAGTGCTCTTAGGAGGCGTTCCGGCCACCAGATGCCCAACGTCTTTGCTCGCAAGAGAGGCATCAACATGTACAGCAAGCAGGAGATCTTCGAGTACATGATGTATGACCCCATGACGACAGTCGCGCCGACAGAGATGGGCCGCATGATCTTCGAGAGTGAGTGCGCGAAATGCCATCGCTTCGGCGACTTGGGCGAGGACTACGGGCCGGACCTGACGACCATTGCCAACCGGTTCACCCGTAGCGACATGCTTGAGGCGACGCTGTGGCCTTCAAGGACTATCTCGGACCAGTACACGGGGTGGAGAATCGAGACCAGGGACGACATCTATTCCGCGATGATCCTCGAAGAGGACGACGAGAAAATCACTGTCCTCATTCCCGACTTGGACCGCCCAGTGTCAATAGCAAAGGAGAGCATTGTCGACATGCGCGAGTCTCAAGTCTCGATCATGCCGGACGGATTGCTGGACGAGTATCCACTACGTGCAACGGCCGGCCTGTTTCGCTGGCTCGAAGAGAGCTCACCACACGGAGACGGTGGCTAGATCTCTTTCCGAGCTTCCGAACGTCCCTTCGGAACCGAGTGTGCTCTACGCCGACCGAGGCCGTCGTGGACCCCCGTCCTGCCTGCTCCTCCTGGGCACGGCTTCACGCCCGCGACGACAAGAGTGGCTGGAACTGTTAGAGTATGGAGGAAATTACCTCTGCTCAAGAACTAGGCATGCGTACTAGCGAATGCGGACTTTTTTCGAATTGCTTGGCGTCCTAGCGAACCTAGCGCTGGGTCTTTTCTGCCTGGCCCTGGCGATTCTGGGATGGATCCACGGTGGAGAGATGGCCGTGCCGTTGCTCCCGGTTCCTCCCGAGAGCGCTGCAACCGCCATGGCGATCATAGGCCTCTACGCCACCTTGGCGTCGTTTCTAGCCTTCCGATCCGGACGCTGGGCCCGGCTTCCACTCTTGGTCTGGTCGGTGGGACTCGTGGGGGTGCTCGTTGCGGCTGTCTTCAGGAGTGGCTACCGTTTTGACGGCATCGAGGCGTTCGGCGAGCATGCGCTGCAGATTCTCGGCGCGACGATCCTGCTTGGCACGAGCTACTTGAGATTCCGGTCGGCCTCAAGGGCGAATCTGTTGCGTCCCGTTACGTACGGCAGACGCCGTTGGCCGAAGTAGCGACCGACTCGCGCCTACCGAACAACCCGCTGGGATCTGCTTCTGAAAGCTAGTATCATGTATCATATAAATATTCGTAAATGGTGGTAGGATCATGTGAAGCTCTAGAAGGGGGTTCCCATGGCACCAAGATATCGGGTCACGCTAGAGGCCGCCGAGCGGGAGGAGCTCCTCGCCCTCACGCGCAGCGGCAAGACCGCCCGCAACGTGTTTGTCAGCGCCCGGGCCCTGCTGCTGTGCGATCAGGACCCGCATGGGCCGGCCTGGACGGTCGCGGCCACGGCCGAGGCCCTAGGGGTCTCGACGCGCACGATCGAGCACCTCAAGCGCCGCTTCGTGGAGGAGGGGTTGGAGGCCGCTCTGCGGCGCAAGCCGCGACCGCGCAAGCCGCGGGGGGTGACCTTCGACGGGGCGTTCGAGGCCCGCCTGGTGGCGCTGGCTTGCTCGCAGGCCCCTGCGGGGCGGCGCCGCTGGACGGTGCGCCTGCTGGCGGAGAAGGCGGTGGAGCTGGGGCTGACGCCGAGCGTGTCGCCGATGACGGTCCAGCGGATCTTGAAAAAGACGCACTCAAGCATCAATTGAAGTGTGTGTTTCAACGAATGTAGGCCGCCATGCCTACTCATTCCTCAACGCGGCCACAGGATCCAACCTCGCCGCTTGACGTGCTGGCATCCAAGTGGCGCCCAAGGCGATGCCGGCTAGGACCACTGCGAGAACCATATACGTCACTGGGTCAGTCGCACTCAACCCGTATAGCAACGACCCGGCGAACCGCGATGCCCACAGCGCGCTAGCCAACCCTAGGGCAAGTCCAATCGCGATCAGCACCCCGCCCTCCGCCAGCACCTTTCCGAGCACCTGCGAAGAGTCTGCGCCTACGGCCACCCGAATCCCAATCTCGCGCCGTCGAGCTACTACGGTAAATGCAATGACGGCATATAGACCCACTGCCGCCACGACCATTGACAGAAGCCCAAAGAGCGACGTCAGAAACGCCATTAAACGATCAACCATCTTGGTCCGACCGAGCTGCGCCGCCATCGTAGTTACGTCAAATGCCGCCACATCTGGAGAGACTGCATGGACTTCCCGAAGTAGTGCGGAGATCATCGACTCGTTTCTGCCCGCCACGCGAACGTGCAATACAAAATGCGGGCGCGTGTTGTGGGAGAAGGGGAGAAACACGGTGGCCTCAGCGTCCTTGCGAATCGATGCGCTCTTCGCGTCCTTGACTACACCGACGATCTCGTGATCCTCGCCTTCGTTCCAGCCGATCTTGGCTTGCGCACCGATAGGGCTTGCATCGGGCCAGAGAATCCTAGCGGCTTTCTCGTTTACGATTGCCACTCGATTCGTGAGGCCGTCCTGCTGATTAAACGCTCTACCTAGCATTACAGGCGTGCCGAGCACCTCGAAGAAGTCGGGGCCAATCCAATTCACGGCAAACGACTCGGCTTCATTCGGCTGGTACCCCGGAACGCTTACGCGCGTCAGGGCGAAGCCGCCAGAAAGCGGACTGATGAATCCGGCGCTGGCCGCAACCACTCCGGGCAGGCTACGGGCTCGCTCAATTAGGCGCTCCGCAAGGTGATTGCTTGCAGTTGCGGTGTAACCGGAAGTCCCAGGGTCGAGGGTCAGCAGCAATAACTCTTCGGGATTCAACCCAAGATCGACTGACTTGAGATTGTGCAACGAGCGGAGGAAGAGCCCGGCTCCGATTAGCAGCACCAGCGACAAAGCGACTTGCGCCACCACCAACAACTTGTCAAGAGGAAGCCTCCTAGGGAGGCGCAAACTCGTGGTGCCCTTGAGCGCAGACCCCAGCCTTAGACCCGCAGCCTGTAGAGCCGGAGCGATGCCGCAACAGATGCTGACGAGCATCGAGACGACCAGCGTGAACAGGAGTACACGCCGGTCGGGCCTCACGTCGAGCAGCAACTCGTCACCCCCGACTTGCCGGGGTGCCAGCGCAAGCAGAGCATTGTCCGTCCAGTAAGCCAGCGCGATTCCAAGGGCGGCTCCGCAAATCGTCAGTATCGTGTTCTCGGCCAGGATTTGCCCGGCCAGACGCATCCGGCTTGCCCCCACGGCCAGCCGTATTGCAATTTCCTTTGTGCGGTCGAAAATGCGTACCAGAAGGAGGTTGGTCACATTGGCGCATACGATCAGCATCACGAGTCCGACCATCCCCAGCAAGATCAGCAGCGGTTTCTCATACTGTCTTCTCAGTCCCGAAAACCCCTGGCTCCCCGAACGAAGCCCAACTTTGAATTCGGAGAGCTTGCTAGATGGAGATTCGAGTACAACCTCTCGATATAGAGCGTCAAGTGAGGCCTGCGCCTGGGAGCTGCTGATGCCTTGTTTCAGTCTCCCGAAAGTACGGACTGGGTAGGAAAAATAGTCGGACATCCCCGCCGCTCTAAGCGGGATGCTGATCTCCAATCGCGAATCCTCCGACAGGCCGAGAAACTCCTTGGGCGTGACGCCAATAACGGTGAACGAGTGTGTGTTCACTTGGATGCGGCGCCCGATTACGCCCGGGTCCCCGCCGAATCGCCGCTGCCATAGTCCGTAGCTGATTACGCAAACGGCGGAGGATACGGGTAAGCGATCATCGTCCGGTGTTAGCACTCGTCCTAGTACGGCGTCCACTCCCAGCGTTTCGAAAAACGATCCCGAAACCAGCATTCCATTCACGCGCTCGGCGATTCCACCACTCGACAGCGTGATCGGCGGAAATGTCGCCGCCGCGAATCCCTCCAGGACTGAATTCCTTTCGCGGATTTGCCTGTAGATGGTCTGCGGGATCATGTAGTGGCTGGACCCGTTCGAATCGTCGACGACAAAGAGCACCAGCCGGTTGGGCTCGGGCACAGGCAGCGTTCGCATCAGGACTGCATTGATGAGGCTGAAAACAGCCGTATTCGCTCCGATTCCCAGAGCCAGCAAGGCGACAACCGTAATCGTGAAGCCCGGGCTCTTACAAAGGCGAAGTCCTGCCATGCGCAGACCTGCTATGGCATCTCGAGTCAGTGCCATGAGCGATTCCATCAGGCAATCTTACTCCCGATGACGGAGCATGGATCTGGGAGTTGGCCGGGTCCCCTCCAGGTTTCCCCCGGTGCCGGATGCGCTGGTTTCGCGGCCACCTCAATCTCGAAACTCCAATTCCTGGATTCGCCTGTCATGCGAGAGATTCGAGCGACTCCGGAGCTGTCGATTCTTGGAGCCTAGTTGAGGCGGCCCCTCGCGTGGGGGCGCGTTGACCTGATGCAAATCGGTGAGCTGTTCGTCAACCCGGGGCCCGGGCTATTGCCCCTCTCGGTTCGGTGGGGCGCGTGCGCGGCTTGCTTCTTCACCAGTCCACCGTCGAAGTCGTGGAAGTCGGGAAGCGCCCGCATGTCGGCATAGAACCAATTGAGAACGGACATGCGAAGAATCCGGGTCCCATAGCGTCCACCCACACCACATCGAGAGTGGTCAGGCCGGAGTCCGCGGAGCGGGAGGAGCTACTCGCCCTTACGCACACCGGCAAGCCGCGGGCGGTGACGTTCGACGGGACGTTCGAGGCCCGCCTGGTGGCCCTGGCCTGCTCGGAGGCCCCGCCCGGATGACGCAGCTGCACGGTGCGCCTGCCGGCGGAGAGGGCCGCGGAATTGGGCCTGACGCCGAACGTGTCGCCGATGATGGTCCAGCGGATCTTCAAGAAATGCACTCCAGCCTCACTTGAAGAAGTGTTGACGGGTCCCGTCGCAGGCCAGCACGACCTTGGTCACCTGCATGGAGGACGTGCTGGAGGCGTACGCCCGACCCTGCGAAGCCCTTTGGCCGGTGGTCTGTATGGACAAGACCAACAGGCAACTGGTCGGCGAGGTGCGCCAGAAACTCCCTGTCCGACCTGGCCAGCCGGAACCCTGGGGGGACGAATACATGCGCGACGGCGTGAGGCAATTCCTCCTGGAACTAGAGCCCTTGGCGGGGCGTCGTCACGTCGAAGCAATTGCACGGCGCACGCGCCAGGACTGGGCCCGCTGGATCCGCCGCATCTTGGAGGATACGGTATCCGCGGGCAGAGCGGGTCGTGCTCGTGATGGCCAATCTCAACACCCACGCGATCGAGTCGCTGTACGCTACCTACCCGCCGGAGGAAGCTAGGGCGCTGGTCCAGCGACTCAAGATCCACCACACGCCCAAGCACGGCAGCTGGCTCAACATCGCCGAGATCGAGTTGAGCGCTTTGTGCGGCCAATGCCTCAACCGACGAATGCCCGACCTTGTCATCGTGGGCGAGCAGATGCGGGAGTGGGAACAGGATCGAAATAACCGGGAGGCGACGGTCGATTGGCAGTTCACCAGTCGCGATGCTCGGATCAAACTGAAGAGCCTATATCCGAAAGTCTCACCGGTAGGCTGTACTAGGACCTCGGACTTGAGGCGTCCCAATGAAGAGTCAAAGGCGGCTGGGCAGTAACCTCCAAACAGATTCCGGTCGTCATGTGGACGCCGGTGTGCTCCATAATGGCGAGAGGTGCGCAATCGATGGATGTATTCGATCAAGTGCGGGATGCCCTGACCTCGGGCAATATCAAGGCTGGCTTTGACCTGGCCGTAGAGCGGTTCCGCGAGGAAGGCTCCTATCCGTTGATTTTCGAGGCCCGCTTGATGAAGACGCGGCACGAACTGGGCATGCCGCTGATCCAGACGGAGCCGTGGAGCAACCTCGAGCCGGAAGTTCAGACCGCATACGAGCAAGCTACCGTCGACGCGGCGCGCGAAGTCGGGACGCTCTTCCTAAGTGACGGACAGATCGGGCGGGCCTGGCCGTATTTTCGGGCCATCGGGGAAAAGGACGCGGTCAGGGCGGCGATCGAGTCGTTCGACGACGGCGAGACCGGCGAGATCCTGGACGGCATCATTGAGGTGGCGTACCACGAACAAGTCAACCCGAAGAAGGGCTTTGAACTCATTCTCAAGAACTACGGAACGTGCCGAGCGATCACCAATTTCTCCCAGTATCCGGTCGAGGAAGGCAGGGCGGACTGCGCCCAGATGTTGGCCGAGAATGTTCACTCCGAACTGCTCGCGAACATCAAGTACGCCATCCAGCAGAAAGAGGGCCGGGAGCCGGACGGTGACGATCTGGCGTTGGTCGTAGACGGCCGCGACTGGCTGTTCGAGGGGAACGCCTACTACCTTGACACCTCCCACGTCTCCTCGCTGGTCCAGATGGCCACGTCGCTCGAGCGCAGGGAGACTCTCCAGCTCCTTTACGGCCTCACGGAGTACGGGCGGAAACTCGGCGACATGTACCAGTTTCCAGGCAATCCGCCTTTCGAGGACGTCTTCGCGGACTATGGGGTCTACATCCGCACTCTCCTCGGGCGCGAGGTCGACAGCGGCTTGGTCCACTTTCGGCGCAAGATCGAGACCTGCGACCCCAACATGGCCGGCACGACTCCGGCACAGGTCCTGGTCAATTTGCTCGTCCGCATCGGACGCCCCGCCGAAGCCGCGGATGTCGCGGTCGAGCATCTTTCGGAGGCGGACCCACAGTTCCTGACCTGCCCGAACGCCCTGCAGCTTTGCCAGATGGCGGGTGACTACGGCCGGCTTGCGGATGTTTCCAGGAAGCGCCGCGACTTGCTGAGCTTCGCTGCCGCGACCATGCAGTCAAGTGTCCCCCAGCCTGCTCCAGCGTGAGATCTCGACTACCATAGAATCGTGCTTTCCGACATAGCCCTCACGGAATTGAAGCGAGTTGTCGGCGAGCGAGCTGTCCTGCATCGTGACCAGGACCTGCTGCTGTACGAGTACGACGGCAGCATCGACAAGGGGCGACCCGAGTGCGTCGTCTTCCCGCGCACCACCGAGGATGTGGTCGAGATCGTCAGGATCGCTGCGGCCCACTCACTGCCACTGGTCGGGCGCGGCGCCGGAACGGGCCTGAGCGGCGGCGTGATCCCGAGGTGCGGCGGGATCATGATCGGCTTTTCGCGCATGAACAGAATCCTCGAGATCGATCTCGAGAACGAATGCGCCGTGGTCCAGCCGGGTGTCGTCAATCTCGACATCACGAGGGCGGTGGAGGGCCATGGCTACTACTACGCGCCCGATCCTTCGTCCCAGAAGGCCTGCACCATCGGCGGCAACGTCGCCGAGAACGCGGGCGGGCCGCATACGTTGATCTACGGTGTGACGACCAACCATGTGCTGGGCATCGAGGCCGTGCTGCCTGACGGCACGGTGTTGAACGCCGGCGGCAAGGAGCAGGACCTGCCAGGCTACGATCTCCGTGGTCTTCTGACCGGCTCCGAGGGCACCATGGTCCTGGTCACGAAGGTAATCGTACGGCTGATGCGGGCGACCGAGGCCGTCGAGACGCTGCTGGCGATTTACGAGAAGGCCGACGATGCCGCCTCGACTGTGGGCGAACTGACGGCCAGGGCGATTACTCCGGCTGCCGTCGAGATGCTGGACGGCGTGATGCTGCGCATGGTCGAGGAGGCAACGCACGCCGGATTCCCAATGGACGCCGAAGCCGTGCTCCTGATCGAACTTGAGGGGGTCCGGGAGGCCGTGGCCGAGCAGCTCGAGCTGGTGAACTCGGTCTGTCTCGAATGCCGGGCCCGAGAAGTGCGGGTTGCGAAGAGCGCCGAGGAACGGGCACTCCTGTGGAAAGGCCGCAAGAACGCATTCGGCGCGGTCGGTCGCGTCAGCCCGACGTACTACGTGCAGGACGGTGTCGTGCCGCGCACACGCATCGCCGACACCCTGCGTCACATCTACAGCGTTTCCGAGAAATACGGGTTGACCATCAGCAACATCTTCCACGCGGGCGACGGAAACATGCATCCGATCATCCTGTTTGACCCGCGTAGCGAGGACGAGACGACCCGCACCCGTCAAGCCGGTGAAGACATTCTGAAGTACTGCATCGAGGTCGGTGGCGCCATCACGGGCGAACACGGGGTCGGCATGGAGAAGAACGAGCTCATGCCCCTGCTCTTCGCCGAGGACAGCCTTGCCCAAATGGAGCGTCTGATGAGGATCTTCAATCCGGACGGGCGCCTGAATCCAGGCAAGATCCTGCCGACAGGCAAGGGCTGCCTGGAGATTCGCCCGCCGGCTGCTCCGCACAAAGCGGTCGTGTGGTAGTAGCCCTTCGGGTCCGCAGGTTCGGGGCATCGACCCGTTCTCAATCCGGTCAGCCCGTGCAAAACGCCAGTCTCTGCTAGCATTCCCTCGTGATGCGCTGGCTAGCCGCCTTGACCTTGGTCGCCTCCGGTTGTGTGTCAACCTCAAGCTCACCGGAGGTCCGGATCGATCCAGGCGCGTTGGAGGCACATGTTCGATTCCTGGCGCATGACCTCCTGGAGGGTCGCGGGGTCGGCGGGCGTGGCGAGGCGCTGACCACCGAATACCTGGCAACCCAACTGGCGCTTGCAGGTGCGCAGCCCGTAGCCGAGGACGGCACGTACTTCCAAACGGTCCCCCTTGTAGAGATCAAGGCGCAGCCGGGGTCGGTGCTGCGACTGGCCGGAATCGATGTTACGCCACTGGACGAATACGTCGGCAACAACGAGCGTCAGACGGGACGAGAAGTCTTTGATGCGGAGATCGTGTATGTGGGCCACGGGATTGCCGCACCGGAGTTCGATTGGGATGACTACAAGGATGTGGACGTGCGCGACAAGGTGCTCCTGCTGTTCACCAACGAGCCCCCGTCGGACGATGGGGATTTCTTCGGCGGCCGGGCTCTGACCTACTACGGACGGTGGACCTTCAAGTACGAAGAGGCTGCTCGTCGCGGCGCGTTGGGAGTGCTCATTGTGCACACCGACGAGACGGCGGGCTATCCCTGGGGCGTCGTACGCAACTCATGGAGCGGAAGCCAGCCGTATGTCGAGGTCGAGGAGGGTGAGTCGAAGCTGGCCCTGGCCGGCTGGCTGACCTCGCAGGCGGCCGAGCGGCTATTCGAGGCGTCGCCCGCGACGAGCGGCAAGGGACTCGACGAGCTCCTCGCCATGGCAAACCGCCGGGACTTCAACCCGATCCCGCTCGATCTGCGTGCGCAGGGCGATCTGCGCAGTTCCATCGTTCCCATCGAGACCCGCAACGTTCTGGCGGGCTTCGAGGGCAGTGATCAGGCGATGAAGGAAGAGGCGGTACTGTATACGGCGCATTGGGACCACATGGGCATAGATGACGCCGCGGAAGGCCGCGACGGGATCTACAACGGTGCCGTCGACAATGCGACAGGTTGTGCGGCGCTCCTGGAGATCGCTAGGGCCTTCGGCCGATTGGAGGAGCGGCCCGCCCGCACGATCCTGTTCGCTTTCGTGGGGGCTGAAGAGAGCGGCCTCCTCGGTTCTGCCTATTACGCGTCGAACCCGGTGGTGCCGGTTGGCCGGACGGCGGCGAATCTGAACTACGACGGCCTTTATCCCTTCGGAGCGACGACTGATCTCTCGGTTCCCGGGCATGAGCGCACGACGCTCCGCGGTACGGTCGAAGCGCTAGCCGCCGAGTACGGCATGACCTTGACACCGGACGCGAATCCAGAGCAGGGCTTCTACTACCGGTCGGACCAGTTCAGCCTCGCGAAGCACGGCGTACCGGCGTTCTCTATCAAGCCGGGGTCCAATTATGTTGACAGGCCGGAAGGATGGGGTGAGGAGAGAGTCGCGGAGTACCGGACCCTGCACTACCACCAGCCCTCCGACGAGTACGGGGAGCACTGGGATTTTGCGGGAATTGCCGTATTGGTCCGATTCGGATTCGATTTGGGCCGTATCGTGGCGGACAAGCCTGGCTTGCCCACGTGGAACGAAGGCGATGAGTTCCTTGCGGCGCGCGTTGAGTCGTGGAGATAGCGTGGGTCTGGATCTGGGCTTCAGCAAAAGCCGGAGTCGCTGCCATCCGCATGTGCTTGCCGCGCATGCCGCTCCAGCAGACCGACAGCGACTTGAGCTCGTTTCGGGCGCGATGAGTCCCTGTCAAGCACTCTAGTTTCGAGCGCTCTGAGAGTCGGGCTTACGTCCTATATAATCCGGTAGACATAGTTCGGACGGGTCGAAAACCGAACGGTTCAAAGGAGAGCAGGGAGAGTCAGGATGAGAACACTTTTGCTTGCCGGTGTCATGACGCTGGTGGTCAGTATCTGCGCGGTTGCCGAGAGCAACGGGGGGCACAGCTACAAGAAGGCAGCGTCCGTTCCGGACCTGATGGAATACATGGTCAAGCCGGCCATGGACAGGGTCAAGGCGTTTGGCGAGGCTGGCGGTCCCTCGGGTAGGGACGAATGGAAGAAGGCCTTCGGTGCGGTGTCGATGGTCAACGAAGCGTCCCAGTTGGTCCTCATGGACGGACGCGTGAAAGACGACGCTTGGCGCGACGGCGCGACCAAGGTCGTTGCCGCATCCCGTGACGCCATGATGGGTGCTTACCGCATGGACGCGGACGGCTACAACAAGGGCCTCAAGGCGATGCGGTCAGGATGCAAGACCTGCCACGACGTGCACAAGAAGGACGAGTAGCGGGTAGCGGCGAAGCCTTCGGGCGGCGTACCAGCAGGGAAACCGAATCCACGCGGCACCGGGCGAATCGTCCGTCGAAGTGAGTCCCAATCACTGCCACGGCCCGACAACTCGCTATACCGCACTCTCACAGACGGGCGAGCGCGGCAACGAATCGACCGGTTGCCGGCTCGCTGAGGTTGCCAAGGCGCTCGAAGGGATGGTTTCGCGCGCCCAGCGAGGTGACAGCCAAGCCTGGAGCCCGTCAGCCGCGAACCTTGGCTGGGCTGCCCCGCACTCGGCTTGGGTGGCTCGATCTGCTACGATCAACGACTGGCACAGCCCCAACAGATCAAGGACTCAATTCCCATGCGTAGTTCAATGCTCATCGCTCTTGCCGCGACCTTGACAATCTCAGCGAGCTTCTCTCAGGCACAGCGTCCTGCCTCGCCGCGAGGAGAAGCCGCTGTCCAAGTCGGAGGCGAGTACCAGGAACGCAGGTATGTAGGAGGTAAGTGGATCGCCGTGGACTACGGTCGGCCAATCTTGCGAGGGCGGACTGGCATCTTCGGTACCGGCGACTCCTACGGCGAGGCCGTCAACGCAGGCGCACCCGTCTGGCGAGCCGGAGCGAACAAGTCGACCCGCCTCATGACCGAATTGGATTTGAAATTCGGCGACCAGGTGCTGTCTGCTGGCGAGTACAGCGTGTTTGTCGAGCTAAAGGAAGGCGATTGGACACTCATCCTGTCCACGCATGCCGCCAAGGACGGCTTCCGCGAACCGGGCGAGGGCTTGTGGGGGGCTTACAACTACACGCCCGACAAAGATGTCGTTCGCGTGAAAATGGAACTGGAAGAGCTTCCCGCTTCCCACGAGCAGTTCACTATCTCGTTCACGGACATGACGGATTCGGGCGGGAATCTCTCCATGCTCTGGGACAAGACTGGGGCGAAGGCGGCCTTCTCGTTCTAGCCTTCGCCAACCAAACAGGCCGGGGAAGCAAAGTCCCGACTGCGAGGTAGGCGGCTTTCCCCTTTCCGCACCGTTTGAATAGCCAGCGGACTGGACGCGGCCTGGAACGACCGATTCGGGCAGCTGGTCCGTGGCGCGCCTTCTTGGTGCGGCAGGACAGGTGTCCACTACTCGCACTGGGGTTCGGCTTTCTGATCGAGATTGTCAGCACCCGCTGACGCAAGATTGAGGATCAGGAAGAACGGCTCCGCCGGTAGACCGAGCAGCAGCACCGCCTGCTCGACTACCTCACCCACCAGCCCAGGGCGGCGATCCCCGGAGTGCCAGGGTCCGGGAAGACTGTGCTGGCCCCGGCAACGTGCAACAGGGAGGCCCGGGCGGGGCGCCGGACCTCCCTGTTGCGCTACAACCAGCCCCTGCAGGACAGGCTCAAGGCTGCCGTGCCCGCTTCGTTCGCAACGACCTGGTGGTCCTGAACTACGACAGCTTGGTCAACCGGCTCTGCCGGAAAGCCGCCGTGCCCCTATGGGAGCGGAGGGAGCAAGACGGCCAGGACTTCTAAGACGTCAAGGCCGCCGAGGCACTGCGCGAGGCCTGTGACGTGCTCGGACCGGAGCACAACTTCGACACGGTGGTGGTCGACGAGGGGCAGGACTCTCGCGAGCTGTGGTGGACCAGCCTCGAGGCGTTCTTCCGGAGCCCGGGCGGCGACGCCTGCTACTACGTCTTCTACGACTCGACACAGAACCTGTACGTGGACGATCCGGCCCTGCCCGAGGAACTCGGCAGGCCGTACGAGCTGCCCGTCAACTGCCGGAACACGGTGCGCATCGCCGCGCACTGCGCCGCGCTGGACGGCTTTGAGAATCGGGTGCTGGGCGGCGCGCCGCAGAGTGACGAGCCGGCCGATGTCTGGGCCCGGAACATGCAAGATGCCTTCAGCGAGGCCAAGCGGCGCGTGCTGCAACTCTGCCAGCCCGGCCAGGATAGGCTGGCGCGGTCCCAGGTCGTGGTCTTGGTACCCTCGGTCTCCGGGATCACCTTGCTGAACCGGTTCGGCACTGTTCCGCTGGCCCGGGAACTTCGGGAGTCGAGCGAGGGGAACGGCGTGCTGATCACACCCTTGAAGCGTTTCAAGGGATTGGGGGCGGACGCGGTGGTGAGCATCGAGAGGCCCGCGAGGAACGGCAACAGTGCCCGGGCCAATGCGAACTGTTTCGTCGCGAGATCCCGCGCCAATCACTGCTCACGGCGATCGAGGCGCAAGAGGAGGTAGGTGTTCGAGAAGAGGTGCAACCAAGGCCGTGCGCGACTCGCCCTCGGTACTGGCTGACACGTCGGTTGCACGGCTCGGGGTCCGGCGAGGGCAATACAAGCGGGACGGCGCGCTTGGATGAATTCGCCCCGGGGCGAGAGCATGACCGAGTGCCGCAATGTCGGCCATCACGCTTGCGAGCTGGCCACCGTCAGTCGTGCCGAGTTGGTTTTCGATCACGACCGGGAATCGCGCGCCTGTCAAATTGACTGCGTAGGCAGCAGGGGTGCCATTGACCTCAACTCACTCTCTGTAGGCGGTCTCCGAACAGGATGTCAAGCTGATTCAGCGCCGGACGACACTGGATAGGGGCTACCCTCCACTTGCCCTCGATGTTCCGGATGGCCAGGTACAGCAGCTTGGCGGCGGGCTGGTCGTTGGGGCGACCAAGCACACGTACAGGCACAAAGTGCGAGGCAACCTCGGTCCGGGGCAGTGACGGCCATCGTTGTCTCCGGCACTGTTGCACCGAATGGCGGAGCCGCGCTATGGCTTGCTTGCGATTCGCACCAGCTGATTCCCCGTCCGGACTACAAATGACCCGTCTGCGGCTGCCACGCCGTAGACACGCCCCTCGATGCTGAGCCGGTTCGTGGCAGCCGATTCGCCACTGGACTGCGACAGGACTGCGGTCTCCCCGTCGACGCCGAAGAAGTAGAGCCGTTTCCCGTCCGATATACCTGTCGCCCAGCATCCGGACGGAAGCCTCCTCGTCGAGACTTGCTGACCCGTTCGCAGGTCCAGCTCGAAAAGGACACCGACGGAATTGACGAGCCACACGCGGCTTCCGGCGATCAGTGGCGAACTGTACTCGGTAGTGGCCTTGTCAGCCGTCCAGAGGGTCTCGTCCGGCGCGTCCAGTCGGAAAGCGTGCGTCCCGCCGGATTCTCCCGAAGCGATCACTACAAGGCCCCCGGTCACGCCGGCCGAAGGAACCGCGTAGCCGCGACCGCCTCGCGCCGGACGGCGGAAGACCTCCTCACCGTTATCTATGTCGAATGCCGCCGCCCCGCCCCCGGCGGTCGTCAGCAGCAGCGAGCGTCCCTCGTGCTGAATCGTCACGGGAGTCGAGAAGGACGGAGCAGGAGGCAGGTCACGCACCCAAACTTCACGGCCGTCTTCGGTGGCGATCGCGTAGAGACGTCCCCCTCCGAACGGAGCAACATGGAGGAAGAGACGGTCTCCCGACAGGACGGGCGAACTGCCGAGGCCGTGGCGGCCCACCCAGTTGTCGCCGCTCCGGGGCAGGAATCGGGCCCAGCGCTCCTTCCCCGCGTGGTCCAGCCCGATCAGGTCGCCACTCTCGAAGAACGCATAGACGCCGTCCTTGTCCACAACGGGCGTGGGCGCGGCGATTGCCATGCGCTCCTGCGCGTCCGCCGGCGCCGAAGAAGGCCTTCGATCCATCCACGCAATTTCACCGTCCGAGAGCCGGTACGCCGCCGTCACCAAGGTCTCCTTGCGGCTGCCCATCGTTGAGGTGAGATACACTGTGCCACCCCGGATTACCGGACTCGACTGCCCGTAGCCTTCCAGCCCGACTGACCAAGCCACGTTGGACTGGTCGGACCAAGCCACAGGCAAGCCGCGAGCCGAGGTATGGCTTGATCCGTCGCCTCGAAATCCAGGCCAGCTGTCCCCGGCCAGCAGACCTGCCGCCATGAGGGCGGCCAGGGGAATCGCCTTTCTCATCGTCGGCATCTAGAAGGTCACTCTCATCGACAGCTGGAACTGGCGCGGCTCGTACGTCCTCACGGCCTGGCCGAACCGCCCGTCACCGAGGTTGTTGATCGGCTGGTGGTAGTTCACCCGGTTCAGGATGTTGAAGACTTCCGCCCGGAACCTCAGGCTCGCGACGTCCCGGACGGGAAGCTCCTTCTCCAACGTCAAATGGAGGTCGAAGTAGGACGGGCCCAGTTCGGAATTTCGGGCCAACGAGCCCACCGTGCCGCTGGCCGGCAGGATCTGGTCCGGCTCAACCCCCTGGGCCAGCCGGAACCGCCGGCTGCCCATGGGCGAGCGATCAATTGCTCCGGCAACATCGTTGATCCGGTTGATCCGCGACCCGTTCGGATTGTCAGTGTTTGACAGAAGCGAAAACGGGCTGCCGCTGCGCGCCCAGAGAAGAGTGCCGATCTGCCAGCCTCCCAGCAGACGCCGCCGCCGGGCGAATGGCAGTTCGTAGGTGCCGAAGGCGGTCAGCACATGCGGCTGGTGGAAGTCGGCGAAGGAGCGATCCAAGTTCCAGTCGGACTGGTCGGTCGGCACGGTGCGGGAGGTTGAAGCCACATCTATGGTCCGCGAGAACGTGTAGGCCAAGCGGTACGAGAGCCCGCGCCCCAAGCGCGCCCGCATCGAAGCCTGCAGGGCGTCGTAATCCGAGTATGCGCCGCCCGTCAGGTAACTCACCACCCCGCGGCTGGGGTCAGGGCGAAACGGCGCGCGCAGGTTCGGCCCGCCGTTCGGCAGCGAGGTCCTGGTCAGCTTGAGCGCCCGGTTCCCAACGTAGGCGATACTCCCGACGGAACCGATGCCCCACAACTGGCGTTCGATAGTGAGGTTCCAGTTCTGCACGTAAGGGTTGACCAACCCGCGGTCCAAGACGTACTCGTCGGAACCGACCCGGGCACCCTCTAGGGGGTCTGGCAGCCTTGGGCGGAACCGGGAGTAGGTAGTAATCCGTGGCGGCGCGAACCGCGACTGCGCGATGAAGCCCATCTGCAGGGGGCTGAAGAAGAAGCCGTAGCCGCCCCGCAGGACAGTCTTGTCGGCCCCGCCGAGGTTCCACGCGAAGCCGGCCCGGGGCGCGATGTTGTTCGGATCGGAGCGGTAATCCTGCTCGAGCCGGCCGTACTTCTCGCCGGGGACACCGTAGAACTCGTAGCGGAGGCCCAGGTTGAGCGTCAGGCTGGGGGTGATCCGCCAGTCGTCCTGCGCATAGAGGCTGAATTCGTGGTTGCGCTGGTCGATGCGCGATTCGCCGAATGCGCGGGAGTAGATAAGAGGCTGTCCGCCCAGGAATGCCCCGATCGAGGGGAAGATCATGAGCCCGTTGAAGTTGCGGTCGCTGACGGAGTTGTACTGGATGTGTCGTCCGATCACTCCCGCCTTCAGCGAGTGTCTGCCCGCTACCAGCGTGAAATCGTTGGAGTATGTGTAGTTGTGGAAACGGGTCTGGGTCAGCGGAATGAATGTGCCCAGACGGGGCAGGCCGGTCACCAGGATGATTCCCGCCTGCCCGTTGATCGCCGGATCGCCGAGAGATGGACTGCCGGGGCTGACCTCCGCGTTGTAGGTTGAGTACGTCCCGCGGAACTGGTTGAACGCCCTCAAGGAAAGGGACGATTCCAAGCTGACGACCCCGGAGCGGGAGTAGTTGTCGGTTTCCGCGTTGCCGGCAGCGAGGCGGGCCCGCGTCGGGCCGATCGCGTTGACCCAGTTACCCCTGGCGCTGACTCGGTGCCGGTCGCCGGGCTGCCAATCGAGCCGGAGCAGTCCTGTCTGGCTCGTCTGAGGACTCGGCACTGCCGCGCTGTGAAGGTTCGTGCCCGGAACGTTCGGTTCGGGGTAGAGCGGCAGCAAGGCGCGGACACTCGGGGCCGCCCTCGCTCGCTGTTCGGGGGTCAGGGTCTGGATGGTCGACGAGGCGCGGTACTGGTTGCGCACGCCCAGTTCGTACCCGCCGTAGAAGAACAGGGAGCTGCGGCGTATGGGCCCGCCCAGCGTGACGCCGGGCATGTTGAGCCGTCGCTCCGGGCGCAGGGAGAGCAAGGCTCCTCGTGCGTTCAGTTTCTCGTTCTGGAAGAAGTGATAGGCAGATCCGTGCCACTCGTTCCCGCCACGCTTGGTCACGAGATTGACGACCGCCCCGGCAGCCCGTCCGAACTCGGCCTTGAAGTTCGACGTCTGCAGTTCGAACGCCTCGACAGTCTCCATCGAGACGGGCTGCTCCGTCAGCCCTCGCCCGAGCAGGTTGCCGGCGACCGGATCGTTGTACTCGGCAGAATCGACCATCGTATTCACGGCGCCGAGTGGTCGATTGCCGTTGACCGTGAACGGCGCGTGGCTCGAACGCGCGAAGCCCACGCCGGGAGTCTGGTAGCTGATGGCGCGATAGTTCCGACCGACATTGTTGGTCACCATCGGGATGCTGGCGACCTCCGACGGCGCATAGCTGGAGCCGCGCACCCCGCTGGAGGCGACCCGCTCGATTTCGGCGAACGAGCCGACCACCGTGATCTCCTCAGAGACGAGACCGAGTTCGAGGCGGATGTTGCGCACGACCTCCTGGCCGGCGACCAGCTGAATGCTCTCGGCTCGGTAGGCGCGGAACCCTTCCTTCCCAGCTTTCAACCGGTAGGAGCCGGTGTCGAGACCGGCCAGTCGATAGAGTCCAGCGCCAGAGCTGAGGGACTCCGTAACCGCTCCCGTCCGCAGGGACTCGAGCTCGACAGTCGCGTCGGAGACAGGCGCTCCTGAAGGATCGAGAACCGTTCCAGTCAGCGTGGCAGAACCAACCTGAGCGATTGACTGTCCAGTGCCGAACAGGCACGAGGAGATGAGAATTGCTGTGCGAATGATTGTCTTCATGATTTCTTGCCTTCGATAGCGGTGCCACCCGGGGAGTCCCGCGTGGCTAGAGCTGCTTGCGGAGTTTCACGCCGATGAGAAGCGCAGTTCCCAGGACCGCCAACGCCAGCAGCAGCCAACTGTCAAATCCTGTGGTGTCGGATTCGGGCGCTGAGCTCTCCTCGCTGGTGCGAACGAGCCTGCGGCCTTGGACGATCTCGGACCCGGCCAAGCCTGCACTCTCGTCGACAGAGCTCTGGTAGGCGGCCAGCAGCGTGGCACCTTCGACGTTTCCCGGAGCCGCCAGTGCTTGACCTAGGAATTCCTGGAACGCAACGTTGTCGACGGTCCGGGAGTCCCCGGCTGGTCCGTGGTCCGCGACGGAGCGCGCATACCGATTCGCGACTCGGCGAAGGGTCTCCTCGTCAGCGTTCCAGTAGTCCTTGCGGGCGGCCTCGATCAGCACCGCCGTCACGTTCTGCAACGCGTACGGGTTCTCCTGATCGAACCACTCGGGAAGGCCCAGTTCCAAGGAATCCTCCACATAAACCCGTTCGACCTCGTCCCAGACGTAGTCGTCGATTGCCTCCGGCTTCGTCACCTGCCAGCCGAACAGGTTGGTGGCGGTTTGCGAGATCTCGACCGCTCCGGAGAATCCCTCTTCCTGCTGCTCCTGGATCCAGCGCGGGTTCCAGTACTTGCCCCGCAAGTCGCGAGTCAGCGTCTCTCGAACGGTCTCCAAGCGGCCGCGCTCGGCGTCGCGCACGTCCGAGACGTACGTTTCCGGCGACGTGCCAGTGGTGTCGCGCACGGCCATGGTCATGCCCCCGAGGTACTCGAAATAGTGATCCAGAGTCAGTGGGCTGATCACGTTCGTGGAGCGGCTCAGGGAGACGGCCTCGGTGCCGGCTAGCGCCTGCTTGTAGAGTCCGTCGATGTTCGCGCCCCACTCGGCACCCTCGGTGTAGACCGCCCCGACGCGGGCCAGGTACTCCTCGGTCAGCTTGGAGGTGTCCTCAAACTCGCCGCTACGGACGGTGTTATCGATAACGCCCGTGCCGTAGCCCCCGACGTTGTTACTGAAGACCCGCGCACCGGCATAGAGCCGGGCGTCCTCGGCCGACATGCCGGCTCGTTTCAATGCGATCTGCGACTCCTCGACGTGGTCCGCGATGAAGTTGTCGCCGTCGGCAGCTCCGGCAGCCAGCCGCACTGCCTTGTCCAGGAATTCCATGCGGTCCGGGAAGGTGTCCCGGAACAGCGAGGCCGCCTGAATGATCACGTCGATCCGGGGCCGGCCCAGTTCCTCCACGGGCACCAGTTCCAAGTCGGCGACGATTCCGTTGTGATCCCATACCGGGCGCACGCCGATGAGATGCAGGATCTGTGCCAAGTCCGTGCCGTAATGCCGGATCAGTTCGGTGTTCCAGAGCGTGAAGCCTATCTTTCTGGGGTAGCGCCCGAGCCGCTCCCGCTCGGCGTTGAGGAGCGCATCCGCCAGCGACACCCCGACTTCCCAAGCGGCCCGCGTGGGCACTTCCTGCGGGTTGATGCCGTACAGGTTGCGGGCAGTCGGCAGCGCCGCGGGGTTCCGGACCGGGTCGCCGCCCGCCCCGGGAGGGATGTAGCCACCTTCCAGAGCGTGCAGCGTCTGGGGGATCTCCCTGGCCGTGAGCCGGAGCGATGCGAAGATGCTCCTGACCCGGTCCTCGTCCGCACGCAACGCGGGAGCGACCCCCCGGCCCTCCAAGGCTGCCTCGACATGGCGGACAGCTCGCTGCTTGGCAGCCTCCCACCTCGTCCCGCCCTCCTCACGCAATCCCAGCTCGCGCAAGGCCACGCGCCGGACGTAGTCGCTGCCGACCATGGATGTCACCAGCGGAGCCGCCTCGCTGGCAGGGTTGTTCTGCGAATGAACGTGCAGTCCGAGCGGAATCCGGTCCTCGTTGATCAGGTGGATATGTAGCTTCAGCTCGGCGACTTCCTCGTCCGTCGGCAGCCCATCCGTCCAGTCCAGGCCGAGATCCTCGTCCAGCCCGCGGGCGTTGCCCAGCTGGGCGATCTGCTCGCGCAAGCGCTCCTTGAGGCTTCCCTCCTCCTGACCGACGAACTGCTCCGCTGCGCGGTACAGCTCGCCGATTTCGGGATCGGCCTCAGACAGCGAAGCCGCCCCGATGGGTGGGACTTGGTGGTCGACCGTCACGGCCGAGCCCCTGCGCTTGGCGATCAGGGCCTCGCCGACGTTGTCCATGATGTATACGTAGACGTTCGGCATGCGCCCGAGCGTGATGTCGGACCAGTCGTCAGCGAGCTGCCCGAGCGGGCGCCCCGGCAGGAACTCGTGCGTCCCGTGCGTGCCGTAGTTGACGATTGCGTCAGCTTCGAACTCGCGTTGCAGCCACCAGTACGCGGCCAAGTACTGGTGGCTCGGAGGCACCCGGTCGTTGTGCTGGAGTCGGGCGTCCATGTTGGCGCCCCGGGCCGGCTGCGGCATCAGGATCACGTTGCCGAACTCGAGCTTCGGCAAGACGATCTGGCGGCGGCCGTCGTGCTCGACCGTCATGAATTGGCCCGGGGGCGGGCCGAACGAGGCGATCACCTCCTTGCGCAAGGGCTCGGCCAGAGACGTGAACCACTCCAGGTAATCCGATTGGTCGATCAGGGAGACGCCTTCGAGGGAGGCCAGCTCCTCGAGGTCCCCGCGCTGGCTCTCGCTGATGTTGCGCCCCTTGCGCAGCATCTCGGCCAGCAACGCGTCCGCGTCTGATGGGAGGCCCTCCACGCGGTAGCCGGCCTCCTGCATGCCATTGAGGAAGCGGATCAGGCTCCTCGGAACGTTTAGGCTGGCCGCGGTGATCTTGCCCTTTCCTATACCCGAGACATAGATGATTGCGACCTTCTTCTCGGAATTGGGCTTCGCCCGGAGCCGGACCCAGCGCAGCGCGCGGTCGGCCAGACGGCCGATGCGCTCCCGCTCCACAGCCTCGAATCGGCGGCCGGTCCATTCGGCCCGCATCCCCTCGATGAGCGTCGGCTCGATCGCCCCATCGATCTCAGGCACGATCGCTCCCATGGCGAGGCCGACGCCGCGGAGCCCGTTCTTGGTCTGGCGGTACTCCTCGAAGGTCTCGCCCGTGAACATCAGCGACGCCCCCCGCATCACGGGGATGTCGAACTCGGATTCCAGGAGCTCGACGCCGCGCGGCCCTTGGAACCAGCGGCCATGGCGCCGCGAGATCACCAGATCGGGCCGAAACTCCCGCACGAACTGCGGCGTCTTCGCGTTCCCGAAGATCGCGGCGACGTTTACGTTGCGGGCTTCGAAGGCGTCCAGCAAGGCGCCAGTTCCGGTCGTCATCCCGAGCCGCCAACCGTCTGCGAAGTCCAGCAGAACGCGGGGTCCTGCCTCGTGATACCGGCCCGACTCGCGCATCCATTCCACGTATTCGTCTGTCGACAGCATCAGGTCGGGCGCCTCGGGGTGGTAGTAGCCGTCCTCCGGCGTCGGCTGCGGAACCTCGTATGGCTCGCCGCTCCCGAGATAGTGGCTGGCCGCGTACCGGAAGAGGTTGGCCATATTGCGCGGCCCGCTGTGCTCCCAATACGCGCTGATCTGCTCGGCGTGGGCAGCATCCCCGTGGCTGGCTCGCAGCCGGTTCTGTCGATCGGCAGGGACAAAAAACACCCCAGCGCCTCGTGCGGCGGCCGCGGTCAATCCGTCTTGGACGGGCCGCGTCAGCGGCTCCATGCGGCGACTCGAGATGAAGATCACGTCGTAGCGGGAGAAGTCGGCCGTTTCAAGGTCCGGGTCGTCCATCTTTTCGCGCGACCAGAACCAAAAGCGGATACCTGTCGCATCGGCGGCATCCGCCAGCAGGAACAACTGCTGAGGAGGCACGCCGAGGAACAGCATCCTCGGCATCAGCAGGTGGTAGGCGACGCCTCCTGCCAGGAACAGCGCGGCCGCCCCGCCGGCAAGCCACTTCAGGAGTCTTCTGTGACGAAGCGTCATCACTCCCCCATCGCCGAGGGTGCACCCTCCGGCACGTACACGACTTCCCCGCTCTCCAGCCGGTACGCGATGCCTAGGCGCGTGCCTTTCCCGGCTCCTCGAAGCTCGGAAGACTTGAGTTTTTCCATCCGCTCGCCGCGCTTGACGATCATTTCCATGTCCGGCTTGCCGGGGTTCGTCACGATCGTGATGTCTTTCTGGCTCATCCGAGCCGCGATCTCGGCCAGGCTGTCCGCGCCAGCCAGAGCGAGCAGCAGGGCGACCACGAGGACCATCGATGCATCAAAGAGGTTGACCACGCCGACGAGCGGGTCGCCAGCTCCTCCTGCGCCGGCGAGCGGGTCAGCGGCCGAGTTCCAGTCCCGCAGCCGCGTGTGCTGCGGTTGATTGCTTTGCATACGCTTGCTCCTCTTCTTCACGCCAGCGCTCGAGCAGGAACCGGATCTCGATCAAGTCCGCGCGTCCCCAGATCCTGGTAATGGTTCCAAGCCCGAACGAAACTCCGCCGATCACCAAGCCGATGACAGTCGTGGTGAATCCCAGCAGGAGGTTGGATGCCATTTGCTGCATATTGCCCTCGGCAAGCCCGGCAAGAGCGGGTTGTAGGGGAATGAGCGTTCCGACCAAGCCCAGCATCGGGCCCGCCCGGGACACGATTGCCAGCTTTTCGATCCTGGCGCGCAGGGACGTCTCGATGTCGGTAACCCTCCTGTCGACGAACACGCTATGGAGTCCATGGGCGCTCAGTGAGTCCTGCACGGCCCCGAACCGGCCCCGCCATGGCTGCAGCATGAATCCGTTCTGGGACAGCCCCTCCGCCCGGCACGTGGCCAGGCTGGCTCGATTGGCACGCCGGTCCACAGCTTCTGAGAGCAACTGCCCGACGAGGTAAGTCATGCCAACGAACAGCGCAAGAATGGCAACCAGCGTGGGCACGAGGAACGCGCTGGAGAGGGAGTAGAGGATTCCCGAGAGGACTTCCATTGCTCGTTAGGGCTAGGCGGACTAGCAGGACCTTCTATGACGGGCGACCCAAAACGAGATGCCAACCATCAACGCAACAATTCCGAGGACGGCCAGAGACTCGACCCAGTCGACGTGCCGGGTCAAGATCCGCGGTGTCTGCGCCTCGTACGGAAGCAAGACCAGCAGCAGAGCGCTCATATTCGAAACCGCGGCGAATCCCAGCGCAGCATCGACGCCGGCGGCAAGCCTGGTCCAGCGCCGGGCTGCGAACGCAGCAGCAAGGACGAGGCCGCCGTAGACGGATATGACGGCAACACCGGCCAAGAACCCCGGCAGGTTGGACCATCGCAGGGCCTGCCAAGTAGCAGCGCCTGCCGCGTAGAGCAGCAGCGGCGACGGGATCGCGAACAGCCACGCAGGCCACGAGAGGGGACGGCTCGATCGCCTCGCTCGCTCGAACAGGATCCACAATAGGCCGTGCAAGGCGATTGCGGTGGCCCATGCGGAAGGCTCGTCGACCAGCGCCTGCGCTTCGGCCAGGGACAATCTCTCGGCTACAAGGCCGAGAGTCGCGCCAGCCGCAAGCAACGCCGTCGCATACGCCAAGCGCAGACCGCGAATTGGAAAGACGGCCAGCCCCAAGGAGTCTCTCGCAGCGAACAGTCCTAATCCAACGAAGACAAGCAGTAGCCAATCCACGACACGCCCAAGTCCCTAATGCTAGGAAGGTCGGATTCGAATTCCGCGCTATACCCGGCAAGCAGGTGCGTTTCGCTCGTCGGTGGCCCTGACTCCCTCTCTAGCGGGTCCTCCCGAGGCTTGAGAATCGCGACCTAGAGATGGCCGTTCGCTGTTTCGGGGGAAATGCCCCAGCGATACACTAGCCGAGCATGTGGGAAGCCCGTTTCGCGGTCGCCGAGAAACACCCAACTCCGCTCCAAAGCCTTTTTCTTCAGTGACTTGTGACCTCGGATGAGATGCCTGGCGCGACGGCGGAGAGCGCCCGGCTGCGCGGGCCCCCTCTCGAGAACGGCCCTCGCGTGCGCAAACCGGCCTTTCAGGGAGGTCGCTCCCGCGAATTCTCCTTCCGGGAAAGCCCCGGAACCGCAGAGTGCATCCGGACCGTCATGTGCCGCGCTCCAGCGACTCGTCAGCCTGCTCCGAGCCCGCCAGTGCGAGCGGGGGAACCCCGCGAGTTCCACGGGATGGTGTCTGTCTGCGTGCCGGCGGGGAGGCAGGATGGGCCCGACGAGCGCGGAAGCTGAGGAGGTCGAGCAGCCGACGACCCTAGTGCGGATCAGTGAGGGGCTGCCTTGGGGGACGCTACTGGAGGCTCGACGGGATCGCGAGGCACATCAATAGCAGCAGGCACCGCACGGCTGCTCAACCGCGCCGGCTTCGACCGCGAGATCCGCGCCGACATGACTCTGCGCGGCGACACCGTCTACGCCCTCGGCCACCAGCTGTTCGTCCGCGTCGGGGCCACCCTCGTGATCGAGCCCGGCACCCTGCTGCGCGCCTGGGGCCCCACGCCGCGATCACCGTCGAGCTCTGCGGCCGCGTCGTCGCCGAGGGCACCCCCGAGGCCCCGATCATGCTGACCTGCTCCTCCCCCGTGGGCCGGCGCGAGCCGGGCTGCTGGGGCGGCCTGCGCCTGCTCGGGCGGGCCCCCTCCACCCGTCCGGACGCTGTCGCCCCGGGCGTGCCGTCCCTCGGGGCGGCCCGTGTGCGGCAGCACGAATGCGGAGGGCTCGGCCGGCTTCCTACGCTACGTGCGCGTCGAGTTCGCTTGGGCCGCCGGTGACGGGGAGGGGGCCGCCGACCTTGCGATCGGCCTGTGCGGGGCCAGCAGGGGGTCCGGCCACGCCGGCCTGGGACCGCGGCTGGCGCGGGAGCGTCTCCAACCTGTACGTCCGGCACGGCGTCGCGGGCCAGCACAGGCTACACGGCGGTTCCGACGCCGAGGGCCCCGACCTCGAGCCGCGCCGCTGACGACGCTCTCCAACCTCACCCTCGTGCACGCCGGGGCCTCCGCCAAGCGCCGTCGTGAGGCCGTCGCCGCGCGCCTGCGCAGCGGCTCGGGGTGACCGCCAGGGACCTGCTCGCCACCCGCTTCGATGGCGGGGCTATCCGGTTCGCGGCCGGGGGTGGGGCGACGAGGGAGCGCTTTGCTCCTGCTCATGCGCTACTTCGGTCTCGCGATCGGCGACCCCTGCACGCTGTCGCGTGGCGCCCTCGTTGGCCCCTCGCTAATGCTGTGGCGGGCCAAGACCGGCGTGCTGGTCATCTGCGACCTGCCGGAGCCAGCGGCCACCGAACTCGACGCCTGGGGCAGCGGGGAGGGGCACTTCTTCTGGGCCTGCAAGTTCTGCCCCAAGTGCGTGTCGGCGTACTGGCGCCAGATCCTGGCGGAAATCGCCGCGCGGGCCGGCGTGAAAGGGTTCCGGCCGCGTCGCCAGCGCGACATGCCCGCCGTCGAACTGCTCCTCGCGGGTGTCTCGCTCGAAAACATCGCCCCGCTACTGGGCCACAGCAACCTGGCAACCATGGAGCGCTACTACACCTCCCGGGGGCCGGTGCCGTAGCGATGAGGTAATTCCTATTCGTAATAGGCGGCGTTGCGATCGACGAAGTCAAACCATTCGTCGGGAAGGTCCTCTTCGGCGAAGATCGCGGATACCGGACAGACCGGCACGCAGGCTCCGCAGTCAATGCACTCCTCGGGATCGATGTAGAGCATCTCTTCCGTTTCGAAGTCGTCTTCGTCTGCCTTGGGATGTATGCAGTCGACCGGGCAAGCGTCCACACAGGCGGTGTCCTTCGTACCTATGCACGGTTCCGCAATGATGTAGGCCATTTTGCAGCCCCTCTCCTTAACTGACCCGAATTGTTCGCTTCCGAGCTCGTCCGCCGTTTCGAGGATCCGCCGGTTGCTACCGTCCGAAAACCGAGTCTATCACAATTTCCGCCGGTGACAGAATTCGCGACAACTCACCAACCTAATCTGAGCGTATCATGATGCATTGAGATGACGAAACGGTGGATTGCAGTACTTTCAACAGCCTTGCTGCTCTCGCCACTGGGAGCGCAGATTGGCGGCCGAAGAGGCGGCCCGGGATCGGAACCGTTCGGCACCGAAAGGGAAAAGCGGATGCCTGACGGAAGGTCTCGCACGCTCCTGATTCTGAAGAGCGATGCGGAGAAATCGAGTGCCGACATGGCCAAGGTGATCGAACTCGCCACCGAACTGCAGAAGGAGATCGACCAGAATCAGTTTCATACCGTCGATCTGGGCAGCGTCCGCAAGGCCGAAGAGATCATCAAGCTGGTAAGGCGCGTGAAGTCCCGTTTGAGCAGGGCGCAATAAAGCCAGCACAGCGACAATTGAACAGAAGAGACCTCTGGCAATCTTGGAGGATATGCCTCACCTTCCGAAACCCATCACGACCGGCCTCATCACCTCCGCCATGCTGGCTGTGGGCCTGGGAGCTTGCTCCCAGCGCCCGACCTTCGAAACGGACCCGATCCTGCAACCTAACCCCAATGTCGCTGCACCGCTCGCTGCGGTACTCACCTTCACCAGCGGATCGCCCGCGACCGTACTGATCGACGTCACTGACGGCGACAATTCTTGGCGGCTCGAATACGGACCTGATCTCGACCCGTCGAAGGGCCTTCCTGTCGTCGGGATGCGCCCCGACCGGAAGCACGAGATTCGGGTGTCGCTCCGCTCCGATTCCGGCGCGGAAGCGGTCTATCCGGAGGCGTTCGAGTACCAGACGCCGCCACTACCCGAGATCGGCGTCGAGTTTCCGCCCATCGGTGTCAACGTAACCAAGCCCGCCGAAATGGAGCCCGGGGTGACGCTCTTCAATCCCCGCCGGCGGAAGGTCGGGCGAGGCCAGGAAATCGCGGAGTTCAATGCAGCATTCGGCATGCTGGCCGTGCTCGACAGCGCCGGCGAGGTGGTCTGGTACTACAGGGTGAATTCCCGAGTCAGCGACTTCGAAAAGGCGCGCAACGGCAACCTGCTCTTCGTCACCGCGGATTTCCGCATCATGGAGGTCGACTGGCTGGGCAACACGGTCAACCAGTGGTATGCCGCGGGTAGGCCCCAAGGCCCTGCCGAGGGCATTGCGGTGGACACCCTCACGTTCCACCACGAGATCGACGAGATGCCGAACGGCAACATCCTCGTGCTCAGTACCGAGTGGAAGGAGATCGACAACTACTACACGGACGAATACGACGAGAGCGCTCCTCGCAGGCGGCAGAAGGTTATGGGTGACGTGATCGTGGAGTTCGATCGCGATACCGGGCAACCCGTTTGGGACTGGAAGGCGTTCGATCACATGGATCCCTTCCGGATCGGCTACGAAACGTTCTCGAACTACTGGATTCGCCGTGGCTTCGCCGACACAGTGGACTGGAGCCATGCAAACAACTTGCTCTATGACGAGTCGGACGATTCGGTCATCGTCAACTTCCGCTATCAGGCCGCGGCCGTGAAGATCGACCGCAAGACGAAGGAGATCGTCTGGATCTTTGGAGAGCCGACCGGCTGGGGAGACCTATCCGACAAGGTCCTCAAGGCCCAAGGGAACTTGCGGTGGCCTTACCACCAACACTCCCCCCAGCCAACTCCGAACGGCACGCTGATGATCTTCGACAACGGCAACTACCAGGCGCGCCCCTTTCGCAAGCCGGCTGCTGTAGAGGACACGTTCTCTCGCGCCGTTGAGTACGAGATCGACGAGGACAACATGACGGCAAGACAGCTGTGGCAATCCGAGTCGATGGGGCCCGACCGGGTCATCGCAATTGCGATGGGGGATGTCGACTGGCTGCCGCGGACCGAGAACGTGTTGGTAGCCTACGGCGCGCTGCTCGATCCCGCCTCGTTGGGGAAGGTGGATTGGATGTCCAGTTCGCGACAGCAATTCAGCCAGTGGACGCGCATGCGCGAGTACAAGCGCACCGACCCGCCCGAGGTCGTCTTCGAGGTCGCCCTCGAGAGCGACCGCCCCGGTCTGGGCTGGACACTGTTCGGCGCCGAGCGTATCGATCGGGTCGGCCCCTAGGTCCGCCAGTCACGACATTGTTGGGTCCGACCGTGTTATTCTGGCAACGCTGAGGGCCCATAAGCGGAGTCCTTGGAACCAATGCTGCGGCTTCTCACTCGGCCGGCGGGTGTGCTCGCGGCGAGCGGGGTTCTGTGTGCATTACACGGGCAGCAGCCCGCATCGTCGCCAGCGCCTCATACAACTCTCGTTAATCAGTACTGCGTTTCTTGCCACAGCGAGCAAGTGCAAACGGCCGGCCTTGCGCTCGATTCTCTGATTGCCCATCCAGTGGCGGAGAATGCACCGGTCTGGGAGAAGGTCGTTCGCAAGCTTCGCGCCCGACACATGCCTCCCGAAGGGGCTCCGCGACCTGACGAACCAGTCTACGAGTCCGTGCTGTCCGAGTTGGAGGCGGCCCTCGACAGTGCCGCTGCGATCCGACCCGAACCTGGACGCACGGATACGTTCCGGCGCCTCACGCGGACGGAATACCGGAATGCGATCCGGGATCTTCTGGCCCTGGATCTCGACCTTACTGAGGTGCTTCCGCGAGACGAGTCGAGTTCGGGTTTCGACAACATCACGGTTGGGGACCTTTCTCCTGCATTGCTTGAGAGCTACGTGTCGGCAGCCGACATGATTTCCCGTCTGGCGGTGGGGCGGCCGGTACCTTCGCCAGACGTGCGCACCGTCAAGATGAAGCCCGACATCACCCAGGAGTGGTATGTTGACGGGCTTCCTGTCGGCACGCGAGGGGGAACGCTCTTCCTGCACAACTTCCCGCTCGATGCGGAATACGAGATCGTCATCCGGCTAGCACGAGACCGCGACGAGCAGATTGAGGGATTGAGGGAGCCTCACCAGGTGGAGCTCCTCCTGGACGGTGAGAGGGCCCGTTCGTTCGAGGTTGTGCCCCCCCGGCACGTCGGGAACCACGGGGCCGTTGACCGGCATCTGACCGCTCGCCTGCCCGTAACGGCCGGGCCCCGACAGATTGGTGTGACCTTCATCAAGCGGCCTTGGAGTTTGCTCGAGACGGACCGGCAACCGTACGAGGCGCACTACAACGTCTACCGGCATCCGCGGATCCAGCCGGCCGTCTACGAGGTTTCGATTCGAGGACCGTTTAACGCCAGGGGACCGGGCAACACGCCGAGCAGGCAGAAGATTCTCGTCTGCGGGCCGGACGCCTCGGAATCGGACGAGGCTTGCGCCCGGCGGATCGTCGGGAACCTGATGCGGCGGGCATACCGGCGGGAAGTGGGCGAAGTGGACTTCGTGAGCCCCTTGGAATTCTACCGACGGGGACGATCCGAAGCCGGCTTCGAGGCCGGTATCGAAATGGCCCTTGCGTCGATCCTGGTCAGTCCTGATTTCCTGTTCCGCGTGGAGAGGGAGCCCCCCGGGGTTCCGTCCGGCACGCCGTACCGGATCAGCGGACCGGAACTGGCGACGCGACTGTCCTTCTTCCTGTGGAGCAGCATTCCCGACGGCGAGCTGCTCGACGCCGGCATTCGCGGGGACCTGAGCCGCCCCGAGGTGCTCGAAACGCAGGTGCGCCGGATGCTGGCAGACCCGCGTTCGGACGCGTTGCTGGCGAATTTCGCCTCGCAATGGCTGCACCTTAGGAATCTCGAGTCGGTCCGTCCGGACATGCGATTGTTCCCGAGTTTCGACGACAACCTACGGCAGGCAATGCGAAAAGAAACGGAATTATTGCTCGAAAGTGTCATCAAAGAGGATCGAAGCGTGCTGGATTTGCTCTCTTCGAATTACACTTATCTCAACGAACGCCTCGCCAAGCACTATCGGATTCCCCACGTGTACGGGAGCTGGTTCCGGCGAGTGAAGCTCGACCGGGACAGCCATCGAGGCGGATTGCTGCGGCACGGGAGCATCCTGACGGTGACGTCGTACAACACGCGGACTTCGCCGGTCATCCGGGGTCACTGGGTGATGGAGAATCTCCTGGGCTCGCCCCCACCTCCGGCTCCCGCCGACGTGCCCGCCCTCGAGGACAAGACTATCGACGGTGGCCTTTCGGTTCGAGAGCGGCTACTGGAGCATCGGGCCAACCCGGCTTGCTCCGGTTGCCACAACCTGATGGATCCGGTGGGCTTTTCGCTTGAGAACTACGACGCGGTCGGCCGCTGGCGGACGTCCGAGGGCGAGCAGCCGATCGATGCCGCTGGGAGCCTTCCGGGAGCGGAGGGCTTTGTCGGTGTCGACGGGCTCGAGAAGGCGATTCTGGACCGCCCCGAATTGTTTGTTGGGACCCTGACCGAGAAGCTGCTGACGTATTCGCTCGGAAGGGTCGTTGAACCCAACGATGCACCGGCGGTTCGCAGGATTCTCCGGGACGCCCGCTCCGAGGATTTCCGGATCTCTTCGCTGATCCTTGGGATCACGCGCAGCCAGCCATTTCAGATGAGGACATCACGATGATCATCACCAAGAGAGCGCTACCGCGACGCACCATGCTGCGGGGAATGGGTGCCACGGTTGCATTGCCGTTGCTGGACGCAATGGTTCCCGCGATGACTGCTGCCGTTTCGACGCCGGCTCGCCCCGTGCGGCGCCTGGGCTATGTCTTCATTCCGATGGGATCCGACACACCGAGGTGGACTCCCCCGGGGAAGGACACCCTGAAGGAGCTCTCGCCAATCCTGCGGCCCCTAGGCCCGCACAGGGACGACGTCACGGTCGTGACGAACATGGAGTTGCAGAATGCCTATCCAGGCACGCACGCGACGTCGAACTCGGCCTATTTGAGCTGTGCCAAGGCGAAGCTGACCGAGAGCTCGGACTACTACCTCGGCACGACTGTGGACCAGATTGCGGCCCGCGAGATCGGCCAGGTGACCCAGATCCCCTCGCTCGAGCTTGGCATGGACATCCTGGAAACGGTCGGGCAGTGCGACGATGGCTTTGCCTGCGTCTACCAGAACAATCTCTCGTGGTCCTCGCCCACGAGCCCGTTGCCTTACGAGGCTCACCCGAGAAAGGTCTTCAACCGCCTGTTCGGCGAGGGCACGCCGGAAGCGCGAGGCAAGACCTTGAAGAAGAAGGCTAGCTTACTGGACCGGGTGAAGAGCGACGTCGCGCGGCTCCGGCATGAACTGGGCACGGACGACCGCACCAAGGTCGACCAGTACCTGGACAGCGTGCGGGAAGTGGAGCGCCGCATCCAGATGGCCGAGGCAGGGGTGGGGCAGAGCGCTCCTCCGGACATGGAGCGGCCAGTCGGCGTTCCGGCCGCTTATGTGGACCACGTCCACCTGATGTTCGACTTGCAGGTGCTGGCGCTCCAGGCCGACATCACAAGGATCATCACGTTCCAGTTGGCCCGGGAAGGCAGCACCCGCAGCTACCACGAAATCGGAGTCTCCGAGCCGCATCACCCCCTTACACACCACGGAAACAACCCGGAAATGGTGGCGAAGGTGGCGAAGATCAACGAGTACCACGTGTCTTTGTTCGCGTACCTGCTCGAACGGCTCAAGACCACTCCGGACGGGGAAGGTTCATTGCTCGACCACTCGGTGTACATGTATGGCAGCGGCATGGGCGATCCAAACAAGCACGATCACATCAACCTTCCGATTCTGGTCGCTGGCGGGTGCGCGGGACGGCTGAAGGGCGGTCGCCATATCCAGTACGAGGAGCGGACGCCGCTTGCGAACTTGCATCTGACACTGCTTGAGAAGGCGGGTGTTCGGATGGACTCCTTCGCCGACAGCAACGGCAAGGTCGACCAACTGCTGTCCATCTGACCTGCGGAGGTTGCAGCTACGCCATGCATGCGGGACGGATCAGCGCGTGGACGGTGGGAGGGTTGGTGTCCGCGATAGGCTTGGCGGCCACGCCCGATGCGCCACTCGCGGATGCTGTCCAGGCCATGGACCGGCACGCGATTCGCGGCCTTCTCGAAGCGTCCGCGGACATCAACGCACCCCAGATTGACGGGATGACAGCCCTTCACTGGGCGGTCCGGCACGATGACTTGGAGACGGCCAACCTGCTGGTTAACACCGGGGCTGACGTTAACGCTGCGAATCGCTATGGCGTGACGCCGCTCACCTTGGCGTGCACGAACGGGAACGCCCGGCTGGTCGAGTTGCTCCTCGATGCCGGGGCAGATCCAAATACGGCCCTTCCGGAAGGCGAGACAGCCTTGATGACCGCGTCTCGAACCGGAAGGATCGGGCCGGTCAAGGCGTTGCTGGTACGTGGGGCGAACCCGCACGCGACGGTCCACGGTATGGGCCGGCGGGAGGGCGCTGGCGCAAACGCATACCTCCACCGAATGCGTGACCCGACGAACTTCGATTACAAGACGAAGTCCGAGCAGACAGCTCTCATGTGGGCAGCCGCGGAAGGCCACGCCGAAGTCGTGGCCTTACTGATCGAGTTCGGGGCAGATTTCAGGAAGTCCCTCGAGTCGGGGTTCACTCCCATGCTGTTCGCGGCGAGGGGAGGCCACATTGACGTTGCCAAGACGCTGGTTAAGGCCGGCGTGGACGTCAACGAGCGAATCGATCCCGGTCCTGAGTGGCGCCTGATCGGGTACGGCGCAAAGCTGCGCCCCGGGGCGACCGCCCTGCACGTGGCGGTCGAGAACGGCCACTTTGGTCTAGCGGCTTTCCTGCTGGATGCGGGTGCCGACCCGAATGCTGCCGGTGCGCTCGGTTACACGGCATTGCACGCCATCACCAATTCGCGCCGGGTACCTCCCGGCGACGCAAACCCGCCTCCGGTGCCGACCGGGGGGATTTCAAGCTTGGAGTTCGTCCGCAAGCTCGCCGCCCACGGAGCAAACCTCGATGCGAGGATGAATGCGCCCGGCATGATCAACCTGGGAAACAGGGTTCTCGGGCCGACCGCGGTCCTGGCGGCCGCCCAGAATGCTGATGTTGACTTCCTCAAGACGCTCGTCGGTTTGGGTGCTGATCCGCTGCTTACAGACGACATCGGCCGCACCGCCCTGATGTTGGCCGGCGCGAGAACCGGAACCGAGGAAGAGGTCGTGCAGCTGATGGAAGTGCTGCTCAATCTCGGAATCGACATTAATGCGGTAAGCCGGACCGGCGAGACGGCTATGCACGGGGCGGCGTACAGAGACCGAATTGAGCCGGTCAAGTTCCTTGCCGCCAGGGGCGCCAGCGTCGAGATCTGGAACCGGCCGAACAAGTACGGTTCGACGCCGCTGGCAATTGCGTCGGGCTATCAGGGAACCCGAACCATTCGACCTCATCCGAGAGCAGCGGCAGCGATTCGCGAAGTGATGATCGAGGCCGGGCTGTCCCCGCCCGAAAGGATCGTCGTGACCGCTTCTTCGGGAAAGCCAAAGGCCTACTAGCTCTGGCCCCGAGGCTGGCGCCGGAGGCCTAGCAGAGTAGCGGGAACGATCTTGGTTGTGGCGGCGCTGAGGCCCTCCGGTCATTGGCTTGCCGAGAAAACGGCTCTTGCGGCGAGTCGCGCGTCTCTGTACGTGAGAGTCTGCAGCAGGGTCGGTGGGGGGCGAGCGGAGCCCGACAGTTCCACGCGATCGACGATTCGTCGATCGGAACGGACGAGCTTCGGCTCGCGCATCAATAGGAGCCTCGAGCCGGACGGTAATGGCAAGTGTGGTTTGGAACCGGTCGAGAAGCTGCGTTAGCCTTCTTGAGATGATCCGGGAATCACTCGAGCAGGTCGGGTTCGCAGGGCAAGGATCGAGACCCTTCATTCAGAGTGGAACTAGTCTCTTGGTCGGCTTGCTTGCCTTGATGGCGGGGTCCTGCGGAAAGCGAGGGCCACCGCTATCGCCGGAAGAGGCTCTCGGGACCTTTCAACTCCCGTCGGGATTTCACATCGAACTGGCGGTTGCCGAACCCGAGACTGCCGACCCGGTGGCGATGGCCTTCGATCCCCAAGGACGGCTCTATGTGGCCGAGATGCCTGACTACCCCCTGGATGCCGAGCCCAAGGGCCGTGTCAAGGTCCTCGAAGACCGTGACGGCGACGGTCGGTTCGAATACAGCACGGTCTTCGCCGACCAGCTGCATTTCCCAAGCGGTGTGATGGCATGGCGCGACGGCGTACTGGTCACCTCGGCGCCCGACATCATTTACTTGGCTGACACCGACGGTGACGGCCGCGCCGATTTGCGTGAAGTCGTCTTGACCGGGTTCGCGAAAACCAACCCGCAGCTCCGTGTCAACGGCTTGCAGTACGCGATCGACAACTGGATCTACGTGGCCTATCCTCGGCCGATTGCACCGGTCCGTTACAAGGAGTTCGCAGATCCCGGCGCTCCGATTCGTTTCCCCGGCGAGCCGGGCGCCGCACCTGCCGAAGTCGACTCGACCGACGTGCGGTTCCGGCCCTCTCGGAAACTCGTCGAGGCGGCGGCGGGCAACTCCGAATTCGGGAATGCGTTTGACGCTTGGGGCAACCGGTTCACCGTCTGGAACAACGACCACGTCCGCCACGTCGTCGTCGCGAACCGATACCTGACACGGAACCGGTACCTCAGCGTGGCCTCGGCGATGCAGTCCGTCTCGGACCACGAGAAGGCAGCACGGGTCTATCTGATCGCCGATTCGGCGGCGAACGTGCGGGACTCCGAGAAGGGGAGCTTCACCTCCGCTGCCGGGATTTCGGTGTACACCGGCGGGGCGTTTCCCCCGGAGTACGAGCAGAGCTTTTTCGTCTGCGAACCGGCGCACCATCTGGTGCACCACGACCTGTTGACCGCAGACGGGCCCACGTTCCGCGCCCAACGCTCCCGCGACGGAGCGGAGTTCCTGGCCTCGACCGATACCTGGTTCAGTCCAGCTTTCACGACCGTCGGGCCCGACGGGGCGCTCTATGTCGTCGATTACTACAGGCCGATACTGGAGCACCCGGAATGGATCCCCCCTGAACAGCTCTACGACGCGGATCTCTACGCCGGGAGCCAGCAAGGTCGGATCTATCGGGTCGTTCACGAGTCCGCTCCGGCAAGCCCGGCGCCTCGACTGGGCGAGGCATCTTCCGCAGAGCTGGTCGAACATCTGTCCAGGCCAAACATGTGGTGGCGCATCACCGCGCAACGGCTGTTGGTGGAGCGTGGCGATAAAGTGGTCATCCCGCCGCTGACCGAGCTGGCGAGAAACGGGTCGGAAACTGCGCGGCTGCACGCCTTGTGGACTCTGGAGGGCCTTGAGGCGCTGTCGAAGGAACCGTTGCTCGCGGCACTGGCGGATCCCTCGGCTCGTATTCGAGAAAACGCCATTCGATTGGCAGAAGGCCTTCTCGACGACCCGTCCGTGAACACAGCGATTCGTGCGCTGGCGGACGATGTCGATGCCAAAGTCCGGTTTCAGCTTGCCCTGGCCTTGGGTGATCTGCGCGAAGACGCCGCACGTGAGACGCTGGAGACGGTTGGCTTCCGCCACATCGAAGACGATTGGTTTCAAATCGCGGTCCTGACTTCGGCTGCAGAGACCGCCGGACGCTGGTGGCGCGCGATTGTCGACCGTCCAGGGTTTCTCGACACCGAATCAGCTGGCAAGCGCGAATTCATTCAGCGGGTTACCTCGATCATGGCGGCCCGCCAGTCCGATAGCGACATGGCCAGCGTCCTGGCGCGGTTCACAAGCGATAAGGGGGCTCGATCCGCATGGTGGCAGGCTGCGGCGCTCACCGGAATGGCCGAGGGGATTCCCTCTGTCGCCCGGCGCACGAAACCGGGCGCTCTGGACCGAAACCTCGTCTCCCTGCTCGGGGCCGACGCCTCCGAGGTTCGCCAGGCGGCGCTGAGTCTCGCTTCGAAGGTTTCGCTCAGCGAAACGCCCGCGTTACGGACCCGCTTGCAAGAGGCGTCCAAGACTGCGCGCAACGAAAACGCTGCGATAACGGACCGAGTGGACGCCCTGCGGGTTGTCGCTCTGGGGCGAGCCCGAGACAGCGCGCCTGTCCTGACGCCGTTCCTCGCGCCCCAGCACGCTGAGCCGCTGCGCATCGCAGCCATCGAGGGGCTCGGGAACCTCCGAGACCCTAACCTGGGACAAGTTCTGCTGGCTTCCTGGAGAACCTTCACGGGGGAAGTGCGCGACACCGCCTTAAACGTGCTTTTCGAAAACGGTGCTACCCTTCCGGCTCTGCTTGACGCCATCGAGTCAGACCAGGTGCAGCCGTGGTCCCTGAGTGCCGGGCAGCGGCACCGCCTGCTGCGGTCGTCCGATTCGGAGATTCGCGGCCGGGCGGAGGAAATCTTTGGCGCGTCGCGCCAGGACGAACGCCGCGCAGTTTACGAGAGCTATCTGCCGGCCCTGCGACGCGACGGTGACCCCGGCCGTGGCCAGCGGGTTTTTGACTCGGTCTGTGCAGAATGCCACCAGGTCGACGGTCAAGGACATGACGTCGGCCCGGATCCCCGGACTGTGGCATCGCGAAACAAAGAGCATCTTCTTCAGGACATTCTGCTGCCCAACGAGAACATCGAATTGGGTTACGAAGAGTACCTGATCGAGACAGTCGATGGCCGATCGGTCACGGGGTTGATTGCCTCCCAAACCGCTACCACCTTGCTGCTGCGCCGCGCCAAGGGTGAGGAGGACACGGTGCTGCGCAGCAACATCGCCGAGATGCGCTCTCTCAGCGTGTCGGCGATGCCCGAGGATCTGGAAGTAGACATCGACATAGCGGGGATGGCGGATCTGCTGGCGTATTTGAAGAGTCTCTAGCCTGAATCCCCAAGGGGAGTTCGAGCTATGACGGTTCTCGGGGAGACTTCTGGTGCTAAATCACACGATTCGTGAAGAATGCGAGCTACTGGGCCGCAAGGATGTCAGTTATTTTATGAATTCATGAACAGTTTTCCACTTATCTACTGTCATTCATCCGGAGATGCGGGATCCGTCGCCGAGCGGCACCGCCCCCCCGTTTTCCCGGCCTGATCCTCCCGGCAACTCACCGGTTTTCAAACGCTTGCGGCTTGTTTTTGCCGCGAAACGGCCTGCATCGGCCAGATTTCCCCTCCGGGACACGATTTCCGGCTTGACGAGAACGTCTTATCATGATAATGTTTTAGTGTGTTCATGGGTTCATATAGCTAATGACGGATCCTGCTGACCGCTTCCTCCTGCCGGCCTCCCCCCGCCAGCGCCGCTACGAGGCCCTCCGCGCCCGCTTCGTCGACGGCTGCTCCTCCGCCGAAGCCGCCCGCCGCTTCGGCTACGCCCCCGGCAGCTTCCGCAATCTCTGCTCCCAGTTCCTCCGCTCCGACGATCCCGATTTCCTGTTCCCCTCCGCCCGGCCCGCCCCCGCTCCCGCCAGCCCCGCCAGCGACTCCGCCGCCATCGCCCGCGAGCGCATCCTCGCCCTGCGCCAGCTCGACCTCTCCGTGCACGACATCTCCGCCCGCCTCCGCTGCGAAGACCTCCCCCACAGCGTCGGCTTCGTCCACAAGGTCCTGCGCCAGGCCGGCCTGCCCAAGCTCGCCCGCCGCTCCCCCGAGCAGCAGCCCGCCGTCCTGCAGGCCCCCCTCGCCGACCGTCGCGCCCTCGACCTCGCCCCCCGCCGCTTCCGCACCGCCTTCGGCGGCCTGTTCCTGTTCGCCCCCGACCTCGCCCGCCTCGATCTCGACCGCCTCGGAGCAGGCCTGCCCGGCTCCGAACTCATCCCCGCCGGCTGCGCCCTGCGCGCCCTGCTCGCCCTCAAGCTGTGGGGCATCGGCCGGCCCTCCCGCATCATGCCCGCCGTGCTCGACGAGGGCATCGCGCTGTTCACCGGTCTCAATGCCATGCCCAAGCGCTCCACCCTCACCGAGTACTCCTGCCGCTGCGACCCCCGCCTGCTCGACCCCTTCACCCAGCGCTGGCACGACGCTCTCAGCGCCCTTGACCGCTCCCTCGGCTCCGGCCTCTCCTTCGACCTCGACTTCCACGCCATCCCCTATCACGGCGACGACGCCCTCGTCGAGAAGCACTACGTCTCCAAGCGCTCCCGCCGCCAGAAGGCCATCCTCTGCTTCCTGGCCCGCGACGCCGACGCGCGCACCTTCGCCTGGGCCAGCGCCCGCCCCTCCAAGGCCACCCACAACGACCAGATCTTGCGCTTCGTCGAGGCCTGGCAGGAGCGCACCGGCCGCCAGCCCGCCGAACTGGTCTTCGACTCCCGGCTCACCACCTATGCCAACCTGGCGCGGCTTGAGGCCCGCGGCATCGCCTTCCTCACCCTGCGCCGCCGCAGTGCCAAGATGGTCGAGCACTTGCTCGGCCTGCCCCGCGAGCAATGGCGCACCGTCCAGCTCAGCAACGTCGGCCGCCGCTACCGCACCCCGCGCATCCTCGACCAGAGGGTCCGCCTCAAGGACTACCCGCAGCCCATCCGCCAGATCGCCATCCGCGACCTGGGCCATGACAAGCCCACCCTGCTGCTCACCAACCAGCTGGACGCGCCCCCGCGCGAGCTGATCGACCGCTATGCCCGCCGTATGCTGATCGAGAACACGATCGCCGATGCCGTCAACTTCTTCCACATGGATGCACTGTCCGCCGCGGTGCCCCTGCGCATCGATCTCGACGTCCAGCTGACCCTCATGGCCAGCGCCCTGTACCGCCTGCTGGCCAACCGGCTCGGCGACCGCTTCCGGACCGCCGAGCCCGCCAGCCTGTTCCGCAAGTTCGCGGAAGCCAGCGCCACGATCGACATCAACGAGGAGCGGATTGAGGTCACGCTCGGGCGCCGGGCCCACAACCCGCACTTGATCGAGGCCGGGTACGCCGACCCCACTACCTCCATCCCTTGGCTCCACAATCGTGCTCTGAAAATCAACTTCGCCTGACCTCCAGATGTCACGCGTCGTTCTTGTCTTGGGGATTCAGGCTAGCGTGGCCTGGCAGGGGATTTCCACACACTGACCGCGGAGACGCCAGCCTGCCCTCGAGAAACGCCCTACCGTCTTGCGCGGGTATCGCTAGACCAGGATCTTGCGGACTACATTCCCGGCGACGTCCGTCAGCCGGAAGTCGCGACCTTGGAAACGATACGTCAGTTTCGTGTGGTCGAAGCCCAACAAGTGCAGGATGGTCGCGTGAAGGTCATGCACGTGAACGCGATCCTCGATCACGTTGAAGCCCAGTTCGTCGCTCTTTCCGATCGTGATGCCAGGCTGGATGCCGCCGCCCGCCATCCACATCGTGAAGGCGTTCGGGTGATGGTCGCGACCGTCGTCCGTGCCACCCTGCACCATCGGCGTTCGACCGAATTCGCCGCCCCACAGGACCAGCGTGTCTTCGAGGAGACCGCGCTGCTTCAGGTCCTTGACCAACGCTGCCGAAGCCTGGTCCGTGTCCCGGCAGTTTTTCCTCAAATCCTTGATGAGAGCGCCGTGCTGGTCCCATGACTCGTGAAATAGCTCGACGAACCGAACGCCGCGCTCCACCAGCCTCCGCGCGAGGATGCAGTTGTTGGCGAAGGACGGCTTGCCGGGTTCGGCTCCGTACATATCCAGCACGTGCTGTGGCTCTTGGGACAAGTCCATCAGTTCAGGTGTGCTTTGCTGCATGCGATAGGCCATCTCGAACGAATTGATCCGCGTCGCGATTTCCGGATCGCCGATCTCGTCAAGGCGCATGCGGTTGAGCCGTCGAATCGAGTCCAGCGAGTCCCGCTGCAGCCGGCGGTCCACGCCGCGAGGGTTCGAAAGGTAAAGCACGGCGTCGCCGCTCGTCCGGAACTGGACTCCCTGATACATCGACGGCAGAAAGCCGCTGCCCCAGTTCGTGTTGCCTCCACTGGGGCCCTTCATCCCGGAACTGAACACAACGAAACCGGGAAGCTCTCTCGATTCGCTGCCCAGACCGTAGAGGGTCCAGGCGCCCATCGACGGTCTGCCGAACTGCTGCGTCCCGGTGCTCATCATCACCTGCGCCGGCGCGTGGTTGAAGGCATCGGTGACAAGCGACTTGACGATCGCGATATCGTCCGCGACCGATGCGGTATGGGGAAGAAGCTCCGAGAGCTCGGCACCGCTCTCGCCGTGCTTGGAAAACTTGAACTTCGGGCCGAGGAGAGTCGAATTGGGGTCGATGAAGGCGGCGCGGTAGCCCTCGAGCAGGCTCTCCGGCGGGAGCGTGCCTTCATGCTTGCCGAGCTCGGGCTTGTTGTCGAACAGCTCCAGGTGGCTCGGACCTCCGCCCATGAACAGGAAGATCACGTTCTTGGCTGTCGGCTTGTGGTGGGGCTGCTTCGGGGCTAGAGGGTCGGACGCCTGCAGCATCTGGCGCAGTGCGACCGCCCCGAGGCCCACTCCGCACTGCTGGAGGAACCAGCGGCGCGCGAGCGGATTGACTGCTGATCTCGATTCTTGCATTGGCTACTCTCTCGTGATGGTCTCGTCCAGGTTTAGCAGCACCCTGGACACTGCCGTCCAGGCCGCGAGCTCGGTTTCGGGGATTTCCTCGCTCATGGCGACGATCGGACCGTCCCCTGTCGCAAGACCCGCGAAATCGAACTCTCCCGATCCGATGCGCTCCCTCTGGCCGTTGAGGAACACGAGAAGCTCGTCGCGCTCCGCTGCCTGCGGCTCGCGGGCAAGCACTCGCTTGAAGGCGTAGTCGATCCGTTCGGGATCGTTCGAGCCGCCCTCTCCGATGGTTCGGCGGCCGAGCTCCCGCGCGGCTTCCATGAACACCGCTTCGTTGAGGGTGACCAGAGCCTGCAAGGGGGTGTTCGAGCGGTCCCGCTTGACGCACGCGAAGTTGCCGTCGGGAGTGTCGAACGTTGTCAGGACCGGGAAGGGAACCGACCGGTATCGGAACGCATATAGGGATCGGCGGTAACGCTGCGCTCCGTCATCGACGTACCATCGCTTCGGACCGTAGCTGATCGGCGGCAGGAACAGGAATTCGGGCGCCGGCGGGTAGACGGGTGCCCCACCGATCTCGGCAGTGAGCAGCCCGCTCGACGCCAGGGCGATATCCCGCACCAGCTCGCCATCGACTCGGAATCGCGAGCCCCGGGCCAGGAGCCGGTTGCTCGGATCGCGCTCAAGCAGTTCGGGTGTGACTTGGGACGCTTGGCGGTAGGTCTCCGAGGAGACGATCAAGCGGTGCATGTGCTTGAGGCTCCAGCCGTTGTCCATCAGTTCGACGGCCAGCCAGTCGAGCAATTCCGGATGGGACGGGTCGGATGCCTGCCGGCCCAGATCTTCGGACGTTTCTACGATTCCAATCCCGAAGTGCCCTTGCCAGAGCCGGTTGACGATTGCTCGGGCCGTGGTCGGGGAGTCGCGATCGACCAGCCATTCCGCGAACGCGAGCCGTTCCGGTTTCTCGCCGGGGTCATCCATGTCGTGCAGGAATCCGGGCACGCCGGTTTGCACTTGCTCGGTCGGGCGCAGGAAATCGCCGCGCTGCAGCATGCTGGTCATCCGTGGTTCGTCGCGCTCGTTCATCACAAGCTGTGAGGACCCCTCCGGATAGCGCTTCCAAAGTTCGTCAATCCGGCGGTTGGCCTCAGCCCATCCAGGCACCGTCGTCCGCCAGTAGCTGAAGACCGCGGCCTCCTGTTCCGGTGTCCGGCGGTCCATTGGCACTGTCGACACAATCTCGCGCACGTGCGCGGGCAGCGGATCCGCCTTGGCATTGTCCGAGGACGTGTAGGAAAGCCGGTAGCGCCCGAGGTTGAGCGACTGGTTGTCGTCCGAGTTCCAGCCCCCATGCTTCATGGAGAGATTGAACTTCACGAGCATTGGCTCGTCCAGTTCCAGCGGCACCTTCAGCTGGAACACAGCTTTCCGGGGGACGTTACGCCGGCCGGGACCTGCGTCGATTAGCCAAGCGCTCATTTCGAACCCGTCGATTGCGAACCCAACATCGCCCAGGATCCGGCGCTTGTTGTCCTTGTCGGGGAAGAGGAACGAGTCGAGCCAGGTGGTCGGGGGGGTGACGTCGGCTGTCGCGCTGGAAAACTCCAGCCTTTCCCAGGACTTCGAGTCGCCTTCCGGCGAAACTTCTACCTCGAATTCCGTCAGTGCGGCCGTGCCGAGGAAAGACCGGCCGGGACCGCCCAGAGGCAGGCGGGGATCGGTAAGCAGCTCGAGTCGGAATGCCTTGACCGTGCCCGATTCCAAGCGGCCTTCCGGGCTGACGACACTTCGCGTGGGTGCATAGCCCTCGGCCAGGATCGACTTGTCGTCCAGCACGAGGTACTTCTCGCCGCTCCCTAGCTTGATTTGGGTGTCGACTACGGCCCATTCAGGCTGCGAGTTCGCTTCCTCGCGCTCCCACTCAGCCATCCGGTCCCGCCAGTCCGGCATGCGCCGCCTGAGGTCCTGCTCGAACTCCCGGATGCCCTCGAACATTTCGGCCCGAATCTGATCTTCCTCGGGGGTGTAAACGATTTGCGTGGACTCATGGGAGTTGTTGATGAACGCGAACATCCGGTAGTAGTCGCGCTGGGAGATCGGATCGTACTTGTGGTCGTGGCACTGGGCGCACTGCACGGTCAGCCCGAGAACGGCCTTGCCGACCGCATCCATGCGGTCGAACATCGCCTCCATGCGGAACTGCTCGGGATTCGCGCCGCCCTCGGCGTTGATCATCGAGTTGCGCAGGAATCCGGTGGCCACCTGATGCTCCTGCGTCGCCTCCGGCAGCAAGTCGCCAGCGATCTGCTCGACAACGAATCGGTCATACGGCATGTCCGCATTCATCGCGTTGACAACCCAGTCCCGGAAGAACCAGACCTGTCGAGGTTTGTCTTTCTCGAATCCGTCGGAATCCGCGTAACGCGCTGCGTCCAGCCAGATGCGGCCCCAGCGCTCGCCGTAGTGAGGGGATGCCAGCAGCCGCTCCACCTCCCGGATGTACGCGTCGGCGCTCGTGTCCGCCAGGAACCGCTCGGTTTCTTCGATGGTCGGGGGAAGACCGGTAAGGTCCAGGCTTAGCCGGCGAAGCTGGGTCTCCTTCGAAGCGCGCGGCGAAGGGTTCAAGTCGTCGGCCTCAAGCCTCGCTAGGACCAACCTGTCGATCGAGTTCGAACCCCAGCCACTCTCACTCGTCGGGGCGTCGGGTCGCGACGGTGGAACGAAAGCCCAGTGCGCATGCAGGCGGGATTCCGTACCGCTGCCATCGGGCCAACTCGCACCCTGTGCGATCCATGCCCGGATCGTCTCGATCTCGGCTTCCGACAGCTGGCCTCCCATCGGCATCCGGATGCCTTCGCCCAATCCGGCGACTCGCTGGTAGATGCTGCTCGAATCAGGCTCGTGGGCCACGATTCGCGGGCCGCTCGGTCCACTGTCCATCACCACGCTGCGGGAGTCGAGACGGAGCTGCCCGAGCTGCTGTTCCTCGCCGTGACAGACGTAGCACTTGGCTTCAAAAATCGGCACGATGTCGTTTGCAAAGTCGACCGTTTCGGCGGCTATAGCAACAGAGGGGAGGGATAGCAGAAGCGGGAGCAGACGCATTTCTAGGCCTTGTTGCACATTATATATAGCCGGCCAAGTGCTAGACCGACCGCCGTAATCGGGAGCGCGACGGCCAACGCGATCCGGGTCGGGGAAACCGTCTAATTCTGGCCGGGCCAATCTGGGACCGGCGCAGGTCCGGATGTCCCTGGTTCCGGCCAATAGACGCAACGAGACCGCCGCGCAGGGACGATAGGAATCCCGCCAATGATACGTCCCTTTCTTGCTGTTCTGATCGTGATTTCGCTTTGCCCTCCACTCGGAGCCCAGCAGACGGTCACGTTTCGCAAGGGATCCACCATGTACGTCGACTTGGACGGGAAGGTCCGGCCCGCGATCGTTAACGTTGTGCCATCGAAGGGTACTGTCATCGTTCTGGACAAGAAGACGAAGGCGGAAGTTTAGAGCTTTAGCCGAGAAGACCTCGCCAAGACGGACCCCGAGCTAAAGGGAGTGATGTATACATTCGGGAAGAAGTTTCGAACCAAGACAGTGGTGGGAGTGGGTATCGTCTGCCTGATCTGCGGCATCGCGACCATGTTTTCAAAGTCGAGGTGGCACTGGATCACCATCCAGAATGACTCGGATGTACTTGTGCTTCGGGCGAGCAAGAGGGACTACCAGCGGATGCGACTGCAGAAAAGTGCCGCGCTTGGGGTCCCCCTGGAGATTGCTGACGACAGCTAGGCAGGCGGTGGGCCTCTCGCGATGACCGGAGGATTTCACCGAGCCTGCCCGATCGGGCTGGCAGAACATCAAAGACATGCTTGGGCTCGTGGCCGCCCACGCTAGTCCGTTACCAGAGCGGGCCCGTAACTCAACTAACTTGAGTATCCGAACGACTTAGTTGCCGCCGGCCTGCATAGACTACTTGCCTTCTTCTCGATTTGAGCAATCAAGGGATTAGCAGTAGCTTGCCCATCGTTTGCCGACCCGCCAGGCGAGTCTGGGCCTCTGCGGCATCGCTGAGGGGAAACTCCCCACCGACGTGAATGTGCAGATCTCCGGCTCCAATCCAATTGAACACGTCTGAGGACCGCCATTCGAGGTCTTTCCGACTCGAGACGTACGCAAACAGCGACGGTCTGGTGAGGAACAGGGAGCCGCGCTTGGTCAGTTCGAGTGGCGCCAATGGGGGTACCGGTCCGCTTGCGTTGCCGAAGGTCACCATCATGCCGCGCGGTTTCAGGCTGTCCAGACTTCCCGTCCAAGTCGACTTTCCGACCGCGTCATAGACCACATCCACCCCCAGTCCATTGGTCAGCCTCTTGCACTCGCTCTCGAAGTCCTGCTCCGTGTAGAGGATGACTTCATCCGCTCCAGCTGCCTTCGCTTTCGCAGCCTTCTCGCTTGTCGAGCACGTGCCGATGACGCGCGCGCCGAACTTCTTCGCCATTTCGACGAGAAGTAGTCCGACCCCTCCTGCGCAGGCGTGCACCAACGCGGTGTGCGATGCGTTCAGTTCGAACGTGGAACGGATCAGGTAGTGAGCCGTCATGCCTTGGAGCAGGGCTGCGGCAGCTGTCTTCGTGCTGATCGAATCAGGGACCTGGACGAGCCGGTCGGCAGCGACCGCGGCGTACTCTGCGTATGAACCGTGGACGCCCGTGTAGGCTACTCGATCGCCCACCGATATCTCGTTCACGCCGGCACCGACGGCCGAGACCGTGCCCGCACCTTCCTGGCCGTTGGTAATAGGCAACTGGGCGGGGTACAGCCCTGTACGGAAGTAGATATCGATGAAGTTGACACCCGCCGCATCGATCTTGACGACCGCCTGTCCGGGGCCTGGCTCGGGCTCGGGTACGTCTTCATAGCTCAGGACCTCTGGTCCGCCGTGCTCGTGGATGCGAATCGCCTTCATGATCGAAGCGGTATTCTATCAACTCGATGCGGATCAGCCGGGTTGATGCCTTCCACCTCCGCACCGCACTCGAGCAGCCGCTCAGCTTCTCCCAGTTCTCGTACGCGCAACGCGAGGCGATGCTGGTACGTCTCGTGACCGATGACGGTCGCGAAGGCTGGGGAGAAGCCTACGGCCCTGCAGCGGCCACGGCACCTATCGTGCGCGACTTCCTCGGTCCGGTGATCCTCGGAAGGGATCCCCGCGCTATCGAAGCGATCTGGGAGTTCCTGTACGCGCGCTCCATCGACTACGGCCAGAAAGGTGTAATGCTTGCCGCTATATCGGCGCTTGACATCGCGTGCTGGGACCTGAAGGCCCAGGATGCCGGCCTCCCGCTGTACCGGGCGCTGGGAGCCGAGGTGGTCGATTCTATCGAGTGCTACTGGACCGGCTTTTACTTCGGAGGGGACGAACCGCTCGAAAGGCGCTGGGAGCGGGAAGCCAGAACCTGCCTCGATGCCGGATTCGGGGCGGTCAAGATGAAGGTCGGACAGGGAGTCGAGCGCGATGCCGAGCTGGTCAATGCCATGCGTGGGTACATTGGGCCCGGTGTGAAACTGTCGATTGACGCCAACCACGCTTACACCCCTGTTGAAGCGGTTCGGCTGGCCCGATTGGTGGAGGAGCAGGGGATCCACTGGTTCGAGGAGCCTGTGTCCCCCTTAGATCCCCAAGCTTACTTGGAGGTCAAGGAGAGGACCGGCATTCCCCTGGCGGGAGGAGAATGCGAGTACACGCGATTCGGGTTTGAGCGCTGGTTCCGGCTCCGCGCTCTGGATTTCGCGCAACCAGACATTTGCGCCTGCGGCGGAATCACGGAGGGAATGAAGATTGCCACGCTGGGCTCGCTGACAGGAATTCATGTCACACCCCATGCATGGGGTTCGGCGGTCGGTCAGGCGGCGGCGCTGCACTTCTATACCGCCCGGCCGCGGCAGCCGTTCACGCTAACAACCGAGACGAAGCTGATCGAATGCGACCGAACAGAGAATCCGTTTCGCACGGAAATTGTCGATCGGCCCATCCGGCTCGATCAAGGAAGGTGGTATTTGCCAGAGGCCCCGGGTCTCGGTTTGCACATTCGCGCGGAGGCCTTCGAGCCCTACTTGGTGCCGGGCGGGGGCTGAGCGGCTGCGACCGTCAGAAAGCGCGACTGACTGCAGACTTCCACCCTTCGTACAGGTCCGCTCTCCTCGAGTCGGACATCGAAGGGTTGAACCGGCGGTCGACGCTCCAGAACTGCTCGAGTTCGTCGGTCCCGCTCCAGAATCCGGTGGCGAGACCTGCCAGGAAGGCAGCCCCGAGGGCCGTGGTTTCCGCATACGCTGGCCGCACGACAGGCACGCCGAGAATGTCGGCCTGAAACTGCATCAGGAAGTCGTTCGCTGTGGCGCCCCCGTCGACGCGCAACTCGGCCAGCCTTGTTCCGCAATCCGATTCCATCGCCTCGACCAGATCTCGGGTCTGGTAGGCGATGGATTCGAGCGCCGCCCTCACGATGTGCTCGCGTCGAGCCCCGCGTGTCAAGCCAGTCAGCAGCCCCCGCGCCTCGGCGTTCCAGTAGGGTGCTCCAAGGCCGGTGAACGCCGGCACCATGTAGACCCCCGCAGTGTCCGCGACAGACTGCGCGGCTTGCTCGGAATCCGCCGCACTCTCGATCACGCCCAGCTCGTCGCGGAGCCATTGCACGACGGCTCCGGCCACGAAAATTGCGCCTTCCAAAGCGAACTCGCTCGTTCCCGGTGGCGAGGCCGCCGTAGTGGACAGGAGTCGGTGCTCGGAGTGCGAGGCTTCTTCGCCCGTGTGCATCAGCGCAAAGCATCCCGTGCCGTAGGTATTCTTCACCAGGCCCGAACGGAAGCAGGCCTGGCCGAACAGGGCGGCCTGCTGATCGCCGGCGATGCCCGCGATTGGAATCTCGGCTCCCACCAAGTCGCCGTCAGTGGTCGCCATCACCCCGCATGAGGGGACGATCCGGGGAAGCATCGACTCCGGCACGCCAAGGATCGAGAGCATCGCTTCGTCCCACGTGCCAGTCCGCAAGTTCATCAGAAGCGTCCTTGAGGCGTTCGTTCGGTCGATCACATGCTCTTTGCCACCGCTAAGCCGGTATACGAGCCAGCTATCCACGGTCCCGAACGCTAGGTCCCCGGCCTCCGCCCGCTGCCTGGCGTCCGGAACGTTGTCGAGGATCCATCCGATCTTGGTTCCCGAGAAGTACGGGTCGACGACGAGCCCCGTGCGCTCGGTGATTTCGTCGCCGTGACCAGCAGCAGTCAGAGCGGCGCAAGTGGCCGTTGTGCGGCGGCATTGCCAGACGATTGCCGGTGCGATCGGAGCGCCTGTCCCTCGATCCCAGACGATGGTCGTCTCTCGCTGGTTGGTGATGCCGATAGCTGCGACGCCGCTCCAGCCGCCGCATTGGGCTGCGGCTTCCCGCGCCACGCGCAACTGCGTCTCCCAGATTGAATCGGCGTCCTGCTCCACCCACCCACTGTGGGGAAAGCCGCTCTCCACGGAACGTTGCGCGGCCGTTACGGCGTTGGCCTCCCGGTCGAACACCACCGCCCGGGCGCTGCTGGTTCCCTCGTCGCACGCGAGCACGTGATCAGGCATAAGCACCTATATTGCTTGATCGGCGGCGAACCACGCAATCAGGTAGATCGATGCGAACCTCCGCTCGTCGGCTGCGGGAGGTTCCGATGCCCAATGGCGTAAGACACTAAGGTCACGATCGCGATTGCCCAACGATTTCAATCGCGAACCAGTTAACGTATTCGATGCGCTTCGCTAAACTTGATCCGTCGTCTGCAAACTTGCTTGCTCGATATCTAAATTCTGGAACTTGGAGGTATCTCTCAATGAATGAATATGACCTCTGTGTTTGCCAAGAGACCTTGATCGATCTTAGAGGTCTACGATTACGGGAGCCGATTGAGCCCAAGAATGACCCTTGAGATCCGGAATTTCCTGTCGATACTCAAGATCTACTTGGGCTTCACGGACTTGGGAAGCGACCGATATGGTCCCAAGTATGCGATGGAGTCTCGAGGAAACTGGTTTATGGATATTGAAATTGTAATTATTTCCTGTCCGGGAATCCGGGTGAATTAATCGGTACAAATCAACAAACCCTAAATCCAATATTTCAGCTATTTCATTTCTCTCTTCTTCCGTATAGTTTAAGGTTTTCTTTAGGGGAGGACCGTCCGATACGATGTTGAAATCACCCGCTAAGATGGACCGTCCTGAGCGATTGTATTTCTCGACAACATGTTCACACAAGAGTTTCAACCAGGCAATCTTTCGTGCTATCGCCCCTTTGACTCCGTACTTCTGGGGATTTCCGTATAGGGCATAGATGGACGAGAATTCTAAATCGCCCAAGCCCACGGTTAGAAACCGCGCACCACGATCCTCTTGTCGGGGCAGGCCCATCTGTAAGATCTTCGCGTGCGGGAGTGTCTTACGGCTCAACACCGCGACTCCCCAACCATTGTGAAATTCTCCCTCTCTGACGTAGAAGACGGATTCATAGCCAGCCTGCTGAAGTGCTCTCTTGGGGAATTGGGCCGCCGTTGCATGGGTCTTTTGAAGAGCGACGAGATCAGGCTTCCTGCTCCCCAGCCAATGGCAGAGATAGTCCAGGCGGGAATTGATGCTACCGATGCACCAAGTCGCGATTCGCACTGTCGCGATCATACACGGACGGGATGAGTACATCTAAGTGGCTGGAAAGGTGAAAGACGGAAAAAAGGACTTCCTGTTTCGACCGGTCCAAGCGCTTTGGCTCGGAAATCGTCTAAATCGCAAGGCAGAATGTAGGGACGCGATGTTCGAATCCACGATTACGAAGAAGGGAAAGACCACACTGCCTAAGGCTGTGCGGAAGAGCCTTGGCTTGAAAGCAGGATCTCGGGTGCGCTATGTCGTTTCTGGCACCGAGGTGCGAATTCTCCCCGTTCGTCCCATCAGTCGGCTGTTTGGCGTGCTACAGCATGACGGTCCAGCTGTCAGCCTGGAGAAGATGGAACACGCTATAGCCAACGGTGCGACAGAGGAATGATCGCACTCGACACAATCGTCATCGTCTGCAATCTGGTACGAGACGACTTGCAGCAGGCGGAGGCGGCTCGGGCCCTCCTCGAGTCGCTCACAGCCGAACATCCGGGCTATTTCTGTCGCGGGGAAGTGGTCGAACTCGTCTGCGTGCTGGAGCGCGCCTATCGCTTTTCCAGGGCACGGGTCGCGACGGTCCTCGAACAGCTCTTGGTGCGCGAAGGCCTGGTATTCGAGGGCGCCCACGATGTGGCGCAAGCCGCGTTCCGCCACCGGACAGATGGCGAGGGATTCTCGGATTTCATGATTCTTGCGGCGGCTCGACGGTCCAAAGCGCATCCCGTGTACACGTTCGACCGGAGGGCCTCGCGGCTAGAGGGTGTAACACTGCTTGGTTCATTAGGGACATGACGTCTGCTGCCCAATGTACGCTAGTCGCTGATTGGATGCAGCAAGACGACGAGCCTCTGGTCGCACTTGACATCCCAGCGCAATGCCTGCAAGCTAAGGCCAGTGCGAACTAGGTCGCTCACCGCCGTGCTGATGGCATGGTTCCTAGTTGGATCAGGGATCTGCCTCTGTCTTGCCGCAGTTCCCGTCCAGCCTGATTCGCCTTCCCACGATTGCGGCAACGAACCGGCAGTTCCGGCCAGCGAAGACGAGGCCCCTTGCGAGTCAGGATGCACTGCTGACGACGCCGTAAAGGTAGGTTCCGAGAACCGGACCGGCGGCCAAATCGCGCTTTGGGTCGACGCGGCGCTCATCAATCCCGCGATTGAGCCTGCGATGGAGCCAGCTAGCTCCCACGTCAGCCGCGACTTGAAAGCGGGGCCGGCACCGAACGCTCCGGCGTACATTCTGCATTCGGTTCTGCTCGTATAGCATTCCCTTCGATTCCGTGACGGGCGGGGCATCCAGCCCCCCCCATTGTGGTGTCGCGTCCTACCCGGGGACCTTCGAATCCCTGAAGGAGCCGCGATTCCAGGACAGGCCACGGGTCCGCACAACGCGGAATTCCGCGTCGACCGGCTCCCGCCGAACCGGATAGGAGGAATCGGGAATGTTCATACACCTAGTCGCCGGCCTAGCTCTGGCTGCTGGGACTCTATCGGGAACCTACGCGACGCACGGTGACGAGCGCCTCGACGCGTTGATCGAAGAGGCACTCCAGGCCAACCCACGGGTGCTCAAGGCATTTGCCGACTACCAGGCTGCCCGTCATCGAGTGCCGCAGGAAGCCGGACTGCCCGACCCCACTGTTTCCTTCACTCAGTTCGCCCGCACGGTCGAGACGAGGGTCGGCCCACAGCAAAGAATGCTCGGGATTTCCCAAGGCATTCCCGGCTTGGGGAAGCGCGCCGCGAAGAGCCAGCTTGCGTCAAAGTCTGTCGAGGTCAGTGATGAGCTCTACTCCGCCGTGCGAGCCGACATCGTGCTTCGCATCAAGCACGCCTACTACGAGCTCGGCTACCTGGATCGCGCCCTTGCTGCAACTCGCGAGGACGAATCCCTCCTCGAACACTTCGAGGAGATCGCCCGTCGCCGCTATGCGCAGGGCTTTGGCTTGCAGGGCGACTCCCTGAGGCTGCAGGCTCTGATCACCCACGCCATCCACAAGCGCCAGCAGTTGCTCGGCCAAAGGGTCGACCTGGAGGCGACGCTGAATTCCCTACGCGACGTACCGGCCGACACCGCGATCGTCGAGGTCCTTCTGCCGCATCTTCCCGAATTGGAGCTGGAGCGAGAGTCACTGGCCGAGATCGGGCGACAGGCGCGGCCGGAGATGAGGGCTGCCTTCCGAAGGATCGAGGAGACCGAGAAGCTTGTCCATCTCGCGAGAATCCGGCATAGGCCCGATTTCACCCTCGGCCTGAATTGGGGCAACGTCAGGGCTCGCGGAATCCAGCTCGCCGAGATGCCGATTCCCGGGAACGGCAAGGATTCCTATGCGGTCTCGGTCGGCGTTTCATTGCCTCTCTTTCGCAGCAAGTACGACGCCGGAATAAGGGAGGCCGCCGAACGGCTCTCCGCGGCTCGATTCGCGTACCGGGACTCCAGTTCGGAGATGGAGGCGGAGATCCGGTCGATCTCGTTTCGGATCGAGACCATCGAGAGACAGCTCCGGTTGTTCGAAAGCACGTTGGTCCCACAGGCCGAGCAAGCGCTCGAGTCGACGGAGGCCGCCTACTCGAACGGAACGATCGAGGTGACCGGACTGCTCGATATCCAGCGAACGCTCTTGGACGTTCAGCTTGGATTGGCCCGGCTCCAAGCCGACTACCTAAAAGCAGTGGCCGATCTCGAGAGGGCAATCGGCACGGCTGTGCCGGAGGAGGTGCCGTCATGACGAACAACACGCTCGCGGAACTAGTCGTTGCCACCGGGGTTGTGATCGCTGGGGGAATCGCGATCTGGCATTTTGGCGCCCCTGAATCCGGCCGCCAGCCGGAGGACAAACCTGACGCCGATACCGCTGCGGCCGAACTCTACACGTGCGGCATGCACCCGCAAGTCTTGCAGGAAGGGCCGGGACAGTGTCCGATCTGCGAAATGAACCTTACGCCGATGGGAAGTGGCTCTCTGGCTCCCGAAGAGGTCGGTGAGCGAGGCGTACGCGTAAGCAGGAGTTTCTTGCAGAACTTCGCTGTGCGCACGACGGTAGTCGAAAGAGCGGACCTACCTGCCCGGATTCGGACGATTGGCTACCTCGAACAAGACGAGGCGAAGCTTGTCTTGGTCAGCACGAAGTTCGGCGGGTGGATTGAAAGCCCGCGGGTCAACACGGTTGGAGAGCGCGTCTCAGAAGGCGACCTCCTGTTCGAGATCTATAGCCCCGAACTCGTCACTGCGCAGGAGGAATACCTCGCAGCCATCGAGTACGTCGGCCGTCTGAAGGCAGCCGAAGCGTATCCAGACGCAGTGAATCGTGCCGAATCGCTTGTGCAGGCGGCGACGCAGAGACTGCGTCATTGGGATCTGACGAGCCGGCAGATCGACGACTTGAGGGTTGCCGGCAAGGCGAGGCGGGCGTTCGAGGTTCGTTCCCCGGCTTCGGGGTATGTGGTCGAAAAGGTGGCGGAATCCCTAGAGGGCGTCAAGGCCGTTCCGGGAATGACCATTCTCAAGATTGCCGACCACTCGACTCTCTGGGCCAAGGTCGAATTCTACGAACACTACCTTCGCGACCTCCGCGTGGGCTTGAGGGCGGACATTTCACTTGACGCGTTCCCGGGTCGCAGATGGCACGGGAGATTGCTTTTCTTTGAGCCGGCGATGAATCCCCATACGCAGACGCTGAGCGGATACGTCGAAGTCGAGAACTCGGCCGGCAGGCTACGGCCGAAGATGTACGCCACGGTCGAGATCCAGTTGCCGGGTGCCAGGAACGCTCTCGTCGTGCCCGCTCAGGCGGTCCTGCGATCCGGGGGCAACCGGAACATCGTGATTGTTGACACCGGAGACGGGGTGTTCATGCCCCATGAGGTCGAGCTCGGTATCGAGAGCGAAGGGCAACAGCAAATCGTAGAAGGGCTGACGGAAGGGGAACGCGTGGTGACGTCGTCCCAGTTCCTGCTCGACTCGGAAAGCAACTTGCAGGCGGCAGTCGAGCGACTCATGGACAGCCCGGGGCACCAGCACTAGGAAGGTCGGTTTCAGCAAGTGCTTCGCAGAATCGTCGACTGGTCGCTGCAAAACAAGCTGCTCGTGGTGGTCGTGTCGTCCGCGCTGGCGGTTACCGGCGTCTACTCGATTGGCTCCATGCCGCTGGACGCCTTGCCCGATCTGTCCGATGTCCAGGTCATCGTCTACACGAAATACCCTGGCCAGTCCCCGAGGATCGTCGAGGACCAGATCACCTACCCGCTGACGACCCAGATGCTTGCCGTGCCCTACGCAGAGGTCGTGCGTGGGTACTCGTTTTTCGGGTTCTCTCTTGTCTATGTGCTGTTCGAGGACGGCACTGATCTGTATTGGGCCCGGTCAAGGGTGCTGGAAACGCTGGGCCAAGTTTCCGCACTCTTACCCGAAGGCGTGTCGCCAACCCTAGGGCCCGACGCGACAGGGGTTGGCTGGGCGTACATGTACGCCCTGAAGTCGGATCGCCACGACCTAAGCGAGTTGCGCTCGTTGCAGGACTGGTTCCTTCGGTACGAGCTGACCGGAATCCCGGGAGTCGCTGAAGTCGCGAGTGTTGGGGGCTACGTGCGCCAGTACCAGATCGCCATCGACCCGCTCAAGCTGAGGGGCTACGGCATTCCGATCTCGCGCATCAAGGAGGCCGTGCAGGGAAGCAACCGGGACGTCGGAGGACGGCTCCTCGAATTGGCTGAGAAGGAGTTCATGATCCGTGGCAGGGGCTACATCGAGTCGGTCGACGACATCCGCAAGGTCTCGCTCGGCACGGACCTGTCCGGCACGTCGGTGCAGCTGCGCGACGTGGCGCGGATCGAGGTTGGTCCGGAGATCCGAAGGGGACTGGCCGAGTGGGACGGGCAAGGCGAAACCGTCGGGGCGATCGTCCTCGTACGACAGGGCGCCGACACAAGGGAAGTCATTGGGAGTGTCAAGACCCGGCTGGAGGAGTTAAAGGCCCAGCTCCCGGAAGGAGTGTCGATCGAAGTCGCCTACGACAGGACATCGCTCATCGACAGGGTCATAGCGAGCTTGCGGTCCAGCTTGACCCAGCAGTTCGTCATCGTGGGTGTCGTTTGCCTGCTGTTCCTCTTCCATCTCCTTAGCGGGATCGCTGCCGTCCTCACCATCGTGGTCGGCGTCTTGGTCGCGGGCATCGCGGCCGCCCTACTCGGCGTCCATCTCAACATCATGTCGCTCGGCGGTGTAGCCGTTGCAGTGGGAACGATGGTGGATGCGGGGATCGTGATGGTGGAGAACGCCCACCAGCACATGGCCAGGGAAGGGGAAACCAAGGATCGTTGGAAGATCATTCGGGACTCGTGCCAGGAAGTCGCTCCGACACTTTTCTTCTCACTGCTGATCATCACGGTCTCTTTCCTGCCCGTATTCGCTCTCCAGGAAGAGGAAGGACGGCTTTTTCGACCGCTCGCTTGGACGAAAACGCTGGTCATGGCCAGCGCGGCGCTGCTGTCGGTCACGCTTGTGCCCGTTCTTGTCAGCCTTGCAGTCCGCCGGCCTCGCAGCTTGGACACTCGCAATCCAATCCGCAGGCTGCTGGTCTGGGGATACCGGCCTGTCTTGAGAATGGCCATGCGCTACCGGATCGTCACTCTGGCACTCGCAGTCGCTGTTCTGGGTGGGTCTTTCGGCGCCTACCGGCGACTGGGTTCGGAATTCATGCCGCCTCTTTGGGAAGGGGACTTGCTGTACATGCCTACGACCCTGCCGAGCGTTTCCATCGCCAAGGCTAGGGAACTCGTGCAGCAGACCAACAAGATCATCATGACCTTCCCCGAGGTGGAACACGTGTTCGGCAAGGCCGGCCGAGCCGACACGGCCACTGACCCCGCCCCGCTCTCGATGATCGAATCGACGATCCGGCTGAAGCCTCGCGATCTGTGGCGGCCCGGGATGACGCCCGAAAGACTTGTCGCCGAATTGCAGGAAGCGGTCGAGGTGCCCGGGCTTACCAACGCCTGGACCATGCCGATCAAGACGCGGCTGGACATGCTGGCGACCGGCATCAAGACGCCCGTGGGCATCAAGATCGCGGGTCCGGACCTGGAGGTCCTCGAGGGACTGGGCATGCAGATCGAGCGGGTGGTTCGTAGCGTTCCGGGCACGTTCAGCGCATACGCGGAGCGGGTGATGGGGGGCAACTATCTGGATATCAAGATTGATCGCGACACGATCGCCCGCCACGGGCTCGTCATAGACCAAGTCCAAGAGGCGATCCATACGGCGCTTGGAGGGGTCCAGGTCGGTACGACGGTTGAAGGACTCCAGCGGTTTCCGGTCAATCTGCGCTACAGCCGGAACCTGCGAGCGGACATGCCTTCCTTGCGCGACGTTCTGGTCACAACGCCGATGGGCCACCACCTTCCTCTTTCCCAGCTGGCGGATCTCGAATACTCTTCCGGACCGGCCGCGATCAAGAGCGAGAACGCCAGGCCCAATACCTGGGTTTATGTCGACGTTGACCCGGACTTCGACATCGGCACCTACCTGGATCGAGCACGCGAGGCGGTAGAGCGCAGCGTCATGATGCCTGCCGGTTATTCCCTCGCATGGAGCGGTCAGTTCGAGTCCATGCAACGCGTCGAAGAGCGATTGCGACTCCTCGTGCCACTCACGCTCGTGATCGTGTTCTCCGTGCTCCTGGTCAGCACGGGATCGGCCCTTACATCCGCTTTCGTGCTGGCGGGTGTTCCGCTTGCCCTCAGCGGTGCCTTCCTGACACTGGCGATTCTGGAATATGACCTCAGCATCGCCGTCTGGGTCGGCCTCATCGCGTTGGCCGGCCTGTACGCGGAGACTGCGATCGTCTTCTGGAAGTACCTGGACATTTCGCGCGACGAATTCATGCGCCGGGGGCTGTTCGAACGACCCGCGGACTTGATCAACGTCATTCAAGGAGCTGCGGTTGCCCGTGTGAGACCGATCGCAATGACGGTTGCTACCGACATGCTAGGCCTGATGCCCGTGATGTGGAGCACGGGGGCTGGCGCGGACGTCATGAAGCGGATTGCGACGCCACTCTTTGGAGGAGTCGCTACGTCGGCGTTTGTCGTCCTGGTGATCTTCCCGGTCCTGTACTACTACCGAAACGTCCGGTCGGTGACCGAGCTTGCCCGACAGACCGGACCAGGCACCCTCAAGGAGGCCACGACATGAAGTTACTGATCCTGCTACTGATTGGCTTGCCTCTCTCCGCGGCCGAGACATCGTTCGAAGCCAAATGGAAAAAGGCCATCAAACCAGACGTCCAGGGCACCCTGAGCATTCACGAGGACGGCATCACGTTCCGACCCACGAAGGAGACGAAGCAATCGCTGGAATGGAGCTTCGAAGACGTGCAGCACCTTGACCGAGCAAGCCCGAGCGACGTGGCGATCCAGAGCTATGCCGACTCGGTCTCGCGACTCGGACGGGACCGCTGGTACCGGTTCGTCCTCGTCGACGGGACATTTCCGGACGAACTGCACGCGAGAGTTGTCGCCCAGATTGGAAAGCCAGCCACGGATCGAGTGGTCCGCGAACCCGCCGACGCCGAAGTGGCAATTCCTGTCAAGAACGTGAGGCTTCTTCGAGGATCTCAGGGAATGCTCTACTTCACTCCCGAGTGGGTCATCTATTCGACCGAAGAGCGCGGGCAGTCGCGGGCGTGGAGACTCGACCGGGACGTGGAGGCGGTTTGGTCGTCCAACCCTTACCGCCTCGAGCTTCATGTCCTGGGCAGGAGCGAGGCATTTGCACGTCGGACGGACGTCTATCGATTCTCGCTAAAGAAGCCGCTGGACAGGCCCTACTACGACGGACTGCGACTGAAGCTCTACTCCTTGCGAGGTTTCCGGTAGCATTCGCGGCTGGGATTCCCAGACCAGCAGGGCCGGCGCTTGCGAATGACGTGGACCGACTATCAAGCCACGGCACGTGTGGAACTCAGCAGCGGCATCTCGCCCAGGGATAGCTACGGGTAGGGACTCAGGAGAGAGGAGGCTAGTAGAATCCTGCGAATCTCTACGGTGGCCGTCGCTTGGCAGAAGTCTTCAGCGAATGGCAGCCTAGCCGGAACTTCACGGCGGATTCAAGCCGTGATTATCACCATAACTTGTTGTGGTCTCGGGGTTTCGCCTGTCCCGGCACGGCTCTCAACCTGTCACGGTTATGGAAACAGTCTGCGACGGGTCGACGTCGAGCAGGTCGAACGCCCGGCGCTGCAGCTCGGTCGGCTCGGTGGCAATGGTGATGGCGGCCTTCTCCTGGGTGGGCAAGCGAACCCGGTTGAGCACGAGATTGGCGAGGTCCCCCAGCAGGGTCGGGAAGCTGTGCACGGGAAAACCTTCCGGGGTGGTCTTGGTGTCGGCCTTGCGCCGGGCGCGCTCGGAGACCTCCGCCGGTTCGACCGGCGTGTCGCGGCGGGCCCGTGCCGCCGCCGGGTCGTCGTCCTGGAACAGCAGCGGAGCCAGCCGCCGGCGCATGTGCCATTCCACGTAGTAGGCCAGCATGCACAGGAAGACATGGCCCCGCACGTGGTCCTCGCTGTAGACGTGGATCGGACGGATCCGCAAGTGCTGCTTGCTCGTGCGGAAGGCGCGTTCCACGCCCGCCAGGCTCTTGTAGGCCTCCACCGCGGCCTCCGCCCCGAGGGCCTCCTCCTCCAGGCTCGTGCGCACGATGTAAATGCCGTCCAGCTGCGCCTCCGCCGCGATCCTCTCCGGCTTGCGCGACCAGCCCAGCTCCCGGTCGCCCACCGTGATCTCGAAATGCTTGCCCATCTTCTTGCGGTGCAGCTCGCGTCCCAGACGGCGCTGGATCGCGTCCCGCCCGCGTAACGGCCCGCGACCGCGCCGCACCTGCGCGGCGATCCCCTCCAGGATGCGCTCGGTGGCCTGCAGCAGCTCCTCGCGCTTGCGCGCCCGCTCGGCCCGCAGGCGCGGGTTCAGGCAGACCAGCAGGCGCTCGCCGGGGTAGTCCGGGCTGCGGATCTCGGCCACCTGGTCGGGCACCAGCTCGCCGGGCCGCAGCGGGGCCTGCACGGCGTCCGGATCCTGCCCGGGCGCCGGCTTGGGCCGCTTCAGCAGCGTGCGCACGGACCGGTTCTTCAGGGCCGAGATCCAGTCCAGGTCGGCCGGCTTCAGGTCCGCGCGGAGGCGCGCCGTGGTGAGCATGCCGCGATCGCCGACCAGCGCGATGCGGGCGATGCCGAAGCGCGTCCGGATGCGCTCGACCTGGGATCCCACCGTGGCCGGATCGGCGGTGTTGCCGGGGAACACCTCGACCGCCAGCGGGCAGCCGTCGGCGGCGCACAGCAGCCCGAACACGATCTGCTGCTTGCCCTTCTTGCCGTCGCGGTTGTAGCCGAAGGCGGCCAAGGGGCAGAGCCGCCCCTCCAGGTAGGAGGAGCTGACGTCGTACAGGATCAGGGTGGCGTCCTTGAGGTGGCGGTTGGCCAGGCTGGTCTCGATCCAGCGCTGGCGGGCCAGCAGCCAGTCGAGCAGGGCGAGCATCTCGTTGCCGGAGACGGGCCCTAGGCCGAGCAGGGTGCCGAGACTGGAGTCGGCGGTGTCGGGGGAGAGCCGCCGGGCGGTGGCGAGCTTGGAGTCGGGGGCGAGCACGCGCGCCACGATGGCGGCGAGGGCGAGGTCGCGCTGGCGGCTGCGGCTGCGGTGCAGGATGCGCTCGAGGCCGAGGGAGCGGCAGGTGCCGAGGACGGCAGCGACGTGGCCGTGGGCCCAGGAGCGCTCGACGCGGAGGAGGTCGGAGGGGTGCTGGACGGCGAGGCCGCCCTTGAGGACGGTGCGGAAGCCATCGACGACCTCAGGCGGGAGTTTGGAGAGGTTGGCGAGGGTTTTCTTGCGGATGCGCTTGCCGTCGCGCCAGGCCTGGCGGAGCAGGATGGCGGGTTTGCTGGCGCGGTTGGGGATCGATTCGATGTGGAAGGACACGGGCGAGAGTTATGGGAACACTGAAGGCACTGTACCAGAAGTCAACAGCAATTGAAACAATACATTCATAAAATGTATCGGTTGCTCTTGTTATGGGAACAAACTGCCAGGTGCAGGGTCCTCGGAACGAGAAGAAGCACTTGAAACCCAAGAGGTTATTGGCCAATCGCCTATGTGAAGTTCCGCCTAGCGAGCGGCGAGACCTCGATCCGATGGGATTCTTCCATTCGCGCCAATGGTGATTGGGTCGTAATCAGTGATGGCTCTTCCTCGGATTGCACAGCTGGGCCGCTCCTGAACGGCTGCATAATCTAGATATGCCAACGCATGTATGATTGTTGGCCATAGTCGTCCCTGTTATTGGACTTGCGTGCTCCTAGTCGTCGCGTCGGTCCGGAGGAGAAGAAATGACGGATACTACTAAGCCTGCCCGGTGTTTTCTTGCCGGAGCATACTCTTTGATTCTTGTGGTCGGCGTCGGTATCGGCATCTTGCCGACAACCGCTCAAGTGATTGATGACAGTCCAATCGGACTGTATGTGCCCGCTGACGCTCCCCGCGCCTTCAGTTCCCAGTCCCCCCAGTTCGAAGCGATGGCCCAAGGTCAGGCGCCCGATCGATTGTTCATCACCTGCTCGGACTCACGCCTGGTTCCATCCCAAATTACGGACACCGGAGTCGGAGAGCTGTTTGTCATTCGCAACGCGGGGAATATCGTGCCTCCGTATGACGCTAGCCTCGACGGAGCGACCGCCACTATTGAGTACGCCGTGGCCGTGCTCGAGGTGCCGACGATTGTTGTCTGCGGTCACACGCGATGCGGGGCGATGAAGGCTGCGTTGGACCCAACTGGCCTCGACACCGTTCCGAGCATCAGAAAGTGGATCCAGTTTGTCGAACCTGCGAGATTGGCGGTCGACGAGTTGCATCCCCATGTCGGACCTGTCACCCGTTGGGTTGAACTTGTTAAGCAGAACGTACGACAGCAGATCGCGAACCTGAGGACGCATCCTTGGGTCGCGGCTCGCACGGCCACTGGGCGCCTGCGACTTGAAGGTTGGATATACGACCTCGAGGGTCAGCAGCTTCGCAGCCTGTCACAGCCATAAGCTCGCTCGGTGAACCTTCGTCTATTCGGGCAATGGGGTCTTGCGTCGTCCCGTGAGAGCACTGCGCATGGAGGGAGGAGGGTTCCGCCCTCACGGGCCCTGGCCATTCTGTGACTGCCGCGGAACACTCTGGCGTTCCGATACGCCCAGATCGCTGCGGCTCGTTGACCCGCAAATCGATCGAACGTTACACTCGGCGGATTACGGGGAGGGGAACTGCCTGTCGCGCCCAAGATTGCCTTGCTCGCAGCCGCGATGCTTCTCACGGCCGCACCGACTGTCGCGCAAGGCTCGCACCCGGCTGACCGCCCACGGGTCGGGCCCGCACGAGGATCGCTTGTGATCATCGGCGGCGGGCTGGATGACAAGGAGATCGTAGAGCGAATCATCGCACTTGCTGGCGGCCGCCACGCCCCGCTGGTGGTTGTCCCGACAGCCGGAGGGGCTCCCCACTACGACAACTACTGGAAAGGCCAGCTAGCGTTCAGGGAAGCCGGCGTAACCGACATCACCGTCCTGCACACGTACGACCCCGCGGTAGCCGACACAGACGAATTCGTCGCTCCGCTACGGCGGGCACGGGGCGTGTTCTTCGGCGGAGGCCGCCAGTGGCGCCTGGCCGACGCGTATCTGAACACGAAGACCCACAGGGAACTGTTCTCGTTGCTTGAACGCGGCGGTGTCATCAGCGGGTCTTCAGCCGGGGCCTCGATCATGGGTTCATTCATGGTCCGGGGCGACACCGAGACGAATACCGTGATGATCGGAGATCACGTCGAAGGGTTCGGGTTGTTGAAGAATGTCGGGATCGACCAGCATCTGCTTCGGCGGAATCGCCACTTCGATCTCATCGAAGTGGTCGAGGCCCATCCAGAGCTGCTGGGAATTGGACTGGACGAGAACACAGCGATCGTCGTAGCGGGAGACCGGTTCGAAGTCATCGGCCAGAGCTACGTCGCCATCTACGACAACCAGCGGAAGATTCCGCCCAGCGGAAGGTTCTATTTCCTCGCGCCCGGTGACCGATATGACATGGGGTCGCGCAAGGCTTGGCGACCCAGCGAAACGGAGCGTCCCCTTGGGCGGGTCGAGAAGATCCCGTGGGAGCGATGAAACATGACATCGAGGTATTCGACTGGCCTTCATCGTGCCGCATGGGAGCTTGGCCAATCCCTCGGCTGACAATGTCCAAAGGCTCGCAGGGAGACGGGTGATTCTTGTGGACTACACTTAGCTGATCCCGATTCGGGCATCTGTGGAACGGTGGCGCGGGTGGGAGTCGAACCTACGAATCAAGGTATTGCAGACCCTTTTTGCGGATTGATTCTTCTCACTGAATCTAAAGGGCTTATATGTGAATTGATTCAGGCCTGGGACCACAGCGGAACCAAAGCGCCCAAAAGAGTCTCCAACCGCAGTTGGCCCTGCCACGATGGATTGCGTGTTTTTCATCCGCATTTCCGCTGGAAGCCCTGCCCTTCCGCGGAGCCGAACTGGGGACGGGGCGAGCTGCACACCCCGTTCCGGGAATGGCTCCGGACCAGGATCAACAAGGGTACTCTTGCTCGTATTCCATACCCTTGACTCATCCCACTTTCTTGAGTAATCGTGAGGCTCCGATCCATCCTTCTCAACGCCAGCTCAAGTGTCCACGGCAATCCCGTCACCGCACGTCAGCGTGAACCCGTCCTAAGGGATGCTGATGTTCAGCGTGCCTTGCAGCGGCGGAATGCGCGGCAGCGCCTCGCCGGTCGTCGTCAGACGTGCGTCGACGAACCCGAGTCCAAGCGTCAACCAGGTTCGTCCAGCCAGAAGCCCAACCTCCCCGATAGAAACGCCGGCTACCGCAGGTCCAGGTCGGTGCGGAGGATGGAGGTCCGGCTGAGAGGGCCCCCTTGCGTTCCCTCTGCAGCGGGCGCTACGTGACGAAACCGTTTGCGGAATCCTGCTGGGAAGCGGACGGACTACGGTTCGTCTTCTTCTGCCGCGATCCACTCTGGCAGCGGGTCGTCCAACGAAGCCCACCCCGAGACGTCGGAGGCCATCTCGGCGTCGGTCAGCAGACAGCCGTCGAGTGCGGCCTCGATGGCCTCTTGCGCCATCTCGATTCCGATGAACACGAGCTCTTGACGGCGGTCGCCGTGGTCGGGCTCCCATAATTGGCTAACCCACTCCAGGGTCTCCGGGTCGTCGACGAGCTCTGCTGGGTCCAGCGCGGCGATCCAGGGGCCTCCGGGCTCCAAGGTCAGCGAGTCTCCAGCGATCGAAAGCGCGCCGGCCACCTCATGGCGTGTGGCCAGCCAGACGACCCCCTTCGCCCGCAGCACGCCCTCGAAGCAACCTTCAAAGGTCGCCGCCAGACGCGCCGGATGGAAGGGCCGTCGCCTCCTATAGACGAAGCTGCCGATGCCGTACTCCTCGGTCTCGGGCGTGTGGCTGCCTTCCAGTTCCTGAAGCCAGCCCTCCGTTTGCTCGACGCGTTCGAAGTCGAACAGGCCCGTATCGAAGATCAGGTCGAGCGGAATCCGCCCGTACGTCGTCTGGGCCAACGTCGCCGTTTGGTTGAGCTTGCGCAGGATCCCGGTCAACCGTGCGACTTCTCTCCGGCTCATCTTGTCGGTCTTGTTGAGAACGAGGACGTTGGCGAGCTCGACCTGATCGACGAGGAGCTCGGCGATGGAGCGGTCGTCGTCGACGTCGAGCCCCAGCCCGCGATCGAGCAGGTCTTCTCCGGAGCCGAAGTCGCGAAGAAAACCCGGGCCGTCGACGACGGTGACCATAGTGTCCAACCGGGCCAGCTCGCCCAGATGAACGCCTAGCTCGTCCGATAAGGCGAAGGTGGCCGCGACGGGAAGCGGCTCGGAAATACCGGTTGATTCGATCAGCAGGTAGTCGAAGCGACGTTCCCGCGCCAGGCGGGCGACCTCGTCGAGCAGGTCTTCACGCAACGTGCAGCAGATGCAGCCGTTGGACATCTCGATCAGGCGCTCGTCGACGCGGTTGAGCTCGGCGCCGCCGCTGCGAACGAGCTGTGCATCGACGTTTACCTCGCTCATGTCGTTGACGATGACCGCGACGCGGCGGCCTTGGCGGTTGTGCAGGGCGTGGTTAAGCAACGTCGTCTTGCCGGCGCCGAGGAAGCCGGAGAGCACGGTTACAGGAAGGCGTGGGTCGTTCAATTCGGTTTCTCCACGGGCTCGGGATCCGGTTGGCCGTCGATCGCGTCGGCTAGAGCGCGCCAAGCTTCGGGAAGCGCTTGGGGCAGCAGTCGCTTGGAAGGCCGTTTCCATTGGCGCAGGACGGCACGACGATACTCCAGACCGCATCGCGCGAGCGCCCACTCCTCGTAGTCCGCGATGCGTCGAATGGCGGCGACGGTCAGGTCAACCGGTACGCGGACCGACGGAGGCGTCTGTGCAGTCGGGATTGTGTCGGGCTTCCAGATCGGCTCCTGGAGCGTCTCCGACGGCAGCCAAACGGGTCGAAACTGGTAGCGGTTGAGGTAGACGCCGCCCTTCCGCGGCGTTCGGTACAGGAGTCCAAAACCCCACAACATCAGGCTGTCTCCGTCGGGTAGCGCGAGAGTATAGCAGCTCGATCCTACTTCTCCTTCGGGAGGCCGCCGCTTCAGGAAGCCCGCTTCGAGCAGGAGGTTGCCTTCCGGACGCACGATGTCCCGGCCCCAGTTCCAGCACTGTCGGTCCAGCAGTTCTTGCCCCTTGCGTCGGCTAGCGCCGGAGATCGGGCTCACAGCCATGCTCCGCCCCAGGCCAGCAATGCGCTGAACGCGGCGGCCGCCACAGCCTGCCGACCCACCAACCGCAGCGCGAACGCGCGGCCCTGCTCGCGCGCAATCGTCAAGCAGGTGACCAGGCAAGGCAGCAGCACGCCTGCTAGGTAGACGGCCGTCAACAATTGGACGGCACTCAGGCTTGCGGCGACGCCCGCCTCCGCGAGCAGCAAGATGCCGTCCTTGCGCACGCTCGCCAAGACCACCGCCACGGCCGCCTCCGAGGGCAATCGAAAGATGGCCATCGCTGGCTCGACGACCGCCGACGCAGCTTGCAGCGCGCCCAGCCAATGCAACAAAGAAGCCGCGGCCGTGATCAGAAAGAAGACCGGCAAGGCCCTGCGAAAGAACTCCTGAACCACGCCCCCCGCCTCAAGCCAGATGGCCCTCGGGCGCGGCCAGGTCAAGAAGACCCGGTCCTCCGTCAACAGTACGTTGAAGGGAGAACGAGCCGCTTGCGGCGCGATGAGCCGCGCGTAGGTGAGAGTCGTGGCGCCAAGATAAAGCAGGTAGGGTACGACCAAATCGGGTCGTCCCGCTGCGGCGAAGACCGCCAGCGTGGCCCCCAACTGATACGAACAGGCTGAACCGAAAGCAATGGCTGAGACGCAGACGCCACGCGAGCAAGCCGACGACGAGCGCGCGCTGATGACGGCGGGCACGTTGCAGCCGAAACCCATCACGACCCGCGTCAACTCCCGGCCCGTCATGCCGAACGGCTGCAGCCACGGATTCATGGCGTTTGTCAGGCGATCGAGCAGACCGCTCGCCTTGTACGCCCCCATCAGCAGCGCGTGCAGCACGACAACCGGAGTTGCCCACACCAACAGCAACGGCCCCATCGTGACAAAGCCGTGGTCGCCGGCCAGGATCGCCGCAAGCGGCTGCGGCCAGCCTTTCAGCAATCCGGCCAGCGGCCCAGTCAGGGCCCCGACCCAGGGTTCGATTCGATCCGCGAGACGGTTGGCGGCGTCCACCGCGACCCAGGCGGGCGTCAGCAAGAGCAGCAGCGCCCAGAGAGGCCCGAGAGCGGAGCGCTCAAGGAAAAGAGGGCGCGGACGGACGGTCAGATCGCCGAAATTCAATCCGGCTTCGGCGGGGACCGGGCTGGGCGCTTCCAGCGCCTGCATCAGCCTTCGACGATCGTTGGCGTCCAGCCGTCGAGCGTCCACCGCGACCACCGGCAAGCCGGTCCGGAGCGCTAGCTCTCCCAGCCGCGACTCCACCTCCAGCGGGGCGATTCGGTCCCGAAGGGTCACGACCAGTACGCCGAGTCGGCCTGCTGCGAGCGGTAGCAGGTCGGCCAAGTCCGCGTCCAGTGCGGTTCCCTGGGCAACCAGTAGGACGGTATCATCGCCACGCAGCCGCTCCAAGGCCAGTCGGGTGGTCTCAACGTCGGAGCTTCGTAGCAGCCCGGGCGTGTCGATCAGCTCCCAGTCGTCCACTCGGTAGGAGTCGCAGGCAACGGTGGCGCCTCGGAAGTTCGAGGCAGCGATGGGCGCACCCGCCAGCGATGCGGCCAGTTGCGTCTTGCCAACGTTTTCCTTACCGAACAGAACCACGGTTCGAATTGGCGTCGGGAGCATTTCACGGCCCCTTCAACAAGCGCAATCATCCTGGCAGCACGATAGATCGTCGAGGTACATTCCGTAGCGGCGGTACTCCTCCAGCGGCTTCGTGCTCACCCGCAGGCGGCGGGCGATCTGGTTGGCCACCACGGCGAAGCGTTGGCGGAACTTGTAGATGAAACAGAAGATGAGATCGCCTTGGCGCACCTGCGGCCCGACCAGGAAGAGCCCTTTCGCCACCGTGGACTCGTCGTTCTCCGTCAGCAGCGGAAAACTGTCATCTCGCCAATCGAACAACGAGCGAACGAGGCTTGCCGAACCGACGAATCCGGAGGCCAGGATCGGCCTCTCGGCGCAGTCGATGATCTCGCCGTCCGAGAGTGCCAACTGATAGCCGTTGCCCTTGCGCTGTACGCCGATGACCGGACAGCCGCCGCGCAGCGTAACCCGACCCGAGTCAATAACCGAATTCAGACGTGCCTTCGTAAAGGGCGACAAGAGTTGGCTGGGGTCCGAGCTTCTTCGCTTCCACGGCTCCTCGCGGTCGAAGACGACCACTCGTCGACCGGCGGCGGCCAGCGCGACGGCGGCGTCGATGCCGCTCTCGGAGCCGCCGATGATGCATCTCTCGCCGCCGCTGAGATCGTCCCATGAGGTCACCTTGGAGTTGTGCAGGCAAAGCTCGGCGCCGTGGAAGCCGTTGGTCCACGGATACTGCATTTCGCCGCCCGCCCAGACCACGAACCGCGCGCGGATGTCGCCGCGACTCGTCTTCAACCGAAACCGCTTGTTTGGGGGCTTCTTCGCGACCGAGAGAACGTCGATCCCGGTCTCTACCGGCAAGTCGAAGTATTTCGCGACCCCTCGAAGATAGCCGGCGTACTCCTCCCCCGTGGGGTGCTCGACGCCGATCGAGAAGGCCGGCGAGGTGTGCAGACAGACGGCGTTGAGGTCGAGCACGCCGAACTGGGTGCTGTTGAACGACGGCGTGATGAAGCGCATTTGCCGAGGCCAACGCAGGAATGAAGCGCCGACGGTGGCGCGGTCGAGGATTACAAAGTTCTCGATTCCGAGGTCGCGTAGCGTCACACCAAGGCCGAGACCGGCGGCGCCGGCACCGACGACAACAATGTCGAATGAGCGGGCTCCTTTCGTCATCGGCTCACCCCAACCGTTTCGCGTCCGCCGAGGCGCAGCTCGCCATAGCGCGGTCGAGCCCGACCGTCACCTCGATTGTCTCGACCACCTCCGGCAGTCGGAACACGGGTTTCGCCGCTACGGCGTCGAGCGCCTGACACAACACTAGAAGAAGCGCACCATGTAGCTGAAACGGATGCCGCGCCCGATCTCCGGGGCGAGATCCTTGATGAACGACGAGTGGTTGCGATAGAGCTGGTCGCCGATGTTGAACACGTTGGCCGAGAACTGGTGGATCGCGCCGCGCGTCGGGATCGTGTATGACGCCCGCAGGTCGACGACCGCGTATCCGGCCGTCGGGGTCTCCAGGTCGAATGTCTGGCTCTGCCGGTTTGCCAGCACGAGCTCAGGCCGAATGCTCAGGCCTCGGCGCCGGTACTCGATCCCGACGCGGCCCCGCAGCGGCGGGATGCGCGGCAGCGGGGTGCGCGTGAGCGTCGCTCGTGCGTCGACGAGATCCATCCCGAGATTGAGGCGCATGCCTTGGTGCAAGTCGATGCCGAGCCGGGCTTCTGCACCGGTGAAGCGGCTGTCGCGCTGCACGAAGTGGACCACAGGCAGCCCGTCCTCTTCCTCGCCCGTTGCGAACGGGAAGACGAAGTTGCTGAAGTCGTAGTAGAAGACGTTGACCTCGCCGTCGACTCGTTCGGCTTGTTGCCTCAGGGAGAAGTCGATGCCATTGCCGCGCTCGGCGAGGAGGCCGGGATCGCCCACCTCGAAGATCAACGTGCCGACGTGCGGGCCGAGGTTGTAGAGCTCCTCGAGCGCCGGGGCGCGGTAAGAGTGGGAATAGTTGGCGACGAAAGCGCCGCCGCGCCATAGGTCGGCCTGGAAGCCTACAGCCGCCGAAGCGCCCGTGAAGCGACGGGGAACCGCGTCCGGGACTTCCTCCTCGTGATGGTCCTCGTGATCGTCCTCGTGATGGTCCTCCTCGTGCTCCTCGTCATGATGTTCTTCGCCCTCCTCTTCGTGAGGGTCGTGGCCGTGAGCGCGCTCGGCGAACGCCGGATTGTAGCGGGAAGTCTCGAGGCGGCCGCCGAACTGAAGCTTGACCCGCTCGAAATCGAACTCTTCGAGGGCGAACAGGGCGAACGACTGCTGATCGATGGGCGGCGCGAGCGCTTCCTCGCCCGCCGCCGAGTAGTCGCGATCCATGCCCCAAAACCCGAAGCGGCCCGTCAACGGTCCACGCCGGTTCTGTTCGAATACGCCTCGATAGACGACCTGATCGTTGTCGAAGGTTGTGCCGATGCGGCGTTGGTCGCCTTCGAATTCGATCTCCTCGTGTATATACGTCGTGTAGGCCAGTTTCATCACGAAGCTTTCGAGCGCCGGTCCGAGATTCCGCAGCCCCCAGTTGACCTGATAGGCCTGTTGGCGCATGGCGAGATCGATGCGAAGCTCCTCCTCGTGCTCGTCCTCGTGCTCGTCCTCGTGCTCCTCCTCATGCTCGTCCTCGTGCTCGTGCTCGCCCTCGTGCTCGTCCTCGTGCTCGTCGTGATGTTCCTCGCCTTCTTCTTCGTGATGGTGATGGCCGTGGAACTCGCCTGCAAAGGGCACCCCGTACTTGGCGTCGTTGGCGCGAACGCCGACACTGACGAAGCCTCGGTCGCCGAACCAGCCGAAGCCGCCATAGCCATTCTCGGACCGGGTCCGGGAATTCTCGACTTCTCCGATGGGCGTGGCGTAGTCGCCGCTGCGAAGGCCGTTCCCCCCGCCCCAGATCCGCCAGGGGCCGCGGGCGTAGTCGAAGCCAGCTGCCCCTCCCGCCAAGGCGTTGCCCGTGCCGGCGGAGCCCTGCAAGTAGCCCTGCACGCCGTCCGGATGCGAGATGAATCCCGCGTGGCCGCTGACGGCGTTCACGACCCCTCCCATGGCGTTGCTGCCGTAGAGCAGGGTCGCAGGGCCTTTCACCACTTCTAGCCTGTCGAACGACAGCGGATTAAACGTCTCGGCGTGGTCGCCGGAGTTGGACGAGATGGAACCCGTCCGCAGCCCGTCGGCCATGATCAGAACCCGGTCTCCGTCGAAGCCGCGAATGATCGGGCGTGACGAGCCCGGCCCGAACCCCCGTTGGGCGATGCCCGTGCCCGGCTGATTGCCGAGCACTTCGCCCAGGCCTGCGGCGATCTTCTCCGCACGAGCCAGCTCGAGCGTGGTCAGCGAATGCGTGGATTGGAAGGCCTCGAAAGCGGACTCGGTCCGCCCGGCCGCACTAACGGTGATTTGCGTCTTCTGCGTCGCGAACGACAGCAGCAGCTGCACCTGGGCCGTACCGGCGGGAGCGACGTCGACCGCTCCGGAGACGCCCTGCAAGGCGCTTTCAATTTGAGCGTGCAGATGGTAGCGACCCGGCTGCATTCCCTTGAACTGGAACTCCCCTTGTCGATCGGCGACCGTCGATGCCCCCGTTTCGAGGAGAATGACAGTCGCCCCGGCGACGGGCTCGCCCGTCTGCGCGAGCAACACCTGGCCCTCGATAGCGGCGGTCTCCGCGCCATGGATCGCGGATACCGTGAGCAACGCCGTCACGACGGCGCAAAGCATTCGTTTCATTGGAAATCTCCCCCATCACCTGCTCACAAACCTACCGACCGGCTCGCGCCATCGCGGAGCCGGCTGCAGCAACTGGACGAGGTTCAGCGGGGAGGGGCGCGGCCGCGGTTGTGCCACGAGAGCGGCCGGAGGGTCGCGCCTTGGCTCGGCGCTGCGGCGGGGCGCGGTGTGGGTGGCGGCGAGTACGGTTGGGCGGAGTCCGAAGCCGGCGGCGAGATTTCGGCGAGATGGCAGAGCTCGCACGTGCCTTCCTGGCAATCCGGCGGCTCCAAGCCGCAATGGATCTGGGTGTAAGTGAGCTGCCACAGCCCCAGGGCCAGCAGCAGTACGAGCAATCGCCAAATCATGCGGAAGGCTCGGACTCGCAATGCGCACGCTGGCGGCAGAGAGGACGGCTGACGAGGTGCGTCGAGGCCATCAACGCAACTACGGAGGCGACCGTAAGCGGCTCCAATGGCGCACTCACAGGTCTGAGCTTGGCCAAGGCGAGCAAGATCACTCCGGCAGCGAAAAGAGCGAGACTACTCGTGCGGCGATGCCGTCGCGAGGAGCTGGGTCCGAGGCTCAGAGGGGACGTCGGAATTGCGGCGGTCCGCAGTAATGCTCTCGTCGACTCTTCAAGCATGCAGCCGAAAGTCAAGTCCACTCCCGCTCCAATCAACAGAGACGTCACGAGGCTTTGCAGTCCACAGCATCCCTGCCGCGCCACCCCGCCGCGATCGATCGCCAAGCCGATTCCGACCCGCCGCTCGATGGATCGCACCAGCTACCGTTGCACACTAGCACCACCATACCCCGTGAGCCCGTCCTGTCCGATCAGCTTTCTTGTGCGCGGGTGAAATCATCCGGTGAGCGGGCACTATGCGGGGTGGGTGGGCTAGGCGATGCAGGAACGCATGCCCACCAATAGCAACCCAAGACAGTTACTGGATGGAGGCGGGCGTGGGAATTGAACCTACGAATAAGGGTTTCGCAGACCTCTGCCTTATGTCGTTGCTTAAGCTCCGCCCTTCGCGGGCTCGCAACGCCTAGCGCCGTTCCGGGCGGGATCTCTACGCGCGCTCGTTAAAGGGCGGCCCCGCCTAGTGGGAATCGTGGAATTGCATATGGCTCTTCAAGACGTCGTCCTTGTCAAGAGTGTATGTTTCGAGTAACCTCGCCAGAATCTGTGGCGGGCCCGGAGGGGGCCAGTCGGGACCGGGCCCCGGTTCCGCCGGACGAGAATCGTCATGGCGCAGGAGTTCCGGCAGTTCAACGGAGCTGGCGGCGAGCACCGTGCGGAAGCGGGGAGCTTCGGGCGAGACGCATACGTAGGATCTTCCAATACGCGGCCAAGTCGGACTTCCAAGGCTTCCGTCCGGGGCCCGGGTTGCAAGGGAGGGATCGCTAGGCCAAATTCCCATCGCCTGTGGCGAACGCGGCACCAGCGTAGGGTCAGGAGGGCCACTATTCGGCCCCGGAAACCCCTTCGCGTGACATCAGAGGCTGGTCCGCTCAGTTTGCCTCGGACGGCTGAGAAGAACACTGGACTGCTCAAGATTGCCAGAACCGGGCGGGGCGGAACGCTCCCGACAACTTGACCCATCTCCGGCTGCCGATCTGCGCTACCGTCAAGAACAGGGGACGACATCCATGCCGTTCGACAACGACTCGCTTCCTGCGCGGTTGTTTACGGCGTCGCACGAGCGCGCTTGGAACCCCTGCGAGATCGACTTTTCTCAAGAGCGCTCCGACTGGCTGGCGCTCACGGACGACGAACGCCGACTCTTGCTGCGGCTGGTCTCTGGATTCCGAGTCGGCGAACGCGGCGTTGCCCATGAGTTGGCTCCCCTGCAGATTCGTTTCCGCCGCGTTGGCTGGATCGAGGAGGAGATCTTCGTCGCGGCGCAGCTGTATGAAGAGGCGCGACACGTGCAGTTCTTCGAGCGGTGGCTGGTCGAGGCGCTGCCGGGCCGGTTCGGCGTCGAGATCCCCTTTCCCGACCTCCGCGGCGACATGTTCTCCGTGCGTCTGCCGCAGGCCATGCGGACGCTCCTCGAAGACGATGGCCCGGAAGCCCTGTTGCGAGCCGTCATGCTTTACCACTTCTATGTTGAGGGCGTGGGTGCCGAGGCCGGTTACACCATCTACAACGAGGTGTTTGAGGGGAGCCGCCGGTTTCCCGGGCTCGAGCGTGGCATCCGACTGATCCAGCGCGACGAGGCGCGACACATCGCCTTTGGCGTGCACGTCCTGCGGCGGCTGCTTGCCGAGCACCACCACCTGGCCGACCTGTTCGAGAGCCAGGTCACGGCCCTGCGCCGCTTCGCCGTGGAAGATCCGGACGAGATTCTTCGGGGCTTTCAACCGGGGAGCACCCCTTTCGGCTTGGATCACGCAGGCTACCGCCAACTCTACCTGGACAAGCTCGAAGGGATGCGGCGGCGGGTGGGCAATCCCCCGCACTAGGGCCCAGCTGATCGGCTCGCAAGAGCTTCGGCGGGGCCGACGGGGGAGAGAGCCAAAACCGGGAGCCGGCCGGAGAAGGCGCTGCGCCCGCGGATCGCTTACGACTGGCATCTGAGGGAATCGTTGGGGAAAGTGCCTGAAGGTCACGGGCACACCCACAGTGCGCGTCGCCCTTGAAATCACGCCGAGACAGAGGGACATAATTCGTCGCACAGGAGGTGCCCCGCCCAACCGCGGCTCGCTAAGGTTGATAGATTGGAACCGGCCGCCTTTCCGCGCCGCTCAACAACCCCATCTCTGCGCCAGGAGCGAATCCCGTGACTAGAAACCTTGTTTGCCTGTCTCGTTACGTCAGTCTCTTGGCGTTCCTGCTGGCGGTCGAGAGCACGGCCCAGACGCCCATCATCCAACCCGGCGCCCCGGGCGAGCCAGCGCAGGAATTGAGCCCCGACCAGGCAATCGAGATTGCTGAATCGCGCTACTCGCCGGACGACGTTCGCTTTGTGCATGACATGATCCCGCACCATCACCAGGCCCTCGAGATGGCGGCGCTGGTGACTGACCGCACGAACCGGAAGGAGTTGATCGACATCGCTGGGCGGATCAACGCCTCGCAGGGAGACGAGATTGCGTTCATGCAGCAGTGGCTGCGCGACCGCGGTCAGCACGTGCCGGATCCCGCCGCACACGATGCGATGCACACGAGCCACAAGATGGCTGGCATGGCCACGCCGGAGCAGATGACCAAACTCGCTGCGTCCGATGGCACCGCGTTCGACCGGCTGTTTCTGGAGCTGATGATCCCCCATCACGAGGGCGCGGTGAAGATGGTCAAGGAGCTCCTCGAACAGCCGGGGTCGGCCTATGATCCGGTGCTGTTCGAATTTACCTCCGAAGTCACCAACAGTCAGAACGCGGAGATTGAGCGCATGAACGCGCTGCTCGTCAAGCTGTCCGCAGACCCGCGTTCCGCGTTGTCTCCCGGGTTCCGGGATGCCGGCCAGGCGCGACTAAACCTTGCACTCGTCGCCTCGCTGCCGAAGCCGGCCGGATTCTTCGATCCGAGCAACCCGGCGAATCTGCCGCCGAAGCGACTGAAGGCCCTCGCCGACCAAGGGAAAGCGGTTGAGCCGGCCGCCGAAGAGCCAAAAGCGAAGGAAGACGAAGACCAGGATGACAAGAAAGACAAGAAGGATAAAGACAACGGGCGGTCGCCGCTCTTGAGCTTCGCCAATACTGACATGGCCTTCGCTGACGATGTGATGGTGGTCGGCAACTACCATGGCTTCAATATCTACCGGCTGCTGGGCGGCGGACGGCCGGAGCTGCTCAGCTCGGTGGTCTGCCCGGGGGGACAGGGTGACGTCTCGATCGTCGGCGACCTGTTGATCATGTCGGTTGAGCAGACGCGCGGGAGGCTCGACTGCGGGCTCCAAGGGGTGACCGAGGATGCGAGCCCCGAGCGCTTTCGCGGGCTCCGGATCCTCGACATCAGCGACCTGAGGCGGCCGGTCCAAGTGGGTGCGGTCCAGACCTGCCGCGGCTCGCACACCCACTCGGTAGTCTCCGGAGCGGGAGACAGCGGCAAGATCATCGTCTACAACTCCGGGACTTCCTCGGTACGCGAGGAGGAGGAGCTGGAAGGCTGCTATGACGAGTCTCCCGGCGACGACCGCACGGCGCTGTTCCGCATCGATGTCATCGAGATCCCGGTCGACCGCCCGTCCGAGGCACGCATCGTCGACTCGCCGACGGTCTTCGCCGATCCCGAGACCGGCGTCCTAGCCGGGCTGTGGAGAGGCGGCGACCACGGGGACGACACCCAGAAGACCAGGCGGACTGACCAATGCCACGACATCACCGTATTCCCGGAGCGCCATCTCGCCGCGGGCGCCTGCTCGGGAAACGGCATCCTTTTTGACATCTCTGACCCCCTCAAGCCGCAGCGGCTCGACGCGGTTGTCGACGCGGGCTTCGCCTATTGGCACTCGGCGACCTTCAACAACGACGGCACCAAGGTCATCTTCACTGACGAATGGGGCGGCGGCAATCGGCCGCGTTGTCGCGCCTATGACCCGCTCACCTGGGGCGCCGACGCGATCTACGACATTGTCGACGGAGAGCTGAAGTTCCGTAGCTACTACAAGTTGCCCGCGCCGCAGTTGGAGCAGGAGAACTGCGTCGCGCACAACGGCTCCATTGTCCCGGTCCCGGGTCGCGACGTCTTTGCGCAGGCTTGGTACCAAGGTGGCCTGTCGGTGATCGATTTCACAGACTCCGCCCGCCCGGTCGAGATTGCCTACTTTGACCGCGGCCCCATCGACGCCGAGGAGCTGGTGATGGGAGGATACTGGTCGACCTACTGGTATCACGGTCACATCTACGGCACCGAGATCGCGCGAGGGCTGGACGTCTTCGCGCTAACCCCCAGTGAATTCCTGAGCAAGAGCGAGATCGCAGCGGCGGCACTGGCCGATGGGGGCGACGTCTTCAACCCGCAGCAACAGTTTCCTGTACAGTGGCCCGCGGAGCCGGTCGTGGCGCGGGCCTACCTCGATCAGCTTGAGCGCGGCGGGGAGCTGCCGGAGTCCATTGGAGCCCAGTTGGCGGCGGCGCTTGATCGCTCGGAGGCGCAGCTTCAGGACGGTGGGAGCGACGAAGGCCTGGCTGCTGGGCTGGAAACCCTGGCGGCGACCCTCAATGACAACCGAGGCGACGGCCCTGCGGGAAGCCGGGAGGCTGTGCTGAGTCAGACTTTACGGGGTATCGCCGCCAGACTGCGCTGACCTCCAACAGGCGTCGGCACCAAGGCAGGGAAGCCAGCCATGTGAAGCAACGCTCCGATTTGTTGCCCTGAATTGATCCGCTCAGCTGCCAATGCGCAACGCCCGCTACTGATTGAGAATTCGGACGAGCAAATTGAATTCAAGGGGTTCATGGATGGAGGCACAGGTGGGCGTCGAACCCACGAATAAGGTTTGCAGATCTCTTGCGGATGACAGTTGACTGTCGGTCCAAGAACTGACCGATGGCAATTGGAAATTTCGGCAGTGGTACACGGGGCACCACTAGCAAGGAATCAAGCGGATTGAGGCGGACGCACTCGATAGGCATTCGTACTGCTTGACGGTACGTACCGTGATTCGTTACGTTAGGAATTGATCAGGAGCTTTGCGGACAAACGGTCGGCGGCGGTCTTTACGGGGCATGCCGTTCGTGGTTTGCCCTTGCAGATCCAGCGGCGCGCTCGAGCGAAGGTCCTGCTGATTGACGCGGCTGTTCGGCTTGATGATCTGCGTTCACCACCTGGCAATCGCCTTGAGGCGCTTCGGAGTGATCGACGAGGCCAGCACAGTATCCGCATCAATGATCAATGGCGGATCTGTTTCGTCTGGCGGGATGGGGAAGCATGGGACGTCGAGGTTACCGATTACCATTGAGGGCGGCGAGTATGACTATCAAGCGCGAAGACTTGGACCTGCGGGCCGTCGACTTTTCCGATGTCGCTAGCGGGCGGTTGCTGCCTCCCGTTCATCCTGGTGAGATTCTGCGAGACGAATATCTAGTGCCGCTAGGGCTCAGCGTGTATCGGCTTGCCCGAGCGCTGAAAACTTCGCGGCCGCGGCTAAACGACATTGTGTTAGGCCGTCGTGGCGTCACCATCGATACCGCGCTTCGCCTTGGGCGTTACTTCGGGACGACGCCGGAATTCTGGATCAATCTTCAGGCACGGCACGATCTAGATGTTGCGGAGCGGACGTTGCGTATAGAGATCGAGCGGCAGATTGAACCACATGCCTCAAATGCAGATCCAGTCTCCGTCGACCGCGCTGGAGCGGCATGACCAGCGTCGGTAACCCGGAACCGGATCTATAGCCGAGCCTGAAGCAAATGACACACTGACAGAGTCTTATCCGTTGCCAATCCCAGGCCTTAGGCAATGGAGGCGCGGGTGGGAATCGAACCCACGAATAAAGGTTTTGCAGATCATGTGTTAATTCTCCGCAACTCGTTTATTCTAAGGACGATATCATTGAGTTTTGTCCTCTCGGGACCCAATTTGGGACCCACTCCGGACCAGAATTGGTGATCCATTCTAAGGAACCGATCAACACCTCGCAAGGCAGTCTCAATCAGTACCATTCCAGTCCCACGGCCACGTCTGGACCCGCGCACGTGTTCGCTAGTAGCGTGACGGAATAACGAGCCCCAACTAGAAGGTCCACGTCAATGTGCCATCTTTGCGAGTCGACAGTACTTTGCGTCGCTCTCCGCCGAAAACGATTCCCATGGCATGCCTACCGTACTTGTTGGCCATCTCTTGGGTCGCGTATAGGATCGGACCGTCTGAGAAAATGATCGCTTTGGGAGAGCAGTGCCGAAAGAGGGTGTCGCAGTATCCGTCCTCACGTCCGTGGTGGGAAGCTACAAAGTAGTCCACAGCTTGTAGGGATGTTCTGAATTCCTCCTTCGCTAGTAGCCTCTCCCAACCTGCAGTCGCAATGTCTCCTGGCAACACGAAGTGTGTACCGTTGCAATTCAAGAATGTCACTAGGCTAATATTGTTGGAGTCTTTGAAATCTACTCCATAATTGTTGTGAAAGAGTTTGAAACTGACGCCTGGAAACTCAGGGCCAGGCAAAGTCTCGGGGTAGACGTATTTCTCGTTCATATCAAGAAAGCTCTTCATCGCCTCACTCAGCGGCCCGGACGAGCGCTTGAGTTCTCGAAGCTGCGCGGTGGTAATGGATCTGTTGCGGAGTAGAGTTTGAATCACGAACAATCTGCGAATCTGAGGCAGATCGCTAATATGATCTTCATCGTAATTCGAAATGAAAAGACGCTCGATACAAGAGCAACCAAGTTCTCGAAGGTAAGTTGATGGTCGAAACTCCGGGGTAGTTTTGTGGCCACAATCGAACAGCATTATATTCCCATTGTCAGCGATGAGAACTGCACAGAACCCGTGACCTACGTCAAGTATTTGGAACTTCATCAGTCTACATTGCCCTTGTGGCGTTCCAGCATTTCACAGCTCTCAAAGAGACGCTCAGCGTATGCCTCAGCAGGAATACGAACCCAAGATTGGTTGATCCAAAAGACCCAAAGACTAACCATCACTAAGCACATGAAACAAGCCATCAACCAATCGACGTTCGGCATCAACGAAGTCGCCAAGAAATCTGATACCTGCCACCTAGCTAAACACACTATTGCTCCACTGATCGACAGAACCAGACCTAGAGGCCTCAGTCCCCAGAGATTGCGTCGAAAGCCGTAGTTTACATTCTCTTTGTAGACAAGGGGAAATTTTTTGCGATCTCGAGTCATCGAAATCACTTTTTTCGTGGCAGCTTCATAACTGTGGTCAGCAGCGTCAGGGTCCGCGCTCTCTTCCTCGGCTGTTGGCAAATTAAGATCTGGGAACAACCGCCTAATGTGCATGTGATTTAGGCCTCGAGTGACCGGATTGTGGCTTTTCCCGAGATGGCGCAGCATTTGAGTCGTAGGCGCACCACCCCAATCGGCCCAGAGTTGCTTCTGCAACCTGTAGCCACGGTCGCGACCTAGCTGTGCAAGCAGTATAGCGATTGGGACTGGGCTAACAATAACTGTACTGAGTCGCTCGAGGATTGCTTCCTCAGGAAGCCACACTTGAAGTCCCACCCCAAGGGGTAGGAGCGTCAAGTAGGCTGGCATTAGTCGAGCCTGCAGAGTGTAGGCGTCAAATCTCATTAGGGACCGCTTTCCATAGGTCGTCGTCCGTTACGTCTCCGCTCAAGCCGAACGTTGCCGTCCAGTCTTTCTGTGACTGATAGACACGTTTAAACTGCATGGATCCAGTCACAACCTTTGTCGCATCTCGTACCACAAGAGTGGCTCAAACATAGAACGTTCCGATATAGTAACCATGGTTGTCGTCCACCTCCTCCCACGACAAGAAGTCCACAGAGTAATTCGGTTCAGACACAAAAATGTGTGTCTTCCCAGACAGGCATTCAAAGACAATATCACCTGCGGAGTTTTGAGTAATCGTGTCGTATCCGTCGTAGTAAGACAGATGAGATGAGGGTGCCTCGCCTACGACAATAATCGCTGGGGCGATGGAGTCTAACCAGACCTTTGGAACGCGTCCGCTTTTCCGGCCGTGGTGTGGTGCAAATAGGATGTGTGAGGGTTCAGGGGAAAAGGCGGGGCTCACGCTCTCCATGAACTCAGTCTCTAGGTCCCCCATCCAGGTAATGGCCGCGCCGCCATTCAGGCTGTATCGTATGACCGGAGAGATGTTGTTGGGGCTCTCGCCATCCTCTGCCTGCTCTAAAGCCTTCTGGAACTCCTCATTTTCCGGGATGGGCCATCGGATGTGTATTCCCGCAGACCCGCGCTCTTCGTTTGTCTTATTCATCCAGAATCTTGAGCATCCGCGCTCAATGTAGTACGCTTTCTTCGAGTGATCTCGAAGTTCCCTGTATCGTTTGAAGTCATCGGTCTCATCGGTCTTCGTCGCCGCGTTCTTGACGACGTAGAAGTTCAGAATCTCGAATCGGTCATCGAGATGTACAAGGCCGTGAAGGTGGTCTTGGTCAGGATGGGTGGAGATAAACCTTGTGATACCCTTTCCCTTTTTCGCAACTTCGATTTCATCCAAGATTTCTACTACCCGGTCATCGGGGAGCGAGCAATCGATGATAGAAAAGTTGTCGGATCCATGGTTGATGTAGAACATGTCGCCGTTTCCAACGCTGAAGGATTTTACGGGACTCATGGCGTTTAATCCGTGCCTGAGGAGTTCTAGTCCTACTCGCGTCTATAGGAGCGTGTAGTTGGCCTCCCTCGATCGAGTGGGATCTTTGTTCTGCTCTGCCCGGGCAATGACTTGCCGATACTTACGCTCCACCCAGACCCTCGTTTGACAGTTTGCTAGATACAGAAGCGCTATAAGTCCAAACGCAGCAATACCTTACGAGGGGTTTTTCGAAATCGCCAGTGTATCTAGGATTGCCCTGCGTCAGTCAATTCGCAAAATCGGGGAAGGCTCGCCTAACTCCAGCTTTTCCAATATCTTACGCGCTTCCTCCGACGGCTCCGTCACCTGCCAGACCGTTTTCTCCCCGCTCAACAATTGCGCCAGCTGGATCCGCTTCAGCCGGTCCCGGATCCTCCCCCACGTCTGCCCGCAGGCCCGCTCCGCCATCCGCTCCAGCTGCAGCGCCAGCACCGCGATCGACACATGCGCCTGAATCCGATGCGGCGCCCAGTGGTACACCGGCCGCAGCTGCAGCCCGCTCTTCAGCGTCCGCCAGGCCTGCTCCACCCGCTGCAGCTGCTTGTACCCCAAAGCCATGTCCTCCCCGCTCAGGCTGTCGTCGTTCCCATGCACCACGAACTTGCCGTCCCGCCGCTCCGCCGCCCGCACCTTCTTCCGGTCGATCGCCAGGCTCCCGTCCGCCCGCGTCCGCAGATAGCGCCCGTAGCGCCCGCTCGCCTGCAACTCGCATTCCCGCTTGCGGTGCCCCCGTCGCGCTCCCCCGGCCTGCTCCGCATTCGAATCCGCTCCGCCTCTCGCTTCCGTTCCGGCCTTCCGACCGCCCTTCCCCTGCGCTGCCCGCTCCTCGGCCCGCTTCGCCTCCGCCCGCTCCTCCGCCTTCCGCCGCGCCTCCGCCAGGCTCGCCAGCTCCGCCTCCAACTCCGCCAGCACCCGCTCCCGGTGCCCCTTCTGCCTCCCCGCTTCCTCCGGGTTGAAGCACAGCGCGTAGCGCCGCCGCCGCTCTCCCTCTCCCACCGTCACCTCCTTCACCCGCAGGTTCTCCGCCACCTTCCGATAGCGTCCCGGCGTCCCCAGCACCGCCTCGTACGCCTCCCCGCCCTCCCGCAACGACTGCCCCACCAGGTAGCGTCCCCCCGCCGCCGCCAGCGCCCGCAGGTTCGCCGCCGACACCATCCCCGCATCCCCCACGAACACGCAGCGCGTCAGCCGCCAGCCCGCCAGGTCCCGCTTCGCCTGCCGCACCGTCTCCACGTCCACCGTGTTCCCCGGAAACACCCAGTGCCGCACCGGAAACCCCTCCCGCGTCACCGCCAGCCCGATCACCGCCTGCGGCGCGTCCCCCCGCCCGTTCTTGGAAAACCCCCGCTTCCGCAGCGCCGCGTAGGTCCTCCCCCCGGCCCCCGCCCCGGCCGTGACCTCCTCGGCGTCCTCCCCGTCGATCTCCCAGTGCAGCGAGGTGGTGTCGAAGAACAGCAGCTCGGTGTCCAGCTGCAGCAGGTTGGCCGTGTTCCAGAAGATCTCCTCCGCGAGCGTGTCGCGGTGCGCCTCGAGGAAGTCCATGGCGCGGTACAGGTGTTGCAGGGAGAGCTCCTGCACGCCGGGCAGGCGCACCTCCTCGGCCAGCCACTGGCGGAAGCAGTGCAGCTTGGAGGCGGGGGCGCAGGCGCGGTTGGCGACGAGCACGAAGAGGGCGCGCTCGACGTCGAAGCGCAGGCGGCGGGCCCCGCGGGCCCGGGCGATGGCGCGAGGGATGCCGAGGCGCTGCCAGAGGGCCTCGAGGGCGAACAGGTCGCCGTAGGGGAAGGCGCCGAGCAGGCGGGTGTCGGGGTGCATGGCGGCGATCTGGTCGGGATCGCAACGGGCGAGGATGGAGCGGGCGAGGCGGCGCAGGGCCTGGATGGACTCGTCGCTGTCGGCGCGGCCGACGTTATGCAGGATTTTGACGCGGGAGCGGCGGGTGGCGGGGTCCCAGGAGTTATGGGCGATCTGGAAGTGGGAGCGGACGCTGCCGTCCTTGCGTTTCTGGCGGGTGACGCGCAGGTACATGTGCACATGATATCAGGGCAAGATGTGCAAAATCAATGCTATAAACTTCAATTCATGTATCTATGAAAATCGCCTCGGAGGAGGGTTGGAAAGCCTCGCGAGGCAGCTAAGTCATTGCAACGAAAGAACCGGTCCGAGCGAACCAACCACTAACTGTGCCTATAAACTGTCAAACACGGGACAGAATCGGACGGGTACCCGCCGATGCGTGTGCCAGAGATTTGGGAAGCTGCTGCCCCCTTCTCGGCAAGGGGTGTTCTCAGAGGCGGATCAGGAGTATTACTCACGGGATGTCTACCTACTTATCGTGGTCTGACGCCGCCTGCCTTTGGACCCTCCGCGTCCGAACATCCAATCCGCTGACAACAGCGGTTTGTGGATTCAGAGGCCGTTTGGAACCAGCATCGTGATCGCGAGGCGCCGGCCGGGACAGATTTGCGCACCGGTGAAGTCGGGGAAGATTGGCCATTCTATCGCCGCGATATTGATCTTGGCCCATGTTGCACCGTGCGCGTCGCCGCTTTGCGGTGCAGTCAGAACGTAAACCGCTGGCGCAGCTTCGTCATCACCGGCGGCACAAGGGAGGACCCGACGGTATCGAGTGACCGATCTGTCTGGCATCTGACGGCGGATCGTTCATATTTCCTTTGAGAGATGCCGACGACAAGAAAGGACAGAAGTGTGGTGGACACACGATTCTGGTTAGCCAAGGCCGATTGGCTGATAGTGCCTCTACTGCTCGTTCTGGTGACGGCGATGCCACTATGGGCCTGCTCGGGCTTGGTTAACTGGACTCGGTGGCTCAAGGTGGTAGGCGAATATGTCCTGAGCTCGTCCGGGTGGCCATTGACGATATTTGCGCTGGCCATTGCGATCATCATCTCTGGGCTACCAGGCCGCCATCGTAAGCTGATCAGACAGATCAGAAAGCTGTTCTTGGGTTCAGCCTTGGTGTTGGGTTGCCTGCAACTCATCATTTGTGTGCGCGACAACACGCTGTAGCCGCGGAATGAATCAGGCGGCCGCAGTCGCGGCTTTGTGCTCCCGCAGTTGCTCGCGGTCGTACGCGGCTTGCAGCCGCAACCAGTAGGAAGCGGTAGACCATCCCCCGGCCTCCAATAGTGCGGCGATTTCCGGCGAGATGCCACATCGTCCGTCGAGAACACGCTGCAGCGTGCTGGGATCGACGCCGAGTCTGTCGGCGGCTTCGGCGGGGTCGGCCCCCTCCAGCCACCACTCGCGCATCACCGCGCCGGGGTGCTCTAAGTTCTGCATCGGTCCCATGCCGGCCTCCTATCGCCGCTTGCGCTTTCCATGGTAGTCCACGAAATCAACATCGTGGACGGCACCTTCCTCGAAACGGAAAACGATCCGCCAGTTTCCAGTGACTCGAAGCGACCAGTATCCGGCCCAGGGGCCAACGCTGAGTGGCTTGGCGCGCATCGCCCCGCGCAGATCGGCGGGCTGGCTGGCGGCGTCGAGAAGCTGCAGGGCCCTGCGGATCCGGCCGAGATGCTGCTGGGGCAGCTTGCTGCCGTCTTGTCGCTCGAACAGGCGCGTTAGCCCGGCATGTCGGATCGAGCGGATCACACCGTCCCCTAGATGTGAAGGGGAGGCTAGCTAAGACATGCGATAAGTCCGCTGGCGGTACCATGCCCGGCACTGGAAGACACGCCATGATGCACGCTTGATGAGCTAGTGTGCTTGCCCGGAAATACGTGTGGATAAGCGCTCGATCTTGTCGATGATCGACTGCGCCGTAGCGACCCAGACGAAGGGCTTCGCGGCCGCGTTGTGGGCTTTGGTGAACTCGTGGATGCGCCGGATCAGATCGGTCACGCTGGTGAACGTCCCGCGCCGGATGGCCTGCTGGCTGATCAGTCCGAACCAGCGCTCGACTTGGTTCAGCCAAGACGAGTAGGTCGGCGTGAAGTGTAGGTGGTAGCGCGGTCGGGCCACCAGCCAGGCCTTGACCTTGGCATGCTTGTGCGTCGCATAGTTGTCGGCGATCAGGTGGATATCGAGGCCCGGCGGCACCTCCTTGTCGATCAGCCGCAGGAAGGTCAGGAATTCCTGGTGCCGGTGACGCTTCGCGCAGCGTGCCAGCACCTTGCCAGTGGCCACATCGAGCGCGGCGAAGAGCGTGGTCGTGCCGTGGCGAATGTAGTCGTGGGTGAAGCCTTCGACATAGCCCAGGCCGAGCGGCAGCGACCGCTGGGTGCGGTCCAGCGCCTGCACCTGCGACTTCTCGTCGACACACAGTACGACCGCGTGCTCCGGCGGATTCAAGTACAGTCCGACGATATCCCGCACCTTTTCAATGAAAAACGGGTCGCTGGACAGCTTGAACGTCTTCCTCAGGTGCGGCTTGACCCCGAACAGCTGGAGCCAGCGCTGCACCGTGCTGCGGGACACGCCCTCGGTCTGGCCTAGCGTGCGCGCGCTCCAGTGGGTGGCGCCCTCCGGCTTGTCCTGGAGGGCGCGGTTGATCAGCGCGGCGACCTTGTCGTCGTCGTAGGTGCGCGGCCGCCCCGGGCGGAGCTCGTCGTGCAATCCGCTCAAACCGCTTTCCAGGAAGCGGCGCCGCCACTTGCCCACCGCTTGCGACGAGGCGCCGACCCGCCGGGCCGCCTCGGTGTTGGTGAGGCCCTCGGCGCTGGCCAGGATCATCCTCGCCCGCAGCACCACGCTGTGCGGCAGAGTCGTCGACTTCGAGAGGCCCAGCAGTTGCTCGCGGGTCTCCTCGTCGAGGATCAGGGGTGCCAGTTGGCGTCCTCGTGGCATAGCGGCTCCCCTCCCTAGGAAGCACGCCGATTATACCACACGAATTTACGGGTAGATACACTAGCTAGCCTAGAAATCTAGTCTAGCGCGTCGCCGGAATGGGTCAGATCCTCGTCGCACCGAGTCGCGCCGAGAGCAGTAAGACAAACTCCGTGGAGCCGCCGGTGTCGCAGGCGGCTCCGTCCATGCGGCTTCAAAATGGCTGACATGAACGACAAGCGAGCACTGATCGCCTTCTGCCGGGAGATGTTCGGCACGCGCAATGTGATGAGAACCGACTAACCTAGCCTCATCTTCGACACCGTTTTTGAGGCCGATGCTGATTCTAAAGGGTTTACGACCTCCAAAGTGCCATTTTGCGAAATCTGTAGTGCCACGTGAGTTTGGGATATCTGCCCGATGTTTTCCTGTTTTACCTTGATTTAACCCTCATATTCCCGGTACCATGTAATGGTACGGATCGGCCATGTTCCTCCGCTCCAAGTCCACCGGCAACCGCACCTACCTCCAACTCGTCGAGTCCTTCCGCGACGGCCCCAGGGTCCGCCAGCGCATCCTCGCCACTCTCGGCCGCCTCGACCAGCTCCAGCACTCCGGTGCCCTCGACCGCCTGCTCCTCTCCGTCGCCCGCTTCTCCCAACAGGCTGCTGTCCTCGCTGCCCGCGACTCTGCCCTCGCTGACGGCTTCCCCGCCCGCATCCTCGGCCCCGCCCTCGTCTTCGAACCCCTCTGGCGCCTCACCGGCTGCCGCGACGCCCTCCGGGCCGCCCTCGCCCCCCGGCGCTTCGCCTTCGACGTCGAACGCGCCGTCTTCCTCACCGTCCTGCACCGCCTGATCGCCCCCGGCTCCGATCGCCAGGCCCTCCGCTGGATGAGCGACCAGGCTGTCGACGGGGCCGCTGCCCTCGACCTGCAGCACTTCTACCGCGCCATGGCCTGGCTCGGCGAGCAACTCCCGGATCCGCAGGGCGCGACCGCTCCGAGCGAGCCGCCCGAGGACGGCGGGAAGGCCGCCACGGCCGTGCGCTGCGTCAAGGACGAGCTGGAGGAGGACCTGTTCGCCCGCCGGCGCGACCTGTTCAGCGCGCTGGACCTGGTCTTCTTCGACACCACCTCGCACTATTTCCACGGCCAGGGCGGGACCGAGCTGGGCCGGCGGGGCAAGTCGAAGGACTTCCGGCCGCAGTGCCGGCAGCTGGTGGTGGGCGCGGTGCTGGACAGCGCGGGGCAGCCGGTGTGCTCGGAGATCTGGCCGGGCAACACGGCGGACGTGACGGCGCTGCTGCCGGTGGCGGAGCGCTTGCGGGAGCGTTTCGGGGTGGGGCAGGTGTGCCTGGTGGCGGACCGGGGGATGATCGCGAAGGCGACCATGCAGGCGCTGGAGGAGCAGGGCTGGGGCTACATCCTGGGAGTGCGGATGCGGTCGTCGAAGGAGTTCGGAGAGCGGGTGCTGGGCACGGAGGAGGAAGAGACGCGGATCGAGGTGGAGCGGGCCTGGCGGCAGGAGCCGCTGGAGCTGGGGGTGCGCGAGGTGCTCGTCACGGACCCTCCCAAGGCAGGGCAGGCAGCGGCGGAGCGGCGCTACGTGCTGTGCCGGAACGAGGAGCAGGCACGGCGGGACAAGGCGGTGCGGGAGGAGATCGTGGCCCAGCTGCAGGCGAAGCTGGGCGGGGGGGCGAAGGAGCTGGTGGGCAACCGGGGGTTCCGACGGTACCTGGAGGCCCGCGGGGAGGGGTTCGCGATCGACGAGGAGAAGGTCGCTGCCGAGGAGCGCTACGACGGGCTGTGGGCGTTGCGGGTGCGAGCGGATCTGAGTGCGGAGGAGGCGGTGCGACGGTACAAGGAGCTGTGGCGGGTGGAGCGCTGCTTCCGCGAGGCGAAGTCGCTGCTGCGGACGCGGCCGGTGTATCACCGCACGGACGAGGCGATCCGGGGGCACGTGTTCTGCTCGTTCCTGGCGCTGGTGCTGAAGCAGGAGCTGGGACGGCGCATGCGGGAGGCGGGCATCGAGGCGGAGTGGGCGGATGTGGTGCGCGATCTGGGGCGGCTGTCGGAGACGGTGGTGGAGTTGCAGGGCAAGCGGTTCGCGGTGCGGACGCAGGCGCAGGGGGCGGTGGCGCAGATCGTGCGCTGCGTGGGGGCGAGCCTGCCGCCAGCGGTGCGCCGGGACGACCGCGGAACGACGCTGCAGCCGGTCCCCGGGATACAGGACCCACCCAGCCCGGCAAATTAATGCAGGGTTGCCCCCAATCGATGCCACAATGGAGCCGTGTAGTGCCACGCCCGTATTTTCGGGGGTCTAAGTTGTTGAATCTATTAGGTCACAAAAACCAAACTGTCGAAGATGAGCTAGCCATGTCCGCCGGACTTGCAGACAATAATCGGTACGCCCGTGAAGTCCGCCTAACGCGGAATTACGGGACTACCGTCTACTGCCAGGCACGAGACGAAGGAGAAGCCGTCGCCGGGACCCACCTTGGGACCCACCCTACGCTCCGAGCTGCCCCGGAGTGATCCAATTTGCTCCGAACTGATCCGCTCATGCGCCAAGGAGAGACGCCCGCAAGTGACTGAAAATACAGATAATTATAACCAAATCAAGGGGTTAGAGCCTGGAGGCGCGGGTGGGAATCGAACCCACGAATAAAGGTTTTGCAGACCTTTGCACGTGGGCCTGCCTGATTTACCGAACACGTGAGGTGATTAACGCCGCGAGTCCGGCCTATGGCAAAGGCATCTCCTCGCTGTCCAATTCGCGGGCACGAGCGAACGAAGGCTGCGATCCCTCTGACCTCACCTGCTCCAGCCAGTACACTCCGTCGTAGGGTAGGCTGTTGCCGCGGGTTCCCACAAAATCGATATCGTTGTCGCCGTCAAGGTCTCTAGCGACAGCCATATCAAACATGCCCCGTTTGCGCCTGGAGATGTCATGCCGGGCCCATTCACCTTCGGTGTCACCCGGGTTCTCGAACCATGCGAGCCTGCCCAAGGCCATTCGAGCCGTTACCTCGGCAGCGTCACGCTCGCGCGGTCCGCGGCTGTAACTGCCGCAAAAGATGTCCGAGTCCCCGTCGCTGTCGATGTCCGTGAGTGTGAATCCTGTCGCTGAATCCGGTTCCATTGTGCCGATGCGGTGCAGTTTCCAGTGTTCTGTATCACTGGTTGGCTGCTCCAGCCAGATCACGTTGGACCTGCCCTCGGATAGCAAGACATCTAGTCGGCCATCACTGTTGAAGTCGAGGAATCCAAACATGAATCCCGTGACGTGGACCTCACCGTAACTCTCCGGTGCGGAGATCTCGATGCTGTGCTCCTCGAACTCGATCTCCGGTCCGCCGAGGTTCTCGAACCAGAAAAGCCGGGCCTCGGCCCGGGAGCCCGCCAGGATGTCGAGATCCCCGTCCTGGTCCAGATCCACCGGCCGCGAATTGATCGGAACCGCCACTCGCGTCAACTCGTGTTCCTTCCAAGACTTGTCCTCCAAGGGGTCACCGTCGATTTCGTACCAGCTGATAGGACGGAGAGTCGTCTCCCCGCTATTGCCAGCTTGGCTCCCCTTGTTGGGTGCCACCACCTCCGGCCTACCGTCGCCGTTGAAGTCCGCGAAGAAGACGCGAATGTACGATCCGCGGCCGCTTGCTGAGGATGGGATGAGCCGCTCCCATCGCTCGGAACGGGCATTTTCGCCGGGATTCTGAAAATAGATCAAGTGCTCGAACTCGCACGCTGCGATGACATCCGGAAACCCGTCTCCGTTGACGTCGGCGATGGACACGTCCTCTGCCGCGCCGGCCTCCTCGCCCTCCGCCAGCGTCGCCAGAGTCCAGCTGTCAGGGTCTTCGGAACCGAATGCCAGCCTGATGTGCCCGTCTGCAACACCGTCGTACTCCGTGTCGGACTCGTGGACAGACACAATGTCTTCGTATCCGTCTAGGTCGAGATCCGCCATCTCTAGACCATCGCTACCCGCTATCGCAACGCCACCCCGCTCAAGGTCGTCGATGATGTGCTCTCGCCATGAGATGTAGCTTCCGTCTGTAGCGCGGGTCTGGGAAAGTGATTCCCCGACAGGTTGCGGTGCATCCACTGCCGGTGAACCGCAACCCCAGAGCCCAAGGGCCACGGCTGACACGAGAATCGCGTTTGCAAGGCTGCGCTTCATGGGTTTCATTCCAGTTCTAGGATCATACGCGCTTGCGACTCTCGATTCATTGGCTGGCCTTGAAGGAATTGCTGTCGAATATGGGACAGGACCCAAGAGAGCGCCCCAGGGTCGTAACTTTCGTGCCGTAGAATCGGGTTCGCAGTCGCCCGCCTGCCGACCAATCCCATGAGCATCCGTCCTGTCCTCGCCCTCCTTTTCCTCATGCTGATCGCATGGGTGTCAATAGCGCAGCGTGACCGCGCCGAAGCGCTGCAGATCAGTCGAGACAACGTCGATCAAATGCCCTCAGGGAAAGAAGCCGATGGCCTGCCGGGTGACTTCGTTTTGAGAAACAACAAGATCCATGCGCTTATTTCCGGAATCCAGCCCTTCCGGCGCGCCAATATGACGACCGACTATACCTCCGTGCTGCAGGGTTGCCTGTATGACTTGGACTTGCGAGGGGAGGCGAACGACCAGCTCACCGTCCTTCGCCCAGGCGGGCTGACCGGCTATATCTCTCGGGTAGGGATCGTCGAGCAAATCCCGGCGGGTGCCGCCGTTGTGGAGGCAGTGCGCACCGCTGCGATGGGTGGGGGCCTTTACTCGCGACACGAATACAGGCTGGAACCCGACTGGCAATTCCTACTGGTGACGTCGACATACAGGAACGAATCGCAGGAACCCATCTCGATCGCCCCGGCTCCGACCTGGAAGGGCTTGGAGAACGAGCAGTCGGCAGCCGACGTGCGGATAGGCGACAGTATAGACCCGTTTGATAAGAGGGGATACGCGGTCGCTTCAGTCGGTGGAGGAGGCTTGCCGGCCGAAGTGAACTTGGCGCCCGGGGAGGAAAGGACGTTCAGCATCCACGCTGCCGTGGGTGATTCGCCCCTGGCGGCGTACGGTGTGCTGGCGGCGGTACAGGGTGCAACCGGCAAGGTTGAAGGCAGTGTCAAGGATCCGAACGGGCAGCCCGCAATCCACGGCTCCTTGCGCGTGGACGTAGGAGGGGAATGGGTCACACAGTACCCGGACCCCCAGGGACGCGTGGAGTTCCGGCTGCCGCCCGGGAACTTCGACGTCCGATTTGAGGACATCGGCCGCGACGTGGTCGAACGCGAAATCGCAGTTGAGCGTGGAAAAACGACTCGGCTTGATCTCGAAGTGTCTGGGGCCTCAACCGTCAAGCTCGCGATTCGCGACGCGGACGGCAATCCATCGCCTGGCAAGGTGCAGTTCATCGGAATCGACGGGACGGAGACGCCCAACTTCGGTACGGACTACCGGGCCCACGGAGGGAACCACCAATACCAGACCCACGACGGGCGCGTGATGCAGCAGATACCTCCCGGGAACTACCTCCTTCGAGTCTCGCTTGGCCCCGAGCACGATCTTGTGGAACGACGCATCCAGGTGAGCCCGGGACAGACTGTCGACGTCGACGTTGCGGTGGAACGGACGGTCGACACGACGGGTTGGATCAGCACCGACTACCACGCTCATTCGACGCCGAGTGGTGACAACTACTGCAACACGCGGGACCGGATCATCAACTTCGCGGCTGAGCATATTGAGTTTGCACCGACCACAGAGCACCAGCGTCTGTACGACTGGTCGTCCCAGATCGAGGAACTAGGTCTGGCTGACCGGATCAAGACGGTCCCCGGGATCGAGCTGACCGGAAGCGGCCAGCACTTCAATTCCTTCCCCTTGACCCCGGATCCACGTGTACAGAACGGCGGAGCGCCTCTTTGGCACTTCGATCCGAGAATCAATGCAATCACGCTGAGGAACTGGGGCACCCCGACATTGGAGGGCGGATCACGGATCGACCCGGCGGTAAATGCCCAGAATCGAATCCGGCTGTTCGGAGGAGGACCGGATCGTTGGGTGCAAGCGAACCACCCCGATGTCGGAGGTGTGTTCTTCGACAGAGACCGCGACGGCGTCGAGGACGGTGGGTTCGTCGGCTTGGAAGGGCTGATCGACGCGGCCGAGGTTTGGAGTGCGGAGATCCTCAACCTGAATCCGAGCTACAACACACGCACAGGGCCGAACCGCACTTTTGGCTGGCTCCAGTTACTGAATCAGGGCCGCCGCGTTTGGTGCGTCGCGGTGAGCGATGCGCACCGGATCTTCGGCAACGGAGTGGGCGGATGGCGTACATATGTGCCGAGTTCGACAGACACGCCCGGCGAAATCGATCACCAGGAGATCATCCGGAACTCAAAGGCGGGTCAGATGATGATCACCAACGGCCCGTTTCTCGAGGTAACGACGGCAGATGGCCTGCCGATTGGCTCTACCATAATCGCGGAAGGGTTCGTCGACTTGAACGTCCGGGTCCAAACCCCGAACTGGCTTGAAATTGACCGGGTCCAGGTCCTGGTGAATGGGCGCCAGCCGGAGCAGTACAACTTCCGCAGGAAGGAGCAGCCCGGAATGTTCCAAGAAGGGGTCGTGAACTTCGAGGAAACGATCCGCGTGACGTTGCAGCAGGATACTCACCTGATCGTCGTCGCGATCGGAGAGGGGTCCAACATCGAGCTGGGCTGGGGGCTGAACCCCTACGGAGAGATGCACCCGGTTGCCTATACGAATCCCATCTTCGTGGACTTAGACCGCAACGGTTTCGAAGCGAATGGGGACACGCTCGGACATCCGCTGATGACATCGCCACGCGGCGACTGAGCATGCTCGAGGCCTGCTAACGGTCGAGCCAGACGGGACTCGACCACGCGATTTCTCCGTCGTCCTGGATCACTCGCAAATAGTAGTAACTGGGTCCGTCAAGCGGTGTCTGGTCCACGAATTCGATCGACGTCTCGGGCCCGCCCGGCGACGTCGAGTAGACGAACTCGTTGTTTCGACAGATCTCGATTGCCTTGATCGACTGGGGGGATTGCACATCCGCCACCACGTTCACCGGACCGTTTCTGCTCTGCGCGACCTCACCCATCAGGTGTCCGTTGACCCGGAAATCGATTCGCATTCTGGCTGCCGTCGTGCCGAACGTACGTCGGGCACGGACTCCCTCCAGGATTGCCTCGCGGGTCTTTTCCTTAGCCCAGACTGCTGCCTTTCCGAGCCCGCCGCCGTGGTCCGGACTGGCGATCACACCGATCCTCAGGCCGCGCGCCCACGCGTCCTGAATGTAGTTGCCGACCTCGCCAGTTGCATTGTTGGCGTGTCGGGGAGCTCCGGGGTACTCGTACGATCCTCGGGTCTGGAAGATCTCAGCCACAGGCTGGGCCTCCTCATCGGCGTAGTCCCAGTCGACGGGTACGTTGCCAGTATCGGCAAGCTGGTGCGGGATCTGGACGAAGTCGGCATTCATCCCGCGCAGCTCCTCCCAGAGGTCCGCCGGGGAATCGCCGTTGTACGCCGTCCACCACTTGGGGAAGTAGGGATCAGCAAACACTAGGTTGCGGTGGCCGTAATACCCCCACGGCCGTTTCGCGTCGTAGTCCTCGAAGCTTGATGTCCATTCCTCGCCCAGGAAGGTCACGAGCCTTCCCGCATCGTAGTTCGCACGCACCATCTTGGCCGAGTAGTTCCATAGGTACGGAACGATGTTGTACCCGTGGTCGGTCATGGCGACGAAGTCGAGGCGATTGATGTCGCGACGGCATTGGTAGTTCTCGTCCAGCGACTGGTCGCCGCAGCGGTTGCAAATTGAAATGTCCGAATGTTCGTGGAATTCGCCGTAGTACAGGAAATACATTTCGCCTTTGTATTCGATCGATGGGGTCTCGGCGTCCTCGCCGTAACTCCTGTGGAGGGTTGCGGGATCGAAGGGCTCGGCTGGCTCCTCCAGGACCGAGAGTCGCATGGTCGACGCGACTGCCGGTGCCTGCCCAGTATCGACAGACGCCAGCAGGATCTGGGACCGCGCGCTGTCGGTGAAGTCCGGGTCAGACTGCGACCAAGTATCTGAGAAGCTGTCCGCTTGGAAGGCCAGCAGGAGCCGGTTCCCCTTAAGCGCCAACGAGGCCGGCCGGTCCATGGACCTTCGCTGCGACACCCCACGTGGCCCAATCCATCGCTCGCCCGTGTAACCTGCGATTCGCACGGCCCAGCCCCCGCGTGGTTCCCGGGGCTGTTGGTAGGCGATCCACAACCGCCCCTGCGAGTCGAACACGGCCGAGCCGGCCTCAGATCGATTCGTTGCGAGCGGGGCGGAATTCCAATAGTCCTCAGGAGCCTCCAAGCCGTGTGGGGTGACTCTTGCCGCCACCAAGTTCCGCTCGTTCGTCCTCCCCACGTAGTACTTCTCCATGCGGGCGTGTTCGTACACAACCCAAAGATCGTCTTCATGGGACAGCAACCTGGGATGACGGTCGATGCCGGGGGCGGTGGTTAGCCGCTTCACCTGATCCCAGTCGCCTGACCGGGATCTCTGGCGCAAGTACACGTCGTAGTTGTGCTCTTGGTAGCTATGCCACGCGACTGCGATCCGGCCGTCGCGTTCTGCGACGACGCTCGGACCGTAATTTGATTCGCTGTCAGAACTCACTCGTGCCGGTGCGCTGACGACGCCATTCTGTAGCGACGACGCTTGAATCTGGCGTTTGGAGGCTTTGTTGCTTTCCCAAGCCACGAATAATGTCCCGTCGTGCCAAGCTGCGGATGGCTTGATCTGGGTTTCAGACCCTCCAGCAATGCGGACCGGCTCGGCCGGTCCGCTAGCATCCACGCTGACCGCAAACACATCCCAATTCCCGTCAGTCTCGCGAGCAAATGCGAAGTACGCGCCAGACTCGGTGGCAACTGCCTCGAGGTCAAGCAGGTAGGTGCCTTCGCCACCGAGCGCCACCCATTCGGATTCCTTGGTGAATTGGTCACCCTCGTGCGAGTATCGGGCGATCACGAGCGCATCCGCGCCGTCTCGGTAGCTGATCCAGCCCACGAACACCTCACCGGAGGGCGCAACCGCGAGGGCAGGCTCGTCGTTGAAACCTTGGTGCGGCTCGACGGCCGTGATCCAAGGTGATGGAACGGGGTTCGGCGGACGAGGCCCCGTACTGCGTGGCTCAGTCGTCGAGTCCGGACTGCCCGTGCCGGAGCAACCCCCGGTAAGACACACGGCTGCAAGCCAACCAAGCATCCGAAGGCGATTCCTAGGCATTGCCTTACGTTGTAGCAGGCACACGGAGTCTCGGAGGGAAGGAAACCACCTGGCGCCGCGTCGAGCCTGGACCACAGCTCCCTCTGGTAGTGCAATCCGCTGGGATCTGGTTGTTGGGCAAGCGCCCATACGGTCGTGATCGAGGCGGTCGCACCAACCTGGATTTCCGACAGGACAACTCGTGCTGACCAGCCTCCGCATGCTACGTCGTGTCCTTGACATGACTCTCGATTCCGCATCATTCCAGGCTCCTCGTTGCTTCGGTGCGCTCCAAGCTTGATATGCTTGCGCACGCGCTCCAAGTGAGTCGTAACGCGGGACCTGGCCGGCGACCGGCCTCGTCGCCAGTTGGCATGACGCGAATGAAACCACTCCTGGTCGCCGCTACGGGTGTGCTCCTGCTGGCCCTCGGGTGCGGGTCAAGCGCACCGCCTCCGAGTCGTGATTCTGAAGCGGCGGCTTGCGATGTACTCGCAGCAGCCTCGCGGGAGCAGTTTGCAGGTGCTTGGTCGCTTGCGCGAATTGAGCGGCGTGATGCCGATGGCGAACTGCTGGCTCCGCCGATCCAGGATCGGCTTGGCTACATCATCTACGACGCTGCCGGATTCATGGGAGTGACGATCATGAGGCCTGGTCGGCAGCCGTACTCGGAGGGCGGTCCGACCGCCGACGAAGCGCTTGCCCAGATCGGAACCTACACCTCGTACTTCGGTCCGTTCAGCGTCAACAAAGAGGAGGGATACGTGGTCCACCACCTCAAGGGGAGTCTCGACCCGCGGGGGACCGGTTCGGACTATAAGCGCTTCTACACGTTCGGCGACAATACGTTGACGCTCCAGCCGCCGGCCCGGGAGGACGGGTCCAAGACGTTTCTTACCTGGGAGCGGTTTCCTGACATTCCTGAATCCCAGCTGACTGGCACCCACAGGAACCTGTTCGGGGTCTATCGAATCGAGTCGGTTTCGCGCCAGACGACCGACGGTGTGTCGGTTCCGATCAATCAGTACGAAGAGGCCTACATTCTCTACGCTCCATCGGGCCACATGTCGGTGCATCTGATGCGTCCAGGACGGACGCTCTATGCAGGTGAGGGGCCAACCGCCGAGGAAGCGTTGATGGCAACGCGGACTTATGCCAGCTACTTTGGTCCGTTCTCCGTCCACGAGGACGAAGGGTACGTCGTCCATCATCGCGTCGGCAGCGAGAACCCGGCTGGTACTGGGGTGGACGCCCAGCGCTTCTATGAGCTCAGCGAAACGCACCTCACTCTAAGGCCTCCGGTCCAAACTGACAATCAAGGGCGGGAGGCGCAGACGGCACTTCGATGGGCAAGGATCAGCAACTGACCGAGTGCTGGTGATGCACAAACGCGCCCAGCGACTGATCGACTGCTGACGGCCGTGTGCTCTTTTGTTGGCAGTTGCTTAGGGCGATTGGGTTTTCGAGTAGTCAGATCCGGAAGCACTCGTTGGGACGAACTGTCGCGATGCTGTCTTGCCCGCGGGGCCGACATGTCTCTATAGTGTCGAGCTCAGCGCGGCCTCTTTCGGGCGCATCAGGTAGATTCGGCCCTTCAGTTCTCGCAAGGTGAAGTAGATGCGGTCGACTCCAACGGCATAGCCGATTTCCTCGTAACTCTGGGTCACAAGAGAGAAGCGCGTTGTCTCGAACAACTTCACCGGGCGAGGCTCTCCGCGGGGGTTCTTGTTTGGCCCTAGCTCGACGGACCAGATATCTCGGTTTCCGCCACGATCGGACAGAAAATAAAGCGAGCGCCCGTCGGGCGCCCACTGCGGCATTGCGTCATCCTGCTCACGATTCGTGATCTCGATGCAGTCCCGACGGGAGATGGGACCGCTTGACCCCGCAGGTGCAATCAGAACTTGCGAAATCGTATTTGAATCGTCCCGTTCGGCAAATGCAATCCAACGGCCGTCGGGGGAATACCGGGCCGATCCGACACTCTGCCCGTTGCCAAAACGAATGTACTCTGACTGACTACCATCCGATACGCTGACGCGGGATATCATGTCGGGATCGCCGTCGCTAACAAGCAAGTACTCGTTGCGTCGCGACCAATCGTTTGGGATGCCACATTTCTCGCAGAGGCGCCGGCTCTGACCAGATTCAATTGAATAGATTCGTATTTCCGAATCGTCGCGCGAACTCGATTCGTAGGCCACGAACATGCCGTCGGCAGAGATCACGGCCGCCCGCTCGCGGTCCCGGTCATTCGTGATGTTCCTTTCTTCCCCGGTTGAAAGGTCTCGAACGTAGACATCCGTGGAGCCTGTCCGGCCCACGAATGCCATGCTGTTCGTTGCCCTGGAGAGCGACGGGGAGGCGGGTTCGGTTGGCGAGGGCAGATTCGCACCCTGCAATTCGTCGGAAGGTGATCCGAGAGGCTCCGACCAAATGCCGGTTTCAGTTTCTATCTGTGCAAGGGCTATGGTTCCGTCGTCGGCAACTGACGCGTAGTGGAAATTCGAGGGGCCGAAGCCGAGTGGCTCTGGATGGCCCGAGAATCCCCAGGGATCGGTCGAAAGAATGACCTTCCATAGTCCGTGCGCGGAACCATACACAATCGACCGTCCCGGCTCGATCCACTTCGGTGCGAGGGTTATGTTGTTCAGGCCTATCGTGGATCGCTGAAACTCGACCAGGTTCGTCCTCGCCGGTTCTCCCCCGTCGACACGTGACACCCATAGGTCGTAGTCGTCCGGGGCCCTGAGCGCGCTGAATAGAATGTTCTGACCGTCGGGCAGCCACAGGCTGTTAATGACCCAGTCGAAGCCGGATTGCACCGTACGAGGCTCGCCGCCATCTAGATCTACAAGCATTAAGCGGCCGTCATGGGAGGCGTAGCTCACGCTCTTCCCGTCCGGCGAAAACGACGGGAAGTTGCCGTCGGCGGCGAGGAAACGTGCGCTGCCTCCGAGAGTGGGGACCAGATGAATATCTCCGTCACGTACGAATGCTAGGGTTGATCCGTCCGGCGAGAACACGGGATCCGTGTCCTCGCTGTCGCTGTCGGTGACTTGGACGCGTCCTCCGCCGTTCGTCTGCTCCACCCAGATGTCCAGATGACCACCAGCGTCTCTGTCTGAGGAGTACGCGATGAGACGCCCGTCGCGGGAAATGTCGGGTGCGTATGACAATCCTGAGTCCCAAGTCAACCGCGAAAACTCGTACTCCGGAACCCAGCTGGCACTTTGTGCCGATGGCCTTGCCAGCCATGTCCCAACTCCAGCCAATAGGCCGCCCGCCGCGAGAGCCAGGACGACGTGGGCCATCGTGAGTGGTTTTGTTGCAGGCTTGGCAGCCTGCGTGGAAGCGGCCGGGACGGGCGTCCTCGCAGAGCCAGACCGGCGCTGAGTGCCAGTCGAAAGAACTCTCTGTAATCCGCGGAGGTCAACAATCAAGTCCGTGCATGTCTGGTAACGATCGTCAACGTCCTTGGCCATGCACTTCTCCACGATGCGCTCGAGTTCTTTCGGCACACCCGTCCTGACCGAACTGAGCGGCTCCGGAGATTCATTGAGGATTGCGTAGAACTGCGCCTGCTCGTAGTCCGAAGGGAAGGGCAGAACACCTGCCGTCATCTCGTACATGACGACTCCGAGAGACCACACGTCGGTGCGTTGGTCGACTGCCGCCCCTTCGACCTGCTCCGGAGACATGAAGGCGGCAGTGCCTAGCTGACTCCCCATGCGAGTCAGCTTGGTGCTTTGTGACAGCCTGGCCAGGCCGAAGTCCATCAACATGCAGTGGAGCCTGCTGCCTCTTTGCTGGACCATGACATTGGCCGGCTTGATATCCCGATGGACGACCCCTTTGGAATGGGCCTCTTCCAGGGCTTCCGCGATCTGTATGGAGATGCCCACTAGATCGGGAATTGGCAGCGGACCTCGGTCGATCCGCTTGTCAAGGCCCTCCCCCTCAAGGAATGGCATGGCCATGAACAACCGGTCCCCGACCTGATCAATCTCGTAGACGCCGCAGATGTTGGGGTGATCCAGGGAGGCCGCCGCCTGGGCTTCATGCAGGAATCTCGCCTTGACTTCCTCGTCTCTCAGTTGGTCAGCGGCGAGGAATTTGAGCGCCACTGTGCGCTTGAGGCGTGTGTCCTCGGCCTTGTAGACCGTGCCCATCCCGCCACTTCCGAGTTCCTCGGCGAGTCGGTAATGGGAAACGCTCTCTCCCTGCACTTCCTAGGTATCGTATCCCACTCATTTCTGACTTCTTCTGGGTTCGGTCTGGCCGTTTGTCGGGTCCGGAACTGATCCACCCTCCATCCGATCGGTCCGTATTAGAGTTATGGGCTAGGAGGATCGTCGATGGCGAGGAAGATCTTCAAGCCGGATGAGACCGTCGGCAAGTTGCGGCGGGAGAAGGGGGGCCTGCACGGTCGAGGCATAGCGAAGGCTTTGGCACCGGCACTGGCTGTCGCGCTCGCTGCTCTCGCGTGCGGCCAGCAGGAGGGAGTCTCTCTGTCAGGGGCCGTTCAAGACCCAAGCGGATCGCGCGTTCCACACGCGCATGTGCTCATTACTGACGCGGCGAGGGGGGGCACGGAGGCGACGACGGCTGGCGTGGACGGATCGTTCCGGATCGATGGTCTGGCACCGTCGACGTCGTACGAAATCGAGGTGCGCGGGCCAGTCGGATTGGAGCCGCATGTTCAGCGTCTCGACCTGACCACAGACCAGCATCTGGAGGTGATGCTGAGCATCGGGTCAATCGAAGAGTCAATCGTGGTTTCGGGCGAACGACGGCAACCGGAGTCCGGTCAGCCCAGCGGGCCACGAAGGCGAATCCGAGTCGGCGGCAACGTCCGAAAGGCGAGGCTAGTTCACTACGTGACGCCCACGTATCCGGCTGAAGCCGAGCGTGAGGGCGTTGAGGGGACTGTGTACATGGAGGCGGTTGTGGGAACGGAAGGCCGGTTGGTTGGCCTGTCGACCCTCAATTCGACGGTAGACGAGCGGCTGGCGGCTGCCGCGACGGATGCCGTGCTGCAGTGGCACTATCAACCGACTCTCCTGAACGGTCGGCCTGTTGGGACAGCCGTAACACTCAGCGTGGCGTTTGAGCTGCCTTGAGACTTGCCGTGGCGCTACGAGATCGAACTCGTGGCAACTCGCATCTTTGTCGGTCGTGAGCCGACGCCTTCTCGAGCCGCGGGGGGGCCGAGGGCAAGCATGCCGGCGCTGCTGGGAACGCCATCCTCTCAACCGCAGCCCATGCGCCGAAACACCCTTGGTGGAGACACGCGGCGCGGCCGGTTGGCTACAAATCTTGCATCACGAAGGCGCCTCAGAAAATGGGGGCTCGGGCTTGTAAGGACTTGCAAGGGTCTCACCGGAGCTGTGATATGATTCGATTGCCGTTGTGGCGGGGAAGGAGAAATCAAGATGAATTCATTGAGGTGTTCTGCCATTGTCGCGGTACTCCTTCTGTTCTTAACCCTTGCTCCAAGCGCCTTGGGACAAGCCGTTAGCGGAACGATCACCGGAGTCGTCACCGACCCGTCGAACGCCGCGGTCGCGGCCGCGACCGTCACGATCACGAACGTGGACACGTCGATCGACACGACGCGCGAAACAGACGAGACTGGCCGATACGTCAACACCAACTTGCTGCCCGGAAACTACAGCGTTGCCGTCGAAGCCGTTGGATTCCAACGGTTTGTCCAGGAAAACGTCATTCTCCGTGTAGACCAGACGGTACGTGTCGATACGGTATTGCAGTTGGGCGCGGTAACCGAGCAGGTCGTTGTCAGCGCGGCTCCGCCGATGCTCAAGAGCGAAAAGACCGATGTCGGCTCATACATTCCTGAGGACCAGTTGCAGAAACTCCCGACGTTCGGGAACAACCTCAGCAAGCTCTACAACACGGTCCCAGGCGTGATCCAGAACTTCTTCCAGATCGGCATCGGCGAGAACCCCTCCGAATTCAACGCGACACTCGTCAACGGCCAGTTCTTCGGGAACAGCGAGTACGAGGTCGACGGGATCACGAACACTGCTTACGGCTTCAGCGGTTTCCAGATCATCGTGCCCAACCAGGATTCGGTCTCGGAGCTAAAAATCACGACCGCTTCGTTCGATCCCGAGTTCGGCTCGTCGGCCGGCATGGTGGCGCAGTACGTCACGAAGTCCGGGACCAATGAGTTTCACGGATCGGCGTTCTGGTACAACCGCAACAAGTTCAGCTTCGCCTCGGACCCGTTCACCGAGAAGGTTGCCGGGACCGGTCCGAACGGCACGGGCACGGGGCCGGCGCCCTTCAACTGGAACCAGTTCGGCGGCAGCGCCGGCGGGCCGATCGTCAAGAACAGGGTGTTCTGGTTCACGGACTACCAAGGGGTCGAAGCCAAGCAGGGCGCCCAGCTCACCTCGACTGTTCCGAACGATGCGTTCCGTAACGGCGATTTCAGCGCCTGGCCCGACCAACCCGTGTTCGATCCCGGCACCGGGGAGGCAAATGGTGGATTGGGCCGAAGCCAATTCCCCAGCAACCAGATCCCCGCTTCCCGGATCAGCCCGGTCGCCAGTAACCTGCTCTCGCTCATGCCGCGAGCGAACCTGAACCAGGACACGCAGCAGAACTTCAACGCTGGTGACAGCGTCACCACGTGGTCGAGGCAATGGGACATGCGCGTGGACTCCTCGGTGGGCAATTCCGGCATGGCGTTCGCCCGCTATACGCTTGCTCAGGTGTACCTCGACAACCCGCCACTGTTTGGCGCGGCTGCCGGAGGCCCGGCCGTTGGCGGGCTCAGTCCTCAGACAGGCGACTTCCGGATGCAGCACTTGTCGACCAACTACACCCACACCTTCTCGCCGACGTTCCTGACCGAGGTGCGCGTCGGATTCTCCCGGTTCCGTTTGGACGGCTACCAGTACGACGCTGGTCTGATGACGAACAGCGATGTGGGGATCCCGGGCATCAACACAGAGGAAAGGCTGACACAGGGTCTGGCGGGAATCAGTGTGCACGGTCCCGTGGGCGGGTGGTCGATGGGCATTCTCCAGGGCGTTGGCATCCCGCGTCTGGACCGGACCACGACCCTGCAGTACGTGAGCAACTCGACGGTGATCAAGGGCAGCCATCAGTTCCGCTTCGGTGCCGATATCCGCTCCACCGCGTTTGACTTCATCGCCGCGAACTTCAGCTCGCGTGGCCACTTCAACTTCGAGACCCTCCGGACCGGAAGCCAGGACCTGGAACAGATGGGCGTCAAGTCCGGCCTGGGGATGGCTTCGTTCCTGCTTGGCCGCCCGGGCTATTTCAGCAGGGTCGTGTTCGAGGACTACACCAAGGAACGCGGCTGGCGCTCGTCGCTGTACTGGCAGGACACGTGGAGGATCAATTCGAGGCTGACATTCAACTACGGCCTCCGATACGACTTCATCGGCCCGGTACATCCGGCCAATCCTGGCGGAATCGCCAACTTCGATCCGAACACCGGCGACATTCTGCTTGCGGGGCTGGGCGACATCAGCATGACCGCGGGTGTCGATCCGGATTGGAACAACATCGCGCCGCGCGGGGGCCTGGCCTTCAAGCTGACCGACAAGACTGTGATCCGGTCGGGATTCGGCAGGAGCTATTTCGCCTCGAACTATGGCGGGCTCTTCTACGCGATGACGAACCTCTATCCGATTACCGCTCAGCAGGAGGAGCGGGCACCGAACAACTACGTTCCAGTGTTCCCGATTTCTCAGGGACCGCCTCCCTCTCCTGCCCTGCGGCTGCCTGATTCGGGTCGGCTGAAGGCGCCTGAGGGAGTGCTCATTCGCCACCGGCCCAAGAACAACGCCACCGAATACATCGATTCGTGGAACTTCTTCCTCGAGCATCAGTTCGCACAGGATTGGAAGGTGTCACTCGGCTACGTGGGCAGCGTTGGCCGGAAGATGTGGTGGAACCACAACATGAACGCCGCCCCCGCGAGCGCGGATCCTGACATTGCTTCGCGGAGGCCGCTCGTCAACACGATCGGGTACGGTTCCCGCGTGAGCAACGGCTGCAATTGTGCGAATTCGTCCTACAACGCCTTGCAGTTCGTCGTCGAGAAACGCTACTCGAAGGGCTACACGATCACGTCCTCGTTCACGTGGGCGAAGGCACTGGACGGTCAGCTGGGCGGATTCGGATGGGGCGACCAGGGAGCGAACCCGCATGACCGTAAAGGCGGATACGGCATTTCGCCCTATAACCGCGCCGTAGTGTGGGTGCTGTCGCACAACTGGGAGCTCCCGTTCGGGAAGAATCGCAAGTTCGCCAGCAACGCCTCGGCAGCCTTGGACGCGATCATCGGGGGCTGGCAGTTCAATGGCGTAACGACTATCGAGTCGGGATTCGCGTTCTCGCCCACGGGCACGAACACAACCCACAACGGCGAGTTCGGGAACAGGCCAGACCGGATCGGAGACGGCAAGCTCTCCAATCCCACGCGGCAAAGGTGGTTCGATGTCAGTGCTTTCACCAGCGGGCCCTACGGCGTGTGGGGCAACGCGGGACGAGGTATTCTGCGCGGCCCGCCCCTGATCGGGACAGACTGGTCGTTCTGGAAGGAGTTCCAGTTCAAGGAGGATTTCCGATTACAGGTGCGGTGGGAGAACTTCAACTTCATCAACTACACCAACCTCGGCCTCCCGTCAGCAACATCACCGTTCCGAACGCTGGTTCGATCAACGGCTTGGCGGGTTCGACGAGCGTCAATCCCGTCACCGTGCCGATGCGACGAATGCAGTTCGGTCTCAGATTGGTGTTCTGACTCGGTGACTTCGCGGGAATTGTGCGGAGGCTGTCTGTCGGCAACAGGCTCAAAGGCATCCCACACCTTGCGAAGGGGCCAGTAGCAGACGGCGAGTTATCGCCCGGCATACGCGACCGCACCGGTGGGCCATCGCCGATGGGCACGTTCCGCCCTGCCTTCCGTTCGGCGGCCGTTGTCTGCGTGTGCTTGGCCTCCAGCGGTCCAGCGCAGTCCCCTTCAGATCGTTACGTTCTTCCCGCAGGATCGAGAGCGGCTGGGAGTGCCTCGCACATGGCCTCCAAGGCCGACCCGTTGAACGATGCGTTCGTCGTAGAGGCTTTCGCGGAGCGGATCCTAGTCAAGCTCCGCACCCTCGCGGCGACCATTCGAGAGCGACCGAGCCAGGAAGCTGTCCGAAGCCTTCTTGGACCGAACTTCCGATCCACGTCGTTGGAGGGCAGCGAAAGCCTCAGACAGCACGGCGCGATTAGGGTCTCTGACGCGAAACCGGAAGAGGAGCCGACATTAGACGCAGTACAGTTTCTCCAGGAGTTCGAGCGGTTCCTCTCGAGATACCACCGGATCGAAGGCGCTGAGTTCCACATCACGGGGATCTCCGTCCGAGGATCTGGGGACGAAGCAATTGTCCAGACCGAGGTCCACTATGAATTGCTCGGATTCGCTGACTCCGACGAACGGCGCCGGACGCAGGATGTTGGCGAGTGGAGTCTTTCGTGGGCCCTGTCCAATGGAGATTGGAAGGTTACGGAATGGCGCGGGCGAAGGCAGGGCAGGGCAGAATCGGAGTATCCCGTGTTCGTTGACGTGACCGAAATTGCCATCGGACACAACGATTCGTACTGGGAGCAGGTCCGTCCGGGAGTTGACCACTGGCGGTCGTCGCTTGATGGCGCGATCGGAATCGACGTCTACGGACATCATGGCGTCAGTCTCGGTGATATCGACGGAGATGGCGATTCCGACCTATACGTGAGCCAGCCGTCTGGCCTTCCCAACCGCCTGTACCGGAACGACGGGGGCCTTGCTTTCACCGACATCACCGAGCAGTCCGGCACGGGAGCGCTCGACAGCACATCGATGTCGATCGTCGCAGACTTCGACAACGACAGCGATCAGGATCTGGTCTTGATTAGCGCCCGGAGCCCAATACTGGTCCGCAACGACGGTACCGGCGAGTTTCGATTCGAGGCAAACGCTTTCACGTTTGCGGCGCCCCCACAGAGCCAGCTAACTTCGGCAGCCGCGGCCGACTATGACCGCGACGGCGACCTGGATCTCTATGTTTGCTCGTATCGCTATCACGCCGGCGCGGCCGCGCAGGGGGCGCCTGCTCCGTACCACGATGCGGACAACGGCCCGCCCAACCGCCTGTTCCGGAACCGCGGTGACGGGACCTTCGAGGACGTCACGAGCGCGAGCGGCATGGGCCGAAACAACACCCGCTTCAGCTTCGCTGCGTCTTGGGGTGATTACGACGGCGACGGCTGGCCGGACCTTTACGTCGCGAACGACTTCGGCCGAAACAACCTCTACCGCAATTTGGGAAACGGTGCATTCTCGGATGTCGCCCGGGAGGCTGGCGTCGAGGACATGGGTGCGGGCATGAGCGCGGCATGGCTAGACCACGACTTGGATGGCACCCTCGATTTGTACGTTGGCAACATGTGGTCCTCTGCCGGGCTTCGAGTCACTCGCGAATCCAGCTTCCGGGAAGGTGCCGAGGAACGCTTCCTCACGGAATACCGGCGCCATGCGAAAGGAAACTCTTTCTTCCGCGGAACCGGCAACGGGCGGTTCGAGGAGGTGTCGGCGCAGTCTGGGACCGAAATGGGGCGCTGGGCCTGGAGCAGCGACGCGTTGGATCTGAACAACGACGGCTACCAGGAACTCTATGTGGCCAACGGATATGTCACCAACTCGAATACTCGAGACCTTTGAAGCTTCTTCTGGCGGCAAGTTGTGTCGCGCTCACCGTCGGGCGAGACTCCGACGAGCGATTACGAGAACGCCTGGGCAGCGATCACGGAGCTCATCGAGGGGGACGGATCGTGGAGCGGCAGGGAACGGAACATCTGCTATCTCAACAACGGCGATGGCACGTTCTCCGATATCTCAGCTGCCGTTGGGCTCGACTTCATCGACGATAGCCGCTCCTTCGCGGCCGGTGACCTGGACGGTGATGGTGACTTGGACCTGGTCGTCAAATCGAGAAACTCCCCGGGACTGCGCATTATCCGCAACGACTGGAACCAGGGTGGGGCACTCGCGGTCCGCTTGCGCGGGACCCGGGCCAACCGCGACGCCATCGGTGCCGAAGTCGTGGTCCAGACCGGCGACCGCACGTTGATCAGAACTGTGAGTACCGGCTCCGGTTTTCTGTCGCAGCACGCCAAGGAGCTTCATTTCGGCCTCGGCGTGCACGAAGAGGTCGATGAAGTAAGGGTACGGTGGCCGTCCGGACACGAGCAAGAGGTGGCGATTGTGGAGGCCAACCGTCGCGTCACGGTGGTGGAAGAGGAGGACCAGGCGGACTTGGAATCATTTCAGCAGCCGGTTCGCAGCCGGTCGCGTGCTCCAATGCGCCCGGACAATTCTGATGCCGCAAGCGAGGATGGCACTTGGCTGATCGAGCCGGTACCGGCACCGCCGTGGACGCTGACCGGTCTCGATGGCAATCAGCACACATTGCAAGAGCAAAGGGGAATGCCCCTGGTCGTCAATGTCTGGGCAACATGGTGCCCGCCTTGCCGGACTGAGCTGCGAGACTTCCAGCGCAATCTGGACCAGTTCAAGCAGAACGGAGTGCGCGTCTTGGCCGTTGCTGTTGACGGACCAGGCGGCGTGGCCGCGGTCCAGCAGTTCGTGCGCGAGGAAGGTCTCGTGTTCACGGTCTTGCTCGGGGACTACAGGTTCACCTCTTCATACAACGCTCTGGTCCGGCGCTTGCTGAATCGTCGCGCAGACCTCGGAATACCCACTACCTTTCTCGTGAATCGCGACGGCTTCGTGGAAAAGATCTATCAGGGTCAAGTGTCCCCGGATCGAATATTGTCCGACGCCAAGTTCCTTGGTGAATCGGGAGCCCGGAGGTTGGTCCGAGCCCTTCCCCTGCCGGGCCGTTTCTTCGGGCCGAACCCCCGACGAGACTTCACGGCGATCGGCGCAGCGATGTTGGATATCGGTCTAGCGGACGCCGCCGTGCCCTATTTCGAACAGGCAGTCGCACAGCATCCAGAAGGAGCCTCGGCGCACTACAACCTAGGTACGGCTCGAGCCGGTAGCGGATCCTTGGATGCCGCGAGGGAGTCCTTCGAGAGAGCGCTGCGTTACGAACCGAATTACGCCGAGGCGCATAACAGCTTGGGCGTCGTGCTAGGCCGTCTCGGCCGACACGACGATGCTGTGGACCAGTTTCGCTTGGCGATCGAGACGCGACCGGACTATGCGAAGGCGATCGGAAATCTGGCCACAGCCTACGAGCGTATGGGGCAGCCGAGCCGCGCCGAGGACGTACTCGCAGAGGCTGTCCAATCGAACCCGGGACTCCCGGGCTTGCGGAATCGCCTCGGTCTGCTGCACGCCCGACGGGGAAATCTCAAATACGCTCAGACGTCGTTCAGCGAGGCACTTCGGATGGTGCCTGGCGATCCCGACACACTAACCAACCTCGCCCTCCTTGACGCGCAAAAAGGCGATTTCGATGCGGCCGCATTGCAACTTGAGGAGGTGATTTCAAGGCGTCCTGATTTCGTGCGTGCCTACCTCTCGCTTGCGCAGGTCCAAATCCAGGCAAACGATCTGTCCAGTGCCCGCAAGACCCTCTCCCGAGTGCTCAACCGCGATCCGACCCACCGACAGGCGAAGTTAATGCTAGAGAACATTGGCGAATAGTCCTTGGCGTGGGACAGGGCCGAGGGTGTCAACGCACTTCCATATCGTGACTGACGCAACCATGAATTCGAAGCGGGACACTCTCAGACTGGCTGCACAAGGCCGGTTAGCTTGCGGCAGACCGATGTACGGCGGGTCTGTCAGTCTCGACCCTCGTCAGTTCGTTCTGCTGCTCGTGACTCGGTGCCGCCGGTCGAAGTCGAGGAGTGTTGTCCAAGAAATTGGGTTGTCCATTACTAATAACCATGCTAATATCGAGGACATGGAGAGGGGGTCTAAGAACCAAGAGCGATCAGAGGCCCTTGGCCCGTGGTTCGCCGAACTGAACGCATTGCCATTTGTCCGGAAAGTCGAACGAATACAAGCGGAGCCACGACTTGGATCCTTTCGTTTCGATTCATCCGTGCGGGTCGAGACGCAAGATGGTGTCTGCGACTACTTCGCCGAGGTTAAGCGGTCCTATTTGGACGTAACCGTTACGCGATCTCTCACCGGCATCGCGACGGAGGTCCTGCGCCAGGGCAGGAAGATGCTGCTGTTCGCACGGTATCTCCCATTACCAACAGGCCGACGTCTCATCGAGTCTGGCGTCGAGTTCGTCGATCTGGCCGGAAATATTCACCTGGACCTGGCACCCAATTACCACTGGACAGTTCTCGGCAAACGCGAGCGCGACGTAGTCGGCCGCCCGCCTGTCCAGACGCCAGCGACGATTCAGGTATTGTTCGCTCTGGCGGCGAATGCGAACTCCCGGCGCTGGACCGCAAGGGAACTCGCGGCTCTGTCTGGTGTGAGCAAGAGCAAGGCTGCCAAGACGCTTGGCGACAGACTGAGGGACCGAACGATCCGCGATTCGGGAGATCATTTTCAGATCTCCGACCCGAAGGACCTCGCTGACCAGCTTCTGTCTGGCTATCGCCAGATTCTTCGACCTCGGCTGACGGTCGGACGATTCCGGTCACCGGAACAGAACGTCGCGGGATTCTTCGCGAATCTTCGAGAAGCCGCGGCCGGCGGCCATCTCAGGTACGCCCTATCCGGGAGCCCGGCCGCGTATCTGTTGCAAGGGTCATACCGGGGGCCGTTGGTAACCGTCTTTGTGCAGCCCTCCACTGACGACCTGCCCAGAACACTCCGCTTGTTGCCGGATCGAAGCGGCCCGATCACGCTGCTGAGAGCCTTTGGGGAAATGGTCTTTTGGAGGGTTATCGACAACACCCAACTTGCCCATCCGTGGCTCATTTATGCCGATCTGATGTACGAGCGTGACCCGCGCGCCCACCAAGCTGCCGAAGTGCTGCGCACGGAGGTCTTGGCGTTGTGATCCGGGTGGCTCCCTCTCAGGCTGAAGACCTTGTGACATTGCAGCGTCTTGTTACGGGCATGGGCGCAGGTCTGGTAGTTGTCGGGGCGACGGCACTGCGTGTGTTCGTCCCCGATCTCCCGCGGTACACCGAGGACATCGATGTCGTGGTCGCGATGGACCTTGACGGCTTGGTCGGTCTGGAAGGTGTGCTATTGGCCAGTGGCTGGAGTCGGGACTCAATTCGAGAGCATCGCTGGCGAGGTCCGCATCGCAGCTGGATGGATATTATTCCTGCCGGCCCGAAACTCCGATCAGCCCGACACCTGACATGGCCTCGGAGCGGGATGGAAATGGGCTTGGTTGGTTTCGATCACGTCTTCGAGCGTGCGGTCGAATCGGAGGTGGGCGGCGACAAGATTGTCCGCGTTGCAGCTCCAGAGGTTCTGTTCCTTCTCAAGGTCGTTGCGTACCTGGATGATCCCGAACGAAGGGAGCAGGATCTCGCCGACATTCACGTCTTGTTGAGGCGATACAGTTATGGCAGCGATCGAATCTATTCAGACGCCGTATTCGACGCACATCTGTCCGATGTCGAGTACGTTCCATCCTTTTTGCTAGGGACGGACCTTGCGGCCTTTTGCAACGCTGAAGAGCGATCCGTCGTGCAGCGATTCATCTCAACGTGCTTTGATCGTTCCAGCCGCGAGTTTACGCTCTTACTCGGGTACGAGAGCGTAGTTGCACCTCAAGAGGAACGGCTTGCTCTCCGCATCAGCGCCTTTCGACAGGGTCTAAACATCGGCTAAGGAGCGGTATGGTCTACAAAGCTCGATTCGGCAGCCTTCGCGTGAAGATGTCCGCGACAATTCAGCTTGCCTTTCCGACCGACGGGTTCCCAACAGCGCAATCCGCACCCTCGCACACGTTAATACGGGGGTCTCTTGGGGTTCGCCTGCAGCGGGCACCAAGCGACGAACACGCTAGGCGATAATTGCGGGGGTACAGCTGCAGAACTGATGTTGCAGATGCGAACTGCCGGTTGGGTTATTTCGGGTGCGCTGGCGATCGCGTGTCTCCACGCGCAGAAGCCCGCCCGGCCTTCCGACAGTTCGGTCCAGGAAAGATTTCTTCGTGGCCAGCAGGCCCTTACGGATCATCGGTACGACGCAGCAGTAGTCGAATTCGAAGCGATTCTGGCCATTGATCCGGGAATTGCGGGCGCTCACGCGAATCTCGGCGTCGCCCGATATCTTCTGGCTGACTACGAAGAGGCGATTGCGGCATTTCGTCGGGCCATGGAACTCGACCCGGCGATGAGGAATGCCGAACTCTACCTCGGTCTCAGCCAGGTCAGGGCAGGGAACATCGAGGAAGCCTTGCCCTCGCTGTCCCGGGGGTTCTGGAATGCCAGCAACGACCCCTGGCGACTGCAGGCGGGGATACTGCTGTCCGAGCTGCATGCAACTCGCCAGGAGGACGACAAGCTCCTGGATGTCGTACGGGCACTCAAGCTGGCGTTTCCCAAGGAACCGGATGTTCTCTACATGGCATATCGCATCTACTCCGACATGGGTGCAAGGGCGATCACCGATTTGGTGAGGGAGGCACCGGATTCCGCCCGCCTCCATCAGGTAACCGCGGAACTGCTCGTCAGCGAAGGCGACTTCCCTCGCGCCGTTCGCCAGTTCCGGAAGGCGCTGGAGATTGAACCGGGACTCTCTGGCGCCAACCGTGCCTTGGCTGTTGCCATTCTGAACAGCAATCCCGATGACACTGGGATCCGAGAGGCCGAACAGGCGCTGGAGAGCGAGCTTGCACTGAATCCCCGTGATGCGGAGTCCCAGTACCAGCTCGGAGAGATCGCTTGGCGACGCGGAGACGAGGAGGACGCACTCCAGCGCTACTCGGCGGCGGTCGAGCTCGAGCCAAGATTTGCGGAGGGGCTGGCTGCGCTTGGAAAGGCACTGATCGCCAGGGGCGAGTTCGGTCGCGCCGTAGGGCACCTGGAAGCCGCGGCGCAAATCGATCCGGAAAACGAGGTTGCGCACTACCGGCTAGCACAGGCATATCGGCAGCTTGGCCGCGTAGACGACGCCGTGAAGGAACTCGAAGAGTTTCGGCGCATTCGCAGCGCATCCGAGGCATTGGGTGCGATCTATCGCCAAGTGCAGCGCAGTACGGTGTCCGAGGATGACATTGATAGCGGGGATCCCGAATGACGCTTGGAGGCTTGACACTTGCGATTAGGAAGCGAATCACTCCCTTGGCGACGGTTGCCATACTTCTCGGTCTCGCAGGAGGATCGATCACCGCCCAAACGGCAACTGACCAAGTACTGCAAGACACCTATCAACAAGCCGAGCAGGCATTTCGCGAGCAGCGCTTGGAAGATGCCGCCACGGGCTACCTCAGACTCGCCGAACTGAGCCCCAAGACGGCCGAGGTGCACGCGAAACTCGGATTAATTCACTACCTGCGGGGGCAGTTTGATGACGCTGTTCCCTCGTTCCGTAAAGCCCTGGACCTCAAGCCCGGCCTTCCGAATGTCGACGCATTGCTCTCGATTTCACTTGCCGGAATCGGGAAGCACACGGAAGCCATCCCTGGATTGGAGAAGGGATTCTCGGATCCTGCCAACGACGATCTGCGACGCCTGATTGGACTTGAGCTGCAGAGAAGCTACGTAGCCGTTGGCCGCAATGACAGTGCCGGGGCGATCGTCACCCAGCTCGGCGAGCTTTATCCAGACGATCCAGAGGTGCTCTATCACACGGGCCGCTTCCACGCCGACAGGGCCGCTGCCGCAATGCAACGCCTCTTGGAGGTCGCTCCGAACACCGTCTGGGGACACCAGGCATCGGGCGATGCGCTCGAGAGCGTTGGAAACCACGCGCTGGCGATTGTTGAATACCGCAAGGCGCTTGCCGAACGGCCCGACCAGCCGGGTGTTCACTACAGCATTGGGCGCGCGATTCAGTCGAGCGACGGTGCCGCTGGAACTGAAGACGACGCCATGGACTCCTACGGCCAGGAGCTACGCATCGACCCGACGAACGCATTGGCTGCTTATGAACTCGGCGAAATCCTTCGCAAGCGGTCGGAACTGGGAAAGGCCCGGGACTTTTTCGACCAGGCCGTGAGAAATCGACCGGACTTCGGCCTCGGTCGAATCGGGTTGGGGCGAGTGCTTCGGGAACTTGAGCAACCGGATCAAGCCCGGCATCACTTGGAGGCCGCGGTCCGGCTTTCGCCGGAGAGCGAAGTTGCACGCTATCAGTTAGCCCTTGCATACAGGGCGCTGGGGGACCTCGCCGCTGCCGAACGCGAAATGCAGGCCTTCCAACGACTTCAGCAGAAAGAACCGTGACGTTGCGAGGGCGATGTTCTTGTTTCGCCGATCAGCTTGCAACCGACATGTGGAAGGTGAACGTGCAGCCGGGGCAGGGTACTAAGGCAGGTTGTTTCAGACCTGGGACGGAGGCGATTCATTGGGCACGGCCACAGTCATAATGACGACTCCTCAACCGAGGAGTCGGTGCTACGCAAGCTCCCGTAGATCGATCCACTCACTAGCCTAATTTCCCACGGCATTTTTTGATGTGACATTTTGGCTGCCGTTCTCGCCGAAGGTGAAGCGGAGCGCGCGGTTGCCGAGCCATGGGATGCGGCATTGCTGCTCGGCGAATCCCTGCTTGACGAGGAACGGATTGTTGGCGCGGCGCCCGAACTGGACGCTGATCGTGCGCTCGTCGATCACGAGGTCGGCGCTGCCGTGGATGAACTTGCGAAACAGCGTGCGGGAGGCCTGCTGCTGGTGGCCCTGGCCGATCTGGTCGGCGAGCAGGCGGTACAGGGTGGCGGCCATCACGGTGAGCTGCAGATCGACGTCGATCTTGAGCGGCACGGCGGCGGAGAGGGCGTCCATGTGGAAGAGGTCGATCGCCTGGGCGATGGCGTTCTCGATCAGCATGCGCCGGGCATAGCGGTCAACCAGCCGGGTCGGCGTTTCGTGCGTCTGGTTGGTGAGCAGCAGGGTGGGCTTGTCGTGGCCGAGCTCGGTGACGGCGAGCTGGCGGATGCTGCCGGGATAGCCTTGGAGGCTGACTTGCTGGTCGAGCACGCGCGGGTGGCGGTAGGCGCGCCCGACGTTGTGCAGCGTGATCCGCTGCCAGTCGCTGCGGGGTGCCGCGGCGATGGCGGCGAGCAGCTTGGGGCCGCGCCGGCGGAGGGTGATGAAGTGGATGCCGAGTGCGTGCAGACGGGCGAGGTTGGCGTAGGTGGTCAGCTTGGAGTCGAAGATCAGTTCGCCGGGCCAGTCCCCGGTGCGTCGCCGCCATTCCTCGGCGAAGCGCAGGATCTCGTCGTTGTGGTCGGCCTTGCGGAGGGTGGCGTTGGCGTAGCAGAACAGGCGCGCTTCGTCGTCGCGGGCGAGGAAGGCGAGGATGCCCTTCTGGCGGCGCGAGCGCTTGGCGACGTAGTGCTTTTCGAGCAGGGCGTCGTCGCCGTGATAGGGGATGGTGTGGAAGTCGAGGTGGAAGCTGTCGCCGCGGGACAGGCCGGCGGCGTGGGCGGCGTCGGCCCAGGCGCGCATCAGGTCGGGCAGGGTGCGGTGGTCGACGCGGCAGGAGTACTCGGTGAGGGTGGCGCGTTTGGGGAAGGCGTTGAGGCCGGCGAACAGGGCCAGGCCGGGGTCGAAGACCTCGGCCATGGCCTGGGCGGGGCGGCCGATGCCCCACAGCTTGAGGGCGAGCAGGGAGCGGAAGGCACAGGCGACGGGGATCAGGGCGCTGCCGGGCAGGGCGTGCTGGGCAAGCAGCCGGTCCAGGCCGATCCGTTCGAGCAGGGGCAGGAACAGGAACAGGCCGCCGAAGGTGGTGCGGACGCGCCGGGGAGCGAGATCGAGTTGGCGGGCATCGGCGATCTCGGCGGTGTCGGGGCGGGCGAGATCGGCGAGCAGGTGGGCCGGCCGGCGGGGGAGGCGGGGCCGGCCGTGGCGGCGCAGGACATTGGCGACAGTGGAGAGGCTGACGGGGATGCCGTCGGCGTCGAGCAGGCGGGCGATGTGGTCAATGGAGAGCTGGCGCTGGTCGCGGAGTTGGAGGATACGGCGGTCGCGGGCGGCCCTGTCGAGCGCCGGCGGGGAGGGTGAGGGAGGCGGAGGCGGGGGAGCGAAGAAGCTCCAGTGGGGGTTGGCCAGGAAGTCGGAGCAGAGGTTGCGCAAGGTGCCGGGAGCGTAGCCGAAGCGGCGGGCGGCCTCGGTGGTGGAGCAGTGCTCGACGAAGCGGGCGCGGAGAGCTTCGTAGCGGCGCATGGTGGGGGTGGCGGGTTTGAGGAAGACGTCGCGGGGATCCGTCACGGGAGAAACTGCAGTTGCAATAATACACAAACTATCATAAATGTACTATGCTGTCAACCGAGCGGACGGCGCCAGGGTCAGGGAGAGCGTCGATACGGCCCGCATCCCCTGGCAATTCTGTGAAACAACGGGACTTATAGATCATCCAGGGGTATCCGTCGAGAGCGTCACGGATTCTGGGGTTGGATATTATAATAAATTGGCTATGTGGGTAAACTCCAGATTCTAAGTGATGCCCCTTGGCGGGTAAGTCCTTGGATCATGGCTCATTGGGCAGCAGGCACCCAGCCAATATGTCACCATGCAGAATCCGATGGGAAATCAGGCTAGTGTCGCGTTGAGGGCTCGGGGAATCTCACATAACTCGTTATAAGGAAATGGGTTAGAAGAGACTTCGGGGTGTTAGAGACTTGAATTCTTGGGCACCAGTGGATTCGTTGTTGTCAGCTCCCTTGCGCACGACCATTACCGTGTCTGGACATGTATCGCGGCCAGACCGTCTTCTCGCAGCTCATGCAGTTCGTCCCTTGGATGGCGTTCTCCCGTATCGTTGCCCGCTACGGCCGCGACCGCGGTGTGCGCAACCTGAACTGCGCCCAGCAGTTCCGCGCCATGGCCTTTGCCCAACTGACCCATCGCAGAAGCCTGCGGGACCTGGTCGCTTGCCTCGATGCCGTTCCCGCCAAGCTCTACCACGCCGGCTTCACCGCGCCGATCCGCTTCTCGACCCTCACCCGCGCCAACGAGCGGCGCTGCTGGCACATCTACGAGGATCTCGCCCAGCGCCTGATCCGCCGGGCCCGCCCGCTCTACGCCGACGAAGATCTCGGCCTCGACCTGGACGACACCGTCTACGCCCTCGACTCCTCCACGGTCGACCTGTGCCTGTCCGTGTTTGGCTGGGCCCCTTTCCGGGCCACGAAGGCTGCCGGCAAGCTCCACACCCTATTGGACTTACGTGGCTCGCTGCCCTCCTTCATCCATGTCTCCGACGGGAAATTCCATGATGTCAAGGCACTGGATCTGATCGTCCCCGAACCCGGTGCGATTTACGTCATGGACCGGGCCTATGTCGATTTCCGGCGACTGTTCCGACTGCATCAGGCAGGAGCCTCCTTCGTTACGCGGGCGAAGAAGAACCTGGCCTGGCATCGGGTCTACTCGTATCCCAAAGACCGCGAGCACGGCATGCAGGCGGACCAGTTGATTGCTCTGGATGGCAAGCGGGCGCAGCGCGCCTATCCCCGGCATCTGCATCGCGTCCGCTATCAGGATCCCGACTCGACGGGGCCGCAGATGCTGCTCTTCGAGACCTGACCGGAGCCTGCCGCACTCATTGCGGCTGGCGAGTTCCAGGCCTGCGGTCAAGGATGCCCGGGCCCGGACACGCCACTGCTCGAGCCGCATGGCCCCGGACGAACGCAGGCACCACCCGCTACCTCCGTCACGCCGTCCCGAACAGTCCGCCAAGCCCGCCTCTCGCAACGGCGACCGGGTCGAAGGCGCGAGTCGAGCCTTGAAATCCTACACTTTTCCCGGTGCGCCTTGCCTTGGCCAAGAAATCCAACTCATTGAATACAAGGCACTTACCGAACGATGCTACAGAATAAAATACAGCCCTATTTTTAAGCCCTTTGTTTTCAACGACTTCTAACGCGACACTAGTGCGATCCACTATTTCGCGATGGAGTCCCCGCCGATCGCCTTCCACTTGAGATGCGGCCCAACGGAAATGGCCATTTCCGATCGCCTTCGTTTCAGACGCGGCCCTTAACCGCCGCGTTTCTCTATGTGATTCGCGATTCGACCACTTGCCATCGCAACCTCCATCCCCCAAAGAGGTTGCCAATCCCCGGTGCCGCCGCGCCGCTCCTCGATCCGGTCGTTTCCATCCGGAGCGCCTGATCATTTTCACGTCGGTACGCTGATTTCTTTCGCGTCGGAATGTTGATCATTTTCCTTCGGAATACGCCTTCCCTTGGACGGGGCGGACCAAGTGGGCGGTGGCAATGCCTGACTCATCTCGCGCCGGCCCGACGTGAAGCATGCCGAACTCGACAGTCGGCACAGTGATCACGCGCCTATGCCAGAAGGCCAGTAGCCACAGTGGTATCAGGGGGAAGAACCGAGTGCGGCAGTGACGTCCGTGCGCGGGAAGTCGTTTCCCTTGAATAGCAGCCGTTCGCCCGTGTAGCGGGCAAGCGCGTATGCGCAGCAGTCACCCAAGTTCAACCCGGCCGGATGACGGCCCTTGCCGTAGCGTTCGTAGACATCTCGGGCGAGGCGAAGGTGATCGGGAGTGAACGGCATCACTTCGATCTCGGCGCGATGAATAAGCAAATCGAGTTCGTGCGCCCCATGCGGTCCCTTTCTCGAGGACACGACCACGGCGGCTTCGAGAACATTCACGCTGCTCATTAACCGGACAGCGTCAGCGGAAAGGGCGTCGGTGAACGCGTTCCGCTCCGGTTCGTTTAAGAGGACGGCAAGTATCGCCGACGAATCGACGACCATCAGCGGAACCCCCCTCGTTCGTCGTATCCGAGAATCTCGTCGGCCGGTCTCGTGTCGATGTCGGGTAGCGCCGCGCAACGGTCCGAGATCTCCAAGATGGCTTCCCGTATCGAAGGTGCCACTTTCCGGCCGCGCGCGCGCCGCAGAGCGTCTTCAAGAGCGCCGATGATCGCTCCAGTCACGGTGGTGCCACGTTCCTTCGCGAGGTCCCTGGCGAGCCGCTCAGCTTCGACATTCTTGATGCTCAGTGCCATGTATGCATCTTTCAACCAATAAATATAGATTCTACCATTTCGCCACGACGAGGGCCGAGCGAGTGGGTGTCATCAAGAGCCGTTCCGCGACCGCCCTCCCGCCAGCCGACCGGATTAGGCGGTTCTGGTGACCGACATCGCCGCCCCTGGGCTGGGGCTTGCGCTCCCCGTCACCGGGCAGACACCTTGGGGGCTGGCGATGTCGTGCTGGCACGGCACTCGCCGCTCAACCCGATCGACACGACGAACTTCGAGGAATTGGAGATCAGTAGATCGCGACCGGCGCGACAGTGGATCCCGTGCCGCCCTGGATCTTGAGAGGCTGGACGACGAAGGCGAATTCGTAGACGCCTGCCGCGGCCAATTCGTCCAGCCTCAAACGCTCCACCAAATGGATGCCGTGGACCACCAGCATGATCTGGTGGACAGGCAACGACACTTGCGGATCCGGGTTGGGTGAGACTTCGACCGGTTGGTTGTCCGCCCCCAGCAGCATGGGATCCTGTTCCGCAAGCCACTGCGCGGCCGCGACTCCGATCCCCGGGTTGGTCGCCATGAAGCGCTCCGCGTCGGTGTCCCAGAGCACACCCCAACCCGTGTGAATCAGTACCGCGTCGCCCGGTTCCAGGGTTGCTCCCTGCCGGTTGAGTGCTTGCTGCAGATCGTCGACCGTGATCTCGTACGTGTCGGGAAGCATTTCCACGCCCTTGAGGGCGGCCACATCGATGAGCACGCCCCGGGTCATGAGCGTGCCGACGTTCTCGATTCCGAGCCGAGTGAACCCGTCTCGCGTCATGATCTTGTTTTGATCGACGCAGTTGTACAGACTGCCGTTGATCGTCTGGTGGGTGAAGCCGTCAAACTGCGTACCCACCTGACCCATCTCGGTAACAACCAGCTCTTCGTTCGAGCCACGCCGGTTCGAACCCACGTTCGGGCCCGTCGGCTTCATGTAGAGGTCGAAATGCCGGGCACCGAGCGGCATCGAGCCTCTCAGTACCTGTCCGAGCTCGATCACTCGACCCTCTCGAATCAGGCGCGCTGCCTTGAGCACTGCCTCGGGACCCATGTGGTTGGCTGCGCCCCGTTCGTCGTCGGCTCCCCACTGGCTGGGACAGCGCTCATCGGACGACGGAGGGATCCACGACTGGGCGGTGGCGGGTGCAGCGGCACCCGCCACCAAGACGGTGAACGCGGCTAGGCCGGGGGCGGCAACGCTGGCGAATCGCATGACTCTCCTCCCTGAGCTGTGTCAACAGCTCCCGCAGATTCTAGCGAAGCCCGTTGTGGCCCTCCCCCCAAACGTGTGCAATTTCAATTGCCAAACGTGCGCAATTTTCGGTTGCCATTGACACTTGCAGACGCACTGCGGCCTGACGATCCGATCCGAACTGGACGAGAACAGCTTCGCGACAGGGAAGACGGTGACACCGCATCGAATCAAGAATCTCGCTCCAGCGAGACAACGGTCATCAGAGAGAGCCGGCGAGGATCGAGCAGATTGATGATCTCGGTCTGGCAATTGGCAGACCAGTGTGCGAAAGTGCCCTTGAACGTACCCGGATTATCGCGGGGGACCGGCCCGAGATCTTCGTCTGAGATACGCTTTTCTGGCATTCCGAACGCGGATCGTTCTGGGTGATACGCGACGTTGATGCAGATGAGAATGAACCGTGTGGTTCCATGCTAGATCTATGCTCGGCGCGCGGACCGTACTTCTGATCGCCAACGTTTGTGCTGCCTTGGCTCCTTGCGAACCGGCTTTCGCGGACGATGCGTGCCGCAACTGCCACCCCCAGGAGGTGACTGGCTACCTGGAAACGGGAATGGGGAACTCGATCAGCCGTTCGGTGCATGGACTGTCGGGTTCGTTCGACCATGAGTTCTCGCAATCTTCGTTTTCCATCACCACCTCCAACACGGGTATGTCGCAATCGGTCGAGAGAGGCGGCCTGACGGCCGAGTACCCGATCGAATACATCATCGGTTCCGGCAATGCGGCGTTCGGATTCCTCGTTCGGATCGACGATTACGTATACCAGTCGCCGGTTTCGTATTACTCCAAGCGCCGCCTCTGGGACATGGCGCCGGGCTTTGAACGTCATCCCGCGCCGGATTTTGACCGGCCTGTGCTGCACGAGTGTCTCTGGTGCCATGCTGGACGGCCGAAGCCGGTGTCCTTTACCCAGAACCGGTATGGTGAGCCGGTTCTGGAACTGGAGGTCATTTCGTGCGACCGCTGCCATGGACCGCCCGAGAGCCACCTAGAGTCACCCTCTACCGGGACCATCGTCAATCCCGCGAAGCTGGCCCCCTCCAAGCGCGACAGCGTTTGCGAGCAGTGCCATCTCGCGGGGGAGGAACGGGTTCTGAATCCAGGGAAGACGTGGGGTGACTTTGAGCCAGGAATGCAACTCGAGGAAGTCTTCTCTGTCTATGTCGAAGACTTCGGCACGGCCGAGGCAGGTCGATTCAAGGTCGTAAGCCATGCAGAACAACTCAGTCTCAGCGAGTGCTACCGGGCGTCCGGCGAGCGAATGTGGTGCGGCACCTGCCACAGCGCTCACCAGAAGCCTGCGAATCCGCAGTCTTACTATCGGGCGCGCTGCTTGGAATGCCATGGAGAGGACTTAGTCAGCCAGCATTCCCAGCCCGTCGATGATTGCGTCAGCTGCCACATGGTCCGCAGGCCGTCGTTCGACAGCGGGCACAGCGCCTTCACGGACCACCTGATCGCTCGATCTCCGAGATCTGCTTCAGAGCCCGAGAGGAGAGCCGAGCGGATCCGGGCGTGGAGGGATCCTGGCACTCCTGAACTGGCACGGCGGAACCTGGGCCTCGCCTACGTCAGGCTGGGCGAGCGGCAGAATCGGGAGGACTATATGGACGACGGTGCCTCCCTGCTTGCCCAGCTCGTGCAGATCGACGCACTCGACGCGGAAGGGCTCGAAGGTCTGGGTAGTGTCCTGCTTTCCAAGAAGGCCCCTCCTGAAGCCGGCCTCAAGGAACTGGCAGCCGAGTTGCTGCGGCGGGCACTGCGCGAATCTCCCGGAGTCCCTGGGCGCTACCGCACGGTAGCGGCCGCGGAGTGGCAGGCCGGGAATCCCGGCCGAGCGATCGATCTCCTAAACCGAGCGATCGAGCTCGACCCTCAGAATCGCGCGGCATACCAGGTCCTCTCTCGAATCCACCAGGAGTCCAATCGACACCAGGACGCCATCCAGGCTTGGGAACGGTACCTTGAATTGATCCCGCAGAGCGTTTCGGCGCGGAAGGCGCTTCAGAACCTTGGCCAAGAAGTGAACGGTCGGGGGCCTTAGCGCGGCTTGTTTGGGTCGCGCCGAGGCCGGGGGCGACGAAGAGCGTGGCCCATTATCGTTTCGCTGTTTCCGAGACCCCTTCTCCCTCGGTCAAGACCAATTCCCGGTTTGCTTCGTAAGGCCCGAACGTCTCACGAGTACCGCTTGGCCACCGTACGCTAACCCGCTTGACCTGATCATTCTCGCCGAGACCGAAATGCAGGCGGGTGTCGTTGTGGGAAAGATAGCTGCCTCCGCTACGAACTTCGGCCACTTGGGCCGTATCTCCCGCTTGTACCGCCACACGCGATCCCAGCCCCTTGCGGTTTGATTGAGTGCCGTGCAGAGTAATCAGAATCCAGTTCGCCTGCTGGCCGGTGTTGCGAAGCAGGTTCGGATGGTCATCGAGGTTGTTGATCACGATTTCCAACGTGCCGTCGTTGTCCAGGTCGCCGAACGCGGCTCCTCGCGCCGAAGATGGGGATCCGACGCCGGGACCCGCACTGCTCGACATGTCGATGAAGGCCCCGTTGCGAATGTTCCAGTACACGAGTTTTTTCTGTCGGAACGGACTTGCCGAACCAAGGCTGTCTATGGACGGGTAGACGTGGCTGTTGACCATGAAAAGATCTTTCCATCCGTCGTGGTCCACGTCCACAAAGCCAACTCCCCAGCCCAAGTAGTTGGTATGAACGCCAAGCCCTGCACGGTACGACACGTCCGTAAAGAAGCCGCTGCCGTCGTTCCGGTATAGGGAAGGAACGTCGTCCGAAAAGTTGGTCTTGACGATGTCGAGGAGGCCGTCGTGGTTGAAGTCCCCCGCCGACACACCCATGCCAGCCTGTTCCTGGCCGTTCTCGTTGAGCGAAGTGCCTGACAGCAGCCCGACGTCCACAAAGCTTCCGTCTCCGCGGTTACGAAACAGCATGCTCGGGGTCGAGTCCGCGGCGATATAGAAATCGGTCCAGCCATCGTCGTCGGAGTCCAATGTCAACACGCCTAGGCCGTACCTGTCAGAAGGTCCGGATATGCCGCTCGTTTCCGAAACATCCTCGAACCGGCCCCCCCCGAGATTGCGATAGAGAGTCATCGATTCACCGGGCAACCCCCGAGGGCCGCAAAGGACTGCCAGTCCCTTGTACCTGCAGAAGTTGCTCTCTCCGGGTGCCGGTGTCTGATCGAGATTCAGGTCGACATAGTTTGCGACGACTATGTCCAGACGGCCGTCTCGGTCGTAGTCGGCGAATGCACAGCCCGTACCCCAGCGACGGCCCGCGATGGGAAGTCCGGCTTCGGCGGTGGTGTCGCGAAACCGAAGCCCCTCTTCGTTCTTGTAAAGCAAGTCAGGACCATAGTGGGTGACGAAGAGGTCTTCGAATCCGTCGTCGTCGTAGTCCCCGACGCAGACGCCCTGTCCCCAGCCGGTACGGATCAGCCCCGAGTCCTTGGTGACATCTTCAAAGCGAAGCCCGCCTAGGTTTCGGAACAGCCGGCTGGTGGGTGCCGGGCTCGCCTTCGGCAGGGTCCACGGCCGGCCGTTTACGAGAAAAATGTCGAGGAGCCCGTCAGCGTCGAAATCGAATAGCGCGACTCCGCTCCCTGTGGTTTCCAGGATGTACTGCTTGCCCTCGGCCTCGCCCGAAACATGCCGAAACTCGAGTCCCGCCTCGGCAGCGATGTCTTCGAAGTGAACCAGCGGGCGCGGTAGCTCGGTCCGGGCTAGAGGCGATTCGCGCGGGGCACGGCCGGTCACGGCTACGCCTTGCCCGGAGACAATCTGCAGGACCGCCATGGTTCCTGCTATCAGCAAAATGGGTGTGCGCCCGAGCGGCTCGAGCCCGGGATTTGTGCCTGGTTTGCCTCGCAGGGTATTCTTCATCGCCACTCGACGGAGCCCTCGCCTTGGGTTTGCGAGGATCCAAGAGGACTGCCAGGACTAGGTTGAAGCCGGGCCCAATGCGGTCTATCGAACGGTCTCACGATCCTGCCGTTCGACGCAACATTGCGGTCGATTCATGTTGCAATCGATTCAACGTAGTCAGTCTATGGACCGGGTACTCGAGGGTATGCCAGCACAGAGTATTTGGCGGAGTCTTCTTTCACGGTTATGTACTGTCTTGCATCGATTTCGCGGAATTCTTGCGTTTTTCCAGTGGCAGGCCATCGAATCTCTAGTGTCTCGACACGGGACGCCCTTCCAAGACCGATATGCTGCCGAAGTGGATTCGCGCCGAAGCTGCCTCCGCTATTCACCCACCTGTAGATCGATCGGCTCACGCCCCCTTCCTCGATGTCCGCCCGGATCCCGGCCCCGATTGCCGAGCGGTTGGACTCAACTCCCTCAAGCGTCACCACGATCCAGCTGTTGTCCGTGCCGGGATTCTCGAACAATGCGTTGCTGTAGGTGTCGCCGGCGTACGCACCGCCAAGTTCGACGAAGAGGTCCTGGTCGCCATCGTGATCGAAGTCCAGGAAGGCAACGCCGTGTCCTTTCTGCAAGTGTCCGACTCCGGCGGGCGTGGTAATGTCCGCAAACCGACGCCCGCCTTCGTTGCGAAACATCAGGTTTGGCATCAGCCCCTCGTAAGCTGGGTAGCCGGTTCCAAGGTAGAAGTCCAAGTAGCCGTCGTTGTCGATGTCCCCGAAATTGGCGCCCATCGGCTGAGTGATGCGGGTCAAGCCTGCCGACTTCCCAACCTCCTCGAACTGTCCCTCGCTGCTTCCACGGTAGAGGCGATCGAGTTCAGTTCTTATCGCGGGGAGACCTAGATGGTCGGCGGCAACGTCCCTCACGTCCCATTCGTAGCCCGACACGAATAGATCGAGATTCCCGTCATTGTCGAAATCCCAGAACCATGCCGGAAAGCTCCTGGCCGGGGCTTCCACCCCGAGGGCAAAGGCAACGTCCTCGAACGTGCCGTCTCCGTTGTTGCGGTAGAGCCTGTTGAGACCGCCGAAGTTCGAAACGTAGAGATCCGGAAAGCTGTCATTGTCGTAGTCTCCCCAGACCGCAGCCTTGGCGAAGTCGTCATTTGTAACCCCAGCCTCGACCGCCGTGTCGACAAACGAGCCATCGCCCTCGTTGCGGAATAGCTGGCTTGGGAAGTGCTCATTCCCTACGAAGAGATCGAGGTCCCCGTCGTTGTCGTAGTCCGCCCACGCCGCAGCTTGCGTCGGGTAGTGCTGCTCGGCGAGGCCGGCTGCCTTGGTCAGGTCCGTGAATCGCCCTGTCCCGTCGTTACTAAGGAGGGAATTGGGGTAGCTCCGCCCGGCATCCTCTAGCCACGCTCCCCGCATCACGAATACGTCCAAGTCGCCGTCGTTGTCGTAATCGGCTTGAATCATGTTCAGTCCGCCGTACAGGCCCGCGAGGCCAGCACTGTCGGTCTGATCGGTGAATGAGCCGCCCCGATTTCGGAAGAATCGGAGCTGACCGTGCGGGCTCCAGTCGGAGACCAGGACGTCGAGCCATCCGTCACCGTCGAAGTCGTCTGCGACGGCCCCGCCACTGAGGCTCACCGTCCCGAGACCCAATTCACTTGCAACGTTTCGAAACGGCACCGCGCTTGCATCTGACTCGAAGCTCTCCGGAGGGATCAGCAGGTGAGCGGGCACTTCTTCCGGGTATTGGCCAAGCGTCATGTACGCCAGATTCAACAGCCAGCGCGCCTCGAGATGGTTTGGCCGTCTGTCCAAGAGGGCTGCCAGGTAGCGGATGGCCTGTCTTGAATCGCTCGGGTCGCGATGTACGCCACCTTCCCGGATCGGTAGGATGCAGCTCCTCGGATCCGCATGGGCGAGGCAGTTCTTGGCTTCTGCTGCCCGCAGGTATGCGACTGCGAGCTGGAAGGCCGTTTCGGTGCCGGACTCGCCCGAGAGTTCGTAGCTCGCCTTGAGATGCTCTATCGCCTTCTCGTTGTTCCCGAGTCGCAGTTCGTCTTTGCCGACATCAAGTTGCAGACGCGCTTCCAGGCCGCGCTGAGCGCCGCGTTCCAAGGACTGCAGCTCTTCGCGAGCACCAGAGAGCACCTCCCGTCCGGTGTAAATGTTCTGGGTCTCGCTACGGCCGCGAACATCCTCAAGGGCTCGCAACATCCACGCATGGCTGTCCGTCGCCTGAGGGGGGCCGGGCTGGGCCTGTTGGGCTCGAATCGCTCTCCCGCCTAGACAGCATCCGAGGACCGCTATCAGGGCGAATGCGACCCGCCGGCGATGGTTCCGCACTGTCGAATCGGGACTCTTCAACGATTCCGAACCGCGCTGAGGCCATGCTACCAGACACGTCTCGGATTGCGATCGGACTCGCACTCGGGGAATCTGACGATGCAGGCCATATTCCGGCCGCCTTGGGATGGAGCTCACGATGGCGGTGAAGGAAAGGGTCGACCATCCGATAGACTGATGCGCATGTGGGCGCGTCGTCCGGCCATCGGACTTGCCGCTCTTGTTTCGGTTGCGTGCAGTGAGTCGCTCCTCGCTGCCCAGTCAGATTGCGACCCGCTTCCGTCCGCAGCAAACGCCCCGGCCAGCCGGCGCGGGGCAACGGAATTGCAAGCGGAAGCGGAGCGATTCCTTTTGATAGGTAATGCGGAATGCGCGGCAGAAGCGTTCCGAAAGGCGCTCGAGCGGCGTCCGAACTCGGTCCCGATTCGACGAGGTCTCGCGACCGCGTATCTCTCGCTGCACCGCTATCGCGCCGCTATCGTTCATCTCCAGCATGCGCTGGAGTCGGGGCCCGACGACATCGAATCGATGCTATTGCTCGGGCGGGCGTTCTCAGGAAACGGATCCGACGAATCCGCGATCGAAGTTCTGGACAGGCTTGTCGCACTAGCCCCGGATCACTTCATTGGCAGGTTCAATCTGGCGACTGCTTACGCGCAATCCGAGCGGTTCGCCGAAGCCGTGGACCAGTTCGAGCACGCCCTTAGGCTTGCTCCCGGCAATCATGACGCGCGACTCGCCGCCGCGAAATGCGCGGTGAACCTCGGCAGCCATCAGAGAGCGCTGGACCTTGTCGCCGAATGGGAGGAATCGCTGCCAGCAGGTGTCGACCAGTTCGAGGTGGAGTATCTTCGCGGCGTCGCCCTGAAGGGGACTTCCAGTCTTTCGCAGGCTGAGAACACGCTCCGTCGGGCGGTTTCGCTCGAGCCCGAACATGCGGATGCCCGCCGAGAGCTCGGGACAGTCCTCGCGCGGACAGGGCAGCTGGAAGAAGCCAGTCAGCAACTGCGGCACGCCCGCGAAATGGATCCCGGGTCTCAGGAGACATGGTTCGAGTTGGTTGTTGTGCTTCGCGAAATTGGGGACGAACAAGCCTTGGCGGCCGAGACCGCCCTGTTCGAAGAGCGCAAGGAACGAACGCGACAGGAAGAACTGGCCGGACGTGCGGCGAAGAGGGGTAGCAGGTATCTCGAGCGGAATGACGCCCAAGCTGCCCTCCGGGAGTACCGCCAAGCGCTGGCCTACCGGCCCGAGAACGCTGAGTATCACTACGGAGCTGCCCTGGCACATGCCCGGCTCGGGAATCAGCAGGAAAGGATCAGGGCCCTAAAGAGAGCGTTGGCGTCGGATCCTCAAATGTCCGGGGCCCTCAACGAGCTCGGAGTGGCATTTACCGAGGCTTCCCGATTTCCGGAAGCCGAGGTGGCCCTGAATGCCGCGGTCGAATCGGATCCTCAACTGGCCAGCGCTAGCAACAACTTGGGAGTCTTGCTCGCCAAGCAGGGGCGGCATGCCGAAGCCGAGGCGATGTTTCGTAGGGCAGTCGAGGACGACCCGGAATACGTTCACGCCTACGTCAATCTTGCAGTCGCACTCGCTACCATGGGCCGCCTCGATGACGCGTCGGCTGCAATCCGGGTGGCTGCTGGCATCGACCCCTCGAGCCAACTCGTTGGGCGAGCGCTGAGAATGATCGATCAAGCCCTGCAGGCGCGGTGATCTGGATCTTCAGCGTTCTGCGACGCTGGTCGATTCTCCGACTCATTGACGCGTGCACGACGTTTTCCTGATCCAGGAATCGTTTAGGGCCGCGCCGCCGTGCTATTGACGGCTGTCGATTCCAGCCTGTATAGTCGTGACGACGCTGTCACTTCTGGCGTATATGGCAAGGACTGTCGAAACGTCGGGGGTTTGAATTGTCAGCTATTCAGGGAAAGGGGACTACTTCGTGCGCTGCACATCTGAATACAGGGATCCATTCACGGCAGCCTGGTTATTGGCTGCCGTATTCGCGTTAGCGCTGCTGCCGGGAATCGTCGGCAACGCCGTGTTCGCCCAAGGCGGCGGTACGGCCGGAATAACCGGGCACGTCACCGATCCGACCGGCGCCCTTATCCCCGGCGCCGTGGTCACGGTGACTAATTTGGCTACGGGAGTGGCTCAGGATACCGTCAGCAACACCGTGGGCGCATACTCGCTACTGAACTTGCCGCCGGGCTTTTACGAAATCATCGTGCAACTGGAGGGGTTCCAGCAGACCGCAATTCCCACGGTGCAGCTGGAGGTGAACCAGACCCTTGTACAAGACTTCGCGTTGGAGGTCGGCTCGGTTACCGAGACCATCGAAGTTACGGCGAGCGCCCAGCTGATCCAGGGATCGAGCGCCGAGATGGGCGCCGTGGTTCAGGAGCAAGCGGTGGTGGACCTGCCCCTGAATGGACGTAACTTTACCCAGTTGCTCACCCTGACCCCGGGCGTTGCCCCGGTCAGCACCGCTCAAAACGCGGGCGGGTTCGGTGCTCGAACGAATGCGGGCTCTTTCTCCTTCCCGGCGATCAACGGCCAGTCGAACCGCAGCAACTTCTTCATGCTCGACGGTCTCACCAACCAGGGCGCATTCACCAGCACCTATGCACTTCCGCCCGTCATCGAAGCCATTCAGGAATTCAAGGTCCAGTCCCATAATGATATGGCCGAATATGGCCAGGTCCGTGGCGGCATCATCAACATCGTCAGCAAGTCCGGCACGAACGAGTTCCATGGAACCGGTTTTTGGTTCGTTCGCAATGACGTGTTCGATGCCCGCAATCCCTTTGTCCCGGAGGTGACTCCTCTCCGCCAGAACACGTGGGGCGGCGCAGGGGGCGGGCCGATTGTCAAAAACAGGACCTTCTTCTTCACTTCCGGCCAGTGGTTCCGTCGCAGAACGCCTGCCGAGAGCCGGGCCTTGGTGCCCACCGCGGCTGAGCTCGGCGGTGACCTGAGCGGCGAGCCACAGCAGATCTTCGACCCCTTCACGACAGTCGAAGACCCCAACAATCCCGGCATCTTTTCGAGAAGCCCATTCCCGAACAACATGATTCCGGGAGCCCGGCTTAACTCCGGGATGGTGAATTACGCCAAAGCCATCTGGCCGGCGGCCAAGGACATCGGTGTGGCCGGACAAAACGCAATTGACACAAGACCGGCCGAGACGGATGTGAACGAGTATTCGTTTAAGATCGACCACCGCCTCACGGACAATCAATTCCTCTGGTTGCGCTACGGCAACGGGGAGCAGCCAACAACCAATAGCGGAGGGGTCGAGGGGAGAGTAGGAACTGGGATTCTTGATTCCTGGAACCTTGGCATTAACTATACGTGGACCGCCAGTCCAACGTCGGTATTTCAGGTTTCCGTTGGTCGGGTCAAGCTGAGGCAAGGAGGCGAGGGCTTCTATGAGGGGTTCGGCAACGCGGAGTTGGTAGCGATTGGCGAATTCGCACAAGGGTTCGCATGCCAGTGGCCCACGGAGATTCTCCCGGACGGCTGCTACGTGCCGAGCGTGGGAGTCCCTGGCTATGGCCCTAGCGGGACCTGGCATAGCTTGCGTGACATGGCGGATGTCTATCAGATCCGCAGTAACTACTCCAAGATCGTCGGCAATCACACCTTCAAGGTGGGCGGGAACTGGAATACCAATGGATACTTCGGTCCGGGCTTTGGCGGGGGCGTCTCCTTCAGCGCCTTGCAGACCAGCGATCCACAGAATCCCGGCAACACTGGTAGCGGCCTCGCTTCGTACCTGCTGAGCGTTCCCGCCGTTGGAAGGCGGCGAGGGAACATCGAGCAGGTACGCGGCCACAGGGTGTATGGCTTCTATGTCCAGGACACATGGAAGGTAACGCCCCGGTTGACGATCAATCTAGGGGTTCGAAATGACGCGACGATCTTCGGCCACTATGGCAGCGACGAGTACAACAACAACAAGGTGGGCAATCTGAACTTGATCCACGGACGCTACGAGTTGCAGATTCCTGTGGGCTCGTGCGAGGAGCTGGGCCAGGCGCCGTGCATTCCGGGGGGGACTCTGCCTGACGGCGTGGTGTTGTCGCCGAACCAGAAGCCCAGCAATGACCGGCCATGGAACTGGCAGGGCCGCTTCGGGCTTGCGTACCGGATCACCGACAAGATGGCGTTTCGGGGTGCATACGGTATTGTCTATGACAATTGGGCCGGCAACATCCAAGCCAACATGGGTGTCGTTGGCACATGGCCGTCGGTCGGCCTGCTCCAGCAGCCGAATCTGAATCTCCCCACTTCTGATTTGCCGACACCCAAGGTCTCGGCGCAAGATCCGCTCGACTTGGGCGACAACCCCGTTTTCCCCGCGCCTACCCCATTCGGCGAGGTCACCTGGTATTACGACCCCGCGCTGAAGCTTCCCTACTCGCAGCAGTACAACCTGAGCTTCCAATACCAACTCTCCGAGAGCACCATCGTGGACCTTGCTTACGTTGGATCAACGGGAATCAATCTACGCGTCGGCGGCATGTACAACACTGCCCTGGAGCCAGGGCCGGGGGACCCGTCCCTGAGAAAACCGTTTCCCCACATCACCTCCAGCTTCTTCGACAGAAGTTGGGGCCGGTCCAAGTACAACTCCTTCCAGTTCCAACTCAAGCGCCGGCACCAGGCGGGCTTTTCGTACTTGGTGTCCTACACCTTGAGCAAGTCGGTCGACCACTGCTCGGGCTGGTTCAACGAGGACGGATGCAATCCGCAGGATCCCAATCGGTGGAACGACAACTGGGGCTACTCAGCGTTTAATATGCCCCACGTGTTCACGACGAGCTGGGTCTACGAAATACCTGTTGGATCCGGCAGCAAGTTCCGAACCGGTAGTAAGGTCCTGGACCACATTCTGGGGCCGTGGCAATTGAACGGCATCCTGCAGTTCGCCTCCGGGCAGAACTATCACGTCGGGGTTTCCGGGGATCTTGCGAATACGGGCAATGCGGGCTCTAACAACATCAACGGGGGGTACTTGCGCGCCCACCACGTGGGCGAGGCCCGAGCATCCAACGCAAGTCCCGACAGGTGGCTCAATCCGTCTGCGTTCGAGGTCCCCGCGCCATTCACGTTTGGCAACATGGAGCGCCACGCGCTTCAGGGAGACGGCTTGGGGAATTTGGATCTATCGATCTTCCGCAAGTTCCGCTTCTTGGAAGACAAGATTCTTGAGCTAAGGGTCGAAATGTTCAACGCCACCAACTCTCCCACCTGGAACCGTCCCACCGCGCAGCTCGACAGTCCGAATTTTGGGCGGATCTTCAGCACACGCAGCATTGAGCGACAAATCCAGCTCGCGCTCAAGATTCACTTCTAACCGGCTAACCCAGCACTCGGAGGGGTCGCTTCGGCGGCTCCTCCGAGCCCAACCCTTAATCCCCCTGGGCGATTGCGGGCAGCCAGCGTCGGCACCTTGGCACAGTCCGCGAAACCGTATCATTCGACTGGCCGTACGGACTCACATTGCTGGGCCCTCTGTCCGCCTGACAATCGCCACGCCCTCGCGGGGCGCGGGATGTTCTGTAGGAAGACTGGATTCCCGGTCAACCGCCCTCACGTCCCTCAAACACGACGCCTTTGCGTCCACGGCAATGGCCGCCGAGATTCTCCGTCACTGGTGTTCAAGCAAGTCCGCGAAGCCGACGACTGGCTTGTCAACAGGACCGGATCGCACGCTTCGCCGGTTCCCGAGTGCAAGTCCTATCGGCGCTTGGCCGACAGGTTGCCATGCGGAGTGTCATGGGAGAATTGCTTGTCCGGCTATGATTGCACTGATGCGGCTCAGCTCGAAGCATGAGGAAATTCGTCGCCGAGCCGCCACGGATCTAGCATGAGCAGCTTCGTACGGCAACCTTTCTTCCAGACTTCAGGACGGGTATTCGCTGTCCTCTTGGCGGTTCCCTGGACTGCCATAGCCTATGATTTCCCGGCTTCTCCGCCTCCCCGAAACGAGATCGTCGTCGAGAACCGAGTCGCGATTCCCATGCGGGACGGCGTGGTCCTATTCGCTGACGTGTATCGACCAGTGGGCGAAGGCAAGCACCCGGTCATCGTTTCCCGCACCCCATACTCCACGGAGCGGTTTCCGAGTTCCTACGCTGCTGCGGTCTATTTCTCCCGTCGCGGCTACGTCTATGTATTCCAGGACGTGCGTGGTAGGCATGAGTCCGAAGGGAAGTGGGAGCCGTTCCGAAACGACATCGAGGACGGCTACGACACGATCGAGTGGGCGGCCGCGCAGACATGGTCGAACGGCAAGGTCGGGATGGAAGGAGGGTCGTACCTCGGCCATGTCCAGTGGCGGGCGGCGCAGGCGGCGCCCCCGCACTTGGTGACGATCTTCCCCCGCGTCGCGTCCACCAGCATCTATCACGACTGGATCACGGTCAACGGCGGATGGCGCCTTGCATTCAACTTCGGTTGGGGACCGGTCCGTCAGGAGTCGCGCATCATGCAGAACCCGGGTCCGCACTCGATGGCCGGGGGACCGGAAGGCATTTCCTACGACAACGTGGTCTGGCACCTGCCGCTCAATGAGATGCAGGGGCTCGTCGGTCGCGATGCGCAGTTTTACAGGGACTGGCTCGCCCACCCGAACTACGACGATTACTGGCGCCTGTTGAATGTCGAAGAGCAGTTCGAGGAGGTTTCCGTCCCGGTTCACACAATGGGGGGATTCTTTGACATCTTCGCCCAAGGCACCCTTCGGGGCTACGCCGGTGTCAGCACGCGTGGGGGTAATGTGTCAGCACGCGAGGGAAGCCACATGGTCATCGGCCCTTGGGAGCACGGGGTATCGCAAACTGTTGGAGGAATGGATTGGGGCGAAGCCGCCAGCATCGACACCAACGCCCTAGCGCTGCGATGGTTCGACTACTGGCTGAAGGGCATCGAGAACGGATTGCTTGAGGAGCCGCCGGTCAAGATTTTCGTCATGGGGAGGAACGAATGGACCTACGAGAACGAGTATCCGCTCGCTCGCGCCGAGTACGTGCCGCTCTACCTCGATAGCGGAGGCAACGCCAACGGCTCCCACGGGGACGGAGTTCTTTCATGGGACGAGCCGGCAGGGGAATCGAACCCGGATAGGTACAGCTACGATCCCGGGAACCCGGTTCCGAGCTTGGGCGGTGCGAATTGCTGCGGAGTGGCCACGCCCTCGGGCTCGCGGGACCAAAGGCCAATCGAGCATCGTGCCGATGTGCTCGTCTACACCACCTCCGTCCTGTCGGAGCCGGTCGAAGTGGTGGGGCCGGTCAAGCTAGTTCTCCATGCGTCCTCGAGCGAGACGGACACCGACTTCGTTGCCAAGCTGGTCGATGTCTACCCGGACGGTCGTTCGATCAATATCGCCGAAGGCATCCTTAGGGCTCGCCACCGCGAGGGCGTGGACCGGCAGGTGCTGATGGTTCCGCACCACCCGTACGAGATGGAGATCGATATGATCGGGACCGCCAATCTCTTCCAGACGGGACACCGAATCCGCGTCCATGTCACCAGCAGCCATTTCCCTCAGTTCGCGAGGAACCTTAACAACGGAGAGCCGTTCGGGACCAGCGATTCCTGGGTCGTCGCAGAACAGACCGTGTACCACTCCCCCGGCAGGCCTTCGCATATTCTTCTGCCGGTGGTGGGGCCCTGACGTGACAGGGTCGGAAGCTTGACGGAACTTGTTTTCTAGACAGGACTTCCAGTCGTAGAACACGTCGAAACTAGGTTGAGGTGCGGTGCGTCCCATAGCATGAGTACGCGATGCGGCGCATGCCAACGTACCTTCTGGCCGTCGCCTGCTTCGGTTTTCTCTCATCCTCCACGCACGCGGCCGCTGACGTGGCCGTCAGCCGCACCGTTTGGCCGTCCAGATCGGACCGCACAACGGTCTTCCTCGGGTTGGACTTGCCGTACGTGGTAATCGATGGATTGGCGGTCCACGGCGGCGACATGATACTGGGCCGTGTCGAGGAGATCGCGTCCGGCACGTCTTCGGAGTCGAAGGCAGGGGCGACGAATCCCGAATGGCCGATGCGACGGGACATGGTTTCCGCCGGGGCAGACCATTTGTGGCCGGCGGCTGTTGTCCCGTACACGATCGACACAGACATCGAGGCTGAGCAGCGAGATGACATTCTCGAAGCCATCGCGCAATGGAACGAAAAGACCGTGATCACCATTGTGGAACGGTCGGATCAGCCAAACTACGTGAGGTTCTACGAAGCCTCCTCCGGTCCCTGTCGCGCCTACGTTGGGATGCGGGGAGGGGAACAAGGCATCCTGCTGTCGCCGGACGGATGTTCAGTTGACGCGGTTGTCCATGAGATCGGTCACGCCGTCGGGCTTTTCCATGAGCACCAGCGTGCTGACCGGGAGCAACATCTGTTTCTTGTTGACGAAAACCTTGACGAGAGGTACCAAGGTATCTACGCCAACATCCACCCAGGCACCGGACCCTACGATTACGCATCGACAATGCACCACTCGCTCAGGGTCGCATCGGGAAACGGGCTGACGGCGGCGGAGACCATCCCTCCCGGAATCAGTGTGCCGGCCTCGGGCCTGTCTGCAGGGGACATCGATGGTGTCGCGAGGTTGTACGGCATGCCTCCGACGGCGACTACGGTCACAACAAATCCGCCGGGGCTGCGAGTTCTCGTCGACGGTGTCACCACGACGGCGCCCGCCGCGTTCCATTGGATGCGGGGAAGCAATCACACCTTGGAAGTTCCCTCTCCCCAGGTTGTGGATGGCAGCCGGTACCTCTTCGGAAAGTGGAACGACGGGGGAGAGCGTGTCCGATCGGTGACCGCCGATCCCGACGCAACTTGGCTGGAAGTCAATTTCATCGTTCAGCACCGAGTTGCGACCAAGGCCGAGCCTCCCGGTGCCGGGAGCGTTTCCGTGAGCCCCGACTCTCCGGACGGATACTACACGCTGCGCACACCGCTCATCGTCTCGGCCTCTGCGAATTCCAACAGCGGGCACCAGTTCATGAGGTGGGCTGGCAAACTCTTTGGCACGCACGGAACGGCTTCCAATCCGGCGCGTTCAAAGGCCAACTGGCCTGAAATGGAGTTCAAAGCTGTATTTGCAGACCAGCCGTTCTTTCGAATCGACTCGACCGGCGACCCTGTGGTCATCCATATCGACGACGAAGAGCACTACGCCCCGACCGCGCTCTCGATCGACGAAACAGGTTCCTCCATTCAGCTCAGGGTGGAGGAATTGCAGTGGGCGCGGGGCAGGGGGGCGCTACGATACCGATTCAAGGAATGGAGCGACGGGGGCGAGTTGTCGAGGGAACTCACTCTGCCGGGCGGGGGTGGTTCCGTCACAGCGACGGTCGAACCAGAGTATCCGCTCTATCACTACACGCCGAGACGCGACTCCGGATCCGTTGATGCCGACCCGCAGGGCGACGAGGGCTTTCACCGCGAAGGCACACTGGTGAGTCTGAATGCCAACCCCAATCCCGGCTGGGAATTTGTGGGCTGGATCGGCGAGGTCCCCGCCCGAAGCCCGAGCGTTGCCATCGAAATGGACCGTGCCAGGCGAGTCGATGCGGTATTCTCTCAGACCCGTAAGTTGCGGGTGGGCGTTCCTCAGGCTGTCGAACTGCGCTCCACCGCCTACAGTATCTACGCCCACGACGGTAGCTCGGGCTTCCGGGTCGAACCTCCCCCGAACGCGCGCGAGCTCACGATTCGATTCGATTCGTCGACTCCGGACGTTGACGTGGACCTATTGGTGGATGCCGACTCGGAGTCACTCACCTGGAGATATGCGGAGGACGGCACAACTCCGATTTTCGAGGTCGATTTCCAGTCAGTGTCGTCCGGCAGTTCCGAATCGGTTGTAATCAGCCGAGATTCGGAACGCGGGCTTGGCACCGCGCTGGCGTACTACATCTCTCTGGTCGTCCACACTCCTCGCACCCGGATTGACGGCACGTTGCGGGCGAGCGTCAGGCTGGACTCCGAGCCTCCGCCGATTTCCAGTGCAAGCCCAAGGGCATTGACTTTCGTGGCGCCAGTCGATCGCGACCCCGCTGCGCAGATCGTGCGGCTGTCCAACGGCGGACTTGGATCGCTTCAATACGCCATCGAATCCGGTAGCACGTGGTTGATAGCGAACCCGCGCTCAGGCACCTTGGCTGCCGGTAGATCCGAAGAAATCACGATCAGCGTCGCCAGCGCAGGCGTCGCACCCGACACGCACTGGGGCAATCTGGTGGTCAGGAGGAGTGACCTGCCTCAGGATGATCCGTCGGGGCGCATCGAGATCCCGGTGGCGTTCGCTGCCGTGCCGGCAAACTGAACACCCTATTGGACCGCTCTGACAAGTCGGACAGCGTCCGCAATTACCGACCGACGGTCTTGGCGTCGGGCCGAGGACCCGATGCAGGGTAAGGCTCGTTGAACACGGTCTCCTGATCACCTTGCTCGTCCATCCAGTCCTCAAGGACAGCGCGCAAGGCACCCTTCAGGTCTGCGAAATCCGGACTCGCTGCGAGGTTGTTCTGCTCAAGCCTGTCCTCGGCAAGATCGTACAGTTCCTCGGCAGGTCGTTCGAAATACTTGTGGACGATCCGGGCGGCGGCTGGATCAGATTCAGCGGCCTTGTCCCAGGAATCCCAGTAGGCACCGGCCCCGTCCTTGCGGAGGATGTCCGAGTGATTGGTGTGGAGGTACCCAGGAAGGAGGTTCAGTATGTACTTGTATCGCGTCGTCCGAACGCTCCGTATCGGATAAATATTGAACACTGTGTCGGCGCTGTGCGTGGTGAAGATTAGCTCCCTGTGAGTGGTTGCCTTCCCGGTCAGCACGTCCGCAAATGACCGCCCGTCGACGTAGTCCGGCACCTTTCCTCCAGCGAGGTCGATCAGTGTCGGCAGGAGGTCGACCCAGCTCACCATGGCCTGCGTCCTGGTGCCCGGCTCGATGTGCCCCTGCCATGCAACGATAAGCGGAACGCGGATGCCGGCGTCGTAAAGATTCCATTTCCCGAACGGCCATTGCCCGCCGTGGTCGCTGGTGAAGACATAGATGACGTCATTGCCCAGGCGCTTGCCGGCCATCCCCATGACCTTGCCGAACTCCTCGTCGAGCCCCGTGATGTCGGAATAGTAGCGGGCCCGGTGTACTCTCGTTTCCGGAGTGTCGATGAAATAGGGGGGCAGACTGACCTCGTTCGGATCGTATGCGTTCTCCGCCGTCCAGGGAACGTGGGGTCTCCGGTCCCCGACCAGCAGGCAGAGCGGGCCGTTGGATTCCCGTTCAGCGAAGTATTGAGCCACGTTTGCCGCGAGGCCGACTCGTGGCCTGGCGTAGTAGTCGAAGTTGTATTCGGGCTTGGCGTCACCGTGTGCGACCTTGCCGAACGCCGCAATCTCATACTCCAGTTCTTTCAGGCGCGTCGTGAGATAGGGTACCGCCGGTGCCGGCCAGGTGTGGTTCGCTTCCGCGCCGTTGCGCGCTGGCATCAATCCAGTCAACAGCGCCGCTCGACTGGGAGCGCACGCCGGTGACGCGACGAAGGCGTAATCAAACGTCATGCCCATCGCGGCAAGGCGCTCGATGTTTGGCGTCCTTGCGTCCCTGGAGCCGTAGACCGTCGTGTCATCACCGCCGAGATCGTCGGCAAAGAAGACGACGATGTGGGGCTTCGCATGAAGCGCTAAGCTTGCAATCGTCCCGAGCAAGATCGTGTGTAGGAGCCGCATGATTCGGTACTTGCCTCTTCGGACTCGGAGCCTGTCAGTATATCGGAGGCGAAGCTGCTTCTCGTCCAGGGGTAGCGTGCTTTGAGGGCACGACTAAGGCCGTTCATTGAGCCTGGTACCGGGACTGCCTCGCGCGGGATACGAGGTGGTTATGTGCAGTGGAAAATGCCCGGTTGGCGGTCGTTCAAGTGGGCTTATGGCCAGCTTCGGGCCGGGCGCTCAGAGCATCTACAGATCAGACTTGGATTGGCGTCACATCCGGATTTTCAGGGGACTGGAAGGACTTCAGGAACCGTCCGGAACTCAATTGCTCGCCCTTGCACTGGCAAACGGCCTTTGAGCGCCCGCATTCGTCTCTGCGGTCGGCTTGCCGCGACCAGTGAATCCGGAAAGGGTTGGCAGGCGCGCCAGGACTCGAACCTGGGACCCTCTGCTTAGAAGGCAGATGCTCTATCCAACTGAGCTACGCGCCCGCAACTCCCTTCATACTACGGCAGGAAGGGTTGAATTCAGAAGGGATAGTGCGATCGGGTTGCACGCGAGGATCGGGGTTGCCCGGTTCGGCCGTTGAGACCCGATTTGCATTGATAACGGATTGCGTAATCTCCTTGGCTGGCCTATCCTAGCTGTCAAGCCGTGAGCCATCGGACGCTTCAACGAATTGCGCGGCGCGAACTCCTGGCAATGAGTTCGCTAGGCCTTGGGGGAATTGCGGTATCGCAACTGCTCGCTCAGACCACAGCTGCCTCGACGGCCCGCTTCCCGAACGATCTACGAGCCCGGCAGGGCCACTTCCCGGGTCGCGCCAAGGCCGTCATTCAGCTAGTTCAGAACGGCGGTCCAAGCCAGATGGACCTGTTCGACCCCAAGCCGATGCTCGCCAAATTCGCTGGGCAGCCGCATCCGGACGGTGTCGAGATCCACCAGCCTGGCAACAAGAACACCTTGCTGCCGTCTCCGTTCGAATTCAAGAAGCACGGCGACTGCGGCATGGACGTCTCGGAGGTCCTGCCGCAGCAAGCCGAAATCGTCGACAGGCTTTGCTTCATCCGTTCGATGCACACCGAGCACAACAACCACCTCGAAGGGTTGAACATGCTGCTCACGTGCAAGATCTTCCCGGGACGGCCGGTGATGGGCTCGTGGGTCAGCTACGCCCTTGGCACGGTCAACCAGAACCTGCCCGCATACGTTGTGTTGCGCGACCCGACCGGGTACACGGTGGGCGGAAAGCAGCTCTGGGCCAACGGCTTCCTGCCGGCGCTGTACCAAGGCGTCGAGTTTGGCATGAGCGGATCGCCGGTGCATCATCTGAAGCCAGCCGAGCAACTTCCGCCCGGTGTCCAGGAACAGGCCTTGGACTACCTGGCACAGATCAACAAGCTCCACTCGGAAGGGCGTCCGGGCGAAACCGAGCTCGACTCCCGCATCGAGAATTTCGAGTTGGCGGCTCGCATGCAGGTTGCGGCAATGGATGTCCTTGATATCGAGAGTGAGTCGGCGGCGACAAAGAAGCTATACGGCATTGACGACTCGATTCGCGGCCCGTACGGCATGCGCTGCTTGATGGCCAGGAGACTGGTTGAGGCCGGGGTTCGGTTCGTGCAAGTCACGACCAGCCCGGGCCAGCCCTGGGATCACCACAACAAGCTCAAGGAAGGCATGCCCAGAATCGCGACCGAAACCGATCAGGGAGCCGCGGCGCTTGTGAGGGATCTGGACCAGCGGGGAATGCTGGAAGATACCATCGTGATGTGGGCTGGCGAGTTCGGCCGCTTGCCCACCACGCAGCGGAATGACGGCCGCGACCACAACCGCAACGCCTTCACGATTTGGTTCGCTGGCGGCGGCTTTCGGCCAGGGCTGATCTACGGTCGGACAGACGATTTCGGGTATAAGTCCGTTGAAGATCGCGTAAGCGTGCCTGACATGATCGCGACCGTCATGCACCAGCTCGGGCTAGACCATCGCAATACCCACTATCCCCACGCAGGGCGGATGGAAACACCGACCGACGTCACTGTGACAGGGGCGAGAGTTGTCGGCGGCCTGCTCTCGAACGAGGTCCGAACGGCATGAGACCTCGGCTGCTTGGCGGGCTCCTGGCCTTCGTTGTTGCAGTTGCAGCGCCAGGTCAGGAGCGCGTCCCTGTCTTCGAGCAGGATGTCCAGCCGATTCTCTCGGCTTATTGCCTGACTTGCCACGGTAAGAGCTCGCCCGAGCAGGGGGTCGACCTTCGGACAGCTCGGACCGTCTTGCGGGGGGGCTTCAACGGGCCCGTCGTCAAGAGGGGTTCCCCCGATGAGAGCCGCTTGTACCAGAAGCTGGCCCAGGGCGAGATGCCCCCGCCGGCATTCGAGAGCACCGTCCCGGAAGCCGATGTCGAGACAATCCGGCGCTGGATCGAATCCGGGGCGCGTTCGGAACAGGAGGACTCCATACCCGACAAAGCGCGTCTGCAGATCGCCCGATTCGAGGAGGAGATCCAGCCCCTCCTGGAAGAGCGTTGCGTGGCTTGCCATGGGGGTAGCTCTCCTCAGTCCGGTCTGGACCTGCGAACCCTTGCATCGATGCTTCGCGGCGGCCAGCACGGGCCGGTCGTGCTCGAAGGGTTCGCCGAGAAGAGTGTCCTCGTGCGCCAGCTGGTCAGTGGTGTGATGCCGCCTCAGGGTGCCGGCGAGTCGTTGAGCGCAAGCCAGGTTCGGCTCATCCGGGAATGGATTGACGAGGGGAATTTCGCTGACTACGTCGATCTGGGCGATCCCCTTGACCGGCCATTTACTGCCGCCGAAGCTCCGCCGGTGACAGAAGAGGACCGCCAGCACTGGGCGTTTCGACGGCCCGTGTCGGTTGACGCGCCCAAGGTCAGGGCCCGCCGCTCCGTCCGGACCCCGATCGACTCCTTTGTGATTGCGGAGCTGGAGCGCCAGGGGCTCTCGCTGTCTGAGCCGGCTTCTCGGAGCACGCTGCTTCGACGAGCGTACTTCGACCTTTGGGGATTGCCTCCATCGCCGGAACAGGCGGCCGAGTTCCTGTCTGACACGGGTGCGGGAGCTTACGAACGCTTGATCGATCGGCTTCTCGAATCGCACCGCTACGGCCAGCGGTGGGGCCGTTTCTGGCTCGACGCGGCGGGCTACGTGGACACGAAGGGGAAGGATTTCCAAGCCGACAATCCGGTCCTCTCTCCCGGTATGTGGAGGTACCGGGACTACGTGATCGAGTCGTTCAACCGGGACAAGCCCTGGGATCGGTTCCTCACGGAGCAACTGGCTGGAGACGAGATCCACGACTGGCGCAATGCAGAGCAGTACACGCCGGGAATGCTGGAATCGCTGGTCGCCACGGGTTACCTGCGAACGGTTCTGGACGCGACGGACGAAGACATCTCGGACCGCCCGTTCGACCGTTACGAGACGCTCTTCGCCCTGATCGACAAGGTTTCGCGCAGTACGATCGGACTGACGCTCTCATGCGCGCGTTGCCACACCCACAAGTTCGACCCGATTCCTCAGAGAGACTACTACCGCTTCTTGGCATTGCTTTCGGCAGCCTACAACCCAAGCGATTGGATCCAGCCCAAGAAGCGCCTCCTTTACACCGTTTCGCATGCCGAGAAGGAACGGATTGACAGGCACAACGAGGCTGTCGACGCGGAAATCGAGAGCCTGTCTGCGCGGCGGGACGAGATCGGCAAGCCGTATCGGGATGCGATCTTTCAGGGCAAGCTTGGGGATGTGCCTGCCGTGGTGCAGGAGGATCTACGCGCGGCAGTCGAGACCCCGGCCAAGGATCGAACCGAGGTCCAGAAGTACCTGATCGAGAAGTTCGGATCGATTGTCGAAGTTAGCGACGTTGAGGTTCTGGCGGAGGCGTCGGACGAAGACAGGCAGGAGCTGGAGCGCTTGAGCGATGACATCAGCACTTGGCGGGGCTATCGCAACGAACCTCAGCAGATACAGGCCCTGTGGGATGGAGACGCGCTTCCGACAATCCGGCTTCTCCAGCGTGGCAGCGTAGAGTCGCCCGGGCCGGCAGTCAAGCCGGGATTTCTCTCGGTCTTGTGCGACACGGGTGAGTCCTGCTTGGCTACGCCCTCATCGAACCGGATGGGTGAAACGACTGGACACCGCCTGGCGCTGGCGGAGTGGCTCACCGACCCGCAGCACCCCATGACCGCGAGGGTCATCGTAAACCGCGCTTGGCAGCACCACTTCGGGACGGGGATCGTCGAGACGCCCGACAACTTCGGATCGAACGGCTCGGTGCCGTCTCATCCCGAGCTTCTAGACTGGCTCGCCGTGGATTTCATGAAGCATGGCTGGAAGCTGAAGCGGTTGCACAAGATGATCATGCTGTCCAGCGTGTACAGGCAGTCCTCGACGCGAACCGACAATCCGGCCTACGAACGCGCCACGATCGAAGATCCCGGCAATCGACTGCTGTGGAGAATGCCGCTTCGGCGCCTGGATGCCGAGGCACTGCGCGACTCGATCCTCGCTGTTGGCGGCAAGCTTGACAACAGTCTCGGTGGCCCTCCCGTGGAACTTGAGGCACGGCCCGACGGTTTGCAGGTCGCTGTCGGCAAAGGGTCTCGGCGTCGCAGCGTCTATCTCATGGCTCGCCGCACCTGGCCATCGACCTTTCTGGGGACATTTGACTTCCCGAATATCGATACCACCTGCACTCGTCGCGCACCGTCCGCTACGCCTCTGCAATCGCTTGCGCTAATGAACAGCGAATTCGTATTCGAGAACGCGGCTGCTGCCTCCCAACGCTTGCTGGATTTCCAGGCCGGTAGGCCGGAAGACCTCGCGGCGCTGGCCCGGTCCGCTTACGGGTTGGTCCTTTCCAGGGAGCCCACGAACCATGAAACCGGGCTTGCGAAGGACCATTTGGAAGCCCAGCGACGGCTCTTTGCGCGCGCGAACGCCTCGACAGAGGAGGCCCTCTCTAAGGCTGTTGAGAGTCTCGCCCATATGCTCATCAGTTCCAACGCATTCCTATACGTGGATTGAGATGAGGCGTAATCGCGTCGGGAGAATCGACCGACCCGGCGCCTCAGGGACCCTTGAGTCAGACCCTGTGCGAACTACCGGCCTAGGTTGCCGATGGGGCAGTCTCGCCCTTAACTCACCAGTTGCGGGATCGGATCGCCATGCACATCCGTCAGCCGCATGTGGCGCCCGTTGAAGAAGTAGGTGAGCCGGGTGTGGTCCATGCCCAGCAAGTGCAGCATCGTGGCGTGCAGGTCATGGTAGGTGAGCACCTGCTCCTCGGCCTTGTATCCGAACTCGTCCGTCGCCCCGACTGACTGGCCTCCCTGAACGCCGGCTCCTGCCATCCAGGCTGTCATGGCGTGCGGGTTGTGGTCCCGCCCTAGGCCGCGCTGAGAAATCGGCATGCGCCCGAACTCCGAGTGCCATACGACGAGCGTTTCGTCGAGCAGTCCCGTTTGCTTTAGGTCCTTCAACAGCCCAGCGATCGGCCGATCCACTTCGCGTGCGTGGAGCGTGTGGTTCTCAATCAGGTTTCTGTGGGCGTCCCAGGTGTCGATGTTCTGCTGGCGAAGCGCACCGCTATAGAGCTGGATGAATCGGACTCCCCGCTCAACCAGCCGCCTGGCCAGCAGGCATTGCCGCCCGAACGGTTCCGTCATCGGGTCGTCCATTCCGTAGAGTTGCTTGGTCGCATCGGACTCTTGCGAAATGTCGACTGCTTCCGGAGCGCACCCCTGCATTCGGTAGGCCAGTTCGTAAGAGGCGATCCTTGCCGCCAGTTCACTCGATCCCGGATGTCTCTTGGCGTGCTCTTCGTTGAGCCTTGCGAGATGGTCCAGCCTGGCTCTTTGCTGTGTGCCCGTGACTAGGTCGCCCGGGGGATTCAGGTCGAGGATCGGGTCGCCCTGCGAACGGAATACCGTTCCCTGGTAGGTCGCCGGCAGATACCCGCTGCTCCAGTTCGCTGGCCCCGAGAACGGTCCTCCACGGTGGTCGTAAATGACCACGAATCCAGGTAGACTCTGGTTCTCGGAACCAAGCCCGTAGGTGACCCAGCTGCCCACGCTGGGGTGCCCCATCAAGACCGAGCCGGTGTTCCATTCGTAGTGCGCGAGCACATGGTCATTCGACCTGCCCGTGCAAGAATGCACGAAGGCGAGGTCGTCTACCATCGAGCCCATGTGCGGGAAGAGGTCCGAAACGAGCTTGCCGCACTGCCCGTGACGCTCGAATTTGAACGGGCTGCGCATCAGCGGGCCCGGATACCCTTGGCGCACCCTTACGCGGCCCTTGCCGGTAAGGGGCTTGCCGTGGTGCTTTTCGAGCATCGGCTTGTAGTCAAAGGTGTCGACGTGGCTCACGCCCCCGCTCATGAACAGCGAAATCACCGCCTTCGCCTTCGGCTGGAAATGCGGCTTGCGGGGTGCGGTGGGAGACGCGATGCCTTGCACATCGCATGCGTTCTCGGCGGCCAGGAGCCCGTCCTGCTGCAGCATGTGCGCGAGCGCCACGCCGCTGATGCCCTCGCCGGCCCGGAAGAGGAGGTCCCGGCGTGATACGAAGCGTCTGTTAGCCGACATAAAGAAACTCGTTCAGGTTCAGGATCACGTCGCAGAGATCCGTCAGCGCCGCCAATGCGTCGCCGTCGTGGTACTCCGTCTGCTGTCGCAGGAAGTCAAGGTTCGCGTCAAGCTCGGACTCGGTTGGCGTGCGGCTCAGGGCGATGCGGTAAGCCTCGCGGATCCGGTCGGCCGCTTCGTCGGTCAGCTTGGCCACCCGCTCGGCGTAGTGCCTGGCCTGGCGGAGCGCGAATTGGTTGTTGAGCAGTGTCAGCGCTTGCGTCGGTACCGTGGTGGTAGTCCGGCGCTCGCAGGTCACGTTCATGTTGGGCTGGTCGAACACCTCGAAGAGCGGGTATCGCAGGCCGCGCTTGGCGTAGATATAGATGCTGCGCCGCCAGTTCTCCGGACCGGGCTCAGCCATGTCCCACTTGCCTTTGGGGAACGACTCTCGGACTTCCTCCGGAATCGGCGGGAAGAAACCGGGCCCGCCGGCCTCCAGGTTGAGGTTGCCGGCGGCATCGAGGATGATGTCTCGGATCACCTCGCCCTCAAGGCGCCGCTGGCGGAACCGCCACAGAAGCTTGTTCTCGGGATCGGCCTTGGCCGCCGCCGGGTCCGCGTGTGACGAGGCCATCTGGTAGCTCTCCGAATTCATGATCAGGCGGTGCATGGCCTTGATGCTCCAGCCCTTGCGGACGAATTCGGTTGCCAGCCAATCCAGCAGTTCCGGGTTCGTCGGGCGAGTACCCATGCTTCCGAAGTTGCTGGCGGTATAGACGAGTCCCTCGCCGAAGTGATGCATCCATATGCGGTTGATCATCACTCTCGCAGTTAGGGGGTTCTCGCGTGAGGCGATCCAGTTTGCGAGCGCCAGCCTCCTCCCGGTCGAGATGCGGTGCGGGGGAGACTTGGCATCGAAGGGCTCGCCGCGGGACAGCACCTCAATGTATCCAGGTTCGATCAGCTGGCCCTTGTTGCGGTAGTCGGCGTTGGGCAGGAAATGCGCAGGCGGAGGTACGTAGTTCTCTTCCGGAAGCCAGGTTCCGTCGATCCCGCTGAAATCCTCGCGGTCGCCCTTGCCAGGCTGCACTTCGTCGCCCAGCCCGTTCGGTGCGAACCTGTAGTCCCCGTCCCGAATGCCCATCGCTGTCGGCAGGGGTGCGGGCAGATTCTCCTCCAGCTTCGCGATTTGATCTTTCAGATCGGCGATCCGCGCAGAGTCCTCCTCCGAGATCAGGTCCTCGTACTCCTCGTAGCTAAGGGATACCACCTGGGCGGCGAGGAGCTTCTGGCCTGGCGTGCGGTCTTCTTCAGGCGTCCGTACTGCCAGCTGGATTTCTTCTGGGAAGGCTGCGAGGGCCCGTTTCCGGGCGGCGTCCTTGTACGGGGCCTCGATATTGGCGACCTGCCCTTTGAGCGGCTCGATCTTGGCGGTGACCACCTCGGTCTCGGCGGTGTGACGGGAGACCGCTTCCTCGTCCGCTAGCGGGAAATCGTAGCGAACGTACGGAAAGAACACCGCCATCGTGCGGTAGTAGTCCATCTGCGAAATGGGGTCGAACTTATGGTCGTGGCACCTGGCGCAGTCCACTGTCAGTCCCAGGAAGACTCGGCTCGTCGTCGCGATGATGTCATCGAGGTAGGTGTATCTGTACTGCGGATTGTCCTTTTCGCGGAACAGCACCCTTGGGCCCACCCGGAACATGCCAGTCGCGGTTAACGTCTCGAAGCTCTGGTCTGCGAGCTCGTCTCCTGCCAGCTGTTCCTTGACGAAACGGTCGTAAGGCTTGTCGTCGTTGAACGACTCGATCACGTAGTCCCTGAAGCGCCATGCATGAGGCTGGTCGTAGTCATGCTCGTAGCCTGAGGAGTCCGCGTAACGCACCGCGTCGAGCCAGTGGCGACCCCAGCGCTCGCCGTACCGCGGCGAATCGAGCAACTCGTCAATCAGCTTGGAAAACGCTTCTTTCGACGGGTCCTTGGCGAATGCGTCGACGACATCTGTCGGCGGAAGCAACCCGACCAAATCCAGATAGGCTCTCCGAACGAGCGTACGCGGATCGGCTCTCGGGGCACGCTTCAGCTCCTTGTCATTGAGCCGGGCTGTCAAAAAGGCGTCGATTGGATGCGCCTGGGAGTCGGGCGGATCCTGCCGGACCGGGTCCTTGAATGCCCACCAGACCTTCTGTTGAGCGGCCTCGTTGGCCGGGACAGGCCATTCGGCGCCGGTATCGATCCAACGCTTGAGGGTGGCGATCTCCTCGGGAGCCAGCGTGCTTCCAAACGGCATGCGCGGCTCGGCTTGGCCCGTCACATGCCGGTAAAGGAGGCTTCGTTCGGAGTTGCCGGGCTCAACCGCCGGGCCGTGCTTGCCGCCCTGCAGAATCGCTTCCCTGCTATCCAGCCGCAAGTCGGAAACTTGCTGCGTTTCACCGTGGCACTGAACGCACCTCTGCTCCAGGATTGGCGCGACCTCGCTTGCGAAATCCGGCGTTGCCGCCGCAACCGAATTGACTGTCGAGGCTCCTACGAAACTGACCGCAACGATGGCGATTCGCAACACCCAGATATACCTCCGTCGCCTGCAGTTTAAAAGAATCAGGCGTTTAGATCAACCCCATAGCGGCCAGAACCGCGGGCTAAATGGACCATGCAATCGTTCTTCAGGGTCGCTGTTGAGGAATTCCGTCGGTCTCGCGAGAACTCGGCCAAAGCCTGCGGAACATCGCCATGGCAAGATTTATCGACCTTGGCACAGGGGACAGGGTCGCTCCCTAGGCCCAGACACACGGTCCGATTGCTATCGAGAGGCCAGACGGAGAGCCGCAGGATGCATCGATGGATAACAAGCCGATTGCCGCATAGGACCTAGTTGGTCAGTGCGATTGCCACGCGCACGCGACCGCGGGACATAGTCGTACGAATCGCATCCCAAATGATCGAACTCAGGGTCGTGGAATATTGATGTGATGATGCTATGATGTCTCTATGCGCACGACGATTACCATTGACGACGATGTACTGGCAGTTGCCCGGGCCATGGCAGAGCGTAATCGCAGCAGCTTGGGAAGAGCGTTGTCTGAACTCGCGCGACGTGGGCTACGAGGCGCAGCCACCGAAATCAGGGACGATGGTCTGCCGGTCTTCGCCGTCGAACCTGGTGCGAATCCAATTACAAGCGAAGACGTCTATAGCGCGCTTACCGATTGGCCGTGACTGCGCTTCTTGACATCAATGTACTGATCGCTCTGGCCTGGCCCAGCCACGTGCATCATCATGCGGCGCGGTCGTGGTTCGCGGAACATCGGCCACGCGGTTGGGCAACGTGTCCGCTAACCGAAGCGGGCTTCGTTCGGGTCTCATGCAACCCAGCGGCCGTCCGACATACGGTGGCCCCGCGAGACGCCATTTCATTGCTCCAGCGGCTCAGGCAACTCGAGTCGCATTCGTTCTGGCCCCTTGAGCGATCGATAGTCACAATGCCATCGGACATCGTTGATCGCATTCAAGGGTACCGGCAGGTGACCGACGCCCTGCTGCTGTCGTTGGCGATTCAGCACGGCGGCCAACTGGCGACTCTAGACACCCGACTCGCACAGCTTCACCCGGAGTCTGAGAACGGGCCTGTAATGCTGATTCCGGTATGAGGGTCGCGCACTCGGGAGTCTGGTCCCGCGAGGGCTTGTCGACGAGGCAGACGAGACGACCTCCGTTAACTGCGAACCGCTGATTGGTTTCGCTCCGCGGCTCCTGAAAAGACCTCGTTGTCGACAGAGCCGAGACGTGGCCTTCGCGCGGCATCGGCCGCACCGTGAGCGCTGTCGCATCGTCCGGGATCACCGCATTCGAATCCGAGCTCCTGCATCGGGCGATGGAAGCTCGGAGTTGATGCAGGACGGACCGAGGGTTGAGGCGGCCAAGACACGCCTGAAAGGGTCGATGGATGCTTCCGGTATCATGATCGCCATGTTCGTGTTCACGTTCAGGCCCGTGCTTCTGGCCGTTTCCGCCGCCGGGTTGGCTGCTGCGGACGTTCCAGTCGACCTTGGGGCGTATCAGGCGGGGCTCGTAGCTGCGGAAGCACGCGACGATGGCCTGATCGTTTCGTGGCAGGACGAGTCGAATCGCAATTGGGAAGCAGTCTTCAGTCGGGATCCCGACAAGCCGTTGCTGGAGGCGGTCAGTGTTGAGGGCGAGCCCGTGCTGCGCAGTGCGAGTCCCTTCGTGCGAGTTGAAACCGGTGTCCGGAGTAAAGGCTGGAACGCCTTCTTCGACTACCCACCCGAGCATCCGGGAGGCACCTCGGCACACTTCGGCGAGCTTGCGCTCGATTCGATTCAGGTGGAAACGGCTGGCAACCGAGTCCGTGTTCACTGCAATACGTTTACGGCCGGACCCTTTTCCGGGTCTCTCGTGTACACGTTTTTTCCGGGATCGCGGTTGGTGCAGCAGCAAGCCGTGCTTGTGACGGACAAGCCGAATGCCGCCTACATCTACGACGCCGGGATCGAGTTCTCGGCTCCCGAGCAGGTCCAGATCGGCCGCAACATGATCACGCCGCTGGTGTACTACGACACCGAAGGCCAGATTCAGCGGGAATCCGCGAACGGTTTCCAGCCGGAACGAGTGGCATTCAAGGTCCGCTACCGAGCTCTCGCGACTGCGGCGGGGCAGGGAAGCGTCGCTGCATTCCCGGCACCCCACCAGTTCTTCTTCCCGCGAGATTTCACGTCCAACCTTTCGCAGAACTGGCATCGCTCGTGGCGCGGCCGCGTCTCGCTCGGAATTCGTAGCGTTCGCGACACGAACTGGCAGTTCTATCCGTGGGCGAACTCCCCACCGGGCAGCCGTCAGGCAATGTCCCTGTTCCTCCTGCTCGGCGACGGGTCGCCGGAATCCGTGCTGGAGGACGCCCTGCGGTACACGAACAGGGATGTCTTCCCTGCGTTGGACGGATTCAAGACCCTGGCGTCGCATTTCCATCTCGCCTACACCGTGCAGGCTCTCGAAAATGGCATGGACTGGACCCCGCCATTCAAGACCGTGCTGCGAGACATGGGCGTCAACGCGGCGATCATCATGGACTTCCACGGGGATGGCCACCCGCGCGATCTGACCGAACTGCGCCTGAGCGAACTCGACAGTTACTTCGAGGCCTGCAAGAAGCAGTCCGGCAAGGACTTTCTGCTGATTCCCTCGGAAGAGGCGAATGTCCATTTCGGGGGGCATTGGGGGCTGATCTTCCCCAAACCGGTGTACTGGTGGATGAACCGTCCTAAGGGCGGAACATTCGTTTCCAAGCACCCGAAATACGGCACGACCTACAGCACTGCGAATGCTGCCGAGTTGCTGGAACTGGTCCGGAGAGAGGACGGCTGGATGTACCAGACTCATGCCCGGACAAAGGGGTCGACCGGCTACCCGGACGCGATCAAGGTCACCGAGCATTTCCGCGACCCCCGCTACTTCGGTGCCGGATGGAAGGCGATGCCCGCCGACTTGTCATCGCCTCGTCTAGGCGAAAGGACCCTCAGGTTGCTGGACGACATGAACAACTGGGGCCTCGAGAAGCGGTTACTTGGCGAGGTCGACGTGTTCCAGTTCGACCACACCCATGAGCTCTACGGTCACATGAACGTGAACTACATCAAGGCCGACCGGCTGCCCAGCTTCGAGAACTACGGCCAATTGCTCGTCCCGTTGCGTCGCGGTGACTTCTTCGTGACGACCGGGGAGGTGCTTCTGCCGTCCTGGTCGGTCGGAGGCAAGGACGATGAGATCGATGTACGTGTCGAGATTCGCGGGACGTTCCCCCTGCAATTCGCCGAGGTCGTCTGGGGTGATGGCCTGGGAACGCAGCGTGAGATGTTCGATCTCTCCCATACCAAGGAATTCGACGCGGAATCGTACCATTGGAAGGTCAAGGCTCCTGGGTGGACATGGGCTAGGATCGCCGTCTGGGACGTTGCATCGAATGGTGCTTTCGTGAACCCCGTGCGTCGATAGGGCTCGCCGGCAGGTTGACCTGGCCCGCCGAGCCGTCGATTCGAGCCTTGAAGGAAAGAGGAACAGCGCATGCGAACCACCGCATTGTCCGGCACCGGTCTGGAGGTGTCGAAAGTTTGCCTGGGGACAATGACGTTCGGCTCCCAGGTGTCGGAGTCGGACGCGGCTCGTATTGTCGACTATTCGCTCGAAAGAGGAGTCAATTTCCTCGACACCGCGAACGTCTACAACGACGGTGTCTCCGAAGAAGTCACCGGCCGCATTCTCGGGGCACGCCGTTCCAAGGTCGTGCTTGCGACAAAGGTCCGCGGGATTATGCACAAGGGAGAGGACTCGTACGGCGGACTGGCGCCTGCCGCGATCCGTCGGGCTGCCGAAGAGAGCCTGCGCAGGCTGGGCACGGACTATATCGACATCTACTACCTGCACATGCCCGACCGGGCAGTCGAGATCTCGGAAACCCTCCAAGAGATGGACGAGCTCCGCCGGGAGGGAAAGGTGCGCTGGATCGGCACGTCGAACTACTCGTCTTGGCAGATGGCGGAAATAGCCTCGATCTCTCGCGACAGGGGCTTTCAGGAACCCATGGTGGCGCAGCCGATGTACAACGTGCTGGCCCGGGGGATCGAGCAGGAGTACGTGGAGTTCACGAGCAGGTACCGGGTGGCCAACGTTTGCTACAACCCTCTCGCAGGGGGCTTGCTAAGCGGAAAACAGTCCTTCGAGAAGGGGCCGATCCCTGGAACCCGCTTCGACGGGAACAAGATGTACCTGAACCGGTTCTGGCACGGTGAGTACTTCCGGGCTGTCGAGGCCCTCAAGCAAACCGCGACTGATCTGGGCATCTCCCTCGCCGAGCTTGCCCTTCGCTGGGTGTTGCACCAGCCTGGCGCCAATTGCGTGATCCTGGGGGCGTCCAGGTTTGCCCACGTCGAGATCAACATTGATGCGTCGGAGAGAGATGCGCTTCCGGACGAGGCACTGGCGGCTTGTGATGACGCCTGGGAAAACCTTCGCGGACCGACCCCGCAGTACAACCGCTGACGGGACTGCGTAAGGGAGGCAGGGTGGAAGCTGTGGCAATCGGCTCGACGCCCACTCGATGCCGGGGGCTGGCGAGACGGGTGCGATCGTCCTGCTGGCAGCATGGGTGGTACGCCCGGCAGGATTCGAACCTGCGGCCTCTTGCTCCGGAGGCAAGCGCTCTATCCAGCTGAGCTACGGGCGCACTCTGCCAATCCCAATCATAGCCCGAACCCTCACGGTTCGGATCGAACGGCGTTGCAATGCGAGTCTCCGATACTGCCATTTAGCAATGGTTCGTCACTGCCGCTCTACGCCGGAATTCGTTGAGCCTTCCTGAGAGCATCGCGCCCTCCCCCACCTGTTCAGCGAGATGCCCGCGAGCTTGGCGCAAGTCCCTGCTGCACTGTGCATTCCTCTGCACCCGGTGGCCGCTATTGCTCGATATTGCTCGGCACTGGTCGAGATCCTCGAAGCCCGCACCCACCCCAAAGACCCTTCCGCACGGCAGCGTAAGGGCTGTGGCGAGCAAGGGCGGGAACCCGCCGCTCTCTTCAGCGGATTTCGGTCAGGGCTTTGGCACACTGCGGCCGGAGTTTCGGAAGCCGTCCATCTTCGCGGAAAGTTCATCAACAAGAACGGGGTGCGCATCCCACAGGTCGGTGGTTTCGCGGGGATCGGCCTGGAGGTCAAACAGATAACCCACGCCGTCCAGCGGCTGGACGCGTTCTTCCCCGTGGCCGAACACGATCTTCCAGCGGCCCTCTCGCAAGGCAAACGCCCCACGACCGGAGTGATGGACGATTGCTGTTCGCACGGTGGCGTCGGTTTCGGCGCCCACCAGTGCAGGCAGCATGTTGAAGCTGTCCTCGCCAGCGTTGTCCGGCAGTTCCTCCCCAACGATCGCGGCGAGCGTTGCCAGCATGTCGACCAAAGAAAAGGGCTGGTGGCTCAGGGAGCCCGCCGGGATCCTGCTTGGCCACGTTGCAATGAACGGTACACGGTGGCCGCCCTCAAAAACCGTGCCCTTGAATCCGCGCAACTCGCCTGCGGCGCGGTGCCCGTTGGAGATAACCGCCGTGCTTTCCCTCGCTCCAGGCTGGAGGGAGCCCCGTAGCGGCCCGTTGTCGCTTGCCACGATCAGCAAGGTGTCTTGTGACAATCCGCGGCGCTCGAGTGCGGCCACGACTTGTCCGACAGCCCAGTCGACCAGCCAGACCATGTCGCCCCGGACGCCTGCCTCGCTCTTGCCCGCCGCGAACTCGGGGACCAAGTGGGGCGAGTGGGGGGCTGACAACGCCAGGTACACGAAGAACGGTTGTTCGGGATTCGCACGGTGTGCCCTGTCGATAAAGTCCGTCGCCTCTTCAGTGAAACGAACGTCGACAGTTTCGTTCACCCAGTTTGCGGCAGTCATTCCCGAGCGCCAGCTGCCCGCTGGATGGCGGTAAGTCGCGTTTTCCATTCCAAGGAACCTGCCGTTCCGGATGAAGCAGAACGGCTCTTGGTCCGTCGAGCAACCCGATGTGTAGAATGCCTCGTCGAAGCCCAGCTCTGCCGGTCCTCCCCGCGCCGGGATTGTGAAATCGATGCTCGCACCGACCTCCGGGTCCGGATCCGGCCCGGAATACCACGGCAGCGGCCGGCGAAAGTCGACATGCCTGCCGTCCTTCAGGCCGAAGTGAAGACCGAGGTGCCATTTGCCGAACATTCCGGTGCTATAGCCCTTTCGCTTAAGCAGCGACGCCAGGGTCACTCTGCTCGGCTCGATTAGAGGGGGTTCGTAGTTGAATAGCACGGTGCGTTGCAAGCGCGTACGCCAGCAATAGCGTCCTGTCAGCAATGCGTAGCGCGACGGAGCGCAAACCGAGTCCGCCGAGTGCATGTCCGTAAAACGGATTCCCTGACCGGCGAGGCGGTCTATGTTGGGAGTCGGAATCCGGGAATCGGCGTTGTAGGCGCCCACATCGCCGTAGCCTAGGTCGTCCGCAAGAACAAGGACGATATTGGGCAAAGGGCGACCTGGATCGCCCCTCTCCGGTCCGGAACTGCAGGCAAGCGCCATCCCCAGAATCGCGACGCCGGTCTGCCAAGCGGACCGCTCCGCCTTCCGATACCGACGCAAACGTCTTGACGGCAGGATCGAGGAGGTGGAGTGGCTTCGAGCCATCGACGCGCTATAGGGCCCCTGCGTCCTGGGCGTTCTTGAAGCGATCACCCCCGGTTCCGAACGGAATGACGCTGTAGGAATCATCGGTTTTGCGGATCCGCATGAAGGAATCCAGATGACCCTGGAGGACGAGTCGCGCTTCCGAATGATCGGACCCGTCAGGAAGCGCATCCATGCTGTAGCGTGCCTGGTTGCTGGTCACCGGAATGTCGTACATGCGCCCGTCTTCGTGCAGTCGAAAGCGCTCTCCCCGCACGAAATACACATCGCCCTCGAACGCCATGTAGAAATGCTCCCGGTCGGCCCCAGGCATTCCCAGCAAGTTATGGGAAAGGTCCATGCCGTCCACCGGCTCATCGTCTTCAATACCCGCGATGGACAGCAGCGTCGGTTTCACGTCGAGCAGAGAAAGGAAGGCATCGCGTTTGCTTGGAGGAACCATTCCCGGCCAACGGGCGAGGAATGGAACTCGAGTCCCGGCCTCGTTCATCGTTCGCTTTCCGCCCCGGACCCTGAAGTCTCCAAGCCTGCTCTCAAGGTTCGTGGCGCTCCCGTTATCGCCTGTGAATATGACTAACGTCTCCTCCTCAAGGCCCAAATCCCTTATCTTGTCCAGAAATCTACCGACAATTGCATCCATATATGTGATCATATGACCAACTATTCTCTCGCTTTCATCCAAGTCAATAGGGTACTCTTTTTCAGCATTTTTCGTGAGGGTTGGAGGGGCAACCAGTGGCCCGTGAACCAGATTCATCGGATAGTAAGCCAAGAAAGGTCGGTCTTTGTTTCTTTCAATAAAGCTCAGAAGGAAATCGCTATAGTAGTCCGGTCCGAAGGTTTCCTCCCCGTGAATTCTGTATGTTCCATTCTCCCAATTATGTGGGGCGTAATAGCGGCTACGGCGCTCTCCGTCCCAATACTGAACCCACAGGCAATATTCATCGAATCCGTGAGAACCCGGCTGATCCGGATGGGATTGGAAGTCTCCTAGATGCCATTTCCCCGCAATAGCAGTTGCATACCCGCTTGCTTGGAGAACCTGGGCAAAGGTTTCCAGGTGAAGTGGCAGCCGGTTGCTCTTGTCCGCGTCGGCCGGACTGTCCATCCGCTCCAGGATGCCGGTCCGATTGGGATGCAGTCCCGTGAGGATCATTGCCCTGGTCGGGCTGCAAACGGGAGTTGCAAACACGTTCTCGAAGCGTGCGCCTTCAAGCGCCATGCGATCCAGACGGGGAGTTGAGTAGGCGGTGTTCCCGTAGCAGCCCAGAGTTTCCGCTCCGAGATCATCAGCCATGATCAGGACGATGTTGGGCCTTCGGCCCGGCGGATCTTCCGTGAGGTTGCTTTGTGGGCTACAAGCCAGGAATCCGGTGGCCAGCAATCCAACAAAGGCCGGAATCGGCCGGATCTGCTCGAATCCCACTCGGCGGTGCATCGGTTCCGGGGCTACCACGGTACATCAACTCCCGGGTTCGAGGCTCACGCCGATCGTCATCGCAACTCCGTGCTAGAGCGTGAGCAGAACTGCGTCCGTACAGCGCCGGGAAGCGACTCGGGAAGCCCTGCTGGCCGCTGGCGATGTAGACGTCGAGGCGAACACTGCCCTCGCCGAGCATCCCCCGGCCGGACCCGCCGTACAAACGTCGGGAAGAGAAGTTGCCCTTGCGTTTGCAAGTCACCGAAAACATGGCTGTTGTCTGAGTTGCGAACCTTCCCGACACGACTGCCAGGGTCATGCGCGCGGACCTGTTCGGCTGTATAATCCCCGATAGGTGGGCTGAACCAGATCAGCCAGACCGTCGTGTGCCGGGAAGGGCCATGCGGTGTTGCCGCACTCATCTTCCGGTTTGCGAGCGGAGCGAGGATCCATGAGAGCGCTACCGGTTCAATTCCTCTGGTTCTCTTTCCTGGCTGCAGCGACCCCCGCAGGCGCAGCCTCGTCGGACCTTCGCCCAAGCCCCGGTGACCGTCTCTTCGCGCTTGAGATCAAGCCGTTGCTGGCGGCGAAGTGCCTCGCCTGCCACGGGCAGACTTCGGATGTCGTGCTCGGAGGCTTGGATCTCACGAGCCGTGAAGCCATGCTCCAGGGTGGCCAGTCAAGCCATCCGGCTATCGTGCCGGGAGATGCAGAGCAGAGCCTCCTGGTCCAGGCAGTGTCGTGGGATTCTCCGGAACTCGCCATGCCTCCGAAGGAAAACGACCGACTGGGTCCGGAGGCTGTTGCACGCCTTCGGGACTGGATCGATCAGGGCGCGCCGTGGCCCAGCGACGAGGTGATCGCGGCGATCCAGAGTGACGCCCTCGCCTCGGCCGATTCCGATCGTGGTGTCCGCGTAGCCACGAGCGGCGGCGAGACCGAGGAATGGACGAATCGCCTGTACCAGGCTGAGGACATCTGGGCCTATCAGCCTGTGCAGAAGCCCCCCGTGCCCGAAAGTAGCGTGCCGAATCCAATCGACGCCTTCCACCGGAAGAAGCTATTGGAGGCCGGCGTCAGCAGCGCTCCGCGAGCGGACAGGCTGACACTTCTCCGACGAGCGTCCTACGACCTGATCGGGCTCCCTCCCACTCCGGAACAGGCCCGTAGCTTTCTGGATGACTCCCACCCCGGCGCTTGGGAACGGCTGATCGACCGCCTCCTCGCCAGCCCGCACTACGGCGAGCAGTGGGGGCGGCACTGGCTCGATGTTGTGCGGTATGCGGACACTGCCGGGAACTCAAACGACTACGAGCGATCGAACGCCTGGCGATATCGCGACTATGTCGTCCGCTCCTTCAACGCGGACAAGCCCTACGACCGGTTTGTTTCGGAGCAGCTTGCCGGGGACGAACTGAGGCCTGACGACCCCGAGATGCTGATCGCGACGGGTTTCCTGCGGATGGGCCCTTGGGGTTCGGCCATGGTTCCCAAGAAGATGGCCCGCCAGGCCTATCTCGACGACGTCGTACATAGCGTTGGCCAGACATTCCTGTCGATGCCCCTGCGCTGCGCGAAATGCCACGACCACAAAGTGGATCCCGTACCCACGCGCGACTACTATCGCATCTACGCGGCGTTCGCCTCGACTCAGATGGCAGAGCGAGAGGCCGCATTCCTGCCCGAGGAGAATCTGGCAAGGTTCGAAAGCGGACGCAAACACGTCTCAGAGCTGCGGGATTTCGCGGCCAAGCACAAGGAAGCCCTAGAGAGCAAGATCGAGGAGGCGGCTCGCAAATGGTTCAAGCAGCGGGGGTTGGAGTACGTGAAGGGAGCGAAGCGAAACGCCCTTCCGGACGAGGCGAAGCCCCCGCGCCACTACGGGCTGACCCCCCAGGAGGAAGGGCGTCTCAAGGTTCGGCGTCAGGACGATTGGATATGGACGCGAAGGCTGGAGCGCTACGAGCCGATGGTTCAATCGGTCTTCAACGGCCCGGACTACATTCCCGGCAACGGACGGAAGCTCAGGGTTCCGGCCAAGGTTGACATGGACTGGCGTCCGGAGTCGACGATCCTCCAGGGCGGCTCGGCTCATGCGCCGGGCGAGTCAGTGAGTCCAGGCGTGCTGAGCGCCCTCCACCTCCCGACAGGCAATGTTGGCCGGCGCAGTCCGTACAGTCTCCCGGACGGCTTGTCGGGCCGTCGGCTGGCCCTGGCAAAGTGGATTGTTGATCGTCGCAACCCGCTGACCGTGAGGTCCATCGTCAACAGGGTCTGGGCCTATCACTTCGGTCGGGGCCTCGTTTCGACACCCAACAATCTCGGCGCGCTGGGTGGGAAGCCGACACACCCGGCCCTCTTGGATTGGCTCGCGGCGGAATTCGTCGAGAGCGACTGGTCAATCAAGCGCCTGCACCGGACGATCATGACTTCCAGCGTCTATATGCAGAGTGCCGAGAGGGCAGACATGGACGAAGTACGCGAGAAGGATCCCGCCAATCTCTTGCTTGCTTACTTCGAGCCGCGCCGGCTGGCCGCCGAGGAACTCCGCGACACCGCGCTCCTGCTTTCCGGGGAGCTGAATGCAGAGATGGGCGGGGTTCCTGCGATGCCGGAAATCAACCTCGATGTCGCCCTGCAGCCTCGCATGATCCAGTTTTCGATCGCGCCGGCCTACCAGCCTGCGCGGACTCCCGCCGAGAGGAACCGCCGGGCGATCTACGCGTATCGAGTCCGGGGGCAGGCCGACCCCCTCATGGAGGTCTTTAACCAGCCCAGTCCGAACGATTCGTGCGAGCGACGGGATTCGTCCTCCGTGAGCCCTCAGGCCCTGACGATGATGAATTCCACCTATCTCACGAACCGGTCAATCTCATTCGCGTTGCGGATTGAACGGGAGGCCCCGGGTGCTGAAGCGCGGATCGAGAGGGCTTTTCAGCTCGCCTTTGCGCGGCTTCCCGAACCGGGCGTTGTTCCGAAGCTGGCGGAGTACCTGATCGAGATGGAGGCGCACCACCGCTCACATTCGCCGAGTCCGACGTCATTCCCGACACGAATCACCCGATCCTTGGTGGAGGAATTCACGGGTGCTCCGTTCGAATACGAAGAATGGCTGCCAACCTACGAGGAGTACACTCAGGACACGAGGCCCTGGGATATCGCGCCTGAAACGAGAGCACTCGCCGACCTCTGTCTGCTCCTGCTCAATTCCAACGAGCTTGCCTATGTCTACTAGCCCCAAGCATCCCGTATCTCGATTCTCCCGAATCGGAGGCCGGCGCGAGGCATTCCGGCTCGGCCGGCGGGAACTGCTGTTCGGTCTCGGCGCGTCAGCCGGGTCGTTGGCATTCACGGACTTGCTAGCACGTGATGCGGCGGCTGCGACCGGCCCGCTCGCGCCCAAGGATTCGATGCTACCGGCCAAGGCCAAGGCTTGCATTTTCATCGTGCTGGAAGGCGGGCCCGGGCATATGGACACGTTCGACCCGAAGCCCAAGCTCAACGAGCTGCACCTGACGGAATCCACTCGGGACCCGAATCAGGTCTTGGTCGAGCTGACCGCGAAGACCTATTACGTCGGGAGCCCGTTCGGATTCCGCAAGACTGGAAAATCGGGCCTCGAGATGTGCGACCGCTTCGTGCATTTGGGCGAAGCCGACGTGGCTGACGAGCTGTGCATCTATCGCGGCTGCCAGGCCCAATCGGTGAACCATCCCGACGCTCTCTACCACCTCAACACCGGCAGCACGCTGGGTGCCGATCCTGGAGTCGGCGCTTGGGTCACCTACGGGCTGGGTAGCGTGAACCAGAACCTGCCTGGCTACGTGGTGATGACGGAGCTGGCGTTCCCGCAAGGCGGGGCGGGGAACTGGTCCAACGGATTCCTTCCAGCCCACTACCAAGGCACCCTCCTGCGGCCCACCGGATCGCCGCTGCTGGACCTCAAACCTCCCGAGTGGAAGACCAGGCAGCAGCAGCGTAGGAGTCTAGACGTGCTCGCAGACATGAATCGGCGGCATGCGGAGCGCCACCCCTCGCACGAGGAGCTGTTCGCGCGGATGGAAAGCTACGAACTGGCATTTCGGATGCAGGCCGAGGTGCCCGACATCGTGGATCTCTCACGCGAATCCGACGCAGCGAAGGAAGCCTACGGATTGAACTCCGAGCCGACCAGGGCCTTCGGACGGCAGTGCCTACTGGCCAGGCGACTGGTGGAACAAGGGGTGCGTTTCGTCCAGATCTTCTCTGGCGGATGGGACAGCCACGACTTCTTGGAAAGGAACCACTCGGCGCGCATCGAAAGCGTCGACAAGCCCATGGCAGCGCTGATTCGCGACCTCCGGCAGCGTGGCATGCTGGACGAGACGCTGGTTGTGTGTTCCGGCGAGTTTGGCAGGACCCCCGATAACAACCGCCGAGGCGGCGTGGACGCCAATGGCCGAGGGCACAATGCCGACGCCATGGCGGTTGTGATGGCCGGCGGGGGGACTCCGGCCGGCACCGTTGTCGGAGCGACCGACGAGGTCGGCAACAGAGCGGTGGAGATCGTCCATCCCCTGCGTGACCTGCACGTGACGTGGCTTCGGCTGATGGGTTTGGACGATAACCGCCTCACCTATTTTCACGGGGGTCGCTTCAAGCAGCTCTCCCAGGTCGGCGGCGAGCTCATCCCCGAACTCATCGCCTGAGGCAACGACCCTAAGGTTCCTGCCTCGTTTCCTTCAGGAATTCGCCCCAGGCAACGGCGCGGCCGTGAATCGGCGCGATCGTCTCCGGGCGCAGCAGGTTCTGCCGAACATTCCGCAGCAGCACCTGCTCCGTGGCTGTCGGCCGGGAATGACCGCCCGGAACGAGCCCGGGATCGTACAGGTCCGCCTCGATGAGGATCCGCTCGCGGGGCAGGTACGCCATCAGCATTCCTTCGACGTGCACGCCGAGACCCTGCACGTAGTAGATCTCAAGGAACCGCTCACCGTCACCGAGAATGTATTTCTCGTCGACATCCTCCATGGTGTAGCCCTCTGAGATCTCGGTGGGCGGGTAGAGCGACACCATGTCGGGCTGGAGCATCCGAGGCACGTAGTTCAGGAGTTCGCTCTCGTAGAACATTCGATTTCGCTGGTGCGTAACGATGGTCGCCCCCACATGGAGATACGTTCGCAGTCCGCCGAGGTGGTCGTAATGGTCGTGAGTGTTGACGAGAAAACGGATCGGCTTGTCGGGGACAAGATCCACGACCTTCTCGATCACCGCTAGGGACCGCGTTTCGTCCAGGGGGGCCTCTACGACCGCCACGAAGTCCGCGAACTCGATGGCAACGCTGTTGTGGCTGCCTCCTCCCAGCAGCCAGACACCGTCGGCAAGTGTCTCCGGGACGACGGGTGTCCGTGGCGGGACGGCTCGGCGAGCTGCGTCAGGCACCGAGACTGGGTGGCAGGCGTTCGGCTGCATGTCGGGAAAGCTCCCTCCGAAGCTGTTGTGCCCGCCAGTCAGGAGGGGGACCTGACGCTCGTCGTCCCAGCCATCGTGGCGGTGCCATCCGGCTGGGAACACGATCCCGTCACCGAGGTCCTTCCAGTCGCTGAACTCGTGTTCGTAGTTCATGTCGCCCAGCACCGGGTGCGGGACGCGGGTCTGCGTTCGCTGGACGATGTCCCCTTCTCGAATCGTCGCGTTGACTCGGTACCTTCCCAACACCGTCGCCGAAACGACCGTGACCTTGCCAATGTTGCCGGTCGTCGCGCCGTCCCGCCCGCTTTCCCCCAGTTCCCAGCGCCAGATCGCGGTCGGCTTCGCGCCGGGCATCCTGGCCGCCCTCACGAAGCCGTGCGGCGTCATCCAGATGTCGAGCTGCCAGAGCGCGGCGCTGTCCGGTGCTGGCACAGGCGGCTCGGCCCCATCGGCGTGCCAGGCGTAAGGTCCGCTCACCGCGAATGTTTGGCGTTCATGCCGCTGCAGCGGGGTGCCCCCGAGCCATCCTGGCCCGTACTTCCAGGACGCCGGGTTCTTCCCAGCCTTCCGGCTGAATCGCTCCAGCGACGACCCGTTCTCGAAATCAATCACCCGGGTATAGTCCTGCAAGGGATCCCCCCGGGGCCAGTCCGTGTCTTGTGTGATGTTCTGGCCGACCATACCCGCGTATCCTTCCCCCGAGAAACTGACGCATCGCAGATGGTCTACGCCCATGGCCGCCGCCGCGGCGTCCAGGATCGGTTTCGGATCGACATGACCGGGCGGCAGGCTCTGGGCCACGGCAAGGGGCACGAGCAGCGGTATGGCAAGGACCGGTCCAAGAGATCGTTGGGGCATGGATTTGGCGCTGAGACAGTGCCGCAGAAAGCGTGCGGTCCTTGAGTATAGGCACCGGCTGCCTCCCCGGCTCCGGGCCGTCCCTACCCCGCACTACACTATCGAAATGCCCGCCCGCATCGATCGTCGCGAATTCCTGGCCTCCGTCGCCGCGTGCGCGGGAGCGACCGGTTGCGGTGGCGGGAAGGAGCCTGCCGGGCTCGAGCTCTGGTACCCACGGCCCGCAGGTCGGTGGGTCGAGGCGCTGCCGGTCGGGAATGGTCGGCTCGGGGCGATGGTCTTCGGACGATCGGCGTCGGAACGAATCCAGTTCAACGAAGACACGGTCTGGCAGGGAGAACCTCATAGCTATGCGAATGTAGGCTCGCGCCGTTGGCTCGGCCGGATCCGCTCGCTCCTTTTTGACGGCAAGCAGAAGCAAGCCGAGGATCTGGCGATGGAGCGATTCATGAGCGTGCCCCTCCGCCAGAAGGCGTATCAGTCCTTCGGGGACGTGCTGATCGAGCGGAAGGGCGTCGACGAGGACGATGTCGCGGACTTTCGCCGTTCCTTGGACATCGAGGAGGCGGTCGCTCGCTCGGAATTCACCTCCGGTGGGACACGCCATTTCCAGGAGGTGCTGGCCAGCTTTCCACGGCAACTACTTGTCGTACGACTCACAGCGAGCGGTGATGGCCAGATGTCGTTCAAGGCGCGATTCCAGACGTCGCACGCGGTGGACTCCCTAGACGAAGACGGCGGAGCGCTCACTCTGTCAGGTCGGGTCGAGGAGGGCGCGATCCGCTTCGAGGCCAGGCTCTCCGTGACGAGCGACGGGACAGTTTCGATCGAGGGCGACCACGTGAGCGTTGACGGAGCGAACGAAGCGACCTTGCTGCTGGCAGGTGCTACCAACTTCGCTGACTTCCGCGATGTCTCGGCCGATCCGGCGAGGCGAAACATGGAAGTGTTGGAGAAGGCCGAGGGCATGTCATATGCCGACCTCCGCAGCGAGCACGTCACCAGCCACCGCGAGCTGTTTGACCGGGTCCGTCTCGACTTGGGATCCAACGAGGCCGCCGCCGACCCGACAGACGAGCGCATCAAGCAATTTGCGTCCCGTCCCGACCCGCAACTCGTCACGCTGCTTTTTCAGTACGGCCGCTATTTGCTGATTTCCGCCAGCCGGGGGAACTGCCAGCCGGCCAATCTGCAGGGGCTGTGGAACGACCTGGATGATCCACCATGGGACAGCAAGTACACGGTCAACATCAACACTGAGATGAACTACTGGCCGGCTGAATCGACCGGCCTGCCCGAGACGCACGAGCCTCTTTTCTCCGCCTTGCGGGACATTGCCGTCTCCGGTGAGGAGACGGCGCGCGAGCACTACGGAGCGCGCGGCTGGGTGCTGCACCATAATTTTGACCTCTGGCGGGGCACCGCTCCGATCAATCACTCGAACCATGGAATCTGGCCCACTGGTGGTGCGTGGCTCTGCCAGGACCTTTGGCAGCACTACCTCTACGGCGGAGACGAGCGGTTTCTCCGCGACACCGCCTACCCGCTAATGCGCGGGGCCTGCGAGTTCTTTGTTGATGCGCTAGTCGAGTCGCCCGATGGGGAAGGGTTGATTTCCGGTCCCAGCAATTCCCCCGAGACGGGAGGGCTCGTGATGGGTCCGACGATGGATCACCAGATCATCCGCAGCCTGATGGGCAACACGATTGCGGCGGCCGAGGCACTCGGAGTGGACGCGGGTTTCCGCGAGCAGCTCGGCGAGATTCGCTCGAGGATCGCGCCGAATCGTATCGGTCGCCTCGGGCAGCTGCAGGAATGGATGCAGGACATCGACGATCCCGAGAACAAGCACAGGCACGTCTCGCACCTGTTCGGCCTGCACCCCGGAGTGGAAATCACGCCCTACGGCACGCCCGACTTGTTTGAGGCCGCCCGCAAATCGCTCGAGTTCCGCGGTGACGGAGCAACGGGTTGGTCGATGGGGTGGAAGGTCAATTTCTGGGCCAGATTCCTCGATGGCAATCACGCGTTCAAGATCCTGGAAGGCCTGCTCGCGCCCGTTCCGAACGCGATGGAGCGTAATCTGGATGGGCGGCGGGGCGGCCTTTACCCCAACCTGTTCGACGCTCATCCTCCGTTCCAGATCGACGGGAACTTCGGCGCCACGGCGGGAATTGTCGAGATGCTCCTACAAAGCCACGATCCGCACGGCACCCCCTTGGGGGAGAGCAAGGTGCAGAACGGAAGCTCCGGCTTCCTGCATCTGCTGCCAGCGCTGCCGAGTGCGCTGCCCAGCGGTCGCGTCGAAGGTCTTCGAGGGCGAGGAGGCTTCACCGTCGCCCTCGAATGGCGCGACATGAAGCTGGTGTCCGCCCGGATCGAGTCTCGTCTGGGCAAGCCCTTCAAAGTCAGGTACTCTGGCAAGGAAATCGAGGCCGAGCTGCCGGCTGGCCAGGTGCTCGAGCTCACTGCGGAGGCAGTTGCCGGCGGGGAGCCGGCTTGAGACAGCTCCGCCAACCCTGGTATTCCCAGCGACAGGGGCTGTGATGGGAGGTTTGCGGTTTGCTCCGCGCCAGTCAAGTCTTGTCTGATTCCGGAGGGCGCCATGCTTCGCGTTCCGCCGCATCAGTCCTTGCCTGGGCCCTATTTGCGGGTACGCCAGCGCTGGCCGAGGATACGCGGGTGGCCTGCGCGACGAACTTCCGGGACGCGGCGATTGAAATCGGCGCAGCGTTTGAGCGGGCGTCCGGCCATGCAGTCGCCTTCAGTTTCGGGTCCACGGGCCAGCTCTTCGCCCAGGTCGCGTTCGGTGCCCCGTTCGACGTGTTCCTGGCGGCAGACACGACCCGCGTGACGAAGGCGGTCGAGGAAGGCCTTGCAGTGGGAGGAACCCGGTTCACATACGCTTCCGGGCGGATCGCCCTGTTCAGCGCCGATGAGGATCTCGTCACAGGTCCGGAAACACTCCACGCCGACAGGTTTTCCAAGCTTGCAATTGCCGAGCCATCCGTGGCACCTTACGGTGCCGCCGCGGTCGAGACGATGAAGGCACTGGCTGTCATGGGCGGTATTCGTGACCGGATCGTCCGAGGGCTGAACGTGGCCCAGGCATACCAGTTCGTGAAGAGCGGTAACGCCGATCTCGGCTTTGTGGCGGTTTCCCAGATCGCACGACATTCCGACGGGTCGCGCTGGGTCGTTCCGAGTCGTTTCCACCAGCCGATCAGCCAGGATGCAGTCCTGCTCAAGCGGGGTGCTGGCAACGAGGCAGCGAAAGCGTTTCTCGCCTTCCTGGCAGGCGAGAAAGCGGGTGAGATCCTAGACAGGTACGGCTACGGCCGCAGGGAGTGAGCCAGCCTTGTTCGATGCAGCGAGCCTCTGGCCGCCGATTCTGCTGACGCTAAACCTTGCGACTGCCTCGACGGTCCTGTTGCTGGTGATTGGTACTCCGATCGCCTGGTGGCTCGCCCGCACGAGAGTTCGCTGGAAGGAGGCCGTTGCGGCGGTCGTGGCCCTACCTCTGGTGCTTCCGCCCACCGTGCTCGGCTTCTACTTGCTGCTCGCACTCGGTCCGGGAGGACCGGGAGGCTGGCTCGCCGGTCTGGCCGGGGCCCGGACCCTGGCGTTCACATTCGAGGGCATTCTTGCGGGTTCGGTGGTCTATTCGATGCCCTTCGTTGTGCAACCGATCCGCAACGCGTTCGAGGCCATCGGGAGCCGCCCGCTCGAGGTTGCCGCGACGTTGGGAGCCAACCCATGGGACGCCTTCTGGACGGTTGCAGTTCCCCTTGCCCGACCCGGGATCGTTTCTGGCGCCGTCCTGGGTTTCGCGCATACGATCGGGGAGTTCGGCGTGGTCCTCATGATCGGGGGCAACATCCCGGGCGAGACCAAGGTGCTTTCCATTGCCATTTACGAATTCGTCGAGACGTTGCAATGGGCGCACGCCCACGTGCTGGCCGGCGGAATGCTGGCATTCTCCTTTGCCGTGATTCTCACCATGATGGTGCAGCAGAAGCGCGCTGAGAGGCAGGACGGATGAGCCGCGGCCTAGACTCGATCTCAGCCCGATTCACCGGGTCCCTCGGACCATTCTCGCTTGATGTCGAGTTCGAAGTCCCCGCCCGGGGCATCACGGCCCTATACGGACCCTCCGGCTGCGGCAAGACAACGATCCTGCGATGCATAGCCGGTCTCCGCCGGATGCAAGGCCGTCTCAGCGTTGGCGGACAGGTGTGGCAGGACGATCGTTCGGGTGTGTTCCGAAGGCCGTACGAGCGATCCGTCGGCTACGTCTTCCAGGAAGCCAGTCTCTTCCCCCATCTTTCCGTTCGCCGAAACCTTCTGTACGGCGCCCGACGGGCTTCGAGGGCTGGCAGGGAGGGCCCGTTGCAATTCGACGATATCGTCGGACTTCTGGGCGTTAGCGACCTTGTCGAGCGTTCGCCGGCAGCGCTGTCCGGTGGCGAACGGCAGCGCGTTGCGATAGGAAGGGCACTCCTGTCACAGCCCAGGCTGCTCTTGATGGACGAGCCCTTGTCCGGATTGGATCAGGGCACCAAGGAAGGAATCCTTCCGTATCTGGAGGCACTTCACGAGCGCCTGTCGATGCCGATCCTCTATGTGAGCCACGACATCCGGGAAGTGGCACGTCTTGCTGACACGATCGTGGTGCTGTCGAACGGGCGTCCGGTTTGTACAGGCCAAATCGATGAGGTGCTCGAGCGACTTGACCTGGAGTTGGGCACCGGCCCATTTGAGGCCGGAGTTCTCTTAAGGGCCCGGGTGGCTGGCCACGATCCGAGATACCGAATGACCAGATTGCTCCTCAACGGGCAGGAGATTGTCATTCCAGTCGCCGACCTTCGGGTCGGAGACGAAGTGCGCTTGCGCATTCGGGCCCGCGACGTGGCGCTTGCGACGGTCAGGCCGGATTCGATCAGCGTCAGGAACATCCTAGCGGGGACGGTGCTGGAGGTTTCGGAGGATCCCGAAACTGCGTTCGCGGAGGTTCTTCTAGATATCGGTGGCGGGCGGCTGCGAGCCCGGATCACCCGCGACGCGTCCGCAGATCTCAACCTGGACGTAGGCATGCCAGTCTACGCGTTGGTCAAGAGCATATCGTTTGACCGGCCTGCTGTTGGACCCGAGCGGCGGGAACCTGTCGATCAGTAACGGCCCGTTCGATTCCTGCAGACTGCTCCGAATCGAGCCCGGGAAGGCGCGGTCTGTGGCGGGCTAGCCTCCCTGATCGCGGGGCCCTTCGGTCCTTTTTCTTGAAATGGCCAGGGAACCAGCAGCCGAGCGGGCCGCTCAGTCGAGCTGGGCTCGGTGGCTCTTTTCGTAGTGCTGACGCAGAAGGTCCTTACCGTAGTCGTTCCCGTTTGGGGTGCGAATCACCGCATGCACATGCTGCCGTTGCGGAACTCGTGGCAGCCGCATGAAGATCGGCCGCTGGTGGTCGAATTCGACCAGCACCACGGGGCTGTGGACGCGGTAGTAGAACACATCATGGTCTCCGATGCCTCCGATCCAAGCGAAATAGGTCCTGTCCAGATGGTCTCGAACCTGATCGATTTTGAACTTCGCGTGTCCTTCCGACATGTGGCCCACGAACCCGTCAACGACTTCCAGCAGAACTTCCTGCTGGGCTTGGGTCAACTCACGTGCCGCAATTCCCGCGAAGTCGAGATCGATATTGTCCTTGAATGCCTCTGCCAGATTGTTGTTTCCGACCTTTGACGATTCGATCACGGCCTTCTCAAGTTGCTCCGGAGAGAGTGATTGCACCAACTTGAGTCCGCGTCGCAATTCCTCCTGCATCACCGCCACGCCCTTGTACTTGCCGGCCTCGGCAATCACCGGCTCGGACCCCATGAATGTGGGAGTCATCACCACTTGGTCGCCTAGCACGAAGTAATTGATGATCAGATGATGTCCGTCAAGCTGCCAGCCCCAGGGACTGTCTGCATCAGGCTCGCCCATGATCGTCAAGTAGTAGAACCACTCATCCAGCTCCTCAAAATTGGAGGTGATTTCGCCGAGGGTGTAGTTCAGGCGCATGATGTCGCGGCTTTGTTCGAAACCCCGAGCGCTCAATCCGGCCTTCATCAGCGCGAATCCCGCTTCCCGCTGACCTTCGTCAAGTTCCTCAAACGAGACGCCTTGACGTCTGTAGCTGTGCTGGTTCGCCCATCGGCGCCACTCTGAGTCTTCGACCGGAAACATGACTCTCCTGCGCTGGTCGTCGTTCAAGGAAGCGAGGAATGCATCGGCAGCATCCACTAGTGGCTTCGTCGATACGCCGGTCGACCTGATCGAAAACAGGCCCGATTCGAGTTCTCCGTTCCGGCTAATGCCGACGAAGGGTTGGGCTAGCCCGCGACGCTCCATCTCAGCAAACCGGCCCCCGCCGCGGCCGCGTCGCTGCGAAAGCGCGGAACTGACGAATAGGCTGATCACGATGAGGGCCAGGAATCCCGCCAACAGATAGAGTCTTCGGTTGCGGACTAGGAGCATGGCTGATTCCAACCGTACCGCACCAGGAGCATGCCTTCAAGTCGGGGTCACCCCGTGTAGAGCGCGCCTCGGGCTGCAACTTTCTCGGCGGTCCGGCCAGGGCCAGCGGCTACCCGCCAAGTCGCCGAGAGAAGCCCGGGCCACTCGGTTCAAGTTCGGTTGGTCCGGCCGCGGGAATAGGCAACCGGGTTCGTGCGGCCCGTCGAGCCCAGGCTGCCCGGTTTCGCGGGGAACTCCGCTTCCGGCACCGTCAGCTCTCAGGTGATGAGTCGACGTTTAGCAGTGTCGGACTCGATTCCGAATTGAGGCGCAACCAAGGCTCCAGGTTGCCGAGGCGAAACCAGCCACCCTCGTGAAGTCCGGATACGAATGCGTAGATCTCATCGGCTTCGGCGGTCAGGTGTACGCCGTTGATAGCTAGGAATGTGTAGGTCGCGGCAATTGCAGTCCGCTTGTTGCCGTCGACGAATGGCTCGTTCTGGGCAAGCCCCCTCCACAGCCTGGCTGCATCCCGGATTAGATCGGGACTGAGGTCGGCCTGCGGCCGGGCGACCAGCTCAACGAGCGCCCCGCGGTCCCGGACCCCATGGACTCCTCCATACCTCTCGATCTGGTCAGCGTGGATGGAGACGATTTCCGCCAGGCTAAGGTAGTCCGTCATTCTGCGAGCTTCTTGTATAGCTCGTTGTACTGAAAGTAACTGCCGAGATAGGCTGCTAGGACGTGCGGCCGAGGCCGGGTCCTCTCTCGCTTTTCGATCGCGTCTGCCAGCGCCTCCTCGACGATGACCTCTAGAGGCTTGGATTCGTTCTTCGCGATCACCACGACCGAGGCAAGGATTTCCGAGTCCACCTCAGCAGAAAACTCCACGCGCACGCGAGTCTTTGGCACGACCGGCGATTCCCTACGATCTTGTACTTGCGTGCATTAGGAATGGAGCCCCTTCAGCGCTCCCGCTTCTGAGGCACAAGACCAGTTTGAATCGACCGGCAATTCGAATGGTGCCAAGCAATTCCTGCCCTCGAGACGATCGCCACTTCGATGTTCCGGAGAATCGGCCATTATAGCGTTTCGCGGCCAATCGTCCGGGGGTCAGCCTTACCGGCTCGGCTGATTCGACCAGAAGATCGATACCAAGATCGAAACCAGAATTGACAGGGGTGCTGCTAGCCGTTAGTCTGAATGCGCATCTGATATAACAGATCGCGGGAGGATTGCATGCAAGACATCGTTCGGGGGCTGCGCGTTGCAGCTTTTGTAATGGTCGCCGTTGTGAATTCAGCGGCGCAGCAAAGCACTGGAACAATCTCGGGCATCGTGAGCGACCAGCAAGGTGCCGTGATCCCGGGGGCGCAGGTCGAAGTCCTCAATACTGAGACCAACGCCCTCTTCACCACCTCCTCTAACGAGAGCGGGCTCTACGTGGCCCCGGGTATGGTCGTCGGCACATACGAGATCGCCGTCGAATCGGACGGATTCCGGCGCAGCCTGCGATCCGGGGTCACGCTCCAGGTCGGCCAGAACGCCGAAGTTAACGTAACGCTCGAAATCGGCCAGTTGACGGAAGTCGTGGAAGTGGTCGGTGAAGCTCCACTCGTCGACACGGGCGGTGCGACCATCGGCGAAGTCATCGAACGAAAGCGGGTCTCCGACCTCCCCATCAACGGTCGTGGCGCCTTGGCGCTGACCCTGCTGACAGCGGGAGTGATTTCCAATGCGGGTCCGACCAACTCAGGATTCGGGGATCGCGGCATTCAGCTGTCGTCGATCTCGATCAATGGCAGCCCGAATTCGATGAACGCGCAAATGCTGGACGGCAACAACAACATCCTGAGCTACGTCGGCGAAGTCGGGGTTCCGATCGCCGTCGACTCCGTACAGGAATTCAAGGTGCAGAGCGGCACGATGTCGTCTGAATTCGGATATACCGCCGGTGGCGCAATCAACCTCGTTACCCGGTCGGGTACGAATGACATCCATGGGAGCGCTTACGAATTCGTCCGCAACGACGCGATGGATGCCAGGAACGCGTTCGCTCGCACTAGGCTGCCGCTCCGGTACAACCAATACGGCGCCTCAGTCGGAGGGCCGATCGTCAAGAACCGCACGTTCGGGTTCTTCAACTGGGAGGAATACCGCCTCAGGCGAAGCAGTCCGCGGATCCTGACGGTGCCCGTGCCGGAATTCCTGCAGGGCAATTTTGCCGATTTGCGGACGGCGAAGGGTGATGCGATACCGCTCTTCGACCCCGACACGACGCGCCCCAATCCAGACGGTGGCGGGCTGGTCCGCGACCCGTACCCGAACAACCAGGTTCCGTCTTCGAAGTTCGATCCTGCGGCCCGGAACGTCATTCCCTGGTATCCCGCGCCGAACAGGCAGCCGTCGAATGCCCACACGTTCAGCCAGAACTTCCAGGATGCCGCGAGGCGTAGCGTGAACTGGTCGCAATGGAACTTGAAAATCGATCACCGGTTCAGCGCCAAGAACTCAATGTTCGCGCGGTACACTGCGGCGCGCCACCAGCCCTTCAGCAACAACCCGTTCACTGACCCCAACGTCGGTCGAAGCCGCGAGGACGACCAGACCAACCGCAATTTCGTGATTTCGAACACGCACACGTTTTCCCCGACGTTGATCAACAATCTCCGGGTGGGCACCAGCCGTCAGCGGTTCACGTTCGAGACCGTGGGGAGATACCTCGGGTATGCCCAGCAAATCGGCCTGCCAGACAGCGTGCCGGCCGATCAAGTGCCCGACATCAATGTCCCGCCGTATCCGCGAATCGGTGGCGGTGCACTCGGCAAGCGGACCTCGCTCAACTGGGACATCCAGAACATGGTGACCCACATCAGCGGAAACCACACCCTCAAGTACGGGCTGAATGCGCGGGACCTGTATGGTGGGAATCGGCAAGGAGGAGCCTTGTCCGGCTTCTTCCAGTTTGCTGGCCTGACCACGGACCCTCAGGCGCCAGCCGGAACGGGCTTCAATCTCGCCCAGTTTCTCACCGGCGATGTCTCGAGGGCCGGCATCGATCGCATCCTGGGCAACGCCTGGCACGCTTTCAACTGGAGCGCTTTCGTGCAGGATGACTGGAAGGTGACGCATCGCCTCACCCTTAACTTCGGTCTGCGTTGGGATTTCCAACAGAAGCCTTACGAACGCCACAATGGGCAAATCAACTTCGATCCGGATTGCACGGAACCGTCCACAGGGCTTCGCGGATGCGTCGTCTATGCAGGGGTCGACGGCCAGCCTAGGACATTCATGGACGAGGATTACAACGATTTCGGCCCTCGGATCGGATTCGCATACGACCTGACCGGGCGCGGGAACACCGTATTCCGAGGCGGCTACGGCATTTACTATGCGTCGATCTTCTACCGTCACTTCACAGGGGACATCAACTTGTTCTCCAGAACCCGGACAAACTACGTGACGTCCACTCCGGGAGAAAAGGCATTCCAGTTCTCCCACGGGTTTCCGTTCCCGTTCAAGGAGACTCCGGGTGCGTCGGCCGGTCCCGGTGCGCGCCTGGGACAGAGCGTGTCCCTGCGAGAATCCGACCCCACCACGCCGATCACGCAGCAATGGAACGCATCGCTCCAGCACCAGACAGGCGACTGGTTCTTCGACATCGCGTACGCAGGGAACAAGGGAAACCATTTCACTGGTTCCGGTTACGACTTGAACCAAGTCGATCCTGCAACGCGTTTCTCCTTGCAGCAAGCCCTCAGGGACCGCGTCCCCAACCCGAACAGAGGGCTAGTGCCGGGCGGACTCGGGGGCAGGACACTCCTGTACGAGCAGACCCTCAAGGAGTTCCCGCACTACAGTTCGGTGGTGATCAGGAATCCGCGGCTGGGCAACTACTTGTCGCACCAGCTCCAGATCAACATCAAGCGGCCATTGAAGGACGGCCTCCTGCTGCATCTCGCCTTCACGGGTGGCAAGAAGATCAGCGATTCCACCCACGTGCCTGTGAACTTCGGTCCAGTCGAGCAGACAAACGAGAACGGCTTCCAGAACGGCCTATTTGATCGCCAGCTCCAGAGGTCAATCGATCCCACAGACGTAGCCAAGAGAGCCGTTGTCAGCCTTCTGTATGAATTGCCATTCGGAAGGAATTCCTCGGGTGGCTTAAGCAAGCTCGTCGGGGGCTGGCAGATCAACGCGATCGGCGTCATGCAGGACGGCCTGCCGCTGATCGTGCGTGGAGCGAGCAACTTCCAGGCGAACCGGCCGAATTCGACGGGGCAGAGCGCCAAGCTGAGCAATCCGACTGTGGAGCGGTGGTTCGACACAGGTGCGTTCGTGAATCCTCCGGACTTCACATTCGGCAACGTCGGAAGGGCCTTGCCCGATGTGCGAGCGCCGGGAACGGTGAATTTTGACCTCTCGTTGATCAAGGACACGTTCATCGGCGAGCGCGTGAACATACAGTTCCGTGCAGAGGCATTCAACTTCCTCAACCATGTGAATCTTGCCGGCCGGAACGGCGTAAACACCCGATTCGTGCCGGGCAGGGACGGATTGAACTCGTCCGCGACGTTCGGCACGATCGTCAGCGCCAGGGATGCTCGCGTGATCCAGTTCGGCCTGAAGGTGATTTTCTAGGCATAAACAGGGCTGCTGTAGGGCCATGAGGGTTTCGAAGGACGAGGCGAATAGGAAAAAATGGAAGCTGGCATGACGGTGTTCAGGCTTGGCAGCAGCCCGCTGCGCGTGGCAATCCTTGGCTTGGTACCTGTAATTGCGGGTTCCTTGATCGCAGCCGCGCCAAGCGCGGCCCCGATCCCGACGCCCGAAGCCGATGCGCGAGCGGCTCGGGCCCATTCGTCCGTTGAGCAGTCTGGTCCCTCCGCGTCCGAAGTAGCAGAGACCGTAACGTCCCAGGCGGCCGGCCTTCGTCCAGCGGCCCTGTCGGACGCGCCTGTCGTGCGCCGGAACTTCGTTGACGAGGCGATCTTTTCCGCGATGGAGCGCGCCGGCGTGCCTCACGCCCGACTTGCCAGCGACGGGGAGTTCCTGCGGCGAGCGTATCTCGACTTGATCGGGCGCATCCCGACGCTGGAGGAAGTGCTCGCTTTCGAGGCCGATGGCCGGAGCGACAAGCGTGACCGCGTGGTGGACCGGCTGATCGCAAGCGACGAGTTCGTGGAACGCTGGTCCTACTACTTCGAGGACTTGTTCCGCGCCGGGAACCGCATGGGGCACGGCAAGAACCTGTTCCGCTTCTGGACGCGCGAGTGGCTCACGCTGGACCGCTCCTACGCTGACGTTATCACCGACTTGCTGACCCAGGGCGGCAAGAGCAGCCATTCCTCACCCGGGGCGCTCTACTTCGCGCGGGACTTCGTCAAGGCGAAGGACGATCCCGACGAGGCCGACGCCCACGACCTCGTCAATCGCGCCGATTCGGTTGACGAGTTCACGGTGACCTACGGCAAGGCGCTGCTTGGGATCAATCTAGGCTGCATCTCCTGCCACGACGGCGCGAATCACCTCGAGCAGGTCAATCTCTATCTCACTGGCAAGACGCGCGAGGACTTCTACCGTCAGGCGGCCTTTTTTGGGCGAACCCGGATGATCATGAACTGGGAGAACGGGTTCCAGGCAAACACCGAGTACACGGTTGACGATGTCGAGCCTGGCTATCCGACCAGAAGCGAGAGCATTCTCCGCGTTCCGCGCACGGGGGGGTCGAATGCTCCCAAGTTCATTCTGGACGAGCAGGCGCCCGCGGCCGAAGAGGTGCCTCGGGACGCCTTGGCGCGTCTGCTGACAGGCCACATACAGTTTGCGAGGGCGACGGTCAATCGTATCTGGGCCGAGATGATGGGCGTCGGGATTGTCGAGCCTCTCGACGGCTTTGACCTGGCGAGGTACTACCCGAGCGACGACCTGCCGGACGGCTGGCCTGTTCAGCCAACCCACCCATATCTCTTGGACGAGCTAGCCCGGGACTTCCAGGACAGCGGGTTCAGCTTCAAGCATCTGGTTCGGACGATTGCCCGTTCGAGCACCTATCAGCTCTCGTCTCGGTTCGACCATCCTTGGAAACCCGAGTACGGTCGGTATTTCGCCCGCCGGAACGTCAGGTTGCTCAGTCCCATTCAGCTGCACGATGCCATCGTGACAGCGACAGCCGTGCCGGGGTCGTATTCGAGTGGTGACACCGACGTCGGCATGGCACGGCAGGTCTTGGACCCGGCCTACGTCAAGGACGAAGTCGGGGAATTCCTGCGAGCCTTCGGCCAGCAGAGCAGGGACCAGTTTCCTGCCCGTCCCACCAGCTCCTCCTTGCAGGCCATGCTGATGATGAATTCGAGGACCGTCTTGGACCGCGTACAGTCCGACGGCGTTGGCCGGGTCGCAAAGATGCTGGACAGGCTCGACGCGGATCGGATCGTTGCCGCCGCCGCTTGGAAGGCAGCCACGGGCGAGGTCCCCCATCCTAAACAAGCCGAGTCGGCGGTGCGTCGGGGCATTGTCGACAAGCTCTACCTGTCGACATTGTCGCGCCGGCCGGTTCCGGGTGAGATGGACGTGGCGCTCGGCGCGCTTGACAAGGACATCGGGCAGGGCGCTGAGAACCTCCAATGGGCTTTGCTCAACAAACCCGAATTTCTTTTCAACTACTGACGGGAGAAGATTGAGGTAGACGAGCCATGCGTACCGTTGGAGACTTGGCGCCGACTCGGCGCGACACGTTGCGGCTTGGTGCGGGGAGCCTCCTCGGCGGTCTGGTCGGCGACGGCCTTTGGCCGGCGCGCGCGCGCGCTGGAGGACGATCCGATCCCCGTGGGACTGCACGCTTCGCAATTGTCGTCGAGGCTGCCGGCGCGATCAGCCACGTCGATACGTTCGACTTCAAGGAAGACGCGGGCACGCAAGCGGACTTCGACGTTCGCGAGGTCCGCAACGGCCTGTACATCCCTTACCGGCTCTTCCCGGAACTGTCGGCAATGATGGACAAGGTCGCCATCGTGCGCACGTTCAAGAGCCACGAGGTGGTCCACTTCCGTGGCGAGTATTACACGCGCGCAGGCCGCCCGCTCAACCCGGCTCAGGCCGAAGAGATCCCTCCGGTCGGCACGGTAGTTGCTTCCGAGCTCGATTCGCAGAGGCGAGAAAGCGACACGTTCCCGACGTTCGTTACTTGCAATCTTGGCAATCTGGCCTTGCCCAGCGGCTTCTACCATCCTCGATTCTCCGGTCTGGATATCGATGCTGGACGTGGCGTGGGAAGCGTTTCGGCGTCCGGCGAGGCACTCGCCCTGCTCGAGGAGAGGTTCCGTCTTCTCGGTGAACTCGAGCGGGCCGTGCGCCGCGAACTGGGCTCGCGCGGACCCGAGATGAGTGCCTTCCGGTCGTTCCAGGAAGAGGCCTACCACGTTCTCGGCGACTCGCGTTGGCCGAACGCGCTGTCAATGGAAGCTTCCGACCGGCAGCGGTACGGCGAGAACGACGTCGGCCTCGGCTGCCTGCTGGCGCGCAATCTCGTCGTCGCGGACGCGGGCACCCGCTACATCCATGTCAAGCACGGCGGCTGGGATCACCACAAAAGGATTTTCGATCACGAAGCGGGCAAGAATCACTACAAGCACTGCAACGATTTGGACCGCGCGCTGGCCAGCCTGCTGCAGGACCTGGAGTCGACCCCTTCTCCACGGGATCCATCCAAGACTCTGCTCGACGAGACGATTGTCGCAGTTCCAACGGAATTCGGGCGTGTGCCTGGTGCACTGAATCTTGTCGGTGGAAGGCACCATTACAACCTGGTGTACATAGGGCTCTTCGCAGGGGGCGGCATCAAGGGCGGCACGATTGTTGGGCGAACGGACGCGGCAGGCGAACACTGCATCGAAACGGGGTGGAAGTATTCCATGCAGCCCAAGACTGAGAACATCGTGGCATCGGTGTACTCTGCCTTGGGCATCGACTGGCTCAAGGAAGTAACCAACACGCCATCCAAGCGGATCTACCGATTCATCGATCCGCTTGGAGCCACCGAACCCTGCATCGCCGACGAGATCGAGGAATTGTTCGTTTGAAGGCCTGGCGCTTCGAAGCGGCCGGCCTGATAGTCGCTCTGGCGGCGAGCTGGGTGAGCCCTGTTTCTGCCGAATCCCTGCCGGACCCCGAAGCCGAGGCACCGCCAGGCATGGTGTTGATCCCCGCGGGCGAGTTCACGATGGGTCGGACCTTCACCACGTCGGACGACGAGACGGGCATGCGGCCGCTCATTCTGCGGGACGACCGCCCCGCCCACACGGTCCGCCTGGACGCATACTGGATGGACGCCACGGAGGTCACGCATGCGGCCTATGCGGAGTTCGTCACCACGCAAAGTCACCGACCTCCCTACCATTGGCTGGACGGGGATCTGCCGGAACGTTTGGAGCGGTACCCGGCATACAACGTGGACTGGCACGACGCCCGGGCGTTCTGCGAATGGAAAGACAAGCGCCTTCCGACTGAGGCCGAATGGGAACGAGCGGCCCGCGGGAACCTAGAAGGTGCCCGTTATCCGTGGGGCGACGAGAAGCCGGACCGAGACAAGGCGAGGTTTTCCACGCAGGCCGGGCCGGCTCCAGTCGCTCAGCACTCGCCCAACGGCTTCGGGCTCTACGACATGGCTGGTAGCGTTGCAGAGTGGTGCAACGACTGGTTCGAGCGGACCTATTACTCGAACAGCCCGCTGGAGAATCCCTCGGGCCCCTGGGAGGGCATGTACAGGATCGTTCGCGGCGGTGCCTGGTCGGACGGACCCAACCGCATCACGGTGTTCTTTAGGAACTGGATCCGCCCCAACCAGCGCACACCGAACCTGGGCTTTCGCTGTGTCCAAGACGTGCGCTGATGTCATTCGGTGGGCCAGTCTGCCTCGGCCGGGGCCGCATCCTTTCGGGATCAACCCCTGATTCCGCGGTCTGCGCGCTGAAGAACCGCTTCTTCGCGCCGGGGAACGAACCGCTGGACACTGAGCGTGTCGAGCCCGCCGCGATTCACTCAACGTGTGTCGGGATCGGCAACGCTCTGTACGGCGCAGCCCCCGTCCAATTGCCGGCGCATCTGCCGAATACCGTGGTCGTGAAAGAGGGACGCTGTTCGAGCACCCCGGAATCGGCGCGGAATTCGACGAGGACGCCCTGCAGAGCCACATAGTGGCATGACCGAGCCAGTGGACCTGTTGCCGAACGTGCGATGGCGCATCGCCGCGCTTCTGTTTGGCGCGACCGTCATCAACTACATCGACCGTCAGACGCTGTCCGTGCTGGCTGCCGAGATCACCGGTGAGCTGGGGATTTCCGACATCGAATACTCCCAGGTCGTGCAGGCCTTTCTCATCTGCTACGCCGGGATGTACATGGTCTGGGGCCGCATCATCGATCGCTGGGGCACCCGCGTGGCCCTAGCGCTGTCGATGGTTTGGTGGTCTCTTGCCAATGCCGGTCACGCGCTTTCGCGAGGGGCATTGGGTCTCGGGGCTTTCAGGTCTCTGCTCGGGTTAGGAGAGTCTGGCAACTTCCTGGCTGCGGAGAAGGCGATCTCGGAGTGGTTTCCACCGCAGGAGCGGGGCTTCGCCAACGGCCTGATCAATGCTGCGGCGTCGACCGGGGCGATCTTGGCGCCGCCCTTGATCGTACTGATCTTCACGTTGTGGGGATGGCGTCTGGCCTTCGTCGTGACCGGAGCGACAGGGTTTCTTTGGCTGGTGTTCTGGCTGCGCTGGTATTGGGTTCCGTCCCGACATCCGCGCGTGACGAGCGAGGAGCGTGTCCTGATCGAGTCGGCCCCCGGTGGCCCTTCCAAGAGAGAGGTCCGGTGGATCGAGTTGTTCGGCTTCCGGCAGACTTGGGCACTCTTTCTGGCAAGAGTCCTGGCCGATCCGGTGTGGTGGTTCTACCTTTTCTGGCTGCCAAAGTATCTGAGCGACGAGCGCGGATTCAGCATCGTGGCGATCGGTCTGACGACCTGGGTGCCGTTCCTGACGGCTGACCTTGGAGCAATCGCTGGCGGATGGCTCTCGGGGCGTCTGACACGGCGAGGCATGGCCCCGATTCACGCACGCAAACGGGTCATGCTGCCTGCCGCTGCGGTCATGCCGCTGAGCCTGATCGTACCGACCAGCGATTCATCGGTCGTCGCCGTAACGGCGATTTGCGTCGTCACGTTTGCGCATATGGCATGGAAGACGAACCTCATGACCATGACCAACGATGTCTATCCGACGGCTGTGGTCGGGTCTGCGGCTGGGATCGTGGGGCTTGGCAGCTCGCTCGGCGGCGTGATCTTCACAGGGATCACCGGCGTGGTTGTGGAGCGGTATTCCTACGCGGCGATATTCTTTGTAATGGCCTTTCTCCATCCGACTGCCCTGGGAGTGCTGCACTGCCTCGCTCGTGGGAACGTCGGGGAGAAGCGCTCTTCGTGAGGCGCGATCACAGCGGATGCAGGGTTTACGGAGCAGGCTAAGGACGGACACTCTCGAGTCCCTAGAACGTCGTCGCATGTCCGACTACGTTTACGACCAGGTGCTTCACGCGATTCTTGAGCACCGTGTCAAGCCGGGTGAGCGTCTTTCCATACCGGACCTCTCGCGCAGCCTGGATGTCAGCCAAATGCCGGTGCGCCAGGCGATGGACCGCCTCAGCGAGGAGGGGCTCGTGGACATCCGGCCTCGCAGCGGGACGTTCGTAGCGGAGGCGGACGAGCGCGATGTCGCGGAGACCTTCGATATCCGCAGGGCGCTTGATGGACTGGCTGCCGAAACCGCTGTGCTGCATGTTTGCGACCAAGACATCTCCGAACTCAGGGAGTACATCCGTCAAATGGATCGCTTTGCCGCGATGGGAAGCGAAGGCATGGGCTCACACGACCGTCTGAACTGGGAGTTTCACTTGCTCATAGTAAGGCTTTCGGACAACGAGAAACTTTACGACATGTACAGGCAGCTGAACGCCCACCTCAAGATTGCCAGCGTCCACGTTTCCAGCCGCGACTGGGCCTCGCGGGTGCCCCAGGCACAGGCGGAGCACCGCACGATGGTAGACGCGCTGGAGGATCGTTGCGCGGAATCACTGAAGGCTGTACTCACCGAGCATGTTGAGCGGGCCAAGTGCGCCTTGGTTGCCGACATCCGAGCGGCGTGGAAATCAGCCGCGCCTGCCCCGACGTCGAAGTAGAGTTGACCCGATGCAGACGACATTCGAAGGCGTGATTCCAATCCTAGTGACGCCGTTCAAGGACAACTGTTCGGTCGACGTGGCCGCCCAGCTGCGGGTCGTGGACCACCTGTACAGGCACGGAGCCCGTGCCGGATTCGGGGCCTTCGGCAACGCCGGGGAGGGCTACGCGCTGCTGGCCTCAGAGAAGCGACAGCTGCTTCGGGCCATCGTGGATCACTTGGATGGCCGAGTCCCCGTCATCGCGGGAGTCGGTGAGACAGGCACGGAAGCAGCCGTCGAGGCGTGCAAGGAATGCGAAGGTCTTGGCGCGGCCGGGTTGATGGTTCTGCCCCCTTACTATCTGCGTCCCGATGCGGATGGCCTCATGTTCTTCTATTCCGCAATCAGCGACGCGATCGGAATTCCGATCATGGTGCAGGACGCGCCGATGCTCTCGCAGGTCGCCATGCCCGCGGCCCTGCTCGCGCGCATGGCGCAGGAGATCGAGCATGTAGAGTACGCCAAGGTCGAGGCCCCGCCTACTGCTCCCAAGATCACCAAGACGTTGGAGACCGCCGGGAACACGCTGACGGTATTCGGAGGATTGAACGGTCAGTTCATGATCGAGGAGTGGCAGAGGGGGTCCCGCGGGGTCATGCCCGCCAGCGATATGACTTCGGTCTATTGCAAGATTTGGAACGCACTGGAACACGGCAGCCTCGAATCGGCTTGGAGCGATTTCCAGCGAGCGCTGCCCTTGATTCGATTCGAGCTCCAGCCCGGGCTCGGGGTATCGGCAGTCAAGCACAATCTCGTGCATGCGGGCGTTCTCACGAACGCTGTGGTCAGGCACCCGACCCGCTCGCTTGATCGGGAGGGCTTGCGTGAACTCGATGCCCTGCGGTCGGTGGTCGGGTCGACTTGGGAGCCGTGTCAGTAGACCGCATCGAATCGATCGAAGCGTTTTCGATCAGCCTGCCCCGCGATACGGTCGCAGTGACCGGGACTGCGGGTTCGCCGACCGCGCTGGCGGCCAGCCGATTCGACTACCGCTGGTCGGAAACGAACGGCGCGCTGTATTCGGTGAATTTCGAAGCCGTTCTGGTCAAGGCAACTCTGGCGTCCGGTTTGGCCGGATGGGGAGAGGCACAGGCACCTCTCGCTCCCGACGTTGCGTGCCTCATCATCGAGCAGTTGCTGCGGCCGGCCGTTGAGGGGCAGGAGTTCGACGCTTCTCCGGACACGTTGAAATCGCTGCGCGAGCGCATGTACTCGACCATGCGCATTCGAGGGCAAACTGGTGGCTTCATGCTCGATGCGATCGCCGGAGTCGACATCGCCCTGTGGGACTTGGCCGGCAAGGCTCGCTCGACGCCGGTGGCGGACCTGCTGGCTCCGTCCGGGACTCTCAGCAGGGTCCCCTGCTATCTCTCCGGGCTCCCTGGCGAAACGAACGAGGACCGGGTGGCGAGAGCGCGGGAAGCTTGGAACGCTGGATTTCGAATCTTCAAACTGTTCCACGACCGCACAGAAGACGAGCTGTTTGACCTATATGACCGTCTACGCGAAACGCTCGGACCCGAGTCCTCCATCGCGGTGGACGCGCTTTGGCGGTTCGACGGAGTCTCGGCGCGCGACTTCGGCAGAAGGCTTGATGATCGGGGCGCTCTGTGGCTTGAGTGCCCTTTGCCGCCTGAGTCCCCGACGGAACACGCAAAGCTGGCGGCCAAGATCCGAACGCCGATCGCGCTGGGCGAGAGCTATCGTTCGCGGCACGAGCTGGACCCGTTTCTCAAGTGCCGCTGTGCGAGGTGGTTGCAACCCGACCTCGGCCGTTGGGGCATCACCGAAGCGGCCGGCCTCGCGCGTGACACTGGCTCCAGCGTCCAGATCGTCCCCCACATCAGCATTGCCATGGGACCTCAGATTGCCGCGGCCCTGCATTTCTCTGCCTCGTCGAGCAATGTCAGGCTCCTCGAATACAATCCGGCTGTCTTTTCGGTCGCCAACCGTTTTCTAGATCAGCCCCTTGCAGTTGATGGCGCCGAGTACCTAGTGCCAACCGGTCCCGGTCTGGGTGTCGATCTCGACGAGTCTGCCGTGAGGGCGGTTGCGCGAAAGGTGAAACCCGGCCCGTCGGCGTCCGCCCTGCCGCTTCGCCCGGGTCTGGGCTGATATCACGTACCGAAACCAAGGTGGCTGGCTTCGGCATGGGCAGCAGCCCGGGCCGTACTGTGCTGTTTCCGGCCCGGTCGAGACGGTAGTCATGGTGTTGCGAACCAGGAACACAATTCGGGTGCCCCGTAATCGGCCTGCGCAGATGCGGGGACCGCCTGCTCCAAATGTCTCCAAGTGGCGTTCGTGCGGAATCGAGCCAACAGACTCCGCCTTTGAACTCCGCCTTTCTGCTAGGCTGAGCAACCATGAAAGCTAGAATTCTGCTGACGCTGGCGACCGTCGCGCCACTAATTGGCGGGCCCAAGCTCGGGGTCATCGACTTTCCCAACAGCGGATCGGCCGCCGCCCAGGAGCCGTTCCTCCGAGGCGTGCTGCTCATGCATAACTTTGAGTACGATGACGCGGCAGTTGCCTTTCAGCAGGCCCAGAAGGCTGATCAGGGCTTCGCGCTCTCGTATTGGGGAGAAGCGCTGACCCATTACCGGCCCGTTTGGGGGCGCGAGAACCTGGAGAAGGCCAGGGCGGCGCTAAAGAGGGGCTCCGAGGCCGAACCAAAGACACCTCGCGAGCGGCTCTACCTGGAAGCCGCGAAGATTGCGTTCGGCGATGGGAGCCGCGAGGATCGGTGGGAGCGCTATTCAACTGCAATGGGCCGACTCTCGCACGCCCATCCCGACGACTTGGAGGCCAGGAGCCTGCACGCCGTTTCACTATTCGGAGTGACGGGCGGCAAGCGTGATTACCGCACATACATGAAGATCGCGTCGATCGCGGAGGAGGTTTACATCAAGAACCCCGATCATCCGGGAGCCCTGCATTACCTGATTCACGCCTTTGACGATCCGGTTCACGCGCCGCTCGGGCTTCGCTACGCGCGCAGATACGCTGGCGTCGCGTCGGCGGCGCCCCACGCCCAGCACATGCCGTCACACGTGTTTCTGGCGCTTGGGATGTGGGACGAGTGCATTGCATCGAACATCGATTCATGGAACTCGTCGGAGGCCCGAGTCAAGCGCTTGGGGCTCGGAAGCGACGACCGAGGCTATCACGCGCTCTGGTGGCTGCAATACAGCTACTTGCAGAAAGGGCTCGTCGACGAGGCGAGGAAGCAGCTCTCGATCATCGAGGCGGACGCGACACAGTCCGAATCGCGACATTCCCGCAATCACCAAGCCTATCTGCGTTCGCACTTTCTCGTAGAGACTGAGGATTGGAATGCGGAACTGAAGCCTGTAAATGACGAGGGCCTGGACAATCGTGCCTGGGGTGCGAACGCGCTTGCCGAGGGAATCAGGGCCCTGAAATCGGGAAATGCCAGATTAGCGCGCAAGTGGCAGCAAAAGCTGAGTGCCAAGGCGGAGAAGCACGGTCAGAAAACCACGTCGCTTCCAATTGCCGCCCTGGAGTTGGACGGCCTCTTGCTGATGGAGGCGGGCAAGAAGGGCACGGGACTCGAGAAGCTTCGAGAGGCAACCGAGCTCGAGGTGCAGACACAGTTCGGATATGGTCCGCCATTTCCGGTGAAGCCTGCGTTCGAGCTCTTGGGAGAGGCCCTTCTCGAACTCGACCGCCCCGAGGAGGCCTTGGAAGCGTTCGAGGCTTCCCTGGAGCGAGCCCCAAAACGCGCATTGTCCCTGATTGGTCTCCGCAAGGCCGCCGAGGCGGTCGGTGACCAACAAACGGCCTCGCAGGCCGAATTGGAATTGCGGGAGTATCGAACACGGAAGTGATGGATACTCCTTGGAACGGGCCTACATGTCTTCCCGGTGTTGCAGCAGGGCCCTGGCCGAACGATGCGAATGGCTCGGTGCTCTTCATCGGGTCGACGCAGGACGCGGCCAGAAGCGAGTTGCTAATAAAGCAGGCGATTCAAAGGTCAGCATCGATCGCGCGTTCCCGACGCGTGGCGTAAACCGCAACGTCTCGGTCAAGTCCGCACCGATCTCAACGGATCCTGCTGCTGCGCACAGTCGGGAATGAACTCGCTGCGCGGAACGTGTTTCCTTGCGACAATTCGCCTGCCCTCCTTGAACAAGCCAACCCCGTGAAGGCATGGTGCTTACGCAAATGCTAGCAAGAATTGCTATCATCTCTGGAGGCGTGGTTCATCCACGACGCTGCAGGCAAGGAGGAGGCCTTGAGTCTTACAATCACTGTCCGAAACCTGACCCGCGCGGACAAGTCTTGGCTACGTCAGTCTGCACGGTCTCAGACGATCTCGATGGAGGAACTAGTCCGCCGCCTCATCCGTCGCGAGCGGAAGCGGTCCGAAAGCCGGGAGAGCGTCGCCGACGCGTTCAAGCGGTATTTCGGTCCAGAAAACGGCGTCGACCCGCCCTTGCGTCGTGGATTCGGGTACCGTCCATTGCACCTTGAAGACAATCAGAGACCGTGACCCGGCACAGGGGCTATCTCCTCGATACCAACGTAGTCTCGGAAATGATGCGGGTCCATCCAGACCGGCACGTCGAGGCATTTCTGGAATCGCTGCCGCGCCAGGATGTCGGCATCGCCTCAATGACGGCTTGGGAAATCTTCAATGGAATTCGCCAACTCCCTCCCGGCGGTCGAAGGCAAGCTCTTGAATTGCGATTTCGCAGTCTCCTGGAAGAGGTCTTCGACGGGCGCGTGTTCGATTGGACGATGGAGGACGCCCTCGCATGTGCTCGTGTCATGGACCGAAATCGGAGGATTGGCGAGTCACTGGACGACCACCTGCCTGACGCGATGATCGCGGGAACCGCTGTTCGGCTCGGGTTCGCCGTCGTCACTCGGAACGTGATTCAGTTTCGTAGCGTCGGGATTCCCGTCGTGAATCCATGGATCGAACCTCTCACAATCCAGCAAGATCTGCTTGAGGTGCCGGAGGGCCGGTCACCCTGATATCGGTTCGCGTCGGCCATTTGCGACGAAGCCCTGAATGGAGTCAGGCGTGCCGAGTTTCGTTTCTGCGGGTCCGGGTCTCCTGGAGCGAAGCCCGGCCGAGCACGGGGCCATCGGTCGAGAGATTGACGCCGGCATGACCATGGACCGCTCGCCACCGCACGATGGCGTCAAGAGGCCCAGGAATATGCGAACCCTTCAATCGGTCAAGTCGGGTTTTCCCGCACGCAGGGGTGTTCTTCATGGAGTGACTGGGCTCAGTGGCCGGCCACGACATTCCCGGAGGATTGATCCGACCAAGCTTGAATCGTGATCTCTGCAAGCTACGGCTGACTGTGGCCCGTCGCGGCGCCGGGAAGCGTGAACGCCCAGAACCCCAGGCCAGATGCGATCGCGATGTACTGCTTGCCCCCGAGCATGTAGGTCATAGGCGAGGCTTTCCAGTCCTGGTTGGCCTGGAAGTGCCACAGAGGTTTTCCGGTTTCGGCATCCAGCGCCGCGAATGCTCCGCTGTCCTCTCCAAAGAACACCAGTCCTCCCGCCGTCGAAAGCACACCGGAATAGGTGGTGGAATTGCCAGTCTGTGCGTAATTCCAGACCGTCTTGCCGGTCTGGATGTCGAGGGCACGGATGTGTCTTTGGTTCGGCGAACCATCGGCCAGGCGAAATGTCCCGCCCAGCCATGCCTGACCTCGTTGCCAGGGCCTGTCGTGCTTTGTATAGAGCATGCAGGACTCGTGCACCATCAGGTAGAGGAGATTCGTGTCGGGGCTGTACGCCGAAGCCCACCAGTTGGTTGCGCCCCGGATTGCGGGGCAGACCTCACTGCCTTCCTCGGTCGGGTCGCTTCCCGGGATCACGACCGGCCGGCCGTTCTCATCGATCCTCTCCGCCCACGTCTGCTTCGTGAACGGCTCCCCCAGCAGAAACTCCCCGGTGACTCTGTCGAGGACGTATAGGAACCCGTTGCGATTGCCTTGTACCAGCAGCTTGCGAGGCTCCCCGCCGAACTCCTCGTCGAGGAGCAGGAGCGGTTCTTGCGCGTCCCAATCGTGCGTATCGTGGGGGGTGAACTGGAAATGCCAGAGCAGTTCGCCGGTCCTCGGTGCCAGGGCCAGGACCGAATTCGTGTACAGATTATCCCCGGGTCGCCGGTCGCCATTAAGGTCGGGGCACGGATTGCCGGTCGGCCAGTACAGGATCTCGAGTTCGGGATCGTAGCTCCCGGTTAGCCAGGTAGCGCCGCAGCCCTTCTCAAGGATTTCGGGATCTCCCCATGTCTCTGATCCCGGCTCGCCGGGCGCCGGAATTGTCCAGAAGCGCCACGCCAGCTTTCCGGTTTCGGCGTGGTACGCATCGAGGAATCCGCGTAGGCCGGTATCGCCGCCTGAGATCCCGACGTACACCAGATCGTCCACTACCAGCGGAGCTGCGATCGCCCCGTAATGATCCCGGAAATCGGCCATCTCGATGTCCCACACCAGCTCGCCGGTCCATCGATCGAGGGCGATCGCGTGGGCGTGGTCCGTCACCGTGAACAGCAAGTCCTCGCGGATCGCAACCCCGCGATTCAAGCCGATTGCTGCGTCCCCGATCAATCCAGAAGTGCGGGGCCGCGAATACTGCCAGATCTCCCTCCCGGTTGCGGCATCCAGGGCGAAGACCTGGTTCACCCCGGTGACGTACATGATCCCGCCGACCACGACCGGCGTGCCTTCGATCATGCGCTGGCCACTGACCGGGAAGAACCACGCTGCAGCTAGCGCCCGGACGTTGTTCCGATCGATCTGCGCGAGGTCGCTGTGACGGTTGGCCGTGTAGCTTCCGTGATATGTGGGCCAGTCCGAACTTGGTTCGCGAATGGCCTCGGTGTAGGACCCACCGCTCTTGCGCAGCATGCGGAGCCGGCCGTCCTCAGTCCGGACCTGGACGTCGAAACCGCTCTCATTCAGGATTTCGCCGTGTAGGGCGCCGCTATCCTGCATTTGCAAGGTCGCGATCCCCGCTTCAGCCGCTGGTGTGGCATCGCGGGGCAGCGTTTCCAGATGCCTGACTAGATCTCCAATGTCGCGACTGTTGAGCTCGAACGCTGGCATCCCCTTGTCCGGACGACCGTTTCGGATCAGCTCGGATATTTGGCCGGCATCGTTCGCACCCACAAACGGAAGGACATTTGGCCCCCTGTTGGTCCCCTTTCCGTCGCCGGCGTGGCAAAGGACGCAATGGCGTTCGAATAGTGCCGGACCGCCTGGCCCACCTTGCTGAGCGTGAAGGATCAAAGCGGAAGATAGGAACAGAGCCACGATCAGCAAGAGCATGTTGTCGAGTCTAGGTCAAGCTCTATCCCCACAGGCACCAGTTCGCACTGGTCAGTAGCTCCCGGCTCGGTGCTGGCATACCTATCTGGAGCGCAGATCCTCAAGTGTTTCCGCGCTCGGATTGTCCTATTGAGAATGAGGTCGAGTGTGTGACCCAGTGTATCGATTGGGGACGCATTTGCAGCAAACCCGACGCAACCGTCCATCCCTACCGTATCGGTGCGTTCCGACTGCTCTGGTGCGGGTTCCGGAAAGTCTGGCACGAGAGATTCCGGAAAGTCTGGCACACCCTGACTGTCTGAATTCCGAGACGCAAACCGGTACCCCCTACGACGGGGGCTCGTGCGAAGGGCCTCCTCTGGAGGGGGGTGCCGAGGTGTACGATGCGACCAAGCGGTTCGAAATCGAGATCCTGCTGAAGGCCGGACTGCCCAAGGGGCGAGTGGCGGAAATCGCGGGCGTGTCCCTGCGGACGGTCCACCGGGTCCGGGCGGAGGTCGAGGCGCGCTCCGCGCAGGCGGCAGCCAGCGCGGAAACCACGTTGCAGGCGGCGGCGAGTCCGTCGAAGGGCGGGCTCGGCCGACCCTCGAAAGTGGCGGCCTATCGGGATCTGGTCGCCTCGATCCTGGAGGCGGAGCCCGCTCTGAAGACGCTGGAAGTGCTGCGACGGGTGCGGCGGGCCGGCTACGGCGGGGGCAAATCCGCCCTGTACGAACTGGTGCGGGAGCTGCGCCCGTGCGCCGTGCGCCCGGTGGCCCGCTTCGAAGGGGTCGCGGGCGAGTTCAGCCAGCACGATTGCGGGGAGGTGCGCCTGCGCTGGGACGGGACCGGCCCGCCCGAGCGCGTGCAGTTCTTCTGCAGCCGCCTGCAGTTCTCCCGCTACGCGCTGGTCAAGCTGGTCGCCGACCAGCGCACCGAGACGCTGGTGCGCTCGCTGGCGGAGCACTTTCAGCACTGGGGCGGGATTCCCTTGCTGGCGGTGTTCGACCGCGCCTCGTCGGCAGCGCTGAAGTCGGATCCGAAGACCGGGGAGGTGCTGGAGTGGAACCCGGTGTTCGCCGACGTGACCCAGCGCATGGGGCTGGGGGTGGACCTGTGCTGGCCGGGGCGTCCCAATCAGAAGGGCGCCATCGAGAACCTCGTCGGCTGGGTGAAGGGCTCGTTCTTCAAGGTCCGCCGATTCCGGGACCGGGCCGATCTGGAGGCGCAGCTGGCGGATTGGCTGCGGGACGGAAACGAGCGTCGCCCGAGCCGGGCCACGCGGCACATCCCGGCCGAGCTGCTGGCGGAGGAGCGGCGCCGCCTGCGACCGCTCCGGCTGCGGCCGGCCGAGCTGGCCCTGCGCCTGCCGGTCAGCGTGGGACCGACCGCCATGGTCGAGCATGCGACGAACAAGTACTCCATGCCGCCGGAGACCTGCGGCTTCCCCGGCACCCTGCACCTGTTCGCCGACCGAGTGCGGATCGTCGCCGGCCGCCCAGGAGGTGATCACCGAGATCATCTATGCCGACCGGCACTCCTGGAACGACAAGATCGAGCGGCTCCACGAACTGCTCCAAGCCCACGGCGACGAGGCTCTGCGCGCCGCCTTCGAGCGCCAGCGCGGGCGCGTCGGCTGCCGTGTCGCCGACATCGCCCGCGACCTGGCCCTGGAACAGCTCCCGCTCCCCTTCGCGGCCCGCCACGCCGGAGGCTCCCCATGACCCCGACCGCCGTCTCCCCCTCCGAGCTCGAAGCCATGCTCAAGCGCCTCAACCTCGCCTGCGCCCGGCGCTCCTACCCGGAGCTGATTGAACGGGCCGAGCGCGAGGCCTGGTCCTTCCGCGACTTCCTCGCCGCCCTGGCCGCCGCCGAGATCGAGCACCGCCGCCAGACCCGCCTGCGCCGTTGCGTGCGCAAGGCCCGCTTCCCGGTCCTGCACACCCTCGAGGAGTTCGACTTCTCGGCCCAGCCCGGGCTCGAGGCCGTCCTGCTCGGCTCGGCCTTCGCTCCCGAATTCGCGGCCCGGGGCGGCTGCCTCGTGTTCAAGGGCCGCTCCGGCCGGGGCAAGACCCATCTCGCCACGGCCATTGCCTACCAGGCCATCCTGTACGGCCACGAGGCCCTCTTCGCGACCGCCAACGATCTGGTCGACCGCCTCTCCCTGGCTGCCCGCCACGGCCGCCTGCGGGAGGCTCTCGCCGACTACGTCCGGCCCCAGCTGCTCCTCGTCGATGAAGTGGGCTATCTCGCCCACGGCCCCGATGCCGCCAACGTGCTCTTCCATGTCGTCAACGAGCGCCACAAGCTCGCCAGGGCGATGGTCTTCACCACCAACAAGCCGCTCGAGCAGTGGGGCCGCGTGCTGCACGACCCGGATCTCGCCGAAGCCATTCTCGACCGCATCCTCGAGCGCGGCCGCATTGTCACACTGGAAGGACCGTCGATGCGCACCCGCCATCTCGACCGCGTTCCCGTCATCCCCCGCAAGGAGTCCAGATCTTGACTCGCCGACTACCCAGTTCCCCGAACCAGTCTGCCGGTGTGCCAGACTTCCCGGAAAAAATGTGCGAGATCAAACGGAACCCACATCTGGAAATGAATGGGACCCTCGGGTGTTGCGCAAAGGCCCGATCACAGGCAAGAATGGACACGGTACGAAAGCATTTGGTATCGTTCTCGGCATCAGCGGGCTCCATGACGGTGATACTCCGCCGGGCGCGGCAGTGTCGCCTTCAGCGATTGCTCGCCGAATTGAAGGGAGCTTTAGTTGGCCCACCCGTGTCCGTTCCCGGTGTCCGGATCAATAGAGGCGCGCAGAGCGAGTCGGGAGGGTCGGATCCCAGAATTGTCTAGCATTTCTTGTGTAATTCCGGGCACATATGGTCGCAGATTTGTCTGGAAATCACATCGATCAATCCTCGCACTCTTGCAATTTCCTGGGGGTTTAAGGGTCATGTATAAGTGCGTAATAGAGGGAAGAAATTGTACTCTTCAAGGAGGTATTCCAAATGAAGGTCTATATCGCATGGGAGCGCACACCCGGACTGTCAGTCGCGATCGCTTCTGGTCGCATAGACGGAATGAACGTCGGCGATTTTCAGCGACTATTGGATGAGGGCATTGATTCGGATGAGAATGATCTGATCTTGGATCTTGAACGCGTCAACTTTGTTAGTAGCGCGGGTCTTCGCGTCGGGGTCATGATGGCCAAGAAACTTAGCCAGACCAAGAGGCAGTTCGCACTTTGCGCGCTTCCCAGTACGGTCCGCGAGGTCTTTTCAATCAGTGGTTTTGACAAGGTAATTCCAATTTATGGATCCCGCGAATCGGCGATTGAAGCGTTGGAAAAAGCTAAGGGAAAGGGGTCGGACTCGGAGTCGAGAGATGCTGGAATCGTACGAAGCGCGTATGACATCGGTGTAGTGGAAGACAACATTCAAGACATTGCAGACTTCACGATAGAAAAGCATGAATTTGCAAACGCAAGGACGCTTCCACGTGCGATTCGTCGAGAGGCGTCCGAGAAGATCAGGGAGGTCTTATGGGGAAGAATTAGGGAATTAAGACTGCAAAGAAAGCAGATCTTGGAAGATATGTTTAGTTCTGCCGAAAAGATCCTGGCGGAAGTGGTCAGTAAAGAAAAGTAGTCTAATCTCGGACTGCAAGAAATCGCTCCAATTGCCCGGAGCGAACGTGAATCCATTACAAAGGCGTCCCAACTCGTGACAGCAGGCGGGACCGTGGGTTCGAGGTGGGAACGCTTGCTATCCGCCGTGTAATTTCCGGGTCTTGGAACTCCCTGATTGCGCCCACGTCGTGATCGGCTTGGGGTAGCCCAGCCAGGAAGAAGGAGCCTCAGGCGGCGCCCCTAGCCTTGCGGAGCGCTCGCAAGGACCCATTTTCGATCAAACTGGTTCCCGAGTCGTTCACGAGATGCTCCGCCCGCTGCAAGCGTGTATGCGGCTGCGCCGATTTGGAAAGCAGAAACAGAGGTTCTCACCTTGGCTCTGCTTGCCTGGCCATCTGCAGGGACGGGATATAGAAGCCGACAGCTTTGGAGCGCGGGCCGAGGCCGGCTCGCCCGAGAGAACCTTGGCAAAGGCCTTTCGTAGGTCGTGCTCGATCGCGTTACGCCGGGGCGTTTCCAGGGTTGCGTAGAGGTTGTTGATCCGTCCCGATAGACCAGACGAGCGTGATCGTCGATGACTGCCGCTTCGGGAGTAACGTCAGCGCCGCCAGGCTGGCCAGCGAGAGGTCCCGGTCGTGAATCGCGGGCCGCGAGCCACGGTGGTCCCGCGGGTGCTGTTGGATCTAGCCGTACCGAACGTGGGATCGACACATGCCATCAGGCAGTTCAGCCCGCCCGGGGCGTATTGGTCGCAGATTCTTTGGGCCTCCGGACCGTATCTGTTTGAGATAGGGCTGTCGTGCGTGACGAAATGGACCACCGTAGCCTTCGAACTCGGGTCCCAGGGCAGTTTATGAACGTCATCCTCGATGTCTTGGTGACTCGTCGCGGCCAACGAAATCGACGTCTGCAGCAGCAACGTGCGGGAGTGCTTCAGCCGTCAGGGCTGGGCCGTCGCGCCGCGCCTGCCGGTGTCAGGGGTGTGTCTCCTCGGATAGAACAAAGCGTGCCGCCCACGCACCCTCCGAGCTAGGTCCTCCAAGGCCATGGCTGTCGGTACAGGAGGTGGACGGTCAGGCTCGGAGGTCACTGCGCCGCGTTGTCCCAGACACCGCTTCGTGTTCGAGCCTGTTCTGGGCTGCTAGGTGACTAGCCGCCTGTCTGAAAACGGATTCGCACTCACGGCACAGCTTCGTGGCGCGGTGACTTCGTACACTCGAGCCATGTCGAAACCGGCCCTTCCAGACCATCAAATCCACGAATTGATCTCAACGCGCTGGAGTCCCTACGCCTTCTCCAAGCGTCCGATTCCCCGCGATGACCTGCTCTCGATCTTCGAAGCAGCGCGGTGGGCGGCCTCCTCATTTAATGAACAGCCATGGCGTTACCTCATCGCGAACCGTGATCGGGAACAGGAATTCGAGCAAATGCTGGCTTGTTTGGTTGAAGGCAATCGGACCTGGGCACGGGAAGCCCCGACTCTTGCCCTTGGATGTACCAGGAAGACCTTCTCCCGTAACGACCGGCCCAACCGTGTCGCTCAGCACGATCTCGGACTGGCCTCTGCGAGCCTCACCTTCGAGGCCACAAGCCGGGGAGTCTACGTTCACCAGATGGCTGGCATCCTCCCTGACAAGGCGCGGGATGTCTTCGCCATTCCAGATGCATACGTGGCCGTGACGGCGTTGGCCTTGGGATATCAGGCTGATCCAGGCACTGGAGCTCGGGAGTTTCATGCGCGAGACGAGCGCGAGCGCAACCGACGCCCCCTGAACGATTTTGTGTTCGCTGTTGACTGGGGACAACCGGGTCTGGACTCCGCCCATTGACGATGGAACCGACAGTCGATGGTTAAGCCCCAACGGCTTCGGTCTTTCGATCACAGTGCTGCACGCAGATCTCGGCCACAGAATCTCGCAATGGCGATCGGTGGCTGTCAGACAGCTCCGTAGGCCCGCATTGCGTCTGCAACTTTCACGAAGCCGGCGATGTTCGCTCCCCGAACATAATTGATCCAGCCTGGTTCCTGACCATATTCCAGGCACTGGCGATGAATTTCCTTCATAAGGCTCTCCAGCTTCTCGTTGACCTCCTCCCGTGACCACGAGACTCGAAGAGCGTTCTGACTCTGCTCGAGGCCGGACACGGCCACGCCGCCCGCGTTAGCCGCCTTTGCTGGACCGAATTGAATTCTGGCGTCCAAGAATCGCCGGACGCCCTCGAGGTCAGTCGGCATGTTTGCGCCTTCGCAGACACCGACTACTCCGTTTTCGATGAGTATCTTGGCGTCTCCTCCCGTGAGTTCATTCTGAGTAGCGGAAGGGAAGGCCAGGTCGCAAGGGACGGTCCACGGGCGTTTTCGTTCATGGAATTCGCAGCCGAACTGCTCGGCGTATTCGCGGATGCGGCCGCGCCTTACGGTCTTAAGGGCCTTGAGCCATTCCAGCTTCTCCAGATCGATCCCGCTCGCGTCATAAACGAATCCGCCTGAATCCGAGGCCGTCACGACCCGGGCACCCGATTGAACGAGCTTCTCGATGGTGTGGAGCGCGACGTTTCCAGAGCCTGAGACGACCGCCGACTTGCCCTTGATGCCATCACCACGCGCTGCGAGCATTTCGCGCATAAAGTAGACACTGCCGTAGCCGGTCGCCTCAGTGCGCACCAGACTGCCGCCGAATGCTAGTCCCTTTCCGGTCAGAATTCCCGTGAAGCGGTTCGCCAGACGCTTGTACATCCCGAACATGTAGCTGATCTCGCGCTCACCGACGCCGATGTCTCCCGCCGGAACGTCCGTGTCCTCGCCGATATGGCGCGACAGCTCGACCATCAGGGAGTGGCAAAAGCGCATGACTTCACGGTTGGTCTTGCCCTTGGGGTTGAAATTGGACCCACCCTTTCCGCCGCCCATCGGCAAGGTCGTCAGGCTGTTCTTGAAGACCTGCTCGAACCCAAGGAACTTAAGGACGCTGAGCGTCACCGACGGGTGGAACCGCATGCCTCCCTTGTACGGTCCGATCGCGTTGTTGAACTGGACGCGCCAAGCGCGGTTTGCCCGAAGGTTGCCATGCCGGTCCTCCCACGTCACACGAAAAATCACAACTCGGTCCGGTTCCGTCATCCGTTCGAGCACCTGATCCTCCCGGTACTGCGGATTCTCGTGACAGAACGGAATGATCCATTGCACGACTTCTGCAACGGCTTGATGGAATTCGGGCTCACCCGGATTGCGGCGCCGCAAGCCCCGCATGAACTGTTCGATTTCAGTTTGGAATGCACCCCCGCCTTGCATCGTCATTCTGATGATTCCTTCCAACAAACATACATGTCCGCATCTCGCCAATGCTGGGATGCGGGCGTTTGTCCCTCCGTTCCACCAGACGGTATCGCTTGGTAGAGCCCCGAGTTCGAACTGGTCGATTCCCGCGGAAGCGCTGCCAACGACATTCTGTTGCGGGGCGAGGACATACCTGGGTTGTTCTTCAGCCTCCATGGAGCTGGCGAAAACAAGAACGTCTGCGAATACCAAATGCCCGGAATCCTGGCCTTAGGAGGCAGAGACTGCCGATACAGCGCATCACTTCAACCGGGCAATACCGGTTGAGTTGTTGCCGGAGCTAACGACCAACGGCACTCCCTGGGCTCGCAAGAGCTTGATGAACACTGTTCTGGTTCAAGAGCTCCCGTGTCCGGGTGCGAGGTGTTGTAGGACCAGAGGGTCTGTCCGAACTCCGCCGACGCTTGGATCAGATCCCTTCTGCCGAGCAGTTCCGGGATCCGTCCGGACAAGGCGAGCATGCTCTCGGTGCCGCTGAACTCCACGGCCCCGCACGTACCCGGGAGGCCTCGCGAGTAATGCGCAGCCCCGATTGCCGTCCCCGTCCCCGGTCCAGGTGATCTCCATTGCGTACGCGATCTTCGGCTGCCGCCGGCCCGCGGCGGGATTGGTGAACGCATAGAAGATCCAGCCCTCGTCCACCAGCGACTGCAGTAGGTCCAGTTCGAACCCGCAGTCGATTCCGGAGTCGTCGATCGACCTCTCCCACAGCGTCCCCTCTCGCGACGGCCCGGCGGGAAGACGTGAGCCAGTCGGTTGTTCCCCGACCGCTCCAGCGAATTTGGGTGGTTGGTGTAGGATGGGTACGGGTTACGCGCCAGATAGTTCGATGCGGCCCGGTCCGGCCGCTAGCCGGTTCCATTGGATCGCAGGGCGCGAAGCTCCGGGCGGACAGCGCGATGCGGTTCTGGCCTAACTTCAGGCTGCTGTGCATATCGGGGGCCGGACTGTCACTCCCAGTTGCCGGCGTGTCGGCTCCGTCCGGCGAGGATCTCTTCCTGAGCACGGTTCAGCCGACCCTCAAGCAGCAGTGCCTGGGTTGTCACGGCGAAGGCAACACCTTCGCCAACTTGGATCTACGGACCCGCGATGCCGCTCTCAAGGGAGGCCAGCGAGGGCCGGCGATCGTTACCGGCGATCCGGAATCGAGTCTGCTGGTTCGGGCAGTCGACCACGTCGGCGAGTTGCAGATGCCGCCGGGCGGGGAAGAGAAGCAACTGCCGCAGGAGATGCGCCAGGCGCTTCGCGATTGGATATCCGCAGGGGCGCCATACTCGGACGGCGAGTCGGCCGCGAAATGGGAATTCGAGGAGTCCGAAATCTGGGCGTTTCGGCCGGTCCGAAGTGTCAGTCCCCCCAGCAACGGCGTGGAACCAAGCCGTGTGCGCACTCCGGTCGACAGCTTCATCCTCGAGCGACTCGCGGAAGAGGGCATTGTACCGGGACCGCGAGCCGACAGGCTGACCCTTATTCGCCGCCTGACATTTGACCTGACTGGCTTGCCCCCAACGCCGGAGGAAGTTGAGGATTTCCTCAGGGACGAATCTCCGGGAGCCTATAAGGCGTTGGTGGAACGCCTCCTCGAATCGCCTCGATACGGCGAACGCTGGGGGCGCCACTGGCTCGACGTGACCCGATACGCCGACAGCGACGGGTATTCGAACGATTTCGAGCGGCCGAACGCTTGGCGTTACCGCGATTACGTTATCCGCAGCTTCAATCGCGACAAGCCGTACGACCGATTCGTGCTGGAGCAGATCGCTGGCGACGAGCTGTTCCCTCTGGATCCGGAGGCCATCATCGCCACGGGCTTCCTTCGCAGCGGGCCCTGGGAGCACACCGGCATGTCCGTCGCGGCCGTGACGAGGCAACTCTTCCTCGATGACGTCACGCATCATGTCGGACAGTCGTTCCTGGGCTTGACGCTGGGCTGTGCCCGCTGCCACGACCACAAGTTCGACCCAATTCCGACGAAAGACTACTACCGGATGCAAGCAGTCTTCGCGAGGACGGCTTTTGCGCGACGTCCTCTTGACTTCCTGCCGTCCGAATCGACGGAGGGCTTTGACGAGGGAAGGAATCCGTTCGATTCCCGGCTCGTCGAATTGGAGCGTCGCATGCATGACCTGCAAGAGGCCGCCCGCCAGCGCCTCGCTGAGTTGAAGGGCGCCGACGCTGTTGCCACGGCTACCCGCAGCATCCTGCGACGCTACATGGACAAGGAGCAGGCGGAACTCCTGAAGTTGCTAAGCAAGCGCACCAGCATGCACAAGCTGTCGAAGCTGCGGTTTGAACCCCTGGCGATGACGGTTTCGAACGGCCTTGTTCCCGACTGGGACGCCGTCGCAGCGCGCAACAGCTACATGAAGAAGGACGAGTACGACCGCGCCCGGACATTTGTGCTTGTTGGCGGAGACGTCCAGGCGCAATCCGAGGAAGTCTCGCCGGGAGTGCTGGAGGCCGTGGAGCGCTACGCTGGCCTACCAGCGCCGAAGATCCCCAACATCTCCGAAGGGCGTCGGTCAGCGCTCGCAAAATGGATCGCTGACTCGCGGAACCCGTTGACCGCACGGGTCATGGTGAATCGAATCTGGCAAAACCACTTCGGCCGGGGCCTGGCCGCGAACGCCAACAATTTCGGAAAGATGGGCAAGAAGCCCACACACCCGGAGTTGCTGGACTGGCTCGCCGGATTCTTTGTTGACCATGGCTGGAGCGTCAAGGCCGTGCATCGAGTGATCCTGCATTCCGAGGCGTACCGGCGCGCCAGCATTCACCCCGATCGCGACCTCTTGGACAAGAAGGATCCCGAGAACCTATTTCTGGCGCGCTTTTCCCCCCGCCGCCTGGAGGCGGAGGAACTGCGCGACAGCATGATCGCGGCCGCGGGTGAACTGAGCGATCTGACGGGAGGACCGGGCACCTATCCCCAGATAAACTCCGACGTCGCCCGCCAGGCCCGCCACGCTATGGGAACGCTGAGGCCGGTCTACGAGGCCGAGTCCACACGACGTAGGCGCAATCGGCGGTCCATCTACAGTTTCCAGCAACGCAGCTTGATCGATCCGATGGTCGAGGTCTTCAATGGGGCGAATCCCGATCTCACTTGCGAGCGGCGTGAGTCGTCGACAGTTCCGACCCAGGCATTCGCCCTGCTCAACTCCGAGCAATCCCGGGACATGGCCATGATCATGGCCGAGCGTCTGCGGGCGGACCCGGCCTCCGACCGGGTCGAGCGGGCGTTCCGCCTCGCGTACGGACGGCACCCAACCTCCGAGGAACGGGGCTGGTCGTCCGAATTTCTCGAGCGCATGACCGCTCACCATGCCGGCAACCCCGTCGCTCCTCGCAAGCCTCCCGAGGATGTCGTTCACCACATCACGAGCGAGCTCACGGGCGAACGCTTCGAATTCGTCCAGCCCGCTTATTCCGGTGCTTTCGAGCACAACCCGCACCCGAGCGAAGCCTCGCCAGAGACGCGTGCTCTGGCGGACCTTGCGCTGGCGCTGTTCAACTCCAACGAGTTTGTCTACGTGTACTGACCATGAATCGCCGAGTCGTCACAGCGATGCCCTCCCGCAGGGAGCTGCTCTACCACTCCGGTATGGGGCTCGGAGCCATCGCCTTGTCCGCCATGCTGCAGCGCGACCGCGCGCATGCCAGCCCGCTTGCCCCGAAGCGCGGCCACCACGCCGCGAAGGCCAAGAGCTGCATCTTCCTGCTCATGGAAGGAGGTCCCAGCCACATTGACACCTTCGACCCGAAGCCTAAGCTGGCCGACCTCCACCTGACGGAGTTCGTCAAGGAGAGGAACAAGTTCGAGGCGAGCATGAACACGGGCAAGCGCTATTTCGTCCGCAGCCCGTTCGAGTTCCGGCGTGCTGGACGCCTCGGAATCGAGATCAATGCGAAGTTACGAGATTTCGCGGACTGCGTCGATGACGTTTGCTTCTACCGCGGCTTGCAGGCAACTTCGGTCAATCACCCGACCGCGCTCTACCACATCAACACCGGCAACCGGTTCGGCGGCGACCCCGCGATGGGCTCGTGGGTCACGTACGGGCTCGGTACCGAGAACCAGAACCTGCCTGGATTCGTCGTACTGCCCGATCTGGCATACCCGCAAGGGGGTGCAGGGAATTGGTCGAACGGCTTCCTGCCTGCGCATTTCCAGGGGACGCCACTGCGGTCCCAGGGCGCGCCGGTGCTCGACATGAGCCCGCCGGACTACGTTACCGAGACGCAGCAGCGTGGGACGCTCGATTTCCTCGGCCAGCTGAACCGAAGCCACATGCAGCGTCATCCTGGCCACGACGAGCTTTCTGCTCGGATCGCAAGCTATGAGCTGGCCTTTCGGATGCAGGCCGAAATGCCTGAGGCGATTGACATCGACTCAGAGCCGGAGACCACGAAGGGTCTGTACGGCATCGGCTCGGAGAATTCCGACGTGGATTCGATCGGCCGTCGCTGCCTGCTGGCCCGCCGGCTAGTCGAGCGGGGCGTGCGCTTCGTTCAGGTGATCGTTTCGGGGTGGGATTCGCACGACTACATCGAGAAGGCGCACGGTGCGCGGCTGGACTCGATCGACCGTCCCATAGCCGGGCTGCTCAAGGATCTCAAGCGCACAGGTCTACTCGAAGAGACGCTGGTAGTTTGGGCGGGCGAATTCGGACGTTCGCCGGACAATGGAATCCGGGGAGGCGGCACGGCTTGGGGACGCGACCACAACGCGCCGGCGATGGGTTTCTGGATGGCGGGCGGCGACGCTCCGCGAGGAAGCATTATCGGTGCGACGGATGAAACCGGACGGACCGCTGTCGAAGTCGTGCATCCCATCAAGAACATGCACGTGACGCTCCTGCACCTGCTCGGCCTGGACGATGCGAAGCTGACTTACTTCGCTCAGGGGCGTGACAAGCAGCTGAGCCAGACGGGCGGCGAGCTCATAAGGCAATTGGTCGCCTAGAGCGCGAAGCCTCGGAGGCCACGGGTCGCCACGGCCAGAGCCGACGCGATCGAATTCCCTCCACGCCCCAGGCGCAAACGTGGCCTCGACGGTCGTCTTGGGAAAACGGCCTGGAACTAACGAAATCGGCGCCGGCGTCCTGCCGCACCGGACCGGTCATTCCACAGCACCGGCCTGACTGCCGGCAACCGCCCGCAACAGCCTCAGCAGTTCGCTCTCGATCGCTACGGAAGCCTGCTCTTTCACCGTGCTGGTTCCCAGCCACGTCTCGTAACCGCCGAGTTCGTGGTGCTCCGGAGTCGGCAGGTATTTCTCCGCACCGTTCGCGAGTTCGATCACGAACGAGGGGCGCATCGGGCTATGCCTCTTGATCGCGAGGCCCGTCTCGACAAACGTCTCGAATGGCAGGGCTGCAATTCCGACCTCGCCGATTCGAATTGCCTGCAGGACTACGGGCAATTCGTCCGGCCCGTCGTGGAGGGCGACCGCCCGCTGCGCATAAATTGTCTGCCTGGCCGTCACGGATTCCGGGGGATCGGCCAAGAGCTTCCTCGATCGCGCGAGCATGCTTTCCGAAGGCTTGCGACGCGATAGCGTTACCTCGGACTGCTCCATGGCCACGCCAGCCCCCGAGACATGGTCCAGGTTTTCGAGCGCGTCCAAGACGACGTCCGCCAGCTCCGACGCCACGTGCCTGGCCTGCTCGAAGGGCTCTTTTCGGACCCTCGGCTTTGAGAAATCAAGATTGTTGATATTCCCACTGGTCCCGTTGGACAGAATCCCGACGAATCCGGCGCCAGCTCCAAGGCGATCGGCCAGGATCCGCGCGAACTCGCCGAAGTAGTCGGCCGAGACCTGGCCCGGCGGGATCCCTCCTACGTAGTGCAGGGCGTAGTTCGCTAGTAGCGCGAGCGGCTCTCCCGCCGCTGAGCGGACAGACAGCACCGCAACTTCGGGATCGACAGGGCCGGAAGGCCGGACGAGGTTCGGGCTGGCGAACGGCGGATTCATCTGGACGCGGTCCCTCGTGCCGCCGAATGGGTCGGCAGGAATGGAGCCCTCTCTCATGAACCAGCGTCTGTTGAACACCTGTGTGGGCAGCGATGTGGTGGCCCATCCGATCTGCGCTGGTTGCATCCGGCTGTAAGCCTGGACAACCGAGGATGCGATTCCATGGATCAAACGCTCTGAATACTGCGATTCGTTCTCGTCGTGCGTCTCTGATTCAAGGCCTCGAAGACCGATTCCCGGTGCGGGTGGCGGGGCGCTGTGGGTGTGCGTGGCGGCAATGAGAATCCGGTCCGTCGGCAGTCCGATTTCGGTTTGGACCCGTCGCTTTGCCTCATCCAATGTGTCCCGCGGGATATAGCAGCTATCGACCACCGCGATCGCGACTGTCGAATGGCCGCTCCGAACGACAAGCGCTTTGGAATGCAAGGGGTCGTGCGCGCTGGTCGCCGGACGGTAACGGAACGACCCGATCAGAGGCAGCGGCCATGCCTCGGGCGTGATGTCGACGGCTGCCGCTCCAGCAGAGAGCCGGCTGAGGCTCGCCTCGCCGCACGAAAGTGCTGCAGAGGCGACGGTTGCCGCGACAAGAATCCTTAGTGCGCGTTGCTTGCGCGCCGGGACATATTCAGGAATGCCCATAAATGCGCTCGATTGTACCCTTGGAGCGTCCGCTAATCGTCACAACAATTGACGGTTAAGTGCACGAATCCGGTCTTAGGCCGGTCCCGTCCGGCTGGAAAGAGCCAGTGAGTTCAGTGATTGGAGAGAATGTTCGGGTGGACTCCAATTAGGGCGAAAAAGATACAAGCCTGCCCGTTAACCGCTGTTCCGCGGGTGGCTGTTACGCTGAAAGCTAGGATGGGTCGCAAGCTGTGCGGCGGCTCGTTGCCAGCCTCGGTTATTGCGACGCTTCTCGCCTTCACGAGCCAGCTCGCCTGGACACCCGTGTGCTTGGCTCAGGCCGACACCTATTCTCTACTTGGGCAGGTCTACCTTTCAGGGGGCGAGGGCGAGCATTTCGGGGTCGCCGGAGCGACGGTCGAGCTGCATTCGGTTTCGATCGAGGATCCCGATCCGTCCTCGGCCGACACTCTGGCCCCGACGGTTGCCGAGGCCAATGAACTCGGGCTCTTTCGCTTCGACGGCTTGTCCGAGGGCTGCTACTTTCTCAGCGGAACCTCGCCGGGACTGGCGGGCCAGAGCGATATCGCCTGCGTGCCGGCAGAGGAGGACCCCCTGCGAATCGACTTCGAGCTTGAAGTCGACACCGTAGTGGAGACAGTTGAAGTCACTGCCTCCGTCATCGCAATCGACCCGACGGAAACGACGTCCTCCGGTTCGGTCGGAATCTCGACGCTCGATAACGCCCCGAAAGCGAATCGCAGGGTGGAGGACGTCATGCCGCTCATTCCGGGCGTCCTCCGGGGTAAAGCCGGCGAGATCAACATGAATGGCGTCCGCGCCACGCAGAGCGGATCCCAGCTCAACAGCGTCGATGTCACCGATCCGGTCGCCCGGACTTCCGAAATGACGCTGCCCCTGAGCGTCGTTTCAAGCGTGGAGGTCCTGTCGAGTCCATACGACGCCCAATACGGTGGTTTTGCCGGTGCTATGTCCACGGTCGAAACCAAGGCCGCGGATGCCTCCGAGTTTCGCTTCGATCTCCAGAACTTCACCCCGCGCATACGGCGGCGTGCCGGGAAGCTGCGTGGGATCGAGTCAAGCACTCCACGCCTGACGGTGAACGTGCCGTTGATCTCGAACCGCGTGGCCTGGTTGCATGCAACCGAGTACCAGTACGTGCGAGCGGACCAGGAAGACGCTAACCTCCCGTTGCTCGAGAGGGACGTCGAACAGGAGATGATCACGATTTTCAATCAGTTCGACGCTTTCCTGTCGGAGCAGAATCGGGCCTCACTCACCGCGCTCGTTTACCCCGAGAAGTTCAACTACTTCGGCTTGGATGCGTTCACGCCGCAGGCATCGACGGCCAACTTGCGGAAGCGGGCGTTCCTGTACACGATCAAGGACTCCCACCAATTCGCCTCGGGCGGCGTGCTCCTCTCTAACTTTTCGATTCAGGAACTCGCGAACGACGTGAAGCCGATGGGCTTCGAACCGAGTCTCATCGGCATCGACCGGGTCTCCGGATCCTTCTTCAACAGCCAGGCTCGAACGTCCAGCCGACGCAAGCTCTCCGAGCTGTACCACTTCCGCCCGATGGGTCGCCACCAGCTGAAAGCGGGTTTCGACTGGGGATGGGAGTCCTATCGCGGCGACCAGATTTTCAATCCCGTGACATGGCTGGGCTTGGACGGCAGGCCTGTGCTGAATCTGAGCTATACCGATCCGGCGAACGTGCGAGCCATCAAGTCGGATGTGTCGGGATTCGTGCAGAACAAGTGGACTGTCAACGAGCGGCTGACACTTGACCTCGGGGGGCGGATCGAGCGCGATTCGATCTCCTCGCAGGTGAACCCCTCGTATCGAGCCGGCTTCGCCTACGCATTCGGCGGCGGCTCCAGGACCGTCCTGCGGGGTGGATCCGGCCTGTTCGTGGATCGCATCAGCTTGCTGGTTCCGACTTTCGAGCAGCTGCCCATCCGAATCGAGACAGGTTTCCGTCCGGATGGCGGGATCGCGTGGGAGCGGCGCTTGCAGTCGCGTTTCGACGGTCCGATCCGCAATGCCAAGAGTCTTGGATGGAACCTCCAGCTGGATCGCGAGATTGTCGAGAACCTGTTCCTGCGCACTGGATACCAATACCGCCGCACGCTGAGCAACTTCCTCGTCAACCCGGTTTACGCCGGGAGGGACGGCGCCGAAAGCAACGAACTCATCATGAGCAGTGCCGGCCGTGACTACTACCGGGAACTCCAAGTGTCGCTGCGTTACAGGCTCAGCGGCACGGGACACATTACCGCTTCCTACGTGCGGTCCAGTTCTTCCGGCGACCTCAACGACCTTGGTTCGATCTATGGTCCGACGCCAACTGCCCTGATCTTGCCGAACGAGCGCGCCCCGCTCCGCTTCGACGTACCCCACCGAATGCTCACGTGGACCGAATTCAATCTCCCGTGGGGGCTGAAGACGATTCCGGTCTGGGAAGTCCGGAGCGGCTTCCCCCACTCCAACTTCGACGAATACCGAAACTATGTCGGCCCGCGAAACCGCGCCGGGCGCTTCCCGCTGTTCAACGCGGTCGATCTCCAGGTCACCAAGAAGGTCAACATCCGGTTCAAGGGCAAGGATCGGCGGTTCCGCGCCGGGATTCGGCTCTTCAACCTGGTGAATAACTTCAATCCCCAGGACATGCAGGAAAACCTGGCGAGTCCGCACTACGGAGTGTTTTACCGAGGCGTGAAGCGCAAGATCCGGGCGGTGTTCGAGATCGGCTACTAGGCCCTCCGTGACTGCAGGCCGACGGCTTGGGGATGAGCGGGAAGGAATGTCCGTTCGATATACTCGAACCGGTGAATTCGCGCGTTGATGGCCCGCTGACACGGCGGCGCTTCGTCGAGTCGCTGTGCGGTGGCATGGGCTCGGTAGGCTTGGCCGGCATGCTGCAGGACCAGCTCGGCGCAGCCGCGGCCGGTCCCGCCGGGCCGCACTTCGCGCCCAAGGCCAAGCACCTCATTTTCCTCTTCATGACCGGCGGGCCCTCGCACATGGACCTGCTGGACCCCAAGCCGGCGCTCGTTAAGTACGAGGGCCAACGGCCGGAATCGGTGGATCTGCGCACCGAGCGGATGACTGCCGGCCTTCTGCCTTCTCCGTTCGAATTCCATCGCCACGGGCAGAGCGGAATCGAAGTCAGCGAACTCTTGCCGAACCTCGCCGGAATCGTGGACGACCTCTGCATCATCCGGTCGATGTACACCTTCAACCCGACGCATACACCGGCTCGGAACCTGATCCATTCAGGGAACATCGCCTCGACGCGACCGTCCCTCGGAGCTTGGATCTCCTACGGATTGGGCACCGAGAACCGCAATCTTCCCGGATTCGTCGTCCTGAGTCCCGGCCCGCGCGGAGGAGATCTCTGGCGCTCGGGATTCCTGCCCGCCGAGCACCAGGGCACGCACTTCAACCATGCGGAAACCGACCCGGAGCAGATGATCCGGTACCTGCGCAACGACGTGCTCGACGCGGGCACCCAGCGTCGGCAGCTCGATCTGATCCAGGCGCTCAACCAGGACCACCAAGCGAGAGTCGGTGGAGACGCGTATCTAGACGCCCGGATCCGGGCGATGGAGACCGCCTACCGGATGCAATTTGAGGCGCTCGATGTCTTCGACGTCCGCAAGGAACCGGATCATGTGCGGGAGGAGTACGGCGAGACCCCGTTTGCGAACGGCTGCCTCTTGGCCCGCAGGCTGGTGGAGCAAGGGGTTCGGTATGTGCACGTCTACTACGGCCCGGGCCAGCCTTGGGACGACCATAAGGAAATCAACAAGAATCTTCGAGAGCGTTGCCCGGACATGGACCAGGCTTCCGCTGCGCTCGTCCGGGACCTCAAGAACCGCGGGCTCCTCGAGGAGACGCTCGTAGTTTGGGGCGGGGAATTTGGTCGCACACCCGTTTCCGAGGCTGGCGATGGACGTGACCATAATCCGTACGGCTTCACCATGTGGATGGCCGGCGGCGGCATGCGGGGCGGGGTTGCCTACGGAGCGACGGACGAGTTTGGATTCCAGGCCGTCGAGAACCGCGTCAGCATTCACGACCTGCATGCGACGATCCTGAACCAGCTCGGCTTCGATCACGAGCGTCTGACCTACCGCTACGCGGGCCGCGACTTTCGGCTCACGGACGTGCACGGGACGGTCTTGAGCGAGTTAATGGCATGAGACTCGCGGCCTTGCTCGTGGCTGCCGGAGCGGTCGCGGCGGCGCAGAGCCCTGAGATCGAGTTCTTCGAGAGACGAATCCGCCCGGTTCTGGTGGAGCGGTGCGAGGTCTGCCACTCTTCCCGGCTTGAAGAGCCGATGGGAAATCTGCGGGTGGACAGCCGAGAAGGCCTGCTGGCCGGGGGCGCCTCCGGACCGGCGCTCATGCCCGGCTCGCCGGACCGCAGCCTCATGATCAAGGCGCTGAGCTATCTCGATCCTGTTCTGAAGATGCCTCCGACCGGAAAGTTGCCTGATCGCGTGGTGGAGGATTTTCGGACATGGATTGCGGCGGGCGCGGCGGATCCGAGGGGTGCCCCCGTCGAGGCGGTGTCCGAAGCGTCCGGCGAGCCGTCCGGTCCGGGCACGCCAATCGAGAAAGGGCGCCGCTGGTGGGCGTTCCAGGCGCTCGAGGAACGGGTTGCCCCCGCCGTTTCCGATCCGGACTGGACGCGACGGAAGATCGACACCTTCGTCCTGGCCCGGATCGAGGAGCACGGCATGCGGCCGTCCCCTGAAGCGGACCGACGGACCCTTGTTCGCAGGGCCTACTTGGATCTGACCGGGTTGCCGCCGACCTTCGAGGAGGTCGAGTCCTTTGCTCGAGACCGATCCCCGGATGCCTATCCCAGATTGATCGAGGAACTCCTCCGATCGGCCCGCTACGGGGAACGGTGGGGCCGCTACTGGCTTGACGTGGCGCGGTGGGCTGAGGACCACCCTACCAGCGAGGCTACGAACCGGCCGTTCGCCTTTGCCTGGCGCTACCGGGACTGGGTGATCGAGGCGTTCAACAAGGACATGCCATACGACCGATTCGTGCGCATGCAGTTCGCCGCGGACTTGATGTCCGGTTTTGATCCTTCGGACATGCGGGCGCTGGGCTACCTCGGCAATGCTCCGGTCTACCACAAAGACCGCCGCCTGTCTCGCGACGTGATCGAGACGATCGCGAGCGACGACTGGGACGAGCGCGTCGACGCGGTGTCCCGGGGCCTGCTGGGGCTGACCGTCGCATGCGCACGGTGCCATGACCACAAGTTCGACCCGATCACGGCCGAGGACTACTACGGTCTGGCCGGGGTCTTTGCCAGCGTTTGGCCCGTGAGCCGGCCCATGGTGCCGCTCAAGCACGAGAAGGCCGAGTGGCTGACCCGGCAGCACGAGAGGCTGTACCGACTGAAGGGTGTCTACGGCAACCTCCAGGACCTGGACACGGTTGCCGAGGAGCTCCATTCCGGGATCATTGCGATGAAGCCGGAATACGAGGCACTTGAGAACGAACTCGCGAAGGACGAGACGCCCATGACGCCCGCGGTTGCCGATTGGGGGGTCTGGGTGGACGGCTCGACTCCTACCGTCACGCGGATGGATCTGCGCCCCGGCGAGCCGCGGGACCTGCCGGTTTTCGTCAGAGGCAACGTCGCTAATCCAGGCAAGATCGTCCGTCGGCGGTTCCTGAGCGTCTTCGAGCCTGGGGAGCCGCCACCCTTCGAGCGCGGCTCCGGCCGACTGGAGCTCGCCGGCAAGATCGTCGGCGAGGCCGGTCCCCTCGCTGCGCGGGTCTGGGTGAACCGCGTCTGGGGATGGCATTTCGGCAAGCATCTGGTCCGGACCCCTTCCGACTTCGGAACCCAAGGCCAGATGCCCACACACCCGGACTTGCTGGAAGACCTCGCCGCGCGTTTCGTGGCCAACGGGTGGTCCCTAAAATGGCTGCATCGAGAGGTCATGCTCTCGGCGACATACCGCCAGAGCAGTCGAGCGAACGAGGCTGCTGAGAACGCCGACCCCACAAACCAGTGGATCTGGAGGATGAACCCCAGGCGACTCGACGTCGAGTCCTGGCGTGATTCCATCCTCCAGGCCTCGGGAGAGCTCAATCTTGCGATGGGCGGTCCTTCCGCGGAGGTCGATAGCGATTCGCCTGCCAGGCGCTCCGTGTACTCAAGGATCAGTCGCGGTCGGTTGCATCCAGTGCTGCAGCTCTACGACTTCCCGGTGGCTACGCAGCACAGCCCAATTCGTCAGGTCACCACGACCCCGCTCCAGCAGCTCTTCGTGCTCAACAGCGGCTGGATGCAAGGTCGCGGACGGAGCTTGGCCGACTCGGTTGCCCAGTTATCCGGTCCCGAGGCCCGGGTCGCGGCCCTGTACCGCAGGGCGCTTGGACGCGATCCGACGGATCGCGAGATCGACTTGGCAACGCAATACCTGGACGAGCGCAAGAGGGAGACCGGACGGGAGCCTTGGGAAGAGTACGCCCATAGCCTGCTCGGCACCAACGAAATCAGCTTTCTGAACTAGCGCCCTGGTTTCCGCTCCCTGCCGAGCCCGTCCGGCGCCAGCCTGCCAGCTAGCGCCTCGGATTCCATCGCCCCGCATGACGGTCAATCGGCAGTTGGACCAGTGAGCCGCCTCATCGGTGCCTCTCGAATTCGATCCGTTGGATTTCCTCCCCGATGCCGAAGTCCGGCGGCAGCCCGTGCAGGGCCACGTCGATCCAGGTCGCGTCGAAGTGCTCCCAAGCCGCTTCTTCCGGGTCGTCAGTGTGACTGACTGGCAGAGACATGGTTTCGTGCGGGCACTTCAGTTTGCCGAGGATGGCTAGTACAGTCTCTGGCGGCACCACCGAGTCCCGACGGCCGTAGCCGGCGATGGTCGGACAGCCGATAAAGGGAGCGAAGTTCATCGAATCGAAGTAGCTAAGGGTGTTCATCACCCGTCCGCGCTCTGCGGGACGGGCGTCTATGTATTGCCGCGTCTCGACGGCGCTTCCGCTCTCGACCAGTCGGTGACGGCCCTCGTGCCACCCAAAGGTCGGCACGCCCAGAACGAGGATGTCAGCGGACGGCCTGGTCGCCTCCGTCATCAACGCGAGGGCGGCCGAGAAGCTGTATCCATGGAAGACCGTGCGCCGGGTTCGGCCTTCGAACAGCTTCGCACCGACCTCGCAGGCCCTCATGTAGTCAGCGACTGCCCCGCGCAGCACGTGTGCACGGGGATCCTCGATGCCGGTCAGCATGTAACCCCAAGGGGATCGTTCCGGCACGGCGGCGAAGGACTCTCCGAATCCGCGGACGTCGAAGCCCACCACGTTGAGCCCGCTCCGCGCCCATAGCCACTGCACTGCTGACCTTCCGCCGTAGCCGTGGGCGTGAATCACTAGCGGCCGCAGTCGGTCATCGGGCCAGCCAATCGTGTAGCCGCTCAGCCTGACGTTGCCCAAGGAGTTGAAGGCGAGCTTGTAGGCCCTGAGTTCCGGATAGGGCTCGCGTGGGAACCGGCTCGACTCGATCTTGAGTACGGTGCCGTCAAGGTCCGCCGCAGTCTCGCACCAGAAGGCGCGAAAGTCCCTTGGAGTGGTTAGCGCGGGTGCAGCTGGGTTCATCGTGTCCACGCAATCGCACCAAGCCAAGGCGTCCGTCCCGACCGGGCGTATCGGCCTTCGGGACCCGGTCCGAAAAAATAAATTGAACTGCGCGATAAGAGATAGGACCGATTGCCTTGCAATGCTAGCATCTTGGAGCGTCGGCGGTGGGAACCGTCACGGCTTCGCTAACCAACCCGAATTCCGCTCGAGGAGGTGCTTTGACGGCCCCGGTTGATCTGCTCCGCGAGTCGCGGTTCTTCGTGGGTTTCGAGGACGCTGACCTCGTTGCCCTTGCGGGCCACGCAATCCGGCTGAGCTTTCGCAAGGGAGACCGGATCGTCGAGGAAGGCCGGCCTGCCGAGCGGCTCTACATCCTCGTATCAGGAACGGTCGAGCTCTCGTTCCGGGCCCCCGCGGAACCGAATGAGATGGACCCGCAGGTCATCGACCCGCGGGAGAGCATCGTGATTCACTCGATCAACGTGCCGGGTGCGCTCATCGGATGGTCGGCTATGGTCGAGCCCCATCTTTGTCGAGCGACGGCAACCGCGCTTGAAAGCACTCGAATGATTGCGTTCGACCGAGACAGCGTGGAAGCCCACTGCCAGAATCACCCACGGTTCGGCCTGCGTTTCGTCAAGCGGATCCTGTGGGCTCTTGGCGATCGTATCGGAAGCAGCCGAGCGCAGCTCGCGTCACGGCACTACTCCCACGAGGCCGAGCGTGTGCGGGAATTGCTGGCGGAACGAGGCGAGAAGCTCGGCGTCAACTCGCCGCTATACAAGATCCCGCTCTACTTGGAGAACCGTCTGACAGCTGCGGACGCATACGACACCTTGGGCGAGCTGGCGCTCTCACCGAATCCACTCGAACGTGACCTGGCCACCGAGTGCCGCCGGCTCATTGCCGGCGCGGAACGCGAAGCCCGCGTCTTCCGCCAGTTGCAGAGGATCTACGACACCGTTGCCCAGGCCCCGCAGTCGGCTGGCCCCGTCGAGATCCGCCGGATTTGCTGCCGTGCATTCCAGAAGCTCTACGCTCTTACGGACTACCGGATCGATGGATGGGAGAACCTGCCCTCCGAGCCTGGCAGCGTGGTCTTGATGAATCATCTCTCGAACCACCCGGAGAACACGCTGCCGAACCGCTTTCAACTGACACTGGACACGCATTTCGTCAGCGCCATGATCCTGTTCGAACGCTATGGGGAACCCCCGGTTCGCGTCGTGCGCCAGGCCGAGCCGGACGAGGCCGGTCACCGTCGGTACTTCAACCGGTTCGGCTACATCACTGTGACCTCCGGTCCCGCGGACGGCGCACAGGAGCGGATGAAGGAGATTCGCCAGCGGTTTCTCCACGAAGCACGGAACGAGCTTGCGGCCGGGCGCAATCTGGTGATCTGCCCCGAAGGGGGTTCGACCAAGACGCAGGCCTCCCCGATGGCATTCCGCGCTGGAGCGTTCCGAATTGTTCGCGGTGCGAGGCCGGAGCCCCTCCTGGTTCCGATTGCGGTTGCCAACTTCGACAAGCAGATCGCGAGAACGCGCCTCGCGGCAAAGATCTTCCCTCCCATTCGGCTGTCGGACAACGTGGCGCCCTCGGCACCCGACTCGGTCTTCTACGACTTCATCAACAACCTGAGGGAACGCTATCGCGGGTTCGTGCGGGATGCCAGCGAACTCGCGCAGTGAGGCCCGGGCTCGACGAGTCATCTGCCGGGCTTGCCGCGCACCGGGAGTCGGCGGTTCCCCGCCGCGGACGTGCCCGGACGCGTGCGGTGCCTCCCGGTCCGGACTATCGCAGTCCTGGCGCGAGCACGCCGCAGGGCGACGGGTTGTTGATGGGTTTGCGCTCGGGCGCTTCCGATGCTACTCGAAGACGAGCCTGTCCTTCTTGGCCTCGATCTTCGCAGCGTCGATTCCGGGAACAGCCAGCAACTCCACGAGCGAACCGAAGGCACCGTGCTCCTTTCGATGCCGCAGGATCGCGGCTGCCTCCGAACGCTTCAGCGACAGGCGGCTCTCGAGCTGAATGGCCCGGGCCGTGTTGACATTGACGGGCGGGAGCTCTTCTGCCGGATAGTGCTGGGCAAGGTATTCAACGAGGGCATGGAGCTCCTGGTCGGTCGCCTTGACCCCCAGGGCCACCATTCTGGTGAGCGTCGCAGCCCATCCGTTCCTGTCCTGTCGCAGTGAGACCGATTGAGACATGTCATGGCACCCCTGGCACAGCCTTTCGGCCTCAAGCTTGCCCGGCCCCTCAGGGAGGCTCGCTGCGATCGAAGGAGCCGCCGTCGCAAGCGACAGCAAGAGTGCCATGGTGGCGCGCATCTAGTGCTCCATCGGAAAGCCGAACGCGTACACCGAGCTGTCCGACGTGGTGAGGAATACATGGCCCGGCCCTGACGATAGCGAGTGGCCTCTGGCGGTGGATGCGATTGAGTCACCGCTGTTCCAAAGGCCTCGTCCTGAGATTCCGTCGATTGCGTAGAGTCTCGCAGAACCTGATTGCGTGCCGCCGTCCAGTGCGAAGACCACGCCGTTCACCACAATTGGAGGTAACGGAGCATCCATTGCGGACGATTCCCAGCCCTTCTCCAGACTGATTTTGTCCCCGCTCCCGGATACCTTCCAGGCCGTCAGGTTTTTGGAGGTAGGCGTGAGGATCCAGTGCGTGCCACTGGAATCGCGCCACGCCGCCAACGACGATTCGAATGCACTTGCGCCGTTGGCCGGATCCCCGCTGGCGAGTTCCGCGAGCGTGCTTGCGTCGTACACCTTCAATGAACCGTCGCGAGCGACCGCGGCGACGAGGTCTCTGCCGCCGTGGTCGAAGAGTACCGGGGACGAACGGAATCCCGCCCGGGGACTGGCTCGCTTGAGGGCGAGCGTCTGGGCTTCGAGCGCTACCAGCGCACCTTGGCTGGTCGTAGCAAAGACGGTGCCGTCCGGACTGAATGCGACTCCTGATGGACCGACGACCGACCCGCCGTCGGACTTCCAAGTGGTCACGGTCCCGGATTCCAATGCGAGCGCCCACACACCGTCCGCAACGCCGTTGCACGTGTTACCGGTCGAGACGTAGGCTACGTCGTCTACCAGGATCAGCCCGCGGGCATTGGCATTAGGAGGCAGAAACGTAACTGGCCGCACATGGTCTCGACCATTGGACACGTAGAGGGTGTGCAACATCCCATCTGCAGAGAGTGCGTAGACGAGCGTCACCCCCCGCAATGCTCGCCGGTGCGGAGGTCGCGTTCGAGATGACCTCTGTGCAGGGGCTGTCGGCCTGGGCGGTGGGGGGATCGTCGCGAGCGTCACGGCTCCTTCGCCCGGGCCTCCCACGCCGCTCTTTGCGGGCGACCGCCGACCGCGTGATCCGAATCCCAGAGAAGAGGGCATTGCCGCAGCCGTCGACCGTGTCACGTTCGCAGTCATTCCGCCGGGGCAGTCGGGAGATGTCACGCTCGGGCCGGCCAGGAAATGCCGGTCCCATTCCATCCGCGCGAGATCCGTATCCATCGCAAAGACACCCCCCGAACTCGCTCCCACGAACGCTAGCGAACGAAATCCCCTGTGGCTGATCAGAAAGTCCAGCAGCGCAGGTGCCGTCAGGGCATTTCCGCTTCGTGCTTCGTTGGGCAGCTCGATCTTCCAGAGGAACTGGAAGTCTGGGTCTCGAACGGTCGAAGGCGAAGTCTTTGCGTCTACCCGGACCCATGACGACCGCTGGGCGTCCGACCCGACCGAAGTCCAGTCGTCCGTCCGGGCTTCAGGAGCGAGCAGCAGGACTCCCGCTATGAGCGCCGCGAGACAGGTCTTTTGTCCAAGCATGGCGGTATACCCTCGGCGAGGCCCCAAACCACCCCGCAACCGCTCAATCATATCGTTGCGGACTTACCTGAAACAAATCGAACTCTGCACTACCGTCTTGTATGTTCTCGAGTCGGGCGGATGATCAGCGTGGATTCGGGACACCGAGGTGCAGCCAGGTGTTTCCATGCAGGCGCCGAGGTTGGCACGAGTTCGGCAGTGGTAGCGCGTAGAATGGTTCAAAAGGCCGAGCGACCATGAGATTCAGACGGCTGCTAACCGCGTTGATTCTGGGCTGCGTCGCCGCTACTGCGGCAGACTGGCTCACCGACGGAGGAAACCCCGAGCGGACAGCGTGGCAGAAGGATGAGAGGTTCTTCACCACCGACAACGTCCATCAAACCAAGCTGTTATGGAAGATCAAGCTCGACAACGAGCCCCGGCAGATGCACGCGCTGCTGCCCGCCTTGATTGCCGAGAATGTCACGACCTCCAGCGGGCCGTCCGAAATTGTCCTCATTGCGGGTGTCTCTGACAATCTCTTCGCCATCAACGCGAGCGACGGAACGCTCGTCTGGTCCAGGCAATTCGACAGGAACTGGGAGCCAGTTCCGGGCCAGCGGCCTCCCTACCTGCTGTGCCCGGGAGGAATGACGGCTACGCCGGTGATCGGGCCGGGCGATGAGGAAGGCGACTACATCATCTACGCCGCGTCATGGGATGGCAGACTGCGCCGCCTCAACCTTGCTGATGGTGAAGACCTGTTTCCTCCGGCCAAATTCATGCCACCCAATGGCAAGCCGTACGCGCTGAACTTGGTGGACAACGTGATATACACGCACTCTGCGCAGCGTTGTGGCGGCAACCCCAACATGGGTTACGTGTATGACCTTGAAAGCGAAAGGGTTGGCAGCTGGGGGCCTGCCGGCGGGGGAATGTGGGGTCGGACCGGGCCGGCGGTCAGCTCGGAAAAGGTGATGTACACCGGTACGGGCGACGGCCCGTGGGATCCCGAGAACGGCGTCTTCGGGAACGGCATCGTCGGGCTGCAGATGGATCCGAGCACCGGATCCTTAGAGCTCTACGACTACTACGGTCCGTCCAATGCAGAGTGGCTGTTCAAGCGCGATCTGGACATGCAGGTGACGCCAGCAATCTTCGAGTACAAGGGGCGCGAACTGATGGTCGATGCCGGCAAGGAGTGCGTCGTCTATCTGATGGACCTCGAATCAATCGGCGGCGATGACCACCGGACCCCTCTGTACCGCTCCCCGCTGGTCTGCAACGAGGAGGTCAACTTCGCCTCAGCCGGTGTCTGGGGAGCAATGGCAAGCTGGACCGACACGGACGGCACGGTTTGGGTCCTGGCGCCGATTTGGGGGCCCAAGCACTCCAAGTTCCATGCAGCCATCGAGCACGGTGAAGTCACGGAGGGCGCAATCGTTGCATTCACGGTCGAGGAAAGCGAGGACGGCGGCCTGTGGCTGGCGCCGGCGTGGATTTCCCGCGACATGAACCGAGCCGAGCCCCCGATCATCGCGAACGGGATCATATTCGCCTACGGGAACGGCGAGGATACGCACCAGGCGATGCCGGACGTCGGCCTGACGAATACGGCCGAGGCGAGGATTGCAGGTTCGACCAACGCTGTTCTGTATGCCCTCGATGCCCGCACGGGCACCGAGCTCTGGTCGAGCGGAGACCAGATCGCGAGTTGGAACCATTGGGGCGGCATCTCCATCGCCAACGGGCGTGTCTACATCGGGACGTTTGACGGTTACCTGTACGCGTTCGGAATCGAACGCTAGCAGTCACGACGTAGCGGCGCCTTGATCCGAGGCTTCGCCGAGCCAGGATTCTTGAAGTCTGACTGGGCAAGAGTATGGACGTCTTCCCATAAATATGGGAATATGGATATGTGAAGACGACCGTTGAGCTACCAGATGCTATGTTTCGGCGGGCAAAGGCGGTAGCCGCTGCCCGTGGAATGACGTTGAGGCGGTTCTTCACTGAAGCGGTCGAGCAGCGGCTGCATTTCTTCGCAAACGAGCCGCGAGCCGGTTGGATGGCGGGGTTCGGTGAGCTATCCGATCTTGCCGATGAAAACCGCCGGGTTCTCCAAGCGATCGCTGAGGAGTTCGAGGCGTTCTCGCCGGAAGATCTCGCGTGATTCTGGACACGAATGCCCTGTCCGCGTGGGCTGAAGGCCTTTCAACCGTCGAGTCCCCACTCGGATCCGCAGACCAGCTTGTCGTGCCAAGCATTGTCCTCGGCGAGTACTATTTCGGAATTCGGCAATCGCGTCATCGGACTCGCTACGAGCAATGGCTCCGAGCGAATCTTCCGTTCGCCACGATTGCAAACGTCACTTCCGCCACAGCCGATGTATATGCGAGCATCCGACTCGAACTCAGGCAGCTGGGCAACCCGATTCCGTCCAACGACGCCTGGATCGCAGCGCTCGCACGCCAGCACGGCTGGCCCCTATTAAGCAACGACCAGCACTTCGATGTCGTCGCGGGCGTTCGGCGTATCGCCTTCTAGAGCTGCCGCTCTCTCGGGGAGCAGCAATGGCGGCTTTACGGGCGACCCGTGGCGGTGAAACGGGACCCCTGCCACGATTCCAGGTGGAATTCCGAATTTCGCCTCGCCCATCAGTTCAGGAGCTGGCCGTCGCGAAGGACGAGGATTGCACGGGCACTGCCGGATGGATGGCGATCCCAATCGATCCTGGTTTCATCGAACCTTCGGCCAGACCTTGGCGTCCCTGCAAAGGCTGATCATCGTTGTGTTCCGTACGGCGTGCATCCGACTGGCTGGGTCACGCCTTTCACCGGGATCCGAGAACTGAAGCCTTCTCGGGCGGCTTGACTGTAAGGTATCTCCATGCGCGCAAGATGGATTGACAATCCTGACCACCGCCGTGACGGATTCAATTCGCCCAAGTACCGCATCTGCTCTGCATTCCTCCGTCGTTGGGGCGCGGTCTCAGCGCGCCTGGCCGCAAGCACCATGGCGGTGGCCATCGCGTTAGTGGCGCAGCCATCTTTCTTCCTTCACGAGGCCATGCCTCCTCCACCTTGGGCGCTGGCCCAACGTCTCTTGCTGGATGCGGCGTCTGACGGCGTGGAGGCCTTCTACGAGCGCTTCGTCGACGAACGCGGCTTCCTGAAGTGCGTCGAGCGATGGGGAGGCAACGACGGCGCCGATGACGCAATGGAGAATTTCGGGGGATGGACGCTCCTTCATGTGCTCGGTGGAAGCGCTGCCACGTTGGACCTCTACAAGGAAGCTTGGGAGGGTCACATTCGCCAGTACACGCTCGCCAGGGCGTCGGGCATCGAAATGGCCGAGCACGGCATGTACTGGCGCGAGTTCGTGACGTCGTTCGACTGGGAGCATACGGGTGAGGCGCTTGCGGCGTTCCACTTGTACGGCCTTTCCGCTCCGGGCGATCCCTTGCACCGCGCGCGAATGAAGCGCTTTGCCGGGTTCTATAGCGGGGACGATCCGATCGCCGATAACTATGACCCGGATCTGCGGATCATCAAGAGCCTCCACAACGGGAGCCGCGGTTCGAAGATGACGCCCGCGACAGAGATGGATTGGGGCGGCCTGCCGGTTGAAGGGGATCCCGACCGGCTTGCCCGCTACTCCACGGCCTCAAACATTCGAGGCGATCACCCCCTCAACCTCTGCGCCACTGCACTGGCCTTCAATGCCTTTGCGCTTACCGGCGAGCGGCACTACCGTGACTGGACCCTTGAGTACGCTGGCGCGTGGCGTGACCGAGTAAACAGGAATAGAGGCAACATCCCCACGAACATCGGCCTGGACGGAGCGATCGGAGGCGAGTGGGGAGGGAAGTGGTACGGAGGCGTGTTCGGATGGAACTTCTGGCCGCAGTCTGACGGACGCAACTATTTCATCCGTGGACCGCGCATCGCCTTTGGAATCGGTGTCCTGCTCACCGGTGACCGGGGATTCATGGAGCCTCTTCGGCGCCAGATCATCAACCTCTATTCCGCTAAGAAGATGGACGGCAACCGGGTCCTGCTTCCGCGGAAGCACGGTGACAACGGCTTCTACGGGTACACCGGAACCCAGCATCTAGACGTGCAACGGGACATTTTCCTGTTTACATTCGATCGCAGGGGTCTCGAGGGACTCTCGTCTGACCCCTGGATCCGATACCTCGACGGGCATGACAACGGCTATCCAATGCGGGCCCTTCGGGCCGACCTGGAGGTGGTGCGATCCCGTCTCGCGAGCATGCGGGCGGACGAGTCGGTCGACTACAAGCGACCCTCCGACTACACACAGCGCTTCAACGCAGCCGCGACGACCTCACTGGTCAAGCTCGCACTGGGAGGGAATCCCCCCGGGCGGTCGGGCAATGTCCTGCATACGCGGTTGCTCTACTACGATCCGGATCGCTCGCGAGTCGGCATGCCGGATCAGGTGGCTGCCTTGGTCGAGAAGATCCGTCCCGCTGGGGTTCGCGTGAAGCTCGTGAACCTGGATCCCGTCAAGTCCAAGCGCCTGGTCGTGCAGGCAGGAGCCTACGGTGAACACCGCTTTACTGACATCCGAAGCGGCGATTCGTCGTTAAGGGTCGCTGGCCAACGGTTCGAGCTGATGCTGGAACCCGGGTCCGGCGGAACTCTCGAGATTGGCATGGAGCTCTTCGCAGAGCGGCCGTCGTTCCTGCGAATACCGTGACACGGACGGGCCTTCTGGTTCAAATGTGCTGCCAAGGACTAATCGACTCAAGCTGAAGAGCCCGGATATGGTCTTGCAAGACGTTCGGAATGAGCTAACTAGGCAGTCCTTTGGTATCGGATCTCAATCACCGGCACACTTCGAGCCAGCTGCGTTTCCGCGTCGCGTTCATCGAGGCCGGATACCGAGGACACCACCCGAAAGGGCAGGGCTCTGGCCGATCCGTATCCGCCCTGCCGGCCCGCGGCGTCAGTGGCTCGGCCCACGATTGTCAGCGGGTTCGAGCGGATTTACGTGGTGCACGCCCGGGAAACGCTTGAAGTCGTGGTCCGCAGAGAAGACAGTTGCACCTTGCTCGATTGCGAGGGCGGCCACATGTGCATCTGACGTGAGGTTCCCTGCGCTGCCTGTCATTTGAAGAAGGTTCTTCAGGACGGGCCAATGCCGTTCGCCTGGAGCCACTGCCTCGACGAACGGCTGGGCCAGCCAAGAATCGATGTACCCGAGCGCCTGATCTGGTCGTAGAGGAGCGGGGAAGATTCCGGGGTGCGTCGTAATTCGCAAGAAAGCGAGAATACAGACCCAAGGCAAGCCGACCTGAACTGTGCCGCCAAGCGTCTCCTGGAGCCAGTCACACGCTGCCTCGTGATGGAATGCGTCCCGGTTCACTGCGTAGACGAGCAGATTCGCGTCGATCAGGATCATTTCCTGAGCCTGAGCTTGCGTGTGAGTTCCTCGTCTTCGAGTCGAGCCACCAACTCCAGAGTCTTGTCGAGATTGAATCGGCTATCGACAGCGCCCATGGATTGCGGGATCAACCGATAGGGCTTTGACGCCTTGGCAATGTGCCCGTCCCGAATGCCCGCCCGCAGGGCGTCGTTCACGACCTGTTTGAACGGTCTGCCTGACCGGTGACCGATTTCCTTCAATTGTTTTGCGAGGGCATCGTCGATAGTGAGTGTCGTTCGCATGGGTTGCAGTCAGCTAGTGGCACCGAGCAAAATCATAATATCATCATAGCTCTAGACATCAAGACATCATATTCTCGTAAACTACACGGTGTCTTGTTGCAGGACTCGCTTGCCAGGCTACCGGCTGTCCGGATCGTTGGCAACACTCGAGGCGCGGCCGGCTCTCCAGCGGGGATGGCTGCCGGTTGCCAACCCAATGCTACTTGCCACTACGAGGCTTGCTAGGGCCCGTGCTCGCGTTGAATGGATGTGCTGTGCCGGTCGATCGCCTCCAAGATCGATTGCGCGACTTCGGGTGAGCGGGAAGCTATGTCCCAGCGCTCGGAGGCGTCCGTGCTGAGGTCGAAAAGAAGAGGAGGGTCGTGCTTCAAGTGGTTGGCGTAGCCTCGCCAGCCGACCTGCTTCTCGGTACCCAACGACTCCCAGGACTCGAGTACCAGCTTGTGATTCCCGACTCTGGCGGCCCACAGATTGCCAGGCTGGCCGTAGTAGAACCACTCCTTGCGTGGGCTGGGCTCGCCCCGTAGAAGCGTTTCCGACAGATCAATGGAGTCGGAGATCCGCCCCTCCGGCAGGCGAACGCCTGCCAGGGTCGCGACCGTTGCCATCAAGTCGACATTGACTCCGATCCCGTCGACGACTTTCGGTTCGATCGTACCCGGCCACCAGAAGATGCCCGGAACGCGGAAGCCGCCTTCCCAGGAAGTGATCTTGCCGTCCCTCAGGTGTCCGGGGGAGCCCCCGAGGTCGAAGTAGGTCAGCCAAGGCCCGTTGTCACTGCTGAACCAGAAAAGCGTGTTCCGAGCGGTTCCCGTTTCCTCCAAAGCCTCGATCAGTTCGCCAACCGACCAGTCAATCTCCTCAATGACGTCCCCGTACAGCCCGGCATCGCTGTGGCCTTCGAATTCAGGTGAGCGGAATATCGGTACGTGGGGCATGCTGTGGCCGAGGAACAGAAAGAACGGCCTGTCGCTGTGCTCCCGAATCCATTGCACGGACTCCTCGGTGTACCGTCTCGTCAGGGTTGGCTGGAATGCGGGTGTTTCGATCGCCTCCCTTTGCCGATAGAGGGAAATCGGGAAATCGGAGCTCGTAGAGCTCTTGATGTTCTCGTATGTGCGCTCGAATCCCTCGCGCAGCGGCGCGTCGTTGCTACCGACGAGGCCGTAAAAGTGGTCGAAGCCTTGGTCGTTGGGATGAGAGCCCTGGTAGTCGAACCGATTGGTCAGCCCCCACTTTCCAACGTAGGCGGTCGCATAGCCGAGTGCCTTGAGCATCTCGGCCATGGTCACCTCCTCGTCCGGCATGTTGGCCCATGCATTCTTCCCGCTAGCGTGAATGCGGATCGGCATCCGTCCCGTCACCAGGGCTACCCGGCTCGGGTTGCAGAGAGGAGACGAAGCGTAGAAAGAAGTCCATCGCTGGCCTTCCCGGGCCAGCCTGTCGATGTGCGGAGTGCGAATCAGCGGGTGGCCCTGGATGGACAGGTCACCGTATCCCAGATCGTCAGCAAGGACAAGAACGACGTTCGGCGGTCGCGAGGGGGGGGCCTGCCGTGAGCCGCAAGATGCAAGGATCACGGGAAGCGTGATGGCTATTGCCAGCTGATGCGCCAGCATGCTCCGCATGGCAGTTGCTGTCAGGGTTCGCGGCGGAGTGACGGGGAGGTGCTTCATCGGTGGCCGGGCTCCTGGGTTGGCTCCATCAGTAGCGGCTCTCGGGATCGACGGTGTCAGCCGGTTTCCACGACCGGTTCGAGATACTCGGCGTTGGGGCTGGCTTGGCCTGTGTCGATGCAGAGGTCGGTCAGGTCATCATCGCAGAGCAGACTGAGGTCTCCTCCACCGCAGTCCGGGAAACCGGGCAAAATCCCCGTCCAGAGTGACCCACTCCGAGCCCGATTCAATCGCGAGCGCAGCAAGGAAGGCGTCCGGGACCAGGTTGCCCTTGGCTTCCGAATACCGGCACAGGCGGTCGAAGATCAACCAGTGACGCGCTCCCGGAGCCACAGGCACGCAGTGCTGAAGGTCCCGGATTTGGCTTGCAAACCCCATCGCGTCCTTGATCGGGCTGGGTTTCCGGAAGATCCGGGGATGGGTAACGATTCGAACGAATCCACTTAGCACGAGATCCGAGATCGCGAATGCGGCCGGTCCGTTCACGACTGCGTCCAGCCACTCACGGCATCGCCGATGATCGGGCGTGTCGTCTCGGTACGCGGACACAAGGACATTCACGTCAGGAAGATCCATCGGGTTGCTCCATCATTTCCAGAAGAGCCGCGGAATCCGAAATGTCCACACCCGGCTGAAGTCCCGTACCGTGAAACACGGGCAAGTCAACCCGGCCTTGACTCGCGCACTGCCGTCGAGAAAGTGATTCGCGCAGCGCATCATGAATGACCGATGTCAATGTGCATCCCGTGTCCGCAGCCAAGCGCTTGAGATCGCTCATCAGACTGTCATCGAGGTTGATCGTAGTCCGCATGCATAAAAGCATACCGCAAGTATGTATTGATGTCACATTGCTCGGTGGCGACTGGGCGCCTTGACTCTTGCGATTTCTCGGTCGCCGGGCTCTGGTTTCGCGGCGGACCCGGTACGACCGCCGAACTCGCGTCGCGGTTCGCCGGGTCTGGAATCAACGGTTGAGGATTGCCGGTCGCGGAAAGTCTACTTTCCCTGGAGGGCGCTGGCCGCTGCCCGAGCGGTTACGATCCCCGAGCTGCGATCTTGCACGGTCGGCCACCTCCAACAGCTGTGCGACTAGATCCGGCCTGGAGCTTGCCAAGTCACTCTCGCTTGCAGGATCCTCAACAACGTTGAAGAGCATCGGCCGGCCGGAGTAGGTTGCGCCGAAATGCGGATGGCGGCGGCTCGGCTCGTCGAGCGGTACGAACAGCTTCCAGGGGCCTACTCTGACCGCCTGCAGTTGGTCCTGCTGGTAGTAGTAGAGCTCTTGGCGCGGAGACCGGGCCGGGCCCGAGCCGAGGAGTGCGTCGCGGACGTCCACTCCATCCACCACGCGATCAATTGGCAGCGTCTGCCCGGCCATCGCCGCAAGCGTCGGCAATAGGTCGATCATGCTCATCAGCTCGTCGGATTCCGTGCTTGCCGGGATCGTGCCCGGCCACCACGCAATCGCGGGTACGCGGAACGCCCCCTCTGCTGTTGTGTAGCCGCGCCCGTGCAGCGGTAGGTTGCTGCCTCTGGACGGGCTGCTCGCGTCGGTGGCCAGAGGCGCTCCGTTGTCCGACGTCCAGAGAACCAAGGTACGCTCTTCGATCCCGGAAGCGACCAGCTTGTCGAGGACCTGCCCCGTCGACCAGTCCAGTTCTTCGACCGCGTCGCCCCAGGCTCCGTTTCGGCTCCGGCCGCGGAACCGGTCGCTGGCAAACGGCACCCTCTCGCTACCGGGCATTGCCTGCGACAGCAGAAGGAAGAACGGCCCGTCCCGATTAGCCTCGATGAATTTCAAGGCGCGCTCGGTATACCGAATTGTCAGCAGATTGCGATCTACCGGTGCTCGATGACCTCCTCGTTTTCCATCAACGGCAGCGGAGGCCAGCCGTCACCGTCGAACCTTGTCTGCGCCCGACCACGGTCTTGCGTCATGTCGTCGCTGTACGGGATCCCGAAATACGAATCAAATCCGTGGCGCGTAGGCAGGAATTCAGGCTGGTCTCCCAAGTGCCATTTGCCGATGATGGCGGTTGCGTAGCCCCCTTCGCTGAGCAGTTCCGCGATCGTGGTTTCGTCAGGATTGATCCCATACGGGGAAACAGGCCGCAGCACCTGCCCGTCCCGCGGGGTTGTATGCAGCCCGACACGCTGGGCATAGCACCCTGTCATGAGGCTGGCCCGCGAGGGAGTGCAGACGCCGGCGCTGGCATAGAAGTGAGTCAGCTTGCGCCCTTCGCTCGCCATTCGGTTCAGGTGAGGCGTTTCGTGCAAGGTCGAGCCGAAGGGCTCTGTGTCTCCGTACCCGAGGTTGTCGCACAGGATGACGATGAAGTTTGGAAGCTCCTCGGTGGCGCTGGTGCAGCCTGCAACTGCCGAAAGGAGCAGGACGTATAGGCGCGTCCGCATCAGGCAAACATCGGTTCGATAACTGTCCCGCCAAAGTCGGTAAGCTTCTCGTGCCGGCCATTGTGCAGATACCAGAGGCGGTCTTGGTCGAGGCCGAGGGCGTGCAGGATCGTCGCGTGGAAGTCACGCATGTTGTACGGCCTGTCGACAGCGCGGAGCCCGAACTCGTCCGTCTCACCGATCGACTGCCCGCCTCGGACACCCCCTCCCGCAAACCACATCGTGTAGCCGTGCGGATTGTGGTCGCGGCCGTTTCCGCTCTCGGATGTTGGCAGGCGACCGAATTCAGCCCCCCAGATCACGAGCGTCCTCTCCAGCAGCCCGCGCTGCTTGAGGTCCTCCAGCAGAGCGGCCACCGGCTGGTCGCTGTGGCCGGCCATCTTCTCGTGGTTTTCCTTGAGATGCTTGTGCGCGTCCCACTGCATGCTGAGCGGGCCACCTCCGGAGTAGATCTGGACGAACCGAACACCTCGCTCGACGAGTCTCCTGGCAAGCAGCAGCCTTGTTCCGAATTCCCGAGTGCGTTCCTTGTCCAAGCCGTAGGAACTCATTGTCGACGCAGACTCCTTCGACAGGTCGACCGCTTCGGGGGCGTGCGACTGCATCCGGAACGCGAGTTCGTACGCCGCGATACGGGCCTGCATCTCGCTGTCGAATTCGCCGGCGTCGATCTCGTTCATCGCCTGCAGCAGGTCCAGCAAGTCACGCTGGCGGCTACCGGTCATGCCCTCGGCGCGTTGCAGATGAAGAATCGGGTTCGGCCCCGGCCGGAGCAGCGTTCCCTGATACACCGAGGGCAGAAAACCTTGGCTCCAGCAAGAAGTGCCGCCCTCGGGCGTGCCTTCCGGCTGCGGCATGACCACGTAAGCTGGCAGGTTCTCCGTTTCGGACCCGAGACCGTACGTCACCCATGAACCAATGCTGGGGTGCGTGGCGAAGAGCCGTCCGTTGTGCACTTCGTACATGGCCGGGGCGTGGACGACGCTCCGGGTGAAGAACGATCTTACGAAGCAGATGTCGTCCACATGGCGTGCGACATTCGGAAAGAGTTCCGAGACCGGAAGACCGCTCTCTCCGTAGCGCTTGAACTCCCACGGAGTGCCAAGTATCGGATTGCTGCCGTCGGTGAATTGCCCTCCAACCTTTCCGACGCTGTCGGGCATTGGCTCTCCGGCCCGCTCGTTGAGCAGGGGCTTCGGGTCGAACGTGTCCATCGAGCTCGGCGCGCCGACGTTGAAGATGAAGATGACCGAATCCGCCCGAGGCTCGAAGTGGGGCGGTTTGGCGCGGAGAGGGTTCTGCCCGCGCGCAGCTTCCAATGCGCTCGAGAGGATGTGCTGCAGCGCGATGGCACCGAAGCCGTTGGCGGCACGGCACAGCAAATCGCGTCGGGTCCAGCCCCGGAGGGCCTGGCGAGCGCTACGGTCGGTACACGAATTCATTTCGATTCAGCAAGGCGAGGGAGAAATCCTGCAGCGCTTCGGGACGGGATCCGAGAAACGCTTGCGCGAGGCTCTCCTCCTGGTTCGTCGGCCTCCGCGCGAGCGTCAGCTGGAATGCCCGTTCAATGACACAGCCGACACCGGAGCCGTCGCAGTCCCGTCGCAGCCGGTCTGCGAGGGCGCTCGACTGGGCCTGCATGAAGCTGCTGTTCAGTAAGCTCAGCGACTGCAGAGCGTGTGTCGAGGTCTGCCGCACGGAGCAAGAGGTCATCGTATCGGGCTGGTCAAAGTTGGCCAGGAAGGGAAGACGGACCGTTCGCTTGTTCAGCAGGTACAGGCTGCGCCTGTCGTGTTGCGCGGCGTCAGGTGTCACTGGCCAGAGGTTGTCCGGCTCCGCTTCAGTGAAGATCAGGTCGTAGATCTCCGGTTCGATGGGGATCCGAACGGGCTTTCCGTTGAGGGCTCGGTTGAGCCGGCCCGACGCGGCAAGAGCACTACCCTGATGGCCTCTCCCGAAAGACGCCGGCGATGGGCCCGCCAGTACCACTCGTTGTTCGGGTCGGCCGCCGCCTTGTCCGCTTCGATCTCCGACGATTGCCGGTAAGCGCTCGAAAGGACGATGAGCCGGTCCATCGCCTTGACGCTCCAACCCTCCCGGACAAACTGCCGCGCGAGAAAGTCGAGAAGCTCCGGATGGGACGGCGTCCCTCCCAGCAGTCCGAAGTTATTTGGGTCGGCCATGAGCCCGCGGCCCATGCGGAATTCCCAGATCCGGTTCACCATGACGCGAGCCGTCAACGGGTTGTCCGGACTCGCCAGCCACTCTGCCAGGGCGGACCTTCGCCCGTCGCGGCCTTCGGGGGCTTCGACGCCGAGCGCGCCGACGATCCGTGGGAAGCCGGGCGTGACAGCATCTCCCCTGCGCCGGTAGTCTCCACCCTGGAGTATGAATGTGGCGGGAGGCTCTTCGAGGTTCTCCACCGCAAACGCGGCTGGCAGGGGATCCGGCTTCCGGAGTTCCAGGTCGTGCAGCCGCTTACGGAGCACGGACCTGCGACGCTTGACACGGTCCGGCATCAGCGGCAGAATCTCGTACCAAACCGGCTTGATTTGCGAACTGGCCTCTTTAGCGAGCCTGGCTTGCTCGGGATTGCGGTCGTTCTCCAGAGTGCGAAGCGCGTCTTTGAAGTGAGGTTCCAGAGCGGCACGCTTGCGCTCCAGGACTTGCTTGTTGAAGGGAGCCTCGATCTCCTTGAGCCGTTCCTTGATCGGTTGGACAGCCGCTTCATGATGCTCGACGGCCCGATCATGCGAGGATGTCTCCTCCTTGCTCGCAATGGGGACGTCCTTCAGCTCGGTCGCCCCGAAGAACGCCTCCAGCCGGTAGTAGTCCTTTTGGGTGATCGGGTCGAACTTGTGGTCGTGGCAGCGGGCGCACTGAACCGTCAGTCCCATGAGCGCTTGGCCGACGCCCAATGCCATTTCCGTTACGACCTCTTGGCGAGCCTCTTCCTCGTCCTGGTTTCCGCCGACCACATGGCGAGGTCCGGCCCCGTGAAACCCAGTCGCCAGGAGGGACTGGGTGTCGCCGGGGAACAGCTCGTCTCCAGCTAGCTGTTCCTTGACGAACATGTCGAACGGCTTGTCCCGGTTGAAGGACTCAACCACGTAGTCTCGATATCTCCATCCATGCTCCCGGTAACCGTCCCGCTCGAAACCGTCCGTGTCGGCAAACCGAACGACGTCGAGCCATTTCTGCGCCCAGCGTTCCCCGTAGTGCGGGGAGGCGAGCAGCGACTCCACTAGCCGGGAATAGGCATCCGGCGACGCGTCTTCCAGGAAGTCAGAGGCCTGCTCGGGAGTGGGTGGCAGTCCGGTCAGATCCAGATACACGCGCCTCAGCAGCTTTTCCCTCGAAGCCTCCCGGGAGGGCTCGAGTTTCTCTGTGCGCAATCCGTCCCGCACGAAAGCGTCAATCCCCGTACGGACCCATCGCGTGGTTGGTGGAGGTGCGGTCGGGTCGTCCGGCACGCGGAACGCCCAATACTCCTTGGCCTTGTGCGACAGCTCGACACCCGCTCCGTCGGCTGCTGCAAGCAGCGAGGCAGTGCACGCTGCGAAGCCAGCCAGCCGAACCGCCAAGCCTCGGTCCACGTTCCCGATTATAGGAGCGGCAGTTCGGATTCCGTCGGGGATTCTTGGGTTTCCCCTCGCTTGGAAACGAGCCGGCGCACGCGGATCGGTCTGCCCAATTCCATTGCGACGGGGTCAGCGGGCTGCTGAGTCGGGCTGATTCTCGAAAATGCTAGCTTTAATGATTCGAACCGGCGACCGGAGTCGGAATCAGAGAATGGCGGCAGGCAAGGCAAACGCGACAGTCCCTCTCTACGCGCGCGTTGTCGTCGCGTTGCCCGCGTGTCTATTCGCCTGGTTCGTGTCGATGGTCCCCTCCGTCGCACGTGGTGAAGCGCGCGTTTGGAGTTTCGACTGGCTTCCTCAGCTTGGCATCGCGATGGGATTCCATGTCGACGGGCTCGCCCTGCTGTTTGCCCTGCTGATCACCGGAATCGGAACCTTCATCCTGGTCTACGCCAGCGAGTACATGCGCGGATACCCGCAGGTCGGGCGCTTCACGCTGTTCCTTGTCGCATTCATGCTCTCGATGCTCGGGCTGGTGCTTTCCGATGACCTGATCGGCCTGTTCGTGTTCTGGGAACTCACGGCGATCACGTCCTTTCTCTTGATCGGTTACCGCCACGAGGACCCCACCGCCCGCAGGTCCGCTCTGCAAGGGCTACTCGTAACCGGGGCCGGGGCACTTGCGATGCTGGCCGGATTCGTGCTCCTCGGTGACGCCGCCGGGACGTATAGCCTACGCGAGATGCTGTCCCAGCAGGTCAGCTTGGGCGACCATCCAGCGTATGTCGCCGTGCTCGTGCTGATCCTCGCCGGGGCCTTCACGAAATCCGCCCAGTTCCCGTTCCACTTCTGGCTTCCGAATGCCATGGCGGCCCCCACGCCGGTGTCGGCGTACCTGCACTCGGCCACGATGGTGAAGGCCGGTGTCTTCCTGCTCGCCCGTCTGAACCCCGTCTTGGGCGGGACGGAGCTCTGGGGCGTGAGCCTGACCGCTGTCGGCGCCTTCACTGCGATCTGGTCGTCGGTAGTGGCGCTCACTCGGAGTGACCTCAAGCAAGTTCTCGCGTACACCACCGTGATGGCTCTCGGCGTGTGCACGATGTTCATTGGCTTGCCGGCGGTCACCGGAAGCGAAGAACCCGCCTTGGGAGCGATTGCCGCAGTAACGTTCGTATTCGTCCACGCCTTGTACAAGGCCGCATTGTTCATGGTGGCGGGCACCATCGATCACGCTACTGGGACACGTGACCTTCGGGTGCTCGGCGGCCTGCGCAAGGCCATGCCCTGGACTCTCGCGGCCGCAGCCCTGGCCGCGTTGTCCATGGCGGGAGTACCTCCGTTCATCGGATTCTTCGGGAAGGAAATCCTGTACTCGAGCGCGACCGGGTCGGCGTACGGTGTGTTGTCGACGGCGGCCATCGTGTGTGCCAACGCGATGATCGTCACGGCGGCCCTTCTCGTCGCCGCCGGACCGTTCGCAGGTGGCTCGACGCGGACACCGACGACTCCTCACGAAGGGCGCTGGACGCTTTGGATCGGCTCTCTCGTTCTCGGCGGCTGCGCATTAGCGGCAGGACTGTTTCCGAAGTGGACGTTTGAGATGCTTCTCTTACCGGCGGCCGCATCGGTAGCCGGTCGTCAACCGCATTTCGAGGCAGCGCTCTGGCACGGGTTGAATCTCCCGCTGATGCTCTCGGTCGTGACATTGACGGCCGGAGCCCTGGCTTACTGGCAGCGGGATCAACTCCTGGATGGTCTCCGACGCAGCATGGCGCGCTTGCCGGTGACTGGAGATCGCGCTTACGACGCCGTCATGGACGGGATCGCGCGTTTCTCGAGCTTGCAAACCCGCGTCATACAGTGCGGAATTCAGCGTCGCTACATCCTCATCGTGTTTTCGACGCTGGGCATCAGCATTGGCACGACGCTGTTCGTCAAGGACGCTGTTCCGTGGCCGATACCGATCCCGCAAGTGTCGTTTGTCGAATGGGCGCTCGCCATCCTGATCGGGGTTTCGGCGCTGGTCACGATCAAGGCCGACTCCCGATTGCTGGCGATTTGCGCGCTAGGTGTGGTCGGGACGGGCATCGCCCTGATCTTTCTCATTTACGGCGCTGCGGACGTTGCTATGACGCAGCTCATGGTCGAGACCCTCATCGTGGTGATTGTTGCCATGGTTCTGCTCAAGCTGCCGGGCTTCCGCGGGGAAGTGCGCCAGACGGGTCCTGGACGCTGGCGGGACGCCGTTGTCGCTTCCACGGTCGGCTTGGCAACGACGCTCGTGCTGCTTGCGGTCACTTCTGAGCCGTCCGAACGCGCCCTGACGGATCACTTCGAGAAGACCGCGTTGCCGGCCGGTTTCGGCGAGAACGTGGTCAACGTGATCCTGGTTGATTTCCGCGGTTTCGACACCCTGGGGGAGATCACTGTTCTCGCCATTGCGGCTGTTTCCGCATATACGCTGATCAACTGGAGGCCCAGGCGGTCCGCCAGAGAGGCCTCGCGGCCCCGGCCGATGCCCGGGCAAGGCGGCGCGGCGAAGACGGAGAGGCCGTCGTGAACACTCTTGTGCTTCGCGTGACGACGCGGATCCTGGTCGCTTTGATCCTGGTCTTCTCTGTCTTCATGCTATTGCGGGGGCACAACCAACCTGGAGGAGGGTTTGTCGGCGGCCTCATCGCGTCCATCGGTTTTTCACTCTACGTGTTCGTGGCGGGTGCTGACGCGCTGCGCCGCATTCTCAGAACGGATCCTCGACGAATCGGTGCCACAGGTCTCGGCGTTGCGATCGCTTCGGGGCTCGTGGCGCCGTTTGCTGTCGGAGCGCCGTTCCTGACCTCCGCCTGGGCGACAGTCGGGGGTACGAAGATTGGAACCCCGCTCTTGTTCGATCTCGGTGTCTATCTCGTCGTCGTCGGTGCGGTGCTGACTTTCGTCCTTGGGATCAAGGAACAGAAGTGAAGGCTTGAATTCGGGATGGCCGTACGCACGGAGACTTTCTGATGGTGCCAATCATGGCGGTGCTGGTAGGTGTGCTCATGGCGTCAAGCGTGTACTTGATGCTGAGCCGGAATCTGGTGCGTTTCGTGCTGGGCCTGGCGATGATCTCCCATGCCGCCAACCTGCTTATTTTCGCCGGAGGCGGCGTGGCCAGTTCGATACACACCGGGACCAATGGCGTCGCTGCGTTGGAGGCGGCTGGCAGATCCGATTTCGTAGCGCAGGCCCTGATCCTGACCGCGATCGTGATTTCGTTCAGCCTGCTGACGTTCGCCCTGGTCCTGGCGTTTCGCACGTACCAGATGCTGGAAACCGTCGATACTGACGCCATGAGGGCTGCCGAGCCTCCCCAACCCAAGCCAGCCGGTTGGGCCCCCGGAGGTGAACGGCTGCCATGACCTGGCTGTTGGCTGCTCCCATCGCGCTGCCTCTCATCGCCGCCGTCGTGACAGGTCTCCAATGGGGGGCCGGGCCGAAGCAGCGGTTGATCAGTCTCTCCGCGGGAATCACGTTGTTCGGAGTCGCCGTGGCGTTGCTACTGAACGTGTGGAACCACGGGGTCGCCGCCGTCCAAATTGGCAACTGGCCGGCACCGTTCGGAATCACGCTCGTGGCTGACCACCTGAGTGCAGTCCTGGTGCTGATCACGGCAATCATCGGCCTCGCCGCGATCGTCTATTCCTTCGAGGATATCGAGCGACGGGGGCTTGCGACCGCATTGCACCCACTTCTGCAGGCGCTTCTTGCCGGAGTCTGCGGAGCGTTTCTGGCGGGCGACATCTTCAACCTGTACGTCTGGTTCGAAGTCATGCTGATCGCTTCGATCGGACTGCTTGTCGTCGGCGGCACTCGTGCCCAACTGGATGGGGCCGTGCGATACGCGGCGCTCAGCTTGATCGCTACGACCCTGCTCTTGACCGGGATCGGCCTGCTATACGGCCTCACCGGGACACTCAACATGGCCGAACTCCACCAGCAAGTCCAGGAAGTCGAGAACCAGGGCCTGCTGACCGTAATAGCCGTGATTTTCATCGTGGCCTTCGGCATCAAGTCCGCCGTGTTCCCGTTGTTCTTCTGGCTGCCTGCGAGCTATCACACTCCGAAGGTGACGGTTTCCGCCGTGTTCTCGGGGCTGCTGACGAAGGTAGGGGTTTACGCGCTGATGCGCGTGTTCACGCTGATCTTCACGAACGACGTGGGCTATACCCATCAAATCCTGCTGTGGGTGGCCGGGTTCACGATGGTGACGGGAGTCCTTGGTGCCGCCTCGCAAGATGAACTTCGTCGCATTCTCTCATTTCACATCGTCAGCCAGATCGGATACATGATTCTCGGCCTGGCGCTTTACACGACTCTCGGGCTATTGGGAGGTATCTTTTACGTTGTCCACCACATCATCGTGAAGGCCAATCTCTTTTTTGTCGCGGGGGCGGTACGCCGGATGGGCGGGTCATCCGAGCTGGCGAGACTGGGCGGGCTCTACCGTAACGCCCCGCTGCTGGCGGCGCTGTTCTTCATTCCGGCTTTCTCGCTGGCTGGGTTTCCGCCGCTCTCTGGATTCTGGGCCAAGTTCCTGTTGATCCGAGCCTCCCTTGAGTCGCAGCAATACGCGATCGCAGCGACGGCACTCGCCGTGGGATTGCTGACGGCGTACTCGATGACGAAGATCTGGCTGAGTGCGTTCTGGAAGGCGCCTCCCGAGGACTCGATCCCCCACCGCCCTCCCTCGCCGGCTGGCCGGTTCTTCCTGCTCGCACCGATTGGCGCACTCGCCGCAATCACGCTTGCGATTGGCCTGTATGCACGGCCCTTCTACGAACTGGCCGAGCGTGCGGCGGTCGAGTTGATGGAGCCCGCTACGTACGTCGAGGCGGTGCTCGGCGAAGGGGCGTCCCCGGAGGTCGTGCGGCAACGCTCGCTCTCAGGAAGGCTGGCAGATTGACGAACCTCTTCCGAATCAACCTGCTTCTCGCCGTGGGCTGGTGCGCCCTATGGGGCGGGTTTTCTTCGTTAAACCTCGCTGCGGGATTCCTGGTCGGGTTTCTCGCCCTCGGCGTGGCAAGCCCGATGTTCGGTCAGACCGGATACTCCGGACGAGTCATCCGCATGGCCAACCTTGGGATCTACTTCCTTTGGGAACTCATCATTTCAAGCGCACAGGTAGTCTGGGATGTTCTGACCCCGGTCCATCGATCGCGTCCCGCGATTGTCGCCATACCTCTCGACATCAGGGACCCCTTGCAAATCACGGTCCTTGCCAACCTGATTTCCCTGACCCCCGGGTCACTCACCTTGGACGCTAGCCCGGACGAGAGGACTCTCTATGTCCACGCGATGTTCGTCGACGATCCAGACGACGTGCGCCACAGAATCAAGACAGGCTTCGAGCGGCGAGTACGGGAGGCGATGGGATGATCGGAGTGGGAGAACACCCGCTGATCGTTGGCTGGGCGATCAACATTACTGCAGGCCTGATCCTGTTAGGGGCTGTCTTCGCGTTCATCCGACTCGTGAAGGGGCCATCCCTGCCGGATCGTGTGGTTTCGGTTGACGCGATCTCAATCCTTGCCGTGGCGCTCGCGGGCGTGCTCGCTGTCGCCAGCAAGCGTCACGCGTTCATCGACGTCGCAATCGCCTTGGCGCTCGTCGCGTTCCTCGCGACCGTCGCGTTCGCATGGTACGCGGACCAGCGAATCCCGAAGTTTTTCTGGGACGAGCCCAGTAACCGCGATGGAGAGAGCTGATGGCCGGTAACGCAACGATTGGCGATTGGATCGTCGCTGCCATGCTGGTATCGGGAGGATTCTTCCTGTTCGTCGCCGGGCTGGGAATCCTCCGCTTGCCAGACGTGCTGATCAGAATGCACGCCTCCACCAAGGCCGGTACGCTCGGGGCGGGATTGGTGTTCATCGCCGTGGCCGTGCAATTCCGAGATTCCGTGAGCATTTCCCTGTCGGTGCTCACGATCTTGTTTCTGCTTGTCACCGCTCCCGTCGGTGCCCATGCGATCGCGCGAGCGGCGTATCGCATGAACATCCCGCTGTCGGAGAACACGCATCTAGATGAGTGGGCCGGGCAGGCTGCCCCGATGTTTCGGCGCAAAAACAATCACACGTAACGATCGTTCCGGTGGATCTCGGTCGCAGTGCCGCGGCAAAGTAGCGGGCTGTGGCGCAACAGCAGCGGGGATGTCGCATCTTGGTCGGAATCGACCCTTGCATACCTAGGGTCGATCCCTTGGGGTTCGGATAACGCCGATCCGCGGCAGGGTAGGAGAACCGGTGGCCGAGTTTTTCGGTAGTCGGGACGACGCAGTGAACGGTGTTGTGCGGTATCAGCACGACGTCGTCCCGGCCAATCTGGTGAGTGCGGGCGCCGGTGACGTCAGTCCCCCGGACCTCGCCTCGAGCCTCCTCGACCGGATTCGTGATCGTTCCACCCAGATGAGCGATGCCGCGGCCCGTGTGACCAAAGTACATGTCGGCACAACCGCGACGAGACTCCCAGGGGCCAGGATGGCACTTGTAGGTCACGTAGTTCCCGCTCACGTTGCGAACGGAGTGCAGCGGCTGGTTCGAGTCATTGTCGGCAAAGACAGCGTCCCTGGCGGAACTCCTCGCCAAATCGTCAATTGGCCAAGGTCTGTCCAATCTCCGGCCCGCGTGCGCTCCCGATGGGAACACACGCACCGCCGCGTACTCCAATCTGCGAGCCTCGGGATCGACCTGTTAGGCTCAGGTTCTGACTCGATTCTCCGCTATTGCGTACTCTAAGTTACTGGATTCATTGCAGTTAAGCCAGATTTCCGGGCCGTCCATTTTTGCATTTTGTAGGCACTAGTCTATCCACGTGTCCACCGTGAAGCCTCGCGCTAAATCCCTTTTTCATGAACATTGACAGCTCATCCTGTTTTGTGATACGCTTTCCTTCGTAGGCACTAGAAGGGTCCGCCGTGCATGTCTCCGTCATCAAGTCCGTCCAAAACGGCAAGGTCTACTACTCCAAGCTCCTCCGCTCCTCCTTCCGCGACCAGCACGGCAAGGTCCAGAAAAAAACCCTCGCCAACCTCTCCCACCTCCCCGACTCGGCCATCGACCTGCTCAAGGCCCATCTCGCCGGCCGCTCCCTCGTCGACCCTTCCGACGCCTTCGATGTCCTCCGCTCGCCTTCCCACGGCCCCGTCCTGGCCGTGCTCGAGGCCTTCCGCCGGCTCGGCTTCGTCCAACTCGTCTCCTCCCGCCCCTCCCCCCAGCGCGACCTCGTCTGCGCCCTGATCGCCGCCCGCATCATCCGGCCCCATGCCAAGCTCGCCACCTCCCGCTGGTGGCACTCCACCACCCTGCCCGACTACTTCGACCTCGCCGACGCCGACGCCGAGGATCTCTATGCCGCCATGGACTGGCTGCTCCAGCGCCAGCACCGCATCCAGGGCAAGCTCGCCCGCCGCCACTTCGCCGACGGCGGCCTCGTCCTGCTCGACTTGAGCTCCTCCTACTTCGAGGGCTCCGCCTGCCCGCTGGCCCGCTTCGGCCACAACCGGGACGGCAAGAAGGGCAAGCTGCAGGTCAACTACGGCCTGCTCTGCGAGCCGCAAGGCCGCCCGGTCGCGGTCACCGTGTTCGAGGGCAATGTCGGCGATCCGCGCACGGTCATGCCGGCCGTGCGGCAGCTGCGCCAGCGGTTCGGCCTGACCCGCGTGGTGCTGGTCGGGGACCGTGGGATGCTGGTGCAGGCCCGCATCGACGAGTTCCGCAAGCTGGACGGCATCGACTGGATCACGGCCCTGCGCAGCGGCGCGATCCGCAAGCTGGAGCGGGCCGGCAAGCTGGACCGCCGCGACGAGTCCCTGTTCGAGATCGTCCAGCATCCGGGCTATCCCGGCGAGCGGCTGGTGGCCTGCCGGAACCCGCGTCTGGCGGCCCAGCGGGCCCGCACGCGGGAGTCGCTGCTGCAAGCCACCGAGCAGCTGCTGGCGCCGATCCGCGCCAGCGTCGTGGCCGGCCGCCTCGAGGGCCAAGCCGAGATCGGCCTGCGGGTCGGCGCGGTCATCAACCGCTACAAGGTCCGCAAGCACTTCGCGTGCGAGATCCGCGATGCCGCTTTCGAGTACCGGCGCGAGCAGGACAGCATCGACCACGAGGCGGCCCTCGACGGCGTGTACGTGATCCGCACCTCGCTGGAGGCGGAGGACCTGTCGGCGGCCGACTGCGTGCGCAGCTACAAGGCCCTCACGCGGGTCGAGCGCGCCTTCCGCACGCTGAAGACGGCGGACCTGCAGGTGCGTCCGATCCATCACCGGCTGGCCGACCGGGTGCGGGCGCACCTGTTCCTGTGCCTGCTGGCCTACTACGTGGAGTGGCACATGCGCGAGGCGTGGCGGCCGTTGCTGTTCGCCGACGACGAACTGGGGGGCCGAGCGCGCACGCGGGATCCGGTGGCGGCGGCCGAGCCGTCGGCCAGCGCGAAGCGCAAGAAAGCCACGCGGCGGGCCGCGGACGGGACGCCGCTGCACAGTTTCCGGACCCTGCTGGAGGATCTGCAGAACGTCACCCGCAACGTGTGCTGCGCCAAGGGGCCGACCGGCACGCGGCAGACCGAATTCGAGCTCGACACGCAACTGAGCACGCAGCACGCCCGCGCGCTGGAGTTGCTGAAAGGAATCCGGACCTAAAGCACGAGATCACTGCTTGTAGTCAGTAGACGCGAATTCCGTCCAAGCGCATCAGCTTGAAAAACAAGAGGTTGTTCTCAAAAGGCCCGCAGAACTTCAGTTTAGGGGGTGTTGCGCGGAAGGTTGACGATATCGCCGGCACCAATCTCGATCCGGCGAGAACCACGCGCCCCGGGCCCGGCAATCTGGCCTGATGAGGTCTCGCGTCGGTTGACCAGGCTGCCACTCATCGAGAGCTGCGCTAGCCCGCTTCGCGCGAACCAGATGTCATCTGCCTGCGGATCGACCAAGTGCGGGCCCGGCTCGCCGTCGGCCACCCTGAAAACAATCGCGAATAGCGGAGTCTCGTGCACGCTGAGCGACACGCCAGCCCTCGCAAACAGTGCGTCGACTTCCCGGCTCTTGAGGACATCGAAGGTTTCGGTCGTTCCGCGATCCGCCGCGAGGGCGAGTGCAATCAACAGTCCCAAGCACTTCAGTAGTGCTATCCCATCATTGGGAAGGTAATCTATCAGAGTCGTAGCGAACCAAGCGACCGCAAAGGCAATGCGAAACCGAGACGCGCTGGCCGAGCACTTGATCCGGCTCTTGGACTGGGAGGATGCTCACGCTGGCTTCCGGACCGTTCTTTCCGACTGGCCGGCAGAACTTCGAGGGGTCAAGCCCGCAGGGTGTCCGCACACGGCCTGGCGGTTGCTCGAACACCTGCGCATTTGCCAGTGGGACATCCTTGAGTTCAGCCGCGACCCGCATCACGTGTCTCCAGAATTCCCCGGCGGGTACTGGCCGGACGATGACGTTCCTCCCGGTGACGAATCGTGGGACAGATCCATCAAACGGTTTCGAGACGATCTCGATGCAATGAAGCGTCTGGTGATGGACCCGGCAGTGGATCTGTTCGCTACGATCCCCCACGGTCAGGGACAGACAGTGCTTCGCGAAGCGCTGCTCGTGGCGGACCACAACTCCCACCATCTCGGCCAGCTAATCATGCTGAGACGGCTTCTTGGGGACTGGCCGCCCCGACGAGCGGCCTGACTTAGGTCAGGTCAGTCCGGGAGTTCCGATTCACCCGGCTCTGGTAGCCAGAAGCTGGCGATGATCCCAATTACGTAGGCCGCAGTCCCGACCAGACCGGCTGCGAAGGCCAGTTGCAGGAACTGGTTCTCACCCGGAGCATAGCTCGCAAACGTCGTTGTCACCATGGCGGCAAAGGTTCCGAGCATCCGGCCTCCGATGTTGGCCGCAAACGACTCGCCCGTCCCGCGAAGCCGCGTGGGATACACGCGGGGCAAGTAATTCCCCCAGAAACTGAATTGCGCCACCGTAAACAATCCGGCCAGGAACATGCCGACCTGCAGCATGACCAGATCATTCGTGGCCGCGTAGAAGAAAACCAGCGGAAACACGATCAGGCCTCCGACCTGGAATGAACGAAGAAGGTTCCTTCGGGTCGCGACCATTACGACGAGCACTGCGAGCAAAATTCGACCGGCGACCCCGCCAACCTCCTGAACGCCCTGTACTCCGGCCACGACCTGTTCTTGGGCGCTGCGGTCAAGGTCGGAAACGAGCCCGGGAACGATCCTTGGAACGTGCTGGATAGCCCCGAACGCTGCGCCGTAGCTGCACGCCATGATCACCGTCGTTACGATCGTCGTTCGAATCAAGCTCGGCTGGAAGATCTCGCGAATCCTTGGTCGTTGAAGGGCCCCGGCTGCTTTCTTCTCCGCCCACATTGGGGATTCCGGCAGGAACGGGCGAATGATCATGAGAGGGATCGCGGGAATCAGCCCGGATATCAATGTGTAGCGCCATGCTTCGTGCGCGCCGTATATTTCCGGAAGCAGGTGGCTGTAGGTGTTGGCCAGGAAGTAGGCGCCGGTGACCAGTAGCCCCCCGACCGAGCTGAAAGCTTGGGTCCACCCGATCACGGCTTCCCGCTTCTTGGGTTCGGGGAACAGCTCTGCGAGCCACGCGATTGCGGCGACGAACTCTACGGCCACGCCAATGAACGTGGTGCAGCGGAAGAACAGTAGCTGCCCCAGGTTGGTCGCGAATCCCGCTGCGCATGCCGAGAAGCCGTAAAGCAGGATGCTCCACACGAGGACCGACCGCCTGCCTAGGCGGTCGGTGAGCCATCCGCCTAGCAAGCCGAAGACACCACCGAACACGGCGGGTACGAAGAAAAGCAGGCCAATCCACAAATTGAATTCGGGCGTGCCCGGCCGCACGTTCGCCAGCTCCAGCAAAGCGGGCCGCACGATCAAGGGCAGCATCAGCAGCTCGTAGATGTCGAATGCGAAGCCGAGCGCCGCGACGAAGCAGATCAGCCACTGAGTGCGAGTGAGTTCCGGTAGCTTCATGGAGCGTCCTAGACTGTAGCCTACTGCGGCTCTGGCGCTGTGCCGAACGCGATCAGAGCACTAGGGTGTTCGCGTTCATGCCACCACAACCGTCCTCGTTGAACGGTCTGGGGCATCCTCCCGTGTAGCACGCTGAGCCGCCGAACCCCTTGGGGTTGATGAAGGCAATCCACTGGCGGACCTTCGCGCGAACCTGCTCCGCAGTGGCGTTCTGCGTTGCGATCATGTATTGGCTCAGGCCCCAAATGGTTCTTGAAATGTTGCAAGTGCAGCAACACGTGTACGCGCTGTTATCGGAGCAGCACGGCGCTGGAATGGGATCCAAGGCTGCTTTCTTGACGGCTTCTTGCGCTGTGCTGAGGCGGATTTCGGCGTACCAACGCATGAACTGACGTGATTGTGCTTCCACATCACGGAATTCGATGTCTGCCGCCCACAAGTGACCCTCGCGAACCAGCGCTAGCGGTCCGGCCGCTGCGAGCAGGAGGAAATTCCTTCTGCCTAAGTGCATGTCATCAGGATACCCCAGCGCGGCCCCAGACTGGCTCAGGCGCACCTCTGGGTACCCGGCCAGCGCGACGGCAACGACGAAAGAGCTCGCGTCTCCAAATCACCCTTGCAAAACCTTGGGAAATCGACTTCGCCCGGCTGAGTGGGCTCGGCCTGTCAAGAAGGGGGCCAGTCAATGGCTGGAACGCTCTGCCGGGGGCACGGTCAGAGTCCGGTTTTCTCGAATCGCGTTGTTCACCCAATGCGATGTCGCGGCAGATTCGACTCCATCACGGATGTTTGCGTTTGGAAGTTCCCCGCTTCGGACACAGTCGAGCCAGTTCCGAACGTTGTCTAGCGTCCCGGTACCGTCGACACGGTCCGCTCTCGACGTGTCGTCGGAGCGGGAAAAGCGGTGAAGTGGTGCGGGAAGCGTCACCGCCTCCAGCGGCTTCGTCCCCTCTTCGTAGACGGCGTATCCGACCCGATTGATGGTCATCATGGCTCTGTCCCCTCGGAATTCAATGCCACAGCCGAGCAGTCCGAAATTCATGTTGCCTTCGTATACCGCCATGTACCCCTCGGGGAACTGGATCGTTGCGACGACGGTGTCCGGAGCCTCCAGCCAGTCTTGAACGTAGGTGGTGCCGACCGCATGCACCGCGCGGGCCCTGGGACTGTTGAGAAACCACTGCACCACATCGATCCAGTGGGTCATTAGGTCGGTGACGCTGCCGCCGCCGAAGTCCCAGAAGAATCGCCAGAAGTGAAACCTCTTTGCGTCGAATGGCTGGCTTGGAGCAGGACCGAGCCACATGTTCCAGTCGAGTCTCCCTTCATCCACCCGTTGGAGCGGAGCGGACCGGAACTTCGAATAGTTTTGGAACCAATGGCAGCGTACGTAGCTGATTCTTCCCAGGACTCCCTGCTCAATCAACCCCTTGGCTTCCACGAAGTGTCTCCAGCTTCTCTGCTGCGTTCCCGTTGCGACGATTCGCCCGGATTCCTCGACAGCCGCGACAAGCGCATCACCTTCTTCCAATCGGTGGGTGACCGGCTTCTCGAGGTACACATCCTTGCCCGCTTGGACAGCTGCGGTGCACATGGGAGCGTGCCAGTGGTCCGGCGTGGCGATCACGACAGCGTCTATGTCCTTGCGGTCGAGGATCTCCCGATAATCAGTGAACGGCCTGGCAGCCGCTCCAAACTGTTCGGCTGCCTGTTCCCGCCTTGGCGAGAATGCATCGGCCACCGCCCGAATCTCGGCTCCTCCGGACCGGACGACATAGCCCCCAACGCCCAGGCCACGCACCCCGCAGCCGATCAAGGCCACGCTGATGCGATCATTCGCACCGATGACGCGACGCGAGGACGCGGCTGTGCGGATCCGTCTGGGAGTGGGTCCGGTTGTAGGCATTCCGAGTGAAGCGATCGACGCGACTCCCAGCGATTCTACAGTTCTCGGGCCGAGCCATGGGTCTGCTTGGCGTGACGTTGTCGCTCGCTCGGAGGTCCGGGGTTAGGCCGGGTTGGTACAGAGACGTCGAGTGGTTGGCGTTCGGTGCGTGGACTGGAGAATAGGGGGGAATCCCTAGAATGGTCTTGCCCGGGAAACGGTAGCGGCCGCTGCTAGCGTTGATGGCGAGGAACTTTCTGGGCAATGACGTCATGAACGACGTTGAGCGAAACAAGTCGCACGTGATCGCCTTCTACCGTCTGATGTTCAATGATTGCCGACCACGCGAGGCGATCGAACGAATTGCCGGCGATGACTACATCCATCACAATCCGCATGTCGCGACTGGTAAGGCTGGGTTTATTGACTATTTCGAACGCATGGCGCGGTGGTACCCCGGAAAGAGAGTCGAAATCAAGCGTGGCCTTGCCGAAGGCAACATGGTGGTCCTTCATTGCCACCAGGTCTGGCCGGGCGGCCTCGAATACGCTGGGATCGACATATTCCGTCTGGATGATGTGGCGAAAGTCGTGGACCACCGGGGCGTACTGCAGAAATTGCCCACGTTCAGTGCGGACCAGATCACAGTGTTCTGAGGGCGGGATTCGACCGCGCTGCTCGCGACGGGCCCGTAATATCTCGCGGCCCCTTGGATGCTCTAAGTCGAAACGCCAGCGATCTGACAGAGACTTCATCCCTGTTGGGGACTACATTGATTTGTGAGAATCTGATGATTTTGGACCGCTACGATTTCGCCGTTGGATCGGTTGGAAAGCGGAACAATCCGAGGACCCTGGCTACGAGGCGGTAGATCAATCAGTAGAGTCTACAAGCCGCCGAGCGTCCTACTCCCTCTTGCAGAACGGAATCCGTTCCAGAAGACTTCGCCAGTGGCCCAGAGATGCTCCGGCAATTCTCAATCGGAATAGTGTGAGCGCCGACAACGCCCCGGCCTAGCGCTACCCGGTAACCTCGGTGGCGACCCACGCGCCGTTCACAAAGCTCAGCCGGTAGCGTGTGCCGGCTGGCGTCAGGATGGTCATGCCGACCGTGGCCTCCGTCGTGCCGCGCCACCACGTTCCGTCCTCGGCTCGTGTCAGCGTAATCCGGTAGTTGCTCGTGCCCAGCCGCACGTTCACGCGCTGAGGCACGTACTGGGCGATCCACGTGGAGCCGCCGCGCCCGTCGGCCTGCAGCACGAGCCTGTAGGTGTTTCCATTAGACGCAGTGGCCGTCGTGGTGCCGCTCTCCACTGCCATGTCGCCGACCCACCATGTGCCGTCTTCGGCCTGTGTCAGCGTCACTGTCTCGCCGCTGATACCGAGGGTGACCGCCACAGTCACCGGCTGCGGCGTCGCGGGCGTGCCGGACAGGGGGGTTTCCAGGTAGCTCTCGATGAGCGGGTAGATCGCGTCCAAGTGATTGAACGCTGTCCGCAGGTTTGGGTCGCAGTACGGTCCCCACGGCCCGTCCTGGTCGAGGTTTTCGGGGAGCGTGCTTCCGACAAGGATCCCGATCACATACGGTTTACCTTCGATCACCTCCAGTACAGGAGAGCCCGAAGACCCCCCCTCGACGCTGCCCAAGCGCCATCGGATCGTCGAGAAATTCAAGGCGCTAATGTTCCGCCACGTGTGAGATACCACGCTGCCCACGGAAACCCGCTTGAGGCTGGCGTCAGGATGGCCGATGGCATAGACCTCCCTCCCGGTACGAGGCGGTCGCGGCCACCAGCCCTGAAGTCGTACGCGGGTGACCGCCGATATCGCTTCCTTTTCCAGTGCGAGCAAGGCGAAATCGAGGTCACCATCATCGTGCGAGACCAGTAGCCGCGCACCATACGTGTAGACTGGCTGACTGTCCCAGCGCTCCCAGTCCGGATCGCCGTAGCAGGCTTCGGTCTGGTAACGCCACAGCAGCGAAAGGTCGCGAGCCTCTTCCTCGGTCCCGACGCAGTGCCCCGCGGTGAGCATCAGCCAATGCTGTCCATTTTCTTCCGGATATCTCGTGTTAACTAAGAATCCCGTGCAGCTGTAGCTCCCCTCCGAATTCGTGCCCACCAGCATCGCCGTGAATGGCACCAACCGATCCTCCACGTCCGGGAAACAGGACGCATCGAGGTGGCAGCCAGCGATCCTACGCGGCTCCGGCCCCGACACCTTTTTCGGCCCTGCCAAGAACGCCAGGCCTTCCGCGTCGATGCGCGCAACCGACTCCAGCCGGAAGGGTAGTGCGTCCACGGCGGGCACGGCTTCGGCGGGTCGGAATTCCACCAAGACGGCCGCGCCCGGCACGAAGCCGCTCCAGAAGCCGGCGTCGCCGTGCGGCCCGCCTCCGGTGTAAGGCCCGGCGGCTGGCTTCTCCGCGCCGTCGGAATACAGAAAAACCTGCCCCGGCGTAGAAAAGCTCTCGAATCGGAGCCGTAGTGCATGGGCTCCTGAGGCACGCAGTCGGGCACGCCAGACGCGGTGTCCGTTTGCGGCCCAAGACCATTCTCCGGCCAGGTCGTCAGGAACGGGCTGGACGGGGCCGACCCATTGCAGCCCGGGCGGCCGCTCGGCTTCCTCCGGGTAGGGCAGCCGAACCTCGCGCGGTGCCGCGATCAAGGGTGCGGAGACCGTCAGCAGTATTAGGATCTTGTCCGTCATATTCGGACCCCGCTGCAAATGGGAATGATATGTTGGCCGGATGCTCGGAAATCTTGGCGGTTAGGCGTTGGCTGGATGGGCATTTGCATTGCTCATGTTGGTGGTTGGGTGGGCTGGTACGGCTGACGGTCTAACATGGTGGTTCGCTCTTCTTGATGAGGCTGCTCCTTACCTCTCTGATCGATCCAAATTCGCCGGCAACGTATTCACGTCCTTGCTCATAGGAGCAGTTTTCCAGATGGCTTGGATCTTCGGAATTTGGGCATAAATGAGACGTGCTTCCCGGAGACCGCCGTCCTACTCGCGAACGCTGAGGGGATATAGGAGGGATCTCCTCAGCGAGCGAGAGAGAGTCTCAACTTCTCGTTTGGGATGCGACGTGAGCGGAAGCGCTGAGGCTACTCTTGGATTCGTTCAACGCTCACTCCAGTCTGGCCTTCAACGGCCGCAATGACTATCGCGTAGTTCTTCTTGCTCAGTCGCAATGCCATGTGGTCGCCCTCGGCCTGAATTGTCAGCCAGTGCTTCTTCGCCTTCACCAGGAACAGTGGTGCCGCAAACACACCCAAGGCGGCTGCAGCCACCAATCCGGATTTCCAGCGTGGGTGCTTTGACTTGGAGTACGTGGCAGCCTTGATGGACGAGTAAGGGAGTTCCTTCAGCGATGTCGCCCCGCGTTCTCCGAAGACCTGAATCGAGTCTCCCGTGAGGATGAGTAGAGCCTTGACTTCCTTGGCCTTCTTTCCCGTCGAAACGAGGAAGTGAGCCCCGGAAAAGGTCTGGTTCGCTGCAGTTGCCAGCGCAGGAGTGACCAGCAGACCGATGGTCACGGTGATGGTGATGATGGTTTTGGCAAGTCGCATGTGGTTCCTTTCTGCCTCTTCGGTAGAAGGTCCGGCATTGGTGCCGGGCCTTGGAACCACTCATCTGGAAACAGAGGCGTCCTGCCTATTTGCCGTGGGGATGGGGAGCTACCCCGGCCCCGTATACACGGCTCTTGTATTCAACAGGAGGCCCGACGCACGGGCATCCAGATGAACGGTTCCGGGACCTAACTTATCACACGGAATAGTCGTGAAATCGATTCAGGTAGAAATTTTCCGTCCACACGCTCCTTGTAGCGCATCGCGGGATTGCGGACGATTCGGATGAGTGTGTCGCCGACCATGTGCGGGTTGTTGCAGGTATTGAACAGCCATTCCATTTCCTCGAGATAGTGGTTACGGTGTCTCTCGCTGACGTTCTTGAAGGCGCCCACGATCGATCGCTTGCACCGCGAACAGACGTCCTCGATGCTGTTGGTGTGAACGTCACCCAGGTCCCATTTCTCTACGGAATGGTGCACCGTCTCCTGACGCGTGTCGTCCTCCTCGATTCCAAAACAGGAATTCAGCTCGTTTGTGTAGATTGCTTCGGTTTCGTCCTTTACGTTTTAGGTGATGGAGGCATGGAGTTAGCCTGTGGAGAAGTTGGGGATGCGCTCCAGCAGCACCTGTCCACCACGCTGGATGGCTCCGGACCTCGACGCGGTGGTGGTGTCGGGGAGCTAGCGAGGCTATGTGGTGCGAGCTCTGCCGACCGGCGACGTCGAAGAGACGATCACCATTGCCGCCACGGCTCCGCTCGTGGACGCTAGGACGACCACCACTGCTGTCAATTTCACCGAGGTTCTGCTCAAGGACGTTCCGAACGCACGGGACATTTGGGCCGCCATGGCGCAAGCCCCCGGGTCCCAGACGGAGGTTTCCGACGGAGGCGGGTCGCGCACAAATTACATAACTCACTCCGTGAGGGCGGCGCGACGGCGGGTCCCTACCGGGCGCCGTCGGGAGGACTACGGACGGGTGTTGGGAACCCATTGAACCGTGAGAATCTGGTGATCATGCAACGCAACAATTTCGCCGGGGGATCGGAAGGAGAACGGAATAGTCCGAAGACCGTGGCTAGGATGCGGCAGATCGATCAGTAGGCCTTACAAGTCACCAAGCATCCTGATTCCAATTGCATTAGTGAATTTGTTCGAGAGAACTTCGCCAGTGGTCCAAGAATCCTCCGACAACCCTCAATCGGATAATGTCACCGCCAACAGACCCCAAGATCAGCCACGGGCTTAGGGCCGGGCTATGCTCGATTGAACGGAGGACCGAGCAAGATGAATTCTGAATCCTGTCGAGTCGCGGCTGTCACCGGGGCCGGAAGCGGTGTCGGCCGCCACAGCGCTTTCGCCCTCCTGGCGGGCGGGTACCGCGTGGCCATGCTGGGGCGTCGTCGGTCTGCGCTAGAGGAAACAGCGAGTCTTGCTCAAGCGAAAGACCGGTCCCTGGTCATCCCCACGGACGTAACCGACGAGGCCGCAGTCGACCGCGCATTCGGACAGGTCATACAGGCGTTCGGGCGTTTGGACGTCCTGTTCAACAATGCAGGCGGAAACGTTCCGCCGACACCGATCGAAGACATGACGCTCTCTCAATGGCAGAGCGTGGTCGACGTGAACCTGACCGGCGCCTTCCTCTGCGCGCGGGCAGCCCTTCGGATCATGAAGAGCCAGGAGCCGCAAGGCGGCCGGATCATCAACAACGGATCCGTCTCGGCACAGACGCCCCGACCGTTCTCGGCGCCCTACACCGCTACTAAGCACGCGGTAACCGGGCTCACGAAGTCGATTGCCCTAGACGGGCGAGCCTCGAACGTGACTTGCGGACAGATCGACATCGGCAATGCCGCGACACCAATGACGGCGAGGATGGCAGAGGGCGTCTTGCAGGCCGACCTCAGCCTGGCTCCCGAGCCCACAATGGACCCCGATCACGTGGGTCAGGCGGTCTTGTACATGGCGAATCTTCCCCTCGACGCCAACGTTCTCACGATGACTGTAATGGCGACCAAGATGCCGCTCGTGGGGCGTGGCTGAAACAGGCCTCACGCGAGGGAGTTCCCGTCCCAGAAGCTAGCCATAGCAACGACTGGAGCGGCACCTGGAACGAGGCCATGGCCTGCACCTATGCGAAAATCGCGGCTTGAAACAGGCCTTGATCGCCGTGTTCATGGCAGTATGCTGCCTGGTCGCGGCCACGCGGTTCGAGGATCCGAAGCCTCCCAAGACGGTTTCTGTGGATCCGGGGCCCGCAGCCAAGACTCGTCCGCACCCCGGCGTAACGTTTCACACCGCGCCGGCCCCCCAGCCATCCGGAGCAGTGACCCAGGACTGGCCTGCGTTCCTCGGGCCGCGTGGCGAGCCGGTCTCCGCCGAGACTAGGCTGTTGACTGAATTTGGTTCGGAAGGGCCCAGACTCGTATGGGAACTTGCCAAGGGGACTGGATATAGCTCCCCGTCGATCAAGGGGGACTACCTCGTGTACCTCCATCGGTCTGGTTCAGAGGTAGTCGTGGAATGCCTGCACCCGGAGACTGGAGAAAGGTACTGGGACTTTCGGTATCCGACCGACTTTTCGGATCGGTATGGCTACAACAACGGACCCCGTGCCAGTCCTGTCATCGATGGCGACTACGTCTTTACATACGGGCCAAAGGGAAAGCTGCACTGCCTATTGCTGAACACGGGCCAGATTGTCTGGATGCGCGACATCGCCCAAGAGTTCGGTGTGCCGCAGGATTTCTTCGGGACGGCCACCACTCCCTTAATCGACGGAGACCGTCTGATCCTCAATATAGGAGCTCCTGGTGGGCCCGAGGTAGCGGCCTTCGACAAGTGCAGTGGGCGGATGCTCTGGGGCGTCGGAGACCAGTGGGGGCCAAGCTATGCGACCCCCGTCATGGCTTCAGTCCAGGGCCGACCGCGCCTCTTCGTCCTAGCCGGCGGCGAGAGCAGCCCCCCGACCGGCGGCCTGCTCTCTATCGACCCGCGCCGGGGCAGCTTGGAGTTTCGCTTTCCTTGGCGGAGCCGGAGCTACGAATCGGTCAACGCGGCATGTCCTGTCGTCGTGGACGACACGGTGCTCGTCTCGGCGTCCTATCGGACTGGCGCGGCATTGGTCGAGATCCAGCCCGACGGTGGCTACAAGAAGCGATGGGAGAACTCCGATTTCGACCTGCACTGGACGACCGCTGTCCACGAGGAAGGGCATTTCTATGCGTTCTCAGGGCGCAACGAACCTGACGCGAAACTCACCTGTGTCCGAGCTGAGGACGGAGAGACCGTTTGGAGCGAGGTGCTCGAATGGCAGGAGACCGTTCAGTTGCAAGCTGAGACGCGAACGATCTACGGCAGTCCGTATCGTGGGAACCTGCTCAAGGTGGATGGTCGGTTTCTTGCTCTGGGGGAGCACGGTCACTTGCTCTGGCTTGACCTGAAGCCATCGGGCCCGAAGATCCTGGACCGCGTGAGGCTCTTCCTTGCAAGGGAAACCTGGACCCCGCCAGTGGTGAGCCGGGGCCTGCTTTACGTGGGCCAGAATTCGAGATCGATTGACCCTCCGGCGGGACCTCGGCTGCTGTGCTACGACCTCCGCGCTCGCTAGGCGGTTCCCGAGTTTCCCTCGCCCGCGCTTGATGGTTCGCTTCGAGAGGGACCCCCTAATACTCAGCTGCCAGAGTGTCTTGTAAAGCGAATTCGCCTCCCGCCGGACGGCTCCCGGCGAGGTCTTACATAGGAATCGGTGCGGCGCGCTCAGGGAGTGTCTGGGAGGACTTCGAAGAGCACCGCCGAGCGATCTACGAATATCCGCCTGAGTTCCCAAGCGCCCGGATTGCTCGCGATGATTCGTGCTTGTTGATAGTAGGGGTCATTGGGACTCAGATTTAGAACGACATATTCGATACGGTGATCTCTAAGCATCGCGGATGCGGCTTCGCGGCCCTCCTTGGCCGTGATCGGCCGAGGGAAAGAATCCACCGTGAGAGGGGCAATCTCCCGCCACTCTCCGTCGGAATCCAGGCCCGAAAACGTGAGGCCAGAATTGGCCCTTTCGTAGGCGCGCGGAAAGCGCAGTTCCAGCCCGTCCAATGCAACGTCGCTTCGAAATCGGGCTTCGATGGACATCCCGGGTGTGGGTGGCTCCCTCGTGTTCCAGAGCGGAAGGACCCTGCCGTCAACCAGGCGTGGCGCATGCCAACGGAGCGGCGACGCCGACATCGCAAGTCCCTGGGGCGGACTGATCGCATCCCCCTTCCTCAAGAAATGGATTTCCGAAACCGCCCAAGCTCTTGACCGTGACGGCCGGGCCTGTACGATCCTCACCCCGTTGAGCGGCCTCGGTGACCATGACGCTCTGAGGATGTGGTCTGGCAGCCCCCCTGGATTGACCGACGCCAGCAGAGAGTCCGCGAGATCCTGGTTCTCAAACCCCTGGTATGACACGAGCAGCTCGGCCTTGAAGTATGCCTCGGGCAGGTTGAAGAAACTAAGGACGCGTGTCCGGCTGTCCGTGATCTTGTCCAGTCGGTCGGCAAGCAAGAAAAACTCGACGCTTCGGGCTAGGTGCCATTTCTGCGGCTCCAGGCGCAGAGCGGCCTTCCAGGGGAGGCCTTCAACGGTCCATAGGTTCGGGTAGTACCACAGTGCCCGTTGGGCTGGCCACGATGTCACACACTGCGCCGCCAGCAGAGCTGCCACGGCGGGTGTGCGGATCCGTCCAGGGAGCGATTCGAGCACTAGCCCGAGCGCGAACGCCCCGAAGATCACGCTGGGAATGAGAAACCTGGCGCCGGCGTTCGCCAGCCAGGGCAGGGCGCATACCAGCGATGCCACGAACACGCCGCGCCCCAAGGGCCGCCTTAGAGCCAGAAGGGCTACGGGAGCTAGCAGAAGGATCCATCCAACGGATCCACCGTACCGATCGCCCATGACGAGATCGTACGGGGCTGCGAGGATCTGCTCCCAACGATCCAGCGGGCCTTGGCGGTAACTGCTCATCGCGAACGTATATGCAGATTCCCACTCGATGCTGAAATACGGATTTCGAAACCAGCCGTTGAAGAACGGAGCAAGCGGATTGCCTGTGAAAACTGCGTTCTTGGCGAGCCACGGCAAGCCGACGGTCGCCGCCGCGAAGCCAGTTAGTGCGAAGTCCTGAAGCGTCAGGCGCCACTCCCTCCCCCTCCATTGGGTTCTGGCCGCTGCGGCGATTGCCGCCGCGACCGCGACCACTCCGGTGTACTTGATCGCAAACGAGAAGCCGATCAGCAGCCCCAACAGGGCAAGCCACTCTCGTCCAGGATCGTGCCACCAAAGCACCAGAACGTAGAACGCCATCAAGAGCGCGAACGCGAGGGCACAGTCGTTGTAGGCGGATGTCGCGTCCGGGATGACGACGGGACAGGTCAAGAACACGACGGCGGCGAAGATTCCAGCGAGATCGACTTTGAACCTCCGAGCGAGGCAGAGAATCGCGCCCACACTTCCAACAAGGAATGAGAAATGCACGATCTTGGCTGCCGACTCACGGCCGATCGCATACGCGAAGAGGTACAGCATCTCTGCCCCTTGTGAGATCTGGGCGTAAATGTTGGTCGTGAGGGGAACGAAACCGTTTTCCCGGTAGTACCTCTGGACCAACCCAAGGTGGTACCCCATCGCGTCGGTCCGTGTTTCTGGGGCGAGAGTGTGAACGAGATACAGGACTCCGTAAACCGTGCAGGGAAGCGAGAGTAGCAACAGGTACGGCCGGGTGAACCGGCTATGACTGACGGTTGCAGCTGGCCATTTCCAGCGTCCCCACCGAAGCCAGCTCGCACACGTAATGGTTGCAAGCAAATAAACGGAACTGTCGGCGATCCAGCCCGCCGAGCACAGCACGAATACGAGGGTGCTGAGCAGTGCGGACCCGACTGCAAAGGACAAGATCCATCCTTCCACCACGGTTAGCTTGCCGCGCAGATGGCGCAATGGGGCGAGCGCGGTGCGACCCAGCAGGCAGGCTACGAGGACAGTCAGGACTCCTCCTGCCACCACGCTTAGGAGGCTGTCAAGCGCTTCGAAGAGGGTTGCTTCCATCGCCGGGTTGGATCTGCCGGGTCGTCCCTTATGCCCGTCGCAGCGGCCTGAGAGCGTACTTCACGATGCACCATAGAGCCCATAGCCCGTCGCGAGGACGGATCTTCTTCCCTTGCGCGTAAGTCCGCCCGTGATAGGTGATCCCTACCTCGTAGACTCGCGCCCCGGCCTTCGCGATCTTCGACGTGATCTCGGGCTCGAAGCCGAAACGATCCTCTTCCAGAACGATGGACTGCAGAAGCTGCCGCCGAAAGACCTTGTAGCACGACTCCATGTCCGTCAGGTTCAGGTCCGTGGCCAGATTGGAGAGCAGCGTCAGGAACCTGTTGCCGAGATAGTGCCGGAAATAAAGGACGCGGTGCTCGCTGGCTGTCAGGAACCGGGATCCGTAGACGGCATCGGCGTAGCCTTGGATTAGCGGGTTCAGCAACTTGGGGTAGTCCGCCGGGTCATACTCAAGATCGGCATCCTGAACGATCACGAAATCGCCTGTCGCGTGGGCAAATGCCGTCCGCAATGCCCGCCCCTTGCCGGAATTCTGTTTATGTCGAAACACCCTTACGTTGTCTGACTGGAGTGATATCGAGGTCGCGACTTCGCCTGAACTGTCTGTGGATGCGTCATCAACGATCAGGATTTCCTTGTCGATCTCTACCCTTTGAACACGCTTGACGATCTCGCGAAGCGTTCCGGCTTCGTTGTAGACCGGAATCACAACTGAGAGCTTCGCTGTCACCTGAGGGTGCGTCGTAGACCCGGCTGATTTCCCGGGTGCGGGGTTCGGGTTGCCTTGCCAAGTATGCAACACGGGCTCAGATTCGGCCTTAGCGTCGATACTTCCTCCGCCCGCACGAGTTGACAAACGAGACTTGGAGTTCGACTCCCCCTGTTGCGGAATTGTTGAAGTCCGAATAGCAGAACGCTTAGCCTCGCGACGCGCCCGCTTCAATCACGGAGCTCCCTTCGAACACCAGATCTGCGATTCGAACTGACGCCGCGAAGCTGACGGAGTGGCCGCTAAATTCGACCACGCCCGTCTCCACGTTCACACCAAAGAGCCCGGATGGAGCCGTGCGTTCAACGCGGGTCCTCGTCAACCGCCCTCCGAGCTTTGGCGGTGCCATGCTGTTGCGCCACCTCCGCGGTACAGGCCAGGGATGCCCGGATGTCGCCTCCCGAGCGGACGGCGATCGCGGAGACGATTTGCTGGAAAGAATCCGGCCCGCCGTGATCGCCACCGGCATCCGCAACCGCCCCGACCAGCACCGCGAGAATCGCAAGGAGAGTGGGCCGTCGCGTCACGGGCGGCCCCTTGTCCCCTCTTCGACGGTCTGAATGGAGGCTTCCCTCACAAGTCTCTTTTTTCAGTAACTTATTGCGCCAGGCAAAGCTTGGTGAAGGAGGAAGCCATGTAAGCCAACAGCTATGACGGAAACCTTCTTTGCGACCCAGCAGGTGCGAATCCTGACCCGGACAAGGCTGGCCACCAGCCGGAACCGAGTGTTGCGTGGTCCGGGGGCGACCCCGGCTGCGAAGCGTACACAGGGAACCTGTAGGCCGCGTGATTGAGCCTCGAAAGTGAAAACTCGCGGAGCCGACGTTGTTAAGTTTGCGGAAGGCAACATCGCCTGCATCGCAGTGGCCGGATGCAGGTGGTCCGCCGGGGTCGAAGAGCGGGGCATGCAGGCAGAGGGTCGTCCAGGAACCTGGGAGACCGTGCGCCAAGAAGGCGCACGAGAGGGCGCAAGCCCACCGTGCAGCTGTGCTGCACAAGAGATGGGGGCAGGCCCCCCGGAGCCGCCGTGCAGGCGGAGGCTCCAAACCGCCCACCGCTGCTGCGTTCAAGAGACGTGGTGGTAAGCAGGTGGGAAAAGGCCGGGCGATGATCCGGTCAGGTGTGGATTGCGGAGTCGAACGCAAGTGAACCGCTGATGAAGTGTCGAAAAGGTTCTTTAGATGATGTCAAAACCGGGGCGCGGTCTCTGCTCCGGGACAAGGCCGGGGGCAACCTGCGTACTGCCCGGTCGGCATCCGGCATAGAGGCGGCGAGAACGCAATCCGGGCTCTTGTGTGGAACTTGGGAACCTGTCGTGCTGATGGAAAGGGAGAACCGCAAGCGGCAGAACCGTGAGTGGGAGAGTACCGAAGCAGCGCACAGGGGCGGAGTGGCCTGTAGTAGCGGTGAGGGTTCTGTAATGGAATCGGAGCGAAGGGGCCGCCCCAACTGGCTTGGGTCGGGGGAGCAACCGGAATCGGGAGGACTCCCATGACGCAGGCGAAGCCGTTTCCTGTCACCAAACGTCAGGTGTGGGAAGCGTACAAACGAGTGAAGGCCAATAAGGGCGGGGCTGGCGTGGACGGTCAGACGCTGGAAGAGTTCGAGCAGGAGGTGGGGGACAACCTCTACAAGCTGTGGAACCGGATGGCGTCCGGGAGCTACATGCCACCACCGGTCAAGCGCGTGGAAATTCCCAAAGAGGGCGGAGGAATCCGACCGCTAGGGGTTCCCACGGTCGCGGACCGGGTGGCCCAGATGGTAGTGAAGCAGGCTCTGGAACCGGAACTGGAGGGGCATTTTCACCCCGACTCGTACGGATACAGGCCGGGCAAATCGGCGCATCAGGCGATCGGGCAGGCGCGCAAGCGGTGCTGGCATAACGACTGGGTACTAGACTTGGACATCAAGGGATTTTTGGAGTTGTCTTCATACTGCTCTCCAACTGATGCGAACTGCCCGAACGGGCTGTAATTGATTCATAACTCCTTCGTTGTCAGTGTTTTGTAGCATGACTGGCGCGATTGGACGACTCCGGGCTCGGCGAACTTGACTCATTGCAACTGAGCGTTCCAGGGCGTGTAGGCTCCTCAAACAGGCTCGGGAGGTCATCGGCGGGCAGCCGGACCCGCAATCCGCCACGGCGTCCCCGGAGCACTGTGACGGCATCCAGCTTGCCGCGCTTGATCCACTCCATTACCGTCTGTCGGGACACGCCCAACCGGGCCGTGGCGACTTGCATCGCCACGTAGCCCTCGGGCGCGTCCTCCACGAAGCGTTGGCGCAACTCCTCGGTCAGGCGAATCCGCCAAGGAGCTCCCGGCGTGATCTGGTCGCCGGCCAGGAATCCGTCGTTCAGCATGCGGTGGATCGTGGACGTGGCCACGCCCAGAGCCTTGGCGGCTTGCCGGACGCTGACGACCTCGCCGTCCGCAGGCTGTCCCGACGGCCTGAAGCAGGGGATTCTCCAGTGCGTGCGCAGGCTCGAGACTCGCGACTGGGTGAAGCGCAACCCGTACGCGGTCCGGTGGCCCTGGCGGTTCAGGATCCCGGCAATGACCGCGTCGGGGTAATGTGCCGCGAGCCGGCGCAGCAGCTCGATCGTGTCCTCGTCCGTGCGCACGATCGCGGGACGGTTGCGCGGCCGCTCGATCGTGAGTTCAGTCGAGAGCCCGCCCCGCCACAGCAGCCGGATCCGCGCTTGCGGCTCGTTGCGCGGCGCATCCAGGACCACCTCCTCCAGCAGTGCCCGCAACAGCTCCTTGCGGTCCCGCGCGGTCGTTGTGGGAGCGTCCCAAGCGCGTGGCAGATCCTCGCCCAAGGCCAGCAGCGCCTCGCGCTCCTCGGCGCTCAGCTCCCGCGGGCGCTCCCGCTCGCGCAACGCCAGCTCGGCCCGCTCGCGCTCCAGCTCCTCCAACCGCTGTTCCCACTCGCGCTCCAGACCGCGGGCCACGCGGCGGTTCTCCGGATCCACGGCCCGGTAAGCCCGCTCGGCCCGGGTCGCCTCGTAGGCGGCCCGCTCCACCGCCAGGCGCCGCTGCCCGAGGGCGGCGTCCCGGTCGCTCTCCACCCGCTCGATCGCCCGTAGCGCCGCTTCGGCCCCGCCCGCCCGAACCGCCTCCAGCACGCAGGCGGCCACGGCTTGGTCGACTTGCGTCCCGCCGATCTGCAGGCAGTATGTGGCCCTCCCTTCGACAATGTTCTGGCCGGGACAGTGGTAGTTCGGGGAAGAGCGGCGTCCGAGGTAGTAGGTGCGCAGGGGACGCCCGCAGTTCCCGCAGATCGCGAGTCCCTGGAGCAAGGCGGATCCCTCTCTCACGCTTCCTCCGACACTGTGCGGGCGCGGCCGGCGGTTGGCTCCGATGCGCGCCCGGTTGGCCTCGAACGTCTCCCAGTCTATATAGCCGCGGTGATGGCCCGGCAGCAGCACGCGCCATTCCGCCCGCGGCAGCCTGCGGAGGCGCTTTTTCATGCGGCCGTGCTCATCGAGGAAGCGTTCCTGGCGAGACTTGCCGAAGGCGTAGGCCCCGGCGTAGACGGGATTGCTCAACACCTGGACGATCGAGCTGTAGGCGGGCGGGATCCAGCGGACGTCGTCGCCGCTGCGCAGGCGGACGGGGAATTGCAGGCCCTCGTCGCGGAACCACAGCCAGACACGGCGCATGGAACCGAGCTCGGCGAAGCGCTCGAAGACACTGCGGATCGCGCGCACCACTTCCTCGTCGGGATGGAGGCGGACTTCGCCGTCGCGCTCGCCCCAGACGAAGCCGACCGGCAGGGTGCAGCGGAACTCGCCGCGGGCGGCCTTGTTGCGGATGCCTTCCAGCAGGCGCACCTTGAGCGTGTGCAGCTCGGCTTCGCTGATGGTGCCTTTGACTCCCAAGAGGAGGCGATCATTGAATCGGGCCGGGTCGTAGATGCCGTCGAAGTCGGCGATCAGGGTGTCGGTCAGGGCGCACAGGTCGATCAGGCGGTACCAGTCGGTGTTGTTGCGGGCGAGGCGGGAGACCTCGAGTCCGAGCACGATGCCGGCACGGCCGAGGGCGACGTCGGCGGCGAGGCTGGTGAAGCCGTCGCGCTTGTCGAGTGACTCGCCGGAGAGGCCGAGGTCCTCGTCGACGATGGTGATCTGGTCGGGGTGCCAGCCGAGGGCTTCGGCGTGACCGGCCAAGGCGTACTGGCGACGCTTGGACTCGGTGTTGCGCTCGACCTGGGCCGGGCTGGACTGGCGGATGTAGACGAAGGCTTTGCGCTGGTGGTGGGCGGGCAGGATACCGGTTTCAGTCATCGCGGGTCTCCTGCGGGCCAGGCTGGAACGCGGTGCGTGCCAGAATGCGGGCCAGGGCTTGCAGGGCGGCGTTCCTGGTGGCGGGGTCGAGCGTCTCCCAGATCGCCTCGCTCGGGGCGGGCGTGTCCGGGAACAGCAGTGTCAGCTGCCGCCGGGGCAGCGGGGGAGCGGTTTGCATCGGGAGTCTCCTGAACGGCTGGGAGCCGTTGTAGGAGAGCGTCGACGATGGCGCGTGTCCGCAGCAAGTCGCCGAGGGGAGCGAGGCTTGCGTCGCGACCTGGCCGGGGATCCCTGTACACGGCCGGGACAGCATCGGTCCATGCGACCGGTACGAATCGGCGATCCCCATTGGGGAATAGCAGCAGCAGGGTGAGCTCTTCGTTCCGAACTGCCTGCGTCAGGACCGGTACGGTCGTGCCAGCCAGCGGATGGGACGGCCGCGTGATTGCAACCGACTCCGGAAGCTCTTCGAGATGGGTAGTGTGTCGAGTACTACTTCGATAACATCGATCACTCCCTGCTGCTCAAGGCCCTGCGGCACCACACCGACGAGCGCTGGATCCTGCTGTATGTGGAACGCTGGCTGCAAGCCGAGGTGGAGATGCCGGATGGGACGCGCGAGGCACGGGGCAAGGGCACGCCGCAGGGCGGCGTGGCCAGTCCCCTCCTCGCAAATCTCTTTCTGTGATGTTGGATCCAACATCACAGAAATCATGTTGGGAGTTCAGTCATGTTGGCAGTTCGCCACAAGTGCCTTTAGACACTGAGCGTTATGAACGAAACTCCCAACATGACTGGTTAGGCCTTCCGCCCTACAGAGACCCAAGAAATGCCATCAGATCCGAATCCCGGTGCCAGCTCGGGCTGTTCGCAGCGGATGGTTCGGACAGGCTTTCGACGCATGTCTGCAGTGCGCGAGCCTTGGTCTCCAGGTCGACTTCGGCGTAGCGATTCGTGGTCTCGAGAGAGACGTGGCCGAGCCAAGCCCGGATCGTGTTGATGTCGACCCCAGCTTGGAGCAGATGGACTGCGGTGCTGTGCCTCAAAGTATGGGGACTGACCCGCTTCTTCGCGAGTGAGGGCGTGCTGCGGGTCGCCATGCGGGCGACGCGTTTGACGAGTTCGTACACGCCGAAACGCGTCAGCTGCCGACGGCGCTGGCTGAGGAACACCGGCGCGTGGGGCGGGCCATCGAGACGAGCTCCGAGGACTTGGCGCAGGATGTCCACCGTACGAGGCCACAAGGGGCAGAGACGGTGCTTGCCGCCCTTGCCGAGGAAGCGGGCGCAAGGCGAGCCGACAAGGGAAAGGTCGCCGACGGTCAGCCCGGTCGCCTCGCTGGCGCGGGCCCCCGTGTTGTACAGCAGAAGCAGAAGGCAATAGTCGCGTTGGCCATGGTCCGTGCAGCGGTTCGGGACGGCGAGCAAGCTCTCGACCTCCCGCTTGGAGAGATAGGGCATGACGGGGATCGGGGCTTTGCGGTCCGGAATCGCGCACACTTGAGCAGCATGATCCACCAGCTCGGGTCGCAGGCCTGCGATGAACCGGAACAGCGTCCGCAGGGACGCCAGCCGCCTGTTGCGTGTGGCGATGGAGTTCCCGCGACGGTCCTCAAGATGGCGCAGGAACGCGCGCACCTGGGTGGCGTCGACTTGCTCGACGGTGACCTGTGTCGGATCAGTTCCGCAGTCGGTCGCGATGTATTCGAAGAGCAGGCGTAGGCAGTCTCGGTAGCTCTTGCGAGTGTGCGGGCTGAGGTTTCGATCCGCCGTGACGTGCTCGAGCAGGAAGCGGCGGACGAACGGCCCGATCAGGTGCTTGGATGGCATGGGCGGTCTCCTTCGAGCCGGGGCTCGGCATAGCGCTGGAAGCGTCGCGAGGCCTCGGCGAGCAGTTCGGGTGTCATCGTCAGGTAGGCTTGGGTGCCGGCGATGCTGGAGTGGCCAAGGTAGGTGGACAGCACTGGCAGGAGGCGCTGCACGTCCTTGCCTTGGCGGTACCACGAGGTCAATCGCTCCAGTGCAAAGGTGTGTCTCAGGTCATGTAGGCGCGGCTGCCAGCGAGCCTGCGGATCGTGGCGGACGTCGGCATGGTCCCGGACACGTGCGAAGGTCCGGGACACGGAATCGGCCGACAGCGCGCCACCGCGGGCGGTGGCCAGGAAGGCGGATCGGTCCGCCGACGGGAGAGGCAGGGCTTGGCGCGCTTCGCGATAGGTCTGCAAGGCGGCACGCAGATCCATGCCGCAGGGCACGAGACGAGACTTGAAAAACTTCGTGTCCCAAACTCGGAGAAGACGTTGGTCCAGGTCCACGTCGCAAAGCCGTAGGCGCCGCGCCTCGCAAGAACGCAGGCCGGTGCCGTAAAGCAGTAGCAGGAAGGTGCGGAAGGTCTGGGGCCGCAGCGGGCGGGAGCGGTCCTCCAGAATGCGCGTCGCGTCGACCAGTCGCCGCACTTCCGCCCGGGAGTAAATGTGCGGCACGAAGTCGCGGCGCACGCATGGAGGAGGGTCCGTCACAGGGGAGGCGCTCAAGTGCGCGCGGGCCACCAGATGCTGGAAGAAGTTCCTGAGCGCGCTGTACTTGTTCGCCTGCCATCGGGTGGGCGGGCCGTGGCCCCGGCAGAAGGTGCGAATCGCGTCGGGGGAGACCTCCTCGACCGAGATGTCGCCGACGGTCCGGGCGAAGGAGCGCAGCAGGGGCTCGATCCTCTGGTAGATCGCGCCTTGGGAGCGCTTAGCTCGGATATATGACTCGACAGCAGCGGCAACGGTCATGCCAGGCCTCCCAGATCATCCGGGGCCACCTCGCGCAGCGAACGGAGGTTGACCTTCGCATACACACTGGTGCTGGCCGGGCTCCGGTGGCCGAGATGGTCGCCCACCTGCTTGAAGCTGTGCCCGGACTCGACAAGATGCCGGGCGCAAGCGTGGCGCAGCCCGTGCGGCCCGCGTCCCCGGGGCGGCACCGCCCCCTCGGGGTAGCGGCGTTGGACGATGCCGTGCAGCGCGACGGCGGTCAGAGGCCTGTGTGGCGCGCGCACGGTGAGAAAGACCCACCGGCTGCTCGCACGCGGCCGAGCCAACCGCAGGTAGCGAACGATCGCCTCGCCGACGAGAGGATGGAGCGCAAACTCTTCCCGGCGCCGGCTCTTGGACCGCTCGAAGACGATCCGATCACGGCTCCAGTCGATGTCGTCGAGACGCAGTCGCCCCACTTCGCCGGATCGCACGCCGTAGACGGACAGCAGCAGGAGAATCGCGCGGTCACGGATCGCTGCCGGTTCGTCGCTTCCGATCGCGTCGAGCATCCGACCGACGGTCTCCCATGGCGGACCGATGGGAAGTCCCTCCAATCTGTGCCGTCGCGGTCCCTGAATGGTCGCGCCCAAGCCAGGCCGGACCCATCCGCGCTGGGCGCAGTAATCCAACCACTGGCGCAGGGAGCCGGCCGCTCCGGCGAGCGAACCCCGACTCCAACGCAAACTCATGGCCTCGAAGAAGCGGTCTAGGTCTTCGGCCGTAACCTCGCACAAGGCGACAGCCCGCTGATGCAGATGGTCAAGGAGGGCCTGCAGATGCCAGCGGGCCGTCCGGCAGGTAGCCTCGGACTGCCAGTAGAACTCGCGCTGGCGGGCGAGAAATGTGTCCAGCTTGTCCTCGTGCTCACCTCGATCGCGGGGTGGGTCCGGCCGTAGTCGGCCCAGACTGTCAAGGAACTCGATAGCCGTGGCCCGGAAACGGGCAGGGCTTGGCGATCGGACCGGCTCGCCAGCCGCGGGACCTGAATCGTTAAGCGAGGGCAGCAACGCCCCGACTTCGTCCAGGCCAAACACGTGCTCCGGGGGGTGACGGCTGATCGCAACCGCAACCCTCAGGCAATTCACGGCCCTGCCGACCATGGTGCCGTGAGCCAGACCGCTGGACGCTAGTTCCTGCAGATAGGCAACACGCTCCTTGAGCAGCGGACCCTCTCGATGGCGGCGCAGCACCGCCGGATCACGAAACAGTGTTTGGAACATGGTAAGAACCTCCTCATCCGAGGCTCTACCAAACACCGCCTTGGCGGTTGACTCTCCGGGCTACTCTCGACCCTTATCGAGGCCCGCATGCCCTGAACGGGCGATTTGGCCCCGACCCACATGTTCGATGCCATCGCCAAGGGATTCCGCAATGCCTGCCCGCTTCCCTTGTTGCCGCCCTCTGACGACCGGAACCGGCTCTCGCGGCATCGATCCGGCCTAACCAGTCATGTTGGGAGTTTCGTTCATAACGCTCAGTGTCTAAAGGCACTTGTGGCGAACTGCCAACATGACTGAACTCCCAACATGATTTCTGCACTATGCCTTTGATGCGTGGATGCGCAGGGAGTTCCCGCACATCCCGTTCGAACGGTACGCAGACGATATCGTTTGCCACTGCCGGTCGGAAGCCCAAGCGAACTACCTGAAAGGGGCCTTGCAGCGACGGCTCGCGCACTGCGGGCTGGAGCTGCACCCGGAGAAGACGAAGGTAGTGTACTGCAAGGATGGGAATCGCACCGGGGAGTACCCGGTGACGTCATTCGACTTCTTGGGGTACACGTTTCGGGCCCGCAAGTCGACGACTTGGCAGGGCAGGTACTTCGTGAACTTCAGTCCGGCGGTGAGCGGAAAGGCGGCGAAGGCGATCCGCCGGGAGGTTCGGGGATGGAAGCTGCCGCGTCGCAGCGACCAGTCCCTGAATGAACTGGCGTGCATGTGCAACGCGGCGATCCGGGGCTGGGTGAACTATTACGGGGCCTACTACAAGTCGGCTCTGTATCCCACCCTGCGGCACATCGACCGGAAACTCGTGAAGTGGGCAACGCGCAAGTACAAGCGCTTGCGCGGCCACCGGCGGCGGGCGGAGCACTGGCTGCGCCGCATAGCGCGGCGCGACCCAGGACTGTTTGCGCACTGGCAGCTGCGGTACGGATATGGCTAGTTGGGAAGAGCCGGATGCGTGGAGACGCGCACGTCCGGATCTGTGAGCGCCCGGGGGTGGGATTCCCCCGGGCGACTCGACTCGCCGTCTCCACCAGCAACGAGTGGCGCGGGCGCTGCTACCAAAAGAGTCCAGGCCCCGGGGCAGTGCCTCAGCCCGGGGAGCGAACGAGGCAGCGAGTGGTACCGCCGAGCGAAGGCAACGAAGCGAAGCGGGACGGGCGGCGAGGGGTCGGAGTCCGCTGATAGTACCGGCGAAGCCGGGGAACCTGCCCCAGGGGACCCGGCGGAGGGAAGCGGCGGACCGGGCATGGGGCTTCTTGAGGGACAGATGGCGAGGACATCGGGCCGAGAGGTCATCTCAACACGACAAGAGAAGCTAGCGGAACTGGCTCGGATCGAGCCGAAGCTGGAACTGACGACGTTGGCACACCACATCGACGAGACGTGGTTACGCGAAGCCTACCGGCGCACGCGCAAAGATGGTGCGGCGGGGATCGACGGGGTGACGGCGGCGCAATACGAGACCGACTTGGAGGCGAATCTGGCGAGCTTGCTCGAGCGGTTCAAGTCCGGGCGGTACCGTGCGCCAGCCGTGCGCCGGGTGCATATCCCGAAGCCGGGCAAGGCGGGGAAGACGCGTCCAATCGGCATCCCGACACTGGAGGACAAAGTGCTCCAGCGAGCGGTGCTGATGGTGCTGGAACCGATCTACGAGCAGGACTTTCTGGAGTGCTCGTACGGATTCCGACCGGGACGCAGCGCTCACCAAGCGCTGCAAGCGCTATGGCAGGGGCTGATGCAGATGGGCGGTGGCTGGATCATCGACCTTGACATCCAGAGCTTCTTTGACGACGTTGATTGGCAACACCTTCGTGACTTCCTGGGCCAGAGGGTGCGCGACGGAGTGATCCGGCGCACGACTGGCAAGTGGTTGAACGCTGGAGTGATGGAATCTGGCACGGTGCGACACCCGGACCGGGGGACTCCCCAGGGCGGGGTGGTTACGCCTCCAACACAAAAGGTAACTTCGCATTTGATCGCGTTTGCGACTTCAATAACAAGGCTTGACATTAGACATGTACTGTATATATTATATGTTACATGGCCCGCGTCAGCGATGCCGAGAAAGCCCAACGGCTCAATCTCGCCCGCGCGCTGCTGCAGGAATGCCCGCACCTGCCGGACGCCGTCGAACGTCTCGCCGGCCAGCTCGCGATCTCGACTCGCCAAGCCTACCGCTACCTGCGCGAAGCCCAGCAACTGACCGCACCCGTGCCCGTCTCCGACGGCAAGGACGTCCTGTCCGTCCGTCTTCCGCGCGGCTTGATCCAGCGCTTGCGAGAGCGCTCGCTCGCCACCGGAACCGCGGTCAGCGAGCTAGTGGCGCGAGCCCTGCACGTCTTGCTCGCGTCCCGCGAACCCCATGCCTGAGAGCGGATCGCTGGCGGTGCGCCTCGAGTACCGCTTCGACCGCCATCTGCCCGACAAGCTGGCCCGCGCCTACGAGCGGCTTGCACCGCTCCGGCAGCGGCCGGCCCGACCCACCGCCCAGGAGGACGTGACCCATGACCAAGACCGCCGCCATCTATGCCCGCGTGTCGTCGGACCGCCAGAAGGAAAGCGGGACGATCGCCAGCCAGACGGCCGCCCTGCAGGCGTGCGCCCAGGAGCGCGAGTACATCGTGCCGCCTGAGTGGGTGTTCGAGGACGATGGATTCAGCGGGGCGCGCCTGGACCGGCCGGGGTTGGAGGCGGTGCGCGACCTGGCCGCCGAGGGTCGCATCGAGGCCGTGCTGGTCTTGTCGCCGGACCGGCTCAGCCGCAAGTACGCCTACCAGGTGCTGCTGTTGGAGGAGTTTGCGCGCTGCGGGGTGGCCTGCGAGTTCGTGGAGTCGCCGCCGGCGGAGACCCCGCAGGAGCGCCTGCTGGTCCAGGTGCAGGGCATGATTGCCGAGTACGAGCGAGCCCTGATTGCGGAGCGATCCCGGCGTGGCAAGCGGCACAAGGCGCGCAACGGGTCGCCGAGCGTGCTCTCGGGAGCTCCCTACGGGTACCGCTACGTGAAGCGCAGCGAGGGGGTCGAGGCGCGCTACGAGATCTTGGCGGGGGAGGCCGAGGTGGTACGCCAAGTCTTTGACAGATATACGCGGGAACAGTGCAGCATCGGAGCGATTGCGCGCAGCCTGACGGAGCAAGGGATTCGGACGCGCACGGGCAAGAAGCGCTGGGAGCGCTCGGTGATTTGGGCGATCCTGCGCAATCCTGCCTACCGCGGGAGGGCCTGTTACGGCAAGACGGGGACGGGTCCGAGGCAGAAGGTCACGCGACCCTTGCGGGGGCAGTTCGCGAGCCAGCAGGTGAGCGGGCTCGAGCGTCCGCGCGAGGAGTGGATCGAGATCCCGGTGCCGGCCTTGGTCAGCGCGGAGCAGTTCGAGCAAGCCCGGGAGCAGCTTGAGGCGAACAAGCGGCATGCGAGGCGGCGGACGAAGGAGCCGACCCTGCTGCAGGGCATGCTGGCGTGCCGGCGTTGCGGCTATGCCTACTACCGCTGTTCGACGCGGACGACGAAGCGGAAGCTGTACTACTACCGCTGCCTGGGCTCGGACGGATGGCGCTGGGAAGACGGCGTGCGCTGCCCGAGTCGGCCGGTGCGGCAGGACCGTTTGGACGCGGTGGTTTGGCGGGAGCTGGTGCGGCTGCTGGAAGAGCCAGCCTTGATCGAGGCCGAGTTGGAGCGGCGGCTGGAGGCGGGGCGCGAGGCGGATCCCCAACAGCGCCGGCTGGCGGAGCTGCGAGGCGAGCGGGAACGCTTGGAACGAGCAGGCGCGCGGCTAGTGACGGCGTATCAGGAGGAATTGATCGGGCTGGACGAGTTGCGCAGCCGCATGCCGGCCATGCGCAGTCGAAAACGCGTGCTGGAGGCCGAACTGGAGGCGATCGAGAGCGCGGCCGAGGAACAAGAGCGCTATCTGCGGATTGCGGAGACGCTGGAGAGCCTCCGGGACCGGTTGCGAGCCAGCTCCGAGGCACTCGACGTGATCGAGCGGCAGAAGGTGCTACGCTCGCTGGTCAAGGAAGTGCTGGTTGGCGACGGGGAGATCACGATCCGCCATTCGATACCGATGACGGAAGGGAAGGGTTCGTCATACGGCAAACAGGCTTCGAATTCTCCAAGGCAAGACCCTGGACCCCAAAGTTACCTATTGCGTTGGAGGAGTGGTTTCGCCTGTGCTCAGTAACCTCTATCTCCATCACGTGCTCGACTTGTGGTTCGAGCACGAGGTCAAGCCGCGACTGCGAGGGCGGGCCTTCGAGGTCCGCTTCGCCGATGACGCGGCGCTGGTCTTCGAGCGGGAAGACGACGCGAGACGGGTGCTGGCCGTGTTGGCGAAGCGATTCGCGAGATACGGTCTGCGCCTGCATCCGGAGAAGACCCGTTTGGTGGACTTCCGGCCTCCGTCCCGGCAGGCAGGAGGCGGCTCGCAACGCGAGCGCAGCTTCACGCTACTGGGGTTCACCCACTATTGGGGGCGCTCCCGCAAGGGGCGCTGGGTGGTGCAACGCAAGACGGACCAGCACCGGTTCACCCGCGCCGTGCAGGCGATCGGCCAGTGGTGCCGGAGGCACCGACACTGGTCACTGGCTGACCAGCAGGCGGCATTGACCCGCAAGCTGCAAGGCCACTACGCCTACTACGGCATCACCGGGAACGCACGGGCGCTGGGGCGGTTTCACTACGAGGTCCGCCGAGCGTGGCGCAAGTGGCTGAATCGCCGCTCGTGGCACGGGCGGATGACCTGGGACCGTTTCGCCCGTCTGGCCCAGCACTACCGACTGCCCCCGCCACGTGTCGTCCATAGCATCTACGGGCGCGCAGCGAATCCATAGCCCGAGGAGCCGAATGCTCGAATTGGGCATGTTCGGATCTGTGGGAGCCGCGGGCGGGTAACTGCCCGCGGCCACCCGGCCTCAACTCCGTCGCCTGGCTCACGGGATTCTTGGTCGGGAGAATTCCCGGTCAGGGACTAGCGAGCGGCCTGATCCGGACCGCAACCCGAGGTGGGGGCACTCGCTGCTGGTCTTGGTGGGCCGACCGTTCCTGAAGGGGACGTGCCTGGGCGTGATTCCGTCGTGAAACGGTCCTTGATTCTCCTATCTGGCAAGCAGGTTTGGTGTGAATCTGGAGCGTTCTATACTTGGACGCGTTGCCGGAACTCAGCCAGCCCGCTCAGTCCTGTCCCGGCACGGTATACCTTGTGGGCGCCGGACCTGGCGACCCAGATCTTCTCACTCTTCGCGCGCACGAACTCCTTCGACGTGCGGACTTGATACTGTTCGACAACCTTACTTCCCCGGGCGTGCTTGCATTGGCCCGTCCGGGGGCCGAACGACGATACGTAGGGAAGAAGCGGTCCGTCCACGTCTGCACGCAAGCCGAGATCAACGCTCTCTTGATCGCGGCTTCAAGGCGAGGGAAGACCGTCGTGCGACTCAAGGGCGGGGACCCGTACGTATTCGGGCGCGGCGGCGAGGAGGCGCAGGAACTGGCACGCGCCGGCATACCATTCGAGGTCGTCCCGGGGGTCACGTCCGCGCTCGGCGTCGCGGCCTATGCCGGCATGCCACTGACCCATCGGGAGTTCACCCATTCCGTGACAATGCTGACCGGGCACGATGTCGACAGCATCGACTGGAGATCGCTGGCCGGGCGGCAGACACTCGTCGTCTTCATGGGCCTCATGTCGCTCGCGGAGATCGCGAGGCGCCTCCAGGAAGAAGGGCTCGATCCCAAGACTCCGGCGGCTGCAGTGCGCTGGGTCACGCGCGGCGACCAGACAGTCGTGACAGCAACCCTGGACAGCCTCGCGTCCGCTGTCCGCCGGAACGGGTTGAAGCCGCCGGCTCTGGTCGTGATCGGCGAGATTGTCCGGCTGCGGAGCGAGATCGACTGGTTCGACAGGCTTCCTCTGCGTGGGCAATCCATTGCTGTTACCCGGGCCTCTTCCCAAGCCACCTCGCTGTGTCAGAGACTTCGTCGCCTTGGCGCTCAGGTTGTTCCAGTGCCGGCAATTGAATTCGAAGAGCCGACGGACTGGGCTCCGGCCGACAGGGCAATACGGAATCTTCCGTCCTACGACTGGCTGATTTTCACCAGCGTGAATGGCGTGGACCGGTTCCTGGCCCGCCTTGACGCCTCGCCACGTGACCTGCGCGACCTGCCAGGCCGGATCTGCGCGATCGGTCCGGCTACTGGGGACAGGATTCGATCGCTGCACCTGAACGCAGACCTGCTTCCGGATGAGTTCGTGGCCGAGTCGCTCGTCGAGGCTTTTCGAGATATCGACCTCGAAGCTGCCAGGGTTCTGATCCCAAGAGCTCAGGAAGCGCGCGAGATGCTCCCGAGCCGGCTCCGCGCGATGGGAGCTCAAGTCGATGTGGTTCCCGTATACCGGACTGTCCTCCCGACTGGATCACGAGATCTGGCCGAGACAATCTGGAATTCCGAAAGCGCGCCGGATTGGGTGACTTTGACAAGCTCTTCCACGGTTCGAAACCTCGCGCGTATCGTCCCTCTGGACAAGCTACGGCAGTCCAGGATCGCATCGATCGGGCCGGTGACGTCGGGAACGGTGCGCGAGCTGGGATTGCATGTTGCGGTGGAGGCCTCCCCTTACACTACGGACGGCCTGGTGCGAGCCTTGTGCTCGCTCGCCACCGGCTCTCCGATCAAGGCGTGATAATGTCAGGAGGAAGGTGATGCGGTACCTCCAAGCAGGCGAACAGCAGCTTGTTGCGCTGGATCCCGACAACGGCACGCTGCAGCAGCTGGTGCAGCAAGCGGGTTTTTCGTGCAAGATCGTCGCCGAGCGCAGGCGCGTCAATCTGGAAGTCGCGGCCCTGGAACCGACCGGACCGCTGCTCCTCTTCGATGCCAGCGATCCGGCGAATCTGGGCTGGTTTTCTCGCTGCCAGTTCTATGTGGATTCCATTTCAGGGGTCGTGCTGCAAACGCCGCTCGTCCTGTCTAACTGCTTTGACGGGAACCAGTTGGCCCGTGACCGCCTTGGGATCTCAATGGCAACGGAACTTCCCGCCGAATTCAGGTTGCCTGGGAAGCGCAGCCTGACAGAGCAGGTTGTCTACGCACTCATCTACAACTTGCTGACAGCGCTTCGGGAAACCGGCGTTGCCCTCTGCGGTACCTCAGGTATCCAGCCTCTGGCAGGTGGCCGGCGGAAGGGCTGACCTCGCAGCAAGTTACCAGTTCCACCAAGCAGCGAGGTGCTTTTCGAGGTCCCTGCGCGCTCTCGCGTAGCCGGTACTCCCGGCTGGGTCTCGCCGTTCCCTGGGGCGGACTTCCGCGATCCGATACAGTCCCGGCGGCTCCGTCTCGTTGAGGATGAATTTCCATTCCTGTGTACGCACCATCTTGGTTCGGTGCATTGGCCACATCGTCGGCCGCAGCACGCTAGTGTGGCGCGGAGTCGCATCCCCGTCCATCGGAGCGAGGTCGACCGGGGGCACGTCCGCAGCGAGATCGCCGTAGGCGGCCGAGGTGAAGATCCGTTCGCGCCCCGGATCACCTTGAAGCAAAATACTGGCGAGCGAGATCCCGAAGTTCCTTCAGGAACCCTGGCTGCGGTCAGTTCGGCAAGCGTCGGGAAGGGGTCGGCAGAGAGCGCGAGAGCGTCAGTCTTGGTCCCGCTGCCGATTGTGCCGGGAGCCGACCCAAGGAGCGGTAAATGCAGGAGCCGGTCATAGAGGAACATGCCCTTCCTGACCATTCCGTAGTCGCCCATGAAATCGCCGTGATCCGATGTGAGCACGACAATCGTGCTTTCGGCCAAGCAGCGGCCCTCGAGAGCTCGCGGGAGGCGTTCGACCGGCTATTCGACGCCCCACTCGACTTGGGCGTAGTAGTATCGGATCGTCTCGGTCAGACCCTCGCGGTCGAGGGCGGCGAGGCCCATCCCGAGGGCGAAGCGGTCGAGCCGAGTTGACAGGGCAGCCGGGTCGGCATGACCAGCAAGTGGCATGCCGGACGAGTTATACCGGGCCGCGTACCGAGACTGTGCCATGTACGGGGGGATCGAAGTAGCTGACGTGAAGGAAGAAAGGATCGCTCCTCGAGCCGTCGATGAACTTGATCGCCGACTCGGTGTTAACATGCGGAAATCAGTTCTCCTCTGGCCAATACACCGAGGAGTGCCGGTGCGGCGGGACAGACCCGTTGTACGCCCGGAACGGCTCCCGGCTACGAATGTCCGCGCAATCGATCCGGGCGATCGCGCTTTCGTCGTATGTGTGGTTCTTCCCGACCCATGCCGTCCTTTAACCCCGGCTAGCGAAGTGTTCCAGCATCGAGTCCTGCCAGCGAAGCTTGTCGCCGTCGCTGTTCGTGAGGGAGCCATGCTCGTGCGGGTGCAGGCCCGAAACGCGCGATTTCCTGGTGGGAACGCAGACCGGCCCGCTCGAGAACCCGTTTCGAAAGAGCGTCCCTTCGCGCGCAATCCGGTCGAGGTTCGGGGTCCGCACGTTCGGGTGTCTCATTGCACCGAGGCAATCCCTGCGCATCTGGTCCGCGGGCACGAAGAGCACGTTGGGGGGAGTTTGAGCGGCCCGGCCGCCGTGGAACGCGGTTGTCGCGCCTCCTAGCGAGGCGGATTTGGCGAAAGTGCGCCGAGTGCAGCCCATGGCAACGCCAGAAGCTCAGAAGGGACAATTGGCCGCGACGCGCCGGTTCTGGACAGTCCTCTCGTTTCTTTCGGGGACGTTTCTTGCCATGGTCGTCGCGTCCGGCGCACCGGCCGATCCGGTCGCGAGGCTTGACCACCGTCTAGCGGCAGGCGAATCGGAACTGCGATTCGATCGGCAATGGGGCTATCTCCCGACGCTTCTTGACGAACTCGACATCCCGCGCTCCTCGCAGTTGCTGGTGTTCTCCAAGACCAGCGCTCAGTTCCGCTGGATCAATCCCCGCAATCCGCGCGCGATTTACTTCAACGACGACACCTACGTAGGATGGGTGCCGGGCGGCCCCCTCCTCGAGATCTCCACGGCAATTCCTGGCGGCGGGGCGGCCTTCTATACGCTACGGCAGCGTCCCATGAAGCAGCCACGGCTGGTCCGCGACAACGGATCGTGCTTGCAATGCCACGAGAGTTCGCGGACTCTCGGAGTGCCCGGTCACCTGACCCGATCAGTCTATCCGGCGGCGGATGGACTGCCGCATTTCCGTCACGGTACCGTCAACGTGGACCATTCCACGCCGATCGCCCAGCGCTGGGGAGGTTGGTTCGTGACCGGTCGGTTCTCGATGAGTCACCGTGGTAATGCGGTGGGACCGGAAGACGGGTTCGCACGATTCGAGTCCGGGGACCTCGCTCGGCCTTATGGGACGCTCTTCGACCCGGCCAAGTACCTGACGCCCTACAGCGACGTCGTCGCTCACTTGCTCCTGGCCCATCAGACAAGGATCCACAACTCCATCGCTAGGGCTGGCATCGAAGCACGCAACGCTCTGGCCTACCAGCGCGAGATGAGGCGGCTATTTGGGGCGCCGTCCGACTCCCTGCTGGCGTCGGTCAAGCGTCGAATCGAACGGCCTGCGGAGCGACTCGTACGCGACCTGCTGCTCGTCGGCGAGGCCCCTCTTAACGGGCCAGTCCGGAGCACATCCGGGTTCGCGGAAGAGTTCCAACGGCAGGGTGCCGACAACGGCGGCGAAGACCCGCTTCGGCAGCTCGACCTGCGGTCGCGTCTGTTCAGTCACCCCTGCAGCTTCCTGATCCGATCCCGTGCGTACTCCGAACTTCCGGAACGCGTGCGAAGCTACGTAAGGGGGCGATTTGCCGAGATCCTCTCTGGACGGGACTCCTCGGCGGCTTTCAAACACCTAGGCCCCGAGCGAAGGAATGCCATCCGAGAGATGCTTGAGCGAACCCCCAACGTTCCCTGAGGAAACGCGGTCGAGCCGTCACAGGCTCCTCTCCGAACCAGCTCTCGGATAATGGACTCAGGCGATCTTTCGTTCTCTCAGCACCGCGCGACCAGCATGCAGTCACGTGTCGATCGTATACGCACATTGAACGAGGCTGCGGCTGACCGCATCCTCGTCCTTGACGGTGCTTTGGGCACCGAACTTCAGAATGCGGACCTGGCGGCCGCGGACTTCGGTGGCCCCTCTCTTGAGGGCTGCAACGAGAATCTGGTCCTCACGCGTCCGGATGTCGTGCGAGCAATCCATGCCGCCTATTGTGAGGCCGGCGCTGACATCATCGAAACGAACACTTTCGGCGCTACCGATATCGTGCTGGCAGAGTACGGCCTGCAAGATCAGGTCGCTCGGATCAACCTCGAAGCCGGACGTCTTGCGCGCGAGACCGCCGACGAGCATTCGACGCCAGGGCGGCCTGTGTTCGTGGCTGGAGCGATGGGTCCCTCGACCAAGTCGATCAGTGTCACGGGAGGGATCACTTACGAAGAGCTGATTTGCTCCTATAGGGAGCAGGCCCTGGCCTTGGCCGAGTACGCGGACCTGCTGTTGCTCGAAACGTGTCAGGACACGAGGAACGTCAAGGCAGCCCTGATCGGTACGGGGCAGGCTCTTCGCGAGTTCGGCCTCAGGGTGCCGATCGTGGTTTCCGGCACCATCGAGCCGATGGGGACGATGCTTGCCGGCCAGAACTCCGAAGCGCTCGTCGTGTCACTCGAGTATGCCGAGCTCCTAGGGATCGGTCTCAATTGCGCAACTGGTCCAGAGTACATGACTGATCATCTTCGGACCATCCACGAGACCGCCATTCCGCTTGTGTCGTGTTACCCCAATGCGGGGCTGCCGGACGAAGACGGCCTCTACGGCGAGACGCCGGACTCGCTCGCTTCCGTCTTGGAACGCTTTGCCCGCAACGGATGGCTGAACATCGTCGGCGGATGCTGCGGAACCACGCCGGACCACATTCGCGTCATCGCCCAGATGGCCGAGTCTCACGGCCCCAGAAGATACGCTCCTGCCAGGCGCACGAGATTCACTGGGATCGATGTCGTGGAGGCGTCCGAGGAAAACCGGCCGCTTTTGGTCGGCGAGCGAACCAATGTCGTGGGTTCGCGACGGTTCAAGCGCCTGATTGCTGAGGAAAAGTACGAGCAGGCATCCGAGATCGGACGCGCGCAAGTCAAGGGGGGCGCGCAGATTCTCGATGTCAACCTCGAGAATCCAGACAGGGACGAGATCTCGGACATCGACGCCTTTTACGCGCTGCTCATACGCAAGGTGAAGGTTCCGTTCATGATCGATACCACCGATCCGGTCGCGGTCGAGCGGGCCCTCACGTATTGCCAGGGCAAGGCGATCGTCAACTCGATCAATTTCGAGGACGGCGAAGCGAGGTTCGATCGCGTCGTGCCGCTACTCCGGAGGTACGGAGCGGCCGTGATCGTAGGCGCGATCGACGAGGACCCGGAGCAGGCACAAGCGATTACGCGCGAGCGCAAGCTCTCGATCTCCGAGCGTGCTCACTCCCTACTGACGGGCAAATGGGGGATTGCCGAGGAAGACATCATCTTCGATCCATTGGTCTTCCCGTGCGGGACGGGCGATACGAACTACATCGGCAGCGCCGTAGAGACGATTGAAGCGTTGCGTCTCATCAAGGAGCGTCTGCCTCGAGTCAAGACCCTGCTGGGTATCAGCAATGTCAGTTTCGGACTGCCGCCAGCCGCTCGAGAGGCTGTGAACGCCGTCTTCCTCCACCACGCTACGAGGGCCGGGCTGGATCTGGCGATCGTCAACACGGAGAAGCTCCGGCGATACGCCGCGCTGTCCGAGGAGGAGAAGGAGCTGGCCGAAGGCCTTCTCTACAACTACCCATGCCCGGGATTCGCGGGACCGAGGGACTACAGGGACCAGACTGCGGCGCAGCGAGCCGAACTGAACCAGCATCACATCGCGAGGGTCACGGCGCACTTCCGAGGGGCAATCGAGCGCCGCCGCGCCGATTCCGCTGACCTGCCGATCGACGAGCGCCTGGCCAGCTACATCGTCGAAGGGACGAAGGAGGGCCTGTTCGCCGACCTGGATCGCAAGCTTGCTGACGGCATCCCGCCGCTCGACGTCGTGAACGGCCCTCTCATGGATGGCATGAAAGAGGTCGGCCGGCTCTTCAACAACAACGAGCTCATCGTGGCAGAAGTGCTGCAGTCCGCCGAATCGATGAAAGCGGCGGTCGACCACCTCGAGCCTCACATGGAGCGATTGGAGGACTCGAACAAAGGGAAGGTGATCCTTGCCACTGTCAAGGGGGATGTCCATGACATTGGCAAGAATCTGGTCGACATCATCTTCACCAACAACGGTTACGAGGTGACGAACCTCGGCATCAAGGTTCCCCCGGAGGAGCTAATCCGAGCTAGCCGCGAACTGGGCCCTGACGCGATTGGCCTGTCAGGGCTGCTGGTGAAGAGCGCACAGCAAATGGTCGTGACGGCCCAGGATCTCAGGGCGGCGGGCGTGGACGTCCCCATGCTCGTCGGGGGAGCCGCTCTCAGCGCGAACTTCACTCGCAAGAGGATCGCCCCGGCGTACGGACAGCTGACGTGCTACGCGCGAGACGCGATGAGCGGGCTGGCCCTGCTGGATCGCGTCATGGACCCCGAGAGCCGGTCCGGTCTCAAGGCCGAGCACGCGCCCATCGCGGATCAGTCGACGGTGGCGGGCGGCGATCGCACCCCAGCTACAGCCAAACGCAGTTCGAGGGTTCGCAGGGACGTGCCTCCGGTCAAATGCCCCTACGCCGGCCGTCATCTTGTGGACGTCCCGCAGCTGAGAGATCTCTGGAGCTACGTCAATCCCGCGATGCTGTACTCGCGGCATCTGGGGTTCAGGGGCAATTTCGAGAAAGCGCTGGCAGACCGCGACGACAAGGCGCTTTCTCTGCAGGCCGCCATGCAGGATGTGATGGCCGATGCCGAGGCGTTCATGACGGTTCGCGCGGTCTGGCGATTCCTCGATGCCGAGGGGCACGGCAACTCCATCCGACTCTTCGAGCCCGCCGGCGGCGACATGCTGCACGAGTTTACATTCCCTCGCCAGACGCGTGCCGACGGCCTGAGCCTGTCCGACTACATCGTCCCGCCGAACCGACACCGCGACTCCCTTGCGCTCATGTGTGTCACGGCAGGGCAGGGCATCCGGGAGCGGGCCGAGGGCTACAAGGCGCGTGGCGAGTACCTGAATTCGCACGCCATCCAGTCCTTGGCCGTCGAGTCGGCGGAGGCCTGTGCCGAGTGGCTGCACCGTCGCATTCGGGAAGACTGGGGCTTCCCCGATCCCGAGGAAATGACGATGGCGGACCGGTTGCGGTCCAGGTACCGGGGCCTCCGCTACAGCTTCGGTTACGCGGCTTGCCCGGAACTCGACGACCAAAGAGCCCTCTTCGAGCTTTTGCAGCCGGAGGACATCGGCGTCACTCTGACAGATGGCTCGATGATGGATCCCGAAGCCAGCGTGAGCGCCATGGTGTTCCAGCACCCGGACTGCATCTACTTCGATGTCAATTCGTAGGGGCTCGGCGGAACCCCGCGGAAACTCATGCGATTGAGCGGGAATCCGGGCCTTATGCCGGGGGCGGGCTCCAGATCGTGGCTCCGATATAGCGTTCCGGCCCGGAAGCCTCGTCGGTGAAGTAGTACACCGCCACGACCTTCCCGTCCGGCCTTTGGACGGCCCGGACGTACCCGATGTCCCGGCTGGCCCCGTCGTCTCGGAGAGTGATTTGCTCTCCCCAGGTCCGGCCGCCGTCATCACTGAGGGTGGCTCGAATGCTGAAGGGCTCTGCTCGGTAGCCGTACACCAGGCAGATCCGCCCGTCTTGCAACTGGATCATCGCTGGCGGGTTCCCGACCCCCGTGTCCGGAACCGCCTCGTTCAGGTATTCCCAAGTCGAGCCGTTATCTGTCGAGAGATAGGTTCCAATCCATCGCTTGGTTTCGTCACGCATTCGAACCGTGACAAGGATGTCGGTGTCGGAGAGCCGGACCGAGGCCGGCATGATGGAGAACGCCTCCGGCTCGGGGCCGATCCAGGAAACGAAGTTCCAGGTCTTGCCAGCGTCCGTAGTCCGCACGCACAGGGGTCGGCCCTCGCGCTCGTTCGCCTTCGCCGCCGTGATGAACAGCGTGCAGATGTCCTTGCCGTCGACGATATAGTCAGTGCGGGGCGCTATCCCTGGAGTATCGAAGCTCGGCATCCGGAAAGGCCCGTCCCAGGTTTGTCCCCGGTCGTAGGAGTAGAAGACCCGCCCGATTCCAGCGTGAATACTGTTGGTCCGAATTGTAAGGGCTAGATCGGGGTGAGTGAAGTCAATGCCGTCCTCGTTTTCGCGTAGGGGCGGGATCGTAACCCCCGGACGCGTGACACCGTGCAGGTACCCTCCCTCGGTCAGCAAGTAACCCTTCTCTCCGGGATCCTCGATTTCCCAGGTCTCCCCGCCATCGAGGCTCCGGGCAAGCATCGGAATCTCCGGCTTCTCGCGATCGATGTGGTGATTCAGTCCGTGGTCCTTGTACCACCCCTTTCCAAAGCCGACGAGGATCTCGTTGCCCCAGCTCCAGATCCCGTGATTGGCCGGCCAGCCGCCGAACATGCCCGTCTCGAAATAAACCTTGACGTGCCGGGGTTCGTCCGACTTCGCAAGCGAATCGCCGGGTGATTCCGATTCATCTGGCGCGGCACATGCGAGCAGGCATGCTGCTGCCAAGCACACGCCAAAAGCGATTTTCCGAGTCATACGATCTCCTGTCTCTCCGCGGGCCGCGGCCCTCATCCGGTTCATGGGCGGCCAGGGTCTGACCTGCCTCTCATCCGAAGGACGCAACGATTATTGCAGAGCGGGTGCAGACAGCCTGTTCTTTACATCATTCATCGGTCCCTTGTGGGTCGAGCCGTCGTCCGCCCGGCCGCACCGAGGCCGGTGGCGGATCTGCCGATCAGTTGTACCGTATGGCGGGAAGCAGTCCGGACGTCCGCCGCGAGCGGCGGCCGCAACTGACGCGTTACCCGAGCAGCATCTCCGCCCGGAACTCGTTAGCGGCCCGCAATGTTGTCGGCGTGGTCTCGGCCCACCTGCGCTATCGCTCGCAACGCCCTGTTCACCGCTGCCGAGTCCTTGAACACCTCGGCCACGTCCCGGTCCAGCAGCACCAGATTGGTGCCTTGGCGATAAGCTTCATGGTGCTTTCCCCTTTCGCCGTCCGAGAAGTCGTACTCCTCTCGCAACGTGTCCCTATCGTCCTGATTCATGGTCCGTTCGCTCCCGGTACGAGGCTTCCCTCGCGCTTATGATCCGAATCTTGGCACTGCTCCGTTCAACATAGGAAACGACCAGCGGGCGTCCCGCCGCCGACAGTCCCATGCTGAGGAAACGCCGTTCCGCAACCGAGTGATCGGGGTCTGAGATCGTTACTTCAGGCGGGTCTCCGAACACCGTCCACGCCTCGGCGAAAGCCACGCCGTGCTTCCGGAGGTTCGCTCGCAGCTTCGTCTCATCCCATTCAAATTCCACCGACTGCCACCGGTCAGGTTCCCGAATGACCGGGTTCCAACAGCGGTTCTATGGCTCGCATCCATCTGGATGGCCTCATTGCGCAAGTGAGAGGATCTCCGCGCAACGCGCACACCGCCATTCGCCGCCAATGACATCGGCTGTCCACCTGCAGATCACCAGTGATCTATCCGTGCACGTGGCGAAGCTGAATCGCCGTCGGTCGGACCTGCGTCTTGTCGAAGTGGTAGTCGACGGCTTCCCTGAAATTACGGTACACCTCGTCGACGATGTCCTCGTGGGCATGGATCCTCCAGCCATGTGCGCTGGCGAGTATCCACCACCAACCAGGTCTTCACTGAAGTCGAAGATGATCTCAGCCTTGCATCTGCGGACTCCTTCGGTGCGTGCCTGCCTGACAAGTCGTCGTTTACCAGCCACGCTACATTCGGCAATTCGATTGCCTTGCCGCTCTTGCGGGTCATATAGCGAGCCCAAGACTCCACGAATGCCCCCATGCACAGGCACCTGAACGTAACGGCCTCGTTAAAAGAGCGCAATCAGTTCGACATGCGGTTCACGCCGGCCTTCGGTTCCTCGACGAACTTGATGGGGCGGTTGTTGGCCGACCTGACCGACGATTGCCTTCGCGACGGCCGTTCCGCGAGAGTGAGGGAGTTCAAGGCCTCGATCATGTCGTGCTCGAACGGGCCCAACCAAGCCCCGATGCCGTGCCGCTGGAATGCCAGCGGAGCGGAGACTCTCACCCAGGTCCAACGGGCGAGACAAGCGCTGGAGCGGGGCGGGAATCAATCGCCACCATTCTTGATACAGGACATCCGGGACTCCCTCGCTTGCTAGCGGTCCTCACCGCCGCCGGACTGATTCGAAGCGAAGACCTCGCATGTGTCGGGCACACCCAGTTGCTAAAATCCACGAATGCAGAAACGGATACTGCTGCTCCTGCCCGTGCTGGGTGGGTTGGCATTCGCGCAAACCAAGCTCCTGAGATTCCCGGATATCCACGGCGACAGTGTCGCTTTCGTATATGCCGGGGACTTGTGGAAAGCCTCCAGCGAAGGTGGCAGGGCGGTGCGCCTGACCGCTGATCCAGGCCTGGAGTTGTTTCCGAAATTCTCGCCCGACGGGCGCTGGATCGCGTTTACAGGCCAGTACGACGGCGACGAGCAGGTCTACGTGATGCCGTCGGACGGCGGTGAGCCGACCCAGCTGACCTTCTACCCGGCGCGTGGGCCGCTGGCCCCCCGATGGGGCTACGAGCATCAGGTCTACGGCTGGACTCCAGACAGTTCCGCGGTCCTTTTTCGCTCGACAAGGTCATACTGGGGAGCGAAGGACGGGAAGCTCTACACGGTTCCCGTCGACGGGGGACTGCCGACACCGCTCGCGATGCCCGTTTCGGGCGCGGGGGCCATCTCGCCGGATGGCGAACTCGTCGCCTATTCGCCGCTCTTCCGTGACTTCCGGACATGGAAGCGATACCAGGGAGGCTGGGCGCAGGATCTTTATCTCTTCGACCGGTCGACAAGGAAAGCGTCCCGCATCACCGAACATGTGCGTTCGGATCGCGACCCGATGTGGATTGGAAGCGATGTCGTCTTCGCGTCGGACAGGGACGGAACGCTGAATCTCTATCGGTTCGGAACGAAGTCGAAGAAGGTCAGCCAGCTCACGCGCGAGACGAAATGGGACGTGCGCTGGCCCTCCTCCGACGCGGTCCGGCGCATCGTATACGAACTCAACGGCGAGCTGAGCGTCTACGACGTCAAAAGCGGGCGGACTCGCTCGATCAAGATCGAGGTGCCCAGCGACGGCGGGTCACGACGCCCAAGGCGCATCTCGGCGGCGAGGAATGTGGAGAGCTACGCGTTGAGCCCGAAAGGCCGACGGGCCGTTCTCAGCGCGCGCGGGGACATCTTCACCGTGCCTTCCGAGAAGGGTCCGACTCGGAACCTGACGCGATCCTCCGACGCTCACGACCGGCTGCCGAGCTGGTCGCCCGACGGTAGATTGGTCGCCTTTGTCTCTGACCAGTCCGGGGAGGAGCAGGTTCACGTTGTCAAGCAGGACGGCGGGAAGCCCGAGCAGCTTACTGAAGGCGTTTATGGACGTCTCTACAGGTTGGCTTGGTCGCCGGACTCGAAGCAAATCGCGTTCTCGGACAAGGAGGGAAAGCTCCACGTCCTGGATGTGGCCAGCAAGGAGGTCCGGGAAGTCGCAGACGAGCCACGCGGACGGATCACGGATCACACGTGGTCCCCCCGAGGGGGTTACCTCGCATTCACGGTCAGCGTCTCCGCCCGGGCGAATTCGATCTTCATCTGGGATGCGTCCGTTGGCAAGCTGCATCAGGTGGGTGACGAGCTATTCGACGAGCACTCTCCTGCATGGGGAATCAACGGCGACTACCTGTATTACCTAAGCGATCGCGAGTTCTCTCCCCTTATCTCTTCGACCGAGTGGAACTTCGCCACCAACAGGCAGACTGGCATCTTCGCGCTCGCATTGCGGAAGGACGTAGCGCACCCGTTCCCCCCGGAGAGTGACGAAGCGGAGGTTGAGAGCGACGATGCGCCGGCGGATTCCGATAGCAAGGAAGGTGACGGCGCAGAGGATTCCGCGGAGGACAAGAACGGGGAGAGCGGCGACAGGGACGGTAAGGACTCCGAGAAGGAACCGATCAGGATTGACTTCGACGGGCTGGCGGACCGAGTGGCCGGCGTGCCGGTCGAGGCGGACAACTATCCATATTCCAGGCTCGCGGCGATCGACGGGGCGCTTCTCGTCGTGCGGGCAGGGCCGTTTTACTACGGACGGGACTCCGGGGTCGAGGCGGAGATCAAGATCTTTGACCTGGAGGAGCGCGAGTTCAAGACCGTCACGCAAGGGAGCCAGTTCGCCCTGTCAGACGACGGAAAGAAAGCTCTCGTGCGACAGAAGGGGTCGTACAAGGTTTACGACGCGAAGGCAGGTGCGAAGGATTCGAAGACACTGTCGACGTCTGGATTGCAGGTCGATCTTGTACCTGCGGAGGAATGGGAGACGATTTTCGACGAGGTGTGGAGACGCTACCGGGACTTTTTCTATGTCGAGAATATGCACGGCTACGACTGGGAGGCCATCGGGAATCAGTACAGGCCCTGGCTTGCGCACGTCCGGCACCGCTCGGACCTGAACTATCTCATCGGCGAGATGATCGCGGAACTCAACGTCGGCCATGCCTATATCTCGGGAGGGGACTACACGGTCCCTCGGCGGCCAAGAGTAGCGCTGATGGGAGCCGACCTCGAACTGGACGCGACGAGCGGGCGGTACCGCATCGCTAGGATCCTGCGGGGCCACAACCAAGAGTCGGAATACCGTGCCCCTCTCACCGAAGTCGGTGTCGACGCCCGGGAAGGGGACTATTTGCTGGCGATCGACGGCGAGGATCTGACCGCCCGTGACAACCCGTACCGCATGCTGCGTCATAAGGCCTCCCGGCCGGTTGAGCTGCTGCTCAATGACCGACCCGAGCTGGACGGTGCTCGCAAGGTCGTATACAGGCCGATCACCGACGAGTCGAACTTGCGGTATCTCGACTGGGTCGAAGGCAACAGAGTCAAGGTGGCCGAGGCGACTGACGGCAAGGTTGGATACATCCACGTGCCGGACATGAGTTCCAGCGGCATCAGCGAGTTTGTCAAGTGGTATTTCCCCCAGCTGCGCAAGGAAGGCTTGGTGGTGGATGTGCGTGGTAACGGAGGGGGCAACGTGTCGCAGATGCTAATTGAGCGTCTCAGCCGCAAGTTGCTCGGCACGAGGTACTCGCGCACAAACACCGATTTTCGGACCTACCCGAACGAGGTCTTCTTAGGGCACCTGGTGTGCTTGGTCAGCGAGAATTCGGCTTCCGACGGCGACATCTTCGCCGCGCGGTTCAAGCAGGCCGGTCTCGGCCCGCTTATTGGTAAGCGCTCATGGGGAGGCGTCATCGGCATCACGTCTCACGGTCCGCTGATCGATGGGGGAGACGTGCGCGTGCCGGAATTCGCGACCAATGCGATCGATGGCTCGTGGATCATCGAGGGCCATGGGGTCGACCCCGACATTGTCGTTGAGAACGACCCTGAATCGTTGCTGGCGGGAAGGGACCCGCAACTCGAGCGGGCCATCGACGAGGTTCTGCGTCGGATTCAGCAGGATCCGAAGCCCTTGCCGACACGTCCGCCGGACCCGGTTCGGACCCACTAGCCAGATCGCGGCCGCGAGAGGTATCGGTTGCTTCCGGGCGTCGCGCCGGGGTGCACTGGTCTTGAGCGCAAGAGCGGACTCCCGTCCCGGGAAACCGCGCGATGAGGCTCTTCGTGGCAACGTCGGGCGGACTGGACACCTCTGTGGGGGTGGTAACCAATCCCGTTCCTCGGGGGTCAATTCTTAGCAGCAGCCATGAAGAACATTTGCGATCTCGACCGACGGCAATTCTTGGCAGCCACAGGCTTGGCGTGCCCCGTACTGGCGGCTTCCGCGGCTTCCTTCGAACCGGACCAGAGGTCGGAGACGCTGGTCACGCAGTTCTACGGCAGCCTCAGCGAAGACCAGCGCAGGACGGTCGTCCTGCCGTTCGATAGCCCGCTGCGGTCAAGGGTCGAGAACAACTGGCACATCACGAACGCGAGGGTGGGCCGGTTCTTCAACCGCGACCAGCAGGCATTGATCGAAGAGATCTTCGTCGATCTCCATGCGCCGGAGTTCCGCGAATCGCTCGCGAGACACGTCGCCGATGACTTCGGAAGCGTGCGGAATCTCTCTGTTGCCCTGTTCGGGGAGCCGAAGTCTGGGAAGTTCGAATTCGTTATCACGGGACGGCACTGCACGGCCCGCTGCGACGGGGATTCCGTCGAGGGTGCGGCGTTCGGAGGCCCGATATTCTACGGGCACGAGGGCGAGAGCTTCTATGAGAAGCCGACGCATCCGAACAACGTCTACTGGTTTCAAGCCAAGCGGGCGAACGAGGTCTACCAGGCGCTCGACGGCCGGCAACGCTCACTGGCGCTTCAACCCAGGGCCCCGCGGGAAAGAAGCGTGTATACCGTCGAGCCATCTGCTGATCCCGACGGCTTGCCGGTCAGCGAGATGTCGCGCGACCAGCGAGAGCTGGTTGATGGAACGCTAGCAGCCCTGCTTTCACCCTTCCGAGAGCGCGACCGTAACGAGGCGATGGGACTTCTCGAGGCTGCCGGCGGCGTAGATAACCTGAACATGGCCTTCTACCAGGACGAGGACCTGGGAAACGACGGCGTTTGGGACGTTTGGAAGCTGGAGAGCCCGACTATGGTCTGGTATTTCCGGGGTTCGCCGCATGTCCATGTATGGGTCAACATCCAGGAGAATCCCGGTTGGAAGGCGCCTGACGGAGCGACCAGCCGCCGGTCGTTCGGACGCGGTCGCCAACGGGGCCGGGTGAACGGCTAATTGCGGGAGATCTGGGAATCTGCCGCGAAACGCCGGTCTTCCTCAGCCCCCAGCAGGATTGCGGTCGCGGAAGGACGACACCTTGAAGCGGGTCGAAACGGAGAACCGATCGGTTCCGCCGTTGGCATTGTTCTCATCAAAGGGGCGGTGCGGCCTACGGTTGCCTGTCCGGCCTGGTAAGACTTGTGGTGGCCACTTAGGGCGGGCGGCCCGGACGCGGCGGCCGACGTCGCGGGGCTATGGTTGTTGGGCCGATTGCTCCAGCGCTCGCAGGTATCCGATTGCGAAGGCCCAGCCCATTTCGGACCCGACGGTGTCATCGGTGAATTCCGGCGTGTGGTCGGGGATGAGCAGATACCGGTAGCCCACGTCGGCGAAGGCCTTCATGCACGCCAGCATATTGCAGTCGCCCGCATCGTGCGGAACCTCGGTGTACTTGAAATAGGGAATGTCGACCTTCACGTTCCGGAAGTGGACGTGATTGATGCGGTCTCGTGATCCAAAGTACCGGATCGCTTGCTCGGCGTCTTCCCCCATCTCGGTCGTCACCCCCGTGTCCATCGTGATGCCGTTGGCGGGACTGTCTACCAGGTCGATCATCCGCTTCTGATCGGCGATCGAGCGGACAGGCTGGGCCGCACCCCGAAACACCGGAATCGGCGGATCGTTCGGATGCATCGCCAGCCTGACGCCGGCTTGCTCGGCGACGGGAATCACTTGCCGCAGGAACGAATCGAGGCGCTCCCACATCTGATCCATGGTGTGCTTCCCCACATTGGGCAGCGGCGGCAGGGCACTGGTCCGGGCCTCGTCGTAGTCACGCAGGCCAATACCACCCTGGCCGGTCGTTCGCGAGTACCCTTCCGATCCGCGCAGGGGTGTGAAGTTGTATTCGATGATGGGAATCCCCAGCTTGCCGACCGTCCGGATATTGGCCTTGAAGGTCTCAATCTCGTCTTCAAGGCCCGGCTTTCCGTGCAGGACTAGATTCACTCTCGGGTGATGGACCATGAGCGGCTCGAGTCCTTTGCTCACCAGCCTTTCCTTGACGCGCGAGAGCTCGTCCGGATCCCATGGCCTCACTGGCTCGTTACTGGACGGACCCGTGTCTGTCCGTGGCACCAAGCCGCGCCGCTGCCTCTGGGTCCGGTAGCTGGCTGGCATCGCGACATAGCGGACGCCCAGCATGCTGAAAAAGTCCAGCGTCTCGTCCGAGAGATCCCTGATTCCCTTGCCCAGTTTCAGTTCGGAAGCCTTGGCGCCCGCCTCTCGTGCCAGGAATGCCGAGGCGGCCAGCGCAGCAGCACCCGCCATCAGCGTGCGTCGCTGCTCCGTCACGCGTTCACCGCTTCGATGAGACCGCGGATGTAGCCGTGTGAGAACGACCGGCCGATCTTGCGACCGGGCAAGTCGCCCGGCAGTTCGGGCGAATGGTCGGACACGATCGCCAGGTCGTAGCCCACCTCCCGATACACCCGCATGGCTGCGAGCATGTTGACGTCCCCTTCGTCGATGAACGTCTCTTCGTAGCGCGGGACGCTTCCTCGCACAGTTCGGAAATGAACGTGATGGATTCGTCCGCGCTCGCCAATCCGGCGGATCGCGTCAATCACGTCGACGCCCATTTCGGCCACCGTTCCTTGGCAGAACGTAAAGCCATTGGCCGGACTGGGGACTGTGTCCAGGAATTGCTCGACGTCGTCAGTCGACGTAAGGATTCTCGAGATCCCTCTCATTTCGGGGACTGGAGGATCCTTCGGGTGCAGAGACATCCTGACCCCCGCACGCTCCGCGGCGTCCATGACGTTGCCAGCGAAGTACACCATGCGATCCCACAGGTCCTGTCGCGAGATCCGGCCGAGATCTTCGAACGGCGCGGAGTCCCGCACCCGGTCGTAGTCGAACGCCCTGTAGATCGCGCCCCCCCGGCCGGGCTTGCGGTAGTATCCGACCTCTGCTCCCCATTTGAAATCCGGGGACCAGCGCCACTCGACGACGTCCACTCCGGCCGAGCCAGCAGCCGCGACGCTCCTGCGGATGTTCTCGATGGCGCGATCCCGGTCTTTGTCACCCATCATCGGCGGCATCAGCCACGCGATAGGCAGCATTAGCGAATGGAGCTTCAGGTCGAAGGTGCGGCAGCGGGCCTGCGCGACGGCTATGTCGGCCGGTGCCCAAAAGCCCTTGCCTTCCATGTCGATACCGTCGGTGCCTTGAAGCACGACCCACTCCAGCCCCAGCTGCGCCATCCAACGAAGCGTGGAATCGTCTAGGTTGCCAACGTTTTCTGCAAGACGCGGCTGCCAGGAACCTACTGGGGGACGAGACCGGACGGAACGGCAGCCGGACGCGAGTGAGGCAGCCGAAATCCCTGCTTGGGCGAACCGGCGGCGGTTCAATCCGATAGCCCCTCTTGCCAATCCACCGGACGACGGCATCGAATCGCGCCCAGAGTAGCAGGGCGGGAACAGGGGAGCACTGCACGCAGAAGCGGAGTGTTCTTTTTGGCGCAGCTTCCTCGACCGGGCGCCTTGCGCCAAGCCGCGTGGCGACCGGGCCGCGGCGTACTCGCGCAATTCCGGCGTATTCGGCGCTCAGTACACAGGAGTGCCGTAGGGAACAGGAGTTTCCACCCTCCGAATTTCGCTGACCCGCGCGATTTTCCAGCTGCCGTCGATCCGATGCAGGTAGACCTCCTGGACTTCGTTTCGATCCGCATAGACGTACTCCACCCGCACCTCGGCCTCTTCACCCGCCTTCTTCGGGGCATTCATGGCGATACCCTTGATGTCGCGGTTTCTGTCCCGCAGAAACTCCGAGAAGCGCTCGGAACCCATCTCCTCCAAGCTCTGACGAAGCGTTCGCTCGATCTGGCCCGAATAGCAATCCAAGTAGTCATCGACGATGCCGTCCCGAGCCGCGTCCAGCATGGCGTAGATCACGTCCCTGGGCTCTGCCTTTTTCGACGAGACGAAGCCGAGGAATCCTCCGTCGTCCGCCGAACTGCGGCGCAAGGCATCGAATCCACCCTGGTTCCACGCGATGAAGGCGAGGGCGCCCACAATCAGAGCGATCGTTACGGCTTGCGCCTTCGCATCCTTGCTCATTGCGGCGACAGGCGGTTCGTCGAGCCGCGACGGATGATCGTCAGGTCGAGGTTCCCCTTTTCGTCCACGATCGTCTTGCGCAAGCGGGGAAGGACCTCTTCCATCGTTTCGAGGAACAGTCGGCTTCGCGTGACTTCCGGGTTTCGGCGGTACTCGCCGGCCAGTCGCTCGAATCGTGCTGCGTCACCTTGCGCCTGCTGGATCTTGCTCGCTCGATACCCATGCGAGGCGGACAGCATCTGTTGGGCCTCGCCCCTTGCGCGGGGGAGGATGTCGTTACCGTACCCTTCGGCCTCGTTCACGATCCGCGCTGCGTCCGCCCTGGCAGACGCCACGTCCCGAAATGCGTCCGCAGCTTCGGCAGGTGGCGTTACCGAGCGAATGTTCACGGTGGACAGGACAACACCGAGGTCGAACCGGTCCACAAGTTCCTGCGCGGCTCCGCGAACCTCCTCCTGAATCGCGATCTTTTCTGTAGTCAGGACGTCGTCGACCGCTCGCGAGGAGATCTGGCGCTCGAGGGCAGCCTCGACGGCATTCGCGACGGATCGGTCGACATCCCGCGACCGGAACAGATAGCTGGCGGGCTTGGCGATGCTGTATTGCACCACGGCGCGCACGTTCAGAATGTTCTGATCTCCGCTAAGGAACTGCGAGAGCGCCGGATCGGCCGGGATGGCGTTCGCCTCGTCGGCGACCTCGCCTCCGATAAAGGCGCGTTTCAATTCGCGTACCTTCAGCTTGTGCACCCGGCCTACTGGCCACGGGAAGTGCCATCCAACCCCTGGCGTCACTTGGTCGTTTGCAAGCGCACCGAACGTGGTCAGGACCGCCTGTTCCTCCGTTGGGACGACGTATATGCCGGCCAGTAGCCAGACGGCGACCAGGGCAGCGGCGAGATGCCGGCCCGATAGGGATCGAAGCCGATGGCCCGCCTCCACGTAGGCTGGCTTCTGTGTAGTCCGCGTCGATGGCGAATGCTGGTGCATCTCGCGCCTACTGTCCCCGGGTCATCAACCGCAATAGTTCGGAATCCGCACTGAGAATGACCGTCGTGTCCTTGTCCAGTGCTTTGCGATAGGCTTCGAGTGTTCGTGTCAGCTTGTAGAAGGACTGGTTCCGCGAGTACGCCGCACCGTAGATGCGAGCCGCTTGGGCATCGCCCTCGCCTTTGGTAGTTTCCGCTTCCTTGTAGGCCTTGGCGAGGATCTCCTCTCTCTTTCGATCGGCTTCCGCCCGGATCCTGAGCGCCTGCTCCTCGCCCTCCGCCCGGTACTGCCGAGCAATCCGCTCTCGCTCAGCCCGCATGCGCGCGTACACGCTCTGCTTGTTCTGTTCCGGCAAGTTGAGTCGCTTCAGCCTGACGTCCACAACCCGGATTCCATATTCCTCCAACGCTTCCGTACCGCTCTCCGCCGCGAGCCTGTCGAGCACCTTGCCTGTCTTGACGAGGCTCGGGGATACGGACACGATCTCTTCCAGGTCGAGTCCCGCAATGGTTGCCGCCAAGCCGGACCAGACCAAGTCGTGGAGCCGCATTTCGGCCGCTCGCTCGTTGCCCACGGCTTGGACGAAGGTTTCCGGGTCCGCGATCTGCCAGAGCGCGTAGCTGTCGATGCTCAAGTTTTTCTTGTCCTTGGTCAGGAATTCGGATCGTGGTGGATTGTATACGCGCAACCGACGGTCATAGAACCGAACCTGGTGTACTAGGGGCACCTTGAGCTTCAGTCCCGCATCTGTAATCGTTCGCACTGGCTTCCCAAATTGGGTGACGAGTGCGAATTCTGTTTCCCGGACGGTGAACAGCGCCGACCAGGCCAACAGCAATACGGCGAGAATCAGGACCCAGTTGCGGTAGCGGTCCCAGAATCCTCGCCAGTCAAATGGTTCCCGCGTGCCGTGAGCGTGCTCGTGCTCGTGGCTGTGGTCGTGCGAATGATCGTGAGCGTGGCCGTGGGAGTGGCCATGAGCATGGTGCTCGTGAGAGTGGTCGTGAGTGTGACTGTGATCGTGCAAGGCTTATTCCCCGTGCTCAGGCATTTCGAATGGTGGCGGCGGCTGCTGCATCTGGGAGCCCGGGGGAGCAACGAGCACACCGTCATCCATTGTCCAGAGTGTCCTACGTCCGCCTGCCGAGTCGATGACGAGCTTCCTGCGGCCCGGAAGGACCTCCTCCATGGTTTCTAGGTAGAGCCGGGTGGACGTCGGCCCAGGGGCCGTTCTATAGGCCGACTCAAGCTGGCTGAACCTCGCTGCGTCGCCGCTGGCCCGGTCGGACCGGCTCGCTCTGTAGCCCTCGGCCTCCTGCACCAAGGCTTTCCCTTGGCCGCGCGCCAGCGCCACCTGCTCGTTTGCGTATCCTTCCGCTTCGTTGATCATCCGGTTCTTTTCCTCGAGCGCCCCGGCAACCTCGCGGAACGCATCCACGACCTCGACCGAGGGATGCATGTCCTGGATGTGGACCTTCACCACGCGCACGCCTGCACGGTAGTTGGCCAGCAGGGCATTCAACTCCTCGGCCGCAAGCTGTTCGGCTGTTCGCCGTCCGGTGGTGAGCAGTGAGTCGAGCGGGATCGTGTTCACAACGGAGCGCAGGGCGGCTTCCGACGCGGACCGGATGAGCGTTTCCGGGTCGACTTGCTGGAAGAGATAGTCGTCCGGCCGATCGATGTCATAGTGCATGACCGCGGTCATCTCGATCATGTTCTGGTCCCCCGTCAGCATGAGGGTCTCGTCATCCCGGAGCTGGATCCTGCCGTCGCGGTGCTGCAGATTCCATTCGTACGCTGGCGGTTCGTTGAAACTGGCCGAATCCGAAGTCCGGAATCCGATCTCGATGACGCGAATCTCCTTGGCCCGAATCTTGGTCAGGCGGTCGACCGGCCACGGAAGCTTGAGATGGAGGCCAGGCTCTCGGTGCGGCATCACCTTGCGGCCGAATCGCTCGATGACGCCAACTTCCTCGGTTCCTATCGTGAACGCGGAGGTCGATATCCAGCCCGCCAGGCACGCTGCCCCGGCAGGCTTCCAGAGGAGCCTGCGGTTCTCCACGAGCCACGCGAACCCGCCGGCGGGGTCGATTCGGCTCAGGACTGCCACGACCGCTTCCCAAAGGCGTCCGATACCGACGAATCCCCAGAGACGCTGCCAGCGCGTGAGCTGCCCGGCAGGCCGCTCTACCCGGAGCAGGCGCACCGAGTTCAGCATCACGAATATGGATGAAATCTGGTGAACACCTGCGGCGAGGGCAGGGCCCATCCACCCCTTGCCGGCGACGTAGACGGCAACGACATTCACTACGCCTGCGAACAGGATGATGTTCTGCCAGACCGTGGTCACAGCCCGCCTGGAAACCCCGAAGAGCTTCGGGAGCTTCCCGATCTGCGCGTTCAGATCCACGACGTCGGCGGCCTCGGCGGCGATGTCCGCCCCGGAGCCCGAGATTGCCACGCCGACGTCTGCCGCCGCCAAGGCCGGCGCGTCGTTCACGCCGTCGCCGATCATGGCCACTTTTCGGCCCTGGACCTGGAGTTGCTTAATGCGATCGAGCTTCTGCTCAGGGAGCAGCTCGGCTTCGACGTGCGTGATGCCCATGACTCTCGCCATGGCGTCCGCCGCCTTGCGCCGGTCCCCGGTCAGGAGAATGACGTTCGCAATCCCTAGGTCCTCGATCTCGTGGACGGCATCGTGCGCACCTGGCTTCGGCGTGTCGCGAAGCAGGATCGCGCCGGCGAAGCGGGTGCCTTCAGCGACAAGGACCGGCGTCGCACCAGCTCGGTCGGCGGCCGCCAGCGAGTCTTGGAACCCTTCGATGCCGTTTTCGGACAGGAAGGCCTCGTTACCTGCCCGTATGACACTCCCGTCGTATACGCACTGGGCGCCCCTTCCCGGAACGATCTGGGCATCCTCGGAAGTCGCTGTCTCGATGCCTCGGTCGCCCGCGCTGCGGACGATGACTTTCGCCAGCGGATGGTCCGAGCCCGCCTCGGCCGTTGCTCCCAAAGACAGCACCTGCTCCTCGCTGTGGCCCTCGGCGGCGAGGATCTCGACAATTTCAAATTCGCCCGACGTAAGCGTGCCGGTCTTGTCAAATACGACCGTGTCGATTTCGGATGCCTTCTGGACCACCTGGCCTCCACGCGCCAGCAGCCCGCGTCGCGCCAATCCTCCGATCGCCGCCACCATCGCGGCTGGCGTCGCCAGGATCAGGGCGCAAGGACAGCCCACGATCAGGACAGCAACGGCGCGCCGAACCCTCTCTGAGGTCTCGGCGTCGCTCGATAGGAAGTACACGGCTCCCGCCGCCAGCAGGATCGCTGGCAGGAAGTACCGGGCGTAGCGGTCGGCCACGCGAACCACCGGCGCCGTGCGGTGATCGCGCGCCTCCTCCACCAGATGGATCAGCCTGGCCAGTGTCGATTCCTCGCCAGCGTGCGTGACTCGAACGTGCAGTAGCCCGTGGCCGTTTACGGTGCCCGAAAACACTTCGTCGCCGGAGGTCTTGTCGCGTGGGACGGATTCGCCGGTGATCGGGCTCTCGTCGATCGAGGACTCTCCTTGCTCGACGATCCCGTCCGCTGAAATCCTCTCTCCCGCGCGCACCACAACGAGATCCCCCGGGGCCAAGTCCTCCACGTGGACTTCGACTTCCTCTCCGTCGCGCAGCACACGGGCGTGATGAGGCAGCTGATCCACAAATCGATGGATCGCGCGCTCGGTACGGCCGGCCGCCCACGCCTCGAGACCCTCGCCGAGGAGCATGATGAACATGGCCTCGGCTGCCGCGAGGTACTCGCCGATCGCAAGCGCCGCTCCGGCCGCGATGACGATGGCCAGATCCGCCGAGATCTTCCGGTCCAGAAGTTCGGAAATGGCGCGGTAGAACGTCTTGTACCCGGCCAGGATCGCCAGGAATATGGCAGTATCGAAGCCCGCGACAGAATCGAATATTCCGAACAGGTTCAGGAGCAGCAGGAACCCGACAACGGCGGTGAATCCTACGTACTTGATTTGCTCCCGCCGGTCGCGATTGATCGCGTGATCCTCGGAGACAACATGCACAGGTAGTCAAAGATAGCAAAGCAGCCAAGGCAGGGGCATGGGACCGCCGACGGTGCTGGCGCAGGCAGGCATGGGACTGCGGTCGCACGGGTTACAATCGCCCTTTGACCCTATGCAGAGCTATGCTGCAGGCCCGGCGATCCCCCTGATCGAAAAGACGATCGGCGAGGTCTTCGATGAGACCGTCGCAACTCATCCAGGCAAGGAGGCCATCGTTTCGAGGCATCAAGGCATCCGCTTGACCTACCGCGAACTCGCGGACGCGGTGGATCGAACCGCGGCCGGGCTATGGGGCCTCGGCATTCGCCCCGGGGACCGCGTCGGGATGTGGGCGTCAAGCTGCGTGGAATGGGTTTACCTGCAGGTCGCGACCGCCAAGATCGGGGCGATCCTGGTGAACGTAAATCCGGCCTACCGAGCACACGATCTCGCCTACATTCTGGATCGCTCGGACATGAAGGCGATCTTCCTCTACGAGCGGGATGCCCGTGTCAGCTACGCGGAGGTGCTGGCTCAGGCCCGCGAGCTACGCCCGCATTCGCTCAGGGCTTCCATCCTGCTCGAATCCGATCAGTGGCAGTCGATGCTGGACCAGGGCGTGCGTCCAGACCCGGGATTAAGGGACAAGCACGACGTCGTCAATATCCAGTACACCTCCGGGACGACTGGCAGTCCCAAGGGCGTGCTCCTGACGCATCACAACCTGGTCAACAACGCATACCTCGTCGGGAGCGGAATCCAGTGGACCTCCGAGGACAAGCTGTGCATGCCGGTTCCCCTCTATCACTGCTTCGGATGCGTGCTTGGCTCCTTGCAGGTGATGGTCTTCGGCGCGACGTTGGTGCTGCCTGCCGCACAGTTCGATCCGGGAGCTACTTTGCAGGCGATCCATGAAGAGCGCTGCACGACCATATACGGCGTGCCGACCATGTTCATCGCCGAGTTCGGTCATCCTGACTTTGCCAGCACGGACTCAACGAGCCTGCGTACCGGGATCATGGCGGGCTCCCCCTGCCCGGTCGAGCTGATGAAGCGCGTTGTGAGCGACATGCATTGCGAACAGGTGACGATCGCCTACGGCCAGACCGAAGCATCGCCTGCAATCACGCAAAGCATGTGCGACGATTCGCTGGAGGTCCGCACCTCGACGGTCGGCAGAGCCATGCCATGCACGGAAGTCAAAATTGTCAATCCCGAGACTGGCGATACCGTCGAAATTGGCACCCAGGGAGAACTCCTGACGCGCGGCTATCTCGTGATGAAGGGTTACGACAAGGACCCTGAGATCACGGCACGGACTGTTGATGAAGACGGGTGGCTCCACACGGGGGACCTGGCAACGATGCGCGGAGACGGCAACTTCCGCATCACCGGACGAGCCAAGGAAATGATTATCCGGGGTGGCGAGAACATTTACCCCAGGGAGATCGAGGAGTTCCTTCATAGCCACCCCGCAATTGACGACGTCTACGTGGTCGGTGTGCCCGACGAGCGATTGGGCGAGCGGGTGCTGGCATGGATCAAGGTCATGGACCAGGCCCAGCTGACGGAGGAAGGTGTCAGGGAGTTCTGCCAGGGACAAATTGCCCATTTCAAAATCCCTGAATACATTCGGTTCGTCGACGAGTTCCCGATGACCGTGACCGGCAAGGTCCAGAAATTCGTCATGCGAGACCGCGAGATTACACTCCGCGGACTCGAAGCGGCCGATGAAATAGCGACTGCCTGAATACGAGCGGACTTCGAGCTCCCGTACGTGGCTAGCCGCCTTGAAGGGCCACCTGGTCCAGGACCCATTGCCGGATCACTTGGTAGTCCGCGTCGTTCGGCTCGTACCTGACCCCGCCCTGGTGCCCGTCCTCCTCTCCAGACTGGATGTTGAGAGGCTTGCGCAGGAATTTGCTCTTTTCTACGTCGTGCAGATCTACGCGCTGCTGCATCCGGCGATAGTTGCCTAGCAGCGCATCCGGAGGGATATACCCTGCGGCGTCCGGCGGCTCGATGAACAACGTCGGCACGCGTCCGGGCACTCCGTGGCACGAAATGCATGCCCGGTTGTCCTTCGGGTTGATCCGCGTCATTTCCGTGAAGACGTAGTCACGGAAGCGGATGATGTCCGCAATCCATTCATCGGAGTCGCCGAGGGGACGAATGTCCCCCGAGCGTTGCTCGGCCTCTTGTTCCCTGATGAGGTCGCGCAGACGCTTTCCGTAGATCTTGTCGTCACTGTTGAGGATGTTTTCAATCCGCGTGCGATACACCGGGCTTGGCTCGTGCTCGAACCACGCGGTCAGCGCCTTGAGGACCTCCGGGTGGCGGCGAAGCGCGGTCTTGTTGGCCAAGGCGATTGCATCCTTGCGAACTTCTTCCGGTGTGTCCGCCGAGAACCACGAGGTAAACATTTCGATCAGCCGGTCCTTGGCCTCGACGATCGGGTCGATCACGTCGACGCCCAGCTCGTCCTTGGTGAAGAGAGAGCCTGCGGTTTCGCCCGGTTCCAGCTTGATGTAGTCAAGTCCGAAGATGTAGTTCTTCTCCGCATCCGGGTTGGCGCCTGTCATGACGAAAGTCAGCCGGTTCGATCCTTGCTCGAACGAGTGCACCCCTAACGACACCGGTCCCGGCGCCGTGAGATCAGGACGGTAGAAGTCGATCAAATCCCCAAGCACCTCGCCGTTCAGGGAAGGCTGGACGATTCCCATTTCACGATCGTGCAGAAACGCGGCGATGATCTCGTACGGGCCGGCCTCCGGTGCCTCCAGTTCGAAAGTCAGCTGGTGCCCAGGCAGGCCCTCGCGCCACCACAGGATCGTGTTGCGGCTCGTCAGGCCGTCCGGGACCAGTTGTCGCGTGGTCCGGCCACCAGTCAGCTCCAGAACCGCCAGATCCTCGGCCTCGGTGGCTCCTTCCACCGCGTCCTCGAGCGTCGGTCCGCCCTCTTGGTAGCGAAGCATCCACTCTGTCGATGGCAGCCAAAAGATGGCGTCGCCCCCGACGTGGTCGAACGCTGCCCGCCTGTGGAGCGAGGGATTGTTCCCAAGCATCTTGCCCAGAAGCACCGCCCGCTCGTGGTCGATGGTCGGGCGGTCGCTGGCGGCGGGTGCCGGGCGTCCCAGCAGGAAGGGGGCCGAAGCCACCGGCGGAGGTACGGCTCGAGGCACCAGCAGCTCGAAGAACTCGCTCTCGGCCTCGGAATTGTCTTCGGGGAATTCCCAGCGGACCTTGGAAAGAAAGCGAATCAGCGCATCCGCGTCCTCTTGCCGACCCGCCAGCAGGAAGGCGTCCAGCTTTGCGAGCAGAGGCCGGATGGTAGCGGTCTTGCCAGGGAGCCGCAACGCGCTCGGGTTGGACAGCGCCTTGGCAGCCGCAGCGACCTGCTCGAGGTCGTCGCTCTGCAACAGGGCCAGCAGGTGCTGTTGCAGGGGACCGAAGTTGACATTCGCGGCACCTTGCAGAGCGATCGAGCGCCACGGAATTTGACCTGTGTCGTCCCGGGTTTGGTAGAGGCTCAGGAGGATGTCTCCCAGCAGTTCCGTCGCTCCGGGCGTCGAGTAACCGAGTTGGCCCGGCCCGCCGTCACCCCCTCGTTCCTCGAAGTGCGTGGCGGCCACGGCGGCAAGCCGTTGGTCGAACAGATCGCGCTGGTCCCCGCCGTCGCGGCGCGCCGAGGAGAGCATCCGGTAGAGATCCTCGAGCTCGCGGTACTGCTGGGGGCGGTTATCGGTACCCGTCTGATTCGCGATCTGCCCGTTGACGATCAGCAGCGAGGCGGTGGAATAGCGGAGGGCGTTCTCCACGTGTGCGCTGGACTCCTCTCGCTTGAGCGCATCCACCCACGCCGTGTTGATCCGCTGGCGCAGCGGCGGGTTCCAGACCCACCAGTGCCACGACGCCTTGAACGCGTATGCTCGCACGCCGGGGAACGGGTCCCGCATCGCATCTTGGAGAAGATCTGCCAGGGCATTGCGATCGACTCGCGACCGCGGTCCGGTCAGGTCGGCCCGCATCACGAGCGCCTGGAGGACGGATTGGCGAGTTCGCTCGTCTCCGGATCTGTACGCGGCGAGCAGGGCCGGCCAGCCCTGGTCGTCCAGCAGTAGCTGCCGCAACGACCAGAATGCCGCCTCGCGGCAGGCTTTCACCGGATCGGAGAGTCCGGAGACCAGAGCCGGGATTCCGCTAGGAGCCAGCGAGCCACCAATACCCAGGTAGCCGAAGTAGCGCACTTGCGGTATTTCGTCCTCGGTCGCGTCGATCATCAGGTCGGCGAAGTCATCGCGAGCCGTCGCTTGCAGCGCCCGCATTCTAGAAATCCGCTCGATCGGCGTCTCGCCCGGACGAGGCTCGAATTCGCTGCGCTCGAAGGCCCTTGCGTCCCCCGGGTAGAGGCGGCTCAAGGCCCGGATGACGTAGGCATTCGTCACGAACCCGGTCTGGGCAGACCGATTCCATAGCCCGTATTCGAACTGGTTCTGCAGCAGCCAGTCCACGGCCCTGCTGATGGGAGGGCTCTCGGGTCCGTATCCCGCCGCCCTGAGGGCGATCAGGGCGACTGCCGTCGGGGCAGCGTCTCCCTCCTCATCGATTCGATTCCATGTATCCGAAGCCTCGTCATGGACGCCCAGATCGAATCCCCATGAACCGTCGTCCTGCTGCAGCGCGAGCAGGCGGCGGAGGTCGCGCTCCACTTGGCGCTCGAAGTCAGGCAGCAGTTTCGCGTACCGCGCACCGAGTTCCGAGTCCTTGTCCAGCTCTGCCAGCTCCGTTCGGGGGAGCAGGTCGTGGAAGAACTCGATCCGGTGGCCGAGATCGTCCGACACCTTGATCTGCACGTCGCCCGTCCCCACGATCCTCTCGGCTTTGTCGACGACTCCCTCGAGGTACTTCTCCTCGCCGCTGTCGCGCCAGGCTCGCTCAAGAATCTCTGCAGCGAACTTGAACACCACGTTCGGCCCGAAGTTCGACCCTTTCCCGGCGGCATTGATCCCCTGCGGATCGGCGGTCTGAAGCACGTAGTTGGCGGTCCGCATCTGCTGGTAGGAGTGAAGCCTCTTGGGTCTAAACGTCCGCTCGTGCAGTACGACGTTCCGTCCCGCGACCCGGCTGCCGGCCGGGGCATCGCCGAGATCGTTGGGCGCCAGCGACGTGTTGACGGCGGCATCGACGAGTTCGTTGGTGGGGCGCAGGCTCTCGTACATTGTGTTGACGAGGCGCCGATGGTTCTGAATTGTCCCGTCGGGCCGGTATCCGTGACGCAGCGCGTCCGCCACGCCCCAGACTCCGCTCTGGGTGTGGCAGCTCATGCAGTTCTCGCCGAACAGGCTGGAACCGTCGCGAACGCGGCGGTGAACCGCAATATTGCGGGGACGGTGGATCAGCCAGGCGTCGACTTCGGCGAGATGGTAGTAGATCGACTGTTTCAAGGCGCGGTGCGGGGTCTGGTACGGCGCGGGATCGATTAGCCGCACTTCCAGCTCGTATCCGGGCTGGTTGGCTTCGACTCGCAGGTAGTACGTCCCGCCCGGCTGGAGTCGGCGCGTCACGAACGACCGGAAATTGTCATCCTGCTGGTGGAGTCTCTCGTTGACATCCCGTCCGTCGTAGTACGTATAAACGGGTTCCGGTCCCGGGATTGCCTCGGTGTCCGGATGGATGTACGGAATGGCGTTGTTGTTGCCGAAGTCCTCGCGCTTGGCAGCCTCGCGCGGCTTGAGTTCCTCCGGCGTGGGGACACCAGGCTTGTAGACGCGGATCCGGGCGCTCACGACGGGGTCCGACATCTGCAGGTTGGCCGTCAAGAGCTTTACTCGATCCCCTCGATATTCGAGGCGATACCAGTCGTCGGGCGATCGCCCTGATGCTCCGTTGTCGAAGTATTCGAGTTCGTCGGCCCCGCCGACGACTCGCAGCACCTGGTCGCCATTGCCCGGTGCGAAGGGCAGGGGCACAGCAGCCTCGGGCGAGTTATTCGGCTCCGTCTCGAGCACGATGTCGGCACCCATCGTGGACTGGATGGGTTCGACCTCGACGCGAATCTCGGCTCCCCTGATAGCTGGGCTTCTGGACGGGGAGGCCGTGGCCATTGGAGCCAGCCCGGTGTCCCTGTGATATTTCGAGGCGTTCCGCTCACGGTCTACGACCGTCTCGAGCCGCAATTCGTAGCGTCCGGCGACCGGAGCCTTGTACAGCAAGAACACGTCGGGGTCGAGCGCGTGAAGGACCTTCGACCAACCGTTGTCGACGCCAACCACCAAGTCTCCGCGATCCTGTGATGCGGTCGAATCGGACATCGGCGGGCCGGACCATCGGGCCTCGATGCGGGCGTTGTCGGGCAGCCGTCCCGGGCTTGCCACCCCGACCTGGATTTGGACAGTCTGGCCAGACTCCAGTACCCATCCGTCTGCCCAGGTTCCGTCGAACTTCACCGTCTCGGCCACTGCAGCGCTCGCTGCGAGCCAGCACACCGCTACGCCGGCGGCGGCTGATCTCGCAATACGCAGCAACCCGCGCTGGCCCCTGTGACTGGGCACCAAGGCGTGCAGTCCAGCTCCCGGCGATGGGGTCGTGAACGCTGGCGAAGTGGATTCAGGATTCCGAACGGACATGGTTTCAGGCGATCTGCAACGATGCGGTGCCGCTCTGCGGGCGACGTCCTCGCGTCGCGTGGCTGCTTCCTCTGTTGCGCGGGTCGTCCGCGAGGCCCTCGCTAGCGACGGCCTCCGCAGTCCATTATATGTGCGAGGGACGTCCGAAAGACCGACCCGGAACCGACCCGGCCGCTTCGCGGATCGAGATTTCAGGCCCGAAGCTTAGCCGCGATATCGGCTGCGATCTGGCCGCCGTGGAAACGGCCGTTCTCGATGAAGATTTCGTTCGTGTGCATGCCCGCGACAATGACGCCGGCTAGGTAGACTCCCGACCGGTCGCTTTCAAGCGTGTCGGGGTTCGTCCGGGGCTTGCGTGTGGCGTCATCGAACACAATACCTAGGCTGGCCAGGAATTCGGTGTCGGGCTGGTAGCCGGTCATTGCCAGAACGAAGTCGTTGGGTATGGTGACCGGGCCGTCCGGAGTCTCGAGGTGCAGGGCCTCCGGCTCGATGCGCGTGACGCGACTTCCCAGGAACGCACGGATCTCGGCGTTCTTGATGCGGTTCGAAATGTCCGGCATGATCCAGTATTTGATCTTCGGGCTCAGTTGCGGGTGTCGGTGGACTAGCGTCACGCGCGCACCCGACCGGTAGCACTCGAGAGCGCAGATGGCCGCGGAATTCTGCCCGCCGACCACGGCGAGGTCGCAATCGTAGAACGGATGCGGCTCGCGGTAGTAGTGAAAGACCTTGTCGAGGTCCTCTCCCGGGACTCCCATCTTCGCCGGGATGTCGTAAAAGCCTGTAGCGAGAATGACTTTCCGTGCACGATAGCCTCGCGTCCTGCCAGTCCGGTCCGTGGACGACACGACGAACGCGCCGTCGTGGCCGGCCACGCTGTCGACGTGTTCGTACTGGTGGATGTCTAGGCGATAGTGGCTTGCCACGCGCCTGTAGTACTTGAGCGCCTCGCCACGCGTGGGCTTTTCCCGGACCGCCGTCATCGGAATGTCGCCGATCTCGAGCAGTTCCGGCGTGGTGAAGAAAGTGAGGTTGGTGGGGTACTGGTACAGCGAGTTGACGACGCACCCCTTTTCGATTGTCTTGGCGCGGAGGCCGGTCTTTTGCACCTCGATGGCGCATGCCAGACCGGTCGGGCCAGCCCCCACCACGATCACGTCCACCGATTCTTCTGCGGCGCCGGAGTGCAACTCCCAGTATAGAAATCCAAGATCTTGAAGGATCGCCGCCGATCACTCCCAGGTGGGACACTGTACGTGCGCCAACAATCATACGGCGCGATTGGATGCATGCGATGAAGCTCCCTACCAACTTGACGCTTGCTGCCGGAATGCTCGGAACCGGGATGCTCTGCAATGGCGCTGACTGGAATCGCCACGTGATCGCCAGCGGCTATCCCTGCCAAACTGCCGTGGCTGCCGATTTCACCGGCGACGGCAAGCCCGACGTCATCGCCGACGCCCAGGGCGAGACCCACCTGTACGTAGCACCGGACTGGGAAAAGGTCGTTATCGACGGGAAATGGCCGTTCCGCCCGGGCGAGCGCGACACGATCCACAGCGAGGTCATGGATGTGGACGGCGATGGCGACCCCGACTACATCGGCGCCGTTTACTCGCCGGGGCCTGTTTTCTGGCTGGAACGCCCGGACGACCCGCTACACGATCGCTGGATCATGCGGATCGTGGACAGCCAAGTGAATGGCACGCACGGACTGATCAAGGGAGATATCGATGGCGACGGCAGGGAGGACCTCGCAGGCAACAGCGCACAGCCCAAGGACCCCTATCCCAACTCGCTCGTGTGGTGGCGGATTCCGGAGCGACCGCGTTCGGCGGAGGAATGGATCCGCTATGTGTTCGCCGACCAGGATGCCCCCGGCTTGAGTCACTATCTCGGCATCGGGGATCTGGACGGCGATGGGAAGGCGGACGTGGTGTCCGCTGGGAAGGACGCCGTGATCGGTGGAGGCAATTGGTTCGCATGGTGGAAACAGCCAGCGGACGGGTCAACGCCGTGGCTCAAACGAACGCTCGCCGTCAATCAGACCGGCGCGACGAACGCCCTTCCGGCTGACCTCAACAGCGACGGCTCGATGGACATCTTCGCCACGAGAGGGCACGGGACGGGGGTTCTGTGGTTCGAAGGGCCGGATTTCGTTCTCCACGAGATCGACGAAGAACTGGAGGGCCCGCACGACCTAGCCGTCGGGGACATCGATGGCGATGGCGACACGGACGGAGTGACGTGCGGCAAGGATAGCTACGTGGTGGCGTGGTACGAGAACGACGGAACCGGGGTGTTCGCGAAGCACGTGATCAATGACGACCAAGCAGCTTATGACATCCGGTTGGTCGATATGGATGTCGACGGCGACCTGGACGTGCTGGTGGCGGGACAGAACTCCAGGAACGTCGTCTGGTACGAGAACTCGCTCGCCACCCGTTAGGGCCGCGATGCTGCGTTCCCCAGACGTCGAGCCGCGGCTCAGCGCAAGACTGGCCGGGAACACACCCGACTCGGGGTGCGTCTATACGGTTGGGAGACCCGCACTGCAGGGTCTGCCGGGCAATGAGGCTTCCTGTACTCCTGCTCACGCTCTGCTCGCTCGCCCTTGCGGAACCCATTGAATGCGACTTCCTGGACTACCGTCGGTCTGACGATCTGCAAGCGGAGGCGATCGATGGAGACATCGTTGTCCGGTGGCGGGGCGGCCCCGTCATGTGGGTCCGAGGGACGTTCGGAATGGTGCCAGTTGGCGCAACGCGGATGCGGGCGAGGTTCGGCCTGGCTGCGGGCGAGCCGGTGATTCGCGAACTGTCAATGGCTGACTCATCGGGCGAGTGGGTTTCAGCCATCCGTGATGCCCGTCCCGGCTTCGCCGTGGGCGAATGGACTCGTCAGACTGCCGATCAGTCCCGCGACCCAGTCAGATACGGGCGACCGGAAAGCGTGGAGATTTCGCATAGCGAGGCGACATTCTCCTTGAGACATTGCCGGATACGAGGAGGCTTCAACAACTTGGAAGTATCCCTGAACGAGCTGACCGTCGGCGCGTTCCGCGGGAGCCTTCGGTTCTCCGTCCGTCACGGGTCGGACGAACTCTGGCAGGAAGCGGTCGTGTCTCCGTCAAAGCCGCTGGTCGGCTTCGCGTATCGCGCGGGCCTCGTCGGACTAGAAAGAAGCGACTTCACCGCCGTGAGATGGATCAATGCCACCGGGAGCGGGCCGGACCATCGGATCCTCGGCGGGAAGAGCGACGCCCATGCAAGCGACGCTCTATACGGAGAGTTGGGTGAATTGGCCAGTCAAAGAGGTGTGTCGCTCTCATTGATCCTGCCGACGAGGGCAAGTCCTCCTGCCCTCCGTAACGTGACGACTGGGGAGGGGACTTGGTTCCTCAGGCGGCCCGATGGCCGGTTCAACGTGGGAGTTCAAGCACACCTATCGCTGGAGGCCTATGGATTGGGCGAGGAGCGCTCCGACGTGCCGACGGGAGGGCCCAATAGGCCTCGACGCGATGAGATGAGCGAGCAGCCACTTGTGAAGGAAAACTGGCCGTACCGGATGGGCATCATCTACAGGCTCGACCGACACCGGACCCCACCCGCACGATTTCGATCGTCATCTCCCTGACCGGTCTCCGTTGCCATACCATAGGTCAGCGCGTCGTCTCACGCCTGACCCTGCAATGAAAAATCCGTTCGGCCCATTTCTGTTTCTGCTCGTGTGCCCACTCGCGTCCGCCGAACCGCTGGAATGCGACTTTACCGACTTCCGGCCCGATCAAGGCTTGCAAGCGGAGGCTGTCGACGGCGACATTCTCTTCGAGTGGGAGGGTTCCCCGGGTGGCGGACCCGTCCGAAGCCCGGGCGGACCCGCCTCGGTTGGGCAGCTTCGGGCAGCGTTTGGCCTCGAACGCGGGCAGCCCGTGGTCCGGCAGATGGCTGTCCTTTCCAGGGCGGGGCACTGGGCTCCGTTGGTAAGCGAGGCCCGTCCCGAATTCCACGTCGCCGAGGGCAAGCGACGGATCTCTTACCAGCAGTTGCGACCCATGGAAGACCTGGGCCGGGAAGCTACGCCCGACGTCATCGAGAAAGAAAAATGGAAGGTCTTCTGGGACTCACCTCTCAACGTGCCCGGCCTCGAAGACGTGAACCCCGGGATGCCTCGGGATCCCTCGGAAGTCACGCGCCGAGACGTCGAGTACGACATCAAGGCGTGCCGCGTCCGCCGGGAAGGCGTGCGGCTCGAGATCTCGTTTGATGGGCTGACCCTGGGTTCGTTCAAGGGAAGCCTCCGTTTCACGGTCTACAAGGGATCGAACCTTGTTCGCCAGGAGGCGGTGGCTGCGACATCCAAGCCATCAGTCGCGTACGTCTATCGCGCCGGCCTGAGCGGGCTGAACGGAGACGACTACCAGCGAATGCGCTGGCGAGACATCGCCAGGGACTGGCAGCAGTATCGCTTCGGTGGAGGCGCAAACGACGGGCCGGTGCCACTGCGCGCGCGCAATCGAGTGCTCCTGCTCGAGCAGGATCGCGGAGCGCTCGCCATCTTCCCTCCGTCTCACAAGTTCTTCTTCGCGCGGGAGATTGAGATGAATCTCGGCTACGTCTGGTACCAGCAGGGACCGGACGGGCGGTTTGGCGTCGGTGTGCGCCAAGCCGAGCGAGAGGAGATGTTCCGCCCCTGGGGCTCGTCGCAGGAGATCTGGGAGAAGCGAGTCCGGCAGTCGCGACGCTTTGCAGAGGGCAACTTCGCCCTGTTCAATGCCCCGCCTGGCACGCAGCAGAGAATGGCCGTGTACTACCACCTGGGATCGCGTGACGCCGAAGCCACGCTGGAAGAAGTTCTCGCCTTCACCCACGGTGACAAGTACAAGCCCTTGGACGGCTATCAGGTTGCTGTCAGCCACTTTCACACGCATTTCGCGGAGCAGCTGGTCGATGTGGGATCGCTCGACGCGCGGCCGCCTTGGGTATCCGCATTCAAGGGACTGGGCATCAACATCGCGATGATGTCGGATTTCCACGGAGACGGCCATCCGGACGACGAGGGTGAGATCCGGTTCAGGGAACTCGGCGAGTACTTCGAGGTTTGCCGGCGCCACTCGGACAAGGACTTTCTGTTGATGCCCGGTGAGGAGCCGAACGTCCACTTGGGAGGGCATTACACCCTGGTATTTCCGAAACCGGTCTACTGGTCGAAGGTGCGTGCGCCTGGCGCGGAATTCGATTCCGGCCACCCCAAGTACGGCAAGGTCTACCGTGTGGGGTCAGCGGGGGAAATGCTCTCGTTGCTCGAAACGGAGCGGGGCTTGCTCTGGCAGGCACACCCTCGTACGAAAGGGTCGACGTTCTACCCCGATGTCGTCCGAGACGCTCCGCACTTCATCAGCGATCGCTATCTGGGGGCAGCCTTCCAGTCCCTTCCGGCCGACTTGTCGGAGTCCAGAATCTGCGAGGAACGGTGCTTTGGAACGCTGGACGACATGAACAACTGGGTCGGTCCCAAGTACATGATTGCGGAGGGTGACACGTACACGAAGTACCCCGAGGACGAGATCTACCCTCACTTGATCGTCAACTATGTGCGGGTTGCCCAGCTGCCCGGGTTCGACGAGGACTGGAGCCCGATCACCGAGGCGATGCGGCGTGGCGAGTTCTTTGTCTCCACCGGGGAGGTTCTCATCCCTTCGCACGAGGTCGAAGGATATGAGGACCGCAAGACATTCGTTGCCGAGGTCGAGTGGACGTTTCCGCTCGAATTCGTGGAGCTCGTCTGGGGTGACGGGAAGGCGACCAGCAGGCAAGTGCTACCGACGACCGAGCTTGGTGCCTTTGGCCGCAAGACATTTCGAATGGAGTTCGACTCGTCGGGCAAGAAGTGGGTGCGGTTTGCGGCTTGGGATTCGGCAGGCAACGGCGCGTTCACGCAGCCGATCCACTTGCAGGGAGGCTGATGCGGGGATGCTTTACGATGGGCATTCATGTCCGTTCCGCAATTGACCAATAACGAGCTTTCTCGGCTTTGCCGCTTTGACACGCCAACGATCTGCAATGTAATCGAGCTGTTCGCCGTCCGTCCGCAAACCGAAGGCTACATGGACAGCCGAATCCGTGCGTGCTTTCCGGAAATGGGCCCGATTTGCGGCTATGCCGCTACCGCGACATTTCGCTCGGCACTCGAACCCAGAGGGAAGGTGGCTTACGGCTCCTTGGCCGATCAAATCGCACGCTTCGACGAAGTTCCCGGACCGCCGCTCGTCGTGATCCAGGACTTGGACGAGCCGACAAAGTCGGCTACATTCGGGGAGGTGATGGCCGCATCGTACAAGGCCTTTGGTGCGGTGGGTCTCATCACCAGCGGCGCGGCGCGCGACCTGGACCAGGTCCGCGCGGTGGGCCTGCCGTGCTTTGCGGATGGAGTGATTACATCGCACGGGTACCCGAGGCTCATCGAGTTCCACGTCCCGGTCCACGTCGGAGGACTTGCGGTTTACTCAGGCGACCTGCTTCACGCGGACCAGAATGGCGTGACCAACATCCCGGCCGAGATCGTCGGGGAGGTGGCAGACGTGTGCGAAGAGTTCTGCGCCGCGGAGTCCGTGGTGCTCGACTATTGCGCTGCCGGCGGAGTCACCGACGACGGCTACGCCGAAGCGCTCAAGGAACTTGGTTCGCGGGTCAGGGGCCTGAAGGATCGTTTGCGCCGCTCCTGACTGCGCCATGAGCTTCACGGGGTCCTATCGCGAGTTCCGCGATGCTGCCTGCCCCTTTGATTCAGCGACGGTTCCGGATTCCGTGTCGATCACTCGTACCGTGTAAGATCCCGGCTCGCGCACCGTGGGAACGAATTCGCTTCCCTGAATCCGGAAGGTGTAGACCACCGCGCCATCAGACTCGTCAAGCACCTGGACCACCGGATCCACCGCACCCTTGGCATCGATCGCCGGTAACGAGAACGCTTCGGGAAGCCCGTTGTCATGTTGATGGATCCGGACTGGCCAGCCCGGATACGGCTCCGCTCCTGGCTCGGCTGCGTCGACCCACCGGGGCCAGTTGGCGAATTCGATCACGCGATCCGAGCGGCGAAACTTGATGATCCCGTATCCGGGCGCCCGATGGTGCAGAGCGATCGGCTCGATGCCGTTGGCCTGCGGGTTCGATACTGCATGGATGGTCACCTTGTTGCCGAAGCCGTCACGGTACTCGCCGGTGTTGCGGGGAGCGCCAGGCTTGCGATTGCGTCCCTCTTCGCTCGGGAACCAGCGCCTCGGAAAGATGTTCGCCACTGATGGCACGCAGATCGCGAAGCTGCTGTCGTTCCACTCCTCGACACCGTATTGGATGGTGCTGCCGAGATGCTGGTCGCCCGCGATGTGAACCGCCATTGCCTTTCGAAGCAAGCGCACTGCGCGGTCGCGGCCGGATTGGGGCCAGCTGTTCGAGTCGTGGTCCTGAACCGGTTCCTCGCCAGGTGCGTATTCCCCCGGTGCGTTAACCCGCAATCGCCCGGTCCCGGCGTCGGTGGTCGTGCCCTTTGGCAGCGTGCACACGTTGGCAAAGATGGTCTGCGAGATCGCCGCCTTCAACCAAGCCCCGTCCCAGTCCTTTGCCCAAGCCTCGAGGAAGCGCTCCTGACGATTCCCTAGCAAGGGGAAGTCGGGGTTGTCCGACCTCCTGCGAGCGTCGTAGCGAGGGTCCTCGGCCCAGCCGTTCACGATCCCCGCATCAGGCATTAGCGCCGTGGCCGAGTCTTTCCATTTGCGGTCCTCGATGATTGCGAAGCTGATGCCCCCGTAGAGCCAGTCCGTGTAGTACACGGCGATGCCCTGCTCGACCGGGGTCGGGTCGTAGGGATCCGGCATGTTGGCGGTCTGCGAGGTCTGGACGGCATGCACGAAACGCGCGTCCATGACATAGCCTCCCTGGTCCTGGCCCGGTTTGCCGTAGCCGTGGGCTTTGCGGCCTCCTGCTCCCCAGATGTTGCCTTGGTACACATCGTGGTCGTCTGGGAGCGCGACTGTCGGAATGCTCCTCAGCAGTTCTCCGTATTCCCAACCGAAGATGTACCACTTGCGCAGGTAGTCCAGGATCGCCAGGTCCGTCGGTTCGCGAACGATACCGTATTCGCCCACGCGCTCGTACACGTTGTCGCCGGTGAACGCCATCAGGTCCGGCTTGTGGAACTGCATGTTTCGGACAATGTCGGCGTGAGGGAAGCCGAGGTCGTTGTTGCCCGTGAACGCGGCAACGACGATCTCGTCCTTTCCCTTAGGATCCTTCCGCACGGTGCCCTCCCAGACATCGTCCTCGTAGACCACGCGATACAGAGTGTCGACGGTGTCGTCCCAGCCCTCGACTCGAAACGTCGCTGTACGAGCCTCGGGGTCCAGTGGAACGGTCGCCACCTGCTTCCACCCTCCGTCCCGCACCTCGAGCGAGGCCTCCCGCGAGCCGTTCCCCACGGGGGCGATCATCGCGTTCAGCTTGAGGACGCCCCTGCTCAGGGTATGCATCGCAAACATGATCGGGCCGAAGGCACGCTCGGGATACGCCGCGACTTTCGACCCAGAAACCCGCCAGTCGTCGAACCAGATCCGCATCGTGCCGCCCCGGCGTGTCCCGGGCTTCAGGCTCCAACCTGTCTCGCGGATCGCCTGCTCTCCGGGAGGGGAATCGGGCACAGGGCCCGAACTGGAGACCAATGCCAGGCCTCCCACCAGCCAGCTAGGATCGACCACTCGCGAGACCTCCTGCGCACCTTCGGCGGTCTGGACGTCAAGCGTTAACTGGTACTGTGCTCCGCTCGGTTCCGCGCTGAGCGAAAGGGTTGTCTCGCCTTCGAACGCTCCGGCCGCCACCGGAGCCGCATCCGTGAGCGAGCCGATAAAAACACGACCGTCCGATGCGATTCCGCAATTCAGGCCAACGCCCCGGACGGCGCTGTCGCGGTAGTCGTTGAAGGATCCCCGGACGCCGATCCGAAACCCGGCCCATCCCTCCTCCAGCGCGCCCACGCTGTCCTCCAGGCGCCCGAGCCGGACTCGCATTGACAAGGCCCCCTCGCCATCGTCAACCTCGCGCGTGAGCAGGAACACGTTCCGGTCCCCTCCGGGGCTAAAGTTCTCGATGCGCCCCCCTCGGACCCGCCAGTCCTGCAGTGGATTCGACCAAAAGTCGGCTCCTAGCCAGGCTCTCTCCACCGTCTCGTCCCAGTCGCTCTCGAACGAGGTGGAATGTCCGGCGCAGCCGAGAATGGCGAGGGCCCAAGCCGTGAGGAATGGCAGTATTAGGTGCAACCGCGGCATCGAGGACCAAGGTACCAGAGTGGTCCAACCAGCCCGGCGAATCCGATGCGGACCCGCACGAGTCCCGCACTTCGGGCTTGGCGTTCTCGTCCGGCGATCAGGCTTGGATACGTGGCCGAATTCGATGAACCAGCGGCTCGCGGAGGGCAGGGGCCCCATTGTTGATTGAACCCGGATTGGATACGGGGTTGGTTGGCGAACTGGATCCCGTGCGACTGCTATTCAGCGGCCATGTCGGCGGGCATCGGTCCTTTCGAGAGCAGCTTGATCCTGTATAGGCCAGTGCGAGCGGTCATGTAGAGCGTGCTGCCGTCGTCGCCCCATGCGACGTTAGCGGGCACCTCGTCAGGTTGGATGGTGCCGAGGTGGGTTCCATCGGGAGAGAGAATCCAAACCCCTCCGGGGCCCGTTGCGTAGAGGTTCCCGTTCGTGTCTAGCTTGAGTCCGTCGGGCAGTCCCGTGTCCTCGACTGCGGTTGCGTCATAGAAGGCCCTGCCGTTCTCGAACATGCCCTCATCGTTGACGTCGTAGGCCATCCAGACTTTCTCGGCTGGGTCCGAGTTCGCGACATAGGCGGTCATTCCGTCGGGAGAGAATCCGATCCCGTTCGGTCGGGTCTGATCCTTGTTGAGCAGTTGGAGCTCTCCGGTCGCGTAGTTCAGGCGATAGATGCCGTTGAAATCGAGTTCCTTCGCGGGATCGTCGTCTTGCTGCACGAGGCCGTATGGCGGGTCCGTGAAGTACAGCCAGCCGTTGGCATGCCACGCCGCATCGTTTGGACTATTCAGTTTCTTGCCCTCGAAGTTATCGACCACGACTTCCCATTCGCCGTCGACCATGCGGGAGATGCGGCGATTTCCGTGCTCGCAGGCAAGCAGCCGGCCCTCGTTGTCAAGGATGAGGCCGTTTGATCCGACGAAAGCGTCTCGCGGCTCGCCCCTGTACATCCTCTCGTAGAACGCCGAGGCCTCCGTGTCGCCTTCGGCCCAGCGGTAGATGGTGTTGGCCGGGATGTCGCTGAACAGCAGGTGCGGCCCGCCTTCCTTGACCCAGACCGGCCCTTCGGTGAACATCATCCCTCCGGCGAGCTTTTCGATCTTGGCATCCGGCGCCACGATCGCGTCAAGCGCGTCGCTGACCCTGAGGACCGTGCCCGCACCCGGGTCGGGGGGCGGCTCTTCCTCGGGCGGTGCCGGGCAGGCCGCTAGCAGAATCGCTGCGACTGGAAGGAATCCGAACTTGGCGTACATACTGTCTCTCCTTTCGGTACTCGCCCATGATACCCCGTGTCGAACGCTGTCCACTGAACGAAACCGGGCGCGCACCAATGGGCGGCTACCCCTGGCGTCGAGTTCGGGTGTTCGGGTCCTCCGGCGAAGACCGGCAGAGCGGACCAAGGGCGATTTCGAAATGCTTCCGCAACCTTGACTTTTCTGCGGACACTGTGCGATCGTTGCGAGTTCGTTGCCGGAGTCACGCCCAGCGCTTGGCCGGTCTTCCACCGCTCTGGATGACAGATGCTAGGAAACTGCGGCTCTCACTCGAGAGTACTCTGGATAGTATCGAGGCGGCCGAGTTAATCGTTCAGCGCATGGCCGAACTCAACGGGTTTGATCAGGAGCAAGTGCATCAGATTGGCATGGGCGTTCGTGAGACCATGGCAAATGCCGTCATGCACGGCAATTGCTTGAGCCCGGACAAGGCGGTGGCGTTCGACGCATCGATTGACGAAGAGGCCTTTCGAGTCAGCGTGACCGACCAGGGCGCAGGATTTGATCCGGATTGCGTGAGGGATCCATTGGGCGAGGACGGCCTGCTTCAGGCGTCCGGACGTGGGCTGCTCATGATGCGGGCGTTCTTCGACGAGGTCGAGATCGGTTCGTCCGGGGACACCGGAACGAGGGTTCGTTTAGTCAAGTACCGCACCACGGGTGCAGGTGAGACAACTCAGGAGGAAGATCAATGAGTTTATCAACCGCGATTCGCGATGTTGCCGGCGTGACGGTGGTCGACCTGTCGGGTCGCATCACCCTCGGCGAGGCATCTGGCAAGTTGCGCTCAACGGTGAGCGCCTTGTTGGACAGCGGAGTGGAGAAGATGCTGCTGAATCTTGCGGACGTCAGCTACATCGACAGTTCCGGCCTCGGCGAGTTAGTGTCCGCCTACACCACAGCGCGGGGAAGGGGCTGCACGGTCAAGTTGCTCAACGTGCAGGCGAAGGTGCAGGATCTGCTCCAGATCACGAAGTTGTACACCGTATTCGAGACACACACAGACGAGGCGATCGCAGTCACGAGCTTCTAACCGCACGACCCGTGGCGAGAAACCAGTCCGCCCGGTGGGAAATAGCCCTTGGGCGGGACCACCCTCACGAGGAATCCGGTTGTAATGCCCTTCGCCGCTAACCGAGAAGCAACGAGAACGTCATGGAAAACTCCATGTTGTTCAGCTTGCCTTGAACATTTGGGAGATATTGCCCGAATGGCTTGCCGGTAACGTGGTTCCTTACGTCGAACCGGATCCCGTACATGAAGAAGTTGAACTTCAGCCCGCCGCCGTAGTTGTATCCGAACTTCGTGTTGCCATATCCGGAGAACGACGAAATCCCGGGCAGGAAGAACGACGAGAACCCGCCTCCTCCTGTGACAAAGGGACGGATTCTGGTTCCCGTTGGAGTGGCGTGCGCGACAAGGTTGTAGTACATGTGATGGGCCCTCACCGCGCCGAAGTCCTGAGTTCCCGACAATTCCCCGTCTGTCGCCAGAAAGCCCAAGTTTGCGTGCTGATAGGAATACGAAATCTCGTGCCCGATGAACGCGCGCGAGTTGAATGCCATCCGGCCGCCGACGCGAACTCCGTTCGATAGGTTGTATTCTTCCCGGACAGCAGAGTCGGGAAGAGTGAATATGCTGAGCGAGTTGTCTCCCAGCGATCCGTAGCCGCCCGAAATACCGAGTTCAGCCGACTGCGGCATGGCGGGTAGCGCGAGCAGCAGAGTTGCCGCGCAGCACAGCAAGAGGGTTTTCATCGGCTCTCCTTCGGGGTAAGACCCATCATACTCGCGAGCCGCTCGGAGACTCCTTCGCTGCCGCCGGGCTGGGGTGAGCCGGCTTCTGCTCATGCGGCCCCTATCTACTCTGACGCACGCTGATGGGAAAATCGTTTCCCTTGCGACGAAGTGCCTGGTTGCAGGCGGTGCAGGAGCCGGCTTTAGCTGAACAGGCTGCTCTGGTTCTTGGTGCGACGGTTTGGTGAGAGTGCCAGGACTTCGCGCCGTCAGTGGTACTGGACAAACTCGATGGTGTGCCCGTCAGGATCGCTGCAGAAGGCCTGGCTCATCCCAAGACTCTCGTTGCCGCCCAATACATAGTTGATGCCGCATTCCTTTAGACGCGCCGTGACCCGCTCCAAGTCCGCAACCTCCATAGCGAGGTGGTCCGAGCGGCTGATCTGCTCCCTAAGCTCCCGGCCGGCACTCTTGTCCTCGATCAGGTGGATTTGACGGTCGCCGACCGCGAGCCACGCTCCCGGGAAGCGAAACGCCGGACGCTCGTCCTCCGGCAGGCCAAGAACCTCGCAGAAAAACTGCTTGGACTCGGCAAGGTCCGCTACGGCGAACGAAACATGATGCATCCGCTTGAGCCCGATCTGGTCCATACGGCCCCATTGTAACCGCGACGCCCTGTTCGAGAATCGTTCGAGCGGCGACTAACGCGTGGGCCGGAAGAGCGACTTGCTGCGCGAGTCCGATTGAGATTGAGTTGTCTCCTTTGGGTTCGGAGTCAACTAGAAGAACAGCCGCGCTGCGAATTGGAGTTGAAACGGGCTGACGCCCGGAACTTGGCGGTTGCTGCGGTCGTATCCTCCGCTCTCGTCCCGTAGGCGCATGAACCGTGGCTGCGGGCCGACGAACTCACCCGTTGCCAAGTCGAGTCCCGGGCCGTAGGTCGTGTTGAACCCGGCGAATTCGACGTTCTCAAGATTGAACGTATTGAAGAGTTCAACCGACAGCTGGATGAATGCGCGCTCCGTCAGGGGGATGTTCTTCATCACCCTCATATCGAAGTTGCGCATCCCGCGATTGCTAAAGGCGTTGCGCGGAAGGAAGATGCCAGGGGCGCTCAAACCCCGGTCCCCCCCGCCGGAACGATCCCCGTTCAAGTCACTTCCGGCCCTTGGATTAATCGGCGGACCCGAGGTGATGCGAGCTATTCCGGACCAGGAGATGCCGAACGGCAGCGTGAGGACGGCGTTGGACGTGAACTGGTGCCGAATGTCGTGGTTCGCCGGCCCGTAGTCGCTGCCGAGCGCGAATGGGTTGTTGTACCCGAACCCGGTCGCGCTGCGCTCATTGTCGTCGTCCGAGAATGTCCTCGACCATGTGTAGAATGCGTCCCACTGGAGAGAGCTTCCAGGTCGGAACTTCGCCGACACCGTCACGCCGCGGTAGAGGGATCGCGCAGACGACTCGCGCACAGTGACAGATCCCAGCGAGGCAATTGGACGGTTCCTCGTGTCAATGAATGGGATCATCGCTGGATCTCCAGGGCGCACGTACGGAGCGGGAAGGTTAAAGTCCTTGTTTCGTTGGAGGTTGACGGTATTGACGTGGTGGAAGTCAACTCCGGCGACGAGAACACGATTGACTTCGTGGTCGACGCCGGCCGTGAACGCGATGGAGCGCGGGTTCCGGTAGTCGTCGGCGACTGTAATCGGTTGCGCGCCGGCGAACGGATCCGCTCCGCCGCCAGCGACTCGCTGAACCAGTTCGGCGGGGAACACCGGGATCTCCCTCAGGGGGAAATCATTGAGATCTATCCCTGCCGCAAGGAATTGCCGATAGACAGTCCGCTCGGTCGTTGGGAGCGCCACGGAGAGGTTCCCGGGCGTTGCGCGGAAGTTGTTGACGGGATCCGCGAACAGCAGTAGCGGGGTCGCGGCGTAGTAGATTCCGAAGCTCCCCCGCATCACAGTCCGGCTCGACTTCGAAAACGGGCTATACGCGAATCCGAGCCGCGGCATCACCTGGTCGGTGGCGTCCGGAATGACCGTCGGATCGGTGTGCCCGAATGGAAGCTGTGCATTGCGAACTCGGTCGACCAACCCGGCGTTGCTGGCCACCGGGGCAGGATTATTCTGCGTCTCCCATCGCACGCCATAATTGAGGGTCACACGCGAGCTGATCCGCCAGCTGTCGAGCGCGAAGAGCGCAATCTGACTCAGGTTCATGTCGGTGCGCAGGTTCCCGATCTGGCGCAGATAGATTCCGGCGCAGTCGAATCGGTTCGCGATCTGGCCCCCTCGCGAAAGGCAGTCGAGATGCTGCTCGACACTCGACCCGAACAGGATGAACCGTCCGAATTGATGGAAGCCAAAGCTCTGGCTGGCGTTCAGCCGGCTGTAGTCCACTCCGATCTTCACACCGTGGTTTCCTCTGGTCAGGGAAATGGCGTCGTTCGTCTGGAACCTCGTGTCGTGCTGGACCGTGGGAAGAAAGCTGCGGGCACCGAATCGCCCGACCGTCGACTGGACTAGCGGAACGGAGGAGTTGTTCAGACGCGGTCGTTCCTCGCGGCTGCCCGTAATTCGCAGTTCATTGATCCAGGCTGGGGTCAAGAGACTGGTCAGTTGGCCGGTGAAGTATTGGATCGCGTCCTTTTCGGTTCCGTTATTGCTCAAGGCTCGGTTCGTGCGCGACTGGCGTGGGTTCCCTGTGGTGGATGTGTTCAGCGCCGTGGCTCGTGACGCGTTGTACCGAAATACGAGGGTTTGCGTGCCGCGTAGGTGGAGATCCAATCGAGGTGTAAGGGCCCAGGCATCGTTCGTGGATTCGAATGGCTCCTCAAGGCTCTCGTAGTGAGCGAAGGCTTCCGATCCCGCCGCCCCGGAAGTGCCTGCCAGCCGCGGAAACTCTACCTGTCTGGGCGTGTCAGCCGTCTGACGCTCGAAAGCGAAGAAGAAGAATGCCCGGTTCGGAACGAGCGGGCCACCTAGGGAGCCGCCGGACTGCCGGAGGGTTTCGAGCACCTTCGCGCCAAAGGGGTCTTCGGCCCCCAGGCTGCGGTCGCGGACTTGGTGGAACGCGTCGGCGTGGAGCTCATTGGTTCCCCCTTTGGTGATCGCATTGAGGATGCCGCCGGAGGAGCGGCCGTATTCAGCGGTGTATCCTGCGGCGACGGCTTGGAACTCCCGGATGGCGCTCTGCGGCACCGTGATAATGGAATTGGACCGCTCTCCCCCTCGGATGCCGCCGAAGAACGGCTGGTTATAGTCGGTGCCGTCGACCATCACATTCGAGTTGATGCCTCGCTGCCCGACGAATGACAGCTGGCCACGCTGGCGATCAACCTGAACGGTTGGAGTGAGTAGCGCGAAATCCTGGAACCGGCGACCATTGATCGGCAGGTCGCGGATTGCCGTGCCCCCCACGATGTTGTCGGAGGTCGATTGGGCCGGGTCGATCAATGACGCCGACACGTCGATCTCCGACCTCGTCTCCTCGACGTGCAGGCTGATGTCCGCACGGACAGTGGTTCCAACGCTGAGCACGACGCTGTCGACTGACGAGTCCGCGAACCCTTCCATGCCGGCCCGAATGGTGTACGATCCCGGGTCCAGGCTCAGAGCCTGGTACTCTCCGCTCTTGTTCGAGTGCAATGCCCGCGCCGCTCCAGTCGCCTCGTTGACGACCGTGACTCGCGCCTCGGCGACTGAAGCTCCGAGCGTGTCGAATACGACGCCGATGATTCTTCCCTTATGGGCGTCAGTCTGAGCGGCGACCGAGCCGGCGGAAACCGCGATAAGAAGGGCATGGCGAAAGAGCGTCGGGCATATTCCGTCTCGAATGCATGATCGAGCCGTACGGACGGGCCAAGAATCTCGCCAGCCCGATGCAATTCTTGACTGCAAAGGATTCAGGTCGCAGCTGAATGACGTGTCCATGGCGGTCGAACGTCAATCATAACGAAAGGGGAAATTCGGACCGATATGGATTCTTTCCAAAAATTCCACACTGATACTACTGTCGGTTAATTCTATCGGAATAGATCGATGACTGACTCCACAAATATTGCCCTAAATGTTAAATTTAAAGGACTTCGATACTGTCTCTTCGGTCCCAAAAGAGGCAGGGTTAATCGAACGTGCAATGGCATCGCGCTAACACTTCTTCATTCGCTCCGATAGAATCGATATCGGCAGATTCTCTTCCATCAACTGATCAGGAGCGGAACTTCGATCCGGGGACGACCCACGACTTTGACGGTTTCCACTCCGCCACTAGCACTGCTGGCGCGGCTCCGCTACGGGCGTCCGCCCTCTGCCGGAAGCCGCGACCAGTGACGGTGGAGGGCCGCAGTTGTAGGCAGCCTCCTGAATGTGGTGCGATTCGCGGTCGGCGTTCGTCGATCGCAGACGGTTCCTCGTCATTCCCGGTCGACCACCGAGTCCGCTCGCTTGCTTGGGCGTCGCTCGTGCGGAGAGCGGATTCGCGGTTGTGCGAGGCGACGGAACGTGCGCGCTCGAACGCTGCGAGCGCTTCTTGAATCTATTCCCCGGCGTCGCTATTATCAAAGGACGTCCCGGGACGCTGGACACGCGGGACAGCTAGAGGAGATCGCATGGGCCCCCTTGGCATGGGAGAGATCGTTGTCCTGTTTGTTCTTGCCCTGCTGATCTTCGGCCCCAAGAAGCTCCCGGAGCTCGGCAAGACCTTTGGGAAAGGCATGGCTGAGTTCAAGCGTGCCTCCAACGAGCTCAAGACCACCTTCCAACGCGAGATGGACAGCATCGAGCATGAGACCAAGGACGTGAAGACCCTTGCCAAGGACGTTGGGAGCGACATCAACACGAGCTATTACGACGACAACGAAGACGACTATTACAGCGACTACGATTACGGCGCGAAGTCGAACACCTCATCGTCTCCGTCCTCGGGAGAATCAGATGGGAGTTCCGAGGAGGCCGAAGGGGAGCTCGAAGGCTCAACGTCGGAGCAGGAAGCCGTGAACGGAAGCGTAAGCGAGTCTGCGGAGGCCGGTGCAACGGATTCAGCCTCGTCGCAGGAGGCGGAGAGCGCACCTGTCTCCGGCTTGCCGGAATCCGAAGAAGTCGCCGCATCGAAGCCTGCCTGAGCGACGCGAGTCAACGCGGCCTGAATCCAATCCACTTCCCTCGGAGAACGGTACCGGTCCATGAGTTCCGAAGAGCAGGATCCTAAGGACGGCACCGCCAGTGGCGGGGACTCGTCCGACCACGAGGCGAAAACGAACGGGTCCACGGAATCCGGACACTCGCCGAGCGACGCCTCGGTGTATGACGATCCATACCACGACGAGTCGGATCATTTGCACGACGATCCCTACGCCCCCCGCCCGGCCGACACGGCCGCCGATTCCCCGTCTCCCCAAGAGGCCGGGAGTTCTGGGTCCGGTGCCGAGCCCCCGCCTCCGCCTCCAGACGACGACGAGGATGCCGACGAGGAAGGCATGGCTCGGATGTCGTTTCTCGAACACCTCGAGGAACTGAGGACGAGGATTCTTCGTGCCTTGGGCGGCCTGCTGGTTGTTTACCTGTTTTGCCTCGCCTTCGCCAAGGATCTGCTGGGCTTCGTCCTGACGCCGTTCTACGCCGCCGTCGAGGGATACACGACAAAGTCCGGAGATCCGATCAAGATCATCAACATCCGTCCGCTCGAGCAGTTTCAGGTCATTTACATCAAGGTCCCCCTCATCGCGGCAGTGTTTGTCGGCGCTCCGTGGCTGATGTACCAGGCTTGGCAGTTCATCGCTCCCGGTCTCTACAAGAAGGAGAAGCGATGGGCTGTGCCGTTCATCTTCATCACGGCCAGCTTGTTCATCCTCGGCGGGGTGTTCTGCTACTTCGTGGCGCTCCGGGTCACTCTCGAGTTCCTGCTGACCCTCTCGCTGGACCAGGTCGAGCCGTATATCTCCGTCAGCGAGTATCTCAACCTGTTCATCATTCTCGAGATCGGACTGGGCTTGATCTTCCAGTTGCCGGTCCTCATTTTCTTCTTGACCCTGCTGCGCCTGACGTCGCCGCGCTTCCTCTTACGAAACGTCCGGTACGCGGTTCTGATCATGTTCGTGGCGGCCGCGATCATCACCCCTACCGGCGATCCGCTGACGATGACGTTGTTCGCAGGACCGATGATCCTGCTCTACTTCGTCGGCATCGGCGCAAGCTGGCTTCTGGTGCAGCGCCGGGAAGGCCGGAAGCTCCCGTGGCTTCGGATCATCATTTCGCTGATAATCTTCCTCGCGGCAATGGCGGGTATCGTCGTTTATTTGCACCTCTACCAGGGATACGAGTTCGGTTCCGAGTTCCCTTGGTTCGTGAGGCGACCGGTTGGAAGTGGCCCTTAGGCCGCTCGGTTTCTTGGTGCGGCTCGCTACTGCACCCCTGCGATAGGGGCCCTTGATTCATAGTTCGTCGCGACGTACGAGTCGAGGATCTCGATAAACTCCGCGACGATCCGGTCTCCCCGCAAGGTTCGGTGGAGCCGACCATCCATATAGACCGGTGCTACAGGCTCTTCGAAGGTTCCGGGCAGGGAAATGCCGATTTGAGCGTGCTTGGACTCTCCGGGCCCGTTCACAACGCAGCCCATGACGGCCACGTTCATCTGCTCGACGCCCTGGTAGAGGCCCTTCCACTCTGGCATCCGGTTCCGCAGATAGGCCTGAATTTCTTCCGCCATTTCCTGGAAGAACGTGCTGGTTGTGCGGCCGCATCCAGGGCAAGCCGTGACCTGCGGCGTGAAGTGCCGGATTTCGAGGGACTGCAGCATCTGCTTGGCGACCTCGACCTCCTCACACCGATCACCGTCCGGAGTCGGCGTTAGTGAAACTCGGATCGTGTCTCCGATTCCTTCTTGCAGAAGCACGGCCATGCCCGCCGTGGACGCGACGATCCCCTTTGTTCCCATTCCGGCCTCGGTCAGCCCAAGGTGCATCGGGTAGTCGCAGCGGCTTGCCAGCATGCGGTACACGGCGATCAGGTCCTGCACGTTTGAAACCTTCGCGCTGAGGATGATCCGGTCGTGACCCAGACCGTAGTTCTCCGCAGCCTCCGCAGAGCGCAGGGCGCTGAGCACGATCGTCTCGTACATCACTTCGGCGGCGCTCCACGGCTCGGAGCGCCTCGCGTTCTCGTCCATCTGGCTCGTTAGCAGCTGCTGGTCGAGGGACCCCCAGTTGACGCCGATCCGTACCGGCTTGCCATGTTCGATGGCGGTTTCGATCATCGTCCGGAAGTTGTCGTCGTGCTTCTTTCCGATGTTCACGTTGCCAGGATTGATTCGGTACTTCGCCAGTGCTCGCGCGCAATCAGGGTACTTGCGCAAGAGGATGTGGCCGTTGTAGTGGAAGTCGCCGACGATCGGGACATCGCACCCGAAGTCCCGCAATGTCTGCACGATCCGAGGCACTGCGGCCGCAGCCTTGTCGTGATTCACCGTTATCCGAACGAGCTCAGAACCCGCCCGAGCGAGGGCCAGAACCTGGTTTACCGTAGCTGTCGTGTCAGCCGTGTCGGTGTTCGTCATCGACTGGACCACGATGGGGTTTGGCCCGCCGATCCGTACGTCTCCGACAGTGCACGTTGCTGTGAGTTTTCGCGAGATCGCCATCGGAGGGGCGAGGGATCGCCCGCGCATTTCGAGTTTAGCAAGGCAGTTCCGCCGACTCAGCGAACTAGGGCCAGCGTCAATGACGGCACGTAGGTGATCAGCAGGACCCCGCCGAGCAGGATCAGGAGGAAGGGCAGGATCGATCGGTAGACCTTCGTCAGCGACTCCCCGAACCGATACGACGAGAGGAAGAGATTGAGTCCCACGGGGGGCGTCAGGTAGCCGAGTTCGAGGTTGGCGAGAAAGATGATTCCAAGGTGAACTGGGTCGATGTCGTAGGCCGCTCCCATAGGGGCGATGAGCGGCACGACCACGAGAATCGCGGAGAAGATGTCCATCATGCAGCCGACGACCAGGAGCAGCGCGTTCAGCACCAGCAGGAACACGTATTTGGATTCGATGTGAGACTGTACCCAGGACAGGGCTTGATCAGGGATTTGGGCGTCAATCAGGTAGTTGGTGAAGCCCAGCGCGACCCCAAGGATTAGCAGGACGCCGCCCACCAGCGTCGCGCATTCGACACCCACGCTCGGCAGCCTGTGCCGGACGGACAGGTCGCGATACACCAGGCATTCGACGACGAAGGCGTACAGGACCGTCACAGCCGCCGCTTCCACAAGCGTCACTACCCCGCCGAAGATGCCGCCGATCACAACGAACGGAAGCAGCAGTTCCCATTTGGCTTCGCCAATGGCCTCTAGCGCCTCGGCTGGTCGGAACGGATGGCGCTCGCTCTCGGCTCCGTAGCCGTGGCGCACGCCCCAAAGCGCGACCAAACCGACAAGGAGCACTCCAGGCAGCAGGCCGCCTAGGAACAGCTCGTCGATCGGCGTGCGTGAATACACGCCGTACAAAATCACGGCGAGGCTGGGCGGGAACAGCAGGCCGATCGAGCCCGAGGCGGTCACCAGCCCCAACGAGAACCTGGGCCGGTAACGCGACTTTACGAGCACCGGCAGGAGCAGGCCCCCCAGGGACAGGATCGTCACGCCGGAGGCTCCTGTGAAGGACGTGAAGAAAGCGAATGCCAGAGCGGTAGTCACAGCCAGCCCGCCAGGCATCCATCCGACCAGCGCGGAAAACACCCGGACGAGACGCTGGCTGGCCCCTCCTTCCGCGAGAATGTAACCGCCAAGAGTGAACAGAGGGATCGCGGGCAGGAGTGGCTGCCCGGACAATTGGTATGCGGCCAGCGGCACTGCGGTCACTGGCGTGTACTCGAACCAGAACATCAGCGCAGCCAGCCCGCCGATCAAGGCGAAGATTGGAAGGCCAAGCAGCGCCCCTCCAAGAAGCGCGAGCACGCAGTACTGCAGGATCGGCAGTTCACCGAGCGTTTCCCAGAATGCGAGGGCAACCGGCACCGCCACGCCGGATAGCGCAATAGCGCGGGCGAGCAGCGAATCCGAGCACTTCCAGACCATGCGCAGGCCGATCGCCACGAACCCGGGGGCCATCGCGAAGACGAACAGCCAGACGGGCACGCCGAACGCCACGATGTCTCCGGCTTCGCGCTCCACGCTCGCGAACGTCCATGAACCGTACGCCAGGCACGCGCAGACTGCGGCTCCGACTGCAGCTGTGAAGATTCGGGCGGGAGCCTTGAAACGGGCCGGCAGGAAAGTCGCAGTCGATAGCGCCAGCAGCCGCTCCTCTCGAGCGGCGAGCGCACCCCCGACGATCGCAATAAGCAACGTAAAGTGCTGTACCAGAGGGAGCGATCCGGGGACTACGTTCCCGATTCCCACCAGGCGGCCCGCGCCTTCCGCGAGGGGAAGCAGGGCGACCAGGGTGAGCAAGACCGTCGCGAGGCCGTTCTCAAGCGCGTGCCAAGGCCGGTTTGCACTCTCGGAAGATCCTGTCGGGGCCGCGCTTGGACCTGGCATCGTTCAGCGACTCTCGCAGTTTCCGGATCCGGTCGCATCCGGCCCCATCTCAGGGTATCGGATGGTCGTCGGTCAGACACGTCCCTCGTTCGGTTCGGGATCTAGCAAGTCGCGCTGTCCGGCACTCTCCGGCTCGCCGCGGTGCCGGCTCCTCGCGATCGACCGAACAGGACGACTGTCTTAGGCTTGTTAGGTGGATCACCTCTCGTGGGAGCCTGTCCGGGCGTTGTTCCCGGTGCTGCAGTCTTGGACGCACTTGAATTCCGCGGCGTTCGGCCCGACCCCGATCACTGCCGTCCAGGCGATGACCGACCACTTCGCCTCCCGCGACGAGCATGCATCGCTGGACTTTCCCGAATGGTTCGATCGATTGGACCGGATTCGAGGCAAGATCGGGCGGCTCATCGGGGCCGATGCCGACGACATCGCCTTTTGCCCGAGCGCGTCTGCGGGCCTCTCTTGGCTCCTACGGGGAATCGACTGGCGCGAGGGCGACGAGGTGATCGCGCTGGACCACGAATTCCCCAACAATCTCTACGCTCCGCTCCTCCTTGATGATCGAGGCGTTCGATTCCGTGCTCTGCCTGCACCCCGCGCTCGGTTCGATCCGGACTTGGTTCTCGATGCGATCGGGCCTCGTACTCGGCTGGTCCTGTTGAGTTCAGTCAATTACTCCAACGGCTTCCGTGCACCGCTCGAAGCTCTGTCTTACGAATTGCGGAGCCGCAATGTGCTGCTCTGCGTCGACGGGACACAGAGTGTCGGCGCACTCCGCCTCGACCTCCGGGCGGTTCCGGCCGATTACTTGGTAGTGCACGGATACAAGTGGATGATGGCGCCTCCCGGTGCCGGATTCGCTTACATTCCGGCCGAAACTAGGGCGTGGTTGCCCCCGAGAATCGTCAGCTGGCGCAGCCACAAGACGTGGCGGGACTACGAGCGCCTCCATCATGGCCGACCGGAACTGCCCCAGGACGCGGCAAGGTACGAGGGAGGTGTGCAGGCCTTCACCTTGCTCTTCGCGCTGGAGGCCTGCGTCGACCTGATCCTGGAGTGCGGCCCCGAAGCCATCGAGAAACGGGTCCTTGGCTTGGCCAGCGAATGTCGGGCCATCCTTCGCGCACATGGAGGGTCGATCCCCGGGAGTCCCGACGACTGCTGCGATTCGCAGATCGTCACTGCTTCGTTCCCAGGCCGCGACCCGGTGCGGCTGCAGGACGAGCTGAGCTTAAGGCGAGTCGCCGTCTCGGTCCGCAAGGGCAGCTTGCGAGTTTCCCCGCACTTCTTCAACAACCGGGACGACCTGCGTCGACTCTCAGATGCGTTGGCCGCCTGAAGCGGGACCTCAACTCAGGGACTTCAGGTCGCTCATGCGGTTGATGTTGGAAAAGGGTGTGGGGTCGTCAACCGGAAGCGGTTTCCAATTCACCCACTCCAGAGCGTCGGTGATCTTTCGCTCGCCGGCACGCAACGCTCTTGAAAGCGGCCCTTGGGCACGTTTCGCGTACACCGCGCAAAGCGGCTGCAGGCGGCCGTCCGGCGTCCGGGGGATCACGGCTTCCACGTCCGCGCTGGTGGCTTCCTTGAGCAGCAGGGCCAGCGGTGCCGACGCCAGCAGCGGCATGTCGCAGCCCACGACGAGGCATCGCGGGGCACTCGCGTGCTGGAGGGCCGACACGATGCCTCCCAGCGGGCCCGCGCCCGCGACCGTATCTGGAATCAAGGGAAAGCCGAGATCCTGGTATTCGGTCGATTGCCCGACGAGCGTTACTGTTGCGAGGTGTGGGCGCAGTGCATCGGCGACATGGAGGACCATCGCACGGCCATCGATTTCGAACAGGGCCTTGTCGGAACCGAAGCGGGAGCTATGCCCCCCGACCAAGATGAATGCCTCCGCCTCCTCGGCGAAGTTGTCGCTTGGGAGCCCCACGCGCGCATGATAGAGGAATCCGCGGACCCCTGTCGCTTAGCTGGCCGGCATCTAATGGGAGGGAATCTGGTCCGGCCGTGCGGTTACTCACCGAGGCATTCTCTGTTTGCCGCTCCCTTCGGGTCCATTCATTGGTTTCTCGCATCAATCAATTGAGAAGCCGGTTGCAATCGTCTCTCCGACCTGAGAGACTGTGCCACGAAAGGAGGCATTGCACATGCCGGAGATTCGAGTGCATCCCAAATCCTTCTCCTTAACCGCAGTAACGGTGGCTGCGGTTTGCCTGCTTGGAGTCGCCTGTGGACCCAGCGAGACCGGCCCGAGGCAAGGCACACCCGAGTGGTACTTTGATGCCGCGAAGGACAACTACGCCATTCCGGACTACACGAAAACGGTCGAGCAGCTGAAGGACGCGGCGAAGGCGGAGGGCGATCTCGGCGCCCAAGCCAGCCTGTGGCGCTTCGTCCTGACTGGCGGTCTGGCACTTGGCTACGACGAGCTTGCGGACGCGTTCGTGGCGGGCACTGAGGCGAACGAGGCCAGGACCGAGGATTTCCAGCCATCGATCAACGAATACCGGCGTCGGACGAGGATCAATGCGATTCAGTTCGCGGAGGGTATCGGGGCCATCGAGAAACTGATCGAGGGCCAGGAAACGGTCACGCTGGACGTGCCGCTGCCTGCGGGTGATGGCACTGCGTCAACAGTCCTGAGCACCGTCGAGGCCGGCAACAAGGTTGATGCCGAACTCGTCGCAATGGAGGACACGACCTTGGCGCGGGGGGTTTTTACGTTACTTTCGTCCTTGTCCGGCGGCAAGGAGTTCACCAAGATAGTCGAGGAGGCTGAGGCCGGAGGGGTGCAAGCCACATCTGCTCAGGTGGGTTTCGGCGTGGCGCGGACTCTCCTGGACGTATCGGTCATGTTTGACCGGGAAGGCCTGAACGATCCCAACGTGCGCGGGCACATTCTCAACATGTCCCAAAAGTGGGTCGAGCCCTATCTTGAGAACGAGGACTTCGCGGACGCAGTGAAGGAATACGAGTTCGACATCGAGAACGAGCGCCGCGACATCGACGGCAAGCGTCGCATCAAGGAGGACGACTAGGAACCGGCGATTTCGCCCGCGATCACACGAGCGTTGCGGGCAAGCATAGATAGGTTGCGGCCGACGGTCGCGAGTTCGCTGCCAGTAGAGTGCGCATCGAATGGTGCTGCTGGCACAATGGGTGGAACATGCGCCACTGGATTCCTCGTGTAGCGGCGTGCTTGTGCGTCACGCCGCTGTTAGCGGCAGCGGGCACCCGACCGAACGTCGTAGTCATCCTCGCGGACGACTTGGGCTACGGCGATGTCGCTTATCTCAATTCGTCATCCCGAATCCCTACGCCGAACCTGGATGCTCTCGCTGGGCAAGGCATCGCGTTTCTCGACGCGCACACCCCGTCCGGAGTCTGTACGCCGACTCGTTACGGCCTGCTGACAGGGCGCTATGCGTGGCGTACCAGGCTGAAGAGGGGAGTCCTCAACGGTTACGGCGAGCCGCTGCTGGCTCCCGGCAGGCCGACGATCGGCACGTTTCTTGGGAAGCGAGGGTACCGCACCGCAATCGTCGGCAAATGGCACCTCGGATTGGGCTTTGCTCGGACCGAGTCCGGCGAATTCGACTTCGGGAAGCCGGTTTCGGATGGGCCGCATACCCACGGATTCGACGAATCCTTCATCATTCCCGCCTCGCTCGATTTCCCGCCATACGTATACATCCGCAACGGAGAGATCACGGGCTTGCCTCTGGGGCATCAGCCGGCGCTGAGGTTCCCGCGCTTCATGCGGGAGGGCGAGCTCGGGTCGAATCTCGAGCCGAGCGATGTCCTCGACGAACTCGTGCGACAGTCTGCTGACTTCATGGCAAGGCAGGCTCGCGAGGAACAGCCATTCCTCCTCTACCTACCCCTGACGGCACCACATAAGCCCGTGTGGCCGGCAGAGCGGTTCAGCGGAAAGACAGACCTCGGCCCCTATGGCGACTTCGTCGTCCAGGTCGATGCAATTGTTGGAGACGTGATGAAAGCAATAGATCAGGCGGGCGTGAGAGCGAGCACGCTGGTCATCTTCACCTCGGACAACGGCTCATTCATGTATCGGCTCAGCGGAATCTCCGAAGACGACCACACGGACGACACGACAATCCAGGCCTACCGCTCGACCAGCCATACTGCCAACCACGTGTTCCGGGGCACAAAGGCCGACATTTGGGAAGCCGGTCACAGAGTGCCGTTCTTCGTTCGCTGGCCAGGGCAGATCCGCCCCGCCAGCCTAGCCAGGGAGACCGTCTGCGTTACCGATGTCTTCGCCACATTGGCCGATGTCTTGGGGGAGCCCCTCCCGGAGGATGCGGCCGAGGACAGCTTCAGCCTGCTCCCGCTGCTTCGCGGGAAGACATGGGGGCGCTCTCGCGCCCCGGTGATCCACCATTCGTCGGCCGGAATGTTCGCGATCCGGGACGGCAAGTGGAAGCTGGTTGCCGGAAACGGGTCTGGGGGCAGGGAAAGACCTGCCGGGAAGGCCTTCGGGAGGCCGTATCAGCTGTATGACTTGGAAGCCGACCCTTCCGAGAAGCGGAACGTCTATGACCGGCATCCTGTGGTGGCGAACCGTCTGGAGCAAGCACTCGATCGGATCCGATTACGTGGCAGGAGCCGCTAACTCGACGGCGTGACCGTACGGCTTCAGGCCAGGATCTTTCCCGGGTTGAGGATTCCGGTCGGATCCATCGTAGCCTTGAGAGCCTGCATCACGACGACTCCTTCGCCGTGCTGGTCGACCAACGCCTGCTGCTTGCCGATCCCGATACCATGTTCCCCGGTGCAGGTCCCTCCCATTGCGAGCGCCCGGTCGATCATGCGCTGATTCGCGATCCTGGCGCGCCCCATCTCCACCTCGTCCGCAGGATCGACAAGAAAGATCGCATGAAAGTTCCCGTCACCTACATGGCCCAGGATGGGCGCCACCAGCCGGCCCTCCTCGAGGTCCGCGCTGGTCGCGGCAATGCACTCCGCGAGCCTTGAAATCGGGACGCAAACGTCAGAGACCCATCCGTACGACCCGGGTCGCAGTGCCTTGATGGCGTAGTAGGCGTGATGACGCGCGTGCCACAACTTCTCCCGATTCTCCCGCTCGCGGGTCCACTGGAAATCCCCGCCGCCATGCTCCGCTGCGATCTCGCCCGCCCGCTCGGCCTGCTCGGTGACGCTGGCCGGGCTGCCGTGGAACTCAAAGAAAAGCGTGGGCGCGGCCTGATGGTCCAGCTTCGAGTAGTCGTTCACAGCCCTCATCGAAGCCTCGTCCATCAATTCGCATCGCGCTACCGGGATTCCAAACTGCAGGATCTCGATGACCGTCTCTACGCACTCCTCGACACCTGGGAACGTGCACGTGGCGACCGAAACGGCTTCCGGAAGCGGATACAGTTTCAGCTGGGCCTCGGTGATCACCCCGAGCGTGCCTTCGGACCCCATCATCAGCTTTGTCAGGTCATAGCCCGCCGAGGACTTCCTCGCGCGACCTCCCGTCCGGATAATTCGGCCGTCGGCCAGGACGCAGGTCAGGCCGAGGACGTTCTCGCGGATCGTCCCGTAGAGCACGGTGGTGGTTCCGGAAGCGCCCGTAGCGGCCATGCCGCCAATCGATGCGTCGGCGCCGGGATCCACAGGAAGCCACAAGCCGTGCTTCTCGAGGTGGTCATTCAGCGCCACGCGACGGATTCCGGCCTGTACCCGACAGTCCAGATCGTCGGCCTGCAGGTCCAGCACTCTGTCCATTCGCGACAGGTCGACGGAAATGCCACCGCGCATCGCCTGCACGTGGCCTTCGACGGCGGTACCCGCCCCAAACGGAATCACCGGTAGCGAGTGGGTATGGCAGATCTTGACGACCGAGGAGACTTCTTCATTGGTCTCAGGAAATGCGACCGCGTCCGGAGGGGCCGGAGGATGGAATGACTCATCGCGGGCGTGGCTGCCGATGTCGTACGGCGACGTGGAGAGCCGATCGCCCAGCACTGCCAACAGTTCATCCCGGGCTGCCTCGAAACCCGAATCGGAGCGTGCCATATAGTGCCATCGTAGCGATCCCTGGCTGGAAGGTCGAGGCATCGGGCGCCCTGCTAAGATGGCCTGCCGTTATGGACTACACAAGGATGTTTTCCCTCGAGGGCCGCAACGCCTTGGTCGCGGGTGCAAGCCGTGGCATAGGATTGGCCACGGCCAAGGCCATCGCATCGCAAGGGGCCCATACGGTTCTGGCCGCACGTTCGGGCGAGGCCTTGGAGGACGAAGCTGCCGCGCTCCGGACTGCGGGGTTCTCGGCCGAAGCCATCAGGCTGGATGTCACAGACGACGAGTCGATCGACTCTGCTGCCCAGGCCTGCGCGCACGCTGACGTTCTCGTCAACGTGGCTGGAACCAACATCCGCCGCCGGTTCCAGGACTACACGCGCGAAGAGTACGAGTTCATCATGCAGACGAACCTGCACGGGATCGCACGCCTGACACGTCTAGTCGGGAACCGGATGGTCGAGGGGGGGCGCGGCGGAAAGATCGTTAACATCGGCAGCCTGATGTCAGTCCTGGGACTGCCATTTCTCTCGGTCTACGCCATGACGAAGAGCGCTCTCGCCGGTCTGACGCGCGTGCTCGCCGCGGAATGGGCGCATGCTGACGTGCAGGTCAATTGCATCGCCCCGGGCTTCATCCTGACCGACCTCAACCGTGACATGTGGCGGCCGACCCACATGACGGATTGGCTCGGCACGGTCCAGGCCAATCCCCGACTCGGGACTCCCGACGACATTGCGGGCTTGGCGGCGTTTCTGGCCAGCCCTGCCGCGGACTACATCACCGGGCAGGTGATCGCGTCCGACGGCGGCTACACGACGACTGCGAAGTGGCCATTCGAACCGCTGTCCTGATCGAGGCCGTGCCTCACACGACCTCGCCGCGGACGAGATCTTCCACGGTCTCCCGCTTCCGTACGATGCGGAAGCCGTCGTTCTCAACAAGCACTTCGGCGGCTCGAGGGCGGGAGTTGTAGTTCGAGGACTGCACGAAGCCATACGCTCCAGCAGTTGCCACCGCCAGCAGGTCTCCTTGGCCGCAGGGACCGAGGTCCCGACCCTTGGCAAGAAAATCGCCAGTCTCGCAAACCGGCCCGACCACGTCGCATCGAGTCGTCTGGCCCTCCCGCCGGACAGCTGGGAGGACTTCGTGGTGCGCCCTGTAAAGCGCCGGCCGTATTAGGTCGTTCATCGCTCCGTCCACGACTAGGAATGTCTTCGCACCGGAAGGCTTGCGATACAAGACCCTGGTCAGCAGGACGCCTGCCTGGCCCACGATCGACCGTCCGGGCTCGAGGCTGAGACCAAAACCGGTCCCACGGAGCTCGTCGCAGAGCATTTCGCCGTAGGCGTTCACCGAGGCACTTGCCTGGTCGGCCTCGTATCCGACCGCCAAGCCGCCTCCGAGGTCGATCGAACGGATACCGATCCCCGCGTCGCGGAGGCGCCTTGCGAGATCGAGCATCTGGCGCAGGGTCTCGCCGAACACGTCGATGTCGAAGATCTGCGAGCCGATGTGGCAGCTAACACTTGTGAAGCGCAGCGGCTCCCACCGATTCCGGTCGAGATACAGCGACTCGGCTTCATCGAGCGCGATGCCGAACTTATGCTCGGTCAGTCCGGTCGCGATGTAGGGGTGGGTGTTCGCGTCGATATTTGGGTTCACGCGCAGGGCTACGGCCGGCGACGCTCCGGACTCCCGGCAGATGTCCCGCAGAAGGTCGAGCTCTTGGGCGGATTCGCAATGGAACGCCCCGATTCGCTGCTCCAGTGCAAAGCGCAGTTCCGCAGCGGTCTTGCCGGCACCGGAGAAGACCACGTTGGCTGGATCACCTCCTGCCCTGAGGACGCGATAGAGCTCCCCTCCGGAAACGATGTCAAATCCCGCGCCTTCGGATGCGAGCAGCGCCAGCACGGCAAGGCAGGAATTCGCCTTCACGGAATAGTGGATTTCGTGCGGAACGCCGGCGAGGGAAGCCCTGTAGCGTTGGAAATTCTCGCGAATTGCCTGGGTCGAATAGACGTAGGCAGGCGTACCGGCGACCTCAGCGACCTCTCGTAGCCGAACGCCTTCGCAGTGAAGGATGTCTTCGGCGTAGTGAAACCCTTGCAATGGCATGGCCTTGCGTTCCGTGTTCGTGTTACTCGGTGACGCGCAGGACAACCGCCGTTCGATCGTCGCCTTGAGGGCAGCCCTCGCAGAAGTTGCCCACGCTGTCGAACAGTTGCCCCAGTATCGCCTCTGCAGACTCGGTGCGAATCCCCTCGAGGACAGCGCCAAGGCGTTCGTCGCCGTACGTTTCTCCGCACTCGTTCAGGCTCTCGCTGAATCCGTCGGACACGCTGACGGCGAAGTCCCCCGGTTCCAGGTGGAGTGTCGTCTCTTCGTATCCAATGTCCTCGAACAGGCCAAGTGGAACTCCCTCCACACGAACAGTGTCCAGTTCGCCGTGCCTGCAGACATACGGAAACGGCATTCCGGCTCCAGCGATGACGAGCCTGCCTTGGGAGGCATCCCAGACCAGGAAGTGGGCGGCCAGGAATCGGGTTTCGATCTTTCGGTCGTGGAGGGAGTTGTTGACCTTGCCGAACGCCTCTCCCGGAGAGAGCCCGGAGTCAGCCGCGGTTCGAAACAGCCCACTTGCCATTGCGGCATAAATGGCGGCGGCGGCACCTTTCCCACTCACGTCGCCATTCAGGATGCCGATCGAGTGGCCGCGGTCGTAGAAGTCGTAGAAGTCTCCTGAGACAACCGCAGCGGGCTCATTTCTTGCGGCGATTTCGATTTGCGGCCCGCGAAGGCGCCCAACCGGCAGCATGTGCCTCTGCAGGGCGCGTGCTGCTATGAGGTCTCGTTCGAGCCGGGCTTCGTTGCGGGCCTTCTCTTCGTAGAGCCGGGCGTTCTCAATCGCGGCCGAGAGCTGCGGGGCAAGCAGCATCAGGGTGTTTAGGTCGTCATCGCCGAAGGCGGCGCGACGAACGCACTCGAGGTCGAGAACCCCGATCAGCTCGTTCTTGAGCATGAGAGGGACAGCCACTTCCGAGCAGATGCCCGGCATCGAAGCGATGTACCGTGGGTCGTGGCTCGTGTCGGCCACCAGGACAGGCTCGCGGGTGGCGGCGGCAGTACCGACAAGCCCTCGACCGATCTCAATATCCCTCCACTGGACACGCTCTTCGAACTTGACTCCGAAATAATGCCTGAGAAGTGGCCGGTGCGGATCCTTCAAGTAGATCGCCAGCACGTCGTAGCGGATCAGCGTCCGCACGAGTGTCGAGATCTTCTGGAGCAGATCGCCAAGCTGCAGGATGCTCGAGAATTCATGCGCGATTTGCTGCAGCGTATTTAGGATCGAATGCTGCTGGGCTTGAGCATGGTAGAGCTGAGCGACATCGATCGCGAGGGAAAAGCGGGAGGCGACGAGTTCCAGCAGGTCCGACACGCGGCTGTCGAAGGCATTCGGATCGGCGGATTGAAGATCCAGGACAGCGACGAGCCTACCGCGTGCGACGAGGGGGACAGCCAGTTCGCTCCGGACCGAGTCAATAGCCGGAAGGTATCCGGGTTCGAGACTGACATCGTCGACTCGGACCGTCGCTTTTGTTTGCGCAGCCCTTCCGGTAAGGCCTTGGCCGAACGGCACACGGAGGTCACGTACGACCTCGACTGGGTATCCCACTGCGTGGGCGATTCGGAGTTCCCCCTCTTCGGTCGGAACAAGGACCGAGTACATTTCGTAGTCAACGATCTTGCGGACAAGCGTCGAGAGCTCGACCATCAAGGAATCGAAGTCGAGCGTGTGCGCGGCAGCCGCCTCGGACGCTTCGAGGAGGATCGCTATCCTTCGATTCGGATGAGGGGCCGCCTCGACGGGTGCGCTAAGCGAGACATTGCCGGACATTTTGGCACCATCGATCCGGGGTGGCCTGGGTGGTGCGATTTGCCTGGTGGAATCGCTGTCCCTTGCCTGTGCAGGATTCCTTGGTCCCACGAAGGCAACGATTTCGGATCCGGCAGAACCGCGACGCGACTGAATCGCCGCTTGACCTACATCTTCAGTCTATCATTCGCCCTTTTTCGACCGCGGTTCGATGCGCCAACCGCAATTGGCGGCTGCGATTTCGCGATTCGCGGATGACGCGGCACTTCCCGTTCCGACGCGGAAGCTTGGTTCTAGGCAGATCGGGCAACGGATAGCGCGAGTTCCCGGCCCGCTCCGATTCTTGTTGCCCCAGCGACCAGCATCTTCCGGGCGTCGGATTCGGTTCGGATGCCCCCAGCGGCCACGATGTCGAGGTCGCCCCCGACAGTGCGCCGCATCAGCTCGATGTCTCTGGTGTCGGCCACCGAGCCGTTCCAGCCGGTCGCCGATACGGCTGCTGCGGCCCCGGCCAGCTTGGCGACGACGCACGCCTCGAGCTTTTGACGGGAGGTCAGCAAAGGGAGTTCAAGCACGACGTTGAGGAGCGCGCCGCGACACTCGGCAAGTTCCGCGACGGCCCGGATGTCAACGAATGCGGCATCAAGATCGCCGGACCGCAGTCCCGCCGTGTCAGCAACCATCCACAGCTCGTCGGCGCCCAGCCGCATGAGGCACTCGGCCTCGGCGCATTTCGCCGGCGTCAGCGATGCTCCGTTCGGGTAGCCAACGACGGATGCGACCTTTGTCGGCAGGTCCGCGAGCGTGCGCACCGCCACCGCGGTCCAGCGTTGCGGCACGCAGACCGAGCGGTATCCAGTCGTTCGGGCAGACGCCAGGAAGTCCTGAACTTCCGACCTGCAGGCATCCGGCCTCGACAGCGAGAGATCGATCCGCGCGCTGAAGCCGTTCGCGTCTCCGATCGGTGAGCCAGCGGCTTGTGCAGGGCTCTCGCAGCTGCAGGAGTGGGGGGCAGTGGCGCCAGCAGCGGCCGACGCGATTTCTGCCGCGAGGGCGGCTCGCTCTCGGTCGGTCATCTCCCTAGGTTTATTGTCCCCACCATGTTGCAAGGCGTGCAAGCTGGTCCCGGCGCGCACCCCGGCACCCATGGCGCAGATCGGTGAAGTCCCGTCTTGCTTTGTTGGCCGAGTCGATCCGTGCCTCACGATGAGTGCAGTCCCAACCCGTTCTCGGTGGGGCCATTCGGATTGGCTGCAAGTCGCGTGCTCAACAGGTTTGTGCTCGGACGTGCATTGAGACGGCGACTTGTCGAACGGTACGCTCAAGCCGCCGGTGGGGACAATCGGGCCGCTCGCCATGATTTGGGGGTACTGCTGGTTTCGACCGTGTCGGGAAGTATCCCAGAAACGTCGCTCGACGGCATCGGAACAAGGCCAATGACAGGGGTCTTGGCCCGGAACTCCGTAGCCCAGGACGTTGCTACTGTGTCGATGAACGGCTCACGAATGAATTCTTCGGGTGCCTGAAGGGTAGCCGAACCCTTGACTGTGATCTGTTGCAATCTTTCGAGCCATCTGGTTCAATGACGTGCAGGCAAGCGCTCGGTTTGGGTTGCCTCGTCGCGCGAACCTCCCGAGTGTGGGGCAGCACCACGTGGAGCAACGACTCAAGAAGCTTATCAAGAGACTTGGGCACGCGATTGACGAATCGCTGTCAGAGTCCGACGCGATCGAGGAAGTAATCCGCGACATCAAGAAAGAGGGATACGATGTGCTGCTTGTTTTGGAGGCAACTATAGGCTTCAACCGTCGGCCAGCCGCGTCCGAGAAGGACGAGGCCGTTGAGGTTACCCACAAGGATCTGGACGCCAGTCTGACGGAGCAGGACCAGAAGTTCCTTAAGGCGTTGAGCATTAGCCTAGACGAGTAGTCGAGGCGGTGAAGCGGGCTGGCAGCAGCCAGAGCGGTTCGAATTCGACAGCTTGAGTGGGCGCGGCTTCGTCGCTGCCATTCCGCTTCCAATGGAGTCTGTCGCGGGCGCGAGTGCTTGGCCCGGTGAGGGTGGCGATCAGTGTTGGGCGCAAGATCAGTGCCGACGGGAATAGCCTCGATGGTCTGTCCACTGGAAGGGCCCGGTTCGCGGTGCAAACAGTTTGTGCTTTCGCGGCCTGAACGAGAGCCGCGTCCGCTCGCGCATTCGCTTCTTGCCGTCGCAAGTACCAGCAAGGCCTGGACTTCCGCTTGATGAGGCATTCGTGTCGGCCCAGCTGAATTTCGCCGTATTCATCGACTACGACAATCTCGCGATAGGCATCAAGGACGGGCTGAATCGGAGTTTTGATTACAGCCTTGTCAAGGAATGGCTCCGGGCGCGTGGAGAGATCGTTTCGCAAGTCGCATATGGAAACTGGAACGCCCATCGTGACTTCAAGAGCGTTTCGAAGGGCCTCTCGCAGCAGGGCGTCAAGATGGAGCACCTGGAGACCTCGGGTACCGGAACAAAGAATGGAGCCGACATAGCGTTGTCGATCGACGCGATGGAACTTGTATTCACGCAAACTCACATCGATGCGTACTGCATTCTCAGCGGAGACAGCGACTTCGTGCCGCTCGTTCAAAAGCTCAAGAAGTACAACAAACGCGTGTTCGTCGTAGCGGAAGACTCGTTCGCTAGCGAGAGTCTCCGCGGGAACTGCCATGAATTCGTCAGCTACAGCGACCTTGCCGGCATGTCGGTCCGCGAGTCTGGTCGTAGCTTTCGTCACGGCGCAAGGTTTACTAGGCAAGGGTATTCATCAAGCGCGGCTAGAGGCCAGAGCGCCAGCCAGCGTTCAAATGCTGAACCCGAATCAGCGAGCAAGCCAACCTTGGATGACGCATTGCGAGTGCTCTTGCAGGTGTTGGGAAGAATCGCCGAAATCGCTGGTCGAGGCCTTTCCCGAAGCGATCTCCGGGCGGCTGTCCGGGAGGCCGAGCCGGACTTCGAAATCGGCAAGTTCGGTCTGCTCAGCTTCAGGGATCTGTTGGACCACGCCTGCGAGAGGGGCTATTTGGAGGCCAGGCAGGAGGCTCCCGGGGGTGGTGTGCGTTACTTCGGCACGAGGTTGCTCGAAAGGACCGTAGACGGCACGCCCGGTGTACCAGCCGGTGATGTGCGTCGAACTTTCGGATCCAGGCGTTTCGATGGAGGCCCGTCGAGCTCGGGGCGGTAACGCCGCGAGCCCTCTTAGCGGGGTCGATAACCTCAATCCGGCTGGCTGTCAAGGCTCGCACAGCCGTGACTGCTCCCTACATGGTGCGGGTGACTTTCGTGAGCATGCGTGGATGGTCGGGATCAAGACCCTTGCTGGAAGCGAGATAGGCCGCGAATAGCTGGGCTGGGACGATCGAGCGGATAGGGGTCAGCATATCCGCAGGAAAGCCGCCTGCGCGGGGGGCGGAGCCGGAGAGTTCGATCCGGTGCGAGCATGGGAATGCGTCAAGAACCGGGCTCGAACCGATTCCGATTGTGTCGACTCGCCGCGCCGCGAGTCGAGCGAGTAGCTTGCCCGTCTCCTGCGAAGTTGGTCCTGAAGGAGTGAAGACGAAGACCGGGAACCCTTCGTCCACCATGGCGATGGGTCCGTGCGCGAAGTCGGCCCCGGAAAAAGCCGCGGCTACCACATAGCTGGTTTCCATGAGCTTGAGAGCGAACTCAAGGCTATTGGCGTAATTGAACCCCCTTCCAATCACGACTGCATGTGATATGCGGCGGTAGTGCTGTGCCAACTGCTGGATTTCCGATTCACGGTCCAGCTGTTCCTGTACCGAGGCTGGGATCTCCCTGAGAGCGTAGTCTGGGATTTCAGATCCGAGTACCTGAGCCAGAAAGTACAGCATCATCAGTTGGGCGGTATACGTCTTAGTCGCGGCGACGCTGGACTCAGTCCCTGCTCGGGTTGGCAGAACCACCTCCGCAAGTTTGGAGAGCGTACTACCGTCCTCGTTCGTAATGCCTACGGTAGGTGTTCCGACGTCGCTGGCGAATTCGAGATAGGCATTGATGTCCGTCGATTCGCCGGACTGGGAGATGCCTATGACCAGCGCATCCGGCGGTAGCGACTGTCTGCGGTACAGCGTCGAAATCGATGGAGCTGCCAGCATGGTCGGGATTCCGAGGGTGATTTCGAACAGGTATCGCGCAAACAGCGCCGCGTTATCGGAGGTTCCTCGCGCGACGACGACGATCATCGTAGGCCGACTCGTCGAGTAGCGCTTACGCAGCCTCGCAAGTGATTTTGGAGGATCGTCCAATATCCCCTCCAGCACTTGAGGCTGCTCGCGGATTTCGTTGAGCATCAACGACATTTCGACCGATTCCTAGTCCGCTCTTTCAATCGTAACGACGGGTCTGTTCAGGACGCGCGTTACGCGACTGCCAATGTTTGGGGCGACTGCCGTCCCGCGAAATCAGACGTGGCAGACAGCGAGACCGCGCTTCGCCAAGTACTGCTGGTGGTAGTCCTCGGCTCGGTAGAAGTTGGAAGCCGGTTCGATTGCTGTTGCCACCGGTAAAGAATGCACCGACCTCCGTTCGAGTCGTGATTTGGAGGCCGCTGCAGCCTCGGCTTGGCGGTCGTTCTCGCAAAAGATGACGGAACGATACTGGTAGCCGACGTCCGGTCCTTGGCGATTCACCTGCGTCGGGTCGTGACACTCCCAGAACTTCTCAAGTAGGGTCTCGTAGGTGACGTGTTCGGGATCGAACGTCACTCGGACCACTTCCGCATGCCCGGTGTCGCCGCGGCAGACGTCATGATAAGTCGGATTGGGATGTGTTCCGCCGGCGTAGCCGACCGAGGTTGCCTTGACACCCGGAATGTTGGCAAACGCCACTTCGACACCCCAGAAGCAACCCGCTCCGAATGTAGCTGTTTCCATCGTTTTCCTCCCCGCCTCGGGCAGCTGTTCGCCGTTGTCCTGATATCCGTTCGTGCGCCGCCGGTCAGCCTCTCAATCTTTGAGCACGTTCAAGTGTTCGCGGTAGATCGACCGCGCCGCGATGAAATCTGAGTGGTCCAGGCGCAGTTCCCTGCTGATCGCCCTGATTTCGTTGTCCTCCTTGACGCTGATGGACTGGTCGGATGACGAAACCGCGAACAGGCAATGCAGCAATGCCTGTTTCTGGATCTTGTTCGCGATGCCGTTGAACTCCTGCGTGACGACGAAATTCTCCGTCGAACCGAAGAGCATGTGCTGGGCCTTGGCGATTTGGACCACGAGGACTGCCTGCTCCTCAGGCAGGCCGCCGACCCGCTCCACGATCCGTTCCATCTCAGCGACTTCCACCGCGCTGATGTCCAGGTCCGCATTGGCTACGCGCCCGAGGATGAACGCGAACGCTGCGATGAATTTGGCACGGTCAGGCGAGAGCTCTTCCATCGCCCGGCTGATCTTGCGTAGTGTCTCCGAGTCTCCCAGATCCCTTGGCTTCGGCTTGGGTGCCGATCTGAACAGGTCGAGGAGTGCCATGGCGGAGCGCTCAGCCCGAGATCGTCGGGCATTTCCGCAAATCAGCTTAGCAACCCTCGGCGAAACCGCTTGGTTAGGCAGCTGGAGCAGCGTCGTGCAACTCTCTGAACGTCATGGCTGCGATTGGCGATCGTTGCCACGCGAAGGACTGAATTAGCGCGACCGCCGCCTCGGACGGCGAACCGTGGTGCGGAGCACATTGTCGATCGCGGCTTGCGCGAGCGGTGCCATGACCTTATATCCCTCAGTGTTCGGGTGTAGCCCATCATTCGAGAAGTCCTGACGGAGCCTGCCAGCGGAGTCGACCATTGCGCTGTGGTAGTCCAGATAGGTCCACCCTTTCGATCTGCACAACCCCTCGATCCAGCGGTTGAGTTCGACGATGCGCGACGGGTTTCGGAGGGTCGTTCTACGGAAGCGCGGGTCGGCTCCCTCGTGGTAGTCGTTCACCGGAAGTACTGACGCGAGGATGGGGTAGACACCGGTCGATGCGGCAAGCATTGCGATCGCTTCTAGGTTGTTACGGATCGTGGCGTCCGAGACCCCTCTGGCGAGGTCATTCGTCCCTCCCAGCACGACCACAGCCGACGGACGCAGGTCGGTTACGTCGGGCTTCGTGCGACCGAGCATCTGGCCTGTGATCTGCCCGCTGATACCGCGGTTGTGGTAGGGCTTGCCGGTGAAGTATTGGTCCAGGTGCCACTCGTCGGTGATCGAGTCCCCGAGAAAGATTACCCTCGGGTCTTCGCTTTCGAGTGGCCCCACCCTGCGATTGTCGTCGGCATACCTCCGGAGGTTGTCCCGGTCTGACCCCAGAAGCTGCTGCTCGCGGGCGTCGAGGGTCGCCAGAAAGTGGGCTTCGAAGCGTTGGATCGACGCCCTGAGGTCGGTCAGCTGCCTGTCGATATCCTCCGAAAAATCCGCGGGCTTCGGTAGCGTGTCGGAGAGTTGGAGGTACGCCTTGGCATTGACGAGCATCCTGTAGAGGATCCCCGTGTGGTTCCGACTAGTCGATGTCTCCAGGGTTTTGACACCTTGGCGGAAATTCTCCTGCAGGGGTGCCCCCGCTCGGGATAGTTCCGGCATTACGATACGCGTCGCTTCCAGCAGGTCCGAAATGCGTCGCATCAGCTGCGCCGACTCCTGCCCATCGAGCATGGCGTTGGCGCCCATCCTTGCCGGCGACACCAGCAGCAGGGAAGTCAGTAGCAAAAGGCAAAGCCCTTTCATACGTACGAGTCTACTTAACCTAGGAATGGCCTGAGCGAGTCGTAGACCATTGCGGGACCGCAGGCGTGCATTGACCGGCTGGGGTCGCGTCCCCGCTTGTATGTCGTCTCCGCTATAGGGTCCCGGACCACTACTATTCCTGACCCGTAGGGTCCGTTTCTGTCAGGATCGGTGGGTCCGAAGATCGCGACGCCGGGCTTTCCGGCCGCCGAAGCCAGGTGCAAGGGTCCGCTGTCGACACCCACCACAGCCTCCGCGGCGCGGGTGGCACCGATCAGCCCCTCGATTGACGACGCATGCGGAATGACCGCGCCTGGAGGTGCAGCGGCATCGATTGCTTCGACATGACGCTCGTCCCCTGGAGCACAGTCGACAACCAGCGGGATGTTGCGGGAATGCCAGATGGTTGCGGCTAGCTCCGAGTAGTGTGCGGCAGGCCACTGCTTTGAACCCCAACCGGCGCGCGGGCTGGCCAGGACGAATCGTTCCGGCAGGCTTGCATCCAGTGTCCCTTCCGGCAGTGGAAAGGCGGCCGGGTTAGCGGACGGCGCTCCCACGACGAACGCGGCGAGGTCTCTGTAACGGTCCACGACGTGACGGCTCGAGGAGCCTGCGCGGCGAGAGTACACGAGTCCAGCAAGCGGTTCGCGTTGGAGGCTCGGCTCGAATCCCGCAACGCAGCCGGCGTCGCTCAGCTTGGCCAAGAGGGCCGACTTGACTAGGCCTTGGAAGTCAAGCGCCAGATCGTAGCCCCTTGCGCGGAGGCTCCTGACGAGTCCCTTGGCTTCGTTCCAGGATCGGAGTCGGGACTTCGAATTCCTCCAGAGCCCGAGCGAGATGGGAATCGCCTCGTCGATCGACGGATTTCCATCGAGAAGCGGCTTCCAGCGAGTCTCCACCGCCCAATCGATGCGGGCGTCCGGCATGGCCGAGCGCAGGTCTGCCACCGCAGGAAGCGTTTGGACGATGTCGCCCATAGCACCTAGGCGCACAACGAGGATGCGCGGTGCGTGATCAGACGTTCGCGTGCAGTTCCAGTACATCACGGACCACATCGCGCTTCTGAGCGGAATCGATATCAATTACGCAATCCGCTGCACAGTCGTCGGCGATCGATTTCGCTTCCGAGGCCGCGCACACGCAAACCCAGTCCACGGACTCGAGCGCGGCGACCAGTTGAGCACGGTCGTGGACGCAGAGAGGGGCGGGTCGCAGTTCAGTCTCCTGGTACACCAGGACCACCAATGACCCGTCTCGGGGTTTCGCCGATCTAAGGAGCTCGCAATGCTCGGCAGTTAGGACGTCGAACCAGCCCATGGCGATCCGAACATTGCCAGCCATCCGGGGTAGGGAAGTCGGCCTGACGATTTTCGAGCGAGTGTCCAACGTCAAACTCTAAGGTACCGCCCGTTACGATACGTCGCGCGCAAGGCAGGAGTCTGCGGGGGCGTCTGAATCCCGTACTCCAGACAGGTAGCTGTGGCGAGTGCCTGGTAGGAGCCCAGGCCGGATGGGGCCGAAGCGATCCTGTAGAGGATACTTGTTGGGAGTTCCTCGATGGAGCCAGCCGGCGAACGCCTTGTACCCGAGTCGAGCGAATGCGACTTGAGGAACGAGCACGTGGCGCGATACGCATTCGCAGAGCCGCTCGCGGCGGGTAATCGAGTTCTCGATCTGGGTTGCGGCCTTGGTTACGGCTCTGCAAGGCTCGCCGAGGCCGCATCGACTCTCTATGCATTGGACATCGCACCCGAGGCTCTTCTGCCGGCGAAGGTCGCGTACCCGAACGTGTGTTTTCTCCAAGCTGATTGCAGGGAACTGCCGTTTGCCGATGGCTCGATCGACCTCGCTATCGCGTTCGAAGTCATCGAGCACTTGGAACGTGGGTCGGACCTGATCAGGGAGGCGGCGCGAGTCTTGGGACGCTCCGGTGTGTTTCTCGCTTCCACGCCGAACCGCTCCTACTATCGAATCGCCCGGGCGGAGCCCAATCCCTTCCATGTTCACGAATTTGAGTACGACGAGTTCCGCGGAGCGCTGTCAGACTCGTTTCATTACGTCGAGATCTTCCTTGAGAATCACTCCCCGGCCATTTCGTTCACAGCCGAGGGATCCCGGGCTGCTCGGGCCTTTTTCGAAGTCTCGTCGCCGGTGCCGGAGTCTGCCCATTTCTTCGTAGCAGCGTGCTCGATGAGGCCGATCGACATCCCTCCGAACCTCGCGTATGTTCCGGATTCCGGCAACGTACTGCGGGAGAGGGAGCAGCACATTGCAAAGCTGAGAGACTGGATCGCCGCCTTGGAAGCGCGCCATGCCGAAACTGAACGCGGCATGAGCCGCGAACTTCGCAGGCTCCCCTACCGCCTGCTACGAAGCCTCAGATTGGCGCCCCGGCTGCCGGGGAAATGGTCTGAATAGCCCTTGGGGAAGCAGGGCAAGCCCACTTCATCGCTTGTAGAACCAGAGCCAGTAATACTGCGTCCCAGCTCCCGTGCTCTGCCAAAGGGCGAAGCCATGACGCTGAGCCATCTCGGCGGCCTCGCTCTCAGAGACGCTCGCTCCCATCCAGGTATCGGTCCCGAGATTCCGTGATCCAGCTCCCACGTAGCCCTGGACCTGAAACTTGAACAGTGACCCACGCCGGAGGAGCCGCGCGACTTCGCCGACATATCCGTCAATGACGGCTCTGCTGGGAATGTGTTGGAACACGATGAACGAGTAGGCAAAGTCGAAGGCCATCGATTCCACAGCGCGAAGGTCCGTGCCCGAATTGCGATGGACATGGGCGTTTGGAGTCGCTTGCAGGTAGCGGCGTGCCCGCCGGATCATTTCACCGCTGACATCCACCCCATGTACTTCGCCGAATATTGCGGCAAGCGCCTTGGTCACTCGGCCAACGCCGCAGCCGATTTCCAAGACCCGCATGTTGGCCGGATCCCGTCCCTGACAAATGCTCTCCATGTCGTTGAGAATCTGATCTTGCGCATTCTGCGTCCCAGTGGAAAAGAACTCCTCCTCATTCCAGTTCCTTCGACCCGTATTGACGTAATGAAAGGCGTCTTCCCGCGCCCGTCGGTCCCAGTCATTGCGCATCCTGCGCGACAGGACCGAGAGCCGAATCCGTCGAACCACGTCGTTGAGCATGGGAGATTCCGCGTAGCGTCTAACGAACAGTCAGTCCGATTCTCAAACTCAGATCGCTGCCGGTTTCAACAACTCCTGAAGCTTAGGCGAACAGTTCCCTGACTACCCGGTTTGCCAGCATCTTGGTTGGCGAGAAAACCTCGATGTAGTGGTATGCCCTCCCGGAAGGGGTTTCTTCGATAGTCTTGGTCCAATCGATCCCCATCGCCGAGTAGATTGTCGTTACAAGGTCTTCCGGATAGACCGGACGGTTGCCGCTCCAGCCAGAATCGGAGATCTCAGCTCCGGTCTCGTTCGTCGCGCCCAGAACTTGCCCGGGATGGACGCCACCGCCCGCGAACAGCCCGGTGAATGCGTACTGGTAGTGATCGCGACCGGCAATGTTTGTCAGCTCTCCAGGGGTGCGGCCGAACTCACCTACGCAAACAATCAGGGTTTCGTCGAGCACGGAGGTGCCGTCGTCTCTCTTGGCTGCCTCAAGGTCGTCCAGCAACTGGCTCAGGGCCGTGTCCAGTTCGTACGATCGCTTATAGAAGTTGCTTCGCTTGTAGATGGAACCGTGGTGATCCCAGTCCTCGTGAGTGAGGAAGATGAAGTGAGTACCCGCGTCGGCCACGACTAGGTTGCGCGCTAGCACGAACGAGTCGCCAACAGGATTGCTCCCATACCTGGCACGCTCGTCCTCATCGATGCTGAAGATGCCGGCGCTCCTTGGATCCGACATGATCTCGACGGCGCCCTCGTAATAGCTGTGGTAATCCCGGAACGCCTTTCGCTCGAGGGCGGGATCGCTACGCAGGCGGCCGTCGAAGTCTCGCAGGAGTTCCCATCGGCGAGTGAAGTCCGGCAATTCGTCGCTGCGGGGCGCGAGAGCAGAGATGTCGGAGGACGTGTTCACATGGAACGGCGTGTAGGTTCCCGGCAGGAAACCGGCTCCAATAAGCCCGACTTGTGGGAACGTATTGAATCCGACAAAAGGAGGCAGGGAGTCCGACTCCTTCCGACGGGAGGCGTACTCGTACGCCACGACTGACCCCACCGCGGGCAACTCCGGAGCGAGGGCCGGGTTGTGCTGGTGACCCGTCTGCATGTAGTACTGCCCCCGACCGTGCTGGCTTTCCCAGGTCGCCATCGAACGGAGCAGCGTGTACTTGTCGCGACGGTTCGCGAGTTCCGGATACAGGCCCACGGGCCACTTGCCGATTCCCGCAACCTCCCGTACGTCGAAGTCAGGGGGTGTCCAAGGACCCTCCTTGAAATCCCACGCGTCAACGTGGGACTGCCCGCCCTCGAGCATCACGAAGATGCAGAAACGGGCCCTGCCGTTTGGCGAAGCCGTACCGCCTGCTCGTACGCGAGGCTGGACGAGCGGCAAGAAGTGGTAGCCCGTGACGGCGACAGAGCCGACGCGCAGCACCTCGCGCCGCGTGAGGAAATGGTCTTCGAATCGTGCCATGCCGGCTCTCCCCCGGGGTTCCTAGCGATTGAACAGGAATTCCATCTTGTTCATGAGGATCCATTGGAGATCCTCGCCTCCGGCCTCACGTCCCCGTTCCTGGATCAGGTCCACAGAAGCCTGCAGCTCTTGTTCATCCGGGTCACGCGTCAGGAACTGCCAGAACAGGGACTCCACCATTCTCCGGCTATCGGTGCCACTGGACAACAGGGCCGAGAGATAGCTTCCCTTTGAAGGCTTGGCCTTTTCCTTGACGAGATTGGAGTTCATCATCAGAGCGGCTTGGATGATCGATCCCTCACGGCTCGGTTCGTTGAATTCTCGATTGGCTTGTCCGAACGTTTCCCCGAAGAACTGCAGGTCCTGTCGGAGTTGCGGTCCTAGCGAGGCACTTCGCCAAAGGTCGGACGGTCCCCGCATCTGCACCATATACTTCACCCTCTTGTCGGTCAGGGGAATTTGGATCGGAATGTGCAAGTTCGTCGCCTTGACAATCGCGTCATAGACCTGCTCCGCGGATAGTCTTACAAGGAACTTGCGGGCGAAGTAACGGGCATAGGCCGGATTCCACTCGGCCGGGAAGCTGGCAGACAGCTGGTAGGCCGCGGACTTCACAATTCGCTTCTGAAGGTGCTGCAGATCGAACCCGCTGTCAATGAAGTCGCGGGCGAGTTCTTCAAGTAGATCGGGGTGTGAAGGCTGGGTGTCCCATCCCTTGGCGGGTTTGGCGGGGTCCATGCGGTAGAAGTCGAAGCCGTCCAGCGGCTCGACAATCCCCGCGCCCATGAATTCGGCCCAGAAGCGATTGACGGTCGCCCTTGCGAATTGCGGGTGGGCTGTCAGGATGCGCGCGAGTTCGTGTCGCAGCGGCTTATCGGGACGCGGCGTTTCACCGCCGAGTATGAACCTTGGCGGGACCATGCCCTCCCGGTGGCGGGCCACTCTCACGGTGCTGGGGGCAGCACGAGAGTAGCCCGTCCGGTTCGGATCCTTGTCGTCGATCAGGTACTCGTCCTGCGTGTTGCGCAGTTCGACGCGGCGCAGCACTCGGGTATTTCCGAAGAACGCCGCCTGGGCCCAGAATTCCTCCCGCTTCCTGGCGGTCAGCCACGCGTTCACATTCTCGAGATGGTTGGCACCGTCATGGCACGAGATGCATTGCAGGTTCACGCCCATGAAGTGCTTGAAGATCATCACCGTCATCTCGTCGGCGGTGTCCTCGTGCATGATTTCCGTGCAGTTGTCGGCAAAAACGGCCCATCGGACGAGGTAGCTCGCGGGTCCCACGTACCAGTTGCTGCGGGCCTCGGACGTCAGCAGCTCACGGACGAATTCGTCATAGCGCTGGTTTAGCAGCAGCGCGTCCGCGACGTAGTCATGGAAGAGGTTTCGACCGGGCACGCCGACGCGGTTCTGGCTAGTGCGCCAAAGGTCGAGATGCCAATAGGTCCAGCGATCGCGCCAATCTTCACTCCCGACCAGCGCGTCGATCAGTTTGGGCCGCTTCTCCGGGTCAGAATCTGAAACAAACTGCAGCGCCGCCTCGCCGCTGGGAATCCGTCCGGTGAGATCCAGATGGATTCGTCGGAAGAATGTCGCGTCGTCAGCCAGCGGAGCGTGGGGTATGACGTCGCGCTCCATCTTGCCAAAGATATGGTCGTCGATGAAGTTGGTGCGGGGAACGCTCCTCCGCGCGTCAGGCTGGCCGGGTAAAAGGGCCTCGGTCTGCAGTGCCAATTCGGCCGAACGCTGTTTGTCGCCGGTCGGGGGATGGTCCTTGGGCAACGCCTGATCTGTCGCCTGAGCCCAGAGGGACGAAGCGAAGAGCAGGCCAAATGCAACGAAATTGACTTTGTTCATCTGGCCTTTCCTGCTCCAGTGTAGTGCCAAATCACCCGCACCGTACTAAATGCCCCATCTCGGCGTCCGGATGACGACGGAGCCCCGGGGTGGGTGTCCATAGGTGCCCTCGGCGGTCTGGGAGGAGCCTCGCCACCGCACATCGGTTCAAGGGCCCAGAGTCGGTTCTTGCCGCGGGCAGATTGCGTGCTGGCCTGCGGAATTCGCCGGGACACGTTCCGGTCACGGCGCTGCCAAACCGACGCGGACCAGTGTCGCAAGGCAGCGGATGCATTGCGGCTGCAGGGCCATGCCTAGAAGGGGGGCGGTTCGTCCTCGTCCGGCCCGCTTGCCTCGAATTGGGCTTCAGTCGGTCCCTCATCCCCTCCTGGGGCTCGAGGCTCAAAGCGAGCGAACTTCTTGAGGAAGACAAGTTTCACCCTGCCGGTCGGGCCATTGCGCTGCTTGCCGATTATCAGCTCCGCCACGCCGTCCAGGCTCTTGTCGAGCGGCTTGTACATTTCTTCGCGGTAAATGAAGCAGACGACATCGGCGTCCTGTTCGATCGATCCGGAATCGCGCAGGTCGCTGAGCCTCGGCCGAGCGTCCTTTCTTCCGGCGCTCTCAGGGCCGCGACTCAGCTGCGACAGTGCGAGAACCGGTACGTCCAGATCCTTCGCAAGCAGCTTGAGTCCGCGCGAGAAGGCAGAGATTTCCTGGACGCGGCTTTCGACACGCCCTTTGGATCCAAGTAGCTGCAGGTAGTCGACAACGACGAGGCTCAGTCCATGTTCGGATTGCAGTCTTCTGCACTTGGCGGCGAGTTCGATGACGTTGAGATTCGCGGTGTCGTCGATAAAGAGCTTGCTCTGCACGATGCCGCCAAGAGCATTCGCCATATTGGCCTTGGCCCTGGCGCCGAGCTTGCCTTGCCGAAAGCTAACCTGGTTGACTCGTGCCTCGGAACAAAGCACCCGCGTTAGAAGCGCTTCCCTTGACATCTCCAGGGAGAAAACGGCAACCGTCCTCGCCGGCTCGTCGGCTTTCGGCCTTGCTACGTGCGTCGCAATGTTCATTGCCATCGCCGTCTTTCCCATGGCTGGACGGGCAGCGAGCACGATGAGTTGTCCGCCGCGCAGACCGTTCGTCATTTCATTGAACTCGTAGAATGGCGTACTCAGGCCTTGCGGTCGCTTGGTCGGATCGAGGAAAGCTTCCAGACCTCCTTGGTATCCCTCGATGGTTTCTTTGGGACTCTCCAGCCCGGACCTCAGCAGGTCGTTGCCGACCTTCATGACGGCCGTCTCCGAGTCGGCAAGGATGTCGTCGACCTCTCGACTCTCCTGAAGGCAGCTGGCTACGATGCCTTGGGCCGTGTGAATGAGCTTGCGTAGTACGGACTTGTTTTTGACGATCTTGACGTAGCTCTCGATGCTGGCAAGCCGCGGCATCCCTTCGGTCAGCTCGGCGAGATAGGCGATGCCTCCGACGTTCTCTAGCCATTTGAACTTCACCAGCTCGTTTCCGAGCGTCAGGTACTCGATCCGCTCGCCACGCTCATGGAGCTTTTGCATGCAGGAGAAGATGCGGCGGTGCTTTTCGGTGGAGAAATCCGCTTCCTCAAGCGCTCCCGCGACTTGGGAAAATGTCGTGTCGTCCAGCAGGACGGTCCCGAGCACGAACATCTCGGCCTCGATGTTGACGGGCATTCCTTGCTGCAAGGCAAGGGAGTTCACATCGGGTTGCGGACTCGTAGTCGGTACCCTTTGCTCCTGATGTTCTTGTGTCGGAGGCATGCGGCGTTGCGAATGAGCCGAGGCACGGCCGGCAGCTGCGGGTTGTCGCGCTGGAGGCCCCAAGTCGCCCTCGGCCCGCAAACCGTAGCCCAGCCAGTACCGTTTGGGTTTCCCTTGTTGGTCGTTGCCGCGCGGGGATCGCGACAACATGATACTCCCTCATCCGGGTGTGGGCCGGATTCGCGGGGACGGCCGTTGCCAGGTCCTGTTAAGGTCAGCTCCAATCCGAGCACCAATCGGCGCTGCGTTACTCACTTGGGCACCGGGTGCTATCGGTTCTCGCGCAAGTTCCGTGCCGGCATACGGAGCGGCGATCTCAAACGAAGAGCTGCACGTAGCCATAACCCACCGGAACCCCGAACAGCATTCCGTCGATGCGATCCAGTATTCCGCCATGTCCCGGTAGGAGCGCTCCGCTGTCCTTGACGCCTGCCGCACGCTTGATCGCGGACTCCACCAGATCGCCGAGTTGGCCGAACACGTTCACGACAACCGATAGAATCACCGCCTCGGCTGGTCCGAGGTCGGCTGAGAGAAACATGTGGGCGTAGAGCACGCCCACCATAGTGCTAGCGGCAACTGACGCAATCGTGCCTTCCCACGTCTTCAAGGGACTGGCTCGGGGAGCAAGCTTATGGCGACCGAACATCTTGCCTGCGGCCATCGCGAAAATGTCCCCGATGGCGACGACAAGGAGGACGAAGAATAGCCAGTGCGGGGACAGTCCGTACAGAAGGATGCCCCAAAGCATCGGGCCCGCGATGTAGAGCACCCCTGTCATCGTGACTGCCGCTGAGGGCAGGACGTTTGGCAACGGCAGGCGCGCGAGCACACCCGCGCCAAGCAACACGATTGCCAAGAGGGTTGCAAAATATCCGCGGTCCAGATTTGGCAGGAGAATCCAGAGCACTGCCGCGACGTGCCCCGCCACGACGAAAGGCCTTACCCCCCCTTTGGCCGCGATGCCGAAGAACTCGTTCAGGGCCAGTGCCGAAAGGACAACGACCACCAGCATGAACACCCATGCCGGTGCTAGGAAGATCAGGGCCGAGGTGCCTATGGCCAGCAGCAGCCCTGTAAGGACTCTCTTCAAGAGCCGGGCCTCACTCGCTGACGGCTACTAGCTTCCGGTCTGCCACCGACTCAGCGTCGCGCCGTCCCGTCGATGTCTGGCCCGGGAGTCCGCCGAACCGGCGGTTCCGCTTCTGGTAGGCCAGGAGTGCTTCCAGCAGGTCCGTCGTGCGGAAGTCAGGCCAGTATCGATCCGTCACCAGAATCTCGGAGTAGGCGATTTGCCAAAGCAGAAAGTTGCTGACACGATACTCGCCCGACGTGCGAATCAACAAGTCCGGATCACTCATTCCCGCGGTGTAGAGCAGGTCGCTCATGCTCCGCTCGTCGATTTGAGTCGGCTCGCCGCGACGCTGCGCTCGACGGAGCAGGTCATTGACGACGTCCACGATCTCCGAACGGCCGCTATAGTTCAGGGCGATGTTCAAGCGCAGACCCATATTGGCGGAGGTCTCGACGATCGCGTTGTCTATGTCGTCGCAGACTTCCTGCGGCAGCGCCTCGATTCGGCCGATCGTTTGGAACCGGACGCCGTTGGCCTTCAATTCCGGCAGTTCCTGCCTGAGATACTGTCGCAGAAGCATCCAGAGAGTCCGGATTTCGGCTTTGGGCCGCTTCCAGTTCTCGACCGAGAACGCGTAAAGCGTCAATGCTTCGATTCCCAGCCTGCAGCAGGCCTCGATGATCTCGCGGACGGGCTTGACGCCCGCGCGGTGACCGGCGGCTCGGGGAAGCATGCGCTTCCGCGCCCACCGGCCGTTTCCGTCCATGATCACAGCGATGTGATGCGGCAGCCTGCGCGGATCCAGCCGCCGGGCCATGTGCCATTCTTCGCTGCCGGGCTCTGCCCAATCGAGGAAGTCTTGCATCGCACCGAGACGAACGGCCTTTCGTCCATCGTACAACGAGCTCTGCGGGCCGTCGAACCTATTGACGCTGGGACGCTGGGGCAGGGCCCGCTTGGCGCCGCGGAACGCCAGGGAGTGCGACAAGCTGGCGCCCTCATGCGATCGGGGAGGAACCTCGGCCTTCTGGCACTGCTCGGAGTTGCGACCGCGGCCTCGGCCGAGGAGGTGGTCACTGGCGAAGAGAACACCATCCGGGTCGAGGTAAACGTCGTCAACCTGCCGGTGACGGTGACCGATCACGAGGGCCATTACGTTGAAGACTTGAAGAAGGCGGACTTCACTGTCTGGGAAGACGGCGAGCAGGTGGAGGTCCGGTACTTCACGCGCAGTGTCGAGGAGGAAAAGAAGCCGCCCTTGTCCGCCGGCTTCATCATCGATCTGAGCAACAAGGCCGGGCTCAACTACAAGACCAATCAGCACTCGATTGGGGAACTGGCATGGATGCTCGTGCCGGAAGGCGGCAAGAACAAGGGCTTTCTGTTCGGGTATCACACGGAGGTTGACGAGTTCGTGGACTTCACTAACGATCCGAATCGTTCTCACCGAGAAGATGGAGAGCCTCAAGCAGGGCTGCGGCAGCGCGATGGGTGACGCGGTACACAGGGCTTGCATGGAAAGGCTCGTGTCCTTTCCGTATCAGGGTGCAAGCGAACCCCGGAGGGTCCGGGTCGTGATCGGAGACGGGCATGACAACGCCGGCAAGCGGTCCATTGACGAAGTGATCCATGTAGCCCAGCCGCACCAAGTCATGGTCTACGCCGTAAGCACCGTGGGCTGGGGCTATCACCAAGAAGAGGAAGCGAATCTGTTCAAGCTGGCCCGGGAAACCGGAGGCCGCGTCGTGCGCCCAATGCAGGGAGTCTACAGGGCTGTGGCCGGACACCCTTCGAAGCCGCGGGGCGCCGGCAACTACCAGTGCGAGGTTGGAACGGGCGGGTATGTTGCGGCTCAGCTCTAGGCACTGCACGACTCCGTCTTCGAAGTGGCTGGCAATGTTCAGAGCCAGTACATCCTGGGTCATGTTCCGACTCGGCTCTTCGACGATCAGGCCCTCAGGCCGATCGAAGTCGAAGTCGATTTGGCAGGGGCCGATGTCGAGTTTTTCCCGGCGGGGCTACTTTCCTCCAACCGGCGCCGAAGGGCCGTCGAACGGACCCTCGGGGTCCTGATCGCCTTTGGTGTGGGTTCGCCCCGGGGCCGCGGCATCCGGACGAGCACCCGGCGTGACAGCGAGTGGGATAGAATGATGGCGTCATGCGGGCGGGATGCAGTTTGGGCCTCCTGGCATTGCTCGGAGTCGCGGGCATGGCCTCTGCCCAAGAGGCAGTCACCGGCGAGGGAAACACCATTCGCGTCGAGGTCAACGTAGTCAACCTGCCGGTGACGGTTACCGATAACGACGGCCTCTTCGTCAGCGACCTGAACCAGTCGGACTTCACAGTGTGGGAAGACGGCGAGCAGGTAGAGATCCGGTACTTCACGCGGAGCGTGGAGGAGGAAAAGAAGCCGCCCTTGTACGCAGGCTTCATCATTGACCTCAGCAATACCGCGAGACTTTACTACAAGACCTATCAGCACTCGATCGGTGATCTGGCATGGATGCTGGTGCCGGAAGGAGGCAGGAACAAGGGCTTCCTGTTCGGCTATCACACGGAGGTCGACGAGCTCGTGGACTTCACTAACGATCCGATCGTCCTGACCGAGAAGATGGAGAGCCTCAGGCACGGCGGCGGCAGCGCGATGTTTGACGCGATCTACAGGGCTTGCACGGACAAGCTCGTATCCATTCCGTATCAGGGTGCAAGCGAACCCCGGAAGGTTCTGGTCGTGATCGGCGACGGACATGACAACGCCAGCAAGCGTTCCATTGACGAAGTGATTCATGCAGCCCAGCTGCACCAAGTCACCGTCTACGCCGTGAGCACTGTGGGCTGGGGCTATCACCACGAAGAGGAATCGAATCTGTTCAAGCTCGCACGGGAAACCGGAGGCCGCGTCGTACGCCCAATGCAAAAGGTCCACAAGGATGTGGCCGGATACCTCTCGAAGCCGCAGGACGCCGGCAATTACCAGTACGAGGTCGGAACGGGCGGGTATGCTGCCGCTCAGCTCCAGGCGCTGTACGAGGGAATCATCGCCGTGGCTGGAAATGTTCAGAGCCAATACATCTTGGGCTACGTGCCGGCCAGGCCATTCGACGATCGCACCTTCAGGCTGATCGATGTCGAACTCGGCTTGGCTGGCGCCGATGTCGAGATCTATCACCGGCGCGGCTACTTTCCTCCGACGGTTGCTCAGGGACCCTCGAACTGACCATTGGGAACCTGATCGCCGCTGGTCGGTGTTCGCCCTGAAACCAAAACCGCTCCCCTCCTGGCTTTCAGTTCCCGGGCGGCCCCTGCTGGATTCAATAATTCGTCCGACGACACCTACGCCGGCTGCGTGTCGGGCTCACCGTTCGCGACAGTCTCAGAAAACACCGGTCGGTATAATCCGAGAAGTGGAATTGGAACTTCACACGAGAAGGCTCCACGACATCGGCCTTAACGCATACGAATCGAACGCTTACATGGTCCTCATCGGACACGTTCAATTCAAGGCGCTGGAAGTGGCGGGCCGGGCGCACATACCGCGGGCCAAAATATACGACGTGCTGAACAGCCTGGTTGACAAGGGCTTCGTGCGGGTTGTTCACGGCAAGACCAAGCAGTTCTCGGCGGTCGAGCCTCGCTTGGCATTGGAAGGCTATCTCAACCGCAGGCGAGAGCGGTTCCTGCGGGAATGGGAGGACCGGCAGCGCTTGGCGACCCAGCTCAGCAAGGATCTCGGCACTGTGTTTCAGGACGGTTCGAATGGCCATAGTCCGCTCGACTACCTCCGGATCATCGGCGATACTCGGCAAATCGTTGAGGAGTACCGGCGCATGCTGCTTCAAACCCGGAACGAATACTTGGAATTCGCGCGTCCCCCATACGCTGTGGACCCGGGTCACGAGCCGATCGTTAAGAGCTTGGCGGACAAAGGCACGGCCTGCCGGCTGATGTTTGACTCCAAGGATGTCAGGGACCCGGCAGGGAAGGGGAAGCTAAAGCTCCTGGAAGGGGCCGGCGCGGAGGTTCGGCTAGGACGCAATATCCCGATGAAGCTCGCCTTGTTTGACGGACACAGCGGAATGATCTCGCTGGATGATCCAGTCGTCAGCCACCAGAAGCTTACAGCACTTGTCTTCGAGCATCGAAGCTTGGGCAGCGCTATGCGAACCCTGTTCGCCGATTTTTGGAACCGGAGTTCGACACTGGACGACCTCGCTTCCAATGTCGCCCATTCCTGAATCCCGTCCAGTTCCAGCTGCATCGATGGACTCCCCTATCCCGAACGCCGTGGTGCCCGTTGCGGGCCTAGGCACTCGCCTGCTTCCGGCGACCAAGTCGCAGCCCAAGGGAATGCTGCCGGTTGCGCGGAAGCCGATCGTCCAGTACGTTGCGGAAGAGCTGGCACGCAGCGGCGTCCGCAACTTGCTGTTCGTAACAGGTCGCGGCAAGGCGGCGATCGAGAACCATTTCGATCCCGACGCGGCTCTCATGGAGTCCCTCCGTGTCGCAGGCAAGACAGATCTGCAGCTCGCGCTAAACTTCGAGCGGTTAGGCCTCAACATCTTGTACGCCCGCCAAAGCGTCCAGCGCGGCCTAGGCGACGCCATCCTGCATGGCGAGTCTTTTGCCGGACGGGATCCATTTGTCGTTGCCCTCGGCGACTCGATCATCGGTCTCCGTGGCGATTCCACGGCCTGCCGTAGAATGGCCGACGCGTTTGTCCGGGAACGAGCCGACGTGGTCATTGCCGTCGAGGAAGTTCCGCGAGACAGGGTTCGCTTCTACGGAATCGTGCAGCCGGGTGGCGACGGGGACACGTTCCCGATCCGAACGATGGTCGAAAAGCCGTCCGCGGATAATGCGCCCAGTAGCCTTGCGGTTGCGGGGCGCTACGTGTTCTCGCCGGCCATTTTCGCGAAAATCCGCCAGGTCAAGCCCGACAAGAGGGGCGAGATCCAAATCGCCGATGCGATCCGTTCGATCGCTGAGCGAGGAGGCAGGGTGCTTGGCGTTAAGCTGCGACCAGAGGAGAAGCGATACGACATCGGGAACATGCCCAGTTACTTCGAGACGTTCATAGACTTCGCGGTAGCCGATCCGGACCACGGCCCGAGGGTCAGGAACTACATGCGCCGAATTCTCGATCAGCACCCGGAGGAGCTGGATTCCTAGCACTCAGCCCCCAGTGAGTCGGCCGATTCGCCGCGTGGCGGAGAGACCGCGTCTGCGCCGTATATTGGAGAGGGCTTGTAAGACCGGAAGGCCCGCGCCGTCGAGACATGGATTGCCTGATTCTTGTCGACTTGCAAAACGACTTCATGCCGGGGGGCGCGTTGGCAGTTCCCGGCGGTGACGAGGTAGTCGACGTCGCCAACCGCCTCTGCCGGCGGTTCGAATACGTCGTCGCTTCGCAGGACTGGCACCCGGCGGATCACCGCAGCTTCGCTTCGCAGCATGCCGGGAAACAGCCTGGTGAGGTGATCGACCTGAATGGTCTGGAGCAGGTGCTTTGGCCGGACCACTGCGTTCAGGGATCCGCCGGGGCGGCCTTTCATGAGTCCCTCGACTTGACGCGGGTGAACGCAGTGTTCCAGAAAGGAACCGATCGCGAGCTGGACAGCTACAGCACTTTCTTCGACAATGCTCGCCGCAGGTCCACCGGGCTCGGGCAGCACCTGAAGTCCCTGAACGTGCAGGCGGTGTACGTGCTCGGTCTCGCTACCGACTACTGCGTCAGGTTCAGTGCACTCGATGCGGCTTCGCTCGGGCTGCGGACCTTCGTTGTGCGGGACGGCTGCCGAGGCATAGACCTGTCGCCGGGCGATGTCGAGCGCGCATGGACGGATATGGAAGCGGCGGGTGTCGAGATCGTCACCGAGGGGAGACTGGCATGAGCAGCGAACCCGAGGTTATCTCCGAGGGGCGATTCCTCCGGTTTCTCAAGCGCGGGCATTGGGAATATGTGGAGCGTGTGAACGTCCGCGATGTCGCAGTGCTTGTGCCGATCACCCGCGACGACGAAATCGTGCTCGTCGAGCAGTACAGGATTCCAGTGCAGGCGCCGATGATCGAGCTTCCGGCAGGGCTGGTCGGGGACGAAGACGATTACCGTGACGAGGACTTGCTTGGCGCGGCCAACCGCGAGCTGGAGGAGGAGACCGGCTTCCGAGCCGACCGGCTGACGTTGCTGGCTAGGGCGCCGAGTTCCGGGGGCATGACGAGCGAGGTCGTCTCGTTCCTGCTCGCCGACGGGCTAAGGAAGGTGGGACCCGGCGGTGGCGTCGAGGGCGAGGACATCACCGTGCATTCGGTCCCCTTGGCGAATGTCGAGCGGTGGCTCCGCCAGCGCGAGCGGGAGGGGTGTCTCCTCGACCCCAAGATCTTCGCCGGATTGTATCTGGCGGGGCGGTCTGCGGAGGCCTAGCCGTGCCGGCCGGCTGTCCGAGCACTGGGCCATGATGAATCAAGAGAATCCGCCCTGCTACGACGCCGTCCTGTTCGTCTCGTTCGGCGGACCCGAAAGGCGTAAGGACGTCATTCCTTTTCTCGAGAACGTCGTGCGCGGCAGGACGGTGCCGCGGGAACGGCTGCTGGAAGTCGCGGAGCACTACTACCGGTTCGGGGGCAAGAGTCCGATCAACGACCAGAACCGGGCTCTGATCGGTGCGGTGCGTGCCGAACTCGCCGCGCGCGGCTCGGACCTTCCCGTCTACTGGGGCAATCGGAACTGGCATCCGCTCCTCCCTCAGGCGCTGGCAAGCATGCGGCGCGATGGAGTGACCCGCGCGGTCGCGTTCGTGACCTCGGCGTTCAGTTCGTACTCCGGATGCCGACAGTACCGTGAGAACATCGAAGCCGCGCGACAGGGGCTGGGGCGCGAAGCGCCTGTCGTGGACAAGATCCGTCCCTTCTTCAACCATCCCGGATTTGTCGATGCGATGGCGCAACGAGTGCGGGAAGCCCTGTCCCACTTCGATGGGGGTGATGGGCGTACCGCCAAGGTCCTCTTCACGGCCCACAGCATCCCCTCGGTGATGGCTGCCGGCTGCCGCTATGTTGAGCAACTCCGGGAAGCCTCGGCATTGGTTGGCGACCGGGTCGGGACGGACGACTGGGAGCTGGTATTCCAGAGCCGTAGCGGCCCCCCCTCGCAGCCCTGGCTGGAGCCGGACATCTGCGACAGGCTGCGGGACTTGCGGGAAAGCAGGGTGGCGCGCGTTTGCGCGGCCCCGATCGGATTCCTCTCAGACCACCTCGAAGTGCTGTTCGACCTGGACGTCGAAGCGAAAGGGGTCGCACGGGATGCCGGCATCGACTTCGTGCGCGCCGCAACAGTCGGAATTCATCCCGCGTTCGTTTCCTGCGTGTGCGATCTCATCGAGGAACGCCTCGGCGGCGGCACGGCCCGAGCGGGCATTGGTGCTATTCCGGCTCTTCCCGATGAATGTCCGGCCGACTGTTGCCCGCCTCCGTCGAGGAGGCCGGCCACCCGTTCGGCGGCTTCTTCCGGCTGATTCGTCCCCGCCGGCAGCGCGCCGATCGTCGCGACCAGTGGGCCGGCCGCCCTGTAAGCCGGTTTCTGTCTCCGTCCGCAGACGGTCGGCAGCCATTCGTCTCGAACGTCTGTTGCCAGACGCCTCTAGCGACCTACCCGGGGCTCCGGTGCGACGGGCCATCGCGTCGCCCCCTATTTGGTCTTGCTCCGCGTGGGGTTTGCCCTGCCATCCCGGTTACCCGGGACGCGGTGCGCCCTTACCGCACCATTTCACCCTTACCCCGGCAAGCGGGGCGGTATCTTTTCTGTGGCACTTTCCGTCAACGCCCCCTCACGAGGACGCCTCCCGGCCGTTAGCCGGCACGCTGCCCTGCGGAGACCGGACTTTCCTCCGCGCCCGACGGCGCGGCGACTGCCCGGACGACCGACCCAGACTTGATTATACGGTTAGCCCTCTAAGCCAGAATCGGCTTGATGACGTGTGCTTGTTCGACGCCCGTGAGCTTCGCGTCCAATCCTTGATGTCTGTAGGTGAAGCGCTCGTGCTCGATGCCGAACAGGTGCAGCAGTGTCGCCTGGTAGTCGTGGATGGGTACGGGATCCTTGACGATGTTGTAGGAAAACTCGTCTGTTTCGCCGTAGACCATGCCGCCCTTGATTCCGCCTCCGGCCATCCAAAGGCTGTAGCAGCGCGGATGATGATCACGGCCGTAGTTCGTCGGCGTGAGCTCTCCCTGTGAGTAGATCGTCCTTCCGAACTCGCCGCCCCAAATCACGAGTGTCTCGTCGAACAAACCGCGTTCCTTGAGGTCCTGGATCAGAGCCCAAGCCCCGCGGTCCGCATCCCGGGCTTGGGCGCGCAAGACGACCGGCGCGTCGCTGTGCACGTCCCATCCGCGGTGGTAGATCTGCACGAACCGCACGCCGCGTTCCACGAGGCGCCTCGCCATTAGGGCTGCGTTCTGGAACTTGCCCGGTTCGCGAGCCTCCTCGCCCCATCGCTTCCAAGTGCTTTCCGGCTCGGACGAGAGGTCGCTCATCTCCGGCACGGAACTCTGCATGCGGAATGCCATCTCGTACTGCTCGATCCGTGCAAGTGTCTCCGGATCCCCGATCCGATCGTGCTGCATCTGGTTCAGCCGGGCCAGGCCGTCCAACATGCGGCGGCGAACAGTCTCGGTCACGCCGTCCGGGTTGTTCACATACAGCACTGGGTCGCCGCCACCCCGCAAGCCCACGCCCGCAAACTCGGGCGAGAGGAATCCTGAACTCCACAGCTTGGCCGAAATCGCTTGCTGGCCGGCCTTGGGGTGGCTGCGCTCCGCATTCATGACCACGAATGTCGGCAAGTCCCGGTTCAGGCTGCCAAGCCCGTACGAGATCCAGGACCCGATGCAAGGACGACCGGGGAGTTCGCGCCCGGTCTGGATAAAGGTGATCGCCGGCTCATGGTTGATCGCATCCGTATTCATTGAGCGAATGATGCAGATGTCGTCGGCCATGCTGGCGGTCCGGGGCAGGATTTCGGAGATCCAGGCGCCGCTCTGACCGCTCTGGGTGAAGTTGAAGACGGACGGCGCAATCGGGAATCGCGCCTGGCCCGACGTCATCGTCGTGAGCCGCTGCCCTTGGCGGATCGAGTCCGGCAGGTCCTTGTCGTACCAGTCCTTCATGGCCGGCTTGTAGTCCAGCAGGTCCATCTGGGGAGGGGCACCCATCATGTGGAGGTAGATGCATTGCTTCGCCTTGGGGGCGAAGTGAGGAAGGTGGTCCAGGCCGCCGACGCGTGCCATGCCGGACTTCGAGGCGCTTGCGTCCTCGGCCATGAGGCTGGCAAGGGCAATGCCACCGATACCCTTGGCCTGTCGCGCGAAGAACTGTCTCCGCGTCTCCGTACGGATCGCTTGCTGCACGAGTGGATTCATTGGTTGTCCCTCTCTCTGTCTGTCGCTCTTGTCGGCGCGCGTGGAGCGGCCGCTACTTGTTCAGCGCCTCGTCCAAGTTCATGATCTGGCTGGCGAGCATGGTCCAGGCCGCCAGTTCGGGTCTGGGAAGATTCTCGTCCAGGGGCCATTCTCCGGTGGCCAGCAGCTGGTCCGCGTCTTCCCCGTCGGTTTCGTAGTGCCCCAGGAACTCGTTGAAGCTCTCCTCGGCCACCTCGCGCTCGCTGTCGTCCAACTTGCGCGAGAGCAGCCGCACGGTGATGAAGCCGAGCCGGTCGGCAAAGTCGTCCGAGGTCCCGTTCATCGCGGACTGGGCCAGAAACCGCGATGCCTCGACGAACTGCGGATCGTTCATCGTGACCAGAGCCTGCAAGGGCGTGTTGGTGCGTTCGCGCTGCACGGTCGAGTGCTCGCGCGTCGGCGCATTGAAGATCTGCATCGACGCGGGAGGGGCGGCGCGCTTCCAGAAGGTGTAGAGGCTCCGGCGGTATAGCTTGTCGCCATCGTCCCGCTTGTAGAAACGAGTGTTGCTGCCAAGCATGGCAACCGACTCCCAGACACCGTCCGGCTGGTAGGGCTTCACGCTCGGGCCGCCGATCTTCTCGACGAGAATGCCGCTGGCGGCCAGCCCGTAGTCGCGCAGCATTTCCGCGTCCATTCGGAATCGTGGTCCGCGCGATAGAAGCCTGTTCTCAGGGTCCTTCTCAAGCTTGTCGGCGCCGGCTTCGGCGGACTGCCGGTAGGTCGACGAGGACAGGATCGACCTGAGGAGTGCCTTGACGTTCCATCCCTTTTCGCGGAACTCCACCGAAAGCCAGTCCAGCAGCTCCGGATGCGACGGCGGTTCCCCTTGTGCGCCGAAGTCGTCACCCGTGCGGACGAGTCCGGTTCCGAACAGCTGCTGCCAGAAGCGATTGACGGCCACGCGGGTCGTGAGCGGGTTCGAGTCTTCGACGAGCCATTTCGCCAGGTCCATGCGATCCATGGGGCCAGATCCAGCAGTCGAAGGCAGGAACCCGGGTGTCGCCGCAGGGACCTTCTCCTGTCGCTGGTCGTACATCCCGCGGAACAGAATATGGGCCTCGGCGGCGCTGCCCTCTTGTTCCTGCATGACATGGGTCACTGCCCCGCGACGGCGCACCTCCCGAATTTCGCGCTCCGCGTCCTTGGCGGCCTCGAATCGGGACCGGTAGCTCTCGTCGTGGACATTGAGGTAGTGCAGGCCTAGCACCCGCTTCTCCTCCCCCGTCAGGTCTTGGGGCGCCTTGGACCGGGCGGCCTCGATTGCCGGCCAGTTGGCGATGACGTTGGCCTCCTCGACACTTAGCTGCCTGTCGTAGAGCCGGACGTCCGCCAAGCCGCCCCCCGCGAAGCCTCGGTGCTTGATTTCTTCGTCGTCCTCGTAGAAGCCGCGTCCGAGCAGGATCGGCTGGTCAGAGCCCGCCGGACCCTCCAGCTCCGCGAAGTACTCGCTGCCCTGGAACGGCATGCGCTCGCCGTTGTAGAAGATGCTCAGTCCGGCCCGCTCGCCGGACCCGTCGTACGTGACCGTTACGTGACGCCACACGCCCGGCTCGAGTTGGTACTGGTTGTTGGGCCGAATCTCGATGTTGGTCGCCTCGCCATCCTTGACCGAGGTCATCTTGAAGATGATCTCCCGGCCGCCAAGCGTCAGGACCCAGCCGCGCATCTTGTTTTCCGGATCGGTCTGGCTGGCCACGACGTAGTTGCCGGCCTCCTCCGGGTGGCGAACCCAGAACGCGAGCGAGAACGCCGTGTCCCGGTCGATGTCCGATGCCGGAAGTTCGACGAAGGCGTCCTCGTCGAATACCAGGGCATCCACGTTCGCTGCCGGCCCCTCCGACACCGTCACGCCGTCCGACAGCGGGAGCGGCTCCTGGTTGCCATCGTGCACGAGATGGGTGCTGCTCACGTGGAGCGGAGCTCTCTCTGTCTGCAGCGGGCTGGCCAAGCCGTTGTATTTCCCGTCGGCAAGCCACGCTTCGAATTCTGAGCCAGGCGACGCGGCCGATTCCGCCAATGACGCCCGTGTCTCTCGCAACGTCATCCTGACGGCGTCGTACGCCTCGCGGTCCTCGTCGCGCGGGACGATTATGAAGGGGGGCGTGTCGGAGATGTTGCCGTCCATCACGTACTGCGTCGTGTTGCGGAAGAACGCCGTCATGGCGTAGAAATCGCGCTGCGTGATGGGGTCGAACTTGTGGTCGTGGCAGGTCGCGCAGCCCACCGTGAGGCCGAGGAACACGGTGCCTGTCGTATCGGCGCGGTCCTTGGCGTAGATCACCTCGTATTCCTCGGGAATCACGCCGCCCTCGTTGGTGGTTGCGTTGCAGCGGTGGAAGCCCGAGGCGATCAACTGGTCCATCGTCGGGTTTTTCAGGAGATCGCCGGCGACTTGTTCCACGGTGAACCGATCGAACGGCAGGTTGCGGTTGAAGGCATTGATCACCCAGTCCCGATACGGCCACATCTCGCGGTAGTTATCGATATGGATGCCGTGGGTGTCGGCGTACCTCGCCGCATCCAGCCAGTACCTGGCCCGATGCTCCCCGTACGCTTTCGAGCCGAAAAGGCTGTCGAGATAGCGCTGGTATGCGCCCGGTTCAGCGTCCTCAAGGAACTTCTCCAGGATTTCCGGCATTGGTGGGAGACCGGTCACGTCGAGAGCGGCACGCCTGGCGAGCGCCTCGCGGTCCGCTTCCGGTGCTGGCGAGAGGCCCTCGGTGTCCAGCCGGGCCAGTACGAACCGATCGATCGCGTTGCGTGCCCAATCCTGGTCACTGACTTCCGGCAGGGCGGGCCGGGTCGGGATCTCGAAGGCCCAGTGACCGGTCCAGTCGGCACCCTCCTCGATCCACTGGCGGAGCTTGTCGATCTCATTTGCCTCCAGGGACTTGTGAGAGTACTCGGGTGGCATCCGCATCGCAGGGTCGGTGTGGACGATGCGCTGGTAGAGCATGCTGGATCCGGGATCTCCCGGAACGACCGGCGTGCCGTTCGGGCGGTGGCCGAAGAGCCCCTCGTTGCGGTCCAGGCGCAAGTCCGCGATACGGGTCGCCGCATCGGGTCCATGGCACTGGAAACACTTGTCCGAAAGCAGGGGGCGGACTTCTGTCTGGAAATTGACCGCGGCTTGACCAGCGGCAATGAAATTGAGGGCACAGGCGAGCGCCAGAAGAGGGCCCGAGAACCGGAAGCGCTTCATTTGGAGAACATTATATATAGAGGCGACGGGCTCCGGCAACGTTGTTCCCGTCCGTCGGGAGGCCCGTCGTCCGCCAGCCCAAGCCTCGTTAGAATCGAATCGATGACCCTAATTCGATGGGCTTGCGTAGCCGCGGCGCTAGCGGGACCGGCTTGCACCGTCTCGCCACCAATCACCGGCGATGACTTTGAAGTGGCTGCCGGGCTGGAACTGACCGTTTGGGCGACAGATCCGCTCGTAGTGAACCCCACGAATTTCGACATCGATGAACGCGGACGCGTTTGGTTCGTAGAGTCAGTCAACTATCGCAGTGACCTGAAGAGCAAGCCGAAGAACGATAGCGGGGGGGATCGGATCGTCATTCTCGAAGACACCGACGGTGATGGGCAGGCTGATTCCCGCAAGATCTTCGACCAGCATCCCGCGATGCTAGCCCCCCTCGGGATTTCGGTGCTGGGCAACAAGGTGGTCGTTTCGCAGTCGCCCGACCTGTTTGTCTACACCAAGGATGAAGACGACCGAATCGTCTCTAAGGAAACCCTTCTCACGGGGTGGGGCGGCATCGACCACGATCACGGACTGCATGTGGTCCTCTTCGGGCACGACGGGAGGTATTACTTCAATTCGGGCGACCAGGGATTCGAAACCACAGACCGTTCCGGCAGGACCTTCCGAAGCAGCCGCGAGGGCCCGTTCTATGCCGCGACCGTCCAGACGGTGAACCCGGACGGGACGGACTTTCGCGTGCTGGCCCACAACGCGAGGAATCCATACGAAATTGCCTTGGACTCCTTCGGCTCGATCTGGCAAACGGACAACGACGACGACGGCAACCAGTGGACCCGACTCCTGTATGTCATGGAAGGGGCGAATTTCGGCTACTGGGGTCCGGGCGGTCGTCGGTGGCGCGAGGACAGAGGAACGCATTTTCACGAAGAGCGGCCCAGCACGATTCCGTACGTGGCGCGCACGGGTCCGGGCTCGCCCACCGGGCTGGTGATCTACGAAGGTGACCTGCTGCCTGCGAGGTACCGGAACCAGCTGCTACACGCCGAGCCGGGCAAGAAGTTGATCCAGACGTTCTTCGTCCGGCCCGACGGTGCGGGCTACGCAATGGATTCGGAGAACACCGTGGCCAGCACCGACCCGGTCTTCCGCCCGAGCGATCTGGCCGTGGCCCCCGACGGGTCGGTCTTCATATCAGACTGGCAGGACCCGGTGGTCGGTGGCCACAACATGCTGGACACTGAGCAGGGACGGATCTTCAGGCTCGCCCCCGTCGGCCATCCGTCCGCTGTTCCGGACCTCGACCTGGAATCGGACGAGGGCCTACTCGCGGCGTTCGGGTCGCCGAACCAGGCCACTCGCTACCGCGGCTACCAGGAATTGATGCTGCGAGGTGAGGACGAGCGCCACCGCATCCTGCTGGAAGCCTGGCGCGGCAGTAGCGAGACCTTGAAGGCGCGGGCCCTCTGGGCCCTGGCGGCTTTAGGGGAAGAGGGAGGGGCGGCGCTGCAAGAGGCATTTGAAGCGGAAGACCCGAGGTTCCGCATCGAAGCCCTGCGGGTCGCTCGCCTCCACGATCTCGACCTCCCAGGGCGGGTGGCCGAGCTGTCGGGCGATACGGACCCGCAGGTCCGGCGCGAGGCAGCCCTCATGCTGCGGGAGCTTCCGGACGGGGATCGGGTCGGCAGCTGGTTGCGACTGGCCGACAGCTATGACGGCTCCGACCGCTGGTACTTGGGCGCGTTGGGCATCGCGGCTGCCGGTGCGGAGGATTCGATCTTCGAGGCGCTTCGAGCCAGGCGCCCGTCGTGGGACTCAAGTGTCGCTGACCTGTACCGCGTGCTGCAGGCTCCGGCCTCCGTGCCGTATCTGACGAGCGTGCTGACGAATCGCTCGCAGTCGACACAACAGCGAATCGCGGCCCTGGATGCCTTGGCATGGCAGCCCTCCGAGCGGGTTGCCTTGACGGTGGCTGCAATCGTCGGCAACTCATCCGAAGCGCCCGAGATCCGGTTGAGGGGGCTCTATCTCTTGGGAAAGCAGCTGTTTAGCGAATGGAGCGGCCAGCGACGCCACCCACAGGTGCTGCGGGCCGTCAGCGGCGCGCTCCGGGACAGACTGACCCGGTCGGCGGCTCTGGAACTCGCCGACCTGCTGGCGGATCCTGTCATGGAGCCGCAGCTGCGCGAGGTCGCCCGGGACGATACCGCCGAGGAAGGCGAAAGGATCGTCGCTCTTCGAGCCCTTGGCAAGATCGGAGGTCAAGGAGCCGAGCGAGTGCTCCGGAACCAGATGGCCGACGGTGCAGCCCGGCTGCGGATCGCGGCCATTGAGGGCCTCTGGGCCCTGACGCCCGACGACCTCTATGCATCCTTGCAAGCCGTCGTTCTATCGGACGCGCCCAACGAGGTGCGGGGCGCGGCCCTTCGGACGATGGGCAGACGGTCGACGGGCCAGCACATGATTCTGGACATGGAGGAAGCCCTCGACCTGCCCGCGGAGATGCGCGCCATGGCGGCAAGCGTCGTCCACAATGCGCGCGACCCGGAAGTCAGGGCGAGAGCGGAAATGGTTCTTCCGGCGCCCAAGAGCCGTAATGCCCGGCCGGTCGTCCGTGTCCGGGAGATCGTGGAGGCCGTCGGCAGCCCCGAGCGAGGGCACGCCGTGTATCACCGGACGGACGGCGCGAATTGCGTGAAATGCCATTCCCTGGAAGCGGGCGAGGAAATCGTCGGTCCGAGCATGGCTGCAATCGCGTCGAAGTACGGCAAGGAAGGCATGCTGAACGCAATCCTGCACCCGAGCGACGGTATTGCCCCCGAATACACCTCGTGGATCCTGGACACCTCGAGCCATGGACTTGTGACTGGCGTCCTTGTCGAGGACACTCCCGATCGGGTTGTCCTGCGGAACGAGGCGGCCGACGAGATCCATGTCTCCCCGTCGGACATTCTGGAGAGGCGCAAGGCCAGCCTGTCGATCATGCCAGAGGACTTGGTCGGGGCCATGTCGAAGCAGGAGTTGATTGACCTGCTGGAATTCCTCGCTACGCTCGGCGGGGGTGCCTAGCGGTCGAGCACGAGGCCGGCAAGTCGGCCGGGACCGAGCCTCGGACCCGCCGCTTGTGTGGGCGGAGACGCCTCCGAAACGGGGCGGGCTGAAACTGAGTCACAATTGGAAAGCGCGACGCACTTGTCTTGGGTACGCCAAATAGGGGAGTGGATCGCGGGAGCAGCCGCCTTCCTGGGGCCGGGCGGGGTGTTACTGATTGCCCTCGCGGATAGCGCTTTCGTCCCGATGCCGCAAGGGGTGGACGCGCTCCTGCTCGCCCAGGCCATTGCCAGCCCGGAAATTGCCTATCTCGCTGCGGGGCTCGGGGTGCTCGGCTCCACGGTAGGCAGCGTGGTGCTGTACTTCCTTGCCCGGAGGGCGGGCCATTCGATGCTGCGACGGCGACTCACTCCCCAGGGAATTCAGCGCCTCGCCGACCTTGTCGGACGATGGGGAGCAGCTGCGCTGATCCCCGTCACCATGATCCCGTTGCCGCTTCCCATGAAGCCGGTCGTATTAGCGGCGGGCATCTTCCAGATGCCCCTGCCTTCGTTCTGCGCCGCGATCGCGCTTTCGCGAGTGATCCGCTATTTCGGAGTCGTTTACCTGGCCATGCGCTTTGGGGATCGCGCGCTTGAACTGGCTCTGGAGCATCTGCATGTGGCGCTTGTAGGGTGCCTGCTATTTGTCGTTGTGTTCATTGCGGCTCACCGCTTCAGCAACCGCTGGTTGAACCGGGCGAACTAGCTCTCGCCTGCAGGGAACCATAACGGCGAGCGCGAGTCTTACGGGTTCGGAGGCAGTAGCGGCAGGTCTTTCGGAAGCGCGAAGACGTCTGCGCTGAGGGGCCTGTTGATCTCGTAGCTCTGGGCGTACAGCTCGAAGACGCGCTCCTCGTCGCGCTCGCGGCGGATGATCCAAGGCAAGAGCGTACTCCCGATCGGGCGGTAGCGGCCGAAGACCGATTTCTCCTCGTATGGAATCCGGGTCTTCGGGTCGCGACGCAAGTAGCGCTGCTGGACCGGCAGACCATCCGAATGCCGGGTGTACAAGGTAATCGCCTCGCCCTCGGCGTCCACGATGTCTAGGGAGTCGCAGGGCACGTTATCCACGATTTCCGTGCCGTTGTAATAGTAATAAAGCCCCGGTTCGTCCATCCGGTAGCGCATGAAGTAGAAGATGTCGCGACGGCTGGCAAGGCGGTACCGCTGCATGTAGTCCTCCGGCTGGGGCACTGCTCCCCGGTAGGTCACCTCGTAGCCAGTGCCGTTGAGAAACAGGGCGTAGTAGTCCCCCTTCTCCGTGTAGACTTCCCGGCGCTTCAATGGAAGCCAGTCCTCGCCGGCCTCAGGGTCCATGCGATCGAACCTGTCGTAAATCGTAATCCGCGCCTGCCCGCGAACCTGTCGGTTGTAGAACGAGTACGCCCGGCCCGCCCTGACCTGGGTCTGGACCTTAAGGAACTCCTGACCTCCGATCGCTTCGAAGGCCTCCCGCACCAGGCGTTTCGCTTTTGCCTGCCTCGTCTCGGCACGGAGGGTGGCCGTGCCAGCGCAAGCGATGGAGAACGTGCGTCGCGTAATCATTGGAAGATTCGCCACTCCAACCTACCGGCTGTATTCTTTCACTCTAGCCGAGCCGCTTCGCCGGCTAGGGTATTCTTGCGATACACCGCTGATGGCACTGCAGGCAGAAACCGGCACCGGCGACCATGTCATGCAACTTCTCGACACGCTTGGGAAGCATGTTCCGGCGGACGCGGCGGACAAAGTCCCGCAGTTGCTGGATAGGCTTCCGGACCCCGTCGGAGCGCTTCAGAGATTGATTGACTTCTACAGGCAACTGCCGTGGGATCCGGAGGACGGCGACTTTGACGGGAAGGCCATCTACGCTCTGCTGACCGCCTTCGGCAACAGCCGTTACCTGTCGAATGTCCTGCTGCACTCGCCGGACCTAATCAAATGGGCGCTGGATCCAGAAAACCTGGAGCGCATCATTCCGGCTGGCGAGCTTCGTTCCGATCTGGGTGCGATCGCCGCGGGCGCGACCGACGAATCGGTGGCCCTTCTGCTTGCCAGCTTCAAGCGCAAGCACATGCTACGAATCGCCATGCGCGACCTGCTATCGGTTGCCCCGCTGGCTGACATCGCGCTCGAGCTCTCGAACCTGGCTGACGTGACGATCCAAGGCGCGCACGACCACATCCGTCAGCAACTGGTGCAGCGCTTTGGGAGGCCGCTGTGCCCGACCGAGTCGGGACAGATCCTCTGCAATTTCGCGGTCTTCGCCATGGGCAAGCTGGGCGGCAGCGAACTCAACTACAGTTCCGACATCGACCTGATGTACATCCACACCGGCAACGGCAGCACCTCTGGGCCGGTCGTGACGACGAATCAGGACTTTACGAAGCAGTTGGCGCTTCGGCTAACCAACCTGCTGTCGATGACGACCAAGGAGGGATTCCTCTACAGGGTCGACTTGCGCCTGCGCCCCGAAGGGAACGCCGGCGAGCTTGTGGTGCCGTTGTCGGCCGCGGTGCATTACTACTTCAACCGGGCCCGCGACTGGGAACTGCAGATGCTGCTCAAGGCACGGCCCGTCGCAGGCGACCTGAAGCTTGGCCGGAAATTCCTGGACATGGTCACGCCGCGCATCTACAAGACGACCACGGACTTCTCCCAGATCGACAAGATCTCCGAGACACGCGACCGCATGCAGAAGCAGCGCAGAAAGCGCGACGGGCCCCTAGACGTCAAGCTGGATCCGGGAGGCATCCGGGATGTCGAGTTCCTCGTGCAGTGCCTCCAGAGGCTGTACGGAGGGCAAGACCGATTCCTCCGCAGCGGCGGGACCATGTACGCCTTGCACCGCCTCAGGGAGAAGGGGTACCTCGCCATCGGCGATTACGGAAAGCTGTTCAATGCATACAGGTACCTGCGCAAGGTCGAGCACCGCCTGCAGCTTGCCGACAACAAGCAGACCCACGAGCTGCCGCGATCCGAGGAGGCTGTGCGTCGCGTTGCAGTCCAGATGCGGCTGCGGGGCGAAACTGCGGCAATCGAGTCACTCCATGCCCGGATCCAGAACCATCGCAAGGCGGTCAGCGAGATATACCACCGGGTTATCGGAAGCCAACGCCCGGCCGCTGCCGCTACTCCGGCCAGGCCCGCTGCCGCGCCCACCACCCAAGCTACCGAGGTTGATCAGACTGCCCCGATTGCATCCTCGGTTTGGAGAACCCACTTGCCCCAGATCAGGAGGCATTCCGAGAGTCTGGCCGGGCATCTTGACACGCTGATCCTTCGATGGGGGAACCGGGCCCTGGAACAGTTTCTGGGTCGCATCGTCGTGATGCCGGACGTGATGGGCATCCTGGATCGACGGCCCGATCTGATTCCTCATATCGGCGAGCTGATGGAGTACAGCCCGTACTTCACCAGCTACTTGCTGCAGTTCCCCCAGGACGTGGCCGTGATTGCTGCCGAGCACACGCATGGCGGCTCCGGTTCGCGAAGGCCTACCATCCATCCGGACCTCGAGCCGATCCTTGAACATGGTGCAGACCCACATGCCGCGGAATCGGAGTTGCGAAGGTTTTTCCGGCGTCGCATGCTCGCTATCCAGACGCGCAGCATCTGTTGCGGCGAGGACGTGTTCTCCACAATGTCCGCGTCCAGCGACCTTGCTGCGTGGATCCTCAGGGCTGCACACGCCTTGGCCATTCGTCAGGTGTCGGCCCACGCCGCTGAGGAGGTCGATCCGTCTCAGGCTCTACGCATCGTGGCCCTTGGGCGCCTTGGCATGAGGGAATTCGACCTCGGCTCCGATGCGGACCTCGCGTTCGTGATTCCCGACGGGGAGGCGCCGCGTAGGCAGTTCTGGACCCAGGTGGCCAAGCGGATCATCAGCATCGTGAGCAGCTACACGGCGGACGGCCAGATGTTCACGATCGACCCGAGACTTCGCCCGCTGGGCAGGGACGGCGAACTTGTGCAGACGGAGGGCCAGTTCCTGGCTTACTTCTCGAACGGCGCGGAATCCTGGGAGGCCATCACTTACATGAAGGCTCGGACGATCGCCGGTGACTCCGAAGCCGGCAAGCGCTTTCTAGCTCGCCTGCAGGACGTGCTCTGGCAACGCTTCGCGCATCGCCAGAACCTGGCTTCATTGCTGGTCCGAATGAGGGATCGCATCGAGGTGGAGCAGGGAGAGTCGAAGCCGCTGCGGTCCGCGCCCGGCGGCTACTACGACATCGATTTCATCCTGCTCTATTGGCGGTTGCTGCATGCGGAATCGTTCTACGAGTCCCTGAATACGCCCGAGAGGATTGAAATCATTCGCAAGACTGATCCCTCGTACGACATGGACCTCGATGCACTCCTCATTGCGACCACGGTGTATCGGTCACTCGACCACGGGGTACGGTTGTACAAGGGGGCTTCCTCGCACGCGCTGCCACCCACTGAATGGCAAAGGCAGCTGCTCTCGGAACTCATGGCGAGGTGGCTTCCCGAGGAGGTCGATTGCCACTCCCTTGAGCAACTCGTCGGGAAGACCATGAAGTCCGTCCGAAGCGTGTTCAACAAGGCATTCGCCGCAAGTTGACCGGCTGCCCTCTCTCTCGCGCCACCCGCCGACGCGACGGGCCGGAGGCAGACCGGATCGCCATCCCGCAAGTCGCCCCGCAACGCGCATCTCGTGGCAAGCAGCTCAGGGCAGTCCAGATCCAGTCCTGTACAATGGCACCGTGTCAAAGTCGATCCCAACGCTGATTCTGGCTGCGCTTCTTGTCGCGGCGCCCCTTGCTGCGGAGAGCGATGGCTGGGTCGATCTCTGGGACGGCAAGACGTTTGATGGCTGGAAGCTCAGCACCGAGAATCCGTCCAGTTTCCAGATCAAGGATGGCGTGATCGTCGCCAACGGCCCGAGAGCCCACTTGTTCTACGCGGGCAACGTCAACGGCGGGAAGTTCCGCGACTTTGAGCTCAAGGTCGACGTGCTTGCCAAGAATAATTCCAACGGTGGCATCTACTTCCACACGGACTACCAGGAAAAGGGGTGGCCGCTGAAGGGGTTCGAGGTGCAGGTCAACAACACCTATGCTAGGGACCCGCGCAAATCGGGCGGGCTCTACGGAGTGTTGGACAACCTGGTGCCCCCGGCCAAGGACGACGTGTGGTTCGAGGAACACATCGTTGTTCGGGGGAATAGCGTCAAGGTGTACATTGACGGGCACTTGATCACGAACTGGGTCCAGCCGGACGACTGGAACGGTCTCCAACCGTTACCTAACGGTCGCGGGCAGAACTTCCCGTTGCGAAAGCTCGACACCGGCACGATCGCCCTGCAGGGCCACGATCCGCACAGCGTGGTCATGTACAAGAACATCCGCGTCAAGGTTATCGACTAGCCGCTCGCCGAGCGGCGTCGCGGCCGGAACGGCGTCCAATGGACTTTGCCCAGGAGGTCAAGGCAGCGGCCGACATCGTCACGGTGGTCGGTGCGCACGTGCGCCTCAAGGCCCAGAGCGGCAACCGCTATCTAGGCCTTTGCCCTTTTCACTCGGAGAAGACACCGTCCTTCTCAGTGCACGGCGGGTTGCAGATCTACAAGTGCTTCGGGTGTGGGAAGAGCGGCGACGTATTCAGCTTCCTGATGGAGATTCAGGGCCTCAGCTTTGTCGAGGCCCTAAAATCGCTGGCCGACCAGCAGGGCAAGAAGATGCCCAGCCGCGCCAAGGGTCCGGCCGCTGACGCAGCTGCAAGGAAGCGCGAAGCACTGCTCGGGATCCACGAGGTGGCGCAGGAGTTCTATGCGTCCCAGCTGCAATCCAAGAAGGGCGCGGGGGTGATGCGTTACGTGCGGGATCGCGGACTCGGCTCCGCGGAAATCGATGAATTCGGGCTTGGGTACGCACCCTCCGGCAACGTACTGCTCGACCAGCTCAAGGGACGGGGATTCAAGCGGAGCGACGTCCTGGAGTCAGGCCTGGTCGGAGAGTCCGAAGACGATCGGAGGGTCTATGACCGGTTCAGGGATCGTCTCATGTTTCCCATTCACTCCGACACGGGCCGGCTCATCGCGTACGGCGGGCGCGTCCGCAAATCCGATAAGCAGCCGAAGTACTTGAACTCTCCCGAAACGCCGATCTATCGCAAGCACTCCGTGCTCTTCAACCTTCACCGGGCCAGGAGAGCAATGCGGCAGGAAAACATGGCTGTGCTGGTCGAGGGCTACATGGATGTGATTGGTGTTTGGCGCGCAGGGATTAGCAATACAGTCGCCACCTGCGGCACCGCACTAACGACGCAGCAGATCGGGATGATTCGCCGGCACTGCGACACGGTCATCGTCAATTTTGACTCCGACCAGGCTGGCCAGGCGGCAGCCGAGCGCTCCGTGGAACTCCTGCTCCGGGACGGGATGAACGTGCGCGTGCTGGAACTCCCTGGCGGGACGGATCCAGACGAGTTCTGCAACGCCCACGGAGGGGAAGCCTATCGCGACCAGCTGCGGGACGCGCCGAACTACTTCCTTTGGCTGCTGGACCGGTCACGGAGGCAGTTCGACCTCGGCACGTCGGAAGGTCGCGTGAAGGCGTTCGAGAAGCTCTTGGATTCGGTGGTCCTGCTGCCAGACGAGATCCAGCGCGTAGCGACGGTCACCGAGCTGGCGGATCATATCGGCCTCCAGCAAAGCGTCGCCCTGAGCCGTCTCCGCCGGGGAACGAACCAGCGCGAGCCGTCAAGGGTTCCGTCCCGGCGTCCGGGCGACGGACTGTTACCCGGCGAGCGCCTCCTGGTCGTACTGCTGGCAAACAACGCGGACGCAAGGTCCGAGCTGCTGGACAAGGCTTCCGAGGTCGCTGCCGAAGGCCTTGCGAGCCGCAACATCCTTGCCGCGATGCAGGCGGCGCAGCGATCCGACGACGCATTCCAGTACTCATCGGTGGAGGGGCGGCTGGAGGACTCGGATCGGGACCGGCTCGCCCGATTGGTTTTTGACAGAGACCGGCCAGAATCGACGGTTCAGGAAGGGCGCGAGGCGCTCGAGGCGTTGCGGCGCCAAGTCGCCGAGGGCCGCTACCGGGACGTGCGACGGGAAATTGCCGAGGCCGAACGTTCTGGCAACCAGACTGTGCTGGCCGAGCTGCTCGGCCAAAAGATCAAGCTCGAGCGGGAGCTTGGGCTAGGTCGAAGCCGCCCCGCCTGAGCCTCCTGCGACAGATGCACGGGACGCCGCGATCTTGCGTCGCAGCCGGCTCTCTCGGTGGCTAAGTTCCACTGACGCGGCCTGGCACTGGGCGGCGCGGGTCAGTTCGAGGGCTTGCTCAAGGTCTTTCTCAAGGTGCTCGTAGTGCTTGGCCAGCGCTTCAAGGGCCTCCACTCGGTAGGCGCCGCCGGCACGGGACAGATCTCTCAGCAGCTCGACTTTCGCGACGTGATTGCCGGACCTGCGCTCGATCTGAGCAGCCTCCCAGAGGCCGCGGAATAGGCCGCTGGCGGGCAGTCCAGCTTGAATGGCCTTGCGGTAGAGTCGCAGCGCCGTCGCGTCGTTTCCGGACTTGCCCAGCCAGCGCGCAAGACCGAGAAGGTCCTGCCCGTGACGGAGAGGCGCCCTGTCGGGCTCGGCATAGCTCGACATGATTACCGAGCTCAAACAGGCCAGCGACACGATGTCCAGCATGTTGTGGTGGAAGACCGGTCTGAGCGCTTCCCATCGGCGCGTGCGAAGGAATTCGAAGTACCGTTGCGGGATCAGGGATCCCGGAATGTCGCCATGGCGTTCGAAGCCCAGGATTTCGGACTCCAGCGTTCCGAGACGGCAATCGGGCATGCGCTCGCGCCAAAGGCGCCGCGCACCGTGCAGGAGGTCGATATGGCCCATCGTCGCCAAGGGGCTGCGCATCCGCTTCAGGCGGAATCTCGTCTCGAGCAGGGGAACGTCGAAGGCCTTGCCGTTGTAGGTGAGCAGGACTTTGTAGCGGTCGAGGTGGTCTGCGAGCGCACCGAGCATGGCTGCCTCTTCGTCGTAGTCCCGCATGAAGTAGAGCTTCACGCGAAAGCCGCCTTCCTCAATCGCGCCGACGCCGACAAGGAAAGCGCAGGTCCCCGTACCTCCCGCAAGTCCGGTCGTCTCGGTGTCGAGAAACGCCCACCGACGAGGGGGGCTGGGATCGATATCGCCGCGCGAAATGCGGTGGACCCACTGCGCCGCCATGTCTCGGAGGCGCGCCACCGGAACGTTACCGTGGCTACTCTTGTTGGAGATCAGATGCTCCTGCACCACGAATCGCCCGAGTTCGGACTCGCATTCCCGGCCGGCGATTCCGATTGTTGCCGGTGGGGGAGGGTGCTTCGGACTCGTTAGCTGGGATGCTGTCCGGACCGGCGGCTCGGATCCGCCGGATGTCCGACCGACCGACGCATTGATGCGACGGCGCAGGATCTCGATGTCGTGACGAGTGACGGGCTGCATGGCTCGTTCCTCTGGCCGTCAGGTCGAGGCCGGATCCCCCGTGGGAACAGCCAGGACCCTGGCGAGCCGTAGGGCGACCTCTTTCGACTTCTCGCCTACTTCCCCGGGGGCTCCGACACAGCTCGGGCAGCCGCCCTTGCACTGGCAGGCCTCGAGTAGGTCCCGAGCTTTCGCCCCCAGGGAGGTGCGGAGCCGGAAAAGCGGTTCGCTCTGGCCGATGCCGCCCGGATAGTTGTCATAGAGGAATAGCTCGGGATCCAAGAGGGATTCGGGTCCTTGCTGAGAATGCAGGGTTGACACGCCGAGGTCGCGCGGGTCGCACATGAGTGTCACGGCCCCTACGGTGCGCAGAGCGTTGCCAAGGCCGATCAGCCCGTCTCGCTTCTCGGTTGTGGAGAAGGGTAGGGAATTCATGAACTTCATGGGGAAATGGAACCAGAATGCCGTGGTGTGCATTTCCTGTTCGGGCATTGACAGTTTTCCGTCTCCGACGTTCTCATTCGTATAGAAGCGGATCTTCTTGAATCCCACGACCCGCCGGGTGATGCGGACCTCCCCGTGGCTTGCCAGCGCAGGACCCTGCCTGGCACCGTCGAAAGTCTCCAGCGGTTCCACCTGTGTATGCTCGATGGCGTCGGTGTAGTAGCCGCACTCGACGCGCTTGACATAGGCCTTTCTTTCCTCGTATTCGAAGCGCTCCACATGGTAGAGAGACCCCTCGTGGATATAGATCGCTTTTTCGTGCAGTGTCGTGAGCGCTGCCGGGAAGGCGACTTCCCCGATCACTCTCGAATCGTCGCTGGTGTCGACGACGACGAAATTGTCGCTCGAGACCTTGCGGAGGCTGATCGCGTCGGCCGGATACGCTTCGGAGGTCCAATGCCAGGCCCCCCCGGCGTGATGCAGAACGCCTGTTTCCTCGAGGAATCGGCACAGCTCGCCCGTGTCATGGGGGCCAAATGTCTCGCCCTCCTGAACAGGCAGCTCGAAGGCCGCGCACTTGAGGTGGTTGACCAGGATTTCGAGGTTATCGGCATTGATGTGGGCGCGCTCTGGTGACGAATCGAAGAAATACTCGGGGTGTTCGACGACGTACTGGTCCAGAGGGGCGGACGATGCCACCAGCACGCTCACAGATGCGTCGTTGCGTCGCCCCGCGCGCCCGGCACGCTGCCAGGTGGACGCGATCGATCCGGGATAGCCGGCAAGCACGACGGCGTCGAGCGAGCCGATATCGATGCCGAGCTCGAGCGCATTCGTGGCAACGACGCCTAGAATCACCCTCTCGCGGAGTTCGCGTTCGATCTCGCGCCTCTCGCGAGGCAGGTAGCCTCCACGATAGCCGCGCACGGGGGCCATCCCACCCGCGGACCGGCCCACAGCCTCCTTGAGGTAGCGCGTCAGCACCTCCGTGGCAAGGCGACTGTTAGCAAACACGAGGGTCTGGCGGCCGCGCTCTAGAAACGTCTCGGCCATCCTCCGGGCCTCGTTGATGTAGCTGCGACGGATGCCGAGCTGCTGGTTGACCACCGGAGGATTGTAGAAGACGAAGTACTGCTCTCCGCTGGGAGCACCGTTGTCGTCCACGAGAGAGAACGGTTCCTCGGCAAGCCGCTCCGCCAATTCCTTCGGGTTGGCGATGGTCGCCGAGCAGCACACGAACCGCGGTTCGGAGCCGTAGAAGGCCGCTATGCGCTTGAGTCGGCGCAGGACGTTCGCCAAGTGGCTGCCGAAGACGCCCCGGTACGCGTGCAGCTCGTCAATCACGATGTAGCGCAGATGCTCGAAGAACCGCGCCCAGCGCGTATGGTGCGGCAGGACGCCGGAGTGCAGCATGTCGGGATTGCTCAGGACGACGTTGGCGCGGCGTCGGATCGCCCGTCGCGCGTCGCTCGGGGTGTCGCCATCGTAGGTATAGGCCCTGATGTCGGCACCAAGAGTGTCGCCCAAGGCGTTGAACTCCTCCAGCTGGTCCACAGCCAAGGCCTTCGTCGGAAAGAGGTACATGGCGCACATGGACGGATCTGTTGCGAGCGCGTTCAGGACCGGCAGGTTGTAGCACAACGTTTTGCCGCTGGCGGTCGGCGTGACAACGACAACGTTCTCGCCTGAGGCAATGTGGTTCCAGCTCTGGGCCTGATGCACGTATAGCTTTTCAATTCCCCTTGCCGCGAGGGCATCGAGCAGGCGCGGATCGATCGCATCGGGCATGTCGGCGTGCCGCGCATCTCGTGCCGGGCGCCTCTGGATCGCCGCTACTGGGGAATCCGGACGCTGTTGCAAGGCTTCAAAGCGTTCGATCACCCCGCCCAGAGAGGTGTCGGGCGGTGCAATCGGTCTCGCCCTTCTGCGATTCATCGGGCCTTCTTCTTGCCTGGATTCGATCGAGAGCTGTCGTGCTGTGGCCATCGTAGCCTCTAAATTTTACGATACTTTCGTTCCATGAAACAGGTTTATTTCCAATCTATTCGTATTTCCGGCCAAATTCTGCCAACGTGCCCCGGCGCCCAAAAGGGTCTCGGGAATGAGCAGGGCTGGTAGGTGCCAGAATGTTGGTCGATGTCCGTGTATTCGATGGACCGTGCAAGCAAGGCGGAAGCGTCCCGTGCGCCCGATGGAAGGAACCGCCTCCCGGCTGGCCAGCGATACCGCCGGTGCGTTGTGATCGGGATCGTCGCTGTGATCGCTCAGCCGGTCCTGGCCGGACCGGCATTCAAGGTCACTTTCTCGGCAGAGAACCGTTCTCACGGTCGCGTGTGGAACGGCGGTGTCGAAGACGCCGCGAAGCTGAGATCCCTGGTCGGCTGGCACCTCCACGACGACGACCGGCTCAAGCCACCGGCCCGGTGGGACATCACAACGCAATCGGTAGGCGGGGACGTGGCGGCACCTGGCGTCGTGCTGGAGGTCAATACCCCGGAGAACGTGCCGTTCACCTTCTTCACCAGACTCGGTGACACGCAGTTCATTCCGTCCGACATTCCGTTCGGGACTCCATACTGGCCGCCCGGTCTACGCGATGACATCGTGATCGAGCGGGTTCCGTTTCCGTCTGTCGTGTCGCTGGAGGACGCGGAAGACGACGATCCGGCGATGCTGCGTGCCAAGGACGGTGGATACTGGCTGGCCTGGGTGGCCTTTCAGACCGTCCGGCGGGCGGGTCCTTACCTCGACGGGGCGGACCAAGTCATGGTCGCCCACAGCGCAGATGGTCGCATCTGGTCCAAGCCGACCGCGGTGACTGAGCCCGGGGACCACTTCCGGGTCGCGCTGGGTGAAGACGCTCGTGGCCGGGTCGTCTGTGTGTATGCCCGCCAGCACGAACTTGGGACGGGGAACTTCGACCTGTATGCCAAGTGGATCGCTCCAGGCGGGGCCTCGGCGCCGGTCCGACTGACCGACGATCCTAGGCCTGATGCCTTCCACGATCTCGCGACCGCCGAAGACGGAACTCTGTTCCTAGTCTGGGCCGGGTTCCGCGACGCCCCAGGCGGCGGCCTGCCGCAAAGCGATATTCTGCTCCGCCGTTTCAATGGATCCGAATGGACTCCGGAGGTGAACCTCACGAATTCCCGGGAGGACGACTGGGAACCGGCCGTGGCGACCGATTCGATGGGCCAGGCTTGGATCGCTTGGGACAGCTATCGGGACAACGGCTACGACCTGCTGATCCGCAGTGTCACGTTAACGGGCGAGAACTCTGTCACTGAAGTCTCCGCAACGCCGTTCGCGGAAATGCGCGCCGACGTTGCTGTCGACGGGGCGGACCGGGTCTGGCTTGCCTGGGAGGAAGGGTCTGCTAACTGGGGCAAGGACTTCGGCTACAGCAATCCCCGGCACAGGATCCACCTCAAGGACGGATCGCGCCTTTACGACCCGAGGGGCCCGAGGTTGCCGAAGGTAGCGGTCTTCGAGAACGGGCAGTGGATGCAGCCTGGCCAGCCCACGACCGCGTCGGCCCCGGACTACCTGGATTCGAAGCTGTTTCAGAATCCCCGGCTCGCAGTGGACGGGGATGGCAATGTGTGGGTGATGCTGAGGCACCAGTGGCGGGCTGCTGGCCGCTGGGGCGGACACCTGTTCGACTTCTATGCCACGACCTGGGCGGACGGGAAATGGATCGCGCCGGTCTTGCTGACCGGCAGCACGAGCCGCCAAGACACGCTGGTGACCGCCGCACAAGGTGACGGCGGTTCGTTGGTGGCAGCGGTGGTCGGGGATGGGCGCCGCCTTCCGGTCGGACTGCCGAAGCACCATGACATCGCGGTGCTGCACCTGGACGGACGCTTCGTGGCAGGGGAGCGAGGGCGACCAGACATGGAGGCCTTTCGCCCCTCGGACGCGCCGGGCTACCGTCCGACACACCCCAACGAGGCGACCGACCTGGCCCGGATTCGGGGACATCGCATTGAACTGGGCGGGAGAGCCTGGAAGGTGGTCCGAGGGGATCTGCACCGACACACGGAAATCTCTATGGACGGGGCGATAGACGGTTCCCTTTACGACGCCTACAGGTATGCGCTCAATGCCGCGCAGCTGGACTTTCTCGGTGTGAGCGACCACAACTACGGCCAGTGGCTCGACACCGACCAGCCCGACGATCCGACGTCGGACAATGAGTTCCAGTTCTGGCGCACCCAGAAGTCCGCCGATCTCTTCCACGTGCCGGGGCGGTTCACCCCGCTTTACGGATACGAGCGGACTCCGAACTTTCCCTTGGGGCACCGCAATATCTTCCACGCGAAAAGGGGCGTTTTCAGTTTGCGCGTTCCGAAACTGCACATGCGGGAGACGCCCGAGCTCCTCGACAGCGACCCGCCGAACCTGTGGGCTTATCTGCGACAGACCGGAGGCATCGGCATTCCCCACACTCCCGCAACGACCATGGGCACGGACTGGAGGCGACGCAATGACGAAGTCATCCCTGTGACCGAGATCTATCAGGGAGATCGGAATTCGTACGAAACCCAGGGCGGGCCCAGAGCCGCGCTTCCCGATTCGCCCGGCCCTGGTCGTGCCGGGCTGCCGCCTCATCAGCGTGGCCTCGTCCAAAACGCGCTGGGCGTGGGATACCGGATGGGCTTTATCGCGTCGAGCGACCACTATTCGACCCATATCTCGTATGCGAACCTAATCGTCCCGGATCGCGTTTCGACACGCGAGGATCTGCTCGATGCGTTTCGGAAGCGACGCACCTATGCATCCACCGACAACATCGCCCTCGACTTCCACGCTGGCGGAAGCCACCAGGGATCAGTGATCGCTTCCTCGGAATCGCCGGTCTTCACCGTCAAGGTGAAGGGCACGGGTCCCATCCTGAAGGTTGAGATAGTCAAGAACAACCGCGTTGTCTATACGCATGGAGGTGAGGGCGCCAGCGCAATCGAGTTCGAGTACCGCGACGAGGAATTCAGTGATGGTTCCATGGGGCCGACGGTTACAATCTCGGACTGGTCGCGCCCCGAGACCGGTATCCGCCCAAGACCCAACCCGAACGAGAGCTTCTACTATCTCCGCGTCATCCAGAGTTTCAGTGCCGACGAACGAGAAAAGGAAGGGGAGGTGGCCTGGTCCTCACCGATCTTCGTGGAGCGCGAGCAACGGCGCTGATTCGACCGAGACGCGACTGCCCCGACGAGCCAACAGGACGACTCGGGATCTTTCAAGAGTCCCTTAAGAAGACTTCAGAGAGGAGGCTCCCTGCAGACGCACGCCATCCTCAGGCAGCGGCTTTCCTCAAGCCAGCGCAAGCGTCCGAAAGAGGCAGCTAGTGTGCCTGCCCCCAATTACGTGTGGATATCACACGAATTTACGGGTAATGCAGACACGGGCGCTGGAACTCGTCCGAGCGTTCCCAGTAGAAGACCAGTCCAATTGCTGACCAACCGATGTGATATGAGAGAGTTACGACCGATTCCCATTGGGGAACTTCGGTCTAGAAAACATGAGGGGACTCCTCAGTCATACGATGCTACTCGGAGTGATCCGGGACTCGGAATTGCGGATGAATTCCTCGGCGGCGAGGGTCGTCGGCTTCCCCTTGTCGTGGTGGCGGTAGTCGCGTCAGTGGAAGGGGGCGCGGCCGTTGTCGACCGCGAGGATGAGGTGGTTGGAGATGGCGACGCGGTGGGTGCAGCGGGCGAGGTAGGCGAAGAGCTGGGTGGGTCCGGAGACAGCGCTGGAAGGCGACGGGGTCGGCGAGCGGGCCGAGGGAGCCGGAGAGTTGCAGCTTGCCGGCGCGCAAGGCAGGCAGGAGCTGGTGAGGAATCCTACACCAGCGGCTCGGCGGCGGCTCTCGCAGGCGGCATCACGACGATTTCGAATTTCGTCAACGTCCTCGGCGATCAGGTGAGTGAGGCGATAGCCCAGGCGGTGGTGCGGGTGGACGCCGAGGCGATCGCCGACGCCATATCTCTGTGTCGGCGATCGGCCCTGTTGTTGCGACTGACTCCTTTGCGTCGATCTCTGGTAACGTCCGGCACTTATTGCGCCCCTGTCCGTGGTGCGCTGGTGACGACGACGCGGGTGTCGGGATTCAGGTCCTGATTGGGGTCAACTAGATGGCCGGCCGGGAAGGCGATTGAGACGGCCGGGTCGGCCGTGCCGAGGCACAGACTGTGGTTGTTGTCACGGTCGCCGAGATCCGCGAGCACCGCAGGGGGGATCTCTTCACGTGAACCGTCCGGACGCTCCACGGTCACGCGATAAAGCGCGCGCTCGGCATCGCCAGCGGCGTCGCCGTTCGGCAGCCGCACGCCGCCGGTCCAGGTTGCCCGGACCACCTGTTGGGTGCCTGCAGGGCAGTTGGAACCCCGGCCCGGCTTAGACCATTCGTCCTCGGGGACGACCTCCGCCAGCACAAGGGTTGGCCCAGTCTCGAGTGGAATGACATCCGTCTCCGTACCACGAAAATTCACCGGACCGCCCGTCATGCCGTCCGAGAGCAGGTCTTCGACGACGAGCACCCTCACCGGCGAGTCGGTTTCGGCATCGCCGAACTCACCGATGAGGAGCACGGTTCTGAGTTCGCCTGCATCGCGGGCCGGCCCGAGCGTCAAGCAGAACGGCGTGCGTTCAGCCCCAGACCGCGTGAAGACCCGGAAGTCCTCGGGCTGTAGGGTATCCGGGTCAACTGTATGAGACAACACGACCGGCATGCCGTCCTGCCCGGACGCGCCGGGGCAGATGCGATTGGCCCCAATTCCCAGGCCGTTGTTCAATCCGAAGAAGGCCGACAGCAGGCGCGCCGGTTGACCGTTCGCATCCAGCGCGGCTGGATTCACGGTCGGCTGTGGCTCAGGTGAACTGCACGCAACTGGCGCCAGACTCGCAGCGGCCAGGGCCACGGCGGCACGCCAGGGAACGCCGCAGACTTTGATCATCGAATGTACGAAATACATTGGTTCAGACATGACTTGGTGGCGAGAGGAGGTCTTAGAGCCCCCCGATCACCACGTCAAGCCCCTCGAAGCCGCCCCGTCACAGGCGGACTACCTTCCGGTCGAACTTGTTCTCGCCAAGAATGCTTGTGCCGATGGTAAGGGTCAAGGCTTGATTTGGGCATCGAGACACACCTCGGGCGAGCAACCAACGCCTAACAAGCTATCTCAGGTGTCCTCGGAAACGCAGCCACTTCAATCGTCGGTGGGCATCGAGAATCGCACTCTCCGCACTGGTGTCCGCCGAGGGAGCGTAGCGGTCGGAGTGGGGCCGGCACCGGCCGAACAGGGCTTCGAGGACGGGCCATTCCTCGCTCAGTCTCGATTTCGGCGGAACAGCCGTCTCAATCAACGAGGGCCTGATACGCAAGAGTCTGGAAATCTCGGCGGATGTTCAGATGTGTGTATGGCCTGACCTGGGTCATCAGAATCCCGACGATCTGGTCTAAGGGATCCACCCAGAAGACGGTGCAGTACGCTCCTCCCCATCCGTACGTGCCCTCCGCGTTGGGCATCGCGGAAGGTCCTTGATCAACGGACACCGAGTACCCGAGGCCGAATCCGTAGCCCGGCCCTCGCAGCCACACGGCCTTGTCACCCGTATGGTTCGAGATCATCAGCCGGACCGTACGCGGCCCGATGATCCGAACGCCGCTCAGTTCACCGCCGTTAAGCATCATTTGGTGAAAACGGTAGTAGTCCGTCGTAGTCGAAACGAGTCCGCCGCCTGCGCTGAAGTAGACATGGGGTTCCTTAACCCAACGGCTGTTCGCGTCGGGCTTTTCCTGCAATTTGATCCTGCCGTCATCGCCCGGCTGGTAGAGCGCGGCTAGGCGCGGGATCTTCGACTTTGGCAAATAGAAATGCGTGTCGGACATGCCGAGAGGCTCGAAGATTCGCTCCTTGAGGAACGTGTCCAGGGAAATTCCGGACAATACCTCGATCAACCGACCGACCACGTCGGTTGCGGGGCCGTACTCCCAATGCGAGCCGGGCTCGAAGTTCAATGGGAGCTTTGCCAGCGCGGCTACGTAGTCGCCTATCGTTCCGTCGGGCGCGCGGTTCGCCCGGACTTCGTTGTAGAGAGCGCGGGTGACTCCCCGGTAGGGATTCGGCAGGCCAGCCGTATGCGTCAGCAGGTGCTGGATGGTAATCGGTTTCGAGGCCCCGGCGGTCTTGTAGGGGCCGCGGGCGGAGTCGCCCGGATCCACGGGCACCGCCACCTTCATGTCGGCGAACTCCGGGAGAAATTTCGAAACCGGGTCAGTTAGCTGAAACCGGCCCTCCTCCCACAGGATCATGGCCGCGACGGACGCGATTGGCTTGGTCATGGAGGCGATACGGAAGATGACGTCGTTGGACATGGGCGCCTCAGATTCGGCGTCGCGATAGCCGAAGCTCTTGTGATACACGACCTTGCCGCGACGCGCGATCAGTCCCACCAAGCCGGCGACCTCTCCGCGATCGATGTAGCCCTGCATTGCTCGGTCTATCCGGACGAGGCGCTCGGCGGAGAATCCCTCCGGCTGATTCTCCGGCTGAACCGCCGGTGCTGCGTGGACCGCGACGGCGGAAACGGAGATCGCTAACGCGGACGCGACCCGGATGCATATTCGAAGCATGGTTTCCTCTGGTTCCTTGCGTCCGTTCCATCGCCTCTCGATTCGCAAGCAACTCGATTTCGTGGTCGGACGAGCCCATTCGTTTTAGCAGAGTCCGGACCCGGTTTCTGTGCCGTTCAATGCGCATCGTCCCTGGACGCCCGTCCGAGCAGCGGCAATTCTCGGGGACAGTTCGCCACGAGGAATTCGCGTTGCGAGCGAGGACGATCGCTTTACTGTGCTTGCTCAAGAGAGACACGGCTTGAATCGGCTGCCGTGGGCCGAGATTCCCCAGTCGACGTGGGAACTGTAAACTCTGTTGCTGTGGGAACTGAGCAGTCGACACGAAAGCCGTCACCCGGCCGTGCTACTGGGGCGGCGAGTGCATCCGGTGGACTGGGGATGTCGAGGAGGGCCTTGTTGGCCGGGCTCCCTGCGACCGCTGTCCGAGCGCAGCAGCGGCCGCCCAACTTCCTTGTCATCGTGGCTGACGACCACGGCTGGAACGATGCGGGGTGCTACGGGCACCCGGTCGTTCAAACTCCGAATCTGGATCGGCTGGCCCGAGACGGCTTGCGGTTCACGCATACGTATACGACTGCACCACTGTGCAGCCCGGGGCGCGGCGCCGTTATGACGGGTCTTTACCCGCACGTGTCCGGAGTCACGAGACTCGTGCAAGGCGAGGACGCGGATCAGCTGTCGCTCAATCCAGGCCTCTGGACATTCGCCAAGGGCCTTCGGGAACTGGGCTACGAGAGCGCCGCCGCACGGAAGTGGCATTTGTCCACGGCCGGCGCCTTGCCACATGGCTTCGATCACGAGTTTCCTAGCCGCAGCACGTACCTCGAACAGTCCGTGGCGTTTCTTGAGGGTCGTCACGAGCGCCCGTTCTGCCTCTACTTCTGTCCGACTCACACACACCGTCCGTTTCGAGAGCACCCGGGTTTTGCATATCGGCCAGACGAAGTGGGAGAGTGCCTTCCGCCGTACCTCAAGGACACGGATCAGGTGCGGCAGCACTACGCCTGGTATCTATCCGAAACCAGCAAGATGGACGACGAGATCGGTCAGCTGCTCGGCGCTCTGGACCGCAGTGGCGAGATCGACAGGACGGTGGTCGCCTTCATGACAGATCACGGACCGTCGATGCACCGGGCAAAGTTCTCGCTCTACGACTGGGGTACGCGATCAACCCTGATCTTCCGGGGGCCCGGGGTTTCCGGTAGCGGGAGGGTCGACGGGGGGCTCGCCTCGACGGTCGACATCGCACCGACGCTGATGAGCCTTGCCGGGGGTGCGGCACCGAGGGAGTGCCAGGGACTCGATCTCGGGCCCCGTCTAGCATCCCGTTCGCGCGAATCACGGAAACACGTCTTTTCCGAGCACAATGAGAGGAACCGCCTCACTGCTGTCCGGGACGAGCGCTTCAAACTCATTCGCAACCACACCACCGACGAGCCGCTCATTCCGCCGTACGTGATCCGCAACTGGCAGGAGATGGGAGAGGACTCCCTGCGCCAGCCATATCCGCTTCCGCGACCCCCCGAAGAGTTCTACGATCTGGATGCTGATCCCCTGGAGAGCCGGAATCTCGCGAGTGCCCCGGAGTATCAGGCGCAGCTCGCCGAGCTGCGCAAGGAGCTCGACTCGTGGGAAGAGGAGGGTGGGGTCTAGGGCTTCCAAATCGTCTGACTGTCACCCTGTCAGAGCGAGTCCTTGAGAACTTCCATATCCGGAAGATGCACGCTTGCCAACCTGTTCCGGAATTGCCAACCGAACCGTGCGTTATCGAGTGCGGCCGGCCCGCAGCAGGACGCCACTAGACCGAATCTGCGAGACATGCGCTAAGGTGACGGTGCCGCGACTCGGCTAATATGCAATGCTCGTTCCGGTCCTTCGAGAGGCTCTTCCTTCGCGGTCTGGCGGACGGTTGAGCCCGCGCCGTTCCGCCAGCTTGCTGGCGCCAATCCTTGCCGCCTCCGTCCTTGGTTCGTGCGACGGGAGCCGGTCAGATGTCGGTGATTCGACGGTTGAGGCTACGATCCGAATCGACGCTTCTCAACGTCTCAATCCCATCAGCGACTTGCTCTACGGGCAATTCGCCGAGTTCATGTTCGAGGACATTAAGGGAGGTCTGTGGGCCGAACTGATCGTCAACCGTGGGTTTGAGGATGTCGCTCCGCCGCCTGCAGCGGCGCATTATTGGGAGCGTTACCCGGACACACGCAACCACGCGAACGGCTTCTTGCTGGGAGGAAGGGCTATCGGGGTGACCGAGCAAGGCTATCCGCCGTCCTACAAGAATCGGGCGCAGGTGGTTGTCAATTCTCTCCCCGGCCAATTGGGTCACGGCATCTACCAGTCGGGCGTTCCCGTGCGTTCCGGCGTGACCTACCGTGGATCCGTTTGGTTGCGCGCCAGAAGCGTCGAGCGGATGGCGGGTGGGCTGTCGGTGGCGGGTGCCTTCGAGGGCTCGGTCAACGTTTCACTGGAGGAGCACCGTTCTGGCGGAAAGATCTACGCGGCCCACGAGCTGAGTGACATTCCGACCGAGTGGACCCGCTTCGAATTCGATCTGCTGGCGACCGGTTCGGATCCGCTGGCACGGTTCGTCCTTCGGGTGAACGGAGTGGGCGCAATCTGGATCGATCAGGTCTCGCTCATGCCCGGCGACGCGGTGAATGGCATTCGTGCTGATGTGCTCGAAAAGATCCGTGCCCTGCAACCGGCGTTCGTGCGATGGCCCGGCGGAAACGTGGCCCAGGACTACCACTGGGAGTGGGGAATCGGCCCGCGGGACGAGCGTCCAATCTGGGTCAATATGTCATGGGACAACGATCCCGAACCAGCCGACTTTGGCTCCATCGAGTACCTGGAATTCTGCCGGAGCATCGGTGCCGAGCCGAACATCGTCTTGAACACTGAAGGTCGGGGCGTGACAGTGTCGGAGGCAGTTGCGCTGCGGGCCGCCGGCAAGGACATCCGCATCCACTCCCGTCCCGCGACTGCACAAGAGGCCGCCAACTGGGTCGAATACGTCAACGGAGAAGCCTCCACGCCGTACGGGGCAATGAGGTCGAACGACGGGCATCCCGAGCCCTTCGGCGTCGTCTACTGGGAGATCGGCAACGAGATCTGGGGAGACTGGGTGCGGGGGCACTCGGATGCCGCTACCTACGCCGCCAACGCGCGACGCTACATCAGGGCGATTAAAGACGTCGATCCGTCCGTCAAGATCATAGCCGTCGGAGACGAAGACCCGAACTGGAACCGCACGGTACTGACAGAGATTGGCAGCGAGATCGATCTGCTATCGATTCATCACTACCGGCCCAAGGACGGCGATCCCACCGGCTTTGCGGCTCTCATGGCAAGGCCTCTTTGGTACGAACGCCTCTACGGACGGCTGCGAGAGATGATCCGCGAGATCGTGCCCGGACGGGATATCGGCGTGGCCCTGAACGAATGGAACACTACATTCGGCATTCCGCGCCAGCACACGATGGAATCGGCGTTGTACGGCGCCCGATTGATGAACGTGTTCGAAAGGCAGGGGGATCTAATCCGCATGAGCGCCGTCTCCGACTTGGTCAACGGCTGGCCCGGCGGTGTGATTCAGGCCAGCCGCCACGACGTGTTCACTACTGCGACGTATTCGGTCATCGAGGCGTACAACAGCCATCGAGGCGATTGGCGCATTAGGGCGGATGTCGAATGCAGCGTCGAATACGATCCCGGGGATCCTTCGCTCGGCAGCGCAGTGCCGGCGCTTGACGTTTCCGTGACAGCGACCGAAGCGGGCACCGACTTGTTTGTCAAGGCGGTAAATACCTCGGCCACGCGTTCCATTCGCGCGGCTTTCGAATTCGAAGGGATCGCAGGCGAGCTCGGAACCAAGGGAACAGCGACGACCATCACAGCGGCGACTCTTGAGACAGCGAACACGTTTTCGGAGCCGAATCTCGTCTCGAGCCGGGTATCGGAGTTTCCGATCAGCGGCCCTCGATTCGAGTACGAGTTTCCAGAGCATTCCGTCACAGTGATCCGAATTGCAGTTTCGCAGCCGGGGCCGTAGACGGGAACGCACTCCTTCGCCATTCCCGGTTCGGCCTCGCCGGTGAACTGATTCGTTCCAGTCTCGATAGAATCGGCGCTATGGTGCATGTCCGCATCCTCGCCCTTGCGTTTCTGCCAAGTCTCGGTTTTTCAGCGCCGAACATCATCTTCGTAATGAGCGACGACCATGCCGTGCCGGCGCTCAGTGCGTACGGGGGAGGTCTCATTTCGACCCCTAATCTCGACCGGCTGGCGGCAGAGGGGGCTCGTTTCGACGCCGCATTCGTGACCAACTCAATCTGCACTCCGAGCCGTGCGGTCGTTCTGACGGGCAAGCACAGCCACCGGAATGGCGTCCTGACTCTGTCCGACACCTTCGACGGCTCGCAACCAACCTTGGCCAAGTACTTGCAAGAAGCCGGCTATCACACAGGAATGATCGGCAAGTGGCATCTGAAAAGCGAGCCCACGGGATTCAACCAGTACGCGGTTCTTCCAGGCCAGGGCCTCTACTACGATCCGTTTCTCCGGCACACGGGCAGGTGGCCCGAGCAGGAACGGCACGAAGGATACGTGACGGACGTCATTACCGATCAGGCATTGAGATTCTTGGAAGACCGTCCTGATGGCAAGCCCTTCTTTCTCATGTATCACCACAAGGCCCCGCACGATGTGTTCGTCCCGAAGCGTGAGCACGCGGGTCTCTTCTCCGGGCGAATCCCGGAGCCGCCGACATTGAACGAGGACGTCTCGGAACGGATCGCTTTGAGGGAGACCCTTGAGAAGATTGGACACCGACATACGTCCTACGGTGTGCCGGAGTGGGGCTGGTTCCTTCGCAGAGTCCGGTACACCTCCGAAGAGGTTGCCGCGTGGGAACGTGACCTCGCGGGCCTGTCGGGCACAGCGTTGCGAAAGGCCCAGTATCAGATCTACATGCGCCGGTACCTGCAGTGCGTCTACTCGATCGACGAGAACATGGGCCGGCTCCTTGACTACCTGGATCAGAACGACTTGGCTCGGGACACGGTAGTGGTTTACACGTCAGACCAGGGGTTCTTCCTTGGCGAGCACGGCCTCTACGACAAGCGCTTCATGTACGAGCCAGCATTTCGGATCCCGCTCCTCGTCCGATGGCCGGCGGAGATCGGCGCGGGCACGATGACGAGCGAACTCGTGCAAAACCTTGACCTCGCTCCAACACTGCTGGACGTCGCGGGAGTGGCCATTCCGCACGACATGCAGGGCAGGAGCTTCCTGAGCATTGCAAGGGGCGAGACGCCGTCCGACTGGCGGGAGGCGGTCTACTACCGCTATTGGATGAACCGCGGTCACTTCAACATTCCCGGTCACCTCGGAGTGCGAACCAAGCGATACAAGCTCATTTACTTCTACGACAGCCCGACCGGCCCCGACGGGAAGACTCTTGTCAAAGGGGCCCGGCCGAACGTCCGGGATCCGTTCTGGGAATTCTACGACCTGCAGGAGGACCCGCTGGAGGTAAGGAACCTATATGGCGAACCCTCGCACGAGGAACGCATCGGCGCCCTCAGGAAGCGCATCACGGAGTTGAGGCAGCAGTATGGCGACGACCGGGATGGCTTGGACCTCAGCGACTAGGGTTCAGGAGCCTAGCCATCGGTTCTGGCCCCAATCGACCAGCTCAGGGACCCGGAATTGAGGCATCTCCTTGATACCGGATCCAGATCTCTTTCGCCAATATGACGATGACTACTTCTGGGGTTCTCGTGTCGCCGAATCCGGCAACTCCGCCGTTTCGGTGATGATGGAGCGGCCGCCGGGGGCCGACTACCCGCTAGGGGGCGTCGAGACTCGCACCAAGGTCGGTTCATTGGAGCCCCGAGAATCCACACCGCCCGGTGGCCGCTCGGTGCGCTTCGAAACTGAGCTGGAAGCGGGCTCAACCGAATTGTGGACCTGGCTCGATCGTGCCGACGGCGCGAGTCGCGGGGCGTACTTCGTCCACGTGGAGAGGTGCGCCTGTGATCGGGCTTGACTTGAAGTGCCCTGGACTCGGGGCGAAACTGTTGGAGACCACACCCAGTCATGAAAATCACTAACATCACGCTCACGCCGCTCAAGATGCGCAAGAATCTGCTGCGCATCCAGACCGATGCTGGCGTCGAGGGATGGGCGGAAGCGCCGGGTCCCAATCGGATCATGCCGGAACGGGAAGCGGTCTTTAGCGCCTATCTCGAACAAGTCATCAAGCCCACCCTCGTTGGCGAGAACCCGCTGGAGATCGACCGCCACTGGAATACGCTCGCGCTCGGTCGCGGTGAGGTTTTCCACAGAATTCCCGGGTGGGTCGTCGGAATCATCGATGTCGCCCTGTGGGATCTCATGGGCAAGGAAACCGGATTGCCGGCCTTCAGGTTGCTCGGCGGCGCTGCGCGCACCACCATTCCGCTCTATTGGAGTACCGGTTCTGGCTGGCGGATGGAGCCGTCGGAGATGGTCGATCGGGTCAGGGCCGGCTGGGATTCGGGATTTCGCGCATTCAAGATTCGGATGGACTGGCGCGGCTGGCGTCAAGACATCGACCCAGACAAGGACTTTGAAATGTACCGCAGGGTGCGTGATTTCCTCGCGCCCGAGATCTACCTGGCGTTCGATGCAAACAACGGGTACTCGGTCTCGACGGCTATCCAGCAAGGACGGCGATTTGAGGCGCTCGGGATCAACCACTTCGAAGAGCCAATTCCCAACTACGACTTGCCCGGGCTCAAGCAAGTCGCCGACGCCCTTGACGTCGCTGTCTCCGCCGGCGAGCAGGACGCCTACCGCTGGTGGTTCCACCAACTGGTTCTGCTCGGCGACCCCGACATCCTGCAGCCGGATATTCTCAACGCGGGCGGCATCTCGGAAGTGAAGCGCATCTACGACATGGCGACAACACTCGACAAACCGGTGATGCCCCATAGCCCGCATGCGGGGATCAACTCGATGGCCTCACTCCACGTCTACTCGACGGTCGAGAACGCCACGAGGCCGCACGAGTTCTCGTCGGAGTTCTCCGGTCCGCTCGATGATGTCGCCGAACTCTATGGCGAGCACGTGCTGCCCAAGGACGGATTCATGGAACTGACCGAGAAGCCAGGCCTCGGGGTCGAGTTGAACGAGGCCGCGGTCAGTCGCGGTTGATCCTCAGCCGGACTACGGACTGTCGGATCCCCCGAATCGCCTCGTCCATTCTGCTTGCTTCGTCACGTCGAGCCACCAATGAAACACGTTCGTCTTGCTCTCTTCGTAGGCGTGCGATGCCTGTATCAGCAGACGATTCCGTTTGTGCGCGTTCCTCGAACCGACCACTAGGCTGTTCGAATACGCCCCAGTCCCCGCCTCGCGCATCTTCATGATGACGCCGCCATCCCACTTGAGACCATCTCGTGAGGAATACAGCACAAAGTGCCCTTTTCCCGTTTTCTCACCGTGGTGTCCACTTCGCCCGTGCATGAAATAACAGCGGTTCAGCGTGGCCATCTGGCCATTGCGGATCTTCTTCTGAAAGTGGGCAGTTTCCGGGTCGGACCAAGTGCGACCGCCGTCGACGCTTACCACGTAGTCCATCGTGTGCTCGGCGTCCTTGTTGTAGATGTAGACGACGAGTTCCCCAGAACCGAGCATTCCCATGGTTCCGTACGATTTCCCGGCGGTGTCGAAGGGAAGCTCGCTGCGCTTCTTGAACGTCCGGCCACCGTCGCCGCTCACAAACAGCTCATAAACATGTTGATCCGAGTTGCCCCAGAATTTGATCTCATTGTCGTTCTTGAAGTGGAGCGCGAGAATCTCTCCGTTGTAATACCGTGCATCGTAGACCCGTCCCCGGCCGCCAGCTAGTTCAAAAGGCTCACTCCACGTGTATCCTCCGTCCGTACTGATGATGTATGTCGGCACTTGAAAGCGCCTCCAAATGGCATCGTTCGTGATGTTGCATACGAGGAAGAAGACAACGATTTCACCCTTGTCCGTCACAACCGCTTTCTCTGCGAAGGCGGAGTATTTTTCGGTCTCGGTCCCCCCTGCTTGACCCGAGTCGAACAATTTCTTCGAGTAAGCGAGGACATTCGGTCCGCCCCACGTCTTGCCGCCGTCTTCCGAACGCTTGTATTCCATCCATCCCACGGCCGAATGACCGTTGTTGTCGCCGGAGCAGTTCGGATAGAAGGCCAGGATCTTCCCGTCCTCGTATTCGACAAGGGCGTGACCGAGATGTCCGCTTCTTCCCGCCGGGGAGTTGTCGACGAAGAGAATTCCATCATTGGGTGGGCTCGCCGGGCTGACCTGGTAGTTGCACCCCGACCCTCCGTTCGCAACATCGGCAAGGGAGATGCCGCTGAGCGTCAGGCTCGTTACCAGAGCCGTCAAAGCCGGAAACACGTGGCGGATCTTGTTCATGTCGCTTCCTTATGCGGCAAGGTGTCAAGCAGTATCATCAACTCTCGATTCCTGACAGACAAGCGAGACTCCACGTTCCCGGGGACGCGTCATGGCCGAGGAAACGCTGTCTGCTGCTCGTAGAGGTCGACAGGACCCCACAGCCTCTTCTCCTTGTATTCCCGGTATCGAAGTGCGTCGGCTTCAGGATTGACAGCCGGCATCTGCGCTCCCACGGACTCACGCCACGAATGCAGTTTGGCCAGAAGATCACGAACCTTGCCCGGCATTGCCGTGGCGAGGTCGTCCGTCTCGCCGATATCCTCCCGCAGGTCGTATAGCTCGGTGCGCCCGTCCTCGTAGAACTCGATTAGCTTGAACGGCCCCTCCCGCACCGCACCATAGGGAGTACACGTAACGACCGGTGTGTGCGCGTTGTAGTGGGGGTAGTGCCAGTAGATCGGTCCGCGGCGATACTCCCTATCCCCCTTGAGCAGCGGGGTCAGGCTCTTGCCGTCAACTTCCTTGTCTGCGACCACTCCCGCGATGTCGAGCATCGTCGGGAAGAGGTCGACACTGATCACCGGCTCTTCGACGACCATGCCTTGGGGCTGCCCAGGCCACTTGATGATCAGCGGGACGCGCACGCCGCCTTCCCACGCCGTGCTCTTCTCGCCTCGAAGCGGCAGATTCGAGGTGACACGGCCGTCCTTCGACAGGCCTCCGTTGTCGGAGAAGAAAATGATGGCGGTTCGTTGCGCTACTCCCAGCCGTTCCAGTCTCGCGATGATGGCGCCAACGCTCTGGTCCAAGCCCTCCACCATGGCCGCGTATTCCGGATTCTTTTGCGAGCCGCTCGGCCTCTTTTTGCGGTACTTCTCGACAACCTCCGGCTTGCCCTCGATTCTCGTGTGGACCGCGTAGTGCGAGAGGTAAAGAAAGAAGGGTTGATCTCCGTGGCGGTCTAGGAAGGCTTCGGCCTCGCGCGTGATGCGATCCGTGAGGTACTCGCCCGGTCGTTCATTGGGGAACGGGCGCCACCCGAGCCGCTTGATCTTGGCCGCCGGCCAGTACGGCGGAAACATGTTCGAGTGCGAACCCGAGTGGCTGCCGCCGACGCTGAACTGGAAGCCGTGATCCTCTGCCCACCAGCCTTCCTGCCCCAGGTGCCACTTGCCGATCGCGGCAGTGGCATACCCGGCCTCGGAAAGCACCTCGGCGAGCGATGTCTCCTCGTGGCGCAAGTAATTGGTCCACTTCGGAATCCTGAGTCTTGCGCCCGGAGGCGTTCTTCCGGGAATCCAGTCGGTCACGTGCGTTGACGCCGGGTACTTGCCCGTAAGGATGCTCGCGCGCGTCGGCGAGCAGGAGTTTCCCGCCGCGTAGGCGTCGGTAAAGCGTACGCCTTCGGCTGCGAGGCGGTCGATGTGCGGCGTCTCGTGGTAGGTGCTCCCGTAGCTGCCCAGGTCCCGCCAGCCCAAGTCGTCCACCAGGACGAATACGAAGTTGGGCTTCTCAGCGGAAAGAAGGCTGGCTGCCGCCGAGGCGACGATGGCGAGACGAAACGTTGCTACCCAGAACTGGTCACCGGTCATGGTTTGGTCTACTCGCGCCAAGCATAGGCCATGGGATCAAGGGTGGCCAACAAGAGCCAAGCTCGGTCCCTGTCCATCTACATCCAAATCGCTCAATGTGAACTCCCCATTCCGACTCCTCCCGGAATGCAAATTCCGTCACTACGCTACGTCTTGTAAGCTGGAACCTCATGCCCCGAAACTGCAGTCTCTTCACGGCCTTGATGCTAGTTGCCTTGACCGCTATTCCCCCTCTCTTCGCGACCGATCTCGGCGGGAAATGGAAACTGGTTTGGGACACCGAAGGGGGCATTCGCCACACGGAGTGGGAGATTGTCCAGGACGGGGAGAGCCTGACCGTCAAGACTGATGGACAGGTCTTGAAGGGCGCGGTCGAAGGGGAGCGGATCAAACTGGAAGGCAAGTTCCATGCCGGTGAGGCGGGCTATTCCTCGACGCTGAAGGTCAACGCAACAGTCAGCGATGGAAAGCTGAAAGGGCGCGGGACCTGGGACCAGTACGAGATGACATTCACCGGCACACGTGCGGAGTGAACCTCCCGATTGCGTGCTCACCCGATTACCCGCATGGCGAACCATCCGAGACCCAGCACCAGCAAGAGCAGTGCCACCAGTTGTTCCGATCTCCCTGCGACGAACTTCAATCGCATGGCGCCGATCGCGACGGCCAGGATCGCCTCGAGGCTCAGCACGCCTGGGAGGAAATGCGCCGGGTTCATCCGGGCCGCCTGCAGAAAGGCGCCCAGGAAGAGCCCGTGGAAACAGCCCATCGCCCCGCACACAAGCCAGCGATTCTTCGCGTCGGGCAGGAAGAGGACCTCGGATGCCACGTAGGCAACGGTCAGCGCGGAGGCTGCCTCCAGGAATCCTCCCGAAAGCTGCCAGCCCGCAAGGCTGCTAGACACAGCTACTACCGCTTGGGCTAGCAGGAACGAGCCGAGACATGCGGCAAGTTCCTCCCTCGCCCGGCCCGCCAGAGCCAGGGCCACCAGGAACAGGAGCAGTTCCGGGCTTGTCAGCGCTTTTCGGAAGCCGGCCGCCACTTCCGTAGACGCCGTTTCCAGCCATGTCGGCGGAACGAAGCGGATCTCGGCCTCCCGGGAGGTGATGTCGAAGACGGTCTGGCGCGCCAGATCGCCTTCACCCGAACGTAGGATATGGACGTGATGCGGCACCGTGACGGACGGAAGGTCGCAGCGAACCGAGACCTTGGCGGGCGGCTCGGCGAAGAGGTATTTTGCCTCACAGACATACAGATCCCGTCCGGCATCCTCGTTGCAGGTCCCTTCCGCACGCGTTCCCTCTGCCCTTTCGGACCTCACCTTCAGCGCCTCCAGGAGTGCCTGCTGGGGATCCGGATCCGACGGGACCTCTGCCAAGGGCATCCGCAGCTCGTACCACACGGACCGACCGTCCAGGCTCAGGCTGCCTTGGCTCACGCTCAGGACGTGGGCAGAGGCGGAACACGCCCAGATGGCCGCCCCTGCCGCCAGGGCCGGCCGCACGGCGCGGATCAGACGGATCCCTGGCCCCCCGCAGTTCGGACTCATTCCAGGCCGAAGCTGTAGACGGCCTGCAAGGAACGCACAAAGATCCTTCCGTCGACGATGGCGGGGGTCGCAAAGCACACACCGTCCAACTGGCTCGTGGCGATCACGCGCCAGTCAGGACCGGGCTTGATCGCGCTGATCCTGCAGCCTTCGCTGATCGTGAAGATCTTCCCATCTCCCGCGACCGGCGAGGCCCAATACTTGTCAAGGGCGTCTCGCAATCTTTCAACCCGGTGCGGGGTGCCAGTCTCGGGGTCGATGCTGCTGAAGATCCCGCCGTCCTTGACGAGGTGGATCACGCCTCGGTAAAGCAGCGGGGACGGCGTGTTCGGCAGGGCCTTGTTGTACCGCCATAGGACCCCTTTTTCGGTGATGTCCCCGCGCATGTCACCGGGACGGATGGCGACGAGGTTGTTGATGGGAGCCCGGCGGGCCGCGTAGAAGTACCAATCGCGCTCGTCGAGCTTGCCGTCCCTGCCGAGGTCCGCTTCGCCCCAGGGGTGGGCGGCCTTGAGCCGCTCCTCCGGGGCCTCGTCCTGGGAAAGCAGTCCGTCGCCGTCCTTGTCGTGCTCGGCCAGCACGTCCTTGAACGAGGGGGTTTCCCTCCGTTGGCCGGGATCGCCCCCGATTTCCCACCCGTTGATGTAGATCGTGTCGCCCTCGAAGAGCGGCACGCACTTGAGCTGCCAAGCGAATTCGTTGACCCACCACAACTCCTCGCCGGTCTCTAGATCGTACGCCGAGACCCGGTACGAGCCCGGCACCACGACCTGCGGCTTCCCGCTTGCCGGCCGGAACACTCCTGCTGTGCCGTAGCCCCTCGTGGCCATCGGCCGATCCGTCTTCCAGACCGTATCTCCTGTTGCGGCGTCGAGAGCGATTAGGTAAGCGCCCACCTGCTGGTCGCAAACAATCAGCAACTTTCCATCTGCGAGGATCGGCGACGACCCGTGTCCGTTCTGGTTGATGAACGGTCCCATAGGACGCCTCCAGCGCTCGTTACCCCGAGAGTCGAACGAAATGGCGCCGAAGTCTCCGAAGAAGACGTATACGTTCTCGCCGTCCGTGACCGGAGATGGTGATGCCGGTCCGTGCGTCCTCTGGAACGACTCGCGACGCGGCCGAGGTGCTTCCCGGATCCAGAGCACTTCGCCGGAGTCGCGCTCCATCGCCAGCACCAGGAGTTTCTCGTTGTCGAAGGCCGTCAGAAAGATCCTGTCGCCTGCCACCACTGGCGAGGAATGCCCCGGGGGCACCTCGCGCTTCCAAATCAGATTCCGGTCTTCGCCGAACTGAGTCGGCAGCGCATTTCCTTCCGCGATGCCCGTGCCCTCCGGGCCGCGGAATTGCGGCCAGTCGGCTGCGGCGGCATGCGATGTCAGAAGCAGCACCGGTAGGAGCAGTCGCCTCGTCATGCCCTCCAGCATATAACGCATGTCGTTCGTTTGGACCGCCGACGTCAGTTCTATCGGGGCGTTGCCTGAGCCCCGCGATAGAATGCAAGGAACGACTCCCCTTGATGGCAAGGATCGGGCGGTACCAGATTGTTTCCGAGCTGGGCCGCGGCGCGATGGGCGTCGTCTACCGCGCCCGCGACCCGAAGATCGGCCGGGAACTCGCTGTCAAGACGATAAGGCTGGCAGAGCACGCCGACTCCAAGGAAGTCATCGGCCTACGCAAGAGGCTGTTCCGGGAGGCGCAGTCGGCCGGCCGCCTGTCGCATCCGGGCATCGTCACCATCTTCGACGCTGATGAAGAAGGCGGCCTAGCCTACTTCACTATGGAACTGGTCGAGGGCCAGAAGCTGTCTGAGTACAGAGCGAGGGAATTGCGATTCGACGCTAAGATCAGCTTTGTCAGTGACTTGCTGAACATGGCGGGTTCGGCGCTCGACTATGCCCACGCTCGCGGTGTGGTCCATAGAGACATCAAGCCGTCCAACATCATGGTGACGCAGAGCGGCGTGAAGATCATGGACTTTGGAGTCGCCCGCGTAACCTCTTCCCAGCTCACCAGAACCGGGACGGTCGTTGGCACACCCAACTACATGTCCCCGGAGCAGGTGCGAGGTGAAGCCATTGATGGTCGGTCCGACCAGTTCTCCTTGGGAGTCATTGCCTACGAGATTCTCGCGGGCTGCAGGCCGTTCGAGGCGACCAACCTCACTGCGACCCTGTTCAAGCTCGTCAATGAGGCCCCGTCTTCGATCAGGCACTTCGATTCACGCGTTTCTCCTCGACTGGAAGCCGTGGTAATGCACGCCCTGGCCAAGAATGCAGGCGATCGATTCGACTCCTGCACTGCCTTCGCAGCCGCCTTCGCGATGGCAGCCCAACGAGCGGGCCCGTCTGCGCCTCCCCCGGCCGCTGCACCACCTCGGAGCAAGCCCGGCGAGGCCTCGGCCCGCCTGCCGCCCGAGCAGCGACCTCGACCGGCGGCGAAACGCCAATCGACGGATCCGGCCCGTCCGGGAGACTCCGCCGGCGGGCGAGATCGAATGGAAGCACCTGAGCGGTCTCCTCGAACTCCAGTTCCACCTCGGCCTCGGCTTCCCCCGGTATCCACCGGAAGTACCGGTTCGCACCAGCGCCTCGAGGATCGGCCTCCCTCACGTTGGCCGATCGCCATCTTCGTCTTGCTGCTTTGCGCCATCGGAGCCCTATCGCTCTTGCTTGTACGCTACCCCGGTTTGCTGGAAGATCCCCGCGACTTGCTGGAAATGATCCTTGGGCTCGAACAGCCGGAAACCTCCGAGGCCGGTCCTTCGGGTCCGGGTTCGGGCACGGACCAGAGTCCGGATCACGCTACGGCCCGCCTCGCCCTGCTCGGCTTGGATCCAGGCCCGGGTACGGACGCGGGTGTATTGGCCTGGAGCCGCGTCCCTCTTGGCGCCACGATTCGGTCAAGCCCGGGGGCGGACGGCGAGGCGGGGTGCGATCCTGGGAGCGTCAGCGTGGTCGGCTTGGGAGGGCAGGCTGTCCTGTCATCACGAGGCTCAGGCACCCTGGATCGGCAGCCCGAGTTCTCCGCAACCTCCGACTAGCTGGCGGCCGGATCGATGTTGGACAGCATTCAGGTCCGCGGGGCGCGGCAGCACAACCTCGCTGACATCGACGTCAGGATCCCCCGCAGAAGCCTGACCGTCATGACCGGACTGAGCGGCTCCGGGAAGTCGTCCCTTGCGTTCGACACGATCTACGCGGAGGGTCAGCGCCGATACGTCGAGACCCTCTCGCCCTACGCTCGGCAATTCCTTGACCAGTTGGAAAGGCCGGACATCGACGCGATAGACGGTCTAAGCCCAGCCCTGTCGATCGAGCAAAAGACCGCGAACCGCAGCCCAAGATCGACAGTCGGCACGGTCACTGAAGTTTACGACTACCTCCGGATCATGTTCTCGTCCGTAGGCATTCCCCATTGCGTGGACTGCCGCATTCCCATCGAGAAGCAGCCGTCCGAGGAGGTTGCTGCGCGCGTCATGGACCAGAACTCCGGCGAGCAGATCATGGTTCTTGCGCCGTGCGTTCGCGGCCGCAAGGGGCAATACCGCAAGGAGCTTGAGCATTGGGCGCGGCAAGGTTTCGTTTCCGCCAGGATCGATGGTGAGATGGAGCGCTTGGACGACTATCCGCTAACGGTCCAGCTCAGTCGAAACAGGACCCATTCGATCGAGGTGGTTGTTGACAGGGTGGCCGTGCGGAAGGGCGCGGAGAAGCGGCTCCGGAACTCCATTCGAACGGCCTCGGAGCTTGCCGACGGGCTTGTCCTGATCATCGATGGGGACGGCACGGAGACGCTCTACTCCGAAAAGCTCGCCTGTGTCGAATGCGGGGCGAGCCTGCCCGAATTCGAGCCGAGATCCTTCTCGTTCAACAGCCGCTACGGGGCGTGCGAGGAGTGCGCGGGCCTTGGCGTGGCGTGGGATCTGGATCCAAGGAAATTGATCCTCCATCCCCAGTTGTCGCTGGACAAGGCGGGGTGGCCTCGCGGGAAGGTTTTCCAGGATGCCTTGCGCTACGCGATTCTCATGGCGAGGAAGGCTCAGATCGAAATCGATCGTCCCTGGAACTCGCTGAGCGACGAAGACCGCGAGTGGGTGCTCTATGGGACAAGAGGAGGAGGTCCCGGCCTAGCCCAGCTTCACGGAGCAGTCTACAACGGCCTGATTCCGGAAATACGGCGCTACCTCGGCATCCGGAAGGGCTACCAACCGGGAAAGAGCGCGTCTCGGTTCATGTCCAACGTGGACTGCCGGTCTTGCGGGGGCAACCGGCTCCGGCCCGAGTCTCTGGCGGTGCGCGTCGCTGACCTTTCAATCGGCGACATGGCTCGCATGCCGCTGCTCGGTTTGAGCCGGGTTCTCGGCAATCTGCATCTCGACGGTCGCAAGCAGGTCGTGGCGGAGCGGGTGCTGGAAGAGATCCGCCAACGAGTTGAGTTTCTCTGTGACGTCGGACTGGGATACCTGTCCCTGGACCGGTCCGCCGCCACGCTGTCTGGAGGAGAGGCCCAGCGGGTCCGCCTGGCGACGCAAATAGGGACCCGCTTGCAAGGGGTACTGTATGTCCTGGACGAGCCGTCGATCGGGCTGCATTCCCGAGACCACGGGCTCCTGCTCGATTCGCTTGTCGGCTTGCGGGACCTGGGCAACACAATCATCGTAGTCGAGCATGACCAAGCCACGATCGAGCGGGCGGACCATGTCGTCGACCTGGGCCCGCGTGCGGGACGGCTCGGCGGGGAACTGGTCGCGTCAGGGCCGCCCCAATCAATCCCTCGTGTCGAACGGTCGCTTACCGGGGACTACCTGGCAGGCAGGAAGGTCGCTTGCGTGCCTGCAACCAGGAAACCACCGGCAAAGGGGGAACTCGTCGTCCGTGGCGCTCGCCAGCACAATCTCAAGAACATCGACGTCAGGTTTCCGCTCGGAAACCTATGCGTGGTCACCGGTGTTTCGGGTAGCGGCAAGTCGACCCTCGTGAACGGGATCCTCTATCCGGTTCTGGCGAACCAGTCGAACACGAACGAGATCCCTCCCGGCGATCACGACAGCATTGCAGGTCTGCGGCAGATCGACAAGGTCGTCCGCATTGACCAGTCTCCGATTGGCCGCACTCCACGCTCGAATCCGGCTACGTATACCGGAACATTCACGCCGATTCGCGAATTCTACTCATTGCTGCCAGAGTCCAGAGCCCGTGGATACGCGCCAGGGAGGTTCAGTTTCAACGTGTCAGGAGGGCGATGCGACGCATGCGCTGGGGACGGCATGAAACGCATTGAGATGAAATTCCTGCCGGACGTGTTCGTGAAGTGCGATATTTGCCGTGGCCGGCGCTACAACCTCGAAACGCTCCAGGTTCGCTACAAGGGATATTCGATCGCTGACCTTCTCGAGGCTACGGTGGACGAGGTGCTCGAAGTCATGGATAGTCTTCCGGCTGTGCGGACGAAGCTGCAGACGCTTGTGGATGTCGGACTGGGCTACATTCAGCTCGGGCAGTCCTCCACGACCATCTCGGGCGGCGAGGCCCAGCGTATGAAACTGGCCCGCGAATTGAGCAAGCGCCAGACGGGCAAGACAGTCTATGTCCTGGACGAGCCGACGACTGGGCTGCATTTCGAGGACATCCGCAAGCTCCTCGGCGTGCTGCGCAGGCTGGTCGACCTCGGCAACACCGTAGTCGTCATCGAGCATCAGCTGGATGTCGTTCGCTCGGCCGACTGGATCGTCGATCTTGGGCCGGAAGGCGGGGATGCTGGCGGAGAGGTGGTTTGCATGGGCAGTCCGGCGAACGTGGCCGCAACGAAGTCTAGCCACACGGGCAGGGCATTGCGCCGGAACGGAGTGCGATGAACGAGGATCTCAGAGAACCGGGTGATTCAAGCTTCGCCCCTGATGCCCCTAGCGCTGCCCCAGGGGGTGACCGCCGGACTTGGTGGGGGTATCGCGAGGTCCTGGTGCTCATCGTCGTGGGTGTCCTGGCGCAGATGCTAGCACTCATTGCTGCGGTTGCGATCGCCGAGGGCTTTGGTGTCGCTGGCACGGAGGAGGCACAGGCGCTGATTCGTCGGGACCCTCGCGTTGCGGTTCCCGTTCAATTCCTCAGCTGGCTCCCGCCACTGGCCTATATCGCTCTTGTCATTACCGTTCGGTACCGGTTGCCGTTGCGGCGCGGCCTGGCCTGGACGCGGCCTCCTCGCCCGGTTCGCAGCTATCTTCGGATGGGGATCCTTCTCGCCCTGGCCTCACTCTTGGCGAGCGTCGCAATTGGAGACTCAGGCCGGCCTAGCCCCATGCAAGAGCTCCTTGCCAACCCCGAGCACCTATGGATCCTGGCGGCATTCGGAATTCTGGTGGCTCCGGTCTTCGAAGAGCTGGTCTTTCGGGGATTCCTGTTCGCGGCATTCGAAAGGGCTCACGGGCCATGGGCCGCCCTCGTAGTGACCAGCGCAGCGTTTGCGATTCTGCACGGGGCCCAGTACGGTTGGGGCTGGCAGCAGCTGGTTGTGCTGATGGCCGTCGGCTGCGTATTCGGCGGGATTCGCATGCAAAGCGGCTCGACCAAGGCCAGTACGATCGTCCACGCCGCGTACAACGGCCTGCTGTTTCTCGCCCTGACGTCGTTCCAGGTGGTCTAGGTTAGACTTGGTTTTCGGGCTGGCCTTACCAGGCGGTCCGGCTGGATCCATCCCATGGTGAACACGATCGAATGGACTGACGACGGCGTGGTCATGATCGACCAACGGAAACTGCCATCCGAGGAAACCTACGTGATCTGTCGCAACTACCTCGAAGTGGCGGACGCGATCAGGACGATGGTGATCCGAGGCGCCCCCGCCATTGGTTGCGCGGCGGCCATGGGCTTCGCCATCGGTGTCCTCAAGGCCGACGACGACGCTGTGGACGCCGAAGTCAGCAGGGTCTGTGATGTGCTAGCGGCGACTCGTCCGACAGCCGTCAACCTGTTTTGGGCAATTAACCGGATGCGTTCGCTGTACCGTGAACAGCGGGATCGGGGCGTGGCCTTGGCCGAGATCCGACGGCGTTTGATCGATGAGGCCGAACGAGTCCTGCGGGAAGACATAGCGAGCAACCAGGCGCTCGGCCTGCACGGAGCTGCTTTGCTGCCGAATGGCGGCACGGTAATGACGCACTGCAACGCCGGGGCACTGGCGACTGGCGGCTACGGCACCGCCCTGGGCGTGATCCGCGCCGCAGTCGAGAACGGGAACCCGCTGGACGTGCTTGCGAACGAAACGAGACCTTTCATGCAAGGCTCCAGGCTCACGGTTTGGGAGTTGCAGCAGGACGAAATTCCCGTGACGCTGCTGACCGACAACATGGCGGGGCACCTGATGCAGCGCGGCCGGGTGCAAGCCATCGTGGTTGGCGCTGACCGCATCGCTGCGAACGGAGATGTCGCGAACAAGATCGGAACGTACTCTCTCGCTGTTCTTGCGAACGAGAACGGGGTCCCGTTTTATGTTGCAGCACCGACGTCCACTGTAGATCTGAACCTTGCGTCCGGGGAGGAGATTCCAATCGAGGAAAGGGCGCCGGAAGAAGTGACCCAGATTCGGGGCCACCAGATCGCGCCAGACGAGACCGACGTCTGCAATCCCGCGTTCGACGTAACGCCTAGCCGGTACGTGACTGCGATCGTGACGGAGAATGGCGTGGCCCGGGCGCCTTACGTGCCCGCGTTGCAGGCTTTGGCTGCAGGCCGGACCGTGGCGTGAATTCCGGCATGAGGGCAGGGATTTGAAATTCTCGGAACTGCTGCTCGACACGATCCGCAACGCCGAGATCCCGCTGCGATTCGAGCCCGGAGCCGAGGAGGCCATCGCCGAACCTGTCACGGAACTTCTGAAGGCTTGGGTAGCGATTCACGACCCCGACCCGGCCCGTGACGAATTCGACTTCGGAATGAAAGCGCTGGTGGTTCGGCTCATCGAGGAGCTGGAAGACGAGCACGACATTCGCGTGGCCGACGGCGCCTCCAGCTGATGCTAGGTGTTGCGGCCTCCGGGGTTGACCCGTGTCAATGCGTGCCCTCCATACCACCGAATCGGGAGCGGACTAGCCGCTGTACTTGCAGAGCAACGAGGGCGATGGCGATCTGCTGAGGACCGAGCCCGCCCGGAGAGCGGTCGTCACCCTCGGCTGACGGGGCCAAAGAACCGGCGCCAGCTCATCGCGAGACCGGTCCAGACCATAACGGCGACGCCCAGGGATACTACGCCGGCGACCGACTGCCCGATCACGCCGTACACCTCTCCGGTGTGCGCGAACCGCAACCAGCGGCGGATCTTGTGGCCGCGGCTGAAAGTTGGATATCCGCCATGCCCGACCACCTCGCCTGTCACACGGTCAAACAGAAGATCCTCGCTCTTCGACGGCTGGCGGCCCGTTCCTCGGTCAACCGTGACCGACACAGGGTCTTGAATCGATTCCGGAAGCCTGATCGTGACCGTTCGCCATCCGGGAGCCTCGGCCACGGCTTTCTTGGCTAGAGTCTGTAGCTTGACTATCGATGTCGGAGGGTCTTCCGTAACCGGCAGGTCTCCCCCCGTGAGCGATTCCAGCGGTTGCGGCGACGATTGAGACGGCGGTGCCTCGCCCGCGAGCCGATAGACAAGGTTGCCAGCCCAGCGATACGAGATAGTGGCACCGCTGGCCACGATGATGGCAAGCGGAAGCGCCGCCCAGAATCCGATTACGCTGTGCCAGTTGAAGTTACGCGCCCGCCCCCTGAGGCCACGGCGAAACCACAACACCTGTCTCCAAGCGACGCGGCTTCCGGTCGACGGCCACCAAAGGTAGACCCCACTGACAATCAGGAACAGGAATCCAAGGTTGGCGGTCGCCGTGAACGTCCGACCGACGATCCTATACTCCCCCTCGAGGGCGAACCAGCGGTGCCAGTACATGGCGCTCCGGAGGAATCGTCTCGTTGCCGTGTTGCCATCGCCCCGCGGCTCGCCACTGAAGCGGTCGACAAAGGCGGTCGTTCCGTCGTCGAGCCGGATGACTGCTGGCTCTCGCGGATCCCTCTTCAAGGCGACAGACCTGACGGGGCCGGCGGGCTGACCGGGCGTGACACGGGTGATCAACTCGTCAATTCCGAGCGGTGTGACGTCCGGGGGAGCCGGATCGGCCCGATAACCTCTAAGCGCCCAACGATTGAACTGTGCCTCGTAGGTGAGGATGACACCGGTCACCGCCATCATGAGGATGACCAAACCGCCAGTGAGACCGACGGCCAGGTGGATCCAGAAGATCGCCCTGCGCAGAGACATGTCTGGTTGGGTTTCGGGACGGGTATCCCCGGCCCTGTGGGGCGCTTGGCTCAAGCCCTAGACCGAGGGCCGGGTCCCCAGGGCTTCCTACTGGGAGTCGCTGTCGGAACCTTCGCCGTCCGAGTCGGTTCCGCCGGGACATCCCGTGGTCAGAGCTGCACCCACCGCGAAGGAGCCGGCTGTGACCGCACGCGAAAGAAACGAGCGGCGATCGACGCGGACAGTCGTCATGTCCGCGTCTGTCAGCGAGTTAGGCGACCCTTGATGATTGGCGACGGGCTTCCGGTTCTCCGGGACGTGCATGGCGTTCTCCTTAGTCTCTGACGCGACGTTGGTCACAATACCCTAGTGAAGGGTTCAATGGGTGTCACGTAATGACGCGACCTGCAAGCCCATCTTACGCCAACGAGGCACGACCGGTCGAATTGCACGGAGCGCTCCCATGATGTCGGACCCAACCAAGACAGGATCGACGATCGACCGCGACTGGTACGCCTGGCTCATCGATCCGCTGCCGACCGCCGAGTTCGAACGCGACTACTACGAGCAACGGCTATCTCACATCCGGCGCGATGCATCGCCATACTATGCCGACCTCCTTTCGGTGACCGATCTCGACACCGTGCTGGGCACCCACTCGGCCAGCTATCCCGACATCAGCGTGGTCAGGGGAGACGGCGATGTCCCACCCGGCGAATACACGAACGACGCCGGCAGGGTCCAGCCGCTGGACGTCGCGCGACACTTCGACGACGGCGGGACCGTCATCTTCCGTCAGCTCCAGAAGCGCGTGCCGTCACTGGCGCAGCTGTGTGTCGCGCTCGGGCGGCACTTCTCGTCGCGGGTCCAGACCAACGTCTATCTCACGCCCCCCGACGCGCAGGGATTCGCCCCGCACTGGGACACGCACGACGTTTTCGTGCTGCAGATCAGCGGCTCGAAGCTCTGGTCGATCTACGACACCAAGGTGAGACTGCCGCTCCGGGGCCAGCGCTTCGAGCCTGGCATGCCACCTGGCGACGTCAGCGAAGAGTTCGAACTCGGCCCCGGCAGCGCCGTCTATCTGCCGCGCGGGCTCATGCACTCGGCCCGTTCGACCGGTGAAGCGTCGCTGCACATCACGCTGGGGCTCACGGCGTTTACATGGGCCGAGTTCCTTGTTGAAAGCGTCACCGCGGCGGCACTGGAGGAAGAATCGCTGCGACTGAACCTGCCCCGCGAGTTCGCTCGTGAGGGGTTTCCTGTCGCCGAGCGTGAGCGCCTGTTTGGCGAGAATCTGGCGTTCGTGCAGTCGCGGTTCGACCCAGAGATTGTGTGGCGGCGCTTCACGGACGAGATTCTGGCCACGGACGTGCCACTGTTCACCGACCTGTTCAGCCAGAGGATTCGTGCCGATCGGCTGACACTGCGCTCGCGGGTCAGGCGCCGTGTCGGGCTGCTCACTGAAGCCGCGACCGACGGCGAGACGTGTCTGCTGCGATTCTGCGGCCGCGAGCTCAGGCTGCCAATGGCCGTGTGGCCAGCGCTGCAGTTCGCCACGACGTCTGACGAGTTTGCCGTCCAGGACTTGCCTGATTGTCTGGATGCGGAGGGAAAGCTGACCCTGGTGACACGGCTTGTCCGAGAGGGAGTTCTCCAGCGGATCTCGGTCTTGCCCGCGGCCAGTCAAATCGCCTGACGCACCGGCGGATCCGGGAAGGTCTCTCCTTGCTCGAAGGGCGCGTCGGTTGCCTTGACAGGCGTGCGGATGGGGCCGGCGGCCTGAGCTGATAGCATCCCGCAGGCGAATCCGGAGCGCTGGTACGATGATCCTAGGTTGCCCGCCCGATTCTTGGTGCTCTGTCACCTTCAATGGGGGGCATGGGCCAAGCGTCCCGCCGAATCGGGGATATCCGATTCGAGCAGGCCTGATTGATAGCCAAGGAACAACGATGCAACGCAGGATCTTCATGGCGGCTTCTGCCACCGCTGCAGCCGCGACCGCACGTGCCGACAGCCGCGGAGACAGAATCCGACTGGGCATCATCGGCTGCGGCCGTAGAGGGCGCAACAACCTCAGATCGATCCTCAAGCTGGCCGGCGACATCCAGGTCGTGGCGCTCAGCGAGGTGTACAAGCCGAATCTCGAGGTCACGCTCGAGATGGTCCCCGACGCCAAGGTCTATCCGGACTTTCGCGAGTTGATCGCCGCAGATGACATCGATGCCGTCTTGATCGCCACCCCTGACCACTGGCATGCCTACATGACTGTCGAGGCTTGCAAGGCGGGCAAGGACGTCTACGTCGAGAAGCCCGTCTCCGTGACTGTCCACGAGGGCCAGATGATGGTCAAGGCGGCGCGCAAGTATGACCGGATTGTGCAGGTTGGAACCCAGCAGCGCTCAGGGAAGCACTTTCAAGAAGCCAAGGAAATCGTCCAGAGCGGGCGCTTGGGCACCATCAGCTTTGTCCGGACCTGGAACTATTCCAATGCGTACCCAGGCGGGATCGGCCAGCCTCCGGACACCCAGCCGCCCGCCGACCTCGACTGGGAAATGTGGCTCGGGCCGGCACCGGAACGTCCGTTCAACAAGAACCGGTTCGGCGTGAATCCTTACATGTACGCGCACTTCCGGTGGTTCTGGGACTACGCTGGCGGCATGATGACGGACTGGGGCATCCATCTGCTCGATATCGTGCTCTGGGCAATGGCCGAGCGCGGGCCCCGTTCGATCTCCACTTACGGTGGCAAGTACGCCCTGATCGACAATCGTGAGACACCCGACACGATCCAGGCCAGCTACGAGTTTCCCTCGTTCGTCTGCACCTACGAAAACCGCGTGGCGAATGCCTACTCAGGCGGCTTGCCAGGATACGGCATCCAGTTCCACGGTACTGAGGGCACCCTCTACGTCAACAGAGGCTATTGGGAGATCCACCCGGAGCAGCGGCGGTACCGCGAGCCGGAGCCGCGAGTTGTGGACCGGATGGAAGGAGCCGAGGGAAGGGCAAGCAACCCGAGCACCGATGACCATTGGCGCGATTTCGTCGCTGCCGTCCGCAATCGAGCCAAGCCGATCTGCGACATAGAGATCGGTCATCGCTCGACGGCCATGGCTTTGCTCGGCAACGTGTCTCTACGAAGCCGGCAGCGAGTGGACTGGGATCCGGTCACTGAGACGACCAGCAATGCGGAAGCACGGACGTACCTGCAACGAGAATACAGGCCGCCTTGGAAACTGGAGCTCTAGCGGCACCTCAGCGGTGCACGAGGTCCGGTACTTCACCGGATTGAATCGGCCACGGTCAGGCAAGGGGCCGCTGCGCTGTCCGCGGGTCCCACCACAGTTCCAGGACCGTCAAACGAGGCTGCGCCCGGGATCGCGCGTGGGCCGGTCGCCTAGCGGGTCTCAGGCCGGAGCAGTTCCTCGCGAGCGAAGTATTTCTCCAGCAGGGCTCGTGGGTCGCGGGTTCCCGCTTTGGAGCCGACGACACATCCCAGCGCGCTGATTGCCAGAGACCACACGAACGGATCGAGACCAAGGAAACTCTGCGTTCCGTAGGCGGCGTATTGCACGAGGAAGGAGACGAATCCGGCAACGATTCCTGCCAAGCAACCTGTCTTGTTCATGCCCGGCCAGTAGACGGCTAGCAGAGTCGGGAAGAGAAACGTTGCCGAGAGGCCGGTGCCAGAGAAGATCACGATGTACTGCAGGTAGTCCGGCGGCCGTAGCGCGAACACTCCGGCGACGATACCGACCGCGACGATGGACAGATGGGTTGTGACCTTGGCCCGGCTCTCACTCACGGGCTTTCTGGCGTTGCGCTGGTACAGATCGCGCGCGATCGCGCCGGCGGCCACCAGGAGGTACGAACTGATCGTCGACATGATTGCTGCCATGGGGGCGGCCAGCACGAGGCCCGCCAAGGCCGACGGCACCGCCGCGAGGATCGTGGCGGGCATGGCATGATCGCCAGCCGCTAGTTCGGGAACGAGCACACGCCCGAGTATGCCCACGAAAATGACGGCTGGATATAGCAGCAGGATGTAGCATCCGATCAGCAATGCCGCCCGCTTCAGGGACGCCGTGTCGCGGCTTGCTAGGAATCGCGTGATGAGCGCCGGTCCGCCGGCAGTTGCCAGCGGCCACACGAAGAAGAACGAGATTGCGGCAGGCAGTGGCAGGAACGCATCCGGTCCTTCGGGCGTGAGCAGATCGGGGGACTGAGCAGCGAGGCCGTCGTAGACGGCTTGGAGGCCGCCGACCTTGTACAGGCCGAAGCCGACGGTCAGGAGCACGCCGACGAGCATCACGATCGCCTGGAAGCTGTCGGTCCAGGCAACAGCTCGAAAGCCCCCGTACGCCGTGTACAGTGCGACGACGACTGCGAAGCAGAGAACGCCCCAGGCATATGGCACGCCCATTACCGCCTCCAGCACACGAGCTCCGGCAATGTACTGCGCCACGATGAAACTCGTGTGCAGCACGAGCATCGCGACGCCCGAGATCGCGCCGATGGATTTGCTGTCGAAACGATCCCTGAGCAGATCGGGGAATGTCAGCGCGCCCGTCCGGCTCCCAAGTTCGGCGATCCGCCGCCCGAGCAGTCCGAAGCCCGTGGTCGCGACGACGATGTAGCCGGAGATCCAGAGCATCACCGACCAACCGTTGGCATGTGCGAGAGCGGGGGCGCCAATGAAAGTCCCCCCACTCGCGGACGTCGCAATCCAGGTCAGGCCCAGCACCCATGGACCGATCGTGCGCCCGCCGACAAAGAACTCTCGTAAGAACCCTCCGCGGACCGCCTGGCGCCTGGCCAGATATGCCAGGACGAAGGTCATCGCGATGTAAATGGCGAAGACCGCCTGAACCGATGACGCAGTTTCGTACATCGGTCTCAGTGCTTGGTGCCGGCTGACTCGCGCCGACGGCAGAACCAAAGGTGGATCACGAAGAAGACGAGCCAGGGGCCGAAGACGCCTACCGCCGCCCAGCGCGGCACGCCGAGCATCGACTCGGACTGTGCCGCCCCCATCCATGTCGATAGGCCCACGGTCGCAACGAGGGCGATGCACCACAGCGCGGCAGCCTCGATGGCCTCGCGGCAGGCAGGCCTGGAGTCCGGGCCGGAATGGCGCTCGTTGTCAGGCATTGGGGCGAAAGTCCTCATCCTCGCAGAGATGGGTGCCCCAGTCCGGCTCGTACCCGAGGGCCTCCCGCATCGGCCGTGCCACGGAGCCGTCCGTCATCAGTTCGATGTGATCCGGGGATACCATGCTCGGACCGGTCACACCGCAGGCCCGGCTGAGCAGCGTGAGTTCCTTGCGCATCGCGATGATATAGTCCGCTGCCCGGACGGCTTTGGACGCAGGATCGAGCCCGCGCATAAGCCACGGGTTCTGGGTTGCGACGCCAGTCGGGCACCGGCCCGTGTGGCACCGCTGGGCCTGAATGCACCCGATTGCCATCATCGCTTCCCGTCCCACGTTGATCATGTCGCAGCCCATGCCGATCGCGAGCAGGGCATTCTCGGGCAAGCCAAGGCGCGCGGATCCAACAAACACGATGCAGCGGTGCAGGTCCCGCTTGGCGAACTCCTTGTACACTCGCGGGAACCCGAGCCGGAACGGCAGGGCCACGTGGTCGGCGAAGGTCAGCGGCGCCGCGCCCGTGCCGCCTTCCCCTCCGTCGATCGTCACGAAGTCCACGGAGCGCCCGGTGTCCCGCGTGAGTCGCGCGAGGTCCGTCCAGAAGTCGATCTCGCCGACCGCGGACTTGATGCCGACTGGAACATCCGTCTCGGAAGCGAGGAGTTCCACGAAGTCCAGCATGCTGTCGGCGTCGCTGAATGCCGAGTGCCGATTGGGACTGACGCAGTCCCGATCCATTGGAATGCCCCGGAATCGTGCGATTTCCGGAGTGATCTTGGCTGCCGGCAGAACCCCGCCCAGGCCTGGCTTGGCCCCTTGGCTAAGCTTGATCTCGACGGCTCGAACCGGGCATTCCGCGACTTTGTCCTTGAACTTCTTGAGGTCGAAGCGGCCGGACTTGTCGCGGCAGCCGAAGTAGCCCGTGCCGATTTGCCAGACCAGCTCGCCACCGTGCAGATGGCAGTCGGCGATGCCGCCTTCGCCGGTATTCTGGAGGCAGTTCGCGAGCTTAGCACCCCTATTCAGCGCTTCCACTGCGTTTCGGCTGAGCGATCCGTAGCTCAAAGCGCTCATGTTGATAATCGACGGCGGCACGAATCGCTTCCTGCGGTTGCGAAATCCCCCGAGTTCCTTCGCGCACGGAAGCGGGTAGTCGGGCGGGTCTCCTCCCGGAGGAGGATCGGCCGGGAAACTGGCGTGCTTAATCAGGACGTAATTGGTCGCTGTGTCGATGTGATTGTCGGACCCGAACCCGAAATAGGAGTTCTGACGCTTCGCGGTGCTGTAGACCCAGCGCCGCTCGTCGCGGCTGAACGGCCGCTCCTCGTCGTTGTTGGTGACGATGTACTGCCGCAGCTCGGGCCCGACGGCCTCGAGCCAGTAACGGAAGTGCCCGATGATGGGGAAGTTCCTGATGACCGCGTGCTTCTTCTGAAGGATGTCGTACAGGACGACAGCGAGAAGAATGGCTACGAGCCAGAGCATCGTGGCCATCGATTCGTCGCGCTACTCCTCGAACGCGGCGTCAAACGCGACGGACGACGGTTCGAAGTCGACGTTCTTGGTGAATTCGCAAGCCTCCGCCGCGCCGGCCTCCCGTTCCATGCCGCTGTCTTCCCATTCAATTGATAGCGGCCCTTGGTAGCCGATGTGGTTCAGTGCCCGGATGATCTCCTCGAAGTCGACTCCCCCGCGCCCCAGCGAACGGAAATCCCAGCCTCGATCTTGGTGGCCGAAGTTCAGATGGGATGCGAGGATCCCCGACTTGCCGTCGAGCTGCAGCGCCGCATCCTTCATGTGGACGTGATAGATGCGGTCCTTGAACTCGCGAATGAAGATCACCGGATCGACTTGCTGCCAGTGGAGGTGGCTCGGGTCGAAGTTGAAGCCGAAGGCCTCGCGGTGTCCGATGGCCTCGAGCGCCCGGTGCGCTGTATAGATGTCGAAAGCGATCTCCGTAGGATGCACTTCCAGGCCGAACCGGACCCCCGCCTCGTCGAACACGTCGAGAATTGGGTTGAACATTTCCGCGAAATAGGCAAATCCCGCGTCGATGGTCTCGTCGGACACCGGCGGGAAGCTGTAGAGCATGTGCCAAATCGGTGAGCCGGTGAACCCGTTGACCACCTTGAGCCCCAGGTTGCTGGCGGTTCGAGCCGAGTTCTTCATCGCCTCGACCGCCCATGCTCGCTTCTTTTCGGCGTCGCCCGCCGCTTCGGGCGGTGCGAAGAGATCGGACCTCGAGTCGTCATTCGGGTCGCAGACGAGCTGGCCCGCGAGGTGATTCGAAATCGAGAACAGCTGCAGGCCGTGCTTCTCAAGAATGGCCTTTTGCCGGTTGCAATAATCTAGGTCCTCGGCGCCCCGGAATACATCCATGTGGTCGCCCCAGCAGGCGAGCTCAAGGCCGTCGTATCCCCACGACTTCGCTTTCTCGGCGAGCACCTCGAGGGGCAGATCGGCCCATTGGCCGGTAAAGAGCGTGACGGGTCGTGCCATCGGGAATGAAGAACTCCTTTATTCAGTTGCGAGTGAAAGGGAAGTTTAGCAGACCCCGGCGCCAGGTACTTGGGTCCGTTTACCAACCTCACTAAGCCGAGCGCCCCCGGGCGATCGCCGGTTGAAACTCCTCGACCAGACTGTCCTGTCCGGTCGATCGCCAGTTCCGCGCGATGTCTCCGTGAGCCGGGGGGAACGCCTCTCGGCCCGGACGATTTCGCGTGCTAACATCACCTTTCGGGCGGTTTCCTCGTACCGGCATGCGGCTACCGTTGCTTCTCGGCCTCCCGGCGCTCGCCGGCGTGCTCACGATGCTTGCAGTTCCGGCGCCCGCCATCGAAATAGCAACCGGTTCCATGCTCGGTCCTCGTTACAAGCAGGACCAGTTCTACACGCGAGCGACCTCGGCGGCGGCATGGGACTTGACCTACGACGGCGGCCGCTACCGGCGCAAGGTGCGCGGCAGCCTGGCAATGGTCCGCGTCACCCAGGCTCTGTTCGACGACGAATGGCTGCGGGAGCGCCGGTTCGATCCCAGCGCGAACACCGAGCGACTGATTTCGCAGCTGGCCACCTACAAGCAGCACGGCGTCGGCGGGATCGTAGTCAGCCTTCAGGGCGGGGATCCCGGCTACTCTGGTGAAGCGAACGGCGTCAACCGCGGGGCCAGCGCCGACCTTGGCGAGAAATCGGGCGCTCTCGTGAGCGCTTACAATCGCGACGGTTCGCTCAAGAGGCAATGGCTCGACCGGCTCGACCGGCTCATCGCAGCCGCCAACAGTCAGGGTCTCGTTGTCTGCCTTGTGCTGTTTCAGCAGGATCAGGACGAGGCTTTAGCCTCACCCGAGGCTGTCGTTGCCGGGGCCAGCAACATCGCCCTGCATCTGATCGAACGCAACGCACGCAATGTGATCATCGATGTCGCGGATGCCTGGGACGAGCCGGAGGGCCGGTGGGATCATCGCCGCTTTATTCCTCGCTACATCGAATTCTTGATACGGACAGTTCGCGACCAGTTCCAGCATGCCGCTTTTAGCTTGCCCATCGGTGCGTCGAGCGGTTCCGGAATGCTCTACCCGATGTCGCTCGCCCGCCTTTGTGACGTGGTCCTTCTGCAGGGGGACGGACGCACCGCAGCGGACAAGCTCGCTCGGTCCCGGCAGTTCAAGGGGTACGGGCGTCCGGTACTGATGGTCAGCGACAGCAACGGGCAGCAAGCCACGCGAGACGAGCTCGATCGCGAGCGCTCGATCGCAGAGGCCTATCTCCAGGGGGCATCGGGCTGGAGCTACGTGCCTGCCCGTACTGCGAACATCTTTCCGTTCGTCTACAGCCTTCCCGACAGCTCGGGGGTCGATGATTCGTGGCCCGCGGATAAGCGCCACCGAGCGTATTTCAGGGCCATGCTCGAGAGCATCGCGCGAATCGTGCTTCGTCGACCGCCGTCACCGACCGGCGGCAAGTAGAGAAGTCGGGTCGATGCCTGGAACGCCTGTTCTGCTGATCGGTGCGGGCATGATCGCGCACGACCAGATCCTCCCGGCGCTCCTGCAAATGCGTCGGGAAGGAACCATTGGCGAGGTATCGGTCTGCTCGCTCCGGAACCGCTCGGTCCGAAACCTGGTGGAGGCCCCCGCGATTCGAACGGCGTTCCCAGATGTTGGATTCACCGCAATCGTGGCACCGGACGCCGCACCTGACGAACCGCACCCCGGTCTATACAAGCAGGCTCTCGCCGACCTCCCGCCGCGAAGCGTGGTCGTGGTCGCGGTCCCAGACCAGCTTCACCGGCAGGTTGTGATCGATGCGCTGGTGGCTGAACAGCACGTCTGCTGCGTGAAGCCGTTGGTACTGGAGGTTGCGCACTCGCTGGAGATTGAGCGCGAGGCTGCCGCCCGGGGGTTGCTAGTCGGCATTGAGTATCACAAGCGGTTTGACCCACGCAGCCTGATGGCCCGTGACAGCTACCGCCAGGGAAAATTCGGCGAGTTCCGCCTCGGCACGGCCCGGCTGATGGAGAAATGGCATTACCGCGAGTCGAATTTCCAGGAGTGGTTCACCGCCGACGCGACCGACTCGTTCGTGTACATCGGCTGCCACTATGTCGATCTGGTCCACTTCATCACTGGGCTCCTGCCCACCGCGGTTTCGGTTTACGGCATTCTGGACGAGCTTCCAAACGGTCAAGAGGGCTATCTATGGACAGACGCGCGTGTGCTTTGGGAAAACGGGGCCTGCCTCAACGTCCAGAACTCCCTGAGCTTCCCGGATGCAGCGCCTGGCCCGAACACGCAGGGCATGACGTTGTATTGCAACGGCGGAGGGCGCGGGGCAATGATCGACCATTCAGACCAGTACCGTGGAATTGCCTACAGCTTCAGTGAACCTGATTCCGGGCCTGGCCGCACTCAGTACTCCGAGCCAAGCCCCGACTATTTCCTCTACCAGAATCTAGGCGGGTCTGGGCTGGTGCCGACCGGCTACGGAGTACGCTCGGTGCGCGGCATCGTGGAGGAGGCTATTCGTGTGGAGCGGGAGGCCGCTTCGGTCGCGCGGCGTCGCGAAATCGTCGCCGGAATCGACCGCACGGGCATACTCGCCACACCCGGAAACAGCCGTTACAACGAGGCCGTGTGCGAGGCTGCCCGGAAATCGATTCGCAACGGAGGCGAGTTGATTTCTTTCTCCCACTAGAGAGTGACAGTACCCGGGCGGTCCCGGGACTGCTGCGATACCTTGAATATTCATGGCGGATAGGAATTCATATCGGACGGAACGAGATTCCATGGGTGAGGTGCGCGTGCCTGCGGACGCCCTGTACAAGGCGCAGACGCAGCGAGCCGTGGACAACTTTCCCATCAGCGGTCTGCGAGTCCCGCGAACGTTCATCCGGGCCTTGGGATTGGTCAAGGCGTCGGCGGCGGCTGTAAACCGCGACCTCGGTCTGATGGACGCGGGAATGTCGAAGGCAATCCAGGGGGCGGCTGCGGAAGTCGCCGAGGGCTTGTATGACGAGCACTTTCCAATCGACATTTTCCAGACGGGATCCGGCACGTCGACCAACATGAACGCGAATGAAGTCATCGCAACCGTGGCGACGGAGAAGCTAGGCACCCCCGTGCACCCGAATGACCACGTCAACATGGGCCAATCGAGCAACGACGTGATCCCGACGGCGATCCATGTAAGCGCGTACATGGAGACAGCCTGGACGACCCTGCCTGGCTTGGACAATCTTCGATCGGCCCTGGCTGGGAAGGCGAAGTCTGTAGACCACGTCGTGAAGACGGGCCGGACTCACCTCATGGATGCGCTGCCGATCCGGCTGAGCCAGGAGCTCGGTGGCTGGGCCGATCAGGTCGCCCAGGGGCAGCAGCGCGTGAGGGCGGCACTCTCGCGGATCTCGCCTCTCGCGCTCGGCGGCACTGCTGTGGGTACCGGAGTCAATGCTCATCCCGAGTTTGGTCCGAGGGTGGCCAAGCGCCTGTCCGCCGAGACAGGCCTGCCGTTCATCTCCAGTCGCAACTACTTTGTCAGCCTGTCGAGTCAGGACGCCGCAGTGGAACTCAGCGGTCAGTTCAAGACTGTGGCCGTCTCGATGATGAAGATCGCGAACGACCTTCGGTGGATGAATAGCGGGCCGATCGCTGGCATCGCCGACATCGCATTGCCCTCGTTGCAACCTGGTTCGAGCATCATGCCGGGCAAGGTCAATCCGGTGATTCCCGAAGCGGTCGCAATGGTTTGCGCCCAGGTGATGGGAAACGATACCACGATCACTATTGCTGGCCAGTCTGGGAACTTCCAGCTCAACGTCATGCTTCCCGTCGTGGCGCACAACCTGCTGGAGAGCGCCCGGCTCCTTGGTAACGCGGCGAGCGTGCTGGCCGAGCGAGCTATCGTCGGATTCGAAGCGAACGAGTCCCGTTCCAGGGAACTCGCAGAGAGAAACCCGATCTTGGTCACCGCATTGAATCCGGTTATCGGGTACGAGAAAGGTGCCGCCGTCGCCAAGAAAGCCTACGCCGAAGGCCGCCGAGTCAAGGATGTAGCCGCCGACCTGACAGGCTTGGATTCCGAAGATCTCGACCGCCTCTTGGATCCGCTCGCAATGACCGAAGGTGGCATTGCGGAGTGAGTTTCTCGCGCGCCGTGCCGTACATTTGGCAGACAGTCCGGTGCCGGATTAGGTCCCGCTTGCAGCCCTCCGTCGGCCTCTCCGGCTAGCTGGGTTGTTGCCGGGGGCAGGAGGGTTTTCCGGGGAATTAATCCGACCCGAGTCTCACCGGTCGGGGCAACAGCCTCGCTGGCGTCACCATGGTATTCTCGTGAACGAGGCCGATACCAGAGGAGATTCGCTGCAGCCGACGGTCGAGCTAGTTTCCGCCCGGAACGACCGCGCAGCTTGCTGCCTCGTACGACGGCCAAACGATTGGCAGCGCCCCACCTCGAGGTCGCCGGACCGTGATTGACGCCCCAGATGTGACATTCGGGCATGCCGACCCCGACAAGCCGGTGGACGTTAGGCGCAGCTCGGATTTCACCGTGTATGTCGACGGCAAGCCGGTGGGCCGGATTTATCGATACCGGCTGGGTAGCTGGCAGGCTGACGAGACACTCGCTGATCGGCTCGGCTGGACGTTCGATGATCGCCGTGGCTTTGCGCGTGACAAGATCGGCTTGCCCGCCATGAGAGATATGGTCAGGAATCGCGTGATCCGCCTATGGGTGCGCGATATGGTCCGCAGGGGATAGCCCGGACAATCCGCCGGGCGTTTCGCTGGAATTCACCCGGAACTCACGAATCCTTCCCGCTTCGCCCGTTGATCGCCGCAAGAACGCGGGCCATCAGTGCATCGGCCTCGTCCACTTGGAGTTCTACCTCGAGTACGTACGTCGGCAGCGGGAGTCCGGCGGTGTCACCGAGATTCATTGCGTCCTTGGCCGTGGTAATGAACGCGTCCGCGCGATTCTCTGCCGCCCACCGACCCAGGTCGCCTTTGTCTTTCGAGGTGTATCGATGGTGGTCCCGGTAAGACCGCTGCAGCACAGCCTTGCAACCAAGGTCCCGCAGCGCTTGGAAGAAGGAGTCCGGATTCCCGATCCCGCAGAACGCGGCAACCCGTTCTTGGGCCACGGACCCGAGATCCTGGACTTGACCGGTCTTGATGTCGAACAGGTTCGTGACGACCATTCGGGAGTGGAATACCGTCGCCCTGGGACTGGCTCGGGCCACGAATTCGCGTATCGCGCTGTAGTCCATGGCGGGATCGCATCGGGTGAGCAGCACCAAGTCGGCGTCCTTCAGGCTAGTTGGCGCCTCTCGCAACCGGCCAAGAGGCAAGGAATGCCCGTTCCCGAACGGTTCGGTTGCGTCCAGAAGGACGAGATTGAGGTCCCGCCGCAGCTGCATGTGCTGGAATCCGTCGTCGAGGACGAAGCAGTCAATAGCTCCCCCTTTTTCGAGAGCCCGGCCGGCCAGGAAGCGATCCGGGCACACTGCGAATCTTGTCTTTGGTGCCGTCGAATCGAATCTACGGGCGAGCATTGCGGGTTCGTCGCCGACCTCGAGCGGATCAGCCGTGGTGCCCACCTCTACCACTCGCAGTTCGCTCGACTTGCGTCTGCCGTAGCCCCTGGTCAGGATGCCTGCTACACGGCCCTCGGCCCAGAGTCTCTCGACTAGCCACGCCACCGTGGGCGTTTTCCCGGTTCCGCCCGCCACGATGTTGCCGACCGAAAGCACTGGAGTTGCCAATTGTCGACTGGCAGCCATACCCGTCGCATAGGCATGTCTTCGTGCCCGAGCTCCGGTCTTCCAGATCGCCGACGGAACTCCCAACGCGACAGATTCGACGAATCGGGCAGGCCGCCTGGGAAGTGCCGTTCTGTACAGGCGCTTGGCCTCCTTGATGGCCCGCTCCGTGGCGCCTTGGCGAGACCTCGCGAATGCGAGACCCGCCGCCCCTATCGAACGGCGCTTTGCAGCGTCCTTCGCAAGCTCCACTAGGGCCAGCCTCAGGCCGGAGGCGTCTTCGACCTGAACAAGGCCTCCGGCCTCGAGCAGGTCCGAAGAGATCTGGCGAAAATTCTGCATGTGGGGCCCGACGATCACTGGCTTGCCGAACAGAACCGGCTCGAGAACGTTGTGGCCACCCCAACCGTTGAGCGAGCCGCCGACGAACACTAGGTCTGCCCGGCAATACAGCGATGCAAGTTCGCCAAGGCTGTCCAAGAGGACAATGGCCGGAAGGTCGATCGAGCCCACCTGGTCGAGCTTCGAGCGGAGATGGACGGGCAGGCCCGATTGCTCCAACGCGGCGGCCGCCTCGTCAAACCGCTGGGGATGCCTCGGTGCCACGAACAAGAGGGACCTCGGCACCCGGGCCGCGACCTCGCGAAGCGCTGGTGCGAGCAGATCTTCCTCCGTTTCCCGAGTGCTGCCGGCTACGAGTACCAGGTCCGGGCCCGATTCCCGCAGGAGACTGCTGAGAACAGGCGGCAGGTCCCTGGTCGACGAGCTGGAGTCGAAGTCGTATTTCAGGTTGCCGCCAACAGCTGTTCTCGACGGGCGCGCTCCCGCGGCGATGAATCTCTCGCGGTCCGCGTCCGATTGAACCAGGATTGTGTCTATGCAGTCCAGAGCCGCTTGGAACAAGAAACGAAGCCTCCGGTATTGCGGCGCCGAGCGGTCGGAGATCCTGCCGTTGACAATCATCGCGGAGGCACCGAACCGCTTCGCCTGGAAGAAATAATTCGGCCAGAGCTCGGTCTCGGATACAACCATGAGCCGCGGCCGGAGGGTCGTGAAGGTCCGGGCGACACACCACGGCAGTTCGAGTGGCGCGCGGAAGACTGCGGTGGCGACGCCCTTTAGCTTGTCCCGTGCCAGGGCCCGTCCCGTGACGGTGCCCGTGCTGACATAGATAGGGATTTCCGGCATTGAGCGGCGCAGGCTGCGCAGGAGGGGAAGCGACGACTGCACCTCACCGACTGAAACGGCGTGAAACCAAACGGAGGGCCTGTGAGTCGTATTCTTTGAGACTGGAATCCGGCCGAGTCCCTCGCGTAGGCTGTTCCATGAGTGGCCTTTGGCCAGACTTCTCAGGACCCAGTAAAGGATCGCCGCCGGAGCGAGAACAGCTAGCATCAAGTTGTAGAAGAATTGGACCAAGCGGCGAGAAATTGATAAGTAATATGTCAACACAGATGACGCGACTGATCGTTTCGGCGGCTGCGATGGCCGTGATGGCAGCGGGCCCGCTTCCCTCCGAGACCTCCTTCCGTTCCAAGACAGCGGACAGATACCCGGCCAGGCAGAAGCAGGGGGACCTCATCGTTGCCGTCAAGCCGTTCGTGTCGGAAAAGGACCAGAAGAGCGCATTCGGGAAGGTTCGGCCGTATCAGCACGGTGTCACCCCGCTGCTCATCGTCATGTCCAACACTGGTACCAACATTTACTCGCTGGAGAAGCTGCAGGTCCGACTCATCACCTCGGATCGCGAAGGACTGGAGCCAATTCGCGGCGAGGATCTCGCCAGCTTCAACCCCAAGGGGCATCAGCCTACGCGGAGAAACATACCCGGCGTGCCGGGACTGAGCCGGACCCGGGTCAAGAAGGGACCACTGAACCGTCCCGAGATCACTCAGAACGAGTTCCTTACACCGATCGTGACGCCGAAGAGCACGGCAAGCGGTTTTCTTTATTTCTGGGTGGGCGACGAGGCCTCGCTGTCCGGGGCGTCAGCCTACATATCAGGAATCTACGACATCACGAATGGTCGTGACTTGTTTTACTTCGAAATACCCCTGAACAAGGGACGGTAGCTCGGGTTCCGCGATCCTCGCTGACGATCCTGATTGCAGGCTTTTCAATTCTGGCCGCGTCACCGAAGACCGCGGCTCGGATTCCAGAGTCCCGATGCGAGGTGTCATCCTGTTGCAGCCAAGACGGAACTTGGTCGCGGAATCTCGCTGAACTCAACGGACCCGGTGGGGATTCGACCATCGATGTTGAGGAAGGGACCTAGCATGTAGCGAACCTGCACTTGACGCGGGTCGAGGCTGCGATCAGGCGGTCGGGATAGCTATGGTTCTGAGCAACGCTGAGCAGCAAATGGCGCCATCGTGACCTCGCCCGAGAGAGGACTTGTCGGCCGTTTCACCGGTGCTTCTTGCGCCGTCCGAAGGAGCTTGCTGGGACATTCGGGCGTGGTGATAGACTGTGGCATTCATGCTTGACCTGATATCCCTCGCAGGCTCCCGGGACGTGTACCAGCGGGCTCTGGAATTCGCGCAGCGACAGGTAAGGGCAACCGTCGAGCGAGATCCAGATTTCTATCCGATGTACACCGAGCAGGGCCGCTGGCGCCACGGCAAGGCAGCGTGGACCCATTGGTGCGATGGATTCCTGCCCGGGATGATGTGGGTCTTCGCCAAACGCACCGGCGATCCCGAATGGATGAAGCTCGCCGAGCGCTACACAATCCCGCTCGAACATCGCAAGATGGATCGCAACGTACACGACCTCGGGTTCATCTTTCTCTCCACGTATCACCGCTGGTACCGGCTTACCGGACGTTCAGAGCTGAACGACGTTGTGCTTCAGGCGGGGCGAACGCTGGCCCTTCGATTCAAGCAGAAGGGACAGTACATGTCGTCGTTCATGGGGCCTGAATCGATATTCATCGACATCATGGCCAATGTCGGCATCATCTTCTACACAGCGCTGCAGACCGGTGACAAGGGGTTGATGGATGTCGCCATGCAGCACAGCCTGACGTCCCGCCGGGTCCTGATCCGCGGTGACGGAAGCTCCTCGCACGAGGGCATTTACGAGTTGGATACCGGCGAGTTCCTCCGGCAGTCCACCCAGCAAGGCTGGCGATCCGACTCGTGCTGGGCGCGCGGGCTGGCCTGGGCGATTTATGGCTTCACATCGGCGTACAAGCTGGTGCGCGACGAGCGGTTCCTCCAAACTGCCGAGCTCTGCTCTGACTATTTCCTTGAGCACGTGCCGGCGAACGGAGTGACGCCGATGGACTTTGACGCCCCGGCCGGAGAGTGGCGCGACGAGTCCTCTGCCGCCGCCATCACCGCAGCGGCACTCCTGCGGCTGGCCAAACTTACTCCGGACCGGGCGAAGGGCATGCTGTACGACCAGGCCGCACGGCGTATTCTGCTCACGCTGTCACAACCGCCGTACCTGGCTTCCGAGACCCCTCGGTGGGAAGGAATTCTCAAGGAAGGGATCTATCACCTCAACCTCGGACTGGGCGTGGGCGAGTCCGTCATGTGGGGAGAGTACTTCTTCGTCGAGGCGCTGGATCGGGCGCTCGGACCTGTTTAGCGGCGCGGGTCGATTCCGCCGCGCGGGTTCCAAGCAGGCATTGAGTGGAGCACTCGCTGCAGCCTCATCCGGATTGCCAGCGCCGCCGGTGAGATGTTCTGGATTGCGAGCGGATGCTCTTCGTTCCAGTCGTGCGGCACGTCGTAATAGCGGCCGTCGCTGTAGAGCTTGTACCGTTTGGTCCGAGCGAACCGAACTCTCGGAAACGGTACCTCGGCAAGGGAGGGATCCCTGTCGTAGTGAACGAACACCCAGTCTCGCGGGCTGCCCGAACCGCCGAGGAGCTGGGGCAGGAAACTGCGGCCATCGATAGGCACAAGATCGGGCAGTGACTGGTCCGTTAGATCTGCCAATGTGGGAAGGAAATCACTGAATTCGATTAGGTCGCTGGAAACCAGTCCCGCCGGAACCTGACTAGGCCAGAGGGCGAACAGCGGGACGTGAGTCCCGGCATCTTCGGGAAACGCCTTTCCTCCCTTGACGATCCGGTCTCCCAGCATCGATTGGAGACTTCGGTGTGTTCCGTTGTCGCCGGTGAACAAGACCAAGGTGCTCTCTGCGAGGCCCAGTTGGTCGAGGCGATCGATGAGCCGGCCAACCAGAAAGTCCGTGTACGCAACCATGTCTGCGAAGTATTTTGGGTCGCTTTCGAACTTCGTCTTGCTCGTGATGGTCTCGCTGTGAGGGGTCGATACGAAAGGAGAATGCGTCAGGACCATCGGGTAGTAGAGGAAGAACCGCTCGTCCTTGTGTCGTTCGATGAAGTCGAGGGCGAAGTCCGAGAAGAGATCGGGGCCGTAGTCGTCTGTCGACGTGTGCATGTACTCGCCGTTGTTCAGGATTCCGGGGTGCCAGAACCGCGATGTCCTGTTGTTCCCGGGTGGGCCGGCCGACCCGTATCGCTCCAATTCCTGCGCGGAAAGCTCGAAGGGGTAGGCCCAGTACATGTGCTCGTCGAACCCCGCCTCGTCGGGTGTCATCCCGCTTTCGTGATTCTCGCTGGACGCCCCTCCCCATAGCTGCCACTTGCCCGTCATGCCGGTCGCGTAGCCGGCCTGCCGCATCAGATGCGCGAACGTCCACTGACCCTTCTCCATGTGGCCGAAGCGCCTGTAGTTACGCCAGTTGTACTTGCCCGTCATCAGCTTGATGCGGGACGGAGTGCAGACGGGCTGGGAATAGCAGTTGCTGAACCGCATTCCCTGCCGCGCGACTCTCTCGAAGACCGGGGTGGAGTAGCTGGTTCCGCCGTTGGACGAAATGCACTCGTATCCCATGTCGTCGGCCATGATCAGAACAACGTTCGGCTGAGCCGAAAGAGGCAGGATCGCCGCCGCCAGCAGAAGAACCGCCCGACACATACCGCCACCATTCTAAGTGCGGGCTCACTCAAGCTTGGTTGACCCTTCTCGCAGGTTCTGCCCGAAGGGTCCTGCAGTTCTCGGAAGCTGTGGGGGACTGCTTCGCCCACCGCTCGAGAGTGCCCGGTCGGAGCCCGACTCGTTGCCCTGTATATTAGGAGGAGAGGCGTCGTTGGACGCCTTTTTGACTCAATCCCCTGCCAACGAGGAGGCTTCCCTTGCAATTTTCAAAAACCCTGATCTGTTCCATCCTGGCTGCGCTAGTCCTGTGCTCGTTCGGTTGCGGTGGCGGGTCCGAAACCGTCCCCGAAGAAGCAACCGAAGCTCCAGCCTCGGAGCCTCAACGCCTCAGCCCTCACGAAAGCGTCAGCGGCACAGTTGGTGAAGCCAACATCACCATGACCTATGGCAGGCCCTACAAGAAAGGCCGGGAGATTTATGGCGGGCTGGTTCCCTTCGACGCCGTCTGGCGGACCGGGGCCGACGAGGCGACAACGCTCGAGACTGATCGCGACCTAATGCTCGGGGAGCTGCATGTGCCAGCGGGAAAGTACTCGGTCTACACGATTCCATCCGGCGAGAAATGGACGCTGATCGTCAACAACGTCGCCGAGCAGTGGGGTACGCAGTACGACGAGGCTCAGGATCTAGGACGCGCGGAGATGAGCGTTGCGGAAGCGAGCGAAATGACCGAGCAGCTCACCATTGCGATCGAGGCCGGTGAGGGCTCCAACGGTACCCTGAGTATCGTCTGGGACATGACGGTAGCGGCGCTACCGATCATGGCCCACTGATCGGGCGCTCGAAACGGGCCCTCGCTTGGCCGCCCTTCGGCGAGGCCTCTGGAATTCAGGCATCCATTGGAGAGACGATTCCGGGGTCCTCGAGGATGCTGAGGCACGATCACGGCATCACGCGAGTGGCGATCGCATGGGCGGACTGATGGCTGCGACGCTACTGCAAGCCCGACAATCCGTTTGGCCATGCATAGCGGTCGCACTTCTGGTCAGCGCTTGCAGCGAGACAGACTCCCCCCGCCCTTCGTGGCCGGAAGGTGCCTGGCCACGTCACACGATCGACGACACTTCGTTCGGTGCCGACGGGGTTCGGCTAGCTGATTTCGACGGGGACGGTCGCCTCGACATCGTCTCGCCTTGGGAACAAGGTGGTCGGATCCGCGTATATCGCAATCCCGGCGAGAGCTCTCTCCGGGAGCCATGGCCTGCAGTTGAAGTTGGCGCCGTGGGCGACCCAGAGGACGCGTTCTTCGTCGATCTGGACGGGGACGGCGCCCTCGACGTCGTGAGTTCCTGCGAGGGGCAAACGCGGTCTATCTACGTCCACTGGGCCCCGAAGGATTCCTCCCGATTAATGGACTCAGAGGCGTGGACGACCGAAGAGTTGCCAGCGGCATCGGGCGTGGCGATGTGGATGTTCGCCCTCGCCATGCAGGTGGACGGGAAGAACGCCGTCGACTTGATTGCCGGCGCGAAAGGGGACGAGGCGTGGCTTGGATGGTTCGAAAGCCCGGAAGACCCGCGAACGCTCTCTGGTTGGAAATGGCACCCGCTGTACGAGGCAGGTTGGCTGATGACGATCCGTCTGCACGACTTGGACGGCGACGGCGACAGCGATATTCTCGCGACGGATCGCGTCGGCGAGCGTCGCGGCGCCTTCTGGCTCGAGAATCCCGGCCCGCGAGAGGCGGTGCCCGGACCTTGGTCCGAGCACAGAATCGGTCCGGTAAACGACTACGAGGCCATGCACAACACGATTGCGGATCTGGACGCGGATGGCTTGGACGACGTCCTGGTCGCAGTCAAGAACGGATCCATCCGTTTCCATCGCAGATCGCAACGCAAGCCTGCACTCTGGGAGACACACCTGATCGAAATGCCGCCGCATACCGGGACCGGCAAGTCGGTGAAGGTGGCGGATATCGACCTGGACGGGGTGTCTGACATGGTCGTCGCCTGCGAGCATGCCACGGACGGCAAGGTGGGCTTGTTCTGGATGTCCTACGAGACAGAGCCTGCCGAACCGCGCTGGTCGCCACGCTCAATCAGCGGGCCCGAGGGTTTCATCTATGACCTGATCCAGCTGACCGATCTCGACGCAGACGGCGACCTGGACGTCGTTACCCTTGAGGAAAAGGGACCGTATCTGGCGAGGGGGTTCGAGGGCAGGGAACTGGGTGTGATCTGGTACGAGAACCCCGCTCAGTGAGCGTTCGTCCCTGGCTAGCCAGTCGCCAGCGAGGCGATCTCGGCTCCGTTTACCGCGTCGACTCTATCTGACGTGGTCGAGAAGCTCCTGCTTGTCCATGTCTGTGATGCCGAGGTCATCGGTCCGACGGGCTGTCTTCCAGAAATCGACTCCGAGGGTCGTGGACGCGAGATCGACTATTGACCGCATCAGCGGGCACTCGACGCCAAGCTGCTCTCCCAGCAAGGCCCAAGCGGCCAGGCCGTAGGGGACATCCTCCGTCAGCCAGCGGGATTCGAGTGAGCCCGGAGCCCTGAGCTGCGTCAGCATGCGGCTTCCGTTGATCGTCGCCCAAAGGTCTCCTTGCGGGCCGAATCCAGCTTCATGGAAGGCTTGGTCGACAGGTGGCAGGGCAATATCGAGCGCTTCGGCAACTGCCAGGCGCTCCGAGTCAACTCCGTAGATGAGACGGCAAACCCCCGGCGTGACACCTTCCTCGTAAAAGTAGAAATCGCCACGCGAGCGCTCGATTCTCCCCGCGTTGAGCAGGACACCGGCGGGGTGCACGACGGGATTCATGGCAGCCAGACCGGATGCTAGGACACTGGGATACAGCCGGACCCCGGGAAACCAAGGATCCAGCAGACTGCGGACCCGCTCGCTCTCGCTAGCGGGCAAGACGCCCATGCCAAGCGGGCGAACCACGCCCCAAATGTGCGCTGCGCCGGGAGTTACCTTCCGGCAGACGTAGGGCGCGGTGTCGGTTTCCGCGACGTGCACGTCCGCCGAGGTTCCGCAATCGCGCAGGATCCGCGAGAACTCCAGGCTCCCGAGCGTTCCAGGCATCAGCACGATGACCTGGCCCTCACGCACATGTGGTGCGCAGGCTTCTGCGAACGGAGCGTGTGCATACGCGGGAACGATGAGCAGCACTAGGTCGGCATCCGCGAGAGCCCGAGCGAAGTCGGTCGTGACACAGTGCAGGACGGCATCGCCTTCGCCCGCCACGCCCTTCAGGCTGATCGTTCTCGATTCTCGAATCGGTTCGATTGCGTAGCTGAACTCGGGCACCTCGCAAAGCGTCACATCCGCGCCGTCCAGCGTGAGCTTCGCGGCGGCGGCGAAGGCCGTATTCCCTCCGCCCAAGACTGTGACTGAGCCCGCCATGACGAAACCTCACGATAGCGCCTCCGGAAAGGCAGGCGCCAACAGGCCATGGCGACCCAGATGACACGCCTGCGGTCACAAGGCGCTTGGAACCCCGCACAACTCCGATGGCGATGCGTCTGACTCCCTGCGAACCCGATCAACGAGGGAGTCCGCCATGTGTTTTGCGAATTCCTTACATGACCGCATGGCAGGTCGGAAACCTAGCATGCGAACATTCACGCCAGAACAAGTAGAGTCCCGGAGTTCTATTGCGAGCATCATGAGCAAGGCGGTTGACATTCGGAATCGTTCCATTCCCGTGGCCCAAGCGGTTCTGCCGGGAGGCCAGGAGAGTCCGCATGCGGAGTCCCCTCAGAGGCCGGTCGTCGTACCGCATCTCAACGAGCCCGATCCGAAGCTGTCGCGTCTGGCTTTGGCTGGACTGGTGGTCGCGGGGATTGTGGCGGGACTCGGAATCCACCGGCTTCTGGATGCTCGGCCGTCGTCGGCCTCATCCAGCCAGCGGTCGGTGCAAACGATTCCAGTCGAGAGAAAGAAATTCGAGAACACGCTCCGCACCGGCGGCACTATCGGGGCGACGAACTTCGCGATGATCCGTGCTCCTCGGATGCGCGGTGGACGCGACAGAGGCGGAGGCGGCTCGCTGACCATCGAGTCCCTTGCCGAGGCAGGTAGCATCGTCGAAGAGGGAGATGTGGTTGCAGTGTTCGAGTCGAAGCGAACCGCGGACATCCTCGACAATTACGAGTCGAACCTCGCGCAAATTCGAAGACGTGCGGCGAGCCAGCGAGCGAGCCTGCTGATCTCTTCGGAAACGCTGCGACAGTCCTATCGCAAAGCCCAAGCCGAAGCGGCCAAGGCTGATCTTGACCTCGGGACGGCCGAGGTCAAGTCGGAAATCCAAGCTGAGATCCTTGATTTGTTGGCTCGACAGAACGCGGCTTCGGCCCGGCAGCTAGAGGAAGAGGTCCGGCTCACGGAGATCGCAGACGCCGCAGCTGCTCGGAGCTTGGAGCTCGAAGTCCGGCAAAGCCGGAACCGCCTCGAACGGACGAAGAGCGACTTGGAGAAGATGAGCTTGCGCACCCCGGTTTCTGGCCTGGTGGTCGTCGAGACCACGTTTCAGCGGGATAAGTTCGCGCAGGCATCGGCTGGCGACCAGGTGAATCCGGGATCGTACTTTCTGCGCATCGTGGATCTCTCCAAGATGGCGGTCTTTGCGGATGTCAACCAGGCCGACACGCAGCAGATCCAGATCGGCGCTCCAGTCCAGGTTGAGCTTGACGCGTACCCCGGGGCCTTGTTCGACGGTCGCGTTGTTTCCATGGGCGCGATGGCCGTCTCGGGGGGCTCTTCCGGCGGAGGCGGACGCGGCATGCGTGGCTCGCGTGGCGGATCGAGCGGTCAGTGGGTCCGGAAGGTCCCCATCCAGATTGAAATCCTGTCGAGGGATGAGCGCATCAAGCCTGACCTGTCGGCGAGCGCGGACATCGTATTGAGCCAGCAGGAAGGCGCCCTCGTCATCCCCCGGGCGGCAATCGGGCATTCAGGAGGCCGTGACGTGGTTTGGATCCAGGATGGCGAGCGCTTCGTCGAACGGCCCGTGGAAATCGGCCTGCTCAGTGATACCGAGGCAACAGTTCGGTCAGGCCTTAGTGAGGGCGAGGTGATCTCCGCGCAGGAGGTCACGGATTCGGCCTTGGTCCTTGATCCGACGGAAAGCTAGAGACCGGACAACGTCGCCCGGATGCGCTCAATCTGGGAATCGTAGTCACCGAGTTTTTCGCGCAGCGATCTGACGACACGTCCGGGCGCTCGATCCAGAAAGGTCTTGTTCTCAAGCTTTTCCCGGGCCCCGCGTGCAGCCTTTTCGATCTGTCCAAGCTGCTTCTCCAGCTTTGCCCGCAGCGCGGCTTTGCGGGCTTCCGGAAGGGTGATGGCCAGGTCGAAGTCGGCCGTGTGTCCCATTGCCTCTCCCGGAGCGGCCTTGCCGTGCTGCGACGTCAGGGAAACGCCCGCAAGATGCCCGAGCGCCTCAGGCTGGCCTTCGACTACCGACAAGACAGCCCTGCTCTCGCTGTACACCGTCCCGCGCAGCGAGTCCCTCGGCGGAACGTTCATTTCCGCGCGCAGGTTGCGGGCCGTGGTGACAAGGCTCTGCAGGATTGCGACGTCCCGTTCCGCCGAGGGATCCGCGTCGTCGGCGATCGGCTCGGGATAGTCGGAGAGCGCGATCGACTTCGGACGGCCCGGAGTGTTGGAACTTACTCGCTGCCACAAGTCCTCGGTAATGAACGGCATTACCGGGTGCAGCAGGCGAAGCGACCGCTCTGTGGCGGCGAGCATATTCTTCCATCCGGCGGTCAGGCCGGAGCCGTCGCGGAACGAGAGCTTCTTCAGCTCGATATACCAGTCGCAGAATTCGTGCCAGAAAAAGTGGTACAGCGTTCCGGCGACCTCGTGGTAGCGGAACTTTTCGATGTGATCATTCGCCTCGGCGGTCACAGTGTTCAAACGAGAGAAAATCCAGCGGTCCGCCAACGACACCTTGCCGGTGGGCTCGTCCGCCATAGGACGAAATGCCGAGAGGTCCTCGGGAGTCCACACTCCGGCACCCGCCCTCTCCAGGCTCAGCCCGACGAATCGCAGTGCGTTCCAGATCTTGTTGGCGAATGTCCGGTACCCAGCGATCCGCTCCTCTTTGAGCACGACGTCCGATCCTTGTCCCGCCGATGCGACCAACGCGAACCGGACCGCATCCGTACCGTAGCGCTCGGTCATCTCGATGGGGTCGATGACATTGCCCTTGGTCTTCGACATCTTCTGTTTGTCGGCGTCCCGGACCAGGCCGTGGATGTAAACCCTCGCGAACGGTGCCTCTCCTGTCATGGCGATGCCTAGCATCATCATGCGGGCTACCCAGAAGAACAGGATGTCGAAGCCTGTGTTCAGCAAGGACGTCGGGTAAAACGCCTTGAGATCGTTCGTCTCGTCGGGCCAGCCCATTGTCGAGAACGGCCATAGCCCGGAACTGAACCACGTGTCGAGGACGTCGGTTTCGCGGTGTGAGATCCGCAGTCCCCGCCGGGCGGCCTCAGCCTCGGCCTGTTCCTGGGAGCGCGCGACCACAACCGATCCATCCTCCAGATGCCAGGCCGGGATTTGGTGTCCCCACCAGAGCTGGCGCGAAATGCACCAGTCGCGGATGTTGCGCATCCACTCAAAGTAGTTGCGCTGCCATTGATCCGGCACGATTTCCGTGCGGCCGTCCTCGACAGCGCGGATCGCCGCGTCGGCGAGCGTCTTCGTTCGCACGAACCATTGGGTGGAGACGCGGGGCTCGACTGCCAGTCCCGATCGCTGGCTCCGACCGATGTTGTTCGCATAGTCTTCGACCTTCTCGATCAGGCCCAGGGCTTGCAGGTCCTCCACCACTCGCTTCCGCGCCTCGTAGCGCTCGAGTCCCTCGTAGGTCCCTCCCCGGCCGTTGATGCGCCCACGTTCGTCCAGCACCGTGATGAATTCGAGATTGTGCCGCTTCCCGGCTGCGAAGTCGTTGGGGTCATGGGCCGGCGTGACCTTGACAATGCCGGTGCCGAACGCGGGGTCCACGAAGTCATCCAGGATGACCGGCAGAGTCCGGCCAACCAGGGGGAGACTCACGCTCCGCCCATGCAAGTGCCGGTAGCGCTCGTCGTTCGGATGAACGGCAATGGCCGTGTCTCCCAGCATCGTCTCGGGGCGTGTGGTGGCCACGACGACGTGGCCGCCATCAGGCCCCTCCACCGGATAGCGAAGGTGCCAGAGTGAGCCCTGCTGCGTCTCGTACTCGACCTCCAGGTCCGAAATCGCCGTCTGCGTGCCCGGGTCCCAGTTCACCATGTATTCGCCGCGGTAGACGAGGCCCTGCTCGTAGAGGCGGACAAAGCATTCGGTCACGGCGCGCGACAGTCCCGGGTCCATCGTGAAGCGTTCCCGCGTCCAGTCGCAGCTGGCCCCGACGCGCTTGAGCTGGTCAACGATCCTGCCTCCGTAGGTCTCCTTCCATTGCCAGACGTGCTCCAGGAATCGCTCACGGCCTAGGGAGCGCCGATCAATGCCGTCCTTGGCAAGGTGTCGCTCCACGAGCATTTGCGTCGCAATTCCCGCGTGGTCGGTGCCGGGAAGCCAAAGTACGTTGCGTCGTTTCATGCGCTGCCAGCGCATGGTGATGTCCACTTGGGACGTCTCGAACATGTGACCCATGTGCAAGGCGCCGGTCACGTTGGGAGGCGGGATGACCAGCGAGAAGACGGGCTTCGTGGACGTGGCGTCGGCTTGGAAAAGGCCCTCGCTGACCCACCACTCGGCCCACGCGGGCTCTATCCGCGATGGGTCATAGGCTTTTTCTAATTGCATGGAATGCGGATAGATCTACGGACGATTAAAGTCCAATGTACACCATGCCCTCTGGGCTGTAACTGACTGACATCTCCGGCCATTCGCGCCATGCACGAGGAGTCCGGAGAGAATGACTGCCTTGGTCCGTCGGAGATATGATAAAGGCGATGCCGCGTCCGATGGATGTGTACGAGGAACTGGTCGAGCTCAGGAATGCCGGTCAGAAGTGCGCGATTGCGACGATCGTCGAAGTGGCCGGGTCGATACCGAGCTTTCAGAGCGCGAAGATGTTGATCCGCGCGGACGGTACTATGGTCGGAACGATTGGCGGGGGTTGCACGGAGGCAGAAGTCTGGCAGGCCGCTCGGGACGTGATCGAAACCGAGAAGCCCAGGATGCTCCAGTTCAACCTCGGCCAGGACGCTGCCTACGACAACGGCCTGATCTGCGGCGGCCAGTTGAACGTCTACGTGGAACCCGTGCTGCCGGTCCCCCGAGCGCTGATCTTTGGCGCCGGACACATCTCGAAGAGTTTGTCGAAGGTCGCCACGCAAGCGGGATTCGCCACTACAGTGATCGACAATCGCGAGACGTATGCGAACCGGGAGCGGTTTCCGGAAGCGGCTCAAGTGATTGCGGAGGAATACGAGGACGTGTTCCCGCAGCTTGAGGCCAACGACGCGACTTACGCAATCATCGTCACTCGCGGCCATCGGGATGACATGCGCGTACTGCGCTGGGCGGTCGACCAGCCATTGCGGTACATCGGCATGATCGGATCTAAGCGAAAGACCATCGAGGTAGCCAAGCATCTCTGCAAGGAGGGCGTTTCGATGGAGAATCTCTCTCGGATTCATGCACCCATGGGCCTCGATGTCGGTGCGGTGACCCCCGAGGAGATCGCTGTGTCGGTAGTTGCGGAAATGATCTGTCGACGGCGAGATTCGGGACGCGAATGGACGCCGATGTCGAAATCGATTTTTGCAGACGGCATACCTAGGGCGATTGAATCTGCCGGACCCGCCGAAGTCAGCGAAGAGGAAGCGCTGGCAGAGTCTCGGTGAAGATCACCGGGCTGATCCTGGCGGCAGGCCGGTCCTCGCGGATGGGCCGGGACAAGGCTCTTCTCGACTACCGTGGCCGGACGTTTCTCAATCACTTGGTCTATCTGGCACTACCCCGGGTCGACTCGATCGTGGTCGTGCTCGGGCACAATGCAGACCGCATCGGGGGGAGCCTGGCAGAGTCACCTCGCCTGCGGACCACGGTCAATTCGGAATACGACCGCGGCATGCTCTCATCTCTGCAGCGAGGGCTCTCAGAGGCTGGGGAGGCGGAGTGGGTCCTGTGGATGCTAGTCGACCACCCGGCGATACGGGGACGGTCGCTTGACAGGCTGCTGGACGCAGCGGAAGGCTCGGCTGCCCCAGTGGTGATCCCGCGGCACGGAGGCCAGAGAGGGCATCCAATATTGCTGTCGCGGGAAGTTGCCTCGGAACTCCTGCGCCTTTCTCCGGATCGAAGCCCCCAAGATGTCGTCCGGGGCCACTATGGAAACGCGCTGTTTGTCGACCTGGACGATCAGGGAATCCTGGCCGACGTTGACCGGCCCCCGGACTACGACGCCTTGGTCATGGCCCGGGGTGCTTAGCTCGTTTTGGTAGCCAGCGAATTCGAGCCGCGTCTCAAGCCCTGGAAGAAGTCGGCAGTTCCGGAGGAGGGAGAGATCCCTGCCATCCCTCGCGCAGCATGTGCGCGAGTCCGTTGACCAGCGAACCGTGCTCTGGCCGGTTGGCGATGTTGCGCAGTTCGATTGATGATTCCTTGTAGTCGTACAACTCGGCGGTGCTGTACGGGCTGTCCAGCCCCGACCACTCGGTGTACCGATGGCGCGCGGTCCGCATGGAATATCCCATGCCCGGGCCGACGCCAGGGATCGTCCTTGGATGTTGGCTAAAGACTGCTCGCTTCCAGAGTCGCTTGGGGTCGTCGAACAGTCCCTGCCAGCTAGATCCCTCCCGAGATTCGGGGAACGGGATCCTGCACAAGGAGCACAAGGAAGGGAACAGGTCCACGGACTCGACCAGGGCTGCAGTCTTGCGTCCGGCATTCCTCTGCCCTGGTGCCCGGACAACAAGTGGCGCGTGCGTGGCGGCTTCGTAGTTCGAGTTCTTGTTCCATAGGCCCAGTTCCCCGAGGTGGGACCCGTTGACCCCCACCACCGCAACAACGGTCTGATCGGAGAGGCCGTGTTCGTCTAGGGCTTCGATTAACAGCCCGACTTGGGCGTCGGTAAAGCTCGTGCAGGCACGATAGGCCCGAACCAGTTCCCGAGCCTTGGCCTCCGGGATCGGGCCTTCGGAGGGTATGTCGGAATAGCCTCGGATCTCCTCAGATCCATGGAGTGCAAACGGAGGAGCGTCAAGCGGAGGGTCCGGAACCTGCGGAGCTCCCCATGTGCCTCGCGGATAGAGATCGAAGTAGCGCTCCGGGGCCACAAATGGCAAGTGCGGGCGCCGGAACCCGACAGCGATCAGAAATCGCCGGTCCCTCATTGCGGCGATTGCCGCTGCGGCTCTGCGAGCCACCTGGCCGTCAGGAAGTCGCGATTCGTCAGGATGCGAGACGGCCCAGCTGGAAGTTCCGTGCTCACCGGCCTCGGCTGGAGGGCCGGAATCGTCCAACACTCGCCAGGCATTGGCTCTCAGCCGTCTCCAGTTGGACCGCGCTGACTCCTCGCTTTCCTTGCTGCGCCAGGCGGGCCCTCCCGGGATCCACGGGGCCATACTCCACGACGTAAGGTCTTCCAGCGCGGGCGACTCGAAAATCCTCCCGAACGCCGCCGTTTCGTATCCGTGCCGCTTGAAGTGTTCCGGTAGGGTCACGACCCTTGGCAAAGCCCTACGGAAATGCGTGCGTCCGTCGTAGACGCGGGTTGTGTCGGGTCGAAGGCCCGTCAGGAGCGATGTCCGGGAGGGATTGCTCGCGGCCTGCTGGCAATAGCAACGAAGAAACGTAAGGCCTGAATCCGCAATTCGGTCGATGTGCGGAGTGCGGACCCGGGCGCTGCCATAGCAGCCCAGTTCGGTGCGCAAGTCGTCGACCAGTACAAGCAGTACGTTAAGGTCCGGTAGGGAACTGCCGCTTGTCGTTCCCAGCACACCCGGAATGCCGTAGAGCGCGGATGTTGACAGCCCACCCGTGCGAATGAACGCGCGACGGGAGATTGGCGGTCGTTGCATCACATCGAGGCGACGGTCGATCGCGGGAACACACGAGCGATGGCGAACCTAGCCCGAATCATCGCTGGCCCCTGGAGAAGGTCCGGGCACGGCCTGTCAGGCAACGTGTGAGTCGAGAGCAGCGGCCACGCGCGATTCTGGCACGGCACCAACGATTTGCTCGACCGGACGGCCGGACTTGAAGAGCAGCATTGTGGGAATCCCGCGCACGTTGAAGCGCTGCGCCGCGGCAGGGTTGTGGTCGACATCCAGCTTGCCAACCTTGATCTTGCCGGCATACTTCTCCGCCAGGGAATCGATAACAGGTGCCATCTGACGGCACGGACCGCACCAAATCGCCCAGAAGTCGACCAGCACCGGCTGGTCTGACTGCAGCACCTCAGCATCGAAGTCAGCGTCAGTGAAAGTGAGCGTGTTGAGTCCTGCCATCATCGGCCTCCCATCAATCGAAATCTCAGAGTAGCAGAATGCTGCTCACCCGCCGAGCTCGGGATCACAGCCCTACTGCTCGAGGTCCGCTTTCCATTCGTGCAAGAGAGAAAGCGCTTCAAACGGGCTCAGGTGGTCGAGATCCAGATTGCGGAGCTCCTCCAGGATTCCCTCCGGGTGTTCCCCGAAGATCGTGTTCTGTTTGCCGCTGTCCTCCGGCTGAGCCGGCGAGGCACTTGGACCCTGTTGTTCGTGTTTCGCGAGAACCTCTGCGGCGCGTGCAAGGACCGCCTTGGGCAAGCCTGCGAGGCGGGCTACCTCGATGCCGTAGCTTCGATCTGCGCTGCCGGGCTCGATCCGTCGCAGGAATACAAGCCTGTCTCCAGACTGTCTGGCCGAAACGTGCAGGTTGAAGATTCCGTCGCGAGTCCCGGCCAGTGAGGTTAGTTCATGGTAGTGCGTGGCGAAAAGCGTCTTCGCGCGCACTCTCGCGAGAATGTGTTCCGCGACCGCCCAAGCGATTGCCAGGCCGTCGTAGGTAGCCGTGCCCCGGCCGATTTCGTCGAGAAGGATCAGGCTGCGCTCGGTTGCGGCGCTGAGGATCTGGGCGGTCTCCGTCATCTCCACCATGAATGTCGAACGCCCGAGGGACAGATTGTCGCTCGCGCCGATGCGCGTGAAAATCCGGTCGACCAGCGGCATGAGGGCCTTCCGAGCGGGAACGAACGACCCGCTCTGCGCCATCACGGCGATCAGAGCCGTCTGTCGCAAATACGTCGATTTCCCGCCCATGTTGGGGCCCGTGATAATCGCCAGCAGATGGTCCCTCGTGTCCAGGTAAACGTCGTTCTCGATGAACCGCTCCCCGCTCGCCTCTTCAAGAACGTGTTCGACTACGGGGTGACGGCCCCCCTCGATCTGGATTTCACCCGCTGCCGAAAACTTCGGGCGGGTGTAGTCGTGCTCCACCGCGATCTGGGCGAGGCCGCGGAGAGTGTCCAGTTCGGCTATCGCTGAGGCGGTCTGGCGAATGCGGCGAGCCTGGCCTGCAATCTCCAAACGGAGCTGTTCGAAGATAGCCGCTTCCAAGTCCGTGATCCGGTCCTCGGCATTCAGAACCTTGGCCTCGAGCTGCTTGAGTTCTTGCGTCGCAAACCGCTCCGCATTGACCAGCGTCTGCTTCCTCTCGTAGTGCTCTGGGACTTTCGATAGGTTTGCGTTGGAGACCTCAATATAGAACCCGAAGACTTTGTTGTGCCGCACTTTCAGCGACTCGATACCGGTCGCCTTACGCTCTTGCCGCTCAAGCCGGGCGATAAGGCCTCGAGTGTCCAGTCGTACAGCTCGTAGCTCGTCCAGTTCGCTGTTGAAGTCCGGCGCAATCGCAGTGCCATCTCCAAGCGCTGCCGGGGCCTCTTCGGAGACGGTCCGTGCGATCCGCTCGCGGACGTCCTCGAGACCGTCCATGCGGTCTAGTAGCGCGGACACCCGTTCGCTGGACAACCCGGACGCGAGGTCCAGGAGCGCTGGAACCCGTTGCAGAGAGAGGCCTAGATTCTGCACATCCCTAGGTCCGGCTGATCCGAGAGTGATCTTGGCCAAGAGCCGCTCGATGTCATGGAGTCGCTCCAGTTCGCGCCGGAGCTCGCTCCGCACGATCGTGTCGTCGTAGAGGCTCCCCACAGCCTCGAGCCGGCGCTCGATCTCGCCTTGGTCGACGCTCGGACGCAGGAGCCAAGTCCGCTGAAGCCGTGCCCCCATCGGCGTCGCCGTCCGGTCTATGGTGACCAGTAACGTGTTGCGGGCCTCCTGATGAATCGAGTCAAACATTTCGAGGTGGCGGACTGTCACGGGATCCAGTACCATCCAGTCCTTCTGCTCGAAGAAGGACGGCGGATCGAGATGCGGTAGCGCCGTACGCTGCGTTTCCTTGAGATAGTGGACGATCGCGCCGGCTGCCGACACGCAGAGATCCCGTGTGGAAATCCCCAGACCGTCCAGGTTGTGCAGGCCGAACGTGTCCATCAGGAGTCTCTCGGAGTAACCCGCGTCGAGAACCCACGATTCGATCTCCGTGGTCGTGTAGGGCGTGCTCCCAGTCGGCTGCCCGTTGGCGGTCCCGGATCCAAGAACCGGAGTGGACTGGGCGCGAAGCACCTCCTTCACCGCCAGCGACTCCAGCATGTCCTCGACATCCGCGGCTGGCAGTTCGGTCGCACGGAATTCGCCGGTCGAAATATCGACGTAGGCGAGGCCGGTCGACCCGCCGTTTGAATGGACCGCGGCAAGGTAGTTGTTTTCCCCCGACTTGAGAATGCTCAGGTCGCTCGTGGTGCCGGGGGACAGCACCCGTACGATTTCACGCTTGACGAGCTTCTTTGCTGTCTTGGGGTTTTCGACCTGGTCGCAGATCGCCACCCGGTGCCCTATCCGAAGCAGTTTCGCCAGGTATCCGTCCGCCGAATGCACTGGCACGCCACACATCGGGATCGGCCCGCCCCTGCCGTCGCGGCGCTTGGTCAGGGTGATATCCAGGTCTTTCGAAGCTGTAACTGCGTCGTCGTAAAAGAGTTCAAAAAAGTCGCCCAGACGGAAGAAGAGCAAGGCGTCCGGGCACTCCCGCTTAGCAGCGTGGTATTGCTGCATCACAGGGGTATTCGAAGAGCGGGAGGCCATCCGGCGGATTGGCGATACCCTCCGATTATAGTCCCGCGCACTCGGTCTCGAAGGTGCGATGTAATAGAGGGGACGGAGCTAGCAAATGGCGAAATCGAAGACCGTGCGCGACTTCATTCTCGGGATCGCAATCGGTTTGGGCGTCGGCGCGGCCGGCTTGAGCCTCGGCTCGAATGATGGAGGGGAAGAAACGGTTCCCGAGACGAACGAGCTGATGGGGCTTTGGGAAGTGACGTCGATTCGCAATCTGACGAAGGGCGAGGACCAGCCGCATCAGCGGGAGTTCCATCTCTTCGACCGGACTCACCAAATGGTCGTGTTAGCTGGAGAGGGGCGCCCCAAGCTGGACAAGTCGTTCAGCGACATGACCCCCGAGGAGATTCTCAGCCAGCAGCCGGTCGGCGCAGGCTTCTACCGATATGAGGCCGCCGAAGGCAGGATCATGCGAACAAATATCGTGGCGCTATCGGCCTACTACGAGGGACGGTCGTTCCCCGGAGAGTACGAGGTTTCGGGAGACACGCTCGTGTTCCGAGATAGCCATTCGGCCGACGGCAACAAACGCGAATGGACCATGCGGCGCGTCGAGTAAGCGAATTCATGCGTCGATCTTTTCCTGCGCGCCTCAGCGCGCCCCGGTGCGTTCGTGCGCAGCTGGCGGCTTCAGCTTGCATCGCGGCTTCGGTCTTGGTCTCGCCCGCTGGAGCCCAGACGGATGCAACCTTGGCGGGCGTCGTTACTGACCCGCAGGGCCGCGTCGTGGTAGGCGCGGAGATTCTTGTCACCGATCACGGGACGGGTGCGGTCCGGCACGCGGAGACGGGCGGAGACGGGCGCTACCTTGTGGCAGCGCTGCAGCCTGGAGCGTACTTGGTCTCGGTAGCTCGTGACGGATTCAGGCCCGTGTCCGCGGCAGGCATTGAGCTTTCGAGCGGCCGGGCCGGCCGCTACGACATCCAACTCGAGCTCGGCGAGGGCCGGGACGCGGTTGAAGTAATCGCGGATTTGCCCCTAGTCTCGACGAATGCCTCCGATTGGGGCGGCTTGGTGCCCGAAGGGAACCTGCGCGACCTCCCATTGAATGGTCGTGACCTGTATGAGCTGTCAGCTCTTGAGCCAGGGGCGACACTGCCGGCATCGGCCCGAAAAGGGCTTGCCCAAGGCATCGGCCGTCAGATTTCGGTGCTCGGATCGCGCCCCAATCAGAACAGCTTCCAGCTCGACGGCGTGTACGTGAACGATGCGGCGTCGGCGTCGCCCGCGAGCGCCGCGGGAAATGTCCTGGGCCTGGAAATGGTTCGCGAGGTCCACCTGGTTACGAATCCGTATAGCGCCGAGTACGGCCGGACCGCGGGAGGAGTGTTCACCGCGGTGTCGCGTTCGGGAGGTGCCCAGTTCCACGGAAGCGCATACGAGTACTTTCGCAACAACGCCCTGGATGCAAGGAACTACTTTGATTCGCCCACGGCTGGTGCCCCTCCGTTGCGGCGCAACCACTTCGGCGTGCTGGCGGGAGGGCCTGTCGTGGCCGGCAAGGCCTTTGTTCTCGCCAACTACGAGGCTCTGCGGGAGCGAAGGGCTCGCACGGCCCGGCCGGCGGTGCCCACGCTTGAGGCTCGTCAGGGTCGCCTGCCCGACTCCGGAATAGCGGTTGCCGAAGAGGTGCGTCCCTACCTCGACCTCTACCCCGTCCCGAACGGCCGAGACTTCGGCGACGGTACGGCAGCTTCCATACGCCAGCTCTCCGACAGGATTGACGAGACCTACGTCTCCGGCAAGATCGACCTGAATCTGGATTCGGCCACGCAGTGGTCGGCGAGGTACACCCTTGACGACGCTGCCAGCCGCACCCCGGACTCGATGGACTTGTGGGTGTTCGGGCTCGATTCCAACGACCACTTCCTTCATTCCCAGCTGAAGCACGTCCATTCACCGAATACTCTCTCCACCTGGCGAGCAGCGTTCAGCCGAGTTGACAACTTCGAGAACAGCACGACCTCCGTGCCCGCGAATCTCTCCTTCGTCGACGGGATGCCCATGGGCTCCATCACTGTGAACGGGCTATCGAACATGGGCGGCTTCCAAGCCCGTGCGCGGCCACGACGGTTCATCCTGGAGAGTTACCAGCTAGGCGCCTCGTTGGTCCGTGTCTCGGGTCGCTCAACACTGCGACTGGGAGGCGGCTACGACCGCGTGCGCTTCAACCAGAGGTCAGACCTGAGCGCAGTCGGCTCCTATACATTCGACTCCCTCGCCTTGCTCCTGCAGGCCAGGCCCCGCATTGCGGAAGTCATGCAGCCGGGATCCGACACGGTCCGCGGCTGGCGGTACAACCAGTATTTCGGCTTCATTCAGCAGGAGTTCCGAGTCGGCGAACGGCTCGACCTGAGCTTGGGCGTGCGATACGAGGCAGTTTCCACGCCCACCGAAGTCAACGGAAAAATCGCGGTGCTGCGGGACTTCGTGAACGACGCCCAGACCACGCTAGGCGGGCCGCTATGGAAGAATCCGTCAGCGGACAACTTTGCCCCGCGCGTCTCGGTTGCGTGGGATCCGGTGGGCGATGCCCGCACGGTCATTAGGGCGGGCGCCGGCATTTTCTTCGACCTGCTGGGGAGCCGCGAGCTCACCATCGCCGGCGTCCGCACGCCGCCGCTGTTCAATCGGATCCTTGTCTTTGGCCGTCCGAGATTCCCGGACATTCTCCGGGCTGCGGAAGGCCGGAATCCGTCCAAATCCATGGACGGCCTGGACTTCGACCTCAATCAGCCCTACGTCGCCCGCTGGCAAGTCAACCTCGAGCGCCAGATCGCCCGCGGGACGATGGTCAGGGCGGGGTACAGCGGTGCGCGGGGGATTCACCTGCTAGGACAGCTCATCAGCGCCAATTCACCCATCCCCGAGGTGCAGAGCGACGGAAGGCTGTTCTTCCCCCAGGGAAGCCCCTACATCAATCCGGCATTCTCGCGAATCGGTCTCCGGCGCTCGCAGTTCAACTCGTTCTATCAGGGCCTGACTCTCAGCCTGCAGAGCCGCTTCAGGAATCGCCTTTCGTTGCGCGGCAAGTACTCGTGGAGCCGATCCATTGACGAGGCATCGAACCACACTTTCAACGATTTCGTGGCCAGCGACCAGGTTCCCACGCTGTGGAACTACCGCGCCAATCGGGGTCTGTCGGACTTCGATCAGGATCACGTGTTTGCGGCTAGCCTCTCTTGCTCTCTTTGGCAGGGCGGCACATCGGCCCTGGGATCGATGGTCGGGGGATGGGAGATGCACAGTCTGGTCCAGGCCATTGCGGGAACCCCGTTCGCCCCGCGCGTCGGCTTCGACAGGGCCCGACTGCGACCAGGGTTCGGTGACGTCGGGCAGCGTCCCGACTTGGTGGCCGGGCGGACCGCAGGAGACATCGTCCTAGGAGATCCAGCCCGCTACTTCGACGCCAGCGCTTTCGGCCTTCCTGAGGCGGGGTATCTGGGCAATCTCGGCCGCGGCACGCTCAGGGGGGCCGGCGTATTCACCTGGGATCTTGCCTTGCACAAGACCCTGTTTTCCAACGAGCGTCAGAGCATTGAACTGCGTGCGGAGGCCTTCAACCTGACGAACCATCCGAACTTCCAGGTTCCGAGTGGCAGGGCTCTGTTCACAAGGAGCGGCGGTCGGATCGGTAGTGCCGGGCGGATTACGACGACGAGCACCAGTTCGAGGCAGGTCCAACTCGCGTTGCGCTGGGAGTTCTAGGCCGCCTGGCTTGTCCTCGACTGCGAAACACTTGAATGGCGCTCGGACAGGCCTAGTCCCCCGCATCGACCAGCTTCGGTTGCTCCTTCGCCGAACCCCGAAACCCTGCCGCGCAACCCGTTGTTAGACTGAACGGCATGTTGCAGACGATCGCCCGAGACCGGGATGTCTACGATGCCGTCATCGTGGGATCCGGCGCCACGGGCGGAGTGGCCGCTTGGCTGCTCGCCGAAGCGGGGCTCAAGATCTGCGTGCTGGAGGCGGGACCGAGGATCACCGACGCGGATTTCACCGAGCACGTCATGCCTTACGACCTCAAATATCGGGGGAACTCTTCGGCTTACGTCGGCGGAATCCCGAAATCGCCGGAGCTCATGCGCAACCGCCCGATTCAAGGGCTTGTGTACGCCTGCCGAGAGTCCAACTACAAATGGTTTGCTGACGACATCAAGAACCCGTACCAGACTCCAGAGGGAAAACCCTTCCACTGGATCCGCCAGCGCGTGCTCGGCGGCCGGTCACTCTCGTGGGGACGCCAGTCCTACCGGATGGGAAACATCGATTTCCGTTGCGCGGATCGCGACGGATACGGTGAGAACTGGGGGATCGAATACGAGGATCTCGTGCCCTACTACGAGAAAGTCGAGCGATTCATCGGCATCGGAGGAATCGCCGAGGGGCTCGCACAGTTGCCCGATAGCGTTTTCATGCCGCCTATGCCCTTCACTTGCGGAGAGAAGCTGTTCCGTAGCCGTCTCCGGGCCAGGATGGGGCGGGTGGTCACGATCGGTCGGACTGCGATCATCACGAAACCGCTCAATGGCCGTCAGGCTTGCCACTTCTGCGGTCCGTGCGAGCAGGGCTGTATAACGCATTCGTACTACAACAGCCCCACCACGACTCTCAAGGCGGCAATGGACACCGGCAATTGCAATCTGATCGTCGATGCCGTCGCCAGCCACGTCACACGCGATGCGAGCACGGGCCATGCTGGCGGAATCGCCTACGTTGACCGCAACACGAGGGCGTCCAGAGAGGTGCGGGGCAAGGTTGTCGTATTGTGTGCTTCCACATTGGAGTCGACTCGCTTGCTGATGAACTCAGCGAATTATGGCCTGGACTTCAACTCAAGCGGCATGTTGGGCCACTACTTGATGGATCACATTTACCGCGGGGGCGCATCAGGTTTGATGCCGGAGCTGGATGCAAAGCCCTGGGTGGGACCTCCCCGGCGGCCCAACGGCATGTACCTGCCGAGGTTTCGTAACATTGACCGTCCGCACACCAACGGGATGATTCGGGGATACGGCTATCAAGGCGGAAGTTCCCCGTCCTTCAGGCTCGGGGCCAAGGGATTCGGTGCGAAATTCAAGCAGGCGGTGCACGACCAGAGCCGATGGTCCACCCAGTTCGGTGCTTGGTGCGAGTGCCTGCCGCAGTACGACAACTATGTCGTCCTTAACAAGGACAAGCGGGACGCTTGGGGCCTTCCAACCCTCGACATCCACTTCGACTGGTCCGACAACGACAAGGCACTCTGGCACGACGCGCGAGTCCAAGCGGCGGACATGCTCGAAGCAACGGGCCACAAGAATGTTCGGATGTACGGCGAGCCGTCTGTCGGTGGCTTCTGCATTCACGAAGTCGGCACAGCGAGGATGGGCCGCGATCCGAGGAAGTCCGTCCTCAATACCTGGACCCGCTCCAATGACGTGGACAACGTCTTCGTGACGGACGGAGCGGCGTGGGCTTCGATTGGATGCCAGAACCCTACCCTGACGATGATGGCAATCACAGCCAGGGCGGCCGACTACATTGCCGAGGAAGGCAGAAAAGGTCGCTGGGGATAGCAAGCCCGGCCTTAGTGGAGGCCCCGGCGCCCGCTATGGCCGCACTGGTCACGTCGCCAGCCGTGGCTCTTGAGCTGCTCGAAAGCGTGTCTGCCAAGAGCGTTGTATTTGTCCGGCACAAATCACGCGCCTGCATAGCATCGACTGCGGGGTCTCGGCTGCCAAGCGCACCGAGGCAATTCGGTTCGAGCAGGCTGATTCCACCGAACGGCCGTGGCCAGGGCAAGATGGGCGCAGAAGCTATCAAGACGCCGAGGGATGGGGAGGGTCTTTCCCCCGCGAGCCGACATCCAAGGCAGAGGGAGCACGGCTGACTGCTCCGAATGGCGAAGTCGTGCAGGTTCGAAATCGACTCTATTTCATGGAAGTGAAGGATGTCAGGTGTCTTCTGGAGTAGTTGCTTCGGGCAGCCTCTGAATAGTCGCGGCATTGCCCTTCGGCTTGAGTAGCCGGGGCATCATTTCGTAGAGCTTTTCCCAGGTGTAGATCCCGGTGGAGTGGCCGTCGCTCCAGAAGACTTGTATCGCGTAGCGTCCGACCGGCTCGATGGTCTTGGGATAGACGAGTATCGGTAGCAAGTTCTCGGTGACGATGCGCTTTCCGGTCATCTCGTCGACGCAAGTCGCGCACGGGCACTGGCCTCGTAGGAATCGCGCCGGATAGACCGCGGACTCTCCGGTATTCCAGCGGATGGAAACGTCGTGCGCACCGTGCCGAGAAATCTCGACGGGGCGCGGTTGCTCAATTGCCGCCATACTGCCCTGCTTGCAGTGTAGGCGAGTAAAGCTCGCGGACCGTTGATCGCTGTTCAGTAGTCTCTGAATGGCCCCCTTGGCATTGCATTCGCCATGGCGTTCACCCATTCCTCGTATCGGCCCTGCACTCTCATTCGAACATCGGGCAGTTTCTCGCTCAAGTCCTTGGATTCCCCGATGTCTTCCGATAGGTCAAACAGGCCGCTTCCCCTGCGCGAGCTGACCAGCTTCCACTTCCCGACGCGAGCACCGTACTCACCTTGCCGCTCCCAGAACATGGACTCGCGCTGCGTCTCCCGACGGCCCTGAATGACCGGAAGCATATCGAATCCGTCGAGTTCGATTCCCTCGGGAGGACCTGAGCCAGCCGCTTGCACGAGCGTCGGGAACACTTCGAGTGCCGACACGAACGCGTCGCAGACCGTCCCGGGCTCGATCTGGCCCGGCCAGCGGATGAGAAAGGGCACCCTGACGCCGCCCTCAAACATTCGACCCTTGCGCCCCCGCAACGGGCCGGAATCGCCTCCTCCTCCCGCGCCGTTGTCCGACACGAAGATAACAATCGTGTTGTCTCGAAGACCGTGCCGTTCGATCCTGTCAAGAATCCGGCCGATCGAGGCGTCCATGCAGGTTACCGCAGCCATGAACTTGTGCCGTCGTTCCTCCTGCAGACCGTTGGGCGACGGATACAGGTCGAGGCAATTGCCAGGAGATTGGACAAACCCCCGAATCCCCGGTCCAGGCTGGATGCGCCGTGGGGTGCGTTGTATGAGAGGTACACGAAGAACGGATCGCCGCGGTGCTCGTCGATAAACCGTAGCGTTTCGCGCTCGAAGAGGTCCGTCGTGTACGTTCCTTTGTCCACCTCTGTCGGAGTGTTCCGCCGGTACATGGAGGGGACTCCGTAGCGCTCGTGCGTCCAGTAGTCGATGCCGGTGTTGACGAAGCCATAGAAGTCGTCAAATCCTCTCTGCGTGGGCAGGAACCGCCGCAGCGATCCCAGGTCCCACTTGCCAAAGACTCCCGTGGCATAGCCCGCCTCCGACAGCACTTCGGATAGCAGCACTTCCCGGGTATCCATGCCGAGGATTCGCTCGGGACTGATCTCGTACTCGTGAGACGGGTATCGATAGCCGTCGTCGACGCGGTCGTTGCGGAAGTTGTCATAAATACCGTTGCGTTGCGGATACCTGCCTGTCAGGAGGGATCCTCTGGAAGGCGTGCAGACCGGGAAGGCCGAGTAGTAGCTTGTGAGCCGCGCGCCTTCAGCAGCGAGCTTGTCCAGCCTTGGAGTCAGGATGTCGGGGCTGCCCATGGAGCCGAGGTCCATGTAGCCTTGGTCGTCGGAGACGATCAGGAGAATATTCGGCTGCCGTGCCGCAAGCCCCGTGGCCGCGACGAGCAGGAGAACGGTTACACGGAGCGTCATCGAGGACATTGTATGGGGAGCTTCACAGAGAGTGGCCAAGGCATCCCGCGTGTTGCATCACGAGCCCGGTGGCGGCCCTGCCGGAAGGCCAATCGTATTGACCGAGGGCACACGAGCAGATTCAGTCCGAGACTCATCTTCCGGATCGAAAGCGGCACGAAGTTTGATGCCCTGCTAGCCAAGGGCCATTCAGCCCGCCTCTTCGCACGCGGCGCTCTGCGGTGGCGCGCGCTTGCTAAGTTGATTCGGTGCCTGACCTACGAGTTCGCCCCTTAACGTCCAGCGACGAGGCCGAATGGCGAAGATTGTGGACGCTCTATCTCGATTTCTACGAGACCTCGGTACCGGAAACCGTGTACCGAACAACCTTTGCGCGGCTGCTGTCCGGAGAGCCGAACGAATACCAAGGCCTGATTGCCGAACTCGGAGACCAGCCAGTCGGGATTGCCCACTTCCTGTTCCATCGTCATTGCTGGAGGGTCGAGAACGTCTGCTATCTGCAGGACCTGTACGTGGATGCCGAACAGCGAGGTACCGGTGTTGGCCGCGCCTTGATCGAGGCTGTGTATGCAGTGGCCGACGAGCACGGATGCCCAGCGGTGTACTGGACCACCCAGCACTTCAACTCCGTAGCGCGGGGGCTGTACGACCGCATCGGAGAACTGACTCCGTTCATTCGATACAACCGAAGAACGGAATAGGACCCTGTAGACCCCGTCGGACACGCGAAGGGGAGAGTTTTCACTACGAAGGCGCGCTCTTCAGATAGCGACGCGCAGCCGCCATGACGCGAGGGGAAAGCCAAAGGGTCGAAGTCATCGTCGGTATCGCCATGAAACCGTACATCCCGTCGATGAAATCGATCACCGCGGTCAGCGACGTCATGGCACCCACAATGATGGCCGTGATGTAGAGGTATTTGTAGAGGCCTTGCCTCTGCGCTCCTATCAGGAAGCCCAGCGACTTCTCTCCGTAATATCCGCAAGTCAGAATGGTGGTGACCGAAAAGAAGATCACGCAGGTTACGAGGATGTAGATTCCGAAGCCGGGCAGCGCTTGCTCGAACGCCGCTGCAGTTACCGTGACGCCGCTGCTCGTCGTGTCCTCCCATGATCCCGTGGAGAGGATGATCAGCGCGGTGGAACTGCACACGATCAACGTGTCGATCACGGGACCGAGCATGGCAACCAGGCCCTCGCGGACCGGCTCCTCGGTCTTCGCCGCCCCATGTGCCAGCGCTTCCGAGCCGACGCCTGCCTCGTTCGAGAACGCCGCCCGCCTGACGCCCGTAACGATAACGGCCCACAGTGCTCCACCCGCGACCGCGTTTCCGGAGAATGCGTCGCTCAGTATGAGCGAAATCATCTCCGGAATTTGATCGAGGTTCAACGCGACTATCGTCAGGCTGGATCCTAGGTAGAGCACCACCATCGCCGGCACGAGCTGCGATGCAATCTGGCCGATACGCTGGATCCCCCCGACCAATATCCAGCCGGCGAGTGCGGAGACTATCAAGCCGATTGCCAGGTTGAACGCCCATGGATGCGAAGGATCTTCGACCAGGCCTGTCGGGATTGCGACGGTGTCGCGTAGGATCTGGGTCAGCTGGTTCGCCTGGAACATGGGAAGGGTTCCAAACAAGGCGCAGGTCGAGAAGAACACCGCGAGCGGTTTCCATCTGCGCCCGAGCCCGTACACGATCGCGTACATGGGGCCGCCCTGGGTCTCACCCCGGCTGTCCGGGCCTCGGAACTGAACGGCCACGGTGCAGGTAAAGAACTTCGTGGCGATGCCTGCCAGAGCGCACACCCACATCCAGAAGATGGCGCCGGGCCCCCCCGTTTGGATTGCGACCGCAACCCCCGCGATGTTTCCCATGCCGATCGTTCCGGCGAGCGCGCTGCTAAGCGCCTGGAAGTGCGTGATCTGACCGGTGTCGTTGGGATTGTCGTACTTACCCGCGAGGATGCGCACGGCATGCAGGAAATGCCAGAATGGCAGCATCCGGGAGTAGAAGAAGAAGTAGCAGCCACCCCCCAGCAGCAGCGCCAGCACCCATGGGCCCCAAGCAAACGAGGCGAACTCGCTCATGAGAACCGCGATGTCTTGCATCGTTAAAGAGTAATGGAGGTTCTTGGTGCGGACTGCGTTCGCGTGCCACCCCAGCATGGCGCGGGCTCAGGGGCGGGCAAGACACGTGTCGCGGTAGCACTGTCGCAGCCGGGAGCAACGCAGTCATTCCCGGGCAGGGGGCCGGGCGGGTCCTGGTTCGCGAAACGCTTGGTACGGACGCGATGGCCAGAGCGCAAGGTGCTTTTCCGCGTCACGCAATGCGTCTTTGGATTCGTCTCGCGACGCTACTTGCCCCAGCTCCGAACCATCGTCTCGACCTCGCTTGCGTCGTAGTTTCCCCAAGGCCGGTAGTCCTGGTTCGCCAGCATGTCCTTCATGGTTAGCGGCCCAGACTCGATGCCGTTCTCCGGCACTTCGGCGCCGGCGATCCACGCGATCGCATTGAGCACGAGCTTGCGGTACCCGGGATGCGCCCAGTTCCAGTGCACGTGCCCTCCGGTAAAGCCGAAGCCTCGCCCACGGTTCGGCCTCTCGCTGGCCCACATCAGGGTCTGGCTCTCGCGCCGGTCCACGGCCGCGCGGGCGTAGGGGTTTCCGGATGCCGGGCCGTCCGGACGGCTCATCGATTTCTTGGGTGGGACGGCTTGCAGGATCGGGGTTACGCCGTTCATGCCAGCGCGGAAGCGAATGTGGAAGTACCACTCATCGTGAATTTCGAACGGTTCCACGCCATTAGTTATCGGATGGGCCTTCGCCAGCTTGGTGTCCCGGATCGTCCAATGGGGATTCACTGACCACCAGCGCTCGAAATACCCTCCGATCCAATCCAGGAACTTCGACCCAGGCTCGCCTTCCGGCACCTCCACCGCGAAGTGAATCGCTCCGATGCCGGCCCTTCGGGCTGCGAGGGCGTCGATCTGGCGAATCGCTCCGAGCCACGGGTGCCTCAGTCCTCCGTTGCTATAGAGCACTACAGCGTCCGCATTGTCCAGCGCTGTTGGGTCGTCCGGATGCCCGTCGAAATAGGCGACGGAATGAATCTCCGGGAAGCTCTCGCTCAGAGCCTTCATCAGCAACTTGATGCCCGCGCTGTGCTCGTGGGAGCCGTAGCCGTGGCTCTTCACTCCTCCGATGAAGACCACCTTCTTGCGCTCTGCGAATTCCAGCCGTTTCAGTTCCACGTTCCTGAATCGCACCGTCATGGGAGGGCCACGATGGACCTGGAGCCCGATCAGCCCGGACACCGGGGCGTTCGGGTCGTTGTCGATCACATCGACCATTACGTGGCCGTTGATCTTGTGGATGTAGTGGTTGCCCCGGGCGATGACATGAAAGCTGTTCCAACCCTTGAGGTCGATGTGAGATTGGAGCTCGACGGGATCTCCCACACTTCCGACTACCTTCGGCTTGCCGTCTGCGCCGATCTCGACCTTTTCTCCTCGTTTGGCAAGGATCCTGCGCGAGCGCTCGCCGTAAAGGCCTCCGGTATGGCGCTCACCAGCCTCGAAGTCCGCCTGCAATCCGCCCAGGACGTGTGTTCCCCACTCCTGCGGCTTCTCGACGCTGCGGTACTGGAAGCCTGAGTTGCCGCCGTCGATCATGTATTCGAACTTGAGTTCGAAGTTGTCCACGACCCCCTGGCGCCAGACAAGGAACGAGTTGTGAGGAATCGGGTCCTCTGCGCTCGTTCTCCCAACGATGGCGCCGTCTTCAACGCTCCAAAGCTTCGGATCCCCGTCCCACCCTTTCAGGGAGACACCGTCGAAGATCGGAACGAACTTGCCGGCAGGTGTGGCGGCCGACAGCGTGGCTGCGACGGCCAGCGCCGCGAGCGCCAGCTTGGTGAGCGGAGAAGTCATGGTTCGATTGCCTTCCGAGCAGTCTGAAGGAATGCCCGTATCATAGCCTGACCCCGGGGAGGGCCAGGGCGAGGCCCGAGCCCGCTACTGCAGCGGGAGTTCCGGGCCGAGCTCGGTAACGGGGCGAAGCGCACCGGGCAAGGGCTGCTCGTAGGGTAACGAGAACCAAAACGTGGAGCCCTTGCCCGGTTCGCTCTCAACCCAAACCGTGCCGTTGTGGGCCTGAACGAGGTGCTTGACAATCGCGAGGCCGAGACCTGTTCCTCCCAATTCCCGGGATCGCGCCTTGTCCACCCGATAGAAGCGCTCGAACAGCCTTGGAACGTGATCCTTGGCGATTCCGATTCCCGTGTCGCGCACGTAGATGTCGAGCTTTGTCTCGCGCGCCAGCACGCCAACCGAAATCCTGCCTCCTTCCGGAGTATATTTCGCGGCATTGTCCAGAAGGTTGCCTAAGATCTGCTGCAGGGCCCCCACGTCGCATTGGAGGGTGAGGCTTGAGTCCACGGGTTGCAATTGGAGTTCGAGCGACTTCCGCTCGACCATGGGCCTGATGTCTTCCGTCGCCAGCCGCAAGAGCTTGGCCACAGACTGGTCCTTGAATTCGAATTCCCGGGCCTTGACCTCGATTTGGGAGAGCGTCATGAGGTCTGACGTCAGCTGTGTCAGGCGGCGGGCGTTCTGCCAGAGAATCCGGACGAACCGCCTGTTGTTCTTTGTGTCGTGCATGGCCCCATCCATCAAGGTCTCGGCGTAGCCGGTGATGGAAGCCAGCGGCGTACGCAGCTCGTGTGAGACGTTGATCACGAAATCGCGACGCATGCGGTCGACGCGTTCCAATTCGGTCACGTCGTGGAACACTGCGGCAACCGCACGAATGTTCCCTTTCCGGCTCAAGATGGGGGCGCAGGAAACCCTCCAGGAGCGCTGTGCCGGTTCGTCCACGTTCAGTTCGGTCGAGTAAGGCTCCCCGTGCTCGATGGCGTAGTTGAAGATCTCCGAGACCCTCCTGTTCCGCCATTCGTCCAATGACGAGTTGTTGCTCAGTTCCTCGTTCGGAAACATGCTCTTGATGGCGGGGTTGTAGAGCACGACATGGCGCCTTCGGTCGGCGACAAGGATGCCTTCTCCGATGCCATTCACTGCTGCTGCAAAGCGCGATCGCTCCTCCTGCAGCTGGTTGAACGTGGACCGCAGCTTCCCGGCCGTCATTTGGAGGCTTCTCCGCAGGTCATTGAGTTCCCTCAGGTCGCCGGGCTTGGGTGCGGGCTGCGGGATCTCAAAGTTGCCATCCGCGATTTCGTTCGACAGCGAGACGATGTCGGAGAGCTGCGTGGAGATACGGCGGGCCGACCAGGCCGTCACCAGAATAAGCGGCGCCACGATCAGCAAGATCACCAAGGTGATCCTGTTCCGGCTGGCCGTGGCCAGAGCGTCCACCTGTTCCAGGGGAAGCGCCAGGCGAACGGCTCCTCCACCTGTCATAGGGACAGCGACGTAGAGGAAGTCGGTCCCGATCGTGCTGCTGAACCGACGGCTAATTGCGGTGTCGCCGCGAAGCGCCTCGATGAACTCAGGCCTGCTCGCGTGATTCTCCATCGTGGCGGGGTCGGCCTCGGAATCTGCCAGAACGGTTCCCGCCGCGTCGATCACGGTCACGCGTGCCTGGGAGCGATCGGCCAGTTCGAGGGCAGTTGGCTGGAATCGTTCCAAGGCCTGGCCCTGCAAGGTGGTCTCGACGAGACCGGCCTTTTCGGAAAGGCTTTTCTCGAGACCGCTCTCAACGTTCCCAACCGTGATGATCGTGACGAGGACGAGCACCGCGATTGCAGTGACCGAAAGGGGAAGGATCGTGACGAGCCCCAGTTTGAACAGGATTCGAGCTGTCATGACGGGATGTCGAAGCGATAGCCGAAGCCCCGAACCGTCTGCAGCCACTGTGGCCGCTTCGGGTCTTCCTCGATTTGCTCGCGGATCCGGCGGATATGCACGTCGATGTTCCGCAACGTGACGTGCGAGCGACCGTTCCAGATCCTCCCTATCAGCTGTCTTCGGGTATATGCCTTGCCCGCGTTCTCGGCTAGGAAACCGAGCAAGGAGAATTCCGTAGCCGTCAAAGCAAGGGGCTTTCCGCCGCGGCTTGCCCGACGGGCTTGGAAGTCGATTTCGAGCCCTTGCACGGAGAGCACTTGGCGCGAATCGGTCTGCTGGGACCGACGTAGATGGGCCTTAATGCGGGCCAGAAGCTCACGGGGGCTGAACGGCTTGGTGATATAGTCGTCCCCCCCGATCTCCAAGCCGAAGACTCGGTCTATCTCCTGGCTCCGAGCGGTCAGAAAGAGTACCGGGATGCCCGCTGTCTGAGGATTTTCCCGCAGCTGGCGGCAGAAGTCGAAGCCATCTCCATCCGGGAGCATCACGTCGAGGAGGATCAGATCCGGCCGCTCAACTCGAATCGCACCTCCAACTCCTTGAAGGCGATGGAACGCTATGACCCGGTAGCCGTTCTTGCTGAGGTTATATTCCAGTAGCGTGCAGAGATCCCGATCATCCTCGACGACGATAATCGTCTGTGGCATGCGGCTTCATGGCCATTATATAGGGACGTCGCGCCAGATGGCGCTCGGTCAGGGGCCATAGATTCCCGGAGGCTCGGGATGCGCAGAAATGCCGTGGAACTAGTGGCGCTACCATGGGAGGTCGCGCCTGCGCGCGCCACAGCGACACCCAATCATGCGACTTGAAGGCAAGGGAGCGATTGTCACAGGAGCTGGCACCGGCATCGGCGAGGCCGTGGCGAAGGTCTTCGCCGAGGAGGGCGCCCAGGTCGTCACCGTGGGTCGCACGCTCTCCAAGCTGTTACAAGCCAAGGACCTTGCCGGCACTGCTGGTGCGCGGCTCTATCCCCGTGCTCTGGATGTCTCCGACGCCGCTGGTGTGGACAACATGGTGGCTTGGGCGCTCGAGCGGCTGCCCCAGATCGACATCTTGGTCAACAACGCGGGCACCAATGTTCCGCGCAGGGCCCTTTCCGAGTTGAGTCGCGAAGACTTTGAGACCGTTGTCCGAGTGAATCTCAACGGTCCGTTCTATCTGATGCAGGCTGTGCTTCCCGAAATGCGCGAGCGCGGGGACGGCGTGATCATTACGGTATCTTCAACGGCTGGCGTCCGCACCTCGGTCGTCGGAGGGCCAAGCTACAGTGCGAGCAAGCACGGAGCGCGGTCCCTTAGTCTCGCGGCCCACCTCGAGGAGGGTCCGCGAGGGATACGGTCGTGCGTCATTTGCCCCGGTGAGGTCAATACGCCGATCCTCAACCGCCGTCCGGTGGTGCCTTCGGACGAAAAGCGAGCAGTGATGCTTCAACCGGAAGACGTCGCTCAGGCGGCCCTTCTTGTCGCGACCCTTCATCCCCGGGCGTGCATTCCGGAACTGGTGATCACGCCCACCAATCAGGCATTCGCCTGACCAAGACGGGTGGCTCGGGTGCAGTACGCCTCGGATCGGAGTCGCCCTAGATCGACTGCATTTGCTTGCCGGGCTTGAAGCGGACCGTCTTCCCTGGCGGGATCTGCACTTCCTCGCCCGTTCGCGGATTTCGTCCGATACCGGTCTTGCGGGGTCGGACCTCGAACACGCCGAACCCTCGGAGTTCGATTCGCTCGCCCCTCATCATGGCGTCCTTCATCATTCCCAGGATCGTTTCCACGGCGATTTCCGCCTGGCGCCGGCCTAGGCCCGTTCCGTCGATCACGCTCTTGACAAGGTCGGATTTGATCATGCGAAAATCTGCGTTCCTAAGCGGTAAGTCACTATGCTAGGTGAGTTTCCGCGCATTGTCAACCGATCTTTCGGGGCTCGCGGATTCGATTTGGCAGCACGCATTCTGACCCTCTGGCGCAGTGCTGACGCCTCATTCTGGTCGTTGGCGTGCCGTCCTGATCGTGCAGGTATGGTACGATTAGGACGCTTGCAGAGAGTCGGCGGCTCGTAAGGGTTTCGAGCAGGCTGCTCCAAGGACGATTCTGAGAGATTTGCTGATAGCCGGGAATTGGGCGCCGTGGGGCGCGCCAAGTCTCTTCATGTCGGGCAAAGCCCCCAATAGTAGCTGCAAGAGAGGGGGGTAGCATCTTCCGGAGACGATACCGCCCAATTCGTCGGGTTCGACGACAGAATGTGAACGAGACGATACGTGCCCGAGAGGTGCGTGTGGTCTTTCCCGACGGTCAGACCCGGGTCATGTCGACGAGCGAAGGCATTCGTCGGGCAAAGGAACTGGGGCTCGATCTCGTTCTCGTGTCGCCGACAGCTCAGCCTCCAGTCGCGAAAGTCATCGATTACGGAGAGTACTCCTATATCGAGAAGAAGAAGAAGAACGAGGCCAAGAAGAAGCAGCACCGCATCGAGGTGAAGGAAGTCAAGTTCAGGCCCAACACCGACCAGCACGACTACGAGTTCAAGAAGAACCACGCCCTGCGCTTCCTTCAGGATGGGAACAAGGTCAAGGCAACTGTCTTTTTCCGTGGTCGAGAGATCACGCACGCCAACATTGGAGAGCGTATTCTGCGCGAGCTGGCTGACGATGTCGCCGAGCTCGGGAATCCCGAAACCCAGCCCCGCATCGAGGGCCGGACAATGAGCATGATGATCGGCCCGAAGAAGGTTTCCAAGCCTTCCAAGAAGCAGGTTGCCCAGTCACGCCCTGTCTCGGCTTCGGAGCAACCCGGCCAGTCGCAAACCGCCGCCTGAGCCGCAACAGGGCAGCCGCGCCCACCATCGACCGGTTCTTTGCTGTAGCAGTCTCTGAGACAGCCCTTCACGCACCCGGCGGACCAACGGCTATCGCCTTCGCAAGTACCTGATCACCTGATCGCGCCGTTGCGATTACCGTCTCTCCCTCTTCGACGTCGACGAGCCCGGGAACCGGAAGGCTCCCGTCGGACAGCGTGCGCGCTCCTCGAAGCGGTCGTCCGTCAGACCTGGACAGCAGCACATCCGCGTCTGGCAGTAGCTTCGTTGCTGGCAGGGAGCAGGATGGCTTCCGGCCGGTGCCCGATGCGGGTTCCCGCACCGAGCCGCCACCGCGCGGCTCTTCGAAGGGTGAATCGACTAGATTCCGCACACGCAACGCGATCTCCGGATCCGCCCCCCTTGGATCGAATTCCATTTCAAGAAAGTTCCAATAGAACGGCCCGTCAAGCTTGCGCAGGTCCGGGGTGTCGTAGCTCTGGTGATAGAGGGCCCTGATCTCCACATCCCGACCGTCGAAATCCTGCATTTGGGGGCCGAATCCCTCCTTGACGCCCCTGCCTCCGCTGCGTCCGATCGGACCAAACGAGCACTCGAAGACTTGGTGCTCGAGGTTCTTGAGGATCATCCCCACGTGCACGTCCCCATAAACGGTCGTGACCCCCGTGCGGGAGCCGAGCACCTCCAGGACCCGGTCGGAGCCGGCCGCGACCCACCCTGCATAGTCCGCAGCCACCCGATCACGTTCGGCCAGCACCGTCTTGGTGTCGGGCCGGCTAGAGTCCCCGGTCCAGATTGTGTGCATCCCGTTGATGCCCGTGAGGCAAATCAACGGCGAGGAATCGGTCCGGATCGTTTCGCGAAGCCAGGAGAACTGTTCCTCTCCCAGCAGGCTGCGCGTCACGTCCTCCCTCGTGTATAGGTTCGTCTTGGCACCCCACCCTTGGTCGTCCCAGATGTTCGTGTCCTGACTCGAGCGCCAGAGGCGCGAGTCGAGGATCAGCAGGCTGAAGTCCCGATTGGGCATCTTCCAGCGACGCCATTTCTTCGGGTTCGCAGTTCCCGACGGCCCGTCGTCTCCGGTAATCAAGTGATGGACGATCTGGAAATTGCGTCGCATGTAGTCGCGATCCTGCCCGAGGTCCTCGTGGGTGCGGATCGCGATTTGCTCGGGTCCCTTGACGTCGTCCATCCCATAGTCGTGGTCACCCGGATTGATCGTGTTCCAGTGGCGCATCATCTGCCACCTTGTCGTCGGTCCGCAGAGCGTTGTCGTAACGATCTTGTAGGCGTCGTCGGTTGACGGAGGGTACAGGAGCAGTTCCATGTACCAGACGTCGTCCTCCCACATCATCACCTGGAACCCGAATTCCTCCAGGTGGCGGTAGGCGCTCGGAGTGGGCTGGTCGTGGACGAAAAAGCCGCCACCCCGGCCGGCATCCGGCAGCTTCGGGCCCCCGCCGTGGATGGCGTGGCAGGATAGGCCGCACAACTTGTACGGAGCCGTGAGCCTAGGCAGCCTTCCTACGTATGCCCCGCTCGACGGGACTTCTCCGACCTGGCCCGTTCCGATGCCGACGGCGTCCGTTCCGAGCCTGGGATCGCCGGTGACATCCTGTCCGTCTTTCCACACCGTGAAATAGAGGTCCGTCTCAGCAGGGTTGCGCGGCAGCGTGGCATCGAGGACTGCCGTGTTTCGCCGGAAGTCGTTGTTGACGATGGGTGCTGACGCTGCCGGTGAGAGCGAGTCCCAGCCCCCTGCCGGATTGGGTGTGTCTGCGATGCGGATTTCCGCCTTGGTGCCCTCGTTACGGAACAGCCCGATGAACCGTACGGTCCACTTGTCGTCATCCTGACGCAACGTGTCGCCCAGCGCGTAACAGGCGTGGCACTCGTTGATTCTCGGCTGCAGGGGGCTGTTCTCAGCCGGATCGATGGAATAGGTATTGACGTCGAAGTCCAGCAGGCCGCGACCGGCGACGCCGACGAAACCTTCGAGGTGCTTCGTCCTGTCCACGTTCTCTAAACGGATTTCGGCGGCCCTCCCGTGGCCCTCGATCTCGAGCGTTAGCGAGATCTCTCCAGCCGCGTCCTGATCCCCTGAGACCTCCACCTCAATCCTGTAGCGGTCCCCTTTCGATGGCTTCGGCACACGCTCGATCGCAACCACCGAGTCTGACCCGTGCTCGCGGATTCCGAAGTAGCCGTCATCTGTCCACGCCGCGATCCAGGCCGCCTTTCCATCCGGCCCTGCAAAGCCGAAAGACTCGTATAGGGTCGAGGATCCCAGCGCTAGGCCGAGCATGCCGTAACCCGGCTGGTACATCCGCCAGTCGGGGTCGTCATTCTCAGCGGGTCCGTGGGCAGGGGTATGCACCAAGCCTGTCATTTCCAGCTTGTAGTTACCCGAGAGGCGCCAATGACGGTGCCAGATCAGCCCCGGCGGGAGCGTCGGATCGTACTCAACCGGCATGCTGAAGCTCCCGAAACGGGCCCCGTGCGTCTCATAGTGGTATGGGAATCCAGTGTTGCGGGCCCGGTCTCCGAGATTATGAATTCGTCGCCGCAGACTGCCGGATTGGATTTGCCAGTACCCCGGATTGAGGGTTTCCCATCCATCCCCGTGATCGAGTGAATCCGGCCTGTCGAAAGAAATGGAGTGCGCACGGGCCGTCCGCGTCGATGCGGCAGCGATTGCGGAAACGGTGGCGGCTTGCAAGAACGCTCTGCGGTCGACCGATTTACTCATTGCGCGGCATTTTACCAAGGCATCTGTGGCCCTGCTGCAGTGCTGCGTCGGCCTCGATGCGGCCGTGACCAATACCAGCGGTGCGGTTGCCCAATCGGCTGGCGTGGCTGTCGAGGCGATGACCCCCGCGCATTGGCAATCAATCGGACGGCAACCCTGCGGAACCAAAGGCTTTACGGCTAGCGCCGCACGATTGCCTCCAGTTGCAACAGGGTGTCCTCCAACTTACGCCCGGCAGTGTCAACAACGTGCGCGGTTGTCCACGGTTCGTAGTGCCGATCCAAGACCTGCTGCCAAGTCGGGAGCACCAGGCCTGGAATGTCGGCGACTCGCGACTCGACGCGCTGTCGATGCTCGCGCTTGTCGCTACAGACCAGTTCGATCTCGACGAGTTCTACCGCCAGTCGCGCCGCCATCTTGTGCCAGTAGTTGCGGGTAATCGCCACGGGATTCACCGAGTCGACAATGACAGTGCGTCCGATGCGCAAATTGTCCTCGGCAAGATCACGAGCAGCGAGATAGCCCTCCGGTCCCGACACAACAAAGCCGGCATTCCGCATCGCCTGCTCGATCGTGTCAATGCGGAGGTGCACAGCGCCGGTCCGGCGGGCCAGGGATTTGGCGAGAGCCGACTTGCCCACGCCGGGCAGACCGCCCAAGGCAATCAGCACGACCGACTCCGGTGCCCACTTGCGTGGATCTCGAGCACCCAATCATGCTATATCGGCACCGGCCATCCGGGGGTGGTGGAGAGTGTGCCTCACGACGAGCGAAGCCCCCCGCCAGCTCTGCCTGCCGAACGAACCGCAGTGCGCGCGAACTCTCCGGATCGAAGGCACCGCAACAAATGGCGCAGCAGCGATTCTGAAGGACGCCGTGTGGGTGAACGAGCTGCCCATCACGTCGGTGGCGGACAGCTGTGGCGTACGCCCCGCTCCTCGCGACGGGCCTGACGAGGCGGGATCTTGCACGGTCATCGAAACGTAACCTGACTGCAAACAGGTTGCAATAGTTCCACCCCCCGATCGACCTGTCGGGTCACGAGTCTGACAGCGCATCGCGCAGACTGCGACGCGCAAACCGGCCCCAGTGTAGGATGAAGCGGCCCCGATAGCGGCCGTTAGCCACTCAAGGCGGCGCGGCTGGCCCCAAGCGAATCGCGGATCAGGCGGCCAATGCAGGACAGCTCCAGGGTGATGTACAGCTGGCACCGGATCTTCGACCAAAGGGAACCGCGGAACCTGGTCAACCTCTCGCGGCAGACTCCGCTTCTGCGCGAGCGCCTCATCGTCCCTCTGAGCGGCGGGGTCGACAGCGTCGTCATGGAGGCGCGGCCCGCCGCGTTCGCGGTGCTAACTGAGGTCGCAGGATGACGAAGCCGGGTGGGGCGATGCCCTGGCTCGTCGGCTATTTCGGTGTCTTCCAGGCCGGGCACTTCATCTGGAACGTGGTCTTCCTCAGCGGACTCCGGCCGATCCAGGACTTTCCGCCGCCGCCGGCCGGAGGCTGGCATCCGCAGGCCACCGCGTTGTGGACCAGCATGGGCCTGGTCGACACGGCGATCGCCCTGCTGGCGCTCTATTTCGTTCTGGCGTACTTCCGCGGACGGCGCCGGGCAATGTGGGCGGGTCTCGTCTCGCTGACGGTATTCGTGCACAACGCGGTCACCTTCAATTACTCGGTGATCGCTACGGGGGCTTGGGCATTGCACCCTGACGAGTACGTCGTCCTCAACGCTGTGTCGATTCCCCCGGTTCTCCTGTTCGTGCTGGTCGTTCGCGACGTTCGGGTTGCGGTTGGCGCAGGGAGATCTTAACAGCGCCGCACGTAAACGACTTGAATACAGGAACGGACCCCACGCCCAACCGGAGTATCATGCGCCGGGATCGGGAATTGTTCGCGCGCTCACGCTGACGAGGCTTGATTTCCTCAGCGGAAGGAGGATCAGATTTCTGGAAAACCTGAAGATCACTGGGTTGATCGGCCGTGCACCTTGGCGGGAAGCCGTCATTTACCAGAACACGTGGCCCCATGAGTATGTCCTCAGCCGCAAGGACAATCAGCATGAGTTGTTCGAGCTGGTCTGTGCCCGCCTCCGGGCCGGGGAGGGCGTTGCCTGCACGTTCTTCGGCAACCCAAGCACATACCTGTTCATCGGCGACTGCAAGTACTGGCTTATGACTCACTGGGACGCAGTCAACCTCGAAGACGGGCAGGACTACGTGCTGAACCGGGCCCGCCTTTATCGCGACCGGCGCGACTTCGTAATTCAAGAGGGCGATACAGGCAGACGCGAGGACTACCCCGACAAACCCGCTTGGCAAGGGCGACGCGCCGACCAACTCTGAGGGAACTCGAGTACGATTCGGGGCGGGGTACCTTGTTCACAGGAGCCTCGTGCGTCCAGTAGACTTGTCTGCGCCCCCGGAAAGGGGAACCATGTACCCATTAGCAGTTGATCCACGGCACCTCCCGACTGTCGAGCGCCTCTCCGCCCTGCGAGCCGCTCCTCCCGCGTTGTTGACCCTCGCGCTCTCGGCGATGCTTTTGTTCGGTGGTTGCGGGACCCGCCCGGAAGAGGCGGGGGAGACAGAGCCGCCGCCGAACATCATCTTCATCCTTGCCGATGACTTGGGGTACGGAGATCTCGGATCGTACGGCCAGGAGCGGATCCGAACGCCGCATCTGGACCGCATGGCCGCCGAGGGCATGCGGTTCACCGACGCATACGCGGGATTCACCGTCTGCGCACCGTCCCGCAGCGTTCTGATGACCGGCCAGCACACCGGGCACACACGGGTCAGGAGAAACGGCTCGCCAGGCCTTTGGGACGAAGACGTGACCGTCGCGGAACTGCTCAAGGACTCGGGCTACGCGACAGCGCTGATCGGGAAATGGGGCCTAGGCATGGAAGACTCGCCCGGAGCACCCTGGCTGCAAGGATTCGACCACTTTTTCGGCTACCTGAGCCAAGGCCATGCGCATAATTTCTATCCGGAATTCCTGATGCGCAACGCGGAACGAGTTCCCCTCCGGAATGTCGTGGTGCCTTCCAAGCGCTACGACGGCATGAGCGGCGTTGCCACGGAGCGGGTCGACTACTCGCACGACCTGCTCATGGAGGATGCTCTGGATTGGGTCGGCTCGAACGCGGACGGACCCTTCTTTCTGTATCTGGCGCTGACCATCCCGCACGCGAACAACGAAGCGGGGGGTGTCAGGGGCCGGGGTGACCCTGGCATGCACAACGTGACGGCCGACTTGGGTGCCCACCGCGAGCGGATTGGCATGGAAGTTCCCGATGCTGGCGAGTATCAGGACGAAGACTGGCCCGGGCCCCAGAAAGGTACGGCCGCCATGATCACTCGCATGGATGCAGGCATCGGGCAATTGTTCGAGAAGCTTGCGACGCTAGGGATCGACCAGCGGACCGTCGTCTTCTTCAGCTCGGACAACGGCCCGCACGCCGAGGGTGGCAACGACCCGTTCTTTTTCGATTCGAACGGCCCCTTGCAGGGGTACAAGCGATCCCTGCATGACGGCGGGATCCGCGTGCCAACGATCGCTCACTGGCCGGGCCGAATCCCGGCCGGTTCGGTGAGCGGCACGGTTTGGTATTTTGCGGACTTCCTTCCCACCGTCGCGGACATCGTGGGGTTCGAGGCTCCCGAAGGAATCGATGGCGTGAGTATCCTTTCCTCTCTGCTCGATAATGAGCCGGGGCCTGGTGAGCGATTCCTTTATTGGGGCGGTACCCCGGGGAACGCAGAGGCGGTTCGGTGGGGCCGGTGGAAAGCTGTTCGGGAGGGTCCGGAGGAGTCCCTCGAGCTGTTCGACCTGCAGAAGGACCCCGAAGAGGCCACGGACGTCGCCTCAGAGCACCCCGAGGTCGTGGCGAGGATCTCGGAATACCTGGCGACTGCCGTGACGGAACTTCCGAAACCTGAGTAGGGAAACCAACGCCTGGAGGGATGCCAGGAATGTTTCTAATGTGTCGATTCAAGTTATTTCCACAATGGACTAGAAGTTAAGGTTATGACGACGAATTCGATTCGTATTGGATTCTCTCGCTCATTGCGTAATGCGTGTTTCCGAGCCTGAGTGGCTCGTGACCCCGGCGTCACTCTGGCTACCAGAGGAATCGCAGTCCGAGTGGGACCGCGCGAGGCAGGTCTCCGGATTCGAATCGACCGGGCGGAGCAAATGCTCCCGAATGGAACCAGCCATCGATCTTCTGGACGAAGAGCAGTGCCGCCTTGGGTGCAACGCCGGTCGAGATCGGCCGCCAGGTGCCGTGACCAAGAGGCACGTTCGGGTTGCTGACCGACGCCACCGACAACGGGAATCCGTCGGAGATGGTCGCGACGGTGTTCAATTGCCAGCCTCCGGCCAGAAGGTCGACCCCGGTTTCTGTGGGATGCCGGACGTTCCTGCAAGGCACGAAAGAGCACCCCGGGGGAGGGTCCGGGTCTGGAGCCCCGTCCTCGCTGCTGACTGCTAAGCTACGGGCTGGCGGAACCGCCGCCACCAGCGAAATGGCCAAGACTGCAGCACACCCTGCGAAGCCGCTGCCGGCGGCTGTCGAGTACCCGTACTCGGACGGCAAGGTCATGGCCGAGACCCCGAGGCACGTTGACGCGATCATCTATGCGCTCGCAACGCTGCGGAACTGGTTCGCGGGCCACGCACGGGTACAGGTAGGAGCGAACATGTTTGTGTACTACCAGGAGGGTGATCCGCGCAAGCGGCTGACGCCGGACCTGTTCGTGGTGCGCGGGCTGGAGGCGCTTCCGGAGCCGTCCTTCAAGATCTGGGAGGCGGGACGGCCGCCGACGTTCGTTCTGGAAGTGGCCTCGCCGTCGACGGCCGGACGGGACCGGGGGGAGAAGCAGGCGTTGTACGCAGCGATGGGGGTGGCGGAGTACTGGCGGTTCGACCCGGCTGGACGGTTGAAGGGTGCGAGTCGGCCAGGGGCGCGGTTCGAGGGGGGCGCGTTGCAAGGGCTGGGCTACAAGCCGATGGATAGCGGGCCGGACGGGTCGATTCGCAGCGAGGTCCTGGGGCTGGAGGTCCGGGTGGACGAGCGGCCGGGACAGGACCATCTTTTGCGTTTCCGTGATCCGAAGTCCGGTAAGGACCTGCTGACGTTCGAAGAATCGGAAGCAGGCCGGCTCGAGGCGGAGCGCGGTAGGCGCGAGGCGGAGGAGCGGCTCCGGAAGGCAGAGCTTGCGCACCGAGAGGTGATGGGCCGCCTGAGGGCTCGAATCGCCGGCCTCGAACCCGGCCAAGACGAAGAGGGTCCCGACCGCCAGACTTGATGAGCCAGCGGGGTCCGCAATCGATCTTCCCGCCCAGCAGATTCGGAGGGACACGATGAAGATTTCGACCGTCGCGCTCGGTTTGACTCTGGGGATTCTCTGGGGAGCTTCATTCTGCGGCATGGGAGTGATTCACGCGATCTTTCCTGCCTACGGAGAGGACTTCTTTCGCCTCATGGGGTCGATCTACCCTGGCATGGCTGGAGACGGGTCGTTCACCGACGTGCTGATAGGAGCGGCGTACGGGCTGGTAGACGGGTTCTTCTTTGGATTCCTGATGGCCTGGCTCTACAACCTCATTCTCGGCAGAGTCGCCGGAACGTGAACTGCCAGGAACAGTTCCGCAGCCGACATTGACGCGAGTCTCGCCCTCTTGGCTGCGTGGTCGCCGCGCTGGTGATTCTGCCAGCGCCAATTCGTCACCTGGTCGGATTGACGCGCCGATAGCCGAGCGAAACGCTTCTGGCACAGGCCTCGTCGGATATATACTGTGTCCATGAGTCCCTTGAGGGCGATCGGTATCGTTGTATCTCTGTGTCTCGGTCCATTCGCCGCGAGTGCCGACACCGCAACAACTGAGGAACTCGAATTCTTCGAGGCGAAGATCCGACCGGTTCTCGCCGCGAATTGCTATGCGTGCCATTCGGCCGACGCCAAGGTCCGGATGGGTGGCCTCAGCCTCGACACCCGGGAAGGCATCCGCCAAGGCGGGCAGAGAGGTCACGCCGTAGTTCCTGAAGACGTCGAATCCAGCGTTGTTGTGGCAGCTCTCCGCTATGACGGTGAGCTCAAGATGCCCCCCGGCGGCAGACTGTCCGAGGAAATCGTCAGCAATTTCGAGAAGTGGATTCGGATGGGAGCGCCAGACCCCCGTGAAGTGACGGCCCGGGTCTCAACAAGCAGCATCGACCTGGAAAAGGGCAGGGAATTCTGGGCGTTCCAAGGCCCCGTCAAGTCCCAGGCTCCGTCAGTGAAGGACCTTTCGTGGCCCCGCGGCATGATTGACCAGTTCGTTCTCGCCCAGATGGAATCGCGCGGGTTGCGCCCCGCCCCTGACGCCGAGAAGGCTGATTTGCTTCGTCGGGTGACGTACGACCTCACCGGGCTGCCCCCGACGCCGGAGGAACTGGAGGCCTTCCTGGCGAACGGGAGCGACTCCGCCTACGCGAGAGTCGTGGACAGATTGCTCGATTCGGACCGTTTCGGCGAGCGCTGGGCCAGGCACTGGCTGGACGTCGTCCGCTACGCGGACACGGTCGGTCGCACCCGGAACGCACCGTTCCCGGTGGCTTGGAAGTATCGGGATTACGTCATTCGATCCTTCAACTCAGACAAGCCCTATGACCGGTTCGTGCAGGAGCAGATTGCGGGCGATTTGCTTCCTTACGACGCTCCGATTCAGCGCGTCGAGAGCCAGGTGGCGACAGGCTTCCTGGCGATTGGCGCGAATGATCTGAACGAGCCCGACGCGAAGCAGTTCGACATGGACGTGGCGGACGAGATGATCAACGTATCCACCAGGTCATTTCTCGCCCTCAGCGTGGGGTGTGCCCGCTGCCACGATCACAAGTTCGATCCGATTCCAACGAAAGACTATTACGCCCTTGCGGGAATCTTTCGCAGTTCCGAGCTCCGCAGCGGCTTGCGCCGGAGACCGAGATTCAACGCCGGTTATTTTCGCACTGAGAAGCTGATCAAGCTCGATGGTCTCCCGGAGTATTCGATTGCAAACGCCGATGAAGTGAGGGCCGAGCGCGAGCGGCTTTGGACGGCGTTACAGGCTGCGGAAGAGGCACGGGACCGCCAGAAGTGCCGTGAACACGCGCGGGCCCTCGGCAAGCTGCCGATGCCCGAGAATCTCGCAATGGGGGTCGTCGAGGCGGATCAGCCCGTGCCGATGAAGGTCAACATTGGCGGCGACCCACACACGCTGGGGGAATCCGTGAACCGGGGCTTCGTACAGGCTCTGTTCCCGGACGGCGCCGACCTGCCCAGGATCGGGAGGCAGGAAAGCGGACGGCTACAACTCGCGGAATGGCTGACGAGACGCGACAACCCGCTCACATCGCGAGTCATGGTAAACCGTGTCTGGCACCATCTCCTGGGTAAGGGCATCGTGGCCACGGTCGATAACTTCGGCGCGATGGGCCGCCAGCCGACGAATCAGCCACTGCTCGACTATCTCGCGGTGCAGTTCATGGACCAAGGATGGTCAGTCAAGAGCCTGATTCGCGAGATTGCCCTCAGCCGGACCTACCGGCTTTCCTCTGGTTTCGTGGATTCCAACTTCGAGGTTGATCCCGACAATGACTACTTGTGGCGGGCGAACGTACGGCGCCTGGAAGCCGAGTCCGTGCGCGATTCAGTCCTCTTCGTGAGCGGCGAGCTGCAAGCCGGACCGCCGCCGCCCTCGCCTGTAAACAGCTTCGATCGCAATCAATTGATCAACCCCAACAACCGGCAGATCAAGCCGTGGGAGACGGAAGAGAGCTACCGAAGCGTGTACGTTCCGGTCATTCGGAACCTCGCGAACCGCCTGTTCGAGGCATTCGATTTCCCCGAGCCGAGCGAGACACGCGGTGCTAGGGACATCACCACCGGGCCGAGCCAGGCCCTGTTCATGATGAACAACGAATTCGTGCGCAAGCAGGCCGCCATTGCGGCGGAGCGACTGATTGCGACCCGCGTTGATAACGCCGGCAGGGTCCGATACGCGTTCCAACAGGTGCTGTCACGGGAGCCGAGTCCTGCCGAACTCGATCGGGCGCTTGAACGACTCAGGGAGATCAGCGAGTCTCTGGACAGCAAAGGAACCCGCGAAGGCAGCGAGGCGGATGCCTCGTCCTGGCTGGCCAGCTTCATGGCCGCGGCTCTCGACAGGGAGCCAGCCGAGGAAGAAATGGCGACCGCGATGGAGTATCTGTCGGATCGATTCCCTGGAGCCGACGAGTCAGCAGACGCCATGGCGAATGCCTTCCGAGACGAGGAAGGATCCCTCAGAGGCGGTGTCGCGCTCGACATGATCAGGTCTGCGCTGGGCCGTGGCCTCGATCGCGAAGAGCGGTCCGTCGCACGAAAGAACCTGCGTGAATGGCAAGTTCGTCGGGGCAAGGATAGCCGCGAATCGCTGGCTATGGCGGCGAGCCCGGAACAAGAGGCCTGGTCTCGCATTTACCATGCGCTGTACAACAGCGCGGAGTTCCGCTATCGCAACTAGCTAGGTTGCGAAACAAGGAGATGATCGATGGCAGATATCGTGCAGAATCGTAGAGGCTTCCTGAGGCATGCCGCGGCCGGCTTTGGCTACACGGCGTTCGCAGGCCTCGCGGCGATGGACTCGCTTTCGGCAAACGGCGGCGAGAACCCCCTCTTGCCCAAGAAGCCCCACTTCGACGCGAAAGCCAAGAGGGTCATCTTCCTGTTCATGCAGGGGGCGCCAACCCAGCACGAGACATTCGACTACAACCCGGAACTGGCCAAGTACGGTGGTCAGCACTCGGAAATGGAGATGTCGATTGGTACGCAGGGCGGCAAGATTATGCCGCCGGCGTACGAATTCCTGCCTAGCGGAGAAAGCGGGATTCATATTTCCGAAGTGTTCCCCCATCTTCGGAAGCACGCGGATGATCTTTGCCTGCTCAACGGGATGCATACCGATTCCCCGGCGCATCCGCAGGCCGCGATCTTCACCCACACCGGCAGCATCACATTTGTCCGTCCGTCGATGGGCTCATGGGTCGTGTACGGACTCGGCACTGAGAACCAGGATCTTCCGGGATTCGTGACGATGAACCCCCCGCCGGTGGGCGGGGCGTCGCTCTACGGGTCGGCATTCCTGCCAGCGAGCTATCAGGGTACGCGGCTGAACATTTCCAACGGCCAGGATCCGATCGAGAACATCCGGAATCCCCGCATGGGCATCCGGGCGCAGCGCAAGCAACTGGACTACGTCCAGGAACTGAACCGGGGATTGCTCGACCGCACGGACGGCAATGACCAGGTCGAAGGCGTGATTCAGTCCTACGAGCTAGCGTTCCGGATGCAGAGCGCGGTTCCCGAAGCGATGGACATCGCATCCGAGCCCGAGAGCGTGCGCACCATGTACGGGCTCGACCGGAAGGAAACCAGCACGTTCGGGATGCAGTGCCTCCTGGCGCGGCGAATGGCGGAGAAGGGCGTTCGGTTCATCGAACTCGGCCACAGGGGATGGGATCAGCACAACAACTTGCGCCAGAGGTTGAAGGCGAATGCCACAGCAACCGACCAGCCGATCGCTGCGCTGATGACTGATCTCAAGCAGCGAGGCATGCTCGAAGAGACCCTGATTGTGTGGGGCGGCGAATTCGGACGCTCGACCTTCGAGCAGAACGACAAGTCGGATGGCCGGCGCCACAACAATCGCGGCTACACCATGTGGATGGCGGGTGGTGGAATCAAAGGCGGCATGCGGTTCGGGCGGTGCGACGTTAACGGCGTCGCAGTCGAAAACCGCGTACACCTCCACGACCTGCATGCGACGATGCTGCACCAACTCGGGCTGGACCACACCAAGCTCACCTACCGCTATGCAGGCCGTGATTTCCGCCTGACGGATGTCCACGGGCGGATTGTCAAGGAAATCCTGGCGTAGAGCAAGCCCTAGGGCCACTCTTCGCGCGGGACGTCATCCCCGCCGGTGCAAGCGATCTTGCGGCTGTATGCGACTTTTCCCCGGCGGGAATCCGGTAGGGCCGCTGCTCGTGTTGCTGAGCAACCATGCAGCAGGGTACTTGTAGCCGAGTTGGCTGGTAGGACACCATAAGGCAGTCTGGACTCAGCGGGGTCGTTGCCACGTTGACTTGCATGCGAACTGGCAGGCAGGAATTCCGCGGGCTCGTCAGACAGAGGCGGGAGGCGCATTCTTGTCCAAGGCCGGGATTGTATTGCTTCTCCTCCCTGCGTTCCCCCTGCCCGGAATGGAGGCTGAAGACCACGAGACGTGGAACCGACAGAAGATCCTGACGGCACTGAGCGGTCTGCACGAGTCTGCCGAACTGGAGTGTTACGCCCAGGAGATCGCTTCCTCAGAATGGGCTGGGATGCAGGACGAAATCGCAGAGCTTCACGGTGGTCCGCTTTCCCCGTATGACGGGCTCGTATTCCCGAACTACCACTACGTGCAGATCGAACACATCGTCGCGAGGAAGGAGGCGGACGAATCGGGTCTATGTTCCCGAGGGGAACAGTCAAGAACCGAGTTCGCTAAGGACCTACTCAACCTGACGCTCGCTCCGGGATCGCTGAACGCATCCAAGGGAGACGACGACGCTCACGACCTTGAGACCGCTGAGAGGTCCCTATTCCGAGACAACCTGACTGATCACGGATTGTGCTGGTGGGCCGCGCAAACGGTACGCGTCAAGTCCAAGTATCAATTGAGCGTAAACACGGATGAAAAATCGTCCCTGAAGTCAATCCTGGATTCCTGCTCCGATTCGCAGGTCTACCGTCCGAAGCTTGCGGAGGGCTCGGACTGGGTGTTCAGAAGAGAGTTCCTGGACGAGTTGACTGGGGAACGCTTGATCTCTTCGTGCTTGGAAACGGCTACGGACTCCTCCGGTCTCAGTTCCGCTGTAATTGCAGTGTCCTCACATTTGTCAAACGTCGCCTGCCTTCCTGAAGTTTCGCCCGATGACGAAAACGAAGGCGAACCGGAAACGACGACGACCGAAACGATGTCAACCGAGATGGGTGTCGGCGATCCGAGAGAGGCCCAAAAGGCTGCCCAGACCGCTTGCATACAGGCTCTCGAATCGAGGGATCTCCGGACGAACTGCACCAATGTCGAGGACAACTGTCCCGACGTCGATCCCATCAGGAGCGGCGAACCACTGTACGGCTCCCTCCGGGACGCTGACAATGACGGGGTGGTGTGCGAGGGCCTTTAGCGAGAACCAGTTGGTCCATGGTTCTCGGGAAGGCGGATGTCAGCGAGAAGTCGGAAGCTTTGTGGGGGTTTCGACGATGAAACCGGACGGTAGCGAATAGGCGAGCGATCATCGCTGATTCGGCAAGACCGGACCAAGGGGTTTAGAGGGACGCGAAGACGTTAGCCCGATTGCGACTGTCAAGAAACAGGTTTGTCGTGAGTACGGGTGGAAGCACAGCGTCATTGAATTTCGGGGGCATGCTTTCGCCCGGGGTCGGATAGCGGATGTCGCCTACGCTTTGGTCTGGCGCTGAGGTAAGATGCTGAAGTAACGGGGTTTTTCAGAGACGGGCTCGTAGCTCAGCTGGATAGAGCGGCCGCCTCCTAAGCGGCAGGTCGGGGGTTCGAATCCCTCCGGGCCCGCCATAGAATTAACATAACTAGTTGATAATAAATTATTTACGATTGGCCTATCCATTCTTGTTGCTCGAAACGTCCCACACAATTTTCCGAATAACGAAGCCGCGCTAAGCGTACACTTGCCGAGTTCAATCCGAATCCCCGCAGTCCGACAATTGTGCGGGAGGTGGTACAGCACAACACCTGTTGACGGCGGAGGGAGGCCATTGCCTCGAATGTGCCCACGACTTCGCGTCGCTACGCGCCAGTGCGGCGTACCCGGCGAGCACGCTTTCTGACGCTTCCACCAAAGACTGCCACTACCCGCCATCACGCCACCGCGCTCAGGCCGTTCTTCGCCACCAGCGTCAGCAGCTTCAACGACGCGCCCCGCGGACGTTTCTCGCCGCGCTCCCACTGGCTCACCAACCCGGTCGACACGTTGAGATGGCGCGCGAACACCGCCTGACTCGCGTTCTCGCGAAGCCGCAGGGCACGGATATCCTCCGGCGCCATCTCCTCGACCGGCGTGAGGCACATCTCGTCGAACACCCGCATGGTCCGCTTCGACATCAGACCGGCCTCGGCCAGTCCGAGCGCCGCTTCATGGGCCGCCGCCAGTGCTTCACTCTTGTACTGCCTGGTCATCGCATTGCACCTCGATTATCGCTCCCACTGCCTTCGCCGCCGAGCGGCCTGTCCGGTCGAGCGCCAGATACTCATCGGCTAGCAGCCGGAATGTCTCAAGCTCGTTCTGGCGCAAGTTCTCGCGGCCGCTCTTGGCGAATCCGTACACGAAGAATGCCAATTCGCCTCGACGAAACAGCACAATCGTGCGAAACCCGCCAGACCGACCGCCACCCTTGCGGGCGACGCGCTGCTTGATAACGCCGCCGCCCAGATCGGCATCGACCAAGCCCCTCCGTGCGCGCAGGACAGCCTCGCACAATGCGGCATCGCCGATGCCTTCCCGAGCAGCGAATCGGGCGAACGCCTTGGTCTTGAACGTATGCAATTCTGACCCCGTGAACGCCCGTCACTGTTCGTATTCTATAACACCTAGTGCGGGTTTTGCCAATCCAGGGTCTCGACTTCGGCGACCCTTGAATCGTGCCGCCGCCCTTCTGACGAGAGCGTCATTCGAATCGACACCCTGCGGGACCCTAGTCGCCGGAGGCAGGTGTGTCCGGCACACGCCCCGATAGCGCCAGGCCCTTTAGTAGGCTCACCACACGTTCAAGCCTCCGATCCATGTCATCCAAGCGAGCCGACATCCGGAGCCCCATTCCTAACAGCGCCACTCCCACGCTCAGGATGGCGATCAGCTCCGGGCTCATGGCGACAGCCTACCAGCTGCGGCCGGAGTACTCATGCAGGGCAGGGCCGCATGGGTCGGCATTGCGTAAGGCACGATTGGACAAGGAAGATTCTCGGAGGGTGACCTCCGGGCGGCACGGCATTGTTGGCGAAGCCGTGACCGGCCGCAGGCGTGCGTTTCTCAGATGTCAAGTGCATGCACACTCACCTGTTGCTGGCGCGTTTGTACTATCGCGCCGCCGTCGGCCGCGTAGATTGCTCGAATGGGATCCCGGGTCGTCAATTCGCCGAGCACGTTTCCATCGGCGGAAAACCATTGGAGTCGCTTGCTGCTGAGAAGTCCAAAGCCTCCCTGCGAGACAATCAGCCGTCCTTGGCGAAAGACGTCGAGAAAGGCCGCGAGATTTTCCCTGTCCTCGATGACATACAGTCTTGTGGACGTGAGGAAGTAGGCATAGCGACCTGTATCGGCGATCTCGCTTGGGCAGGTTCCAACATCGTAGACTGCGACCGGTGAGCCCTCGCGCGAGAGATGTATGACCTTTCCGGAGTACGTCGCGATGTAGGCACCGCCATCGGCCGCGGCGAAGCTGGCGGCGTAAACCCAGTCCTGTGGCGTGTCTCCCGTGATGGTAATTTCGAGGTGTATATCAGCTACTTCAACGACTTGATCGGGTTCGGTGCGCGCGAAGTACGTCTTGTCGGACTCCCCGAATTCGAGCGTGGTGGGATCGACACCGGTCAAGAGCTCGAAGGCCTTGTTTACGGACTTCATCCGCTCCGTCGCGGTCGGGTCGTTCGGATTTCGGTCGGGATGGTTAGCGAACGCCAATAGTCGGTACCTGTGCTTGATGTCGGCGGGATTGACGGGAAGGGTCAGGCCGAAGACACGGAGAGCTTTCTCGACTTCGTGGCTTGCGCCGAAAGAGCCGGTCCGCCTCACGATGCGCTTCCAGCCGTGCTTTAGCGGGGTAACAACGCCCCACACGGTTCGGCCCGAAACGTCACAGCACCAAGCCTCGTCGGCAATCGTGAAGACATATCGGTCGCCCCGGGGCGCCGCGTCGACCGCCCGCACCTGTGACCTGAGTTCCCCCCAGTAGTCGGTGTAGACGGTACGAAAGTGATCCACCACGCGGGGATCTTCACGCAAGTCGGTTTCCACCAGCAGGTTCAATGCCATGTCGTAGACATAGAGCACACCGAGGGTGTCCATGATGGCGATGGTGGAGCCTGACGCGCCGCTGCCAATCCGGTAGGCATCGTGCTCGAGAGACTTCTCGGCGGTGATGCTGCCTGACCGATCCGTGCGGCGGAGAACGCACTTTCCGGGCGGTCCAAGGCCGCTCTTCCCAGAGCGGTCGAGGAGCCAAGTTCCCGATCGGTTGACGGCGATGATGTCGAACGCGGGATCAGGCTGCTCGCTCTTTGTCAGCTTTCGCTCGTCAACGAGTGTCCAATTGGAATTGCCGGTAATCGTGAACGGCGGCACCGAGGATGGGGCAGTGGCTTGGACGTGGGCGAAGCGGTGAGTCTTCCCCGCTTTGTCCATCCGGTCGAGGATTCGGTTGAAGCGCCGCTTGTCCACTTCCTGGACATAGTCCGGGACCAACTCGAACATCTCGATGCTTTGCTTCGCCGCCGCTAGGAGTTGGTTGGCCTTCATCCGTTGAACGATGATCTTGCGGTACGCCTTCGCGATGACTTCTCCGACCCCGCCCTGACGTTGTTCTGCTGTGAGGCCCGCGGCGAGCTTCGAGACTTTGGTGTGCTGGCCTTTGAATCCGGCCTGGAACACGGATCGCAATTCCGGATTGTTGTACTCGGGCTGGAACTCGTCGCGACCATCGACCTCCCAGGTCGGCGGGGAAGGCGGCAGCGGGATGTAGTCCACGCAAGACCAATCAAGCTCGGTCGGTATCTCCCGTCGTCCGGACCCTTGGCTCGATTCGCGGTCCGTGCTTGCCAGTTCCGAGGATACCGGCGGTCCTTCCGCGGCAGACTTGGTCAGCAGCTTCGAGAGAAATCTAAGCATCGGAGGCTATTGCGATTCCCGAAGTAGCAGATTTTAGGGAACTGGGGCGCTGGGCCGGGTGGAAACAAGTCCACTCTCCATTGAATGATGGAGGTTCAGACAAGAGCCATCTTGGCGACGGAGAGCGAACTTGTCCCTGCCAGACGCCCCATCACTGTATTGGCTGAGCTACCGGTGCGGGCTGTTCCCGTGGCTGGCTGAGGAACTCCGTCCGCTCATCGAGCGTCCCGGAATCCGCATTGATGCACGGCCATGCACAACCGTTGTGTTGGGTTCATGAGATACTTGTATTACAGTACAGTGCCTAGGAGGATTCGCCATGAAGCCCGTGGCCCTTCGCTTGCCGGATGAAGTCGCCCAACGCCTGAATCGGTTGGCCGACAGAACCGGACGCAGCAAGACATTCTATATGATCGAAGCCATCCGGGAGCACTTGGACGACTTGGAGGACTTGTACCTTGCCGAGCAGCGGCTGATCGATATCCAGGCCGGGAAGTCTCAAACCGTCCCGCTGGAAGAGGTGATCGAACGCTATGGCTTGGAGAGTCGAGATTGACCGCGCCTCCGTGCGCGACTTGGGCAAACTCGACCGACAGGCGGCACGGCGCATTCTGGCATTTCTGCACGGCCGCGTCGCCACGCTGGACGATCCGCGCAGCATCGGCGAGGCGCTCAAGGGTTCCCGGCTCGGTGAGTTTTGGAAGTATCGGGTAGGCGACTACCGGATCATCGCCCGCATCGAGGACGATGCTTTGCGTGTCTTGGTGGTGAGGGTCGCCCGCCGAGACAGAGTGTATAGGTGACGCGGCTCATGGCAATGGGTGCACATGGCGTGTTGCCGGGAGCGTTTGGCTTCGATCCAAGAAACCCTAGTCGCCTTGGCCAAGCCAAGAAGGACATATCTAACTGTGCGATATGTGACGGATGACGGCATCGAACCCGCTCAGCGGGAACTCGTGCATCGGCTGATCGATTGGAAGCGCATCCGTTCACGCCACGAACGCTATCCAGCGATTAGACAGGCATTTCCGCTGGAGACAATGAAGAAGGGCTGTGAGAGCCCACCGTATTATTGCCACTATATGGCTTGGCGTCTTGGCACATGGACGGACGAGTCCCTATTTCAACGGTTAGAAGAATTGCTTGGTTGCGCCGACACTATTGCCAATTGGGAGGACGAAAGGTCTTTGATCTCTGATTCAGGTTTTTCCACTTTCTGGTCGCTGGTCTGGCAGTTGCAAGTCGCCGAATATCTCCACGGGATCGGCGAAGACGTGCGCTGGGCCAAGTCTGGACCAGACTTATCGGTCTTGGTGGGTCACAAGCGCTGGTACGTGGAATGCTATACCTACCAGAAATCATTTGCACCATTGAATTTCCTTGAAGAGCTTCTTGAAAGGATATATCCGGCCATTCGCATCAGATACGACCGGTGCTTGCCGTTCTCACTGCCAAGTGGCACGGCTCGTGAACGATTTCTTCACGACGTTCTGGTCCCTTTTCTCGATCCTGCCTATTTGGCAAAGCACAAGAAGGATGCCGAACAAGAGTACCCCGTGGTTCTTTTTAGGGACCCGGGCAGTTCTATGCACGTGTTCGTCGAAGGGAGTGATGCTGATGCTTACATCCCGGGCAGGATTCCGAATAGGGTCGGCGACCCCGAATCCTATCTTGAGATCGCTCTGCGAGAGGCAGTGCTGGCAAAACGGAACTCGAACGACTTAGCGAGGCATCACCCCAATCTTGTTGCGGTGAACTATTTGCTTAGCGCAGACTACCAGTTGGCAGAGAGTTCGCGAAAAACTTTGTCTCTTGCAGAAAATGACTCCAACATAGACGTGCTGACAGTTTCCGCCGTCGGAATCGATGAGCGACTGACGAGGGAAAAGCTGGAAGTAGTCATGCTTGCCGATAGCGTTGAACTTGGGTCTCTGGCAGGAATCGCACGCGCCTGCCCCACGCGGTGATTCCTCTGAATGTAGTTCAGGCTGATCTCCGCCTCTTGCTATCCGTTTCCTAGCCAAACTACGCTCAATGCGAACCAATTTTGGACGAGGAGATCACGGCCACAACCACGGTTCGGGTCCGAATGTGGCTAGTCTTGCTGCAGGCCCACCAGCACCTGCCGGAAGCTGTCGAGGCCGGCTTCGAGGTTCTCGATGATTTCCCCAGCCAGTTCGTCCGGATCCGGCAGGTTGTCCAGGTCGGTCAGGCTCTTGTCCTTGAGCCAGAACATGTCCAGGCTGGTCTTGTCGCGCCCCATGAGTTCCTCGTAGCTGTAGCTGCGCCAACGGCCGTCCGGCGCGTCGTTCTCGTGCCAGCTGGCCTTGCGCTGATGCCGGTTCCGTGGGTTGTAACACTTCACGAAGTCCAATAGGTCCTCGTACCGCATGGGTTTCTTCTTGAGCGTGTGATGAACGTTGGTGCGGTAGTCGTAGTACCAGACCTGCTTCGTCCACGGGTCCGGGCTCGCTTCTCGGTTATCGAAGAAGATCACGTTCGCCTTGACCCCTTGGGCGTAAAATACGCCGGTGGGCAGGCGCAGAATGGTGTGCAGATCTGTGTTGTCCAGCAGATTCCTGCGGATGGTCTCCCCGGCGCCGCCCTCGAACAACACGTTGTCCGGCACCACGACAGCGGCTCGCCCGTCCGTTTTGAGCATCGTCCGAATGTGTTGCACGAAATTCAGCTGCTTGTTTGAAGTAGTGGCCCAGAAATCCTGACGGTTGTAGGTCAGATTGTCCGTTTCCTGGCCCCCTTCTTCGTTTGTGAAGGTCATGGAACTCTTCTTTCCGAAGGGCGGATTCGCAAGCACGTAGTCGAAGCGCCGGCCGGAATCGGCTACCAGCGCATCGTTCGTCGAAATGGGCGCGCCACCGTCAATCTCGCCGATATTGTGCAGAAACAGATTCATCAGGCATAGGCGGCGCGTGTTGGCAACGATCTCGTTGCCGTGAAACGCCTCGTGCTTCAAGAAGAGCTTCTGTTTCCGGTCGAGGTGGAAGTTGTCCGGGTTGGTGATGAAGTCGTAGGCCGCCAGAAAGAACCCTCCAGTTCCGCAGGCCGGATCAGCGATGCCCTTGCCCGGCTCGGGTCGCACGCATTCCACCATGGCGCGGATGAGCGCGCGTGGTGTAAAGTACTGTCCCGCACCCGACCTCGTGTCCTCGGCGTTCTTCTCCAGGAGACCCTCGTAGATGTCGCCCTTGATGTTAGCGCCCATCGTGACCCACTCTGCGCCATCCACCATGTCAATCAGCCGGTACAGTTTCGCCGGGTCCTGGATCTTGTTCTGCGCCTTTGCAAAAATCGGCCCCAGCATGCCCGTCCGGGTGCCCAGTTCGCGCAGCAGGGTGCCGTAATGGCCTTCCAGCTCCGCGCCTCGTTTTGACCTCAGGCTGTGCCAGTTGAACTGCGACGGGATACCAACGTCGCGGTGGTACGGCAGCTTGGCGTACTCGTCGGCCATCTTGAGGAAGATCAGGTAGGTAAGCTGCTCGAGATAGTCGCCGTAGCTCACCCCGTCATCTCGCAAGGTGGTACAGAAGCTCCAGACTTTGGAGACGATCGGAGCGGTGTTCATGCGGTGGCCCTCTTGTTCCTGGTACTTCTTCTGACCATCCCGCTCTTGGCCTTCTGCTTCCTCTCCGCCTTGATCCTGTCGAGAAGAACTGACGCAGGTTCATCGTTCGGGTCTTGTGGGACGAGTTGACCGGAAAAGGCTTGCTTCAGAATCGATTGGCGGAGGGTAATAGATTTGGCAATCCAAGAGTCGATGCCCGACTCGATCCGATCCAACATTGAATATTGTGTTTCAATTTGTCTTAACACCTCATCCTGTTCGAGACGCGAACAGACGGGAACTGGAACACGATGCAGTATACCTTCATTTAGGTTCTGCATGGTTGTGCCGATACTGGATGCTGCTAAGAAATCCTTGACGCGTTGGGAACTCATGACCCACGAATAGAAATATGGATTCATCGAAGGGAGGAGTCGTACAAATAAACTGCCCGTCCCACACAGCCACCCTGATTCCGCCACGGTAACGACGGCACACCGTCCCATCTCGCCTCTGCGCCCAATGACAATGTCGTTCCTATGCATGACGTATTTTCGCAATTGACGGAGCTTATCCGGGCTTACGGTTAGGGCTCGATCCGGTTCGATTCTGTGGCAGCGAATATGGCTTGGGTTAACTAGCGGTGTTCCCCCTACCAGATAATCTTTCTTGTGCAGGAGTGATCCAAACGGGCCGATCTGAATGTTGGCTGCGATTGAAGAAAAGGCGGACCAAGACCAGCCTTCCGGAAGCTTGTCAAGGGCTAGAAGATCTTCAACGGCTACCGGAAGAAGGTCGGTCAATTTCTTAGGTCTCGATGGCTTCTTTCCGAGCCTGCCACCTTCATTCCATGCTTCGACCGCCCCCTTCCAATCCTTGAGTTGCTCTTCACAGCGTGCCTTTCGTTCTTGTTTGATGCGAGCTAGCAATTGCTCCGGCGTCTCCAGCTTATGCTTGTTCTCTGCACGCCACTGCGCTGTGAGCTTGCCTTCGAAGGCGTGTTTCAGGACGGATTGACGGTAGACTGCAAGCTGCCTGCGTACCTGTTTCAGGCTCTCGACTCCCTTATCGAGTTCCGAGAATAGCTCCTCGATCTTGGCGACAACGCGGAGTTGCTCGTCCTTAGGCGGCAACCACAGGGGTTGATCACGAACTTGATCATCCTTAACTGCTGGGTAGCTCACGCCGTATTGCACCTCCGAGAGCGCGTCCACGAGATCCTTGGAAATCGCCTTATAGAACAGGAAGTCTGGAGAGATTCCCACTGCAGGCCTCAAGACCGAGAATCCAGTTGAGGCAATCTGTTCGTCGTAGTCGTTTGAAACACAGGCGATGTTTCGCAGATAAGGCCTGACTGTGGCAAAAAGAACATCTCCCGCATGTACGATCTGTCTTGCTCGCGACGGCGCATCGTTTAGTCGGTAACGCTTGACGCTCCCGATGACATTCCGAGTGTTGTCGATGCTTGAGATATCTATGTAGTCAATTTCTCGATCTGGATCGTCCTTGGGATCGATCTTGGAAATGGGAAGGCTTACATCGCCGATCGAGCACCTAGCCCATCCGAGCGGTAACGTGTTTGCGGAATCGGAACCCATTATCAGGCCGCTAATGCCTCATTTAACTCGTCAATAACCCCATCCATCCGGGTGCCGAACAGCTTGTACATCTTCCCCAATCCCCCCTTGCCATCGAACGGCGCCATCTCAAGGTCATCACGTTCCAGGTGAAACGAGGTGATGATGTGGTCCCGGATCATGCGCAGCCACTCCATCTGCTCCTCGTTGAATTTCTCTCCTGCGCCTCGGTGGCGCATCATGATCCATCGCTGGAAATTGCGGCGCACGGTTTCCGCATAGGGCGATAGGGTTGTGTCAATGCCGCATACGCGGCGGACCAAAGCCACCAGCACGGTCAACTCACTCTCCGGTGGCCCGCCCTCGTATTCGTCGAGCAGGGCGTAGGACCGCCACACACGCAATGGTGCCAGCCGGGGCATGTCGCTCTTCAGCCTCTCGAAGACCTCCCGAATCATCGCGTAGGTCAACTCCTTCCGCCGATGCGGTTGGCTGTAGAAGATGGTCAGGGCTTCGATTTCGTCGCGGTGGGATGCCAGATAGCTCTGAAAGTCCTGGATCATGGCCTTTGCGTTCTCGTGAGGATCGCCCTTCCATTCCGCGCGTAGGACGGAATCCGGGCTCTCGTGGTCGATGGTCTGTTCCTTGCCGCGGCGGATCGAGTCAATCAACTCGATCAACTCTCCGTTGAATACGGCGGCGGCATCATCCACCAACTGTTCCCGCGCTTTGTCGCAAGCTTCTGGCGATGGCTTGCTGTCCTCCGATACCGGCTCGATCTCTCGCGCCTTCTGGTCAATGCGGTCCGGATCGAGGGCCGCCAGCAGATTGCCGACGATCTGAGTCAGTTGCATGCCGCTGGCCTTTTCCTGGATCCGTTCTTGTTCAGCCTTGTCCAGTTGCCGGTCAAGCCGGGCGAGGCGGCCAGCTAGGGAACTGACCGTCTCTTCGTCGCGTGCCCCCATCATCACTCCCATGGCGAGGTCCTTGAGTGGAACGGTGGGTTTGCTGATTAGCGGCTGGCTCGCGGTGTTGAGCGATTTCGTGACTCCGACGGCGTCCACTATCACGTAGTGGGTCTTCGCGCTGACTGCCGAGGGCGTGACCCTTCTAAGGTCGTCATGACCGACGGTGCGCGTTCCGCGGCCCTTCATTTGCTCGAAGTAGTTGCGGCTCTTCACGTCGCGCATGAAGAGCAGGCATTCCAGAGGCTTGACGTCGGTGCCGGTGGCAATCATGTCGACGGTCACGGCAATGCGGGGATAGTAGCCGTTACGGAATTGGGCCAGCACAGACTTCGGGTTTTCTTCGGCCCTATAGGTGATCTTCTTGCAAAACTGGTTGCCTTCGCCGAATTCCTCCCGCACGGTCTGGATGATGTCGTCGGCGTGGCTGTCCGTCTTGGCGAACACCAGTGTCTTGGGGACTTCCTTACGGCCGGGGAATATCTCCGGCCGCTTGTCACGGAAGGTACGAACCACGGTTCGAATTTGATCCGGGTTGACGACGGCACGGTCCAGTTCATGAGCGGCGTAGGTTGTATCGTCGTCTTGTATGGTCCAACGTTTCCGGCGCGTCAGCCGTTCGCGCTTTTCAATCTGCTGCCCTGCCATGAACTGGCCGCCGTGGAGAGTCTTTTTTGTGTCGATCACGTAGATTTCATTGCCCACGTTCACACCGTCAGCGACAGCCTGTTCGTGATCGTACTCGCTGACCACGTTCTTCTTGAAGAATCCATATGTGCGGCTGTCCGGCGTGGCTGTCAAGCCGATGAGATGAGCATCGAAGTATTCCAGCACCTGACGCCAGAGGTTGTAGATGGACCGGTGGCATTCGTCAATGACGATGAAATCGAAAAACTCAGGAGGAAGCTTGCCGTTATACACAACCGGCATCGGTTGTCGTGGCTGAACCAACTCCGCCGGATTGACCTCCTCTGCGGACTCATCGATCTCCTGTCCCTTCAGGAGCGAATACACGCGCTGGATTGTGCTGATACAGACCTGGCTGTCCTTGGCGACGAAGGACGACTTGAGACGTTGGACGTTATATAGCTCCGTGAATTTCCGGTTGTCGTCGCTGGGCACATAGGACAAGAACTCCTGCTCGGCCTGTTCACCCAAATTCCGGGTATCTACGAGAAAAAGAACACGTATGGCGTCGGCGTGCTTAAGGAGCCGGTAGATGGAGGTAATGGCCGTGTAGGTCTTGCCGGAACCCGTGGCCATCTGAATGAGGGCACGCGGACGGTCGTCCTTGAATGATGCCTCCAGATTCTCGATCGCGTTGGTCTGGCACGCCCTAAGCCCGGCCGGATCCAGCTTCGGAAGCCCTAGGAGCCGCTTGCGCAGCGATGCCAACTGGTCGTTCCACTTCAGCACCGTCTCCGGCCGAGGAAAACTGAACACCTCGCGGGATCGGGGTTTAGGATCGCGCCCGTCAGTGAAGCGTGTCAGGACGCCCGTCGACTCGTAGACGAACGGCAGCGGCTCTTGGTTGTTCACCCATTTGAGCTTCGCGGCGGCATAGCCGCCGGATTGCTCCTCGACTGTCGTGATCTTGTGGCCCCAATCCTCTGGTTTTGCTTCGACTACACCGACCGCACTCTTGTCGACAAAAAGAACGTAGTCGGCAGGACCGACATCGGTCTCATACTCACGGACGGCGATCCCTAGGCCCGCACTGAAGTCAATCTTCGTCTTGTCCTGAACGATCCAACCCGATTCAAGCAGCATCCGGTCGATCTTGTCCCGGGCGGCCTGTTCGGGTGTCTGGTTGGCACGCTGCATTCTGCTAATCCGACGTACTATTGGCCCTCGGGGCATCGGGTTGGTGCCAAAACGCTCGGCTTCGAACATCGCCATGGGCTGCCCGGAGCGGTCGAAGAATATGCGTTCGGACGGAGTTCCGTCCCGCAGCGTGAATTCGAAGCAGGTCTCGCCTCTTCAGCAACTGCCCGACCGTCATCCCTGGGCAGGGCGTCGATTTTGAAGCGGGAGAGAGCTTCGGGTGTTTGGCTCATGCACCGTCCCTTACTGAGGACATTGTCGCTCGGGAGGCACACCCCTCCCAGAGGCCCGCAGCTCGTCGGTGTCCGGCGCACGCAGCTCGGACACCGCCGCGGGACGTGTTCGAAATCCAGATCCGGACCCGTGTTGCGGCGAGTGGGACTGGCAAGGCGGCCGTCTCCGCGCCGGGAAATGTCCCCAACGAGGCGCTGCGTGGCGTGCTCGCCGGGGCGCTCGGCCCGGAGCCGCGCTAGGCGTTCACCGAGAAGGCATCGTCTTGAGGCCAGAATCCCTGGTACCCCGAAACACTGGTTATCGTCCCCCCTGTCGCGGAGCGGTAAATCCGGGCGAGGGAGGGATCCCGAGCCAAGCGGCAATTGTCCTGCAACACGAAGCGGAAAGACACAAGGCAACTCGCCGGCAGCGCCTACGCGTGGGTGTGCGGCGGCGGTATCTAGGGCGTCCCGGTGGCGTTGCCGCGCGACGGGCGGGTTAAAGGGATGGATCGTTGCGTCTCGCCCGACATCCCAAGCTGGCTAAACTGCCCGGCTTGATTCATCGGTATGGTAAGATTATATTACCATCTGTCGAATCAAGGAGGCCCCGTGGATCCAACTGCCCTGAAAGAAAAGCTGATCGCTGTCCTTGGCCAAATTCAGGCCGATAGCGGTCTCAAATGCCCGTATCTGACAGGCACCTCAAAGCCAGTCGAGAACTTGCCCGAGTTCGACAGTACGGTCTGGCCTGTCGCAACCACAATCCTTGCGACCGAGATCGGGATGACGATCCCGAATGATGTGAACATCTTCGTCGACAAGATGACCAATCTCCCGCATTCCATCGACGAAACGGCCGTCATCATCTCCGACTTGCTCAAGCAGCAAGATGACCGAGAAGCAGAGTGACCATGACGAAACTCGATTCTGCAAAGCGAGCTCAGATTGCCGAACGCCTGAAAGAGGCGAGAAAGCTCGCCGGGCTGTCACAAGGCCATGTCGCCAAGATTCTCGGCCTTCATCGCCCCTCTGTGAGCGCGATGGAAGCAGCCAACCGCCGCGTCTCAGCCGACGAACTCGCCCGGCTTGCGGAGGTATATGACGTTAGCGTGGCTTGGCTGCTTGGCGAGGCCCCCGAGACACTCGATGTTCAGGACCCGAGACTCGAGCTCGCTGCGCGCGAACTCGTGAAACTCAAACCGGACGACCTGGAAAGCCTACTCAAGTTGCTGGCCGCACTGCGCGTCGAATCCAACACGACTACAGGTGATCGCTGAGGCACGTGATGCGCACCGCCAAGCCCAGCTTCAGCCATCGCGCCCTGGCCACCCGTGCGATGCAAGCCGCCGCAGCCACGCGGGCCGAGGCGAAGCTCGACCAAGCCGGACCGATCTGCATCTACGGGCTCTGCGAGACATTCGGCATCGTCGTGCGCTTCAACAACATCAACATGGAAGGGATGTATCAGCGCGGCCGTCCACCGCGCATCCATCTTTCGGCGCGACGACCGCTACCGCGGCGGACCTACAATTGCGCGCATGAACTCGGCCATCACGTGTTCGGTCACGGCTCGTCGATTGACGAACTGTGCGAGGATGCCAAGGCGCGGCCTTGGGAGGACCCAAAGGAGTTCCTGGCTGACACCTTCGCTGGCTTCATCCTCATGCCGATCATTGGCCTACGCCGAGCCTTCTCGGTCCGGGGTTGGCTGTCGGAAACAGCGACTTCGCCGCAAATCTTTACTATCGCCTGCGAGTTCGGCGTTGGTTACGGAACTCTTCTGACCCACCTCTCGGTTGGCGTGAACATGTTGTCGCGCCGCCGCGCCGCCTCCCTGCGGCGTGTGACGCCAAATGCCCTGCGGATGGACATACTCGGTGCATCGACTCCAGAGCCGCTGATTGTCGCCGATCACCATCGCACCGCGCCCACGTTGGATGCAGAGGTTAAGACGCTGCTTCTTCTGCCGCCCGGCACGGAAGTGACGGGTGGCGGACTTGTCTTCGAGCGAGACCTCGTAACCGGACGCCTTTTCCGGGCTGTGAAACCGGGAGTCTTCCAGGCAAGCGCCGGTGAATGGGCAATCTTTGTGCGCATTGCTCCGGTCCAGGAGGACGAGCGATACGGCTATGTGGGTCTCGCGCGATACCGACATCTAGAGGAGGATCCGGATGAGTAAGGCCAAGACCCCGGTGGCACCGCTACCCACGGTGATCGACGACACAAATCTGTCGCGCGCTTGGGCGCGCCTGCTGCTCAAGCTTTTCGATGGTGCCGGCACAGAGGTCGCGCCGCTAGTTCTGAGCCTGAGCGGGTTCGCCCAAAACGGCCAGGCCGTCGAAGACGTTGCAGTACGCCAAGCTCTCGATAAGTTGCTGATCCGCAAGGACCGTATGGTGGTCAAGAAGGTCGCGTTTACGATCTTTCCACAGCGGCTCTGGGAGATGTCGCGCGGCGACCGGACCCGCCTCTTCGACCGCTATCGCGCGACATTTCCGCGCTGGCAGGCGATGAATCGAAAGGTCAATGGCCGCGGTCTATATTTTGAGCGCATGGTCATGTACGGGCGCGGACCGTGCGAAGGCAATCAATTGGAGTGGGTTTTGTCTCAATTCAATTCGCGGAAGGGCGTGCGCCGCTCAATGCTTCAAGCAACCACTTTCGATCCAGGTCGCGACCATGTCGCCAGCGCGCAGCTAGGTTTTCCTTGCCTTCAACAAGTGAGCTTCGAGCCGACTACATCCGGGCTCGTTACGAACGCCTTCTACGCCACCCAGCAAATCTTTGATAAAGCTTATGGGAACTATCTCGGTCTAGCCCAGCTCGGTGCCTTCATGGCCCAAGAGATGGGCATGCCGCTCGCCCGCTTGAACGTCATGGTCGGGATCGCTAAGCTCGAACGGATCAACAAGAGTGATACCGACCTTGTCCCGCTGGTCGCTGCCGCTCGAGCCCTCGTGTCACCGTCCCCCGCCCGAGTTCCAGGCGATCCAGTCTTCAATGCGACCAGGAAGTGACGCTTTGAGTTCGAAGTCTCCCAATGCCCCTAGGAAGGGGCGACGGGGCCGGACCCCGAAGCCTTGTATTGACACAGTCAATGTGTCGAGCCAGATGAAGCTATCCGTCGGGGTCCGGCCCGTGGCACCGTCGGTGCTGCCCGCCCCGATTATGCTGCGGCATTTGGCGCCAGCCAGAGTTTCCGAGGCCTATGAGAGCTATTGGCGCTTCGCCGCTGAACGACAGGCAATATTTCTTCGCCGTGTCCGCGGTGAGGCGCGCCCGTGGACGAGCAATCCCGTATTGGCGATCTACAAGTTCACCAATGCCTACCGCGCTTCTGACCGGGTCAGCCAGTATCTCATTCGAAATGTGATCTATCGAGACGATTTACCCAAGGCACGGCGCGAAGTGTTTTTTCGGATCCTGCTGTTCAAGCTGTTCAACAAGATCGACACTTGGAAGCTTCTCGAACGAGAGATCGGCCCAATCACCTTCGAGGAATACCGCTTCACTGCCTATGACGCCGTGCTCTCGCGCGCGCTACAAACTGGACGGCGTATCTACTCGGCCGCCTACATCATGCCACCGGGCAGCCGCACCTTCGGGCGATCAGCCAAGCACCAGAACCACCTGTTATTGCTCGAACGAATGATGGCCGATCAGCTTGCCGACCGGTTGGCCCAGACCAGCAGCATGCAACAGGGCTTTGAGAAGCTGCGTGCCTATCCCACCATTGGCGACTTCCTTGCCTACCAGTTCATCACCGACATCAATTACAGCGAACTTACCGATTTCAGTGAGATGGACTTCGTCGTGCCCGGCCCAGGCGCACGCGATGGCCTTCGCAAATGCTTCGTCGATCCAGGCGGACTGAACGAACCCGAGCTCATCCGTCTGATGGCCGATTTGCAAGAAAGGGAGTTCGAGCGGCTAGGCCTCGATTTCCAGTCGCTCTGGGGCCGCCGCCTACAGCTGATCGACTGTCAGAATTTGTTCTGCGAGGTCGACAAATTCGCGCGCGTGGCGCATCCGGAGATCGCGGGAAGAACCGGCCGCATCCGCATCAAACAAAAGTTCGTTCCGACCCCAGAGCCCATCGAGCTCTTCTACCCGCCCAAGTGGAAGCTCAACAACAAGATCCGTGTCGCCACGCCGCATCGTCCTGCGGCCACGTGACGCCGAAGGAGACGCACATGGATTTAAACAGCTATCAGAAGAATGCGTTGCGCACAGATCGTGTTCCTACGCGAGACGACGACATCTCGTTGATCGTGCCTATGCTTGGCCTTGCCGGCGAGACCGGACAACTACTTAGCGAGTACAAGAAGCACCTGCGTGACGGCGAGGCGCATCGACTGTTCAAGGAGCGCGTGTCGGAGGAATTGGGTGACCTGCTCTGGTATGTTGCCAAAGTTGCCAGCGAGTTCGACCTGTTGCTCTCTGACGTCGCCGCGGCCAACTTGGTCAAGGTTAAGCATCGCTGGGCGAGCGAGCGCGCCGAGCCCCTTATCTTCGACGCTGAGCTTCCAGAGGGTGAACGTCTGCCGCGCCGGCTCGAAGTCGAGTTGATCGACGCCGACGAGGACACACACCAGCACGTGCAGATTCTCGTCGATGGCAAGGTGTTCGGCGCGGAACTCACCGACAACGCCTACGATCCCGACGGCTATCGCTTCCACGATGTCTTTCACTTGGCCTACGCTGCCGTGCTTGGTTGGTCGCCGATCACGCGGGGTTTGCTTCAGCGAAAGCGGAAGAGCCGACCGCTGCTCGACGAGGTGGAAGACGGCGGACGCGCGGCCGTCATAGAAGAGGGTGTGGTCGCACTAGCGTTCGACTATGCACGTCGCCATCACTTCCTCGAAGGCGTCGCCGCCCTCGACTCTCAGTTGCTACGCACGATCAAGGACATGACGTCCCACCTGGAAGTGCGTCAATGCACCACCGGCGAATGGGAGCGAGCCATTCTACAGGGATTCGCCGTGTGGCGCGCGGTGCTCGCCGCGAGCGGCGGCCGTATCGCCGTCGATCTGGACGCGCGGCGCATCACCTTTCTGGGGCCGTCTGCGGATCAGGAGCTACCCGCTTGAGCCCCTGGCCCCAATGCGAGAACGCTCGCCACCGCCATTCCGCCGGCATGGCTGATGCTGAGCCGCCAAGTGGTTGCTCCCAACGCCGCTGCGGCTTGCGCCGCACCGCCCGAGAGTCGAACCTCCGGCGGCCCATCCGGCACGCGGTGGATCACCACATCGGTGAAAGCAACCCCTGCCCCGAAGCCGGTGCCGATTGCTTTGAGCACGGCCTCCTTGGCGGCAAATCGACCTGCCAAGCGCTCGATCCGATCGACCCCATTGCCGATCTCATCCAGTTCGGCTTGCACGAAGCAGCGCGGAATCAGCGGATCGCGCGAGTCCTCTATCCAACGCCGAATCTTGGCGATGTCCACCAGGTCGATGCCGTGCCCGACAACGTTCATCCGATCTGTCTTTCCTCAAGGCGATACCCGAACAAGCCGCCAACGCCGGGGAACGCTGTGAATCAATAATAGAGCGCGAGGGGAAACAACGCTATGTCCGAGCTACCAGCCATGTTCTGGAGCGGAGAAACGCTCAGCGAACGACTCAAGACGCTGATAGATCCATTCATTCCCGAACGGGTGGATTGCGCCGCTTACACGCTTTCCATTGGCCCAGAAGTCTATGTGTCACCCAACGATCAGACCGCCGATCCGACCACGGTCACGATCCGTAAGCTCAACGAGGAAGAGGCGTTCACCATCCCGCCCGGCCAGTTTGGCTTCCTGCTCACTGAAGAGGTCGTGTCGGTCCCATTGAACGCGCTGGCCTTCATCTCCATTCGAGCGAAGACCAAATTCCGTGGTTTGATCAACGTATCCGGGTTTCATGTCGATCCCGGCTATCGCGGTCAGCTGACGTTCGCGGTCTTCAACGCCGGTCCGGTGCCAGTCCACCTCAAACGCGGTCAACCGACATTCCTTATTTGGTACGCGTGCCTCGACCGTGAGACCGCCTTCAAGAAGGACGGCACGATTCACAAGGGTATCGATCCAGCCGTAGTGACGACCATAGCTGGCGAACTGCAGTCCTTTGCCAGCCTCTCCAAGAAGATAGAAAATGTCGACAGGGCGCTCAGCAAACGCGTTGGGGCGGTTGAGACGGTGCACGGGTATTACAAGGCCATCGGGCTGATCGTCGTGGGGTTGGTGATCGCTCTAGCCGCGGATTGGCTCCAGAATGTTGTCCCATTTCGCTCGCCGGCGCCCCCTCAGGTGACATCGCCGTCGCAAGCACCTACGCCGTAGATCGCGGCGAGGTGTGGGTGGTGTTCATGGACCTAGCCGACAAGTACGGCCCCGGACATCTCCACATATTTGTCTCTTCCGATCACTACTGACTTTTCGACACCGGCACACTCGCCGAGATTCGCCGCTACGTGGCCGGGGCATCTCTAGACGGTCAATCCTTATTCCGATCGGTTTCGGTCGGGTGGAACGGGCAAACTTATCTGGTGTGGAACAGGTCGGGCATGCCAACGGCGGCTAGGCAAGCAATTCTCAGTGGCTCTCGCCACCGTCGAGTTTGGTTGAGGGAGGGCGAGCGCTTCACCGCTATTCCCCGCAAACTCCACGACGTACCTCTGCTCGCGGTAGGCATCGCTGCTGCCCGCGAGACCTTGCTCACGGCGACGCCGCACATGGCATCGATCTGGACCGACTTGCTTGCTAGCTTCCTCTTGGAAAGAGAGTCTTGGTTGCTGTGGCGCGACGATGGCCCAGGGATCGGCCGGGACGCGCGGATTTCATACTCCAGCCTGCTGGGCCGGTATTTGGCCCGAGCCTATCTTACAGAAGAACAAGGAGTGCAAACTTTGGTTCCCCTCGACGTCGCAAAGCGCTCGCTCAAGGGCACGCGTTATGCGATCACAAAGCGATCAAGTCGAGGGCTGGAAGCGGACTGGATCGGTTTTGATGGGAATGGGCTCGTAATCGTTGAAGCCAAGGGCTCATTCGATTCCAGGATAAGCGCATGGCACGGTCCGAACGCATTGCCCCCAACGGTAGAAACCGCGATTAACCAAGCGGAGCGGACGATCCTGATCGACCGCGATAGAGGCCATCGGTTAAAGGCGACGCGCTGGGCGGTCGCGTCGAGATGGGGAACTGAGAATAACGAGCGCAATCCGACACTGATCGCCGTACGAGATCTTGGCGGGAGCGATCTGGACGAGAGTGAGCGGGCAGTTGAGGGGGAGGACTATCAGGAATTCGCTCAAGTCTTGCTAGGTGCCGACATCGAGGGTGTCAAGGATGGCCTGACGGTCTCGATATTCGGAGACCCAGAAACAACTCCTGACAACCAAGGCCCGCTTCCGATTCGGATCGGTGAGCAGTCACTTGGGCCGAGCTACTCGGCCGCCTTTGGCCCGTTTGGCCTGCACCCTCTACGTGACCGAGGCGATCTCGAGATGGTCCGCGGGAGCGTCAGAATCGGGGCACCGGTTGCGGTGGCATCACTTTCGGATCGTTATTCCCGACAGATCGTGTTTAGACGATGGTCCGACCTGTCAGCGGAAGGCGAGAAATCTTGGCGTGAAGACGACACGGTTCCAAGGGGCCAGTCGCAAGTGAGCGGGAATGCTCGCGGCCTAGTAGTCGAGCGGCATGGCTTGACCGTCGCGTGGTTGGACCGCGATGAGGACATTGATCTGATCCTCTAGTGTATCTACCCGTAAATTCGTGTGGTATAATCGGCGTGCTTCCTAGGGAGGGGAGCCGCTATGCCACGAGGACGCCAACTGGCACCCCTGATCCTCGACGAGGAGACCCGCGAGCAACTGCTGGGCCTCTCGAAGTCGACGACTCTGCCGCACAGCGTGGTGCTGCGGGCGAGGATGATCCTGGCCAGCGCCGAGGGCCTCACCAACACCGAGGCGGCCCGGCGGGTCGGCGCCTCGTCGCAAGCGGTGGGCAAGTGGCGGCGCCGCTTCCTGGAAAGCGGTTTGAGCGGATTGCACGACGAGCTCCGCCCGGGGCGGCCGCGCACCTACGACGACGACAAGGTCGCCGCGCTGATCAACCGCGCCCTCCAGGACAAGCCGGAGGGCGCCACCCACTGGAGCGCGCGCACGCTAGGCCAGACCGAGGGCGTGTCCCGCAGCACGGTGCAGCGCTGGCTCCAGCTGTTCGGGGTCAAGCCGCACCTGAGGAAGACGTTCAAGCTGTCCAGCGACCCGTTTTTCATTGAAAAGGTGCGGGATATCGTCGGACTGTACTTGAATCCGCCGGAGCACGCGGTCGTACTGTGTGTCGACGAGAAGTCGCAGGTGCAGGCGCTGGACCGCACCCAGCGGTCGCTGCCGCTCGGCCTGGGCTATGTCGAAGGCTTCACCCACGACTACATTCGCCACGGCACGACCACGCTCTTCGCCGCGCTCGATGTGGCCACTGGCAAGGTGCTGGCACGCTGCGCGAAGCGTCACCGGCACCAGGAATTCCTGACCTTCCTGCGGCTGATCGACAAGGAGGTGCCGCCGGGCCTCGATATCCACCTGATCGCCGACAACTATGCGACGCACAAGCATGCCAAGGTCAAGGCCTGGCTGGTGGCCCGACCGCGCTACCACCTACACTTCACGCCGACCTACTCGTCTTGGCTGAACCAAGTCGAGCGCTGGTTCGGACTGATCAGCCAGCAGGCCATCCGGCGCGGGACGTTCACCAGCGTGACCGATCTGATCCGGCGCATCCACGAGTTCACCAAAGCCCACAACGCGGCCGCGAAGCCCTTCGTCTGGGTCGCTACGGCGCAGTCGATCATCGACAAGATCGAGCGCTTATCCACACGTATTTCCGGGCAAGCACACTAGTGTGCCGTGCTGGCGATTGACGATAGCTTGTTTATCCAGCGAGACTTAGCCCGTGCCTGAATGGGTCAGTATCGCGCTAAGCCTCTCCAGCGCGGAGCGCCTCAGATCCGACAGATATACATCATAGTGTATGCCGGCTAGCTAGAGTCCGTTCGATTCCGGGAATGCGTGCATGGTGGAAATCGCGTCTCTCATGGAGTCATATGGGCCGGTACGTAGGCACTTCACGACTCCACCAGCTTCCAGTTGTTCCGTTCTCATGTCCCCATGGGCAGCGGTGATCTTCCCCTTCTTGTCCATCACGTGGCCGACGACAACTAGTCTTGCTGCCGCGTGTTACCTCGTTTCCGGATGCTCCCCACCGTCCTCACAAAGATGCTACCGCCTCTCTAGGGAGGGCTGCAGGAGCGGCGACCCCTCCGCAAGAGGCGGAGCAGCGGGGGGCGCGCCGGCGCGCCCCCCGCTGCGAAGGCTTCGAACGACAGCTTCGGCTAACGAGCCCCGGCGACGTCGAACGTTCCATCTTGGCCGGGCCTGCTGGTCAAGGGCGCACTGGCGACGGGACGCGAGCCGTCTACGGTCACGTCTGGGTCGACATCGCGGTTGAGCGGGTCGGCGAGAATCATGCGGCGGGCCTCGAGTCGGCGCCAGTCCTTCACCCGCCCCTGCAACGTCCGCAGCTGGCCGGGAACGAACATGCCAAGATGCTCCCGCCGCAGCCGGTCGAAGAGTTCCTTCGCTGTTCGGTCCGGCTCGGCCTCGAGCCACTGCACTACCCGCGGCCACGCCGTCTCGAACGGGTCCCGGCGGGTGCGCCACCAGCGTGGCGCTTTCGCCCCGCGCCGGTGAGTCGGACCTACTTCCCCGGCTCGCCAAGCGACGGCCAGGCTGCGCAGGAACCGGTCGAGCTCGGCATCCCGTTGCGGCATCGGATGCACCGTCGCGCCCGCCGCCAAGGCCGCCAGATGGTGTTGCACGGTCCGAATCTCGTCCAGGAGTCCGATCGGGGCCAGCGTGCCCAGCAGAGCGCTGAGGCGGTCCTTCATCGCGGCGGGAATCGTATCCGAGGCCAGCAGCCGAGCGCACGGGGTCTCAGGTGGGTGATACCGCTTGCGCACGCGGGCGCCCTCCCGCGTCTTCTCCGCCAGCTTGAACGAGGGCTGAAATACGCTCACGAACAGGCGGGATGCCGCATACAGGCGCGCAAGCGTCTCGGCCGCCGCCACGCCCGCCAGACGACCGTATCCGACCAAGCGGCGGACCACCGCCCCGTTCTTCTGCTCCACCCAGGCCTGGTCATTCTTGCGATACGGACGGGAACGTGTCAGTTCAATGCCCTCCTGGCTGCAATAGCTGACCAGCGTTTCATTGAGGAACTCGCTGCCATTGTCCGTGTCTATTCCCCGCAACGGGAACGGAAGCGCGCTGCGGAGCTGCCCGAGGGCCTCCACCACTAGGCGCGCTTCTCGCACCAGCAGCGGCGCGCAGTCCGTCCAGCCGCTAGCGACATCGGTCAGCACCAGCGTCCAGACGAAGCTGCCGGACATCGCGCCGCCGCAGTGCGCCACCAGATCCGCCTCGACAAAGCCCGGCTCCGGGTCTTGCCAGTCGGCGAAGGTACGTACCGGCACGCCGCTGCGCAATCGTTTCTGCGAGGAGCGGCGACGCTGACTGCGTGTCACGGTCCGTGGTTCGGCCAGGCGACGGTCGATCGTGGCCGCGCTGATCGACCACGAGACCGCGGACGGCCTCGACCTGCACCTTGTGTGCGATACCTACGCCACGCATAAGCATGCGACGGTGCGCCCCTGGGTCGCCAAGCGACCGTGCATCCACCTGCACTTCATCCCAACCTCCGCCTCCTGGCTGAACCAGATCGAGCGCTGGTTCGGGCTGCTCGGCGAGCGCACCGTCCAGCACGCCACGTTTCACAGCGTCACGGAATTCAAGCAGCGGATCATGGAGTTCACCTAGCGGTACAACGGGTCCTCAAAACCGTTCGTGTGGGTGGAAACGGTCGACTCGATGTTTGAGAAGCTAGAGCGTACATGTAAATGAATTAACAGGACAGCACACTCGGTAGCCTGTGAGGGGGGATTAGGATTTGCAATTGACTAGACACTTCGAAGTTGTCGATCGCTGTGTCTTTCCCTGAGGGCCTCGAGTTCGCTGCAGTTTTCCTGGTCGGCATTGACGAAGATCAGGCGATCGACTGGCGTGCGATTGATTCCAACCGTCCGTTCGGCGGAACCACGGATGAGCTGTGCAGCCTCCCGACCCTCTTCTTGGACAAGAACATGTCCGCGACCTGCGACGACGAAGCCCAATGAGCCTCCTCTTCGCTTGTAACACGCAGCACGTCAGCTGCGGAACGACAGACCAGCTAGCGAACCCGTACTCGACCCAAAAGCATCAACTTCCACATCCATCCGCTGAAGCATGGATACAAATAGATTGCAAAGAGGTGTATTCGCGTCACGGTTAAACGCCAAGTGTTGACCGTGGCGAAACCCACCCCCTGCAAGCAAGATGGGAAGATTCGTGTTGTCGTGGGTGTTTGCGTCTCCCATGTTGCTCCCGAAAAGCAACATCGTGTTGTCCAAAAGGCGTCCTGAACCGTCGTTCGAAAGCGCCAGTTCGTTGACCAGCTCACGCAGCAGCGCCATTTGACGTCGATCCGCCTGCTCCAGTTGACGGACCTTCTCCGTTGCGCGGCCGTGGTGACTCAGATTGTGGTATCCATCGGTGGTCAATTCACCGTCGTTCAATTCGAACCGGTTCGTTGCAAACGCGTCTACCATGATCGTCACGATACGCGTTGAGTCGGTTTCGATCGCTAGCTTGGCCATTGATAGCATCAGACGGTACTTGTCGAAAAACTCCGAGTTGCTGGCAGGGTCCTTCGGCGGCTCCTGGTCGATTTTCGGTTTGGGCCTTTTCTCCCATTCTCCTGAAACGAGGAGTCGCTGCTCCAGTGCGCGGACTGACGTGAAGTACTGATCGAGACGTTGCCGGTCATTCTTTCCGAAGCGTGAAGCGAACTGATGCATGTCAGTCTCGACGGCATCGAGAATGCTTCCTCCGGTTCTGAGTTCGTGGAGACGCTGTTCGATCTCGTCTCGGCTGCCTTGGACGAACATCTTGCGAAAAACGGCCGACGCTCTATCCTCTGCCGGTAGCAAAGCTCCGCCACGAGTCCACGAGAGACTCCGAAAGCTCTTCACGATATTCACGCCGAGATTCAAAGTTGGAAACCGCGTCAAGTGTCCCACCGTCTCGGCAGCGAACTGGTCTAGTGAGATTTGATTTCGAAATCCACTCCGCGTCGGCCCTTTTGCCGCAGTCAAGAAACAATTCTCCGTAGAGTGGCCTCCTCTCACACCCGGGTGTGAAAGTCCGCTGAACACTGTGAAGTCCTCACGATGCTCTTGCAAGAACTGCAAGTACGGAGACATGCGAAAATCAGCGCCCGCTTCCGCTGGGAAGAACGGATCTGGCAGAACTCCGAGATTGTTGCTGATCAGCAGCATCCTGCGCGGCTGCGCGGTTTCTTGAGCCCGGCTGGTAGCCGGCATCATGCGCTCAAGGAGCGGGAGAGCCAGGCTGACTCCGAGACCCCGAAGTACTGTGCGGCGAGAAACAGAGCTAGCCTTCATGACCGTTCTTCCTCGTCGGTCCCAGCCGGACCAAGAAAGATCTTGCTCAAGACAAGCCCCCGCACGAGATCACGGACGCGGTACCCAGCTGGTGCGCATTGGTCGAGGATCTCGTCAATTTCGAGACGGTCTGAGAAGCGAACTGGAGCACCTATGGCGTAAACAGCGAATCTCTCAAGGAGATTGCGTGCCAACTGACGGGGATTCTGAATCAACAGGGATTTGAGCTGGCGCACGTCGCGAAATTGTCGCCCGTCCAGTAGCTTGCCGCTGGAATCAACGGGTTCAGCGACTCTATAGGAGTAATCGTGGCCAGCTCGGTCTATACCGGTGACCAAGATGCCTTCCTCGAGGCCGCGGTAGTACTGTCGCCACGCCCCCATGACGTCGAAGTTCTCGAGGGCCATGCCAATTGGGTCGAATCGCGCGTGGCAGCCCGAGCACGACGGAGACTGGGCGTGCAGAGCCAAGATTTCTCTTATCGTCTTTGCACCCCGTATGTCTGGTTCGACTGCTGGCACGGAAGGAGGCGGGGGCGGAGGGGGATCTCCAAGAAGCCGGTCCATTACCCATGCCCCCCGGATGACTGGGGATGTTGTGGTGCCGTTCGAAGTCACTTTTTGTACGGCTGCCTGCGTGAGGAAACCTCCGTAAGGACTTAAGGGCGGGACTGGGGTCCTGCGGATGGCCGATCCAACAACCGAGGGCAGTCCATAGTGAGTCGCCAGTCGGTCGTTCACGTAAATCACGTCGGAGTCAATGAGGAACGTTACAGGCTGGTTCTTTCGTATCAGTTGAGTGAAGGCAGCTTTCGTTTGGCGTTCCATAGAGTCAACCAGATAGTCACTAAAGCGGTACTCTGGATACAAGCGAATGTCTGGATCATCCCGATGAAGGTCCTTCAGATCAAGCCAGTAGTCAAGAAAATTGTCGACGAACCTCGCGAACCGGGGACTCTCTATCAGGCGCTCCGTTTGCTCACGAAGGATCGCAGCGGAGCGAAGCTCCCCTGCTCGCGCGGCCTCCTGCAACTCCTTGTCTGGCCGCGAGTTCCACAGAAAGTGGGACAGCCGCGAAGCCAGGGCGTAATAGTCGCTGGGGTCATGGGGCTCCGGTAGGTAGAGGAAGTGCCCTGAACAAAGGAACGCTTGGTATCCCGCTAGCACCGCCTCGCCAAACGGTTCTCCCGCTGCGAGCTTCTCGAGAATTAGATCCTGAAAAACCTTGAGCGCGGCGTCCGGGACCGGGGCATGGGCAGCCTGCTGAGCAAACCGTTCAAGCAGACGTATGGCGTCTGTGGTTGGATCGTGGGGGATAACCTCTACGTTCAAACCATGCCCGGCGACTTCGGCGGGTCGCGACCGTATGGGCAAGTCACCAAACAAGACTCGGTGTGACGCGGTAGGCCATCGCGAAGGCGAGACCGGCCCTGTGATCTCGATCCAGCGGAAGGCGATTCCTGGATGCCCTCCCTCAGGCATTGGAGGGAAGTCGTAGTAGGTAGGCGCGATATTCCTTACGTTCGGTTGCGGGACGGGTAGCCCCAGCAGGCTGTACTCAATCGTTTCTCCCGCCGCAATTCGGACTGTTGTTTCATAAACCGCCGCTCGAGGTTGAACGTCGATAAGCCCTCCAGTCGCCCGTACGTCGCCGGAGACGTCGGGCCCAGAGGGTTTGCGCGCCCGAAACGTCATTGGAACCGGTCCGGGTGACGGTCTGAGTCGGAAGTCTCTAACTTGTGAAACCGCTCGCGCTTCGAATCGCACTCTGTATTCGCCCGGGAGTTCTGCCAGGAAGCCGTCGGGATAGCCGTAGTAAGGCCAACCCGAGGAGCGGAACAGTGCTAGCTCCACGGACTCGTCGTGGCTGTCTGCTTTGCGGATCGCTTCCAGCTCATCGGGGGAGATCGGCAACATGATGGAGTCACGTGCGTAAAACATCGCCTCCGGCCCGCCAAAGGTTTCCGCGGTCGCGAACATTTGCGTAGCCAAAGCGAAGTACCGCCTGCTCGCGAGAGGGGCAGTTCCGGGAGCGGCAGCTTGGAGCAGCGCGCTCTTGGTTGCATCCAGGTAGGCGGATAACTGGACGTGAGACATGTCCAGAGCGTCAGCGGACTTGTTGAACCCATTGGCGGTACGGTCTTCCGGCAGACGGCTTCGTACGTCAAGATGGGGTAACTCAAAGAGATCTCGCAGATTCCATTCGAACTCGCTGCGATTCAGCCGCCGCAACGACCTGCGGCCTCGGGCTGCGATTTCCGATTCGCCTTCTCGGTGCAGTGCCCCTCCCAGGAGTGCAAGGAAAGCTCCGCGCTCTTCGTCGGTCAGCGAATCAGGCTCAGGGGGCATTTCTCGAAGTGCGATCCGATCGTGGACCCGCGCCCAACGTTCTCGGTCTTGCAGGCTCCGGGGTTCCCACGGCAAAGCACCGAAGTCGTGTCCGCCGCTAGGAACGCCTGAGTTGTGACAGCTGAGGCACTTGCTCTTGACAAAAGAGGCGACGCTTCTCGCCTCTTCTGCCCGCAATGAATCCCTTGTCAGATCTTCGCCAGATCCCTGGCCTACGCCGAAGAAGGCCGAGAGCCCAAAGACGACGGCTGCCATACTGCGCCGAGCGGCGAATCTAACGCGACTTGCTGTGACTAGGGACTGAAGCAACGTCTGGCGGCAAGCGCAACTCTGTGGTTGTTTCATGGTTTCCTAGGCACCTTGTCTGGCACCAGCCTTTAGAGTTGAGTCAAGTTTACACGGCGATCTGGCGCCCTTGCCAGAGTCGACCGACCTCGCGGTCGACTCGTGCAACGGCCTCTTGGAGGGGAGCAGGGTCCGTGTTGCACTCTTTGAGCCGAAGTATCCGCCGCACCCTTGGCCGTTCACTCAAGCCCAGTAACCGCACTGCCCTGCGAGGGCGCCAGACGAACCTGCGCCGCCACTTGTCGGTTCCTGATTCCCTACCAGATTCATCCAATGCCGATCAACACGGGCTTGGTCAGAGCAGTCTAGCCCCTTGGGGTCAGCGTCTCCGAAGCCTCGATTTGCGATATAATTTCGCCTTAACTGCTTGATTTTGTTGACATTAGACGAATACTGTGCGATAATAATGGCTAGTAACGAGCCCTCCTCCGCCATGCCCAAGAAACGAGTCCAGTTCCAGAAAGGCCTCAGCCTCGCTCGCTTCCTCCAGGACTACGGCTCCGAGCCGCAGTGTCGGATCATACCCGTGGCGCAGGAGATTCGATCCAGACTGTCATCTCCAACCCCTGCGGATTGATCAATTGGTCCCAATATGGTCCCAAATGCACTTGGGCTGACAGATAACACTTTTATATTCAACTATATACACTAATCTACAAAAAGGTCTGCAAAACCTTTATTCGTGGGTTCGATTCCCACCCGCGCCTCCATCCCATAACTGTCGTACGCTTCTTGTCGGCCATTATTTGCTCTCCTTTCTGGCTCAATACACCAACGAACACCGGCGGGCAATGGCCACTCGCCACCCCCTGGCTTCTTGGAGAACCAAGAGTACGCAACTGTTCGAGAGCCCGAGCGTCAGCCCGGCTGAATCATGTAGACTTGCTTGCAGTGCAAGCATCCAGTCGCTTGGACACATCCTGCACCATAGGGAGGCATGGCCGATGGCGAGTATTACGATCCGCAATCTCGACGATGACTTGAAAACGCGCCTGCGGTTGCGCGCAGCCGAACACCACCGTTCCATGGAAGAGGAAGTTAGAGTCATCCTGCGCGAGACAGTGGATGGAGGACGGGCGGCCCCTCGGGATCTGGCGAAGTTCACCCGCGAATGCTTCGCGCCTCTCGGCGGGGTCGAACTCGAACTTCCCCCGCGTAGCCCGATGCGCGAACCTCCAGAGTTTTCCTGAGGATCCTCCCATGCTGGTCTTGGACACGAATGTCGCGTCCGAACTCATGCGACCCGAACCGACGCCATCAGTCGCGGCGTGGGTCGCGGACCGCGACGCGGAGGAGCTGTATCTGACACCGGTGAGCGAAGCGGAAATGCTCTACGGCGTCGCGATCATGCCGACGGGCAGACGACGAAACGCGCTGGAGGTCGCCATGAACCGATGGCTCGAGCTAGGCTTCGCCGATCGGATTCTGCCGTTCGACAGCTCTGCCGCCCGAGCCTACGCAGAGATCGCATCCCGCCGCCGCCATGCTGGTCGGCCCATCGGAGAGCCTGACTGCCAGATCGCCGCCATATCCCGCTCGCACGGTGCTGTACTGGTGACACGCAACGTGCGCGATTTCGAGGATACAGGAGTCGATCTTGTCGACCCTTGGACAGCCATGCAGACCTCGCGTGACCTGAGGATTGACCGCTGAGCGACACACGCTCAGGATCCCGTCCAGCCCTGTACTACGGCGGACAACGCAAAGAGCGCTCACAAGATTCTTCCTTGTTGAAGCAGTTCCTGCTGATCCATACAGATGAGCCTTGGCTGTGCGAGAAACCTTGTCGGGCTACTTGGAAGCGGTCAAGCTCAAGCGTCCAAAACACTTCGATCAGGTTTATCTAATGCTCTCACCCGTTCCGAATGGTTGCGGCAATTGCCGATGCCCGGTCTTCAAAGTTCCACTGGAAGACTAGGAGAGCGTCGAGTTCATAGAGAGGATGAGCGAGAGATCGTGGCGAACGGTTAGCTCCGCTTCAGGTGGCGTTCCCAAGGCAGAGAAGCGGCGAACGTCGATTCGCGATCGTGGCCCCAATATGGCCCTAAGCGTTCTCTCTTCCAATCATAACTCCATACGCATCAATAATAGACCGATCCACAAAAAGGTCTGCAAAACCTTTATTCGTGGGTTCGATTCCCACCCGCGCCACCATTTCCTAAGGCCTGAGATTGGTAACGGTTAAAGCTCTGTCAGTGTGTCATTTGCTTCAGGCTCGGTTCAAGATCCGGTTCGGGTTTACCGACCTTGGTCATGCCGCTCCAGGGCGGTCGACGGAGACGGGATCTGCATTCGAAGTATGTGGTGCTATCTGCCGCTCGATCTCTATGCGCAACGTCCGCTCCGCAACACCTAGATCGTGTCGTGCCTGAAGATTGATCCAGAATTCCGGCGTCGTCTCGAATTAGCGCTCAAGGCGAATCGCGGTATCGATGGTGACGCCACGACGGCCTAACACAATGTCGTTTAGCCGCGGCCGCGAGACCTTCAGTGCCCGGGCAAGCCGATACACGCTAAGCCCTAGCGCCCCTAGGAATTCGTCTCGAAGAATCTCACTAGGATGAACGGGGGGCAGCAACCGCCCTCTAGCGACATCGGAAAAGTCGACGACCCGGAGGTCCAAGTCTTCTCGCTTGATCGTCATACTCGCCGCCCTCATTGGTAATTGGTGACCTCGACGTCCCATGCTTCCCATCACACCAACGGATGCGAGGCGTGAGCGTAGTCGTCGAGCGCGGCGTGGCCTTCCGGCATGAACTAGTCCGCGATCAGATAGGCGGGCTTCCCCTCGGTCATCATCGTTCTCCGACAGACAGAGTAGGCGACCTTACCGTCGCGAGGCTTCGATCGCCGAGGCGGCATCGGGTTCCGCCTCGGCTCACGGCGATCCGCCGAGCCGGGCAATGCGCTCGTCGAGCGCCGCCGTCCAGTCCTCGCACGAGACCTCCCGATACGCCACCTCGCCGACGAAGCCGCTGCTCATCACGATGTCCGGGCTCCAGGCGCGCAATGTCGTCAAGCTCTTTGCCAGGGCCACCCTGCTGCCCCCGAAGCTGGAAATTACGAAGGTTGACCATTCTCCGTTCCACTGGAAGATCGTGTCGCCGCTGAATAGATAGGATTGCCCGTGCGGGGAGTGGTAGAAGAAGCAGATGCTGCCGTCCGTATGTCCCGGCGTGTGGACGATGTCGATGTCCTCCATCCGGTCGTCGTCGGCGCCGAACTCGAGATCGGGCTTCCCGTGCTTCGCCACGAACGGCGCCTCGATTGCGCTGCAGCCGAGCTTGCAGCCGAAGCGGTCCCGGATCCGCGCCTGCGACGGGCCGGCCTCGTCCCGGTGCGTCAGCAGCTGGAAAGCGACGCCGCCACGGTCGGCGATGTGGCTCAGGTCGCCTTCGTCGCCGGTGTTGTAGAACAGCACGTTGCCCGACGGGCGTTCTAGGAGATAGGCGTGCGTATTCAGTATGCCGCTGCTGTGGAGCGAGCTTTGCCACAGGTCGGGCGCGATCTGTCTCACTCCCGAATCCCCTCCTCCTTTTCGGCGCGCACCATGCCCGGTTCGTCCCGAAACCGTCCGAAATGCCGCTTCAGGTTCGGGAACTCGTCGACGGTCACCTCGCTGGAGGGCAGCCACCGGGTCATGATGTGGGCGAAGGCGTCCGCATAGGTCTACGCCTTGCCCACCATAGCATCGACGATGGCACCGCCGGTGCCCGGTTCGCCGACCCCGCGCGCGCTGCCGACAGATCGTCGAACCAGTTGTGCGAGTCAATCGCAGCGATCGCATCGACGCGCCGATCGGTGAAGTTGGTCAAGATGTAGCGGTTCGTGCCGTCCGCGTGCGCACGACGCGTCGCGGGCTTCCATCGTTCGGCGCAGTCGGCGAGGAACACCGGCGCGAACGACCGCACCGTCGGAACCGCCGCCAGTGTGCCGTGCGCTTGTGTCTCGGCAAACATTGCCCGCACCGCGTGTCGCGCTGTCCCACAGCACGGCCTAGCCTCGATTCCCAACTGACGTTGTTCATGTGCGGGAATTGGTGTTCTTTCAGTTCCAAATCGATGCAGACTGAGAACTTGCATACGACAGGTATCATTTATATATGCAAGTTTGCCAGTTACGTCCAATATTCTGTCATGTATCCGCTCCGTAGCAGCCCGCCTTCACTGCCCATCTTGCTTGGACCCGTGAATCCCGAAAACGGACAATGCCTGGCGTGACTCCAGCCGGCCTAGCTCACCGGCTGCCGCGAATCGCTTCTAACATCCACATTCTAAATAGTTTCTAGTATCTGAATTCCGGGGATCCGTGCGGAGCCCCCCGCACCGCCACTCCCTCTCCCCGGACCTTCCCGGACCGCTCAGCGTGCCGCCCCTGCTCCCCCGAGATCCGGCCGGACCTTGCCCACGCTCTGGACACTTGACCCAGGAGTTCTATTGTGATATTGTGGATATCACTCTCTAAGAGTCATAATTCCATGCAAGACCCCGCCCAGCACTTCCTCACTCCCGTCAACTCCACTCACCGCCGCTACGAAGCCCTCCGCGCCCTCTTCGTCGACCGCGCCTCCCTCGACGAGGCCGCTTCCCGCTTCGGCTACGCCTCCGGCACCCTGCGCAACCTCCGCGCCGCCTTCCTCCAAGACCCCGACCGCCCCTTCTTCCTCCCCGACCGCCGCGGCCGCCGCAAGCCCCGCCCCGGCCCCGACCGCGACCAGCGCATCCTTGCCCTGCGCAACCAACGCCAGCTCTCCGCCGCCGAGATCGCCGCCCACCTCACCACCCAGGAACACCTCCCCGTCAGTCCTTCGACCGTCGCCCGCGTACTCAAGCAGGCCGGCCTGCCCAAGCTCTGGCGCCGCTCCGCCGAGCAGCGCTCCGACGCTGCTCGCCCCACCCCGGCGCCCGTTGCCGACCGCCGCGAACTCGACCTCTCCCCCCGCCGCTTCCGCACCGACTTCGGCGGCCTCTTCCTGTTCGCAGCCGACCTCGCCCGCCTCGGCCTCGACGAGCTGCTCCGCCAGCACCGCCTGCCCGGCTCCGCCATGATCCCCGCCGGCTGCGCCGTCCGCTCCCTGCTCGCCCTCAAGCTGTGGGGCATCGGCCGCCCCTCTCGCGTCACCCCCGACACCCTCGATCCAGGCCTCGCCCTCTTCGCCGGCCTCAACGCCATCCCCAAGCGCGCCACCCTCAGCGAGTACTCCTGCCGCGTCGACCCCCGCCTCGCCCCGCCCCTGATGGACGCCTTCCACCACGCCGCCCACGGCCTCGGCCCCGCCCTCGGCGGCGGCCGCTCCTTCGACCTCGACTTCCACACCGTGCCCTACCACGGCGACGAAGCTCTGCTTGAACGCCACTACGTCTCCAAGCGCAGCCGCCGCCAGAAGGGCATCCTCGCCTTCCTCGCCCGCGACGCCGACGCCCGCCTGTTCGCCTGGGCCAACGCCCGCGTCCGCAAGGCCGACCAGAACGACGAGATCCTGCGCTTCGCCCAGGCCTGGCGCTCCCGCACCGGCTCCCTGCCGGCCGAGCTCGTCTTCGACTCCCGCCTTACCACCTACGCCAACCTCGCCCGCCTCGACGCCCTCGGCATCGCCTTCCTCACCCTGCGCCGGCGCACCGCCAAGATGCTCGCCGAGCTGCTCGCCGCCCCGGCTGACCAGTGGCGCCAGGTCACCCTGACCAACATCGGCCGCATCTACCGCACCCCGCGCGTCCTCGAACGCCAGGTCCGCCTGCGCGACTACCCCGGGCCGATCCGCCAGCTCGCCGTCGCCGACCTCGGCCACGACAAACCCACCCTGCTGCTCACCAACCAGATGGACGAGCACCCCGCCCGCCTGATCGACCGCTATGCCCGCCGCATGGTCATCGAGAACACCATCGCGGACGCGATCGACTTCTTCCACATGGACGCGCTCTCGGCCGCCGTCCCCATGAAGGTCGATTTCGACCTCCAGCTCACCCTGATGGCCAGCTCGCTGTATCGCCTGCTGGGCGTGCGCGTCGGCAACGGCTTCGAGATCGCCAAGGCCCGCACCCTCTTCCGCAAGCTCGTGCACACCAGCGCCAGCATTGAGATCACGGCCTCGGAAATCGTCGTCAGCCTCGGACGACGGGCCAACAACCCCCTGCTGCTAGCCGCCGGCTTCGCCGATCTGCGACAACCCCTGCCCTGGCTCGACAACCGCGTCCTCAGACTGCGCTTCTTCTGAACTCAGATCGGCCACATTATTCCCGGCCGTTGGGAATCGAGGCTAGCGCCCCGTCCGCCGCGGCGAAGGTGCGGACTCGCCGTGGTGATCTTCGTTCTGTTCAGCATGGTCCGATCCTTTCCGTTCGTTTCGGTCGCGACCGGCGCGTCGCGGGCGCCCCGGTTGGGGAACACCCAGGACACGCCGGGTAACGACGTCGGGTTCGGAAGTTGGAAGGGTCGGAAGTGCCGCGCTGAAACGCCACTCGGGCTTTAACTTGGTGTTAGTACAAGACTTTCAGCGCTTCGCGGATGCGCGGGAGGAGTGCGATTCTCTACGTCATGCGGCGCGGTTTTCACACACCCGAACCAGCTCGAGAGGGGCCTTGGCCAAGTACGCGAGCTCAGCGAGCTAGCGTGCCGAGTCGCCCTGGTCCTGGAGGCGTCCCCATGCGACGTCGCTAATGTCAATCTCCACATGCAGGCCGATCTCCATTGACATCACCTTCGCAGAAGGGCACAGGACTCACTCACCGTTATCCACAACGATCCCTCGGGCGACATGGCAACGGTGATAGACGCCTATTGGGGGAAGCTCGAATCTAGACCACTCCGTCAGTGGTGAAGACTCCCAAACGGCCCCTCTCGTCGAACGTCAAGTCTTGCCGCCCCCGCGATCTCAGGCGGAGATCGAATCTGTAGTACCGCAAATCGTCACCTTGCAGGAAGTAAAGCGAAACCTTGCCGATGACCGGGCCCGCCACCTCAAGAAGATTGGCATTGTTCACCACTATCGAAGCGGCAACACCGCCTTGGCCTTGTCGCACTAGTGCCTCATCGCAAGTCGCTGGAAGCTGACTCCTGACGACATCGACAGGCCACGTGAAACACCCTACCCGGAGTCGCTGGGGCGGGCCACAGTCGCAGTGCCCGGCGAGAGAGATATTGACGTGCTCACAGCACACATCCCCAACGGTGTCGGAAATGGCTGGAAGAAGATCGACACGCTAAACGCCCGGTCGGCGGAGCTTAGCCGAACGATCGATTCGCCGCGTATTCTGACCGGCGACCTCAACGAGCCGGAGTGGCACCCAACGTTGGGAACGATCGTGGTTATCGGAGATGGGAAAGGAGCGCCCGATCGCTGGACTGATCAGTTCGGCGACGAGCGCCCGTCCATCGAATGGGCCAACGGCGTGCGCTCCGTCCTTGACAACGCTACGTCCCAGCACCGTCTTCGGGACGCCTACCGACAAATCCGTCGCGGTCCTGAGGAGCCCACCCCCGTCACGCACCGAACGAAGAAGGGCGGCAAGCCCAGATGCTTCGACCATACTTTCGTCTCAAGGCATTTCGATGTCCCGGCCTGCGGCTATTTCCGCCTGTGGCGCGAGCGGGGATTGAGCGATCATTCGCCCATGTGGGCACATCTCCGCTTTCGCTGGACTGCAACCGACTATCCGAAATAGAATGCCTAGTACAAGCGTCGGGTAGTCGCGTGATCCTATTCATACTCGCTGTTGGCCTGCTCGCAGTCCCAGAGGCATCCGGGCAAGACCATATCGACTTCTTTGAGAAGAAGATTCGTCCGGTGCTGGCGGAGCGCTGCTATCAGTGTCACTCGGCGGAAGCCGCCCGCACGGGAACGCTGATGGGGAAGCTGCAGCTCGACACCCGGGAGGGTGTCCAGCAGGGCGGTTCGCGGGGCTCTACCGTCGTGCCGGGGCAACCCGATCAGTCGATGCTGATCGAGGCCCTAAAGTACACCAACCGCAACCTGCAGATGCCGCCCGGCGGCAAACTGGCTGACTCGGTCATCGCTGATTTTGTCCAATGGGTGGTCCTCGGCGCACCCGACCCGAGAGAGGAGAAGGCTGTCGATACGGCGGCCATGGATCTCGAATCAGGACGTCGCCACTGGGCCTTCCGTCCCCTGCGTCCTGTCGATCCGCCTCAGGTCGCGAAGGCAAGTCCAGATGAGGCCGGGTGGACTGACTCAGCGATTGATCGATTCGTCCTCGCCAAGCTGCGCGAGATGCAGTTTCTGCCTTCCAAGGAGGCTGACCGGCCCACCCTGATTCGTCGCGCCTACTTCGATCTGATCGGTCTGCCGCCAGCGCCCGACGAAGTCGAGGCATTCGTTCGAAATTCCTCTGCGGCATCGTTTAGCCAGCTCGTTGATAGGTTGCTCGCCAACCCGCACTACGGCGAACGGTGGGGACGGCACTGGTTGGATGCGGCTCGGTTTGGCGAGAGCCTGGGGGCGCACGAGCAGGACAACGCGATTCGAGAGGACGCGTATCGATACCGAGACGCCGTGATTCGCGCTTTCAATGACGGCCTGCCTTACGACGGGTTCGTCCGCTACCAGATTGCCGGCGCTCCCGAGAGTGTTCCCGTCCGTCGGCGGGATCTGGGAATGTTCATTCAGCTTGGAACCAACCTGAGCAAGACCGACAACCCGAACGACCGCAAGTTTCACCGCCTCGACGACATGGTATCGGCGACCGGCCAAGCGTTCCTTGCCCTTACGGTCGGGTGTGCACGTTGCCACGACCACAAGATCGACCCGATCACAGCCGAAGAGTATTACCGGTTGACGGCTGTGTTCTTCGACGAAGCCGACGTGAAGCCAGATGCAAACGGCAAGTACATCCCTCTGGAGGTGACGACACCCCATCTCTTGGCCGGCGGCAGCTGGAGGCGCCCCGTCAAGCCGGTCGAGCCTGGGTTCCTGCGGGTATTGATGCGGGACGGTCGGGGCCCGAGGGACTGGGGGCCCCCACCCGAGGCTGGCAACGGCCTTGAGGCGCAGTTTGAGGCATCGAACCTAGGGATGCTTGCGAACTGGCTCACGGATGTCGACCATGGCGCCGGTGCGTTGCTGGCCCGCGTGATCGTCAATCGTCTCTGGCAGGGTCATTTCGGGCGGGGCATCGTCAGCACCCCAAACGATTTCGGCAAACTAGGTACCGAGCCGACGCACCCCGCTCTGCTTGATTGGCTGGCATCCGAGCTCATCTCCGAGGGCTGGCAATTGAAACCGATCCACCGGTTGATCATGAACACCGCCGTGTACAAACAGGCGGCGAGCACGAATTTGGCTCAGGCCCGGCACGATGCCTACAACGAGTACCTGTGGCACCGCAGGCCCTTGCGCATGGAGGCTGAGGTCATCCGCGATCACATTTTGAGCGTCTCAGGCTCTCTACGCGCACACACTTACGGGCCTAGCACGCCTATCGGCAACCGCAGGGAACCCTTCGTGGACACGCCCGACACTTGGCGCCGGTCCGTCTACCTTATGTCGCCGCGCTTCGACCTCCATCCGGTCCTAAAGATCTTCGACCCTCCGGACAATACGCAAAGCATCGGCCTTCGTGATGTCAGCACGACACCGAGCAGCACGGCGTTCATGCTGAACGCGCCATTCGTGTGGGAGCAAGCGGAACGCTTCGCACAACGGGTACGGGCCAGAGTTGGAGGCGATCCCCGCCTACAGGTCGAGTCGGTATACCGGATTGCTCTTTCTCGGCCACCGACCGTGGAAGAACGCGAGATCGGCCTTTCGTTTCTCGGTCAACGGCGCTCGGGAGCGGTGGGGGCAGGCGAGGAATCGAGGTCCTTGCATACCCCGGGGCAGTTGGTGCAATATTGCCATGCCGTCATGAGCCTGAACGAGTTCATCTATGTTCACTGACACAAGTTACGGATCTCGACCGGTTGGCTGGGACCGCCGTGGGTTCCTCAAGGAACTCGGCTTGGGCGGCATCGCTCTCGCCAGCCTGCTTGCGGACCAGACGGCGAGCGGTGCGGCGGTCGACCCCAGCGAGCCCCTTGCACCCAGGCAGCCACACTTCGCACCCAGGGCGAGGAGCGTCATCTTCCTGTTCATGGTGGGTGGCGCAAGTCAGCTTGAGACGTTCGATCACAAGCCGCTTCTGAAAAAGTACGCCGGAAGATTGGCACGAGACATTTTCTCGAAAGAAGACCTGGAAGGCCTTAACCCGGAGAAGACATACACCCATACGCGCATCGTTCCACCGGTGTTCTCTTTCAATCGCTACGGCCAGAGCGGTGCGTGGGTCAGCGAGATCTTCCCGAACCTGACACAAGTGGTCGATGACATCGCGTTCATCAACTCGATGCACACTGATTCGGCAATTCACTCCACCGGGCAGATCCTCATGCACACGGGTTATTCCAGGCAGGGCCACCCCAGTCTTGGCTCGTGGGTGAGCTACGGACTGGGCACGGAGAACCGGAATATGCCGGGATTCGTGGTGATGACAGACGGCCGACCGTCCGGTGGGCGCGCGCTTCACGATGCCGGTTTCCTGCCGGGCATCCACCAGGCCACGCTGGCGGACGTCGAGCCTGGCAATCCACCGGTGCCGCACATCACGGCACCAGCATTCCTCAGCCGAGACCAGCAGAGCGAGCAGATGGATCTGGTGCGGAAACTGAATCACCTCCATCGCGGCATGCACCGAACGCAGCCCGAGCTCGACGCGCGCATCGCTGCATTTGAAACGGCGTTTCGCATGCAGATGGAAGCGCCGGAGCTATTCGATATTCGAAGCGAGCCGAAGTCGGTGAAGGCGCTCTATGGCGACACCGACTTTGGCCGGAAGTGCCTCACGGCGAGACGGCTGGTGGAGCGCGGAGTCCGGTTTGTGGAGATTCTCGACGGCGCCCACAGGCGGAGATGGGACGCGCACGGCAACCGCGGGGGACTTATCAACAATCACCGCACGAACGCGGCCCGCACCGATCAAGGCATCGCGGCCCTCATCATGGATCTGAAGTCACGCGGTCTGCTGGACGAGACTCTCGTCGTCTGGGCCACAGAGTTTGGTCGCACACCGATGGAGGAGTCGCGCAAGGAGGAATCCCTCGGCCGCGGCCATCACCACTTCGGCTTTTCCATGTGGATGGCGGGCGGCGGCGTCAGCCCAGGGATTACCCACGGCGCCACCGACGAGCTCGGCATGCACGCCGTTACGGACCGCGTCTCGCATCACGACCTCCATGCAACCATCCTCCACCTTTTGGGCCTGGATCACAAGCGGCTCACCTTCCGGCACAATAGCCGCGACTTCCGCTTGACCGACGTCTACGGCAATGTGGTGAAAGGGCTCATTGCCTGATAGGGCCATGTCAAGTCGATGCTGACTTGAAGGTGCTGGGCTGGCTCCCACAGCAGCTCGTTGTCACCGGGAAAGTCCGGTCTTTTGATCCATAGGTTCTGTGATAGCTTCCTGAGGGTGGGGAGCTTCACGCACTCCAAGGCGTTTCGGGCGGACAAGACCGTCCGGGGCGAATCAGGTCAGTCTGGGGCGGAAGGCGTCCCGACGAACAGAACGAGAGAGCGATCACTCGTAACGCACCTCCATTCATCGCCGCACTGTCCCTGCGACAGTTTCATGGGATGGAATTCGGACGAGCGTCGACGACCCTCGGTCGGCAGAGGTGTCCAAGCTCAACTTGGTTCACCTCGTCCTAACGTACGGTGATTTTCTCGAGGAACACGAAGTCGAAGCCGCATCGGCGCACGGTTTCCTCCGGTTGATTCAGAGATGGCTGCACGTCGAGCGTGCCGACGGGTGGTTCACCGTCGCGTGGCAGGTTACGGAATCCGAGGAAGGTCACGGCCTCAGCTTCAGTTTCCCGAAATGGATGTGGGTTCGCGGCCTCACGGGAGTTCCGCTGTCCCACACGGCTCGGAAATCACCCGGCGCGACCTCGATCAGTGTCGGATACGAGTTCTTGATGCCTGCGTCATAGAAGGTCTTCTGTTCGCTCCACCCGCCTCCCGGTGCCATCGTCTTGTAGCGAAGGGCCATCCGCCCTCCGGGCTCGCGTTGCGCCGGACCGTCGTTATAGACGTAAACATAGGTGCCGTCGCTGGCCCGGCCAAAGAAGGCCTTGGACTTGGCGTTGTGCAGCGCGGGCTCTTCTTGGGCGACGCTCCAGGTACGGCCACCGTCCGTGGTGACGCTGGAATAGGCGCGCGGAGGGTCCGTTGTCAGGCTGGAATCGTCGTAGTTCGCGGTCCGCATCACGATCTTGAGCTCGCCGGGAGCATCGCCCCGGGCGATGTTGCCTTCATGCAGGAACACGCTAGCCGTGGTTGGCTGGGGGATGTAGGCTTCGGTCTTCCACTCCAGCAGGCTCGTGCTACTGAGGATGAAGTGGTCGCGGGAGCCCCGCGGATCGTTTTGTAGTGTGTTGCGGTGGGCTGGCAACAGGAAGAGCTTCCGACCGTTGATCTCTGTCTCGACGATGCCGGCGTTGGTGATGAGCGGGCCGGTGTAGTGCATGGCCATCTGGACCGGTGTCCAAGTGTGCCCGCCGTCCGCCGTGAAGGCGGCGACGAGCTGCGATTCCTCGCTGTTCTCGAAGACGATCGGACAGCGCATGGCAAAGCACCAGACGATGTCCTGCCCGGGCGCGCGATAGAGGACCGGATTGGCGTAGGCGAACTGGATGGCTCCCTGACGCTGGCGATGGTCAAAGATGGGGACCGGTTCTCCCCACGTATCGCCGTCGTCTCGCGAGACCGTGGCCAGGATGTCCCCCATGTCCTTCTTCCCGTTGACCATCGCGCCGAACGCAACGATGAGATCTCGTTGGCGGTCTCCTTGGATGATGAAGGGCTGCCAGGTGCGCCACGCGTAGGGATGTTGTTCGACGCGTCGGATGACGCGTACATCCGAAACGTCGCCTTTGTGTTTTGCTGTCTCCGCTAGGACGGCGCTCCCGCTAAGCAGTACCGCGACCAGAGAGGCGGCAACTGTCAACGCTGATTTTCGGATTCTCTCTCGTTGCGCCATCGCTCCAAAGTAGCGTAGCGGCGCTCGCGATCGCGCTCCAGTTCGCCTGCGTGATTCTCTTCCTGACGGCTGGCTGGCCGAGCAATCCTGCAAGTCGCTAGGGCGGTGAGCGATCCCGCGGCTCAGGGCGCTTAGAGCCCTTCGCGCACCGACTCCCGAGAAGTTGGGCGCTGCCTGGCCGTAACTGGCCCAGAGATTCGCTACTTGAAGTGGCCGCCTCCCGAGCCGCACCCTCGATGCTCGCGTTGCGCGGACACCCGTTCCCGGTGTCAGTTTGGAGCGCGGGCGTTGCGACCCGAATACGCCGACGCAGGGTCACGGCGAAAAGAGGATGCATTGGATTTGTTGCTATATGCGGAGACTTTGTCACTGGGGTGCTCCTAGCTATACCAGTGCGCACCCTGATTGCAACGCAATCACCGGCTAGACTTGTCGAGGGCGAGGAGACACGACCATGGCGAGCATCACGATCCGCAACTTGGACGACCAGGTGAAGGTCCGCTTGCGAGCGCGGGCGGCGGGTAGTGGCCGCTCCATGGAGGAGGAGGCGCGGCTGATCCTGCGTGACGCGGTTGGGCGCAACCCTGGTTCCCGGGACCTCGCGAGCATCATCCGCTCACACTTCGGACCATCTAACGGCGTGGACCTGGAGTTGCCGCTTCGTGAGCCTGCCCGCGAGCCACCCTCCATTGACTGAGTCCACGGCCATGTCCATGCTGCTTGACAGCAACGTCGTGTCCGAACTCATTCGCAAGTTTCCCAATCCCGCTGTCGCAAGTTGGGTCGCCGGCCAGCCGTTGGACGACCTATTCTTGTCTGCGGTCACTGAAGCGGGATTGCGCTACGGCGCGGCCATCCTTCCAGTGGGCCGACGACACGACAAGCTATTCCTCGATATTGACGCGATGCTGTGCGACGCCTTCTAGAACCGGGTGCTCCCGTTTGATAGCGATGCCGCACGTGCTTATGGCTACATTGCGGCTAGGCGCCGCTATCGCGGGCACGCCGTCGCACCGGCGGATTGCCAGATCGCGGCGATCGCGGCGTCTCGCAGCATAGGGGTAGCGACGCGCAACGTTCGCGATTTCGAAGACATTGGAATCGAGATCGTGGATCTCTAGACACGGGCATGAGCCGTACGGCGAAACCCTCTTCCCGCATTAAGATCGACGACCGGCTCAAAGATGTGGACTGGGATGTTCTGGACAGCTCGAGTGCGCTCTCCGAACACCCGCTGCCGCACGTTTTGTTGTCCAGAATCGTGCGGAGCGACCTGGAAGGCCGACTTGGAAGGACGGATTGTGCCACACAATACTCGCCGCGACCGGTCCGGCGTTGCGATCGACCGGAGGATTGTCGACCGAAACGACCACCTCGAGCGCATCAAGGCGTCGCCCGTCGAGATCTTCCTCGGGCACCGTTGGCTATTGGGCAGAGGGTCTCGGGCCTCACGTTTCGGGACCAGTGGGATCGGCTCGGTGTCGGTCAGGTTCCGCAAGGATTTCCTGGAATAAGCCGGGCTCGATATTGCCCCCACTTACGACGCAAATGATCGGCGTCGAGCGATCGTTTCCCGGATCGGCCAGAGCAGCGGCAACCGACACCGCACCCCCCGCCTCGACGACCAGCTTCTGCTCGATCGCCAGCGTGCGGACCGCAGCACGCATGCTGTCCTCCGTGACCAGGAGGACGTCGTCGACGAACCGCTGAACGATCGGGAACGTGTTCGGTCCGGGCTTCGGCACGGTGAGAGCGTCTGCCAGGGATGGAGACGGCACGGTTCGGACGGGGTGACCAGCATCTAGGGATCGCTTCATCGAAGGGTTGGCTTCGGCCTGGACGCCGCGGATCCTGCATCCCGGGCGGCCGGCCTTGACCCCTAGCGTTGTCCCGGCGATCAGGCCTCCGCCGCTGATCGGCGCGAACAGTGTGAAATCCTCCTGGAACTGGTCGAGCAACTCGAGGCCGAGCGTGGCGTTGCCGGCGATGCTCTCGCGAGAGTCGAAGGGATGAACGGGAATCCGACCGGTCTCGTCACGAATACGCTCGGTCGTTTCTGCCCGGGACTCGAATGTGTCTTCGCAGACGACGACCTGCCCGCCGAACGAGACGGTCCTCTCGCGCTTGAAGGCCGACGCTCCGCGCATCATCACGATGCACGAGTCGACATCGAGCCGTGTTGCGGCAAACGCCACCGCTTGGGCGAAATTGCCCGAAGAGTTGGTCACGACACCCGCAGCGCGGCACTCTTCCAGGTTCGAGAGGATGCTGTTGAGAGCTGGACGCACCTTGAAAGCGCCCACGGGCTGGAGGGATTCGAGCTTGAGGAACACGTCGCGCCGCAGTTCCTTGCTCAGATACTCCGACCGGACGAGGGGAGTCGGGCACAAGTGGGGGGAGAGGCGATCCTTGGCGGCGTGGATCTCGTCGATCCACTGAGTGACGTCAGCGGGCGAATTCATTTCGTGCGGCGAAAGCGCTCTTAACAGAAATGCACTTTTGCGACCTGCGGGGATACACTGTAACGGATATGCGATTCGTATCGTATCGAAGGAGTAATTTGCAAATAGATGGTTTATTTGGTGTCACGGGGATTTGCCATTTCGTCGGGAAGGGCGCCTTGTCGCTCGTGCTCAGCCTCAGCCTGGGAGCCCAGACCAACACAGGAAGCATCCGAGGCACTGTCTATGACACGACAGGGGGGATCATCCCCGGCGTGGAGGTCACGGCCATCGAAATCACGCGCGGCGTGGAACGGGCCGTCAAGACGTCCGATTCCGGCGAATTCGTCTTCAGCTATGTCGAGCCGGGACGGTACATGGTCAGCTTCAAGGCGGAGAATTTCGCTCCCCTGAACATCGAGGACCTTGAAGTCCGGGTCGGGGAGGTTGCGACGCTTTCGGCGCAACTCGAGCTTGGCACTGCCTTGACGGAAGTCGTGGTGGCGGCGGACGCGGTCCGGTCCGCGATCGAGCCTGAACGAGTGCAGCAGTCGGACCACATCGACTCGGTCCGGATCGAGAACCTGCCGATCAATCGCCGCGACTATCTCGACCTGGCTCTCCTGACTCCCGGTGTCGTGGACTCCAACTACATCGCGAACTCAACAGATCGCCGGATCATTCCCACACCCTCCTCTGGGCTGGGGGTTGCCGGCATGAACGGGCGCGGCAACACCTTCATGATCGATGGCCTGGACAACCAGTACAACTCGGGCGCCGTCCGGTCATCCATCAGCCAGGAGGCGGTTCACGAGTTTCAGGTGAACCGCAATTCGTTCTCCACGGAGCAGGGAAGCGCTCCCGGCGGCGCAGTGAATATCGTCACCAAGAGCGGCACGAACCAGGTGCACGGCAGCCTCTTCGGCGTGGTAAGGAACCGACGGTTCCAAGCCCGAAACTACTTTGATCCCGGCAAGGCCGCATACACGAGAGCCCAGAGCGGAGCTTCGATCGGGGGTCCGATCAACCGGAACAAGACGTTCTATTACGCTGCGTACGAGCGACTCGACCGCAATGAGTCGCAGATTGTCCCGTTACTGGACGATCCTTCGTTTCTCTACTCCCTTCCGTCCGGGCAGCAGCTTCTTGCCGACACCTTCGCCGCCAGTGCGCCGCCCGCCCTGAGGCCTTTGGTTTCCCAGCTTTCGGCGGCGCTTGTGCCGGCCAACACACCGGGAGTCGTGGATCTCTTCGAGAAGAACAGCGGCGTGTTCCCATTCTCCGAACATCGCCAGCAGCTGCTCGGCCGGCTCGACCACACGTTCCATGACGGCCACAATGTGTTTCTGCGTGTCAACTCCACCTTCGCGGACGCAGAAAACAGCAATTTCGGGGCGCTTGTCGGTCGTGACCGTGGCCACACGCAATCCTCTAGGGACTTCGCGGTCGCCTTGGGCGACACATACGTGCTAAGCCCCAGCTGGGTCAGCGAGACCCGCGTTGGCTTCGGCTATCACGACGTCGGGACCTATCCGACGGACCCGCACGGTCCGTCAATCGACATAGCCGGATTCGGGGCGTTTGGCAGGGACCTGATTCTTCCGGCTCGGAACGTCGAGAGGGTATACCAGGTGCGCCAGAATTTCATGCGCCTGTCGGGTCGCCAGACGATCAAGTTCGGGTTCGACATCAATCCGATGCGCGACAGCGTCCGGGTCGAGACGTTCATGGGCGGGCGATTCATCTTCGGCGAAGCCATCCCCCTCGGCGCGATCATCGACCAGGCTGCTGGCACGCCCTTGTCGCCGCTGATAAGGCTCGCGCTGGCAGGGGCCGGCCGGACCGACCTCGTGAGCGAGGTGGACCGACCGATAACCGCTGTCCAAGCATTCGCCCTGGGTCTACCGATCGTGTATCAGCAAGGGTTCGGAGACCCGCATTGGACCGGCTGGGCCAATCGCATGAACTTCTTTCTAGAGGACGCCGTTCGCGTGACACCGGACTTCTTGCTGACGCTCGGCCTTAGGCACGAATTCGAGATCAAGACCAAGTTCCCTCGCGACCTCAACAACATCGGTCCGAGGGCCGGATTCGCATGGAGCCCAGGCGACAAGACCGTGATCCGTGGAGGCTTCGGAATCTACTATGGCCGGCTTGACGGACAGATCACGTACGTCAACGACTTGCTGGGCGATACCCCGCAGATCAACCAGGCGTTCATTCCGATCACTGGGGCGCCTGGAGTGAACAGCTCCGTGACGGGCCAGCCCGTCACATCGGCTGAAATCTTCAATTCCGTCCGGCAGCGCGGTGTGCTTGGCCAGCGACAGATCGCGCGAGAAGACTTGTCCCTGCTCGGCATCGAGCCAGGTCCGGGCTTTCCGCTCCGCATCGGATTTCGCGTCGTCGACGACGTCGTGAACCCTTACTCGACACAGGGCAGTTTCGAGATCCAGAGGGAGTTCGGTGGCTACACGTTCTCGACGGCCTACAACTTCAATCGTGGTATCCACATCATCCGGCCGCTTGACCTCAACTTGTTCCATGCCGGGACGGGAGACGACGGCAGGCCGATCACAGGTTTCCACGATCCGCTGATACTGCAGGACAACGCATACGGTAGCTGGGCGCGTTCCCACTATCACGCGATGATTGTGCAGCTGAAGAAGAGATTCTCCCGAAGATTCACGTTGACCGCCCACCATACCTGGAGCAAGGCGATCGACGAAAACACTGACTACAACTCCGCGTACGAACCCCACGTGCCGTGGGACGCTCGCGATGAGTTGGCACTGTCCCACTTCCATCGGGGCCATCGCTTCGTGGCGAACGCGGTCGCGCAGTCCGCCTGGAAAGCCGCGAGGGGAAGAGGATTCGGCCACAATCTCCTGTCGGACTTTACGTTCTCCGGCATCCTGGTGGCCCGCACGTTCGCCCCCTTCAACCTCAACACGGGATTCGATTCCTTCGGCGATCGCCATACCGACACGCACCGGCCCTGGGGACTCGGGCGGAACGCCGGGAGGGGACCTGCGTTCTTTGGCATCGACGCAAGGCTCACTCGCTCGTTCACCATCTCGGAAACGGTATCGATAAATATCGTTGCCGAGGTCTTCAACCTTCTGAACAAGACCAATTTCAAGCAGGTAAACGGTGTGGTCGGGGACATAGCGATCGAGGATCTCCCGGACCGCTTGGTCGGTCACCGGGGACCAGTTTCGGAGCCCCTCGCGTTCACTTCGACGTTTGATCCGCGGCAGTTCCAGTTCAGCCTTCGGATCAATTTCTAGCGTCCGGCGGTTGCCCTCGATTCGCCTGCGGCAAGCGTTGCCGGTCGAGCGCAGCTGCGATCACGGCCTCTGCCGCGCGATATCCACTCCGCACGGCCCCTTCCATCGTGGCTGGCCAGCCCGAGTCGGTCCAGTCGCCCGCCAAGAACACGTTCGGGTAGCGGGTCTGCGGGCCAGGCCGCAAGCGTTCGAGACCAGGCCGGGCGGAATATGTCGCGCGGGCTTCCCGAATCACACTGCTGCTGGTTAGCTTCGCGTGCCCGGCTGCAGGGAAGAACTCGCGAAGCTCGCGGACAGCCAGCGCGACGATTTCGGCCGTGGAACGGGCTTCCAGCCCTCTGGAAGCGCTGACTACGACCAAGTAATAGCCGTTGCCCTTGTGGAAGATCCATTGGATTTCCCGGTCCAGTAGCATTGCGTGCTCGAGTGGGGTGATCGGCCGGTCGAACCACAGGTGAATGCCGGTAATTGGCGAGTGCTCGAAGCTTGCGACCTGACTGGAGAGGCCCAAGCCTGGGATCAAGCCCTCGACTCGGTCGAAGGGTACGGCGCTGACGTAGTAGTCGGTCTCCGAGTCATCGGGGTCGATGCGAGCTACCCTTGAACCCAGAATCACGCGCACCGTCGGGCCTAGGCTGCCGCTGAGTGTCGCCGAGTACAGGTCATCGAGCGGAACCGCGGGCACGCCCATCTCGTAGCTGGTGCGACTCCCGAGCAGTCCCTCGCCGAAGACCTGGAGGGCGGGGGAGGCAGATGCTCGGTCCGGTTCCTCGTTCAAGGCGCTGACGATGAAGGGGCGCCAGAATCTCGCGATGCAGCGCGGTGTCGCGCCCTTCGCTCGAAGCCAGTCCGTGAACGTGATTTCGTCGATGTCTTTCCGGCGGCGGTCTGCGGGGATCGAGAGCAGACACCTGACCAGACTGAGCTTGTCCCGCCAATTCAGGCAGCGCATGGAGAGCAGCGAGCGGGCGAGGTGGAGCGGCGCTGGCAGCGGGTCCCTACGGATCGCGTCGACCGTCCCGTCCGGACAAACTAGGTTCAAGGTGTCGTGGAATCGAATCTTGCGTTCGACGCCGCAACGCCGGTAGAAATCCATGAGTGCCGTGCAGCAGCGCAACAGCACATGCTGGCAGTTGTCGATGCGGTCGCGGCTGCCATCCGGCTTGGCCGCGGGAATGGATGCGGCGCGTCCCCCGAGGAATGACCGGGCTTCGTGCACCTCGACGGAGAAGCCGGCTTCCCCGAGCTTTGCGGCGGCGGCCAGACCGGCCAGGCCGCCGCCGACGATCCTTACGCGGGGTATGGCGGAATCCCTCCCACTGCGCGCAGCTGGAATGCGCGCGCCAAGAGCCAGAGCTTTTTCCGGGCGGGCAACCGAACTTTACCCTCGAGGACGGCGAAGCGGGCTTCCCGGATCCGGTTCAGCAGTCCTCGATAGGTGGCAACCATTACCCAGAAGGCCGGCCGGCCGGAAGGGCTCAGCAGGGGAAGAAGGTCGGCCGCTTCCCGGTAGTAGCCCTCCGCGCGTTGCCACTGGAACTCCATGAATCGCTGGAATCGCTGGTCGTCTGAACGAAGGGCCAGACTGAGCAGGCTTTCCCGGCTCAGGCCGAAGTCCTCCAGCTCGTTCTCGGGAAAGTAGACACGTCCCAATGCGGCATCGGCTGCGACGTCACGCATGATGTTTGTGAGCTGGAACGCGACACCGCACTTCTCGGCCAGGGGAATGGCGGATCGGTCGTCGAAACCCAGCACGTGAATCGTGGTAATCCCGACTACAGAGGCCGCTTGGTAGCAGTAGCGGTACAAGTCGTCGAACGACCTGTAGACACGGTCCGACAGATCACTTTCCATTCCGTCCAACAGTTCGAAGAAGTACGAATGTGGTATCGCGAAGCGTTCGACGGTATCCCGGAAGGCGGCGAGCGCGGGGTCCGTGGGTGGACCTCCTGCGAGCACGCTCCGCACGCCATCTCTCCAGAGGAGGATGTCTTGTCGACGCGTCGCGGCCGGCGAGCTGTCGTCGTCTACGACGTCGTCCGATCGCCGCATGAACGCGTAGATCGCACACATCGCATCGCGTTGCGTGCGCGGCAGCACGACGAACGAGTAGTAGAAGTTCCGAGCGCGCGTCCTCGCAACGTGCCGGCAGTGCTCGTACGACTCCTCCAAGGCCAGCGCGTCCGGGCTTCGTTCCCTTCTGCTGTGCCCGACGGTTCGACCCGTGGCCGCGGCAAGTAGGATCGCGGTACGCTCCCGTTTCCCGATGACCGGCCGGGATGCGATCGTGTCCCAGCCTTGGGCCCTGATCTTCTTGAGCACGGCCAAGCCTGCCATCGCGAACAGCTGGACCTCGAAGCCTAGCCGGCCTCTCAGACGCGTCGCGAGACCCAGTCCATCGGAGAATAGCTTTCCGGCGCGGTTGCTCAGATCTTGAATGGTTGCCCGGCACTGCGACGAGGCCACCCCGTTGGCCATGTCTTCGGCGAGCAGTTCCAGGGAATAGCCGTGCGATGCCATTACGTCTTGAGGAATGTAGACCCGATCCATCTCCCAGTCGCGACGGATGTCCTGCCAGTGGTTCGCCAGCTGCAGCGCAGTGCAGATTGAGTCGGACAGCTTGAACAGCTCGTCATCGCAATACCCGTGCAGCCGGAGAACCAATCTGCCGACGGGATTCGCCGAATAGCGGCAGTATCCCAGCAACTCATCGTGGGAACGGTATCGCCGTACGGACTGGTCTTGGACGAACGCCCGAATCAAGTCGTCGAAATCCGTGGCAGGCAGAGCGTGCGTTTCCATCGTGTCCCGAAGCGCGACATACACCGGGTGATGTGCATGTCCGTCGGCCATTGCACGAAGCTCTGCCCCCCACCAATCGAGCAAGTCGAGGCTCTCCTCGGGATTGCCCGTCTCGTCGCCGAGGTCGTCGGCCCACCGGCAAAACGCATAGACGTTGCAATAGTCCTGGCGGAGACGGCGGGGAACCAGGATGCTCGTGATGAGAAAGTTCTCGTAATGCTCTTTCGTCAATTCGCGCGTATAGCGCTTCGATTCCTCAATCCCCCATGCCGGGAACTTCCTGCCGTGTTGCTTGAGGAACTCTATCGGAAAGAGCATGCGATCCCGACTCAGATTCCTGCCGCGACCCCTTCGCTTCGGGAGTCGGCCGCCCCTGTAAGTACCTCCGGTACGACTTCGATGGCTTCCACGTGGCCCAGCCCCCGGCCAAAGCTCAGTCGATGCCCGAGCGCTTCGAGAGCTCTACGGGTCTCGGCGGAAAACCCGGACGGCTCTAGGTACAGAAGGTCCGGCATCCATTGATGATGGAACCTCGGAAAATCGACAGCCTGCTGGACGTTCATCCCGAAGTCGAGAACATTCAGAATGACCTGCGTCACCGATGTGATGATGGCCGGTCCGCCTTGGGCTCCGACGACGAGTCGCGGCTGCCGGTTGCGCAGCACGATCGTCGGGGACATCGCGGACAGCGGTCGCTTTCCTGGGGCGATCGCGTTGTTCTCGCTTTGCAGGAGTCCGTATGCGTTGGGGCTGCCTGGCTTGGCCGTGAAATCGTCCATTTCGTTGTTCAGCAGCACCCCCGTGCCTCGTGCCGTCACGCCCGATCCGTAGCCTCCGTTCAAGGTATAGGTCACTGCCACGGCGTTTCCGTCGGTGTCCACGATCGAGTAATGCGTGGTCTCATCGGATTCGTAGCCCGACGGCGCGCCGTTTCCGACTGCTGAACTGGGGGTGGCGCGATCCATCCGGATGCTCTTGCTTCGCGCCGCCGCGTACTTCTTCGAAAGCATGCCGTTGAGTGGTATCTCGACGTAGTCGGTGTCGCCGAAGAACCGAGCCCGGTCCGCGAAGAAGCGCCGCATCGCCTCGGAAACGACGTGAATGGTGGCTGCCGATCCCGGGCCGGTGGTCGCTAGGTCGAAGTCCTCGAGAATGTTGAGGATTTGCACGACCCCGGCCCCACCGGAACTCGGCGGCGGAGCGCTGAGGACGCTGTGCCCGCGGTAGGTGCCGATCACGGGACGCCGCTCGGTTGGCTCGTACGAGGCGAGATCCTCCGTGGAAATCGTGCCACCGTTCGCTGCCATGTCCTTAGCGATCAGCCGGGCGGTCTCACCCGTGTAGAACTCGTCTGGGCCGTGGCGGATCAACCGGCTGAGCGTCGCCGCCAGATCTTCTTGCTTGAACGTGTCGCCGAGAGAGAAGTAGCGCCCTTGGTCGAGGAAGACTCGGCGGGACTCGTCGAAGCGCTTCAGGCGAGAGCTTCCCCGCAAGGACTGTGACAGGCCCCAGGTGATGATGAACCCTTCTCGAGCCAGGCGTTCCGCCGGTTCCAGCATCGCGGGCCACGTCTTCGACCCGTACTTCGCGAGCGCCAGTGCCATGCCTCGAACCGTGCCCGGGATGCCTGCTGCCCTATAACCGACCAGGCTCTCCTCGGTAGGGTTTCCATCCGAGTTCAGGTACATGTCACGATGCGCCGATGCGGGTGCCCTCTCGCGAAAATCTATGAACGACGTCCGGCCGTCGGCGAGGCGGAGCAGCATGAACCCCCCGCCGCCGAGGTTTCCGGCGTTTGGTTCCGTCACCGCAAGGGCCATGCCAACCGCGACGGCCGCGTCGACCGCGTTCCCCCCGTCGCGGAGCACTCGCAAGCCCACAGCGGTGGCGTTCCGCTCCGCCGTTACAACCATCGCGTTGCGTGCATATACGGGCTGGGGCTTGAAAGCCTCGACTCGCGGGACCGCGAAGAGCGCCAGGAGCAGGGCGGCTAGTGCAATCCCCCCACCGCCCGTGCTGATCGTCAATCGCCCGCTCTGGCCCGAGATCCGTGGCGATGCGGATAGTTCGAGGATCTCGCTAGCCACGGACTGTCCACATCCCTTCGAGGATCGGCCACTCGTCATCGACCCATTCATCGACTTGCGAGAATCCGGCCGTCTCCAGTTCCTGCCTAACGCCTGAGGCCCGGAACTTGTACGAGCTCTCGGTCCAGATGGTCTCTCCGCGCCGCAGCCGGCAGGTGGACTCGATATCTGGGATCGGCACCTGCTGGTCGCATTCGGAGAGTAAGTGCATTTCGATCCGGAGCTGCGTCTCATCATACCGAGCGACGTGCCGAAACGAACCGAGATCGAACTCTGCCGAAAGCTCGCGGTTCACTCTCCCGAGGATGTTGAGATTGAAGGCTGCGGTGACGCCGGCCGGGTCGTCATAGGCCCTCAACAAGCGGTCACGGGATCTCATCAGGTCGAATCCGAGCAACATGTGATCTCCGGGCAAGAGGTGGGCCCGTAGGCTTCGCAGAAAATCCAGGCGGTCGGATGGCTCGAAGTTCCCGATGCTGCTACCCAGGAACAGCAGGAGCACCGGCGTGTCATTCCGTCGAAGCTCCTGCAGCTCCCGGACCCCGTCGATGTAGGATCCGTGGAACGGCGTGACAGGGACGAGCCAGCCGAGGTCGCGCTTGCAGAGATCAAGGAACTGAAGCGAAATGTCGATAGGGCAATAACGGGATACTCGACCCCTAGGAAAGGCTTCCAATATGCGCCGGGTTTTCAAGCCGCTCCCGCTACCAAGTTCGGCGACCACGACTTCCGGGGCGGTTATGCGCAACGGAATCTCGTGGGCGCAATGCCGGAGCACTCGCTCGTCCGCGCGTGCGAGGCCGTACTCGGGCAAGTAAGTGATCGCCTGGAACAGAGCCGTGCCTACGTCGTCGTATAAGTACTTGGCAGGAAGGGACTTGCTGGGACTCTCGCAAAGGCCGATGCGTACGTCGCGAGCGAATTCGGCCCGCAACGAGTTGCCGTTGTCCATCAGGCCGGTTATAGCACGCACTGGCCGTGGCAGACGTGCAAACCGAGTGGCCGATAATGGGCCGAGTGGATAGCATTGCTGGGCAACGTCGCAGCCTTCAAGATGCGAGGTCGCGCACGGACGAGCTGTTCGCGCTTGTTCGGCCGGACACGCTTTTTGTTCGACCGGTTCCGGAGCGCCACCGTCTCAACTTCTACGTGGGCCACGTCGAGGCCTTCGACTGGAACATGATCTGCGGCCATGCCCTCGGCCTGGACCCGTTCAATGCCGAGTTCAACGACCTCTTTGCATTCGGAATCGACCCTGATTCGTCCGCCTTGCCAGCGGACGAGCCGGGTGACTGGCCGAGCATGGGAGAGACCCGCGAATACTGCAATCGAGTTCGCGAGACCGTCGACAGGGTCTTCGACTCGGTGCCGGAAGATGTCGCTCGGGTGTGCATCGAGCACCGCTTGATGCATGCCGAGACACTGTGCTACTTGCTGCACAATCTCGATCCGGCCCAGAAACTGCAGCCACCTGGCTTGCTGCGTGAGATGGGAAATGGCCAGGCTCCGTTGCTACGCGACCAGTGGATCGAAATTCCTGCGGGGGAAGCGAACTTGGGCCGCTCGCGAGGCACCGGGTTCGGGTGGGACAACGAGTTCGGAGAGCTTGCTGTCGACGTGCCCGTATTCTCGATCAGAAAGCACAAGGTAACCAACGGCGAGTACCTCTCGTACGTTGACCAAGGCGGTCCCGCGCCCCACTATTGGCGCGAGGGTCGCGGCGAGTGGAGGTTGCGGACCATGTTCGGCGAAGTCCCGCTCCCCCTGGAGTGGCCGGTCTACGTTACGCACGAGGAGGCCCGCCGGTTTGCCAAGCACGCCGGTGCCGTGCTTCCGACCGAGGCTCAATGGGACCGCGCCGCGTTCGGTTCACGGGACGGAGCGAAGCCACGATTCCCGTGGGGTTCGGAGTCGCCAGAGGCGCGCCGAGCCAACGTCGACTTCTCCCGGTGGGATCCCTGCCCGGTCACGGCTACCCCGGACGGAGACAGCTTGTTCGGCGTGTCGCAACTTCTCGGTAACGGCTGGGAATGGACCTCTGATCCACTCCGGCCCTTTCCAGGATTCGAACCGTACACTTTTTATCCGGACTATTCGGCGGCGTTTTTCGACGACACCCACTTCGTGCTGAAGGGTGGATCGCCACGCACCGCTACGGCATTGCTGCGGCGGACTTTCCGCAATTGGTTTCGGGAAGGCTATCCGTACGTGTACTCAACCTTCCGCCTCGCGCGGAACTAGGAGTCCTTGGGGCCGGGCGTCGAACCTCTTCAGCGCTTCGAGCTTCCCGGTGCCGAGGCAATGGTAACGACGCTTCGCCGCATTCGCAGGACCTTGGCAGAGGAAGCACTCTGCCATGAACAGACGATCCTCTATCCCGATCCTCGCGATCGCCGGGCTTGCCTTGCTCCTGACAGTTGTGGCCCAGCATTTCAGCCCAGATCCACCCAACCCGCACGACATCGCTCTCGAAGAACTGCTGGAGCTGAAGGAAGAGCTGCGGGAGTTGCGCATGTCCTTGGACGACGACACTCCGAATGCGTTGCACCCAATCATGCTCGATCCGCCATTCCCGCCAGAGTACTCTCCGCCGTACCCACCCGAGCTCGACCTGAATCGTCAATAGCGCTGGGGCAGGGAAGGATCTGACAGCTTCCGCAGGTTCGGCTCACGCCATCTGCGGCACAGGGGATACGGGATCCGCGGCAGTGCTGGCCAGCCCTCTCTCCCCGACGCTTCTCCAACATAGGAGTTGAAGGTCGCGCCTGGACGGGCAACAACCCGTAGTCGCAACGGGCTGCGCAGCGAGCACGGCTAGAATCTGCCCTCGGGTTCCGGCTAGCTAGCGGGCGAGCCGCTCGAGCCGAAAACTTCGAAAGCGGCGTGCGCGATCTTGCTCGTCCGAGTCCCAAGCCCTGCGGACCGGTACCTCGGCACCGCTGGCGGCATCGCGAGCAGCGGCCTTTTCTCGGGTCAGTTCTATTCCCGTTCCCTCGATGTCGCCATAAAACCGGTAAAGGACCACGTTGACTTGGTTTCCGGATTGCTCCATCGCCTCGACTTCGAAGCTGACCTCTGCATCGGACACACTTCCTGAGATGATTGCGTCGCTAGTTCCGCTGTCGTTGTACGCCTTTCCGCTCAGGGAGCCTCCCTCCTGGACAAGCTGAAACGCCACGTCCTTGGCGGGCCTGCGTCCTTCTTTCGGAATGGTTCCGATCCACGTCCCTGTGAGATCGGATGCGCACAGAGTCGCCAGCAGGTAGAAGGGCAAACTGGCGACCGCGAGGCGGGAAAGCCAGAACCTATCCACGCAGCAACCCGCGAAGCGGTCCCGTGCTGTCCGCGAACCGCTCAACCGGCGACCCGAACGCATCCAGCATCGATACGTAGAGGTCTGCCAGTGGATGATCCTCGGCGTAGATCAGGTGCTGCCCGGCGGCAACGCGACCGGCGCCATGTCCCCCTAGCAGGACTGGAAGCTTGTGCGGATCGTGCTTCTGGCCATCCGACAGAGCCGATGCGAACAGGACCATGGAGTTCTGCAGCACGGTCGATTCGCCTTCGCCCATGCTCGCTAAGCGACGGAGCAGGTAACCGAATTGCTCAACGTGCCAGCGGTTGATGATCTTGTACTCGGCCAGCTTCTCCTCTTCGTTCGCATGGTGCGAGACGTCGTGATGGCCGGACGTGACGCCATCCAGGAATCGAAAGCTGACATTGCTGACGGCATTGCCGAACATGAACGTCGCGATCCGGGTCGTGTCTGACTGGAACGCGGCAGCGATCATGTCCAGCATCAGCCGCACATGCTCCAGGTGGCTCGACGGTCGGTCCGTCGGCGCATTGTCCGGATCGAGTGGCGCAAGGGGCTTCCAGCCAGAACGGTCCGGCTTGGAAGAGCGCTGGACCCGTTTTTCGATCGATCGGATCGACGAAAGGTATTCGTCGAGCCGCGCCTTGTCTCGTGCTCCTAGGGATTGCCGTAAGCGCTTGGCGTCCTTGGCGACCCGGTCCAGCAGCAGCGAGTCGAGCTTGGCAGCAGATGCAGGCGATCCCTTCGCAGCCCGGAACAGCCTCTCGTAGGCTGCTCGCGGGTTTAGCTCCCGTGGCAGGGGAGTGGTGGGTGTCGCCCAGGAGATATGGGAGCCATAGACGCGCGTATAGCCGACAACCGCGTCATTTCCCACGGCTACCGGAGTAACCCCCAGCTCCAATGAGGGCAGGGGAGTGAGATGGCCCTTGGCGGCAGCTGCGACTTGGTCAAACGATCTCCCGTTGCGGAGGTCAGCCCCCTGCGTCTTCTTGATCCGGGAGCATGTCAGGATTGACGACTCCTTGACGTAATGGCCGTCCCCGTCCTTTGCCTGCTCGTTCCAGAGGTTGCTGAGGACGGTCACGTCCTGCCTGGTCGACGCCAGCGGCTCCAGGCTTGGCGTCAGGACGAAGTCGCGGCCCCCTGTTGCCGGTGTCCAGGAGTCCGGATAGGCGCCGTTCGGCATGTACAGGGCAGCCATCCGCACAGGTCTCGCACGAGGCCTGCCGTTAGCGGCGGCCGAGACCATCGCCTCGAGCCAGGGCAGACCAAGTGTGACACCTCCGCCACGCAGTAACGCCCGTCTCGAGATCCGTCGTTTTCTGAGCGGGTTCATCGCACGTCCCTATCTCGATTCGGCCCATCGGACCCAGCGTCCCGTGCCGGTCAGGCCAAAACTGTATCTCGCCTTGGTCTTCAGGCCGGGGCGCACGAAAGCCCGTAGGAATCGAACCACTCCAGCACCACAGGGATTCCGCGGTCCCGGATTCCTATCAAGAGCATACCCGAGAACCGATTTCCGGTTTCTGCGGAATCGAATTGCTCTTGCAAGTTTACTTGCAGCGATCGACTCGCTCACGGATGAAGCCGCCTCGGTTCAGATCGCCAGAGATCATGTCTGCCTGGGTCTAGCTCACTGGATTGCCGTTGTATGATTGCGGCATCCGGCACCAACCAATGGATCGCCTTGTATTCAGGCTGGGGCTCGCGATGCTCGTGGGCTCCGGCGCAGGTCAGGCCGACGACGCCGCGGACTGGTTCGAGCGTCGCGTGCGCCCGGTTCTCGGAGCCGAGTGCTGGAGTTGCCACGGCCCCCAGCTGCAGCAGGGCGGGCTGCGACTGGATTCCTTGGAATCAATGCTTGAGGGCGGGGGACGAGGACCGGCCGTTGTTCCGGGCGACCCCAGTGCGGGCGTCCTCTTGCGGGCTCTGCGTCAGGAGGGTCCGCAGATGCCGCCTGGAGGTCCGCTGCCCGGCGAAACGGTCGCTGCCTTCGCGAAATGGATCGAGGACGGGGCTGTCTGGCCATCATCCGACGAGCAGCCTGCCTCGTTGGCGGATCGGAACCGATCCGCGGACCGGCATTGGGCATTTCAGCCGGTCGGGAGAGTAACGCCACCCGATGTGCGGAACGAATCCTGGATGAGGAACGAAGTCGATCGCTTCGTCTTGGCGAAGCTCGAAGAGCTCGGCTGGCAGCCGGCCGCCCCAGCTGGCCGGCGGACGCTGATTCGCCGCATAAGCTTTGATTTGACCGGCCTTCCGCCGCGGCCGGAAGCCGTTGAAGCGTTTGTTCGCAGCCGATCGCCGACGGCCTACGAAGACTTGGTCGAGAGATTGCTCGAGTCGGATCGATTCGGGGAACACTGGGCCAGGCACTGGATGGACTGGGTGCGCTATTGCGAGTCTCACGGAAGCCAGGGGGACTTCGAGCTGCCGATGGCCTGGCGGTATCGCGACTACCTGATCCGTGCATTCAATGCGAACGTGCCCTACGACCAGATGGTACGGGAGTACTTTGCCGGGGACCTGCTCGAGAGTCCTCGTATTGACGCGGACAACGGCCTCAACGAGTCGATGCATGGACCGGGCAACCTGCGGATGGTTGAGTACGGGTTCGTGCCTGTCGATGCTCTGGAGGACCAGCTCAAGGTGGTGGAAAACCAGATCGAGGTGTTCTCGAAAGCGTTCCAGGGGCTGACCGTTTCGTGCGCACGATGTCACGATCACAAGTTCGACCCGGTCACGCAGAAGGACTTCTTCGCTCTTTATGGAGTGCTTGCCAGCAGCCGGCCAGGGTTGGTCACCGTTGATTCGCCGGAGCTGTTGAACGCCGGGCGAGATCGGCTAGAGGAGCTCCGCAGACAGGTTCGCTCGGAACTCGCAGAGGCCTGGAAGACTGTCGAGGTGTCAGCGCTCCTGCGCGAGGCCGGCGATCGATTGGACAGCCATGCCGAGACCGATGAGGAGGAGAGTTCAGACGACACGGCGGATCCCGGGCTTGATGCACTGGTCGACCTATTGAGGGGACTGGAGCCGGATGCGGAGCACGTTCTGAAACCATGGCTCGACCTCCGGGATCTGGAGGGACCGGATTTTCTCGACGGTTGGGACGGGGTGCGCTCCAAGTGGCTCGAGATTGCTGCGGAACGCCGGGCGTCACTGCGTAGCGGCTTTCGTCGCGCTTGGGACCTGCGCCAAGCCGGCGACTACAAGGAGTGGTTTCCCCATGGTCCGGGAATGCCGTTGGAGCCTGTCGCATACGGTGAGTTTCGCGTCCTCCCGGAAGGAAACCGCATTCTGGCCGGCATGCTCCCGGCGGGTGTCCATACCGGCCTCGACAGCCAGAAGTACGGCGGCATCTTGGGCTCGCCTCGATTTCGTGTCGAAACCGACTACATCAGCCTGAGAGTGCAGGGGACCAACTTCCCATACGCCAAGGTGATCGTGGAGAACTACCCGATCGGCAACGGTGGTATCCATCCCGCTGCTGACGTGGAGAGCGATGCGCCCCATTGGATTCGCTTCGACACCTCGTACCGGAAAGGGCAGAACGCGTATCTGGAATTGCAGACCCTCGATGACCGGTCGCGCAAGTTCTGGGTCCGTCCGGGTGATCCAGACCGGAAACCTGCCACAGGCGGGCGCTCGAGCTTCGGAATCCTCGAGGTCATATTTCACGACTCGGAAGACCTCCCCGAAGACGAACCGCTGGCGATGCTCCACCTCATCGAGGGGTCTTCGCCGGCTGACTTGGAAGCGCTCGAGAAGAGGTACGATCGCCTCCTTCAGGAAGCGGCCGCGAATTGGCAAGCCGGGACCCTCGACTCCCGTCAGACGGCTTTCCTGGATACGATGATCCGCTCCGGCGTCTTGCCCGTGACGCTCGACGAAGTGCCTCGAACTCGTGGCCTGGTTGAAGAGTATCGAGCAGCGGAAAACGACGCGCCCACGCCTCGTCGGGCTCCAGGAGTGCTTCCCGGTACGAGTTTCGACCAGCCGCTGTTCCTGCTTGGCGACCATACCAAGCCAGGCGACCCGGTAGAACGGCGGTACCTCGAGTTCCTGGGAGGCCGGTCCTTCCGGGAGCGCGGCAGCGGCCGGCTGGCCTTGGCTGAGGCCATCGCCAGCCCGGACAATCCGCTGACTGCCCGCGTGCTGGTGAATCGTCTATGGCACTACCTGTTCGGTCACGGGATCGTCGCGACGGTCGACAATTTCGGCACCATGGGCGGCCGGCCCTCGCACCCGGAGCTTCTGGACTTCCTGGCCGATCGATTTGTCGCCCGGGGATGGTCGATCAAGGAGATGATCCGACTCCTGGTGCAGTCTCGTGCGTACCAGATGAGCACCGTGGCCTCTGCCGTGGCAAATGCCGAAGATCCAGGGAACCGCTACTTCCAGCATCAGACAGCGAGACGGTTGCCAGCCGAGTCGATACGAGACGCGATTCTGGAAACATCGGGCGACCTCGACCCGACGATGTACGGGCCGAGCATACACGTCTACTACGTGGGCAAGACCGAGGGCGGGGGACCGCGCGGCCCGCTCGACGGCAATAGAAGGCGCAGTGTCTATCAGGCCATCCGGCGCAATGCCCAGAATCCGTTCTTGAGGATTTTCGACTCTCCGGAGCCGTCCACGACTCGCGGCAGGAGGGATGCGACCAATATCCCGGCCCAGTCGCTCGCGATGCTGAACGACCCGTTCGTTGTGAGCCAGGCAGAACGATGGGCGAATCGCACGCTTGCCGACGGAGCCATTTCGCCAAGGGATCGCGCCGTGCGCATGTTCCGCCGAGCCATCGGACGCGGCCCGGGCCCGAACGAGACCGAGCTCCTGATTTCGTCTCTTGAGGAACTGGCACGAAATCGAGAAGTCCCCGAGGCGGACTGGATGGGCGATCAGGAGCTGTGGAAGGATCTTGCCCAGACGCTGTTCAATCTCAAGGAATTCCTGTACCTCCGCTAGCCGCGATGACAGTCTGTCCGAACGACCCGAAACGCCTTTCGCGACGGCAAATGCTGGCGCGCTGCTCGACCGGCTTCGGTTCGCTGGCCCTGTCCTCGCTCGTTCCTCCGGGTCAGTCCGAGCAAGCACTCAACGGCGGGCGCCCGGATTTCCCGCCGAAAGCGAAGAACGTCATTTTCTGCTTCATGTCCGGGGGAGTGTCTCATGTTGACTCCTTTGATCCGAAACCGCGCCTGAAGCGCGAAGCCGACAAGCCGATGCCGGTCGAAGTCCGCCCGACGATGTTTGACGATGTCGGCGGCATCATGCCGAGTCCTTGGGGATTCGCGCGCTACGGGCAGAGCGGCATCTGGGTCAGCGAACTGTTTCCGCACCTCGCTTCGTGTGCCGACGACTTGTGCGTAATTCGCAGCATGACCAGCAAGGCCAACGAGCACGCGCAGGCGAACTATTTCATTCATACCGGCCACCCGTTTCTGGGGCATCCCAGCGCAGGCTCGTGGACAACCTACGGCCTGGGGTCGGAAAGCGAGAACCTCCCGGGATTCGTCGTGCTCGCGAGCGGAGGTATTCCACTGGGTGGGGTCGGGATCTATGGAAACGGTTTTCTTCCGGCCATGCACCAGGCTTCATTCCTCTACCCCGAGGAAGAGGAACCGCTGAACAACATTCGGCCTGCCGATCCCGACGCCTTGCAGCGCACGAAGATCGACTTGATTCGTGCACTCGACGGGCATTTCGTCGCCGATGCCGGAGAGCATCCGGCGATTGAAGCGGCGATTCGCAATTACGAGACGGCCTATCTGATGCAGTCGGCGGTACCGGAGCTGCTGGAGCTCAGCGGAGAGACGCCAGCGACCAAGGCGCTCTATGGCATGGATTCGCCGAATCCCGAGACGGCTGCTTACGGAAGGGAGTGCTTGCTGGCGCGCCGACTGGTGGAGCGGGGTGTTCGCTTCGTCGAGCTAACCTGCTTGATGCGTCCGTCCAATCCCGGACAGGTCGGCAATCCCTGGGACCAGCACGGGGAGCTTCGGGAAGGCCACACCGACATGGCAATGCAGGTCGACCAGCCGATCGCGGGCCTGCTCAAGGATCTCAAGGCCCGTGGAATGCTGGACCAGACGTTGGTCATCTGGGCCGGGGAGTTCGGTCGCACGCCGTTCGCCCAAGGGGACGATGGCCGAGACCACAACCCGTTCGGATTCAGCATCTGGCTCGCGGGGGGCGGTGTGAAGCCGGGATTCGTATACGGTGCCACTGATGAATACGGCTATCACGCTATCGAGAACCCGATGAACGTGTACGACCTTTGGGCCACGGTCTTGCACCTGCTGGGCGTGAATCACGAGACGCTGACCTACCGGTTCGGCGGACGTGACATACGGCTCTCGGATGTGTTCGGACGAGTTGTCGGTGAGGTTTGCGCCTGAGGCGTGGAACCCGGCAGTCAACCGTCGAGAACGGCGTTTTGCAGGCCGTCTCAGCCGGCGCGCAACCCGGCTGAATCGGACTCGGGGCTCGGGAAGCGTCCGAATTGCAGATAGGCCGCGGGCACGACGATCATATTGAGGACAGTCGCGGAGGCAAGCCCGCAGAGTACGACCAAGGCAAGCGGCGCGTGAAGCTCGGCCCCGGTCCTTCCCAATCCCATCGCGATGGGCACAAGCGCGAGGCCGGTAGAAGTTGCCGTCATGAGGATCGGCGGCAGTCTCTCCGACGCTCCGCGGATGATCGCATCCCGGAATCCGGTCGGCCCTACCTCCGAGGCGATCTGCTTGATGTGTGCAATGAGAATGATCCCGTTCCGAGTGGCGACACCGAACAACGTGATGAAGCCGATCAACGACGCCACAGACAACCCGCCGGACACAAACACGCCCGCGACGCCCCCGACAAGCGCGAGCGGGAGGTTGAGCAGGATGATGAAGGCGTCCCTCGCTGATCGAAAGACGGTTGCGAGCAGGACTCCGATGCCGATCAGGACGAGCGCGCCGACTGTCACGATCCGTCGCATGGCGCGCTGCTGGCTCTCGTATTGGCCGCCGTATTCGACCCGGTATCCTTGCGGAAGGTCCACCGATTCTGCAATGCGCTGCTGAATGTCGGTCACCACGCCGTGCAGGTCTCGCCCGGCAACATTGCAGGAGACGACGATCTTGCGCTGGGTGTTCTCTCGTGTCACAAAGTTCGGACTGCGGTCCTCGCGGATTTCGGCAATCGCGGAGAAGGGAACTCGCGCACCGGAAGGGGTGTCGATCAGGGCTTCGCGGATCGCGTTGATGTCGTTCGGCCTGCCATTCTCGTACCGCAGCACGAGCGGAAACGCGATCTGGTCTTCCCGAATCGTTCCGACCTCCACCCCTAGGAACACTGCCTTAAGCGCCTGTGCGGCTGTTCCCGCGGGAAGCCCATACCGGGCGAGGTCCCCCCGGCGGAATCGAACGCTAACGGTTGGAACGTCGGCCTGCTGTTCCGATGCGAGATCGACGACGCCTGGAACGTCCTGCATGGCCTGCTCGACTTCTTCGGTCAAGGACCGGAGCGTCTTGAGGTCGTTGCCGAAAATCTTGACCGCGATGTTCGAACGTGTCCCGGACAGCATGTGATCGATCCGATGAGAGATCGGCTGGCCGATGTTGACGTTCGTTCCGGGAACCAGGCTCGCCCGCTGGCGGATCTCCTCCAGGACCGAACCTCTCGGGCGATCGCCCATCTCGAGTCTCACGTCGATTTCCGCGGACTCGACTCCCTGCAAGTGTTCGTCCATTTCTCCGCGGCCGGTCCGGCGAGCCGTTAGGGTGACCTCGGGCACCGCCAGCAGGGCTCTCTCCAGGGTCGATCCGATCCGGTTCGACTCTTCCAAGCTTGTCCCCGGCAGCGTTACGGCGCTGATCGTCAAAGAGCCTTCCCGGAATTCCGGCAGGAACGACCGGCCCATCCAGCCGAGGCTTGCAATTGCCAATCCGATGGCAAGAACGGAACTCGCGAGCACGAATATGCGGTGGTCCAGGCTCCATCGGACTACTGGAAGGTAGATCCCCTTCAGAATTCGAATTGAGGCTGGCTCGTCACTCGATCGTGGCGAATCGCGCCGGGAGAGTAGGTAGGAGCAAAGGACCGGCGTGACAGTGAGGGCGACGAGCAGGGACGAGAATAGCGCCAATGCGTAAGCGAGCCCGAGCGGGCGCAGTAGCCGGCCCTCGATCCCCGTCAGAAAGAAGAGAGGGACGAAGACCAGCACGACGATCAGAGTCGCGAACACGATCGGAGCCCGGATTTCCTTGCTGGCCTGGTATACGACTTCCAGACCACGTCGCCGCTTTTCGCTGGGAAGGCGAGCGTTCTCGCGAAGGCGCCGGATGATGTTCTCGACATCGACGATCGCGTCGTCGACGAGTTCACCGAGAGCGATGGCGAGACCGCCGATCGTCATTCCGTTGATCGAAAGCCCCAGTGCTGACATGCCCAGAACTGCCCCGAACAACGAAAAAGGTATTGCGAACAGGGTGATAACGCTCGCCCGAGCGTTTGCCAGAAAGATCAGCACGGCTCCGACAACCAGCAGCCCGCCGTAGCCCGCCGCCTCTTCGAGGTTGCTGATGGCGATCTCGACGAAGTCGGCCTGACGGAACACGTTTTCGCGGATCTCGATCCCCGGGGGCAGAGTAGAGCGGAGCCCTTCTACAGCTCGATCGATCGAACTAGTCACTTCCAGCGTGTTGGCGCCGGGCTGCTTACGGACGCCGATGATCACTGCGGCGTGACCATCGAGCGAAGCTTCCCCCCGCTTCAGCGCCTGGCCAATTCGAACTGAGCCAAGATCTTCGATTCGGACCGGTACGGCATTCCTCGCACGCACCACGGTCTTGCGGATGTCGGTGACATCCGTGAATAGGCCCATCCCTCGTATCAGGTACTCCTGACCGCCCTGCACCATCAAGCCGGCGGACTCATTCGCGTTCGCTGCCATCAGCGCGTCTCTGACTTCGGCAAGTGTGATCTCGTAGGCACTTAGCTTCTCGGGCGACAGGAGCACCTCGTATTGCTTGCGCCCGCCCCCGATGACCGTCACCTGGGCCACGCCGGGCACTGCCAGAAGGCGTCGTCGGACATCCCTTTCCGCAATGGTCCGGACCTCCACCGGCGATTGGGTGCTCGACGTCAGGCCGATGAACAGGATCTCGCCCATGTAGGACGCGACTGGTCCGATAATCGGCTGCCTCGTCCCAGGCGGCAGCGATCCGGCCACCGTGTTCAGGCGTTCGGTCACTAGTTGCCGGGAGCGATACACATCTTCGCCCCATTCAAATTCCACCCATACGATGCTTGCCCCAAGCGACGTCGCGGAGCGGACCCGGCGCACACCGGACACGCCGCTGACTGCAGCCTCGATTGGGAGCGTCACGAGATGCTCCATGTCCACCGGGGCCATGCCTGCGTGCTCAGCGATCACAGTCACCGTCGGTGCCGTGAGATCCGGAAGGACGTCAACGGGAAGGGATGTGGCGACGAAGCCGCCCCAGGCAAGAAAGGCGGCTGCGAGCGCCAGCACCAGGGGCCGGTGCTGAAGCGACCAGCGAATAAGTCCGTTCAGCATGGCCACTGCCTAGTGGACATGACCGTGGGCCGGAGCTTCGGTTGACATCGATGCAAGTCGCACGAGGTAAGCCCCGCGAGTCACGATTCGCTCCCCTTGCCTCACGCCGGACAGGACCTGCACCCGTTGACCCTCCCTCCCGCCAAGGACGACGCGCCGCTCCTCGAACGTCTCGCCGGCCGTCTGCACATAGACGATCGAGAGACCCTCTTGGCTAACGACTGCGGAAGTCGGCACGGTCGGAGCCTCGACTGGGGCGGAGGTGAAGAGTCGCAGGAGAACGGACTGGCCGATGGCAAGCCGCCGTCGCCGATTATCGACGGCATAGGTCGCTTTCAGGGTTCGCGTGGCTGGATCGACAAGCTGACCAGCGGTTACCAGCTTCCCGACCGGGCTGGTGGCGTCAGAACCTGGGAGCTGGATTTCCGCTCCCTTGAGCTTTCCGAGGACAGCCGAACTGGACTCCGGAATGGCGCCGGAAACATGGACGGTGTCGGTTGCGGCAACCTCGAGCAGGACCTCGCCTTCTTCGACGTGCGCCCCATCCTTCACCAATACTGCGGTGACTACACCGGTCAAGTGAGACCGGACCGAGAAAGCCGTATTCGCTTCGAGATGAGGAGCGTCGCGCCTACTGGCCTCGTAATATTCCATCTGCTTGGTGGCGGCGGCCTGCTGGGCAGAGGCAAGGGACTCATGCGAGCGAGCATCTTGGACGCGTCTTTCGGGTACAGCCCCGACCTCGAGCAGCCGCTCCGCCCGCTGTCTCGCTCGGCGGGCCGTTTCAAGTGCCACCGTGGATTGGTCCACGGCAAGCTGGAGAGCATTCCGGTCCAATGGACCTCCCCATAGGGGGACGATCGCACCGAGCTCCTGGCCGTCTTCGACGGACTCGCCCAGGACGGGCAGGCGGGCCGACGGCAACAGCCGCCCCGCGACAGGCGCCGTCACCGCGATCCGCCCTCCGCTGCGAGCCTCGATGGTGGCGGGTACGAGCAGGCTCTCCCTGACTGATTCGGTCGAGACGACGTCCGTCGCGAAGTCCATGACCCATTGCTGTTCCTTGAGGAACGAGATGCCTTCTGCCGCGCCGTCCGCGGCCGAAGACATAGCCTGATCGCCGGGAGTGCCAGAGACGGATGTCGGACCCACGAGGTGGGAGTCCTCGATTCCGTGAGAACGGACCGAGACGGTCATCGCGGGGGTGCCCTGCCGGCTAGGGACCACGTCCACACCAAAGATCCCCGGCCGGGAAGGAGTGTCTGCTACGAACACTTCGGATGAGTCACGGCCGTAGTCCAGCACCACTTCCACGTGCCCTTCCGTCAAGGGCTTGAACGAGCGCAAGTCGGTCAGATGCACTGCGAAACGAGACCGCTCGCCCGGCCGTAGAGGGGGGAACTCCATGAACAGCTCGGTTTGCTCTGTCCACCGCGTTACGACAACCGGCTCGATTTCCGCGGGTTCCTCGGCAACCTCCGTCGGTGGCTGGGGTGCACCGCAGCCCCATGCCAGTAGGAGAACAGCGAGAATCGTGCTTTTCACGGAAGCAACTCCTTCGCGACGGCCCAGTCGAATTCCACCTCGGCCAGCTTGGCATCCGCGCGCAACTCGAGCAGTCGCAAGGCCGCCGTCTGCGCGACGCGGTAGGAATCGAGCAGCTCCAGAATGCCCAGTTCGCCCTCGCGATACGCGAATTCCGCAATCTTACGGATTTCCTCGGCTCGACTTCCGGACTGAGCCTCGTAGTCGTCAGCGATCCGACGGCGAATGCGGAGGGCGGCGTGAGCCGAGTTCACCTCGGCCCGGATCCTGTTCTCGAGAATCTCCCTGCGCGCACGGACCTGCACAGCCTCGGCCTCGGCCAGCTGCCGGTCGATTTGGCCCTTGTTGAACAAGGGCAGCCCGACCGATACGGCGAGAACGGGTCCGCTCATGGAGCGGTCTCCGACATCTGCCCGTTTAAGGCCGCCGGACACAACGGGATTCGGAATGCGAAGGCGCTCCGCAGCCTCGGCCTTGAACTGGAGCTCTCGGAGACGGTCGGTCTCGACCCGGTAGTCACTTCGAGCGTCGAGGCTGTCGGCCACGGCTTCTCGAAGGGCGGGTAGAGGGAACCCCGGCTCGAGACTGCCCCTTGCGACCAAGCGATTCGCGTCGATAACCGGGCCAAGGATCCCTCCGAGCCTGGCCCGGGACTCCGCGATTGCCGCCTCGGCTCCTGCTCGTTCGGTCTCGCGCTCCACAATCTCGCGTTCGGCGCGGAGGCGGTCGAATTTCGATCCTTCTCCTGCGGACTCCCTTTCTCTCAGGATCCGGACGAGTTCTTGCAGTTCGGCGATTCCGCTGCGAATCGCTTCTTCTCTCTCCTGCGCGAAGGCGAGCCGGTGGAATGCCTCGCGCATTTCCGCCTCGATCCGTCGCAGTGCGTGGTCCGCCCGGGAGTGCTCAGCGGAAACCGTGGATTCCCCGGCCTGACGCAACAAGGAGCGGCGACCGTTCACCGCCAGAGGCTGTTCGAACATGTAGAAGTCCGTTCGGCCCGCGCCCTCAAATGTCGTGCTGACTGTGGGATTGGGATAGAGCGTGCCGCGCCGTGCTCTCGCGCGGGCGATCTCGACCCGGGCGCGCAGTTCCCGGTGGTGCGGACTCTCGCGGAGCATGCGCAGTGCCTGGCTCTCCGTGAGCTCAAAGGCAAGGACTCCCGCAGACGGGTAACAGAGAAGGGCGATGAGCAGGCTGCACACTCGTGGATTCATGATCATGGACATCCTCGTGGAAGGTCTGACCCTCCTGCCCGAGCAAGAAGGGCTCGCTTCCGGATACGATCCGCTGCGGACCTTCGCAGCTGGCGCACCAGGTCGCCAGTGGGTGATCGAGGGCTTGCAGCGCCCCCGATGCCCGGGGAAACAGGGTAGGATTTTCCGCCCAAGGTTCCTGATACCCGACTTCAGGGGCCTGGAGCCGAGGGCGATCACGTCTGAGAGAGTGGGGTGCGTCATTCCTTGACGGCTCGTTGGTGGCTCGTCTCGCTCCCCCTCGACCCGCGGACGGCGGACCGTCACTGGCATGCGGAACGGGATTCCGCATGTTCGGAACACGACCGAGGCCGGGTGTCCCGTCGCCGCCCCATCATACCCGTAGAACAAGGGGTCGCCAGAGGGGTGGAAGCCAGTCCGAGACCGGTGCGACTTCGGTCCGGCGGAATCGGCGCACCCCGTGCTTTCCAGGGCCAACGCGAGGCCCGCAATGGTTGCCTTCGTAAGCGATCCCGCAATTTCAGTCGAGGAACTGCTGAGTTAGCACCACTTCCCGAACGAGTGACCAAGCTGAGTAGCCGTCCCGTTCCACCTGCTCGACGATCGTTTCGACTGCGCAGGAGTCTGCAGGGGTCAGCCCCCGGCCAAGCGCATAGCCCAGCATCCTGCGGGCAAGGTTGCGCACAAAGAACTTCTTGCGCTCCAAGAGTACCCTCTTCAGCCCGCGCGGGCCTTCGAATGCTGTTCCGTCGGGCAGTCTGCCGGTCGCATCGACCGACATGCCGGCTTGGTCGTCTCGCCACCGCCCGACGACGTCGTAGTTCTCAAGAGCCAACCCGAGAGGATCAATCCGGTCGTGGCAGCTGGCGCAGGCGGGGCTCCCGCTGTGCGAGGCCAGCAAATCCCTGCCAGATCTTGGAGGAGCGCCGTCGGCAGGCTCCGGCAATTCAGGTACGTCGGGAGGAGGAGGGGGAGGGGGAGTGCCCAAGATGGAGTCCAGCACCCACACCCCTCGCAAGACGGGACTCGTTCGGTGCGGATGCGATGCCAGCGCTGCGATTGCCGGCATGCCGAGGAGCCCTCCCCGGTCCGACCCGTCGGGCAGTTCCATCCAGTTGGGATTCTTGCCGTCCTGCTCCTTCTTCATCGGCAGTTCGAGGTGCTCTATCAGATTCCTTGTGAGAATGGTCCCCCGCGAATCGAGGAATTCCAGCAACGACCGGTTCTCGCGAAGTACCTCTAGAAAGAAGAAGACCGGTTGCAGGCGGATGTCGCCTCGTAGCTCGGCACTGCCGGCGTATTCTGGGAAGAGGCCCGGGTCGGGACCGCCGGCTCGTTCCAGCTCCCGGGTCCTCAGCCACTGCTCCACGAACCGGGTTGCGAATTCAAGCGCCCTGTCGTCCCGCAGCATCCGGGGAATCAGCCGCTCGATGACTGACGGATCGTCCATCTTGCCTGCCGCTGCCAGGTCCATGAGAAGTTCATCTGGCATGCTTCCCCAGAGGAAATAGGAGAATCTCGAAGCCAGGGCGTACTGGTGCCGTTGAGGCGTTGTAGTTTGACCGACATGAAAGGTGAATGACGGCGAGACGAGTACGGCACGGAGGGTAAAGAACACAGCCGGCTCGAACTCGAGGCCCCGGGCTCTCGCCCGGCGAAAGAGTTGGAGGAAGGTGGCGACTTCCTCACCTTCCGTGGGCCGCCGAAACGCCCTCTGCAGGAATCGACCGAGTATCTCCCGTACGGTCCCCAACTCTGCGGCGCGGTCTTCGGAACGAGGTCCAAACACCAGTCTCCGGGACTTGAATTCCTTCGATGCGACGTCCATGACGAACTTCGCTGCATCCAGATATTTCTCGGTCAGCAGGGGAGACACGAACAATGTCTCCGCCGCGTTGTCAAAGCCCTCACCGCCGGGACCATCGACCGGGAACATTTCGCTCACGTCGATCTGGATGTCGAACAAGTCGCGCACCGTGGCGCTGTACTCGTCCCGGTTCAGCCTGCGGATGGGGGTCAAGGGTAGCGTCATTCGCGCACCGCACGCCTGCGCGCGCCACGTGCTTTCGACCCACGCAACGAACACTTGCCGCTCCTCGGCTGAGGGGCGTGGTGCGCCCTTGGGCGGCATCTCGCCGTTCCAGACCCGGGTAGCGAGGGATAGCCATTCCTCGGGCCGATCCCTAAACGAATCAATGCCGGCCAGAACATCGGTCCTGAAGCTGGACTGGGCCGATTCGCCTTGATGGCAGACGTCGCAGTGCCCTCGAAGAAACTGTTCTGCCTCCTCAATCCCGAAGCCTGCATTCGCTGCGGCGGACAGATGCGCGGGCGCTATTGCGACCGTCGCAAGGAGCAGCAAGGGTCTGACGGAAGGCTTTCCAATTGCCGTCAAGATCTGCATGTGACAGCCTGGGCCTAGGCGTCCGGAGGGGCCAGCGATTTCGTCCAGGCCGAGCGAAACCTCTGTGTTAGCTTGAAAGTAGCTGGCTTCGGCAGTAGCATCCGATCCGGGCCACGATAGCTCAGTTGGTAGAGCAGCGGTTTCGTAAACCGCAGGTCGTCGGTTCGAGTCCGACTCGTGGCTCCATTCTACTGCGTGGGCCTCCCGCTCTACCTACGCCCCTTCCCATGCATTCCCGGGCCTTGGGATCCTTCTGACGGCGATCCGTAGGAGTGAGCAGGTATGCTCTTAGAACGCTACGGGCAGGTTCGATTTGACATCTGCCTCGTCCGGAATCCCCGGCTGGCGCCTTGCAATGAAGATCACCGACGTTGAAGCCATCTACGTTCGTTCCGCGCATGTGCGGGAACTTTGCGACTCCGGGCAGGACGCCCTCATTGTCCGCGTCCACACCGATGCGGGCATTTCAGGACTTGGCGAAGTCGACTCCAACCCGCTGGCTGTGAAGGGGGCGATCGAGGGGCCCTTCTCGCACACCGTGGCCAGCGGACTGCGCGAGCTCGTTGTTGGTGAGGATCCGTTCGAGACGGAGAAGATCTGGCACAAGATGTACACGGGAAACATCTACGGCGGCCGTCGCGGCGTGGGATTCCATGCCATGAGCGGTATCGACCTCGCCTTGTGGGACATCAAAGGAAAGGCCCTTGGCTTGCCGGTCTGGAAGCTGCTCGGCGGCGGCTTCCACGACAGGATCAGGTGCTACGCAAGCTCGCTCTGGGGACCGACGCCCCAAGCAACTCGTGACCTGGCCAAGCGCTACGTCGACCGCGGGTTCAACGCGGTCAAGTTTGGTTGGGATCCCATGGGGAGCGACGAGGCGACGGACATAGCGCTGGTAAGGGAAGCGCGAAAAGGCCTCGGAGAAGGACCGGACCTCTTGGTGGATGCCGGTCTTGTTTGGGATGCAAAGACCGCGATCAGGAGAGTGCGGGCATTCGAGGAACATCGGATCTTCTGGGTCGAGGAACCCCTGATGCCCGATGACTATCAAGGATATCGACGCCTTAGCGAGGCCGTCGACACACGGATCGCTGCGGGCGAAGAGGAAAGCAATCGTGCGTCATTCCTGGACCTGATGGACCGCGGCAGAGTCGATGTCGTGCAGGTGGACCTGACGCGAGTCGGTGGCTTCACCGAGGCGATGAAGATCGCGTCGCTGGCGCAGGACCGCGGACTGAAAGTCGCTAATCACGGTTTCACCACCTACATCAACGTGGCGGCGGCGCTGCATTTCCTGAACTCCGTCCCCAACACGTTGATCGCGGAATACGTAGCCGAAGAAGAAACCACGCTTCGCGATCGCCTCACCAGGCAAAAGATTCGAGCCCAAGACGGAATGCTTGCCGTTCCAGACGAGCCGGGACTCGGCATCGAGCTGGATGAGGAGGCGGTAAGCCGCGCAAGGGTTGCATAGGCCAAGCCCGGCCCAAGGCCGTCCCTGAAAGTCGGAAGACTATCGGCCCTTTACTCGTCGCCCGCTTCGATTCTGAACGAGTACTTCTTGAGTGCCTCGACGTGATCGCCCTTTGACTCGCCGCTCAGCGGGTTCCCTTGAAGCGACACGGCCCAATACCGCGCGAATCGGCTGTCTCCTTCGATGTCCTTCTCGGCCATTTCCACGAGCACTCCGATATCGGAGACCTTGTTGTTGCGAAGCGACAGGCGCTGCAAGGAGGTCAGGGAATCCAGCGGCTTCAAGTCCGAAACCTGGTTTCCATCAATATTGAGGGTTGAGAGCCTTGTCAGCGAGCCTACGGGACTGACATCGCTGACATTGTTGTCGGCGACATCCAGGGTCCAGAGCTTCGAAAGATCCTTCACCGCCGCAAGATCGCTGATCTGGTTTCCTGACAGGTACAGGGAATTCATCGCTTCCAGGCCCGCGAGAGGCGAGAGGTCCTTTACTTTGTTGTTCGAAAGCTCGATGTACTGCAGCCGTTTCAGGTCGGCGAGAGGCGAGATGTCCTCCACCTGGTTGTCTGTCAAGGTGAGGCTTTGAATCAGGTTCAGGCCCGCGATCGGCGATAGGTCGGACACTTCGTTGTCCGGCAGCTCAAGCAGCATGAGGCGCTTGCAGTGCTCCAGCCCTGTCAAGTCTCGGATCCCCTTGTTTCGGGCCGTGATGGTGGAAATCTGCGCGACGTCTTCCGCCGTGATCGGCTCCTCCGTGTTGCGCTTGTCAAACACGTACTGTCGGACCGCGGCCTCGAGGTTCTCGTCGGGGAAGATGTCAGCTGCGGCCGGGAACGCAACTGCAAGGGTTAGGACGGCGACAGCTGCCTGACGCATCGACACCACTCCTGAACATACGGAAGAGATCTGCATCCCGCCCATAATACTATCCCGACCACCATTTTGGCGGCGACGCTTCGACGCAACATGGCGACCCTTGGCGGGTTCCCCTCTGCCTTCCCGTGTCGAAGAGTCTTGTCAGTCGATGATTGAAGAGTATACGAGGGCTCCGAATCGTTCCCGGAGCTTCAGGTTGCCAGAAGGCCGCACTTGGACCATCAACACACCGATGAGCTCTTCTGCCGGATCGATCCAGAAGACGGTTCCTTGTGAGCCGCCCCAGTAAAAGGAACCCGCCGAGTACGGCAATCCCGACTTGGCGCGATCAAGGACAACGGCAACCCCTAGTCCGTAGCCGAGACCCGCCCGGTACGAGGTTCCTTCTTCGAGGTGGTCTTCGGACATCAGTCTGACCGATCTAGGTGCCAGCAGGCGCTCTCCGCGGAATTCACCACCATTGAGGAGCATCTGGCAGAAACGCCAGTAGTCCGATGCCGTTGTGTGCAGCCCGCTCGCACCCGAGATGAATGTCTTCGCGGCTCCGGCCTCGACTGGCTCCCTGGAAACGCGCGTTGGATCGTCGTCACCGTCGACGACAAGCATCGCCCGACGGGTCCGCTTGGAATCGGGGGGCCAGTAGTGGGTGTCGGCCATACCCAGAGGGTCCAGAAGGCGCTCTTGGAGGAATTCATCGAGCCCTTGCCGTGTCACTCGTTCGACCAGGTAGCCGAGCACGTCAAGGGAATCGCCGTAAATCCACTCGGAGCCCGGCTCGGCTTGAAGCGGAATCTGCACGAATTCCTTCATGTAGACCTCCATCGTCGGAAAGGCGTAGGTTTCCGCCCGGCCGCGTGGGTCCCTGACTCCTGACGTGTGCGTGAAGAGATGTTGTATTCGCATCTCGCGCCGTGCCGGAGCCGTCTTCCTGCCTCCGGCGGCCACCTCGAGATTCTTGAACTCCGGAATATGGGCCGAAACCGACTCGCTCAAGGTGATCCGGCCATCTTCGTACAGCATTAGTGCTGCCGTGGCGGTCAGCGGCTTTGTCATCGACGCGACATCGAACAATGCGTCCACGGGCATGGGTTCGCTGTTGCTCATGCCCTTGCTGCCGGTGGCCCGGTGGTGGACTACCATGCCTTTGCGAGCGACGAGGGTGACGAATCCGGCGGCCTGCCGCTGCTCGACCATCTCGTCCAGCCATGCCTCGACACGCCGAAGCCTCTCCGACGACATGCCGACGGATTCGGGGTCTGCGACGCGGATCGGTGCCGGTTGGGCAACCAGGGAAACCGTCCCGACCAGTAGGGAAAGGAGGTATCGACGTAGCATGGCGCTTTGCATCGGCTCGACCGCGCGGGCAGCGGTCATCGTAGCAACCCCGAGGCCCGGCCGAGACCTGGGTGCCTCGCAAACCATGTGCCTGGCCACGGTGCTGCCGGGGCCAGCTGTGCAAGCGGGCACGTTACTCGTGGCTTGAGATGCCGCTCAGCCAGGACTCGAACTCCTGCCAGAGGCCCTGGGTTAGCTGCGGTCGACTGGAGGCCAGGTTCGATACTTCAGCGAAGTCAACCTCGAGGTCGTACAGTTCGAGTGGAGCGTCGGGACCGGGCCGAACGAGTTTCCACCGGCCCTGACGGAGTCCGCTGATGTTGCGGTATCGGAAGTAGATGTTCCGATGCGGGGAAGGTGCGCTGTCACGCAGCACGGCCATCGGGTCCCGGCCGTCAATCAATCGGTCGGTTGGTGTCTCCAGTCCGGCGGCGCGCAGCGCGAGAACGAAGAGGTCCATGTTGACAAGGGGTTCCTGCACCACCGCGTTCTCCGGCAGCTTGCCCGGCCAGCGCAGGATGCAGGGCGTCCGGACGCCGCCTTCGTACACCGACGTGCGCCCGTCCCGGAAAGGCGCATTGGAGGCGACTTCTATGGCGGGCTTGCGGGGTCCGACCCACCCTCCGTTGTCGGACGCCAGGATGACGAGAGTGTTCTCCGCGAGCCCTTGACGGTCGATTTCTTCCAGAACCCGACCGACACCAGCGTCGAGCGCCGTCATCACCGCACGGTAGCCGTGCTCCGGAACGGTCGAGGCAGGATCGTACCCGTAGGCCCGGAAGAACTCCTCCGGAGCCTGCCACAGTAACGGTTGACCGGGAGCCTTGTTCCTTGGATTCGGACAGTGCGCTGCGTTGAACGGAACAAATGCGAAGAAGGGGCTGCCGGCGTTCCTGCGGATGAAGTCGCACGCCGCGTCGGCGAAGATGTCCGTTGTGTACCCTTCCATTTCCGTCGGTTCGGTTCCGACGTGCATGTCAAGTCGACCGTTGTAGGAATAGGTGAAGTAGTCGCAGTTGCCCGAAATACACCCGATGTACTCGTCGAACCCTCTGTCGGTGGGACGGCTGCCCTCTGCAAAACCGATGTTCCACTTGCCAAAGGCTCCAGTCGCATAGCCTCCCTCCTTGAGGTATTCCGGCAGGAGTTTCTCGTTGTGGGGCAGGCCGATGCCCGTCCAGTTCTCTTGGGTCGACAGCTGATGGGTGAGCCCGTTCCGGTCAGGATAGCGTCCAGTCAGGAGAGCGCCGCGGGATGGCGAGCATGATGAGGAGGGGATATAGAAGTCGGTGAGACGAACGCCTTGCGAGGCCAGTCGGTCGATGTTCGGCGTCTTGATGACCGGGTTGCCGTAGCATGCCAGATCGCCCCACCCGACGTTATCGATGTAAATGAGCACGATGCTGGCGGGACTTTTCCCCGTGCCTTGCGCGAATGCCGCAAGGCAACACGAGAGCATTAGGGCGGGGAGGCGTGGCACCGCCACAATTTACTACAAGCGAAGTGCCGGCCGCCGGGAACTTCAGGCGGGCATTCAGTGCGAATCCGGAAGCAAAAGGGCCGGTGGGACGAACCCCGACCGTTTACTAGTCGATTTGGCTGGAAACAATTAAACTCACAGATGGCTATGCTGCAAACCTGATCAAATGAATCAAGTGTTGCCCTTGGCTTGGACTACACCCACGAGCAGTGCGGGCGGCTATAGATCAGGCGCTGGGTGACGGCACCCCAGGCGCCGTCAACACGGACGCTCAGCCCTTGCAGAGATCCGAGTTTGCGCAGAGTTCGGCCTTCTCCACCGACTTGATCGCTTCCCCTTCGATCTTGCCAGTTACTGCGATCATCTCCCCCGCGAACTTCTTGACCTTCTCTTGGTCTGAGATCGAGTAGATCGTCCCGTCATCCGCCACAAGCACAGCGGACGCTCCGCCCTTGATGCAGTTCTTGGCGCATGTCGGATTTCTGGCTTCGCCGTTCCTGGCGCATCCCTCGTCGGAGATGTAGCCGGTCACCGTGCCGGCAAGGCAAAGGCCGCTCGCGATCAAGGTGATGGCTAGCAGAGTTGCAATTCGTCTCATTGAGGCTCTCCCTTCCAAATAGAGTCCTTCGTCTCACGATACTAGGTCGCGAAGGTCGCAGGAGTCAAACAGCGCCCTCGGACGGGAACTGTTGTGCACGAATCAAGCGGGCGCGGCAGCGATCTTTCGATAGAAGTCGGTGAAGACCTGGTCTCGGAGGAGCCTGGTTGCCACCCGGACGCGATGGCGATGCGGATTGTGGAACCACGTCAGGTCCGGGCCCAGCAACGGGCTGGGCACAAGGACTGACTCGACCCAGCGAGGATTGACCAGCCAGGCGATGGTCGCCATGTCCCAGAGGGCCAGCGTCCGGGACAACTCGTTTGGGCCGGGATGTTCCGGGGCCGCCTTGGAGACCGTATCGAGAAGGTAGCTGCCGATCGCCGAATTGCCACGCATCCGCTGTTCCAGTTCGTCGCGGCTTGCTCGCAGGTTCTCGGCCAGACCTGGCGCCGGGACGTGCATGAGCCGTGCTCCGGAGTCGAATAGGACGCGGGCGGCTGCGGGATCCTGCCGAAGATTGAATTCCGACGCGGAAGGAAAATGGTGCGGCGTTCCGCCGAGCCAGATCACCGTCGATCGCTGGCCGATTCGCGGCTCCATGAGGAGTGCCGAAGCGACAGTGGTCGCCGCGCCGATGGCGACGATGTAGTCAATCTCGGGACGACCTCGCATGATGCGTTCGATCATGTCCTCGGCAGAGGGGCTTTCGACCGGCGTGGCCTGGTCGGCCATCCAGCCCGGTGACCCCTTTAGAACCGGAGTGTCTCGGCCTGTTCTCAAGGTCTCGAGGACTCGTCCGATTTCCTGGTAGCTCAGTTCCATGCCAGTGCGGGGATCGTCGATCCGGCGGTTGGAGAACGGAGCGGCGTAGATTGCTTCGACGAGGATGTCTTCGCCGGACATCAATGCGTATGCGAGAGCGAATTGATCGTCGAAATAGTTTGCTGCATCCGTGTCGATTAGGACGCGGGCCTGACCTTCCCTGGGAGGAATTTCGATCTCCTCCCCGTGGGCTGATGTGGATGCCCAGACGGCGCTGCCCATGAAACCGATCCGTGGCAATGCCCCTAGGAATCCCCTGCGAGTCTGCCCGTGCTCACACGTTTCGCTCTCTCGCCATTTCCACGCACGATGATCCATTGCCGAAGAGGGTAGCAGCGATTCCTGCGCGGAAGCTGCTCCGATGCTCTCTGCGCGAGCCGACATCGAAAACGAGCGGCCGGGCCTCGGTCGCGCTGCAATTCGGCATCGAGGTTCGGGTGTCATAGTGAGTTCATGGGGCGGCAGGCAGCCGCGCAGGTTCGGCGGACTGGCGTTTGGCCGCTAAGCGGCTGTCTGAGGCTTGAAGGTCCTGCCGCAGTCACGGCGATCTTGCTGTGCTGCCCGACGGCAAGTGGTCAGGACACGGTTGGAACCGGTGCGGTCCGCGGAACCGTCGTCGGAAGTGACGGGTCTCCTCGGGGCTCCGTAGAGGTCTGCATCGAGAGTACGAACCGTTGCTCGCCTAGTGACCGGTTCGGTCGGTTCGAGGCGATTGATGCGCGACCGGGAACGATTCAACTCGAGGTTCGGTTCGGGTCTGGCCAGTCCCTGCTCAGCGGTGAGGTCGAAGTCCGAGCCGGACAGACCAGCGAAGTACGCCTGGAACTACCAGAAATCGCTGCCGTCGAGAGTTCTGTGACTGTGAGCGCCTCCGAACTGCTGGTTCCGGACGAAGTGGTCACTTCGGGCATCAGCATCCAGAACCGTGAGATCGCCAAGAGCGCCGGAACGCTTCAGGACGTTTCTCGGTACGTCTCGACGCTCCCGGGAGTCGTGACAGGGTCTGCCGATTTCAGGAACGACATCATCGTGAGGGGCGGTAGCCCGCTCGAAAATCTCTTTGTCGTCGACAACATCGAGATCCCGAACATCAACTCCTTTGCCAACCTGGCCTCCGCCGGAGGAACGGTCAGTCTCCTCGACGTCCAGCTCATTGAGGACGTCACGTTCCTTACCGGCGGCTATCCCGCGCCGTACATCAACCGGCTCTCGAGCGTCATGCAGGTGGCGCAACGCGAAGGGGACCGTGACCGGGTCCGCGTGCGCGCGACGCTGGCCTACGCTGGAGCGGGCGGCGTGCTGGAAGGCCCCTGGGCCAAGGGAAAGGGTTCCTGGATCGTCTCCGCCCGCCGCAGCTTTCTCGATTTCTTCACGGACGACATCGGAATCGGCGGAGTTCCCGTGTTCTACTCGTTCACTGGCAAGGCGGTTCGGGACTTCGGTCAACGCGACCGGATCTGGGTGACCAGCATCGGCGGCATTGATGAGATCCGCCTAGGCCTGACCGAGGACACCAAGCCCTCCGAGGCTGTGGGGGCCTTCGACATTCGTTACGCCGGTCGCCGGAACGCAACTGGCATAAACTGGCAGAGGATTTTTGGAACGAGAGGGGTCGGCTTGCTCGGCCTCACCCATTCGAGCGCGACGGTCGACTCGACGGTCAAGGATCTGGTCGGGGACGGGCCCGTCGCGCCGTCGGCACCGGTGGACCAGGTCATAGCCTCCGGAGCCGTTACATTTCGCCAGGACTCGACAGAGGACGAGACCACGCTCAAGTACGACCTGACGTTGAACGCTGGTTCCGTTGGAGAACTCCGACTGGGAGGAACGCAGAAGTTCTTCGTCAACAACTACGTCACGCTTTCGCCACTCGGCTACGACGGCCCGTTCGCAACCGTTCCGGACGTGAACCCGATCAATCTGCGGGAGCGCTTCAGAGCGACGCAGAGTGGTGCCTACTTGCAGGGAACCCACACTTTCGCCCGGAGGGCGCGAATTACAGTCGGCGGCCGGTTCGACAGATATGCGCACTTCGGTGTGTCGCATCCGCGAGTGAGCCCCAGGGCCGGAGTCTCGGTCGCTCTCACGGAAGACCTTTCGTGGAACGCGAGCTGGGGGATCTACCACCAGATTCCGGTCTATCTTTTCCTGGCGGCGTTTCCGGACAACAGGCACCTGGTTCCGGCCCGGTCCGATCACTGGGTGACTGGCGTTGCGTGGACGCCGAACCGAGCCTTCCGCTGGACGCTGGAAGCGTATTCCAAGCGCTACAAGGACTATTCAGTCGCCACGCAGTTTCCGGCGCTGTCCTTCGCGAATGTCGGGGACACGTTCGACGTCCGGGACATCCTGTATCCCATGACGAGCGCTGGGCGGGGCCGTGCTACGGGAATCGAGATGTTCGCCGAGAAGAAATTTGCCGGGAGCTGGTTCGGCCAGCTCAATCTGGCCTATTCCCGGGCTCGACACAGTGGCTTGGACGGGACGCTGCGCCCCGGGGCGTTCGACCGGCCATTCGTATTTAATGCAGTCGGGGGACGCCGCCTTGGGAGGAAATGGGAAATCGCATTTCGCACGGCGTATCTCAGCGGCCGGCCCTACACCCCGTTCGACATCGAGAACTCCGAATCGCAACGGCGAGGTATCTTCGACCTCGAGCGCGTGAATACAGAGCGTTACGATGCATTCTTCACGCTAGATTTGAGGATTGACCGGACATTCTCGGTCAAGGATCAAGATGTGGTGGTGTATTACGGATTGCAGAACGTCACGGGGAGGCGGAACCCGACGACCCTGCTCTGGAACCGCGTGACCAACATGCCGCGGTTTTCGTATGGGATCTCGCGCCTGCTGCTGGCGGGATTGGAGTGGAATTTCTAGTCGGCTGGAGCGGAATGCGCCCGGCCTGAGCCGGGCACAGGATCGTCAGCGCTCGATCCACTTGTAGGCGGCCTTGCTGTTCAAGCGGAAGTACTTCTCGCGCGCAGCACGGCTCTTTTCCTCGAAATACTCGCGCACGATGCCCAGCACCTGTCCGTATGTCCCGAGCGGGTCGCTGTTGGGCCAATCGCTGCCGTATAGGACGCGATCTTCGCCGAACGCCTCGGCGATCTCGTCAATCGTCGACCGATAGTCATCCAACGAGTAGGAAACCCTGCCGGCCTTATCCGAGAGCACAGCGGAAATCTTCACGTAGGTTTGCGGCCTCGAGGAAAATTCACGGAGAATTCGCTCGTACCGGCCCCGGTCTGAGTCCTTGAGCCGAATCTTTGGAAGATGGTCCACGATCATGCGCAGGTCTGGCACGCGGTCCGACAGCCGCAGCATCGCCTCCAGCAGGTTTAGGTTCGGATTGGCCGTGTCAAGCGACATGTCCTGGTCGGCTAGGAGGCGCATATCCTCCACGAACTGCCGGTTGCCAACCTGGTCGACGATATTCCGCCCCCAGAGATCGCCGTAGCGGATGCCTCGAAACAGCGGATTCTTGCCGAAGCGGTCAAGATGTCCGCCGAAACCGGGCTTTCCGGCATCGAGGAAACCCACGAGGCCCACGATGGAGGTGTCCTCGGCAGAGACGTCAAGAACCCACTGGTTGTCTTCGATCCGCGGGCTGCATTCAACTACCACAGCCCCCGTCACGCCGTGGCTGCCCGCCACGTTTCGGAATCGCTCCGGGTACGTGGGCTTCGAGCGGATAGGATCGTCCGCGGGGGGCCAGGGAATGCCGCCTGGACGGTTCGGGTCGAAGAGATGGATATGCGTGTCGATGACGGGGAAGGGAAGTGGTGCGCCGGATGCAGCGGCGGCATAGAAGAGGAATGTTCGCCGAGTCACGGAACAAGTATAGGCGGGTTCCGACAGTCTCCGATTCATCGCTTGCCGCCCGTAGGGCAGGCTTGATTTGATGGAAACTGTGGAAGTGGCCGATCGCGATGCCAGACTGCGCTCGTTGCCAAGTGTCGACGAGGTGCTTGAATCCTCTGAAGCGAGCGGTTGGTTCGTCTTCATGCCCCGAAATCGGCTCGCGAACCTCGTCCGCGCGGCGATCGCCGAGATCCGGAATCAGATCCTGGCTGGCAGCCTGCCGCCAGGGCCAGGCCCCATCGACGAGGTGAAGACGCGTGTCGGGAATGCGATCGACCGGCTACTCAGCAACTCGCTGCGTCCTGTGATCAATGCCTCGGGCGTGATCTTGCACACGAATCTGGGTCGCGCGCCGCTGGGACGGGCCGCCATTCAGGCAATCATCGAGACCGCAGGTGCGTACAGCAACCTCGAATATGACCTCGCGAGAGGAGGGCGCGGGAGGCGCGACGCGCACTGTGGGGAACTGCTTGAGAATCTGCTAGGCGCCCCCGCGATCGTGGTCAACAATAACGCGGCAGCGATCTTCCTCGTCCTGAATGAACTCGCGCAAGATGGCGAGGTGATCGTGTCGCGGGGCGAGTTGATCGAGATCGGTGACGGCTTCCGAATCCCCGAGATACTCGAGGCGTCGCAAGCGACACTGCGGGAGGTCGGCACCACCAACCGGACAAATCTGCGCGACTACCGCAACGCGATCAATTCCAGAACCAAGGCTCTGATTCGGATTCATCCCAGCAATTTTCGTCAGGTAGGGTTCACTGGCCGACCCTCGCTCGCGGAATTGGTCGGTCTCGCACGCTCCGAAGGCATTCCGCTGGTTGAGGACCTTGGCAGCGGATGTATCGACGGGTTGGAAGAGACGGGGATCGAGCGGGAGCCGCCGGTATCGGAGAGCCTTGCTGCGGGTGTCGATATTGTGACGTTCTCGGGAGATAAGCTGCTTGGAGGGCCCCAGGCCGGCATCATCGCGGGAGAACCCGTCCTGGTAGAACGAATCCGTCGGAATCCGCTCTTCCGCGCGCTGCGCATCGGCAAGCTGAGCCTGTCGGCTCTTTCCGCGACCCTCCGCGCCTACCTGGCGGGCCACCAGGCAGACCTACCTGCCCTCCGGTTCGCACGCATGGCTGAGAAAGAGATCGCGGCCCGGGCACGGCGCTTTGCGAGGCGGCTCGAGATGTTGCACGGTCCCCGTGCGGAAGTGGTCGAGGGCAGTTCTCTTTTGGGTGGCGGGTCCACGCCGATGCAGAGCCTCCCGTCGGCGCTTGTGGCGATTGATCCCGTGGAACCCCTGACGGCGCGCGGGATGGAGGCCAAGTTGAGATCCAACGATCCCCCTGTGGTCGCCCGCATCGAGAAGGACAGGCTGTTGCTGGACTTGCGTACGGTGTTCGAGACTGAAGAAGACGATCTGATCGCGGCTGTGTTGCGAGCGACGGGGGCCGCTTCGGCCTGACATGAAATTCAGCGTCTCCACAAAGGGGTTCACCGATATCCTCGATATCACCGGGGATGTGCGGCGAGCGGCATCCTCTGCCGGGGTCCGGGACGGTGTGGTCCACCTGTTCGTTGAGGGATCGACGGCGGCATTGTCAACGATCGAGTTCGAGCGGGGTGCCGTGCGTGATCTGAAGGAGGCGCTGGAGCGGATTGCCCCCATGAACGGGTCATACCACCACAACGAAGCGTGGGGGGATGGCAACGGTTTCGCCCACCTGAGAGCTGCGCTGATGAAGCCGTCACTGTCGGTTCCCATGGAAGCCGGCCAGTTGCTATTGGGGACTTGGCAGCAGGTCGTGCTACTCGACTTCGATAACCGGCCACTCCACCATAGAACAGTTCCACGAGACACCAAAAGAGCTCTACAGAATTACCTAAGTAACTGAATCTACTCATAAAACCTACTCAAACGGCAATAGGAGGTTGAAATTTCTACCTGAATCTATCCATAATAACGCGTGGGAATAAACGTGGGAACACTGTGAGATGCCTCACTGCGCTAGCCGTCAAATCCGCTTCGAAGCCCGGTCGTTACGGCGACGGGCAAACGCTCTACTTGCATATCGGACATAGTGGGGCAAAGAGCTGGGTCCAGCGAGTCACCATCAACCGAAAACGTCACGATATCGGCCTGGGCGGGTATCCGGCGGTTTCGCTAGCGATGGCGCGCCGTCGTGCCGCTGAGAACCGGACTGCGATTGCGGAAGGTCGCGACCCACTGGTGGAGAAACGACGGTCGCGGAAGCCTACCTTCGCACAGGCGGCGGAGGAGACTTTCAACTCGCTCAGGCCGACTTGGAGGAACAACAAGCACACTGATGCGTGGATGCAGACATTGAAGCGCCACGCATTCCCAATTCTTGGCGAAATGAACGTGGACCGGATTGGCCGCGAGGACGTTCTGCGTGTGCTCACACCGATTTGGGGAACTAAGCCCGAAACTGCCAGACGAGTCCGCCAGAGAATCCGTGCTACGCTGCGCTGGTGCTGGGCGCACGGCTTCGTTACAGAGAACGCAGCGGGAGAGTCAATTGATGGCGCACTGCCAAGGATGCCTACTGTCAAAGCCCACCTTCGGGCATTGCCTTATCAGGACGTTCCGGCGGCGCTGAGTACCATTGAGTCGTCCTCAGCGTCCCAGGCGGCGAAACTCTGCTTCCGGTATTTGGTGCTAACGGCGGTGAGAAGCGGCGAGGCGCGTGGCGCGACATGGGACGAAATAAGTCTCGAGGCCGCAGAGTGGCGCATCCCGGGTAGACGAATGAAGGCGGGTGCTGAGCATCGAATTCCGCTGTCTGCTCCGGCCATCGAGGTATTATTCCGGGCTCGGGCACTCGACGATGGTTCCGGCTTGGTGTTCCCGTCACCCAGGCGAGTAGGTGCGGAGTTGTCAGACATGACCTTGACGATGGTGCTTCGGTCTACTGGCCTAGCCGCTCGTGCAACGGTACACGGGTTCCGGTCGGCGTTTAGGACGTGGGCAAGCGAACAAACAGACGCGGCACACGCAGTTATGGAAATGAGCCTCGCGCACACCGTCGGATCGTCCGTCGAGCAAGCGTATGCGCGATCTAACCTGTTAGACAAGCGCCGCCGACTCATGCGCGAGTGGGCATCGTTCCTTACTGCGAAAGCCGTCGGCGTGCAAACCATAGGGAAGTCATAACTCCCAGAGAATAAGATACTTATATATGACTTTCAAGATTCCGTATCACTTACGATACCCGATCCAGTCAACGCGGTTCTAGCCTGTTTGCTTTGGATCGGGCAGCGGCTCTCAATCCTGTTGTACGACCTCGGGTCCGAGGCAACGTCCGGCAGGCGAGCTGCGGACCGCTTGTGACGCGCGGAGCATGCCATGTTCTGAAACTTGACCCATGATGCGTTGCGAGCAGTCGTAGGCTCCCCGCAACCACGATCTGCCCTTGAGCTATTGATACCAAGCCACTCAATCTGATCGAAGCTATACAGTTACCCCGAACATGATGATTTCCGACGACGCGCCCTTCCGTCGAGGCACGGGCCGATTGCGGCACTGTGCAAGTCCCAGATCCTGGATTGGTATCACTGCACTAGTGTCGCGTTAGAAGTCGGTGAAAACAAAGGGCTTAAAAATAGGGCTGTATTTTATTCTGTAGCGTCGTTCGGTAAGTGCCGTGTTTTCAATGAGTTGGTTTTATCGGCCAGGGCAAGGCGTTCCGGGAAAAGTGTAGGATTTCACGGCTCGACTCGCACTTTCGATCCGGTCGCCGTTGCGAGAGACGGGCCTGGCGGACTGCTTCGGGGCGGCGTGACGGAGGCAGCGGGTGGTGCCTGCGCTCGTCCGAGGCCATGCGGCTCGAGCAGTGGCGTTTCCGGGTGTTGAATCCCGGATTGATTCGTGGGATCGTCGCGTTTTTGCCCGGATTATCCCGTTACGGATTGGGTGGGAAAGCGGTCGAATCCGGGACGGGCGGTTTCGTAGAGTTCCGGGTATAGCCTCGAGGCTGGCGGTGCCAAGCTGCGAGCCGGATATGAATTAGCCGTTACCGGCAGGAGCCGCAGGCTACGGCCGCCGTGCGGGTGCCGTGGGGAACCGGACCCGTCCCGGCGCGATTGCGTTCAGGGGACCGGCCCGGTCCAATAGAGGTGGCCCGCGCGATCTGCCCTCGCCGGGCCGTGGACGGCGCCATCCAGATTCGATACGACACGGACCTCACCGTCGAGGACTACGTTACGCGGAAGGCCTGGTGGGACGCAAGCCCGCCGGACTGCCCGTACCACCCGCAGGGCGGCTGCCGGCTGGTCCCGCACGGGACCTACGGTCGCAAGCAGCCGGACGGCGTACGAGTACGGCGGTTCCTGTGCCGGCGATCGGGGCGGACGGTCAGCCTGCTACCGGACTGTTTGGCGGCCCACTGGTCCGGGACGTTAGCGGGAGTCGAGGAGGCCGTGCGCGAGGCGGCCCGGGCGCCAAGCCTGGAAGAGGCGGCGAACCAGCTGCGCACGGACCGGGTCAGCCTGGCTTCGGCGCTGCGCTGGGTGAGGCGGCGGGTGCAGGCTGTGCGGGCGTTGCTGACGGTGCTGTGCACGCTCTATCCGGAGCGTTTCGGGGAGCTGGAGCCCCGTCTGGAGGACTTCTCCAGCGCACTGGACAGCCAGGCGGTCCTGCCCTGCCTGCGAGCGATCGCGGAGCAGCGGCTGGACGCTCTACCGGCCCCGGCCGGCTTCTTCCGCCCGTGGAACGGGGCGGGATTGGCAGGTCCGGCCCGCCTCCCACACGCGAATGGTCTGGACCCTCCGCCGACGGCCGCCTAGCGTGGGGACAACCGGCTTCCCGGCCGCCCGTTTCCCCGGAGTCCAGAGCATGTCCGACACCCTGACCGACCTGCCGCGCGACGTGGCGCTGTTCCGCTACGGCGTCATCGCCGACCTGCTGGCGCTGCCGCCCGGCTCGCCCGAGCGGCGCCTGGCGATGCGCGAGAAGGCCCGGCGCCGCTGGACCATTCCTGGCAGCCGGCGCACGCGGGTCGCATTCGAGACCATGCGCGACTGGATCGCGGCGTACGAGCGCAACGGGTTTGACGGGCTTGTCCCCAAGCCCCGCGGCGACCTCGGCCGAGCCCGGCGCCTGTCGCCCGACGTCGCCGAACTGCTGATCCGGATCAAGGAAAGCCAGCGGCGCCTGACGGTCCGGCAGGTGATCGCCCAGGCGCGCGAGTCCGGCCGCGTGCCAGCCGGGACGACGCTGGCGGAGTCGACCGTCCACCGCCTGCTGCAGCGCGAGGGGCTGACCGGTCGCGACGGCCCGCCGGGCGCGCCGAAGGACCATCGCCGGTTCGCCTTCCTGCGAGCCAACGACCTCTGGACTTCAGATGCACTGCACGGTCCCCAGTGCGGCTCCGATCCCGCCGACCGGCGCAAGCGCAGGAAGGCCTGCCTTCTCGGCTTCCTGGATGACGCCACGCGCCTGGTCCCCCACGGTGCCTTCACCTTCTCCGAGAACACCGACACCTTCCTGCCCGTCTTCAAGCAGGCCCTGCTCAAGCGCGGCATCCCGACGCGCCTTTACGTCGACAACGGGAGCCCCTACCGCTCCCGCCAGCTGGCCGTGATCTGCGCCACCCTCGGCATCCAGCTGATCCACTCCCGGCCGTACCGGCCCCAAGGGCGCGGCAAGATCGAGCGCTTCTTCCGCACCGTCCGCATGCAGTTCCTGCCTCTGCTCGGCGAACACGACACCGGCAGCCTCGACGCCCTCAACGCCCGCTGGGCCGCCTGGTGCGAAGGCGAGTACCATCTCAGCCCCCACCGCGGCCTTGACGGCGAAACCCCGCTCGACGCCTGGGCCCGCACCGCCGCCGGCATCCGCCTCGTCGGCCCCGACACCGATCTCGACACGCTCTTCCGCTACCGCCTCAAGCGCCGCGTCGGCAAGGACCGCACCGTCAGCCTCCGGGGCACCCTGTACGAGGTCGACGCCGCGCTCGTCGGCGAGAACGTCGTCCTGCTGCACGACCCCGCCGTCCCCCGCAACCGACCCATCCCGGTCCTGCACGACGGCCAGCAAGCCGGCCAGGCCACCCTGCTCGACGCCTACGCCAACACCCGCGTCAAGCGCCCCCGCACCACCGACCGTCCCGACGAGACCGAACATCCCGCTCCCGAACCGACCCCCTCGCCTCTCCAGCTGCGCGCTCTCCGCGCCCCCGACCGGAACGACTGATGTATCTCCAGCACTTCGCCCTCACCCGCTTCCCATTCGCCAGCCTCGCTCACCCCGACGAGCTGTTCCTCTCCCAGGCCGCCCGCGAGACCGAAACCCGCCTCCTCCACCTCCTCGAACTGCGCGGCATCGGCCTGCTCACCGGCGAGGCCGGCTGCGGCAAGACCTCCCTCTGCCGCCGCGTCACCGCCGCCCTGCATCCCGGCCTCTATGCGGTCTTCTATGTCGCCCTTTCGACCGGATCCATCCTGGACATGTACCAGACCCTCGCCTGGGAACTCGGCCTCGCCACCGTGCGCACCCGCGCCAGCGCCTACCGCGAGATCCGCACCGAGATCTCCCGCCTCGTCCGCGAGTCCAAGCAGCTCCCCGTGCTCGTCATCGACGAGGCCCACCATCTGCGCAACGACGTGCTCGAGGACCTCCGGCTCCTCACGAACTTCGACATGGACTCCGAGCACCGCCTGTGCCTGCTCTTCGTCGGCCTCACCGAACTGCGCCGCCGTCTCACCATGGGCGTCCACAAATCCCTCGCCCAGCGCCTCCTTGTGCGCCCCCACCTGGCCGGCCTTGATCGCGATGAGCTTGAGTCCTACCTCGCCCACCGCCTCGCCCTGGCCGGCTGCCAGCTCCCGCTGTTCGAGCCGCCCGCCCTCGAGGCCCTCTTCCAGGCCTCCCGCGGCCTGCCCAGAACCGTCAACCGCCTCGCCCACTACGCCCTCCTCGCCGCCGCCCTCGACCAGGCCCGCACCGTCTCCGCCGCGCATCTCGAGCACGCCTGCCAGGAACTTGCCAAGTGAGACCCCCGCCTGCTCCGCGCTGGTCCGTGCGCGCCAACCGCGTCCGCGACGTTCCCCTCGCTGCGCTCGCCGCCCAGCTCGGCTACCGCCCCGACCCCCGCAACCCGGCCCGCCTCAAACTCCCCGGCTCCGTCCTCTCCATCACCGGCGACAAGTTCTTCGACCATCGCCAGGACCGCGGCGGCGGCGGCGCGATCGACCTCGTCATGCATGTGCGCCACTGCCGCTTCCAGGCCGCCGTCGAGTTCCTCGAACGCCACGCCGGCCTCCCCCTGCGCGCCCCCGCACCGGCCGGCCCGCCCGCTCCCGATCGCCACGCCGCCTTGCGCCTCCCGCCCCCCGCGGACCGCCTCTGGCACCCCGTGCGCGATTTCCTCGCCTCCGCCCGCGGCCTCGACCCCGCCCTGCTCGAGCGCTGCCGCCAGGACGGCATCCTCTACGCCGACTCCCGCCGCAACGCCGTCTTCCTGTGCCGCGACCGCCTCCAACACCCTGTCGGCGCCGAGCTCGTCGGCACCCGACCCGCTCCCGACGGCCGCACCTTCAAGGGCATGGCTCCCGGCTCCCGCAAGGCCCGCGGCGGCTTCTGGCTGCCGGCCTGCACGCACGATCTCGACGCGGTGCTGATCACCGAGAGTGCCGTCGACGCCCTCTCCGCTGTCCTGCTGCTGGCCCCCACCCTGCCGCCCGACACCCTCGTCGCCTCCACCGCTGGCGTCGCTTCCGCTCTCCCCCGCTGGCTGCAAGCCTTCCACGCTCCCCGCACCCTCTGCGCCTACGACGCCGACCCCGCCGGTGACCACGCCGCCGCGGCCCTCCGCCGTCGCACCCCCCACTGCAGCCGCCTCCGGCCCGTCGGCGCCAAAGATTGGAACGATCTGCTGCGCCGTTCCCCGCTAACCTAGTCGCTGCTCAGGACCCCGTCGACGGCAATTCCGCAACCACTCGCCCCTGCCTCAACACGCCGCCCCTATCTGCTACTAGAAAACTACCCTCGCCGATTTCCTCCCTGCCACCCGCACCTCCCCCCAATTCCTTTCTGCAGTAGCGAATCTACTTGAAAAATCGCCGCTTCCACTGCAGAAACAAAGTGGGATTCGCCCAGCGAATTAATCCGGGATACAACACCGGGCCAGGGCATCCTTGACCGCATGCCTGGAACTCGCCAGCCGCAACGAGTGCGGCGGGCTCCGGTCAGGTCTCGAAGAGCAGCATCTGCGGCCCCTTCGAGTCCGGCCCGGGTGGTGGCCAGGGCTCCGTAAATAACTCATGGAGCGAGACTTGTTCGAACGGCATGACCGAGATGGTCTGCATCATGCGGTAGGGTGACAGCTCGATACCGAGTTCCTTGCGGACGATCGCCACCAAGACATACACGGCCACCGCAATCCAGATTTGCGACTTCACAGCGTTCTCCGAGGTCCCGAAGAAGCGTTGAATCTCGAGATGTTGCTTCATCCAACGAAAAAAGAGTTCGACCTGCCACCTCTGCTTGTACAGAGCACACACCGTGACGGCCGCCAGATCGCGACGGTTGGTCAGGAAGACCAGCCGCTTGCCGGAGTCGGGATCCTGGTAGCGGACGCGGCGCAGATGCAGGGGATAGGCGCGCTGCGCCCGCTCGCCATCCAGAGCAATCAGCTGGTCCGCCTGAATGCCGTGCTCGCGGTCCTTGGGGGACGAGTAGATCCGATGCCAGGCCAGGTTCTTCTTCGCCCGCGTGACGAAGGAGGCTCCCGCCTGATGCAGTCGGAACAGTCTCTGGAAATCGACATAGGCCCGGTCCATGACGTAAATCGCACCGGGTTCGGGGACGATCAGATCCAGCGCCTTGACATCATGGAATTTCCCGTCGGAGACATGCACGAAGGACGGCAGCGAGCCACGTAAGTCCAATAGGGTGTGGAGCTTGACGGCAGCCTTCGTGGTCCGGAAAGGGGCCCAGCCAAACACGGACAGGCACAGGTCAACCGTCGAGGAGTCGAAGGCGTAGACGGTGTCGTCCAGGTCGAGGCCGAGATCTTCCTCGGCGTAAAGCGGGCGGGCCCGGTGGATCAGGCGCTGGGCGAGATCCTCGTAGATGTGCCAGGAGCGCCGCTCGTTGGCGCGGGCCAGGGTCGAGAAGCGGATCGGCGCGGTGAAGCCGGCGTGGTAGAGCTTGGCGGGAACGGCATCCAGGCAAGCGACCAGGTCCCGCAGGCTTCTGCGATGGGTCAGTTGGGCGAAGGCCATGGCGCGGAACTGCTGGGCGCAGTTCAGGTGGCGCACACCGCGGTCGCCGCTGTAGCGGGCGACGATGCGGGAGAATGCCATCCAGGGGACAAACTGCATGAGCTGCGAGAAGACGGTCTGGCCGCGATACATGTCCAGACACGGTAATGGTCGTGCGCGAGGGAGCTGGGAACAACGAATCCACTGGTGCCCAAGAATTCAAGTCTCTAACACCCCGAAATCTCTTCTAATTCATTGCGTTATCACGAGTTATGTGAGATTGTCCGAGCCCTCAACGCGACACTAGTGGTATCACTGATAGAAGGGTGCGCACAAAACCGGGCACCTCTTGGCGAGTCGTGCATTCCCCTTCGCAGCTAAAGTCCAAGAGCACAACGCAACTCAGAAGAACAGCGTGCGTTCGAGCAGCTTTCTAATGTGGCCCTAAACAGTGAGAAGATTCAGCAGAAAGCCCTCCGGGAAATTCTAAGATGTGAACTCTCGACAGAGAAGTTAGGTGCCACCTCTTCAAAAGGCGATGAACGACTGAGAATCTTCATTTCATGACGTTCTTGTGTGGAGAAAAAGAGAAAAGCGTAAATCCCGCCGCATTTGAACTCTTCGCAAAATAGTCTATCTTGACACAATATAGATCACAAAGGCCTTGTATGCAACCTTTCAGTGTTTTCCTAGTCATCATCTTGCTATTGATTTTGAAAATTAACTGATAGAATGAAACCCAAAAGGCTGCGGAGTTGGCGAGATTGATCTTTTCCCGTGGTCCAATCAACGAGAGTATACCAGAATCTTTAAATAGTTCTTTTGCTAGAGACGAATTCACCATTTCACAGGCCGACACAAACACGCGCCTGCGATCTAGATTCGGTCGCATTATTTTGCCGAGTTCAGGATACTTAACGAAGTCCAAAGTTGTGGCCATACCAGAGCTATCGCCGTGACATGAAATGTGCAGATACCGATAGTGCGATTCTCCAAATTTTTTCATAATTTCCTCAAGTTCACGTAGAGTTCGAATGTAGTAGTGTCGAGTTGGATCCTTACCTATAAGGCCAATTATATTAGAAATGAGACCGGCCTCAAAACGTTCATGATCTTCATCTTCCCAGTCAAGTGATTCAATCATGAAAAGTTCTGGTACCGTTCTTTTTTTCATCGAGTGCTCCTTGAAGTTGGATTTACCGACGGGATGTTATCTGTACCCCCACTTATCGTCCGGCATCATCTCATTCTAATTACAGCCACCGGAACCTCCTCGATATTTTGCTAGACATTGACTCATGTTCAACTCCGATGTGGCAATCGTGCACTGTGAGAGTCACATTGCTCGGTCTTTCGATGGTATATCGGCTTTGACTCTGAACCGATAGGTCAGCTGTCTTTTCCAGTTTAGTTAAACCGTACACCGAAGAGACTCCCTTTGGGTGTATCATCCAGCTTCACGGGGACAGTGTGTTGAATTACATCAAAACTTTGATCGAATCCGTCCTTAGGTAGGGCGTCTGAGTTCATCGTGATTAGGTATTGAAACCCACATTCGTCAGCACGCTCCCTGCCAATTTGCACGGCTTTTGCTACCTGGCGCTCATCCACCCCATCGAATAGGTGACTATCATGAATCAGAAAGCCAGGGGAAATCCCGCGACGGGCGGCAATCACAGAGGTCATGATATCAAAACAGAAAATTTGCATGTTATTGATTCCTCGGCTCCGTTGTGCTTCGATGGAAACTTCGAAACGAGGGCCGTTGTCTGTCGCATGAACGGTTAAGCTACCCGCTCGCTCGCGTTCGTACAAGGCCTCCGACAACTCCTCAAAGAGTACGATAGCCTCGTTGAGAACGGCCTCTTGCTCGTGAAAGTCCTGACGGAGGCGTTCCTGAAGCTGTCTCCGTTCGATCTCTGCCCGGATCTGCTCGCTCTCCAGTCTCTCTGCAGTCAAGAGTTGCTGCTTGAGGCCCTCCGCATCCGCCTGTAACCGTGAAAACTCTTCTTGAAGGACTGTGTAATGGTCAAGCGCTCCACCGGTCTTAAGGATTCCCATCAGTTCGCTTCGTCGATTCCCGACTGACGCCTTGAGGTTGTCCCGTTCGTGGATTCGTTGGCGGACTCGATCGATTTCGGAACGGAGGTGAGCCTTTCTGTTCTCGATGATTACGTGATGGAATTCGATAGCTTCGTCAAGGCGTCGGGTCACCATTTCGGGGAGGACAATACCTGCCTCACGGTATACGGCTTCCAAGTCGCTGACTTGCGGAGCGCGCTCATCCTCGAGAGCATTGTTCAATTGGTCTAGGAGCTGTCGATCGGCCGTGTTCTCGTTCGCCTGACGATTGATGTCTCGCGTTAACGTAGTGGCTTCTCGCTCGATCGACTGATACTCTGGAACAACATTGAACGAATCGAGTTGCCGCTTGAGTTGGCGAGTCTTGGACACAGCCAAGGTGACTTGAGTGCGGAGAGAGGCGACAGATCCCTTGAAACCGGGGAGTGTTCCGTGGCGGGCGGATCTCTTCAACTCGGCAATCGTCTTTTCTTGCTCGCGGAGTTGCTGGAATCTCTGAGAAACTGTCCAATCGAGCCCTAGGAGGTAGCTTATGGCCACCTGCTGATTCCAGGGTGGTTGTCTTGACGAATGGGACATATGTGACACGAAGCCGCCATCGTTCTCTTGTCGCGCAAAATAGGGAATCATCGAACGAAATGTTGGTGCGAATTTGCCACGCTCCTCGGCCTTGTCGAGAGCTAGACCGAAAACCCGCTCGCCAAGAACCGCTTTCCACCTAGCATTCGGAACAATCGTTTCGCCAAAGTCCTTGGTTAGTCTAGCTTTTGACGATAGGTTTGGAATGTCACCTGACTTTGCGAGGACTTGTCCATGGACGGCTCCTGATCGCTCGATCGACACCTTCTCTCCTGCCAAGTCGAACTCCAACCCGAAACGCCAGGGTGCGAGCTCTTCAGCGCGGAAAATGCTATTCGCCTCAAGCCTTTCGCCGAGTACAAAGTGAATGAGTTCGATGAGACTGGTTTTCCCGGCTCCATTTCGCGTCTGCTTGTCCGTTGCCTCTTCGCTCTTATCTGCAAGAAGAACATTGAGGCCCGGCTTTAGTCGTAGTTCACGAAAGCTTTTTAGGTCGCTATAGATGCGATAGATCATGCTGTAGTCCTGACGACTCGGCCAGACCTGAATTCAACAGCACCCAGAATGAACAACACGTCGAGCGAAAGGACAAACCAGTCGTACGAAACTGGTGCTCGGCCTGTCGCGCGACTTCTGGATAAATTGAACTCCTCCCAGAGCCTAGAGACGGTTTTGGGCTCGTCGATGATCGACAGGAGGTCGCCGCCTGCCGCCAAGAGCGACCGATCCGCCCTAAGGTGTTTCGTTGGTAGGATCATTCTCAGTTGCCAAGGTCTCCACGGGCTCTCCATCCGGATCTTCGAAGATGTCGCAACGATCAAAGAAATAGGTGATCGCGGCGAGTACTGCGGCGTCGTGGCTACCCTTGTTGCCACCTCCCCAACCAGCAAACCGCTGGAGCTCTAGCAGTATCTCGTCGGGGCCAAAACCGGTGTCCACTAGCATTTGATATTGAGTCTGCATCGCCGCGGCAATCTTGTCGCCTAGAGAAGGGTCATGGTGTTGCTCAAAGTACTCTTCGATCAGGCGTACTCTTCTCCTTCCGTTCTGCAGAAAGGCGGCCGAGTCTTCGTCGAGTGAGTTCTTTTCGAGTTTCGTCACGGATGGCGGGGTGTTTAGCGAAACCAGAGGATCGGCCTGTCCCTTTGCGATCTGTTCCACCACTGGTCTCAACTCAGCGAACTCCAATTGTTCGAGCGAATTGTCTGTAGGCGGATACCCAAAGAGATCAAGTACGGACTCGTCTGAAAGAGAGTAGAATTGCTCGCGGATCTGCGGCCACGTCCACACACATATTTCGATTGTCGGGTTTGCTTTCCTCAGGTCGTCTAGGACATGGACGACTTTCGCGGTAAGTCCGTCAATGTCGTTGTGAACAAAACTCCACTGGGTCATTCTTCCTTGCCAATGGGCAACCGCACCCTTGAGATCGTCTCTTATCTTCGCGATGACGGCGCGCTCCTTCATTTGCACAGGCCCGTAGCACTGGAACACGCATTTGCGACTTGCCCAGTATCCGTCGCACTTTAGATCACCATTCGGCCCGTAGGGCTTCACCCTTTGGAAGTCTTGGGGCCACGCGTTTTCCATCAAGTCGGCAAACAGGTCTTGGAATGCGGTTCCAGTGAGTGTGTGCCAACGATACTTCAGCGTCTGCAGCGCGAAGATTCGCCTGTCATAGTCCATCTACCGGATCGTTTCCTCAGTCACACCGTGATCCACTGTTCCAGCACACCATCCGATAGCACCTGTCAACGAGGATCTGGTCCCGTCAGCTGCATTATTCCATATCCTTTATGAAGCGGAGCGCCAACACTCCTTACAAAATCTGATCGAGGCCGGAGCGGGAATCGAGAAGCGCTGAATGCGCCAGATTAGCAAGGTTCGGAACAGTGCGATAGGGAATGTGCCCAGTCGGATCGGCGACGGTGGTGGCGAAGGACCGTTTAGCGAGGGACACTCGTAGGTGCAAGGCAGTAGCTGTGTAGGCGTGCAAAGGGCCGGTAGCGGGGTTTCCAGAGGGGCGCAGCGCCCTTGGCGAGCCTAAAATCTAGGATTTTAGAATAGCGAGTTATTATAAACGAAGTTTATCGACTTGACTCGGCCTGCGGCCGGCCGTATTGTGTAGGGAGCCGAGGTTCCCATGGATCGTGCCGGGCTCTTCCGTGTCAATCCCAAGGACGGGCTCGACTCTGCGCTCGTTGCGCACATTGAAGGGAAGGTGCGTCCCAGTTACGCCATTCCTCGCGTTGACCGTGATGGCGAGAAATTGTCGCCCGTGATCCCTCTGGAAGTTGACGGGCTCAAGGCGGCGGAGGAGGCACTCGATCGAGGCCGTGACGTGGGGAAGGGAACCCGGGGCCGGAAACCGAAACCCGTGTGGGACGTCCTGATGGGGGGTGCGCCGCAGTTCGGTTCCGAAGAGGCTTGGAACCGGGAGACGATCGAGGAATGGGCGGATTTCTGTGTGGCGTTTATTCGTCGCCGGTTTCCCAGCTGCACCATCGCGGTCGGCGCGATCCACCTCGACGAAACCGCGCCCCACGTCCAGCTCGTGGTCGTGATGCAGGATGCTGATGGCCGACTTGGTCAGAATCGAGTCATGCCTGATGCGGTGGGAGAGGATCCGGAAGAGCACAGGACGCTGAAGCAGCAAAAGGCATTGATGGCGAAGCTTCAGGATCTCTACTTTGTGGATGTGTCGGACGAGTTCGACTTGGGCAGGGGAGACAAGGGAGGGGAGACCGAATACGCGGAACTAGACCGTGAGATCGGACGGATCAATTCGGAACTCGACCAATGCCAAACGGATAGCGAGCGCATACGGCTGCTGGCAGAGCTTGCGGCTAGGCACGCGCTGGACGCTAGGGCCGCGAAGAAGCGGGTGCAAGGCGAGCGCAAGCGGGCGAACATCGCAGAGACGAGAGAGGCATCCGAGCGGGAACGGGCAGATCAGCTAGAGATGAAGCTGGCCAGCGAGGCTAACATTAGACAAGACGCTGTGGCGCAGGCCAGAGAGAGGGGGTATACGGAGGGGTTCTTCGATGGCTATGCAGAAAGGAATAAGACGGTTCTCGAGATCGTGACGGTTTGGGGGCGACGGTTTGGCCAGGGAGTCACTGAACTGCTGGCTTCGATCGAGGATGAATCGGCGCAGGCAGCTTGGAAGCGTTGGCAGGACTTGCTGCGGAGATAGCGGGTTACGAGCGCCGGAACCTCGCTACAAGTCCGAAACATGGAGACCGATCAACACGCGCGGAGTGATCAAGGGCCGTTACAATTCAGTCTGCGACGAGGCGTAGAACAGACAGGAAATCCCCCAGCTCTCACACCCCAGGTCGGGCAGAATGTCAATGGAGTGGCTGTCCGGGTTTGTGGCGCACGAGTGCAGCTGCATTTTCGCCGTGGGCATATTCGTGGGAACAGCACTTCGCTAGACCCAATAAATAGCTTAAAATCAATAGGTTATGGATATGCTTCGATTCTCGGCCACGCCGTCGAACGGTTCACGTCAGGGTGGCGGCATGCTCGTGAAGCGAAGCTTCGCAGCCAATGCGCCCGCAGTCACGGGAAGACTCTTTCCGGGGAAATTGCAACCATGTTGCAGTTATCGATATTCTGAAACTTGCTGGCTGGAGATGTGAGAGCCCTGCTCGGTAGCCTTGGGAGCCCCCTCGGGTGGTTGTCGATGACCGGCACCGGCTTCGCGCGGCGCCGAGGGTTGGCCTGCGCGGCGTTCATCGGGCCGCTATTGATGTCGCCCGCACCTGCGAAAGAGGCCGTCACTTGGATCGAGTCGTACGACGAAGCTCGGGCAGAGGCGCGACGGACTGGCAAGCCCATCTTTCTCGAATTTCGGTGCGCCCCTTGAAGGGCGGGTCGGGTATTCGACGCACAGGTTGTGCTGACTGAGGAAAACACCAAGAGGGGCCGTCTGCTGCAGCAGTACGTGACCGCGCGCATCACGAGGATGGACGGCATCAACATCGGCCTGTTCGACTACGACCGGTACAACACACTCTACTTCTTCGCGCTCAATGCCGACGAGCAGATCTACCTGCGATACGGAGGCAGAGACGAGAGGTCGGCAACCAGCTATCTGGACCTTGAGAGCCTGGAACTAGCGCTTGAGCGTGGCCTCGAGCTGCATCGGCTCTACTCGCAGGGCAAGCTTCCGAGGAAGGCGAGGCCCATTGCGAGATACCCTCACGAGATCCCGGCGCTCTACGAGCGGACCATTCAGAGAGGGAGATGCGTGGAGTGCCATCTGATCGGTGACCTGGAAAATGTTCAGCGCGAGCGCGACGGAACGCTGGACAAGATCGTTCATCTGTATCGGGCGCCGGAAATCAGGAAAATTGGTATCGGACTGGACGTTCCGCGCGGATTGCGGGTCGCGAAGGCGGCGGGAAGCGTTGCCGATGCGGGAATGCTGGCGGGAGACGAAATCCGGGCGGTGAACGGTGTCCCCGTCTGGACCTTCGGTGACCTGCAGTGGGAATACGGCAAGGTGCCTCACACCGCGAAAGATTTCTCGCTTACCGTCGAGCGAGCTGGCGAGCGACTGGAACTCTTGGTCGATCTGCCACCGTTTTGGTGGCACACGGACCTCACCTATCGAAACCTATCGGTCGACCCAAGGGTGTACTTCAGTTCCGAGCCGCTTACGCCGGAAGAGAAGAAAAGACTCGGGCTTGCGCCAGACGGGTTCGCGAGCCGCGTTGATTCAATCGACCCGATCACGGAACTATTGGGCAGTCACGAACTCCGGGATGGAGACATAGTTTACGGTGTTGAGGGCGAGGTTCGAGACAGCGTCGCGAACACGCCCGATTTGTACATCAAGCTCCGGAAACAGGCCGGAGCGGAGCTGATGCTGCAAGTTCTCAGGGACGGGGAGCGGATGGAATTGCCACTGAAGACGGAAAGAATGAGTTTCAGGAAATGAAGTTACTCGTCAAAGGTGTTCTGGCTCTGGCCGTTGCGGGGTCTCTGTGGGCAGGCGAGTGGTCGGCTCCCGTCGAGGCCAGTTCCCGTGACGGCACGCCGCTCGTCAGCTGTCGCGCAAGGATCGCCGGGGAATACCTCCTTGTCGAGGTCCGTGCTGCCGATGGTTGGCATGTGTATGCGATGGACAACGAGCAGCGCGCCAAGGAAGCTCTTGCAGGGAAGATGTCTCTGGGCGTCGAACAGAATACGGAAATTGTCGTCACAGGAGGCTTGGAACAATTCGGAGACTGGTTCCAGAGCGAGCCGGCAGACTTTTCGCAGCCCGAATTACGCTGGTACTCCTACGGCTTCGAAGGGGCCTCGTTGCTTGCCAGCCGTGTCAGGCGCAACGGAGGCAAGTCCGCCAACATCACGGTACGAGCTCAAGCGTGCGACAGCGCCACCTGCATCAGTGTCGAAGCGCAATTGGAATTGCCAGTCGTTGACGAGGCCGCCGGGGACTTCACGACCGATGGCCTCGTTCGCGTTCGCCGAATCTGAACGTCGCTAGGTCGCGGGCGGCTGGGTTTGCGACTGCCAGGCGGGCGGGTCCCAGTGTCGTTCAACGGGCATCGGCATCCGGACCGAGCGGCGTTGGGCGAATGATTGGTACGCGGCTTGCACCACCTCCAGCGCCCTGTACCCATCGCTGGCGCTCGCACGCGGAGGCGAGTTGTCTTCGACAGCAGTGAAGAATGCGCTGAATTGATCCTGGAACGTCTTTCTTCTAGGAGGCCAGATGTCTACCCACCCTGGTTCCAGGTCTCCCCACCAGCGTGACGGGCGTGTCCACGCGATGAGTTCCGGCGGCAAGACGGTTGCAGGATCGGCTTCGAGGTAAAGCGACACCGGGGCCGACTGGAAGGGAGCGGCAATAAACGCGCTGCAGCCAAGGGTAGCCTTCGTTCCGTAAAGCATGAGAGGCGACGTGAAGCCCCGTGAGAACCGGTGCCAGTTCAGTGACCCCAGTGCACCGGATTCCATCACCAGAGACAGGACCACGCTGTCATCCATGTCGTGGCTATCCATGACAGACGCCATTTCGCAGGACACCGAGGCCACGTCTCCGAGCAGATCGCGCATCTGGTCGATCCTGTGCTGGCCGACGTCGACCAGTGTTAGTCCGCCTCCCTGCTTCGCGTTGAATCGGTAGTTGTTCAGTCCGCCCGGAATCACGTCAAACGGTTCCGTGATGATTCCGCTGAACGCACGGACATCGCCAAGAAGCCCTGCCTCGATCAATTGTTTTGCGCAGAGATGCTCGGCACTGAAGCGGTGATGGAACCCTAGTTGCAGGACCAGGCCCGAGAGCTCCGCGGATTCCGCCATCGCCCGCGCATCGGAGAGAGACAACGCGATGGGCTTTTCACACAGCACGTGCCGGCCAGAGTCGAGTGCGCACTCCACCTGTTCGCGATGGAACGCGTTCGGAGATGCCACCAGCACGGCCTCGACGGCATCGTCGGCGATGGCTGCCTCGGCCGTCGACGCCACGTGGGGAATTCCGAAGTCATTGGCAGCTACTGATGCGGCCTCCTCAGACGGGTCGAATATGCTGACGGCCCGCCCGCCTGCGGCCTTGAGAGCGGGCAAGTGTCTGGCCGTCACGACCGCGCCGGCGCCAATGATCGCGAATGCATGAGAGAACGCCGCCATAGCCAGGAGTGACCCGCGAACCGTCGATTATGCCACCCCTGTCGCGACAGGCCTGGCTGGCGGCGGGAGAGAAGGGGGCGCCGTCTTCTTTGGACAGGCCGAGCACCTTCAACGCTCGGCCGGACGACTTGTTTGGCGGCCTCCTTAAGGGCTTGCTAAATGGTGCCAGTCCGCTCGGCTCGCCCGCTTTGTCCACCCAGAAACCGCTCCCCTCCGGTGCGCTAGACTCGGATTTTGCGGTCGAGGCCTCAAGCCCGGCCCGACAGGCCCGACTTGCACAAGTACGTGATCATCGGCCCCCAGGGTTCGGGCAAGTCGACCCAGAGCCGGTTGCTGGCGCAAAGGTTCGATTTCGTCCATATCTCGGTCGGGGACATCATCCGCTGGCATTTGGAAAACCGGACGAAGCTTGCGTCGAGAATCCGCGTGATTCTGGATTCGGGCAACCTGATTCCTGACGAGGTGGTCATGGAGGTCGTGCGAAGGCGTCTTCAGCAGCACGACTGGAACTATGGGTTCGTTCTGGACGGTTTTCCGCGGACCAGGGGCCAAGCTGATTTCCTTTGGCAGAACTGGGACATCGATCGGGTGATATATATCGACTTGCCGGACGACATTACTTTCAAGCGCGTTTGGGAGCGGGGAATGGCGGGATGGGGATCCGGCTACACAAAGCGTGCCGACTCGCACCCCGACGCAGTACGTCGAAGGATCCGGAACTATCACGTCCGGACGAAACCGCTGTTGGATCTCTACGAGCAGCTCGGCATTCTCAGCCATGTCGAGGGCACTCTTTCGATCACGGGGGTCTTCACGCGAATCACACGAGCGCTCGAACTGCTGGGTGGGCCTGTCTGAAAGGCCGTCTGCCAGATTCGCGTGTGCCCGTTCGGGCCTGATTCACAGGCTCTTCACGCGCGACCACTCGTACTCGACCCCGCCATCGACGTTGTGAAGGCGAAACAGTATCCTGCTTTCGTCGTACACCTTCTCGGTCATTACCGAGACGAATCCTCCCAACTCGCGGTGGAAGCGGTGGTACTCCTCGTTCTCTCCGGGTGACCCACCGGCGTGCTCGTCCGTGGCCGGACCGCTCGAGAACTCGTGGACGCCGGTTTCCGGATGGACGGAGTGGTACTGCCAGTGCCGGTCTCCGCAGACCACGAAGAAGTTCTCCGGCAGGTTCTCAGCGAACCACGAGCGCACCTCGTCACCCTCTTGGCGAAACGCCTCGTTCGAGTGATTGTCGCCCTTGTTCGTCCTGTCTGGGCCGACGATGGGGGTCGGGCTGACCAGCACCTTCCAGTCGGCGTCGCTGGCCATTAGGGTGTCCTTGAGCCACTGCTTCTGCTCGGGCCCCCAGATGCTCTTGGAGGGGCCGTCTTCCATCGGGTTCGGCGACCGGAAGTCGCGCCCTTCGACTACCCAAACCTGGAGCCCTTTACCCCACCGGAAAGTGCGATAGGGCAGTTCGCTCATCGGAACCTGCTCCTCATAGACCTGCAAGCCTTGCTCCCAGCTGAAAGTCCCCATGTACTCGCGCGACATCCCCGGCCAGTTGTCGTTGTGATAGGAGTCATGGTCGTCCTTTTCCCAGTAGCCGGGTACGCTCAGGTGAAAGCCGACCAGCGATGGGAAACTGTACATCCGATGCCAGTGGAACCTTGCCAGATCAATGGATGTGACGAGTGGCGCATCGCTGTCGTAGTAGACCGTGTCGCCGGTCGGGACGATGAACTTCGGGGCAAGGTCCAGCATCGACCTGTAGATCTTGAATCCATCTGGCGCGTCATGGTCGCGATTCGCCTGCCCGGTCACGGCCGTGAAGAGGACCGTCGTGTACTCGTCCGGAGGAGGCGGTGTCTCGAACCGTCCGTTGACCGGCTTGTGCCGCACCGTTCCTTCTAGGTTGCTCGTCTGGACTTCAAAGTAGTACACAGTCGAAGGCTCGAGTCCGCTGAGGCGAAAATGATGCGTAAAGTCGTTGTCGGCGCCAACCTCGACCCACTCCGTGGCGACGGGATCGAAGAAGTTCACGTTATTCGCGTATCGGATCTGCACCTGGCCGGCGGCGCCCGGCACGGAACCCTGGAGAGTCCTCGGGTCGATCTGAATGATCTCCTCCCCCGGCTCGGTCTTCTCGGGACGTCCCCGAGCTGGCTCGCCGTCCGACCGGCGCTCCGAGGCCTCCGTCACACGTGTCCAGATCACGGCGGAATCCGCCCGTACCTCGCCAACTTTGACGCCCGTGGCCTGCCTCGACTCCTCCAGGTAGGTGATCTCTTGGCCGCATCCGGCCAGGCCAAGGCAGAGAGCCGCTGTCAGAGCGCGTTGCATCGCGCCGTATTCTACCGGATCGCCGAACCTCGGATCCGCGATACCTGACGCTCCAGGGAGCGGATTCTGTCCACCAGGGATCGTTGCCCGATGCTGTCGCAGTCGCAGTTCCGAGGGTTCGTTTCCAACTGGATGACCCGTACCTCCAAGCGGTCCAGCTTGGCCTCGGACTCCAGGGTAAGGCGGTCGGCCTGCGTCGCGACCTGATTCTCCCGCTCTTCGTCCTCCCGGGCCAGCCGGTCCTCGATTGCCGCGAGCCTTTCCTCGAGGGCACTCAGACGGTCGTCAAACGTCCCGCGCAACGGGAGCCGCCCCTGGGGTGAGAGCGGAGCCGAGACGGCCAGGATTGCAAGGAACGCGAGAAGGAATGATCTGCAAGTCACGAGCGAGTCTCCGCTGTGAGTCTTACATAGATCCCTGCAGGAAGCGAGCGGTGCTGTCCTGGGGAACTGGAATCCACTCTTTTGGCCAGTCGAACTCAGGCGTTTCGGCCCACCCGAATCACTGGATGCTGAGCATACGGTCGATCGCGCGTTGCGCTTTGCGCGCCGTCTCGGGCTCTATCGTCACCTCGATGCGGTCCTGCTCAAGGGAATCAAGCAGCTTCTCGAGGGTGTTCATCTTCATGTACTCGCAGACCGCGTCGGGGCTCACCGGATGGAAGACCTTTTCCGGTAACTGCCGCCTCAGACGGTAGACCATGCCCATTTCGGTGCCGACAATGAATTCCCTGGCCGTCGATGTCTGCGCATGGCGGACCATGCCTTCGGTCGACAGGAAGAAGGCCTTTTGATACGGCGAGTTGCCTTGCATCACCTTGGCCATGCAATGCGACGCGCAACCGCACTCCGGGTGGATGAGCAATTCCGCTTCGGGATGACGGTCGAAGGCGTCCTCGAGGGCTGTCTCCCCGATCTTGGCGTGGACGTGGCAGCAGCCGTCGTACAGGTCGACGAGGGAGGCGTCAACCACCGAGCTTTGGGCGATCGATACCGACCCAAGGAATTTGTCGGGCAGGAACAGGATGCGCTTGCCCGGGTTCTGCGCCGCTGCATGGTCCAGCACCTGGGCTGCATTCCTCGAGGTGCAGATGTAGTCGCTCAGCGCTTTCGTCGCCGCGTCCGTGTTGACGTAGGAGATCACAATCCCGTCAGGGCAGGTCTCCGTCCACCGGCGCACCCTTGCATGGTCGATGGACTCGACCAACGAGCATCCCGGCCGGTCCGGCATGTAGACCTTGGTTCGATCCCCGAGGATCGTCTTGGCTGTCTCGCCCATGAACCAAACACCGCAGAAGTCAACGCGGGGCGAGGTCTGCCGAGCGACATACCGGCTGAGGCCGAGAGAGTCGCCCACTTCTTGAGCGACTTCCTGCAATTCGGGGAACTGGTAGTTGTGCGCGACGATCAGCGATTCCTTACGTGTCGCTAGGTCTTCGACCCGGCGCGCCATGTCGGTGAGCTGAGATGTGTATTCGCGCGTGTAGCGGCCGGGATACAGGTCGCCTGCCGCCCGGTTGAAGGTGTCGTACCAGTCAGTGGAACGTAGTCTCTGCATCAGGCGATGCTCCGATGCCGTGCAGTTCTAGTATGCACCAGCGAAGAGAAGAGCCGTACGGCCAAGCATTAAACCTGGAATGATTTCCCGCACCCGCAACTCTTCTCGGCGTTCGGATTCTTGAAAAGGAAGCGCTGCTCGAGAATGGTTTCCACATAATCGAGAATCATTCCGTCAAGGTAGCGATAGCTCTTTGGATCCACGCAGAGCTTCACGCCCTCGACCTCGAAGACGTTGTCGGACGCCCGAGGGTTGCGCTCGAACCTGAACTTGTACTGCAGCCCGGAACATCCCCCACCGATCACACCGAGGCGTAGTAGGCCACCCGGGTTCTCGGTTGCGAGCATGCTCCGGATCCTGCTGGTTGCGCTCGGCGTAACGTCGATCATCGCTCTCTCTTATGATACTCGCGCCAGCTCAACGTTGGCTCCGACCCCGCCCGGGGGCGATCACTGCGAGGATGCCGATGCTGACTGGCCGGAGGAAGTGGCGGGGACGAACTCGACGATGGCCGCGCGGCGTCAGTGGAGCCAGCCAGCTGAGTTGATCGCCTTCGAGATTCCGGAACCGGAACACTCCGGTAGGGTGCAGATTGGTCGAAAGCGAAGGGCGCCGGGCGTTGTAACCGATGAATCGCCCGAACCCGGCTGTCTTGGCACGGCACGTAACGGCGGCATTCATTTCGTTGATCGAGCGGCCAGCCAGTAAAATGACGATAGTTCGGAGCAATCGTGCTGACCGACCAGTATCAACGCCCGCTGCAGGATCTGCGGATTTCTGTAACGGACCGGTGCAACTTCCGCTGCACCTACTGCATGCCTCTGGATCAATACGACTGGATCTCGCGGAAGGAAATCCTCTCCTACGAGGAGATCGGCCGTCTCGTGCGGGTCTTCGCCGGCTTGGGGGTCACAAAGCTACGGGTCACCGGCGGAGAACCGCTGTTGAGAAAGGATCTGGTTGACTTGGTGGGAATGCTTGCCGCGATCCCCGGCATCGAGGATCTTTGCCTCACCACGAACGGCTCGCTCCTTGCGGAACAGGCCGACTCCCTGAGGAGGGCGGGCCTGAACCGAGTCACGGTCAGCGTCGACTCCCTGAATCCGGACACGTTCGCCAGAATGGCTCAGCGAAGCAGCGTGGACGTGGTCCTCGAAGGGATCGCAGCTGCCAGACGCGCCGGCCTCGCACCGATCAAGCTGAACACGGTGGTGGAGCGCGGCGTCAACGACCACGAGATTCCGGAGTTGCTCGACTATTCGAGATCGCGCGGTTACGAGTTGCGATTCATCGAGTTCATGGATGTCGGAAACGTCAACGACTGGACGTCTAGCAAGCTGGTCAGCAAGGATGAAATCCTTCTCCGTGTTAGGGAGTCGCATCCGTACCAGCGCGTGGCGGCCAATCGTGGCAGCGCCCCGTCGGAGCGCTACGAATTCCTGGATGGAAAGGGGCGCTTCGGTGTGATCGCTTCAGTCACCGAGCCGTTCTGCGGCGCGTGCACCAGGGCCCGGCTGACTGCCGACGGCCGGCTCGTCACGTGCCTTTTCTCGACGCATGGCCACGACCTCAAGTCGATGCTAAGGTCTGGTGCGACCGACGCCGACCTGCGTCGGACAATAGCCGCCGTCTGGGCGGGCCGGAGCGATCGCTATTCCGAGGAGAGGCTCGTAGCGATCTCGTCGGCGGAAGGATACCGCCCGGATTTGGTGCGGAAGATCGAGATGATCAGCCTGGGAGGCTAGCCACCACCATTGAATGGCCGGGGCAGGGCTTGCATCCGGCCGAAGTCAGGTGACCCGATTTCGGCTCCGCCAGTTCCAAGTCAGGCGTCGACGTGGCAGCAGAAGTGCATGTCCATCGCATGCTTGTTCAGATCTGACATTTCGTTGGAATAGCGCTCCATCTCGTCGCGGGGCATGGGTTCGAAGCCCTTTGCCACCTCGACGTTCTCCCGGATGAAATCAAGCGTCGGCATGCCCACGACTGCTGAGGAAACCGGCAAGGAGAGGGCGTACTGCAGTAGGCGGCCTATCCCGGACTTGCCCGGGCCGTCCCCCACGAGCGATTCCTGCCCTGTTGCCTTCATGACGAGAACTCCCATGTGCTTCCGCACGGCCACCGGCAGCGCAACGGCCTCGAAACTGTCTTCCGGAGCGTTGTCAACCGGTTCCCGCGAGTTCTGGCTCCTGCCTTGCTTGGCGGCGTTCAAGGCCATTTGCGTGCAGTCAAAGTCGTGTCTATCGAGTGCAGTTGCGAGCACGTCGGGGTGAGTATGGCTGGTTATGCCGGCGAACCGGCAGACGCGCTGGTCCCGAAGCTCCATCAGGGCCTTAAGGGATCCGGCCTCGATGGCGGCGAGGTCTTCTTCGCCCTTCAGGCTGTGGATGTGGATCAGATCGATTTGATCGGTCTGGAGCCGTTCCAGGCTGGTCTCAGTCGCACGCATTGCATCGTCGTATCCGCGAACGATGATTTTTGTTGCCAGGAACACCTGGTCTCGGCGCTCCGTCATGACCTTGCCGACCCACTTCTCGCTATTCCCGCCACCGTACGACTGCGCCGTGTCGAGGTACGTGACGCCTAGGTCCAGCGCTAGGTTCAGGGCCTCGATCGCCTTGTCCTCCTCCCCGTACATTGCGAGGCGGCTGCCACATCCCATCGCCAGAATCGAGGGGTTCGCACCTGTCTTGCCTAGGGGGCGAGTTGGCAGGGGACTGGGCGCGGCATCCGTTCGTACAGTCTCCTCCGAGGGTGACTGGCAGGCTGTAGCCACCGCCACGGCCCCTCCCAGAAAATGACGGCGTGTGAGATCGATCGGCATCGTTGGGATTCTCCTGTGTCCACGACTACTATATGCGCGGCGCCGTCAGGCATCAAGCAGTTGCAATGCACACGCCTATAATGTCGCCTTATGCCTGATGAAAACTCGAATCTGCGCTCCCAGGAATGGTTCGGGCGCAATGACAAGCTTGGATTCATTCATCGGTCCTGGCTGCGCTCCGAGGGCTTTCCTTCAAGCGTCTTTTCCGGCAAGCCAGTCATCGGGATTTGCAATTCCTGGTCCGAGCTGACGAATTGTAACGCTCACCTAAGGCAGGTGGCCGAAGCCGTCAAGCGTGGCGTCTGGTCGGCTGGGGGCTTTCCTCTGGAATTTCCGACGATTTCTCTCGGCGAGCCGTTCATGCGTCCGTCAAGCATGATGTTCCGCAATTTGATGGCGATGGATGTGGAAGAGTCCATTCGGGCAAATCCCATGGACGGTGTGGTGCTGCTTTGCGGTTGCGACAAGACGACCCCTGCGCAGCTCATGGGAGCCGTTAGCGCGGATCTGCCTTCGATTTTCGTCACCGGGGGGCCGATGCTGAAGGGCATCTGGCGAAACAAGGAAATCGGTTCCGGGACAGATGTATGGAACTACTGGGATGAATTGCGGGCTGGCCGCATCAGCGAGGAGGCTTGGTGCGAAATGGAGAGTGCGATGTCGCGGTCCGCGGGCCACTGCATGGTCATGGGGACGGCCTCGACCATGACGAGCCTGACGGAGGCTCTCGGCATGACCTTGACTGGGTGCGCCAACATCCCCGCAGCGGACTCCCGGCGCTTCGAGATCGCCCATCGGAGTGGGGAGCGGATCGTCGAATTGGTCAGGGAGAACCTCAGGCCCTCGCAGATCATTACACGTGAAGCGCTGGAAAACGCCGTGCGGGTGGACATGGCGATCGGCGGTTCGACGAACGCGATCATTCACTTGAAGGCCCTCGCGGGACGACTGGGCATCGAATTCCCTCTGGAACGGTTTGATGAGATCTCGAGAGAGACGGCTGTGGTGGCGAACGTGCGGCCCTCGGGCACGCATCTGATGGAGGACATGTTCTACGCCGGCGGGATACCCGTCGTGATGAACGACTTGCTGGATCACCTGCACGGGGACGCTATGACGGTTACGGGACAGACCATCCGGGAAAACGTGTCCGGAGCGGAATGTCATAACCGGGAAGTGATTCTCCCAAGGGACCGGGCGTTGCAGGGGGAGGGGGGAACGATCATCCTGAAGGGCAATCTCTGTCCGCGCGGCGCGGTCCTCAAGACCAGCGCTGCATCCCCTGAACTGCTCCAGCACACCGGCAGGGCTGTGGTATTCGAGGATCACGAAGATTTCATGAGCCGGATCGATTCGCCTGATCTTGAAGTCGATGCGAGTTCGGTGCTCGTGCTGAAGAACGGTGGCCCGATCGGTGCGCCCGGGATGCCGGAGTACGGCAACCTGTCCATTCCGGCGAAGCTGCTGAAGAAAGGCGTGTCGGACATGGTGCGGATCTCGGATGCTCGAATGAGCGGCACCAGCTATGGCACCGTCGTGCTTCATGTCACTCCGGAATCGGCCGTCGGCGGCCCGCTGACGCTTGTGCAAACCGGTGACGAGATCCGTCTAGATACGGCCGGAAGGCAGCTCGACCTGCTTGTCGACGAAGCTGAAATGAGGCGTCGGAAGAATGCTTGGCAGCCTCGGGAGGATCATTACGACCGGGGCTATGGCAAGCTCTTTCTTGAGTCGGTCCTGCAGGCGGACGAGGGTTGCGACTTTTCATTCCTCCGGGGTACGGGCCGGGCCATGAAGAAGCTACCGCTAGCCTTCTAAGCGAGGTTGCGCGAATCCGGAGTGCGTTGGGATCTAGCTGGCGCTTGATGTGGCAGACCTGGCGAGCCGTAGCCAGGTCCAACGGACCAGGGCAGGAATCCCGACAAGCAAGAGGAAGGGAGCAAGGCAGTAAATCAGTGCGCCTACCGGTCCGAGCAGTCCGCCCACCAAGCTGAGCCAAACGGAAAACGGTATCGCGACGGCAACGGCGCAGATGACGAATTTCCGCCATCCTCCGCGGGTGTCACGCAAGAACCACTGGACAAGCATTCCCGCCAGAAGGCCGGCAATGAAGAACAGCACGAGACCCGAGAGCATCGGGAAGATCGATCCCAACATCTGGCGCGAGAGCTCCTGATAGCCAGCGGAACCGAATCGCCCGACATAGACCAAGACCTGGAGTGCACAGAAACCCGCTCCGCAACAGATCGGAAAGCGCCATTTGGTCGGGGATTGGCGGCTGCGCGCCTTCCCGAATAGATTGTCTTGGCTCGATTCCTGCGAAGCAGCCTGCGGCACGGTAGGCTCTCGAACCCGGTACTACCGCCCCAGCAGATCCTTGGCGATCGTTTGCAACTGCATGTTCGAAGTGCCTTCGTAAATCGTGCCGATCTTGGCGTCGCGGTAGAGCTTGGCCACGGGATAGTCCTCGGTATAGCCGACACCCCCGAACAGATCGACGCATTGCGCCGTGACTCGAACTGCTGTCTCCGACGCGCAGTACTTGGCCATCGCACCCGCCCGGAGGAAGTGCTTGCCGCTGTCCTTGAGCCTGGCGGCATTCCAGACGAGGAGCTTGGCAGCTTCGACTTGAGTTGCGAGATCCGCCGCTTGGAATTGAATGCCCTGAAAGTCGGCAAGGCGCCGTCCGAACTGCTTGCGCTCTCTCAGGTAGGCAAGTGCGTGCCCCAGGGCGCCCTCGGCGACCCCCAACATTTGCGCTCCGATCGCGATACGACCCTCGTTGAGCGTTTCGATGGCGATTCTGTACCCTAGACCGACCTCTCCCAGGAGGTTTTCCAGAGGTACGAAGCAGTTGTCGAACAGCAGCTCGCACGTCGAGGATGCCCGGATGCCGAGCTTGTCTTCTTTCTTGCCGACAGCCAGGCCCGGAAAGTCCCTCTCGACCAGAAAGGCTGTGATGCCTCGATGGCCAGCTTCCGGATCAGCGTTCGCAAACACCAGAAAGAGGCCGGCTTCCTTGGCATTCGTGATCCAGAGCTTGCGCCCGTCCAGAACGAATCCGTCGTCGCGCCGGCGCGCCCGCGTCTTCATCGCGAACGCGTCGCTCCCGGATCCCGCCTCGGACAGGGCGTAGCTGCACACGGTCTCGCTGCACGCCTGCGGCAGGTATCGGCGCTTCTGCTCGTCCGTTGCCCATCGCAGCAGCGCATTGATCACCAGGGTGTTCTGAACGTCGACGACTACCGAAACCGACGGGTCCACCCGTGACAGAGCCTGCACGGCGAGGACAGCATCGAAGAAGGTCCCGCCTTGCCCGCCGTATTCTTCGGGAACCTCGATTCCCATCAGCCCGAACTCAAACAGGCGGTCCACTACGTCCGGGCGCAGCTCACCGGCCTTGTCCATGTCGCGGACATGCGGGCCTATCTCCGCGTTCGCGAACTCGACCAAAGACTCGAAGAAGAGTGACTCGTCTTCGCTCAGTACTGAGAGCGCTTCCATCCGACCTAGAGCGCTTCCGTTCCCGGCTGCATCACACCGACGGGGCCCTCGTCACTCGCAACGCTGTCTGCATCTTCAGGAAAGTACACGATCATCCCGCAGCTCTCGCAGGTTAGGACACCCTTCTTGATTAGCCGCAGGTCCTGCAAGATCTTAGGGCGCAGACGAACGTGACAGGATCCGCAGCTCTCGCCAATCACGGGTGTCACCGCGATTCCACGTGCGTCGCGGACTCGCTCGTAGGTTCGCAACGTGGCTGGGTCGACTTGCGCGCTCAGGGCACGACGCTCCTCGCGTTCACGCTCCCGCTCGTCCCGGTCGGCGGCGATGCGCGCTCTCGCTCGCTCCACCTCCTCCGCCACCCTCTTGCTCTCAATCTTGAGGTCGGCCTCAGCTTTGGCAACGTTCTCCTGGAGGACCTCGGCCTGTTCCATCCTGTCCAGGATGCGCTCTTCGAGCTGATCGATTTGGTCCTTGCAGTACTGGATCTCGTGCTGGAACGCCCGGAATTGTTCGTTGGTCCGCGCGGAGTTCATTTGGTCCTGGAGCTTCGAGATCTTCTGCTTGAAGTCCCCGACCTGCCCTTCTAAGCTCCGGTGCTCCCTGCCGTTGTCCGCTAGCACGGCTTGCGTATCGGCTAGCTCTTGCTTGTGGGCAGCCAGCTTTGCCTCAATCGACGCGATGTGCGCCGGTAGGCCATCAATCTCGCGCGTGAGGCCATCGATTCGGCGGTCCAACTCCTGAAGCCGCCGCACTAGCGAGAGGTCCGATGACATCTGTGAGCAAACCAGTCAGGCCGATTCTATCATGTGCTGCGCGACCGGGTGACGTGGTGGTTTAGGGCCTATCGAGGGCTCTTGGGATGGCCGTTTCCTAGGCACAGGTTCGGGTGAGGCTGCGATGGTAAGACGGCCTCGCGCGAACCGTGGTCGTTGCTCCGCATCCGCCCGCTGTGCGCTCGGTCTCGACTAGGCCGGGACCGCTGCTCCGGCAAGCGAGACGGCCCCCGGCAGCACTTCCGCGGCGAACGGCAGACCGCCAACGGCCTCGCCGTCCACCTCCGCCAAGACAGACTCCGGCGATGTTGCGAAGGCTTCCCTCACTCGATAGTGGTGGGCTCTCGGATGCGTGTAGATCTTGTCGGAATACAGGAGAGGAAGCGACATCAGAAAGTTGAGCAGACTGATTTCTTCGATGACCGTGACATCGATGGATCCGGAGTCCAGTCTTGCCAACGGGCAGACATTCATGCCGCCGCCCTGATACAGGCCGTTTCCGAAGGCAACCTGCATGACACGGACATCACTGTCAGCCATCGCCCCGTCGAGAGTCAGGCGCACCGGCTTCGCCCGGTACCGCAGAAACGTCAGGACTGTCGCCCACAGGAACGCTGCCCGTCCGTTGACCGGTGTCAGCCAGCAGTTCTTCGCGGCCACGCTGACCTCTCCTCCCATCCCGAAGCTGGTGACATTGACGAAGAACCGCTCGACGCTGGAACCGTCTGCCTTCGACAGCTGAACCCTACACGCATCGATTCGTCGCGTCGGCGCGCTCGCAATGGCTTCCACGGCCTCGAGCGGCAAGGTCGGAATTCCGGCCGATCGCCTGAAGTCGCCGCCGGTTCCGAGAGGACAGAGGGCCAGCGACGAGGCCGGATTGACCGGTCTCCCGTCTGCTAGGTAGCCATTCAGAACTTCGTTGAACGTCCCGTCGCCTCCCACTGCGACGACTAGTTCCGATCCGTCCCGGATCGCGTGGCGGGCCAGTTCGGACGCGTGATCGGGCGCCTGCGTGAACGATACGTCGACCGGTCCTAATGCCGTCTCGATTAGCGGCCGCAACTCGGGCCAGCGACGAGCAGCCTTTCCACTGGCAGCGCGTGGATTCAGAATGACGCAGGGCTTGCGGAATCGCCAGCGGCCCATGCGCGGATCTAATCTGCTGCGGTCCAGCCGGGGCGGCCGCCGCATCGCAGGCAGCGGATCTTGGTGAAGATCTCGTCCCAATCGCCGGTAGTGGCTACGTAGTCCAATACGCAGCGCAGCGCCTTGTCCCTGGTTGGCAGGTTGTACCTTCGAGCGGCCTCGTCCAGCATTGCCACCAAGTCTGCCTGCACGTCGAAAGATGTCTGTTCCTTGAGCCCGGCCATTTCGGTTCCTGTGGTCTTTCCTAAGCAGCTCCTGAAGATCTCAGGTAGCTAATCGTGTCCCGCAGCGTCTCGTCGGCGGAGCGAGTCTCGAATCCGAGATCGTTCCGCGCTTTTGTCGAGTCGCAATACCAGAATAACGAAGACATCCGGATCGTGGCATCGTCCAGTTCGAACTCCTTGCCGACCATCGGGTAGAGCAGTCGCAACGCCGATGCTCCGATCCGCGCTGCCCTCTCGGGCAGTTGGAATCGCGGGGGCCTGACTTCGGCCAGACGGGCCGTATGCGCAATCCATTGCCTGAAAGTCAGGTTTTCGCCGCCCAGCAGGTACCGCTCCCCGACCGCGCCCTTGCGCATTGCCGCAACCAGACCGGCGGCTGCATCCCGCACATCGACGAGATTGAGTCCTCCGGACGGAATGGCCGTGATCTGCCCCTTCAGGAACAGTCGGACGTCATTCGTCGAGGAGAGGCGATCATCCCCGCTTCCGAGCAGGAGGCTCGGGTTTACGATGACGATCGGCAGCTTGCGGTGCTCGCAGTACCAAAGCGCCTGCTTCTCCTGGTAGATCTTGCTGAGGTAGTAAGGCCATTCCTGGACGACTGCTTGCTTGTATCCCGACTCTTCGGTGTGCACAACCGCATCGCGGCTCACCGCAACCGTGCCGGACGACGATACGACCACGCAGCGCCGGGGACCCTTGTCTCGCAAGGCTTCGCAGACGTTGCGCGTTCCCTCCACATGTGTGCGGTAAGCCACCCACTGGTCGGATGGAGAACGGTCGACGACTCCGGCTAGGTGGTAGACCTCGTCCACGCCGTCCAGGGCGGAAGCTACGTCTGCCGGACGGGTGATGTCTCCGCGTACGCTCTCGACGCGACCGTCATCAGGTTCGACGAACACCGAGCGGCTGAAGGCCCTGACTCGCAGTTGGGGGTCCGAATCCAGCAGCAGGCGGACCAGATGCTTGCCGAGAAATCCTGTTGCCCCTGTGACAAGTACGGTATGCATCAGCAGAGAGGACCGACCGGGGCGCTCTTCACCCGCTTACGAGCGTCTTGAGGCCGTCGTAGCTGAATTCCGGAGAGTGGCAGTAGTCAATCAATCGATTCTCCCGATCGAAAATCCTCGCTGCGGCGTCCGGGATTTCCGCCGCGATCTCAATCGGCACCGAGTGGACTCCGTGTTTATCGGCGTGGATGAGGTCCCCGGGGCTCACGGTGATGCCGCCGACCACGACTGGCTTGCCGAATTCCACCTGATGGACGTAGGCATGGGAAACGACGACATGTTGGGCGTAATAGTGGAAGCCCATCTCTCGAATTCCCTTCAGGTCCCGCACGCCTCCGTTCGTGACCACGCCCAGACAGGCAAGGGCCTGGTGGATGCTTCCGTTGACCTCGCCCCAGAACGAGCCGACCCCGGGAGGGTCGTCCAGGTCTTCGATGACCACGATTCGGGGTGGAGGGACGGACACGATGAAATCCCACCAGTCGAAACGCTGCACATAGCTCCCCGGTTCAGGACGGGGCTCTTTCGCTCTGATCCGGCAGGTCACCGCGTAGCCGGCGATGGACGGGAAGTCCGGGAAAATTGACCGGATTTCGGGCCGCATGAAGCCTTCGTTTCGAGATCGCACGTCAAACGTTTCGATCGCGTTGGCGACTGTCGGGGTGTCAAGGCTGCCGAGGGCCAGGAGTTGGGCATGAGTCAGGTGCGCCTCGGGCGTGGCCGCAGAAACCGGAGCAGCAGCGGTGGCAAAACCGGCCGCTGAAACACCAACAAATTCGCGCCTTCTCAATGGAAATCCTCGCCTTGGCTCGAGGGTCCAACAATCATACACTAGGGCCTTTCGGGACTCTCCCGGGCTAGCCCGACGGTCTGGAGCGAATCCGTCTTCGTAGCCAGCCACAGCCCAGCCATGCGGCTGCTCTCGGGAGTGCCGGAAAACACCGACTTAGCGGCACCTCCTCGCTACGAGTCGGGCCAGCTCCAAGCGAGCAGCGGCAAAGAGATGGACCCCGATTCGTGCGACTCGGGCACCACAAAGCTGGCCAAGAGGCGAGCGGATGTCGCTTGCCCGTAGCTATTCCAAGAATGTTCGCTGCCGCGACTTGCTAGCCGCGGGCGTTGCGCACTCGATTCTCGAGCACTCCAACACCGGTGACCTCGACCTCGCACACGTCGCCGTGCTTCATCGCACTCGTCGATCCGGGCGTGCCGGTAAAGATCGCGTCCCCTGGGTTCAGGCGAACATGCTTGCTGATGAAGCTGACGATCTGTTCCGGCTTGTAGAGCAGGTCGCTCACCTTCTGCTTCTGCTTCGTCTCCCCGTTCAGCCGCAAGCTGATTTCTGAATCCATGTATTCCAGGCCGACTGCGATCGAAGGTCCCATCGGGCCAAATGTGTCGCAACCCTTAGCGCGCCACCACTGCAGGTCACCGTCCTGCCAGTCTCGCTCGGAGACATCGTTGCCGCAAGTGTATCCGAGGATGTGATCTGCCGCCTGGCCTTCCGAGATGCCTCTGGCAGTCTTGCCGATTACGATTACGAACTCGGCTTCGTAGTGCACGTTCTTCGCCCCAGCCGGGATGATGATCGGATCGCCCGGATTCTGCAGCGATGTGTTGGGCTTGTAGAAGATCTCAGGCTTCGTCGGGGCGGGGCTGGAACCGAGGTGGCTCTTGTAGTTGAGCCCGACAGCGAAAACCTTGGGCGAGCGAACGGGATAGAGCAGTTTCACGTCGGACAGCGCGATCTTGTCGCCCTTGCGTTTCCGGGTTCCCAGCACGGAACCGTCAATCGGGTACACGGTGTCGCCCTCGAGCTCTCCGAATCCCCTGGAATCGCCACGCCTGTATCGCACGTAATGCTTGACGGAAGATTCGGCTCGAAGGCCTGGCAGGACTGCTGCCGAGACGGCCGCTCCGGCAAGCAGACTTCGTCTTGTGATAGACATCAGGATCGTCCTCCTAAGGCACATACTCTATCACTCTCAGGACCCGAATGCCTTTCCCCCTTCCCTAAATCGACCGTCGTCCTGGTTTCTCGGACTGGCGCAGCGGTCCTTCGAGCCCAGGCCGGCGATGTGCCGGCGCGCCGTCCCGCCATCTGTGCTTGTCTCACGGAAGAGCAAAGCCCCTTCGACAGGGCATGACCTGGCCGTGGGACGACGCAGGGCTGAGTCCATTCGCAGTATTCTCTACCTCAGATCCACGGTCACTGGACCGGGCGAGAATGCTAGTGCGGGGAGGGAACCGGGGTACTCTTCAGGCGGTTGGGCCCGGCCCGAGCCATTCGGAGCCTGCTTGATGCAACGGAAACCATTGCAGAGAACGCCGATTTGGATCCCCCTCGCTCGCCATGGCCTGTTTGGGATCCTGACCGCAGGGATCCTTGCTATAAGCCCGCATCTGCGCGCGGACCCGGGCCTGAACACAACTAGTGGCGGTCTCGAATTGATACGGCCGTGGCCGCGTCTAGCTCTGGCCCCGGGGGAGGGGTTCACCCCCGCATCGAGCAAAGCTGACATTGGGTGGACCGGTGTTCTCTCGATCGTTCGGTCGGGGGAGTATCACTTCTTCTGCGATTCGGCTGCACTGACGTTAAACGGGCACCGAGTCGGGACTGGACCGATCCGCTTGGAGGCTGGGACCCACCGGCTCGAACTCAGGGCCGACCGACAAGAGGGATGGAAGCGCTTGGCCGTCGATTGGCAAGGGCCAGGGTTTTCTCGTGAGCCGCTTCCCCCGAGGCTGCTTTCACACGAGCCGAACGGCGTGCACCCACTGGACGGCCGCGCCCTATTCGAAGATCTAGGCTGTGCAAACTGCCATTCTTCCGACTCCCCGTCTATCCAGAAGCGGCCCGGACCCATCCTTACGGGACTCGGCAGCCGGATGAAGCCTGCCTGGATTCGCCGGTGGTTGGACGAGCCCCAAGGGTTCCGCCCTTGGGCGACCATGCCCCAGATGCTCTCCGATTCCGAGCGGTCTGACGTCACAGCGTTCCTCTCGGGCCTTAGCGGCCAAACCTTCGAAGAGCCGAGCGTTCGCAAGAGTAACGAGGAGCGTGGTCGGACAACGTTCCAGTCATTCGGCTGCGGCGCATGCCACGGCGCGGAGTTGCCCTTGCGCGCCATGGGATCAAAGACCACTGCTGGTCCCCTCCAGCGGTATTTGCTCGATCCGCTACGGTACTCGCCGGACGGACGGATGCCCTCGTTTCATTTGACCGAGGCGGAGGCGCTCGACTTGGCCGCCTATCTTGTGTCGTCTCGTGATCCGGCATTCGAGACGCCACCGCCCGTGGGGGACAGGACGAGGGGCGGAGAGATCGTGGCGTCGTCGGGCTGCCTAGCGTGCCACGATCTCGATGGCCTGGCCTCTGGCAGCCAAGCCCCCTCGCTGGAAGCGTTGAACGAGACCCGAGGCTGTCTCTCGGAAACCGTGCAATCTGGTGTTCCGAGGTATCGGTTGACCGTCGCAGAGCGCGAAGCGCTGCGGCGGTTTGTCTCGCTATACCGGACGGTACCCGACGTCGCACCTGCGCCCACATTCGATCTGCCGCGCCGTCTGGCCCAGCTAAGGTGCCGGGCGTGCCACGAAATCGACGGGCGCGTCCCGACAGGACCGTTGGCGGAATCCGCGCCTCCTTTGACAGGTGTGGGAGACAAGTTGGAGGCCGGGTGGATCGAGAGGGCCGTGAAGATCGAGACCCGGGCACTCGAGTGGCAAGAGCTCAGGATGCCGAGCTACGGCGCGTCTCACGCCGCTTGGCTTGCGGACGCGTTTGCCAAGGCCAGCGGAATCGTCCCGCACGGAGACGGTGCCCTTGGCCCGCCCGGAAGCCACTTGGACGGACGGGACCTCTTGGGCGTCGACGGGTCGAGTGGAGGACTCGGATGCATCGGATGCCACGGATGGGGCGAGTTCCCGCCACTCGGGGAGAACGGCCCCAACCTCTTCGCAGCGGGAAAGCGTCTGCGTCCCGGGTGGTTCAAGCGCTGGATGCGAGACCCCGCTCGCATCTTGGCGGGGACGTCGATGCCAAATTACTTTGGTGGGAAGGAGAGCCCCGAGTTCCTGGCGGCCGTTGGTGACCTGTGGGCCGCGTTCCGGTCCGCTCCCCATATGCCACCCCCCTTCGGCTTCAAGACGGCCGACGCCTCGCTGGGAGAAGAGGCCACACCGCTTCCCACTGACAGGGCTGTCGTGATCCGCTGGGACATGCCCGAGGCGACCCCAGCCGCGATCGCTGTGGGTCTGCCGGGCGGAATCTCGTACTGCTTCGATGCGGGGGAATCCAGGCTTCGATACGCATGGCGCGGAGGGTTCATCGACATGTCGAGGACTCTCCTCAGCAAGAAAAACCGCGAGACCAACTTGACAGAGACTGCCGAGATTCTTGGCGAGGTCTTCTTCCGAGAGGGGGCATATCCAATTCGCTCGACCGACAGGGAGCGAATTCCCCAAAGGAAGTTCCGGGGCTATCGGTTGGTCGAGTCGATACCCGAGTTCCGGTACGACGTCGACGGTATTAGGGTCTACGAGCGCATTCTTCCGATTCAAGGGGGACTTGCGAGGCACTTTCGGCTCGAGGGCGTTGAGCAGCCTATGTGGTTCGTGCCCGCAGAGGCCGACGGCGTCGAGATTCGTTCGACTCTCGACGGCTTCCTGATCCCGCCCGGAGACAGCGTTGCGTTCGAGGTAACTGTTGTCGCGAACGAATAGAGGCCTGACCCGTTCTGGCGTCCGTTTGCTGGCGGGAATCGTGTGCGGGCTAGCTGTGGCTGCCGGCCAGGTCCCCACCACCGCCTACAAGGTCGAGACGATTCCCGGGCCGCGCGGCATTGCTCCGGAGGTCAGCGCAATTGCGTTCGGTCACGACGGAAGGCTCTACGCGACGTTCCGGCGCGGGTACATCTATTCGTTCGAGCCGGGAACGCAGCGATGGAGGCGCTTTGCCGAAGGCTTGCACACGCCGCTCGGGATTGCGATAGGGGACAGGCCGGGCGAATTCCTGGTCGCACAGGTACCCGAACTCACGCGCGTGGCCGACACCGACGGGGACGGCAAGGCCGACCTGTTCGAGACTGTTTCGGATGGCTGGGGGCTGTCTGGCAACTACCACGAGTTCATCGCGGGGCCCGTACGGGACAGAGAAGGGAACTTCTATGTGTCGCTCGGCCTCGCTTCCGGCAATGCCGATCCACGCCCCCCCGTCCGAGGCGAGTTGACCAGGCGGCCGCGCAGAGTTCTGCCGCCTGTCGATGGCAAGGTGAACCGAATTGGGCACTATTCCCCAATTCGCTACCGGGGCTGCTCGTTGCAGATCCGGCCGGACGGCAGCCTCCGCGCGTATTCGTGCGGATTCCGCCAGCCGAACGGCATCGTCGCCAGTCCAAGAGGCGCGATCTTTGTCTCGGACAACCAGGGGGACTGGGTCGGCACGTCGCCCCTGCATCACGTGACGGACGGGGCGTTCCACGGGCATCCGGCCTCGCTGCACTGGCATCCAGACTTCCTTGGCGTCAGCCCGGTCGAACAGGAAGTCTCAGAACTCGACCGGCGCCGCAAGAAGCCGGCGATTCTCTTTCCGCAAGGCGACATGGGCGGATCGTCGGCCGGGCAGGCCTTCGACCTGAGCACGGGGGCCTTTGGCCCGTACAGCGGGCAGATGTTCGTGGCGGAGTGGACCTATCCGCGCGTGCTGCGGGTGGACTTGCAGGAGGTGCGCGGCGAGTATCAGGGTGCCGCGTTTCCGTTCGTGGAGGGCAACGGCCTTCGGATGGCCAACAACCGACTTGCGTTCTCACCCGACGGCCGGAGTCTCTATGTTGCACAGACTTCCCGGATCTGGGGTTCAACCGAAGGGCTGCAGCGCATCGTCTGGCAGGGCAGGGAGCCGTTCGACATCGTGTCGATGCGCCTGACGAGGAATGGATTCGAACTCACCTTCACAAAGCCGGTCGACCCGGACCATGCAGGCGACCCCGACAGCTATGGCCTAACCAGGTATTACTACCGCTACCACGCCGCTTACGGCTCGCCGAAGACCGAGGTCACGCCGGTCCGGGTCGCTGCCGCACGGATATCTCGGGACGGGCTTCGAGTGGCGCTAGAGGTCGACGACCTCCAGGAAGGCTGGCTCTACGAATTGCGGCCCGCCTCAATCCGTAGCCATGATGGCGAGGCTCTCGCCTCGACCATGGCTGCATATACCCTAAATCGACTTGTTGAATAGGTTGACGTACGGACGCATGCTACTGGGGCGGGAGCCGGAGAACACGGATGTTCCGAAACTCAACCCTCATCGGCTCGCCGCGGTGCAGCTGCATCGCAAAAACGCCTTCCAGAGCTCCGGGATCAAGCACATCATTGACGGGCAAACCGTTGACTGAGATGCGGATGCGATGTCCCTCGCAACGGATCGCGATCTGGTTCCAGCCGCGCCGGACGAGAAATTCGGACTTGTTCTGCCAACCGTCGAGAATCAGTCCGCCTGGCAGTCCCTCGCCGTGCAGGTTCCCCCAACCCTTACCGTCGGCGAGATCGGCTTGGTAGCCGCGCACAGTCCAGCCGCGTGTCCGTTCGCTGCGAAATTGCATGCCGCTGTTTCCGTTGCGAAGCTTGACCTCAAAGCGGAGCTCGAAGTTTCGGAACGCTTGCTCCGTGATCAGGAACGAGTTCTGTTTCAGTGGTCGTCCATCGGTCGATCCGATGATGACGCCGTCCTCTACCGACCAGAGGTCGGGGTCGCCGTCCCAGCCTGTCAGGTCCGTGCCATTGAAGATCGACTCGTAGCCTTCCGCAGCCTCGCGCAGTGCCGGGCCCTGCTCGCGCGGAGCGCCCGTGGCTGCGGCCGCTAGCAGTGACAGGAGTGGCAGCAGTATGAGCACTCCGAGTCCATTCTTGCAGGGTCCTTTCCCGTCTCCCGGCTAAAGTTCGGGGCTCAGGCAGCTTGGGCCGCCAAGGCTGCTGCCTGATGGGCAGCCGTCAAGGGTTCGATCATGATGTCGAGGTTGCCGTTGAGCACGTCCATCAGCTGGTGAACCTTGAGCCCGATCCGGTGATCGGTGATGCGCATTTCCGGAAAGTTATATGTGCGAATCTTCTCGGATCTGTCCCCAGACCGGACCATGGCGCGACGCTGCTCGGCCTGTTGGGTATGCTGTCGCTCGCGCTCAATCTCATAGAGCCTTGAGCGAAGAACCTGCAGCGCCTTTTTCCGGTTCTTGATCTGAGACTTCTCGTCCTGGCACGTCACAACGAGCCCGGTCGGCTCGTGGGTGATCCGCACTGCTGAGTACGTGGTGTTGACCGACTGACCACCGGGGCCCGAAGAGCAGTAGGTGTCGACTCGCAATTCGCTCTCATCGATCTGTACATCCACTTCGTCCGCCTGGGGCAGGACGGCCACAGTCACAGCCGACGTGTGGACCCGGCCTTGCGACTCCGTCTTCGGGACGCGTTGCACCCGGTGCACTCCGCTCTCGAATTTGAGCTTGGAATAGACTCGGCGCCCCGTGACGAGGGCGATGAGCTCCTTGATGCCTCCCATTTCGGAATCGCTCCGGTCCATGACCTCGATCCGCCATGACTGCATTTCCGCGAACTTGCAATACATCCGATAGATGTCGGACGCAAACAGCGCAGCCTCGTCGCCTCCAGTGCCAGCCCTGATTTCGAGAACCGCTCCCCGCTCGTCGGCCGGGTCGACCGGAATCAGAAGGATGCGGATTTCCTCCGCCAACCGTTCCTGCTCGCGTCGAAGCGTCTCGATCTCCTCCTTCGCCATGTCAACGATGTCGGGATCGACCTCGTCCAACATCGGGTGCGTCGCCTCGATCTGCCGGCCGGCCTCCTTCCACGAGCGGTACTTCTCGACAACTTCGGCGATTTCCGAATGCTGGCGAGCCAGTCTTTGATACGCCCTCTGGTCGCTCAGCACGGATGGGTCCGCCAAGCTGGCTGAGAGTTCCTCGAATCGCGCCTCGACTTCCTCGATTCTCCGAATCCACTCCATGACAGTCCTCCGTTTGCAGTCCCCTCTCGATTCGCAACTGCCGATTGGGAGCGCCTCCGTCGCTCCAACTGACGCCGCGTCCCGGCGCCGCTAAGCGACTGCCGGCTGGCCGCCGGCGCGCTTTTCGAACTCGAGGGCCGTCCGCAGGGCGTGGATAGAAACCTCGATCTGCGAGTCGTCAGGGGGCTTGGTCGTAATTCGTTGGAGCCAGAGGCCAGGACGGACCAGAATTGCGAATGCGCTCTGCCTGCTCCTGGCAGCGAAGCGGATGATTTCGTAGCTCAGGCCGGCGATGATTGGAAGGAGCGCAATGCGCGCCAGGAATTGCGCGAGAAACCCCTCGAACGGAACCGTTGCGTACATGGCGATCGCCACAACCATAACCACCATCAGAAAGCTCGTGCCGCAACGAGGGTGCCATGTCTCAAAGCTCTGGGCGTTCCGGACGCTCAGGTCTCGCCCTGACTCGTAGTTGAAGACGACCTTGTGCTCGGCTCCGTGGAACTGGAAGACCCTACGGATGTCCTTCAGCCGCGACATCGCGAATAGGAACGAGAGGAAGATCGAAATCCGGATCGCGCCCTCGACCACGCTGAAACCCAGCTGGTTGTCGATTGCAGGCAACCAGCCTTGCAACTGCTGTGTCGCCGCAAGGGGCAGGAACTTGTACATCACGATGAAGAATCCGATCGAGAACGCGATATTGAGCCAGAGCACCCACGGCGGCAGCTCGGTCTTCTGACCGGATTCGTCCCCCTGCTCCGCCTCGATGGCCTTCGCGGTGGAAAAGTTCAGCGCTTTCATTCCAAGGGCCATTGACTGGCCCAGGACACCGCAGCCGCGAATAACGGGAAGCTTCCAGAATCTGCTCTTGTCAGAGAGCTTGGGAGCCTCCTTTTCCTGTGTGACGATCTCGCCGTCCGGAAGCCGGACCGCGACACAGAACGACTTGGGCGTCCGCATCATGACGCCCTCCATCACAGCCTGCCCGCCGATCAATGGGTTGTCGCCGCTTTCCAGGACGGGCAGCAGTTGACTGTGAGCCCACAGCCTCGCGAGCTGGCGAAGGCGTCTCATTCGGGATTCACCAAGAGTCGGCCGGAGCCGAATCTCTTCGCTTAGGATACACTTACAGCATGGTCGGGCGGGTTTGGGCCAAGGTTCGCCCGGCAGTGCTCTGGAACTACCGACGGGGTTCGTGGCAGTACGACATCATCGTCGCCCTGATCCTGGCATTCATTTTCCTCAGCCCGAAAAGCTTGTTCAACGACAGTCCGAGCGAACCCGTCTTCTACGAGGTCGAAGTCGCGGCGGACGACGTCACTGTGTACTGGATCGATCCAGGCGCTCTGGACCGGGCCAACCCCGAAGGGGCCGAGCCTCGCCTCCAGGAACTCCTTCGAAGCCAGACCGGTGAAGACCTCAGAGTTGTTAGGACTGAGCCGGCGATGGATCAGGCAGGCAATGTCAGGGCCTATCTGGTATACGCTGAACGCGATTGATCGGCTCGGGACCAGGGCGAGGCTGTCCGGTGCAGGTGCGATTCAGGTTCTACCGCAAAGGGGTTCCCGCCGCCAGGGCGACCGGCTCCCGAGCCGCGTTATTCATGTCGATCTGCATTGCGTCGACGCTTCTGGCCGCGCCCCGCTTGGAGACAGTGCTGGCGAACATGGACGTGGCGGCTGCAGAGTGGCGGGGCATGCGGGCACAGGTCCAATGGACTCGGTACAGGTCATTTGTTGACGACGAGACGGTCGAATCGGGTCGGATCGCAGTCCGGCGCGCGAAGTCCGGCAATGTCGAAATGCTCGTGGAAATCACGGAACCATCGAACTACTTCCTGTTGGTCCGTGGCCCAAAGATCGAGCAATACAAGCCCAAGATCAAGCTCGTCGAAGAATTCGATGCGGGCAATCGCAAAGACCAGCTTGACAACGCCCTGATGATCGGTTTCGGGACTTCCGGACGCTATCTCAGCGAGCACTACGCCATCAAGCTCGTGGGCGCAGAGCCAATCGCTGGCCATCCCGCGATCAAGCTTGACCTCCAGCCCAAAAATCCAGCCGGTCGGCTGAACAACCGGCCGCTCGAAATGTGGGTCTCAACCGACCACTGGCAACCGGTGCAGTACAAGATGTACGAGCGCAATCAGAAGGACTACCGACTCCATTCGTATTCGGAAATGCAGGTCAACCCTTCACTTTCAGACGGCGATTTCAAGTTGCGGCTCAAGCGGGGAACTCGCCGCACTCGTCCCCAGCGGTGATCCCGCTAGCGACGGACCGTGAGGGTGGTCTTCACGGGGTCAACGATGTAGCGGGTAGTGCCCTCGTCAGATAGCATTGACTCGGCGCGAATCTCCACTTCGTGCTCTCCTAACGGAGCGTCCGGTCTTGCGGCGCAGCGCAGTTCGAAGCCCGTCTTTTCACTGGCCAGCTCGGCATCCTGGCATTCCAGGCCCGCGGGGAGGCCCACCGCACTGACCGTGACTGTGCGGACGAATTCCGGCTCACGCCAGATCGACCCGGTCCAGCTAGCCTCGCTACCGGCCTCGATCACCAGCGGGGCTTCGGGGGATTCCAGCCCGTAACCATCGACGACATCGATTTCGAGTGCCTTGGAATAGATCGTTGTTTCGCGACCGTCTGCCGAAACCGTGGCTGCCAGGTTGAAGTTTACCATCCCGAGAGACGTTCGCTCGTGAGTGAACATCCTAAACTCGCCCGACTCCTTCGCCTCAGCGTCACCGATTTGACGGAGCCGGAGACTGCCAATATTGCGAGGAAGGTCCACGCTTTTCTTGATCTGCACGCCCGGCTGACGCGCCGAATACGACCACTTTGCGACGAGACCCTGGGCACCCCGGACGAGGCGTTGGCGACGGGGGCTGAGGAACTCAAGATACGCAGGCTGCTCGGGATTGATTCTGGCGGGCAGGTCGTAGCCGAGCCACTCGGCTGTCACTGCCGGTTGTTCGGTTCCTTTGACATTCACGCGTATTCCTGGGCCGGCAGCTCGCCGGTCCAACTCCTCCTGGCCTTCCTGGGTCGCTTTTCCGCGAACGATCAGATCGAGCCGACGCAGTTCCGCGCCTGATTTCGGTGTCAGAGTGAGGCTGCCGATTTCAAACCGCGGAAGAGTGTTTCCAAGGGTGGAAGTCGGCGCGATTTGTCCGCCGGAAACCTCGATGTCGTCTGGAGCATTCGCCAGATAGAGCTGGATCGGACCGTAGTAGCCCCGACGTTCCGCGGTAACGGACACGATCGCCGAGCCTTCGCGAGGGATGTTGATGTACGGTTCATTGATCGTCAACAGGAAATCGGGCCCCTGCTTACGTGCAACCAGTCGATATGCGAATTCGATGCCGCCACGGTTAAGCAAATCCTCGACCGACACGGTGATTTCGGAAACATCCGGAGGCACCGTCAGGTTCACAAACGGGTACGTCGCAGTGACGCCTGTCGTGGTGATAATGTACGGATTCGGGTCCCCGGCGTGCTTGCCAGCGACGGCTAGAGTCTCGTTGCCGCCCTCGATCGTCATGACTCCGTACAGCGACGAGCCTGGCAGCTCACCGGACCGCAATTCGAATGCCCACTGGTCACCCCCAGCCACAGCCAGCCTGTAACGATCTATTTCACCGGCCTTCGCGATGCGGCCGTTCATCACGACACCGTTTTCAAGCACTCCAGGATTCTCCGACTCCAACATTTCCCGGCCGTCGCTGAGCAGGAACGGCACCGACGATGGTGTGCCGGGAACGCGGACCCAAGCCTCGCTGGCGTAGCGTGGAGCATTGCGAACATCGATGTTGGCACGGAGCGGCTCGCTGAGATTGCCACCGAAGAATTCCGCTTGCACCTCGGAGCCGCGTGTCCAACCGAGCGGAAACACGCCGTTGGCAAACTTGTACTCGCCGACGGTGAGTCGGTAGAAGTCCTGGTCCTGCACACTGAATCGCTCGTCCCTGACCACGAGCAGATACTCCCCGTCTTCCTCGGCGGTAAACGTCAATCTGGCGTCCAGGCCCATGCCTCGGGAGTCGCCGTTACGTGCAAGAACCCGCCCGCCACTGTCGAGAAGCTCAAGACTTGGATCGATGGCCGAGCCCGCTCTGCGTGCGACGACTTCAGCAACGAGCTGCTGCCCTTTCCTGGCCCGAATGCGGAAGAGATCCCGCTCGGCTCCTTGGAGTCGGCCCTCGACCGTGACAGGCACCTCGATTGCCTGCGCTGTTTCGGGAAAGTCATTGGTGGAATCTTCGCTCTCCGAATCCGGATACGCCTCGAGTTCCATGACTTGCGGGAATTGGCCGACCGTGAAAAGAAGGGCGTTGGAGAGTCCCTCGGACGTCTCGACTCTCAACGGATACACTCCGGGGACAGCGTCCTTCTCGACCTCCAGCAGATACACGAGCTCCCCGGCCGGATCCTGCCCCTCCGAGAGGGGGCTGGCGAGAGGCGTCGCCGCGAAAGAGGCTCGACTCAGAATCTTTGGTGTGGGGCCGAGACGGCTCCCCTCGAGCTTGACCCTCACGGCACTTCCTGCCTGAGCCCCGCGGGGCTGCATGCGTTCAAGCACGGGCTGAGCGCAAATCGGCGCGCACGCGACGACAAGACCGATCCAACGGGGCAAGGGAAGGAATTTCATGGGAACCTCAACACAGGAGCGGTTCGCACTGGCGTCAAAGCGCGTGCCGCTGCTCAAGAATAGCAGCGCGAGCGCCCTCTCGGTTGAGCCAGGCCTTCCCGGTCCCGCAATATATGCTGATTGCTATGAGACTCCGCATTGGAATCTGGTGCGTTGCAGCGACATCACTTGTGGCCGCAGCGGAACCGGATTGGCCCAGCGTGAAGCAGGAGGCGCTGGAAACCATCGTCGAGTTGGTCAGGATGGAGACCGTCCAGCCAGAAGGCAACGAGATTCTCGCGGCGAGGTATCTGAAGGACATTCTTGACAAGGAGGGCCTGCCTTCCGAAATCTTCGAGGCCGAGCCGGGTCGCGCCAGCATCGTGGCGAGAGTGAAGGGGAATGGCAGCAAGAGGCCGCTCCTGCTGCTCGGCCACTTGGATGTCGTTGCCGTTGAGCGGGACGAGTGGTCCTTCGATCCGTTCGCGGGCGAGGTCAAGGACGGCATCCTCTACGCCCGTGGGGCGTCCGACGACAAGTGCGTTGTTGCCGGCTCATTCCATGTCGTGCTGGAACTCCACCGTCAAGCCACGCCATTGGAGCGAGACGTCATTTTCCTGGGCGTCGCTGATGAGGAAGCCGGAGGAATCCATGGCATCAACTACTTGCTGGAGCACCACAGGGACGCGATCGATGCCGAGTTCGGAATCAACGAGGCGGGGAAGGGTGTGTTCGACCGCAACCTGAACTATCTGAGATTTGAGATACAGACCGCCGAGAAGACGCCCACACGCATCGATCTCAGGGCTGCGGGCACTTCGGGACATGGATCGATCCCCCTCAAGGACAATCCGATCGGGACGCTAGCCCGGGCGGTCAGCCGGCTGTTCGACCACCAGATGCCCCCCAAGCTCAACGAGACCACGCGCGAGTACTTTCGCAGGCTGGCCGAGATCTCGGACCCCGAGAAGGCGGATGTCTTCCGGGCAATTCTCGGGAGTGACCCGTCACCCGAGGATTTTGACCGCCTCTTCGACCTGTCGCCTGTCTACAACTCGATGGTCCGCACCTCGATCGTGCCAACGATCCTGCAGGGTGGGTACCTGAAGAACGTCATTCCTTCCGAGGCTCGGGCAACCGTGGATATCCGGGCCCTGCCGGGAGAGGACCCGGAGCGGCTCTACACGTTATTGAAGCGACTAATGAACGAGCCGGCCGTTGACCTCGTACCCCACACTGTGACGCGGACTCCGCACGAGCCGTCGCCGCTATCTAACGAGGCGTTTCTTGGATTCGAGAGGGCGCTGAGCCGTCTGTATCCAGGGGTTCCCGTCCTGCCGACGATGTCCACCGGTGCGACCGATTCGGCCCAGTTGAGGGCGGCTGGAATTCCGACCTATGGTTTTGGACCTGCGCGTCCGGAGTGGGATCTTGCCAGCGGGATTCACGGCAAGGACGAATACCTTTACGTGAAGCCGTTCCAGGACTACGTGGAAATCCTTTGGAACGTCGTGCTCGAGATTGCCGGATCAAAGTGACCGTTCCGGCGAAGCACACCGTCTGTTCGAGTCACCATTCGTGATTCTCTTGCACGGCGTTGCGCACGAACTCGGCGAGAGCTGCGATGAACTTCGGACTGTCATTCAAGCCGGTCATCGTCTCGAAGTGGCGAATGCCACTCGCGAGCGCAACCTCACGTGCTTCTATGTTGATTTCCGAGAGTGTTTCGAGGTGGTCCGAGACAAACGAGATCGGCACGACGAGAACGGATTCAACTCGGTTTCGTCCGAGCCTGCGGAGCGTCGCCGGCAAGGTCGGTTTGAGCCAGCGCTGCGGGCCGATCCTGCTCTGGTAGCAGAGAGTGTGCCCCAGGTTGGGCGAGCACTTCTGGCACACCAAACGGACACTCTCCAGGATCTGCCGCCGGTACGGGTCGCCCAGCTTGATGTGCTTCTTCGGCAGGCCGTGTGCGCTGAAGACGAGGTGTGGCGCCGCGTGTCTGGGAAATCTCGCCAGCGCCTCGCTGACTCTGTCAGCGACAGCCGTGATATAGCTGTCGGATTTGTAGTAGGACTCGATCCTGGCGGTCGGCAGGGCAAGGCCCTTTTCCCGGCTGCGAAACGTCCATTCCCGCATGGAACTCCCGGTGGTTGCCCCCGAATACTGCGGGTACAGCGGGAGAAGCAGAATACGCCCACAGCCTGACTCGAGGACGGAGTCGACGGCTGCCTCTGTCGACGGCGAACCGTATCGCATTGCGACGAACACCCGGCACGGCAGGCTGGGTTGCAACTCTCGCTCAAGCAACTCGCCTTGACGCAGAGTGATCTCTCGAATGGGGGATTTCCCTCCGATAGCCGCATACAGCGGCACGGCCAACCGCGCCCGCCACATGGACAGACGGAAAGCGAGCCAGTTTCGGAGACGTGGAGAGAGTGGCAGGTTAAACAGGTCCGGATCCCGGAACATGGCCTCGAGGAACGGCTGGACCTGTTCCACAGATTCGGGTCCCCCCAACTGAAGCAGCACGACTGCGAGGGGTCTCGACTTGGCAGACGTGACCGTCACGGATTCCGCGCTGTCATGATAAGTGACCTCGCGATAGTCGATATCGTCACGTGGGGGGACGGTGCGAGTGTCTCGACGCCGCCCAGACTGCTGTTTGACTGCGAAGGGCTTGCGAGACGCCGCTCGGGGATTAGATGTCCATATCGCCCAGGCGCTCCAGTGTGCCTGTGCCGTCCCCGAGAGTCTCGGTCCTGATGTCCAACCGGGCCAGTAGCGACAGGTAGAGGTTGTTCATTGGCGTTTCGCGGGCGTAGCGGACATGGCGTCCCGGATGAAGCTTCCCGCCACCCTTGCCTGCCAGCAAGACCGGAAGGTCGTGGTGCGTATGGCGGTTGCCGTCTCCGATGCCCGACCCGTACACCACCATCATGTTGTCCAGGAGGCGGCCATCACCGTCCTCGATGGAGCCGAGCCTTTCCAGGAAATACGCAAATTGCCGGATATGGTGGGCGTTAACCTTGGTGATGTCCTCGATTTTGTCCGGGTCCCCGAGATGGTGCGTCATCCCGTGGTGCGCACGATTGACCTCTATTTCCGGATAGGTGAGGTTGCTGCCTTCGCGGCCCATCATGAAGGTCGCGACCCGCGTCATATTGGTCTGGAAGGCCAGGGCCATCAGGTCGAACATCAGCCGAGCGTGCGCGGGATAGCTCGCGGGTATGCCGTGTGGACGCGCCATCCAGGGTTCAGGGCCATCCGGGGTCTCGCGGCCAGACGCGATCCGTTTCTCGACATCTCGCAAGCTCGAGAAGTACTCGTCAAGCTTTTGCCGATCCGTCGGCCCCACGGATCCCAACAGGCGATTCGCATCGCCCAGGACGTGATCCAGCACGCTTTCCTGTCGAGCGGCACGCCTCGCCCGGGTCACTGGGTCTAGAGGTTCGTCGATGTCGCCGAACATTCGTTCGAAGACCTGGCTCGGATCGACCTCGGGAGGATTCGGGGTCTTCTCGCCTCGCCATGAAATGCTGTTCGAATAAGCGCAGCTATAGCCTGAATCACAGTTGCCGGCCAGGCGGCCGGCCTCGATGCCCAGTTCGATCGAGGCATAGCGGGTTGAGTTGCCTATTGCGTTGGCGGCGACCTGATCGACGGAAACACCCAGCCGAATGTCCGCCCCGGCAGTCTTCTTCGGGTGGATACCAGTCAAGAAGCTGGAAGCCGCCCTAGCGTGATCTCCCGCTCCGTCGCCTAGCGCGCGACCGTTGTTGTGAGTAAGCCCCGAAAGGACCAGCAAGTCATTCCGATAGCGCTCGAGGGACTCCAGAATCCGGGTGAACTCGAACGAAGAACCCTGTTCCGCTGGAGTCCAGGCCTCTTGGATCACTCCATTTGGAATGTAAACGAACGCCAGTCTAGTCGGAGCGTCGCTTGCCACGTTTCTAGTAGCCGCAAATGCTGGCCGCATCGCGTCCAGGTAGGGCAGGGCGATAGCCGCACCGGTGCCGCGGAGGAACGTGCGACGGTCGATATGCTTGCCGGAAATCACGGAAAATCCCTACCAAAGCCTACCATACGGTCGTTCCGCCGAAGGCGGGAAGCACGCCGACGAACTGCTCCTTCGCGTCCTCCTGCCCGAGGGGCGGCGAGTACTCTGAAACAGCATGTTTCGCACCGAGGGCACTCACAGTCCGCGCGTCACGGAGTGGATCCTCGCCGGGTATTTCAGCTACACCGGGGTCTTGGCGCTGTTTCTGCCACTGCCCAATCCGGTCCGATGGCTCTCCGTTTGCACGAGCATCGGTGCTCTGGCCGTGCTATACGGCTTCAGGCGCCGGCCAAGTCGAAGGCTGTTCCGTGTCCTTCGCGATGTTCTTCCTTTGGGGGGAGTCCTTCTTGCCTACAGGCAGATCGGTTGGTTTGCCCAGCCACACGCCGATTTCCACCTCGAAGAAGCGTGGGTCAGGTGGGACCGGTTGATCCTGACGGACTGGGGTGTCTTTGATGCGATCGAGTCCCTGGGACCGGTAGTCCCCGGGCTCCTCGAGTTCCTATACCTCCTTACCTACGCGGTCGGGCCGATTGGCCTGCTGATCCTGTTCCTACGTGGCGTTGCCGAACGCGCGGATGAGTTCCTCGCATTCTTCGTTGCGTCGGCGGTTGCCGCATACGCCTTGTACCCATACTTTCCATCGGAGCCGCCGCGAACGGTGTTCCCCGGAGAACTGTTCGGAACCTACGACACGGTCTTCAGAAGATTCAATTGGTGGATCTTGGGAGGGGCCGGGATCCACACGAGCGTGTTTCCGAGCGGGCACGTCTCAGCCGCGTTCGGAGTGGGATTCGGTCTCCTCTTCGCCATGCCCGAACGCCGTTCTTGGGGCTTCGCGATGACTGTCGTCGCTGCAGGAATTGCTGTGGCAACAGTCTACGGCCGCTATCACTATGCTGTCGACGCTGTTGCAGGCGTAGCTACGAGCATGATTGCCTCGTTGGCCTGCGCCTGCGCATTTCGCCTACGCAGACCGAGGGCGGTGCACTGATGCCTCCTGTCCTGCCTCTTGGCTTGGCAGCGCATCCTCTCGCGCCTTCGCCGCTACGATGGTTTCGATGCCTATTCGGATTGCCAGTCTCGGTCAGGACGCGGTCGGGCTCGCGGGGCTCGTCCGCAGCCGAGAGGTCTCCCCGTTGGAACTCGTCGACTCCTCAATCGATGCAATCGAGAGCCTGAACCCGGAACTCAACGCCATCGTCACCCCGATGTTCGAAATGGCGCGTGCCCAAGCTGGCATGGCGTCATTGGACGGACCGCTCGCAGGAGTGCCGTTCCTCCTGAAGGACCTTCGCGCATCCGTTGCCGGGGTCCCGACAACGGAAGGCAACGCCGTCCTGGGGAGCAAGAGTGCACAATACGACAGCGAGATCGTGACCCGGCACAAGCGGGCCGGCCTCATCTGCGTGGGCAAAACGAACACGCCGGAGTTCGGACTGACCGCCACGACCGAACCGCACGCGTTCGGCCCCACGAGGAACCCCTGGGATTTGGAGCGGACAGCCGGCGGCTCAAGTGGTGGTGCGGCAGCTGCCGTGGCCGCTCGCACCGTGCCCATGGCTCACGCCAGCGATGGCGGGGGTTCTATCCGAATTCCTGCGGCTTGCTGTGGTCTCGTCGGTCTCAAGCCAACTCGGGGACGCAACCCGCTGGGTCCGGATGCTGGCGACGTCATGAACGGTTTGGTGGTGGAGCACGCCTTAACGGTTTCCGTACGCGATAGCGCCGCGCTGCTGGATGCGACGTCGGGCCCGGACACGGGCGACCCTTACTGGGCTCCCCCAATCGCACGGCCCTTTCTGGACGAGGTCGGTGCGGACCCAGGAACTTCACGAATCGCTTTCTCGACCGAATCGCCGACCGGGACGCCGGTGCACGCGCACAACACAAGAGCCGTCGAGGAGACGGCCCTGCTACTGCAGGACCTCGGGCACACTGTCGAGCAAGCGGCCCCGCAGTACGACGACCGAGTGTTCCGAAAGGCATTCACGACAATTTGGTTTTCGAATCTCGCCGCTAGCCTGGAGACACTCTCCGAAGCCTTGGGATGCGGTCTCTCGGAGTCCCACTGCGAGTCCATCACTCTCGCTTTCGGTGCCCGAGGTGCCGAGCACAGCGGGGCCGAATACGTCAAGGCGGTCGCGACAATCCAGGCGATTGGTCGAACTGTAGCCAGATTCTTCCGCAACTACGACATGCTACTCACACCGACTTTGGCCAGCCCGCCACCAAAGATCGGATTCCTGCATCCGGCAAAAGGTGATACGGATCTGCGGCCTTATGCGCGCCGTGTCAAGGAATTCGTCCCGTTCACGCAATTGGCGAACGCCACGGGTCAGCCAGCCATGTCCCTCCCGTTGCACTGGAAGAACGGGCTGCCGGTAGGGGTCCAGCTCACGGCCCGATTCGGCGACGAAGCGACGCTCTTCCGGTTGGCGGGGCAGTTGGAAGTGTCTCGGCCTTGGCGTCATCGGCTCCCGCGAGTTTGTGCGTCGCCGTGAAACACAGAATCCTGCGGTCAATTTCTAGGGAAGTCTACCCCCCCCCATTCATGGCGACCCCGGACACATGTAAATACAGGCACTGTTACCAGAGAAATACAGGAGATTCTTAAATGATATGATCATATAATCACAAGTGAATCACTGAATAATAACATCATTCGTATCAGGCCAAAAGAATTCGAAGGTTACTTGGGTAGTTCGTCTAGCTTGCTCCCGCCGAGACCACACATCCCTGGACGATTTCGGGTCCGCGATTCCATGCCGTTCCGCGGGGCTTCCGCGATTGGGCAATGAGGATGGCTATTCCTCGCTTATCTGATCGGGCGCTATCAGATCCTCGCTGAAATTCCTGTCCCTGCAAGAATACCGGTCCAGGCGGTTCGCGAGTGTCGCTGTCAGCTCCACGTCAACTTCCACTGCGTTGTCCCTGTCCCAACGACCCAGCACTCGCGCCTGTCGGTAGAGCCTGGCGAGCACGCTGCCTTCGGTGTAGGGCAGGAGCAGGCGCCTGCGTACCATCACCCCCTTGTGGAGCACGTCATCGATAGCCGCCACAAGATTGTCGAGCCCCGCTCCGGTCCTTGCCGAGACACCCACGATGCCTGCGGCCGAGCTGCCGAGTCTCTCGCGGTCGACTTCCCGCTGGCGTGTCCTTTCGTCGATCAGGTCACATTTGTTCAGAACCAACAGCTGTGGCTTCTCGCGCGCGCCAAGTTCGTTGAGCACGCGGTCCACTTCTTCCCGGTGGACTCGCCTGTGCTCTGCGGTGGCATCCAACACGTGGACCACTAGCGCCGCTTCGGTAACTTCTTCGAGCGTGGCCCGAAACGCCTGGATCAGCGAAGGCGGCAGATCACGAATGAATCCGACGGTGTCGGATAGCAGCGCCGTGCGATTCGAGGGCAATCGGAGCTTTCGCAGGGTCGGGTCCAGCGTTGCGAAAAGCCTCGGGTCCGCGAGCACGTCCGCCTTCGTGAGGGCGTTGAAGAGAGTGGACTTCCCCGCATTCGTATACCCGCAAAGGGCGGCCGTCGGAATCGGGACGGAGGTTCGCTTCGCTCGTTGCAAACGCCTCGTCGACCGAACCTTCTCGAGATCCGAGCCAAGTTTCACGATGCGTCTCCGGATCTTCCTGCGATCACTTTCCAGCTGGGTCTCACCGGGGCCTCGAGTACCAATCCCACCCCCCAGCCTCGACAATGCGGTGCCCTGTCCCGCGAGGCGCGGCAGCAGATACTCGAGCTGCGCAAGTTCGACCTGCAGGCGACCTTCGCGCGACCGCGCGTGCTTCGCGAAGATGTCGAGGATCAGCTGGGTCCGATCAAGAACCGGACGCCCGAGTTCGCGCTCGAGATTGCGATGCTGGGAGGCAGTGAGTTCGTGGTCGAACAGCACGAAATCGCAGCATTCGTCGGTGGCCCAAGCATGGATTTCGCGTAGCTTTCCGGCCCCCAAAAGGGTGGCCGGAACAGGGCGCTCCCTGACTTGAATGGTGTGACCGAGCACCTCCGCGCCGGCGCCGGCAGCTAGGTCCGCGAGCTCTGATATCGATTCCTCGGCCGTGAGGCCACCCGGCGTTCCTCGGTTTCCATTAGCCAGGGGCCGCAGTTGCAAGCCCGCCAGAATGCAGCGTTCCGGAGCCGCGTCTTCGTCCCGAGGCAGCGCGATGCGGCGAATACCCTGGGCTGTGTCCGCACTCAATCTTCTTGGCCTCTCAGGTTTTCCGAATTGCTCGGCTTGAATGACCGAATCCGCCCATAAGGCTACCAAGATTGGGAACTGAATCTCTGACGCCGAGGGGGGCCGAAATCGCCCTTATAATTAGATTCTCGTGTCAATCCCGTTGGTTCGCCAGGTCAGAGCTGCAATCCGGAACCTGAATCCGGCCGCAGTGCGGTCCGCAGCCTCACGCCCGGTCAGATTTGGGGTGCTGGCCGCCGACGAGGATTGTGTAGACGATATCCGTGACTTCCTTAGCCCGCAGCACACTCGGACGGGCCAGCACCGAATTGTTCGTATCTCGAAGGAGGAAGACTTCGGCCAAGTATCGGCGGGTTTCTCCGAGCGTGGAGTGCCTCACCCGGCGCATTTTTTCGCCTTTGACCCGAGTGACCCAGAGGCCTCGGCTTCAGCACTGCTGGACGAGCACGAGGAGGATTGGCTTCCGCTAGCATGCAACTTTTCGGGTTTTCGCCCGATGGTGAGCGAACGACTGATTTGGAAGATAGCGAAGGAGAATACCCTCTTCACTGTCGCTACGTCCCTGCCAAACGTCGTACCGACAGTCCTTGTCCTGCCATGGGCGGTAGGCGAGTTTGCTTCCGACACCGTGTTTCTCACGATGAACCAGGTACGTCTGTCCTTTCTGCTGGCTGCGGCCCACGGTAAGGAAGTGAGTTACGACAGCCAAAGCGTCAAGATCGGATCGATAGCCGGTGTCGCGTTGGGCTGGAGGGCAATCGCGCGCCAGATCGTCTCCAAGGTGCCAGCGGGAGCTGGACTGGTGCCGAAGGGCTTGATTGCGTTCGCTGGAACATATGTTGTGGGCCGTGCCTTGGAGCATTGGTTTCGCGAAGGCACCCCGCTTGGCCGGGCCGCCCAAAAGGAGCATTTTGAAGATGCTCGTCGTCGGGGCAGAGCAGCCGTGGAGCGCATAGTGGACAGTGCATTCTCAGGTTCGCGGCCGGCCGAAGGGCGCGCCTAGCATCTGGCCGGAGGTGGTCCGATCGCCCCCCAGCACGTGGGTCGGGCGCACGGCGATTCATGCGAGTAATTGCAGGAAGACTCCGCGGTCGGGTACTGGCTTCGGTTGACGGCTCATCGACTCGTCCGATGCTTGGGCGAATGCGCAAGACGCTGTTCGACATCCTTCAGGGGCAGATCGAAGGTAGGGTGTTTGCGGACCTGTTCGCGGGAACCGGTGCGGTCGGCATCGAGGCCCTAAGCCGCGGGGCCGAGCGCGCAGTCTTCGTCGAATCCAACGTGCGAGCCGTGAAGGTCATTCGACGAAACCTGGAAGCCCTCGGCGTGCAGGGCCAGTCGGATGTCCGCGCCACCGACGTCCAGAAAGCGGTCACAGAGATCAATGCCGACACCTTTTTCCTTGGCCCGCCATACGACGTCAGCCGCGAGTACGAACGGACGTTGAATGCACTCTCTGCTAAGTCCGCGGACTGGGTAGTAGCCCAGCACGGGAGGCAATTGGAACTGGCCGAGAATTACGGATCGTTGCACAGGGTGCGGGTCGTCAGGATAGGCAGCAATCGGCTCTCCATGTTTCGCCACCAGCGCTCCGGCAGGGAGACTTCCGCCGTGCCCGACGCGGAAGCCCAGCGTCGCGTTTAGACGGGTTAGGCCATGAGTGCGGACGAAACGTCCTCGATCTGATCGAACACCCAGTCAATCTGGTCGTCGCTCACCACATACGGGGGCATGAAATAGAGCAGGTCTCCGTATGGACGCAGGAGCAGATCACGCTGCAGAAACTCCGCCGCCATGCGAGGGCCTAAGTCGGAAAGGTAGCCCTCGCCTCCTGTCTGGAATTCCACTATGCCGACACCGCCGATATGCCGGACGTCTCGCACGTAGTCGAGACCTACGAATCGTTTGAGCCGTGAACGCATCTTTGATGCGATGCCCTGAATTCGGTCCAGGACCCTGTCTTCGGCGAAGATCTCGAATCCGGCGAGCGCGACGGCGCAGCCGAGGGGATTTGCCGTGAATGAATGCCCGTGGAAGAACGTCTTGCTCCGGTCGTCGCTGAGGAATGCCTCGTAGATGTCGTCGGAGGCGACTGTGACCGCCAATGGCAGATAGCCGCAAGTCAGCCCCTTGGAGAGGCAGATCAGGTCCGGCTCGATCGGCCCGTGCTCGCAGGCGAACATGGGCCCCGTCCGGCCGAATCCGGTCATCACCTCGTCAGCGATCAGGAGCAAACCGAAGTTGTCGCAGAGCTCTCGTAGGCGACGCAGGAATTCAGGCTTCCAAACAAACATTCCTCCCGCCGCCTGCAGCATGGGCTCGACAATGACTCCGGCTAGGTCGGAAGCTCGCTCCGCAAGCAGGGATTCGATTGCGTCAAGAGGTTCAGACCCATTGCCGTCCAGCGAAGGATCCATCGATGCGAGGTAATCGCGCGGAACGGCAACCCGCTCGACGTGAAAGAGCAATGGCGCGTAACTTAATGTGAAGAATGACCTATGGCTGGCCGACATCGCGCCGACAGTGTCTCCGTGATAGGCATGTTCGAGCGCGAGGAACGTGCGACGCTGCGGTTCTCCACGGTTGGTCCAGTACTGGTACGCCATCTTGAGCGCAACTTCTACTGCCGTCGAGCCATTGTCGGAAAAGAAGACCCGTGTCAGGCGCGAGGGAAGGCACGCAACCAACCTCTCCGCCAGTTCTACGGCCGGTGGATGCGTGCAGCCGGCGAACATCACGTGTTCGAGACGTTCGGCCTGCCTGGCGAGGGCTTGGCTGACCCGCGGGTTGCAATGCCCATGAACGTTGACCCACCAGGACGAAATCCCGTCCAGAACCCGCCGCCCGTCTTCAGTAATCAGGAATGCCCCATCGCCCCCGACGACCGGCAGCGGATCCGGTGCGGTCTTCATCTGGGTGAATGGATGCCAGATGCAGGAACGGTCTCTTGCGACGAGCGAACACACCCTGCTAGCGTAACTTAGCTCTTGCTGACTGGGTTTGCGGCACGCGATTGGCCGTTGCTCACGTGCCAAGTGGTTTCCATGAATTGTGGGCTGAAGTGAGCTCAATAGGCGGAATGACATCTCAAGAGCTAGCGCAGGTTCGAGAGAATGCCGGTGCGAAGCCGACCCTCCTTAGTGGCGGCAACCCTCAGATCGCCAAGGCCGACGGTGACGCCCCCGTACAGGCCTACATCGCAGCAATGCCAGGCTGGAAGAGCGATATCGGGCGCCGTCTCGACACGCTCATCGTGCGAAATGTACCTAACGTTCGCAAGGCCGTGAGGTGGAACTCGCCGTTCTATGGCATCGAGGGTGAAGGCTGGTTTCTGAGCTATCACGTGTTCGCTCGCTACGTGAAGGTGACGTTCTTTCTTGGGAGGTTGCTGCGGCCTGCGCCGCCCGGGGCAGGAAAGGACCCGGACTCACGCTGGATCGACATCTACGAAGGCAAACTCGACGCGGAGCCGATGGCGAGGTGGATTCGACAGGCGGCCGCCTTGCCGGGCTGGCGTGGCTTTGACAAGCTGTGAAGTTTGATTCGTCAGCGTTGACATGTCCGTACGGAGGGACGCATGGACCATATTAGTCAGGGGCGAGGGGCAGGGATTTCATCAATGATCAAGATTCGGATGGCGCGACTCGCCTGTCTCGTTACGATCGCTTTCGTGTTCCCGGGCTGGAGCGCGGATACTGCCGTATTGAGGGAGCGTGTCGATAAACTCCTGCCTGACGCGCTGGAAACGCACAACATCGACCTCTGGATCGTCTTCACACGGGAGGAATCGAAGGACCCGCTGGCCGAGGACTTCGGCGGAGAGGACGCGGTGGCCCGGATGGCGCTGCTCTTCGACCGTGCGAACGGCCGATTTCGGAAGACGGCAATCGCTGCGAGCTACGATGTCACCCCGCTCGAAGAGACCGGCATCTACGACGAAGTGATCAGCTATAAGAGCGAGGGTATTAAGCCCCACCTCAAGAGTTTTGTCGAGGATCTCAATCCCGCGCGTATTGCCGTCAACACCTCGCGGGACATGCCGATAGCCGACGGCCTAACCGCCGGCATGCGAGCTTACCTGGAAGAGGTCTTGGGAGAGGGCCTTGCTTCACGGTTCGTTTCCTCGGAACCGCTTGTGGCATCTTTTCGGGGTCGCCGGCTGCCGGAAGAGGTTGAGATCCTCCGCGAGGCCGCTCGCCACACCGACACGCTTATCCGCGATGCGCTGTCGCGGGTCGCCATCAACCCGGGTGTCACAACTGAAAACGATGTCGGCGATTATCTTCGGAGCCGCACTGCGATGCTAGGCGCCACCGTGCCATTCATGAGCGTAGTGGCTGGACCGTCAAGAGGGCACGCCGATCCGAGTGACCGCTTGATCAAGCGTGGGGACTTGGTGCGGATCGACTTTGGGATCACGTTGCGCGGGTATTCGACGGACCTCCAGCGAACGGCCTACGTCCTGCAAGCTGGAGAAAACCAGGCTCCCGAGGAGATCCGCAAGATGTGGAAGACCGCGAGGCGGGCACTCGACCTGCAGATCGCCGCCATGAAACCAGGAGTCACCGGCGTTGCGATCGATACGATCGCTCGGAAGACAATAACGGATGCTGGATACGAAGGCCCTCCTCATGGAACAGGGCATCCGATAGGCTTCGTGGTGCATGACGTTGGCCCCCTGATTTGCCCGGACTGGCCCGAGCGGTACGGCACGACTGTCTTTCTCGAGATGGAAGAGGGCCAAACGTTTGCGGTCGAGCCGATCATATATGCGCCATACAAGGACATGGGCGAAATTCATATGGCGCTCGAGGAAGACGTCGTGATCACAAGCCAGGGCGCGGAACGCCTGCACGAGCCCCAAACAGAGTTGATCCTGATTCAGTAGTGCTTCGCGACATACACTCATTACGTGATTAGCCAGTGATGGCGGTTGACGTCAACCGCCGCCGGCGAGGGGAGGCGGGCGATTCCCCATCACCGGGCTCGGGCGGTTCCGGAGCATCGCCAGGAATCGCAAAGGTGGCTGCTAATCCCGAACACTTCCCCAGTGCTCTCCCCGCGAGCAAGGACGTTGCGGGAGAACGAAAGCCTCAAGGGCGACTGGGAGAATCCCGCAAATCTGGATGCCAACGTGCATTGCCTCGAGGGCCGTTCTGAGGACCCGCTACATTGTCAGCCGTCGCTGATGGTCTTGTCGAATCTGCCTCACGAACCACCGCGGAACGTCAACGGCCTGCGCCTGTAGCGGGAGGGGCGATAGGAATTGTCTGTCTCGCAATCGGAGAGGGTGCGGTCTCGGCCCTGTGGGCCAGCTCCTCACCCACGCGAATCCTCACGCTCAGTAGCTGATTCCTCGCTGAGCCCGGTCTTCACTCTCGTTCAGAGGTTGCGTGCCTGCTTCGTTTTGACCAATCTTCAGCTACGTAGTCTCGGCCCGATCGTGCGTGTATCAACCGAGCCCTCGCGAATACGGATCCGGGACGCTGCAATCGGAATTGCTCGATTCTCGGGGGCCTCGCGCTGGACACAGATTCTGAAATCCCGGATGCAAATGAGTAACAGATTTCCTTGACAGGCCTCTTGTCGCGTCCTACGCTGGGATCGCAGATTTCGGCGGTAAGGTGCCGGATCCTCGAATAACTCGTTCGCCAGACGTGATCCGGTCCACTTACTAGAGCCTCGCAACAGGAGGGGACGTATGAGGACGCGCTTGGTATCTTCCGCAGCCCGGGGGATCATTCTCAGCTTGGTCATGATTCAAGCACCCTCGCCCCTGCGAGGGCAAACATCGTTCGGTACGATCCTAGGAACCGTCACCGACCAGTCAGACGCTGCCATTCCGGCCGCTGCCGTATCAGTAACCAACGAAGGAACTGGCATCACTCGCGAAGTGCAGACCGGACTCGATGGTGGCTATCGAGTGCCGTCGCTCTTGCCCGGGGTCTACTCGGTGAGGGCGACTCAGGATGGATTTCAAGCGACTGAGATCACCGGGGTCGAGTTGCAAGTGAATCGGGCTGTGACAGTCAATGTGGCACTGGAACTGGGGGCGGTCACGGAGACTGTCGAGGTCGTCGCAGCAACCCCACTTCTTGATACCGCCGATGCGACGGTGGGGACCGTCGTCAATAACGACAGCGTGGTAAGCCTGCCCTTGAACGGCCGAAGCTACACCGACCTGATTCTTTTGGTGCCTGGATCAGTGCCCCGGGGGAAGTTGTTTGCTATCTCGGGTGGGCACAACTTCAGCGTAAGCGGCAATAGTCCGGACATCAACAACTTCACTCTGGACGGCATCCAGAACAACGATGTTTTTTTCAAGGCGTTTGGTATTGAACCCTCTATTGACGCGATCCAGGAATTCAGGGTACAGACGAACATAACATCTGCGGAGTTCGGCTCGGGTGCCGGTGCCAACGTGGCCGTAGCCCTCAAGTCGGGAACCAACGAACTCCATGGATCATTCTTTGAGTTCCTCCGGAATGACAAGCTCGATTCGAATGACTTCTTCAGGAATGCCCGTGGTGCTGGCAAGCCTGCGTTCCGGCAGAATCAGTGGGGAGCGGTACTCGGAGGTCCCATCAAGGTTCCGGGCCTGTACGACGGAAGGAACAAGTCCTTCTGGCTGTTCAATTACGAGGGCTTCAAGATCCGCCGGGCATCGACCTTGCTTGCTACTGTCCCGACACGAGCGCAACTGAGCGGCGACCTCCAGGACCTTGAGCCCGTTTTCGACCCGTTCACCAGTCGGCTCGACACTGCTTCTGGCCTAGTCATTCGAGACCGACTCACGTGCAATGGCGTACCCAACGTCATCTGCCCGAATCGAATCCATCCCGCCACCGCGGCTTGGGCGGACATCGTCTTTCCGGAAACGGACACGCCCGGTGGCGGCAACATAGTAAACACGAACCCACGTCAATTGGATCAGTATCAGCTGAACATGCGCGGTGACTACCGAGCAACCGACAATTTGAGCTTCTTCATGCGGTACTCGCCGTCCATCGCTCAAGAAGCTGTTCCGCAGGCGCTGCCCTCAATGGCGACGATCACGTCGCAGCGGTTCCACAATGCGGTCATCAGCGGAACCTACGTGCCGACACCGACCACAGTGATTGACACCAAGGTCGGCTTCAATCGGACTGGGGTCCTGCAGGCTGCCTCGAATCCCGGGCCAGGTGCTGCCGCATTCCTGCAGCAGTTCCCGCTTCAGGGCGTCATCGTCAAGAGCCCATCACATCCCTTGTTCCCGGGTCTGGGACTCGGAGAGGGCTTCACCGGGACGTTTTCGTCCGGAACCCTTTCGCCGACCAATGACATGCAGTACATCTTCAAGGTTTCGAATGTCCGCGGGAAACACACAATTAAGTTCGGCGTGACCATCGATAACATCTGGGGCATTCACGACAACCTGAACGAAACCGGCTTCACTTTCACGCGACTTGCTACCGCGGATCCTCAGAATTCGGTCAGCACGGGATCGTCACTAGCATCATTTCTCTTGGGACTACCCGATGGAGGGAACCGAAGACTGGGCAACACGAGCATGCATGCCTCGTGGAACATGTACCATTTCTATTTCAACGATGACATCAGGGTGACTCCCCGACTGACACTCAACTTGGGACTCCGGTACGAGTACACTGAGTTACCCCGGGAAAAGAACAACCGCCTGTCTCAGTTCGACAGGCATGACGCCAAGTTCATTTGGGCTGGGGTCAATCCGGTTACAGGCGAGCCTTCGAACACGATCCCGACGATCCGCGAGCCCGATTACAACAATTTCGCACCTCGGGTCGGCCTTGCGTTCACGCTCAATGACAAGACCACGGTACGGGCTGGCTACGGCGTCTTTTACATTCACAACTACCTCTGGGAGCTACAAGCGCATCGCGGCCAGTGGCCGTATGCGCTCAGCGAGGGCGTTAGCGTGCTCAATCGGGGGACCGACCTCACGTCAATCGACACCATGTTTTCGGCGGATACATCGGTCACGCCGGGAACGACTCCAAGTCTGCTCTGGTCGGCGGACCGAAAGGATCGTTTTGGCTACACCCAGCAGTGGAACTTGGGCGTACAGCGGGAACTTGCCGACGATCTCATGCTGGAAGTCGGTTATGTCGGCAGCAAGGGGACGAAGGTACCGATTTTCTCGTTTCAGAACCTGCCTCCTCCCGGGCCAGGCGTGGTCGGATGCCCACCGACACCTTGCCCGGCCGGGCAGGAACATCCCAGGCCTTTTCCTATCAACAACACATTCATGATCGTGGGAGAGAACAAGGCAACTTCCAACTATCATTCTCTGCAGGCAAAACTCGAGAAACGCTTCTCAAGCGGTTTGCAGATTCTTGGTTCGTACGCTTGGGGCCACCACATTGATGTCGGAGGAAGCGGAAATAGCACACAGAGCTTCCCCCAAGATCAGCGCAACCTCAGGGGAGACCGTGCAAGTGGATTCGCCGATTTCCGTCACATTTTTACAGGTAGCTACCTGTATGAGCTGCCCTTTGGCAAGGGAAAGCGGTTCCTGTCGGACGCGTCCGGTCTTGCGAACAACTTGCTGGGAGGTTGGGCGGTCAGCGGGATCACCCGATACAACACCGGGGCTCCAGTCAATGTGACGATTTCCTTCGATCGGGCCAATGTCGGCTTTGGCGCATTCCAGCGCCCCGACCGAGTCCTAGACAAGCCCGCGAGAGTCACGGGCTCTGGCGACAAGACCCGGGGATGGCTTAATCCAGAGGCCTTCGCAGTGCCGGAGCAATACGCATTTGGAAACCTAGGTCGCAACACGGAGAGGGGGCCAGCATTGGCGAACTGGGATATCATTCTCTTCAAGAACTTCGCGTTGCCAGGAGAAAAAATGACACTCCAGTTCCGCACCGAGTACTTCAATGCGTTCAACACGGTAAACCTGGCAAACCCGAGTTCCGGATCCTTTTCGCGGAACCCCAACTTTGGCACCATTCTTGCCACCCAGAACGCAGCCCGACAGATCCAGTTTGCTCTCAAATTACTTTTCTGACTTTGTTACTCATGTCGCGCCCGCGCGCACGTAGAAACAGGCCAGGCGCTCCCGGCGTTGATCAGTAGCGGGTTGTGGGCCCGGCGGCTCTTTCACGCCCAGACTCTGTGTTCCCCGATGCGAACCGAGGTGGTGGCGCGCAAGCGGACCTTGATCCAAAGAAACCCTTAATTGCTAAGCCACCGTCCGGCGATTGCATCGTTACTCCCAGTTCTCTTCCGTTTCCGTTTCTCTCCGTCGGTGCCGAAAGGGCAGACTCAATTGGGTCCGACGGTCCGGAAAGGATCGAGTTCGTATAATCCCCGCGTGACCTGGACCCCGCTTCGAAGTGCCAGTCTTTTCATTTGCGGAGTATTTGCAGTCGGTGCGGAGGTGCCGGACCATTCGCTCTTCGTGGATGCTACGGAAAGTTCGGGGCTCCGATTTCTGCATCGTGCCTCAAAGACCGCTAGGAAATACCTTCCCGAGACGATGTCGGGGGGCGTGGCGGTCTTCGATTTCGATCGGGATGGTTGGATGGATGTTTTCTTTGTGAACGGGGCCGAGCTCAGGTTCCCATACCCTGATGGCAAAGAACCGCGAAAGACGGGATCCGAATTCTGGAACCGCCTGTTCCACAACAACGGGGACGGCACGTTTAGTGACGTAACCCTCGAGCATGGCCTACAGGGTCGAGGTTACGGAATGGGAGTAGCGGTCGGTGATTACGACAACGACGGTTTTCCGGACTTGGTGGTGACCAACTTGGGGACTGGCAGCCACCCCGCGGTACTCGTCTATCGAAACGAAGCGGGGCGCAAGTTTGTCGATGTCACGGACCGAGCGGGCGTGCATGCCGAGGGCTGGGCAACCAGTGCTGGTTTCTTCGATTACGACCGCGACGGTTACCTCGACCTCTTTGTCTGCCGCTATCTAGCCTGGGATTTTGGACAAGACCACCGCTGCGGGATGCGAACGGAAGCGGGCCGCTCGTACTGCCACCCCGATGTGTTCAAAGCAATGTCCCAATACCTTTTTCGCAACAACGGGGACGGCACATTTCGCGATGTCAGCGAGGAGTCGGGAATTCGCGGATTCGAAGGCAAGGCTCTCGGAGTGGCTTTCGGCGACTTCGACAATGATGGCTGGACGGATATTTCCGTGGCCAACGACCAGTTACAGCAGTTCCTTTTCCGGAATGACAGCGATGGCACGTTCAGCGAGGTGTCTCTGGTCGCCGGTGTGGCGTTCGACGATGACGGTAACGAGTTTTCGGGGATGGGCACTGATTTCACGGACCTGGACAACGACGGATTCCCCGATATCGTGACCACGACGCTTTCCGAAGAACGCTACGCGTTCTTTCGCAACCTTGGAAATGGACAGTTCCAATATGGAACAAGCTCCACAGAACTGGGTCGAGCGACCCAGCTCTATACCGGGTGGGGCGTGGGCGTCTTCGACTTCGACAACGACGGCAGTCGAGAGGTGTTCTTGGCTAACGGTCATGTAATGGACAATATCGAGCGGTCCCGACCACATCTGCGCTATCGGCAGCAACCATTGCTCCTACGCTTCGAAGACGGGAGGTTCGTAGACATTTCGCGGCAGGGAGGCCCACTATTCGCTCGGACATGGGCAAGCCGGGGCTCGGCTGTGGGCGATCTGGATAACGACGGGGATCTGGATATCGTTGTCGCAAACGTAGACGAGCCAGCCTATCTCGCGCGAAACCAGAGCCAGCAGACGATCCAAAACAATTGGATAGCCTTGCAACTTCATGGATGTCCCAGCAACCGGGACGGTATCGCCGCTCGTGTCGTCCTCAAGGCCGAGGACGGTACCAGCCAATACGCGACGTTGACGCGAGCCGCCAGCTACCTGTCGTCCAACGATGGCCGGGTTCATTTTGGATTGGGGCGGACGGCCGGGGTGCGGGTAGTGGAAATCGCTTGGCCGAGCGGAACCAGACAAGCTCTTCCCAGTCCAGCGGTTAATCAGATTCACATCGTCGAGGAATCTCCCGGCGCGTCGTGTCGAAGCGCGGTAGACCCAGCCGAATCCACACCATCCCTTTGACAAGGATCGAGGCATGCCAGCGGAAACTTTCGCTGTGCCTCGCGGGAAACCGGCTCAAATCGGGGTTTGTTACCATCCGTTGCAGACAGGGCTGCTGATTTCGACCTCGGAAGGCAGGTCCTCCAGGCAGAGACGAGTGGTTGCACACGCTTCTATCGGGTTCTTTTTGGTCTGGCTTTTCGTTTCTGTGGCTACGGTACAAGGAGAGGAGACTCCAGAAGAACTAGTTCAAGGCGCATTGATTCTGATCGAAAAAGACCAGCCAGCCGTAGCCCTGCCGGCATTGCGGAAAGCGGCAGATTTGGCTCCCGACGATGCTGTCATTCGGCACTATCTCGGCTACGCGTTATGGAGAATCGGCCAGTCCGATACCGCCGCTGTTGAACTTGAACGTGCCCTGGAGCTAGCTCCCGGAAATCGTGACACACAATATATTCTGGGTCGAATTGCTGCCTCGCAAGCTGCGACGCTAATTGAGTCCCAGAAGCCCAGTGAGGCTGTTCCCCTGCTGCGAAGAGCAGCTGAACTAGCTCCAAGCGAGGCGGGCATTCGTCACTATCTGGGCTACGCCCTGTGGAGTACCGGCAAGCCCGATGAAGCGGCTGTTGCCTTCGAAGAAGCGTTAGACCTAGCCCCGGACAATGCCTACACCATGTATTTCTTGGGCCGGATCGCAGACTCGCAGGGACGAATCAATCGGGCGATTGGATACTACGAATCCGCAATCGGCACCGGTGATCCGGTCTACGACACATATCAACAGGTTGGAAAGGCCTACCTAAGGCAGGGAGAAACCCAGAAAGCCCTCGAGGCGACGCAGTTGGCTCTACGGCAACAGCCTCTCGACGGTGCACTGCACTACCAGATGGGGCGGGTTTATCTCCGCCTGAACCGTCGGAGCGAGGCCCAGGACGAGTTCGACACCGCACAGCGACTTAAGGCGGCGGATCAAGAAGCAATCCGAAATCTGCTCGCGCTCAATCTCGCGATCGAAGACAAGAAACACTTCGAGGTCAAGCTACTGCAAGAAAAGGTGCTTGCCCAGTCCCGCTCGGATCCGGAGATCCTCTTGCAACTCGGGAGCGCGTTGGGGAAGGGGGGATTTCACGAGGAGGCGCTTCGCCCGCTGCAAATGGCCGTAGCGATGTTGCCCAACGCTTTCGCCGGGCAGTCAAACCTAGGCCTTGCCCTTCTGCAAGTGGGCCACCATGAAGAAGCAGAGAAGCACCTCAACAAGGCAATTGCATTGCGGCCATTATCATTTGAGGCCAACAGCAGCTTGGCGTTTCTTTTTGTGAACCAGGGTCGAAACAGAGAAGCGATCGAGAGGCTGCGGGTTGCCAATGACACGCGTCCCAACAACCCCCGTGTATTGGCGCTCCTAGGTCAACAGTACTTGCAGGGTCGCTACTTGAGGGAAGCGATCGAGATTTTGTCGATTGCGAGGCGCGTTGATCCCAGCGATTCAAGGATTCTGCATTTTCTGATTGATGCGTACCAAGAGGATTCGCAGTTCTCCAAAGCTCTCGAGATAGCACGTGAAGCCGTTCGAGCGAATCCGTCGGACGCGCGCGCCCATCTCGCACTGGGCCAGCAACTTGCCCGTCTCGGCCAGTGTCACCAATCGCGGGCTTCGTTGGAAGAAGCCATTCGCCTCAGTCCATCGTCTCCGGCAGCTCATAATGCACTGGCGGATTGCTTAGATGAGGAAGGCGAACACCAAGCTGCATTGGCTGAGTACGAGAAGGCCCGACGCGAAGCCCCCGGCGACTTGCATGCCCTGCGAGGGATCGCCAGGAGTCTGATCCAGTTGGGACGCTATACGGAAGCCCTAGCGGAACTGGAACATTCATTGCGAGCTGTCCAGGGCGGTGACGCCCAGCTCTATTCTGAATTAGCGCGAGTGCATGCGAGAATGGGTCACCGAGATCAGGCCGAGCGAGCGCGGGTCCAATCTGAGGAACTCAAGAGCCTGGAACTCGAGGCCCAGCGTAAACGGACTTTCGACGCTCTTACCTCTCCACCTTCACGGCAATAGCAATTGCCTGAATTCTTCTGGCGGTTCTAGCTTCGGATCGAGTTGTCGAGCCTTTCGAAACTCGATCCTGCCTCGCTCGCGCTCTCCTTGTCGAAGCAGCATGACCCCTAGGTTGTAGTGGGCCTCCGCGAAATCGGACTGGAGGCGCACTGCTTCCTCAAACTGGGTCACTGCGGACTCGATGTCGGACGTTGCCGCAAGCAGCCCACCCAGATTGTTGTAGGCCGGAGACTGCTCCGGCTCCAATTCGATCGCTGTTCGAAACTGGGCGATTGCTCCTTCGATGTCTCCCGTGCGTGCCAGGCTCACTCCGAGATGGTTGTGGGCCTCGGGCGAGTTGGGAGCCGACCGGACCGCTGATCGGAATTCCTGCACAGCGCGTCCGAATTCTCCCTGATCCATGGCATTGAGGCCCCGGCCGATCGCTAGCAGCATCCGGGTTTCGGCTGCATCCCGGGCTTCTTGCCGTCTTCTCAGGCTGGCGACGATTTCGAACTGTTCCGAAGCCTGCTTCCGATCACCCTTCCTGTGAAAGACACGCCCAAGTCTGTAATGAACCCCCGGATAATTCGAGTCAATTTCGATAGTTCTTTCGTATTCGGCAACAGCACGATCGAGGTCACCTGCCTTCTCCCAAGCGGACCCCAATCGGAAGTGGACTCTTGCCTGCTCGGGCTGCAGCGCAGATGCCGATTGCAGCTCATTCAGGGCCTCATCAACCTCGGAAGACATCAGCAGGGCCAAACCGAGGTTGTAGCGCCCATCAAAATTTCCTGGATCCAGACGAACCGCTGACCGAAACTCTCGAATCGCTTCTTCGAGTCTCGCCATCTCGGCCCATGTCGCTCCGAGAGCGTTACGGGCCTCGACGAATCCGGGCCTGAATTCAATCGCCTTCTGAAAAGCGGCAATCGCATTCGTTCGATCCTCTTTCTCGCGAAGCGCCATTCCGAGCTGAAAATGGGCGTCCGGTTGATCCGGGTCCAGTCGGAGTGCTGCTTGCAGTTCGCGAAGAGAATTCTCAATTTCACCCTCGACGAGCAACGCACTACCTAGCTGGAGGTGCGCTCCCACGTGGTTTGGGTCGGCTGCGATCGCTGTTCGGAATTCCTCGATCGCCAACTGCGTCGAGCCTTTTTTCCGTAAGACCAAGCCTAGATTGAACCGCGCTTCTCCATAGCCGGGGTCTGCGGCCGTCGCTTGGCGGAATCTCTTCTCGGCCCCATCCAGCTCGCCGAGCCTCACCAGCACGACCCCTAGATCGTTCATGGCTCGAACAGAATCCGGTTCAAGAACGACAGCTCGCTCGAGAGCCGACCGAGCGTCTTGCTGTTTTCCCGCCGAAGAAAGAGCCAAGCCTAAGTGGTAGTGCGCCTCGGAAGAGTGAGGCGCCGTGCTGACGGCTAACCGCAACTCGGCTTCCGCCGCGTGCGTGTCGCCAGCCCTTAGCAAGGCCGCTCCGAGGTTCAATCGCGCGTCGCCAAAACCAGGATTCAGGTCCAGCGCTTCCCGAAACTCCCGAATCGCGGCCCCTAGGTCGTCCTTCGCCACCCAGCACACCCCGAGATAGTTGTGGAGTTCGTACGGTCGCGGATCTAGACTCAACGCCGCACGAAATTCAGCGATGGCTTGGTCAAGCTCCCCAGAAGCAACAAACTGCCTGCCTCGCTCCCGATGAGACAGTCCGTCTGTAGGCAGCTCTTGCGCGTAAAGGTGAGCAGCCACGATCCCCACGAGTAGGCGGGCCCAGACTCTGGAGGACACTGCGATACGCGCGCGCGAGTACATCCCCGTTGCGACGCCCAAATCCAGACTGGAGGCTTCTGTGCCAAGCAATTGGCCGAGCAACAGTCTCATTCCGTTGTCAAGGGCCTATGCATGAGGTTTCACCCCGTTTGCGTTGGTCTGGTTGCTTCCGACGCCATTGAATCAGAGCCCATGCCCTCCAGAATCGCAATGGGCCCCATTAGCCTAGCATCGGAAAAACCGGGGCTGGCGGATTCGATTGTCTGGGCCTCACCAGCCTCATCGATCGGGATCATTCTCAGTCCTTGAGGGTCATCGACAAGGACGTGCTGCCAGTTCGGGACATTTGCGTCAGGCTGGGCAAGTGCGGGACGGACAAGAGGCGATGATTCGTGGTTGGCAGTCGCGATGCAGCAACATCTCGTGTATTTCCCTCCAAACCGACGACCCATCAAGGAGTCCTTGGAGATCCGGAATGAGGATCCGAAGCTGCCCGTCTGAACGACAAGGCCGAACGAGGCTCCAGAGTTTCTTGAGGCGCAGGGCGAAACGAGTCCTGCAAGAGGATGGAGTCTCTTCGCCAGCGTTGAATTCCGGTCGCTTCGGTGTGCGGAATCCGAGTGCGAATACGATCTGAAAAAAGCCCTTCGAGGAAGACCTATAGATCCCGAATCTCTCTGCTGAGGTCTTGCATCGCTTTCTTCGCGTCCGCGAACAGCATTAGTGTGTTATCCCGGGTGAACAGGAGGTTGGGTATGCCGGCAAATCCCGGGCTCAGGCTCCGCTTGATGACGAGAACGACTTGCGACTTCTCGACGTCCAGGATCGGCATCCCGAAGATCGGGCTGCCGGGCTCGTCGCGGGCGGCCGGGTTGACCACATCGTTCGCGCCAAGAATGATCGCCACGTCGGTCTCAGCGAAGAGCGGATTGATCGTGTCCATGTCGTACAGCCTGTCGTACGGCACGTCGGCTTCGGCGAGCAGGACATTCATGTGTCCAGGCATCCTGCCGGCCACGGGGTGAATCGCATAGCGAACCTCGCCGCCTCGAGACTCGATCAAGTTGGCAAAGTCACGCACCGCGTGCTGTGCCTGGGCAACAGCCATGCCGTAGCCCGGCACGATGGTGACGATCCGGGCCGTGTCGAACAGCAGCGCGGCCTCCTCGGGGCTCGTGCTCTTGACGCGTCCGGTATAGACGTCCTCCTTGGCCCCGCTCGCGGCGGCCTCTCCCAAGTCGCCTCGCAAAACGTCCCAAAGCGACCGGTTCATTGCCTTGCACATGATCTGCGTCAGGATGAAGCCCGAGGCTCCTACCAGCGATCCAGAGATGATCAGCACGTTGTTACCGAGGACGAAGCCGGTAGCGGCAGCTGCCAGGCCCGAACAGGAGTTCAGCAGCGCGATGATGACCGGCATGTCGGCTCCGCCGACGGCCACCGTGAGGAGAATGCCGTAAAGGAGCGCGAGGGCGCACAAGCCGGCGAATGCCCAGATGGCGTCGCGATCAATCACGAAGTAGACGCCCAGCGCAATGGCGGCGAGAGCCGACCCTGAGCTGAGGGTCTGCAGCCCCAGTCCTCGCGGCTGCCAGTAAAGCACGCCTTGGAGCTTTGCCCAGGCAACTATGCTGCCGCTCAATGTCGCGGACCCGATGAATGCGGAGAGGGCACTGGAGACAAGGACTTGGATCTCGGGTACCCCGGCCATCGCCCCCGGCATGAACACCGCGGCGCTTGCGACCAGGGCTGATGCGCCGCCGCCGAAACCGTTGAAGGCAGCGACGAGCTGTGGCATTGCTGTCATCTGGACCCGCACCGCCCAGATCACGCCAATCACCGCCCCTAAGGCGATTCCAAGTGCAATCGTTTCGTAGCTGACGATCTGCCGGTCAACAAGCGTGGCTGCCGCGGCCAGCAGCATTCCCAACGCGCCGAGCCTATTGCCGCGCACCGCGGTGCGGGGAGAAGTCAGGCCCTTGAGGCCAAGTATGAACAGGACCGCAGCCAGCAAGTAGGCTGCATTGATCAGATTGGCGCCCACGGTTAGCTCTGCTTCTTTCGGCGGAACATGGCCAGCATGCGATTGGTGATCAGAAACCCGCCAACCACGTTGACGGTCGCAAGCACCACCGCGGCAAAGCCTAGGTACTTGGCGATGTTGCCCTCACCGGCGCCCGCGGCAACGAGCGCTCCCACGATCGTGATGCCCGAGATCGCATTTGATCCGGACATGAGCGGAGTGTGGAGAGTGGACGGGATTTTCGTGATGATCTCGAAACCCACGAAAACCGCGAGGACAAACACTGTAATCGAAACGAGTAGGGCTTCCATTGGGCTCCTCCCTACGCAGGCATGGCCTGTTTCTCGAGCGCGTCCCGTACTGCGGGGTGAATGACGCTACCACCATGTGCGACCAAGGAACCGCGGACGATTTCGTCCTCTAGATCAAGCAGGAACTCGCCGTTGGCCATCAGAAGGGAAGCGAGGTTGATCATGTTCTTTGAGTACATCTGGCTCGCGTGAGCCGGAACCGACGACGGCAGGTTTAAGGGCCCGTCGACGATCACACCGTCCTTGACCACGACCTCGCCGGGTACGGTAAGCGCGCAGTTGCCGCCCCTTTCGGCTGCGAGGTCAATAATCACGGTGCCGGTCCGGAGGCGGTCGGTAATTTCTGTTGGCAGAAGCACAGGTGCCTTGCGGCCTGGAACTGCAGCGGTCGTAATGATCGCGTCGACGCCCGACAGATGGTCTCCGAGCGCTTCCTGCTGTCGGCGATAGTATTCCTTGGATTGTTCGGCTGCGTATCCCCCCGTGCCCGTGGCGCGCTCCATGCCCACCTCGAGTTCAACAAACGAGGCTCCCAGGCTCTCGACCTGTTCCTTCACCTCGGGCCTGATGTCATACCCCTCGACGAGCGCACCTAGGCGTCTCGCGGTGGCGATCGCTTGAAGTCCCGCCACGCCCGCGCCGATCACGAATACCTTGGCTGGGGTGAGGGTGCCAGCCGCCGTCATCATGAGGGGAAAGAGACGTGGTGCGTGCTGAGCCGCGAGCAGCACGGCCTTGTAGCCCGAAATCATCGCCATCGAGCTCAGGGTGTCCATGGCCTGGGCCCGCGTGATCCGGGGAATCAGTTCGACGGCTAGAAGGCTGAGGCCCTCGCCTGCGAGCGCTTGCATCCCGGCAGGGTCGTCCAAGGGGCTCAAGAACCCGATAACCGCGGCAGAAGGGCTCAGTGCGGCAGTGTCTTCGGGCGAGACGCCATTGACTGTCAGGACGAGCTCGGCCTCCGCCAGCACATCACTTCGGCCGGCCACCGTCGCGCCTGAGCCAAGATAGTCGCTGTCGTGGCAAAGGGCCGCTGTGCCTGCGCCCGCTTCGATGGCGACCTCGGCCCCCTTCTTGCAGAGAGCGGCGGCGTCTTTCGGGACGAGCGCGACCCTGCGCTCGCCGGGCCGGGATTCCTTGGGTACGGCAACCTTCATGGGAATGCCCGGTCGGCGGACCTCGGAATAGGGGCTAGCAACCGGGCTAGTTCAAGTCTGGCAAATCAGATTGGGAGGTGTCGAGGACGGCCTGATGGATCGTTTCTATTCGTCCGATACAGGATTTCATTTGAGTCGGCTTCGCATTCGTTGCCTTGTCGTTCGTAGGGGTCGGTGTGCGTTTGCGGGCCTCAGTTTCCTGGAAAGTGGCTGGCAAACGAGTAACTGCTCACCCGCCGGGTTAGAGACGATCTGCAAGTCCGGCCGTCATTCGCCGGGTCTTGCTTCCAGCTTCCTGCTAGTGCCCGCGTGCCGCTACGACACGCGGGCGCTGACAGGTCCATGTCCTCGAGTTCAGTCTTCCTCTGGTAGCAGAACAAACTCTGGATACGCTTCCATGCCCAGTTCACCAACGTCCTGCCCATGTGCCTCGACGCTCGGCGACACGCGAGCCCCCATCGTTCGATCAAGGATGAACCAGATCAGCAGCGATGTTCCGAACACGAACACGCCGATCGCTAGGATCCCGATCAATTGGATGCCGAAACTTCCGCCGCCTGCGATGCAAACAGCGAGGGTCCCCCAGATGCCGCAGAACAGGTGGGCCGGAACCGCTCCGACAACGTCGTCGACCTTCAACATCTCCAGCAGCTTCATCGCCGCGACGCAGACCAACCCACCGATCGCTCCTATGATCACGGCCCAGTAGTGAGCCGTGATGTCTGGTGCCGCGGTGATTGCGACGAGGCCGCCGAGCGTTCCGTTCAGCCCGGCCATCAGATCGATTCGTCCCAAAATTGGCCGGGACACGAGGATGCCAGTGATCACGCCCGCTGCGGCCCCAAGATTCGTGTTGGTGAGGATGTTGGCGATCGCAACGGCGTCGACTGCCCCGCCAAGCGCCAGCTGGGAACCGCCGTTGAAGCCAAACCAGCCGAGCCACAGGATGAAGACACCCAGCGTCACGGCGGGAACGTTTGACGGAGGCGTGGCTCTCACGCTCCCGTCGTCGCGGAATTTCCCTTTTCGTGGACCAACGATGATGATGCCCGCGAGGGCTGCCCAGCCGCCTGTGGAATGGACGATGGTCGATCCTGCGAAGTCCTTGAAGCCCAACTCGCTGAGCCATCCGCTTCCCCAGGTCCACGCGCCGACGACCGGATAAATCAAGGCTGTCAGAACAGCGATGAAGATGAAGAACGACCACAGCTTCACCCTCTCGGCCAGCGCGCCGGACACGATCGAAGCGGTCGTGGCCACGAAGACCATTTGAAAGAACCAATCCGACATCACAGCGTGGCTGTTTCCTATGACCGCGGCCGCGGCTTCCGACGCGCCATTGATGAGTCCAATCTCGTCAGCTGATGTGCCGTAGAACAGACCGAACGTTCCGATCCAGCCCCCGCCGACATCGACGTACATCAGGTTGTAGCCAATCAAGTAGAACGTCAGCCCCGCGATGGAGTACAGGCCGATGTTCTTCAGGCAGATCATCGAAGCGTTCTTGGTGCGGACGGACCCGGCTTCGAGCATCGTGAACCCCGCCGCCATCCACATCACCAGCGCCCCCCAAACAAGGAAAGCAAACGTGTTCAAGATGAACTGCACCTCGCCCTCGACCGCCGCGTAGGCCTCGGTCGGGGCCAGGGCAAGTAACGTGACGGCCAGGGCCCTCCCTAGCTTGGAGCCCACTCGGCTGACCCGTTTGCGACGGTGGTGCGAATCTCCCAATCCTGCTAATTGCATTTGCTCCTCCATAAATGTTTCAGCCAAAACCATTAAGTCAATTCGATCAGCGATTCTTTATCGCCGCATAAACTCTAGCAGCAGGGGGCTGGGATCGAGCCCGCCATAAACGGCTTGCCTTAGCACTGTATTTCTACATTAAGTTGTTGATTTATAAGAATTTGCTACTCGGATGGCGCAGAAACGCGGCTTCAGTTTTTTGGGCCATAGTGAATCAAGGCACCGAATTCTTGGAACCACCCGTGTGTTGTCCCGAGAACCCGTTGCAGCCGGAGGGCCCCATACGGTTCTCGCTGGTCTGTCGAAGGGGGGCTGGAGAGGCTGCCGCATCGGCGCTAGTCCACTGTCCGCACACAGCGAATTCCGATGTTGGGACTCCGCTCCTGGGGACGGGAATAGCTCCGGTGGGCACATGTCAGGAACTTCGGGACATCAGCCCATGATCCTCCTCGAAGCACTCTGTAGCGCCCCGAGACGGCCCCGTTCGGATTCTCCGACGGCCCGTCGCGATAGTAGTGCCGGTCGTAGAGGTCTGCAGTCCATTCCCAGACATTCCCGGCCATGTCGCACAACCCATAACCATTCCTTTTGTAGGAGCAAACGGACGTGGGCCCCTTGACCGAATCGTAGTGCGCGAGTGTATCGGCCGGGTCCTCATCGCCCCATGGATATTTCTGCGACCGCAGGCCGCCCCGGCAGGCCTTTTCCCATTCTGCCTCCGTCGGTAATCGTTTTCCTCGCCACCCGCAGTAGGCATCCGCTTCCTTCCAGGTGACGTTTGCCACTGGCTCGTCGGACTTGCCCGGAGGCGGTCTGCCGTCTGGCCAGTAGTACGGAGCCTCGACCTCGTTGCTCGCTTCGACGAATTCGGCGTATTCCCGGTTTGTGACTTCATGCACATCGATCTCGAACGCGCTCACCGTGACCGTACGGACCGGGCGGTCGTCCCGGAGCAGGTGGGGCACCCATTTCAAGCCGTCGTCGGGCAAGGCGTGGGCTCGTCCCATTTCGAACGAGCCCGCGGGAATCCGAGCCATGCGGGACGGTTGGGCTAGGATCGGTGCGACGGCCAGCAGCGCCAGAGCGCAGAGCCTAGCCATAGATCGAGCTGATCTCGTCCGTTGGAATCCATCCAGGCGCGCCGAGTTCATCGACATACGCGTAGGTTCGTCTCGTAGGGGTGTCGTGCACCTTCTTCGACCAGTCGATTCCCAGGGCGGAGTAGATAGTCGAAACGACGTTCTCGATGCGCGGCTGCTCCTTGCGGTGCCAGCCCGTGTCGAGGCATTGGGCGCCGTCCTTGTCGGTTTCCCCTAGAATTGAACCGGGCTCGACGCCCGCACCGGCAAACAATGCCGGATAGACCTTGTTGTAGTGGTCCCGGCCCTGCATGTTGTTGAGCGCACCGGGAGTCCTGCCGAATTCGCTCATCGCCACGACCAGCGTCTCGTCCAGCACGGTTTTGCTGGGATTGGTGGGGGAAGGCACGACGGATAGGTCGGAGACCAGCGCGGAGAAAGCCTGGTCGAATTCCGCGCAAAGCTTGTAGTGGTTGGTTTCGGCGGTGTGATCCCAAATGTACTTGTGATGGTCCCACCCTGGGTGGCAGATGTGGACGTACCGGGTCCCTGCGTCCGTTGCCAGCATGTTGCGCGCAAGGATGCAGGACGTCGCCACGTCGGTTTCACCGTAGCGCTCGCGGTCAGTGTCGTTGATCTCGAATGCTTGGCTCCAACGGGCATCGGAGACAAGGCTGTGCGCTGCTTCGTAGAAGCTCTCGTAGCTGGCCATCCGGCGCTCGTACGAAGCCAGCCGGTCCCGTTGCGCGTCGCGCAGCTTGGACAGCAGCCTCCAGCGCTCTTCCACGAGTTCCAACGCCGATTCGTTGAGCGTCGCACCCTGACCGGCAATTTCAGGATTGATGTCGACCACCGAGAATCGCGGGTCGAGGAATCCCGTCGAGAGCGCTCCGGGGAATGCCTTCTCGAGATTGAAGGACATGTAGGTAGGAAAGGTGTCGCTCGGTCTGCGACGGGGCTCAAGCTCCATCGCCACGACCGAGCCGATGGCCGGGATCTCGCTCGCGAAGGCCAAGTTCAACGGACGGCCGGTCTGCACGTAGGTCTGGCCTCGGAAATGGACCTCCTCGTGGCTCAGCAATGTCCGTAGGATCGCGAATTTATCGATATGGTCCTTGAACTTGGGGAACAGCCGTTGTGAAAGGTAGAGACCCTCGCGGACGTGCGTGACATCGAGGTCCGACGGGGTTCCGGCGTTTTCCTTAAAGTCCCAAGACTCGAGATGGCTGATTGCACCGTTGATCTCGTAGAAGAGGACATTCCGCGCGTTGCCGCGCGGCGTGACCCTCGAACCGGCCGACACGCGTCGTGGCAGGAATCCCTCGGCCGCAGCGCAGGCCAGTCCCACTCCGCCCAGCCGGAGCGCGTCCCGCCTCGTTCCGAATGTTTCAGCTACGGTCTTCATCCGATCGGCCTCCGGCTCGCCTCGCTAGTGGTTGAAAAAGAACTCCACGTTGTTAATCAGGGCCCATTGCAGGTTCTCGGCACCTCGGGTGCGATCGCCGGCCAATTCCGTCAAGGCGACTTGCCGCTCGCTTGAGGATGGTGACCTGGCTAGTGTCGCGAGGAAGATCTCGTCCACGACTCTCCCGTCATCGTCGTAGCTGTCGAGCAATCGCTGGATGCGGCTGTCGCCGTCCGCTTTCACGCGGTCGCTGACAATCGGTGACTGCATCAGGGCCAGGGGTTGCCGCAACGAGCCGTTGAGAGGCTTGGGCGGGTTGCGGCGAGTGGACTGCCCGAAGGTTCGTAGCAGGTACTTCAGGTCGGTGTCTCCCTGCGGTTCGCTGAGCTTCATTGCCATGCCGACGACATCGCCCCCGAACTTGAACTTGCCGGGCCTGCTTGTTGAAATCGCGATGGCGTCGTGCAATTCCTCCGCAGTCAGCATGCGGACAAACTTGCGCGGAAAGTACGCTCTGTAGTTGGGGTGCCATTCATCCGGGAAGCTCGCTGAGAGCTGGTAAGCGCTGGAATTGCAGATCGTCCGGAACAGGTGCCGCAGACTAAACCCGGAATTGCGGAAATCGGCGGCCAGTGCGTCCAGCAATTCGGGATGGGTAGGCTGAAGTTGCCAGCCCTCCGGAACGCTCGCCGGGTCCTGGCGCGCTAGGTCGAACTCGTCATACGGCTCGACGATTCCGTACCCCATCAGGTGCTTCCAGAACATGTTGGCCGTCGCACGAGCGAACTGGGGGTGGGCGGTGAGGATGCGTGCGAATGCCTCCCGGGGATTCTCTCCGTCCCTCGGCGCCTCACCCGTCAGGAGGAATTTCGGAGATGCCTCGCCTCCCCACCGAGCCACACGAAGCATGCTGCTGCCCAGGGTGTTGTATCCCGGCGCGAGGTCGTCGATCATGAACTCGTTGGCCTTGACATCGCCGTCTTCCCAATACATCAGGTACCGGGTATTGCCGAGAAACGCCGCTTGGCGGTGGAAATCGCTGCGGGTCTGGCCGGTCAGGTAGACATTCACTTCCTCGAGATGGTTGACGCCGTCGTGACAGGAAATGCACGAGAGGTTGATCCCTAGAAAGACTTTTCCGTACAGAATCGTGAGTTCGTCGTGCGTGTCCAGCTGGTGGACCATGCCCATGTCATGGCCATCGTCGGGCTGTGCCTTGCCCTGGACGTGCTCGCGGGCGATCACATTGGATGCTGCGAGAACGTTGCTGCTCTTGCCGGCGGAAGTGATAATCGCCTGCACCCACTCGTCGTACGGCCGGTCGGAATCGATGTTTTCCTTGAGCCAGTAGTGGAAGAGTTCGCGGCCGCGACCCATCTTGCCGTTGGCCCGGAACAGGTCCATGAAAAAGTAGGCCCACTTCTCGCTGAATGCCGCACGCGAGAGCAATTCGTCGATCTTGCGGCTCCGCTTGTCGGGGGTTTCGTCGGAGATGAACTCGCGCACTTCGCTGGGAGTTGGAATCCGTCCGACGAGGTCCAGCATCACGCGGCGAAGGAATTCACCGTCTCCGGCCTGCGGGGCGTGCGGGACCCCGTCGCGCTCGATCTTTCCGAAGATGTGGTCGTCGACAAAGTTCAGCCGCTCTGCCGGCTCGACGTCGCTCGGGGCAGCCGCTCCCGTAATCCGTTGGGTGATCTCCGAAACGTCCGCGCGAGGCTCACGCGGCTGGACGAGAGGGGCGTGCGCCTGACGGAACTGTTCCGGCGTCAGTGACTCCTCCTTCATCTGTTGGGAACCTGTTTGCTGGCCAGAAGCCACCGCCAAGGTCATCAACACTACTAGAAACTGCTTCGGAATCAGCATCAAATGAACCTGTTATTGACGCTGGCATTATTGCACGAAACTGAATCAAAAAACAGTCCCCAAAAGGTGAATTGCCAGAAAACCATTCCCTACCGACGACTGACGAAACGGAAACCCCCATTCGTGAAGCGACGGCTGGTGGTTGCGAACCGGGAACGCGAAGTTTCCCCCTGCGCTTCGGAGATCATTAGAGCAACATGCATATATTTCGCCAATTGAGCCTTGCCGATCTCTTGATCGAAATCCGCAATGCAGCCGGCCTCAAGGCTCGCTGCGCCAAGAAGCGCTGGATCAACCGCGATCCGCTCGGGGGGCCGGAGGCGCCTCGCTCTGATGACAGGCCGCGCATGCAAGCGCCGCGATGAGCAGCCGCTCCCGCATGCTCAGTCGCTCCGCAGAGTGCGCGCCGGGTCCAGCCTCGACGCCCGAATCGCGGGCCAAAGCGACGCCGCCAAGCCCGCCACGACCAAGACCGCCACCACGACCGCGTAGATCGACCAATCGTACATACCCACATCGACCAGCAGATGTGCGATCAGCCTCGACCCGCCGACCGACAACATGAGTCCTAGGGCCAAGCCCGCGCCCACGAGCACCATGCCTTGCCGAACGACCATCGCCCGCACGCCCGATGGGCCGGCTCCGAGCGCGAGCAGGATGCCGATGTCTCGCCGCCTCTGCGAGACGCCGTAGCTCAACCATCCATAAAGGCCCACCGCAGCCAGCAGCATCGCCAGACAGGCGAAGACCGTAAAGAGGACCCCCCAAAGCCGCCGTTGCCAAAGCGCCTCATTGATGTGCTCGCTCATGCTCTTGACCCACTTGATGGCTGCGTTGGGATCGCTTTCGCGGACCACGGCGCGGACCGACTCTGCTGCCGCCGCCGGGTCGAGGCCCGTGCGCAGGACGTAGTATCCTCCGCTCACCGGCCACTGCGTATAGGGGTAGTACAGCTCGATCGCGTCCCGCTCCACGCCGCTGTGCTTCACGTCGCCGACCATGCCGACGACTCGGCAGTAGGGATTGCTGGGGCCCACCGTATCGCCCCACTGGACCATCCGCCTGATCGGATCCTCGCTGCCGAACAAGGCCTTGGCCCCGACCTCGTTCAAGATCACGACCGGCGCCCCGTCGCTGCTATCCGTCGGCTCGAAGAAACGGCCCGCGAGCAGCGGGATGCCCATTGTCTGGAAGTAGTCCCACGAAACGTCCGCACCGGCCACGGGCAGGAGAAACTGCGTCTCCTCTTCCGCTCGCCCTTGCACGCGCAACCGCCCGTTGCGCAGGTCACGTCCCGCATACGGCAGGGAGTTGGTCACGGCCGCGCCGAGCACTCCAGGGATCGACTGTAGGCGGTCGAGGATGCGCTGGTGATAGCTTGCAAGCAGCGCAGCTCGCTCGGCTCGATCCGCCCTCGAAAACGAGTTGCTGCGCACGTTTGCGACGAGTAGGTTGTCGGCCTCGAATCCGTGATCGGCCTGCTGCATCTGCAAGAACGTCTTCATCAGCAGTCCGGCGCCGAGGAGCAAGAGCAGCGATAAGGCGACCTCGGTGACCACTAGCGCCGAGCGTCCCCGCAATCCCGCTGAGCTGCCGTGAGCACCTTCTTTCAGCGCATCGGCCAGGTTGATACGTGAGCCGATGATCGCTGGGGCGAACCCGAGCACGACCCCGGCCGCCAGCGTGGCCGCCGAGCAGAACGCGAGCACGTAAGGGTCAACCTCGATTTGCATCCAAGCCGGAAGCGAATCCGGCAAGAGCGTCTGGAAGCCGCTCACCGAAACCCATGCAATCAGCGCTCCAGCAGCGCCTCCGCCTAGGGCTAGAAGAAGGCTCTCGGTCAACAGCCCCTTCGCCAACTCGACGCGTCCGGCCCCCAAGGCCGCTTGGATGACGTACTGCTTATTCCGGGCTAGGACGCGCACCAGCAACAGATTCGCCACGTTGAAGATACAGATCAACAAGAGGAGACCGACGCCTCCTGCAAGGAGGTATAGATAGGGCTCCACTGCGCCGACTTCGGCGTCCCGCAGAGGCACTAGGCGCACGTCCACGCCGCCGTTTGTCGAGGGGAAGTCTTCGGCCAGCTGCCGCGCAACGGCCGACATCTCCTGTTGGGCCTGCTCAAGCGTCACATCAGGCGCCAATCGGGCCACCGTCGCATACCAGCGCTGGTCGCGCTGCTTGGTGCGGTACTGGTCCAACCCCAGCGCGTACCAGCTCTCCATCGTGAGCCACACGGTGGCGCGGTCGGGATAGCCGTAGCCGGCGGGCATGACGCCGATGACCTCGTACCGGCCAGAAGGCAGGTGAATCATGCGTCCCAGGACGTCCCGCGATCCGCCGTAGCGAGCCTGCCAAAGACCGTGGCTCAGCAGGGCCTTGTTGACCGGACCGCCCTTGCGGTCCTCTTCCGCCGTGAACAAGCGTCCCAACTCCGGCCGCACGCCGACGGCTCGGAGCGCCTCCTGGTTCAGCTGCGCAACCACCACCGGCTCGGCTCCGCCTTCGCCAGTGATCTGCGAATCGAAGACCACGTACCCTCCCACGTTCTCGACCGTGCGCGAGCGTCGGTTGTATTCCTCGATATCCAGCAGCGAGCAGTTACGCTCGGCGCCCTGCTCCGTTTCCGCCACCGTGAATACACGCACAATTCGGTCTGCGTTCGGGTATGGGAAGGGCCTCAGCAGCACCGCATAAACCAAGCTGAAGACGGCGGTCGCCGCGCCTATCCCGAGCGCAATCGTCAGTGCCGACGGGACCGTGAACGCCGGTGCCTTCGCCAACGACCGCCAGGCGCAGGCGAAATGTTCGGCCCAGCTTCGCGACGCCGGTGCCACGGATTGATTTGCCAGCCGAGACGCAGTCATCACCTCCCCCAATGGCGCAGTCGCGCGATCTAGGGTCCATCGCCTCGCTTCAATGCCCCCTCGTAGTCCTCGCACAGATCGCCCCACAGGCCCTCGTAGGTCCGAGTGAGCGGCGACAGCTTCAACAAGGCGACGGATCGCCCAGCCAAGAGGTCACGGGACCCTTCTATTCGAGACGGTTTAAACTGCCGTTGGCCGCTGATCAGGGTCAAACGTCCTAGGCGGGCCTGGATCTTTTCGTGCAACCCGACAATGTAGGGCGACTCTCCTTGATGCGGGAATGTCAGCAGAACCACTTGTTCGAACTCTCCGCGCTTCTCTCGCTGCGCCATGGGGCCACAAGAACCAAGAAAGGAAAGACTCAGTTGGCCTCAGGCTATCAGCGACTCTCCGCCATCCGAGTGACGATCTCGCGGGCAGGGCCTCCACTCCTCCAAACGGCGGCTCTCAGTCGATGAGCGGTCCTCGCAGGAACTCTCGCTCCACCCGCCATTGTCTGGGCAAAACTTCACGACGGCCGATTGGCCGATGGGTCGATGATGTAGCAGGACTTCGTTCCAATTCGAGGGTTCTGTAGCTGGCCTCTTGTTCCAATGACGTATGCCCGAGGAACCTCCGAGGAACCTCTTCTGTGCCACATGTCGCATTGGCCTACCACCAGCACCGGGTGATCGAGAAGGCCGACAATGAGATCAAGACGCACATGCTCGGGGCGATGGGCTCTCCGCGGAACCGTCATGATACGGACACCGTCGTCTGGGTGACTGCACGGCGGCCCCGGCCGCATATCGGAGCAGCATTCAGAGCCCGCACTCGATCCCGAGAATGACCGAGCAGCTCCGAAGCGAGCCTTGTCGGCGCAGCCTTGCTAGCCGTTGTAGCGGGCCTGGATTTCCTCCCAACGCCCCTGTGCCTTCAATAGAAGTTCCACCACGTCGCGAATTGCGCCATGCCCCCCGGACGACTCTGTGACCACATGCACGTCCTCGCGCACCTCGGGCCGTGCGTTGGCCGGTGCGACGGCGAGGCCTGCACGGCGCAGCAAGGGGAGGTCTGTGATGTCGTCTCCTACGTATGCGACTTGCTTGGCTTCGAGGCCAGCGTCGTCCAGGATCTCGTTGAACGACTTGAGCTTGTCGGTTCGCCCTTCGATCAGGTAGCGCATTCCCGACGACCTGGCGCGTTCCCGAACGGCAAGTCCGCCCCGGCCGGTAATGATGCCTGTTTCCAGGCCGGCGCGACGAATCCAGGCGAGAGCGATTCCGTCGTGGCAATCGAATGCCTTGGTCTCGGCAACACTGCCGTCGGGAGCTGGGAGGAAGTAGATTGTTCCGTCGGTCAGAACGCCGTCGCAGTCCATCAGAAGCAGCCGGACGCGCGAGGCCCGTTTCAGGATCGATTCCGAATACACTGGCATCAATCCCTTTATCTCATGGGGAGCGATTCACGTCCCCGAATCCTCGCCGGGCGGTTTCGGCGAGTGGAACCAACCCTTCAAGCGCCGTTCATTCGACCGTGGCTCGTTGGGTATGATCAGAGAAACTAGGCCGTGACCTAAAGGGCTCGGTTCCCGGGATGGACTCCCGGCCCAAGCGGTCGTGCAATCACGGCTCTTCCCTCAGCGCCAGCGCCATTCGATCGCGAAACACGAGCACCGGAGTGGTTGGCTGAGGATCCCACGCCGGCCCCAAGACAGGAGATCAAAACAGCATGGCTGTGAAAGTTGCGATCAACGGATTCGGACGAATCGGACGGAACGTATTCCGTGCCCAGATGGACAATCCAGACATTGAAATCGTCGCAATCAACGACATCACCGACAAGAGCACCCTTGCCCATCTGCTCAAGTACGACTCGGTCCTCGGGAACCTGGATGCCGACGTGAGGGCAACCGATGACGGCCTCAAGGTCGACGATGCGGAGTTTCGGGTGTTCTCCGAACGCGATCCGGCCCAAATCCCTTGGGATTCTGTCGGTGCGGAGATCGTGGTGGAGTCCACTGGTCTCTTCACGAAGCGGGAGCTAGCCGCGAAACACTTGGGCGGAACCGTAGGGCGCGTTGTGATCTCGGCCCCTGCGAAGGGGGAGGACATCACCGTGGTGCTCGGCGTGAATGACGATCAACTCGACGATTCCCATACGGTGATCTCGAATGCTTCCTGCACAACGAATTGCCTGGCACCCGTCGCCAAGGTCCTTCACGACGAATTCGGCATTGTCAAGGCAACGATGACGACCGTCCACAGCTACACGAATGACCAGAGGACACTGGACCTGCCGCATTCCGATCTTCGTCGCGCCCGCGCCGCAGCGCTCAACATGATCCCAACCAAGACCGGCGCCGCCGCAGCGATCGGTCTGGTAATGCCGGACCTCCAAGGCAAGTGTGATGGCTTTTCGATTCGCGTCCCGACTCCGAACGTATCCGTTGTCGATCTCGTGGTGGAACTGAGCAAGGGTGTCACGAGGGAGCAGGTCAACGAGGCTCTCCGGGAAGCTGCGGACGGCAGCCTCAAGGGGATCCTCGCGTATACGGACGAGCCTCTAGTCTCCAGCGACTTCATGCGCAACCCGAATTCGTCCATCGTCGATGGAGCGATGACCCGAGTGATCGACAAAAACATGGTCAAGGTTCTGTCTTGGTACGACAACGAGTGGGGCTACTCGAATCGCGTGATCGATCTCGTTTCGAAGCTCGCAGCCTGAACGCGAGCGCAACGTACCTGTCGCCCGCGACGCGGGTCTCCTGGGGACCATGGGATATCGAACGCTAGACCAGCTGGATCTCTGCGGGCAGAGGGTGCTGATGCGAGTGGACTTCAATGTCCCGCTTGACAAGGAGACTGCCCGGACGATAAGGAGCGACACCCGGATCCGCATGGCACTGCCCACGATCAGGGCAGTGCTCCACAACGACTGCTCGCTGGTACTTGCCTCGCATCTCGGGCGGCCGAAGGGGCAGCCGAACCAGAGGATGAGCCTGTCTCCCGTGGCCGCGCACTTGTCGGATCTGCTCGGGCAGCCGGTCGGAATGGCCTCGGACTGTGTCGGTAGGGCGGCGGAGTCAATGGCTAGCCAGTTAGAGGGAGGCCAGGTTCTATTGCTGGAGAATCTGAGGTTCCATCCGGAAGAGGAAGCAAACGATCCCGAGTTTTCGCGACAGCTGGCATCGCTCGCAGACGCATATGTGAATGACGCTTTCGGGACGGCACACCGCGCGCACGCCTCGACCGTTGGTGTGACGCAGTTTCTTCCCCAGCGGGCTGCGGGCCTGCTCTTGCAAAGGGAGCTCGAGTACTTGTCGATTGCGACATCGGCTCCGAGCCGCCCCTATGTGGCCATCATTGGCGGGGCAAAGATCTCCGGCAAGATCGACGTCATACGAAATCTGCTCGGACTGGCCGATAAGGTGTTGGTCGGCGGGGCGATGACATACACGTTTCTGAGGGCGCAAGGCGTCGAGGTCGGCTCCTCGCTAGTGGAAGCGGAAAAGGTCGGATTGGCAAAGGACTTGCTTTCGCAGGCCGGCGAGAGGATCATTCTGCCCCGGGATCACGTGATCGCCGAACGCTTCAGCGCGGAAGCTCCGACGCGTACTGTACAAGGCGACATCCCCGACGGCTGGATGGGGTTGGACATCGGCCCGGAGACGGTCGCTGAGTACGAGGCGGCGATCCAAGCAGCGCGAATGATCGTCTGGAACGGGCCGATGGGGGTGTTCGAGCTGGCGCCGTTTGCACCCGGCACGATCGCGGTTGCGAAGGCGGTCGACCGATCATCCCCTGAATGCGTGAGCATAGTCGGCGGCGGCGATTCCGAACGGGCCATACGCGTAGCGGGCGTTGGAGCGAATATCTCGCACATTTCGACGGGTGGCGGGGCATCGCTGGAGTTTCTCGCTGGAAAGTCTTTGCCGGGAGTGGCCGCATTGGGGTGAAGCGGCCCGAACAGCTGGCCCCAGCAAACTGGCCGAATCTGACCCGACTAGACCTCGAACGCCGGAAACTGGCTCTTTGTTAACCGATCCGGACGGAAGATCGGAGGAGACATTCGCTTCAGGTTCGGACTGATCAGCGGGGAGATTCCAAGCTGCGGCGCCAGGTCTTCGCGCAGATCGACACCGGGTGCGATTTCCTCCAACACGATTCCATGGCGCCCCAACCGGAACACAGCGGCCTCGGTCACGTAGATCACTTCTTGGCCGTTCTTCCTGGCATAGTCGGCGCTAAACGTCACCTGGGCGATTTCGTCCACCAATTTGGGTGCGCCGGGCGAATGGTAGGTCAAGCGGCCGTCTCGGATTTCGATCTTCGCCCGAATCGAGAGCGTCCCGCAGAAGACGACCTTTTTCGCCTTCTGGACGATGTCGATGAATCCCCCAACCCCGATGATCCGAGAAGCGAGCTTGCTGACATTGACGTTCCCGGCAGCGTCGATCTGTAGGAATCCGAGGAAGGTCTGGTCGACGCCCCGACCGTGGTAGAAGTCGAACATGTGTCCGGTTTCGAGGATTGCGTCGGGGTTATAGACGGCTCCGAAGTCCAGCCCTCCTGCGGGCACGCCGCCGAACTGGCCATGCTCGATCGTCGACGTCACCATGTGGGAGATGCCTTGTTCCCTAGCCACGTCCAACACGCCGTCGGGTATGCCGAAGCCCACGTTAATGACGGCCCCCGGCGTGAGTTCCTGAGCGGCCCGCCGAGCGATCACCTTGCGGGGGCCGAACGACATGTCGGTGAATCCCTCCTCTGGCATCCGAGCCTCGCCGCAATACGAGGGTTCGAAGTCGGTCTGATATGTCTGTCCGTGTTCCTCGTCCACCACGAGCACGTCGACGAAGCACCCCGGGACGTGAACGGATCGAGGATCAATCGAACCTTCAGCGACGATCTTTCGCACCACCGCGATCGTTAGTCCGTTCGAGGCTTTCGCCGCCTGTGCCAGAACACAGTTGTGCCAAAAGCCCGCTTCGTGGCGCATGGAGAGGTTGCCGTTGGTGTCGGCCTCCCACGCATGGATGAGTGAGATGTCGATCGGGATCGTCTTGTAAAAGAGCCACGGTTCCCCGTCTTTCTCGGTGTACTCGACCAGCTCCTCCGTGGCCTTCGCATTGAGTCGACCGCCCTCTAACCGTGGGTCGACGAACGTGTCGAGACCGGCATGAGTGAACCAGCCGGGACTGCCAGCGGCAGCGCAGTGAAACAGCTGAACCATCACGCCTGCCGGAAGACAGTAGGCGGCGAATCGGTTTTCCGCAGCCAGTTGCGCCATGCTTGGGGCCATCGACCAATGGCCGCCTATCACTCGGCGGTACATCTCCGGGTGCGCGGCTTGTTGCAACCCCCTCGACTGCTGGTCGCCCACTCCGAACGGATGCAGTAGCGTCAATCCAGTCGGGGACCCAGTCGAGACGTGTCGGCTTCCAAGAGACCGGAGCAGAATGTCCGGGATGGCGTGCCCGGCGCCCGATCCGCCGATGGCCACGCATGCATTGTTGGGGATCCTCTGAACTGCCTCGGAGGCGGTCTCGACTGGCTTCACTCGATTGACCTTTCCGCTGGCACTCGGGCTGAGGATTGCATCACTGCCAGCGAGCAATGGAGCAGGGAACGATCGTGCGCCACGATGGCTGCTGCGACCAGCCGGTGGGATTGCGCCTCTAATCGTACTCCGATGATGGAGTGGTGCTCATCGCGGGACGACGCTCCCTTCGCGCGGATCCAATTCCGGTCTCCTGGCTGACACCGACGGGCGGGTGGGGCGTTCCGAGCAGTCGCGTGCCTCCTTATGGCCACGCCACGTCCAGCATGTGAGCGAGACGGACAGCAGACTTGGCGAGCTGGTCGACAACGACTTCCGAAGCCTCTTCGAGGCTGGCACCTTCAAGGACGATCTTGGCCTCGCCGTCTCCAATCGAAGGGTAGACCCTGTCCGCGGCTATTCGATGCGTCTCCCACGTCCAGGCCTTGTATGTCCCCTTCGTCCAAGCTCTCTTGTCGGCGTTGGCGATCCTCTTTCTCACGCGCTCCAGGACCTCTTCCTCTGAACCCAGCAGCTTGATGAGCCCGCCCTCCCAGGCATCGAAAAGCGGCATTTCGCTTCCGTCCAGCACTACGATTCGATCTTCCTGGGCATGTGCCGGAGGGTAGCCGTTGAGAAGCGGCTGATGCATGTCCGCCGCAAGGCTCACGAGCATTTTGAAGGCATCAACAATTTCGGATTTCGGCCGAATCGAGAGCCGCACAATGCCGATGCAGTCGCGTACCTTTACGGTGATGCAGTCGCCAAGGGGGCAGTCGCGTCCGAGATCAATGCTCTTTGCACCGGGCGGAATCGTTATGGAATGCCAAGCCTCCGTCTCGGGACGTTCCTCAACGATCCCGTCCGCCCAGGTTGCAACGTCAACCAGTCCGGCGTCCTTTCCCAGGAGATAGGTCATCCTCCGTTTGGAGTTCTCGCTGAGATTTTCCTGCGCGGCTAAGGCGACGATTCGGTGTCCCTGTTCGCTCCAGCCGGAGAGTGCGCAACTGGACACGAGCCCCGCTGCGACTAGCACTCCTGATTTGCAGCGCGGGCGCATCTTCATCCTTGTAGGATAGAGCCTGCGGGCGGTCGGTTCCGGACTGGATTGCAGTCGGTGCCAGGCTCGACAGAATGGACGCATGACTGCAGGAGAAATTGCAGCTCTGGTGGGAGGCGAACTGGTTGGCGAGGCGGGCTTGAAGCTTGATTCCGGCCAAACCTTGGATAAGGCCGGAGCCTCGCAACTGGCTTTCTGGGAGCGGAAGGAGGGCCAGCGTGAGCTGCCCGAAACAGATGCAGGATGCGTAATAGTGGACGAGCGGACACACGCGCCTTCGCGAACCGTCATCCGCTCCAAACATCCGCGACGGGCATTCGCTCGGGCGATCCGAGCCGTCATGAAGACAGCTGCTGATCCGAGCGGGATCGATTGCTCGGCAAGCATCGCTTCCTCCGCAGCGATCGAGGAGGACGTGTCGGTGGGACCGTTCGCAGTGGTTGAAGCCGGTGCTTCGATTGGATGTGGGTCGGTTCTGGGAGCCCACGTTTTTGTAGGGGCCGGGGCCGTAATTGGCCGGGATTGCCGGCTGCATCCCGGGGCAAAGGTTTTCGGGAACGCGCGCTTGGGCGACCGAGTGATCCTCCATGGCGGCACTGTTGTCGGTTCCGACGGTTTTGGCTTGATCTTCGAGACGGACCATTACGAGAGATTTCCTCACGTCGGAGGCGTGGAGATCGGTAGCGATGTTGAAATTGGCGCCAACGCGTGCGTGGACCGTGGCGCCTTGGACAACACCCGCATTGGATCCGGGACGAAGCTTGACAACCTAGTGCATATCGGGCACAACTGCCAGATCGGCCGGCATGTGGTCATGGCGGCGCAAGTAGGTCTGTCGGGGAGTGTAGTTGTGGAGGATTACGCCGTTCTGGGGGGACAAGCCGGCATCGGCGATCGGGCCCGGATCGGCTCTCGTGTGCAGCTCGGAGGTCAGGCGGGGTTGCTGCCCGACAAAAAGCTCGGGCCGGGCGGCTCCTATTGGGGCACACCGGCGCGACCACTACGAGAACAGCTTGCAAGCCAGGCGCGGGTCAATCGCCTTCCTCTCTTGCTGAAGGAGCTCAAGCGGTTGCGCAGACGGATCGAGGAGCTCGAAACGTCATGAGGTCGGTCGTCATCGGAGGAAACAGCCGCAACATTGGCAAGACCGGCCTCGCGGTTTCGATCATCTCCGCAACAAGGCATCTCGGATGGACGGCTGTCAAGGTCACGCAGTTCGGGCACGGGATTTGCTCTCGCAGCGGCGGTCCCTGCGGCTGTGCCGTCTCGACCCCGGATTGCCCTTATGACATCAGCGTCGAGGACGGTGTGATTCCGTCGACGGACACGGCGCGGATGCTGTTGGCGGGAGCTGCCGAGGTCCTTTGGGTCCGCGTGGCGCTGGGTCAGTTGAAGCAAGCAGTGCCGGCGATGAGACACCGGCTCCACGGACGAGAGTACGTGCTGCTCGAGTCGAACAGCGTCCTGGATCACTGGCGGCCTGACGCCTTCATGTCAGTCCTGCAATGCGACGTCGACGACTGCAAAGCGAGCGCTGCACGAGTTGCTCCGTCGGCGGATGCGTTCGTATTGCCTCCGTCCGAGCGCACCGTCCCGGAATGGGAAGATTTCGACCCGGAGCTGCTGAACTCGAAACCGGTCTTCAGGGTGGCTCCGCCTACCTATTGCACGCCCGAAATCGTCGAGTTCATTCGTGGCCGGATACTTCGGAGCGCTCCGGCGCTCTAAATGGGGAGAGCATCGCGTTGAGCCGGACAGCTTTGCTAGGTCTGCTGGCACTCGCTGCGGTCACTTGCGCTGCCGGACAGCCGAACATCGTCCTGATTCTGGCCGATGACCTTGGCTGGAATGACGTGAGCTATCACGGTGGCGAAATCCCGACGCCCAACATAGACCGCATCGCCTCGGAGGGGGTAGAACTGGACAGATTCTACGCCTGCCCCGTGTGCTCTCCCACCAGGGCGGGCCTCATGACGGGCCGCTACCCGATCCGCTTCGGGATGCAGCGCGCCGTTTGCAGGCCGTTCCTCGAAGTGGGGGTGCCTGCGCTCGAGGAGACTCTTCCCGAAATGCTCGGCCGTGCGGGATACCGACACCGCGGTATCGCCGGCAAGTGGCACATTGGACATGCATTTCGTCGATTCCACCCGCTCAATCAAGGATTCGGGTTTTTCGTCGGCCATTTCAACGGGAACATCGACTACTACACTCACCATCGCGAGGGAGAACTCGACTGGCACCGAGGATTCGAACCGAACTACGACGAGGGCTATTCGACAGACCTCATCGCGAGGGAGTCCGTGCGATTCATCAATCGGCACGCCGGTGACGGGCCGTTCTTCCTGTATGTTCCGTTCAACGCTCCTCACACGCCCCTACAGGTCCCCGATCGGTGGCTGACGCCTTTCTTGCGAGTTGAGGACAAGCGCCGCCGGATCTACATGGCGATGGTGGCCTCGATGGACGACGCGATCGGACGGATCCTGGAAGCATTGCGACACAACAGTGTTCAAGACGACACTCTGGTGTGGTTCGCAAGCGACAACGGGGGGCAAGCGCTTGCTGACAACACTCCGTTGCGAGCCGGCAAGGGAACAGTCTACGAGGGCGGGACCCGGGTCGTGGCGGCCGTCCGCTGGCCGATTGGACTGCCCGGGAACGGGCGCAAAGTGACCGGTCTCGTCAGCTATCTCGACGTCTTTCCAACGCTCCGAAGGGTTGCTGGCTTGGGGGCCGAAGGAGGTCCGGGGGAGCCGTTGGACGGCGAGGACATGTTCGATGTCATCCTTGGCAGGGAGGAGCCCCGGAAGGGGCAGTTCTTCTCGTATTACGAGCGGTACGGGGATGAGCAACTGGCAGTAATCGAAGGAGACTGGAAGCTTGTCAGGCGCGGTCCTCCAATCCTTGGTGACAACCCAGCTGACGCGCCCCCGGAATCATACCGACGTCGTCCGGCCAGCTCAGAAAGGATTGAGTTGTTCAATCTCACGGAAGACCCCTTGGAGCAGCACAATCTGGCATCAGGCGAGTCTGAGCGCCGGCAAGCCATGCTGGAAAAGGTTAGAGCGTTCCGGGCGATTCGAAGGGACGGAGGCGTGCCACCGATGACTGCGCCGACCCCTCCAGGGTGGAAAGCGCCGCTTGAATGGCGGATGGCCGAATGAGTTCTCATGCCCTGCCGACGAAGGTTTCGTTCGTCGAATCGGCAGCCTCCTGTCTTGTTGCATGGCCTTCGAGAACGCTCTGTTTGACACTACGGGTCGGGGTTGATACGATCCAAAGGCGGGGTGGAGCAGTCTGGTAGCTCGTTGGGCTCATAACCCAAAGGTCGAGGGTTCAAATCCCTCCCCCGCAACCACTGCACTCTGCAAGTATTTATAAATAAACGGCTTCTACTGAAAACAACGATTCTAGTGCAACTAGAATTATCAGTTTGAGATCAGAGAAGAAAACGCCAGCATTCGTAGGCCGCGCCGACCAGTGTCAGGAGATTCGTCGCCCCATAGTTATCGGGCCGTGTGGGACCCCTCTCAGGCAATCACAGGGGGAGTGCGGGCGTAGGTAGCGGTCCAAGATCTCATCGCCGCCCTTGGCGCTTGCGGTGAAGGCCGCGCGGGAGTCCGCGCTGCATGGCGAGGCAAGTGGACAGGACGAACGGGAGCGCACAGATTACCTCGTTTGTTCAAGAGGGCTCCCGGCGGTTTCGGGCACAGGCTCGGAGATAGTCCCGCGCTCAGGTGCAAGCTGCGTGGTTTGATTTCCGCGGTTACCGATGGATGGTCAACTCAAGATCTGTGTGCTCTGAAATCCAGGACTGTCCCGATGTGTCCCCGTGCCGTGTTCGTTGGAACGGCCATGGTCTTCGGATGACGTAAGTCGCTCGCAACACGCTAGGGAAAAGGACGTTGCGGGCAAACGGCGCCGTTGCCATTCGATCGCTCGTGACAAGTCATTGCGCTATTGATCAGGATGGTTTTCGTTCATCCACCGGGCGTATCGAGAGTGATGAAACAATTCCAACTGCCCGGCGCGGTTGTAACCACCCATTAGGCTTGTCGAACCGCCCGCCCAAATGGGGTAGCGTGCAAAATCTTCGCCACGGCCCGTCGCACGAGGGTCATCCGTCGCTCTCATGTAATCCGCCAGGGCCAGTTGCAGCGTTTTCTTGACGTCGGCGAACCGGTGGTCGTCGGCTAGGTTTTGTATCTGATACGGGTCGGCCTTGACGTCGTAGAGCTCTTCCTCGGGCCGGAGACCGAAGCACAACTCATAGTTGCCCGCCACGGTTTCGTCCGCTGCCATTTCCTTTCGCATGATTCCGACGGCCGGGCCGCCCTGAACCGGTTTCCAGCCGCCGTGCCCCCGGCGCGGGTAGTTGCGGATGTAGAGGTGCTTGTCCGTTCGAATCGCCCGACCGGACATGTATCCAAGCCATGCCTGATAGGGCCCGACCGCGTGATGGGCTTCGAGAGCGAAGTGCGTCCGATCGCGCCCCTTCTCGATGACCCCGCTTCGGTCGGAAAGGAGAATCTTCATGAGGCTCTTTCCAGTCATCTGTTCGCTCGCATCGAGACCGGCTGCGTCCACGATGGTGGGGGCGAGGTCGATAAAGTTGACGAAGTCGTCCACCACCCGGCTCGGCTTGATCTTCCCAGGCCATCGGACGATCAACGGGACACGTGTCCCCATGTCGTAGAGGCTACCCTTGCCCCGCGGCCAGGGCTGTCCGTGATCGGACGTGATGATCAGGATCGTGTCTTCGGCCAGGCCGGCTTGCTCAAGCGCCGCCACCACCTTGCCAACTTCCGCATCGAAAGCCTCGACCTCCTGGTAATACCCCCCGAAGTCTTCGCGCACGGCTCTTGTGTCCGGCAGATACGGAGGCACCTCAATGGTGTCCAAGGCACGGCCATCCGGCTTGTAGTCGAACTCGCGATGACCAAGGGTCGTTCCCCACCAGAAGCAGAATGGTGTGTCGCCAACTTCTGCATTGGCGAGAATCTGCGGGAGACCGGCAACTTCTCCCGCCGGAGGAACCGTCCACCCGCCCGGCTCCGTGAAGCCTGGCCCCCAGCCCTTTCCGCTGTGCGCAACCTTGTAGCCGGCTGCCCTCAGTATTGACGGATACGTGTCGAAGGTGTTGTGCAAGGTCCCACCGAACACGGCCGCATCGCGCAGCCGCCAGATGTCCTGACCCGTCAGTAGAGCCGACCGGGAGGGATGGCACACCGGAGAGGCGTTGTATGCATTGGTGAACCGGACGCCTTCCGCCGCCGCCCCGTCGATGTGAGACGTGTTCGCGAACGTGTTGCCGTAGACTCCCCAGTCCTTCCACGACATGTCATCCGCGATCATGAGGAGGATATTCGGTCGTTTGTTCGGGCTCTCACCGGCCAGCGAATTCGCCGCGAATGCGGCGGCTGGAAATGCCCAGGCAACGAAACACCCAAGCACCCAGAGACCCAAGCATTTCCTCCGTCGCATCACGGCCAGTATCCTTGGCTTCTCAGCTCCATTTGATCGGATTGACGCCGTGGTGCATTCTCTTCGCTGCTCTATCCTACGGCCAAGTTGAATACCGTTGCGCCAAGCGCGCCTGAACACCGGGCTACCGCGAAACAGATCAGTCCTCCCTCCGAAGGACGTTCGACGCTTCTTCGGCTTTGGCCGGGAACCATCCGACGGACTGGAAGTGGACGTTGCCGCCACGCCGACGCGCCTATTCTGCTCAGATTGCGTATTGGGGGATCTTGAGCAATTCACCGTCATTGAGCGCGGACTGGTGGGAGACCACCCCCGCCACCGACATGTTGAGCGCCCAGGCGACGTTCACCAGCGGAATGCGGTCCTCAAGGACAGCCGTGACGAACTCGTCCATAAGGTAGCCATGGGAACCACCGTGGCCGCCGGGGTCGACGGACGGCGGTAGCGGCGGTTTCGCCAGGTTTAGGCTGGGCACTTTCCGCTCGGGGGAGATGGCTAAGCCATCCATCGAACCTTTTTCTCCACGGACGCGGCCCTGTTCGCCACCGTTTCCGGGGGTGTCCCAACTCACGGCCATGCGGGCCATGCCTCCTTCGCTGGTGCGCATCAGGGCGATTTCAGTGCCGAAGGGGTTCCCGAATGCGTTGTTCTCTTTCTGAAGGTGCGGGATGGTACTGGGAAGGCCCATGCACGACACTTCCGTAAAGCTTCCTCCGGTCACGCACGTGTAGTAGGCGTTGGAGTGAGTTGGATAATACTGAGGCGGCAGGCCGACACGCCATCCTTTGTAGGAGTCGATAGGCGTGGCCATATAGTGGTAGTATTCGCCCTCCGAATAGACCATCTTTCCGAATTCGCCCGCATTGTAGAGAGCACGCATGGCATAGCACTCGCTGTGATAAGCCGAAGTCTCAAACATCATGTACTTAAGTCCGGTTCTCTTCACCGCCTCGAAGACACGGTCGGCGTCTTCAAGCGACCCAAACACGGCGGGTACCGCGGTACAGACATGCTTGCCATGCCCAAGGACATCGATGCAGTGTTGTGCATGGCTGGGGGCGTCGGTTGCGACGAAAACCGCTTCCAGCGAATCGTCCTTTACCATCTCCTCAAGGCTCGGGTAGGTCTTTTCACAGCGGCATGCCCTGGCCAAGCTTTCGCATCGTTCAGGGATCAAGTCCGTGACCGCTGCCACCTTTACGTTGGGGTGGTCCTGGAAACCGAAATGCGCCCCGAACTTGCAGACCCCATAGCCGGCGATGCCGACGCGTATCTTCCGTTCGGACACGGGCCGCCACACCGAGTCATTCTGGACTGTGGTCTCGGTATCGTCGAAACCTTGAATCGTGTTTTCCTGTGCCGCGTTGGCCTGCAGGCTCAGGCCGCTCGCGCTGGCCACGCATGTGGATGCCGCAATGGTTCCGAGAAAATCCCTTCGAGATTCGTTGGGTTTCATCCTTACCTCCTTTCGCTTCTGCGAAAGTTAATTGGATTGCTCTAACGGTATCAGCAAGATGAGCCGCGTGCGATCTATTTGCTGCTCTGCCTTCACACGAAGCAGACTCCTAATCTTCAACACCTTCCAATGGATTCCGGGAATCCCTACAGACCTGATCCTCCCGAAATATCGCCTGTTCCGGCTGCCTGCGGCTTTCCGTTGGCCAGCCGAGTCTGGTTTACCGGTGTCGCCACCAGGGCTCGACTTGAGAACATTGCCGGAAGCGCAGGATTCCAACCGGTCCGGGACGTCTCGAAGAAGGATTGTGATCCCTTGGTTGCTGCTGATGTGGCCACGTCGTCGAGCAAGGAGCGAATCGTGATTCACGACCGCCTCTGGTACGGTCTTGTTCCGACCGCTTCCGACGAACGAGTATCAGCCCGTGAGCGGGTAGCGACGCAATGCCGACGAGGCCGCGCCGAGCAATAGCACGGCGCTTAGCGCGATTATAAGGGCGTCGCCTCCGACGCGCTCGGCGATCGCGCTAGGCCTTTCAGGCCGGTAGGAGAAGCGGGGAAGCTCGCCCAAGGCCTCAGCGGTGACGACGGTCTTGCGGAAGATCTGCGGGAGGAAATGGCTCTTCCACTCGTCGGCAAAGCGCCCGACCTCGCTGCGAAAGTGGTTGAACCGGGAGTAGCCGGTTCCTGAAAGATCGCTCAAGGCCTGCTGGGCAAGCACGGCCGGGGACAGAAAGCGAAACTTCTCAACGACGGATTGCTGCCCGCGAATCTGGGCTTCGAACCGCCCGGTCAGCGGGGCGATCTGTCTTGAGATCTCATCTTCTATGACGAATTTGAGGGAGTAGTAGTCACGCGGGTCGACCTCACCTTCGGGCGCCATTTCCGGGTGGTCGGCGAAGTAGGCGCTCATCAGTTGGCTGCCGCGCTCGGACGCTTCCTGGCCAGCGACGCGGACGGACTGGATCATCTCCACGCGTGACGGAACCGGGTACAGGGTGGCGGCGAACAACGCCGTCGCCGACGGCACGATCAGCGCGAGTGTGAGCCAGGCTCCGGCGAGGATCACGGCGTTGGTCGCCGAGCTTCGGCCGAAGGCGTTGACCAAGAGCGCCAACGAAAACCAGAAAAGGCCGTACACAGCGGTGACGCCGAAGTAGGCGGCAAGGGAAGAAAGCGCGCCGGGTGCACCCAGATCGACGCCGGCAGCGGCGGCCGCAGCCAGCGTCAGCGCTGCCGTCAGGCCTAGGACGACGCCTCCGCACGCGAGAATCTTGGCTGTCGCCAGTCGCATGAGCGAGATCGGCTGCGCGAGCGCCAAGGCCAACGTGCCACCCTCCTTCTCACCAGAGAGCAGGTTGTAGCTCAGCGCCAGGATCACGAGCGGATAGAGGAATACGATGACGAAGGCGACGTCGAAGCTGCCGGAGAGAAGGTTTGTCGGGTTGTCGAGCTCGTCTCCCGCGAACAGCGCCTCACGGCTCTCCAGCGTGACCTTGTAGTGGGAGGGCAGGATGTCGCTCTGGCCGACCGACAGTGGGGCAAGCGGAGCCGGGGGCAGCAAGGCATATCCGGCGGCGAAGCTCTGGCCGAGTTGTGCGGGGTTGCGGGGATCCGAGAAGCGACTTCGGGGCGAGCTGCCGCCGGCGATCTCGAGCAGCTGAGCACGGGTCGCTTCGAGGCGCTCGCTCTCGTCGGCTACCAGCCTTCCATGCCGCTCTTGTTGCAGGGCCGACCAGCGGGCGCCGTTCGAGGCGGCGAAGAGCATCACCACGGCAAGCAAGATCGTCACCGCCCAAAGCGTGCGATCCGCTGCTAGGCCGCGCCACTCATTGCGCATGACTTGGCGGAGCATTACTACAAGGCCTCCAATCGCGCTGCGGCGGATCGTGCCAAGACGGCGGAGAGGACGAGCCACAGTACGAGGGCGGCGAGCGCCGTCGATTGGCCGGATACCGCCCAGAGCGTGTCCGGGGCGTCATAGGCAAAAGCCGGCGCTTTGCTCCACAGCCTCTCGTCCTGGCGGTAGGAGAAACCCGCTCCTGCGTGATCGCGAATGTCCTCGTTCAAGAAGCCGACGAGCCGCCGGCGATATTGCTCCGCCTGCTCGGCGAACCGACGAAAGTGTGCGAAATCGGAGCCGGCGAGCGACATCGACAAGGAGCGCACGGCCAACAGCGGGGCCACGAAGCCGATCTTTTGTCGGAATCCGTCCTGAGCCTCGAACCTGTCCCAAAGGCGAGCGTAGTGGCGGTCGAAGAATTGGTTGCCGTACTCCTCGCTGACCTGGAAGCGCCAACCGGCGTAGTTGATTGGCAGGGCCTCGATGTCGTCCACGCCGTATTCGGCCAGCAACTCTTGTTTACGTGCCTCGAGGAAATCGTCGTAGTCCACGCCGCCGATTCCGGTGTCCTTTTCTTCGGCCAGAGCGGCGGCGAACTCCTGAACAGACGGCGTTGGATACAAGGCTTTGGCCAGGTCCGTCGCCGCGCGTGGGGCGGCCAGGCAAACGAAGACCCAGAACCCGAGCAGGGCGACCAAAGCGAATCGGGCTGAGCGCGCCCGCGCCGACACCGCCAGAGTCACGCCAACGAATGCTCCGAGATACAGCAAGTAGGTGCCGGCGAGAAAGAGCGTCCGGGCGAGCCCGCCCGACGGAGAATCGGCCGTGCCCGCGGTTAGCGCCGCCGCGCCGAGCAGAACGGCCGGGACTAGTAGCAACGCTAAGGCCCCGACGACGCCGAGCGCCTTCCCGACGGCGAGATCGCTTCGGCGCACGCCCAAACTGAGAATCTGCCGCAACGTACCGGACTCCCGCTCTCCGGCGAACGTGGAAAAGGCGAGCAGGATGATCAAGAGCGGCAGCAATAGTTGCAGTACGGCCGCTGCGGTCAACTCACCGAAGCGCTGTAAGGTGTTGCCGTCGCGCGCCGGACGGTATAGAAACTGATTTTGCTTGTGGGCTTCCAGCCAAACGGTAACGCCGGTGTAGGCTTCCGTTCCGGGGTCGAAGAAGCCCAGCCGTCCTGTCGGCTTGAAGGCGTAGACACCGTAGTGAGCGGCAGAGTGGGGACTCTTTTCCCCTTGGGATTCCCAGATCTCGCGCTCCTGTGCAATTGCGATCTCATGCGCCGCGGTCACGTTCGAATGTCTGTGCCAGCCGAGTCCGAGAGCGATGAGCAGCAACAGCGCGACGACTCCTCCAGCGACTCGGAAGCGGCCATCGCGCGTCATCTCCAGAAGTTCCTTGCGAGCGATTCGCACGACCATGAGTCCGCCTCCTTAACCTTGCATGTGTTCGAGGTAAAGCCCTTCGAGATCGGCGTGGCCGATCTCTTCGGTGGTCAGGCGCGCAACGAGGCGTCCGTGCTTCATGATTCCGACGTGGGTCCCGGTTTCCTTTGCCCGGAACAGGTCGTGCGTTGCCATGAGCACGGCCACGCCTTCGCCGCTCATGCGCTTTAGTAGCTCGGAGAACTCGCTCGACGCCTTCGGGTCGAGGCCCGAAGTGGGCTCGTCGAGCAGCAACGCCTTGGCCCTCTTGGCGACTGCAATCGCGATGCCGACTTTCTGTCGCATGCCCTTGCTGTAGGTGGAGACCCTCCGGTCAATCGCGTCTGCGGAAATTCCGGCCTCGTTCAAGTAGCAGCGGAGCTGGTCTTGCGTGTACTCCTCGTGCCCGGCGAGGGCCGTGAAGTATTCCAGATTCTCAAGGCCGGTTAGGTGGCGGTAGAGCATCACCTGCTCGGGGATGTACGCAAGGTGCTTTTTGGTTTCAAGCGGATTCTCGGCCACCTGCAGTCCGTGGACGCGCGCTTCGCCGGAACTGGCTTCTATGAAGTTGAGAAAGAGATTGATCGTTGTCGTCTTTCCCGCTCCGTTGGCTCCGAGCAAGCAGAATACTTGACCGGGTTCGATTGACAGGTCGAGCGAGTCGAGCGCCTTGAACGAGCCGTAGAGCTTGGTGAGTCCTCTTGCTTCCAGCATGAACCTGCAAACCCTCTGCGATTGCTCAATTCTAGGAATCTCCCCGCAGGCCTGACTAAGGAATCCCGCAAGCGGGCGCAATTGAACAACGAGCGGACCGAATCGCCGCGTTCTCCAGAAGAACCGAAAGACGTTGCTGACGCGCACTGCGCGACGGGGCTCAGACGCCAAGTCCTTGATGAAGGACGAGTGGTAGCAAGAGAGCGGACCCCAACGGTAAAGACGCTGGCTAGGCCTGATGGACGGCCGAGGGGCCGGGACGGAATAGGACAAGTGTAGGTCGACGAAGGCGTCACCGGCCAGGCCGGTCTCGGCATCGCACGTCGGGGCTGGCAGAACAAACCCAAGATCCTGCCTTTTCAGGCCCGAGCAATCCACATCTCATGCCTGTTGCTGCCAATGTCGCGCCAGTGTCTTTGCAGACAAATCAAAGGCCTTGGCACCGGTTACTTCGGTCGAACGTTCACTGCTGCGCCGAAGCATGGCTCCACTCAATCGAGTTCCTTTACCTGAGGGTTTCGATTGAAGACGGGCCAGCCCTCCGACTGGAGGCAAATGCTTCCTTCTGCGGGTTCGATGTTGTGGCCCTTGTTCATCGTCTTCCCGTTGAGCTGCACCGTGACGACACCCTCAAGCGACCGGATTTCAATGCTCTCCCATTCGCCGAAGGGTTGGCGGTTCTCCAAGACCGGCCCTCGGTGCGCGCCACTTACCCGTCCGCTGCGTACACCGAACAGGCTGCCCGCTTCGCCGTAGTGGCCCTGCACCTCCAAAGACCTCGGCCAGTCGTTCTCTACGGCCCCCGCGTGAATGAAATAGCCGGCATTGGGATACTTCGGTGGCTTCTGGATCCATCCCTCCTTCTGAAACCGCCAGTCGGCCCGGAAGATGAAGTTTCGGTAGGTCTTCTTTCTCCGCAGGAATCAGTTCGGCCTGCCAGTGCACGCAATGACACCGTCCTTGACCGACCACGTGTCGGGAGCGGATCCCTTTACCGTCCAGTGCTCGCTCAAGTCGGCCAATGGGAACAGCGAGACGAACCCGTCAGACTGCGCCGATATTGCAGCGGCAGCGGCAACCAGCACCACGGCACCTACGCAAACCGTGTGACTCCCTTCCGCTGCATGGATGCCCTCCGGCCTTGGATGGTTTAGCTCCGCTAAGCATCCGAACGAGCCCGAGAAAAGCGCCTGGGTGACCCTTGTGACATGGTACGCTGAGCACCGCCTTGAACGGAAGACGCTGCGTCGATGCGAGGGAAACCTGATTGAATAGCACCACGATCGTCCGCCGCGTTTTCCTGCAAGGAGCAGCTGTGACCGGGAGCGCGACCGCGGTGGGTGCCCAAGAAAACCCATTGCGCTTTGGAATGATCGGTGTCGGCAATCGGGGAAACACCCAGCTGGGGCGAGACCGGGCCGAGGAGCTTTTCCAGGCAAGCGGCAGAATTCGGATGGCAGGCGAGCGTAGCCGACTTGACCTAGAAGATGATTGATCAGTCTGCAAGCCCAGCCAGCGAAACCCGCGAGTCTCGACCTAGCCGAGCCCGATATGGAGTTGTCGGTTTCGCCGTTCTGCTGTCGGTTATCACCTACATTGACCGCGTAGCGCTCTCGCAGGCGGCCCCGACTGTGGCCGCCGATCTGGGCCTAAGTCAGGTCGAGATCGGATGGGCGTTCTCGGCATTTGGCTTCGCGTACTTCCTCTTCCAGGTGCCCGGAGGATGGCTCGGCGATCGGTTCGGGCCTCGTCGCGTGTTGACCGCCATCGTGCTGTGGTGGTCTCTGTTCACCGCGGCGACGGGCTGGGCCTGGAACCAGCTCTCGCTTGTGGCGTCTCGATTCCTCTTCGGGATCGGCCAAGGCGGCGGTTTTCCGGTATTGACGAAGACGTTCGCGATCTGGCTTCCCTCGGCCGAACACATTCGCGCCCAGGGCTTCATGTGGCTTAGCGCCCGCTGGGGCGGGGCATTTACACCGCTATTGGTTGTCCTTTTGCTGCAGCACCTTTCGTGGCGCCAGGCGTTTGGGGTCTTTGGGCTGCTCGGATTCTTCTGGTCGCTTGTGTTCTACCGGTGGTTCCGCGACAAGCCTTCCCGACATCCCAAGGTGAATGCCGACGAGCTTGCACTCCTGCCTGCCACCGGTGGGAGCGACGCACAGAGCAATGCAGGCGCCGTACCCTGGGCAGCCGTATTGCGGTCCCGCACAGTTTGGGCGTTGTGGCTCCAGTACTACTGTCTAGCCCACGGGTGGTACTTCTACATCACTTGGCTGCCGACTTACCTGTTGGAGGGACGTGGCGTATCGATGCAGGAATCCGCAGTCCTGGCCGGTCTGCCTCTGTTCTTCGGTGGAATAGGCTCGATCTCGACCGACTTCCTCATCTCCTTCCTGCAGCGAATGGGCTGGTCCGCGCCGGCTGCCCGACGCTTCATCTGTGGAGCGGGATGCGTGATTGCTGGGACGATGCTCGCGGCTTCCGTTCACGTCGCTTCGCCGATCGGCGCGATGATGCTGATGGGTCTGGCGAGCTTCGCGAATGATCTGGCGGTACCTCCCGGGTGGGCGACCTGCATGCATGTGGGCGGTCCGTTTGCGGGCACGCTCTCTGGCTCGATGAACGCCGCCGGAAACGTCGCCGGTTTCGTCGCGCCTGCGTCCGTCGCCTACCTGCTGGCCTGGACGGGCCAGGACTGGAACCTCACGTTCTATGTGTCAGCCGGGATCTACTTCCTGGGGGCAATCTGCTGGGGGGTCATCGACCCTACCGAAGTTCTCGAGCCTTAGATCTCGAGGCGGGTCGTGTCGCGGCAGGGTCAATCACTGCAGTTGTCATTCCCATCGCGATCGTCAGGAATCACTCGCGACAGTGACGCCGGCCCGTCATGCCAGCGTTGCGTTGGCGGCACTTAGGTCGACTTTAGGGGGACCTTGGGCAATTTGCTGATCCCGGGACTGCCGAATGGGCCGCGACCGACCCCATGTGGCTGCCCTACTGCGGCAAGCCGCGACGGAGGTTGCTCGATCGCCTCTCATCTTATTGAGAATTAAGACGATATGCTCGCCATGACGGCGCCTGCGCTCAACTGCGAACACATGGCGACGACCCTGACCAGCCGCTATCGAACCGCGCCATAGAAGACGAACGTGGAGAGTTCACGAGGGCCTTTCGCTCCGCATGCGAGTGTCACCTAGCTGTCGATCGTCGGCGATGCCGTGAGACAAAACGACCTGATTGCGTTCGACTCCGTGAATCGGGCCCGATTTGTCAGCAACGTGAACCACTGTCGGGCAACGGATCTGCCGCGCGTGGCACTCATGGGTCAATCCTTGCTTGGCTATCGAATCTCCGGGGAATTGGGTGCTATGGCGCGTGACGGGCTCGGGCCTGCCAACCGCTCTTACGCGTATGTCCTGATCAAAGAGGCGGTATAAGACTGTGAAGCTAAACCGACGTAGACTACTACGCAGGCCCCTCGCGGAGGCCTGGGCTCAGTTAGCGGGAATCCCTTGGTTTCGGGCGACAAAGAGCCAGCGGCGGCAGAATGGACGGACCTGCCGAGCGAGTAGCCACTGAGATTGGCGCCGGCAGTCCCCTTCGGACCTCGGACCGGTATCGGAATTGGCCTTCACATTCCGTCGAATCCCGACGAAGCGGTCGTGACATCCCTGGCTACCGCGGAATTGGGGATGGCGTCTTGGTTCCGCCTGAAGCAGTCAATTACGTATCGATGGCCCGCCCGAGAAGCGCGGGAACCGGTGGTTCGAATTCAACGCCGCCGGGCTGCACTGCAATCCGGTCAACCAGCTTGCGGCGCACCATTCCAACCTAGCCTCGTCCGCGGTCGGAAATCGAGAAGAGCACGGCTCAGCTGATCGGCGTGACGGGTATCCATGCCGAAACGGCAAGCGTGTTTGGAAATCGACTTTCGAGAAGGGGCTTGTAGAGCCGGTATTCTCCGAAAGCGATGCCCTTTGGCGCCGAAGCCAAGACGGCCGGATCGATCGACGGCGGCCTCGTGCGCCCTCTGCCGCCTTCAAGCCTTCCCCCAGGGGCTGGGCCGGGACTCCCTCGGGGCACTCTCGGTTAGCCAAGAAGCGTCCGGGGCCGCCCGGCGGTCACGGAAGGATCGTGTCGTAGCGCAGTCTGCCGCCCTTGACCCGCCGCAGTCCGGGAAATCCCGCTGCAGGTCGCGGTGTCTCGGCGCCGTCAATCTCATCGAAGAGTGCCTTCAATCTCTTGACCACATACGGATGCGAATCGGCAACATCCTGTTGCTCGGAAGGATCGGTCTCCAGATCGAAGAGCATCATGTCTCTTCGGACGTCCCCTGTTAGCACTCCGGGGTAGCGTGTGGGGTGGGGCTGCTCAAACGGAGCGATAATCGTCGTGCCATCGGGCTTGCGGAAGTCAAAGGATCCGTCGATGTAGCTCTGAATGTTTGCGGGTCCCCGGGGCGGTCCGGGAGCGCGAACGTGGAGTTTCCACTTGCCCGAGCGCACGATGTGGACTCGGCCACCGGACATTGCAAAGATGGCATCGTGCGGACTACGGGCACCGGCCGAGGTCATGAGCGGATAGATGTCGCGGCCATCTATCGTGCGGTCGTCAGGGAGGGCCGCGCCGGCGAGCTGCGCGAAGGTCGGAAAGATGTCCACCGAAGCAGCTATCTCGTGCGAGACGAGACCCTCCGGTATCCGGCTAGGCCACCATGCGATGAACGGAACGCGAATGCCCCCGTCCCAAGTTCTCCCTTTCATGCCGCGTAAACCGCCGGTCGACCCGCCCCACGAAGGGCCGTTGTCGGAGGTGAAGACAACCAGGGTCTTCTGGTCAAGATCAAGCTCTCGCAGTTTCGCCAGGATCTGGCCCACGGACCAATCCAGCTCGCGCATGACGTCGGCGTACAAATCGTGGGGAGTATCGGGCGTGTAAAACTCGTCCGAGGCGGCAAGCGGCTTGTGCGGCATCGCATGCGGTAGGTACAGAAAGAACGACTCATCGCGCTTGGACTCGATGAATCGCAATGCTCGCTCGGTGTAGCGCTTGGTCAATGTCCCTTGAACGACGGGGTAGTCGACCACGAGGCGGCCTTCAACAAGCTGGACAGGCCGCATATCGTTCGAGTAGAGGATTCCAAAATATGAGTCGAACCCACGCTCGACCGGAAGGTATCCCGGAATGTGCCCTAGGTGCCATTTGCCGATGCAGGTGGTTGCGTAGCCCTGTTGCTTGAGGGCCTGGGCAATTGTGATTTCGCTGGCGGGCAGGCCGTAGTCGTTTATCCCGCTGTCCGGCGTGGGATTACCCACCACGCCGTGACGGAACGGATAGCGGCCCGTGAGAATGGACGCTCGCGATGGGGCGCAGTACGGCATCGGGACGTAGAAGTCAGTGAAGAGCAGCCCTTGTGCCGCCATGCGATCCAGATGGGGTGTCTGGAACGAGGGGTGTCCATAGGAGGCGAGGTCGCCGTAGCCGAGATCGTCCGCGAAAATGAGTACGAAGTTAGGCCGATCGGAAGCTTGGACAAATCCAGCAAGAAGAATGCCGAGACTAAGCAGAAAGGCTTGCGACACATTGCTCCCTCTCATCCGTAGTTCTCCGTTTGCTGAATCCATTCTCTGCGATCAAGGGAGCGCACCTACTCACTCCGTCCCCGGCTCATGCCAGTTGAGCGAGCCGATATGGTGGTCCGGAGCAGGCCTCTCGAGCAGTTCGAGCTGGGTTCATTCCACCCGACAAACCCGGAGCCTATTTTCACGAGAATGGCAATTGCCACGCGGGAGTATTGGCGAAGCTGTTCGACCCGCCTGCTGCATCGCAGCGCTCCTCGTGAGGGGAGCGGGTAGGCCAATTGAGAGAGAAAGAGCGAGCTCGGACTATTCCGAATCTGTACGTCGACATCGTGCAAGAGACGGGGCTGGAAGACAAACAGGCGGTCAGGGTACCTTGGGGCTCGCCTAACGGCGTAGGGCGATTCTCTTATCGCGGCTGTTGTGGCCTTGAGTGATTACTAGACTCGACGGTGGCAGGCCGAGTTGGCCGGCCACCAACCGGAGCACTTGAGCGTTCGCATTGCCTTTCTCGGGGGCGGAGGTCACCCAGACTCGGAGCCTGGCGACGCCGTCGGGTCCGTACTCTGTCTTGACCCGGTTTCGGGAAGCCTTCGGTGTTACGCGCACCTGGATTTGCTGCTGCCGTGAGAACAGCTGCGCCAGTTCACCGACGCCTGCCAAGACATTCTCCCGAATTGCCGATTCGTCCGCTTCCCGCGTAGACGTAGCGGCCAGCAGGGAGTCAGCGCCACGACCCTTACGCTGGCGAATCAGCCAGCTAAGGCCGGACCCGCATTTCCGCCTAGCCCGCCAGCCGGCTCCAGGCTTGGCGAGCCGTAATTCTCACGGTGTTGTTCTCGCTATCCAGCTTCGGAAAGATCGCAGCAGCGGCTTCCGCGGTCCCAATCTTTGCAAGGCCAATGATCGCGGCGCACTGAAGATGTTCCTCTTCCCGGTCCAGCGCCTCGAAGTAGATCGACGCCGCTTCGTCAGAGCTGCCTTTTTCCAGCTGCCCGTCCGCGTAGCGAAGCATGCTGTCGTCGAACTCGATGCTCTGCCACTCGGTCAGTGAGTCCCGATCTGGAAACGCGATTTCGGAACCGCTGCTAGTTCCGATCCGTCCCCAAGCCTTCATTCCGGCCATGGCGATTACAGGATCCGCCGAACCCATCGCATCGACGCAGGAACTTACCGCTTCGTCGGCTCTCCGGTGTCCAAGCGCTGCCAGGATTCGCGGCTTGAAGTCATCGGCAGCAGAAGGCAATGCCGCGAGCAGAGCCTCCTCGGACGTCTTTCCAGGTATTCTCTCCAGGCAGAACGCCACCTCTTCCCGCAATTCCGGGTCGCGGATATGCGCCGAGATTTGGGCGACATCGTCGGTTGTGGCAATCAGAGAAAGGTGCCGGAGGGCGGTCGTTTTTTCGGTGAGATGTCGCTTGCCGTTGACGATCGATCGGAGCTGCATGACGACCTGCTGCCTTCGGTCCATGCGTCCGGGATCGTCGGGACGTCCCGTGTTTGCACCCAGGCTCCGAGGGTCGATCGCTTTGCCGACCGAGTGCACGATGTTCTTGAGCGATTCCTCGGCCGCCTTGCGGACGTTCATCTTCTTGGATGTCAGCAGCTCGCTGACGGCCGGGATGACGTTCGGGTCCATGTCGCCTGCCACCGACCAGGCTTCGTAGTTGGCGTCCTCATCGTCGCTGCGAAGCCCTTCGAGGAACTTGTCTTCGGCTTCTGCTGCCGCCGCGGTGGCCGAGGTCAGTGCCGTTCCGGCAACGGCAACTACTGCCGCGGCCGAAACAGGTGTCGGGTTTGTGGTTGGCTTCGTCATGGCTTGATCTTCTCCGTCGCCCTGTTTTCCTGCGTTGGTTCCAGTCCTCTTAGGCATGTCGTCTACAGGTGCCATGGTCCCCGGCCCGGACGGCTAAGCATCCTGTTCGCTTCCTGATCGTTCCGAACCTGTTCGGTCACCGGGTCCCATTCCAGCTTGCGCTGCAGACGGTAGGAGATGTTGCCCAGAATGCACAGGATCGACACGCGGTGTGCGGACTCGATATCCATGATTGGCTTCTCGCGAGAGAGAATACAGTCTTCGAAGTTCTCGCCGTGACCGGGGCTCTTGAAGACCTCGACTCCTCCGTGCGGGATCTCGTAGTCTACGGCCTGCGGCTCTGTATCCGTGGTGTTGCGATCGCCGTAAGTGACCGTCAGGCGGCCTTTGTCGCCCCAATAGACCGCTCCGTACCTAGCGTCGAGTTCCTGAGAAGGCTCGCCGGGTTGCGCCCATATGAGAGTCCAGTCCGGATCCTTGTACTCGTAGGTCACCGTCATGTGCTGCGGCGAGTCATAGATCCCTCCGTGATGAGGCTCGCCTGTTGCATCGACACTGACCGGCCCGGTGTTGTCCGCATTCATGATCCATTGGGCAACGCTCATCACGTGCGCGCCACGATCTCGGATCTGCCCGCCACCGAAGTCGAGCATCCAGCGGAAACTCCCGTGAGTCCGGGTCTTGTTGTACGGAATCCTCCGTGCGGGTCCCAGCCAGGCATCGTAGTCCAGCCCCGAGGGTGGCTCCGAATCGGGTGTCCAGTCTCCGCGCGGGTTCTCGTAGTGCCAGCACTTGACTTCGCTGACCGTGCCGATCTGACCGTTGTTGATGTACTTCTTGGCGTGGTAGGCGGCCTCCTGCGAACGGCCTTGCGAACCGACCTGCACGACACGCCCGTATCGCTCCGCCGCAGTAACCATCGCGCGGCCCTCTTCCACGGTCTTGGCGGCGGGCTTCTCGACGTAGACATCCTTTCCCGCTTGGCAGGCCATGATGGTCATCAGTGCATGCCAGTGATCCGGGGACCCGATGAAGACCGCGTCAATGTCCTTCAGTTCCAGCAAGCGGCGAAAATCCTTGAACAGGCGTGGCTTGCCGCCAACCATCGTTGCCGACATGTCCAGGCGGCTTGAGTCCACGTCGCAGAGCGCGGTGGAAAGTGCCGGTCGCATGTAACGGTCCCCGGCCCCACCCAGGTTCTCCCACGGAACGACTTTCTGGTCCAGATGTGCCAGCGGCCGCAAGAATCGCCGTCCCCGGCCCCCAAGGCCGATATGCCCGAAGTTCAGGCGGTCGCTCGGTGCGGGTTTCGCCAATACCGACGACGGGACAATCGTGATTCCGAGAGACGTCGAGGCGGCTCCCGAAAGAAATGTTCTGCGCGTCACGCGTTCTTTGGTTGTCATGGTTGTCCGTTTGATTCCTTCGACCCTCGACGCGCCGATTCGAAGCCATCGGGCGCAGGCAGGGACTCGATTCACTGCAGAGGGTCAATCTTAGCGCAATGGCACGGTCCGCTCACGCTGGCCGCTCGCCCCATCGAGGGACTCCGGCCGCGCATACGAAGTTCGAGCGGAACCACCCGCGCAGCCAGCCCTCTGCGGCACTGCCGAACTCGATGCTCACGGATCCCTGAAAATGTGCCGCGCTCGCTTCCTGCATCCCAAGCTGATCGGCAAGATGTCAGTCCACTGCGAGCAAAGCACATGTGTATTTCTTGGCTGCTCTGGTCCGGCGGAATTGCGGTCCGGAAGTTGGCTGAATTCGCCGGGAGAATCCTGACTTGGGATTTGTGCTCCGTGAACGGAAGGCGTTCCGGATAAAGTGCTAACGGGCCCTTGCTATACTTCTTGCGCCCACCGCTCGCTAGGGCAGCGAAGCAGGGCCTAGGCTGCAGCCGGCGAGGTCACATCAATGCTCAAGAACGTGCCGATTCTTCTTGTGGTGCTGGCGATCATGCCGTTTTCGATCGCCCAGACGCCTTCAGAGGGGGAGGATGACCCCGGACTGATCATTACGACGGAGACGAACCTCGTAGTGGTTCCTCTGCACGTTTACCAGAAGAAGTCCTCGGTCAACGGCCTCGGACGCGAGGCGTTTGAGCTATACGAGGACGGTACGCCGCAAAACATCGCGTTTGTTGAGGGTCCCCCGGCAGACGGCGAGTCCGCGGAAGAGAGGTCTGTGCCCACAGAGATCATTTTCCTGATTGATTTTAGTTACAGCGTGATGTCACCGGGCCTGCTGGACTTCAACACCATCCGCAGCACGATGTTGGAAGGGCTCAGGAAGGAAGTTCAGATATCGATCTATGGCTTCGCGAGCAATCTGAAGATGTTCACTGGCCCGACCCGCGATCTCGCCAAGCTCCAGAAAGCTCTGGAGCAGTCCTTTGCTTCGGAGGCTGGAGGAAGCCGCGTCTACGAAGCCATCATGCAGACTGCCCGCCATGCCTCGAACCGAGGGGGGAACGTGTCTCGCATGATGGTCGTCTTTTCCGACGGTCTCAGCACGACGAACCTCGATCCGGCGCTGGTGTCCCGTTCGGCAAACGCCTTCGGAATCCCCCTATACCCGGTGGTCCTCGGTCATGAGCGCATCGCAAAGCGCGCGCAAGGTCTCGTCGGTGGCGGTGCTGCGTACGGCGGGTTGGGGCTCGGTGCGGGGACGGGATCGCACCGCCAGCCGAACCCGGCTGGGCTAGGAGGCGGCAACCAGCAAGGCGCCCGGCCGGGAGAACCCGAATTCGGCCCAAGAGCCAATCCGCGAGGGAATCTGAACCGCCAATCGAACGCGCGAAACCAGGAGTCTCTACAGCGGGTGTTTGCCGAACTCGGCCCCAAAACGGGCGGCCGCAGCTATGACCTCCCCATTCTCAACAACAAGGTTATTCGCCAAATTCTTGGTTCTCTCTCTACGCTGGCCGAGACCGAGTACGTCGTTGGCTACTATCCAAAGGCGGTGGACACGGAACTTCAGGCCCACGAAGTGGAGGTGCGTCTGGTGAGCGAGGAGATTGGGACGCTCTACGGCGGGCGCCGTTTCGTCGTTCACTGAGCGATTTACGCAGGCGTTTGGCCAGGCAAGCGCCTCCGGAGGAGCGTTCCGGCTAAGGCAGCGTCGCTCCCAGTCCGCTCATTGTCAGCACAATCCCGTATTCGATTTCGGTGACGGGCGTCACTGAGAGCCGTCCGCGCCTGACGAGTTGCATTTCTCCTAGTCGCGGGTCCCCTTTGATCTGCTTGAGCGTGACGGACTTGGGCAGGGGCTGAATCGGTTTGATGTCGACTGCACTCCAGCGGGTGTCATCCGTGGTTGGGTCCTGGTAGTGCTCCCGGATCACTTCGGCAATCCCCACGACTGCCATCTCCTTGCCGGAATGGTAGTAGAGCAGTTGATCACCCTTGATCATCTTGCGCAGGTTGTTCCGTGACTCGTAGTTTCGGACACCGTCCCAGTAGGTCCACTTGTCGGTGACCAAGTCGTCCCAGGAATATGCATTCGGCTCGGACTTGACTAGCCAATAGCTCGGCGCAGATGCCATGAAACGGGCAGAATACCAAACCGTGGCCTGGCCCGGCAGCTCGAGAGCCGGCTAGCGCCCTAGCATCCTGCGAATGTTGGACTTATGGCGCCAGACGAGAAAGGCCGTCATCAGCGCCGAGTACTTCGTGTGGGGCATTCCGAACTGGAAGTGGATCAGGACCGTGAAGAAGAGCCACGTTAGCAGCGATGCCCAGGCGCCTCGCTCGTTGAGCTTGACGATGCTGCCTAGGATCCGAACCACGACGAAGAACCCGATCGAAGCGGCCGCAATTGGAGGATATACCGCCAGCATGGCTCCGGCCGAGGTGGCGATGCCCTTGCCGCCGTGAAACTTCAGCCACGGCGAATAGCAATGGCCGAAGACTGCTCCCAGAGCGAAGAGCCAAGCGAAGTTGATGAATTGCTCCGAGGAATAGAAGAGAGCGACGGGAGCGAACCCCTTGCCGACATCTCCCGCCAAGGCGATCAGGGCTCGTTTCTTGCTGAATCGGAGCACGTTATTGAAGCCCGGATTGCCTGAACCGATACTGCGGATGTCTGTACCTGATCGCCACATCGCGATCACCGAGAACGGAATCGAGCCGATCAAGAAGCTCGCGACGAGATTAAGGAGAAGCTGGGAATCGATTGGCATGGTGGCACTCACATCTCAAGTAGTGGGGTGTAGGCGATTAGCCCTGCAATCGCCGCTGTCATGAAGTTGGACAACGTAGCTGCCAGCATTGCCCGCAGCCCCAGAGCGGCAAGTTCGGCTCGGCGACCGGGCAGGATCGCCCCGAGGGCTCCGATCAGGATGCCTACTGAACCGATATTGGCGAAACCGCAAAGCGCATAGTTGGCCACCAGGAACGAGCGAGGCTGCAGGCTGTCCTTGATACTCGCCAATTCGGCGAAGCTGATGAACTCGTTCAGTACCATGCGCGTACCGAGGAGGTTGCCGATCGTCGGGGCGTCCTGCCAGGCAACGCCTAGCAGCCAGGCGACAGGGGCCAGTACGGGACCGATGATGCTCTGCACGCTGCTCGGAAACCATTCCCAGCCAAGCGTGCCCTTCAGGCCTCCGAGGGCGCCGTTCACGATGGCAATCAGAGCAACAAAGGTCAGGACAAGCGCACCCACCTGCAGGGCGATGTTCAGGCCTTCGCTGGCACCGCGGCTGGCCGCGTCGATTACGTTACGGTCCCCGGCGGTTGCCTGACTCGGGATCCGGCCCATCGTAACGGGATCCCCAGTTTCGGGCTCGAAGATCTTGGCCAGCATGATGCAGGCGGGCGCTGTCATCACCACGGCTGTCACGAGGTGTTCCGGACGAGCCCCGCCAATCTGGACATACGCGACGAGCATCGCTCCGGACACAGTTGCCATTCCGCTAGCCATGACGGTCATGAGTTCGGAGCGGGTCATTCTGTCCAGGTACGGTCGTATCGTGAGCGGTGCCTCGGCTTGGCCGAGAAATATGTTCGCGGCCACATTCAGGGACTCTGCGCCGCTTGCCCGCATCCCCCGCTGCATGACAAAGGCGAGCCCCGCCACGACCTTTTGCATCACACCCAAGTGGTAGAGGATCGCCGACAGGCTCGACACGAGGATGATAAGCGGAAGAATCTGGAACGCGAAGATGACTCCATTCTCGGATCCTCCCAGGTCCCCGAAGACGAAGCGGGTACCCTCTTCGGCGTGGTAGATAAAGCGATTGAAGCCGCGGCCGATCGCTTCGATCAGTCGCCCGAACGGCGTTCGAAGCACGAGCACGGCCAGAAGCATCTGCAAGCCGAGTCCCCATGCGATGGTTTGCAGGCGAATGCTGGAACGGTTCGAAGACAGAGCAAACGCCACGGCGAGAGCGAAGAGTATCCCCAGCAAGCCCATGCGAGCATCCTATTGTAATTTGGCTAGTTGCAGCCGGCTCGACCTACGGAACTAGAGGGGACGCCGAATCGCCTGGAGGCACTCATTGGTCGTGTTTTGGCTTCGGATCCTAGGCGATCGGGCTTGTCCTGCTGAAAGGCTATCTCGCAGTCAGCGTTGTTCGATACTTGTGTCTAGTGACTGCGGGGCCCAGGATCGAGGGTTTCCGCCTTGAAGACCGAGAGGCACGGACGTCGCGCTCGGCCGCAAGGACTAGAAACTCTTTGCCGCACGGTTTGGCACGAGGCTCGGACAACACGACCGGGGGTGGCACGTGAAGGGTGTCATCGGGTGGTTCGCCCGCAACGGCGTGGCCGCGAACCTCATGCTACTGGTCATTGTCGTCAGCGGCGCCATTGTCCTAGTGGACTTGAAGCAGGAGATCTTCCCGGAATTCTCCCTCGACGTCATCACAATCAACGTCGAGTACCGCGGGGCCGCTCCTCAGGAGGTCGAGGATGCGATTTGCCTGCGCTTAGAGGAAGCGCTGCAGGGCATCGACGGGATCAAGAAAATGACCTCCACGGCGAACGAGGGCCTGGGACTCGTCACGCTGGAGCTCATCGCAGGCTACGACGTCCGCAGGGTTCTTGATGACGTGAAAGCCAGCGTCGATGCCATCGACACGTTTCCGGAAGATGTTGAAAAACCCACTGTCCAGGAGGTCACGTCGCGCTTCCAGGTCATCAACGTCGCTATCGCGGGCGAGGCCGACTTAGCAACGCTGAAGCGGCTAGGGGAACAGGTCCGCGACGAGCTCACGGCGCTGCCCGAGATCTCGCAGGCGGAACTGCTCAACGCACCACCTTACGAGATCTCGATCGAGGTGTCCGAAGAGGCTTTGCGCCGCTGGAGTCTTACATTCGACGGCGTGGCGGAGGCGGTGCGCCAGTTCTCGGTCGACCTCCCCGGTGGCTCGGTGAAGACCGAAAACGGGGAAATTCTCTTTCGCACGAAAGGGCAGGCATACTCCGGCAAGGAATACGAGAACCTACCCCTTCTGTCGCGGCCTGACGGGACACGGATCCACGTCAGGGATGTCGCGACAGTGGTCGACGGGTTCGAGGATCTGGCGGTCTCCGCCCGGTTCGATGGGAAACCCGCGGTGATGGTCAAGGTGTTCCGGGTCGGCGACCAGAACGCTATTTCAATCTCAAAGGCCGTCGAATCCTTTGTTGAGCGCGCCTCGGCGACCGCACCCAGCGGAATCGAGATCTTCACGTGGCACAACAGCGCCCGCTACCTGGAGAGCCGGGTTGACCTCCTCGTCAAGAATGCCCTCTCGGGGCTCGTGCTGGTCTTTGTCGTGCTTGCTCTCTTCCTGCGTCTGCGACTGGCGTTCTGGATCACTCTTGGTATCCCGATATCGTTTCTCGGGGCCATCGCGCTGATGCCGGCCTTCGGCATCTCGATCAACATGATCTCCCTGTTCTCGTTCATCCTGGTGCTCGGCATCGTGGTCGACGACGCGATCGTGGTCGGGGAGAACATCCTCACCACGCAGGCGCGGACAGGGAAGGGGCCTAGCGCAGCCATACGCGGGACTCACGAGGTTCTGGTGCCGGTTACATTCGGCGTCTTGACCACCATGGCGGCGTTTGCGCCCATGCTGTTCGTGCCGGGGGTGATGGGCAAGATGATGGCGGTCTTTCCCTTGATCATCCTGCCGACGCTCTTCTTCTCGCTCGTTGAGTCCAATCTGATCCTGCCGAGCCACCTTGCGCACTACAAGAAGCCGGCGCCCGGAATGAATCCAAATACGCTGGCGCGCCTGTGGAACGGTTTTTTCGATCTATTCTCTGATGGCCTGGGATGGATCATTCGCCGCGTCTACCGTCCGCTGCTGCGCGTGGCATTGGATTGGCGCTACCTGACGCTTTCGTTGGCCTTCTTTGCAGTGCTATTGACAGCCGGTCTGGTCGGTTCCGGTGTCGTAAGGCTTGTCCTGTTACCGGTGACCGAATCCGATAACGTCGTCGGCTTTCTTACCATGCCGCGCGATGCCCCGGTGGAATCTACGCGAGCGGGCGTGGCGTGGCTGGAGCGGACTGCTGCGGAAGTCAGGAGGGAACTTGTTGCCGAGGGGGAATCGGATCCGGTATTGCATGTCCTCACCTCGATCGGCGAGCACCCGTACCGCGTCATACAGAGCGGCCCCATGGGTAGTACCGCCTCAGCGCGGGGGGACTATCTCGGAGAGGTGGATCTCGAACTCCTGCCGTCCGAGCAGCGCACGGTGAGTGCCGAGCAAATTGCCAACCGCTGGCGGGAACGAGTCGGGCAGATCCCAGGGGCGGTCGAGGTCTCGATCGAGCATGACCTGGTCGCGGGGAGAAAGGCGATTGATCTCCAACTTAGCGGGGCGGACCTGGGAGAGGTTCGCGAAGTCGCCGAGATCATCAAGTCCAGGCTGGCCGGGTACGCCGGCGTATTCGACATCTTTGACACGTACCGGGCCGGCAAGCCGGAAATAGAACTGGCGCTGACAACGGAGGGCGAGGCTCTCGGACTGACCCTGCAAGGGCTCGGTAGACAGGTCCGGCAGGGATTCTACGGTGAGGAAGCTCAGCGGATCCAGCGCAACCGGGACGACGTGAGAGTCATGGTCCGTTACCCGCTTGGAGCCCGGCGCTCTCTCGGAGACCTTGAGCGCATGCGCGTCCGAACGCCGGAGGGCGACGAGGTGCCGTTTTCGACCGTGGCGACTGGATCGATCGGACGCGGGCCAGCGTCCATCACAAGGATCGACCGCCAGCGGTCGATCAACGTCCAAGCGGAGATTGACGCAACCATTACGACCTCAGCGCAGGTCATCGACGCCCTGGAGGAGCAGATTCTCCCGAACCTGATGGTTCGGCACCCCGGCGTTTCTTACGCCTTTGAGGGTGACGAGGCGGAATTCGCAGAGTCCATGGGTGGGTTGGCGAAGGGATTCGGCGTGATCATGTTCGTGATGTACGGGATGCTGGCGATTCCGCTGAAGAGCTACTGGAAGCCGGTGATCATCTTGAGTGCGATTCCTTTCGGGATGGTAGGCGCGATCTGGGGCCACGCGATTCTGGGCATGGAAGTGAGCTTCCTGTCCATGTGCGGGATGGTGGCACTGGCGGGCGTGGTCGTCAACGACGCCTTGGTGATGGTTGCGTTCATCAACCAGAACGCACGCCGGCGAGCCTCTCTGGGGAACGCCGTGCGACAGGCGGGTGAGGCGAGGTTCCGAGCGATTCTTCTGACCTCCCTGACCACCGTGGCCGGCGTGACGCCGTTGATACTCGAGAAGAGTCTGCAGGCCCAGTTCTTGATTCCAATGGCGGTGGCCCTGGCCGGAGGCATTCTTTTCGCTACGGCCGTGACACTCGTCTTAGTCCCAGCGTTGTACCTTGTCATGGATGACCTCCGATCATTGGCTCGATGGCTCGTCTACGGAGACCCGCGTCCGGGACTGAAATCGATGTCGATGGGTTCGGCAGGTTCCCCGGCAGCCCTTGGCGGTGATTAGCGCGGGGCATCCAAGCGATCATGCCTGGTAAGGCTAACGTCGTGTTCAGCGGTTCGAAACCATCGTTGCCCGGCTCGTTGAAAGCTCGGCGCTGACAGGCATTCAACACATCGATACCGGTCCGCATTTGAGATCACTATCTGGAAGCTATGGGTTGACAGGGAGCCGCAGGCGAACGCATCCAAACAACATTCCGATCGTCCCATTAGCACCCAGGGACCACTTTGGACCGGGATGCGGGGACGATGCGTGGGCCGCCAGTCAAGCCGGACGTCGGCGAACGAAGTCTTGAGTACGGGCCCAATTTGGCGGCCAGTTCCCCGAACCAGCCCTCTTTATCCACTCTTCCTGACCTGATTGCGTTGGTGCGATTTGCTTGGCGCAACGTGCAATAAGAGCCCCCGCGACTGGCGCTTGGATTTCTGGGCGCCTACCGTTTCCAGGCGCACCAAGCATGCAAACCAGCCGAATCGGCCGGCCAAGACTGTCCGGGCCCAAGAACCCAACCCGACTGACCCGCTTTTGGATTTACCAGCAGCAGCAAAGGCCAGCTGAAATCGCTTCGAGTTGCTCCTCGGTAATGTTCGGATCCGGCGGCAACGCCAGATGCACCGTCTGCATGTCGCTCTCGTGAACCTGGATTCTCATCGATTCGGGAATCGTGATTCCCAGTTCCTCGCTGATGGTACCCTTTGGATCCTTGAGAAGTTGTTGCCTGAAATCCGCGTCCAAGGCCGACTTGTCCACAATCTGCTGCAGCATTTCATCGCCATTTCTCATAATATTCCTCCTTCGCTTTCGCTTAAGGTGATAACCATAACGTCGACTAACGATATTAACAGCATGCTTATGCAGGGTGTCAACTCGAAGCTAGCCCATCTTTGTCACCCACATAGGCAAGCTTCTTAGAATCAGTACTTTGCCCGCTCGAAATCTGGCGTCTGGTACTACGTTTGGTGAGTTCTTGCGTTTACAGTGCCTCTTACACAATCATCTTGCGGATCCCGCCGGGTGAGGACGGGACGCCCAGCGCGTCGTAAATCGCCTGCTGTCCAGGCTCCGCCTGGGTCGCCTTGCGCACGTGCAGCGTCCGACCGTCCTCCCGGCGGAACACCGCCGTCACTCGCTGCCGCCCGGCCAGCCGCCTCCGCAGGCGCGTCCAGCCGGCTCGCTCCTGGTGCTGCTTCAAGCGCGTCCGGATCACCTGCACCAACTGGTACGCCAGCACGGTCACGAACAGGTGCGCCTCCGACCGCTGCGGCTTCGAATGATCGATCGGTCGCAGACCCAGCTCGCTCTTCAGCGACCGGAACACCGCTTCCAGGTCCGTCAGCAGCACGTACGTGCTCCACAGCCGCTGCTCGTCCCAGTCCGTGATGTTCGTGCGCAGGCAGTACACCCCCGGATGCGTCGCGATCGAGTTCCCGGCCGGCTTGCGCTCCCACTTCACCGCGATCGCCTTCCGGCCCTGCTCGTCCGCCTCCAGCTCAATCCGATAATGCGGCGACGCCTTCGGGTACTTCTCCCGCAACCGCCCGATCCGCTGCCAGACCTTCTCCAGCCGCTTCGTGCTCCGCGGCTTCGACAGCCCCGCCTGCAGCGTTCCCAGCTCCTGCTCGAGGCGCTCCCCGGCCCGCTCCACGATCGCCTGCTCCTTGTGCTTGCGCCGGGCCGACTCGCAGTACAGCCGCGTCTCCCCGTCCTCGCCCGTCCGCTTGTGGATCCGCACCCCGCTTCCGGAGGCGGTCTCCACCGCCAGCGCCTCCTCCGCGTCGAACTCCCGCTTGCGCTCCCGGCTCGCCACCACGTAGCGCCAGCCCTGCTGTTGCAGCCACGCGACGTTCTCCGCCGTGGCGATCCCCTTGTCCAGCACCACGACCGCCTCCGCGGGCGCCTGCAGCGCCTGCAGCATGCCGGCCAGCGTGCCGCTCTCGGCGACATTGCCCGCCAGCACCTCGGACCGCCGCACGAACCCGCTGGAGTCCAGCACCAGGCCCAACGTGAGCAGCGGGCAATCGTTGCGTTTCTCCTTCGAGCGCCCCCGCCGGGCCTTCGGCTGGGCCTTGGCCTCGCCCTCGAAACAGGTGTTGGTGAGATCCACCAGCGTGACCGCGGGCTGCCGCTCGAACAGTCCCATGGCGCGGGAGAAGAGCTTGCCTTCCAACGCCTTGCGATGCCGTAGCAGACGGTCGCCGGCGCGGTAGAGGGCGCTCAGGCTGACCGTTTCGAAGTCGCAGCCGAGCAGTTCGCCGAGACCGCTGCGCTCGCGCAGCCAGGTCCAGGTGGCGAGTTCGGAGGCCGGGGCGGCCATGCGGCCGACCAGCAGGCCGAGCGCGGCGTGGCGCTGGGGGCCGGACAGGCCCAGTGCCTGGAGCAGATCCGGCAAGCCGAGCTGATCGGCCGCCCACAGGGCGGCCTGCTCGACGCCGACCGAGCGGGGCCGCGCCAGTTTGAGCGAATCCACGTCGATGCTCTGGAAATCGGGCTGGGAGGGGTCCGCACCCGGCGGGGGATCGGCCAGCGGGAGGCCTTCCCGCAGCAGGCGCTCGGCGATGCGCTGGGCTTCGGCCTCGACCTCGGGGTCCGTCTCGATCGGCAGCAGGTCGGGATGGGAGTCGAGGATCTGCTCGACGCGCTTGCAGAGCGTGCGCCAGTGGTCGCGCTGGATCGAGAAATGGCTGCCCAGGTTGAGCAGGGTGCGCTGGCGGACCTTGCGGCCCACGCGCTGGGAACGGACGAGGCGGAAGGTGAAATACTGCTTGCCGTCGCGGGAGCGGGTGCGCGTGCGACAGACGAACATACCCGGAGTGGATCACGGGGGGCCGGGAGAAGTCAAGCCTTCTCCATATTTTATGGTACTACATTTCGATTTCCGAGACACCGCATCCGAAGAATGAGCGACTTACGCGCCGAGAAGGCCGGAATTCGGTCGAAATCGCCGTTGGGCTGACAAACCTAGGCTAGGATGTCCACATTGGCTAGCGGGCGCGGGGAATAGCCTGCCAGTCCCGTCCCACCGGGAAATGGGACGTGGGAGGCCGGACGGAGAGCGCTGGAAAATAGCTTCCAGCGAGCAGCAGAGCGATCGTTCATTGCTTCGCATATCCTTGCCGCAGGAAGTGCCCTGTCCCGGCGTCGGGTCGTACCGGCACGGACTCTGATCGATCCGCAGCTCCTATTGGCGGCCCTGCCGCAGCGCTTGCCCGATAGGACCCGGGCTGTGGTAGGTTGTTGAGCGCTCAGCACATCCGGGTGTTCGGAGAAGGGGCACTCGACCGGCGCCTGTGGAAGTCATCTGGTGTGATTCAGCCGGGAAGGAAATCTCTACGGAAAATCGCGGTTATTGGACGAGGAACCGCAGGGTCCTTGGCGGCCGCCACCGTGTCGCGTCTAGTTCCTGACAGCGATCACGAGCTGCACCACATCTATGACTCGCGCATTCCGGTGATTGGAGTAGGTGAAGGCAGCTGGCCCAGCTTGGTGCAGCAACTGCAGCAACTGACAGATTTGCCCCACGGAACCGTCCAGCAGTGCCTGAACGGAACTCGCAAGTACGGTGTCGCGTTCGAGGGGTGGGGTCGACGCAATAGAGACTTCACGCACTACTTCACGCCGCAACAGGTGTCGTACGCCTATCACCTATCCGCTGACGTGATGGCGGAGTTGCTGCACGAAGGGACGGGCGCACGCCATGTCGACGCGAAAGTGCTCAATATCACCAAGGTGGAGGGTGGTGCGCAAGTGGAATTCGAGGGCCGGGCGCCCGAGCGGTATGACTTGGTCTTTGATGCCCGCGGGTTTCCCAGGGAACTCAATCCCGACCAGCACATCAACATCTCTTTCATCCCCACCAATACGTCCGTGATTCGCCGCGGTCCGGCCATCATCAATCCAGTTCGGGATGGGCCGGTTCTGCAACATACCTATACCCGTGCGGTTGCGCGTCCGCACGGTTGGATTTTTGTAATTCCGCTAACCGTGCATACCTCTTACGGCTACATCTTCAACCGCGATTTATCCAGTCTTGCGGAAGTCGAATCGGATTTCGACGCGTTTCTGGAAGCCGATGGCGTGTCGGAATTCGAGCAACGAGCCGTCATTCCGTTTCCGAATTTTGTCCATCGTCAGATATACGATGGCGCGGTAGCCCGTATTGGCAATGCAGCGGCGTTCATGGAACCCCTGGAAGCGACGGCCATCGTATCCGCCCAGTTGCAGATTGGGATGGTTCTCCACATACGCCTCAACCGCCCGGTGGAGAATCTCGAGCGCGACGCGCAGGTAGTCAATCGTTTCCTCACTAGTAACATGCTCTGCTACGGCCTGTTTGTCGGCTGGCACTACTCCTGTGGCTCCAACTACGACAGCGAATTCTGGCGCTTCGCCCGTGATCACGCTTGGCCACAACACCGTAAGGCAGCGGATCCCGAGGTGGTCGGTTGCGCCGCGCTCCGCAAGTTCGACGAAATGTTCGAACTGATGAACCAGTCGGTCATCGAGAAAGAGGATTGGAACCGGATGTGCGCGGTCCCTCTCACCAGTTACGCCCAGTTGTCTCAGGGGCTTGGCTGCTAGGAAACCATCGGGCACGGGCTGGCCCCTCGCTTCAGGTTCGCTTGGGGGACTGAGTGCCCGGACACGTCAAGCTGGCGTGCCACGCATGGCCAAGACCATGGATGACAGGCCCAAGGTCCGGGACCGATTCGCCCGCGTTCTCGAGGGCGGTGGCATTGTCGTGACAAACCACGCTGCCGAAAGAGATCTTTGGTTCTTGCCTGGGGCGGTAGACGTTGGCTGTTTGCCGGATCGACGAGCTCCTTGCGTGGAACTGTCGTCATGAGCACGCCGCAGAGGAGGACATCTCATCGGAAACTTGGGATCAGGACGAAACCACTTGTGGTTCGGTGGGGGGTCACGATCCAACTGAGCGACAAACGCTTGACGCATTCCTGTCGGGCATTGGTGCTTTGCCACGGGCTTCGAATGCCATGTCCACCAGTCCAGGCACTTCAAGGACACTGCCGAGTCCCGGGGCCCCGCAACAAGTAGCCCGTCTAGACGGAACTTCACATAGGCCGATTGGCCAATAACCTCTTGGGATTCAAGGGCTTCTTCTCGTTCCGAGGACCCTGCACCTGGCATTTTGTTCCCATAACAAGAGCGACCGATACATTTTATGAATGTATTGTTGTAATTGCTGTTGGCTTCTGCTACAGTGCCTTTGGTGTTCCCATAACTCCCGCCCGTGTCCTTCCACATCGAATCGATCCCCAACCGCGCCAGCAAACCCGCCATCCTGCTCCGCCAGGCCTGGCGCGACGGCAAGCGCATCCGCAAGAAAACCCTCGCCAACCTCTCCAAACTCCCGCCTGACGTCGTCGACGGCTTCCGCACCGTCCTCAAGGGCGGCCTCGCCGTCCAGCACCCCTCCGACCTCCTCCGCGTCGAGCGCTCCTGGGCCCACGGCCATGTCGCTGCCGTCCTCGGCACCTGCCGCTCCCTCGGCCTCGAGCGCATCCTGCACCGCAGCCGCAGCCGCCAGCGCGACCTCGCCCTCGCCGCCATCGTGGCGCGCGTGCTCGCCCCCGACTCCAAGCTCGCCACCGCCCGGCGGCTCTCCCCCGACTCCGCCGACTCCAGTCTCGGCGCCCTGCTCGGCCTGGGTCCCGTCTCCGGCAACGAGATGCTCGCCCTGCTCGACTGGCTGCTGGCCCGCCAGCGCTGGATCGAAACCAGCCTGGCCAACCGCCATCTGCGGGACGCCACCCTGATCCTGTACGACGTCAGCTCCTCCTACCTGGAAGGGCGGCTCTGCCCGCTGGCCGCCTTCGGCTACAACCGGGACGGCAAGAAGGGCAAGCAGCAGATCGTGTTCGGCCTGCTGTGCGCCGCCGACGGCTGCCCGCTGGCGGTCGAGGTGTTCCCCGGCAACACGGCCGACCCGGCCACGGTGGGATCCCAGGTGGAGCGCATCCGGACGCGCTTCGGCATCGCCCGCATCGCGCTGGTCGGCGATCGCGGCATGCTCACCACGGCGCGCCTCCGCACGGACCTGCAGCCGGCCGAGCTGGACTGGATCTCGGCCCTGAAGAACCAGTCCGTGCGGAAGTTGCTGAAGCGGCCCAAGCCGGAGCCCGGGCAGGACCCGGACGCCGTCAAGGCTCCGTTGCGGCCCGGCGAGCTGGTGCCCGACCAGGTGGCCGAGATCCGCAGCCCGGACTACCCCGGCGAGCGCCTGCTGGTCTGCCTGAACCCGCGCCTGCGGGCCGAGCGGGCGCGCAAGCGCGAGGAGCTGCTGCAGGCCACCGAGCGCATCCTGGAGGGGATCGCCGCGCAGGTGCGGCGCGGTCGCGGGCCGTTCCGCGGGCGGGACGCGATCCAGCGCCGTCTGGGACGCGAGCTGCACCGCAAGAAGGTGGGCAAGCATTTCGAGATCACGGTGGGCGACCGGGAGCTGGGCTGGTCGCGCAAGCCGGAGAGGATCGCGGCGGAGGCGCAGCTGGACGGCATTTACATCGTGCGCACGAGCCTGGAGGAGGAGGCCCTCGGGGCGGAGGCCGCGGTGGAGGCCTACAAGAGCCTGGCGGGCGTGGAACGCGCCTTCCGCACGAGCAAGCAGCACTTGCGGATCCGTCCGATCCACGTCTACAGCGAGGACCACGTGCGGGGCCATGTCTTCCTGTGCATGCTGGCCTACTACGTGGAATGGCACATGCGCCGGCGGCTGGCTCCGCTGCTGTTCCAGGACGACGACCCGGCGGCGGCACGGGCCCGCCGCGACACGCCGGTCGAACCGGCGGAGGTCTCCGAGCGCGCCCGGCGCAAGGCCGACACCAAGACCACCCCGGAAGGTTTTCCCGTGCACAGCTTCCCGACCCTGCTGGGGGACCTCGCCAATCTCGTGCTCAACCGGGTTCGCTTGCCCACCCAGGAGAAGGCCGCCATCACCATTGCCACCGAGCCGACCGAGCTGCAGCGCCGGGCGTTCGACCTGCTCGACGTCGACCCGTCGCAGACTGTTTCCATAACCGTGACAGGTTGAGAGCCGTGCCGGGACAGGCGAAACCCCGAGACCACAACAAGTTATGGTGATAATCACGGCTTGAATCCGCCGTGAAGTTCCGGCTAGACGTGGGACGATCCGAATCCGCGTTTGCGAATTGCGTGAACTGCCCACGCTAGGGGCCGCGTGCGGGCCGTCAGTTCGAGGCTGATTTCTGAAGGCCGACCGCTCCCGAAAGAACCATGAACACATAGGCTTTGGCTTGTCGAAGCTGATTTTCGGATATCACCAACTTGATGTGGTGAATGCCGCGGAGCAGTACATAACGCCCTGACTTCGCAAAGAGCGTTGTCGGTTTCGAAACCCAGCCAGCCAGCGCCGCGAGCTTCTCTGGAACTACAAGGTCCTCATAGGCCAAGGCCTCCAGAAACGGATTCCAATCGGTCAGGCCGTCGAGCCAGTAACGTGAGTCCTTCGTATACCTCTGCTTGACAATGAGTGTTAGTCCGAGTGTTGGACCGACACCCTGTTCCTGGACGTCGACATTCGCCCCGGTCCTGACAACACTGACGCGCTCCCTTAACCGTGCGATCACTGAGTCGACCGCGGAGATCTGACCCGGCCAACCAGTGTTCTCGAGATAGGAACAGAGTTCTTCTTGCGACTTGAAGCCCATGATCGCCAAGCGGATTGCCCGTGAGCGCGACGGGAACACGCCGAAAGAATCCATGCGCGTATCTTCCGGCTGCGCTCGGTAAACTCTCTCGACGTTTTCCCGCTCGGCGTCAGTCAGTTCCCAGCCCACGCAGGAACCGAGCGCGTCAACCACCGTCCCGACATCATTCTCCTGACCGCGGGCCCCGATGATCGGGCGTTCGCCGGGTCTCACGAACATTCCCGGCAGCGAGAAATCGCCGCCCGATTCCGAGCCTATGTCATATTCCAGCATCAACTTGCGACCAACAATTTCACGCAGAGCGGAGTTCTCGGCATCCATTATTCGGAACAGCCGCGCGATCGCTCTTGCGGTCTTGTCCGTCTTGTCGGCCCGCGCACGCTTCTGGAAGAAGGCTGCGGTTCTGGTTCCGCTGGCTAGGGAGACGCCGAAATCCGCCTCCGGCCTACGTGCATGGAGCGGCAGCTCAAAGCCGAATGGCAGGGCACCCATCGTGATGGGGAGCTTCCGGGCGCATTCGAGTATTCGCTCCCATTCCGGATTTCCGATAAGAACCGGCGAAACCCAGTTTCGAAAGTGCCCAAGCAATTCACCCATCGTGCCGCCTTCTTCGGCGAGGCGATCCTGGGTAAGTACAACTGCCTTGTCAATATCCAAAATGCCTTCTCAAGCGACTACAGGTGCGGGATTTAGATCGGTTTCAGCGAGTGGGTGCTTGCGGTAGCCCATTTGGACGGGCACGTCGTACAGGCGCCCAGGCGCGAATCTTGCCCAAAAATGGCGCATGCCCGGCACAATGACCCGCGCCACAGGCATGCCGATGTCGGGCCTGGTCTGATCGAGAACCAGGAACTCCATGCCCCGGGCTTCGGCGAGAGCGCGGCAGTTTTCCACATCTTCGCGCGTGTCCGTCGATTCGATCGCTGGATACTGGGACGCCTTGCGGGGCGGCTCGTCCTCCGACGGAGCGAGCCAAGAACAATCGGAGAGTCGAGCGGTCTTCCACCACCAAAGCGCCAGCGGATCATCAATCATGGGCCGACCGTCTCCCTTCCCGGGCCGTGGCAGCCAGGTAAGGCACTGGTTCAATTCGCAGATCGCGCGCAGGGCCGCAATGCGCGGGTCGGCGTGGGCACCGGCGCCAAAAATGATGTCCTCGGTCTGGCCGCCCAGTCTGCGCGAGAGCGCAACGAATGTCGGAATGCCGATATCAGAGGTGACGTCGAGCATCCACAGATCCCGCTCGAAGCGGGCGTAACAATCCGAGGCGGAAGCGAGGTATTCGTCGTCAAAGCTGGAAAGATCGACGGCGGGTGCTCGCAGCCGGTTGTACCACCAAATGGCGAACGCATCGCGCTCGACCAGCTCATAGAAGCCTTGCAGAATGGCTTCTTCCAGGGTGTTGCCCGCAGCGCAGCCGTTGGAATCAGCGATCAGGTCCGCGGGGCCGCGCTGTTCGGCCGGCATGCTGTACAGCATTGAAGTCGGCAGATAGCGATGCCGTTGCTGCGTAAGCGACCAAACGGGTGTCCAATCGATTTTGACGTCGGGGTCGAGACGTGACGGAACGATGTTGTATGGGTGACCGCTCGCGTTGATGGTTCTTGCGTTGTCAAGCTGATTGTCACTGAACAGCTGCGCATCGTTGGGATGGATTGCCTCTTCGCTCCTATTGAATTCGCTGTATCCCTTGCGGATACGGATCTCGTCTCCGTAACAAGCGCCCGAATAGCGCTCGATCGCCTCGCAGAGAGCGCTCACCTTGGATTGGTCTCGAGTGCTGCCCTTGCCGGCGCTCTTGCTGCGCAGGCTGCGCCTGAGCGAACTTAGGCTTCGGCTTCTCGTGCCAAGATTGCTTCCGGCCCAGTAGACGTGCAACCAGGAATCAGTCTCGTCCGTAGTGCGCGACAGCCAAGTCACGACACCGCTGATCGGGCTCACCAAGTGACCGTATTTCGCCAACGTGACTTCCGGCGCCACGGTGCGCGCCCCACCGCTGTTGCGATGGGCTTTGGGGCTCGCTCGCAGACACAGCGGAACCGGCGGTCGGTCCGGCCGATGCAACGCTTCGTCGCCACAGGACAGGCATTGCGGGCGGCGTGTCACCCGATGCTGCGAACTCGTGAATGTGCCGACATTCATCGCGATCGCCTGCTCGTGAATCTCGGCCGCCTCACCCAGCACCAGCCATTTGACAATCTCCGCCGCGATCAGTCCGTAGAGAGCCTCAACCACTGCGGGCTGGGTCGCGAACGGCTTGAAGGCAGCCCTTTCGCCGGCAATGTTGCGTAGAAAGCTGTGGACTTCCTGATGGCTGCGCAGGCGGTGAGCTAGGCAATCCCAGCAGGGTCCTTGCTTGTCAGCGCGAAAGATGGGGCCGAACAGCGCCTCCATGCCGCGTGGTCGCACCAGCGTCCACGGCGCTATCGATTCGAGCTGGCGCCGATTCACTTCCGCGAGATGTGCTTCGAGGTAGTCGTCGCAGACGAAAACGGCAAGCGTGGGGCTGTCGGTTCCCACATTGACGCCGCTCTCTTCCAGATGCCGGATTAGCCGGCCGTCGTCACCTTCGACCGCCACGCGCGATTCCGCCAGCCGCTGTTCGACCCAGCGTGGCGATGCACCCAGCGACGACCAATACGCCGCACGGCAGCGGTCCATGCCATGATCGGCAGAGACGACGTATCCCTTGGCGGAAAGCGAGAGAACGGCCGCAACAACCTCGGAGGCCGCATGGGCGCCCTCAAGAGCCGCGACAATCTCTTCCTGCGAGTGCCGACCGTCGAGCAGTGGCAGCAGATTGCAATGCAGCTCGCCGTGTAGCAACGTATTGAACGACTCAGAAACCAGCAGCGTCTGATGTTCGCCGATGACGCGGAACTGCAGGTGCGGGGCAATCGTGGGAAGCTTGACGAGACCCCTGTCTGAAGGAGTCGTTCTGATCAATATCCCGAGCCGGGGATTCGTTCCCGCTGGGGCTGACATCTGGGATTTCCGCGCCGGATCAGCCGGCACATTCATACCCGCGCAGGAAGCGAATGGATTTCGGCCGCAGCGCGGGATGCCGTTCCGCTGACGGCCGACTGCAGCGCATCGAAATCTTCGTGACCGCAAGCGTTCGCTACAAGAGATCTGACCGTCGGTCCTGCCGCAGCCGCGTCAAATCCTTCCTCACCGATGAGGCGCGTGATGCCCTGCAAATCCCGCCACATGGCAGCGGCTCGCACCAGCGGCTTGGCGCCAGCGGATTCCAACACCGCTGCAGCGGTCGGAGCCGGATCGTCGAAGGCGTCTCCGGCGTTCGCCAGCTGCAGGAATCGCGCAGCCCTCTCGACATCATCCAGTCCGCCGCGCATACGAGCGTAGCTGGACACGCCTGTGTCGGCTGGGTCCTTCAGTGGCTCGCGCAACTGGGCGAGTAGGGACCCGTTCGCTCCGCATCCGCCCAGGACTTCGCGCCGTGCTTCGACGAAGCGACGGCCGACCTCGGAAGCCCCGCAGTCGAACACGCAGCGAGCCCTGGTGAGGAAGGGGATTTCGCCGGGAGCAAGACTCCCGCAATGCTCCGCGAGTTCGGAAAACGTCAGCGCGAGAAGCGAATTCGAGTCGTACGGGATCGGAGAGAACAACAGGCTATCCCGCGCCAAGTCCGTCAAGGTCTCTCGGAAACGCCGGCACAAACGTTTGTTTTCCCCGACCCGCCATCCGTCATGGACAAGCAGCATGTCGATTGCAACACCCGGATATGCCTCCCTACTGGCGAGATCGCCTAGAAATATCGCAGCGACCCCGCCCGCGCGCAGTGGTCCGAACCGGTCTACAAGATCTGCGACCACGGCGGAAAGCACGGTCGCAATCGACGCTTCGGCGAGATTGGACAACGCAGCCCTCGCCTCGGCCGGTGAGAGGTTTCCGCGCACGAGGTGGATGCCAATCTGAAATGCCTTGTCGTTCGACCAGTTCCGCACAATTTCGGCAGTTTCCATCGCATCAGCCGTTGGTAATTCGGCGATCAGGTCCTTCATTTCCTGAATGCCCATTTCGTGCGTCCAATAGAGTCTCGTAAGCCCGCGCCGCGCAATCGTCTCGGATTCCTCATCCGGTCCGAATCCTCTCGGCAAGTCGAGGTCGGTGAATTCGCGGTCTTGCAAGTTGTCAAGAAGCTCGGAATTGCGTTCGATCCACTTAGCGAGGCGTGGGGCCGCGCCGAAGATTTCGACGATCGCCTCAAAGGCGTCGGGCCGTGCCGCAGAAACCGGGCTGTCGTAGGCGCTCCAGTCATCGATCTCCGGATAGAAGTGCTCGCGCCACTGGTCTACCAGCGGATCCATCTTCTCGAACCAGCGCTTCGGTCGCAGCACGATGTTCATCATGTCGGCGTACGTTCCTGGCAATTCCGGCGATTCGTTGGGGGCATGTACCTGGAGCAGCGGATAGTGGCGGGATGCTATCTCATGATGATCCGCATGGCGCTGCATGTTGAAGAACATCCAGTTGCTGAACTTCCAGTCGGCGCTCCAGGAGTGGCGTGGCCTCACCTTTTCCCAACGGCCGTTCGGCAGACGAACCCGCCGTAGACCGTAGTGTTGAAAGTAGTTGCTGATCTTCATCGAAAAGACGCAGCTCAGGCCGAGGAAGGCAAAGACCAGAACCGCCCAGATCCCGCTCATCCAGAACACCAGCCCGTACCAGAACGCGACAGCCAAGCCGTAGCGCCAGAACGGATTGCTGTAATGCCACAGCGGCAGACGGCGCCGCGCCAGGCGTTCGCCCGCGACCTGCCAGGAATTGGTGAGGTTACTTACAACTTCCTTGGGGAGATATTTCCAGAAACTCTCTCCCTTTGGCGCGGATCCCACATCATGCGGCGTGCCGACCTTCGCATGGTGAATATAGACATGTTCGGTGGCATATTGCGGATAGGAGGCACAGGCAAGGAGGAATTCGCCGAGCCGTCTTTCCCACGTCGAACGCCGGTGGATCAGTTCGTGGCCGACCACGAATACAGCCTGCGCTTCCATGGTCAGAATGATCGCCAGGAGCACGTCTTCCCAGATTGCGAACTGATTCGTCACAAGGATCTGCCACATGCCGAAAATGAGTGTGGGTGGCCACAGGAACGCCCACGCCCAGACCGGCAGGTTGTGCCAGCGCAGGCGGCGTTCCGACGTCTCCGCCGGTTCCAAATTGCGTCCGTCGGGACCTAGGGCCCGGTCCAGCGGCCCCGCGACGCTCATGAAGAGAAACGCGGGCAACAACCACCAGCCGCCATAGATCGAGGCGGCCAGAATCAACGGGAAAATACCCAACGGCAAATAGTGCGGAAGAGCGTTACGAATCGACGGCTCGATGTGCTGCGTGATGTCAGCCGTGCTTGGCCTGTCGCCCCGGCCTATGGCTGTATCTCGCGACATAGCAGATTCCCAATCAAACTAATGCTCGCTAACGTCGAGGCTCATGTTATCACCGGACAACGCGACCGGTCCCTCCGTCAGGCGCTCAAGGTTTCGATGAGGTGCTCTAGGGCTTCAATGCAAAACGCGGAGGTCACCGCTTCAGAGCCATGCCCTATCTGCCCTACCGTGCCCCATTTGAGCGATTGATCACCAAACGCGAGAATCTCCGGCCAGCTACCGTCCTTGCGTTGCGAACTTATGAACCTATCCACCTCGCGTTTCGCGTCGATGCGTTCAAGGCCTCCAATATTGTATAGCGCCGAGACTGCCTGGGCCGTCTGCAGGACGTTGCCAAATTCTCCCTTCTCGTCGCGCAAGCCCAGGATGCGATCCACGAGTACCGGGCGTGTTTGATCGAGGGCGGGCTGCGCGCGAATCATCGCACGGGAGATTGCATAGTAGATCGTGACCGTATCGGGATACCATTTCGACGACCCCTCAGCGTTGCCTTCGGTAATCAAGGCTTCCAGCCATCGTTGGGCATCCTTGGTTTCGGGGTGGTCACCGAGGTATGCAATCACATTCGCATTGACGACTGGGTCGGCTTCGAGACGAAATCTCGACACGACGTTCGGTTCGTTGTCGTCCAGCACCCACGTTGTGAAACGACCCTCTTCGTCCCGATTCGCCAGGATACGCGGAACGTTTCTTCCCAACAGAATCCAGGGGTGAGTCTCGATGACAAGTGAACAGAGCGTGGTGCTGTCAAGATCCTGCGGTAGATGGCGGTAATAGCGCCAAAACCCGGGATACTCAATGGTGTCGACAAGGTACGCCTTCGTGGCGGCGCACATGGCCTTGGCCCGAGCGTCGTTGCAACTCTCCAGGGCAAGGACACAGAGAGCCGAAACGAACGGAGGTCGCTCAAAATGCCGCGGGATGTCTGGGTCGGCGACATTGAACCGGATGCAATGCCAGGCCCCATGTTCGTCGATCGTGGATTGCAGGAATACGAGACCGCGGCGGATGCTCTCCCTTCCCGCTCTAGCAACGTCTAGGGAAGAAGCAGCGTTGTTTCGGGCTCTCGCCTTCTCAGGGTCGGGGGGACGAACGGGCGGTGCCGGGTCATAGAGTGTCTTGCGGAGGAATTCGAGTGATGCTGCGCCGGTTCTCGCCGCCTCCCGTTCGGCATCGCTCAGTTTGCTCCGCGGCGGAAGCACCACATGCGTCTCGGCATAGGTCTCTTCGTGTACGCGAATCTCATGGTTATCGGCCAGCTTCAGGCCGAATTCCTTTTCGATTGTCTCTCTTGGTTTCGCGATAAGGCGTTGCCGAAAGTCATTGTCTGCGCCAGCTCTTGATACCAGCAAATCTGCTGCATCGGTGAGTTTCTTCATTGATGTCCTCCATTTTCGGGGACCTGTTCGAGCGTGAGTTCTCGGCAGAAATTGAAATAAACGTGGGAACCATGGCCAACCCTCACGCCCCTAGAATCGACTTCCTCGGACGCGATTCGGTCAGTTTCTCCAGGTCCAGGGAGGCTTCGCTTTCTGTCCATCTGCTGAGGGCCTGCGACGGAAGGCCTTGCCAGACCGGCGGTTCGGATCAATCTCCATCTTCTGGACTCCTATCCGGTACCGCTCAGTGTCGTTGACCTTGATCGCGCCATTGCTCGGGGGGCGGATCATGGCGCTGGGCGCCTGCTTGAGGGCGGGCTTTTCACGGGAAGCGTTGGAGAAAATCTTCAGGCGTCGGCTGCACCCTTGCGAGGCTACGCGGTCACGAATTTCGAACAAGATCTCCCACCCGCCCTGCATGCTCTGATCAGGCGATCTGTCTCTTGACAAGGTCCCTGAATACTCCGTCCACCTCCATGAGTTCGCTGAAGGAGCCGCCTTGTACGACCTTCCCGGCCTGCAAGACGTAGATGCGGTCAGCCTGTTCCAGTGTGGACAGGCGGTGGGCGATGACGACTCGGGTAGATGTGAGGGCGGTGAGGTTCCGCATTACTTTGGCTTGGCTTTCGTTATCCAGCCAATTGGTCGCCTCGTCAAACAGCATGATTCGCGGGCTGCCGATCACCGAGCGGGCGATCGTGATGCGCTGACTTTCGCCTCCCGACAGGACAGCCCCGCTCGTGCCAACCATGGTCATCATGCCCATGGGCATGCTCTTGATTTCGGATTCGACTTCGGCGATCCGGACTGCTTTCCACACCTCCTCGTTCGCCACTTCATCGTGGTGACTGACCAAGTTGTCCCAGAGATCCTGAGGATGGAGTCCGACTGATTGCGGCACCGCGCCGATTCTCCGGCGCAGCTGTTTCAGGTTCAGGTGCCTGAGATCACGTCCGTCGTAATACACCGCGCCGGCGGTTGGCCGGTCGATTCCAAGCGCCAGCCGGAATAGGGTGCTCTTGCCAGCACCAGACTCGCCGGCTATCGCGACGAATTCGCCGGGATGCGCGCGAATGGTGACATCGTCGAGAATCAACGGGCCGTCGGGGTCGTAGCGGAAGGAGACGCGATCGAACAGGATCTCTCCGCCTAGGTACTCAACTGGCTGTCCTTCGACTTCGGCTTCAGGTGCTGCAGCGAGCAGTGGCCGCATCTGATCGAACGCCGGCAGCATGGCGGCAATGGTGCCGAAGGACTCGCCGAGCCGCGCGATTGCAGACTGGAATGCGATGAAGACTGTGTAAACGACGAGAAAATCGCCCACCGGGACGGTCCGGTGGCCCATGGTCATCATCGTCAGAAGCAGGACCCCACCGGCAACAAAGGGGAGTGCGGCACCAAATGCCCGCGAATGTCCCTCCAGCGCACCAATCTCGAGTTCCGCACGTTTCTGCTCGCGGTAATCTCGCGCCCAGATGGCGAAAGCCGAACCTTCGGCGTGTTCCACGCGCAGCTTGGAGATACCCTCCACAATCTGGAACAGGCGGCCGGCTACGCGACGCGCTGCGCTGATCATCCGACCGTAAGGCAGAATCTGCCGCAATCCAAGGACGACGGTGATCAGCAGTGAAACAAGGCTGAATGCGAGGGTGACGACCCCGAGGGTAGCGTCGTAGAAGAAGATCACGCCGAAAACCGGAAGGAGAAAAATGACCGACAGAAGGCTATCGGCGACGACTCCTTGCAGGCCGTCGCGAAGATTCTGGAATGTCATTCCCGACATAGCCAGATCGCCGGCTGGCTGGCGGTGCAGAACGCTCGGCGGTAGCCGCATGAGGCGGTCCCAGAAGGCAGCTTCGACCCGCGACGCCGAGCGCCCCTCAAGCCTCATCATCGCCGAGCTTTGAAGCAAGTGCAGCAGTGCGCCGAGCAGGCCAAACCCCGCCACCGCAACGGCCATGGCATAGAGCGCTCCGGCGCTTCCACCCGCAGTCACTTCATGTGCGACGAATCCAAGCGCGAGGGCCGGCAACAGTTTGATCAGGCCCCCCGGCAGCCCGGCAATTACGAGCCGCGCAAGGTCCGGAGCCGATCCATGCAGGGCGATTCTCAGAAGGTCTGCCGGCTTCACGTCCCCCGACGGCAATGGCCGATAGAACATCCAGGCCTTCTTCCGGAGCGCGCGGGCACGATTTGCCGTGATCCGGACACTGCGCTTGCTGACTGGGTCGATTTCCCGGTAACTTCCTAACATTCCCGGTAACAGAGCTACGGGCTGGCCGTCCTCGGCGCGGAATGCAAGCATCGCGTTGCTGTCGCTGCGCCACCAGTTGCCCTCGGCCTTGAATTGCACGCGTCGGGCTCGCACCCCTGACGCATCAAGAATGTCAACGATGCCGACCGGAGAATCGGACGGTCCCGAGCGCACTGGAATCTTAAAAGCGATTCCTTCGTGGCGGCCGATGATTTGCAGGGCATCCGCCAACGCCGTGTCCTCGACGCCGGCACCCCGGTCAATCGGCAGGTCATAGATGTTGAACAGACGCTGCCGCGCGGCTCTTTCGGCCGTGCGGCGGCTGGTTGTTCGCGCGCGTTCGAGATTCGCATCATCGACCACGGCCAGTCGTCGGTTAAGGCGTTCCAGCGCGAAAGCAACCGAGTGAAACGTGGCGAGCGCCGGCAGGAGTACTCCTTGTCGCGCTAGGGCTTCAGTTGATTGGCCCGAGAGTGTCGTCTGGTCGAACAAGGTGAGCCAGCTTGTCCGCGTCAGCGGTATCACAGCTTCGTGTGGGCCGTTCGCCTCGGCAAGCTCCGCCTGGTCGACAAGATCCATGAACAGGCTTGCGCCGCGCGGCGGTTCGGATACCCACACCACGCCGCGCCGGACGGATAGCGTGCAGGGAGACAGGGCCTGCGTCAGACCGGGTTTGGCCAGCGCAGTCGGACGCGGTAGGCGGCTTGCAAACCGCGAAAGCGTGTCAGTGATGGCCGTCAGCCAAGTATCGGTTTGTTCCGCCAGCTCTGCTGGAACGACATCGGACAGCAAGGGCGCCGGCAGGCGCTTCAGAAGGGTCCCTGGCGTTCCTTTCGCGATCAGGCTGAGCGTCGTGCCATCGTCATCGTCTCGATCATCCGGCGCAACACCCGGCAGCAACCAGCCCGACTCTCGGCTTAGCAGATGTTGCGGTGCCGCCTGCTGCACACCGTCCTTGAATTCGACCAGAAACAGATTGACGGCACCTTGATCAATGAACCAGACGCTATCCGGATCGTCGAGTTTTATTGGCAGGTTGCCCGCGCAGGGCACGGTTGTACCAGAGCTAGCTGCGAGCTCGGCTATTGATGTGTATTTCGGCCTTGTTTCCTGCATCAGCCTGACTTGACCAGCTTGTAATACGTGCTATCCCGGTCCGCAATCAACTCGTCGTGAGTGCCGCGCTGGACTTCGACGCCCTTGTCCAGCACGATGATTTCGTCGCAATCCCGCACGGTGCTCAGCCGGTGCGCCACGATCAGGCAGGTCACGCCGCGTCGCCGCAAGGCATCATCGACATATTCCTCTGTCGCCGCATCGAGGGCGCTAGTCGCCTCGTCAAGAATGAGCACCGTCGGATTGCCCACCAGCGCACGGGCGATTTCCAGCCGTTGCCGCTGGCCACCGCTGAAATTTGCCCCGCCTTCCTCGACAAGAGTCGCGTACCCGTGTGTCCTAAGCAGGATGTCGTCATGGATGCAGGCATCTCGCGTAGCGGCGAAGATGGCTTCATCCGGGACGGCCGAGTTCCATAGGGTGATGTTGTCCCGCAGGGACGCGGAGAAGAGCAGGCTTTCCTGATCCACCATGGACATGGACTGCCGCAGTACTTCTTCGGGAATCTCGTCACGCAGATGGCCATCAAAAAGAATTTCGCCAGACCAGGGCTGATAGACACCTGAAACCAGACGCGCCAAGGTCGACTTGCCCGAACCGCTGGGACCTACCACGGCGACGCGCTGCCCTGGCTTGATCAAGAGGTTGAAGTCCGTTATCAGAGGTCGTCGGCTCTTGTTGAAGCCAAAGGAGACCCCTCGCAGTTCGATCTGGCCCGCAAGTTGGAGTCGCCCGTTAAACGTGGGGATTGACTCCGATTCCGGGCTTCGCCGCTTGAAAGCGGGATCTTCCGTGGCCTTGGAGATGTCCTCGATTCGTTGCAAATCGGTCTCGAGAGCTTGGCGTTTGTCGGCGAACTCCAAGAATCGTCCGATAGGCGCTAGAAACATTTCGGCCAAAAAATAGAACCCAACCAGCGTCCCTAGGGTCATTGCTCCGGTCATGACCAGCCCCCCACCGGCGCCCAAGATCGCCGCACTGCGAAGTGCGGAGATCAGGCCCGGAACGGCAGTATTTACAGAGCCCAGTTCGGAGTACTGCTGTCGTGCATTCAATTCGCGCGCCTGCTGCCCGCTCCAGCGCGAAAAGAACCGGTCATCCGAGCCCGTCATGCGCAGGTTGTCGGCGTGACTCAACATTTGCATGCCGACGCCAATCAGCAATCCCTGTTCGCGCCTCATCGCCTGACTTCGAACAGCCCGGCGGACGTTAAGAGAATGGGCCAGCACTCCGTGCACAATGGCTAGCAACAGCACAATCAACGTGAGCGACGCATGGTAGACCAGCATTGCGATGAGTAACACCGCGCTCATTGCCATGTCGATGATGAGGACAAGAAACTGGTCCGTCAGATTCTTCGCGATCCTGTCGATGGATGAGACCCGATCGGTCACGTCGCCTACCAGCCTGTGGTCAAAGAACTCCACGGGCAACCGCAGGAGCCGCGACACGCCGCGGCTGTAGCCGGTCACCGAAATACGGAGTGATAGCCGCTTCAGGAATCGATGCTTGAGCAAGGCCAGGATGTATACAAGGACGCTGCTGCCAAGCAGTGCTGCGACCAATCCGCCCCAAGGCCCGTGATTTTCCAGGACATCGTCCACAAAGACACTGACAGACGCGGGAATAACGAGCGCCAGCATTGTCAACATTAGTCCGCAGGCGATCACACCAGTCAGCACACTCGACGATCCGACGAGCAACGTGCTCAATTGACTGAACAAGCCGGGCGGTTCGCCGCCGGGGCTGAAGTCGGCTCCGCGCTTGAATCGCAGCGCAATTCCGCTATAGCCTTTGTTGAACTCTTCAGCAGAGAGTCTGCGTCGCCCCGTGGACGGATCATTGAGATGGAACCTGCTGCCATCGAACCCTTCAAGGACAACGAAATGGCTGAACTGCCAGAACAGAATCAGCGGTAACTGCAGCCTTTTCAATTGATTGGCGCGTATGCTGAGTCCACTGCATTCGAGACCATAGTGTCTGGATGCACGCAATATACTCGCGGCACTGCTACCGTCCCTGCTCACCTCGCACTTTTCGCGCAATTCAGTGAGCGGGACCCAGCGGCCGAAGTAGGCCAGTATGCTGCCGAGGCAGGCGGCACCACATTCCGATGCGTGCATTTGCAACAGAAGAGGCGTGGTGACCCTTCGTTGCAAGGAGTCCGATGCGGCTTTGTCGCTACCCCCTTTTGAGGCGCGCGGCGGCATCTTATGATCGCCTCATCCGAAACAGTGCGATTGGGGCCTGCCTGCCGAGTTCAATGACAATCCGGCATTCCGTACTCGCAAGGGAACTGAAATCAAGGTTTGCGTCGAGCGCGATATCGATGCGGTGCAGGGACACCGGAGCCGTGGATTCAAGCGTCGCCAGCCCCTCGGCCAAGGGTACAGCGGAAACTGTCGCAACCTTCCCCGCAAGTGTGTCGGCTTCTCCATCTGCCATGCCTAGCTCGATCACCGTCGGCATCCCAGCCTTGAAACGAGCGGCGACGGTGCTCTCGACCCAGATGAGTGCCTGTACAGACCGGGTGCCCTCTGGCAGGTTTTCGCCAGGCTCGACCAGTACGCCGCCTATCGCGAGGCTACGCGGTACGTCACCAAGGAAGATCCACGCCAGCAGGATGAACATCAACAGCGCGATGGCGATGACAAGCAGACGCTCCCGTGGTGTGGAGATTGTCAGCAGCCGGTCGAGTTGTTCACGTTCTTGCTTTGATTCGGCAACAGTACTGTGGAAAGAATCGAATGGATTATTGAACACGACCGTGCGTAGCCTCCTGATGGAGATCAAGCAAGGACAAGGAGAATCTCGCTCGACGTGAGCGGGGTTTCAGCAAATTATATGCAATCCCGACTCATCGGTCAAGACCTCGAAGGTGCTGGGGAACGGCAATTCGACTTTCTCAACGAGCTTGCAAATCAGGCGGTTCGGGTGACAGGAATGGACAGTCCCGTCCCGCTTGCGAAATGACGCCAGAGTGAAGGAATTGGGCATCGCGGTGCGGGAAGAGAAGGCGTGTTTGGTGCGTTTGAACGAGGTGCTGGAAGCTGCTTTTGTCCACATGGGGTCCGACGCCCCGCGGGTCGTTTCGGACCGGACCCTCGGAAGGATCCAGACTCCTCCTGCGGTCGCCTCCACGCGTCGCTACACTACGGCCATGAAACCCGAGCCAGCCCCGGTGGACACCTCCAAGTTGGTGGAACTTGCCCAGTCGACCATGGCGCGGTCGCCCTTCCCGATGCTCGCCAGCGTCGATCACATGCGTCCCAGACTGCGGCCTGTGTCACCCGTCGGGGTCGACGGATTCACCGTCTACGTCGCCTCTCTACGCAGTTCCCACAAGACGCGAGAGCTTGCAGAGAATCCAGCGGTTGAACTCTGCTATCTGGACGACGGGCACGACCAGGTTCGCATCGAAGGGACAGCGGAACTGATTCGTGACGATGCGACCAGGCGGGACGTTTGGAACCGCAACCCGCTGCTTCGGAACTTTCTCGTTTCGATCGAAAACCCCGAGTTCATGCTGTACCGGATCCGACCCGTGAGGGTTCGGTTCATGAGGGAATGGGCGCTCAGCTATCACGAAGTGCCTTTGGCTTGACTCGAGCTCCCGGGTTGGACTCGCCGGCACTTGGATGGGGTGTTCCCCGAGCGATTGCCTCGCTAGCGCGTCGTGGTCGCTGACTTACAATCAAGCGCAGAATTGAAATGTCTTCCATGAATCGACGCAAGTTCCTTTCCGCGACCGGTTCGACCGCCGCGGCACTCACTGCTGCACAGTACTCGCGGGTCCGCGGAGCCAACGACAGGCTGCAAGCCGCCGTCATCGGAGTGAACGGGCGAGGCAAGGGACACATCCGAGCCGTCGCGGAGAACCCAGGGATGCAGGTGGCCGCTGTCGTCGACATTGACCAGGCTGTTGCCGAGAAGGCAGCGGCGCTCGTGAAGCAGCACCAGCGAGAAACACCGAGAGAATACCGGGATCTTCGTGACATGCTCGGCGACGACGGTATTGATGTCGTGACAGTCGCGACGACGAACCATTGGCACGCGCTCTCGACGATCTGGGCTGTTCAAGCCGGCAAGGATGTCTATTGCGAGAAGCCGGCGAGCCACAACATCTGGGAAGGCAGGAAGATGGTCGAAGCCGCTCGCAAATACGAACGGATCGTCCAGATAGGCCACCAGGCGCGCTCCACGCCATTCAGGATCGAAGCAGTTCGGGCTCTGCGTGAGGGCGTGATCGGAGAGCTGTACATGGCGAAGGGCTTGTGCTTCAAACGTCGGAAGTCGATCGGGTCTGCCCAGGTCAGTGCCTTGCCTCCGGGCGTGGACTACGACATCTGGCTGGGGCCGGCGCAACCGTATGAATTCAAGCACAACCGATTCCACTACAACTGGCACTGGCATTGGGCCTTCGGTAACGGCGACATCGGCAATCAGGGAGTTCATGAAATGGACCTCGCGCGATGGGGCCTGGGTCTCGACCACTTACCGGCAAACGCTTTTTCGGCGGGCGGGCACTATGTCTACGACGACGACCAAGAGACGCCGAACACGCAGCACGCAACGTTCGACTACGGAGACCGGATGCTGCAGTTCGAGGTCCGGGGCCTCGTTACGGGAGGCGAGTGCAGGCTGCTCGAGGACTCGGGCAATGGAGCGCACACCATCGGCGTGCTTTTCTTTGGGAGCGACGGCTACCTTACGGTCTCGAACACGGGATACCAGACTTATCTTGGGGAAAAGCGGATTCCGGGCCCGAGCATGAAAAACACGGGCGAGGACGGGACAGCGCTGCATTTCGAGAACTTCCGCAAGGCCGTCATGAGTCGTCGAGTGAGCGATCTGACGTGCGATGTTCTCGAGGGCCACCTGTCCGCGGCGCTATGCCACTTGGCGAACATCTCGTACAGGACAGGGGACAAGCTGTTGTTCGATCGGCACACCGAGCGATTCGTTGGCAACTTCGGTGCCAATACGCTTCTGAAGAGGGATTACAGGGACCCCTGGGTCGTCCCAGGTGACGTTTGACCTTGCCGTGAGCGCCAGGCCAGGTCAGAAGCAGCGTCGGGGAGGCGGGCTGGTAGAAACGGTTCCTCGCGGGGCGAGCAATCGGCGACCTGCGCTTCGCGGGGGACCGTCGGCGCTTGAAACTGCCGGTGTGGCCGGTAATCCCGGCGCTGGTCATGCGAATCGCGACCGGGCGACGGCACGCAGCCTGGGTGGGAGCCGAATCAGCGGCTGTCCGTCCTCTGGTCTTTCAGCTGGGTATTGAGATCCTCCAGCTGCTGCTCGAGCTTATTCGTGCGACTTGAAAGCAGCACTACGTAGCCGATGTGCAAGGCCCATGCCACGCTGAACGCTACCCACAGCCATTTCAAATTTTCTTCCACTGTTCGGTTCTCCCTTCGGTTCAGGCTAGCGACTGGACTTCACGACGTAACGCATCCGTCTTCTTGCGAAGTGCCTCTAGACGCTTGCGCTGGCGGACTAGGCACCAGTACAAGAGTGCAAGCGAGAACATTGTGAAGAACAGTACAAAGCTCATCCGGGGGTCGAGCGAGCCGTCGCTCGAAAGCAGGACAGGAGCCGGATGCTGAGTCCTCCACCACCGGTTCGCCATGTACACGATGGGAATGTCGACCATCCCGAAGATTGACACTACTGCGCACACTACAGCGCGCTGTCCGGGTTCTGAAATAGATTCCCGAAGGATGAGGTACGCAGCATAAATCAAGGCCAGCAGGAGCATCGAAGTCAGCCTTGGGTCCCAAGCCCAGTACACCCCCCAGACCGGTTTCGCCCAAAGGCAGCCGGTGATCAGATTGACGGACGCGAACAGCAAGCCCACTTCGTTGCACGCGACGGAGAGATCATCCCGCTTGCCCGCGCGATTCAGCATGTATCCGATGGCCGCAAACCCGCCGAGAAAGAAGCCTGCGAAGGCGACCGCCGCCGAGGACACATGAATGTAGAAAATCCGCTGGACGATGCCCATGGACGCTTCCGTAGGGACCCACGCGAAGATCAGGTACATGGAAGCGAGCAAGAAGAGGCCTGTTGCTGCTGCTAAGGGCTTAGGAACTGTATCGCGCACCGCGCACTCCTCTTGCTTCGAGTGTAGCCGAGACTCGGGTGGCATTTGTTCCGGGCGCGCCTGACCGCCGCAGCTTGGCGCGACAATGACATTGGGCTCGAAATGCGGGATTGGGTGGAATGCGTCCCGAACTTCTCCGAGGGGCGCGATGCGGCACGCTTGAACCGACTTGAGAACGCGATTCGCGGGGGTGGAGTCCAGTTGCTAGACCGGCACGCTGACCCGGATCACCATCGTTCGGTCTTCACGTTTGCCGGTCAGTTCGATTCCATTCAAAGCGCCGTGCTCGCGGCCGCAACCGTTGCCGTGCAGGAAATAGATCTGCGCTGCCATCGGGGCACTCATCCTAGGGTCGGCGCACTTGACGTGCTACCCCTCGTGCCGCTGGGGGACATCGGGCATGGGAACTGCCTCGACGCCGCGAGGGATCTGGGCGATCGCTTGTGGCGCCAGCTCGGAGTCCCTGTCTACTTCTTCGGAGCCGCTGCTGTTCATGCGGACCGTAACCGGCTCGAAACGGTGCGGAAGCTGGGTTTCGAGAGGTTGAGCACCTTGGCCCGATCCGGAGATGTCCGGCCGGATGTGGGAGGGCCGGCCCTGCATGAATCCGCAGGCGCGTGCTGCATCGGAGTCCGTGACTGCTTGGTCGCGTTCAATGTGCAACTTGCTGGGAACGACGCTCGTGTGGCGAGACAGATCGCTAGGTTGATTCGCGAGTCATCCGGCGGGTTACCGGGTGTCAAGGCCCTCGGAATGTACCTCGAGTCCGCCGGCCAGGCCCAGGTCTCAATGAACCTGACGGAACTGAAACGGACGCCGGTGTTTGCGGCCTATGACGCCGTGTCCATCGAAGCCGGTCGACTCGGCGTCCCCGTGCTGGGCAGCGAACTCGTTGGGCTGGTGCCCCGCGCCGCGCTCGGGCCGGATCCGGAGCGACTTCGCATCAAGGGGTTCAACCCTCGGATGATCCTGGAGGAAAGGTTGCCCTAGCCTCGCCGGAGCGCGGAAGAAGGGCCAGCGCCTGAAACGCTGGCCCGAATTTCCTCAATCGTCCGAATGCTGTCGTCTGCTCCGCCCGTAACGCCTCCCGCGGCCATTCCGCTCGCGAGGTGGCCGGTCCCCGCCGTCTCTTTCGCGGGGAGGGCGGTTTCCGCCTCGGCGTTCGCGCCCGGACGATCGCTCGCGGCCGCGGAAGGAACCGCGGCGCTCTTGGAGGACTGCTCGCCGGCTTAGCTTGATCCTGTTGCCGTCGAGCGCGAGACACTTCACCAGCACCTGATCGCCTTCTTTCAGCTCGTCGCTCACCTCCCGGACACGCTGTTCCGAAATCTCGCTGATATGTAGCAGGCCCTCCGTGCCGGGGAAGATCTCGACGAACGCGCCGAAATTGGCGATCTTGGTGACCGTTCCTAGGTATTCCTTGCCGACTTCGGGAGAAGCGGTGATCGCCTTGATCCGCTCGATTGCCTGTTTCGCGCCTTGCCGATCGGACGAAGCGACGCTAACGGTTCCGTCGTCGTCGACATCGATCTTCGCCCCGGTCTCCTCTTGCAGGCCCTTGATGACCTTCCCGCCCGGCCCGATCAGATCGCGGATCTTGGCTTCTGGGATCTGGATCTGGGTGATCTGCGGCGCATGTTCGGCGAGTTCCTCGCGAGGTGCCCCGAGCGTGTCGAGCATCTTGTCCAGAATCTCCAGACGAGCTTTGCGCGCCTGTTCTAAAGCGGTTTCGAGCACCTCCAGCCGCACCTTCGGTTGCTTGATATCCATCTGGAGGGCGGTGATTCCATCCTCGGTTCCGGCGACCTTGAAGTCCATGTCGCCGTAGTGGTCCTCGGCACCGGCGATGTCGGTCAGGACGACGAAATCCTCGTCCTGGGTCACCAAGCCCATGGCGATACCAGCGACCGGTGCTTTGATTGGGACACCCGCATCCATCAACGAGAGCGTCCCACCGCATACGGTCGCCATCGAACTCGATCCATTGGATTCGAGAATGTCACTCACGATCCGGATCGTGTAGGGGAAGTCCTCCTGATCTGGGATCACCGGTGTGAGAGCTCTTTCGGCAAGGAGGCCATGGCCGATTTCCCGCCGTCCTGCCCCACGCATAAAACCTGTTTCCCCAACGCTAAATGGTGGGAAATTGTAGTGGACCATGAAGTGTTTCTCGAAGTCTGGATCCTCGATTCGCTCCTGGCGCTGGCCATCGGTCTTCGTGCCGAGCGTTGTCGTCGCCAGCGCTTGGGTCTCCCCTCGAGTGAAGACGGCCGACCCGTGAGCCCTGGCCAATTCGCTGACCTCGCAGGTGATCGGCCGTATTGCATCTGGGGCGCGATGGTCTGGACGTCGTTTCAGGTCGAAGACCTGCTTGCGGAAGAGCTTTTCCTGCCAAGGGTCCATGTACGCAGACGCCTGGGCCAGCTTGTGGTCGTCAGACGAGTAGGCCTCCTTGATTTCGGCCTTGATTGCTCGGAAAAGAGCGTAGCTCTCAAGTTTCGGGTGACGGCTCGTATCTAGAGCATCTTCGGCCTGCTCGCCCCACTTTGCCTCGATCTCGTCGCGGACCGCCTGGTCGGCTTCCGGTTTGACGAATTCTCGCTTGGGCTTGCCGGCCTTCTTCACGAGTTCCTCGATCGCGGTGATGACCTGGATGCAGCCCTCGTGACCGCGCCTGATCGCTTCCACCATCGCGGCTTCGTCAGCCTCGTCGGCATCCGCCTCGACCATGACGATGCCGTCTCTGGCGGCCGCAACAGTGATGTGAATGTTCGCTTCCGCGGCCTGCTCGTAAGTCGGGTTCAGGACCCATTCGTCCGTGCCGATGCGGGCGACGCGAACGGATCCGGTCGTGTGCACGACTGGAATGTCCGAGACTGCGACTGCGGCGGATGCCCCCGCCATCGCATAGATGCTTGGGTCGTGATCGGGGTCGGCGGACTGAACGAACGCGATGACCTGCGTCTCGTTGCGAAACCCGTCGGGAAAAAGCGGCCTAAGCGGACGGTCGATCATCCGGCAAGTTACCGTTTCCTTTTCCGTGGGGCGCCCCTCACGCTTTATGTACCCACCAGGAAAGCGGCCTGCCGAGTACGTGTACTCCCTGTAGTCCACGGTCAGTGGAAAGAAGTCGATGCCCTCCCTGGGGTCCGCCGCTGCCGTGGCGCTGACAAATACCTGCGTGTCGCCGCAACGCACGACGACCGCGCCACCGGCCTGTCTCGCGAGGCGGCCGGTTTCGAGCGAGACGGTCTTTCCGTCCAGCTCGAATTCTACGATGTGTTTCATGATTGTGATGTATCCTTCTTCGGCTACCGCCTGAGCGGTCGGTCAGCCTCTCCGTGGCCTCGCAAGAGTTCTATTTGGGAACGTACGCGTGGAACGCTACACAGCGTTTTGTCGAGCACTTCGCAGCGACCGTGAAGCCTACCTGCAGGTACGTCCGACAGAGGCAGCAATAGCGATTTCCGTCCGGCAGACGACGCCGGTCGGGAGCCTTGTGATTGGTCCCGAGTCGTCCCGCATCAGCCGCGGAGACCTAGCGATTCCACCACCCTTACATACTCCCCGGGGCTCTTCCTGCTGAGATAACGGAGAAGGCTCCGGCGGCGGCTGACCATCTTCAGCAGTCCGCGACGGGACGAGAAGTCCTTCTTGTGCGTCTTGAGGTGCTGCGTCAGCTCTACAATGCGGTGGGTCAGGGCTGCTATCTGAACCTGAGCGGAACCGACATCTTTAGAGTGAGTTCCGTAGGCCTTGACCAACTCCTGCTTCGCCTGAGGTGCGAGTGCCATGCTCGATTCAGGTCTCCTTCCTCTTCAAATTCCTTCTGCTTGGCCTACGCGCAGTATATCAGACCTAGGGCTGAGACCTCCCGAGAAAGCCTCTGACAGAAATGGCTCTGTTTGTTTCCGCAAGGACTGCGACGATGGACGGACCCGAATTCGGAGCGCGAGCGATTTCTTTTCCGGGGCAGTGTTTTTCGGAATCCGATATCCTACATATTGTAGTGATATCTTTCTCATGCGCTATATCAGCGCATTTCGATTGAATCCTCCGCAATTGGTCCCGTACACTGAATTCAATGCCGCCGGTGGATGTCGAACCGCGCCTCCGAGGCAGTAGCTACAGTCGAAGCGCCTCACCACGCATCGGGCCGGGTCCGAGCCAAGCCCTCGCCAGTGCCGCAGCCTTCGTTCTGATGATGGCTGTTGCGCCATTGCTTTCTCTCGCGCAGTCCGATTGGCCGCCTGACCGCCAGGTCTTGCGGACGTTCGAGGAACAGCATTGGCCGCCCGGCCAGCAGTTCCTCGGCAGCCAGATCTGCCAAGGCTGCCATCCAGCAGTGTGGGAGAGCTTTCCCCGCAATCCGCACTTCAAGTCGGTAGCCCTAGCGAACCGGCCCGCCGGGCAGACCGGCTGCGAAGGATGTCACGGTCCGGCCGGTTTTCACGTCATCGACCCCGACAACGGGAAGATCGTGAAGTTCCCCGAGATTGAGCCGAGTCAGGGTCAGGACGTTTGTCTCCGCTGCCACAGCGACGACTTCGGGAAGATGCATATCCGGCGATCCGCTCACCTGACTGGGGAAGTCGGTTGCACGAGCTGCCACTCGATCCATGGCTCGCAGGACGCGGATGCGTTGCTCGCGGCCGAGCAGCGGAGGGTCTGCTATGGCTGTCACCAGGAGATTGAGGCGCGGTTCAACATGCCGTTCAAGCACCGCGTTAACGAAGGGGCGATGGACTGCACGGATTGCCACAATCCGCATGGAGCCGCGGTCGCTACGTGGCGTACCGCGCATTCCCCGCGGATGGTTTCGCATGGACTCGGAAACGACATCGCATGCACGAAATGCCATTCCGACAAGCGTGGGCCGTTTGTCCACGAGCATCCGCCTGTCCGGGTCGAGGGCTGTCCGGCCTGCCACAACCCGCACGGCAGCACGAATGCGCGTCTGCTGAACCGTCCCTCGGCATTCACGTTGTGCCTGGAATGCCACAACGACATTGGTGGGTTCGGCCTGCGTGCCGATGGTATCCGTCCGCCCAGCCCATGGTTCCACAACCTTGCCGACCCTGCCTTCCGCGACTGCGTTCTCTGCCACTCGCGCATCCATGGCTCGAACGCCGATCCGAAGTTCCGACGATGAGAAGGCAGTACCTGGTATCGCTGCTCGTCTGCCCCTTGGCGATTGCCCAGCAGCCGGTCACGTTTTCGGCCGAGTCTCCAGCGATCTCCCACGAGTTGGGTGGCTATAGCGTCTCGAATTCGTTTGACTTCGGGTATCGATTTGCCAACGTAGGTGGCAGCCACGATCTCTATCGGGCAAGCGTGAACTTTGGCGATGGCCTGCGTTTATTCCAAGGCCGGCTCCGCGTCAATTCCGTCGATGGCAAGGGAGGCGTATTGGACGAGTTCTCACTTCGCTCGTCCGGGGCTGGAGGAGACCCTTATCAAGCCCACGTGATCCGTGCCGAGAAGAACGGCCTGTATCGGTACGACCTACAGTACCGGCTAGTGAGATACCACAACCGATTGCCTTCGCTGTGGCGTGGCGAGCATGGTCTGAGCGTTGAGCGGGCGATGCAAACGCATGACATCACGCTGCTTCCGGGGTCGGACTTCGAGGTCCTGCTGGGTTACGACCGCAACGGACGGTCCGGCCCGGGCTTTGCGTCCGTGGGAACGACGGACAATTTCGGCGTGCTGGATGCGCAGAACTATCTCCGCTACCAAGCCGACCTACGGCAGTCGAACAAGCAATACAGGGCGGGATTCACGGCGAACTTCATCGGACTTGCCTTGACCGCAACGCATGCGGTCGATCTCTACGAAGAGGAGGGCCGCCAGACCGACGCGTCGGGGCTCCCCTCCGCAACGTCGAACATTCAGCTTGTCGGGGAATTCGTCCGCTCTCAGCCCTTTCACGGGCGGACTCCGATCACGACGCTGGCCCTGCGGTCCGGAAAGGACCCTGTCATAGGGTTCAATTCTCGGTTCGTGTACGCCAGCGGCACGCGGAACTCGGCTCTGATGGACAACATCACGGTGCCGGACTCGGCGACGACGATTGCTGGATTTCGGGAGGCATTCATCGTTGGCGACGCCAGCCGGCACCAGAGTTCAGGAGAAACCACGATTGTTCTGCTTCCGACGGCCCGCTGGACAATCACCAACACCACGGCGTTTCACAACACCCGCATCGATGGAGACGCGTCGTTCATCGAGGTTGGGTTCTTCCGGGATGAGTACCTACGGTTCAGCCACCTCGGGATTCGCCGCATCTCCAACGCAAGCGAAGCGAACTACAGAGCTCTGAAGGAAGTCAGTCTCTACGGTGCGTACAGGTTCTCCACGCGACAGGCAAGGTCCTCGGACGCATTGCGATACCCGGATTTCGAGTTCGGCAGGGATTTGGAGGCCGTAGACAACAAGCTGCGGTCCGGCGCGGCAGGTGTGCGATGGCTGCCCGGGCGCAACGTCCGGGCTTCGTTCGACGTGGAGATTGGACGGGCGGACCGTCCATTGACTCCGACCAGCGAGCGGCGCTTTCACAACCAGTCAGCTCGGATCCGCTGGCGCGCGCGGGACTTCACCGTCAGCGCGTATTTCAAGAATCGTGCCAACGACAATCCAACGGAGCTACTGGCCTATAGCTCGAAGAGCCGCAGCCAAGGAGTCCATGCGTCGTGGCTGCACCCAGACACTGGTGTCGTGGTGGATATGGGCTACAGCTTGCTGAACATGGACGTCTCGACGGGAATCCTGGACCTGTTCGAATTCGATGGCGAACCCGAACGCTTGCGCAGCGTCTATGCCAGCAGTATCCACAACCTGAATTTCGCGATACGGGCGACTCCGGCTCGACGCGTGACGCTGCACTTGGCCTACAACCTGACGAAGGACACGGGCGGCGGGGAATTTGATCTAGACTTCGCTGAGCGATCGGCGTTCTCGCTCGAGGGCGCGTACCTCATGACTAGTCTGCCGATGTCGTACCATTCGCCCCAAGTCCGCCTCTCAGTCGCGATGAGGGCGAACCTCGCGTGGAACTTCGGCTGGCAGTACTACGGCTATTTGGAGCGGATCGCCGGCACTCGCGGCTTCCGCTCGCATGTAGGCTACACGAGCCTGACAGTCGGCTTTTGAACGATTCCCGGGCCGCGGGAGTCAGCGCACCGGGCAGAATGGCTTCGTCCGGGCAGGTGATTTCACGGACGATGGCCAGCAGCTGGTTGATTCTAGGCTGGGGGCAGCAGGCCGGGAGAGCATCGTCTGCAGTCGAAACCCTGACGTCTACTCCCTCGTCACGAACGCAGCGGGAGCAAGGCTCGCCTCCGGAGGCTCGAGGAACCATTCCAGCTTTTCCTCGATCGTCAGGTCGCTCGGAACGTCCTTGGATCTGGGGTCGGTCTGCAAGAAGATATCGAGCATCCTTTCCTGCAATTCGCGGATGACGGTTGCCGAGTCCGGGCTGTCGGCCAAGTCGTTGAATTCCCCGGGGTCCTCGTTCATGTCGTATAGACGCTGGTCGCGACCGGAAGGCCCTTGGCCGGTTGCATAGCCCAAGCTCAGATCTTCCTTGCCTGTCGTGAACACATACTTCCAGCGGTCGGTCCGAACCATTGCCTTGTTGTCGTGCAAGTATTCCGAGAAGACCATGTCACGGTGTTCGGCGGTGTCTCCTTCGAGCAGGTCAATCAGGCTGCGCCCGTCGAGGCCCTCGAGCGGCGGCACATCCAGAACGTCGAGAATTGTCGGTGTCAGATCGACCATTTCGACGAGTGCTGACTCGGCACGCGGGGTGAGCTTCGGGTGCCGAACAATCATGGGCACCCTCACGATCTCCTCCCACATCATGTGTTTCTCGAACCGTCCGTGGTGACCGAGAAGGTATCCGTGGTCACTCACGTAGATGACTAGAGTCGACTCGTCGAGACCGGATTCCTCGAGGGCGTCCAGCATGCGGCCGACATTCGTGTCGAGATATTCAACAGAGTTGAAATAAGAGGCGGTGATCCCCCGCTTTTCGTCATCCGTCAGGTCCCGGAAGATTGCAGGGACCCAGCGCGCGTCAGCAGGGCCGGTAGCGGGCAGCTCGATTTCCGACGGATCGTATTTCGACGCGAACTCGACGGGGAAGTTGAATGGCGAGTGCGGTTCATAGAAGCTCAGCCAAACGCACATCCGGTCGTCACGGTTTCGCTTCATGAAGTCGATCGCCTGACGGACGTAGAACGTTCCTAGGAAATCGTCGTCGTAGAGCCCTTGGTTGTCGGGATCGCCCGGCCGTGGATATCCCGTGCCGGGCAGCCTGGAAGCGTTAAGCCATTCCCCAGCCGGTACCTGAAACGGTCTCCAGACAGGTTTGAACGGCTGTTCCTCGGGCGGCTTGCGGGCAGGGTTTTCGGCGAGATGGGCGTCGTGGTCCTTGGCGTCGATCCGGTATTCGAACCCGTGTCTGAGGTCGCTGTTGAAATGCATCTTGCCAATTGCGGCAGTCTTGAACCCAAGTTCGCCCAGATGGTCCGCGATCGTGACCTGTTCCTCCGCCAGCGGAGTCTGCAGCAGCGTGACGCCGCAACCGTGCGGATACTTGCCTGTTATGAGGGACTGGCGGGACGGTGTGCAGAACGGGCAGTTCGCGTAGGCGCGCTCGAAGCGGATACCTTGCCTTGCGAGACGGTCCAGGTTCGGCGTCCGGATGATGTTGTTGCCATAGGCGCCCATTGCGAATGCTGCGTGATCGTCGGAGCTGATCACCAACACGTTGCGAACCATCCGCTGATCGGGATCGAGCTGCGGAGCGCAGGCGCCAGACGATAGGAGCCAGGCGGCCGTTGCCAGCGCCGGAAGGCTGCGAAGGTTCGATCTTTTGGTCACTGCGAGAGAATCCCTCCCGAATGGACAGTGGCGCTTGTGGCCACGTTCCATCCCTCTCCTAGCCAAGGCAATTCCGCTTCTGGAACTCTGAGTGGCAGTTTGCCAGACTGCGCCAATCCAGAGTGAACCGGGTCTGTGTATATCTCTACCACAGCAGCTGGTGGCCGAATTGCGTGATGCGGGCATCCAATGGGCTGCGCAGCTGTCCTAAGAAGCGACTCGTCGCGGCCTCTATAGGCTGCCCGAGCTGCGTGTGGTTGAAGGGGTTGAAGAACTCGGCACGGCATTGCAACCTGAACCGTTCCGTGAGCCGGAACTGCTTGTTCAGCACCACGTCCCAGTTGGTCAGGCTAGGAATTTCAAGGGCATTGCGCCCGGAACCTGAGAAGGTTCCGCGCGGATTCGGTTGGAAACAGAAGGTGTCGAAATACGTTTCGATCGTCCGTTGCCCCCTTAGCAAATTGCCATCGCAAGTCCGGTTTGCGCGGTTGAAGGGAAACGCACCGACCTTGGAGCGGTCTCCAGCGGTTCGGGCAGAGGATCAATTCCCAGTCATGAATGCTGTGATTCCATTGACGGACCAGCCGCCCAGAATGGCTTCGACGGCAACGGAAGCGTCCTAAAGGGAACGCCTACCGTTGCCGAACGGCAATTCGAGGACATAGCTGGCGGTGGAGCGCCGCCGAACGTCGAAATCCGAGTTTCCCGGTCATCTCGCAATTCGCGAGCACTCTGTCGCCACGAGCCGCCGGATCCCCGTGAAGCGGTGTCGATCGAGGGGGACCACCCATGGTCAGATTGTTCGTTACGAAACGAATCCCCGCGTAGAGGAGGGCGGGACCTGCTAGCCGCCTTCTAGCTCCCGTCGGAGCTTGGTCAGGGTCAGCGTTTGCAGGGTCACCTTTCCCGGCCCCGTCAATGTCGCCAGGAACAACCCCTCGCCACCCAAGAGCGAGGTCGCGATTCCGCCAGCTAGACCGATGCTGTAGTCGACCGTGTCATCGAAGCACACTAGGCAACCCGTGTCGACCTGAAGGGTCTCACCACTTCCAAGGTCAAACCCGGCGAAGTCCCCGCCTGCGTGAATGAATGCAATGCCAGGGCCTCGCAACCGTTGCAGGATAAAGCCCTCGCCCCCGAAGGATCCGGCGCCCAATCGCTTGGTCAGGGCGATATCCAGTTGCACGGTTGCCTCTGCGGCCACGAACCCATCTCTCTGAACCAAGACAGATTGGCCGACGTCGAGGTGCAGAGGCCGTAGCCGACCCGGGAAATCGCCCGCGAAACCTACCTCACCTTCGACAGCCGCGCACGAGAAGTGCGTCAGAAACAGCGATTCGCCTGTCAGCTTGCGCTTCAATCCACTGAGGAGCTTGCCGCCGATGCCTCTGCCATGCATGGTTGTGCGCCCTTCCACCTGAGGCTGCTTGTAGATCATCTTGCCGGCCTCAGCGATGATCTCGTCGCCCGGCATGAGCTGAATCTTGACGATCTCAAGATTGTTTCCTTGGATTTCGTAGCGGATCATTTCGCAAGACCTTTCCGATCGGTTGTAGAGTGACGACTAAGGCGTTAGTCCGTCGAATGGACTCCGACGCCGGTGGGGCTCGAAAAGCGAAGGATAGAATAGACGCATGCGCAAGGCGGGAAAGGCGCTGCTCGTGTTGTGCGCGGCAACCGCTTTGTATGCGCAGTCGGGGCTGAGCTACAGCCAGTTGCGCCAGTTCGTCAAGTCCTCAGTCGAGCAAAGGCTCAAGGACAAGGAAGTGGCGAACTATCTCAAGAAGCAGGTAGTCCGCTTTGCGATTACCGACGCGCTCGTGGAAGAGTTTGTCGGGTGGGGCATCGGCCCAAGGACATTGAAAGCCCTTGAAGCGATGCAATCGACCACTGCGGGGATGCCGATGCCCGCTCTTGAACCTGATCCCAAGGAGAAAGCAAAGCCTCGCCAGCCCCCACCTCCCAGCCCGGCAGAGCAGCGCAGAGTCATCGAGTTGGCACGTCGTCAGGCGCAGGCCTACACCGAGGAGCTCCCGAACTATGTCTGCCTCCAGGTGACCCGCCGCTTTTTCGACCCGACCGGTCTTGAAATGGACTGGCTTCGTCACGACGAAATCAAGACACGCTTGAGTTACTACGACGGGCACGAAATCTACGAACCCATCAGCGTCAACGACGTTGCCACAAGCAAGGGTTTCTCTGACTTGGGCGGGACGACCAGTACGGGCGAGTTCGGCTCCTTGCTAGCCAGCTTGTTTGATTACGAGACGGACGCTCAGTTCCGCTGGGCTCGCCATTCGCTACTGCGAGGCAAACCGGTATACGTGTTTCATCTCGAAGTGTCGCGGTCGCGCTCCAGTTGGACTCTCACGTGGGACGGCTCACCAGACGAGACAACAGCGATGCGCCGGATTCGTTCTGGCTACACCGGCCTGGTCTACATAGGCAAGGAATCGGGGCGCGTGCTTCGAATCTTGATGGAAGCAGAGGACATTCCGACCGGCTTTCCGATGCAGGAGGCGCGGTCGCGTCTCGATTTCGACTTCATTGACCTCAGCGGTGAATCCTTCCTCCTGCCGCTCAAGGCCCAGGCTTTCGTCCGCAGCGGTCGCCTCCTAACGCGAAATGATCTGGAGTTTCGGCTCTACCGTAAGTTCACCGCCGAAGCGACCATTACCTTCGAGGAGATCGAAGACCTCGAGCCGTTGCCGGAAGACGAGCCAGTCGAATAGCACACCGGCGCATCCCCGTTTTCGCGGTCTCGTATACTCAGCGGCATTGATGAGAATCCTAGTCCCGTCGCTTCTGGCGATGACGATGCCGGTGGTCGCGCAGGATCCCGGCCGCCAACCGAACGTTGTGCTGATCATGGCCGACGATGTGGGCTACGAGTGCTTCAGCTCCTATGGCAGCCGCCAGTACAGGACCCCGCGGATCGATCGACTTGCGGACGGTGGCGTGCGCTTCACGAACTGCTACTCGACGCCCCTATGCACTCCCACGAGGGTGGCCTTGATGACGGGTATGAGCAATGCCCGGAACTACGCCGATTTTGGGGCCCTGCTTCCCGACCAATACACCGTTGCCGACTTGTTCCGGAATGCCGGATATGCAACTGCCGTGGCGGGCAAGTGGCAGCTGCAAGGCAGCGATCACGCACGAGGGATCCCCGCAGGGGCAGGATTCGACACCTACTGCCTTTGGAATACAGGGAATACGGAGAGGCGACGCTTCTGGAACCCCTCTCTCGAACGCGACGGCCGGATCATCGATGTGGAAGAAAACGACTACGGTCCGGACATCGTCACCGAATTCCTGCTTCAGTTCATCGAGTCCAACAAGGCAAAGCCGTTCTTCGTCTACTATCCAATGATTCTGGTGCACACTCCGTTCGTGCCGACGCCGCACTCGGAAGACCGCGAATCGACCGACGAACAGAACAATTTCATCGACATGGTCGAATACACCGATTTTCTGGTCGGGCGATTCCAGGACACGATTGAGGAGCTAGGACTGCTTCGGAACACCGTCTTCATCTTCACCTCGGACAACGGGACTCACCACAACGTGGTTTCAGACTTCCAGGGAGGGACGGTCCGTGGCGACAAGGGCGCTCCAACCGACGCGGGCACTCATGTCCCTCTGGTTGTCAGCGCACCGGGCCTCATCCCGGGAGGTCGGGTCTTGGATGACCTGATCGACTTCGCGGATTTCCTGCCGACGGTTGCCGAGGCCGCCCGTCTCGAGCTTCCATCCGGACTCGACGTTGACGGTGTGAGTTTCTGGGACCGGCTGTTGGGCGGGGAAGGCGAGCCCCGGGAATGGCTCTACACCTACTACTTTCCTCGTCCGTTCGCGAACGCGTTCGAGTCGCCCTACACGCACCCGGAGGTGCTGTATGTCAGGGACAAGCGCTACAAGCTCTACAGCAGCGGCGAACTCTTCGACCTCCGCGCGGACCCTCTCGAAACGCGTCCACTGCCGTCTGGCCACGATGTTTCGAAGTCGGCCCGCGCCAAGCTCGTACGCGCCCTTGCATCGATGCCGGGCCAGGGTATAAGGATCCCTATCAGTCGAAGCGAGTCTTCGAGGTCTTTCCCGCGCCCGCGCTGGCCCCCGCGTTAGGTCATCCAGGCGGCGCCCAAAGCAATCGGCATTCCTCTCTCTGCGTCGGTTTACGATATTCGAATGCAGCACACGAGCGTTGCGGCGGCGGTTTCGCTTGCCGCGATCATCAGCACAAGCTGCGGAGGCCCCACCGTCGGGCCCCCGCCACCGACAGAGACGCGAATGATCGAGGAAGATCTGCACGGGGTCAGCGTCCGGGATCCCTACAGGTGGCTCGAGGACGGCGACACTCCCGACACACGCCGCTGGATCGAATCACAGGTTGCCTATACAAGCGACTACCTGGAACAGCTTCCGGCGCGGGAGGGAATCCGAAATCGGATGGAGGAGATCCTGTCGTCCGGGTCGATCTCGACACCGCGCGAGGCGGGCGGGAAGTATTTCTACTCGCGCAGGAGCGGCGATCAGGACCAGCCAGTGGTCTACGTGCGCGAACGACTTGACGGAGAGGACCGAGTGCTGCTGGACCCGAACGGCATGAGCAGCGACGGCACCACCACCATTGACTGGTACGTGCCTTCCAAGGACGGCAAGCTGCTGGCCTATGGGAAGTCGGTCGAGGGTACCGAGACGAGCACGATGTACATTCTGGACATCGAGACGGGGGAGGATCTCGCCGACGAGTTCCCCAAGGTCCGTTTCGCCAATCCGCAGTGGCTCAAGGATAGTTCCGGCTTCTACTACTCGCGACCGAAGAACGTCCACTCGATAGGCCCGGGTGAGGAACTGTACGACCGCCGTGTGTACTTCCACAAGCTCGGTCGTCACTACGACGAGGACCCGATGGTCTTCGGGGAAGGCCTGGAGAAGGCTCACATCCCGGATGGGATCCTTAGCGAGGACGAGCGCTACCTCATCCTGGACACGTTTCTCGGATGGGGTCGAAACCACCTTTATGTCCGTAATCTCGCATCTGGACGCACGGTGACGATTGCGGAAGATGGGAATCACAGTTACCTCGGGGAAATCGTCGATGGAAAGCTCTACCTGCTTACCAATGCCGACGCTCCCCGCTACAGGGTTGTGTCGGTTGACCTAGACCGTCCCCTGCGAGCCAATTGGACGACTGTCGTCCCGGAGTCCGATGCCGTAATCGAGTTTGCATCCGTGGGAGGCAGCCGTCTCTATGTCGGAAGCATGCGGGACGCGCATTCGGAACTCCATTCATATGCCCTCGACGGATCGGACAAGCGCGAAGTGCCGTTGCCCGGCCTCGGGACCGTGGGCGCCTTCTCGGCAAAGTCAACGAGCAGCGAGGCCTTCCTCTCTTTCAGCTCGTTCGTGCACGCTCCGGCGATCTATCGCATGGATGCCGAACTGGAGGAGCCTGTCCTGTGGGAGAGGGTCGAATCGCCTGTCGAGTCCGATGCCTTCGAGGTTCGCCAAGTCTTCTATTCCAGCAAGGACGGGACTCGGATTCCGATGTACCTCATCGCTAGGCGCGGTACACCGGCCGACGGGAGCGTGCCGGGCCTGCTCTACGGGTATGGCGGGTTCAATATCGCCCTGACACCAAGCTATTCAACGTGGATATTTCCATGGATTGAAGCAGGGAATCTGCTCGCCATCGCGAATCTGAGGGGAGGGAACGAGTACGGCGAGGACTGGCACAAGGCCGGGATGCTGGGCAACAAGCAGAATGTCTTCGACGACTTCATCGCTGCAGGCGAGTATCTCAAGGCCGAGCAGCTCGTCGATCCGGACCGGTTGGTCATCCACGGTCGCAGCAACGGAGGTCTGTTGGTCGGGGCGGCGATGACACAAAGGCCCGACCTGTGGCGCGCAGCGGTTTCGGGCGTTCCTCTGCTGGACATGCTGCGCTACGACAAGTTCCGCATGGCCAAGCTGTGGGTGTCCGAGTACGGCACTGCGGAGAGGGCAGAAGACTTCGAGTGGCTCCGCGCGTATTCGCCGTACCACCGTGTCGAGGTCGGAACCGATTACCCCGCCACTCTGATCTACACGGCGGATTCCGATTCCCGAGTCGATCCAATGCATGCCCGAAAGATGGTCGCCCGGCTGCAAGCGGCGAGCACGAGCGACGAGCCGATTCTTCTGCGATACGAGCAGTCGGCCGGCCATGGACGGGGCAAGCCTCTGCACAAAGTCGTTGACGAGTGGGCGGACATCTGGAGCTTCATATTCGCCCAGCTCTAGCTGTAGGAACCGAGCGTGCGGGACGGTGATACGCTACCCGATGGCCGGACGAACGTCTCCTCTGAATGACCGTCGAGAGGGGGCCGTCTGAGTTCGCCGCTTAGAACTGTGCCCGACGCGGATTCCGCCCACGCCCAGGTAGTGCGCAAGGCGGGCGTTGTGAGCCTAGCGGTCGCTTTCAGCAGGGTCACGGGTCTGGTTCGGGAGATGGTCTTCGCCGGTCTGTTCGGCGCGGGCATGAAATACGACGCGTTCGTCGCTGCGTACCGCATCCCGAATCTGTTGCGCGACCTCCTCGCCGAAGGCGCGCTGTCGGCCGCGTTCGTCACCACCTACTCCCAAACGCTCTCGTCCCAAGGGAAGGAGGAGGCCTACGCGCTATCCAATCGCCTGACGAGTCTGCTCGTGCCGGTCTTGATCGCGATCTGCGTCCTGGGAACAGTGTTCGCGCCGGCATTGGTGGACTGGATATTCCCTGGCTACGCCGAGATCGAAGGGAAATTCGAGCTCACGGTTCTCCTGACGCGGGTGATGATGCCGTTCCTCCTGCTCATTGCGCTCGCAGCCAAGGCAATGGGCGTGCTCAATTCGCACGGCAAGTTTGGAATTCCGGCCCTGTCTTCGGGTTTCTTCAACATCACGTCGGTCGTAGCTGGACTCCTGATCGGGTATGCCGTGGGGTCCAGACTGGGCATCGAGCCAATCGTCGGCATGGCCTTCGGAACCCTGCTGGGCGGCGGGGTGCAATACATCTGCCAGATACCCGGTCTCCGACGCACGGGGCTCCGCTTCCGTCCGATGGCGGGAATCCGCGACCCTGGCGTCCGCCAGGTACTGCGGATGATGGGCCCGGCGGCTATCGGGGCGGCGGCCGTGCAGGTCAACGTGATGGTCAACAGCGTGTTCGCTTCCCAGATCGCGGATCCGGCCGGGCAGACGATCGATGGCCCGGTGTCATGGCTCGGATACTCGTTCCGCTTCATGCAGCTTCCCCTCGGGCTGTTCGGGATCGCAGTGGCGTCGGCAACTCTGCCTCTGATATCCCGAGACGCCGGAGCGGGCAGGATCGACGATTTCCGGGATACGCTGTCCAAGTCCCTTGGCTTGGTGTTTCTACTCACGATCCCTTCGGCGGTCGGGCTGTTCGTACTGAGCCGGCCCCTCGTCGGCGTCGTCTACGAGCGCGGGCAGTTCACGCCGTTTGATACGGAGCAGACGGCCCTGGCCCTGTCGTTCTACTGCCTGGGACTTGTCGGATACGCCTCGACGAAGGTGCTGGCCCCCGCGTTCTACGCCCTCGACGATGTACGAATCCCGATGTTCGTGTCGATCCTGTCCATCGTGCTGAACTTCAGCCTGAACAAGTTCTTCATCGACACCCTTGGTTTGGGCCACTGGGCACTCGCACTCTCGACATCCCTCGTGGCGACGCTGAACTTCGTGCTTCTCTTCGCGTTCATGAGGGCGCGGGTCCACGGCGTGGGAGGAAGGCGACTGCTGGTGGCTGGAGCAAAGATAGGGCTCGCTTCCGCCGTGATGGGCGCTTGCTGCTGGAGTCTCGCCCAGCTCGTCGAATCGTGGATCGGCCCGGGTACATTTGCCGGTCGCCTCGCGGTGCTTGCCGTCGCCGTGCCCTCTGGAGTGGCTGTGCTGTACGCGCTCTGCCGCCTCATGCGGCTGCCAGAACTGGACCTCGCTCGGCGAGCTGTCCTGGCCCGAATTGGCAAGCCAAGCGGGCGTGACGCTTAGCTGGTGCCAGCGCTCCGGTTGTGCGACGAAGCACTGGATTGAGGCTCGACAGGGGGAGGCAGGGGAGGGAAGGACGTGAGCGCTTCCCTTTGCTCGACAGGAAGCTCATCGAACGCGGCCATCAAGGCGTCCGTGGTCAGACCGCCGCTTTCCCGGACGGCTGTCCCGTGCAATGTGTCGAGCGCCATACCGAACTGCGTGTCCCGGGAAAACTCGGGCGGCTGACCGAAGATCAGCAGCCGGAGGCTGTCGGTCAGGCGTTCCGCCCAGATGCGCGCCAGCAGCTTCGCATCCTCGGTCTCCACCAAGATCATGTCGTCCGAGGTGACGCTCACGATTTCCAGCAACTCCTCTGCGGTCGCAGTCTCCTTCTGGACGATCCGCGGCATGCCCTCGGCTGCTCCCGTATCGATCGTGATGACCCGGCCAGGCGTGTTGGCCAATTCCTGAACCGCAGCGCTCAGGCTTTCTACCACCTGCTTGGCCCTCCCAGCGCCGCCACCGCCTGCCATCGGGTCGCTGATCTCGAACACTGTCAGGGGTCCAAGCTGGATCGCGATGGGCAGGCCCTGAGTGAGGCCTTCGTTCCGGAGAAGTTTGTACGACGCCTCGGGAAGTTCCAGAGTCAGCGAGCCCGGGCCCTGTTGCAGGACGATGACGATTCCTACGACAACTAGGCCGAGGACGATCGCGACGATCGTGACAGGTTTGGATAGGATCTGGCGCAACGAATCGCCTTCGGATCCGGATTCCAGCGATTCCAGCTCCTTGCTGGCTGGCACCTCGACGGGGGACTGAGGTTGGTCTTGATCAGGCATGCGGAAATACGACCAGACTTTTTAATTGTGACTATTGAGAGAGGGATTGTCGACCGGCGTCGCCGAGGTCGGGGCCAGGAGGGATGGTTCAGCGGACCTGGCGCTGCCGGACCGTTCCAAGTCAGGCTTACAATGGCGGTTCGATTCGCATCTGCCACGAATGAATCCATGGCCGAATCCCTGTTCCAGCAGCGGCCCGACCGCCTGACGCCAGTCTTGCGAAGCCCGGCCAAGTCGATCCTGAGCCGGACAACAGGATTCATCGCCCGGGCCGGTTTCACGCATTCGCTGAATCCGGCCCGAAACTGTGTTTTCGGGTGTACGTACTGCTACGTCCCGACCTTGAGAGTCTACGGAGGACTCAAGCCCCTCGACTGGCAGCGATGGGGTCGTCACACGACCTACAAGTCCAACGCAGCTGATCTGCTCAGCCGAGAACTGCGAACCTCCCAAGTGATTTATTGCTCGCCATTAGTGGATCCTTACCAGTCTGCCGAGGAGGCAGAGTGCCTGATGCCACGGATCCTTAGGATTCTGTGCGACAGCCCTCCGGCGGTGTTCGTTTTGCAGACACGGGGGACTCTCATTCTGCGCGACATCGCCTTGCTGCAGGAACTTGCGACGCGCACACGGCTCCGGGTGAGCTTCTCGCTCACCACGGACCGCGACGAGGTGCGGCGTTTCTACGAGCCTCACTGCGAATCCGTGACGGACCGGGTAAAGGCAATGTCCGGGCTCCGCGACGCAGGGATCCCGGTGCACTGTACGCTGGCGCCTATCCTGCCTTGTAATCCCTCTGCCCTTGCGGATTTGGCAATCGAATCGACACGACGAGGAGTCATTGCTGATCCGCTGCACAATCGCGACGGAAAGCCTCAAGGGGCTACGACCCGGGTCGAGGCGGTGAAGGTGAGTCGCGCGCGGGGCTTTGAGCAGTGGCACCATCAGGATTTCCAGGCTCGAGTGCTGGAGACGATCCGATCGCGTGTCGAATGCTCCGGGCGAGAATTCGGGGTTGGAGAGAATGGGTTTCGCATGCTGGCGTCCTGAGGCCTGCCGTCCGGATCTGCTGGTGGCCGCAGCGACCTCAGTACAATCGGGGCGTGCGGATGCGACTGATCGAAATCGCGCACAGTCGTTCCGGAGACAAGGGCGACACCGCCAATATAGGGCTCATCGCGATTGATGAGCGACACTATCCGGTTCTTCGGCGCGAAGTGACTGCGGAACGAGTAAAGGCGCACTTCGGCGAATTGTGTAAGGGCCCTGTCGAGAGGTTTGAGCTAGCGAACATTGGAGCCCTGAACTTTCTCCTGCACGAGGCTCTTGGTGGGGGCGGAACGCTGTCATTGCGTGCAGACGCACAGGGAAAGACACTCGCCGCCGCGCTGCTTCGGATGGAGATCGAAATTGCTCTGGATGAACTCTGAGCCGAAGTGATCGCCGCAGTCTTCAAAGCGTCTCCGCCCCAGGTTGGGGCTGCACGCTCCGCTCGAGACCTGATTTCGTGTGGCGTGCGTGAGATCGGATTGACCAACGACGAACCGCACGTCGCACTGGCCGTAGAACTGACGGGATCAAGAGGAGGTGCTCATCTGGTCGAATGCCGTTACGACGATCTAGCGGAACGGCTGGCCGCTGGGGTTCCGCGCGCGAATCAATTTCGCCGGACCGAGGGGGGTGGACCGGGGAGGGTGTTCATCTGTAGAGCCGCTGCACTCGACTCTTCCTCCAGAAAGCGGTTCAGCCAGTGCCCCGGACCAACTGACCGACGCTTGGAACCCCAGTGCCCCCTGCTCAGAAGCCTCGGTCTTGCAAGAAGATCGCAACGACCGAGCATCGCTCGCAGATTTGATCAAGTGATCGGCCCCAGTTCGAGCACGCAGGCCGAGGTATCGGCGCCACCGTCCAAATTGGGGTTTACGTGGACGTCACTTCTCTGTGATAGCGTGGGTTCTTTGGCGCAGAGAATAACGTGAGCGACGAACTCCGAATCATCCCCATTGGGGGCCTGGGCGAATTCGGCATGAACATGATGGTGCTCGAGTCGGGTTCCGACATGATCGTGGTCGATGCGGGAACCTTGTTCCCTGGCCCTGAACGCCCTGGAATCGACGTAATCGTACCCGATCTGAGCTACATCCTTTCCCAGAAGGATAAAGTTCGCGGACTAGTGCTGACGCACGCACACCAGGACCACATCGGGGCGGTTCCCCACGTTCTCTCTCAGCTAGACGTGCCGGTCTTCGGAACTGCATTCACACTTGGATTGGTGCGCAAGCAGCTATCCGAGTTCACCTTCCACCGGCCTCCTCACCTCGTGACGATCAAGCCGGGCGAGGAGCTGACTCTCGGCTGTTTCCGGATCGAAGGGATTCACGTTACGCACAGCACGGTGCAATGCATGGCACTGGCAATCTCGACGCCGGTGGGCTACGTCCTGCACACAGGCGATTTCAAGATCGACCAGACACCGGTCGACGGGAGGGAGTTCGACTTCGAAAAGTTCGCGGACTACGGCAGGCGAGGCGTGCTGCTGCTTTGCTCCGACTCCACGAATGCCGATGTGCCGGGATTCAGCAAATCGGAGCGGACTGTTAGTTCGGCTTTGGAGCAGATCTTCTCTGGTGCCGAGCAGGGGTTGTTTTTCACGTGCTTCTCCTCAGCAACGCACCGGGTTCAGCAGATCATTGACCAGGCGGTGGCTCATCGTCGCAAGCTGGCGTTCGTCGGTCGAAGCCTCTCGACAGCCTGCGATATCGCCAGGGATCTCGGTCTGCTACGAATCCCGGCGGGCACGATGGTCCGGCCGAAGGAGCTGGAGACTTACCCGCGTCGCGACCGCGTGACCATCATCGCCGGATCTCAGGGCGAGCCGCTATCCTCGCTGTCACGAGCCTCTCTCGGCCGTCATAACACGGCGCAAATCGAAGAAGGCGACACAGTCGCCTTTAGCGCGAAGATGATTCCCGGAAACGAAGCAACGATCTACCGTATGGTGGATCACCTCTATCGTCGCGGTGCCACCGTCCTTCATGGTAGGAACCACCCTGAAATCCACGTGTCGGGACATCCGTGCCGGGAGGAGCTCAAGCTCGTCCTTAATCTCGTACGTCCCCGGTACTTCATGCCGATTCACGGCGACTACCGACAGCTGGCCCAGCACCGCCGCCTGGCGATGGAGGTGCGCGGCGAAGACCTCCAGGATGCCTTCGTATTGGACAACGGCCAGGTGCTCCAGTTCGACGAGTTCGGCGGGCGAGTGCTGTCGGACAAGGTGCCGGTTGGCCATCGTCTCATCGACGCGGGGACCGGCGGCGAGATTCTTGGCGACGCCGTGATGCGCGACCGCCGGCGCCTGTCGGAATTCGGTGTCCTGGTTCCGGTCGTTACGATTGACGAGCGGCAAGGAGACGCGACGGACGTGGAGATCATATCTCGTGGCTTCGTGGTTTCCGACGACTCCGAGGGGATTATTGAAGGGGCAGCGCTGGCGATTCGAACCGCCATTTCGTCGAGCACGAGGGAGGAGCTGTCGGATTTAGGCGTGATGGAGGAGAAGATCCGGGATAGTGTCCGGCGTCACGTAGCCCGCAGGACTTCGCGCCAGAGCCAGCCGCTTGTCGTGCCGGTCCTTCTGGAAGGCTAGGGGCCGACCACGCGCTCGTCCTCGGTTGGCGTGGCGCGATCGTGCAGCAGTGGTCTTGTCGGGTCAATCTTTAGCCAGAAGGCCATCGACAGGAAGCAGGAGCAGGCGATTAGCGCCAGAGGCAGGTTCCAGCCGTAGGTGTCGATCAGTGCCCCGTAGCCGATGCTCATGATGACGGCACCGGCCTGTCCTGCGGTGTTCATGGCGCCGCTGACGGTCCCAGAAGCCTCCCTGCCCACGTCGACGCATACCGCCCAGGCGACCGGCAGCATCATGTCTGACGCCGCGAAACCGAGAGCAAGGATCAAACTCGCGGCAACCCGGTCTTCCACGGCGAGAGACAGCAGGATCAGAACACCAGCCATTCCCACCCCTGTCATGCCGACGATGCGTCGGCCCCAGACGAGGCCGATCCGCCCCACGAGCCGGTCGCTCAACGAGCCGCTCGCCCAGTTTGCAAAAGCGGCCAGGAGAAAGGGCAATGCCGTGTAGGCGGCGAGCTCGGAGCTCTCCCAGCCCTTCTGTGAGGAAAGGTAGTTCGCAGTCCAGAAGAGGTACCAGTTGGATGCGTAGCAAAAGAAATGGTACACGCCGAGAATTGCCCAGAAGTTCCAGCTTGCAAGCAGGCGGACGACCGGGATTCGCGGCTGACGACTGGGGGCCGAGCCGATCACGGCAATCTCGGCGTCGTTCGTCTCCGGATGTTCCGCCGGCGAATTGCGGAAGAACTTCCACCACCAAATAGCCCAGAAGACACCGAGAAGGCTGAATACGTAGAAGACGCTTCGCCAGCCCCAGTTCGTAACGAGAGGGAGGACGAGAAACGGCGACAAGGCGCCTCCGAGGCGCCCGGCAAGGAAAACGATCCCTTGGGCGCGTGCTCTCTGATGCGGCGGAAACCATCTGGACACCACGCAAGACGCATTCGGGTACGCACCGGCTTCACCTGCTCCGAACAGGGCTCGGACGACCAAGAGTTGCCAGTATCTCGTCACCACGCCGGTAAGCGCCGTGAACCCTGACCACCAGACGACAATTCGCGTCAAGACCGCGCGCGGGCCGTAGCGGTCGCCAAGCCAGCCTCCTGGCACTTCAAACAAGCCATACGTCGCGAGGAACGCAGCGAGAACCATTCCCCATTGGGCGTTCGACAAGCCCAGAGCACGCTGCATTTCAGGACCCGCGGAATTGATACAGACACGATCCAGGTACGTGACGACAGACAGCAGGAACAGGCCCAGCATCACCGTCCGGCGAACGTTTGTCGCCGGCACCCGGGCGCTGGCTCCAGCAGGCAATGAATCGTCCGGGCTGCGCGAGCGGCTACGCGTGGGCAACCGCGGAGCGGCGGTAGTCGGCCAGGAACTTCTCGAGACCGATGTCGGTCAGTGGATGATTGAACATCTGATCGAAGACCTTGTATGGCAGCGTGCAGACATGCGCGCCGGCCAGTGCGGCTTCCTTGACGTGCAACGGTCCCCGTGCCGATGCCGCCAGGACTTGGGTGGGATAGCCGTAGTTGTCGTAGATCTCGACGATCTCCCGGATCAGGTCCGAGCCCTCGTGGGCGATGTCGTCCAAGCGACCAATGAAGGGACTAATCAGATACGCTCCAGCCTTGGCCGCCAACAAGGCCTGAAGAGCGGAGAAGCAGAGCGTTACGTTTGTACGAATGCCTTCGCTGGCTAGCCTTCCCACAGCCTTGATGCCGTCGCGGATCAATGGGATCTTGACCACGACAGAGTCATGGATTTTGGCGAGTTCACGTCCCTCGGCGATCATTCCTTCGACATCCGTCGACACCACTTCGGCGCTGATGTCGCCGTCAAGGATTCCGCAGATCGCACGAATCTGGTCGTGGTGATCGTGCCCTTCCTTGGCGATTAGCGACGGGTTCGTCGTGACGCCGTCAATAATGCCGTAATCCGCAGCCTTCCGGATCTCGTCAAGGTTCGCGCTGTCGATGAAAATTCTCACGGTGCTCTCCTGGTTGCCCGGCTGACACTATCCCGGGCTGGATACTGGTCGCTGCGCCGTCTAGCGGCGCTTGACGTCGTCCTTCTTCTTCCCGTCCGGATCTTCCGCCATCGAGAGTTCGAGCTCCGAGAGCTTGCGTCGCAAGCTCTCCATTTCTCCGGCATCCCGGTCGGCGGGGGCGGACCGATTCCACTCTTCGAGGCCCCGACTCCAATGCTGCTTGGCGTCTGCGACCCTGCCTTGCTTGAAGTACACATCGCCCAAATGGGTATGCACCACAGGATCGTCCTCGTACTGCTTCAGTGATCGCTCGAGGTACTTGGCAGCTAGTTCGAGCTTTTCCTGGCGATAGTAGACCCAGCCCAGGCTGTCGAGATACGCTCCATTGTTCGGCTCGAGGTCCAACGCACGCTGAATCAGATCGTGAGCCTCTTCTAGATGAACGCTTCGATCGGCAAACATGTATCCGAGATAGTTCAAGGCGCTTGCATTGTCAGGATCGATCTTGAGCAAGTCGCGGAAGCTGGCCTCGGATTTCTCATACCGCTTGGACCGCTCGTATAGCGACCCGTAGGCAAACAGAATCGCGATACGGGCTTCCTCCGAATCTGCAATCTTGCTGGCGGCTTCGATGCGTTCCTCGGCTCTTTCGAATTGGCGCCCCTTCTCGTAAATCCGGGCTATGGTCAGAAGGGTTTCGATGTCTGGCTCGCCGCCCTTGGTTGCGCGCTCGACGACCTTGACCGCTTCCTTGGTCTTGCCACGGTCCGAAAGGACACTAGCCAAAAGATTCGTCAGGAGCGGATCGTCCCCTAGTTCCTCTACCGCCTTGCGGGCCTCTTTCTCGGCGCGGGCGAAGTCACGGGCATAGCGCCAGGTCTCGACGACTTGGGCGAGCATTCGAGGCCTGATCCTCGGGTTGAGATCAGCGATTTCACGAAATGTTCTCGCAGCCTCCTCGCTGGAGTCCAGCTCTCTTTGCAGCACCCCCAAACGCTCGAGGAGGGCTGTCCGTCGCCTCCGCTCGTTAGGTGTGTACTCGGCCTTGCGAGTCGATTCGAGAAGTTCGCTCGTCTGCTTGGCCGCCTCGACTGTCTTGCCCTCCGCTTCCAGGATGCCGATCGCTGCCCACCGGACGTCTAGCGACTCGGGATCGAGACGCCTTGCGCGCCCCAACGATTCCCACGCTTTCTCGTAATCGCCTCGCTCTCCGTGGATGAGAGCGATTCTCAGGGGATAGGTGGCATTGCGCTCGTCGAGATCGGCGAGAGCCTCGTATTGCTGCAGCGCCTGCTCGAGTTGCTTTGACAGAAAGAGGCTCTCCGCCAGCCGTTGGCGGGCTTGCAGCGTGTTCCCTCCCTGCGCGACGATCCCTTCGTAAATCTTGGCCGCGTCGGCAAAACGACCGGTCTGCTCGTACGCGTCGGCGAGTGCGTTCATGAAACGCCGTTCGCTGCCTTCCTCTTTGACGATCCCTTCCAAGACCTCGATCGCCTCGTCGAACTTGCGGCCCTCCAGCAGCAAGTAGGCCAGATTGGCTTTCGCATCGCCCTGGCCGGAATCGAGTTCAAGCGCGCGCCTGAGAGCCTTCTCGGCCTCATCCCGCTTCTCGGCGGAACGGTAAAGCAGGCCGAGTTCCACATGGTGCTCGGGCTTATCCGGCTCGATGGCTACGACACGCTCGAACTGCTCGATCGCCTTGCCGAGAAACTCGGCGTTTACGCCCTGCCTGTCGCGGGTTGCATAGCTTTTGTAGATACTTCCCAGCAGCTTTTGAACTTCAACGTTCTTGGGGTCCTCACCTATGATCTCTTCCGCCAGAGCCACCGCCTTGGCAAGGCGGTTTGCACCGGCGTATAGGTTGATCATCTCGATTCGAATCACCAAGGATCCTGGATCGCTCTCCAGTGCTGTGCTGTATTCCTGGATCGCACGGTCCACGTATTCGTCCCGCATGTACTGCCGGGCGAACTGGTGGTACAGGTGACCGAGAGCGAAGTGATAATACGCGTCGCTCCGGCTACTGCCTTCCGCTTCGGCTTCTGCAGCCGAAGGGCTCGGTACAACGAGCAGGACCAGGAGAAGGAGCCAGACTGCGGTTCGGCGGGTTCCTGGGAGGACGTGCCTACGGAATCCGGCCATGCGGGCCGAGAAATGAAAAGGCATTCGTTCGAACCTAGTATAGCCCGTATCTGCCGCGTTCGGGACCGCGTGGGAACGGCGCGGCCGCTATTCGCTCGGAGGCTTTGTCTTCCACCGCCTGTGGATCCAAAGCCATTGTCCAGGGTGCAAGCGGACACGTTCTTCCAAGGCTTGTTGAAAGCGCTGCGTGTTGACTTCGACGTCCCGAGAAGCATCGTCGCTCCGGACCACATCGATCGCCGGTCCGTACTCCACGACGTGGCGGCCCGAGGCCACCTCCCACCAGGCCACGGCCGGGATCACCGCGGCGCCGGAGTGCAGCGCCAGTTGGGCGAACCCTTTTGTTGAAGCGGCCGGCATGTCAAAGAAGTCCACAAACACGGCTTCCTCGCGAACAGTGTTCTGATCGGCCAGAATCCCCACAGTGCCGTTCTGTCGTAGCACCTTGAGGACTTGCCTAGCGGCATTGCGCTTCGAGATTACCTTGTTTCCGTGAGCGCACCGCAGGCGCGCCACAAGACGATCGACGAGCGGGTTGTCGATCGGCCGGACCATCACATGAACGGGTCCCTCGACCGCACCGTGGGCCAGCGCTCCCAGTTCCCAGTTGCCCAAGTGGGCCGTTAGCAGCATCACGCCACGGCCCCGCGACCGTCCCTCGCGGAAGTGCTCCAGTCCCACGAACGAGACATGCTCGCGCACGTCATGCTCGGACCAAGTCGGGAGCTTGGCCAGCGCGAAGGCCACTCTGCCGAGATTCCGATAGACCTCTCGACGGATGCGCTTGCGCTCGGCCGGCGAGAGATCGGGAAGCGCCCTTTGTAGGTTGCACTCGGCCGCGACGTTCCACTTCGGAACAACGAAACCTAGCGTCCGGCCGATCGCTTGCGCGACGCGGATCGAGGCGGCGTAGGGCAAGGTCCTGAGAACCGCTAGCAGTCCCAAGGTGGCAAGATACGCGAGGCGTTCCATCGCTGAAGCTAGGGGAGGGCCAGAACCTCGCCGTTCAGGCAAGTCCGGACACCGTCCGTGCAGGGCCGCGACCGAACCTTGGCCAGTTCGCAGGCGAGGCCAAACACGGCAGACCGCTTCTAGCTACGACGCCAGCAGCTGGAACGATCGGGGCTGGTACAGCCATTCGACGATATTGCCCTCATGGGGTTGCAGCCAGTCAAGCTTCGTGGTGGGAATGGGACCAAGGTTCAGGCGGTCGATCCAAGGGCAGGCGAGCAAGCGGTTCCGCAACGCGGGAGCATCCGTGATTCCAGTGCACACAAGTGTCTGCCCGATCCGTTCCAGCATTTCCGATTCCGGACACTCGACAACACTCACGAACGGGAACATGAACTCCTTGTTAGCGAGCGGGTGTTCAGGAGAACGGCAATGGACGACGGTTGGCAGCAAGTAGCAGCAATGCTCCTTCGTGATCGCTCTGGAGTCCCGACGGAATTGCGCCGTCACGTCAGTTGCGTCGCCTTGAGCCAGAGAGGCATCGATCATGCCGGACACGGCCTCAGCGACACCGGCAACGGTGAAGGCTGCCAGGGATGCCTCAGGATCGCGCGGGTCGCGCGGGCGAACCTCGGCAAGCCGTTCGGCGAGCGCTTCCGCGATATCCCGGCCGTGACGGGGAACCCAGATGGAGGAGGTGTTGATGCAGCTTCGCCCGCTATTCAGGAACACGCTTTCGACCATCGTTTCGATGTGGTCTCGCCAGTTGTCGACGGCATCCTCGCCGATCAGGATCTTGCTGTATCCGGGGCCGTGCACCTGCACGGCCGGGTTGCCTGCATACGTGTCCGTCGTTGCCTGCCCGCCGAACACAAGGGACCGCCCGCAGCGCTGCACGATCGCCTGGCCGACGTCATGCCGTCCGTGGTAGACGGCCACCGATTCCTTCGGGATGCCAGCCTCGATCATGGCCACTGCCATTCGATAGGGAGTCCAGGGTTCCTGGGATCCAGGCTTGAGGCAAAGACCCGCTTGCAAGGGGATTGCAGGGATCCATAGCGTGTGAACCCCAGGCGAGTTGCTTGGCAAGACCGCGCCCACCACGTCCGTTTGCGCCTGGTAGCTCAGCATCCGCCCCGCCGCATCGCGGCCATAGCCGCGCGCCAGGATGCCGAGATCGAGGCCTCGCGTGAGCGAGTCCAGAATGCTGCCCATTTCACGGCAGACGAAGGCAAGTTTCTCCATGTTCGCGCGGCACATGGACTCCGGAAGCCCGGTCGTGGAGGACTGGAGGTGAACGAACTCTTCGGGGGTCTGGCTGCCCGTGCCGAGAGGGAGCTCGGCGTTCATGAACAGTTCGCCGGCGCGGCCGATTCGCTCCGCAAGGTGGCCGGGATTCTCGGCCCGGAGAACCGCCTGGGCTCGGGGAGCGTGCTTCAGGTCGTGTCGGACCATGGCCGAAAGGACCTGGCTGACACGTGCGACTGGCTGCCCGGTGTCGAAGTGCACCGTCTCTACGGAGTCGAGGCTCTCATAGGGTTCACCCCATCGCAGGGCGGGCAAGTGGATCATGTCCATAGTCTAGCTAGGGTCCCCGGAGATTCGACCGCGAGTCGGTCAAGCCTGATACGGGAATTCGCTCCGACCGATCGAAACGCGCTGAAACAGTGTCTGCGCAACCGTTTCGTTCCGGGCCGCGGATTGGGCTGGCCGCGCTCCGGAGCGGAAGCCGGATCGACCGACTTGGACCGGCGCGTCATCGGAAGAGCGGTTTCGGAAATGCCGTTGGGTGCCCGCAGTCGGACCCGGGTTCCCGAAACCGCCCTCGTCCGACAGTCCTCGGGGCGACGATTGCCTTGGCGGGCGGGCGAATGGCGACGAAGGGCCCGGAGCGCCCGCGGTCAGCCCTGGATTCGCGTGGTGCGATCCGTCCATTCCCGCTCTCTCAGCACAAACTTCTGAATCTTGCCGGTTGCGGTCTTTGGCAAGGGGCCGAATTCAACATGCTTGGGGCACTTGAAGTGCGAGAGCCGCTCGCGCGTGAATTCGATGATGCCCTTCGCGGAAACCTCGACGTCCGGGCGTGGCACGACAAACGCCTTGGGAACCTCGCCCCACTTATCGTCTGGAATTCCGACAACGCAGACTTCGAGCACGCCCGGATGCTCCATGACGACTTTTTCCACCTCCTGGCTGGAGATGTTCTCGGCTCCCGAAATGATGATGTCCTTCGACCGGTCCTTAAGCTCGATGTACCCGTCGGGGTGCCAAACGGCAAGATCACCAGAATGAAACCACCCGCCGCGAAACGCCTCGTTCGTAGCCTCCGGGTCATTGAAGTACCCGGTCATCACCATGTTGCCTCGCATGACCACTTCTCCCATGGTCTTGCCGTCTCTCGGGATGTCATTCATCTCGTCGTCCACGACACGGAGGCCGTCACCCGCGACACCGAACGGCACCCCTTGGCGAGCCTTCAGTAAAGCTCGCTCTTCCGCCCCGGCGTCGCTCCATCCAGGCTGTTCCGCGCAAATCGTGTAGGGACCGTAGGTTTCGGTGAGTCCGTAAAAGTGTTCCACCCGCGCGCCCATTCCTTCCATCGTGCGGATGACTTGCGGAGCGGGCGGGGCACCGGCTGTTGCGATGGTCACGCTGCTCAGATCTTGTCCCTCGGCTTCCGGATCCGAGTAGAGGGCGGTGAGGACGGTGGGAGCGCAGCACATGTGTGTGACGCCCCACTTGGCGATCAGGCGGTAGACCTCTGTCGGCACTACCTTCCGCAAGCAAACGCTCGTCGCTCCGACCGCAGCGATTGCCCAAGGGAAGCACCAGCCGTTGCAGTGAAAGAGCGGCAAGGTCCATAGGTACACCGAGCGCGAAGTCATCTCGGTCTCCATGGCTTCCCCTAGAGCGTTGACCCAGGCGCCTCGGGCATGGAACACCACTCCCTTGGGGAACCCAGTCGTACCGGAGGTGTAGTTGATGCAGATCGAGTCACGCTCGTCAATCGGTTCCACGCTCTTGGGTTGGCGCGGGGCGCTGGCCAGAAACTCTTCGTACTCCGGGCCCGGAATGTCCGCCGCACGAGGTGCCGTGTCAGCGATCTGGACGTAGGTCTCGATGGCGGGGACACGCGACTGTAGCTCACGCACAACGGGAGCGAATTCCGTGTCGAAAACGAGGACCTTGCATCCGGAGTGATTCAGGATGTAGGCAATCTCACGGGCGGACAGGCGGGTATTGAGGGGCACCAAGATTGCGCCGATGATCATGGGCCCGAACTTCGCTTCGAGCATTGCCGGTATGTTGGGGGCGAGTATCGCCACCCGGTCGCCGCGTCCGACACCTGCAACCTGCAATGCGGCTGCGAGCCGCTGGACGCGCTCGCTGTACCGGGCGTACGTGTAGACGGTGTCGCCGTAAATGACGGCCGGCTTGTCCGGGTACGCGATGACGCTGCGGTCCAGGAAGGACAGCGGGGAGAGGGGGCTGAAATTGACGGACCGGTTCATCGCTAAGCGCAAGCGTACAAAAACGGCCCAGCTGGCCGCACGGTCCGTCGCCCTTGCGGTCCCCTCGCGCCGTCTATTGATGGAGACGGCCGGGCGTCTCCGCGGACGATGTTTCCATGGGGGCCGGTCGTAAGGGCGGATTTGCGCTCAGACAACTCCCTCGACCAATTAGCGCCGCCGGGACAGGGCACACCAAGGCGATGCGGCTCGAACGCGCGAACGCACTCCGCCGAATCGCGGCAGCTGCGGCGAAAGGGTCTCAGATTGCTCGGGTTGCACCGCTGACGGGAGCGGCAGGGCCGGCGCGCCCCTGCAAGCGGTCGTGTTGACTGACGGCTGTACGCCGAAAGGCGACAATCTTGACTCGAAGGGGCTAGCGGCTACAGCCAAGCCCTCCGGGATCCACGGCTTTCCGAGCCCCTGCTCCTCGCAGCCCCGACTCGTCAGCCAGTAGCGTTCAAGTGACGCCATACGGTGCAGGTTCTACCCGAAGTGATAGGTGCCTTCACCTTGGTTCCAATAGACTTTCTTGTTCGATCGAAAGGACATGGTAGCCAAATGACCCGTCACCGCGGCCTCGTGTCCGAGCTGGGCCGGGCAGTTCAACTCGGCACCGTGCGCGATCGCGTCGATGAAATTCTTGAGGTGGTCGTTCGTCGAATTGCTCTCGTTGAAGTCCTTGCGGGCATCGAAGTGCATCTCTGGACGCGAGCGAACCGACTCGGGCAGGGCTCTTTGCTGCTCGGGATAGACGTTGAGGTATCGCATGCCCATGATTTCCATCACTCCCTCGCTTCCGCATAGCTGCTCGCCATAGCCGTAGTGAGAGGTGCTGAATGCCGCGCTGTAGTTGATATGAAAGTGGTCGTCGTACTCGAAACCGGCTGTGACAGTGTCCGGGACCTCGCGATCGTCCTGCGTCCAGTAGTGGATGCCGCCGTTGCACATGACCGAATCGCAATAGTGCCGTCCGGTAATCATGTGAATCGCGTCAGTCTGGTGCACCAGCAGATCTGTCGAGATACCCCCGGAATAGTCCCAGTAGAGCCGCCACTGGAAATAGCGCTGCTTGTTGAAGGATGTCGCCCGGGCGGGTCCCAGGAACCTCTCGTAGTCAGTGTTGCCTGGCTCCGCATCGTCGGGAATCGTGTAGCGCCACGCCGGGGAAGTCAGCGGGCTGTTGCGGTACCAGAACGCACGGGCGTAAACGACTTTACCCAAGACGCCCGACTTGTAGATCTCGCGTGCCTTTGCGTAGAGACGCGAACTGCGGCGCTGGGTGCCGACTTGGAACAGCTTGCCGCTCTTCTCGACCGCAGCGAGGATTTCGAAGCCTTCCTCGATCGTGTGTGACAGCGGTTTCTCGCAGTACACGTGCTTTCCTGCCTCGAGCGCGGCGATAGCCATGTCGCGGTGGAGGTGCTCGGGAGTCATGATGACCACCGCGTCAATCGAGGGGTCCTCGAGCATCTTGTAGTAGTCGTTGTATGTTTCCGGCGCGGTCCCCTGGTCGCTGATAACGTCGTCCTTCGTCTTGGCGAGCCGGGGCGAAAACGTGTCGCAAATCGCCTTGATCGTGGTGTCGTCTTTCGCGACCTTCATCATTGTCCGAATGTGCTTGCCACCGCGGTTGCCCAAGCCAACCCAGCCGAGCTGGACCTTGCTGCCCGCCGACTGGGCGGAAAGCAGTGCGGGTGCTGCGACGGCCGACGCCGTGAAGCTGCGTCGCGAGATAAGTGCTTGCATGATCCTTCCTAGTCTATGGGATTTCTCGCCAGTGAATGCGTTGGAAACGAGGGTCCGGGCGTTCGGGGTCACCACTCGATGAGAGGCTTGATCACCTCGTCGCGGTAGGCTGCCATAAGCTCGAATGCCTCTTGGCCTCGTTCCAGAGGGAAGCGGTGGCTCATGATGTCGTCCGAACGGATCAATCCGCGCTCGAGCAGTCCGAGGGCCTCGTGGTCATTTCCGTTCGAGCGCTTCTGGACATGAATTCTCGCCTCGCGGTCAAGCGCTGTCCAGAAATTCACCGGGATGTCGGACCGCGAGGGGATCCCGACGAGTACCATCCGCCCCCCAGGGCGCAGGCAAGCGATGGCGCTGTTGATTGAGTCGGCCGTGCCGGCGGCATCAATGACGACATGGGCACCAACGCCGGTAAGGTCCATGACCGCATCCACCACCGATTCCCTCGTGACGTTCGTCGTTGCCGTGGCGCCGAGCCTCGTTGCGCGGTCGAGTCTATGGGGCAGCTTGTCCGCGGCGACGACAACCGACGCTCCGGAGAGTCTTGCGACTGCTACGGCTATCAGGCCGATTGGCCCCGTACCGATCACGGCCACGTGCTCGCCCATCCTGAGGTCTGCCAGCTCGACCGTATGCAGGACAACCGCGAGGGGCTCGATGAAGGCGGCATCTGCGAAGCTCATCGCTTCCGGAATAGGAACGACATTGCGCCTTGGCATTACGGCGAATTCTCTCAGCGCGCCCTCGAAATCCTTGCCCATGAAGGCATTTTCCAGCGCAAGGTTCTGTCGTCCCGTCCTAGTGAACTCGCATTCCGCGCGCACCACGAAAGGCTCGACCGCGACCTTCGTGCCGGAGGGGAGATCCGACACATCAGGACCGCTCTCTACGATCTCCCCTGCCGGTTCATGGCAGAGCACAGATGGGTAGACAGCGTCCAAGCCCGCGATCGAGCCCTCCGCGAACGTGTGCATGTCACTCCCGCAAACTCCCGTCGAGCGGAGTCGGACCAGAACCTCGCCCGGCCCCGGATCCCTGGGATCCGGAATAGTGCCCATCTCCAGACGTTGCGGGGCGACTAGCTGGAGGGCTCTCATTGGCTTGACTACGGCCCGGGATCAATTGCCCGCAAGGCCCTCGTCGGAACCATCATAGTGAAGCTGGCAGCTTCAACGGTCCGGGCCGCCGAACCGGGCAATCGCGCTGGTTGCGCCGAATCCGCAAACGGCCAGTCCGAACGAGGCGGCCGCATGGCCCAAGCCGGGAAGCGCCAGCCCGGTCTCGCTACTTCCGAATGGCCACAGCCCAAGGACCGCTCCGACGAGCAACCCGAGCAGGAAACCCAGCATCAAGGATCTCTGGCGACGGAGCAAGAACTCGATCAGCGTGCTGATTCCGACCAGCGCGACCAGGCCCCCCAAGGCGAACGGGGCGAGGACCTGGACAGAATCCACCAGAATCGGCCAGCGAGATGCTCCGGCCGTAAGCATCGCCGACTTCAAGCCGTCGACTGCACCGAGAATTGGAACGTATTGCCCGCTCAGGAGCAGTAGGTAGCCCCCGGACAGTCCCGGCAGGATCATCGCTGCGAAGGCACCAAGGCCCGCGAGAAACAACGCGACGGCATGGACGGTCCCTTCACTCCCTGAACTCTGGGGTGCCGCGACGACCATGACCATCGCAGCCAGCCCGGTCGCGAACCCCGTCCACGACCGAGGGTTGTGCTGCCCGATGAGCTTCCAAAGCGCTGGCACTCCTCCGAGCGTGGCCCCGAGAAATACGCTGTACATCGCCCACCGGTATTCCACAACCAGCATCTTGACCGTGCCGGCCAGCAAGAGGATGACAAGCCCCCCCGAGAGTGCAACGGCGGCCAGCAGGCTGATGGCTCGGCGATTGGGCCTAAGAGTTGTGACCCTTGCGATAGCGTCGATGCATTGGGGGTATACCCCGACGGCGAGGAGCATCGTGCCGCCCGATATACCCGGCACCAGATTCGCCAGACCCATCAGTGCGCCACCCGCCAGGCCCCTAATCAAATAACTTGTGGTGCTCTGGTCGGGCATGCGGAAGAAAAGGCTAGCTGCGTGGCGACCGGGCTCGCAGGACCGTCAGAGGTCAAATTCCGGACGGTAGGGCACTCAGCGGGCCACCGCAGACGGTCCCGAAGGCATCGCCGCTTGCGACACCGCGGGCCCTGGAGGCGCGGGATTGGGCTTGTACAGCGTCACGAGGCAGCCGCCTAGGGCCGCGAGTGCGATTCCGGCAAAGAACTGCCAGCGGATTCCGCCTATGCCGCCGGCTGGCGGGTGAAGGGTCATCGAGACGATCGCGTTCACGATTGGAGCGCCCGCGAAAACGATCGACATGACGACCGCTGGCGTGCCCTTCGCTCCGAAGGCGAGAAGCACGCCAAATGCTCCGAATGCTCCGACGGTGCCCGCGATCAGAGACCATGTCATGCCCCTCAATGGAATATTCCAATCGGAACCGGAGACCAGCAGGATCGCGAGAGGGGCCAGGACCGCGACCAGGAAGTAGGCGACCCCGACGAACAAGTAAGCCTTGTACCGCCCGTTCACCGGGTCTGCCATCCCGAGCTGGCCACCGTGGAGGAAGATCCCGTACAGGCCCCAGCACGAAACGGTCATCAGGGCGTACGCAAGCCATCCGAATCCAACATGGTTCATCGTAAAACTCCTTCTCTAGAAGTGTGTTCCGTATGCTTCATTGAAGCGATCCGACAAGCGTGGCGAGACTAGGCTTGGCGGTGGTTCTCGAAATCCCACCGGACTGTTGATCCCGTTTCGACGGAGGTATTGATCAAGTGGGCGCAGGAGGCCGCGAAGTGACCGGCCCAAGCGTCTTCGATCGGCGCTCCGCGGTTCCGCGCCGCCGAAAAGAAGTCCGCCAGGTGCGCAACCGTCGATGACGGCCCCTTGCTCTTGTAGATCTCTTCCCTCACGACCGGCCGCTGCAATTCGGCCTTGCCGTCCGGTGTCTGGTAGTACTCGTCTTCCAGGCGAGTGGGCCACGCGCTCACGATCCACGAATTGTTGTCGTATCCCGGGTCCGGGTAGAAAGTCAAATCGCTGTAGCCAAGCTCCGCCGCACCCTCGGTCCCCAGAACCTGAAACTGGTACCCGCTGTTGGCCGTGCTATTGAATGTGGAGCTGAGGTTGACGGTGAAGCCTTCGCGATACCTGAGGAGCGCGTTCAGCGTGTCGGGTACTTCGTGGCTCTCAGTCCACCGGTAGAGGTCGCCCATCGCAAGCACTTCTGTCGGCATGGTCGCATCCATCAGGAAGTGCACGGTGGTGCAGGCGTGCACGAACAGATCCGTCGCAATTCCGCCGGAGTACTCCTTGTAGCAGCGCCAGCGGAAGAAACGCTCTAGGTCGAACCCGAGTTTAGGGGCGGGTCCAAGGAAGGCATCCCAGTCGACCGTCTCTGGCGACGCATCCGGAGGGATAGGGTAGAGCCAGGAACCGCCTGCGCTGTTGCGATTGTAGGAGGCCCGGATCATCGTGATCTGGCCAAGCTTCCCGGATCGAATCCAGGTACGGAGCTGCTTCTGGTTGTCGCCGCTGATTCCTTGGCTGCCCACCTGGAGAATCTTCCCGCTCTTTTCGGCTGCTGTGGCAATCTCCAGCCCTTCGTCGACGGAGAACGTTAGCGGCTTCTCGCAGTAGACATCTTTGCCCGCCTGGAGCGCTTCCAAGACCATTTGCCTGTGCCAGTGATCCGGCGTGCCGATGGTTACAGCGTCGATGGACGGGTCTTCGAGGATCCGCTCGTAGCTCCCGTAGTCCTTGGCCCGCGAGTCCGTCCGCTCGATCGCTCGCGCAACCCTGCCTTTGTAGGCGTCGCAGACAGCGACGATTTCAGTGCCTGCGACTCTCTTGATGGCTTCGAGCAGTTCGTGCGAACGGGACCCGGTTGCGATCATCCCGACCGCAATCCGGTCGCTGGGAGCGATCTCTTGGGCCTGAGCCAGCACGCCGGCACCGGCGCCGAGAAAAATCCTCCTCGAGATGGGCATCATCAATATCCCTTCCTAGCCGGAGGTCCGGTGCAACGTATCCCGATGCGGGTCACGGAATGACGTCGCGGCCCAGTTCCCTATCGATCACATTTCGGAACGCCTCGATCCGCTGTGCTCCGGTGAACAGGATGCCGTTGATCAGGAACGCCGGCGTGCCGTCGATTCCGAAGCCTCGGGCTTCATTGAAGTCCGCCTTGACCGCAGCGTCGTACTTGCCCGAATTCACGCATTCGAGTAGCGCCTCGTCCTTGATCTTGAGCTCCTTCGAAACTTCTGAGTACATTCCGTCCGTGAAGAGCTCCTGCTCGAAAAGCTTTGCCCGGAACTCCCAGAACTTCCCTTGATCGTTGGCGCATCGCGCCGCCTGCGCGGCACGTAGGGCTTCGGGGTGGATGTCCGAGAGCGGCATGTCCTTGAATCCCCAGCGAATCTCCTTGTCGTATTCCGACGCGAGTTCGGCTAGGGTCGGTTGCACGCGCCTGCAGAACGGGCATTGAAAATCCGAATACTCGATGATCGTCACCGGGGCGTCGTCGTCTCCGCGGAACCGGACGCCTTCCAGATCGACCGGGAGCCGGGGCGGGTCCAGATGCACACTCACATCTGCCTGCGCCCAAAGGCCCTTGATGTAATCCGACAGGTGCCTTTGGGCCTTGTTCCGCTTCAGCACCCTCACGATCTCACCGCGGACGTCCTTCAAAGGCTGTTCGATCTTGCCCTTCTGCTCCTCATAGAACTCATTGATTTCCGCATTGGTCGGTTCGCCGATTTTCGGGGAAATCTCTGCGTCGATGAGCGCATTGGCCGTGATGCCGCGTCGCTCCGCCTCCTTGTTGAGGAGATGCGTCGCAATCGCGCTGTTCAGGGCCTTCTCGCGAAGGCCGTATACCTGTTGCTCGAGCTTCCTCCAATCAGATCCGAGAACAAGATCGCTCTCGAGAATAGCTTCGCCGTCGATTTCCGCAAGTGGTTCGTTGGCAAGCAGCGGCACGGAAAGCACGGCGATCAAGGCCAAGGCTGGTGCACGAAATCCGGTCATTTCCCCCATTGTAGACACACCGAGCGCCACACTTGGACGCGATCGCCGCCTCCTAGCGAAATCCAGTTTGAAATCGGCCGCGCAGGCGGAGTGGAAGCCTCGGGACGGCCCCGGATCACAGCGAATCTCCATCGATCGCAAACGCACCCAGCCCACCCCCCCGATCGCTCTAGGGTGGGATTCACCTACCTGGTCCGGCAGTCTCGTGCGGCATTTGAAACAGCTGGTCGAGTGCAATCACCCCGGTGAAAGAGGGTCCCGGACTGCGGGGGTGTGGCGACGGTCCGGATTCGTCCGCTTCGCAGGAGAAGTCGGACAGGGCCCTCGGATACATTGGCAGGCAAGCCGCCATTGAGTCCACCGTACCTCGCTGCGCGAGTCCCGCTCGAACACGTGCTGGAATCGACTAGAACTCCCGGGAGGAGAGTGTGCGCGGGCCTCCGTTCGGAAGGCGGCTAGCACCGCGGGCGGGGCACACGACCTCCGAAACTCTGTGGCTGGACTCGGCAGCGGGCGCTCCCGACCCGGCCTTCGACCATTGCGAGGGACGCTGCCGCCCCGATCGAACCGGCGCCACTTGTATTCGCGACAGACTTCCGCGATATATTCAAAAAAGCCAAGCCCGCGGCTTAGTCGCGCCTTCTATGCCTGCAGACAATTCTCCAGCGGGCCACGGCGCTGCGATTCTCCGAAGATCTGCATCCAGCCTTATGACTGACCAAACGGGGACGGCCGCAATCGAGGCCGTTCATCTCAGCAAGTTTTACGGCAATTTCGCTGCCATCAAGGACGTTTCTTTTGAGGTGCCGCCCGGCCAGGTCGCGGCGTTTCTGGGCCCGAACGGGGCAGGCAAGTCCACAACGCTCAAGATCTTGACCGGTTACTTGCAGGCGACCCAGGGCGTCGCTCGCATCGCCGGTCTCGACATTGCCACACACCGAATCGAAGCTGCGACCAAGATCGGTTACCTGCCCGAAAACGGCCCGCTCTATCCGCAAATGACGCCCCTCGAGTTACTGCGCTTCTTCGGGGAGGCGCGAGGCATTGCGAACGGGACCCTGTCCAAGAGGATCGAGACGGTCGTGGACCAGTGCAAGATACAGGCCGTCCTGGAAAAGGCCATTTACAAGCTGTCGAAGGGGTATCGGCAGCGTGTCGGAATGGCCCAGGTCCTGCTTCACGAGCCGGACATCTTGATCATGGACGAGCCAACGGCAGGCCTGGATCCCAACCAGATCAGGGAGGTAAGGGGTCTTATTCGGCAGTTCGGTTCGTCAAAGACGGTGCTGATTTCGACCCACATCCTGCAAGAGGTCGAAGCCGTTGCCGACCACGTCGTGATCATTAGCGAGGGACGGGTAGTATTTGACGGCACACCTGCCGAGATGGCGGCGGGAGAGGACCTTGACGCAGCGTTCCGGCGGTTGACTCAGCAGGATGAAGGCCTGCCCGCAGAACCGGTCTCCTCGGATGAGGATCGATCGGATGACGATCTCGAGCGATCTGCCCAAGCCAGCGGCCCGGCAACCGGAGGTGTGCAGTGACCCAGCGGTGGCATGTTTCGAAGGCTGTGATCCGACGAGAGCTGACGTCGTACTTCAGCAGCCCGACCGGCTACGTATTCATTTCGCTCTTTGTCTTTTTGAGCGCCGTCGCGGCGTTCTGGCAGGAATCGTTCTTCGCGAGCAATCTGGCCAACCTCGATGCGCTGAACCTGTATTTTCCGTACCTGCTGATCTTCTTGGTGCCAGCGCTGACGATGACCGCCTGGGCGGAGGAGCGGCTGCACGGAACCGACGAGCTCCTGCTGACTCTTCCGGCGACAGATTTCGAGATCGTCGCCGGAAAGTATGCGGCCTACCTCGCGATCTACTCGGTCGCGCTCGTGTTCTCCGTCAGCCATGTCGTCGTCCTGCTCATTCTTGGGAGTCCTGATCTCGGACTGGTCTTCGCGACGTACGCCGGGTACTGGCTAATGGGCGCGGCTTTGGTGGCGGTCGGCATGCTGGCCTCCCAGTTCACGACCAACCTGACGGTTGCGTACATTCTCGGGGCGCTATTCTGCGCTGTCCCGGTCTTCATCGAGCACGCGGAGAACATCATCGGAGGTGGTCTGCAACGCCTGCTTGAAAGCCTCTCATTCGTCGAGCAATTCCGAGACTTCTCCGACGGGGTGATCCCGATTGCCGGGACGCTTTACTTCCTTGGATTCGCTGCCGCGATGATCTATGTCAACGTGGCGGCGCTCGGGCGGCGGCACTGGGCGACCGGCAAGGATGCGCCACGTCTAGGACGCCACTTCGCCGTTCGAGGCGTTGCACTGCTTGTGGCCGTCGCGGGCGTCACGGTGGTGGTCGGGCGACTCGGAGGGCGGATCGACACGACGGCAGAACGGTTGCATTCGCTCTCTCCTGACACACGCGAGCTCTTGGCGGGACTGAGTTCCGACCGGCCGGTATTCATTCAGGCCTACCTCAGCCCGGAAGTTCCGCGGCGATATGTCCAGACCCGCAACAACATCGTTTCGATGCTTCGCGAGTTCGACTCCCGCGGGGGCGGCAGCGTTCACGCGAACATCATCGCGACCGAAAAGTTCACTCCCGAGTCCCGTGAAGCGCGCGATCGGTTCAACATCGGGCCCCGTCCGGTCCCGCCCATGTACCAGACGCAGGGCAGTCCGGACGAGATCTTTCTGGGGCTGGTGTTCAGCTGCGGGGGCGACGAGTTCGTGATCCCGTTCTTCGACGTTGGGCTGCCGGTCGAGTACGAAATCATGCGCTCGGTTCGCGTGGTGGCTGAGGCGGACCGAAAAAGGGTGGGTGTTCTTCGCACTGGCATCAACCTGTTCGGCGGATTCGACTTCCAGAGCCGCCAGCAGTCGCGGTCTTGGTCGATCGTGTCCGAACTCGAGAAGCAATACGACGTGATTCAGGTTCCCGCGGAGGCAGAGTATCCGGCCGACCTAGACGTGCTGCTCGCGGTGCTTCCAAACACGCTGCAATCGGACGGCATGGACCGGCTCGCGGATTGGGTGAAGGGCGGCAATCCGACGTTGATCGTTGTCGACCCCCTTCCGGCGTTCGATATCGCGTCCTCGCCCCAGCAGCTTCCGCCGAGCCCGTTTCAACAAGGTCAGCCGCAGAGGGTTCCGACGGATACGAAACCTCTGATGGACTCCTTGGGCGTGGAATGGCAGACCGACCGCATCGCCTGGGACAAGTACAACCCCCATCCGACTTTCAAGAGCCTTCCGGAGGAAGTGGTCTTCCTGGGAGAGGGAAGCGGGTTCGATGGCACATTCAACCAGGAGGAATCCGTTTCATCCGGGCTGCAGGAAATCGTATTCCTCTACGGCGGCGTGCTGAACCCGGCTCAGGATAGCGATGCGGACACAGAGTTCGTCCCGCTCCTGCGCACGGGAGCCGATTCCGGAACGACACTCTGGTTCCGGTTGGTCCAGCAATCCATTTTCGGCATGCAGCTGGCCACGAACCTGCCCCACGAGCCTGACGAGGAAAGCCATGTCGTGGCGGCCCGGATCACATCCGACGACTCGGAGAATCCGATCCATGCCATCGTGATCGCCGACGCGGACATGATGGGCGAGCAGTTCTTCCAGCTGCGCCGACAGGGCGTCGAGGATCTCAATTTCGATAACGTGACCTTCCTGCTGAATGCAGTCGACAGGCTAGCAGGGGACGATTCGTTCATTGACCTCCGCAAGCGGCGCCGAGAGCACAGAACGCTGGAGACTGTGGAAGCCCGGACGCGTACCTACGAGGAGGACCGACTGGAAGAGACGCGGCGCGCGGAGCAGGAGGCCGAGGAGAAGCTGAATGCAGCTCAGGCTCGATTGGACGCAGCCGTCCAAGCCTTACAAGATCGCACCGATCTGGACGCGCAAACGAAGCGAATCATGATTTCCAACCAGGAGCGCATCGAGAACCGCAGGCTCTCGGTAGCGCGCAGCAATATCGAGGACGAGAAGGAACGCCTGATCGAGACGGCGCGTGGTGACATGGAAGCCGCTGTGCGAGCAATCCAGAACACAATCAAGCTGGTGGCCGTGGCTCTTTCCCCGGTTCCGACGTTTCTCTTGTTCCTGTTCGTGTCCGTGAAGCGGCGCCAGCGTGAGCAGATCGGTGTCGCTCGGCACCGGCTCGTGGAGACTTCCGACCAATGAACGAAATGACCCGAACCCTTTACTTTGTGCTAGCGGCGGTAGTGGCTGCGACCGCTGCGATCGTTGTCGATCCCAGCAGGTCCACGCCTGACATCTTTGACGACGTCGGCGAGGTGTTCTTCGAGGACTTCAAGGACCCGCAGGAACCGAAGTCGATTGAGGTCATCGACTACGACGAATCGACCGCGACGGCGACGCCGCTGAAGGTCGAGTTCAAGGAGAACAAGTGGGTTATTCCCTCGCACCACAATTACCCGGCCGACGCGGAGGAACGCCTCGCCACGACCGCTGCGGCGCTGATCGAGTTGCGCAAGGACCGGGTCGTCTCCGACCTGGCCCAGGACCATGCGAACTACTCCGTCGTCGACCCTCTTGATGACCAAGCAACGTCGCTTGCTGGCCGGGGGAAGCGGGTCAGGATTCTCGACGGCGAGTCGAACGTTCTCGCCGATTTCATCGTCGGAAACGAAGTGGACGGGAAGCGAGGGTACCGCTACATGCGAGTGCCGGGCCAGAAACGCACCTATGAAGTCAAGACCGAAGCCGACGTGTCTGCCCGGTTCCAGGATTGGATCGAGACCGACCTTCTGAAGGTCTCGCCGTTCGATCTCGAGCGAATCGAGATCAACCGGTACACCATCAACGAACGTCTTGGCCGTGTCGAAAACCGGCAAAGGACGCTGCTGTCGAAGAAGGACAGCAAGTGGCAGCTCGCGGGACGCGAACCAAATTCCGACACCATGAGCGACCTCACTACGGCCTTGGACGGGCTCCGCATCGTAGACGTACAGCCCAAGCCCGATGGCTTGAGCGAGGATCTGAAGGCCCGACAGGGAATCAGGCCGACAATGGAGAACTTCCGCTCGCTGCAGGGCAAGGGCTTCTTTCCGAATCCGTATTCCGGCCAGATCCTGTCGAACGAAGGCGAGATCCTGGTGGAGTCCAAGGACGGCCTCCGCTACGTGTTGCGGTTCGGTGAAATCGCTCCTGGCGGTTCGGGCCAGGAGGCGGGCGAGAGCGAGGGCGAACGGCGTTACCTGATGATCACGGTTGAATTCAGTGAGTCCAGGGCGGAGAGCCACGAAGGTGACGCCGAAAAGGGGAAGGAGTTGGCAGACGAGCTGCGCGGTCGTTTCTCAGAGTGGTATTACGTCATTTCCGGGGCCGACTTCGGCAAGCTTCGACCGAGTCGTTCCGACTTGACCAAGAGCTGAAATCTCGCTCTCCAGGACGGGTGAATTCAGAGCCTCGCGCCGCACCTGTCGCAGTAAACGGCATCGACGGGGAGTCCGGAGCGGGAGCACTGCGGGCAGTCTAGGCCGGAAGCTCGGCCGAGTCCGGTCCGCGTCAATTCTGCGGAGACTATTCCCGTTGGGACCGCGATGATCGCGTAGCCGAGGATCATCAGCATGAGTGCCAGCAGCTGTCCCAGCGGCGTTTGGGGCGCGATGTCCCCGTATCCTACGGTCGTCATGGTGACGACCGCCCAGTAGATGCTGATCGGAATGCTGGTGAAACCCGCGGCGTCGCCTTCGATGAGATACATCAACGTGCCGAATAGCATTGCGACGCTCATCACGCCCGTCAGGAAAACGACGATCTTGGGCCGGCTGGCGACTAGCGCGGTGGTCAGCGCCTTGGCTTCCTTGAGGTGCCTCACGAGCTTGAGCACGCGAAACACTCGCAGCAGACGGATCCCACGAACGACAGCAAGCGATTGGGTGCCACTCACGAGTGCGCTCAGATAAGTGGGAAGGATCGCAAGGAGGTCGACTATACCGAAGAAGCTCAAGGCGTACGTGCGAGGATGGGCCACGGTCCACAGGCGCAGGACGTACTCGATCGTGAACAGGGCGGTGAAGATCCATTCGGCGACGCGCAAGGCTGTGCCGTAGGCGGCGTTGAATGCAGGGACGCTCTCCAGCAATACCGTCAGGACGCTGAGAAGGATCACGACAAGCAGCGCGACGTCGAATGCCTTCGCTGCTGGGGCTTGAACGCCGTAAATTACGGCGTGGAGCTTGGCCCGGGCGCCGCCGCGCGGCGGCCGGTCCACTAGCGGGTCCATCAAGATCAGTCTACGCGAGAATTGTTGGGCGGGCCGGCATCGTAGTGCGCCCGACAGGCAGGGAAATGGCCGGTTCCGCAACGCTCGGAACGCATGCGGAACTGGGGGGCGAACGGCAGCAAAGGAGGGAATTCTGCGAGAATCCTAGATCATGGCAAAGCAAATCCAGTTGGTCGCGAACGGCGACCTGCGGCTCTCCGCAAACCGCATGTGCTGGCCGGCTCAGCGCGAGATGGAGGGGCAGCTGACAGCCGCGATCGAGGGTGCGGGCGGGTCGGTTCGGAGGGCCCACGAATACGATGCCACGAAGCAGCACGGATTCATCGACAGCCAGAAGCGTGGGTTGGAGGTATTTCGATCCATCGACCGAAAGGCGCCGCTTGTCGTGGCGGAAGCGGTCTGGCAGTACTCCCAGCACATCTTGCCTGGGCTGATGACCCACGAAGGGCCCATCCTGACAGTCGCGAACTGGAGCGGGCAGTGGCCCGGCCTGGTTGGCATGCTCAATCTGAACGGGAGTCTCACGAAGGCTGGAGTCGAGTATTCAACGCTTTGGAGCGAGGATTTTACCGACGAGTTCTTTCTTTCGAACCTCCAGCGGTGGACCGCCGGTCACAGTGTTCGCCACCAGCAGTCGCATGTACATGCGGCCTCCGACCTGATTCTCCCCCACCGGTCTATGCTCGCCGGCCACGAGGCCGCCGATGAGTTGCTATCGAACAAGGCCATCCTCGGCGTCTTTGACGAAGGATGCATGGGCATGTATAACGCCATCATTCCGGATCATTTGCTGAATGCGACCGGTGTGTTCAAGGAGCGCCTGAGTCAATCTGCGCTCTGGGCCGCAATGCAGCAGGTCACCGAAGATGAAGCGCAGGGCGTCCGGAACTGGCTTGACGCAAAGGGCATGCAGTTTCGGACTGGCTCTGATGAGGCGACCGATCTTACTGATGCCCAGGTTCTTCTGCAGTGCAGGATGTACATCGCCGCGCTGCGCATCGCAGACGACTTCGGATGCGATGCCATCGGGATCCAGTACCAGCAGGGGCTGAAGGACATCTGTCCGGCGTCTGACTTGGTCGAGGGCCTGCTCAACAACGTCGACAGGCCGCCGGTCAGAAGCGCTGACGGCCGGGTACTGTTCGAAGGCAAGGCGATGCCGCATTTCAACGAAGTGGACGAGTGCGCGGGCCTCGATGCCCTCGTCACCAATCGGGTATGGAGCAAGCTCGGCTTCGACCCCGAGACGACACTACACGACTTGCGTTACGGCGAGCCCTACCGTGTCGGAGACCGCAGCAAGTTCGTCTGGGTCTTTGAAATCTCAGGATCCGTCCCACCAAAACACCTCATCGGCGAATACGCCGGGGCGGTCAGCGAGCGGCAGCCGCCGATGTACTTCCCTCTCGGAGGCGGCACGATCAAGGGCGTCAGCAAGCCCGGGGAAGTCGTCTGGAGCAGGATCTTCATCGAGGGCGGCAAGCTGAAGGCGGACGCCGGCCTCGCCGAGGTTGTGGAACTGCCGGACGAAGAGACGGAGCGGCGCTGGAGAATCACGACCCCCCAATGGCCCATCATGCATGCTGTCACCCGAGGAATCAGCCGGGATCGGATGATGGGACGCCACAAGTCGAATCACATCCAGGTCGCGTACGCGCCGGACCTCGCGGGTGCGAGGCTAGCATTGAGCGCCAAGATTGCCGCGTTCCGGAGGCTCGGGATTGAAGTGTTTGTGTGCGGGAACGGCCACGACCTGATCTGACGCCTGGTTCCGGAACAGCCGGACCACGGGAGCTACTACAATGGCGCTGTGCGTCGCGGCCCGGGGCTATATGCGGCGCTGGAGGACAGCGGAGCGATGGGTCTTCGCAGCATTCTGCTCCTGAGCGGGCTTGTCTTGCTCCAGTTGCCCCTGACGGCCGACTCCATCCGGCAACGGGATCCCGAACAAACGGTGGCCGTCTGGGTCGTGTCCAACGGCGGGCGCGTGGTCCTTCACGGTTTCGACGGAGAGTTCCGTTCGGCGGCTGAATTGCCGCGCGGGCCATTTCAAGTCAAGGAGATCGTCCTTACCGGGGCATTGGTCCACCCTCGGGATCTGGAACGACTCAGTCCGCTCTCGAATCTGCGTAGCCTCGCACTTCCTGGAACCATGTGGAATCCGGTCTGCTGCGGCAACCTCGGCCAGGTCGACGACAGCGATCTGCTCGGGAGCCTTGCCGGTCTGGAGACGCTGGAATCGCTGCAACTGAGTCATCATTTCATGAGCGTCTTCAAGGGCATTCGCATCTTCGACCACGGACTGGAGAAGATCAAGTCGCTCGAGAATCTTCGGACGCTGCAACTAAAGTCCACGAGGATAACGGGTAAGCATCTCGACTCGTTTCGAAAGCTTGAGAGGCTTGATGTCACACAGACCGACGTCAATGACGAGGGGCTGCGACTGATCGCAACGCTGTCCGGGCTCAAGACGCTACGCCTCCGCAGCACCTACGTGACCGATCAAGGCCTGGCGTATTTGGAAGGGATGCCGGGGCTCGTCGAGCTGGACCTCGCCGATCTCGAGCTCACCGATGCGGGTGTTTCCCGTCTCGCGGCATTGCAGCGACTCCGAGTCCTGAACCTGCGTGGCTCGGCGATTACGGATTCCGCTCTGGCTCACCTGGAGTCGCTGGCCGAACTCGCTGACCTGAACCTCTACCGGACTCGCGTGACCAATGCCGGGATGCCACGCCTGGTCGGACTGCCGGCTCTTCAGAAGGTTGACTTGCGCTACAGCAGAGTGAGCGCTTCAGGCGTGAAGCGCTTGAGGGACGCCAGGCCTGAGCTCGAGATCGCGTTTGTCGACACGGAACCATCGGTCTCGAGCGGCGCGTTCGACAAGCTGCCCTCCGTTGGGGACATGGGTCTCGTCGAATGGGTGCGGGCTGCCGGAGGGAAGGTCGAAGACCGAAGCGGAGGAACGCTGCACGTCGACCTTCGGGCTGTACCAATTGGTGATCGGGAAGTCGAGGCCTTCCGGAGGTTCAATTCGATCGCAGGACTCGATTTGACGGCAACCGAAGTCAGCGACCTGGGAATCGAAGCGCTCGCTTCACTCCCGGCGCTAAGGTCTCTCAATCTGACCGGCACACGAGTCACCGACAGCGGACTGGCGACGGTGGGCAAGCTGGCATCCCTTCGCGAGTTGACCCTTGATCAGACGCTAGTCGATGGCCCGGGCCTCGCTCACGTCGCCAAACTGGAACAATTGCGAGCACTTTCCCTCGCGGGAATCGCCGCGGGCGAGATCGACCTACCACCTCTCGCCGACTTGGCACGGCTTGAGGTGCTCGATTTGGACTACATGCCGATCGCAAGCGGAGCAGGGGAGACTCTGGCACGGCTCGCGAACCTTTCGGAGCTGGGTCTCACGGGCACGAGATTTGGCGATGAGGGTCTAGACATCCTGTCCGCCTTGCGCGGCTTGCGGCGATTGTCGCTGGCCTACACCGAAGTAACAGATGACGGCATCAAGACACTGGCCCGATTCCATGAGCTCGCCGACTTGGACTTGGCGAATACGCGCGTGACTGACGCCGGAATGGCTGAACTGGCAAGCCTGGAGAGTCTTCGAAGACTCAATCTGGACTACACCGAGGTCACGTCGGCTGGCATCGCCTCGCTGGCTTCCAATTCTGGAATGCTCGAACTAAGCCTCGACAACACAGCGGTTGACGACGAGGCCGTTGCAGTCCTGAGGCAGTTCGTTCGGCTGAGGTCCCTCAATCTCTACCACACGCTGATCACGGACGAGGGATTCGAGTCTCTGAGGTCCGCGCTGCCCGACTGCTCGATCGCTTGGGACAGGGATTCTGCGCAGCCGACACGTCGCAGGTAAATCCAGCTTGACGAGCCGGTCAAAAGGGAGGGCGTTCGCGGTGTCGGCGGCACTGCTGATCAGCCCCATCTCGGCGGAAAACCCTCCGGAAGGCGCAGATTGGATTGTCGAATTCGGCGGAATCGCGAACCGGGGCGGGGACGGTGCGATCGAATCTATCGACCTGAGTCGGAGCTGGATCGGCGACATAGACTTGCGGGCGTTGGCTGGGCTAGATTCGCTGGAACGGCTTGTTCTTGCGCAAACCCATGTCACGGACAGTGCCTTGGCGGATGTGGCGAATCTGACGGCGCTACGCGACCTGGACCTCTTTTTCTGCGAGCATGTCACCGATGCAGGTGCGTCGGCCCTCCGAAGGGCGACGAGGCTCGAGCGCCTCAATCTGCGCGGCACCAAAATCAGCGATTCCGGCGTCAAGTTCCTCTCTGAGCTCAAGCGTCTGCGCTGGCTCGACATTGGCATCACGGAGGTTAGCGACGCTTCGGTCGAACTGCTCGCGAGGCTGCCGAATCTCGAGTTCCTCGCGATCGGAGGCAACCGCATCAGTGAAGCCGGCATTTCGAGTCTCCGGTCATTGGGACGACTCAAGCATCTGGACCTCAGTGGTGCCCAGGAAACCGACAGCGGAATCTGGGCGGTCACCATCACGGAGCTAAACCTGGACGAGATTGGCGCGCTAGAGGGCCTCGAAAGCCTGAACCTTGCAGCGCCTAGCCGGAAATACGTAGACGCAGTCAGCAGCGGCGTGCCTCGCTTGCGTGGGTCAATCCGCGTTACGGATGCCGGAGCCTCGCAGATCGCCAGGCTCCAGAACCTCAACAGGCTCAACGTCTCGAGGTCGCTTCTCACGGCCGAGGGAATTCGAGCGTTGGGTGCGCTCGTCCGTCTAGAGGATCTCGATCTGTCTCACGCACAATCGGTTGACGACTTGGCTGGCGAGGCCCTTGCAGGACTTCCGAACTTGCGGGCCATCAACGTTTCTTACACGCAATTCGGCGACCAGGGCCTCGCGGCGCTCCGCGATCACTCCAGCCTCAAACGCGTGATTGCCGCGGGGACACGTATCTCAGAGGAGGCTGTCGCGAAGTTCGTCTCGGCGCGTCCCGGCAGGGACGTCATTCGTTGAATGCCGGTCAATTCGGGTTGGCCGGCCAACTAGGCCGTGGCAGCTGGGATGGTGCCGTATGAAGTCGGGAAGTGCGAAATCGGCGCTCCGACTTCCCTCGCCACCGTGCGGTAGAGGTCTCCGAAAGTTCCCGTGACGCGCGCGTGGTGGCCGGGATTGAGCCTACCGGCGCGACCCGCCAGGATCACCGCCCCGCCGCTGTTCTTGTGAACGTTGGCCTCGGCGTGCTCGTGAACGAAGAGCAGCGCGCAATTGTCCAGCAGGGAGCCCGAGCCTTCCGGGGTGCTCTTGAGCTTGGCGACCAGGTAGGCGAACTCCTCGACGTGCCAGCGGCAGATGTCGCGCATCACCTCTTGCTGTTTCTGACGATGCGAGCCTCCCAGGTGCGAGTATTCATGATGTCTCGCGAAGGAGAGCCCGAGCCATGGAAATCTCGTGAGGCCCTGACACTTCGTCAGCATGTACGAGGCGACTCTGGTCTGGCCCGACGCGAACGCATGCACGAGCAAATCACTCTGCGCTCTCGCAATTCGAGGGTAGTCCCGAGGATCGCCGCCGACTTGCGGGTCCTCGACGGTTTCTGCGTACTCAGCGGGAAACTCCGCGATCGATCGCTCGATGTCGAAGATGGAAGTCAGATACTCGTCCACCCGCTCCGAGTCCTCTCGGCCGAGACCAGCCCGCAGCCGGGCGGCCTCCGCCCGGACGACGTCCAAGACGCTCCGCTTGCGGTCCGCCCACCCTTCGTCGAGCTTTCCAAACAGCCGGTCGAAGAGCTTCTGGGGAATTACCTCAGGGGGGAGCGCACGATTCTTCGTGCTCCAGCTCATGTTGCGCTGCATGCTGGTGCCGAAAGATTCCTGACAAACTCCGACCTGCAGGGAAGGGAAGCGCGACCTGCCGCCGATCTTGCCGGCTACGACTTGGTCGATCGAGGGGCCACCCGCCCCGGTTCCGGTGTACTTCTCACCGGAAACCAAGGCGCTCATCGTCCGCTGATGCCCGTTTCCGACTCCGCTTGTCTGGCCGTTCGGGTTGTCCAGTCCGGAGAGGATCTGGACATCGCTCTTCAGTCTGGCGAGCGGAGACAGGCAGGGCGGGAGAGAGTAGTCGGCTCCCGTCTCGCGCGGGATCCAGTACCGTTCAGGGATGCCGTTGCCGTTGAACCAAAACACAAATCGCGATTCCGGTCCTTCGGAGAGTGCTCCGGTCCGACTTGCGTAGGCCGTACCGGTCGAGTTGAACATGCAAGCGAGCGGAGGCAGACCGATGCGAATGGCGTACCCGCCCAAGCCTAGGCCCTGCAGGAACGCCCGCCTGTGAATTGGCGTTTTAGACACTGCTAGCTGCCCCATTTCACGCGCAAGAACTCTTCAGAAACAACGAGCGCGAGAATCAGTTCTCGAAAGAGATACCCCGACTCTCGGAATCGATTATAGGCGCGATCGAGCGAATCCGCATCCTCCTTGGTCTCGTGACGACCATAGAGATATCGAAAGAGTTGCTTGACCACGCACTTTTGGCACGCAGCGGAACCGGCCAGCACTCGGCCGGCTTCGCGTGGCGAGCGGAAGGTCGAATCAGCAATGCCTGCGATGTAGCCCGTCGAATCGATTGGCAGCTCATAGGTTTCGGCCTTCAACCCCTGACGCTCCTGCTGCGGGGTGGGCTCGACACGGACCGGCTCGCTCTGGCGGTAGGCCCCAACGGTGTTGAAATGCTCGAATCCGAACCCGATCGGATCCACGAGCTTGTGGCAAGATGCGCACGATTCCTCTGCAGCATGAAGGGTGGTCATAGTTTGCCGGGCGGTCATAGGCGTCCCTCCGAGCGAGAGCGGCGGCAAGGATGCATCGACACCCGGAGGCGGCGGCGGAATTGACTGGCACAGGAAGTGCTCGCGTACAAACAAGCCTCGCTCAGTCGGGGAGGTGTTGATCGGCTTGCCTGTCTGGGCCAAAAACGTACCGTGTCCCAGAATCCCCGCCCGCAGTGAATCGTCCGGGTAGCGAGTCATGTCGAAGGGTGCAACGGGATCGGGCAGATTGTAGATCTCGGTCAGGAAATCATCCAGGAACGTGTAGTCTGCGGTGAAGAACTCCCGGAAATCAATGTCGTTCCACACCAGATGCCGGAACAGTCTTCGCGATTCCTCGGCCATGCTCTCGGCAACTTCGCTGCTGAAGTTCCGGTACCGGTTGCGATCCTTGACGGAGTCGAGCAGCCGGTCGAAACGCATCCACTGCGCGAAGAACCGGTCGAACGCGTCACGTGCTGCCGAACGGGTGAGCATGCGCCGGGCCAGACGGTTGATGGCGACTTCGCTGTTCAGTTCGCCCCGGCTGGCCAAATCGAACAGTTCGTCGTCCGGCAAGGTGTCCCACAGGGCAAACGCCAGCCTTGAGATGATTTCGAATTGCTTGAGCGAACTCTCCGCCCCTCGCGGTGCCATGAAGAGGAACGCGGGGGACTGAAGAACCGCTTCAATCACCATCGACGCTCCGGCCTCAAAACTCTGCTCTCGAGCGGCCCAGTTGACCAGCAGTTTTGTCAGCGATGCCGTTTCCGGAGCTTCGAGGGGACGCCTATACGCCCGCATGCCGAACTCTTGCACGAATGCCAGGGCACAGCTGCGATCAGCGGGCTCGGAAGGCTCGCAGGGGATCAGACCCCTCTCGTCGCCGTATCGGAATGCAGTTCTGGCGAGGTTTTCCGCGGCTTGGCTGTAGGCCTCCGCCAAGGCCGGAGTGATCGCTTGCGACAAGGCCTGATTGGTGTAGCCATTGACGTAGTCTTCGGGCGGGAAGTTCCGTGACGGCCTCGTCCGATCCCCTAGCAGATCCCGAACCGAGTTGTCGTACTGAGCGTGAGTGAGCCTTCGAATCGGTTCGTAGGCGCGGCGTTCCACTCCGCCTTCGTCCCTGGTGTTAGTGATTGGGAGGCTAACAAGGTGGTCGACCCAATTCCTTAGTAGGTGCTCGTCGTCGCTGCCAACCGCGATGAGAGGCCCGCCGGTGTGAGGAATGCGGTTTGTCGGCTTCGTCAGTAGCAAGGATTCTGCGGGCTCGCCCCGATCCACCAACGCGGATAGCGTCGCGCCAAACCTCTCGATCAATTCACTCGGCGCGCCCGCTTCCGGAAAGTGGAGTCGTGTTTCCGACGCGACGCCGGAAGCATTGTGGCAAGCCCGGCAGTTGTGGGATTCGAGTCGCGGGTATAGGCCGTTGACGAAGTCAGGCCTTGTCGCCGCGCTGGAAGGGACACCCGTCCATAGGGAAACTCCGAGAAGAATAGCGGGAGTGCCTAGGAACCTTGGGTCGATGGCAATGCCCTGACGAATTGCTGCGGGCGCGTCAACCGTCCGTGTGGCCCTGTGCCCCTTCATCCGTTCTCGCCGCCGTCTGGCTGAGGGCTAGTCTCGATTCTACAAGGCTTTACGAATTCGCCTTCAATCGCTGATGAATTGGCCTCGTGACGGTTCTCGCCCCTCGTGGGGCTCGCTCTCGTGCTGGATTGAAGCGCGAAGGTGGGGTCAGGCGGCGCAAGCGCGACCTCGAATCCGACTGAGTTCCAGTGTTGGGCCTGAGTAGGCACCGTGACCGTCAGCCCCCGACTCACATGGTTCGCGAGCTGAACTGGCGAAACCCGAGACTTCGGTTAGGCGGAACTCGGCGAGTCCCATCCGCACGACAATACGCGCCATGGACAGGGGAATTCCGGCATCGCGACATCCCCTGTTCGACCCGCGATGGGGTCTCGTGGCCCCTCTGCGAGCGGGCGGTTCGCCGCTACAATTCTCATGCGGTGAAACACAAGCGAGCGGCTCTTCTGCTACTAGGCATTGCATCCGCCGCTCACGGGCAGTTCTACCAACCCCAGGGCGAGCCTCCGCGAGCATGGCTGCCGCCGCCGATGACGTTCCCCAGCAAGATCACGGCGGACAGACTCGAAAACGCCGAACGCCCGGCGATAGCGCGTGACTCCGGCGGTTCTGTTTGGATCGCATGGTCGTCTTGCAGGCCGAAGACAGACGTCTGGCCTATCGATGATCCGGAAATTGAAGCCTGGTCTTGGCCAGATGACGGTCAGGATTCGATCTTCATCCGGAGGTTCGACGGCCAGGACTGGAGCGACGAGCGTGTCGTCAGCGAGACTCCGGGTATCAACCACCGTCCCTCTCTGGTAGTGACCGGGGATAACGTGCGCGTCTTGTGGACGAGTCGTAGGAAGGGCCGATGGGCCGCCTATGAGCGTGTCTTTAACGGGCGCTCGTGGTTGCCCGAGCGCAGGATTCCCGGGACTGCCGGGACGCTCGAGATCCGAGCGGTGCCGCTTCGGGGTAGCGGTGCCCTTGCCGTCGCTCGCAAATTGGATCCTCCGCGCATCAAGCTGCATGCACTCGTCCTGCAAGGCGACTCGTGGGAACCGCCGCGACTCCTTGACGAGGGCGTCGGCCGCTGTTTCCGTCCGCACATCCTGACGACCACGGACGGTTCCTGGAGAGTGGCTTGGGATGAGGAACGAGACGGCAACTACGATGTGTACTCGCGCAGCGAAGGGGGCCCGCCCGAGCGACTGACGACCTCGCGACTCTGGGACACGGCCCCGACCCAAGCTCTGGACGCTGACGGGAGGCTTTGGACCGCTTGGGAACGCCGGGAAACCATTGGGGGGAGGTTCTCCTACCGTGGCCGTAGCGTGTTTGGCAAGGTGCTCGAATCCGAAGGCTGGGCTTGGGCGCCGTCCCCGTTCGAGAGTTCGGAGGATCCCGGCCGACTGACGAGGCATTCGCCCTACTGGGCGGCCCATGCCATGAGCGAGGAGAGGTATCCAAGGCTCGTTTCTCGAAAGAACGGCGACCTCTGGCTCCTGTGGCTCGGGGGCGGGAGGATGTCGAGCGTGTCCGTTGCGGGCCGCGTGCGAAAGAACAGTTCGTGGTCAGCTCCGAAGCTTCTGTTTCACGACCCCAATCCATACACCGCCTTCCAGCTGCCGTCGGTCCGTCGCGGCATCGACCTCGCGTCAAGCGGCAGGGGACCCTACCAGGTACCCCTGGCCAACCAGCTTGTAACCTCCCTGGATGACGAGGACGGCTGGCTCTGGATGGCATACGAGGTACCGAGGCGACGCCATATTGCCGACCGGCTTTGGGCGTTCGGCATCACGCAAAGGCCGGGTGGATACGGTGCCGATGTTTACTCGCACCGCATCGATCTAGACGAGCGACGGGCCAGGTTTCAGGAGGTGGTCGATGAACAAACTGCTATAGGGGCGCTCGTGCCTCGGACATACCGGCGCGAGCCCATTAGGAGACTCACGGTCGGCGATGACCAGTACCGCCTTGTGTGGGGCGATCTGCACGGCCATACGGAAAACGACGGGATCGGCACTTTCGACATGTATTACGCGCACGGGCTCTTCGTAACGGGAATGGATTTCGTGGCGTCATCGAACCACGACTTCACTCCCGACTTTCTCACCCAGTCCGAGTGGGCCGAAGTCCAGGCGCTTTCGGGCGTGTACGAGGCTGTCGCGGACCGGGTGGCCTTCAGCGGGTGGGAGTGGACTACCGAGAGCCAAGACGAGCGCGGAGGGCATCGAGCCATGTATTTCGGAACCGATGACGCGCCGATCTTCCGCTCGACTACCGTGACTTCGAACACCGTGTACAAGCTCTTTTCGCTGATCCGGCCGTGGGACGTCATCTTACAGCCCCATCACAACAACTGGACAGGGTATGACCCCGACCTGCAGCCCGTCTTCGAGATCACGTCGGCGTGGCAGCAGGCCCGTGAGGAGACCGTCGAATTCAAGGAGCAAGGCCCGGTTACAGCTGTTTGGGAGGCTCTCGAGCGGGGCTATCGCATCGGGTTTGTCGGCTCCGGCGACTCGCATTGGATGGGAACGGGGGAGGACAACGGGATTACGGGTGCATACGTGGGCGAACTGACCCGGAAGGGCGTGTTTGAGGCGATCCGCGCCAAACGAGTGTTCGCATCTACCGGAGCGCGCTTCCTGATCGATTTTCGCGTGAACGGCGCATTCATGGGCAGTGCCGTCGAGGCGGGGAGCGGCGACCAACTCCGGATTCAAGTCCGTGTCGAAGGTGAAGCCCCTCTGGAATCGATTCAAATCGTCAAGGACCATAGGGTTGTTCACTCGACGCGAGCGGACGGGCGGCAAGCGGAATTTGAATTCACGGACCGATCCGGCCCTCGTGCGGACGGTAAGGCAAGCTACTGCTATCTGAGAGTGCGCCAGGAAGATGGGCAGTTCGCCTGGGCCAGTCCAGTCTGGGTGGACTGGAGATAGGCCGCCCAGATTCGCGGCCCAGCCGTCACGATCAACCCGTTCCCGGTCTATCGGGGGAAGCTTGCCAGCAAGGCCGAAGCCGCTTCGACCACTTTCGCGGCGGCCGCGGGATTGTAGGGCGATCGCTCGACTTCGTAGCCTCCGTGCTGGTACTCCTCGGCTGTTGGCATGTAACCCCCGCCGATTCCATCGGAATAGCCACAGAACATGGTGAATTCAAAGGGCGAGGCAGCCTTTACGGCCTTGCCGATCTCGGCAAAGGGCTCACCCGGAATCGCCACGATCGCGAGCCTACCGATGCGGAGTGCTTGGATCTCGACTTGCAGCGGAGAGTCGTCGACTGGCTGGGTCCACCGCTCCAACAGATCGGTGAAGCGACGGACTCGTGCTGCGGCTTGGTGGCGCTGCAAAGGAGTTGCGTCCGCCGGGAGCGCCCTGAGGTGGTGCTCGGCCTGTGCGAGCCTGGCCCGCATGCCCTCGACCTCCCTGTTGGAATAAGTTCGGCGGGGAACGTCGATAGTCCGGGATGTGAATCCGAGCCGCGAGTCCCTCGGCCCCTTCACGCGCCAGTGCTGCTTGGCTTGATACGCCGTGGACTCGACGAACCCCTCGAAGGTCGGAACTCTGCGAACTGTCTCTATCTGCATCGCCACCGCTGCAATTTGATGACCTAGAGTGCGGCCGAGCCGGTGGGCAACGGCGAGATCTCCCGAGAACCCCTCGATTGGCCCTTGGTCGCCAGCGGCTCCTTGGAAGACGAGACTCATCGCCCCGGGAAATGCCTGCTCGACTGTTGTGCGCGCCTGGCCGACCCAGTCCGGGGAGATGACCTTGTTCTCGTACGCAAGAACCGTTCCGTGACACTGGAAGTTGGCGACAACCGCCAGAGTTCTTCCCTCGCTGTCATCAACGCGGAACACCACCAGCTCTCGATCGACGAAACCGGCGGGATTCCTGCCGACAGCAGGAGGGCTATCGCCGTCAGCGCGGACTCTGCGATTGATGTTGATGGTTCCCTCGCCCCGTCCGCCGTGCACGTGCACGGGCTGAAGGCGCTTGTCTGCTTCAGCCACGATGCCCGCGATCTTGTCGATCAGGCCCAGGCGATAGCGTTCGGCCATGTCCACGAGTGGTGTCAGGTCGAGATCAGGCGGGCCCTTCTCAGGACTCACCATTACGCCGGCATGGGTATGGCTCGCCCCTATCCGTATGTGTTCCTCGGGTATGCCCGTCTGTCGGGAAGCCTCTGCAATTGCGGGCTTGAGCCCGGATACGAAGAGCCTATCTACATCGATCATGGCGAACTTCTGCACGCCGTCCGAAAGCACGAGTGCCGTGGCCCTCATTCCCGCCGGGTCAATGCCGATGGCTTGGACGTGAGTCTGGGATCCCCAGTTCATTTGCGCCACTCCAACCGGCGGCGTGATGTCGGCTCGGGCCACTCCCGCAAGCAGACCGGACGGTGCGGAGTCCTTCGGCCCCTGCTCTACGGTGTCACCGAAAACCGGCACCACGAACACAGCAGTGGCAAGCAGCCGGCTAGTCCACAGCATGGTTTTGCCTCCCGGGCGCCCGTGACTCAGAACTTCCTCGCGTCGGCGAACGCTCCGGCTGACCGGGCAGCGCCGAAGCACGACGGTCAGTCGTCCGGCCCGGAGCGTTCTGGGAGTCGCAGCAACTTCGACTAAACGGTTGCTGCGAATTGCACGGAGGCCGAGCCGGAGTCGCAAGCCAGTTCCTAGCCGACACGATTTCACCACTTGGTGGACCGTTCCGCATGGACATGGTCCGGCAGCCTGTAGCTGATGCCTTCCTCGTCGAACTCCGACACGTCCATCAAACCAGTGAAGTTGGTGTAGTTGTTTTGTTGGGCGCGTCCCGGGAACAGCTTGCCCACGAGCCGGTTGTAGCGGCCCTGCAAGCGAAACCACGGCAACACGCCGAAGGTCGATTGGGCTGGGTACTTCAGAGCGTCTGCTAGTTCGTGGCCGATCAGTGCACGGGAAACACTGTAGACATAGGTTGCAAGATCTCTACGGGCCTTCGAGTCGGTGATCCCAGCAACCAACGGAGCGGCATTGACAAGGGAATTGGCCATCGCGATTGAGTCTTCATCGGGGTCCGGCTCGCAAAGGTATCCGATTTTAAAGACCTTCAATGCTTCTTCCTTGTTACGAAATAAGATCGTCTCAGGTATGCCCATTAGTAGACCTGAATAACGCCATACTGCCAAGAAACTTTCCTTTTCTTCTTCCGTATACTTTGCTCCCAGGCTTTTCATATGGTCCAGTAATCGAGCCGAAAATGCTGTGATCGAATAACCTACATGTGCTGAACTTAGGGGTTCTCCCCACGTCTCAATGTCCCAGTCATCCGATTGTTTTAAGAGGTGCCTCACTTGTGCATGAACCATGCGGACACGGACAGAGAGCTTCCATCCATCGCCATCTCGCAGCAGTCCTCCAGGCATGAATATCTCGACCATATGTCTGTTATTCTGCTTTAAGCGTCTGACACCCGACTCACGCAGACGGCCAGTAATAAAGAATGACTTGCTAATATTTGTTGAGAATCCTTCGATCAGAACGCCTCCAACAAATGCGGCCAAAACGACCTTGGAGTTTCGATGGAACATCTTTATTCCTGGAATAAAGGATTCGAAGTTAACCCAATCAGGTACCGTACTTATGTCAGCAAAAAAATCCCTTAAGACCGACGGAGCACCATGCAATTTCTCATTGTTCTGATCCATTCCAGCACTGATGTATTGCATTGCAAGTGCCGGCTCAAGTGTCGCCAATGCCTCAATCACAGCATCGGCTTCAGGATCCCCTATCGTAGTATGTGCGAGGTAATTGGAAGCAGTATCTGGATCGATTGCAGAGGCTTTCCGAAACCCCTCCGTGTAGCATGTCGGCACTCGCGTCGGCTCGGAACGCAAGTTCATGTCAATCCTCGACCGGAGTCCTGGTGACTCTCCGATAGCGTGTGTTCCAGTGCCGGGAAGACTCTAGCTCGCAGACGTCGCCGTGGCTAATGGGATTGCCCCATTCCCAGGTTGTAACCGGGACGGTGCTTGCCACGCTGACACGGTCCCGACGGACGCTGCCTAGAGTCCCGGAAATGGCAGACGGGCGGCCTACTGCACCGATTGCTGGATCCGGAGCGGACATTAGTGGTCGGTGCGGTCCGAGGATTGGGGCCGTAGTGGAATCAGATTGTCTGGACCACCGAAACGCATTCGGGCAAGCGCTCGTTTCGAATCGTCTGAAATTCACAGCGAAGAATCTTGGCGTAGTGGCTGACGATGAGGCCGAATTGCACTCGTAGACGCGCGGGACGCAAGGCGGAAACTTTGGGGCACGATTCTATCACAGAAACTCCCGTTCAACTCGTCACGTGCGTTCTAGGTTACGAATGCCGAACCAGAGGCTCACCGTTGCTGTTGACAGGAAAATAGGCTGGGGTTGCCGGCCCGGCTGCTAGGCAGCGACACTTCCTAGTCAAGGGGCGTCGATACGAGGTGTCGCCGAAAGTCGAAACGCCGAAGTTCGTTCCGGTCGCACGGCCTTGGAGGTGTCTGAGCGGTCCAGTACACCGGACGGACATATCGACAATTTCCCCCTTGCACGGCCTGAAGGAAGGGGCTGCCCGAAATGTCAGCCGAGGAGCCTATCGGATGGCTTGTTGCTTGAACTCCCGTCATCACTGCCGTGTAGAAACCAACGAGTCGCGATTCGGCAGTCGTCAAGAATCAAATAAAGAGCGGGCACCAGCAGCAACGTCACGAGTGTTGCGAAGAGCACCCCGTAGGCGAGCGCAACCGCCATCGGAATCAGGAACTGTGCTTGCAGGTCGCTCTCAAACATCAAGGGAGATACACCGGCAGTTGTCGTCAAAGAGGTCAGGATGATCGCTCTGAATCGAGACTCGCCCGCCATTTGAACGGCCTCGAAGCGCGAAGCCTTCTGCTTGGCGTCTTGGATGAAACTCACCAGTACCAGGGAGTCGTTGACAACCACTCCGGCCAGTGCCACCACACCACAGGTGGAAATAAAGGTCAGGGGAATCCCCATGATGACGTGGCCCCAAATCGCTCCCACAGCTCCGAATGGCACGGCAGAGAGCACGATGGCAGGTGCGACATAGCTCTTCAGTGGAATTGCGAGAGTTACGAACATCACCAAGAGTGCAATCGCCAACGCGGTCGCAAGGGCTTCCGTAGCTTCGATCAATTCGGCTTGATCGCCAAGAAACGCGTATCGCACCGAATCGTGGTTCTCTAGCAAGCCTGGAAGAAAGGTCGTTTCGAGGTCCCCGAGAACCTGCTGGCTGGTTGTCACCGATGTGTCCACGGCCGCCATAACATTGATTGACCGATTTCGGTTCACTCGAGTGATCGACGCGGGACCGCGACCTAGCGATGCTTCCGCCACCGTTGAGAAAGGAACCTCGACACCGCCGGGAGTGCGAAATCGCATGTCTTCCAGGTCGCCGACCGAGCGTCGCTCCGTTTCTGGGTAGCGCAACATGACGCGAATGTCTTCTCGGCCTCGCTGGATTCGCTGCACTTCCTCGCCGAAGAATCCTTGTCGCACCTGGCGTCCGACTTCCATCAAGGAAAGGCCCATCGCTTCGCCTTCGGGAGCAAGCGAGAGTTGGATTTCGGGCTTCGCTCCGCGAGAGGTATCGGTGACATCGAAGACTCCGGGATACCTCTCGAGCTGTTCCTTGGTCTTGTTCACGACGGACTGCATTTCGTCCAGGTCGGCTCCGCTGAACTGGATGTCGATCGCCTTTCCCCCTCCAAACAGCGCGTAGGTGACCGAGAGTTCGCTGGCGTCCGGAATCCGGCCAATCTTTTCTCGGAGCCGCCGAGCAATCTGCTCAGCTCGAATCGTTCTGGTTTCAGCTCGATTCAACTCTATATTCACTTCCGCTAGGTGCTCGCCTTTGGGTGGGTTGATCCGTGCAGCGGGGCCACCCAGCACAAGCTGGTACGGCTGCTCACCGATCGAGCTGAGGATGTGCCGGAACTGATCGCTGCCCGCCTCACTGGCGATCTCCTCGCGGAGTGCGAACGCGGCTTGCTCGACCTGTACAACGGCTGCTCTCGTTGCATCGACCGGTGCTTCCTGGGGCATTGTCACGAACGCCACGACCTTGTCGGATTCGTCGGTAGGAAGCAGGATCACTTTGATATGCCCGCTCGCGATGAAGGCCCCGGTCAGCACCATGCAGACCACGGCGACCGCGAGAGTCAAGTACCTCCAGCGGAGTGCAGCGCCGAGAACAGGCCTGTAGACCTGCCGGGCGATCCATTCGAGTGCACCTGAGAACTGGTCGCTCAAGCGATTCCAGGCACGGACAACGAAGCCACTCGAGGCTTCGTCGCTGGAGCCGTGGTGAGCCAAATGACCGGGCAGGACCAGGGTTGATTCAACAAGCGAGAAGAACAGTACTGGTATGACGATCAACGGGATCGCAACCATCAATTTCCCTTGTGTCCCCGGAACAAAGAACATGGGCGCGAAGGAGACCATGGTCGTCAGGACTCCGAACACCACGGGTACGCACACCTGCCGCGTCCCCTCGATGGCCCCTTCCACACCCTGCTTGTTCATGGCCTGTTTGCTGTCGATGTTCTCGGCGACGACGATCGCGTCGTCGACCACAATGCCCAACACCAAGATGAATGCGAGGAGCGAGATCATGTTGATCGTCACATCGAACGCCGGCATTAGTGCGAAAGCGCCCATGAAGGAAACCGGAATACCGATCGCAACCCAAAACGCCAGTCTCAGACGCATGAACAAAGCCAAGACGATGAACACCAGCGCCAGCCCTGACAATGCGTTCTCGACGAGCAGGCGTGTCCGACTCCGAAGGGTATAGGCCCAGTCTTGCCAAGCGGAGATCTTCATGCCATCCGGCAGACTGGCAGTCGAGGCCTCCACGTAGGCATACACGGCATCCGCTATATCCGTTGCGCTCTCGTTTCCGACCCGGTAGACATTGAGAATGACCGCGGGCGTTCCGTCAAGCGCGGTCGAACTCGCGATGTCCTCGAAGCCGTCGATCACCCGCGCCACGTCTCCCACGCGGATCACGGTGCCATCGGGACGCCTGACAACCGGCAGCGCTTCGAACTGCAAGCGGGTGTCGGCCCGTCCGCTCGTCCGGAGCAAGATCTCGCCGCCTAGGGTCTTGACGGATCCTCCCGGCAGATCGACGGAAGATCGCCGGACGGCGGTTGCGACATCGTCGAACGTCAGGCCCCACCGTCGCATTGCCTGTTCCGAAATCTCGATCGAGATTTCGTAAGGGGGGACATTGGCCATTTCGACCTGGGAAATCTCGGGGAGAGCCTGAAGGTCATTCCTGGCCTGCTCTCCAATTCTCTTGAGCGTGGCGAGGTCCGCGGCCCCATAGATCGCCACGCCAATCACCTCGACGCGGAGTGGAATCGAGCGGACTACGGGTCTTCCCGCATCTTCCGGAAAGGCCTCGATTCCGTCGACTTTGGATTTGATCTCTTCGCGAAGCTCGTCAACGTCGTAGCCGGATCGAACCTCTACCACTGCGACGCCGACACCCTCGTCGGCTGTTGACGTGATCTTTTTGACTCCCTCGACCCCCTGGATCGCTTCCTCGACCAAGACGCATATGGACTCTTCCACATCCGGGGGAGCGGCACCTCGATACGGAACGGTTACCGTTACGACATCAAGAGTGATATCAGGAAACAGCGTAGAGTTGAGGCCGGCGATCGAAAGCCCGCCTGCCGCAACAATAACGAGCAGCAGCAGGTTGCCCACGACACCGTTCCGGGCGAACCATGCGATTGGGCCGTTCACCGAACTCCTCCGCTAGCTGCCGGCTTGGTTCTCATGCGCCGTGTGGCGTAGAAACGGTTTCACGTCCCCGGAGCGGCCGGAACGCCTGCAGGACCCAATCGAATTTGGCGAACCATGGTCCATCTTTCCTGTGCTTGTTGCTGCGGTTCACTTCCGGAGACAGCTTCCGTTTCGGCACTCATCCTAGTCGACCATAGCCGTTCGCCGAGAATATCACGGCCCGCATCGTGACTCGCACGGAGAAGTGTCAAGGGCCCATTGCGGCCACTTCGAACTGGCATTCCGGAGGCATGATCGGGGAGATCCTGCCCAGTGAGGCTAGAAGCCGCTTTGCGGTCTCACCGAAAAAGGGGTCCTCGGTACGCCCCCGGGTGTCTTGACGCGCCTCGATGATCTCGAGGGGGATGGAGGGCTGCCTGCGGCGTGATTTCAGGATCCGAAAGCGGCTGGTTCTTCGTGCGCCTCGCATTCAAAACGCCTCGGAGCTTGCGCGTCGGACTCGGGCCCCCAACTTCCACCTTCCATAGTATGTATAGGAAAAGGATGTACTATATCTTGGATAAGTCCGCGCAATCTACATGGTCGAGATAAGAATCACAGCCGAACTGGATCGGCTATACTGGGAACGCGCTTGAGGTGAGATGTGGCCCCGGAGGCAGTGAAATCCGTACTCTTGCTGAAGCCACGCGGCTTTTGTGCGGGAGTTGTTCGGGCGATCGATATCGTGGAACTGGCCCTGCAGGCCTTCGGACCCCCGATCTATGTCCGCAAGGAAATCGTCCATAACCGCTTCGTCGTGAACGACCTCGCTTCGCGCGGCGCTGTCTTTGTAGACTCCGTGGACGATGTTCCGACTGGAGCTCGGCTGGTCTACAGCGCGCATGGCGTTGCGCCCGCTGTGCGTCGGAACGCGGAAGAGCGGAATCTCCGGGTCATTGACGCTACTTGCCCGTTGGTCACGAAGGTGCATCTGGAAGCGATCAAGTTCGCCAAGGCTCACGGCACGATCCTGCTGATTGGTCACCAGGACCACGACGAAGTGATCGGGACGGTAGGAGAGGCGCCTGACCAGACGATCGTTGTATCCACGCCGGAAGAGGCTGAGACGGTGAAGGTTCCGAACGGCAGTGTTGCCTACCTCACCCAGACGACGCTGAGTCTTGACGAGGCCCAATCCATCATCGACGTATTGAAGCGACGCTTTCCGCAGATCGAGGCGCCACCTGCCAAGGACATCTGCTATGCCACTGAGAACCGGCAGGTTGCGGTCAAGCATGCTGCATCGAAAGCGGACTTGCTGCTGATCGTGGGGTCGCAGAACAGTTCCAACTCGATGCGGATGGTTGAAGTCGGAGCCCAGCGAGGCTTGCCCGGCTACTTGATCGACGACGAGAGGGACATTGCCCCCGCTTGGCTCGAGAACGTACACAACGTGGCTGTCAGTGCTGGTGCGTCGGCGCCCGAACCGCTCGTACAGCGCGTACTGGAGCATCTGCGGCGAGAGGGATTTCGAAACGTTATCGAAATTGAGGCGGTCGAGGAGGATGTCCAATTCCCCCTCCCGCCGGAACTTCGTCAGGCACAAGAGCTCATGCAGATCTCGATCGAGTAGCGGTCCTGTTCTGCGTCGGGAAATGAATCCGTCTCGACATCTGTTGCAGCGTCCACGGCTAGGTCCTCAGATTGCTCTGCCTGCGCCCTCGTGGTTACCTGCTCGCATTGAGTGCCTAGGTAGTGTGCTCCGATCCGGCAGAGAGGGACGACGCTGAAATCTAGACCACTTGTCGCAGGGACGGGTGGATAAATGGCGGTGGAGAGAACCAGTACCTACGTCCGGCTTCTCTATCGGCTCATCGGCAGACCGATGCTGGGCGAGCCGGTCAGAACCGCAGTAACGACCCTCTGCGTCGGAATCGGCGTGGCCGTTGTAGTGGCAATCGACTTGGCAGGAGAAGCGTCGGCGGGCTCCTTCCGCTCGTCAATGGAATCCTTGCAAGGCAGGGCTAGCTACGAAATCAATCAAGTCGGAGGCATCCCCAACACAGTCTTCGGGGAACTGTCGAGAATCCGGGAGCCGCTGCGCTTCGCAGCGAGGGTCGAGGGATATGCGGCCTACCCAGCTTCCGGCGAAAGGCTCCCATTGTTCGGCGTGGACGTAATAGGGGACGAGGCTTTGTGGGAAGGCCTGCAAGAGGGCTTGCCTGACCTCGATTCTGTGGCTACAGCCCGCCCAGTCTGGGGGAGCGAATCAGTTCGGGCTGCGGTCGGAGATCGTATTGAACTTGCGGTGAACGACGGCCTCGAGGAATTCACTGTTGCGGGCATACTGCAGGCCTCGTCGCTCCAGGCAGAGTCGGTTGGACCGATGATTCTGATGGACATCGCGCTGGCCCAGCGAGTCCTGGGGCGGATGGGTCTTATAGATCGCATTTATGTCGAAGTTCCCGGCAACATCGATCGGGACTGGGAGTCGTTGATCCGCGATCGTCTACCGGCCTCCGCGACGATCGATCCAGTTGGCGTTCAGTCCAGGCAGAACCGAAAGCTGTTGCGATCGTTCCGCTGGAATCTCCGGGTGCTCAGCTATATCGCCCTCATCGTCGGAGCGTTCCTTGTCTACAACACAGTGTCCGTATCGGTCGTTCGGCGTCGGCCGATGATTGGCGTGGCGCGATCGCTCGGCATGTCGAGCCGGATGGTCCGAGTCGGCTTCGTATCGGAAGGTTTGGCCTTCGGTGTAGCGGGAGCAGCACTTGGGCTGGTGCTCGGGAAGGCGCTTGCACTTGGAGCCGTGGAACTCATCGGACAGACGGTGCAGTCGCTCTACGTCAGCAGTGCACCGAGCGAGATCGCGATCCGTCCGTGGACCGTCTTGGCTGCGCTTTGTTCCGGAGTAGGCGTCTCGGTCGCCTCTGCATGGTGGCCTGCCAGCGAAGCTGCGGCTGTGCCTCCCACAGACGCTATGGCCAGGGCCCGGCTTGACTACAAGGTCCAGCGTGCACGGGGTTCCTGGGCAAGTCGGGGGCTCGCTTGCGCCGCAATCTCGATCGGGCTTTGCTTCGTACCCGCTTGGGACCGCGTGCCCTATGCCGCCTACATCGCTGCACTTGGCCTTGTTGCTTCAGCCACCATGCTCGTGCCCCATGTGTCGGTTGCCACCGTCCGACTAGTTTCCCGTCCATTGCTCAGAGTCTTCGGAGTCGCCGCGATGCTAGGTGCACGGACGCTTTCCGGATCGTTGGCGCGGACAGCTGTGATCGTGGCCGCGCTGGCAACGGCCACGGCGATGATGGTGAGCGTGGCGATCATGGTCGGCAGCATGCGGGACACCCTGCTGATTTGGATCGACAGCCAGTTACAGGCGGATCTCTATGTCCAGCCGGAGCGAATGCCCGGCGAACGGAATCCGCCGACTATGGGCGAAGACGTCGCCAAGGCGATCGAGTCGCTTCCGAGCGTGGAGGCGGTCGACCGGTTTCGCAGCTACACGATCAGCTACGGCGGTCTTCCCGCAACGCTTGCGCTGGCAGATTTCCGCGTGTTTCGAAGAAGATCGGCGATGAAAATGGTGGAGGGGCCGGGCAGCGGTGATGTCGCGGATCGACTCATCTCGACGCAAAGCGTAATCGTAAGCGAATCATTCAGCAGCAAGCACGACATACACGTAGGGGATGTCATTTCGCTGCCCATTGGGGACGGAGCGGAGGACTTCGAAGTCGCTGGAGTCTACTTCGACTACTCGTCGGAACGTGGCTACATCATCGGGCACCGGGGAATTCTTCTGCGCTACCTGCCTGACCGGAGGCTGAATGGCTGCGGGGTGTATCTCGTTCCCGGCTCAGATGTCGACGCCTCGCGGTTCGAAGTGACCCGGGCGATTTCGGGACGCACATTGCAAGTTGCGCGAAATCGGGAGCTTCGTGAGAACGCGACAAGGGTTTTCGACAGGACGTTTGCAATCACTTACGCGCTGGAGGCGGTCGCGGTCTTTGTCGCAATCCTCGGAATGGCCGGCGCTTTGCTCACGCTGGTCATCGATCGACGCGCAGAACTAGGCGTGCTACGTGCGCTTGGGGGATCCAAGGGCCAGGTTCGGCGTCTAGTGCTCACTCAGGCCGGCATGCTCGGACTGATGTCGAACTTGATCGGTCTGGCTCTCGGATGCGCCCTATCCGTCATCCTCGTCAAGGTCATTAACAAGCAGTCCTTCGGGTGGACGATCCAGTTTCACTGGCCGGTGGGCTTCCTGCTGTTGGCGATATCGGGAGTCTTCGTCGCCAGCCTGATAGCTGGCATCTATCCCGCACGAATCGCAGCGTCTCACGATCCCAACCAGGTGCTGCACGAGGCCTAGCGGCTTGGGCCCTGCAACAATGGGTCGGGTGGGGCCCGGGTCCGACGGTGATCCGGCCGGCTAATTTTCGCCTTTGTCTGTACTTTGCTTCAGGAATGCCTCCAAGAGCTACGCGCTGCTGGAGCAGTCGGTCGCGGCCCTGACGGACGTCTCGGTCGTTATCGAAGAGGGCGAATTCGTCGCTTTGGTAGGACGCAGCGGATGCGGAAAGACGACTTTTCTGAATCTGGCCGGCGCTATGGATCTCCCGTCAAGCGGCGAGGTCCTGATCGACGGTCTTTCAACGCACGAACTGGACGACACCCAAATGACGATCGTCCGTCGCGAACGGGTCGGGTTCGTCTTTCAATTCTTCCGTCTTTTCCCAACCCTGAGTGCCCTGGAAAACGTGGAACTTCCCTTGCAGCTGGGAGGCTTTCCGAATCCCCGACCTCGCGCAAGGGAACTGCTGGACGTCGTGGAAATGGCCAGTCTCGAGGACCGCATGCCTCATCAGCTTTCCGGAGGTCAGATGCAGCGCGTCGCCATCGCCAGGGCGTTGGGCCCGTCTCCTTCGTTGCTGCTGGCGGACGAGCCGATGGGCAACTTGGACAGCGAGACATCGGCAACGATCATGGACCTGTTTCACCTTGTCAACTCTGATCTCGGCACCACGATCGTCATGGCGACGCACAGCATGGACAACGCGACCGAGGCGAGTAGGATCCTCTCGCTGACGGACGGGAGACTGGTGTCAGACGAATCAAAGGGCTCGACCGCGTCGGCCGCCTGAACGCGCGGCGAATCTCCGGGTGTCCGAGGGTCTCCCACGAGTGGGTCTAGCCGCTGCGCTCCTACCGCTGCGCCGATACTGGGGGAGGGAAGTCATGCATTTGGGCCGTTTCTTGCTTGCCTTGGCAATACCGGCGACCTTGACGGCGTTCGAGCAAGCCAAGCCCGGTTACACGTTCGAATTTCCGCGAGACTATTTCGAGCATCCCGAGTTCCAGGCGGAATGGTGGTACTACACAGGCAACCTAGCAACCCGGGAAGGCCGTCCGTTCGGCTTCGAACTGACCTTTTTCCGTGTCGGCGTGAATTCCGCCCGCGAGGCTCGCGACACGTGGGAGCTCGACCAAATCTACATTGCCCACTTCGTCCTCACCGACATCGAGACCGGTCGGATGCACAAGAGAGAGCGGACGAATCGAGGCGGGCCGGGCCTTGCCGGCGCGTCGCAAGCGAATCGCACGGTCTGGAACGGCAACTGGAGCGTGGAATACCTTGCGGAAGACCGACTCAAACCCACTCAGCGCATGTGGGCGGGCCACGAAGAGGCGTCACTCAGCCTCTCTCTGGTACCGGCCAAGCCAGTCGTGGTTCACGGCGACGACGGAATTAGCCGAAAGGGTGGAGGCGACGGCGAGGCATCGCATTACCTTTCTTTCACCCGCCTGATCGCGAGCGGAACGCTGGCGGTGGGCGGGAGCGAGTATGGAGTCGAGGGCACTGCGTGGATGGACCACGAGTTCTTCACCAACAGCCTCTCGCGCGATCTGGTCGGCTGGGACTGGATGAGCATCCAGCTCAACGACGGAACCGAATTGATGCTCTACGGGCTCCGCGACGCTAACGGGCGGCACGGCGAGTTCTCCTCAGGCACGTTCGTCGGGACAGATGGCCAGGTCTTGCATCTCACTTCCGAGGATTTCCAGTTGACGCCGGGGAGAATCTGGAGCAGCTCCGCCACGGGTGCGAAGTATCCGGTGGAATGGACCGTCGAAGTGCCGGGCCTGGGACTGGCGCTGGAGGTTCGACCCCGGCTGGACAGGCAGGAGGTCACCAGCGATCGAGGCTATCTGCCGGTGTACTGGGAAGGCGCTGTAACGTATTCCGGAATACGAACTGATCGAGCTGTGCAAGGCCAGGGCTACTTGGAAATGACAGGCTACGACAAACCGTTCGATCTCAGCGCACCAGGCCGCCTCGGCGCCGAATGAGATGGGGCATCGCCTTGACTTGGGCCGCCTAATCGATACGGAAGCTGATGTCGACAGCGGGGGCTGAATGGGTCAGGGCACCGACCGAGGCATAGTCGGCACCGGCTTCCGCGTAGGCACGGATCGTTTCCAGATCAAGGTTGCCTGAAACCTCGATCGTGGCTTGGCCGGCAACTTGAACCACCGCATTCCGGACTTCGTCGGCGGTGAAGTTGTCCAGCAGGATATGGCGAGCACCGCAGGCCAACGCCTCGCCGAGTTCGTCAAAGTCGCGGACCTCGATTTCAACCGGCAGGCTGCTCTTCGCGCAGAGTTCCCATGCTCTCCGCACGCTGCCGGCACTCGCGATGTGGTTGTTCTTGATCAAAATCGCGTCATAGAGGCCTGCTCGGTGATTTGACCCGCCTCCCGCCTGGACGGCGAGCTTGTCTATCAGGCGCATGCCTGGCGACGTCTTGCGCGTGTCGAGCAGCGTGCATCGCGTCCCGCGCAAAGCATCGACAAATCGCCGCGTGAGGGTGGCCACGCCACAGGACCGTTGCAACAGATTGAGCGCAGTCCGCTCAAACGTCAGGAGCCGGCGTGCCGACCCGTGAACGCGGGCGAAGATCCTCCCGGCCGCGACGTTGGACCCATCGTTTTCGGCGATGTCCAGACGCTCCTGCGTGTATAGGAGTTCGAGCAGCGGCGTGCCGGCCAAGACCAAGTCCTGCCTTGCAACAAAGTAGCCACTCGCTGCCTGGGATTCTGGCACGCAGGCTTCGGTTGTCGCGTCGCCAGGGCCGATATCCTCGCGCAGGGCGAGATCGATGAGGTCACGGACTTGGCGATGGTGCCAGGGCGACGGACGTGATTTCATGGGTCGGCGAAGTCAGTTCGGTCGTGTCGCGGCACTTGCGAACAGCACCCGCGTGGCCGCGTCAATTGCCCGAAGAACCGGGACTTCCACGTTCTGTCTCTCGGCCAGTTCGATCACTGCCCCAACAATGGCGTCGAGTTCCGGTTCCCGTCCGAGGTCTAGGTCTTGCAACATTGACGTCCGGTGTTGGCCGGCCGATCTGGCTCCCTCAATCCGTCGCTCGTTCGAGAGTGCGATATGAACACCGACGGAGGTTGCGACCTGTCTGATCTCGTCCATCATCTCGCCGATCAGTCGACGGGCGTGACATGAACCGACGAGTTCGCCCACCGTTGATCGGGTAAGCGCGCTCAGAGGATTGATCGTCGCGTTGCCCAGGATTTTCACCCAGAGCTCATGGCGGATGTCGTTCCGGACGGGCGCCTTGATGCCGACCGCCCGCAACGTGGACGCCAGCGCCAAGATGCGCTCCGTTCTCCCTCCGGACGGCTCGCCGAGGGGGAGTCGCGAACCACCGGAATGGGCAATCTCGCCCGGTGCGGCCAACGAACACGAGAAATAGACAATCGAGCCAACAACGAGCGCCGGGGGTATGTGGCGTGCGATCACCCCGTCGGGATCAACAGTCCGAATCGGGTCGCTCTCGCCAATTGTCCCGTGGAAGTACCACCATGGCAGTCCGTTCTGAGTGGAAACGAATGTCGTGCCCGAGCCTTTCAGGGGTTCGACAGAGGGAGCGATGCTCGCGAGCGAGTTGGCCTTGACTGCAAGCACGACATAGTCGCAAGGGCCCACGTCACTGGCGCGGTCGGTGGCGTGTATCTGAATCCTCTGTTCGCCGAAGACGGCGCTGCGAACTACGAGGCCCCGGTGTCGCAGGACTTCCAGATTGGCACCGCGAGCGATGAAGTGCACATCGTGACCGCCCTCGAGCAGTCTCCCGCCCAGAAACCCGCCGACGGACCCCGCTCCGTAGATTGCGAATTTCAAGCTCCGGCCCTCGCGAGGACTTCTCGCACGGTGGATTCCAGCGTGTCCAGTGCGTCCGAGAAGAAATGATCCTCGGCATCGATCCAGGTAATGCTGGTCGGTCCGGCGGCAGCCTTGAGAATCTCTTCCAAGTTCTTCCTCGGTCCAAATTCATCTCGCACGCTGTGAATGAAATGCTTCGGGCAGCCGCAGTGACTGAGGTAGCTGGAATCGACGGTTTTCACAGGAGTGCCTATGGCGATGGTCCTGTCCACGCCTGGCTCCCCGCAACACACTCCGAGGGCGATTCGGGATCCGAACGAAAAGCCAGCAACTACCATGGGCGTGCCCGGGTAGCGTTCCTGCATGTAGCGCAAGGCTGCTCTCAGGTCGTCCTGTTCCCCACGGCCGCCGTCGTAGGTGCCACTGCTTGCGCCGACCCCGCGGAAATTGAACCGAAGGACAGCTAAGGCGTTGCCTCGAGCCGCCTTGGCCATCCGATAGACGACCTTGTTGTGCATCGTCCCGCCGAATTGAGGGTGTGGGTGGCAAAGAATGACCGCCTGCTCGATCCTAGACGGCGCTTCGTGCTCTTCCAGCAAGGCTTCCAGTTGGCCAGCCGGTCCCGGTATGAATATCGATTGGAGCGTTCGTGCCATGGAATCACATTCAGAGTGGGGACGGGGTCGAAATCGGGTCGCTGGTAGCCCGATTGCGCAGGCTTCCGAATCCGGGATTGAATTGTCCGAACTACGCCTGATCCCTGCCTCGCCGGAATTTCAGTCGCCAGTGTCCATTATGGCCAGAACCTAAACCGGTCCATGCTGGCGATCGAGCGCTCCAGCGCATCGGCCCGACCTGCCCAAGGTGGGTCGGCCGGGATGGCAGCATCGCACCAAAACAGTTCTCGCCGGCAATCACTGCGACCACGCCGCTGATCTCTTCGACGGATGGTGGCCGAGCTTGAGCGCTTCCGCGTCGTCAACGACAGCTCGCAGCGACGCAAGCCCGTCGGGAATCACAGAAATGCCGTCTCATGAATGGCGATCCAAGGTCGTCGTGTCTCGCCTTCGGGCCTTGCGACTCGACCGAATTGCACCTAAGATTGGTGCCTATGTTCGGGATCAAGCCGCAAGGGGCCGTTGTCCCATCTGCAAAGCCCCCGGCGATCACCCGAGCCGGCACCTACGATGGAATCCTTGCGGCTTCGCTCTGCATAGCTTTGTCAGCCACGTTCGCCTGCGGAACTGGTGAACACTCGAAAGTATCGGAACGTCCCAACGTGCTCTTCATCGTAGTGGACGATCTGAACGTTGCACTGGGGACTTACGGGGAGTACCCGACGGCCAAGACTCCCAACATCGACCGCCTCGCGTCCCAAGGGGTTCGATTTGACCGCGCCTACGCGCAGGATCCTGTCTGTAACCCGTCGAGAACATCTTTCCTGAGCGGTCGGCGTCCCGCCTCCACCAAAGTCTTGGGGAACTTTACGGAACCGCGTGATCACTTGGGTGACGTCGTCATGCTTCCAGAGCATTTCCGCTCCCACGGATACTTCACCGCTCGGGTGGGCAAAATAGCCCACGGACGATACGAGGACAGCGTTACCTGGGACGTTTCGGAAAACGCCGCGCGCCGCGAGCACTATCTGCCAGGGGTCGACAGATCGGAAGTCCGTGACAACTCGTGGATCGAAGGGGCTGACGACGGGCTGACGAGAGCGGAAATCCTCGGTCATCTAGGCAGACCGACAGGCATGCCACTGACATGGCGGGCCACCGACGAGACAGAAGACCAGACGCCCGACGGCCGGACGACCCGGAGAGTCATCGAACTCATGCGAACGCATCGTGACGATCCCTTCTTTATCGGCGCAGGATTCCACAAGCCCCACCAGCCTTGGGTGGCCCCAGCGTCTTTCTTCGAACAGCACCCAGTCGCGGAGGTCGAACTGCCTGGCGGTCCGGCCGACGACCTTGACGACATACCAGCGGCTGCCGTCGGAGGCTACCCGGAAGATCCCGACCATTCGGACGAGCAGAAGCGCCAGGCCATCGCCGCTTACCACGCAACCGTCACGCTGATCGACGTCCAAGTGGGATTGCTGATGGACGCGCTTGTCGAACTTGGCCTGGAGCAGTCAACAATTGTCGTCTTTGTGAGCGACCACGGTTTCCATCTGGGGGAGCACGGAGGCCTTTGGCGCAAGCACACCCAGTTCGAGGAATCGACACGGGTCCCCTTGATTCTTCGTCTGCCGGGCGGTATTTCGGGCGATGCGAGCATGGCGTTGGTCGAACTCGTCGATCTGTACCCGACTCTGGTCGAACTCTGCGCACTACCCCTGCCTGACGGCTTGGAAGGAACCAGCTTCCGCCCGGTGCTCGACGATCCCCAGGTCCCATGGAAGAGCGCGATCTTCTCCGAAGCCAAGAGGAATCGAGGGCATGGTCGATCGGTCCGCACGGCCCGATACCGGTATACCGAATGGACCCCAATTGAGGGGGAGGGGGGGCTTGAGTACGAACTGTACGATCTTGAGAATGACCCGAAGGAGTACCGTAATCTCGCTGGATCAACAGAGATGGTTGAGATCCAGAGCCGGCTAGCCGCCAAGCTTCATGCAGGCTGGGACAGGGCGCTTCCAGAGCGAATTCTGAGTTCCCTGTGACAAGTCCAACTGGGCCAGCGATCACCGCGCATTGCAGTTACGGCAGAGGATGGTGATTCGGGAAACGTCTCAAACTGTCAATGAGTGAAGAGGTCGGAGCTTGCCCCTGAGGAATCAAAGCATTCGAATTGGCCCAGGGTAGCGCGCAACGAGAGGGTCAGCCGTCAAGAGTGTAATCCCCTCGATCAGGGCCTGAGTGACAAGGATTCGGTCAAACGGGTCCTCGTGGATCGGGGGAAGAATATCGACCCTAGCCGCATGCTCGCCAGTCACGGCCAGTTCGAAGTAACCGTTCTCCAGCAAGCCTCTTCGCAGCAGGCGCGGGTCCACTCGGAAGTCCTTGCGTCCCAAGCCGTTCTTGATTGCAACCTCCCATATCGATGCAGGGCTGAAGACCAGCTCCGTACCCGAATCTTCGATGAGATCGCGGACGTCATTCGGCAGCCGCTCCGGGACACCTGCCGCCCATAACAAGACCTGGGTGTCGAGCAGGAATCTCAAGAGCCGTCCTCGAACATGTGTTCGATATCGCCAATTCCTATCCGGTCAAAATCAGGAGGCACCGAGATGCGACCGTTCAAGAAGCCGGTCCGGCGAGTGGTGGCAGTCATGGGAGAATCCACGGCGACTACCTTGACGACAGGCTTGCCGGCTCGAGCAATGATGAACGGATCACCGTTCGCGGCGGCAGCGACGAGACGGGAAAGATGTGTCTTGGCTTGGTGCATATTGACAGTTCGCATGAGGCTATCCGATAGCCTTGGTCTACTCGACTTAGTTCAAATCGTTCAACTCGCTATCGCCGATCATCCCAACTAATCCGGAGGTCCATTGCGACGGGCTTCGGTGCCAATCCGAGGATGGTGGAGCCCTAGCAGCCTGTCGGACTTAGGGTTCTGAATTCCGCTCAAGGGATGGATGTGACACGGAGATTGCGCCATCCGCGAGAATCGCGTCGGATTGCGGTGCTGCCCTCAACGGAGACTCCGCGCCTTCGAACTCGCATCCGACGCCGTGGTTCCGTGTAGCGACCATTGTTGCGTTGGCGGTGGGTGCCCCGCAGCTGCCTAGACTGCTTGCTCCAGACGCAACCGGTGCAAACGCTTGCAGTTGTACGCCAAGGCGACCAGGTTCCATTCCCCTCTCACTTGCTCCACCCCTCGCAACGAGAATCCGCGGAATCCGAGCACCGACTTGATGATTCCGAACACTGGCTCGACGGTCTGCTTCCTCAGTCGATAGTGCTCCTTGCCCTCGTCGGTCTGCAGCTTCTCCGCCATCTCTCGCAGCCAGTCCGCTTGCGGCTCCTTTGCCGCCGTGTCGGTCTGCGGCCGGAACTCATGCGGCCGTCGCTGCCCGGCGGCCCCGGTTGCCACGTACGGCTCCACCCCGGCCGCCTGCACCCGCTCCACCTCCGCCCCGTTCGCGTACCCGTTGTCGGCCAGCACCGCCTCCGGCCGGCCCAGCTCCTGCGGGATCGCCGCCACGCCCGCCGCCAGCTCCCCTTTGTCACTCCCACTCTGGCTGACCCCCTGTCCGACAATCAACTGGCTGCCCCCCGCGTCCACCGTCGCCTGCGCGTTGTAGGCCTGCTCGAACTCTGCCCGCTTGTGCTTCCGCATCAGGCGGCTGTCCGCGTCCGTCAGGTTGCTCTGCTGCTGCCCCTCCGGTTCCCCGCTCGGCGGCTGCGGGGGGCGTCCCACCCCGCCGCGCTCCCGGCGCGCCGCCAGCTTCCGCTCGTACTCGGCCTGCTCCGCCTCCGCGCGCGCCCGCGCCTGCGCTTCCAAACGCTCCCGTGCCGCCAGCAACTGCCGCTTCAACTCCTCCCGCCGCGCGATCTCCTGCGGCAGCGCCTCCGGATCCGTCACCTCCTTGCCGTCAGCGGCCTCGGCCTGCCGCAGCAATCCCTCGATCTCCAGCTCCAACTGCGCCGCCAGCTCCCCCGCCCGCTGGTACGTCACGGAGCGATGCTTGCTCGCCGACGCCTTCAGCTTCGTCCCGTCCACGCTCACCGTCCCCAGCCGCAGCAGCTTCAGCTCCTTGGCCAGCAGCAGCACCTGCAGGAAGCACTCCGCCACCGCCGTGAAATTCTCCCGTCGGAACTTGGCGATCGTGTCGTGGTCGGGGTGCCGGTTGGCCGCCACGAAGCGCACCCCCAGGTCGCGCCAGGTGGCCCGCTCGATGCGGCGCGAGGAGAAGATCCCAATCGCGTAGCAGTAGATCAGCAGCGCCAGCATCATGCGCGGCTCGTACTGGGGCGAGCCCGTGCCGCGCTGGTTGACCCGGAACCGGGAGACATCCACGAGCTCGACCGCCTCGATCACGAAATGGGCGAGGTCGTCCTCGGGAATCCAGTCGCGCATGTCGGGCGGCAGCAGATAGGGCTGCTCGCGATCGCAGGGCACGAACTTGGCCATATCGATATTGTATTTCTATCGGCACTTGCTGTTCTTTTGTTCGGAATTCTGCGACGGTCCTGTCCTATCGCACTTTGCCCCGCCTGGATGCGCCTAAGTCCGACAGGCTGCTAGGTCGAAACCAATTTCCCTACCGACCTCAACCTAGGGGCACTCGCGTGGCGAGGTACTCGCGCGATACTTCAACATGGACGCGTTCATTCGCAACGCGGGACCCGGCAAGGAAGGCCAGTTTGGAAATGCGGGTCGGAATATCATCACCGGTCCGGACGACATCGGGACCACCCTCGGCGTACAGCAGCGGTTTCCGCTGCCGAAGGATGGTCACACCACCAAGCTTCCGGGTGACTTCTACGACCTGTTGAACCGTCCGAACTTCGGGAATCCAATTTCCAACATGAGGTTTCCGGCGTTCGGAAGAACGACGAGAGCAGGAGGATTGCGCGTGGTCCGGGTCGCTCTTCGCTACGATTCCTGAGCGCGCAGTGCCGGTCACCTAGTCTGGGTTAGGGGGCATTCGCGACGGTGACTGTAAGCCGCAACCGGCGGAAGCCGCTGGGACCCTTTCGAGCCGTACTGCTTGCTGCGTTGGCAGGAGCCTTGTGGGTCTGCCAACATGCGCGGGAGGCCTCGGACCCGCCCAACATCATCTTCATCCTGGCTGACGATCTCGGTTACGGAGATCTCAGTTCCTACGGTGCGACGGCAATCCAGACTCCGAACATCGATCGTCTGGCGAGCGAAGGCGTGCTTTTCACCGACGCCCATAGCCCGTCTTCGGTGTGCACGCCCACTCGATATGGCTTGCTGACAGGGCGCTATTGCTGGCGGACATGGCTGACGCGAAGCGCTCTGAGTTCGGATGCGCCGATGTTGATTGAGGAGAACCGTCCGACAGTCGCTTCTGTGCTTCGATCTGCCGGCTACTACACCGCCCACATTGGAAAGTGGCACCTGGGTTTCGGCCGCGAAGACGACTACGGCAGAGATCGAGACGGTCAGGGGGAGCCGAATTCTTGGCGGAGCAGGAAGGGCGGCCCCGACTGGAACGGCGAACTTAAGCCGGGTCCGCTCGAGGCAGGCTTCGACTACTACTTCGGGATCCCCATCGTCAACTCGTACCCTCCATACGTTTTCGTGGAGAATCATCGTGTCGTTGGATTGGATCCGTCCGATCCAATCGGCCGGATGGAATCTCGCTACTTGGGGGAGATGCAAGGCGGCAAGGCCGCCCGGTGGAACGACAACGAGCTCGCAACGACGCTCACAGCGAAAACAATCGCCCTGCTGGAGAGACTCGCGAACCAAGATCAGCCACTCTTTCTCTACTACGCCCCGCACCAGCCTCATAGACCGTTTACACCGAACGCCCGTTTCAAGGGCGCTAGTCAATACGGCGTATACGGTGACTTCATCGAGGAACTGGACTGGTCGGTCGGTGAGGTGCTGGGCACGTTGGACCGATTGGAGCTGGCGGAAAACACACTAGTGATCTTCACGAGCGATAACGGCGGGCTGGTGGACCCAGCCTCAAGCGCGGCGCAAAGGGGGGCTGGCTACGGTGACGGAGCGGACGCGCCCCCGGCACCGGATGTGAACCACCAGGCCAACGGGCCCATTTTCCGTGGCGGCAAAGGCGACATTTGGGAAGGCGGTCACAGGATTCCCTTCTTGGCTCGGTGGCCGGAAGGGATCGGGCCCGGCACACGCTCAGCGGAAACGATCAGCCTGACCGACATGCTGGCCACGTTCGCGGCACTGGCCGGGCAAGAGCTGACAAACGATGCCGGCCCTGACAGCTTCAACGTGCTGCCCGCACTGCTAGGAGGCGAGCTCGACGATTCGATGCGCCACCCAAGGGTCATGCAGAGCGGCGGAATCAGCGGGATGCTCTCGATTCGCGAGGGCCCTTGGAAACTGATTGATGGCCAAGGCGGCGGCGGGTATCGCGACGGCAAAGCTGAGCCTGGCGAACCACCGCAACTGTACAACTTGAGCCAAGACTTGGCGGAAGAGACAGACGTTTATGCCCAGCATCCGGACCTCGCCAAGCGTCTGCGGCAACTCTTGCACACGATCAAGGCGGAGGGAAGAAGTCGATGATCCATCGCGGGCGGCCCCAGCTTGTCGACCAGAGAAAACCAATGAATTGCGCAAAAAGAACTCACCTATGGGCGATGCTATCGCTCTCGCTCATCCTGCCCGGATGTGAATCGTTCCGGGCGGAGCGTCCGAACATTCTGTGGATCTCGCTCGAAGACATCACGCCGATGATGGGTGCATTCGGAGACGAGTACGCTCGCACTCCAGTCTTTGACAGCCTTGCCGCAGAGGGCATCCGCTACGACAAGGCCTACTCGGTATCCCCGGTGTGCTCTCCGTCACGGTCGAGCGTGATAACCGGCATGTATCCCAATTCGCTGGGAAGCATGCATCACCGAAGCAACACCCGACGGCCGGAGTTCTCGATGATGCTCCCAAATCTCTTCCGACAGTCAGGCTATTACACGACCAACAATCGCAAGAGGGATTACAACATGCGAGGCGATGACTGGCATGAGAGCAGCAATGAAGCCCATTGGAGGAATCGACGCAAGAAAGACCAGCCGTTCTTCGCCGTGTTCAATTTTGGAGAGTGCCATTCGAGCATCACGAAGATTCCGGAAAGCGAGATCGTCGAGGCGCGATTGTCCCGACTCAAGCCAGAGGACTTCCACGACCCGATGGAGGCTCCAATTCCGCCCTACCACCCCGATGTGCCGCAGTTTCGTAGGGCTTGGGCGCGCTACTACGATGCGGTAACGCAGGTTGACTATCGAGCCGGTGATCTGATTGACCAGCTAAAGGAGGACGGCCTTTGGGAGGACACGATTGTCTTTGTCTGGTCCGATCACGGCGTGGGCATGCCACGGGGCAAACATACGGCATGGGAGCAGGGCCTCCACATTCCCTTGATTGTGCGCTTCCCGAAGAAGTATCAGCACCTCGCTCCCGCCGAACCGGGGTCGGTGATGAATGGGCTGGTGACGTTGATGGATCTGGGCCCTTCAGCTTTGTCGCTGGCGGGGATCGATCCACCCGAGTACATGCATGGCAGGCCGCTGTTTTCAAAACGCAACGGCGATGCCGAGTACAGGGACTACGTCTTCGCTATGCGTGACCGGCTTGACACCCGGTCTGAGATGGTCCGCACCGTACGCGACCTACGATATCGCTACCAGAGAAACTTCTTCCCGCATCTTCCATTCAAGCCGTTTGAGGACTATGAGTTTGACGCGGTGGTGGTTCAACATTGGGTCGAGCTGGCGCGTCAGGGGAAGCTCACGGGCCCGCAGGAAATGCTCGCCATGCGATTTAAGCCGCTTGAGGAGCTCTACGACTCGGAGAACGATCCTCATATGGTCAGAAACGTGGCTGGCGATCCCGAGTACGCTGACGTTCTCCAACGAATGCGCGGCCGGCTCAGCGATTGGATGCTGGAAACGCGTGACCTCGGCCTCCTCGACGAGACGGAAATGCTTGAGCGCGAGAAAGCAGCAGAGTCCCCGTGGCACCTTGGGCAGTCGCTCGACAACTACGAGCGGATCCTCGAGACTGCCGACCTGCAGGTTCAGGGGCAGGAAGCGATTCCCGAATTGATCGCCCGAACCCAGGATCCCGACGCGGCAGTCCGTTTCTGGGCGGCGCTCGGCCTGGCGGTCGCCGGACAATTCGGCGGACGGGCAAGTGTTTCGAGCGTGGCGCCGGCTTTGGAGGCGGCCTTGGATGATGAGTCAGTCAGCGTACGCCTCACTGCAGCCGAAGGCCTGTTCAACCTGGGACGCTACGCGAAAGGCCTGCCGGTCCTGATCGAGGCGTTGAATCATCCCAGCGTCGATGCTCAGATCCGGGCCGGCTGTATTCTCGATTCACAGCCGCCAGACGCAAACGAAGAACTCCAGCCCGCTATCGAACCACTCCAACGGACAGTGGACAGATTCGAACAACAATCGCGTTTCGGGTCGACCAACAACCCGTTCAAGCGAGCCCTCAAGGCCATCAGTGGTGCAGAGACTTACTACCGCTGGGGTCCGGGTGCGTCGGGATCACCTCCGGACGAACCGGAGGCTGGTAGCGGCGCCTAAACCCGGTTCAGGATCAGCGGATGAGCAGGGAATTCGTTAGCCTCGCCCAAAGGACAGTCGTCGGATTGGCCTTCGGGGGCGCGCTGATGACGTCGGCGTGCTCGAGCGGGGAGGTCTCCGACAAACCCAATATCGTGCTGATCCTCGCCGACGACCTGGGGTACGGGGACCTCAGCTCCGACGGCGCCACGAAGATCCGGACCCCCAACATCGATAGCCTCGCCGCACAGGGCGTGCTCCTTACCGACGCTCACACGGAAGTTCCGTATTCGTTGTCAAGGGGGTAGAGGGAAGAACTTGGTGGTGGTAGGCGCTTGAGGGGCGTTGGCGCCGCATCGGGGGCGGCAGGGCGGAAGCCGATGGGGAACGGTCTCACGCTGCCGCCTCCAACGCCCGGGCGGCGGTTCGGCCTGCCAGAGGCGGTCCTCGCGCAGGAGGGTGTCGAGCAGGCCGGCCAGACGGCGCATGACAGCGACCAGGGCGACCTTGTGAGGCTTGCCGCGAGCCAGGAGGCGTTCGTAGCAGGCCTTGGAGGACGGCTCCCAGCGGATGGCTCCCATGGCTGCCATGTAGAGCAGGTGGCGGGGCTGGGCGCGGCCGCCGCGGATGCGGCGCCCGCCGCGGTGCTGTCCGGAGTCGCGGTCGAAGGGGGCGAGACCGAACAGGGAGGCGGCCTTGCGGCGGCCGAGGCGGCCGAGCTCGGGCATGTCGGCGCACAGGCAGGCGGCATTGACAGGGCCGCAGCCGGGAACCGACTGGATGATGGCGTCGCGGCGGGAGAGTGCGGCGTCGGCGGCGATGCGCGTGCGCATGCGGCGGTCGCAGCCCTCGATGTCGGCCTGGAGGGCCTCGAGCGTGGCGGCGGGGCAGCCGACGGCCTCGGGACCGAGTTCGGCGCAGAGCTTGCGCAGAGCCCCGAGCTGCTCGAGGAGATTACGTCGGAGGGCGAGCAAATCGCTGAGGAGCTGGAGATTGCGCGGCTGGGGCGGGGTGGCCTCGAGGTCGTCGAAGAGGCCGAAGCGGGCGAGCATGGCCGCATCGACGCGGTCGTTCTTGGCGAGCTGGCCGAGGGCCTCGGCGAAGCGCCGGGAGCGCAAGGGGTTAACCAGGACGGTTTCGAGGCCGACGTCGGCGAGGCACTGGTGGAGGTTGCGGTGGTAGCGTCCGGTGGATTCGAAGACGGAGGAGGGAATCGTATTTGGCGCTTAACTAACTCTTGTTCAGTTACTTGCATAGTCTCTAACGTAGTTTATCCCACATATTTTCCCACTCACCGCAAGGTGCACGGGCCGCTGGACGGCTGTCTGCGCTAAGGAAGTGTTGGGGATTACGCCGTGTGCGAATCGGGTTCCCCTTTGCCGCCGTCACTAGTCAACAGCCGACAAGTCTGCTCTTTCATCGATGCTCCATCGCAATTCGAAGACTTGATGAAGATCCCCTGCTTCCGTTTGCGTTCCTCGTGACCGCGCTCGTCTTCTTCGATGGCTCAACAGCGGATCAGCCGTCAGGGACGTAGGCGAAGAACCAGCATGCAGTCATGATCACCAGCCATTGGAAGGCCTTCAACGCCCCCAACCCGCTAATGGCTGGCCGTATCGATTGAGATTGCAATTCAGCGTTACTACGCTTCAGGTCATCGATCTTCTGACGCACTTGCGCTCATTTGCGTTCGATGTCCAGCTTCGCCTGATCGTCAATCGCAACGTCTTGCATCATCCTGACGCGAGCTACTGCCACGGTCACGAGGACCCGGGACCCGTCAAAATGGGGAATCCGGCTGGGGTGGACGAAACGCGAGAAGATAAACGTGAGGCCTACGGCTCGGGCCAGTCCATGATCTCAATCGGTCGCCCGAGTGCGGCGCATGGAGGCGATCCGTCACCCCCCCGCCGGAACCCCAGGATCAGAGCGGTCCCATAAGGCTTAAGTCTTGCAGATGGAGTTGGCGCGACGATGACGGCTATTCACCCTGCAATCGCCTACGAACCTGGCGTTGTACCCGAACCGCTGACTGGGCCGGTCGGCCCGATCCGATTTCTCCGTTTACTGCGCGACAACGAACTGTCGGTGTTCAGCCATGAGACGTTCGTTAACGACTTCGGTGAATCGCGGCTTTTCTTCCATAATTTTGTTCTCGTCAATGAACCCGATTTCATCGAGCACATCCTCGTCACCAACCACCAGAACTATGTCAAGGGCCGGCTCACCCGCCAGATCCTCCAACCGGTTCTGGGAAACAGCCTGCTGATTAGCGAGGGTGACTTTTGGCGCCGCCAGCGACGCATCATGGCCCCCGCCTTCCATCACCAGCATCTCGCGAAGGCAGCCGATGTGATGGTGCGTCGGGCCCAGCAGCGTGTCGCACGGTGGCAGACGGTGTGTGAGAGGAACGAACGCCTCGACATCCAGCACGAGATGATGTCGCTCACGATGGAGATCGTCGCCGAGGCGCTTTTCTCCAGCGAGGTCGCCAACTCAACTGACGAGTTGGGTCGGGCAGTATCGACACTCAACTCGTCCTTGGGCACCCCGAATCCGCTTGACATTCTCGGTTTTCCTGAGTGGATCCCACGATGGCGCTCGCAGCGCACCCGCTCGGCGCTCGCTCGGCTCGACAGGACGATTTACGACATCATCGGCGCGCGACGCGCTACCCCGGGAATGTCAGGTGACCTGTTGAGTCTGCTTCTCTCCGCACGCGACGAGGAAACTGGCGAAGCGATGACCGATACGCAGCTCCGAGATGAAGTAACCACGTTCTTCGCCGCCGGGCATGAGACGACGGCGCTGGCGCTGACGTGGACAATGTACCTGCTGTCGCGGCATTCTGAAGTCGAGTGCACACTACACGACGAGGTGGACCGTGTGCTGGCGGAGCGAGAGGCGACGTTTGCCGACGTCGAAGCGCTGCCCTATACCCGCATGGTCATCCAGGAGGCGATGCGAATATTTCCGCCGGTATTTTCATTCAGTCGCGTCGCGCTCGCGGACGATAAGGTCGGGAAGCACTCAATTCGTGCCGGCAGCGTGGTGACGATCAGCCCCTACGTCACCCATCGCAATCCGCGGCTGTGGAAGGAGCCGTTGCGCTTCGATCCCGAACGATTTGCACCCGATCGGACCAAGGCCCGTCATCGTTTCGTGTACCTGCCTTTCGGCGGAGGCCCGCGGATCTGTATCGGTAGGGGCTTTGCCATGGCCGAGGCGTGCTTGGTGCTCGCCACCATCGCCCGCAATTTCCGACTACGTATGGTGCCGGGACACCGGGTGGAGGCGTGCGGCAAGATCACTCTTCGCCCGCGCTACGGTCTTCCAATGATGCTCGAGCGACGCTGATTGCGTGCCGCACCGCCAGATGATCGCGGGTGACTTCATCGACGCCATCGTTGTCATGCCTTGGCCGCGTAGACGCCACCCCTGCCGAACGTTCCCGACGATCCCTTCGGCCTTGGAACGCTTCCTCGCCTTTGATTGCCCTCCTTAACTTCACCATGGACCAATTCAAGGGGGGAGGATCACACGTCAATCGTCGTGAAAATGAGAACGTGACCGCCTTACTTCGCGAATCTTTTGTGTATGACTACTGTCCCCGCGATCAAATCGTGAAGTGCTCTCTTGCGTTCGTTGAAAAGTAGAAAGACAGCTTCACCCCAGAGCCAAAGGTGGCTGAGGACAAGGACATTTTCATGCCAGGCAGGGACCAACGTTGACCTGTATTCCGCACGTTCTATCCAGCCCAAAGATAGATATTGCTCTGCATCAGCATTGACTAGCATACTTAGGTAACCGAACGTTCCCACCATGGAGAAACCAAGGCCTACGGAGGAGCGAAGAAACGCCTCAGTGAATCCTATGGGCGATCCATTGGGTAGCGTTACCTTGATGTTGGTAACCATCTTCCCCAGGGTTGCGCCGAATCGGGAGTGGAAATAGAGGATATAGCCTTCGCCCAGAGTGGCCGAAGCTACTAAAGCCACCATCGCACTTGACATGGATAGGCCATCAAGCCAGACGAACATTACCGTGAATGGGGCAAGTACAAAGCCATCGACCAACAACGCCCCGAGTCTTCTCCAGAATCCGGCGTATAGTTTCGATCCGTCCTTTGTGATCGGCAGAAACTCCATGTTTCCTCCTTACTGGATGTACAGAGACGTTAATCCTGACCCGCCCCCACTGATTGGTCCGGTCGTAGTGTTAGTTTACTGCCGGTGCATCGGTCAATCTGGGCGGTCGGCGGAGCGGAGCGGAGTCGGGCGGCCAGATTGACGGGATGATCGCTTCCGGGGCGGCGGCGGAAATCTAACTGCTAGGGCAACTCATTGATATAGCGTTAGTTATAGCATAATTGGTGGCCAATTTCCAACGAATTTTCCAACTCGTGCCGAGGTGGTCTGGAGCGTCCGGAACAAGAACGCCGAGGCCGCGCACCGCCCGTGCGGGGAAATCATGCAACCGCACGACTTCCGGGGCGAGTGAGACGCCCCAAGCGCAACAAGTGGGACTAGGCTAGCTCATTGCACAGCAGAGTGCGAGACGACTCAATCGTGACTCTTCGCGGTACAACAAGGGCGTCGTGCCATTGTTGCAATGTTGGCATGCATTACTTATTCTCCTACGAGTGCGCCCTCTTACCTTCTCAAGGCACACCAATCGGATCCCGCGGTGGTAAGGCGCGTCTTCCATGTGGAAAGAAACGAAGCTTACGAGTCGGATTTTCGTGGAGTCCGGATGGCTCGACTGCTTATTCGAGCAGCTTGGTCAATTGCAGCTATCATATTTGTCCGCGTAGTCACCAATCATATTGTACGCACCAGTAAAGAAATTCTTGGTCGAGGTAATCGATTTCTTGAGGTTCTCTAAGTCGTAAGTCCCTTCAGGTAGATCCAATATTTCCCCAGATTTATTCGATGCATATCGAAATGTTTCTGCGGTCTTATCGATCGACTCGAATTCTGCGATCAATTGATCAATAGATTCGAGGTACTGATCATGCTCCATCTCTCCACAGATTTCAATAATCACTTTCCGACAGTCATTCCATGCTTTGTTTAGACTGTGATCCTTAGACAATTTGGATGATTCTATTTTAGCGATTCGGCCGAACTTTTCGACAATTTCTTTGACGGCCAATTCAAACCCGTGACGATAGCAAAAGAGAACAGGAAAAATTAAGACATGACGATATATTTCCATTTCGTCTGTACAAATGTCTAGTAGTCGAAGGGCAGCGGTGAAATATCCGTCTGACAGCAAATACTGCTGAACGGACTTGTCAAAGCGAATCCCCTTCCTTTGATCGTTCGTTTCGTTTAGTAATTGATCTCCTGGAGTTGGCATCCTGAACGCGTATGGATCTGATGTTGGCATCTGCCATGCCTCCAATGGCTCTGTCAATTTTGCTCTCTGACGACGGTTTCCGCGCTTTCCTGATGAATACGGCGATGCAAGCCCCTTGCTAGTTCCGCCAGCGGAACGATCCACGAACTGTATAGGCTGAGGGGCCAATCTGCCACGTGAGATCCATCACCCTCGCTTGGTTACAAAATGACTCAGCGTAGACCTTCAACAGCTTCGACTCCCGCAGGACCTCAGTGTCATGCGCGAGATGGCTGACGACTTCCTGCGAAACAAAGACAATAAGCTTTGCTCGCGCTCTGGAAGCGATGACGTTGAACCGGTTAAGGCTCATCAAGAACTCGTCTTCTTCCGCGATCTGATCCGGATCACCGAGCGTGTACGAGGCAATTATGATGTCACGTTGCTGGCCCTGAAACCGCTCCACAGTGTCTACGGCGTCGCGGATCACGTCGGCTAGTTGTCCGGTGGCTTGGAACACCGATAGCAACCGCGAGACGATGAGTCCCTGCTGTGCGCGGTGCGGAGTGACCACACCCACGCCCTTCTGCCAGAACTCAAGAGCCGAGTAGGGTGCAGTCTTCGTGGGGTATGGCGCTCCGGTTGAAGGGTCGACTTCGTTCCGCAGTTGCTTCGAGATGCGCCCGTTGAGAAGCCAAAGCATCGCCGCTACTGCATCCGCCTCGAAGTCATTCCGCTGGCTGCTTCGCCCGTCGTCGTACACGAAACACACGGCCTGCTGCGCTGGATTGAGGAGACTCGACCATTCCTGTGTCCACGCCAATCCCGGCGGCCATTGGCTCGGAGAGGATCGCGGGAACGGTGAAATCAGGTCCAGCGACAGGTCAGGCGATTGACTCCGCAACGTCCCGGAGTACCCCGCATGCCGAGCGAAAAAAACGAGCGTATCGTTCGACCGGTAGTTGACCGCCAGCGCGCTTTGATGAACGTTATGGACGTTTCGCCAGAACGCGTACACCGACCCTACGACATCCTCTAGACCTTTCGGTGCCGACGCCTGATGGATTGGGGCGAGTTGCAATGGGTCGCCGGCCAGTATTACCGAGCCGTCCTCTGCGAGCCCGCAAAGCGCGAGTACGGCATGCGCAACATCCATCTGGGAGGCTTCGTCAATGACGACAAGGTCGAACCATTCGGCTTGGGCCGAACCGTCCTGACTGGTTAGCAGATTGTGCACTTGCTCGGGCGTGGAGCCTACAAGGACGGTATCTTGGCCAGCCTTCAGCCGACGCCGAAGGTCTGCTACCGCGTGCGACGGGTTCGATCGGTTCATTTCAAGGTCGACCACGACGCCCGCGTGCACCGGTGCCTTCCCGTAGCTAGAGCGCAAACGGAAGACATCGCAAGCCCCAGGAAGCAGCGTCCCGAGGTCCTTGGCTAGGTCGTAGAGAACGTTGTCGATTCCCGTGTAAGTGAAAGCGGACACGAGTACGCGAAGCGGTCGATTGCTATGGTGCGCTTCTAGAATTGCTCCCAAGGCCACCGTCTTTACGGTTCGGCTCTTTCCTGTTCCAGGGGGTCCCCAGATCAGCCAAGCGCGGTGAGTCAACGCGTCCTCCCAAGCCTTCCATTGGCTTTGATTCAGCGAGATGCCATTCGCCCGAAGTTGTGTTTGGATCGGTTTCAGGGCACGACGGACAGTGATTTGGGAGAGGGTACCGGCATTCCAGAGGCAATCGGCCACCGGCGTATGTGGCGTGGCACGCGCCCCCGAGCCCCCTTGGCCGGTGGCGGCCCGTACGAGCGGATTTGGATTGTTTCTTGCGATGGGAGGGTTACCGACTGCCTGCAGGGCGAGCAGGAGCTTGCTGGTGAAAAAGTCGTGATGGACTGGATCAAGGATCAGATCCCGCTCGAGATCGACAATTCCATTCGAATCCAAGGCGTCCAAGATGTCCGGGAACCGCCCGTCCGAGTCGACTGTAATCAGGCCTTGGTTTCGGTCAAGGCCTGCCACGGTAACGGTCAGCAGTTCTTCCATGAGTACCCACCAATACCTGTTCCCAAAATGAGACGTCAGGCGTGCATCGAGTGGCGTATTCTGGACTTGCCCGCAGACCTTGCGGCCCAGAAACCCGTCTGTACTCTCTGGAGCAAGGGCAAACCCAAAGTCGCCAACCTTGGCCTTGATGTCTATCGAATCCGACCTCAACTCGTAGACGCGCCTTCCAGTGCGTCGCGAAAGACCCATTGCCAACAACGAGGCCTGCTCGGCTTGCGGGTGCAATCTCCGAGTTAGTCGGGCGCTGCGAAACCGGGCGGCTCTTTCGTGGGGAGGCATCGCGCGAATCTCGTGAACCTCGAGTTCCGCCAGCACAGCATTCAGCCTAGAGAACGCATGCCATAGCTGGCCATCGACACTGACTCGAGTCTGACGGACGGGAGGCTGTATCTTAATGGTGGGAGCCGACTGCTCGAGCTGTTGGCGTAGGTCCGTCTCAAGCCGCCTAGTCACGGTTTCCAGTGCTGTCAGCCTCTTCTCAACGGTCTCCACGAACGTCGCCATACGCTCTTGCCAGTGGACAGGCTGCTTGACCTGTGCCCAGATCTCGTGTGCACGCTCAGATGGGATTTGGTCGCTGAGGGGGGTACCGAATAGCGGATGGATCTTGAAATCCGCTGTTGGTGCCGGAAGGTTGGCATGGTGGTAGGACCTAGCCACATCCAACAGGCCGTAATGGTGCGGGATGGGTGCTGCGACGTGAGCACGCACCACATCCCGGACAATGGTGATGGGCGAGCGTCGCGTCATTAGATCCGGATTTGGGAGTAATTCGTCCGGCGGAAAGAGCCAAGCCAAGTAGTTGATGTTGCGATTCGCCAATATGGCATCCAGATGCCGGCCGATGATCCGAGTGAGATGGTTGAATTGCAGCGAGTCCCAAAGATACATCTGGACTTTGCTTCGATAGTTGCTGCGCTCGGAATTCGATAGGCTCGATAGGGCCGGATCGGCCAACCTCTGCTGGTCGTGTTGTTGGCACCAAGTGAGGATCTCGTGGATTTCCCGTAGGAATGAGAGCAGCTCATTTCGTTCAGTTGCGATGTTCTTGCTCACTACGATTCGACCTTGGGGTTGCCATGTTCGCTGTGCACGCGGAGCGCTGAGTGGCAACTCGAAGGGGCGCGGCTCGTACCAAAACGCGCTGAGGCCGAAGGCAACGGTAATGGCACTTCCGATGTCGAAGTCGACGGACAGGTAGACCCGCAGGTCTGTCCATTTCGGCATTGATGCCGACGTGCCGCTCTGGGGCGCAAGGCTGACGGTTCCACTATTGAGTGATGTTGCTCTTCCCGACACAACCGTTCTAGTGGCTCTCAGGGTTTGGTGAGAATCGAATACCGGATCTGTTGCCGGGACTCCGGCTAAGGCAGAGACATCTCGAACCCCTCCGTGCGTAAGGGCAAGTCGAGCACCTTGAGAGACAAAGGCCACCCGGCTGAGGTGGTCCTGCACCTTTGCCATCGGCAGGCAGTGGTCGCGATGCGGTGCGACGTGTGGGTCTTTCGTGCTCGGCGGCCTGTCCTCGCCCAAATACTCGCAGAAGGAGCAGCGGTTATCCACGTGCCAATCCTGTGCTCGCCACGGTATTGAGAGGGCAGCAGGTACTTCGACTTGGAGGAATCGTCGAACTCTTAACACGAACACCTCGAACGGAACGGGCTCCAGGTCCTCCTGCATTGCCTTCCATAGTTGGTCTGTTCTAGCCAGGACACCCCGACTCGCAGCTTGTTGGTGGACCTTCACCAAATTGGATGCCTGATGCGACCCGGGCCATACAGCGGCGTTCGGTACAACCAAGAAATCCCCGTCTAGTCCTCTGTCGACGAGCCAGCCGGCCATCGCCATGCTGTAGAAGGCTACCTCGGCGAAATAGCTAGGGGATGGCTGAGCGGTCAGCTTAATGTCGATGACGCGCAATTGCCGGCGTTTGTCTCGAGTTGGAAGCTCATGTGTGATCCCGTCAGGCGTGATGCCCTTCGGGAAAGTGCCTGGGGCCAGTACCTCGGTGATGTCTGGTCGCAGGCCTGCATAGTCAAGCTGGAACTGCGCACGATGCCCGGCAACTGCGAGAGCGGTTTCGAACGCCCCGCCTAAGTCGACCCTAAACTCCCCCTCGACAATGAACGATAGAGGTGTTGCACCACTTAGGTGCTGGTCAAACGGGACCGGGCGGTATCGGACCTGATTTGCTGTTGTCGTGTTTGGATTGCCAACCATCGACCCTGCCCCGAACGTTTTCGTTAGGTCGTCAAGTTTTTGGGCCTGCCAATCCTCCCCAGCCGATTGGATCTGTCGTAAACCGGGACGTGGAGATTGTGGATACGGCATTCCTAGTTTCGTCCGGTCCGAGCGAAAGGTCGGGTTGTCGGGATAGAGGTTGAGCGTCAACTGCCGCATGCAGTTGGTGCGGATGAATTGTGCGAGCGCCTGTTTGGTGATTTGCGGCATGGTTTCGATAGCCCTCGTTGCACTAACAGGCCGACAACGCTGAGTCCCACGGGACTATTGCAGGGGAATCGTTCTTCGATTTCGTCCCTAGCGCGGCAGCGACGATGCCCGCACGGAACAATGCGAGTTCGTCCGCTTCTGAGAATGGTAGCGAGGCCTCCTTGAGGGTCTTGGCCCAGTCGGTGACGCACCGTCTGACGTCCTTAACCTGCGTTTCCCGGAGCTCGAAGTCGTTCCGCGGTACGGTCCCCGCAGCCTTGCGCATTACGAATACAGCGTCCCAGAGCCCTGTTCCTCTATGTGCATGGAGACCGACGCCAGCCTCACCCGGAACAGGCAAGTACGATGCAACCTGCAAGCCGGTTCGCCCCAAGCCCTGTGCCAATGCTTTCCACGCGACCGCAGCCGTGTGCCTGAAACTGAAGACGAGCAGCCCATCGGCCTTTAGAACCCGTTCGATCTCGACGAATGCGCTTCCAAGACCCCGGGCGTACGCCTCAATGCTATCCGCATCAGCTCGGTATCCAATCAGGCTCTCCAAAGAAATCCGCTCACGTGCTTGCGGGTCGTCTATGACTGTTAGGAGTTCAAGCCAAGGAACGAAAAACTCCGCAAGGTCCGAGTACGAAACGTTGTCGAGGTAGGGTGGGTCGGTGAGAACTAGATCGACACAGCCGTCGGGAAGGAATCCGAGGTCCCGCGCTGTTCCGCACATGACGTTTGGTGGTGCGACAGGGTCACGTGGTGCAACCTGCCTGAATCCACCGCCCACGGTCAGTTCCTTGGGATCGACAGCAAATCGAGACGCGCGCACAAGCTTCCGCACCGTGTTGGGAAATGTGCCGCGGCCAGTACCATCGCACCAAGGATTGAGTTCGACCGGCCGTTGGACGTGACGGAACGCTCGGACGCTGAAGAGCGGCGTCAGTCGTCGCCAGCCTGACGCGTATGAGGCCATCATGCAGTTAGTTGTCAAATGATCGCTGAACGCGATCGACAGTCCCTCGCGAACTGTACCTTCGTATTCCCCAATCGCTTCAGAGAGCAGGGAGAGATGGAGTAGCTGGCGGGCGTTGAAGAGTTCCTTCCAATCCTTGTACCCGTAATCGAGGAGCCTCGAGTCCGCGCGAACTGCATTGATTGGAGCTCGTTGCGGGAGGAAGTCCGGATTCGTGGCCATACGCCGCCGCAGTTCTTCTCTTGCCGATTCGAAAAGTGCAACATCGCTCTCAGACGCCTTCACCATGCGCCGTTTGGAGATCGGAACAGGTCGGCCTCCGTCAGCCTCCTCAAGAACTTCTAGCGCGAATAGACGCCAGGCTGGCGGAGTGCCAGAGGCACGGCCAATCTCAATTAGCCGGCGAGTTTCGTGGCAACGGGGGCAGCGGGCCTTGCCACGGGTGACGTTGCCCTCAGCGACAGGTGTCCTCGCCCCACAGGTGCTACACCGAAATCTGAGGTGCCCGACGCAGCGCCGATGCACATCTCCACAGCGAGAGCAGATTACCCAACGATGCTTGCCCTCCTCTCCAAGGATGAAGTTAGGATGGGCTTCAAACGAATGGCCGCAGCCTTCGCAGCGAACAACTTGAACCCAAAAGTGGTGGAGCACCGTGCGCTCCACACCATCCAAGCCACGTGTGACGTGAAAACGCCGGACACCCTCACCCACATTTCGCTGGAGTTCGCAGAGTGCCTCGCTCAAGTCTGGAAGCTTGGCCACGGTCGCCTCGAAGCTCGATACTGCACATGCAACTGGATCAACATCCACCGCATGGGTCGTTGCCCCTAACCTGAGGGCTTCGACAATTGACGTCCCACCCCCAACGAACGGGTCAAGAACAACCAGGTCGCGCAGGTCGGCCAAACCGTAGTAGTGATCCCAAAAGCACGCACCGGGTGGCGATGTCGCGCCAATCAGTAATCCTCGGAACACCGAGCCCAGTCGACGAGCAAACCACTTGTGCCCTGTGTAGATCGGACGAGGCCGGCGACCTTCACGTGCAGCGAATTCGGCGAACTCTAGGATTGGAAGCTGGCCGGCCTCCAGAAGGCTGGGGTTGGGAAGGCTGGTATACATGAGCTCTTGCGGCAAGACTTGCGGTGCTAACGTCCCTTCAGTGTGCCAACTGGCCGAGTACGAACTCGGCTACCCGTGTGATGCCCGAACGCAGCCCCTCGTCACGAGTGATAGCAGCGGCTCGTCCATTGCCGCACTGCGTCGCAGATACGGCGGCAGTAGCCTCGAGCGGAACTGGATAGGCCCGCTGGGCCCCTGCGGCTCCTAGTCCCGGGCGCCCGGGACCTGAACCTCGACAGCCCGACCCCGGTTTGCAGCTCCCGCCATGGCCAGTAGCCGTTCCGAACGATGCGCTGTCGTCCCTGACCGTCCTTGAGGGGCTCGTAGCTGGCCGGGTGCGCCGCGATCTGCGCTACTGGGCCTGCGGCAGCAGCGCTTGCGCTCCGCTGCAGAAAATCTCGGCGACCACATCCCCGGGGCCGCGGCACCGCCCCGGGCATCGCGAGAACCTTGCCGCCCACGGGCGGCACTTGCTCATTGTCTCTTGTACTCTTGTCCATGGTGAATCTCTCCTTCCTTTACCGAAAACAAGTCCAACGACAACGTCGCTGAGATTCACCTTCTTATCCTCAGTTTTCGGGCATTACCCCGATATCCCAACTAGACGGTTGAACATGTGACGCTAGTCGAGGTGCGCAGTCGATCTACTATGCTGGGACTGGGCAGCGGTCGACAGCCACTCCAAGTGATTAGGTAGTGGTGGCGAACGTCGGACTGGTCGAGCGCTGGGTTTCGTCTAAGCGGCTTCCGCCAGCTCCAACGACATCTTCATATGCCGCTACGCCACCGACGCCGAAACCACTTGGCTTCTGCACGAGTCCGACTGGATTCTCTCCGTCACTCCCCCCTGGCGTGTGTAGCCGAGCACCTTGAAGAGGTGCTCGATCTAGTCGAATTGAGCCACAGTAGCGCCAATGTGTCCGAAAAGGACATGGCCCGAATCGACACTTCAGTAAAGCAAGTGATTCAGTCCCTCCCATCTAGTTTTGGCCATCGTTTCCTGTTCGACTCGGCGCTCATCAAGTCGATGGCAGAGGACTGGGGAGGGGAAGAACTATTGTCATCATTTGTAGTTCCTCGTTATCACAACGAATGGGGCCATGCTTCCATCGCACTGCCCGCACATTTTGTAAAGGATCATGACGAGCCTCAGGATTTGCGCGCTCGAATCGTCGATCTCGTTCTGCTGCCTGGGGAAGATCAGATAGCCGACGTGGATCTGCTCGGCTACGCCTGGATTGCCCATGAACTTGGTCATCATCTGCTCTTCCGTGAAGGTCATCACTTCATGAGGGAGGTTGGCAAGACCATTAGTAGTGTTCAATCAAGACTCCGACTCGCGGCAATTGCAGATCGAGGAAGAGTTAGGGCGAGCGCTCTGTCACTGGTTGAGCGTATAGTCGAATTCTGGAGCCCATCCCCGGATCATCGGAATTGGTCGCATGAACTAGCCGCTGACCTCGTGGGGCTGTGGGTGCTCGGAGACACATACCTAGATACCTTCACCGAGTTCCTCGAATCCATTCAGCCCAACCCCTTCGTTGTCGGACCCGTTCACCCGCCATACGCAGTTCGGGCAAACGCCCTGGTGCGATGCGCCGACTTGCGCACGGTTCAAGATTCAACAGAGCGACTGTCTCGTGCTATGGCCCATCTCGAGGAGAAGTACTGCGAGCACCGAAGTAACGAGTTCCAGTTCTTCGCAGTGGAAGCACTCATTACGGCAGTTACAAGAGCGGCGTTTCAACAATTTGAGAGTCTCGGGCTGCGGAGCTGTTTGCCCTCGAGCAGCGCTGATGATCACCCTCTGCCCTTGCAACCTACGGAACAACAGTTCGGTACAGAACTGCTGCTATCGGCTCGATTGGTTCATAGGAAGTGGCCGGATCGCTTCGACGACTGGCAGGAGCAAGTTGTAGACACATTAGTGAGTTCCGTCACGCTGTGATGCCTGAAATCTGATAAGACTTCGAGAGTTGAAGCGCGCCGGAATCGGCTACGTTGAGGACCCACGGCAAACGCATTCCCATATCCGGTTTGGTGAAGCAAAGGTCGGCCTGCCACACAACGTCCCTCACGACAAGACCACGGTCAAATGAACCAGCTATGTCGGATATTCTGAGAACTAGTGGCAGTGACGTTCCTTGGGTGAGGTAGGGCTCACCGGTCGTCGCCACCAGTGCCATGGCGGGATCTTCAAAAGGATATGCGGAATACCCTACCAGCGGGTTTCGGACGTCGCCTTTCGATTGTCGGAAGATCCTCCAGTGCTCCGCTGTCTTGAGAACCTCCACGGCGGTCCAAACAGCATTCTGATCCACCCAACCCCGTCTCTTCAAGACATCATACAGCCGACCCAGCGCATCGCGTTCATTCCAAGAGTCGCCGGAGCCCAGGAGGGACCCATCACGAAGAAACAAAACACTGTTCAGGTTGGCTTGTGAATCATTTTGGTCGAGCTCTGCCTTGATCCGCTCAAAGAGTTCGAGGAGCCCGTTGAAGAGGCAATCAGTTGGAATCGGTTCCTTCTGTTGGACAGGAATCGGGATCTCTTCGGGCAGAAAAAGCAAGCCCGAGCTAGGCTCTTGGAACCCGTAACCAACACATGCTACGGCGTTTGTGTTGTGAACGCCACCGACATCCAACCCGACGTGGACGTTGTATTGAAACGCTTCTGCGGGCGCGAAGGGGAAGCAGTGGTGTTTAACGAGCAAATTGCCGAGACATAGCTCATAGCGCTGCCGGATCCGACGAGCATTCTTGGATAGTGCGCTATTTCCTTGAAGGAGTTGATCCCAGCTTTTTTCCGTCCATTTTTTCGGCAAGGTATTGTTGAAGTGAATGCACTGGGACGGCACGTCGAGCTTTCGCTTCAATTGGCTGTGAGTGTCGCTCTCTGACCGCGCAGCGTGTGACAGTTCGGGCAACACAGCGAGCACAGCGTTGAATCCGTCACTGTCGAGTTCAGCACGGATCTGATCGACATTCTTGTAGCGACTCAGGTGGAACGATACGTCTGTCCCCTGCTCGGACCAGATCGCTTCAAGGTCCGCCTTGAGTCGAACGCCTTGTGCCGGAGCGAATCGCTGAGGCCACGCGAGAATTGGATTGATTGGACGCTGAATGAGAAATCCGTTCTGCTGGATGTGCTTGATTCGCAACCGAGATCGCTGCTTTAGTTCACGGTATGAAGCCTTTGCTGGAGGTGCGAGACGCACTTGCTTGCCATGATTTCCTCGCAAATGGACAGCAGGTGGCAGTATGACGTGGTGGTCAAATCTGTCCGCGTTGATCGGCTGCTGGTCGAGATTCAATTCGAAGCCGTAGATGTCGCAGCCCTGGACGAAATCCCTCATCCTCTGCATCCATTTCAGTCTCTGCTTGGGAGAGAGGATGGTTTCGGTGTGATCTTCTTGCGTAACCTGTGATCCTAGGATTAGTCGGAGGTTCGACAGTGGAACTTTGTAGCGACCTCCACCGAATCGGTGACATAGCACCTCGCGACCCGAGCGAGAGCGTTGCTGGCGACTACCCTCGTGTGCGTCTCGGATGATGCTATCAATGTCCTCGAGATCTAGAACTCGAACAGCTCCTGTGTCTGGGTTCTCATCAAGAACGCGAACCTTCGTTGGTCGGTTCTTGCGGTTCAGTCGATTCGCTCTCTTGGCCTCAATTGCAGTAACGAGCGCCTCAGCGTCTCCTTGTTCGTAGTATTGCGCCAACGTCCGGCCATCAACAGACGTTGTCGAAACCACTGTTTGGACCGCGAACACACCATCGGTCAAGACCTTAACGGCGAATGCGAGTCGGCGGCACATCAAGTGGTCCGCGCGGCCAAAGTCCTTGGGTCGTTGGCAGAATGCGCCGTAGTCCTGCCACAAAGGACCTAGTTCACCGTCAAGATGATCTTTGAAGTGTCGCCTGACGCCCTCCCGAATAATTCCGGTGACTACTGACTGAGTTTGTGGGTTCGATGCGCAAGCCGCAACAGTCTTTGAGAGCGACAATTCGTACTCCGACGTCCTCACTTCCTCGTCGAGCGTCCATTTCGCCGGAACGGCGACTTCGGCTTCGTTCAAGTCGACCATGAAACCATACCCTCGCCATCCGAGTCGCCTGCGAAGATCAAAGAGGATTCCCTTCAGGTCGCCACGCCTGTCGTGCGTCTGACGAATCTGGTCACGAAATTCGACTCGGTAGATATTCACTGGCCAAGAGAACTCCCGGATGTTGAGGATTTCGTAAGCGTTTAGCAGGTGTTTCGGGGCTGACGCGCGCTGAACAACACTTCGACGCTTGTGATCTGGATGTCTGATCGAGTTCATCTTCGGCCTCGCGTGAAGAAATACGTTGTCGCGGCGCCAACCAATCCAGAAAGCAGAGGCATCACCACGTTGAACGTCTTGTCTAGATGAGGGATTGCATCTAGACGTTCTTGATGGACAAACAGGGCCGTAAGGGCGTAGTGTGACAAAATGGTGAGGCCAAGTATCCCGACAAGTCCGAACGCGAGATAGCGCGCCGTTTCGGCACGATGCTTTTCGATCGTGATAGGTGGTTCTTCAAGTGACCCGACCTCTCCGCCCTCAAGAAGCCCGACGTCTAGTTCTTGGGCGGCCGTCCCGCCTTGTTCGTCTTCGTGCTGGTGGTCTTGTCGCATCGAGCCGCTGGTCCGTTTAGTCACCCGCCGTGCGACTGCAGCATTGGGATGACGATGACTCTCTCCTCATTGGTGTCCGGATTGCGCACCAAGATCTCGTGAAATCCTTGCCTAGCTTGGGACTGTAGGGCTTTGCTGATCTGCAGCGATTCTCGAACGGCCTCACCCAGGGACGAGTAACGACCTTGGTCCTTGATATTCTGAAGGCTCTCTAAGCTCCGTTCGTCGAAGCTGAACACAACTCTCCGTTTTGGCATTGCTCCCTCCATGACGCGGAGTGACAGCTTGCCACAACCGTGTCACGAAAAAGTATACTAATCGATGCCTGTCTGTGTCAACACATGATATCACATCGGATGCATATTTTCTTGAGTCGCACTTCGCTTTCGATACAAGGATCCCGTCCTAACGGAATCTCAGTCCGCTAGATGAGGCAATTATCTCCGGCACGAGGTACCCGCCTCTCGATATTGGGAGGCCTCCACGTTGGCTCGAGATGCTACCCATCGGCAATCATCCTCTCGAGGCGGTGGCCGCGTCCTACTATGCTGCCGCCTCTCCTCCGGACGCCCGGCTCAATCAGGGTTGCCCGGTTTGGGTGCGGACGATCTCTCATGCAGACGGGTTCAATGCTCTATTGCGGCATCCTTGGCTCAATCGAACATACGGGATCGACGACGCTTGCGAGGCTGACGGTGAGCTCTGCGTGATGGCGGCTTAGCCATTGCTTGGCTCGATCCATGTCATGGCAAAGGCTCTGGACGGTCAGCCAGAACTTCGCGGAATGGTCCGGGACGACCAAATGCACGACCTCATGTACGACGAGGTAACGGAGTACGAAATCCGGCGCCAGAATGAGACGCCAGTTGAAGGAAAGGTTCCTGCGCGACGAGCAGTTGCCCCACTTCGTTCGCTGACCCATAACGTAGACGCGCCCAGGCTCCTGCCCAATGCATGCGGTAACTGCAGGCAGGTATTCCGAAATGGCGGAGCGTGCCTGTACTCTCAGCCAGTTCTCGAGACCGCGCACCGCCGGCGTCCGCGTCTCCGGCCCGCGGCGAACGACGATCTCCCCGTTTCTCAAAGCGACGCGGTTTCCGTGGGCCCTTGTGTCTACGCACTCTACCCGCACCAAGGTCGATTCGCCACGATAAAGGATCTTGCCAACCTGCGGTTGCACTGGCCGCCTCAGTGTACGAAGACTAGCCACGCGGCCGAGTTGGGTGAGCACCCAGCTCTCGTTTCGACGTAGGAATCCCGACACGTCCTCGTCGCTGACACCCACAGGTCGTACGACCTCGACGCCGCCAGGACCAATCCGAACGCGCGTCCGCCGTGCACCCTTGGAGACGACGACGTCGAAGTCCACTTGGCAGCCCCGCAGCACGATTCGATGTTGCGTTGCAGCCTTCATCCGTCAGATTCGCCGTCCGACTGGGCCAGCTCCTCCACCGCCGGTCGAAGGAAGGAAGGGTTCTCGGCGCTCGAATCGAACCCCAGCTGTTCGTAACCCGAATTCCACGACTCCACCAAGAGCGACTGCTCTACGCGCATGCGTCCACTAACCGAGTTGCTCCATCCCGTCTCCAGAAGCCTGTGCTGCCGCAGGTGGCCGACCATGTTGCATGCACACTCCGCGATGTAGGTCTCATCGGTGACGGAAGCATGGGCACGCAGGATCGTGAACAGCCCGTATTCGCCGGGCTGCGTGAGGCCGAGCCGGTATGGTTCCTGCCTGGCGGAGGTGGCCTCGGCTGCGATGTCCTCCAATTCCTCCAGCCGCTTTGCGGTGGCCTCGTCACCGGCATCCTGTTGTTCCTTGATCTGCTGGAGCCTCTCCCCCAGTAACCGATACAAGAAGGTCGGCTCGTCCTCCGTCAATTCGGCGGTGAGCATCGCTTCGAGCGCCGCCGCCTTGTCGGCGGGCGTCGGTAGTTCGCCCAGCTTCGCCGCGTAGCCTTGGTCGATCTTGAGGACCGGCAGCGATTGCGCCCTATCGACGAACGTCGTGTTCTCTTCGATCAGTGCCTTCGTCTTCGCGGACAACTCCCCATACGTATCCCTGCTCCCGTGTAGCCGACGCTGTTGCGCAACGTAGATGCCGCACAGCCAGCTGTACTGGTAGCGATGCGGATACAGACATGGATCGGGCGACACGGCTTCCCAGAGTCGTTCGAGACTCCTGTAGTTCTGCTCAAAGGACTTCGCCGTCTCGGAGTCTCGGAGTCGCCGCAGTGCGGACAGCAGACACTCTCGCGAATCTTCGATGGCGATGCCTTCGAATGCCTCCATGCACCGGGTGATCTCACCGGGAACCGTCTCCCGCAACCTGTCCCAGTCGATGAGGGATTCTTCGCGCACGTTCTCGTCGAAGTTAAGTGCTTTTTCGAGGTTGGCGAAGACGCCGAAATAGTCGACGACGATCCCCGTCCGCTTCTTCATCAACGGCAATGGCCTGTTGGTTCGGGCGATAGCCTGAAGAAGGTTGTGGTCGCGCAATGGCTTGTCCAGATACATCACCTGCTCTACCGGTGCGTCAAATCCAGTCAGGAGGCGGTCGCAGACAATGAGGATCTTGAGCGGCGGACGCCATAGGCTCTGGTCGTCCCCGTGGCGGTCCCGGTTCCAGTCCTCCCACTCCGTCGGGGTCAGCTTGAAGTAGTCGATCAGCTCGTCTTGCTTGGCCTTGGCGTACTCGAAGCGCTGGACTTCCGGTTCGCTGTTCTGAGCCGCCGAGATGATCACGTCCGACGTCTCCGGGGATAGCCCTTCGTCTTGTAGCCTCCGGTCAAGGGCGTCCTTATAGACTACGCACGCCTTGCGGTCCACTGCGACGAGCTGGGCCTTGAATCCGCTCGGGTCGGGATGCGCCAGAAAGTGGGCGATCAGCTTGTTGAGCACGATATCCACCCGATCCGGATGTCGAACAAGCTCCTTCCAACGGGACCGCTTCCTCTGAACGAAGTCCTTTGCTTCCTCGTCCTCCAGTTCCATTTCCGTGCAAATCTGCTCGAATCCGATACTCAAGGGCTCCTCGTCAACTTCGATTGGCACGGAATCCCGGATGTAGTGCACCTCTAGGGTCGCCCCGTCTTGGATGGAGCGGCGGATGCCGTAGTAGCTCAGGTAGCGCTCCTGAACGCCGCCCCTTAGCGGGCCGAAGTCGCGATGGGTGTTTTGCAGGGTCCGGTCGATTGGGGTCCCGGTGAACCCGAATCGAAATCCGTTCTGAAGCTTGACGCGCATCGTGAGCGCGTGGCTCTCGCGGCTGCCCCTGCTCGTGCCGGTCTGCGAGCGATGGCACTCGTCAACCAGACTCACAATGTTGTCGCGGTTCAGCGGGGCGAGTCCGTCCATTTTCTGGAACGATTGGAGCGTCGTCACCAGAGTGCCGCGCCAGTCGGTGAGCAGCCTCCTCTTGAGGTCTTGGACGCCCAGTGCCTTCTCGACGTTGGGATATTCGCAGGCTTCGAAGTCGTCCGAGAGTTGGGTCTTGAGGTCACGGCGGTCGACTACGATGAGTACCGTCGGATTGTTCAGTGCCGAGTTTCGGCGCATCTTTTGGCCCGCAAACACCATGGTGAGCGACTTGCCGGAGCCTTGGGTGTGCCAGATCAGGCCCGTCCGATCCTGCGCGCTGACTGGCCGCCCGACCTGTGCCACCGTACGATCCACGAGTTCGTTCACCGCCTCAAACTGGTGATAGCGGGCGATTTTCTTCCGGGTCGTGCCTCTCTTGGTCTCAAAGACGACGAAATGCTGCAAGAAGTCGAGCAGGTGTGCCGGCTTCAGCCGCAGCAGACCCTTAACGGGCGTCTCGAGGGGGTCGTCGGGACTCGCGGCCTCGGGCTCATTCCACCAGCCGTGACGATCGGGATAGAGGCTGAGCCAGCGGCCCCACTGATCAAGGTGACGGTCGACTTCCTCCTTGTTTGCGTCGTGAAACAGCACCGTCCCATAGCGAAATTCGTCCTCGTCAGCGGCGATGCAGAATACGTTGGGGGCCAGCATCAGGGGTGCCTGGCGCTGGTAGCGGTGAAGCTGGCGCACCGCCTCGCGCCAGTCCTTACCGCTAGTCAGATAGCTCTTGTATTCGGCGACTACGAGGGGGATGCCGTTGACCAGCAGTACTGTGTCGTCGCGGCACTGCTTGACGCCCTGCACGCGGTACTGATTGGTCGCGGTGAAGTCGTTCAGACGCTGACGCTCCGGCTCAAATGCGATGAACTGAACGGTCCGGGCGTCCTCGCCAGGACGAAGCACGACCCGGGCGCCGTCGCGCAGGAGGTCGAGAGTCCCGCGATTGGCGGTCAGCCGATCCAGTTGCCCCATCGTTTTGCGCAGCGCGTCAACTGCCGGCCACGCCTGCGTCTCGGTCTCCACATGCGGGTTGATGCGAACGATTGCCTCCTTTAGCAACTGCTCGACGAGCGGGTCTTCCAATGGACGACCGAACTTCGTCATGGCCGCCTCGTCGCGGTATGTCCATCCGAGACCACCCACGCGGCATTTGGCCTTGGGCTCCCCACAGAGCCAGTTCAGTATCGGCTGTTCGACGTAACCGTACTCGCTCATCACGCAAGGACCTCCTCCACGTCGCCGACCCGGACCTTGCCGGCAAGAAGGTCGTGTGTGAGGGACTTCTTGAGATTCTGCAGAGCGTCAACCATCGCCGTGAGGGCGTCGCGCCGATCTCGAAACGCCGACGCAAGCTCTGCAAGCCGTTCCTGTTCGGCAGAAGGCGGTACTGGAAGGCGGATTAGTCTGATACTGTTGGCGTTGATGTTGTGATTTCCCGCCGAAGTGGTCACGCGTTGGAGCAGTTGACGCCGCCCACGCTCAAGTCCTAGGTAGGTGTTCACAAAATCCGCGATCAGTTCGTCCTTGAGGCGAACGCGAATCAGATACGAGGCGTACACCCAGGTTCGATCGTCGGGGTGCCGAAACACTACCGACCGGCCCACGTTGGCCGGGTTCCCATTGGTCCTCACAAGCAATAGGTCGCCATCGGTAAGTCTTAGCCGTTCGACCTCCGGCCCAGGCAGCTCAACGAATGCCAGGTCGTTGAGCACGAGCCGGTCGCCAACCACATTCGGAATTCGAAGGACCGGATTGCCATATGCTTTGTAATTGGAGGCCACCGACGTACCGTAACGGACCCCCGTTGCGAACGTACCCAAACGATAATGCTCCGCCTCCAGCCTAGCGAAAGCGTCTTCAAGAACTACGCCCTGAAGGACGTCTACGCTCTGCACCGTTTCACGAGTGCGCTCCAGAACCGTGTCCACGGCGTCAAGAATGCGGGCGATGGCGGCTTGCTCTTCGGGCGGAGGAACGGGAATCGACATATTCCTAAAGAAGCTATGGCTGAGGTTACTCAGCCCCGTCGTACCCTCCGCTGAAGCGCTCAAGTACGATTGGACCTGTTCGGAGCAAAGCCATCGAAAGAAATAGTCTGGTCTTAGTCCACTTTCGGATCTTGGCTTTGCACCGATCAGTAAAGATGCAAACAAGAAATCCGCATCGTTCCGAATCAGCTGGGCGTTTCCAATCCTGTTTCTGTTGCCGTTTGACCCGACAATGACAGTCCAATCAGCGGAGACCCGGGCCTTCTCCAGTTCACTTGAGCTGAGGCCAGATAGGTAAAGCAGGTCGCTTTGTTCCAACCGATCTTGGATGTTCTTGATTCCGATCACAGGTATTCGGCCTGGTCCCGGATCCGAGTGCTCTTGTTCCTTCGACCAAGATACGCCGCGCGTGAGCTCGACGCTGCGCCGGACTGTCGTCGTGCTCCAAGCAGCGGGATGTGGCAGTGGGTCAGTCGGCCGCATAACCGGCTCTCCGCAACAATGCAGCGAGCGTCCTCACCGTTTCCATCCTCACCGTCTCTGCTTCACGGAGTTGTGATAGAGCTTCCGTTACGTTAATCCGCGGCTCTGGTTCGAAAGTATCCACGTATCGAGGCACGTTGAGGTTGAATTCGTTCTCCTCGACCTCAACCAAGTCGACGACGCGGGAGTGCTTGAGCAGATCTTCGGGATCGGCATAGAGGGCAACTAGCTCGTCTCCTACCGCGCTGACGTCCGCACGATCGTCCTCGGCTTTTCGACGCGCCTCAGCGATGCGTTCGTCGCGTTCCGCAACCCTCGCCGCGATCTTGCCGTGTTGTTTCCGGAGCTTCGTCAACGCAGATGCCGCACTCGTCGCGTCGGGATTCGTCACGGCGGCACGCTGCCGTTTGCGGGCCTCCTGAAGCGCGTTGTCGAGTGCGGCAAGCCCGTCGGCTTGAGGTTGATATTCGGCCTCCAGCCGGCCGACCTCGTCTGCCTCGCGACGGTTGATCTCGCGGTAAATCCTCTCGGTGTGCTCTTCCACTAGGCCAAGTGCCTTCGAGGCATCACCGTAGGAGTGGTAGTGCACGAGCATTCGCATCACATCTTGGGGACGAAGTTCGTTCTGGGCGGAGAGCTCGCGGTAGTGTCGGGCGGCGTAGATCAGGAGCACCTGGTCCCGGCTCTCCACGGGGCGCTGCTTGCGGAGTATCAACAGGCACGCGGGAACGCCCGCGCCGTAGAAGACGTTGAGTGGCAGTGAGATGACGGCATCGATCAGCCGGGACTCGAGCAGCGCCCGGCGGATGAGATACTCGTCGTCGGCCTTACGTTTCCTCACCTTGGGATTCCCGTTGGCGTCGAAGTCGCCGGTCTCTTCCTCGATCTTCGGCTGGCCTCGGAAAAGCACGCCTTGTGGGCAGACGATGCCAGCCCGGCCGTCGTCGGCGAGCGAAGCGAGAATGTGGAGGATGAAGGCATAGTCCCCGTAGCCGGCCGGCGGTGCCTGGAAGCCGCTACCGCGGCCGAAACGACCGAACGGATCCTTGTAGCCCTCCTTGCCGAAGATCTCTTTCTTGAGCCGGGCCTTCCTAGCCTTGTCGTCGGTCTGTTGCTCCGGCTTCAGCCACCAGAAGCCGTCCGAGAACGGGAAATTTGCGAGCACCAGAGAGAACTTGCGAACTTCTCCGTCTTTGAGGAACGCGGGATCGGTGATGGTACTGTTACCTCCCCTGATGTCAGCTTCGAGGCCGTGGAGCACCGAGTTAATCTTGCCAATGGCGGCGTTGCCCCAGTTCATTTCCTGCGCAAAGTAGCGCGCGTGGGTCGGTAGATCGCCCCGCTCGCGGAGGTAGTCGGCGGCGTGCACGAGCATCCCACCGGAGCCCGCGGTCGGGTCGTAGATGGTATCGCCTGGGTGCGGCTCCAAGATTCGCACCAAGGTGTCCACGACCTCTGGGGGCGTGAAGAACTCGCCGGCCCTCGCGCCGGCATCGTCGGCGAACTTCTTGATGAGGTATTCGTAGGCCCGGCCCAGCACATCGCCTGGCACGCTACGGTTGGACAGATCGTGGTCATCAAAGTGTTGGACCAGCGCATGGACGACTTCATTGGCGATCAGCGGCTTGCCTGACCCGTCCGGTGCCGGCTGATTCCAGTCCACGGTGAACACACCCCGCAACTCGTCGTTGGCTTCGGCCACGGCTCTCATCGCGCGTGTTAGGACCTCGCCGATGTTCACCGACACCGCTTTGACATCTCCCCACCGCGAGCCGTCTGGAATGGCGAAGCGATGCTCGCCGCGCGCGCGGAAGATCGCCCTCTGCTCCTCAGTGAACGCGCGGCCCTGCTGCTGTTCTTGCTCAGCGATGGCGTCTTCAGCCTCCCATTCCCACTGATCACACAGCCGCTTGTAGAACATCAGCGACAGGATGTAGTTCTTGTAGTCCTGCCCCGCCGTCTTGCCGCGAAGGATATTCGCTGCGCCCCAAAGATGCGTTTCGAGTTGCTGGAGGGTGATCTTCATCCGGTGGCAACCTTCTGTGCTTCGAGGTTTCGAATCGTTGCAAGCGGATACTCAACGATGCCGTTGGTTGCTTCTAGTGCTCTTGGCCGCGATACCCGATGAACGGTTCGTTGGCTCATCGTTGCTACTCTTCTTCACCCACACTTCGACCTGCGAGAGCCTGAACCGAAACAGGCCGCCCACCCAATCCGCTGGCAGCCCTTGGGTCACGATCTATCGGTAGACCGTGCCCTTGCCTACTCTCGAGTGGGCTGATACAGACGCGATGCTCCCCCATGGGTCTTCAGGAGTCATAGTGCTATGGATACTCCTCGTGGAAGAGGCAACAAATCCAAGCGGTTATATGTGAATCCTATCAAATGAATTCGTAGCCGTCATCGGGTGACATGGCGGCGCGAAAGCGAAGGAATTCCATAAGTGAGTATTGGGCGGCTACTCCGGCTGGCGGCCGGCTCGATTCTCCGCCCATCGATGGAACCCTCTACTTGACAACTTGGTGGGATGGGCGCGGACGCTCTAGAGGAGCACGTATCTGAGGCGCGCCCCCCTTTCTGCCAAAGAACGGGAGCATTGACAGGCTTCTCCCCTATTTGCGACACGACAGAAACCACGCCAAAGCGGATCTTCCGTCGCCCCTAGGTCGCTTGCCCCCCTAGACCCGAAATGTCCATGCTAATCTCCAAGACTCTTTCAGTAGCCGAATGGGCGACCAATCACCGAAGGCTGCCTACGACTACTGGAGCAGCGGAGGCCGATATTCGAACCACGGCTGTCGCGCACTGATGCACAACGAGAGCATGCACATTCCACGGCCCCCAAGGCGCACTGCCTTCCAGCAAGGAAAGATCCCGGGAGCGTTTCGCACAATGGCTCTGATCCGTCCCGGCCATCTGAATAACTCAATGCTATGCAATGAGTTAATCTAGATCCATCTGTTTCGATTGGGGCTTCCCGGCTGTCCCGAATGTGTTTCGTTCGCGCAATTTCCCCGAAACAGTGTCTTGCCTTCGCGAGGGGCCTTCTTCGGCCTTCATTTCGGGGAAGAGTGTTTGGCTAGCGCCGAAGAAGTGAATCCCGGCCTGCCCCGCTTGCTGGGCCGTGAGCCGTTCGAAGGGGTTCAATGGTTCCCAGTAGGTCGATTCCAAAATAATATTGCAATTGGGCGCTGAAATGTTTTGTTTAATGCTCGTAGCGCCGGGGCCTGGCGGCTCCGGTCTGATTCCGGTGCCCTTCGCCTGCCGACGAGCCCCCCTCGCACTCAGCGAAGACGTGCGGTCGACGCTCGAAGCGCTCGTCCGCACTCGCTCCGCCTCGGTGCAGCGCGTCGAGCGGGCGCGGATCCTGCTCGCCTATGCCGGCGGCCGAAGCGTGTCGGCGATCGCGCGGGAATTGGGCACGAACCGCCCCAAGGTGGAGCGCTGCATCGACAAGGGGCTGCAACTGGGGGCGCTGGCCGACCTGCCCCGCAAGGGCCGTCCGGGTCGGATCACTCCGGAGGCCCGGGCCTGGGTCGTGTCGCTGGCCTGCGTCAAGCCCAAGCAGCTGGGCTATCCGGAGGAGCTGTGGACCACCCGGCTGCTGGCCTGGCACGTGCGCGAGCACTGCCAGCAGGCCGGGCATCCGAGCCTGGCGCGACTCGCCCGGGGCACGGTCTCGAAGATCCTGGCGGGCCACCAGTTGCGACCGCACAAGATCGAGTACTATCTGGAGAAGCGCGATCCGGCATTCGACTGGAAGATGGCCCAAGTGCTTGTGGTGTACAAGCTTGTGGAGCTGGTGCGGCGGCGCGAGGAGACCGGCGCGCCGTCCGGCCCGTCCGCGCAGGCGCCGCTGACGGTGTTTGTTTCCTATGACGAGAAGCCCGGGATCCAGACGATCGGCGGGGTCGCTCCCGAGCTGGCGCCGCAGCCCGGCAGGCACGCCGCCACGGGGCGCGATTACGAGTACAGGCGGCTGGGGACGCTGACGCTGATGGCGGGGCTGGACCTGGGGACGGGGCACATTCACCGGGCCGTGGTGGAGCGGCACCGCAGCCGGGAGTTCGTCGCCTTCCTGCGCCAGCTGGACGGGGCGTATCCGTCCGGCGTGCGCATCCGGCTGGTGCTGGACAACCATTCGGCGCATGTGTCGAAGGAGACGCGGGCGTACCTGGCCACGACGGCGAACCGGTTCGAGTTCGTCTTCACGCCGGTGCACGGGTCATGGCTGAATCTGGTCGAGTCGTTCTTCGGCAAGCTGACGAACAGCTTCCTGCGCGGCATGCGAGTCGAGACCAAGCAGGAACTGCAGGAGCGGATCGAACGCTACATCGACCGCCTGAACGAACATCCGGTGATCTACAAGTGGACCTACAAAATGGACGAGATCTCGGTAGTCTAGGTATTGATATGTTGTTGTGGAATCTTCCTACTAGGTTTCCCAAGATACTTGAGCAGGAAGCCGCACCCTTAGACGTCGCGACTCAATTGGAGGATTGTGGTTCCATTGCGACGCCAAAGTCACTCACTTTAATGGTAGGATGAGTGGTAACGAGACTGCTAGAAAGCACGTAACCCATTTTAATTCAATCGATTATAAGAACGGCTTGGCTCCTCTAGGGAAACATTACGTTTGACTACCCAATCGAATCCACCACAGTTCGTGGTTCTTTCGTGTGGCGTCAATCAGTGGACAGGAAATCCGCCCACCGTTGCATCAATTTCCGCCGCCGTGCCAGCAAATCGCTACGCGCATATGCTTGCTCAACCGCCGTGCCGACCGTATGGGCGAGGCTCAATTCCATGACGGCATGTGGTGCATCAGTCTGCTCGGCCGCCCAATCACGGAAGCTGCTCCGAAATCCATGAACGGTTCCCCGATCCGCGAGTCCCGTGTCCCGCAATACCTTTGTCAGCGTCATATCGCTCATGGGGCGTCGCGGGCGAGCCGGAGAGGGAAAGATCAGGTCCGAGTCGTCGCGAAGCGAGCGAACTCGCTCCAGCACCTTCAGCGCCGCGTCGCTGAGCGGGACGCGATGCTCGATCCCGGCTCTCATTCGCGAGGCCGGAATTCGCCATTCTCGCGCTTCGGAATGGATCTCGTCCCACTTCGCAAGTCGTGCCTCGCCTGAGCGGCACGCAGTCAAAACCACGAACCGTAGGCAAGCCTTTGCGGTCAGCGAGGCCCGCGAGGCTTCGACGGTGTCGAGCGCAGCCGCTACATCTCGGTAGGGCAGGGCGCGGAGGTGCGCCTTGATGGCCGGCATCGCGGGCAGCGCGCCCTCAATGGCCTCTCCCGCGATGTTCTCTGCTACGAACCCATGCGCCCAGGCCCAGCTCAGCACTGCGCGTATCCTTTGCCGGACGCGCCGGGCCGTTTCCGGGCGGGTTCCCCATATCGGCGTCAGAACGGCCAGCACGTCAGCGCGCTCGATGCGATCGACTCTCAGGCCGCCGAGGATCGGGAAGGCGTGGCGCTCGAGGGTCTGCATCCAGGAGTCAGCGTGCTTGGCATTCCTCCAGCGCGGCCTGAGCATCGCGTGAGTCCGGCGGGTGGCCGCTGCAAAACTCGGAATCGAGGACCGCCGCTTTTCGGCGATCGGGTCGCGTCCCGCCGCGATAGCGATCCGATTTTCGATGGCCTTGTGGCGCGCAGCTGCCAGACCTACATACGGATATCCTCCGAGACCGATATCGCGGCGCCTGCCGTGGATTGTGACACGCTGGACCCAGCTCTTGGAGCCGCGCTTGGCAACGGCCAGGTACAGCGTTCCGCCGTCTCCGTGCAACCCTCGTTTTGTGATGGATTTGACTTTCGCTGCTGATAGTTTTCCCACGTTTACCCAACGCGCTACTCTGGATTATACGGGAATCGAACAGACCATGCAAACCCTTGGGAGACTTGCTTTCAGTCTATAAATAGCTTATATTCAATGATTTATGATACTATCTTGGAACTATGAGGAACTCACGTAACCACACGACACTACAGGGTTTGGTGGAGGCGGCGGGAATCGAACCCGCGTCCGAAAAAGACCGCCGAAAAGAGCCTACATGCTTAGTCCATTCGAGAATCTCGACTGCGGACTGGGAATGAACAAGCCGTCCGCGGTCCAGCTCGATTGATCTCATCCCCAAGACTACGAGCAGAAGCCTTGAAAACTATCCCGCGAGATGACGCCTTACGCTAGCGTGCAGGCCCACTAGCGGAGGCGGCTGCCTATAGCTTAGGCAGCGTGTGCAAACTGCATGTTGTTGGCAGTTGTTGTGGTCCGATCGTTTAACGGGTGCTCGGAGCCCGGCATGCCTCTCGACAGCGATTACGATTTCGTCGAATCCTGTGCGCCCCCTTCTGTGACGGCCGCATTGCGACCAAACTCACGATAACAGACGACTCGCAGGTAGTCGACTGTCGGGCCGTGTTTTTCAAGTCGCTTTCGCCCCTCTACTCTCTTCTTGTCATTCGGGGGACCGCTAGTTGCTCTTGCACTAATGCCAAGTCGTCTCATGAACAAGTGGGCACCAGTCCACCGCCGAAGAAACTGTGATTCGACTGTGCGAGTCGACCGGCACACGCTGTAGGTGAGACTAGCTAGAATCGAGGGATGTTGAGACTTAACGAAATAGTTCTAGGATTGGCCTTTTTCGTCGCGCTTACACTACCTGCACCCGCAGTTGACCACAGCAGTTGCTCCAATCACACGATCTCCGCGAAGGCGATCCTCACGACCGGCGACATCCAGGCGTTTGTCCGGTGCGCGGCCGAATACGTGCTTGAGCATGGCACTGAGGAAGCGCGACGAGCCTTCAACGAAGACGAACGCTGGAAGTACGGACCTGTATATGTGTTCGTCGACGGCATTGCGCAGTCCGGGGAGGATGCGATGACCTTCGTGTTCCCTCCGGATCCATCGCGGGAAGGCAGGCCTTGGGGAGAATCGATAGACAGCTTTGGAACGGACTATTACTTCGAGCTACATCGGATCCTATCAGTTGTAGACTCCGGTTGGATCTACTACGCCTTTGCGAACCCTGCGACCGGACGAGACGAGCCGAAAAGTTCCTACGTCATCGAAATTGATTGGGATGGCAACCGCGCTGCTGTAGGGGCCGGTCTCTACGCAAACGACCGCCCGGGCACGTGCAACCCCGACGAAGTCAATGCCGCCGGCGTTTCCACCGAGCCAACGGACAGGAAGCTGCAGGAACTCGTCCGATGCGCTGCGTTGGTAGTGGAGTCGGAAGGCTATTTCGCCAAGGACGAACTTGAAGGGGACCCTCGGTGGAGCGACGGTTCATCTTATGTGTTCGTGATGGACATGATGGGTAACCAATTGATGTCCTCCAACCGAGTGCGTGTCAACGGCAAAGCGATTCATGAATGGGGAGGTGGCGGTAACCGCCCTGCAGCCTTCGGTGGTCGTGACGTAGCTTCGATCGGGGACTCCTTTGGAGAGTCATTCATTTACTACCGGAACTTCAACCCGATTACCGGCCAGAGGCAGCCAAAGGTCGGCATGCTCAAGCGCGTGGTAGCGCAAGGCGTGCCAGTCCTAGTGGGTGCTGGCTACTACGTGCCAGCCGACCAACCTGAGGCACATCCGGGTTGCCCGGACAACTTCATCACAGCCGATGCGGTTCGGACGCGTAGGGACATCCGGGCGTTGGTGAATTGCGCGGCGGAGTATATAGCGGCGCATGGCACCGAGGAAGCGTACCGGTCATTTCACGAAGACCAGCGGTGGAACCATCCGGAGTTTTACGTATTTGTCCGGCGGCTTGAGCACGCAGGGAAACCAACGCAGCTTCTTGCGTACCCGCCGGATCGGAGCCGCGAGGGAATTCCCGGAACGGCACTGCACGAAGTCTCGGAGAGTCTCGTTGGCGACTTCTTGCGGGAGTTGCATCGCATCAGCGATATCGTTGGCACGGGCTGGCATCATTACTACTTCATTAATCGAGTTACCGGTACGATCGAGCCGAAGAGTACGTACTTCATTCAAATCGACTGGAACGGGGAGCGTGCGGTAGTCGCTGCCGGGATTTACGAGCGGGATTTGCCGGGCACATGCCGTCGGGAGCAAGTGAACGCCGCCTCCTTGGAGACGAATCCGAGCGAATCGAGTCTTCAAACGTTCGTGCGCTGCGCCTCAGCCCAGGCGGAGTCCCTGGGGTTCTTCTCGGGGCCGGTCTTCCGTAGCGATTCTCGATGGCTTAACACATCGATCCAAGTCTTTGGAGTCAATGCAACCACGAGAGAGGTCGCATTCAGCGGAAGGGAATACGATCTTCCGTTTTCGGCGTGGGTCGCCCAAGCTTTCAGCGGCCGGGATGTCGCTGGGATCGTCGAAACCTTAGGAGAAGCGTATTGGTACTACATGCAGCCCGACCAAGCAACGGGCACGATGGTGCCGCAGGTCGCGTTTGTGAAGCGTGTTCTGGCGCAAGGAGTTCCTTTGCTTGTCGGTACGGCCTACCGACTTCAGGCTGAATCCAATTCCCACTAGGATCCGTCCTCGTCTATGCGATTGGGCACCGCCGCTCAGGCCGAATGGCGGGTCCCCGAAAGCTGTCAGTGGCCATTAGCTGGTTGACAACCTCACGGCCTGTTCGTCCGGAAGTGCGTTCCGAGTTGCTAGCCTCTGAGGTTGCAGCGGAAGACCCTCGTCCTACTGGTTGTCGTTGTCGTTTCCAACGCGCTGGGAAACGTGGTGTTGGGCCACGGGATGCGCGGAGTTGGTGACATTAGTTCCTATTCTCCGCTCGACCTTGTACGTTCCGGGATCGAGAGCTTCGCGAACCCGTGGGTCGTAGCAGGTGTGGGCCTGCTGGCGGTGTTCTTTGCAGCCCACACCGTGCTGCTGAGCTGGGCCGACCTGAGCTATGTCCTGCTGGTAACGTCGGTCGGTTATGTATTGGTCGCCTTCTTGAGCGCGACACTGCTCGGCGAGGTCGTCACGTCGTGGCGGTGGGTTGGAACCGTGCTGATCGCGTTCGGAGTCGGCATCGTCGGCTCGACACCGGAATCGACCGTCACCGAGGCGCCGTGACAGTTTTCCTGCTTGGTATCGTCGTGGCCGGAGGCGTCTTCGGTGATCTGCTCAAGGCGCATGCCATGCGGATCCAGGGAAGTCCGTCGTCGTTCGACGGAAGATCGCTAGCGAAATATGCGTGGGGTGCATTCCGCAGTGCCTGGTTCTTGCTGTCTCTCGTTGCCTACACCGCGTCGTTTTTCGGCCTCATGGCGTTGTTGTCGATCCGCGACGTGAGTTTCGTTGTCCCGGCGACCGCGGTCGGCTACGTCTTGGAGACGCTTCTCGCACGGGCGCTGCTGCGCGAGCAGGTGAGCGCCCGCCGTTGGGCTGGCGCCGGCTTGGTTGTTGCCGGCGTCTGCCTGATTGCTTGAATCCGGCTCCGCCGTCACTAGCACGCACGGCGCCCCGCTTGCGCCCGGACGTTTCGCGACGATCTGCACGTTGATCGTTGTTCTTGGTACGCATTCGGTTATTCGGAGCCCGTCTGGAAACCGAAGTCCCTGACCTGCTTGGCGAGTGCGCTTTGGTCTGGCGAGGCTTGTTGGCTGGCCGAGGGGCGAGCAACCGCTGGACTTCCTTGGGTTCTAGCTCTCGGACTTGGCGCGGCTCAAGGCCTTTGAGGGTAAGGCTACCGATTCTCACGCGACGAATCTTTTCGACGAGAAATCCGATGCGCTCGAACATCCGATGGATCTGGCGGTTACGGCCCTCGATAATGGTGACCTCGTACCAGGGATTGCGAGAATGCTTCAGCAAGCGGATTGATTCGGGCTTGCTGGCCCGGCCGTCGAGACGAATCCCGTCGCGAAGCCTTTGGATGGCCTCTTTGGGCGGGCTACCGCTGATCTTGACCTGGTACGTCTTCGGCACCTTGTTCTTGGCGGCAAGTATTCGGTTCGAGAAGTCCCCGTCGTCGGTCAGCAGCAGGAGCCCTTCTGTGTTGTAGTCGAGGCGCCCCACGGGGAAAAGACCCTTCGATGCCGCGGAACCCAGCAGGTCCATGACAGTCGTCCGTCCTTCGGGATCGCTCGTGCTGGTTATGCATCCTTTGGGCTTGTTCATGGCTAGATAGCGGCGCGCAGCTCCTTGTTGGACGGGATCCCCGTCAACACACACCGTGTCAGTCGCGGGATCCGCCCTCGAGCCTAGCTCGCGGACGACGGCTCCGTTGACGCTGACTCTCCCGGCCGTTATGAACTCCTCGGCCTTGCGCCGGGAAACGATACCCGCTCGCGCAATGATCTTCTGCAGTCGTTCTTGCATCCGTTGTCTCGGCGGACCGCGCCGTCACGTGAAGGGCCCGGTAAGCGCGAGGAAACCTATTGGGCTGTCTCAGAGGCTTCCGGTTGGCTTGTTGGCCTACTCTCGGCGTCATCCTCGAATAGGGGGGACTCGGTGGCGAGTGACCGGTCGAGGTCCTCCATTTCTTTCAGGGTCGGCAGTTCCGACAGGTCATTGAGTCCGAAGTGGATGAGAAATTCGTCGGTGGTCTTGTAGCGCATCGGACGGCCGATGACCTTTTTCCGGCCCGCAGTCGTAATCAGTTTGTGCCCCAAGAGCGTGTGAATGACCCCGCCGGCGCTCACCTTGCCCCTGATGGCTTGGATTTCCGGAATCGTCACTGGTTGGCGGAACGCCACGATCGAAAGGGTTTCGAGAGCGGCCATGGAGAGTCGGAGGCGGGGCTTCATCGTCTTGACAAATGCCCTGACGGCCTCGTGATGCTCAGGCTTCGTGAACATCCGATAGCCCCCGGCAACAGCTCGAATTTCGATACCGCGCACTTCTGGTCTGTAAGACTCCAGAAGAAGCTTTATGTCAGCCGCTAGGATTTCTTCCGGAATACCCAAGCCAGCGGCCAGTTGGCTGCTCGTAGGAGGATCTTCGGCAGCGTAGATGATGGCTTCCAGGAGGCCGATTCGCTGCTTCTGACGCTCTTCCGCATCGCCCTCGGATTCCTCGGGAAACAGACCAGGAAAGGTGACAACTGTTTCGCTCAAAGCGAGTACTCCAATTCCGAATCCGATGTCGGGAACAGCTCCCCTTCTCGGAATGCCTCGTCAAACATAGCGTGCCTTTGAATGACGATGTCGCCAAAGATCTTTTCCTGCCTGAGTTCGACCGCGCGCGCCTTGACCATCTCAAGCAGTGCCAGGAATGTCGCTACCACCGCTCTCGCCGATCGCTGTCTGAAAAGGACCTTGCGAACTGAGATCGGACTGTCCTCTGCAAGCAGCAGCTGCTTGAGATATTGAATCCTGCTCGCGACCGACACAGTCTCTTGGTCCATTTCGACTACGGGTTCGTTCTTGAGGCGGTCGAGGACGTCCCCGAAGGTTGTGACGAGGTCGTAGAGGCTGACCTGCAACTCGGTCGACTCCTCGTCTGGTTCGCCAATGGGCTCCCTCGCACCTGCGGTCCAGACGTTCTCTTCGATGACCCGCTTCTCCTTGAGCATTTGGGCGGCCTGCAGGAACTTCTCGCGCTCAATCAGACGTCGGACCAGATCCTCTCGGGGGTCGTCAGGCTGCTCTTCGTCGACTATTGGAGGGCGTGGTAGCAGCAACTTCGACTTGAGGTGGACCAGCGTTGCGGCCATCATCACGAATTCTGCACTGACCTCGAAGTCCAGCTCCTCGGCGACTCGGATGGATTCCAGGTACTGCTCTGTGACCTTGGCTATCGGAATGTCCAGGATGTCAAGCTGTTGCTTCTTTACCAGATCGAGTAGTGCGTCCAGAGGACCCTCGTACTGGTCCAAGCGGACGTGGAACATCCCTGAACCGGCTCCGTCGGACGGGCTATCGGTGGTGCGTCCTCGATTGGACGGGATCTGCTTGGCACCGGTTGGCACACTTCGGTCCGGCCGCGATGGATCTGGAGTCATCCGGATGAAAAGCGCGACGCTCGGGGAGGAACGAACCCCGGTCCACTTTGAACAGTATAGGAACACTGGTCATGGGTCAGCGCCGGTGACAATGGCGTGACCAGTGCTGTCCAACGGTCCTTGGCGGTCGGATGGCTGCGGCGACGGGTAGGGCGAAATTTATGGCAACGTCACCTTGACACGTTCAGCCGTGTGGCGGTCTGTGACAACGAGGTAGTCAGGATGGTTCCGAATCCAGGTCACGGGGTAGTCGTCGCCCGGCGTGCCGAGCACGGCCAGGCGCAAGACCGTCTTTGCCCAGTCTAGGCCGCAATCGCATTGGCAATACAGCTCTACGCGGCGTGCTGCAAGGCATTGCCGCATCCCGAGCGTCCATGCGGCGCGCGGAAAATTCTCCACGTCCCCGCCAATGCCGGCTCTGATGGAGTTGATGGTTCTTGTGAATTCGTTCAAAGCCACTCGGCGTACCCCGGTTTGTGACACGCCGGGCTGTGGCTCGTTGAAGGCGAGGTGGCCATGGAGTCCAACGCCTCCGAAGCAGGCATCGATTCCCCCAAGGTCGCTGATGCGACGGTCAATCGTGCTTGCATTGGACTCGTTCGGAAACACCACGTTCCCTGGGCGGGGCTGTAGCCCTCTGTCCAGCGAGGCCAGCCAGCGTTCGGCTGCACCTCGAAAGCTCAAAGGGTGGGAGGGGTTCACTGCGTTGCCGGAATCGTCGGCGTATTCGTCCATGAAGAACAAGGTGCAATTCCTAAGCGTCAGGAATTGGTCTTCGAGCAACCGGCCTAGGAGCGGATACTGACCAGTAGGCCCCCAAGGCAAAATCATCGCGGTCGGCCTTCCAGCGGTTTCACCACGCCGGACTAGCGCGGCGATGGACTGCGCGAAGCGCATGTGCAAGGCTTCGACGTCCTCCACGATCTGGAGACATCCGGCTGCCTTGCTCCTCAACTGGGCATCATCAAGTGAGTTGAGCCGCAGGATTTCCTGCGCCCTCGCTGTTGGCCTGGCGTGTGATTCGACACCTCGCATCGTGAGTAAAGTATGGATTAGATGGGGCGGGTAGTGCTGGAGACCGGACTTCGCGGTCGATGGTACGAGGGAGTCACCCGGCGCCAGTGGACGATCCTGCTGATCGCCTCTCTGGGTTGGGTCTTCGACACGTTCGAAGGCCAGATCTACGTCTCGAGCATGAACGAGGCCATGCCCGATCTCGTCCCTGGCCTCGACAACGTCGGTACGGCCGAGAGGTCTGGCAGGCTGGCATTTCTCAACAACATCGCCTTTGGTGCATTCCTGTTGGGAGGTGCCGCGGGCGGAGTCCTGTTCGGAATCCTCGGCGACCGACTCGGTCGCGTGAAGACCCTGTCACTAACCATCGCGACGTATTCCGCGTTCACGTTCCTGTCGGCGCTGTCGATGACGTGGTGGCATTTGGTGGCGTTCCGGTTTCTCGTCGCGATGGGTGTCGGCGGGGAGTGGGCCGTAGCGGCAGCTCTTGTCGCCGAGGCGTTTCCAAAGAGGGCCCGGGCGTGGTCCCTCGCGATATTTCATGCATCCAGCGTCTTCGGTACGTGGCTCGCTATCGCTGTGGGAGCGTTCGTCGTGGCCAGCCGCGAGTTCGTTCTGCCGATGGGGGAAGGTCTGACGGTAGCCAGCTGGAGGGTTGGGTTCGCCACGGGGGCGGTTCCCGCCCTTCTGATACTCCTGATCCGGTGGAAGCTTCGTGGCGAGACGGAGACCTGGAACCGGTCTCGGAAGCAATCTAGTGGCCGGAGGGGCAGGGCGCTGGAACTGTTCGGGCCAGCGTTGCGACGTCGGACGCTTGTCGGAATCATGCTTGCTTCCATCGGTCTCGCGACGTTTTGGGGGGTCCACATCTACGGAAAAGACTTGCTTCGAGGGGAGATCGAGGTCCGGTTGCCGGAGTCTGCATCCAGCGACGGGAGGGACCCTGAAGCCGAGGACGAACGGTTCGCCTTGCTGAAGCGCTGGGAAATGCTTGGAATGCTACTCGCGTCGACAGGGGGCGGAGCCGGGCTCCTCGCGTTTGGAGCGTTCGCTGAGGCCATCGGGCGTCGCCGAGCCTTCGCCATGTTTCACGTGGCAGGACTGGTCGCTGCCCTGGTTGTATTCCAGGGGATATCGTCGCCGGTCGCCTTGATGATCGCTTTGCCGGTCTTCGGATTCTTCACTCTTGGGATGCACGCGGGATATGCCGTCTATTTCCCCGAACTGTTTCCGACCCGCGTTCGAAGCACCGGCACGGGTCTCTGTTTCAACGTGGCTCGCATTTTGGCGGCTCCTGTTCTGTTCGCGTCAGGGTGGCTGCAGCGCGACGCCGGAATGACCATGCGGGGATCGGCGTCCCTGTTGAGCCTTCTCTTCGTTCTCGGTGCAGCGGTGATTGCGGCGGGTCCGGAGACGAAGGGCACGGAACTGCCAGAATAGGCAGGCCGAGGATGGCTTGAGAAGCGAAAGGGAACGCCAGCCGTGCAGGGAGATTTTTCCAGAAGAACTCTATTGGCCGGGGGGCTCGCTGCAACCGGGTCCCGGCGTGCGACGGGACAGGATGCCGGGACTGGACAGCCGCCGCGGATTGGCGTAATCGGGCTCGGAAACCGCAGCCGCAGGCACCTTGGCGCGTATGAAGAGCTGGACGACGTAGAAGTCGCAGCTCTCAGCGACATCCAGTCGGATCGAATGCGAGCGGCGAGGCAAGGACCAGCCGCGAACGCAGAGATGTACACGGATTATCGCGAGCTGATCGCGGATTCACGCGTTCAAGCCGTTGCGATCACGGCCCCCAATTATTTGCACGCCGAAATGGCGATTGCCGCGTTGAGGGCAGGGAAAGACGTGCTCCTCGAGAAACCGATCGGACTGGATTACGCGGAAGCAGTAGAAGTGGCTCGCGCGGCTCGCGAGACCGGTCGTGTCCTGGCGATCGGCATGCAGCGGTACTTCAAGGTCGCGCACCGGAGGATCATCGATGCCGTGCTTGCCGGGCAGATCGGCACGCCGTACCTGTTCTCCCTCAATGAATACCGAGGCGACTGGAATCCTCGGACTTGGCGCTGGCCCGATCCTCGGACCGGCAAGTCCATCCCATGGCGGCATCTCCGCTCCTTGGCTGGCTCAAGCCTGCTTGAGTTCTCGGTGCATTCGTATGCATTCCTGTACGAAATGATCGGGCGCCGGCTGACCTACTGTGCGGCAACTGGCGGAGCCATGCACTGGCCGGAACGTACCACCGAAGACAACATCTCAGTGATCGCGGAGTACGGAGACATGCGGCTGCAGCACACCTATTCGGGGTGCGCGCCTGGCGCCGTTTGGCACATGACAATCACGGGCAGCAAGGGATCATTGCAGTACGATCAGCGCACGGCAACCGTCCGCACCAGCGGCTCCGATCCGCGGGAACTTGACCTCGGACCGGCCAGCCGTGAAGGCCTTAGCATGGAAGCGGAAATGTATCAGGACTTTTTCGCGGCGATCCAGACGGGCTCCCAGCCGGCCCTGAACGCCCAGTTCGCAATCGAGGCAACCAAGCTCGCCTACGGAGCTTGGACCAGCATCGACGAGCGCCGTATCGTGACGGACAGGGACTTCGCGTAGGCTGAACTATTGCTGTGGGGCGTTCGAATCGACTTCACGCGCCCAGGCCGAGAGGGCTACGCCGAGTTCCTTGACCACTTCGGGCCGGGAAGCTGCCAAGTCAACGCTTTCGCCAATATCCTTCGACAAGTCATAGAGTTCTGGTCGAGCATCTAGGTTTTGAATGAGCTTCCAGTGGGTCTGCCGAACGGCCGCCTTGCCCCGCATCCGCCAGAACAAGGTTCGCGCTTCCAGGTCGTGACCTTCCAGCAAGAGCGGCGCTAGGCTCACGCCGTCCAGATGTGGGCGTTCTCCACGTGCCTCTGCAATTTCCAGAATCGTCGGGACAAGGTCAAACGTGGCGGCGAGTGCGTCGGTGGAGCCCGGCTGGATTCGGCCAGGCCATCGAGCGATCGCCGGAACTCGGTGGCCACCCTCGTAGATATCGCCCTTCTGGCCGCGCAAGGGTCCGTTGCTCGAAATGTTGTGATAGCCGCCTTGGTAGGTGAGGTAACCTCCGTTGTCCGATGTGAAGAACACGAGCGTGTTGCTGTCGAGACCGTGGTCCGTTAGCGCCCCCAGAATGCCCCCCACACTTCCATCCACGGCTTCCACCATCTCCTTAACCTTCGACGAGACATCCAGGCTCTCGAGTTCGCCGAGCTTGGTGAGGTTGTGATAGTTTCCTCCCTCGACTCGATACCCCCGATCCGCTGGACTCTGCCACGGGAAATGAATGGCGAGATGCGCCACGTACAGGAAGAACGGACTCTCGCGATGCTTCTCGATGAACTCGACGCTGTACTTCGTGATCAGCTCGACTCCGTATCCGTCCTCCATTGCAATCTTGGAGTTGTGCCACCAATCCCTTCGTCCTGATCGGTCGACATGAGAATGATGGTCCCCGTCACCGCTGGCAAGTCCTCGGAAGTCCTCGAATCCCTGATTGACGGGCATAAACGGAGGGTGGTACCCGAGGTGCCACTTGCCGTACATGCCGGTGGCGTACCCTTCGGCTGCCAGCATTTCGGCGATTGAGACCGCCTCCAAGGGAAGACCTATGTCGTATTCGTCGATACCCGACAGCGCGCTCTCGAAGCGCTCCCCGAATCGTTGCGGGTAGAGACCGGTCATCAGTGCCGCGCGAGTCGGGGTGCACATCGGGCCGTTGGAATGAAAGTCCGTGAATCGCAACCCTTCGGATGCCAGTCGGTCGATGTGCGGAGTGCGGTTGATCGTGCTGCCGTAGGCACCTATGTCGGCATAGCCTAGATCGTCGATCAGGATCAAAACGACATTGGGCCTGACAGGGACTGCTTGAGAGCAAGAGAGTCCGACTAGGGCCGCCAAGAAGCACGCGAACCTGAGCTGCATGGCTCGCAGTGTAGTCGAACAAGGGCCATGGCAACTGCGTCTCTAGGCGGATCGCGTTCCTGTACGAGAGATTCTCGCAACTTCTGTATACTCTCGCCTTAAGGCCGGTACCGCTCGATGCCAGCAGAACCTCAACAAAGTCCCTCGCAAGGCGTCGCTCCGCCTTCGGACCGGCTCTTTCGGATGGCGCAGGTGATCGGGAACCTGATTCCCGACGCCATGACCATGGCCATCTTGCTGATGGTCGTCCTGGCAATTGCCGCACTCCTGTTCGGCGACCCACCGCTCAAGGTCATGGACGCGTACTACGAAGGGGTCTGGATGCTCCTTCCGTTCACGATGCAGATGACGCTGATTCTCGTACTCGGCTCGGCACTTGCATCGACCAGGTTCTTCGGACGCCTGGTTCACACGCTTTCGAACCTTCCTCGCAGCCAAGGCCAGACAATCGCTCTTTCGATGGCGACGACCTGTTGCCTGGCGTATTGCTTCTGGGGTCTGAGCTTGGCGCTTGCCCCGCTCGTGGCTGTCAGTTACGCTCGCCGGTCCGAACTCAAAGGGCATCCCGTGGACTTTCCGTTCCTGCTGTCTTGCAATGCTGCGGCTGGTGCGTGCTGGCAGTTTGGGCTCTCCGCAAGCGCGCCGCTGCTAATGAATACGCCGGGCCACTTTCTCGAGCACGTTACGGGCCTGATGCCGCTATCCACGACGATCTGGGCACCGGCAACGCTTGTCTACCTAGCGGTGTACCTAACCAGCGTGTTCATTCTTGCTCGGCTATTGATGCCAAAGAACGTACGGCCGATTTCGATGTTTCCGGACTCGCGGGAGTTGGCGGACAAGACCCTCAGCGCTGCGGCCAAGCCGCCTGAGAAGCCGGCTCGCTCCGATCGGTTCGCCGAGCGGTTGGAAGCGAATCGGGTGCCTTGCGCGATCTTGACGGCTTCCCTGTTCGCGTGGTTGCTCTACCACGTGTTCGTCAGGGGAGGCGGACTGCAACTGAACTCCCTGATCACTGCACTGCTCGCCCTCGGTCTGCTTCTGCACGGCAGCGTGCTGAACTTCACGAGAGCGCTGCCTCGCGCGGTTGTGACGGCCTGGCCGGTCATCGTGCTGTACCACCTGTACGCCGGAGTGGCGGGCCTGCTCGAAAAGACCTCCATTGGAACGGACTTCGCCGAATACCTTGCATCGATCTCCACGGAACACACGTTCCCGCTGCTCACACTGGCGTCAGCTGCAGTTGTTTCCGTCTTCGTACCATCGAGCGGCGGGCAATGGGTCATTCAGGGGTTCATTACTTCTAAGGCCTCGCTCGCCGTGGGTGTGACAGCCCAGCGCGGGCTGCTCGCCCTGAGCGTCGGCGATCACGTGGGCAATCTGGTGTCTCCGTTCTGGGCAGTCATTGCAGCCGGCATCGCGAGGATGGACTTCCGCACATACATCGGATACAACTACGTCTGGGTGCTGCTCTGGGTCGGCTTCGGAGCAATCTGCTTCACCTTGCTGCCAGCTTGACGTCGAACTGTCCTGGGCACCGGCCACGGGGAAATCGGCGGAGGTCCTCAATTCGGAAGGGGGAGCAGTTCACGTGACTTGGCCGGTAGTGGAAACGGCTTCGACAGCAAGAAAGCCCTCATCGGGAGTTCCCTGTGCCATAGCGAGCGAGCGGATCGACGGTTGCAGACGCCAGGTTGTGAGAGAGATCCGTCTCGAACCTTCTCTTCAGGTGGTCGATCCGATACGGGCCGCGACATCCGTGCGAAGAAAGTCGCCGCCCTTGCACAGCAAGGGTTCGTCCAGCGCCTTCGCCAGTGCGTACGCAAAACAGTCGCCGAGGTTTAGCCGCGCCGGATGGCGCCCCTTGCCATATTGCATGAACGCTCGGCGGGCAATCCGCGCCTGATCCTCCTCCACTGAAACGATCTCGATGCGGGCCTTGCTAATGAGGAGGTCGAGATCACGCAGTCCTTCGGGCCCGTAACGAGAGCCAATGACCATCGAAGTCTCGACGAATGACACTGCGGACACGGCGCGGTGTTCCGTTTGCTCGATTGCAGCGACGAACTCCTTGCGCTCAGGCTCGTTTCCGAGAATGGCAACCAATGCCGAAGTGTCGATCACCATTAGGACGGCAGACCGATCTCGTCATACCCGAGGATCTCGTCCGCATCGCGGGAATCCAAGACTGGCAGAGATGAGCAATGTTCCGCAATTTCTTCCAGTTCCTGCGCGAGGCTGCGACCGGATCGGTCCCGGCGGAGCCGTTCCAGTCGGTCTCGCAACGCCACCGTGACCGCACGGGTCTTCGTCTCCCCCGCCAGCCTTGCCACGGTCTCAGCCAGCCGCTCCGCCTCGGCATTACGAATATTCAGAGCCATTGCATTCTCAATCTGTGTAGATCAGAGTCTACATTGTATCAATTCGATTGACCGCGAGGGTTTGTCGCGCGAGCGCGGCCCACGCTGGAGTCCCAGAAAGACGCGTATGCTACTTTCGCTGATATGGCAAGGTCCAACAAACAAGATGTCTCTCGCCGCGGCTTCATTGCTGGAACCTCAATAGGGGCTGCTGGTGCAGCGGCCGCGGCCACCGGTTCCCTTGCGGGTTGCGCCGTTCCGGCCGACCCCGCGATCTCCGGCGGCGTGTGGGAGCGGCCCCCCAATCAGCGTGGTAAGGGGAACCGCCAGAACCTGATTTTCCTGAATACCGATACATTCCGCGCCGACAATTTGCAGGCGTACGGTGGAAACGGCCTTGTCAGGTGCCCCAGGCTGGACAAGTTCGCGGAGGATTGCGTCGTTTTCGAGGATTGCTATCCCGAGGCAATGCCGACAATCCCGATCCGGCGCGTCCTGATGACGGGGCGCAGAATCCTGCCCTACCATTACTTCCATCAGCATGAGCCCGTCCAGACGCCGGGCTGGCACGAGCTCTTCTATGAGGATCAGACCGTCGCCGAGGCATTGGTTGAGGCGGGCTATCAAACAGCGTTTTTTGCCGATATCCCGCACCTGCAGCGGCCCGGGAAGAACTTCCATCGCGGCTACCGCTACTACGAGTGGTCTCGCGGCCACGAAGTCGACTTTTACGAGCAAGCACCTGCGGACCTGCAGGACATCGTTCCCATGCACTATCCGCGCGAGTACTGGGACCAATGGGTCGAAATGGACCCGGGACGGCCAGCCTTCATGCGCCAGTTCCTGGCGAATCGCCAACGCTATGAGCAGGAATGCGAAGCGATTATTGAAGTCACCGCGAAGACCGTCATCAACTGGCTCAGGAGAAACCACGACAAGACGCCCTTCTTCCTGCACCTCGAAGCGTTCGACCCGCACGAACCGTGGGATCCGCCGAAGCGGTTTCTAGATGAGTACATGCCAGACGCGACAGGTCCGACCTGGTGGGAGCCTCCGTACTCGGATATCGAGGTCCCGCAATCCGGAATTGATCGCCTCCGAGCGAACTATGCGGGCGAGTCAATGTGCGTGGACTACTGGATCGGCGAGATTCTCGCGACCGTCGAGGAACTCGGGTTACTTGACAATTCAGTAGTCGCCTTTTTCTCCGATCACGGCTCGCTGCTGGGGGAACAAGGGCAATTCCTCAAGGGACCCAAGCGGGTCCGGCGTCAGGTCACGCACAATCCGTTCCTGGTGCGTCTGCCGGGCAAGGAAAAGGCCGGCACCCTTGCCTCCGGATTCATCCACCACCCGGATGTCATGCCGACATTGTTCAGCCTTCTTGAGCTAGATCCTCCGCCGCGGGCGACCGGCAAGAACCTGTGGGGACTGGCCAGCGGGGAGGAGAGCCCCCACGACGGGCTCGTCCAGGGCTACGGTTGGATCGCTGCCATTCGCACTAAGGACTGGCAGTTCTCGAAGGTCATGGACCGTCAGAGGCTTGGCTACGACCACGACTCCGAACTGTACAACCGTGCAGACGACCCGGACGAGCTGACCAACGTCGCTGACCAGCATCCGGATGTCGTGGCTGACCTGAGCGCGAAGATCGATGCCTACCTGGAGTCAGGCAAGGACCTTACGAGCGGACACTTCCATGCCCGCGAAGATTTCGCTCCACCCAAAGAGCGGGAAACCTTGGGACCCTAATCGGGTACTTGTTCTAAAGAGGACTAACCCATGGAACGATTGCGCGCGAGCGACTACCATCCCGAGATTCTGCGTCTATTCGACGCCTACGTGCATGGTGCACTGAACCGGCGGGACTTCATCGACAGGGCCGGGCCGTTCACGGCTGGCGCGAGCGCGGCGGGTGTTCTGGCCAGCCTGAGCCCCGACTACGCCCTTGCCCAGCAGGTCCCCGAAGACGACGGTCGCATCCGCACCGAGAGAATCAATTACGACTCGCCGCAGGGCTACGGGTCAATCCGCGCATATGTGGTTCGACCGGCCTCGGCGTCGGGCAAGCTTCCCGGGGTGGTTGTCGTGCACGAAAACCGCGGTCTCAATCCGTACATCGAAGACGTTGCTCGGAGGTTGGGTGCCGCCGGCTTCCTCGCAATGGCTCCCGACGGCCTGACGCCAAAGGGCGGCTACCCCGGCAATGACAACGACGGGCGGAGGCTGCAAGCGGAACTCGATCGCGACAAGCTTGTCGAAGACTTCGCAGCGGCGGTGAGGTTCTTGCAGAACCACGACGAGTGCACCGGCAAGGTTGGCGCGGTGGGATTCTGTTTCGGCGGCTTCGTCGTCAACGCCCTGGCTGTCCGCAACCCAGAGCTGGCCGCAGCCGTGCCGTTCTACGGCAGGCAGCCACCTGCCGACGCCGTGGCCAGGATCAAGGCGCCGTTGCTGCTCCACTACGCCGAGATGGACAGACGGATTAATGAAGGCTGGCCTGCGTACGAAGAGGCCCTCAAAGCCAACGAAAAGCCCTACACTGCGCACATGTATCCGGGCGCGAACCACGGGTTCCACAACGACACAACGCCCCGGTTCGACGAGGATGCTGCCGCACTAGCATGGAAGCGAACCATCGACTTCTTCGGTACGCACTTAAAGTAACCAGAGGGCGTATCCGGTCGAGTACTGGTGGCGCATGTGATCTGGCAGCTGCCGGTGTATTGACGACCTCCCCGGGGTCATCTGTCTGTGGTGGTCAAGCGCGCAAAAGGAATTCCTTGGCCATGGGCAGCGGAGGCGACACCAACATGCGCGTTGTCCAGTGCCACCGCCGTATCCTAATGCCGTCACCGTTCAGTGCCCTGATTTGAAGTCGAGATCCTCGAACGTAAGAATTGGAGAGCTGTGTCACACCAATCGTTCAGGGAGTTGAAGCTCACGCGGGCCTGAACCTTGATCTGCGAGCTTGAAGTCAATGGCGACTGCGGCGAAAGGACCTTGGGGGCGAAGCGAATTGGAGGCCATAGTCGCTGACTACTTGGACATGCTCCAGATCGAGCTTCAAGGCGGCCCGTTCAACAAGGCGGAACGCAACCGAGCTCTGCAGGAATTGACCGGGCGATCGCACGGGTCCATCGAATTCAAGCACCGCAATATCAGCGCCGTCATGGCAGAACTAGGACTGCCATTCGTCCGAGGCTACATTCCGGCGAAGAATTATCAGCTCGCCTTGTTCGAGACCATTGAGGACCGTTTGATCGATCCAAGACTCTACAGACGACTCGCTACTGAGAGCCCCGCAGACATTGTGCCGTCTGCCGAACTCATCTATCAGGACGTGCCCGCCATTCTGCCGACGGCGAAAGGACTCGACTCAGGGATTCGTCGCATCATCAAGAGGTTCGATCCCGCCGAGCGCGATGCGAGGGCGCGTGCTCTCGGCAAGGCTGGCGAAAAGTTCCTCTTCCGGTCCGAGCAATTGCACCTATCTGCAATCGGGCGGGACGATCTGTCGTCGAGAGTCCGGTGGGTGGCGGAAGAAGATGGGGACGGAGCCGGGTACGACATACTCTCGTTCTCGAGGGATGGCAAAGAGCGCTGGCTTGAAGTCAAGACGACGAATGGTCCTGTGACGACTCCCTTTTGGATCTCCGAGAACGAGCGGCGGGTAGCCGAGGATAATCCGGATGTGTTCCGACTCGCGCGTCTCTTCGATTTCTCGAGGTCCCCAGCCGCTTACCGGCTCAAACCACCATTGTCAAACCACGTAAAGCTTGTCGCCACCGAATACAAGGCAACGCTCCTGTAACCCCGTAGGGCCATTGAGTGAGTCGACAAACGCTCTTTCCGCGGCCCGGATCCGTCCCTTATCGACACGGTCGGGCAGCCCGAGAACCAAGGCGTTTGGCGCCGCGCTTCAACCGTAGTTTTCGTTATCTGCAGGCCCGGGTACCAGGCTCATTGGAGCTGGGCATGCACTACCCACTCAGGCGATCAGTTCCTTGATGCGCTGGCCGCCGGTCTGGGACAGCTGCTTGAAGCGCCCTCCGTGGAAGTAGGTCAAGACGCTGTCATCCAGCCCAAGGAGATGCAGCAGGGTCACATGCAGGTTCTTGATGGGATGGACAACGTCGACAGCTCGGTGCCCGATCTCGTCTGTCGCGCCAACCACGTGGCCTGCCCTCACGCCACCACCGGCGAAGAACATCGATTGAGCTTCAGCGTTGTGGTCGCGACCGATGGCGACCCCGCCACCGCGGTGATGATTGTCCGGGCTGCGCCCGAACTCTCCGAGCCAGACAATCAGCGTCTCGTCCAGCAGGCCACGTTGCTTGAGGTCCTTGATGAGCGCCGTGACTGGCTTGTCGATGCTGTACATGCGGGCCTTGTGGGAGCGCTCGAGATAGTCGTGGGAATCCCATCCCCCGGAAAAGATCTGAACGAAGCGGACGCCTTTCTCCACTAGTCGACGGGCGAGCAAGCATCGCCGCCCGAAGGAACCGGTTTCCGGGTTGTTCAGGCCGTACATCTCCCGGACCGACTCCGGCTCGCCTTCGAGGTCGATGATTCCCGGAACTTCCGTCTGCATGCGGAAGGCTAGCTCGTAGTTGGCCATGCGTGCCGCGAGCTCGTCGTGCGCCGGGTGAAGATCTTGGTGGGTTCGGTTCAGTTGCGACAGGACGTCTAGGTTCGCCCTCTGGTGGTCCCGGGTCTTCCACTTCGGCGGGTGGATGTCAAGGATCGGCGATCCCTCGGCCCGCAGCGGGGTTCCCTGGTAGTAAGCCGGGAGGAACCCGTTGGTCCAGTTTCCGGAGCCGCCCTGCGGAAACCCTGCTTCCGCCAGAACGATGTATCCAGGAAGGTTCTGGTTTTCGCTCCCAAGGCCGTAGGTCACCCACGAACCGACGGCCGGGTCCCCACCGAACTTGTTGCCTGTATTCATGTGGAACAGGGCGGTTGGGTGATCCACCGACTCGGATTGGCAGCCACGGTACACGCACAGGTCATCGGCCACTTCCGGTAGATGGATGAAGTGCTCGCACATGTCAATGCCAGCCTGGCCGACCTTCCGGAATTCATAGGGGCTCTGGACGTAGTAGCGCACTCCGGACGACATCGGGGAGAACTGCTCTCCGACTCGCTCGAACTTCTGCATGTGGAGGTCTTGCAGTTTCGGCTTCGGGTCGAAGGTGTCGATGTGGCTGGGCCCGCCCTCCATCACGAGAAAGATGCAGGCCTTCGCCTTCGCTGAGTGATGAGACTTCTTGACTGCCAGCGGGCCGGGGGATTCCTTAGCGAGCAAATTGCTGAACGCTACGCTGCCGAGGCTTGCGCCCAGGGAGTAGAGAAAGCTGCGGCGACTGCTAGAAACCTCACCGAAGCTGAAGTCCTTGATCTGCATTGCGTTTCTCCCTTCGCTTTCCACGGTGACTCTGTGCTTCTCACCGCCCTCGTTCAGGTATCCAGTAGCGCGCGCAGCGCGAGCCTTGTCCGTGCAAAGGCAATCGCTGACGGTCTTGCAGCCACCTAGTAGACATAGACGAACTCGTTGGCGTTGAACAGCGCGAGGCAGAGGTCGGCCAGCGCCCTGGTTTCCGGTTCGACGTCCCACGGTTTGGCGTGCGGAATGTAGTCGTCATAGACATCCAGCGGCTCCTTGTATTGCAAGGCGAGGCCGGACATCTCCTCCACCACGGCACGATCCAGTTCCTTCGGCGGGACCTCGGGCTCCGGAATATGACTTCGATGATGCTCGGTCATCTTTCGGACATGCTCTGCCATCGTCACGCGCTCTTTCTCGGTTGCGTCACGACCGAATGCGTACTGGAACGCACGGTTGACGCGTTCCTCGACCGTGCCGGACCTCGCGCGCAGGCGCAGTGCCATTGCGATGGAGCGATCCACCGAATTGGTGCTGTTCATCAGGGTGAAGACCTGTGGCGTGACCGTGGAACTGTCGCGCCGTTCGCAGGACAAGTCGTAGCTTGGCTGGTTGAAGACTTCCATCAAGGGTTCCATCTGCATCCGCATCCGGTAGACGTAGACCGAGCGGCGATTGCGTTGCTCCGGCATCCTGGAAGGCTGGTAAGCGGGCGCGATCGTCACTTGGTTCATTCGCGGTTGGGACTGGAATTCAGTGTTCACCTCCGGAAAGACTGGAAGGCCACCGACTTCCCCATTCAGCTCGCCGGACGCTGCCAGCATCGAATCGCGGATCTCCTCGGCCGCGAGCCTCCGGGGCCGGAAATGGCTGAGCAGGTCGTTGGTCGGGTCCCGATCGGCGATCGCATCCTGGTCCGCCGGACGATCGCTCTGGCGATACGTTTCGGAACTCATGATGAGCCGGTGCATCTTCTTCATGGACCAGCCGTCCTGGACGAAGCGACGGGCCAGCCAATCGAGCAGGTCCGGGTGCGTCGGCTTCTTGCCCATCTTCCCGAGATTGTTCGCGTTTGCAGCTAGGCCTCTTCCGAAATGGTGCTGCCAAATGCGGTTGACGATCGATCGCGTGGTCAAGGGGTTGTCCGGGCTTGCGATCCACCGTGCGAGCGCCAGCCGCCGGCCTTCCATCTTGGCCGGAATCTCGTAGTCCTTGCGGTCTGCCTCGGAGCGATAGGCGACGGGCACCGCGCTGAGGACGCCGGGGTTGACCCGATCGCCATGCGAATAGACCGAGCCGCCAGTGAGAATGAATGACTCGGGAGGATCGCCACGCATCTCTTCCGGTTCAGGCATCCTGAGCCGCTCCGAATTCTGGTGCTTCACCGGACCCTCATAGACGCTGTGGGCCATGGGCTTGTAGCGCTCGAGGCGCCGATTCCAGATCTTGGCGTCGTTGTTACGGACCTTGAAGTAGCCCAGGTCGTCGATCGTCAATCCGACATGCCGCGGGGGTTTCTGTCCTTCCGGTTTGTCCCGCAGCTTCTCCCTGGGCTGGTACGGGATGCCACGCTCTGCAGACCAGGCGCGTGCTGCCCTCTCCTCTTTCGCCTTGATGGCAGCCGCATCCGCCTTGGCCGACGCCAGCAGCCCCTCCAGGCGCGCCCTTTCTTGGTCGAAGAAATTCCTGTTCTCGGTTTCGAGGAAGTCGGCCGGCATTTCAGCCAGCTGCGTGGTTGCGAAGACCGCATACATCCGGTAGTAATCGCGCGTGGGAATCGGATCGAACTTGTGATCGTGGCACTTGGCACAACGCAAGGGCAGGGAAAGGAACGTTTCGCCCACATTGTTTGTGATGTCGTCGAGATAGAGCTGTCGAGACGCCACCTTTTGCATCATCCCGGTGTGCTCCCACGGACCCATGCGCAGATACCCCGTTGAGACCCGCATTTCCGGGTCCCTGGGGTCGAGGATGTCGCCTGCGATCTGTTCGATCACGAAGCGGTCGTACGGCTTGTCGTTGTTGATGGAGCGTATGACGTAGTCTCGATACCGCCATGCGTTTGAGCGCTCCCAGTCATTGGAATACCCGGCCGTGTCCGCGTATCGCACCACGTCGAGCCAGTGCCTTCCCCACTGCTCTCCGTAGTGCGGACTGTCCAAGAGACGATCGACCACTCTCGCCCATGCCTCGGGCGAGTCGTCGTTGAGGAACGCCTCGATCTCCTCTGGTTTCGGCGGCAGGCCGGTGAGATCGAACGATGCCCTGCGGATAAGCGTGAGCTTGCTCGCGGGAGGAGCGGCTTCCAGGCCTGCCTCGGCGAGCTTGCGGTTGATGAACGCGTCGATCGGATTCGCGCGGTCGGAGTCGGGGGGCGCCGATTGGCTCAGCGGGAGAAACGCCCAGAGGTCCTCCTCCTGGTACCGCCGGTTGCTCCAGTCATCCGATAGGCCCCCGCTTGTCGTCACCGTGACTCCAGCAGCAGTGCGGGTCGCTGCCAGATCCTCAGCGACATATTCTTGCTGGGCCGCCTCGTCCGGCCAGGGAGCACCGGCGTTGATCCAGTCGCGAATCTTCCAGACCTGTTCCTCCGTCAGCCGGTCGGTGTCCTTGGGCGGCATCTGGAGCTTGGGATTTGTCCTTCGGACCGCTTCATACAGTAGGCTCGCCCCCGCATTGCCCGGCACTAGAGCCGGCTTCGAGGAAGCTCCCCCTTCGAGCATGGTCTCGCGCGACGTGAGGACGAGCTCACCTAGGACCGCGTCTGGATCCTGGCCATGGCAGGCGAAGCACCGTTCGGCGAGCAGCGGCTTGACTTCCACGGCGAAGAGCCGCCCGGCGGCATCCGCGTCAGCAGCAAGCGCAGGAGCACTGGCTCCGAGAGCGAGTATGACGGCGATGAAAAGGGGGGAACGAGTCAGTCTGAGGCTCGCCATATCCTGCCTAATGCTACCAATTGGTTGCGCATTTGACGACTTTCAGCGCTTCGTTGTCCGCATGTATTCGCAGTCTGCTCCCTTGAAAGCTGGCTCCATTCGATAAACTCTCAGAAGCAGCAGTGACGTTCACAATCTCGAACCCGAAACTACCTGCGGCCCTTGTCATCGCAGCGGGATTCGCGCTCGGTGCCGACATTGAGTCGATCGATCACTTCGAGAAGCACGTTCGCCCCGTTCTGGCGGAACAGTGCTACGCGTGCCACAGCGCGCAGATCCCGACTCCCCAAGCGGGACTTCGTGTCGATTCACGGGCCGCTCTCCTCAAGGGCGGCAAGACGGGCGCGGCGATAGTGCCGGGCAATCCCGATGCCAGTCGCCTGCTGCAGTTGATTCGAGGCAAGGACGGCCTTCGGATGCCGCCCACCGGGGAGCTGACCGACGTGCAGATCGGGCACATGGAAGCATGGATCCGGGCGGGGGCTCCATTTCCGGACGGTCCGTCGCCTCCAAGCGGGCCGGTTTCCAAGCATTGGTCCTTCGTCCGTCCGGAACGGGCCGAACCACCTCCGTCTGCTACCGGCTGGGCCCAGTCGGCAATTGACCGCTTCGTCGAGGCGAGGCTCGAGACGGCAGGGCTGAGGCCATCCGCCGACGCGCATCCGAGGACATTGTTCCGACGGCTCCACCTGGACTTGACTGGCTTGCCTCCTGACCCCGACGAGTCGGACCGGTTTGTCGACGCACCGACCCAGGAGGCGTACAAGGCCGTTGTCGATTCTTTGCTCGCGTCCGAGCGATTCGGGGAGCGCTGGGCGCGCTACTGGCTCGATGTCGCACGCTATTCGGACGAGGGGTTCCAGGCTCGTCCGTTTCCCATTGCGTGGCCTTACCGGGACTGGGTGGTCGACGCGTTCAACAACGATCTCCCCTATGACAAGTTCGTCGAGTTTCAGCTTGCTGCTGATTTGGTTGGGGCAGATGACGAGCACCTGCCGGCACTGGGTTTGCTGACGTTGGGGATCAATCAGGTGCGACCAATCGAGGTGCCGGACAATCTCGATGACCGGATCGACGTTGTGACGAGAGGCTTCCTCGGGCTCTCGGTTTCCTGCGCCCGCTGCCACGATCACAAGTTCGATCCCATACCGACGGCGGACTACTACTCTCTCTACAGCGTGTTCCTTAACTCTCCGAACGTTCTCGAGCCCGTGCCGATCGAGGCCTTTCGTGAGAGCCCGGAAACGGAGTTCTTCCTTGAGAAGCTTGCCAGCCGTCGCGCGTGGCTCGACAGGTTCCGGAACGAGCGACTGGCCGACCACGTCAAGGAATTCCGCACGCCCGAAGTCCTCGAGAAGTACCTCGAAGCTGCGTGGGAATCTCGCAGCCTGGGGAATCGGGAATTCGAGGCATTGTCGAAAGAGAGGAATCTCAATCACTACCTTCTGGAACGCTGGCGAACCTACCTGAACGGTCTCGTAGGCCCCTCCGTCGAAGCGTTTGAGGACCTGAATTCGCCGGGCGGCGCCAAGCGGGTTGCGATGCGGATGGCGGAGGCTGACAGTCTCTATCGGTGGCCGGATCCGATGCAGGAAGCGCTCCGGCTCGCGCTGCGTGGCATCGGCACGCCAACTGACATTCCTGCGAAAGACTTCTGGTGGATTCAGAGCGAGGGCGACTCGAACGTAATGAAGGGCCTGAAATGGCAATACGAGGCCGTCATGCACGACTGGAGCTACCGCGGAGGCCCCAAGCACGCGATGGTCGTCCGGGACGCCGCGGACCTGCAGCCTGCCTACGTGTTCCTGAGAGGGAACCAGAACGACAAGGGAGAGCAGGTCGGGCCGCGCTTCTTGTCGGCGTTGCCTGGCGCGGGTGAGTTTCGAACAGGAAGCGGCCGACTGGAATTGGCACGCGCCATAGCGAGCTCTGAGAACCCGCTGACCGCGCGGGTCTTCGTGAATCGAGTCTGGGGACACTTGTTCGGCGAGGGGATCGCCCGAACGCCAAGTGATCTGGGAACTCGAGGCGATCCGCCCTCCCATCCAGAACTGCTTGACTACCTTGCGGCCGATTTCATGGCCAATGGCTGGTCAACGAAGGATCTGATTCGACAGATCGTGCTGTCAAGGACCTACCGTCAGGACAGCACGGGATCCGAACACGGGATCGCTGCAGATCCCGCGAACCGGCTCCTTTGGAGGCAGAACCGGAAGCGGCTTGATTTCGAGGCCATGCGTGACTCCATGCTGGCCGTTTCCGGTCGGCTCGACACGACGAAGGGCGGACCTCCCTTCCAGCTGAAGGCGACGCCAGCCTCGCCCCGAAGAGCGATCTACGCGTATGTCTCGCGCGAAGAGCCGTCGGCACTCATGAGAACGTTCGACTTCTCGAATCCGGAAGAACACTCGCCGCGACGTCAGCTGACGACCGTGCCGCAACAAGCCCTCTTCTTCATGAACAGCTCCTTTCTTGCAGAGCAGGCGCGTGCTCTCGCAGCATCATGCGGCGACCCGGAGCAGTGCATCGACACGATTCACCGCAAGGTGTTGGGAAGGCTGCCGGACGCGAGCGCCCGAAAGGTCGCAGTGGCGTTCGTTTCCGAAGCGCATGAGACACCAACAGAGGTCGTTTCCGAGAGTGCCCCGGGCTCGACTTGGAGGCATGGCACGGCAAAGCTCGACATCATGGCGGGAAAGGTATTGGAATTGCGTCCGATGACGCACCGGGTGGAGGACCGCATCCAGCCGGCCGCGATGATGCCCGCTCCCGGCTCGGGCAGGGCCAGTCTGAGCGCACTGGGGGGTTACCCCGGAGACGGAATCCACAGCGCCGTCGTCCGCAGATGGACGGCACCCCGGTCCATGCGGGTCAGCGTGGCGGGCGATCTGAACCATCGCATGGGTCAGCAAAGCCAGCGATTCAACCACTCCAACGGTTTGCGCGGATGGATCATCTCGAGCGTCCGCGGGGTAGTGGCAACGTGGACGGTTCGTGGATTTGAAGTCTCGACCGCGGTCAGGAACCTCGAAGTGGCCGAGGGCGAGCATCTCGATTTTGTCGTCGATTCATTCGGGGATTATGAGGCCGATACGTTCACGTGGTCTCCGGTGATTGAAGAAGTCCTTAGCGCCGAACAGCGTGGTAGCGACATGGAGCCTATGTCCTGGAGTGCAGAGGAAGGCTTCCCAAAGGTCATTGAGAAACCTCTCAATCGACTTGAGCAATATGCCCAAGTTCTATTGATAACAAATGAATTTGCATTCAGCGATTGATTGACCGAAGGCAGCTAGTAAGTACCGGCCTTGCAGGCTCCAATGAATGAGGTTCGTTGAGTTTGCAGATGGGTTGCCGAGGCTGATCGCATGAGGCGGTGCTGGATGGCCGAAATCTCCTCTGCACACCGGGTGTAGTCATTGAAGTAGGCGTGGGTGTGTTCGGCACTCTTGTCATCGAGGACCAGTGACCCGGATTTCCGCCAGAGCGGCCGCCACTCACGCAGCGCCTCGCGAATCTGGAACCTGATTACCCAGCAGTTTCAGCCACAGCTAGAAGCCGATAGGGCAGCGGCGGAGTGCGCACGGCGACGTAGGCGAGCCGCGGCACGAGATCGACCAGCTGATAGCGCCGGTGGAAGCGGTAGCCGAATTCGGCCAGGTAGCGCCCCGCGTAGCGTGACGAGCAGGCGTGATACGTGCCGTCGATCGCGCGCTTGACGTTGCCCAGCAGCGTGTTCACCCAGCTCAGCCCGGGCGTCTCGCAACTGCCCTTGCCGCCGCAGGTGACCCGCGGCCGGTGCTCGCAGCCAGCCGCCTGCATCAACTTGCGCTTGAGCATCCAGGCGCTGTTGTAGCTGACCCCCGGCTGGCGCTTCAGGTCCATGGCCGAGATCCCGTTCTTGGACTGGGTCAGCAGGTACATCGCCAGGTACCAGGTGCTCAGGCCCAGCTTGGTGTGCTCGAACACCATGCCGGCAGTCAGCGAAGTCTGATGCTTGCAGCGGATGCACTGCAGGGCCTTGCGCCGCCGCAGCTGGCAATGCTTGTGGTGGTCGCAGCGGGGGCAGCGGAAGCCCTGCGGCCAGCGCGCCTGGAACAACGCTTGGGCGCATTGTTCGTCCGTTCCGTAACGCTCGAAGAAGTCGCGGAGGCTCTGTCCCGGCTGGAACTGGATATGGTTCTTAGGCATAGTTAAGACCTTTATTTGCATACACTTAGGATATATCCAAAGGTGTTATATGTCAACCCAATTGCACGTCTGACCGACAGATTTTCGCCTCCTAAATGTGGCTGTTACTTCGGGGTAATCAGGTTCGATTATGATGGGTTTCCGTCAAGCGGCCGATATTGGGCCTTGGTTCGTCCGGCGGAGCCGCCCTCTCCTCAATGCCATCCGACCAAGCCTTGAAATCAGATTCTCCTCCTAGCCGCCCCCCTTGGGGACTTGTCGCGGTGCTGCTGGGCGTCACGACCACGTGCTACATCGACCGCATCGCGCTTTCGGGGCTTGCCCCGACGTTGCTGGAAGAGTTCGACATGACGAACAGCGAGTACGCGTTTGTCGTGAACTGCTTCATGGTGACTTACGCAGTGATGTACAGCGTTGGCGGGCGCCTGGCGGACGTGCTGGGGTTCCGGAGGGCACTGTCGTTGTTTGTCGTCTGGTGGTCAATTTCTGGCTCCATGCACACCCTCTCCGCCGGGTTCCGTTCGCTGGCCGCCTATCGGTTACTGCTCGCTGTCGGACAGGGAGGTGTGTGGCCGGCATCGATGAAGACCGTCGCTCACGAAGTCCGGGGCCCCATACGGTCTTTCGCGGTCGGAATCGTCAATGTCGGGAGCAGCTTGGGGTCAGCTGTCACCGTTCCACTGGTCAGCTGGCTCACGGTGGCCTACGGCTGGCGGGTTGCGTTCCTGGTGACTGGGCTCATCGGTTTCGCAGTACTGCCATTCTGGCTCTCGCTCACCGACCGGCAACGCCAAGGACCTGAAGAGGCGAAGGATGCCGAGGCGATTCCCTGGCTGCATGTGGTCCGGTACCGCCAAGCCTGGGCCGTCTTCATGGGCCGGATGACCGCTGCCGGGGTATGGGGGTTCTACGTGTACTGGATTCCCCCATACCTAGCTCAGGACAAGGGTCTGGATATCACGCAGATCGGTTTGATGGCGTGGATTCCTTATGTCATGTCCGGCTTCGGGGACCTGTGGGGAACGGGAATGGCATCTTGGCTCATTGCACGCGGCTGGACAGTCAACCGTGCTCGCAAGACTGTACTCTGCATTGCGGGGATAGCGGCTACGGCACTGATTGGGGCCGCCTACACTCCCAATGTCTGGATTGCAATGGCATGCATAAGCTTGGGAGCGCTTGGCTTCAAGACCGTGTCGGTGAACCTGCTCAACCTGCCAAATGACTACTTTCCCGCTTCGTTCGTGGGAACCTCCTTCGGATTCTCGGGAACTGGTGCAAGCGTGGGCATTGTACTTACCACTGCCGCAATCGGCCGGGTTCTGGACACGACCGGAAGCTACCTGCCCGTCCTAATCGGAATTGGCCTGCTGAGCCCTCTGGCAGTGATCGTGACATTCATCGTGGGCGGTCGGATCGAACCCGTCAAAGGGATTCCTGGTTACCCAGCAGTTCCAGCCACAGCTAGAAGCCGATAGGGCAGCGGCGGAGTGCGCACGGGGACGTAGGCGAGCCGCGGCACGAGATCGACCAGCTGATAGCGCCGGTTGAAGCGGTAGCCGAATTCGGCCAGGTAGCGCCCCGCGTAGCGTGACGAGCAGGCGTGATACGTGCCGTCGATCGCGCGCTTGACGTTGCCCAGCAGCGTGTTCACCCAGCTCAGCCCGGGCGTCTCGCAAGTGCCCTTGCCGCCGCCGGTGACCCGCGGCTGGTGCTCGCAGCCAGCCGCCCGCACCCCCGGAAACACTGCAGCCCGTCCGAGCGCACCACCGTCCGCGGCTGCAACTGCTGGCGCGCCCACGTTTCCACCGCCCGTCGCCGGAAGCCGCTCACCGGGCTCAGTCGCAGCCGTTCCGGACGCCCGTCCGCGCTGACCTGTGCCGCGGCCAGAAAGGGTGTCTTGCGGGCCGCGCCGCGCCCCCGCTTGCCTCCGCTGGTCTCCCCGCCCAGATAGGCGTCGTCGAGTTCCACGATGCCGCGCAGCGGCTGGCTGTCCTCGCGCTCGCGCATCGCCTGCATCCACTTGTGCTTGAGCATCCAGGCGCTGTTGTAGCTGCCGCCCAGCTGGCGCTTCAGGTCCATGGCCGAGATCCCGTTCTTGGACTGGGTCAGCAGGTAAATCGCCAGGTACCAGGTGCTCAGGCCCAGCTTGGTGTGCTCGAACACCGTGCCGGCAGTCAGTGAAGTCTGATGCTTGCAGCGGATGCACTGCAGGGCCTTGCGCCGCCGCAGCTGGCAATGCTTGTGGTGGTCGCAGCGGGGGCAGCGGAAGCTTTGCGGCCAGCGCGCCTGGAACAACGCTTGGGCGCATTGTTCGTCCGTTCCGTAACGCTCGAAGAAGTCGCGGAGGCTCTGTCCCGGCTGGAACTGGATATGGTTCTTAGCATAGTTAACGCCTTTATTTTAAGATACTTAGTACATCTCAAAAGGTGTTATATGTCAACCTAATTGCACGTCTGACCGACAGATTTTCGCCTCCTAAATGTGGCTGTTACTTCGGGGTAATCAGGATCTGGAATGCCGTTCGACCTAATTGGCGGTACGACCAGAGGTGGCCGCCAATCGCCGATTTCCACGCGGGGTGCGAGAGCCCATTCCTGTGAGTTACCGGACCCGCTCCGCTGCAACTGGAATCCTGTGGGGACGAGCCTTGTTACGATATCCACAGGCTCGGCTGGATGACTCGCTGGGCACATTTGAGTCTCGGCGTGACCTTGGTGCTGGTCGCGATCTGCGCACCGTTCACGCTGGCTCAAGCCACGGACGACGAAGCGTCAATTCAGACCTTCGTGGGTCAATACTGTTTGGCTTGTCATGGTTCCGACACACGGACGGCCGGCCTGGATCTAGAGGAATTGGCTGCCGTCGAGGTGTCCCGGAATTCCCAGCCTTGGGAAGCGGTCGTCCGAAAGCTCCGTGCGCGACAAATGCCTCCTCCGGGCATCCCGAGGCCGGACGAAGCGACGTACCGAACCGCCACTGAATCCATCAGTGCGCTTCTTGACCGCCATGCGACAGCCAACCCGGACCCCGGCCGGGCCGGGACCTTTCGAAGGCTGAACCGTACGGAGTACCGCAATTCGATCCGCGATCTGCTCGCGCTTGATGTGGACGTAGCGGCTTTGCTGCCAAGCGACGAGGCGAGCCACGGCTTTGACAACGTGACGGTCGGGGACCTTCCACCCCTGCTGATGGAACGGTACGTTGCAGCTGCCGAGAAGATCAGCCGCCTGGCTGTTGGCCGGGCCGGAAGGGTGCCTGACGCATACACCGTCCGGGTGCCGCCGGATCTGACGCAGGAGGGGCATATCCCGGGTCTTCCGATCGGCACGCGCGGCGGGACCCTTGTCCCTTATACGTTTCCCGTCGACGGAGAGTATGAGATTTCTGTTCGCTTGGCTCGTGACCGCAACGAGGACATCGAGGGTCTCAGCCGACCGCACGAGATGGAGCTGCTCGTGGACCGCAGGCGCGTCGCCGTATTGGACGTGAAGCCGCCTCCCCGAGGAAACGATCACCGACTGGCCGACAGCCACCTGAAGACCAAAATCCGCGTGACGGCCGGCCCTCACGACATCGGGGCAACGTTCCTGAGGGACTCCTCTCCATTGCTCGAAACCCAGAGGCAGCCTTACCAGGCCCACTTTAATTTCTACCGGCACCCTAGGGTCCAGCCTGCAATCTTTTCGGTCACGATCCTCGGCCCGATCAGTTGGAGCGCCTCGGGCGCGACCCCCAGCCGGGAGAGGATATTCACATGCGAGCCGCAAACACGGTCCGCGGGCGATGCCTGCGCCGAGTCGATTCTCCGACGGATGGCCACCCAGGCCTATCGGAGACCGCTCTCGGAGCCTGACCTAGAAGGTCCGATGCGGTTCTACCGTCGCGCCGTGGCGGATGAAGCAGGGAGTTTCGAAGCAGGAATCGAGCGGGCGCTTTCCGCGATCCTGGTCAGCCCTCATTTCCTGTTTAGAGTCGAGCGCGACCCTAAGGGCGTCGCATCGAACTCCGCGTACCGAGTCAATGACTTTGAGCTCGCATCCAGGCTTTCGTTCTTTCTCTGGAGCAGCCTGCCCGACGACGAATTGCGAGACGCGGCCTCGTCCGGCGAGCTTCGCACGGACGCCGGGCTCGAGCGCCACGTGAGGAGGATGCTCGCAGATCCGAAGTCCCGGTCCCTTGTCGACAATTTCGCGGCGCAATGGCTGCACCTGCGGAATCTGGATTCGATCCGGCCCGACATGCGCTTGTTCCCGGACTTTGACGACAATCTGCGCCAGGCCTTCCGAAGGGAAACGGAGTTGCTGCTCGAAAGCGTGATCCGGGAAGACCGCAGCGTTCTAGACCTGCTCAGAGCGGACTACACATTCGTCAACGAGCGCCTCGCCAAGCACTACAGGATTCCGCACGTCTATGGAAGCCGGTTCCGACGCGTGAAGCTTGAGGCCGGCAGTGTTCGGGGCGGCCTGCTGCGGCATGGAAGCGTCTTGACGGTCACTTCCTACGCGACCAGGACTTCGCCCGTCATCCGCGGCAAGTGGATTCTCGAGAATGTTCTGGGCATGCCGCCGCCGCCGCCTCCCGCGGACGTGCCCGAACTGATCGACAACACAGTGTCCGGCAAGCTCTCGGTCCGAGAGAGGCTCGCGGAGCACCGAGCGAATCCGGCATGCGCAAGCTGCCACGACCCGATGGACCCCTTGGGATTCGCGCTGGAGAACTACGATGCCGTCGGCCGGTGGCGAACCGAAGACAGAGGAGAGCCGATCGATCCTTCCGGCCAGCTGGCGGACGGAACCCATGTCGACGGAATTGCGGGACTCGAGCGCGCACTGCTCAAGCGCCCCGAATTGTTCGCCGGAGCGCTGGCCGAAAAGCTGCTTACGTTTGCGCTCGGGCGTGGAGTCGAACACTACGATGCCCCGGCAATCCGGGAGGTCGTGCGGCAAGCCGAAGCGAATGAATTCCGATTTTCTTCGCTTATCCTAGGGTTAGTTTCGAGCACGCCCTTTCAAATGAGGAGGTCACGATGATCGTCACCAAGAAAGCGCTTCCGCGCAGGACGTTTCTCCGGGGCACGGGAGCGACGCTGTCCCTGCCGTTGCTCGACGCGATGGTGCCTTCCCTCACGGCACTCTCGAAGACTGCCGCCAAACCCGTCCGAAGACTCGGCTTCGTGTACGTTCCGATGGGGTCTGACATTTCGCGGTGGACCCCGCCGGGAAGCGACACGCTTGAGGAACTCTCGCCGACCCTCTCGTCGCTGGCCCCTGTGATTGATGACGTCACGGTGGTCACGAACCTGGAGCTGAAGAACTCGTACCCGGGGACCCACGCCACCTCGAACGCCGGATTTCTCAGCGCGGCCAAGGCGAAGTGGACCGAAAGCACGGACTACTACCTCGGCACGACCGCTGACCAGATCGCCGCGAAGCAGATCGGCCAGGAGACCAGGCTGCCGTCACTCGAAATGGCGATGGATCTGATGTCGATGGTGGGGCAATGCGACAACGGGTTCGCTTGCGTTTACCAGAACAACCTCTCCTGGTCCTCCCCCACGACACCGCTTCCGGCGGAGGCCCATCCAAGAATCGTGTTCGAGCGCTTGTTCGGAGAGGGCGGGACCCCGGAAGACCGTCGCGATGCGCTGCAGCGCAAAGCGAGTCTCCTGGATTGGGTCATCGAGGATACGGCGAGGCTGCGATCGGATCTCGGACCCGAGGATCGAGCAAAGGTGGACGAGTACCTGACCTCGATCCGCGAGGTCGAGCGTCGGATCCAGAGGGCGGAAGCGGAAAGCACGGACGGCGCGCTCCCCGACCTGGACCGCCCGGTCGGCGTTCCGGCCGCCTACGGCGATCACGCAAAGCTCATGTTCGACCTGCAAGTCCTTGCCATGCAGGCCGACATAACTAGGGTCATCACGTTCCAGCTCGCGCGGGAGACTAGCACCAGGACCTACACCGAGGCAGGTGTCCGGGAGCCCCACCACCCGCTGACGCACCATGGCAACAACCCGGAGAAGATTGCCAAGGTGGCAAGAATCAATGGATTCCACGTCTCGCTGTTTTCGGCATTCCTGGAGAAGCTCAAGGCCACGCGGGAAGGCGAAGGTTCGCTACTGGACAACACCCTCTACCTCTACGGCAGTGGCATGGGGAATCCGAATGTTCACGATCACACGAATCTCCCGATTCTCGTGGCGGGCGGTGCCGCGGGAGGTATCAGGGGCGGTCGCCACATCAAGTATTCGGAACCGACTCCTCTCGCGAATCTCCACCTGACCTTGCTCGACAAGGTCGGGATCCGACTTGACCAGTTCGGCGACAGCAATGGAATGATCGACGAACTGGCTGAACCTCTCAGCATCTAGCCCTGTAGAGGATATTGCGGCGATGCGTGCACGAGCAATTGGCTGGATCGCGGTCGGGGTTCTGGCTGTTTCGCCCGCCATCGGCGGAGCCGCCTCGGTAGCAACCCTTGCGGACGCGGCGCAGAACGGGGACTCGGAAACGGTCCGTCGCCTGCTGATGAAGGGCAGTGACCCGGACGCATCCCAGGTTGATGGGATGACGGCCCTTCACTGGGCGGTCCATCGCGACGACGTGGCTACAGCGGGACTTCTCCTGGAATCCGGGGCCACCGTGCAGTTCGCAAACCGATACGGCGTGACGCCACTGTCTCTGGCGTGCGTCAACGGAAGTCGCGAAATGGTGAACCTGCTGCTCGATGCGGGAGCCAATCCCAACGCTGCGCTCCGGGGAGGCGAAACCGCCCTGATGACTGCCGCGCGCACCGGGAGAGTTGGGCCGGTGAGGGCGCTCCTGGACCGAGGTGCAGACGTCGAAGCGAGAGAGGCGGTCGGCCGGCAGACGGCGTTAATGTGGGCTGCGGCGGAAGGCCACGCGGAGGTTGTGCGGCAATTGGTCCGTGCAGGTGCCGATATCCACGCCAGAGTGGCATCCGGGTTCACTCCATTGCTATTTGCGGCGCGTGAGGGGCACATCGATGCACTGCAGGAACTGTTAGCAGCCGGCGGCGATCCGAACGACACAATTCGTCCTCCGCCCGACGAGCCCAGTCGTGCGCGTGGTTACAAGGGGGCACCGCCATTCGGGGCCAGCGCTTTGCTGATCGCAGCCGAGAATGCTCACTTCGAACTGGCTACGAAGCTCCTTGATGCCGGGGCGAACCCAAACGCAGCAATACCTGGATATACCGTCCTCCATGCAATAGCACGGGTCCGAAAGCCCGGCATGGGCGACAACGACCCGCCCCCGCAAGGCTCCGGAAGCATGAACAGCCTTGCATTCGTGCGTGAGATCGTCCGGCGCGGCGCGAAGGTGAATGCAAGGATGGCCAAGCATGTGAACCTCGGCAACACGAGGCTGAGGAAGCTGGGAGCGACGCCCTACTTTCTCGCCGCCCAGAGCGCGGACGCCGAACTGATGCGGGCGCTGGCTTCTCTCGGGGCCGACGTCCAGATGCCGAATGCCGACGGCAGCACGCCACTCATGGCTGCGGCTGGTGTGGGGACGCGCTCACCCGGCGAGGATGCGGGAACGGAATCCGAGGTGCTGGAGGCCGTCGAAGTCGCGCTGGAACTCGGGGCAGACGTCAATGCCGTTGACGCCAACGGTGAAACCGCCATGCACGGTGCGGCTTACAAGAACCTACCCAAAGTGGTCGAGTACCTGGCGGCAAGCGGGGCCGAGATCAGTGTGTGGAACACTGCGAATCGCTTCGGGTGGACGCCGTTAGCTATCGCGACGGGCTACCGGTTCGGAAATTTCAAGCCGTCGCAAGTCACGGTTGATGCGATCCGCGGCGTGATGCTCGCCAACGGCGTCCTGCCTCCCGAGCGGGTCGAGGCGACAACCCAGCAAATCTACTGAACGGTGCGATCAGGCATCCGTTCGAAGTCGAATCAACTCGGCCAATCCCATCTCGAAGAGCCTCCGTCTCCGCTCGCCATCGACGGCTTGGCGGAACACCGCCACGGATCATTTCCAAGGAATCCGTTCGCCCGGGCTTGCGCCGTGTCGGTAGAATGTTGCTAGGTTCCCGCGCCAAGGAGCGACGGGAATTGCTGGTTCCCGGTCGGAGTGATGGCTGACAATGACTGCCCCTAGTGCACTTTCTCGTCGATCGATGCTGCGCGATGCCACCATGGGCATCGGGTGGTGCGCCTTCGGGGCGCTGCTGGCCACGGACGGAGCGCGTGGATCCTACGATCCCGCTGACCCACTCGCCCCGAAAACGCCACCCTTGCCGGCCAAGGCAAAGCGAGCCATCCATATCTTCACGAATGGGGGGCCCTCCCAAGTTGATACGTTCGACCCTAAGCCGGCGCTCGCGCGCTACGCCGGTCAAAAGCTTCCAGTGCACTTGCGGACCGAGCGCCAAACCGGTACCGCATTGCCATCACCGTTTTCGTTCAGCAAACACGGACAGAGCGGCATCGAGGTTAGCGAGATCTTTCCAAAGATTGCCGAACACGCTGACGATCTCTGCGTGATTCGGTCAATGCACACGAACATCCCGAATCACGGTCCGTCGCTGCTGATGATGAACACTGGCAGCACGCAGCAATCGCGTCCCAGCTTCGGTTCATGGCTCACGTATGGACTGGGCACTGAGAATCGGAACCTTCCGGGTTTCGTCGTGCTCTGTCCGGACGGATATCCTGTCTTCGCCGCAAGGAACTGGCGCTCGGCGTTTCTGCCGGGAGCGTTTCAGGGAACGCACATTAACACTCGGGAGGAGCTCCCGGAGAAGCTGATTGCGAATGTCCGAAGTCGATTCGCAACCGAATCATCCCAGCGAGAGCAACTGGATCTGCTCGGAAAGCTGAACAAGGCCCACGCATCAGAGAGGCCAGGAGATGCGCTTCTGGAGGCCCGGGCACAGTCGTTTGAGCTCGCCTTCCGAATGCAAATGGAGGCGGCAGATGTGTTCGATATCAACAGCGAGCCCGAATCCGTCCGGGAACTGTACGGCGACACGGTGCACGGGCGGCAGATGCTGATCGCCCGCAAGCTTCTCGAGAAGGGCGTCCGCTTCGTTCAGGTCTGGCACGGCGCGGGCCAGCCGTGGGATTCGCACAGCGAAATCGAAGCGAATCACCGCCGCCTGGCAGGAGAATGCGACCAACCAATTGCCGGTTTTCTGTCCGATCTCAAGCAACGGGGAATGCTGGACGACACCCTCGTCATCTGGGGCGGGGAATTCGGACGGACACCGGTTATGGAACTGACGTCGTTCGGCGCGAATGACGGCGAGAACGGCAGGGACCATAATTCATACGGATTCTCGATGTGGCTTGCCGGTGGCGGCGTCAAGGGAGGGCACGTTCACGGCGCGACGGACGATTTCGGCTTCAGGGCCGAGGAGAACAAGGTTCATGTGCATGATCTGCACGCCACCTTGCTGTACTTGCTCGGCTTCGACCATGAGCGATTCACGTTCCGCCACGCCGGCCGGGATTTCCGCTTGACGGATGTTCACGGGAGCGTTGTGCACGATTTGATCGCATGACGGACGTGTTGCTCGCGGTAGGTGCGATTCCCGAATCCGTCAATCTCACGCCGGCGGCCGGGAAGGCCCGTTTCAAGGCGGAGTCCCGGAGTTTGTCTGGCACCCTCAGGCTAGAATGGGGGTGAGCGCAGTACCTGGAATGGGTTGCTCGACTGATCGGAAGGCAGGGTAGTTCTGTGGCAAAGCTCCGTCGCAAGGATCTGAAACGAGACCGGTTCGTTGAGGAGGTCACGCACCAGGTAGAGTACGTCTCGGGTCATCGCAGGCAATTCGTTGGTGCCGGCATCGCCATCGTGGTGCTTTTGGTAGGCGGCGTCGGTTACTGGACTTACGACACGCAAAGGCAAGCCACTTCGAGCGCCGCCTTGCAGGACGCGATCGAATTGTTCCACGGCCAGGTGACGCTCGAGGAACGGCCCGGATTCAAGACTTTCGCTACCGAGGCTGATCGGATCGATGAAGTCACGCGGGCCCTTGATGGGGTCAACTTGGACTTTTCTGGCACGTCGGCGGCGACGGGAGCGTCGTACTATTCCGGTCTCCTGGATCGAGAGCAGGGGAATATCGCCGAGGCCCAGGCTCATTTCGAGCAGGCCGGGCGGGGGCAGGGAAGCGAATACGCCGCTCTGGCACGTCTGGCGCTTGGCGGTTTGTTGCTCGATCAGGGAAACGCCGAGGCAGCACGGGAGCAGTTCCGCGCTCTCGTCGAGTCCCCCACCCGGATGGTGTCCCGGGACCGGGCCTCGATCGAAATGGCGCGGACGTTTATCGGTAGCGACCCCGAGCAAGCGCGTGAGATCCTGAGCGGAATTCAGGCCGAGAACGGTCCTGCAAGCGCCATGGCCGCGGCCATGATGGAGATTCTGGGCGAAGGCAGTTGAACATTGCGACATCGATGACGGCTAGGTTGCGGTTCCCGACCGAGCGGTCGCGCCTGCGCAAGCATAAGGAGCCTCACGAGCCGGACACCTATCGGAGTCCTTTCCAGCGGGATCGAGATCGCATCATCCATTCGCGGGCGTTCAGGCGGCTTGCGGGCAAGACGCAGGTCACGACCCTGCCGGACTCCCAGCATTCCCGGACTCGGCTGACCCACACCATCGAGGTCTCCCAGGTGGCGCGCACCGTCGCACACGTACTGGGCCTGAACGTCGACCTTGTCGAAGCGTTGGCGCTCGGGCACGATCTCGGGCACCCGGCGTTCGGCCATACCGGCGAGGAGGCTCTTGACGCGGAGATGCAACGACACGGTTTCCGCTTCGACCACAACCTTCACGCGCTTCGCATCGTGGAGCATTTCGAGCGCCGATACGCCGCTTTCCGCGGACTGAATCTGACCTTCGAGGTTCGGGAGGGCTTGATCAAGCATTCCCGCGAGCTCGATCCCGAGGAGTCCCTCCATCGGGAGTACCTGCCCGGGTTGAGGCCCCTGCTGGAGGCGCAGATCATTGATACCGCGGACGAGATCGCATACTTGAGCGCGGACCTGGAAGACGCGGTGGACGGGGGATTCCTCGATCAAGATTCAATCTGCGGGAGAGTGCCGGCATTCGACCAGATCTCTTCCGAAGTGCGATCGGCCTATCCCGGTTGCGGCGAACACCGAGCCTTGCGGGAGATCCAGCGTCAGCTTGTGGGAAGGCTCGTGAGCGGTTTCATCGAGGGTGTCCGGACGGCTGCGATGGCATCCGGGGCCAAGGACTGGGAAGACGTGCGCCAACTGCCGGAGCGGATCGCGCATCCGGACGAATCCACCCTAGTCACGATGCGCGAGATCCGGGCTGTCCTCACCGAGTCGTACTACAAGGCGATGGTGACGCAGCGGATCGCGAGCCGGTGCGTGGACAAGCTGAAGGAGCTGTTCCGATACTACATGGACTCACCCGAGTCGCTACCGGACAGTCATGTCGAGCAACTGGGGTGCGAGCCATTGCCGCAGGTTGTCTGCGACTATGTTGCTGGCATGACTGACCTGTTCCTGCTGCGCCGCTATGACAAGTTGCTTGGAGACCGGCACCGTGAACAGCCGCGGGGCGCGCTCGCCTAGGTATCGTTGGGTGCGCCTGGCGGGCCTCCTGGCCTTGGCTTGCTGGGCGCTAGTTCCGTTGGTGCCGATGCCGGTTGTGAACTGCCCATGCGAACACGGAGAACCCGGAACCCTGTCAAGCCGGGTTTGCAGCCTGTGCGGAACAGCAGAGCTGCAGTCGGGCGAGATCTATTTCCTGAAGGACATCAATCCTCACAAGCCCAATCGCTATCTGGCGCTTCCCAAATCGCACGACCGCGGGTTCCAGTCGACAGCCGATCTGTCGGAGTCGCTGCGAGCCAGACTCTGGCTAGGGGCGGTTGAACGCGCGGAAGAGCTTTTCCCGGGCAGATGGGGACTGGCTCAGAACAGCCACTATTTCCGTACCCAGTGTCATGCCCACATCCACATCGGACCCCTGAGCCCCGAGGTTGACGACACGGGCGGAGTCGTCTACCAGACCGTTGGCGAATTCCCGAATGTCGGGCCGGAACAGGGAATCTGGCTCCATCCCAAGCACGGGGGCTACTGCGTTCATCTCGACAGGGACCTCGCCGAAATTGTCCTCGTGCGCTGAAGTCCCCCGGGAAAGACCTACGGAACCTCCCAATTCCCACTGACGGCGGAGCGGAACACCGCGTCGATGATGCGCATCCCCTGCACGGCGTTTTCCAGGGGGAATTCGAGTGGCTCGCCTGCACGGATCGCGTGCGACATAACCTCGCCTTGCGCCGTGTACTGGTCTGTCACCGGCAGCTCCTCGACAACCACGCCGGCGTTCCCTAGTTGGCTCCCGTCGTCGAGAAAGATCCTGCAGGGCTTGTCGGGAGGCGCGTTGAACGGGATCTCGATCTCGATCCGGCCTTCGGTTCCGAATACCTGGATGCGCTGGAACGGGGTGAGCTGGGTCGAGCACGTGAACGTCGCGTGCCCTGCCGGAAAATCCAGGATCGCTGACGTCAGCCGGTCAATGCCCCAGGACGGGTCGCGTTCGATCAGGCTCACAACCCGTGTGGGCTCGCCTTCGAACAGGAAGCGCGATCCGGTGATCGGGTAGCACCCGATGTCGTAAAGGCCCCCTCCGCCGATTTCGGCAATGTTGCGAATGTTCTTGGGGTCCCGGTTGTCGTAGCTGAAGAAGCCCTGAACGGAGCGCAGGTCGCCGATTGCTCCAGATCGGACAAGGCTGCGGACCCGCAGCCACTGCGGGTGGTAGCGAACCATGAATGCTTCCTGGATCAGGACTCCGGCAGCGTCGCGGGCCTCGATGAGGGTCGCGGCTTCGTCGGCATTCAGAGCAACCGGCTTCTCGCACAGTACGTGCTTGCCGGCCTCGGCCGCCGCGATCGACAGCGGCACGTGCAGGTGGTTAGGCAGCGGATTGTAGATCGCCTCGATGTCAGGGTCAGCTAGCAACTCGTCGTAGGACCCGTAGGCCTTCGAAATGCCGAGCGAGTCGGCGGTCGAGCGGGCCTTCTCTGCGTCGCGGGACGCAATCGCCACGATGTCGCACGAGTCCGACCTCTGCATGGCCGGAATGACCTTGAGCAGACCGATCTTGGCGGTGCTGAGGATTCCCCAACGAACGGGTTTCACATTGCCACCTCGTTTGGCTCAAGCCTTCCGGCTCTGACTGCCAACTCGTCGGCCCCGTCAGAGCTCACATGTAACCGCCAGACTTGCCGGCGGCAGCGGTCTGCGGCAACAATGCATCCATTTCTGAACGAATGGCTCGGAAGCCATTGAGTAGCACTGACATATCCGTGCCACAAACCAGAAAGCGGGCGCCATGTTCGCGGGCGCGTTGGAGCATCTTGGTGTTGCCGAAGTGCACTCCCGGCGCGACTCCGACCTGGTTGCAGGCTTCTACCATTCGGTCGAACGCCGACCAGAATTTCGGGTGTTCGAAATCACCCGGTATGCCGAGCGACACCGAGAGATCGAACGGACCAACCATCGTGGCGTCGACACCCTCGACTGCAACGATGTCTTCGATCGCGTCGACGCAACTCTGCGTCTCCATCTGCACGACCACCATCGACTCTCGGTTGGCCGATTCCATCTCGGCTGCAGCCCCCTGGAAGTCAAGGTCCGTCACGATGCTGCGCAGGCCGTAGCCACGACGGCCGTGAGGAGGGAATTTCATCGACGCCACGATCTTGCGCGTTTCCTCAACGGATTCCGTCCGAGGGTTGATGATGCCCATCGCACCCACATCGAGCATGCGGGCGAGGAAGAAGTACTCCGACTGGGGGACCCGCACCAAGGGCACCACTCCCGAGGGCTTGGCGACCCTCACGAATCCCTGCACGTCATCGAAACTGGTCCGGGCGTGCTCGCTGTCAATGAAGAAGAAGTCAAGGCCAGCGGCCTGGATGGCGATTACGATTTCCGGGTTGAAGCAGTCCGTGATGCAGGTTCCCAGCACGGTGCCGCCTGTTTGAAGTGTGGCCTTGATGGTGTTCTTCTGCATGGGACTCCTCCGAGTTCCTACACCGACAGGCGGGACCCGCGGGCTCGCAGTGGTGGAGGAGCGAACTGGCGGGAGCGACGAGACTCGAACTCGCGACCTCCGGCGTGACAGGCCGGCGTTCTAACCAACTGAACTACGCCCCCGGGGAGCCTGACTGATGCCGATCCGGACCAGGCAAGCAGCCTTTATCCTAGCATAGGCAGGGGCCATCTCGGCCCTTCTTCCTCGCGCTCATTCGTGCGGCAAGTCAATGGCAATTCACCCCTGCCGGTGCCCCGGAAACGCATGCTTGGAGTAGTCGAGAGAGTTGGTACGACGCAACGCAAGCCGCGTCGAAGGCCCCGATGAAAGCAGCGGCGACGCCAGCTGTCCCTGCTTGTCTTCGGTAGTCAGCCGGAAACGATTGAAGCAGATTGCCACTCGATCATCGCTTTGCGGCCCGAAACTGTCGGACAATGCCTCGATCGAAGTCGATGTCGACTCCCTCCCGGTCCAGTTCGAAAGGGGTTTCGTGCGAATTCGTCGCACTGGCGTGCCGACGAATTGAATGGGACGGCTTCACTGCCGGGCCCTACAATTGCTGGTCCAATCGTGGAATAGGACCGATGGCGGCCTAGCTCCAGTGAACGCCGTAGCGGCGCGGACTGCCACTACGTTGCTCTAGAGTTCCGAATGCCGGAACCGCTCCGCTCGGTTTCCCGTGTCCTGTGGCTGCAAGCGCGTTCCAATCGATAGGAAACAGGCTCGCTCTTGCCGTTCAGACTCCGGGCATGGCCTTCTTCAGCGGCTTGAGCAGAATCGCTAGGAGCCCGGCCACTGCGACGCACATCAGGCCCAGGACTGCGAAGAAGACCGAATGCGGCCAGCGCGTCCAGTACACGCCAATTGCGGTTAGCTTGTTGCCGACGGCAGTAGCGACGAACCAGCCGCCCATCATCATGCCGCGCAACCGGAACGGAGCGACCTTGGAAACGAGCGACAGACCCATCGGCGAGAGCAGCAGTTCCCCGAGCGTCACGACGCCGTAGGAGCCGATCAGCCAGGCAGGAGACACCTGATAGTCGTATGGGTCAGGGCCGGTTACGGACGCCTCGCCCACGGTGGCCGCCCAGTACAGCACGAAGAAGGAAAGCCCCGTCAGCAGCATTCCCAAGGTCATTTTGGCCGGCGTCGAAGGCTCTTTGCCGCGCTTGCCCAGCCACCGCCAGAGCGCCACTATGGGAAAGGAGAGGAGCAGGATCCAAGCAGGGTTGATCGCGGCCGCAAGTGTGCCCGACACTTCCCAGTCGGTATTGTCATCAGCCCAGTACGTCAGCGTGGAGCCGTTCTGGTGGAAGGCCATCCAAAAGACGACGACGATCGCGAACACCACCAGCAGTGCCCCGACGCGTCGCTGGTCCGATACGTTCGCCAATTCGCTGTTGCCGGAGAGTGAGTTCCCGGCCGGCTGGACCGGTGCGTCCGCTTGCTTTACGTGGTGCCTGAGCAGATGCAGCGTGAGCACCGAGATGACCATTCCGAAGCCCGCAACGGCGAAGGCGGGATGATTGCCAGCCTGCTGCTTGACGATCTCCATGACCACAGGTGCGACAAATGCGCCCACGTTGATCCCGAAATAGAAGATGACGAAGGCTTGGTCCTTCAAGGGACTGCCGTCCGGATAGAGATTGCCGACCATCGTCGAAACGTTCGGCTTGAAGAGCCCGTTACCGATGACCAGACAGGTGAGTGCCGCGTAGACGATCGTTATTGAGTGGAACGAGAGCAGGAAGTGGCCCGCGACGAAGAACACTCCCCCGATCAGTGTCGTTCGGAGGTATCCGAGGTAGCGATCCGCAATCAGTCCGCCGATCAATGGGCTTGCGTAAACGAACGTGAGGTACCAGGAGTAGAGCCTGGTGGTTTCCTCTTCCGTCCAGCCGAAGCCCTCGTTGGCGTCACGCATGTAAAGCGTGAAGAGGGCCAGCATGGAGTAGAAGCTGAATCGTTCCCACGCCTCCGAGGCGAAGAGCACGTACAAGCCCTTTGGATGGCCGCCTTGCGGCTGTACTTGGGAGGAGTCCATGTAAGTCCTTCGAGGAATCGAATTGCAGTTGCGGCTTTGGCCGCGTCACTGGTTACAGCATCTGGGCAATGCATTATCGCACCGTCAGACGAACGGCTCTAGCACCGCGGATTCGAGTTCTCCCCGTTCCCGTGAGCCGTGGCACATAGCGACTTCTGAATCCCTCGGGCTGTGGGAAGATAAGGTTCCGGCGGCCTGGGGCCGTGGCCGCGATCCGCGGTGTCGTCGGTGCGGGTCATGGGTCCAGTCCGCACGAATCGAAAGATCGGCGTCATCGCCCGGACGTTCCGGTCCTTTCGCTATCGGAACTTCCGCTGGCTCTGGTGCGGGGCGTTCACTTCGACAACGGGGTTCTTTGTAGCCCAGGTCGCGGAGAGCTGGTATGTCTACGAGCAGACGAGTTCCGAGAGCTTGCTCGGCCTCACGGCGTTCCTTAACGGTCTGCCGATCCTGATGTTCTCTGTCGTCGGCGGGGTCCTTGCCGACCGGATGGATCGGAGGTATCTGCTGATCGGCTCACAGGTGATGCAGATGAGTGCGGCACTGGGCTTGGCAGTTCTTTTTTACCTGGATGTAATTGAGATCTGGCACATTCTCGCGGCTGCCTTCCTCGCCGGCCTCGGGCAGGCGTTTGGCGGCCCTGCCTACCAGGCATTGACACCATCTCTGGTGCCGAAGAAGCACCTGCCAAACGCAATTGCGCTCTTGTCGATCCAATTCAATCTGGCCGGGACATTGGGGCGGCCAATCGGCGGTGCTGTGTTCAAGTTCCTGGGCCCGGCGATGTGCTTCTTTGTCAACGCCCTGAGCTTCCTCGCTGTCATCGTCTCCCTCCTGATGTTGCGGATTCCGTTCGTACCGCAGCGGGGGAAGCAGAACATGTTTCGCAGCCTACTTGAGGGCTTCCGTGCGATTCATGCGAGCTCCGCGCTCCGATCGCTGATGCTGCTCGCGGTCGTGACTGCATTCTGCGGTGTACCGATTGCCCTCCTGCTGCCCGTGTTTGCCAGAGACGTCTTCGGCCTGGACGCCGGAGGATTCGGCTGGATGGGGGCCGTTCTTGGCGCGGGAGCCGTGATCGGGGCGCTGCATGTCGCGCGCCTCGGCAACGCCCCGAAAAAGGGCCGCAATTCGCTGACCATGCAAGTCTTTCTCGGCGCTACGATCATTGGCTTCGCCCTCGCGAAATGGCTTTGGCTCGCCGCGGTGCTGCTCTTCTTTTGCGGTGGAGCGATTCTCGCGGTGTTCACGATGGTGACTTCGTTGGTGCAGCTGAACGTGCCCGAGGAGTTGCGGGGACGGATCATGAGCGTGCACAACACTGCGTTCAGAGGAGTCATGCCCGTTAGCAACGTCACCTGTGGTTACGCCGCGGAGAAGCTGGGCGCGACCAACATTCTCACGTTCAACGGGGCGGTCCTGGTTCTCGTGGCGCTGTGGTACGCGATCAGTGGAAACGAGGTGAACGACCTCTAGCCTCCCGTCGTAGACTTTGGCGCCCAGGGACACTGAGACGAGCCGACTTGCCTGCTGTTCCCATAAAGCCAATCCGGTAAACTCTCAGTAATGCCAAAGCAAGTCCCCGTCGAGGAATTCAAGGCCAGCATTGGCAACGAGATTGCCGTCAGCGACTGGTTCACCATCTCGCAGGATCGCATCGACAACTTTGCCGATACCACCGAGGACCACCAGTGGATTCATGTCGACGTCGAGCGTGCGCAGGCGGAATCGCCGTTCAAGACGACGATCGGGCACGGGTTCTTGAGCCTCTCGATGCTCGCGCCGATCATGATGGGGACGGTCAAGGTCGCCGGTGACTTCAAGCACGGCATCAACTACGGCCTGAACAAGGTTCGTTTCCCGGCACCTGTGCCGGCTGGCAGCCGAATCCGGGGGCACATCACCCCTCACTCGATCGACGAGCACGACTGGGGCGTGCAGACGATATGGCATGTCTTCGTCGAGCTTGAGGGCTCGGCGAAGCCCTGTGTCGTCGCCGAGTGGGTCACGCGGGCCTATCGCTAGCCAGTTCTCTGCGTGTTTCGAACCCCTTTCTGGGGCAGCCTCCGCGACCGACGGATCCTGGCGAGCGGCGGAACGTTCCAGGCGAGTCCCTTTGTTGCGAGCTCGATTCGGGAACACACCCCAAGGGATCGAGTCAGATTCCACGACACACACGACAGGCGCGAGGGATCGAGAGTAAAGCCTCCCGCCCCAGACCGTTCACTGGCAGGGGGTCATGTCTCGCCAGTTCGGGCCAATCTTGATATCAGCGACGAGCGGTACCTCCAAGCTTGCCGCGGACTCCATCTCGTTCTTGACGAGTTGACCGATGGCCTCCGCCTCACCCTCAGGTGACTCGATCAGCAGCTCGTCGTGGACTTGCAGGAGCATCTGTGCCTCGAACCCCCCTTGCCGGAGCGCGGCGTCAGTCGAGACCATTGCCTTCTTGATCAGGTCCGCCGCAGTGCCTTGGATTGGGGAGTTCTGGGCGATCCGTCCGGCAAGCGCCCTGGCGGCGGCGTTCTTGCTGTCGAGATCCGACACGGGACGGCGTCGCCCGAACAGGGTTTGGCTGTACCCGGAACGTCTCGTCTGCTCGACTACCCGGTCGAGGAAGTCCTTGATGGTGCTGTATCGGTCAAAGTAGAGGTCGATGTACTCTCGCGCAGCCTTCTGGGGAATCTTCAACTGCTTCGCCAGGCCAAACGCGCTGAGACCATATATGATTCCGAAGTTGACCGCCTTCGCGCGGTAGCGCTCTTCCGGACCCACGAGCCTCGGGTCGATTCCGAGCACCTCCGAGGCGGTTCTCGTGTGGATGTCCTCGCCGCTGCGGAAGGCATCCAGCAGCTTGGGGTCGCTCGACATGTGCGCCAGGACTCGCAGCTCGATCTGTGAATAGTCGGCGGCGACTAGGCACCATCCGGGCCGGGCGACGAACGCCTTTCGGATCTCCCGGCCAAGCTCCGTTCTCGCGGGAATGTTCTGAAGGTTCGGATTCAGAGACGATAGACGCCCTGTTGCCGACCCAGTCGGATTGAACGTCGTGTGTAGCCGCCCATCCTCGGCCACCATGTCCGGGAGGACGTCGACGTAGGTGTTTTTGAGCTTCGTGAACTGCCGCCAGTCGAGCACTTTCGTGGCGATCGGGTGACGAGCCGCGAGCCCCTCCAGCACGTCGGATGCCGTCGACGGCGTCTTGGTCTTGCCCCGCTTCGGCGGCGTCGGCAGGCCCAGTTCCCCGTAGAGTACCTCGCCGAGCTGCTTGGGCGAACCAATGTTGAAGCTCCGACCGGCCAGCGTGTGAATCTCCTCGCCGAGGTCACGGATGTTCCCTGCAAGCGTGGACGAGAGCTCGGCCAGAACAGACGGGTCCAAGAGCACGCCGGCGGACTCCATCCGGGCCAGCACAGGAGCGAGCGGGAGTTCGATCGTCCGGTACAGGTCCCTGAGACCTGCTGCGTCAATGTCCTGGCTGAGCTGGTCGCGGAGCGATCGGGTATGAATGGCAGCTGCCGCTACGTCCGGTTTCCACGCGGTACCGATTCTGCGCTCCACCGTCTTCGGAAGCGTGTAGTTCGTCCGGCTGGAATCCACCAGGAACGCCATCAGCATTGTGTCGTCGCTCGCGTTGGGAAAGTCGATCCCCTCGTTCCGGAATGCGTGAATCGCGGACTTCCAGTCATGGACCCAGATTTCCCGCGCGCCGGATTCGAGCAATTCCTTCGCCCGGGCCACAAGGTCTGGAGGCAATCGCCAGGACTCCTCCGTCTCGATGCAGATGCCTAGACCCTCCGCATCGCTGCCACCGGCCTCGACTTCGGACGGGCCCAGTTTCGCTATTGAGACCGGATCGCTGGACTGGCCCAGCCATTCCACGAACTGCTCGGCCGACTCGAAGGCCCTGACCCGCAACTCTTTCGCAGGCCGGCCAACGCTTCCCTCGAGCTGGCTCGCCAAGCTCTTGAACTCGAGTTCCCGGTACATCTCCAGGAGCTGGCTGCCGTCGGGCTCGATGTGCTTCAAGTCATCCAGAGTCAGCTGCAGGCTTCCGGTCGTGTCCAGCGAAGCCAACTCCTTGCTCAGCCGGATGATGTCGGCATTGTTCTGGAGGCTCTCCCGGTAGGCCTTTCTCTTGACTTCCTCGGCATGTTCGATGATGCTCTCGATGCCGCCATAGGCCTCGATAAGCTGCATCGCACCCTTCTCGCCGATCCCGGGCGCACCGGGGATGTTGTCGACGGAATCGCCTTTGAGGGCGAGCAGGTCCGTCACATGGGAAGGCTCGACCCCCAGGTACTCCTTGACCTCCGCTTGCCCATACTGCTCGCCCTTCATCGGGTTCAGCATCACCACGCCGTCCCCGACCAACTGCATCAGGTCCTTGTCCGAAGAGACGACCCAGACATCGACATCGAGGCCTGAGGCCTGACCGGCAAGCAATCCGATCGTGTCGTCCGCCTCGTATCCGTCCTCGGCGAGCACGCGGACGTTCCACGCCTCGAGCAGCCTCTTGATGTACGGAAGCTGGGCGGCCAGGTCCTCCGGCATCTGGTCCCGATTCGCCTTGTAATCCGGAAAGATCCTTTCCCTGAACGTGGGGCCGTGACCTTCCCAGACCGCCGCGACGAAGTCTGGATTGTGGTCCTCGAGGAGGCGCCGGAGCATGTTGTTGAAGACGTAGATGGCCTCCGTAGGCAGGCCCTTGGAGGTTCTCAGGCCGGGAACCGTCGCACGCGCGCGCCCGTAATAGGCCCGGAAAATCAGTCCGAACGTGTCCACGAGGAACAGTCGGGGACGAACGAAACTCATCAGCGATTCAGTGTAATCCTTCCCATCGCACCGGCCCCCCCCGCCTGCCATATGGGCCATCGGAGCCGCTCGAGGGCAAGGCTCGAAATCCCTGGATCGAATGCAATACTAGTTGAAGGGGTACTTGGAGCTCACATGATTCAGCCGACCGCCAAGATCTGGCATAACGGAGAGTTTATTGCCTGGGACGATGCCAAAGTGCACGTACTTACGCACGCTCTCCACTACGGCACCAGTGTGTTCGAAGGAATCCGCTGCTACGACACGCAGAACGGTCCCGGTATCTTCAGGCTTCCAGAGCACGTGCGGAGAATGTTCGATTCCGCCAAGATCTATCGGATGACCGATCTGGGATTCTCCCCTGCGGAGATCGAGCAGGCTTGCAAGGATGTCACGACCGTAAACGGCCTTTCGTCCTGCTACATCCGACCTATCGTGTTCCGCGGCTTTGGGGACGTCGGAGTGCGGTCTCTGGGCAATCCCATCGAGTTCTACATCGCCTGCTGGGAGTGGGGTCGATATCTCGGCTCAGAGGCCCTGGAAGAAGGCGTTGATGTCTGCGTTTCCTCTTGGACGCGGATCGCCCCCAACACGCTTCCGGCCATTGCAAAGGTCGCCGCGAACTACATGAACTCGCAGTTGATCCTGATGGAGGCGAATCTGCACGGCTACACCGAGGGAATTGCCCTCGACGCGGCCGGGTATGTTTCGGAGGGCAGCGGCGAGAACATCTTTCTTGTCCGCGACGACATCATCTACACCCCACCGCTCGGCACGTCAGTGCTTCCCGGAATCACAAGGGACTCGGTTATGCGCATCGCCACCGATCTGGGCTACCCGCTCAAGGAGCAGGCGATCCCGCGTGAGTGGCTCTACATCGCGGACGAACTCTTCTTCACCGGTACTGCAGCCGAGGTCACACCGATCCGTACCGTTGATCGAATCCAGGTTGGCAGCGGCAGAAGGGGTCCGATCACCAAGCATATCCAAACGGAATTCCTCGCGATCATTTCCGGTGCGCAGCATGACCGGTACGGCTGGCTGAGCAGTCTGGACTCGCGCAGTTCGGCTGCGGCCTGAGACGGTTCCGCAGCTTGTCCTCTGAATCCCGACGTGGGCCCGATGGCCCCGAGTGGCTGCCACCGGAGCGCGGCCTACAGGGGCAGGAGGGTTCTGGCCAAGGTGAGGCGCGCGACTTTGATTCCGCCCCCATGGAAGGAAGAGGCGTCTGGGTTCCCCCTCTGGATCGAGAGACTTACGGCGAATTGTTCCATAGTCGCGCGAAGCGCTACAACCGGCGTGTCTGGCTGCATGTCGCGCTCTTTCTCGGCACGATCGCGACAACTACCCTGGCGGTTTCGCCCGTGTATTCCGCGTGCGTCATGGCCATTCTGACGGCGCACGAATTCGGCCACTACTTCGCTGCCCGCTACCACATGGTGCCGGCGACGCTGCCTTACTTCATCCCGGCACCGTTTCTTTTCGGCACGATGGGAGCCGTCATACGCATGTCGCCCTTCATCCCGAACCGGAGGGCACTCTTCGATATTGCGGCGGCCGGGCCACTCGCGGGCATTGCGCTCGCCATCCCCATCAGCTTCGTGGGAATTATCAAGGCGGAAAGGGTTCCACTCCAGGAAGATTCCCTTGGGATCGTTTTCGGGGATCCCCTACTGTTTCAAGCGTTCGAGCGACTTCTGCTCGGAGCGCCTTCTGAGGGCACGGTGCTAATGATTAACGATGTGGCCTTCGCCGGCTGGGTAGGTCTCTTCGTGACCGCGCTGAATTTGCTGCCGATCGGCCAGCTTGATGGCGGGCACGTCGCCTACGCTGTATTCGGTCGCCGCAGCAGGGTCTTCGCATGGGCCGCGTTCGGAATCCTCGCTACGTTATGCGCTGTTACCAACATGCAGTATCTGCTGCTGTTGGTTCTCCTGTTCTTCATGGGCATTTCGCATCCACCGACCCTGAATGATTCGCTTGCTCTGGGACAGTCCAGGAGAAGGGTCGCGCTGCTCGTTTTGGGAGTCTTTGTACTCTGCTTCACCCCGGTTCCGATCAAGGTCGGCTGAGGAATCCGGGATGTCGCGGCTCAGCTGAGCGTGAGGATCGCTTTTCCCCGCACCTTGCGGTTCGCTAGGTCGCGGATTCCTTGTGGCGCGGCCTCGAACGGATAGGTGGCGCCGACAGGTGGGTTTATGGTCCCGGACTTGAACTTGTCGATCAGCTGGTTGTGGAGAGATTCCATGTAGCCCGGAGTCTCGTCGCAGTGTCGTCCCCAGAACACTCCGACAAGGGACATGTTCTTCAAGAGCGCCCGATTGGCGGCCAGTGACGGGATACGCCCGCTGGCGAAGCCGATCACCAACAACCTCCCGTCCGGCGCGATCACCTTGGTAGACAGGTCGAAGACATCGCCGCCCACTGGATCGTAGATGACATCCGCGCCGAACCTTCCGCAAATCTTCTTGACCTCGTCCACCCAGTTTGAATCGCGGTAACCCAGCACATGATCGGCACCCTGCTGGATGCAGAATTGCAGCTTTTCCGGGCTCCCGGCAGTGGCAATCACGCGAGCACCCATCGCCTTGCCCAGCTGAATCGCGGCGGTCCCTACGCCGCTCGCGCCTGCATGGACCAGCAACCACTCCCCAGCCTTTAGCCGTCCCCGGTAGTCAAGTGCAAACAGGGATGTCTGGTACACGACAGGCATGGCCGCGGCCTGTTCGAACGACATGGAATCCGGAATGGGGAATGCTCTCGACGCCTTAACCACCGTGTACTCGGAGAACCCGCCGCCACGAGGCAGGGAAGCAACACGTTCCCCCGCCGAGTGGCTTGTGACGCCTGACCCCACAGCGGCAATCTCCCCGGAAACCTCGGCTCCGATCGTGAAGGGGAAGGCTGGTCGCGACTGATACTTGCCCTGGCACTGCAGCAGGTCGAAGAAGTTCAGCCCGCAGGCCCGGTTACGGATCAGGACCTCGCCTTCTCCCGGAGTCGGCGGATCGACCTCCGCCAAGGTCATCTCTTCCGGTTCGCCGTAGTGCGTTACGTGCCAGATCTTCATGCGGGGTAGGGTATCAAAACCACCCTCGAGAGCCCTTGGCCGGGTTCGGGCAGGCCTCGATGGTCCCGGGCGGCACCCGAGCCTACTTGCTTGTGATGATCTCGTCGATCAAGCCGTAGTCCTTCGCCTGCGACGACTCGAGGATGAAATCTCTCTCGACGTCATGCTCAATCTTCTCCACGCTTTGGCCGGTGTGACTCGCAAGTAGGTCGTTGAGACTCCGACGTAGCCGAAGGATCTCCTTGGCATGGATGTCGATATCGGTGGCTTGACCGGCCAAGCCCGAAAGCGATGGCTGATGCAGCAGGAACCGGGAGTTCGGCAGCGCATAGCGTTTGCCCTTGGCACCGGCAGCCATGAGGACAGCTGCCATCGACGCAGCCTGACCGATGCAAACGGTGGTGATGTCGGGCTTGACGAACTGCATCGTGTCGTAGATTGCCATGCCGGCCGTGATCGACCCGCCCGGTGAGTTGATGTACAGCCAGATGTCTCGTTCCGGGTTCTCGGCCTCAAGAAAGAGCAGCTGGGCCGTGATGAGGTTCGCGATCGCGTCATCGATCGGATATCCAACGAAAATGATGTTGTCGCGCAGAAGGCGCGAATAGATGTCGTACGCCCTCTCACCCCGACTGGTCTGTTCGACGACCATCGGGACAAGGTTGGCTTGGTATTGCTTCGTGGTGGACATGCCCGATCCTTACTCGCTCCGGTCTGGGGCAGAATCTGGTTCACCCTCAGAGTCGGACTCCTGCGCCTCCGCTGGATCGAAACGCTCCGCCTCGTCAATCACGAACTGAAGAGCTTTGGCGCGTAACCTGCTTACCCGCCAGCGGGCCAGCGCGCCGTTTTCGCTCAAGTCCCTCCTCGCGCGTTCGGGAGTTATCTGCTTGGCCTGGGCGTACCGTAGGATCTCCTGCTCGACTTCAGCATTCGAGACAGAAATGTCTTCCACAGATGCGATGCGATCAAGAACCTGCTCGGCACGGACACGAACCTGCTCAATGGCATGTACGAGCGCGGCTTCGCGGTCCGGCAGGGAATCGTCCGGGCCCAATCCGGCCCGCTGCTTCGCCTCCCCGACCGACGACAGGACGCGACTTGCGAAGTAGTACTGCGGCAGAGGCATCGGGTGGGCCTCGGCAAGCTTGGAAATCGCTTCCTCGCGAGCGGCCCGGTCAGCAGATTCCTGGTAAACAGATCCCATTTGCTCACGGACACGCGTCCTGAGGTCGTCGAGAGTCGAAATGCTGTTGTCAACGTCGGTGGCGAATTCGTCGTCCAGGTCGGGTAGGTCTCGCTTCTGCAGGCCCGTTATCTCCGCGTGGAACTTGACTGTCTTGCCCGCCACCGCCTCGCTGTCATGATCCTCGGGATAGGAGATCTCGAACTCGAGCTCGTCTCCGGGCACGCTTCCGCGCAGCGCATCGGAGATCTCGCGAGGAGTGTCCTCATGTCCGACCTCGTACTGCCCGTCCTTGCGGTCCACGAGCTTGGTGCCGTCGTCGGTGACCCCCAGGATCGTCGCGACGGCAATGTCTCCGTCAGCTATGGGTCGGGGGTCCAGATTCTCATACGATGCGTGGCGATGGCGGAGGCCCTCCAGGTAGTCATCGACCATCTGATCTGTGACCTCGACCTTGGGTGCCGGGATTCTCAGGCGTCGGTACTCTCCCAGTTCGAACTCCGGAAACACTTCGAAGACCGCGGTCGCTTTCAGCGGCTGGCCTTCGGCGAACTGCACCGGACCCATCATGGGCCCGAAGGCGACTTTCACGTCCCGCTTTGAGACTGCATCAGCCAAGTGCCGAGGAATCAGGCCATCCTTCAAGCTTTCCAGTATTTCCCCCTCGTAGTGCCTGTTCAGAATCGGCAGCGGAACCCTACCCTTGCGGAAGCCCGGAACCATCGCCGTCCTTGCAATTTGGGCTACGAGCGCCCGTCGCTCCTTCGCTACGGCGTCCCAAGGGATCTCCACGGACACCTCTTGGACACAATCCGATGGAGTTTCCGGCGAAGAGGACATTCGATGGGGAGGTCCGGGCAGATCCACCCGGCCGAAAATCCAGTCTAGCGCAGCACTCGGAGCCACCGACGTTTCCTCCTTTCACCAAGCCGATGGACAGGTACACTCAGCTCATGCCGGGTCGGCCGAAGCTTGGGCAGCACTTTCTTGCCGATCAGCTGGTGCTGGAGAGAATTGCGTCAGCCGCGGCGTCTGCTGGCGACACCGTGGTCGAGATCGGCCCAGGTCGCGGGGCCCTCACCCGCCTCCTGGCGCGGAACGCCCGCCAGGTTGTAGCGGTCGAACTTGACGGCCAACTGGCGGCAGAACTCTGGCAGCGCTGCGGCAACCCGCCGAACCTCGAAGTCGTCGGATGCAACATCCTGGACGTGAACCTGACGCAAGTTTTCAAGGAAATTGAACGGAATAAGTGTGTTGTGACAGGTAACCTTCCGTATTACATTACATCGCCGATTCTGAGATTCGTGCTGGGAGCGGGCCACTTGATGCGGTCAGCCACGTTCCTGATGCAGGAAGAAGTGGCGGACCGCGTCGTGGCAGAACCTGGCTCGAAGTCTTTCGGGTACCTGAGCTGCCTATGTCAGCTTCAAAGCGATCCGGCCAAGCTGTTCAGTGTTGAGCCTGGAGCCTTCATTCCTGCGCCTAGGGTCCGATCGGCCGTGGTCCGTTTCGCGATGAGTTCGGAGCCCCCTCCCCGTGGCTTGCTTTCATTTCTGGGAACATGCTTCCGCAGCCCTCGCAAGACCCTTCGGAACAATCTGGCAGGACACTATCCAGCGACTCGGCTCGCGGCCGACCCATTAGCAGGCATGAGAGCGCAACAACTCAAGCTCCGTGAACTCAAAGGCTTGTGGCTGAGGTTGAATGCGTAGGCACGCGCCCATCGACGGGCAGTGCGAGCCGGCGGGGCATTGGCCGAAACCGGAAATCGGTCTCTCATGGAGCGGAGTTTGCACCGTGTGACCGTTTGCGGTGCTAGTGCGGAGGCCCCGCTCGAATCGCGTTGCAGAATCGGGTTCCGCGACTGCCGTCCGGCGGGCTGCGCCGAGAGCAGGCAGGTCTCGCCTCTCTGCGAACCCTTAGTGATAGCCCGAACTAGCAGGATCATCGACAGCCAAAGTGGAATCTCGGGCTGACAAGTCCTCCGCATTGTGCTTCAATGAACCTTCTAAGGGCATCATGCGGGACAGCAGGCTGATGCTGGCAGCTTTGCTGGCAGGGGTCGCGATTCCTGTCGCGATCCAAGCGCAGCTGGTCGACCGGACAAAGGAGCGAATCGGTCCGGACCCAACCGTCCGGGACCTCGGTCTTGAGCGCCGTGCCGATATCTTCATGGCGCGCAAGATGTACCGAGAGGCCGGAGATGCGTACAGGGAAGCGATCCGGCAGGAGCCGAACTCCGCGAAGCTGTTCAACAAGCTAGGCATCTCGTACCATCAGCTGATGCTCCTAAACAACGCCCGCAGGGAGTACGAGCGGGCATGGAAGTTGGACAAGAGCTACAGCCAGGCACTTAACAATCTAGGCACCGTCTACCACGCCCAGGGCAGTTACCGGAGGGCGATCCGTACGTACAAGAAAGCGCTGGATGTTTCGCCCTACTCGGCATCCATCTACAGCAATCTCGGTACTTCCTACTTCGCTCGCAGAAAATACAAGGACGCGTCCAAGGCATACTTCCAGGCGCTCCAGCTCGATCCCAACGTCTTCGAGACTCGCGGGACCTTCGGAACGCTCCTCCAAGAGCGCTCGGTCGCGAACCGTGGCAAGTACTACTACTTCATGGCTAAGGCCTACGCAGGAGTGGAGCATTGGGAGCGAACGATCCTCTATCTCCGAAAGGCGTTGGAAGAGGGCTTCGGCAGTTCTCGAAAAATAGCGTCGGATGACGCGTTCATCGGCATGCACGAGTTGCCGGAGTTCCAGAGACTGGCGTTTCCGGAGACGATCGCCGCCGCGTCCGGGAACACCCGCAATCAGTGAGGCCGCCCGTCAGTACCGGCCCGGCCCCTGAATTTCCAATACAAGACCGCCCCTGACGTGTGTCGGGATTGACATTGTAGGCGCCGTCTGTTTCAATGGCAAACCCTTGCCGACGCCACGACGCTGGTGGTCCGTCCGCCCCGGAGAGGGCGCCGGGCGTTTTGGCGTCTCCTTGCCTGATCGGTGAAGCCGCCACGCTCTTGAAAGGACTCCAAATGCCGAAGCCGAAGTACATCACCTCCATCCATAAGGTCTCTGAGCTTTCACAGGAAGAAAGGGAGGTTGGTGACAAGGTCAGCGAAAGATTCGTGTTTCGGACAAACGACTACTACCAAGGGCTGATCGACTGGCAGGACCCGGACGATCCGATCAGGCGTCTAGTGATTCCCGATGCCAAGGAACTCAATGAATGGGGTCGACTCGACGCCTCATCCGAAGAGCTCTATACCGCGGTTCCAGGTCTCGAGCACAAGTACTCCGACACGGCACTGCTGCTGTGCAACGACGTATGCGGGGCCTATTGTCGGTTCTGCTTCCGGAAACGGCTGTTCATGCAGGACAACGACGAAGTCGTGCGCGACGTGACCGCCGGCATCGAGTACATCCGAAGCCACCCCGAGATTTCGAACGTGCTGCTGACAGGCGGAGACCCGCTGATAATGTCCACCTCCAAGCTCGAGCCGATCATTCGTCGGCTGCGTGAGATCCCGCACGTCAAGATCATTCGTCTGGGCAGCAAGATGCCCGCCTTCAACCCGTACCGAATCATCGAAGATCCAACCCTCCACGCGATGTTCGAACGCTACTCGACATCGGACGCGGGTCGAATCTACGTGATGTGTCACTTCAACCATCCCGTGGAACTCACTCCAGTGGCGAAGGAAGGCTTGCAATGCCTTCAGGACCATTCTGTGATCACGATCAACCAAACACCCATGATCCGGGGAATCAACGACGATCCGGCGGTCCTGAGCGAGCTGATGAACGAGCTTTCCTACCTTGGAGTGCCACCTTACTATGTGTTCCAGTGCCGGCCAACGGAGGGCAACGAGAGCTATTCCGTTCCGATCGAGGAAGCCTACGGAATCTTCTCCGGGGCGGTGCAGAAAATGTCCGGGCTCGCCAAGCGGGCTCGCTTCTCGATGTCTCACGTCACGGGAAAAATCGAGGTTCTGGGACTCACCGACGACCGAATCATCTTCAAGTATCACCGTGCCGCAAATCCCCGCCATGTCGGGCGGATCTTGATGTTCCGACGGAACCCGGACGCCTTCTGGTTCGATGACTACATCGAGTCGCGAGAGTATCTGCCAAGCAACTTGATCGAGCCGGAAGCGCTACTCGTCTCGCAGTAGCCTGCCCGAGTCGGCATGGATTCCCCAGGCCCTCGCGAAGATCCGCCGATAGAGGCGGACAGGCAAACCTCTCAGAGGCCTCAACGCTGGAATCTCGTCTACCTTGCGGTTCTGGCGCACTTGGCGCTCTGGATCGCCGTGCTCGCGCTCTTTTCGCGATTCTTCGGAAGCAACACATGAGCTTGCTTGACTGGCTGGTTCTCGTTGCTTCGTTTGTCGGGATCTTGGGCTACGGCCTGAGACGCTCGCGAGGGAAATGGTCGGTCCATTCGTACGTCTCTGCCGGCAAGCAAATGCGCTGGTGGGTCATCGGCCTGTCGATCATGGCGACGCAGGCCAGCGCAATCACCTTCATCGGCACCACGAGCCAGGGCTACGCCGACGGGCTCCGGTTCGTGCAGTTCTATTTCGGACTCCCGATCGCGATGGTCCTGATCTGCGCCTTCGCGGCCCCTGCTTTCCACAGATCTGGAGTACGAACCGCTTACGAGTACCTTGAGCACCGGTTCGACCCCAAGACGCGCACGCTTGCAAGTTGGGTGTTTCTCGTCCAGCGAGGGCTCGGCGTCGGTCTGGCCCTCTACGCACCGGCTGTAGTGCTGTCCGTCATCCTGCGGATTCCCGAGTGGCAGACGATTCTCGCCATGGTCCTCCTCGTCGCAACGTACACCGTGCTGGGGGGTATCCGTGCAGTGATGTGGGCGGATGCCCTCCAGATGGCGATCATGTTCGCGGGCATTGTGATCGCATTCGCCTGCGCCGCCCTTGGAATGCCCGATGGTGTGTCGATTCGCGACGCACTGTTCTTGGCCGGCACGGCCGGAAAGCTGAACGCCGTCGAGACGGGATTCGACTGGAACGACCGCTACACACTATGGTCGGGCCTTATCGGCGGCACGTTTCTTGCCCTCGCCTACTTCGGCACAGACCAATCGCAGGTTCAGCGATATCTGACGGCAAAGTCTTTGGGACACAGTCGAATCAGCCTCCTGTTCAACGCAGTCCTCAAGGTCCCGCTGCAGTTCTTCATCCTGCTTACCGGCGTGCTTGTCTTCAGCTTCTTTGTCTTCGAGCCGGCCCCGCTCCTGTTCCATCCGTCGGAGCGCGACCGGATCGAACGAGCCGAGCCCGTCTCCATGGCCCTGATTGAGCGCCAGTTTTCCGAAGCACTCGCCGAGCGACGGGAAGCAGCAGGGCGCTTGCTGGAGTCCCGCGGATCGGTCGAGGAAGACGCGTTCCTTGCATCGGAACGCAGGCTTGGCGAGGTCCGTGCGCAGGCCGTGGCGCTTGCCGAGAAAGAATCCGGACCCGGCAGCTACAGCGACACGAACTATGTCTTCCTGACGTTCGTCCTGACGCATCTTCCGGCGGGACTAATCGGATTGATCATCGCGGGGGTCTTTGCGGCCGCGATGTCGACCATCTCCTCGGAACTCAACTCCCTCGCCACCGCGACTGTCGTCGATCACTACCTCCGTTACGTCCGGCCAGGAGCAGGAGAGCGCGGCACCCGGAAGGCCCTTCATTGGGCAACGATTGCCTGGGCCGGCTATGCCGCCGCATTCGCCATGTATGGCGGCAGACTAGGATCGCTGATCGAAGCGGTGAACTTTGTCGGATCCCTCTTCTACGGCCCTATGCTCGGCGTGTTCGTGCTTGCGTTCGTGTTCCGTAGGGTTTCGGCCGACGGCGCGTTCTGGGGAACCGTCTTCGGCTTGGCGTCGGTGTGGACAGTGAAGTACGTCTTCTCCGACCTTGCGTTTCTCTGGCTGAACCCGCTTGGTTGCATCGCCACCATTCTCATCGCGCTCGCAGTTTCCGGCGCAGGAGGGAAGATCCCGAGTCCCCCGGCTACCGAATCTAAAATGGAGCCACGATGAGACAGGCTATTGGAATCCTGGTTCTGGCGCTGCTTCCTGGCACGCTCATGGCGGAAGCTCCCAACGTGCTGTTCATTGCGGTCGATGACCTCAACGACTGGATCGAGCCGTTAGGCGGGCATCCGCAGGCACGGACACCGAACCTTGCCCGCTTGGCAAAGCGCTCCACGTTATTTTCCCGGGCTTACACCGCCGCCCCGTCCTGCAATCCTTCCCGAGCGGCAATCATGACAGGAATTGCGCCGTACAAGTCAGGCATCTATAACAATCGGCAGGCTTGGCGCCCAGCCATGCCGGACGCGGTGACTCTGCCTCAGGCATTCATGAACGGTGGCTACTGGGCCGGGGGCGCTGGCAAGATCTATCACGGCGTCTATCCGGACCCGCCCTCGTGGAATGAGTTCTGGCCATCGAAGACGCAGCAGCGCGGCCAGGACCCTGTCCCAGCAGACCGGCCGGCAAACGGCATTCCCGGAACCGGGAACTTCGACTGGGGGCCTCTCGATGTCGAGGCTGCCGAAATGTCAGACGGGAGAGTCGCTGCCTGGGTAGCGGCCAAGCTCAAGGAGCCCCACGACAAGCCGTTCTTTCTGGCATGTGGCATTTTCAGGCCGCATTTGCCGTGGCACGTTCCCAAGAATTACCTGGCGCGATTTCCCCCCGACCAAGTGATCGTTCCTCCGGTGTTCAACGGCGACCTCGCCGACGTGCCAGAGGCGGGCGTGAGAATGGCGAGACCGGAAAAAGATCACGCTAGCGTCACGGAACACGGCCAATGGAAGGAGGCGGTCCGGGCCTATCTCGCCTCGATCAACTTCGCCGATGACATGCTCGGCATCGTGCTCGATGCTCTCGACGAGAGCGGACACGGCGAGAACACCGTGATCGTGCTCTGGGGGGACCATGGCTGGCACTTGGGCGAGAAGCACCACTGGCGCAAGTTCGCGCTATGGGAAGAGGCGACTCGCGTTCCGTTGATGATCGCAGTGCCGCCGGGCACTCCGGGATTGCCCGAAGGCGCTCGACACGGTGCGTTGTCGCCCAGGCCGGTCAACTTGCTCGACATCTACCCGACCCTGGTGGAACTGGCAGGCCTTGAACCCCAGCAGGGTCTGGACGGTCGCAGCCTGGTGCCGCTGCTGCGAAATCCGGAATTGCCGTGGCAACCGACTCTGACGACCTACGGACGACTCAACCATGCAGTTCGGTCCGAGGACTTCCGCTACATTCGCTATGCCGACGGAAGCGAGGAGCTCTACGATCACAGGGTGGATCCGATGGAATGGACCAACCTGGCGGCAGACGAGAATTATTTGGCGGTCAAGCGAGAACTGACCGGGTGGCTCCCTTCGACAAATGCGCCGGAAGCTCCGAATCAGCCTGCCGACAGACGCACCAATGAGGTCGCGATTCCCGAATGACCGTCCGGGTCTGGAAGGTGGCCGGACCAGAAGGGTGAGAAAAAGGGGTCCTACATGCACGGCAGGTCCGCCGGCGGTATTTGAGGGCAGCGTTCCGACGGTTCGAAATGACTACGGTGACCGGCACGGGGAGGCTCGTCTGAGCCTTGACCCTAAATTCCTCAGTTGGATAGGGTGCCATGAGCAGAAGAGTCCGGTCTATAAAGGGTTATGGCAGAGGATTTGACAGTGTCTGGCGCTCACCCGCTGGGTGAACGCTCCGCAGGGGTTCCGGCCCGCCTGGAGGAGTCGGTTCCGGTCGACAGTTTCGCGGGGAAAGTGGAAGTCCGCTGGGCTCCCGAGGAGGCGGTCACGCCGCTGGGGCAGCTGCCGTTTTTCGTGGACTTTCTCAAGCAGGCGGACCTGTTCGATCCGTTCGTGCGGGAGGCGCCGCTGGAGTACACCAGTCCGAATGCGCCGCGGGTGCGGGACGTGCTGGGCACGCTGCTGCTGTCGGTGGTGTCGGGGGCGAGCCGCTACGCGCATGTCAACGCGCTGCGCTGGGACGGGGTCAACCCGGGTCTGCTGGGGATGAAGCGGGTGTGCAGCGACGACTCGGTGCGGCGCGCGATCGGCCGGATGGACGCGGAGGAGGCGGGGCAGTGGCTGCGGCGGCATCTGGATTTCGTGACGCGCCCTCTGCTGGGGGAGGCGTGGATCCTGGACATCGACACGACGCTGAAGCCGGTGTACGGGCGGCAGGAAGGGGCCGAGGTGGGGTACAACCCGAACAAGCCGGGGCGGCCGTCGCAAGTGATCCATGTGTATGAGATGAGCGGGACGCGGCTGGTGCTGGAGGCGGAGGTGGAGTCCGGCAAGCGGAACCATTCGATGTATGGGCTGGAGGGACTGGGACGGCTGCTGGACGGGCTGCGACCGGAGGAGCGGCCGACGCTGGTGCGGGGGGACCGCGGCTACGGGACGGAGCGAGTGATCGCGGCCCTGGAGGCGCGCGGGCAGGATTACCTGTTCAAGCTGATGATGAAGCCGAAGGTCAAGGACTTGGTGCGGAAGCTGGCCGGGCAGGGAGGCTGGACGGAGGCCGGGCAGGGCTGGGAGGCGGCCGAGGCCGCGTTGCAGCTGTCGGGCTGGACGCGCAGCCGGAAGGTGGTGGTGCTGCGGCGGCGACTGCCGGACGCGCCGCCACGGTCGCGCAAGACGCTGAAGCGGCGGCAGCTGGAGCTGCCGTTCACGGAGGTGGTGGAGGAGGGCAGGCAGCGCTGGGAATACTCGGTGCTGGTGACCTCGCTGGAGTGGGAGCCGCTCACGCTGGCCCAGCTGTACCGGGATCGAGCGGATACGGAGAATGCCTTCGACGAGCTGAAGAACCAGTGGGGCTGGGGCGGATTCGTGACGCAGGACCTGAACCGCACGCGCATCATGGTGCGGCTGAACGCGCTGTTCTACAACTGGTGGTCGCTGTTCGTGCGGATGATCGATCCGGACTCGCGGCGCGAAGCCAGGACGAGCCGACCGCAGATGATGGAGGGGGTCGGGCGAGTGACGCGGCACGGTCGGCAGACGACCTTGCTGCTGACGGTTGCGCACAGCGCCGCGGCCGGACTCCGGGCAGCGTTCGCGGCGATGACCCGCTTCCTGCGAGAACTGCAGAATGCGACGCAGTTGACCGCGGTGGAGCGATGGTGCGAGATCCTGGCTCGCGCCTTGCGGAAATATTTCCGGGGGCGCGTGCCGAAGCCACCGCCAGGCCTGCTGCCGGCCTGACTCAAGAGCCGTCTCGACCGGCCAAAGCGACAATTCAACACGGCCAAAGCGGTTGTGAACACCTCATCCAACTGAGGAATTTAGGTTGACCCGTTGCGCCTCGGTCTAGGCAGGGCGCAGAGTTGAAACCGTAGTTTCTTTGCCGGGATAGCTTCGACCGCGCCTAGGACCGACACCAATGGTGTTCCGCCCGCGATCGAATCCGCTACGCTAGAAGCCATGAGAACTTGGTTGAACCTCTCGCTTGCCGTTCTGGTGCTCTCCGCCAGCGCTGCTGCGGAATCCGAGAAGCCCGTGAATTGGAAGACGCTTCCCGCGCCGTTCGAGACGCCTTCGGCGACAAACCGGCCAAATGTGGTCGAGCAGCCGTCGGGCGCGAGCCTTGCTGTGCCAGAAGGCTTCAAAGTCGAGGAGTACATCACCGGGGATTTCAGAAGGCCTCGGTTCATGACATTCGGGCCAAGCGATGAGCTGGTTTTTTCGGACTCCGGGTCTCGGAACGAGCCGAATGGCGTAGTTTACGTCCATAACGACGGAAAGCTGAAAAAGCTGATCGAGGGTCTCGACCGGCCGTATGGCCTGGCCTTTCACGACAAATGGTTGTACGTCGCCGAACCGAGTTCCGTGAAGCGCTACGTATACGACGCGAAGGCGATGACGGCCGGCCCGGGGAAAGAGATCATCTCCTATGCGGGGCACGGGCGCGGCCACTGGACCCGGACGCTGCTTTTCGACAAAGACAGCAAGAAGCTCTACGTGACAGTCGGGTCGGAGTCGAACATCGCGCTTGGCGAGGATCCGGTCCGGGCGGCGTTGCATCGGTACAACCCGGACGGAAGCGGGCACGAGACGGTAGCGACGGGTCTGCGCAACATCATTGGCCTCCAGTGGTATCCAGGCACCGAGGATCTCTGGGCGGCCGTGCAGGAACGGGATGGCCTAGGCGACGACATTGCCAGCGATTACCTTGTCAATGTCGAGGAAGGCAAGTTCTATGGATGGCCTTATGCCTATTCCGGGCCCCACGCAGAGCCGCGGCACAAGGAAGACGAGCTCTACGATGCCAAGCTCCATGCCGCAATGGTCAAGAAGACCCTCTACCCAGACGTGCTGCTCGGCGCCCACGTCGCGGTGCTCGACATGCGGTTCTACACGGGCACGCAGTTTCCGGAAAAGTACAGGGGCGGGCTGTTTCTGGCATTCCATGGCTCCTGGAACCGGTCGAAGCGGATTGGCTACAGCGTTACGTTCATTCCTTTCAAGGACGGCCGTCCCCAGTCAGGGCCGCAGGACTTCCTCTCCGGTTGGATGCTAGACCCCGAGCAAACCGAGGTCTGGGGCCGTCCAGTTGGCGTTCATCTGCTGAGGGACGGCTCGATGCTCGTCAGCGATGATGGCGGTCGCAAGATCTGGCGCATCAGCTACGGCGAGTAGGCAACCGCAGCTGCAGCTCGAAAGACGGATTCCCACGATGGGCTTGATGAATCTGTTTCGCCCGAGGTGGAAGCATTCCGACGCCGATGTGCGGCAGGAGTCCATCTCGTCCATTACGGACCCTGGTGTTCTGGTGGAGATTGCCGTCAGCGACGCCGAGTGGTTCGTCCGCCACGAGGCGTTGTCCGCGCTGCGCGACATGCAGCCGGATCAATCGCACTACCGCCGCTTGGTGCGCGAATCGCTGGACGAGGAGATCCGCCGCAAGGTCGTGAAGATCATGACCGACGAGCCGGAACTCGAGAGAGTGGCCAGAGAGGACAAGTATCTTTATATCCGGGACGCGGCGGAACACCGGCTGAACGAGCTTCGCACCGGTCTCTGGGACCATCTCGCAAGCTAGCGCCATTCCGCGGTCTGTCGTGAGGCACCTCGCGAGGCCCGGCGCGGCCCTTTCGGAGGTCCGGGGACGGGGTGCGCGTGGCCGACCCGGAAAGGACACGATGGGAGCAACCAAATCCGGACCGGTTGAGAAAGTTCCCATCGGGAGCCGCGCCAGCCTCTTCGCCTCGAGAGTCATCGCCACCTCGGGATTCAGTCCGCGACGTCGAGCGGGCGAAGCGTTTCTGCTCCTGCTGTTCACCCATTTCGTGGTGGATTGCTTTTCCTCTGCGCTGCCAACTGTCCAGCCTCTCCTCGCAGAGCGCTTCAGCCTGAACCTCACCCAAGCGGGCCTGCTAGGTGGGATCTGGATGTTCTCGTCCGCTCTGATGCAATTGCCGTTCGGACTCATCAGCGATCGCCTTCAAAGTCGCTATTTCACCGTGCTTAGCCCTCTAGTGGCGGCATTCTTCCTGACCTCGTTGGGGCTCGCGCCAGGGTTCGCCGTGCTGGCAGGGCTGCTGCTCGTCGGCGGCATGGGATCTGCCTCGTACCACCCTCACAGCACCAGCCAGGCTAGCCGCCTGGGTGGCGAGCGCCGCGGGATTTCCACCGCCGTATTCATCGCGGTCGGGACGGCGGGTCTCGGGTTGGGCCCTCTGTATCTGACTGCCGTGATCGAACGATTCGGCTTCGAACAGCTCTGGTACGCAGCCGTCCCCGTGGCGGTGATGGCCCCTGTCCTCCTCTGGAGGATGCCGCGTCCTATCCGGAGCGGCCGGCGGGCACGGGCCTCTGTCGACTGGACCGCATTGCGAGAGCAGGGGAGGGCACTGCTATCCCTCTACGTGTTGGTGGTGCTGCGATCGATCGTGCAATTCGGTTTCGCCCAGTTCCTGTCTCTGTATATGGTCCAGGTTCGGGGCGAGGGTTTCAAGATGGCAAGCGTGGCGCTGGCGGTCTTTTTTCTGAGCACGTCGGTCGGGTCGTTTGTCGGGGGTGCCGCAGCGGACCGGTATGGAAGGCGTGCGGTGATCCTCGCCTCGTTCATCGCGTGCGTGCCGCTGCTGGCGGCCTTTGTGGCATTTCAAGGATGGGTCTCGGTTCTGTCCTTGTTCGCCGGCGGCGTCGTCCTGCTGGCCACCATACCGGTGAACGTAGTCATGGCCCAGGAACTTGCGCCGTCTCAGGCCGGTACGACCTCGGCCTTGATGATGGGATTCGGATGGGGCACGGCGGGGATCGTCTTCGTTCCGGTCGCGGGATGGCTGGCCGATTCACTCGGCCTGGACGCCGTGTTCTGGGGGCTCTCGGTCCTCCCGCTTCTCGGAGTGCCGATCGCGCTCACCCTGCCGGGGTCAGAGAACCGGCGCCAAAGCGAGGACACGGCTGACTGAACGGGGGCTGGATCCGGGTCTGTGCGGGGAGATCCGGGGGCTGTGATACGTTAGGAACAGGCGAGGCTAATGTTGCCGCGCTTTGGAATTGAAATGGCACGTGTTTGCGTAGTCACCGGAAAGCGCCCAATGTCGGGCAACAATGTTTCGCACGCGCACAACAAGACCAAGCGTCGCTTCTACCCGAACCTGCAAGACAAACGGTTTTGGTCGCCACGGCGGAATCGTTGGGTGAAGCTGCGCGTTAGCGCAAAGGGCATCAAGATCATGAACAAGCGCGGCGTGGACCGGGTCCTGGATGATCTCCTGAAGCGCGGCATCAAGTTCTGATTGCGCTAAGCCTGTTCCTGCCTGGCCTTATTTTGTCGAGGTGGGTCTGACGACCTATTACGTCGAAGCCGCATCGACACGGCTATAGTCTGACCGCGCTCTTGACGCGAAGACGGATCTCTGTTCCCTCGCAGCGTGTCAAAACCGGAGCTTGTTGCGGCGTTACGCCGGAATTCCGCCCGGCGAAGACACCCGCAGCCGATTCGGCGCTAGCGCCCGATAGCACATGGCCTTCAATGACAGAACCGTGATCAAGAGCCCGACCAGACTCCAAGGGCACGAGCCGCCTTCGCGCTTTTCAGGCGGGTCTGTGGCGGTGGGAGCCCATTCCTCGTCCGACGCGTTGGGTGCCCCACAGTGCCGGCACGTGATCGCATTCCAGCTGACCGTTCCCTCGCAATCGCGGCAGTGCGTCGTGTTCGTTGCGATCCTCGAAAAGCCGGATCGGAGTGTGCCACATGCACAGTGCCGACGGTCAGGAATTGTGCCGTAGAGGTGGCAGTCGCCCCGGACCCAAAGGGAGTTGACTACAGGTCAATGGCCTTGGCGAAAGTGACCGCCTGCATTCTGTAGAGCCGGTCGAGAACCGAGGCTGGCAAGGGCTGGTCGGTCTGAACCAGGGCCACCGCCCGAGCAGGTTCGGAATCGGACTCCCTCTCCCCTCGACCGAGGGCGAAGTTGGAGATGTTGATTCCGCTGTCCCCGAGTACCGTGCCGAGGCGTCCCACGACACCGGGAACATCCTTGTTCGTGACGTAGAGGAGCGAACCGCCGAGGTAGGATTCCACATATATTCCGTCGACACTGATGAGCCGCGGAGAGCCGTCAGGGAACACGGCCCCTTCGACCGTGCGTTCGACATCCTCCGTTTTCAGGCCGAGCTTGACGGAATCGCTGAAATGGGTCCTTCCCCGCCGTACCTCGCTCACGCCGAGCGCCCTGTCCCGGGCAATCTGCGAAGCATTCACAAGATTCGCCTTCTGTGACAGGAAGCAGTTGAGGACCCCGCTCAAAGCCGCATTGCGGATCATCATCGCGTCGCTCTCGCCAAATTCCCCCGAGTACGTGATCTTTGCGCGCACGGGCCGCCCGATCGACGTTTGCGCGACAAACGATCCGAGCCTTTCGGCGAGCTGCAAGTATGGCGCGAGCCGCCGGTATTGCTCGGCGCTGACCGACGGGGTGTTCACTGCGTTCACGACGACTCCCGACTTGAGGTAGTCGCGCACTTGCTCGGCAATGTCAATGCCGACCTTTGCCTGCGCCTCCGCCGTCGATCCTCCAATGTGCGGCGTGGCTACGACTTGGTCATGCTCCAGAAGCGGAGAGTCCACGGGCGGCTCCCGGTCGTACACGTCGAGCGCAGCTCCCGCCACCTTTCCGGTGGCGATCGCACGGGACAGTGCGTTGCCATCAATCAGTTCGCCCCGCGCGCAGTTAATGATCCGGACCCCGTCCTTCATCTTCGCGATTGTGTCCGAGTTGATGATTCCAGCGGTCTCAGGCGTCAGCGAGAGGTGGAGGCTGATGTAATCCGCGCGCGAGAACAGTGGCTCCAGCTCGATCAGTTCGACACCGCAGTCCTTCGCGGCGTCGCTCGACACGAATGGGTCGTAAGCGACCACTTCCATTCCGAATGGCTTGGCCCGCTCGGCGACCTGGCGCCCGATACTGCCTAGTCCAATGATCCCGAGAATCTTGCCGTGGACTTCGTTGCCCTGAAATCTCTTTCGCTCCCAATTGCCGGCCTTGGTCGACGCGCTGGCAGACGGAACGCCTCGAGCGAGCGAGAGGATGAGAGCTAGGGTGTGCTCGGCCACGGAGGTCGCGTTGCCTCCCGGCGTGTTCATAACGACAATGCCGCGGTCCGTCGCCGCGTCGCAGTCGATGTTGTCGACACCTATACCGGCCCGGCCGATGACCTTCAGATGAGGGGCTTCGTTAAGCACCTCCTCCGTCACCTTGACCCCGCTGCGGACGATGAGAGCCTCGGCTTCGTCAAGTTCGGAGCGAAATTCCTCCGGGTTCGAGACAACGACCCGGAGCGACTTGTCCGAACGCAAGAGGCTCAGGGCCGCCGGGTCAATGGCGTCCGCTACCAGTACCTTCATGGCAAGCCTCCGTTCTCGCGTGCCACGGCCTCGAGATACACACCTTGCGCGGCCTTCACTCCGCTGCCGAATTCCACCTCACGCCCCAGGAGGTGAAGGATCATCTCAAGCTCTGCGACCGTGGCGAACAAATCATGGAAGTCAAAATACCCGAGATGAGCGAAGCGAAAGATCCGACCCTTCATCGAGCCTTGTCCGTTCGCGATGATCGATTCGAAGCGGTCCTTGAACCCTCGTACGATCTCGCCGGAATCGATTCCGCTCGGAGCGAGAATCGCGGTAACCGCGCCCGCAGGGATCGAATTCCGTGCGAAGAGCTGTAGCCCGACAGCGCCGGCCGCCTCTCTCGTCGCCTCGGCGAGAAGCTGGGCATTGCGAATCATCCGCTCCCGGCCGACTTCTCGGACGTATCGCAGGGCTTCCGCGAGGCCAAGGATGAGCGAGGAAGCCGGAGTCCATGGCGAGTCCCCCTTGGGTCCAGCTTCAATGTGCTTCTTCAGATCGAAATAGAAGCTCGGGTTCGTCGCGGAGCCCGCCCTCGACAAGGCACGCTCGCTTACCGAGCAGTAGGAGAGCCCGGGCGGGATCATCAGTGCCTTTTGTGACCCGCCTATGACGACATCCAGTCCCCATTCGTCGATCCGAATCTCGCTGCTGCCAAGCCCCGTGATGGCATCCACGACGAGGAGCGCGTCTGTCCGTCGCACGATGGTTGCCATGGCCTCAAGGTCATGCGAGACGCCGGTCGAGGACTCCGTCGCTTGGACGAATACCCCCTTCGTGTCGGGGTGCTGGCGCAGCGCGTCCTCGATTTGTTCGGGCAGGACCGACTCGCCGTATGCCTTGGAGAGCACGACCGCTTCTAGACCGAAGGCTCGTGCGATTTGAACCCAGCGCTCCCCGAATTTCCCCGCGACGCACACGACAGCCTTCTCGCCCGGGGAGAACAGGTTCGAGACAGCGGCCTCCATCGCACCGCTCCCTGAGGAGGCGAATAGCGCGATGCCGCTTTCCGTCCCCATGAAGTAGTGAAGGTCTGCAATTACGCCGCTGTAGATCGCCCGGAAATCTCGCGTGCGATGGTGCAGGTCCGCTGCCGACATCGCCCGTATCGCCGATGGCAGAAGGGGCGTGGGGCCGGGCGTCAGCAGGCGACTCTTGCGGACGTACATTCGGGAGTGTTTCGGGCCGGATTGCTTCGCCGTTGCGGCGGTTCGAACACGTATGGGGGATTCGCTCTGCCGGAACGGCCCTGCGGGGCCTGCTCCGGCATCGGCGCGGGAAACCGCTTGAGGGGTGCCCAACCGAGTCTCGTGAGAACGCGCTCCACCCCGGCGTTTCCTGCCCTAGTCTAGCGCAGCGGCTGCCGGAACGCTCCGAGCCCGAAAGGTCACCGAATGCGCGCAACCACTTCTATCCCTTCGACGATCTCGTCCCCGGGATAGGCGATCACTTGATCACCTTCCTTCAATCCACCGACGACCTGGGCTTCGAGCGCGTTCCGCCGTCCGATCTGGATCTGTTGCAAGGACGTTAGCCCGAGTTCGTCGACGGTGTAGACAGCCCACTGTTCCCCGTCCCGGAACAGGCTGCTGGACGACACCTTCAAGATGTCGGCCTCCTCCCAGATCACCACGGCGATCTCCACCCTGTATCCGTCGCCAAGGGCTTCCCACGCGTCTCGCACGTCGTCGAAGTCGACGATGACGTTGACCCGCTGCTCTTCCACCCCGAGCGCCGAGATCTTGGTAAAGCCATAGGGTTCGACCCGTCGCACGGTTCCCAGCAGCACTCGATCGCCGCCCCACTGCTCGATCAGGACCTTGTCCCCCTGGGAAATCTTCACTGCGTCGGACGAAAGCATGTCGGAGACAATTTCGAGGTTGTCCGGGTCGGCGATTTCCAGGAGCGGCTCGCCCGAAGGCACGACGGCTTCGCTCTCCCGTAAGCGTTGAAGCACGACCCCGCTGATCGGCGACCGCAACGTGATCACTTGGCTGCCTGACAATGGCGCGACACCGGCCTGGATTAAGCTCGTCTTCGCCCTTGATAGTTCGGCCTCGGCGACGGTGATGCTGGATTCCGCAGCACGCACTGCCTCCTGCGTGGTTTCTGCCCGCAACCTCGCGGTCTCGAGCCGGTCGTCCGCTAGCAACCCGTCTCGATGGAGCTTGAGGTGTCGATCGAGCTCGGATTCGGCGTGCTTCCGTTCGGCCAGCGCGCGGTCAAGGTCGACCCGCGAACGATCCACGCCGGCTTGGCTAGTCTTGACATGGGCTTCCGCCTCGGCGAGGGTGCGGGTGTCAAGGAATTCCGGAGATGACGGCTGGAATTTGGCCAGTACAGTCGTCCCTGCTCGCACAGAATCTCCGGGCTCGTGCTCGATCCGTAACACGCGCCCCGCGAGTGGAGCCGAGACCATGTAACGGTCGCGGACCCGGGTTTGCCCCTCTTCGCTCAATGCGACCTGCATGGGCCCCCGGACTACAGTCGCGAGATCCACCTCGAGGGGCTGCGGCTGAAGGGCGAAGTAAACCGCCGCCCCGGCTCCCGCCAGAATCAGCCAAACCAGAATCCGTGTGGGTCGGATTTTCATGACCTATTCCTTGGACTTGAGAACCTCGAGTAGGTCCAGATGGTCAAGCTTTCTCCGGACAATAAGCCCGGACACTGCCGTTGCTGCCAAGACCGTCAGCGCGCACAGCGCGTAGGTTCGGGGTGCCGCCACGAATGGAATCGTGTACAGCTCGGTCTCGAAGAGCTTGACAAGCACCCCGGATAGCCCGTAGCCGAGCAGCATTCCCAAAGGTAGCGCAAGAAATGTTAAAACGCCCAGCTCGCCAAGCAGTATCGCCGAGATTTCGGCCCTTGTGAAGCCCATGACCCGCAGACTCGCCAATTCCCGACTGCGTTCCGCCAGCGAGACTCGGGCCGCGTTGTACACCACTCCGAACGCAATGATCGAGGCGAACAACACATTGAAGAAGATCATGATGCCGATGTTCTCGGCAAAGCTGCCTTTGAATGCCTGCAAGATCGCTGCCTTTACGCCAGTGCCGGCAATCACAGGCGTCTCCTTAATGGCCTCGAACAGTTCGGGGAGATAGGCACTGTCGACCGTTAGGTATCCCCCGGATAACGTCGGCCCCTCGCGCAGAAGTCTTCGGAACGCGTCGATTTCCATGTATGCGGCCAGGCCCATGTACTGGCTGATGACCGCGGCCACCCTGACCTCCTGCACGGTCCGTCGTCCCACCAGAACTTCGATCGTCACGTTCGTTCCTGGCGCGACGTCCAGGATCTCTGCAAGACTCGACGTCAGGACGATGCCCTCGCGAGGCATCGGGACTTGCGTCATCGAGTCCACGTCGATCGCGCGATACAGACGGGTGACCTCCGGAAGCCCGGAAATCGAGACCTGCCGGACACTGGTGCCGGAGCGAAGGCGCACCGGGGCAGCCCGCAGCGGCTCGGCGTCGATCACGCCGGGAAGCCGCTGAAGAGCGTGAATCCCTGAGGGCGAGACCGGTTCGACAAAGTTGACCTGCATGTCCTGACGTTGGGTGGCACCAAACTGCACTTCCATCATCAGGTTCAGGCCGTCGATCATGAACACGCCGACAATCAGGATGGCGAGCGAGGTAGCGATGCCACCCACCGAGACGAGCGATCGTACTGGCTGGCGCTCGATGTTCCTCAGAATGATGCGGGCGGATTGGGAGAGCATTCCCTGCAGGCCGAGTCGCTCGAAGATGCTGACCCGGTAGTTGGCGGGAGGAGCGGGCCTCATCGCTTCGGCCGGCTGAAGCCTCACGGCTTGGCGAACAGCCGAGTTGGCACCGAAGATTGCGGCGACAATTCCGATTCCGATCGCTCCGATCACGACATCAGGCTGCAACCCGTACTCGAGAGCCGGAAAGCGGAAGTACTGGTTGTACATGCCGAGCATCCCGCGCCCGAGCATGGCTCCGGCCACGCATCCGATAAATGTGCCCGAAAGACTGATGGCAAGCCCCCAATGGGTGTAGTGAATGGCGAGCTGACGGTTCGAATACCCGAGCGCCTTGAGCGAGGCGATCTGCTCACGTTGGACCGCTACGATTCTGCGGAGCACGACGTGCAGAAGGAAAGCCGCAACGGCCAGGAAGACCGCCGGGATCGCGACGCCCGCCCCTTGGAGCCCCTTCAGCTCGTTGTCGACGGACCAGTGAGAGAGCTGCAGGGCCCTTGGAATCGCGCCCCAGCCCCCGTACGGCCTCAGCAGTTGGTCCAGGTCGTCAATGACCGGTTCCGGCCTGGTCCCCGGCATGAGTAGCAAGGCGACATCATTGAATCCGCCCTCCATGTCGAACGCAGCCGCAAGCGCTCTGCGTTCCATCCAGAAAATCCCGAATCGGGCATCGTCCGGTATGAGGTCGCCTGGCCGTATCGTGTAGATGTACTCCGGCGAAAGGGCTATTCCCACGATTTCCAGCTCGCGCCTCCTCCCGTTCAGGATTGCGCCCACGGTCGCGCCTGGCTGAAGCCCGTGGGCTTGCGCGAATCCCTCGCTGACGACCACCTCGTCAGGCCGGCCCGGTTCAATGTAGCGCCCCGCCATCAGCACCAGGTCATTCAGGATCTCCCGCTGCCGCTCGGGAATCGAGACGAGCCGGCCGGTTGCGGGTTCCTCCAGGCCTTCGACATCCAGGGTCACGTCGACGACGACCCGGGTCTCGGCTGCTGAGACACCCGGAATGCTCGCGATCCGACTACGCAGCGAAAGCGGAGCACGCTTGAGCGACGCGAACACGTGGGCGAAGCGCTGTCGCTCGTAGTAAGCACTGCGAGTCAGCTGGAGCGAGTCGAACGCGCTGAGGTACATGATGAACATCAGGACCCCAACCGCGATCACCATGCTGATTGCGATCGCTTGGCCCTTGATACGCCAAAGGTCGCGGACGAGCTTGCGGTTGAGCGCCAGCATGGCCTACCAGCTGAGATCTCTCGCGGAGGTTTTCTCGGAGTTCGCTCGGTTGGCTACGATCCGACCGTCGGAGAGGTGAATGACACGGTCGGCGATACCTGCAACCGCCGCGTTGTGCGTGATCACCGCAGTTGCGGTCCCGAGCTCCCGGTTGACGCGCTCGATTGCTTCGAGCACGACGACTCCGGTCGAGATGTCCAGCGCCCCTGTGGGCTCGTCGCAAAGAAGGACGTCGGGTCTTTTGGCAATTGCTCGGGCAATCGCGACCCGCTGCTGCTCGCCCCCTGACATTTGGGCAGGGAAGTGGTTCATGCGCTCGCCAAGTCCGACAATCCGGAGAGCCTCTGCAGCCGGGAGGGGCTTTCGCGTGATCTCGGTGACAAGTGCCACGTTTTCCCTAGCGGTCAAGCTCGGGATCAAGTTGTAGAACTGAAACACGAATCCGACGTGCGCGCGACGGTACTCTGTCCTCGCCGCATCGTCGGCGCCGCTCAGATCGCGGCCCCGATAGGACACGCTTCCCTGTGTCGGCAAGTCCAAGCCTCCGAGGATATTGAGCAGCGTGGATTTGCCGCTCCCCGACGGGCCCAGCAGCACCATGAATTCGGAGGCACGGAGCGTGAGGTCCACACCGCGCAGTGCGTGGACAGAAACCTCGCCCATCGTATAGACCTTCGTGACACCCCTCGCCTCGAAGACGACAGCAGACCCGCGAGGCGGAGACGCGTGAGCTCCGATCGGGAGCTTGCCGGAGTTCTTCGAGCTCATGAACGCGGCCTGCCTAGGGCGGTTCCGATTCGCATGGATCCCCAGTTTAAGTCATGGGTTGAAGGTACCGGCAGCGGGGTCTTCGAGCGACGGATTGGTCTCGTTCTCCGCCCGCAGGCCCGTCCGACCAAGTGCGGCCGGTGCGATCGGATTCACTCACCAGGCGAGGCTTGCCGGCTGCGCAGCTCGCGATGGACCCTGGCGACCTGCCACATGTAGTTCGCCGGCATCTTCGGAGATGTGGCCTTTTCGATGTGCTCGCTCGATAGCTCGGGACTGCCCGACGCCTCGTAGAAAAGGCCGAGATAGAGGTGCGCGTAGAAGATAGCAGCGTCCCCTCCGTTCGACTCGGCGGCTCGCATCACCTCCGCATCCGAACCGCTGCCGGCGAAGAGCGCAAACACTTCTGCCATCGGTACACGGCCATCCCGGTCAACTGGAATCAGGGCCTGTCGCGCCGCTGGGAATCCGTTCCGGGCTGCATGGCAAAGGAAGTGCCACACGGAATTCTCGACATCTTGCGGATTGACTGTACGATGCGCCTCGAATTGCGCGATACAGTCGTCCAGCCTTCCCGCGTAGTAATGGGAAATGCCACGCTGCCAGAGCTGGGGGGACAAGCTCTCGTCAATTCGAGCGGCTGCGTCGAATGCGTTGATCGAGCCCTCAATGTCTCCCGCCTTGAACCTAGCGCCGCCGAGCGCGATCAGGATGCCCGGCTCGCGGGGTTCTGCTTCAGCCAGTTCGGAGAGATCCCGGACGGCCATCGAGTACTTCTCGAGGCGATCGTAGGCGTTTCCGCGAATCCAGAGCGCAGTGGAGTCGCGCGGGCCCGGCTGCTCCAGGATCTGGGTCGTGATCCTCGCTGCGGATCCAGCGTCGCCGTTTCGGAGGTGACTCATGGCCGACTGGAGCAACTCGCCGACCGAGTCCTGGGCCAGAACCGTTCCAGAGCCGACAGTCAGCAATCCCGCCGCAACAAATACACTGAGTGGTCGATTGCACATGATTCGGAACGGCCTGCCCTAGTCTATCGGCACCCTGCCGCGACCAGATGCCGCTACCGGGAACCGGGCGAATGGAATTGCAACCCCTATATAATCGGATTCTGCGTCGGCCGCAACCGGCCATGTCCCAATCTACTGCTAGCCTCGGTTCGGTCGAGGCCTTGGTTCGCTCTTGTCGCGCCCGCATGGCGTCCCAGATCTCGCGACGGGAGTGCTTCTTGGCTGTGGGCGTCGCACTCCTGGGAATCTGCAGCTTGCTGCTGATGGGCACTCGATATGTCCCAGTTGTGATGCTGCCGCTGGCTGCAAGCCTGGGCACTTGGATGGCCTGTCAGAGGTGGAAGGCGTCTTTGCCGGATGGCTATGCAGTCGCGCGCCGTATCGACGAACGGGAAGCGTTGCGCGACGAGATCTCGACCGCCTTTTACTTTCGGTCGGCGGAGAACGGCACATTTTCCAAGGTGGTGGCGGAATCGCAATACCAGCAGGCAGCGAGAACTGCGGCGACGATCCAGCCCGACTCGGTTGTTCCACCCTCGGTCCCCTCGACTCAGCGAACCGCGACGATCCTCCTCGCGACGGCCGTGCTCCTTTTCGGACTGAGGGCCGGTCTGCAATCGGGTCTGTCATTCGAGCCTCCGCTAGCCTCGCTGCTGCTGACTTCCATCTTTGGCACCGCGCCTGAACTGCCAGCCGCCGGACCGTCCCAGGTGGCTCGGATCGATCCAAGCGATCAAGGCCAGGAATCCGAGGACCCGGCGGACTTCCTTGAACGCCCCACGGGACAGCCCGAAAACACCGACAACCAGCTGCCGGACGAAGAGCACCGGGATCCCGTGGTTGAGTCCGACGAGATGCCGGAGGTCGAAGGGTTGATCACTCTGCCATTGGAGGAGCTAGGGCCGAAAGCTTGGAGCCGGATCCCGGCTTGCAGGGAGACGACAGCTCCGCGCCGGGCGACGAGTCGGCCGAACTGCCGCCGGACGCGAGCGATGACAGCTGGAACGAGGAAGCCCAGAGCTTGCTCGACAAGCTCAAGCAGGCTTTTGCGAACATGCTGCAAACACTCGACATGGCGTCGGTCGAGACGTCGGACTCGGAACAGGGGCAGGAGCAGGGAAGCGGTACCAGCGAGGAATCCGCGTCGGCCGGGGACCAAGCCCAATCGGGGCAGCCCGACCAGGAGATGTCTTCGGACTTGGCCGACGCGAGCATGGAGGGCGGCGAGCCCGGCCAGGAGGCTGGCGAGACAGCTTCGGCGGGGAATACCAGTGGAGAAGACAGCAGCGGGGACCAGAGCAGTGGAGAAAACGCCTCGGCCGCGGGCACGAGCGACGGATCGAAGGAATTCGCCGAGGCCGAGCAACTGGAGATCCTAGGTGCTCTCGAAGAGCTCTATATGGAGCGTGCCGAGAACATGAAGGGCGAGGTCACGATCGAGACGCGCCTGGCCGAGCAGTCGGCCAGCGTGCCATACAACCAGCGATCGACGACGCACTCGGACCGCGGCGGTGCCGTCAGCAGGGATGAAATCCCTGCACCCTACCGCACCTATATCAGGAACTACTTCGAAACCCTCAGAAGGAACGCGGAATAGATGATTGCCACTGAATCGGTCGTGCAGTCCGCCACCGAGCAAATCGACAGGGTCCGTAACGAGATCCACAAGGTGATCGTGGGGCATGAGCAGGTCGTTGACGGCGTCCTGAACGCGCTGCTCTCTGGCGGGCACGTCCTCTTGGAGGGCGTGCCCGGCCTGGGCAAGACAACGCTTCTGCGAACATTGGGGCAGGCGCTTCACCTCGACTACTCGCGCATACAGTTCACGCCCGATCTCATGCCCGCCGACATCCTGGGCAGCGTGGTGATGGACACGAACGAAATCGGTGCAAAGTCGCTGCGATTCGAACGAGGTCCGATCTTCGCGCACCTGCTTCTTGCCGACGAGATCAACCGGGCCACGCCGCGCACCCAGTCCGCTCTTCTAGAGGCGATGCAGGAAAAGACGGTGACGAGCGGTACGACCACGCACTCTCTCGAAGAGCCGTTCCTGGTGATGGCGACGCAGAACCCATTGGAAATGGAAGGCACGTACCCGCTGCCGGAAGCACAGCTGGACCGGTTCATGGTCAAGATCCTCGTCGAATACCCTGATAAGGACGAGTTGACGGCGATCGTCGAGCGAACCGCCGTGCCTGTCAAGCCGCGTGTCGACGCCGTCCTCGATCGGCGCCAGATTCTCGAACTACGATCCATGGCATCGGAACTCCTGGTGGCGCCGCACGTCCGGGACTTTGCCATAGGTCTCGTGCTGGCGACCCAGCCCAAACCCGGTGCCGCGCATGCTCTGGCGCGCAAGTACGTGCGCTATGGAAGCTCTCCGCGTGGGGCGCAGGCACTTGTCTTTTGCGGCCGGGTCCGCGCCCTCATGGAAGGACGCCTCCAAGTGAGCGTCGACGACCTGCGAGCGCTCGCACTGCCGGCTCTTCGTCATCGCATCATTCTGAATTTCGATGCCCACGCGGATGGTCGCACCGAAGACGACATCCTCCTCGAAGTCCTTGATGCCCTGTCGCAATCCGTTACGAGATAGGCCTGCCGCCTGACCAGAGAATCCCGCCGGGACCGGGCCGAACGGTCGCATCTGCAGGCGTCCTGTGTCTTGCACGGGGCCAGCCGATCGTCTATCATGGGGGCAGTTGCCGCACCGTGCAAGTAACGGGTCGGTGTCGTTGCGTCACCAGCAGCGTCGCGTTTGAACCCGCCAGCCCGGTGCTCCTACGATTCCACGAGGGACGAGAGCCGAGGTATCGCTTTCCGGACGGGTGGCCGAGCGGTCAAAGGCAACAGACTGTAAATCTGTCGGGCTACGCCCTACGAAGGTTCGAATCCTTCCCCGTCCACCACTAGCTGGTAAGGCCAAGCCCCCTCGCCTCCGATCTCATTGCAAGAGGACAGACGAAGATGGCGAAGGAAAAGTTTGACCGTTCGAAGCCGCACGTGAACGTGGGGACGATCGGGCACATCGACCACGGCAAGACGACGCTGACGGCGGCGATCACGCGGGTGCTGGCGAAGCACGACCCGTCGAACGAGGTGCGTTCGTTCGATTCGATCGACAACGCGCCGGAGGAGCGCGAGCGGGGGATCACGATCGCGACGGCGCACGTGGAGTACCAGACGGCGAACCGGCACTACGCGCACGTGGACTGTCCGGGGCACGCGGACTACATCAAGAACATGATCACGGGGGCGGCGCAGATGGACGGGGCGATCCTGGTGGTGGCGGCGACGGACGGGCCGATGCCGCAGACGCGGGAGCACATACTGCTGGCGCGGCAGGTGGGGGTGCCGTACATCGTGGTGGCGCTGAACAAGGTGGACATGGTGGACGACGAGGAGCTGCTGGAGCTGGTGGAGCTGGAGGTGCGGGAGCTGTTGACGGAGTACGACTTTCCGGGGGACGACGTGCCGGTGGTGCGGGTGTCGGCGCTGCGGGCGCTGGACGGGGAGGCGGACGCGGAGCCGGGGGTGGACGAGCTGATGGAGGCGGTGGACGCGTACATACCGACGCCGGAGCGGGACGTGGACAAGCCGTTCCTGATGCCGATCGAGGACATCTTCTCGATTTCGGGGCGGGGCACGGTGGTGACGGGCCGGGTCGAGCGGGGGATGGTGACGGTAGGGACGGAGATGGAGTTTTTGGGGATCCGCCCGACGCACCGGAAGGTGATCACGGGGGTGGAGATGTTCAAGAAGCTGCTGGACCAGGGGCAGGCGGGGGACAACGTGGGGCTGCTGGTGCGGGGGCTGGACAAGGACGCGGTGGAGCGGGGCCAGGTGGTGGCGAAGCCGGGGACGATCACGCCGCACACGCAGTTCAAGGGGCAGGTGTACGTGCTGAAGAAGGAGGAAGGAGGGCGGCACACGCCGTTCTTCGACGGGTACCGGCCGCAGTTTTATTTCCGGACGACGGACGTGACGGGGGTGGCGCGGCTGCCGGCAGGGACGGAGATGGTGATGCCGGGGGACAACGTGGAGCTGGAGGTGGACCTGATCGTGCCGATCGCGATGGAGCAGGGGCTGCGCTTCGCGATCCGCGAGGGCGGCCGCACCATCGGCGCCGGCACCGTCTCCGCCATCGTGGAATAGGAAGGATTCGGAGGTCGCTATGGCACGCGAGATCGTCACGTTGCAATGCACTGTCACCAAGGACAGGAATTACACGACTACGAAGAACAAGCGGAAACAGACGGAGCGCATCGAGCTGATGAAGTACTCGCCGAGGCTTCGCAAGCATACGCTTCACCGTGAGATGAAGTAAGCTGGAGAGAACGGTTCGGAATCAAGGGGCGTCGGTTAACGGTAAACCAGCGGTCTCCAAAACCGCCAATGGGGGTTCGATTCCCTCCGCCCCTGCCACTTTGCGCCGGAGGGACGGCGGACCCGGACCGGTAGCCGAGCGAAGGACCACGAACTCATGGCCAAGGCGCTCAAAAAGAGATCCGATGAGCGAGCCGGATTGCCGGTGCGAGTCCGCAACTACCTTGACGGGGTGATGCGCGAGTTGCGTCTCGTCACCTGGCCGGGCCGGGACCAGGTCCGCGCGACGACGGCCGTCGTTCTCGTTTGCGTGTTTGCCTTTGCAGTGTTCTTCGGAGTAGTCGACTACCTGCTGGCCTGGGGCCAGCGCTTGCTGTACCAGACATTCACCCAGGCCGGATAAGGAGGAACGGCAGTGCAAGACACGTCAGTGCCGGGCAACGGTCCGGCTGGTGCGCCGGGGCCCGGGGAAGCGGGAGGCTCCGACCAGCCCGCGCTGCAGTGGTACATCATTCACACCTATTCGCGATTTGAAAACAAGGTCAAGGAAAGCCTCGAATCACGGGCGGAAGCGCTCGGCATCGCGGACCGGATTGGCCAGATCTTGATACCAACGGAAGACGTTGTCGAGATGCGCAACGGCAAGAAGGTCACCGTTAAGCGCCTCCTGTATCCCGGATACGTGCTTCTGGAACTGGATCTGGATGACAACGTATGGCACGCGGTGAAGAACACGCCGCGCGTTACTGGCTTCGTCGGTGGCGGGCAGACGCCGACGCCTCTCACGGCGACAGAAGTGAACCAGATTCTGCACCGGCAGGAGGTTTCCAAGGACCACCCGAGGCCGCGTGTGCAATTCACCCGCAACGATCGCGTCAGCATCGTGGACGGGCCGTTTACCGGTTTTTCAGGATCGGTTGAAGAAGTCAACGCGGACCGGAACACTCTCAAGGTGATGGTGACGATCTTCGGTCGAGGCACTCCGGTGGAATTGGAGTATTTCCAAGTCAAGAAAGCGGGCTAGACCGCACCGCGCACTCCGTGGACGGACCTGGACAGAGAGGCACATATGGCAGCGCCAAAATCGAATCAAGTCAAGCAGCAGATCAAGTTGCAGATTATGGCCGGGAAAGCCACGCCCGCGCCGCCGGTCGGCCCAGCACTTGGCCAGGCAGGCCTGAATATCATGCAGTTCTGCAAGGAGTTCAATGCACGTACCTCGAAGCCGGAGCTTGAGGGCCTGATCATCCCGGTCGTGATCAGTGTGTACCAGAACCGCACCCACGACTTCATCACCAAGACGCCACCGGCCGCGGTCCTGATCAAGCGCAGCGCGAACCTGGCGAAAGGATCCGGCGAGCCGAATCGCAACAAAGTCGGAACGATCTCTCGCGCCCAACTCGAGGAAATCGCGAAGCAGAAGATGCCTGACCTCAATTGCCACACGATCGAGCAAGCAATGGCCTGCGTGCAGGGAACGGCAAACAGCATGGGTGTCCAGGTGGTATAGTAGACATTTGAATCCCCGTGGGAGACCCTGCAGACAGATCGTCGCGGGTCGCTTGCACCAAGGTGGCACATGGCAGGGAAGAAATACCGCGCTGTCGCGGAAAAGATTGAAAAGCGCCCCTACGCCCTAAGCGAGGCGATCCCGTTTCTTCAGCAGAACAAGGTTTCGAGGTTCGACGAGACCGTCGAGGTGCACTTGAACCTCGGGGTCGACCCCCGGCATGCCGACCAAATGGTTCGCGGAACGGTTGTGCTCCCCCATGGACTGGGGATCTCGAAGAAGGTGTTGGTGTTCGCTGCGGGCGACAAGGTGCAGGAAGCCCTTGACGCGGGAGCGGATTTCGCGGGAGGCGACGAGTACATCCAGAAGGTCCAAAAGGAGGGCTGGCTCGGATTCGACGCTTGCGTCGCGACCCCGGACATGATGCGGTTCGTGTCGCGGCTGGGCCGGATTCTCGGCCCACGCGGCTTGATGCCCAACCCAAAGGTCGGGACGGTGACGTTCGACGTTGCGAAGGCCGTCAATGAAGTGAAGGCGGGCAAGGTCGAATTCCGCGTGGACAAGGGCGCGGTAATCCACGCGCCGGTCGGAAAGCTCGGCTTCGACACAAGCAAGCTCGCGGAGAACGCGGAGACGCTCATCGGAGCGGTGCTGAAGGCGCGTCCGCAAGCAGCCAAGGGGCGCTATCTGATGAAAGCGTCGATCTGCTCCACTATGAGCCCGGCGCTCACCCTCAACTTGGCCGAGTTCAGCGCATAGCGGGGGAGCCATGAAGACCAAGGCAGAAAAGCAGGAATTCTTGACGAACCTCAGGAACGAGTTCGCTAGCGTCGAGGCGGTCGTGATCTGCAAGTTCGAGGGTCTCACTGTCGCGGAAGACCAGCAGCTGAGGGGTATGTTGCGCTCGTACGGGGCTCGGTACCGAGTGGTTTCGAACCGGCTCGCGCATCTTGCAGCCAAGGACACACCGTTCGAGGAATCCCTGGCGAACCAGAGGGGTATGACGGCCCTGGCGTTTCCCGGCGAGGATCTAATCGGCGCGGTCAAGGGACTCGTCGAGTACGCCAAGGAACAGGAGCACTTCGAGTTCACGGCTGGAGTGGTCGAGGGCAGGGCGCTCGACATCAGCGGCCTGAGAGACCTCGCCAAGCTGCCGGGCAAGGAGGGGGTCTATGCCCAGCTTCTGTTCCTGATCAACTCTCCTGCACAGCGGCTGCTGAGCACGGTGAGCGCGCCGGGGCGGAATGTCGCGGCGGTCGTGCAGCAGGGAGTCGAGAACGAGAAGTTCTCGGGTTAAGCCCTAGCCGGGGCAAGGATTTTCGGTTGGAGACTAGCAAAGGAGTAACTACGATGGCGGACATTGCTGCAATCTCGGAGTCGATCAAGGCACTGACCTTGATGGAGGCGTCCGAACTGGTCAAGAAGCTCGAGGCCGAGCTCGGCGTTTGCGCGGCGGCGGCTGTCGCGGCGGCACCTGCCGCCGCGGCCGGCGCCCAAGAGGAGGCGGCTGCTGAGCAGACAGAATTCACGGTTGTGCTGAAGGACTTTGGCAAGCAGAAGATCAAGGTCATCAAGGCCGTTCGCGAGATCACGGGCCTGGGGTTGAAGGAAGCCAAGGATCTCGTAGACTCCGCCCCGAAGCCGGTGAAGGAACAGGTTCCCAAGGAAGAGGCCGAACAGGTCCGGGACAAGCTAGCCGAAGTCGGTGCCGAAGTCGAGGTCAACTAGTCCCGCTTGCGGCCCGGCTTGCCAGTGGACGCAGACCTCTGGTATACTGTACGCTGCAGGGAAGGATTCGCTTGTTCGTGGGCGGTACGGACAGCTGATCCGGAAAACAGCAGCCTTTGCCGAGACGGGATGCGCTGAGCCGGTCGCAGTGCGCCTTCACTCCAGAGAAAGTCTGGTTTGTGGGCGGAGTGCGCCCCGATCCAGCATTTTATCGTCGCGGCGTTCCCGCATCCGAACGACCGCCGCCGTCTCCCAGTCCCCTTCGCTGATCGGGAGCCTGGGTCAAGCAGCCAACAGGAGGCAGGTGTGAACGAAGTGATCGTCCCACGCTCGAACGGCAATGCTCCCGCAGCAGCCACGCTAGAGCGGCACGATTTCTCCACGATCAGGACGGCAATCCCAATCCCGAACCTGATCGAGATGCAGCGGGAGTCCTACAAGCGATTCCTGCAGATGGACTTGCTGCCGGGAGAGCGAGAGGAAATCGGCCTCGAGGCCGTGTTCAAGTCAGTCTTCCCAATCTCGGACTTTCGCGAGATGAGTTCCCTCGAGTTTGTTAGCTACTCGATTGGCGACTGGGAATGCAAGTGCGGGGCCCTCACGGGCCTGTTCCATCTGCGCACCCGCTGCGAGCACTGCCATGCAACGATTCAAAGCGATCCGAAGGGCCCCCCGGAACTGCTCTGCAACAAGTGCGGGGCCCTCACCGCCAACAATGTCACGTTCTGCCAGAAATGCGGGGACCCCGTCAGTCTCAAGCTGAAGTACGACGTCGAGGAATGCCAGGAGCGCGGCATGACCTATTCCGCGCCACTGAAGGTCACGATCAAGCTGACCGTGTTTGAAAAGGACCAAGGCGCTGACCGGAAGGTGATCCGAGACATCAAGGAGCAGGAGGTTTTCTTCGGCGAAATCCCGTTGATGACCGATGAAGGCACGTTCATCATTAGCGGCACGGAACGCGTGATCGTCTCGCAGCTCCACCGCTCGCCCGGGGTGTTTTTCGAGTCGTCGAACAACCGCACTTACTTCCTGGGCAAGATCATCCCGTACCGCGGCAGCTGGGTCGAGTTCGAGTACGACCACAAAAACCTGCTACAGGTCCGGATTGACCGGAAGCGCAAGTTCCTCGGGACGATCTTCCTTAGGGCCCTTGGCCTGAAGGACGACGCCCAGATCCTGCGCCAGTTCTATGCGGTGGACACGATCAGGTCCGGCGAATCGGGCGTCTTCGAGCGGAGGGTGTCCGAGAACCTCCTGGGGACGCGCCTGGCAAGCGACATCCGCGTCGAGGGACGGATGGTGGGGCGCAAGGGGCGCAAGGTCAATCCCCGGCTTCTCCAACTGCTCAAGGAAGCTGGGATCGAATGGCTGGCGTGCCCCCCCGACGATCTTGAGGAGGGGGTCTTCGCTGACGACCTGTTCGACGAGGATAGCGGGGAGGTGCTCAGCAACTGCGAGTCGAACGCCTCGGTGACCCAGGACGCCCTGCAGCGGATCTCGGCCGCCGGCATACGGGAATTCGGCGTGATCTTCCCGGAATCCGACGAGTGCGGGAACGTCCTTTCGGAAACACTGCGCAAGGACACGATCAAGACGCAGGACGAAGCCCTTCTCGAGATATACCGGAAACTCCGGCCAGGGGACCCTCCCACCAAGGAGACGGCGTGGGAACTCTTCAACGGAATGTTCTTCGACAGCCGCAAGTACGACTTCTCGCGAGTCGGGCGCATGAAGTTCAACATCAAGCTGCACGGCGAGGCCGACGCGACTCCGCTCGACCGGCGCGTGCTTGATGCCTCCGACTTTTTCGCGACGATCGGATACCTCTTCAAGCTTCGGCGGAATATCGGTGCCACTGACGACATCGACCATCTCGGCAACAGGCGAGTGAGGGCCGTCGGCGAGCTCCTCGAAAACCAGTTCCGCATCGGCCTGATCCGCATGGAGAGGGCGATGAAGGAGCGCATGACGGTCTACCAGGACATGACGAGTGCCATGCCCCATGACTTGATCAACGCCAAGCCAGTGATGGCGGCGGTACGGGAGTTCTTCGGCTCATCTCAGCTGTCGCAGTTCATGGACCAAATTAACCCGCTCTCGGAAATCACTCACAAAAGGAGACTTTCGGCACTTGGACCTGGTGGTCTTTCCCGTGAGCGCGCCGGGTTTGATGTGCGGGACGTTCATACGACGCACTACGGCCGGATCTGTCCGATCGAAACTCCGGAAGGGCCGAACATCGGCCTCATCAGCTCGCTTTCCTGCTTCGCACGAATCAACGAGTACGGCTTCATTGAGAGCCCCTATCGCAAAGTCGAGAACGGGCATGTGGTCGACGAAGTCCGGATCACGTACGCAGGGGGAACACGATTCAGGCCTGGCGACGTCGTGCGGCGTGCCGAAGGAGAGCGGGCCAACGCTGATCTCCCTGCAGGCGCGCCTCCGGCACAGATGGAGGCCTACTGTCCCTACCTGTCCGCGTGGGAGGAGGACAAATACGTCATCGCGCAGGCAAACATCCCCGTCGATAAGAGCGGATTCATAGACCGAGAGTTCGCGAACTGCCGCGTGGCCGGTGACTTCCAGCTCAAGCGGCGGGAGGAGATCGAGTACCTGGATGTCAGCCCCAAGCAACTCGTCTCCGTTGCAGCAAGCCTGATCCCTTTCCTGGAAAACGACGATGCGAACCGAGCCTTGATGGGATCAAACATGCAGCGCCAGGCAGTCCCGTTGCTACGGGCGGATTCGCCGATCGTCGGGACGGGGATGGAACGCATCACCGCCCGCGACTCGGGAGCTGTCGTGCTTTGCAAGCGCGCCGGAGTCGTTGACTCGGTTGACTCGGAGCGAATCATCATCCGCGTCGAGAACACGGGTCACGGCGAGCAGCTGTCAAGGGAGGTCGGGGCTGACATCTACCAGCTGATCAAGTTCCGCCGCTCGAACCAGAACACATGCATCAATCAGAAGCCGATTGTCCGGGTCGGCGACTACGTCGGGAAGGGCGAGGTGCTGGCAGACGGCCCGTGCACGGACAACGGAGAGCTCGCCTTGGGGCGCAACGTCCTCGTGGCGTTCATGCCATGGCGCGGGTACAACTTCGAGGACGCCATCCTTGTCAGCGAGCGGCTCGTCAAGGAGGACTACTACACCTCGCTTCATGTGGAGGAATTCGAAGTCGAGGCGCGTGAGACCAAGCTCGGCCCGGAAGAAATAACGCGAGACATTCCGAACATCTCGGAGAGCTTTCTGCGCAATCTCGATGAGAGCGGAGTGATTCGGATCGGAGCGACCGTGAATCCCGACGACATCCTCGTCGGCAAGGTCGTGCCCAAGGGGGACGTACAGCTAACTCCGGAGGAAAAGCTGCTGCGCGCGATATTCGGTGACAAGGCCGGCGAGGTGAAGGACGCTTCCTTGCGCTGCCCTCCCGGCGTCGCGGGCGTGGTTGTCGGAGCCAAAGTGTTTTCGCGGAAAGGCATCGAGAAGGATTCTCGTGCCATGGCGATCGAAGTCGACGAAATCGAGCGCTTGCAAAGGAATCTCGAGGACGAGAAGCGCATCCTCTTTGACCAGCGAGCGGAGCGCTTGGAGGTTCTGTTCGACGGCCTGGTCGCGCAAGCCGACCTGCATGACGAGAAAACCAACCGGCGTCTGGTCACCGCGGGAGAGACCTTGGGACGCGATCACTTCGACCGCATGCGCGCCCGCGATCTGAAGCGGCTGCGACTCGCGGGGGCGCCGGCCGATGCCGAGGGCCGTACGACGGAGGCTACCTCGGTTGAGTCGGTACCGGATCTCAAGGCGGAAATCGATTCCATCGAGGAGATGACCATCCGCCAGATCCAGGTGCTTGAGAAGCTGACCGACGAGAAGATCGCCAAGCTGAGAAAAGGGGACGAGCTGTCTCCCGGCGTAATCAAGATGGTCAAGGTCTTCATCGCCATGAAGCGGAAGCTCTCGGCGGGCGACAAGATGGCTGGCCGCCACGGCAACAAGGGCGTGATCGCCCGGGTCCTGCCTGAAGAGGACATGCCGTTCCTCCCGAACGGGACACCAGTCGAGATCGTTCTCAATCCGCTTGGCGTGCCGTCGCGCATGAACGTCGGCCAGATCCTGGAAACGCACCTCGGCTGGGCCGGTTTCGCGCTCGGGAAGAAATTCGCGTCGCCTGTGTTCGAAGGGCCGGGCGAAAAGCTGATCAAGCAGCACTTGTCGGAGGCGGGCCTGCCCTCGTCCGGTAAGACCAAGCTCTTTGACGGCGTTTCTGGCCAGCCCTTCGAGCAGGATGTGACTGTCGGGGTCATCTACATGATGAAGCTCAGCCACTTGGTGGACGACAAAATCCACGCCCGCTCGATCGGACCGTACTCGCTGATCACTCAGCAGCCGCTCGGGGGCAAGGCACAGTTCGGCGGCCAGAGGTTCGGAGAGATGGAAGTGTGGGCTCTCGAGGCCTACGGAGCGGCTCACATCCTTCAAGAACTATTGACTGCCAAGTCCGACGACGTGTACGGACGGGCAAAAATCTACGAATCCATAGTGAAGGGCGAATCCGCGATGAAGCCGGGCGTACCAGAGTCCTTCAACGTGCTGATACGGGAACTGCAGTCGCTTTGCTTGGACGTCGAGCTTGTCCAGGGACAGCAGGACGTGATTGAGACCGCTTTGGCGGCCGACTGACGGCTCTTCGTAAGGGGGGCTGGATCAAGAGCTCTCGCCCCTTTCCGGGGCGAGGCGGGAACGAGGATCAGGGAGGCAGCATTGTTCGATTCCAGGGAATTCAACCGCACGCCGTTGACCAGCGATTTCGGTGCGATCAAAATCGGCCTGGCTTCGCCGGAGAAGATCCGCAGCTGGTCGTTCGGAGAGGTCACCAAGCCTGAAACGATCAACTACAGGACGTTCAAGCCAGAACGGGACGGCCTCTTCTGCTCCGCGATCTTCGGTCCCGTCACGGACTGGGAGTGCATGTGCGGCAAGTACAAGCGCATGAAGCACCGCGGCGTGATCTGCGAGAAATGCGGCACCGAGGTGACTCTCAGCCGCGTCCGGCGAGAACGCCTGGGACACATCGAACTGGCGGCGCCATGCTCGCACATCTGGTACTTCAAGGTGCTCCCCAGCCATATCGGGCTGCTCTTGGACATCTCGATGCGAGACCTGGAACGGGTGCTCTACTACGAGGCCCACATCGTAGTCGAGTCGGAGGACCCGGACAGGCTGGCAGAGGGGGAAGTGCTCACCGAGGACCGCAAGCGGCAGCTCGAGTCCGACGGGGATCTCGAGTTCACGACCCTGATGGGTGCCGAGGGGATCAAGGAGCTGCTTCGGAAGATCGACGTCCCCAGACTGTCGGACCACCTCAGGGAGCTGATGCGGAACGAGACGTCGGTCCAGAAGAAGCTCAAGCACGCACGCCGCCTGAAGATCGTCAACGCGTTCCACCGGTCGGCCAACAAGCCCGAATGGATGGTCCTGAACGCGGTCCCGGTCATCCCGCCGGAACTGCGCCCCCTCGTGCCTCTGGACGGGGGGCGGTTCGCGACCTCCGACCTCAACGACCTATACCGCCGCGTGATCAACCGCAACAACCGTCTGCGCAAGCTGATGGACCTGCGGGCGCCGGACGTGATCGTGCGCAACGAGAAGCGCATGCTGCAGGAGGCCGTCGACGCGCTGTTCGACAACGGCCGGCGGGGACACCAGCTGCGGGGGTCAAACAACCGCCCGCTGAAGTCGCTGGCGGACACGCTGAAGGGCAAGAGCGGGCGTTTCCGGCAGAATCTGCTGGGCAAGCGGGTGGACTACTCGGGGCGCTCGGTGATCGTGGTCGGGCCGGACCTGAAGCTGCACCAGTGCGGATTGCCGAAGAAGATGGCGCTGGAGCTGTTCAAGCCGTTCATCTACCAACGGCTGGAGCAGCGCGGGCACTGCACGACGATCAAGCAGGCCAAGGAGCTGGTCGAGCAGCAGGACGGCATTGTGTGGGACATCCTGGAGGACGTGATCCAGGACCACCCGGTGCTGCTGAATAGGGCGCCGACGCTCCACAGGCTGGGCATCCAGGCCTTCGAGCCGGTGCTGGTTGAGGGCAAGGCGATCAAGATCCACCCGCTGGTGTGCACGGCGTTCAACGCCGACTTCGACGGCGACCAGATGGCGGTGCACATCCCGCTGTCGCCGGAGGCGCAGGTGGAGGCGCACGTGCTGATGCTGAGCGCGAACAACATCCTGTCGCCGGCGAACGGCTCGCCGATCGCGACGCCGTCACAGGACATGGTGCTGGGGGTTTACTACCTGACCAAGGACCGGTCCGGGGCGCGAGGCGAGGGACGTGCTTTCGGATCGGCGAAGGAGGTCCTGCTGGCCTACGACATGGGCGAGGTGGAGACGCAGACGCCGGTGAAGCTGCTGCACAGCGGGCCGGTGATTGACCTGACGATCTCAGGAGGGCAGGACATCCGGCAGACCGAGCCGGTCTTCTACGTGCGGCAGCACCTGGAGACGACGGTGGGCCGGGTACTGCTGAATGACCGGCTGCCGGCAGAGATGCCGTACGTCAACGGCCTGCTGAAGAAGCGTGGCCTGAGCCAGCTGGTCTCCTACTGCTATCTGAAGCTGGGGCGGGAGAAGACGGTCGGGATGCTGGACGAGCTGAAGGACCTGGGCTTCCTGTTCGCGACGGTGTCGGGGATGTCGATCGGCATTGACGACATGGTGGTGCCGGGCCAGAAGGAGCGGCTGGTCGGGGAGGCACAGAAGGAGGTGATGAAGGTCGAGCAGCAGTACTTGGACGGGGCGATCACGCACGGGGAGCGCTACAACAAGATCATCGAGATCTGGTCGAAGCTGACGGACAACGTGTCGGAGAAGATGTTCGCGGACATGAAGTCGAGCGGGGCGCTGAACCCGATCTTCGTGATGGCGGACTCGGGGGCAAGGGGCTCGGAGCAGCAGATCCGGCAGCTGTCGGGGATGCGGGGCCTGATGGCGAAGCCACGGGGGGAGATCATCGAGACACCGATCACGGCGAACTTCCGCGAGGGGCTGAACGTGCTGCAGTACTTCATTTCGACGCACGGGGCGCGCAAGGGGCTGGCGGACACGGCCCTGAAGACGGCGGACTCGGGCTACCTGACGCGACGGCTGGTGGACGTGGCGCAGGACGTGATCATCACCGAGACAGACTGCGGGCCGCGCAACGGGATCTACGTCGAGGCCCTGGTGGAGTCGGGCGAGATCCGCGAGCAGCTGGGGGATCGGATTGTGGGCCGCGTGGTGGCGGAGGAGGTGCGCGACTACGAGGGCGAGCCGGTGATCGAGGCGAACGAGGAAGTGACGGAGGACCTAGCGGCTGCGGTCGAGGCGGCGGGAATCGAGCGGGTGAAGATCCGCTCGGTGCTGACGTGCGACACGGAGCGCGGGGTGTGCCAGAAGTGCTACGGGCGGAATCTGGCGACGGGGCGGCTGGTCGAGCGGGGCGAGGCGGTGGGGATCGTCGCGGCGCAGTCGATCGGCGAGCCGGGCACGCAGCTGACGATGCGGACGTTCCACGTAGGCGGGACGGCGACGCGGGTCGGACAGGAGTCGCGGCAGACGGCGAAGTCGGACGGGTACGCGCGCTACGACGGGGTGAACGCGGTGGCCGACAAAGAAGGCGTGCTGGTGGCGATGAACCGCAACGGCAAGCTGGCGGTGGTGGACGAGAAGGGCCGGGAGCGGGAACGCTACCCGGTGATGTACGGGGCGAAGCTGCGCGTGGCGGACGGGCAGGAGGTCCAGCGCACGCAGCTGCTGCTGGAGTGGGACCCGTTCACGTTCTCGATTCTGACCGAGTCGGAAGGACGCTGCCATTTCCACGACTTGCAAGAGGGGGTGACGCTCCACCAGCAGGTGGACGAGGTGTCGGGCATGTCGCAGTGGATCGTGACGGACACGCCGGACGAGAAGCGTGAGCCGCGGATCGAGATCCGAGACGAGAGCGGGGAAGTGCGGCGCAAGTACCTGATCCCGACGAACGCGCACCTGATGGTGCGGGACGGGGACGCTATCCATGCAGGGGACGTGCTGGCGAAGATCCCGCGGGAAACGACGAAGACGAAGGACATCACGGGCGGACTGCCGAGGGTGGTGGAGCTGTTCGAGGCGCGGCGCCCGGGCGAGCCGGCGGTGATCTCGGAGATCGACGGGACGGTGAAGTACGGCAGCCTGAGCAAAGGGCACCGCAAGATCACGGTCGAGGCGGACGCGGCCGCGGAAGGCCAGAAGGCGCTGGTGAAGGAGTACGCGATCCCGCGGGGCGCGCACATCAACGTGCAGGAGGGGGAGCGGGTCAAGGCCGGGGAGGCGCTGATGGACGGGCCGCGAGACCCGCACGACATCCTCCGCGTGCTGGGGGAGACGGAGCTGCAACGCTACCTGGTGAACGAAATCCAAGCGGTGTACCGGGTCCAGGGAGTCGGGATCAACGACAAGCACCTGGAGGTCATCGTGCGCCAGATGATGCGCTGGGTGAAGGTGGAGAAGGTCGGCGACACGGAGTTTCTGGTGGACGAGGTGGTGGACAAGTTCCGCTTCCTGAAGACCAACGAGGACAAGGTCGCCGAGGGCGGCGAACCCGCGTCGGGGCGTCCCTTGCTGATGGGGATCACGAAGGCGTCACTCTCGACCGACTCGTTCGTCTCGGCGGCGTCGTTCCAGCTCACTACGCGAGTGCTGACCGAGGCTTCGGTGGCGGGAAAGGTCGACGACCTGCGGGGCCTGAAGGAGAACGTGATCGTCGGGCGGCTGATACCGGCCGGAACTGGGCTCGATGTCCACCGGCGCGTCAGGATCGCCGGCGAGGACCTGCCGGAGGAAATGGTACCGGAGGTCGAGTATCTGAGCGACATACCAAGCTACAGCGAGGATGCCACACAGGTGTTCGACGGAGAGATGGCGGATCCCTACGGATTCCGTGTCCCGACCGAAGTGCCGTCCCCCGTCAAGGGTGTCGCCACCGAGGAGACGCCGCTGTCCCCAGGGATGGGTGATCCGACCGCACTCAAATGAGACACACGACCGCCCGTCGGTTCTCGTGGCCTGGCGGATAGTCCCATCGCCCTCAGCGCACGATCAAGGCTCCGGGAGATCCTCGACGCGGCGGGGTATGTGAGGGTAGTGCAGACGTAGGGGGTCGGGTTGGACGGCGAAGCCGTCGGACGGTAAATACCAGCCGGGACCGGGCTCGATGGCCACCGGCGCGTCAGGATCGCCGGCGAGGACCTGCCCGAGGAAGTGGTATCGGAAGTCGAGTGCCTGGGCGTCACGCCATGCTACAGCGACGACGTCGAGCAGATGTTCCAGACTCGCCTCGGAACCGGCTACAGCAATTTCGTTCCGAAGTGAACCCTGTCCCAGCCCCGAACCGAAGGCGAGAGTCATCCGATTTCGGCGGATCGATTGCGCCAAGCCATCACCGAATCGAGCAACTTGCGACCGCTTTCAGGGATCGCTTCGCTTGGCTCGAGGCACACCGTGCGGAAGCCGGCGATGCAGTGACGCTAGCTATTCGTAGCGAAGGATTTCGGCAGGTGCGACTCGCGCCGCACTACTCGACGGGTAGATTGTGATCGCGTAGCAGATGGCCACTGCAGCCAAGGCGACTAGGACGGCATCCAGCGGCCTCGGCGAAAATGGCACGAACTCCAACCCGTACGCTTCAGCATTCATGGGAATTAGGCGGTAACGGTCACACAGCCAGCACGCCAGATGACCCAAGGCGAGGCCGACGGCGGTCCCGACGACTCCAATAATGACGCCCTGCCACACGAAGATGCGTCGGATCTGTCCGTTGCGAGTTCCCATGGACTTCAACACCGCAATCTCCTTTGTCTTCTCAACTACGATCATCACCAGCGAAATCAAAATGTTCATCGCCGCTACGAGCATGGTCATGCCGATAATGAGGGCCGTGACCAGCTTCTCTGCTTCCAACGTGCTGAACAGCACGGGATTTCGCTCAATCCAAGTGCTTACCGCGTAGTCGTCGCCAGCTGTGTCTTGGATTTCATTAGCGACAGACTCCGAGGCGTCGAAGTCGTCCAAACGAACCTCAACGGAGTTTGCGACATCGTTGATCGAGAGTGCACGCTGTGCGTCGCGCAGCAGGCAGATTGCCCAGAGATTGTCTAGCTCGTAGAATCCGGTTTCGAAGATCCCGGCGACCTGAAATCGCTTGAGTCCCGGAATCATACCTAACGGTGTGATCTCTCCCTGAGGGCTCATGACTGTGACGATTGTTGCAACCCGTGCACCTATCGTGTCGGCCAACCGCCGACCTAGCAGAATGCCCGGATAATCCCCCGCCGAATTCTCCAACCCTTCCAGCGAACCTTCTACGACCTTCGAGAGCAGATCTGAAACGCGAAGCTCGGCATCAGGATCTACCCCTTTCAGAACACACCCTTTTGCCCGCCCCGGCGTCGTGATCATCATCTCTCCGTAGAGCGCCGGGGCTATCCCTACAACGTGCTCTATTCCGGTGAGCGTCTCGATGAGAACGTCGTAATCCTCGATGCCGAATTCCGGATTCCGTTCAACCAGAGTGATGTGGGAACTAGCTCCAATCAACTGCTCGCTAAACACGGAATGGAATCCATTCGTTATGGCCATCGCAACGATTAGGGCAGCCACCCCTAGAGCTACGCCAGTAACCGAGATGACGGTAGCGATCGAAAAAAATCGGTCTCTCCGCTTTGCGCGCAAGTAACGCAACGCGACATACAGTTCGAATTTCACTCGGGGACTAGCTCAGATTCCATTGTCTCCCAAGCTCGGGGTGCGCTTCCTGGACCCCGGCAAGGCCCAGTGGCGGAGTGCTTGGCGGATGCGCGACGAGTACCGATACTGCAGCGCGTCCGCGGTACGCGGTCAAAGCGCCGCCCTGCTGTCTTCAATCACTCCGCTGGGCGTACGGTTGGGGATGCCCTATGCTTGGTTCCATGCTCGTGGGCTGGGCCGTTGTCCTGGCGCTCGCGTCGGCGATCCCGACACTCGCGTCTCCGAACATTGCTGTGATTCTCACGGACGACCTTGGGTACGGGGACGTTGGCGCCTACAACTTGGAGTCCAAGATACCGACGCCGAACTTCGATCGAGTAGCAAATGAAGGCATTCGATTCACGGACGCCCACACGCCTGACGGCGTCTGCACTCCCACTCGCTACGGATTGCTTACCGGACGGTACGCCTGGCGGACGCGACTGAAGCGGGGAGTCCTGAGGGGCTCGTCCTCTCCATTGATCGAAGCAGGGCGACTGACCCTGGCGAGCATGCTGAAGCATCAGGGCTACCGGACAGCGATGGTCGGAAAATGGCACCTGGGTCGCAGCTGGCACTTGATCGACGAATCAGGAGACCAGACAGTGGAGAACATCGACTGGTCGATGCCTGTATTGAACGGACCCTTGCAGCATGGATTCACCTATTCCTTTGGTCTAGCCGAAGCCGCGTGGACATTCGTCGAGAACGGATACGTTCTCGCGCGACCGACCCTGCGCTTCGATCTCACACACGTGCCGGCGTACCTAATCGGGCCCAACAACAACAAGGGAACAAAGTCCCCTGGATTCGAGTTTGAACGCATGCTGCCTAGGTACACGGAAGAGGCAACCGGCTTCATCGCGCGGGCCGCGAGGGAAGGGAAGCCCTGGTTTCTCTACTTCGCCCCGCTCGCTCCCCATCGACCGGTTGTGCCGAACAGGGACTTCAATGGCCGCAGCTCGGCAGGACTATACGGTGATTTCGTCACCGAGGTTGATTGGGCCGTAGGCGAGATCCTCGCCGCAATCGAACGGTCTGGAACGGACGACGACACGTTGCTGATCGTCACGAGCGACAACGGGCCGGAAACCGACGCATACCGACGCATTCTCGAGTATCGCCATGCCAGCATGGGGGCGCTCAGGGGAGTGAAGAGGGACCTATGGGAGGGAGGCCACCGGGTGCCCTTTCTGGCTCGCTGGCCCGCGGAAATCCCCGCTGGTCAGGTCCAGGACGAAGTCCTATGCTTGACCGACCTAATGGCGACAATCGCGGCTATTGTTGGTTTCGAGCTGCCTCCCATTGCCGCCGAAGACAGCTATGACATGACCGACGCGCTACTCGGAAGATCTCTCGACACGCCAGTCCGGGAGGCGACCGTGCATCACGGGTCGAGAGGCTGGTTCGCCATACGCCAGGGCGAATGGGTGCTCATTGACCATCCTACTGGCGACAGCAACAGCGGGGGACCGAACGCGGAACCGGATTGGTTCCACAGAGAACGGACTGTCGAGAAACACGACCAGAGCGTCGAGCTCTTTAACTTGCGGCAAGATCCGCTGCAGGTCGAGAATCTCGCACTCGTCGACCCTCAGCGCGTGCAGAGCATGAGGGCGCTGCTGGAACGCTACAAGCGCGAGGGACGCAGCGTTGATCGGAGCCAACCGTAACCGGCCCTCCGAATTACCGTCAGGCGACAGTTGGCGCCGAGGGCTGACCGAGTCCGCACTCGCAGTGGATGGCCGATACGGCGGTGCGCAAGTCATTTTGGTTCACCACGATGGCGATGGTGAGCTCACTGGAACCTTGAGCAATCGCGATGATGTTGACATTTTCACGGGAAATCGCGGTGAACAGCCGGCCGGCAAGGCCGGCGGTGCCGCGCATGCCCTCGCCGACTGCCGCGAGCAAACCCACGCTGTGGTCCAAGTCGATCGGCCGCAAGTATCCGTGGGCGAGTTCCAAGGCCAGTTCCTCGCGAAGGCTTTCGAGCACAGCTTCGAACTCGGCTGCATGCACCAGCATGCAGAAATTCTGGCGGAAACTGGACCGCGTCAGGAGCAAGACCTCGACTCTTGCTCGCGCCGCGGCTTCCAGAGCCCGCGCCATCAACTGCGCTCCTGATAAGGACGTGTCCGCGGCTTCAATCGAAATGAGCACTACATCTGACAGCGACGTCACCGCTCGGACGCCTTCGTGGGTACCGTCATGATTGGATATGCGCGTCCCCGATCTCTCCGGGTGGAAGCTGTTCTTGATGCGAACGGGGATTCCCAACTCTGCCAGCGGCGCGAGTGTGCGCGGGTGCAAGACCTTGGCTCCGTTGTAGGCGAGTTCCGCCGCCTCGTTGTAGGTCACCTCCGCTAGGAGACGGGCGTCGGGGGCGATGGATGGATCGCAGCTGAGGATCCCGTCCACATCTGTCCAGATCCACAGCTCGTCCGCTTGGAGGCCGGCAGCGACGATGGCCGCGGAAAAATCGGATCCTCCCCTGCCCAGCGTCGTGCGGACACCGTCCCGTGTTGACCCGTTGTATCCCGTCACCACCGGAACCTTGCCGTCGTCCAGCAAGGGACGGAGGACTGCCTCTGCCTTCGACGAGGTGTCGGGCAGGTACGGTGCCGCTCCTCCGAGGGCCGCGTCCGTGACGATAACGTCGGCGCCCGACACCATCTCGGATTCCACGCCCGCAGCGAGAAGCACCTCACTCATCAGCAGTGCCGAAAGAAGCTCCCCGGTCGGCGCGGCCTCGTCGACGGACCGTTGCGGGCGCTCCCGCAAGAGCAGCATTCCCTTTGCAATTCGCGCGAAATCTTCAAGAATCGCCTGCATGCGGTCGCAAACTTCCGGCTGGCGCTCGCTCGGCAGGAGTTCAGAGCAGGCCGCGAAGTGCCTGTCTCTCAACTTCGTCAGGTTGGCCTCCACGGTGGAGTGCTCGCCTCGAGCACCTGCGTCCAACGTGGCCAGCAACAGGTTCGTGACCTGCGACATTGCGGACACGACGACAGCGACTCTGCGCCGTTCTGCCTGTTCCTGAATCAATCCAGCAGCACGCTCGATCACCGTCGGCGAACCGACACTCGTGCCTCCGAATTTCATGACTAGAACTGAATCCGACATCGCTGCAGTCCTGATGATGGAGTCCCGGGAGGCGATAGTGAGTCGGTTCGTGAGTCGCCTCGGCGTGCGATTGCCGACCTGAGAGACCGTGCCCTAGCGGGCCGTCTCCGTCACTTCGCGAGTCAGATGAACCCCGAACTTCTTCAGTTCATCCTCGTAGTAATTCCGGTGGAGCACCTGCCATTCCTCGCTGCCCTCGGGAATCTCGCGCTTTTGCAGGATGATTTTCTGCTTCGCCAGGCGGTCACTCTTCTCTTCCAACATGAGAATGTCGGTCAGATGTCGTTGGATTTCAAGACGAGTGTCATTCCAGCCCCTAGTGAGCCTGGTACCTGGAATCCTGGGAAGCTGGGCCGCCATCTTGTGGGAGATTTCCAGTACTTTGTCGCGCGAGAGCTTCATGGTGCGGGTCCCCCGGCCATCAGCCGCGGCAGAGACAACTTTCCGCTCGGCCAAGATCTGCCGCTTCACGCGGCTGAACATCTCGTGATAGGAGATGTCCTGATGCCGCATGTACTCGCTGTATTGAGACAGCAGAGCTCTGGCTTCGGCGTTGATCTCGTCCTCCAAGCTCAACTCGTCGAGCACGATCGACTCGAATTGCCTCGATACGAGTTCGGGCTGCCTCATGACGCACGTCTGCTTTGCGAGGCGCTTGGTGACCTCCTTGGCCAAGAATTCTACAAACGGAGCCGGGATGAGCATCCCTCGTTTCCCTAGTTTACCGGGTCGTCGAAGGGCTGTCCATCGACCAGCATCGACGGATCTTTGATGGGATTGCGCATCTGTGCCCACGGCCACCGGGATGACAGTCGCCATCCCTTGCAGATTCGATAGAGTCGAATCGTGGCGAAGATCACGACCCTCACCCAGGATCTCTGCAGATACATGCTGCGCAATCGTGCGTCAGAGGGCCGGATCCTTGCCGAACTTCGCCGTGAAACCGAGGCCAAGTTTGGCGGAATTGCGGGAATGATGATCGCAGAAGAGCAGGGCATCTTGCTCCGAATGTTGGTCGGAGCGCTGGCACCAAAGGTCGTGATCGAGGTCGGTACGTTCACCGGATACAGCGCCGCATGCATGGCCTCGGCGTTGCCGTCCGACGGCAGACTCATCTGCTGCGACATTTCCGAGGAATGGGCGTCACTAGGAAGGCGCTTTTGGGAGCGGTGCGAGGTGGCGGATCGCATCGACCTTCGAATCGCGCCGGCGATGGAGACCCTGGCCGGGCTGCCCCCAGGGATGCAGATCGATTTCGCATTCCTCGACGCCGACAAGGTGAACTACGTGGCGTATTACGAGGCGATTCTGCCGAAGTTGCGCCGGAACGGGTTGATCGCAGCCGACAATGTCATGTGGCACAACTGGAGTATGGACTCCTCCAACCAAGACGCGGAGACGGTCGGTATCCGGGAATTCAACGACCATCTGCTCAGGGACAGCCGGGTCGAGAGCGTGATGCTCCATGTCGGCGATGGTCTGACCCTAGTGAGGAAGCTCTGACTTGGCCAGCGTGTTGGTGCCAATCGCACCAGCTAGGGGCCAGCCCCAATAGATTCATTTGGTCGTACGTGTTTCATATTTCGAATCTCCCCAGTGCTACGGGTGACGGAGAGGTGATTGATCCAAACCGTCATACCGCAGTCTCTGCGGGGACTGGCGGCGAACCTTGCTTGGCTGATTCGACGGTCGCTCGAACGCCCAAACTTGACTCAGCACGCAGCTACAGTAATCAGCTGCTAGAGCTCTCGAGGCCGAAGGTTCGGCTCGATCAGCCGACTTCCAACACACTCTCCCGGACTCGGTCCTCGGGGACCTTGATTCCCAGACCCGGAGTCTCTGGCACCGTGACGTCAACTCCATCGATCGCGATGTCTTCCGCCAAGAGGTCGGCTAGGAATTGCGGCCCGTTCAGTTCCGGCGGCAGAAGCAATTCGAGTGTCGAATAAAGATGCACCGAAGCCATGAGGCTGACACCTGCATCCGTCAATCCGCTGCCCAGCAGGCCCATCCCGTGAGCCTCCGAAACGACAGCGCTCTTGGCGCAGTTGGTGACGCCACCACTCTTGGCAACTTTCAGGACCACCAAGTCCGCAGCCCGCATCTCCGCGGCGCGCGCAACATCGAACGAAGAAAAGCACCCTTCGTCGATTGCCACGGGGAATCGGCTCCTTTCTCGGGCTCGCCGCAGCCCCATCCAATCCTCACTCCGCACAGGCTGCTCGAAGCACCGGATGTTGTCGAAGTCTTGTAGCGCGTCGAGGAAGCGCTCCAGCTGAATCGGCTGGTACGACTGATTCGCGTCGAGCCAGACGTCGATCTCCGGCCGCACCGAGAGAATTGCCTCCAGGCGCTTGATATCATCGTCCGCATTCCCCGCAACCTTGACCTTGAAGCATCGACACGCCGGCCAGCGCCGGACTTCCTCTGCCATGACGCTCGGCGAGTCGATGCTCACCGCGTAGCAGAGTTCGACGGTCTCTCGTAACTTGCCACCCAGTAGGCGGTGCAGCGGAACGCCCGCGACCTTGCCGGCGAGATCCAGGAACGCGATTTCAAGGGCGCTCTTGGCGAAAGGCGCTCCGTTGCTGACAGCCGGGCGAATCTTCTCATCCATCTCCTTCTTCAGTGCGTTCCATTCGAAGGGAGTTCTTCCAATCGCCATGGGAACTAGGTGGTAGCGCAGAGTGCCAACAACCGCCTCAATCGTCTCGTACGACCAAGCAGGAATGGTGAGCGTCATGCCCCAGCCGACATGACCGTCCTCCGTTTCGGCGCGGACCATCACGTACTGACCTGGCTTGGCCTTGCCGCCGACCGTCCCAACCCCGATCTTGAACTGAGAACGAAACTGGATCCCAACCGGAAGGACCTCGACCTTCCGGATGCGCGAACCGGGCTTCGGCGTGCTTGCAACGCCGAAGCCCGGTCCCGCTACCAATCCAGCGCCTCCGCCGGCGACAAGTTGGGTGAAGTGGCGACGATTCGTGGTCATGCAGTCCTCGATTCCTCAGTGCCGGGGCTCGTTTCGGGCAACAGATAGATTTTACTCGGACAAGAGGCCATGCAGGACGTTTGGTCCTAAGTCTAGAATGACGTGACCGGTGCAGATCCTGGTGGGCGAAGAGCAAAGCGCTTCAAGACTCTCCCCAAGAGCTAGAATTCGTCCGGGCTAACCTGCTCCCATCCGTCCTTCGTAATGCGCACATGACGAACCGCGCCAGGCGGGCCAATCGCGTCCTGTTGCTCGCCATTGATGACTAGAACCGCACCTCCGGCATTCCCGAACGTGACTCGCACGAAAGAGTTGCCTCGGATTTGCTGTTGCTCTCCCGGCTGAAGGATGGCCTCTCGTACTGCGCCCCCGTCGGTATGCGACCGCACCCAGACCTCCTGCGTCGCCTGGATCTCCACGTCGAGAAGCCCTAGGTCCGGGTCCGGCGTAGCTGCAACGGACTGGGTGGGGCTCGGCTGCGACTGAGGCGGTTCGCTAGGGAATTCTCCCGCTATGGACGACTCCGTGTCGACCGCTGTTTGGGAGTCGTCATACCACCTGAACAGCCAGAAGAAACTGCCACCGATTAGCAATACCGCTAGGGCAAGCTTTCCAGCAGGCCTCGCATTTCTCCTGATCGCGAACGCGAACCGTGAATTGGCGCGTCCCAAGAAGTATCGGATCGTACCGGAAGGCGCGACGTTCTCAATCGTTAGAGGAATCTCCTGAGTTTCGGGCAGTTCCCGTCGAAGCGCGTCAACGGTCGCATCGACGTCGAGCCCCAAGGCGGTCGCGTACTGGTTTACGAAGCTGACCACGAAGAACTGCCCCGGAAGTCTTTCGTGCTCCCCGTCCTCTAGGAACACCAGATACCCGGGCCTGATCTTCGTGACAGCTGCGATGTCCTCGATGGTCAAGTTTCTCGCGATCCTCGCGTTTCGCAGCTGTTCGCCAACAGATTCCATGGTCAACGGTGCTTGCCTCAATTGTAACGGTCGATCTTGGGCTCTCGCGGGCTGCTAGGCCGTGTGGCCTCGGTGCCCTAACGGCGGTTAGCATCGACTACCGTAAAGGGTATGAGTGCATGCTGAATGCTGCTTTCTGAAGATCGCAAGCAGCGATCAGGGTGTGGATAGGGAGAACCTGCCAAAGCAGCGGCGAGTGTCGGCGCCAGTTCTTGGCGGCTGGCGGATTTCCGTGCTCAAAGCACTCTCAAGGCCCGCATTTCGTACAACCCCAGGGACTACCTTCAATGCCAGCGGAGCGTGCAATCCAGGAGACCAGCCAGTGCCCGGCATGCTCTTCGGAATCGCATTGGATCCTGTCGCACGGATCCGACCGATTCTTTCGGAAGACGGTCGATACCTTCAGACTCGTGGAGTGCTCGGTCTGCGGCCTGATCCGGCTCGATCCGTTCCCTGAGGAAGAGCAACTGCAGAAGTTCGCAGCGGAAACCCGGTGGTGGGAATCTGAAGGGATATTCGAGGCCAGAATCCTGGACGTTCTCCGGAGCGCGGCAATTCACGGCGAGACGAGGTTTATTCGGAGCGCCATACGGGACGACCGCCCCGTCCTAGACCTGAGCGGCGAGCACAACAGGCACGTTCGGAAGCTCCGAGACCTTGGCCTCGCTGTGGAATCGGCCGACGCCACCGTCGTCCTACAGGAGGCCTCGCGAACCCCTCAGCCGGGATTCGCGAGTTGGTCGTCCGCGCCGCACAGGAAGACATCTCCACGCTTGTTCAGCGCGATCCTGGCCCTGCATGTGCTGGAACACTTCCGGGACCCGAAGTCGGTGCTCATCGGCCTCCGCGACCTGCTCGACGCCGACGGTAGCCTCGTGATCCAAGTGCCTGACGCCGCTTCCTGGGAAGCCCTTCTGCTGGCCGAACGTTGGAACGGCTTCGACATCCCGCGTCACCCGATCTCCTTCCGAGAGAAGGACCTGCACTCACTTCTTGAAACGTCCGGCTTCGAGATCCGTCGTGTGAAACGGTTCTCCTTCGGCTATGGTGTGACAGGGTTGGCAACGAGTCTGTGCCCCAGCCTCGACCCTGCGGTGCGACGCAACCGCACGACAAGCGAGAAGAAATACATGAAGCGCCTGAAGGACTTGCTTTACGGAGCTCTCGTGCTATGCGCTTTGCCGTTCGTGATGTTCTCGACGGCGAGTGGTTCCGGCTCCTCGATAATGATCGAGGCACGCAAGACTGACGTCGCAGTGCCAACCAGATAACGAACGACAGTGCGTGACAAGAAGAAGAGCCGCAGTGACAGCCCGTGTGACAAGCGGATGGGCAAGTCGCGGGTCCGCCACGCGTGTCTACACGGAACAGCTACCTTGGAGGCGGTCCGACTGTGGTGGATCCTCGCACTGGCGGTCGCCAACGTGTGTGCGCAATCAGCCGCCCAGGTGTCGCCTCCCCCCGAGTACCGGCTGGCTGGCCAAAGCGCGCTGGACTGGACTCGACGGTTCGTCGAACTCGGGCCGCGACCAGCAGGATCCGCGACGCTTGCAACGCAGGGAAAGATGATTGCGGAAGCCCTGCGGGAGATGTCGTGCACTGTGGAAATCGACGAATTCGTGGCCGCGACTCCCGTCGGGGCCCTTCGGATGCGGAACGTGATCGCACGCTTCGGCGCCGCGTCGCCAACGGAAGTCGTGGTTGTATCCGGACACTACGACACGTTACGAATGAAAGGTTTCCTCGGAGCGAACGACGGCGGCTCGTCGGCCGGTCTGCTGATGGCGCTGGCGGAACGCTTGGACCGCCTCGGCCTTGGATCTGTCTGGCTCGTGTTCTTCGACGGCGAGGAGAGTACCGTTTCATGGCGAGGCCTGGACCACACGTACGGAAGCAGGAGGCTGGCGCGGAAGTGGGCGGCGGATGGAACTGCAGAGAGGATCCGAGCCCTGATCAATGTCGACATGATCGGCGACAGAGACCTTCATCTGGTCTACGAAAGGAATTCGGACCCTGGCCTGCGAGACACCGTCTGGACCTTGGCAAAAGACCTGGGCTACGAGGATGCGTTTCCCTACACGGACGGGTATATCGAAGACGATCATGTCCCGTTTCTCAGAGTCGGGATCCGCAGCCTGAACCTAATCGATTTCGACTACGGCCCGGGCAATTCGTACTGGCACACATCCGAGGACACGCTCGACAAGCTGGATGAGCGGAGCCTAGCCACGGTTCTTCACGTGGTGGAGGAGACCGTCAGCCGCCTGCTCTCGGATTGACGCTTCCGCTCAGCCGTCAAACAGTTCCCAGCGATCGGGATTCATCTCATATCCGATGCCGGGCCTGTCTGGAACGGTCAGGTAGCCGGACTCCACCTTCTCCGGTGGGATCACCGTCTCTTCCCGCCAGGCTACTTCGCCGTAGGCCATTTCAAGAAGGTCGAAGTTGGGCATCGTCGCGCAGACGTGCGCTGCCGCCATGTTGCCGACCGGGCTGGCAGGGCCGTGCGGCGAACAGATCAGCCCCGCTCCTTCCGCCATGGCCGCGATCTTCTTGAGCTCGTACATTCCACCGCAATACTTGACGTCCGGCATTACTGTGTCCACGGCACCCGACTGGATGTAGCCAAAGAACTCTTCCACGCCCCACAGCGATTCTCCGCCGGCGGTTTGGACCTCGACGGCGTCATTGAATCGGCGGAGATCTGCTGTGTCCCGGCACATCTCTTCCATCCAGTACAGACCGTACGGCTCGAGCTGTCGTCCGACTTCGATCGCGCGGCTCGCGCTGAAGCGGCTGTGGCCGTCAATCAGCAGGTCCCGGTCTGGCCCGATTGCCGCCCTCACGGCCTCGACGAATCCGATCCCGCGACTAACACCTTCCACGTAACGGGCCCGGTCCGTCTCGTTCCTAGCCATGTGGTCGAACGGAGCGAGCTTGAAGGCGTCGAAACCGGCCTCCACACCACGTCGCGCGTTCTCCGCGAAGCCTTCGGCAGTCCGGTTCTCTCCGCGCGTGGCACGGTTGATGTTGGCATAGTTGCGGATCCTCTTGCGAAGAGGGCCGCCAAAGAGCTCAAAGCACGGCAAGCCCAGCACTTTGCCTTGCAGGTCCCACATGGACTGCTCGATCGCCGAGCACGCTGCAACGGCTTGCCGTTTCTGGGACCGCGTGGCTCTCGATACCGTCGTCATTGACGCCCGTCTCAACCGCTCTATGTCGAAGGGACTACGGCCTCTGACAGTCCCGAACAAGTCCCTGGCGATTTCCGACGCGTTCTTGGGCAGCCGTTCGTTGGCGGACGCATCGCCTAGTCCGGTAAGGCCATCTGCGGTGGTCAACTCGCAGAGCACCCATGCTCGAGGGCCCACTTGAGTGAAGTAGATGGCGAGGCTTTGGATCGTGTCGTTCGTTGCACGGCTACCGCGCAGAAGGTTGGGAATGGCAGCCGTCGAGGTCAATCCGAGCCAGGCGCGCCGTGTCATGATGGTCATAGTTTAGGTGGCCTTGTCGGCACGAAGCGGCGAAATTGTGCGGTTCCGGAGCGTTACGGGGCTGCTGATTGCCCTACTCGCAGCCTTTGGCTCTCACTCTCTTGCGCAAGAGCAGGCTACCGTCCCTGCCGGCATCGATCCCTCTGACTCCGCGGAGAAATCGGAAGAGGTGACCGAATCCGAGCTGTCCCCAGAGGCCATGGAGGCAGGGGCAGGGGACCGCACGCGCCTGAATCTACTCGGGGAGATCGACTCTGATTCCGGCGAAGCTCGCCGGAACGAGAATGTCCGCCTGACCCTGATCGACAACAACGTCTTAAAGGAACTGCTTCGAAGGATGGGCGCAACTGCCACGATCATCGAGGGGTTTTCGGCCGAGCAAACGTTCTTCGGCCTGGAATACGGGGGTTCGCCGAAGCCGAGCCTCCATCTCTCGAAAGCCGCCGCGAGGGGAGTTCACGGAGAACTCTTCTGGAGCCATCAGAACAGCGCGTTCTCGGCGCGGTCATTCTTTCAGGTCGGCGATGTGCGACCCGCACGAACCAACGACTACGGCCTCAAGTTCGGGACCCCCTTGTGGTCTAAGTCCACCCTGAACGTGCAGATGAGCCAGCGCAAGCTCTTTGGACAGGTCAACGGCAACGTCCTGGTTCCGGCAGCCGATGAGCGGGTTCCCACAACCGTGGACCCTGCCAAGCGGGCCCTTGTGGCACAAATTATCGGCGCATACCCCAGCGAGCTGCCCAATCGGACGGATATCAACGATCGGGCTCTCAATACGAACGCGCCCCAGAAGATCAATAACGACAGGGCCAGCGCAGTTCTCGACAGCACGCTCGGGGACAATCGGCTGGCGGCCCGATACAACGTGACTCTGCAGCACGTGGAGGCGTTTCAGCTGGTGGGCGGCCAGAACCCCGACACCACGACAAAGAACCATGGAGCCCGGATCACCTGGAACCGGTCGTGGAGCCCCTACACGGTCACCGATCTGTCAGCGGGATACGAGCGGATCGGGTCGCTGCTCGTCCCCGAGGAGACATCCCTGGGGCCGTTCTTTCTCTTCAGCCGGATCCTGCAATCGATCGGGCCGAGCAGCACGATGCCCATCGACCGAGCCCAAAACATCTACAGACTGGGGGGACGGCTAGCAAGACAAGCGCGGAACCACGAAATCACAGTAGGCTTCGAAACCCTCCGCACGCAAGTGAACGGGTTCGAAAGCAACAATCACCGCGGGACTTTCAGCTTCCGGGCAGACTTCGGCAGGAACGCGGTGCAGAACCTGCTAGAGGGCACGCCGAGTGGTTTCCGGTTCGCCGTTGGCAACGCCCACAGGGGATTTCGCAACCGGTCGATGGTGGCGTATCTGCAAGACACCTGGAGGGTGACCTCCGATCTGACACTTCAGATCGGATTGCGCTACGAGCCGGTCGGGAGTCCCAGCGAGGTCAACGGCCTCACCGAGATTCCGTACGACGCCGACTGGAACAACTTCGCGCCCACCCTAGGCTTCGCGTATAGGCCCGGCGGAATGTGGGGAGTGGTGCGAGGGGCTTACGGGCTGCACTATGGCCAGCTGTTCAATGCAACGTTCATGCAATCAAGGTTCAACACTCCCGGAGTGCTGTCGATCGTGGTCAATGCTGCGGACCTGACCGAGCCGCTCCGCGAGCTTGCGCCGTCCGATCTGGATCCGTCAGCGCGCAGCATTCGCTACAGCCTGGATCCCGAGCTCTCAACGCCGTACTCTCACCAGTACAACTTCTCGTGGACCCTTGAGCCGATGCGAGGGGCGGCCCTGGAATTCGGTTACGTCGGGAGCCGATCCCATCGCTTGCTGAACCAGCGCTACACGAACCGGGCACACCCTGTGGAGGGAATTCCGCTAATCACCCGCACAATCAATTTGCGTCGCACCGATCCTCGCTATTTCGACGTGCTCCACGTGGTGAATGGGTCGATTGGATACTTCGATGCGGCGAAGGCTACATTTCGCATCACCAACCGTTCCGGACTGAATCTCGATGCCTCGTACTGGTTGGGCAAGGCAATCGATCTCGCATCCAACTACACGAACACGGCGGGCGGGCGGGACGGACGCCTGGCACGCAGCCCCAGCGAATTCGACGTGTGGGGCTATATGAAGGGACTCAGTGAATTCGACCAGCCACATGCCGCCCTGGTCCGGCTGAGCTATGCCTTGCCGGGCCGGAGACGCCTTCCGCGGCCCCTGCGCCCGGTCCTCGGAGGCTGGCAGGCCAGCTCAATCGTCCTGTGGAAGTCCGGGACTCCTTTCGGCATTCGGTCAGGGTCCGATTCTCCTGGCATCGGCAACGTTGACGGAGCCGGGAGCGACCGACCCAATCTTGTCGACACCTCCGTCTTGGGAAGGGTGGTGAACCACCCGGACCGGTCGCGCGCGTTGCTGCCTCGCGATGCGTTCGGGTACATTCGGCCGACCGACGAGGGCGGCAACCTGGGTCGCAATACATTTCGCAAGGACGGTGTCTGGAACGTGAATATGGCGATGTCGAGACGAATCCTGTTGCCACAGAAGAACTCGCTGCTGATACGCGCCGAATCGCTCAATCTTCTCAACCATCCGCAATTTGCCGAGCCGGACATCAATCTGGCCTCACGGACATTCGGAGCCATCACCAACACCCTGAATGACGGACGGGCTCTGCGCTTCACCGTGCAGCTTTCCTTCTGAACGGGCGCGTAGCGCCAGTCAAGGTGTAATTCGGTCCCCCGTCGAGCCAAATGTAAACTCCATTCTCCCTGTAGAAAGCTTGGAGATACCAAGGGAAGGGGAGCGGCGCATGCTCGTGGTGGCGAGCTCTATTCAATCTATTGAATATGAAGGAATTATTAATTTTCGCGGAAAATTGACATTGCCACACTGTAGATTTACGTTAATTTACATGAGAAACCATATTGCAATACCAACACTGATCATCGTGGCGCTGCTCGCATCTGCGGGTCAGGCGGCGGCGCATGCGAGCGCCGGCCAAGCGGTCGGACAGATCAGCATTACCAACATTAGCAACCAAACACTGGCCCCAATCGTAGTGGTGACGCACCGCAAGGGCGTGACGCCAATTTTCACGGCTGGCAAGGCTGCGAGCAACGAGCTGGCAACGCTTGCCGAGACCGGAAGCCCGCAGGCCCTCGAGGCCTTGCTGAGAACCGATCCTAACGTCCTATATGCGACTCACTTGACTGGAGTGTCCACGGTCATCATGCCCGGCGAAACGGTTACCGCGGAGATCGTATTTGATTTCAGCCACCACGCCGTTTCAATTGCAAGCATGCTGGTGTCGACCAACGACGGGTTCGTCGGCTACAACGGAGCCTTGATTCCGGTGCGGGGAACGAACTCCTACTTTGCACATGCATGGGACGCGGGAAGCGAGGCCAACACTGAAGCCTGCACGGACGTTCCGGGACCGCCTTGCGGCGATGCGGAGAACGAGCGTGTGACGGAAGGTGCGGAGGGGCTGGTGCTGATCCACCCTGGGATCCATGCAATGGCGGGTGTGACGACCCGGTATGACTGGCGAGGTCCTGTGGTGGAGTTCCGACTCACCGGGTTGGACCATCCCCAACGCCCATGACCCCTGCCGCGTGCGTTGCAAGGCCCGCGAGCCTTTCCGGCTCTCGACCGGCAATCCTGGCAATACCGCGGTCGGTGCCGGCCAAGCTGGCCAGGCCCTCAAGCCGACCGACTGACTGAATCGAAACAAACCCAAGCGGCCGCAGTCTTGAAACGCCACACCGGTGATTCAAACGGCGGCCGCTCTTCCTTGGAAGACTGAAAAGCACCGGCCGGCCTAGAATCCCTCCAATTCGATCCGATAGGATCCTTGCCAGGTGCCGCCAGGCGGGATTTCGGGGAGGGCGCTGTAGGTTCCTCTGTGCGACAAGTTGAATGCGTTCGTAATTCCAGACATGGGCTCGAAGCAGACGAATGACTGTCCCTCGCCGGTAGGAGCATAGACCACAGCAGTGGAGTACCCGGGACCGAAGGCTACTGTCACACGCTCGCAGACGCCCCGGACATGAAATCTCGCCCACCCGTCAAGGTCACGTTCCAATTCGCCGAACACGTGGTCCAGAAACTGCCCGCGAAGACGCAGCTCGCCATCCACCGGCAGCTGCTCTTCGATTTCCGACTGCTTTCCGGTTGGAGTGAAGTGTTCATTCAGCTCCCATATCTTGCGGGCTGCGATGCGGAGTTTCCAGGATTCTCTGGCACTGTCGTGCAACTGGAAGTACGGATGGAATCCGACTGACACAGGCATCGATTGCGCACTGACATTCTCGATGGCTGTATCTACGCCAAGCGTCTTGCCGGACAGTTCATACGTCATCTCGATGCGATGCGCGAAAGGAAACTGGGCCATCAGAGCCGGGTACCGGCCAAAATCGATGCTGCTCCGCACTGAGGCGCTGTCCGGACCCGCCCGCATCTCCTCGACCTCCCACTGGTCGGCGAATAGCATCACCCCGTGAATAGGTTGACCATCCTGGTCCTTGAGGTAATTGTCGAGACCTTGATTCAACTCGTAGCGAACGCCTCCCGCGTAAAAGGCGTGCTCGTCCAGCCGATTCGCCCAGGGAGCCAGGAATGGATTCCCACAAAGATCAGGCCGGACTGCAAAGTCTACGATTGACTCGTAAGGGAACCAGAACGCATTCTTGCCGTTGCAGGCGAACTCGAAGGCGTTGTTGCCAATCCGCGGAGCGACCGACACCGACACACCCGACGGCCCGAGCAGCCTGACGACCTCCACGCCGTCAATCTCAGACAGGCACGCCTCGTATGATGGACTTCCGGTCGATGTCATGAAGAAGGTTGACCAGAATATCGCAGGGCGGGGCGCCCGCGGCCTTTGAAGGCCGCTACTCGCCGGGGATTTCGTGGAGGTCCGTGTCGCCTTGGCAGCACATGCAGCGGCCCGGTTCGTGCGTCGTGATGTGACAGATCACGCAATAGTAGGTCACGCGATGAAGCTCGCCGTCCTTGACTGTGAAGATCTTCTCGACGGCTATGCGACCGTCGCTTCCTCGGACGCCGCGCACTTCCCATGTCCGAGCGGCGAGCTGGGGGTCTCGCATCGTCCGTTCCAGGCCCTCGTCCAGAACAAGTTCCACTGACTCGCCGCCAGGCGTAATGAGCCGCAGGGACTCTCCTTCGGCCGGGGGCTCAAGCCGCCCTCGCAGGACTTCTGCTGACAGCGGGGCCAACGAGGCCACACAGGCGAATGCCAGCACCAGAATCCACCGAATCTTAATTTCCGATAACATAGATTATGTTAACTAATTTGCCACTCTGGGATGGATCCCCTTCCTAGTCAACTCTAGCGCACAGCAAACGGCAATGCCGGTCTGCCTCAGCTCTTGCTTCGCTGCGGGAGCCGCGCGTTGAGCAGCCGACACGTTTCACCAATCCGCGACGGCGCCGTCGAATGCGTCGTATGGCTCCGGGTTCTGCCAGTCATGGTCGATCTTGTCGGCGATCGCGTCCTCGTCGATCTCGATCCCTAGGCCGGGCTTGGTCGGCAGGTCGACGTAGCCGTCGGCAAAGTGCAGCGGTTCCTTGAAGTACCCTTCCCCGAGGGAGCGAAATTCCTGGCACATGAAGTTCGGAATGGTCGCGTCCAAGTGGACGCATACAGCTGTGGCGACTGGGCCGAGTGGGTTGTGCGGCGCGAGAGTTGCGTAGTATGACTCAGCCATTCCCGCGATCAGCCGCGCCTCCATGATTCCTCCACAGTGGGAAAGGTCAGGCTGAAGAATCGACGCGGCGCCCTTTTCGAGAACCTCCCGAAAGCCCCACTTCGTAAAGACTCGTTCGCCCGTCGCGATAGGCAGATGCGTACCGTGCGCTATCTCGGCCATGATGTCGTGATTCTGGCAGTTGACGGGCTCCTCGATGAACATGGGCTGGTACGGTTCAAGAGCCTTGATCAACAGTTTCGCTGTCTGGGGGCTGATCGCTCCATGGAAGTCGATCCCGATATCGACATCGTCGCCTCCAGCTTCTCGCAGGGCTCGGAAGTGCTCTGCAGCCCTTTCGATGAATGCCTTGTTCTCGACGACCCGCGCGGGACGCTCCTTGAACGGACCGACTTTGAATGCCGTGAATCCCTTGGCCATGTCGTCCCGTATGGTGTCCGGGGTCGTTCCTCCCTTGTACAGCCGCACTCGGTCCCGGGTCGGGCCGCCGAGCAAGGCATAGATCGGCACGCCGAGCGCCTGCCCGGTGATGTCCCACATCGCCTGCTCCACTCCGCTTAGAGCGCTCGTGAGGACGGGTCCGCCACGGTAGAACGAATGGCGATAGATCGCCTGCCAGTGGTGCTGGACGCGTCGCGGGTCCTTGCCGATGAGATAAGGTTCCATCTCCCGGACCGCCTCGGCACACGTCTTCGCCCGCCCCTCCACGATTGGCTCCCCTAATCCCACGAGGCCGGCATCGGTGTGCATCTTGAGGAATAACCAGCGGGGTTTGACCAAGAACGTTTCCAGCTTCGTGATCTTCAGGGATTCACCCGGCGGGACCGGCACCGCGGACGCCGACTGAGTGAGGGCCGCTGAGGCAGCGAACCCAGCCGCTGCTCCCTGCAGAATGGACCGGCGTTTGAAGTCGTCTGGCATTTGGAGTACATTAGATCACCACCGAACGACCGGTCGTCCAGCAAGGTCGTCCAGCAAGGTTGCAGTTTTTATCCCGTCTGTGTACTATTGACAGCGCTATGCTCTCCTGTCGCGGAATCGCCGGGCACACGAACCCGATAGTTTCGTACTGAAGTTCATCCGCGCAGGCAGGCCGGCTATATTCTGCCGGTCACCAGGTACCATTCTCATGCAACAGGCGACCGTCATTGGACACCGGGGCGCGCACGGGCATCCGGAGAACACGATCCCTAGTTTTGAACTGGCGATTGAACTCGGCGCGGACGGTATCGAATTGGATGTTCGCCGCTCCAAGGACGGCAAGCTGATCGTCGTCCACGGCTCGGTGGCGGGCGGCCTGGCGGTCAAGTCGAACCCGTACGCGCGTTACCGCGATCTGCCGGACGGCTATCAGATCCCCCTGTTTGAGGACGTCCTGAAGACGCTGTCCGGCCGCACCTTTCTTGACATCGAGCTGAAGGAGCCGGGATTCGAGGAGCAAGCGATCGAATTGATCAAGGAGCACGCCGATCCCGCGCGGGTAATGATCAGCGGATTCCACACGGCCATGCTGAACAAGGTCTACGATCTCCTGCCGGATATACGCCTAGGGTTCATTTACAACAGGACTCAGGACGAGGAACTACGACACAATAGCCCGATTGATTTTGTGATACCTCAATTCCGGTTGGCGTCTCGGGTGCTAATTGAGGAGGTCCATGACGAGGACCTTCAAGTCTTCGCTTGGACCGTCAATGACGAGGCCGAGATGCGCCGTCTGCTGTCCTTGGGAGTGGATGGCATCATTACGGACAAGCCGGGACTGCTAGCGAACGTGCTCGGTCGCTGAGCATCGCAGCATCCCGTCATCCGGCTTCCTCCCGATTGCGGCATCAGCCTGGCATCCGGGGTGGCGGTGGAGGCTTCGTGGCCTGAATTAGGGGCGAACCGAAACGTCGGTGGGTGTCAAGTGCCTAGGGCACCTTAGGATGAGTGCGAAACTTTGTTCCATGAAGACTCCGGAAACGACAACTCGAGAGCAGCTTCTGCTAGCAGGCAAGGAGTTTCTCTTTCCGGCCGTCTTCCACTATTTCGACGATCCGCTCGTAATCGAACGCGCTAAGGATCAATACGTTTGGGACTCGGAAGGAAAGCAATACCTCGACTTTTTCGGGGGTATTGTTACGATCAGCGTCGGTCACCAAAATGAACGCGTCAACCGTGCCGTCCATCAGCAGATCGACACGCTCCAGCACGTCTCCACGCTCTTTCCGACGCGCCCCCAGATCGAGCTTGCCGCCCGCATCGCCGAGTTGTCCCCGGGAGGTGTGCTGACCAAGTCATTCTTCACCAACAGCGGTTCGGAGGCAAACGAAACCGCCGTCCAGCTGGCCCGATGCTATACGGGCAATTCCGATATCATCGCTCTGCGCCACGGCTATCACGGACGGACGCTGGCCGGCCGCGCAATGACAGGACAAAGCGTCTGGCGCGGCCCGGCCTTGACCGCGAGCGGCTTCGTCCACGCCCACAACGCCTACTGCTACCGGTGTCCTTTCGGAAAAGCCTACCCATCGTGCGAAATTGCCTGCGCACGGGACATGAAGGCACTCATCGAAACGTCCACCTCCGGCAGCGTCGCGGGGGTCCTTGCCGAACCCATTCAAGGCATCGGGGGCTTCATCACCCCGCCTAAGGAGTACTTCGGCATTGTTGCAGAGATCGTGCGCGAGCACGGAGGCATCTTCATCAGCGACGAGGTGCAAACCGGTTGCGGCCGAACTGGCGAATGGTTCGGCATCCAGCACTATGACGTGACTCCGGACGTGATCACCATGGCCAAGGGCTTGGGCAACGGTCTGCCAATCGGTGCGACGACGGCTAGGGCGGAAATCGCCGATTCGCTACGGCATCTCACCCTCTCGACATTCGGCGGCAACCCCGTCACTGCGACCGCGGCGAAGGCGGTTCTCGATTTCGTCGAGACTGAAGGTCTCCTGGCGAACGCAAGGGACTTGGGGATCCAACTCTACGGGTGTCTGAAAGAGCTGCAGGCTGAGTTCCCGCTAATTGGCGACGTTCGAGGCATGGGCCTCATGCAGGCCATCGAACTGGTTACCGACAGGTCGACCAAGGAACCCGCGAGACTCCAGACTCAGCGGCTCATGGAAAACGCCAAGGCCCGGGGATTGCTGATCGGCAAGGGAGGGCTTCATGGCAACGTCATTCGGATCAGCCCGCCACTGAACATCGAGCGATCCGACCTGAACGTCTTCACGTCGATGCTGCGCGAGTCCTTGCTTGCGGTCTAAGTACCCTCCAACGCCGGGTGGCTTGGTACTTGCCATGCTGCCACGGCCAAGAGTCGAAGCCTGCGGGACCGAAGGCTACTGTTCCGGCAGCGTCTCCTCGACGACGTTGCTTGCAATCATTTCGTCAATCCGCTCGGTGCTGTGGCCGAGCGACTCGAGGATCGACCGCGTGTGCTCGCCGCGAGCAGGGGCATCTCCCGAGATGTATCCGGGAGCCTCGCTGAGCTTAGGAAAGACTCCAAGTTGTTCGTAGACGGAGCCCTTCTTACCGCGCACCGGAGTAAACATGGCGCGCTCGGCGACCCCTTCATCCTGAACGGCACGTGAGATTTCCCGAACTTCCGTAACGCATACGTCCATCTCCTCGAAAATCTCCATCCACTCGGAAACTTCCTTTTTCTGAAAGGCACGCGTTAGTTCCGCCTTCAAGATTTGCTGGGCGTCGCCCTCGACATACTGGTCATCAACCAGATCAGGCCGGTTGATACCCGTGCAAAGCGCCTGCCAGAATTTTGGCTCCAGTGCGGCGACTGCTACGTATCGACCGTTCCGCACGGGATAGACGTTGTAGCATGCGTACCGACCGAATAGGCGTTCGTGACCACGCTTAGGCCGTCGCTTCGTCGCAGTGTAGTTGGCAACCTGTACAGGCATCAGTCCCAGAAGCGAGTCGAACATCGCGACGTCGATCATTTGGCCCTTGTTGCTATTCGTTCTGTGTTGCAGTGCCAGCAAGATTCCGATCACAGTAGGCAGCGCACCGGCGGCCACATCGGCGATCTGGATGCCTGGCACGGCGGGCATGCCATTCGATTCGCCGAGCAGGTCGAGTATTCCCGCCAGAGCAACGTAATTGAGATCATGGCCAGCCTGGTGGGAAAGCGGCCCTGATTGACCGTATCCTGTCAGCGCCGCGTAGATCAACCTCGGGTTCAATTCACTGAGCTGTGTGTAGCCCAGTTCGAGACGCTCCATAACTCCTGGCCGGAATCCATCCAGCACCACATCGGATTCCTTGACCAAGGCGATGAAGGTCTCCTTCCCGTCTGGGTGCTTCAGGTCGATCGCTAGGCTTTTCTTGCCCCGGTTGATCGTGAGGAAGACCGCGTTAACGCCCTGGGCCCGGGGCTGGTATTCCCTCATGTAGTCGCCTTCCCCGGGCTTTTCGATCTTGATTACTTCCGCACCGAAGCTGGCCAGAATGTGAGTCGCGTATGGTCCCGGCAGCAATCGGCTCAAGTCGAGGACGCGAATTCCGTCTAGCGGGCGCCGTCCCTCGCCCGTCGCCTTCTCCTCCGCCGTTGCGAGCTTTTCGTGCGTAGTGGCCTTCCGGGGCGCCTTCTTTGCGGCCCTCTTGATCTCCGGCCCGGGCAGTACTGCCCTCCTAGCGGGGGACTTTGGACGGGCCTCTGCGGTAGCGCGTCGATTCACCGTCCTCTTGCTCGAGGAGGAGTCGCCTCGACGTGTTCTTGATCCTTCCTTGCTTGACGTCGACTTGGTCGAGGGCGGCTCCGTCGCGACGGAACCCTCGGATACGCCACTATCCGGCGGCCGGGCCGAAGCCTTCTGTTGCTTGCTCCTGTCCGCCGGAGCCTTGCGTTTCGACGATCCGGCAGCCTTCTCTTTCTGCGCGGGCTTGGGAGAACCGGACTCGGAAGTCGCTTTGCCGCCAGTAGTTCCGCCCTGACCCTTCAGCTTCGAAGTCGCATCTGCCGATGCGTTGTCGGGAGAATCGACTTTGCCGTCGGATGCCGGCGCGGATTCGGCCGAATTCGCCGTTCGCTCCGGGGCCGCCTCGGTGTTCTTGTCAGCGCTTGCGTCTGTCATGACCGCAAATTGGCCGAACTATCGTTCGGCACAGACGAGCCGGCCGTCTGGCGAAGCCCGTCGCCCGGGGTCTAGCGCATGGGGTTGGGAAGGGACCCAGATCGTCCGCTCGCCGTGGAGCGCTTGTCGTGAAGGCATCACGCCTACGTCGATACGCCAGCGCCTTGTTGGAAGAGTCCAGTATACCAGACCGCGGTCGCCCGCCTTCTCGGAATGGCCAGACCCTCGCGCCTCTCAGGAACGGGCTCGCGATGATGCTCCGCGTTGCAGGGACCGGTCGTCCGATGGACGGTTTCCGGCGTCCTGGCTAGGGACCGAGTCTCTTGTCAGGGGGGGCGTGCTGACTGCAGGCAGGCCTTGGTGGCCTGCCAACTCCAACAGGATTGCCGAATCTCTTCGAGCAGCGCAGAAACGTTGACGATAAGTGACTATTCTTATTGGAATTAGGCAGGTTTTTCGAAGGCAGAGGGAACCGCACTCGTGGCCAATACGTCCAACCGGTTCGCATGGTACCGACAACGAGTATAATTTCCGATAAAGGTTACTCGATGGCTCAGCTCGGCCGTACAGCTGCAAATCGCCACGTGTCGTCCGACAATGCGTCAGAAGCAGAACTTGTCCGCCGGGCCAAGGCGGGTGACGAACAGGCCTACGCTGAAATCATCCAGCGCCACCAGAACATGGTCTTCAGCGTCGCGTATCGCATGGTGCGACGGCGGATGGACGCGGAAGACGTTGCCCAGCAGGTGTTCGCGAAGATCTTTTACGCGATGAAGAAGTTCGACATGCGTTCTTCGCTGTCGACATGGATTTACAGGATCGCGCTGAACGAGACATACGACTACCTGCGGAAATTGAAGAGCCGGCGGGTCGTCTACGAAGGCGACCTGGGTGAGAACGCGGACGCGATCATCGAAGACTCGTCGATGTCGGCCGACAGGACTCCGGGAGCAGACGTGCAGTCCGAGAGGCGCGATTACCTCATGAAGCTGCTTGCCCACGTTTCCGACGAAGAACGTATGCTGCTGTTTCAGAAGGAAGTCGAAGGCCGGACCGTCGAGGAATTGTCGGCCCGTACCGGAATCAACGAGAACACGATCAAGGTGAAGCTGTTCAGGGCCCGCAAGAAGCTTGTGAAGGCTGCAAGCAGGCTCGATGCGGGCGGTGAGCTCTAGGGCTTGCGCAGAGAGGACAAAGCGGGGTACCAACAATGGATAAGTTCCTGATCCGAAACCTTGAGAGCTATCTCTCGGGTCAACTAGGCGAGCCGCACCGTCGCGAGTTCGAGAGGCTTCTGGAAAAGAGCGACAGGGACCGCAAGGCGATCGAGCGAATGGTCCACACGTCCAGCCTCTTCGGGGCGCTGGACCTGCCTGCCGAGGACAGCCTGGGCCCGTCACCCGGATTCCACGCCCGTGTTCTCGACACAATCGATCGAGAGCGGCAACCGCCGTTCTGGGATTTCTTCCTACGACCTTTGGTCATCAAGCGGGTGGCGCTGGCCTCCTGCGCCTGGCTGTTCCTCCTTGTCTCCGCAAACTTCTATCAGACCTCTGCGCATCCCTCAGTCGAAGACATTGCCCAAACCGTCCTCGCCCAGCCCCCCGAGAGTGCCGACTACTGCAACGTGAGACTTGGCTGCGACATCGAACTCAACCGTAGCTCGATGTTGGCTGCCGTGATGATATCGGGGAGCGCCGGGCGGTAGTGCAGCACCTCCCATCGGCGTCCGTTGGTAAGGCCATCGGCATTTTCGCGCTCGTGTTCTTTAGCGGATTTGCAACGGGGCTGCTCAGTTCCAACCTGATCGAATCGTTTTCGCCTGACAGGAGCGAGAATCTCCGTATCGAGGCAACTCTGCAGGATCTCTCCGGCAGTCTGTCGCTCAATCCAAGCCAGGCTGAGCAGATCAGGGTGGTACTTGACGACGTGATCATGGAGGAGGCCGAACTGCTCAGCGAACTCAAGTGGAATCAACTGGAAGCCCGTCAGCGGATCATCCAATACCTCACGCCGGAGCAGACCCAGCTCTTCAACGAAATGATGAAGCTGGGGCAAGAGGGGCAATGATCGTCCGGAAAGCTGCGGACCAAGCGGTGTTCGCGGCAGCCAAGATGGGCAAGGCTACTCTGTTGGCGGGAAGCCAGGTATTTGCCGGTCTCAACTGCTTCCTACCCGGCCAGCGACACGACCTTCACACGCACTCCGGCCAGGACAAGCTGTATTTTGTCCTGGAAGGAACCGGCGAGGTGACGGTCGGCGAGAGGACGGAAAACGTCGAGACGGGGGATCTTGTGATGGCGCGCTCGGGCGAGCCACATGGGATCAATAACCCTGGGCCTGAGAGGCTTGTGGTGCTCACCGTGATGGCACCGCCACCAAAGTCGACCGGTGGGTCGTAATCGAATCCCCTGCCCCCGCTAGTCAGCAGCCGGCCGCTCGGAGGCGGAAGACACGGTGATTCCGTCGCGGCCCATTTCCTCGATCTCGGCGAACGCGACCCTGCGCTCCTCGTCCATGGCGAGATTGGCTAGGATGACCGCCACCGAGTCCTGAAGGCCGACTTCGATGTCGGCCCGCGGACGATTGCCGTTGGCAACATCATCCAGAAAACTGGAGAGTTCCGCATATTCTGGGTCGACGGTCTCGCTGGGCCGGAGTATCCCCTTGTTGTAGGCCCACGTCTTCGCAAAGAACAGTTCCTTCTCAAGGAAGCTGACCTCTTCCGGATTGACTGCTTCCGGATCGATCGGGAATCCGTCACCCTGCTCCGCGGTGTCAAGACCTACGGTTGCACCCGCGACCCAGTTCTCGTCGGAATTCTTCTGCTTGGCTTGGTCCTCCATCTTGACCTTCATGACATCGCGGTAATACATGCCGTCGCCGTACGGGATCAGCGTCAGTTCAATCGCCCCGTCAGTGCCTAGAATCGTTTCCCGGCAGCCATCGCCAGGAACGCGCCGTCCCGCGATGTGGCGGTTTGTCATGATCGAGCTGTACTGGAGTTTCTGGCCGCCCGGATACTCGAAGATCAACTGAATGTTGTCGTAAATGTCTCGACCGTCCTTCCAGTAGTCGAGGCCTCCAACCCCGACCACAGAGGTCGGGTGTTGGTCGAGGAGCCAGTCCGCAACGTCGACCTGATGGGACATCAATTCGGCACAGAGCCCTCCGGAATACTTACGGTAGAGGCGCCAGTTGAATTGATCTTCGTACTCCTCCGAAGCCTTGCGCCTCCAGTTGGTGTTGCGGTGCCACTGGGCCTGGATGTGAGTGACGTCGCCAATCACGCCGGCGTCGATCAGTTCCTTCGCCCGCTGGTAAAGAAGGCTGTAGCGTCTCTGAAGGCCGACTTGGATTGTCAGTTCGGAATGCGCTTCGTGCAGGTCTCTCAGCGCATGCACTTCCTCCGGTGTGAACACGAGGGACTTTTCGCAAAAGACGTGCTTTCCTGCTTCCAAGGCGGCCTTCATGACCGGAAAGTGCAAGAAAAGCGGCACAGTGATGAATACCGCGTCGATGTCGTCCTGAGCGAGGAGTTCGTTGTAGTCCGTATACGCGCGCGGCTCGTTGTCAAATACCTTCAAGGCGCGCTTAAGATTTTTTTCGTAAATGTCACAAAGCGCAACGCATTTCCCGTGCTCCATGTGAACGAGGTGCCGCTCGAGCAACCTACGGCCACGGCTTCCCGGACCGATCATGGCGTAGTTGACCACGTTGCTCGCGGCCTTCGCCGAACGGACGAAAGGGCCGTGACTAGCGGCCGTCGCGACGACGCTCGCTGCGGCCGCTGCCTTTGCAAAATGACGCCGGTCAAGTTGGAATTTGGTCGATTCGCCTTCAGCCATCCAGTCCTCCGAAAGGGGCAATCCCTATAAGAACGAGTCTAGCCCGCAGTGCCGGGAACCGCAAGCTTAAGCCTCGACGCGGCGTGATCAAGCCGTGCACCCAGTGTCAGAACGGACTCGCCATCAGCGTAGCGTCCGAATAGGAACCCCAATTCAGGCCAACGGATCGTCACCGTCGTCACAGGCGCGGAAATAGGCTTCCACCTGGATGTCCAAGACATCTCCCTTCCCAGTCGGCTCCCCGCGTGTGACGGTTCCGTTGGCCTCGGGGAAATGGTCTCGTTCAAGAGACCACCTGATCCTACTGGAAGACACCAAGCTAAAACGGGCCGCGTCGGGAGCTTCGTCCGGCAATCGACTGCAGCAGCCACGTGCATAACCGAGGTTGCACCCAGTCACCAGCAGGTCCCCGTCTGGTTCGAAGACCTCCGCGGACACCGCCCTGCAGACCCCGCGGTAGGGACGGCCAAGAGGAGGACGGTACTTGCCCGGCCATGCATCCCAAGGCAACGGAGTCTTGGGCTCAAAGTACGCGCAGGCCATCTCGCACCAGTGTATTCGCCAGGGGGGTACAAATGAGTCCCCACTCACGGCTGGCCTCTCTGGGCGTTGTATCCTGATCGTTCGCCCATGGATCGTCTCGCCGCGCTGCAAGGGATCCTTGAATCGGATCCTTCGAACCACTTCGTGCGCTACGGCTTGGCCCAAGAGTACGTAAAGACGGGCGAGGACGTGAAGGCATTGCAGGAATTCGGGCGAATACTCCGCGAGAACTCCGAGTACCAGGCCGCCTACTACCATGCCGGAAAGGCTCTAGAACGACTGGGACGCCCTGAAGAAGCTCGGGCGACCTACCGGCAGGGCATCGAAGCCTCGTTCCGAACGGGCGATCTCCACGCTCGCAGCGAACTTGAGGCAGCGCTCGCAGAGGTTTCGGCCTGATTGCCTTGCAACGGGGAGACCAGTGAATCTACTGCCGCCAACGCGGACGGGCTTCACAGTCGTCCTCAAAGTGGCCTCCCGACGCTTGAAGACTTCGATGCCCCGCAACGCATTGTGGTGCCAAACTGCCGTGCGAATCGCCTTCGTAGGAATCCTGGCGTCGCGGATCTCGGTTGGCACTGACCTGAGCCGATTGGCCGGGCTCGACGGTGCCCCCGGGGACGAGGCTCGGGTCGTCGAGTTCATCGCTGAACGAGCTGGCGGAGCCCAGCAGACGGGCGCCAATGGTTCGCTGATCGTCTCGTTTGGCCGCGGATCTCCGAGAACACTCCTGGTTGCGGGAGTGGACGAGCCGGGCTTCGTGGTTTCGGCGATTCATCCGCGGGGTTATCTCTGGTTGCAGCCTCTCGCCGTGACCCAGTTCGGAACAGGGCTGCATCACTACTTCCGTGGGCAGCACGTTCGTGTGTCGACGGGGACAGGGCGAGTTCTTGCCGGGGTGGTCCCAGCCCCTTCAGTGCACTTCGCGTCAATCGCTGGAGTGCGATCGGGGAGCGGTTCTGAAGGCCTCTTGCTTGACATCGGCGCATCGAGCAGCCAAGAGGTGAAGTCGGCCGGGGTCGGTGTGCTGGACCGCGTCACTCTTGAGAAACGTGTCGCCATGCTCTCGGAAGACTGGCTGTCCGCACCGTGGGTTTCCAGCCGCGCCGGAGCGGCCCTGCTCCTTTCCCTTGCCCGGCGCCTCCGCCATCAGCGTGTCGAGGGGACGGTGATGCTTGCGTTCGTCACGCAGCAGTATCCCCACAATGCAGGGACTGCCCGGGTTTTGGGATCCGAGGATGCAGACCGTGTCTTGCTCATTGCCCCGCATGGCGGGACCGAGCCCGCGTTGGCACCTGCAACGGGATCGGATCCCGGTCCGATTGCCGACTACCTAGCCATCGCTCGGAATGCGGGATTGCGCCTCCAACGGAAATCCTCTCACTCACTAGACTTCGGCCCGTTCGCGAGCGCTCCCCCTTGGAAACCGGAGCAGGAAGTCACGGTATTGCTGCCCGCTGTGCGAAACCGCGCCACTCCTGCGGAATCAATTCGCGTCGGAGACTTGGAGGTTCTGGCGGAAGCGCTCGGCATGATTGTCGGCCTCGAACCCGGAAACGACCCGTCTCTGGCGGAGTCCTCGGCAGCGTCCTCGGACCGAGATGAAGCGGCTGAGGCCGTGAGGAGCGAACGCGGGTTCTTCGAGCGAACTGTGAGAGCGCTGGTAGCAATCCCGGGCGTGAGCGGCCACGAAGACCGAGTACGGCAACGGATTCGCCAGTTGATTCCTCGGGAAAAGCGATTCCACACCCGCGTTGACCCTAAGGGAAACCTGATTGTCAGGGTGGGGAATGCGCGCGAAACCTCAGCGGCATTTCTCGCCCACATGGACGAAATCGGATTCGAGGTCCGGAGCGTCCTGCCGGGCGGATCGGTGTCCGTCTCCTCCAAGGGTGGAGGAAGCCCAGGACTCTTCGCATGGCAGCCTGCCAGCGTGCACGGAGCGTACGGTTCCGTGCCTGCGGTCATGACCTCGAACGCTAGGCTCGAATTCGGAGCCGCCGGGGGAGATTACGTCCGTCAATTGGGCGTCCGGACAGGAGATTCCACGACTGTGCCCAAGCGCTACCGGACGCTGCTCGGTAACAGAGTCAGCGCAAGGTCGCTCGACGACCGCTTGGGATGCGCTGTCCTCTTAGACGTGATGCGCCGTCTCACGGGCAGGACGAGGGAGGCGGGAGGGTCGGTGGAATTCGTGTTTACGGTCGAAGAGGAGACGGGGCTCCGCGGCGCCAGACATTATGCAGAGCAGGTGCGCCCGCGGGTCGTGTACCCGATCGACACCTTCGTCACCGCCGACAGCCCATTCGGCCCGGACCACCTCGCGCGCGCTTCACTTGGAGCTGGCGCTGTCCTTCGAGCGATTGATGAGAGCGGCATGACGCCCCGACGGGAGGTCGAGCGTGTCGTGGCGCTCGCCAAGCGCCACAGGATTCCCTTGCAATACGGCGTCACCGCGGGCGGCAACGATGGCTCGGTCTTCGCATTCGTCGAGACGGCGAACGTTCCCATCGGGTTTCCGTTGCGCTACGCCCACACGCCAGTCGAAACCGCGGATCTGAGGGACGCGCGGTCAGTGACCGACCTTGTCGAGGTGCTGGCGCTCGAGGAACTTCGCAGACGCTGAGACCCGCCTACTCAAACAGTGAAGCGTCGATTCCGGGAATCAGGCGCAAGGCGTTCTTCCAGTAGATGTGTTTCAACGTCTCGTCTGGAAGGCCGAGGCCATAGAGCCTCCAGTGCGCGTGATAGCGGCGATAGTACTCGAAGTACTCATCCCGGGTCTCGAGCACGCGCCAGTAGTACGGGAATTCCTCCGGCACGTATGAGTCTTTGCCAAAAAGTATGCGGTCCTTGTAGCGATTCAAGAACTCCGGCCCGCTGAGCGGGATACGCCCCAGTTCGTAAAGCACCGCTGCTATGTCTACATGGACGTTGGGATGGCTGTCCAACAGAGCGCCCAGCTTGCTCAGGTCGTTTCCCTGCCAGCCCATATGCGCGAGGATGAAATTCACCGCCGGATGTCTTCGCAGCATTCGGTCCCGCTCGGCGATCAGGTCCTCGAAGCTGGGCGGTGCCGACCGCTTCCTGCGGGGCCGCAGCTTCAGCTCAAGCCAGCGTTCGTTGCTGGCGTCGTGAGGTGCCCAGAATTCCGCCGGATCAGCCACATGGATCAGCACCGGGATGTTCAACCGGGCGCAGGTTTCCAGAAGCGGATTCATCGAGGGATCGTCGACCGGGACGCGCCTGCCGGAACGATCGCGTACGCTCATCCCGAAATTCTTGAAAATCTTGAGGCCCTGGGCTCCAGCCGCGACATCCTCTTCCAGCTGACGGGCGGCCATTTGGGGCCAACCAGGGCTGCCGATGCCGCTGAAATCGGGATTGGCGAAGACGGCAAACCGCCCCGGGTGCCGGTGCCGGAAGTTCTCGACCGTCGTTCGAAGCCTCGCTCCGTGCCCTCCGCTCAGGTTGACGAGCACCGCAAGGTTGAGTTGATCCATCTCCCCGACGATTTGTCGCAGTCTCGAGGCGTCGGTGGAACTCCGGTGATGGCTATGAACATCGATTACCGGGAACTTTGCTCGCGGCACCGCGTGCTGCTGGACGACGAGCGTCGATCTCGGCTCCCAGTCCTCAACGTTCAGGTCCTGACCAGTCACAGAGGCTGCTAGCAGCCCTAGCAGCGCCGAAGGGAACCTCATCGCATTACCGTCGGTTCAGCCTAGACACAGCAGGTTGTTCGCTGCTCCCAAGGCAGTGATCGGTGCGCCGGCGGGATCGTTCAATCCAGGTCACACTCCAGCGGTCCTAAAGATTGACCCGCATTGTTTGAAGCCCGGCCCAAGATTGGCTTGAGGATTGCCTGTCCGAGGATCCAGGATCCAGCAGGATTTCGGGCTAGAACGCAAGGCCCCTCTCGTCTATTCGTCAGGTAAGAAAACCCGGGCTTGGGGAAAGTCTCCGAGTGGCTCCAGCCCAGCTGCACCCGGCAGGTCGCCACTCGGCATTGGCTGGTCCTCGGGAATGATCTCGACCTTGACCTCTCCTTGGCGGACCTCCTCCATCGCGATCTTGGTCGGCTTGCGCGAACTCGTGTTGATTGAGGGGCGCGCGCCGCCCTGAAGCTGCCTCGCTCGCCGGGCTGCCGCAAGGATGAAACGGTAGACACCCTCCTCATCGTCGCCCGGAATTGTCCAGACCTGATCCGCCGGCTTCTTGTAGTCGCCGAAGATCTTTTGTTCCTGGTCACTCATTCGGTTTCCTCTTCCCTACCGGTTGTGGCGACGCCGAAACTCTGCAAGATCGGCGTTATCGCCCGCTCCATGCGTGCCCGCTTGCTCCGCTCCGCGACGAGAATCGAATGCAACCTTTCAACTGATTGCTCAATATTTTCGTTGACAACCACGTAGTCGTAGAGACCGTGATTGCCAACCTCTCTTGACGCCTCCGCAAGGCGTCGCTCAATGACCGTTCGGTCGTCTGACGACCTTTCCCTCAAACGCCTCGCGAGAATCTCGCTAGACGGTGGCAGGACGAAGACCCTTACGGCATCAGGCAGTCGCTTCATCAATGATGACGCACCTTGGACGTCAATGTCCAGCACCACGTCCAATCCGCGAGTGCCGGGCTCCTTGACCTCGACCCATGGCGTGCCGTAGTAGTTGCCGAATACTTCGGCCCATTCGAGGAACTCTCCTGCGTCCTTCATCTGAAGGAAGCGTTCCTTGCTCACAAAGCGATAGGCTTCGCCATCGATCTCGGTGTGCCGAGGGGGCCGGGTCGTCACCGAAATCGCGAATTCCAGTCCGCTGTCCCGCTCCACTACACGCTTGACGAGTGTCGATTTCCCGGTCCCGGACGGTCCCGAGATCACGAATACGATCGACATGACGAGACAGCTTGCGCTGCGCGGCGAGTCAGTCCCAGCCGGAAACTAAGTGTATCCAAGCGTGCACTCGCCAACCGTATGACTGCTGGCGGCGCGAGTCGGGCGCGCAGACCGGGTTCATTCGAGATTCAGCGCCTGCTCGCGAATCTTCTCGATCTCCTCTCGGATCCGAAGGCCGGCCTTTGTGAGCCTAAGTCCGGGCTCCCCCAGCGCCTGGGCCTTGCTCAGCAGCGTATTGGCCTCCCGATTCATCTCCTGCGCGAGAAAGTCGATCCGCTTGCCTATTTCCGAAACGCCTTCGAGGCAGCCGCGCAGGGCGTCGACATGCGCTTGGAGCCGCACCAGTTCCTCACTGAAGTCCGCGCGACTTGCAATTAGAGCTGCTTCCTGGGCGAGTCGCGCCGGTTCGATATCGGACGCAGCCAGCAGTTCGTCAATTCGCCGCAAGAGAACTGATCGTCGAAGCTCAACGGTACGGCCGGCGGAGTCGCGGATCAGGTGCACTTGGACTTCGATCCGACCGGCATGCTGCGCGATGTCCGTGACCAGCGCCTGGCCTTCCGCGGCCCTTGCGCGATCGAGAGCGCAAAGCGCTTGGTCGAGCGCGGCCACCGCCAAGGATTCGAGCTTTTCGTCCGGGACCTCGCATTCCTCGGCAACGAAGGACCCGGAGAGGCCTAGAACGAAATTGGGGTCGGGCCTCGCTTCAACGCCACAAAGTTCAGCAACCTGACGGAGAGCGTCGATTCGGGCCTCCACCAGCTCGCGGTCAATCCTCGTCACCAGCGGGCCACTGCCGCCCTGCTCCACGCTCACTTGGATGCTGCCCCGGCGCAGACGTTCGCGAATCATGGCGCGAATGCGTCGTTCCAGCCCGCCACCGCGCGCAGGAATTCGAAGCTTGAGATCCAACGAGCGATGGTTCACGCTACGGATGGCGACACTAACGGAGAATGCACCGTCCTCCGCCTTCGCATCGGCGAAGCCCGTCATCGAGCGTGCCCCGGCCATCACGCGCCCACGGTCTGCAGCTCGACGAGACGGCGGTAAAGTCCGCAGGAACGAACCAGGGATTCGTGCCGGCCGCGATCAACGATGTGGCCGCCGTCGATCACCAGAATCGAATCCGCGCTGCGGATGGTCGAAAAGCGGTGAGCGCTGACGATGACCGTACGGCCATGGATCAGATTCGACAGCGCACGCTGCACGAGAATCTCCGCCTCGCTATCGAGGTGAGAGGTCGCCTCGTCCAAGAGCAGGATGGGCGCGTCCTTGAGCAATGCGCGCGCGATCGCGATGCGCTGGCGCTGGCCGCCGCTCAGGCGGTGCGCGGACTCTCCCAGTTGGGTTGCGTAACCTTCGGGAAGGGCCTCGATGAACTCGGACGCATACGCCGAGGACGCCGCTGCATAGACTCGTGCAGGATCGATTCCGGGCTGACCGTACGCAATGTTGTTGAAGACGGTGTCATCGAACAGTATCGTGTCCTGAGTGACGATCGCGATCTGCTTGCGGAGCGATTCGACGGTCACCTCGCGAAGATCGAGTCCGTCAATTCGAATCGATCCTTCGGTCGCATCGAAGAATCGAGGAAGCAAGCTCATCAGGGTGGTCTTCCCCGCCCCGCTGAGGCCAACCAGCGCCACGACCTGATGCGCGTTGACCTTGAGGTCGATTCCGTCGAGTGCGGCGTTCCCGGAAGTTCCTGGGTAGCAGAACCTTACGCCGTTGAATTCGATCTGCCGCTGGAAGGGCGGCAGGTCGACCGCGCCCTCGGCATTCCGGACGTCATGGGGTTGGTCCATGTACTGGAACGCACGCTGCACGGCTCCCAGAGCCTGCTGGAAGATGTTATAGATGCCGATCAGCCGTTTGACCGGCTGCAGCATCATGACAAGGGCCACGACAAAGCTGACCACTTCCCCCGCTGTCATTTCGCCAGCGAGAATTCGGCCTCTCACGTAGATCAACAGGCAGAGAATCATTCCAGCGCCGAGAGTCTCGATGATCGGGGACACCATGGCCTGCTGCCTCACCATCCGCAGGCTCGCTGCGAAGAGCAGGTCAGCCCGGGCCCGGAAGCGACGGATTTCGAACGGCTCCATCGCAAAGGCCTTTACGATTCGGTTGCCCGCAATCGTCTCCTGCATGATCTTCACCATCCGGGCCAGGTAATCTTGCGCCCGTGTCGAGGTCTTGCGTAGCCTCCTGCCGATCCTTGATGCAGGAAGCAGTACGAAGGGAAGCACGACAACGCACCCTGCGGTCAGCAGCGCGTCGTGCTGGAGCAGGACGAACAGCAGTGCGACGACCGTAAACACCTGACGCATCAGGTCGGCGAGGAAGTGGGAGCAGGCGGACTGGATCTTTTCGATGTCGCTAACAAGCGACGAGATCAGCTCACCCGTGTGCTTGGTTTGGAAGAATGCCGGCGACTGGTTCATGACGACGCCATACATCTCGTTTCGGATGTCCCGAACCGCGGCAAAGCCCGCGTAGTTCACGAGGTAGCTCCCAGTGAAGTCAGAAAGGCCCTTCAGAATCGAGATGCCGAGAAAGACGCCTAAGAAAAACCCGAACGTGTCGCCTGTCGACTCCGGCAACACGTCGTCCAGCATGATGACCGTATCGGCGAATGGCAGTCTAGCCAGCTCGACCGGCGCGATGCTCCCGCCTGGACTGAGATACCGATCCAGTAACGGTTTCAGGAGCAGTGCGAACAGGCCGTAGCTGGCACCGACTACGGCCATCAAGACCGTGGCGAAAGCGATGCGTGCCGAATAGGGGCGGACATAACCGAATAGCCTAGGCAGGTCGCCCACGGGTTCATGATGCCATAGGCCCCTCTGGATCGAGCGGAGCGTGGCCGATAACGGGGCTGGCCGGGAAGCGTGGTCAGATTGACCGAAAGAACTCTTCAAGCACTGGAAATGTTTTATCAAAAGTAATTGGATAGAAATGACTTGTACGGATTCGCTGATTTCCGTCGATAGGGTACGGTCGGCCGAGCTCGACACACCGGCGATCCGCCGGGGCTTGCGGAAGACGACGGAATCTGGCTATATCCCCTACCGCGAGGTGTCCAGCCGACGCGCTGCCTCGACCTCCGACACGAGGGCCTCCCCGTAAATCGTGATGTCCGTGCTGTAGGAGATCATGTTGTATCCGATCTCCATCCACTCCCTCGCCTGCTCAAGATTGCCGGGTTGGATCCCGGCCAGTTGCCCGCCATCTCTAGCCGCCGTCGCCACGTCCTTCAGGGCGGCGATGAAGTCTGGATGGTGAAACTGGCCCACGATGCCCATGGACTGCGTCAGATCCATGTGGCCAACCCAGAGGCAGTCGACGCCCGGCTCGGAGGAAATCCGGTCCAGGTTTCGAAGCGCGGTCGTGCTCTCGATCTGGCAGATCAGGATGTTGCTGCGATTCGCTTTCGTCATGTAGTCAACAGGGTCGGGACGGACGAAATCGTTGTGCGACGTGCCGAGCCCCAGTCCCCGGTTGCCGTCTGGCGCGTAACGCATCGCGTCATTCAGGAGTCGTGCCTGTTCCGGAGTGCGGACGTTCGGAGCCATGATGCCGTGCGCGCCTGCATCCATGACTCTAGCTACGAAGTGGTACTCGGAGGAAGGAATGCGGACGATCGGACTTGTGCCCGTTGCCTTGAACCGAGCGATGATCCCCGCAACCCTGGGAATGTCCAAGGGCCCGTGCTCCATGTCGATCAGCACGAAGTCCAGGTTGGCCAGATCGCAGAGCTTGGCGATGCCTGGCGTATCAAACTCCATGAGCATGTGCCCGAATGCCACCCTGCCCTCGGTGGCCGCTTGGCGAACTCGATTCGGCTTCATGAAGACCTCCATTTCGCAAGCTTGCTCTTCACCTGGTCCAAGCGCGCGGCTTCGGGGTTCGCCAGGCACGGCGGCACCTGGCCCGCGGCGATGTGCAGCAGGTTCTGACAGGCACCGCGGCTGTTCCCCTCCAGCCCTTCCTTGGTCCAAGCCATGCCGTGCGGCGCGACAATGACGTTGTCCATCGCCAGAAGTGGATTGTCGGTTGCCGGAGGCTCCCTCTCAAAGACATCGATTCCCGCCCCGGCGATACGCCCCTCCCTCAGGATCTCGATCAGGGCGTCTTCCTGGACAATCGGGCCGCGTGCAGTGTTGACGAAGTAGGCGCTCGGTTTCATCAGCGCGAACTCTCGAAGGCCGATCATTCCCCGAGTCTCGGAATTCAGAAATGCGTTCACCGTGACGAAGTCGCCCTCAGCCATGACAGTTTCGAGATCCGCCAGTTCAACCCCGATTGCGCGGGCGCGATCCTCGGGGCAGTAGGGGTCATACGCCAACAGACGGCCGAACCCGATTCCACGAGCCATCGCAAACATCTCGCCACCGATTCGGCCGCATCCAACCGACGAGAGAGTCTTGCCGATCACATCCATTCCGGGGACGGGCAAGTCCCCCCGCCACAGTCCCGCCCGGGTCCGTCTGTCGAGATCCGGCAGTCGCTTCGCCAGCGCGAAGATCAGGGCGATTTGCGCTTCTGCGACCGACCTCTTGATCGCCTCGGGAGTCAGTGCGACAAGCACCCCAGCCGTGTTGGCAGCCTCGATGTCGATGGCATCGAATCCGACGCCCCACCTCGAGATGCAGGCGAGCCGATCAACACCCGCAAAGCTGGCCGCGTCGAACCGGGCGCCCAAGATGATCACGCCGTCGTACCGGTTGACGACATCCGCGCAGATGGCGTTGCCCTGGACGGGCTCCATGACCTCCCAGCGAAAGCCCTCACGGGCACCGAAGTGCTGTCGCACGAATCTCCCCATGAGCGGCTCGAAAGTCTCGCCCCATCCCGGATCGATGCCAATGCAAAATTGCGCGCTCATCACGAATGGCAACAATTGTACTCGGCCGAGCGGCAGTCCCATCCGGGCCGCAACGGGCGGCCCTGACTGTGAGGCCCGATTGCCGAGCCTGTCTCTCCGGCAAAGATTCGTTGTGGTAGAGTTTCCGCCGTGACCGTCCTGCGCTTGCTCGTTCTGCTTTCCTTCGGGGTGTCGCTTTGGGCACAAGTTGAAGGATTCGGAAAGGAACAACTCGCCAAGTACACGAGGCAAAACCCGTTCTCTCGCTTCGACGACGGGCGGCCGATGATCCCGCAACAGCTGATCGAAGCACTTCACTCCGCAAGCTCGGAGATGCTCTGGGGACCGCTTCGGCAAGCTGGTTTCAAACACCAGTGGTCGGGCGGCTGGGAGATCGTTCACCCCGAGAAGAAGCTGATCGGCAGGGCGGTAACCGCAGTGTTCATGCCCGTGCGTCCCGACTTGGAGGCGATCATCGAAGAGGACGCCGCGAACAGGAGTCTCGGACAGATCTCCAACCAGAGAGTCATTGACATTTTGCGGCCGGGCGACGTGCTGGTTGTCGATCTGTTCGGCAAGATTGACGGCGGCGCGTTTGCAGGTGACAACCTCGCCACTGCGATTCATGCGGCAACGGGCCAAGGTTTCGTGATTGACGGCGCAATCCGCGATCTCGACGGCGTGAATGACCTGGACATCCCGGTCTACGTGCGGGGGTTTCACGTGTCGCCAATTCGGGATGTCATGCTGATGGGCATTAATGTGCCCGTCCGGATCGGCACGACAACTGTCATGCCGGGCGATCTGGTGGTAGGTGACAGGGAGGGCTTGACGTTTGTTCCCCCACAGGTGGTGGAGCGCGCTGCGAACCAGGCGAAAATCACGGAATTGCACGACATCTGGACGAAGGGCAAGCTGGCGACTGGCAAGTACAAGGCAAGCGAGCTTTATCCGATCCCCAAGGATGATGCCCTCAAGAAGGAATATGCGGAATGGCTGGAGGGAAAGAAACGCGAGCTGGGGCTCGAGTAGCCGGTCCCCCAACGCTCGCAACCGCCTCGCCGAGGCTGGTTGGAACTGCCCCCGCACAGCATTGAAGTTCCCTCTCGTGCTGTAGACTCTTAGCTTTATTCCGTTGTTCGCGCAATCCGACGCACCCAGAATGAAGCAGTCAGCATCCATTCGCGAATTCACACTTCAGGCGCTTGTCATCGGCCTCCTCATCGGAACGGTCCTGACCGCAGCAAACACCTACCTGGGACTGTATGCGGGAATGACCGTATCCGGAAGCATCCCCGCCGCCATCGTCTCGATGGGAATCCTGCGGGGCATGCTCAAGCGCGGCACGATTCACGAAAACAACATTGTCCAGACTGTCGCTTCTTCCGGGGAGGCCGTGGCTGCCGGAATCATCTTCACCGTTCCCGCCCTGATCATCGCTGGTGTTTGGACTGAGTTTCCCTTCTGGAAGGTTTCCCTGATCGGCCTGTTGGGCGGCTCCCTGGGAATTCTGTTCATGATTCCGCTTCGCAGGGCGCTCATCGTCGAAGACAAGGACCTCGTCTATCCGGAAGGCGTGGCATGTGCCCGAGTGCTGGAGGCTGGTGAAAGCGGCGGCCGCCCAATGCTGAAAATCATGGGCGCGCTGTGCAGCGGAATCGGCTTCAAGTCGCTCATCGGGCTCGTCGCCGTTTTCCGCGGGACGGCCGAATTCGCGTGGCGCATGGCCGGCACCGTGGTCTACCTCGGAACGGACATCTCCGTGGCACTACTCGGTGTCGGAGTAATTGTCGGAATCGAGATCGGAGTCGCCGTCCTGGCCGGTGGTGCTATCGGATGGCTGGTGGCGATCCCTATCTACGTCTTCTTGAACCCCGTTCCGGATCAGTCCGCCATGGACGCCGCCTGGGGTGCCTGGAGCGACCAGATCCGCTACATGGGCGTCGGCGCGATGATCGTGGGCGGCCTGTCCTCGATGTGGGCGATCCGTCGCGGCATTGCGAAAGCGCTGAAGCAGCTTGCGAGCGGCATCGGACGTGCCAAGGAAGCTGTCGCCCGGGCCGACGAGGATATGTCCAACAAGACGGTCGGAGCAATCCTCTGCGTCGTCGCCATTGGCACGTTCGTGCTCTACCAGAGCGTGACGGGCTCGGTTTCGATCGCCGTCACCGCTGGGATCGTGATGCTGATCGCCTCGCTGTTTTTCGTGGCGGTGTCCAGTTACATTTGCGGCTTGGTGGGGTCCTCCAACAATCCGATTTCGGGCATGACCATTTGCGCGCTGATGTTCTCGTCGGTGGTCCTGCTCATCCTCGGCATGTCCGGCACGGCAGGCATCCTCGGCGCGCTCGGGGTCGCGAGCATCGTCTGCTGCGCGGCCGCGACCGGCGGCGACACTTCGCAGGACCTCAAGACAGGCCACCTAGTCGGCGCAACGCCCGTGAAGCAGCAGGTTGCCCAGTTCGCGGGTATTGTGGTCCCGATCTTCACCATCGCTCCGGTCCTGACGTTGCTCCACAATGCCTACGGAATCGGCACGGACGCTCCGGGCGCGTTGCGCGCTCCCCAGGCGACGCTGTTCGCCTCGATCGCCCAGGGCCTCTTCGGAGACTCGGACCTGCCATGGAACATGGTTGGCATCGGCGTCGTGGTCGCGATCGGCTTGCTCGTCGTGGACGGCTTCCTTAAAAGGTCGGGGAGCCGCTTCCGCGCTCATGTCATGCCCGTGGCGGTGGGCATATATCTGCCAATCGCACTGATGGTGCCGATCTTTCTGGGAGGCCTGATTTCGCACCAGCTGAAGAACCGCTCCGAAGCGGCGACTCGCAACGGTGTCCTGATCGCTTCCGGCCTGATTGCTGGCGAGGCCATTGCCGGGATCTTGATTGCGATTCCAAAGACCGTTGCGACCGAGATTCCCATCCCGATTCCCGTCGCCGACAGCTTGCTGCTCTCGCTCGCCGGCCTAGCCGCTGCGATGTTCTTGATCCATCATTTCGCGGCCCGGGGGGTGGATGAGGCCTGAGGATCCGCCGGTGAACCGTAACAGCGACACACATCGGCATCCTCCGGATCGCAGACCTGTAAACGCTAGAGACATACGATGTTTGGCGGGTTTTCCACAATGACGGCACAGGTTTTCCACAAATCCTGTGGAAAACCCACGATTGGCGCCGCAAGCAAAGGGATTCTGGCGTTCGAGCAGTCGCGAATGCGGCTACCGCCTGTGAACGTCAGACACCGACTTCGGCTCTGTACTTCCTGCGCTTTGCCCGTAGAGCCAGATATTCCCGCGCCTCTTTCCGGAGCCGACGACGCTCCTTGGGATCGAAGACCGCCTTACGCACGATCCGCCATGCAGCGCGGGGCCGGAAGTAGTATTCGTCGTAGAATCGCTCGACCCATTGCATGATTCCCTTCTGATCAAGATTCTCGTAGCGCAGGTTCGGCAGCTGGTGTCCGGCAGCATCCGTCATGGAATCTCCAGTTAGCCATCCGTTCGCGAGTGCCTCGTGAAAGAACGAGGTGCCTGGATAGGGATGGGCCACGGAAACTTGAATCGTCTCCGTGTCGAGACGCTTGGCAAACTCCAAGGAGCGGCGAATCGTCTCGTGAGTCTCTCCTGGCAAGCCGACGATGAAGTCGCCATGGATCGTCAGCCCCAGCTTGTGGGCGTCCCGCGTGAACTGGAGCGCGCGCTCGACCGTGGCTCCTTTTTTGATGTTCTTGAGAATTTCCGGGTCTCCGGATTCGTAGCCAACGATTAGGAGACGGCAGCCCGCGTCCCGCATTGCCCGCAGCGTCTCGTAGTCGACGTTGACTCGCGACGTGCAAGACCATGTGAATCCGAGGGGCTTCAGCTTGGCACAGAGTTCGAGAACGCGGTCCTTGCGGATGTTGAACGTATCGTCATCGAAGAAGATCTCAGAGACTTCGGGGAAACGGTCGAGCGTCCATCGAACCTCGGCCACGACGTCGTCGGCTGAGCGAACTCTCCAGCTGTGACCCGAAATGGTCTGCGGCCACAGGCAGAAGGTGCATTGGGCCGGGCAGCCCCGCGAGGTGTAGAACGACACGAAGGGATGCTTGAGGAACGGAACGTTGTACCGGTTGATTTCCAGACAGCGCTTGTAGACCGGAGTGACCCATGGGAGGGCGTCGAGGTCGCCCAACACCTCTCCATCGGGATTGTGAGCAATCTCCCCATCGGATGTGCGGAAGCTCACTCCCTCCAGTTCCTCGACGCGTTTCCCATTTGCGAATTCGACCACTTGGTAGTCGAATTCCTTGCGCACCACGAAATCGATCGCGCTTGAGGCTCTAAGCGCCTCCACAGGGCGAGCTCCAACATGCGGTCCGACAAAGCAGATTTCGAGGTCGGGGTTGGCGGCCTTCATCGCCTCCGACAGGCGGCAGTCATTGGAGAATCCCGGAGTCGAGGTGAATAGGACCAGGAACTCGAAGTCCCCTGCCCGAGCAGTCATCTCGTCCGCAGTCACCTTGTGGGGAGGGGCATCGATGACGACACTTTCCGGCAGCATCCCGGCCGGGTAGCAGAGCCAGACCGGATACCAATAAGACTCGATCTCCCGCGTGGCAGGCCAGCGCGAGCTCGCGCCTCCGTCGAAGTTCTCGTAGGACGGGGGATTCAGGAATAGAGTCTTCTTGGGCATTCTTGCGTCAGTCCCCGTGCCTCGTCCCCCAAGAGGCGGACAGGTCCCGCCCGCGGAGCCTTTCAATGTACCGCGAGCACCATCAGCACTGGATTATGCCTTCGGGTGAGAGGAATCGTAGACCCTCATCAGCTGTTCCATGGAAAGCTGCGTGTACTTCTGCGTGGTCGAGAGACTCGCGTGCCCGAGGAACTCCTGGATCGCACGCAAGTCGGCTCCTTCCGAAAGCAGGTGCGTCGCAAAGGCGTGGCGTAGCGAGTGCGGATGTAGAGACGGATCTCCCGCGCAGGCCTTGGCGTACTTTTTCAAGATAAGGCCTACGCTCCGAGCAGTCAGGCGCCTGAGGCTTCCCCGCCACCGATGGATGAAAAGGGCGTGCATTCCAGCCGGAGGTCCAAGCTTCGATCTCGCGGCCAAGTAGCGGTCCAGGGCCTCCCCCGCCCTCTCTCCGAACGGTACCTGGCGTTCCTTGCGACCCTTTCCGCGAACGCGGATCCAGCGCTCCCGCCGGTCTATATCCGTGACATCCAAACCAACGAGTTCGCTGACCCGCAAGCCCGCCCCGTAGAGCAGTTCGAAAATCACTCGGTCGCGAAGAACCCTTTCGGGAGAACGGTCCCGCTGGGCGTCGTACTGGACTTGGTCGACCAGCCGATTGGCTTCCTCTGCGTTCATCACTGGCGGCAGTCTCTTCGGGATTCTCGGAGTCGCGACGTTTCTCGCCGGGTTGCTTGCGAGACCCTCTTCGCGCACCAGGTAGTCAAAAAACACTCGCAGGGCCGAGAGCCGGCGAGCCAGTGTCGCCTGGGCCAGCCCGCGTTGTCGCTGGTCTGCCATGTACTCGCGGATCGCAAGCCGGGTGATGGCATCCACACATGGAGGCCCCTCGTCGTCCGTCGCGAAGTACTCGGCGAACAGTGCGAGGTCCCTGCCGTAGTTGAGTACCGTACTGGGAGAGACGTTACGCAAGCTGAGCGACGCTAGGAACCGCTCAGCGGCGGCGGCCACGCTGCGTTCAGGCTGCCGCTTGTTCGACATCCAGAAACCTCTCCAGCGCAGCGAGGCCCAGCTCGCACTGCTTCATGCGACGATCCTTCTTGCGCCGCCTGAACTCGCGGCGCATCGCTTCGGAAGCTGGCGGCAGCAGGTCGAAGGTGATGTTCGCTGGCTGGTAGTTCGCCGAGCTAGCTCCGGAAATGTAGTGGCACAGCGACCCGTGGGCGGTCTCACGGGGCCAATCCAGCGGCGCTTTGGAGCGAGCCAGCCTCGCCGCATTCCAACCGGCGATCAGGCCGGTGGCCATGGACTCCACGTACCCCTCGACCCCCGAGATCTGACCAGCGAACAGAACGTTGGCGTGCTGTCTCCATTGCAGCGTCGGTAGCAACAGCGCCGGGGCGTTGATGTAGGTGTTGCGGTGGATTTGACCGTAACGCAAGAACTGCGCCTGCTCCAGGCCGGGAATCATGCGCAGCAGCCGCTTTTGCTCACCGTACTTGAGGTGATTCTGAAATCCGACGATGTTGTACGATCCTGCCCTTGCATCTTCCTGGCGCAGCTGCACCACCGCGAAAGAGGACCGACCTGTGCGGGGATCCCGCAAACCGACCGGCTTCATCGGGCCAAACCGCAGGGTGTCGCGCCCCCTTCTCGCCAATTCCTCGATCGGCAGGCACCCCTCGAAGTAGTTGGGGTTGTCGAATTCGTGCGACTGATGCTGCTCGGCGGCCAGCAATGCTCCGAGGAACCGTTCGTATTCGTCGCGCGTGAAGGGGCAGTTGACGTAGTCGTCGCTGCCATCCAGCGAGCGCCCGTAACGGGACGCGCGGAACGCGATCGACATGTCGATCGTTTCGGCATCGACGATAGGGCTGATTGCGTCGTGGAAGTAAAGGCGTTCCCTGCCCGTCTCCCTCGCGATGAAGTCCGCCAGTGCATCGCTTGTCAGGGGACCCGTCGCAATAATCCAGATCTCGTCGGAATCCAGTGGAAAGTCCGTGACCTCGCCCCGCTCGACCCGAATCAGCGGTTCGTGTCGGATCGCAGCCGTGAGGCCTCGAGCAAACTTCCTGCGGTCGACTGTCAGGGCTGTCCCGCCGGGGATGCGGGCATCCGAAGCGACCCGCATCGATACCGACTCCATTCTGCGAAGCTCCTCCTTGAGAAGCCAGGGGGCTGAGCCGCGGTTCTCGGTCTTCAGTGAATTGCTGCAAACCAGCTCGCCGATGTCGTCGGTCTCGTGGGCCGGCGTCCGTCGAGTGGGACGCATCTCGTGCAACACCACCGCGAGGCCGGCGCGAGCCACCTGCATCGCCGCCTCGGGACCGGCGAGTCCGGCTCCGATCACGTGAATCGACTTCGGTCTCAAATCCACACCGTCAACCGACCGCAGGTCGACTTTGCCTAACCGGATGATCGCCGTCTACCCAGCGTGCCGTCAAACCGACCTGCTGAAACATACTAGCGCGAATTGGTTTGGGCCGAGCCCGGGTAGCTATTCCGCCGCATCTCGGCCGGAGTCCCAAGCGCCCGGATCCGGGTTTCGATATCGTCCAGCCTCGCGACGAGGGCGAGGGGCGGAGCAATCAAGGAGTTCGCGCTAGAGAAATCTCGCAGCCCGGGCGACAGAAGGCTAGCTTGGCCGGAAATCCGTCCGGCCTTGGGGGCGCCTAGGAAGCCTTGGAGGCTTCCTTTTCCTCGACCGCGGACTCCGCTTGGTCCTCGCCCTTGAGCGAGGATTTGAACTGGCGAATGCCATCGCCCAGCCCGCGACCGAGCTCGGGGATCTTCTTGCCTCCGAAGATCACAAGCGCGATCAGGAGGACGACAAGCAGCTCCTGCATGCTGAACGGGCCGAAGATCAGGGCCGCAAGCGATTCGAAGTTTGGCATGTCAACTGTTCCTACATTCTAGTACTCGCCGGGTAGGTCGTCAAGGGCAAGCCACGCTTCGCGGCGGCCGCGAACACCCGCCAGAGAGGAGCCGCCAAAGCAGCTTGGCACACTCGCGGGATCCGCTCTGCGACCGCACGTCTCACTGGACCCACGGGCCGTTCCCCTTGTCGCGGTCCTTCATATAAACCTCGAATTTCCTCCGCGCTTGTCGCAGACGCCACTGCCTGAGGCGGGCCTCGAGGTTCAAGGAGGGGATGTTGGGAAGTCTTGCACGCCGTCGCACGAAGTAATAGCCCAGGGCCATGCCAGCCAAGTGGATGGTGAAGGCAGTTCCCGAGGGGTTGCCGCCTCGGAAAAGGTCCTGCACGGCGCCGAGGAGGTTGATCGCGGCGTAGCCCACGGCAAGAACCCAAGCCGGGACAGGAAGGATGAACGAGATCAAGATCGGCGTGCGAGGGTACGTCACAGCAAACGCTGTGACAACCGCCAACACCGCTCCTGACGCACCGACGGTGGCGACTCCGGCAGACCCGGTCAGGGCACGCACCGCCACGTCGATCAGCGCGGCGCCGGCACCGCAAACGAAATAGAACCGCAGGAACCGATTGCCCCCCCAGTCCCGGGCGAGGGTTCCCCCGAACATCCAAAGCGCGAAGAGATTGAGGCCGACATGCCACAATCCCTGCGGGTCGTGGAGAAACATGTAGCTGACCGGTTGCCAAAGAGCACCGTGCAGGAAGTGCTCCGGGGTCAGGCTGAGCCATCGAAAGAGAAAGACCAGCGGGCCGATATTTGCGGCGAATCCCACCGCAAACAGGAACCAAGCGATGAAATTCGCCCACAGGAGCTTCTTGAGGAATACCGGCGTCCGAGGCAGCATGCCAAACCCGCCCGCCATGCCTGGACGCTGGTATCCGTACCGCATCAATTCCTATTGAGTCTATCCGACTCCAAAACAGCATCTCTCGGCTCGAGGTCGAGCCGATCCGTTGCAGGTTCAGTGCTCCCCGTTCGCAACCGCCCAAGCGATGTTGGCCGTGGATTCGACCTCGCGGCCAAGTTCCAGCGCGGTGGACGAGCTTGCATTGCCATCGAGACCGCGCTTGTAGACGCCTTGTCCGATCGCCGCGGAACGAAACATCGAAAAGGACAGATAGAAGTTCCAGTCCGTGAGCGCATCCCGCCCGCTGAGCGTGCAATATGTCTCAAGCTGATGCTGGCGCGAGGGAATCCCTGTTTTCGCCGGGTCGTTTCGCACGAGCGTGGGATTCCGTCGGCTCGGGAGGTAATAGGTCATCAGGTTGTAGGCCAAGTCGGCAAGTGGGTGTCCCAGTGTGGAGAGCTCCCAGTCGAGTACCGCGACGATGCGGGGTTCGACCGGATGGATGATCATGTTGCCCAGCCGGTAGTCTCCGTGAACGATCCGGGTTTCGTCGGATGCCGGGATGTTGTCGGGCAGCCACGAGGCGAGCCGGTCCATGGCCGGAATCGACCGCGTTTCGGATGCTTGGTACTGTCGGGACCATCGACTGATCTGACGAGCATAGTAGTTCCCGGGCCGGCCGAAGTCGCCCAGGCCGACCTCGCTCGGGAGCACTGCGTGCAGGACAACCAGGACCTGGCTCATATGGGCGTAGATGGCGGCCCGTTCGTCCCGGGCGACACCTGGTAGCGTGGGGTCGTGGAACACCCTTCCCGGGACATGCTCCATGACGATGAACGGCGTGCCAATGATCCCGGCGTCCTCGCATAGGAGCAGCATCGAGCACACTGGCACATCGGTGCTGGCGAGGGATCGCATGACGCGGTACTCGCGCTCGACGGCGTGCGCTGAAGGCAGCAAACGTCCGGGAGGCTTCTTGCGCAAGACGAACTTGCGGCCGCCACTCTCGATGAGGAACGTGGGATTGGACTGGCCCCCTTCGAACTGGCAGATCGACCAGGGTCCGTCAAGATCCTCGAGATGGGCCCGCAGATAGGCTTCCAGTGCGGCTTCGTCGAATCTATGCGCCTCTCGGACGGGGGTCGTGATGGGTTGCGAGTCCATTCCCTCGGAAGTGCAGCGATTGTAGCGAATGGCATTCCGCACTGTGCGGGCCAAGGGCCGGCCCCATTGCCATCTGTTCCACGGGGTTCCGGCACGGGTGGCTGGCACTCTTGCCTACCTCCAGACCGACGATAGTGAACTCGCGGCCGGCGGGCTTCCTCAAAGTCGGACGGCATGCAAGAACCGCGTGGGCCCCTCCACGCGTGATATGGTTTTTGATTCCCAGAAGGTGGAGGGCGTGTAGCAATGAGTTTCAGCCTCGCAGGCAAGGTCGCATTCGTCACCGGCGGAGGCCGCGGCATCGGGAAGGAGATCGCGAGACGGTTCGTCGAGGCGGGCGGAAACGTCGTGATCGCCAGCAGGAAGCTGGAGAACCTGCAGAGGGCAGCAGATGAATTCGCTTCCTTGCCCGGCAATGTGCTCCCGGTGCCGTGCCACATTGGCAAGCTTGACCAGATCGAGGCCGCGATCGCGGCAGCGGAGGATCAGTTCGGCGCGGTCGACATCGTTGTCAACAACGGAGCGACCAACCTCGAGCAGGGCCCGTCGTTGAACGTTTCAGACGCGGCCGTCCTGAAGATGGTCGAGATCAATGTCCTGTCGGCAGTAAGGATACTTCGCCTCACCGTGCCGAAGATGATCGAGAAAGGCGGCGGCTCGATAATCAACATCGCGTCCATCGCGGGGCTGAGACCGCAGCGCGAGGGTCTGCTCTACAGCTTCACGAAATCCGGATTGATCATGATGACCCGGACCTGGGCCGACGAGTGGGGCAAGCACGGTGTCCGAGTCAACGCGATCGCGCCGGGCCTGGTCCGCACGGATTTCAGCTCCTACTTCTGGAAGAACCTCGACGAAGACGCCCAGTACCCACCCGACCAGCCTATCAGGAGGCTTGGGGAAACCAGCGACGTTGGCGGCATCGCCCTGTACCTGGCATCGGACGAGTCGAGCTGGGTAACGGGACAGGTGATGGTCATCGACGGCGGAGCCACCGCTCGCTAGCAGAGACGTCCGACCACAGCGCAGGGGACCACGGCATCAGGGCGTCGGCGACTCGGCGATCAGGCGCCTGTACACCGACCTCGCGTGGTCGTACGCTTCGCGAGCGGCCTCCCGCTCCGACTTCCGAATCAAAGGCGCCTTTTGCGACCAGCACTGGTCCACCGCGGCCAAGCTCCATTCGGCGCTCCGGCGGGACGCGCGGATCGGGTCGCCGCCAACCGTTACGAACACCGGGTTGGTGTGCGAAGACATCGGGATCCTCAGCGCAACCCATGAGCTCCGGCGAACATTGATTGCGAACTCGAGGTCGTGGATGCGCCCATCGGCAAGGATCGGCACGGAATCCTCGACGCGACCGTTGACGACCACCTCCACTGGTACGTTCCGAGTTCCGGGAATCCGCGCCCGCTCGACGTCCCAATACGGCTTCTCGTCGGAGCGCAATCCGGCGAACCGAGGGTCCGGGTGACGTGGCAGCATCGCGGCTGCCTTGACCTTCACCGAAACCTCCCTGGTCCCATCCAGTTCCAGATCCGGGGCTCCAGCTCCGAGTTCAACGCCATCGACCTCAAAGTCCATCAGGTGGCTCTTGCCATCGCTGACGTAGGCAGCTCCAAGGCCAACACCCTCGACCCAGCCGCCGTACGTCAGATTGTCGAGCTTGACGTAGCTGCGGCCGAGACCGACACGCTCCTGATAGATGCACGGGAAATCGGTCTCGCCCGAGATCCGGGTCCGGAACCCGACATTCAGCGCGTGGTACCAGATGTTCATTTCCCAGAAATACGGCGTGTCGACGGCGGAGATGAAATCGATCACGCCTGGATGGGTGACATCGACGATGTACTCGTTCGCGCCGATGCCGTCAAACCCGGGCATCTCGTAGGTCGGCAACGTCTCCGCGCTCACCTGCAGACCCCACCCGGAGTGCGAGAACCCGGTCACTGCACCCTGGGACTTAGCCCACTTGAGAACCGGGAGGTCCCATGACGGCCATTCCTCGATCCGGGATGTGCCGGGATAGTCGTCTTCCTTTAGGCCGAGCAGCACGAGGTGCCCGGCGTGGCTTGACGGGAAGCCCGAGACCTCGACGTCGTAGTGCATGACCCGCTTCTCCTTGGACAGCGGGTGGTCGAAGCTCGAGAAGAACTGCTTCTGGAAGTACCAAGAGGGTCCCCAGGTCAGCACCGCGCCGATGTTCAGGTTCTCGCCGAGGATCTGCCGTAGCATTGCCAAGGGCCCGACGCCTTCGGTGGGGTTCTTGTAGTGCGCGCAGCCGGAGGCATGGACGTGGTGGTCGCCCGACCACCAGCCGTATTTCGCCGGGTCAATCCACCGCTGCAGCTGCACGTCGATTTCAGCGGGTTCCGAGGATGTGACCGGGAACTCCTTGGTGCGGGTGTGGAATTCCGGTCCGCCACCGAATTCGACCGTGTAGTACCCGTCGGGCAGACGGATGTCTTCGCCGTCGAAGCGGTAGACGTGCTGCTGGAACGGGAAATCCGGCTCGAGCCGCTTGGACGGGTTCGGGTAGACTCGCCCCTGGCGGTCCTTGAAAAGGAATGACGCTACGCCTGACTCCCCGTTCTCGTCCCTCACGCGCAGCGGTATCGATCGTGTCGGAGCAATGTCGAAGAGGATGAGGATGTCGTTGCGGAAACCGATGTCCTGCGTCCCCTGACCTACGTCCATGGCGATCTTGGCGGAACGCTGGCCCTTGTCCCGGCTGTAGACCTGCAGGATTTCGTATTCGACCGGAAGCCCGCTCAGGCGCTCGGCCATCGGCGGATCCCTGTAGATCGAGAGGTCGGCCCAGCGCTCGCGGACCTCTCTCGAGCCAAGTTCCATCGCTGGCTCGGCCTCGCCTCTCGAGCGGAGAGAAGTCGGGCCGCTATTCGGGCTCAGGACACGCAAGGGAGCCGTAACGCCGGCCTGGTTCAGGACCTTGACCAGGAAGAGGCGGGTTCCCTGCTCCACCAAGGCCGGCCGGGCTGCTGCCTGCCGGACCTTGACCCTGCTCTCGGGATTGATCTCGACTTCGACCAGAACGAGTTCGTCCAGCACTTCCTGGATGTTGCGGACCGCCGCCCGCTCGTCTTCCATGCCAATCGCTCCATTGATCGCCCGGGACGATTCCGGCGACAGCGGCTGGCCGAGATACATCAGGGCCTGTTCGAGACGTCGTGTTTGCTGCGCCAGAGGCTGCAGCTCAACATCGGTCTGAGCGCGAGTCCAGGCCGGCGCCCCGAACGTCAACACGATACAGAAGATGGGTCCAAGTTTCATCGAAGGCACCTCTCAGGCCGCCGCTCTAGCATATTCCAGATCCTAGCCACGCGACACAGCACGGAGTGGTTCGCCTCCAATGCGAAGGCTCGCGGCGTACTCGGGCGAGGCGTTTCCGAGAACTGACCGAACCAAGACGGGCCAGTTCCAGCCCCTGGCATTCGGAGGGGATTGCCTAGGGTCACCGGCTGACGAGAGTCAGTTCTGTACCTGGGATCGTCCTGGCACGGCACGGTTGGCCGGGGCATTGGAGTGGCCCTGGCCAGCGACCTTGGCGACGTTTCCTTGAATCAGAACAAGTACTTCAGCGAGAACTGCCCGATCCGTCCGGCACCGGCACCCGTAATGCGTCCGAGCCGACGGTCCGTGGCGCTACCTCTCCGTGGAGTCCCAAAATTCGGATTGTTGGGCAAGTTGAAGAAGTCCACTCGAAAGTCCAGGGAATGGCCCTCGGCAATCGTGATCCTCTTCCTTAGCGACACGTCGAGGTTGATCAGTCCCGGTCCTTGGAGGTTGTTTCGTCCGGAGTTTCCGTACGATCCGACCGGAGCAAGCGCGAAGGCCTCCTTGTTGAACCACTCGGCGATTTTCTCGCCGCGCGTTCGATTCGATGACAGGTGCGGATTCCCGACGACCTGCGACCTGTCATGGCGCACCGCCGTAAGCGAGCGGTCCCTTCCGGCATCCACGTGGAAGGGACGTCCTTCTTGAAGGGTGATAATCGAACCGAGTTCCCAGCCTCCCAAGACGCTCCTAGCTACCCCGCTCTTTGGCCCCGGAATCTCATACAGGAACGAACTGACCAGTCTCTGCTGAATGTCGAAATCGCCACGCCCCCGCTCCAACGAGCGGTTGTTCGGATTCTGAAGGCCATTCTGCGTCGATGTGGCGAATGCAGCACTGGTGAGGACCTCGTCGATCGCCCGACCGTAGGTATATGCGACCTGGAACGTGAGGCCGCGACTGAAGCGGCGCTGCACTTGAATCTGCAGGCTGTTGTAAACCGAATTCGCACCGCTGTTGAGCTGGCCGATGCTGCCGAAGCCTTGATGAATACGCCTTGCGTCCGTGTTTCGCGCGGTTGCGTCCGGACCGTAGATCGCCATGTTCTGTTCTCGGTTGTACGTCAGATTGCGACCTAGGTTTCCGACATACGCGATCTCGACCATCAGGTTGTCCGACACCTGCTGTTGCAAAGTGAGGTTATAGGTTTGCATCGACGGGTTCCGCAGTCCCGGCGCAAACCCCTTCGGGAGAGTCACTGGGAACACGAAGTTCGGATTGCTGGGATCGAACGTGAATGGAAATGGATTGAACCGGCCCCGAAACGGTGCCGCAAGCGCGTAGGGCTGGTTGATGTCAACCGAGGCGCCGAACGGCTGCAAAGCCTGGACGCCACCCGCCATCTCGGCGGTGATCGGGTCATACGAAATGCCGTAGCTGGTGCGGAACGATGTGCGGCCGTCTCCAAACAAGTCCCAGGCGATTCCAAACCGGGGGGCGATATTGACGAGATTGTCCTGATAAGGGAACTGGGCGTCAGAGAGCCAGAGCAGACCCGCGGGGGCATCCGGAATGAAGGAGGATTGCGCGCCGGGCACGAGGGCCGTCTGCTGGTTCTGACCTTCCTTCCATCGCGGGAAGAACTCGTTGCGGACTCCTAGCGTCATCGTGATGTTGCGATGGATCTTGAAGCTGTCCTGGAAGAACATTCCCGTCTGGATGTACCGGTGATCGAATTCGATCGGGGACGCCTGCCGAACACGACGCGCTCTGCCCGTCAAGAAGTCGGCCATAGGCAGACCAGTGCGGTTGCCAGTGAACTGCCATTCGCTGCCGGTGGCCCGATTGTCCCGATACAGGAACTGATTCCGTTGCGTGTCCACGCCCCATTTCATGTTGTGATTGCCCTTCAGCCAGCTCATGTTCCACGAGAACGCATAGTTCTGCGAAAGCCGCTGCCGGTGGCGTCCGGGTCCCAAGCGGAAGCGATTCGTGATCTGCACCAGCGGTCGGCTCTTCACGACCCCGCCCGCGTGGTTGAAGTCCGTGGCACCGAAGTCCGCGAGGTCATCGTCGAATGGAATGCTCTCCTGGTAGTTGAACCTCGTGTAAGTCACGCGCACGGTGTTCACGAGAGTGGGCGTGACTAGGTGCGTATCCTCCAGCGTGTAGGTCTGCATGCGGTTGAAGCGCGGGTTCGGGCCATAGTTGATGAAGTCCGCATTCCTGAGAGGGTCCGCACCCTGGTTGTGATCGTAGAAGAGGCGGAAATTGATCTTGTTACGGTCGGTCAGGTTGTGATCGATCCGAGTCAGGTATTGATTGTCGTCGCTTGGCTGGCTGACCTGCGTAACGAAGCTCCCGTCAGGCCGATCTGGAAGCGGCACCCAGCCTTCAAGCATGAAGCTGGCGACGGGATCGATCAGGTTCGCCGGCACCATGTTCTGGGGAAACGGATCGCCTGTATCAGCGTTCTTGATCGGATCGGCACCAGAAAAGTCGCCCATCCTCTCCGGTGTCGTGGCCGGAAACGCTGTCCGAAGGCGGTCCTCTCGGATCCTCTGGCCCTGATAGGTGAACTGGAAGAATGACTTGTCCTTCGTGATCGGGCCGCCGATTGTACCGCCGAACTGGTTGAATCGAAGCTTGGGCACCGTTCGGGAAAAGAAGTTCCTCGCATCAAGCGCGTCGTTCCTCAGGAAGTGCCAGAGGCTGCCATGAAAGCTGTTCGTGCCTGACCGCGTGACCGCGCTGATGACGCTGAATCCACGACCGTGCTCGGCTGTAACGCCGGTGGTCGAAACTCGAAACTCCTGAACTGCGTCCGGTGGGGGCAAGATCAAGCCCTGCCCTCGGTGGAAGTAGCTCATCGAGCCGCCGTCCAGCAGGTAGTTGACGGAGAAATGACGCCCCCCGTTGATGTTCATATTCTGCTGACCGAACGATGGGCGAATGGTCGTGCTCACCCTCTGGACCCCAGGAACGAGCCTCACAAGGTCCAGCGGATTGCGGCCGTTGAGCGGCAGGTCCCTGATTCGACGGTCATCGACGGTCATTCCGATCTGGGTCGACCGCGTATCCACCTGAGGGGCCTGGCTGGTGATCGTGACAGTCTCAGTGACCTGTCCGAGTTCCAGCACGAAGTCGACGCGAAGGCTTTGGAGTGCCGAAAGGGCGATACCCGGGCGCTCGGCCGTGCGGAATCCATCCGACTGAACCTCGGCCATATACGAGCCTACTTGCAGCTGCGTGGCAAGGTAGTCTCCAGATGCGCCCGACTCGACGATCTTCTGCTCGCCGGTGTTCTCATTCGTGAATGTGATCTGAACTCCGGGCACGGCGGCACCGGTCGGGTCGGTGACCGTACCAGCGATCTCTCCGGTCGTCGACTGGCCAAATGCTGAGATCGACGAAGCAAGCAGAAATGCAAGTAACTTCTTCATTTGAGTTCCCTCCCTGGCATTCCCCTTCGCATCGGCGATTCCGCCAGCGAAGCAACGCGCCTACAGTGTATGAGAGTCCGGAGTCTCGCACAAGCATTTGACGTGTTTCTTCAAGTTGCGTTTATCAAGCAAAGACATGCTTTGACACGGCGACGCCAACGTGCCCACTCCTTCAAAGAGAGGGTGCATTCCGATCGAGTTGGGGTTCAGAAAGTCATGCATAGACAGCATCGCGACGCTAGGGGGACTTCCAGGCGGGCCTGTCGGCCAGACGAATAACTGACCGCGACGCGATTCACAGCGCGCGCGCTGGCAGAAGTCCCCCGAATCGGCGATCAATTCACCTAGCTCGGACGGCGGTCCACAATTGCGCAGGCCTCCGAGCCGTGCCAGAATTAAACCAATGCGATGGTGGGCGGTCACGCCCGCTGGCAGCAGTTTCGCGCTGCCTCGTGCGGCGCCCGGGCAATAGTACGCAACCCGTTTAGAGAGCAGCCATGGGCAATCACCTCTTTCTGATCGGGAAGAACTTGCGCCGCAACACGCGACGCACCGTCCTGACGGTATTCAGTTCCGCCATTTCGGTTTTCCTGATCGGAGCGCTGCTTTCGGTCTACGGGATGCTGTATCACCGGGAGATGGCCGAGGAGTCCGCCCTTCGGCTGATCACCCGCCACCGGGTGTCTCTCGGCCAAGCCATGCCGTACTTCTACGGTGAACGGATCAAGGCTGTAGACGGCGTGGCAGTCGTCACGCCGATGAACTGGTTCGGAGGCACATACATCGACCAGCGACCCGAGAACATGTTCGCCCGTTTCGCCGTTGATCCGGAGGAGGTCTTCAACATCTACAGTGAATTCCAAATCCCTCCGGAACAGCTCGAGGCGTTCAAGCGGGACCGTCAGGGGATTGCCGTGGGGCAGTCGGTCGCGGAGCGCACAGGGCTCAAGATCGGCCAGAGAATTACGATCGTCGGCGACATCTATCCGTTCGACCCCGAACTCACGGTCAGAGCAGTTTTCGCTGGACAGGACGACCAACAATCGTTTTTTCATTTCAAGTACCTAGAGGAGTCTCTTGGCCCGGAATTCGGTTCGCAGGTCGGGGCTTTCGCCATTCGGCTTCGTTCGGCCGACGACGCGACACCCGTTTCGCAAGCAATCGACGCGATGTTTCGTAACGCGCCAGAGCCCACCAAGACCGAGACCGAATCCGCGTTCCAACTCTCGTTCGTGTCCCAGCTAGGGAACGTCAAGCTGTTCCTGCTTTCGATTGCAGGGGCAATCGTTTTCACGATGCTCATGGTTTCTGCCAACACGGTTGCGATGTCGGTTCGCGAGCGGACGCGAGAGATTGGTGTGCTCAAGACGCTGGGCTTCCAATCGGGATCCGTGCTCGCCCTGGTACTCGGCGAAGCCGTCGCGATCGCCTTGATGGGCGGATTCGCAGGAGTTGCGGCGACCTGGGCCGTGACTTCCCTGATGGCAGACGCGAACATCCAGTTCTTTACGGGATTCACCCTGCCGGCCTGGGCCGTGCCGATCTGCTTCGCGATGGCGTTGGTCATCGGACTGGGCAGCTCGGCGGTTCCTGCCATGATCGCCGCGCGCACCAAGATCGTCGACGCCTTGCGGCATACGGGCTGAGTCCAGCGACCTTAGCGATGGCGATCCCAATTTCATACAACATCCGGAACCTGCGGGTCCGCAAGACCACCACGCTCATGACGGCTTTGGGCGTTGCCCTGACGGTCTCAGTCCTGCTCGGCATCGGGTCACTTGTCGAAGGGTTGCGGTCCTCACTGGAGTCGGGCGGGAGTCCGTTGCACCTGATTGTCATGCGACAGGGATCGACAGCGGAGCTGAACAGCATTGTTGACAAGGAGAGCTTCGACGTCCTGAAAGTCAGCGAGAGAATCGCCAAGCTGGACGGCGAGCCGATGGTCTCTCACGAAGTGGTTTCGATCGTCAACCTTCCTCATCGCGACGATCCCGAATCCGTTGCCAACATCAACGTTCGCGGCCTGCCGCAAATCGGTATCAAGATGCGAGACGAGGTCGAGTTGGTGGAAGGGCGCTGGTTCGAGCACGGCAAGCGCGAAATGGTGGTGGGAAGCGGCGTACACAGTGCCAGGGCGGGCACGTCTGTCGGGGACCGAATTTATTTCGGACGCGATGACTGGACAGTCGTTGGGGTCTTTTCTGGCGGCCGGTCGCCGTTCAATAGCGAGATTTGGGTGGATCCGAATCTCGCCGGGGCGGATCTGGGCAGGGGGAGCTCGCGAAGCAGCGTTCTGTTGCGGGCCACTGACGATGGAGCCGCACAGGCGCTCCAGAATCTCGTTGCCGACGACCAGCGGCTGAAGTTGGAGGCCGAGCGCGAGAACGAATACTATGCCAAGCAGATGTCGTCGGCCCAGCCGGTCCAGTACCTAGGCACGTTCGTGGCTATCATCATGGCTGTCGGCAGCTGCTTCGCGGCGATGAACACCATGTTCGCGGCCGTCGCGAATCGCGCCCGGGAAATCGGCGTCCTCCGGCTTCTGGGCTTTTCGCGATTCAGCATTCTGAGCAGCTTCATGCTGGAATCGTTGCTGCTCTCGGTCCTGGGCGGGATTCTGGGCTGCCTGCTGGTCTTGCCGCTGAACGGGCTTGAGGGGCGCATAGGGAACTTCATCACGTTCTCCGAGACCACGTTCGCATTCACCCTCACACCGACATATATCGCGATTGGGCTTGCATTCGCTGTGGTCATGGGCGTCATGGGCGGGTTCATTCCTGCGAGGATGGCCGCCAGCAAGGAGGTCCTGCAGTCTCTTGGAGACGGCTGAGGAGCCTAGATGGCCGAAACACCTGCACTCAAGAGCGGGCTCGACGACCTGAAGATCGACCGGTCCAGAGTTCCGCAACCACGGAATCGTCGGCTTTCGGCGTTGTGGATCGTTGTGGGTATCGCAATCCTGGTCGCTTTCGGGGCCTGGCGGATTGGCTCGCAGTACCTGGGCGCGACTGAGGTCTCGGTTCACCGGGTGGCTGTTCCGCGCGCCGGATCCTCGGGATCCGCAATCGTGCTGCAGGCCGCCGGTTACGTTGTGCCGCACTACAGGATCGAGGTGGCATCCAAGGTTGTCGGACGGGTCAAGTGGATGGGAGTCGAGAAGGGCGATTTCGTCCAGGGCGGACAGCCAATCGTGAGGCTCGAGGACGAGGAGTACCAGGCACGCCTGGTCGAGTCGACCGGGACACTCCAGTCCTGGAAGGCTCGGCTCGCCGAACTTGAAGCCGGATCGAGGCCCGAGGAAATCGCCAGAGCCAGCGCAAACCTCGACGAAGCGAAGGCACAGCTACGGCAAGCGCAGCTCGATTACAACCGAGCGAGAGAGTTGAAGGACGGTGGCGTGATCTCTGAATCGGACTACGACCAGGCGCGCTACAGCCTCGACGCGCTGGTCAATCGCGTCAATTCCCTCGAAAAGACCCTGGAGCTGCTGAGAATCGGCCCGAGGCAAGAGGAAATCGATTCGGCAAGGGCCGAAGTCAAGAGGGCGGAGGGCTCGGTCGCGTACAACCGAACCATCGTCGACGCGACGATCATCCGGGCACCAGTCACTGGCACGGTCCTTGAGCGCAACGTCGAGGTCGGCGAGCTAGTGACCACGGGATTCGTGGGAGAGCGCGGTGCCAAGGGGTACGTGATCGCGATGGCGGACTTGAACGACATCCAAGTCGAACTCGACATCAGCCAGAACGACTTCGCACGAACCTTCATGAATCAGAGGGCGATCGTCTCGACTGATGCCTACAGGGACCGAGAATATGCCGGCCAAGTCGTCGAAATCTCCCCGGAAGCGGATCGACAAAAAGCCACTGTCCAGATCAAAGTGCAGATCTTGGAGCCCGACGAGCTGATTAGGCCGGAGATGAACGCAAACGTCTCGTTCCTCGCCGCGTCGGAAGAGCAGCGAGGCTCGGCCGTGTCCGACTCCGCCCCGCGGGTCCAGATTCCGGCCAGCGCCCTCGTCGACGGGAACAGCGTGTTCCTCGTGGTGCAAGACAAAGCGACACTTCGGCCTGTTCGGGTCCTCCGTACGACATCGGACGGCGTGGAGATCGAGCAGGGCCTGTCCGGCGGCGAGGACATCATCCTGTCTCCGCCCGAGGATCTCGAAGAAGGGACCAGGGTCAGTAAGAGGGAGTCATGAACGGTACAGCAGTATCTCTGCGGGGCATCCACAAGGAATACAGGCGGTCGGATTTCGCGATCGTCGCGCTCGACAGCCTGACTCTGGATATTCTCAAGGGGGATTTCTTTTGCCTCATGGGGCCTTCCGGATCCGGCAAGTCGACCCTCTTGCATCTGGTAGCCGGAATCGACCGTCCGACACGCGGCGAGATCACGGTGCTGGACGCCGACATCGGCGCAATGACCGAGAGAGAACTGGCGCAATGGCGTAGCGACAACATCGGCTACGTGTTCCAGACGTTCAACTTGATCCCGGTCCTGACGGCCCTGGAGAACGTCGAACTACCCCTGCTGCTCACCCGGATGAGCAAGAAGGACCGTCTTCGGCGTGCTCGGACTGCCTTGGAGATCGTCGGTCTGGGCGACAGGCTGGAGCACCTTCCGAAGCAGCTCTCTGGTGGACAGGAACAGCGCGTCGCAATCGCCAGGGCATTGGTCACGGATCCGGCAATCGTGCTGGCCGACGAGCCGACCGGAGAACTCGACGCCGCTTCGGCGCAGGAAGTGCTCTCGATCCTCTCGATCCTGAACAAGGAGCATGGCAAGACCGTCATCATGGTCACTCACGACCCCCGGGCCCAGAAGCACGCCCGCACAAGCAAGTACCTGGACAAGGGCCGGATGTCCGAGATGCCCAGCGAAGTCCTGGCCGTCTGACGGCGCGGCAGCTTCAAGCCAGTTCGTGCCGAACCGGCCGGATTGCTTGCGACGCATCGTCGTTTCCAGTCCCTCCGCATCCCAATTCCCGCCAGGTGCGTGCGCCGGCGTGTCGTAAGCTTGCAATTCGTGCCTGTCCGCCACCAGTCATTAGGGTTCCTTTTCGTCCTGATGATGATCACCTACCTGGACAGGGTCTGCTTCAGCACGACTGCCGGCGTGATGTCGCAGGAACTCGGCCTCTCGCTCGAGGAGATCGGCTTGGCCGGGTCGTGCTTCGTACTCGGCTACGTCCTGTTCGAGATCCCTGGCGGCTGGCTCGCCGACCGCTTCGGGGCACGGATGATGCTGACTCGCATAGTGATCTGGTGGTCGGCCTTCACTGCCCTCACCGGGATCGCCTGGAATTTGGGTTCGCTGGTTGCGATCCGGTTTCTGTTCGGCTGCGGGGAGGCCGGCGCGTTTCCGGGCGCGACATCCGCCATCGCCCGCTGGTTCCCCCGCGACGAGCTTGCCAGGGCCCAGTCCATCGTGATGTTCGGAAGCCGGATCGGTTTCGCAATGACGTCATGGATTGTGATCGCATTGATGACAAGCTACGGCTGGCGCGCCGTCTACTGGATTTTCGCGGTGCTGGGGGTGGTCTGGGCGGTGGGATGGAGCCAGTGGTTCCGCGACACGCCCGAGCAGCATCCTTCGGTGGGTCCGACCGAACTCGCCCACATCCAGGAGCAGCGAGCCGCGTCGGGCCAGGAGGCGAGGATCGCCTGGGGAGCGCTGCTGGCCAGCCGAAACGTCTGGGCGCTGTGCGGCATGTATTCGGGCTACACCTGGGGCCTATACTTCTACATCCAGTGGCTGCCGACTTACCTGGAGCAGGCGCGGGACCTCGAGCTGCCCGAGATCGGACCGATGGCAGCGGCAGTCCTCCTGTCCGGGGCGTTGGCCAATCTCTCTGGCGGATGGCTCAGCGACAAGCTCGCACCCCGGCTCGGGATCCGAGCGGCTCGCCGCCTTCCGGCCGTTGCAGGACTGGTCGCCGCCGGCGTCTTCCTGGCCCTTGCCGCGACGGTCGAGAGCGACATACTGGCGCTGGTGTACCTCGGCCTCAGCTTCGGCAGCGCCGAACTGATCCTCGCCGTCACCTGGGCGACCTGCCTGGACATCGGGGGCTCGGCAGCCGGGGTTGTTTCGGGCACGATGAACTCCCTGGGCCAGACCGGCGGCGCACTCGCGCCATGGTTGATCGGGATGATGGTGGATCGGACCGGCACCTGGGAACTTCCCTTGCTCGTGTCCGCGGCCTACTATGGCGTCAGCGCGCTCCTCTGGCTTGCGATCGAGCCGGAACGCCGACTTCGGGCGGCGCAAGTCGGACCCGCCGCTTGAAGACGCCCCGTGCGAGACTCTTCCAGACGAGATCGACGTCAATCTCCCCGCCTGCTTCGATGGGCCGGACGGGGAAAGGCTTGCCCGGGGCAACCTCGACCGGACCGACGAACTGCGCGTCTGGGACGGGAATTTCCGTGACGACGGGATGATGATCATCCAAGACAACCGGGATGTCGACATCACGAAATTCCGGACAGTTCTGACAGAGTTTCTGGAATATCGCAGACGGTTCCGGGGCCTGGAGGGTGCCGATCCACTCACTACCTCAGAAGCCCCCTAGGAGTAGACTGAAGACAGGCCATCGCTATCGCCAGAAAAGCTTGTGAGCCAGCCTCCTACATGACCATTCCCCGACTTTCGTTCCCGGTTGGCCTGGTTTCTCTAGTCGCGCTCCTCGCCGTCCAAGGTCCTGTATCGCAGGCGCAGATCTATGATCCCGTCCAGTGGCGTCTCGAATTCGACAGCGAGGAGGCTGTGCCAGGAAGCACCGTTCTGGCTCGCCTGACGGCCACGATCGACGACACCTGGCACATCTATTCCTCCACGACTCCCCAAGGCATCCCCTTGGATCTCGCTGTTTCCGAGTCAGATGCGATTGCGAGTTGGAGAGCCTACCAGCCCGCGCCGGAAATCGTCTTCGACCCCAATTTCCAGGCCGAGGTGGAATGGTACTCGCACGAGCCGGTGTTTCTCATCGAGCTGAATCTCGCGCCCGACGCCTCGGGTAGGTTCGATGTCGAGGCCAGAACACGCTACGGGGCGTGCGATCCGCGCCAGTGCCTTCCGCCAAAGCGCAAGGAAGCCAGCGCCACTCTGACAATCGCGCCGGGCGTGGTCGCCACTGCGGCAGAAATCCCGGAAGGGTACCAGCCCGCCGTGCGGAATGACCGCGGCCGGTCGCCGGCGAGCCAGCCTGCACCAACGGCGAGCGCCTCCCTTGCCCCGTCTGAGTTCGGATCCGCCAACGGTGGCCTCTTCTCTTTTTCGCTGATTGCAATCATCGCGGGATTCGCCGCCATCCTGACGCCCTGCGTCTTTCCGATGATCCCGATTTACATCGGAAGCTTTATGGGCGGCGGCGAGCGCTCGTGGGGTTCGGTCGTGCGGCAGGCGGCGACATTTTGCCTCGGGGTGATCGTGCTCTACACGGCGATGGGAGGGGCGCTGAGCGCCGTTCTCGGACCCTTCGGCCTCAGCCAGATCGGATCCAATGTCTGGGTCAACCTGATGATCTTCGCGGTCCTGTTCGCCTTTGGACTCAGCATGCTGGGGGCGTTCGAGTTCTCGATGCCGAGCAGTTGGACAACAGGAGCCAGCGCCAAGTCCAAAGGCACGGGCGTCGTGGCGACCCTGATGCTGAGCGTGGTCTTTGCCCTAGCTTCCTTCGCCTGCACCGGACCGTTCATCGGGTCCGTACTCGCCGGCTCGGTATCGCAAGGTGGGGCCGCATTCCCCGTCGTCGGCATGGGAATGTTCTCGGTCGGCCTGTCGGCTCCGTTCTTCGTTCTGTCCCTGTTTCCGGCCCTCATGAACCGGCTTCCGCGTAGCGGAGCGTGGCTTGCCGTCTCGAAGCGAGCCGCCGGCATCGTCATCCTTGCTATCGCGTTGAAGTACCTCAGCAATGCCGATCAGGTGTTCGGCTGGAACCTCCTTTCAAGAGAGTACTTTCTGGGAATCTGGGTGGCGCTCGGCATCAGTGGGGCGCTCTACCTGTGGGGAGTACTCCGCCTGGAAGACGACGGGCCGTCCAACAAGGTCGGACTTGTTCGACTCGCTGTCGGGGTTCTTTTCCTAGCATTTGCGGTCAGCCTCGTGCCGGGGATGCTTGGTGGGGGCCTGGGCGAACTGGAGGCCTTCGTGCCCGAGCCATCCGGCAATGGCCTTCTCACGGACCGAGGCGCCGAGCTCTCCTGGGCGAAGGACGACTACGAAGGCTCGGCCGCGAGAGCCCGGGCGGAAGGCAAGACGCTGTTGGTCAGCTTTACCGGGTACGCCTGTTCGAATTGCAAATGGATGAAGGCGAACATGTTTCCGAAGCCGGAAATCACGGAGTTGGTGAAGGACATGGTATTGGTCGAGCTCTATACCGACGGGTATGACGAGGCCAGCGAACGGCACCAGCAGATGCAGGTCGAGGAATTCCGTTCTTCAAGCATCCCGTTCTACGCCCTGATTCGGACGGACGGTTCGGTTGCGGCTGTGTTCTCAGGTCAGACCCGGAACGTCGTGGAATTCCGGACGTTCCTCCAAAGCGCGTCCTGATCCGAGTGGCGAGCATCGGTTTGGCAACGCGGCTCAGGCGCGACGTTCTGCGCCGCCGGGCCCCGTCGAAATCCGACCGGGAACAACCCTCGTCGGTACTGGCCTCGGCACCCTCCCTGCTTGCGGGCTGGACGTCCAGGGAGTCCCTGCGGACTACCCGGAGCCTTGCGAGGGCCGTTGCCACGAGATGGGTGCACGTCGGACCCACCTGGCTCGCCGTTATTTCAATCGCGACCGGAGCAAGTCAAGCCCTTGCCCAGGACTCGAGGCCCGTCACTGAAGAAGGCGCTGACCTGTTCGAGAGCTACTGCTCGGCGTGCCACCAGTACGACGACAGCGGAACCGGGGAGGCCCCGCCGCTGGACAACTCGCCATGGGTTACTGGTCCCGCAGAGCGCCTGATCCGAATCATCCTGCACGGAGTCGAGGGGCGGATCGAGATCGGCGGCAAGATCTACAACCGGGAGATGCCCGGATTCGGCGGGATCCTGTCGGATCGCCAGATTTCGGCCTTGGCTACTTATACGCGAAACCGATTCGGGGCCGGCGATGCTCCTGTAGCGACTACCGATGTTCAGCGCATCCGAGAAGAACACGCCGGCAGAAAAGAGTACTGGCCGGCCAGGGAGCTACTTGAGATCCGCTAGTCGGAGTGCTTCCTGCCCAATCCGAACTCGTGTCCGATTCGGACAAGCTTGCCGTCGCGCAGATGGACCTCCACGAACTTCGATCCGCTGACGGGCTCCCCGGTCTCATCCCTCAGTGTCGCGACCAGCTTCTTGGTCTTGACATCGAACACGTCCGGCGTGTGGCTCCACGCATATTTCCCGTCCAGGCTGAAGGTCACCCATCCGTGCCCTCCCTGCGAGAGCTCGACATGCCCTTTCGGTGCCGGCGGCCTTTTGGTCGCATCGAAGATGAAGAGTCTCTTGCCCTTCTGATCACTGATCCAAATTTCGGTCTCGTCTGGCGTCAGCCCGACACCGTGCGTGCGGTGCGGAATCTTCTCGTCGCCGGCGAAGATACGGTGAATCGCCTTGCCTGTCTTCAAGTCCACCACGTCGAATCCGACATGATTCCCAAGACAGACGTAAGCGTAGTTCTCCTTGCTGTCGATCGTGAAGGGAAACACCCCGCGCTCTCCGACATCCTTGACCTGCATGATCATTTCGTCGTTGGAAGTGTCGAAAACTGAAAGAGTTGTTGTCGTGCCGAGATAGACCTTCGTACCGGCAAGATTCACGATGCTGTTGTGTGCCTGCGGGCCGACCTTGAGGCGCTTCAGCAGCTTGCCCGTCTCCCCGTCCACAACCAGGAACCCGCTGTCTTCGCCCTTGTACCACCAGCCCGTCGGAACATAGATCTTCTTGCCGTCCAGAGTCACGGAAGAACGGTCGCAGCCGGCATCGTAGACCTGCTCCCAGACCTTCTTCTCGCTTTCGATGTCGAACCGCCCCAAGCGGTGGTTCGTCGAGGAGTAGTAGACGCTGTGTTTCTTCAGGTTGCCGGCGAAGCCCCGGAGCCCCTCCTCGAAGACGGGCATGTCGATCCGGCGGACGAACTTGTGCCCGTCGTCGATGTCGAAGATCAGGATGCCCGGCTTGGATCTCCCTTCCTTCTGGGCACCGTCCGGCATGCTGAGGTAGAGGTAGCGCCTGACGCCTTCGGCGTTCGCCGCCACAAACGCAGGCAGCCCCAAGCAAACGGCAAGAGCGAAGGTAAGGCGTCGCATACGCTGCATGGTACAGCGGTCGGCACAGGTCGTCAACAAGGGCCCGGCCCTGTGGCGCACTGGACTGCCAAGTCCGATATCCGGCCGTCGGGGCAGGCGTTTCGGCAGCTTCCGGAGGCCCTAACCGTTGGCGTTCTGGCCGGGAACTTCCGCACGTGACCTCCCGGCATCCCCTCGTCGGACCGGGTCCTCGGGCCCACATTCTGGGGCCACGGTCAGAGGATTTCGAGCAAACACGTATTCCTCCACCGGATTCCCGCCCTGAAGGTGCTCGACCAGGATCCGCTCCAGCACCTCGCCGCTCGCCGAGTGGTACCAAGTGCCGTCCGGGTAGACAACGGCAATGGGGCCTTTTTCGCAAACACGGAGGCAATTTACCTTGCTACGGAATACGCACCCGTCTCCGCGCGCCAGGCCCAGCTCGTCAAGCCGGTCCTTGAGAGCGGTCCACGCGGGAATGGTGACTTCCCGCGGCGCGCACTTCGGCTTGGTCTGGTCGGCACACAGCAGGATATGGCGGGAATACCTGCCCGTCGGGACCCTCAGGCTGCGCGGCATCATCCCACCCCAATCAGACCGTGCATCGCGGAGGTCAGTCGTTCCACTTCCGACGGCGCCCGGCTCGCGAGATTCGTGTTCTCGAATGGGTCTTCGCGAATGTCGTATAGGAGGGGTTCCGCGTCGGCATCTCCTAGTGGGTATACCGGCAGGCCGCTCCCTCCCGGGAACGGTCCGCCTTGATAGCCTCGTATCAGCTTGAGCCGACCGTCGGTGATGCACCGCCAGGGATCCATTCCACTCAGCAGGAACCCCCGATGAGAGTTGCTGGAACCGTCGAGCACTGCCCGGAGCGACTGGCTGTCCATGCTTGCGGGAATCGCTGTACCAGCGAAATCGACGAACGTAGCGGCGAGATCCATCAGGCTCACCAGCGCGGACGAAGTCATTCCTTCCTGCACTCCCGGTCCGGCCACGACGAGCGGGATCCCGACTGATGCCTGCTGCGGCAGGCGCTTCATCCAGAGGTCATGGTCTCCCAGCATCTCCCCGTGGTCACTGGTGAAGACCACCAGAGTGTTGTCGAGTTCCCCACGCTCCTCGACCGCCTCCAAGAAGCGACCAAGCCAAGCATCGATGTTCTCGATCATGGCCGCGTAGTTCCGCCTGATCTCCACGTGCTTTTCCGGGGTGAACTCGCTGCTTCGATTCGGTTGAGGGAAGTCGACGCCGCGATAGAGGCCGTCCATGCGATTCGTCACGTCCACGGGCTCGTGCGGTCCGGCAAAGTTGACCGCCAGGTGCCACGGCCCTCCTGCTGGGGCTTCGCGCAGTAGGCGCAGTCCCTGGTCGGCGATCCAGTTGTCGCAATAGGACTCCTCCGGCAAGGGTGTCGGAAACGTCGCCGCGAAGGTGCCGATTTCCCTGCGCCTGAGGAAGTCATCGTGGTGAGTCGCAACGCGGTCTGTCGCGTGAAGATGGGCCGTGTACGGATCGCACGGCTCCTCCATCCCCCAGCGGATGGCGTCCCATTTCCCCGCACTGTCGATACCGGCAGAAAATCCCCATTCCGGCAGCCGGTACTGACCCTCGACACCCCAGGTTGGTTCCGGCTTGTGAAGATCGAATTTTCCGCAGCCCATGACGTGGTAGCCCGCGTTCCTCAACACCGAGTAGTACGTTGTCTGGTCAAGCGGGTAGTTGAGGCTGTTGTCCGGGACCGGGCAGCGGTCGTACTCGACTCCCGCCGCCAGACAGGCCCTAGAAGGAGCACAGAGGGGCGAAGCGCAATAGCAGTGCTCGAAGTGCATCCCGCGGGCGGCGAGGGCATTCAGGTTCGGGGTCCGTACCGAAATGGCCGGATTGAGACCGGTCCAGTCATACCGCAATTGGTCCGGTACCACCAGCAGGATGTTCGGCGGGGAGCTGTCGGCCGAGTCCTCGCTGGCTGCGCAACCAGCCGCAGCCGCACCGACGGCAGAGGTAAGGAATTTCCGCCGGGTGACATCCGACATCGCCTACGAGTGTAGCCGCCTAGCCCGGCAAGACGCGGCACTGTGCCACGGGAGGCGAATGATCCGGGGAGACGGGGCCATAAAATGGGGAGTCATGCTCGACCGAACGGCCCTGATCCTGGGTCTGGCAATGCTCTCGCCCGGCCTCGCGCAGGACAAGCCCAATGTCTTGTTCATCGCCGTAGACGATCTCAACGACTGGGTCGGCTGCCTCGGCGGCCACCCCCAGGCGAAGACGCCCAATATCGACGGTCTCGCCAAGGGCGGCGTGCTCTTCGCGAACGCCCACTGCGCCGCGCCTCTCTGCAATCCGTCCCGGACCGCACTACTCTTCGGGAAGCGTCCAACCACCACGGGAGTCGTGGGCAACAACGACGACTGGCGGACCTTCGAATCACTGAAGAGTTCGGAGTCCCTGCCGCAGCTATTCCGTCGGAACGGCTACTACACGGCCGCCGCCGGCAAGATCTTTCATGCCAACCACGGGGGATGGCGAGGAGCTCTCACGCGCGAGGAAGGCGCGCCCTACGCCGGGCGGAGCGGCTTCGGCCAGCCGGAGGCATGGGACGAGCGGTTCCCTGCGAAGACGATCCAACTGCCGATGGCGCCAGTCTTGATCGACACGCACCGGAATGGGATCAATCACCACTGGGACTGGGGGCCCATCGACTTCAAAGCCGACGTCACCGAAGACGGGCAGACATCGCGATGGGCGGTCCGCCAGCTGCGCGCGACCCACGACAAGCCGTTCTTTCTCGCCGTCGGGATCTACCGCCCCCACGATCCGCAGTACGCCCCGAGCGAGTACTTCGACGAACACCCGCTCGCCGCCGTCGAATTGCCGAGAATCCTGCCAGACGACCTGAACGACATTCCCGCGGTCGCCAAGCGCTACACACGTGCCGCCAACAACTACGAGGCGATGATCCGCAAGCACAACGCGTTGCAGTCGGCCACGCGGGGCTACCTGTCCACGGTCACATTCGCGGATGACATGATCGGGCGCGTACTCAGAGCCCTCGAGGCAAGTCCATATGCGGACAACACAGTCGTCGTCCTGTTCTCGGACCACGGCTACCACATCGGCGAGAAGCAGAAGTACCACAAGAGCACGCTCTGGGAGGAATCGACCCGCGTGCCGCTGATGGTCATGGCTCCGGGAGTGACCACGCCGGGCGGCGTGTCGCAGCGTCCTGTCAGCCTAATCGACCTCTATCCCACGCTCGCCGAGCTGGCGGGACTCGACCCGCCGGACGACCTTGACGGCGAGAGCCTGGTTCCGCTGTTAAGGGCCCCCAACGCCTCGCGGGAAACCCCGGCCCTGACTACTCGCCAGGGGAGGCATCACTCCATCCGCACCGAGACCTGGCGCTACATCCGATACGGCAACGGCAGCGAGGAGCTCTACAACCATGGGACGGACCCCATGGAGTGGACCAACCTCGCGGGTGACCCGGCGCATAGCGAGACGAAACGCCGCCTCAGCGAGCGGCTGGACCGAATGCTAGACTAACGCGCTCCTCAGTGGATATCGTAGTCCGATCGTCGGTCGGATCCGTACGGATTTTCCGATTCCCGCTGCTTCTTCGCCAGCGAGGCGACCGCGGCGACAACCAGCAAGATACCGATCACAACCAGGATGTCCTCGATTCCGCGAAAGACGACATAGAGGCCTCCGAGAAACGACGCTAGAAGAACAAGCGCCACCACCCGGATCACAATCTGCCGGATTGTCGACTGCGGCTCGAATGGCGAGTCGCTCCCGTCGATGGGATCGTATTCTTCCCAGTCACTCACTGCGTGTGCCCTTAGCTCGCCGGTCCCAGCCAGCGCAATCCCTTGGTCGTTCCGACCAGCGCTCGATCAGAACTCGTTTCCGGAATAGAGGTGGGCGACGAACGACTCGTATCCGTTGTACATGTAGGTGGGCCGGACTTCGCCTGTCGGAATGATCCGCTCCTGAGCCTGGGACCAGCGCGGATGCGGCCTCTTGGGGTTGACATTCGAGTACCAACCATACTCGCTCGGAATTGCCTTGTTCCAAAGCGTGGGTGGCCGTTTCTTCGTGAACTCGATCTGGACGATCGACTTGATGTTCTTCAGGCCGTATTTCCATGGAATGATGGCCCGGATCGGGGCGCCGTTCTGCTTGGGCATCGGCTTTCCATAGATTCCCGTCCCGAAGAGTGCCAGCTCGTTCATCGCCTCGTCGATCGTCATGGCCTCCTCGTAAGGCCAGTCGTAGTGCGGCTGCGAAATGATGCCGGGCATTTCCCTCGGCCTGTACGCCGTGACCATCCGCATGTACTCGGCTTCGGGCTTCGGCTCCACTTCCTTGATCAAAGCGGACATTTCGAATCCTGTCCAGGGAACAGCCATCGCCCAAGCCTCGACGCAGCGGAACCGGTAGAGCCGCTCCTCAAGCGGAAAACGCCTCACCAGGTCGTCGATGTCGTAGGTCTTGGGGTTGTTGATCAGCCCCTTTACCCTCACCTTCCACGGCGAGATCTTGAACTTGTCGACCCTGAACTGAACCTGCTGCTTGTCGAGCGTGAACTCGTAGAAGTTGTTGTATCCAGTGGCGACACGTTCAGGCGTCAGCGGCCTGTCGAGCGTGTACTTGGTATTGCGTTTTGCGGGGTAGAGCGACTCGCTCTCCGTCGCCGCAGGCGATGATCTTGCGAGCAGCCCTCCCATCCCGGCGAAGCCCATGCCTTGGAGGAGTTCGCGCCTGTTATGGAACTGATGTTCGGGGGTTGCCTCGCGTTCAGGAATCTCCCATCCACGTGGAACCTTGACCAGCATGCTTGCCTCCCGGGACCCGTCCGGCTCCGCCTACGAGGCGAGCGCCGAACCGCCAGCCTCAAGGTAACACAGCGGCCCACCGAATAGCTTGACCACAAGGTGCGACTCCAGCGAGTTCAGCACATCAGTTGTCGAGCGTAATCGCAATGCATCCAAGCACTTTCAGGCAGCTGCGTAGGATCCAGGAAGTCGACGCCCAATTCCGAGTCCCGGGGAGGTATCTTTGCCAGTGCAATGAGATCGGAGTCCTCGATCGCACACTGCGAGGCCACTCTCAGACCGACGGGCCCCGCGACCTTGATCGAGGTGACGAACGGCTGGAGCAGTTACGACAACTGTCTTGTCGGCGACTTTGCCGCGGGCACGCCATCTGTATACTGTTGCCGGACGGGCGACCGGCCGAATCCGGCGGAAACGCCACGTTGCCATCTCTGGCCGACCCTTGACTTCCAAATCCTTCAGGTATCCCATGAGCAGGGCGCTGGCATGGGCTTTCGCAGCGTCAGTTTGCGTTCCCGCGGCTGTTTCCGTTGCGGCAACGGAGTCCCTCCCACGCTCGGCAATGCGTATTCTTGACACCCATTGCGTGGCCTGTCACGGCAAGGCCCGCATGTCAGATCTGGACTTGCGAACCCACGCTTCCGCGTTGAAGGGCGGCAAGCGAGGCCCGGCCGTCGTTCCTGGAAACTCCACCTCCAGCCTCCTGTTCAGGGCCGTCTCCGGATCGGGCGCATTCAGGATGCCACCGGGCTCCGCGGGGATCCCTCCGTCCGACGTCGAGACTCTCAAGCAATGGATAGACGGTGGGGCGCGATGGATTGAAGATGTGGACGATACCAACTCATCTGAATGGTGGTCATTCAGGAAGCCCGAGCGCCCGCCAGTTCCTTCGATCGCCGAAGAACCTTGGGTCCGCACCCCGATTGACGCATTCGTCCTCGCCAAGCTCCGGGAGCAGGGGCTCGAGCCGGCGCCTCCCGCGAGCCGATCGGCTCTGGTGCGAAGGGCTTACTTCGACTTGCATGGTCTCCCGCCCTCCCCGGAGGAAATCGACCGGTTCCTTCAGGACGACTCCTCCGACGCCTATCCGAACCTGATCGATCGCTTGCTCGAGTCCGAGAGGTACGGGGAGCGATGGGGCCGGTACTGGCTGGACCTCGTCCGGTACGCCGACACATCGGGCTTCGAGACGGACCACTTCTACACCACAGCGTGGCGCTATCGGGACTACGTGATCGAGTCCTTCAACCAAGACAAGCCGTACACCACGTTTGTTCGGGAGCAGGTCGCGGCAGATGAGCTCTGGCCAACCGAGATGGACCTGGAAGGGACGCTGAACCTCCCCGAGGAGAAGCGAAAGAACATGAACCGCCGTATCGGAACGAGCCTGTTCACACTCGGGGCCTTTCCGATCGAGTACACATTCTACGGCGACCTCTATCGGGCCGAGTGGCGCGCCGAAGCGGTCGACATGGTCGGCAGCGCGTTCCTGGGACTCACATTGGAATGCGCCCGCTGCCACGACCACAAGTCGGACCCGATCAGCCAGCGGGACTACTACCGCCTGACTGCGTTCTTCGCAGGCAGCGTCGAACGCGAGATCCCGCTCGGCAGCCTGTACGACGTGCAGACGAGCACGCGCCGCTTTCCTCTGCTCGAGCAGGCGCGTGCGCTGAAGCGCATGGCGAAGCAGTCGAGCAAGGACATAAGTCCCGACGCGCGTCGGGAAATGCTCCAGCGCCTCGGCGAAGCCTACCTGCGATCTCCCGAACCCTACCCGTCGGCCAAGGTTCTCGGTCATGATGAGCGCGCCCGAGACACCCATGTGCTGGCCCATGGGGATTTCAGGCGCCAAGGGGAGCGCGTGGAGCCCGGATTCCCTCGGTCGCTGCCGCAGGGGCCCGCCATCCTCGATCCAACCCCCGGCCATTACGTCCCACGCCGCCGGGCGGCTCTTGCCGAATGGTTGACCTCAGACGAGCAACCCTTGCTCGGCAGAGTCATGGCCAACCGGATCTGGCAGCACCATTTCGGTCACGGAATCGTCCGGACTTCCAGCAACTTCGGAAGGCACGGGGACCTGCCGACGCATCCGCAACTTCTGGATTGGCTTTCGGTTGAATTCGCGAAGCTGGGATGGAGCATCAAGCAAATGCACCGCCTGATCATGCTCTCCCGCACATACATGTCCTCGAGTGTCGGCACGCAGGAATCCATCGAAAAGGACCCGGAGAACCTCTACCTCGGTCGCACGAACAGGCGACGGCTCGATGCCGACGCAATCCGGGATTCGATCCTGGCGGTCTCCGGCGCGCTGAATTTGAAGATGGGAGGCGTTGGGGTGATCCCTGCCCTGACGAGCGAAGAAATCCTTGCGGCTCGCATGCCGTTCCTGTGGCCGGCGAATCCGGACCCTGCAGAGCGCAGCCGAAGGAGCGTTTACTTGCAGGTAAAGAGATCCATGGCTGTACCGATGCTGCAGATCTTCGACGCGCCCGATACCGCACGGAGCTGTTCGCGCCGCGAGACGTCCACGGTAGCGCCGCAGGCCCTGGCGATGATGAACAGCAGCTTTGTCCTGGAACAGGCCGAGGCGTTCGCTTTCCGCTTGCGCAACGCGACCGGAGATCGATCCGCGGAACTGGTGGAGGCCGGATGGAGAACGGCACTGGGACGCTCCCCGAATCCGGACGAGCGGACGACAGCCTTGGACTACCTCAAGCGCAACACCCTGCCCAGTTTCTGCCTGATGCTGTTCAATACGAATGAGTTCATCTATGTGGACTGACGAACCCAGGCGCGACTTCCTCAGACACTCGGCGCTGGGGATTGGGTGGCTTGCCACACTGGACCTGTTCGGCCAGTCGACGCCTGACCACGCGAACCAAAGCCCTCTCGCCGCCCGGCCGTCACCGCTTCCGGCGACGGCGAAGAGAGTGATCCACCTCTTCATGCAGGGCGGGCCGAGCCAGATGGACACGTTCGATCCAAAGCCAGCTCTGAACAGGCTGCACGGCCAGCGCCCGCCGGCGAGCTTCGGGACCGAGGACTTCCAGAACGGGAAATTCGGGGACCTGACCCTGATGGGGTCCAAGCGGAAGTTCAGCCGTCACGGCCAGTCCGGGCTGGAGGTTTCCGACCTGTTCCCGCATGTCGCGAAGATGGCTGACGATCTTGCGGTCATCCGGTCCAACCATCACGAGGGATTCACGCATTCGCAGGCCCAATTCCTGATCCACAACGGGTGGCCTCGGATCGGAAGGCCGAGCCTGGGGTCGTGGACCCTTTACGGGCTGGGCACCGAGAACCAGAACCTACCGGGTTTTGTCGTTCTGCTCCAGGGAGGCGTGCGCTCCGGCCCCGAGGTCTACGGCGAAGGTTTCCTGCCGGCCATCTACCAGGGCACGTCTTTCCGCCCCGGCCCCGACCCGATCCTGTATCTGAACCCTCCCGACGGGCGGTCTCAGGCGCAGCAGCGAGACTTCCTTGACACGCTGCGGACACTCAATGAAAGCCATTTGCACGAACGCAACTACGACAACGAGCTCACTGCCCGATTGGAATCCTACGAACTCGCGTTCCGGATGCAGATGGCGGCTCCCGAGGCTACTGACATTTCGAGCGAGTCCGAGGCAACGAAGCGGCTTTATGGCCTCGACGACCCGGTGAGCGCTGACTTCGGCGGCCGCTGCCTGCTTGCCAGACGGCTCGTTGAACGGGGAGTCCGCTTCGTGCAGGTCTGGTCCGGCAACGGCCAAAACGCCATCGACTGGGATGGTCATACCGAATGCGACCGTAACCACCTTGACCGCGCAGCAGAGACCGACAAGGCGGTGGCCGGCCTGCTGTACGACTTGAAGTCTCGCGGCCTGCTCGATTCGACGCTGGTCGTTTGGGGCGGCGAGTTCGGGCGAACGCCGACTTCGGATGGCGGCAGGGGGCGCACCGAAGGCCGGGACCACAATCCTTACGGCTTCACCCTGTGGATGGCCGGGGGCGGTGTGCGAGGAGGTAAGACCATTGGATCGACGGACGAACTCGGGCTAAGGGCCGCCGAGGATCCCGTTCACCTGAACGATCTGCATGCTTCGATTCTTGCTCTCCTTGGCCTGGACCATGCCAAGCTGACGTATCGCCATTCTGGGAGGGCCTTCCGGCTCACAGACGTCGGCGGCAGCACGAAGCTAGCCGACCAGCTGCGACGAGGCTGACCGGAATCCGCGATTCGCCGCAATCGCTCTTACAGACTCACCCGGCACAAGCAAGATGATGGCGCGTCCCCAAACCCGGGGGCAGCACTGGCTTGATCGGGATTGGTTTCCGCGCCTCGATGTTTGCACCAACGTCCCTCCAAGGCCGGAGAGCCGCCTCTCGTCCTATAGAGATACCCACCCAAATCCTGTCACACGTCAGCCCGAATCGCTTCGGCAACGGACCACCGGTCCGAAGCCAAGGTGAGGCTCAGCGCCGGTGTTGCCGGTGAAAGCCACGGGCCTTCAGCCGGATACGGTAGAGGCTCTGGTCAACCGTCACATAGAGCACGTTGATATCCGTCCCAAGGCCGAATTCCACGTTGCTGGGGAGACCGGCGGGCGTTGCGGGCGGCTGCTCCAGGCCTTCGATCTCTTGCTGCGTGAACGGCGTCTCCTCCGCTTCCACGCCGACCGACGTAGGCAGGAACGCGATCTGCTTTCCCTCCGGATCAAGCACCAGTATTCCGGGCTGCGTCGGTTCGCGCGCAGTCAAGTAGAGATTGCCGTTCTCGTCCGTCGTCATACCGTCACACCCGAACTGCGGCCCGAAGTCGTACAGCAGGCGGCGAGGGCCTTCAACCAGCCCGTCGTCGTCCAGCGGGAAAGCATAGATCCTCATGGGTCCCCGGTTGCCGGGTTCCACGCCGGGCATGCCGTCGCTGCCATTGTTGGTGTCAGCCACGTACAAGGTCCGGCCGTCAGGACTGAGCACGAGGCCGTTGGGCTTGGTGACCTCGCGCGTTATCTCGACCACCTCTCCATCCGGAGTCACACGATAGACCGCGCGTCGCTCGAGTTCGCGGGGCTCGTGGCCGATATACCTCGGGTCGGAAAAGTAGAGCCTGCCCTTGCTGTCGACACAGATGTCGTTCGGGGCGTTGAACTTCTTTCCCTCAAACCGATCCACGACCAATGTGCGCTCCCGGCTTTCGACGCTCCATCGGGAAATGCGACGTCCGCCGTAGTCCGCGCCTTCGGCGGCGTACAGATAGCCGTCGGGACCGAAGATCAAGCCGTTGGACTTGCGACTGTCCTCGGCAAAGGTCTCTACCGCGTTTGTAGCCGGTACGTATCGGTGAATCCTGCCCCGGTTCTCTCCCCGCAAGATGTCTGAAAAGTAGATCGACCCGTCGGGGGCGACCGCTGGTCCTTCGGTCAGCCCTCCCTTGTCGGTTTCGGGTCGGGTATAGAGGATTTCAAATCTTGCGTCGGGGTCGACGATCGCGTCGCCTGTCGGCGCAGGAAGCTCCTCCTGAGCCGCGGCAGGCAGGCACAACAACAGCAAAGGCAGCGCTTGCAGCACTCTCATGTGGCTACCTGGCGTAGAACTTGTAAACCGTCGTCGTCGAATACGTCTCGCCAGGACGAAGGACAGTCGACGGGAAGTCCGGCTGATTCGGGGAATCCGGAAAGTGCTGGGTCTCGAGGCAGAAGCCGTTGCGGTGAGCGTACGCCACACCTCCCTTGCCTACATGGTGGCCATCCAGGAAGTTTCCGCTATAGAACTGGATCCCAGGCTCCTCGGTCAGCACGTCCATCGTCCGACCCGTTGCTGGCTCGTGGACAGTCGCAGCCAGGACAAGGCCGGGGCCCTCACGGTTTACCACGTAGTTGTGGTCGTAGCCTGCACCGAAACCGAGCTGTTCGTTCTCCTCTTCGATCCGTTCTCCGATGGGAGTCGCCTGTCGGAAGTCCAGCGGAGTGCCCTCGAGCGCGGCGATCTCGCCTGTCGGAATCGACGTCGCGTCGACCGGAGTGTACTGATCCGCACTGATCATCATTTCGTGATCCAGGATCGTGCTGGCACCGGCGTCCTTGAGGTTGAAATACGAATGGTTGGTAAGGTTCACGACGGTCGGCTTGTCCGTCGTGGACTCGTAGCCGATCCTCAGTTCGTTGTCGTCGGTCCAGGTATAGGTGACTCTCGAATCGAGCTGACCCGGATACCCTTCCTCCCCGTCGGCACTGATGTACGTGAATTCGACGCCGTCGCCCGATTCCGTCGGCGTTCCCTTCCACACGACCTTGTCGAAGCCCTTGATCCCGCCGTGCAGGGAGTTCGGACCGTTGTTGACGGGCAGCTCGTAGTCGGTACCGTCGATCTCGAAGCGTCCGTTCGCGATCCGATTCGCGTAGCGGCCCGTGATTGCTCCAAAGTAGGGTGTATCAGCGATGTATGCCTCGAGATTGTCGTATCCCAGCACGACGTCGCCCAAGGCTCCGTCGCGATCGGGAACCTTGAGGCTCACTACGATCCCTCCGTATTCGATGATGCCGACCTCGGCCCCCGAACCGTTGGTCAGAGTGAACAGCGTGACCGGCTGACCGTCGATGGTCCCGAACTCCGACGTCTCGAGCGCCCGCATCCCCGGGGGCTCCGTCTCGGCTGGGCCGCAAGAAAGGGTCGCAAGGCAAAGTAGCAAGGCTAGGCACGGCAAATAGCGCAGGTCCTTCAACGGCATGAACGAGGTTCCTCCACCAACCAGTGTAATGCCGACCGGGCAGAGCGACGCGCAGGCCAGCCGTGGCAGTGCGGGAGCCAGTCGCCTACGTCTTGGAAGCCAACCCGCAATTCGGTTGCCCGAACGACCGGTATCTGGGCTACTGGATGCGTCGCCGAGGGATATAGGCCCCGTTCTCAAATCGCTCGAACAGCTGCGACAGAGCCGGATGACGGATCGGATCCCCGGAAGGGTCTTCGTCGAGGTTGCGTTCGGCGACGTACGTCACGTGCGTTGCGCCGTGGACCAAGACACGATACCAAGGGCGATCCCTCGGCGGCTTGCTCCGGGCCATCTGCTCGTACCATTCCTCGCTTGCGCTGAAGACCGGATCGACATCGTAGATCACGCCGCGGTAATCAAACAGCCGATGACGAACGACCTGACCGATCGCGAATCGCGCGCCTGCACCGTTGCCGGTCATTCAGCTAGGCTTCCGGCCCGGCGTCCTGCACCGCTTGGACCATGATGCCTTCCAAGGCTTTGTTGAACGGACCGGGGTCCTCGATCTCGGTGCCTTCTGCGAGCATGGCATAGCCGTAGAGCAGCTGGGCAAAGTCTCGAATAGCAGGGTCCGTCTTGTCCCTGTCAAAGCGTTGCTGCAGCCCCTTGACAAGGTCGTGGGCCCCGTTGACCTCCAGGATGCGCTTCTGCTTGGGCGCGCCGGGCCCTGCCATTCGCAGCATGCGCTCCATCTGGGGACTCATGTCGTTCTCGTCAATCGTCAGGCAGGCCGGCGAGTTCGTCAATCGCGTCGAGAGGCGAACGAGCTTGACATTCTCCTCCAGGTGCTTGCCGATCAGCCCGAAAAGGTTGCTGTAGCGCTCTTCCTGCTCCTTGCGATCCTCCTCGGCCTCTCCGTCGGCACCGTCCTTTTTCAGGTCGAGTTCGCCCCGACCGACCGACCGAAGCTTTTTGCCGTCGAATTCCGGAAGCTGGTCGACCAGGAACTCATCGACCTGGTCGGTGAGGAACAGGACCTCGTAGTCCCTGTTGCGGAACCCTTCGAGCAACGGCGAGTTCTCCACGAGAGAGCGCGACTCGCCCGTGATGTAGTAAATCGCTTCCTGACCGTCTTTCATTCGCGCGACGTAGTCCGCCAGTGTCGTCAGCTTGTCAGGGTCGTTGGACGACTGGAAGAGCAGCAACGGCACGATGCGGTCCTTCTGCTCGTAGTCAGTTCCCACGCCTTCCTTGAGCGCATGTCCGAACTGTTTCCAGAACTCAAAATACTTCTCGTCGTCATCTTTCTGAAGGGAGGTCAGCTGCTCCAAGACCTTCTTAGCCAGGAATTTCTGTATCCGGGCCAGGTGCCGGTTCTCCTGCAGCGTCTGGCGCGAAATGTTGAGGGGCAGGTCTGACGAGTCGACAACTCCCCGGACAAAGCGTAGGAATCGGGGAAGCACCTCTTCGCAACGCTCCATGATCATCACGCGCCGGGCATACAGCTGCAATCCGTACTCGAAGCCCCAGTTGTCCAGGCCGTAAGGCTGCTCGGCCGGCACGAACAGGACGGACTCGTATTCGGAAATCCCTTCCGCCTTGCAGCGAAGGTGCAGCATCGGGTCCTTCCAGTCCGAGGCGATGTGCTTGTAAAACTCGTTGTACTCCTCGTTCTCGACCTCGGACTCCGGACGCGTCCAGATAGGCTTCATCGAGTTAAGGGTCTTGTCCTCGAACGTCACCGTCGTCTTGCCGTCGGGCTTGACAATGCCCTTCTCGTCGGTCTCGCTCTTCTCCCGGCGCACCTTGTGGCGGATCGGATACGCGATGAAATTCGAGTAGCGGCTGACGATCCCGGCGATGACCCATTCCGTGGTGTAGTCCTCGATGCCAGCGTCCTTGTCAACCGGCTTCAGATAGAGGGTCACGGTGGTCCCTTGGGTCCGTCTCGCCCCAGTCCCGATGGCGTACGTGCCGTCCGCGTTGGAGCTCCACAGGGTCGAGGTCTCCTCACCCGCCTTGCGCGTCTCGAGCTCCACCCTCTCGGAGACCATGAAGGCCGAATAGAATCCGACACCGAAGCGACCAATTAGCTCCGGCATGGTCGTCGATGCGTCAGCCTTGCCTAGCTGCTCTAGCATTTCCTGGGTTCCGGAGCGCGCGATGGAGCCGATGTTCTCGATGACTTCCTCGCGTGACATGCCGATGCCGTTGTCGTGGATGGCCAGCGTCCGCTTCTGCGCATCCGGGTCGATGCGGATTTCGAGCTCCTCGCCCTCGGGAAGGAGCTCGGGGGTTGTCAATGTGCTGAAGCGCAGCTTGTCGAGCGCATCGGACGCGTTGGAAATCAGTTCGCGCAAGAAAATGTCCTTGTTCGTATACAAGGAATGAATCATCAAGTCAAGCAGCTGCTTGGTTTCTGCTTCAAACTTTCGTGTTTCAGTTGAAGATGCCATGGCTTGTTGAAATCGAAGCTTCCTGGGGCCCGTCGATGCCTTGCGGGGGTGTTGCCAGCCTTGGTTCCAATCTATGAACAAGGGCGGACCCTCGTCAAGTGAGCCCAAGAGGCGGGCCGGCCAGACGCGAAGGCCGTCTCGGAAGATCCGTGGCTAATCGCTGGCGGGTCGCGGTTTTCCAGCCCCGTGAGCCTGACGCCGTGAGCCTGAGTTGACCGGCAAACCGCGCGGCTGTTAGATTGGGAATCTCGCACGAGTAGAGCGCGAGATTCCCACACATGAGCAGACAGACGACCCTCAAGGGCGATGCCCTTACCTTGCTAGGAGAAGAACTCCATCCCGGCGATGCCGCGCCCGACTTCAGCCTTGCGGACAATGGGCTGGGCACCGTGACGCTGGGCGACACCAGCGGTGTCCGCGTCATCAATGTGGTGCCGTCCCTCGACACCCCGATCTGCGACGCGCAGATCAAGCGCTTCAACGAAGAAGCTTCGAACCTTGAGGGCGTGTCGATTTACTGCGTCAGCTGCGACCTCCCTTTCGCGCAGGCGCGTTGGTGCGGTGCCTCCGATGTCGAGAACGTGACCACGCTTTCGGACTACAAGGACGGCAATTTCGGAAATGCCTGGGGAACGATGATTGATGAGCTCGGGATCCAGTCTCGGGCCGTCTTCGTCCTCAACGAGCACAACACGATCGTGCACGCCGAGTACGTCCCGGAGGTCACGGAGCATCCGAACTACGACGCGGCACTGACCGCTGCCAAGGGAGCCTCATAGCCTGGCCCTGACGGTCCCCAAGTCGGCTTCAAACCCAGGCAACGCCGTTTCTTGCACCAGCCCGTCCTGCTGACGGTGTTGACTCCCGCTGGTTCCGCGTCGTCAGCCGCTATCCAATCCTGCCGGTTGGCCTCAGATTCTCGGCGAAGAACCGATACCAGTTTCCGCTGAAGATTCCATCGATCGATTCGTCCGAGTAGCCCCGGCGGGACAGGATGTCCTCGAGCCTCTGCAGATCGGCAATACTGCTGAGGTCGAGCGGCGTCTGCTCGGTCCCGAAGCCGCCGTCAAGATCGCTGCCGATCCCGACATGGCGCGCTGTGCCAAGCATCGAGCAGATGTGGTCGATGTGGTCGGCAACGTTCTCCAGAGTTGCCCGGGATCGCTCGGGGTTTCCTCGAACGTACCCCGGAACCAGCATCCATTCGTCCATCACGACTCCCAGGACACCATCGCGCTCGGCAACCCACTGGATCTGCTCGTCACTAATTTGTCTGTCGTGCGAAACGAGGGCCCGACAGTTCCCATGGCTGACAAAGACAGGTCCTGAGTATGCTTCCAGCGCTTGTTCGATCGCCGTGTCTGCAGTGTGCACTAGGTCGAGGATCAGCCCGAGCCGGTCGAACTCGCGTAGCAGTTCCCTTCCCTGGCGTGTCAGGGTTCCGTCTCCGCCGGTGCCCATCGCGTAGGCACTGGGCCCGTAGTGGGCTAGGCAAGCGGTCCGCAACCCCTGCCCGTACCACCACTCGGCTTGGGACGGATCGACGATCGGGTCGCAACCCTCCATGCTCAGGATCGCTCCCAACGGCGCGTGCGGGTCGGACCAGACCGTCGCCAGATCCTCCTGGCTCCTGATCAGCCGGAGATGACCCTGCTGCTCCAGCAGGAGGTAGTAGGCGAGCTGGGCCTGGGCCATGGCGCAGGCGATTGTCTGATTGGCGTAGTCGAGGTCCTCGCGCAGAATGATCTCGCCGTGACCTCGGGATCCCACTTCACCGATGTTGGAGTCCATTTCCGGCAAATCCTCGGGAAGAGCGCGGCAGAGCAATGTTGCCAGGCAAACCCGAACATTCGCGCGCCGCATCTCGGGAATGCTCACCGTGCAATTCGACCGGGCTGAGCCGGTCATGCCGGCCTCGCGACGGCGCATTTCGCCTAGTTCGAGAAGCTGGTCTCGATCGAAAGAGAGTGCGTTCCAAGCGATGTCGAGGTGCGCATCAATGATTGGTCTCATATCGGCCTCACATCAGTTTCGGGATGGAGCGCCACCAGTCCATCAAGGCGCCGCCCAGTCGCTTCGCAACGTCCGCGTTCTCCGACGCGACATTCGCAGTCTCGTCGAAGCCACCACGGAAATCGTACAGTTCGACGCCGGATCCGTCGGTGTTCATCAGGAGCTTCCAGTCACCGTCGCGCACGGCGAGAGGCGGGCTCCGGTCCGATTCAAGGCCAGGACGCAGGTAGCTCGGATCCCGGCCGTACTCCCAGAAGATCAAACGCTCCCGCAACGGGTGCTCGCCGCGAAATGCCGCGCTCATGTCCTCGCCGTCGAAATCAACGTCCGGTGCTTCCAATCCGGCTAGGCTGCAGAATGTCGGGAACAGGTCGACCGCGCTGACCACCGTTCTGGCGTTCGTCTTTCCCGCAGGTGTGGACCCCGCCCATCGAACGATGAGCGGCTCACGAATTCCGCCTTCGTACAGACTCCACTTTCTGCCGCGCAAGCCATTGGTCTTCCCAGGGGGCTCGTAGCCCTCATCGTAGTACCGCTTCCATGCCGTGGGGCCGTTGTCGCTGGCAAGAACCAGGAGCGTCTGCTCCGCCAGTTTGAGCGAGTCCACTTCACGGAACAGCCGTCCCACCTGCCGGTCCATCTCGTCAATGACGGCGAAGTACTGCTGTCTGTAAGGGTTTGCGGAGAACCGTTCGAATTTCGCGAGAAGTTCCGGCTTGGGAAAGAAGCGGTCATGAACATCGTTCAGCCAGACATGCAGATAGAAGGGCTTTTCGCGGTTCCGCCTGATGAAGTCGATCGCGCGGTCGACGTAGATTTCCGTCATTTCGTGCTTGGGAACGTCCCGGATGACGCCCTGGCCAAGCTTCCTGCTCTGATCGGAAAGGCCTCCCGGGGGGAGGATCCGGTCTCCGAGACCCTCGAACGACACCAGGGACTCGTCGAATCCATACGCCTGCGGCAGCGGCGCGTCGTCGACGTCCCTGCCTCCACCCATGTGCCACTTGCCGAAGTGCGCTGTCGCGTAGCCATTCTGTCGGAAGGTCCGCGCAACCGCCGGGACAGTTGGATCGAGGAAATCCCGCATCCCACGCACCCGATTGCGCTCACGCGAATTCAGGTAGGAGTGGATCAGGTGCCGGGCTGGAAACTGGCCCGTGGTGATAGCCACGCGGGACGGCGAGCAAATCGGCGACCCGACGTAGAACTGCTCGAACCGGATTCCCTCCTCCGCCAGCCGGTCAATATTGGCGGTCCGGACGTCCCTGTTGCCATAACAGCTTAGGTCTCCATAGCCCATGTCGTCGATGAAGACGAACACGATATTGGTCCGCTCGGCAGCCGGAAGCACCGCAGTGACGATCAGGGCAAGGACGATACGCGTGAGCATGGGAATCCGTCGGCGCCGGACCTGATGACAGGTTGCAGACCCAGCATCATACCCCGTTGCCCGAGCGACATCGATCCGCGCATTGCGCGGGAATAGCTCCGAACAGGCGAAACCTCCTGGACAGCGGAGCGTCCGTCGAATGGCCGCACATCGGCTATCCTGCACTCCTAGCCGGCTCGCTGCGGAACTCAGGGCCGGGCCGGTACCCGCCCATGCTTGGCGAGATCTTCCAAGTCGTTCGCTCCCTCCGGCGGAATCCCGGCTTCGTGGCGGTTGCTTGCGTGACGCTTGCAATCGGAATCGGGGCAAACACCGCAGTGTTCAGCCTATTCGAGGCCCTCATGCTGCGGGCCTTGCCGGTTGAGCGGCCCGGCGAGTTGGCCATTTTGGGGCCCGGAGCCATTAGCAGAATCAGCATGAGCGACCGACCTCAGCAGGAGGTCTTTTCCTTCGCTCAGTATCAGGCACTCAGGCGGGACAACCATGGTGTTCTTGCAGGGGTAGCGGCTACGCCCACCTTGAACTACAGGGTCTATTGGGGCGAGAGCCCGGCTCTCGGGGGCGCCCCGCAGACGGCCACCTGCGCCCTGGTCTCGGGATCGTATTTTCCGCTGCTTGGTGGCCGACCGTTCCGAGGGCGGCTGCTCGGGCACGACGACGACGGCACCCCCGGAGCGAATCCCGTAGCGGTCGTCAGCCACGCATTCTGGCGGGGCAGCCTGGGCGGGGATCCGAACGCAGTCGGATCCACGATCCGATTGCAAGACGTCCCCTACACGATCGTGGGCATCGCCGAGCCCTCGTTCCGAGGGCACGTAGTGGAGTCTGGACCGGACATCTGGGTCCCGCTATCCATGCAGGTAGAGGTGACCCGCAACCCCCTTTGGCTCAAGGCTGGCGTCCCGTTCGAGGTCTACTGGCTGAACATCTTGATGCGCCTCAAGCCCGACGTTACGCTTGCCCAGGCCGAGTCGGCGATCAATCCGCGCCTCCAGCAAATCTTCCTAGAGCAGGCTGGCGCAGACATCACGGAAGAGCACCTCGAGCATCTTGAGGAGATTCACATACCGCTCACTGCTATGGGAAGCGGGATTTCGCGGCTTCGAACCACCGCCGAGAGACCCCTGATCCTGCTCTGGACGGCGACCGGACTCCTACTGCTCATCGCATGCGCGAATCTCGGCAGTCTGCTTCTCGTGCGAGCGGCCACGCGTCGAAACGAATTCGGGATCCGAGAAGCCTTGGGGGGGAGACTCGCCGACCTAGTGCGGCCGCTCCTCGTCGAAAGCGCGGTGCTGGCCGGGCTGGGGACCCTGCTTGGATGCCTGGTGGCGTACTCGTTGGTGCCGATCATGCACCGCTGGCTGGTTGCCATCCGTGGGGTGCAGATGCTGGACGTCAGGATCGCGTTACCCGAACTAGTCTTTGCAACCGGCGCAGGTGCGATTACCGTGCTGCTGTTCGGGGCGGCACCCGCTGCGCTTGCGGCTCGGAGAACTGCGTGGGGCGCATTGCGGTCGGGGGGCGTGCTTGCCACATCGGAAAGGAGTGCTGTTCGGGCAAGAGTCCTGCTCGTTGGGGCCCAATGCGCTTTGGCAGTCATCCTCTTGGCAACCGCTGGACTGTTCCTCCGGAGCCTGGCGGAGCTTCGCGCAACCGACCTAGGTCTCGACGCGGAACGAGTGATCGGAATCCGCGTCGATCCCCAGGGGGCAGGGTTCAAGCCGGAAGCGGAACCAGCGATGCGACGTCGGATCCTCAACCGGGTCGCAACGCTGCCCGGAGTCGAGTCCGCAGCCTTTACTGGGACGCTGCCTCTGCACGGAAACCACGGAAGGAGCACGATCACAGTCTCCGGATATCAGCCGGGAGAAGACGAGGATATGGGCGTGATCCACGTCCTTGCCTCACCGGAGTACTTCAGAACTCTCGGGATCCGACTGCTGGAGGGCCGGATTCCGGGATACGAGGAAGCCGACCCTGTCGTGGTCAATCAGGCGTTCGCCTCCAGGTTCTTTCCCGGCCGATCCGCGCTGGGTGGGGTGATCGACCAGAAGCGCAGCATCGAAGGCGTTGTCGCCGACGTTCGCCAAGTGAATCTGCGAGAAAATCCCCCGGCATTGGTCTATGTATCAACTGCGCAGCACGAGGGCTTCACCCGCACACTCGCGGTTCGCTCCTCGCTTCCGGCCGACGCTGCGGCCGAGGCTGTGAGACGTGCCGTGCGGGAGATCGTTCCCGGCCTTCCGGTGGACCGTCAGTACACAACAGTCGAGTTGCACGTGGATCGCGCCACGGTCATCGAGCGAATGCTAGCAAGACTAGTGGGATCGTTTGGGGGGATAGCCCTCTTGCTAGCAACAGTCGGCTTGTTCGGCGTCTGCAGTCACCTAGTCCGGGACCGGACCCGTGAAATTGGAATCCGCATGGCACTTGGCGCATCGAACTGGCGGGTCCAGGCCCTCGTCCTGCGCTCGGTGGGGACCATGCTGGGATCCGGTGCAATTGCGGGTGTCGCCGGGGCGCTCGGTGCCGGGCGCATCGTGTCGGCCATGTTGTACGAGGTAAGCCCATTCGACTGGGAAGTCCTTGGTGGGGCCGTACTCGCCCTTGCGATCAGTGGAGTTCTGGCGGCCACGATTCCGATGATCCGTGCCGTCCGAACACACCCCGCCGACGCATTGCGCCACGAATAGGCCACCGGGGGCTAGGAACTGAACGCGAGCGAGACGTCTGATCGCGGCCCGCCATCGTGCCTGGAACGGTGCCAGCTTCCACTGTGGGTCCTGATCCAATGGGCTAAGCTCTCAATACAATCGCTCAGTGCGTGCAAGCCTCGCGATTGGGGTGATCCACTCAGGCCATGAAACGTAGACATCTCTTGACAGCAACCGCCGCCGCCGCGGCATCCTACCGGAAAATCGTGGGTGCCAGCGAGCGCATTGCGGTCGGGATCATCGGCACAGGCAATCGGGGAAGCCAAGTCTGGGGCCAAGCCCTGGCGCAGCCCGACGTAGAGCCTGTCGCGGTGTGCGACGTTTACGAGCCCCATCTCGAAGCGGCACTCAGCGCCGCGAAAGGCCGGGCCAAAGCCTACCGGGACTTCCGCAGGCTGCTGGAACACCGCCCGATGGATGCCGTGCTCATCGCGACGCCCGATCACTGGCACGCCATCCAGACGATCAGGGCCTGCGCCGCGGGGCTGGACGTCTACGTGGAGAAGCCGCTTTCATTGACGGTGGATGAAGGCCGGAAGATGGTCGAGGCGGCCCGTCGCTTCGACCGGGTCGTTCAAACCGGCAGCCAGCAGAGGTCCGGCCCGCACTACATCGAGGCTGTCCGGATCGTGCGTTCTGGCGAACTCGGAGCCGTTCACCATGTCGAAGCAGGCTTCGAACGCAATTCCATGCCGGGCTTCGGAACACCGGAGGACACGGACCCTCCGGCCGACTTCGATTACGACATGTGGCTAGGCCCCGCGCTGGCCAGACCGTACAATCCGTTGCGAGGGCACTATCACTTCCGGTGGTTCTGGGATTACTCCGGAGGCCAAATGACGAACTGGGGGGCCCACAACATCGACATCGCTCGGTGGGGCCTGGCATGCGAGACGCCCACGTCCGTTTCGGGCTGCGGCGGACGCTACGCGATCCGAGATGACGGCGAGACACCGGATATCCAGGAGGTGGTCTATGACGTGGACGACGCCGTGCTGACTTGGTCTGCGCGCGAATTGAACGGAACCCGAGGGTCCTATCTCGTTTTTCACGGCACCAAGGCCGACCTGGAACTGAGCCGCAGAGGATTCTCCATTCGCGGCCAGAGGTGGCAGCGTAAGGACCCGCCAATGCTGGAAGACAGGGAGTCCTACCCAGACAGCGCTCAACGAAGCTTGAACGCGCACCACATGCGCAACTTCCTGGACTGCGTGAAGAGCCGCGGACGGCCGAACGCCGATGTCGAGATCGGGCACCGAACCGCCGTCTTCTGCCACCTCGGGAACATTGCGACCAGGCTCAAGCGCACCCTGCAGTGGGACTCCACCAGAGAGAGATTCGTTTCCGACTCCGAGGCCGACAAGTGGCTCTCCAGGGCCTACCGAAGCCCCTGGACGCTTGACATCTAAGGTCGCCCCCCGCGGACCGGTTCCCCATCCGGCGGCTCAGAGCCCCTGGAGAACGAGGGGTGAACTCGCGGCCGCATTCGAAGGGCCGCGAGCCTACCCGCCGGTCGTGCGGGAACTCTAGAAGTAGAACTTCACCCCCAGTTGCATCTCGCGATGCGAGTTGCTCGCATTGACGACGCCGAATCCTGATTGACCGACCTGGTCCCTCGGATTGTTGAACTCCGGAGTGTTGAAACTGTTGAACGTTTCGAATCGGAACTGCATGCGCAGCCGCTCGGTGATCTGGGTGTTCTTCGACACGGCGATGTTGAAGATGTGAGGGGTTCCCGGTCCGAGCGTGCCGGGAACCTTGCGGCCGGCGTTTCCGAGCGTGAAGCGCGCTGGAACCTCGAATCCAGCTTCGTTGGTCCAGAGTATGCCGCGCCGGCCGCCGACAGCCGGCTGGCCGCGACTTGGGTGGTTGGGTTCCCCGATGAGGTTGGCGTACAGCGTCGCATCAGCCGCGTTGTCACCTTTCACGCCGAGTTGGGAGAGAAGACCGCCCGTTCTTGCCCGGTACCCGACATTCGGACGCTTTTTGGGGCAAGGTGGCCCCAAGCACCCGGCGCGAACGGATCAAGTGCCGGATTCCTGGAAAGGCACGTCCGAGCCGAGTCGAAAGACGACATTCTTGGCCGAAAGAGCCTGCTCGCGGTGTTGCAGGGCTCGGATTCTGCGCCCCGCTGCCCGGGTGCGGGGATGTCCCGAACGCTGATTCGAGAGCCTCGCTCACGGCACGAACCGACCCGCTGAGAGTTTCGGCACCGTCGGTCGAACGAACCCAGAGGGCCCCGATCCTTCGTGACCGTCCCTAGCTGATCTGCTGGTAAAAGGCGATCACCGAGATACCGAGAAAGAAGACAAAGCAGGCCACTTGGCTGACCTGCATGATCAGTGGGGGGCGTAGCGGCTTCGGAAGCAGCTTGCGATTCACGAACAGGGCGTGAAGCGCGGTCGCGCTCATTCCCAAGTTCCGCAGAGATCCCGTCAGAACGGCTAGGAACAGCGGATTCGGCGTCAATCGCAGTGCGACGAATCCCCAGACGAGGTACAGCCCCATGATCGTGTAGTAGATGTACTTGACCTGGTTGCCCCGAAGGTGCTCGACGCGCTTGCTCCCGATCCAGATCAGCTCGGTCCAGCGGCGCGAAAGATTGTCTATATCGGAGATTTGCCCTGGGGACAGAACAATGAAGCCGCACAGGAGGGTAAGGAACCAGAAGATCTCGCCCGAGCGATCAGCGATGCCCCGGGCGGTCATTGCGGCGGCTGCATGGCCTTGAACCTCGGCACCGGCGATGTACTCCAGGGAGAGCATGGACGGGAGGGCCATGCCGATGATGCATCCTACGGCCCAGATTCCGAACTGATCGCGCAACAGGTGCCGCATCCAGCCCTTCCAGCGCCGCAACGATTCCTCGTTGACAGGAAACACCTTGCCCACGTGCGCCAGTTCGATCTTCTTGCCACCGATCATGCTGGGAATCGCGCCCACAAGCGGCCCCATGCCCCAGCCCTTGTCGCGTGCATAGTTCGAAAAGCCAGTGTTGGTGATGCCTCCCATGCCAGCGATTGCGGCGAACGCGGCGAGCGTCGCCCAGTCGATCTCCTTGTCCGGAAACGAGCCCACACGCACAAACCCTGTGAATACAGCAACCCATGTCTCCCAGCTCACCATGAACAAGGAAATGAACCCGAGGTAGCTCAGGACGACAATGATCTTGCCGACCATCACCTTCTCGACCATGTTGTAGACCTTCCCTCCGAAGATCAGCGGCAGGAACGCGGCGACGAAGATGCCGTACGAGACCCATCGCAGCAGAGCGTCGTGCTCGGGCCCGGGCAGTTGCCCAAGGAACGCGGACACCAGCGGAACGGCCGCATTCGAAGCCAGGTACGGCCAGATACCCGGGAGATCAAGCAGCAGGTAGAAAGCAATCCAGAACCTCGGCCCCGGGACCAAGCGGAAAAAACCGACCATGATGGGCTCGCCCGTGTAGAGCGTGTAGCGCATCATGCAGAGGTTGTGGCTGATCTGCAGGACGATGCTGATCATGGCGATCCACATTAGTTGCCCGCCATACTGGGCGGTGACTATCGGGCCGAAGAGCCATTCGCCCCCGCCGATGGCGCTCCCGGCAAAGAGCAGGCCAGGCCCGATTAGGATCCTCCACTGTCCGGGAGTGAGCTGCGGAGCCTCCGGCAGATCAGCGCTTTGCCAGCGCGGGAAGTATCGAGACGCTCTCGAGCGGACCGCTTCCGAATCGTCCACCGGCATTCCGAAGATCATAGCCGAGTAACGACAAGCGGCCTGTCAGGCCTGACTCGCGCCTTACCAACTGCCCGCAAGACAGTGAGGATTAGCCTGTTACTCGCTATAGCGGACTTTGGTTACCCGAGCGGATGCCCGCCTAGGTTCCCGTCTGTGGCAAGAATCGCGCACCGCGCCTCTTTCGGTCAGCTGAGGACTTCCAGTGGCACTTCAGGCGGCCCAGCTTGCCAGTGTCCGCTTCCCTTCGATGCCTTCGATTCGAACTGACCGCAAAGTGCCTGGCGCGGCGGGAGCGCCCAAGACGTCGACCTCAATGAAATTGTCACTGAGGGCCTTGGAGCGATTCCCGCCAGACCCGAGAGTCACGGCTGAGAAGCTGGTGCCGACCAGTCCCTGGCGGAACAAAGCGTTCTTCCGGTCGATAAGCTCCCGCAGGATCCGGTTGCGTTCGCGCTTGACCGCTTTCGGCACCTGGAACTCGTGCTCAGCTGCTTCCGTCCCACTCCGCGAGGAATACGAGAATACGTGCAGGTACGTGAAGGGCATGCGCTCGATGAACGCCCTGGTTTGGTCGAATTCCTCCGCCGTCTCCCCGGGGAATCCAACCATCACGTCAGCTCCAATCGCAGCCAGCGGCACAGCCTGTCTCGCCAGCATGACGCGGTCCTCGTAATGACGGACGCGGTAGCGCCGCCGCATCCGACGAAGGACCGCATCGGAACCGGATTGAAGCGGCATGTGGACATGATTCGCGATTCGCGGTGACGAGGCCATCAGCTCCACCAAACGATCGCTCCAGTCCATCGGCTCCACCGAACTGAGCCGTAACCTGCGAACTGAGGTTTCGTCCAGCAATGCCTGAATCAGGTCCGGAAGTCGCGTCCGTCCGGGCAGGTCGCGTCCCCATCTCCCGAGATTGATGCCAGTCAGGACCACTTCCGGATAGGGATCCTGAAGGCTGCGAACTTCCTCGATGACCGCATCCAGGGCGGCACTGCGGCTTCCGCCCCGTACGGACGGGATGATGCAAAAAGAGCACCGGTTATCACAGCCGTCCTGGACCTTGACGTTGGGCCTGGTCCGTCCCAGGGGATCGCCCGTCGGCATCGAATGAAGGGTCTTCTGCCGAGAGATCTCCCCGACAAGGGTCCCGCCAGCCTCAATCTCGCCGTGATAGGAAAGCGGTCGGGCAGTCACTCCGTCGATCTGCACCAATCGCGGCGCGAGAACCTGGCCGATCGCATGCTTGTGCGAGTTACCGACAACCCACCTGACTCCTTCGAGCGCCGCCAGTTCCTGCGGCGCGCGCTGCGCATAGCAACCGGTCACCAAGATGTCGGCGCCGGGATTCTCGCGGTGGACGCGACGAATGGACTGGCGAGCATCCCGATCCGCTTCGGAAGTCACCGTGCAGGTGTTGACGACGACGACGTCGGCTGCGCGCGGGTCGCCCACTGGATCCAGCCCGCGGCCGGCCAGGTCCGCGGCAATGCCGGCACCGTCCGCTTGCGTTGCCCGGCAGCCGAAGTTCTTGATGCTAAAGGACCGTGGCACCAGAACTTCCATTGAATCACGTTGCCCGCCGGCTGCAGGCTCCGCCGGTGCGCGAATCATCGACGGGTCGCGGCCTCGTGCCTATGCCGATGGGAGGTGCGACTGTCCTCACGTTGATGCGGCGCACAGCTCGGTTCACGAGGATTGCAACTGGAACCATTCCGCCGAATGAACTTCACTTCCAGCTGACCCGAGCGGTTCGGCTATGCCTTGGGACTGATCTCTTCCTTGGCCTATTGGACGGTCAGGCCCAACCTCGCGGGGTCATTGTGGGGACCCGCCTAGAAAACGAACAGGGCGACCAGTGCGCCCACCAGAGCGCCGCAAGCCAAGCCCGTCAGGAATCGAATCCACTAAGTGCAGGTATGAATCCGGGCGGTCAGTTCAGCCCCCTGTTTGTCCTGTGCCTACTCCAGAGCGGCGATTGACTTCGAGAGGCCGGCACAGGACTCGACCAGAGCCTCCTGCAAGCCCGCCACTCGTTCCTCGAAATTCATAATCTGGATTCCGATCTCCATAGTCTTGACGGTGCCTGCGTCCCCCGTAGTCTTCGGGTCCCATAGGCCACGCTGCGGAGATCAGTCGCGGGCACCATACTGATTCCACACCGGCGGAGCACCGAATCCACGACAAGTGTTTCAGAATGTCAAGTCAAGCCTTGAATCGTAATCTGTCGCTTCGCCACAAGCAGCGGCCCCAGGAAACACCAGCCCGATTGGGGGACGTCACAAGCGCACGCGAGCCCATTTCTTGCCGAACTTCAGGACCAGTTCCGACACCCCTGGCGGCACGTGGTAGCTCATTTCGCGGTGCCTTACCCCGTTGACGCTGACTGCGTTCTCCTTGAGCTTCCGGTTGGCTTCTCCGCCGGACCTTGCCAAGCCGGTCGCTCGCAACAACTTGTCGATGCGGATCGCAGTCTGGTCGCGCATCTCGACCGGCAGGTCCAATTCGGGCATTTGCTCGGGGACTTCCCTGTTCTGAACGACTCGTCGGAACACCTCGCCGCCGCGTGCAGCAGCTTCCGGACCGTGGAAGTCGCTCACGATCTGCCGCGCCAGGTCGTGCTTGAGATCCATCGGATGGGCCGTCCCCCTCTCCGCCTCGCGCCTCATGGACTCGATATCGCGAAGAGGTAGGTCCGTCAGCAACTCGTAGTACCGATACATAAGGTCATCCGAGATTTGCATGACCTTTCGGTACATGATGTCGGGCGGCTCGCAGATCCCTATGTAGTTGTTGAGCGACTTCGACATTTTCTGGACTCCGTCGAGCCCCTCGAGAATCGGCATTGTCATGGCAATTTGGCGCGGCTGGCCATGGCTGGCCTGCAGTTCCCTGCCCAGGAGCAAGTTGAATGTCTGGTCCGTTCCGCCAAGTTCCACGTCCGCCTCCAACGCGACAGAGTCCTGAGCCTGCGTGAGTGGATAGAGAAACTCGTGCAGGCTAATCGGCTTGCCCTGCCTATACCGCTGCGTAAAATCCTCCCGTTCCAGCAACTGGGCGATGGTGGCTTGTGAACAGAGTCGGATCATGCCGAGGGTCCCGAGCTTCAGCAACCACTCCCCGTTGAAGCGGATTTCGGTCTTCTTCTCGTCCAGGATCGTGAAGACCTGCCTCTTGTATGTCTCGGCGTTCTCTAGGATCTGCTCCCGCGTCATCGGAGGCCGCGTGGAATTCCGTCCGGACGGGTCTCCGATCAGACCGGTCACATCGCCTATCAGGAAAATTGCCGTGTGACCCAAGTCCTGGAAATGCTTCATCTTGCGTATCAAGACCGTGTGTCCCAGATGAAGGTCGGGAGCCGTGGGGTCGAATCCCGCCTTGACACGCAAGGGCCTGCAGTCCCGAGCACTCTGCTCCAGGCGCTGCCTCAGCTCGGCCTCCGAGATGATCTCGGCGCAGCCCTTGCACAGGTATTCGATCTGCTGATCGATCGTCATGCCGTTCGCAGCACGCGGCGCCCTACGATCTGAAATTTCCCGCTCAGCACGAGACGTATCGCCTCGGTGTAGGCCCGGTGCTCCTGTTCCAGTATGCGGGCCGAGAGCGCGTCCTCGTCGTCCTCATCCAGGACCGGAACCGCCGCCTGGACAATGACGGGCCCGGCGTCCAGGTGCTCGTCGACGAAGTGGACCGTGCATCCGGAGAATTTGACGCCGTGCTCCAGGGCCTGCACCTGCGCCTCAAGCCCAGCAAAGGAGGGCAGCAGTGACGGGTGGATGTTCAGTATCCGATGCGGGTATTCGGCCACGAACCATGCGCTCAGTAGCCTCATGAAGCCGGCTAGGCAGACCAGATCGACGCGCTCGGCTCGCAGTTTCTCCACCACGAGGCGGTCATAGGCCTCGCGCTCCATGGCACGCGATCGAATGCAGAAGGCCTTGAGGCCGCGCTGCTTGGCCCGCTTGAGACCTTTTGCATGCGGGTTGTTGCTGATAACGATCGCGATCTCGGCGTCCAGCCGACCCTCGTCAATGCTGTCGGCGATGGCCTCGAAGTTCGAGCCCCTCCCGGAAATCAAGATGCCGAGCCGATTCATTTGTCGTACACCACTTCCCTGGCACCAGCCTGGACAACCCCCAGTTCGAAGGCGGTTTCTCCGATCGCGGCCAAGACTTCCAGCGCCCTACCGGCAGCGTCCGAAGGCACGCAGGCGATCATGCCGACGCCCATGTTGAACGTCCGCCACATTTCAACGCTTTCGATACCGCCCAGATCCTGAAGGAGCCTGAAGACTGCTGGAACGGTCCACCTCCCAGTCCAGATCCGGGCCCCGAGGCCGTCCGGCAACATGCGGGGAGTGTTGTCCGTGATGCCGCCGCCGGTGATGTGCGCAGCCCCCTGCAGCAGGCCGGCCTCTCGCAAGGCCGTCAGGGGCCTGAGGTAGCTCCGGTGCACCCTGAGCAGCTCGTCGCCGACACTCCGTTCCAGCTCCGGTCGCCACTCGTCCACGCCGAAACCGGCGACGTCGAAACAAACCTTGCGCGCGAGGGAATACCCGTTCGTGTGGAGCCCGTTGGAAGCGAGGCCGATCAGCCTGCTGTTCTCCTGGACGCTCGAACCCAAAAGTAGCTCCCGTCGCTCCGCGACACCGACAATGAAACCGGCTAGGTCGTATTCGCCGTCCTGGTAAATCCCGGGCATTTCGGCAGTCTCGCCGCCAATCAAGGCCAAGCCGTTCTCCGAGCAGGCGCGGCTGACGCCGCTGACGACCTCCTCGACCACTCCCGGATTCAGCCGGCCAACCGAAAAGTAGTCTAGGAAGAAGAGCGGTGTCGCTCCCTGGACCGCAATGTCGTTCACGCAGTGATTCACGAGGCACTGCCCGACGGTGTCATGCCGGTTCGCGGCAAAGGCAACCTTGAGCTTGGTTCCGACTCCGTCCGCCGAACTTACCAAGACTGGTTCGGCCAGCTGCTTCCCGGCCAGCGAGTAGGCTGCTCCGAACGAACCGATGCCCGACAACACGTTCTCGTCGAACGTGCGATGCGCGAGCTCCCGGATTCGATCCGTTGCGCTTTCCGCGGCGTCGATATCCACACCTGCCGCGGCATAGGTCAAGGGGTCCGGCGCCATCGGTACGCGCCCATTATCGCAATCCCCTGCTTCCGCATGCGGCCGCGCACAGCAGGACCGGCCAGCGGACATCCGCGAGTGAAGGGGGTTCGCTCACCCGTGGCGACTGACCAGGCCGATGCGGAAGTGGGGTACTATACAAGCATTACACTTCAGGAAATGACTCAAGTTGTTGCGTACCGGACGGACAATCAGCACGGTACGGTCACTAGGGCACCGGTGCCTGTGGGGACGCGGTGAATGGACTACCAGGGTGCTTTGCCTTGTTGACGACACCGTGTTCGAATTCAGGCATTACGCTCATAGCAAGGAGACGGAAATGATGGGCTCCCGCTGGCAATGCTCCCGCTTCGTGACGCTTGTGTCGTTGGCGCTGTCCCTGTCTTCAGGGATGCCGGCACAAGATGAGGCAATCGCGGTCTATTCCGCAGCCAGCCTGAACAAGGAAGTGGCGGTCGCTCCGAATTCCGTTGCCTTGGTCGACGGAGAGTTCGGCGAGACCACGACCATGGCCCCGGATGGCGAGCCCCAGCTCGAACTCGACACCGTCACTGTGGAGATCGTAGGATCTGACGGCGTCACCCTCCAAGCCTCGCTGTTCTCGGTCGAGCCGACGGTGCTGCGGATCCTCGTCCCGAACCTCCCGGTCGGCAGCGCCCGGATGACCGTGAAGCGCGGCGAGGAAACCGTCACAGACGGGACGTTCCAAGTCCAGTCCGTCAGTCCGGGCCTCTTCTCGGCTGCGGGAAGCGGAGGTGGACTCGCGGATGGCCAGGCCGAGATCGTCGATCTTCTCCAAGGAACCCGGCACTCCCAAGACCTTGCGTACTTCGATGACCTCAACGATGTGTACCGGGCCGTGCCGCTCAACCTGGTGGCGGAGGGGACGGTGTTCTTTCTCAAGCTCCGCGGAACCGGCATCCGTTTCGCCGACGGGCTCAGTGTCGCGGTCGGCGGAGTCGACGTGCCCGCGGGCTGCCAGAACGAGCACGGCCAGTCCGCTGGCGTCGACGAAATCAGAATCGGCCCACTACCGCTTCATCTTGCTCATAGCGAGCTTGCGGATGTGGTGGTGACAGCCGACGGGATCGCGGCCAACACGGTGCAGGTCTCATTCACGGATTCCGCAGGAGCGTGGATCAGTTTTAACAACCAGATCTCACGCCTGTTCCAAGAGCATTGCCAGGTGTGCCACCACCCCGGCGAGGTCGCTCCGTTTTCCCTCATGGAGTATGCGGACGCCAAGGAGTGGGCGCCAGCCATCCAGCAGGCTGTCGAAGAAGGCAGCATGCCACCTTGGAAGCCGGTGTCCGGGCACGGCGAATTCGTCGGAGAACGGCGTCTGACGGACGACGAAATCGAGATGATCAAGTCTTGGGTGGAGATCGGAGCGCCAGAAGGACATCAGAGAGATCTCCCTGAGCCCTTGGAGTTCGATGCGAACTGGACACTTGGCGAGCCGGACTTGGTCCTCGAGACCCCCTCGTACACCCCGGATCCGAATGCGTCGGACGACTACCGCTGTTTCAGCGTTCCGCTTCCGGACAGCATTACGGAGAGCAAGAGCATCGTTGCCATCGAGGTTCGGCCCGGGAACCGGAAAATCGTGCACCACATGATCCTTTACGGAGACCCTGTCGGGGAATCCGAGGGAAAGGAGGCAGCCACTGATGACGGCAAGCCCGGGTACGAGTGCTTCGGCAGCGCAGGAATCAGCTACAGCAGCTTTACCCTCGGTGTCGAGTCGTACATCCTCGCCTTGTGGGCACCGGGCGCCCGTCCCCAAGTCATGCCGGAAGGCTCCGGGATGTACGTGCGGCAGGGCTCGCATATCGCGGTCCAGCTGCACTACCATCCCGACGGGACCGACCAGTCGGATTCCACGCGGATCGGCCTTCACTTCGCGGACGAGCGAACCGCGCAAAACGCCACATTCATACCGGTGATCAACAGGAGCTTCTCGATTCCGGCCGGAGAGGCGAGCTATGAGGTAACCGCCGATTTTGCTCTCGAAGGGGACGATAGCCCGGACATTCCGACAGCATTGCTGGATGTGCTCGAGGCAAGCGGGGTGCTGCCGCTCGACGTCGTCAATGTAGCCCCCCACATGCATCTGCTGGGCAAGGAGATCCGCATGGACAAGGTGTCCGAGTCTGGCGAGAAGACCGCGATGATCTATATCGACGACTGGGACTTCAATTGGCAGGACATCTACACCTACGTCAATCCCGTGCCATTCCATCGGAGTGACCGCATGGAGGTCTCAGCGATCTACGACAACTCAGCCGACAATCCCCGCAACCCGAACGACCCGCCGATTGCGGTGGGGTGGGGAGACCGGACTACCGACGAGATGTGCATCGTGTTCTTTTCTGTGGTCGTGCCAGATCTCTGCAGTCTGATATCGGGCCACTGTGCCGGCCACTAGCGGTCATGGCGGGCTCGATTCGCCGTTGCGCGGCGATAGAATAGTGTCTCCACCGATGCCGGAAGTACTCCACTTCGAAAAGCGCGGCCGCGTGGCGGTCCTAAGCTTCAATCGTCCGGAGCGAAACAATGCCATCACGCCTGCAATGCGCGACCATTACTTCGATCTGCTGGACGAGTGCCGCGACAATTCCGAAATCAGGGCGATCGTCCTGACAGGAGTCGGCAAGTCGTTCAGCGTCGGAGCGGACGTGCAGGGACTCAAGACGGCTGGCCAGCACACGATCGACCGGATCCGACAAGCTGGCCGACCTATCCACTACCCGTTGTCTATCCCCAAACCCATCGTTTGCGCAATCAACGGCGCTTGCGCAGGCGTCTCATTCGTGCATGCACTTTGCTGCGACGTGCGCTTCGCAGCATCCGGCGCCAAGATGACTACCGCATTTGCGAGGAGGGGCCTGATCGCTGAGTACGGCATTTCTTGGCTGCTGCCTCGACTGGTGGGCCAGTCCAAAGCCCTGGACTTGCTTCTGTCGGCACGTGTGATCATGGCGGAGGAAGCGGAGCGAATCGGCCTGGTCAACGCGGTCTTTCCGCGCGAGGAATTGCTCGATCAGGCCCTCGGGTATGCTTCGGACCTTGCGGAGAACTGCTCTCCCGCCTCGATGGCAGCAATCAAGAAACAGGTGTATGCAGACTATGGCCGGAGCATCGACGAGGCAGCCGCCGAGGCCTTGGAAGAGATGGTCGAGTCCTTCCGCCGGCCGGACGTGAAGGAAGGCGCCACGAGCTTCATCGAGCGGCGCAAAGCGGAGTTCCTTCCTTTTCCGGTACCCTCCCAATGAAGTCGGTGCGCCTCGGCGGTCGCTTCCCTGCTCGCTGCTGATGGCGATCCTCCGACGGCATCAGGCCGAACACTGCAAAGTCTCACTGAATGAAGCAACGCTCCCGCGCAACCAGCACCGCCCTGACCTAACGCGCAACAAAGGCCCCTCCCAATGACTCAGGCCCCCCTCTCCCGAGTTCCAGATCGAGGAACGGATACAGTCCGGGACACCTTCGACGAATGGGTGCGGACCGGCAAGGCGGACGGGATGGAACGGAGGCACAAGCGCCTCGCCGAATTGATGCTCCAGAGGGTGGAGCTATGCGAAGACTCCAGAGTCCTTGACATCGGCTGTGGGGACGGCTGGACGGTCCGAATGATTTCCGACCGCATTAGCGAGGGGGCATGCGTTGGCATCGATGTCTCAGAAGAGATGATTCACCGAGCCCGGTCTCTCAGCGAGGACACGGACAATGTCTTGTTCGCCCTGGGGGAGGCCGAAGAGATCCCGTGGGCCGAGGATTACTTCACCCACATTCTGAGTATCGAATCCGCATATTACTGGTTTGATGTCAGTAAGGCTGCCCAGGAAATGTATCGGGTCGCGGCGTACGCCGGTTCATTCCACGTATTGATCAACTACTACGGCGAGAACTCGTTTTCCGAGGGATGGGATCAAGAGATGGGGCTGCAGCTTCACCGGCTCGACGCCAGCCAATGGGCCCACACGTTCCGCAGAGCCGGATTCGGGGAGGTTTCGAGCGACAGGATTTCGGACGATTCGCCGATCCCCCCGGGCAAGCCGCCGGACGAACTGGCACGGCGCGAGGGACTGCAACGCGTAGGCGCGCTATACGTTACCGGCCGCAAACCCGCGCTGCCCGATTCGCTCCCGAATGCTTCCAGGCCGTCCGTCAGTCCGTTCCGGATCTTGCGCTGACACCACCAGAGCCGGCTCTTGAGAATCCGGCCGTTGCGCTAGAGTGGTGCGATGCGCCGGGCGACAGCACTTCTTGTCCTGGCATCCCTCGCCGGGTGCGGCGCTGCGAACAATGAATCGGATTTCTCCACGATGGACTACGGCGCGAAAGTAGACGATTATGTCCGAATCAAGCTCGAGGCCGATTTGGACGAGCTATCCGAGAACCAGCGGGCCATGCTGCCCCTGCTAGCCGAGGCCGCCCAGATCATGGACGGACTCTTCTGGCGGCAGGCTTACGGCGACAAGGGTGGGCTGCTTTCCGAGGTGAACAATCCCGCCGCCCGCAGGTTCGCCGAGATCAATTACGGCCCTTGGGACAGGCTTGGCGACAACCAACCGTTTCTTCCAGGTTTCGGGCCGAAGCCCGCGGGAGCGAACTACTACCCCCCGGACATGTCGAAAGAGGAATTCGAATCCGCCGCCCAAAGGGACCCAAGCTTGCGGAGCCAGTACACGCTCGTCCGACGGGACGACGCGGGGAACCTGATTTCGATTCCGTACCACAAGGCATTCGCGAACGAACTCACCAAGGCTTCGGAACTCTTGCGCGAAGCCGCAGGCATGGCCGAGGATGACGGCTTCCGACGCTATCTCGAAATGCGCGCAACCGCCCTTGAGACGAGCAACTACCAGCCAAGCGACTTCGCGTGGATGGACATGCGGGACAACGACATCGATCTCGTGATCGGCCCGATCGAGTCGTACGAAGACAAGCTCTTCGGTTCCAAGACCGCATTCGAAGCCTACGTACTTATTAAGGACAAGGAGTGGAGCGGCAGGCTGGAGAGGTACTCCTCCATGCTTCCGGCGCTGCAGGACGGCTTACCAGTCCCGCCGGAATACAAGTCCGAAGAGCCTGGCAGCGACTCCCAGCTGAATGCCTATGACGTGATCTACTACGCCGGCGATTGCAATGCCGGCGCGAAGACCATCGCCATCAATCTGCCGAACGACGAACAGGTCCAATTGCAGAAAGGCTCCCGCAGGCTCCAACTCAAGAATGCCATGCGGGCGAAGTTCGACAATATCCTCCAGCCTATCGCTGGATTACTCATCGCGGAAGAACAGCGCGACTCCATTCGATTCGATGCATTCTTCGCGAACACGATGTTCCATGAAGTGGCGCATGGGCTAGGCATCAAGAACACCCTCGACGGCGGGGGAACGGTGCGGGAGGCGCTGAAGGAAACAAGTTCCGCGCTCGAGGAGGCCAAGGCCGACATCCTCGGTCTGCACCTCGTTGGGCGCCTCACGGAGTCGGGCGATCTGCCTAGCAACTCGCTCGAGGGCAACTACGTGACGTTCCTGGCGGGGATCTTCCGATCGGTCCGTTTCGGGGCCTCGAGCGCGCACGGTATCGCCAACACCTTGAGCTTCAATTACTTCCAGCAAGCCAACGCGTTCTCCCGGGACAGCGGGACCGGCACCTACCGCGTGGATACAGCCAACATGCAGGCTGCAGTCGATGCTCTGTCGAGCAAGATTCTCCGCATCCAGGGCGACGGCGACTACCGGGGCGCGAGCGATTTTCTGGACGCGATGGGCAAGCTGGACGGGTCGGTGGATGAGGACCTGGCCCGAATCGAGGCAGCTGACATCCCCGTGGATGTCGTCTTCGAGCAGGGCCTCGAATTCTAGTCCGACTGTCTCGAATGCTTGAACCTCTGGCCTGCCGCTGCATGGCTTCCGAGAACTGACGACGGACAGTTCTGCCGGAACGGCAGGCCGAGACGTCCGATCACTCCGAATCCGAATGAGGAATCAGTGGGCGCGGATTATCCACGAGTCCGACTGGGCGGCACCGCGGGCAGCTGTCAGGACCGTCCCCGAGGTCGGCGACGGCGGAGTCAAGGTGATTCGAGAGCGCTTCGACGATCTTCGGATTCGACGCAGACACATCCGTGGTTTCACCGATATCAACCTCCAGGTCGAAGAGTTGCCGGCTCTTCCGGAACAGCTTCCACTTGCCGGAGCGAACCGCCTGCAACTCGTGCTCGTAGTAGTAGAAAAACGCGTCGTCCGGCGATCCAGCGCTCGATCGACCAAGAAGAATGTCAGAAATGTCCCGTCCGTCCAGAATGAGGTCTTGGGGAATGGTGCCTCCGGCGAGCCCCGAGAACGTCGGCAGCAGGTCCATTGTCGAAGCGACCTCGTCGCTGGCCGAGCCGGCGGGTACCGTGCCGGGCCACCACGCCAGCGTGGGCTCTCGCATCCCGCCCTCCCAAGTGCTACCTTTTCCGCCTCGAAGCGGGGCATTCACGGTGCCGCTTGCGCCGCCGTTGTCTGAAGTGAACACCACTAGGGTGTTCTCGTCGATCCCTTCCTCCCTGAGCACGTCCAGAACCGCTCCAACACTCCAATCGACTTCCTCGATCTGCGCCTTCGTATGGCGTCCGACCAGTTCATTCCAAGAGTCCTCGCTGACGGTGCCGGGCCCGCAGTTGACGTCGGAATCGCAGTACCACGGCGTTCCGGAAGTGATCGCGGTCCAATCAATCTCATCCGGCGCGACTCCGGCCTGTTCCATGAAGGATTCGCGGGCCACGCGGGGATGATGGATAGACGCGTGCGGGATGTAGGCGAAGAACGGACGGTCCTTGTTGCGGCGGATGAAGCTGACTGCCTCGTCTGTGAACGCCCGGCACAGATCGGCCTGCTGCTTCATGTCCTTGATCTCGCCAATGACTTCTGTGCCGCGCATTAACGGGAGCGGAGGAAAGTCGTAGACGCCCCCCTCGGGAGCGCGGGGATGAAGCGGCCACATGTCGTTCGAGTAGGGGATGCCGTAGTACTCGTCGAACCCGTGCTCTGTCGGCAGGAACTCGGGCTGGTCTCCCAAGTGCCACTTTCCGAAGCAGCCGGTCGCATACCCCTGGTCTCGCAGGATTTCCGCAATTGTCAGTTCGTCAGCGTGCAGGCCCCACGGCTCGCCCGGCCACAGCACCCTCATCACCGGTCCCGTCGCCAGGCCCACGCGCTTCGGGTGCGATCCCGTCAGAAGGGCGGCCCTCGAGGGTGTGCAGACAGGAGAAGCCGAATAGAACGACGTGAGCTTCATGCCCTCAGCTGCCATGCGATTAAGTTGCGGGGTGTCGTTCAAGTCCGAGCCAAAGGGACCGATGTCCCCGTATCCCATGTCGTCGATGAAGATGACTACGAAGTTTGGCGGCGTCGGCTCAATGTTGTCCGCACATCCGGCGCCGAAGGTGACAAACGTGGCAAAGCAGGTTGCAAGCACGATGTGGCAAGCCAGAGGGAGACGGCCTAGTCCTCGGAGACAGGTTGAGAGCATGCCAATATCTTCCCTGAATTCCCGATGCCACATGCTAGCTTCCGTGTTTCTTGTCAAGGGGGATGCGGAAAGAAATTGGCGGTGGAAGGCGCGTGAGGTGCTGTCTCGACGCACAGGGGGCAGATGCACGGAAGCTGGCGGGTAGCGGTCTCATGCAGCCGCCTCCAGCGCCGGGGCGGGCGGTTCGGCCTGCCAGAGGCGGTCCTCGCGCAGGAGGGCGTCGAGCAGGCCAGCCAGTCGGCGCATGACCGCGACCAGTGCCACTTTGTGCGGCTTGCCGCCGGCAACGAGGCGCTCGTAGCAGGCCTTGGAGGAAGGCTCCCAGCGGACGGCCGCCATGGCCGCCATGTACAGCAGGTGGCGGGGCTGGGCTCGCCCGCCGCGGATGTGCCTGCCGCCACGATGCAGCCCGGAGTCCCGGTCGAAGGGGGCGATGCCGAACAGGGAGGCGGCCTTGCGGCGACCGAGGCGACCGAGCTCGGGCATGTCGGCGCACAGGCAAGCGGCGTTGACCGGGCCGAAGCCGGGGATCGACTGGATGATGGCGTCCCGGCGGGAGAGTGCGGCGTCGGCGGCGATGCAGGCGCGCATGCGGCGGTTGCAGCCTTGGATGTCGACCTGGAGGGCCTCGAGGGTGGAGCTGGAGCAGCCCGCAGCGTCGGGGCCCAGTTCGGCGCAGAGCTTGCGGAGGGCCCCGAGCTGCTCGACGAGCTTGCGGCGCAGGGCGAGCAAGTCGCTGAGCTGCCGGAGGTTGCCCGGCTGGGGCGGGGTGGCCTCGAGGTCGTTGAGGAGGCCGAAGCGGGCGAGCATGGCCGCATCGACGCAGTCGTTCTTGGCGAGCTGGCCGAGTGCCTCGGCGAAGCGGCGGGAGCGCAAGGGGTTGACCAAGACGGTCTCGAGGCCGGCATCAGCGAGGCACTGGTGGAGGTTGCGGTGGTAGCGTCCGGTGGGTTCGAAGACGGCGCGGGAGACGCGCTGCTTGAGCAGCCAGTTGCGCAGAGCGCGGCGGCCGGTCTTGTTGTTCTTGAACTGGCGATCGAGGCCGCGATCGTGGATATGGGCGTCGAGTTTCGACTTGCCGACATCGATGCCGGCGACTACGATGGGAGCGGGTATCGTCATTCCTGCGTTCCTGTCCTTTTCCGATTCGGGTCTGCACCCACGCTTCCGTTGAGGTCACGCAGGAATGGTTGCGACGGGCCGACCAAGCTAGCAGTCGGACCTGGAATCCGAGGGTGGAACGGTCCGGCCCGTCGCTGTCTGGGGGGCCTGGCCAGGCCCCCCAGACAGCCTCCCTCCGCTGGCGGGGGGAGGGATCCGCTACCTGCCGCAGCGGTGGCTTGCGCCACCTGCGGCCCTATGGAGAGAGGGTCCGAGGTAGTCGGGGCCATCCCTCTCTCTGGCACCTCCCTAAGATAAACTCACATGATCGGGCTGCCGCTCACCCCGACGGCATGAAATCGGGCTAGAGCGTTCGACCGACCGATCCGGCCAGGAGCGCAGCCAGCGCTACCATGCCGCATGGCGGAAGCGGAACAGTGGCCGTTCCCTTTTACCGGCGGTCCCGTCCCCGCAAGATAAACTGGCCCAAGGCATCCGGCATCGAGCCCCGAACTGTTCCCGGCACCACCCGTGGACGCGCAGCAAAACGCACCCCGCCGCCCGGGCGGGTGAACCCTCCGGAACCCGCTTCGCTTCCGCCGTCCACGAAAGGAGCCCACCCGCAATGCCACCGACCGACCCCGTCTGGCCAGCCGAGACCTGGCCGGACCAGATGCGCCCCGACCGACTACGCATCTTCCGCTCCCGCGCCGCCGGACTGGACGTCCACAAGGCGCAGATCACAGCCACCGTGCGCCTCTGCGCGCCCGACGGCAGCGAACCCCGCGCGGCCACTCGCGAGTTCAGCTCACTGGCCCGCGGGCTGGCCGAGATGACCGCCTGGCTGCGGTCCCACGACGTGCAGTGCGCCACCATGGAAGGCACCGGCATCTACTGGCTTCAGCCCTACGAGGCCCTGGAGGATGCCGGCATCCCGGTCGAACTGGTGCATGCCCAGCAGGTCCGCCAGATCAAGGGCCGCAAGACCGACGTCAGCGACAGCATCTGGCTCGCCCGCGTCTGCCAGTACGGCCTGGCGACGCCCAGCCTGATCCCGCCGCGCGACTTCCGCGCACTGCGCTTCCTCAGCCGCTACCGCCGCAAGCTCATCGCGGAGCGCGGCCGTGTCCGCAACCGGATTCACAAGCTGATCGACCGCTGCGGCGTGCGCGTGGGCGTCGCCCTCACGGACATCTTCGGGCGCAACGGCCGGCGGATCCTTGACGGTCTCGTCAACGGCGAGGACCCCCAGCAGATCCTCGACTCGCTGACGGTCCACGTGCGCTCCAAGCTCGGGACCGTCGCCGACATCCTCGAGGCCAAGCTCGACCCGCAGTCACTCTGGCTGCTCAATGACATGCTCGCTGCAGCCGATGCGGTCTCGCGACGCATCCAGCACGCCGGGGATCTGCTGGAAGCCGGCCTGGCCCCATACGAACGCAGCTTGCGCCTGCTCGAAACGCTGCCCGGGGTCGGGCGCGACAGCGCCTGCGAGATCCTGGTCGAGACCGGCCCGGACATCGGCGTCTTCCCGTCCTCGAGCCGCTTTGCCGCCTGGGCCGGACTGTGCCCGGGCAACAGCGAGAGCGGCGGCAAGCGCGCCTCCGGCCGTGCCCGCAGGGGCAACGCCGCCCTGCGGGCGGTGCTGACCGAATGCGCGCTGGGTGCGGCGCGCACCCAGCATTGCCAGTTTCGCGGCTTCCACAAGGCGCTGACCGTTCGCCGGGGCTACAAACGAGCCACCCTGGCGACCGCGCACAAGATGTCACGGTGCATCTATGCTGTCCTGCGGGACAACAAGCCCTACCAGGATCCGGAGACCGACTACGAGCAGTTGCTCGTCGCGCGCAACGCGCCACGCTGGATCCAGCAACTGCAAAAGTACGGCTTCCTCAAGGAGTTAGACCTGCCCAGCGCGCGGCCCGCCTGAATCCCGGCGCGGTGCAAAGCGACCGCCAGCAGGGCCACAAACCGGGGCTGCCCTGACCGTCTGCCGCTTTGCACCACGCCACAACTTGACGGCCAAGAGCTCGCAGCCGCCTGCGACAATAGGAGAAGTGCGTCAAGGGGAACTCAGTGCCCCCTGGAGATTTCACAGCAAAGGGTGACCACAATGCTTAGTAGATGGTCCGTTAAGTGGAAGCTGCTGGCTTGTTTAATCATTTTCGGCGTCCCGCTTGCAGGTGACCCAGACGCCAAGGCTGCAGCCAGGAACGCAGCGCTTGAATGGCTGGCTCTCGTTGATTCCGAGCAATTCCCCGAGAGCTGGAACGAAGCTGCATCGTTGTTCAAGGGAAAGGTTTCGCGCAGCCAATGGGCAAGCGCGGTCCGATCCGTGCGGGGACCGCTCGGCATGATGCAGTCGAGGCGATTCCTCGGGGCGGTATACAAGACCGAACTCCCTGGCGTGCCCGACGGGAAATACGTCGTCATTCAGTTTCAAGCGTCCTTTGAGAACAGGGCGGAAGCCGTAGAAACGATTACTCCCATGCTGGACAAGGACGGAGTCTGGCGCGTATCCGGCTATTTCATTCGGTAGTACGAACGGACTGGACCCTCGTGTGAAAGCCGTCGTGTTCCTGAACGCAACCAATGGCTCGGAAGAGGCTCCGGGCTTGCGGATTGCCGTTCGGACCAAAGATGCGGGCGATGCTCTTGGGCCGCTTGCCGGTCAATCCTCCTAGCTCCTAAGAACCAACTTTCGCGTTGATGTAATCAAGCGAGACGGCCTTGCCCGTATCCACATCGCCTGCGAGCAGGCATTCGATTCCTTCACTGACAAACTCCTCGCTAAAGGCTCACGTGTCCGACTGGCGTCTACCGGCCTATCGGGTTCATGCGCACCAGCGGTGAATCAACTGAGCGTAGAGCCGAGTTCCTTTCTCGAGTTGGTCGAGCAGGATCCATTCATCCTGAGTGTGCGCCTGAGCAATATCTCCGGGACCCAACACGAGCAGATTCCTCAGCTCGGTCAGGACGGCCCCATCTGTCCCGTAGCAAACGGTCTGGCTGCGCTCGTGCCCAGCTAGGTTCAAGACCTCGCGGACGTAGTCCGACTCAGGATCGACATAGAGAGGCTTCCCGGCCTTGAGTAATTCGAAATTGACCCCACACTTGGCTGCAGCTTCCCTGGCCCTTTCAACCAAGACCTCCGCATCGTGACCCGGTGCTGGCCGGAAATACACCGTGCAGATGCTCTCGGCGGCGGTCATGTTCACGGCCCTCGTGTGATCGTTAATCCCAATGTTCCAGCTGATGCCTGGTGGATCGAAGGCCGAATCCCTCCAGGCGGGATCCTCATTGGTCTCGTCATGTATCCGTTTCATTTCGTTGAGAAATGGGATCATCGCAAGGTTTGCGTTGATTCCCTCGTTCGTGCTGGAGTGAGCAGCCCTGCCGCGGGAGGTTGCCTTGAATCCGTAAGTCCCCTTATGGGCATGAACGACATTGAGCAGCGTTGGTTCCCCGACGATTCCGCTCGCGTTCCCCACCACCATTTCTCGAAACAGTTCGGATCGCTGAGCTACCTGTTCCGCTCCGCAATACCCAATCTCCTCATCGGCGGTGAGGGTCACGTAGAGGGGATTCCTGAGGTCGATGTCACCGACATCCTCGACGGCAGCCAGCATGGCACCAATCGAACCCTTCATGTCGCAACTGCCGCGGCCGTACAGTCGGTTTCCCTCGACAGTAGGCTCGAAGGGGCCATGGTCGCTCGAAAACCAGGAGTCGGCGGGTACGACATCGGTGTGGCCGAAATAGGCCATGCCTCCCGTTCCGCGGCCCTTCTTGCCAACAACGTTGACCTTGACCACGCCGCTCGAATCCACGTATTCGATTCGTTCAGTCGCGAATCCAAGATTCTTCAAGACCTCTTCCAAGTACGCGCAGATGGCGGCGTTGGAGGAGGTGCTGACCGTCGGAAACGCAACAAGCTCATGTGTGTACTGCAGTGCATTCATGCTGTGTAACCGTCCGCTCACTTTCCATTCGGCGGCCTGAGATCACGCGAGGCTGTCGAAGGGCTCCACTCCGCGAATCGTTGCTGCTCGCGACTTCTCAGATCTCTCGGCGAGCCCATCGTGAGTTTGCTGGGGATCGCTCATTGACTCAGCATCCGACCGAACCTGCATTCTACAGTCAGATTCGAGCGCCGGTCCCTGCCAACCCCGGAACGGTCGCTCCGTTCCCTGAAGGAGAGGCATTTCAGTCACTCATGGGCTTGCGATCCGGTCAATGGCGGCGGGCCTTCGTGTAGACACACCCGTCCTTGCCCGAAACGATTTGGGCATTCCCTAAGGCACGGTCGGCGGTGGTCCAATTCCTCCGCTAATCCGGCGTGCTATGGATAGGGGTGAGACAGCAGGCCAATTCTGCCTCGTCGCCGCCGACCGGCTGATGCCCCATCAAGAATCGATCCCCAAGCCCGTTTCGGCCGTCGCACCGACTCCCCTGCTCGACCGCCGAGGTCCGGTACTAGCGCTGTATTTCGTATTGACCTTGGTGATGACGTTTCCGCTGGTGCTCTACTGGCGAGTTTCACTGCCGGCGGGTGCCGGCGACCTGTGGCAGAACTACTGGAATCTCTGGTGGTGGAAGGAATGCCTGACCGAAGGGCTCAATCCCTTGCACTCTCCCATCCTGTTCTTTCCGGCAGGCGTGGATCTGGTCTTTCATACGCATTCCCCGTTCAACCAGATCATTGCCATGCCGGTGAACCTGGCCTTCGGCGAGGCTGCCGCTTACAACTTCTGCGTGTTCTTCGCCCTAACCCTTTCTGGCTTCGGCACCTACCTTCTCGTCCGCGAATTGACTGGAAGCGCACCGGCAGGGTTCATGGCTGGACTCGTCTTCGCGTACTTCCCGCAAACTATCGAACAGACCCTCGAGCATCTGAATCTCTTTTCCGCGCAATTTATTCCGCTCTCGCTCTTCTACTTGATCAGGTGGAGCAAGTCTCGAAGGAGATTCGACGCGGTTGCATTCGGAGCCTGTTTCGGCCTGAACGCACTTTGCAGCTGGCACCTAGGACTGAAGCTGTTGTTCATTGTTTCCCCTTGGGTCATCTGGATCGCCTGGCGAGACCGCAGCCAATGGAAGGCCTCATGCCGTGATATCGGTGCCGCCGGTGTACTGGCGGTCCTGCTCGTTCTTCCACTCCTCGCACCGATGGTCTCGATGATCATCGGGGGAGCGGAGTATTTCGTCAAGCAGCCTGTCAGTCGCGGAATCGACCCAAGTTATTTGCTCACACCAACATTTGCAAACCCCCTCGTGGGGTCGCTGGTCCAGTCGCGCTACCTGGATCGTGCCTACCAGGCCTCGGGATTCATCTGCTATCTCGGCTTGCTTCCGGTTGCGCTAGCGGGCGTCGCGGTATGGCGACGAAGGCTTCGGACCGCCGGCTGGGCCGCCATTTTCGCAGGCGGGTTGATCCTTGCTTTGGGAGCTGACCTTCTCTGGGACGGCGTGCGACACGATTCGATCGTCTTGCCGTTTGCCGCGTTCAAGTCCTTCCCTCTCCTCGAAAACCTGCGGGTCGCGAACCGGTTTCTCTTGGTGGCAGGCCTAGGGCTGGCGGTCCTTGTCGGATATGGGTGGAACTCGTTGCGGCCTCGGTCGAAATGGGCCTTGCCGGCCGCAGCGCTCGTACTGCTAGCCGAATACAGCTGGCTACCGTTTCCGACACGCAAAGTCGAACTATCGCCGCTCCTGCAGCAAGTCGCGGAACGGCCCGGCGCGGTACTCGACATACCCTTTCACCAACGCAGTCGAACCGTTCACAACATGGCGAACCAGACGGTTCACGGGAGGCCGATCTCTGGAGGCTACCTCTCAAGCTACCCGCCCCAAGTCGATGCGAATATTGGAAATGAACCGGGACTAAAGCAACTTGCAGGGGTTCCCGAACCCACCGCAATGGTGGACACCGAAGGCCTGCGCGAGCTGGGCTTCCGAACCGTGGTGGTTCACAAGAGCAGAGCCGCCAGCGTCCGTGAGCACCTGCTGGCATCCGTCGAGGAACGGGAATTGCTAGAACGCAAGCGCGTGAGTCGCCTTGGCGGGGTCCCTGACCCGACCATTGCCTCAATCAGGCAACAGCTCGATGCGTCTACGGGAGGCCCGACGCTGGAGGACGAGACCCTGGTGATTTATTTCCTGGACTAGCGGTTCTCGTGCCGAAAGTGTTTGATGTCAGAGGCTGGGATCAACAGCGATTCGCGACATACCGGCTGCAGTGCGGACCAGTTGCGACGGAAGTACGTGGCCGACACTCGGCTAATTGGTAAGTCGTAACGGGGACCCAAGTGAGGGAAAGCGCGGCGAGACTTCAGATTGGGTTGCTCTCGGACAGTTCATTCTCGCAACAGCCGAGCAAGTCCAATTCTCCGGTCCGTATCGCTAAGGACGTACCACCACCATTGCCTCCATCCATTGCCTGAGATCATGCTCACGGAACGAAACGTCTCCAGTGACGAGGTGTAGGCCGACGGCATCAGCCGCGGCCGTTACCAGGAACCGAACGCGGCCTTCCTGTCTCGCCTCGACATGAAGCTCCGCATACGCTGGCACGCATTGCCATCCCTTGGGAACTCGAGGACGGATCAGGAAGGTCTCTGCTTCAGGCAGATGATTCAGGACAACCGCATAGAAGGCGGACTCGCGTCCCTGGTCCATCTGCATGCCGTACGGATAGAATCGCGACCACTGCTCGTCGACCCCGAAATTGGGATCCTCCCAGGGAACGAGCTCAGAAATCACTCTCTTCTTTTCCTCAAGCACAGTTCGCATGGTCGAAAGCTGCTCGCTGTCGTACCGAAACACCTCTTCGATGTGCTGGTTGACCAGCCAGAAATCGCCCTTCATCGCCTCGATCGTGTCGAGGCACCGGAAGTGTCCTGTCGACGGATGCAGGAGGTGGCGATTCAGGAGGCAATAGTCGTCGAGTCCTGAGGGGCTGAAGGAATCGCCGACGAAAAAGTAGCGCTCGCCGTTGTCTCGCCGGACATCAAGTCCGCCGTGGTAGATCGCCTGACCCGGGAAATAGGTGTACTGAAACTCGAATTCGTGCCAACGAAGCGTCTGGCCCTCCGTCAGGGCAAGCACCGGACGGATCGGAGTGTAAGTCATTGCAGGCATGTGATAGGCACCGGGGTTCTGCAGGATGTCCTGGAGTTCCTCACCCGCGTAGACGGGAACACTCTCTTCTTCCGCCATGGCCTGGACGAAGTCGGTGTGGTCGTCGTGAAAGTGCGTGACGAAGATCCCTTCAAGCTTGTTGAACACGCGCCGGCGCTTCAGACGGCGGACCTCCCGAATCACGTCCTCGCTGCCACAGTCGATCAGGAAGGCGGCCTTCGTATCGGAAACCAGGAGCCGCGATGTGCCGAACTTGTACCACCACCGTGGCGGCGTCTGGCGCAGCTTGACGGCCATGGGCATCCACTCCACGGGCGTGTCCCCGAGTACTCTCCGAGCTCGCTTCTTGAGGTTTTCCTCTCCCCAATACCAGCGCAACGCGTCAGTTCGGAAGTAGGCGAGGAATAGCCGCTGGATCCGGTCTAGCAACTGGTTGATATCTTTTTCCGGGTCGAGGATCACCGGTCCCCGGGCGGGCACGATGACGTCGGGCTCGGCCGACCTGAGCTTGCGCAAGCTATGGATCAGGTCTGCGGCTCGCGCGGCGTATCCGTGATAGCCGCGCGTTTCGGTTTCCTCGATCGAATCCTGTAGGCTGTACAGGTCCAGAATCCTCCCGCCTTCGTAGATCAGATCCCCGGTGAAAGCAATGCGCGTTCTTCGTAGGTCGACCAAATACGAGACGGCCCCACGTGTGAAGCCCGGAGTGTCGAGGACCTCGATCTTCAACCCTCGCCATTCAATCGGACGTCCTCCCGTCGCAGGTTCCTGAACTTCCAGATTCGCTGCAAGAATCTTGGTGGACTGCTGGGCATAGTCGTGGAATCGAAGGCCCTGGAACTCGCTCCAGAAGCCAGCTGCATTGCTGATCACCGGCAGCTCGGCGGCGGGCGCGACAACCCTGGCCCCGCGACCGGCCAGGCCCAATGCGGCCCAGACGACATCCCTTCTGTGATGAGTGAGGAATACCTTCTCGACATTTCGGAACGAATCGGCAGGATCGCCGTAGAACACGATCCGGGATCCTTCTCTCTCGATCGCGGCTCCGTTTACGGGCCCCCGCTCGATCTGCAAGTCCCTCGGGACGCTCGACAGCCAACTCGAGCAGCCCAAGGGTAGGGCAGCCAAGACCAACAGGACCACGGTTTCGCTCCGGCAAATGCGATTACGCCCTGATGGTTTACGAGCGGGCGCATTCCAAAAGGACGCTACGGCCTCAACTGCACCGGACCCCATCGCCAAAATCGTACCAGCCGACCCGACTGGACTCTCACTAGCCCCGCCACGACGCCTCCTGCAACGGAAGTGCCGTTCTACGATGGACGTTGAGGGAGCCCTCGACAGCCATGGATTCTGCCGCGAATCAGCCGGCCGACGGGCTGGTAGTCGGAGCCGATGGCGACCTTCGTTGCTTCTGGGCAGCAACCGCTGCCGATTACAGCTCGTATCATGACGAGGAATGGGGCGTCCCGGTGGCAGACGATCGTGTCCTGTTCGAAAAGATCTGCCTGGAGGGCTTCCAATCCGGATTGTCCTGGCTGACGATCCTTCGCAAGAGAGAGAATTTCCGCGAGGCGTTCGAGGGTTTCGACTTCGACAGGGTTGCAGGATTCGACGAGGGCGACGTGGAGAGGCTCTTGGGCAACTCGGGCATCATCCGGCACCGGGGCAAGATCGAATCCACCATCAACAACGCGCACAGGGCCCGTGAGATGGCATCCGAGTGCGGGTCTCTGGCATCGTTTTTCTGGAACTGGGAGCCCGACGAGGCATCACGGCCGGCACGAATCGATCATCCGACGCTCATGGCACTCACCACCTCGCCGGAATCGAGGGCAATGTCGAAGGAACTCAAGAAGCGTGGCTGGCGCTTCGTGGGGCCAACCACCGCCTACGCGTTCATGCAGGCGATGGGGCTTGTGAACGATCACATCGAAGGCTGCTGCGCCCGACCCAGGATCGAGGATTTGAGGGCAGAGTTTATAAGGCCTGCCGCTCCGGAAAAGCCGTAGCCCTCCGCAGCCTGAGCTCAACGGCCAACGAAGTTCGGCTTGCGCTTCTCCAGAAAAGCGGCGATCCCTTCGCGCCCATCCGCGGTACGCACGGCATCAGCAATCGCGCGTGTCTCCAGTTCCATCTGGGTCTCGAGGGACTCTGTTAGGCCCCGATGCAGGAGCTCCTTCGCGGCGCCGAGGGCCCAGGTCGCGCCCGAGGCGAGCTGACGCGCCAGTGCCTCTGCCGTTTCCACCAGTTCGTCGTCATTTGCCACGCGAGAAATCAGTCCCCACTCAAGCGCCTCGGGGGCGGTCAGCACCCGATTCGTCAGGGCCAAATCGATGGCTCGCCGCAATCCGATCAAGCGAGCCAGAAAGTACGTCGAGGAGCCGTCTGGCGTCAGGCCGGCTCTCGTATAAGCCATTGTGAATTTGGCTGACTCCGCGGCAACGACCAGGTCTCCCGCGATGGCAAGGCTGAAGCCTCCGCCGGCTGCGAATCCCTGCACCGCGCACACCGTCGGGGCGGATTGCCGCACGAATCTCGAGATGGCCCCGTGCAGATAGGTCGTCGTCTCCTTCAGGTATCCCGGAAGTTCGCTCCCCTTTCTTGCGAACGACTTGAGATCGCCTCCCCCACTGAACATCGGTCCTTCGCTTCGAATCAGCACGGCCCTGACTTCGGGGTTCTCGTCGCACTCGATCGACGCCGCCAGCAGTTCCGCGGCAACGTCTGCATTGATCACATTCGCCTGATCGGGGCGATTCAGGACAAGGTGCGCGACTTGATCGCGAACGCTGAACTCAATTGCTTGGAATGCCATTGCCAGAGTTTAGCCGAGTCCGAGGGAAACCAACGGCCAGTCGCGCGGCGGTCGCGACAGACAAGCCCGCCCCAGTGTTGCTATTGGTAGAGTTTTTTCTTGAATTAGACCAAAATCGTGTATAATTGTTTTGGAGGCATGGAAGGTTCGGAGATCATCACGGTCATCGAGGAGGCTCTCAGACGGAAGGGTACAAACCCGAGTCGCCTCGCCAAGGAGAACGGCTGGTCCGTCAACGCCATCCGCTACATCCTCGAGGGGCGTCCTCCCAGTAGCCGCCGTCTTGCCGAGGTCTGCGAGGCCTTGGACCTGGAATTCTACGTCGGGCCGCCGCGCACGCCGGAAGGTAGCCGGCTTGATGTCAAGCGGCTCGCGAAGGAGCTTGAGCGCCTCGCTTCCGAAGCCCGTCGGATCGCGGCCCAACAGCAGGAGGAACGGGCCCAAATCGCCCAAAGGGTCCTTCCGAGTGACCCGTATATTTCCGCTCCGCTCTACGAAGTTCTTGCCGCGGCAGGAGGCGGATCCCCGGTCGGTTCAGAAGTCGTTCGGGACTACCTGGCATTCAACCGCACCTGGGTACGCGACCAGCAGCTCATGGCCGGGAAGCTGGCCGTGATCGAAGTCCAGGGCGATTCGATGGAGCCGACCCTGCAGGGAGGAGACATCGTTCTGGTCGACCTGCGAACACAGGAATTGCGCGACGGGAACATCTACACGCTGAGACGAGACGAGGACCTGATGGTCAAGAGACTGTACAGGCACGGATCCGACTGGATGATCCACAGCGATAACCCTTCCTACGCCGGCGAGCCGTTCAATCAGGAGGTCAGCGTCGTCGGCAGGGTCGTCTGGCTGGGAAGGACGCTGTGAACCAGTGCCAAGTCACCTAGGAACGGCCTGACCGCCCACGAACACGGTGTCGATATCACGCAGGTTGCGGATGTTGCCCAGCGGGTTGCTGTTGAGCAGGATCATGTCGGCAACCTTCCCTTCTGCGAGCGTGCCGTAGTCTCGGTCGATTTGGAGGCCCTCGGAGGAGTTCTTCGAAAACGCGACGATGACCTGCATGGGCGTCAGGCCCGCCTCGACCATCAGTTCCGCCTCCCAATGCTCGAAGTAGCCCGCGAACCGGGCCGGCGGGCCGGTATCCGTGCCGAAGCCGATCCTGACTCCGGCATCTGACAGCTTCTTGAGGTTCCTCATCGCCATACGGAAGTTCTCCCGATTGATCTCCTGCTCGGGATCCTTCGCCTGGTTCTCGCGCATGGTTGTTCGCAGGCCCTGAATGACGGACGAGTCGACGCCTGACGAGAAGAAGGGATCGTCGATCCACGCCGGGGAGTCTGCGTAGACATAGGTGGACTGCTCTCTCGTCAGCGTTGGGGCGTAGGTGATCCCCTTTGCCAGCAGCCTTCGGATCAGACCCCTGTCGACTTCGGCGTCCCGCACGCTGTGGACGATCAGATCCAAGTCGGCGTCCGCGAGTTGCTTGGCATCCGACAATTCGTACAAGTGCGCGGCTGCCAGAAGGCCGCGCTGGTGGGCTTGGTCGATGATTGCCTGGCAGAGGCTTGACCCCAGCTTCTCGAAGTTGCCGTGGTGGCCATCGACCCACATCTTCACCATCTGGGCGCCGGAGTCTGCCATCCTGTCGACGTGTGATCTGGCCTGGTTCGCGGTGGACACCTCGATTGCCAAGCCCTTCACACCAGGCACGTGCGTCGGATACCCGTCCGGGATTGTGAAGCCCTGAAGCGCCGTGATCACGCGGGCCAGCCCGGTCAGCTTTCCCTGATCGATTTGATCCCTCACTCCGACAACGAGGTCCAAGTCGGTGCCCATGCTCGTGGTCGTCGTGACGCCGTATTTCGCGTATGTGTGGAGGTTGTCGATCACGTTGTCCCGGGTGTAGAACCTCTGCGCTTGGGCAAGGCCCTTTGTCAATCCCACATGGCCGTGGAGATTGATGATGCCGGGGATAAGGGTCTTGCCGGTGCCGTCGACCATTCGGGCACCAGGGGAGATCTGGAGCGTGCCGCCTTCGCCGATGAGGGCGATGCGCTCGCCGATGACAACGACTGTCGCATTGAACAGCGGTGGGCCGCCGCTGCCGTCAATGAGCGTGACGTTCTTGATGACAAGAGGACCCTGCGCGACCGCGAGGACCGGCAGCAGGAACAGTGCGGCTAGCCGGGGCATAATCGACGATGGATTCTAGCATGGGTCTGCTCCAGCCATGAGAACGGAGGCCGATCTTCCGGGGGATGGTTCGATCTCGACTGTGGCGACCCGAGTGCGGGGAGCGAGTCCCTGCTTAGTCCTTATTCGCAGTGTGGCGCAGATGGCAGCTTCTCTGATTGGTAAGCTACTTGCAAGCTGTTCGACGACTTCGGACTCGGGAGGCGAGAAACCGGAGACTTGTCCGAGCTTGTGTGCCTAGCGGGAACGCCCAATGCTGATTGACGTCAACAAATGCGTCGCGTGCGCAAACTGCGTGCCGGTATGTCCGATGGGAGCCATCTACGTTGATCCGGACATCCAGCGGGCGACCATTAATCAAGACGAGTGCGTGGAATGCGGGACATGCTTCCGTGGCATGAGCCAGGAACATCTCAACCCCACGCTGGTACGGACCGTGCGCAAGCTGGCCCGCGTCTTTCGATTCCGGTTCGAGCCCGAGCCCGATGTCTGTCCGACCGCGGCGTTCGTAATGAATGAGCTGGAGATGCCGCGGCTTGTGCGACAGGTGTTCTCGGACCCCGTGGTCGAGCATAAGTCTACCGGCATCAAGGGACGTGGCACCGAGGAGGTCAAGACCAACGACGTCAACCCGCGCGTAGGGGTCGGCGAGGTGGGCTACACGATCGAATTCGGCAGACCGGGCGTTGGCGTGCGATTCCGGGACATTCAGGAAATGACCACGGCGCTCGCCAAGCTAAGCATTCAGTTCGAGCAGAAGAATCCCATCAGCCACCTGATGACCGACAAGTCGGTCGGGACGATCCGAGAGGACATTCTGAACGAGAAGATTCTCTCGGGGATCGTGGAGATCAAGACCCGCCTCGACCAAGTCGAGGCCGTGTTGACCACGGTCGAGGACGTGAACCAGCGGATTGACACCGTGACCGCTGTAGGAATCTCGACCCGCTGTGATGGCGACGGCGAGGAGACGCGGCTCGCAGAAATCCTCGAAGAGCTCGGGTACGGAGCGGAGCGTGCCAAGACCAACATGGGGCTTGGTCGACTGACGAACCTCGAGGCCGCATGACCAACACCCTCCATCGGTACGGCAACTCTTCGTCGTTCCGGGACGACTTCATCCTCTTCTGCATCCCGTCTCCGGGTAAGAACGACAAGGGGGCTATTGAGAAACAGAAGGCGTTTCTCCGAATCTGCGCCCGCCACAAGCCCGTGAATATGGGCAACGGGAATCGAGGCAGCTACAAGCCCGAGCGGCACCTGGACCCGCGGTCCCATTGGAGCCGTGATATGTCCCCGGACTGGGACGGGGTCATCGCGGGTGTACAGAAGCCGGGAACCGTGGCGGCGGTCTTCGATAGCAAGGAGAAGGCCGAAGCGTGCCTGAGAGAGGTCATCGATGCCGATCTAGGACTCTCTGTGAATCTCAGCACTTCCGTTTCGGGAGCGAAGGAAGTGGCCCACTGCTGCGGTATCCCCCGGCACAGCGTCGAGTACTCGCTCGGATTCACGGACCCGCACGATCACCTGCCGAACAGCCAGGTTCTTCAGCTGTCCACTATGTGCGGTCACGGAATGGTGTCATTCAACATGGCTCGGAAGATGCTCGACATGGTCCGCGAGGGAAGACGGACGCCCGAGCAGGCCGTCAAGACGCTTGCCCGCTTTTGCCCCTGCGGAGTCTACAATCCTGCACGCGCACAACGGCTGCTCGAAGAGTCGCGCAAGCAAACTCGCTGAGGAAAGAGCTCCATCGGCACCCGAGCGAACCTCCTAGAGCTGTAGCCAGACCCAGGGAACTCCCCGGCACATTGACAGCCCGAATGGGTCGGTGGTAAGTTCCAGTCGCCATGGCGCACACGTTTGACCGGCGCGAAGCGCTGCGCCAGCTTACTGCCTTTGTGCTCGCCTCTCCGTTGCTGGCCGAGACAGAGAAGCCGGAACTCACTGATTCCAGACAGCTTGCTAACATCTTCGATTTTCGCGAACTGGCCCGAAAGCTTATCGATCCGGTGGCCTTCGATTACATGGACGAAGGCGGCAAGGACGAGATCTCCCTCGTGGAGAATCGCCTGGCGTTCCGCCGAATCATACTGCGCCCAAAATTCCTCACGGATGTACACGACATCGATGTGTCCACCGAACTCCTGGGGCAAGAGATGGACTCGCCGGTTTACGTTTGCCCGGCGGGCGGCAAGAACTGCTTCCGCCTGGGCGGCGAGGAAGAGACCGCGCGGGGGGCGGCGCTCGCAAACGCGATGTATATCAGCAACGGCGGCGTCGAGGACTACCTCGCGAACTACGACGCCCCTAAGCACTGGTGGCAATACACGACTGGGGGTCAGTTTCAGACTGCGGACTCCATGCTGGACTTCGTCGAGCGACTTGAAGACTCAAGCTGCACAGGAATCTGCTTCACCGTCGATAGCATGCTGGTCTCCCACCGCGAGAGGTCCATCCACAACGGCTTGGTGCGCAGCTGGTGCAATCTGGGAGAGATCCCGCGCGACGAAAACGGGGACCTGATCTACCGGCCAAACGAGCGAGCCTGGATCACGGGGGAGTACCCGGGCCGCATTGCTCCGACACCCACATGGGAGACCGTAAAGCAACTCCGGGATATGACGGACCTCAAGATCATGCTGAAGGGTCTGATGATCGCCGAGGACGTCGAAAAAGCTGTCGAGGCCGGGGCCGACACGGTGGTGGTTTCAAACCACGGGGCTCGGCAACTCGACCATACGGGATCCACGATCGAGGCGTTGCCCGAGTGCGTACAGGCCGCAGGGGGGCGAATTCCTGTTCTAATCGATGGCGGTTTCCGCCGCGGAACGGATATCCTAAAGGCGCTAGCTCTGGGTGCGACCGCGGTTGGCGTGGCCCGTCCATACTTGTGGGGCCTGACTTGCTACGGTCGCGATGGCGTGGCGCGCGTGCTTGAACTGCTCAGGACCGAGCTTGCGCTGGACATGGGAATGTCCGGAGTGGCTCGGATTCGCGACATAGGCCCGAGCTTGGTTCGCTGGCGGAACTGGTCTTACGAAGGAGGACTGCAACCATGACAAGACGAGAATTCTCCGCGAATTGCGGAAAAGGCCTCGGTTTCGGCACAGGCCTAGGTGCCGTGCTGGGAGCTTGGAAGGCGGCTGCCGACGAAAAAGGCTCCTATCCGATCCGCAGGCGCAAGAAGGTTGAGTTCCTGTACCAGTCCCCCGAGGGCAACCCAAACGGCCTCGAGGCAACGGAAGAGGGCCTTTGGGTGGGCGAGCAAATCACCGATCGTGCCTATCTCCTCGACTGGGAGACCGGCCGCCCCCTCGCCAAATACGAGACGCAGTCCTCGAACACGAGCGGCATCGCCGCCGGCGGCGGCTTCGTCTTCATGGGTGCAAATGGTCCTGCCCACCTGCGTCCGCGCCGGCCTCACGACGTTGTCAAAGGAGGCCGGATCGTGAAGCTGGACGCGAAGACCGGTGAGCACATCCAGAACTACCAGACACCTGACGGAGGGGGCTTGCACGGCCTTCTCTGGGCCAACCACTTCCTCTGGGTCACGCAGTTCCGTCCCCTGAAGATCGTCAAGGCGGATGCCGACCTGAATACCTTCCACGATTTTGAGCTTCCTCTTAGCCGCCCCCACGGTCTCGGCTGGGATGACGGGAACATCTGGTGCATGTTCTCGAACGACTATCGAGCGCTGAAGTTCGATATCCGAACCGGAAAAGTGCTCGAGGCAGTGCAGCTCGATAGGACTGATCCTGACCCGCACGGGATGACGTTCTGGAACGGCGCGCTCTACTATTGCGATGCAGGTGTCGCTCCCGGCCACAAGGACAATCTCAGCAAGCATGCAGGGTCGATCTGCAGAATCCACTTGTAGATTCCTGGCATTAGCAGTTTTCCTGGCGTCCAATATCTCCCTAGCGGCGGACGCTGGAATTGTCAAGCCTCCGGAAGGGGCTTGGATTCAAGGCGAACAGGTCGAGATCATCGCCAAGGCGGCCGAAGGGAGCCTCTTCGTGGACGGCAAGCCCCTCCAACCGGAAGAGCCGTTCCCTGGAGTGCTGCATGCCAAGGTCGCTGTGTCAGCCGGCCAGCACACAATCAGGCTCGATTCAGCTGATGGCTCCAGCATCGTCTCGTTCCATGCCGGACCGACAGCGGAAGGCCAGAACGTCAAACCGTACGCCGACCACCCACCCGTCCAAGTCGCTTGCACACACTGCCACAGCGTGAGCCGACGAGGGCGGTTTCGGTTCAGTGGCGGATGTGAGACATGCCACGCCAAGGAACCGTTCATCCGGACCCACAGCCACGAGATGCACGAACTATCGAGCTGCGGAATGTGTCACGACGCCCATGGATCCAGTACGGCCAAGCTCTTGGCCATGTCGCAGGAGCAGGCCTGCAAGCAGTGCCACAACTGAACAGTCTTGCCGCTTAGCCGTTCTGTCTGGAATGGCGTCGGGGATTCGGGGCCGACGAGCGGCCAATCGAGCTACGGACACCTTGGCCCGACACCCCTTGGCAGTTTTTGTGTTTGCAGGGGCGCCCGCGAACAGGGCCTGGGGATCCGTGACGGTCTGCGAGCGTTCCGGCGAGCTCGGGCACGAACCGCTCCGCTTGAAAAGAATCCGGACCGTTACAGACTGGGGATCAAGTCTCAGCGGCGCCCGGAAAGGGCCCACGAAGGCAGCCTTCGAAGGCAGTTGACATCATGACCCAGCGGGTACATACTCGTACCGCCTGACCCGGGCAGCGCCCGTCCCGAGGGGAAGCGGTTCTGCACACGGTCTGCCCGGATTGACGCGGCGATGACGATGCAGATCGCGAAGGATTTCATGGTCGCCAATCTGGTCACCTTGGATCCGGCAACTCCAGTTCTCCAAGGCATTCAGAAGCTGGTTCATTCGAATATCAAGGGGGCTCCCGTGGTGTCCCGACGTCGAGACTACCTGGGAATCTTTACGGAGCGCTGCTGCCTGAAGGTACTCACCACATTGACCGATCGCTCTACCTCGCTCGAGGTTGCGGGTTCGTTCTTGATGCGCAGCCGTGACTTCATGACAAGACAGTTGTCAGTTCTTCGGCCGGACATGGACGCCTTCGACGCGGTCAATTTCTTGCTTTCGCGGCGCATCTCGGGAGCACCGGTCGTGGACAACCATGGACGCTTCCTAGGGGTGTTTTCGGAGAGGCAGGGCATGAGCGTTCTCGTCGGTGCGATCTACGACAACCTCCCGGGAGCGCAAGTGAGCAGCTACATGGTCGCCGACCGAGGCCGCATCATCAGCGAGGACCTGGGAATCGGTGAGGTCGCGAGGCTGTTCCTTAGCACCACCTACCGACGGTTGGTTGTCGAGCGCGACGGTCGTGTTATCGGGCAAATCAGCCGTCACGACGTCATGGTCAACGCGCAAGTCTTGGTTCGTGCCCTCATCAACAACAACGCGGCCTCGGGACCCTCCTGGACGGTGTCAGAGTTCATGGACCGGGATGCCATGACGATCGACGAATCACTGAACATCTTCAGCATCGCCACGATCTTTCGTGAAACCTCCCAACGCCGCCTTCCGGTGATACGTGGCAATCTGCTAGTGGGCCAGATCACTCGCAAGAACCTGCTCAACGCGGCCAACGATACTCTTCGTCAGCCTCCGGCTAGAGCCGTCGAGCCCCTCTACCTGCCGGGTGTGCCGCACGCCAGTCCGCCACCGATGTAGGAGGGCTGTGTCACGTACGGTGCTGTTGCGCGACGAAAGCGCCAGTCCATATTCCGCCAAGATTTGACGGTTCCCCAAAACACAAGGGCGAATCAAATTCAAATGCACCGATACTTTGCCGGGGAACTGCGAAAAATGCGCTGTATCAAGGATTCCATCGCGTTAGTCGACTGACGGCATCGGGACGGATTCGCACAACCCGAGGTTCTCCCGCACCATTCGGACCTCCTGCGGTGGCTCCGTTTTCCGGCAGAACCCATCGCCTGCACTCCCTCAATGCGTCGGCCGGTCCCGGCCCTGCCTAGCGATAGAGGAGCTCCACCAGCGACATCGGAATCGCTGGCAGATACGTCACCAGCAACAAGACGAAGAGCAGGACTCCCACAAAGATCACGTTCTGCCTGCTGACGTCCCAAATCTCCGCCTTGGCGATGGAGCAAGCCGTCAGGAGCACGCTTGCGACTGGGGGCGTTTGCTGGCCGATTCCCAGGTTCAGCGTCACGACCAGTCCGAAATGCACCGGATCGATGCCGGCCTGCTGGACGAGCGGCATGACAATTGGTACGACCAGGATGATCGCGGCGGCCGAGTGCAGGAACAGACCGATCAAGAGGAAGAACACATTGAGCAGGGCGAGGATCGCCCACTTGCTGTGGGTGAAGGCCAGGAGTTGCTCGGCAAATTGCTGTGGAACTTGCGTGGCCGTCAGGTACTCCCCTAACAGCGCGGAGGTCGAGACAAGCAGCATCACCACAGCCGTCTGGATGCCTCCGTCGATGGTGGCCTTTTTCAGCAGGCTCCAGTCGAGTTCCCTGTAGACGAAGCCCCCGATCACGGTTGCGGCGAGAACCGCCAGGCCGGCTCCCTCCGTGGCAGTTACCCAGCCAGAGAAGATCCCGCCGAGAATGATCACCGGCAGCAGGAGGGCCCAAGCGGCCTCCCGGAAGGCCTTCTTAACCTTCTGCCACTCGAAAGCCGCGTCTGCGGGAAAGCCGCGACGAAGGGCCACTCGATACGACGCGGCCATCATCAGCAGCCCGCCGAGAAATCCGGGGACGATGCCTGCCACGAAGAGCTCGACCACGGATGTTCCCGCCATCACGCCGTAGAGAATCATTGGAATCGACGGCGGAATGATCACTGCCAAGGTTGCGGCCGAGGAAGTCACAGCGGCCGCGAATTCTTTCGAGTAGCCGGACCGCTTCATGGAGGGAATGAGAACCGAACCGAGTGCGGCGACGTCCGCTACCGCCGAACCGGAGATCTCCGCGAAGAACAGCGACGTGCCGATCGTGACCATCGACAGGCCGCCGCGCACAAAGCCGATGAGCGAAGAAGTGAAGGCAATCAGCCGACGGGATATGCCGCTCGCGTTCATGATCGCGCCGGCCAGAATGAACAGGGGCACGGCAATCAGCGAGAACTTCACTGCCCCGTCGAACAGCGTGAGGGGGACGTTCGGCAGGTCCCGCAGTCCGGTCTCCAGCAACATCGCCGAGACCGATGCCAGCCCGAGCGCCACAGCAATCGGCACGTCGACGATGACGAGCGCCACCAGTCCGAGGAGGACCCAGAACAGCTTCATGCGACGCCGCCCCGCTTCCATCCCTCGACGGCGACCGTGATCTCCGCGACGATGAACAGCGCCGCTCCTAGAGGAATGGCCGAGTAGACAATGGCGGCCGGCAGCCATGGCAGGCTCACTAGGAAGACGCCTCCGAGCACAGAGAGCAGATCGATGCCCATCCAGGCAGCCAAGGCAAAGAATCCGACGATGGCAACCTCGCGAAGGAGCCGTAGCGCAAGCCGGAGCTGGCGAGGTGCTCTCTGCACCAGGTTTGGCAGGCCCAGATGGGCGCGGTGCAGGGCGGCCAGGGCTGCACCGTAGTACGTGAGCCAGGCCAGGAGGATCGCGGCTACCTCGTCGTACCAGACGAGGGAGTAGCCAGCCTTGCGGCTCGCCACGCCGACGATCACCAAGATCGCCAGCGACGCAGTCATGCCCACGACTGCGGCCTCGAGAAAGCGGCCCAAGACCGCGCGCAGTCGGCTCGTCACCAAGCGGCTAGTATCACTGTTCGCTCGCAGCTAGGGCAAGCGACTTGGCGATCAGTTCCCCGCCCTGCGGAACATCCTCTGCGAACTGATCGAAGATCGGTCCGCCAGCCTCCAAGAAGCTCTCCCGGTCACACTCATTCACCTCGATGCCCTGGCTTCGAAGGTCCTCCAGCAGGCGCTGGTCGAGTCTGCGGGCCTCGCTGTACACGAAGTCCTGGACCTCGCGAGCCGTGGTGCGAAGAATGTCGCGAATCGACTCCGGGAACGTCTGCCAGCGGTCCCGTCCAGCGAGGAGGTACGCAGGGGTATAGACATGCCCGGACAGGGTCAGAAACTGCTGCACTTCGTGGAACTTCTGGCTGTGAATCTGGCTAAGGGGGTTTTCCTGCCCGTCGATCACGCCGGTCTGAAGGGCCATGAACGTCTCTGCCAGGGACATCGGAGTGGGGTTCGCTCCCATCGTCTGGAACAGTCGAACTCTCCATCGTCCGCGGGGCGTCCGCAGCTTGACCCCGCGAAGGTCTTCGGGAACCCGGATCGGCTTCCGGCTGTTGGTGATATGGCGGAATCCGTTTTCCCAGACCGCTAGCACCTCGAAGCCCCGTTCTGCGGCGTCGGGCGCCAGACGCGGCCAGACGACCTCCTTCTCGATGCGTTTCATGTGCTCCCGGTCGCGCACAAGATACGGCATCTCGAACAGGCCGAATGAATCGACAGCCGAGGACATGATCGTGGACGGCAGCGAGAAATCGACCGTGCCCAGCTTGAGCTTGATCAGGAGGGTCTCGTCATCTCCCAGCTGGCTTGATCCGAATACAGTAAGCGTGGCAAGGTTGCCAAGGCGCTCGTTCGCACGACGCGCGAACTCCTCGGACGAGATCGCCGTCAGCGAGCCCGGTGAAGCGACGTGGGCTAGGCGCAGCTCCAGCGGCCTAGTTTCCGTGCTGCAGCCCGCGCCGAGCAGCGCAAGGAACGCCGCTGGTGCGAGAAGCCTTCCTACCACGGCATCGTGCGGCCGGTGTAGCGGCGGCCCCTCGCCATGGTCGCCTCGTCAGCGCCGGCTCCGATCCGCACGCCCTCGTCGAACATCTCCGTGACGTCGTGCTCGCGAACAGTGTTTAGGAAAACCACGTTATTAGCCTTGTAGGCCTTCATGATCCTGGCTCTGGCGGCTCGCATCTCGGGGTGCAGAGTCCGGTTGGGGCCGTGGCCATCGGGGAGATTCAGGGAAAGGCCCATGTCTCCCGGACCCCACTCGCCGAATCCCAAGCCCGGTACGGCGGCAACCTTTTCGCAATTGGCAAGGGCGTGCTTGTCTTCGATCTTCACACCGAGAAGGAACTCGCCCTCGGGATTGAGAGGCCAGGGATCGGCCTTCTTCATGTACTCTTCCCTGGAGACGCCCCAAATCTCGGCCGGATAGCCCTGGCTTCCGTTGCCTAGCAGGCCCTCTCCCAATTCGGGTACGACGGGCTTGGCGTGAGGATACCGCGATGCCCGAATCATCCATTTCACAGCCTCTGGGTCACGCGCGTGGCACAGCAGGATTCCGTGGACGCCGCAGAGCAGAGTCTGCTGGACAACCCAGAAGTTGGCCCGCATATGCATCTCGTCGATGCCAAGCACCGGCAGCGTGGCGATCACGGTCGGCGTGCGATGGCCGCTGCGTGCCGGGCCACCATCGACCAGTCCCTGCATGAAGGCGCGCAGGGCGCTGAAATCCAAAGCACCGTGCTCCATCTCGTAGTTGATGTAGTCGTGCTTTGTATCGGTAGCCCGTACTCCTTCTTCGTATCCACCGCGCCCCCCGGTGTAGTAGATCATGTGCCCGTCCTCAAGCAGCTCGATCGCCCGATTGACGCGGCGCGGCTTGTAATGTGCGCCTTCTTCGGCCTTCGTGGCCCCCGCCGCCGAGAGCGGTGCCGCTGCTGCGGCAGCTGCGATGGGTGTCGCCAGAAACTGCTTCCGTGTCATAGCGGCACCATAGCGGCTGAAGTGCCTACCCGTCAAGGGCTCAAGGAGGTGGGGAGCGTTCCTTGCCGAACGGTTGGAAACCACTCCGGCAGGAACCAAGAGACAGGTGCCAATCGGCCCAATCGAAAGGAATGGTCGGGGCGCCGAGATTCGAACTCGGGACCTCTTGCTCCCGAAGCAAGCGCGCTACCAGCCTGCGCCACGCCCCGACTGACTACCCAGTCTATATCACGGCCCTTGGACTCCCGGACGGCTGCCGCCGCGCCGGGGCCGACTAGTTCGCGGGAGCGGAATCGTCCTTCGGCTTGTTCGAGAGATCGGCGAGAAGCTCTTTGCCTTTGTCGATCGCTTCTTTCGCGCCACTCGCGAGGTCGATGCTCTGATCCAGGACCTCGCGTCCGAAGTCGGCGACGTCACGTCCCTTGGATTTCGCGAAGTCCCGTCCGCGGTTGGCCGCGTCCAGGATGGACTCGCGCGTCTCTTTGCCTGCCCGCGGCGCAAAGAGGATTGCTCCGGCGATACCGACCGTCAGCCCTGCGATGAACCATGCGACACTGCTGCCTTCGTTGCGTTTTGCCATTGCGTTCCGCCTTCCTTGAGTATAGGACGGTCGGCCTCCGACGCCGGTTCCGTACGACCTCGGCCATCACTCTCCACTCTGAAGGCAATCATTCTTGCGCCCAGATCATCCAAGGCACGATTCGCAGGCGACACCCGTGCCGAGAGTTCAGGCGAAACAGCCTTAGATCCAATGACTATCCCGCCCGGCATGACGCGAGGGTAGACTGATGGCGACCCGTCCAATGTCCCACGACGCCTCCCGCACTGGGACACGGTGAATACGGGGGACGAGGCCAAGCTGATTGAGGCAAGCTTGAGGGGCTGCCGATGTCTCGAAGCCGCTCTGTGCCGCAAGTCCGGCGATCGAGCGGCGTCGCGAGCAACGGATGGATTCTACCCAAGCAACACATTGACCAACAAGCTCACGTGATGACATCTATGACCGATACCGAAGCGGAGGCGCTTGCTCGTCAAATCGCGACCGATGCCGGACTGGGAGCCATTTCGGAGGTCTCTCGATTCAAGGCCGGATTGGCAAATCACGTCTATCGGGTCAATCAACGGTACGTCGTTCGGATCGGAACTTCCGTTGACGGACCGAGCTTCCCGAACTCGGTGCCGATCTTCCAAGCGATCGAAGGACAGGTAAAGGCACCGACACTCCTCTATGCTGACCTAACTCGCAGGCGCATTCCGTTCAATGCAATGGTCTATACATCCATTTCTGGTGATGACCTCGATGGTCTATGGACGGACTTATCGATTTAAGAGAAGTATCCATATGTATGTCAAATCGGGTGTCAGTTGAAATTTATGCACACAATACCATTTGAAGAATTGCGTGAAGTCCAAGAGCATACCGATTGGTGACATCGATTCATTGCTGAATTAGATCACTATTGGGATCTTACAAATTCCGAGAAGTCATTATCGTCAGACAGACTAGATTTCATTCGACAATCTATTGAGGATTGTGTTGATACTCTGCACGAAGCAGCACCCCCAGTTCTCGTGCACAATGACATAAACGGAAGCAATGTGACCGTGAGTGATGGTGAACTTACTGCCCTACTGGACTTTGACGACGTGGAAATTGCCCCAGCTGAAGAAGATTTCTGGGCTCTCTTCAAGATGCTTGTAACGAAAGGTGAACCGCATCGTTGTGCAATGCGGTGGATCCATGAATTGTCGCCGGAGTCCACTCGGCATCAGGGTTTCCGTGAAAGGTGCTTGCTGCGGCAGGCATACGAGATTCTCTACCACGCTACAACGCACCACAGCTCGGACGGTGCCCCGGCAAGTCTAGCCGAGGCGGAAGCACCGTTCTTGGACACATTTGAGCGGGGAACGTTCGATTCGTGGTTTTCCGGATAAATCGCAGTAGGCCAGCCAGCAGGCCGACGAGACCCCCGCAGGGATGATATAGAGTCTGGCGCGCACTGTGGGATCGCCAATCAGCCAAGCCCATGCGCGATCAAATCTGTTGGAGAACCATCGCCGGCTGACAGACGACCGGGCGCCGTTCGCTGCCGCAACAGGTCTCGACGTGACTGTGGAAAGACGTGCAGGCGCTCATCAGGACCCTGAACGCGAGCCTCGCTCTGGAACCGCTGGGCTAGACACGGTTCCTAAAGGTGCTGCCGCGCGTGCTCGGCGGCTCCTGTCAGCCCCGCTGCGTCGCCAAGATGGGTAGGCTCGACGCCGAACGCGCTTCGCGAGGTGGCGGGCAACATGGCTCTTGCGGACTGTACCAACGGGTCCTTGAACAACGCCAACCTCCTGCTCACGGAGCCGCCGAGAACAACAATCGACGGATCGATCACGCAGCAAACTGTCGCGATCGCCGTTCCGACGAGGCGGCCGTAGGCCAGCCATGCGCGAACCGCATCGGCGTCACCGCTCTCGGCCATGTCGCCGATTTCCTTCGCCGTAACCTTCCTGTCGGGATTTGACGGGCCGTGCCGGCGGTATTGCCTGACAACGCCGTGGCCGGAGCAGGCGTGGTCGAAGTCCGATTCACCGACGCGGCAGTAGGCAACCTCGCCAGCGTTATTGGTCGCCCCTGAATAAATTTTCCCGCTCATCGAAATACCGATTCCGAAGCCCGTGCCCAACGTGACGCCCAACACAATCTCCTGATCCCTGCCCGCTCCGTGGATCGCCTCGCCCAAGGCGAAACAAGCGGCGTCGTTCTCCAGGAAGAGCGGGGCCCCGAACTCCTGCTTGCTGAATCTTGCCATGTCAAACCCAACCAAGTTAGGAAGAGAGTCCCGGTCATGGAGAATTCCGTTCGCCTGGTCGAGCGGTCCGGAGCTGCCCATTCCAACGGCGACCGGATCTCCGTCGACGCGAGCTTCGGCCTTGGCCTGCTTTACGACACGCTTGATATTCGTGAGTGTGACTGCCGGCTGCATGCGCGCCATCGTCGGCAGCCGTGTGATCTTGCCAATCCGATTGCCTTCGGGGTCAAAGGCCGCGGCGGCGACTTTCGTGCCACCCAAGTCGATGCCGACCAAGAATTCATCCGCCATCGTGGAAACTCCCGGGTTGACCAATGGCCGTCACAACGGGGCGACCGCCCTAGCCAGGCGCTAGACGGCTCCGAGTTGTCCGGAACCGCAACCTGCTGTTGAAGGAGGAACTGTCTTCCGCTGTATAGCTTACCTAGACCAAAACCGGCGTCGTTTCACGTGAAACCTTCGGGGCAGGAAGTGATCGAGGACATTCCTTATCCCCTCTGCGGGAACATTCCCGCTGCTGCGGTGTCCAACGAATTGAACCAGGAGAGTCGGGAATCCTTGCCTGCAGGGCCTCGCAACCAGGCTCTTGAGTTGCTAGGCTGAGTCCGCCCGACCAGCTGATGAGTCGTCCAAACCACCTTCGGAGGTGTCACGAAGGTTCGGATCCCGATGCGGACCTCGTGCGAGGGCTCAAGTGCGGCTCGCCGGAGAGCTTCCGGCTGCTCTTGCGCCGCTACCAGAGTCCGATCTACGCCTACGTCTTCCGTTTGATCGACGATCCGGCCGAGGCTGAAGACGTCACTCAGGACGTTTTCGTAAAGGTGTTCCGAAAGGTGGGTGGATTTCGCGAGGATTGCAGCTTCAAGACTTGGCTCTACCGCATCGCCGCGAACGAATCCTCGAACCGGAGGCGATGGTTCTCTCGCCACCGATCGCGAGAGCTCTCGGACTCTGGCGGAGACTCAGCGCGGAATCCGCTCGCGGAACGGCTGCCAGACCCCGGGCGGAGTCCTTTCGACAAGATCGCGATCCGCGAACACCGCGACATATTGAACGCAGCCCTGCAAACCCTGCACCCGCGTTACCGGCAAGCTGTCGTGCTTCGGGATATTGCGGGATTCAGCTACAACGAGATCGCCGACACGCTCTGCATCTCGCTCGGAACAGTCAAGTCGCGCATCCTGCGGGGCCGAGAGGCCCTCAGGCTCTACCTGTTGGATTGTGCACCCTCGGTCGTTCCACACGACGCCAGATGGCAGACGGAGTAGAGACATGCATTGCGGTTGGGTCAGAAACAGAATTGACAGGTACGTGAGTGACGCCCTCGGCCCCGTTGAAGGCACCTTGGTTCGATCCCACTTGACACGGTGCACCCATTGTCACGAGCACTATGAGCAACGCGAAGCCGTACGAGGACTACTTGCAAACCTTCCACCGACGCGGCCTTCCCCCAGCTTGGAAATCAGGATACTAAGCGCAATCTCGATCGAGGAGCTAAAGCGGACGCAACCAAGCCTGCAATGGGCCAGAAGGAAGATGAAGCTGGGCAATCTTGTCAGGCCGGTGGCCGTCCCAGCCCTGGGCGGGTTGCTCTTCGCACTCGTACTTCTGCCCATGCTGCTGTCGGCGTTCTGGATCGAACCGACGGTCCACGCGAATGACATCCCGTTGCTGATCCTCGCCACGCCCGTCGTGAAGGCGCCAGTATTGACGCTGCCGTCGCCGTACCCCGTGTCGCAGGACCTGATCGTGGTGGCCTATATCGATCACCGAGGCGGTGTCTATGACTACAAGGTGGCCGGTGACGAACCGTTGGACGATCGGATGAGAGGCCAGCTAGCGAATGCGCTGCTGACCAGCAAGTTCGAACCAGCTCAGCGATTCGGCCAGCCGATTCTCGGGCAGAGAGTAATCCTCTACCAGCGAGTGAATAGCCACGCCTAGAGACCGCGGAGAATGCGCGAATCCCACTGAATCCGGGGCGGCGTCGGGCTTGCGCTTCGGCAGGTAGCTTTCTGTTGCCTTGCAGGAGACCCGCTGGTTTTTTGGGACGCGAACCGGTAGCGGGATCGGGGAGACTGGGTGCCCGTGTTCAAAGAGACCAGACGGCCCAGTCGAGTGCCGATTCGTGGCTTCTTGCAATTGAGCGGCCAGCAAACCAAGATGAAAGGTCGCCCATGTCGAAACGGCGCATGTGCCCGCATTGCCGGGCGTTCGTAGACAGCAAGCAGAAAACATGCGAGTACTGCGACAATCCCCTGCCGGTGACGGCCGGGCGGCGCCTGATCCGCGAGGAAAGAATGCGGCGCGCTGGGGCGCAGGTGGGGTTCACGACGATGATCCTGCTGCTGATCAACGCGGGCCTCTTCGCTGTCTCCTGGATACTCACGCTGCGCATGACGGGCGACAGCAGCTTCCTGGGCGGGATCGACGGCAAGGTACTTCACATCCTGGGCGCGAAGTTCAGCCTCTCGATCCAACTCCACGGGGAATGGTGGAGGCTCATCACCGCCAACTTCCTGCACGGCGGCCTGCTGCACCTCGGATTCAACACCATGTCGCTCTTCAACCTCGGCCCGCTTGCCGAGGAAATCTTCGGGACCTCGCGGTACCTGGTGCTCTATCTCGGTAGCGGATTCTCCGGGTTTCTCGCCAGCACGCTCTGGTCGGACTCCCTGTCGATCGGCGCGTCCGCGTCGATCTGCGGCCTGATCGGCGCGATGTATGCGTTCGGCCGAATCAACCCGAACTCCCAGCTTCGCTCGGTCGCCCTCCGGTGGATTATCGCAATCGGGGTTTTCGGATTGCTTTTCCCTGCGATCGACAACGCGGCGCACTTGGGTGGGCTCCTAGCGGGCTTCGGGTTCGCCTACATTTGCGGCGCGCCGGGACGCGATGCGAACAGAGAGGCGATCTGGCGCGGCATTTCGATCGGCGCCAGCACCATCACGGTGGCCGCCTTCATCATGGCGTACCGGAATTTCTCGCTCGCAACCGGCTGATCCTTATGGTGCAGGTCGAACAGCCTACGGCCTGACGTCCGTTCCGACGCGCTTGCTCTGGATGATCTTGTCGAGGATATCGGACTCGTGTCCGTTCACAATAGAGACCCTCTGGACTCCGCCCTTCAAGGCCCCAATGGCCGCCCGGAGCTTCGCTTCCATTCCTCCGACCGCGACCTTGTGCCGGATCAGCACCTCAGCGGTTCCGGCGCGAAGCACCGGGATCAGCTCACCCCCGTCGTCCAAGACTCCGCCCACGTCGGTGAGGAACACCAGTCGGTCGACGCCGAGAGCCGCTGCGCATGCAGACGCCATCTGGTCCGCGTTCACGTTGTAGATCGCCCCGCCTTCCCCGCCCGCAATGCATGCAACGGTGGGTAGGTAGCCGTCCTCGATCAGTTGCTCGAGCAGTGCTGGGTTGACGCGCTCCACCTTGCCCACCAAGCCCAGTTCAGGATCGAGCTGCGAGGCCTGGACAGTCCCCGCGTCGATGCCGGTCAGCCCAACCGCGCACAAGCCAGCCCGCTGGAACTCGGCAACGAGCTGTCGGTTGACCGAGCCCGCAAGCACCCGAAGCACGGCGTCGAGGATCTCGGGAGGTGTGACGCGCAGCCCCTGGCGGAACTCGCTCGTGTGATCAAGGCCCGCCAGATAGCGGCTCAGCCTCTTCCCTCCCCCGTGCACGACGATCACGCGGTGCTCCCCACCAAGAAGGGCCTTGATTTGGCGCGCCAGAGAGGCGCGACGCTCTTCGGATTCCAGGAGAGTGCCGCCCAGCTTGATCAGGAGTTTCATGAGGTGCGATTTTCGGCGACCGCGCCCTCATCGAGCAAACCGGCAGTTTCGGGATACCCGAGCAGAAGGTTCATGTTCTGCACCGCCTGTCCCGCCGCCCCCTTCACCAGATTGTCGATCGCGGCAATGATGACCGCTCGCCGGCCCTCGGGCTCGACGCGGAACCCGATGTCGCAGAAGTTGGTGCCCTGGATTCCGCACAGGTCCGGCAGCCGCCCATCGGGATACAGCCGCACGAATGGTTCGTCGCGGTAGTACTTGTCGTAGACGGCTCGCAGATCCTCCCATTCGATCGCTTCGGCCGTTCGGACATAGATAGTCTCGAGGATCCCGCGATGCACCGGGAGGAGCTGGGCCGTGAAGCTCAATTCGTGCTCGTCAAGGTCGGTCGTGTAAAGGATCTCAGGGACATGCCTGTGGTTGAGGACGCTGTAGGCGGAGAAGTTCTCGGTGACCTCGCAGAAGTGCGTCTTGAGCGACGGCTTGCGGCCCGCGCCACTCACCCCGGACTTGGCGTCGCATACGACTCCAACCGAGCGGTCCAGAACGGCTTCGACGATCAGCGGCCGGACGGCTAGGTTGACGGCGGTCGGATAACAGCCGGGATTCGCCACCAGGGTCGAGATCTTGACCAGTTCGCGGAAGAACTCCGGTAGCCCGTACGTAGCGTCTGCCAGCAGATCAGGGCAAGCGTGCTCAGTTCGGTACCAGAGCTTGTAGTCCGAGGTTGCTCGCAGTCGGAAGGCGGCGCTGAGGTCGATGCAACGGATCCCCGCTTCCAGCAACTGGGGAACGGATTCCATCGAGATCTCGAGCGAGGTCGCGAGGAACGCGACTTCGACGCCCTCGTCCTTCATGGCCTGCGGATCGAACGGGATGCGCGGCGTGCTCTCGCCGAACGGGAGTTCCATGTCCGAAACTGCTCGGTGCTCGAGCAGCAATGGTTCGGCGAAGGGATGCCTGTTCAGGATCCGGATCAGCTCCGCACCGCTATATCCGGTGAAACCGGCAATTCCGACTCGCGCTGTCCTAGGCATTTCCGTGCGACACCCGATAGACCGATAGTAGCGAGAATCCCGTTCCCGGCTGCGGGATTCAGTTCCCGTCCAGACTGGACGGAGTGTCAAGACAGTCTTTCGGCTAGACGTCGCAGAGCCGGACGGCCTGCGCGAGCGAATCCGCAGGATCCCGGGTGGGAATGAATTCCTGTCCCACGTATCCCTGGTACCCGACTTCCACCAGCGCCTCCATCACGGACGGGTAGTGGATTTCCTGCCGCAAGTGCAGCTCGTTCCGGCCCGGGCTCCCAGCGGTATGCACGTGTCCGATCAGGTCCTTCATTTCCTCAATTCGGCGGATCAGGTCGCCGTTCATGATCTGCACGTGGTAGATGTCGAACAGCAGCTTTACACGGGGAGAGTCGACTTGGGCGACGATGTCAGCGCAGTAGTCGATATCGTCGCCCTGGTAGCCCGGGTGCCCCTTCATGGGATGCGTGTCGTCCCGGGTGTTGAGCATCTCCAGGCACACCGTAACGCCCTTCTCTTCGCCGTAGGCACCGAGCTCCTTGAGTCCTTCAACCGTGTTGCGGGCTCCTTCCTCAAGGGAGATCTCCCCGCTCTGCGGGTCTTCGGCGTCCTTCCACTTGTAGCCGTTGAAAGCAATGACGCTGGGCACGTCCCCTTCGGCGCAAGCATCGATCGTCTTCTTGGTGACTGCAATGACCTCTTCTTGATAGGCCGGGTTGTTCAGGCCCTTCATGAAGGGTGGGTCCGGCATCCCGTTGCCGGCGATAGCGCAGGTCAGTCCGTGCTCCGTAAGGATGGGCCAATGCTCCGGCGCGACCAGTTCCACGCTCTTCATTCCTAGGGTCGATGCGTGGCCGGCCAGTGTGGCTGCGTCCCACGCCCACTCGGAGCCAGCGAAGCACCATAGGACGGCCGATTGGTTGATCCGCCCGTTGACCGCGCGCGTCCAAGGTTCTTCGGAATCGCCAGCGCTCCCGGTCCCGCATGCAGCGAGTGTCGCTGCGGCCGCGCCGCCGTAGCCGAGAAGATGTCGTCGGGTGGGTTCCTGACCAGTTTGCCTGTTCGTCACTTCAAGTCGCCTCGTTAGTCTCTCGCTTCCGCTGAAAGGACCGCCCAGTCAGCCAGTGTGACCGCTAGCCTTGGTCGATTGCAAGCGCGTCCATAGACGGCCCGCCGGACCTCTCAGCATCACCACCGCGGCGGCTAGGTCCAGGCCATGCTCGACCGGCATGGCGATCCGGCCGTAATGGCGAGGGTCCCAGTAGCTGATCGGGCTCTCGAACCGAAAATTCACGTCGCGGGGAAACAGCAGCAACGGCCCGTCATGAAAGTGCGTCGCGATGTCGATGGCCGAATGGATGCCGCAACCCAGGGCGAACCAGTAGACCTTGATCCAGAAGCTCTCTGGGGCGTCGAAACCCAGTCGTCTGCCAACGTAGAGTCCCACGGCGATCAGCAGAGGAGCGTGCAGCAAGTTGTGGCTCGCGATCCACACCGGATCTCCAAAGTAGAGCGCGTCTTACTCCGGACCGAATAGGCGGGCCGACGGCCCTTCGGAAGAGCGCAGGCGGATCGCGTACCAGACCGTCAGCGCGAGGAGCGGGATGTCCGGCATGAACGATCCGAGCACTAGAGCGAACGGCACATTGCGGCCGCGACGGTTCAGGAACCAGCGCATCCAGGCAGTCTGGATGGCATGCGAATACGTGTGCATTGAGATCCGGCTAGATCACGCACGAAGCGCCGGGCAACCGAAAGCACTCATCATCCCGAACTCCCATCCCGGTACCGATCCGAAATCGGTGCCCGGCGCCGGATGAGCCTATTGGGGCTCGGTCACGGTGGCCGTCTGATTCGGCTGAAGGCCCTCAACAGTCTGGATGAGGCCGCTTGGCCAGTCGATTCGAACGGTGACCGGCTCCTCCGACTCGCCTAGCCCGAAATGGACCGGCCGGCGGACCGATGATGCGTAGCCCGTGGCACTCTTCACCCATCGGACTTGGCGACCTGCTCGCACGACGGCACCAACCGCGTCTCGGCTTGACCGCGTCCCGACGAGTTGCAAGGCCAGCCAGTTACCTGCTCCCTCCGTGGTGTTGCGAAAAGTCTGAGCCGGCTCCCCAAGAGCACTCGCAACGACATCGAGCAGCCCGTCGTCATCGAAATCGGCTGCCACCGCCCCCCGATAGGCTTGCGGCATGCCCACCTCACGAGCTTCCTCGAACTTGCCCTGTTGATTCCGAAACAGTGTGTTTGGCTGCAAATACACGAACGGTTCAAAGTGTTCCACCAAGTCGTTTACATGCGAGTTGGCCGTGAAGAGGTCCACCCACCCGTCGTTGTCGAAATCGGCGAAGGCATTACCCCATCCCGCGTACGTCCGTGAGGTCATTGCCAAGCCACTTTGCACTGTGGCGTCCCGAAATGAGCCACTGCCGTCACCCCGGAACAGCGGGTAGGTCTCGTTGCTCAGAGCAGTCACCGACAGGTCAAGGAGGCCGTCGCCGTCGAAGTCTCCGACATCAACTCCCATCGACGCCACCGGCCGACCATGATCCAGCAGAGCCACTCCGGCCAGCAGGGCATCCTCCGCAAAAGCCTGTCCTCCTTGGTTCAGGAAGAGGAAGTTAGCTAAGTTGTCGTTGGTGACGAACACATCCTGCGCGCCGTCGCCATCGAAGTCCGCAAACGCCGCGCTCATGCCGCGGCCCTTGAATTCGTCCAGGCCCGACCGCTCCGTCCAGTCTTCGAACTTCCCGTCACCGAGATTGCGGTACAGACGGTTGGCAATCGGAGTGAGGTACTGCGGGTGGCAATAGACCCGTAGCCCTCTCTGCCGATCCCCGCAATACCGGTCGAATTCCAAGGTCCAGTCGGCATAGTTCACAACGAAGAGATCGAGAAGCGAATCCCCGTCAAAGTCGAACCAGCCCGCCGCGACCGCCCATTCTGTACTGGTGACACCCGACAGTTCCGTGATGTCTTCAAATGTGCCGTCGCCACGGTTTCTGTGCAGGGTATTCCGGAAGACCCCTGCCACGAAGAGGTCCGTGTCGCCGTCATTGTCAAAATCTGCGGCGGCAGCGCCCATGGAATACCCTTCCCCAGCTAGGTCCGACTCCTCGGTCACGTCCGAGAAGCGCATGCCGCCATCGTTGCGGTAGAGCCGATTGAAATAGTGCGGAGAGGACTTGCGCATCCTCGCCCGATCCGCGCCATTCGCGAAAAAGATGTCCAACCGGCCGTCGCCGTTGTAGTCGAAGACGGCGAGCCCGCCCGCCATCGTCTCGATCATCCGCTTTTCGGGCGTGGGGACGTGTTGGAGGGTGAATGCTATTCCCGAGCCCGCTTCCTCGAACCGGATCTGAGACAGCGCCCGCGGACCGCTAACCGCTAGACCCACAGCGAGAATCACAGCGACCGCGGTGATCCACGCGTTTGGCGCTATGTTCTTCAAGTTTCAGGTTAAACCGCCTGAGCTCTTTAGCACGACAAGGCTGGGACGGACCCGAATTTGCCAAGAACCATCCTGCCGGGCTGGACGAACGGATCAAGAGTCAAATATTGTCAATTAATTACTCCTTGAATTTGACAAGTCCATAATTTCATGCCAGTGTACGTAGGCTCGTGACAATTGGCACCCGTGTATCGAAGCGGGTCCCACGCATGGTTGAGGTGCGACGGAATTCACGAGCACGTCGCCAGAAAGCAGATTGGAGGGCTATTTCATGAGTTCATCTGCATTCGGATGCAGGAAAGCCGCGATTCTTGTCGCTTCCCTAGCCTTGTTCTGGTCAACACCAGCCTCCGCCCAGGTCCTGTACGGATCGCTGGTCGGGACCGTAACGGACGGGACGGGGGCCGTGGTACCCGGTGCGAGCGTCAGCGCGGTCAATTCGGCAACGGGCCTCGAATTCGAGTCATCGACAGGTGGGGACGGACTGTTCCGGATTGTCAACGTCCAGGTCGGGCCGTATGACGTGACCATAACGTCGGACGGTTTCAGAACACACAACGAGTCGGGCGTTAGCGTGACGGCGAATGCTGTCACCCGTGTTGACGTCAGCCTGGTATTAGGCCAGGTCACCGAGCAGATTACGGTCGAGGCTGCGGCCGCTCAGCTGCAGACGGAAAAAGCTGACACGCGATCGGAAATCACTCAGCGGGCGATCACCAATTTCCCGCTTCCAAACTTCCGCAACTACCAGAGCCTCGTCAACCTCGTGCCTGGTGCAACTCCGGCGCGATTCCAAAACTCCATTTTGGACACGCCGGCGCGCGCGCTGAGCACGAACGTCAACGGGACGAACCGCAACAATAACGTGACCCGCATAGACGGTGCCGCGAGCATCAACGTGTGGCTGCCACACCACGCAGGCTACATCGCTCCGGCCGAGACTATCGAAACGGTCAACATCACGACCAGTTCAGGCGATGCCGAGCAGGGACTCTCCGGAGGAGCTTCGACGACCGTCATCACGAAGTCCGGAACCAACGAGGTCCACGGGTCGGCGTTCATGTTCTTCGACAACGACAAGCTCCGTGCGAGGAACTTCTTCGCCAGGAGCAAGCCGACTAGCAACTTCAAGAACTTCGGCGGGACCATCGGTGGGCCCATCAAGAGGAACAAGGTCTTCTTTTTCTTCAGTTACGACAAGACTTCGCAGGCAATCTCAGGTGTTCGAACCGGCGACGAAGTCCCGACTCTCGACCAGCGCATGGGCGATTTCAGCGCCTACGATGACGTCATCTTCAACCCCTACACCGGCAATCCGGACGGAACCGGGCGCGAACCGTTTCCCAACAAAATGATTCCAACGAGCCTGCAGGATCCGATCGCCTTGCGGGTTCAGAGCTATTACCCAGAACCGAACCAGCCGGGGACAAACAACAACTACCATTCGTCCGACTCCCCGCCGTTTGACCGGGCCTACTACGACACCAAGATCAACTACTCGGTCAGCCAGAAATACTCCCTGTGGGGAAAGCACGGACACATGGACGCTCCAGTCTCCGGGAACCCGATCTTCGGTGAGGCTGGCGGCCCGGCACCCGGAGGCAGCCCGGGCAACGCCGAGACCTACGTCCACATAGCAACGTTTGGTCACACCTACACCTTCTCGCCCACTTTCTTCTATGACGGCGTGTTCGGCTACTGGCGACAGGATCAGTTCGTGAACCCGACAGACCTCGGGCAGGACTTTAATCTCGGCATCCCCGGTCTCGGCGGGCCGGATCCCCGTCAGATCGGATTCCCTAGGATCCAGCCTGGTCCCTACACCAGACTGGGGGCGCCTGGATGGCAGCCGCTCGAACGTGTCGAGGAGAACTGGACCACTTCCCAGAACTTCACTTGGGTCAAGGGGACGCATCAGATCCGCTTCGGATTTGACGGCATCCTCCTGAAACTGGCGCACTGGCAGCCCGAGCTGGGAGGCGGTCCCAGGGGCACGATTGATTTCAACGGCGACGTTACGGCACTCAAGGGTGGCGCGGCACCTGGCCAGTTCAATCACTACGCCGCGTTCTTGCTAGGACAGACGTCACGGATGCGCAAAGCGATTCAGCACGTCCTCGCTACCGGGAACGAATGGCAGTTCGCCTGGTACGCGACAGATCGGTGGCAGGTGAACCCGAGGCTCACGGTAAACCTGGGACTTCGGTACGAGTTTTACCCCTTGATGTCGAGGGCCGGTGGCAAGGGAATCGAGCGCTATGATCCGCAGACCAATCTGATGTACCTCGGCGGACGGGGCGGCGTGCCTAAGAACGCCGGCATCGATGTGAGCAACAAGCTCTTCTCTCCCAGGGCGGGCATAGCCTACCGGATCGACGACAGTACTGTGCTTCGAACCGGCTTCGGGTTGAACTACAGCCCCATGCCGTTCTCGCGTCCAATGCGCGGCCAGTATCCGATCACCGTCGCATTCGACTTTCAACGACCCAACACATTCGAGCTGTTCCGGTCCCTTGCGGACGGAATCCCGCCGGTCGTCGGGCCGGATCTGGACCAAGGAGTGATCGAGGTTCCCTTAACCGCCGGATTCCGCAGCCCGTACGATAGCGCCACCCATGGCCCGCTGAATCGAGGCTATATCGCGTCCTGGAACTTCACCCTGGAGCGGCGCTTGCCCGGAGACCTGATCATTTCGGTCGGGTACGTGGCAACCGCTTCCAGGGACATGTTGGCCGATCAGGACATCAACGCGTCAAGACCGGGCGAGGGCAACGCCGGGCGACCCTACGCGGCGATCACCGGCCGCAGAGTGAACATCAACATGTGGGACAGCTATCTGAACTCGGACTACCACTCCCTGCAAGTCGCCATCAACCGCAGCTTCTCAAGAGGGTTAATGCTGAAGGGCGCGTACACGTGGTCGAAGGCGCTCGGCATGGCCGACGACGAAGGCTGGGCCGGCATCGCATGGGACCATCCGGACGTGTTTCATCGGAACCGCGCGAGGACCGGATTCGACCGGACTCACATGTTCCAGATGGGGTACGTATACGACCTGCCGGTCCTGCAAAACAACAACACAGCCGCGGGCACGATCCTCGGCAACTGGCAAGTCAGCGGAATCCTGGCGTTCATCACAGGCCCGCCGCGGTCCATCCGCGCCTCCGGAAGCTCGCTCAACGCCGCCAGCGCCTTCCAGACGGCCGACCAGGTGGGAGCCGTCCGGAAGCTCGGGGGCGTCGGCCCGGGACAGCACTACTACGACCCGTCCGCATTTGCGCCGGTCACCGAGCAGCGCTTCGGAACGTCGGGCCGGAACATCCTGGATACGCCCGGGGTTGCGAATTTGGACTTGAGCATATTCAAGAAGTTTCCGATCGGGGAGACCGCGGAAGGCCAGTTCCGAGTGGAGTTCTTCAACTTGACGAACACGCCGAAATTCAACCGATTCAACGACAACGTCAACAGTGGGGGATTCATGACGGTCACAAGTACAGTCCCCTTCACGGAGCGTGTGATCCGAATAGGATTACGATTCTCGTTCTGATCTGGCGCCCTGCGCGAGTGGGCACTTGGGGCCTGTCTCCGGACAGGCCCCTTCGACGTTCGGGGCTTCCCGTCGAGCTTCGTCCGGCCATATTCTCAACGCATAGCCGGACTGGGGCGGAAACCCCGAAGCGGGAATGACTCGTGGAGCACCACCGGGATTGACGCCGCCGAGGCGTGAGCGTAAAATTGAGCCAGCGGAGCGGCTGGTTTGCTCTCCGCAGTCTTGGTTGAGGAGGCCAATTCCGATGAAAACCGCTACTCTTGTCGCCCTCTTGGCGCTGACTTTCACCTTGGCTGCCGCACCGTTGGCCGCCCAGACCCAGACGAGGCTCACAGGAACGGTGTACGACGACACTGGCTCAGTCATTCCCGGAGCCAGGATCACGATCTCGAACATCAACACCGGCGTGACCCAGGAATCCGAAACCAATTCTTCGGGCAGCTACAACTTCCCGTTCGTCGCGGCCGGCCAATACGAGCTGGTGTGCGAGTTCGAGGGCTTCAAGACGTATAGCCAGTCGGGCATCGTGCTGGAGACTGGATCGGTCCGCGGCGTCGATATCCAGATGCAACTCGGCGACGTCACCGAGACGATCGAGGTCGAAGCGGCCGCGCCGCTGCTGGAAACCGAGAGTTCGACCGTCGGGCAGTTCATCGAACGCGACACCGTCTTCAACATGCCGCTTGCCAGCCGTCGCAGCGCGTCCCTCGTGCGCTTGCTCGGAAACGTCACCTACCGGAATGAAGGGGGAGCAGAGGCGCTTCCCTTCTTCTCCATGGCCGGCGGCCGTTCCCGCAACCAGATGTGGACCCTGGACGGAACAGTCATCCAGAACATGTCTCTGGGTATTGCCCAGCTCGGCCTCAATCCCCCGGCGGAATCGCTCCAGGAGTTCAAGGCCGAGCAAAGCAACTACTCGGCCGAGTTCGGCCGGGCCGGCGGCGGCTTCATCGTCATGACCACGCGCTCCGGAACGAACGAATTCCATGGGGCGGCCTACGAGTTCTTTCGCAACCAGGCGATCGACACAAGGACGTTCTTCGCGCCTAGCAAGGCGCCGCTCCGCTACAACATCTTCGGCTCCTCCGCTGGCGGTCCGATCGCGAAGAACAGGAGCTTCTACTTCGTCAACTACGAAGGTGGACGGCGCCGGGACGGCATCACTTATTCGAGTGACGACGTTCCGCACTTGCCCGAGGTCGGGGGCGACTTTTCAAATCGAGCCGGCCTGACGCTCCGAGACCCGCTCGCCGATAGCGGAGTGTTCGACAACAACGTCATTCCGCAGAGCCGGATCGATCCACTCGGAAGGCAGATCGCTGGCTGGTATCCAGCACCCAACCAGCCGGGAGACCTGGCGGCGGCACCCGCAAACAACTTCGTTAACAACGCGTCGAACGCGCTCACGCAGGATTTCATCACGACGAAGGTGGATCACAATTTCAGCGCCAACGATCGCATGTACGGCCGATTCCAGTTCTCTCGGAATCCTCTGGTCGTCGCAGGCGTCTTCCCGAATGACTTCGCAGATCCGAGAGGAGGGACCCGGGACAACAAGCACACCAACGTCACCGGAGCCTGGATCCACCATTTCTCGCCAACACTGATCCAGGACATCCGGATCAACTGGGGCCGTCGGCTCCACATCAACCGATCAGCGGGACGGTATTCGGGCAAGAACGGCGAGCTCGGCATTCCCGGCGTCAATGAGGAAGCCTCGCCGACCATCAACGTGAACGGCCTGAGTCGGCTGGGAGCTGGCAATCACGAGAGGATCCAGACGCCAATCGAAACCTGGCAATTCGTCGACACCTACACGTGGATCAGCGGCAACCACCAGATCCGTTTCGGCGGCGAATGGCGTTTCGCGATGAACGTCGATGACTTCAACCGGTCCACCGGCGGACTGTTCAGCTTCGGCAACCGGGCCACCGGAGTCGGGCTTGCGGAGCTCCTGCTCGGCCATGTGGGTGGAGCGCAGCTCATCGACGCTGACATCCTCGAGAGTCGCACCGACTTCTATGGCTTTTTCGTACAGGACGACTGGAAGGTCTCTCCCACGTTCACGCTGAACCTCGGCCTTCGTTGGGAGCTCGACACACCGCGTTGGGAACGCCAAGACAACCGCCAGAGCGGCTTCGACCCCAATGTCATCAATCCCGTGTGCGACTGTCCCGGGGTGGTGACCTTTTCGGGCCGGGACGGGCGCAGCAAGTACGCCCATGATTTCGACGCCAACAACCTCGGGCCGCGATTTGGCTTCGCCTGGGAGGCGGCCCGAGGTTTCGTGGTCCGCGGGGGCTACGGCATCAACTACAACGGCATGTACGCAAGGGCAGTCCCGTTCACGCTCTTCAACGGCTTCAGTCTGAGCGGGTCGTTCACCTCGGCGGACGGTGGATTCACAAGGGCATTCCGGCTGAGCGACGGCATGCCGAACATCCCGCGCGAAGAGCTGACTCCCGCGTTCGGTGCCGTGCCGATCGGCCAGAGACCCCGCCTCGCGCCCGACTTCTTCCAGCAGAGCCAGCACAACGGGATGCACCAGCAATGGAATCTAGGCTTGCAAAAGGAGCTGCCAGGCAACCTGCTCGCCGAGATCAGCTATCTGGGCAATGTCGGCCACAACCTGGGCGGCGCGAACGTCAACATGAACCAAATTCCTCTCGTAGGCGGTCGCGGGCCCGAGCGGCAGTCCCAGACGGCAAGGCCGTTCCCGCAGTTCAACGCGGTCTGGCACGAGAGCCCGCCATGGGGAAACTCGGCCTACCATTCGATGAACATCAAGGCCGAGAAACGCTATTCCGGAGGCATGAACTTCCTGATGAACTACACCTGGTCGAAGTTCATCGATGACGTCGAGGCCGCGACCGAGCTCGGGGGCGAAGCCGGAAACGGATACACCCATATCGCTCTGCGGCATCTGGACAAGGCACTTTCGGGCAACGACGTCCGGCACCGCTTCATCGGAAGCCTTGTCTACGAACTGCCGTTCGGGGAGGGGCGCCCCATCAACTTCGAGAGCGGCGCCCTCGACGCAATCGCCGGAGGTTGGGGCATCGGCCTGATAGCGGAGTTCCGTGGCGGAGTGCCGTTCGGCCTTGTCGAGAACACCAACAGGTCGAACACCTACGCCCACGCCCAGCGGCCGAACATCCTGGGGCCTGTCAGCGTCCTGTCAAACTGGCGGGACAATGTGCGAGCGAACAACTACTTCGATCCCTCCCTCTTCGAAGCGCCCGGTCCCGGCGGCGTGGGAACGAGCCCGCGGAACATTTGCTGCGGTCCCGGATTCAACGGGTTCGACCTTTCGGTGCACAAGTGGTTTTCATTCACCGAACGGCACCGCTTGCAGCTGCGCGGCGACTTTTACAACCTGTTTAACCGGGCTGTCTTTGCCAACCCTGAGCTGCGTCGCGGCCGGGGAGCCTTCGGACGGATCGGCAACATCTTGGTCGGCTCGAACGGCCGGCTGGCTCAGATCTCGCTGCGCTTCGAGTTCTGAGCGTCCGGCCAGCGACGGGTGGCCGGACTTCCGCCCGTCGCGCACCTTTGATGCCGCGACGGGTAAGGTCGGAATCCCAAGCCCGTAAGACCGCAGCGTCAGGGCTGGCGGAAATCGTCAAGACCGGGCGAGTCCGGGTTTCGGGCGGGGATCCCGTGCTGTCACACATTTGGGACGTGCCCTCGCGTGAGTCGCCAACAGTCAACCGACGATAGAGAACCCGACTGCTGCAAAGTGGTGGTCGAACGAAAACGCCCGCCTGATGCCGTGGTCTGACATCAACACAAAGCTGGTTGCATCCACTGCAGAAAGCCTGTGCAGATCGCGTCGCGTGTAGAACTGTCGGGCCTTCTTCACATCAGCTTCAGTGCATGGAAGCACGCAGAATTCCTTGATCGAATCGAGTGAGTCCTTCCACTTGAGGGCAACGTCCCGGCTCGCATGCCGATCAAGAAACGTCACCGTCTCCAGAAGGACAGGCACGGATGTGAAGACTCGCGCGCGACTCTCCGTCATTGCGTCCCAAGCGGCAACGGCTCTGACGTGGAGCGGATCGCGCGTCAGCGCCAGGGCAATCCACGCACCCGTATCAACAAACACCGCCGACCGAGCACGCATCAGTACTCGTCGTAGGTTGCATCGTGCTCTACAGATGTCTTCGTCGGCGTGCCGTCCCATATGGCAACTGGGCCGTGCCAATCTGGGCGGAGCCACACGCGACGTACTGCCTCACGCACCAAGTCTGCTACGCTCCGTCCGGTGCGCTTCGCTGTCGAACGAAATTTCTCGAGGTCCTCGTCCGGAAAGTAGACTTGGAGCTTCGTCATATATGTCAGTTTTGGCCAGTAACTGACATACATCAACCATTGGACAGCGTCCCTCGAACTACGGCCATCGGCGCGGTGCCGGACACAATTCCGGAGCGCCCAAGTTCCGATCAGGTTCCGCGGTCACCCGACGGGATTGTGCGAAATGGCGGGACGAGTTTTGCGATATTATTGGTTCGATTTCTCCATGAGCAGCCAGAACAACTTCCCAAAGCTACATAACGCCGCGTGGCCCGGAGTCGTCGGCAAGGATCCGAATTCGGACCAGCCCCCGATTGACCTCGACACGATGCTCGACCTGACCGTGAACGCTTCCGTGAACGGTCACAAGTTCGACGGCGTGGACCTGTTCCTCTTCGACCCTCACATCAGCATCGACATCTCCGATGATGCCCTGAAGGCATGGGCCGACAAATTCTCCGACCGCGGACTCGTGATCGGTTCCGTGGTCGCTCCCGTGTGGGGGCCGACCGGCGGCGGCGCTGCGATCGATCCCGGCGAGGGCCGGGCGTCCTTCCTCAGTGCAGTGCGTAAGGGTTGCCGTATCGCACGGAACCTTCGCGAGTGGGGCATTCGGCCTTACGGCGTGGTCCGCATCGATTCCGCTTCCGGCGTTGGTGACTGGGCCGAGGATCCCGCAGGCAACACGGCGCACGTCGTGGAAACGTTCCGCCAGGCGACGGCCATCGCGAAGGACAATGGCGAGACGCTCGCAGCCGAGGGCGAGATCTGCTGGGGAGCGATGCACAGCTGGAAGCACATGCTCGAAGTGCTCGAGGGTGTCAACGATCCGGCTCTCGGATTCCAGGCCGATATGGCGCACACGCTGCTCTACACGCTCGGCTACAACGCCCCTGAGCACGCCATCCTCCCCCGGAACTTCGCATGGAACGACAGCGAACTCCTGGATAGCTCACTCCGTAAGCTCACCGATGCCCTGCGTCCCTGGACCACGGACTTTCACGTCGCCCAGAACGACGGCACGGTGTTCGGCAGTGGCAGCCACGACCGAACCGGCCGCCATTGCCTGGCGCTTGACCCCAACGGCAAGCTCGACATCACCCGTCACGCGGGCTTCTGGCTACGGAATAGCAGCGGCGAGATCACCAAGAGATGCCGGCACATCTGCTGGGACGGCTGCATGTTCCCGAACGAGGTCATGATGCTGCCGCAGACCTGGAACGACATCCTCAGCGTCATGGTCGCCGTGCGGGACGCGCACGGCTGGTCTGAGTAGCTAGTCCTGGCGGGAGCCGATCCCGCTGGCTCCCTTGTAGAGCATCCACATCCCAACCATCTGCACGACGTGGTAGAGATCGTTGTGATTGAAGTGAGGATGCGGCGCCAGCCCTGAGGCCTGGATACCAGCGGCCAGGAACGACACGAGCACACCGACCGCAATCCATCGGGCAGCAAGGTCCCGAGTCCGGATCCAGGCCCAACCGTGCACGGCAAGGACGAACCCGAATGCAATGGAATAGTCGACGATCGCGATGATGAAATCGCCCGATCGGGTGGCCGCGAACAGGTATGCGGCCAGTTGGACGCCGGCCACGATCTCTACGGGACGCTGCCATCGCGAGGGCAGGTGGCCACGGGACGTAGCCACCGTAGCAAAGAACGCAGCGCAGCCGATCGACATCAGGACAATCGTCCACAGAGATCCGGAAACAGCGTCATCCATCCATGGAAGAAATCCATGGTAAGTTCCTCCTCCAAAAGCAGATATGGCACAGATTACCAGCGCTGTTGCCCAGCATTTCCGGCTCGCGTCTGCCTCGAGGCGAAGAAGCCGTACGGCCAGCACGACGCACAGCGTTCCCAGCACGTAGTCCGTCACGAGGGTCATCGGCTCGTTCACCTGCACGTCGAATAGAATACGGTATGACCTCGCCCGCAGCAGTCGTGGCAGAGGCCGGCGACCGTCGCAAGTTCTGGGCGGCTGTCGCGATCGGTTCTCTACTGACGATGGTCGCGATCGCGTGGCAGCGCGGCTGGCTCGGCGGACTCGTTGATCACGATCAATTGATCGCCTGGATGCGCGATAGCGGGGCTTCCGGGCCCCTGATCTGCATTGGCATCCAGTTCATGCAGGTCGTAATATTCGCCATCCCGGGTGAAATCACGCAGATCGCCGCGGGCTATGTTTTCGGGGCATGGTGGGGGTTCCTCTATTCCATAGTCGGTATCCTGCTCGGGGCGGCGTTCGATTTCGGCTTCGCCCGGGTGGTCGGCCGACCCGCAGTACAGAAGATCCTGGGGGCGAAACGGCTCGCAGAGGTCGACCGGCTACTGCAGTCCCGCAAGGGTCGCGCCGCGGTCTTCGTGCTGTTCCTCATTCCGGGTACGCCCAAGGACGCGATGTCCTACGGGGGCGGTCTAACCGCGATGCGGCTGCACGTGTTCCTGGCCCTCAGCGTGCCGGCCCGGATGCCAGCCCTCTTGCTCAGCACGCTGTTCGGTTCCGAGGCCTACGATGGCGACTACACGGCCATGGTGTGGATTGCCGTGGCAGCAGGTGTCCTGCTCGGGAGCGCGGCGCTCTACCAATGGCGGTGGCGCGAGAGATGATCCGGACCATGCGAGCCGACGACATTGCCGGCGCGATGCGCCTGAAGGAAGCCGCTGGCTGGAACCAGACGCCTCTGGACTGGAAGAGACTCCTCCGCCTGGAACCCGACGGCTGTTTCGTGGACGAGCGTGATGGCATCCTTGCTGGCACGACAACGGCATTGCGTCACGGCAACGACCTAGCCTGGATCGGCATGGTGCTTGTCCTGCCCGAATTCAGGAGGCAAGGGATCGCCAGAGGCCTCATGAAGCACGCCCTGAGATGGCTTCTGGACAGCGGGGTCCGAGTCTCCTGTCTGGACGCGACTGACATGGGCCGCCCGCTGTACGTCGAACTCGGTTACAGGGACGCGGCCGTCATCGAGCGTTGGGAGCGCCAACCGGTGGCCGCTTCCCGCTCGGACTCGAGTCGCAAGGCCATCGCGAGCCTCTCGAGTGCACCTGCCATGCTTGACAGGAGGGCATGCGGGTACGACCGATCGGCCTTGATACGTGATCTGGCCTGCGACGATTCCGTGGAGGGCGTGCAGTCCGAGTCCGGTTTCGCATTCGGCAGGCCCGGGTCTTCGGCCTGGTTTGTCGGGCCTTGCGTCGCGATATCCCGGAACGGGGCCCGCAAGTTGCTGGCCAGCCTGCTGAAAGGGCACGAGAGCGACGCTGTGTTCTGGGACCTTCTCCCGTCGATGGGATCCGCCGCCCATCTGGCTTCAAGCCTGGGATTCCGCCCTGTCAGACGCCTGGTGCGAATGGTCCTGGACGAATCGGGCGCGATTCCGACCGCCGGCCAACCTGACCGTGTCTACGCATCCGCGGGATTTGAATTCGGATAGACCATGGCATTCCACCGAAGAAAGGCGCTCTGGCGCGTGATGGGCGAGGAGTTTACCCTCGGCGTGGAGACCGTCCTTTCCGGACGCATCGAGCTGGTCCGAGGAACGGACGCTGTGAAAGCCGATCCGGTGGCGGTGTTCGATTCCGCTGTCAGTATGGAAGAGTCGGGTGCCGACATCGTCGAATTCAATCCTGGGCCTCCGGTCCTCAGGTCCGGTCTTCCCGCGCCGGACGAGGAGCTTTCGAGACTCGTTCCGGTCTTGCGAAAGGCAGGGCCCCGGCTGAGCATCCCGATCAGCGTCGTGACTGTCAATACCGAAACCGCGCGCCGCGCGATCGATCTCGGGGCGTCCATCGTGCACGACATTAGCGGACTGGCATTCGACACGAAGCTGGCGCGCGCCGTGAACGAGACCGACGCTGCCATGATCCTCGGCCACATGCGTGGAACACCGACCCAATGGCCCCGCATGGAACCGTTGAACCGGCTGGTCGAACACGTGCGCACGGACCTTCGGGCATCTTTGCTCCGAGCCCACAAAGGCGGGATCGAGCCGCGCCGGATCGTCCTAGACCCGGGCCTGGAGCACGGCAAGCGGGGCCATGAGAACTTCAATCTCCTGCGTTCGCTGGGCACGTTTGGCCCGCAGGGCCAGGGCCTTCACGCCAACCTCGCGGGCAAGCGGTTCCTCGTCGAGTCGGTCCGGTCGAGTCAGGCGGAAAGGGCAGCAGCGCTTGCGGTGGCTGTCACTCTGGCCCTGGACGCTGGTGCGCACATTCTCACCGTCGAACATCCGCACGCCATCCGGGATGCCGTCAGGGTGATCGACCGCATCTACCACGGCGACGAAACGGAGTGAGTTTCTATCTCGGCGGGAATTCGCTACACGACCGAGTCCTGATCGCACGCCTGCACCAATTCGGACTTAAGGGTTGCGCACGTCTCGGAGGTCAACTTGCCCTCGTCCTGACGGATATAGAAGACATCCGCGACACGATGGCCCTGGGTCTCGCACAAGACCAGGTCAATATCGCAGGCGTGCTGGGAAAACACGCTGGCCAAGTCGTAGAGCAGCCGGGTGCGGTCCGCCGCGTGGACATAGAAGATCGTGGCTCGTGCCGAAGTCTTGTTGTCAAACGACACGTGCGGAGCCTGGGCGTGCCGTCTGCGATACCGGATCGTTCCGCGCTTCTTCAGCAGCTGGCCAGCATCGAGGCTTCCCTCGGCAACGCGGCGCAAGCGCTGTTCGAAACCGGCCAGCTCGCTGACGTCGACATCGGACGCCGAGGTCTGCGGCCCAGCAGTGACGCGGAACGAATCCAGGACAATCCCTGCATCATTCGAGAACGCCTCCGCCTGCACGATGCTGAAACCGTAGCTGGCGATCGCGGCACAGAGTGACGCAAACAGAAACGGTCTTTCGCAGCCCATCACCAATACCTCGAAGTCGCCGTCGACCTCTTTCGAGACTGCCATGGCCCCGCCTCTGCCCAGGCCGGCCGCCATTTGAAAGTGTTCGTAAACCTCTCGGGCAGTGTGGGTTCGGAGGTATCGTTCCGGAAATCCCTTTAGGAACTCACCCATCCGCCGCCGTTCGGCATCCTTGACGGCCATGTCGAGGCAGTCCGCTTCAGTGTCGGCCTGGATTCGACGGTCCTCGTGATCTCGCTGAAAGATCGCGTAAACCCCGAGATAGAGCCGCCAGAGCAGCTCCTTGCGCCAGTTCGTCTTGGTCGTCGGATCCACAGCCGCACTGTCGGCGTAGGTCATCAGGGTCAACAGCTTCAAGCGCTCGATGGTACCGACACGCGCCTTGAAATCCTCCAGGACATCCTCCTCGCTCAGGTCCCGCTTGGTCATCACCTCGGACATCACCGTGTGATCCCGGACCAACTGGAGAACGATGTCCCGGTCCATGGCGTCTTCCACGCCAACTCTCTCCATGGCAGCCTCAGCCAGCCTCGCGCTCGCCACTCCGTGAGCCTCGCCCTCGACCCCCTTGCCTATGTCGTGAAAGAGCAGGGCTAGGTACAGCAGGTCGGCCCGGTTGACCTCGCTGAGGAGAACGGCGTAGCGCTTGTCGACAGCCTCCGTCACGCCGGGAAGATCCTTGAGGATGCGAACTGTCATCAAGCTGTGCTCGTCGACGGTGAAGCGGTGGTAGAAATTCCGGATGACGAGGCAGTCGATGAGTTCGAATTCCGGCAGGAGCGTGTAGAGCGCCCCTGCCTCGCGCATCGCCTCGAGGGCGCGGTAGGCGTGAGGCAGAAGGAGAATGGCTCGCAGATGGGGCCACTGCCTGGCGCCGGAGAGGAAGTGCTGGCGCAGCTCTGCCAAGTGCTCGTGGATCCGCACCTCGGTCTGCGCCGCCAGGGGAAGCCCATGGCGAGCCACGAACTCGAAAATCCGCATCACTAGTTCGGGCTTGGATTCGATGGCATGAGGGGCCTGGAAGTACACCCTGCCCTGGGTTACGTTGAAGTCTGGATTGGACAGGCGGGACTTGCGCTTGCGCAAGATCTTCAGCAAGGCGTTGGACGGGGTAGCCGACTCCTCCATCAAGCGGAGGGCGAGCCGGAACATGGAACGCGTGTTGCGAAAGTACATCCGCATCAGGTCCGCTGCACCGCCTTCACCGGAATAGACCTTTCCGACACCGGCGTGCGCGATCGCATCCTGCATGTCGTAGCTGAGAAGGTTCTTGTCCCGCCCGTAGTAGTAGTGCAGGAAGCATCGCACGGCGAAAAGGAATCCCTTGGCGCTGTCGATATCCCAACCCCGTTGGGCTGGGAGGTGCTCCTCGCTCCAGGGAATCCGGTCCTCCTCGATGTTCTCGAGCTGTGCCATCCAGCACGCGAGGTGGTAGTCACGAAGGCCACCGGGGCCCTCCTTGATGTTGGGCTCGAGGTGGTACAGCGTCTGGTCGAATGCCCGGTGTCGCTTGCGCGCTGTCTCCGACAGCATGCGCGAGATCGCCTTTTGCTCCCGCAGGAAGAATTTCGGCAGGGTCGTCCTGCCAAACTCCTTGAAGAACGCCATGTCCCCCGCGACGAAGCGGGTGTCCAGCAGGCTGATATGCAGCTCGGCGTTGTCCGGGGCGAGCCTCGCGCATTCACGGGGATCACGGACCGAGTGCGAGACCCGGAGCTTGGAATCCCAAAGCGTCGTCAATAGGGATGCGATCTTTTCCTTCCGCAGTTCCGCCTCGCGCGCCTTGCTGAACAGAAGGAGGAGGTCGATGTCGGAGTGCGGGAACAGCTCGCATCGTCCGTAGCCGCCGACGGCAACAGCAGCGATTCCTCCGCCCTCCCCGCCAAACTCCTCCTGGAATCGCCCGCTGACGATGTCATCGACCGTGTCCGTGCGGCGAGCTACCGCCCTAAGGCCGTCACAGTCATCGAAAAAGTCCGAACTCAGCCGCTCCATCTGCTGAACGTGGTAGGTGCCGAGGCTGGACATTAAGCTCTTCCTACTGCGCTATCAAATGAAGCAGTAGCCCCCGTAAGGCCAAGCCGGCCGCCAGGCAGCAAGCCCGGCGGCCGGCGGATTCCTTACCGGACCTGGAACCGGCCACGGTTCCATTGCCGGCTAGAGGGCCTCGTCGTCCCTCTCGTCGTTGCGAATACGGATGGCTTCACCAATGTCCGAAATGAAGACCTTCCCGTCTCCGATTTTCCCGGTCCGGGCCGACTCGACTATCGCTTTCACAGTCTCCTCGACGCGGTCGCCGGGAACGATGGCCTCCAGCTTGACCTTCGGAAGCAGGTCCACTTCGTATTCCTGGCCGCGATAGACCTCCTTGTGGCCCTTCTGGCGACCGTGACCCCGCACGTCGTAGATGGTCATCCCATCGATGCCAATATCCTTGAGCGCCTCGCGGACGTCGTCCAACTTGAACGGCTGAATGACAGCTTCGATTTTCTTCATGCCAAAATCCTCCTCATTCTAGCTCTTACAGCTGGTAGGCTTCCTCGCCGTGCTGTGTGACGTCGAGGCCGGTCTGCTCGTCCGCTTCGGTGATTCGAACACCGATGATCGCATCGACGATCTTCAGGATGATGAAGGTCGCAATGGCTGCCAGAACCCAAGTCACCAGCGCTCCTGCGGCGTTGTTGATGAACTGGCCGGTATTGCCTTCCAGCAGGCCGGGCGCGCCGCCCACCGCTTCGCGGGCGAAGAACCCTGTCAGGATGGCGCCTACCGAGCCGCCGATTCCGTGGACGCCAAACGCGTCGAGCGAGTCGTCATAGCCAGCCTTTGCTTTGATCACGGCGACGAAGTAGTAGCAGACCGCTCCCGCCACGAGCCCGATCACGATCGAGTCCATTGGACCCACGAAACCCGAGGCTGGGGTGATGGCGACCAACCCGGCTACGGCACCGGTGATGCCGCCCAGGATGCTCGGCTTGCCGTCGCGGAGCCACTCCACTAACAGCCAGCCCGCCACAGCCGCGGACGCAGCAAAGTGCGTGTTGACGAAGGCGGCCGCGGCGATTCCGTCGGCTGCCAGCGCACTTCCGGCATTGAAACCGAACCAGCCGACCCAGAGCAGGCACGCCCCGATGAAGGCCAGCGAGAGGTTGTGCGGACGCATCCGCTCGGACGGGTACCCCATCCGCTTGCCGAGGTAGAGCGCCACGATCAGCGCGGAAACGCCCGAGGAGATGTGCACCACCGTTCCGCCAGCGAAATCGAGAGTCGGGATCACACCGTCACCGCTCAAGAAGCCGCCGCCCCAGACCATATGCACCATCGGGAAGTAGACGACCGTGCCCCACAGGGCCATGAAGAGCAGCATCGCGGAGAACTTCATCCTCTCCGCAAACGCGCCAGTGATCAGCGCCGGCGTGATGATTGCGAACATCAGCTGGAAGACCATGAACGTGAGGTGCGGGATCGTACCGTTGGGCTCGGTTCCGACGCCCGACATGAACGCGTACTCGAACCCGCCGATGAACATGTTCCCGCTGCCGAACGAGAGGCTGTAGCCGTACAACGCCCAGAGCAGGGTCATGAGCGCCATCATGGCGAACGATTGCATCATGGTCCCGAGAATGTTTTTCTTCCGGACCAAGCCGCCATAAAACAGGGCCAGGCCAGGCCCCGTCATCATCAGGACCAACGCCGAACTCGTCAGAATCCATGCGTTGTCGCCCGTATCTATGCCGTCCTGCGCCATCGCCATAGCTGGCGTTATGAGCACAGCGAGCAGGATCAGGCTGCACTTGATTGTTTTTCTCATCTGCACACTCCCTTTCGGATCTTCAATCACGGAGGTCCGGAACCACGCTCTTGTGCCTGCTAGTGCACCTGCTACGGAACGCCCGCGACCTGCAACTGAGCTGCCTGGCTCTCCGTCGGCCGCGGCACTGCGTCCGGACGATTCGAAGGCCATTTTGGGCACCCTCTCTCAATTTCGACCCGAGGTATCGCGCCTATCAAAGATTTCTATTGGAATGGAATGCCTCCCGGCGCCGGCGAGCAATGCCCGCCGAGCAGAACTGAACCTCAAAGTGCGGACTGTAGTGGCCGGTCTACCATCCGAAAGCTCCAGGGCACTCCCTCACTTGTTCCTCTCTCGCAAGTCCGGATTGCCGCAGCCAACTCGGATACCGAGATCTTCCCGGCACCGACCTCGACAGCCTTGACCTACCTTGAAATCGTCTCGGGCGCTGATCCCAATTGACTCGATAATTTCTTTGTTTTCAGTGACTTTTTCTGGATCACTTGCGATCGTCGCTTCAGTCTGCAAACCCCTCGTGGCGGCATCGGCTGTTCCGGGACACGCCAGCGCGACCTTATCCTCCACGCGGATCTACGACTTCGCTCCGGCACCAGCATCGGGTGTTGAATGGTGGGTCGCGGGTACGGTCCGGGAATCAGCTCCTTGGATCGCACGTTACGCTCGGCCGCGGGCGCAGAGACTCAGAGCGACACGTCAACCATGTTGATCGGCGGAATATGCACGTGCGCGACGTCCGGCTTGCGGCCCAGGAACGTCTGGGCCATTTCGATTGCCTGCTCCACCGAATCGGCACACTCCCAGCCCATCACTTGGGCGGCCATCCGATCCTCCGCGCCGACGACAATCACCTGGCCGCAATGGGCAGCCCCATTCTCGGCCCAGTACCACATGTAGAACGGATGCACCCCGTGATAGCCAAAGCCGTTTCGGTACATCTCCCGGTATGCCGGATCGTGCGCGAACTCGCCTTCGTACCTGCGCTGGAGCACTTCGGAATCGCGCGTTTCGGTGAGGCAGCGATGGAAAAACTCGTGGTACGCGGCGTGGTGCGAGGGACTGAACTCGTTGTAGAGGGGATGCGTCAGGATGAAGACGCCGCCTTTCTTCACGATTGGCGCTCCACGGTACATGTTGTAGAAATAACCCAGTGCCAGGCACCGGACCAGCAGAGGATTCATCGGTGCGTGGACGTTGTAGGGACAGATGAACGGGATACCGAACACCACGGCATCTGACTGCCCTTCCACCGGAACGCAGTACTGCTGATAGTTGTATGCCAGCGTCCTTTCGTGGACCGGGTCCGTGGCCCCGGCGTGAATCGCGATCATCTCGTACGGCGCGGGAATCGCGAACAGCAGCTTGCGCTTCGTCGCGCGGGGAAGGGCCTCGAGGCCGATCTGCGCGATGCGAAACGACACCTTGTCCAGCGCATTCCACTCGTCCTCCGGCTTGACGAAGAACTCCATCTTCGGATCGAACATCTGGTTGTTGACGACGGTCTCGATGTGGAAGACGTTCAGCTTCTCGTTGACGATGCGGCCCATGCGATTGCAGGAGTCCGTCAGTGGAGACCTGGTGTGATCGAAGTACGAGTCCGAGGCCAAGATCGCCTGAGGTGTGTGATGGGCCTGGAGCGACGCGTAGTCGCACAGCCCGACCCCGACCGACTTGTTCCCGCCGTCCATTGGAACCAGGTTGATGTTGACGTAGATCAGCAGGTCGGACTCGGCGGCCCTGCGATTGATCCGCACCTTCTCTCCCAGGTCGGTCTCGCCGAGCTCGACGATCCCGTCGGGCACCTCGCCGTCGTGGCAGTAAAGTCTGTGCGGGAAATAGGAGTCGAAGATCTCTCGCCCCACGGACCAACGGATCTCGAACGCCTCCATGCGCCGATGGAACGAGTTGGCAACGAGGATCTCGACATCGTGCACCCCTGCGGCTTCGAGCATCGAGAGCAGTCGAGTGAGGATGGACTGCCGAATGTCGGGACGCTTCATCTTGGGCAGAGGCAACGAGATGTCGTCAATCGCAATCGTCACCTTCATTCCCGGGCGCAACTGCGACCCCAACGGGTCGGCCCGCTCCGGATTATCCAGCGCATAGCGGATTGCGGCATCACGATCCGGCAAGCCGGGAATGGTGGGCTTCGGATACACGACCCGTGACCCCGGGGGGAGCTTCGCGCGAATCAAGTCCTCGCCGTACCAGAGCAGCCTCTCGGTTGACTGGCCGTTCAATTCCCGAACGCAGTCGCGGTCGGAAACCAGCGCGGCCCGGCCGACAGCGTTCGGTCTGGGCTCGCCGAAGACCGACGTGTCGGAAAGCGGCGGCGAAGAAGCTGCTTCGCTCATCACTCCAATGAGTCTACTCGCTTGCCGGGCGCCGGCGCTGTCGCTCAGTCCGGCTCGCCGGCCCGTATCGGTATCGCCGACTCGGTCAGGTCAACGAGGTCCCAGCGATTGGCGACTGCCACCTTCCTAAGGCGCGAATCCGGATTGGTAGCGACCGGAGTGCCGACGGCCTTAAGCATGGGAATATCCGAGCCGCTGTCGGAATACGCTCTTGCTTGGCTCATGTCAAAGCCGTGCGCTTCCGCGTAGGCCTTCAGTTCAGCGGCCTTGACTTCGCCCGCCAGTAGAGGCGGGACGGTTTCCCCGGTCGCAACACCGTCGTGGAACGCCATCCGGTTCGCCAGCATGTCGTCAAACTCGAAATACTCAACCGCCGGTGCCAGTTCGAAATCGAGCCCTCCGCTGACCAGAACGGTCCGGTAGCCAGCCTTTCTGTCCAGTGCGACGCGTTCTCTGGCATATCGGAACTGCTCGCGCTTGATCACCGTTTGGAACATCTCCCTCGCCTTCACGCGAAGCCAAGCCTCTTCCAGGCCTCGATATTGCCGGAAGAACACGACGTTGAACATCCGCCGTGAGACCGCATCGAGCGCCAGCCAGAACGGAACTCCGAGCACCGCCTTGCCAAATCGCCAGCCTGCCTCCAGAGGATCGGGGTGGCGCCTGGCGAGCCAGGCGTACCGGGTGACAACGTTTCCCGAGACGAGCGTGCCGTCAAAGTCGTAGAAGGCAACTCGGTCAGGCGGTTCCGAGGGATCCTCCCCCACTAGCCGTGACCGAGCCGCATGAGCCACCCGAGTACGAAGACCGCTCCCAGGAAGTAAACAAAGCAGTAGAGGCCGTAAGACACGCGGTCACGGTTATTGGAACGACCGACCAGCCCCATGACGACTGAGGCAAACAGGGCGAAGAGAATCGCCACCTGCAGATGGGAGGGGTTTAACATCACGCCGTCGACTTCTTCCCGGACGCAATCTCATACACATCGACCATCGCAAGGAGATTCAGAAGCCCGGCGCAGACAATGAACTTGGTTCCGTAGTCGTGTACGGCACCCGGAATAGTGTCCTGCTCGTAGCCAAGCCCCACGGTTACGAAATACAGCAAGCCATTGCAGAGGTCACCGATAAAGCCTCCGTACGTCATCACCGTCGTGAATAGGTCGCCGTGCGAGGGTTCGAACATTCGGCCCTGCATCAGGATGCCCGTCAGGAACATTCCCACGATCGTGGCCAAGAGAATTACGCCATGGAGCTGCTGCCTGAGGTAATAGTGCCCCGCCCCAGGAACCAGCCAGGCGAGCACGACCGGCGGAAGGCGCTTTTGAAGCGGAACCTGTTCTCTTTCCGCGGGCCTGCTCTTGGTCTGGTCGCGTTTGGAAGCCATCGGTTTTCGTTTGAATGGCTAGCAGCGCTAGTTGGCAAGCCCGGCCGAGTTGCGGCTTGAGGTTATTCCACGGGCTCTAGGAAAAGTATTGCACGGTCGGTGGAGGATTCAAGCGTCCAGCAGCTTTCGGTACACCTGCCACGTCTTGGCAGCGCACTGCTTCCATGTGAATTGCCGGACTCGCTCACTTCCCTTCCTAACAAGTTCCTCCCTCAATTCCCCACGCTCCAGCACTCGCTCGAGCGCTTCAGCGATTTCGCCGACCGAGCGCGGGTCCACCAGCATCGCTGCGTCACCGGCAACCTCCGCAACCGCCGAGACATCGGAAGTAATCACCGGCAGGCCGACAGAGAACGCCTCGATGGCAGGCAGTCCGAAGCCTTCTTCCATTGATGGGAACAACAGGACTTCGGCTGAGGCGTACAAGCAGGCGCGGACATCGTCGGCGACATGGCCGGTGAGACGGATTCTGGCCCTGAACAAACTCCGGTCGATTCTGTCAAGAATTCGGTCCGCACCGTATCCATGAGACCCGGCCAACACCAATTGTGCAGACCCCCCAGCCGCTTCAAATGCCGCGACGACACGCTCCAGGTTCTTTCGCACCTGCAGAGTGCCCATGTGCAGCACGAACGGACGCGTGACTCCCAATCCGTGCAGAATGGACTCGCATCGTTCCGGTGAGGGAACGTTGAGCGGTTCAACACCATGATGAACGACGGAAATCCGTGACCGAGGGAATCGCAATCGCCTCGCTATTTCGTTCGCCGTATGCTTGGAAACCGCAATGATGTGATCGGCCTTGTTTGCCGTCTCGCGGGCCAGGCGACCGAACCGCTCCTTGAACTCGGGGGTGGAATAGTCTCCGGTGAGCGCGAAGAGGTCATGAAAGGTAGCGACCCGCGGTGTCTGGATGCCATCCGGGAGACGTTGATTCAGGCCGTGAAACAACCGCACTCGACCTGCCGAGAGCCGGAGCGGGAGATCTTCCAGCAACCGTCTCCTCGCATTGGGCGGCAACGGCGAGCGCAACGAGCGAAAGTACCGATTGCTGCGAAAGTACCACCCGAACCGCTCCTCCGGGTAAGAGCGCGCCAGTTCCCAGACCAGGTTGCGGGCATAGACCGCAACACCTGTCGGCGGGCGGTCGAAGCAGTTGCCGGCGTCAATCCCGATCATGAAGGCTCTGCTTGGCTGCGGACTCGAACTCGACCAGCGATTCCTCGACTTCGGACAGGATAGCTTCTCGATCCGCCGGTCCTGTCGCCGGAATGACCCTGACCGGGCCACGTCCCCAGGGTGTCCATCGTTGCCTGAACCGCTCGCTTGGTGCACCGGCAAAAACCGAGATCACCGGCACTCCCTGGGCCGCCGCCAGGTGAGCTGCTGCGGAATCGTACCCAATATAGATGTGCGACGCGCCGATCACGCTGCCGAATCCCTGCATACTGCCCCTCCAGGTCGTCAATTCCGTGGGCTTGAACTGGGCGTTGTCGCTTTCATCCCGGTGAGACTTGGACCCGCTAAACGAACGGAACCTCCGCTCGGCAATCCGAGCTTCGGCCTCGCCGGCGCCACAGTCAAGCACCGTCAGATACCCGCGAGTCCGGAGTAATTCCAGCAACTCGTCCTCGAATCGTCCGTTCAATCGCTTGACGTCCCTCCCTCCGACTCCAAGGCTCACCGTGGCAACGCGACCGCCGTGATAGTCCCCGAGTCCATCCCGCATCGCTCGTTCGCAGGACCCCAGATTCAGGAAGGGGTCGGCCGCGTCAACATCGACCTCCCACATCGACGAGCACCAATCGACCGCCAAACGCCCCAGTGGGGCCGGTGAATCGGGCGAGGCAGATCGGCTCTCGAAGAAGCGGTACGAATGATCGTCCACAACTGGCAGCATCCCCAGCTGGGTCAGCCGGCTGTCAGGATCTATGACCACAAGTTCCTCGGGACCAAGGCCATCCGCCTTCTCACGGACCCGATCCCGGACTTGGGCCCAAGCCGCAAGGCGGTCGCCCAACAACGCTGTTCGTCCGTAAGAGATCACCTGACCGTTCACGCGGTCCTCGCCGCATATCAACGCGAGATTCTTCTGGGGCGCCAAGAATTCCACGCTGGCAGTCGCGAACGATTCCAACGCAGCCCTGATCACAGCACTCGTCACGGCCACGTCCGCCCCCAAGGTGACCCTCGACAAAACCACGACCGACTTGACCCGCTCGCGATCGAGGCGATCGTGCTGCCGAATCGCGTTCACCGTCGAGTATCGAGTTCGGAGTTCCGCCGGTCCTGCAAGCCCGAGACCGGCCAAATCGGCCTTCACGGGAGATCCCGCTGCGTACAGCACCTCGGACATGAACGCCAGGTAGGATTCGCAAAGTCCCGGTTCGAACTGGTCCGACCAAGGCTCGACGATGTCGGCGAAGATCGCACTCGTCGCAGCCTCAGCGACAGTCCGCTCATCAGAGAAGGCCAGACCGGCCAAGGATCGCGAGCCTTCTGCGAACTCCCGGGAGCCCGGCGGGGAACTCGTTATTAGGTCCACGAGTTCGGGAATCCGCATCTCCACCCAGCATGGCGGACGCAGTGCGTTGGGGCAACCGTGAGTCTCGTCCACGGAAATGGCTGGCAAGACCCGTAGCTGTTCCCGCTCGCATCGCAGGCCGCGCAACGTCTCGATTTCCCTAGGGAATTCTCCGGCGAATGCGGCTGGGCGATCAGGAGGCCATCATCTAGGGCAAGACGCTGTCGCCCTGTCCGTTGCTGCCGAAGACGCGTTGCCAGCGTCAGTGCTGACCCGACATATCGAATGGCAGTCGCTATGGACGGGCGATCGAGGCCCTGCCTTCGTTTCTGATGCGCCAACCGCTCCGGGAACAGCCAGGGGATTCGGCCTGGTTGGCCAACAATTCGATACGGCACCCTTTCTGGACGAGACGACCGGCCATCGGGATCCGTTTGGTGCAGTGGGACTTCGACTCGCAATTGACCGCCGCGGCCGGCATCGACTGGATCGAGGCCCCCGAAATTCGTCTTCGATCAGACCGTTAAGGCCCCGCCAAGCGGCCCCTCGGTACTGCCTGGCCCGCCGCATATAATCGGGGTTCGGCCCAAGGGCCATCCATCCCATGAAGGTTTCCCGAATCCACGAGTGCGGCGGCCCCGAGGTCATCCGCTACGAAGACGCGCCGGTTCCGGCACCCAAGGCGAACGAGGTGATCGTACGGGTGCGGGCCTGCTCCCTGAACCACCTCGACCTGTGGGTTCGAGGGGGACTGCCCACCCTTAGGCTGACATTTCCCTGGGTCCTCGGGAGTGACGCCGCCGGACAGATCGTCGAGGTCGGCGAGTTGTGCGATCGCGCCAAGGTAGGCGATCGCATCTTGGTTGCTCCGGGCCGAACGCTGTCGACGGGCTATGCAACGGCACACGGCCGGGACAACGCCGCGCCTGATTACGGCCTGTTCGGGGCAGTCTACCCGGGGCTCAATTCGGAATACGTCGCGATTCCTGAAGCCAATGCGCTCCCGATTCCAGGGGAGCTTACGTTTGAGGAGGCTGCGACTGTGCCGCTGGTGTTCCTTACCGCTTGGCACATGCTCGTTGGCATCGCGAAGATCCAGATGCTTGAGGATGTGCTCGTCATCGGCGGATCAAGTGGAGTGGGCATCGCCGCGATCCAGATCGCCAAGCTTCATCACTGCCGGGTGATCGCGACGGCGGGCGGTGATCGCAAACTGGCGATGGCGAAGGAGCTCGGGGCGGATCACGTCATCGACCACTACAAGCAGTCCATCAAGGACGAGGTGCGGCGCATTACGAGCAGGCGGGGCGTGGACCTCGTGTTTGAGCACGTTGGGTCTGCGACGTTTTCCCACTCGGCCGCGTCGCTCGCACGTCAAGGGCGGCTCGTCACATGCGGGGCAACGACCGGATTCGAGACGTCCTTGAACCTAGGGCATCTGTTTTCGAAGCACCTTAGTCTCCACGGTTCCTACATGGGGACCATGGGAGAGCTTTATGACTTGCTGCGATTTTTCGAACATGGGCTTCTCAAACCGGTCTTGGACCAGACGTTCCCACTGAGCGACGTCCGGGGAGCTCACGAGCGCATGGACGCGAAGCAGCATTTCGGCAAGATCGTGATCGTGCCGGAATAGCCCGTTCCAATCCGCTGCGGACGAGCACAGCCAGTGCTGGCAAGGACGGTCAGTTTCTCCAGTCGGCCTGTGATAGCATCGCGGCAACCACGATGACCTCTCGCCGACACTTCATTGGAGCCGCTGCCGGCTCCCTCGTTACGGCGGCCCGAGGCCAGACCGTTGACCTGAACCGACTTCTCTCCATTCCCGGGCCGGGTCGAGTGCAAGTCGTGCTTGACACCGACACTTACAACGAGATTGACGATCAGTATGCGGTCGCATACAGCTTGCTGTCTCCGGAGCGAATGGCCGTCGAGGCGATCTATGCGGCGCCGTTCGTCAACGACCGGTCGGCGACTGCCGCCATAGGGATGGACAAGAGCTATGAGGAAATCCTGCGACTGCTGGATTTCTTCCCCGATGAGAGCCGGTCCTCGGTGTTCCGGGGCTCGGATCGGTTCCTGGAGCGGAAGGACAGGCCAGTCGAAAGCCCCGCGGCCCGGGACCTGATCGAAAAGGCGCTGATGCCTAGAGATCAGCCGCTCTACGCGTTGACCATCGGCTGCCCCGTGAATGTCTCGTCCGCACTTCTGATGGAGCCGAAGATCAAGGAGAAGATCGTTGTGGTATGGCTCGGAGGCACCACCCACTACTGGCCGTCTGCGAGCGAATTCAACCTTCGCCAGGACGTGATTGCATCGCAAGTGCTGTTTGACAGCGGGGTCCCGCTCGTCCAGATCCCGACCAAGAACGTTTCTGAACACCTGAGAACGACAGTTCCTGAACTGGACGCGCACGTGCGCGGACGTTCGAGGATCGGCGACTACCTCTATGGCCAGTTCCTCCAGTATTTCGCCGTGCGAACGAAGGCAAGGAACGAGGGCTATCCGTACTCCAAGGTCATCTGGGATATTTCGGCGATCGCCTGGCTGATCTCTCCGGAATGGATTCCCTCGGAAATCGTGCCAAGTCCTGTCTTGACCGACGACTTGCGCTGGGAGCGTGGAACCGGCCGCCACGACATTCGGGTGGCGAACAACGTCAATCGCGACGCGGTCTTCAACGACCTATTCACCCGGCTTGCGACCCTCGATCCCTAGGCCTGACGTCTGGGCGCGGAAGGGGTTGCGCAGCTCGTGATTGGAATTGCAGCGGAGAGTCCGTCCGAGCGCGGTGGGGGCGGGTGCACCCGGCTGATGACTCGGGCCTTCCTCCACCACCGGCCCGGCTTCGCCAAGACAGGTAGTCAGGCCTGGTCTGGACGGAGCGACCGATCGGCCTGAGGAATCCAAAGGCTCGCTGCCCCTCCGGCTCGTGGAGTAGGACGGCGCAACGAAACGGAGTTCTGACAACTCTCAAGTCTTGCGACTGGTCCACTCCACAGATTGAATCGTCAAGTTCAAGAACATAGGCGTGCCGACCACCAGAGGGCTGGAGCATCGAGGGGTGCGCGATTCTCGCCATTTTGATCACTCCGGGCGCCAGCTCCGCATTCCAAGTGGATCTCAGGCGGAACGAAGGTGTTCCACGCACCGGGCTCCCGTTTCAGCGACGATTCCCCCCATTCCCGGGAATCAAGTCCGATTGGCCGGTAGATGCGGATACGGGTCCCGCGCTCGCCGACCACCAGGCGACTCCCGGGATGCTAGCTAGGTATTCGCCTTCGACGCGTACAGAGCCGTCAGGCCTTTGCAGTGGGGCAGGCGCAGCACGGACTGCGGGAGCGCTTTCGGACAGCGGCACGACGTGCTCGCGACCGACCGTCATGCGGACGGCTGGGGCTGTCCACGTGAGGGTGTCGACATCGATTCGTCACACGGGGCTCCGGCGCCCCGGACGCGCGGCCAGTTCGGGGAAGAATCGGAACCAAACTTCGTTACACTGCGGAGCGATGACCCGTGCGATCGTCCTCGCCCTCGCTCTCGTCGCAGCTGGCCAGGCGCAGATCCTTGCAGATTTCGGAATGGAAGACGAACAACGCCTGCAGCTCTTCAATGACTGCTTACCCATGTCGGCTTTCGTTGCAACGATCAACCAGCCAGCGGAGGAGCTTGGCTTCGCCAGGGAATCCCTCGAAGCATCGATCCGGCGACGGCTGGCAAAGGACGGACTCTACTCGAATGATGCGAAGAAGAACCGCAGGGCTTCGCTCGGGCTGAGCGTCTATGTGCTCGGCGAGTTCTACCTCATCACGCTCTCCTACGTTAAGGTCGTCGCCGACCTGTACAAGAACTTCGCTCCCAACGTCGTCTTCATGGCAATCAAGGCCGACCGGCGCCGCTCCGACGAAGCGGAACTCCGCAACGAGATCGCCGAAGCACTCGACGAGTTCATCTTCTCGTACCGGCAGGTCAACGAGCCCGCGTGCGCGACTCCCGGCAGCTACCAGCACAATCCGCGCTAGGTGATCGCCCGGCGGCTGATTATCTCGACGCCTACCCCGTCAACCTCGCGGCTGCCCGCGATCGCCGGAACAGGCTTGCACACGACTCGCCGGATCACGGTATGCAGTTCGGGGCCAGCGCTCGGCCTGGTCCGATGGAGTCCTCTTGGCGCGGTGGGCCGGACGGGTGGTCGGTCGGAAGGCGTGTGCGAACAGACCGTCCGTTGGCGTGCCGAATCCCACTCCGGTTCCCGTGAAGGCCAAGCTTCCTTGAGAACATGTGAGAACGCAACTAGTTACAACTACAAGGTTTATGGTGTTCTGGCGCGAGTTTGAGAACTTCAAATAACTCCCGATCACTTTCTGTTTTGGATATACTGGCAGCAGTGTCCCTCGGCGGATGAGGTTGTGTCGAGGACATCCCCGTTACATTCATGAACCGCGTTCGATTTGCGCCTTCGCCAACGGGGTTTCTTCATATCGGCGGGGCGAGAACCTACGTCTTTAACTGGCTGTTCGCAATGTCGACCGGCGGCCAGGTGGTGCTGCGCATCGACGACACCGACACCGGACGAAACACCGAGGAGTCGCTTCGGTCGATCCTCGACGGCCTGCGCTGGCTGGAACTTCCCTGGGACGAGCAGCATTTCCAGTCAGAGCGTCGCACGTCGCACCTGCGGGCGGCCGAAGCATTGCTGGCGAAGGGCTTAGCCTACAGGGACTTCACGCCGGAAACCGAGGAGTCTGCGGAGCGAGCGGGCGGTGAGCCGTGGCTGTGCAACCCCGCCATGCGCGAGCTGGATCCAGGCGAGAGCAACCGCCGGGCAACCGCCGGAGAGCCGTTCGTGGTCCGGTTCCGTGTTCCGCGAGAGGACCCCAAGGGCGTTGCGTTCAGGGACCTGGTCTTCCGGAAGCAGTTCCGCAAGTTCGCCGACATCGAGGACTTCGCCCTCTTGCGCAGCAACGGCCAGCCCACCTACCATCTTGCTTCCAGCGTTGACGACGGCGAACTCAGCATCACGCACGTCATCCGGGGCCAGGATCATCTCACCAATACCTTCAAACACATCCTGCTCTTCGATGCTTTGGGCTACAACCGGCCCGAGTTCGGCCACCTTCCACTTCTGCTCGGCCCGGACGGTTCCAAGCTGTCCAAACGCCGTCATGGGCCGATCGTGAGCGTGACGAACTATCGCGACATGGGATTTCTTCCCCGGGGCTTTGTCAACTACTTGAGCCTGCTCGGCTGGTCTCCGAAGGACAACCGGGAAGTCCTCGGCATCAACGATCTGGTCGATGCCTTCCGCATCGAGCAGGTGCTGCGCACGAACGCCGTGGTCAAGGTGGGGGAACGACCGGGAGAGACCCAGGTCGACCCCAAAGGGGTGTGGCTCAACGGCCAGCATCTACGCACCATGCCCATCGACGAACTGCTGCCATCCGTCGAGCGGGAATTGCGAGACGCCGGATGGTGGACCGCGGAGTTCGGAGCGGGGCGGAGGGAGTGGTTCCGAAGTGCGGTCGACGACCTCCGCTCGCGGCTGAACCTTCTCTCGGAATTCAGGCTTCGGTGCCGCGCATATTTTCGAGACGAATTCGGAGTCGACGCCAAGGCTCAAAAGAACTTGGCCAAGGACGGCGTCCGGAATCACCTGCACGTCTTGGCCACGAGGATCGAGGCAGCGTCATCGTTCACCGAGGAATCGGTCGAGCACGCGGTGCGGTCGCTCGCTGAGGAGCAGGGGCTCAAGGCGGGCCTCCTGATCAACGGTTCGCGAGCCGCCTTGACCGGGCAGACGGTCGGTCCCAGTGCTTTCCGCGTGTTCACTCTCATTGGCAAGGAGCGGGCTGTCGAGCGATTGCGGGCCGTCTAGCGACAGGAAACTCGTTTGAAGTCATGCTACTGCTAGGAATCGGAGGCTGGCTCCACGACGGCGCCGCCGCAGTCATGCGCGATGGACGCATCGTCGCTGCCATCGAGGAGGAAAAGGTCGCACGAGAGGCGCACCGCGGTGGCCTGCCAGCCAAGGCAATCGACGCCTGCCTGGGCCTGTCGGATGCCAGTCCCGAGCAAGTCGACTGCGTGGCTCTTGTGCGCCCCCTCGGCGAAGGAACCGGCAACAGCTTCCATCTGCACCTGAAGACCCTGTTTCCGAACGCGCGAATCGTCGTAATTGACCACCACGACGCACACGCGGCCAGTGCCTACTATGCCTCGCCTTTCGAGCAGGCCCGGGTCCTCACGTTGGACCGGCAAGGCGATATGCGCTGCGGGGCAGTGTGGAGCGGCGAGGCCGCGAGCCTCGAGCCCGTGGAAGAACTGTACGCCCCGGACTCGCCCGCGGTTGTCTACAGCAGGGTCACGGAACTGCTCGGATTCCGTGCAGGGCGTGAAGAGCACAAGGTCCAGTGGCTCTCGTTGTCGGGTGAACCACGCTACAAGGACCTTTTCGACGACATAATGGGTGCCGGCAACGGTCGCCTGCCCAGCCTGGATCATAGCTACTTTGACCCGTCTCGCCCGACCCACGGGGCCTTTAGCGACAAGTTCTTCAAGGCCATCGGCCTCTCTTCGTCAACGCCCGTCGCGCCAGGCATGCAACGGGACCTCGCAGCGAGCGTGCATGCCGCCGTGACCGACGCCATGATGAGGTTGGCCGGGCAAGCGCACCACCTCTGCCTCGCCGGAGGGATCGCGATGAATGCCCTGCTCGTCCAGTCGCTTGAAGAGAGCGGCCGGTTCGACGAGGTCTTCGTCCAGCCAGCGTCCGGCAATGCCGGCACTTCGGTCGGCAGTCTGTACCACGCGTGGCATAAGGTCCTGAAGCGTGCAGAGCGGACGCCGATGAGCGATCTATTTCTGGGACCCAGCTACCGAAGCGAGGAAATCAAGCAGGTCCTCGACAACTGCAAGCTGCGGTACCGCTATCTCTTGACCGACGCCGAGCTCATCAGCTCGGCCGTGGATCGGCTTTCAGACGACCAGATCCTCGCATGGTTTCAGGGGCGCACGGAATTCGGCCCCCGCGCCCTGGGCGACAGGAGCATCCTCGCCTCGCCGCTGAACCCTTATTCGACAGAGAACCTGAACGTCTACATCAAGCGGCGCGAGAAGTTCCGCAAGTTCGCCGCATCCGTGCCGGAAGAAGCGGCCGCCGAGTACTTTCAGACTCGACCCTCATCCCGTTACCTCGCAACAGTTTCCCGCGTGAAGCCGAAGCATCGCGCGACATTCCGGCCGGCCCTGCTGGACGACGAGCGCATTCGTGTCCATGTGGTCCACAGGAGCGACAGCCGGATCTATTGGGAGCTGTTGCAGGAAGCGGGCCGCAAAACCGGCCTGCCCGTTCTCTACAACACTTCGTTCAACTTGTTCGGAGAGCCGCTCGTGAGTGATCCGCGGGCGGCCGTCCGCAGCTTCTTCGCCTCTGGCATTGACGCGCTGTTCGTTGGCAATTTCATGCTCGAGAAGTAACCTCCCCCTCCGGGAGTCTCGACTCGAAGGCAATCCCCGCTCGCTACGTCAAAATTCCCTTTGGATGGGATCTCGTCACCGTTGAGCAGGTTTCTCCCCGGGCGTCCGCCGTCCCCGCCCTCGGCTCCGGACGGCGGGCGCTTGCGCCTCTCGGACAGGATCGCGAGGGTCGCGTCCGTTAGAAACTCGTATTCGCGTACCACCCCGTCCCCGCCCTTGCGGGCCCCGTTGCCGCCGCTTCCCGGTCGTAAGGAGTAGCGACGGATCCTGACGGGGTACTGCCGCTCTAAGGCTTCGATGGGCGTATTCAGGCTGTTGGTCATGTGCGTGTGGACGCCGCTTAGCCCGTCGGCGCCGGGCCACGCGCCCATGCCGCCGGCAATCGTCTCGTAGTAGCTGAACGGACGCCCTCTGTCAGGATCGATCCCCCCGAAGCTGATGTTGTTCATGGTCCCTGAACTGCCCGCCAGGAGCTGGCCCGGCAGTGCCTGACGCAGGGCGCCGAGCACGGCGTCGACGATGCGCTGCGATGTCTCGACATTCCCGGCTGCAGTGCTGGCCGGCAGCTGGGCGTCGCAGATGCTGCCCGGCCGTGTCAGGATCTCGATCGGACGGAGGATGCCGGAATTGTAGGGAGTCCCCGCGTCCACCAGGCAGCGGAAGCAGTACATCACGGCGGATGTGGTCACCGCATGGTTGGCATTCACGCCGCCGCGCGCCTGCGGCGCAGAGCCGCGGAAATCGACTGTCGCGCTCGATCCCTGAATGGTGAGCCGGCAGCGAATGACGATCGGCTCGGAGCCGAATCCGTCGTCGTCCATCCAGTCCGTGAATTCGCATTCGCAGTCCGGAATGGATTCCAGCCGGCCACGCATAACCGCTTCCGCGTAGTCTTGCAGCACCGTCATTTGCCTTGCGATCTCGGAACCGCCGTGACGGGCGACCGCCTCGGCCAGCCTGCGTTCTCCTACCCTGTGCGCCGCGACCTGCGCGCCGAGGTCCCCGAGTCGCTCGTCCGGGGTCCGTACGTTTGCGAGAATCATCGACAGGAGCGCGGGCTCGTACTCCCCGTCACGAACAAGCCGAATCGGGGGAATGCGCAGGCCTTCCTGGTAAATCTCGGTCGCCAGCGGCATCGATCCCGGCATCATCCCTCCGACGTCGGCGTGGTGGGCGCGCGTCGCCAAGTAGAAGGACGGCTTGTCCGAGTCGTCGAAATAAATTCCCGATACCGACGTGATGTCCGGCAGATGGGTCCCTCCTCGAAACGGATCGTTGAGAAAATAGATCTCTCCGCACTTCGGCTGGACCTCGTCGGTCACTGCCTTAACGGAAGCCGGCATCGCCCCAAGATGGGCGGGCATGTGATCGCCCATCGCGACTGTGCATCCTCCAGCGTCGTACACAGCGCACGAATAGTCGCGCCGCTCCTTAACGTTGGCCGAGAACGCCGTGCGCTTCAGCACGATCCCCATCTCCTCGGCAATGGAGATGAAGAGGCTGCGGAAGACCTCGAGTTCCAGGTTCACGTTCGATCCGACGGCGGCCTGTCGCGCCACCACGAGGCCAAGGCCGATCCGGTCACGTTCATGAAGGTGCCGAAGATCCCGGGCGCTAGGGCAGCCGCGGGGCTCTTCAGCACCGTCGTCGCCAAGCCCACCGCCATACCCCCATTCTGCATGCCCACCTCGAACGCCACGGTGCGACGATCGGTTTCCTTCAGCTTGCACAAGCCAGCGGCGAAGTAGCCGAATACGTATCCCGCGACGTTGTGGAGCAGCGCGGCTCCAAGAAGAACCGCGCCGCTGCGCAGCAACTCCTCTCTCGATCCGGCGGCGATGATTGCCAGAATGAAACAGATCCCGGCCATCGACATTCCGGGCAGGATGCGGTTGAGAAGATCGCGCCGGTGGGCTAGCAGCCGGTTGAGCACCAGACCCGCTCCCACCGGAAGGATCACCAGTTCGATGACGGCAATCATCATGGCCACAAATTCGATCTCGATGAACCGTCCGGCAAGCAACTGCATCGCAAGAGGCGTCATCAGGGGTGCCATCAGTGTGGAGCAGGCGGTCATCGTGACAGACAGCGCGACGTTGCCCTTGGCGAGAAAAGCCATTACGTTGGAGGCCACTCCACCCGAGCAGGACCCAATGAGCACGACACCGGCCGCGATCTCGTCCGGGAACCCGAACGACACCGCGATCGTCCATCCGAGCAGCGGCATGACGCTGAACTGAAGGACCATTCCGATCAGCACGGCCTGTGGCATGCGCAGCGCCCTGGCGAAGTCGCCGAGGCTCAGGGTGGCCCCCATGCCAAGCATGATCAGCTGGATCAAGGGCACGTTGAGCCTATTGAGTTGAAACCCTCCCCACGACGTGAAATGAGCCGGGAAGTAGAGACCCCAGGTGGTCATCGTGAACACCCAGAACGTAAATGCGATGATGTTCAATTTAGGGTGACGCTGGAAGTAGACAGCCAGCAGCGCGAACGCAAGAACCAGCGTAGCGCCGCTCCACGCGTACTGCCCGGATATCCGCGCGATCAGGAAGCCCAGGAGCGCAACGAGCCCGCCGTAGAGGAACATCTGTCCGCGATTCGTCACGAGGGCGGCATGGTATCACAGCCGCGGGAAAGGAAGCCGGGATCGCCTCCCTCGCTGTTCTGCGTGGCGCATGCGGCCAAGTGCCAGATCCTGGCAGGGTTGCTTCTCGCCGTCCTGGCGCTAGGAGCGTGCGGGGGCTCCGGGCGCCGTACGAGGGTCAAGCTCCCCCCGCCGATCAATCCGAGGATCGGCTGGACAGAAACCGGGATCGCGAGCTGGTACGGCCATCCCTACCACGGGCGCAGGACGAGCAACGGCGAAACCTACGACATGAACAAGATGACGGCGGCTCACAAGCGGCTGCCGTTCGACAGCTGGCTGCGAGTCGAGAACCTGCGAAACGGCATGAAGACACAGGTGCGCATCAACGACCGCGGACCGTTCGTGGGAAGACGCATCATCGATCTGTCCAGGGCCGCTGCCAGCGACATCGGGATGATCAGCACGGGCACGGCTCGCGTTCGCTTGACCCTGATCCGCCCGCCCGGGCGAGCCCGGCAGAGGGCGTCCGGGCAAGGGCGTCGCTCCACACAGCCGGTTACGCGGCAGCAGCGAGGCCAGTTCGATATACAGATCGGCGTGTTCGCGAACCAGGCCAATGCCCAGGGCATCGCCGCGCGGGTCAGGAAGTGGGGCCATCAGACCGACATCCAGCAGTCTTCCGTGAACGGCCAGACGCGCTACAGGGTCCTGGTGCTGGGAGGGAATCGAAACCAGGCGAACTCCCGGATGCGCACCCTCAAGCGTCAGGGAGTCGACGGGATTCTGAGACCCCGCAGAGGGAACTGACGGTCGTTCGGGAGCTGGTGGGGGGCCTATTCTCCAGGCATCTCCCAACGCCTCGGAGCCTTGAAGCTTGATGAATCGCGACCCTGGAGGTAGGGCGGCACGGCTCCTTCAGGCTGCAACGCGCGGAACTGCTTGATCTTCTCGTACATGGAAGAGGCTAGCTCAGGATTCTCTGCAAACACGTTGCGCTCTTCGGACATGTCCTTGGAGATTTGAAAGAGGAATCGTTGTCGCTCGGAATCGTCGGCGCTCTTGTCTGTCACATCCGGACCGAAGACGATCATCTTCCATTCGTTCGTCATGTACGAGATGTACTCGCGGTTCGCCCCTTCCTGGCCGATGTAATTGAACAGATCCCTCTCGAGTGTTTCCTGGCGCCCGGTTAGCACGTCGAGGATGTCGATTCCGTCGATCGGCTTGCCGTGATGCCGCTCGACCCGTGCCATGCGCATCGCAGTCGGAAGGATGTCGATGTTCCCCAGCGGAGCATCAACCCTCCGACCGGCCGGGATCTGCCCCGGCCATCGGGCTGCCGCGGCGACGCGAATGCCGCCTTCGAACACAGTGGCCTTTCCACCCCGCAGCGGCGTGTTCTCCCCGATCCCCCGAACGCCGCCATTGTCCGAGCTGAACAGCACGAAGGTGTCCTGGGATATGCCGGCTTGGTCGATCGCGTCCAGAATCCGGCCAACGCCTTGGTCCAAGGAGTGCACCATCGCGCCCAGGATTTGCCGGTTGCGCTCTCGCGCCTCTCGATTGGCTTCCATCGACACACCTTCGAAGCTTTGGAAAAAACCTCTTGCCGGAGGCAAGCTCGCGTAAAGCGGAAGGTCGTCCTCCTTCGCCTGAAACGGGCTGTGGGGCGCGTTGAACGGCACGTAGCAGAGGAACGGTTCGGCATCGTCGGCATGCTCGCGGATGAACCGAGCCGCAGCGCCAGCTATGAGGTCCGTCGTGTAGCCCGGATCGTCGCTGGGTTCGAATCCGGAGTGCCAGTCGATCTCCCCTTCCCTTTCGTGTGTGAAGTAGTCGACCGCGCCGTTGTAGTGTCCGTAAAATTCCGTGAAGCCGCGGCGCAGCGGGTGGTACTTCTTGTCAGAGTGCCCCAGGTGCCACTTGCCAAAGACTCCGCGATTCTTGTAGCCAGCCTCGGCAAGAATGTCTGCGATGGTCCACTCTGAGGTATCCATGCCACCCTCCCTCCAAGGGGGATAGACCGCGCGCATCGCGCCGTATCGGATCGGATAGCGCCCTGTCATCAAGCCCGCCCTCGTGGGCGAGCAGACAGGGAAGACATAGTATCGGGACAGTTCCGCTCCCTCGACCGCGATCCTGTCAATGTTGGGCGTCGCGATATTCCCGCCATGAAAGCTGACGTCGGTCCAGCCCAGATCATCTGCAAGAAGAATGACAATATTCGGTCGACTGTCTATTTGCCCGTCGGGCCCCTGCGATGACAAGCAACCCGATAGGGCCGCGAGAACCACGACCGCGCACCAAGTTCGCATGGCCGCTATAGTACCCGGATTCGGAGCCAGAGCCCGGAGAGCAGCTCCTTACGGCGAGAGCGGCATTGGGGATCCACGCGACAATTCGGCGCGCGACACAGGTTGGCCACGCTCGAAGGACTCACCGCGACAGTTCTCTGAGAGCGGTGCTAGACTGCGGCGTGGCAACGTCCGTACCGGTGGCGATGACGATCGCTGGCTCGGACCCTTCGGGCGGAGCGGGACTTCAGGCGGACCTCAAGACTTTCCACCAATTCGGAGTCTTCGGCCTGGCGGTTCCTACGCTGATCACAGTGCAGGACACCAGAGGCGTCCGAGAGCTGCATCCTCTCGAGCCAGGTCTTGTGCGGGCACAGCTGAGCTGTGTCGGAGAGGACATTCCGCCTAGTGCGGCCAAGTCTGGAGCCCTCGGCCAGGCGGACACGGTGATCGCGGTTGCGGAGTGGGCTCGCAATTCGGGAACAACTCTCGTCGTGGATCCGGTCATGCTGAGCACCCACGGCCAGACCCTGGCCTCGGAAGCTGCGGTGGAAGCGATGATCGAGCACCTGCTGCCAATTTGTCACCTTGTCACCCCGAATTTACGGGAGGCTGCCGTGCTCGCGGGAATCGACGTGAGTCGCGTCAACGAAATGCGCAAGGCAGCCAAGCGCATCGCGGGGCTCGGAGCCCGAAACGTACTCGTGAAAGGCGGCCACCTGCGAGGCGATGCGGTCGACGTGCTGTGGACGGGCGGCGAGTTTCGGGACTACGCCTCACAGCGGATCGAAACAGCCGGCACGCACGGAACCGGGTGCACGTACTCCGCCGCGATCACCGCCTTGCTCGCACGCGGGCGTGCACTGAACGACGCTGTCGAGGATGCCAAGCGATATGTCACCGAAGCGATCCGAACTGCGCCCGGGCTCGGAAGAGGCCCCGGTCCCCTCAACCATCACGTCATTTCCGCAGCCGAGTCGGACTGATCATCATCGGGTCTTCCCGACCTGCGCTCCGTGAAGCCCGAGCGAGAGTTGACCGGAAGCCCGCAAGAGTGTCGGCGGTACGGACAGCGGCTTGACAATGGGCTACAAGCGCAGTTCCCATCCCGTGCGAAACTGCGGCTTCACCCACCGATTCGCCTCTTTGTTGTTGCTGAATTCGCCTGCCTCGTTGTTCCACATGAGCTTGCCGTCGTAATGGACAGCTGCCGCTCCGAGGACGAGCCACTCCGTGAATGGCGCAGCCAGGTCGAAACCGGAGCAGGCCGGCGCACCGCCTTTCGCAGCTCGAATCCAGTCATTCACGTGAGCGGTGGTGTTGCTGCCTGTGGAGGCACCAGGCGAGCGCGACAGGTACGCTGTCGGCAGCTTGTAGTCGGCCCACCTAGAACCCGGAAGCAATCCGACATCTTCGCCCCGCCCGTTGGTCCCGAGGTACCCCTTCGAGCCGACGAAAACGCAGTTGTAGCCGCTGCTTTGCGGCGATTGAGGAAACCCTCTGGCGCGCCTTGCTGGGCCAACTTGCGGTCCCTGACCATCGATCTTGCGGGCCTGTTCCGCGGTCATTCCCTCCGGAAGATAGGCGTCGCCTTTGGTGTTGTACCAGTAGACGGAGACTGGCGGCATGTTGCGTCGCGCCGCGAAATCGTAGCGCAGCGTGAGTTCGTCCGGGAATGTGAATGGAGGTAACGAGTCCTTGTGCACGCACTCGACGCTGAGCAAGCTCTCCGGTCCCAGCTGCAGTCCCCAGTTCGCCGGGCCTAGGATATGGATGCCCCAGTCGCCGATGAGGCCCGAACCGAAGTCATGGAAGCCGCGCCAGTTGAACGGAAGATAGAAGCCGTATTTGGAGGTGTCGAACCCGCCTCCTCGTGGCCGCGGCGGCCTGTCGTCCTGACCGGCAGTGCCCTGCGCCCCTGATCGCGTGCGTCTTGGCGGAAGCCGCAGCCGGCCGATTCTCTCGGCACGCGCTTCCGCGAATTGCCGATAGCTGTCGTCCCCGGCCGTGAACGGCCGCTCGGCAGCACCCCCGAGCCAGAGGTCCCAGTCCAAAGTCTCAGGGATCGCGCTCGGAGCCGCAACGGCTCGCATCCCCTGGGGCCAGATTGCCGGTCTGATCCAGGCATGCACCTCGGTCACGTCGCCTATCTCACCGGACCACAGGATCTCGCAGGCAACTCGCGTCGCATCATGCGAGTAGCCCTGATTTCCCATCTGGGTGGCGACCCCGTACTGCGCGGCTGCATTCCTGAGGAAGCGTGCTTCCCAGGCCGTGCGAGTGAGCGGCTTCTCAACGTAGACATGCTTTCCGGCCTGCATGCAGGCCAGCGCGCAGGCGGCGTGCGTGTGGTCGGGAGTGCCGACCACGACCGCGTCGATGTCGTTCCCAGACTTGTCGAGCATGGCGCGATAGTCCTTGTATTTCGCCGCCTTTGGCCAGTACGCGAACCCTTCAGCCCCGCGATCCCAGTCCACATCGGCGAGTGCGACGATGTTCTGGGATTCGCATTCCGTCATCACAAGAGCCGGCCGTCCGCCTGCTCCGATGGAGGCTACATTGAGTTTTTCGTTGGGAGACTTGTACCCCAGCGTCTTCAACGAGGGGACGGCCCCGTAACCGCCCGCTGGAACCGCTCCGGCGAGCAGGCCGCCAACGAAGAAATACCGTCTCGAAAAATCCCGTGCCATCCTCTTGCTCCGAAAGCCCTGCGTGCTTGTCTCGTCTCCGGAAGTACTTCCATGATCGCGCAGTCCGTCCCGGGCGACGGACCCGAGACGCTTGAGCGAGTCGGACCCGTCGCTGATTTCGTCTCAGGCCCGTGCTCGTCATTCCAGCTTGCGGCGCTCCTTGGCCATCGGATCGGCCACGACTTCCGGACTGCTCCCCGTCGGGATCCCCGGAACCAAACCAGGGGACGGGTATCGAGCGAATTCGCCCCGGAATTCTTGGGTTTTCTCCGGATTCCGACTTGACTCAGTCCACATAATCTCCTTAGGGTTTGTAGTGCGGGGTTTGGGGTGTTGCGTCCGTGGCTCTGGGAAGCGGCCTAGAGCCGGAACTAGCTTGCGAAGAGTCGGACAGCCCTCTCCGAACCACCCCTGAGAATGGAGAGCTGAGAATGACCCTCAAACGAGCGCTAGCGAGCTGTCCTCGATCGCGGTCCTTGCAATTGCGCCTATCGCGTCCGGTCAGATCGAGACCGCCAGGATCCAAGGAGTCGTCAGCGACTCGACCGGCGCGGTCATCCCTGGAGCGACGGTGAGATTTGTTCACGTCGGAACCGGGCAGGAGTTTGCCGTGTCTACCACCGCCGACGGTCTGTACCGGTCGGTTCCCCTCCGGATTGGTGAGTACCGCGTGGAATACGAAGCGGATGGGTTCAAGAGAGCAGTCCGATCCGGCATCAATCTCGAATTGCAGGAAACAGCCGTGATTGACGTCGAGCTCGAAATCGGCGAGGTCACCGAGGTTGTCGACGTGACCGCCGACGCAGTCCTACTCGAGACGACGGAGGCGACCCAAGGCCAAGTGATCAATAACCAGCGCATTGTCGACATGCCACTCAACGGGCGCGACTACGTGCAGCTCGCCCTGCTCTCGGCAGGTGCCATCCGGCCGATTGGCGGACGCTTCGGCGGCTACAGCGCGGGAGGCCAGCGAACCACACAGAACAACTACACGCTGGACGGCGTCGACAACAACGGCCTGCAGATCGCCGCGCAAGGCCGTCGCGCCGAAGTGGTGAAACCTTCCGTGGACGCGATCGAGGAATTCAAGATATCGACGAATGCGTACGGCGCCGAATCGGGGCGCGCCCTCGGGGGTACTGTCAACGTTTCGATCAAGTCCGGATCGAACAACATTCACGGCACGGTGTTCGAGTTCCTGCGCAACGACAAGCTCGACGCGAAGAACTTCTTCGACAACCCGAACGCCCCGAAACCGCCGTTTAAGAGAAATCAATATGGCTATTCCGTCGGCGGTCCGATCAAGCGCAACTCGACATTCTTTTTCACGGATTACGAAGGCACTCGCATTCGCGAGTCCGCCACGTTCGTGCTGACGATACCCACACAGGAGCAGCTCGCCGGGAACTTTACGGGGGTGCCGCAAACAATCTACGACCCCGACACCTACGACGAGGACGCGAACCTGAGGTCGCCCTTTCCCAACAACTCGATCCCGTCGACGCGGATCGACCCTGTCGCCAGCAAGGCAAGCGCTTACTACCCTGCTCCGAATGCCCCCGGCCTGACACGGAACTGGCGCACTGCCTCCCCAGACAACGAGGACGACGACAAGTGGGATGTTCGAATCGACCAGATCTTCGGCGCCAGCGACAACGTCTTCTGGCGTTATAGCCAGCAGGACAGCTACGTTCCATCTCCCATTCGGTTTCCTTCCACCCAAGACGGCGACGGAACGGAGTTCAACCACAGGGGACAAAACATGGCCCTTGGCTGGAATCACATCTTTACTCCGACCCTGATCATGAACGTCAAGCTCGGGTGGAACAGGATTTACACCAATCGCCAGGCCCTAGCAGACAAGAATCTGAACCAGGAACTCGGTCTGACCGGAGTCAGCCAGGCATTGCGGGGCGCCGCTCGCTTCAACATCAGCGGGATGCGTCCGGTCGGGACTTCGAATTTCACCCCCAACTTGATCGACTCGCAGAATCGCCAGCTCAACGTGGACACCAATTGGACCCGAGGAAGCCATAGCGTCAAGTTCGGTTACTCGCTGCAACTGCTGCAGAGCTACCTGACGAACCCGCAGCAGGAACTTGGCCAGTTCATCTTCAACGGAAACTTCTCGCGCCAGACCCAGAACGTTTCGGGCGGCAGAGGCGGCCGGCCGGCCGCTGACTTCCTGCTCGGAATCCCGGTTCGGACGGACATATCGAATTCGGTCTACATGAACCTGCGCGCCCCATGGCAGCACTTCTACATCCAGGACGAATGGAGAGTCAACGACCGCCTGACGCTGAACCTGGGCTTGCGATACGAGCACAACATGCCCTGGTACGAGAAAGACAACGGCATTTCGAACTTCGACATCGACACCGATCCGGCGAACCCGACGTTTTTCGTGGCCCAAGACGGCAGCATCGCTTCTCGGGCCACCCTTGCTCCTGACCTGAATAACTTCGCGCCGAGATTCGGATTCGCCTTTCGAGTCATAGAAGGCACAGTCCTCCGAGGTGGCTACGGCGTCTTTTACGCCAACTACGAAGGAACCGGAGGAGGGCAGTTTCTCGAGACCAATCCGCCGTTCCACATCAAGTCCCAAATCTCCACCGACAGCATCAGGCCCTCGGTGCTCTTGCGCACCGGCGTTCCCGACGGAGTCGTGACACCGGAACGCGCTGTGAGCTTGCGGTTCTCGTCGTTCGAGCGCGAACCGCCTTGGCCGATTTCGCAGCAGTGGAACTTCAACATCCAGCACTCGCTCGGCGAGAATACGGTCTGGGAGATCGGATACTACGGCACCAAGGCCCAGCACCTCGTGAATCGCATCGACGGCAATTACGCTCTGCCGGGCCCGGGCAACGTGAACTCGCGTCGGCGATATACCAGCGCCGTGTTCCCCGGAACGGACATAGTTGTCGGGCCGCTCGCGGCGATGAACCGACACGAATTCAACGGGAACTCCCTGTTCCATTCATTCCAGACCCGACTGGAACGCAGATACTCGGACGGAGTCACCATTCTGGCGGCGTACATCTGGTCAAAGAACATTGGCGACGTTCCGGGATTCTCGGGATCCGGCAACGCCCCCAACAGCGGCATCCAGAACCCTCTCAACCGGCGGGCGGAACGAAGCCTCGACAACCAGCACCGCGAGCACAGCTTCGTCGGCAGCTACATCTACGACCTGCCTTGGGGCCACGGTCGACGCTGGGGGCTCTCCTGGGGCGGAGTTCGGGAGGCAGTCCTGGGGGGATGGACCGTGGCGGGGATCGCCTCGCTCGCGACCGGCCGCCCGTTCGGACTTAGGGTGCGTGGCAACCCGGCCAACAACGGCAATTTCAGCCGGCCCAATGTGGTCGCCGGCGTTAGTCCGCATCTGTCAGGAGGCCAGCGCGACCCGGAACGCTGGTTCAATACCGACGCGTTCATTCCCAACGACGAGTACACCTACGGAAATGCCGGTCGAAACGTGCTGTTGGGCCCGGGCCTGGCGAACTGGGATTTCGCGGTTTACAAACGCTTCGCGATTTCAGAGAGCCACTCGCTACAGTTCCGGTTCGAGGCCTTCAACTTCACCAACACGCCAGTCTTCGGCTTCCCGAATTCCGAGGTGGGTAACAACAACTTCGGCCGCATCACTGGTGCAGGCAGACCGCGGAATCTGCAACTCGGTCTGAAGTACATCTTCTAGCGGAGGTCTGTAGCGTCAAGGTTCTCCAAAGCGTCACGATCTCAAGCCGTCAGCGAAGATACGGGATGGCTACCCCAGGTCGGCGAGCCTGCGTGCCCCATGCCACCGACCGCCCGGCACACGAGTCATGAACATTGCGCGGACGGATTATGACCAGGAACCATTCGAGCCGGAACTCTGCTCGAAGCCCGCCGTACTCTTGCAGGCAGCTGCGCGCATGGCCGAATCGAGATTCTCATGGTACGCATTGCGCGCAATCCTTGGCGAGGAGGCGCTCCGGCCCGGCGCGCCGCTACAGCACGAAACCGATCACGTACAGGGCTGTGCCCGTGAGGCAGGTCAGCCACACGCCCGCGTAGGTGATCGCGCCCCACCTCCGGTGCTTGGAACTGAACGAGCCCGGCAAGACCCTTGAGAAGCGTCGAGCGGAAGCAATTGCCAGGCCGCACCAGCTGATGAACGTTGGAATCGCGATGGCGAGATGCGTGGCGAAGAGCCACCCGACGACCCGACGGCCGTGCAGCGAACTCTGTCGAAACGCTTCGCCGGCGGCTCCGAACCGAACGCTGACCTCGAGCAGCAGGATGGCTGCGATCCCTCCCAGCAGCACCGCAATCTGGAGTCTACGGTGCGAAAGGTAGCGGCCCTGCCTAGCCAGCCACAGCCCGTATGTCATGAGCATCGGCGCGGCGATGAAGAACACGATGGCGATATCGATGAAGGCGTCCGCCCTCGTCCCGAGAAAACCGGTGGCCGCCATCAACCCAAGATCCTAGACTCTGAGTCGAACGTTGGCAACCAAACACAGGGCTGAGAAATGGCGCGTTTCTCGAGCCCGGGCGCCAGCTCGGTCCGCGGTGCATCGGGACTCTGCGATGATCGGATCAATAGGTAGCGCATGCCCGCGAATGCCAGGAATTACCGCTGGGTCCTCGCGATTTCGGCCGCCGTGGTCTTCCCCGCCCTGATCTTGCACACGACGTGTATCGCTGTCTTGGGACCCGGCACCTGGGGCTCGGGCATGGAAGAGACTCTTCCTGAATTCAGCAAGCCCGCGCCAGGGGTGGAGCAATACCGGCAAGAGTTCGCCGGAAGCGAGACCGGGCAAGTCTTCCCCGATGAGCCGCCGACCCTGCCCGAGGATGCGGGAATCCTCGGCGAGATTCGTTGGACCAGCCGCACGCAAAACCGGGCGATTCTCCTGACCGAGGAGATTCTAGGGGATTCGAGGCGGCAGCATCTGTACGTGATCGTGGACGGAACCTTTTCCGAGATCCCGATCCCCCGGACGCATATCGTCGTTCGGCCGCAATGGGCTGGGGACCGCATCATTTACGAACGCTGGAATCCGTGGGCCATCCCGCCCGTCCAGAAGCTCCGCCGGTACGTCGCCGGCTGGCTCGACACTTCCTTGCGGCCAGAGGCCGCCCTGTACGGTTCGGTTCCGGGGTCAGGACAGTGGCAATTCCTCATGCCCGGGCACTCGCTCGCCGTGGCCCCGGACGGCCGGCGGGCGGCACTGCTGCGTTCCGGTGCGCTCCTGGCCGGATACTACAGCATTCACGTGTGGGAATCGGACACGCTCGAAGCGCGGGCGGTGGTCAGCCTCAGAGAGCACGCTGGAGAGGCCACCAACTCCTTCTCATTGCGCTGGTCAAACGATTCCGCAGCCTTGCGGATCTTCGGCCGGACTGGAGGGTTCGCACGCCGGTCGTCCCGCGGAAGCGGCACGGATGGCATTTCGCTCGATCTCATCTATTTCGTGCCTGACGGGACCATTTACGACTTGAATTCCGCAGGGTGATGCTCGGAGCCACAGTGCAGGCCAGTCGCAGCGTGGGCCTAGTTCCGGCCGTCGCCATTCTGCTCGTCTCTTCAGCGTGCGGAGATCCGCGGGAAACATATCTGTTCCGCTACGCAAACTCCCAGCCCGCACAGCACCCGCGCAGTATCTCTATGACCTACTTCGAGGAAATCCTCGAGGAACGGACGGGGGGCCGGATCGACGTGGAGAATCACTTCGGGGGAAGCCTCGGGCGGGAGCGCGAGCTGATGGACATGGTCGCGCTAAATGTCTTGCAAGGAACGCGCGGTGGACTGTTCTACGACGTGAGCCCGAAATACATGATCTTCCTGCTTCCGTTCCTAGTGGAGAATTGGGACCAAGCCCTGCGCTTGGTCAATAGCGACTTCACCGCCAACATCAATGCGGAAGGCCGGCGATTCGGCTACCACGTGCCGGCCTGCGGCATCTCCCAAGGGTTCCGCGCGCACACTACGAGTGTCAGGCCCATCCGCAGTCCCGAGGACTTCAAGGGCCTGAAGCTACGTGTGCCGCCGCAAGAGCCGAACGTGATCCTGACCGAGCTTCTCGGGGCGAATCCTCAGGAGATTCCGTTCAGCGAGGTCTACCAGGCCGCACGAACAGGAGTGATCGACGGGCAGGACAACGCTCTTTCGAATATCTGGGAAATGCGCTACCAAGAAGTGCAGAAGTACCTCAGCCTTTCCAACTACATGGCTGGTCCCGACCCCTTTATCGTGAACCTCTCCTGGTACCAGGCGCTTCCTTCGGATCTTCAATCCGTCTTCGACAAGGCCGCCCGTGACACGATCTCTTATAGCGACCAGATGAACCGCGACAGCGAGGCTGTCTACTTGGACAAGCTTTCCAAAGTGCTGGAAACAAACCGGATAGAGGGCGAAGCGTTGGAGAGATTCCGCAAGGCCGCCGAACCCGTTTACGACATCCTCGTTTCGAAGGGCTACTTCACCTGGGACGACATCGAAGCGGCGCGGAACGCTGCGCTAGGGGAATAGCGGGCATGGGCATCCAAGAATTCGAGCGGCGTCTGACGGTTGCGCTCGAAGCTGTACTGGCCGCCGGGTTGCTCGGTGTGCTCCTGACGATTCTGGTCCTTGTCACTCTGCGGTATGTCTTCCAATCGGGACTTGTCGGAGCCAACGAACTCGCGACAGTGGCATTCGTCTTTCTCTCTGCGATTGGCGCGGCGGTCGCGGTAGGCAGGGACGAGCACATTCGCGTCGACCTATTGGCCTCCTGGCTGGACGCACGCGGGAGGAAGGCGCTCGCAGTCTTCACGCTGTCGCTGGTCGGGCTGCTCAACCTCGTCGTCGTGGCGTACAGCGTGACCTGGATCGCGACGACCGGACACACCCCCATGCCCGCCTCCCAGGTCCCGCGGTTCGTGGCTCAGGTCAGCGTCCCACTGGGATGCGGGCTGGCGGTCCTCTACTGCTGCACAAGAATTGCCGCCACTCTGCGGCAGGAGCCCCGACCTTGATCCTGTTGCTGCTTGTCAGCCTGCTGGTGCTCATCGCGACAGGCGTCCCTGTGGCCTACTCCCTCGGGGTCTCGGTCCTGCTGTACATAGCACTGAGCGATCCGCACCTGATTTTCGTGCTGCCGCTCCAGCTGTTCGCCGGTTTCGAGTCGTACGCCCTGATGAGCCTCCCGCTGTTCATCCTGATGGGCCAGGTGATGAACTCGGCTCAGATCACCTCTCGCCTCATCGACTTCAGCATGCTCGTCGCAGGCCGCTTCAGGAGCGGATTGGGACTCGTCAACGTGCTGGCGAGCATGCTCTTCGGCGGCATCTCGGGATCCTCGGCGTCGGACACTGCCTCGATCGGATCGGTCTTGATACCCGAGATGGAAAAGCGCGGTTACCGCAAGGAGGTAGCGGCCGGAATCACAGTGGCTTCGTCCACGATGGGCATGGTCATCCCGCCGAGCATTCCGATGGTGCTCTATGCGGTCGTTGCCCAGCAGTCGGTCGGCAAGCTCTTCCTCGGCGGCGTGTTTCCGGGAATCATGGTGGGGCTAATGCAGATGGGATTGGTCCAGCTGCTAGCGCGGAGCGGCATCCAGAGGGAGACGGAGCGAGTCACTCTTGCCTCGGCAGCGGCTCGAACGCTCCGGTCCCTGCCGGTCATCCTGATGCCTGTCGTCGTTGTCGGTTCGGTGGTGTTCGGCATCGCAACCGCAACGGAATCGGCGGCCTTGGGAGTCCTTTATGCAGCTCTGGCAGGGTTTATCCTGACCCGCGCCCTCAAGGTCGGCGCGTTCTGGGGGTGCCTCCGATCCACGGCGCTAACGAGCGCCAAGATTATGATCGTCATTGCCCTGTCGCAAGCCTACATCTGGGTCCTCGCCCTTGAGCGCGTGCCCGAATCGATTGCGACGCTCGTTGTCGAGCTGGGCCTGGGAGCGACGGGTACGCTCCTGCTTGTTGATCTGATCGTCTTGGCCGCCGGGACCATCATTGACGTCAGTCCAGCAATCCTCCTGCTGACGCCCGTGTTCGCGCCCGCGCTCCAGGACCTTGGCGTGTCACCGATTCTTTTCGGCGTCTTGCTTGTGTCCGGGCTGGCGGTCGGGGCGTGCACGCCTCCCGTCGGAACGTGCCTGAATGTCTGCGCCGCGGTCGCGAATCTCGACATCGGAAGAATCTTCCGCGGAGCGGCACCGTTCCTGGCGGCGAACGCGGCAACGCTCGTTCTGACAACGATATTCCCGGAGATCGCGCTCTGGCTGCCCGATAAGTTAATGCCATAAGCTCAAGCCCGCGCCGTGTCCGTTTCCGTTGAGAGCCGCTTGGAGCCTGAGTTCTGCCGGTCCGTTTCGGATAAACTCCTCAACGGCGGCCATGGCACCGGTTTCGTCATCACGGCAACATCGCGGTCGCCCGCAGTGGGCAGCGCCGCGCAGGCTCGCGGTGCTGGTCGCGGTCGTCGAATCGCTCGAAGCGGGCGAGCAGGTCCACGTCCTCAGGAGCCCCCACCAAGCCGGCGAGACAACGGTTCGGGTCTTCACGCCAGACGGCGACGCCGTCGCACCGCCCCTGACGACCCTGTACGTACTCCCCGTCGAGGCGCGCAGCGAAACACGATGGGGCAGTCCGGTGACGGAGATCCGGCAGTTGGAGATCGCGGACAGATACGGCCTGCTGGTGGTGCTGCCGACGTTTTCCGCTTTGCCTTGGTATGCCGATCACCCGTCGGATGCATCCCTGCGCCAGGAGCGCTACCTGCTTGAGGATGTCCTTCCCATGGTTGAACGGTCGTATCCGGCTCGGACTGGGCCCGAGGCTCGCCTGGTGGTCGGGTTCTCAAAGTCCGGGTGGGGAGCCTGGTCCCTGCTCCTGCGCCATCCCGGCCTCTTCGGCAGGGCCGCAGCCTGGGATGCCCCGCTGATGCAGGACGCCCCCGACAGGTTCGGGATGGAATCGATCTTCGGCAGCCAGGAGCATTTCGAGAAGTACAGGATCGCCGGCTTGATTCGCGCCCGTGCAGACCTGCTTCGCCAACGATGTCGGTTGATTCTGACCGGCTACGCAGGCGCGTTCAGGGCGCATCACAGGGCGATGCACGAGTTGCTCGTCAAGCTGGCAATCCCTCACGAGTACCGGGACGGGCCCCAACGCGAACATCAGTGGCACTCCGGGTGGCTTGAGGAGGCGGTTGCGATCCTGACAACAGGCTGTGGAGCCGAAGAGCCCGCTGACTCCGGCTCGAAGCGGGACTGATCTGGAAGCCCGGGTCCCTGCCGGCTAGTTGAAACGATAAGCAACGATATTGTGCGCCGGCAGCCGATGCCGAGACTCAACGCGGCAACCACTGTGCTCGACGTGAGCGGACAGTTCCCGAAGCGTCATCAGCTCGCGGTATCCCATGTTCAGTTCCTCGGAGAAGGCCCGATAGAAAAGTCGAACCGCCAGCCGGTCCCTCGGACAGGACGAGATTTGCACCCCTTTCGGCCCGAGAAAGCTGCGAAACAGCGCGATCAACAATTGCTTGCCAGAATCGTCGTAGTGCTCGATCAAGCCCCAGTCGATGCCGACATCGAAGGACCCTGGAGCCTCCATCCGAAAGAAATCCTCCCGGGCGTACTCCATTCGGTCCGGGTCACGAATGACATCGACCCACCGGCGCTTGATTCCCCGAGGGGCCCGCACCCGCACCCGCCGGGGTGCCTGATTGAAGCGCTGGTATGCCACGGGATCGCTGTCGATGAGCAATACCCTGCCCTTGTCGCCGTACAGTGCCTGTAACAGCGCCGCCTCCCAGCCGGCCTCGGCCCCGAAATGGACGATGCTGGGATTCGAGGGCAGTTTCAGGCGGGAAAACACGCGAAGCTTTCCTTCGAAGTCGAGGATGGCGTTGCGTCGCTGTTGCAGGAAGGAGAGATAGAGCCGCACCAGACGCCACCCGAGCGAACAGTCGGCATGCCTGTTGACATTCCGCCAGTCCGTGCCAAGAAGCCGCTCGAAATTGGCATTGAAGCGAGACCAGTTCACCTCGCCCGTTGATTCGGCATCGGGCACGCTTGCCGGGTCGAACTGCCGCGAAAGGGGTCCGGCAAGGCGCATAGCGGTACAGTAACACCGAGGCCATCTCGGCATGTGCTCCGGGGAATTCGACATCGGAGCTGTGCGGGCGGTCAGCTGGGACGTCGACGGCACTCTTTACTCCACTCGCCGCCTGGCAGCTCGCTTCCTGCTGGCAATCCTGTTGGCTTCCCTGGGTGGAAATGCGAGTGCCGCTTGGAGCGCGCTGGCGGGAATGCGCCGGTTTCGCGAGCGCATGGAACGGATCCGTGCCGAGGGCGGACAGCTCGACCCCGACGACGCCGGTATCGAGGAGCGCCTTGCCCTGGAGAGGGCGTGGCTGTCGCCTGCAATTGCCGCGCTGGGAGCCCGCGCAGGGGTCGCCTCGGCGCTGCGAGCCTTCAGAATCCGATTCGAATCGCAAGTGGTTCTCTCGGATTTCGAGCCCACGCACAAGCTCACCAGCCTCGGCCTGCTTGACTGCTTTGACGGGGTCTACTCCGGCGAGCGACTCGGCTATCTCAAGCCCAGCCCCGAACCGTTCAGGAGAGTCCTTCGCGATCTCGACCTGCCGCCCGAGTGCCTGCTACACATCGGAAACCGTTCGGAAACCGACGGGGCCGGAGCAACGGCGGCAGGATGCAGGGTCTTGGTGCTGGGACGGGACTTCCATTCCTTCGCGGACCTGGAGTCGATGCTGGTTTCGATGAAGCGGTGATCAAGACCGTGAAGGCCCGCTCGCCAGTCCCGCCAACTGCTGCTCTAGACGCCGTGCGCAACGCTTGGCTGGTGATTCCACGCCGATCGATCCCCCTCGCATGATTCCCACAGGCGGGGATACAGCGGCAAGAACTTGAACTGGGAATCCAGCCCGTCCCCGTTTCCTTGAGGCAGGCGTTCCCTGAGTCCCTGCAACCCGACCCGCTCCAGTCGCACGGCCCCCAGGCGTCCGCTTGACCGCTTGGCGCGATACTCGCTGTTCACGTCGCAGAGCAGTTCGTCGAACCGCCGCGCCAGCTTCGGCACAGGTCCGGGGTCCTCCTGGCCGGGGTAGACAACGACGAGCCGGTAGTGCGGCAAGCCGTCAGCGGGTTGCAGCGAGGGGAAGCAGGTCAGCGCGTGGCCGTCGGCCAGGGCGGAAAACGACGACCGGAGACGCTCGTATGCAAGGAGTGCTTGAGACCCGGTCAGTTTTTCGCCCGTGAAGGAGTATTCGAGCCCTCGGCGACGGAGAAACCGCAGGTCGGGCAAGTCGCCGACGAACCGCTTGACTCCGAAGAGGTCGCCAGTGCAATAGCGCCGCAGGCCGTGCGCGTCGCTGACCACGAGTTCATAGACCTCACCGACAGAGAGCTCGTGGGGGGCCAGGAGCCGGTCCGGTGCCCGGGGCTCGCCAGCGGCCAGGAACTCGCAGCACACGCCAGGGGCTATCGGCAGGAACGATGGATCGCCAAGCCGGAAGTCGGGAATCGTCTCGATCGTCTCGGTCGACATGGAGTACATCGGCACCCGGCGGAAGCGGGAGGCAGGCAAGCGCAATTCGAGCCGGTCGAGGAATGGCCTGACATACCCGCCGGTCCAGCAGACATACACGCGTGTCGCCGGCGCCCATTCGTCGATTGGCAGGAACGTCGAGCTATCGACGATCCTCTTCAGACGCTGTCTGTAGCCGCTGGAAGCGATGCGCCGGGTTGCGGCAGCCAGCGATGGATCCATCTTTTCCGGGCCTCGGAGGCAATCCCGCACCAGGGCACTGCACCGTGGCCAGTCGTCTTCCAGAGTGTCGAAGAAGACCGACATCGTCGACGGGTTGGTGCTGTAGAGCACTCCCGGATTGGAAACCGCCAAAACCCACAGCCGCACCGCGGGGACACCGTAGGAATCGTGCAACTGTCGCAAGGGCTTCCAAGAGTGCATCCGGTACGGGGCCTGCAGCGTTGCAAGGCAGGAAGGCCTGCCCGATTCGCTGAGCAACAGGCCGCTCAGCGAATCGTCCTGGCGGGCGGGGCCAAACACATACATGCTTGTGCGCCGGATCCCCAGCATCCAGAACGCCCGCATGAATGAATCGATGAATGCCCAGCGCACCGCTGCAATCCGTCGCCGGCTATAGGCAAGCAGCTTCGGGCTGCCACTCGTTCCCGAGGTGCTGGCAATCCGCGTTGAATCGCTTGCCGGTTGGAGCGGCGGCACTACCGTTGCCAACTCCGTTTCCGGGAAGACCCCAAAGCGGCGTCGCAGGCCTGACCACAGGAACCTGTGATGCCGCGCTCGCAAACGGTGCGAGACCTCCGCTAGCGCGCCCGCCGATCGCAGGACAACGCCGATCAGGAACCGCAGGGCATCATTCCATCCGGCGCGCATCAGAGCCCTTTCGACGCCTCTTGGACGGTGCTTAGGAAATGGTCCCGGATGGATGCGATGTCTTCCGGCCAAAGCAGAGCCGGGTCGTGCGTGATCGTCATCCAGGTTCGATCGCCGAACGACACCGCCGCGAACATCAAGGCGTGGCGCCGATGCATCGCGCCCAGCACGCCAAGCTCCTGCAGCCCGGCGAAAACCGGATCGTCCTGGCCGGGCCACTTCTGGACGTGGCTGAAGGCAGCGGAGCCCACGTCCGCCCACGGTCGATTCAAGTACCGACGAACGAGCGGGGCGCTGAACCGTAACGGAATCCTCGTCAGGACCGTTCCCTGCGGCACGATCCATTCGCCACGCTCCCGGGCGAGGTTGATCTGCGATCGAACGGCGCGGCACTTTTCTGCAATGTCCAGTCCTTCGGCATAGTCTCGGCGCACCCGGATGCGGCTCGAGGCGTTGCCGAATCCCTCGAACGGAGTACGACGGATATTGACAGGCAGCCAGATGCCGACCCTCCGTCCGCTGTCGTCGTGACCCTGGTTCCATTCCTGAAGGGTCTCCAACGCGGCGACTACGAGGACATCGTTGAATGTGAACCCGCATTCCGCCAGGGAGAATCCCGCAAGCTCGCCGTGCAAGAACGAGCATGTGGTCCAACGTCTCTCGCCGGATGCCTCCCCCGGACGCGTCCGCAGGGGGGCGCAACGGTCCCACACCGGGTTCCGCTTGGCACCAGGTGGTGCTTGCGCAAGAGCCGGCGGAACCACTTTAGCCGGCTCCGAGCAGGGTCGATCCACACCCGCCGCGACGCCGAGCTGGTGTCGAATCCATACCAGGACACTGAGCAGGTCCGCCACGCAGTGATGGACCTTGGTGACGAGACAGCCCGTGCCCGCTTGTGCGTCACGCACCCATGCTTGACGCAACGGCGGTTCGGTCGCGAGATCGAACGGAGTCTGCAGCAACCCCGCGACGAGCCCTTTGCTTCCGTCCCGCCGGACCGTGCGAAACGCTGCTTCGCAGGAATTTGCCTCCAGAGGACACCAGCGGCCGTCGACCACATTGCAACCCGTTGCTGGGTAGAGGTTTCGCGCGCTGCGTGCTCCATGTGCGAGGGCCGCCGTGTCGAAATCGTGGTCGAAATGGAGCAGCACAGCGAAGTCGAGCGGCCGGACCCTGCTGTCCATGACCAGGCTGACAAGGTCAAGCGTGCTGAGAGCGGGTTTGGGCATCGGGGACCGCGGGCGCTCGGTCCTCTCGGATGTCACGCCTTGGGATTAGTGCGCCCGCCGCCGATGGGGCCGGCTCAACAAATGGAAGAAGCTCGATCCAACCCAGATGCGGGCGCATGTGATGCGTCCTGTGCATCGATAAGCCGAACGAGAACCAGTACATCAGCCCGCCGTAGTAGTTATGCGAGCGCGATTCGGCGCTTCCGGTCGAGAAGCCCTCGTGCGTCTTGAAGGCGAACGGATACCAGAGCAATACAGAGACGATCACCAGCAAGGGAAGCATGCCGGAAACCAGCCTTTCCGGACCGACCACAAGAAGGATCGGGAGATAGACCAGCGCGATGCCCAGGTAGTTCAGGACCAACTCGCGCAAGTGCGAGCCATCAATGCTCTCCCGCTTGCGCAACCAGAGGAGCCAGTGGTGAGGCATCGCCACCGCCCTCAGCGGCAGTTCCCATTCGCGGTTCGAGCTCGGCTTGACAAAATGGTCCGGATCCCGACCCTCCTCGTTCGTAAATCGGTGGTGCAGCAGATGGGTCTTGCGGAAGTTGGTAAACGGCACCATGCTCGGAATCAGGGCGAGGCGGCCCCACCAGAGATTGGCAGCACGTGTCCGGCCCATCAGTCCGTGCACGGCCTCGTGGGCCATGACTGTGCCGACAAACGCCAGATAGGAGCGCACGAGCACGTCGGCCACGTAGGCCCAGCCATTGGTCGGCACGAGGAAGAGTCCGCCCAGGCTACCCGCAACGACGGCACAGACCACGCATCTGCTGAGCAGGTGCAGTCGAGGTCGGTTCCAGAACTCTGGGCGCGGGTTCGCGGGTTGCAAGTCTTCTAGTGCCGAATCGGCGGCCATGTCGATGCAGCCTTACGTTTGACGGGAGAATTCCGCCATGGTTTCGCTTTCCTGGATGCCTGCGACGCTTACCGGTCGACGGCCGCGACTACGGGTCCGAGACGGACCGAGCAAGCATCGGTCTCAGCATAAGCCATGCCCATGCCCTGTCCGGATTCAGGTTATCGCACGAATCATCCAGCGTTCCGAAACAGTGACGGAACAGCTCTATTCCCAAACAGATTCCATGCAATCCATTGAAGTTTTGCCTGAAGAAAGAATCGGCGATTTCATGGATCTGTCAGAGCCGCGTGATGGCCGAATACCCCATTAGAAGTGCCATCAGGACAGCCGACACCCAAAGCATCAGCGTGATCCACCGCTTCGGCAGGATGCTCGCTGGCATGCGCTTGTACCGGAGGTACAGCGCGAACCCGCCGATCACAGGCAGCATGATCGCTTGGGCGATGCCGCCGATCTTGACCATCAGGACCGGTTCCTCGATCCACATGAAGTAGAAGCACGGAATGGTCAGTAGGACGACTACCATGATGCGGACCGCACGCAGGCGCAGCTTGTAATTCGTCCGGTCGTAGACCCCGACCATGCCGATCAGGTCAGCCCACACCCTGCAATGTGCCGCGGTCGAAGCGAAGACCGTTGAGTAGAGCACCGCGAATGCGCCGACCATGAAGAGCCCGAAGGACCACCCTCCAAGGGTCTCGGTATAGATGCTCGAGAGCACCCGCACCATTTCGGAACCCTCCGGAATCAGGCCCATGCCTTTGAGGACGCCAGCTCCGAGGAAGTAGAAGGCGATCGTCGCGAAGGTGTATACGACCATCGAGAAAAGGACGTCGAATCCCATGACGCGAATCCACCCCATCGCGCGTCTTGTCCAGCCTGGCGAGTCGTCCCGGCGGCCCGAATACCTGGCGTATCCCTTCTCGATGCACCAGTAGGGATACATCACGAGTTCGGTGGCTCCCACACCCGTGATTCCGAATGCCGCCACCGCCGTAGCCATCCCGCCCTCGGGAGGCTGGAACGTGAGGCCGTTCAGGACGTCCGCCCAGTTGAAGTACTGCGGCAGCTTGAACAGCACGAAGCAACAGCTCACCGTCAGCGCGGTGAAGCTGACAACCAGCCCCATCGCGATACGTTCCACCAGGACGTATTTCCCGACGATTAGCAGGACCATGGTCATGCCGGCCAGGAGAAAGACGAACACGATGATCGGCACGGCTGGGAATGCTCGGTGCAGGATCTCCGAAATGCCGCCAAGCATCGCGCCCACCTGAAACAAGGTGGCCGTGACCATGAAACACCACATCCAGACCAACCACGAGATCTTCAGACGCGGGCCCGGGACTTCGTTAAAAGCCTCCAAGGTGGTCTTTCCGGTGCCGATCGCGTAGCGACCCAGTTCGTTCTGAACCACCGTCTTGACGAGGCAGCTCAAGATGATGAGCCACAGCAAGATGTATCCGTTCTCGGCGCCGAGAACTGTGGTCGCGATCAGCTCGCCCGAGCCAACGATTGAACTCGCGAGGATCAGGCCCGGCCCGATCAGGCGGACGATGCCCCGAAAGGCAAGTGGCGGATCCGAAATGTGCTCCGGGTGGAGGGCATACGGATCCTCGTGGTGGTGTGTCCCGGCCATGGCGTCTGGAAATGCTAACACACGCCACGCCGGGGCATTGGAACCCGCTTCCGGGTGACCGGCACCGCAAGAATAGGAGCGGCAGACCGCTACTGCGCGTCTCGGTGGATCGGCTTGTCCAGGACCATCGGCTCAGGAAAGTCCCCGGCTTTCTTGCCGCCCCGGCGACGCAAGCGCTTGTTCTGCGAGCTACCCCGCGGGGCGTTCAAGGGAATCGCCATGCCGCCGAGTTCCGCCATCATCTCGTAGAGCCTGGCCTCCATGTCCTTGGCGGTCTGTGCGTATTTCGGGTCGTGGAGCAGGTTCCGGGATTCTTGCGGGTCCTCGCGAAGATCGTACAGCTCGTCGGTATCCCAGAGACCGTAATAGGTGATGTATTTGTACCGGTCGCCGCGCAGGGCGAACTGGGTAGGGCTGTGGGGGAAGTTCTTCTCCCAGTAGTAGACATACAGAAAGTAGTCCCGCCACGGTATGTTCCTGCCCATTCCCAGCGGCAGAAAGCTCTGCCCATCCATGTGCGGCGGCTTCTCCAGCCCCATGGCCTCCATGACCGTCGGCGCGATGTCGATGTTCGCAACAACTTGGTCCACCACCGTGCCTCCGGAGAACAGCGCCGGACAGTGCATGAGCATGGGGACGCGGATCGACGTCTCGTAAGCGACCCGCTTGTCAATCAGGCCATGCTCTCCGAACATGAATCCGTTGTCACCCATGTAGATCACGAGTGTCTCGTCTGCGACACCCATCTGTTCCAGCTGGTCCTGCACGCGGCCCAGGCTATCGTCGACAGCGCTCAGGGCTTCGTTGTAGCGCTTGTAGTACCGCTCGACGTCGAGTTCGCTGTGATACGGGAAGTCCACGCCGTGCCAGCTGTTGCGCTGGTCCCGCAGCCATCGCGGCTTTCCCCGGTAGTTCTCGAAGGTGTCGGCCTCGCTCGCGGGGCGCTGGAACGGGGCGTCATCGAGCATGCCTTCGTGACGCTCAGCCGGCGTGAAATTGGCATGCACGGCCTTGTGAGAGAGGTACAGGAAGAACGGTTTCTCGGCAGGCTTCTGGTCCTTCAGCCAGTCGATCGCGTAATCCGTGAGTTCATCGGTGATGTAGCCCTTCTGCTTGACGCGCTCGCCGTTCACGTTCAGGGTGTAGTTCGGGCTGGGAGGAAGGTAATGCCCTTGACCACGGAAGCTCACCCAGTGGTCGAACCCGGGGCGGGGCGAATCCTGTGCTGCACCCATGTGCCACTTGCCCACAAACGCGGTCGCGTAGCCGGCCTCTTGCAGGTACTGGGGGAAGAACAGCGTGCCTTCCGGCACCATGCGGTTGTTATCGATCACACGATGGCGAAACGTGTAGAGCCCTGTCAGGATCGAAGCCCGGCTCGGTGAGCAAAGGGATGTTCCTACAAACGCGTTCTTGAGGTGCACGCCGTTCCTGGCCATCGCGTCCATGTGCGGTGTCCTTGCGAACTGGTGGCCCATGAACGACATCGCATCGTAGCGGTGGTCGTCCGCCAAGATGAACACCACGTTCCTCGCGGTGGCCCCATCGACCTTGGCGGGAACCACGGAGTCTGGCACCGGAGTTACCGCGGCTCCAGCCGCGCATGCGAATGCAACTGAAATCGCAGCGGTTCGGGTCATCATGAGCACCATCGTAACTGAGCATTGGGATCGCGTCGTCATCACCGGCTGCGGCTCCTCTCTGACCTCGCGGTTTACTGGCGCGGGGAAAGGCAGTCACGCCCGGACTCGGCGAAACGGGCCTCTTTGGCAGAACACGGTGCCGGCCGCGACCACGCAGAACTGGTCTGTGCGACCTAGCCGACGAGGCTTCGCATACAGGGAACACCGCGATCCCGGCCGACGTTCGCGCTGGAGCGGACACCCGTCGGCCGGAGAGACGAGCTTGAGGGTTGGCGTTGCGTTGCTAATGGTTGTAGCCGGAACCGACCAGAAGCGGAACCCCCTGCGCCCGCACGAGCTTGACGAATGCGGTCTTGGACTCGACCTCACCCGTCACGGGATTGTCGAAGTTGTAGTACCAGAACGATTCCCCGAACAGGGCGCCGGCCGCGATCGCGTCCCGCCCGTCGAACAGCACTTCCGGAATCCTCCCGGATGTCGCGAAACTGGCCGGGTTGCCGCTGAAATCGACGTTGCCCGTGTCCACGTTAGTGCCGAAAATGTAGATCGGGCCCTGCTTCCAGCGCGGATCGCTCGACAGTACCGGGCCCGCGAAGTATCCCGATGACTCGACCTCCATCGCCGCGCAGCGCACGAATTCCTGCAGCCGCTGGTCGCCCGGGTTGGCTGCCAGGTCTGCCGCGTTGACCTCGCTCGGCTCGCACGTCCCCGGGAAGTCCCGCGCGTAGATCCCGGCCCCAATCGCTGCCCGGTCCCCGTTCCAATCGATCTCCATCACGTACGAACTCTTCGGCTGCTCCCGCCCCGTCGCCGGGTTGTCGAACGCGTAGTAGATCCAGCCCTCGTCCACCACCGTCATGATCCGGTGCAGCTCGTAGAAATAGTCGTTACCGAAGCCGTCGATCGACGTCCCCCAGGCCGACCCCTCCCGGGACGGGTCCGGCGGGAACACGTGCGTCAGGGAATTCTCTCCGGACGGCTGGAGTCCATCCACGAACACGTAGGTGGGCCCGGACTGCCAGCGCGCGTCCTCGTTGAACGCCCGCCGCGCCTCCGCCTCCCCGTGCTCGGCCGCGTACTCCGCCGCGCACTGCACGAACGCCCGGATGTCCGTCTGCGTGCGCACCGCTGCCGCCGTCACGTAGTTGTCCGCGCAGCCCGGCCCGGAGGCGGCCGCCCGCGCCCCGACGTGGTAGCCCGAACCCACGAGGAGTGGCACGCCTTGCGCCACCACTCGCTTCAGGAAGCCCACCTTCCCGTCCAGCGCCCCCGTCAGCGGGTTGTACGCCCGGTAGTACACGTAGCTCTCGCCGAACGTTCCGCCCATGTCCACCATGTCGCGCCCGCCGAACTGCTCGCCCCCAAGCCCCCACTCGTGCAAGGCCCGGCCGTTGACTCGCACCCGGTTGCCTGACATCACCTGGTTGCCCATCATGTCCAGCACGAACACGTAGTGCGCCCCGTGCGTCCAGCGCGCGTCGCCTTCCAGCTCCTCCATCGCGAAGTAGCCGTCCGACTCCAGCACCATCGCCGCGCAGCGCACGAACTCCTGCAGGGTCTCCGCCCTCGGATCGGCCCCCAAGCCCGCCGCGCTCACCTCGTCCGCGTAGCAAGTGCCCGGCAGGTCCCGAGCGTAGACGCCAGCACCGACTGCCGCGCGCTCGCCGTCCCAGTCGACCTCGACCACGTAGGAACTCTTGGGCTCCTCCCTGCCGCTGCCAGGATTGTGGATCGAGTAGTAGATCCAGCCGGAATCGACGACCGACATCATGCGATAGAGCTCGTAGTAGTAGTCCGTCCCGAACGTGTCGATGAAAGTCCCCCAGACATCGCCTTCCCTGGAGGGATCAGGCGGGTACACGTGCACAAGCGCGTCCTCTCCTGAGGCAGCGATCCCGTCAACGAATACGTAGATGGAACCGTGCTTCCAGCGCTCGTCCTCGTTGAAGGCGCGGCGGGCCTCGGCCGTGCCATGCTCGGCCAGGTACGCCTCCGCGCACTCCACGAATGCCTGGACATCGCTCTGGGTGCGAACCGCGCTCGCCGCGATGTCGCGATGGGGGCAGACTCTCGTGACCGCCGGACCGGCCTCCGTACCCGCTTCTTGATATAGGCCCGAACCAATGATGAACGTGTTGGATATCGCGCCCAGGATGGGGTGGTGGTACGTGATCGTGCGCTCGCGAACGAATGCCAGTTTCGGTATTTCGACGCTGTCGGTGTCGTCGTCGGGATTGTCGAAGTGGTACTCGACGAATCCGCCGTCCTCGCTTTGCGTGGCCGCCGCGATAATCTGCGGCAGAATCGGCTCCCCGGTAACGGCGTCCTCAACCGTGCCCGTCAGGATTCGAAGTTCGTACTTGTCTGGAAACGCCCCGTGAAAAAGGGTGTAGCCGGTGCGATCGATGATGAACAGGTAGACAGGGCCGGCCCTCCAAGGACCGTTTTCGTCGCGAAAGACCCCGCGGACTACTTGAGCACCGTTGAAGCCCCCCGTCTCGAAGAGACTTTCGAGGTGATCGATCGCCCCATTCACGAAGGCCCGCAAGGTCGGGCGGTCCACGACCTCGCTCGCCGACACCTCTGGAGTGTGGTCCGTGTCGAGCACTTCCGGACCAAAGTGAGGTTCCCGGAACTGGGCCCCGGCGAGCATCACGAACGGGCCGTACAAGGCGGCGTGCCCGCCGACCCCTGGTTCGGGACAACCCTCGGCAAGACACGCGACCGCCGGGACAGGGCCACCCCGAGCCTGGTCCCTTGCGGCCGCCGAAAGAATCTCATTGGCCGTGGATTCCTTGAGGAGCCGGCCCGCGAGCCCCATGTCGGCCCCGTGAAAGAGCACCCGCATGTGGATAGGAGCCTGGGAGTTCGCGAGTACCGCGGGATTGAAGGACAGGCTGACGGCGTAGATGTCGCCGGATCGCCAGTCTCCTCCTTCCTGCCGCATGAGACACGAAGCGTACGCCAATTCCAACTGGGTAGTGATGCTGAGCATGTAGTCTCGCGCTGCCACCGTAAACTCCCCCAGGTTCTCGAAGCTAGGGTTCGCCGCCACCTCGCCGGCCGTTATGCTCGGCTTCGAGAGAGGGTTCTCCACGTATCCGGCTGGCTGCAGACAGATCTCCTGGGCGGAGAGCAGGGAGCCGCCAGTCAGCAGAAGCACGGCCAACACTGAGACTTTCCGGCAGTAGCGGTCGCTGTGCGAACCTATCCTCATAATTCTTCTGAATGCCTCCTTAGTCCAGTCATGCTAGCAACTTAGTATCCTCAGTCCCAATCGTTGGTCGAAGAATCTGGCCCAATGGGTGGAAGCGCTTCGAGTAACCGAGCCGGTACGCGACTTGCGAGCAGCTGACCTGTTCGGCCATCGCTCCGAGCAGGTGGGCCGATGGCCGGTGGAGCCCCTCCTGTTCCATGAAGACGCAGGAGCGCCGCGGGCACTGGCCTTGACCCGCTCCGCCGGGCGGCCGACCAACTGAATTCCAGAAAGACGGCCGGACCGGAGTTTTTTCAGGCACCGGACTCATCTCGGTCGCCGGTCGTGAACTGGCCGGCACCCGGATAGTCGATTTGGCAAGCGCGACCGGAGGCGCTCAAGCCACCCATCGCAGACACATCCCCGGCCGGCGGTTGATTTCTGTCCAGATTCCTGGATTGGCAGACGAGATCGCGGGCCCGGAACACTGGAAGCGCCCTGCGGATCCTTCCGCAGAAGTCTCAGCAACGAGCAAATCGGAGGAACCAGATAGTCGTGACATCCGTCGATCTCTCTGTACAATAGCCATGGAAGCTGCCATGGGAACCGGAATTCGACTCCTCGTCTTCGGACTTGCTGCGTGCATAGGCACCGTGGCGGAACCCGCCGCGGCCGCCAAGAGCGACGGCGAAGTCCCGGTCAACCAAATCATCCAGAGCTTTATCGACAAGGAAACGGAGTTCTCCAAAGCTCGCGAGTTCTATACCTACCGCCAGACGGTCAAGATCCTGGAGTACAACAACAGCGGAGGCGTCCGTGGCCGGTACGAGTCCGTCCAGGACATCCTCTTCGGTGGCGACGGAAAACGCATCGAACGCGTGGTATACGCGCCTGTGCCGACGCTCAAGAACATCATCATGACCCCCGAAGACATGGAAGACCTGCGGAGCGTGCAGCCGTTCGTCATGACGCGGGATAACGCCGCGGACTACAGAATCGACTACCTCGGAGAGCAGCAGGTGGACGAGATCGAAACCTATATGTTCTCGGTCAAGCCCAAGCAGATGGCCAAAGGCAAACGCTACTTCGAGGGGCAGATCTGGGTCGACCAGGAAGGACTCCAAATCGTCAAGACCTACGGTAAGGGCGTCGGCATCCTGAAGAAGAAGCAGGACCAGCAGTTTCCCCGATTCGAGACGTACCGGGATCAGATTGACGGCCATTTCTGGTTCCCGGTGTACACGCGCGCCGACGACACCCTGGCCTTCCAAACTGGTCCTCAGAAGATCCGGATGATCATCAAGTACGAGAACTACAAGAAGTTCGCGGGAACCGCTACCATCACCTTTGGCGAAGTGGTCGACGAGAGCGAGGACGAAGAGGCGAACCAGCCCTGACTCGAGTTCCGGAAGCCTGCCAGGCTGACCTCCCGAAAGCGGGACTGAACCGGCGACTGCGAACCTGTGGCGCGAGATCTATGGATGATGAGCCTGACCGCCCCGCCCCGATTCGCCGGAGGAATCGGACAGTCGCTGCTGCCGGCCAGCTCGCGTCACTCGCGGCTTGCCTCCTGTTGGTTTCGCCCGCGGTAGCAACGGACGATGACGCTGTAACGCCGACTGACAAGCCACAAGTCTTCGAACAAGTCGACTCGATGCTCGAGGACTTGCGCGAGATCATGGGCTTCGGCCCCCGCCGACCGGTGAAATTCACCACCATGTCGAAGGCCCGGTTTCGCGCGCTCTACCACAAGAGGATGAGGGAGGAGCAGAATCCGCGCCAGATACGGGGAGAGGTGCTGTTCCTGAAGCTGTTCGGCCTCGTGCCGGCCGACTTCGACTACGAGAAGACGGTTCTGGACCTTCTCAGCGAGCAGGCTTGGGCCCTGTACGATTTCAAGCGAAAGACCCTGTACCTGTCCGACTGGGCGCCTCCCGACGCTCTGGAGTTCGCATTGCTGCACGAACTGGTCCACGCGGTTGACGATCAGAACTTCAACCTCATGAAGTATGTGGAAGGCGCGAAGGAATCCGAGCAGCAGATGGCGAGGCTGGCGGCAGTCGAGGGACAGGCGTCCTGGGTAATGACGGAATGGGCGATGCGGCAATCGGGAAGATCGCTCGTGGGCAACCGCCTGCTCGCGATCACAGCGGTCAGCGCGACTCGGTTCGAAGCCTCGCAATTCCCCGTATACGAAAGCACGCCGCTCTACTTCCGCGAGGCGCTGATATTTCCATACACCGATGGGCTGCTGTTCCAGCACGACATGATCGATCGCTTCGGCATGGACGGACTGAAACGAGTCTTCCGAGAGCCTCCGCAAAACACACAGCAGGTGTTGCAGCCCGAACTCTACCTCGAAGGCCTAGACCCCGGCCCCCCCGAGTTGCCTCCGATCGAACTGCCCAAGGGCTTCAAGCCGATCTACGACGGCACGTTCGGCCAGCTCGATCACCGGATTCTGCTGGAGCAGCATTTGGGCGACGAAGACCGAGGAGATCTGCTGGACAAGTGGAGAGGCTCCCAATTCGAGGCATTCGAGAGACGAAGGACTGGCGAATCTGCGCTTCGGTATGCCGTCCGATGGTCGGACAGCGACGCCGCAAGAGAGTACTATCACCTGTATCGCGAGGTTTGCGAGCGGAAGTGGGACGGGCTGGAGCTTGTGGATCGAGGCCTGGACCGGTGCGAGGGCACCAGCGATTCCGGACGGGTCGTACTGGAACTGGAGGGTAGAGTGGTACGGAGTACGGAAGGCTTGCCGACAACGCAGGATTGAAGGAAGGAAGCATGCCGCGCAGACTGATTTGCATCGGAGCGGCCTTTGCTCTGGCCGGAGCGCTCTGGGGCGCCCCCCGGCCGGCGCAACGGTTCGAGGGGGTCTCATACGATGGCCGGAACGTGTCCTTGGACGCATTGAAGGGGAAAGCGGCCGTCCTGATGTTCTTCTCGACAGACTGCCCGCACTGCCAGCAAACGGCGATCCGTGTCGACCCCATCTATCGGTCTCTCAGACAGCAAGGGTTCGAGATCGTAGGGCTCTCGCTGAACCCAACTGACAATTCCGGCCTGCGGGAATTCGCGAAGCGGTTCCAGGCCAGCTTTCCGCTGACCCTGTCATCTCGTCCGGAGTTCTCAAGAATCGCGGGGGTTTCGGTGATGACCCGGATCTACTACCCCTACCTGCTATTCCTCGACAAGAATGGCGTGATCCAAGAAGAGCACCAGGGATCCGAGCAGGCTTGGTTCGACAACCTCGAAATCAACTTCCAGCGCGCCGTAGACAGGCTCATGCGCTGACCGAACGCCGGACGACGGGGCTGGCGGATCTTGGGGGCTAGGCCCTGATTCGAATTTCTGCGCTATCGAGCGGCAATACCCTGTCCCTGCAGATGGGGACACGCTGAGGTTCCTCGCGCTTCGACCGGGTTGATCCCGGCCTTAAGGTCGGTTCCCTGCCTCGGGCACGTTCTTTCGCATGACCACGACTTCATCCGTCCCTCTCGAAACCCGCGACTCGGTCCCGGGACGCTGAAAGAAAGCGCGGAAGTAGTCGACCATTGACATGACCGTGATCAGCAGTGCCAGCCAAAGCGCGACGTACCCGGCCTGCTCGATCACTGGGGAACGCGGCGCGAGAAGCAGCAAGGACACGGCCGCCACTTGGGCCACCATCTTGGCCTTTCCGATCTCGCTTGCAGCGATGGCCACTCCCTGGGTGAGCGCGACGTTGCGCAGCGCCGAGACCGCAAATTCGCGGCTGACTATGATCACGACCATCCAGGCCGCGACGCGATCGAGTTCGACGAGCGAGATCAGAGCGGCGGACACCAGCAGCTTGTCAGCGATCGGGTCAAGCAGTTTGCCGGTGGTTGTGACCTGACGACGCCGTCGGGCGAGATAGCCGTCCAGCAAATCGGTGAGCGCTGCAGCGAGGAAAATGAATAGCGCGATTACTTCACGCGTTACAACGACCCACCCGGTATCGAGTTCAATCGCGTCTTTCCGGAGCAGCACGGCCACGAGGAGCGGAACAAGGAAGATCCTCGAGAGCGTGAGTACGTTGGGCAGGTTCATACGGGTGAGCCCCGCGACGAACGCTCGGCTAGCGATAGATTACTATACCCCGATCCAAAGAGCCCTGCTTCGATCATTCGCCAGGCCTCGCACGAGAGCATCGCTTGTCCGGGCGCGTGGCGATCCGACAGACCTCGATACGTCGTGTCCGGATCCCTTCGCCTGACGACAGCCCGCCCGGTCGGGGATCTCTCGACACCGATACTAGCCTGGCAGCGAGCCGCAGGACCCGCTCAAACGTGAACACGGTGCGGGAAGCCTAGTTCCGACGTTTCGGGCGCGGAACGCCGTTATACGATGTAATCGCATCCCAGAATGCTGGGTCCGGCTGCCAGCCGGGCGCAAGCCGCCATGCCCTTACCGTTTGCATCGAGGGCTACGAATCACGCTTGTCCACAGGCAGGCTGTGGGGTCAGCCCCCTTTCCGCCGTACCAACGGCTCCCGCCCTTTGGGTCTTATTGGCAGCTTGCCTGACTCCGCTCAATGCACCGGGCCAGAGTGCGACGGCGCATTTCGAGAAGCGGGTGAGGCCGCTACTGGCCGAAAAGTGCTTCTCCTGCCACACGCAAACAAAGATGGGCGGCCTCGAAATGGTTTCGAGAAAGGCCTTGCTCAAGGGTGGCCAGTCGGGACCAGCCGTAGAACCGGGAGCCCCGGAACGCAGTCTCTTGATTCGGGCCGTGCGCTATTTGGACGAGCACCTGAGAATGCCGCCCACCGAGCAGCTGTCTGCGGAAGAGGTCGCGACGCTGACTACGTGGGTCGAAGACGGCGCAGTTTGGCCCGCGTCCCCAAATGACGCGCCCGCCGCCAGTGAACGGAGGTTCGTCATCACCGAAGACCATCGGAACTTCTGGGCTTACCGGCCCGTGGAGCGAGTCGAGCCTCCTCCCGGACCGGGAACGGCGATTGACCGCTTCATAGAGGCGAAGCTCCGGGAAGCCGGTGTGGCCGCGGCGCCACCTGCTGACAGGCTCGCGTTGCTTCGCAGGGTCTTCTATGACCTCGTCGGCCTGCCGCCCACCCCGGAGGAAGTCGATTCCTTCCTGCTTGACGAGTCGCCGGACGCCTTCGCGAACGTCGTCGATCACCTTCTCTCCTCCCCCCGTTACGGAGAGCGGTGGGGCCGGCATTGGCTGGATGTCGCCCGCTACTCGGACGACCGCCTAAACTCCACCCAGGACCAGCCGTATGCCAACGCGTGGCGCTACCGAGATTGGGTGATCGAGGCGTTTAACAATGACATGCCCTACGACCTGTTCGTCAAGGCGCAACTCGCGGCCGACCTGATGCCGGAAGACGAAATGGGTTCGTGGACGCGCGAGGAGCTCGTCCCCGGACTCGGCATGTTCGGCCTTAGCCCCAAGTTCCAGGATGACCGGATCGACGTCACCGGAAGGGGCTTCATGGCGCTGACAATCGGCTGTGCCGAGTGCCACGATCACAAGTTCGATCCCATTCCCACCGAGGACTACTACGCTCTACTAGGGGTCTTCAACAGCAGCGAGCCACGAGAACATCCTCTTGCCGACGATCAAGAGGTGAAGAAGTACGAGCAGAGGAAAAAAGCGGCCGACGAAGCCGCCGAGCGGCTCGAGAAATTCCTCGAATTGCAGTCCAAGCAATTGGTTGACGCGTTTGCGGCCCGGACCAGTGACTACATCCTCGCTGCTTGGGAGTCACAGGATGCCGACCCCGTCGCAACCGCGGCCGCGGCGAGAAACCGGGAACTGGACACGGAAACCCTCAACCGATGGGTTGAATACCTCTCCGGCTGGCCGAAGCAGCACGCCCTTCTCGACGAGTGGCGGACCCTGACGGCGAGCGCCAGCCCAATGGACGATGTCAGGCGGTTTGCGGGGCAGGTGGAAGAAAAACTCATTTACCTCATAGCAGAGAAAGAGCGCATCGAGAGGGAGAATGACATCCGGCTGCGCGGGGACCATTCGGCCACGAACATTCGCCGGACCGCGCTCCTATCCCTGCCCAGGGACGAATTCTATCTGTGGAACGACGTCGCCTCCTCCAACGCCAGGGAGCTTCCGAAGCCCGCCGAGACGGGAGTCCTCTACTACGAGGGCACGGCGCTTGAGCGTTTTCTGTCTGGCGTTTGGACGGACCACGTCGCAGAGAGTCGCAAGCGAATAGCCGAGCTCGAAACGATGGTTCCGGAAAAGTATCCGTTCCTGCACACGCTTGCTGACAAGAAGGAGCCCGCGAACGAGCACGTCCGCATTCGCGGAAGCGACGAAAACCTCGGCGACGAAGTGCAGCGACGATTCCTTCAGGTGCTTGCCGATGGCGAGCCGAAGCCCTTCGAGAACGGCAGCGGTCGGCTGGAGCTGGCGCGCGAGATCGCGTCGTCCTCGAATCGCTTGACGGCCCGCGTCATGGCGAATCGCATTTGGCTGCACCACTTCGGCAGGGGCATCGTCGGGACCCCGAGCAACTTCGGCATGATGGGCGAACGGCCCACCTATCCCAAGCTGCTCGACTATCTCGCGACGCGGCTTGTGGATGCCGGCTGGTCCATGAAGGCCTTGCACCGCGAGATCCTGCTGACGGACGCCTACCAGCGCGGAACTCGAGATCTACCGGCCAGCCGCGAGGCCGATCCTGAAAACCGCTTGCTCTGGCGGGCGAATCGTAGGAGGCTCGATGCGGAAAGCCTCTTCGACTCGATGCTCTACGTCTCCGGTCAGCTCTCAACCGACGCGGGAGGACCTCCCCACGAATGGAACGAAACCGGAATTAGGAGTCGGGCTGTCTACGGCTTTGTCAGTCGACGCCGCCTCGACGTGCACCTTGGGCTGTTCGACTTCCCGAACCCGAATCGGACGAGTCCGCGGCGGTTCGGCACGAACACTCCGCTGCAAGGCCTGTTTTTCCTCAATAGCGACTTGCTGATGTCGCAGTCGGAGGCCCTGGCCGAGCGCCTGGCCAGGGAAGCCGGCGCCGATCCGGCCACGAGGATTCGGCTCGGGTACCGGCTCGTCTTCGGAAGGGTGCCCAGTTCGCGGGAACTAGCTCTGAACCGTCAGTTCGTAACTAGCTCGGACGGCGCGTGGCCCAGGCTCACCCAGACCTGGCTAAGTTCGAACGAATTCCGATATGTCGACTAGCTGTACACGCCGCGATCTGCTCCGGCTCACGGGCTCGGGCCTCGGGATGGTCGGCCTCTCGCGGATTCTCGCTGACCAGTCGGTCGCGGATCCCATGGCGCCGAAAGTGCCGCATTTCGAGCCTAGGGCAAAGCACGTCATCCACCTGTTCCTCAACGGCGCTCCCTCCCAGGTCGACAGCTTTGACTACAAGCCGGAGCTGGCCAAGTACCACGGCAAGGCCTATCCGGGGGGCAACCTGCGCACGGAGCGCAAGACCGGGTCGCTGATGAAGTCCCCGTTCGAATTCACACCGCACGGGAACAGCGGGATTCCGCTCAGCGAGATCTTTCCCCATCTCGGCTCGGTCATCGACAAGTGCCTCGTCATCAACTCGATGCACACGGACGTGCCGTTCCACGAACCGTCACTATTCATGTTCAACTGCGGACAACGCGTTGCGGGGCACCCTAGCTACGGATCGTGGCTGACATACGGGCTAGGCACCGAGAACCAAGACCTCCCAGGGTTCGTCGTGATGTGCCCCGGCTATCCCGTGGTCGGGCCGCAACTCTGGACATCAGCGTATCTTCCCGGGGTTTACCAAGGGGCCTATGTCCGCAACACCGAGGTCGAACCGGCGGAGCTCGTGCCCTTTCTTCGCAACCCGCATCTGCCCAAGGAAGCGCAGCGCGAGCAGCTCGACTTGCTCTCCGAGCTCAACTCGATTCACCTGGATCGCGCAGGATCCGCTCCGCAGCTCGAGGCAACGATTCATGCGATGGAGGTTGCCTTCCGCATGCAATCGGAAGCGACCGACGCCTTCGACGTCCGCCTGGAGTCGGACAACACGAGGCAACGGTACGGCGAGGGTGATTTCGCCCGCGGATGCCTGATTGCTCGTCGACTAATTGAGCGCGGCGTTCGCGTCGTGCAAGTCTATTACGGCAACATGCAGCCTTGGGACACGCACGACGATGTCCAGGACATGCGGAAACTGGCGGCGAAATCCGACCGTGCAATGGCGTCACTGATCCAGGACTTGGATGCCAGCGGGCTGCTTGACGAGACCATCGTGTTGATCGGAGGTGAGTTCGGAAGGACACCGACTGTCGAAATTGCGGGTGTGACCAAGCTGCACGCCGGCCGCGACCACAACAACCACGGTTTTAGCGTCGTCGTGGCGGGAGGCGGGTTCCGGCGGGGCGTCCGATACGGCGCAACCGACGAGTTCGGGTTCAAGGCAGTCGAGAGCCGGGTACACGTCCGCGACCTCCACGCGACCATGCTGCACCAATTGGGTATCGACCACGAGCGCCTGACCTACCGACACAGTGGCCGGGATTTCCGACTGACGGACGTGGAGGGGAAGGTCAGGACTGAGCTCCTAGCCTGAGGTGGCAGGCGCGGTGTCAGGCTGTCCCGCCTAAACGGTTCGACAGGGCGTCACCATTCCCAAACCCGTGCGCGATCCGCTCCCGGTGTCAAGGAATGGCCACCCGAAGCAGCGGCTGCCGAACCCGCGCTCCGCAGCCCGGCATGGGAGACTCGGTGTACCGCAGAACCCACGTCCCGCCACAAGCTGACGGTTTACGTCGTGCGCGACAATGAGCCTTGATGCGGAGCGACGGCAGAGGGCCGGATCAAGCGAGACAGACCAGAATCCAGCCCGGGATCCTGGCGACAGCCGAGGGCTCGGCTCTGATCGAGGCGGGCAACACGAAGGTCATCTGTGCTGCGACAGTGGAAGATACCGTGCCGCACTTCCTGCGCGGCTCCGGCCGCGGTTGGGTCACGGCCGAGTACGCGATGCTGCCCCGCTCCACCTCCACCAGGACGCCGCGCGAAGTGCAGCGCGGGCGACCGTCGGGACGGACCTCTGAAATCCAGCGTTTGATCGGACGATCGCTTCGCGCGGCCGTGGACCTGGGTCGGCTCGGAGAGAGAACGATCGTTGTTGATTGCGATGTGATTCAGGCTGACGGCGGCACTCGAACTGCCTCCATCACGGGCGGCTGGGTAGCAATGGCCATCGCGATCCAGGAACTCGTCGAGTACAACGTCCTCAGGGCGACGCCGATCAATCACTACGTTGCGGCCATCAGCGTGGGCATCGTCGATGGCACGCCTCTGCTCGACCTGTGCTACGAGGAGGACTCTCGAGCCGAGGTCGACATGAACGTGGTCATGACGTCGAGGGGCGAATTGGTCGAGGTCCAGGCCAGCGCGGAAGGGCGCACTTACACAAAAGCACAGCTGTCCGTGCAGCTGGACCTAGCCGAAGGCGGGATCGAGTCGCTGATCGCCGCGCAACGAAAGCTCGTGAGCTTCTGATCCCTGGACGAATGCTTGAACTCGTCTGCGCTACTTCCAACACACATAAGCTCTTGGAGTTTCAGCGATCATCGGGTTCCGATGTGCTCGTACGCGGTTGTCATTCGCTGGACTGTCCCGAGACCGGAGACTCTTTCGAATCGAACGCGCTGCAGAAGGCCCTCTGTTACAGTGCTGCGTCCCGTGCCGAATGGCTCTTCGCGGACGACTCCGGTCTCGAAGTGGACGTGCTAGGCGGAGCTCCCGGGATTCTCTCGGCTCGGTACGCAGGATGTGACGGAGATGACGTCGACAACAACCGACTGCTGCTGAGGAACCTTTCCGGAGTGCCGAAGGCCCAGCGAACGGCCCGGTTCGTCTGCGCGATCGCGCTGCTGCACCATGGCGATCTCGCCGAGACTTTCCGCGGGGAGGTAGAGGGACTGGTCCTGCGTCGCCATTCCGGTCGACGGGGCTTCGGCTACGACCCGCTTTTCCACTACCCGCCCCTCGGCAAGAGCTTTGGACGGCTTCCTGCCGAAGTGAAGTGGGCGCACAGCCATCGCGGTAGGGCGTACAGGGCGATGCTCGAATGGTTCCGGGCAAGGTCATGACCGACGATTCGCTGGTTCTTGCCTTCGAGACCGGAGGCACCAAGCTTGTCGCGGGCGTTGCTGGAATCGACGGGGGCATTCTTCGGACAGCGTCTGTGAGAAGAGGCAAGCAAGACCGCGCCCCATTGAGCTTTCGACGCATCGTTGCGGCAGCCGAGAGGATTCTCGCCGACCGGGAATTCGCGGGGCGCAAGTTGTGTTCGATCGGCTTCGGATTCGGCGGCACTGTCAGAAGGTCGACAAACAGCCCTCACCTCTGCCTGCACGAGGACGGATGGGAGGAAGTGGCAGTCGTCGACGAGTTGGAGGGTCGGTTCGGCGTACCGGTGCTCGTCGAGAACGATTGCAAGCTGGCCGCGCTGGCTGAGGCTCATTTCGGTGCAGGGGTAGGGGCAAAGTCCCTTTTCTATGTCACTCTCGGAACCGGTGTGGGGGGAGGATACGTCCAGGGCGGTCGCATCCTCGCGTGCGGAGACCTGGGCGAGGCTGAAATCGGCCATGTCGTGGTCGACCCCGACGGGCCGGAGTGCTGCTGCGGGAATAGGGGCTGCGTGGAGGCTCTCTGCTCTGGACCTGGTCTCGTGAAGCTTTGCAGGTTGCTTGCGGAATTGCATCCAAGGCAATGGGAGTCTTCGTCCATGGCGCAGGCTGTCGCACCAGAACGAGTGACGAGCGAGCGCATTGTCACCTCGTGGGAACAGGGCGACTCATTCGCAACGCGTGTCATTGAGCACTCCACGGGGAAGCTCGCCTCTGCAATAGCGACGACCGTCAATCTCTTGGTCCCGGAACGTATCGTCATCGGCGGCGGACTAGGGACATCGAGTCCACGATTGCTCGACCTGCTGCGCCAATACACGGTGCCGCTCGTCGTGCCCTACTTTCGGGACCACTTCGTGATTGTCGGTTCCCTGCTGAGGGAGAGCGTCGTTACCCAGGGTGCCGCTGTCCTAGCGGCCCAGCGAGTGACGGAGCGCCGGAGGGTTTCCTGATGAGACAGTCGTAGACCCTCGCCAAGAGTCAGCCCTTCGAAACTTCGGACGAATCACGCACTCCGTGCCGATTCGGCCCCTTGCTTCAATCCCCGTCACGCTTGCCGCGTTGATCGCTCGCGTCTCAGGCCATTCCCTCTCAGGCACAGCTACCCTGAGAATTGCTGCGCCAGGATTCTCCACCGGTCGCGCTGCGAGACGCCCGAGAGCTGCCGCACCAAGATGAACTGCTGGGTCGAAATTGCCCAGCAGGAGTTGACAGTGATCCGGTAATTCCTTCCGCTGCGCAGGGCCGCGGCACCGGAACAGCCGATTCGCACGCGATCCCGCTAATCGTCGTGCTCGTCGTGATGATGCGGCTGGGTAAAGCCTGAACCGACAAGCAGGGGCATTCCCTGAGCGACGACGCGTTTGACGAATGCTGTCTTGTGCTCGACCTCGCCGGTCGCGGGATTCGTGAATCCGTAGTACCAGAACACTTCCCCGAATGCTGCAGTGGCCTGGACCATGTCCCGTCCATCGAAAAGGTCTTCGATCCTTCGCGAGACTTCGAAACTGCTTGGGTTGCTGCTGAACAAGACCGCGCCGTCGGCTGGGTCAATCACAAATGGATAGATCGAGCCGTGATTCCACCGCGGATCGGTTGCCAGGGCCGGCCCGGCGAAAAGCCCCGAAGATTCGAGGACCAGCGCCGCGCAGCGGACAAACTCTCGCAATGTCGTATCGCGTGCGTCGTGTTCCAAGTTCTCCGCATTGACGGTCCCCGGCTCACACGTGCCTGGGAGATCCGTGGAATAGAACCCGGCGCCGATTGCGGCGCGATCGCCGTTCCAGTCGATTTCCATCACGTATGAACTCTTCGGCTGCCAAAGTCCCGTGGCCGGGTTAGTGAAGGCGTAGTAAATCCAGCCCGAGTCCACGACCGAGAGCAGGCGGTGCAGTTCGAAGTAGTAGTCCGTGCCGAAACCATCGATCGATGTACCCCAGACCGAGTCCTCCCGGGACGGGTCCGGAGGAAATACGTAACTCAGCGCATCCTCTCCTGAGGGCTGGACTTCATCCACGAAGACGTAAATGTCGCGGTGCTTCCAGACTTCGTCCTCATTGAATGCCCGGCGCGCCTCTTCGGTGCCATGCTCCATCACGTACTCCGCCGCGCATTGCACGAATGCCTGAATCTGCTCTCGAGAGCGGATTGCACCCGCAGTCACTCGGCGCTCCTCGCAGGTCATCCTCGCTAAGGACTGGTCACGCGGACTGAAGTAGCCCGACCCTACGACTAGAGGAACCCCGTGGGCAACGACCCGCTTCAGGAAGCTCACCTTGCCGTGCTCAGCTCCGGTCATCGGGTGGAAGCCGTCATAGTAGACGTACGCTTCCCCGAAGGTGGCCGCCATGCTGATCATGTCCCGGCCGCCGAACTTGTCCGGCCGTCTGGAGCGCCGCCATTCGTGCAGGGCATTGCCGTTGACTCGGACCGGGTTGCCGGTCGCTATCTGGTTGCCCATCATGTCCATCAGGAACACGTAGCTCTCCCCATCGGACCATCTGGAGTCGTTTTCGATCTCATCCAGGGAGGAATAGCCGCCAGTTTCTATCTTCATGGCGGCGCAACGCACGAACGCTGCCAGCGTTTCGGGGCTCGGGTCCTCGCCTAGGCCCTTCGCATTGACTTCCTCGGACCTACATGTCGATGGAAGGTCCGGCTCGTAGATCCCGGCGCCAATCATCGCGGGATGGCCGTCCCAGTCGACCTTGATTATGTACGAAGCTTTCTGGGCCGTAGTGCCGGTGGCCGGATTCAGGATCGAATAATAGGTCCAGCCCTCATCGACCGATTGCATCATGCGGTAGGCCTCGTAGTACAGGTCCGTCCCGAAATCGTCGATCGAAGATCCCCAGACTGAGCCCTCCCGGGTTGGATCTGGAGGATACACGAACGTCTTGGCTACCAGACCAGACTTCGCGATTTCGTCAACAAAGACATATATCTGGCCATGCTTCCAAGGCCCGTCTTCGTTGAATGCATGCCGCGCTTCCTCGGGACCAACCGCTGCCAGGAATTGCGCTGCGCACTCAACGAACGCTCGCACGTCCCCTCTCGTCTTGACGGCGCTTGCCACGAGACCGTCATCGGCACATCCTCTCCACAGGTGAGCCGAAGCCGGCAGGGTGCTCAGTAGCATTAATCCGGATAGTGTGAATAGTCTGACCATACCTGTCATGGGCCTAGTAGAGCAGAATCTCCTTGGATGTGGAGAGGTGTCTTGAGGTGCAGCGCGTTGTCATCGCCAGTGGACAGACCAAAGGGAGTTCTGGATTGCTGGATCCGCTGCGCCGTTACGCGGCACCGCTTCAAGGAGACACGTTGGCAGCAGGTAGGTCGCAATCGGATCTGCCTTGCCAAACGCCCTGCTCGAACCGGCTCGGATGTCCCGTAACCATCCCCCCGGCAAAGGAAGTGCATGCCCTGCCCTACCATGCGTTCATGGCGTCCTCGAACATCGCTCCAAGATCCTTCTCGCTGAATGCCCGAGGCGATAACTTCGTGACACGGTGCTGCGGCAGGGTCCCCTCGACAAGCCTGGGGATATCCGCTTCCATGTAACCCAACGCTGCGAGACCATTAGGGACGTTCAGCCTTTTCATGAATGCCGTGATTATGTCGGCAAGCGCCACTCCGGCCTCCTCGGGAGGTACGCCCTCTACATCGGCGCCCAGCGCGGCCGCGGCTTCGAGGTGTCGTTTTGGATCGGCCTGCGCAGTGAAGCGAAAGACGGCGGGCGCGTTCAGGATCACCGACACTCCGTGCGGCACCATCGCGTGGTTTGTTGGATATCCCGGCATGCGGAATTGCGTGACCATGCCCGAAACGGGGTACGACATTCCGTGCGGCAAGTGCACGCCGGCGTTGCCGAAGCCGATGCCCGCGTACGACGCCGCCAGGAGCATCATGCCGCGGGCCTCGTCATCTGCAGGGTTCTCGACCGCCCGCGGAAGATAGGTGCGGACCATTCGCAGAGCCTCGAGCGCCCAGAGGTCGCTGATCGGATTGGCTCCCTGGTAGGCCGGCCTATACTTCGGGCGAGGCGGAGCGGGCCGCTTGCGGAAGTCCATCGCAGTGTACGACTCGATAGCGTGAGAAAGCACGTCGAGACCTGTCGATGCCGCGACGGCTGGCGGCAAGCTACGCGTGTTGTCAGGATCCAGTAGACCAAGCGTCGGCTTCAGGCCGCGATCGGCAATGCCGGTCTTTGCATGCATGCCGACGAGGTCGAAGATCGCAACTCCCGTGGTCTCGCTCCCAGTTCCAGCCGTCGTTGGGATGGCGAAGAGCGGCTTCAGCGCTCCCGGGACAGGGACGCCCTTTCCAATAGGAGGATTCACGTAGTCGAGAAAGTCCGCCGGGTACGTCGAATAGAGATTGGCAGCCTTGGCAGTGTCGATGGTCGAACCGCCTCCCACCGCCACGAACGCGTCCGGGGTGACCTCGTCGGCCGTGCGGATCGCATCCTGGAACGAACGGTCCGTCGGCTCGACCTCGACGTTTCGGTAGACCGTGGCTCGTATCCCAGCGTCATCGAGGGAAGCCAGCGCAGCCTGGACCGGATGCAGGTCGAACAGGAGCGGGTCGGTCAGCAGCATCACATGTCCGATGCCTCGATCGAATAGATCGGATCCGAGCTCGCCCGTGACCCCAGTACCGAATCGAATATTCGATGTCGCCAGTTCGACGGCCCGCTCACAGGACCCATTGGTGTCAGTCATGATTGTTCAGTTTCCGCCCAGGAATTCGATGCAAGCTGGGTCAAACCGATGCCTGAACAGCTCGCGCCCGGCGACAAGAGCGACCGGTATGTGATGGCCGTACATCGCACGCAGGGCCGGATCCGAGTCCACGTCGATTTCCTCGATCTCGGCTCCGGGCACCGCTGCCAAGAACTGCCTCTTGGCATCTTCACAGAGCCTGCAGCCTGGACGAGAGTACAGAACGACCCGCCACATGCCCAAGTTCCAGTATGACAGCGGAATGGACGGCACGATTCTGATTGCTCGCTGCCGAAACCAAGCGCAGACTCTACCGAATTGGAGAACGACATCTCTCCCGAGCTAGCCCTCGATGGCCTATTGGATTCCCCGGAAAATGGCGACAACAGGTACGATGTTCTCTGGAACCCGGCAGGTTGGCCTCCCACGGCTGCCCAACAGCCTGCCAAGAGCGTGCCTCGATGAAGAGTCTGTCAATTGCAACTGTTCTCGCCCTCGCCTGTAGCGCTTTAGTGCTGCCCGCCGAGGAGATCCGCTTCAATCGCGACATACGCCCGATCTTTTCCGACAACTGTTTCGCCTGTCACGGTCCGGATCGGAACGCCCGCCAAGCCGATCTGCGACTGGACCGGCGCGAGGTGGCGATCGCGAGGGGAGCCATAGCCCCGGGAGATCCAAGTGCGAGCAAGCTCGTGGAACGGATTCAAAACGACAACGAGATTCTGCGCATGCCTCCCGTCTACTCGGCCAAGAGCCTCACTCAGGAACAGAAGGACCTTCTGGTCGAGTGGGTCAAGCAAGGAGCGGAGTACGAGCAGCACTGGGCGTACATCCCGCCAGTGCGACCCAGCGCCCCCGACGGACCCGAGGGTATTGACTTCCTGGTGGGAAAGCAATTGGATGCAAAAGGTTTGCAGCCGGTCGGCGCAATCGACCGGAGGACCCTGGCTCGGCGGCTGAGCTTCGATCTGACGGGACTGCCGCCCGAGCCCGGAGTTGTGGAGGCGTTCGAGGCCGACCAAAGTCCGGACGCACCGGAACGGCTTGTGAACCGGCTTGTTTCCTCGGAGCACTACGGGGAACGCATGGCAGTTCATTGGCTTGATCTGGTCCGCTATGCCGATACCGTTGGCTTTCACGGCGACGTAGCTGTCAATGTCTACCCGTACCGCGATTACGTGATCCGCTCGTTCAATCAGAACAAGCCGTTCGATGAGTTCACGCGTGAACAGCTGGGCGGGGATCTAATGCCGGACGCTTCCCTCGACCAGAAAGTCGCGAGCGCTTACAACCGCCTCGGACGAATGACGAACGAGGGTGGGTCCCAAGCGAAGGAATACCTCGCCAAGTACGCCGCAGACCGTGCGCGAACCGTCTCGACTGTCTGGCTGGGCTCGACGATGGGCTGTGCCGAATGCCATGACCACAAGTTCGACCCTTTCCTGGCCAAGGACTTTTATGCGATGCAGTCGTTCTTCGCGGACATCGAGGAGGAAGGCGTGTTCGCCGGCTACGGCAACTGGGGATCGAAGATGCTCGTGCCAAGTCCCGTCGCCCGCGAGCAAATTGCCGACATCGACGCGCGCATATCCAGCCTGCGGGAAGAGGGGGCCGAGAAGCTTCCAGCCACCTCCGAAAACCTTCGTGCCTTCGCCGCCGGGCTCGGAGAGTCCTTGGCGAGCTGGCGAGTCCTCGAGCCGTCAGAGGCTCGCAACGACTGCTCCGATCCCGACGTCGTGGGGTGCGACAAGTTCCGGATCGTCACGGAGGACGGGGGATTCCTCAGCCCGGACTTCGGTGACGAACCCAAACCGGGGAAACTCGCCCAGGTTGTCGGCGCCGACCTCTGGGAGGGTCGGGTGACATCGCTCCTGATCGAGATGTTTCCGACGCAAGATTGCGAGGACTTCTTTCTGGGCGAAATCGAAGTGCGCTGGCTGCGGCCCGGCGAGCCGACTCGTCGGGTCTCGGTTCGGAGGGTCATTCCGGACTGGCCCAGCTCCGCTGCTCAATTGCAAGATCTTATCGACGGCAACCATCACACGGGCTGGACCGGCCACCCGAACGAAGAGGGAGTGCGAAGGCTCGTGTTGGTCTTCGAGGAGGCTCTCGAAGCGCGCGATGGCGACGAGCTTCGGGTGACAACAGTCCACGATCCGATCTTTGGTCTGCACGGCCTCTCGTACCGTCTACGCTTCTCGCTAACTGACGTGGATGCGTTCGAATTCCCCGTAGACGGCTCGGTCGCCGGCTTGCTGTCCGTAGGCGAATGGACCGGCGAGCAGCAGGGTGCCGTGGAGAGGCTCTTCCTGAGGCGAACGGGCGGGAATCCCCACTGGCAGGAAATTCGCGAACTCGAGCGCAAGAAAAAGGAGATCCTGGATCACGCCGACGAGACACTCATTGCAAAATCCGTTGAGCCCCGCGAGATCCGTGTTCTTCCTCGCGGCAATTGGATGGACGACTCGGGCGAGGTCGTCGAGCCGCAATCGCCGAGCTTCCTGGAGCAGATCCCTACGGAAGGTCACCGGCTCAACAGACTAGACCTCGCGAACTGGCTCGTCGACAGGAACAATCCCCTGACCGCGCGGGTGTTTGTAAACCGCGTGTGGCGGCTCTTCTTCGGATCAGGGCTCTCGAAGGTCCTCGATGATCTCGGCTCTCAAGGCGAGCCTCCCACGAACCCCGAGCTGCTTGACTGGCTGGCCGTGGAATTCATGGAGAGCGGCTGGGACGTCAAGCACATCGTCCGAACCATGGTGCTGTCGGAGACATACCGGCGATCGAGCGAGCCCTCGCCCGAACTCCGTGCTGCGGACCTAGACAACAGGCTATACGGGCGCCAGGCCGCCTCGCGGCTTGACGCGGAGTTCATTCGCGACAATGCGCTTGCCGTGAGCGGGCTGCTCAACACAAGGATCGGCGGCCGCAGCGGCAAGCCGTACCAGCCGGCCGGCCATTACAAGGAACTGAATTTCCCGAAGCGCGAATACAGCCCGGACGCCGACGAGAACCAATACCGACGCGGTCTTTATACCCACTGGCAGCGAACCTTCCTTCATCCGTCCATGAAGGCATTTGACGCGCCTTCACGCGAGGAGTGCGCAGCGGACCGCGCTCAATCGAACACTCCGCTGCAATCGCTTGTCCTGCTGAACGACCCCACCTACGTCGAGGCAGCTACGGCCTTGGCCGCTAGGATCATGGAATCCCAGGGTTCCGATGACCTCGGGCGGCTCGAGTTCGGCTTCAGAAGGGCCTTCTCCCGGTCACCTTCCAGGGATGAGGGCGAAGTCCTCATCGAATTCCTCGAGGGCCAGAGAGCGCACTACAAGGATCGGCCCGACCAGGCAAGAGATCTGTTGGCTACCGGACTCTATTCGCCGCCGTCAGATCTGGACGAGGCTGAACTCGCAGCCTGGACCTCAGTTTCGAGGGCCATGCTGAACAAGCACGAGTTCGTCATGAAGTACTGAACGGAGGCTAGGAACCATGGAACCTGGAATCAAGCGGATGCTCAGCCGCAGGGCTTTCTTGGGACGGTCCTCCATGGGACTCGGCGGGCTTGGGCTGGCGCAAATGCTGCGACCGGACCTGTTTGGAGCGGAACCGGGCATCACAGGGTTTCCTAATCGCAAGGCGAGAATCAAGCGTGTCATCTTCCTCTGCATGGCAGGCGGCCCGGCACATCTTGAACTGTTCGACTACAAGCCGGAACTGGCGAAGCGCGATGGCGAGCCGATGCCGGAGTCTTTCACGAAGAACCAGCAGATCGCCCAGCTTCAAGGGCAGGATCTGCGCATACTCGGCCCGCAGCACGCGTTCAAGCACTACGGCCGCTCCGGACAGCACATGACGGAGCTGCTGCCCCATATCGGCGGAATTGCCGACGACATCTGCATGGTGCGGTCGATGACTACGGAGCAGATCAACCACGACACAGCCCACACGTTCATGAACACCGGGTTTCGCATCCCCGGGCGGCCGTCCATGGGGTCGTGGATCACATATGGACTGGGAAGCGATTCCGAGGACTTGCCGGGATTCGTAGTCCTAACCTCGGTCGGTGGAGCTCAGGACCAGCCGATTGCTTCGCGGCAATGGGCCGCGGGCTTCCTTCCGAGCAAGTACCAGGGAGTGAAGCTCAATTCGACGGGCGATCCCGTCAACTATGTACGCAATCCGGCGGGCGTCGACCGCAAGAGCCAGGGAGACCTGATTTCCACGATCAGCACCTTGAACGGGCTACAGCGCTCGATGGTCGAGGATCCGGAGATCGATACGCGCATCGCGCAATACGAGCTAGCGTTTCGGATGCAAATGAGCGTACCCGAGCTCGTCGATTTCTCCAGCGAGCCGCGAGAAGTGCGGGACATGTACGGAACCGAGGGTGCCGACGGAAGCTACGCGTCCAACTGCCTGCTGGCGCGACGCCTCGCCGAGCGTGGCGTCCGATTCATCCACCTTTACCACCGCGGCTGGGACCACCACGGCAGCATAAGGGAAGGCATGGAGACAAGCTGCAAGTATGTCGACCAAGCGACCGCTGCGCTGGTCACAGACCTGAAGCGGCGCGGCCTTTTTGATGAAACGCTGGTGATCTTCTGCGGGGAGTTCGGACGGACTCCGATGTCACAGGGGGATCGGGCAACGGCGGGACGGGACCATCACATCAAGGGATTCTCGATGTGGATGGCGGGGGGCCCCATCAAGGGCGGGTACAGCTACGGCAACACGGACGAACTGGGTTACAACGCAGTCGAGGACGTGGTCCATGTGCACGACCTTCACGCCACGATGCTCGAGTTGCTCGGAATCGACCACACGAGGCTTACTTACCGGTTCCAGGGCCGGGACTTCCGACTGACGGACGTGGGCGGGAAAGTGCTCCGCCCGATCCTCGCCTGATCGGCTCGACGCCGTTGATCGTCGGCCAGGGGCTCACGCGTTCTGCGTGGGGATCGAGCACCGGGATCTCACGCATGGCGCCGTCTGTCGCAGGGCGGCCAGGGCGAGCCGGATCGGTAGCGCCGCCGGGTCACGTGCGCCAGGTGCGGTGCCAAGTTCGTCGCCGAGGTCGCGTCAGCACCAAGCCGACACCGGCCGCAAACCCGCCGATGTGAGCCCACCAAGCCACTCCTCCTGCAGCACCTCCCGTCCCGCTGAGAACTTGGATAGCCAGCCAGTAGGTGAGCATCAGGAACGCGGGCAGCTGGACGGTTGTCCAAATGATGATGATCGGCAGCAGCACCGTGACCCGCGACCGGGGAAAGCGAATCAGGTACGCGCCCATGACTCCCGCTATAGCACCACTGGCGCCCACCATCGGGATGTACGAGCCAGGTTCGGACAGGAACTGGGCGACTGCGGCAATCACGCCGCAGCAGACGTAGAACAGCAGGAAGATCCCGTGGCCCAGCTCGTCCTCGACGTTGTCCCCGAATATCCACAGGAACCACATGTTTCCAATCAAGTGCATCCAGCCGCCATGCAGGAACATCGACGTGAGGACCGGCAGCATCCCTGCCACCATCGACTCGTTCCCCGTTATCACCGCGCTCACGCGCGCGGGGATCACTCCGTAGGACACGACGAAGGCCAGTTCCGCCCGCGGCGATTCGATGGACAGCGCGAACTGGTATACGAATACGACGACATTGACAACGATGAGAGTCCACGTGACAAAGGGCACGGTGAGACGAGGCGCATCGTCCCGGATCGGAATCATGGAGTGCCCTAACGGCCGTTGCTGATGGTTCGAAGCGCGAACTCGGGCTTGGACCGCCGCTCGCCGCTCTCGATCAGCCGGCGCGCGGCCTTGATGCCGCGAATTCCGCCCTGAGCCCCGAGCGACTTGCAGTTCAGGGCGGCCATTGCATTCGAAAAGTCCAGCGCATCGTCAATCGAGTAGCCTTTCACAACGGCGTAGCAGAATGCGCCATGGAACACGTCGCCTGCTCCGGTGGTGTCCTGGCAGTTCACCACGAATGCAGGGGAGTAGTGGAAGCGCCCGTCAGCCAAAGCCAAAGCCCCGTATGGCCCAAGCGTCATCGCAGCGACCATCATTCCGTACTCCCTATGGATGAGTTCCAATGCGAGGAATGGGTCGCGTTCGCTTGTCCATTCCACAGGGAAATTCGTGCTGGCGATCAGGTAGTCGACAAAGGGCAGGACGCGGTCGAAGCCACGATAGATGGTGTCGACGTCCACCGTGACGGGGATGTCATTCTGGCGTGCGATCCTCGCGGCGTGCTCCACAGCCGCGGTGTCATGCCCGTCGATGTGGAGCACGCGACCGCAGCAGATCTGCTCTGGGGCGATCTGTGTGGGTTCGATGCGCAAGCAGTCCGGGCGCTGCCACAGGATCGTGCGCTCACCCGTGGTCTGGTCGATCACGATGTAAGCGGATTGGTTAGGGCAATCGGTCCGCATCTGGACATGCGAAATGTCTATGCCGGACTTTTCCAGGCTCCTCATGAGGATGCGGCCACCCTCGTCGTCTCCGACGCTGCCGATGTACTTGGTGCGAAGACCAAGCTTGGCGCAGGCGACCATCGCACTAGCAACCTGCCCGCCCGGTGAGCGGATCTCCCTGACGAAAGGGGCCTTGCCTCCGTAGGCCGGGAACTGCGGAACGAGCAGCAAGGTGTCCGTGGCATTCAGACCGACGCCGACGACATCGAAGGTCTTTCCCATTTCCCGCCGTCCTATTCGGAGGCTGCCGCGCCCGACTCCACCTTGAAGGTGTACGCGTGCCGGCAGGGCAACTCCTTGGGCGTCATGTAGGGGACGGAGATCGCCAAGCCGTCAGACTGCTGTTTCCAGTCCAGGTCGCCGGGCACCCCCAGCATCGTGACCTTAGAGCCGGGACGGGCACGGACGCCGTGGAGCTTGAGGGATTCCGTCGGAAGCCCAGGCACAATGGCGAATAGATCAGCGCCTTTGCGCGTGAAGAACGCCATCTTGCGGGCCATGCCACCTGCAGGCTCCAAGCCGGCCAGCTCCAGAATGTCGTATTGCTGCCGATATTGCTTGTATTCCTGTACGGGCTGGTCGCCATCGGTCCACTGCGCGGGCACCTTCCAAGGGCGCGTCCCGTAAATCGCCTCTCCATTGACCTCCAGCCAGTCTCCCAGTTCCTGGAGGCGGGCCTGCTGCAACGACGGGATACGCCCGTCCGATGTGGGTCCCACGTCGATAAGGAGGTTTCCGCCCCGGCTAACCAGGTCGGAGAGCACCCACACAAGCTGCTTCCCGGTCATGTAGTTTTCGAGCGGCTCGTTCCGGTTGTAACCGAACGAATGACCGATGCCACGGTTCTCCTCCCAAGGGTGAGAACCATCGGCCATGCCGGCACCGTACTCGGTGGTGTAGTACCCGCCGTGCTTGTGGCGGATTCCCTTCCCCCAGCGATCGTTGACCACCACCTCGTCGCGGCTCGGCGCCTCGTTGAACAGCCAGGAGAGCAACTTCGTACTCTGCCAGGCTTCGTGCTCCAGATCCCATTCGCCGTCGCTGAAGATCAGGGCGGGACTGTAGTTTGAGACGACATCCCTGAACTGCGGAATCATGTGCTCGTTGATATAGCGCTCCCTGTCGTCGAGCCATAGAGGATTGAACCATTCGTACAGGGAGTAATAGAAGCCCATCTTGAGGCCGGCCTCGCGCACGGCGTTGCCGAGATCGCCTAGAAGATCCCGTTTCGGCCCAACCTCCGCACTGTTCCACGGACGCCCCCAAGTCCGGCTGGCTTCCTTGCTCGGCCAGAGTGCGAAGCCGTCGTGGTGCTTCGACGTCAGCACGACGTACCGAGCACCTGCCCTGCGGAAGATGTCGGCCCATTGCGCGGGTTCGAACATCTCTGCCTTGAACATCGGAGCGAATTGCGGATACGCAAAGTCGTCTCCGTAGACTCTCTTGTGGAACTCTCTCGTCGCGCTTGCGTTGCGACGCTGGCGCTCGTTCCGACCGTCGAGTGGAGCCTTCAAGGAATGCCAGTACCATTCCGAATACGAGTCAGGATAGGCAAACGCCGGAACCGAATACACGCCCCAGTGGATGAAGATCCCGAGCTTCGCGTCGAGGAACCATTCGGGTGTCGGGCGAGAGTCGAGCGACGTCCAGTCCGGGGAATAGTCCGCTGCAGACAGGCCCACCGGCCCGAGAACAACAGCCAACAGGAGAAGAATCGCCCGCACGCCGCCCGTCTGGTACGTGGCATGGCACAGGCATGGTTCAACACGGCCCACCCCTGAAACTTAGCACGGCCCAGGAGATTCAGGCTCCCTGTCCCGCGACTGGTAAACTCCGGTTGTGCTCGTACGACCCCTAGCTGACGCGGCTGCCACAGCCGCTCAGGAAAATGGTTGGGCGTCGCGCATCACGTCCGTCGCTGCTCTCGAGAGCGTACGCCTGGCCTGCGCCCAAGCTACGAGAGACCAGGTCTGGCTGAACCGGCAGCACTTGGAACTCTGCCGGATTCCGGCCCCGACGTTTCAGGAAGGAGAGCGCGCCGAGCACTTGCGAGGGGTGTTCGCGGATCTCGGCCACAAGCCGAGCATCGATGCCGCAGGCAACGTGGTAGTGCCGCTTTCCTACTCACCGAGACTCCCGTTCATTGCGGTCACGGCCCACATGGACACGATTCTTGCCCCCGCCAGGCCCGATGACATTCGCGTGGATGTGAACGGAACCATGCGGGGACCCGGAGTAACCGACAACGGGACCGGCCTGACGGCGCTGTTGGCTCTGGCCAAGCTCCTCTTGCGGCCACTGGTCGACCACCCCCGCCGGAACACTCTGCTAGTCGCGAACGTCGCCGAGGAAGGCGAAGGCAATCTCCATGGAATGAGGTATGTCGCGAACGAGTCGCCGTATGCCCAGAGTATCGACCGTTACATGGTCGTTGACGGCGCCTCGATCAGCCACATTACCACTGCGGCGCTGGGAAGCAAGCGGTTCGAGCTCGTCATCGAGGGGCCCGGCGGACATAGCTGGAACGACTACGGGCGTGCAAACCCGGTCCACGCGCTGGCCCGCGCGATTGATCTGATGACCCGGGCGAGGCTGCCCGTCCGTCCTAGAACAACCTTGAGTGTCGGGGTGATTCACGGAGGGACCAGCGTCAACGCCATACCCGCCTCCGCGCGTGCCAAGATCGACGTGCGGTCGGTGGACGAGCAGGAAATCCTTCGAGTAACCAGGATCATCGAGGATTCCGCCCGGATGGCGGTGCTTGCCGAGAACAAGCGGGCGACCGACCGGGTCACTCGATTCCAGTTGCGCGAGATCGGCTGTCGGCCGGCCGCACCGGCGCTCGCGCTGAATCCAGTCGCGGATTGTTTCCAGGCCGTTGACTCGCATCTGCGCATTCCGTCAACATTCGACTGCGCGTCGACAGACGCCAACGTCCCCCTTGCCGCAGGCGTACCAACGGTCGCGGTCGGATCCGGCGGCCGCGGTGGGAATGCCCATGCCCCCGGCGAATGGTATGACCCCCAAGGCCGGGACCTCGGCTTGCGACGTCTTGTCCTAGCTCTTGCGTGCTTGCAGCAAGAGCGCTGATCCAACAGCCACTTCTCACACCGGGCGAACTGACGGCCACTCCTGCGTGCCCCCTCGCCCGACCAACTCTGATGTAGTATGAATCGCGTGCATCGATCGCCGACCCGATACGGGACCGTTATTGGAGTGCTCGCAGTCTGCGTCGGCGCAGGAGTCCCCGCCTACGCCGACGACCATCGGATTGTGATCGGCGAGTCCGTATACGTCGGTTCCGACGAAGTTCTGGACCAGGTCACCTGCGTGTTCTGCTCGATCCACATCGAGGGCGTGGTGACGGACACAGCGTTTCTTGTGCTGGGTGAACTGGAGAATCGCGGCGAAATCCAAGGCGACGCCATCGTGATCGTTGGGGAGATGCGTCTGCATGGAAACGTAGGTGGAAACGCCGTCGCGGTTATGGGAAACATCCAGAAGGGGGCCGAAGGGGTCAGGATCGGGGGCGACGCGCTGACGGTGCTGGGAAGCCAGGCCGGAATCGCACCGGGCGATGTGGGCGGCAAAATCGAACAGGTCGGTGGAGAACAAGTCGGTCAGGTTGTTGTTCTAGGCCTTGTGATCGTGCTGTGCCTGCTGGGCGTGCTCGTGTTTCTCGTGCTGATGGCGCTGAACTTGATCGGTTACGCAGTCCTTGGCGCGGAACGCGTTCAGACGATCGCGAACACGCTCAGCGGAAACGCCGCGATCTGCTTCCTCGGGGGTCTGGGAACTTGCTTCGCGCTGGCGGTAATTGGATTGATCGTCGCAATGATCCTTCCCGTTTCCCTTCCCATGATCCTTGTCTTCTTCGTCCTCTCGGTGGTCGGATACTGCGGCGTGACCTATTGGATCGGCCGCAACCTGTTCTCTGGTCGAGCTCAGCTGGCCGCTACGATCGCCGCCGCGACCCTGATCATCGTGCTCCAGCTGGTTCCCGTTATCGGCTGGCTCGTAGCGCTAGTGCTATGGAACATTGCAATCGGGGCAGCAGTCCTCAGTGGATTCGGCACGTCGCCCGACTGGCTTGTGTCTAAGGCGGGAGGTGGGTCGCGAGGCCGACCGGCACGCTGACCGTGCCTGCCGCAACCCGGCACCCAAGTCTGGTATTCAGGCGTCGTTGATGCTGGCTAGCGCATCACGAAGTTGAGCTGACTTCCGGAGCGCGCTATCGGGGGGATGGGTCCACCGAGTTGCCGGCGTTCCACGATGGTTCGAAGCGGATATTGCCGGTTATTGCTAGGGTAAAGAAACACATACTTGCCTCGTTCAAACCCCAAGTCGCCCGATAGCGCGATTCCCTACATAGACACCGTTGATAAGCTCGCGCCTGTTGCTCAGCACCTGAAATCGCAGCCTTTGGTCGCATTTGACACGGAATTCCTCTGGGAGCGCACGTATTCCCCTCGGCTCGGTCTAATTCAACTGGCCGATTCTGAATCCGTCTGGGTAGTCGACCCGGTGGCTATCTCAGCCGAGGGAATGCAGCCGCTGTTGGAAGTGCTTGTATCGTCCGACACGCTCAAGGTCGCCCACGCGGTTGATCAGGACCAGATCTGCTTGCACCGTAGCTACGGCATCGTGGCGGAACCGGTCATGGACACCGCGGTCGCCGCAGCCTTGACGGGCATGGGCGAGCAAATCGGTCTGTCGACCCTGCTCAGCAAGGTGCTCCGCATCGGGCTGAACAAGGGCTACAGCCGTACAAACTGGCTTAAGAGGCCCTTACCGGCCGCAATGCTCAAGTACGCTGCGGACGACGTGGCGCATCTGTGCAAGGCAGCGAGTCTCCTCGTGGAGAAACTACGCAGACTGGACCGCGAGGAATGGGCTCTGGAACTCTCTGCCAAGGCAGGCGATTTCGCGAAGGCCCACTACGAACCTGACTCGCTGGCCAGGAAGCTCGCGGAGGGTAGGCGGCTCGACACGAGCACTTACGGCGTTCTCCGAGAATTGATCGCCTGGCGAGAGCAGGAAGCCGGCTTCCTGGACATCCCGCGGCGCTGGCTCGCGGAAGACAAGGTGCTTGTCAAGCTCGCGACGGCTCGGCCCGTCACAGCCGGGCAACTTGCGGACTTCCGCGGTTTAGGGGTTTCGAACCGACCACGGAGTGCCGCACGGGTTCTCAAGGCAATCAAGGCGGGACTGAAGTCGCCTGCCGACGGCTACACGCGACCGACACGCCAAAAGAGTCCCACGCCGAAGGAGTCGGCCGCAGTTGTGGTCCTGAGGTGCTTCTTGAACGCGCTCGCAGCAGAAAACCAGATTCCGGTCCGTCTTCTGGTCGACAACGGAGAAATGGTGGAATTGCTGCGGGGGCAGTTCACGAGTGTCGAAGGGCTCCAGAAGTCAGGGATCCTGGAGCCGCGAGTCGTGGACCTGATCGGCGAAGACCTAGTGGCGATCCTGAACGGTCGGAGGGGACTGCGCATCGTCAACGGCGTTGCCACGCAGGTCGATGGCTAGCGCGCTCCCAATGGATGAGCCTTCGCCGCGCTCAATATCCGTTCAGAGGGTAATAGCAGGATCCGCACGACGCTCTCGGACGGCAGGCGCGCAATGACGAAACACCGGATGTTGGCACCTTCGTAGCCTCCTCCGTTCCGATTCGGAATCCACCCGGAGGGAGCGCTGACCTCAGGGCGCCTGTCCCCTGCAAAGGACTAGGTTGTCCTGGTCCAGATTGTGCGACCAGATGAAATCGGCCCTTCCGAACCTGTCTTGGTAGTCACGGTACGCACGCTGGTTCGTCACTGCACTCGCGGGGTAAGTCGACGCTTGATGCCAGCCCGAATCGTTGAATTCCCGCGAGGCCCAATCCTCGGGAATCCGGAAATGCAGCGCCCGGCACGAGGCCGGATCCCGCTCCACACAGGGAGGCCTCTCGGGACAGGCTGATGTGTCGGGTCCTGGCCCGACGCACGAGCGATCTTCCAGAGGGCTGATGTAGTACGCACGGCACTTCCAGTCCGACCCGGTCTCCGTGCCGTCGCTGAACCGTGCAATGAAGCCCCCGTCGCCCACGTTCCAGCGGTCGTACTCCATGCCGACGCCAAGGTGCGTACCCCAGTCCACGAGCTTGACAGCATAGGTGAACGGCCGTTTCGCCTTGAACCGGACAACCCCGGAATTGAACGGCACGAAGCCAACAGGATCCCTCGCGACGATCGTTCCGTTGACGTACAGCTCGTAGTAGTTGTCACCGAACAGGTAGCCGGTGACTTCCTCCCCGTCGGGATCGATGACAACCGTCTCGAGGTCCTCGAGGTGGCTCGCGTTATGACCTGATCCGCTGCAGTCGTTGTACAAGTCAGTCGGGTTCGGCCCCTCGGCCGGGACGGCGGGAACGTGTACGCGGGTTCCGTCCTGCGCGACCACGACGCCGCAACGTGCCTCGATGAAGCGACGGGCGGTCCCGGTGCAGGACTGGGCAAGGTTGCCGCACGAAAACGTCTCGGCGGCGAGTCCCTGCGTCACGATTCCGGGGTCGGGAGCTTGCTGGGCCGATAGGCCGCACACGACGAGAGCCAGTAGGAGAGCAATCCGCATCCCGTATAGGTTGACAGAACCAAACTGTTTCGGACGCGCCATCGCCGCAGATCGCCGAACAAAATCGCGCAGGGTAGGCCCGCGACCTCGGGTCGAACCCTGCGAGCCGACTAGCCCCACCCAAGAAACTCAAACCGCGTGCTGCAAGCTACTCCTCGTTCGATATCACGGCATTCCATGTGGTTCGGCTCGGGATGCAAGTCTACGGTTGTCAGCCACCGCCTCCTAGATTTCGTAAGTCCCCTCAGCAACGATCCTGGCCGGTCCGGTCAGCCGGATGCCGTCTGCCCAGTCGACGGCCAAGTGTCCGCCGGCGGTCTCGATCGTTACCCTCGGCCCGATCCATCCGTGATGCCGAGCAGCGACGGCAGCCCCGAGCGAGCCGGTTCCGGAACTCAGCGTAACGCCTGCCCCCCGTTCCCAGAACCGTACTTCGAGGACAGAGTCGACGACGACGCCAGAACGGACCCGTACGAACGACACGTTGGATCCGACCGCGAAATGCGCATGTCGACCCAGTTCGCTTCCGAGGGCTGGCCAATCGAAGTCGAACGAATCCACTCGCCGGACGCACTGCGGGTTGCCAACGTCCACCTCAGTAACCCGATAGAGTTCGCCACCGACTTCCAATTCCAGGCAGTCGTCCAGTATGCGGCATGCATCTTCCCGGGTATTCATCCTGAACTCGAAATCCGGGAAACTCCCTTTCGTCCTAACCACTTCCCGCGGTCCCGCACCGGTCTCGATCACGAACGTCTCCGGCGCCTTACCGTCCTTTGTCAGGTACGCCGCCACGCAGCGGGTTCCATTGCCGGAGATCTCCGCCTCGCTCCCATCGCTGTTCCAAAGATGCGCCCGAGCGATGACTTCGGGAACGACAGACCTGCCGACCACCTCGAGCCCGTCAGCACCGACACCGAACCGCCGGTCGCAGATACGCTTCGCTAGCGAAGGGAGATCGGACTCAGTGAGGCCAAGTCCCGACAGGTCCTCGCGCTCGACCACCAGGAAGTCATTCCCAGCCCCTTGGACCTTCGTGAAAGGGAGGCTCGACATTCCCTTAGTTTGTGCGAATCCGGGTCCCCGCTCGCTACCGACCTGGAATCGGTCGCCGAGGACGGCTCCCCAGCCAGATGCCAATCAAGGGCCGAGCTGCGTTGATACGCTGAGGATTCTACACACCATGTCCAATCCCCTGACTGAAATCCAATTCGAGGTTCCGTTCAACGACATACGCGCCGAGCACGTGGAACCGGCGATCGACCTGCTGCTCGAAGAGGCACGATTGTCGCTGGAGGCGCTAGTCGCGAGCACTGAGCGACCGAGCTACGCAAACACCCTGGCGGCGCTCGAAGCTCTGGGCGATAAGCCGGGCTACGCGATGGGCGTCGTCGGACATCTAGAGGGCGTGGCGACCTATCCGGAACTGCGTGCTGCCTATAACGCCGTGCAACCCCGGTTCAGCGAGTTCTTTTCGGGCATTCCGTTGAATGAAGGTGTTTGGAAGCGCATTCGCGCATTCTCCGATTCGGAAGAGATCAGCGGACTTAGCGCTACGCGGAAACGCTTTTTGGACAAGACGTTGGACGACTTTCGGCGAAGCGGTGCCGAACTCGAGCGGCCGCAGAAGGAGCGGCTGTTGGAAATCAACGTCGAACTTGCAAAGGTCACGACGAAGTATGCCGAGAACGTGCTCGACGCCACGAATGCTTTCGCGCTAATCATCGAGGACGAGAAAGACCTTGCCGGGTTACCGCCGACCGCCGTAGGAGCGGCTCGGGAAAGCGCCGAACGCAAGGGGAAAGACGGCTGGCGATTTACGCTCCAAGCCCCAAGCTTCATGGCGGTCATGACATATCTCGATGACCCGGCCGTGCGCGAGACGGTGTATCGGGCCTTTTCGAGTCGAGCCTGCGGGGGCCAGTTCGACAACACCGAGAACATTGTCCGAATCCTGGCGCTCCGCAAAGAGAAGGCGCTACTGCTCGGATACAAGGACTTCGCGGACCTAGTCCTGGAGGACCGGATGGCCAAGTCCGGCGACAAGGCCTGGGAGTTCGTGAATGACCTACGGGATAGAACGCAGCCGGCGTTTGACAGGGAAAACGCAGAACTCGAGGATTTCTGCGGTTCGGAAGTCAAGCCATGGGATCTCGCCTACCAGGCCGAAAAGCTACGAAAGGAGCGCTACGCCTTCGATGAAGAGGACCTGAGGCCGTATTTCCCCTACGAGGGTGTGCTGCGCGGCATGTTCGCCATTGCCCGGCGGTTGTTTGGAATCGAGATCCAGAAACGTTCGGGCGTGCCGGTCTGGGACCAGGGCGTCGACGCGTACGAGGTGAGCGACGCGGATGGCAGCCAGCTGGGATCCTTTTACGCCGACTACTTCCCTCGGGAGAACAAGCGCGGCGGTGCGTGGATGGATTCGCTGATCACGGGGGAGCCCACCTTCGACGGATTCTCCCCGCACCTCGGCTTCAACTGCGGAAACCTCACCCCTCCGACGGATGGCAGGCCGGCCCTGCTGACGCACAGGGAGGTGGAGACAATCTTCCACGAGTTCGGGCACTTGCTGCACCACCTGCTGAGCCGCGTCGAGGTCAAGAGTCTAGCCGGCACGAACGTGGCTTGGGACTGGGTGGAGCTGCCATCGCAGATCATGGAGAACTGGTGCTGGGAGCGTGAGGCGCTCGACCTGTTCGCTCGGCACCATGAGACAGGAGAGCCGATTCCAGAATCCCTGTTCCGCAAGATGAGACGTGCGCGGAACTTTCGCAGCGCCAATGCGCAGATGCGTCAGCTCGGATTCGGCACGCTCGACTTGGCGTTGCACACCAAGTTCGACCCGCTCGCAGACGCCGACGTTGTCACCTACAGCCGCGACATCCTTCAACGCCATTCCCCTGTCGAACTCCCCGAGGACCACGCGATGGCCGCTTCGTTCACGCATTTGTTCTCGAGCCCGGTGGGGTACGGAGCCGGGTACTACTCGTACAAGTGGTCTGAGATGCTGGACGCGGACGCTTTTACCCGTTTCGCGAAGGAAGGGATCTTCAATCCCGAAACCGGGAACTCGTACCGAAGGATGATCCTTGAGCGCGGCAACAGCGCGGAGCCAGAGGAACTCTTTCGGACGTTCATGGGTCGGGATCCGGACGCGCAAGCGCTTCTGCGCCGACTCGGCCTAGCAGCCTAGAGCCGAAGCGGCTATCGGGCCGGCACACGTCGAGGACCGGTTGTGGACCCTACCAACATTCTCGCTGGAACCCGCCTGCCATCTCGGCAGTTCTACGCACGCGACACGATACACGTCGCACGCGACCTCCTCGGCACGTTTCTGTTGCATCGCACCCCGCACGGCGTCTTGGGCGGACGGATCGTCGAAGTCGAGGCCTACCTCGGAAACAACGACCCGGCGGCCCACAGCAGCGCTGGAAAGACACGTCGCACAGCCGTGATCTTCGGTCCGCCGGGCCACGCTTACGTGTACCGGATCTACGGCATGTATCAATGCCTGAACGTCGTCGCAGAACCGGAAGGACGCCCTGGGTGCGTGCTCGTCAGGGCTTTGGAGCCGGTTTGCGGTGTTTCGGTGATGCGTGCCCGCCGGAAGGCCCGGCGCGTCGTCGAGATCGCCAACGGACCAGGCAAGCTCTCGATTGCCATGGGAATCGGTATGGACTTGTATGGAGCGGACCTGACCGACAGCTCTTTGACGATCCGTATCCCTCAAGTTGCAGGACAGATCGAGATCGAGACTTCAACGCGGATCGGCATCAACAAGGCAACGGGGCTTCCTCTACGGTTCTTCATCGCCAACAACAGCTATGTGAGTCGGCGGTGAGCACCGGGGAGCCCCCTACCCTCCGCGAGGGGCCTCTGGACTAAGGCAAGCCTACATCGACCAATGCGGTCGGTCCGCGGAAAACGCCCTGCCAGCGTGAGTCGCGAGTTACCGCTTCCAGCTCTCCGAAAGATAGAACCGGAGCAGTACCGGTGCCATCAGCGTGTTGATCTCGTCGTGGTCCGTGTCCAAGTCGTTCTTCCCGAAACTCAGTGAGGCCCTGAAACGCTGTGCTGTCAGATACGCGAGGACCGCGCCGGTCTCTTCCACGTCGAACCCCTCGATTCGACGGATTCGATCCACAATGCTCTCACCTGATCGATCGAGCTTCGATGCAAGGATCCATCCCCAGTCACCAAAACTTGGAACATTGTCGTGATAAGGAATCGCTTCGAGTCCGGTGCTACGAATTGTCCTAAGGATGCAGAGAAAGGATTCCTTGGCATGGTAGGGAGACGTCGACTGGATGGCAATGATCCCGCCCGGAGCCAGCACCCGATTCAATTTGAAGTAGAACTCACGGCTATACAGCTTGACCAATTCCACTGAATTCGGATCCGGGAAATCGACAACGATCACATCATAGACGCCCCGAAGGCGTTCAACAATCTTGTCAGCGTCAACGGTAAAGACATGCACACGGGCTGCCACGTCAACCGTATCTTCCGTAGCAAGGCCAATCCCAGTCGGATACCCGTAGATCGGCCGGCGTTGTGCGTTCTCGGGAACGCCTAGCACCGCGTTCGTGACGACACGCGCGTCATGAAGAGATCCGCCATTCAGTTCATTCATGACATCATGATTCATCGCAAAATCAATCATTCCCGGATCAATATCTACCAAGGTGACTTCCTCGGTTCCCGGGTACTTCAACACTTCCCTGAGGGCTAGGCCATCGCCGCCTCCGAGGATCAACACTCGGCTATGGCCTTCTGCCAATTCCATGGCAGGATGCACGAGCAATTCGTGATAGATATGTTCGTCGAGACTTGAGAATTGAAGATTTCCATTGATGTAGAGTCGATAATCAACTGGATCGATGTTACCAGTCAACACAATATATTGATAATTTGTTGTTATCGTGTGCACAATCGGTTCATCGTAGAACCGTTGTTCGAGCAGTTCATTCCAGTCCCGGTTCTGGGAGTAGCCATAGGCTAATCCGCCCGCCGTCAATCCGATGACCGCAACTACAGTTGCATTTCTAGATGTCACTCGATGAAAGAAAAAATAGCTATACGTCAACAAGGCCACAAAGAAATTAATTCCGGCCACAAAGAAACTGATCTCAGTCAACGGGAAGTACTTCAGCAATATGTAAACCCATATAATGGCTCCGACAAATGCACCTACGTAGTCCGTACTGAATATGGAAGCAATGTTCGCCTTGAGTTGTGGAACAAACCGACGATTGAGACGCAATACTAACGGGATTTCAAGTCCTATCAGGAACCCGATAGACAGAACGAAGAAGTACTGCACCAAGATGAAATGCGCGTCCATCGATGCGTAGGCACCGTAGACTGCGATCGGAGCGAATCCGCCAAGCACCGCAAGCCCGACTTCGACCGCCAGGAACTTTTCTACAAGCCACTCGTCACCGATGTGGCGCTGCAGGTAGCCTGCAAGGCCCATCATGAGCATCATCAGCGAGATCGTCACCGAGAATTGCTCGATGCTGTTGCCCAGTACAAACGTGGCAACGGTGCTCAGAATGCATTCGAAGATGAACCCGCTTGCCCCTGTGAGGAACATCGAGCAAGCCAGCAGGATCGTGGCGATTCGGGGCCTAACAGTAACTTCAGCTTGCAACGGTTCCGAGGACGGGATTCGAGGACGGCCTTCAGCCTGACCCGGCGGCCTGTCGCGCTCCTAGCCCCAGTCAAACCCAACGGAATAGGCAAGGAGCATCGCTGACTCGAGAAGGGGCTTCGCTCGACTGCCCATGCTATCACGGGCCTGGATACGACCCGGCGATACGATGAACCTTGGCAAGCGGGCCAACCAGACGGAAGCTCTTGCGCTCGGCGGCCGCCGCCGGCGGAACTGCTGTCGCCGGGTCGACAGCATTTCTGTTCCGGAAACCACGACCTGTAGCCGGTGCCTACGCGGACCGCAGCCTTGCAGCGGGACATTCGATCCGGGATGGCACATCCCAGCTCGCAGGCGGCGCGCGGGCCAAGGTCCCGGTCGTCGTCGTGGGAGCCGGAATTGCCGGCCTTAGTGCCGGTTGGTGGATGAGACGGCTGGGCTTCGAAGAATTCGTCATTCTGGAACTGGAAGAAGCCGCTGGCGGGAATTCCCGGTCCGGCAGCAATGAACTCACTGCCTACCCGTGGGGCGCGCACTACGTGCCCCTCCCGGACCGGAGAATCCCTCTCGTCGAGGAGCTCTTTACCGAGCTCGGCGTGCTCAAGGAGGGAAGCTGGGACCCCTCTCACCTGTGCCGCGAACCCTTGGGTCGTTTGTTCCTAAATGGCGAATGGACGCCCGAAGTCGACCCCGGGGATTCGTCGTCCCAAACTGAGCAAGACCAATTCGATCGCTTCTGGGACCGGATGGACTACTTCCGGCAAGGGGGCGAATTCACCATACCGATTCGTCCGGGAAATGACACCGAGGTTCTGGACAGGATCTCCATGAAGCGGTGGATGATCGAGCAGGGCTTCTTCAGTGCTCGCCTTCGCTGGTATGTGGACTACGCTTGCCGCGACGACTACGGTTGTTCCTACGACGAGACTTCGGCCTGGGCGGGCATCCACTATTTCGCGGCCCGGCCCGAAAACGGTTCCGGAATCCTCACGTGGCCGGAAGGTAACGGCTGGATCGTCAAGCGCCTGCTGGAGAAGCTATCCGCACAGCTGCGAACGGGGACACCCGTCCACCGGATCGTGGAAACGGACACGGGTGCAGAGGTCCTTACACCGCACGTCACCTATGAATGCCAGGCGGTGGTGTTTGCCGCACCGTCGTTCCTGGCGCCATACGTGATGCCGGAATTCGTCGATCGATTGCCTCCGCTGAACTCGTTCGAGTACTCCCCTTGGTACACGGCAAACCTGCTAATTGACGCTTCTCCGAAGGAAAGCGGCGTCCCACCGGCTTGGGAAAACGTGATCTACAACTCGCCTGGTCTGGGCTACGTCATCGCGACGCACCAAACTCCCTCCGTATCCGAGACGCCGACAGTTTGGACCTACTACCGAGCCTTGGCCGGTCAGAGTCCTCGCGCTGCCCGGTACGCTCTTCTCTCGGCTTCCTGGTCCGAACGCAAGGAGGAAGTCCTCGAGGACCTTGAGAAGGCTCATCCGGATATAAGGGACTGCGTGGCCAGATTGGACGTTATGCGCCTAGGGCACGGGATGATCCGTCCGGCGCCCGGTTTCATGTCGTCGCCAGCCAGACAGCGCCTAGCCATGCTGGAAGGCTCCGTGCAATTCGCAAACTCAGACCTCAGTGGCGTATCCATCTTCGAGGAAGCGCAGTACCGCGGAGTGCGAGCCGCGGAGCGTGCCCTTGCCGGACTGGGATATCGGAACCTCGACTACGCGGACGGCTAGCTCGTGACCGGCAGCCTCGATCGGGCCCGCCCATTACTAGGCGACCAGCGATCCGATCATGATCGCGAGGGCGATCTGGGCACACACCGTGACGGACGACGCGGCGACGTTTCGATCCCGTTCAACTTCGATCTTCAGCGTCGTGTTGGGCAGGAATGCCTTGTCGATCAGCCACTGGAACGGCACTAGGAGGGTCATTCCGACCGCCCCACTGATGGCAAAGCCGATGATTCCTTCCATCCAGCCGGTGAACGGGCCGGATACTGCGAATCCAAGAACGATTCCCAGAGAAATTAGCGTGCCGCCGAGGATCACCCCAGCGGCAGTGTTGCCGTCCCTGATTTCGCCCAAGCAGTCGAAGGGCGTAACCCATTCATACAGGAACGCAAACACGATTAGGGCTACCTGTCCCATCGCAAAGAATCCGACGGAGGTCTCCCATCCGCCTCCTTCGCCGTGGAATGACCCGTAAGCGATCAATCCAGTGGCGACCAAGATTCCGAATTCCGCGAACCCGACCGCCTGGTTGCCGTCGAGCAGTTCCCGGGCATTGTGCACGTGCCCTAGCACGACTCGCTCGGACAAAAACTGCGCGACGAAAAAGAAGACCAGCAGGACTCCGCAATAAACCAAGATTTCGAGTGTGTTTTCGAGAACTGCGGCCCAGCCTTGCGCGAACCTCGCTACCCCGTCGCTTACCACGCCCGCCAGGCCCAGGCCGAAGCCAATACCCAGACCACAACGCCTGAGAGCTACCGCCAGATTGCTCTGTTCCTCGATCTGGTGATCGACCGTCCTTGCAGGCGTATCTTTCATCCCCGCACCGCGCAGCGCGGAACGGAAGAACCAGTCACTCGCGATTTTTGCTATCAGGAGTACTACGAACACGAGGAGCGTATCCGCAAACCCTTGAATCAGAGTCTCCAAAACCTCAATTGCCACTTGCATTCCCTGCTACTTCCCACTAGCGCCGAAAAAGGTCCCGCGGGTCCTCGGGCCCCCGGGGCCCGCTCCCCGAACCGTGGACGGAGGTCGGCGGAATCCCCCGCCCCGAGCGAACGTGGTTCCTTGCATCCTCGGAGAGGTCCGCGTGGCCTGGCTTCTCGTGCCCCAGCGGGGCGCCTCCGCCCTGCCTCCGTAGTACGGACGGCTTCCGCGGTAACCCCCGTTCCAAGTGTCCCAATCTCGCCGTCCGTAGCTCAGGGGAGAACCGAAAATCGAGGAATAGAAGAGGTAGGGCCCGACCCATGTCCAGATGGAGCCTCCCGAACCGTCAGCCGTCCAGCGGCCGTAGTGGGGATTCCCCACGAAGGCCATGCCGGCAGGAGCGGCATGCGTCAGCTTTTCCGATTCGAAGGATCCGTAAGGCTTGGACTCCACGTCCATTCCGAGGTTGTCGAGATTCGCGAAGAAGAAGTCCTCGGTGACCTCGGTCCAGTCCGATTCGCGCGTGTCTCCGTTCTCCTGCACGAGATACTTGTGGAAATACTTGGACTCCGCCCCCTGAACCCAGTATTCAGCGTGAGTGTCCCTTCCCGGCCACTGTGCTAAGGGGTCGATCCCCAAGGCATTCCAGTGCTGCGGATCGGTCCCCGAAATTGCCGAGAGCCGTCGGCCGAAGAAGCTACTCGAGAATCTCGCAAGCGATCCCTCGATACCAAGGAGATGCTCGAACGTCGTTGGACCGACGTTGCTCACACGGTAGTCAATAGTGTGGATCGCCGGATAGTCCCGGGAATCGTCCCAGCTCTCACGGCGAATCACGAGGGCATGCTCGGTCTTCATGTCGATGAGAGTCCGGGAATAGCTGCGGTCCAGCTCAGCCAGCGTGGCACCGAGTTCGGGGGCCCGCTGCCGGTACTCCTGTGAGTTCTCTCCCGCCTGGCGACACGAGTCTCCGAATACCGCAAGGTCGAATCCCCCGCCCGAGGTGCGATTCCTGAACTCCTGACGCGCATCGCCGAGCGACTCCTCAGCCAAATCGCGGACGCTGGCCAGCGGAATGAGGAGCCGGTCAATGTCCGGCACCCGCCCTGGGTGATCCCTCTTTACTTGCGCGGCTCTGGTGGCCAGTTCGGGTTCGGATCCACTCATCGCCTGCACAGCGGACTCGCACTCCGCCATCATCGCCTCGGCGCCTTCCGCCACCTCGTTGAGGAAGTCCCGCCGGTCGATCCATTGCCGGGCTGACTCGCGCGCGCCAGCAAGCAATGGGGTGATCTTCAGCAGGGAGGCCCGCAGCGCCTCGGCACTATCGGGCTTGTCTGCCTCCACAGCCGGCAGCACCTCCACCTTGTAGACCCCCCCGGCTGCCCTGATCTTGCCCCGAGCGAACTCGAAATGCTCCTCCCAAGCCTCGCGTTCAGCGTATTGCTGAACCGACGAGTACTCGGACGACCCTTGAAAGTCCTCGTACTGCTTCTCCAGACTATCTGTCCGACGCGATTCCTCTTCGATGCGGGCCCCTGCCCGATTCGCCTCGTCGACAAGGGTCTGCGGCAGCCCGGCGCAATGCGTGAGGACCAAGGCGAGCATGCCCGCTGCCGCGCCGCAGATCCTTCTCACACAAGCCATATCTTGAGGTTCTCCGTGCATTCACACCCCGACGGCAAGGCCGGCTTCTTCAACGTCTCGAGCCGCTGTGGCAAGTTCGATTCTGGACCAGCTTAGTGCAACGAGCCCTTCAGAGGGATAGGTATGGGCCGTCCGCGCTATCACCCCTTCCGGCTTCGCGGCTGCCCAAACCAGCGTTTCCGCAGCCCAAGGCCCGTCGATACCCGATGGGAATCGATGTGCCAAGCCGACCTCGTTAGCTGACAAGCCCGCACCCCTGATTAGGTCACGCAACGCGCCCAGTTTGGCGACGGATTTCTCCAGCCTGAGCACGCGGGCGTCGAAGCGATAGGACGCCTCGCCCCGTGGGGCATACTCAACCGCGGAGTCTCCTGGCTGCCACAGTACCAGCGGCTGGACCGACGCGGGCGCTTCGCATGCAAGCAGCTCGGTCAGGGCGAGCGATCCGCTGCGCACTTCCATCACGTGGCTGGAACCTATCACGGACGCATCAATCTGCAAGTCGCCCGAAACCGCCCTGCCACGCGAGAACACGGTAATTCCCGGCCAGTCGACGAGCCCGGCGTAAAGGCGCAGTCGCAAGGCGTGTGCGGACAGGTCCTTGTAAGGGATCTCGATCACGCGCCTCCTCTGACGATCACCTCGATGGCCTTGGGATCCAAATAGGTGCTCAGTATGACCTTATGCTCGTAGCCGTCGTCTTCGTCGCCCCATTCCTCGACGGCCACAAACTCGCGCCGGTCGGGGCTCGAGAATAGGTATTGGTGGAAAGGCGTGCCGCCGGTGCCGCTATCGCGGAAGAAAGTCACTCTGGAATCCTCGTGATAACGGTAGCTCTTCCCCTTATATCGAACCTCGCCCCGCTCTGCCTCGGAGATCTCCCAGAGGTGCTCCTTACCCCGTAGACCGACTTGCTCGAAACTGAGCGTCTCCCTTGAAACGTAGACCGAGACCTCGTCCTCCTTCTCCCATTCCAGATACTGCGTGCTGCCGTCATTCAGTCGAAAAAGCGCCAGCTCGGGCCAGCGCGCGCCACCCCGCTCGTAGGTATTGATTCCCTTGACCTCGTACGTGCGGCCCTCGAAGCAAATATAGCCTCCGATGCCCACCTCCTCGATGGTGGCTTGAAATCGTTCCACCTTCGGTATGGGCGACACCAGTCGCCGAGCCGCCGCGAACTGCTCGTCGAAGCGAGTGCGCTGGGCAGGTTGCAGCAAGGATGCCATTTGGCTCAATTCCCACTAGGCAGACTGCTGGTCCTCGGGTGCCTGGAGAGCGCCTGGAATTTCGGACGCCGGCAGCTCCTTGGCCGCCTGGAGCGCCTCTACCTTGGGCTCTAGGGCCGCTGACATCTTGGTAAGCTCCGCGATTCCCGCCCTAGCTTTCTCCGTGCCAGAAAGCCTGATCTGCTCCATCTCGTCCATCGCGCCGACCAACGAATTGTAGGCATTCCGAACCCGGTCGAGCGCGATCACAGGGTTGTTCTGCATTTCGCCGATTTCCTTCGTCTGGCGCCCTATGGCCGCTGCGTTGGCTTCGAGCATCGCCGCCGTGCTGTCCTGGACCTGCTTCACGGCGCTGGCGATTTGCTTCTGGTTTGCGAGCGCGGCCTGAATTGCGAGACCGACCGTCAGGAGGCTCTGCGTGACCATGACCGTTCGGTCGATCTGTTCGCACAGGGCGTCGTTGTTCTGCAGAGTCATGTCGATCGACGCGAAGAATTGCAGATTGACCTGCTCCATGGTCCGCAGGTCCTGCACGCGCATGGCAACCTTGTGCGCCATCGCCTGTAGCTTCTGCCGCTGCATCGGATCGGACGCGTCAACGGAAGTGTCCTCGATGCGTTGCATCAGGAGCTCTCCGACGTACGCACTCTGCTGCACGCCTTCCTGGGCCACGTGGACCTGATCGTAGAGCTGCTCGAGTTCGGCGCTGTCTAACAGCAGCTTGTCCTTACCATGGCGCAGACTACTCATGATCGCGTCGATCTGGGTCTGAACTGACTCGTATTTCACCGCGATGCGCTTGAGGACTTTCCCGACGCCAGGAGCCTTCCCGAGCAGCTTGGCAATGCCGCTCGGCTGCCCAAGAACTTGCGGGTTGATCTCGTCCATCGTGTGCCGCAGGTCGACGAGAGTCTTCGGGATCTCGGCGCCCTCGCCATCAAGCTGCGAGAGCATGGTTCCGACCCGGGTCTTGAGCAGGCCGATTTCCTTTGAGGCCTTTTGCTGCTCACGCACCCCCATCGCGCTGACCTGGCGACCCAGCTTGCGATCCCCGGGATCCGCCAGCACCGCCACGGCAAGCTGTTCGGCCTTGTCGGTGAGCTGTGCTTGCGCCTGCTCGTCAATGCCCTTCGGAGGAGTGGCCGTGACGCTGGGTGGCGGTCCCTCAACCGCCGGATTGTCGGATTGCACGGAATCTGTTGTGCTCATGCGGTTCCCCTATAAACTTTGCACGAATCGGGCGCGCAGGAACGCCGCCTTCGCCTTGAAATCACCCATCTTCTCGCCTCGCACCAGGTCGGCCACGTTATCGACTTCCGACTCGAGCCCGTCCAAGCTCCGCAAGATCTCGCCCCTGCAGTCGTCGCGGTCCGCCGGCGACAGCGCAAGATAGGGACCTGTCACCTTGCGCAAGTACTGCTTCGCCATTTGGTTCACCGTCCACGTCAGGTCGTGCTGCGGGTGACGCTCATTCAGATCCTCCAGCAGCCCGCGGAGCTTGTCAATGATCCCTTCCAGGCGAGCGAGGACCTCTGTGGACACTGCCTGCTCCCGAATGACGATGTTCAGATCCACCAGCCCATTGAGCATGCCCAGCAGCTCCTGCCGGGGATCCGGCTGCCTCGGGGCGGGCTCCGACTTGCGCTCGCGGTATCGGATGATCGCAAGGGTCACGAGCGTGGCGACCACGGCACTGACCACAGCCACGACAAGAAGCTGAAACAGCATGTACACGACGATCGCCACGGCGATACCCGCCCCGATCAATCGGATCCACCGACTCGCCGACTTGCTCACAGTTTCTGCCCAGACTTGGTCTTCCAGTATACGAAGGACCTCTCGGGCCAGTTTGCCTGTCCTCAATCCCCATCCGGAAACTCGCCGGGAGGCCGGATTCCGTGAACAGGCACGCGATCGCCCACTGAGACTTCGAATTACGGGACACCACGCCTAAGGGCTGACAAGGATCGCGATGCGACGCCATGGCGAGCGGTGTCCTCCAATGCCGTGCAGACTGGGCCTGCAACATGGTGAACTCCCCCTGTTCGCCTTGTCATCTCCTATAATTGGAATGGCAGACGGCATTGAAGACCAGCGCTGACAAGACGCAGGTGATATTCCATCTCGATATGGATGCCTTTTTCGTGTCTGTCGAGGAACTCTCGAATCAGTCGCTCAAGGGGCTGCCAGTCGTGGTCGGGGGCAAGCCCGGGGAACGCGGCGTCGTTGCAGCGGCCTCTTACACCGCTCGGAAGTTCGGTGTCCGCTCGGCGATGCCCCTCACCGAGGCTTACAGACGGTGCCCCCAAGCCGTGTTCCTCGAAGGACATCCCCACAAGTACCTCGACTATTCCCGCCGGGTGAAAGCAATCCTGACACGATTCTCTCCGAGCGTCGAAATGGCCTCGATTGACGAAGCCTACCTTGACGTCACTGGAGCCGAGAAGCTGCTTGGACCACCGCTCAAGGCTGCCCACACGCTCCACGAGGCCGTCGCGGACGAGACTCGCCTGGCCTGCTCGATCGGCATCGGGACCTCGCGCCTCGTGGCGAAGATCAGTTCGGGACTCGCCAAGCCTAACGGTGTGCTTTACGTAGCACCCGGCATGGAAGCGGAATATCTCTCCCCATTGGAGATCCGCCGTGTACCTGGCGTCGGCAGAGTCATGCACCAGAAGCTCGCAAAACTCGGCCTCAAGACTATTGGACAAGTTGCCAATCAGGACGATGCCTTCTTGGAGCGACACTTCGGCAAGCAGGGGCCGGAACTTGCCAGGAAGTCACGCGGGATGGATGCTGGGGCCTGGTTCAGTCCGGGATTCTCCAAGGGGGAAAACCCCAAGTCGATCAGCCACGAGACCACCTTCAAGGTCGACACGAGAGACCCGGTGCTCATTGACGCCACGCTGGCAAAGCTATCGCAGCTCGTTGCCAGGCGGCTAAGGGAGCACGGCCTTTGGTCGCGCACGGTGCAAGTCAAGTTCCGCTACGAGGACTTCTCGACGAGAACCCGGGCCAAGTCGCTCGACGAGCCCACGCAGCTGGACACCGTGATACTCGAGACGGTGCGACGCCTGTACCTTCGCCATCGCGATCCTAGAAGGGCAATCCGGTTGCTCGGAGTCCACGCCGGAGCGCTGCAGGAGTCGTCGCAGCACCAGGAAGGCTTGTTCGAAGGGGCTGGCCACGAGAAGATGACCCAGGCATTACAGGCAGTCGATGCCCTTCGAGACCGATTCGGGGAATCCTCGGTGGGACTCGCTGCGGCGCTCCGACACGGTCGCCAGGAGAGGGTCCACGAAAACCCGGCGGGTCTCCCGGGCCACGGGGGTCGCCAGCAGCGCAAAGCTCCGGACCGGGGCTAGTTCAGCGATCCTCAACCGGGCCGGAACGGCAGGACGTCTTCGCCGGGAGCGAATGGGGCGCTCACGCCCAGCTTGCCGGCAATCTCTTCAACGTCGGACTTTGACCAGCTGACGGCTGTGTGGGCGATGTCGCCGTGCCCCTGGATGAGGAATACAGTCGGCACGTTCGTGAGACCGTAGGCATTAGAGACCGGAAAGCCTGCTTCCTCTGTGTCGAACACGACCCGCGTGCTGTAGTCGAATTCCAGCTTGAATCTCTCGGCATCGCCAGGCGAATCCTGGCACACAGCGACCGACTCGGCGGCCGTCCATTCGAGGGCCGAGGCAAGCCGATCGAGATAAGGCAGGCCGTACTGGCAGGTCGGACAGCTGGTCTTGAAGAATGTCAGCACGACAGGTCCCGTATCGAGTTGCGTGAGCAGGTGGAATTCCGTGCCGTCGGCGTCGAGAAGCCTGAAGTCCGGCGCGTGGGTGCCTGCTTCCAGCGCTGCCATCCGTCTCATGATAGCTTTCGGGCGGAAATTCCCGAGATTCTCCTGACGTCTTGGTGTCAGGTGCCGCTCAGTACAATGGCGGGACGATGAAGAAACCGGTCTTGGCGGCAATTCTGTTCGTTGCGGCCGTGCTCGCAGCGGTGGTGTACTCCTCCCTGGGCCTGCAGCAGTTCACCTATGAGGTCTGCATGGAATTCAAGGGCCGTACGAACTGCGCCGTGGCCTCTGGCACGACCAAGGAAGAGGCGGTACGCACCGCCACGGACACAGCCTGCGCGACGATCTCGGCCGGCATGACCGAGAGTATTCAGTGCAGTCGGACCCCTCCAGTCAGCATCACGGCGAAGGACTAGGGCCGCACTCGCCATCGCCTATTGGCTCCCTCTCCGCAAGGCGGTACAAGCCAGCCAAGCACACCTGTCGGCGCTGACACTGTACCGATTGAGGATCTTCAGAGTATCTGTGCACCAATGGCAAAGTTTCCTCGAACAGATTCACTTCTGAACGGGGGAGCGGGGACCTTGGAGGCTTGTGATGCTTGCTGATCAATCTGCCGCGTTCTAGCCAGGCTCCTCGAGCTATTCCGCTTTCCACCGGATCCGCGGGCGAACCTGCGCCGCCGTGGGATCACCCGATTCTCACGATTCAATGTGATTCCCAACAACACCTGCCGGACAACGCTCTCTGCGCTGTGATGCAAGGCAGTCAACGATCCGGAATGGTTCAGTGCGGATGGCATGGAGGGAGGGTGTTGCAGCCCGGAGCAACCACAACTGCGGGCCCTAGCGATGACGTATCCGGTGCCACACCAACGACGCCCCGAAGATCACTAGGACCGAGCCCAATACGAGCCCCGTGACCAGCCAGTCGACGGATTGCGCGGTTAGAGGGCGGTCCGGGGCCGCCAGCGCCGGTACCAGCAGCAAGGCGCTAACGTGGGCGATCGAGGCGAATCGGAGCGACGCCAATGCGTCGTTGCCGCAAAGACGGCTCACCACAAGCAATGCGACGGCGCACCCGTAGGCACCGCCAATCACCAGCCCGACCTGCAGGCCCGCAACACCATCGAAAGCGGTGAGGGATTGTCTCCCTGCTCCGATCATCGCGACACAAAGGACCGGTGCCGGCATGATCGAAAGCCAATCCGGAGGCCTTGCCAGGAGGCTTCGCCGTCCTGAGCGAAAGGACAGCAACGCATGAATGGATGCTGCCGGCAACCAGAAGCGGATGTCCGCGAGCAGTTCCCGAGCCTCGCTCTCCGAGAGTCGCTCTGCCAACAGGCCACAGCCTGCGGCCACCGCGAGCAGCATCGGAACGAAAGCGACGAAGAGCCCACGCTGCGCAGCGAGGAGACGCGCATCTCGCACGCAGAAGAGAATGACCGCCGCTCCAAAGATCAGGCTACGATCCATGGGAGAGGTTTCGGCTTAGTGTAGCCACCGCAGCTGCGCATGGATGCTGACCGAGAAGTGGACGGGTCGGCATCTGCGGACATGGGTCCCTTTCGAGGGCAGGGTCCCCGGCCCGGAGAATCCGCTGTTCAATTACCATTGATTGAACCTGGTTGCCTGCAAGCCGCGCCCGATTCACGTCTCGGGACAAGGGCTGAATGGGTTTCAAAGCAATCCGGCACCGCAAGTGACACCCAGACTGCCAGCAGTTGTCATTTCGTTCCTCGTGACGCAGCTGGCATGCAGCGTGCCGGGCCCGCACGACTATGCGACGGCAATCGAGGCATGGCGCGTCGACCGTGAGGCACGCCTCAAAGCCGACGACGGCTGGCTGACACTCGCCGGCCTCTTCTTTCTCAACGAGGGAGACAACAGCTTCGGTTCGTCACCGCAGAGCGATATCGTGCTGCGAACCGGTCCGGAGCATGCGGGGATCATCACGCTGCGGGAGTCTACGATCACCGCGCGGGCAGCCAAAGGACATACCCTATCAGTCGATGGAAACGGGGTCGACGAGGCACAACTGTGGCCTCACGAAGGGTCTGATCGACCGACAATCAGTCTTGGGCCCCTCTCCCTGTTCCCTCACGCAAGCGGCGACCGGTTGGCAATGCGGTTGAGGGACACGGACAGTGAAATCCGGCGCAAGTTCACCAAGCTGCGCTGGTACCCGGTGGACGAGTCGTTCCGGATTCGCGGACGCTTTGTCCCCCACGACGAACCGCGCGAGATGGAACTGACGAACAACCTCGGAGACGTCCTGACCCTTCACACCAGCGGCTCGGTCGCGCTGAGGTTGGAAGGCGAAAAGCTCCGTATGACCGCAATTGACTACGACGACCGACTCTGGTTCGTCTTCAGCGACCTGACTAGCGGAAGCGAGACCTATCCGGCTGCACGGTTTCTCTACGCTGATCTCCCCGGTCCCGGAGGCTGGACGACGGTCGACTTCAACCAGGCCTACAACCCGCCTTGCGCGTTCAACCCGTATACGACCTGCCCCCTGCCACCCCCAGAAAACCGGCTGCCTGTGCGAGTCGAGGCCGGGGAGCTCGACTACAAGGAACGACCCTAACAGCTGCAAGAGCCCGCTGCGCACATCGCGGGCGCCGGAATCGAAGACGGCCTCGAGCCGACAAGGGGAGCAGCCCGCCGACCACTGGCGACCCTATCCGGCCTAGCCATCCAAGAAAGTTGTCAGGACGTCCACGAGGTTGGTGTTGTCCTTCCCCTTAATCTGGCATTCCCATACCGTCAGAACCTCCCAGCCTAGCGACTCGAGCTCGGCCCTGTTCTCGATGTCACGTTCCTTGGTCCGCTTCAGCTTGGGAAGCCAGTAATCTTGGCGGGACTCTGGCGCGCGCCCGTACTGGCAGTCGTGCGCATGCCAGAAACAGCCATTCACGAAGATCACCTTCTTTCGTCGCGCAAATACTAGATCAGGCCTCCCTGGCAGGCCCTTCTTATGCAGGCGGTATCGATACCCGAGACGATGGACGATCCGGCGGACCGCCAGTTCCGGGCCGGTGTCCTTGCCCCTTATGGCCTGCATGACCCGTCGACGCTGCTCTCGGGTGAGCCAGTCGGCCATCGGCATCCAATGTAGTCGACCCGGTTCGACGAGGCAGAATCAAGCGCTGAAATGCCTTGCCAGTATTTGATGCGTCACATGAGTTTATAGATTTTAATTTATTGTGCCAAGATACTTTCTACTATCTAGAACTGGTCAGGTTTGCTGCAGACCTGTGAGCGGTAGTCGATTCCTAGCTAGAATGGTCCGTTCATGAGTATCCGGATCGGGATCATCGGAGGCAGCGGCCTGTATCAAATGGACGCGCTGGAAAACCAGCGCGAAGTGCCTGTGGACACACCGTGGGGAGACCCGTCCGACGCCTACATTACCGGCCGCATCGCCGGGCGTGAGGTGGCGTTTCTCGCCCGTCACGGGCGGGGCCACCGAATAATGCCCTCGAACCTGAACTTTCGAGCCAACATTTTTGGGCTGAAGTCTCTCGGCGTCGAGTACGTGCTGTCGTTCAGTGCAGTCGGGTCGCTTCGTGAAGAACTGGAACCGATCCATTTCGTGATTCCCGATCAATTCTTCGACAGGACGCGTGGGCGTGCGTCGACCTTCTTCGACGACGGCCTTGCCGCTCACATCACTTTTTCGCATCCAATCTGTTCCGCACTCGCGGACGTCGCGGAGGCCGCGTGCGTAGAGGCCGGTGTGACCGTTCACCGAGGGGGGACCTACTGCTGCATGGAGGGACCGGCCTTCTCGACCCTCGCGGAATCGGAACTGTACCGATCTTGGGGACTGGACGTCATCGGCATGACGAACCTCCAGGAAGCGAAGCTCGCCAGGGAGGCCGAGATGTCGTATTGCACGATTGCCATGGTCACTGACTACGATTGCTGGCATCCGGAGCACGACGCGGTCACGGTCGACACTGTGATCGAGTACCTGACGAAGAACGCCGCGAACGCTCAGAGCGTGGCGGTCGAGGCCGTTAAGCGCATTCCGGCTGGGCCCGGCCCTTATGCAAGAGCGTTGAAGAACGCGATCATCACGGACCGGTCTGTCATTTCCGAAAGAGTTCGAGAGAAATACTCGCTACTGGCAGGCAAGTATCTCTAGACCAAACACTTCCTCGCTGAGATCCCATGTCCCTACTAGTAGTCGGGTCGGTCGCCTACGATGGCATCGAGACTCCTCGCGGCAAGGTCGACCGCGTTCTCGGAGGTGCGGGCTCGTACATCGCACTGGCGGCCAGCCATTTCACCAGAGTCCGAATCGTCGCTGTCGTGGGCGACGATTTTGCCCCCGAGGACGAGGCGGTGCTCCGCCGGCGAAACGTCGACCTCGAGGGCTTGGAGCGAGCACCCGGCAAGACCTTCTACTGGAAGGGAGTGTACTTCCAGCAGATGAACGAGCGGCGCACTCTGGTGACCGACCTGAACGTATTCGCCGACTTCCGTCCGCGACTGCCGGACTCCTACCGCGGCACTTCCCACATCCTCCTCGGCAACATCCACCCTGACCTGCAATCCCTAGTGCTGGACCAAGCCGCAAACCGGGACTTCGTTGCAGGTGACACCATGAATTACTGGATCGAACGGACTCCGCAGGAACTGGCGAGGGCCGTCCGACAGTGGGACTCGATCCTCATCAACGACGAGGAGGCTCGCCAGATCACCGAGGTCGACAACCTTCGGCATGCGGCGGAGGCGATTCACGCCATGGGGCCGAGTACGGTCGTGATCAAGCGCGGGGAGCACGGCGCAACGATGTTCCGTCAAGGCGAGTGCTTTATCGCGCCGGCCTATCCGCTGGACGACCTCGTGGATCCCACCGGAGCGGGGGACGCCTTCGCGGGCGGCTACATGGGCTATCTGGCGAGCCGCGGATTCCGCGATGCCGCCGACGCGGGCAGCGCCGACTTGCGCCGCGCCGTCATCTACGGCTCGGTGATGGGCAGCTTTTGCTGCGAGCGGTTCGGCGTTGACGGCCTGAAAGACTTGAAGACGGACCGAATCAATCAGCGATTCGAGGAATTCCGGTCAATGACCGCGTTTTGAACGGTCCCGCCGGCCTCTATGGCTCGTAACGGATCCAGAGGGGACTGGCCCACGCCATGGCCTCGTTCCGCTGCTTGAGGCGCACGTAGTACATGTTCCATTCCCCAGCCGAGGCAGCTGTGTCGGACCAATCCAGGTTGATCTCTGGCTCTCTGGGCTCCATCGAGGCGACAACTTCAGGCTTCTGGAGCCCGACCTGACGAATGATCTCGACGCTGTCGATCAGGGCCGTGCCGTGCGCGACGATCTGGAGCCTCGGCACTACGTCGGTGGAAAACTCGTCACCCATCAGATAGTCGCCGGAGCGGACGACCAGTGCGATGTTGTCATGGGCGGCATAGGAGTGCCTCCGCTTGAACGCCTCAATGATCCCTTCGCGCGAATTGTCCTCGGCCAGCACGACCGCGTAGCTGAGATGCGTCGAGACATGGTCGCTGCTTGCCTGGAAGCCGAGGCGCCGTCCCTTCTGAAAGGCTTCCCAGACGAATCCGGCCGGCCTGTAGCCTTGGATCGTGTCACCCGGACCGGTCGCGGCGTGCGGGCCTCCCGATAGCTCGTAGCTCTGCCGGTGGCCTTGGAACAGTTCTACGACCGGTTCGACCTCCACGTCCCCGTCGCGCCAGTCTGTGCCCATATTGGTGGCCGACGTGTGCGAGGAACAGATTCCTCCGAAGTGCCGCAGGTAAGCGAACAGGTTTCTGATGTCGGGAGACCCGCCGGCTTCGCTCCCGTTGACCCGTTCCTTGCCGGCCATCCGAGGCAGCGGTCGAATACCTCGACGCGGAAGCATGACGTTCCGGTGACCGCTCGGATAACTGACGCTCCGCTCGTAGGTGTACATGGCGCTAAATGAGCCTGGAGCGTGGTACATGTCGGCGGCCTTCTGCTGTAGCCACCACAGGTAGCCGTGACTGATCGCGTAGTCATGGTCGCCGGGGCCGATCCAGTCCATCCCCGCAACATCCAGACCATACCGCCAAACCTCCTCGAACGGGCCGTCCCAGTCGCGGTGCGACGAGAACTCGGTGTGACGATGGAATTCACCTCTCAAGAACAGCAGTTCCAGCCCACGTACATTGACACGCTGCGACCGGATCCTCGCGATCTGTTCGCTCTCGTCAGGATGCACCGGATCCCGTTGCGACAGGGGGGTTCTCGCATTTGCCGGGCGCAGCAGGGGTGCGGTTGGGGTTCCGCCAGCAACGAGAACGGATTCGAAGAGATCGCTGTCCTTTCTGTTCCGAGCCTGCAGGCGCTTGTCTCCGGCAAACACCGCCAAGAGGCCCCCGTCCGCCCGGGAGGCAACTCCCGGCTGGCGGTCCAGCAAGTGATCCGAGGCCAGCAGAGGGATCGGCTTGGACCACGAATCCCCGTCCAGGTACTCTCCATAGCTTCGCCATCGCTCTCCTCTGCCCGTCTGGAGCGGGTGCTTGCGAAACAGCACCCACGGCCGGTCCTCCCCGTCGATTGCCATTGCGGGAATGCTGATCTTGTGGCGCTGGCTCGTCGCGATTCGCGGGTCGTCGTGAAAGTAATCGACGGTCGGTGCCCGGGGCTGGGCCGCAGGCTGTTTCAAGGACCCGTCCCAGACGCGAACCAGAACGTTCTTGTTGACGTACAGAGGAGTCGCCTGCCGGCCGGTCCACCGGTCGCCGTAGTCTTTGCCCCAGCCTTCGTCGGAGTCCTCGAATGCCACCCAGACCCGGTCCCGGCCGTCCACCGCAACGGCGGGGCGTGCTTCAAACCGGGGCGACACAGCAATGCCCAACGGCTCGCCAAGGCTCTCGCCGTCGAGGCTCCGCAGGTAGACGTCATAGTTGCCCGCATCATAGGTGTCCCATGCGATCCACGCCGCTCCTTTCGAGTCGGTAGCGATCGAGGGCCTCCAGTCGTTCGCCTCGCTCGTGGACACCCGAACAGCCTGACCTCCGAGACGCCGCGCGATGATGTCAAAACCGTCAGCGCGGCGCCCCTGCCAGGCGATGTACTCCCCACTTGCAACGACATTGAAATCCTGGCGAGGATCCGTCGTGAGACGTTGGCGCGGGCCTAGGACGCCGCTTGCGGATCGGTATTCCCTCAAATAGATGTCCCAGTTTCCGTCTAGCTGTTGTGACCAGATAACCGCGGCATTTCCGTCGGAAAGCACGGTCACGACCGGGCGCCACACGTCGCTTCCGGCCGGTGTAGCGTAGACGGGATATCCCCAGCCCGAGGCAGTGCGGCGAATGAGGGCAACTCGGTCCCCGTTGCCATCAAATTCAATGGACTCGAACTCACCCGCCAGGGCCGCCTCTTCGTCGATTGCTCGTCCCGGCTGATACTCGACATAGGCGCACAGCACCGATCCGTCCTTCAATGAATTGCAGGCCGGAAAGTCCTCCTCGAACGGACCGGCCAGAACTGGAGTGCTTGCTGGGACCCTGGCGATTTCGACTCGACCCTCAAGCACCGCCGTCGAATCGCCGATGGGCAATTCCAAGGGCTCGAACTCGAAGTCTCCGTGGGCGGTCTTGACCTGAATCTTCCCACTTGGAGCCGCCTCGCTACCGCAAGGCTGGCGCGAAAGGTTCAGGTCTACGGTCGCGGGCAGGATTCTCGGAGATTGTTCACCGCCGGCGAGCTTGAGTGGACTGGACTCCGAACCGGCTTTCCAGGAGACCGTTCCTGAGGGAACCGCACCCGTCGCGGACCCGCTCCAATCGCTCGGAGAGTCGTCGCCGATTCCCAGGCGCATAGTCACGGCATCGGCGGATGCGCACTCGCCATTGGCCCAGGTCTGAGCGTATGCGTCGGTCGGAGACTGATCCGTAATTTGGACGGCGAATCGAACCGCCACAAGCAATAGAATTGCCAAGACCGCGACGAGCGTCTTTTTCATGCCCAAGTATTCTACTACAGGGCCGCATTGGAAACCCTTATCCGGCAATTGGTTACGGCGATTCGGCTAGGGCCGAAATTCGCCATTACCATGCAGCCGGGATTACCATGCGGCGGTTTGCTATTCCGCCATCAGCCCCGAAGTTACCAGCGCCTCTTTCGGCTCCATCCCGCCCGCAACGAGCTTCTGGAAGGCTTGAGCGCGTCCGGCCAGGTCGACGTTGTAGAGATCGAAGCCGAGCCCCACGTCCGCCTCCAGCTTGGCTGACAGCTCCCGCTCGAGGATCTTCGCGAGCGGCTGCACGGTTCCGAGGTAGAACTGCCTGAGCTCTTCCCGCTTCGAGGTTCCGTCCGAATCGTCGAACATGGCGACCGAGCACCCGCACGAGGCGAGCACGGCCTTGAAGGCGTCCGATCGCACCTGCACCATGCCCTCGGGCGGCATGGGTCCGAGGCGGTTCGCCTTCCAGTCCGACTGCGGCGCGCCCATGCGGCCCTCGCCCCATCCGGCGCTCGTGGTCTCGACCAGCAGGGATTTCCCGCGAGCGGTCGCGATGTCGGCCTTGAGTGCGGCCAGCGGGTCGCCCTCGCCGCCGTCGCTCGGAATCGCCAGCAGGTTCGCCAGCGGTCCGCCCGCCTCGTCGGCAAGGGATCGCTCGGCCTCGGACTGCAGCCTCGCGGTCGTATGCGCCCACGAGAGCGGCCCGGTTCCCACGTAGGGCTGCCCCGGCGTCCCGCCCCAGCGAACGAACACCACGCCGGACGCGGGCAGGTTCCACGTGGTCGACGTGGAAGGCCCGTAGGCCGTCACCCGCACCGTCAAGCCTGCCGGAAGGTGGGAGCCTTCCCAGTGCCAGCTCGACGCGGGCACCAGCGCCATCCGGCCCGCTTCCATCCGGATGACGTGCATGGAGTCGCCGGAGCGCACGAGGTCCCGGCCCACCTGGGCGAGGTAGGCCGGCGTCACCGCGTCCAGAACGTTCGACGGCCCGGACACCTCGGCGGATGCGAAGGCCCGCGAGAGCGCGCCGGACGCCGCCTCGACCGCCGCCGTGCTGGAAGCGTCCGCCACGGTCCCGGCCGCCTGCGCCTCGATCAGCCGCAGCTCGGCCGCGAGCTGGGCAGCGCTGATCGTTACAGCCATACCCGCCTCCGCGCCCGGCGGTCCATCTGATCGTCGGGAGTGGGCAGGATGCGCGGCTCCGGCCAGCCCTCGCGGGCATCCGTGCTCGTGAGGATGAAGGCCCGTATGCGGAAGTCGGAGTAGACCCGCGTCAGCTCGGCGTCGGACTGCCGGCCGTCCGGCTCGACCACAGATTCGAGATCGTCCAGCAGCGGCCGCACGATCACGCCGGCGTTCTCGTGAGCGCGCAATACCGCCTCGCCCTCGGGACCGGCGGGCAGGTCAATGTCGACCTCGCCGTCTCCGTCCGGGAGAATCCGCCCTTGGACGCTTCCCCTCGAGCTTGCGGCAAGCGGCTGGTTGTACGAGTTCCAGCCCGCGACCACCTCCCGCTTGTACGCCTCGAACGCATCGTCGAACGCCTTCTGCATTCCCTCGCGCATGAGCCTCGCGAACTTGCACGTGACGCCGGAACACCGGCACTCGACCCGCGTCCCGGCCGGGACCCGCGCCCGCAGCGTGCGCCCGGAGCGCGCCCGGACCTCGACGCGGGCGGCCTTGTACGCGCCTGGTCAACCAGAGCCACGCCGGCAAGCGTCGCGGATTCGATCACCCGCACGTCGCCGTCGCGGCGCTCCCGCTCCGAGGTGAACTCGACCGAGAGCCCGCCCAGCGCCCTGCGCCTCACCAGCTTGATCGGCGCTGAATCCTCGGGCAGCTCGGCCCGGACCAGCAGCGCCTCCGGTGTGTCGGTCAGCTCGTAGGCGCCGGCGTCCGCGATCACCATGCGGGAATCGTGCTGGAGGTTCAGCGGGACCGGTGGGACCGGCGCGAACGCGCCCGGCCCGAACCGCTCGTTGAGTCCCGGCGCGATATCGCCGTAGACCATCGCCTCGCTGACCAGCTCGCGGCCGATCAGCCGGATCTCGGCTCCCGCTCGGCGCTCGGTCATTTCCGGCGCTCCGGTCAAGCCAGCTTGAAGGCGATCTGCTCGTAGGCGTCGGGCTGCTCGATCAAAACGTCGCCGATCAGGCTGTGCATCGTGAAATGCCGCGTGGCGCTGGCAGAGTCCGAGTAGATGTCATCGATGCTGACCTCGTTCCAGACCGGGCAGGTCGCCAGCCGCATCGCGTTGACCTCATCCAGTCCCGTCGTCCCCATGCGCGCCCGGATCGCCTGGGCGATGTTGCTCGCGGAATCGGGCATCCGGCGCGAGGAGAAGAAACCGGCGGAATTGGTCCGCAGGTACGCGGCCGCGGTCATCTCTCCGCCGAAGCCGGTCCCGTCCTTGAATGTCCGCACCGCGAGCCGCTGCGTCTCGGGGTTGCAGAGAATCCGCACGGCCATCATGGTCTCGGCCCACGGCCCGCCGTCGATGCCGTCCGAGACCGCCGCCGTGAATCCGTTCCAGTCGATCACCGTGGTCGGGTCGGTCGGGTCGGTGAGCTGCGTCAGCAGGCCGTTCGGGTTCGCGCCCGTCCCGTCGCCGGTCAGCCCGAGAAGGTCTAGGCGGTCGCGCATGGCGAGCATGAGGTTCTGGCGCAGCGAACTCTCGAAATTGCCGACGCCGATCGTGGCGATATCCTCCAGCCGGACGGACAGCCTCGCGCTCACCCTGTGCGGCGTGGTGGTCTGGACGTTGAAGGCCGCCGCCGTGGATCGCTGCGCCCCGCCGGGTGCCTGCGTCCCGGCGGTCAGGCCGGTCGAGATGGTCAGCGTTCCCCATGTCCCGGACTCGACGCGAGGCATGGCGATGCCCAGCCTCGGAATGACCGAGCGGGCATAGATCATTGGCCGGATCGGATCGAGGTTGACCGCCGTGGTCGACGGGGAGGTCGTCGGCGCGTCCTGCCGCTGCTCCGCTCGGCAGGCACGTCGAACAGTTCGAGCGGGACTTGGCTGACGCCGGCGGCTTGCTGCAATTCGCGCTCGGCTCCGTCGACCATGAGGCCCTGCGCGGCGGCCAGCAGGTAGTTGGTGAGCCGGGCCCGGCCCCGCAGTTCGATCCGCTCGCGCTGCTCGGCGTCGGGCTCGGCCGGGCTGGTCGTTCCCTGATCCTCGGCAACCAGCGCCGCCCGCAGCTCGACCTCGATTTGCTGGGCGCGCTTGGTGAGGCTGTCCAGTTCGCCGCGTTCCTCGTCGGTCAGCTCGTCCTTGCCGAGCAGCGCGTTGATCTTCTCGCGCTTCTCGGACTGCTCGACATGGAGCCTCTGGGAATGTGTCATTAAAGCCACACTATAGCGGTGTTGACACAATCAGGCAATGGCCGGGCGAGGCAGCCGCTACTATGCCGCCCTCGAGCCCTCTCGCTGGGGGCGCGTCCGGCGGCAGGCCCTCGAACGCGACGGATGGCGCTGCCGGAGGTGCGGACGCCCCGGAAGGCTCGAAGTGGACCATATCCGGCCGCTTCGTCAGGGAGGCGCCGCCTACGACCTCGGCAACCTCCAGACGCTCTGCAGGGGTTGCCACATCGGCAAGACGCGGGCCGAGAATCGCCGCCCGCTCACGCCCGCCGAGATTGCATGGCGGGAACTGGTCGCCGAACTCGCGGATCAGGCCGCGTCCCGGTAGCGCCATGCACGGGCCGGGCGCGTTCCGAGCGCAACGAAACGGCTGTGCCTCTGCTTGCCCGCCGGCGTCAGCAGCGCGGCCCTCATGCGCTCGCCCGTCGCCGGCGGCCACTGCGCCGGTTCGTCGGCCAGAACCAAGACCGGAGCCATGCCGTGAGCGCGTCGCGGATCCGAACCGAGACAGCGGACCTGGGCGCCCGTCTCGTGGTCCTCGATTCGCACCTGCTGCGCGGTGTCCCAGAGCTTCCAGCGCTGCTTGTCCCGCAGCTTGCCGCCCATGAACGCCGCGACGTCCTCGAAGGCGATCCGCGCTTGCTCGAAACTCGAAGCGACGATCAGGACCTCGCCCCTCGGAACCGCGAGCGTCCCGTCCAGCGCGGCCGCCGCAACCGCCGCCAGCAGCGTTGTCTTACCGTTGCCCCTAGCGATGGACAACCCCGCGCTCTGGGTGGCGAGCCCGAAGGAACCGCCGCTGCCACGGCAAGACTTCGAGGCTCTGGCCCGCCTTCCGGCCCTGCGAAACCTCCAGCCCTGCCAGGTATTCGAGCAGCGCGGCCTTCATGGAGTTAGTACCCCCTACCGTCGGCGATGGCCCCTCCGCTGCCGAGTCGGCGGTGCCATAGGGGGGTCAGTCGTCCGAATCGGTCTGCAGGTCGCCTGTTCGGATGACCTCCAGACCATTTTTTCGGCTCGGGCCGATGCCCCTCCACGGAGTGCCGAAAGCCACGGCCCACTTGACCTCCTCGTTGACCTCCGCCAGCTTGCACAGAATCCGCCGGCCCTCGGCTCGGGCCTCCACGCCTGTTGCGTGGTGGCTAAAGCGCGAAAACGTGCCCGCGGCCTCTACCAGACGATCCGCATCGTCGCGATCCAACCCTCGCGGCTGCAGCACGACCAAATCCCAAGGTTTCTTGTCAATCATCCTGTTTCTCCTTATCTCTCACTATCGGCAATCACTTCTTTTTCCAATGCGTGCTGAGCAGCTTGCGGGCAGCGCATAGCTTCCGGCAGCTTCGGCACGTCTTGAACTTCCCAATTATCCGCCGATCGAGGCGACCGCCGCACCTCGTGCACTTCCGCTCGGCCAGCCGCTTGCGATAGGTACGCTTCGCCGCCCTGATGCTGTTCTGGTTATCGTGCCGCGCCTTGGCCGGATCGGAGCGCCGCCGCTTGCTCCGAGCGTTCGAGAGCACGACATTGCGGAGCGCCTGGCACTCCTAGCAGCGTTTCTGCAGCCCTTTCCGGTGGACAGTGACGGCCTTCCCGCAGCCCTCGCACGTGATAACCGGCCTGGGTTTCGGAGCCCTGCCCTTGGCCCTCCGTCTGGCGTTTTCCCTCGCCCGCCGTTTCGTGTAGCTGATTTGGCAGGACGGGCAGCGCCGTTGCAGTTTCCGCCGGTACGGAGCGAACCGCCGGCCGCAGTCCGCGCAAGTGTCTATTGAGTCTCGATTCGATTGATTGTGTTCCGGCAGCCAATCCGGTCAGGTGCGCTCAAGAGGTGTGACGACGATTCTTCGGAACTCGATCGGCCCGTGATCACCCTGGAGCAAAACGGGACCCGGTTCGGACTCGCGGCCATCTATAGCCATCGCCGTGATGCCTTCAATCACTTGGCGATTAATGATGGTGGTGCCGTTGAGTTTGACCGTAACGACTCGCCCGATGAGTCGGATATCGAATTGCTGCCACTCGGTGTGAGCATTCGTCGCGAGACTACTCGGCTTGATCCGGCTGTAGATGGCGCCGTTGCCGTGTATCGACGTTTCCGTACCAAAATCGTCAAGTATCTGCACCTCGTACCGACCGCGCAGTGCAATACCGCTGTTACCGCCTTCGGAAACTCGGTATTCCACCTGCAGCCGGAAGTTTTGGAACTGCCGGTTCGATTTCAGGTCGCCGACGTTGCCTGCATTCTTCAGGATGTCGCCGTCGACTAGCCAGCCTTCCAGTTCCCCTGGTGCGCTTGTATTCCACTTCGACAGGTCTGTTCCGTCGAACAGCACGACCGGTTCTTGCTCGACCCAGTCGCCGCTGTCAGTGTCCGTCACGACGTCGGGCCGCCGAGCGATCCAACTCCTCTTCCCTTCCCGGTCCTCGCGGGTGGTTTCGCCAGTCAGTTGATCGCCGTCGAACCAAGCGACCGTTGTACTGCCAACCCTTGCTCCGCTATCGAATTCGCGCTCGACTCGAAACTTCAGTCCGCTATCGGAAATCGAGGATTCGAGAAACGGCTGCAGGCGCCCGCCCACAGCGCCCACGATCGATCCTGTCATCGTCCCTTTACCGGCGTCCTTGACCTCCATTGCCATAGGTCCCGATTCCCCTTCCAGGACCCAATGGCCGTTAAAGGCGGACGGATCGAAGGTCTCGGGAGGAGGGGCGCACGCCCACGCTTGGATCAGCACCAGCACAACTGGTGCTAGGGAATACATTCGAGGTGGAAACCTGCTCAGCGGACCGTCGACAAGATTACCGAGTATTCTTCCTGAGCCCGGGGCAACCGCCTCGCCAGAGGCGTGGCACTCGCGATCAATGCCAAGCATTCCGCAGACGATTGAAGCACATCAACCTTGACGTGCTTCGCGTTCGACTCGCTTCCTCTCGGCTTGGTAAGGGCCGGTCCTGCGGCCGGAATCGAACCGCCCCGGGGTCCTTCGAGAATGTAGCCCGGAAAAACCGGGTAACGCCAGGCGGCTCTTGGCGGAGGGGGCTTGCGGTCGCGATCAGTTCGGCTCTTTCCCGGCGTGAAGATTTCCGCCTTGCCGGACACAGGCGGTATCACTCTGTTACCGCCAACCCAGACCGGTCTGCTGCTTCGCTAGTCCGATTCGGCCGCTGAAGACTCCGCTTGGCTGTCGCTCGACTTGTCGCCTCCGACGAACTGCCATCCGAACCGGCCCTTGATGCAAAGGTTGCCCGACGTCACTTCCTGATCGAGAGGAGACGTCGCCTTCACGATCCGGTTTTCTTGGGTATGCAGCGTCAGCGTGCAGCCGACGCCGCAGTAGGGACAAATGGTGTCGGTGGTCTGCTGCTTGGACTCATCCCACTCGCCCGCCTCGCGCAAGTCGTGCTCGCTCTTGAACATCAGCGCGCCCGTGGGACAAACGCCGATGCAGTTCCCGCAGTAAACGCAGGCCGAATCCGGAAGCGGCACGTCGAACTCGGTCGCGATGTGCGATTCGAACCCCCGGCCCGCGACCGCGATCGCAAAGGTGTTCTGCGCGTCCACTCCGCATGCCTCGACGCACTTGTAGCAGAGGATGCACTTGGAGTAGTCGCGGATGTAGAGGTCGTTGTCGATCTTCGCAGGCTGTGCCTGGGTTGCAGCTTCGATGTCTTCACTCCGGTAGCGCTCCGGATCCGCGCCGTAGCGCTCCATGTACTCTTTCAGTTCGGGGGCCGTCTCCACGTCGTTGCTGGACGACAGGAATTCCAGCACCATCTTCCGGCTCAGACGGACACGCTGCGAATCCGTGCGGATGGACATGCCCTCAGTCGCCGGACGGGAGCAAGCCGGAACAAGCGTCCGGGAACCCTCCAGTTCGACGACGCACACGCGGCAGACATTGACGGGCGAAAGAGTCTCCAAGTAGCAGAGCGTCGGTGTGTCGATGCCGCACTGGCGGCAGGCGTCCAGCAGCGTGGATCCCGCAGGGACCGTCACGCCCTCCCCGTCGACCGTCAGGGTGACGGGCGGCCCGCTGTCGCGGTCTGGGGCCATGGGGACGGGGCCCCGAGGTATCGGTATGGTCAGGCTGGGCGCGTCTGAACTGGGCTGGTCGCTCACAGAGTGCTCCTTGTGAAAATCGGGAATCGTGCCAGTGCGGAGTCCACAGCGCTGGCCGCGGTGTGGCCGAGACCGCAGATCGAGGCGTCTCGCATCACTTGGGAAATATCCCTCAGCAGCGCGCGCTCCTGTTCTAGCGATTCAATCATGCGGCCGGATCGCAATCGCTGCAACAATTCCTCCTGTCGCACGGTTCCGACACGGCAGGGCACGCACTGGCCGCAGCTCTCCTCCCGAAAAAACTCCGCGATCCGCAGCAGGATCGAACCGAGGTCGACGGAGTCGTCGAACGGCATGACGACTGCCGATCCGACGGTTGCTCCGATCGCCCGCATTCCTTCGAACGTGAATGGCGCGTCCAGCTCGTCCGGTGCGAGAAAGGCCCCGGCGGCACCGCCGACAAGCACTGCCTGAAGCCTGCCGCTTCCTGCAACACCTCCGGCCGTGTCAATCAGGTCCTGGACCGTCACTCCGAACGGGGCCTCGTACACCCCGGGCCGCGCGAGATGGCCCGATAGGCAAAACAGCTTAGGGCCGCTTGACCGCTCCGTACCGATCGCCGCGAAGTCGGACCCTCCCTGGAGCAGGATCCGCGGAACGTTCGCAAGCGTCTCGACGTTGTTGACCAATGTCGGCTTGCCGAACAGACCGACGTCCGTGGGATACGGCGGCTTGTTGCGCGGCTCGCCTCGATAGCCCTCGATCGAATTGAACAGCGCAGTCTCTTCGCCGCAGATGTAGGCTCCGGCACCCCGCCGGATCTCCATCGGGCAGGCCGATCCCAGAAGGCCAGCCGCGTCGAACTGGGAAATCGCCGACTGAAGTCGCTCCGTGGAACGAGGGTATTCACCCCGGATATAGATATAGCCCCGCTCGCAGCCGGTGGCGAACGCGGCGATCGCCATCGCCTCGATGATCGAATACGGATCGCCCTCCATCAGGACCCGATCCTTGAACGTTCCGGGCTCGGACTCGTCCGCGTTGCAGACCAGATACTTGACGCCGCTGGCGGACGCGACCGCCCGCCACTTGATACCCGTCGGGAACGCAGCACCTCCGCGACCGACCAACTTCGAGGCCTCGACCTGGCGGATCACCCAGTCCTGGCCCTCTTCGAGAGCCAGATCGAGCGCCTTGAGCCCCCCGCTCGCGCGATAGCCTTCCAAGCTCTCGGAGCCGGGCGTCCCGACTCGTTTCAGCAATTCCAGAGCCGGGTCCCCGGCCTGCGGCACCGATGCCTCCACCGGATGGGCGTCGCAGGACGTCGGCGACGGGGGCTCGAGGCACTCCAGCACCCTCGACAATCGAGCCGGCGCCTCGACGCGATTCCACGGCCGTTCACCGGCACCCGTGACCAGAACAGCCGGCGCCCGCTCGCAGAGACCAAGGCACGGAGAACGCACCCATCGGGAAGGGCCGCCATTCCCGGCGTGCCCGACAGGCCCCAGCGATCGCTCCAAGCGCGTGCAGAGTTCGTTGGCCCCTTTCGCCTGGCAAGCAATGTCATCGCAGACCCGCGCAACCACGGGATGCTGGCGCTCCATCGAGAGCATGTCATAGAAGCTGGCAACGCCATAGGCCTCAGCCGGAGGAATCTCGAGCCGCTGGCAGGCGTAGTTCAGCGCACCGGGACTGATCCAGCCCACTCGGCCCTGAATCGCATGCAGCACGGGCAGGAGCAGATGCCTCTGCCCGGAGGTGCGGTGCCCGCTAACCGATGTCTGCCCGTCCAGTGAATCGGTGCGCTCTCCGCCAGCCCAGCGTGATACTGCCGGTCCCAGCATGGAATCGACGGCCGCCATTTCGGCGTCGCTCGGCCTGTCCGAAGTGAAATGTAGATCCACCGATTCTCCGCGCTTCCAAACCGCCTAGCCACGCGCCGCGAGACCGGACACCTCGCCGGTTCCGGTACCCGGTTCGGGCCGATAATTCATCCTCTGCAATACGGCGCCGATCAATCGCCGGTCGCGGCGGCCCTTATCTTATCAACGCGGATCGCGGTTGCCTTGAACTCTGCCGTACCAGACTTCGGGTCGACTGCGTCAATGGTGAGCTTGTTGGTGTCGACTTCATCCGGGAAGTGCGTGGTCATGAAGGCCAAGCCTGGCCGAAGCGCCGGATCGAACCGGACCCGCGCTTCCACCGAGCCTCGCCGAGAGCTGACCAGCACCCGCTCGAACTCTTCGAGGCCGTGCGACTGTCCGTCCTCCGGAGAAAGATCCAGCGTCTCCCCGAATCGGAGAGGAGAAGCGTAGGCACCGGTCTGGACACCCGTGTTGTAGGAGTCCAGCCGCCTACCGGTCGTGAGACGGATGGGGAACTGGTCATCGAGAGCATCGACTGGCAGCTCGTGCTCCACGGGGCCGAACGGGGCTCGCGGCCCGATTATCGGATCCTCCCAGAGGCGCCCGTGCAGGAACAGCTCGCCGGGGTGGGACTCGTCGTAGCAGGGCCAGCGTATGCCGCCGAGCTTTTCCAGGCGCTCGTAGCTCATGCCGGCGTGCATGGGGCTGAGCGTCCGCAGCTCGTTCCACACCGCTTCGGGATCGGGCTTGCCCCAGTCGTGCCCTAAACGCTTGGCAAGATCGAAGATGATCTGCATGTCGTCTCGAGATCCAGGCGGTGGCTTCACTGCAGGGCGCACACGCTGTACCTTGCGCTCGCTGCTTGTCACCGTGCCCGCGGACTCGGCCCAGCCCGCTTGAGCCGGCAGGACGACATCGGCGATCTCAGCAGTCTGGGTGTAGAAGATGTCCTGGACAACGAGGCAGTCCAAGCCTTCCATTAGCCGCAAGGCGCGGTGCTTGTCCGCCTCGGACACAACAGGGTTCTCGCCGAGAACATAGAGGGTCGTCAGATCACCGCGTTCCATCGCGTCGAACATGCCGCTCAGATGCCAGCCGCTCTTCGGAGGTATCGGGCGATTCCATGCGGCCTCGAACTTGCCCCGCAGTGCTGGATTCTCGACGTGCTGGAAACCGGTCAGCCGATCCGGCAGGGCACCCATGTCTCCCCCGCCCTGGACGTTGTTCTGGCCCCGTAACGGACAAAGGCCAGAGCCGTAGCGGCCGACGTGGCCGGTGAGTAGGGCGAGATTGATCAGCGCCCGGACGTTGTCCACGGCGTTGTGATGCTCGGTAATGCCGAGGGTCCAGCAAAGCTGTGCTGTCGGAGCCTTCGCGTAGGAATGAGCAAGATCGCGGATCGCTTCCCGCGGAACGCCGGTCTCTCGCTCGGCGTATTCAAGTGTGAAGGGCTCGACGACCTCCCGGTACGCATCGAATCCGCTCGTGGCCCGCTCGATGAATTCGCGGTTCTCCAACCCGGCCGCAAGGATTTCCCGGGCTACCGCGTGAGCGAGGGCGATGTCAGTGCCGACATCGATCCCCAGCCAGCGGTCGGCCCACTGCGCGGAACTCGTCCTGCGGGGATCGACGACATACAGCGAAGCCCCGTTGTGGATGCCCTTCAGGACGTGGTGGAAATAGATCGGATGTGTCTCCCGGGCATTCGACCCCCACAAGATGATCAGGCTGGTGTTTTCGGCTTCCTCGTAGGAACTGGTGCCCCCGCCGGCCCCGAATGCTGCCGCCAGACCGGCGACGCTCGGGGCGTGTCAAGTGCGGTTGCAGCTGTCGATGTTATTGCTTCCGAGGACGCTGCGAACGAACTTCTGGGCGGAAAAGTTCAACTCGTTGGTCGTCTTGGAACAGCTGAACATGCCGAACGACCGGGTTGCTCCCCGATCAATTGCGCGCTGAAATGCGGCCGCGGTCGCGTCCAGCGCTTCGTCCCAAGTGGCCGGTTCCAACGAACCGTTGCGTCGGACGAGGGGCTGGGAAAGCCTTTCGGACCTATTCGAGTTCCGTGCCATCGGCATTGATCATATCCCAATAGCCTCGAGGCGTATCCGAAACGGCCAAGCCGATGAATGGCTTGGGATAGAATGTCGTCGCCATGCGAATCCAGATGGCCTTGCTCGCAGGTACGTGCTTGGCAGCTTGCACGCAGGAAACGGCCCAGGAACCTCGCACCAGGCCTCCAAACGTCATCATCATGATGGCGGACGATCTCGGCTGGGGAGACGTAGGGGTCAACGGGGGCACGGTAATTCAGACGCCCCATATCGACGCGCTCGCCGAAGAGGGCGTGCTGCTGACGGACGGCTACGTCTCGGCGGCGGTTTGCAGCCCTTCACGGGCGGGCCTATATACCGGCAAGCACCAGCAGCGACACGGTTTCGAATACAACATCGCCGGTCGTGACACGGACATGGGCATGTCGACGGAGGAGTCGACCATAGCCGACATGATGCGAGAAGCGGGCTACACCACGGGCCTGATCGGCAAATGGCACCTGGGCAAGCAGAAACAGCATCATCCGCTCAGCCGCGGCTTCGACGAATACTACGGCATGCTCGCGGGCGGCTCGATCTACATCGACTCGAGGAAAGAGGGGGTCGAGTCCTGGCCGAAGAGGAATGCCCCGACGGTCCGGTCCAAGGGCAACGCCATCTACGACGGATTCGAGCCGATCGAGGTCGAGGAGTACATCACAGACGTCTTCCGCGACAAAGCGGTCGACTTTATTGACCGGCACAAGGACGAGCGCTTCTTCTTGATGCTCACTCCGAACGCCCCGCACACGCCGCTGCAGGCGACCAAGGAATACCTGGACCGCTACAGGCACATCGACGACGACAGCGCACGAATCTATTCGGCCATGGTCGCAGCGGTCGACGACTACGTCGGGGCGGTCACCGCGAAGCTCCGGGAGACAGGTCTCGAGCAAGACACTCTCTTTGTATTCCTCTCTGACAACGGATGCGCGGGCTACGTCGTAGAGCGCTGCTCAAACGGGCCCCTGCGGGGCAACAAGCGCTACTACTGGGATGGCGGCATCAGAGTCCCGTTCATCGCCAAGTGGCCGGCAGGCCTGCCGCAAGGCACGACGTACAGCCAGCCGGTGATTTCCCTCGACCTTTACGCGACAGTTGCGGCAGCGATCGGATCCAATGCGACGGCGCGGGACAGCGTGAACCTGCTGCCGCACTTGCGCGGCGAGTCCGGCGAGGCTCCGCACGAGTATCTCTACTGGAGGGCGAAGCCGAACGTCGCCGTTCGAAAGGGCCAATGGAAATTGTGGAAGGTGAACAAGACCGACCTCGACTTCAGCGCGGTGACCGATGTCGCGGCTAGGCGTCTGCCCATGCAGGCGTGGCCCCAAGACTCTCCGCACGGGCAGATGACCCTGCTGTACGACCTGTCAGCGGATCTGGGCGAGACGACAAACGTTGCGGGAAAGCACCCAGAGGTCGTAGCGGAACTCGAGGCTGCGCTCGAGGCGTGGAGTGCGTCAATGGGCGACCCGACCTGGCCTGCGTTCCGCTCCACTCTTGACGAGATCGACGGGCAGACGGTGCATCTGTTTTTCTAGATCCGTTCTTCTAGGACGTGCCGCCACCAACGTCATCGACCTGTTGGAAACAAGACACCCTGGACCGGGGCATTCCGTCCCGATGCACGGCGCAGCAAAGGAGCAGCGTAAGGGAGGTCGGCGAACTCATGATCACTCGGCGAGGGCAATTCCGACATTCTCAACACAACGATAGCGGAGCGTTCCAATGACCGAAGACAGCCCGTTTCAACAGCTGGACTTCAACTTCGGTTCCGAAGGGTTCGGGGATTCGGCAAGCTCAAGCGCAGCCGACGACTATCGGCGCTTGGCCGAGCTCGGAGACAGCGAAGCCCAATTCCAGCTCGCGCAACTCCACAGATTCGGAGCGGCACGTCTTCCCAAGAATCTCGTAGAGGCTCGCGTCTGGTTCGAGGCCTCGGCAACAAATGGGCATCCCACTGCAAGGCGTTCCGGGTCGGCAGTTGAAGAGAAGATGATCCCAGACGAAATGGTGGCTGCGGAATTTCGCATTGGGGAACTGTATCTGGACGGCGTGCACGCGGCCCAGGACTGCGGAGCAGCCCTTGCGTGGTTCCGGCGAGCGGCTGCGCGAGGCCACTCGGGTGCGCAGGTGAGTCTTGGGAGGATGTATCGGGACGGGAACGGGTGCAGAGCAAGTTCAGTTCGGGCGTACACCTGCTTCTGCATTGCGAGGAGGCAGAACAGCGCCGATGCCGGGCGATTCGCCGATGAGTTGCGGACACGCATGACTGACGCCGAAGTCTCCTCGGCATGGTTGGAACTTGGCGAGAGGCACCGTCATGGCACCGAGACACCAAGAAACCCTGAAGAGGCGCTGTTCTGGTACCGAAGAGCTTCGGAAGAAGGGTTGCCCGAAGCGGAATACGCAATCGGAGACATGTACCGCAATGGGGAAGGCGTTTCAGGGGATGACCGCCAAGCGGTCCTGTGGTATCTCAAGGCTGCCAATCGCGGATTCGCAAAGGCCCAATTGGAAGTGGGGGAAATGTACTTGAACGCTGAAGGAACTCCACGAAAACCGGTGGATGGGCTCGCCTGGCTGTCTCTCGCCGCAATGCAAGGTCTCGAAGAGGCGGTGCTCAGCCGAAGGCACGCCGAAACGCACCTGACCGGCGCGGATTCGGAAAAGGCCCGAATCCGCACCCAGGAGTTGAGCAGCCGAATCGCGAGGCGGGACGAGCAGGATTCCGAATCGTAGGTTGCGCCAGCCTCGAATCGACTCGGCGGCGGTTCAGTGGAGGCCCCGATCACTTCCAACAGCATCGGCTTGGACAAGCGGCTCGGTTGAGACGCAACGGCGAAACCGCCGAATGATCCTCGGCACGCTCCACACGGTGTACAACTCGATCATCTGCCGGGCACTCGGGCGTGCTATTGGCATGCCCAGGCTGCCATCAACTATTGCGGACAGCCTTCTCACGACGATGACGCAGGAGCGGACCGCGACGGCGCCGAGCGAATTCGGCGAGCCAGATCCGAATGCGAGGGAGGTCGATGTCATCGGGGTCGAAGCGCTTGAAATAACGCGATTCGAACCAGCCCATCATGTGTTCGTGCTCCTCGTGACTCGGATCGAATGCAGCCGCAAGAAACTCCTCGAAACCGATTGTGCCTCCAACGTCTTCGGGCGGGCACCGTCGACGAAGACCGGGTAGTCGACGTCAGCTTCCCCATTTCGCAGTTCCTCTATAACGATGCTGTGCTCCCAGTGATCACCAAAGTCGTAGAGATAGGTGAACTCGCTGATTCCCCGATCCACCAACGTCTTGAGCCGAATGCTGGTCGCCTTGTAGACCTTCCACTCGAACAGGTCTACTTCGAATGGATCGCCATACAGGCGATCCCCGACCTTGAATTCGAACAGATGCGAGTCCGTCCAGCCGACCGCCACCTGAATTACATGGTGTAGCGACATCAGTGATGACGAGAGTGGCACGTCAACGCGGCGCCAGACTTTGGGCTCAATGTGCAACAGCTCGATGCAGATACGGGCGATTGGCTCGACCATTGGACCCCCGGCTGGTGAACATCGTAGTCGGTTGATCGTCAGGTAGGCATGCCGGTGGATCTTGTCGTGCGGCCTTCTTTGCCGGAATCCCCTCTAAACCTACCCGCGCTACCCGAATCCCGGCGGGAAGACGCGTTGCCAATGTGGTGGATTTGCACCGTCATTGGGACAAGAGATGCACCATGGGTAGGAAACGTGCCTGTAGTTTAGTCCTCTTGCCTGCATACCGTCGCAAGACGTGATTGAGCTTCTATTGAAGGGTCGAACGAACGGTAGTCTGCTCCGCACCCCGCTCCTGCTCCGGTCAGTGGTTGACGGCAATCAAAGGGATCGGAACCGGCCAACAAGCGGACCTTAGGCGGACTGCCCCTTAATAGTCGGCGGAACGCTGTGCGAGCACCGAGAATCGTTCACGCTGCCAACGGGCGGGCCACTGCTGGCCTGTTCCCAGGACGACGGCCGGCAGACTACTCGAAAATGCTTGCAAATTCAGGAGTCATCCAAGAACTTGCGAATGAAGGTCAGCCTGGTCGAACATCGGAGTGACGAGGCTCAATCACGTTCATTGCTGACACGAATTACCTTCAAGTCATGCTGGAGATCCTCCAGGTCGTACTGCGCCGGAATCCTTCTCGCACGGGCATGGCTCATCATCTCCCACAGCGACACCCCAGCATCCCGAGCCGCCCTTGCGAGCGAGAGCCGTCCTTCTCCGTACTGCGTGGCGTAGTAATCGAGCTTCCACTGCTGGATCGCACTTGCCAGCAGCCGACGCACGGTGACCGACCGGTCAGACTGTTCCACATCTTCAATTAGTTCCAATCCCCCCACCAGCTCCGCAGGCAACCTGACACCAACCATCGTTCCCTTCTTCATTTCTTCGCCTCCCGCGCGAGTCGCAACACTTCCAGCACAACAGATGGAGAAATCCACAAGGTCCGGCTTGCATCCCGGATCGTAGTCTCCAATTCCAGCAGATCTAGGTACCCCCTCATGTAGGCTTCCAGCAACGCTCCCATGGTGCCGAGGTGTTCCACTCCGGTAGCCTCGGCGACGTGTCTGGCCTCCTTGTCGTCCACAATCAGACGGAGACCGCGTACAGCCGCCAGCGCAAGAGATTCCGATTCGCCTCGGTCGAGCCGGGACCGCCTATGCATTCGCTCCCTCAGAGCCTCTTCCTCTGGAGTCAGGCCATCAATGCACAGCCAACCTTCGTCGACCGCTGCCTCAAGCTGCTCCACACCGTCGGCTTGGATGGTTCGTCCGGAATCAATCGTCTCGGTCTTCACGATCGGTCCAATCAGCACCTGGCCGTAAACGGACTTGAGGAGGACCAGCCGCCGGATCCGGGCAAGGACCATCAGGGGCGAAGCGTCAGTGACGATCATCCGGCTTCAGCGAGGCAGAGACTCCTTCTGATCAGTAATGTTAGCAAAATCGAACAATGTTTTCATTTCCCTGCCACTCGTTCAGGCCCACAAAGTGCAGGTTCGAGTCTCTGCCGCGTTTGCTCGGGTGAGTATTCGGGGGTTATGTCCTCGGGAGCCTTGGCTTGGGCTTGGTGGATGAATTCAGAAAGTCCGCTGAAGTAGCGGATCGTGATCTGTGAAGCTGTTCGGTGCCCTCGCCGGTTCTTCAAGACGATTCGCTACAATTGAGTTCTTCCTTCGCCCGAAGGGCTTACCGACAAGCCCATAGGACTTCAACGCGCTGCGACGGCTGCACCAGTTCCTAGTCTCGGGCGCATCTCTCAAGGGGAGCAGTTCCTAGCGACCCCTCCGAGGAATAACTAGATGGCAACAGACAATTTCGGTGTCGCCGGTCTCGGCGTCATGGGGCGTAATGTGGCCCTGAACATTGAACGAAACGGTTTCCCGGTGGTGGCGTACAACCGTGGTGACGAGAATGCTCAGCGCATGCGCGAGGAATCCGCGGGTAAGAACGTGACCGTCACGCAGTCGATCGCAGAGTTCGTGTCCCTGCTAGATAGGCCCCGCCGCATGCTTCTCATGGTGACTGCCGGTACCGGCACTGATCGAGTCATCGAAGCCTTGCTGGACCACGTCGATCCGGGGGACGTGCTGATTGATGGAGGCAACTCGCACTTCCCCGACACTGACCGGCGTGCGAGAAGACTGCACCAGGCTGGGCTGCATTTCGTCGGCTGCGGCATCTCGGGAGGTGAGGAAGGCGCTCTCTGGGGCCCCTCGATCATGCCCGGCGGAAACCGCGAGGCTTACGAACGGATCGCCCCGGTGCTCGAGAAGATCGCAGCCAAGACCGAAGACGACGGCTCCTGCGTGACGTACTGCGGACGGCATGCCGCGGGCCACTACGTGAAGATGGTCCACAACGGCATCGAATACGGGATCATGCAGCTCATCTGCGAGGTGTATGACATGTTGCGCCGAGCCGCAGGCTTGCCGACACCGGAGATCCAATCCGTATTCCAGCGGTGGACGGGATCTCCCCAGGTCGGCGGGTACCTGGTGGACATCTCGGCCCAGTGCCTAGCCAAGGTCGACAGCGACACAGGTGATCCGCTGGTCGAAAAGATCCTCGACACGGCCGGTCAGAAAGGCACCGGGAAGTGGACCGCGCAGACCGCGCTCGATCTCGGAATCCCGATTCCCACGCTCTCCCAAGCGGTCAGCGCTCGAATCCTGTCGGGTCTGAAGCAAGCACGGGTCGAGGCGTCAGGCATCCTAGGCAGCCCGGATGCTCCTGATGTCGGGGATGTCGGGGAACTCGTCCAAGTGCTGCATGACGCGCTGTACCTCGCGATGATCGCCTCGTACGCCCAGGGCCTCCACCTGATTCAAGCCGCTTCCAAGGAGTTCGACTTTGGCACCGACCTCGCCGAGGTCGCCCGCATATGGAAGCAGGGCTGCATCATCCGTTCGAAGCTGCTCGATCCGATCAAGCGCGCCTACATGGAGCAGCCTGGGATGGAGAACATGCTCATTCATCCGTCATTCGCTTCAGTCGTGAACGAGTCGCTTCCTTCGCTCCGCCGGGCGGTCGAGGTTGCTAACTCCAGCGGAGTTGCGACGACCTGCTTCGGTGCCACCTTGGCGTACCTTGACAGCTATCGATCGGAATTCCTCCCGGCCAACCTGCTGCAGGCCCTTCGCGACAACTTCGGCGCGCACACCTACAGGCGGCTGGACAAGGAAGGCGTGTTCCACACTCAGTGGAACCGGTAGACTCCACGGCAGTCTCGAATCAGAGTCATTCCACCCAGCGATGAAGGCACTGCAAGACTTCCAGCCCTCCCGTGAATACTTCGTCGGCCTCGACTCCGACGGTTGCGTATTCGATTCCATGGAGATCAAGCACAAGGAGTGCTTCACGCCGATGTTCATCAAACATTGGCGTCTCCAAGCGGCCTCCAAGTATGCGCGGCGAGTCTGGGAGTTCGCGAATCTCTACTCGAAGACGCGGGGCATGAACCGATTCCCGGTTTGCGCGCGATCACTGCGACTCGTGCAGGACTGGCCAGTAGCCGCTGCCAGGGGAATTCAGGTCCCGGATCTTGGCCCGTTGCAGGCCTTCATCGATTCCGAGTTCCCTCCCAGCAACGCCGGTCTGGAGGCGTATCGGAAGCACTCCCCCGATCCACTCCTGGACCTCACCATGGAATGGAGCCTGGCTGTGAACGCAGCGGTGCAGGACATCGTTTTCGGAGTGCCACCGTTCCCCAAGGTCCGGGAAACGCTCGATATGGTCGTAGCGAACGCCGACTTGGTCGTGGTTTCCGGGACTCCCGGCGAAGCCCTGGAGCGCGAGTGGGACGAAAACGAGATTGCGGACTACCCTCAACTCATCGCCGGGCAAGAACTGGGGAAGAAGACCGAGCATCTGCGGGCAATGGCAGGGGGCGACCGGTACGCACCCGACAAGAAGCTGATGATCGGCGACGCGCCCGGAGACAGGAAGGCAGCAGAAGCAACGGGCTGCCTTTTCTACCCGATCAACCCGGGCCACGAAGAGGAGTCCTGGGAGCGGCTGTGCGAAGAAGGCCTCGGGCGTTTTCTCGAGGGATCATATGCGGGCAGTTACCAAGCGGAGCGTGTTGCGGAATTCGAGGCCCGCTTACCCGAAGAGCCTCCTTGGGCCCGCTAGCGACTGTCTCAATTTCAAGGGTCCGCCGACTATTCGAATGACTGCGGTCCGAGATCTCATTCGACACATGATTCCATCTGCTGGATCGCGGCCGTTAGCGCAAATTGAGCCACGGCGGGTGCCGCCCCGCTTTGCGATGGCCTCTCTGCCGCGCACGGGAGGGAATGGCGCTGTGCTCCGGACCGCGAGCCCGCCGCTCCGGAGCACACGGCGGCCATGTGGCGGTGTCGATCGTTTCCGCGAGAAACCGATCGTCCTGGTGACGAGCGGAGGATTTGGACTTGGATGGCTGGCCTCCGGCTGATCTCCTTTGCCGCCCCAACAAGAGCCTCATTTCCTCACGATGTCCGCAGCGCGCTTGGCCCTCTCAACTAGTCCCTGCCGTGCGCGTTCGCTTCCACGACGAGAACGAGCAAATGCGACTGCTCCTGTCGGCAAGACGTGCTACGGACCTTAACTTTCAGTCAAATAGCCGGCTTGGTGCAGGCATTGGCCAACCGTCCGCTGCACTCAGTGCGGAGCGATCAGCAGAATCGGGTTCCCGGGAGGGCGGGATTTGGCATGCGAGTCCCTCAGCTGGGCCAGCTCTCGGTACGTCCGCTTCCTAGGTTCGACTGGGCGCCGTCTACGCAGGCCCCTCGGAGCGGCACCCCCGCTGGGGCGCTCTTCGCATTTTCCCGGCGCGCTGCAAGAGTGTCCTGGATGCTCGAGTCCGGCGAGACTGTGATAGTTTGAAGCTACGACGCGAAATTCCGAAACCAAGCGATGTCCCCTGACCGGTGACGCCGTGACGATCGGTGGGTCTTCCGACATCATGCTTGTCGAGCACCCGGAGTTCGGGAGCTACCGCTTGGAGGTCGGAACGCGCGATGCGCTTGAAGCCAACTCCCGCCTGCGAACGAGGATAGCGGGCTGGATTCTGGACTTGGCCGCAAACCAAGCCGACAAGCCGGTTCTTTCCGTGGAACTGGTCAGGTTCTTCGAAGAGCTCTTGGATCTGGACTCGATGATTCGAGTGTGGAAAGAAACTGGCGATCGGATCAGTGCAGACGACGACGATCGCTTGTGGAAGAAGCTGAAACTCGAGTGGAACTACAACAGCAACCACATCGAGGGCAACACTCTGACCTACCACGAGACGGAGTTGCTGCTCATTTTTGGCCGCACGTCGGGCGGCCATCCGATGAGAGACTACGAGGAGATGAAGGCGCACGACGTCGCCATCGACCTTGTTCGAGAGCTGGCCGCGGAAGAGCGAAAGTTATCAGAGGCCGAGATAAGGCAGCTCAATAGCATCATCCTCAAGGAACCGTATTGGGCGCCAGCTGAGACACGTGACGGCCAACCGACAAGGAAACGCATCATTCCCGGAAAGTACAAGCGCGAACCGAACCACGTTCGGACTTCTACGGGAGCGTTGCACAAGTTCGCGGAACCGTCCGACACACCGTCGCTGATGGCGACCTGGACGAGCGATTTCCGGCGTGACATGAGCCGGTGCGCCTATCCCCTGCCCTTGTTCCTAGCTGAGTCCCACAACCGCTTCCTAGCCATTCACCCATTCGACGACGGGAACGGGCGCACCGCGCGGCTGCTCCTCAACTATGCTCTCCTGCGGCGGCGGTTGCCACCGATCGCGATCAAAACAGAAGATCGGGACCGCTACATCGAGGGATTGCAGAAAGCCGACCTCGGTCACCAATTGCCGCTGGCGACCTTCATTTTAGAGAACACTCGGTGGTCGCTCGATCTGGCGATTCGAGCGGCGAACGGAGAGAGCATCGAGGGCGAGCGGGACGTTGACAAGGAGATGGCGCTCTTTGTGCGCCGTCGACACGGCGGCCCACCCGCGAAACGCGACATCGACATTCTGGACAACGTGTTCTTTCTGCTTGTGCGACCGATCAAGGAAGCACTGGATGCACGATTGACGCCCTTGGCGCAATTGTTCAGGAAACGATACGAGGGATGCCGGGTCGATGCCGGGTCAGGTGCAACCAACAGCAGTTCCCTGTTCGAAAAGCGGAACTGGCAAAGAACAAGGGACCAGCTTCTGGTGGCCCCAGGTTTCCGTCTGAGCGACGCGAGACAGATAGTGCTGAGGTACGAGGTGAGATTCTCTGACTACGTTGGGCTTGGAAACGCAGGCTTCGGGGTGAAGACTGCCGTTGCTTGGTCGCTGGCTGCCGATAGCTGTCGTTGGGAGACCACCATCGACAGTCGACCCGAGGCCGATCTGGCTCGCAGCATGCCCTACACTGCGCTCACAGGGCCTCCGGACGGACTGGACGACTGGACAGCGAGGGTCTGCCGGCTGATGATGGATGCCGTCGATCGCAAGGCCGGCATCGAACGATGAAGCCGGCGTAGGCACGTCCGAGCTGGGCCACAGATCGCTTGGCCACTGGTTCTCACGGGATTATTGGAGCGTTCTATGTAAGGGGGGTGGCGGAGGGGGTGGCCCCTACCACTACTGTGCGATCGGGCCGATGGGAAACGGCAATGCCGGAACGGATTGTGCAAGTTGGCCTTAGAACTCAGAGGATTGCGAGTTCCATACTCGACGTCCATGCAGGACCAGAGAAGATAGGAGCATCGCGGTGCGAGCAGTTCCGGAAATCGAGCTCTGCGGCGGTGGGCTGGCCACCGGATCCAACTGGGGCCGCCTCTTCCTCGGGCGGCTCCTCTGCCCCGCGTTGCTATTTGCGGCTCCCCTCGCCGCCCAATCGAGCCCAGACGGGCTCGCCTCGGCTCTCGTGATGGTCGGAACCGAAAACCGCGAGGACGACCTGCCCTCCCTCGCTGCAGCACCGGACGGTTCGTTGTGGCTCGCATGGCTTGCGTACTCGGATGGTCGCGACGACATTGCTTTGCGGCACTACGTCGGCGGGACTTGGGGCAACCTGCAATACGTCCCCAACACCAGCGGTGACAGCTGGTCTCCCCAAATCACGCTCGACTCTGACAACCGAGCCTGGGTGGTCTGGACGCAACAAGTCCAAGGCAATTGGGATATCTATGCGCGGCGCTTCGACCCCGCTGGGCAGCGCTGGGGTACGCTTCAGCGATTGACCGACCATCCGCTACCCGATATCAACCCTCGTGTTGGCAGCGATGGCGACGGCCGCATCGCCGTTGTGTGGCAGGGGTTTCGGAACCGGGCCTCCAACATCTACCTGCGAATGATCGGCGGAAACGAGTCCTCCGGTCACCGCGAGCATTGGTCGCCCACGGTGGCGGTGACCGACCGTACGTCGAACGAGTGGGACCCCGCGGTCGCGATCGACTCGTCAGGCACCGCGTGGGTGGCATATGACGGCTACAAGAACGGCAACTACGACGTCTACCTGAAAGGAGTTCGCCAGGACTTGGCCGTGGGATCGGAGATCGCGATTGCGGAAACCGCGCGGTTCGAAGCTCGCGCCACCGTTGCTGTCGACCCGCAGGATAGGGTTTGGGTAGCCTACGAGGCAGGTGGACCCGGGTGGGGAAAGGACACTGGCTACAAGATCCGCGAGCGGCAGCCGGGCACGGAACTCGGCGGGTTTCGTGAATCCCGCATCCGTTGCTATGTGGGAGGCCGTGTCCAGGCTCCGACGGAGCCCTTGCAGGCAGCCCTGCGCCAGGGCCGGGGCGAGCCCAAATGGTCGTTTCATCCCCACGTGTATATCGACGGAAACGGCAATGTCTGGGTAGCGGCCAAGCGCCAGATTCTCGTGGGCGGCGAGGGCGAAAAGGGAGAACTCTCGTACTTCGAGTATTGGCTCACGCGATATGACGGCGATCGCTGGACGCCGGTGCGGCCGTTGCCGAGAAGTTGGGGACGCGTGGGCACACGTCCAAGTGCCGCGGCTACGCCCGGAGGGTTGTGGTGGTCGTGGCCAACCGACAATCGGCGCGCGATCTGGGCGCAACGTCCGATCGTCGGGGAAGTATACGCGGCGCGCTTCGATACCGCGCCAAGCGGTGAGGTGACGCTCGTTCCGCCTCCTCCAGAGCATGTCGCCGCTCCTCGCGGCCATATCGATGAGGCGGGAGACATCGCAGCAATCCGTGCCTATCGTCCGCGAATCGCGGGGCGTTTGGTTGGTATCGTGCGCGGCGACCTGCACCGCCACACAGAATTGAGCTGGGATGACGGCGGCGTTCGTGACGGATCGCTCCCCGACTTGTACCGCTATGCGCTCGACGCCGCCGATCTCGACTTCGGCGTTTCCACCGATCATCAGGGTGGCGGCTATGACTACTGGTGGTGGTATTCGCGAAAAGCCGCCGACATGTATCACGTGCCCGGGCGATTCACGCCGCTCTACGGCTATGAGCGAAGTCTATCTCAACCCAATGGCCACCGTAATGTGCTCTTCTCGGACCGCTCGGGGTGGGTTGTGCCGTTTTTCTACCAGGAAGGCGTCGAGCTGTTCGAACTCCCTCGCCACCCGCAGGGGGACGTGAGCGGCATCGCGGCGATTGACGTGGTGCGCGACGACACGAAGCATCTCTACGACGAGGTTCGGCGGATGGGCGGTATAACGATTCCGCACACTTCGGCCACCGAGCAGGGCACTGATTGGCGGGACAACGATCCGGAACTCGAACCGGTAGTCGAAATCTTCCAGGGGGCGCGCACGAGCTACGAATCGGCTCGGGGTCCGCTGGATGCGCAGATCGGCGTCGACGACGAGCATATCCGCAGCGCCGGGTATTTTCCGGTCGGTTTCGTAACCGAGGCGTGGAAGAAAGGGCATCGGCTCGGGGTCGTAGCGAGCTCCGACCATCACTCGACGCACTTCTCCTATGCCATGGTCTACACGGGCGACACCTCGCGGGAAGGCATCCTGGAGGCAATAAGGAAACGCCACACCTACGCCGCAACGGACAACATCCTGCTTGATGTGCGGATCGGACAGCATGTGATGGGTGACGAATTCTCGGCCCGCAGTCCCCTGCCGATCCAAGTTCGGGCGCGCGGAACGGCTCCGATCGCCAAGGTTCATATCCTACGCGGTGGTCGCATCGTCTACACGGGCGAGCCCAGACAACAGAACGTAAGCTTTGCTTACACGGATTCGGACCTTGAAGAGCACCCTGGAACGCAGGATTATTATGTCCGCATTGAGCAAGCCGACGGTCATGTCGCCTGGTCCAGCCCGATATGGGTGCACTATTGAGGAGGAATTCTGCGGCAGGCTGCGTTTCGAGTTGCAGATTCTCGGGAACTGGTCGAATTGGACTTTGGGGTCAGGACTGGCACCGGAGGTTGACCACTTTCAACTAGCCAAACCGGCCAGAGCCAGTGCTTGGTGACGTCCTGGGAATCAATGGCACCCGCTTCGACTGCTGGATCGGTTATCCCGTGATCTTGTACAAGGCGGCGTAGGTGCGGATCAGCAGGCCGCGATCCACGATCGCGGGCGTGGCCATGCACATTTCGTCCAACTCATTCGTGTCGAGAAGGTTGAACGTTGGCCCCGCCTCGACGACAAAGGTCGTGCCGGCCTCGTCAAGGCAGAAGACCTTGCCGTCATAGGCCCACGGCGACGCGGTGAAGTTCCCGGATTCCCTCGAAATCCTCTGCTTGCCATAAATCTCTTCACCGGTGCGCGCATCGTGACAGGTCAGGAACCCACGGTCGAACAACGTGTAGTAAAGCCCTCGGTAGACGAGGCCCGACGGATGGTAGGGGCCTCCGTGAGGTACGCTCCACGCGATGTGTTCGTTCGATGTCACACCCTGGGGCAATGTGATGTCGCCGGAGGCTCCCGGCTTGATCGCGTAGATCGGACGCTCCTCGCTGTTCATGTACCCAGAGGTCACGTAAAGAAGACCGCCGGACGAGAACGGCGTCGGAATGGCCAGCGTGGACAACCTGCTGAGTTCCCAGAGCAGCGTCCCGTCCGTATCGTAGGATCGGAGCTTCTCCCGGCCCATCGTGACGATCTCGGTTCGGTCACCGTTCTCCCAGACGAAAGGTGTCGACCAAGCGGTCCCCTCATTGCGATCGACGCGCCAGATTTCCTTCCCCGTGGCCTTGTCGAGTGCCAGCAAATACGATTGGTCCTCGCTGTCGTTCGTGATGTAGAGACGGCCGCCGCGAAGAGCAGGCGAGGAGGCTGTACCGTAGCCCCACCGGGTCCGCACCGGCTCCCAGGATTTCGACCAGACAACCGACCCTCCGTAGTCTAGGCACCAGGTGCCGAGATCCCCAACATGCGCGAACAGATGCTCGCCGTCCGTCACCGCAGTCTCGGATGCATAGCTGTTCTTTCGATGCCGCCCGACTCTCGGGACCGCCCTCTCCAGCTCGGTACGCCACACCTCCTTGCCGCTGCCGAGATCGAGGCAGTGCGCGAGCCAAAGGTGCTCGTCGTCAGGCTTGGGACTCTCGACGGCCCCCTGGTAGAAGCCGCCTTCGGGTACAGAAGCCATGCTGGCTGCCCGAGCGGAAGTCAGGAACACTCGGTCGCCCCACACGATCGGCGAGGACCAGCCACTGCCCCCGATGGCGGCCTTCCAAGCAACGTTTTCGCTTGTTCCCCAGGACGCCGGCAGGCCGGATTCGTCGGCTGGAACACCGGTCGATCCCGGACCGCGAAACTGGGGCCAGTTCGCCTCGGCCCGGCCAGCGGCCAGAGATCCGGCCGCGATTGAAACAAACGCCCTTCGACTCAGCATCTTTTCACCATCATCCTATTCGTACCCTTTTGGACAACCTCTTCAAGCTGGTTGACGACTTCATACTCAACCGTCACTACCCCGCGGTCCGGCTTCGACCTGGACTCGCGCTTGTCCGCCACTCTCAACCTCGCCTTGATTGTGTCCCCGACATGGATCGGCCCCGTGAAGTCCCACGACCAATGCAGGGACGCGATCGCCTCGACTTGAAATGTCGAGCGGTGCTTGAGGCCGTCGGCGATGGCAAGGCCCATCAACCCATGCGCAACCCGCTTTCCGAACTGCGTCTGCCGCGCGAATTCTTCATTCGTGTGCAACTCGAAGAAGTCCATCGAGACGGCGGCGAAGCTCATCACGTGCCAATCGGTCACAGTAATGCCGGGAGTCTCGTGGGTCTCGCCAATCTCGAGATGGTCGAAGAAGCGCTTGCGCATCACCGAACCGAGAGTATACGAAATGGGGTCGGATCCCTTCCGTCCTCACCAGAGCAATGATGATTCAGAAGTGGTGCGTAACGCGCTTTGCCCCATGGCCGCATTGAGCTCCTAGTACGGTCCTCAGCAACTCACGGAGCCATGTCCGACTCCACGAAAGACTGCACTCGGCATGTTAACGGACTGCCGATCCACTCCGCTCCCGGGGTCCCGTCCCGAGAGGTTTCGAAGATCCCAGGCAACAAGGCAGTGGGCACCCAACGTGAGAGCCAAAACCGGAGACCGCTACGATACCCTATGCTGACGCTGTCTTGGATCCGCCCTGGCGGACCGAGACCAGCCTTTGGAAGATGGCTTTCCGCACCATCAGCATCGGCCGTCACCGGGATGCCGAGATCCGGCTCGGCGACGAAACAGTGAGCCGGCTGCATGCAGAACTGACGGTCACGAAAGCGGGGCACTACTACCTGACAGACCGGGGCTCGCGACACGGCACGTGGGTGTATCGCGACGGCAAGTGGAGCGAACTCCGCCAAGACCACGTGGGGCCCGCGGAGAGAATCCGGTTCGGCAAGTTCGAAACACGGTTCGGCGAGTTGATCAGAGGACGATCCTTCGACCTTGAGGCGTACCAACCGCGTTACCGGCCGATCTCCATTCAACCGCTTCCGGCTGGGGATGGAGACATCAAAGCAACGAAATCGTAAGGCATAGCCGAACGGTTTTGAGCTAGAATTCTGGGTATCAAAGAATACCACTGGAATTGCAGTCGTCAAGAGTTTTTTAAGTTCGTTTACCAGTCAATTACGAACTGTTACGCCAATTGGCGAAGCGGCGGTTCCTGCCATTCGTACCTGTTGATATGCCCGGGATTACTCGGTGAGTTTTCCGATGCCTGTATGGCGAGAAAGGGTTGTCTAATGTGGCGAGACATCTCTGGTAGGACTGGCGGTCAACGGATTCCGGGCGGTGTTGGAATCCGTAGGGTAGTGCACTGGCGAGACCGGTATAGAAGGTGGTTCTGGCGATCGGCCTCAACTGGGAATCGGGCTTGGATCATGCGCGATTCCCCGCCCTTCTCAGTAGATCTTTCCACCGCGAGACGATGGGCCGTCCAGGCATGGAACCTATGAGCCCGGCATTCCACTCCTCATTGGCTGGATTGGCGCAGTCGCGTGGGACTCGGACCATGCAAGGTCTCTTAGGGAGAATGATCCAAGCGCTGGCGACAGCGGCCATGCTGCTTGGAGCGGCCGAGGCAGGTCAACACCATCGCGGGCCGACCCAGCCGTCAAGCACGGACAATTGCCGTTCGAGAATGATCTGGTGCCTGCCCTTGAAAACCAGCGGGGAAGGCCCAGTTCTCGCAGGAACGGGCGAGAAATCGCGTCTCTCAGACACGAACCGGCCGTGGACTTCCAAACGGTTGATCAACGGGCGGCACGAGCCCCTCCCACGCATCTCACCCGTCTTGCGGGCGCGTCAGCAGCGACATTCGGAAGTCGCACTGACGATCGAACCCGGCTGGTCATGCTGTCGAGACTCCCAATCCCGACCGGTTGCACCTCGCATGGACAGCGGCACCAAGCCCTCGCCCCCTGAAGCACCAGAGGGAACAGGGCCGAGGCCAGGCACTCAAGATTCACAGGTTCGTGAAGAGCTGCGGCCAGCCACTCAACGATTCTTCAGCGACGAGCAAGCAGGCCCAAGCCACTCTAGCTTCGGCGCCCCTTCCATGGTTACCCAGATTAGGGGTGCGGAGGTCTTTGGAGTGGACTGGGGCGAGGCAGTGAAACTTGTGCATAGATGTCAATCCGCACCAGGTTTCGATATTCAATCCAAAGCTCTAACGAGTTGGACACTTAGTTCACTTTCCGGGACTTCAATCGCATTAAATGATGGATCATATACAGATTATCGATCCCATAATCAACTTTCATTCTCCCCAAATAACGAAGTAAATGACTCCATTGAATTCCCGACTTGTGAAAGTTTGACCGACAATGTTCTCCCGGCTGATCGTGCGGTCGGAGTGGCGCCGTCAACGATTCCTGGAGGCGGTACAACATCATCTCCCGGCCATCCTGGCGATTCCAAGCCAGAATCCAAGTCGCCGAAACGGACCGAGGTGTCGGGACACTGGCAGAACGATGCGGTGCTGGTTTCGGGCCTGATCGTCGCCGCGATGCTCGCTCTGGCAATCCTTATGGCCCGGTCCAGGACAGGTGGGCGCAACGTCATCGATCAGACTCTCTCCGACGCAATGGCGAGCGGACAGGTTGCCAATCCAACGGGACCTCCGCTGTCAGCAGGTTCGGTGACTTCGCTCGCTGCCACTGACGGCTCTCACCAGATCGCGCTTAATCGAGACTTGCTCGCGTCCCCGGAAGGCTTGGTGATCGGCAAGTCTCTTGAGATGTGCCACGTGGGAATACGCGAGCCTGGCGTGTCCCACCGCCATGTTCGCATGCGGCTTGCGCGCAGCAGTCTATGGATCGAAGACCTGAACTCTTCCACCGGAACGGAGATCGACGGGACTGTTCTCGAGCCGTTCATGCCAGTCCAAGTGTCGCCCGAGCAGGTGCTACGCATCGGCTTACGGTCCTACGAACTACGGGCTGGAAACCTAGACGAGTCGTCCTAAGCCGCGGAGCGCCGGCCTAGTGCGCCGCAGCGGTGGGGCAAGTGCCGTTGGGTATGGACGCTCGCCAACCGAATATATTGGTGAGCTGTGATGCAACCGAAGCCGCGCTCCGCGCTGAGAATCCGATTCGTTCTGGGGGCAGCCTTGGCACTCCTAGCGGTTGCGGCATGCCAGCAACAACCTGCAGGTGAGTCGCTGCCCAACATCATCTTTCTCCTGACTGACGACCAGAGAGCCGATGCCTTGGGCGTTGCCGGCCACACGGTTCTGGAAACTCCGAACCTCGACCGGCTTGCCAGAGAGGGGGTTCGATTCACGGAAGCCCATGTCGTCGCGCCAGTGTGCATGCCAAGCCGCGCCAGCTTCATGAACGGTCAGTACGAGCGTGTCCACCAGATCGGCTTCTCCTCGCCCAATGTGCTGTCCGACGCGCAGTGGCAGGGAACGTATCCGGCGATTCTCCGGCGAGAAGGCTACCACGTGGGGTTCGTGGGAAAGATCGGTCTGCAGCAGTATTCGTTTCGAGGCAAACCCTTGGAGAAATTCGACTTCTGGCGCGGGCATGACGACTGGGCGCGGTTCTGGCCGAAGGAGTTCGAGCACCTAGCGATCTACCACGATTCCGACGCTGAAATCGTGACTCCGATCATGAGCGAAAGCATCGAGCGATTCCTCGACAGTCGCCCGAGCGACAAGCCATTCATGCTGTCGGTTAGTTTCTCAGCTCCACACGGATCGATCTCTGGAACGGTGCTCTACCCGGAAGAGGACGGTCCGACCCGCATGACGAAACCGGCGAACACACATCCCAAGCTGGTCGGCCATCCAGTCTACGGATCACTCTACCGCGAGCGTGAAATGGACATTCCAAGTTCGTTCGGGGACGACACCGCAAAGCATATTCCGCTCGAAGTTCATCCCCGGGAGGGCCGCATGCAGACCTATTCCTACAGCTATCTCGGGGAGAACGTGCTCCGCGAGCATAAGGTCCGGTACTACCAACTGATACATGGCGTCGACATCGCAGTCGGAAAGCTCCGGGCGAGCCTTGAACACCGAGGGCTGGCCGACAACACGGTGATTGTCTTCTCCAGCGACCACGGCCTCCTTATGGGCGAGTACGCCATGGGTGGCAAGTCCCTGCTCTACGACCTGACCACACGTGTGCCGCTCATCGTCTATGACCCGCGTGCGAAGCAGGGGGAGCGCGGGATCACCATCGACGAGCTGGTGCTGAGCATCGACGTCCCCGCAACGATGGTTGCCTTGGGGGGCGCCGCAATCCCGCCAAGCATGCAAGGCAGGGACTTACGCCCGCTCATGGAGAATCCCAGCACCGACTGGCGTGACGAGATCTTCCTAGAGAGCCTATTCCTCTTGAGGACTGGGCCCTTTATGGAGGCCATTCGTACTAAAGAGTGGAAGTACGTACGCTACTTTCCATCCGGCAAGGCGCAATATGCCGAGGAGGACACGGACTTCAAGGGCCAGGAGCCGGCATTCGAGCAGCTCTTCGACCTAGTCAAAGATCCCGGCGAGCTAGTCAACCTGATCGCCGACGAGTCCCAAGTCGAACGAGTCGAATCCTTCCGGGAGCGATGCAAGCAGCATTCCGCCGCGCTTGTCCGAGCGAGGGCCGACATAGCAACGTATCCGCGATGAGTGTCGGTTCCCCTCCTCTGTGCGGGTTCTCTGTGCGGGCCAAGAATCCCCGGCGGTAGTGATCGAGGCCTGTCCTGCTCCCCAACGGAGGCAAGCATGCAACGTCATGGACCAGCCGGACATTCATGCCGCACCCAATCGTGACCGGATTCGGGTTGAGCGCCATCGCTGCGAGCGCACGGTGCTTGGAACTCTTCCTGACCGGGCAGAGCACGCCGCAGGCGGTGATCCGGTACCGGTACGCGCCCGTTCCCAGAGCGAGCCAGATTCCCGACGCCGAGGTGCATTACCTCGGACCCGACGCTGCAAATCGTGCGTCTCGAGGGGAATCCGTGTCCTCGACCGTGGCAGCATTAGCAGACCGGCCGGGGCCATTCGGCGGGAGCGTTCGCTGATTAAGACTGGCTTAAGAGGGGTGGACATTCTTTGGGCCGGGATCGGACTACCGGACTACGGTACCGCGGATCCTGAGGTAACCATAGCGATCAAGGACCACAGCATCACACCGGGGACACCCGTGACCCACCGTAAGCGCTCAATCTGCGATCACGCATTCGGTAGCACCTACTCAACCACTCGGGCTCGCGGTAACCTTCTCTACGCAACGACAAGGGTCTTGCCTGCAACGTCACAGATAGCTACGAAGCCCGCTCGTTGCCGTCGAAGGTGCCGCCCACGACGGGATTGCCGGCGAATCCTTCGGCTACTGTCGCGAAATTCGGCTGCGAATCCTCGATTGGGACCCCCACACGCGGGCGCGCTCGAAGTCCCATCGGGAACTCGAGTGCGGAAGTCGCGGCCTGTTGCCGGTTCACCAAGCGGGAACGAGCCACGACTACGCTCCTAAGGGTGCCTCGGCACCTGCGGCCTGCGCGGCGGCCGCGAGCGCCCTGTCCAGTGTTGCGATCGGTAAACGCAGCCGTAGGGCGAGTTCGAGGTACACAGCGTCGTAGACCGAGATCCGATGCGCGTCCGCAAGTTCCATTGCCGCACCCCAAACTCGATCCGTTGCAACGGGATCGATGTTGATCGGCAGTGCCTCGAGGCTGGTCTGAATCGCCTGCCATTCGTCCCTAGCAATCCGTCCCCTTCGGGTCGCCATCAACAGGACGTTCCCAACTTCCACCGGCCAGAGCGAAGGGACGAATGCGCTGTCCTCAATCAGAGACTCCCGCAAACGATTCGTTGTTTCGGTGGCCTCATCAGAGAAGACCCACGCCATGGTTACGGAGCAGTCCAGGACGAACGCCATCAGAACCGACGTCCGTCTTCGATCAACTGCCGAACGGACAGCCCCCGCAGGCTATGAGTCTTCTGAAATGCCGCCAGCCGTTCAATCGCGGCACGGATTCTAACGGGGTCACGCTGCCTGAAGGGGATCAGTTCAGCGACGGGTCTACCGTGCTTGGTAATAACGAAGCGCTCGCCTTCCTGAACTCGTCGCAAGAGTTGTGGCAGGTGGGTCTTTGCATCGAATGCACCAATTCTCGACACGCGTCAGGCCTCCACGGTTTCCACGGAAGAACAGAAACCAACCATACTCAGACTAGTCTATACTGTTGTTCCGGTCAGCGCAGCGAACCGCGTCGCGGATCCCGGCGACCTCACTGCCTAGGCGAATTCACACCGAATCGTCGGCACTAGTCGAGAGAGCGAGCACCTGTGCGAAGCGGTGCCAGCAGTCGGGCCCTCGTCGGGGCAGTTGCCTGCCTCTGCCCGTGATGATCAGCGCTGCCGCATCCCGCGCCATCGGTCGATCGAAAACACGTGCGGAGGCGAAGCCATTGTGGCGGACCGGCGCGAGGCACCATCGAATCGGGTGCGGGACTCAGACGCCCGATCGCATGACTTGGAATTGCCGAAACCGCCGTTCCAGGCGCTCATTGGGTGGTCGGGAGACCAACTGCTCCCGTGAACTTGCTGCGACGGATCGCGAACTGCGCCATTGCCAAAGAGTAAGCCAGCGGTGCGCTTGGGCTCGACACCAACGTCTCTGCATGGCCCCTGAGAGGCCCATCGAATCCCTGCTGCACGGGGTATTCGAGCGGCCATGCGTTCAGAGTCTCCTCCGGTTTGAATCCGATTGAACGGGGATGCAGAACGCCGGGTATGGACGAAACACCGTCGGTTGGAGTTAGAATTTCGCCATCGGCATGCCGAACCCGCAACGGGGCGGGCTTGGCATCGCGCGGGCATGGAGGCCGGGAGACTGTGAAAGCAAACGGACAAATCTTGAATCGCCGAGACTTGAATCGCCGAGACTTTGCCAGAGCCACGGGCACAGCGACTCTTGGAGTGCTGTCTCCGGTCACCATGTCCTGCGGGACAGCTGGCAACTCGAAGTCCAAGTCGGCTTCTCCGAAACGGGGTCTGGATCGGGAGAGGAATCGGATCAGTCTTTCCAAGTCTGAGGCTGACCCGAGGGTCCGACGGTTCGTAGCGCCCCAACGCATCGTCTGGCAAAGCGGTGGCGACACCGCTCCTGAAAACGCTGAGGCGTTGCTGACGCTGCAAAGCGGCGAAGCAGCACTCGTAGGGAAGCCGCCGGTGAAGATGAAGCGCGGTGCGAGCGTGCTACTTGACTTCGGACGGGAGCTGTACGGAGGCATCCAGATTTGTGGCGGTTGGAGTGATGGAAACAAGCCGGTCCGACTGCGCGTCCGGTTCGGCGAGTCGGTCACCGAGGCAATGACTCAGCCGAACCAAGACCACGCCATTCATGACGCGACCGTGCTGGTTCCGTTCCTGGGAGCCACCGAGATCGGGAACACGGGCTTTCGATTCGTCCGTATCGATGCCGTCGATGACGGAGTCACGGCCAACATCCAGCAGGTTCGAGCAGTCTTTCTCTATCGCGATCTGGAATACAAGGGGAGCTTCGAAAGCGACGACCACCGCTTGAACGAGATCTGGAGAGTGGGCGCATATACAGTTCATCTGAACTTGCAGGAGCAGTTGTGGGACGGAATCAAAAGGGATCGGCTGCCCTGGGTCGGCGATATGCATCCCGAGATGGCTGTCATCAACTCCGTGTTCGGACATGTAGATGTACTGCCCGCCACTTTGGACGCCGTCCGGGACGTGACACCGCTCCCGGAATTCATGAACAACATGGGCTCATGGTCTCTGTGGTGGGTTCTCATCCAAAAGGACTGGTACAGATACCATGGGGACCTTGCCTACCTGGAAACACAGAGGGACTATCTCGTCGAACTGCTCGAGGTGTTCGCAAGCCATATAGACTCGACGAATACCCAGAGGTTGCCCGGAGGGTTCGTGGACTGGCCCACGCGATCCCTTGAGGATGCCGTCGAGGCGGGCGTCCAGGCTCACATGGTCCAGATCTTCGAGGCGGGAGCGGAACTGTGCGGGATCCTGAGCGAGACCGAGGCGCGGGAGAAGAGCCGGAAGGCGGCCGACCGATTGCGCCAATACGATTTCAAGAAGATCAATCGTAAATCTGCGGTTTCACTGATGGTTCTTGCTGGAGTGCGCGACGCAGTGCAAGCGAATCGCGAGGTCCTTTCCGTCAGGCCGCTCCATGATGTTTCGACCTTCAATGGGTACTACGTCCTGGAGGCCCGGGCCAAGGCTGGAGACTATCAGGGCTCAATCGACCTCATCCGTGACTACTGGGGAAAGATGCTCGACCTTGGCGCAACAACATTCTGGGAAAACTTCGATATCACCTGGGTGGAGAATTCTGCACCGATTGACGCACTTGTCCCCACCGGCAAGAAATGCATCCACGCGGATTTCGGGGACTGGTGTTATGTCGGCCTGCGACACAGCCTTTGCCACGGCTGGGGCGCAGGGCCAACGGCGTGGCTCAGCGAGCACGTTCTGGGAATCCGTCCTCTCGCTCCGGGGTGCACGAAACTGCTGGTCGATCCACACCTAGGAGACCTCCAGCGGGCCTCCGGTACATTCCCAGCGCCTCAGGGCGTGGTGCACGTGTCTCATACCCGGGACGGAACCGGGGCGATCCACACAGAGATTGATGCGCCAGACGAAATTGAGATCGTGAGGGCTTGAAGCCTTGGGGCTGTCTCTCACATGCCCTGCGGAAGTTTGGCCATACCCTAGGATCGCGGGGGCCTTCCGACGGTCTTCCGGGAGCGGCAGCCGTAGTGAACTAAGGGGTCGAGTTCCAAACGCGGCATGGCCCTAAGGCCAGATGACAGCGCTTCGGGTGGAGCGCGGCCTTGACAGCGACAAAGTCCCGGCGAAGAATGGGGACATGAAGATGGCAGTAGGTAGTGACTCCGTTTCCAATCTGACCCAAGAAATCACCACTCATTTGGAGGGCAAAGGCATCGAACTGGTTCGATGCGGCAGCCTGGCAGGCGCTAGGGCCGACTATGTGGATGCTGCCCGTGACGTGGCTGAAGCGGTCGGCACCGGAGACTGCGAACAGGGCCTGATCTTTTGCAACACGGGAACGGGAGTCACGATCGTGGCGAACAAGGTCCCTGGAGTCCGGGCAGCGTTGTGCCCCGACAGCTATTCGGCCAGCATAGCCAGGCTGGCAAACAACGCAAACGTGATCGTTCTGGGAATGCGTCTGACCGGGGAGATCCATGCCAAGGAAATCGTCGACACCTGGCTGGAAACAGGACCTTCCACTGAAGAACGACGCGTCAACTTCCACCGCAAGACTGACGCGTTGGACGAGCACTACCGCAAGCCCTGATCAGATCCAGGCGCTCATCGCCTCGCAGCCGTCGCGAACGGCTCTCGGACTACGGCCCCATGTAGGAGTCGGAGAGAGTGGGCGACTCTTCATCGCGGGAATGATAGAGGGAAGTCCAGACCCGGCGAGATTAGAGCACTTGCGGTCTCTGTGGTAGAGTAATTCCCAGCCTATCCTAGGCATCGATTTCACCTTGAGCGGACAAGAAAGGACAGGTTCCAATGCCCAGCCGAAAGATCTCAGAGAATGATCCTTATGAACGAATGCGTGTCGAGGTATTGGATAACGAAGTCTCCTATATCGACGTCGGGTCTGGTGATCCTGTCGTATTCCTGCACGGAAATGGCACTTTTTCCTATCTGTGGAGAAACATTATTCCGTATGCTGAGCCTTTAGGACGTTGCATTGCCCCCGATCTCATGGGATGCGGTGATTCGGGTAAACTCCCTGGATCGATGTACCGTATAGCAGACCAATCCAGATATATGGATGCTTGGTTCGAGAAGATGGATCTCGGTAACAGCGTCACTCTGGTTCTGCATGATTGGGGTGGTCCAATAGGGTTCGACTGGGCATATCGGCACCAAGATCAGATCAAGGGTATCGCCTACATGGAGACACTCGTCCAAGAGGTGGATTGGAAAGATTGGCCTGAAATAAGACGCGATCTGTTCAAGCAGTTTCGTTCACCCATGGGTGAAGACTTGGTTCTTAGAGACAACTTTTTCCTCGAAACCATACAAACTCGTATGGTGCGTAGCCTGACAGAGAAAGAGATGGACACCTATCGCCGACCATACTTGGAGCCAGGCGAATCTCGGCGCGCAACCCTGACCTTCACGAGGGAGTGCCCAATCGACGGTGAGCCCAAGGATGTCATCGCGATGATCAACCAAGCCGGACAGTGGCTATCGCAGAATGATCTGCCGAAACTGTTCATCAACGCATATCCGGGTTCGATCTTGACAGGCCGCCAGCGAGAGTTCTGCCGGAGCTGGCCCAATCAACAGGAGAGAACCGTGCTTGGAATTCACTACATCCAAGAAGACTCGCCACATCAGATTGGCGAAGCGATCGCAGATTTTCTCAAGTCAATGGACTAATCTCGCCCCAGCCAGTCCGAGGCCACATGAACGAATGCCGACTTCACCGACCGTGGTGTCCGTCCGACCACGTTATAGACCCCGGTTGAGCCTGAACCGATGCGATTCGTCCCGGGGGGGCATCGAACCAAATCGATTCGGCCTGCAGGTTGATCGATCAGCCAGCCACAACTCCGGCTCATGCCGACGATCGCAGACTCGCTTCGCGCAGGAGAGGCAATACCGAGTCAATGCCCGTTTCGGGGCGAAGCGCGGGAGACTGCGAGAGTTCGGCCAAGCGCCTGTCCGTTCTTGTATCTCGACGCTGAGTCGCGAGGACTTGCTCGAATTCCCCGCTACGGAGAGAAAAGGACCAATCCACGATGGTTGGCCACGCATACCAACGCTAGTCTGCAGGCTCGGTGCTTGCAGTGTCGGATTCACATCTGAACACCCTGTCCATGACGACGCAATGTCTCCTGCATACCGTGAGTTAGTGGCACTGTTGTTGACAAACAAGAGTACGTAAGGAATCGAATCCTAGTCAATCAGTGTTCCATTCGTGCGAATCGAGAATTACAATATGTCGTGAGTATATCATAACTTACAATGTGTTGTTGTCGACGTATATTGCGAATTCAATCCGTAATAGTTCAACCTGATTCTCACTTATTCGTATGCGATGTCCCCCAGTCTATGTCGGCAACATTTTAGAATACATTGCTTACAGTAATTTGGTGTCTATACGGAATATATTTCCCCTGAAACAGGTGCATATATGATGTCAATAAATCTTCGTATATAGGATCACTGTTTGCGACATGACTCACCAAACTATTCACCTGTTTCAGTCGAAAATACCTCGGAGTGGCTATCCTCGGAATGCTGACGATATGACGTCTAAACTTGTGGTACCGTCGGTTGGCCATGGAGGATGCATGAACCCAAGCGAAACGAGGAAACTGGGCCGCACTGGAGTCGAATTGACACAGCTCGGATTCGGTTCAGCCAGGCTCGGAGAACTCTTTGTCAGAGTGAGCGAAGAGGAGTCACGCCAGACGCTGCAGGCAGTCTGGGAGCATGGCATTCGGTACGTGGACACAGCGCCGCTGTACGGCCTCGGCCTGAGCGAGCACAGGGTCGGGAGTTTCCTCTTCGAGAAGCCGCGGCACGAGTTTGTGCTTTCCACGAAGGTGGGGCGCATCCTGAAAGCGCCTGAAGAGAGGGTCGGTTTCAAAGACCCGCTATTCCTGGGAGGTCTCCCATTCGAAAGGGTCTTCGACTACACGTACGACGGGATCATGCGCTCGTACGAAGACAGCATGCAGAGGCTGAGGCTGAATAGTGTCGACCTGCTAGTCGTTCACGATCTGGAACTATGCCATCACGGCTCGGAGTTGCAAACCTATCTCAACCAACTCACGGGAAGCGGCTGGCGCGCCCTCGAAGAATTGCGTTCTACGGGGGAGGTCCGGGCTGTCGGAGCAGGCATCAACGAAAGGGGAGGAATTCCCCTATTGCTGGAGCGATACGACCTCGATTTCTTCGTTCTGGCCTGGCCCTATACGCTATTGGGGCAGGACGCTATCGAAGAGTTGCCCCTGTGTCAGGATCGAAATGTCGGGATCATTCTGGCAACTGTTTTCGGCTCGGGCATTCTGGTCACGGGTGCGATCGACGGCGCTAAACACAACTATCGGGACGCCGGCCCCGAGGCTCTTTCCAAGGTTTCCCGAATCGAGCAGGTTTGCCGCAACCACAATGTGTCGATGGCGGCTGCGGCGCTGCAGTTCCCCTTGGCCCATCCCATCGTGGCGAGCGTGATTCCTGGTGCGCAGGAGCCCCGTCAAATCGTCGAGAACGTAGGGTATTTTCGCGAGGAGATTCCATCGTCGCTCTGGGACGAACTCAAGGCCGCGGGATTCATTCGAGCTGACGCTCCAACTCCGTAACAGCGCATGCTCCTGCGCATGCTCACGCGTCAAGGCCGGCAGTCGCGCGTGGCACAACAATTCGCATCTCCGCGCGGTCGGACCTAGCGGAGTCGAGTCCGGCTTAGGCAATACGTCTTGTGTCAATTCCGGATCCATTCGGTCCGCAGCACCCCATCGACCGTCTGAATTGCCCGCTCCGAGACTTCGCAAGCCCGGTACGGACACAACGACTTGATACGATTGCTCCGGGCGGGGGTAGTGCTCGGTACAACCGGGGGCTAGTTATGAACCAGATCCTCGAGCACACCGGTCTCGAGCCACCCAGCCGTCCGCGATTGCGATGGCGAAACAGCGACAAGATGAGAGTCTCACCGCAGACACGGCCAAGGCCTCCGACCCCGGAAACATTCGCTACCAACCCGACGAACAACCGCCGCCAACAGTCGCGCTAGGCCTTGGGCTTCAGTCCGCAGTCCTCATCATCGCCAGGATCGTGGTGGTCCCGATGTTCGTTGTGCGGGCTGCAGGGGGAACCGAGGCCTACCTCTCTTGGGCCCTGTTCGCCACGGTTTCGGTCTCTGGCGTCACCACAGCCCTGCAAGCGCTCCGGCTCGGCCGCATAGGCTCCGGATACGTTGCGGTGATGGGCACCTCGCTCGCCACCGTCGGGGTAGCCATCACGGCGGTGGCCGAGGGCGGTCCAGCCCTGCTCGCCACCTTGGGTGTAGTCACGTCCCTGGTCCCGTTGGTGTTGTCAGCGAGGCTCGCCCTGTTCCGCAGGGTCCTGACCCCAACCGTCTCTGGGACGGTCATCATGCTGATTCCTGCCACGCTGATGCCGTCAGCCTTCGGCTTGCTGAAGGATGTGCCGTCCGGCACGCCGCCGGCCGCCGCGCCGATAATCGCCATCTCGACCCTAGCCGTCATTGTCGTAATCAATCTCAAGGGTTCAGCGGAAGTGCGCCTCTGGTCCCCGGTAGTCGGTGTCGTCGCTGGCTCGCTGGTGGCGGCGATGTTCGGCCTATACGACGTGAGCAGCGTGGCCAATGCGTCCTGGTTCGGCATTCCGGCGGCCGCATGGCCCGGCCTTGATCTTGATTTCGGACCGCTCTTCTGGGGGCTACTTCCGGCCTTCGTGTTTGTCTCCCTGATCGCTAGCGTCCAGACGATCAGCAACGCGGTCGGCACACAGCGAGTTTCCTGGCGCCGTCCAAGGGCGGTGGATTACCGGGCGGTGCAGCGTACGGTAGCGACTGCGGGGGTCGGCAACCTTTTATGCGGCCTCGCCGGGACAGTCCCAAACACCTTGCTAACGACGAGTGTGGCTGTTACCGACCTAACCGGAGCAGCGGCACGGGCCGTGGGCATTGCCGTCGGGGCGGTCTTCGTAGCGATGGCGTTGCTGCCGAAGGCGCTTGCCGTGGTGCTCGCGATCCCCGGTCCGGTGGTCGCAGCCTATCTTGTCGTCCTCATGGCGGCGATTCTGCTGCTCGGCATGAAGATGGTTCTGCAAGAAGGCATCGACTATCGCCACGGCTTGATCGCGGGTGTGGCGTTCTGGCTCGGCGTTGGATTCCAATATGGCGCGATCTTTCCGGAATTCGCTCAAGAGTTTGCCGGCGGCCTTCTGCGGAGCGGGGTCACCGCTGGCGGCCTCGTGGCGATTCTCATGACCGTGCTGATGGAGGTGACCGGTCCGCGTCGGCGTCGCATCGAGACAGCGCTCGATGTCTCGGCGCTTCCGAAGATCAGGGAGTTTCTTGCCGAATTCGCATCCCGAGGGCACTGGGACGAGAAAATGGCACGACGCCTTGACGCAGCCGCCGAGGAAACTCTGCTCACACTGACGTCAGAAGAGCAGGATGTCGAGGCCTCTGGCAGTCGGCGTCTGCTACTTACAGCACACAAGGAAGACGGCGGCGCCGTTCTGGAATTCCTCGCCGCGACCGGGGAGGACAACCTCCAGGACCGGCTTGCTCTGCTCGCCGAGGAGTCGGGGGAGGTGCCGGTTGAGCGGGAGCTCTCCCTGCGCCTCCTTCGCCATCTGGCCTCGTCGGTGCGACACGAGCAATACCACGACACGGACATTGTGACCGTCCACGTAAATGCACTGGAGGGACCGGGCGGACGGCCATGAAGCGGCGCTGGAGTCAAATACTTCAGCCACGTCGCTGACGCCGCCTACGACCTCTTTTCGTTCCGACCGGGCAGCGAGCTTAGCTCGTGACGCGCCTCTCAGCCGGTTCGGCGAAGCGCAACCTAGTCGTGCCGCGAACTGAGCAACCAGCGCAGGAGGCGACTTGGAACAGTCCAGCTGATTCCGGACAGGAACTGGCGTGATCGGATCGAGCCCACAGCGTGGATTTCCATTCAATTCACCAAGGCGGATTCCTGCACGGCGGGTGGATTGCTGCTGTGTCGCAAAGGGCCATGAATGAGCCCTCTAGGGCCACATCCGATGAAGCTGCGAGTGCCCTGTTGGGGCCGCAGAGGCATTTGGATCGACCCCTACTTCGAACTCGGCTCCGCCTGCATTGGCCGAGTTGCTCGCTCAATTCGTCGGATTCGTAAGTTCAAGCCACGGAGGAGTCCGCACCCCAAAGACCTTCGGAATAGGCCCTCTTGACCACGCGGCTTTCCGGTGCGTATCCTGAGTCTTGGAGCCGGACGGCTACTCGGTCCGGCATTCCCTCCAAGACCGGGTTACCCTCCATGTACGCGATTATCGAAACCGGCGGCAAGCAGTACGCGGTCTCTCCCGGGGACGAGATCCGTGTCGAGAAGGTCAGCGGCGAGGTGGGCGACTCGCTGGAAATCAGCAAGGTGTTAGCGGTATCCGGAGAGGATGGGAAGCTTCGTACCGGACCAGACGCGAGCGCCACGGTCGTCGCGACGATCGCCGACCAGGGCCGCCAGCCGAAAATCGAGGTGCTGAAATTCAAACGGCGCAAGATGTATCGCCGCCGCATCGGCCATCGTCAGGATTACACCCAGATCCGGATCGAATCGATTCAGGCGTAGCCACAGGGAGCACACTCAGGAGCAATCATGGCGCACAAGAAAGGTCAGGGAACATCTCGGAACGGACGCGACTCTCATTCGAAGCGCCTTGGCGTGAAGCGCTTCGCCGGGCAGACCGTGACCAGCGGTAGTATCCTGGTTCGCCAGCGCGGCACCAAGTTCCAGCCGGGTCTCAACGTCGGCAGAGGGAAAGACGACACGCTATTCGCGAAGATCGACGGGGTGGTTGAATTCCGCAATCGTGGCCGGAAGGGCCGCATGATTAGCATCCACCCGGCAGTCGCCTGAACCTGAGCCGACGCCCGGGGCGGGCTAACTGCCCATATTCCTGTCAAGCATCTTCCGGAGAGAAACCCACGCTCGGTGCATTAAGGCCACTCCGAGCCACAGCAGCACTGGTACGTACTCCAGTCGGATGAGAGTCCTGTCGTAATCCCAGGTTCCGGAGGCTTCGTATCCCGGAACCACGTGGTAGGCCAAGGAAATCAATGCCGTCCAGAGGATCAGCGGTGCGCTAGGACGCACGGCAACAAGGGGCAATACCCAGGTCAGGTACCAGGGGAAGCAGTTTGCCGACAGCAAGAGCAACGCGCAGAGTACCCACAACTCGGCTGCGACCGCTGGAAGACGAAACCACCGCAGGAAAACCACCACTAGGATCAGGGTCCACTGCGACAGGTCGGCGGCTACCGACATGTCTCCTCCGACGAGCCCCAGAAACAGTGCAAACAGGCTGTCGTTGTTGCGCCAGCCTCCCATGAAGCCCTCTAACGTCCCTTGGACCGAGGCAATGCTGTCCCAATACGGAAGGCAAAGTGCAGCCATGATCAGGAGGCCAGCCGCGGCACCCCGAAGTTCGAACTGCCAGCGGCGGTCCCGACGCGTGATCAGCAAGTACGGGAAGAGGACGGCCGGCCAGAACTTGCACATCGTCGCGACCGAGAGCGCCCCCACGGCCCAGGCGGGCCGCATTCGTGCGGAGAGCGCCAGGGCCACGACGGTGAAGAGAACGGCGAGCGAGTCATTGTGCCCCTCCACCCAGAACTCGGTCACCGGGAGAGGCGACCACAAATAGATGAGTGCCCATGCCTGCGGGCGGCCCACCGCTCGCAGCAGTCCAAGCAGCGCCCACCCGACAGCCAGGTCGGCAAAAGCGAACGGCATCTTGAACAGCCAAACCTGCCGCCAAGCGTCCGCCGACACTTTGTCTACGAGCCGGTAGAACCAGAGGTTGACCTGCTCGATGACCGGCCCGTACACCGAGGCTTTATCTTTCCCGGCGATGCGGGGCCAGGTGGCGTCCCTCAGCTCTTCCCACGATGGCTCCGAGGGGACGGCGGTATATGGATCCCCGCCAGCATCCTGGACCATCCCCTGCCATCGGTAGCGGGCGGTATCCTCGGATAGGCTCGGCTGCAGGGGAAATACCGTCAGCCGGAAGACTACAGCCGCCGCCCAGACCCACCGCATCATCCGGGCTCTCGACACGGTCACCTCGTCACGAGAGACGAGCCAACAGGCCGTGACGTAGGCGAGCGAGGCCAGTAGATAATAGGTGATGTAATCCGGGACGTGACTTGCGGGCCTGCCCAGGCCTGCGATCAGCAGAAGGCCCGCCTCGATGATTGCGGCGCATGCCCCGAGGCCAAGCGCGAGCTTGCCTTCGCTCGATCTGAAGGGGATTCTGCTGGCTGCGAATTGAGCGCGCAGATCCAAGGGTTCCACCAAGCGTAACGCAAATGGGCTTCATCGATATCGCGCTGCTGGGAACCTACTTCGGCCTGATGGCCGTGCTCAGCCTCTTCGGCTTGCACCGGTACACGCTTGTCTACCTGTACTACCGGCACAGGCGGAAGCAGCAGGGCCCGCCGAATGCGTGCTTCGACAGCCTTCCCCCAGTGACCGTCCAGCTTCCGATCTACAACGAACGATTCGTAGTTCGCGACCTGCTGGATGCGGTCTGCGCACTACGCTATCCACGAAGCCTGCTCCAAATCCAGGTGCTGGACGATTCGGACGACGACACTCGAGGCCTTCTCGAGCGCGCAGTCGAAGAGAAGAGAGCTCAGGGCGAACCAGTGGAGTATGTGCGAAGGCCTTCCAGAAAGGGATACAAGGCCGGCGCGCTGCAGGCGGGCCTTCAACACGCTTGTGGAGAACTGATAGCAGTCTTCGATGCGGACTTCGCACCGCGGCCGGACTTCCTGGAGCGGATGGCTCCCTACTTCGCGGACCCGTCTGTGGGCATGGTCCAGGCGCGCTGGACCTACCGCAACCGGAACCATTCCATCCTCACGCGCCTGCAAGCGATGCTCTTGGACGGGCACTTCGTGTTCGAGCACGGGGCGCGCTCCCGTTCGGGCCGGTTCTTCAACTTCAACGGCACGGCAGGTGTCCTCCGGAAGGCGATGATCGAAGACGCGGGCGGCTGGCAGCACGACACCCTCACCGAAGACACCGACTTGAGCTACCGCGCTCAGCTACGAGGGTGGAAGTTCTTGTACGCGCAACACATCGAGGCGCCATCGGAACTGCCAACAGACATGGCCGCCTTCCAAGTCCAGCAGTACCGCTGGGCAAAGGGCCTGATCCAGACGGGATTGAAGCTGCTGCCCCGCATCCTTCGCTCGAACCTGCCGGCCAGCGTGAAGGTCGAGGCCTGGTTCCATCTCACTGCAAACGTCGCCTATCCTCTGATGCTTCTCATGGCGCTTCTAGTGCTCCCGTCCATGCTGGTTCGCTACTCGGAGTTGGATGGCCGGCTGCTCTGGCTGGACCTGCCGGCGTTCTTACTGACATTCTGCTCGCTTTCGAGCTTCTACACGCTGGCTCAATGCGAGCTGGGCCGCGGAGGGATCCACCGCCATCTGCACTTGATCCCCCTGCTGGTGGCCGCGGGCATCGGCCTCGCAATCAACAACACTCGGGCGGTGTTCAGCGCAGTCTTGGGAATCGCTTCTCCCTTCGAGCGGACCGCGAAGTACAGCGTTCGGCCTGTCGCCGTGAAGGCGGCCAGGCGTGTCTACGGGCGGCGTGGCGGCTGGAGAATCCTGACAAACCTGCTTGCAACAACCTACTTTGCGGTATGCCTGGCCGTCGCGATCTCGATCGGGCACTGGCTCGGAATTCCTGTCGTGCTCCTCTTCCTGGCCGGGTTTGCCTATGCGGCCGCCTTGATGCTGTTCCAAGCCCCCGGTAGAGAGCTTCCTGTCTTGCGGGCGGCGAACGAACTCGCGCGGTAGAAACGGAGCGTCCTCCCGGTATCTCGCCTCAGGCGGAACCACAGGACGACTGGCCTTGGCACCGTTCTCGGTCACAATGATTGGGCAGCCCGATGCCGCGCATTCGCATATTTCATCTTGTCGCAGAGAAGGCCGAGGCGTTCCGCGACAAGGCTCCGAGGAAACCCCCGTACATCCTTCATCGCTCGCACTACGAAGAGGGACCGGAATTGTCGGCCGACAGTCCTTATGCGCTGTGGCAGGAACTTCGGGACGAAGGCGAATCCGAATCCCCGACCAAGCGCAGGGCCCTGGATGTCGGAGACGCGCTCCAATTCGACAATCAGCTTCTGGTCTGCAATTACTGGGGATTTGACCCGGCAGAATGGCGTGATACGTCGAGACGCAGCCTCCAGGGCGGTAGCCCCGTGCAACCGGGTTCACCGACCGACTCCTGAGTACGTCGCCGAATTGGACCCTTGATTTGCATTTGTCCTGCGGTTGCCCGGTGGCCGAGCCTGGAGCATGATTCGTGGAGGGCGTTCTACAATTCGAATTCAGGGAGGCCTTCTGGCTAGGGCGCCCGCTCCACCAGAATCGGCCTGTGGTCCACTCAGAATCATGCATTCGTGATCGGCATGGCGAGGGTCGTGCCAGGGGCCAGGCGTATTGAGGACGGTCGCGAACTCGCGGAAAGGATTGTGCCGGTGAAACCGCCCGAGATCTGCGTTGAACGTCTCCGTGCCCGTCAGGCCGAGCACAAGCGGCTCGTTCGGCTGCACCGGATTCTGGGCAACGGACGACTTGCGGGTGTCGGGGCCGGACTCCTTGCGATCTGGTTCGTAGAGTCGAGCGTCCCGACTTTCACCTGGCTCGCTGTCTTTGCTCTGGCCGTTGCGTTTCTACAAACCTCCCAGGCCTTTTCGAGAGTCGAGTCGTCCATGCAATATGCAGACTTGGCGGCTAGATTCTACGCGGCCCCGGTACTCGGCCACCGCAGGAAGGACGGCCCTGGGCAGACAGCCAAGGCCCTGACACTCCAAGAAGACCATCCCTTCGCGCTTGATGTCGACGTCCTCCAGCCTGATGGGCTGTTCGATCGACTGAACATCACGTCGGCACGCGAAGCCATGCGCGAACTCGCGAGGTTTCTGACCCAACCCGCGGGTCCGGGGACGATCAAGGAACGCCAAGCAGCCGTACGAGAACTCCAGCCGCAACTCGACCTGCGAGAAAGGTTCTTCGTCGAGGGCGCCAGGAGGGTTCCATTTATCCGAACCGACGAGATGCTCCGATGGACGTCGCAGCACGCCCCGTCGCCGCCACGCTGGATTCGTCCCTGTCTGGCGGCGCTTAGCGGCTTGGTGGTCTGCGGCGTCGTGGCGCTGGCCCTGAACCCGTCGCCCGCAACGTACGCCTTTCTGGGAGCTTCACTGCTATGCGAAATGGCAGTCTGGCAAGGCACCAGAAACCGAATCAAGGTCCCGTCCCTAGAGGCGGAGAGGTTCCACTTGGATTTTTCCGAACTTCGCCGGCTCCTTGTGATCCTGGAAGGCCAAGAGTTCGAGTCGCCGCAGCTGAGAGAGATCAGCCTTGCGGTTCGCGGTGGAGACTCGAGCGCGAGCCAGGCTCTCCGGGATTTCAGCCGCATCATTGCGCTCTACGAGGCTCGACGGAATCAGTTCGTCGGGCTGTTCGGGCCGCTTGTCCTGTACGAAACGCAGCTCGCACTCATGGTCGAGAGCTGGCGCGTTCGGCACGGCTCGAGACTACCCGACTGGATCGGAGCTGTCGCAAGCTTCGAAACGTATTCGTCACTCGCAACGTTCTCGTTCGAACATCCGGAATTCCCGTTCCCAGACCCCGTGGAGGAGGGCCCCGTGCTGCGAGCGACGAACCTCGCTCACCCCTTGCTGGACGAGAAGGCCGTGCCGAACGATGTCGACCTTGACCCCGACCACCCGGTCATGGTCGTGAGCGGAGCAAACATGGCGGGCAAGAGCACGTTCCTGCGGACCATTGGCATCAATCTCTGCCTTGCGTACGCTGGCGCGCCGGTCCGGGCAACCTCAATGACAACGTCGAGCCCCACGCTTATCGCATCAATTCGCGTCACAGACTCGCTGCAGCGTGGCGAGTCGAGATTTTGGGCGGAGCTGAAGAGGATCCGCACCATGCTCGAGAGCATTCGGGCGGGCACGTCGACACTGGTCCTTATCGACGAGCTGTTTGGTGGCACGAATTCTTATGACCGCTTCGCAGGCGCAGTTGCTCTCGCGGAGTACCTGCTGGGCTTCGATTCCGCGCTGGCCGTTCTATCCACGCATGACCGAAATGTCACGCGCTGGGTCGAGGACAGTTCCGGGCGAATCTCGAACGCGCATTTCGAAGACGTCCTCGATGACGGGAACATGACGTTCGACTACAAGCTGCGGAACGGTCCCGCCACCCGAGGAAACGCGGTTGAACTGATGAGGCTGGCCGGCATACCGGTGTCCGGCGACCGAGCCTCGCAGCATGCATAGGCCGATGGGCGCCCCTCAGGCCGGGATTTTCACACCGGCTGGAGTATGTCTGGATGGTTGTTCAGCGGGTTGTTAACCAATGTGCCAACTCGCCTGCAGTCGAACGGTCCCGCTCGCGGTGTCCGCACCAGGTCAAGCACTCCGGGGCCCGGGGGACCGGGTCGAAGCCAATCGTCGTATCTCTCCCTCGGGACGATCGACGGCTGCCGGTCGTGGATCTCCCTTAGTGCGTCCGTCGCAGGGCAGGTAAGGATCGTGAATGACCAAACCGGCTCGGCGCCCCTATTCCAGATTTCCCACAAGCCGGCGAAGGAGAACGGCTCCCCGCCGAGTGATATCCACCAGGGCTGCTTCACGCCGCCGACCCGTTGCCATTCGAACCACCCGTTCGCCGGCACCAGACACCGGCGGCGACGGAATGCGTCCCGAAACGAGGGTTTAGAGTTGACCGACTCCGATCGGGCATTGATGAGACGGGCTCCGATCTTCTGATCGCGTGCCCATGAAGGAATCAACCCCCAGCGATGGACGGCGAGCTCGCGCCGGCCGCCCGAATCAATTCGACACAGAACGAAGGGCTGCGTCGGGGCACCATTCCAGCGAGCCGTAACCTCGGTCTGTTCCGGACGGGGATTCAGCTCGTACAGGTCTTCCAAGTCGTCATCGTCAATGTCCTGGGTGAATCGTCCGCACATCTTCAAGAGCCGGCTAGCCGCTAGCCTGACACTGGCTCCATGCTATCTGAGTTACCGAAGGGCTCGTAAGCTGGAACGTGGGACTTTGGAGCCCGTGCAGTTTGCGGCCCGTCGGCCGGGATGTGCAGTGAGTCCTTCTCCTAGCTGGAATAGGAGGGCCCTTGCCTGCAACTGGTTGCCCAGACGGGTGGACCCGTATCCGTGCTGGTCTACCTGCCCATCGCGCCGGTGAGCGGGGGACTTCGATGCAAACAGCCCGTCTCGAGACCCGCCCCTATCGGCCACCAACTTCCCGGACCATGGGCACAAACCGAACCGGCAGCTGGTCTTGCCGCTGAACATTCCCTCTGGAATCCTTCGTGACAAGGACGATCCTCTGGGCGTTGGGACTGCGGCCTACCGGCGCCACAAGCCGACCGTTGGCGGCAAGCTGGTCAAGCAAGGCCTGGGGGAGCTCCGGCGGGGCGGCCGTGACGATGATTCGGTCGTAAGGAGCATGCTCGGGCCAGCCAAGGTAGCCGTCCCCCGTAAGAAGGCTGACATTGCCGTAGCGCAGATCCCGAAGAGTCTCCTTCGCACGCTCGGCGAGTTCGGGAACGATCTCAATGCTGTAGACGTGGTCACTCAGGGTCGCGAGAACGGCAGTCTGATAGCCGGATCCCGTTCCGATTTCCAGGACTCGGTGTTCGCGCTCAAGTTCCAGGAGCTCCGTCATGTAGGCCACGATATACGGCTGCGAGATGGTTTGGGCGTGGCCGATCGGCAACGGTGAATCGGAAGTCGCATAGGGACGAATCCCGAGTGGTACGAACTGCTCTCGACGGACCGTGCGCATGGCCTGCAAGACCTGGTGATTCCGAACTCCCCGGGCCTCGATCTGCTGGCGAACCATGCGTACGCGCCTGCTGTCCCATTCCTCACGCTGCGACTGGGCGGGACCGGGCAAGACCGCGAGAGCGATCAGCACGACCGCACAGCATCCGGAAAGGATTCGCCCCCTCATCGGCAGCGCCCATCGTATCAACCAGTTCCGCTAAATCGGGTCCGCAATGCGGTTCAACAACCTGGATGCGTGCAGCCCAGTCCCTGGTACGCCTACTGGAGGGAACTTCACAACGCCTCGTTGGTTGACGGCGTTCGGGCCAAGGTTCCGGTAAGGGAGCGCCGGCACTGGTGCCCGTAACCATTTTCAGACCGATGCAGGAGGCCGATAGGCGCTTACGGAAACTGCAACGGTTGCGCTAACGGTAGGTCATCCAGAAGGCGCAACCGTCGATTCGCTCCGACGTGGCCATGTCCTTTCGGGCCGTTCACGGTCCTTCGGATTGAGCATTCGCTTTCGCCGGATTCCGCACTTGCGTTGTGGCGCCGCTGGGCAGTGGCCACGGCCATGTCTAGCAAGGCGATCCTCTCGCCTACCAAGGTGTGTCAGGGTTAGCCAGAACATGGGCAGGGACACGGCTCGTACACCATTCCGAGCAAACGTCCGGGATCGCAACCCCGACCTGCCTTATCCCGTGGACGTTCTCAGGCAACCTAGCGCCTTCGACGCCAAGCGAGAAACCGCCGCCAGCTGAGCGCCCATCCGGTGTAGACCAGAAAGCACGCGGCGACAGAAGAGATGCACGCGATGGTCTGGCCGATCCATCCGAACACCTCGCCAGTGTGCAGGAACCGAATCCAGAACCGCGTGCTCTGCGCCCTGCCCATGTCGTCGTAGGTTTCGCGCTTCAGTACTTCGCCTGTCTCATGGTGGATAGTCAAGGTGGTTTGCATGTCGGGCCGAAACCCGTTCCCCGAGTGAAGGGAGCAAACGATGGGATCGCCACCCTTCGCGGGAAGCCGCAGCGTCGCGATCTTCCATTCCGGCTCTTCTTCCTTTGCCTTGGCAAACACCAAGTCGATATGGCTGAAGTCGGCCGGTTCGGCCTTACCCTCCGGCCTCTGTCCGGACGATCTGAGGGCGGGCCGTTCCTCTCCCGTCAGGGCATACAGGAGGTCGCTCGTCCACGAGTACGAGAAGAACGTCGCTGTCGCGATGATGACGGCGAGCGGCACCGCACACCAAAGGCCGAAGACGTTGTGCCAGTTGAAATCGCGAAGCTTCGGCGGAAGACCGCGGCGGAACGTGGCGATGAGAAGGAACCGCTTCCACGTCCACGTGCGCGGCCACCAAAGGTAGAGCCCTGACACGACCATGAACAGGAACCCCAAGTTCGACGCTCCCGTAATCGCCTTGCCCAGATCGCGACCCTCACCTTCCTGTCCCAACCAGCGGTGCCAGATGATCATCGTCCTGAAAAACGCTCTTAGATCCGTCGCGCCTGCCCCGAAGGCCTTGCCGGTATATGGATCGACCGGCACGGATTCGCGACCGAAATACACGCGAACCGGTTTGCTCGAATCAGACACGATCCGGATGCTCGTGGGCCGGTCGCCCCTTTCCAGCTGCGTACGGCTGAGCAGTGCCGCCAGACCCAGCGGCGGTCCGCCTCCGGAGTCATCCGAGACGAATCCATCAGCCCATTCGAGAACCTGCTTTTCATATGCCAGTGCGATTCCGGTCACTGACATGACGAGAACGACAATCCCCGTCGCAATCCCGCACGTAAGGTGGAGCCAGAAGATGACCTTGCGGAATGACCGCATGTCCCCACCTCAGAGTTCCGCCCAGCGACGGATGAGATTGTGGTAGACGCCCGTTAGCTGGACCGGCGCGGGATGACCGGGAACGTCGCGGTTCAGTCTCTGGACCGCCGTGTCGAGGTCGAACAGCAAGCCGCGGCAGCTATCGTCTCGCACCATGCTTTGAACCCAGAAGAACGATGACACGCGTGCTCCATTCGTAATTGGCAGGACGCGGTGGAGACTGGTCGATGGATAAAGGACCATGTCACCTGCAGGTAGCTTCACCTGATGGACGCCGTAGGTGTCCTCGATGACGAGCTCCCCGCCTTCGTAGTCCTCCGGCGCGGAAAAGTAGAGAGTCGCGGAGAGGTCAGTCCGGATTCGATGCGCCGTACCTGTGATCTGGCGGATGGAGTTATCGACGTGGTTGCCGAACCCGTCTCCGGCCCGGTAGCGGTTGAACAGGGGCGGGAATACATGCAGAGGCAGGGCAGCCGAAACGAACAGGGCGTTCTGCTGCAATGCCTCGATGATCCTCCCGCCGAGTTCCCGGGCCAGTTCGGATCCTTCGGCAAGCTGGTCGTTCTGCTTGACCTGGGCGGATTGGAGGCCGGCCGTCACCTTGCCGTCCACCCAGTCCGCTGAATCAAGCCTTGCCTTCCACGACGCGGTTTCTTCCTTCGTAAAAACCTCGGGAACGTGGATGAGCATAGTCGCCTCAGAAGCGCAGGTTCAGCCCTGCCATCATCGACCGCGCCGGTCCGGGTACTACGTGACCGCCGCCGATCCGGTCGAAGTAATACGCGTCCGTCAGGTTGAAGGCGTTGAGCCTCAGGCTGACAGATCGGTGCACGCGGATTTCGGCCATCAGGTCGAGGGTCCAGTAGGGGTCGACCCGGCGCGTGTTCGACGTGTTGCTGAACCTCTCCCCGATGTGGCGCAGCCCTCCCCCGAGCGTGACGAACTTCGGGAACTGGTAGGTGGTCCAGACGTTCAGCGAGTTCGCCGGAGTCTGGGGAAAGCGGTTCCCGATCTGGGTCTCGCTGTTGGACTCGACGATTTCGCTGTCCATGAACGTGTAGCCCGCGAACACCATCCACGCCGGAGTGACGTGCCCTGTTGCGGATACCTCGGCGCCGCGGACCCGCTGGGAGCCCTCAAGTACGGTTGGAGGATCGTCCGGCAGGATTCCCGGAGTCCGCGCATTCGTCTTGTTCACCTGGAAGAGGGCTCCGCTGACCAGGAGGCGGTCATTGAACAGGTCCCACTTCGAGCCCCCCTCAACCGTGTACGTCTTTTCGGGATCGAGGCCGAGGTTGTTGATGCGGAACCCGTACGTCAGCCCCTCCAGGGAGGGATTCAGGGACGAACCGTAGGAAACGTACATCGAGCCTCCCGCAGTCGGATTGAACACCAGCCCTCCCCGCAAGCTGAGCATGGATTCGGTCTGGTCGAGAGCGACGTTGCGACGCTCCCACCCATCTGGACCACGGAACCATCCCACGGCCGATCCTCCGGCCTGGAACCGGTCCAGCCTCAGCCCGCCGTTCGCCTGAAGTCGTTTGCCGAGGCGGACCGTGTCGAACATGTAGAGCGACTGCGAATCGCCCTGCGCGTCCGAGATGTCTTCGCCAAGCGTGAATTCCCCGAGGTAAGGCTCGTCTGGATCGGGATTCAGCAGTGGACCGATCTGGTTCGGAGCGGACCGATACCGCCGTATGTTGCCTTCACGAGTCAGGTTGAATCCCGTCACCAGGGAATGTTCTGCGCCTCCCGTGCCGAAGTTCGCTACGAGGTCAGCCCGGTTGTCGTAGATGTCGTCCTCGGTGATCCATGACCGCATCTCCCGCTTGATGTCGGTCGAATCCGGGCTATTGAAACGCGGTGGCGTCGCGATGGAATCCCGCGTGGACCGTCCGTAGCGGAACTGGTTGCGAAGCATGAGGCTATCGCCGAATTCATGCTCGAAGCGCAGCGTAAGTGAATCGGATTCCATGTCCTCGTGGTCCCGGTCTCGAAATCCGTAGAACGTGTTCCGCGGTACGGGAGCCGGACGGTTGCGGTACTCGGCAAGAGCGTTGTTGTTCCCCGGAACCCACGGGATGCCGTAGTCGGAGATGTTGTCTTGGGAGAGCATCGAATAGCCTGCCACCAAGCGGGTCGGAGATCCCAGGCCGAACGTCAGCGTCGGAGCCGCGCCCCAGCGCTTGAAATTCACCACGTCCCGACCGGCCATCCCGGAGTCATGCCCCATCAGATTGAGACGGAACGCAGTCCGGCTGCCCAGGAACCCGATCGGAGCGTTCAAGTCGGCGGTCCCCCTCTTGATCGGATCGGTTCCCGCGATCAGCCCGAAATTCGCGAACGGACCCAGGCGCGCCGTCTTGCTGAACATGTTGATGGACCCGCCCGACGAGCCTCTACCGGTGAAGGCGGATTGCGGACCCTTGACCACTTCAACTTGCTCCACGTTGAACGGGTCGCGGGACTGCGGTCCCAAGTCGCGAGTGCCGTCGATAAAGATGTCGTTCCTGGCGCTGAATCCCCGTAGCGTGAGGTTGTCTCCGGCCGGAACGCCTCCCTCGCCCGCGTTCACTGTCAGGCCCGTCACGTTCCGCAAGACATCTCGCAAGCTTGTTGCTCCTTGGCTCTCGATCGTGCCACGGTCAATCACCGTGAGCGTCTGAGGTGTCTCGCGAATCGGCTCCGTGTAAATCGGCGCGGACAGGACGGGGTCTGCCACCACGTCGATCAGCTCCGTGATCGGGTCCAGTTCGAGACGAATCTCGGTGTCCGACACGAACACGTACCGCGCTGCGGTTCCTCGAAGCATCATGTCGAGAGCCGACCGCAAGCGGTGGACTCCTCGAACTCCGGGCGAGTGAACCTCCCCTAGCTCTCTCGAAGCGACGCTGATTTCGTATTTGGTTGTGTCTTCAACGTCTTTGGCCACATCGGCGAGCGGCCCTGGAGCGATATCGAAGCTGTGGGATTCCATACCTAGCGCCCCTTCCGAGGATCGGTGCGGGTCCGGCGGCGGGGGCTCCTGGGCGTTCGCTGGGACGGCCCACCGGAACCCGAGCGGAGCGCATGCGAGAAAAACACCGGTTGCAAGCGCACCGTTTGCCCGGAGCCACTGCCGCCGCAGGTCTCGCGCTGTGCTTCTTCCTTTGCTGTTCATTGGATCGTTACGCCTTTCCTCCAAGCCCTTCGGCACCCGGAAAACCAATCTTATGTCAGTTGCAATCCAGTTGCAAGTAATTAGGTCCGTCGAGCGTGACTGTTACAAAAGAATTACACGCCTAGCCTTGGAACCCGAGCAGCGAACACAGGCGTCAACGCGGTCCACTCCATCCGGGGAACCGGTGCTTTCCAAGACCGGATGGTGCCGTCCGGATTGGCTGTTGTTGCGCGTTCTGTCGGATGGGCCTGCAAATCCCTTGATTTCGATCCTGACGGTAGGCCGCAATTCCTAGCCGCGAACGACCATCCAGGCACAAGCGTGGACGGCGCTGGAATCAGTGGGACATTCGCCTAATCCAAACCGTTGAATGGGAAGCGTCCCAACAGAGTCCCTCACCCGCTCTCGGAAGGGGCCGACCCAGGGATGGCTGACTGGTGCGCTCATCCGGATCGGCGACCGTTGACCTTGACAACAAGGGGGTCGTCAACTTCTGGTCCGAGTACAGGTCCTTCGGCTCGGTTACCTCCGCGCGGGGACCGAATCCACCCGTACGATCATCGGCTTCGGGATCCACCGCGCGCTGCGCGCGTAGCGACCCACGCGCAGCAGCACGGCGAACGGCACGCCCGCCGTCAGCCAGAGCCTGAAGCGCGCCGGACTGGCGAAACCGCCCAGAACGCCGGCGTGCTCCGCCCCGTCGTCGAGACCGAACGGGACCCGCTGGCTTACGTGAGCTTCCCGCGGGAGCACTGCAAGCGGCTGCGCCCGACCAATCCACCAGAGCAGTTGCACGGGGAGATCAAGCGCCACTGGCGCACGGTGGGGATCCTCCCTAACAAAGCGGCCATCACGCAGCTGATGAGCGCGACCATGGCCGAGCGGAACGACGAGTTAGCCGTGCAGCGGGCCGAGCACTTCACGCTGGACAGGCCGCCGGCCAGCGGCCACAGTGAGATCTTCAGGTTGCCGTCAGCGGCAACCTGAACAACACAGCCCAACCCCGGGAGAGCGCGAAACGGAGCGCCCTCTTGCACCACTTCCGGAGAATGACCGCTTGCGCTGTTTATGGCAAGAGGGTGCCTAGTCCCATCGTCAACAGAAATCCTCTTCCTGCGTCGCCAAATGGCCTTGCTCAGGCCCGCAGATGAGAAGAGGGCCGTCGCACCGACCGAGTCTTGCAGGAGGGACAGCCAGACCAGTCCTAGCGGGCGCGGTGCCTGGCGCGCATCCATGAATAGAGCGGAACTCCCAGCCCGATAACGAGGAGGCCGGCGCCCGAAGTGGCGGGATTCTCCCGGAGCGCATTGGCAACGATCAATACGCTCGTGACTGCGAAGAAGAGCGGCGCAAGCGGGTACCCCCAGGCACGGAAGGGCCGGAGCTCCGATGGATGCTTCCTCCGCAGCACGAACAGCGCGAACACGGCGATGCCCGCAAACAGGACGACCGCAAATCCCGTGTACTCCACAAGCTGGCCGAACGTGCCCGTCAGCACAAGGATTCCGCTCCAAACCGCCTGCGCGACGATGGCCACGATAGGCGTGCGAAACCTCGGGTGGATTCGCGCAGCGGCGCGAAAGAACAGCCCGTCGCGAGCCATCGCGTAGTAGACTCGCGGCCCGGCCAGGACCATCGCGCTAATGCTGGCCGCGATCATGACGATCGACGCTGCGGCCCAGACTCCGCCAGCGCCGGACCCGAACAGACGTTCTACCGCAGCGTCGCCAACACGGATCGCTTGGCTGGGAAACTCAAGGACTGGCATGGCATACAGGTACACCAAGTTCAGGGACAGGTAGATGAGAATGACGGCTACCGTTCCCAGCAAGAGAGCTCTCGGAACGTTTCGCTCCGGGCTCCGGATCTCTTCGGTCACGTACGCCGCGGCATTCCATCCGGAGTAACTGAACATCACCGGGATCAGCGCGAACATCCAGTTCGCGACCGTTGTCGAACTCCCCACCGAATAGTTCGCTATGCTTCCTCGCCCAATCGAGTACCCGAGCGCGACGACGGCAACCAAGGCGGCAACTTTCAAGCCGGCCAGCAGGTTATGGACGAATCGGCCAGGACCAAGGCCCGCACTGTGAATAGCCGACAGTCCCGCGATTGCGGCTAACGCGACCGCGGCCTGGGGCGACAGCGTCAGGGAGACAAATGGCAGGGACACGGAGAAAATCGGGGTTGTGTCCGCTGCTGCGGGGATGAAGCGGCCCAGAATGCCTGCCATGCCAACCGCACTGGCCGCAATCGCACCGGAAAAGCCGGCAACAAATGACGTCCAGCCAGTCAGGAACCCAAGCAATGGCCCATAAGCCTCCTTCAGGTAGACGTACTCGCCCCCTGCCTGCGGGCGCAACGTGGCCAGTTCCGCATACGCCAGCGCCCCGGAAAAGGCCAAGGCACCGCCGAGCAGCCAAACGCCGAGCATGGCGAATGGGCTGGGTGCCAGCTGGGCTACGACAGCTGGCACGATGAATATCCCGCCACCGATCACGTTCGATACCACGATCGCGGCGCCGTCGAGAGCACCCAGCTTGCGATCAAGACTCGGTGCCGCGGCAACGGCTCGCTCAGTGACGCTTGTACGGGAACGCTCTGCTCGAGGCACGTGGCATACTAGGGCTCGCGTCGGAGCCCATTCGAGGAGACAAGCTCTTGCGGAAAGGGCATCCTTCCCGCAGGCCGGACAAGCGGAATCAGGAGTGAGGACTGGTATGCGACGTTCGTGGCCACGTGTGGCAGCGATTGTAACGGTTGTCGGCACTATCGGCGCGTCCGGGGCCGCCGCTTGGCAACTGGGGTCCCGCCCTGCCGAGCAGTGGATCGAGATCCTCAGTCGGCCGGAACGGGTCAAGCGGCTCCAAATCGAAGAAGTTATCGCCAGGCTCCGGCTGAAGTCCGGAGACGTCCTGGCAGATATCGGGGCCGGCTCAGGGGTGTTCAGTCTGCCGTTCGCACGTGCCGTCGCTCCCTCCGGCAAGGTCTATGCCGTAGAGGTCGATCAGGACCTCGTCAACCACATCGGGGAGAAGGCCCGGGCGGAGGACATTGCCAACATTGAAACCGTGCTCGGCGAGTTTTCGGACCCCAAGCTCCCGACGCAGGACATCGACTTGGCGTTCTTTCACGACGTCTTGCACCATGTCAAGGACCGCGTAGGGTACCTAAAGAACCTCTCGCGATACATCAAACCGGGAGGCCGAATCGCGATCATAGAGCGCGGACACAGACGACCGGACGAACACGAGATGCACATGACTCAGGAGCAGGTGACCGAGTGGATGGCCGATGAAGGCTTCACACCCTCAGAGGAACACTATTTGTACGACGGCGGAAAATGGTTCGTTGTGTATTCGAGGCCTTGAGGGCCGTTTCGATGGCGCAGCCACCTCGCCTCGGTTGCCCTCACCAGCGGAAACCATTCTCAGGACAAGAGTTCCGTCCGGGCACGGATTCTTGGGCGAGGCAAACCACTAGGCTCGACGATCCGTGTGAAATACTAAAGAGCACCCCCGGTCCCGGGCCTAGTTAACGGTTTTGCCGGCCAGCGCGTCGAACCAATAGCTGGATCTTTGCGATTCGGCGGAGACCAGGAACCCGCTTGATGAGCACGCGAAGCAAGGCGTACCTGTTCCTGGTGGCCGTGGTTCTGCTGGGTGGGGGAGGCTATTTCGCCCACGGTCGCCTGGCCTCGAACGGGGCCGAGCAGGATGCAGCTGACGGGAATCTCTCGGCGAGATCGGACAATGCGATTCCTGTCGCAATTGAAGTCGCGGTGCGCGGTTCGATCGTGCATTCCCTCATGTCGACTGCCAATCTCCGCGCCCGCCGGGAAGTCGAGGTGGCGACCCAAGCCGCTGGGATCGTCACCGCCGTGAGAGTGGAGGAAGGCGACTTTGTCCAGTCTGGACAGCTGCTGTGCTCCCTGGACGACCGCGACCTGCGCATTGACCTGGAGCTTGCCCAGCAGCGTCTCGCCCAAACCAGGATCCAGCTCGAGGCGGCCGGCATTCGCAGCGATCAGACAACGACAAGGCTCGCCAACAAGCGTGCCGAACTCGAGAGGAACGAGGAGGCCTTGGCTCAGGGCCTCTTAGCGGAGTCGGAGGTCGCCGTGCAGCGCCACGACATCCAGGATCTCGAGCACGAAGTGCGCGCAGTCGAATCGACGGTTCGCGAGAGTCTCCACCGGATTGAGGAGCTTGGATCCGAGATCGAGAAGGTCAAGCTCCAGATATCCCAGACCTCTGTCACAGCTCCGTTCGCCGGGCGGATCACGGAGCGCACCGTGGAACTTGGCCAGTCGGTTCGTGTCGGTGAAAAGCTGTACAAGCTCGGCGCGTTTCGGCCGCTCTACGCCGATGTCTTTCTGCCCGAACAGGATTCCCGCCAGGCAAGCCCGGGCCAGCGCGTCAGGGTGAGGCTTGGAATGGGCGAGGAGGAGACGGCGGAGGGCGCAGTCGAGCGCGTCAGCCCGGTTGTCGACGAGGAGACTGGGACTGTCAAGGTCACAGCTCGCTTCGACCCGCCGAGCACCGCGTTCCGGCCGGGCGCTTTCGTGCGAGTGGAAATCGATACGGATATCCACCATGACGCCGTCTTGATTCCCAAGCAAGCCGTCATGGAAGAGGACGGCCTGCTGTACGTTGCCGTAGTCGGAGAGGGCGGCATTGCCCGCAGAGCAAGGATCGAACTGGGCTACCAGGACGAGGCCAAGCTCGAGGTCATTTCCGGGGTCGTCGAGGGTGACGCGATCGTTATCGCCGGCCAGGGCAAGCTCAAGGACGGCGACAGGACCCGCGTGGTCGCCAACTAGATATCGGAGGTCCTGCCGGGCCAAGCGCTAGATCCGACAAGCTTCAGGCCATGCAGATCACGCGCACTGCGATTCGAAGACCGGTCACCGTCTTTATGGCGGTCACAGCGGTAGTCCTCTTTGGCTCCGTTTCGCTCGACCGTCTGGCGCTCAACTTGCTGCCAGAGATTTCGTACCCGTCGCTGACGGTGCAGACTGACTACGAAGACGCAGCTCCGGAGGAAATCGAGTCCCTCATAACGCGGCCGGTCGAGGAAGCCGTCGGCGTGGTCCCCGGCCTGAACCGGATCAGCTCGGTCTCGCGCCCGGGCCAGTCTGAGGTGGTGCTCGAGTTCAACTGGGCGACAGAAATGGACATCGCGGGCATCGACGTCCGGGAGAAGCTCGACCTGATCGAATTCCCGCAAGACGCCGACCGGCCCGTGATCCTGCGATTCGACCCTGCGAACGACCCAATACTGCGCATCCAGGTTCACGGCGACCTGACGCTCGCGAAGCTTCGGGACCTCTCAGAGCGGGACTTCAAGAAGCGCCTCGAGTCGCTGCAAGGGGTCGCCGCGGTCAAGGTTGTCGGGGGACGGGAGGAGCAGATTCGCATCGAGCTCGACGAGCGGCGACTCGCGGAGCTCGGGATTCCGATCACTCAAGTTACCGAAACGCTGCGACAGGAAAACCTCAACCAGGCCAGCGGGAGTCTCTACGACCTCGACATGAACTACATGGTTCGGATGGTCAACGAGTTTCGCTCGGTCGAGGAGGTTCGCAGCATCGTCATTGCCGACCAGCAGGGCCGTAAGACCATGTTGCGGGACATCGCTCGGATTTGGCGAGGTTCCAAAGAGCGGGACATTATCGCCCGTTACAACGGCCGCGAAAGCGTGGAGATGGCGGTCTACAAGGAGGGAGACGCGAATACGGTGACCGTATCGCGTTCGGTCCTTGAGCGGCTGGAGACCATGCGGGACGAACCGACCTTCCCGTTGGGCGTAGAGACCTCCGTCGTTTTCGATCAGGCGAAGTTCATCACCAGCAGCGTCAACAACGTGCTTGCGGCCGCAATAGCGGGCGGAGTGCTCGCGACGCTGGTGCTGTTTGTGTTCCTGCGCGAAGGTCGCAGCACAGCGATTATCGCGGCGTCGATCCCGATTTCCGTGATGGCGACGTTCGCGGCGATGTACCAAGCCGGCATCACGCTGAACATCATGTCGCTGGGTGGAGTCGCCCTGGGCGTGGGCATGCTGGTCGACAACTCGATTGTGGTCCTGGAGGCGGTGCACCGCCACCGGCAGCCCGGAACCCGAATCGCGGACGCAGTCTACGCAGGCGCTTCAGAAGTGGCGATGCCGGTCACTGCGTCGACACTCACGACGGTCGCTGTGTTCCTCCCGCTCGTTTTCGTCGAGGGCATCGCGGGGCAGCTGTTCCGAGACCAGGCCCTGACGATCACGTTCTCGCTCCTCGCGTCCCTGGCCGTGGCGCTAACGGTCATTCCCATGTTGCTGTCCATCCGACTCCGGACCAAGGAGGAATTGGCCGAGGACACGGCCGACGAGCCCTCCAAGCAACAATGGCAGCCCTTGGGACAAAGAGCCGTCAGCGCGCTTCGGTTCGCAACCGAGGAGGCTCCCCGGATCCTGGTCTCGGACCTCCGCAGGCTGCTGCAATTCATCGGAGCGTCGATCATGCGGGCGACAGAGCCGTTGCTTGGACGATTCGACTCGGCCTTCGACCGCCTCGCGGCACGATACTCAACCGTGCTCGAGGCAGCGCTAGACAACAAGAGGCTGCTCTTCGTGGCCATATGCGGAACCGTCTTGCTGGCGGTCATGCTGTCCCAGTTCCTCGGTGCCGAACTTATCCCTCCCCTCACCCAAGGGGAGTTCTCCTTCAAGATCACTCTGCCGGAGGGTCGTCCCATCGAAGCGACCGACAGGGTCTTGCGGCAGATCGAAGCCGACGCCCAGTCAGTCCCAGGGGTGGCGACGGTCTTCGCAAGTATCGGCGGCAGCCAGGAGAACCAGTTCGCGAGCGGAGACCTGGAGGAGAATCTGGCGAGGCTTCATGTCGTCATGCAAGACGCCGACGATGTGCGGGCTGAGCAGAGCGCAATCCGACAGATTCGGGAAGCGATCGCCGTAGTGCCCGAGGCGGAGCAACAGTTCGAGCGGCCTACGCTGTTCAGCTTCAAGACGCCCGTGGAGGTAGAGATCTTCGCATATGAACTCGAGGACCAGCGCAAGGCCGCAGATCTCATCGCGGCGCGAATGGAGCAAATCGAAGGGCTGCACGATATCGAGACGACGACTCGAACGGGCAATCCCGAAATCCAGGTCCGGTTCGACCGACGCAGTCTTAACCGGCTCGGACTCGAGGAAGAACAAGTTGCAAGGGTACTTCGCAACAAGATCCGGGGCGACGTGGCGTCCAGATACCGCGAGGGTGACCGCCAGATCGACATCCTGGTGCGCGTGGACGAGCCTGACCGAAACGCTGTCGCGGACATCGCCAACATGGTGATCAATAGCGCCCCCAGACGCCGGGGTATGGTTGACCCGCAAGATGCGAACAACCGGAGCCAAGAATCGAGCGATGCGGGAAGACGTGGCCAGACCGACCAGCGAGATGCTGACGACGAGAGCACCGAGCCTCGCCCCCAGCGCGCGTTCGTGCCGATCCGGCTGGGCCAGGTGGCTAGCGTCGAGGTCAGCATGGGGCCGGCAGAAGTCCGCCGGATCCGGTCGCAGCGCGCCGCTATCGTGCGCGCGAACCTGAGCGGCCGCGATCTGCGGAGCGCCTCTTCGGAAATACGCTCCGCGCTGCGCGAGATACGATCTGGTCTACCGATCTCGGCAACCGCTGCGATCGGCGGTCAGAACCAGGAACTCGAGGTCTCGTACCGGAGCTTGGGGTTCGCCCTCTGCCTGGCGATTTTCCTCGTCTACCTTGTGATGGCCTCGCAGTTCGAGTCCCTGCTCCACCCCTTCGTCATCCTGCTGACCGTGCCGCTGGGCCTGGTCGGCGTCGTCTTCGCTCTTGCCGCGACAGGCACCAGTCTCAGCGTCGTAGTGCTCCTTGGAGCGATCGTGCTCGCCGGCATCTCTGTCAACAACGCGATCGTGCTCGTGGATTACACCAACCGACTGAGGGCCGAGGGACTGTCGAAGAGGGCTGCCCTGGTCCGAGCCGGTCAGATCCGCCTGCGGCCGATCCTGATGACATCTCTGACAACGCTGCTCGGTCTGCTTCCCATGGCGTTCGGATGGGGTGAGGGCGACGAAGTGCGCGCTCCGATGGCAATCGCCGTGATTGGCGGCCTGCTCGCTTCGACGCCGCTTACACTCATCGTCATCCCCGCCTTCTACGAGTTCCTCGATCGCAAGGAATCGCCCGAGACGGCGCGGCGGGTACCGGCCGGTGACCCGGAGGACGCCTTCGACGAGGGATTGAATCCGCTCGCGCAGCACTGAAATGGAAAAGCACACGAAGAGCACGGGGAGGGACTTGGGCGAATCCGGCCAGAGGATCGCAGCGTTCGCGGTCCGAAACCCGGTGACGGTCTGCATGGTCTTCGTGTGCATCGTGGTGATGGGGGTGATCGCCGTCACGCGAATCCCGCTAATGCTCGTGCCGCAGCTTGAAGCTCCGGTGATGTTCGTCGGTGCGCAGTACTACAACGCAACGCCGAGCCAGATCCTCGAGGCGATAACCAAGCCTATAGAGGAGGCACTGGCCACGGTGCCGGGCGTGCAACGGATGAGTTCTCGGTCCTCGCCAGACGGAGTGTCCATCCAGATCTGGTGCGGGATGGGGGCCGACACCTCGATGATCCGCGCGGACATCCGCGAGAAGATCGAGCAGATCCGCGACGACCTCCCCGAAGACCTGCGGCAGGTCGAGATCCGCAACTTTTCGACGGACGACATTCCGATTCTCGAGGGAACCCTGACGGCGGATCGGAATCTCCGGACCAACTTCGATTTCCTGGATGCCCGGGTCAAGAAACCGCTCGAACGGATTCCCGGCGTGGGGAACGTGGAAATCTGGGGGGCCGACCGAAAGCAGATTGACATCTACCTGCGGCTTGACGACATCAAGCGCCACGGTGTCGATGTCGGAAGGCTCTATCGGTCCATCGAGGGGGCGAACGTCAATCTTTCGCTAGGAAGGGTTTCCGACGGCGGCTTCCGGTACTCGGCGATTGCCAAGGGCACGCTTCAGTCGGTCGACGAAATCGCCCAATATCCCGTGGGCCAGCGCGGTCTCGTACTGAGCGACATCGCGGACGTCGTCATGGACCAGCGGCCTCGGAATCAGGGACGTCACCAGAACGGCACGCAGGCCGTGGGGATCGTGATTCAGAAAGCGGCCGATGCGAACACAGTGGAAACGGTCGACCAGGTACAAGCAGCCTTCGAGGGGTGGAAGAGCGACCCGTCGATGCAAGGACTCACGGTGCGATGGTGGCACGACTCGGGCGAGGAGATTCTAAGTGGCCTGGGCGAATTGCTCAATGCCGGATCGATCGGCGCGATCCTCGCGGTCATTGTGCTTTTTGCCTTCCTGCGCAGGCTGGATGCCAGCTTGGCAGTCGGCCTGGCAATTCCCTTTTCCGTGCTGACCGCGGTGGGATTCGTGTACTTCAGCGGAGGGAGTCTCAACACGCTGTCGATGATGGGCCTCATGCTCGCGGCCGGCATGCTCGTCGACAACGCCGTAGTCGTCCTGGAGTCCATCTTCCAGCAGCTCGAGCGAGGAGCGTCTCCGGCTAGCGCGGCGCGGCGCGGCGCTGGCGAGGTCACCATCGCCGTCATTGCCGCGACCTCGACCACGATGATCATTTTCGTTCCGTTGCTGTTCGATTCGGAGTCACAGATCTCGATCATGCTGGGACACGTCGGCATCGCCATCATCTTCGCCCTGCTGTGCTCCCTATTCATCTCGCTAACTCTGATTCCATTGGTCGCCGCCAAGTTGCTCAAGGACGACGCCCACGGCCATTCGCGGTTTGACCGCAGGTTCTGGCATGCGATGTCCGTTCCGTTTCGAGCGCTTCTTGCAAGGCTGAGCAACCGGAGAACGCCGGGCGCCGACACCTTCATCCACCGATACCTTCACCTAGTGAGCTGGCACCTGGACCGACACTACGCTGTTGGGCTGGTCGCGGTCCCTGCGATTCTCGCCGCGGCGACCTGGGCGCTCGTGCACGTCGTGCCGGACAACTCGCCGGATGCCGACGCCGTGTCGTCGATCCGAATCACATACGAGTTCTCCGAGAACTACCACTACGCCAAGATCGAAGGCGACTATGTGAATCGGGTCGAGCAGTTCCTCCACGACAACATGGAGGCGTTCAAGCTCAAGTCGACATCCAGCGCGTTCGGCAATGGCTGGGCATGGACCCGTGCCTACCTGGACGTTTCCAATATCCGGACCGCAGAGATCGCGGACATCCGGGAAGGGATCAGCGAGCGACTACCCGTCATTCCGGGGGCGCGCATCGAACTAGGCCAGGAAGGGAGTGGCGACCGTAACTGGATCACTGCGAACCTCTATGGCGATGATCCTGCGGTGCTTTCTTCCCTGACGCGGCAGGCGCGGGACGCCCTCAAGGAGACGGACGGCATCACGGAGGTCTTCTCGGACCAGTCGGGATCCGGCGACGAGGTGCAGGTTCGGCTGAGGCGCGATCTGGCCCGAAAGTACAACGTGTCTCCGCGAACTGTCTCGCAGGTGCTCGGGATCACGGTCCGCTCGCAGCGGATGCGGAGCTACAGGACCGCCGACGGAGAGGTCGAGCTATGGGTCGGAATCAATCCGTACGACCTGCAAAGCGTGGAAGACCTGAAATCGGTTGTCGTCGGTGCGGGTCCTGGAGGAGAGGAGGTCCTGCTCGGCCACGTTGCCGACATCGCGATCAGCACGGTACCCGGACGGATCACGCGCGAGAACCGGAGGATCTATAGCGAAGTCGCCGTCCTGTACCGGGGCGAGCGGATGGAGGACGGTCGGGAGGCTGTCAAGTCGGTCCTTGACGGCCTGAGCTTCCCTCCCGGCTACGGCTGGAGCTACGGATTCTGGACGAACCAGCAGGACGAGGACGTGAAGGACTTCGTATTCAGCATGGTGCTCGCCCTCGTGATGGTCTATTTCGTGATGGCGGCACTGTTCGAATCCGTCCTGCACCCGTTCGCCATCATGCTGTCCCTGCCGTTCTCCGTGGTCGGAATCGTGCTGTTCCTGCTGATTACGGGCACACCGTTCAACGTCATGGCCCAAGTGGGCCTCATAATCCTGATCGGCATCGTCGTCAACAACGGGATCGTACTGCTCAACCACGTCAACAACCTCCGCCGAGAGGGGCTGACGAGACGGAAGGCGATCCTGCGCGGCTGCGAGGAGCGCCTCCGGCCGATCTGCATGACGGCGTCAACGACCATCGTCGGACTGATCCCCCTAGCCTGGGGCAGCGCCGACTTTTTCGGAGCCAGCTACTTTCCCCTCGCCCGCACTGTCATGGGAGGCCTAGCTGCATCGACGGTGCTAACGCTCGTCGTGCTTCCAACCTATTACGTCATCATTGACGATTTCGGGCTTTGGTGCCGGAAGACCTGGATCGCGAGTGCTCCGTCCCCGGCAGCCGAGAGCGCGCCAGGGGACTGAGCCAGACTCTTTGAAGACTCATGGGCGGCTACTGTGCCCGGGGAGTCAGCGAGTGTGGACGCACACCGACAGGCGCTCCTTCCTGCTTGCAGGGCCGCCAGAATCTCCGCAGAATCCCAAAGATCCGCCACGGCAGAGCACCTCGGCATCGACCCTACACATGAGTGGTACTGCGTTCTCGAAGCAGCTGATGGCCTCCGGTTCCCACTGCCCGGTCCGCCTGGCTACGCTTGCGGCGACAGGGCCTCCCTGCCGGAGCGCTCGCCTGTCTCAATCGTCTTCCGCACATCGCTCCAAGACCTGGAGTCGTCGAGGAGCCCGTAAAGATGGAAATAGGATCCTTTCCCATCGAATAGGTTTCAACTGACCGACCTTCAGCTGCGAAGCACGAAATCCATCTAACGGACTATCGAACATGTCCCAACCGATGCCTCCGGCGGCCTCGGCCAAGCCTTTCCACGCGGATTAGGGACTGCACGAAACGCGGCCCAACGGCGATCAAGTCAGGCTCATCTTCGACAGTGTAGTTTTCGTCATCTATTAGATTCAACAAGTTAGCTCCAAGAATAAGAGGGCGTGGCACTACACAGCCCGAGTTGTGCATCGATTAGGGCGAGGAATGCGTCAATTCACCTGCCTCGCTGGCTCCTGTGGTCCTGCGGCCGGCGCACGGGCCGGCCCGTTGGGACCTAAACCCTTTAGATTCAGTGCCAGCCGAGAAAATGGTGTCGAAGCTGAGCATTGATTGCGGTCGACTCCCGCGATGCGGCCCGACCAGAACCGAAACCGGCTGGAACCGCCTCGCTTGTGCGCTCCACCAACGCCCGGACCACGTCTACGCAACGGAACACCGCCAAGCTCTCCGTGACGTCTGCCCGGGACAGCCGCCGCTCGTGGGCTCGCCCTCTTACTCTTGACACAGTCTGGAGCGATTGCCTGCCGGCCACACGCTCGACTCAGAAATAGAGCTGCACCATTTGACCGTGCAGCTCGTGGATCGACGAGCGACGGCTGATCCATAAAGGATCGGTGAGACCAGCGTTCCAAGCTTCCAACTCGGCCTCCAGCCGTTCGACGATGTCCGGATGCTCCGCGGCCACGTTCATTCGCTCGCCAACGTCGACCGACAGGTCATAGAGCACCGTCAGTTGGCCGTGAGCCGAGACAGGTGGATAGTCCGCCACGGGCAGCAAGCGGGCACCGGCCAGGTCCTCCTCGCTGAGGTCCGTCTTGTCGACCTTCCACATCTTCCATTTCCCCCACCGCACCGCGAGATTGGGCGCGGAGCGCCAGAAGAGGAACTCATGGGGCGGCTCTGCGATCTCGCCTCGCAAGAATGGAAGAAGATTGACGCTGTCCGGGCTGTCGAGAGTGTTCACGTCAACACCGGCAACGGCTCCGAACGTGGCGTAGAGGTCGAGCGAGATCGCAGGTTGCCTGTACACGGCCCCCGTTGGCAGGCCAGCGGGCCACTTGACGATGAACGGCACCCTTACCCCGCCTTCCAGCTGGTAGCGCTTGGCACCGCTCAGGGGAGAGTTGGTGCAGATCGTGTCGGCTGCGTAGTTGATGCAGCCGTTGTCCGAAATAAACACCACCATCGTGTCCCGCTCGAGATCGTGCCGCTGCAGTACAGCCACGACGTCGCCGACCATGTCGTCCAGGGCAGAGACCATGGCCGCGAAGATCCGAGCCCCTTCCTTCTCGATGTGGCGATTGCGCCGCACGTACTGGTCAGTCGCCTGGATGGGCGTGTGCGGCGCATTCGGGGTCAGCATCAGGAAAAACGGCTGATCTGCGTGACGGTCGATGAAGTCTACGGCTTGCTCCGCGAACACGTCGGTCAGGTACTCGTCGACCTTGACGACCTCGAACCCGTCCAAGATTTCCCTGGCATTGAGCGGGCTTCCCCGGTTCCCCGACACTGCACCGGGCCAGGAATGCACTCCCTCCCGCTCGGAATCGACATAGCTTGTGCCTCCGCCAAGGATTCCGTAGAATTCGTCGAAACCCCGGTTCATCGGGTGGTATTGCTCGAGGGCCCCTAGATGCCACTTGCCGACCAGTCCGGTTGCATAGCCGGCCGTCCGCATGAGATCGCCGAGGGTCTCCTGGTCTTCCGGCAGTCCGAGGACCGCATCGGGTCCGCTGGCGTAGTTGGTCGTGGGGTTGTATTCGTACCCGAACCTGCTTTGGTACCTCCCGGTGAAGAGACCAGCCCGGGTTGGACTGCAAACGGCAGCGGACACGTAGCCGTCGGTCAAGCGGACGCCCTGTTGCGCCAGGCTGTCGATATGAGGGGTCGCAATCACCTCGGAGCCATTCGCCCCGATGTCGCCGTAACCGAGATCGTCGGCCACGATGACGATGACGTTCGGGCGGGCAGGCTCGCCCGCGGGCCCGGACTCGGTAACGGGCTGGCAGGCGCCGCCGAGACCCAGAAGAACCATGGCCACCAGCAGCGCATGTCTCCGAAACAGACTGACCGCAGTGCCTAAGGGCTCGTGCAATCGACTGCCTTGGTCGCGCAGGGACGGACTACTCGACATTGATTGCTCCCTTGGTGATTTGCCGCTCGAGTCGAGGTCCGGAACTCGGTCGCACCGGGGACAAGCCTACGGGCCAGGAATCCGGAGAAAAGCCTAGCACGGGGCGATTCGAGCACTTGACGCCGGCAATTCCCTCTCCGATTCAGCCTCAGAAGTCCCGACCAGAGCGGGTCTTCACAACACTCGTCCGAACGACTGAATGAAGGCCCCCTGTCCTGAACAAAGACTCCAGCTATAGGCCCAGGGCGACACGGAGTTTCTCCTCGAAGACCGGGTCGAGCTGAGGCGGAGATAGCTCCACTCCCGAAGCCATCCGGTTGACAACGGTTTCAATCACGGAGAGCCGGGAGTACTTCTTGTCGTTGGAGGGAATCACCTTCCATGGATTCGCCACGGTCGATGTCTTCCGGAACATGTCCTCCGTGGCCGTGATGTAGTCGGCCCACCGATTGCGATTCCGCAAGTCCTCCGGGGAGAGCTTCCAGCGCTTCAGCGGGTGGTGGAACCTCGATCGGAAGCGCGCCAGTTGTTCCTCTGCCGTGATATGGAGATAAATCTTCACAAGACGAATGCCGTCGTCGTACAGCATGCGCTCGAACTCGTTGATCTCGTCGTAAGCACGAAGCCACTCGGCATCGGTCGCAAAACCCTCGATCCTCTCGACAAGCACGCGGCCGTACCAGGATCGATCAAAGATCACGATCTGCCCCGGACGCGGAAGCCTCTTCCAGAAACGATAAAGGTAGTGCTGCCCTTTTTCCTCAGCCGTCGGTGCTGCTATGGGCCAGACCTTGAGACTGCGGGGATCGAGCGGCCAGCTCATCCGGCGAATGGCCCCGCCCTTGCCTGCTGCGTCGCTCCCTTCGAAGACAACAACCGCTCTTCTCCCCTGAGCGAGATAGGAGAGCGCCACTTCCTGGAGCTTGCGCTGAAGCCGCTCTACCTCTTCGGAATACAGCTTTGACCCGACACGCTTCGTCATGTCCAAGGTCGCCAGACTCGGCGGGTCCTCTTCCAGGGTGACTGACACCCTCTCCCCGAGCGTCGGTTCGCGGAGAAGCGGAATTACTTGCATGGCTGGATTTGAAGTTCGCTGGCCGCCGGTTTGGCAGACAACTCAGGGATTGCCTCCTGGCCGGTCACGAGATCCGAAACGCAAGGCCGGCGCGGCGGGTCCTCCCATCATTCCAATGGATTTGCAACACGCTGCGCAACCCGGCCCCGACGACACGTACATTCACCACACGGCTGGTCCAGCCCCGGAATCCAACAACCCAATCGAGCGGAGTAGGCCCAACCATGGACCTCCGCTTCGCTCTACGTCTGCTCATTCTGTGTTCAGCCTCAGAAAGCACCCCGAGAACGCCGCTCTGAGTCGTCGAGCCGGTCAGAGATCGCGCTCGCAACCTCTCCGGTCAGGTCGCCGGATCGGCCCTCGACCCAGGAGGCTGACACCGGTCCCCGCGGAGAGCGAGTCCTCGTCAGGTAGGACAATATCTGTCATTGAAATGATTTGCGATGTCGGATCGAGCTGCCTGCATGATCGCGCGGTTGATCAACCGTGGGGTACCGGGCCCTGAAGTCGAGGCCAGAGCCAGCGAGCCGATAAATCGCCGACAATGACCGGCGATAGAACGCGAGGATGATGAGTCATTCAGTACAGCGCCACCTTGGGATTGAAATCCGGACATATGACGAGACGATACGTCGTTTCATTCCGGGTTACGAAGCCATGCTTGCTGTCGCCGCCTCCGAGGTGACACGCACGAATCCGGCTCTGGTGCTTGACCTCGGCGCCGGGACGGGCGCTCTCTCGGAGGCGATTCTCTTGGCCGGCGATTCCGGGACAGTCGAGCTAGTCGATGTTGACCGCGCCATGCTTGCGCACGCCCGGACGCGCCTTGACGCGTTTGCTGATCGGGTCCGCTTCACCGAGTCGTCCTTTCACGCTCCGCTGCCGCGTTGTGCTGGCATCGCAGCCTCGCTGGCCCTCCATCACGTGCGAACGATCGACGCGAAACGCTCCCTATATGGACGGATCCACGATGCGCTTGAGGAAAGTGGAGTTTTCGTCAACGCCGACGCCGCCATGCCAGCGGAGTCCGGTGCGCGCGAGTCGACGTACCGCGGATGGGTTGATCACATGGTGGCTCATGGCATCGGGCAACAGGAGGCGATTTCCCACCTGGAAAAATGGAGCGAGGAGGACACGTACTTCGCACTAGACGAAGAGCTTGCGGCTGTTTCGGCGGCCGGCTTCGAGGCAGCGTGCGTCTGGCGACAGGGTCCCATGGCTATCGTGGTCGGACGAAAGCGAGATTGAGACGGCAGGCAAGCGATCGGTACCGCCCTTCCAACTGCCGCTTGGGTAGCAACATTGCCTCACTGAGACATCCTTCGAAAACCGGTTTCGTCTGGACTCCGGAATCAACACCGATGACCGAAGACCCTGAACCGATACTGAAAGTCGCTCTGGCGAGTCGAAGCAGCCAGGTTTCCCAGCAGCCCGACCCGACGAACCGGTCTTGCTTTCCGCAACCGGACGACGGGCGCCGTGTCCACCAGCAGCGTCGGCCTGAAATCGCTCAGCGACTTGCGCGCCTGCGCCGCAAGCTCGTCGATCAACTCGTTGCCCTGCGCAAGCTTTACGCCGGACTCGCTCCCGAGGCCGCCAGCTGCCCCAGCGCCACCCTCGAGGCCTTGCAGGCCGTCATCGTCTGCTGCGAGGCGTGTTTGCTTGTCTCGCCACGGATCCCATCCTGAAACAGTGTTCGTCGCGCCAGCGAGAGCCAGTGTTTACTATCCTTCGGATCAGAGGTGTTCACGATCATTCGGATTGCGCGTTCACCCTCGCCGGAAACCGCACCAAGGAGGCAACATCTTCAATAGAAGGGCATCCGTCTATAGCGGTGCAGGACGTTTCTGCCTTGTCGTAGCGACGGCGTTGATGTGCTCCGCCGATCTGATCGGTCAAGCGACCAGTTCGATCGTCGGCACCGTGAGCGACGAATCGGGCGCAATCATCCCCGGAGCGACGGTCACGCTCTCCGCCACCGGATCCGGAGTCGAGAGATCGACCGAGACGGACGAGCGAGGACGGTTCCAGTTCCTGCAGGCTGCGCCCGGAACGCACTCGCTCGAGTTCGCCAAGCCGGGCTTCCGAACCGAGGTCTTAAACGATCTGGAATTGCTGGTCGACACCCGTTCTACGCTGGACGTGTCTCTTGAGGTGGGCCAGTTATCGGAGGTCCTGACAGTCGAGGCCGATTCGGTCGCACTCAATACGAGCGACGCCACGGTTGGCAACGCGTTTAACGAAACCAAGATTCGCCAGCTCCCGCTGCTGACGCGGAACGTGGTTGAGCTGATGAGCTTGCAGACAGGCGTCAACCGTACAGGCGAGGTGCTGGGAGCGCGCAAGGACCAGAACAATGTGACATTGGACGGCCTTGATGTGAATGACCAGCAGTCTCCGGACCCCTTCGGTTCGGTCCTGCCAATTCCGCTGGACTCGGTCCAGGAATTCCGCGTTACCACGGGCGGGGGCAATGCCAACGTCGGCCGCTCCTCGGGAGGGCAGGTTTCGCTGGTCACCAAGTCCGGTACAAACCAGTTCCATGGTTCAGCCTACGCGTTTCATCGCAATACGCCGACTGCTGCCAACACCTTCTTCAACAAGGCATCGGGCGTTGCACGGGAAAGGCTGATCCGAAACCAGTACGGCCTTTCGCTGGGAGGTCCGGCCAAGAGGAACCGCGCGTTCTTCTTCCTGAATTTCGAGGGCCGTCGCGATGCCCGGTCGGCGAGCCAGCTGCGCGTGGTTCCCTCGCAAGACCTGCGGCAAGGCATCCTGACCGTCGCCGCCAACGATGGCCAGACGTACCGTTTGTCGCCGCGTCAGTTTGCCGAGGCCGACCCGGCAGGCCTAGGGGCCAATTCGCTGATGCTGGAGATCCTGAACTCGTTTCCCGTCGGCAATGACCCGGTGTCGGGCTCGGACGGCGGCCAGAACTTCGACGGCTTCCGGTTCAACGCGCCGCTGCAGATCGACAACAAGGCCTACGTGGCCCGATTCGATTTCAACCTGGACAGGAACGGCGGCCACCGCGTCTCGTGGCGCGGCACCTTGGCGGACAACGTCGCAGACAACGAGCAGGCTCTCGCCCGGTACCCCGGACTGGACGGATCGAAGATCCTCGACAACAGTCGCGGCTTCGCGCTCGGCTACACGGGTCTGATCGCGCCTTCGATGGTCAATACGTTCCGCCTCGGCTTCACGAGACAGGGGCTCGCCGTCTCCGGGGCTGACGGGCCGCACTTCGCTCTCTTCGACATCCACGAGGCCCGGAACTACAGCGTGCGGAGCAGCCAACGGCAGGTCCCGGTCTTCAATCTGAGCAACGATCTGATCTGGGCGCGTGGGAGCCACAACCTCAAGTTCGGCACCAACATCCGTGCAATCCGCAACAACCGCAGGAGCTTCCGGGATGTCTTCCCCTTATTTGCTCTCGCGCAGGACAACCTGGGCGGCCTGGGGGCGGACATCCAGCGAGGAATCAACCAGGTTCTCCAGGCAATGACTGGAAACCCGGACATCCAGCTGGCGGACGATCTGCTCGCGACGATCTCAGGAGCGGCACTGAACCTGACCGGAGGGATCACGACGGTCACCGTGACCTACCAGTACGGTCCGGATGGGGAGATGTTGCCGGTCGGGTCCCCGGTGACTCGTCGATTCGGTACCGAGGAATACGAATTCTATGTCTCGGACACATGGCGCGTGAGGCCGGGCTGGACGATCACGGGCGGTGTGCGGTACGGCTACGCCCGAGTGCCTTACGAGGCAAACGGGTTACAGGGGGTTACCAGCGTTCCACTGGAGCAGTACATGTTCGAACGGGTCGACGCCATGGAGGCAGGGATTCCGGGCCATCGAATACCCTCGGCAGACCTGACCTGGATCCCTGGAGGTCCGGTTAACAGCGGCCCGGACTGGTACCGGGATGATCGGAACAACTTCGCACCGCGGCTTAGCATCGCATTCAGCCCCCAGAATCCGACGGGGCTGCTCAGGGCGATATTCGGAAACAATGGGGCGTTCCGGGTTGGCGGCGGGGTGTTCTTTGATCGGTTCGGGTCGTACCTCGTGACGCAACAGGACTCGTTCGGCACCTTCGGGGTGCAGTCGGCACAGGCCAACACGGAGACGTACAACTTCTCGACAGCGTTCCGCTATGACGGTACGTTCCCGGACCTCCCGGAGGCGCCGCCAGGTGGATTCCCGTTCACACCGCCTCTACACCGCGCCATCTCCGGCAGCGGCGTCGCCACAGCTTCGAACCTGAGGGCACCATATTCGATTCCGCTCACGGCATCCTTCTCGCGTCCCGTGGGGGCCGGCATGACTCTCGAAGTCGGCTACATTGGCCGGCTTGGTCGCAAGCTGCTGGGACAGCATGACCCGGCCAGCCCTCTCATTTTCTTCCGGGATCCGGAATCGGGCCAGACCTTGGCCGAAGCGTTCCAGGCCAACCGGATACTGTTCGAGGACCAGGGCCTCACAAACGAAATGGTCAAGGCGAACCCGAGCCTGGTGCCGATGCAGCCATTCATCGAGAACATGTTCCCGCTCCTGGCAAACTTCGCGATCCCAGGCTCCGCGTCGGCCAACTTCTTCGTCGTCAACAACGACTGGGGCCGCGAGTCGGAGCTCGACACTCTGGACCAGCTCGACCGGCAAACCAGTCCGTTCAACGGGACCGGCTACTTTCGGGGCAGCGGCGCGTTTCCAACCTGCATGGCGGCGACCGGCTGCCATACCTTTTTCGCTCGGCAGTTCAGTGCATTGCGGACGTGGGAGAATCTCGGCTTCTCCAACTTCCATGGCATGACTCTCTCGCTGCGCAAACGTTTCGACGACCAACACGCGTTCGACCTCAACTACACGTGGTCGCACTCGATTGACAACGGGTCGGCTGCCGAAGGCAACCTTTCCAGCAACACCAACAGTCCCGGCTTCTTTTCGGAAACCGCCGCCAACATAGTCAACACGTTTCGGCGGGACCAGTCGGTGGGCAGCTCGGACTTCGACATCCGCCATCAGGTCAACGCCAACTTCGTCCTGAGCCTGCCGTTCGGGCGGGGGAAGTCCGTCGGCACGGGCGCACGCGGCGTGCTGAACCGGCTGATCAGCGACTGGCAGCTATCCGGCCTGATTCGCTATCAAACTGGCCTACCGTTCGACATTTTAAACGGGTCTAGGTGGTCCACGAACTTCTACGGCGCCGGACGGGCCCGGATCATAGGGCCGGTCGAGGACCAGGGCGGCGGGGACAATGTCGACGGTGTTCCGGGCGCGTTCGCTGACGGCAACGCGGCCGCCGCCAACATGCGCTTCAACCGGACCGGTCTGGTCGGTCCGCGAAACATTTTCCGGTCCGACGACCTGTTCAACCTGGACGTGGCGTTGGGAAAGCGGTTCCAGATGCCGGTGGAAGGAAACAGCCTCCAGTTCCGCTGGGAAGTGTTCAACGCGTTCAACAACGTGAACTTCACCCAGAGGAATCTGCAACGCCGCTACGACCGACCGGCGGTTCTCGGCCAGTACCGTTTCACGGAGTCCCCTCGAATCATGCAGTTTGCGTTGCGGTACGAGTTTTGAACTTCGAGATTGGCTCTTGATGAAGACGGGATGAGAGTTCTTCCTCTAGCAAGAAAGCGGCTGGGAGGAAGCATCATGCTCCCGCTGGCGATGTATGAATTCAAGAAGAACATAGAACGGGATTTCATGGTTTGGGGAAGCAAACGCCATTCTATGCAGTCCTGTCCTGGGAAACCGGTCTTCAAGGCAGTGCATTCTCGCAGGTCGCTTTCGCGATGCGGATGAACGGTCTTGTTCTTGCGCAGGCCGTTCAGCGCCTCGGTCTCGCCCGCCAGCTGCTGCCACTCTACGGTCAGAAACGAAACCAGCAGTTCCCAGTCCTGCTGCATCTCGGCCTTGTCCGCATCGGCACTGCTCAAGCCTATCGTTCGCCAGTTCCACCAATCGAATCAACGCGCATGCCGTGCATTCCCGACTTCGGTCGCATCTTACGAGACCACTCGGACGGCAGATCAGCGAGACTCGACAATGGTCGCTGTTCGGGCCGCCTAGAGATAGACGCAACTGCGTCGGTCCTCTGACCGTTGGATGATCGCGAGGGCAGGTGCCCAAGGCGGCATGGACGCCTAGCCACTTCGAGCGACTGCAAATGACCCTGAACAATCACTTCGCGACGGCAGGTCCCGGCCCCAATCCAAGACAGCCCGGCCCCGCAGCGATTCCACCGCTGACAAACCCAACCTTGTCTCTCCGATCGTCTTCGTTCTGTTGACCACTTGGTGCCCCTCTTCGAGGTCGAAACCGTAGAACTGAGAGACGGGACCGGGTTCCACGCCGCGTCGACACCGAGCCGCTGCAAGACCCTGAGCCCGAACCTAGCGGAAATGGATATTATGTCGGCGATGGCTGGTCTGATTCGGAGCTCATCACCATCCACGAGCGAGATGCTGGCGACGGTCGGAATGTCTCGAAGCACTCGCGACTTTCTTCGTTTGGCCGCGACCGTCACCCTAGCCGCCCTGTTCCTTCCGTTTCAGGCCTCCGCCCAAGCAGAATTCTTTCCACCGAGCCCCGGCATAACCGTGGACGAATACCCCAACATCGTCCTAATCACGGGGGATCACTTGCGATGGGATCACATCGCGGCGAATGGAAACGACGCCATCATCACTCCTCGCATGGATCAATTGATCCGCGAGGGCACCACCTTTCGCTACCACTTCACGGTCGGAGTCGCCTGCATGCCGAATCGTGCCTCGCTGATGACGGGGCGCTACCCGAGCTCCCACGGGGTCATCGTCAACGGAATCAAGTTGCCGCAGGACGAAGTCACTCTGACTCATGTGCTGCGAGACAAGGGCTACTACACGGGACAGATGGGCAAGCTGCACTTCTGGCCGCACAAGGACCGCGACCACCGCGAGATGCACCCGCCCTATGGATTCCACCAGATGCGGCTCTCGGACGAGCCCGGGCCGTATGACGACGCCTATGGCCGTTGGCTTTGGGCGCAAGGAAGGGAAGTACGCGAGAAGGCTCGCGTCAACATGCCCGCCGAGCGGCCCCTTTTCGAGCACTACGTGTTCGAAGGCGACGACAGCACGACCCAAGCGTCGTGGGTGGCCACGGAGACAATCACGTTCATCGAGGACTCGATCTCCCGTCACCCGGGAAGGCCGTTCTTTGTGCATGCCGGCTTTTACGCGCCGCACCCTCCTCTGAACCCGCCCGCATCTGCTCTCGAGCCATACCGCGACCGACCATTGCCCCCGAGGCGGTTCTCGGCCGACGAAGTGGGATTCCTCCCGCAAGGCCTAGCGAGCGGCATGACGGCCTTCCTGGAGACACCTGAAGAGACGTGGGACTCCTATCGACGCTACTTCTACGCGATGGTGACGCACATGGACAAGAACATCGGACGAATCGTTGACGCAATAGAGCGGGCTGGCATGGCCGACCGCACCCTGTTCGTCGTCACCAGCGACCATGGCGACTACCTGGGCGACCACAACCTGGTCAGCAAGAGCAGTCGCCCCTATGACGGTGCGCTCCGGATTCCGCTTGTCTTCCGGGGCCCGGGAGTTCCCGGCGACACGAAGATCAACGAGCTCGCGGAGATCGTGGATGTGATGCCGACCCTTCTTGACATGCTCGGAATTCCCTTCCCCAAGGGGAATCAAGGCATGTCGCTCGTTCCCGTGATGAACGGCGATCCCGGCCGCGACCTGATCTACATGCAGGCGACGAACAACCAGATGGTCCGAACAAAGCAAGCAAAGTACTGGGTCGACGAGAACGGCGAGGAGGTCTTGTTCGACTACTCATCTGACCCGCACGAACTGCGGAACGTGGCGCAGGCGGAATCCCATGCGGACATGCTGGACGCGATGCGGGTCATGCTGTTGAGAATGGTGATTGCCGCTCGGGACCCGTTGCCGGAAAGAATCAGGCCTTACTGACACCGCAGAGGCGTTGCTTCGATTCTGTCGCGACGGCAGCGACACCGCTTTAGGCTGCATTCGGTCGATCAGCCCGGCACTGCCGCAACCGTGTGCAACCATCAATAATTCAAGGGAATCTCCCATTTCAGCGGCTCGAGTTCCGTTCCACTCGGAGTCGATTCCATATCGAACAATCCCATGTCTCGCCGAGTTCCCGCCTTATGCCTTGCCATTGCCGGCCTGGCCGGCACGGGCTGGGCGCAGAGGGCCACTGATGGCCTTCCCGAGATACGGTCGGTGCGGATCGAACAGCCGCCCGAGTTTGACGGCCTCGTAGACGAAGACATGTGGAGCCGGATCGAGCCCGCGACTGGATTCATCCAGCAGAACCCCGACGAAGGCGCCCCGTCCACCGAACGGACCGAGGTGCGCGTCGCCTTCGACGACTCAAACCTCTACTTCGGAATCATCTGCTTCGACAGCCAGCCGGGAAACATCGTCGTCACCCAGAATCGTCGCGACGGGAGCTTGATCGACACGGACTCCATCCAGATTCTGATTGACACCTACAACGATGGCCAGAATGCCTTCGTCTTTGGAACGAGTCCGACGGGGATCGAGTTCGACGCCCAGGTAACTAAAGCGGGCCAGACGCGGGGGTTTGGCGGAGGACCGGCACGCGCGGGTGGAGTAGGCGGCGGCGGGGCGCAAAGGGCTGGGGCAGCCGCATTCAACCTCAATTGGGACGCAGTCTGGAGAGTTCGTTCGCAAGTGACAGGCCGCGGATGGGAGAGCGAGATCATCATCCCGTTCCGCACGCTGCGATACAAGCCGGGACCCGACCAGTCCTGGGGCCTGAATATCTCCCGGAACCTGCGCCGCCGCAACGAGCTGTCTTTCTGGTCTCCTGTTTCGCGAGCATTCGAGTTCACGCAGGTCGAGATTGCCGGGCAGATCCACGGCATTGAGGCCAAGTCGCACCGGAATCTAAAGTTGCTGCCGTACGTGATCGGAGGGGCTTCCCAGGACTACCGGCTGGACGAAGGACGGACGGACCGGAGGATCAAGGGGGGACTCGACCTGAAGTACAGCCTTACTCCGGGACTCACCCTCGACGGCACGGTGAACACGGATTTCGCGCAGGTCGAGGTCGACGACGTGCAGATCAACCTGACACGGTTCGACCTGTTCTTTCCGGAGAAAAGACCATTCTTCCTGGAGAATTCCGGCTTCTTCGAATTCGGCAGTCCCCGAGAAGTCGAAATCTTCTTCTCGCGTCGCATCGGCCTGGACGAGAATCGGCAGGAGGTGCCGATTGACGGGGGAGCCCGCATGAGCGGCAAGGTCGGGAAGTACCAGATCGGCCTCCTCAACATGCAAACACGCCAGGTCGAAGGACGCGCTCCGGCCAACAACTATTCCGTGGGGCGCTTGAGCCGGGAACTGCCGAACCGGAGTTCCATCGGAGTGATCGCCGTAAACCGCGAGTCCGTCGGGGACCTCGAAGGGTTTGGCGGATACAACCGGACCTTCGGCGCGGATGCCAACATCGGCATCGGAAAGTTCGGGAATTGGTTCAACTACGTCGCTGGCACGCAATCTCCGGGCCTGGAGGGTAGCTCGCATGCATACTCGAGCCGTTTCGACTACGATGACGCGACGCACCGGATCAGCGTCGGCTTCCTTGAGGTCGGCGAGAACTTCAACCCGGAAGTAGGATTCGTTCGACGGGTGAAGTTCCGAAAGCCAAATGCCTCGTACCGTTACACCTATTACCCGAAAAAGGGACCCTGGAGGACGCTCGAACCGCACGCCTTCTTCCAAAATTGGTACACCTTGGGCACAAACGAGAAGGAATCCGGCTTCGAGCACTATCACATGGACTCACGTCTCCAGAACGGCGGGCGGCTGGGTCTCGCTTACAACCGCAACTTCGAACGCCTGAGAAGGCCGTTCGAAGTCTTTCCGGGAGTTCATATCCCGGTCGGGGCGTACCAATTCGGCGAGACGATCGCCAACTTTCAGAGCGATCCGAGCGCCGTCCTCTTCGGCGGCGGGACATTCGCAATGGGAGAATTCTACTCGGGCGGAATCACCTCTTTCAGCTTCACTGGCGGAGTGCGGAAGGGACAGAACCTGACCTGGACCCTGACTTGGGCGAGAAACAATATCGACCTGCCGGTCGGCGTGTTCCACACCGACTTGGCCAGCCTCCGATTCAACTGGTCGATCACGCCCAAGAGCTATTTTCAAACGCTGAGCCAGTACAGCAACCGTACGAACCGGCTTTCCCACAACATTCGGCTTGGCCTGCTGTCGACATCGAGCACCGGCTTGTTCGTCGTCTACAACACCGGCATGCTCATGCGGGACTACCTGGATCCGCACGGCGTTGACCGGCGTATTGAGACACAAGCCCTGTTCATCAAGTTCAATTACTTGCTGGACTACTGAGCAGGACCTACAGCCGGAATCACGCTCTTCCCCCGCTCCGAGAGCCCCACGGCCCCAACGGGACACCGCCCGGCGTCCACAGAAGGCAGGCCGAGAATGGAATGGGACGAATCGCAAATGCTTCGCTGGGCGATCCCATTGTGGTGCGGTGCGCTGACTGCAGCAGCTTCCGCGGTCACGCCAGTGGTGACGTGGAGCACGCACCTGGCGGTGGCAGACTGTGATGACTCAGCACTGTGGCGGGGAGACTTGTTCCTCGCGTGCCATTCGCCAGACAGCAGCCTACCTGTGGACGGTGCGGGAGCGCAGGGCCACAAGCGCATCATGGCCGCATATGTGGTTCGCCTCGATTTGAGTCGAGGGAGGCTCGTCTATGCGACGCGCGTTGCCGCCGACGCCCCGACAGTAGCACTACGGATTAGGACTGCCGACGATGGTCGCGCGTTCGTGACCGGTCTGACGAAGGGTCCTGGGCTGCCGGTAACTGACGACGCCATTCAGACGCAATATGGAGGAGGCGAGAGCGACGCGTTCCTTGTCGCCGTAGCTCCTGATGGCCAAGTCATATACGGAACGTTTCTCGGGGGCGACGGAGCTGATATTGGCAATGCATTGGAGTTGGATTCGAGCGGAGGAGTACTCGTAGGAGGAACAACGAAATCGACCGACTTCCCGGGCCAGATCAGACCTGGCGGACGGCACGCCGATGCCTTCGTCTCGTCATGGCGACTCCCGGACCCGGCCTCACACCGTTCGGTTGTGTTTGGTGGCTCGTCAGAAGAGAAGTTGACCGGTATCGCGGTTGATGGAAAGGGAGGAGTCTTCGCCGTTGGCTATACCAAATCGGACGATTTTCCGGTCCAGGACCCGGTCCAACGGGATTTGCGCGGTACCAGCGACCTGTTCTTGGCCCGTCTGCAAGTGACTGGTCTCGGGATTGCGTTCTCCACTTACCTTGGTGGCTCGGGTGACGACTCAGGCTGGGGAGTCGCCGTGGACAACGGCGGTGCACCGGTCGTAGCCGGAACTACCAACTCCCAAGATCTGCCGGCCAGCGCCAACGCGTTTCAACAATCGGCCCAAGGAGGGTTAGATGCGTTTGTCGCAAGACTTGACGGACCCGGCTACAAGAACGTCCGGCTGACGTACTACGGCGGGTCGCACGATGACTCGAGTGGTTTCGATGGAAAGGACATCAGGGTAGATCCCAGCGGCAGGGTCTGGCTGGCGGGCCTGACATCATCCGCCGACCTGCCAGTCCGCGATGCGCTACAGGAGATCTACGGCGGCCAGACCGATGGCTTCGTTGCGGTCTTCTCGCGCGGGCTGGCCGATCTCCGGTTTGGCACGTATAGTGGCGGATCAGGACGGGACATCATGGAAGGGCTCGACGTGGCTCCCGATGGAACAGTCGCCGTGACCGGGCTGACGTTCTCGAATGACCACCCGATGCCAGGTCGGGTGATTCAACGGAGGCAATCCGATATCAGAGTGGGCGGAAGAGTCGCGAACGCTGTGATATGGGTGTTTCGCCTTCCGCTTCCGTGACCGCAGCAACCCACGCGCCCCGAGGACGGGTGAACCTCATAAACATCCAACGAGCCCTCGTCCGGCGGCCCGGAACGGAGAGGTTGGCACGAGCGGCAGGGCTACCGGCGGCGCGGCGACTGACACGAACGCTGCGGCATTGCGCCGAAACCGCTAACCCGATTGGATGAAGGCTGACACCTCGGCCAGGTCAGCGGCACTCACGCTGATCGACTCTCCCGACTCGACGAGATACAGCGGAAGAGGGGATCCCGTTAGGAGAATGTCTCCTCCGCGGGGCCTTATCCCGAAGGCAGCAAGCCGCGCGACGAGCTCGTGTAGTGCCTCATACGGGTCTACCTCCGCAGAGTCGTCTACCCTGTCACCGATCAGAACCCGGACCGTGAGCGGCCCGGGAAGATTGCGTCCTGGTTCCATTGCAGGGACGACAACCCCGGCGTTCAACGCATTGTTCGCGATCAATTCGCCTGCGTAGGGCTTGGGCCCTCGAAAGAGATAGTTGTGGAGCTCTATGACCGGTTGTACCCTCGCGATGAATCGCGAGGGTTCCTCCGCAAGCTGTGCGGGATCGTCAACGTCTTCGGAGAGCATGACGGCGAACTCCCCCTCGACCCCGAGTCGGCAGAATTCGCTCGTTCGCAGACTGGCCGGACTGGTTCGGATCTCGCTACCGTACACATGCCCGAAGACGGCGTGCTCGACGCCGAGCTGATGCCGGATCGTCTCGCTAACACAGCCGATCTTGTATCCTGCGACCGGCTCGCCCCGGTCTTGCCTTAGCTTTGCGGTTGCCAGCTGAATCCGATAGCCATCGACCTCATCAAGCGGCGCGCTCCGCTCGCTGAACATCGCCCCAGGAGAGCGGGCGTCGTAGTCTGCAAGCTGGCGTTGGGCCAGCCGGAGCACGTCGGTCTCGACGAGTCCGCGGTTCGAATGCATGGCGTCAGGCGCAACGACGTTCCCGACGGAATCCGCCGGGGAATCACGTTCGTCTACTAGAATTGCATGAGCACCCCATGTCTCGGCGACCTGCACGGGCCGGACCCGGCCGGCCAGAAAGTTGCCTCGAGAAGCATCCAGCGGCGACCCAAGTTCAGTCCGGACAACGCCCAAGAACCGATCGCGATTGCATGGCGACGGCTTCGACCGGAAGGTACCGGACGGCAGAGCCTCTGGGGTTGTTGAGAGTGGCCGCTGCCATTGCTCTCGCGGCCTGGTCTCCGGCAAACGTCTCACCGGCCGCTATCGAGGAGCCTCCGAACATCGTCATTATCGTCGCCGACGACATGGGCTGGAAGGACGTAGGGTTCCACGGTGCCGAGTTCCCCACCCCTCACATCGACAGGATCGCCCGCGAGGGTGTCGAGCTCGGGCGGTTCTACGCCATGCCCGTTTGCTCGCCGACCAGAGTGGCCTTGATGACAGGGCACCACCCCATTCGCTACGGTCTGCAGCGCGTCACGATCAAGCCGTGGACGGACCTCGGAATCCCGCCGGAGGTGGAGACGCTGGCCGAAATGCTGGGGCGCGCCGGATACTCGCGCAGGGGCGTCTTCGGGAAATGGCATCTGGGAGAATCCGAGCGCTACCACCCCTACCGGCAAGGATTCACGGACTTTGTCGGGCACTACGGAGGAGCGATCGACTATTTCCGGCATCTGAGACTCGGAGTCCTCGACTGGCATCACGGATACTCGCTCAGCGAAGAGGAGGGCTATAGCACGGAATTGGTCGGTCGCCACGCCGCGCGGTTCATCAGTGATTCGCCCACTGACGAGAGATTCCTGCTCTATGTCCCGTTCAACGCGATCCATGGGCCAAACCACGCGACTCCCGAAGACCTGCGTCGCAACTCCAGCATCAACCCCGAAAACCGCCGTCTGAAGGCCGCGATGGTGACATCCATGGACGACGAGATCGGCCGCATTCTAGGTGTGCTCGATGAGCGCGGCCTAGCCCAGAATACGTTGATGCTATTCTTCAGCGACAACGGCGGTGTGCCGCCGAGCGGCTCAAGCAACGAGCCGCTCAGAGGCCGAAAGCACTCCTTGTACGAAGGCGGGATCCGCGTTGCGGCGGCGGCGCGTTGGCCGGACGGTGGCATCTCTGGCGGGGGACGGATCGATGCCCCGTTGTCGGTACTTGACCTCTATCCGACCCTTCTCCGCGTTGCCGGCCTCGGCAGGCGCAACGGTTTCCCATCGGATGGCGATGACGTCCTCGACATTCTCACGGGCAGCCAACGAGAGAGAAGCGACTTCGAGTTTTTCGGGTACTTCAACGGTAGAAATCTGCCAGGCAACAATCACTTGTCGGATTCCTACCGACTGGAGCAAGATGCAGTCTTTTCGGACGGATGGAAGCTCGTGCGGCTCGGGCCGAACCTCGATCGTGCTTCCGACCCCAAGCAAGATTCAACGATCGAATTGTTCCGGATACGGAATGATTACCGCGAAACGAGAGATGTCGCCTCCGAGCACCCCGATGTCGTCAGCCGGCTCCTCGACAAGATCGTCCGCTTCCGCGAACTCAAGCCGAAGTACGCTTTGCCGATTCCGCTTAGCCCGCCAGACGAGTGGACGCCGCCCGCCGATTGGAGCATCGCTCGGCCCCGCACACGCGGGGATGTTTCTAGCAGTTTGGGGGGTGGGTGAGCTGGAGAGTTGCAGTCGCTCCTGTCAGGCAGGGTCTGGCCCTTGCGCCGGTCCGCGCTTGGATGCTTGCTGCGTTGGTCGCAGTCTTGACCGGATGCTCTTCTGGGCCCATCCAACCCAACATCCTGTTGATCGTCTCAGAAGACAACGGGCCCGAACTGGGGGCGTACGGCGATGCATTTGCCCGAACCCCGATACTCGACGACCTGGCTAGCGACGGGGTCCTGTTCAGGAACGCCTACGTGCCGCAGGCGGGCTGCAGCCAGTCCCGAGCGGCGTTTCTTACGGGACTTTACCCTCACCAGAACGGTCAGATCGGCCTAGCAACTTGGAAGTTCAGCTTGTTCCGTGCGGACACTCCCAATATCGTCCGCCACCTGAAGCAGGCCGGGTACCGGACGGGCATCATCGGCAAGCTTCACGTGAACCCGGAGGAAGCCTTTCCTTTCGACTTCATCGAGCAGCCGAGTGCCAATTTCCAAAGGAAGGAATTGAGCGCGTACGCGGATTCGGCAAGGGCGTTCATGGGCGCGTCTGACGAGCCCTTCTTCCTGTCGGTGAACTACCCCGACGCGCACCGCCCCTTCTTGCGGCAAGTCGACGGCCTGCCTCCCGAGCCGCTCGACGACGACGATGTCGATTCCCTCCCGTACATGGGCCTGGATTCACCCACCATTCGCCGAGCCACCGCTGACTACCACAATTCGATGGCGAGGCTGGACGCCCTGATCGGGGATCTGCTGGAGGCGCTGAGGAGCACCGAAAAGGCTGGCCGGACCATCGTGGTTTACCTCGGCGACCATGGTGCCGACATATTGCGCGGAAAGCGAACCTGCTACGAAGGGGGCGTACGCATCCCCTTGATCGTCCGCTGGCCAAGCCGTCAGCAGGCAGGCCAGGTCCGAGACGAACTGGTCTCGACGATCGACCTGTTTCCGACGCTGATCGAAGCATCAGGGACGGAACCCATCCGCGGACTACCCGGACTGTCTCTCGAGCCGTTGATTTCCGGCCGTGACGCCGAATGGCGAGAACATCTGTTCACCGAGTACCACTTGCATTCGAACCACAACTACTATCCCCAGCGGGCTGTCCGGGATAGACGCTACAAGCTGATCTGGAACCTGATGCCGGGTGAAGAGAATCCCGGCCACGCGTTCACCGTCAATCGCTTCATTGGTCCGGAGGAAATGCAGCAGGCGCTGGGCCAAGCCGACGATCAGGTGAGAAGCGCCTATGCGCTAATGGCCAGCCCGCCGGAATTCGAACTCTACAACCTTGAGCTGGATCCCTACGAGTTCCGAAACCTCGCGGAAATGCCCGAGCACGAGTCGGTGCTGCAGGATCTGAGGAATCGCCTCCTAGAGTGGCGGCAGGAAACGGACGACGCATTTCTGGAGCCCTCGAATGTCCGGAGGCTAAAGGCGGATGTTGAATCGACCCTGAAGGACGGCCAGTACAGGCGTCCGGACGGATGGTCTTACAACGACTACCTCTCGCCGGCTATACCGCCCTGGCTCAAGGAATTCGCCGTCCGGGATCCGCAATGAGCTCTCACAGGAGCATTCGCACTCGGATGGGTGGACGAAGGATGAAAGTTCCGCCGATGCACTAGGCTAGTGGGCTAAACAGTCGTCCATGAGACATCCGATTCCAGCGCTCGCTATCTGCTTGGCGCTCGTCTTGTCGTGCGCCGAAAGCGGACCGGAGCGCCCGAACGTCCTCTTCCTGAGCGTCGATGACATGAACGACTGGGTCGGTGCCTTGGGTTACGAGGCCGCCAAGACGCCCAACATCGACCGCCTCGCCGCGCGAGGCGTCCTGTTCACCAACGCCCATGCCAACTCGCCGAAGTGCAATCCGTCCCGCACATCGATCCTCTCGGGCCTGAGGCCCTCGACCACTGGGATATACCGCAACGGGGAGTGGTGGAAGCCAAACTTTCCCGACCTCGTCACGCTGCCCCGCTACTTCAAGGACAACGGCTACTACGCGGCGGGCGGCGGGAAGGTGTTTCATCACACGCCTGGATTCAATCCGCCGGATTCCTGGGACGAATACTTTGATCTCGTCGACGACTTGAAGACCGAAGACTTTCTGATCCCGTATCGTCTCCCGCGCCACATATCGAGCTTCGACTGGGGTCCACTGGACAAGTCCGATATGGAGATGGGCGACGGGGAGACGGTTCGCTGGGCCGAGGAGTTCCTCGAGCGCGAGCACGAGAAGCCGTTCTTTCTTGCAGTCGGCCTATTCCAGCCCCATCTGCCGTTCTACGCACCGAGGACAGCATATGAATCCGTCGACCCGGGCGATGCTCCCGTACCGGTCGACAAGCCCGGGGACTTGGACGACGTGCCTGCACCCGGACGCAAAATGGCGGCCTCGCGGGTCGCCGACCTCGACCTCATTCTCGAGCACGACGACCTCGACGAAATTGTCCGGTCCTACACGGCATGCATTCGGCACGCCGACACATTGGTCGGGCGGGTGCTCGACGCTCTGGACGCGAGCCGCTATGCAACGAACACGATTATCGTGTTCTGGTCCGATCACGGGTATCATTTCGGCGAGAAGCACCACTTCGCCAAGGACACTCTCTGGGAGCGGTCCTCGCGCGTGCCCTTGGCGGTCGTCGCGCCGGGGGTCTCCAAGCAAGGCGCCAGGTCGTCCCGGCCGGTCGGTTTGCTGAATCTCTACCCGACGTTGATCGATCTGTGCGGGTTGCCGGAGAAGCCCGAGTTGGAAGGAGTGAGCCTCAGGCCGCTCCTCGAAGACCCCGGACGAGAATGGGACCGGCCTGTTGTGATGACGTTCGAGCGAGGAAACCACGCCATCCGCTCCGAACGCTACCGCTACATCCGTTATGCCGATGGCGAGGAGGAGTTTTACGACCACTCGGTGGATCCCAACGAATGGACTAACTTGGCCAGCGATCCGAATCATGTCACCAAGATCGCCGAGCACTCACGCTGGCTTCCCACGGTAGACGCTCCCGGTGCATTGCGGAAGATCGCGTTCGACTTCGATCCCGATTCATATACGTGGAAGCGTCGCGCCTCGGAGGAACAACAGTGATCCGCCGCAGGGAATTCCTCTCTGGCGGCCTCGTCTCGGCTGGGCTGGGCTCGCTCTCGGGTCATGCGGCCGAGGGGGGATTCAATGTTCTGTTCGTCCCGGTCGACGACCTGCGTCCGGAACTGGGGTGCTACGGCAACGGTGTTGTCAAGTCTCCGAGTCTTGACCGGCTCGCCAGCCGGAGCCTGGTCTTCCGCAGGGCCTATTGCCAGTCGCCTGTTTGCGGGCCGTCGCGCGCATCCCTTCTGACCGGCCTAAGGCCAGACACGACCGAGGTATGGGGCAACAAGAAGCACTTCAGAGAGAATCTGCCGGACCTAGTCACTCTCCCGCAGCGGTTCAAGCAGGAGGGCTACCACGCCGAGGGCATTGGCAAGGTGCTTCACGGCAGAATGGCGGACCAGCCGTCTTGGAGCGTTCCCGCATGGCCTCCAGGTGGTCGGCAAGCCGGGATGCAGTACGTCGACGAGGCACGCTTGGTGGAAATGCAATCGAAGTCGCCGAACCGGGCCTTGTCGGGCTCCCAGATTCCGACACTTGAGTGGAAAAAGCGGCATTCCTGGCAGGCGCCTGACGTGCCGGACAACGCGCTGCAGGACGGACAGGTGGCCGACCGCGCCATTGCAGCTCTCCGCAAACTGAAGGACACGAGATTCTTCCTCGGAGTGGGATTCCAGAAGCCACACCTGCCTTTCACAGCCCCCAAGAAGTACTTCGACTTCTACGATCCAAACGACCTGCCGGTGACTGAGGACCAGCACCGGCCGCTGAATTCGCCCGACACGGCGTTTACGCGCTGGCAGGAGTTGAGAGGCTACACCGACATCCCTTCCGAGGGGCCCCTGCCCCGGGGCAAGGCCAGGGAGCTGATCCATGGGTACTATGCGGCCACGTCCTACATGGACGCTCAGGTGGGGCGAGTGCTTGACGAACTCGACCGCCTCGAATTGTCAAGCCGCACGATTGTCATCCTGTTCGGCGATCACGGCTGGCATCTCGGCGAGCAGGACCTTTGGGCCAAGACGACGAATTTCGAGCTGGCCGCCCGCGCTCCGCTGATGGTGCGCGTTCCGGGCATGAGGACGGAGGGTCGCGTGTGCGACGCGTTCGTCGAGTTCGTTGACATGTACCCGACGCTCTGCGAGGCCTGCGGAATCGCCGCCCCTTCAGTCCTGGAGGGTCTATCCATGATTCCGTTGCTGGAGGATCCGACCCGGCCTTGGAAGACAGCAGCCTTCAACCAGATTCCAAGACCCTATCTATCCGATCAGGACTGGAAGCAGATGGGCTACAGCATGCGGACTGACCGCTACCGCTACACCGAATGGGTCGATCGAGAGCGCACGATCCTGTCGCGCGAGCTGTACGATTTCCGGATTGCGCCGACGGAAACCGTGAATCTCGCGGGCGGAGACGAGCACAAGGCCCTGATCGAATCTCTATCGCAGCGCCTACGTGCCGGATGGCGTGCCGCGTTGCCAGAGCACTTGGACTCCCCGCGCAGCTCCAAATGAGGTGCGATACTCAGAATCAAGTTGCAACTGGGCGAATGACGTCACTTGCGCTTTGGCGAAGTATCGAGTCCCGCCTCGACTCGGGTCTCAGGGGTTGGCGTAGCAGAGTCGACGAATTCGGCCAGGTGTCGGCGGTCAAGGAAAGGGCAGCCGGACGGGCGTGGAGCGATGACGAGACCTTCGAGGGTCTCCTGATGGCCGTGTTGTCCAACAACACGGACTGGTCTAGGATCGAACCGATTCAGGCGGACCTCGCGGAGTTGTTTTCCGGATTCAGTCTGAAGTTGTATGCCGACCTCCCGCATCGCGAGATCGGCGAGCGCATCTTGCCGTGGTTCCTAGCACGCAAGGCGGGTTCCATGACTCTGGAGAGGGATCTCGTCAATCTCCGCCGCTGCGCCCGCCGGTTGCACGAGCACAGCCGCCTTCACGGCACAGCCGAATCCTACTTCACGGTGCTGGTCCGTCAACTTGACGGCGATCCCAAGAAAGCGGCGTTGCAACTGGGGTCTCCGGGCAAAGACAAGCTCCCGGCATTCGGCGTGGCCCTGGCCGCCGAGGCACTAAAGAACCTAGGTTTCGATGTGGCAAAGCCCGACCGGCATGTCAAACGAGCCGTGGGTTCCTTCGGGTTGGTGCCATTCGAAAAATGGAGCGACAGAAACGGTCGGACCGCGCCTTCCTTTGCTTCAAAGAAGTTGCATTTGGCCGTCATGGGAGCCGTGCAGAACATTGCAGCGTCGGCTAGCGTTCCCGTCGTCACGGCCGACAACGCCATTTGGCTCTTGTGCGCCAGGAGCGGTCTCCACCTGACGAACGAGGAACTTGCCGAGATGGTACGCAAAGGCAAGGATACAAACGCGCTGGCGGAGGCTGTGGGCAGGCTGATCCGCTCGTGGTCCGATACGCAGGACACCGCGGAGCAGCGGGCAACGATCGAGTGCCTCGTCGCGGGTTTGAATAGCGAGCGCCGTTTTGCGCGGAAGATTTTTCCCGCCGAGTCTAAGGGCCGGAGTTGGTGACGCGCACGATCCTGCTCGACAGCGGTCCGCTCGGTTTGATCACAAATCCCAGGGCGTCACCATCCGCAGCCGCCTGCGGGCGGTGGGTCGTGAATGCGATCCGCGCCGGGGCGGCCATCGTGGTGCCCGAAATCGCGGACTACGAAGTACGGCGCGAGCTGATCAGGGCGCGTCGCAGCGCAGGACTTGAGAGGCTCGACGCCTTCATCGGACAGGTTGAGTTCCTGCCGATCGAGACTGTCGCAATGCGGCGGGCCGCCGCCTTGTGGGCCGAGGCTCGCCAGCACGGCCGGCCTACGGCCCCTGACCCGGCCCTCGACGCGGACGTCATCCTCGCTGCGCAGGCGGCAACCTTGGATCGCACGGACGTGGTCGTCGCCACGACCAACCCAAAGCACCTCTCGCGCTTCGTCGCGGCAGAATTCTGGATCGATATCGCCTGATCTCGAGCCTCAGCGGGATCCGGCGCGATGACCGGAACCTTCACCTTGGCCGCTCACGCCGGAGAGTCCGAGCTCTTCTGGTTGCTTGAGAGACTCCGTTCCCTCATTCACGAGATCGTCCTATCGAGCAGAGATGCGGGAAGTAGTCAGGGGGCGGTCGGACCTAGCCTGACGGGTGCTGTTCACCTGGTGGTGGCTGCATTCGAACAATCGTTCCGTTTCGATGGATCTCGGACTACATCTTTTCGCGAAACGCACGAACCGACTTCGAGGCGCGGTTCTCAAGACTGATCAGCTTTCATTGAGATGATGCTCTCGACTGGCCGGATGGCGCTGTCTCACCAAGTGTCCAGAAAGGGTCGCTTTTTTCCGGTTCTCTCCGGCCGAGGCGGTACCGAATCGAGCGTGCGGACGATACAGCGGCGGGAATCGGCTGGATCGATGACATCATCGAACGCAAACGCGACACCCGCATTTAGTGCCCTGCCCCGCTCGTAAGCCGCAGACACGAGTTCGTTGTAGCGAGCGGTTCGAGCTTCCGGGTCGCTGATCGCGGCCAGCTCGTTGCGGAATCCGAGCTTCATCTGGCCCTCAAGTCCCATGCCGCCGTGCTCGGCCGTCGGCCAGGCGACGGTCAGGATAGGCCGTTTGGTGTGGCCTCCCGCCATGGCCTGAGCACCAAGACCGTATGCCTTCCGCAAAATGATCGTCACAAGCGGCACGGCCAGGTTCGCTCCCGTCACGAACAGCCGGCTGCAATGCCGGACCAGTGCGGTTCGCTCGATCTCCGGTCCGACCATCATGCCGGGCGTGTCGCAGAGGACGACGACCGGGATATCGAAGCAATCGCAGAGCTGCATGAAGCGAGCCCCCTTGTCGGAACCGTCGCTGTCGATGGCTCCTGAAAGATACTGCGGATTGTTCGCGATGATGCCGACCGGTCGCCCCTCGATCCGGGCCAGCACAGTGACCATTCCCGGACCGAAGGTCGGCCGCAGTTCAAGAACACTTCCCGTGTCGGCCAGGACGTCAATGAGTTCCCTGATGTCGTAGACACGCAAGCGGTTCTCCGGCACGGCCCGGCGCAGCAGGCGCTGGTCGGCGCATTCCCAGGAGGAAAGCGGGCCCTGGAAAAAGGAAAGGTACTTCTTGGCAACTGCGACAGCCTCTGCCTCGTCCCTGACGGCAAGGTCGACAACCCCGTTGGGGACCTGGATTTCCATGGGACCGACCTCCTCGGGCCGGAACACGCCCAGTCCCCCGCCCTCAATCAGAGCAGGGCCTCCCATGCCGATGCTGGAGTCTTCGGTCGCAATGATCACGTCGCAGCACCCCAGCAACGAGGCGTTGCCCGCGAAGCAGAACCGCGAGGTGATCCCGACCAGAGGGACCAGACCGCTCAGGCTGCCCATGGTGGCGAAACTGGGCGTGTCCAGAGGCCGGTACATGTCATCGGATCGCCCTTGGCCGGCATCGGTCGTAGCGGCTCCTCCCTTGCGCTTGCCTCCAGTGCCAGCGCGCCCGCCACCTCCCTCCGCGAACAGGACTACGGGCCTCTTCCACTTCGTTGCCAGTTCCAGCATCCGGTCCGTTTTGACGTGGTTCAGCACACCCTGCGTCCCGGCAAGCACCGTGTAGTCGTACGCGAGGACGACGCAGCGCGACCGCTCTCCCGGAAAATCGGCGCCGTTGACGCTGCCGACGCCCGTGATCATGCCGTCGGTCGGGAATTTTCGGATGACCTCGTCCCGGGGCAGCCCCGAGCCCGGTGTCAGCGCGAGCTGGCCGTATTCGACGAAGCTCTCTTCGTCGCAGAGGTCATCCACATTCTCTCGGGCCGTCCTCTGGCCGGTCCCGCGACGCTTCGCAACAGCGTCTGGACGGGCCGCATCCAGCGTCACCGCGTGACGGGCATGCACCTCGGCGAGATCCGGCCGGATGTGGTCCAAGTCCACGCTTGCGGCGCTTTCGGTGCCGTGCGCCCCGACCTCGCGCCCTTCGATGTATGCCAACGGATGCCCTTCGTAGACCGTGTCTCCCGCGCGTACCGTCACCTCACGGACTACGCCGCTGGTGTGTGACCGGATCTCGTGTTCCATCTTCATGGCTTCCATCACCAGCACGAGATCCTTGGGCCGAACTTCGTCGCCGACTTCCACGTCGACGGACACGATCGTGCCCTGCATCGCTGCAGTCAGTGCGGTCGCCCCGTCGGACCGCGCGCGAGGCGCCGCTTTGCGATCCCCCCGGGAATCGTCGGACTTCCCGTAGTCCAGGACAGCCAACGGATCGCTCGGATCAACCCGTGCGCCCGCCTGGCCGGGCGTTTGAGGTTGGGCAGGATCATCGAAGAAACGACCGCGGGGAGCCGGAGCGCCGGACAGGTCCTTGATGTGCTCGTCTACGAACCGGGTGTGGACGTCCCATCCGGCCACCTGCGGGTGGCCGAGCAGGGCCTGGAGAAAGGCGATGTTGGTCTGGATCCCGTCCACCCGGAAGTCCCGCAGCGCACGCGAGGCGCGGTCGAGCAGCGCTGGGAGCCCTCCCCTTGGCGCCTGGCAGATGACCTTTGCCAGCAACGAATCAAAGTTCGGATTCGACTGGTAACCCGCATATCCGAAGGTGTCGACCCGAATTCCTCGGCCAGAAGGCAAGTCGAAGGCTGAGAGCGATCCGCCTGAGGGCCTCGCGACTCCGTCAGGGCTCATGGTTTCCATGTTGACGCGCGCCTGTATCGCCATGCCCCGAGGGGGAGGGATATCGCTCTGCGACGCGCCCAGCGACTCTAGCATCTGCCCTCTCGCAAGGCAGAGCTGCAATAGAACTAGGTCAATCCCTGTCACTTCCTCGGTGACGGTATGCTCCACCTGCAAACGGGCATTCGCTTCGATGAAGAAATACCGGGAACCATCCACCAGGAACTCGAAGGTGCCCAGATTGCAGTAGCGCGAGGCCTTGGCCAGCGTCGTGGCAGCCTCGGCGATCCCGGCCCGGACAGCGGCAGGCAGATCCGGCGCCGGAGCAACCTCGATCAACTTCTGATGGCGCCTCTGCAATGAGCAGTCCCGGTCACCGATGCAGGACACCGATCCGCCAGCGTCGGCAGCGATCTGGACTTCGACGTGGCGTGCCCGAGGCAGAAACTGCTCGACGAAAACGTCTTGCGCACCAAACGCTGCCTTCGCCTCAGAGCGGGCCCGCTCGTACGCTTCGTCCAGGTCGCTCGGGGCCGAGACCGTACGAATACCGCGACCGCCCCCTCCGGAAACCGCTTTCAAGAGCATTGAAGAACCCGAGGGGAGTGTCGACAGGAACTGTCTCGCCTGGTCGACCGTCGTCGCTTCGGAAACGCCGGGCACCACCGGAACGCCAAGCTCCTCGGCCAGCCTGCGAGCGCAGGCCTTGTCGCCGAACAGCTGAAGCGACGCGGGCTTGGGACCAACGAACGAGAGTCCTTCGTCCTCGCAGCGGCGCGCGAACGACGCGTTCTCCGCGAGGAACCCGTAGCCTGGATGAACTGCGTCACATCCTCGCTCCTGTGCCACCTCGATCATTCGATCGATCTCCAGGTAGGCGCTGGGACCGTTGCCGTTCAACGGCGCTGCCTCATCTGTGCGCTGCACGTGAAGCGATCTGCTGTCGTCCTCGGAAAAGACCGACACTGTTGCGATTCCGAGGTCCGAGGCTGCGGAGGCGATCCGGATCGCGATTTCGCCGCGATTCGCTACCAGGAGTCGTTTCACGCGCCGTCCACCTCCGCCGACCGGGGTTTCGTGCCGATCACGCCATCTCGCTGAAGGTTGTCGATTTCCCCATCGTCGAGGCCGAGAATCCCGCCGAGGACTTCGCGATTGTGCTGCCCGAGGGTCGGCGAGGGCCAATTGATCTCGGCGGGAGCGCCGTCAAGCCGATACGCCGTCACGCCGTGCGGCAACTCGCCGACGTGCTCGCGCTCGATGAGCTTCCAGAATCCCCGAGCGTTCAAGTGCCGGTCTCGCCATAACTCGCTCGATCGATTCACGGCTCCGGCGGGGATTCCAGCGGCTTGGAGTTCTGCCATCGCCGACTCGGCTGAACGTTCTGCGGTCCACGCGGAAACTGCGTCGTCGAGTTCTTGATTTCGGGCCAAGCGGTCGCCCAACGGTCCGAAGCCTGTCATAGGCTCTCCCACCAGACGTCGCATACTTTCCCATTGCGCCTCGTCCTGGACCTGGATGACGATCCACCTCGCATCCTGGCACGGATAGGAGCCGTGTGGCGCGTAATGGCGGGACCGATTGCCCATTCGCGGAGGCGCCGAACCGGTCAGCGCTTGCTCGGCGATGCCGTGGATTCCGAGGGGAAGCAGGCACTCGGAATGAGAGAGGTCCACGAACTGTCCCTCGCCGGTTCGCTTGCGGTGCCGCAAGGCGACGAGCAACGCTGAAGCGCCATTGAGTCCCGCAACCGCGTCGCCAAGAGCGATATGCACCATGGTGGGAGGCCAATCCGGATAGCCGGACAGGTGCGGAAGACCCGCCGCTTGCTCGGTCGTGGATCCGTAGGCACGGTAGTTCCGCCACGGTCCCGTACCGCCGAACCCAGGCATCGAAACCATGACAATGTCGGGCCTTGCCCTTCTAAACACCTTGTAGCCAAGATTCAGCTTGGGAAGCACGCTCCCGGCAAAGTTCTCCACCACGGCGTCCGAGATCGAGACGAGGCGCAGCAGCAGGTCGCGCCCTGTTTCGCTGCTCAGGTCCAGCGTCACGTCGAGCTTGTTGCGATTCATGCAGTTGAACGGAGGGTTCTTCTCGGCGCCGTTGTCGTCTATCCAACTCTGGGTGGCCTCCCAGCCGCGAAACCAATCGAACCGGACACAGGACTCGACCTTGATGACTTCCGCACCCAGATCCGCAAGATGTCGCGTGGCCAGGGGACCTGCCCAGCCCATGGAAAGATCGACGATGCGGCAGCCGCCGAGAAGCCTCTTCTCCATCATGCAGCCACTCCTGCCGCCGCGAAAACCGCCTCAGTGTCCTCCCCGAGACGCGCGACCCGGCCGCCTGCGATTGCCGGGGCGCCGTGCAGCCGGAATGGAGTGGCTGGCAGCGGGAACGTGCCCAGATCCGGATGGGTGACTTCGGCAAAAGCCTGCCTCTCGACATACTGGTCAACGCAAAAGAGCTGCTCCATGGTCGGGACGAGGCTCAGCGGAATCTTCATTGCCTGGCCCCTCTTGACAAGCTCTTCGGCAGACCGGTCTCTCACCGCCGAGGCGATCGTCCTGTCCAGCAGCTCCGCGTCCTCAAACCGGGCGTCGCTAGTCCAATACTTGTCGATCTCGGTCAGGTGCTCCAGCCCGAGCAACTGGCAGAGGCCGCCCCACTGACTCGGAGTCAGGACCGTCACTCCTAGCCAGCCGTCGCGACAAGGATAAATGCCTAGAGGGCAGGTTGTGCGAAAGCGGTTCACCCCGATCCGGGTCCGGGTAGGAAGCCCGCAGTGCACTCTGACGGCCTCGATTTCGGTGAAGCAGACGCTCGCTTCATAGATGGACACGTCGAGATGGCCGGGGCCGGAGAAATTGCCAAGTTCCCGGGCTAGAACCTGTCCCATGGCCGCGATGAAGGCGGTGAGCCCGGCAACGATCTGGGCGTGATAGCCGCCTGGAATCAGGGGGGCCTCGCCCGCATTGCCCAGCCAGTCAATCTGGCTGCTCAGTGCCATGCAGACTCCGTCCGTCCCCGAAAAGTCCCGGTACGGCCCGTCCTGTCCGAACCAGGTGATCGAGAGCAGCACCGCATCGGGAGCGATCCGGGCCAGCGAATCGACGGGAATCGGGCGGTCGTCCCCAGTCCTGTCGTCAATGACCAAGGAAGCCCCTGACGCCAGCTTCCATAACTGCGAGGGGTCATCGCAAACCACGCTGCGCTTGTTGGTGCTCAGATAGGCGTGCATGCCGCTGGCCTCGGCGGCCTCGACCCCCGTGACGACCGGCGGCAGGCGCCGTGTAAGGAATCCCTCGGGGGGCTCCACCAGCAGAACGTCCGCCCCGTGGTCGGCGAATAGCTTGCCGCAATAGCCGGCCGCGATGCTGCCCGAGAGGTCGAGCACGCGGATACCCTCGAGGGCTCCTGTGTGGAGTGTCGGCTGCAAGGGTAGTAGTCTGACGATTCCTGCGGGGGGACTTCAACTATGATAGGTGCCCGCTGAATTGGCCGCCGGCAGGTGCGCCAGGACGCTCCAGTCGTAGCGAGTCTTGGGATCCGAACCAGGAGCCTGCGGCTCCCCGCACCATGAGCAACGCCCCGGACAAGTCTCGCGAACCGGCAAGCTACCGGACTCCCTGGATCCTGATCTTCGTCCTGCTTGCGGTGACCTCGACCAGTTACGTCGATCGCATCGCAATCTCCGTCTTAGCGCCCACGCTCCGTGACGAATTCGGAATGTCCAACAGCGAGTATGCGCTCGTTGTCAATTTCTTCATGGTCACGTACATGATCATGTACAGCGTCGGGGGACGGCTGGCAGACCTGCTGGGATTCCGAAGGGCCCTCACCCTGTACATCGTCTGGTGGTCGATCTCAGGAGCCCTTCACGCGTTGTCGGCAGGCTTCCGGTCACTGGCCGTGAATCGGTTTCTTCTGGCCGTCGGTCAAGGCGGCGTGTGGCCGGCGTCGGTCAAGGCGGTAGCCCATAACGTGCGAGGACCGCTTCGGTCCCTAGGTGTCGGCATTGTCAATTTCGGCAGCAGCCTGGGCTCCGCCCTCTGCGTACCCATCGTGGGCTGGCTCGCGGTGACTTGGGACTGGCGGGTCGCGTTCACCGTGACCGGCTTCATGAGCCTTCTACTCGTGCCGTTCTGGCTCTCCATAACGAAGAAGGAAGCCGCACCCAAGTCCGAGGCGATCAAGGAGAAACGGACTTCCTGGGTGCAGGTCATTCGGTACCGGCAGGCATGGTCCGTGTTCATGGGACGCTTTATCAGCGCCGGTGCATGGGGCTTTTACGCCTTCTGGATTCCGGAGTACCTCGCGCGGGAAAGGGGCCTGAACCTCGCCGAGATCGGTCTGATGGCCTGGATCCCGTTCGTTGCTTCGGGCATTGGCGACCTTTGCGGCTCGGGCGCGACTTCCTGGCTCATGACCCGCGGGTGGTCGGTCAACCGCGCTCGCAAGGCCGTCCTCTGCGTTGCAGCCGGCGCGGCGCTTGGCGGCATCGGCACTGCCTACGCTCCCAGCATTTGGTCGGCAATGGCCTGTATCAGCGTGGGGGCACTCGGATTCAAGATCGTATCGGTCAACCTGCTCAATATGCCCGCGGATTTCTTTCCGCCGTCATACGTCGGGACTGCGTTCGGATTCTCCGGCACCGGAGGGAGCGCAGGCATTGTCCTGACCAACGCCCTGATCGGGTGGGTGCTCGACGCAACAGGAAGCTACTGGATCGTGCTTGTCGGGGTAAGCTCGATGACGCCGCTATCCGTGCTCGTGGCACTCCTCCTAGCGGGACGAATCGAACAGGTGAGCGAGATCGCGGAGGCCGGTGAAGAAGCGCAGACAACTTGACCAAGCAGCACGAATGTCTTTCCGCTCATTTGACCTAACCGGGCGCCCGGCAGGACATGCCCGTGGTGGAAGAGGCTCGCGTGAAGGCAGCGCTTGTCCCACCGGTCATCGGCCGGTTAGGCCATGCAAGCGTTGGCCGCATAGCGACGAATCGTCCTCAACATCGCATGGAGACCATTCCCACGGGTCGGGCTGAGATGTTCCGTGAGGCCGATTTCGTCGATGAACCCGTGCCCGGCGTCCAGAATGGTTTGGGGGGGGAACCCGGAATACGCTCGCAGCAGGATCGCAATCAGCCCTGAAACGATCGCGGCATCGCTTGTCGCCTCGAAGTAGAGCCTGCCGTCCTTTCTTGCTGCGTGAAACCAGACTTGGGCTTGGCATCCCTTCACCTTGTATTCGTCGGTCTGGAATTCGGGAGGGAACCTGGGTAACTTTCGCCCTAGGTCGATGAGATGCTGGTACCGGTCCATCCAGTCGTCGAGAAACTCGAATTCGTCGACGATATCCCGGTGGACCTCCCGAATGGACTGGCTAGACAATACCTGAGCCTCAATTTCGGATTCTAACCGCTAAGCAATGCCGTTGTCTCCGAATCCGGGAGACACTTGGACTCACGGTTACTGCGTCACTCCCCGCGCTGCGAGCGAGGAAACGAGCTGGGGAGATCTTGCGAATGTCGGGCTCCGGTGCCAAAGTGTCCTTGTGCGAACGACCCTCTTCTACCTCGCGGCCGGGCTCCTGGTTCACGCTCATGCTGCAGATTTACAACGGGTGCGCTTCAACAATCCCGGACTCGAAGTCGACCTCGGCGTGGGCCTGTGGGCATGGCCCCTGCCGATGGATTACGACGGGGACGGTGATCTCGACCTAGTGGTTTCGAGCGGCGGCCTGCCCTACGAGGGTACGTACTTCTTCGAAAACCCGTCCGGTCGCGACGCAAGCGACTCGATGCCGGTTTTCCGGCCGGGTGTGCGAATCGCCGAGTACCGAACGAACGCCCAGATCTCACATATCGAAGGGCACTCGCCCGTGGTGACGACGCCGGGCGAGCGCCACAACACATTTCGGGAAAACGGCTTCGACCAGCCGTCGAGTCTCGGCTTGGACTCGTCGAAGATTTATGCGTCGAAAGGCCGTATCCGGGCAAAGCAATGGAAGATGGCCGACTGGGAGGGCGACGGAGACCTGGACCTCTTGGTCGGCGTAGGGGACTGGGGAGACTACGGATGGGACGACGCATACGACAACAAGGGCCGGTGGACGAACGGTCCACTGCATGGCTTCGTCTATCTCGCACTGAAGCAGGCGGACGGTAGCTACAGCGAGCCCCAAAAACTCTTGGCGGGCGACGCGCCCGTCGATGTCTACGGAATGCCGAGTCCGAATCTGGCTGACTTCGACTCTGACGGTGACCTCGATCTGATCTGCGGCGAGTTCCTCGATGGCTTCACATACTTCGAAAACACTGGCACGCGGCAAGCTCCACGCCTCGCCAAGGGAAAGCACCTCTTGCACAACGGCCAGCCGATCAGGATGGATCTGCAAATGATCACGCCGACGGCTGTCGACTGGGACAGTGACGGCGACATCGACTTGATCGTCGGAGACGAAGATGGCAGAGTGGCGTTTGTCGAGAATCTCGGCGGCGTCGCGGACGGCGTCCCGCGATTCGCGCAGCCGAGATACTTCCGTCAGGCCGCGGAGTTCGTCAAGTTCGGCGCTCTCGTGACGCCGCAAGGGGTCGACTGGGACGGTGACGGCGACGAAGACATCGTTGCGGGCAACACTGCAGGATATATCGGCTTCATCGAGAACCTCGGCGGTACCCCACCCCGGTTCGAGGCCCCTGCGCGCCTAGAGACCGGCGGCGAGACGATTCGGCTTCAGGCCGGTCCCAACGGGTCAATTCAGGGCCCCTGCGAAGCCAAATGGGGATATTCGACGATCAGCGTCGCCGACTGGGATGGTGACGGCTTGCCGGACATCCTCGCGAATTCCATCTGGGGGCGGATCGTGTGGTATCGAAATGCAGGCTCAAAGCGATCGCCTCGCCTTGAGGCGGCTCGCGCCGTCCGCGTTGACTGGCAGGGCCGAGCCCGGAAACCGGAATGGAATTGGTGGCACCCCGGCGAAACGGAAATGGTAAGCCAGTGGCGGACGCGACCGGTTTCGGTCGACTGGAACCAAGACGGGCTGATGGACCTCGTCATGCTCGACCATGAGGGTTACCTAGCGCTGTTCCGCAGGATTCGGGGTTCTGCCGGACTGATACTGCTACCGGGAGAACGTGTCTTCGAGTCGCAGCACGCCTCGGCGTTCGACAATAAGCACAAAGCGATGAACGAAGTTCCCGGTCTGCTTCGACTGAATGCAAGGCGGGCAGGCGGCAGCGGACGGCGCAAGATCGACCTCGTGGATTGGGATGGGGACGGCAGCCTGGATTTGCTGGTCAACAGCGTGAACGTGGATCTGCTCCTCAACCGCGGATCGCAGGACGGCCGGACGATTTTCTCGCAGGAGGGTCCCCTCTCGATCACCAAGCTCGCGGGCCACACCACGAGCCCGACGACGGTTGACTGGAACGGGGATGGCAAGCGGGAGCTGCTAGTCGGAGCCGAGGACGGCTTCCTGTATTGGGCGGGCATCCCGGCCGACCACTAGTCCCCGGGACGCAGGTACTGTCGCCTCCGACCAGGCGGCCGACCCTTCCGGATGCGCGGCTCCGACTAGAATCGGTTTCCGGATGTGTGATGAAGGGGCAGCCGGCCCAGCAATGGCTCGACACCGGACGTACCGCAACTAGGTGAGTGGCCATCCCGCGGATTCCGGGACGTTCCCAATGAATCAGCCTGCGGTCGCTGGCCCGACAGCGGACCAGGCTTTCCTCCAAGCTTCGAACTCGGAAAGCGTCGCTCGATAGCGAGCAGAATTTCCGGCGTCAAGCGCGAGGAGCTCGTCCTCGATCGTTTGTCGAAGCCTTCGCTGATCGCCGGCCTTGATTGAGGCTGCCGTCCGTCGCGCGATGAAGTCCGGGGCTCGAGTCGGATCGACACGAGCCTTAATGACCTCATAGACGATCCGTCGGATGTCCTCCCAATGCCGAAGCCGAAAATAGTCGGGTCCCGGGAGAATCGGCCTTGCCGATGTATAGCAAGCCGCCGACCGCTCGTAAGCCCAGATGTACAGGTTCCGCAAGAGACTGATGTCACTCAACTCATAGCCTCCGATCAAGGCCCATTGGTAGAGTTCTCGAGGCACGCCGGCAAACGACAACGGTGCGAGGCTGCGCTTGATGAAGGGTATGTTCGCGGCCAAGCGCGACACGCAATTGTTGAGATCTTCGAATGGCTGGAGATACAGCAGCTGAACCATCAGGAAGAACGATTGCTCGAATGGATCCGCGATGGCGTTGGCCTTCGCGAGAATCAGGTCCAGGCACTCTTCGATAATCCGAGGCGTGCCCAGCGGCCGAAACGCAGAGCCCTCGATGGCGGCTGGACTGCGCCGCGGACGGCCCGGCACCCGAATGTCTCCCCTCAGATGCGTCGCGAGAATCGCGTGCAAGTTCCGGACCGTGTAGCGGTCGACTCCGATTTCCCGGGGATTCTCCACGAGAAAGGAGATCGCGTCCTTGTGATTGACGACCGCCTGCGTTTCGACGAGTTCCTTGCGCTCGGCCTCCCGTCCTAGCTCGAGTAGGTACTGGGTCTCGAGAAGCGTGTACGCACTGCCTTCGAGGCGGCTCGAGTTCCAGGAAAGGTCGATCGAGAGTCGCGGCAGAATCTGGCGAATGTACGTCCCCGATGGCAATGGACCGGATGCCAGGCGTGCGGTGAACCCGAGCTCGGACCGGACCGAGGCCGAAAGATAGGCGCTCACGTTTGGCCGGTACAAATCCAGGAACGCGCGGTTGTAGCCGACAAGGGGGCGGTCCCGCGGGGGGCGGTCCAAGTGCCTCATTAGCCGGATGTCCGGAATCGGGAGAGGACGCGAGCCTTGAGGTGTCGGCGGCACGATGTATCGCGCCTGCTTGCGCTGGCCAAGCATTCTGAGACGGCCCGTCTGCACGAGACGCCGCAGCCTGAACTGCAAGGTGCGGGTTGGCAGCTTGAAGGAGACGCGACTTGCAATCTCTCTCGCCGAGAGACCTGGCCGCTCGCCATCGACAACCGTCACGATGGCATTCAGCTCGTTCTCCGGTATTGACCTTGCCATCGCCTGCAACCTCTCTTATACGCGATTATGTCTCAATTATACACAACTATTAGGATTTCCACGCAATCTCCGCAAGGAAGGGCGGCCTTCTCGCCAGACAAGCTATTGCTTCACCACTTCCTGCGAGGCCTGCATTGCAGGGACATTGAATTCCAGCGTGAAGGTCCGTCTGCACGGCACCGCGGTCCGTGGTCCGCAAGTGCAGGACCGAGTTGCTTTTCGCAACACGTGCTTCGAGCAAGCCAAGCGCGACCGGGAGAAGGAGACGGAGTGAATTGGATGCAATCTGGCGGCGGCGTCCTGCAACGTGTCTGAATTCCGTTTCTGGTTTATCTAATTAATATTAAACTACATATTCCGTCTCCCGATCCCCGAGACATAGCCGGCTCCGACCGCACGCACGACCTCAAGTGGCGTATCTGGATAGCAGGTCTAGCCAGCATCTTCTGGATTCCGGGATCAACCGAATCAGTCCTGCGGCCCGCTAGTTGCATCCCGGCAACGAGACCCGTTCGCCACCCCGTTTCGGCAAACGCATACGCGATCAGAGACGGCCACCGTGCTATGGTTCACTCCTATTCCGTCCCGGCGAACGGCTCCATTCAGGCGTCACGGAGCCCACAGCGTTTTATACGTAATATAGTCGATTTATACGCATTTAATATTTCGGAACAGTTCCGTGCGCGAGTCCGGGTCGACTCGCGCCAACAGATGGGCCAAGCCCGAACAGCAGATGTCGCCACGCAAACTGTAGTCTCCTATCTAGAGGGACCTGCCGACGCGCTAGGTGGGTACAAGCACGACGGATGCTGTTTCTCGACCGCCTGCGCGAGACCTGCCTCGAGCACCCCGCAAAGACTGCCATCGACTTTCGGAGCAAGCTGGACTGCGAGCGGCTCACGTTCGAGGAACTGGAGGAGCGTATCTCCAGAACGGCCGCTTGGCTGGTCGAGCACGAGGTCCGACCCGGCGACCGCGTCGCGGTCTGCCTGCCAAAGAGCATTTCCGGCATCCAGCTGCACTTGGCAGCCTGCAGCATCGGTGCGGTATCAATGCCGGTCAATCCCGGCTATTCCCCACCAGAAATCCAGTATCTCTTGCAAGATTCCGAAGCCAGCTTGCTGGTGACTGAAGCCGGGATACCCGGACGAAGAATACCGGAGAGCCGGATTTCTGGTGTTTCCGCGAGGGTCGCGGCCATTGATTCGGTCCGCTTCTCCGAGGCTCTTCCCTCGGAAGGACTTGAACTTACGGATTTCGCCATTGCTCCAGACCAATCGGCGCTAATGCTCTATACCAGCGGGACCACAGGCCGCCCCAAGGGGGCGTGCATGTCTCACGAGAGCCTGACAGCCAACATGGACATGCTGGGAGAGGCTTGGCAGTGGTCGGCTGACGACGTCCTGCTCCACGCTCTTCCGATCTTCCATGTGCACGGCCTCTTGGTCGCCCTGCACGGCGCCTTGCATGCTGGGGCCACCAGCATCGTCCATTCCTCGTTCGACGCGAGCCGGGTCTTGGCAGATCTTCGCAGCGGCGAATGCACCGTCTTCATGGCGGTTCCGACGATGTACCGCCGGATCCTGTCCTTGCTGGGCGACCAAGTCGTGGACATCGGCCACATGCGGTTGCTCACGTCGGGGTCGGACCGGCTGCCGGTGGAGTCGTTTCGACGCATCGAGAAACAGCTGGGACTGACAGTCGTCGAAAGGTATGGGATGACCGAGACGGGCATCATGCTGTCAAATCCCTTGGACGGGGAGCGGGTGGCCGGGCAGGTCGGGATCCCTCTGCCGGGGGTGGAAATGCGAATCGCCAACCCGGAAACCGGTTCTGCGGCAGACGAAGGGGCAGTTGGCGAACTGCAGACCAGAGGCCCGCACGTCTTTTCGGGCTACTGGGGAGATCCCGAGAAGACCAAGCGCTCGTTCACCAGGGACGGCTGGTTCCGGACCGGAGATCTGGGTCTGTGCGACAGAAACGGGCGGTTTGAGCTGAAGGGCCGTAGCACGGACCTGATCATCAGCGGTGGTTTCAATGTCTATCCGTCCGAGGTTGAACACGCTCTCGCAACGCATCCGGACGTCGAGCAGTGCGCCGTCGTAGGGCTGCCGGATGAGGAGTGGGGCGAGTCGGTGACGGCATTTGTCGTGACCCGGTACGGCGAGACGGAGGAGTCCGATCTCGTGACCCACTGCCGGCGCTCGCTCGCCCGCTACAAGGCACCCAAGCGAGTGGTGTTCGTGGACATGCTGCCGAGAAATGCAATGGGAAAGGTCCAAAAGGATGACCTGCGAAGAACAGCGGGCTAGCGATCAGCGGCTGGACCGACATGCGAGGCCTGAGCGGCGGCAACGAGTCCGACAGGCAGCCTGGCAACACACCACAAGCGATGCCTGCTTGTCTCGCCGTAGAGGAGGTGAGCTCCCGCGTGAGTCGTTCGCGGTCGACGCCGGAACGGTGGGCTGGCGGGCGTTCCCCGACTTCCGGCGCCGAATCATCGACACGTCTCAAAAGACGCGTGTGCTCGCAATGCCCAACATCGCCGGAATGGAAATGGTGAACTACGACGTCGAACAGAATCCGGTCGACATGGAGCCCTACAAGACCGCCGAGATGGCCAAGAAACACTTGGATGTGGTTGTCGGCATCAAGTCAGCGCACTGACGTCAGCCCGACTTCCTGTCAGTAGAGCGGGCCGTGGAAGGAGGCGAACTCGCGGACCTTCCGGTCATGGTCGACTCTGGTTACTTCCTTGCGGACCGACACTACCAGACGATGGTCCTGGACAGGCTGCACCCGGGCGACATGAGCACACACTTCCATCGGTGGCCCACCCCGCTCATGGATGAGAACGAGAAGAAACTGCCTTACCTCGACCTGGCCCGGGAGCGGGGCGTTAAATTCGATGTCGAGCACGGCGCTGGAAGCTTCCACTTTCGGCAGGCCGAGCCTCTCGTCAGCCAGGGACTCTGGCCCGATTCCATCTCAACCGACTTGCACATCAACTCGCACAACGGAGCGATGATCGACATGGTCTCCGTGATGTCGAAGTTCTTGGTGATGGGAGTGCCCCTAGATGAAGTCATTCGAATGTCGACGACAAACCCCGCGACGCAGATCAAGCGTCCGGACCTAGGCCAGATCGCTGCCGCGGACAGCGCAAGATGCATCCCGGAACACGAGCGACCACGAATGGCCTCCAACGCACAGGGGCGGCATGCTGGGTCGATTTTCCATTCGAGACGGGTCAAGCCCTGTCGACGGGCGATAACAGAGCCCCAGCACCCGTCGACATCGACTCTTCCCGGACAGTCTGGGACTTGAACGGTTCCCGGGGCCGAGATGATACTCTGTAACTCTCGCTCGCACCAGCTTCGCGCGCGGATTCCCCGAAAGCTTGAACCATGGCCAGAGTGGTGACATTCGGCGAGATCATGCTGCGTCTCGCCCCTCCCAACCTTGAGCGACCATTGCAGTCGCCCGTATTCTTCGCGACGTTCGGAGGCGGCGAAGCGAACGTTGCCGTGTCGACGTCGAATTTCGGTATCCCGACGTCATTCGTCACCGCGTTTCCCGAAGACAACTTTCTGGCCGACTCCTGCATTGCGCAATTGCAGAGTTTCGGCATTGATTGCGGCCGGGCCGTGCGCAAGCCGGGCCGCTTCGGTGTGTACTTCCTCGAAACCGGAGCGAATCAACGACCCTCGAAGGTGCTCTACGACCGGGCCAATAGTTCCATTGCGCTTGCCGTTCCGGGCGACTTCGATTGGGACGCTGTCTTCGAAGGAGCCACTTGGTTCCACATCACTGGAATCACCCCCGCCATCAGCCAAGGCTGCGCCGACTTGTCGCTAGAGGCAGTTCGAGCGGCCCAGAACAGAGGCCTCACGGTCTCGTGCGACTACAACTTTCGGAAAAAGCTCTGGAGGTACGGCAAGTCGGCGCCGGAGGTGATGGGCGAGATTGTCAAGCATGTTGATGTGGGGATCGCTAACGAAGAGGACTGCCAGAAGTCCCTCGGGATCTCTGTCGAGGACGTGGACGTCGAGTCGGGCAGCCTTAATGTCGATCGATACGAGCAACTGGCCTTGAAGATGCTCGCCGAGTTCCCGAACTTGAAGATGCAGGCCATCACTCTGAGGGAATCAGTCTCCGCTTCGCACAACGGTTGGTCCGCATGCGTGCACGACGGGACGACCTTTCACCTGAGCCGCAAGTACCAGATCACCCACATAGTTGATCGGGTGGGCGGGGGCGACTCATTCTCCGGCGGATTGATCGGTGGGGTGCACATGTTCCCGGACGACCTGGGCCAAGCCTTGGAGTTCGCTGTGGCTGCGTCCTGCCTGAAGCACTCGGTCCCGGGCGACTTCAACCGCTTCTCGGCTACGGAAGTGCTGGCGCTGATGAAGGGCGGCGGTTCGGGGCGTGTCGAGAGATAGGATCATGCCGCAGCACTGCCGTCTGTGAACGCATTGCCCGGCGGGGGCAGGCAGCTTGGGCGGCGATAGGGGTGTCGACGGAAGCCGGGGCGATTTCCACCTCATCGATTGTTCGTCGAGAGTTTCGAGGCCCGACTGTCTAGCATGGAACGGCGTGAAGCTTTTCCTGAAGATCGCTCTGTTCACCGTAGTCATGCCCGGCACGTTTGCCGTCTTCGTTCCTCTCTTCTTGGCCGGCGATCGTACAACCGCTGGTTTAGCGTCCCGCGTCTTCGCCTGGTGCCTCTTCACGCTCGGTATCGTCCTGTATGTGCGATCTGCTTGGGACTTTGCCGCGTTTGGCAGAGGAACCCCCGCTCCGATCGACGCGCCGAGCCGACTTGTGACAAGGGGATTCTACCGCTACACCCGAAACCCTATGTATGTGGCCTCTCTGACCGTCGTGATTGGCTGGGCGACCCTCTTCTCAGCAGCAATTCTTCTGACCTATGCGGTCGTACTGTTCGTCGTTTTCGACCTCTTCATACGGTTCTACGAAGAGCCGAGACTAGCTCGGGAATTCGGCCAAGAATACGATTCGTACGTGGAACGGGTCGGCCGCTGGCTGCCGAGACGGCGCCGTGAGGAGGTCGCCTGAATCCGCGATTGCGGAGATTCGATAGCCGGACGCATTCGGGAAATGACCGTGCCCGCAACACTGGTGCAGCTATCGGAAGCGATTCCTTGCCGCCATTGCAATGCCTTGTTCTTGAGAGAGTTCCAAGAGTTGGGCCAACAGTCCGCCCTTCGATTTCCGATCCGGCCCCCCCAGAGGCAGGAGCCTGAACTCGTCGATTGGGCGTCTGAGAATCCCGCTCGTCGGTCGGAGGAGCGCCCGTATAAAGGCAGGCTTATCGTTGCAACAGCTCGTCAAGTGCCAGCTTCTCGAACACCAGGTCGGCTTGGCTGCCTTCGTATACGATGCCGACGTGCTCTGCATCGACGCGGCTGATGCTGGGGTAGCCACGGCCGCGCCCTTCGTCCAACAGGATCTGATTCTCCTCGGGCCATGTCCGTCCGTCGTCAAAGCTGACCTTGATGGTGTGGTGGTGCCTCCCATCGGTCGCATTCGGATTGGCGAAGAGCAGGATGTGCTTCGATTCGCCTGATTCCTCGTAGTCGAACCGATACAGGCTCCCGTTGCAGTTCGGCTCGATCAACGCGCTGCGGTTGGTTTCGTGCGGAGTCCAGGTCTGCCCTAGATCATCCGTAACATACACAGCCCGGTAAGGGTCCTCCCTGTCGTTGCGCATGTTGAGCATGATGGATCCGTCGCCGAGTTCGACCGCTTGGCATTCGTTGCCTCCGCTGAAGGCATGATTGCTGACGGTCCAGGTGGCGCCATGGTCTCGGCTGTAGGTGATGTTGGCGAACGGGTACCCGTTCTCGTCGCGGCCCTGAGTCGGCATGACAAGTGTGCCGTCCGAGAGCGTAATGCCTTGGTTCGGCGCTGGTGCGAAGAGCCACCATTCAGGCTGCTTGAGCTCCCGCGTGAGGTTCTTCGGCTCGTTCCAAGTGAGACCGTCATCCGTAGAACGGACCATCATGAACTGGGCGCTCTTGGCTATCTCGTGACCCGGCTCGGAGCCATCCTCGACCCACTGGTGCTTTTCTGGTTTGCCCCACATCCACACAGCGGAGACGAAAACCTCTCCGGTGCTCCCGTCGACGAGGATCCCAGGGTCGCCGACACCGTTTTGCTCTTCAGGCAACCCGTCCCATTCCCCCATGTCGATAATCACCCGCTGCGGCTCCCAGGTCTGGCCGCCGTCCCTGCTGCGGACGAGCCCGACGTCGATGTCTTCCTGCAGGTCTCGAGATTTGCGCCTCCGCATGTCATAGACGCACAGCAGTGTTCCGTTCGGAGTCGTGGCCAATGCAGGAATGCGATAGGTGTGGACTCCGTCGTCCATGTGCCTGCGCAGAGCCACACCAATGCGTTTACGGACGCCAGGACTGCTGTCATTTGGAATTGCCTTCCCTGCCGAAGTCTGGACGGAAGTGCACGTCGCGTCGATACTGCGACCCAGGTCTGCGGTTTGCCTCAATCCAACCGAGAGCCAAAAGACATTCTTCCCGGGCGAGAGTTCCTGTTTTCCTCGGAAGATCAATTCGTCGTTCGGCGTGAGGGCAGCGCCGAATTCATTCGCGGGTTCGAAGTCTTCCTTGTCGCCCGAATAGAAGAGTTGAAGGGATTCGATGTCGTTCGGCTCGTCCGTGCCGTTCAAGGCAAACGTAAACGACTCGGCGGTAAGGCCTCGGGCCTCGGCTTCGACAGTCAGTCGCAATAGCGGGTTGTGCTCGTTTCGGATCAGCACCGGATGCACACGTTGCGAGGCGCTTACTTCCAAGCGTGCTGGATCTGTTCCGGGGCATCCGGCGAGAGACACCACCAGCAGCAAGAGTGCCGCTAGCCCAGTTGGAATCAGGCCAGCCAGTCTTGGAGCCCCTCTCGTTGCGTTCATGCAGGATCCTCCGTTGGGCTGCCAGAAGCTGCCGAGGACGAGACGCATTCTACACCCGATGTAGACTTGGATTCTCGTGAGCAATCGATCAAGTCCGGCTGCAGATATCCCGTGCCCCTCCTACTCTAGAGACCATTCGCCAATTGCGAACTAGCGGGCGCGGCGCCTGTCCGCTATTGCCCACGGTGATGCGCCTCATCTGAGCCCTCTACCGTGGCGACGGCGGATTTTCGTTGCGCTTGTCGAAGCTGGCTTCGACCTCGATCCCTCGCTTCGAGTTTCGCCGCTCCCCAGGGCACATCGCAGCGGCCAAGTTTTACTCGTTCTTGACGGCCCAGCAGCGCCGCTTGGTGTTAACTGATGGGTGAGGTCCCTCGCGCCATGAATCGTACGCGCTTCACTGTGATGGCATTAGCACTAGCCGTTTCAACGACAGCCGGGGTGGCCCAGTCCCCTCGGTCTAGGTCGATGCCGCTCGCGCCGGGAGATCGATTTCCGGAACTGGACGTATACGATGCCGCTGGCAATCCATTCAACACGAACAGCTTGAAGGGAAACTACGCGGTCATCGTCAACGGTTGTCTGACTTGACCGCCCTTTATTCGTAACGTCCCCAGGTTGGAGACGATCTATCGAGACTACTCGCCGAAGGGCGTACAGTTCCTCTACCTGTACAAGGCGCTGGCTCACCCCGAACTGAACGGCTACGTCAACCCGGCCACTCTTGAGGAGCGCCTCTTGCACATCGAGGAGGCCAAGCGAACTCTCGGGTCCGACATCCCTTGGATCGCGGACACCATGGCGAATGACTTGAAGCATGCGACCGGAAACCGCCAGAACTCCGAATACCTGCTGGATCCAGAAGGCCGAGTCCTGCGCGTGCGGGCTTGGAGCGACCCTGACGAGTTGCGCAAGGAATTGGAAGAATTCGTCGGGTCGGTCGAGCACCCGACCGAGGTCTCAGATCTGAACATGCAGATCAAGCCGGCGCCGGAGCATGCCCCGACCGGCATAGTCTCCCGGATCGAAAAGCCCGGGACGTATCGCACTCTGATCTCTGAACCGCAGCTTGCGAAGACGACCGAGCCGTTCTATACGAAGCTGCGTGCGGAGGCCGATCGGACTCTGCTCAACTCGGGCGAAGGCAAGCTTTACTTGGCGTTCCTGCTGGACCCACTTCACGGCGTGCATTGGAATAATCGGGCACCGGCAATGGAGGTTGAACTGTCCGCCCCTAAGGGCGTGACGATCACTCCGACAAGGTTGCAAGGACCGCGGGTCGAGGAAGATGCCGACGCGGACCCTCGTGAGTTCCTGGTTCACGTGGACCGTGGTGATTCGCAGGAGCCGTTGGGCTTGAAGTTTCGATATTTTCCGTGCACCGAGACGTGGTGCAGAGCGGTCAGCCAGGAATACTTGATTACGTGGACCGTGGACCGCGATGCCGGTCGGGTCAGAACCGGCCGGATAGATTTCAATCGTCGTGGGCCGCGCCCGGCCTCGGAACGCAGGCGTGGCAGGGAAGGCCCTCCGATGAGGCCCGGCAACGGTCCCGGCCAGGAGGATTTCGTAGAGCGACTCTTGGCAGGCGACTTGAATGGAGACGACCGACTGATCGCAGAAGAGCTCCCAGAGCGGATGCGACGAAGTTTCGACCGGTTCGACCGAGACGGAGATGGCTATATCGAACCGGCCGAGATTGAGGCAATGATGCAGCGAGGCGGCGGCCGCAACGGACGTCGAGGGGGGCCAGTCGGCTGGATGCGTTGGGATGCCGATGGAGATGGCATGCTCGCTCTGGAGGAAGTCCCGCCACAAATGGAACGACGTTTCGAGCAGCTCGACACAAACAGTGACGGAATATTGGACCGGGGGGAACTCTCCGCAATGCGCGGTCAGCGGCCGGGAGCGGGCGGCCGCGGCAGTGGCAGTTAGGCCGGAGGAACTACGTCGGCGGGAACCGGCTCGACGTTGCTGATTGCCGCCCCGGGCAGTTCATTGCAACACAGCCCTAAACCGGTGAACCGTTCCTCCCTAGGGAACATGGCCTTCAAGGTAGCTGTAGCGCTGATCGAGACCAAGCGCTTCAATCGCCTCAGGACTGGGTTCGGGCGTCATGTCGCGTTCTTGAAAGTACTGCGCCTGGTCCCACCTCATCGCGCCCCCCACTTCCCTCGGATCCCCCATTGCCCTGAGGTGCTGTTGCAGATGGGATGCCATCTCCGCCTTCACCGGCGCACGCGAAGCGTCCTGAGCAAGATTGTCCATTTGGTGGGGATCCTTGCCCAAGTCATAGAGTTCCTCCGCAGGTCGCTTCGCGAAACCGAGATCGAAGAGCGAACCGAACTCGGGATCGTCCGGTCGCTGCAGCAGGAACATCTTCGTAGGCGACGGGAAATGCAGCATGTGGGCGTCTACGTCACCGTACAGCGGAGGGTCCCCTGCGGGCCATAGATCGGGAGCATAATTGCGAATGTAAAGGTAATTGCGGGTTCGCAGGGCCCTGGCAGGATATCCCGGTCCGCCCTTCCTGACGAAGGCGTGCCTCTCCCGGGCTGTCACGACAAAGGAGCGCTCCGAGTCCACGACCCCTGAGCGCTCCGACATCAGAACCGGTACAAGACTCGTCGCAGTTACGTCCTCGGGCACATCCAGGCCTGCCAGTTCGAGGAGCGTCGGCGCGAAGTCGGCGAGGCTGACAAAGTCCTCGACGACTCTCCCTCCTGGGATCCGTCCCGGTAGGGAGATGATCAGCGGCAGGCGCGTGCCCGCGTCGTACAGGTTCGCCAGACCCCGTGGCATCTGCCAGCCGTTGTCGCTGGCGATGATGACGATGGTATCTTCGGTCGCCCCGAATTCGGAGAGCAGCGCCAAGTGCCCTCCCACATCCGTGTCGAAATCCTCGATCTCGGCGTAGTAGTCGGCGATGTCGGCCCGGACGGAGGGGACATCCGGCAGGTACGGCGGCACCTGGATTGACTCTAGGTCGATTCCGGCCTTCTTGCCGCCCTCGCTTCGATACGGCCTATGCGGATCCCGAGAGCTGAACCAGTAGTGGAAGGGTTGGCCGCGCTCGCGCTCGTTGTAGAACTCCTCAAACGAGCCGTACCGATTACCAGCCGGGTTTCGAGTCCATCCACCAGCTTCGTAGTTCCCCGGGCCCCAGCCCTTGCCTTCGTATCCGACCAGATAGCCAGCCTCCTCGAGCAGGTCCGTGTAAACCGTGAATCGGTTTGGGAGCGTTCCCCAAAGGTTGGCCCCCTCCTCGAGCCTCCAAATGTCCTGGCCCGTCAACATTGCGGCCCGAGCCGGAGTGCATGAAGGTGCGGGGCAGAATGCGTGCGTGAATCGCACGCCCTGTTCCGCCACCCTGTCGATGTTCGGGGTCCGAACTGTCGCGTCCCCGTAGCATCCGACGTGATTCCAGGAATGGTTGTCGGACATCAGAATCAGAATGTTCGGTCGAACCGCATCCTCTACCGGAGCGCATCCGTTCAAGGAAGAAAGAGCCATTAGGCACGCTGCTAGGCCAATTGCCCTTGACCGTGCGGAACGCGGTCCAAGCCAGCACACCATGCTTGCGATGCTGTGCCCCACGTCGTAACGGTCTGCCCAATCGATCTCAGTCGGGCTGATCGACGATGGTGGCACGGTCGCTCTCTGCGGTACGGCCAGTCCGAGTTCACAGTGCAAAAACGTCCTCGCTGCTCTCATGAGTGCACCAATCATATTGAAATTGGATGTTCAAACGCTTGCTGCGGAATCCCTTCCAGTTGGGTGGCGGGCTATTCTCACGCGCTGCTGGACTGGTCGCCTCTCGCGGCCGGACCGGAACCATTTCTTGTCAGGCAAGTCCTTCACGAGAGCACCGGAACGCGACATTCTCATCATTTGCGAACGGCGTTGGAACATGAATTGAGTCAGATTGAACGGATCCGGCACGTTTCCGGGCCTGATTCAATCTCGTTGACGCATTCGCTGCTAGAATCGAGTCCGGTCGAATCCAGGACCGGCTCGCAAACCAAGACATTCACACCGTCCTAGTTCTAGGAGTTCCAGCATTGGAGCGAGGCCGAGTTCCGAATTCGGCAAGGAGGGGCAAGATGATTGTCAAGTTTCGCGTCGCCATGCTGGGCGCACTCTGCGCCCCACTCTGCTTCGGCCAGGTCGATGCGGGGACTGTGACCGGTACGGTCCATGACTCGACCGGAGCGGTTATCCCTGGCGCAACGGTAATTATCGAGAGCGTCGGTACCGGGCTGATGATCGAAACCGGCACCGGCGCACAAGGAATCTACGTATCGCCCCCGATGCGGCCGGGTGAGTTTACGGTAGAGGTGCGTTCAGAGGGCTTCGAGCCCTCAGCGAAGCGGTTCCAACTCGAGGTGAACCAACGGGCGGTGGTCGACTTCGAGCTCACCGTGGGCGCCGTTACGGAAGTTGTCGAGGTTCTCGACGTCGCCCCGCTGCTGCAAACCGAGTCCGCAACCCTTTCCAACTTGCGGACAGAAAAAGCAATAAAGGACCTGCCCCTGAACGGCCGCAATTGGGCCCAGCTGATTCTTCTCAGCACGGGCACTCAGCCTGCTTCCACGCAGTCACAAGGCAGCCCGATTACTCGGAAGCGCGGGGTGTCCAACGCCTCGGTTAATGGCAGCCGTTCGAATGACAACAACTACTTGATCGAGGGAATCAGCAATTCGGAAAACCACAACGGTCTGGGAATCCTGATTTTCCCGTCCATTGACGCGATCCAGGAGTTCCGGAGCGAGACGTCCGGTGCTGACGCGCAATTCGGGCGGGGCGGAGGTGCCACGGTCAACCTCACCTTCAAGTCAGGCACGAGGGAGTTTCATGGAGGGGCGTACGAGTTCTTGCGGAATGCCAAACTGGACGCCAAGAATTTCTTCGATCGAGCAGATGAGCCCATTCCGCCGTTCAAGCAGAACCAGTACGGTGCCTTTCTCGGGGGTCCGGTATTCCCAGGAGCGACAGATCACAAGACGTTCTTTTTTGCCAATTTCGAAGGCCAGCGCGTTCGGCAGGCGCAGACGCTGATCAGCAGCGTTCCCATTGCGGATTTCCGGCAAGGCAATTTCTCGCAATCGCCATTCGACATCTACGACCCCACCACGCAGCGTCGCCTCGAGGACAACAGCTACGTCCGGGACCGATTCCCCAACGACGCCATCCCCGCCAGCATGCACGACCGTGTCGGCCAGAACATCATCAACCTTTATCCACTGCCCAATCGTAATGCAGAGACCTCGGATAACTACCTCTCAAACCCAGTCCGCAGCATCGACGGCGAAAGATTCGACGTCAAGATCGATCATGTCATTTCTGACAACAACAACATGTTCGCCCGCTACAGCTACAGCGACGACGACCTGATTGAGCCAAGCTTCCTGCCCGCACCGGCGGTCGGAAGAGGCCCCGGAGTGCCAGGTCCTGCCGACCAGCCGGTGAACCAAGTTGTCGTCAGTGACACTCACCTCGTGTCCCCAACCAAGATCAACGAGTTCCGCGTGGGTTGGACGCGCCTGAACCTGCGATCCTTCAACCCGAACTACGGCCAGTACGTCAGCGACGAGATCGGCATTCCTGGTTCGAACGTCCAGGGCGACGAACTCACCTCGGGACTCGCAATCATCAACATCGCCGGTTTCCGGAGCATGGGAGGGAACGGTTTCTCGCCAGCGGTCATTGTGAGCGACAACTATCAAATCAGCGATACGTTCAGCATTATCAGCGGGCGTCACAGCATAAAGTTCGGCGGCGAGATCCGGCGTCTGCGCTACAACGCTTTGCAGTCAAACGCGCTACGCGGGACGATGAACTTCGGCAACGGCTACACCATCAATCCCGCCTCGAGGGCGGGAACAGGCCTGGGACCGGCAGACGTCCTTCTAGGCAGACCTGCCAGCGGGTTCATTCGGTTCGTGACCGGCACGAGAGGCTATCGTCGCACCGAGCTGGCATTTCACGCCCAAGACACGTACAAGGTGAATGACCGGCTCACGCTCAACCTTGGCGTCCGCTACGACAACTTCCTAGGGTGGCCGTGGACCGAAGTAAACAATCGCCTGCACAATTTCATCCGGTCGGAGGGAACGGTCGTCCAGGTGGGCACCGGCTCCGTTCCTTGGCGTTCCGGCCATCCTGGGGATCACAACAACTTCTCTCCAAGGTTCGGGATGGCCTACAAGCTCGCGTCGAAAACGGTTTTCCGCTTCGGCTACGGCCTGTATTACTCGACAGGTCAACTGGATACGACACGCAATCTTGGGGCGAATCCTCCTGAAGTCATCAGCTCGAACTTCAACAACAATCAGTTTGATTTCGTCGGGGCCCGGCCAGCTTCGATGGGCTTTGACCGACCAGCTCTGGGGGTGATCGCGGGCACGCTACGCTCGATTGATCTGGACACTGTCATCCCGTACACCCAGCAATGGAACGCAACAATCCAACAGCAAATAGGCGAGACGTCCTTCACAATCGCGTACGTTGGCAGCAAGGGCACCAAGCTGCAGGGGCAAACGGACATCAACCAGCCGGTTCCGGGGACAGGGCCAGTGGCTCCGCGCAGAGACTTTCCGGCGTTCGGCGCGATACGGCAGATCCAGAGTCGCTATGACTCGAATTACCACAGCCTTCAAATCTCGGCGGAACGCCGCTTCCGGAGCGGGCTGGGCTACCTGGTTAGCTACACCTGGGGAAAAGCAATCGGCAACGTGGACGGCCAGTTCGGAACACCTACCGATATCCGCAACATCCGGCGGGACCGGGGCCCGACCGGGTTCAGCGCCCCGCGCAGACTGGTGACCAGCTTCATGTACGATCTTCCTTTCAAGGCTAACGGCCCCCTCAACCACGTGGTGGGCGGTTGGCAGATCAATGGAATCCTCAGCATGTACGACGGGTTCCCGATGCGAGTGACTTCGCCGAACACGCTCAACTGCTGCACGTCCTACCCGGATCGGCTCGGAGACGGCCGATTGCCCAGAAGCGAACAAACCCTGCGCCGGTTCTTCGACGTCGATGCATTTGCGCGACCGGGATCACAGATGTTCGGGAATGCCGGTCGAAACATCCTATTCGGCCCGGGAACGAAGAACCTCGACTTTTCGATTTTCAAGGAGTTCTTCTTCAGCGAGAATCAGGAACGCCGACTGCAATTCCGCGCCGAGTTTTTCAACCTGACCAACACGCCACAGTTCAACAACCCAACGACGAATATTGGAAGCGCAAATGCGGGGAGGGTTCGGTCGGCGGCTTCGACGATCACGCTGCAGCGAATTCCGCGCCACATTCAGTTCGGGCTGAAGCTGTACTTCTAGTTCGCATTCGGCTCGAACGCGCAGCCAATCCACTCGACCCTGGGACGGCCCTTTGGCGAGGCTTGTCCCCGTATTTCGTAGCGCCTACACCGGCGAAGTCACGCCTCGATCGAGAATTGGCTAATCGGGAGGAAACTCGCTGTCCAGAATCGCAAGGATCTCAGGCCGATCGTACTGGCGGGCCATGCGTCTCGCCTCGGCGGCGTGCCGCGCGGCACGTGGAGCGTCGCCCATTGCTCGCTCGGCCCGGGCCAGAACGATCAGAAACTGCGGTGTCTCCCGATCCTTGACGTCGACAGCGAGCTCGAGATGCCGCAATGCCTCGGTTCGCCGGTCATTCCGGAACAGCAGCATCCCGAGGCGGAAATTCGCCAAGCGATGCCCGGAATTGACGTCCAGAATTCGGCGAAACTGCTCGATTGCCTCTTCCAGCCGTTTCTGCCGTTCGAGTATGTCCCCGAGATTCAACCGGGAATCGGCCGAATAGGGATTCACATCAAGCGCTCTCTCGTATGCGGCTTCCGCTTCGGGGAGCCTACCTAGGAGAGACAGCATTACGCCGTAGTTGAAGTGGGCTTCCTCGATTTCGCTATTCAACTCAAGCGCCTGCCGATAAGCTGCGGTAGCATCCTCGTGGCGCCCCAACTTCCCGTAGACGCTGATCAAGTTAACGCGAGCATGCACGTGAGCCGGCTCTGCCTCCAACGCGCGTAGGTACTCCCCTTCGGCTGCTTCCAGCCTTCCTGCAGCTTCCAGGCGCACCCCTCGATTCAGATGATGCAGATAGGAACCCTCGCGCAAGTCCTGGAGTTCGCTCAAGAGCGGGTCGGGAAAGGACGGTCGCGGGTCGGGCTTGATGCGCTCGTAAAGGGCGAGGAACCGCAACGCCTCCTCGTCCCGCCCGACCCTGCGCAGGGCGAGGGCGAGGTGATAGTACAAGGGCCGGTGGTCCCTGCCGTAGCTCGCGGCCCTCTCGAGTTCTGCAAGTGCTTCGTTGGAACGGCCCAAGCGTGTCAAGCAGCGTCCGCGACCCAGGCGGACCGCCATGGAGTTGAATTGCTCGGGCGCGAGTTGATCGTACACCTCAAGCGCTTCGCCTGGCCTGTCGGCGTCCAACAAGGCCGCGGCAAGCCGCAGCTTGATGAAGAGCTGCTCTGTTTCGAGCCGAGCCGCGGTGCGAAGCGATTCCAAGGATTCTGTCTGTCTCCCGACGTCTCGTGCGAGAATGCCGCGGAGGTAGTGCCATCGATAATCAGTGGGCCCGCTGAGCGAAGCTCGCCGATACAGTTCCATCGCGGGTTCACGAACATCGTAGGCGTGCAGCGCCATTGCCGCGAGGCCGAGAGCATCTGCGCTTCCAGGCTGCGCGAGAGCAGAATCGAGCCGCCCTTCGATAATCGTGCGGGCCCTCGCGCTAAACGCAGCGAAGTCCACCGCCGGAATCGCTTCTTCGGCGGGTGGAATACCGGCACATCCAAAGACTGCCACGGCGAGGGGCACCGAGAAGAACCTCGCTCGAACAACTTCCCACCTTGTGAGCCGTCGACTTCGCACGTTGGCACCGAGCACTATCTTTGATCGAAACGACATCGATTTGCGCAGGGCTTGCACGCTTGAAGCGCCAACGATATGCCACTTGTGGCCGAATCCCATCAAATGAGGTCGCGGGCGGGTCCTTGAATCCCCTTATTCAATTGCAGTGGTGTGGCAACCTCAATTGCCGCGAAACTGGAACTCTATCTAGGCGCACTAACCATACACGTACAAGAAAACCTGCTTGAGGTCCTGGAATGCCTGTCGTTTCGCCTCGACGTTATAGCCCCTCAAGAGATATGACGGATGGTATGTCGGCATCACTCGGAATCCCCCCCATTCCTGCCACTTGCCGCGAAGACCGGTTATGCCGGTTGACGGCTTCAGCAGTGCCTTGGCCGCGGTTCCTCCTAACACGCAAATCGCCTTGGGCTGAATGGCTTGGATCTGCCGCGCCATGAATTGGCCGCAGATTGCCATCTCGTCCATCTCCGGCGTTCGATTCTTCGGAGGCCGACACTTAACGACGTTGCAGATGTAGACATCAGGCCGCCGAATCGGCAGGCCGATCCTCTCGCAGGTGCCGTCGATCATACGGGTGAGCAGCTGCCCGGCGCGGCCCACGAACGGGAGGCCCTGCTCGTCCTCGTCAGCTCCAGGACCTTCGCCAACGAACACGAGGTCCGCTTCAGGGTTGCCGCTTCCGAACACGATGTTCTTGCGCCCTTGGTGCAGACGGCATCGAGTGCAATCCCCGATATCGTCCTGGATGACCCGCAACGCGCTTTCCGCAGTGCCCCCAGCGGTCCCGGATTCCCGATCAGAAGGGTCGATGTACAACTCTTTGATGCCAAGGTCTTGATAGAACTCAAGGTATTCGCGAACCCCGTCGTTCGACATCGCCACCTATGCTAGCGCCCGCAGCTAAGCTGCTTTTTGCGCCCGAACTTCGACCGCCAGGTCGAGGATCCGTGCAGCCATCCGCAACTTTGTCATCGGTTCGAGCCTGAGCACGTCGCCAGTCGCGGATAACACGAGGCCCTGGTTGACGTCGGTCTCGAATCCGGTGTCCCCGCCTACCGGATTGGCCACGACCAGGTCGCAGCCCTTGGACTCCAGCTTGCGGCGGGCGTTTGACTCCAGGTCATCCGTTTCCGCCGCGAATCCAATCAGGATTCGGTCCCCCTTGCACCTGCCAACGGCTTGCAGGATGTCGGGGGTCTCCTCGAGCTCGATCGATGGTATGCCGTCACGCTTCTTCAGCTTTCGTCGCGCCGGTGCAACAAGGCGGTAGTCCGCCACGGCAGCAGCCATGATCGCGACGGTGGACTCGGGGAGACGCCCAAGGACGGCATCGTGCATTTCCTGGGCGTCCTGCACGTCGATCCGCTCGCAGCCGTGCGGTGTTGGCACGGATACCGGTCCGGCGATCAGAATGACCTGCGCCCCGCGCCGTGCCGCCTCGCCAGCGAGTGCGAATCCCATCCGACCGCTGGACCGATTCGAGAGATAACGAACCGGGTCCAGCGCCTCCCTTGTCGGACCCGCCGTAACAAGTACGCATTCGCCCTGAAGATCGCCGGGAACCTGTAAGGCGTCTCGCACCGCCTCAACGATCAGCTCGGGTTCGGCCAAGCGCCCCACCCCCACGGTCCCGCAAGCCAGCTCGCCCGATCCGGGCTCGACGATTCGCGCGCCACGGGCTCGAAGCAGCGTAAGGTTCTCCCGCGTCGCGGGATGCTCCCACATGCCCGTGTTCATGGCCGGTGCAAGGACGAGCGGTCCCTCAAATGCGAGATGCGCAGTGCTCAGAAAATCGTCCGCCAGTCCGAGGGCAAACTTCGCCATGATGTCGGCGGTCGCCGGGGCCACCAGCAGAAGGTCCGCCTGTTGGGCGACATCGATATGGGCGATCGCGCTCTGCAGGGTGTCGTCGGCCGAAGCATCGGCAAACAGATCTGTGATCACCTTGTTGCCTGTCAGCGACGCGAGGGTGAGAGGGGTGATGAACTTCGTTGCGGCACGCGTCATCACGGCCTGAACGGCACACCCTTCCGACTGTAGGGCGCGCACGATTTCCGCTGACTTGTAGGCGGCGATTCCGCCCGAAACGCCAAGCAGGATTGACTTTCCGTCTAGCATCGCGACGAGGCCAACAATCCCAGTATATGTAGCAGCCAGCCTCCCCGATGCTCGACGCGTCCGCGCAAACCGCCGCTGGAGGCCCGGCCTTGGGGCTCGAGTCGGCCTTCAGTGCCCGCTGGGTACCCGCACGTCGAACAATTCCGCCGCCTTCATTTCACGGATCCGGTCTCGGAACCCCGCGGCCTTCTCAAATTCGAATTTCGCCGCGGCCTTCCTCATCTTGTCTTCCAGCTCGGCAACCAAGGCTTCAAGCTCTTCCTTGGTCGTCGGCACGACTTCGTCGTCTTCCTCGACGGGAACGTCGACGTAGTCGGCGTCAATGATGCGCGCAAGAGACATGTCAACTGGCTTGACGATGGATTCGGGCGTGATGCCGTGGGCTTCGTTGTATCGCTTCTGCAATGCCCGCCGCCGGGTGGTTTCAGTAATGGCCTGCTTCATGCTGTCCGTCATCCTGTCGGCGTAGAGGATCGCTTTGCCGTTAATGTTTCGGGCAGCGCGACCCATCGTCTGAATGAGCGACCCCGTCGAGCGCAGGAATCCCTCCTTGTCCGCATCGAGAATTGCGACCAAGGAGACCTCGGGCAGGTCGAGTCCTTCGCGCAGCAAGTTTATTCCGACCAGAAGGTCGAACTCGCCCCGTCGCAAGTCCCGCAGGATCTTCACCCGCTCCAGCGTGTCGACCTCGGAGTGCATGTACCGGCACTTGACCCCTGCCTCGGTGTAGTACTCGGAAAGGTCTTCAGCCATACGCTTGGTGAGGGTCGTGACCAAAACCCGCTCGCCTGCGTCCGCGCGAGCCCGTATTTCGTTGAGCAGGTCGTCGACCTGCCCTCTCACCGGCCGCACATCGACTTCGGGATCCAGCAGACCCGTCGGCCGGATTACCTGTTCCGCGATGATTCCAGCCGACTTGGTCAGTTCGTACGGCCCGGGCGTGGCGGAGACATAGATCACCTGGAACGTCCTTTCCTCGAACTCCTGAAACGTGAGAGGCCGGTTGTCGAGGGCGCTGGGAAGGCGGAATCCGTGCTCGATCAGCTTTTCCTTCCGAGACCGGTCCCCGTGGTACATCGCACGCAACTGCGGAATGGTCTGATGGCACTCGTCAACGAACAGGACCGTGTCGTGATGCAGGTAGTCGAGGAGGGTGGGCGGCGGCTCTCCGGCCTTTCGATCCGAGAAATGGCGCGAATAGTTCTCGATTCCGTGGCAATAGCCGATCTCCCGCATCATTTCAAGGTCGAACTGCGTGCGCTGGCTGAGCCGTTGCGCCTCAAGGAGCCTGCCCTCTTTGCGGAGGTTCCCGCACCACCAATCGAGTTCCTCCGTGATGCTTTCGATGGCCCTCAGCATCGTCTCGTCCGACATTACGTAGTGACTCGCGGGATAGATCGGCAGACGCAGGTACGTCTGGCGCACTTGGCCGAACAGGGGATCGATTTGCGCAAGGGAATCGATCTCGTCGCCCCATAGCTCGATCCGGTACGCGTAGTCCTCGTATGTCGGAAAGATCTCGATGATGTCGCCGATCATGCGGAACGAGCCGCGGTCAAAGTCCCCGCCGTCCTTGCGGATATAGAGGATCTTGACAAGCTGGCGGGCGATTTCCTTGCGCGAGATGCGCTGGCCTTTCTCCAGCATCACGAGCATGTCGTAGTACGCGTCGGGGGATCCGAGGCCGTAGATGCAGCTCACGCTTGCGACGATCAGGCAGTCGCGCCGCTCGAAGAGAGACTTCGTGGCTGACAGCCGCAGCTTGTTGAGGTCCTCGTTGACCGTAGCCTCTTTCTCGATGTAGGTGTCGCTGGCCGGCATGTAGGCCTCGGGCTGGTAGTAGTCGTAGTAGCTGACGAAGTACTCGACGGCGTTGTCGGGAAAGAACGAATTGAACTCGTGGTACAGCTGGGCGGCAAGCGTCTTGTTGTGGGCGAGGACCAGCGTGGGACGCTGAAGGGCTTCGATGACCTTGGCAACCGTGTAGGTCTTGCCGGACCCGGTGACGCCGAGCAGAACTTGGTGGGCGTCGCCGTCCTCGACACCCCGGACGAGCTGCTCGATCGCCGTTGTCTGGTCGCCTCGCGGACTGTAGTCCGAAGCTAGGCGAAACGGCATGTCTGACCCAGTGTAAATCGCGGCGCTGTTCCTGCGACCACATTCGTGAGCAGCGGGCCGGGTTCCGCCTTTCTTCGCGGTCGGCCTAGCGGATGGGACCTCGGCGGAAACTTGAGCCAGGGGCCGGGCTCACTGGCCACATCGTTGCGTCATTGATCGTGTTCGAGCCGTCAAGCAATTTCAATACTCCAAGCCTTGGACAAGTATGGTTAGAGACACCAAATGGTTTGAAATGGAAGCGATGCCCGACCTGACCGGATTCTCGGCCCCCAGATCTGGGCCCGGCAGGCGCGAGAGTGGGTCGTCTCGAGGCGGAGCAACCCGGACGACACCGCCCTCGCCAACTATCGTCTGGCTCCTCATAGCGGCAGTGGTCCTGCCACCGACGGCTCGCGCAGCCGAGCAGGCGACGTTCTTGGGCGACGTTCTCCCAATCCTGAAACAGCGCTGCGCGGGATGCCACCAAGGTCCGAACGCGCAAAAGGGCCTACGGGTTGTCACGGTCTCCGACCTGCTTCGCGGCGGCGAAGCTGGACCGGCAATCGTGCCTGGCAATCCCGGACAAAGCCTGCTCCTATTGAGAGCCGCGGGCGAGGATCCTGTTATGCCGCCTGTCGGGGACCCCTTGACGCCTTCAGAGATCGAAGTCCTGCGAAACTGGATTTCCGCTGGCGCGACGGGCGCTCTCGAAGACTCCCAGCCGACTGCCGAGAGCGTCTGGTGGTCCCTGCGCCCCCTCAGCCAACCCGTAGAACCGAAGCCCAGCGGTGACTGGGAACGGTCGAAGATTGACGGTTTTTTGCTCGTGGCCATGCAAGCGAGGGGACTCGCACCGTCGGAGCAGGCTGACCGACGCGCACTAATCAGGCGCCTGAGCTTCGATCTCACCGGCCTGCCTCCGACTCCGGACGCGGTGGAAGCGTTCTTGAGTGACTCCGATCCCGCGTCTTACGAGAGACTTGTCGACCACTTGCTGGCCTCTCCGGCCTACGGCGAACGTTGGGGCAGGCACTGGCTGGATGTTGCTCGATTCGGAGAGAGTAACGGATACGAGCAGAACCACCTGCGTGAGACCGCCTGGCCCTATCGTGACTGGGTCATTCGATCCTTTAATGAGGACAAGCCGTTCAACCGCATGATGATCGAGCAGCTGGCCGGGGACCAGCTGGCACCGGGCGATCCTGACGTGAACGCGGCGACCGGCTTCCTAGTCGCCGGACCGCACGATACGGTCGGCATCCGGAACCCTGAAGGGGAAGCGCAAAAGCGCGCGAACCATCTTGACGACATGATTATGGGAACTGCTTCGGCGTTCCTGGGACTGACCGTCCACTGCGCCCGGTGCCACAACCACAAGTTCGATCCGATCCGCACCGAGGACTACTACCGGATGCAGGCTGCCTTTTCCGGGGTCTGGCACGGCCAGCGGATCTGGGACGAGCCGGACCGACTCCGCAATTACGAAGCCGCATCGAACCCTCTCTCGGAAATCATCAGGGAAAGCCAAGAGGGACTTGCCTCCCTGCGCGAATCCGTTGAGGATCGCATCGAACAGAACCGTGCGCGGATCCTCTCCGAGTACCGTCCGAGCGTCGACACAGCTGGCACCGAGGAGATTTTTGACCCGGTCGACGCGCGTTTCGTCCGCATGACGATCCTTGAATCGACTAGGGGACGAAGCCAAGTCGACCTCGACGAATTCGCCATTTGGACATCTGGAGCGCAGAGCCGCAACGCCGCGCTGGACGGCAAGGCAACGGCGAGATCGACACGGGTTGACTCGGCCAGACCGGACACCTACTCGCCGATGAACCTCGTTGACGGCAAGTACGACAAGCGCTGGATTTCCTCCGGCGGACTGCCGACCTGGATCCAAGTCGAGCTGCCCGCGACGATGCGTCTCGAGCGCGTGGAATGGTCCTCCGACAGGATCGGCGGGTTCCGTGGCCGGTACGGAAGGCCGCAGCCCGAGAAATACAAGATCGAGGTCTCGACCGACGGTGAGATCTGGAAGACCGTTGCCACGTCGGACGGTCGTCTGCCGTTTTCCGAGGCAGCTCAAGAACTCGTCCTGCTGTTCGAGGTCTTCACTCCGGACGAACGGAAGTCGTGGGAAGATCTCGAGAAACAGAAGCGGGCAGCGGAAGAGCAGCTCAAACGGCTCAAGAGGCCTCGAAGTGCGTTCCTCGGTAAGTTCGTCCAGCCAAAGGAACCATCATTCGTAATGGTCCGGGGAGACCCGATGAACAAGGGCGACCAGATTGCCCCAGGCAGCCTGAGTACACTCGAACACCTTCTGGAGCCATATGAACTCGAACCCGACGCTCCGGAGTCCGAGCGGCGCCTGGCACTCGCCCGATGGATCGCCTCCGATGCCAACGCGCTCACCGCCCGAGTCATCGTCAACCGGGTATGGCTGTATCACTTCGGGCGCCCGTTCGTCCGGAACCCGAGTGATTTCGGCATCAACGGGGGAGAGCCGACGCACCCCCAGCTCCTCGACTGGCTTGCGAAGAGACTCGTGCACACCCACGGATGGCGGCTCAAGCCGCTACAAAAGGACATCGTGATGTCGGCTGCGTACCGCCAATCCGGACAGTACCGCGAGGAGGCTGCGAGGATCGACCGGGACGGCGCTTATCTGTGGCGATTCCCGCCTCGCCGCCTCGGCGCCGAGGAATTGCGCGACACGATCCTGGCGACGGCCGGCAATCTGGACCGTCGCATGGGGGGCCGGGGCTTCCGGCTTTACCGCTACACGGTCGACAACGTGGCGACCTACCACCCACTCGACCAGTTCACGAAGCAAACCTATCGAAGGTCGGTCTATCACCAGCATGCCCGGTCCGTGAAGCCCGAGCTCCTGGGCGAGTTCGACTGCCCCGACACTTCCCTGCCCTCGCCCAAACGGATCTCGACGACCTCGCCGCTCCAAGCCCTGAGCCTGATGAACAACCGTTTCGTGTTGGACCAAGCCGAGTCGTTCGCCAGTTTGGTCGAATCAGTTTCGGACGATTCGGATCGAAGCCGGGTCCAGCAGGCATGGCGCCTGGCATTCGGCCGGGCGCCGACGGGCGAGGAGGCCGTCGCTGCCAGTTCGTTCGTCGCTGAGGAAGGCCTCGAATCCCTGGCCCGGGCGATCATCAACTCCAACGAATTCCTCTACGTGTTCTGAGGATCCCTCATGTCCTTCCCTTCGTCGCGCAGAGAACTCCTGGGGGAGTTTGTGACTGGCTTGCAGGGAGTTGCCCTCGCCTCTCTGCTGCCCGGAGCCGCCTCCGCGCAGGCACGGAAACCGCATTTCGAACCCAAAGCCAAGCGGGTCCTGCAGATTTTCTGTCCCGGAGCCGCGTCGCATATCGATCTGTGGGACTACAAACCGGAACTTCAGAAAAGATCCGGCCAGCCTGCTCCGGCCGAAATGGACGCAGTCACCTTCCAAGGGAAAAACGGCGCGTTGATGGGTTCTCCATGGCAGTTCAAGCCCATGGGGCAAAGCGGCAAGATGGTCACGGAACTGCTGCCCGAATTGGGAAGCCTCGTGGACGACATAGCGTTCGTTCACTCGATGCATTCCAAGACCAACACGCATGGCCCCGCGTGCGTGCTCCTGAATACCGGTTTCGTACTCGAAGGCTTTCCCTCAGCTGGTTCTTGGATGAGTTACGCACTCGGGTCGGCGAACGACAACCTGCCGACGTATGTGGCGATCCCCGACATCCGCGGAATCCCTCCTGCCGGACCCGCCAATTGGGGCGCCGGGTTTCTGCCAGCCGAGCACCAGGCCATCGTGTTTAACGCTCAAGAGCGGATTCGAAACCTAGACCGCCCCTCGGAGATATCCGCTCGGCGCGACAATGCAACCCGGGAATTCCTGGGGTTCCTAAATCGGACGCACGCGGAGCGCCACCCGGGCGACGAGGAATTGCAGGCTCGGATAGGAGCCTACGAACTCGCGGCGAGGATGCAGTTGTCCGCCCCGGAGGTTACCGACCTCTCGCGGGAGTCTCGCGCCACTCGCGAGCTCTACGGTGCGGACGACAGCAATCCATTGAAGGCTGCGTACGCTCGAAACTGCCTGCTCGCTCGACGGCTATTGGAGCGCGGTGTCCGGTTCGTGAGCCTCTTCTGCGCGTCAAGAGCGTCAGGCGTGGACGGCCTCCTGAACTGGGATGCGCACAAGACCTTGAAAGCCGATTACGAACGTCATTGCCCGATCCTAGACCAGCCGACCGCGGGCCTTCTGCGCGACATGCGGTCTCGTGGATTGCTCGATGACACGCTCGTTGTCTGGGCCACGGAGTTCGGGAGAATGCCGACGCACCAGGAGGGCACGGTCGGCAGGGACCACAACCCGCGCGCCTTCACGGTGTGGTTCACGGGAGCGGGGATCAAGGGCGGAGTCAGCTACGGCGCCACGGACGAGTTCGGCGCCAGGGCCATCGAGCAGGTCTCAACGGTGCATGACTTCCATGCGACGATGCTCCACCTTCTCGGCTTGGACCATGAGCGGCTGACCTGGTACCACAACGGAATCAACCGGAGGCTGACCGACGTGCATGGTCACGTGATCCGCGAAATCCTTGCTTGAGTCCCTCGCCACGTGCTCCAACCCGGATACGGAAGGCGTGTTCGGCGCGCTGTCGGCTGTCGCCAGTCTGTGGAGGCGGGATACTTCCATCGCGTCTGCTCTTGATTGTCAAGAGACCACTCGGCTGGCTAGCGTGAGCAAGCCGGCGCATGACGCTATAAAGGGATGATGCTCGATGGCATCCGGGTCTTGGACCTTTCCCAGAACATTGCCGGGCCGCAGGCTACGCAGGTCCTGGGCGACCTCGGTGCCGACGTGATAAAGGTCGAACCGCCTGGGGGCGACCCGGCACGGAAGTGGGGACCTCCATTCTGGGGCGGTGACGCACCACTTTTCCTGGCTTTCAACCGGAACAAGAGAAGCATCATTGTCGACCTGAAGTCAGCGCAAGGCCAAGACGTTATTGAGCGCCTGCTCAGTAAGACCGATGTATTGGTGGAGGCATTCCGCAATGGTGTGATCGAGAAATTCGGATTCGGCTACGAGGATGTCAGGCGCAGGCACCCCAAGCTCATCTACGCATCGCTTTCCGGGTACGGCTCGGAAGGCCCCTATGCGAAATCGCCAGGATACGATCCACTGCTTCAAGCGTACAGCGGCATCATGTCTATTACAGGCCAGCCGGACGGTCCTCCGGCCCGTGTCGGAGGGTCTGTTGTGGACATCGGCTCCGGGAATCTCATCGCGCTTGGAGTCCTGGCTGCGTTGCGCAAACGGGACGCGGACGGCGTGGGCTCCCATGTGGAGTGCTCCCTCTTGGATACGTCGCTCGGGTGGATCGGCTATCACATGATGACGTACCTCGCCAGTGGCGAGGTGCCGAGGAGAATGGGGACCGGACTGACGATGGTGGCCCCCTACGAAGCCTTTCCGACGCAGGATGGGCAGATCATGATCTGCGGCGGAACCGACGGGATTTTCCGGCGGCTATGCCAGGCACTGGGCGTTCCGGAATCGGCAGACGATCCGAGATTCACGGATAACCCGGCACGTGTCGAGCATTGCGACGCGCTGCGCGGGATGATCTCCGAACGCACGAGACTGTACTCGACCCGGGAAGTGGACAGCCTCCTCAAATCCCACAAAGTGCCCTGCTCGCCGATCCAGGACATTGCCCAGGTCGTGGACGACCCCCAGGTACGTGCCAATCGGATCTTCGAGCCGGAAGCTCATCCGAGGATCCCGGACTATCGTGACCTGAAGATGTCGATAAGGTTTGACGGCGAGCGCCCCCCGTTGCGGAACGTTCCGCCCGAGCCCGGGGAGCACACCGAAGAAATCCTAGGCGAGCTGGGATACGACAAAGACGCCGTCTGCAAGTACTCGGCTGGCTTGAAACAGTAACTGTCGGAGTCGATTTGGGGCCCGTCGCATCCTCAGCCCGGTGATTCATCGCCTGATTGCCGTCATGTGGGAAGCAGACTCACAGCCGGGTCGGTAGAATTACGAAAAGTTGAGCAAGCGCAGGGATTTGCTGTCTCTGGCCACCAGGGGACTGGTCCTCGCGGTGCTACTCGCCCTATGCCTCTGGCTGACATCGTTTGATTTCGGAGACTTTCGCCCGGAAAGCCCGGCAGCGACGTTCGTGCTGTGGGCCCTTTCGACCAGCGTCGTACTAGGGACAATCGCGCTCGGGTTCCTCCTGTTCCGGAACCTAGTCAAGCTCTACATCGAGCGAAGGGCCAACAAGCCTGGCTCCCGCATCAGGACCAAGCTGGTGTTCGGAGTCCTCGCGCTGAGCATCGCTCCGATCGCGCTGCATGTCTGGTTCTCCATCACCTTGCTGAATCGCAATCTCGACAAGTGGTTCTCGCAACCTACCGTGGAAGTGCTTCGAAGCGCGGAACGGCTGATTGACGGGGCGAACCAGGAATCGCTCCGGGACTTGGGGGCAGCAGCCGAACGCATCGCCGCAAGCCCTCAATTCGAGAGAGCCATGACGGCAGAGGACCCCGCCGCGCTGCGCGCCATGCTGGGTGAAATCGACGCCGACTACGTTGCCGCCATCCCTTCCGAGACATCCGAGGACCGGCTCGACGTCGCGTCGGAAGGCACGACTGTCCCGCAGTCCCTCGGATCAATCAGCCGGGCGGACTTGATGGACCACCCACGTGCAGTCCTGGACGACTGGCAGTATTCGAGCGCCGCACTGCCATCCGGCAACGGCTATGTCGTACTCGGCCGAAAAGCTACGGAGGCGATGTCCAGGGAGCGTGCATTCATGCAGGCCCAAGTGCAGGAGTGGCAGGGATTCGAGGCGGCCCGCCCGCTTGCCTGGAGGGAATCTGCCTATCAGCTGGCCCTGATCACGATCTTCATGCTCTTCATCGCGGTTTGGCTCGCGCAGTTTGCATCTAAGCAGATTACGCGTCCCATTGAAGCTTTGGTGACCGCAACAGGCGAGCTCGCAGGAGGCCACCTCGCGTACCGCGTCAAGACGGCGGCGACCGACGAGCTGGCAGGTCTCGTTGCAGCGTTCAATAGCATGAGCCAGGCGTTGGAGAGCAAGACAAGCCAGCTCGAGGAGAGCAACCGGGACCTAGCGCGGGCGAACACCGAGCTTGAGGAGCGCCGCCGCTTTATCGACGCGATCCTCCAGAGCATCACTCCGGGAGTGGTGTCGGTCGACGGTAGCGGCGAGATCCTCAAATTCAATGAATCGGCTCGGCGAATGGCGGCCCCCCGCCAGATCGCCTCCCTGGGTTCGGTGACCGATCTGCTGGAAGGAGCCGACAAGTCGGCATTCGAGCACATGTTCAGCAGCGCCCAGCGGACCGGAATCGCCACCCGGGACTTCGAAGTTGACCGTAGCGGCCGCCGGATGCATCTCAGCGTCACGGTCTCCTCGCTCGATTCCGAAGACAGCCGCCACGGATTCGTCGTGGTGCTGGAAGACACAACCGAACTCCTGCGCGCCCAGCGGTCCGAGGCATGGCAGGAAGTGGCGAGGCGCCTGGCTCACGAGATCAAGAATCCGCTGACTCCGGTCGCGCTCGCAGCGGGACGGATCGACCGTCTGATCGAGAGATTCGACGACGCTTCCGAGCCGCAGGAACGAATGAGGATCCGGGACCGCCTCGCGCAATCCACGCGGACTATCGACCGCGAGGTGCAGTCCCTCAAGGCATTGGTCGACAGTTTCTCCGACCTCGCCCGCTTCCCTGCCGTCCGGCCGGAGAGCACCGATGTCAACGTCTTGGTCGAGGACGCGTTAAGCGTCTTTGAAGGCCGGCTGACGGACATCACGATCACCTTCAGCAAAGATTCGCAGGCACCCTTGGCCAAGGTCGACCCGGAGCCGTTCAAGAGGGTCCTGATCAATTTGATCGACAATGCGGCGGAAGTCGTTCAAAAGTGCTGGGTGAAGGAGATCGTCGTCTCGACTCGCAGCATGCAGGACCAGACCGGAGTCGAAGTGGTGGTGGCCGATTCCGGTCCCGGAATCTCGCCGGAAAACAAGGAAAAGCTGTTCCTGCCGTACTTCTCGACGAAAGACCGCGGTACCGGGCTCGGGCTTTCGATCGTTCGGAGCATCGTGCTTGAACACGGCGGCACGATTCGGGTCGAGGACAACGAACCGACTGGCTCCCGCTTCATCATCGAAGTCCCGGCTGCAGCCAGCGAGACAGCGGCATTGGAGGAGGCTACCGCATGAGGAATTCGAGCCTCGGCCGGATTCTCGTCGTGGACGACGAGCCTGGCATCCGCGAAACGCTTGCCGGCGTTCTCGAGGACGAGGGCTATCGAGTAGAGTCCGTCGAGAGCGGAGAGAGCTGCCTCGACCTGCTCGAACGCCGCACCTTTGCGGTCGTCCTGCTTGACATTTGGCTTCCAGGGATCGACGGGCTCGAGACGCTCGAGCGGATCGGAAGCATCGAAGCCGCGCAAAAGCCGATCGTGGTGATGATCTCGGGCCATGGCAGCATCGGGAGCGCCGTGCGGGCAACGAAGCTCGGCGCGCACGACTTCCTAGAGAAGCCCCTCTCGGTGGAAAAAGTCACCCTAGCTGTGCGCAACGCGGTCGAGCACCGCAGACTGGTGGCCCAAAACGCGTCACTGAGGGACGAGTTGGCCACGAAGCACACGATTATCGGGGAAAGCGTCCCGATGAAAGCGGTCCGGCAGGAAATCGCGCTCATGGCTCCGACCAACGGCCGAGTGCTGATTTACGGCGAGAGCGGCACGGGCAAGGAACTCGTCGCTCACGCCATCCACGAGGCTAGCCCGCGGGCAGAGAACCGCTTTGTCGTGGTGAACTGTGCGGCGATCCCTGAAGACAGGATCGAGAGCGAACTGTTCGGTCATGTTCGCGGCTCCCTTGCGGGCGCAGACAAGCACAAGACCGGTAAATTCCAGCTGGCCGATGGCGGGACGCTGTTCCTGGACGAAGTCGGAGACATGAGTCTCAAGACTCAGGCGAAGGTACTGCGGGTAATCGAAGAGCAGCACTTTGAACCGGTAGGTTCGGGGCGTACCGTGCAAGTGGATGTGCGGGCCATCGCGGCGACCAACAAGAACCTTGATGAGGAGATCGCGAACGGCAACTTTAGGGAGGATCTTTTTTACAGACTCAACGTCGTCCCGTTCCATGTCCCTCCGCTGCGCGACCGCCTAGAGGACATCCCTGTGCTGGCCCAGCACTTTCTGAACCAGTTTTCTTCGGCGTACGGCCGAAAACCGAAGCGGTTGGCACGTTCCGCCGTCGACGCACTCGTTTCCCAGAGCTGGCCAGGAAATGTCCGCGAGCTCCGGAATCTCATGGAACGAATCGTGATCCTTCATGCGGGATCTGAAATCGACGCCAGACACATACCGGTCGCGAAATCGGCCGGGCGCAGCACGGGCGGACGAACGCAGGGCTTCTCGAGCCTCCGGGAGGCGCGCGAAGCGTACGAGCGTGACTATGTTGAACGTACGCTGAAGGCCACCAACGGCAATGTCACTCGAGCGGCCGAAAGGCTGGGCCTGGAGCGCAGCAACCTCCACCGCAAGCTGCGGGCGCTCGGAATCCGAACCTCATCTTCGAAGGACTGAAAGCAGGCCGAGGGGCGTCCAGAGGGTGCCGGAGCCGGGTCATTTCCAAGGCGTGGCGGAGTCCCTATGGGACAATGTGCACTAGCGCCGCTCCCCGGCCAATCCGGTACTCCGCATGGGACTAGACCACGAGCGCGGAGAGTCGGCTGATTCCCCCGAAGAGGGCTTGGGATCGCTCTGGCGGGCGGTTCCGGACGCGATTCGCGGTTCTAGGGAAGACTACACCCGGGTTCCTCTGTCCAGGGCGATCGTGCTTCTCGCGATCCCCATGATGCTCGAACTCGTGATGGAGTCGACATTCGGACTCGTCGACATCTTCTTCGTCGGCAAGCTGGGACCGGCCGCCGTCGCGACTGTCGGCTTGACCGGCTCCGTGATCATCCTCGTATTCGCCATCGTGATGGGCCTGTCGATGGGCACCACTGCCATGGTCGCGCGCCGAATCGGAGAGGGCAAGCCTGAAGCAGCGGGCGTCGCGGCTTGGCAGGCAATTCTGGCCGGTGTGATCGGAGCAGCTCCCGTCAGCCTGCTCGGCTTTCTGCTCGCACCGCAGATGCTCGGTTGGATGGGAGGGACCGAGGCAATCGTCGAGGGATATGCGTACACCGCAGTTCTGTTTGCAGGCTCGGTCACCATCTTCCTGCTGTTCCTGAATAACGCGATTTTTCGGGGCGCGGGCGACGCGGCAGTGGCAATGCGGTCACTGTGGCTTGCCAACTTGCTCAATATCGTGTTGGATCCACTGCTTATTTTCGGGATCGGGCCGTTCCCCAAACTCGGGCTCTTTGGTGCGGCTCTGGCCACGACCATTGGTCGGGGGGCCGGTGTCGCGTACCAGCTTGCCGTGCTGTTCCGCGGAACGAGTCGCATCGCGCTCACGAGAGCCAGCGCCCGATGGGATCCGGGGGTCTTGAGGAGTCTCCTGAGGGTCTCCATCACCGGGATGGTTCAGTTCTTCGTGGCAACCGCTGCATGGCTGGGCGTGACACGGATCATCGCTCTATTCGGCGAACAGGTCCTGGCCGGGTACACCATCACGCTACGTCTGATTCACTTCGCGATCCTGCCCTCTTGGGGAGTGAGCAACGCGGCGGCGACCCTGGTCGGGCAGAGCCTCGGCGCCAGCAAGCCGGACCGCGCGGAAAGGGCCGTATTGGTGACGGGCTTCGTGAACTTCGCGATGCTCAGCGTCATCGCGGTCGTCTTCTGGGTATTTGCGGAACCCCTGATCCGCATCTTCAGTTCAGAGCCAAGAGTCGTCTCCAACGGGGTGGAAAGCCTGAAAATCCTGAGCTCTGGCTACATATTCGCCGGCTTCTCGATGGTCTTCGGCCAAGCGTTCAATGGGGCTGGGGACACGGCTACGCCAGCGTGGATCAATTTCCTAGTGTATTGGTGCTGGCAGCTGCCCCTGGCGTACACGCTCGCCAAACCCATGGGCGTCGGGACGGTCGGCGTCTATATCGCTCTCGTGCTCTCGGGTGCAACCTGGATGGTTGTGGGCTATTTCCTCTTCCGTCGTGGCAGCTGGAAGGAGCGGGAGGTTTGAGGAGACGCGGAGTAGTGTTTCGACCCGCTGCGGCCGTGCTGCTCTTGGTATCCGCCTTCAGCAGAGGGGCATCCGGGACAAACCTGGAATGGACCGACCTACCGCCGCTGCCCTATCCGGCGGCCGCGGAAGGCGCATTCGTGGCGGTGATCGACGGCAGGCTCGTCGTGGCCGGTGGTGTCCATCCTGGCGGTGGCTCTGGCCAAGAGGATCATCCTACCGTCACGGCAGAGGCCTGGGTCCTCGACGCGCCGGGAAGCAACTGGCGGGAAAGCACGCCGCTTCCCGGTCCTGTGGCTCACGGGGCCACGGCGACGTTGCCAACGTTTGCCGTCTTCGCGGGAGGCTCTGCCGTAGTCGGCTCGGACCACCTGGACGCCGTCTACAGGGTGAGCTTCAGCGGTGAGGATCTTGTCTACCAGACCCTTCCATCGCTGCCGGGGCCCAGAGCGCTGGCGACCGCCGCGGTGCTGGACGGCGTGATTTACTTGGCTGGAGGCCTGACAGGCCCGAGCGGAGCGGAGCTCACAGGCGAGGTGCTTCGCATGAATCCCGATGCGCCCGATCCGGCATGGGAGCGGGCGCCGCCGGTACCAGGGCCACCCCGACATTCCGCCGGGATAGCCGCTCAAGACGGAGCGCTCTTTCTGGTGGGCGGTGACGGATCGATCTCGGAGATCGACCAAGCGGGCGGCACTCCGGCCCTTGCAGATTCCTACCGGTTTGCACCCGGGCGAGGCTGGACTCGGATTGCGGACAGGCCGTCGCCCACGGCTGGAAGGGCGATTGCTCTCGGCCCGGCACACATTGTCTCCCTAGCCACTGGCAGGCCTCCGGGCAGCGACGCGCTAGCGTATCACACGATCACGGACACTTGGGTGAATTTCGGCGAAACACCGGTAACGGTGACGCTGTCAGGCGCAGCCGCCTGGGACGAAGCACTCGCAGCAGTGGGCAGGCCGGCAACTTCGGATGGCTCGATGGCGACCGTCTTCCGGGCGAGCCTAGCGGCTGCCCCCTCCGGCTTCTCCAATTTGGACTATGCCACTTTGATCGCCTACTTCTCGGTCCTGGTGCTGATGGGGATCTACTTCGCGGGCAAGGGCTCTAGCACCGAGGACTTCTTCCTTGCGGGCAGACGGATGCCGTGGTGGGCAACCGGTCTCTCGATTTTCGGGACGCAGCTGTCGTCTATCAGCTTCATGGCGGTCCCCGCGAAGGTCTACGCGACCGACTGGGTGTATTTCCTCTTGCAGATGACCATTGTCATGATCGCGGTCCCGGTCGTCTTCTGCTACCTGCCCTACTTTCGCCGAGTGAAGATGACGAGCGCCTACGAGTACCTCGAGAGCCGGTTCAACCTCCCGGTAAGGATGTACGCGAGCGTCTCCTTCGTGCTTTACCAGCTGGGTCGGATGGCGATCGTGCTGTTCTTGCCTGCAATCGCTCTCTCCACGGTTACCGGTATCAGCGTCTACACCTGCATTCTCGTGATGGGTGTGCTTTCCACGCTCTACACCGTAATGGGCGGCATGAAGGCGGTGATCTGGACAGATGTGGTGCAGGTTTTCGTGCTGTATGGTGGAGCGCTCCTGAGCTTGGTGATCCTGTTGACCACCTTGGACGGAGGGCTCTCGGGAATGGTCTCCGAAGGCTTGGAATACGACAAGTTCCACATGTTCAACTGGACCTGGGACTGGACGACGACAGCAGTTTGGGTCGTGGTCGTGGGGAACCTATTCATGAATCTGGTGCCGTACACCTCGGATCAGGCAGTGGTCCAGCGATATTTCACGACCAAGGACGAGAAGACCGCAGCCCGCTCGATCTGGACCAACGCGATTCTCATCATCCCGTCCACACTGACGCTGTTCCTGCTCGGCACTGGCCTCTGGGCGTTCTACAGAGCCAATCCGGAACTGCTCAACCCCTCTCTTCCTACCGACTCGATCTTTCCGCTGTTCATCTCCCAGCAACTGCCCGCAGGCATCGCAGGCCTCCTTATCGCAGCAGTGTTCGCCGCATCGATGTCGACGCTCGACAGCAGTTTGAACAGCGTCTCGGCCGCACTCGTCACAGATTTCTTCGTTCGGTTCCGGCCTCGGTCGAGCGACAGGACCCGCCTCGCCTTGGCTCGGGTGCTAACAGCCGGACTGGGCGCGCTCGCGACTGCCACATCGATCACGCTGGCAACATTCGACATCGGATCCCTGTGGGATACGTTCCAAGGCATGATGGGCCTGCTGGGCGGCGGACTTGCGGGCCTGTTCGCGCTGGGAATCTTCTTCCGCTCAGCTAACGGGGCCGGAGCGATGACGGGAGCGATTTCCAGCGTGCTGATTCTGTACTGGGTTCAGCAGCACACCGACCTGCACTTCTTCCTATACGGAGCGGTCGGCGTGCTCAGTTGCGTTGTGATCGGACTCGCTTCCAGCCAGGCACTGCGGGCAGTTCGATGACGTTCCCGAACTGTCGCGCGGCCGCCGGGCAAGCGGGGACCGAAGAAGCCTGTTCCTGGGATGAGAGCTTTCGATTGTCGCGATGGTTTCGGGCTGCAGGCGGCCTTCGCCCGAAGAGGAGGCGCGACCATCCTGTCGGCTCCGCTGGCAAAGCGATCCATCAGTAGTAGAACGTGAACGCCTCCCCCGCGTTGTGGACGAACTCGGCGGCATTCGTGAGGCTGTTGTAGACCACCTGCATGCGCTGGCGAACAAACCCTTCCGGATCCATGGCATTGGGGATGAGGGAAATGAGATTCATTTCAGACGCAGTGCGCCTGAGCGTCAAGGCGAAGTTGTTCGCTTCGATCTTCGGATAGAAGCTCACGAAGGCCCGGCCCTGCTCCACGTTGGCCATGTAGAGTGCCTGGTAGTTGATCAAGGCGTTGCTTTCCTTGAGGAGTAGCGCGGCGGCCTCGCTGTCGCCGAGTAGCGTGGCGAAGACCCAGTTCACCTCAAGTGCCGCCCAACCGATGCTGAAGGTCGTGAGCTGTGCGGCGGTGGTGCCGGCCTCGTTGGCGATTTGCACGACAGCCTGCGCGGTGGTGAAGGACTCGTAGGGGGTCGCACCGCGAGCCTCCATGAGCGTTTCGCGGAACGTGTCAGGGTCGAAATCTTCTGTTCCGGACAAGACAGGCATCTCGGCAACGGTGTTACGAGCAGAGCCGACTACCCGCAATGCGTCGTCGACAGAGGTGGGAAGCTCGACAGCATGCAACATGCCCGATGAGAGCGCTGCAATCGCGATAGTGAGTGGGCGAATAGTGGCGGTCATTCAAACCTCCTTGCTGGGAATCACTCCTCCCTCGCGGGAGCCCGATCCCTGAACCGCTCAGAAGTTACCCCCTTCGGAACGCGCACCGCAACCTGAATCATCGCCACTCGACCCAATCCAGGTCAGCACGGCATGCCTCAGATGGTGTCTGTGACGAACGCGTTTGCGTGGCTTCGCTCTCCGTCGCTTCAGTCGCGACGTCCTCCGCCGTGGCAATCCAGCCAACGGTGGTCGTGACGGGGGTGATAGCGCCAATGAACGGGACTACCGGGGAAATCGGAAGGGCCCTCGCAGATATCGACGGTGGATGCGAAGCACGCTGAGAAATCGGTTCCCTTCCGCACCAAGAACCGGTTGGGTCGTTCCGTATGTGGCATGATGGTAGCCCGACCCGGGGGGCGGTCGGATATGTCGACGAAGCTCTCGGCCCGCCACGGTGGATTCACGTCGGTTTTGTGCGGCGATGATCGAGCCCGCAACACCGCTTGCAACCGGAATGCGGGTACACTCGCGGGCCCTGGAATCCGGACCGTCGATTTTGGCGGCTGCGTTGCGAGGCTCGCCCGCGCGCCCTGACGTCACGCGAATCGCGTCGCAGCCGAGCTGCATCTACGCTTCAAGCTCGTCTGCGTCGCAATGAACCTACAATCTGAGACTCAGACGATCGAAATCGCCTACTGAACTCATTGGCTGCGAATCGAGGAACGCTAAATGCTGGATGAATCGAATGAATCAAGGAATGGCTCCAGCCAGCCTGCATGGCGCGGCTACGCCCAGTTGGCCTTCATTCTGGCCGGGGTCGCGCTAGCCCTGTACTTCGCTCGCGCACCGGGACGCGTTGACCGAGGCGCTGCACCCGACCCGTCGTCCGAAAGCGCCCGACCAACCGCGCGAGTGATTCGCCCGACTCCAACGGACGAATCGCTGACCGTTAAATTGACCGGCTCGGTGACGCTTGAGGAGAAGGCGTCAGTGGCGTCCGAGGTCGTCGGTCGTGTGGTCTGGGTCTCGCCGACGTTCAGCAACGGCGGGTCGTTCGCTGCAGACGAGCCGTTCATCAGGATCGATCCCACCAAGTTCGAACTGGCGGTGGAGGCGGCGGAAATGGCCGTTCAGGAAGCCGAGGCCCGGGTGTGGGCCGAAAAGGCGCGAGGCGAGGAGAATGTGCGGCAATTCGCACTAAAGAACCCGGGAGTCGAGGCGTCCGACTGGATTCGCCGGCTTCCCAAGATCGCGGAGGCAGAGGCGGAACTCAAGAAGGCGGAAGCCAGGCTAAAGCTGGCAGGGCTGCGGCTGAAGGACACGAACATCTCCTTCCCGTTCGACGGCCGCGTGATGACTTCGGACGTCGAGGTCGGCGAACTGGTCGGGCCTATGAACCTTGTAGGTCGCACGGCATTGGGCGTGGTTTACCGGCCAGAGGCGCTGCAGGTGGACGCGCCGATCGAGCCGAGGGGCCTGAGGCATCTCGCCCCGGTGATCGGACGCTCCGCTCAAGTTTCTGGAGAAGGGAGGACTTGGAGGGCGAGGGTGGTGCGCATCTCGTCTCTGGTCGCGCCCAGGTCCCGGCTGGCGTCAATATTCCTGAAATTCTCCGGGAACGCGCGGGCAAGCTCACTGCCCGTACCTGGGACCTTCGTGGAAGTCAACATCAAAGGGCCGGCCTACCAGGACGTTTACGTGCTGCCGGAGTCCGCAGTCCGGGAACGCGACAGCGTCTGGGTGGTGAAAGGAGGTGCGTTGAGGTCCTTCCAACCCGAAGCCTTGGGACGAACGGCTGAAGGTTGGATCGTGCGGGAGTTCGACGCAGGGTCGGGAGTGGTCGTCGGCACGCTGCCTGGCGCCCGCGAGGGTCTGGCAGTCACGGTGGCGGACTAAGGGGGCACTCTCATGGACACCACCGAGGCCGAACGGACGGCGCACTCGAACCAAGCCGCGATGAAGGGGCTGATCGCCTACTTCGCGGGAAATCCCGTCGCCGCCAACTTACTCATGCTGGTCTTCATCGTGGGCGGCGTCGTTTCCGGCTTTCAGCTCGCCGTGCAGAATTATCCCGAACTCGATCTGCGATCCATTGGGGTGACGGTGCGCACGCCAGGCTCTTCCTCACAAGAGGTGGAGCAGGACATCAATCGTCGCGTGGAGGAGAGCGTGATCGGTCTTGCGGGCGTCGAGCGAGTCGTAGCCACCGCAAGCCAGGATCTGGGCCGGGTCGAAATTGAGCTGGCCACTTTCGCGGATTCCGCCACGGTGCTGCGAGATGTCCAGAACGCGGTGGACAGCATCGAAAACTTCCCGCCGTTGAACGCGGAACGTCCGGAGGTGAAGCTCCTGCGATTGGATCTCGAGGTCATGACATTGGCTGTAACCTCGTCGCAGGTGGACGAGGACGTGCTGAGACAAGCGGCCGAGGACGTGCGCAGCGCGCTGCTGGAGTTACCGTCGATTTCTCAGGTCAGGCTCGAAGGCACCCGTGACCGTGAGATCTCGATTGAGTTAAGCGAGGAGGAGTTGCGGCGCAATGATCTCTCGATCGCGAAGATCGCCAATACGGTCCAGGGTGCCTCTCTGAACCTCACGTTCGGGGAGCTTCGCACGGATGCAGGCGGCGTGGTTCTGCATACCGTCGGCAAGCGCAGCATAGGCGAGGAATTCGAGGGGATTCCACTCATCACCCGGCTCGACGGAACCATCGTCACGCTTGGCGAAGTGGCGGAGATCCACGACGCCTTCGTGGACCAAGACGTCGTCTCGAGAGTCAACGGCATTCCTGCGGTGTTCGTTCGGGTCGAGGCTACGGAGCGCCAGTCCGTAACCGACATGGCCGAAGACATCAGGACCTGGCTGGCCAGCTACGAGACCCCCCAAGACGTGGCTGTCAGTGTCTGGAACGACACGGCCGAGCCGGCCGTAGCCAGGCAGGCGGGGATTCTGAGGAACGGAGTGATCGGAGCGGTACTGGTTTTCGTGCTGCTCATCTTGGTGTTCGACCTCCGCGCCGCGGTGTGGATCACCGTTGGCATCCCGTTCTCGTTTGTCGCCGCCTTGGTCTTTTTCGAGCCTGCAAACCTGACCTTGAACCTCGGGACGATGATCGCGTTCTTTCTGATGATCGGCCTCGTCGTGGACGACGCTCTGGTGGTTGGGGAGAGCATCGCCGCGGAACGGGACAAAGGCAGGAGCGCATTGGATGCGGCCGTGGCGGGCGTCAGAGCGGTAGCGAGTCCGATAACCATCGGCGCCTGCACGACGATACTCGCGTTCGTACCGTTCCTATTCGTTACCGCGACTACCTATCAGATAGTGAATGTCTTTCCGTACGTGGCGCTGTTCGTGCTGTCAGTTTCGCTCGTCGAGGCCTTCCTCATTCTGCCCGCCCATCTTTCCCACGAGGGGCGCTGGAGTGCGGGGCCGTTGCGCGCACTCCAGACCCGAGTCGGCGTCTGGCTCGACGGGGTCCGGGAGCGGACTGTAGTGCCCGCTGTGTCCTGGTCTGTGCAACACATCCGCGCGACTCTCGTTATCGGGGCCGCGGTCGTGGTGTTCTCCCTGGTGTTGGTGAGAACGGAAGCGGTCCGCGTCATCTTCCTCGACGAGCAGGTGAACGTCCCCGACAGCCTTCAAGTCGACTTGCAACTGCCATTCGGCACGCCGTTCGAAACAACCCTGGCCGCGGCAGAGAGCGTTGTGAACGCGGCCCATGCGATGAATGAGCAGCTGCCAGGGGAGTCAATCAGCGGGGTTAGTGTCCTGGTTGGAAATCTCAGGTCTTCACGATCAACCGGGCAAGACCCTAGCGGCAGCCATTTGGCTGCGGTGAGGGCCCATCTCAATGAGCGGCCTGTTCGTCGCGTGGCACACGCGGAAATCGAGCGGACATGGAGAGGGGCAATAGGCGATGTCTCACACCTAGAAAAGATCCAGTTCCAGAGCTCGCGGATTCAGACCAGGCCAACTGTCGCTTACGCATTGAAGCACGATGACTCGGAGACTCTGACGAGAGCCGCGTCGGACATGAAGGCCTTCCTCGGGACGGTGCCCGGTGTCTTTCAGATCTCAGACAGCCTGACTGCGGGAAAGCGGCACCTCCAGATCGGACTCACGCCGGCCGGGGAGGCTGCGGGGCTGACCCCAGCTGCAATCGGTCTGCAACTGCGTGCCAATTTTCACGGGATCGAGGCCCAGCGGATACAGCGAGGCCATGAAGAGGTCAAAGTCATGGTGCGCTACCCTCGCGAGCGACGCCGAAACCTCCGAGAACTGGCCAGCGAGCGCATCCGCCGGGCGGGCGGAGGAGAAGTGCCTTTGTCCACCGTGGCCACTCTCACCGAGCAACGCGAGTTGGCGACGCTGACGCGCATCGATGGCAAGCGCGCCGGATTGGTTACCGCGCGGGCAGACGTGGCGGTCATCACTCCCATCCAGGCGCGCAGGAGGGTCAATCAGGAGTTCGTACCGGAACTGCTCGAGAAGTATCCCGGCCTGCAGGTCGAGGCCGAGGGCGGGGTCCGGGACGAGCGGGCCATGATGGAGACGATTGGCGTTCTGGTACCCGTCGTGCTCATTGCGATGTACGCCCTCATGGCAGCGTTCCTCCGAAGTTATTGGAAGCCCCTGGTTGCGGCGGCGGGTTTCCCGATTTCCTTCGCCGGCGCAGTCCTGGGCCACTGGGTGCTCGGATGGGATCTGACCGCGATGTCGCTGTTCGGCATCATCGCGGTATTCGGGGTCGTCGTGAACGACGCCCTGGTGCTGCTGGACCGATACAACTCGATTCGGCTCGAGTTTCCCATGATGCCCGCAATTGCCGCGGCGGCGACGGCAACTCGTCACCGCTTCCGAGCCGTGTTCTTGACGAGCGCGACCACCCTGCTCGGATTGTCCCCCTTGCTCTACGAGCGCAGCGACGACCTGATGTTTCTGGTTCCGTTCGTGGTCAGCATGATGGGCGGCATCGTGCTGTCCGGTTTGTTCATTCTCTTCATCCTCCCGACCTTGGTGATGATTGCCGAGGGCCACGACGAGTGAGCCGGCCGAGGGTAGCCGGTCACCGCCGCGGGTGCCAGTCCACGGGCTCCGGTGGCGGGGTCACCCGTCGAGAGGAAGAGACGATGCGCACCGATGCGCGGGAGGGTGCCGTGAAGGTTCCCTTGGAGCCGTGAGTTCCATACGAGTTTTCGCGGCTGTCAATGGCTGGCGAGTTGGCATGTAGGCCGGAATCCGTCTTGCCCTGGTGCGTCAACATCACCGGGGCTGGTCGAAACGAATCATGAGAGGACGGGGCTCCCCGTCCAAGGCGAGCGGGAATATTCCAGAAAGGACCCTCGAGTCCGGCCAAGGGGATCCTGAGCTTCCAGGTCGGCACGGCAGTCCCGAAGCAACTGAGTGCTTCGTGACATTGCTACAGCAATAGCGCCTGCCAAATTCCAGAATTGCCGTGCCGAGTGCCAGTCACGCCGCAAGGATCGGATTCAGGGCTTGCAATTCTCGCTATTCTCGAAGGCCGAACACAAACATCGAGTTGCCGGCGCAAATTGAAATACGCTGCTGGCCTCCGGCCGTGAAGGTTATCGGAGACGCCACCGCAATCCCTCCGAGGTTGATCGACAAGAGATTTTCCCCGGTAAAGGAGTCCAAAACGAGCACGTACCCTTCCCGGCTGCCTGTGACGAGCAAGTCACCCGCCGTGGACAGAATCCCGCTTTCCCCGATGCCGGTCATTCGGAATTCCCACTCCATGTCGCCGGTGCTGGGTGACAGGGCTCGGATCGCGCCGTGGCCCTGCTGCTCTTCCGAGTCCTTCATCGTGTTCGGGTAGACGCCCCTCGGCAAGCTGCCGACATAGCGGTTTCCGCGAGTGTACGTCGGATCCCCCTTGTGATAGACGCTCGAATACTCCCAGGTGGACACGTAGAACAGCCCGGTCTTCGCGCTGTAGGCGGGAGAGTACCAGTTCGTTGCTCCCTGCACCGACGGCCACACTCTCACTCCCTCGCGGGTCGGCGAAGCTCCAGGGATTTTGATGGGCCGGCCGTTCTCGTCGAGCCCCTCGGCCCAAGTCACCCTGACAAAGTTCTTGCCGTGAAGGTACTCGCCCGTCTCGCGATCAAGCACGTAGAAGAAGCCGTTCCGGTTCGCCCAAAGCATCAGCTTGCGCTGCCTGCCCTCCCATTCCCGGTCAACGAGGACCGGGATCTGGACCGAGTCCCAGTCCCACTCGTCATGCGGCGTGAACTGGAAGTACCACTTCAGCTCGCCCGTGTCCGCATCGAGAGCTACAACGGAATCCGAGTAAAGGTTGTCTCCAAGCCGGACATCGCCGTTCCAGTCCGGGGCGGGATTTCCAACCCCCCAATACGTCAGGTTCAGGTCCGGATCGAACGAACCGGTGAGCCAGATCGAACCGCCGCCGCGCTTCCACGAGTCTCCCGACCAAGTCTCGTGCCCGGGCTCGCCAGGACCCGGAATCGTGTTGAAGCGCCAGATCTCGTCTCCGTTCTTCGGGTCGAGCGCGGCGATGAAGCCACGAATGCCGTACTCGCCGCCTGCGGATCCCACGATCAGCTTGTCCTTCAGAACCAAGGGGGCATGAGTCAGGGAGTAGCCCCCGGTCGGGTCGACAATCTGCTTCGTAAAGACGACGCCTCCGGTCTTCGCGTCAAGTGCAACGAGTTTTCCGTCAATCGTTCCCATGTACAAGGTGTCACCCAGAATGGCCAACCCGCGGTTGATCCTTCCGCAGCAAACGTTGACCACGCCGTCGGTGAAGTGGTTGTACTGCCAAAACTTGCGGCCCGTCAGAGCATCGAGAGCGACGACGTCGTTCGGCATCTGGACTGCGTACATCACGTCATCGACCACAAGGGGCGTCATTTCGAATTTCTCGAGCGACCTGGATTGGAACACCCACTTCAGCTCCAAGTCGCCGACATTCTCGCGATTGACCTGGTCCAGCAGGGAATGGTGCTGGCTGCTGTACGCACGGTTGTAGGTGAGCCAATTGCCGGGCTCTTCGTCGGCGTGCAGGATGCGCTCGTAGGTGACCTGCGCGCAAAGCTGCCCGGCGAGTACCGCTACGCCGGCCGCGATCCAGACAGTGTTATTCCGTGGCATCGGCTGCTCCTCTCAATCGCTGGCTCGCCAGGTAGGCCACGAGATTCTCCAAGTCGCCACCTTGGATCTTGCCCTCGAACGATGGCATCGCGGACGACCGGTCGATCTCGAAATCCGCGAGATCCGCCTTGCGGAGCGACACCAGCTGGCCTCCGGCGTCGATCAGCTGCACGGAGAACGTGTCCTCGTTCATCCGCATGCCGGACACCTGCTTGCCGTCATTGGTCTTGCCCTTGACCATCCAATGCTGAGGGTAGACCGCTTCGTCGGGCTTGAGCACTGAGGATTGGAGGTGGCCTAGAGACCTCATTGCACCGACATCGCTCAGGTCCGGGCCCAAGCGGCCGCCCTCGCCCCGGATCCGATGGCATCCACTGCATCCGTTCGCCATGTAGACGGCATGGCCCTTCTCCGGATCGCCCTTGGCAAGCTCCGCACCCCGGCCCGCGCTAAGCGACCGCACAAAGGAGACGAGCTGCCACATCTGGCGCCCGTTGAAGAAGATTCCGGGCATTTCGGTACCCGGAATGCCTACGGAGATCGTGTCGTAAAGGTCCCGGTCCGTGCCTCCGTGCCGGAACATTCCGACCGTGAGGTTGGTGCCACGGCCGCCTTCGCCTTCGATTCCGTGGCAAACAGCGCAGTGCGAGCGATAAAGCCGTCCGCCAGCTTCGACGTCGGAAGCCGATGTAAACGGATTTGTTTCCACGTCGTCGGCGTGCTGGGCGACCGCTGGAAAACCTATCAGGCCGGCGACCAGCAATAACGCAATGAATCTGGAGTTCAAGGCATACCTCCTACTTCCGGCCCGATGCCGGCTGACCGCAGTCATTTTATCGGAAATTGCGTTTCGCCCAATTCGAGCGGATTTGAATTTGCTATTCCCATAGGCGAACGCATACCAGCGTGTCCTGATCGCGAGCAAGGAACAGGCCGTTTGCAACCGCGGGGAACGCGCGCGTCTCGCGGGCGAGGATCTGCGCGCGGGAAACCTCCTCGAAGCTCTCGCGCGCTGCCTTCGCTAGCACCAGCTCGCCGGATTCGAGCAGGACAAGCAACCTGTCCCCGACCCGCGTGACCGACCCGGGGCGGAGACTGTCCACCGACCAGAGGCGCCTGCCTGTCTCCAGATCCACTGCCCGGAGGCTCTGCCCGTATTCCTGGCGGCCATGAAACCCGAAAAGCGTCCCTCCGTGCAGCACGCAACTGGAGTAATGGTTGTCGACGACACCCTCCCCGGACCACAGCTCCTCGATCTTCCGATTGCAGAGCTTCATCGCGATGGCCCCGGTCCCGTAGGACGCCGAAAGAAACACGTAATCCCCCGCCACAATGGGAGTGGCCGCATTGACCGATGCGTGGCTACGTGCTCGCCAGCGGCGCTCGTAAAGCAACTCGCCGGTGGAAGGGGCGACGACCGCGAGGCCCTCCCTGGTGAAGAACACGGCGGCAGGCTTGCCGTCCAGCCGGGCGGAGACTGGCGAAGAGTAGCTCGCTTCGTGGTCGGTCGCCGTCCAGAGGGTTGCGCCAGTTTCTGCGTCGAAAGCGACGATCCCAGCGCCGTCCCTTCCCCCGATGTTGGCCAGGACCTTCCCGTCGATGACAAGAGGAGTCGAGGCGGCACCGAAGAAGCCCTTCCGAACGCCGAAGTCAGAGTGGGTATCCACGTCCCAGATTTTCCGGCCGGTCTCGAAGTCAATAGCATGCAGTCGGCCCTGTGCACCGAAGGTGTAGACCCTGCTGTCCGTGACCACCGGCGTTGCGCGCGGCCCGTTATCGAATCCGAAGTCGTCTTTGTACGCCGTCTCGTAGGAGAACCGCCAGACGCTCTGTCCGTCCTCGGACCGCAGGGATTCGACGACTTCCTGGTTACCTTGGCGGTGCAAGATGACGACACGTCCTCGTGACACGACCGGGGCGCTGAATCCGGCACCGATCGGTCGCTCCCAGACGAGTTCCGGACCGCCCGGTGGAAATGGCTCGATCGTTGCCGGACCTATATAGACACCATCTCTCGACGGCCCACGGAACTGAGGCCAGTCCTGGCAGAGACCGGTCGCGGCGGAGGCCAACCCGACGGCTGCGGCAACTACCAATGCCTTGATTTGCGCGACCGAATCAGGTGCGCTCTGACCGGGAGTCGATCGCCCCCGGAATGATGTTGTGAAACCGAATGCGTCGGATCGCTTGGACATCTTCAGATCCCTGACCAACGCCGCGTAGACTCGTCCCCGATATCGAGGAGATCCAGAATCCGCCCGACTTGCTGATCCACGATATCGTCCAAAGTCGTCGGGAGCGTGTAAAAGGCAGGCATCGGCGGTGCGATGACAGCACCCATTTCGGCGAGGGCAGCCATGCTGCGGAGATGGCCGAGGTGCAAGGGGGTTTCTCGGACGGCAAGCACCAGCCGACGCCTTTCCTTGAGAGCGACGTCCGCAGCGCGAGTCAGCAGATTCGATGCGAGGCCATTCGCAATGGCCGACATCGTATGCACAGAGCAAGGACAGATGGCCATGGCGTCAAAGAGGAAGGAGCCGCTGGCAATGGTCGCGCCAATCCGTTCCACCGAGTGCAGCTCGTGAACGAGCGGTCGAAGGTCCGAAGCGTTCCTGCCGGTTTCGTGGTGCAGCGTCTTCTCGCCCGGCCGCGTGACGACTAGGTGCGTCTCGACATTCGGCCTAGACGCCAGCCGTTCCAGTAGGCGCACGCCGTAAACCGCCCCGCTGGCTCCGCTGATACCTATAACAATCCGTCTCACGGCGCGGTCCCTGTTCCATGGTGCCAGAACATCTGGCATCGCATCGGTAGAAGGAAAGGTTTCCCTGTGCGCTGGTCAGGACTCGAGATTCGGGTGCTAGCCTGAGGAAGGGCACGGGCAGGCCATTCCTGGACCCTCATGTGAGAGATCGAAAGACCCTGTATCTGGCAAACCCTTACGGGTTCTCGTCCCAGCAGCGATCAGGCCCGCTCGCTGACCTCGTCGCGACGCTGGAACGAGTCGGGGCTGAGGTGTGGGAGCCGTTCTCCCGCAACAACCAGGTCGACAAGAGTTCCTCCGAATGGGCGTATCGGGTCGGTCAGAGCGATGTGCGCGATGTGCGCGAAGCGGACGGGCTCTTCGCCGTCGTTAACGGCTGCCCGCCGGACGAGGGAGTGATGGTCGAATTGGGCATGGCAATTGCATGGGGGAAGCCCACTTTCCTGTTCCGAGACGACTTCCGGGTCTGCACTGATTCCTCGGGCACCTCGGGCTACCCGCTCAATCTGATGGTCTTCGCGGGACTGCCGAAGGAGGACTGGCGGCGCTACTGGTACGCTTCCTTGGAGGAAATCCCGGATCCAACAAAGGCATTGGTCCTATGGCTGAACGGCGCACCGATTCGCAGCATCTGATCCTGTTCGACGGCGGGTGCGGCTTCTGCAACAGCGCGGTTGCACTGGTCGCGCCCCGGGACAGCTGCCGCGTCTTTCGGTTTGCCCCGCTCGACAGCGACGAAGGCGCCCGCCTTCGGGAGACGCACCCGCAGGATAGCGATTCAACCGGCTCGCTGCTCGTTGTCCCGGACCCGGATTCCGGCCTCGCTGCACCCCTGCAAAAGTCCGCGGCAGTGCTGTTCATCGTCCGCCACCTCAAGTGGCCGTGGCCGCTTGTCGCAGGCCTCGGATTCCTGCCGAAAAGACTGCTGGACTGGACCTACGACCAAGTCGCGAGACATCGCTATATGCTGTCGGGCACGTCCGAGGTGTGCACCGTGCCGGTCGGCGCTTCCGGAAGAAAGTCCGGGAACTGAGCTGGCGCCTGCACTTCCGAGCGACGCAGCAGCAAGACACGATCCGCGGTCCGCAGGGGTGTCACCACGCTTGGTCATCCGCATGCGTCGCAGTCTGACCGAGTGCCACTGCGTCGATGCTCCGTCAAAGTCAATCGAGTGCTCGACAACGTGGCTCCGGCCTCAGTACCATCTACCTCTCGATGCCAAGTTCCGGACCGCTCGCGGCTCTCGTCTGGGTCGCCATCTATCTCATCGGGTGGGCGAGCGCGCTCGCCAAGCCCAATATCGTCATCGTCATGGCGGACGACATGGGCTTTTCCGACATCGGCTGCTATGGCGGAGAGGTCCGAACCTCGAACCTGGATCGCCTGGCGGACAACGGCCTCCGCTTCACCCAGTTCTACAACGCGGGACGATGCTGCCCGACGCGTGCGTCCCTGCTCACGGGTCTCTACGCGCATCAAACCGGAATTGGTCACATGACCAGCGAGAACGAGCAGCTCCGCTTCGATCTCGGCTATCCGGGTTATCGCGGCTACCTCAATCGAAGCTGCGTGACCATCGCCGAGGCGTTGAGGCCTGCAGGCTACAAGACCCTCATGACTGGAAAGTGGCACGTCGGGACGTTCGAGGGGATGTGGCCTGTGGACCGCGGCTTCGACCAATACTACGGCATCATCCGCGGCGCATCGAATTTCTTCCGGCCCGCGCCTAGGAAGCTCCTCGTACGGAATCGCGAGCGAATCGTGCCTGGGCGGGATTACTACACCACGGACGCCTTCACCGAGCAGGCCATCGAGTTCGTCAGGGAAGCGGAGCGCGATGACACCAGCCCGTTCTTCTTGTACGTGGCGTACACCGCGCCGCATTGGCCCCTGCACGCGTGGCCCGAAGACGTCCAGAAATACCGCGGCAAATACATGGTCGGCTGGGACAAGGTGCGGGAAGCCCGCCTCGAGCGCATGACCGCGATGGGCATTCTGGACAGGTCCTGGACGATGACCGGTCGCGACGCCGTGCCGTGGGACGCCCTGTCGATCGCGAAGAAGGACGAGATGGACCTGAGGATGGCGATTTACGCAGCCCAGATCGACCGGATGGACCAGAACATCGGGAAGCTCGTCGACGCGCTTCAGGAGCTTGGCGAACTCGACGACACGCTTTTCTTCTTTCTTTCGGACAACGGCGGATGCGCCGAGGGAGGCATGCTGGGGCGCGGTCCGCTCGAGATACTGATGACCAAGAACGGCTACAGCCAGTCCTATGGCCAGGCCTGGGCGAATGCTTCGAACACCCCTTTTCGCAAGTACAAGCACTGGGTGCACGAAGGAGGGATCGCGTCGCCGCTGGTCGTTCACTGGCCGGCGGGTCTGTCCGCAAAGGGGGAACTGCGCAGCGAGCCCACGCACTTGATCGACCTCATGGCCACTGCTCTGGATGTCGGCGAGGCGGAGTACCCGGTAGAGTTTGCGGGCACCAGGATCACCCCACTGGAGGGCGTTTCGATGGTCCCCGCGTTCGCAGGCCGGGCGCTGGCCCGAGAGGCCCTCTATTGGGAACACGAAGGCAACCGGGCCGTGCGGCGCGGCAAATGGAAGCTCGTCGCGGAACATCGAGGCCCGTGGGAGCTCTATGACATGGACGCGGACCGTACCGAATCCCGGGACTTGCTGCCGCTCAACCCGGAGATGGCTCAACGGATGATCGAGATGTACACCAACTGGGCCAGGCAGAGAAACGTCCTGCCCGGCCGCCCGAATCGCAAGCCCGGCTACACACCGGCCCCGCTTGAGTATCCTCGGACTGCCGACTACGAGCCACCGTCGACTACGCCGTAACCGGCAAGCGAGACCCGAGCCCGATGTCGACAGCCTTCTCCGAAGGAGCCGCGATGACGCCCGTCGGCTCGAGTCCGTCCGATACCGGCGCCGGGCCAGCCTTCCAACGGGCGTCCGGCACAGGAAGTCCGCTCATTCTTTCGAATGGCTCCTCACATGCCTCGAATGGGGCTATTCATCAGCCACCTCTAGGCTCTCGCGCAGAAGCCGGAGCTTCTCACGGAGCGCCCCGACGTGTGCCGAATAGCGCGGGTTCTCGTATTCGTTCCGATACTCCAGCGGATCCGCTTCAAGGTCGATGAACTCCCAGACGCCGTCTCCGAGCTCGTGGCGAACAAGCTTGTAGCGCTCGCTACGGACGCCGAAGTGAGGGATCACGTTGTGGCCACCGGGGGGTTCGAAGTACTGGAAGTAGAACGAGTCCCTCCAGTCCGTAGGCCGACCGCCCTCCAGGACCGGCCGCAGGCTCCGGCCCTGCATGTCTTCAGGAACGGCGGCACCGGCAAAGTCCAGGATGGTCGGGGCAAAATCGACATTCAGCGCAAAGACATCGGTTTCGCTCCCGGCCGCGATCGCGCGCGGATACCGGACTGCCAGCGGAATTCGAAGTGACTCCTCATGCATCAGCCGCTTGTCGAACCTGAAGTGATCGCCGACGAACTTCCCGTTGTCCGAGGTATAGATCAGCAGCGTGTCCTCTGAGAGACCCTCCTCCCCAAGGAAGTCCAGAAACCGACCCACATTCTCGTCGACCGAGACCATCACGCGCTTGTAGTCCTTCACGTATTGCTGGTACATCCACTCGGCAAGCTCATCTCCCGCAAGGTCTCCGGGGTCCTCCTTCCCCATTTCTGCGCCCCACGTCTTCCAGCGGTCGAGCAAGTCCGGAACGAGGCGGCTCGTGGCATTTCGTATTGGGCTGGCCCGACCGGTGGAGTCACCGTCAAACGACTCCGGCCGAGGCACCTCCTCGTTCTCGAACAGGGCTTCGTGCTTCACGTCCGGTATCCACTGTCCGTGGGGAGCCTTGTGGTGGAGGAAGAGCATGAATGGCGTAGTCGGATCCCGATCGCGCAGCCAGTTGATCGCGAGGTCCGTGATGACTGTTGAGACGTAACCGTCGTGACGGCGTTCCTCGCCCATCTCGATGAGGGTTGGATCCCGATAGCGGCCCTGGCCGGGAAGCACGTTCCAGTAATCGAATCCGGTCGGTTCGCTTCGGAGGTGCCACTTGCCGACGATGGCCGTGTGGTATCCGGCTTCCTGCAGCATCTTGGGAAGCGTGGGCTGGCTGCCATCGAAGGTGTCCCGGTTGCCGCGCTGCCCGTTCTTGTGGCTGTACTTGCCGGTGATCAGTGTGGCGCGACTTGGCGCGCACAGCGAATTGGTGCAGAAGCTGTTGCGGAAGATCATCCCTTCGTGCGCAATCCGGTCGAGATTCGGCGTGGACGCGCGCACGGAGCCGTACGCCGACATCATTTGCGTGGCGTGGTCGTCCGTCATGATTACGACCACATTGGGGCGGACGGAAGCTGTGTCGCATGCCGATCCGGTCACGAAGATGGCCGCTGCCATCAGCGTTGCCGGCCCACGACACCGTCCCGGGCCGCGTCGGGTGCTAAGCCAATTCGAAGGGTTCGCGCGCGTCGCGAGCGGCATCGTCCGAGGCATCGCCCGCCATTCTACCGACAGGCGTCTTCGCACCGGGCCAAGACAGCACCGGCACCATCGGTAGGAGTCCGTCCAAGCCGAAGACGAGACCTCGAGAATCAAAGACCGCACCCGCGACGCCGAGCTATGGAGCTAGCCATTCCTTGATCAGCTGGATTGCCCGGAGGACGGGCCCGCACTGGTCTTCAAGGAACTGGACGGGGAGAGTGTGGTCGAGGGGAACCGAGTCCGCCGCGACAAGTGCCGACGCGCCGTCGAAGTCCACGTAGGCAAGCCTGGCTCTCAACTCATCCTTCGGGCGGCCGAAATCACTTCCCGGCAGCATCGCGACGCCGGCTTCCTGCAGGAGAACCCGGCATAGATCGGAGGACGATTCAACGCCGCGGGCGCGTAGGGAATCTCGGTGAGGTTCGAAATTCGGAAACAGGTAAAACGCCCCCTCGGGTTGGTGGACAAGCACCTCCGAATCCGTCAGGCGGCGTGCGCATTCCGTGCCCAAGGTCGCCAGGATGCGCCTGGCCTGGACCAGATACCGTTCGATCGAGGGATGCGGCCGGAATGCAGTGACCGCGGCGTACTGAATCGGTGAGCTCGTCGAAGTGAAGGTCTCGCTCGCAACACCCGCCATCGCCTCAAGGAGCCGGCGCTGGCCTCGAGGGAACGTCATGGTGCCCAGGCGCCAGCCCCCGGCCCCGCACCACTTGCTCAGCCCGCTCGAGATGATCGTTCCAGTCGGGTAGTAGCGGGCGATGGACACATGGCGGCCCTGATGGTGGAGCTCGCCGTAGATTTCGTCCGAGCAAAGGATCACACCATACCTCTCAGCGACCTGCCCAAGCTCCGCCAGCTCGTCCGGAAGGTAGGTGCCTCCTGTAGGGTTTGACGGGTAGTTGAGGATCACCAGCCTCGGCCGGTCCGGGTCATCGCGGCAAAGCGCGTCGAGCTCATGCGCCGTCAGGCGCCAACGATTGGCAGGATCGGTCCGAACCCATCGGACATGCCGGCCCAGGATATGGGCCTGGGGCGCATAGGAAACCCAGCTTGGGGTGGGAATGACCAGGTCGCCGTAGTAGCAGAGCTGCAGCAGGAACATCAGTTCCTTGGAACCGGGGCCGATCAGGACGTCGTCCGCAGTGCACTCAAAGTGCTGCCTGCGCCTGCGGTGGTAGTCGGCCACGGCTTCCCGGAGGGCGGGCAGACCTCGCACCGCCAGATAACTTCGCTGGTGGGCGTTGGCCCGCAGAGCCTCCACGACCGTGTCCGGAACCGGGAAGGGTGACTGTCCGAGGCCCAGACGGTAGATCGTGCGACCCTCTGCGCGGAGACGATTGGATTCCTCGTTGATCGCAAGGGTGGCAGACGAGGCGATGCCGCGCACATTGAGATTGAGCGAAGTGGGTGCGGCCGGCATCGATTCATTATTGATGGAGGGCGCGGGGACACTTCCGCGGGCCCGGCTCCCGGGCCCGCCGACCCCGATCCTTACCTGAAATTGGGTATCGTTGTTACGAACCCTCCGACGCATGGGAGGGTCCGGAAAGCGCGAATGTTCAAGACCAGAATCACCGAAATGTTCGGGATTGAGTACCCGATCATTCAGGGCGGATTGATGTGGCTGGCGAAGGCGGAACTGGCTGCAGCTGTCGCCGAAGCTGGCGGCATCGGGTTCATGACCGCTCTGTCTCACGACGCGCCAGAGAAACTTCGGAAGGAGATCCGCAGGGTTCGCGAATTGACGGACAAGCCGTTCGGCATCAACCTGACGTTCCTCCCGTCGCTGCGGGCTCCCGACTGGCCGGCCTATATCAATGTCTGCATCGAGGAGGGTGTGCGGTTTGTCGAGACGGCGGGTCGCAACCCCGCACCGATCATGCCCCTGCTGAACGAAGCCGGCATCAAGGTCATTCACAAGTGCACTTCGGTGCGGCATGCTCTGACCGCCCAGAAAATCGGTTGCGCCGCCGTGAGCATCGACGGATTCGAGTGCGCAGGCCATCCCGGCGAGGACGACGTGACCTCGCTGATCCTGATCCCGCTCTGTCGCGACTCGCTCGACATTCCAGTCGTGTCTTCCGGCGGATTCGGGGACGGGCGGGGCTTGGTGGCCTCCCTCGCCCTCGGCGCGGACGGAATGAACATGGGTACCCGCTTCGTCGCGACGGCCGAATGCCCGATACACGACACGGTCAAGCTGGCTCTAGTAAACGCGAACGAGCGCGATACGCGCCTGCTGATGCGCTCGCTGCGCAACACCGCGAGGTACCTGGCTAACGACAACACCGAAAAAGTGCTTGAAATCGAGGCGCGCGGGAACGCGACTATCGCGGACATCAAGCAGTACATGTCCGGCCTCGAGGGCAAGAAAATGATCGATTCCGGGGACCTCAACCAAGGTGTGTTTTCTGCTGGCCAGGTGGTCGGCATGATCCGTGACGTGCCGACCGTCCAGGAGCTGTTCGACAGGATCGTCGGCGAAGCGACGGAGCTCATGACGCACCAGCTCCCCGGAATGGTCCGGAACGGAGCTTCGCACGGCTAATGAGGCATCCGCCAGACTAAGGTCTGGCTGCTCGCATCGCGCGAGTCGGGTCCGTCGCGACTGGCAGTGAGAATCTCGGCTACGATCATCGCGCTGAACGAGCAGCGGAACATTGCGAGGGCCATCCGGTCAGTTGGATTTTGCGAGGAGGTCCTCGTAGTCGATTCGGGGTCTTCGGACCGCACCATGGAAATCGCAAGATCTCTGGGTGCCAAGGTGGTGACGAACGATTGGCCGGGATACGCTGCGCAGAAGAACTTCGCCGCAAGCGTCGCGCGCAACGATTGGATCCTCTCGGTGGACGCCGACGAGGCTATCGGACCCGAACTCGCCTCCCAAATCCTGCGGTTGAAGGCCCAGCACCCGGACCGCGTCGGTTACGACTTCCCGCGCCTCGCGCGTTACTGTGGCCGGTGGATCCGTCATTCGGGCTGGTATCCCGACAGGAAGATCCGCCTCTATCGGAAGGACTCCGGGCAGTGGGTCGGGCAGTACGTCCACGAGTCCCTCGAGCTGTCAGGACCCGTGGGCCATCTCGACGGCGATCTGCTGCACTATACCTGCGACACCTTGGACCAGCACCTCAAGACCGTGGAGAGGTATACCGACCTTGCGGCTCGAGAAATCAGGGAGTCGGGAAAGCCGGTCGCTACGTGGAAGCTCTTTCTCGGCCCTCCCTTCTCTTTCGTCAAGTCCTACATGTTGCAACTGGGAATCCTCGATGGCAAGGCGGGATTTATGATCGCCCGAATGGCCGCTCGGTACGTCTATCTGAAATACTCGAAAGCCCGAAGCAGGGCTGACCGATAGTCAATGCACGTCCTCCACATCGATACCGGGCAGACGATGCGCGGAGGGCAATACCAGGTACTCCTGCTTTACGACACGCTGGCCCATAGGCACTGTCACCAGACTCTGCTAGCAGGCACAGGCATCCGGTCCAACCGACCCGTGGAGCGGTCGTCTTGGCGAGCCGTCCGGCGTCATGCCCGAGAATGCGACCTCATCCACGCGCACGACGCTCAAGCCCACACCCTGGCAGCCCTGCACGGCGCCGGCAGGCCAGTGGTCGTGTCTCGCCGGGTTTCGTTTGCGATTGGCTCCGGACCTGCATCGCGGTGGAAGTATCGACAGGCTGTCCAGTTCGTTGCAGTTTCCGAGCACGTGGCTTCGGTGCTCAAGAAGGGTGGGGTTCCGGACCACAAGATCAGCGTGGTCTATGACGCCGCTTCGACTCCGGTCAAAGACCCCGCCCCATCGATAGCTTCCGGAAGGGGCCGATCGGAATTCCGCGTCGTGTGCCCGAATCTCGACGATCCGCTTAAGTGCAGGGATCTCGCAGTCGCGGCCTGTGAGCGAGCAGGTGTTGCGCTTCAGCTGTCGGATGATCTGCCATTGGACCTCGGCTCGGCACACGCGCTTCTGTACTTGTCGCAATCGGAGGGCCTTGGCTCGGCGCTGCTGCTTGCGATGTCACTGGGTGTTCCGGCAATTGCTAGCGCTGTCGGCGGGATTCCGGAAGTCGTGTCGAACGAGGAGACCGGCCTCTTGGTGGACAACCATGTGGAGAGCATTTCCAGTGCGCTAGTCCGTTTGCAATCCGACGAACCTCTCAGATTGCGAATGGCAGCGCAATCGCTGAGGCGGGTTAGCGCGGAGTTCTCCCCAGGGAGAATGGCCGACCGAACACTGAGCGTCTACCGCCAGGTGCTGGGAACGCCTGGGTAAGAAACGGCCATGTTCGTCGGTGCCGCGTTCCTGTTGGGCTTGCTGACGGGGAGCTTCCTCAACGTGTGCATCCGGCGGCTGCCAGTTGGCGAATCTGTCGTCTCGCCGGGATCGCACTGCCCGCAGTGTGGCTCTCCCATCGCATGGCGCGACAAGATCCCGGTTCTGAGCTTCCTCATCCTGGGATGTCGCTGCCGCGACTGCAAGAGACCGATCTCGTGGCGATACCCCTCTGTGGAACTGCTCAATGCAGTGATCTACGCGCTGTTGGCGACTCTCGACGGCGGGGGCGTCGATTTCTGGAAGCACGCGGTCTTCGCCTCGATGATGATTGTCCTGATCTTCACCGACATCGATCATCGGATCCTTCCGGATCGGATCACCTTGACCGGCATTGGCCTTGGAATCGCTCTTAGCCCGTTCGCGGAGCTTCCGCACGGACCTGCCCGAGTGGTCCTCGCCCTGAATGCGATTCCGGCCGTCCCCTGGATGACATCGCTGGCGGAATCCTTGCTTGCTGCCGCAGTGTTCGGGGGCCTCCTGTGGCTCGTTGGGGAGGCCTACTACCGCATTCGGGGCGTGGAGGGCCTGGGGCTCGGCGACATCAAGCTGATTGCGATGATCGCGGCATTTCACGGCAGCGCATTCGGGGCTCTGGTCCTGATCATCGGCACCTTTGTTGCCGCGATTACCGGTGCGATTCTCGTCGCGGTTGCGAGAAGGGGCTGGGATCATCCGATACCGCTCGGCAGCTACCTCGCGTGCTCGGCACTCGCTGCCCTCTTCGTGGCCCAGCCGATCCTCGACCTATACTGGGGTCTTGTCTTGGGATGAGGCTGGGCGATATCGCTAAGGCACTGGAGTGCCGGCTCGTCGGTGATCCTGAAATCGAGATCACCGGAGTGGCGGGCCTGGAAGATGCCGGCCCTAGCGAACTGACATTCCTATCGAACCCGCGGTACGCGGCGCTAGCAAGTCGCACGCAGGCGGCCGCGTTGATCTCGGAGTCTCCGATCGACGGAACCGACCTTGCCTTCCTTGTTTCTTCAAACCCTTATCTGGACTTCGCCCGCGCGCTGGAACTGTTCCATATTCCGCAGACCGAAGAAGCCGGCATCCATCCCTCAGCGGTCGTTGCGGCCACAGCCCGGATTGGCGAGGGGACTTGCGTCGGTCCTTACGCCGTCATCGAAGACGATGCCGAGATCGGCCGGAACGCGGTTATTGGACCCCACGTGGTGATCGAACGCGGCGCTCGGATCGGAGATGAGTTCGTGGCGCGCGCGGGCGCCACGGTCTGTCACGGATCGGTGATCGGTGACCGAGTCGTGCTGCACCATCGCGTCACGGTCGGTTCGGACGGCTTCGGCTTCGCTCGTCGCGAGGACGGCACGCACAAGAAGATCCTGCAGACAGGAAGGGTCGTGATCGAGGACGACGTGGAGATCCAGGCTGGATCCTGCATCGACCGGGCCGCCGTGGGAGAAACCCGCATCGGACAAGGGACGATTATCGACAACTTGGTGCAGATCGGCCACGCTGCGAAGGTCGGCGCGAACACGATTCTCTGCGCGCAGGTCGGGATCGCAGGCAGCACCACCTTGGGGTCCGACTGCATCCTTGCCGGACAGGTCGGAATCATCAACCACCTTCACATCGGAAACCGCGTCCTAGTGACCGCTCAGTCCGGTGTGGGCCGCAACTTCCCGGACGGGTCCAAGGTGTCAGGATCGCCGGCGATCGACAACCGCCAGTGGCTCCGGTCAACGGCTGTCTACGCACGCCTGCCTGAAATCGACCGCGAGGTTCGGAAGCTGGGGAAACGTGTCGAGAAACTGGAAGGCGAATCGTAGGGCTCGCTGCCGGTGGGTCGTAGAGTGCCGCACCGTTTTCGGCCGATCGCGGTCGCCAACGCAGGCAATCCAGTGTCCCGGGCTCGCGGACAAGATGCGGAAAACGGCTCTTGTACGATTGAGCGAGTCGCTTTGAAGCGATACGGCCTCTCATGACAAAGCACATCGTTCTCTCGCTCTTGGCCGTAGGGGTGTCCGGCGCCCAGCCATCCGACTTTCCGATCAATCTACGGCAAGGAATCATGGCAGGCGAGGTCGGCGAGAGGTCGGTCCTCCTGCAGTCGCGCCTGACATCGTCCAACCCACGTCAGGACCCTCGATGGGAGGGAATTCGGGGTGCCGAAGGCTGGGCGCGGTTCGAGATCTCGGCCAGTGAAGACTTCGCTGGTGCCCGCGTATTGGACTGGATCGAGGCGACGCCGTACTCGGACTTCATCGTCAAGCTTAAGGTCGACGGCCTGACGCCAGCGACCCGCTATCACTATCGCCTTCGCTATGGCCGGAACAAGGACAACACACGCGTGTCGAACGCGGCGACGTTTCGCACGCTGGCCGGGAAAGATATCGCCGCCCCATACAGCTTCGTGGTGGTCACGGGCATGAACTACTCGTTCTTCCACTACACCGGAAGCAGCCGGATCGGCCCCTACGAAGGCCCGGACAAGGAACTCGGCTACCCTGCCCTGGCGTCGATCCTCAAGCTCGGTCCTGATTTCTTTGTCGGAACCGGCGACAACGTGTACTACGACCATCCGGGCCATCGGGGGCGCGCGCAGACGCGTCACGAGATGCGCAAGAAGCACCACGAGCAGTACTCGCAACCGCGATTCCTAGACCTCTTCCGGCACGTAGCGACCTACTGGATGAAGGACGACCACGACCATCGATTCGATGATTCCGACGCGGTCAACGCGGTACGAATCCGCGCCCCGAAGCAGCTCGACTACTATCCGCGAACGAACATCCATGAAGGGGAATCGGGCTCGGGCTTTCTTCCGTCTCACGAGCTCGGGGTCCAGGTGTTCCAGGAGCAGATGCCGGTCGTCGATCCGGCCGAGCGCGACTCGGTTACGTACAGGACCCACCGTGTCAGCCGTGACCTGCAGGTCTGGATCGTCGAGGGGCGCGACTACCGCAGCCCGCTGGACCAGCCAGATGGTCCGAGGAAGACGATCTGGGGCGCGGAGCAGAAGGCCTGGCTGATGCGAACGCTCAAGGAGAGCGACGCCACCTTCAAGCTGCTGCTCTCGGCGACTCCCATGATTGGCCCCGATTCAAGCAGCAAGCGTGACAACCATACTAATATCAACGGTTATCGTCACGAGGGCGATGAATTCTTCCGCTTCCTGGCCGACAGCGGCATCACAGGAGACGAGTTCTTCATCGCGTGCGGGGACCGTCACTGGCAGTACCACTCGATCCGCCCCGACGGTTACGAGGAGTTCTCGTCCGGAGCCCTGGTCGACGCCAATGCCATCCTCGGGAGCTTTCCGGGCGACGAGAACACGACAGACCCCGAAGGCCAGATCAAGCAGCCCTTCCATTCCCCAGAAGCGAGCGGGGGATTCCTGATCGTATCGGTCGCTCCCGACGGTTCGTCAGCCAGGGCCGGGTTCCGGTTCTACGACGAAATGGGGCAGTTGCTCTACGAGCATGAAAAGACGGCCGAAGGGGGGCGCTGACCCTCTGAGCGTGGCGCAACAGCCCGCTTACTGCAGCGGGAAGAGCCAAGCTCCCAAGTACGACGCCAGCAGCCCGGCACCGCCTAGTGCGAACAGAGAGACCGTCTTCGTCTTCAGGGCCTCGACCTCCGTCAGTCCGGTCATTGTCTTGAACACCCAGAAACCCGAATCGTTCATCCAGCCTCCCACGATCGATCCCGCTCCGATTGCGGTCAGGATGTAAACCGAATGATGCCCTGGAGGATTCGCAATGATCAGCGGGGCAAGAATCTCGGAGGTCGTGATCATGGCGGTGGTGGCCGAGCCTTGCGCGATGCGAAAGAGCATCGCGATGCCGAAACCCAAGAGCATGAGTGAGAGGCCGAACTCCTGGGCATAGTTGCCTAGCACGGTTCCGACCTCGGCCTTGACCAGCATGCGACCAAACGCACCGCCGCCTGCTGTGATCAGGATGATGAGGCCCGCGCTCTTGATGGCTTCCTCTGTCGGCTTGGCTAGTTCCCGCAATGTCATGCCCTTGTGCGAGGCAAGCAGCCAGAGTCCCGCGGCGGCGGCGATGACCAGAGCTAGGTTGGGGTTGCCGAGAAAAGCCGTCACGCCCGCGAGTCCGCTGCCGGCGAAGAACGTGTTGGTGACCGTGTTGGCTGTAATCAGGATGACCGGAATGGCGATTGGAAGCAGCGAGACGAAGAAGCCGGGCAGCTCGCTCTCGGGGCGATTCGAGACCTCCCTGAGTTCGTCGAGGGTGAGGCCCGGGGCCTCCCTGATCGGGATGTCGAGTTTGCGGTCGATCCACCACGCGTAGGCCCAGCACGCGAAGGCGGACGGAATTGCGACCATCAGGCCCACGAGAATCACCAGCCCGACATCGATGCTCAGGGTTTCAGCCATCGCCAGAGGCCCCGGAGTGGGCGGTACGAAGATATGCGTCGTGACGCCGCCTGCCCCAATCGCCAGGGTGAAGAGCAAGTAGTTTCGGCCTCCGGTACGCATGCTCATCGAGCGCGCCAGCGGGACCAAGAGATAGAAGACAGTGTCGTGAAATACGGGAATCGACAGGATATAGCCGCTGATCACCATCGAGAATGAGGAGTACTTCTCGCCCAGCCAGTCCACGAATCTCCGCGTGATCTTCTCCGCTCCGCCGCTCTCCATCAGGCACTGGCCGATCACCGCTGCCATCGCAATCGCGATACCGATCCGGCCCACCAAGCCCCCGAAGGCTTCCGTGACTGCACCCATGATGTCCTGAACCGCGACATGGGGTGACAGCAAGCCGATCAGGATGGCCGAAAGTATAAGCGCAGCAAATGCATTGACCTTCCACCGAATGATCAGCAGGAAAACTGCCGCCATGGCGATTAGGAGAATGAGGATGGGATGCATGAGAGTTCCGATCAGCATATAACGGATTGCTATTCTGAGGGCGCCATGACAAAGTCGATGCTCAATGTTGACTTGGAATCACCGCTAGCGATCCTGACCCTTACGAATCCTGAAAAGCGCAACGCGCTCTCGTCGGAAATGATGCGTTCTATCACCGCAGCTCTGCGCGGTATCGGCAGCAACCCGGCGATCCGCGCGGTGATTGTCCGGGCTGAGGGGCCGGTATTCTCTTCGGGCCACGACTTGCGCGAGATGACAGGAAAGGACCTCGAGCACTATCGCGAGGTCTTTGAGATTTGCACCGAACTTATGACCGCGATCCAGTCGATCCCCCAGCCCGTCATCGCCGAGATCGATGGGATTGCCACGGCGGCGGGCTGCCAGATGGTGGCCGCATGCGATCTGGCTCTTGCGTCCCCGCGGTCAAAGTTTGCGACGCCGGGAGTCAAGATCGGACTGTTCTGCAGCACGCCGATGGTCCCTCTCACGCGCAGCATCGGAAGGAAGCGCGCCCTTGAGATGTTATTGACCGGAGAAATGATCGATGCTTCCCGGGCTGCCGAGTGGGGGCTCATCAACAGGGTCGTGCCTGTCGAACGGCTGGAGCAAGAGACTCGCGACTTGGCTCTCGGGATTGCCACCGCCAGCAGAGTCACGATCGGCATTGGAAAGCAGGCCTTCTACCACCAAGTCGACCTCAGGCAGCCTGAGGCGTACGACTACACCAAGGAAGTGATGAGCCTTAATGCGCAGGCTGCCGACGCGCAGGAAGGCATGTGCGCGTTTCTCGAGAAGCGGCAACCCGTCTGGTCGGGGAACCGCCCTCAGTCCGCACCTGCAGTTACGCAGAGTGACGCCGGTTCCTAGAAGCAGGTGGGCAACCAGCTCATAACGCGAGTCCGCCGGTGAGATTCGCGCAACTCAATCGACCGCATCACCCGGCCGAATTTGCTTGAGTCCGGGCTACCCGATCCAGAGATCCATCAGCGGCTTGCCCTTGACGAGGTCGCGGGGCTGGTCCAGGTGGTTGAAGATCTCCTGGTTCGGGTCCACTCCGAGCGCGTAGTAAATCGTCGCGAGCAGGTCGTTCGGATGAACTGGCTTGTCCTTGGGAGAGGAAGCTGTGGAATCGGACTCGCCGTAGAGGCGCCCGCCTGGAATGCCCGCGCCGGCGACCATCGCCGTATAGCAATACGGCCAGTGGTCGCGCCCGTCGGGGGAGTTCGTGTTGCCGGACGTTGAAACGCCGAGCCGTGGCGACCGGCCGAACTCCCCAACCGCGACGATCAGGGTCTCGTCGAGGAGACCCCGTTCGTCCATGTCGGTGAGAAGCGTCGAGAGCGTCCGGTCCAGCTTCGGGCAATGCAAGTCGCGCAGCGGACCAAAATTCGCGGCGTGCGTGTCCCAGGCCGTGGTCTCGGGATTGCCGTTGGCAACCGAGGGCCAGTTCAGTTGCACCATGCGGGTTCCGGCTTCGACAAGACGACGGGCCATCAAGGCTCCTTGGCCGAATGTGAAGCGCCCGTAATTGTCGCGCATCTCGTCCGACTCGAGCGTGAGGTCGAAGGCGTTGCGCGCCTTGCCGGACAGGACCAAGTCGAACGCGTTCTGGTAGTACTTGTCCAGCGCATAGCTGCTGACAGCCTTGTCGAGTGCTGGCATCGACCCGTTGATCCCGCGCAGAAGCTCGAACCGGCTCTGGAGGCGATTCGCTGGAACCTCCTTCCGGAGCTCGAGATCGTCGAGCTTGATCGGCTTGTTGGGGTCCTGGTACAGCCGATAGGGGTCGTAGGCCTTGCCGATGAACCCGGCAGCGCCGCCCTTGCCGATCACGCTCGACTCCTGCAACGGGCGAGGCAGCTCGACGAAGGGGAGAACCGGCTCTGTGGGCGGCCGGAACTTAGTGATCCAGGAGCCCGCGGTCGGAAAGTCATTGGGAGAAGGCGGCTCTAGCTGGCCCGACGGCGAGATCTCGGTCGGCTCGTAACCCGTCAGCATCTGGTAGATCGCCGCGGTGTGGTTAAACAGACCGGCAGGCGTGTAGCTCATTGAGCGGATCAAGGTGCACTTGTCGACCGTGTCCGCCAACATGGGCATCGTTTCGCTGAAATGGATGCCCGGGACCTTGCTCTTGATGGGCTTGAACTCGCCGCGGATGTTGGACGGCGCATCAGGCTTGGGATCCCAAATGTCAATGTGGGACGGACCGCCCTGGAGGAAGAGAACGATGACGGACTTCGCGGAACCGAATCCCGTAGTGCCGTCGTAGCGGCCGGATCCAGTCGAAGCTCTCGCCTTGTCCTGCAGCCGCAGGACGTCCTGCAGCGTCAGTCCGAAGAGGCCCAAAGAGCCCACTTTCATGAACTCCCGTCGCGAGGACCCGTCGCAGAAACGAGCAAGATGACGGTTTGGAATGGTCAGCATAGATTCAACCTACAGAAGATTATATTCCAAATCACGAGAGAGGAATCCGGTTTTTGGACGGATTGACGGATTCAATTGGTCAGGAATCATCCCGAGGGTCGGGTTTGCGAGATTCCCCGCTAGGCCTTGGCCATACTTCCGTCGACCACTGGGAGACCTGCACGAAGGCTAGCTATCGTCCTGAAGGGGGCGCGGCTCGTCTAGCACACGAACGTCCGGAAGCCCCCGAAACCTGCCTGCATGGTCCATGCCGTATCCAACCACGAACTTGCCAGGCAGTTCGAATCCGAGATAATCCACCGGGACATTGACGACGCGCCTTTGGCGCTTGCTCAGAAAGGCTGCGAAGCGGATCGAAGCCGCACCTCTTCGACGCAAGCGTTCAAACACCTCCCTGGCGGTGTGTCCGGTATCGACGATGTCGTCCACCAAGAGGACGCTTTCGCCTGCAAGTGCGAGTGTCTCGGCGCCGGTTACTCGGACCGACCCGGCGCTGACCGTACCCTCGCCGTAACTGGAGGCCCTTACGAAATGAATCGGAAGCTCGACGTCTGGTCCGATCGCTCTCGCAAGGTCCCTGGCAAACACCTTGCCGCCTTCGAGAACGGTTACTAGATGCAGCGTCTTGCCTGCGTAGTCCCTCCTGATCTCGGCCGCCATTGACCAAACGCGGGCGGCGATTTCGGACCCGGAAACCAGCACACGCCCGAGCGACACATCGGAGCCATTCGAGCCGCGCGCTCGACGATTCACTGGCACACTCACGCCACCAACCCGATTGCCGCGAGCATCCGCCCGGTCCGTCCGCCCTCGCCCCGATGGGAGAAGTACTGTCCTAGATCGCAGCTTGTGCAGCGGCAGCATGAGGCGACACTTGTCACGCCAGAACGCGCAAGCTGGTCCTCCAGTGCTGCTGCCAAGTTTACGTGAGGCCTCGCTCGCCGCGGTTCGACGAATCTATGACTGAATACCCGGGCAACCTCCTCGCCCACCTCGAAGCAGCACGAGCCGATGCCCGGCCCGATCGCAGCCTCCACATTTGCTGGCTTGGCGCCGAACTCGTCGACCAGCCCCCGAATCGCGTTTGTTAACACCGCCAATGCTGTTCCCCGCCAACCTGCATGAACCGCCGCGAGGGATCGTGTAACCGGATCGACCAGCAGGATCGGGAAGCAATCCGCCGTACGCACACCGATGAGCACACCCGGTCTGCTGGTAATGACTGCGTCGGCCTCGGGCCGATTCGCCCCCCACGGTCCCTCGGTTCGGACAAACCTCCCGGAATGAACTTGCTTGAGCGTGGCCGTTCCAAACCCGACCGCTCCAAACATAGCCGCAACTTCCTCGTCTGCCGGCCAGTCGAGGAAGTCGCCAGTCGCTCGCGTCGAAAAGCCGTGGACGAGCCAGGGGAATCGGGCCCAGGCCGTAACACGTAGCAAACCTCGATCACCGACTCGAAACATCGTTCCGCTACAAGCCCAGTAGCCAAGCGGGGTTCTCCTTGGACATTCGGTCCACGTCCTCTTGGGAGAATCCGGCCTTCAGGAGCCTGGCTAGGAATACTGCTAGGCCGTCCGTGTGGATTGGGTTCATCGACTGGCCCAGATCGCTTGAAATAACCACATGCTCGGGACCCACATCGCGGATTGCCTGGACATAGGCGTTGAATTTCCGCTCGCCCGCTAGGTCCCAAGTGGGATTCGAATCCAGCGCCGTGCCGACGGGGTATTCGAGCATCGCGCCCAGGTCCGCAGCGCGTTTCTGAATGTCGACGGACATGCCGACTGGCGGCGGCAGGGGATGCGTGACGATGATCCGCTCGATTCCACGCCCTTTCGCCTCATGGATGAGCATCAGGGACTCGTCCGGGGACGAATGGCCCGTCGCCAGCACCAGATCATGCCTCGCGATCACGTCAAGAACTTGGAGCACGTCGGGAAGCAAGGCACCATCTTGGCTGACGGGAACGCGATTCGGGTTCGGCTTGAGAACGCGATGGTAATGGTGCGAGTCGAAGGTCGGCATCCAAACCACTCTCCCGTGCCCGCCTGTTGTACGGGCCATGTGCTCTACCGCCACGGCGTTGATTCCTGTAGCGGCGTTCAAGGCAATGCCTCCGAAGACCCGAATGCCTGGCACGGCCCTCTCGGTCAGATACGCAAGGCCTGCCGTGGGGGCGTAGTGGTTCTTCAGGAGAAGCGCACGCATGCCCGCGTCTCGCGCGATGCGAGCAAGCTGAATGGCCCCGATCGAGCGCGGACCGCTATCGGGTGCGCTATGCACGTGAAGGTCGATGACCCCCTCGATGCTCACCGGGGACACACCGCCGGTCGTGCCGCACCAAGGACAATCTTCCTGGGCTAGGAGCGGCAGATGCAACAAAGCGCAGGCCAGAAACAGCGCACTGGCGTTCCAGAAATGGGACCCAGCTTTACGGTGCGATTCCATGTGCGACGTCTCGCTTGGCACGAGAATCCGTTCGAACGCGGGCGCGACACCGTCCCACGGCCGGGCCAGCCACTCGCCCGCGAAGCCGAAACCTAGGATCCCACAGTCGTGAATGGGCGGACTCAGGAATCGCGCGATCTGGCGCGGGCGCTGCAGCGCCCGCCGGAGTACAGCCCAAGCCTTGACCTACCGCTGTTCACGTGTGGTTGGCTTCTGGAGCAGCGAGGTACGGACCCGCCACGGAAAAGCTGGACTATCCTGTTTCCTGTAGCAAACGACATGAAACTCGAAGGACAAGTTGCCATCGTCACGGGCGGCGCGACCGGCATGGGCCGCGGAATCAGCGCATTGCTTGCCAAGGAAGGCGCGCGAGTCCTGGTGAATTACCGTGCATCGGCCGAAGCAGCCAAGGAAGTGGTCGAAGAAATCAGGCGGAACGGAGGCGAGGCGATCGCGCACGCCGCGGATGTCCAGCAAGACGAGCAAGTCCAGTCGATGGTCGCGCTGGTGGAAGAGCGCTGGGGCCGCCTCGACGTCCTGGTCAACAACGCCGGTTGGAGCAAGGTGACGCCGCACTGGAAGCTCGACGACCTTACAGACGAGATCTGGGACCGCACCTTGAACACGAATCTGCGAGGGGCGTTCTACTGCTGTCGCGCTGCCGTGCCCCTGATGCGGAAGAACGGAGGCGGCTCGATCGTCAATAACGCCTCGGCCTCGGTGTACAACGCGGCTGGCAGCTCGATCGTCTATTCGGCTTCGAAGGCAGCGCTGGTCAACATGACAAAGTCACTCGCCCGCGCGCTGGCACCAGACATCCGGGTCAACGCAATCGCTCCGGGTCTCGTCCACACACGCTTCGCGGGGTGGCCGGCCGAAACGTTCGAGCAGGGTCGCGAGACCTCTCCGCTCAAACGGATCGCCTCCGTCGACGACGTCGCGTCCACGGTGCTGTTCCTGGCGACCGACGCAAGAGCGATCACAGCCGAAACGATCCTGATCGATTGTGGTTCGACATTGCTGGCCACTTCACGCCCTAGGCGAAGATAAGCGTAGCCTGCCGCTTCCGCGCCCGGCTAGAGTTCGCGACCATGACTGATCGACTGGCCCTGGGCATCAAGTGGGTGCAATTCGGCGCCTTCGCCGCATCCGTCACCCTGGTGCTGCTTGCGCTGCCCCTCGACAGCATGATGCAGGGACTGCGCACCTGGATTGAGGGACTCGGCTCTTGGGCGCCGCTGGTCTTCGCCGTCACTTACGGAATAGCAGCGACACTCTTCATCCCCGCATCGGCCCTCTCGCTCGCTGCCGGGGTGATGTTCGGCGTGTGGCTAGGAACGGCAGCCGTTTGGTTCGGAGCGACAATCGCTATCGTCCTCTCGTTTCTCATCGCTCGATACGCTGCGCGAAGCCGGGTCGAAGCCATCGCCAGGGAGAATCCGCGATTCGCCGCGATCGACCGCGCAATCGGTGAGCAGGGCTGGAGAATCGTCGCACTGATGCGGCTCTCGCCGGTCTTCCCATTTACCCTGCAGAACTACTTGTTCGGCGTCAGCGCCATCCGGTTCTGGCCGTGCTGCATTGCAAGCGCTGCCTTTATCGTTCCGGGAACCTTCATGTACGTCTACATCGGCTACGCCGGCGGCGAAGCTGCTGCGGCAGTCGGCGGGAGCGAGCAGATAGATGCGCTGAAGATGGCATTGCAGCTCGCGGGGTTGGTGGCGACGGTGGTCGTCACGGTCATTGTGGCTCGCATCGCCGCCAAGGCGATTGCAAAGCATGCGCCCGACGAATCGGTCGGGTCGGTGCCAGCTGCCGCGAATGTCGGTGGCGTGCAACCGACAGCAAAGCGACCGCTCACGCTCGCACTCGCGGTTGCGTGCCTTCTTGTCGGCCTGGCTGCATACATCAACCGCGAGTCGATCCGAGACATGTTCTTCCCGCCAAACCAGATCGAGAACGTCCTGACCCGGCCCAGCTTCCTCGAGGACCGGATTCATTTTGCCCTGGTTTGCGCCGCGCCGGGCTGCCCGAAACTGCGCATGGAGGCCTACAGGGGTGATGCAATTGACGAGCAGCTCCGACATCAGGCTGAGCAGACCAACGCCAACGAGCGCTGGTTCCGCTACGAAGAGGTCGAAGGAAGGGTCTGGCTGACGCGGGTCCACAGCTGGTATTCCGGGGATTTCACCCAGATCCACGCGTCCCGCCTTGTAGCGGCGTGGCGCTATTCACCAAGGCTCTTGGAGGATCCGGTAGCCAGCCGGGACATCAGCTTCCGTTGGCTGCCGAATGACTGGGCCCTCAATAACCAGTCCCGTGATGGAAACGGGGCGCTGTCGCCAGCCCACGCACCTGAAATCTGAGAAGCCATGCCACGATCCATCGAAGACATAACTGAGGCCAAACCCCTCGACCGGCACAACAGGCTGCTGGTGAGCAATGTCCATCCCCTGGACTGGGAGAATCCCAAGCCCGACCGCCGCTATCACATGGTCGTCGTGGGAGCTGGCACGGCAGGGCTGGTCACCGCGATCGGTGCGGCCGGCCTGGGGGCCAGGGTTGCGCTGATCGAGCGGAACCTAATGGGGGGAGACTGCCTCAACTCCGGCTGTGTGCCTTCGAAGGCGCTAATCCGCGCCGCTCACGCCGCCGCCGCGGTCCGTCGTGCCGAGGGCTTCGGGGTCCGCTTGGCAGCGGGCGAGGCGGAGGTGGACTTCGAGATTGTCATGGAGCGCATGCGCCGGTTGAGGGCAGGCATCAGCTCTCACGATTCAGCCCGGAGGTTCAGCGATCTGGGCGTGGACGTCTATCTCGGCCAAGCGACGTTCACGAGCCGCAGAACTGTGACCGTCGGCGACTCGACCCTGGAATACTCCAAAGCCTGCATCGCTACCGGGACGAGGGCAGCAATGCCGCCCATCCCGGGACTGCGGGACGCCGGGGCGCTAACAAACGAGACGGTCTTCACGCTGACCGAGCTGCCTGGTCGGCTAGCAGTGATAGGAGCGGGACCGATCGGTGTCGAAATGGCTCAGTCCTTTGCTCGATTCGGATCCGAGGTTACGTTGATCGAGGGAAATCCGGGCATCCTGGTCAGGGAGGATCGTGACGCGGCGGAAATCGTGGAGCACTCATTGCGTCGGGACGGTGTCAAGATGCTCTTCAACACCAAGGCCTCTAGCGTCTCAACCGAAGCCGGCGAAATGGTGGTCCGCGTGCAGTCCGAGAGTGAAGGATCCGTCGGCGAGGTCCGTGCGGATCGAATCCTTGTCGCGGCGGGCCGTATTCCAAATGTGGAGGACCTGGGCCTCGACAAGGCTGGAGTCAAGCACGACAGTCGGGTGGGTGTCGCGGTTGACGATCGTCTACGCACTTCAAACCCGCGCATCTATGCTGCGGGAGACATCTGCTCCGCCTTCAAGTTCACGCATACCGCCGACGCCATGGCTCGGATCGTCATCGGGAACTCGCTGTTCTTCGGTCGGTCGAAGGCGAGCGGGCTGAAGATCCCTTGGTGCACCTACTCGGACCCCGAGCTCGCCCATGTAGGTCTAAGCGAACATGAGGCTGAATCGAGGAACATAGCAACCGACACCTATCGAACCGACATGGCGAGCGTGGACCGCGCCGTGCTGGAGGGCGAGGCCGATGGATTCGTCAAGATTCACTGCAAGCGTGGCACCGATCGCATTCTCGGTGCCACGATCGTGGCTCGCCACGCCGGAGAAATGATTTCCGAAGTAACGACGGCAATGACCGCAGGGATAGGGCTCAGAAGCATCGCTAGCACGATTCACCCCTATCCCACCCAAGCCGAAGCGATTCGCAAGACCGCGGACGCGTACCAGCGCACAAGGCTGACCCCGACGGTCCAGCGATTGCTGAAGGCGATTCTGCGATTCAGTGGCTAGCAATCCGCCGCGCAATCAGATCGCGATGCCGGAATCGATCTCCGTGGTCATCCCAACTCTTAACGAGGAGGATCGAATCGGGGTGGTCGTGCGACAGCTCGAAAGATCTGGCGTCCGGGAAGTGATCGTTGTCGACGGGGGCAGCCGCGACGCCACCGTGCGAGTTGCCGAAGCAACGGGAGCCCGAGTATTCCGGGAACAGCGAATCGCGGCCGCCAGCAGAACTTGGGAGCCGACCGTGCCAAGGGGAGCATTCTACTTTTTTTGCATGCGGACACTACCCTGCCCCTAGGGTTCGCCGATCAAATCCGCTCGACGGTCTCCGAGCCAGAGGTCAGCGCCGGAGCGTTCCGATTCAAGCTCGACGAGAAGGGGTGGCGGTTTCGGCTCGTCGAAGTCGCGGTCGCCCTCCGATGCCGGTTTTTCAAACTGCCGTACGGGGACCAAGGCATCTTCGTGCATCGGGACGCGTTCGATGCAGTGGGAGGATTCGCTGAGATTTCGGTCATGGAGGACTTCGACCTGATTCGGCGGTTGAAGAAGCTCGGCCGCGTGGAAATGGCACATGGCATTGCCGTTACATCCGCCAGGCGCTGGCTACAGCAGGGGATCTGGCGGCTGACTTTGACGCATCAGCTGCGTATCCTCGGCTACTTGCTGGGGTTCCGCGCTGGCCGGGTCACCCGCGTGCGGAGGGCGTCCGAGTAAGCTGGTGGCCACGGGACGGGAGTGGGACAGGGGTGCTGCTGGCATTACAAACGCAACCGGCTTCCAGGCAGGCGTAGAATGGGACTCGCTCAGACGGGGGCCGGGGTTCGCTATGCCGCTGTCCGTCGGGAAATGCGACTTCCCAGGCCGACGGGACTTCGACCGAATGCAAACGTGGCACTATGGGTCGAATCAAGCATCGCGCCCTGGAATGGGGGACAGCCGCTAGCTTGGCGTCAGCATGGATAGCCTGATCGATCTCGTGCCCGGAACGACGGCGGTCGTCACGGAACTGCGCTTCGAGGAGGCCGACGCCGTGCGGCTAATGGAGCTGGGCTTTGTCCCCGGCGTGTCCGTTTCGTGCCAGCGGCAGGTCCCGATGGGCGACCTCTTGGTTTATCAGCTGGACGGTACCCAAGTCGCCCTTCGGAAAGAGACTGCCTCGCGGATCCTCGTTCATTCCGGATCCGCCCCCGGAGGACACGAGTATGCCTAGCGAGCCAGTGGCCGTGACCGACGAGCTCCCGTCGCCGGCCGCCGGCCGCCGGATCGTAGCCATTTGCGGAGCGCCGAACGTCGGCAAGTCCACATTCTTCAACCGCCTGACCGGCCTGCACCAAAAGGTGGCGAACTACCCCGGCATCACGGTCGAGAAGCGCATCGGCAGTCTTGAGCTGTCCGACGGGCAGGAAGTCGACCTGATCGACTTGCCGGGAATCGTCGGTCTGCATCCGAGATCCGAGGATGAGAGGATCAGCGTGGACGTGCTCCGAGGCACTGCCGGGACGCTGCCGAAACCTTCGGCGGTGATCCTTCTCCTTGATTCGACGGCCTTGGAGGGCCAGCTCAGGCTTGTCCCCGAGATTCTGAGCTTCGGGGTGCCCACACTGGTCGTCTTGAACATGTCTGACGACCTGGCCGCGCGGGGCGGAAGCGTGGATGCAGCGTCAATCGCAACGCAGGTCGGCGCACCGGTCGTGCCGGTCAGCGCACGCCTCGGGACCGGCATGAGCCGTGTCACCGATTTTCTGCACGGCAGTCTCTCAGCTCCGCCTCCGGTCGAGCTACCCGTGCTCAATAATATCCCCGCAGAGCGGCGATGGGCGGGAGCCGTCGCCCGGCAGGCGGGGTACCACCCTCCCGAGCCGTCGGTGTGGGGGCGGAGGCTGGACACGCTGTTTCTACATCCGGTCGCAGGCCCCCTGATCTTTCTCGTCGTGGTGATTGCGGTCTTCCAGAGCATTTTCACGTTCGCAGTGCCTTTAATGGACGCGGTCGATTCGTTCATTGCCATGACGGGCGGATGGCTGGGAGCCATGCTTCCCGAATCGATGCTGAAGGGACTCCTGCTCGACGGCGTCTGGGCTGGAGTCGGGTCCGTCGTTATCTTCCTTCCCCAGATCCTGATCCTGTTCCTCTTCATCGGGATCCTCGAGGATTCCGGCTACCTGGCTCGGGCTGCTGCCATTGCGGACAGGACGATGCGCGGAGTGGGCCTTGAGGGCCGGTCATTTATCCCGCTACTTTCTTCGTACGCCTGCGCGATCCCGGCAGTCATGGCGGCGAGAACCGTCGAGAACCAGCGTGATCGGCTGGCAACCATCTTCATCGCCCCCCTGACAACATGCTCGGCCCGCTTGCCGGTCTACGCCCTGCTGATCGCGGCATTCATCCCTGAGCGCCCAGTCCTCGGACCGTTGCTCGGGACCCGCGCAGCTGTGCTGCTAGGGCTCTACGCGGTCGGTTTCATCGCGGCGTGCCTGACGGCATGGGTGCTGAAATCCACGGTCCTGAAGAGCAGGCCAGTTCCATTCATGCTGCAGCTGCCGGCCTACCGGTTTCCAACCATCCGCTCCCTTTCCTACAGGCTCCTGGACCGCTCGAAGATCTTCCTGAGACGTGCCGGCACCGTGATTCTGGTCACGACCATCGTGCTCTGGTTTCTCGCCAGCGTCCCGTACAGCAACGGGCAGCCACCGGAAATCGGAGACAGTCTGGCGGCTTCGATCGGGAAGACGATCGAGCCGCTCGTGGAACCCCTCGGCCTGAACTGGAAGGTTGGGATCGGGCTGATCACTTCGCTGGCCGCCAGAGAGGTAATCGTCGGGACCCTGGGGACGATCTACGGCATGGAGGCTAACGAGGACTCGCCGGCGCTGCAAGACGCATTGCGGTCTGATCTGTCGTTCGGTAGCGCCATCGCCTTGCTGATGTACTTCGCGTTCGCAATGCAATGCATGTCCACGGTCGCTATCGTTCGCCGAGAGACCGGGGGTTGGAAGTGGCCGATTGCCCAGTTCGCCTATATGCTTGCCCTGGCGTACGTCTCAGGATTCTCCGCATACCGGATCTTCGGGTGACGCTAGGGATGCACAGGATTCAAATAGCAGCCTGCCAGCAGCTTGAGCCAGGCTCATGGAAGTGGGTCGCCATGCCGCAGGAACCCTCCTGCTCACAGCAGTTGTAGCTTGATCCAAAGGACCAGCATGAACGCCAGAAACCCAACCAGAGCAGAGTATTCGCGATTCTTCAGGTAGAGGCGCAAGTCGAACTTCGCCCCGGATTCGTATTGGGGCGCCAACGAGGGAACGAAACGACGAACGCGGTTTTCGTACTCTGCGTAGCCGGGCAGGATCTTGCGGATGTGGTCTTCCTCCTCGCTGACAACGGGTAAGAACCAAATCAGGAATACTGCGACGATTGCCACGAGGAGGGTGATGTGATTTGCGGCAAGACCGAAACCCGCTCCGGCAAACAGACTGCCGATATAGAGAGGATTCCTCACGTGGGCATACGGCCCGGAAACCGCAAGCTGTTGGTTCTTTCTCAAGTGCCCAGCCGCCCATGCCCGGATTGTCAGTCCGAGCAATGCCACAGGCGCGCCTGCTAGCACGCTCGCGTGAGTGGGGCGTGCGAGCCAACAGGCTGCAGCGGCCAGCAGGATGGAAACGGCGATCCGGGATCTTGCCGCTCGCGGGGCCCAGCGCTTGGCGAGCGGGACGCTCGCAGGGTTCGGACTGCGCTGGGCCTCCAAGAGTTCTCCAAGGACCGGACGTTTGAATGCCAGAGGCAGCGTCCCTGATCGGCTATTTCTCGCCCTCAAATCGCCGGACGAGTCCGGGAAGCGCGATTGCATCGGGCACCGTAGTTCAGAATGTCAATCGGCCGCCACCGACCGCAAGCGGTGAGTCGACGGGCGCATCTTCGATGGCGAGGAAATCGTCGGCGGAATCTCTAAGCCCAGGCAACCACGTGATCGTATCAAGCTCGCAAGCTCAGAGGCCGAGGGGTACGATTCTGACGTGGCTCGGCGCGTTTGGCAAGCATTTGGATGGGGGTGCAGATTGGATGGTGATTGCCGATGAATGTCACCGAGGCTCTCATTGAGGCCACGCAGACCCTTCGTTCTCACCGGATCGACGTGCCCGAACTGACGGCACGGCTGCTGCTTTCTGACGTGGTTGGATGCGACCAGGCGTGGCTGGCCGCACATTCGCTAGACCAGCTCAGAGCGGACCGCTTAGACGAGTACCGAGAGAGCATCCGTACTCGCTGCAGCGGCGTCCCGACCCAGTACATACGAGGCTTCCAAGAGTTCTACGGGCACAAAATTCAGGTCACACCCGATGTGCTGATCCCCAGACCCGAGACCGAGCATCTCGTGGAGGCAGCATTGGAGCGGCTGCGCCCCGGACATTGCGTCGTTGACATCGGTACCGGTTCCGGTGCAGTCGCGATTTCGCTCGCCAAGGCGGAGCCCGGCGCGGTGATCGCTGCTTCCGATATTTCCAAGCGAGCCTTGAAGATTGCGCAGGCAAACGCGGACCGATTGAGCGCGGCCGTCAGGTTCTGCGCCGGAGACATTGGAACCGCATTTCGGCCAGAGTGCTTCGATCTCGTCGTCTCGAATCCGCCATACGTGCCGTTGAGCGATACTCTCAGCCTCCAGCGCGAACTGCGACACGAGCCGTCGATAGCGCTGTACGGTGGAGAGGACGGGCTTCGCGTTGTCGAACGCCTGCTTCTCGAAACCCCTCGTATTCTCAGGCCCGGAGGCTGGATGCTGGCCGAAATCGGGTACAAGTCACGCATCGCGGTGGAGAGAATGCTGGACCGCCCGGAATGGTCCTCACCGCAATTCCTGCGTGACCTCGCGGGCATCGATCGAGTCGTCGCTGTACGACGGTCGGACTCTCGAGCAGGGGCCAAGTGCCAAGCCGGGCAGCGCCCAACGTTCGATGTGACACGATGGTGAGACGCCCCTTGGCCAGCCTTGACGCGACGGTCGCTCGTGGCTGCACGGACTCGTTTGAGATCCAACTATGAGAATCACTAAAGTCGAGGGGCTGCTAATTTCGTGCCCCTTCGAAACGCCGATTCCCCTGCCCTTCTACGGCGGCCTTCGGACGATCCTGAAGCGCGACGCAATGCTGATCCGGGTCTCGACGGACGTTGGAATCAAAGGATTCGCTCCGGGACCGGCTCATGTCAGGGCTGCCCGGGAGATCGATGAAACGATCGGACCATTTCTCGAAGGCCGCGACCCGGCCAAGTGGCGCGGTTTCGGGTTTCACGAACCGCTTGAGACACAGAAGACCTTTCACGCCGTCGAGATCGCCGTCATCGATGCAGCCGCCAAGGCCGAGGGCGCAACGATGTCAGAACTGCTCGGTGGTCGGAAGCGCGCGCGGATCAAGTGTTACGGTTCGGCTGGCATGTACATGCCACCAGAGGGCTACGCGGCGGAGGCCGAGGCAGTCCAGCGCCTCGGGTTCCCTGCTTACAAGCTACGGCCCGCTGCGGGACCGGAAGGCGATCTGCGGATCGCCGAGGCAATCCGGCGGGCGACCGGACCCGAATTCGGCATCATGCTCGACTGCCATGCTTGGTGGCGGATGGGCGACCGGAGCTATTCTCCGGAGACCATTGGGCGGCTATGCCGAGACTTGGAGCCGATCAACCCTTATTGGGTCGAGGAGCCACTGCCACCGGAAGACCACGAGGCGTACAAGACGCTACGTGCGAGTCAGCCCCTTCCGATCGCTTCTGGAGAGCATGAGCCAGACGAAGCCTCGTTCGAAGACCTGATCCAGTCGGGGGGCGTCGACTTCGTCCAAATGGATGTTTGCTGCCAAGGAGGCTTCGCGATGGGCCAGCGGGTCTTTGCTGCGGCGGAACGGCAAGGCATCAGATTCGCGTTCCATAGCTGGGGAACCCTGCTCGAGGTCATCGTCGCGGCGCAGCTCGGAGTCTGCTGGTCGGAAGATGTCGTTGAATGGCTCGAATACCCATTGCACTCCAATAACGGTAAGCCCGGGATGTACGAATTCCCAGCCGCCGACGAAATCCTCAAGGAGCCGTTGCACCTGGAAAGCGGCTACGTCTCGATGCCAGATGCTGCGGGGATCGGCGTAGAAGTCGACGAATCCGTCGTGGACCGGTACCCGTTTATCCCCGGGCCTTGGTCAATCTTCCGTATCGATTCGCCGCCCGAGACGCTCGCCGTGGATGGGGACCACAGCGTGCCGTGGGTTGACGTGGTGGGCGGATGCCTCGAAAGTTAGGTTCGATCGCGTACGGAGAGACGATGTCCACGCCCTCTCCTACCAATGACATCTCGGGGATTGATCCAGATTCCTTGTCGCGGCTCGAGGTTGACGATCGAGTCAAGTTCAGATGGGTGCGAGCTGCTCCCGCTTATCTCAGGCTAAGCCTCACCAGTGATTTGAGCCAATCTTCCGTTCGTCCAGCCGATCTATGAACCGCCGTCACACGATGGGAAGTATCTCGCCAGCCAGTCAGCGCCGGTCGCCCCCGATTGCGCAGACCCAATCGAGATCCAAGCATGAGAATCCAACTAGGCCGAGGGGTCCAGACGTCGTGCCCTTTCAAAACACAGGTCCCTAGGCCCTTCGACGGCGGCCCGTGAACCATCCTGAAGCGCGATCTAATGCTGATCGGGGTCTCGACAGACGCCGGAATCAGGAGATTCGGTCCCGGGCCCGCTCATGATAAGGCGACCCGGAAGATCGACGAGACGATCGGACCATTCCTCGAGGGCCGCGACCCGACCAAACGGTGGGGCGTTGGATTCCGCGCTCCTCTGGAGACTCCGATAGCGTCTCACTTTGTCGAGGTGGCGGTCACCGACTCGGCCGCAAGGGCCGAGGGCGCAACTGCGTCGAAATCCTTCGGCAGTCGGGTGCGGGTTCGGATCAAGGGCAAGGGCCCGGCGGGCACGTATTTGCCGCCCAAGGGCTACGCGGTCCAGGCCGAAGCACTCCGGCGCCTATCTTTCCTTCCTACGAGTTACGGCCCGCTGAAGGACCTAGAGGCGATCTGGGGACTGAAGAGGTGGTGCACAGAGAATTGGACAGATCCTGGCCTGGTACCGAAATCCGGGAACTTGATCGCCGTTCGTCTCAACCGCGAATCCACGTGGCACGCATTCAGCGCGACACCAATTGGACGGCTCGGTGGGCGTTCTTCGCCCGGATGCCGGACTCTGCGAGTAGCAGGTTCAGTCCGGATTCAACGGAGTCTCGACCCCTAAGGCCTGTGCGGCTCGGAGCAGCCGACGGTCGAGCGTCGCTAACGGTAGGCTGCGCCGGAAGGCAACCTCCAGATACGCTGCATCGTACACGGTCAAGCCAAATCTGCGAGCCAGGGTCAGAATCTGGGAGTCGTCGTGCCGGTCGTCAATTGCAACCGGTAGTGCTAGGCTTGCGGCTAGAGTGTCCGAGACCTGTTGAGGTGAAATGCGATTGCGACGCTCGTTCATCAACAACGCGTTGCGAATCTCGTACCACCATACACGCGGGACGATCCCGCCTTCCTCGGCGATACGCTCCATCGCTGCGTCCGCGGCGGACTCGTTCTCGTCGCCCATGCACCACGCAAGGAACACTGAATTGTCAACGACCAGAGGCATCAATAGCGATGCCCCTCGTGCACTGATTCCATGAGCTGCTCCAGTGGCGCTCCGCTGAGATGCCGACGACGATCGGCAATTCGCGCGACTGCCTCCCGCGCCAGTGCCCGTTCGCTTTCCACTGGCACCAAGCGAGCTACCGGCTTACCGTGCCGAGTGATGGTCAAGCTTTCGCCCCGGGCCACTCGATCGAGCAACCTTGGTAGATGGGTCTTGGCTTCGAATGCCCCGATCAGTTCCATCTGTATCTCCTCACCCTAGTTTAGACTAGCTTATTCAACTAGTCTATGTGTGCGTTGATTTTCGGATGAGTTGACGCGGGTTTGCCTGCACAACAACCAGCGACACGATTCGGGACCGGGCACACTCGTTTCCCGCCTATCTGTGACGCAGTCAACCGGCGCATCAGCTTGATCCGGGCGCTGCAAGAAAAGAAGGGGGCTGCCAGAGATCTGATCTCTCCAACAGATAGAATTCGAGGCGGTCGCGGCTCGGTGAAGCTCGCTCTACGAAATCGGCGACTAGTCGCGGGACATTCGAGCGCGCTTGCGAAGTCTCTTGCGGGCAAGTGCCTGCTTGAGACGCTTCTTCTCGCCGGGTTTCATATAGTACGAGTGGCGCTTGACATCCTTGATGATGTCCTCCTGCTGGACCTTGCGCTTGAAGCGGCGCAAGGCGATGTCCAGCGGTTCTCCCTCTGTGACGTGAACTTCAGCCATGAACCAACCACACCTCCCTTCCGGGATGGGATCACCTGACTAGCGGGCATCCGGTTCGCGCCCGCTCTCCAAGTCTCATCATAGACCACAGACTCATCGCCACCGCGCAAGTCCGTTTCCGAGGCCTGGCACTTGGGCCAGGGCCGATGTGCGATTGTAGGTCTTCGAGGATTCGGCAGTTTCGATGATTCGGATTACGGAGCAGCAAGTCGCGGAAGCGGTTTCCATGCATAAGGCCATGGAGCTTGTGGAGCGTGTACTTCTGCGTCTTGGCAGCGAGCGTGCTGTCAATCACCCTCGTCGCAGAGTCGCAATGGACACTCGCACGCTGCTCCATTACATGGCCGGTGGCGACAACGAAAGCGGGCTTGTCGGCATCAAGGTCTACGCCTCAAATCCAAAGGTCGGCGCACCCAGCTTTGTTGTCCTCCTGTTCGACTCGCAAACTGCGCAGCTGCTCGCTTCGATCGAGGCGAGCATCCTCGGCCAGATCCGGACGGGCGCGGCCAGCGGCGTGGCCACCAGGAGGCTGGCCCGCGACGATGCCTCCCGGCTCGCTTTGTTCGGTAGCGGTTTCCAGGCAGAGACCCAACTCGAGGCAGTTGCGTGTGCCCGTGACCTGGAGTCCGTGCGTGTATACAGCCGGAAGCCCGAGCGCCGCGAGGCCTTTGCCCAGCGCATGGGCGAGAAGCTCGGCCTGGAGGTGGTTGCCTCAAGCTCCCCGGAGGAGGCGATGGACGGGGCGGACATCGTAACCACTGTGACAAGCGCTCGCTACCCGGTCTTTCCGGGCGAGCGTCTCCAGCCCGGTACGCACATCAATGCCGCGGGGAGCAATCACATCATGCGACGCGAGCTGGACGCCGAGTCCATCCGGAGAGCGTCGGTGATCGCCGTGGATTCCCTCGAGCAGGCTCACATGGAAGCGGGCGACCTCACTCAGGCCGTGGATGAAGGAGTCCTCGACTGGAACGAAGTCTGCGAACTCCACGATGTCCTGGCCGGATCCCGTCCGGGACGGTCCGTCCGGGACCAGATCACGCTGTTCGAATCCCAAGGGTTGGCTGTCGAGGACGTTGCGCTTGCGGAGTACCTCTACGACAAGTACAGGTAGCGACTACTGTGGTGGCCATGCTCTCCCGGCTTGTGTCGATTTCGGTCGTTTGCCTTCTGGGTGTCACGTCCTTGACTCCGCAGGTCGAATGGAACCCTCCCGAGGACATTGACTGGCGAACCGGAACGATCTTCAGCGAGGGAACGCGCCTGACCGCCGAGATCTTCTCGCTTGGCTCCAACTCCGGGGAGAAACTTCCATGCATCCTCATGGCCCATGGCTGGGGAGGCACCGTTCGTGGACTCCGCCGGGATGCGGCAGCCTTCGCACGCGAAGGCTATCTCGCGGTTGCGTTCGACTATCGCGGATGGGGCAACAGTGATCCCAGGGTGATCCTTGCCGAGCCCTCCCCGAAAGGCAAGGCGGTTCGATACACGGCCGATGTGATCGCCATCCGCGAGGTTGTGGACCCCGTCGAGCAGACCCGGGACTGGCTCAACGCCATGCACTGGCTGCAGTCCGAGCCGATGTGCGACACGTCCCGCATCGGCATCTGGGGGAGCAGCTATTCCGGTGGGCACGTGCTATATGTCGCGGCCCACGACAAGCGCGTGAAGGCCGTGTTCAGCCAGGTGGGCGGCATGGACTCGCGCTTCGTCGTCGCTAACCAGGAGCGGACCGAGCAGACCCTCGAAGAGGCTACCCGCCGAAGTCGCGGAGACCTGCCATACCCCGAGCCGGGCGCTGTCGAAGTCGGCTCGCTCCGGGGCGCCCCGATCCGAGACAAGCTCATGCACTACGCCCCTGTCGAACTGGCAAAGCAGGCATCGCATGCGGCCCTGATGTTCGTGATCGCCGAGAACGAGGAACTGTTCGACAATCGCGACAACGCAATCAAGGCGCACGCAGCCGCAACCGGAATCAAGAAGCTCGTTACAATCCCCCGCATCAAGCACTACGGGATCTACCGGGAGGCACGCGAGCAAGCCCAGAGGCTTGCCGTCGAGTGGTTTAACGAGCATCTCTGAGTGCCGGGCTCAGAGGCGAATTCGAGATCGCAAGTACAATGGGGTCTGTGTCCGAGCCGCGAGTCGCTATCTATCCGGGCTCGTTCGATCCAATCACAAACGGCCACCTCGACCTGATCCAGCGCGCCGCCCAGCAATTCGAGGACCTGATCGTCGCAGTGCTTGAGCACGACACGAAGCAGGCCGAGTTTCCCTTGGCCGAGAGACTGGCCATGATCCAGGAAGCCGTCGCAGGGCTGGGAAACGTCCGAGTCGGAAGTTTCGACGGCCTACTTGTTGACTACGCCCGCAAGCAGGGTGCGCGCCTGATACTGCGAGGGATCCGAGCGGTCTCCGACTACGAATACGAGCTGCAAATGGCCCTCATGAATCGCAAGCTGGCACCCGAAATCGAGACCGTGTTTATGCTTCCCTCCGAAGCGTACAGCTATCTGAGCTCTCGGCTGGTCAAGGAAGTCTGCCGCCACGGGGGCCAGATCGATGACCTCGTCCCTCCGCTCGTAGCCCTGAGGCTGAGTGCCGCGCGGGAAAAGCCCCCTGAAAACGGATAGTCTGGAATCATGACATTTTCCGACCGAGTCGGGCGGATCAGCGAATCCGCCACCATGGCCGTGACCGCGGAGGCCGCGAGACTGAAGCGAGCTGGCGTGGACGTGGTGGCCCTTGGAGCGGGCGAGCCCGACTTCCCCACCCCGGAGAACATCAAGGAAGCGGCGATACGCGCCATCCAGAACAACTTCACGCGGTACACCGCTGCCGGCGGTATCCCCGAGCTCAAGGAGGCGATCGTCGGATGGCACGCACGCGAGTTCGGGACCACCTACGACCCGCGCGAATGCATCGCGACGGTCGGGGGCAAGCACGCCATCTTCAATTTTCTGGCAGCGGTCGTCGATGACGGCGCCGAGGTGATCCTGCCAGTTCCGTACTGGGTGACGTTCTTCGACGTCATCAACTATTACGGCGGAACTCCCGTCAAGGTCGAGACGAAGGAGTCGAACGGATTCTCGCTCACAGCTACCGACATCGAGGAAGCGATCACTGACCGTACCAAGGCGGTCATCGTTAACTCGCCCAACAACCCTTCGGGTGCAGTCGTCGAGCGCGACGAGTTCAACCGGATCCTGTCGCTAACGGCGGGAAAGGGCATCACGCTTCTCAGCGACGAGTGCTACAGCCATTTCACGTACAGTTCTGAACCGTTCTCCGTGGCCGCCGCTGACGGTGCCAAGCCCAATGTAGCCGTTGCGGGTTCGCTCTCCAAGACCTTCGCAATGACAGGCTGGCGCCTGGGCTACCTGCTTGGCCCGGCGGATCTGATCGGCAACGTGAACAAGCTCCAAAGCCACGCGACCTCGAATCCTACCTCCATAGCGCAGAAAGCTGCGCTCGAGGCCCTGAACGGACCGATGGACGCCGTGTATTCGATGCTGGAGAAATACCGGGAACGACGCGAGTACGTGGTTGGAGCACTCGGGGAGATTCCCGGCGTGCTTTGCCCCCAGCCGAATGGGGCGTTCTACGCCTATCCCAACATCAGCTGCGCGTTCGGTCGCGGCGGCGTCAACTCGGCCATGGACTTCGCTGGCAAGCTGCTGACTGAAGCGCATGTCGCCGTTGTTCCGGGCGAAGCGTTCGGCACGACTGAGCACGTGCGGCTGTCCTATGCCGCATCCATGCAGGACCTCGAGGAGGGGATTCGGCGGATCCGCGCGTTCATCGACGGGCTGACGTGAATCGACTGCAACCGCTGAGATTCCGGCCCTCTCTCCGCGAGAAGGTCTGGGGAACGCATGACCTTGCGCCGGTGCTCGGAGAGTCCCAGCGCCGGATTGGTGAGGCCTGGTGTCTGCACGACGGGAGCCAAGTCTCGGAAGGGACCTTCGGAGGGCAGTCCGTCAAGTCACTCGTCGGCGACTATGGCAGACGTCTCATGGGCTCGTCCTGGAATCTGATGCCTTCCCATCCCCTGAAGGGTTCCGCTTCGGGTAGGGAGTCCCGCTGGGGAGCGTTCCCCATCCTCGGCAAACTGATTTTTGCCGCAGGGCGCCTGTCGATCCAGGTCCACCCAGACGACGAGCGGGCTGGGCGACGCGACGGTAGCCGAGGCAAGACCGAGCTGTGGTACGTGATCGATGCCAGGCCGGGCGCCGAACTCGGGCTCGGCACGAAGGAACCCCTCGACCGTGCCGGACTGGCCGAAGCGTCGCTGGACGGAACCATCGAGCGGCACCTGCGCTGGGTTCCTGCTCGCGCTGGGCAGTGCGTGCTCATCCCGGCCGGCACAGTGCACTCGGTCCGGAACGGCGTTGTGCTGTGCGAGATCCAGCAGAATTCGGACCTCACGTATCGTTTCTACGACTACGGGCGTGCGGGCCTGGACGGCCGCCCGCGAACACTGCAGGTCCAGCCCGGGATCGATGCGGCCGACACTGGTTCTCGTCCAGAATTGAAGCGGCCCCGTGTCACGGAGGGCGGTCCGTTCAGCGTGGCGAAACTCGGCCAGTGCCAGCACTTCGCGGCGGATCTGCTGAGCTGGGACCGACCCTTCCTGTATTTGCCTGACGCACAGCGCTGCCATCTGCTGATCTTTGTCCGCGGGGTTGGTTCGCTGAACGCCGTGCCCTTCGAGGCCGGGGACGCGTTTCTCGTCCCGGCCGAAGCTGCCCGCTTTCCGGTGGACGGCGATCGAGCCCAGGCTGTTCGCGCCTACGCGCCTTGAGCCGGTCGGAGGCCGTCCGTGGCGGGAGGGCCTTCGCTCCCCCAAGAACGACGGAGCGAAAGCGCCCAGACCGCCGCTGGCCCCAACATGGCGAGGCCCAGCCCAGCGCTCCGGTGCGAGCTGGAATGCCCGAGTCCAGGATCTGGCCCATGACATACGTCGAAACCGAGGCAGTGGCCATGAAGAGGCCCATATCGGCTGCGAATACGCGCCCGAGAAACCGGTTTTCCGTGTTCAGATGCAACAGCGTGGAAGAGCATACCCAGACCAGTGCCGCCCCGCCGTGAGCAAGCACGAGGAAAATCCCAGCGAGCGGCACGTAGTACGCCTGGCTGAAGAGCATGTAGCCACAGCCGGCGGCGACGTAGCCGAGCAGGACCGTCCATCGCATGGTGTTCTGGCCCCTGCTGAATCGCTGACCAAGCAGCAACGGCCCGAGAATCGACCCCGAGCCCTGGAATGCAAAGAGCATCGCCATGCCGAGCGGGGCACTGCCACCGACTGCGAACTCCCGGCTGCCGAGGATTGTGGTCAGCACGACGCGGGCACCCATGATCCCAAGCCCGAACTTCAGTGTGAGGAGGGTCAGCAACCGCCAGTCGCGCACCATGTAGAGGAATCCCTCGACAATGGGCCGCAAGCTCAGCGCATCCGCCCAGGACTGCTTGCGGCGCCCCGCCAGGTGCCGCTCGAACACCCTGAGCCGGAACACGAACCACGCCGAGAACAAGAACGAGACGGAGTTCGCCACGAACACGAATTCGCGCCCGAAATAGGCGACCGCCAAACCTCCAAGGGCAGCTCCCATCGTTACCGTCAGGGACCATGTCGTGGATCCGAGCGCGTTAGCGACGGGCAGGACGTCCCGGCGGACCAGGCTCGGCAGAATGGCGTTGCGCCCAGCCTCGAAAAACGCCGCCGTTCCGATTTCCAGCGTCAGAAGCAGATAAAGGAACCAGATCTGGTCCTCCCGTTCGATCAGCAGCATGCACAGCACCAGGCCCGCCCTGACCAAGTCGCTGAAGAGCATCACCTTACGACGGCTCACACGGTCGTTGACCGCCCCGGCGGTCGGGCCGAGGAGCATCATCGGCAGGATCTGGAGGATTGCCGCCCACGCTACCGCCTCGGCCCGGCCAGTCAGTTCCAGCAGCAAGGAATAGATGGCAACGGAATAGAACCAGTCCCCGGATCCGCTAATCAACTGCGCCAGCCAGACGCACCTGAAATTACGGGAATCGCGCAGGAGGGCCCAGTATCCGCGCAGAGAGACAGGAGAGGCCAACGCCGATCGCTCAGGCGGAGTACAGGCCCGTGCGCTCCTTCGCGCGACGCACCGTGGATTCCGCGATCGGTGCGACGCGATCCGCGCTGTCCCGAAGCACACTTCGCAGGTAATCCCGACTGGCCATCAGGTCGTTGTAGCGCCGCTGTATGGGATCGAGCTTGGCAGACACCATTTCCGCCACGTCCTTCTTGAGCGCGCCGTACCGCATCCCGGAGAAGTGGCTCTCCATTTGGTCGTCGGTCCATTCGCTGAACCCCTGGAAGATTGTCAGCAGATTCGCGACCCCGGCTCCGGGCTCGGCCCAGTTCACCGCCGGTTGCGAATCGGTGACAGCCCGTCCGATGACCTTGCGGACCCGTCCCGGGGGATCCAGCAGGCTGACCGAGTGATTCGGCGAGCCTCCCGATTTGCTCATCTTCTTGGTCGGGTCGTCGAAGCCCATGATGCGCGCTCCAACCGCGGGCAGTTTCGTCTCCGGCACCACGAAGGTCTTGCCATACAAGCTGTTGAAACGCTGGGCGAGATTTCGCGTCAGTTCCATGTGCTGCGACTGGTCATCTCCAACCGGTACAACGTTCGCTTGGTAGAGCAGGATATCGGCAGCCATCAGCACCGGATACACGAACAGCCCCGTGCCCACTGTGTCTTGATTCTGCTCGGCTTGCTGGATCTTGGCCTTGAACTGCGTCATGCGGCCGAGCCAGCCGAACGGTACGGTGCAGGTGAAGATCCACGCCAGCTCGACGTGGGCGGCGATTTGCGACTGCACGAAAACGGCGGAGTGGGCCGGATCCAATCCAGCCGCCAAATAAAGTGCTGCGACCTGCTCGCAACTCTCCCGTAGGCGCTTCGGATCCTGTTGCACGGTGATGGCGTGCATGTCGACAATGCAGAATATCGGTTCGTAGTCGTACTGAATCTTCGCCCAGTTGCGAAGCGCCCCAAGGTAATTGCCGATATGGAGCTCCCCTGTGGGCTGCATTCCCGAGAATATTCGTGGCTTCATTTGCGGGGGAAATACCCATTCTATCGCCGGTGTTCTGGGGCCACGAGCCTTGCAAGAGGGGCGTGTTGTAACATGATGGCCGAGGCACTACTTGGGCTCGGCGGGTGTCGCGCTGCTGGTGCCGTAGCGGCGGGCCTTTGGATCGTGGACTTTGATCAGTTACACACCTTCCTTGAAATTGTTCGCCTAAACAGCTTTTCGAAAGCAGCGAAGACGTGCTTCCGAACTCAGCCGGCCATTAGCGCGCAGATACGGCAGATGGAACAGGAGCTGGAAACGCAGCTCTTCGATCGGTTCGGCAGCCGCATAACCCTCACGATTGCGGGTCGGACATTCGCCGAGTATGCCCGCGAAATCCTCGACCTCCGACGCCAGGGATTTGACGCCGTACGGGAACTAGACAGGATTCCGAGGGGGGAGATGAGCATTGCGGCGAACGAAGCGACGTGCGTTCACGTGCTCCCCGCTGTATTCGCCCGCTACAAGGACCTGTTCCCTAGAGTTCAGATCCAGGTGGTGCGGTCCTACGGCTCGCGAACCCTCGAGTCGGTCCTCGACAACTCGGTGGACTTCGGCATTACGCAACTACCGCTGCAAGACAAGAAGTTGGAAGTCGTCCAAGTCTATTCGGACGAAATCCGGCTCGTGACTTGCCCTAAGCACCGCCTCGCCAACAAGAAGACGGTGGGCGCGGAGGATATCGTCGAAGAGGATCTGCTACTACCGAAGTCGGGCCGAACACGGACGCGAATCAACGAGTTCCTGGACCCCTTCGAGGACAAGCTCAACGTATCGATGGAACTCGAGTCGAGCGAGATGCAGAAACGCTTCACAGAGGCAAATTTGGGCGTGACCTTCATGGCCGTCACAAACGCCAGAGAGGAACTCCAGGCCGGTCGCCTCAAGGCCATCCGCCTGCGGCCCCTCCCGATGATCCGAACGATCGGCTTGATCTATCGTAAGGACAAGGCACTTTCGCGGGCTGCGCTCGGATTCATCCAGATCGTCGGCGAATTCGCCGCGCAGACCGGCCTAGGACTGCCTCCTGCGAGGAAAGCGTCGTGAAGTGGGTGCTCAGAACCTCCAGAATCATTGTCGGAACCGACGCTGGCAAGGCAGTGTTCCGGTCGCTTGAGGAATGCCCGCCGAACGTGAAGCGACGGCTTCAGGAAACACTGCCCGGCCGCAATGCGTGCACCATCATGATCACGAACCGCGAGGCGCTCGAAGCGATCCGGGACCGCACGATCCAGGCCCCCGCCAGCACCGCAAGGCCGGCCTCACGCGCTCAAGAATCGAACCAGAGGATGGTCCTGCCCAGGTGGCAGGTCGCGGCCGTTTTCATGCTCGCCCTCATAGCGTCGATGGTAGGCCTGCTGGTCTGGGCGATGCATAGCAACTAGCCAGGTTCTCAGACACTTCCCGGCCGGAGCGACGGGACCGCCGACCGTCGTACCATGGGTTTTCATGCGCATAACTACGTTTTCCAAGGGCAGTCAAGAACCGGAAGCCGGCGTGGTGGTCGACGGATTGGTCCACGGCCTTTCCGACATTGGTTACCCGGACGCGATTTCGTTCCTCGAGGGCGGGACCGACGCGATCGGTAGGGCAACAGGACACAGGACCGGCGCGGGCATCCCGATTGAGGAAGTCCGGTTGCACGCTCCAATACCGAATCCGGGCAAGTTCATATGCATTGGCCTGAACTACCGGGATCACGCGATCGAATCGGGAATGGAGATTCCCGAGATCCCAACAGTCTTCACCAAGTACGGAAACGCGGTCTGCGGTCCCGGAGATCCCATCGTTCTTCCGTCGGTCTCTTCCCAGGTGGACTACGAAGCGGAATTCGCTTTCGTGATCGGGAAGCGTGCCAAGCGGGTAAACGCCGCGGATTGGGAGGACTATGTCTTCGGCTACACCTGCGTGCACGACGTGAGCGCGCGGGATTACCAACTCGCGACGACGCAATGGACGATCGGCAAGACATTCGACAGCTTCGGACCTATGGGTCCGGTGCTGGTCAGCAAGGATGAAATCCCCGACCCGAGCAACTTGCGGATCCGATTCGAACTGAACGGGAGGATCCTCCAGGACTCGAACACGGATCAGCTAGTGTTCGACGTGCCCGCGCTGCTCGAATACCTTTCCGAAGTAATGACGCTAGAGCCGGGCGATATCGTTTCAACGGGGACGCCTCCGGGTGTGGGAATGGCCCGAAAGCCTCCGATCTATCTGCAACCCGGAGACAGATGCAGCGTGATTGTCGAGGGCATCGGGGAACTGGTGAATCCCTGCGTAAGCGAAGGGTAGCCCACTCGGACCTGGCCGGCCGTGGCGAAGGCGGCTCTGGTGCCAGTCCCTAGTGCGATGACGAGCGGGAGGCGGCCGCAATCCGAGCCTTGGCCCGGGCAAGTGACTTCTGCGCGCGCTCGACATCGATTTCAAGCGATTGGAGCCTGAGCCGATCATTCGCCCGCTCGAGAGCTTTCCGAGCCCTTTCTGTGTCGATGTCGGAGTCGCGCTCGGCGTGGCTCGCGAGGATCCGCACGCGGTCGGGAAGGATTTCGACCGCACCGCCATCGATGGCCAAGTAGCGCTCCCCGCCGCTCGGCTCGCAATACGTCAGCTCGCCGGTGCCGACGGCGCCCAGCATCGGCGCATGGCCTGGCAGTACGCCGAGGTAGCCGGTCGTAAGTGGAAGCTGGACAGACGATGCTTCCGCGTCCAGAACCAACCGGTCGGGCACCGCAATCTCGATTCGGATAGTTTCCTGGGGCATTCGGATCAGGGATACTCCGCCCCGTACGGGATGCGGGAATCAGTCTTCGGCCCCACCGGATTGATGGCAGGAAACCGAAAACATCTTGCTCCGATTGTACCTCTCCTTGCGGGCGAGTTTGTCTGCCGGTTCCGGCATTGGCTCAGCCTCCATCCAAGGCACGCCGAATCAGTTTGGCGGAATTCCCGGCAAGCTTCGCCGAGGCCTCACGAGAGAAGTGAACGTCATCAGGCCGTATGTGGGGGATGCCATTCGAAGTGATGAAGCCATTCATGTCGTCGACGTCGATTCCGTGGCGTTTGACGACCCTTGCCGCAACACTGTTGTATCTGGGCAAGTCCGACGGATACCGCCCGGAGGCGCCTTCGGGCACTGGTGTCGTGGGACGCCAGATCAGCTTTGCACCGGTTCGCTTCAGGCGGACGACAAGGTTCTCGAGATTCGCCTCGTACTCCTCAAGCGTGGTGACCTGCTCGCCTCGGGGCGGCAAGGCCCTCCTGCCCTTGTCGTCGACGTACTTGAGGTCGTGCAAGCCCCAGTTGAAGTGAATGACATCCCAACTCCCATCCCCCAACCACTCTTCGATCATCTTGAGCCCCAGCCAGGTATGGGCGCAATTCTGAGGAGGACGATGGACGTTAGCGACACCTCGGAGAGCCTCTCGTAGCGGCAGCGTGTACCCGATCGAGATCGAATCGCCGATGAGCAGCACCCGGGGAAGACTCGGGTCATCCTTGATCGGCAGGAATTCGGCTCTCGTCGGCGCCTGGGAAGGCGCAACGGACGCATGGAACAGCAGCAACGTGACGCATGCCAGATTTCGGGGCTTCCTGATTGGCAGCATCCGGGTAGTGTATCGGATGAACGAGAAGCATCCGTTTCCGGCTGCCGGCGAGTTCAGTTCAGGCCGGAATCCACTTGCTCAAGGTGCCCGCGGGCCGATTTGCCCCGCTCCATCGCCTCGGCAGCTGTATTCAGCTAAAGTTTCGGAATCCAGCGGGGTACGTCCCGGCAATATGCGTCAAACTGCGCACCGAACGCCCGTCGCAGGTCGGGTTCTTCCTTCAAAGTGACGAAAGCAATCAAGCAAAGCCAATAGGCGAGAGCATAGCCCGCCAAGGCCAAGCTCGAAAGGAGCGCGGCCTCGCCAAAGAGTATCGATACGACGCCCAGAAGGAGGGGATGCCGAGTATGGGCGTACCAACCATCCGTTACCAGAACCAACGGCTTCGCCCCGGGGATCGCGGTCGTGTTGCATCGCAGCAAGCACGCCACCGACGACACGTAGAGGTAGATGCCGAAGGCCACGAGTGCTGCTCCAAGCCAACGAATCTGTCCACCGCCGTTCGTTGCGAGTACCGGAATGCCATCAACCCATCGCAGAATCAGGACGGGAAGGCCCACCGTGAAAAGGCCGTGCGGCAAGGCCGCACTAGCAACGGTCCTCAACAGGGTCGAGCGGCGCGAGCTCGCATGTTTCTCCGTTCATTCCACGACGGTTGCATTCATTGGAGCAGACCAATTATCCCAGCGTGTTCCGAGGGCCGGAGGAACAGGTTCTCGAGATTGCCAAGTGGCTCGCGAGAGATTCTCCGGGCTACGTTGCGGCGTACATACCGCTGCGAGCTGCCGTCGCGCTGAGACCTCAATGCAGAACATTCGTGCCCGGGGCCCGCGTCGTCGCCGGGACTGGTTGTCGCGAGGCGCGGCCTGAAACTAGCGGTCAACGAAATAGGTCCTTCGCCGTAAGTCCACATTCCCTCTCAATTCCCCCTGGCACTTGTCCAAGGAGAATGCCTGGCGCAATCCGTGCGGCTTCAGTCCCACCTTGACCTCTGCAGATCCAAAACCTCAAGCACCAAGCCGCCGTGACGCGCGCAGCCCGTCTCCGGTCAGCTCTGCCGGGCGCTTGCGACCGAGCCAGAAGGGTTTGATTGACGTCTGGCCAGGGCGTCTCGGCCCCTCAGGCCCGGCCCGGGGGTGCGATTCCGAACTGGCGCAAGGTACCCACAAATGTCGGTCGGCGCAGACGAATGCGATCGTCGTTCAGGAGATACGAGAACACGTATCCCAGCCCGAGCAGCACCACCCCAATGAGAAAGCAGTAGATGACCGCACGGTCGGGGTACCGATCTTTGAGGTTGCCGACATAGAGCGGGCCGAAAACCCCCGCTGCGGCCCAGGCAGTGAGAATCGCCCCGTATATTGCTGACATTCGCTTCGGGCCAAAGACGTCGAGGATGAACGATGGCATGGTCGCAAACCCGCCGCCGAAGCACAGCAGAATGTAGCAGACGAGGACCGAGAATACCCACGGGTTGCTTTCGGTCATCAGTCTTCCGAACACGACCATTTGACTGGCAAGGAGAATCCGGAACACGCGGACGCGTCCGATGCGGTCCGACAGCAGGCCCCAGAACAGTCGTCCCAGTCCATTGAATAGCGAGCTCACCGCGATCAGTGTCGCGCCGTACTCGGCCAGTTGGGCGGGCTCGGCCGTCGGTTCCGCAAGCCCCCACACATCCTGCAGAAGAGGCGATTGAAAGCTGATCACCGAGATCCCCGCAGCGATATTGAAGAAGAAAACCAGCCACATCATCACGAACTGAGGCGTGCGCAGGTAACGACGCACTGGATGAATCTCGTCTGCCGATCTTGGCGCGGCAGATCCCGTCGTAATTGCCGGCTCGCGGGCCGATTCGGAGGGCGGATTGGCGAGGACAAGACTGCATGGAACCAGGATCGCGGCGAACACGATGCCGAGCCAAACGAACAGCAGCGGGAGATCTCCCTCCGTAAGCCAGACCAGCGAGGGAGCCAGCACCTTGCTGAGGAGGAATGCGCCGACTCCGAATCCCATCACGACGATCCCTGTGGCCAGTCCCTTGCTGTGAGGGAACCACTTGACCGTTGTAGCGACGGGGGTCACGTATCCGAGCCCGATGCCAGCCCCGCCGATGACGCCATAGCCAAGGAAGAAGAGCGCGAGATTGTCCTGGTAGAGGGCGAACCCGCTGATGATATAGCCCCCGGCGAACATGACACTGCCCAGCATCGCCAGCTTTCTCGGTCCGAACCTCGGCAGCGCGCCGCCCGCCCATGCCGCCGACATGCCGAGCGAAAAGATCGCGATACTGAACGCGATGGCAGTATCCGTGTACGACCACGCCAGTTGCTTGACAAGCAGGGCCTGGAAGAAGCTCCACGCATACACCGTTCCGAAACAGAGCTGGAGCAGGGTGCACACAAGGAGCATCAGGATCCGACGTGCTCTAGTGCTCTCGGGAGCGGCCATTTGCGAAGTCCTCGCGTTCAGCGATCAGTATGGCCCGCCGGGTGTCGCCCCTATGGCCTTCCTGGGATCCATGACCTTCGAGAAGTAGAGGAACAGGTTGGCAAGCTGTCCGACTTCGTCGTCCCGTCGAAGGAGACTGTTGTCCGGAGTCGCGCTATCGCGTTCACGCGCTAGCCGCACGGCGTAATCGATCAGCGCAGCGAGAGGCTTGGCGGCAAGATTGACCAGCCAGACCGCAGACAAGATGCCAACAATGAAGATGGACGAGATCAAGTAGACCTGCTGTCCGACAGCCCGCTGCACCTTGAGCGCGATGAGGCTCGAATTCATGCCGATGTGGACCCTGCCCGCAACTCCCGCCAGAATCGGACTGCTCACCTCGACGAAATCGCCGAACCCGGGGATGTGCCGTTCGACGGCATCGTCCGAGGAGGATGTGGCTTCGGCGATCTGGTCCGGAATGCCTGGCACGAACGTGTGGGCAAGGAACTCGCCATTCTCGTCCGTGATGTAGATGTAGCCGATTCCTTGGATTTCAATGAACTGGTCGATCAAAGATTGCAATGCGGAGAGATCGCGGTTCAGCAAGATGTCGACGCTGGCGTCTGCGACCGTCTTGGCAATGCCCCTGCTGTTGGTTTCGTATTCGTTCGACAGGTGGGTGTCGACCGTGTAGATGCAGAGTGCGGAGGTCGACAGACTGATCACGACGAAGAGGAAGAAGACTCCGAACAATGTCTTCTGAAACAGTTTCTGGACTTTCATGCGGAAAACCTGCCTTTCCAGTTCCTTAGGGGGACGAAGCGGTCGGATTCGACGACTGTGTAGTAGACAGATTGCAGGCCTTGCCGCCGGTTGGGTCCGAACGAAACCCGTTCCCCGATCCCAAGATTGAAGTTCTTGATGGAGAAAACCGTGCTCTCGAGATTGCCGCGGTCGGGGTCGGCACCCTGGCGTCGCAGGATCTCCACCATCAGCTTCGCGTTGAGGAAACCCTCCAAGCTGCCGAAACTCTGGGGAAAGGGCGTGTAGTCTTCCTTGAGAAGCTCGGCGGGCGGGTGGGGAGAATGACGTTCCATGAGCGCGCGGTATTCCCTGACGGCTGGCATCGAAAGGTCCTCGTAGCTCGGTACAACCTGTGAATTCACCAGAAGGCTGCTGTAGCGCTCGCTGTCCTCAGTTCCTTCCGAAATCAGCTTCAACAGGTTCTCGCTCCCGACAAACGAGAGGTTGGCGACCGGAACGCGCAGCCCGAGGTCCACGGCGTCGCGCAGAAAGGCGGCGCAAGCGGCGTAGGAGCCGATGCAGATCACGGCGTCGGGTTCTTGCTTCTTCAGGATCTCCACCTGGGCACGCATGCTGCTAGTGAATCGCGCGCCACGCCGATAGGTAGCTTCACCGACCATGCGCTCGCCGTGGCGCATCATCGCCCGCCTCACGCCTGCCCAGCCGCTCCGACCGTACGCATCGGCTTGGTAGAACACAGCGATGCGCCGCTTGCCGATCGACACGAGGTTGTCGACCAGGCCCGCAGTCTCTTGGCGGTATGAGGCACGCAGATTGAATGCGAAATCCTCGTACGGGGGCTCGCGCTGCGGCTGGGCGCCGGTGAACGGGAAGAACAGGTAGGCATTCCTTTCTTGGAATTTCTTCAGCACCGGGAGGACACGGGTGACGGTTGGCGTCCCGACATATCCGAACAGGGCGAATACCTGGTCTTCCAGCACGAGCCTCATCGTGTTCTCAACCGAGAGCGTAGGCTGGTAGCCGTCGTCATAGCACCTGAAAACGACCTTGCGGCCGTGGATGCCCCCGGCCTGGTTGACGTGCTCGAAGTAGGAATTGGCCCCTCGGTAAAGCTCGATGCCGAGCCCCCGGGACGGACCAGAGAATGCCGACGAGACCCCGAGCACGATCTCCGTGTCCGTGAGTCCCGATGGCGTCGCTGCGGGACTCCTCAAGGCCAGCCACGGGGCCGCAAGGAGGGCGTTGAGGCTTGAGCGAAGCGCTGCCCTTCTAGTCAGGATCCCCATCGCACGGCCTACACTTGACGGCGCATACGAGGGCACGAGGCAACGAGACCCGCCGCGACATTGCTGCTCCGGTTCCACGCAGAGCCTTGTCGCTGCCAGTCTACCAGCGATGCGAGGCAGTCGGACCCCACCATCCGATTCCCGGATCCGCCCGGCTTGGTCAACCGGTCATCTGCCACGCCCAGGCTCGGAGTCGGAAGCAATCCTTGAACTCCGGCCCCTGGGCACGCTTCGGGCTACGCGGCGAGCTGGCGCGCGCGTTCCTGGGCGTCCTCGATCGTGCCGACCATGTAGAAGGCTTGCTCGGGCAGGTCGTCATGCGCCCCCTCGACAATCTCTCGGAAGCCGCGAATGGTGTCGGAAAGCTTGACGTAGCAGCCCTTCGTACCCGTGAACTGCTCGGCGACAAAGAACGGTTGCGAGAGGAATCGCTGGATTTTGCGAGCTCGAGCGACGATGAGCTTGTCATCTTCGGATAGCTCCTCGACACCAAGAATCGCGATGATGTCCTGCAGTTCCTTGTTGCGCTGCAAGACTCGCTTCACCGCCTGGGCGACATCGTAGTGTTCATTGCCCACGACGTGCGGATCGAGGATCCGTGACGTCGAGGTCAGTGGATCGACCGCCGGATAGATACCCAGCGAAGCGATTTCGCGGGACAGGTTCGTCGTGGCGTCCAAATGCGTGAACGTGGTGGCCGGCGCCGGATCCGTGTAGTCGTCTGCAGGCACGTAAATCGCCTGAACCGAGGTGATGGACCCCTTCTTGGTCGAAGTGATCCGCTCTTCAAGAGCCCCCATCTCGGAGGCAAGATTCGGCTGGTATCCCACTGCGGATGGCATCCGGCCCAGCAGGGCCGAGACTTCCGAGCCGGCCTGGGTGAAGCGGAAAATGTTGTCAATGAACAGCAGGGTGTCCTGGCCTTCGACATCGCGGAAGTACTCTGCCACCGTGAGGCCGGTGAGCCCAACCCGCAGACGGGCGCCCGGTGGCTCGGTCATCTGACCGTAGATCAGGGCGGTCTTTGATTTTGTGTAGTCATCCGGATCGACGACCCCGGATTCCTGCATTTCGAGCCAAAGGTCATTCCCTTCCCTGGTTCGCTCGCCGACGCCCGCAAACACCGACACGCCGCCGTGCTGCAGCGCGATGTTGTTGATCAATTCCATGATGATCACGGTCTTGCCCACGCCGGCACCGCCGAACAGCCCGATCTTGCCGCCCTTCAGATAGGGCTCGATCATGTCGATGACCTTGATGCCGGTCTCCAGGATCTCCGACTCCGTGGACTGGTCAGAGAGCAGCGGGGCGTCGCGGTGGATCGGGAAAGACATTCCCGTCTCGACCGGGCCGCGCTCGTCGACCGGCTCGCCGAGCACGTTCAGCACGCGGCCGAGAACCTGCGGTCCGACGGGCACGGAGATCGCCTTGCCCGTGTCCTCGACGCGCATCCCGCGCACCATGCCTTCGGTGGGCTGCATGGCGACGGTGCGCACTCGGCCCTCGCCGAGATACTGCTGCACCTCGCAGGTGACGTCGACCGGCTGCGGCACATTGAAGCCCTCGCTCGTCACCCTCACGGCGTTGAAGATCTTCGGGAGCCTGCCCTCCGAGAACTGCACATCCACAGCCGGCCCGGCAACCTGAATGACTTTCCCAACGACTTGCATGTTTTCGTCCCCTCGCAGTTCGGACGCGCAGCTATTCCAGTGCGGCGGCACCCGAGACAATCTCGATAATCTCAGTTGTAATACTGGCTTGGCGCACTCGGTTAAGGTGGAGCGTGAGCTTTTCCAATACTTCCCCTGCGTTGCGGGTGGCCGAGTCCATCGCGGTCATGCGGGCGGCGTGCTCGGCAGCGGCTGATTCAAGCATCGCCACGTAGAGCTGCGTCACGACCCGCTTTGGCAGCAGAGCGCCGAGAAGCGTCTCCGCAGGCTCTTCGTAGTCATACCCGACGCTTGCATCCGCTGCATGTGACACGGGCATCACCGGCAGGATCCTCTCCAACGAGGTCTCCTGGCTAAGCACGTTCTTGAAGCGGTTGAAGAGCACCCAGACCTCGTCCGCTTCACCGGTCTTGAAGCGGCCTATGGATTTGTCCGCGATGGTGCTGGCGACAGAGTGCTCGACGCGACCGAACACTTGCTCCCAAGTGCCGCTCACGGCATGGCTCCGGCGACCGTAGAATTCCACCGCCTTGCGGCCGAGCAGCTCCAGATCTACATGCTTGTTCGGCCGGTCTTGAAGGAACTGTGCCGAGGCCTTCAGGACGTTGCTGTTAAAGGATCCGCATAATCCCTTTTCACCCGCTAGCACAAGAAGCTGGATCTTGTGGCACTCCCGCTGCTCCAGCAACGGATGGGTAAGCGCCGGCTCATCGTCGCCGCCGTGCGCCAACACGCTTCCGATCATGTCCTCAAGCAGCCGGGAATACGGCCGAGCATTCAGCACCGCCTGCTGTGCTCGACGTAGCTTGGCCGCAGAAACCATCTTCATGGCCTTGGTGATCTGCTGCGTGTTCTTGACCGAGCGAATGCGCCGGCGGAGGTCGATGAGAGAAGGCATCGCTAGCTGGCCTTGGCCATCGAGGAGAGCGTGACGAACTGTTCCTTGAAGGTCTCAATCGCGCCTGCAAGCGCCGCGGTCGTCTCATCGTCCAGACTGCGTCGCTCGCGAATCATCGCTAGCGCACCGTCGTCGCCCTGCCGATCGAGGAACTCGTAAAGGCCGGACTCGAAATCGGCGATCTGAGACAGCTCAAGGTCATCGAGGAAGCCCTTGGTGCCCGCGAAAATGATCGCGATCTGCTTTTCGACTGGGATCGGGTCGTACTGCTTCTGCTTGAGGACCTCCACCAAGCGGTCGCCCCTATGGAGTTGCTGCTGCGAGGCCTTGTCCAGGTCAGAGCCGAACTGCGCGAAGGCAGAGAGCGCCCGGTATTGCGCGAGGTCCAGCCTGAGTGTGCCGGCAATCGACTTCATCGCCTTGATTTGGGCGTTGCCGCCAACGCGACTGACCGAGATGCCGACGTCGACCGCAGGGCGCACATTCGCGTTGAAGAGGTCGGCCTGTAGGTAGATCTGGCCGTCAGTGATAGAAATCACATTGGTGGGAATGTAGGCCGAAACGTCACCCGCCTGAGTCTCGATGAACGGCAGGGCGGTCATCGAGCCGCCGCCGAGCTTGTCATTGAGTTTGGCGGCCCGTTCCAGCAGGCGGGAGTGCAAGTAGAACACATCCCCCGGGTACGCCTCGCGTCCCGGCGGGCGCCGCAGCAGGAGCGAAATCTCGCGGTAAGCCGCCGCGTGCTTCGAGAGGTCGTCGTAGATGCAGAGCGCGTGCCGGCTGGTGTCGCGGAAGTACTCGCCGATCGCCGCTCCCGCGAACGGAGCCAAGTACTGCATGGGGGCCGGATCCGACGCCGAGGCAACGACAACAATCGAATAGTCCATTGCCCCTTGCTGCTCAAGGGTCTTGATGACCTGGGCGACTGTCGACCGCTTCTGACCGACAGCGACATAGATGCAAATCACGTCGCCGCCCTTCTGGTTGATGATGGTGTCGATCGCGATCGCAGTCTTGCCTGTCTGGCGGTCGCCGATGATCAGTTCACGCTGTCCACGGCCGATCGGAATCATGGAATCGATCGCCTTGAGACCGGTTTGCATCGGCTCCTTGACCGGCTCGCGGTCGATCACGCCCGGAGCAATCTTCTCGACCGGGTTGTACTGCGTGGTTTCGATCGGACCCTTACCATCCAAGGGCTGGCCGAGCGCGTTGACGATCCGGCCAAGCATTGCGTCTCCGACAGGGATCGAAATGATCCTGCCGGTACGGCGGACCTGATCCCCTTCCTTCAGCGAGGAAAAGTCTCCCAGCAAGACAGCCCCTACCTGGTCCTCTTCGAGATTCATGGCGATGCCAGCGATGCCTCCGGGAAAATCCAGCAATTCCCCGGCCATGACCCGTTCCAGGCCATGGAGGCGGGCGATGCCGTCACCCAACGAGATGACGGAGCCCACCTCGGCGACTTCGACAGCGGACTCGTAGTTCTGGATCCGGTCGCGGATCAACTGAGAAATCTCCGCGGCGTTCATCTGGGCCATTCGGATGGGTTCCTTTCTAGAGGAGGGATCACTGGTTTCCCGAAGCGAGGCTGCCGGCCAACGAGGCGAGCGACGCGCGGAGCGACCCGTCGTACAGCGACGAGCCGATCCTCACGGATGTCCCGCCCAGAAGACTCGCATCGACGATGTAGTTCGGACGAACCTGCATTCCTGTCAACTTCTGGAATCGGTTCTCCAAAGCCGCTTTCTGGTCGTTATCGATCCTGCCGGCAACGCGGACTTCGACCTCGACACGGTTGCGAAGTCGGTCCAGCCAGATCCTGAAGCAATCAAGCAGCAGGCCGAAGTGCGCGACGCGACGATGCTCCACCACTACGCAGAGGAAGTTCCGAATGATACGCTCCAATCCGATTCTTCCTCCGATCGCCTCGACCAAATCTCGCTTTTCCCGCGGCGAGACGGCCGGCGACCGCAACACACCGTCCAAATCGGGTGATTGATCGAGCAGGTCGCCGAACGCTTGGAGCTGCTCAAGGGCTTGCTCCGGGGTTACGCCCGAATCTGGCTGCATCACAACATCCGCGAGGGCAGTGACGTAGCGATTGGCAACAGCTTGGGTCATGTCAGCCGAAACTGCGGCTCTCGGTCGTGGCAGTCCAACGGAGCCTTGGAGGCTGGGTATGGGGAGTCGCTGCTGGCGAGGCCTACGATCTCCCTAAAGCTCTAAGCTAGCACAGAAGGGTCAAGTGCGCGCAATCGATTTCGCGGGCCCTCCCGGCTCATGATCCGTTCGGCGAACCCGGCGCCTGCGCAGGCCTCTCAGACGCTTCGCGGGAGTGCCGGTTCCGAGGCTCGGCTAGCTGGTATGTTGATACATCTCGGCCAGAGTCCAGTCCCGCAATGCCCAGCAGTCCAACCGAACTTGTAGGCCCGATCGGATTCCCCGTCACGCCTTGGAGGGCGGATCTCTCCCTCGACGCCAACGCGCTGGCTGCCCACGCCGTCCGGATGCTCGACGCCGGACTGGATGCCCTCTGCTTCTGCGGCAGCAACGGCGAGCAGCACGCTCTGGACCTAGAGGACTACGAGCGAGTGTGCGAAGTAGCCGGCGAGGCGGCCCGTGGCCGCGCCTACCTGATCTTCGGGGTTGGCCAGAGCTGGCGCACTGCCCGCCTGCAAGCCGCGATGGCTCAAGAAGCGGGAGCTCACGCGATCCTTTGCATTGCCCCGTATACGGGCGATGAGAACGAGCCCGGGCTGGCCGACTACTACAGGGGAGTGGCAGATCAATCCGGCCTGAGCGTCATCCTTTACCAGACGAGATGGAGTGGCGTCCTTCCCCTGTCCCTGCTTGAACGGTTAGCGGGTGTCAGCAACATCCTCATGATCAAGGACGAGAACGGGAATCTCTCGCACTATCTGCAGGTGAAACGGCATTTCGGCAACCGATTCCGCTGGATCAATGGCATGGCCGAGCCCTTCGTGCCCAGCTATTGGAACCTCGGAATCGAAACATTCACCTCCGGACTTGCCTGCTTCATGCCGCACGTAACGCTCCAAATCCAGGAGTTGGCGCGCCAAGGAATGTTCCAAGAGGTGAACGCCATTCTTGACGACATCGTGGTCCCCATGTATGAATTGAGGAACCGCCGTCCAGGATACAAGGTGTCGATGATCAAGACTGCAATGTCCCTAGCGGGCATTAAAGCAGGCAGCGTGAGGCCGCCATTGGTCCCGATGGAACCGGCCGACAAGGAGGACTTGCGCGCCCTGATGGCACGTCATGACCTTTTGGACCGTTAGGGAGGCTTCCGTGAGAGGATTTCGGCTACTAGCCTCAGTTGCGGCACTCGGCCTCGCCCAGCCGTCGTCATCGCCGGCCCAAGTCGAAGTCCTGCAGCTCGAGGAACCCAGCGAAGGCGCCCCCTCCTCGAGTCCTCGACGCCAGATAGCTCCCGTTATGAGCTACCGAGGCGCCGACTGGCTCGTTCGCCCCGAGCGCCAACGCGAGGAACAGCCCGATAGGGTCGTAGCCGCACTGCGCATACCGAAGGGATCGACCGTGATCGATCTGGGAGCGGGTGTCGGCTACTTCACGTGGAGGCTGGCAGACCACGTCGGGCCGGAAGGCAGGGTGATTGCGACGGATGTCCAGCCCGAGATGCTGGAGATGCTTGGCCGAAACATCCGGAACCGCGAGATCAGCAATGTGGAGGCAGTTCTGGCGACGCAAAGGGACGCGCGGCTTCCGGCCGACAGCGACGCGGAACTCGCGCTGCTCGTTGACGTCTACCACGAGCTGGCGTACCCGGCACTGACAATGCGGCAAGTCCTTCGTGCGCTGAAGCCAGGTGGCCGCCTTGTGCTTGTCGAGTATCGGAAAGAGGATCCGTCAATCCCAATCCACCCTCTGCACAAGATGTCAGTGGACGAGGCACGGGCCGAGATCGAGCCCATAGGATTCGAGTTTGTCGAGCTGCTGGACTTCCTGCCGTCCCAGCACATTATTATCTTCAGGCGCCCCGATAGCTAGGGCAGATCGCTGCCGCCCTCGGAAGGCGGATGCTCGGCGGCTCAGATCGCTGTCAGTTTCGCAAACGGATTGGTGCGTATGACAGAAGTCAGGTCGGGATCCTGGCGCGCGACCATGCGGAGTTTCGGGTCAAGTGCAATAGCCTTCTTGAGGGGAGCCACGGCGCCCGTTGTCTGGCCCGCTAGGATCTTTGCAACGGCCTTGAGGTAGTGCACGTGAGCCGCTTCGGCATCGAGCGCAAGCCCCCGGTTGCAGACTCGGACGGCGTCCGCGAACGCACCATCGTTCAAGAGCTTCACCGCATAATTGTAATACTCGTCAAGGGTTTCCAGCTTCGGCCGCTTGCGGGCCGTCTTCTGGTTGCAGATGTCGATATAGACCCGCGCCCGGTGACCGAGCCCCGCATTGGGCCCCGACTGCACCTTGTCCAGGATTCTCCTGGCCATGCCATACTTGCCCTCGCGGAACAGCGTCGCGGCCCGCGTAAACAGCTCGGACTGGCGAACCTCGGCGGCGCGCTCACGATTCAAGGCCCGCTGCACGGCGGAATTAGCGTTGACGGGCGGACGAATACCACTAGCCCGCTCTAAGCCCCGTGACCGGGGCGCTACGGTACTAGAGTTCCGCGCTGGGGTCCGGTCTGGGGTAGGCACGTCGCTGTGCATGGACCCTTCCCGCGGCCGGTGGCCGGTCCCGAAATTCCTGCGGAAACGACCCTCGTTTCCGGCGCGCTTGAGTGTGCGAGTTTATAGCAAATAACTCGGCATTAGGCAAGGGTCTGTGTATTCGAGTCTGAAATCGAGCTGCCCGAAGCAGCGAAACCGGTGTGGGCGGCAGGCCGTTCTTGGCCATTGGCGACGGGCTCGAGTGCCCTCGAACGAGGCCCGGCTGGCTGCTAGACTGCGACGATTCGTGTCTTGCGGCTCGGGAATCTCAGCGCTTGCGTCCCTGCAGAGGGAGATCGTCCATTGCGAGCAGTGTCGGCGCCTAGTCGAGTACCGCGCGAGCGTTGCGGAAACGAAACGCCGCGCCTATAGGAACTGGAAATACTGGGGACGACCAGTGCCATCCTTCGGCGACCCTGAGGCGCGGCTCCTGCTAGTGGGACTGGCACCCGGCGCGCACGGTGCAAACCGGACCGGGCGCGTCTTCACAGGAGATGCCTCCGGGGACTTCCTGTTCGACGCATTGCACGAGACTGGTTTCGCGTCCCAACCGCGGGCGGTCTCGCGGGATGACGGACTGAAGCTCACGGACTGCTACATCGCTTCCGCGGTGCGGTGTGTACCACCTGCGAACCGGCCAACGCCGGCCGAGTTCTCCAATTGCCGGCACTACCTGGAGCGAGAGATCGCGCTGCTTCCGAGACTTCGTGTCGTCATCGCCCTGGGACAGCTTGCACTTAATTCATACCTGGCCGTCCTAGCCGCCAGGGGCATACGGATACGCAAGAAGGAATGGCCGTTCGCGCACGGCGCGAGCTATGAACTTCCGGAAGAAAGGCAAACTCTTCTATGCAGCTATCATCCCAGTCGCCAGAACACACAGACGGGAAGGCTCACCAAACCCATGATGGTTGGAGTGCTGCACCTCGCTAGAGAGGTCATAGCGCGCCGTTAGGCGCTTGTTTTGGGGTAAAAACGGAAAAAAATAAATTTTTTTACCAAAGTGCAACCACTTGACGGTGGTTTCCATCTATACTGATCGGGTTAGGGTGATCGGACCGAGTGAGTAGTCGTTCCGTTATCGCGGACGGCAACCCGTCAGCAGCAACGCTCACTTAAGATCAACCGCAAGGAGAGAAGGACATGCTACACGAGAACAAGGAAGTAGTGCGCCAGCAGTTGCTGAGCAAGCTTGAGGACCTTAGCAAGAGGGACAGCCGGGACGAATTGATCCGAGAGCGGTGCAATGATCCTATGGATCAAATGCAAAACCGTTTCGAGATGGATCTGACAATCAGCGTGATCAACAACGATTGGGAGACCCGTAGGGCCGTCGAGACGGCTCTCAAGCTGCTCGACATCGACGAGTACGGCATTTGCCAGGACTGCGGCGCCGAGATCAATCCCAACCGCCTCGAAGCCATCCCGTGGACCACTTTGTGCGTTTACTGCCAAGACGAGTACGACTGCTCGGGCGTCGCCGCCCACCACAATGACTACCGGCGGGCTGCGTAGTCACGACTTCGCCAAGGAAACCAGAGTCCGGCCGTAGAGCGGTCTCGCACTGTGCTGGGAGTGCCAGCGCAACACTAGAGGTGCGGCACTGTCCGTTCCGGAGGCAGTCACTGTGGCAAGGAGCTGCAAGGCCGAGGAGACGACATACCTGGAAGTAGCCTTGGCCCCGAACCGCTTCCCTTCAACCATTTAGAGAACTGGCGAGGCGCGACCGCGCGTTTCTGTGTGACCCCAAAAGCCGGCCCGAGCGGGCAGTCGCACCAAGGGTGCGTTGGTTGTCGGCGAACGACACCCGCCCCCTGACGGCCGACATGACTCCTGACCAGTTGGCTCCGAGCGGGTCACCGAGGCTGCGCTCCCACTCAGATTGCGCGCGCCCAGTTCACCCGGTGGCTATGGCGCCGAACTCCGCGGATCGTTCCCCCCGCCGTCGCGGTGTCGCTGAGCTTGGAGAACTCGCGACATGCATCCGGGGACGTGTTGAAGAGCGGTCCGATCGCGTGCCGCAGGCTCAGTCGTGCCAGAGCACCGCCCGAACTCAGACAAGCGCTGTGCGTCGGCGGCAACTCTCCGTCGTTGCCGATCTAATCGGTCCGAACCGAGCTCGGAACAAATGGCCTTGTCAAGGGCAACTCATCATCCGACCGGCCCAGAACATAGACAAGCCCGTGGGTATAGACGCGAATGGGAAGCATTCTACGATCGGCATTCCATGCCATGCCGGCAAGAACTGGGACTTGAATTGCGCTCTTGAAGTGCCCGTCATGAAATGTGTAAGCGTGTTGCCAACCGCGTCTCAACGTACCCAGCTGCAGGACCGGAAGCGAATTCGAGTACAGGTTGACCCACTATGTAGCACGTCGCCATTCACGTCGGGACATGGCCCCCGGCCCGCCAATTCAGAGGGTTGGGATGCCGATTGTCGACGCCGGTGATCCGAATTGTTCGGTGCTTCAAGAGTTGGAACAGATGCCGCCTCAGAATCCATCCGACCAGGAAACACCTCGGGAGATCCGCAATGGTCTCGACCACGCTAGGACGGCGAAGGCTGGCTGAGGTAGCCCGGACGGACGAGTGTCGTTCATCTCGTTCGTTGTCGAAGGGCAACTCCTCTCTCCAAGAGTTGGCCTTCGGCCGATACGGAACTCATTTCCCAGCTCATGAGCTGGCTCGTTCCGGCGCGGGGGGCCAGCCTATCGCTGGTTGTCGCTTGAATCGTCTGCCTGCCGGCCGCCGACTGCTTGAGTGATCTGGAACTCCAGGCATGAGTCATTTCGTGCTACTACTCGAAGAATCGCGGTAAAAACCGCTGCTCACGAGCTATCCTGTCATCCCATCTGCCAATTGAGGTCGTCAGCGTGGCCTCGCCGGTGCAGAGGCAGACTACTGAAGGTGACCTCCCGTCACTCAACACAGTTGGACGGCAGACAGATTCAGCCGTCTCACCACGGAGGCGGGTTACCGCCCTCGAGGCGGCGCCGGCTCCACGAACTCGACAACATTCCCGTCAGGATCTTCGACCATCGAAATCTTGACGCCATCGTCGAATTCGACAAGCGGGACAACTACGTGTATTTCGGCCTGCTCCATCTTCGCCACGAGCGCTTCGATGTCAAGGACAGGTAGGGTAATAAACCTGTAGCCAATAGCCTTTGAGAGGCCGGCAGGAGTCCGCCTGGAGGGCGGGACGTCCATCTCGACCAACTTTATGAACGCCTCGCGATACGCGAGCCAGACCATCTTGCCGTCCCCGATGCGACTCACCACTTCTTCACCCGCCTGCGCGATCCTGAACTCCGACACGACCGGTAGTCCGATGAGGTCGCGATAGAAGTACAGCGACCGTTCCATGTCTGCGACAACAATGCCCACGTCGAGCATTCGTTTCGGTGCATTGGGCTCGACGGGGGGTGTCTGTGCGGCGGAACTGGTGTCCTGGGTTTGTGTGTTGCAAGCAACCAAGAGCAACAGCACGACAAAGCCCGCGACCGGTTGCAGTACCTGATCTTTAGTGCGGGCGGTCATGGGAATCTGAAGAGCCGAACTCCGGATCGGGCTAGGTACCGTACTACTGTAATCTCAAGTCCTTGGTGCCGCATCGGCCGAGCAATCAGGGACGGGCAGAGTAGTTCGGCTTTCGGAAAGACCCTTGAGGTTCTCCAGCCGCAATGTGCTCGCGAGCACGTCCTGCTAACCCGCCACCGCCACCGGAATCTGTGGACGCGTACTACCGATGGCCTAGAATTGAGTCGCCTGCGCCGGGGGCTTACTCTGGCAGGGTTGGCTTTCCGGTCGTTGTTTGAGTTGATTGACCTCCAGGAACCGGATGCACAATCACATCCTCCCTAGGGGGGTTGGAAAGCGCGCTTCCACTGAGAAAGGAAATCTTGCTTATGAGTCGATTGAGCCATGTCGCAGTCTTGCTCCCGCTGCTTGTCGCACTCGCCTGCGTCAACGGGGGCCAGAACGGGGAATCCACGTCCGCGCCTTTCAGCGGGGAGGCAGCGGTTAATGCGCTCGTAGACCGTGCCAAGTCGCTGGAGCTCCCTACGAAATGGGAACGCCCGCCGGGTAATCCCCTCCATCACCACACCGCAGGCTTCGCGAAAATCCTTTGCTCGGCTGTCTTCATCACGGGGCTCGACGCGGATTTCGCCGCCGAGAGCATCGGTTACTTCACAAGCGACTACGACCAGCGTTCGAAAGTAACGAAGCGCGAGGTCGACATGGAAAAGAAACTGGTGCACCTGACCCTCCCAGACGGAGTGGTGCGGTCGGCCAAATACCTCGGGGATCAAGGCTGCGTTACGTTTCCTCTGGGGGAGGATAGGCTCCTCTTCGATCCCGTCGACGTGCTGAGTTCGCTTCCCGATCCCGACATGCAGGCATGGCCGATGGGCGACTTGCTTTCCGACGAACCGTTTCCGGCTCAGCTCGACGAAGCGAAAGTCCGGGCCGCCGTCGACGCCGCCTTCGAGCCAGTGGAGGGCATGACCGCCGCATTTGTCGTCACCTGGAAGGGACGTCTGATTGCTGAACGCTACCGCGACGGCCTGGACCTTCACACACCGCTTGAAAGCTGGTCGATGGGCAAGAGCTTGACCGCGACGCTGATGGGAGTTCTGATTCAGCAAGGGGTCTACGACCTCTGGTCCCCGGCTCCTGTTCCCGAATGGCAGCACGTAGGAGATCCAAGGGGAGAGATTCGAATCGCCGACATCCTGCGGATGTCGAGCGGAATCCGCTGTGTGAACCGGGGCGATCCGGAGTACGATCCTGCCATGGGCTACCCCGACCACCTCTATCTCTATACGGGTGGCATGAATTCGTTCGAGTGGGCCGCGACGAGGCCTCAGCAGTGGCCCCCGAACACGATCGGTCGATACCGGAATTGCGATCCCGTCCTCACGAACTACCTAGTGCGGCTCGGTGTCGAAGGACGCGGGGAGGAGTACCTCTCGTTCCCTCAGCGGCAGCTCTTCGACAAGATCGGCATTCGTGACATGGTGATGGAGACCGATCCATACGGGAACTACCTGATCCAAGGCTATGAGTTCGGGACGGGGCGGGACTGGGCGCGTCTCGGCAACCTTTATCTGCAAGACGGTGTCTGGCAAGGCGATCGTATACTTCCGGAAGGCTTCGTGGAGTTTGTCAGCACACCGGCACCCGCGTGGGAGGCAGATGGCCGACCCATCTATGGCGGCTTTTTTTGGATCAACCGTACGAACGCTTACCCGATTCCGAGAGACGCGTACTACATGGCGGGCGCGGGAAACCAAAAGACCTTGGTTATCCCCTCCCACGACCTGGTTGTGGTGCGACTTGGACACTACAAAGGCTCAGGCCCAAGTGACGAGGGGCTGAAGAACGCCTTGACGCTACTCATGGAAGCTGTGCCCGAGCGCTGAGAGCGGCTGCGGGCAGCACCGCCGTTTGAGGCGTTCCGGGTCATCGGGGAACACACCCGGCTGCCAGGTCGGGAGACCGGTGCTCCAGGGCCACGGCGGAAGAACAAGGCCGAAGTAGCGATTTTGGTCGTTGTTAGGAATCGAGAGCCGCTGACGACTGGCATGCAACGGAAGTCCGGACAGGTTTCGCCAGACAAGCGGTGACCCGGTCGAATTGGGAGCCGCCTGTCTGGTCGTCGCTATTCCGCACGCAGTAACCCAGCGCCGCGTGCCAGCGCTTGGTCATTATGATGACTGTCGTGAGCGCGACACTGCGAGTCCACTGCTACGCGGGCCACAAGGGCAACGAAAGGCCGCTGCGATTCGAGCTGGACGGCCGGGTCCACTTCGTTGAAGAGATCATCGACCGCTGGTGCGGACCTTCGGATTCCTTCTTCAAGGTCCGGGCGGACGATGGAAGCCAGTACACACTCAGGTGCCCGGTAGCGTCATCCAACGACAACTGGCAGCTGGAGTCGTTCCGAAAAAAGGACGCCTAGCATCCTACAACTCGCAACGGGTCATGACGCAGCAACCGGAAGCTGGGGCCTACTCGCAAGGTCACGAGTGGTCCGGCCTGGGCTCCGGCTCATGATTCGCGATCGACGTGAGCAGCCGTCTGGCGTTCGGCTCTCGCTCTCGCGCGATCGGGGGACGACTTGTCCCTCTCGGATGAGTCTCACCCGTGAGAACGCGGTGGACTGTCGGGCTCGCGGAAAGCCATTCTCAGGCCCCGAGCTGCACGGTGTCGGAATCGTGGTCGCCGGCCTTGCCGCCTCAAACCCAACCGTTCGGGCTAGCGGGCCGGCAAGGATCCGAATCCAAGGAACGCCTCACCGGAATCCTTGGACTCGCCGGAACCCGACGTCCCTACACGACTATCCGAAGTATGCTGGCGCGTTCCCCGGAGCCCACTTGATGTTGCAGCCTGCACTCGGTTGTTGCTCGCCACCTACTCCTCGTCCTGCCAGCACCTCGTCGATGGCCGCACGCAAGTCGCGGCCGTCCACCGGAACGCCGTTGCCTGGGCGGCTCGCGTCAAGGCGGCCGCGGTACGCCAACCGGTTGTCGCGGTCGAAGAGAAAGAAATCCGGCGTGCAGGCAGCGGTGTAGGCTTTCGCAACTTCCTGCGACTGGTCGTACAGGTAGGGAAACGAAAAGCCCAGCCTCGTTGCCATCAAGCCGAGCTTGACGGGAGCGTCTTCGGGGTGGGTGGCGACGTTGTTGGAGGAGATGGCGACAATTCCGAGGCCGTTCGATCCGTAGTCGTTGCCGAGCTTCGCGAGTTCGTCCTGCACGTGGATCACAAACGGGCAATGCGCGCATATGAACATTACAAGCAGGCCGCTTCTGCCGTCAGAGACATCCGCAAGCGACACGGTTCCGCCCGAGACAGTGTCAGGCAGAGAAAAATCAGGAGCCGCTGTTCCCAACGGCAGCATGGTGGATTCTGTCAGGGACACGACGAAATTATAGCGCTCCGCCAAGCTCAGCGAATCCAGAAGCTGTAGCGCTGCATGATCTCGGAGCCCGCCACGCGATCACGCAGTCGAAGCACTACCGTGTACCGGCCAGGTGGAATCGTCTCGTCGAGGTCCAGCCGCAGCTTGGCCGGCAACCAAAGCCGGGGGTAGTACGGTCTACCCCCCTCCCCGCTGGGCTCGAATCCAAAGAGCCTTTCGCCTTCTGAGTCAATGACCCAAGCATCAGATTCCACATCGAAGGTATTGTTTTCGCGCGTCTCGTATCCGGTGATAAAGAATGCGGCCCAGATTTCCTCTCCGGGGCGGAACTCCGGATTCGAAAGAGAGTCGCCGTTCTCGGTCTTCGAGAATCGAAAGTTTCGAACTAGGAGTTCGTCCGCCCGCTCGACGCGCTCGCCGTCGACAAGGATCGGAACCTCGGCCTCGACCGTCTCGTCCGCAAGCTGATCGTGCACTGCGATTTGGACGACATAGGTGCCGCCTCCAGCATGATCCGGAATGCGCGGCGAGTAGCGGACCACCGGCATCCAATTCTTGTCCTGTGGGGCCAGCTCCACGTCGTATTCGCCCGAAGCCGGTGAGTAGAATCGCCGTCCGTTCGGGTCCAGGGCCGCAACCTCGTAACGCAGGAAGATACGGTCCGCGCGGCCGACGCGGTAACCCTTAATCTGAAAATAGACATGGACTCGCTCGCCGGGCAGGAATCGGCTGTCGGCCGGAATCGCGTAGCCGTCGCGGCTATCGAGAAGATCCAGATTCACCAATTCCAGGGACGGCTCGATATCGGAGGATCCATCGGCACCGCGCACCGAGGTGGTGGGCTGGGCCATCGCGGAACTAGCGAGCAAGAGGGCAGAGTTCAAGAGCACGGCGGCCGAGAAGCCGGCTCTGGCAATCCGTGCAATTACGGCTGGAAGGATTCCTCTCGAGTCCGGAGATCGGCCCATGGTCTCGAGCGTGGAGTTCGCCGCGCCTACCCCTAATGGTACGCCTAGCTGCCTCCGAGAGCCTGGGACAAAGACGGACAAGAGGGGCTCGGCGGTGCCGACGGGTCTCGAAGAATGAATAGAACCCGGGTACGTCGGCGACAATGCTAGGACGGAGGAGCGAAATGGCAGAGCATAGAGAGGATCCGATCGCCAGTCCATCAAGGCGTAGGTTCCTGAAGGGTTCGGCCGCAGTTGCCGGGGCGAGCAGCTTCCTGCGTGGCGCGCAGATCTCCCAAGAAATCAAGGTCGGCTTGGTCGGCTGCGGAGGAAGGGGCACGGGCGCCGCGGCACAGGCCTTGCAAGCTGACGACTACGCGATCCTCACTGCCGTCGCTGATGTCGACCGCGAGCGGATCGAAACCTGCCTCGAAGCGGTGGAGAAGCGACACCAGGGCAAGAACAAGGTTCGTGTCGACAACCAACACCGGTTCCTCGGGCTGGATGCGTACCAGTCGGTCATCGACAGCGGCGTGGACGTAGTCCTGCTTGCCACGCCGCCGGGTTTCCGCCCCTCGCACCTGAAGGCTTGCGTAGAGGCTGGTAAGCATGTCTTCTGCGAGAAGCCGATGGCAGTCGACGCTCCGGGAGTTCGCTCTGTACTCGAAACTGTCAGGGCCTCGGTGGAGAGGAAGCTGTCGATCGTGGCGGGATTCTGCTGGCGCTACAACAACATGGTCGTAGCTGCGATGGACCAGGTGCACTCCGGCGCAATCGGTGAGATAGTGGCGTACTACGCGACCTACTACACGAACCCTGTCAAACCGATGCCGCCGGCCTACGAGCGTCCCCTTGGGATGAGCGATATCGAATGGCAAATCCGGAACTGGTACAACTTCGTTTGGACATGCGGCGACAGCCTGGTGGAGCAGGCGGTCCATAGCGTCGACAAGATCGCCTGGGCTATGGGCGACAGGCCGCCTGAGAGCTGTGTCGCCGTCGGCGGGCGCCAGATCCCGGCTCACGACGGCAACATCTTCGACCATTTCGAAGTCAACTACCTCTACCCGGACGGCGTGAGGGCGTTTATGGGTTGCCGTCAAATCGCAGGCTGTCACCGGGAGAACGCCGATTACATCCTTGGCACGAAGGGCAGGCTCACCATTGGCCGGGGTGTGATGGCACGCATCGAGGGTGAGACGCGCTGGATGTACCGAGGAAGGCAGAACAACATGTACCAAGAGGAGCATGACGTGCTCTTCCGGGCGATCCGACGGGGCGAGCCCGTCAATGACGGCGTAAGGATGGCCCACAGCACACAGGTCGCGATTCTCGGCCGTATGGCAGCGTACACCGGACAGCAACTGACATGGGACCAAGCGATGCAATCCAAGGAGAAGCGGTTTCCCGATAACTTGACATGGACCATGGCGCACGACGTTCCGCCACTCGCGCGTCCCGGCCAAACGAAGTTCGCCTAGCCGTGCGCGGTCTGATATTGCTGACTCTTTCGGTCCTGCCAGCTGCACTGGCAGTGGATTTCGATTCACAGATTCGTCCGCTGATCGAGCAACGGTGCCTTGCATGTCACCGCGAGTCAAACAAACTGGGTGGTCTCAGCCTGGAATCCGGTGCAGACGCGAGCGCGGGTGGGGCCAACGGGCCGTCCGTCGTGGCGGGGGACCCCGACGCGAGCCTGTTGCTGGCTCGTCTCCTGCTCCCCTCCGGCACCCCAGGTGCCATGCCCCCGGCGGGAGGCCCCTTGACTGAACCGGAACTGGCTCTCGTCAGGACGTGGATCTTGGAAGGGGCGCCTTGGCCGAGCCCGCTGGTGGCTACTCAGCGGGAGGGCCCAGAGGCAGCCGATGAAAACGAGCTGGAGTTGGTCCGAAGAATTCACGGACGGCTCGAGCGGCGTATGCGAGACGCTGCAGAAAACGGCTTCGATGCGTACGACGAGACCGTTCCCGGCTCGGATGTCGTCTTTCAAATGGTTCCGGTTCCTGCGGGAGAGTTCATCCAGGGGACGCCGCCAAGCGAGGAAGGGCGCGAAGCGGACGAAGGCCCGCTGAGACGGATCCGTCTCGATGCGTTCTGGATGGGAGCCCGAGAGGTCAGCTGGGACGAATTCCGGGGATTCATGCTTCGCGAAGCGGAAGGCTACTTGGATCCCGACGATCTGGTCGCAGCGGTCTCGAGTCCCACGCCCCCCTACATGGAAATGAGCTTTGGAATGGGAATCAACGGCTACCCGGCCATCAGCATGACGCAGCATGCGGCCAGCAAGTACGCGCAGTGGCTGAGTTCGAAGACAGGCCGCTTTTACCGGCTCCCCACCGAGGCCGAGTGGGAATACGCGTGCCGGGCCGGGACCAGTTCCGCTTACTCCTTCGGCGATGACCCTGCTTCCCTCGCCGACTACGCCTGGTACTGGGACAACAGCAATGCGCAGTACCAAGCGGTGGGCACGAAGCGGCCCAACGCTTGGGGGCTGCACGATATGCACGGGAACGTCTGGGAATGGACGCTGGACCGTCACGAGCCCTCCTACGGTGGGGGCTTGGAAACCGAGGTCCACCCGTGGGCGAGGGCCGACGCACTCTACCCGAGAGTCGTCCGGGGCGGCTCGTGGATGGATGACGCGCCGGCACTGCGCTGCGGATCGCGTCGTGCGTCTGAGGAAGGGTGGAAGATGCAAGATCCACAGTTGCCCAAGAGCATCTGGTACCACACTGACGCCCAGTGGCTCGGCTTTCGCCTTGTCCGCCCCGTCCAGCTCCCGTCTCCGGAGCAAATGTATGCCTACTGGAATTCTGCCGCGGGCAAGGATTAGCCCGGCTCTCGCCGTGATCGCGGCCACCGGCTTTTCAGTACTGAATCTTGGGGTCGCGAGTGGGGCGGCGGATTCGCGGCGACTGGTCGCCGAGGAGACACACATGGGGGTGCTGGTAAGGATCAGTGCCTACATCCCGCGAGGAGTCGGTCCGCCGAGTGCGTTTCGGCAGGCGTTCGACCGTATAGCGAACGTAGCTCGCACGTTCTCGAGCTATCGCGAAGACTCCGAGCTGCGGAGGATCGAACAGGCCGCCTGGCGCCAGCCAACGCCTGTGTCACGCGAGTTCGCCCGGCTGCTCGGCCACGCACTGCGCCTGGCCCAGCAGACCGGTGGCGCGTTCGATCCGACTCTTGGCACAGTGACAAGGCTGCTCCGGGCGGAGGGATGGCGGCGCGAGGGCCCACCCGTGATAGCGTTGCGGGAGGCCCGGAGCCGGACCGGGTGGACTCATGTCCGGCTGGATCCCTCTAGTCTCGAGGTTTCGATCGATTGCCCAGGGCTACAGTTCGACTTAGGCGGCATCGCCAAAGGGTATGCCGCAGACGAGGCGCTGGCTGCGTTGCAGCGGGTTGGAGTAAGCCGGGCGATGGTGGCGGTAGCGGGAGACATCGCAGTGGGAGATCCGCCCCCGGCCGCAGACGGCTGGCGCATCGCCTTGGACGCCATTGGCCCGCCAGGATCAGTCGAGCACGAAGTCACGCTAAGCAACAGCGGTGTTTCGACATCCGGAAGCAGGGACCGGTACTATTTGGCCAACGGTGTAAGATGCTCCCACATAGTCCCGAACTCAGCGAGCGGATGTGCCGATCCGACTCTGGCTGTCAGCGTGGTCGCTCCGTCGGCACTGGAGGCGGACGGCCTCGCTACCGCCCTGATTTCGTTAGGAGAAAAGGGATCAGAGGGGATTCTCAGCGGACGCAGGGACGTCTACGTCTACTGGTCTTCGTTCGATTCCCGAAAGGCAACAGGAATCGGAGAGCCCCCTGGGCCCTAGGCGCCGGATTCGTGCCTCCAAAGGCGGATGCATCCCAACAGCCCTGCAACGTTCGAGACGAAACGGACGTTCGCAGGCAGGAGACCTCGACGAACCTTGCTCGCATTCCCACCTCCGATGTACATCGTCCGGTAGTTGAATGCCTGCTCGAGCTGCGCGACGGCCTCTGCCAAACTTCGGTTCCACACCCGCTTGCCGTCACGATCAAGGGCTGCCCTTCCGAGGCAATCCTCGTACGTCATGTTCCTCCGGAAGGCATGGTGGGCGATCTCAAGGTTCGGCACAAGCGTAGCCTCGACATACAGCGCTGATCCCAAGCCGGTGCCGAGCGTTAGCACGAACTCCACGCCGGACCCGTCAATCACGGCCAGCCCCTGCACGTCGGCGTCGTTCGCCACGCGCACGGGCTTGCCCGTCATAGCCTCCAGTGCCGCCCCGAAATCAAATCCGATCCACTCAGGATGCAGGTTCACCGCAGTAAGGGTGACACCACTCGTAACGACGCCGGGGAAACCGGCTGCGACACGGTCGAATTCCGGCTGCTCCCGGACCATCTCCTGCAAGACGGTCAAGACAGCAGGCGGGGTCGGGGGAGTTGGCGTCTTGCGACGGGAGCGGTCGTTGAGTGGCGCCCCGGACGGGCCGAGCGTCATCATCTTGAGCCCGGAGCCGCCAATGTCAATGGCCAGCGTTCGCGGGCCCGCAGCCGTTCCAACGCCCACCATCGAATCTGCTTGAGTCGATTCTATCAGCTAGGGTACGCGTCCTCGGGAAGGTTCGCCGGGAAGCCTTCGAGTCATGCCCAAGCCGTCAAATCCGCTATTCGGCGGTATGCGAGTAGTCAACCGCGAAGGACCAGCGAAACTCCGCCCCCGGATCGAGATACGTCAGACCCTGCTTTTGCACGAGGGAGTTCTGCAAGCCCACCCATGGCTCCGGGCTGAAGAAGCCGCTGCGAACGTCGCCCCAAACATTGAACAGGATCACGGGATCCGGGGGAATCTCGCTGGCGCGGTGAGAGATTCGAAGAGTCAGGCCTGCCGGATCGCTGTATTCGATATAGGGATCCTCGCCTGCTGGATACCCGGTCAGGGACGTTGCCACCAACGGCGGATAGTTGCCCAGCTCGAACCCCTCCGCGTAAGAGAGAGGACGTGTTTCTCCGGTCGGGATCCCGTAGTCGGTCTTGAGAATCTCGATGCTCGACGGAGATTTCAGGACCATCTTGCCTGGATCGCTCCCTTCCACAAGCGGGGCAACGAACGTGATGTGATTGCCGATAGAGAAGAACATCGGCTCCGGATTGCCAGCGTCCGCCCGAACTACGTACCGCACTTCGAGCCCCCCGTCTCGCACCACGTACTCGACCGTGGAACGGAAGCCGAACGGATACATCTCCCGGGTGTGTTCGGTGTCCCGCAGGCTCAGCAGCGCCCGAGCGAATCGCCCGGCCGCCTCCGCCTCTTCAACGTTCCACGGCAGATCCCTAGCGAATCCGTGAATTGGCATGTCGCGACGGACGCCCCGATGCTCGTAGGCACCTCCATCGAAACTCTCCCCTGAGCGGCGGCGTTCTTCGAGATCCGGGGGGAAATTGCGACCAGTAGCCGGCCAAAGCAAGGGGCCCTTGCCACCAAAGCCCGGCCGGGGAGCGTAGTCGCGTGCTAGTTGCAGGGTTTCCAGCCAATTGGCTTCGTGCTTGATGCGCAAGCCGCTGAGTTCCCCGCCCTTGCTGGGGGCAATCGCGGCTTCGATGCCACCCAGGTTGTCGCGCAGGACAATCAGCTCGGTCTCCGAGCCGTCTATGCTTGTCGCTGCCTCCACCGCGTAATTGGGCCGAGGCGCTTCCGTCGAACAACCTGCCAATAGCGGGGCGAGGATCCAAACCGTTTTCACGTTTGCCAGAATACCGCCCTCGAGCCGCGGCCCCAGAGGGATCGGAGGTCATGGGACGCGGGTGCTAGGGCTCGAAGGCCAGCTCGCAATCCGGAAGCGGCGCAGACGGGACAGCTCGTGCCGGCCCACGAGGGCCTGTGCGTTCCCCGGTGAGCGCATATGACGCTCGATCCTGGAGAGTCGACACCGAGACTATGCAGCAACTCGACTCGCGGATGCCGGTTCGACCCGCCATCTCGGAGGTACAGATCGATTGCGGCAGGGACTACTGACCTCGCTGCGTTCCGCCAGACTGCTGGATCACAGACATGGCCGTCGCGATGATCGAAGAGACATCAGCCATGTTGGAGGGCAGGATCATCGTGTTGTTCTCCTTGGCCAGCAGACCAAGCTTTTCGACATACTGCTCGGCGACCCGAAGCTGTACGGCCTGATATCCACCTGGCGACTCAATGGCTTGAGCCACTGTGCGGATGCCCTCGGCCGTTGCTGCTGCAACAGTCGTGATCGCTGCTGCCTGCCCTTCTGCCTCATTGATTTGCTGCTGCTTGGTCGCTTCCGACTCCTTGATGACCTTTTGCTTTTCCCCCTCTGCCGTGTTGATCGCCGAGTCACGCAGGCCTTCCGAATCCAGAATGGTGGCCCGCTTCTCGCGTTCGGCCCGCATTTGCTTCTCCATGGCAGCAAGTACGTCGCGCGGTGGGTTGATGTTCTTGATCTCGTAGCGAAGGACCTTCACGCCCCAAGGTTCCGTCGCTTTGTCCAGCTCGTCTACGATCTGGGTATTGATGTGGGCTCGCTCCTCGAACGTCTTGTCGAGCTCGATTTTCCCAATCTCGCTGCGCAAGGTCGTCTGAGCGAGCTGCGTGATCGCGAAGATGTAGTTCCCGATCCCATAGGATGCACGCTGTGCGTCCATCACCTTGAGATAAAGCACGCCATCCACGCCCACTTGCACGTTGTCGCTCGTGATACAGATCTGTTCCGGGATGTCCAAAGCCCTCTCTTTGAGCGAATGCTTGTACCGGATGGAATCAAGGAATGGGACCAGAATGTGAAACCCGGCATCCAGAGTGCCGGCATACCTGCCGAGCCGCTCGACGATGTACTGACTCTGCTGCGGCACGACAGTGGCCGTCTTTGCGATGACGAACAGGACCAGCAGCACCAATGCTGCGACTGCGATCAAACTCATATCCATGGCAGTTGTTTCTCCCCTTGCTGCTAGTCGGCCCGAATCCAGAGAACGAGCCCGTCGACGTTGTCGACCCGGCACGATTGGCTGGGGACGATTGGTGTGGTCCCTGCGTTCCTAGCGTTCCAGGTCGTCCCTCGAAGTTCGGCCTTGCCCATTCCGTCGGGCGGGATTTCATCTCTTGCGACCGCCCTCTCGCCCACGAGGCTGTCCACCTTCATGTTAGGGGTGTCGGCCTGCATCTTCTTGATGAGGACCGGCCGGAAGATCAACAGCGACAGGAATGACACCGCGGCGAAGAGCACTCCTTGCAGCCAGGCCGGGCCTGCCCAGCCCAGGCCCGCCAGCAAACCGACGACGAGAGCACCCGCCCCGAAAAAGAAGAGGTAAAACCCTCCAGGAGACACCAGCTCGAAGAGAAGCAGGACGAATCCCACCACAACCCAGATCCACCAATCCATGTTTCAGATCTCGCTATCGCGGCATTCTTTTGGCGCCGGCCTCGGCCCAAGCGAGTTCTGATTGTAAGCGGTGATTCCATAGCCGGGCAATTGAGCTCGGATGCAGGGTACTGGCTGAGCCATCTCCGCCGAGGGCTACCGCCTCCCACCACGCACACCCTGGCGCTCGGGAATCGCCAGACTTGGCGGACGGCAGGCGAGCCTTCGCTCATTTCATCCATGAGGACACGCCCCAGACGGTGGTGCTGGGACTGACGTCATCTCCCGAGGACCCGATTGCGTCGCACGGGCGGGAACAGGGGAAACGGCCTGCCATCTCGAAGCGAAAGCCGTGCCCCTGGGCCTTCAAACTCATGACGTTGCGACAATCGTGATCATGGACTCCCGCCGGCACGACCTGGATGCATTGCGCGGCTTCGCCATGCTCCTCGGGATAGCCCTTCATGCGTCCCTGGCCTACGTTGGATCGGAGTGGCCAGTGGTCGATTCCAAAAACTCGCCGTTGCTTGGCAAGCTGGTCGCATTTGTTCACGGCTTCCGCATGCCGCTCTTCTTCGTGCTGAGCGGGTTCTTTACTGCAATGCTCTGGCAGAAACGCGGCTCCAGGGGCCTTCTCAGGCACAGGGCCAAACGTATCCTCCTGCCCTTGGCGCTGGGCTGCCTAACAATCGTGCCCGCTGTCTGGGCGCTAGTGATACTGACCTCGGAGGGCAATGCGACATACGGGGTCCCGGAGAGCAACCAGAACCTCTGGACGGCCGCAGCCCTCGGCGATCTCGAGCAAGTCCGACGATTCGTGGAGGTCGGGTGGCCCCTCAACGAACCGGATCCATTCTTTAGGCAAACACCCCTGGGCTGGGCCGTGAATCACGGCCATCCTAAGGTCGTCAGTCGTCTCGTCGATTCGGGAGCCGACGCCAACGCAAAATACGGCAGCGACGGTCTCGACACAAGCCTCCACGCGGCCGCATTCTTCGGACGAGCAGATTCGGCGCGGCTGTTACTCGACGGGGGCGCAGACGCGAACGCACGGAATGGGCGCGGCGACACCCCGCTCGACACGCTCGCGCACGGCGAGGGGGCCGTTGCGTTCGTTTCGCAACTACTCGGCGTAGAGGTCGACTTCAAGGACGTGGAGGTGGGACGAAACGAGGTGAGAAGGCTTCTGGCAGACGCGGGCGGCGGCCAAGCGCTGGATGGCTCCCGGCGCGAGAGCACATCGGACGAATCGAATTCGACGGCCACGGAGTCGATCGGAGCCAGAACCAGAGCGATTCTGGTCGGTCTCATGTATGTGCCCTTTTTCCACCACCTGTGGTTCCTCTGGCTCCTTTGCTGGCTCGTCCTGCTGTTCGTCGCGGTAGCCGCCTTGCTCGCAACGTCACGGGTCAGGCTGCGTCTCCCGTGGTGGTCGGTGGCGTCCCCCGCAGCACTTGTCTGGCTGCTGCCGTTAACGGCTTTAACCCACTCGGCAATGTTCTCGGGACGAGTCATCCCGGGCTTCGGGCCGGACACATCCGCTGGGATCTTGCCGATCCCTAGCGTGCTCCTACACTACGCAATCTTCTTCGGTTTCGGCGCCTTGGTCTATGCCACTCCTAAGGCTGGGGAGCGACTTGGCATCGGCTGGCAGGTCCTCCTCGCACTGGCGCTGGTCACATACCCCCTGGCACTCTCGATCTCGACAATGAGCCCGTTTGGCTACGAGCTGGCGGGTGACGAGGTGACCAGGCGTGCCCTGTCTGCCCTCGGCCAATCGCTGTTCTGCTGGCTGATGGTCTTCGGAACGGCAGGCCTCTGTCACCGGCTCCTGTCAGCCGAGCGCCCGCGACTGCGCTACCTGTCCGACTCCTCCTATTGGCTTTACCTGGCCCATCTGCCGCTTGTAATCGTCGGCCAGATGGTGCTCGCACCGCTTCCCTTGCCGGCTCTCGCGAAGTTCTCGCTCCTGCTGGCAGGTGCCACGGGTGTACTCCTAGCGAGCTACGAGTGGGGCGTCCGATATACGTTCGTCGGCACCTTGCTCAACGGAAAACGCACCCGTCCGGCACCCTAGCCAAGGCTTCACGGCACGGGGAATCGTTTCGTATAATTCGGGCCGCCATGCGCAGACGTGACCTACTGCACTCGTCGATCATCGGATCCGTCGCCGCGGTTTCCCTGCCCCGCGCGGAGGCGGCGATCCCCGAAACCAAGGTCACTCGAGTTCGCTTCTACCGCGTCTCCGATTCGCGCCCGATCTTCAACCAAAGCAGTCACATCGTCATGATCGAGACTGACGCAGGCATCACGGGAATCGGCGAAGGCGGGTCGCCTGAGACCGTCGGGCAACTCGGCGCGATGATCATTGGCGAGAATCCGTTCCGAATCGAACATCTTTGGCAGGTGATGTACCGCGGCTACTTCTACCCGCCAGGACGAGAGAAGATCCACGCTCTCGGAGCCATTGATCTCGCATTGTGGGACATCAAGGCGAAGGCACTCGGCGTGCCCGTGTGGCAATTGCTAGGTGGACTGACGCGCGATCACGTGGAATGCTACTCGACCGGTTTTCCCAGTCAGGGCTCGATGCGGGAAACCGCCCGGGCCTGCATCGAAGCGGGATTTCGGGCATTCCGAACGGGCGGCGCGGGCTCGCGTGGCGAGCAGCCCTACCAGCACCGACAGGCCGTCGACGAGACATTCAAGCTGTGCCAGGAAATCCGAGCAGGGGTTGGCGACGAAGGCGATTGGGCCATTGACTATCACACACGCTTCGATCTGCCGGACGCCGTGCGTCTCTCAGCGCTGCTCGAACCGCTCCGCCCTGTATTCTGCGAAGATCTCGTGCGCTCGGAGAATCCCGACGTCTACCGAACGCTCAGGCCGATGGTGAAAGTACCTATTGCGGTCGGTGAGCATTTCGGCGACCGCTGGGACGCGAATGTTCTGATCGAGAACCGCCTGATTGACTACTCCCGGGTGTCGATTCCGAATTGCGGGGGCATCACGGAGTTCATGAAGATTGCCGCGCTTTGCGAGACCCACTACATCGGTCTGGTTCCGCACTTCACCGGCCCTGTCTCGGAAGCCGCGTTGGTGCACTGCGCGGTCTCCCTTCCGGGTCCGGTGATCATGGAAATGACCGGTGCGGGAGCGAAGACCCATCGCCACCTCCCAGTACACTACGACTTTCGGAATGGCAAGATGTGGCCCAACGATCGAGTCGGCCTCGGCGTGGAATTCGATCCGGACCAAGCCGAACTTGTCCTGGATGTGACCGAAAACTCGCGGCCCATTCCGCTGCTCTCCCGCCCCGACGGGTCGGTGACGAACTGGTAGAGAGCCGTCGCCGCCAACGAAGCCCATCCGTGGCGCAACGTCGAGCTAGATCGGCTCGCCGCGATGGATCAAGTGCAGGATATTGCCTTCCGGATCGAGGAAGAAGGCCAGCCGGTTGGGTCCGGCCTCCACGAAGTCGACGATCTCGATCCCCTTGGACTGGATGTCCCTGACCCCCTCGTCGAAGTCATCGACCTTGATGGCGATGTGACGGATTCCCGGCGTTCTCATCGCCGTCTCGACCGCATCTCCTTCGGACGGGATCAACTCAAGCATCGAGCCATCGCTTGCCCGCACGAACACGTTGCCTCCGTAGCGGTGCACGATTGGCATCTCGAGATTGCTCTCGTACCAGCCGGCAAGTGCCTCCGGATCCTTGGTGGCGATCGCGGTGTGTTCGATTCCGTTGTACATCAGTGCTCCTCCTTCTCGCGGCCCTTCCTCCGGCAAACTCCGCGCTTAGATGCGCGGATGAATTCGACCATGTGCCGGGCGTGCGGGCCGTCCAGCTCCGCCTCGACCGTGGCGAGCGCCTCCGCTAGGGGCAGACGGGACCGAAACAATATCCGGTAGGCGCGTCGAATACGGTCGATGTCCCCATTGTCGAGACCTGCCCGGCGCAAGCCGACAAGATTGAGTCCGTGGACTGCCATAGTCGGGCCGACGTGGGTGAGGTAGGGAGTCACGTCCTGATTGACCCGAGTCATTCCGCCGACCATTGCAAGCTCACCGATTCGCAGGTATTGCTGGACCCCGATGCCGCCCGAAACGAAGGCCCGATCCTCGATTTCAACATACCCCGCGATCAGGGTCGCGCTAGCGATCACCGTGCCATTGCCGATCCGGCAATTGTGCGCAATGTGCCCGGAGGTCATGATGAAGTTGTCGTCGCCGATCACCGTCTCGGACTCCGGCTCCGTTCCGCGCGAGATGGTGAAATGCTCGCGAACCCTGTTCCCGTTGCCGATCCGAAGATAGGAGCGCTTCCCGCGGAAAGACTTGTCGAGTGGCTCGGTGCCGAGCACGGCACCGGACGAGATCTCGTTGTCCTTGCCGAGTGTTGTCCACCGCTTCAGCACGACATGGGATTCGATCTTGCAACCGGGTCCGACCTCTACGTCAGCTTCGATAATCGAGTAGTCTCCGACGACTACCCCGGGGCCGATCGTGGCAGTGGGCGCTACGCGCGCAGTCTTGGCGATCGTAGCCGAGGGATGGACCGACGACATCCTTGCAGAGAAGGCACTCGACGAGGCCCAGCGGCACTCGGTCAGCGCGATTGTCGATCTTCACACAGCCGCCTCGCGGTTGTCTAGCTAGAGGTTCCACCCAATGCCGAGCCGGCGAGGAACGCGGCCCTGCCCCAGTCGACCGGGTCGTGGCGAAGGCCGTTTCCCCGAAACCGGCAGCGGGGACTCGGCAATGTTCAGAAGCCCTGCATGCTGTACGGGACTCGTATGTAATCGTAGGCAGCCCTGATTTCCTCGCAGGGCTCCTCGTCCGCAAACAGGAAGAGATAGTCCCGGGCCCGGGTCATCGCCGCATAGAGGCGGTCGAGATGCAGCTGGCGTACCTCTCTCTCCTCGTCGCTAGGACCCGTGGCGGCGGCATTCACGCCCCGGAGCAGCATCTGCCCAGGCTCTTCGGCCTCGGTCAAATCGATCGGAAACCGGGACTTGCCGAGACGGACGATCAGCACGGCCCGGAACTCGAGGCCCTTGGCGCGGTCGAAGGTCCCCACCCTCACTCTCGCATCGAGGGGGCCGTCACGAAGCCCTTTTAGACTTGCACAGGGGATGTCACGAGACGACAGGTAATCGACTAGCTGTTCCGCGGCCTTGTTCCGATGTGCGAGAACGCCGATCTCATCGTATGCGAGACCATCGACATCTACGAGGTGACGGATACGGTCCCTGATCGCCGGCGCCTCGCCGTCCGGCACAACCTGCAAGCTGGGACGCTCGCCATCCTCGCGTTCGAATGCCACGTCAAGAACGGTACCGTCATCGTTGCCTTCGCGTGCCACAAGCGAGTCGCCGCGAACTGCCCGCGCTGCCTCGAAGATTGCCCTGCAATTGCGGTAGTTGCTGCGGACGGTGTGAGAGTAACGAGAGAAGTCGAGGCCGGCCCAGGCTGGCCGGAAACCGCCGGCGTAGATCCGCTGCGCGGTGTCATCGAGCAATAAGACGCTGTCGTTGAGCAGCTTCTCGTCAGGACTGCCGGCCACAAGCGCGCGTACCAGTTGCATGCCGACAAGCGTCATGTCCTGTCCCTCGTCAACGATGACACAGCGATAGACAGGATCGGAACGCTCGCGGGCCGCATCGCGGGCTCCCAGCAGAAGGTCCTCAAAACTCGAGATCCTGCGCGCGGCCAATTCCTCGTCCCATGCCTCCCGAAGCCTCCAACACGTCTCGCGGTCCCGTCGCCGGAATGACTGGATCCGGCCGAGCCGCTCGAACCGGCCTGTGTCGAGGTACTCCTCCCGTGACGCGTCCCGACCCTTGATCACCCGTCGTATCTCGTCTTTGAGGTAATCCGGCCCCAGCCTTTCGACCGACGTGCCCGGAACAACCCGCTCGTGGGCTGCTGCAAATGCTTCGTCTGCTTTTTGGGGATCGAGTTTGGGAGGGTCTGCAACAACGGCGTAGGCAACCCTGTCAATGTTTAAGAAATCGACGTTTTCTGGAGCGGACGGCATGCGCCCAAACAGGGCCGCCATATGGTTGCACAGCGATCTGCTGAATGTCGTTACCAGGATTCGGCCGTCCGGGTATCTCCTGCCCAGCTCTGCGGCACGGTGCAAGGCGATTACGGTCTTTCCCGTGCCCGCAGCGCCGCGGATCCGGGCGGCGCCGGGATGGTGTCGTATGACCAGCCGCTGCTGTGCGGCGGACAGGAATAGCATCCATTCCTCAAACTCATCCGGCGTCGGCGCATCGCTGCCGCCGGAGCGACCCGGCGCCTTGGTTTCGTCCAACCGGCGCACGACCGCGGGATCGCTGAGATCGGTGTGGAAGCCCTGGCGCTCGGACCACGCGTACGTTGGGTCGTGGTGCCCCATGTTGACCGGCGCGCAGACTGCGAGATTGTCACCCTCGAATTCCACGGCGAGAATGACGCGCAATTCCTTCGAGGCACGGATCGACCAGTGATTCTGCGCATCCCGCCCCAGGCGTTCAAACTTGAGTCCAGGGCTCCGGGGATTGCGGCGAAACTGACGAACTGCAGCAAGGCACCGTTCGATCTCGCCCTTCTGCAAGCTCGAGGACTTTGACCTCGAGCGGCGCCAGTACTCTCTTCCCAGTCGGACTTCCACTGCCCCTCAGACCAAGGTCGAATCTCCGTGCCGCAACAGGGATTCCCTCTACCATTCTGCAGGCTGTCCTCGCCAGCGCTCGCTTGGGCGGATCGTCTCGGCCGAGCCGCCGCTGCGTCACTCTGAGGGCGAAGAACAGTGAGGCGCTTTCAGCCGCCCCGATTCCGGCCGAGTGACGAACTCTATGGACAAGATTCCGCCGATCGAGGCAAAAACGAAACGGCTCCTCGTACGATGGAGGAGCCCGGCTGGAGTGATACGAGAGGAACCTGAACGAGGGTCGTCACGGCGGCGCTGATCTTGATTCCCCGGTTCGGCTGCAGTGGGCAACCGCAATCGAAAGAAGCGCGGCCAGGAACGCAGCAGGGTCCAGTCTTTGTGGTTTCTCAGAAGGCCGCAAAGTTTCTTGCGTGGTACCCCCTCGACAGCGAGTTGCTGCAACAGGTTCTCGTCAGCGACCGCCCCCGCGAGTTCGCAAGCTCTCCCGACAAGAGCGGGCTCTACATGACTGATGACGGAGTGATGCAGATCGGGGACAAGGTCTCGACCATTGATCTCGAAGCTCCGGACAGGATCGTTGAGGTGGACCTACGTGAATGGTGCCGTCCTCACGGAATTGACCTGTGGAGGAGCGGAAACCTCCCGGTCACGACCGAGAATCCCGATCAACTGCTCGTGATCGACGTCGAACGGAAGGTGCTTGAGAATGAGTGCCCGACAGGTGGTCAGACGCCTCACATCATCCGATGCAGCACCGACTCCTCGACCGCGTATGTGTCCAACGCTCGATCACGCACGGTGGCGAAGATCGATCTCCAAAGCGGCAACCACAGGTTGCTCGAGACCGGGGACCGGCCTGAAGGCTCCGTCCTCGGTAACGATTGGACGAGGCTCTACGTCGCGCATTGCGACGGGGAAGAGATCGCTGTGGTCGATAATGCCTCGTGGACGGTGCTCGGGGAGATCGAGGCAGTCGGTGACCCGGTGCGCTGCGGATTGACAAACGCTGGGCAGTCCCTTGCGTACGGACTCTAGAGCGGCCAGTCGGCTTCGCCGACGTTGCTTCGATGCAAGAGACTAGGCGTGTCGGCGTGGCTGGCCCAGCCGTCTCTCTCGAAGTCCATGATGACGACACCGTGATCAGGTGCGCTCAAAGTGCAGATACGTGCTACGTCGTATCGGTTGCCGAACGGCGAGTCCTTTACGAAATCAAGGTGCGCGCCGGTGCCGGGCCCCGCCCTGCGCTACTGCTCGACCAGACTGCTGCCAAGGCATCGGCAAGGAAAGCCACGCACTCGCACGCAACACGTGTTCCATTGACTCCCAAGCCTCCCTCGGCCACGCGTTCGAATTGACGCCGGAGGGGCCAGCGGGGCAGCATCCCCGGCTCATGGTCGAAGGGAAGGGTCGATCTCAGGATTGATCGTGTCCTGCGAGGTCAGACGGTGTCCCGCCGATCTGGCGTGGCGCTCAGCCGAGTCGGTGGGACGGCGGGAGTCCTTGAGCATCGGAGTTCCACCGATACCGCGCCGATTTCCGCACCTTCAACGCCGTGAGAAACTGGGCATAGGAATGAGATTTGACGATTCGGGCAACCGGGAACGCGTCGACTCCTTGGGCCGTCGGGGTGTAGACGTCTGGGGGCCTGAGCGCGTCTACGTTAGTGAGGATGTCGACCTCGACGCAATCGAGCCCGGGGCAGTCATTCGATACGCAACGCTTTCGGGCCCGACGCTCAGCATTGCCGCCGGTGCCACACTGGGAACGTCGGGGCATGCCGAGGTCCGCGACTGTCAGATCGGCCGGAACGTGGAGCTTGGATCCGGCCTGTATCAAGGGGCAACCTTTCTCGAAGGTTCCAAGGTCCGCGGCTTCGCCGAGATACGTCCAAGCACCTTGCTGGAAGAGCAGGCAGAGGCTGCTCACAACGTGGCCCTCAAGAACACGACGTTCACTGCGTGCTGTGTTGCCGGATCGCTCATCAACTTCTGCGATCTGTTCCTGAGTGGAGGCAGATCGCGGCGCGAGCACACGGAGATCGGGTCCGGCGCGATCCATTTCAATTTCGATCCTCGTGGCGACAAGTGGGGGAGCCTGCTTGGTGGAATCCGCGGGGTCCTGCTGCGATCCGACCCTATTTTCATCGGGGGGAACTGCGGGTTGGTGGGCCCTCTGGAGGTCGGATTCGGAGCGGTGGCGGCCGCTGGATGCGTTATCCGGAAAAACATCGACGAGAACACGCTCGTAGCCGAGCAAGGTAAGACGCTGAGCATTAAGGGCTTCAATCAAAAGGCCTACGGACGGCTCCGGGAGAGCTTACTGGTGACCGCCAAGCTGATCGGGACGCTTCGCGCCCTCGATGTCTGGTACGCATCAGTGCGTATCCCGTATGCCTCTGGTGGAGAGCGAAAGCTCTACGAAGCCGGCAGGAACCAGATCCACGCCCAGATCAGCGAACGTGTCGCCCGCTTGGGAAAGGTCGTCGCGAAAATGTCAGATTCCGCCAGCCCGACATCCGGAGGATCGGCTGCGGCGCCCGACCATCGCAACCTAGTCGAGAGGTGGGACCGGCTTCACGCGTCCCTCGAGGCTCCGCTTGAACCAGGGCATCCCCCTGTCGCGTTTCTGGAGCCCTACGGACGTGCGCGCGACGCCGGCCAGGGCCATCTTGAAGCGGTCAAGGCGGCCGAAACGGGGGCGCCTCACGCCGAACGCTGGCTGGAAGGGCTCGTGGAACGCGTGACCAGGAGGGCAAGAAACGCCGTTTCGCCAGTAGCGCCGTAGGCTCGTTAGCATCCGGTTCACGTGCTAGGCTGCAGGCCATGAGATTGCAACGGAGTGAACCCGTGTGCCGTCAGTCTCGTGGGATCGTCGCGGCACCATCGCGGTCCTTTGACCGAGCCTCCTCCCATGCACATCGGTGCTGGCTGTTCGGGGTCACCTGGCCGCTGCTAGCGCTCGGTCTCCTCCTCGCTAGCTGCGGTGCGCCTCCGGAGACGCCGCCTTCGCCACAGGAACCGGAACGCGGCCCGCGCATCCAGCCGGGGACGGGGATGGGCCTCTACGAGCCCGGCCAGCACGATCTCTACGATGGGAAATTCATCATTTCCGGCGCCCGAATCTATCAGGTCGGCACTCTCAACGACGAGAGCCCGTGGGACCACATGGGCAACGACGGCAAGAATCTCCGGCCGGTCGGAGGTATGGCTGAGATCGATGTCAACGAGATCGAGAACACGGGAACGTTCCACGCGGAACTCGACCTGCCGGAAGGCAAGTACGTCATTGACCTCGAGGAAATCAAGGAATTCTCCCCCTGCCAGGACGGCGGAATCGCTGCGTATCTCTTCGAGCACGGGGACTCGGGTTGCGGTGACGCCAACTGGCCGAAGAGCCTCCTTTATGTCGCTGGCTGGGGAACAGGATCGGCCACGCTTAACGGAGAGCCGCTCTACGACAACTATGAAATCCACTTCATGGTCACGCAGGGCATGAGGAGCCGTGACCTCGTAGCGAACTACCCGCTTGAAGGCAAGTCATCCGAAGCCGGCGCCGTGAACCCGGCCTTGCAACAGCTTGACTTCTACATCCGCAGTCCGGAAAGGAACGAGGACAATCACCCCAGTCGCGAAGTCTTCGACCACTTCTTCGCGATGGAGGTGACCTGGAAGTAAGCGGAATGGCCATGTCGCCAGACGTGGCGATTGAATCGCTGGCTGTCCGCGGCTCGCCGACAACTTGGCGGCAACCAATCGCTGTGCGGCTGCGTCTGTGCGGCTGCGTCTTGACTCCGCCAGCGCCCTTACGTCAGCCTGTGAGAGTGCTCCTCCGACTAGCTTGCTTCCCCGTCATCGCGTGCCTGCTATTGGCATGCGGCGCCTCCGAGGAGGGCCTCGACGACAGGCCGAACATCGTCCTGATCATGACGGACGACCAAGGATGGGCTCAGGCCGGATTCCATGGCGACCCGATCCTGCAGACCCCGAATCTCGATGCGCTCGCAAGCCAGAGTGTGGAAATGACGCGCTTCTACGTGTCGCCCGTCTGCGCACCCACGCGGGCCGCGCTCATGACCGGGCGATACAACTACCGGACGGGCGTAGTCGACACCTACCTGGGACGGGCAATGATGGATCCGGCCGAGGTGACGATCGCGGAAGTGCTCGGCGAAGCCGGCTACCGCACCGGTATTTTCGGGAAATGGCACCTGGGCGACAACTACCCGCAGCGAACGGTTGACCAGGGATTCCAAGAATCAGTCGTTCACAAGGGCGGAGGTATCGGCCAGCCGTCCGACCCACCAGGCACGGACTATTTCGATCCGATCCTGGTGCACAACGGCGAGGAACAACAGTACTCGGGTTACTGCACCGACGTCTACTTCGACGAGGCCATTCGGTGGATCGGGGATGGCGGCGGAGCGCCGTTCTTTGTCTATATCCCCACCAACGCACCCCACTCCCCCTATCTGGTTTCCGATTCCTATCGCGAGCCATACGCAGAACAGGGACTATCCGACAAGGACGCACGAATCTACGGAATGATCACGAACATCGACGACAACGTCGGAAAGCTGGTTCAGCACCTTGAGTCTCAAGGCCTAACCGGGAACACGATCGTTATCTTCATGACCGATAACGGGCCGACGACGCGGCTCTACCACGCAGGGCTCCGAGCGCAGAAAGGCAGCGTTTACGAAAACGGAATCAGGGTGCCGCTCATAGCCCGATGGCCTGACCGACTCGCTCCGAAGAGAACCGACCAGCTGGGCGCTCACATCGACGTCGCACCGACGTTGCTCGCAGCTGCAGGCGCCTCGATGCCGTCGGACGTCGAACTCGACGGAATCAACCTGCTCCCGCTGTGGGAGGGCCAAGCCGAGTCCCTTCCGCAACGTACGTACTTCGTTCAGGCGCACCGGGGCAACGAGCCCCAGCGGTACCGCGCATTTGCCGCAGTTGAGCAGCGGTACAAGCTGGTCCAAGCCCTCAGCTTCGGCCAGCCGCCGCCGACGGACGCACCGATCGAACTCTATGACCTCCTTGATGACCCAGGTGAAGCGACCGACCTGTCGTCAGAGCTTCCGGATGTGGTCGAGCGACTGAAGACCGGCTACGACAAGTGGCTCGACGATGTGTCTGCAACCCGGGGCTTCCACGCCGTGCGCTTCGCCATCGGAAGTGATGCCCAGCCTCGAGTCACACTGACACGTCAGGACTGGCGGATGGTGACACCGGACGGCTGGGGACGCGATCAAGAGGTTATCGGCCACTGGATGGTCACAAGCATGTCCGAGGGGCCGTACGACATTACGGTGACATTCCCCAGGCCCGCCGCAAGTTCGGGAACGGCCCGGATCGCATTTGGAGAGACCAGCGAGACGTCCGCAGTCGAGAGCGGAGCCGACCAGGTCCGCTTCGAAGGAGTGAACTTAAAGCCCGGTGACAGCACGTTCGAGGCCACATTGGCAATCGGCTCGGAAACCGTTGGCGCGTGGCAAGTCGAGGTCGCACGACGCTAGCCAATTGGAATTTCGAGGGCCGCGATCTGCCTTCGCTTGAGCCTCGGTATACTCTGCGCAATGCGCACCGCCGTGCTTGCGCTCGCCCTGGTGGCGAGTTGCTCCGCCCGGGAGAGACCGAATGTCGTCTTTATTCTCGCCGACGACTTGGGCTGGAGCCAGCTGGGCGTGTACGGCGGAGAGGCCTATCGGACTCCCAACATCGATCGTCTCGCGAGCGAGGGCCTGCGTTTCACAGACGCTTACTCGGCAGCAGCCGTGTGTTCCCCGACCCGTGCCGCGCTGATGAGCGGCAAAGCTCCGGCCAGGCTCCACCTGACAGACCATATCAGGGGCTCCAATCCGACGGGCAAGCCGTTGCGCCAGCCTGACTGGCACAAGCGCCTTGACTTGGAGACCACGACTCTGGCTGAGATCTTCGAGCGCAATGGCTACAGGACCGGCCATTTCGGGAAATGGCACCTCAGCCAGGAAAAGCGTCCCCCGGAGAGCTTGCCGTTCAATCCCGACAAGCAGGGATTCGAAGACGTGCTGGTCACGTACAAACCGATCGTGGGCGAGAGCGACCCTGAAATCGACCCTCACAACGTTCAGAGAATCACGGATCACGCGATTCGATTCCTTGAAGACCACGGTGAAGAGCCCTTTTTCCTCTATCTCCCGCACAACTCGATTCACGAACCGATCATCGAGAGCCGCCGGAGGACAGGGCCCTACGCGGGGAACGCGCTTATCAAAAAGCTGCAGATCATGCCGGCACTCGCCGCCATCGTCGAGCGTCTGGACGAAGGCGTGGGGCAGCTGCTTTCGAAGATCGACGAACTCGGACTCCGCGATCGCACGATGGTTGTCTTCTACTCGGACAACGGCGGCAAGGAGACGTTTGCACGGCAGGACCCGCTCCGGTCCGGCAAGGGCTGGCTCTACGAGGGAGGCATTCGAGTCCCATTGATCGTAAGGTGGCCGGGTCGCGTGCAGTCAGGCACAACGACCGATCACATGCTGACGACGGTCGACTTCTTCCCGACATTCCTGGAGATCCTGGGGGACTCGGCGGCACCCGACGACTTGGACGGCGAGAGCTTCCTCAGCGTGCTCGAGGGCGGCCGAGCCAGCATAAGCCGGACTCTGTTCTGGCACTACCCGCATTACCATCGGGGATCTGGAATGCCGCCGGCCGGGGCCGTCCGGCAGGGGCGGTACAAGCTCATCGAGTGGTTCGAGGGCTCGATCGCAGGGCGCGGCACGGACTTCGAGCTATTCGATCTGGAATCGGATATCTCAGAGAAGAGAAACATCGCGGGCACGGATTCGGCTCTGGCGCGGAAACTGCGGTCCAAACTCTCGTCATGGCGCGAGAGGGTCGGGGCCCAGATGCCGTCCGCTGCGGTGCGCCACGCCTCACCGAAGATCGAGTTTCCCATCGAACAGACGCGATAGCGATCCAGACTCCCGCCCGGAGGTCCCCGAGGCACGGACACAATCCTGCCGGCATCACCGCACAGCCGACGAAGTCATTCAGATCGACGATGATCGGCCGTATTCGCCTTCGATCTGCTCGACCTCCCGGTACGACCAGTTCCCCCAAGGTCCGATCGCTCGCGGGTACCAAGCTCCTGGATTCTCGCGGGTACCAAGCTCCTGGATTACAGATTCCCTTGCCTGCTGAAACCACCGACTGACTTTGTCGTAGTCTAGTCCCAATGCCTCGTTCCTATCCGTTCGAAGTCCGAGCCGGCGTTCAGGAACGCTACGCCGACGTACTCACTTCCCAAGCTCTTAGCGTGATCGCCGATGTGAGTGAACTGGATCGCGACCGCAAGGACGTGATGCAGGCCAGACTAGAACGTCGGCGAGGTCGCGCTCAGAATGCAGGGAGGATTCAGTTTCTGGATCCGGAATCCTCAATCCCCCGAACGAGCATCAAGGTTGCCGACGCGCGGACCGGGCGATTCACGGGATCAGCGATCCCGGAAGACCTGCAGTGCCAGTGGATCCAAGGCACCGGTCCAGGCGCAAAACCCCGATCTCCGATCGAAAGGAGCATCCGCAACGTTGCCTACGCGCTTCTCTCGGGCGCGGACGGATGGATGTTCGACGGAGAGGATGCCTTGGGGCAGATCGAAACGATGTCACTCGACAACCAGCGGAACCTGCGTTTGGCATTCGCGAAGGACCCGGTCTTCACGAGAGCCGCGGAAGCCGTGGCAGGCGAGATGAACAGGTGGGCGGAGGACTTCTTCGGGCACAAGATCATCGAGAACTGGCAAGAACAGCTTGCCTTTACCACCAAGATTTTTCGGGCACGCGGTCTCCACCTGGAGGATCGGCACGTTCGCAATGCGGACGGCAGCGGCTTTGCAGCGTCGATTGTCGATGCAGCCCTCTACGTGGCTGCGAATCATGAGACTTTTTCGAACGAGGGCTCCAGCCTGGTGCTCTACCTTCCGAAGATCCAGACGGCGGAGGAGGCCGCACTTTGGCACCAGATTCTTGGCGGCATAGAGTCGTCTCTGGGCTTGGGGAGCGGGGCGATCAAGACCTACGTTCTTGTCGAACAGATCGAGGCCTCGTTTCAGTTGATGGAAATCCGGGCCGCGCTCGGAAACCGGTTCGTAGGATTCAATACCGGTCGCTGGGACTACATCAACAGTGTCGCTGACGCGATGGCCTGGGATCCGCGTTTCATCCACCCGAATATCGATGCGGTAGTGATGACCTACGGTTACATGCGGAACTACGAGGACCGTGTGCGGCGAGCCACCAACACTCCTGACGAGAAGGGCCAGTGCGCGCTGTGGCAGGGCGGCATGGAACCCAATATTCCGGTAGGCTCCCCCGAGGGCGTGTCAGCGAGCATGAAGAAAGCGACTCTTGGCGCCGAGCGAGAACAAAGAGAAGGTGCCAGCGGCAAGTGGGTAGCCCATTGGAAAATGGTGCACATCATTCGGCCGGTCTGGGAACAAGTCGGGCAGGCGAACCAAGCGGGCCGCTCGTTCCCACCTCTGACTTACACCGATGCCGACGCCGACGGTCTGGTGCTGCTCGAGCAGGCTCCGCGAACAATCCGTGGAGCCCGGGACCTGATCAGCGTGGCCGTCCAATATGGCAATGCCTTCGAACAGGGCTTCCAGGCGGCAGCGCTAAAGCCCGCGGACTTCTTCGGCAACGAAGACGTTCTTTACCTGATGGAAGACATGGCGACTGGAGAGATCCGACTCAGCATCCTCTGGGAGTGGCTACACAAGAAAGCGACCCTCACAGCACCAGACCAGGAAACCAGCGCCAAGGAAGGCGATCCGTTCACCGAAGAGCTGTTCTCGAAGCTGCTCTCTGAAGAGTTCGCGAAACTTCAACAAGCAAGGAACGTCGACGTCCATGACGACTCGAAAGTCACGACGCTACCAGTCTCCCGTGCTGTTGTCGACGATTACGTCAAGTGCAGCCGGAAAGCCCCGTGGATGGTCGATTTGCTCAATGTCAACCTGACTGTCGAGCGGGAGGACACGGCGAGGCAACGAACGCGAGACTTCCTTGACCTGTTTACGAAACACGGCACTCGCATCACGAGGAATCTCGATTTTGAGCATGTATAGTCTCCGCCTTCGATTCGGCAGGATGAGACGTACGGCTCGACAGGTCACGATCCGATTCAAGCGGGGCTCGCGTTCCTGGTGCGGATTGCACTGGATGCCAAGGCCAAGCCGCTGGCACGGGCCACTACGCGCTGAGTCGGACTCTGCAGGACAGCCAGGCTCTTGCTATCGGCCCTGCAGCTGGACAAGTGCCCGTTTCGCAGCCTCGTGATTCGGCTTCCTCTGCAAGAGCCTCCGCAGGACGTCACGCGAGCTGGCGTAGTCGCCGCGGTCGGCATGAACGCGTGCCAGGTTCATGTAGAACGACTCGAAGTCCGGAACCTGCTCGATCCCGGACCGAAACGCCGCGATTGCGTCACCGATCTGCGTCGACTGGATATATAGCACGGCCAGGTTATTGATCGCTTCGGCATGGTCACGCTGGTTCTCGATAGCCCTTAGGAAAAGCGAGCGCGCCTCACGTAGCCTTCCCTGCTTGGCCCAGATCAGGCCCAGCTTGTTCGCAGCCTCCGCGTCGTCCGATTCGATCTCAAGCGCGCGACTCAGCAATCGCTCGGCCTCAATGGGGTTTCCAAGTCGGGTGTGGGCTTGGGCCGCCTTGACCAATGCGTAGGTCAGCTCCGCATCCATCCCTAGCGCGCTCAAAGTGCTCAAGCGCCAGGGAGAAATCCTCGCGGGCCATGGCTATCCCGCCAATGTTGTTCCAAACCTGCGGCGAGCCTGGGTTTAGGCCAGCCGCGCGGGAAAGATCCGCGCTCGCTTGATCGAGGTTGCCGGCTTGCAGTTCGGCTTGGCCGAGTGCGAGCCAGGCCCGGAAATCTCGCCGGCCATCGATCGCGGCCTCGCGCAGAATACGGACGTGCCATGTCGGGATAGCCGGCCCGCAACAAGGCCGATCCCATCCTGAAGTGATTCCTGCGGGGAAATATATGGTACTGGCCCTTGAACGGCAGCGCCGGAGGACGGATTCCCCGGCTCCGTACGATTTCGAAATCGCGTCTCGCCTCTCCCTCGGCGGGTATAGACGGGTAAACCTTGAACACACACCCCTTGAGCGCGACCAGAAACGCGATCGGTAGCCGCAGGTCAGTTCTGTAGTCGAAGAGGTATCTACGGAATATGGCAAACGCAGCGGTCTGGTCGGGCGGCGACGACGCTAAGTCGATTACCTTGTGCGGCAAGTCCGCTGGCAGGCTGGCTGTCTCGCCATCCGTGAGCAATAGGAAACCGTCTTCGGCTTCGACCGGTAGCCTGACCACGTCGAGGAGCCAGGTGGGCCCGAAAACGAGCCTGTTGTCCGCCGCGATCGGTTCGGATGAGCGACCAGCTCGCCCAGGCGGCTCAATGCGCGTCCGTTCGGGCTCCACGTCGCGTTCCCGAATCCTATACCGAAAGCCCGCCTCGAATCCGTCGAATTCTTGTTTCTTCCCGGATGGCCATACGACGGTCACATTTCGCGCACGAGTGCGGTCGCCCAGACCGAAATGTGGTTTCTTGGTGTGCTGGGAAATGTACCCAGATCCCGCGGAAAGGGACTGGGTCGAGACGCCGTCCTCAGTCTCGACCCGGACAACGGCTCCGATCGCGTCCCGGTTGGACCTCGTCCCCACCAGCTCGATCACCAGGGCTTCCCGGCCCTCTGAAGACTGATTCCTCATAGCCCGCAGCTGTGGCCCGAGACGGCTCTTCAGGAACAGATCCGGACGGCCGTCGCCGTCGAAGTCCGTCACGGCGAATGCCCGGCTGTCCAGTGGTCGGTCGAGACTCGATACTCCAGAGAAGTCGTGATACTCGCCGCCTTGGCGCACGTAGAAGACGTTCGCCTCGTTGCCGTTCCAGCTATAGTCCTCGCGGACCAGCTGGTTGAGGCAGTTCCAGCCAGTCTCGTAGTCGGTTGCAGGCTGCGCATCAGGAGGGGAATTCGCCACGACCTGCCGCCAGAAGAAGCTGCAAAGGTCCTTGTCAGGAGAGTGCGTGATCATCCCTGCGGTGACTAGGATCTCGGGAGTACCGTCAAGGTCGAAATCGAAGCCGTCACCCGACCACGACCAGCGGCCCATCTCCACGCCTTCCTCGCTCCCGGCGTAGTCGAAGGATCCGTCCCCACGGTTGCGGTAGAGCGAATTTCCCTTCGTGTGTCCGTGATAGTCGGAGCGCGGAACTCCCGCTTTCTGAGGACCGAAGGCCCGGTCGCTCGATACCCGTTGGCCAGCCGCTGTCCACATGTTCGTCACGTACAGATCCATGCGGCCGTCGCCGTCGTAGTCGAACTAGGCCGCGCTCATGCCCGGACCGATGTCCTGCAGTCCCTTTCCCTCAGCAATGTCGCGGAAACGGCCATCTTCGTACTTGTAGAGATTGTTCTGTCCAAAGTCATTCGCCACGTAGAGCTCGGGCCATCCACCTTCGTCGTAGTCGCACCAAGCCGCCGCGAAGCTGTATCGGTCGTTGTTGTCATCCAGTCCGGCCTCCGCGGTCACGTCCCGGAACAGGCCCTTACCGTCAACGCGCAACTCATTGCGGAAGAGGAAGTTCGGCGGGCCATTCCGGGCGTCGTGATACGGGGCCGGATAGCGGTACTGGTCTTCGCTTTGGAAGTACAGCTAAGAACCCAGGTACAGGTCAATCTTGCCGTCTCGATCGTAGTCGGCCGCCGCCATGCCTGCGAGGGTTCCCTGCGCTTCGTCCTCGAACCGGAATGCGTTCTCTCGGACCCTGAACCGGCCGGTACCGTCGTTGAGGAATAGCAGCGGCCCTGCGGCTGTAAGCACGACCAAGTCCTGGAAACCAACCTTGCGAAGGTCCAGGAAGAGTGCTTGGGAGGTGTTGTCGAGGATGCCCACCCCGACTTCGGCGGTAACGTCCTGCCACACTCCGTCCTGCTGGCGGCTGTAGAGGCGGTTCGGAAACCCACCTGGCTGGCAGACGAACAACTCGTCCCATCCGTCGCCGTCGATGTCTCCGACGGCAACTCCCTGGTTGCCCTAAAACCCTATCCCTGTTGCACTGTCGCGGCGGGATCTCCAGTAGGGTATGCCTCTCGCCAATTGCTCGCGAAAGTCCGGCAAATCCCCGAACAGTTCGGCCGTCACATCTGCGAAGGGCGGGTTAGGTGCCCTCGTGATCGTCTCCGAAATCGGTTAGAAATCGGCGAGATGGCTTCCGTTCCAAGTCATGCGCCAGAGACCCGTTCGATACTCCAGGCCACCCTTGACCCTGGAAGCGATCTCGAACCGGACAACGTCGTTCGGTAATGCGTAAGACTCGGCCCTCCGCACCTCGCCTAGCGCTGCGATCCAGCGTGACATCCCGACGGAAAATTCCTCGGCGCTCTCCCCGTAGGCCGCTCGCAGCATCCGTCCGTCCTCGACATAGCGCTCCGGCATCGGAGAGGGACCGGGATTTTCGACGGCCGACGGCAGGCCGCCATCTTCAAGCAAGGAGGAGAGGATCCTTTCGATTTCCATCCCGTGCTTCTCGCGCTGGAACACGTCATTCGCTGCGTCGACTATTGGTCGCAAGTCGCTGTGCGTCCCGGGCTGCAGAAACCGTGCGGGAGTATCGTCGGCCCCCGCGAGAGGACCCGCGCGGAACGAGGACCCTGCAGCCAGCAACGCAAGGACGTCCCGACGCCCCAATCGAGTCGCGGCGCCTACTCCGGCCTGCTATCGGCGCTGATCATCAACCGGCATCTTGTAGAAGGTGCGTTCTCTCGACGCGATCAGCGAGCGACGCGGGCACGGAAGACGTCCTACTGGGCCGTCGATGAAAGAAACTGACCCTCGAACGATTCGATCGCCCGCGCGAGGTCTCCCGGCCGTCTCAGCAAGTACTCCCTGCCGTCCACAGCCCGCACGAAATTGCCCATGGCACCTCGCCACGCGTAGCGAGACGCGTCCAGGAAGGCAAACGAAGCCCCTAAGTCTCGGATTCGCTCAAGAGTGGATCTCGGCAGCCTCTTGCCGAAGTTCATCTCCCGGCCTATGAACACAACCGCATCGGGCGCCTCGGATTGCAGAAGCTCCGCAGATATGAGTTCCTCGAAGAAATTCATCTCGCTCCCGCCGAGTAGATCCGAGACATCCACGGTCTCGGGCTTCAGCCTGTCGATCATGCCGCTCAGGGAGCGAAAGTCAATCACGTCGTCGTAGTCCTGCCTCAGCAGCACTTTCTGGTCCTCGAAACTGAATACAACTACCGAAAACTCATTGAAACTTGGGCTCCGTCCGAGTTGGCGTAGGGCTGCGACCAGTGGCAGGACGTGAAGCAGCCTGGGGCGGACCACGCGCGCGCGCCGGCCCATTACGTCCAAGCTGAGGAGAACTTTCAGACGGCGCGGCGCCTGCAAATGAGGCCTCGCGACCTTCCGCTCCGGACGAAACATGTACACGCCAGCATCGACAATCTCGCCCGGATCCAGCGTTACTCCGACTGCCCGGTCCCGTCGGGAAAGAGCGGCCTTGAACGCACTCGACCCTCCACAGGAACGCCCTGCATCATCGCGAAGCCACCAGACGGCCTGGTATTCTCCGGGACCGACTGAAACCCCGTAGCTGAAATAGATCTCTCCCTTGCTTCCGTCCGGCACGGGATCGGTTCCTTGAATCCGGTCGTCGAGCCAGACCGACTCTCCGGGCGTCCCTTTGATGGGCTTGACCTCGATCTCCAGATCAAGCCCCACCGGGGAACCCCAGAACTGCCTGACAGGAAGATGGAACCAAAGGCCCACGCTGAAGCGGTACTCGAAGTCCAGGAACGGCCCCACCTTTTGCGCTTTGCACCTGAGAGCCGTCTGCGGCTGTGTAGCTGCCTGGGCCGCCCCGGCAATCAATAGGAGGATGCCCGCCAGCAGCTTGGGCTGAAACTGCATTTAATACGGAACTAGCAACCAGCGTAACAGGAAGGAAATCTGGTGGCGCTGCTAGAATCGGAGGATCGCCCGGCGGCCGAGGGTTCCCTGAGACTTGTCCTCTAGATTGCCAGCGCCGAAGGTGTGGCCGGTCGCCGATAGCGCATGGCAGATCCGCCTTCCCCTTCCTTGGGAACTCACCAGCGTCAATGTTTTCCTGTTTCGAAGGCAGGGGAGCTTCATCCTGCTGGACACTGGCATTCGGTCGGAAGATTCAATGCTTGCTCTAGAGGCGGCCTTGGTGAGCCTTGGGGCGGGCTGGAACTCCGTAATCGAGATTCTGGTCAGCCACCTGCATCCGGATCACGTCGGCGCGGCGGCTGAGATTCGTAGGCGGTCAGGCGCACCCGCACGCATGACCGCCCTCGAGGCCGAGCTTGTCAAACCGTTGGGACGGAACCGAGAGTACTTCGGCGAGACCGCATTGTTCCTCCGGCAGAACGGCGTCCCCGACGAGCATGTTGAGGCCATGCGCCGGCAAGCTGCGGCCGGCAAGGGCGCGTTCGAGCGACTTGTGGTCGACGGGACTGTCGACGAGGGCGAGCGAATCTCGTTTGATGGAGGCACGATCAAGGCCATTTCGGCCCCAGGCCACTCCCCTGCACTGCTTTGCTTCTACTGTCCGGAACAGAGAGTGTTGTTCTCGACGGACGCGATCCTGCCACGGGTAACACCGAACATCGGAGTGCAATGGTTCTACCAAGGCGACCCACTGGGCGACTACATGCGATCGCTTGACAAACTGGAGAAGCTGGAGGTCGACAAGGTTGTCCCTTCGCATGGGAGACCGTTCGAGGGGCATCGGGAATGGATCGACAGCACGCGCAGGCATCACGTCAGGCGCTGCGACACGATCTTGGACGCGATGGGCAAGGATCCCGTCGATGCCTACCGGATCGCAGGCACCGTATGGGGCGAGGACCGGAGTCTGTTCGACCGCCGCGCTGCGATGTCCGAATCACTCTCGCACCTCAAGCACATGGCCCTCGGTCAGGGAGTCGAGGAAATTGAAATCGACGGAATCGTCCACTGGAAGCGGGCGTGACCGCAACCGGTCTGCAATGCGCAATCACGAGCAGGGCTACAAGGTGGTCGCCGATGGGCCGCTGGACTCTACAGTGGTCGGGTTCGCCGGCTCTTCGATTCAGTTCCTTCCTTGGAGAATGGCCTTGGAGGGCACTACCGAAACCGTTGAAGGGATTTATACCTACGGTCACCCGCATCTTGACGGTCCGATGCTTGACCGGCTCCCAGGAGTGCGCGTAATCAGCAACTACGGCGTCGGGGTCGACCACATCAACCTGCCCGACGCCGCTGCGCGGGGCATACCCGTTGGTAACACTCCGAACATTCTCGACGGCGCGACAGCCGACTCGGGCTTTGCGTTACTGCTGGCAGCCGCCAGACGCGTCGCCAAAGGCGACCGCTATGCCCGTTCGAGCGAATTCCTGCGGTACGACCCAGGTTACATGCTGGGCCGGGAGGTGCATTCGAGCACGCTCGGGATCGTAGGCCTGGGGAACATTGGCCGGCAGGTCGCCCGGCGCGCTCGTGGCTTCGACATGCGCGTCCTCTACCGGAACCGGCGCCGGCGTCCTGAGGACGAGGCCGAACTCGGAGTGGAATACGTTTCGCTTGACGAGCTGCTGGAACGCTCCGACTATGTGGTGCTCACCTGCCCATTGACAACCGAAACCAAACACCTGATCGACGCCGAAGCCTTGCGCAAGATGAAGCCAACTGCGACGCTGATCAACATAGCCCGCGGCCCCGTGGTCGACACGGACGCGCTCTTCGAAGCGCTCCAAAGCGGCCAGATCGAGAGCGCAGGACTCGATGTCACTGATCCGGAACCGCTGCCGCGAGACCACCCACTGTTACGGCTGGACAACGTCACGATTCTGCCGCACCTTGGGAGCGCAACGATCGAGACGCGCCGCGAAATGGCGAGGATTTCAGTCGAGAACTTGAAGCTGGGCCTGAAGGGCGAGCCGCTCTTGCATACGGTCCAGCCATAGCCGGACCACAAGGGCATCGCGAACGTTTCAATGCCGCTCGGGGCAACATGTGCGCCAGAAGAATGCACCCCGCTGTCCTGTCCATTGGGTCGGCTGCAACGCCACGGGCCAAAGGCCGCATTCGCCCGGCCACCGTTCTGCTCTGGCTGTAACAGCCTCAGAGAAGGGCTTCGATCCTCCGCGCGAGCTCGTCCCGCTGCATCTCTCCCGGATGGTAAAGCCGGACGACGCCGCCTCGATCCACCAATACGAGAGTTGGCGTGGTGCTAACGCCGAACGCGACGAAGTTCTCGGCACTAAGCGGGACGGGCACCTGCCGAAGGAGTCCGTCCTTCTGGACATGGGCAGTTGTGATGTAGGTTCGCTCGACCTCCGGACCGGCATTCCGACCCCGGTCGACGTAGCCGTACAGCCTCGTCGGGGCGACGACCTGGAAGCCCCTTGGCCCGAACGTCTGCTCGAGGTCACCGAGGACCGGCTTCTGGGCCCGGCAGTCCGAGCACCAGTGCGCCCAAAAGAAGAACAGTGTGACCTTGCCGCGGAGATTCGCGGTATTGAAGCGACGTCCGTTCAGCCAGTGGTCGGTATCCAATGCGGGCATCGGTTTGCCTTCCAGATCCAGAAGCAGCAGATTCTTCTTCAGCCTGGTTTCAATGGACGTGCCGGCGTATGCGTCTAGCTTCCCGCGCAAGAACGTGATCGCCTGGCCGCGGTCGTCCATCGCTGCATAGAACTTCCCCAACGTCTCGATAGCCGCTCCGAGAGCGATTGGCAACGCAGCATTCGGATCCTCGTCGAGCGGCTGAGTCTCTAGCAGCCGCTCACTCAGCTGAAGCGCCCGCTCGGAGTATTCCGCGGCCAAATCCCAGTCCCCGCCGATTGCGCCGGCTCTGCCAACCCACGACATGGCCTCCAGCCAGTCGGCGGAAAGCGGCCCGTCGCCGGGCCGGCTCGCCTCGAACAATGCTCTGGCCTGGCCGGGCTCCTTTCCGAAAGCCAGGGCCTTTAGCTTCTTGGTCGGCGGCACCGCTCCGACCATCATGGCCGGGATCAATCCCGCAGCGAGAACCAAGATCGAGAACCGCATCCGAGTCATTGTTGTCTCCATCGGCTTCCGGGGGCCGAGGGTCATATGCACCGGCATTCCGGAGGCCAGATGACGAAATGGCGGTTCCAGGGGCAGGCACGGTTACCGAGGAACGCTTCCGGAATCGCAATCCGTTTTCCAAAAAGCAGGAAAGTCGTTCGGATCGCTGCAGGCGGAGCCATGCAAGGAGAATTCGGGACTGCTGCGATAGCGGACCGACGTGACAAATCGGAAAACTCTGGAAAGATATCGGCAGGTTGCGGCACAAAGTGGAATATAGTGGGTAATCGACTGACTCCATATGAAATCTGGCTGTATAGGGGGAGACATGAGAGTTCGAAATCTAGTGAGAATAGCGGCAGGAGCCGCCGTTTGCTTGGCCATTGCGGCACCGTCCTTGCATGGCCAAGCCGCCGGCTTGAGCGGCGTGATCAGCGACGCCACAGGAGCGGTTGTTCCGGGCGCAGAAATCGATGTGATGAACGATGAGAATGGCCTTCAGCGGTCAGCTGTTTCCGACGGCGGCGGCCGTTACTCATTCGCCCAGCTTCCGCCCGGCACCTACACGGTCGTCGCGACGATGGCCGGTTTCGAATCGGTTATCACCACGGATGTGTTGCTCTTGGTCAATACGAGCGTCACGATGGACGTCGTGCTCGGCCAGGTAGCGGCCGTGGCCGAGACGGTCGAAGTGTCCGCGTCAGGGGCCCAAGTCAATACGACCGATGCGACGGTTGGAAATGCATTCGGCACGAAGCCGATTAGGCAGCTTCCGCTCAACGCCCGGAATCCGGCCGGCCTGCTTTCTCTGCAAGCCGGCGTCACGTTTCTCAGCGCCGACCCTCTGGATGCCCAGAAGGCGGGCGATATCCGGAACGGCACGGTGAACGGTGCGCAGAGCGACCAGTCGAACGTGACTCTCGACGGTGTCGACGTGAACGACCAGAACGGACGGATGCCGTTCACGAGCGTGCTGCGCAACACGCTGGATTCGATTCAGGAATTTCGGGTCGTGACGACCACTGCCAACGCCGACCAAGGGCGGTCTGCGGGAGCCCAAGTGTCTCTCGTGACCAAGAGCGGTACGAACGAACTCCACGGCTCGCTGTACGAGTTCCATCGGAACACCGTCACGGCGGCCAACGACTTCTTCAGCAACAGGTCTGGAGTGGACCGCGCCAAGCTGATCCGCAACGTCTTCGGAGCGTCCGCGGGAGGGCCCGTGAAGCAGAACAGAGCATTCTATTTCGTGAACTACGAGGGACGCCGCGACGCGAGCGAGGGATCGGTGGTCCGCAACGTTCCCGCCGAGTCATTGCGTCAAGGATTCGTCCGGTACCGCGGGACCGATGGCTCGATCCAAGACCTTGATCCGGCTTTCATTCGATCGCAGATCGACCCCCAAAAGATCGGGCCTAGCCCGGCGGCCCTCGACTACTTCCGGTCGTTTCCCGAGCCGAATGACACGTCGGTCGGCGACGGGCTCAACACCTCCGGCTACCGGTTCACCGCGGCGACTCCGCTCACTTGGAACACTTTCATTTCAAAGGCCGACTGGAACGCTGACAGGAACGGAGCCCACCGTATGTTCGTGCGAGCCAACTACCAGAACGACCATATCGGCGGTCTGCCGCAATTTCCCGGCGAGATTCCAAATAGAGAAACCAACGACAACAGTTGGGGGCTGGCTTTCGGGTACACGGGGCTGCTCGGAAGCCGTGTCGTCAGCAACTTTCGATACGGATTCACCGCCCAGAATGTGGATCTCTCGGGAGCGCAGACGGACTCTCGGGTGACTCTGGGCGACAGCTTGATCGACAACATCACCGGCACGACCACGCCGCTCAACACCTATTTGCCGACCCAAACCATTTCGGAGGACGTCTCGGTGACGCTCGGGGCGCACTCGTTGCAGCTTGGCGGGATCTTCCGGTCGATCCGGAACCGGCGCTTGAACTACGCCGGCAGCTATCACTTCGCCAAGCAGGCTGCCTGGGCACTGACCGACGGCCCTTCGACCTTCGATACGCCGCTGGCGGTCGCTCCCGAAAACCCCGGCGTTTACCGGGAAACGATGGCTACGGTGCTCGGCCTCATCAACTTCTACGACGCCAACTACAACTACGATCTGGACGGCAATCCGCTCGGGCTTGGAGAGCCGGTCGCACGGACGTTCGGAATGGAAGAACTCGAGATCTATTTCCAAGATACATGGCGTGCAAAGCCTGGGCTGACGATCACCGCAGGCCTCCGATGGTCGCTCATGCCCCCCGTGAGAGAGGTCAACGGGCTTCAGGTCAGCATCACTCCGTCGATCGACGAGTTCATCGCCCGTCGGCTGGATCTCGCAGCGAGCGGAAGGCCCACGCGCGAAGCAGGGCCGCTCGGTTTCGTGCGCGCCGATGGACCCGGCGGAGGTCCGCTCTGGGCGACTCACTGGAAGAATTTTTCGCCCAGGCTGGCAATCGCGTACTCGCCGCAGGCCCGGACCGGATTCCTGCGCAAGCTCTTCGGCGGCCCGGGCAAGACGTCCATCCGAGCTGGCGGCGGACTCTTCTACAACATCTTCGGCATGGGAATGATCCAAATGCTCGACCGGAATGCGTTCGGACTCAGCAGCAGGGTTACCAACCAGTCGTTCACGATCATGAACTCGCCGCGATTTGAAGGGCCGGGGAGCGTGCCGGCTGCAGGATTGCTTCCGCCGCCTCCAGGCGGGCCCGGCACGCCGAATCCCCTCGGCCTGGCATGGAGCCAAAGCGTCGACTCGAGCGTGCTACCGCCCTACAGCATCAATCCGACCTTCTCGGTGTCCCGCGAGCTGGGCGGAGGGTTCGTTCTGGATGTCGGGTACGTCGGGAGGCTTGGCCGCCGGCTGCTGGTCAATGACACGGCAGTTGCGCAGTATGTCAACTTCAAGGACCCGGCTTCCGGTCAGTATCTTCTCGACGCGCTTCAGGAGCTCGAGCTGATGGTCCGGGGCGGCTGGCCTACTTACGCCGTGCAGCCAGTCGGTTTCTTCGAGAACCTCTACTCGGGTGCCGCAACCGCGACGCGGACGGCGACTCAGAACGTGTACGACGTCATCCGTGCGAACAGTCCGGATACGGGAACTGCGATGTATTACATCGACTACGCGTGCAGTCCCTTCTGCAGCGATTTCGGGCAAGGGGCATTTATGAATCCGCAATTCTGGGGATTCGACGCCTTGCGTTCGTTCGGAACCTCGACGTTCCACTCGCTACAGGTCTCGTTGCGGAAGAGCTTCTCTAAAGGCTTCCAATTCGATCTCAACTATACGAATTCGGAGTCCAGGGATCTGGTGTCGGTCGCTGCGAGACGGAGCCAGGGCGAGAGATTCGGGCAGATTCCGAGCGACACCTACTGGTCTGCCTTCAGCGTGATCAACTCCTGGGACCGGGAGGCACAGCGGTCGTGGTCCGACTTCGACATGCGCCACCAAGTGAACGCGAACTGGGTAGCCGAGCTGCCATTCGGCAAGGGCAAGCCGTTCCTTTCCGACATGGGCCCTGCCGGGAATGCGATTCTCGGGGGCTGGCAGCTGAGCGGACTTTGGCGCTACACGTCCGGAATGCCGCTCAGCGTGCTCAACGGCCTCGCCTGGCCGACATGCTACTGCTACCAACACTTCGCCGAGCCCATCGCACCGATCCCGCGGCAGACGAACTCAAAAGACGCCAGCCTGATTGGAGGCGGCACTGGTCCGAACGTGTTCAGCAACCCTCGCACCGCCAGGGACTCGTTCCGGCAGGTCGTTGTCGGAGGGATCGGACCGCGGAACAACCTGCGAGGTCACGGTATCTTCTCGATCGACATGGCAGTGGGCAAGCGATTCCAGATGCCGTCCGAGGGGCACAGCCTCCAGTTCCGAGCAGAGGCCTTCAACCTGACGAACAGTGTTCGGTTCAACGCGAATGCGTGGGAGACTCTCTCGTTCACGTTCCCGGGAAGCTTCGGCAACTACTCCGACGTGCTGGTTCACCCACGGGTCTTGCAATTCGGTCTCCGTTACGAGTTCTAGCCGAATCCGGCCGGAGGCTGAGGACCGTCCGCTGCGCGCCGGTCCGCCGCTCGGAGGATCCGCTGCAGCGCCTTGCGGATCCGTCGGTCCCCGTCGGCCATGAGAATGGCCGGCAGCGGCAATCCGTCCGGTCTCCCAGCCTGGGATTTCCAACTGAATCAGGTGGAGGCTCTCAAGGCATCCTGTCCGGATCGAGACGAAGGGCGAGTCCAAGGCTGCCGATCCGAACCGCCTCAGTCGGATTCGGCCCATTGAACTCGGCATTCGAAATTCTCTTCAGCACGTCGGCTCACATGCCACAGGCTCCGCACAGAGCAAGGAATTGGCGAAACAACCGAGGTAGGCCCTGCGGGCGCATAGGATCAGGCGGATGAGTGAAGCCTTCTCGTGTGATAGCCACCAAGACTGCCCTGAGAGTCCCGCAGCGGTTGCGTCAAGTATCTTCTCTAAAAGTTCTCGGCGGGATCGGTCCCTCCGAGTTCAGGTGGCTTGTCGGAGCAGTTCCTTGTGCTGCTCTCGCGCATACTCCATTTTCAGGTAGCGGTTCTCCTCCAGCCACCGCTCGTGCGTCTCCACCGCCAGCGCCCGGATCAGCCGCAGGCAGCTCGCCGGGTTGGGGAAGATCCGGATAACTTGCGTCCGTCGGCGCAGCTCACCGTTGAAGCGCTCCAGCATGTTCGTCGACTTCATGTGCTTGTGGTGCTGCCGCGGCAAGCGGTCGAACGGGAACGTCTCCTCGATGTGCTCCTCCACCCACTCGGTCAGCTCCGGGTAGCGATCCTGCCAGCGCTGCAGCCAGGCCGCCAGGTCCCGCCTCAGCCCCGCGTGGTCGTCGCTGACCACGTACTCCACCTCGGCCGGCCAACGCTGCTTCAGCTTCAGCAGGAACTCCTTCCAGCTCGAGCGGCTCTCCCGCTGCGCCAGTTCCACCCCCAGCACCTGCCGCCGACCGTCCTCGTCCACCCCCAGCGCCAGCAGCACCGCCTGCGGGTGCGGCACCCCGTCGGCCTGCCGCACCCGCTCGTAGCGCGCGTCCAGGATGACGTAGGGGAAGGGCTCCTACAGGTCCCGCTGAGCAAACGCCTGCAGCGCCGTGTCCAGCTTCGCCACCACGGTAGAGATCGTCGCCGCCGACACGCTGTAGCCGCACAGCTCCTCCGTGACCGCCTTCACCCTGCGCGTCGAGACCCCCTGGAAGCACATCTCCGCCATGGCCGCCACCAAGGCCTTCTCGGTCCACTGGTAGCGCTCGAACACGGCGGTCGAGAAGCGCCCCTCGCGGTCCTGCGGGACGCGCAGCTCGATGCGCCCCACGCGCGTCATCAGGGCCCGCTCGGAGTAGCCGGAATGGTACCCGCCGCGGCGGCCGGTGCGTTCACTCTTGGCCGCCCCCAGCAGCTCGGTCATCTCCTCCTCAAAGACCTCCTGGACGGTGCGGCGGATGGCGTCCCAAGCCAGGTCCGCATCCTGCTCAAAGACCTGTTGCAGCTAGGCCCTCCCTGTCGTACGCTTCTTGCTGGCCATTGTCTGCTCTCTTTTCTGGCCTGTTACACCAAGGAACACCGGCGGGCAATGGCCACTCGCCATCCCCGCCGGCTTTTTGCAGAACTATTTGTACTTGCCCCCCGCAGCCCCTGCGAACTCGTCGCGAATCCCTCTTGTAGTACGACGCACGCGTGTCAGCTCCCCGTACCGAGCGCTCCGTGCAACCAATCCTTGCGTCGCCGGCTCCGGGCACACGATCCACATTCGGCACAAAGGAACGGCGACTACGGCTCGGGAGTGGAGCACGCCGGACCGCAGGCGATCCGCTTCCCGCCTGGAATCAGCCTGATCGATCCGGACTCGAGCGTTGGTCAGTCTGTGATTCCGATTCACGAGACCTGCCCGGCGGCAAAGCCGTTGCCGGGCAGGTCGAGTGGTCGGTTGCCGACCCTAGAATGGCAGTCCCCATGGAGAGCGGAAACCGAAACCGCGGCTCCACTGCGAGAGGCTACCCCCGCGGACTGGAAAGGAAGCCCGTCGAGGAAGGCTGCGTCCTGAGGCTAGAGTCGTGTCGGACGTTGGAGCATGGTCGGCAGCCGCGAGGGTCGTGTCGGTCGCCGCGGCAATTTGATTCCTCACCTGGTACTGCTTCAACTCGGCGTTCCGCTTTAGCGGCTCGACGTCCTGACCGAAGGCCCGTCGTGCAAGGCCTGACCGCAGCATCTCCAGATCGCGCTCCTTGACCATTTGCGCCTTTGCGACTTTCTCCCCGGCCCAGCGCTTCAGCCACTCATCAGTCACAGCGTCTTGGGCCGCCTTCAAGTGGCCAATCAACTCATCGTGCAGCGTCTCGAGCTCCGCGACCTCGTCGACCACTTCCTGACGCGCCAATTGTGGGTCAGACTGGGGCGACCGGTGCTTCGCGGCCGACATCCGCCCCGGACGACTCTCGCCCCAGCCGTAGGTGAGCCGCACGTAGAAGTTCGTCCCATTGAAACCGAACGGCGAGAACTGGCCATACAGGTTGCCGACAGAGTGGACAGCGTACTCGTTCACGTCGGGGTAGGTGTTTAGGATGTTCTCTCCGCCGACGGACACCCTTACGTTCTCCCCGAGCGGAATGCCGAGCTCAACATCCAGCAGTGCCTTGCCCCCGTAGTACGGGTAGGATTGCGCCGCGGAATAGAATGCGGGCGTCGCATTGCGAGCATCCTCGCTATCCCAGAACTTACCGAAGTAATTTACTCGCGCCATCAGAGAGAATCGACGGGCATCGTGGTGGACGTTGAAGCTCCAACGCGTGCTTGGCAGCCCCCGTTCGAGCGTCGCGATCCGGAACGCGTCAATCACGGATGTCTCGATGTTCCTGACCTCTGTGTCCGTGTAGTTGAACACGGCGCTGAGCGAGGTGTTTCGACCAACCGCCACTGTCGAGATCAGGTCCACACCTTGCGTCAACGTGGAGAAGTCGTTGAGGAAGAAACGGAACACGGGGAAATTCCGCGCCTCAGGTATGCCTTCGGCCAGCAACGTCTCGATCTCGGCCTCGGTCAAAGCGACTTCCTGCGAAAGCGCGACGCGGTCGTCAATATCAACACGGAAGAAGTCCGCGGTAAATGTGAATGGACCCTCTTCGACGACGAGGCCGCCGCTCATGTTCATCGACTTCTCCGGCTGCAGCTGTCCGCCACCCCGCGCAACCGCCACCGCGGAGGTCGCGGGAACGACGCCGTTGTTGGTCAACTGGCCCCCGATGAAGGCCGTCGTTACGTTAAACGCGTTCTGCTGGCCTGGTGTCGGCGCGCGAAAGCCTGTGCTGACCGCCCCGCGCACTGCCACCGCATCGGACACCTTGACCCGGCCGGAGACCTTCCCGTTGAGCGTCGAGCCGAAATCGTCGAATCTCTCCAAGCGCAGGGCCGTGCCGAGCGTCCAGCGCCCGGGGTCGGAGAACTCGACGTCGCCGTAGACGGCCACGTTGCTGCGGGCCCAACTTCCGGCCGTCGTGTCGGCCCGGTATCCGTTGAAGCCGTTCGAACCGGAACTGAATCCCTGGACGGCGTAAGGCCCGATCTGCCACGACGCGTCGTCGCCCGCTCCGATCGTGAACTCTTCCCTTCTCCACTCCGTGCCGGCGGCAACATGGATGAGATCGCTGACTGGGTAGGAGACGTCAAAGTTGAGGTTGGTCTCGTCCTGACGGTAGATTCCTGGCTTGAACGATGTCGGCGTGTCAAACCCGAGCGAAGCGTTGACCGTGTCGAAGATGAACTGGTCGATTTCGCTGGTGCCCCTGCTCACGCTTACGTCCCAGGTAAACCCGTTCGCGGCGAATCCGCGCAAGCCGCCAACGACCGAGTAATCGATTAGGTTTCCGCCGAACTGTGGCGTGAACCCTCCGGGAAACCGACTGTAGAGTGTGAAGCAGTTCGGGTCGGCCTCGACCGCGGCGAGCGCGTCCGCGTCAGGAACGTCATTGACGATGGGAATGATAGGGCAGCCGCCCGCTCCCGGCTCCCGGCCGGGAGGCGGATTGCGGCCCTCAGGTGCGGTTTCGGCCCAAACCCGGTCTCCGACAAGCAGAGTGGGCATTCCATCTACCCTGGGGCCACGGAAGACGCCACCGCGGGTGTGCGGGTTCCGGAAGTAGAAGCCGCCGGTCACCTTGCGAGACAGGTAGTTGGTGTGTCCGTAAAGCTGCAAACTGTCGCTGAAGAGATGGCCGAAGTTCCCGAACAGCTTCATGTCGTGGTTGACCCTAGGGGAACCCCAGACCTGGGCGGGATTGCGAATGTTGCGATTGCCCGCGGCGATGATCGCAGCCGCGTCTCCGCGCTGGATGGTGCGATTGGTCGGTTCGGCGGTGCCGTACTCTACGCTGATGTTGGCGAATCCGTCTGACCCAAGCGGCAGTCCGACATTGCCGGCGAAAGAGAAGGTCCGTCCGTGCCCGCCGATTCCGTTGCAGGAGTGCTTGATGTCGCCAATGATGCCTCCTCCGCATGTTGACGTGTCGCCATTGTTGGCGTCGCGGAATGCTCCCGTCTGGATCTCGATGCTGCCCCCCGAGGGATTGTCCTTCAACTGGAAGTTCATGACTCCCGCAATGGCGTCGGAACCATACTGTGCGGCCGCGCCGTCCCTCAGAACCTCGACCTGACGGATTGCGATCGACGGAATGACAGAGATATCGGGCCCTTGCGATCCATCCGCTATGCCATTGCCCAGCCAGGTAATGACTGCGGCCCGGTGGCGGCGCTTTCCGTTGACAAGGACCAGCGTGTGGTCGGGAGCCAAGTTGCGCAGGTTGGCCGGACGAACGACGGTCGCAGCATCGCTGATCGGCTGCGTGTTGATGTTGAAGGAGGGGACGACGGTCCTTAGCTGGCTGACCAAGTCCCTACTGCCCTGTCTGACCAGGTCCGCAGTGCTGATGACGTCCACGGGGACGGTCGACTCGGTGACCGACCGAGGCGCGGCGCGGCTACCGACCACGACGACCGTCTCGGTGACGGCGGCCAGTTGGAGTTGGAACGATCTCTCGAGCGACTGTCCCGAAGCCAGTTCAACTCCATCGGCGATGCCAAGCTCGAATCCAGGAGTCTCGGCCGCAATCGTGTAGGTCCCGGGCTCCAGGGTCAATTGGTAGGTGCCGGTTGCGTCGGTCGTGCCGGTCACCTCGGCTCCGGTGGCGACATTGGTCGCGGTAATCGCCGCGCCGGGAATGACGAGGCCGGAATCATCGGTCACCTCCCCGCTCACGGTTGCTGCCTGCTGGGCGCTTGTGATCCCCGAGGGCAGTAAGACGAGTGCGACTGCAATCAGAATGAGCCTTGGTACTTGCATTAGATTCTCCTATCAAAAGTCAGTGCCAGAAAACATCGCAGGCCTTGAAAACCTACGAACGCCAACCTTGGAGAGGTCGGCCGGGAACAAGACAACGAATGATCTACCCCGCAGTGTCGCTGGCGAGGAGCATTCGCAGACCTTACTTCGCATGACGTGCTTGCGCCACCAATGTGAGTCGCGAACGGAATCCGATACTCGGGTCCCCCCCGCCACAACGAGTCCGAACACACCGCTTGGACTCGCGAGAACATCGGCAACAGTAAAATTAACACAGGTTTCGGCCGAGTGAGCAACTTTTTTTGAGGGAAGGGGGGCGATGATGGCGTCCATGGGCCGAGATAGTGTGTGCCGGGAAGGTTTTTCGGACCTATGTTGTAGGCTGGTTACTCGAAAGCGTCCGTACGCTGGCAAACTCTCCACAAAGAGGTGCCGGTTTGAGTGGGACGGGGCTGAACGAGGGCTTGCTCCGACGCCACGAGATGCCGAGACAAGGATTGCACCGCGTTCCATGATCGACGGCGCCTCGCCATAGGCACCACTCTCGTCCTAGAGTCTGGAACGAGATGCGCCTTATCCGTAGTCCCCACAGGAAGCCGCTATCCTACCCACAGATTCCCCGGACGATCCGGACTTCCTGCGGCACCTCGTCTCTACACCCTTGAAAGTCATTCTGCATTGGTCATGTGTCGCTTCGAACAACTCAAGGAGAACCACCTATGGATCGCCTTACATTCGCTGCAACATTGTCGCTACTGATATCGGTCCTTCTTCCTCATGTTTTCTTGAAGAACCTTCATGCCCAATTCGACGCCAACCTAGGCCGCATCGTCGGGGAGGTGACCGGTCCGGACGATCGTGTCATACCCGATACGGAAGTCCTCGTAATCGGGATTGGGAGCGGGGTCGAGCGAACTGCACGATGCGACGCATCCGGCCGGTTTCGCGTGGGATCGCTACGCCCGGGCGAGTATTCGGTCACCGCAGCCAGCCCGGACTTCGCCCCTGCAACTGTGGAGGATATCGTTGTCCGCGTCGGCGGTGCAGTCCGGGTCGACCTGCAATTGGATCTCGAGCGCAAGTTCACCGAAATCGAGGTCACCGCGGCCATGATCGACGCGATGCTTCCTGCATCGAGCAACGTGGTCGGCAGCCAGGTCTTCAACGACCTTCCCATCAACGGTCGGCGCTTCCACGACTTCGCTCTACTGACGCCCGGGGTTCAGGTCTCGCGCGCCGCAGGGCACCTCTCGTTCGGAGCACAGAGAGGGATCTACACGAACGTCTCGGTTGACGGGACCGATTACAACCAAGCCTTTTTCGGAGGGATACAAGGGGGCGAACGAGCCGGAGCGGCGATGACCCTGCCCCAAAGCGCGATCCAAGAGTTCCAGGCTGTCACCTCCGGCTTCACGGCGGAGTACGGCCGGACGACTTCCGGGGTAGTGAATGTCTCCACCAAGTCAGGCAGCAATGAACTCCACGGTGACGCGTTCTTCCAAATCCGTCACCCAAAACTCGGATGGACGGATCCCTTCGGTGCCAGGGTGCTCGAGGACCTACGCCAGTTTGGAGGGTCTGCGGGCGGTGCGCTCAAGCCAGATATTGCGTTCTGGTTCTTTGCCATCGAGCGACAGAAGAGCGAGAGTCCGCGTTACGTGGAATTCCCTTTGCTGGACGCTGCAGACAGAAGTCGCGGTCCGGAGGCATTCGACTACTTCCAGAACCTCGAGGAATCTTTCCAGGCAACGAACGACGCGGTGGCGCTGACACCTCGCGTGGACTACCAGTTCAGGAACGGGAGCCAGTTCATGGTCCGTTACAACTACAGCTATGGCGAAGGGGTGAATGCCATCAGCATCGGAGACCCAAAGCACCCCCGGACCGTGCAGGCTCTCAGCAACAACGGCACCGAGGAGGACTCAATACACTTTCTGACCAGCCAGCTGACGAGTGTGCTGACTCCGAATCTCGTGAACCAGTTCCGTTTCACCGTGACGAGGGAACAACGGCCACGCTCAGCCAACTCAGAGGAGCCCAGCGTGTCGACAGCCCTTGGGGCATTTGGCACCCGGTCCTTTCTCCCGACCATCGAGACGGACGTGCGTCCTCTGGTCAACAACAGCCTGATCCTGCATGCCGGTCCCCACGACTTCAAGGTTGGTGGCGAGTTTGACCGGGTGTGGATCGACGACGTGTTCGGCTACAACCAGTACGGTTCCTTCCTGCTGTTCACATCGGACCCGAACGAGATCCTCGACATCCTGACGCCGGGAGGGCGGGTCGCCAATCGGTTCGACGCTCCGGGCCTGTACTTTCGACAGATGGGCAACACCGTTGGCGTCCAAGCACTCGGCCACGGCGCCCTCTATGCCCAGGATTCGTGGAGGGTGGCTCCGGGGTTGACCCTCGATCTCGGATTCCGCTGGGAAGCCCAGTACAACCAAGCCCCGCAGCTTGGCAATGACGTCCTGATCGATCGGGTACGAGCCGCCGACTTTCCATTCGGCCCCGTCGACCCGACCTTCATTCCCGATTCCACCCGCCAGTGGATGCCGCGAGTGGGATTCGCGTACAGCCCGCCGAGCCTTTCCGGACGGTTCGTATTGAGGGGAAGCGCCGGAGTCTTCTACGCGCTGACGCCGCCAGTGTTCTTGAACGCCGCAACAAAGGCATTCCGCGATCCCCCGTTCAATGTTTCCGTGACGCTGCCGACGACCGGAGACACGGTTTACCAACAGTTCCTTGCGGCAGGCATCGACCTCAACCAGTTTCCACTGTCCGGTCTACCCGTATTCTCCAGGGATGACGTGGCGGCAGTGCTCGATGGCGACCCGTATCTCGGAGCGGCACCGACCGCCCTTCATCACGATTTCCGGAACCCTCGCTCCGTGAAATACAACCTGGCGATGGAGTACGGCCTGACCGGGAAGATGATCGCGGGCCTGCAGTGGATGCGCCACCACACTTCCCTGCTCCACGGCCAGCGAGACTTCAACCTGCCCATGTCAGTGTCCCGCCCCGACGACCCCGCGCAGATCCCGTTCTACGATGTCGGAAACCGACCGGCTCCGCGCCTCGGCCCCGTATTCGTCACCGAGTCGATCGGACGTGCCGACTACCACGGCGTCACCGCGAACTGGAAGTATCGGGGGGATCGGGTCCAGCTTGTCGCACACTACACCTACGCGCGGGCCTATTCCAGCGATATCAACGAGGGGTTTTTTTGGGGCCCCCTCTACACTGACCACGCGCGTCCCGAAGATGCGTACGGTCCTTCAGACCTGGACTTGCGGCACCAGCTGACCGCTCATGCCGTCCTCCAGCTGCCCGCAGGGTTCACCTGGTCGGCGATCCTGCGCTCCGCCAGCGGCCCACCCATCAGCCCTTCTGCAGGTCTCGACCTGAACGGCGACCAATTCGCTTCCGACCGGGCGCTTGAGAGTCCTGGTCGCTACTTCGGGCGCAACAGCTTCCGCAATCGCGGCATGCGAAATGTCGACATGCGCCTGCTGCGGCAGTTCCCCGTGTCGGACACATCGAGAATCGAGGTGTCCGTCGAGCTGTTTAACGCCTTGAACTTCGACAATGTCGAGTACGGCACCTTCAACAGGATCTACGGTCCAGGGCTGGATCTCTCAACCGGCGCCCCTGCCGGGCCCAATCCGTCGTTCCGCCGGCTCAGAGCGGGTGACGGCAGTTATGACCGAAACAACGCGCAGGTGTTTGGCACTGGGCCATTTCAGGTGCAGTTAGGGGTCCGATTTCATTTCTGAGATCCGGAACCGGTGCACGTTCGGTGGCGGGCGCCGGGCTTGTCGGATGCCATGCGCTTTGTCGCAACCGAATTCCCAAGTCTAGATCGCGCGCCAGAGCCGAAGCGACGTGGGGCCCGCGATGTAGGCAAAATCCCGATCGGTCGTGAGCATGACCAGGCTGTGTCTAATGCACATCTGTGCCAAGAGGGCATCGATCGTTCCGACTTGAATGCCTCGACAGCGACATGTGTTGCGCAGCCTGGCCGCATCGATGTGATCGGCCCTGGTCGGCATGATCATGGCAATGTCTGCGAACAGATCGACGATGCTCTGCCCGTCACGAGGGCCACGGCATCCCTGCAGCAACTCTTGCAGCACCAAGCCGGTCGTGCAGACGGGCTCTCCTCCCGCAAGCGCATCCCTCAGGCGCCCCACTTCCGGAACCTCCGGAGGCGAATCCCGTCTGAACGCCAACGACCAGACGCTGGTGTCGACGAACAGGCTCACTCGCGCGTCCGCTCGCGCTTGTAGTTGTAGCCGTCGTCCCACTCGAGCTTTCCGAAGAGATTGAGCAGCCGTTTCTGACCTCGGCGAGCGATGAATTCCTGCAACGCACGGTTTACAGTGGCCTTCTTTGTCCTCTCGCCTCCGAGCTCAAGGGCCTTCTCGAGCAGTTCCGGATTGATATTGAGATTTGTCGCCATCGTGTGACTACTTACACAACGTATCACACACCCTTGCCCCACGATTCCCGGCCATCGGGACCAACCCTCCGACGGTCGATGATCGGTCGCACGGCAGAGGGTGCGGACGTGGAATCCTGCTTGGGCCTCGCGCTACCGCCGAGCAACTTACATCGGCGAACCGCCGAAACTCGGTACCGGCTGGCTCGGGAGTCGAGGCCGTTAGGAACCGGCTCGAGAGCCTTGAAGGGCTGACGGTTCCCGGCCCGGTCTTCTGCAAGGGGCTCCGCCCATCACCACGCGGCCACGCTTCCGTCCTCGTGCCAGACGCGGCTCATCGGTATCGTTCCCTGGAAGGGATGCCTTGCCAGCGCGGTTTCGTTGACCTCGAACCCCAGTCCGGGCTTGTCTGGAAGAGGGAAATAGCCGTCAACCATGCGCATTGCGGGGAAACCGAGCCACTCTTGCCAGAGGCCCTCCTTGAATCCCGGCTCCACGCCGGAGCAAATCTCCTGGACCAGGAAATTCGGCATCGCAGCGTCCACGTGCAACGTCGCGATCCCGCCAATCGGACCCTCGCAAGCGTGTGGTGCCATGTAGCATCCCGACGCCTGAGCCATCGCGCCTACCTTCCATAAGGCCGTGATCCCTCCAACATGGTTGATGTCGCATTGCAAGATGTCGACTGTGCCGTCTTCGAGCAGCTGCTGCGTCGAGTAGTGCGCCACTAGCCGTTCCCCCGTCGCAATCGGCGTGGTCGTTCGTCGCGCAATGCGCGCCATCGCCTTGTAGTTCTCCGGCGGACAGGGTTCCTCGACAAACATGAGATGCAGCGGTTCGACTTCCTTGCAAATGATCGACGCAACCGTCGGGCTGGTCTTTGCGTGAAAGTCCACGCCAATGTCGATGCCGTCTCCCAAGCCTTCGCGGAGCATCTGAATCCGGCTGACAGCATCGTTGATCTTCGAATTGGTCTCGATCCATTCGTAGTAGCCCGGAATTCCGCTCTTGAACGCCGTGATGCCCAGTTCGTCGGCGGACTCCCGCAACGCCGCCAATTCATCTAGAGTTCGGGCTTGCGCGTGATAGTAGCCCCGCACCCCACGTTGGTCGACCGGCCCTCCCAGGAGGCGGTAGACCGGCTGGCCAAGGACCTTGCCGCGGATGTCCCACAGCGCCTGGTCGATTCCGGAGATCGCCGAGCCCAGGATCGGTCCCGCCCGGTAAAACGCATGCACGTACATGCTCTGCCAGATGTGCTCCACACGCATCGGGTCCTGCCCGATGTAGAACTCCTTGAGATCGTCAATGGTCTGCAGGACGGCACCGGCTTTTCCCTCCAGGGTGGCTTCTCCCCAGCCGACGACACCCTGGTCCGTCTCGAGCTTGACGAATACGTAGGGCCGGTCGGAGTCTTCCTCCCACGTGACTCCGAAGGTCTTTGCCCCAGTGATCCGGATCTGTCCGGGCGTCGCGGCCAATGCCGCCGCAAGCGTCGGAGTGCAGCCACAACCTGGGCCGAACGCTCTCCGGTCGGCCCCACCCACAGCAGAAGGCGACGCGGCTGCCATAACCGCCCCACCGAAGAACTGTCTTCTATTCATACGGAGTACTCCCGTAGCGCGTCTTCGTCGATTTCGAGGCCGAGCCCGGGGCCGGCCGGCATCTCGAAGAAACCGTCGGCGACTCTCGGTAACGATCCGCCGGCTATCGATTCATGCATGCTTCGCTCCCGGCTGTCCGTTGAGAACGTCACCTCCTGGACGACGAAATTGGGAACGGACGCAGCCACTTGGAGCGCCGCTGCAATGCCGATCGGACCGCCTCGATGATACGGTGCTACCGCCGTGTAATAGGACTCCGCCAGGGCCGCCAATTCCCTCGTGGCCCCGACTCCGTGCACTCCAATGTCCGGACGGAGCACATCGATGACCTGCATCCGCAGCAGGTCCTGAAACCGACCGCTGGACTCCAGAGTCCGGCCCCATCCGAGAGGCGTCACCGTCTCACTGGAGATCTTCCGGAGAGCTGCGTCGTTGATCTGGTCCGTCGGCTCGTCCATCCACATCAGGTGGAAGCGCTCCAGTCTCGCGGCCAGCCCCGCGGCCTCAGCCGCGGTCGTCCTGCCTCCGCAGTCCAAGACAATGTCGTCGGCACCGGCCTGGCGCAATCGTCCCAGCATTCCTTCGGTTTCGGCGAAGAATTCCCGGCCCCGTGTAGGTGTGTCCTTGGGCAACAAGACTGGAACGGAGAACGCCCGAAATCCCAGGTCCCGGGCTGCTTCTAGCTGCTCCATCAATTCCGACTCGCTGTTGCCTCGCAGGGCGGCCATCGCGCGAGCCTTTTCGCGCGTGCGTCCAGCGAGCAAGTCATAGACCGGTGCATTGGCGATCTTGCCCCTCAGGTCCAAGAGGGCGATGTCGATCGCACCACGGATCGCAGGAGGAGCAGCGGACAGGAGGATCCGCGCAGCCACGCTCGCCAAGGCGTCCTTGCCCGCTAGAAACTCCCCATGACGCAATGCTCCGGCAACTGTAGAGGCCGGATCTGGACCAGCCGCCGTCTCGCCGTAGCCCGTTTCACCATGGCTTGTGCGAATGGCGACAACCAGCCGAGCGGGAGCCTCCTGGTCGAACTGGATCGCCCAAGCCTCGAGACCGGCGATCGCTACTGCCGGGCGAATGCTGGCGCTGGCCTGGGCACCAGCCGCAAGTGAAGCGAGCCCAAACCGCTTTCGCAACTGATTTGGTCTTTCCGGCACGCGGATGGCATTTTACTCCAAGCGCTCGCCAGCCACCAGCCGAGGCCTTCAAAACGATGACGAAATCGAGGCATCACTTGCGAGGAACTGGAACTTACGTTTCAGAAGCGTCCCCGTGCGCGTGATCACGCCTGGTCTCAATCCCAATTTCGACTTAAACAGGTCAAGCCTTTACGAGTTCGTACTCACGGACCAGCACCTCGGCTGGGAGGTCCCAATGGCCCGATAAGGCACGGATCATCGACAAGGTCAGGGGACGGTGACGGTTTAGCACCTCGGAGGCATGTGGCTGTGACCCAATCAGATCGGCAAGGTCCTTCTGGCGGAAGCCGCGTGCTTCCATGACATGCTCGATCGCCGATATCGGATCCGGTGCCTCGATCGGCCAGCACTCGCCTTCGTATGCCTGGACAAGCGTGACGAGCACCTCGAGCTCATCACCCTCGGGCGTTCCTGGCGCGGAACCCATCAGGCAATCGATCGCAGACAATGCCGCGTCATAGTCCGCCTCCGTCTTGATTGGTTTGATCCTCATGCTGAACCCTCAGACCCGTGATGCATCGATTGCGTCATACTGGGCATGCGTTCCTACGAACCTGACGAATCCAATCCCGCGAGCGTAGTCGAAGCGCACGACAAGCCGGTACCTGTATCCACCGATGTTGAAAACGACGCGATCCTTCCCGACAATGCTCGCATTTCCGTAATCCGCCTTCACTGATCCAGGTGATGCCCATTCGGCCTTCGACGCAACGGCATACCACGACTTGAGCGGCTGCTCTGCTCTGCGCTCGGTCTCCCAATACGTGCGCAATGTTCGCTTCGCGACAATCCGCACACCTGCATCATAGGATATCCCGGCATGGGATGTCGGGCCAACTGGTTGGCGTCCCTGCGTTCAGGGGCGGTTCCAGAACTAGAGCGACGGGACCACTTGAGCCCTGACGTGGGCTGTGACATCCACCGTCCTTACGCGACGCGGCTAGGCGGTCGACGCGCGACAGCGATGGCCTCCGAAATAGTGTGCAAATATGGCGTTCCTCGGCGCGACGGGCGGGGCTTGAACGCTCCATGGATTGGCCAGGGCGGTTCCCGTCTCCGGCTTCGTGGGAGATGACGGTCCGGTCCATCGTACGCCCGCTCGTCGTCCAACGATAATTGAAGAGTCGCCTGTCCGCTCCACTCGATCTTCGGCAACCGAGTTGTCAGGAAGCGAGGGCAGAACTCGCGGCTACAGGAACAACCATGAAGCTCGACATCTACCTCAATTTCGACGGGAACTGCCGCGAGGCGTTTCAGTTCTACCGCTCCGCCTTCGGGGGCGACTTCCTGCAAATCCAGACGTTCCGGGACGGTCCGCCCGACATGAACGTAGGCGAGGAGTATCTGGATCGCGTGATGCACGTCTCGTTGCCGGTTGGCCCCAGCGTGCTGATGGGCAGCGACACCGCGCCCGGTTTCGGGCCCCCAATTGTCTCCGGCACAAATTTCTCGATCACGATCCATGCGGGGAGTCGGGAGGAGGCCGACAGAATGCTCGCTAGGCTGTCAGACGGTGGGTCGGTGACCATGCCCTTGCAGGACATGTTCTGGGGCGCCTATTTCGGCGCCTTGACGGACAGGTTCGGAGTGAATTGGCAAATCCATCACGAACCGTCACAAGCCTGAGACGGACAACGGTTGTGGCCATCCCCGTCCGGCCGGACCTGTTCCAGCCACAATCGAGAACGAGTCCGGCTACCGCCGCAGCTCGCGACTGTCCTGCAAACGATTGGGAACTAGCTAGAACCGCAAGGAAAGGCGGGCATAGTAGAAACCGCCATTGAATCCGAATGGCGCAGATCGACGCGTAAACAGGAAGACTCCGGGTGATTCAATGATGACCCTGCCGCTCGAATCCTCGAGCCGTCCGTTTCGTGTCTGGCCCACGTGGTTCTGGTCCGGAACGGTGTTGAGCAGATTCTGGGCGCCGACCGTCAGCTCGGTGTGCTTGAACAGCTTGAAACCGACGTGCGCGTCTGTGACGACCTTCCCGCAGAACTGCTGGCGCGACCCGCCGATTGGACTCTCGGAGAATCCCGACGCTCCGCATGGCCTTTCGCCGAGGTTTCCGCCTTCCTGCACCCAGTAGCTGCCGAAGTAGCGCACCGCGCCGCCGACCCTAAACCGACCGAAGCGGTAGTCCGCCATGCCCTGAACGCGGGTGTTCGGCTGCCACTCCGTGAGGATCGAGCGATCCTGGCCGCCGAAGATCGTGTCCTCGAGGCCCGCTAGAAGCGTTGGGGCGTTGACCCCGCCGACGAGTTCGGTGTTCACGATCATGCCGGAAACGCCGAAGTCCAGCACGGATCCGTTACGCCATGCGTGCAAGCTGTTAAAGGCGAACTCCATCCCCGAGGTCACTGTCTCGGCGGCGTTGGTAAAGAACTGCGCCGCCGTGGCATTGACGGCATCTAGGCCTGCAATCGCTTCCGGGATGCCTGCGAGCTTGGAGGCAGTGAAGGAGCTACTGATCACGATGCGATCCTGCACACTAACCCGGAACGCATCGACCGTGAGCGACGTGCTCGGGCTGATGCGAGCGACGGCTCCGCCGCTGAAGTTGACCGACCGCTCCTGCTTGAGGTCCGGGATGCCTAGGGCCTTGGCAACCGAACTGCTGTTCGGGTAGGTTCCGCGTTCCTGCGAGACAGTTTCGCCGGCCGCATTCGTCACGAACTGAGTGCTCACGTTCGTGAAGTGAAGCTGGTGCAGCGAGGGCGCCCGGAAGCCCGTGTTGACGCTCCCTCGAAGGGCGAACACTGGGTTGAAGTCGTAGCGCAACGACAGCTTCCCCGTGAAGGAGCCGCCGAAATCGCTGTAGCGCTCGAAGCGCCCGGCCATTCCGACCTTGAACCCGCTCTCGAACGCGAATTCGACATCCCCATAGAGGCCGACATTCGTCCGGGTCTCGTCGACGTCCCTCTGGAAGCCCGGGAAGACCTGGATGCCCGCCGGTGCCGCGACACAGGCCGACTTGTCCTCGACATTGGGGTCGTCCTTGCAGTTCCGGTACGAGAACGGCTCTCCGGCACGGATTCCGTATCGGTCCCGACGGAACTCGGTGCCGAAGGCGAGGTTGGTGGTCCGACCGTCGCCCTCGAACTCCCGGGAAACGTCGAGATTCAATGCGGTCTGCTCAAACCTCGGCCCACCGGAGTCCGCCCGGCGCGGGCTAGCGATCCCGTAGGTGGCATTGTTGGAATTCGTGATCAGGAAGTCGAACGAGTTTCGCCCATGGCTCATGCTCAGATCCAAGTTCCACCCTGTGACCGAAGTGAAGTCGATTCCCCCGGCCAACGACACGTCGGAGACCTCGGTATTGATCTCCGGGAGGAATCCGTCGGGATAGAATTCCAGGACGGTGTTGCTGACGTTGGCGCGACGATAGAAGCCGGTGCTCTGGTTGTTGCGGTGGGTCCAGCCGCCGAAGGAATAGAAGCTGGCCCTCCGGCCGAGCGGAATCCCGGCGTTGTAGTAGACGCTGTATTGCTCGCTGTCCGCGTCGCCGACTCGGAAGTTCTTTCGATTGAAGCTGTACTCGCGCGGATCGAAGCATCGTCCGGGCGTTCCCGCGCCCGGGTTTCCGGCACCGACGCCGATGGCGTACGGCGCGTCAAGCGGGCAGTCCACCAGCGGGTACTGGGTCCTAGCGCTCCAGCCAGCCCGATTGGTGCGGTCACGGTCGCGGGACTCGAAGGTTAGGTTCAGAAACCGTCCTCTCTCCGACGCCCATCCTCCGTGCATGCTGTGCATGAAGCTGTCGCCATCTCCTGCGTAGGTCTGTCCCCAAGCAGTGTCCATCATGAAGCCGGGGCTGTCCTTCAGCACGACATTGATCACTCCGGCGATTGCATCTGACCCGTACTGGGCCGCCGCGCCATCACGCAGGACCTCGATCCGCTCGATCGCCGCGATCGGAATCGCATTCATGTCGGTGCCGGCTGTGCCTCGTCCAACCGAGGTGTTGACATGGAGCAGAGCGCTGTTGTGCCGCCGCTTGCCGTTGACCAGGACGAGCGTCTGGTCAGGGCCCAGACCCCGCAAGGTCGCGGGGCGGAGCGCGTCCGTTCCGTCACTGATCGACGAACTGGAGAAATTGAAGGACGGCGCCTGCATCTGCAGGGCGCGCCCTGTCTCCAGCTGACCCGTGCTCCGCAGCCGCTCTCCCAGCACCAACTCAACCGGAACAGTGGACTCGAGCGGCTGCACGCCTTCGGAGCGAGTGCCGACGTTGGCTTCCACATCGATGACCTCGCTCACGGCCTGCAACTGGAGCTTGATTGTCACCGATCCCTCGGATTCGGCCACTTCCTGGATGGCGGTGGCAAAGTCAGGTGCGATCACGACGACCGAATGTGGACCGTCACCGAGGCCAGAAAACACTGCGACGCCGCTGTCATCGGTTGGCACCTCCTCATCTCCGATCGCTACGGTTGCATTGACGACGGCGTCCGAAAACGGATCGATGACATTGACATTCAGGGACTGGCCACAGAGCAGGGGGAGCCAGAGCAGCCCCGCGAGGCACTGCCGAACCAGCTGGAACAGTTTCATCCCCTGGAACTTCAGGTGTGTGTCTTGGAAGAATCGATTCAACATGGTGATGGCCTGCGTCCCACCGCAGGCTCTTCCGCAAAGAGGCGCAAGAGTCCCGCTGTAGTCCAGATGGAGAAGTAGTGCCCGCCAATCCGCCAGAAGCCGGCACGCATCCCGGCGCTCCCCGACGGGTAACCGCAGTATCCCTCCATGCTCTCAAATGCAGATTCAATGCCCCGAACTGATTTCAGTATCGTGGGAATCACTGTTGAAACCCTTTACGTTCCGAGAATATTGGTGAATTCAAATTCTATCGTCCGGAGGAGGTCTCGAGGCTACACGCAACCTGATCGACCCGGGTTTCGGCGGCCGGACCCGGAGACTTCCTTCCGGAACGCGGAACGCTTGGTATGGCTTCCCGGCAACCGGCACTCCGCCCCAGCAAGAGCCGTTCGTGTTCACCCGGTCTCGGCGATTCGATGTCCAGGTCCGAGCCGAGCCGCAAACGGCCCGTCCGTTCGGACGGATCAGGCCGCTCCCGCCCACGCTGGCGATAACGCGCGCAGGCGTTCGACGATACCGGGCATCGTATCCAGCACGGCGTCGACCTGATCGGTATCCGTCCCTTTCCCCAGGGAGAACCTGAGCGTCGACTTCGCTTCGGTCCGAGTCAGCCCGATGGCCATCAGCACATGCGACGGCTCGACCGCGCCGCTGGAACAGGCCGCGCCGCTGGACACCGCGAAACCGTGCAAGTCGAGGGCGATCAAGAGCGGTTCGGACTCGATGTGATCGAATCTCACGCTTGACGTCGTGGGCAGTCTCGGAGACATCGCCGCGTGGACATGCACGCTCGGGATTCGCTCGCGCAGTCCGCGCTCCATTCGGTCCCGCAAGCCGGCGACGCGCTCCGCCTCCGAAGCCAAGTCGGAACCTGCAAGCTCCGCCGCTGCGCCGAGTCCGACAATGCCCGGAACATTCTCCGTCCCGGGCCGCCGGTCGCGCTCATGGTGGCCACCGTACTGCACCTTCTCCAACTGGAGGCCGCGTCGGATGTAGAGTGCTCCGGCCCCCTTTGGGCCGTAGATCTTGTGCGCGCTCAGGCTGAACATGTCCACGCCCAGGTCATTGACCGGGGTTGGCACCTTGCCGAAACTCTGCACTCCGTCGGTATGGAACACCACGCCGGCCTCGCGGGAGATCCGGGCGATCTCGGCGATGGGCTGCACGGTTCCCAGCTCGTTGTTCGCGTGCATCACGGTCACTAGCACGGTATCCGGACGTAGCGCGGAGCGGACGTCGTCCGGCGAGACCAACCCGTCGGACCCGGCCGGCAGATAGGTGACTTCTGCACCCTCGGTTTCCAGCTGCTGGCAGGCGTTGAGCACGGCCGGGTGCTCGACTTCGGTGGTGATGACGTGCCGGGTTCGGTCGCGGACCGCTCGGACGGTTCCGAAAACAGCCAGGTTGTCGGCCTCCGTCCCACCGCTCGTGAAGACGATGTCTCGAGCATCGCAGCCCAGTTGGGTCGCGACCTGTCGGCGCGCATGCTCCACTCCCTGACGCGCTTCCTGGCCGAAACTATGCAGGCTCGACGCGTTTCCGTAGGTTTGCCCGTAGTGGGGCAGCATCGCTTCGATTACGCGAGAATCGACCGGGGTCGTCGCGTTGTGGTCGAAGTAGCAGCGTCGCATTAACCCGCGCCTACACCAAATTAAGTATAGGGAGCCAAACGCTAGTCGGATACCGCGGCACCACGCGCTCGCCCCGGTGGGCCGTGACCGCCGAAGGGGTTGCACGCGCGGGTCGCTAAAATGACAATGGACTGAGATATGGGCTGCCGAATTCTACTGCTCCTAGCCGCAGTTCCGTTTGTGGCCACGGCTTCGGACCTAGCCGAACAGGCGAACGCCATTCTGACGGAGAACTGCCAGATGTGCCACGGCGCGGCCATTCAGCAGTCTGGGCTCGACCTCCGGACGCGCGAGAAGATCCTGCTGGGCGGCGAGCGCGGTGCGGCGGTGACCGGGGCGAGCCTTCAGGGCAGCTGGCTATGGAAGCTCGTGACCCATGAGGTGAAACCCTTCATGCCTCCGGGTAGCAAGCTTGCCGACGAGAAGATCGAGGTGCTGCGCAAGTGGATCATGGCCGGCGCGCCGATGCCTGAAGCAGCCATTTCCGACGAAGAGGCGGAACGTCTCGAAGCACTGCGGAAGCTGGAGGATCGCCCGATCACCGAGGAAGAGAGATCCTTTTGGGCTTTTGCGACTCCCAAGCGGCCGCCCGTGCCGGGGGATGGCGCCAGCCATCCTGTGGACGCGTTCCTGGTGGCGAAGCTTAAAGAGCAGGCGCTCACGCCTGGCGATCAGGCTGACAAGAGGACCTTGGTTCGCCGTCTGTACCTTGATCTGACCGGCCTGCCGCCATCGATCGACGAAGTTGAATCGTTCGTCAATGACAGTTCCGCCGACGCCTGGGCCAAGCTCGTCGACAGCCTCCTGGAGTCACCCCACTACGGCGAGCGCTGGGGCCGCCACTGGCTCGACCTAGTGCATTACGCCGATTCCGGCGGTTTCGAGCGGGACTTCGACTGGCCCACGATGTGGCGTTACCGCGACTACGTCGTTGGCTCGTTCAACAATGACAAGCCATACGACCAGTTCATCCGGGAACAGATCGCAGGAGACGAGATCGCGCCCGAATCGCGCGAAGCAAACGTCGCAACCGGCTACCTCCGGATGGTGCTCGACAACAATATCAAGGACGAGCGCACGCGCATGGACGAGCTCGACGACAACGTCGCCACAACCGCGCAGACGTTTCTGGCCGTCACCGTGCAGTGTGCCCGCTGCCACAACCACAAGTTCGATCCGATTCCGCAGAAGGACTACTACCGGATGCAGGCGGTGTTCTTCTCCACCAAGGAGATTGACTTTCCCCTGGTTTCCCCCGCGGAAGTCGAGCGGCACGAGGCTCTCAACAAGGAAATCACCGGGCGGCAGAAGCCCCTGAATGAGCGCCTCGCGAATCTCGAGAGGCCTCACCGCGAGTTCCTATTCCAGGCCACGCTCGACACGCTGCCGAAGTACTACCGGGAGGCTTGGGAAACGCCGGCCGAGAAGCGCAACAAGGCGCAGCGCCTGAATGCACGTCAAGTCGACGCGCTGTACAAGCTGATCGAAGTCCCGGACATCCTTGAGCGGATGGACGCCACGGATCTGGCCGAGCACAAGAGAATCCAACTGGAGATCAAGACCCTAGAGGCCAGCCGACCCGAGCCGTACGCAACAGCACGAACGATAACGGAAGACAGCCGCGAAGCCCTCCCCTCGTATTTCCTGCACCGGGGCGATCCAGGGACCAAGGGGTCGCGCATGGAGCCTGGTGTGCTGACGGTCGCGGCCAGGGCCGAGCCGTCCTTCCCCGCCCCGCCAGGGAGTGCCAAGACCAGCTGGCGACGGAAGCACTTCGCCGAGTGGATCGCATCCAAGGACAACCCCCTCACCGCGCGCGTGATCGTGAACCGCATCTGGCAGCATCATTTCGGAGAAGGCATCGTCCGGACGCCCAGCAATTTCGGCAAGACAGGGGTGCAACCGTCCCATCCGGAACTTCTGGACTGGTTGGCCATGGAGTTTGTCGACTCGGGCTGGTCGATCAAGCACATGCACCGCCTGATGCTCAACTCGGAGTCGTACCGGATGGCCAGCCGTGACGTGCCGGAGAATCTGTCGAAGGACGGAGATAACAAGTACTTTTGGCGGCAGAGCCGCAATCGGCACGAGGTCGAGGTGATTCGGGACCAGATCATGGCTGTCGCAGGCACACTCGACCGGACGGTCGGGGGGCCAGCTGTCCGACCGTATATCGATCCCACGCTGTTCCAGTCCAGTACAGATCGGACCTGGCCGGGCATGGCAATTGGGGATCCCGAGAGCTGGCGCCGCAGCCTCTATGTGTTTTCCAAGCGTTCGATTCGCTACCCGATGTTCGAGGCGTTCGACCAGCCGGACATGGTTTCGTCGTGCAGCCGTCGCACGCGCTCGACCGTGGCTCCGCAGGCATTGTTGCTGATGAACAACGCCGAGGTCCTCGTACAAGCGAAGCATTTCGCGCAGCGTGTCGCGGTCGAGGCCGGACACGCCCCGGGGGACCAAGTGGACAGGGCATTTGAACTGGCGCTATCGCGGGAACCGAACGAGGCGGAAAGGGCCAAAGCCCTCGCGTTCCTGCAGAATACGCCTACGGGTCTAGTCGATCTTTGCCAGACACTGTTCAACCTCAACGAGTTCCTTTACCGGCAGTAGAGCGCTAGAATGGCTGCCAGCTCCGAGGGGCTGGCTTGATGCTTGCACGGGTGGCAATCGTCGCCGCGGGCCTGGCTTGTCCAGGCGTCGCGTCCGAAATCGTTTTCCCACTCATCTCCGAGGATCGGGTTCCGGTCGCGGAGTTGAGTTCGACTAAAACGGCCTACGGTGCAATCCGGAAGCCTCCGGGCGAGGGACCGTTTCCCACCGTTGTTTTCTTGCATGGCGGCCTCGGGCAAAGCACCCGGGCCAATCTCCGCAGGAACGCGGTTCATCAGCCAACGCAGGCGCGATTCCTGGCTTGGGGCTACGTGACCGTCACTGCAACGCGACGGGCCATCCGTCACGACCCCCAAGACCGGGGCGTAGTGGAGGACACGCTCTCCCTCCTCCGAGCGGTTGGTGCGCTGCCCTACGTGGACGAAGCGAGTGTCGCGCTCTATGGAGGCAGCGGTGGCGGGACACTGGCGCTGGAGGTGGCGAGCGTCAGCGACGACCTTTCGGCGATCGTCGTCGGCGAACCCGCCACGATCATTTACATGGGCATGTTCGGCAAGGAACACGTTGTGTTCGGGGATGATGGCCGGCCGACGGGCGACCGTCGCTGGGATGTGATGAACGCCGACCCGAAGGCCCTCTACACGGATTCGATCCGGGATCTCACTCGGCGCAAGCTGGCGGGCCTTTCGACTCCGACTCTGGTCCTGCACGGGGACGTGCATGCGCTGAAGGCCTTCAATATCGGGCTCTTTGTCCCTGAAATGGAAGCGCTTGGCAAGCCAGTGGTCTTGAAGATGTACAGTGGCGAGCCGCATGGGTTCTATTGGGGCGTAGGCCACGATCCGGCTCAGGCATTGAGGGCCAACCAAGATGCGGACGCATTCTTGCGGGAACACATGCGGGTTCAGCCACAGCCCGTTGACGAGTCCTGGACGACACCCACCAGGGTCGAGCGGAGGGCCAGGGCAGGTTCGAACTGAGGTATTGCAACTTGAGAATCACGATCCTGATCGCGCTGTTCACAGCTCTTGCGGGGACCTCCCAGTCCCAGCAGCCCCGCGCGGCACAGCAGCGTGCCGTACTGCCAGAGGGAGTTAGCGTCCAGACCGATATTGCCTATGCTGAGGTGAGCCCGGCTCAACGACTTGATCTCTATCTCCCGGAGCAGGAGGCCAAGTCCTTACGGCCGGCGCTCGTGGTGGTCCATGGGGGCGGCTGGCGCGGTGGGGACAAGCAGCGGGGCCAATGGGCGCGAATTCCAGCCGAATTTGCAAAAGAGGGCTACGTTGCGATCTCAGTCAACTACCGTCTGACTGGCGAAGCGCCCTGGCCTGCCCAGATCGAGGATGTCAAGGCTGCCGTTCGGTGGCTGCGGGCCCATGCCGGTGACTACCAGGTCGATGCCAGCCGCATTGGAGCATACGGCAACTCCGCGGGTGCGCACTTGGTTTCCTTGCTGGGATTGGTGAAGGAGGGCGACGGCCTCGAAGGGAGCGGTCCGTACCGGGAGCATTCGAGCTTGGTGCAGGCGGTCTGCGCTTCCGCAACCCCGACGGATTTCTTGAATTGGCGAGAACCCGGAGCGGTACCCGAGCGTCTGGGAAGCACGTTGCTCGCCGGGCCGGAAGGCGGCCTGAGGGACCGCGCGCGGCAGGCATCGCCCATCACCTATGCCCGCGGCGATGCGCCGCCCTTTCTGCTCGTCCACGGAACGGCCGACCGAACTGTCCCGGTCGAGCAATCCACTCGGTTCGCGGAGGCGCTGCGCGAGGCCGGCGCTGAGGAAGTACGCTACATGATTTTCGACAACGAAGGCCACGGTGTGTTCGGGCGCCAGCAATTGTTGACGTATCCCGCGATGAAGGCCTTCTTCGCGAAAGCTCTCGGCAAGTGAATCAACCGTCGACGCTGTAGACGGACGTCTCCAACGGGGGGGTGAGATCGATTCCTGTTCGCGGCGCAATCCCACAGGGCAGTTCCGCGGCCAGTCTGGCGGCTTACTCAGGGTTGGATGCATGGACTCGAAGGATGACGGAGCGCATCGTGCTCGAGGCGCTCGACTTCCCACAGCAATGCGCACGGATCACCGGCCTGTGGAGCCGAAGCCTCCCGCACCCCTTCCGCTATCGCAAAGAGACTCAGCGAGTTCCCAGCGAACAGCCGCATAGGCGGCTACGATCAGCTGTGCAATGCGATCGCCCGAACGGATCCGATACGGGTCTCGTCCGAAGTTGACCAAGGTTACCTGCACCTCGCCGCGATAGCCGGGGTCGATCGTGCCAGGGCTGTTAAGCAGGGTCAGGCCGTGTCGGCGTGCAAGCCCGCTTCGGGGCCGGACCTGGCCTTCGAATCCTTCTGGTATTTCGATGCATATGCCAGTCCGGACGCTCTTCCACGTTCCGGGCTGGAGTTCGGCGTCCTCCGCCGCAAAGAGATCCATCCCCGCATCTTCGGAAGGCCCGTGCGCGTATTTCGGCGCCTTCGCTCCTTCTAACAGCGTTACGTATCGAAGCGTCAGCGATTTCGGCATTTGATTGCCAAGCTAGCACGAGCCTCGGAGCCGCGGGCGGGCGGTTCTCCGCCTTCCGTCAGTGGAAGTCGTGCGACTCCATCCCGAGCGCGGGCGATCTCAGAGACTTCAGAACCTCTGTTTTCACGGCAGCTGTGCCGTCAGTATTCTGCAGGATTCCTTCCGCCAGCAGGAATGTCTCGTGCATCACCATGAACCGATGGGCTTGGAATACCTTGGGAGTCAGGATCAGGTTCGACACTCCTGTCTCGTCCTCAAGGGTGACGAAGCAGAAACCCTTGGCCGTGCCAGGACGCTGACGTGTAATCACCGCGCCTGCAACGCGGACGCGCTGACCATCGGCAGTGGCTTCGATTTCGCGGGAGGACAGGACGTCCATGCCCTCCATTTGCCCGCGCAAGTAGTGCATGGGATGCTTGCCGACTGTCAGTCCCGTCCCCCGGTAATCGGCTTCGAGACGCTCGAAAGGTTTCATCGGCGCCAGAGGGCCGGGTGCAGGCAGCGAGTCGTCCTGCCCTTCGAACAGCGGTCCCTTCGGACGCCATGCGCTCTCGACCTGCCACAGGGCCTCGCGCCGGTGCATCAGGTCACCAAGCGAGTTGAGCGCCCCGATCTCCGCCAGCACATCAAGCTCGTTCTTCTGCAGCCGCACGCGCCGGGCAAACTCGCTGATCGATCGGAACTTGCCTCTCCGGGCACGGTTCTCGACAATCCTTGCGGCCGCTTCGGCCCGCAGATCGCCGACATACATCAGGCCGAGGCGGACGCACGAAGCGGGGCGATGCACGGCACCTGCCGACGGACCGGGCATATCTCCGACCGTGCAGCGCGGGTCGGATTCGTTCACGTCGATCGGCAGCACGCGCACGCCGTGCCTCTGCGCATCCTTGACCAGCACGGCGGGCGAGTAGAATCCCATCGGCTGGCAATTCAGCAGGGACGCCAGGAACTCAACCGGATGGTGCGCCTTCAGGTACGAGCTGGCATAGGCCAGCAGCGCGAAGCTCGCCGAGTGCGACTCGGGAAAGCCGTACAGGGCGAACGACTTGATGGAACGCACGATCTCTTCGGCCGCACCCCCCCCGATACCGTTCTTCGACAGTCCCAAGCGCAGCCGTGCCTCGATTTCGCTCATGCGCTCGACCGAGCGCTTGAAGCCCATGGCGCGCCGAAGCTGCTCGGCCTGTCCGCCCGTGAAGCTCGCCGCCGTCATGGCCATTCGCAGGAGCTGCTCCTGGAACAAGGGCACGCCCAACGTACGCTCGAGAATCGGCTCAAGCGACGGATGCGCATAACGGACCGGCTCGCGGCCGAGACGGCGGTTGATGTAGGGATGCACCATGTTGCCCGTGATCGGCCCGGGGCGGATGATTGCCACCTCGACGACCAGGTCATAGAAGCAGGCCGGCTTGATCCGCGGCAGGGTCGCCATCTGCGCCCGGCTCTCGATCTGGAAGACCCCGACAGTGTCGGCCTGCTGGATCATCTCGTACGTCTTGGGATCGCCTGGAGGGATCTTGGCAAGGTCGAACGAGCCGCCGCGCGACCGGATGATCGCAGTCGATTCCTCGAGCGCCGCCATCATGCCCAGGCCCAGGAGATCGACCTTGATGATGCCCAGGTCGGCGCAGTCCTCCTTGTCCCACTGCACGACGACACGGTCCGGCATGCGCGCGTTCTCGAGCGGCACGACCGTGTCGAGGTCCCCTTGGCAGATGACCATGCCGCCGGAGTGCTGGCCGAGGTGGCGTGGCAGCGCCTGGATGTCCAGGCAGAGCCGCAACCAGTGGGCAACCCGCGGATCGTGGCGGTCCAGGCCGGTCTCTGCCGCTTGGCACAGCAGGTCGTCATGGCTGTCGACGTACTCGAACCCGTTGATAGCCTTCGCGAGCCGTCCGATCATCTCTTCGGGAAAGCCCAGCACCTTGCCCATCTCGCGCACGGCGCTCTTGCCGCGATAGGTGATGACATTGGCGGTCATGCCTGCCCCACGCTGCCCGTAGCGGGCGTAGACATGCTGGATCACTCGCTCGCGCTGGTCGCCTGACGGAAGGTCGATGTCGATATCGGGCCATTCGCCGCGCTCTTCCGAGAGGAAGCGCTCGAACAGCAGGTCCATGCCGACCGGATCGACGGCGGTGATGCCGAGCGAGTAGCAGACCGCCGAGTTGGCCGCCGAGCCCCTTCCCTGGCAGAGGATGCCGTTCCGGCGGGCAAACCCGACCATGTCCCAGACGATCAGGAAGTAGCCCTCCAGTTGGAGCTTGGCAATGACGGCCAGCTCTCGGTCGATCTGACGGAACGCCTTCTCGCGGTGGGGCAGCCCGCGATAGCGCTCGGCCGCTCCGCGCAATGCTTCCTTGCGCAGGTAGGAAGCGGCGCTTTCCCCCGGTGGCAGGGGGTAACGCGGAAACTCGTAGCCCAGATCCTCAAGGGTAAAACGGAGGCGCTGCCCCAGTTCCGCAGTGTTCGCGACCGCTTCGGGTATGTCGACGAAGAGACGCTCCATTTCGCGAGGAGACTTGAGATGGCGCTCGGCGTTGGCGTCAAGCAGCCGTCCGGCGTCGTCGAGCTTGCGCTTGAACCGCAGGCAGGCCAACGCATCGTAGAGCGGCTTGCGGCGCTCCGTGTCATAGCGGACGCCGTTCGTGGCGATCAAGGGCAGGCTGCGCGAGCGGGCGAAGTCGATACGGTCGCGATTGGCACGCTCCTGCTCGCGCAGGAGGTGGCGCTGCAGTTCCACGTAGACGTTCCACGGGCCGAAGATGCCCCGGACCGGATCCTCGTCGCGGAGGTCGCTGAGCAGAGCGACAAGCCCGGAGGAATGCTCCTCGATGTCCTCCCAGCGGGCGCGGCCCTCGCCCTTGGGCGATCGCAGGTTCATGCGGGTGAGCAGGCGGCAGAGGTTGCGGTAGCCTGCACGGCTCTCGACCAGAACGGTCAGTCTCCTGTCCAGCACCCCGTTAGGGGTTCCCTTCCTGATGCCCGGCTGGTCGAGCGAGATCTCGCAACCCACCAGGGCGCGCACTCCGGCTGGCCGCGCCGCCTGGAAAAAGCGCGGCGCGCCGGAAACCGAATCCCGATCGCACAGGGCCAGCGCCTCGTAACCGAGGTTTGCGGCCTCTCCGAGCAGATCCTCAGGGTCTGACGCCCCTTCGAGGAAACTGAAGCCCGATGCACTGTGGAGTTCGACGTACATCTGAGTTGTTCTGTGGCTCGCGGCTAGTCGTACTCTCCTGCGAGGAACCACTCCCCCGTCGTCCTTTCGCAGCAGGCCCGGTACAGGCGGCCCTCGACTTCGACGTCCCACTCCTGGTATTGCCAGCCGTCCGGTGTCCACCACTCGCCGGAGACGCGCCAAGGCCCGGCACACGCTGTCACGAATCCCCGGGCTTCCCGCGCTTCCACGCGGACAGGGCGTTCCCCGCGCAAGGTCACTGCGGCCGGACTGGATGGGCGGAAGCAGCGGAAGACCAAAGAACCCCTGGGAGGAGGCGCGGCTATCCGAGAACGCAATTGGCGGCGTTCGCTCGGGAGTTTCCCTCGGCCATTCGCGGCTGGTCTGCCCGGAGCAGTCGCCTGGTTTGGCTTGGCCCCTGCATTGCGTCCTCCCTCCGACGGCCGAAACGCCTGGAGCACCGCCGCGCCGAGACGGTGCGTGTCGGGAACCGTCGGGGCGCCAACCCGCTCGTCTCCCACCAAGCAGGCCAGCCGTGCCAAGGTCACGGCCAGACTCTCCGCATCCGGCAAGTCCGGCGCGAACAGGCATGACTGCACCCGCCGACGCTGGGCAGGCTCGGCCGACATGCGCACGCTCTCGACCGCGTCTCCCGGAGGATGCGCTGTCAAATCAATTCGCACCAAGGTCAGCAAGGTGCGTGAATCGCTCAACGGGTAAGGCAGATTGATGGTTCTCTGGAACGTTCCCCCGCTGGCCAGCCGCAAGTGGGTGGTCAGGCTCGCCGCTGCCTGGTCCAGGCTCTGCAAGCGGAGGCAGAGACGTTCGAGCATGTCGGATATCGCGAACGCAAGCGATTCGATCTCCTCGATTCCCCAATCGAAGTCCTGGCTCAGGTCCAGCCTGGCCTCGGGCCGGTAGGCTCGCAGCATCGAGTCTTCCTCGCCACGAGCCAGCCGCACCATGCGAGCCCCGCGTTCCCCGAACCTCTCGGCCATCCGGGCTGGCGGCAGAACCGCCATTTCCCCGATCTTGCGCACGCCCCAGCGCTCGAGAGTCTGGAGGTCCCTGCTGTCCAGCGGCAGGGTGTCGAGTGGCAGCCTGTGCAGAAAGCCAGCCTCCTCTCCCGGATACACATGGGTCACGCCTGGATGCGTGCGTGCCGCGCACAAGGCGACGAGACGGTTGCGGGCAACACCGACATTGGCCTTCAACCCGAGCAGGGCCGCGCCCTCGACCAGTTCCGTCGCCGAGACGTACGGGTCTCGCAAGCCTGCGAAATCGAGCGACAGGAGTCCGGGCGCAACATCCTCGAACACAGGGGTCGCGCTTTCCGCTAGCTTCAACAGCCGAGACTGCACCCTCCGTTCCGCCTCTGCCTCGCGGCGGAGGACCTGCAGTGGTTGCCCCGTCCCCGCGGAACTGTACCGCGCTTGCGCTGCGGCCAGCGCCATTCCCTCGCGCACGCCGCATTTGCGGGCGGACGCGTCGGCGGCATAGACGAACCGGTTGGGCGGCTCGCCGCAAGCGACCGCCGTCGGCGGAGGACACCTTTTGCCCGCCTGCAGCACGGCAGCCGGGAAATCCGGAACATGCAGGGAGGCGTACAGGACGGCGCCACGAGCCGACCTGCCGGAAGACCGGGCTGTCATGCCGCCCGCTCCGCGCCCGCGCGGCTTGCTCCACGCACTCTCTGCCTGATGATTTCCGCGCGCATGCCAATCCCTCCCAGCTGGCCATCCCACTCGGTGCGCTCGCGGTGCAGTTCCAGCACGACGTCCGCGGCGCTTCCGGCCAAGTGCTTTTCGGCCAGTACGATCAGCGCCGTGGGAGTGTCCTCCACCGCATGCTTGAGCCGCGTCCATGTCCGCCCCTGCCAATCCCCCAGCTGACGCTTCGAGAACCCCCCGAGGTCGATCGCGACCACGCCGAAGCCTCCCGCGGAGACGACCAGGTTCGCTGTTTGCCATGCTTCGTCCATCCTCGAGAGCCTCCTTTCTCCACGATCGTGACGGGCACCCTCCTCCGTGCCGCAGCGAATCCACAGCAGCCGATCCAGAACCACCCCAGCCTGCTCGGCCGAGCGCGGATCCAGACAATCGGTTGCGTCGACGTACGCAGCAATTTCACCGGTCTGCGTCGACCGGGCAAGAGCCGCCAGCACCAAGCCTGTCCGCCCGGACGAGCTCGGCCCGGTGACCTCGCTGATTGCGCCACGAGGCAGGCCTCCTCCGAAGCGGGTGTCCAGCCACTCGATCCCGGTCGGCGCGGGAGAATGGCGGAGCTTCCGCTGCTTGGGCAGGGTCCATCCGAAGCCGCGCTCGCGAACCAAGGCTTCGAGTGCACGGATGTTCTTCGCAGGTATTGCTGGAGAGGACATTTATTCGTATTTTATTCGCCATCACATGATGCCACAGACTGTATCCGCAAGCAAGCCCTCAAGAGCTATCGCCAAGTCGCCTGCATTCTCTCCGGCAGGCGAGGGCCTGAAATCTGGTCGCAATATCTTTAGCCTGATCATGAACGGTCGGCTCATCGCGTCGGACGAAATCGTTACGCTCACGATCTACGCTTTCGACGTTGCGGCAATCTTCCTCCTGCTGGCACTTTGGCGCTTCCGTTCAAAGGAACTGCTATAAGACGACGCTTGCCTGCAAGGGCGTCTGAAAGCGGCCCCTATCGCCGGCCGATCCTGTTGTCTCGCCGTGCGCTTCGATGGATGCGCAGGCCCTGAATACTGCTTGACTACTGACAGCGATCTCCGTAGTCTAGGTGCAGGCCTGCGATCAGGCAGAGGGATCAAGGATGTTTCGTCTAGACGCCGACAAAACCGTTGAATTCTGCGACGGAATGCGCCGTCGCGACTTTCTTCATGCCGGTTCGCTGAGCCTCCTGGGGCTCGGAATGCCCGAGTTCCTCCAGATGCAGGCGCAAGGGGCCACCACGGACACCGGCAAGGACATCAACGTCATCATGCTGATGCTGGTGGGCGGACCCTCTCAACTTGATACGTTCGACATGAAACCGGAGGCCCCGATTGAGATCCGCGGGCCCTTCAATCCGATCAAGACGAACGTTCCCGGCATCGAAATCAGCGAGAACTTCCCGCGCATGGCGCGCCATGCCGACAAATACGCCCTGCTGCGGGGCTGCTACCACAACGCAGCCGCGGTGCACGCAATGGGGCACCAGCTGTTCCAGACGGGCCGTCTTTCGCTGGGCGGCATGGAGCATCCGCACATTGGCTCGGTGTTGGGGTACATCAAGGGGGCCAACGGCGACTTGCCACCGCATGTCCTGCTTCCGAAAATCATCGGGCCGACTGGCGGAAACTTTAAGCCGGGGCAGAGTGCGGGATATCTAGGCAAACGTCACGACCCGTTCGTCCTCAACGCCGATCCTTCAGTCAAGGATTTCGAGGTGCCCGACATGCTGCCGCCGGACTACCTCTCGGCGTTGCGAGTCGACCGGCGCAGGGACTGGCGGTCAATGATCGACAGGACGGTCAGCAAGTTCGAAACATCCCAGGACGCGCGCCTGCTGGATTCCACGTTCCACCAGGCGTACACTCTGATGACCTCGGAAAAGGCGCGCGAGGCTTTCAACCTCCATAGCGAGGACGAAGACACGCGCGACAAGTACGGCCGCAACCGGTTCGGCCAGAGCTGCTTGCTCGCCCGTCGCCTCGTGGAATCCGGGGTGCGTTTCGTCACCGTCAACATGTTCGAGACGGTCTTCGACGAGATCACCTGGGACATCCACGGCTCACCGCCGTTTAGCCCGATCAGCGGGTACCGGGACTTGGTCGGGCCGATGTTCGATAACGCGTTCACATCGCTGATCGAGGACCTGAGTGAACGCGGCATTCTCGACACAACCATGATCCTTGCCCTGGGAGAATTCGGCCGCACCCCCAAGGTCAATCCGGCTGGGGGGCGCGACCATTGGCCGCAAGCTTGGACGATTGTCGGCGCGGGCGGCGGAATCCAGGGCGGGCAGGTCATCGGCTCGACCGACAAGATCGGCGGGGCGCCCAAGGATCGCCCCGTGCATCCGTCGGAGATCGTGGCCACGATCTACCATCAGCTGGGGATTTCCCTGGAAACCGAACTGCCGGCCGCGAACGGCAGGCCTCTGCCGGTGGTGGATCGAGGCGTGGAGCCGATTCACGAGCTGTTCTCGTAGGCTCCGGGACTTGGTCGGCCACCGCTCGACGCGACGACGATGGCCGGTTTGACAGAGGAGGTCGGTTCGCTCCGATGAGAATCTCTCGCCTCATGTTGACTTCCGTTGCTGCCTTCTGGGCGGTTCTTGGACAATCCGCGACGAATATAGAGATCCTTCCCTCCTCGGTCGAATTGCATGGCCCCGACGCGCGCCAGCAATTGCTGGCGCAGGTGACAGCTGACGGTGTGCAAAGGGATTGGTCCTCGAACGCTGCCTGGGCTTCGGAGGACCCCGAGATTGCCTCGGTCGATGCCGGCGGGCTGGTGCGGCCGGTGTCCGACGGCTCCGCGGTAATCCGCGTGGAGGCCGATGGCCTGGCTGCAAGCCTGACGGTTCGCGTCACGGGCACGCGAGACGATTTCTCGTGGGGTTTTCGGCAGCATGTCATCCCTGTGCTGACGAAAAAGAGCTGCAACTCCGGAGCGTGTCACGGCGCGGAAGCCGGCAAGAACGGCCTGAAGCTGACCTTGCGCGGCTACGATCCTGCGGCCGATCACGATGCGCTGACGCGTGAGGCGACCGCCCGCCGCGTTTCGCTGGCAGACCCGGCGACGAGCCTGTTCTTGCTGAAGCCAACCATGACGATTCCTCACGGCGGGGGCAAGAAGATCGACGTCGGCTCGCTCGAGTACCAAGTTCTTTCCGAGTGGATCGCGGCAGGAGCGCCAGGACCGAGGGAGGACGACCCCGTCGTAGTCGGGCTTGAGGTCTATCCTCGCGCCGCCACATTGGAACCAGGCGCGAAACAGCGACTCGCCGTGCGCGCAGAGTATTCCGACGGCCGGTTGGCCGATGTCAGCCGCTGGGCGAGATACAGCTCCACGGACGCCGCGGTCGCGGAAGTCAGCGACGACGGTGTTGTGACGATGGTCGGACGCGGAGAAGCGGCGATCACGGTGGCGTACGCAACGAGCGTGCTTTACGCACGACTCACCGTTCCCCACGACAACGAGATCAGTGAGGCAGAGTTCGGCCGGCTGACGGTCAACAATTTCGTTGACGAATTGGTGCTAGAGAAGCTGCGAAAGTTGCGCATCGCGCCGTCGGAGCCGGCCGATGAACCGGCATTCCTGCGGCGCGCCTACCTTGATGCCACCGGCACCCTGCCCACCTCTGCCGAAGTCGAGGGCTTTCTCGCCGACACCTCGCCCGACAAGCGCCGCCGGTTGATCGACCGCTTGCTCGAACGCCCTGAGTATGCCGACTACTGGGCCTACAAGTGGTCCGACCTGCTTCTGGTCTCCACGAATAGTGACCACCTGAATCGCACGGCGCTGTGGGACTTGTACAACTGGATTCACGACAGCGTTGCCGAAAACAAGCCCTGGGATCAGTTCGCGCGGGATATTTTCGCCTCGAGCGGCAGCAGCCGCGAGAACGGCGCACTGAACTACTTTGTGCTCCACAAAGACACGATCGATCTGGCGGAAAACACGACGCAGGCTTTCATGGGCCAGACGCTGACGTGCGCGCGCTGCCACAATCACCCGCTTGAAAAGTGGACCCAGGTGCAGTACTACCGCTTCGCCAATCTGTTCACTCGAATCGGGATCAAGTCGGGGGACGAGCCGGGAGATTCGATCATATTCGCGAAGGATTTTGGCGACATTCCTCACCCACGGACGGGATATCCGCTCCCGCCGACTCCGCTGGAAGGCGAGGAAATGGCACTGGATTCCCTGGGCGACCGGAAACTGCATCTGGCCGAATGGCTGACGAGCGAGGCGAATCCGTACTTCGCTCGCAACATCGTCAGCCGCGTCTGGGCTAACTTCTTCGCGCGCGGCTTGGTGGATCCGCCGGACGACCTGCGCGCCACGAACCCGTCCTCGAACGAGGAACTGTTTGATGCGCTGGTGCAGGACTTCGTCGAAAGCGGGTACGACGTAAAGCATTTGATCCGGCGAATCATGAATTCGGGGACCTACCAGCTTTCTTCGACACCGAAGGCCTCGAATCAACGGGACGACAAGTACTACTCGAAATACCAGGTCAAGCGCCTGCCAGCAGAGGTGATTCTGGATGCCATGTCGTCGATATCCGGGCAGGAGTCGAGATTCGAGGACTACCCCTTCGGCATGCGGGCAATCCAGCTGCCGGACGTGCAGGTGGAATCACAGTTCCTGGAATCGTTCGGCAGGCCAATGCGGCTGGTGTGCGACGTCGAAGAACGCTCGGACGACCCCAGCGTCGCGCAGGCGCTGCATGTCATCAACGGCGAGACACTCAACGGGAAGCTGCGTGCTGAAGAGAACAATATCGCGTCGTTCCTGAGGCTCGGCCTGTCAGATCGCAAGATCGTCGAACACCTGTTTCTTTCGGCATTCAGCCGCTACCCGACGGAATCGGAAAGGGACGAGATCCTGGACGAACTCAGGGAAGCGGGCGGCGATCCAAGATCCGGGCGACAGCAAGGCCGCTCGAGACGCGAGTCGCTGGAAGATCTGACGTGGGCATTGCTGACATCGAGAGAATTCCTGTTCAACCACTAGGCAGGGAATCCCGAGAAAGGACTTCAGAAAGATCCAGCAGCAGGTGATGGCGACACGAAGAGGACAGATGGGACTCCTTCGCGTTCCGTTGAAGGGCATGCGAGGGCGAACTGGACCGCGGAAGCCACGAGGCGGCATTGCCGTTCCGCTGCTGCCGGTAGTCGTCCTGCTGGCTCTCGCCTGGCTTCCGGCATCTGCTCCAGCCGACGAGCAGAGCTCTCCTTCGTACACATCCGACATCGCGCCGATTCTCGCGCGGAACTGTGTCGCCTGCCATTCAGCGAACACGAAGATGGGCGGACTGCTTCTCGATACGTTCGACGGCCTTGAGAAAGGTGGCGCGCACGGCCCCTCGATTGTCCGTGGCAACAGCGCGGAGAGTCCGCTGTACCTGATGGTGGCGGGCAAGATGGAGCCAAGAATGCCGTTTTCAGCCAGTCCATTAGGGCCCGCCGATGTGGACCTGCTACGGCGTTGGATCGATGCTGGCGCACCAGGTCCCAGTCCGGACGAAGCACCGATTCAATTCGAGCCAGGGAGCTTGCCGAGAATCGAGCCTGTCGTCGCGGTCAAACCCCAAATTTTTTCTGTCGCCTATCACCCTGACGGACAGTTGCTTGGCGCCGGACGCCATGGCGGCGTGGCCCTTACCGATGCCTTCACAGGACAAGCGGTCACATTCCTCGACGGACTCGCCGATATCGCGCGGGCGGTTGCGTTCTCGCCCGACGGGAGCTTGCTAGCAGCCGGCGGCGGGCATGCGCAACGAGGTGGCGAGGTCAGGATCTGGCAAGTCTCTGATCACCGCCTGGTGACTACAATCCAAGGCCACGCCGACACGATTCAAGCTGTGGCATTCTCGCCGGACGGAAAAATCCTGGCAACGGCGAGCTACGACAAGGAAATCAAGCTGTGGGATGTTACTTCCGGCCGAGAGCTACGGACTCTGCAAGACCACATCGACGCCGTTTACGCGCTTGCCTTCACCCCAGACGGGAATCGTCTGCTGTCAGGCTCGGCAGACCGTTCCGTCAAGATCTGGAATCCGGCGACAGGAGAGCGCCTGTACACGTTGAGCGATCCGATCGACGGCATCAACTCGATCGCCATTCATCCCTCCGGAACGAAGGTTACGGCGGGCGGCTACGATCGGACGATTCGGGTCTGGGAGCTGGGCGAGGACGGCGGCAAGCTGCTCAACGTCCTCATCGCTCACCAGTCGCCGATCTTGCGAATCGCCTATTCTCCCGACGGGAAGAAGATCGTCACGACTGCGGCGGACCGGACGCTCAAGGTCTTCGACGCAGAAACCCTAGATGAGCTGGCGAGCCTGGGTGCGCAATCCGATTGGGTCATGTCGCTCGCCTATTCCCCGGACGGGCGTCGACTTGCGGCGGGCCGTTTCGACGGGTCGCTCAGCATCTACGACAGCGATAGCTACAGCGACCAATTGAGCATCATTGAAACTGCGAGGACATCGCCATGAATCGACTCTCCACGACTGCTTCGTTCTTTCTCCTGGCCTCCGGCATGGTCGGAGTCGGGCCGGCGGCCGACCATCCCACCGGCAGCCGGACGACACCGCCGACGATCGAGTCGATTGCGCCTAGGGGCGTTTCCCAAGGCGCGACGCACACTCTGACCGTGGAAGGCTACAACCTGCGCGGTGCGTCCGCCGTGCAGTTCAGCGACCTTGCCGTCCGCGGGCACGTGGTGGAAGTCACGAAAATGCCGGATGTTCCGGAAGAGCCGAGACTGGGCGCAGCGGGTTTGATCTCGACAGTCGACCTGGGGCCACAGCCTCCCCGGTATCAGGTGCGGATCGATCTCACGGTCGACGAGGAAGCCGATGTCGGGCCAGTGCGCTTTCGCTTTGCAACGGACTTCGGCACCAGCCCTGCCGGAGCGATTCTCGTTGAGCCCGAATTCCAGGTCTATGCGGAGGACGGTCGAGGCCAGACGCGCGACACCAACGCCGACCAGCCACGGAGAGCTTCGCTGCCGGCGATTCTGGCTGGGGTGATTTCCAAACCGGGTGACGAAGACTATTTCTCGATTGTGGTCGAGGAAAACCAGGAACTTGTCTTCGAAGAAGGAGGCGTGAAAGTCGGCTCGAAGATCAAGCCGATCATCGACATCCTTGCCGCAGATCACACGCCGGTTCGCCTCGGCAGGCAGAATCGGGACCGTGCCGGGCGAGCCTTCGCATACCGCTTCAAAGCGGCCGGGAGATACTTCGTCCGGGTCGGCGATTACGAAAAGAGCGGCAGCAAGAACCATTTCTACCGGATGAAGGTAGGTGACTTCCCCGTGGTCGAATCAGCGTACCCGCTAGGCGTGAGGCGCGACGAGACGGCGACAGTGGCCCTCAAGGGATTCAACTTGGGCGATGGGAAATTCACAGTCCGAGGCAAGCCATCCAGGATGGACGACCGCAGGGTCATGGTTCGTCCCGAGACGGAAATGGGCCGTGCTTTCAATGCCGTGAAACTGGCGCTGGGCGACCACGCGGAAGTCGAAGCCAGCGGCAAGAACACCAAGACGGCAACGGCCCAGCGAGTGACCGCCCCCGTGACCATCAACGGTCGGTTGACAGCTGACTCTCACTATTTCCGGTTCGAGGCGAGAAAGGACCAGTTGGTTCTGGTCGACGTGACAGCGGCCCAGGTGGGCTCGAGCCTTGACTCGGTGATCGATATCCTCACCGAGAACGGCAAGCCCATTGAGTCGGCAACGGTCCGTGCTGTCGCCGTCACCTACACCGACCTGTTCGACCACACGTCCAAGCAGGCCGAGATCCGCTTGCAGCTCTCGAACGATTTTGACGCGGGAGATTACCTGATGCTCGGAAGCGAGGTGATGCTCGTGACCCGCATGCCGCGCCAGCCGGATGAAGGCATCGCTCTCGAATCGTTCCCGCCAATCATTCCGGGACGGCCGACCGGCAGCGCCATTCGCCTGGCCTCGTTCGGAACCAGCCCGCAAGCACATGCCAAGGGCACGCCGATGTACAAGGTCCAAGTCCATCCACCCGGGGCACAGTTCCCTCCGAACGGCCTGCCAGTAGCGCGCATTCACTACCACAACGATGACGGCCGGTTCCCTCATGGCAAGGACTCGTTCCTCGAATTCAAGGCGCCGGCTGATGGGGAATACCTCGTCCGTATTCGCGACACCCATGGGCGTAGCGGCGAAGACTATGCCTATCGGTTGGCGCTGCGTCCGCCGCGGCAGGACTTCCGGTTGACGGCCGATCCTCGTACGCCGAACATCCCCCAAGGCGAACGGATACCTCTGCGCGTAACGGCATTCCGCGAGGACGGGTTCGACGGTGATATCCACATTTCAGTGGAGGACCTGCCCCCCGGGATTCACGCCGACGACACGGTTATAGCGTCGGGGCAGATGGTCGCGACCGTCATGATGCGCGCAGACTCCGAGGCAGCGATCGGCAAGGCGTACCCGCTGAAGATTCGCGGCAGGGCGGAAATCGGCGGAAAGACGGTTTCCAAGGAAGCCACCCCCGGTGACAGGCTGCAATTCGTCTCCGTCACCGAGCCCGCCGATGTTCTCATCACGACCGACAAGCGCGAGGTCGTGCTCGAACCCGGCGATGATGCCAAGATCACCGTGTCGGTCACCCGCAAGAACGGCTTCGCCGGCCGCGTCCCCGTAGAGGTGCTCAACCTGCCTCCCCACACCGACACGCCCGAGGTTGGGCTGAACCGCATCATGATCACGGAAGAGAAAGAATCGCGAACGTTCTCGATTCGGGCCTTGCCGGGGGCGAAACCTCTCGAGCAGCTGATTTACGTTTCGGGAATCGTCGAGACCCGGTCTCCTCAACCGACCGCCTTCACGGCCGAGCCGATCGTTTTGAAGATCGTCGCGAAGTCGGGTGGGTCAGCGGGGGGCGAATAAGCTGGGGCGCCGCAGGCGCTGACAGCTTGCGGCTCGCGGGGAGCGAGGGCCGGAACCAGTCCGGGCTCTCTGTAATTAAGGAAAGGCCGCAGGGACAAGTCCTGCGCGACCCGTTTGCGGCAGGAGGAAATTCAGCATGGTCGAGGACAAGGCCACATCGTTTTCCGCACGGGCGATCGATGCCAGCTGGTCAAGGGGAGGCCTGCGGCCTTACTTCGCCTATCGGGATCTCGGCATAAAGGAAGCAACCTCGGGCGAAGTCCTGGCGCAAGTGATCCGCGCTGACCGACCCTGCGAGGGCCCTATGGGCTACCACTCCCACGCATTGGACTTCCAGATGGTCTACATGCTGAAGGGCTGGGCGCGGGTGTACTTGGAAGACATCGGTGAAATCCGTGTCGAGTCGGGCGATATGTGGTACCAGGCTCCCGGAGTCAAGCACGAGGTATTGGAATACTCGGACGACTGGGAAGTACTAGAGATCACGATGCCGGCGGATTTCGCAACCAAGGACGAAGCGCGCTGAAGTACGCCTCCTTTCACCACTCGCAGGTGGGCCACCGTGATGCCCGGTGTTCGAACGGTTTGTCAATTTACCGGACGGCAGAGACGAGTGGCCCGGCCCCGAGACGCTCTCGCCATCAATACTGGGCACCATCTGCAAGGCGGTTCTCGAATATTTGCGCTTGGTCTCGACACCCCACGGCCAGGTCAAGATCCCCGTCCCCGTCGATGTCTCCCAGCACCGCTTCGTGTGCCGGACCGCTCGTCTTCGCAGACCACGCCGGTTCCGGCGTCAGCTGGCCCTCGTCATTCCGATACAGGTAGACGCTACCCCCGTCGGCATAGTCGGCAGCGATCATGTCTGCGTCTCCGTCACCATCAACATCGCCGAACGCAAACCCGTGGAACGCGGTGTCGGACGGGCTGCTCCACAGGACCTCGGGCGCGCTGCCATCGTCTCTGACCGCCAGCTGTACGCTTCGTCCGACTTCATTCCCCCACGGCCCCTTCGCACAGAACAGCTCCGGCGCGCCGTCGCTATCGAGGTCTGTCCAATAAAGCCGTTGGGTCCAGGGACTCCCGAGATCCTCGAAGATTGTGGTCCCATTGTCGAATTCGCCTTCCGCGTTCCGAAACACGACGATCGCGCCTTCCCTGTATGCGGCGATGATGTCCAGATCGTCGTCTCCGTCGTAATCGGCGAATATGGCGCTCTCTGAATATTCCTCTCTGCCGAGCTTCCGTGAAACCTGCGGGGAAGGAGTGCCGGACTCGTTTTCGAACAAGGCAACGCCGTTCACCGGCTCGCCCGCAGCCATGACCATGTCAAGGTCGCCATCCTGGTCGAAGTCCCCGAAATCGATCTGGTTCGCGTTCGCGATCAGTCCCGTTTCCCAGTCAGGCTTCGTCCCAAACTCTCCGGACCGGTTGAAGTAGAGCGTGCAATAGCTCTCATGGGTACCCGCCAAGTCGGTCCACCCGTCATCGTTGAAATCCAGCACGTCGATGTGATCGCAATCCGTCGTCTCCGAGGACTCCCAGAACGACTCGCTAGCAATTGCACCTCCATCATTCCGGTACGCGACCCAGCGGCGCGGTTCAGGCGCGCTCGTGACGAAATCGAGGTCGCCGTCCCCGTCAGCATCAATGAAACGAGCAATGCCATCGCCGCCCGAGACGTCCGTGCCGCTGCTCCAGATCGGTTGGCTCGAAAACAAGACCTGGTCTTTCTCGGCTTCGGAACACGCTGCGTGTGCAAGAGCCATGAACGTTACGAGAACTAGGGGAGCGCTGTGATTCATCGATGACCTCCTCGGTTGCCCGTAGCCGGCCCCGTCGCCCTACCATAGTGCGGATACCACACCGGACCTCCGGTCGGGACTCGATGACGATTGTAGTGCGCATCAGAGACGAGGGTCCAGTCGACCCCCTTTCGAGGTCGAGCGGCATGAGTCAGTGCCCGCGACAGCAGGCGGCAATCAGCGCTGATGACTCAGTAGGGACGCTGGAAGACAGCATGCCGGATTGGAGCGGTCCAGTTCGCTTGACCATCACGTTGCTGGACCAATTGCAAGCTCACTTCGGCCTGCCAATCCCACGCGGCGAGCCGCTCGACCCGGGAGTGTCATTGAAGAATCCTAGTAACGACACGCGAACACTCCCCTCGCTGAAAAAACTCTCCGACCTTGCTCCGCCAATAGGAGGGTGTGAGCGAGCTGCTCGCCGACCCACTCATGCTGCCTCGATATCGCTACGGGCGAAGTCCTCTCCCATGAACAATAGTGGCTCGCCGGTCGAATCGGCCAGAGCGTACGCGAGGGAGTATGCGAAGTTCAACGCCGCAGGATGATTCCCCTTTCCGAACCGACGCCACGCGCGGCGCGCGGCGCTAGCGTGTTCGAGAGTGACAGGCACCGATTGAACCTCCGCTTTCTTGAGGAACGCATCAAGCTCTTGCCCGGCCGCTGTTCCACCTCGACTCTCGACAACCATAGTCGACTCAAGCAGCGCGACCAGGGACATGCGACGAGGCCACGCCCGCGCAATCGAATCCTCGAATCGCTCGCGTCCGGCTCTCCGAGCAACACGGCGAGAACGGCAGACGTATCGATGATCACTCGGGCAATCCATTCTCGTCGTAGAGCAGATTGCCATGTTTCACGGCCGAAGGCCCCGGTTCCAGCAGGCTAGCGCAGTGCTGCTCGATTGCATGAAGCTCGCGGGCAAGTGCGTCGGCACCGTTTCGGTGCCGCTCACGATCCAAGTGTTCGCGCAACGCAACCGTGATGGCACCGGTCATGGTCTCGCCGGTCAATCGCGCCGGCTCGCGCGCGAGCTAGCAAGTCTCATCATCCTTGATGTTGAGTCCCACCTCGAACCTGTGGGTAAAACGACAAATTCACAGTGGTGCGGAGAGGGGGACTCGAACCCCCAAGGGATTGCTCCCACTAGCACCTCAAGCTAGCGCGTCTGCCAAATTCCGCCACCTCCGCATCTGTCTTTCCGCCTGCGTCGCGACGGCGGTGACATGTCCGTCGCGAAGGCGCGCCTATTCTTGGCCCTCGTCCTGTCCGGTCTGGGCCGGCGAGTTCCCAGCGTCCACCGGAATCACAGGCTCCGAGGCGGTTGAGTCGGGCTCTTCAGCCTCCGATGCGACGCCGCTGGTCTCAATCACCGACTGGCCCACGATGTTGCGTCCCTGCCAGATCCCGAGCGTGATCGACGTCAGCATGAAGAGAACCGCAGCCGTGGTAGTCGCCTTCGAGAGAACCGTAGCGGCCCCGCGCGGGCCGAATGCAGTCTGGGAGCCCATGCCTCCGAATGCACCCGCCAGATCCGCTGCTTTGCCGCTCTGCAGTAGCACGACGATGATGAGGAAGAAGCTCACCAAGACGTGCACGATCGTCAGCAGAATGATCATCTGTCTTCCATTATGCCCCGAGGTTCATGCTTCATGCGCGAACGAGAGCCGCAAAGGACTCGGGATCCAGGCTCGCCCCTCCGACCAATCCTCCGTCGATGTCCTCGCGTTCAAGCAAACCAGCGAAATTGCTCGGCTTAACGCTGCCGCCATACAGAATGCGCAGGGCGAATGCCGCGGGATTGCCAAACCGGCTCGCAACCAGCGAGCGAAGCAAGGAGTGCGATTCCGCCGCCATATCGGGAGTCGCCGTGCGTCCGGTACCAATCGCCCAGACCGGCTCATAGGCCAGAATGAGGTTGCCGAACTGCTCCGGCTCCAAGGCACCCATGCCCGCGCTGAACTGTTCTCGTAGGACGGTGTCCGTGTTTCCTGCCTCGCGTTGCTCCAGCGTCTCGCCCACGCACACGATTGGTGTCAGGCCCGCGTCCAAGGCAGCCAGGACCTTCAGATGCACAGTGCCATCAGTTTCCCCGAAGTACTGGCGGCGCTCGCTATGGCCGATGATCACGTGGCTGCAGCCGATCGCAGCAAGCATCCCAGCTGAAACCTCTCCTGTGTAGGCGCCCGTCGGCTCCCAGTGCAGATTCTGCGCACAGATCTTGATGCGCGTGCCTCTCGAGGCTGCGACTGCGGAGGGAAGCGCCGGAAACGGCGGAGCAACGATGATCTCTCGATCGTTCGCACCATTTGCGGTCGGCTTGAGCGCCTCCACGTACGCCGCCGCTTCGGCGGCTGTCTTGTGCATTTTCCAGTTGCCGGCAACGACGGGCTTGCGCACGGATCCTCTCCACGACCTCGATCCAAAGGAAACCCGCCGAGCTGAACCGCGCTGGTGGGCAGAAAACCTAGGATAGTACAGTTCCTGGATTCAGCTAAGCACGTACTCGTAGCACGGCGTCGCCGTCTCAGGTTCGGAGCCGTCGGCGAAGTGGAAGTCGGCTCCGCCTCACGCGAGGATTCCGGTGACAACCTCGCCATGGACGTCTGTCAAGCGGAAATCCCTTCCCGCGTAGCGGTAAGTCAGCCGTTTGTGGTCAAGACCCAGCAAATGCAGGATCGTGGCGTGCAGGTCGTGGAAATGCACCTTGTCTTCGACCGAATAGTAGCCGTAGTCATCTGTCGCCCCGTAACGCAGGCCAGGCTTCACCCCTCCGCCCGCTAGCCAATAGGTGAAGGCCTCCGGATTGTGGTCGCGTCCGTCCGAGCCCTGCGCTGTCGAGGTCCTTCCGAATTCCCCGCCCCAGACCACCAGGGTGTCTTCGAGCAGGCCGTGCGATTTCAGATCCCGAAGCAGTGCCGCGATCGGCTTGTCAACCTCCCGAGCGTTCTGCGAGTGGTCCCGGTGCAGGTTGTTGTGCTGATCCCACTTATAGGTATGGCTGCACTGGACAAACCGCACGCCGGCTTCGGAAAACCGGCGCGCCATGAGGCACTGCCGCCCGAAATCTTCTGTGACGGGATTGTCGATCCCGTACATCCGCAACGTCGCCTTGGACTCACCCGACAGGTCCTGGAGTTCCGGTGCCTCGGCCTGCATTCGAAACGCCAGCTCAAAGGATTCGATGCGTCCTTCCAAGTGCCGGTCCGGCCCGGTCTCGGCGAGCTGGTCTCGGTTCATCCGCTGCAGGAAGTCGATTTCCATGCGCTGTATGCCCCGGGGCGTCTCATCGTTAGAGATGAACGGAATCTTCGACTCCCGGGCCGGAATTCCCACCGAACCAACCGCCGTTCCTCCGTATGGAGCGGGCAGAAACGCCGAGGAATAGTTGTTTGCGCCCCCGTGGCTCTGTGTCGGGCCGATGGTAAGGAAGCCCGGCATGTTCGAGTTCTCTGTTCCGAGTCCGTAGGTGATCCAGGAACCCATGCTCGGCCGGACGAATGTGTCGCTTCCGGTGTGCAACTCAAGTAGCGCGCCTCCGTGGCGCGAGTTCGAACCGTGCATCGAGTTGATGAAGCATATATCGTCGACCTGTTCGGCGACCTCGGGAAACAGCTCGCTGACCCACATTCCACTCTGGCCGTGCTGATTGAACTCCCACGGGGACTTGAGCAAGTTGAAGGTCTCGCTGGAGACAACGTTGGGGCGCGAGAAGGGGAGCGGCTTGCCGTGGTCCCGCTGCAGCAGCGGCTTGTAGTCAAACGTGTCCATCTGGGACGGACCGCCGTGCATGAACAGGAAGATCACGCGCTTGGCCCGGGCTGGAAAGTGCGGATCTCGCGGGGCCAAAGGATTCGAATGGACGTCGTTCAACGCGGACTCGGCCCGTGCCTCCTCGCCGAGCAGCGCGGCAAGCGCCAGGCCTCCGAAACCTGTGGCGGTGTCGCGCAGCAGTTGCCGACGGCTCTTGCGGAACGGCTGCGGGTTCCAATGCCGGTTCATGGATGCTCTCAATCAAGGTACAGGAATTCGTTTGACCCGATCACGGCCTTGCAGAAGCTCTGCCACGCACGGGCCTTGCGCTCGATCGAATTCGGCACCCTGTCTTCCAACGACTCGTCGACGTTCGCGATGAATGTCAGGGCGCGATCTATTTCCCCGGAACGCGGTGGACGTGTCAGCACTCGCTCATACGTATCTCGGACCCTGCCAGCGTCGTCCAGATCGTCCCGTTCGAGCAACCGGTCAGCCATCCTGCGGGTGTGGCGAAGCATGAGGGAGCCGTTCATCATGAATAGTGCCTGCGGCGCCACTACGGCCTCGCCACGGTTGCCATTCGGCACCGACGGGTCCGCAAACTCAAAGGCACCGAAAACGTCGTAGAGCGAACTGCGGACAACGGGGAGGTATACGGCCCTGCGATTGCGATCGTAGTCGAGATTGCCTCTTGCCCGGGTCGAGGCCACGCGTGCCCTGTCGCGGACTTCCATGATCGAACCTCCCATCGAAAGGTCGAGGTCTCCGGACAGGTATATAATGGCGTCCCGCATCGGCTCGGCCTCGAGACGACGCCGGTTCGCCTTCCACAGCAAGCGGTTTTCCGGGTCGGCTGCTGCGGCCTTTTCGTCGTATGCCGAACTCATGCGGTACGCACTCGATAGCACGATGAGCCGGTGCATCCGCTTGACGGACCAACCGTTCCGGATAAATTCCACAGCCAGCCAGTCGAGCAACGGCTGGTTCGCGGGCTCGTCGCCAAGTTGCCCGAAGTTATCGGGTGAGCCGACAATTCCCTGCCCGAAATGCCAGCGCCAGAGGCGGTTGACCATCACGCGGGCGGTCAGGGGATGCTCGGGCCGCGTTAGCCATTCGGCCAGCTGAAGGCGGCCGCTCGCCCCTTCCGGGATCGGAGGCCCCGGCTCATGCGAAATTGCCGACAGGAAACCGCGTGGCACCGACTGGCCAAGCGTCCAGTGGCTGCCGCGCAGGTGAATGCGGATGTCCCCGATCTCGCTCCCCTCCCGCACTCCCATGGCCCTCGGGAATTCCGGCGTCCGGGATTCGAGATCCTTGCGTTCCCGGTCGAGATTCTCCAGATCTCTCTGGACATCCTTCGGATAGTGTTCGCGGGCGCTTCTTGCGGGTCGAAACGGACCGTACTTTTCGTACAGGAATGCGCGGAATTCCTCCAGTGCCGGATCCGGCAGGGTGGGCTCCTGCCTTTCGTCCTTGTATCGTTCGTTGGTGTAGTCGATCGAAACCGCCTCTGGATGAAGGGTCCGCCACTGCTCCACGGCCAGATCGAACAGATCCTGGTACCGGGCTGCCAATTCCTCCCTTGACTCATACGTCCTGCCGCCGAGCAGCCTGGAGGCCGGGGATTCCCAGGCCTCGAGCACGGCATCCTCCCGATAGCTGTGCCATGCGTGGAGGATCGATGCGACCGCGCCCTCGTCCCGGCTTAGCCGCTCGACCCACTGCCCGAGAAACACGGGATTCAGATCGTACTCGCTCGAAATCTGTGCCTCTGTCCTGGGCGTCCGGACCGACTCCGGCAGACGGCTCGGGGCGATGGCCAGCGAGGCAAAGTACGGAAACCGTGACTGATGCTCGAGCCGGATCGTGTTCGTGCCCGCTTGCAGCGGAAAAACTCCTGACACGGACCAGCCTCCGGTTTCAGGCGAGGCGACGCGGTTGTTGACCGCTGGGGCGCCGCGCTTCACCAGAGACCCGTTGATCCGGATATCGGCAGTGCCGTTTCCAGTTGCGAGGTCCAGGAAATCCAGCTGGTATTCACCGTGCTTTCCAACGTCGACGTCGTATTCGGCAAAGAAAGGCCGCTTGGCCTTGGCGGGCGCGTTCTTCTCGCCCCTGGCTAGATTCCTCCCAATGTTCCCGCGATCAAAGTCACCGGCACTCCGCACGATTGTTCCGCCCGTAGCGGAACCCGAGACCCCGTCCGGCAGGATCGGATCGATCTTGGTCTCCCTTGAGCGGAGAACCTCGTCGGCGGCCAGCAAGTAGTCTCCTGCCCGCGTCCATCCCTCCTGGACTAGGATCTCGTTCTGCGCGCCGGTGATCGTGGCAATCTCGTTCTCCTTCGCATCGATGAGCCGGAGGTGTGCGGAGAGGGCTTCTCGATCCGGTTCTGGCGCCAGTACGTACTCGTGCCACTCGGCAACGACCTTGAAGTTCTCCATCGTCTTGGAACTCTTGAAGATGCCTGCCAGAGCGTAGTAGTCGGCGGTCGGAATCGGGTCGAACTTGTGGTCGTGGCACCTTGCGCACCCCACGGTGAGACCAATGAAGGCTCGCGCCATCGTGTCGAGCTGTTCGTCGACAATGTCCATCTGCATCTTGACAGGGTCGTCCTCGGCCAGCATCTTCGGCCCGAGCGTCAGGAAGCCCGTCGCGATCCAGCGTTCGAACTGTGTCTCGAGGTCTTCGGCAGGCCGGAGCAGGTCACCCGCAATCTGCTCGGCGATGAATTGGTCGTAAGGCTTGTCCTTGTTGAATGCGTCAATGGCGTAGTCCCGATAGCGGAACGCGTTCCTGTAGACGAGATTCTCGTCCACGCCGTTGGAATCGGAATACCGGGCGACATCGAGCCAATGGCGCCCCCAGCGCTCGCCGTAGCGAGGCGACGACAGAAGCCGGTCCACGACACGCGCGAACGCGCCGGTCGAGCTGTCGTCGAGAAATGACGCCACTTCCTCGGGCCGCGGGGGCAAGCCGATCAAATCGAAGTAGACCCGGCGGATCAGTGTCCGCCGGTCAGCCGGCGGAGCCGGCCTCAGACCTTCAGCTTCGAGCTTCGAGAGCACAAAGGCGTCGACTGGCGTCCGAAGCCAATCCGGATTCTCAACTTTCGGGAAGCCTGGATCCTCCGGAACGACGAGCGACCAGTGAGCGTGACGGCCCGGTTTCTCCGCAGTGGCTTCGGTGCCCCAAGGAGCGCCGAGATTCACCCACCGCTCCACGATTGCGACGTCGCGGTCAGCGAGCTTTCCGGTTGGCGGCATGGCAAGCGTCTCATGCCCGTGCCGGATCGCTTGCACGAGCAAGCTGGCCTCGGCGTCGCCCGGCTCGACGGCCGGACCCCGGCCGCCGCCGGACATCAGACCCTCACGCGAATCCAACTGCAGTCCACCCATGGCCACATTGCCGGCCGAGGAATGGCAGGTGAAGCAGTTGCCCGCCAAGAGCGGGCGTACTTGCGTTTCGAAGAAGTCCGATCCGCGATCACCGTGAACAGCAGGGGAAGCCGCCAGAACCAGCACTAGACGGACGATGTGAATTCCGCAGTTTCGCCTGTCTGCCAACACCTCAACTCTAACCCAAACCGATGGGCGACAACACGGCTCCCCCACGAGGAAGCTCGGTAGGAGTCCACGGTGCCTGGAAACCCCCTGCATCGCCAGGCATGGACACGATTGCTAGGAGAAATACAGTGCGGAACAGAAGCTTGAACGGCTCCCTCGACAGGCACCTAGGAGATGGAGGGCGAAACGATTTCCGCAATCGATAGAGTCCTGATCCCTTCAAATCTCGCAAAGTCCTTGCCGTTCTCGGTGATCAAGCAGGGGATCCGATGAACCAGCATCGTTGCAACGATGTTTGCATCATGAACGCCCTTGCCCCGTATGGAACGGGTGCCAACCAGTTCGCGTAGGCGCAGCGCGACCGTCGCCGTTTCCTCGAACAGGATCGTGAATTCCAAGAACCGCTCGACATTCGCGACTGCGTCGGGAATCTCAAGTCCGAGGCCGTTCAATTTCGCAGGCCTTGTCGCCACCGCCAGATACTCGCGCAGGATCTGGCCGCTCACGGCAAGATGGAGGCCGCGGGAACCGACTTGCTCGAACAGTTGCTGCGCCTGGCCGTGGTGTGGCCTGAGGGCGTCAGTTGCAGTCAATAATACGTTCGTGTCCAAGAACAGGACCTCACCGGCCATCGCTCCCATAGATCTCTTCCCTGTTCCAGGAAGCGGTGCTTCCGACCTTCACCGTTACGAGATCCAGATGGCTAACGCCTGCCTCAGGCGGGGCCATGCTGGCAGCTCGTTCCAAGATCGCGTGCAACTCACCTTGCAGCGAGCGGTGATGAATCAGTGCCAGACGCTTCAAGGTACGGAGAGTGTCGGGCGGTACGTTCCTGATAAGTATCGAACTCATACTGGTATTACTATGATACCACAAATCGGTCTCCCAGCTCGTGTCGATCAAGCCCTGCCGGTGCTCGCCCCAATCAAGAGGCTCCACCGGAATCACGAGCGAGGTCGCTGCCGGGCCATCGCTTCCTGCTGGTACCGCGATTCACCTCGCAATTCAATGCCAGGGTTGCTCGATCAAACAGGCACCTCATCAGACCAGTCCCCATCAGACGACTGAGGATCCTCGAGTACCAACCCGGACAGCTGTTTTCGGAACCCCTCGTTCTAGGGCGTCATCGAGAGGTGTTGCGCTAACGCGATGAACCAACTAGCCTACGGTGACCGGTCGGGCCACCGGACGGAACAGGAGATTCACTCATGAAAATGACTCGTCGCCACGCCTTAGGCGTTGCCCTTAGCAGCATTCCCGCCAGCTCGGTAGCCAGAGGAGCCGACCGCCTCGGGGCGGCCATTATCGGCACTTCCCACTCTCACTCGCTCGGCCATTTGGAGGCAATTCGCGAATCAATTAACTATGACTTCGTCGCCGTCGCGGAGCCGCACGTGGATCTGCTGGAGCAGGCGAAGGCCAACCCTCGATGGGCCGGTGTCCGATGGACTTCCGTGGACGACATCCTCTCCGACGATTCCATCAGCATGGTCTGCGTGGAAACCGACCCGCTCGAGTCGCTGGCCTTCTCCTTGGATTGCGTGACGGCGGGCAAGCACACGAAAATCGACAAGCCGCCGGGCGTGAACCTCGACATGCTCCGGCGCATCTACGGCGAGGCCCAGGAACGCAGCGTCGTGGTCCAGATCGGGTACGTCTACCGCTACAACCCTGGCTTCAGGCTCGCGCACCGGGCGCTAAAGGAAGGGTGGCTCGGACCGGTTCGCTCGATTCTTTGCCAGATGAACGACATGCTGTCCCCAGAGGGCAGGAGGCGCCTTGACCGCTATCCCGGCGGACAGATGTACGAGATCTGCTGCCACATGATCGATGCGCTGATCTGGCTCATGGGCAAACCCAACCGCGTAAGCTCTGTCTTGCGCAAGACCAACCCGCGGCTGGACGAAGTCGAGGACGACGTCCTCGCGACGTTCGAATTCGACCCGGCGGTGGCCACCGTGAAGAGCCACGCGAGGGACGGCGAGCGCTACTTCTACATCTTCGGCGAGCGCGGCTCGATCCAGATCGATGATCCGGATCGCCCGAAGGTCCGACTCACGCTGAGCGAACCACAAGGAGAATTCAGGGCGGGAACGCACGACGTGCCCGTCGGCCCTTCCCCCCGCTATCTTCCGGACTTGGACGATCTTGCCGGGGCAATCCGCGAGGGGCGTTGGGTGGAGTATTTCACACCCGAACACGACCTCGCTGTTCAGCGCGCCCTGCTCCAGGCTTGTGGTATGGGGGTCTGACTTGATCGCCGCTCCGTTGCGGCAGTTCAACGGTGCATTGAAGCGAGAACCGCGCTGGAGGCAACCCCAGAAACCGATCCTGGTCAAGGATGGGCATGACGCTTCCGCGGCACGAGCGGCGTGGCGGTCTCGGCCTCGGCGACGTTGTTGCTTTCCGCGATCTCATCCACCAGGCTGCCTTCGTCGATCCTGGCACTGAACCGTCCACGTGGCGCGTCCGGATCCGAGCGTTCCTCCGAAGTTCGCGCGGAGAGCCGTAGAGAATATCGGGTTCGCCCCTGCGGGCGAAATACCGTGCATGCACCCCATTCGCGACGGGCTCGCCATTAATGAAGACCTGCATAGAGCAACACGGGCGGTCGAGACGGCCGAATACAGGCCTGACACGGTGTACACCGCCGGGAAGGTCGATCCCCAGGACGAGGTCCCCGACCGACGAGACGCCATCCCTGGTAATGGCACTATGCTCCTTGAATGCCAAGTAGTCCGGCGGAATCAGCTGGGCCGCCGGCTCGCGTCGAAATCGGTCTGACCAGCACTCTCCCACCCGTAGCCCGAACCAGCCGAATAGGTCTTCTCGGGGCTCTACGGCCTAAAGCCTTCCTCGACCGCGGAGCCGACGGGGCCGAGGTCGAAGCGAAGGAGGGAGTCATGGATATCGGACCCAGACCCGGCCAGAGGGAGGAAGAGGACGAATGCGAAGATGCAGCGGGCGATTCTTGGGGGCTGCCTTGACATGTCGAACGACCATCCCCTTCTCGATCAACCTTCCCGGGCGAGATCGAGGCAACCGCCTCGCAGGCCACCCGCTGCAATGTGAGTTCCCTCGGACCCGCCGAGCCTCTAGGATCTTGCGCGGCCGGGCGCCGCCCGGTCGAGCGGTAGCCTGCCGATTCGACAGGGATCAGAAACAGCGAGGCTCGAATTCGTCCTCTCCACGCGATGCAGATCACGACTCAGGCTTGGCCTCCCGAATCACGGAATGGGCTCGAACACGGAGAATGTCCCTTAGGCGTTGCACACCTCCCGGTCCTGCCGACTCAAATCGTCGAGTCATCTGCTTTGGGGTAACATGCTGCGAGGCATTGCACGCCGGGATGAGGCGTGTCCGGCCCCACCCATTCGCGCTCATGGTCCGCCTTGTCTCGTCGCTATGGCTCTTGACCGGTGCCCTCTCGCTTGCAGTCGCATCGGACCGCCCCAACATCATCGTCATCCTGCTGGACGATCTCGGCTATTCGGATCTGGGGTGCTACGGCGGGGAAATCGACACTCCCAACATCGACGCGCTTGCCGAAGGGGGCGTTCGCTTCGAGTCGTTCTACAACTCCGCTCGCTGCTGCCCGAGCCGGGCATCGCTGATGACGGGCCTCTACCCTCCTCAGACTGGCGTTGCCAGCTTCACGACCCGCGAGCCGCATCCCACCCGGGGGTCGGCCTATCTGGGCCGTTTGAATGACCGATGCGTCACGCTGGGTGAGGTGCTGGGCAAGGCAGGCTACAGCTGCTACTACGTCGGGAAATGGCACCTCCACGACAAGACGGGACCCACCAGCCGGGGCTTCGAGGAGTTCTACGGATATGCCCTAGATCATTCCCACGACCAATGGGACGCGGCCTACTACAAGCGGATGCCCGCCGGCCGCAAGAAGGAAATCGACCCACCACAGGAGAGTTCTACGCGACCGACGTCTTCAGTCAGTACGCGCTGGAATTCATCAAACAAGGACAAGAGCGGAACAAGCCATGGTTCGTGTTCTTGGGGCACTCGTCGCCGCATTTTCCGGTCCAGGCACCGGCTGAAAGCGCGGACAAGTACTTCGACCGGTATATGCGCGGCTGGGACCTCCTGCGCGAGGAACGCTACGCGCGCATGAAGCGAATCGGCCTGATTGACGGCAACCGCTGGACCTTCACCCGGCGGTCTCTGGTTCCAGTCGACCGGGACGACATCGCAAACGGGTTTTCGGGAAAGCCCAATCCCGCATGGGATTCGATCGGCCGGTCACGGCAAACGGATCTTGCCCGTCGAATGGCGCTGTTCGCGGCCATGGTCGAGCATGTCGACCGAGGTGTAGGAATGATCGTCGAGCACTTGAAGGCGACCGAGCAGTTCGACGATACCCTGATCATGCTCCTGAGCGACAACGGCGCCTGCTACGAATGGGGCCCGTATGGCTTCGACGAGCGCAGCAGGCAGGGCGTCACGATCCTTCACACCGGCGAAAACCTGCGGAAGATGGGCGGTCCGGGCACGTATCACTCCTATGGCAGCGGGTGGGCCAACCTTGGCAATACACCCTTCCGCCTGTACAAGCACTTCACTCACGAGGGCGGCTCCGCCACGCCATTTATCGCGCACTGGCCGAACGGCATCAGCAACGATGGCCAGTGGGTGCGCGAGCGGGGACACATCATTGACGTGATGCCGACCCTCCGTGCGGCGGCCGGAGCGGACTATCCGACAGGCTTTGCAGGGCGCTCCGTGCAGCCCGAGGAAGGGCTGAACTTGCTGCCTGTAATCAATGGGGAGAGCCTTCCCGGCCGAACACTGTACTTCGAGCACCAAGCGGCAAGGGCGATCATCCAGGGAGACTGGAAGGCCGTGTGGGGCAAGCGCATGCCGCACCCGATCAATTGGGAGCTCTATAACCTGAGAAACGATCGCAGCGAAACCACCGACCTGGCCTCGGACAATCCAGAGATCGTACATCGGCTCGCTTCCGAATGGGAAGACTATGCAATCCGGACAGGCATCTTCATAGAAACTCGCTGAGACGCTGAGTCCCGCCGGTCCCTCTGCCACACGCGCAATCGTCCACCGATGCAGGTCCGAGCCGCGAGAGGGACGAAGCCGTCCTGGAATCCTGGCGGGCGGGCGGCTTCACGGCTTGCCGAGCGTCCGGACGAAGAACTTCTCGACTCGGGCGATGAGCGATTCCGGCGTGTCTCCTTGCATGTTTCGGAATCCGTGGTCCGCAGACTTGACCATGTACAGCGTCGTGTCCAGGCCAGCCTCTTGCAGGGCCGCATGAAGCAGTTCGCTCTGGTTGTAGGGGACAGACCGGTCCAGTTCGCCATGCATGTGCAGCATCGGCGGATCGTCGGCCGTGACATATCGAATCGGATTCGCCCGCTGGGTCTCTTCGGGATGATCCTGGATCGGCCCTCCGATGAACCTGGATTCGGGTGAGTCCGCCGCGTCGTGGTCGATGCGGCCTGGCACATCGTTCATCCTCAGGAAGTCCGTGGGACCAAACCAATTGCACACGGCGTCGGGGCGCGACGAGATGCCGGCGTTCTCCTCGTGCACGCTGTCCCATTCCTCGACCTCGTGGGCAGTTCCGAGAAGGGCCACGAGATGCCCGCCCGCCGATGAGCCCCAGGCCCCGAGGCGAGAAGGATCGAAGCCGTATGTCGACGCATTGGCCCGCACCCATCGCATTGCGGCCTTGACATCCGCAATTGCAGCGGGAAACACCGCCTCGCCGCTGAGCCGGTACTCGACCGAGATTAGGCCGTAGCCTTTCGGCAGGATGGGGGCAGGTCTGCCGATGCCGTTCTTGGAGCCTCCTCTCCAGCCCCCGCCGTGGACCCAGACGATGGCCGGAATCGGGGATTCCGGCTTTGTCGAAGGAGCATAGACGTCAAGCCGAAGAGCTCTATCGCCGATCGTGGCGTAGGTGAGGTCCGCGTGCTTCGTGATTCCGGGAGGGAGCGGTCGCTCCCTGTCTCGGTTGCGATTTCGATCTCGCTCCTGCGCGAGCGCGACAGGTGCGGCTACCGCGAGGACGAGGGCCGCGACAATTGTTCGGATCAGGGCTTGCATGGCTGGATGACCGCAACCAGTATAGGAACGGCGATCCCGGAACAATCGCCGGCATTGGCATCTACGAGCCGGGCTGCGAGCAACGCACAGCTTCCTTGTGCTTCGGAGACGCCCCTTCGGCTCGGACTTCGAGGCGGCGCACGCCATCGCAGTCCGCCTCGAGCTTCAAGACGGAGTGCGCGGCGATCTCGTCCAGAAGCCTCCCCACCATGGCGGGAATCTCCTGCAGCCCACGCGCGAACAGCGCCCTGCCTCCAGTAACCTGCGCGAATTCGCTGATGCCGTTCTGATAAACCTCGTTGAGGTCGTCGTACTGCCTAGCAAGGTGGAGGAAGAACAGCGGCGCCTGCGCGGACTCGAGCGAATCTACGATCGATCGGATCCGCTCTCGAATGAGCTCGCTGCGGAAGCGGCGGCTGAGGTCGCTCCGGTCGCTCGGATTCACGACCGGAATCGTGTAGTCCCCGCGATAGTCCTCGATCTCGCCGTCGGTCAGGAAAAGGACGGCCAGCCGCACGCTTGCGGCCTGGAGTGTCTGATCGGCTAGCCGAGAGGCCTGAACCACCACGTCGAGCAAGCCGGGGACACCCCGAACATCGATCGAATCCAGTTTTTCCCTTAGCTTCTTGCGACCGCGAATGGGATCCTGCTGAACAACCAGTCCGTCCTGGGCCGTCAGCACTCCCGCGAAGTATTTCGGCCCGAGCTCAACAAGTTTCGCTACGACGGCCTCCCGGGCCGCGTCAGCGCGATCTGGACGATTCACGGTGTCGATGACCAGTAGCAGAATCAGATGCTCGTCGCTTGTCTGGACCGACAGGACTGTCGCCGGATTCCCGTCCAGCGTGACCTCATAGCTCCCCGTCGGCCCGTCGTGCCATACGGGTGTCTTGAACACGTCGGCCATTGCGACCGGCGCAACGAGCAGGGCCAGTGCCACCAAGGCCCCGACTGCCATGAATCTAAAAGTGGTACCTCAGGCCCAGTTGCAGGACCCGGCCACCGCGGGATCCGATAATCCTGCCAGCGTTGACGTTCCTCGCGTTCGACGGACCGATCTCGCTGTCGGGATCGTTCCAATTGCCTTGGTTGACGAAATTGAAGCTCTGCACCAGAACCTCGACGCTCTGTTCTTGCGACAGAACGACGCGCTTGGTGAGTGAGATGTCATGGTTGCTGTAGTTCGGGTTCCGCAGGGTCGGGTGGGTGCGCGGGACATTGCCGAGCGCGAAATCGGCCGGATCGACGAACGCTCCCGCGTTGAACCATGCTTCAGGACCCGGTTTCTGGAGGTGGGGGTCCACGCCCGGTACCGCGTCGACTCTCAGGTATGGAATCATTCCCCCCGTGTTGTTGAACAGGGGCTCGAGCACGATCGGGTCGCCGCTGAGCCACGTCGTGAAGCCGCTCACGGACCAGTCCGAGAACAGTTTCGTCCAGAGGCCGGAACGCGCAAACACCGGCTTTCCGGGACCGATGGGCAGCTCATAGGTGTAGGCGAGCGAGAATCTCTGCGGTCGCGTTCCCCGGGTGAGCGCCCATGCCGTCGTGCGGTCATGCGGATTCTGAATGCCCGGACCGGAATAATCGTCCCATCGCTGCCGGTAGGCGTACTCAAGGTCGAAGCTCAGACCTTCCCCCGTGCGCTTCTGCAGGTTGACCCGCCCTTCGTCATAGCGGTACTTGCCGCCCGGAAACTGGTAGTTCATGCGGATCTGCTGCACGTGAGGGTAGGGACGCACGGACCGGCGGAAGCTCTCGTCGTTGAGCCGGTCCCGATGCACAAGCACCTCGACCGGTGCCCTGTTCAGGCCCGCAATCTGGCCCCCGATCAGCATGTCCCGGCCCCGGGTGGTCCGGCCCCTGGCCCGGAGGGTCAATCCCCGGGATAGCTTTTGCTCGACCTCGAGGCTGGCGTAGTTGTACGTCGGCTGTGCGCCCGTTCGCGGAGTCATGTCCACGTCCGAGTTGTTTGCAAAGTCCGACCGAAGATCAGGAAGAGGATGGAGCAAGGGCGGAAAGCCGTCTTCAAGCGTGACGGCCGGAGACAGCTGGCGATTCGGGGATACGGGGAAGCGCCGGCCTGAATAGCCCTGCGTGCCGAAGGGGCCGGGACGCAGCCCGACCGTGCCGTACGTCCGCAGCAGGGTCCCCCGCACGACCGTGTTCCGGTCCTGAGTCGGGCTCCAGGAAACTCCAACGCGCGGCTCGGCACGTACCCGGAACGGCTGGAACGCACGCCCCTCTCCGTTGCGTCGCGCGAAGACAAGCGCTCCCATTGATCCCGCGCCGAGATTCGCGGCTGTCGGATCGAACGAGGACTGCCGGTCGAATTTCTCCACTCGTGGGCTGTTGGCGGTGACCTTGAGCCGAACCGACAGGGTGAGGTTCTGGCTGATCTGCCACTGGTCAGTGACCGAATTCTCGAACGACCGACGCCGGAGATACGCCGGCTGAGGCTGGTCCGTCACCTCAGCCCGCCAAGCCTGGCCGAGCAAGAACGTCGCGTACCCGTCACCTGTGTTGGTGATTCCTGGCAGGCCTGTAAGGCGATCGTCGAACGAGAAGCTTCCGGACGGAGAGTCGAGCTCGAGGGAACTCCAGTTAAGGAACTTGGTATCGCTGACTAGCGTCCACGTATGCTTCCCGTTCCGGAATATCAGCTCGCTGTCGAATTCGTAGTCTGCCAGCGCGTTGCGGAGGTAGGACCGCCGCGAGGAGCCGAGCCCTATGTAGCCGCGAAATCGAAGCGCAGGGAAGACCGTCCCATCGACGCCGGTGAGTCCGAGTTCTCCGGGCAGATCCCGCCCGTCCTGCAGCGACAACGTATCTACGACTTGAAGGCTCGCCCCGAACTGTGTGTTGAAAGTGAGGTTCGGCGTCAGGCTGACGGTGTCGGCGAGCCGGATGGACCGGTTCGTGAACGAACGGTCCGGACGCCCCGGATTACCGGCCGTCGGGTAAATGTCCGGCGTGTCCGAGAACCCGTCCGAAGCCCTAGCCGTTAGATTGATCTTCTGAATGTCGCCGAGGTTGTGGTCGAGGCGCGCGATGAATCCGTCCGGCGTGTTGCGCTCCGACGGGTTGGTCCAGTAGTTGTTGCGCAAGAACGGTCCCACGCTGGTATTGGGAGCGGGGTAGGTTCCGTTGGCAGCCTGCGCGACTCGGTCGACGAGCATCCGCGGAATCCTGTTGTTCGGGAACGCATCGCGCACATGCTCCAGGTTCGACCGCGAGACCCTTACGGACGGATCATGCATCAGGTTGTGTCGCGTCGAGCCGGGATCATAGACAGTCCGAGGCCTGCCAGCGCGGTCGACAAGGTCGGAGAAGTCGGCGAGCCTCTGCTGGGCGGTGGGGACCGTGTACAGATAGGACCTGCCCACGCGCTCGCGCGTCCCTTCGTAGGAGAACGTGAAGAACGACGATCCGCGGCCGTTGTAGATTCCTGGTAGCAGAACCGGCCCGTTAACTGTGAAGCCGAACTGGTTGCGGCGACGGAGGTTCCGTTCCCCGCCCCTTTGGACAACCTCGTGAGGAACGGCGTCGAGCACGTCGTTGCGGAAGTACTCGAACAGACGCCCGTGCCAGGAACTCGTCCTTCCCGTGCTCGCCCTGGCCCGCAGCCGTTCTGTCTGCTGGTCCGGCCGCAGATGAGCGGCCGCAGTGATTTGCCGGAACGCTTGCACCGCAAGCCTTACCTGCGCCAGTTCCGGCCTTTCACGGCGACGCGGCGTGTCCGTCTCGGCTACATTCGCCTCCACGGGCAGGGGCCGCCGATCGGCCTGGGCGAAGGCTCCGCCCGGAGCAGACACGAGTAAGGCCAGGAAAAGGAACGTCGATGCGCGGCACGCCCTCAAACTACCAGTTTAACGCAAAACCATTTCCAAGGGGAAATGTAGTTTCAACTCAATATTACATACAAATAATGAATTGAGGAGTTTGAATCGATATCTTCATGTGAGGCATCAGTCCTAGGCATCCGCGAACAGCTTCTCGAGACGGGCGACCTCCCCGGGCTTGCTGGCCGCAACGTTCTCGGTCTCGAACGGGTCGGCCTCCCGGTCATACAGTACCGTTCCCTCGAAGAAGCCCTCGACCAGCTTGTAGCGGTGGTCCTGGACCATGCGGAAGCGTCCCGCGTGAGCCCGCTCGACCTTGAGGGCGGACCGCGCATAGTCCCTGTGCTCGCCGCTGCCTCGGTCCAGCAGCGGTCGTAGCGAGCGGCTTTCCATCTCCGCTGGCACCGGCATGTCGGCGAAATCAACGCACGTCGCGGCGAGGTCCATCAGGCTGACCAGGGCATCGCTTCGCACACCCTGCGCGATGCCGGGCCCTGCCATGACTAGGGGAATGCCCGCCGATGCTTGGTACGGGACGCTCTTGCCCCAGCGATCGTGGTCCCCGAGCATTTCGCCGTGGTCGCTGGAATAGACAACGATCGTGTTCTCGAGCTCTCCCCGTTCGAACAGGTAGTCCTGAAAGGCACCCAGCCAACCGTCGATGTTCTCGATCATCGCGGCATAATTCTGCCGGATGCGCACATGATGCTCGGCGGTAAACGGACCGGAATAGCTGTGGGGCTGCGGGAAGTTGTCGATCACCCGGTCCGGGCCGCGGTACTGCCGCTCCATTCGGCGCGTGATGTCCATTGGTGGATGTGGGCCGTTGAAGTTGACAACGAGAAACCAAGGCCTGCCCGCGGGAGCCCGGTCGATCAGTTCGAGTCCGGTCCGGGCGGTGAAATTGTCAAGGTAGTGCTCGTCGTCTAGGGGACAGGGATCCGTCATGCCCCACCAGTTCTGCTCACGCGGCTCGGCCCTTCTGGCGATGTCCTCCGCGCAGATGCGATCCTGGGGAGGATTAAGGGACGCTAGGTATGCGTAGTAGGGCTCCTTCGGCCCGACGGGCCTGCCGAAATAGCCTCCTCCCTTGCCGGCGGTGATGAGCATGTCCGAAAAGCCCCAAGGCTCCATATTCTGGCGTCCGTCCAAGGTGCGTCCGTCTGCGCCTTTGTGCAGATCGATCTTGCCGCATGCCATGGTGTGGTAGCCGCTGTTCCGCAGATGCCTGTAGAACGTAGTGATCTCGGGCCTGTAGGGTTGCCGATTCACCTCAACGCCGCAATTCTCGTACTCCATCCCCGACGCCAGGCATGACCGCGACGGACCGCATACGGGCGATGAGACGATCGCTTGCGTGAAATCGACGCCCCGTTGGACCAGCCGATCCATATTAGGCGTCGGGACGGGGATCTCCGCGTTCCTACCGAGCCAGTCCGGGCGATGCTGGTCCGAGAGGAGCACGAGGATGTTTGGGCGGGCGATGGCTCGTGGGCCCGGCAGCGGTCCCTGGCCGCACGCCGACAGCGAGCCCGTCGCCGCGAGAGCACCGGCAAGGACATCCCGCCGAGAAAGCAGACTGATTTGCGGCATCTCCGTGTGTCCTCGTTTCTGTTCCTCCCTGGTCCCGCCTTGCGCCGAAGCTGCCATATTGTAAGCGCGCACAGGCGCTGCGCAGACGGGTCTGTCGCGGGCCAGCCGGAGGTTCAATGCAAGGAACCTCTTGCCTCAGGTCCCGTTCAGGGGTACAATCCGTTCCGTTCACGACCAGGACAGTTGTGTTGGAGATCAGATGATGCGTATCGTCCTCATCAGTGTTGCCGTAATTGGCCTTTGCGTGGCATGGACCTGCGCGTCCGATCCGCCGCTCCCTCCCGAAACCGACACGCTCAAGCTGATCACGGACGGGGTGTGGTTCCGCATGGGCGAGCGGGAGCATGGACATTGCAACAACATCGTCATCGACGTCGGGGAAGGCCTGCTCGTCGTCGATGCAAACTTTCCGAGCGGCGCTCTCGCCCTCATGGAGGACATCAAGCAGGTGACGGCCAAGCCCGTCAGCTACGTCTTCGACACTCACCATCACGGGGACCATGCGTATGCAAATGCCCTCTGGACGCGGGCTGGTGCCTCCACCTTGGCCTACGTCGGCGTCGCCGAGGAGATGAAGCGCTACGAACCGACTCGATGGCAACAGGCTGCCGAGACCCGCGAGGATGTTGCCGCCGTCGGGGCGGATTCGGTGGAGCCGCCCCAAAGCACCTTCAGCGAGGTGCCGCACGTTCTGGAGGGCTCCAGCCGGAGAGTCGAATTCCATCACTTCGGCTGGGCCCATACGCGCGGGGACGGCATGGTCTTCCTGCCAGACGAGAAGATCCTGTGCACGGGCGACGCGATCGTGAACGGTCCGTACAACTACACCGGCGACGGAAACACGGCCAACTGGCCGGACGTGGTCAGCAAGGCCTTGGAACTGGGGTTCGAAACGATCCTCCCGGGCCACGGACCCGCCGGCGGCCGGGAAGTTGCCGAAGGGCAGCGGCAGTTCTTTCAGGAGATCAACGCCGCGGTCGAGAAGGCCTTCGAGGATGAGACGCCGCTTGAGGACCTTGTAACGGCGGAGGAAGGAGCGGGAGTGGCCACGACTGTGGAACTGTCGGCCGACGTCAGCAACTGGGTCGCCGATCGATTGGCGGAACAGGTGCGAGTCCGGTACACGGAGCTTGCGGAGGGCAAGCCGCACGGCGAGATTCTCGGAGGACCCTAGAATCGGGCCGCATTGGAGCTCTTGGGACGTCGATGCCGGGCAGTCCGACACTACGATAGTTGCGATTCCACGCAAGCCCTGGACGCGTCACAAGCACTCTGTACTCGTGGCTCCGGTCCCATGGCTGGAGGGAGGGAGCAATGAGAGCCAGCGTTCTCCGCGCGGGAGCATTACTGCTTGCCATCCAGGCAGGTGCTGTGGGTTCCTTGCACGCTCAAGAGAATTCGCGCCCGCCCAACGTCGTCTTTATCCTTGCCGACGACCTGGGCTGGATGGACACCTCGCTGTACGGCAGCAAGTTCTATGAGACTCCTCACATCGACGCACTCGCCGAGCGCGGGATGATGTTCACCAACGCCTATGCGGCAGCGGCAATCTGCTCGCCGACCCGGGCGAGCATCCTAACTGGACTCCATCCCGCCCGCATCGGGATGACAACGCCAAGCGGCCACGTTGAGGCAGTGGTCCTCGAGAAGCGGTTGAGACCGCGAGCCCGCGAGAACCAGCCCGCTCTTTCAGCCGAAAGCGTGACTCGCCTGAAGCTGGAGTACTTCACTGTCGCGGAAGCACTCAATGCCGCCGGGTACGAGACAGCCCACTTCGGCAAGTGGCACCTCGGCCGCGAGCCTTACGACCCGTACCAGCAAGGCTTTGGCATCGATCTGCCGCACACGCCGGGGCCCGGCCCGTCGGGCGGATACCTCGGGCCATGGAGATTCTGGCCGGGCGAGGGACGAGACGGCGAGCACATCGAAGACCGGATGGCAGCCGAGGCGGCTCGGTTCATGCGCGACAACAGGGACCGGCCTTTCTTCCTCAACTACTGGTGTTTCTCGGTGCACGCTCCTGTACAGGGCAAGCCCGAGCTGGTCGAAAAATACCGAAGCAAGGCTGATCCTGATTCCCCGCAACGGAATCCGATCAACGGGGCGATGGTCGAGAGCCTCGACGACGCGGTCGGTACGCTGATCGGAACGATCGACGACCTTGGCATTGCAGAAAACACGATCATCGTCTTCTTTTCAGACAACGGCGGCATGGTTCACCGCTTCGATGGCGGCGTGGTTGTGACAAGCAATGCTCCGCTGAGGAGCGGGAAGTCCTCGATCTACGAGGGAGGCATCCGCGAACCCCTGATTGTCGTGTGGCCAGGATCAGTCAGGCCAGGATCGCAGAGCGAGGAAATCGTCCAAAGCATCGACTTCTACCCGACGATTCTTGAAATGACGGGGACACCGGCGCGCCGGGGACAGGAATTCGATGGAATCAGCATCGTGCCAGCGCTCCGGCGGGAAAGCCTGAAACGGGAGGCGATCTTCACCCATGTTCCGCAGTATTCGGCCGCGACGACGCAGCGGCCCAGCACAGCAGTCCGCAAGGGCGACTGGAAGCTGATCCGGTTCCATGCCGACGGTCCCGGGCAAACGGATCGCCACGAGCTGTACAACCTCCGGGAGGATGTTGGCGAGAGTACTGACCTAGCGACATCAAATCCCGCCAGAGTCGCCGAACTGGATGCCCTGATCGAGTCATTCCTAACGAATACGGAGGCTGTGATTCCGGAGCCGAATCCGAGATACCAAGAGGGGCTGGATCCGTTCCCGGACGGACCGGCCAGGGTGGGCGGCTAGATCGTCGGGCACGGCCTCGCCGTCAACCATCAGGGGCGATTATTTCCAGACCGATCCCTTGGCCAGACGGAAACAGGGCTGTCATCTCGTCAGCGCGGGCTAGTTCCCGATCCAATCCGTCGAGATCCAAAATCGGTGACCTCCTCGCCCGTCATGGCCGGGTCAAACCGGCCTGATCGAACGCGCCAGCCATCCTCTCGTAGCAGATTCTGGTCGCCGGGATTGGCTCGAAGTCATCCCTCCTATGGATCTGTGCACTGACTTCGACGTTGGCGTATCCCTGAAATCCCAAATCCCGCACCTTGCGGAACATTGCCGCATAGTCGGTCTCCCCGTCCCCTGGCAGGAGGAACTGATGGCTGCCCGCTTGGCCCCTCGCGTCCTTCAGATGGATATACGGACTGACGGGCAGCAGAGCTTCCAAGGAAGGGACGAGCTCGTGGCCGGCAAGCCAGAGGTGGCTGTAGTCGTAGGTGCAACGGAAGTAGGGACTGTCGATCTGATCGAGAAGCCAGAGGCTGCGTTCAATGTTGTTGACAGCATGTGACACATGAGGCTTGAAGCAGATCACTGTCTGACCAGCGGCAGCCGCGCGAGCCCATTCTCCGACCTCGTCGACGATTCCGTTCTTGACGTCGTCCCACTCATCAGGCCGGCGCCCCAGCACAGTCTCGAGGATCGGGGGCGTTCCGGGCGAGATCTCGGAGCCCAGGTCGATTGCCCTCCGAAGGCGGTCGAGGTTCTCCCGGTGTGATTGCGTCGCATGCATCACCTGCAGGTTTTCCAGGAGGGCCGGCAGCGCGAGCCCGAGATCGCCGAGCAGGCCTCGGAGCCGGGCCCGGTCGGTTCGCGAGAGCCCCCTGGGAGCTGTGGGCCAGTCGGGCATGACCGCCAGTTCCACGCCGTCGTACCCAGTGCGGGAAATCAGCTCCAGGGAGTCTTCCCAGCGCAGCATCCACAGCGCATAGGTTCCGAAACTGAGGCCCACGGTCTGCGAAGCAGCGTGAGTCGAGGCAATTGCTCCCAATCCCCCAACGAACGAACGCCTCGTCAGGCCTGAAAGGTCGGGCCGAAGCCGAGGACTCCTAGCCTTCGCAATCCCTTCGCCGTGCGTCAATCCAGCTTCTCCCAGTGCGCCTTCCTCTGTTACGGCTCAGCCAGTGAAAACCTTTCGCTTAGGGCGGCCTGAACCACTCTCCCAGCAAGCTGGCCGGGCGACCACCGAACCTGCCTGTTGCAGGCAGACCCTCGCAAAGTATGGCAGATCGGAAGCTGCGGAGTATCCCGCTTGGTGTCCGGCCTCGAGGTGTGCCGTCACCTCTGGGGGTCGGATTCCGAGGTCGGCTCACACGCGGTACACCAGCCGACACATCGCTCGATTCCGGACGGAATAGGGTCGGAATGATGCGTCTGCACCCCTGAATGCTCGGCTGTAGCATCGTCCGTCAATCTCGGATGCCCTGCTCGATCGGCGATGCCTGGCCCACCGCGTCCCCCTCTGAGATCCTTCTTCAATACTCCTATATCCCCTCCCGATGCCGCGGCTCGCGATTCCAGCGGTGTGGCGGGTCCGTCCCTGGGCCCTCCACCAATACCGCGAAGGCCAAATCCGACGAAGCATGCGTGACGAACCATCTCGGCGGGAGCCTGAACCATGAGCCCACGGCAACCTGATAATCCCGGTGGGCTGCCGACGTTCGAAAGCTATTGAACGCCCAAGTCCCTCAGCATGGATTGAGCCTCGACATGATTCGGGTGGCGGACGAGGAGATCCTGCAGGATCTGGACGGCCGACCGCGCGCGTCCGGCTTGCAAATAAAGTCGCGCAAGCGTGAGGTAGGTTGCCTCGAAGTCCGGGTTCCTACGAACAGAGTCGGAAGCGACCCGAAGAGCCTCTTCGATCGCACCAACGGCCGCGTGTACGAGCGCGAGATTGTTCGCAGCCTCTGGATAGTCCGGGCGCTGCTCCAACGCCCGCTCGAAATGCGCCAAGGCCTGTGAGAAATCCCCTTGCTCGCCGAAAATGATGCCCAGGTTGTTCAGCGCCTCCGCATATCCCGGGTGAATCGTCAGGGCAGACTCGAACATCTCACGAGCCTCTCGTTTCCTGCCGAGCTGCATGTAAGCATTGCCGAGATTATTGAGAGCATCGGCGTTTCTCGGATGTGAGTCCAACGCTGCCCTGAAGTGCGAGATGGCCCCGTCCAGATCACCGGACTCGGCCAATAGCGCTCCCAGGTTGTTATGAGTCTCCGGATGCTGGGGCAGCAACTCCAGCGCTCGCTCAAATGCCGTCCGGGCTGATGCCGTATCCTTTTCTCGCAGGTACATAGAGCCAAGGTTGTAAAGGGCCTGCCCGGCGCTCGGAGAGCCGTCGGCCGCTTTCTGAAACGCAAACATGGCAGGCTCTACGAGGTCATGCTCGGACAGCGCTGTGCCCATTCGAAAGTAGTTCCGCTTGGGCCGGGAGCCGAAGAAGCGACCGGGAAACGGGATTGCAGCCTGGAATCGTTCCTCTTCGCCCAAGGGCATGCGACGCACGTCCGCCAGGATCTGCTCGACTTCTACCACGCCCTTGTAGACCTTCACGACGCTGCCCCTAGAGTTCAACAAGAAGCTGGTTGGTATTTGAAGGTCTTGATTCTTGTCGAACAGGTACCTGTTGAGTACGTTGTAGGTGCGAACCATCCTGTCGCCGGCCGGCAATACCGGAATATCCAAGCCCTGACTCCGGACGAAGCGCTCGACCGTCTCGATCTCGGCGGGCTCATTGACCGACACCGCCAGTAGGGCGACGCCCTCGGCCTCCAGATCGGAGAGACCTGCCTGGAATCTGCTCAATTCGGCACGGCACGGAGGGCACCAGGTGGCCCAAAAGTTGATCAGGACTGGTTGGCCTTGGTATCGCGAAAGGCTATGGTCGTTGCCGTCCAGGTCAGTCAAACTAAAATCTGGAGCGGTGTAGGGTTCGAGCAACCAGGTTCCGGTATGGGTTGGGGCCGGTGGCTCCGGCTTCTCCTCCGCCTGGACCGACTGAGCATCCCTTCGCGCGCGAAACGGGGACGTCTCGACATCAGGGTTCATTTCTTCGACCACGAAGTGGTGATTCACCGGAAGCGAATCGAGCGTCTGCTGATTCCCAGCCGGCCACTGGATGGTGACCCGTTGGACCGTTGTGTCCTCGCCGAGGCCGAAGAGAACGTGCTTGGAGTGCTGTGAGAGGAACCCCGATCCCCCGAGGATCATTTTGGTCTGCCTCTTTGTCTCGGTCTGGACGGTCAGCTTAGCGCCGATCGCGTCTCGATTGCTGCCGACCCCCAGGAGCCGGAACGAAACGGAGGTGTTTCGATTCTTCGCTTGGTTGCGCATTAGTCGGAGCTGCGGTCCCGTCCGGCTCTTGACAACGATGTCCGGGTCCCCGTCTTGATCAAAATCTGAAACGGCGAAGGCACGGCCGTCCTGATCGAGGTCCAAGCCGGCTGTTCCAGAAACATCGCTAAAGTCGCCGCCCTCGTTGCGCAGCAGGACGTTGCGTTCGTGCCCGCTCCATGAGCCGGTTCCTCGTATCAGGCGGTTTATCGCACGCAGGCCGTTCTCGTAGGCACGTGTGGGCGTCGCTTCCTGAGGTGACTGCGACACGACCTGCCGCCAAAAGAAACTTCAGAGGTCTTTCGCCCCGGTGTTCGTAATCTGGCCGTTGGCGATATAGAGATCCTGAAAACCGTCGTTGTCGAAGTCCAGAGTGTCGCAACTCCAAGCCCAGCGGCCCATTGCAATGTCTCCCGCATTGAACTCTTCCTGGAATGTTCCATCGCCGCGGCCCCGGAACAGAGAGTTGCCCCGTGCGTGCCTCCGATACAGGTCCAGGGTGTCGTGCGCCGCCGAGCGCTGAAAGCCCGGTTGAGCGGTCACACGCAGGCCGGCCGAAGACCACATGTTTCCCACATACAGATCAAGCCTCTGGTCATTATCGGAATCGAACCATGTGGCACTCATACCCGCTCCGATATCTTCCACGCCAACTTCCGCCGCGTCATCCCGAAAACGGATTCCGTCACTCGCTCCGGCTAGATTGCGGTACAGATTGTTGCGCCCGAAGTCGTTTGCGACATACAGGTCGAGCCAACCGTCCTGGTCCGCATCGCCCCAAGCGCAGGCAAAGCTGAATCGACGGTTGTTCTGATCCATCCCCATGGCCGACGTGACTTCACGGAACCGGCCCTCGCCCTCGTTCCGGAACAGGACATTAGGGGGCCCATTGTCGGCATCGTGGTACGGGGTGGGAAATCGGTACGTGCCTCGTCCGAGGAAGTAGGTGTAGGAACAAATGAATAGGTCGACGTCGCCGTCCCGATCGAAGTCCGCCAGGCAGCCGGACGTGAACGCCGCACGAGGAGTTCGCTCGAACTTGAACGCGTCCTGCTTGAATCGGAACCTCCCTCTGCCGTCATTGGTAAACAGCAAGGGGGCCCGCCATGTGATTACGACAAGATCCTGGTCTCCGTCATTGTCCATGTCGAAGAAGAGCGACATTGACGTCGGATCGAGAACGTCCACTCCAGCTGTTTCGGTCACGTCTTCAAATGTCCCGTCGCCACGGTTGCGATAGAGCCGGTTGACCAAGCCGGAGGGCTGGGAGACATACACGTCGTCCCACCCATCTCCATCGATGTCACCTGCCGACACGCCGTTGCTTCCGAAGACATCGATTCCGACGGCTCCGTCGAGCACGGTCCGCCAGTGATCTACACCCAGCCTCAACTGACGCTCATAGGAGTCTTCCGACCCGAACGCCGTAGCCGAAACATCCACGAATACTGGCAACTGAACCAGGCTGCGCGTCTGGTCGAGCGCGGTCCAGTGCGCGACGCGCCACCCTTCGCGAGCGCGGGTCCACTCCAGCCTCCAATGGCCCTTCTTCTGCACTCGCCATGACTGGATTCCAGGACCCACGAAGTCGTAATCCACAACCGTGGCGACGGTGGAGCCGTCGAGTCCCTCGCGGGTGATTGACACAACATGAAACTCGGCCACCGTGACCGACTCGTAGTCTTCCAGCAGGGAACGGAACTCATTGACAAGCCCGGTCCCGTCGATTTCCCCTGCATCCGAAAACTGGGACCGGAAGACCTCGACAGGGGCACTGCGGCTTATCGCCGTCTCGACCGCTGGAGTCAGGCGGGTTCCCCTGAACTCCGGCGCAAGCAGCGCCGAGACTCGCTGAAACGTTGGAGGACTCTCGCGAAGCCAGCCTCCCAGGTCGCCCAGCACACCGTTGAACTCCTCGTAGTACTGTTCGGTCAGGAAGGAGTCGCGAGCCGGGTCGACACGCTCAATGACTTGATCAACCTCCGAAGCCGTGGTGTACCGGGGTGAAAAATAGTAGGCCCCCGACTCGGAAGGTGCTTGTGCCACCGCTCGTCCAACGAGGGACTGCCTGTGCCCGCCGGTCTGGTAAAGACCAACAGCCAGAGCAATGCCGGCAGCCAGAACGGGCAGCCGGATCGCGAAGGACTTGGCCTGTATCCGCCGGTTCATCACAAACCCAGCTTGGTCCGCACCCGTGCCCGGCAAATGATTGTACAGCAGAGTACGTCCGGCCCTCGCTTGCCCGCCAGACCGAAACAGCAGCTTGGGCAGCTCTGTTCGCGCCGAGACGTGGAGCCGCGTCGGCGAGCCACTACCAGGGTTCACGCCGACCGACTCGCCGGACCAGCCTGGCGAGGCGAACACCGAGGCGTGCCGTTGGCAGGACGTCGGCGATACCTGATCACTGGAAGGCAAGCTGACGAGACTTCGCCTCTTGCAAAATCATTCCGATCTGAACTCATGCCGTTTGTCTCGCGAATCCGCGCGACCATCGCGAAGCGACAGAACCTCGCGAACCAGTCGAACGCTCAAGCGCCTCTTGAACGTCGGAGCGGTCCGTGCCCTTGGATCTTCTTAGCAGCGATTCTCCACATTCAATCCCTTCGTGAGGGGCTTGGTACGAGGACTGTTCCACCGAGAAACGATCCCCGTGGGGAATTCCGGCCCGGACCCCCTCAGGCGGTCGAGTTCGCTCGCCGAGGTTGTCCAAGACCGGAATCGGCTAGAACCTGATCTTCAGCGCAAACTGGATCTGCCTGGCTATATAGACCAAGTTCGAAATCGTCCCGAATTGGGGCGTCCCAAACGTCGAATTGGGGGCTTGGAACTGTGGCGTGTTGAAGATGTTGAAGAATTCCATGCGGAATTGGATCTCGTTCGGTCGGAAGTGGCCCGTCGCATCCGGATTCAAGTAGAAGTTCTTGAAGAACGAGATGTCGAAATTCACCTGCCCCGGACCAAAGACCGAGTTGCGTCCGGCACTCCCAAAGGTGAAGGGCTGCGGCAACGCGAAGGCCTCGGTATCAAACCATCTGCTAACGCTGCGCTGCGAGCGCGAAAGGTGCGGATCGCGGATCGCGTCTGCGCGGAAACAGCATCCTCCTGTATTCGACACGTTTGGCGCGGCAAAAACGGTGAAGGGACGGCCCCCCTGCACGGTCGAGATCCCGTTGAGCTGCCAGCCACCCAGGATGAAATCCACAGCCTTCGACGCGTCCGACAAATACCTCCGATTACGGCCCACAGGAAGGTCATAGACGTTGCTCAACACAAACCGATGGCGGACGTCGTGCGGGCTTAGGCCCCGCTCCAGGTCCAATCTCCGGCTGTCTTGAGGCCGGTCCTGGCTTGTCGGCGTGATGTCGAGGAACGGGGATCCGGAGTCTTCGATCGCCTTTGAATACGTATAGGACGCGAGGAAGCTCAGACCCTTCGAGAAGCGCTTCTCTGCCTTCACCAGCAGTCCGTGGTAGATAGAGTTTCCGGAACTCTCCACGGTATGCATGGTGCTGAATTCGGGATACGGGCGCCGGGGGCCCAAGGGCCCTGGGCCGGGCATCGGATTGTTCGGCATCACCAGCCTCGCCAAGTGGGTTCCCTTATTGCCGACGTAGGCGGCAGACAACAGCACATCGCCTAGTTGACGCTCCAGGGTGAAGTTCCATTGCTGGATGTAGGCGGGTCGAAGATTGAAATCGCGAGTCAAGAGGCCTTGCACCGCGGGGACGAACTCGGTGAGGGCGTTTGCGGGAAACCCTGTATCCAGACGGAGGGCGGAACTGGGATTGACCTGATCGCTGGGAAACGTCGCAGAGAACCGGAATGGGAAGTTGAACATGGGGAGGAACGTCCCGTTGTCCTCGAAGGCCCAAAAGATCCCATAGCCCGCACGGACGACGAAGCTATCCGCCAGCTGATATGCGAAACCGAACCGCGGCGCGAAGTTGTTCTTCGCGAGGTCGGTAAACGCGCGATCGCGCCAGGACCCGGGCTTGGCGAACACGATCTCCCCTTTGTCGAAGTCAAAACTGAGAGCCCGGTCGTAGGCCTCGTAGGGTGGCGTGGTCAGTTCATACCGGAGACCCCAGTTGATCGTCAGGCGGTCCGTCGCCTTCCAGTCGTCAAGGAAGAACCAGTTGTACTGACGAATCCGAGTTCCGACCGTCTGGCTGTTGGCGATGCTGGCGCCTTGGGCGTAGCCAAGCAGAAGATCGGCTACGCCGCTACCTGTTCCGGCCGGGGCATTGGGCTGGTTCGTGAAGACGCCGTTGAAGGTCCAATTGCCGCGCGGGCCGCCCGGCTGATTGATGTTGAACTGGGTCGCACGCATGTCGAACCCAGCCTTGAAGCTGTGCCGGCCCTCCGTGATTGTGACGTTCCCCAAGTAGTTGAAGACGTTCTTGCCGCGAACAACCGGCAAGAGACTCTGGTCACCCAGATACTCCAAACCGGCGACGCTGAATCCAGGGAGTCCACGTTGTTGCGGCCCCTCCGGCACACCAGGGATGCCCAACTCGGAAGCGCCGAACCGGTCCGGCGTGGCAACTTCCCCGAACCAAGCCAACCGTGCGAACCCGAAACGGATGTCGCTGACAACCTTGGGCGACCAAATGTGGGTCCAGCCCGATGCTATGCCGTTTCCAGGAGTGCTCCCCGTGCTTGGGAACCGAAACCGCCCCGACGCCACTGTCTCGAACGAGCCCGGATTGATGTGGTTCTGATGCGACATGCTTCCGCGCCAAAAGAAGCTGTCCTTATCAGAAAACCGGTGGTCCAAGCGAATGTCGTACTGCGTCACGTTGGTTTGCAGCACGGAGTTGCCGACGAAGTTCTGCGCGCCGGTCGAATTGGGCGCCGGATACAGGCCCACGACGCGCTGGGCGACGGCGCTCATCAAGCTGGCCGGCACCATGTTGTCGGCGAACGGGTCCCGCGTGGTGTTGCCGTCCGGAAGCGTACGATTCGTGAACGGGTTGAAGATCGTGTTCGGATTCTGGGAGAAATCCCCGCTCCGTTCGGGAGGGTCGATGGTTCGCACATTGTCCGTGCGGCCCCGCCTCAGCCGCGTCCACTGGATATCGCCGAAGAAGAATGTCCGGTTCTTGACGATGGGCCCGCCCAGCGTGCCTCCGAATTGGTTCTGTCGAAAATGCGGCTTCGGCCTGCCGGCATTGAAGAACGAGTTGGCATCAAGGGAATCATTCCTCATGAATTCGAACACGTTGCCGTGGAACTCATTGCCGCCCGACTTGATGCTGACGTTGATCGCCCCACCCGCACTGCGTCCAAACTCGGCCGACATTGAGCTTCCCTGCACCTTGAATTCGGCGATGGCGTCAGGAGGCGGGATGATCGCGGGATTGGAATTGTCAGTCGTGTTGTTGTTGACGCCGTCCAGCAAGAACGTGTTCTGCATCGCACGGTTGCCGTTGATAGCCACGAAGTCGACCCAGATCGAATTCAGCGGTTGCGGCACGAAGGCGCCTGCGGCCAGGGTAATCAGCTGGATATAGCTGCGGCCGTTCAGGGGAAGATCCTCGATGGTACGGGTTTCCATAACCTGCCCAACGGAGGATGTTTGCGTCTGAAGCAGCGGCTCCGCAGCCGTCACCTCGACGGTCTCGGTCACGTCGCCGATCTCAAGGGTAAAGTCGATCTCCAGGCGGTCCTGGACCCGCAGATTGATGCCCTCTCGGACACTGGTCTTGAAGCCTGTGGATTCCGCGGTGACGTCGTATACACCATTTCTCAAAGGATTGGTTGCATAGGTACCGTCGGCACCGGTCGTCACCGTTACCCCAATATTTGTGGCCACGTTGGTCACGCGGACTGTCGCACCGGGAACGATGCCTCCAGTGGAATCGGTCACCGTCCCTACAAACGTGCCGCTGTCCACCTGAGCCTGGAGGATCGAGCCTGCGAGCCAGCAAGCGACGACAAGCCCCCTTAGCGATCCAAAAGAACTGAGTCCTCTCATGGCGTAGCCTCCTTTCTAAGCAGGCATGTCGCGACAGCGGACGAAATTCCTCGCTGTGCGGTTGCGCGTAAGGAGTCGCCCGCTATGCCATCCGGGGCGGATTATATCAGCGATGTTTCTCCTGTCAAGAGAGTTTTCCAAGGAAAAAACGACAGAGACCCAAGTGAAAACTCACTTGGCGAAGAAACGTGCGACGGAGGCTTCTATGCACCGAAAGAATGCCCGTTCAGAGCGAAGAGGCCGTACCACTCGGACCTGATTGCCAATTGCAAAGAGCTTTTCGGCTTGCAATCATTTTCACGTCCACGCCTTCACGGCCTATTGGCCCGGCACAGAAGTCGCGCAAATCGCCATCAATTCACTGTTCGACTACAGGCAGAACCTACCCGGCAGTGAGATTCCCTATGCGAGGATTCGCTCCACTCCCTCACTTAGGAAACTGGTCGGTGAGCCATTCACTAAGACCGTGCCGCTCTACGATTATGTCGCGGAAATTCATGTCCAAGAGATGCAAGAGCGTGGCGTGAAAGCCATGTACGCCCACCCGATGTTGAGCGCCCTTGTGTCCGATTCCGTCCGTCCCGCCGTCCACCAGCCCGCCTCGCGCCCCCGCCAGCCATCCAAGTTGTGACGCCTCCTGACCCGTGGGCCCGCGTCGCGGTGCCAGAGCCTCGGTTCCAGCCAATTCCGTCCACCGTCTAACGCCCAATCGACAAAAGGAGGCTTCCCAGAACCGCGCGTGCCATGCGCCAGAGATCTGAGAGCGAACTTCCGGGCGAAGGCAGTTCTCGGAACTGGATCGATTGGGGAGTCCAAATGCCCCTTCCATCTCATAGCCAGCAGATCCACGATCCTTGACCGCGAGCCGGGCTCGTCTGCGCTCGGCAGTCGCGAAAGGAACTCGGAGGTAGAGTTGTTCAATCCGCGCTCCAAGGTCAGCCGGTTCTTCATCAATCAGCCTCCCGGCGAGACTCCGGACATGCCCGCGCACCAGATCTCCGTTCCTCGGTTGCAGGGCCTGTGGCGCCACGGTGCACGTCGCCCGTACCGTGCAATCGGTAGCCATGCGTGGTGCATCGAAGAACTGATGGATTGTCAGAGGGGACTTGCGTCGCTTGAGCAGGCAAATGGCGCGGCGGTAGCCGGCCTCCGAGTCCCTCGGGAGGACCTCACCACTCTCTTGAGCTTCCACACTCCAGCGTCTGGTTCCATTGCTGATCCGGAGGAGCCAGGGAATGGATGCCAAGCATCGTTCAAGGGGCAGTCACAATCGCATCCCCCACGTCGGCGGCAGGACAATCCCGGTGACTCCCGGTCCCCTCCTCCCTAGCGAGCTATGGCCCGACGGCCCAGACTGGGCGTTTCCACGGCGAGCTGTTGAAGCAAGGGAGCCTCTCACGACGATGCGACTGCATCGCCGACCTACTGGAGGGATTCGAAACGAGAGCTCCGAACCGGGGCTGCGGGAAACGAGACTGTTGGCTCGCCGGGATCTGGATCGGCAGCATTCCCAGAAACCGGAAACCCTCTGCCGGTCGGCTACGGCGCTGGCTCCAGTTGGGCGAGGTCAAACCGGTAGAACGTGATTCCGCCGTACGGTTCGCCAGCGTCACTTGCGGTTTCGACAACCAAGCCGATCGAGCCGTCGGCCAAACGCTGCATCACGGAATAGGCAGCAAATCCTTCGTCGAGCGAGACCGGATTGACGAACGTCCTGCCTTCGTCGAAGCTCGTCCAGACGGTGATGTTGTTGCGGTCGAGACCGCCGGCCCCGCGCGGTCCGGAAAACAGGATGCGGTTCCGATCGTGCCCGTCACGAACGGCCGAGTAGCGAACCATCGAGGCATCCACTTTAGCGATGGGTATGTTGTCCGGCTGGTCGGCTCCCCACGTGATGCCGCCGTCAGAACTGCGGTGGCGGCGCCGAACATCGCCACTATTCTGCCGGGCGTCTAGCAGTACCCTGCCGTCGGCCAGCTCGACCACCTCATCTTCATTGGCGTCGGGTCCGGGTGTGACGTCACCAACATCCCAGCTCTCTCCGTGATCGTCGGAATAGTAGACGAAGGGTGTCACTTCAGCCGGACCGTCCGGTGTTTCCGAGCCGCTACGCTTGGCGGGTATGATCAGGCGACCGTTGCGGTCGCTGTCGGAATCCTGCCAGCGGAGCTGGATTCCGCCGCCAGGGCCAGGCTCGGCTTGCCGCCAGAAGAGGCCGTCCTTGGTCTCGCCCGGCTCGTCCGGATACACGACCTGCTCGCGGTCGGACCACGTCCTGCCGTGATCGGAACTTGATCGGACCCAGACAACCTGGTTGCCCTCGGCAGAGTTTGGATCCTGCCCGTGAGCCACGGTCGTTGGCGCGAGATCCGGCCACTGGCCGTAGAACAGGAAGATGACTCCGGTTGTCGCGTCGAGGACCGGCGTGGGGTCGGCGAAGTCGAGCATTCCACCGCTTGGGCGGAATCCTGATTCGATGACAACCAAAGGCTCCCAAGTTTCGCCATAGTCGCCGCTACGCCGCATGACCAGGTCGATCGGCGCGTTCTCATCGCGGCGCGGGTCACTCCCGTTCCCTCGGCGGCCTTCCGCGAACAGCAGGACCGAGCCGTCCAGCGCGACAACCATGCCTGGAATTCGAAACGTGTGATAGCTGCCTTGCTCCGTGACGTAGTCGCCCTTGGGCGATACGAAGGGTCTTGAGACGGAAGGGCTCGTTGCCGGGGACTGGCAGCCCGAAACCCAGGTCGCCGCTACAGCAAGAACGATAGCGACAATTGTGAATCTTCCGTCTTGGTACACGCGACGATTCTCGTGGCCCGATTGTAAACGGCTCGAGGCCCTCGGCCCTTTTCGCTGGCGCGAACGGCCGTTGGCTGCGGCCGTATTCCCTACAATTGCAGTCGAGATGATTCGAAGCCTTCTCGTTGTCTTGTTCATCCTCGTTGTGCCCGCGCTTGCCCAGCTCGATTCGGTCAAGTCGGTCGGGACCGAGCTTCGCTCCGACGACCTGCCGGATATCGCAGCGGCACCGGACGGGTCCCTGTGGGTTGTTTGGATGTCCCATTCCGACCGGAGGGACGAAATCAGCCTTCGCCAATCTCGGGAAGGAATCTGGAGCAACGTTGTCATGGTTCCCGGAACCAGCGGGGATGTCTGGCTCCCGCAAGTTGCCGTTGATGGGGAGAACCGGCCTTGGGTGGTTTGGTCCGCCAGACGCAACGACAACTGGGATCTCTTCGCACGACGATTCGATCCTGAGGCTGAGTCCTGGGGGAAGCTGTTGCGCCTCACCGATCACCATCTGCCGGACATCAATCCCCACCTAGCCTCCCGCAACGGACGCCTTGCCTTGGTCTGGCAGGGATTCCGCGGACGGGAGTCGGACATCTTCCTGCGCACGTACTCGGACGGGAATTGGTCCGAGCAAGTCCAAGTCAGCGGACGCCCGGGTAATGACTGGAACCCAGCTGTGGCGATCGACTCGCTAGGGGCGGCCTGGATAGCCTACGACAGCTACCGGAACGGGAACTATGACGTTTTTCTGGTCGCGATGCAGGACGGCGAGCCTGTCACGGAAGAGATGGCCGTTGCCAAGACCCCTTTCTTCGAAGCCCGAGCGTCGGTTGCTGTCGACTGGGAGGACCGTGTCTGGGTCACGTGGGAACGCGGCGGCGCCAACTGGGGCAAGGACAACGGCTACAACTACAAGTACAGCCTGCCGGATTCCAGAACGGACCTCCCGTGCGGCACGTGCTTCGGGCCCGGCGTGATGCTGGGTGCCGAGCGCGAGGTGCAGATGCGAGTCTTTTCCGGTGGTCGGCTGCAGGCCCCGGCCCAGCCGCTGCAATCCGCCTTTGATAGCGAAGCCGGGCGATACGTGTATCGGCCGCAGGTCTTCCTCGACGGCAACGGCAATCCCTGGGTAGCCGCCAAGTGCCTCCTGGGTACGGGCTCGACGCGACGACGCGGGTGGGAGTACCGCCTCACGCGCTATGACGGGGAGTCATGGGCCACGGCGGAAGCGATCCCGAACAGCAAGGGGCGCTTGAGCACCTGGATGAACTCCGCGGTCACTCCAGACGGCAGCCTGTGGCTTGCCTGGCCGACCGACAACCGTCGAGAAAATGCGTTGACCCGCCCGATCCGGTTTGAGATCTACGTCGCGAAGGCTGACAGCGCGGCGGGTCCTAGCCGTGTTGCGCTGGCCTCGCCCCGAGAGCCGTCTGTCGAGGTAACGCCGGGCCACGCCGACGAAGCAGGCGATCTCGCGGCGATCCGCAGCTACCGAGCCCCGATCCACGGCCGCGACGCACGCATCGTGCGCGGCGATCTGCACCGACACACCGAATTGAGCTGGGATGCGGGAGGGACCATTGACGGGTCTCTCCCGGAGTTCTACCGGTACATGATCGACGCAGCCAGCATGGATTTTGGCGCTTCGACGGACCATCAGGGAGGCGCGCACGACTACTGGTGGTGGTACTCGCAGAAGATGACCGACATGCACCACCTGCCCGGCAACTACGTCAGCCTCTTCGGTTTCGAACGCAGCGTCAACTACCCGATGGGTCACCACAACGTGTTCTACGCCAATCGGTCCGGCGAAGTGGTGCCGTTCTTCATGAAGCGCCGGGTCCCGGGCTACTTGCTCGATGACCAGCCTGTTCGCGGCGACCAGCCCGGAGTCATCCCGCCTCAGGAGCGCGACGAGAACGGCAACGTCGTCGACCCCCGCGTAACGGCCAATGACACGCTACTGCTTTTCGAGGAGGTTCGGCGCATGGGCGGCGTCGCGATCGCCCATACGTCGGCAACCAACATGGGCACAGCCTGGCGATTTCACGACCCCAAGGCCGCGCCAGTCGTCGAGATATTCCAAGGCGATCGCACCAGCTACGAACGGGACGGTGCGCCTCTTTCGGCGAGAAGTCCCGCGCCACGGGACGCTCCGGGAGGATACCGGCCGGCCGGTTTCGTCAACAACGCTCTGGCGAAGGGCTACACGCTGGGAACGATCGCCAGTTCCGACCACTATTCCACGCACTATTCGTACGCGATGGTTTACACGAGCTCCTTCACCCGTGAGGGCATTCTTGATGCGATCCGCCGCCGTCACACCTATGGCGCTACCGACAACATCATTCTCGACGTGCGCATGGGGGACCACTTCATGGGCGACCGTTTTCGGGCCGCCAAACCGCTCCCTATCCGGGTAAGCATCCGAGGCACCGCTGAAATAGACAAAGTCCACGTAATCCGAGATGGTCGCATCGTCCACACGCACCTTCCAGGTGCGCAGGAGACGGATTTCCAATTCACAGACGCCGAGTCCGGAGAGGACGGGAGCTCGCATTACTACTACGTCCGGGTTGAACAGGGCGATGGTCAAATCGCCTGGGGCAGCCCCATGTGGGTCGATTATTGAGCAGGTCACCCGGGCACGAGATTCTGACGAAGGCCCTCGTGTTCACGCGGAGGCATGGGAAAACCGGAGGCTTTGACGATGCATTCGGCGGCCTTCCCCCCGGGAGCACCAGTTGGACTGCTCGATGGACCGGCGGCTTGATCGCACCGCACCGCTGATTCAAGCAGGCATGCACAGTACTTTCGACTGCCACCGAACCGTCGCTGAACCGGCGAGACCATGCGAACATGAATCCATGGATGGGGGAGTTGCGGTCTTCAACGAGCCCTCCAAGTGGTCCTTGGCGAATCTCGCCACATTCGCGGCCGAGCCGCTGCGGGCGGCGGGCGCGAAACGGGCCGTCGCCTTCGGCTCCTACGCTCGCGGCGTCGCCGACGCCTGGTCCGACCTCGATCTTGCCGTCGTGATCGAAACGGATCTCCCGAAGTTGGAACGAGGCCGACTGCTCGGCGATCTGTATGAAGCGATTCCGGTGGCCCTAGATCTCCTCGTCTTCACTCCGTCGGAATTCGACCGAGGCGTGCAAGCGGGCCTCGATGTCTTTGCAGCCATCACGACGGAGGGGAAGACCATCTTCCCTGTTGGTCGCGACGCGATATGAGGGCCTCTGACCGCACGTCGCACCGTTGGCTCGATACGGCAAGGAAGGACCTCGACTATGCCCGGCTCGCCGCCGATGCCGGCTATCACGCTCACGCCTGCTTCAACGCCCACCAAGCCGCCGATAAGGCCGTCAAGGCGATCCACTATGCCAGTGGGGCCCGAATGGTTCTTGGCCATAGCATCCGGCAACTCATCGAACGCCTGAATATTCCGAGTCTTGGAGTGCTGCTGTCAGCGGCACGCCAGCTTGACTTGTACTACGTCCCAACGCGGTATCCGAACGGACTGGATGACGGAACACCGGACGAGGCCTTTTCCGCGGATCAATCGTCTCGAGCCCTCGACCTTGCGCGTGACATTGTCGCTGCAGCTGCGGGCATCATCGTCGGGCCGACGCGCGATCGGTAAGGCCGACGGCCACTTCTGCGGCAACTTCGGTTGCCAGCTGTGTCAATTCGTCCGATTGCCATGCATCAGATGGAAAGCGGCCTCCTTTCGACTGCGGACCTCGGCTAAATCAAGGGACAAGAAGCTTGACGCCGAGTGCTTCCCGTTCGCAGCCGGGGAATAGCACGCTCTCCGGAGCGCCAACAATGCCTGGGCGGCCGGTGGTGTGCGAGCATGCCCGTCGCAGCCGGACGCCGGTCGATGTTGAGGTCCTTGCCGCCGGGGATCCGGGCGGAGACGCGCTTCTCGCCGGGTAAACTCGCTTGTGGACGTGGCGAATACACTTCGATCGATTCAACTGGCCGTGACGGTGCTCGGGTTAGCGGCGTCTGTCGCCGTAGCCGCATCGAAACCCAATATCGTGCTAATCGTTACGGACGACCAAGGCTGGTGGGACGTCAGCAGCCACGGCAACAAGGACATCGAGACGCCGAATCTGGACCGGCTTGCATCCGAGGGTGTCGAACTGACCCGATTCTACGTGCAACCCGTATGCGCCCCGACGCGGGCCGGCCTGATGACGGGCCGCCACTACCTGCGGACAGGCCTCTACAACACGCGATTCGGCGGAGACACGCTCGATGCCGGGGAACGCACGCTGGCGGAGGCCCTGCAGCAATCCGGCTATCGGACAGGCATTTTCGGGAAGTGGCATATGGGAGAGTACCGCCGTTTTCACCCGGATCAGAGAGGCTTTGATGAGGCGATCTTCTTCTCGGCAGGGCACACGGAGCGCTATTGGGAGCCGGATGCACTGCTGAAGGACGGCCGCCCGATTCGAGTGAGAGGACACATCACGGACGTCCTGACGGACGCGGCGTCGACTTTCCTCCGGTCGAGTCAGAACCGGCCTTTCTTCCTCTACATGGCCTACAACGTGCCGCACACGCCTCTGCTCGTTTCAGACGCACTGGACGAGAAATACCGGGCAAAGGGCGTGGGCGGCAACGACGCGCGCATCTACGGCCTGGTGGAACAGTGCGACGCGGCGATCGGGCGCCTTCTCGACGTCATTGACTCGGAAGGCCTGACAGAAGATACCGTCGTGCTCTTCATGAGCGACAACGGGGGTGTCAGCCGTCACTACCGTGCGGGCCTTCGGGGAGGCAAGGCCTCCGTTTACGAGGGGGGCGTGCTGTCCCCATTCTTTGCCAAGTGGCCGGGCCGATTCGAAGCGGGCCGCAAGACGGATGCCAGGGGATCGCACCTGGACCTGTTTCCCACCCTGCTGGAAATCGCGGGCGTGAAGGAGCCGTCGGACCGGCCGCTGGACGGGAGGAGCCTGCTGCCTCTTCTGAGGGGCGAGACCGACGAGAGCCCGCACGAGAGGCTCTTTCACATCTGGGATCGGCATGCACCCAGCATGAAGTCACGCTGGGCGGTCGCCGGACCCAGGTACAAGCTCGTAGGGGACGAACTCTACGACCTGGAGTCCGATCCGGGTGAGCAGCGCGATATCGCCTCTCAGAAACCGGAAGTTGCCGCCTCGCTCAGACAGGAATTCGTGGAATGGCTGACTGATGTCACTGCCGGGAGAACATTCGAGCCCGTTCCCATTCCGGTCGGCGACAAGCTTGAGGATCCTGTTGACCTGCTGCCGAGCTGGGCACGCCACAAGGGACAGCACGCAAGCGTCGTCATGGCGCGCCACCGGGGACCGGTATCGCCAGCGCCTCTCGGCGACCGACCGGTGGAAGAATCCACTGTCTACACGTTTGGGGCGTACTACTGGGATACGATCGAGGCGTGGACGGAGCCGGGCGAGTCTGCAGCCTGGACGATCGATGTCGCCGAGGCCGGCGAGTACGAGATCACATTGGTCTACGGTTGCGACCTGGATGACGCCGGCGGGCGGTTCTCGGTCAGCGTCGGCGGAAACGAGCTGCAGGGAACGGTCCGTTCTACCCCGGGCCGAACATTCTTCGAGCCTCATCACGTCGGTACGCTGCGGCTGGCTCAGGGGGTGACAGAACTGCGAATCCGTGTCCTCTCAGCAGCGGGTCGGGACTTAATGGCCCTGAATCGTGTACGAATTGGGGCGAAACGGTCGACTTCCGCCGATCTCGCCGGCAACTGAATTGGCCGCGAAGCGACAACCCCCGGCTGGTCCGGTCGCCTGCGTCCGCCTGCCCCGTCAGAGATTCCTGAGCTTTTCCAGATAGTGGTTACGGGCTCGATCGATCATGTTCCGGGCGGCTTCCCGATTCGCTTGGGAACCGAGATTGTCCCGCTCCACGAGATAAGCCCAGAGCCGGTCGATCCACCGGACCGCGATTTCCAAGTCCTCTCGCACCAGAACCGGACCCGAGCCAGCGGTCACGTAGACGGCACTGGAGTGCGCAAGGGCACGAGTCGTAAGTCCCGGCGCGCCAGGGCCGTAGACGCGTGCCGCGAACCAGCTTGACTCGCTGACCTGAATCTCCTTCTCGAGGCGATATCGGTCATTACCGCCGGCATCGGCGCTTTCCACGACGCGGCCGTTTTGAATGAACTCCACCCTTTCGATGGGCGTGCGCGACATCACGTCTGCCCTCAAGGTAGCGCGGTATGTAGTGCCAGGCGCGAACCTGATTTGCTCGCCGACCCCGCTACCGTTGACCTCAAAGGTGAGGAGCGGGCCTGTCGTTGCGAACGAGCGCCCTTCCCTGTACCGCTCGATCCATCGGTCCCAGCTCATCGCTCCGCCGACGTGGACGTATTGCCGGCTGCCTCCCGGCGGGCGATTGATCGCCCGCCAGTTCGTGAATGCGTCGGTGCCTGCACCTGCGGCAATCCGGAACCCGCAATTCAGCAGCGTGTACCAGAGCTGGTAGGCCGGGTCGCCATAAGGCAGGATGTCCAGCGTGTCGAGAGTACTGAGGGCGGCGGTCACGACACTCTCCTTGGCCCCGAGGTTCGTGTCGAAGACATCGCGGGCACCTCCAGAAATCGGGTGCATGTACGTTACGAGACCGCCCTGATCGCGCGCTTCCATCGCGGCCATGGTGTTCAGCGGAAAGTCGTGCGGCGAATCGCTGCCGATGACACTCGTATAGGATGGCGGGACGAGCCGCTTGATATTGAGAAAGCCCATGTGCCCGAGCGGGTCGCTGTTCCGGTACTCCTGGCCCCAATACAGGAAGTGCCGCTCGGTGGAAAGCGGGCTCAGCCCTCCGGTAAAGAACTCCTTGTCGTGAACGAACGCCCCCTCGGCGTTCGCCACGATCATGTTTGCGGCATTGAGGTCCATCGCCTTGAGCCACACAAGCGACTGCGCAGGCCGCTGGTAGTAGCTGCCTCGATAGTTGGCGTGGAAATGGTTCTCTCCCGAATACCACCCGCGCTGGTTCCAGTTTGTCCATCGCTCCAGTTGTAGAGAGACATCCGCGGTCTCTCCCGAACCGACATCGAGAGTCGCGCTTGCCAGCCGGTATTCGTAACCCTTCACGGCGGTGAGTTTCAGCCTTCCAGCAGGCACTTCAAACTCCGAGTCGCCGTGCGCGACGAAAAATGCGTCGCGATGTGACGGCCCCCCTGAGGAAGGAGACTCGGACGATCCAAGAGGGAAATAAAAGATCGGTTCGCCCCGGGGGGCGTACCCCTTGCCATCGGACGCTTCCACGTACAGCCGAGCTGCGGTCGGCTTTCCGAGCTCGTCAAGCACACTGACTCGCACGCGCCCCGAGGGCGACCGAAACTTGAGGCCTTCGATGACCACGTGGCTGGCATCGCCGCCCTCGATCGGCATCGTGAACAGATCGATATTGCCGAGCTGGTTCGACGCAAAAGCGATCTGCGATCCCTCAGGAGAGACTTCAGGCCCGAGCTCATGGCGGGGAGTGCTGGTGAGGGCCGCCGGCGCGCCACCGTTCTTCGGCACGCGATAGAGCTCGTAGTTGCCCCGACCGTTAATGACATCGGCAGAAAATATGGCGCCGCCATCAGGAAGGGCGGTGACTCCGTCGAGCAGGGCGATGTGCTCGGGCAGGTACCGGGTCAGCGGCATCTGCACCGTGAAGCCCTCTCGACGCGCAGGCAGGGACCAGGCTTGGGGCACGCCGACCCGCTCTGCAGTAAACACAATGTCTTCCGGGCCGGCTGACACCTCGGCCCACGGGCCGGCCGGGCCCCGCTGGGGCCTCGAATGAAGCGGCCTGATCTTTCCAGAATCCGGATCGACTTCGAAAATCAGCGCGCCAGAGCCTGGAACCAGCAGCGGGCAGTACAGAGCATCCCCGCCGGGCGACCAGTCCGGGGTGCCTCCTGTCCTGTACGGAAGTTGGAGGACCGTCTCGTTCCCAGTTGCAACCTCGACGATCGCGAGAGATCCGGTGATCTTCGCAAAGCGTCCACGGGGGATCTCGCCCTTCACAAACGCGATCAGCTCACCATTCGCAGACCAGGCAGGGTGATCGTGAAAACCCTCGGAGGCTGTGATCTGCGTCGCCGTGCCGCCTCTAGCGGGAACGGCCCAGATGCTGCCGAACAGAGAAAACGCAAGACGCTCTCCGTCGGGAGACCAAGCAGGGTCGGTTGCGCCCCATGCGAGCGACTCCCCTGCTTCGACCGCCGTGTCAGACAGAGGTCTCGCGAACATCACGATCCAGGCCAGCGCAACGAGTGCGGCGAGAGTCCCAAGCAGCGTTCGACGGGGCATGCCGGGATTATAGAGCCTTGGGCGGAACCCCAAGGATGCGAATCGCCACGGCCGGGCACCTGTCGCTTGGATCGGCGACGCTCCGGCGGTTCTGGACGATGCTCGCCCATAGCCAAGGCCAGGTCCTGAACGCTTCGCGGCTTGCCAGGGCGTTGTCAGTTGACGGCAAGACCGTGGTCCGTTACCTGGACTTGCTGGCGGACCTTCTCTTGAAGCGACGGCTGCCCGCTCATCTCGCTAACGTCGGCAAGCGCCTCGTACGGTCACCGAAGGTCTATGTGCGGGATTCCGGATTGCTGCACGCTCTGCTGGGCCTTCCCGACTTGGATGCGGTGCTGGGCCATCCGGTTGTGGGAGACAGCTGGGAAGGGTTTGTGATCGAGAACTTGCTCGCCGTAGCGTCTCCAATGGTCCAGCCAAGCTTCTACCGTACTGCGGACGGAGCGGAGATCGACCTCATCCTGGAATACCCGCGGGGGGAGTCATGGGCCGTTGAGATCAAGAGCGCTGCAGCTCCGAAGCTGCGACGCGGCTTCCACAACGCTCGGCGAGACCTGAACCACGCTCGAACCTTCGTTTTGCACACGGGAAGCGAGCGATTTCCGATTGGAGCCGACGTCTAGGCGATCGGGCTAGCCGATCTCTGCCGCGAGGCGGCTGCTTGGAACCAGCCGACCGGATCCTGTCCCGAGCCGCTTCAGGCACCCGTGTATTCGGGGCGGTTCGAGGCCTGCGCCAGGTCCCGTTTCCAGTCCTCGAGCGAGGCCCCCGCGAGCTTCTTGACGCGGTCACGCAGGGAGCTCATCTCTGTCTTGTCCAGACGGCCGAACTCCTTGGCGGCCCGCACGTCGTCCTCGACCTGGCCGATCGTGGTGCAGCCGACGGCCAGGCAGTGGATCGGCAGGCTGAGGACATAGTGGATGCACTGGCTAACGCTAAGGGTCTGGAGCAGCTTCGCGTTCGCGAGGCCCTTCATTCCCTGGATGCCTAGATTCCGCTTCTGCGCTTCGGGCAGCACGAGATTCTCGAAGCTCAAGTACGAAGGATCGGCTGCGTGGAGAGGCATCAGGATCGTGTCGTAGTCCTCGTAGCGCTCAAGCATGGCGAGATGGACATAGGGGTCCCGATGGCCGGTGAAACCGATGAACCGGCACTTCCCTGCCTTCTTCGCAGCCTCGAACGCTTCGATGGCTCCGCCCGGCCCGAAAATCTTGTCCACTTCATCCATCTCCCCGACGGCGTGAATCTGCCACAGATCGACATAATCGGTTTTCAGGCGCTTCAGCGAAAGGTGCAATTCGTCCTCGGCCCCCTTGCGATCGCGTACCACGCTCTTCGTCGTGATGAACACGTCCTTGCGGAACTGCGGCAGGACTTCGCCAAAGACCTCCTCGGAACGACCGCTCCAGTAGCTGTGGGCATTGTCGAAGTAGTTGATTCCGAGGTCGTATGCTCGCAGCGTGATCGCTTTAGCCTGGTCGAACGTGCAAAGCGGAAACCGTCCACCGGCCTGGCCGATGACGGTGAGGCTCTCGCCTGTCTTGCCAAATACGCGGGTGGGAATGTCGCCTCTGCTCGACGCGGTTGCATTCGAGGCCGCCGCAGCTGCGGACGCCCCTGCCAGCGCACCACCAATGAAGTTCCTGCGATTCATGAGATGCTCCTTCCGCGCCGATCATATCACTTGGGACGGCAATGCGACTTGGAAACCACAGGCGTTCGCGTCCCGATTGGGCCCACCTGTGCAAGCACGCAGTGACCCTCGCTCAGGCAGGCACTCTGGATGAGATGGTGTCGTTTCCCATTGAACTCAGGTGTTTAGAATATAATCTGATAATACTATACTCAAGTTTTTTTACTTCTATACTTGACATCACTGCTTGAAGCCCTATACTAAGGACATCAGCGCCATGCTGGCGAAAGGACAAACCACCATGACTCTTCTGCATCACAACGCTTTCAACCCCTGGAGGGACTTCGATCGGCTCTTGGGAGCTCGGCAACTTCAAGGGAACTGGACTCCCGCCTTCGACATCACCGAAACCGATGACGCCTACAAGCTGACCGGCGATCTGCCGGGAATGCCCCAGAGGGACATCGAAGTTCGCGTGGAGGACGGCATTCTCACGGTTCGCGGGGAGCGAAAGGGCCCCGAGAACGGAAACCTCGACCGTCACCGTCGCATCGAGCGGCGTCACGGCAAGTTCACGCGCGCATTCCGCCTGCCCGACGATGTGAACGAGGACGAGGTCAAGGCGGCCTACGAGAACGGAGTCCTCGTGCTGACCCTTCCCAGACAGGAGCCGGTCGACACAGCTCGCGTGATCACCGTCAACTGACAGGGAAGCAAGGCCGGTCGGAAGAGGCGTTGAACGTCGACCCTCTTCCGGCCGCCCCCCGAGGGCGCTTGGTCGGTGCGGCCCAAACCGCCTAGGACCGGCGCTTCCTATTGCGTGACGGGTTATGCTGGCCGAGCCGCTGAGACCGCATCCCTGCTCCGCGTCGCTCTCACGTTCACCTCAGACCCACAGCGGATCGCCTTGGCCCTCAAGAGGACGGGAGTGGCGAGTTCCGATTCCTCCGCATAATGGAGCCGGCCCGGCTCCGGGCCCGATTTGGTCGTGTATCCAATAGACGCGAGCCATCCCACGCGAAACAGACGCGGGTGCCGACCGCAACTAGCGGCGGCGCATGCCCTCGAGATGGCATCTGCGTGTCGCCAGCCCGGAGACGATCGACGGATCGACGGGAGTGGAGGAGCGTGTTCGCTCGGATAGCGATCTCGGAGGCCATTGGCCCGCGCGCATCCGGATTCCCCGAACTCCTCCGCTCTCCGAATCCTGTCCCTAGCAAGGCCGAGGCGAGGGGCGCCGGAATCGTCTAGAAAACGGGCGCTGCTTCGCCGACTGCGTCACTTGACTGACGAGACCGGCGCCTAGACGTGATAGCGTGACTGACGATACACTTGATGACAAGTCGGCAACGCTTTCTGGGGCCCGCTATCTTGGCGAGCTGTCTCTCGTCATACGCGCTGAACGCGTCCGCCGCTCCGAGCACGAGCGGGCCCCCACCTAGAATCCCCCGGATCCGTGCGGATCTTCCGCGGGCAGCCCCTGCCTGGGCGGTCCTGGAACGCCACTTGATCGAGACCCTGGATCGCGCCGGGGTCGAGTTCTACAACGCCTACACGCATCCAGACGGAACCTTGCGCTGGAAGGAGCGCTACGAGGGAGGGATGAATTCCTCCGACGATGCATACGAGGGGTTCCGCGGCTTCTCCCTGCACCATGTGCTCGGAGGATCCCAGGAATTGGATACCCTTCATCGCCGGGTGTGGGAAGGGATCACCAATCAGTTCACGCGTTACGGCCAGATCTATCGCGAGTTTGACAGCAACTGGGACTGGATGCATCACGGGGAGGGCTATGTTTCCTTCTATCCCCTAGGGATGGCAGACCCGCATGACAAAGCGTTCCGGGATCGTTCGATCCGATTCGCGGCGATGTACATTGGCGAGGATCCGGAAGCCCCCAACTACGATCCCGAGACCAAGCTAATGCGGGCCTCGATGACCGGCAGCCGCGGCCCAAAGATGGCATGGACGAAGCGCGACTGGATTCCGACGAACGCGAACCTCGTCTACTATCACCTGCCGTTTGACGATATTCCGGGGGTCAGCTCCCCGACCGGATGGATCAATGACGCAGCCGATGACGACCAGTTCGGTCGGATCGTGAAGACGATGAGCGACCGCATGGCCAAGGGAGACGTCCCGATCAACCTCACCGCAGCTCCTTTGATCGCAAATGCCTTTCTTTATACGGGCGATGGGAAGTACAGCCGCTGGATCCGGGATTATCTGGGCAAATGGATCGAGCTTACGAAGGCCAATGGAGGAATCACCCCAGACAATGTCGGCCTGAGCGGGAACGTCGGCGAGTACACCGGAGGCAACTGGTGGGGCGGATACTACGGGTGGAAGTGGCCTCGAGGCGGAACGGACATCGTCCTGGCGTCGCTCACCGCAGCCAAGGCTGCGCTGCTCCTGACGGGCGAGGACCACTGGCTGGACCTTCCTCGCAACCAGGCTGAGGTGATGCGTGTGCGCGGGGAGCTTCGGGACGGGTTCTGGATGGTGCCCATCCGGTACGACAGCAGCCGCGCATGGCACCACTACATGCGGGAGTCGGCATACCCGTATGTTCAGCTCTGGCATATGTCGCAGTCGTACAGGGACTGGGAGCAAGTCGAGCGCCTCGCTGAACTAGAGAAGGGCCGAGGCGAACTGAGGGATCCCGATCTCGGATGGGCGTATTTCGTTCGAGGGGATAACCCCCGATTCGCGGTCGAGGCGTTCCGCCAGGACCTGGAGTTCGTTCATCGTAAGCTTGCACGGATTCTCAATGAGCACGGGGATCCCGAGACCTGGTACGACGCGCATTGGCTGGCGCTGGACCCTATGCCCACAGACAATCTGGTGCGGCTCACAGTGGCCGGACTGCCCGTGCACAAGCGCGGGGAAATGCTGCATTCCTACGTTCGCTACTTTGACGCCGACCGGCGCCAAGCCGGGCTGCCGCAAGGCGTCGCCGCCCTGGTAACAGGAATCTCTTCCGATTCGGTGACGGTCGAACTCGTCAACACGAACCTGTTCGAGAAACGGAGGCTGATCCTCCAGGGGGGATCGTACGGGGAACACCGCATCACAGACGTGTCGTACCCAGCGGCGGCCTCCGCATGGGTGCCCGGTTCCGATCCGCCCGACGTCCGCGCAACCGAGAGCAAAACGATGCCCGTGGATGGAACGTACCTGGAAGTCATACTCGAACCGGGGACGGGCATCGAACTAGAGATTGGACTCCAGCGTTTCGCGTCTTCGCCGCGGTACGCATTTCCGTGGGACAGCCGGGAGGGCAACAGATGAGAGGGCCGCTGCTCATCCTCGTGGCGGTCATGCCACAGGTGATGGGCCTGGCGCAGATGGGTTCGCCAGGAGGCGGCGAAACGCAAGCGATCGCGCTTCACCCGACGGATCCCAAGATCCTCTACGCTGGCGCCGCAAAAGGCCTGTGCAAGACGACTGCTGGCGGCAAGGACAACTGGCCCTCGAGCGGCTTGGAAGCGCTTTCGCCTCGCGCGATCGTCCTCGACAGGTCGAATCCGGAAGTCCTCTTCGTTGGCACCTACGAGATGGGCGTGTACAAATCCGAGGACGGGGCTCGCTCGTGGACACGCTCCAGTTCCGGAATCACCAACGGAAGAATTCGCAGCCTAGTGATCGATCCGGGCAACGGCCAGGTCGTCTATGCGGGCACGGACGGAGGGGGAGTATTCAAGACCGTCGACGGCGGGGAGAGCTGGAGCGAGGTAAACCGGGGACTGATCGACAAGACGCTGCGCTGCCTCGTCGGTGACCCCAGCAACCCGGAGGTTCTTTATGCCGGCACCTGGCACGGGATCTACACGTCCGCGGACGGCGGTCAAACCTGGTCGTCGAATCAGGATGGCCTATACGACGTCGACGTTCATGCGATCGCTATCGACCCGACGGACCCAAGCGTCCTATATGCGGCAACCTCTCCCGCAGGTGTCTTCAGATCCACGGACGGGGGAAAGAGCTGGAGTTCGTCGAATACGCCTCTGGCGCAACACATCCTGGCACTGGCAGTGGATCCTGCCGCATCGGGTCACGTGTACGCTGGCACGAACAAGGGCGTCTTCCGAAGCACTGACGGCGGCCGTAGCTTTCAGCCCGCGGGCCTGCGGTGGTCCAACAGGACGTGGACCCTGGTCTTCGACTCAAAGACCGATCCGCCTACCCTCTACTACGGGGGCGAGGGTGGCGTGCTCAAGACTACTAGCGGCGGAAAGTGGTGGGATGTGACAGGCCCGCAGCGGCGATAGCCGCCATGCCCCCAAGGTACGGGGCCAGCGGGTGCCCCGGATCAAGCGATCGCTCGGCGATTCAGGGCCTGTCGACGCGGCGGTACACAAGTGCATTTCCGCGCTTGGCGCAGATTTCGGTTACTCCGCCCTCACGAAAGCAGAATGCGGCCTGGCCTCCCAATCGGCGCGAAGACTTCATGGCCGTTGTGATGTCGCTGGCAGTAAAGTGCTCGGGCAACTCCCCGTCGAGCATGGCGAACAGATCCGCCATCGACGCGATGGTGTGGGTTGCGACGACCTCCAAGAGCCGGCGGTCTAGACTCATCCAGCCGCGACGTCTTCGGCGGCGGACCTCGCTGACCGCACGAAGCTCTTCCTCGACCGTCATCACGATCTCCAAGGTCAAGTTTGGGTGCTCGAGCAGCGTGGGAATGCTGGCAAGTACCGAAAAGACGTGAAACACCGAGCCGTGTTTCGGAGACTTGCGCCGCGTGGCGCGGACATTCGGGCATGTCGCCGTCTTGACGATATACCGGTCGCGGGCAATCGGGTACACGAGAGTCACAGGGTGCCGCTTGAGCAATTTGGGCAGCTTCTTCTTCAATGGCGAGAAGCTGCCGGTATGGACCTCGATGATCCGATTGGCGATTACGACGTCGGCAACGAAGCCGTCGATTGCCTGCTCGGTGGCGCTACCGGCAACTGCGTAGCGCTGCTTCAAGGCGCGGTGCAGCGACCGTTCGTTGAGTTCACCGATGGAGGCCGGACTAGCCAAGGGTCCCTCGCTCCTGGGTTGAAGGGGAATAGAGGCGTTCGACGGAGACGATTTCAAGATACGACCGGAACGGAATGAACAGTCGTCGGCGCTGGGCGTGCGTCACACCGCTCAGTACTCCCAACTGCTCCGTCAAAACTGGCATGGATCCAGATCGCCGTGCGGGCGCGCTAAGATTCCGATTCGACGTCCTGTCACTGGGGACAGGCTCGGGGGCGTAGCCCGCGCGATTCCGCGACCCTTCGCTTGGCGGGAGGTTGTTTCGGCCAAGCTGCACCTCTGTCTATTGGACCTGAAAACAGGCATTACTGAACCGAATACAGCGAAGGTGGCCGCGATCTGCCCAACGGCACTCGACTCGGATCTGGCGTTCGCGCTAATGTGACACCGGGAACTCGGATGATGCCAACTCGACGTACCTTCATGCTGGCGACTGCGGGCGCGGCCGCCCCCACATTCCTGAGCGGGACGAGCGTCAACGAACGTTTCACCGTCGCGATGATGGGCTTTCGTGGCCGGGGCAGGAGCTTGCTCTACGGGTTCGCGGAAATGCCTGAGGTCCGGGTCAAAACAATCTGTGACGTGGATCAGCGGTTGTTCGACGAGGCAGCCGCTTCCGTAGCCGCAAGGCAGGGCCATCGACCTGACGTGGAAACGGATTTTCGGCGCTTGCTCGACGATCCGGATATCGACGCTGTCGTGATGGGCACTCCAACCCACTGGCACGCGATTCCGACAATTCTCGCCTGTCAGGCCGGCAAGCACGTCTATGTTGAGAAGCCGGCCGGCCACAACATGGTGGAGGGCCGCGCGATGCTTGACGCGGCTCGCAAGTACAACCGAGTCGTCCAGGTCGGCATACAGTCCCGCAGCGGGCGAAACTACGAAGAAGCCTGCGAGTACATCCGTAGTGGCGCCCTGGGAAAGGTGGCCTTCGCCAAGGGCTGGGAGAGCGCTCGACAGCGCGGAATCGGGTATCCGCCCGATGAACCCGTGCCGGCAGGGGTTGACTACGATAGGTGGCTTGGACCGGCCCCAAAGCGCGCGTTCAATCCGAGCCGGTTCCACGGAAGCTGGCGCTGGTTCTTCGACTACGGAACGGGCGATCTCGGCAACGACGGCGTCCATCGTGTCGACTACGCGCGACGGGGACTCGCGGCTGGCTTTGAAGCCATGGGCAAGACCCTACCGGACTGGCCCACGGGGGCTTCGGCGGCCGGGGGCAAGTACTTCTTTGACGATGCCCAGCAGTGGCCGGATACGCTTGTCGTGACGTGGGACTACCCTGGCGCGACATTGATGTATGAAATGCGCAACTGGCATCCGACTCCGATCGAGGGCGAGGCGGAAGGCTCTGCGGTGTACGGAGAGAATGGGTACATCGTCATCGGGAATGGGAGCTGGCGTGCGTTCGACGAGCGAAACAAAGTCGTCGCCGCCGGTGCGAGCACGAAGGACGACGACGACGTGCGCCACAAGCGGGACATGCTGGCGGCAATCCGCAATGGCAACCATCCGGCCTGCGACATCGAGATCGGTCACTGCGCGTCGGGACTGGTCCATTTAGGCAACATCGCATGGCGCACGAATCGGAAGATCCGATTCGATCGGGTCGCCGAGAACTTTGGTGAAGATACAGAGGCGAATCGGTTGCTCGGGCGCGATTATCGCGATCCTTGGGTCTTGCCGCGCGTCTGACGGGTCCCACTCAACACAGCCGTCTGCTGCCCGTTCTTCCAGCCGGTTCGCACGGACGGGGAGGTGCTCCGGTCCGAGAATCGGGCTCGCAATTCCTGGCCCGCTCCTCCCGCGGCCGAGGGCTCTGCCAGCACGTCGGTACGTAGCCAAGAAGCCCGCGGCCCCAGCGATGCGATCATCGGGCCGGTTGGCCAACTGCGGGCGCCATGAGGTCTGCTGCCGGGGCTGGACAATAGTAGGTATGTCAACAGCCAAGTTCGGCCAGTTCGACGATCTTGTTCAATTGGCGAATGAGCCGCTGAGGCCGATTATGGGGCGGCTGAGGTCGATCGTTCTGGAGATCGATCCCGAAGCCTGCGAAGTGGTTCGCCTCGGAGATCGGGCTGCAACTTTCGGTTGCGGCCCGAGAAAGATGATCGACGGGTACTCGTACATCATGCCCTTTGGCTCGTGGGTCAACCTCGGATTCTTCAGGGGCGCAACCCTTGCGGATCCACAAGGCCTGCTCGAAGGGACCGGCAAGAAGATGCGCCACGTGAAGGTGCGTTCGCTGGAGGACGCCGAGCGGCACGGTATCCGACAGCTCATCAGCGATGCCTGTGCCGAGCGCAGGTCGGCTCTGAATCGCTAGACGACTCGACGAACGAATGCTCCGCTCGCAGGAGCACGACCCGTTTCGAAGAAGTCAACCTTACGCCCGCGGGCCCTGGCGACAACTGATCACGGCTTGGCAATGCAGTAGAGGTAGTTCGCAGTGCGAATGAAGATCTGGTTCCCCGCCTCAGCAGGGGAAGCCAAGGTGTAGTCATCGAGCCGATTCACGGCAAGGATCTCGAACACATCGCCAGCCTTCAAGACAGTCGTCGTGCCGTCTTCGCTTGTCGCGTAGATCTTTCCGTCCGCAAGGAGAGGCGAGGCGCTGTACGTTCCGGGCTCGATCCGCGTGCGATCCCACACGATGCTTCCGTCGCGGACCCTCAAGCTGAGGGCGATCCCCCTGTCATCGATGATGTACAGACGCTCGCCATCGGACGTGGGAGTCGGCACGTCCGGTCCGTAGTCGGTCGACCAGAGTCTCTTGGAGTCCGTGACGTCACCCTTGCCGTCCGTGCGGAACGCGATGAACGGCCTCCTCCGCGAAGGCACCATGACGATGTCGCCGACGACTAGAGAAGACGCTATCGTTCGGTAGTTTGTCGCGTCGTTCGGATTTAGTCCGCCTGCCCGCCATATCTCCTTTCCTGTCTTAAGGCTGTGACCAGTCGCGTATCCGGCACCCGCGACGATAAGGATGGTCTCGCCGTCGACCTCGGCCAGCATCGCAGTCGAATAGGAATCGGGCGTTTCGTGCCGGCCGTCGGTAGGCCGGTCGACCTTCCAGAGCGTCTTGCCTGAAGCGGCATCAATGGCAAAGACATAGGACGGGTCGTCTGTGTACATCCCTTGCAGGTTCTGGAAGTACAGCACTCCCTCATGAAGCACCGGTGACGATGCGTACCCGAATTGGACACCAAACTCGCCGAAGTCCTTCTGGAATTCCCGCATCCAGATTTGGCGACCCGAAAAATCGAAACAGCGAAGCTCTCCGTTTCCGTTGACGACCCAAACATGCTGGCCGTCCGTGACAGGTGACGGCGAGGCCATGTTCTGCTTGTTTCCGATGCGGTTTCCCCGCCCCATCGACTGGCGCCAGCGAACGGCCCCGGTGTTGCGGTTGATCGCAATCAGGTAGAGATGGTCCCGTGCGGCGTTGCCCCCTTCAAACAGCCTCGAATTCGGACGATTCAGGCTGGAGCCCGCCTCTGCCGACGTCACGAAGACCGTGTCGCCCCAGATGATCGGCGTCGCCGCTGCCCAGCTGGGCAGCTTGGTCCGCCATACCACGTTTTCCGTCGTGCTCCAGGTGACCGGCAGGCCGGTGGCATCGCTGGTGCCATTAAGGCTTGGGCCGCGCCAATGCGGCCAGTTTTCGCCTGCCAAAGCCGGAAAGGACACGATCGCGCAAGTCAGCAGCAGCCGCTTCATTGCGGTCATGGTATCAGGCGGCAGCAAGCCGCTGTTCACGGCTCCGCCACTTGCGCACCGCAAATCCGGGCCGAGTCCGAAGGCACCAGCCTCGAGCGTCGGCACCGTGCGCGTTCGGCCGTCGACACGTCTGCATCCCGTCCCTGCGGCAAGGAACGGCTTTCCGAGATGGTCGAAGGCGTCGCCGACCCGCTCCGGGACTCTTCCGGCTGCATATTTGACCGCGCTGGATTGGTTCTCTTAGGTAAGCTATTCGCGGATCACCGAAGCAAGTCAGTCCCGAAGGATCTCGTCTAGGCCCGCCACAAAGCCCGGCCGCGGCTTGGAAGGGGTTGTGAGCGAACTTCGCTTCCCCTGTGCCTCGAGATCCTCCAACAATGCTCCGACGGAGGTCATGCCATGTCTGAATGCCTGATCCAACGAGCGTATCGAGCGCGCTGCGTTTGCTTGCTCGGGATCGCTACCTGCGGATTGGCGGTGGCACAGCAGGCCTACCGCGAAATGGATTGGCCTCTGCCAGCGACATCCGTCGCCGGCACGCCTTCCCCGTGGCACTTCGGTGAGGTCGTGGCCGTTGCCACGTCAGCGGAGGGGAACATCCTTGTATTTCATCGCGGCGCCAGTCCAGTGATGGAATTCGACGTCGCTGGCAACTTCATCCGGTCGCGCGGCGACGGGTCGATCAGCGAGGGCAAGGTGACCGGAATCGAGCCGGAAGACCGGAAGCCCGGCTGGTCCGGGTACACGGTCGTGTACGGTCCAGCCGGATGCTATTCGTGCGGAGCGCATTCGATCCGAGTGGACTCCGGCGGTAACATCTGGATCGTCGACGCCGGCGCCCACGCTGTCTACAAGACCGACTCAACGGGCCAGGTATTGCTCCAGCTAGGGGAAAAGGGCGTGTCCGGAACCGACCGCGAGCACTTCAATCTTCCAACGGATGTCGCGTTTGGTCCTGACGGTTCGATCTTCGTGAGCGACGGTTACGGAAGTGCCAGGGTCGTAAAGTTTTCCGGCGACGGGGAATTCATTCTAGAGTGGGGCAAGCGGGGAACTGCGCCCGGGGAATTTGGATTGCCGCACAACCTCGTCGCGGACGAGATAGGGCGGGTCTATGTCACGGACAGAGACAACCAGCGGATCCAGGTGTTCAATTCCGAGGGCAGATTCCTCGATGAGTGGAAGGAAGTGGGAGGGGTCTCTACGCTGTACATGACAGCCGACCAAAAGATCTGGGCAGGAGGAGTCCTGCGCAACCAGGACGGAACCGTAGCCGCACGGTTGCCTGGTGATGTCGGGGGACACGGCACGACTGTCGCCCGAGACGGAAGCGTTTTCGTCGCCCAACTCAGCGGAGTCGTGCAGCGGTTCATTCGTCTGGGGAACTGACTCTCGAAATCTCCCAAGAACCGAATACGTATCCCGTCCTGCATCGCGACTCTACCAACGCCTAGGTGGGAACGCACTCCTAGTCTGAGGGGCCGGTGACTTCGAGACGAACGATGAGCGCACCAGCACTACCTTGCGGAATCGATTCGATCTCGGCCTCGGCGCCCAGCACTGTGGAGTCGCTGGCCCGAGGATCAGGGTCCTAGCTCAGCAGGAGATGCCCACGGACTCAAAAACCGGTGCTGGAGGCTCGAAGAAGTGCACGCCGGCGCTATATTTGGTGCGTGTTAGCCCGTGAGCTCGCAACGGGGGCCGTACGGATTCGAATCGGCCTGTTCATCACAGCCGCTCTCGCTTGGGTTGCGGGGACAACCAGCTTGCCTAGCCAAGGCCCGGATCTCCGCTGGTACAAGGGAAACCTGCACTCCCACACAATCAACAGCGATGGAGACAGCTCCCCGGACGCGGTCGCACGGTGGTACAAAGAGCATCGTTATCACTTCCTCGCACTGACGGACCACAACTACTTCACTGATCCGCAGGGTCTCGACGCATTCCTGGGAGCCAAGCATCGCTTCCTCCTGATAACCGGCGAGGAAGTCACCTCGCACTACGGTGCGGCCCCGGTCCATGTCAACGCGTTCCGCCTCAAGAGAACGATCGAGCCGTACTTCGGGGAAGGCGTCCTTTCGACTCTTCAGGGAAACGTCGATTCCATCCGCGCCGCGGGAGCAGTCCCGTCGTTGAACCACCCCCAAGACGGCTGGGCCATAGACGCTGCCACTCTAGTGGGGGTTCGAAATCTCGGCCTGTTCGAGGTCTACAACAGCTTTCCCGGCACGAACAACGAGTGGGGCCTGGAAGAAATGTGGGACAGCGCGCTGACGGCCGGCAGGCAAATCTACGGAATCGCCGTCGACGATGCCCACGAATTCAAGCAGTTCGGGGCCGGACGGTCAAACCCGGGCGGTGGATGGGTCGAAGTGCGTGCGCCGGAGCTATCGGAGCAAGCGATCCTGTCCGCGGTGGGTAGGGGCGAGTTCTATGCGTCCACCGGAGTGAGACTTGAGGAGTTGGATCGCGGAGCGGGGCAATTGCGGCTAAAGGTCTCACAAGAGGGCGACCGCCGATACCGCACGGTCTTCGTTGGCAAGGGAGGGCGTGTCCTGGACAGGGAATCCGGCGTGGAAGCAAGCTACCGGCTCCGGCCCGGGGATGGCTACGTGCGGGCCACGATTACCGATTCAACCGGAGCCAAGGCCTGGGTGCAGCCGGTGTTTTCGGATCAGCGCCCATAGCGCGGATGCATCGGTTTACGCGCTTCATGGCCTGACTGCCTCGTCCGCTAGCGATCAGGAATGCTCCTATGCCAATCTCGAAGCGTTCGTGATGCTTCGGCAGAGGGGGACCGACCGCGGCAGCTAAATCGATTCCCTCGCCAGAATCAGTGCCGCCTAGCGACGGTTAAGTGACCAGTTGGATGCGGACTAGCCGAGCGCCCGCTCAAACAAGGCGAGCAGTCGGCTCCACGCCCGCTCCGCCTGGGACTCGTGGTACACCTGCGTGTCCGGCGGGCACCAGCCGTGCATCGCGCCCTCGTAAACCTCGATCTCGGCTGGCAGTCCCGCTTTGGCGAACGCGTCACGTAGGACATCTTTCGCCTCGGGCTGCCTCGTATCGTCGTTCTCGGCAATCGCGAACAGATAGTGTGCCTTCATGTTCGGCACCAGAAGATGCGGACTGTCCGGCCGGTCTGTAACGAGGCCTCCACCGTGGAACGAGGCCCCGGCCCCAATCCGATCGGGCACAGCAGCCGCCGTCCTCATCGTGATCGGCCCTCCCATGCAGTAGCCCATCGTCCCCATCTTCCGGCCGCCATCGACCGACGGCTGGCTGTCGAGGAAGCTGACAAACGCCTTGGCGTCAGTCACGTGGGTGTTCGGGTTCAGTGATGCCATCAGCGGCCTGACCGTGTCACGCACTTCGGCAAAGTTCGTGCTGTTCACGATCGGTACCTTCTGAGACCGGTAGTACTGATTGACGACGAGTACTGAGTAACCAGACTCGGCGAGTCGCTTGGCCATCTGCTTCATCGCAGGCCGTAGGCCGAAGGCATCGGGCCAGATCAGAACACCGGGATGGCTCCCGCTCGAGGGGTGGACGAAGTAGCAATCCGCCACGCCATCGGGCGTCTTGACGTCGACATCGGATTCGGTTACGGCCTGGGCATTCACGGGGCGGGTCAACAAAACGGCCAGTCCCGCCCCGGCCGACCCGGCTCCGAACTGCCGTCTCGTCATCTCCTTCGCGCTCAGGTAGTCGTCGTTTTCGACAACGGTTCTCTCGTCGCACATATGAATCTCCTTGCTGAGATCATACTTCGAATCGCGAGCTCCATCCTCCACCGACGTTGGTTCTTTCTGCGCGAGTTTGTCCGTGGCTTAAGGAGAGGCCAGAATTGGCCTCATCGAGAATTGAACCAATATCCTGCAGTTTCGCGATGTTCCCGGGGGCTGACACCGCGCGACTCCCGGGCGTATCTGCAGGAGCGCGACCCGGTCGCGGTCTCCTCGGATCGGATCAGCCGGGCCACCGACGCCGTCAGCGACGGGGTCAAGCAGTGGCAGGGCTGGCCCCGGGGCCGGTGTGAACGGCGCTTTTCCCTGCGCATGCGCATCCGCGACCAGAGCACGGTGCGCGACAAGGCCGTCTAACTCGGCGGCGTTGCGAGATGGCCCCGGACCTAAAGGAGATCTACCTGGCCGCGAGCGCCAAGGCCAACCGTCTGGACGAGTTCGAGCAGCGGTGAGGTACCCGCTACGGCGCGGTCGTCGCCAACTGGCGGCAGCGCCGATGGGGGAGATGATCTCCAAGTTTCCTTCGCTGCGGAGATCCTGTGCCTGATCTACGCTACCAAAGCGATCGAAAGCCCGAATCGCGGGTTTCGAAGGAGCTTGAAGACAAGGGGGCGTTCCCCCAGCAACACGGCCGCGAGCAAGCTGCTGTACTTGGCAACCCGCAACATCGAGACCAAGTGGCAGGCACCCGTTGCGGGCGGCGGAAGGTGCTCAACCAGTTGTACATCCTGTTCTCGGAAAGACTGCGAGGAGTGACTTGATGCCATTCGCGCTTCAGCCATTTACACGGAACGTCTGACACGCAGGCCGATCGTGAATCCGCCCTCAGGGCCTTCATCCGGCCTGATTCAAGCCCTCCACAACCAGCTCAAACCATCCTTGAGCACGGCTCGAAGCGGCGGTAAGCGCCCTTCGATTGCGAAGCCTACGTTGAGGAGACCGAAGCCGACAGCGCAGCGTCAAGCCGATCGTGTACAGTTGGTCCACATTGTGGTCTAAACGGATTGTTGGAATGGATTGGTGCTATTGCGAGATGCTTTTGTGGAGCTTAATGGGCTAGGAGAGCGGATACGCGTAGCTACTGTTTTGTGCATTGTCTCGTTGGCAATGCCTTCGGCAACTGCGCAGTCCACATCGGGATCGATCCTAGGAGATGTAGCGGACCCATCGGGAGCGTTTCTGACGGGAGCGATCGTGAGCGTGAGTAACAACGCAACCGGTGCGACACGGGAGGCGTTGACCAACGAAGTAGGGGCGTTCAGGTTCTCCGGACTGCCGCCGTCCAACTACTCTGTGACAGTGGAGTATCCCGGCTTTCGAACCGTGACGCGGCCATCGGTGACACTGGCTGTGGGCGGCACGACGAAAGTCGATTTCGAATTGGATGTGGGATCGGTCGACGAGTCGATCACGGTAACCGGGGCGGCGCCGCTCGTGCAGCCGACGGAGAACGCGGTCCAGGTCGTGGTCGCCAACCAGCGAGTCCAAGAACTGCCGACCAAGAGCCGCGACTTCATGGATTTGATGCTGCTGTCCCCGGGCGTGACAGTAGACCAGAGCTCGGCCCGCAGTGGCAACAGCGACTCGGTCAGCTTTTACGGAATGGACGAACGGAACAAGTCGGTGTGGCTGGAAGGCGTGGACTTCAACGACGAAGTAACGATGGGCGGTTCGGACATTTCTGAGGCGACTCGGACGCGATTGGGACAGGAAGCAATCCAGGAGTTTCAGGTGATGTCGTCGGGCTATTCGGCCGAGTTTGGCCGGACCGGCTCGGGGGCGATCAACGTGGTAGTGAAGTCGGGTGGCAACGACATTCATGGCAGCGGCTTTTACTTCATCCGCGACGACGCGTTCGACAAGGATCCGTTCCAGGTGGTTCGGGGTGAAGCCGTCCCGGATGCCAACCCACCGCCGTTCCAAACGCAGCAGTACGGGTTCACGGCGGGCGGACCGTTCGTGCGCCACAAGGTGTTCTATTTCGGATCTATCGAACGCCGCACCGACACGAACAGCTCGCACGTGACGATTCCAGATTCGGTGAAGGCGTTCGTGGATTCCCTGAATGCTGGCTACGACACGTCTAGCGTGCTGCCTCAGTCAGTGGACGAGCGGAATGCGTTGGGCAAATTCACGCTCAATTTGCATCCGAGGCACACGTTGAACCTCATGTACCTCTACGACGACAGGGAGTTCACCAACAAGCAGACCGGGCAGGCCAACGGAGCCGACAACGGGTTCGACGACGTGCGCAGTTCCTATTACGCAACGGCTAGCCTGACGTCGCTCATCGGCAGCAGAATCGTGAACGAGTTCCGGGCGAACCGCTCGATCCAGCGCCTGTTCCGGGACTTGCAGGCCCGTGCGAGCGGACAGTTCCTGCCGACGCTGGATTTCCCCTCAGTCGATCTTGGCGCGGCGGGCAACGTCCCTCAGGGACGGGTCCAGGCGAACTGGATCCTCTCCGACACGATGAGCTGGGAGCGGGGTAACCACTCGTTCAAGTGGGGCGGGGAGTCGAATCGGATCCAGGCTACGGCCGATGCGAACGTGGACTTCCAGGGGGTCTACCGGTTCTCATCCGATTCGGAGACGTTGCCGGACCGCTATACGGCGAACTTCAACCTCCCGTTCGAGAACGGCACTTCGACGGAGCCGATGTTCATCAGCATCCGCCGCGACGTGGCCTCCTACGCCGCATTCGTCAACGACACGTGGCGGGTGACGCCGCGCTTCACGATCAATATGGGGCTGCGCTGGGACAGGCGGACCTATCTGGATGTGGACGGGGTGGCGTCTATTGGCGGACCGGACGCTTTCGAACAGCCGGGTTACTCGAGAGACCGGCCGCAGGATGTCTGGGTGTCAGTGGCGCTGGGCCAACTTGGTGCCTTGCCTGTGAGGGACTGGCGTCCGGGTGTGGAGGACGGACTGGACCTCTCTCCGCGTTTCGGCTTCTCCTGGGATGTGACCGGCAACGGTCACGCGGTGGTCCGGGCCAGCTATGGCGTCTTCCACGACCGGATCAACACGAGCACGCTCCGGAGCCGGGTCTTGAGCTACAACGGGCTCTTGACTTCGGGAACGCAGTTGGATGCCTCAATCTCGGCGCAAAACGCAATCATCCTGGCGAACTTTCCGAACCGGATCCTGACATCGCTCTTGCCGGGAGGGGCCGGCGTCGGTGGAACCCCCGATGCGCCTTCGGCCCGAATGAACACCCCATACACCCAACAGTCCCACGGGGGCTTACAGTACGGGATCAAGCAGGACCTGGCCGTTTCGATCGATTTCGTGCACGTACTGGGTCTGAACTACGACTGGGGATCGGGCCTGTCAACCCCATGGGAGCCGAACGCGCCGCTACCAGGGGCCACATCGCCGTCCGCGCGGGCGTGCCCGTTCGCCAGCCAGATCGTTGCGCAGTTGGGTTTGCCACCAACGGCGGACAACCTACGCTCCAACAGTGCGGGCTGTCTGCGGATCCAGGTCGCCGACTTCACCAATCGGTTGCATATCAACAGCTTAAGTTTCCGGCTCGAGAAGCGATTCACGCAGAAATTCGGTTTCCTGGCCGGGTACACGCTAGGCTCGGCGAAAGACTTTGACTGGACCTCACCGCATATCAAGCACGGCGAGGCCAATTTCGGCCCGACCGAGAACGACGTGCGACACCGTTTCACGGGCAACTTGATCTACCGGTTTCCCCGCGACGTGCAGATGTCGTCGATCCTTACAGCCAACAGCGCTCCGCCCTACGACATCACGACCGGTTACGACGACAACTTCGATTTCCTGCGCAATGACCGTCCGGCGGGAGTCGGCGCGTGGGCCGGCCGCGGCGCGAACTTCTTAAGGTGGGACCTGCGATTGACGAAGAAGTTCGTCATCACCGAGGACATGAGGGTAGACGTGATGTGGGAGATGTACAACGTTGGCAACCGGGCCAACTTGGTGAACTTCGATGGCAACCAGCGCTCCTCCAGCGCCAACCAGGCGCGGGGAGCCATCCCGAGCGGTCAGTTCCAGGGTCAGTTCGGGTTGCGGTTCGTCTTCTGATGGTGGGACGGATCCCGGATCCGTCCCGGATTTGCAATACCCTCAGCCTCCCCGTGGCCACGCTTGTACGGGTTCGCGCTCTTCCAGCCCGAAACGGCCATTGTGTCTCGGATTAGATTGACGCCAAAGCGGTTGGAAACGAGAACAATCAAGGGCCAACCTCGGAATCCCAACACGGCCGATTTCCCTACTCCCAGCCGCGGTTCCGAGGTCTTCGGGGACTTGGTGGCTGTGAAGGCGCTGCTGCCCCGCCAAGGCGCCCGCCCCTGCTTGACGCGGCATTCACGAGCCGAGTTCCGAAGCCTGCGAACCGTCAAGGCCCTCTCATGGCCGCATCGGATCGCGCGTCGCAGTCTACCGTTCGTGGTAGTCCGTGCGTTCTCCGCGCGGTCGGTTCTTGAACTCGCGAGCCAGCCGCACAAATGCTGCCACGACGGCCTCGAAGATCGGTCTTCCCTTCTCCGCCGTCGCGATCGTGGGGTCGCCATAGGTCCCGCTCTTGCTGAATCGTGTCCATTCGTCCATCAGGTGCACCGGAGAGCCTTCCGTCAGGTCCATCCAGATGAATTCCGAATCGGGCATGCCAATCTCCCTGATCGCCTTTTCCATCTGAACCTTCTCTGGCGCCAGATGCAGATACACAGAGGTCTCCAGCTCGCCGCCGTGCGCCATGCCTCCCCGCCCGGACTCTCGCTGTTCCCGGATCTCATCGCGCGCCAGGCTGGGCCAGATGAACGTGGCGCATAGCGCATCGGTTTCCAAGACGGTTCGACGAGCCACGAGGTCGAGGATCGGCATGTTTGACCCGTGACCGTCCGCAATCAGAATCCGCTCGAAACCGTGGTGAGCCACGCTCTTGGTGACATCCAGCACGAAGTGCAGCAGATGTTCCTGCTTGATGTCGATGGTTCCGGTGAAATCCATGTGGTGCGTCTCGAACCCGTAGGGAATCAAGGGCAGCAGGAGGATGTCGCCGTCAGCCCGTTTGGCAGCCTCCTCGCAGATGCTCCAGATGAGGAAATTGTCCGTGTCAAGCGGCAAATGGTGCCCGTGATCTTCGACCGAACCGATCGGCAGAACGGCCACGGGCTGCTGCTTGGCCAGCTCGCCAAGCTCCTTCCAGGTGTGGTGCTGGTAGAGATACGGAATTTTCGGCATGGCCTCACCCTCGGACTCGCCGCTCCGGATCAATCAGGAACCACAGCAGCGCGCCTACAAGATAAATGATCGTCGATGCCCAGAACATCGATTCGAACGAGCCGAACCGTGCGGCAAGCCAAGCTGCGGATATCGGTGAGATCATCGCTGATGCGCTCGAGGCGGTGTTCATGAATCCAGTCGCAGTACCGCCATACCGATGTCCGACTTCGACGCAGACTGCCCACGCCACGGGCAACGTCAGATCCTGCGTGGCTTGCGCGAATGCCATCCAGAGCACGCTGGACAGGGCACCCCCAGCGCTGGCCGCCAGTCCGAATCCCAGCGCCGCAAGGGCAAACCCGCCGATGCCGACGGTCCGCCGTCCCCACCGCAAGCCGACGCGACGGACGAGCCAGTCGGAAAAGGTGCCTCCCGAGACGCAGGCGGCAGCTCCCGCCAGCAGCGGTATCGCCGAGTAGAACCCGGATTGCTCGAGCGTGAGGCCGTGTTCCTCCATCAGGTATGTCGGGAGCCACGTTACAAAGAAGAAAAACCCGTACGCGGAGCAGAAGTACATCCAGAACAGGGCCCATAGATTGCTGTCCGCGAGCATCGACCTCCACGGGATGGCGGCAGCCTCGGCAGGAGGGATCCCTTCGGACTGGATATAGGCAAGCTCGGCCTGGTCGACACCGACGTGATCTGCCGGGTCATCCCGGTACCAACGCCGGAACGCCCAACACCACACCAAGCCCGTCGACCCCAGCACCGCGAGCGTCAGCCTCCAGTCGATCTGGGCTATTAGTAGCGCGGTCAAGGGCGGAGCGAGGGAGCCGCCAAGGCGAGCCCCCATCCACATCAGCCCTGTCGTCCGGCCTCGCTCGCTAGACGGAAACCACCTGGCCAGAGCACGGGTCAGTGTCGGAAACGCTCCGGCCTGGGCGGCACCAAAGAGAAACCGAATGCTGACGAGGCTTGAGAAAGCCCGCGCGGCACCAGTGAAGACCGTGAGCACGGACCACGCTGCGACGATCGGGACGAGAACACGCCGCTGGCCGAATCGGTCTCCCACCCACCCCGACGGAATCTCAAACAGGCCGTATGCCAATGCGAAGGCGCTGAAGACATATCCCATTTGGACGCTGGTCAGGGACAGGTCTTCGGTAATGAAGGGTGCCGCGATGGAAATGCAAACACGGTCGAGGTAGGTGATGATCGAAACCGTGACCGCAAACGCAAGCGTGACTCGGCGGGCGTTTGTCGCTCTTGGCAAGGCGGCTGATGGATTCTATCACCGGGTCCCGGGGCGGACGGGCTGCGCGACCGCCTCTAGTCGAGCCGCTCGGTCGTCACGAAATAGGCGCCGTGAGCACGGCCGTCTGATGTGACAAGCCAGGTTTGGAGTTCCGCAGGCCCGGCTTCGAGCTCCACGTCGAAAGAGACCTCAGTTGTTCCGGCCGGATCCGAGATTCTCTGATTGCGGTCGACCGTTCCTATCTTCAACCGAGCGCTTGTCGACTCGATGGCACGGTTCAGGTATCTTGGCCAGCGAGACAGCGTGAACCTGTAGCGACCTGCCTGATGAACCTCTACGAACCACGGCCAGTTCTCTAGCTTCCTCTGTTCCAAGTGGTTACGACTCCAGACTGTGTGTGCCCCGGGAGCCTGCCACTCCTGGCTCGTGAGATCGGCCGGATTCTCAGCCTCGTGGCCGATGACAATCCGGGTCGGCTTCATGCCGGACCGGATCGATTGGTACCACCCTTCGTGATCGGCTCGGAGCGTCGTCACTATCTCGGGATGACTCGATGAAACGTCTGTGACCTGCGAGGGGTCCCGCCGCATATCGAAGAGGCGGGTGCCCTCGACCAACCGCCAGCGAGGGGTCATCACCGCGGATCCGGCCCAGCGATCTTCCGGGTTTGCGAATCCCACGCCCCCGTGAATCTGCGAGAACAGCACCCTATCGGGCAGCGACTCGCCATTCCGCAGGAGCCCCGCGAGCGAGATCCCATCGAGCGCGGGACCGCTCGGTCGATTGAGACCGCATAGCTCGATCAGGGTGGGCAGGATGTCGACATGGGCCGTAAGCGCGCCCAAGTCGCGAGGGTCTCCGAGTGCTCCCCCTGGCCAGCGCACGAACAAGGGCACGCGATGGCCGCCGTCGTATGCCGATGACTTCCGGCCGCGCATCCCCGCGTTGAATCCGGCTGAGGGTGAACCGTCCAAACCTGCATCGAAGTGCGCCCCGCGAGCCGTTCCGTTGTCCGTCAGGAAAACCACGATGGTGCGGTCGGCAATGCCGAGGTCGTCGATCCTGTCGAGAAACCTGCCCAAGTTCTCGTCGAAGTTCACGACCATCCCTTTGAAGGCGGCGTACTGGCCTTCCTCCCCGGCCTCTTCGAAGGGCTCCTTGTATCTCTCGGCAACCAGGAACGGCCCGTGCGGCGCGTTGGGCGTGATGTATGCGAAGAACGGTTGATCGGGATCCGACTCGATGAACCGGGACGCTTCCCGGAACCAAACGTCCGTGCAATACCCCTCGAACTTGGTCCAGCGATCATTGACCAGGTAGGTGTCGTCAAAGTAATCGTTACCGTAATAATCCGAAATCTGCGTCACGCCCCCGCATCGGTGCCAGACGGCATGTTGGAATCCCTTGTCGATCGGCCGGGAAGGATAGTTGTCACCGAGATGCCATTTGCCGAAGATCCCGGTGCGGTAGCCGTTGGCAGCGAACACCTGGGCCATCGTCACCTCTCTGGGATGGATCGACGTCCTTCCGTGGGAAGTGCGGTATGCACCCGTCCGGGCGGCGTACCGACCGGTCATCAAAGCAGCCCGGGTCGGAGTGCAGAACGGGCTGACATGGAAGTCGGTGAAGCGAACGGACTCGGAATGCAGCCGGTCGAGGTTCGGGGTCTCGAGCCCAGGGTTGCCGTGCGCCGAGAGATCGCCATACCCTTGGTCGTCGGTCATGATGACCACGACATTGGGAGGCGCCGCGACTGCAACGGAGGCTAGCAGGAGAATGCCGAGTGGGCGCGAAGCCGGGACCCGTGGGCAGGTTCGCGGACCGGGCCAAGGATTTGCCTTTTCCAAGTGAGTTGTTCTACGCGGCCACCTGCTGAAGATCCGCGCAACCTTCGTCCGGCTCCGGAACCGTTGACCGGCAGGTTGTGGACCGATCCCGGCTAACCTGTCCATGGGGGCCTGCTGATTGGCTAGCCGACCAATGCGAACGCCTTATTCATCGCCGCGACCGTGGTTTCGCAGGCTCTGTCATCGTCCATGTCATCCAGCCGCTGGTTGAAAGGCTCCGCACGAATCGGACCGTCGTAACCGATCTGCAGCAGTGCACCGAGAAACGCCTTCGCGTCGATCATGCCGGTCGTCGCAGGCAACTCGCGCTGGTTGTCGTACTGCTCGTCGCGCTCAATCCCGGCGGGAGCGTCGTTGAGATCAGCGGAAACCACCTGGCTGTTGGACAGCTTCGTGATGTCATCGACAGTTTCGCGGGCTGTCCACCAATGCCAGCTGTCGATTACAACTCCGATGTTGGGGCTTCCAGCCTCGTCGATCAGCTGAAGACACTCGGCCATCGAGTGCACGAATGCGTGCCTCCGAGCCGTCCAGAGCCTCTTCGTTCCCAGGTATTCCAGACCCAGTCGAAGGCCTTGATCCTCCAGTACGGAACCGACTTCGCGCAGGCGCTTCGTGTGACGCCTGAAGTTATCCAGGTAGTTCAATTCCTCGCTGTATGAGGATATGGCGGTGCCTACGCGGGTGACGCCCGCTCCCCGCAACGCTTTCGCCACGGCGGGCAGTTGTTCCAGCCCACTGGCAAAGGTCTCATCGTCCGCTCGCAGGCTAACCGTCAGCCTTGCTGCTGCCCACTGCAGACCGGCCGCATTCAGCGCATCGACGAAGCGCGAGCTCCCCTCCTCCAGCAGCTGCGGGCCGAACGGCTCGACTGACTCGAAGCCGTGCTTGGATGCGAGCTCGATCGACCGGCTCTGATCGGCATCGATTCCGATGCTGCCCGGGACGAAGGCGATCGTGAACTTCCTGCCGGCCACCTGGCAGCCCGGTGCCATGAAGGCGGTAGCAGCAGCGAGGCCGGAGCAGATGAAATCCCGTCTGCTTAGGTACATTGCGAGGCCAATGTATCAGATCGCGCCACGAGCCCGAACAGCCCGCTCGGTCTCGCTGACCCGGCTTCCGCCACCGCTGAGAGCGCGGAGCCAAGCCCTCAGACCAACCTCCAGGTAGCGGAAATGCGTCGTTGCGGACGACGGCACTTCATAGTCACTAGCGTGCCATCACCTGCAAAGCATACGTAAAGAACAACACACTGTCCGCGGCACCGACCCGACGACGTTACTTCGAATCCCAAGGTTCGCCTTAATCTCTAGATGGAGCCTGGTCGGGACACGGAATCGGTCGAATTGAGGTGAATCACCTTGCGTCGCCCGGCGTGACCCGCTCTTGACGCCTCGGTTCCAGAGGCGACGGCTTCTCCCGGTCAGTCGACATTGCGCACCCTTAGAGGAACCGCAGTAGCGGAGGCAGGGATTGGGTTCCGAACATCATTGGAGACCTGATTCCGTCGTGGCAACAGCGCTCGACGGGAATCAGTTCTTGAGGGGAAAGTTTGACGACGGACACAATGCCTCGGAACCTTAATCGACACAAGGTGGCAAATCGGTTTCAGCCCACCGAGTCCCGGCGGCTTAGGCGAATCATCATCGCCCTGTTGACTGCCGTCCTGTTGCCGGGGGCGACCTGCTATTGGCTGGTCTTTGTCCGAGTCACAAACGGGGAATTGACCTTTGACAACGAACTGCACATTCCTGATCAGTCATTCGGAACCGTCGTGGACGGACGTCGGCAGTTTCACCTGACCGTTGCTGAAGGGCGCCGAGAGTTTCTGCCAGGCAAGGAAACACGGACAGCTGGCGTCAATGGCCCGTTTCTGGGACCGACGCTCCGACTCCGTCGAGGCGAGGACGTCGATCTGACCGTGCAGAACAACCTGGATGAAATGACCACAATGCACTGGCACGGAATGCACGTTCCCGCTCGAATGGACGGCACACCACATCAGAGAATCGAGCCCGGGGAGTCGTGGACCGCCAGCTTTCAGGTCGATCAAGAGGCCGCTCCGCTGTGGTACCACCCGCATCCACACGGCACCACGGGACGCCAAGTCTATCGGGGAGTCTCTGGCTACATGTGGATCGATGACGAAAACAGCGATGCGCTGGACTTGCCTAAGACCTACGGCGTTGACGACTTTCCACTGGTGATCCAAGACCGGCAGTTTGGCGATGACGGAGCGTTTCGCTTTGTCTTGAACCAGGGTGCCATCTACGGAGACACGATGCTGATCAATGGAACCTGGAGTCCGTTTCTGCAGGTTGAGTCACGACAGATTCGATTCAGACTACTCAACGGTTCGAATGCCCGAATCTACTACATCGGATTCGACGACAGCCGTGAATTCCACCAGATCGCTACGGACGGCGGATTCCTTGAAAGACCCTTCCAAACCAATCGCGTGATCCTCGCCCCGGGCGAGCGAGCCGAGATCCTGGTCGACTTCAGCGATGGAGCTGAAGTCGTGCTGAAGAGCTTTCCCGAAGCCGGATTCGTGGAGACGATCGGGGCGTTTAGGGGAGGCATCGGCACCGGAAACCTGCAATTGCTGAAAATCGTTCCCGAGCCGGCAAGTCGCGAGTCTCACGCCTTGCCAGAGCGCCTCAATACCATTTCCCGCATCGATGCCGCACACGCCGCCAAGACCCGTCCGATGGTGTTGGGAGGGCCCTTGCAGATCGGACGCGGCGGTCGCGGCGGTCGCGCTGTTCGCGGCGGTCGCGGTGGGCCGTTGGGACCGCCGATCAACGGCAAGATTATGGACATGGCGAGAATTGATGAGGTCGTACGACTGGGGGACATTGAAATCTGGGAGGTGCTCAACCGCGGCGGTCAGTCTCACCCGTTCCATGTACACCTGGTCCAGTTTCAGATTCTCGATCGCAACGGCCGACCGCCAACCGGTGCCGATCTCGGTTGGAAGGACACAGTCCTCGTGCCCACCGGCGATCTCGTTCGTATCATCATGCCCTTCAAGCGATACGCTGACCCCCAGGTTCCCTACATGTACCACTGCCACATCATGGAGCATGAAGACAACGGGATGATGGGACAGTTCCTGGTAGTGGAAGAGCCAAACCAGCTCAGTGACCTTGCGAATGATCTGCCCGGCGGTTGACCTGCCGGCTTCGACACCGAATGGCTAGCCGCTCGATCGCTCGCACCAAATCCGTCTAGGGAGACCTGCATGAAACGTTTAACCCCGGCTGCTGCCTTCGTCCTGCTCGCCTCGGCATGCCCTCTCGACGCTGCGAACTGGGAGAGGTGGCGCGGCATTGACAACAGCGGAACGTCGTCCGGAAGCGCTCCGCTGGAATGGAGCGCAACGGACAACATCAAATGGACCGCCGACATCCCGGGCCGAGCCAGCTCAACGCCGATCGTGTGGGGCGACCGGGTCTTTCTCACCACTGCAATTCCGGTCGGGGACCCGAGCGAAGGGCCCGCGGGGCCGGCGCCTCGAGCTGGAGGTCGCGGGGGCGGTTCGGATGGAGCAGCCCGAGGGCCATTGAATCCGGAAGCGCAGGAGAGAATACGGGAACTCACCGGCGGCAGGAACTTGTCCGACTTGAGCCGTGAGGAGCGGCGAGAGGTGATGAGACAGCTTCGCCAGGAAGCCCGCGGGGCGGGAAGGCAGCGACGGATCCCAGGCGGAGAACAAGCGATGGGGATCGTCGCGCACCGGTTCGTGGTGATGGCGCTCGACAGGGGCTCCGGACGGACGATCTGGGAACGCACGCCCATCGTCACGCGACCGCACGAAGGCTATCACCGCCGGTACGGGAGCTTCGCGGCGAGCTCTCCCGTGACAGACGGGGAGATCGTTTTCGCGTCCTTCGGGTCTCGCGGCATCTACGCGTACGACATGAATGGGAATCCGGTCTGGGAAAAGGACCTAGGCGTCAAGATGCGCATGGCGAACGCGTTCGGGGAAGGCAGTTCGCCAACACTCCACGGCGACACGCTCCTGCTGGTCTTCGACCACCAGGGAAGCTCGTTCATTTCCGCGCTCGACAAGCGCACCGGGAAGGAACTGTGGAGGAGGGATCGCGACGAACGGAGTGCTTGGTCCCAGCCTCTCGTGGTGGAGCACGGCGGACAGACGCAAGCCATCGTTGCGGCATCTGGCAAGATCCGAAGCTACGATCTGGAAACCGGAGACCTGATCTGGGAGTGCGCGGGCCTCGGCTCGAACGTGATTCCGGCTGTCGTCCGCGACGGTGACGTGGTCTACGCGATGAGCGGGCACCGCGATCCCAATCTCCTGGCGATCCGTTTGGGAGGCCGAGGAGACATCACGGGATCCGACTTCGTTCTTTGGACGAACCAGAGGGGGAATTCCTATACTGCCTCGCCAGTGATCGACGACGGGATTCTGTATTTCGTCACCGATAGGGGCCTGATCAGCGCCCTCGACGCAAAGACCGGAAAGGCTCATTACCAGCAGCAGAGGCTTCCTGGCATGTACTCGCTCAAAGCATCACCCGTCGCGGCCGACGGGAAGCTCTACGTCGCAACGGAGCAGGGCGATGTCGTAGTCGTCGGCATGGGGCCCGAATTCGAGGTGCTGGCCACCAATACCATCGAAGGGGAATTCTTTATGGCGTCGCCCGCGGTTCTAGACGGAGAAATGTTCCTTCGGGGGCGGAACAAGCTTTACGCAATCACCGAAGGGAACTGACTCGATCTTGCTTCTGGGGAGGCTCACTCTCAAACGGACGACACGGGGCCTTGGACCCTCGGACTTGCCCGTATCGTCACACTAGCGAGAGACAAGCAGCCTACAGCAGGGCTCGCAGGTCCAGGAATAGGTCCTGGACCTCCTGCCATGGCGGATACGCTCCGAAACAGAGCTGGCGACATTGGGCCTCATACTCCCGCCGGATGACCTTCGCAAAGTCGGGCGGAGTGAATAGTGCGTCACTATTCGCAAATCGCATCCCCTCTGGAGTGAAGTAGCTCCGCGTAAAGTGAGCACGGCTGATCTCGTCATAGTCGGCCTTGATGGCCGAGTCCTCTTCAGAGGCGAGCATCGAAGGCATTTCGGGCTGCCCCGCAAGGCGAAAGAGGTCGTAGTAGTGGCGCGCGTACGAGCCGAGAGGCCGATCTTCGCGCTTGAGCAGTTCGACCGTCATCGGCGGCCCCGTCCGCTCGCTGTCGCAACTTCGACGAGTACACGTCCGGCAACTTCTGCCGGTCCGCCGAAACGCTGGGGGTGAGCGAATCCGTCGGAACGACCAAAGCCACCAATGGTGCGGCTGCCCTCCCGAATGAACGTCAGGGCCGGATGCGCATCAAGCGAACCCCGGAGCTGCTTGAGTTTTCGGTCGATCGCGCGGTTGCGGAGTGCTGGAGAAAACGCCGTGGGATCGAGAAAAATATCGATGTCCTCCGAAAAACGCCGGATGAGATTCCAGCCTCTTGACAAGCTCGTCCCACCCTTGAAGATCGCCTTCTCGCCAACATTACCGGCAATGATGCGTAATGCCTCCGTTGCGAAATAGTCCTTCTCGATGATCGCCGGTCGCAGGAACGCCTCTCGAAAGTGCTCTGAAGCTTTGAGAACGACCTGCTCGAAATCCGGATGCTGGAACAGCCTCACGAGGCCGTGCTCCCTTTCGCCTGCCATTCCGCTTTGTGAGCGAGGCCGCGCAGCATCCCAAAGTCAAAGCGGGAGACAGGATTGAGGGAATCACGTAGACGCTTGAGAGCCGAAGATTCCTTGCCGATCTCAACGCCAATTGCGCCAAGCATGGCACGCACGCGAGGAGGCTCGCTCCTCGAGACCCTAAGCAACCGGTTGAAGCGTCCGGCCTCACAGCACAGCGCCAGCGTACGCTTGACTGTTTCCTTTGGCGAAAGTTCGCTCGTCCTGCCGGAGCGTCTTGGAAAGTCGAGCAGCGCCGCGTCGCTTGCGGACAGCCCCTTCCAAGCCTCTGGTCTGCGAGTATGGACCACCGTGTCACTGCCCAGAAGCTTACGTGGCAGTCGGTATCCGATGGTTGCGACCTCGCCACGGCCGACCATCTGGACCTGAAATTAAAAGGTTGCCGCGAGCGAACCAAAGACCGATGGGTTGTCACCGATGTCTCCAGTCCGTTCGGTAACCGATGCCTCCGATCCGGTCCCTCTATTCAACAGGGGAGCATTGTTCATGCATTCCGATCGATGGTCTTTGAACACAGTGATTCGGAGCCGGGAGTTCCGATCTCGCGAGCCGTCGGGGCGCTTTGTGGTTCGGGAATCGCTCGTTGCATTGGTGGCTGTTCTGGCGGTGGCAGTCACTGCGAGCGTGCATGCGCACCACAACTTTGCTAGTGACTATGATCCGGAGCGCATGCTAACTGTACGGGGTACAGTCGCCGAGATCCGGTACGTGAATCCGCATATTCGTATCGTGATCGATCAGATAGCCGACGACGGCGAGCCGCTGAGGGACGCTAAAGGCGATCTAGTCCGATGGACTGGCGAGACGATGTCGGTGCGGGTCGCCCGGCGCAGGAACTTCACTCGTAGCTCGTTGCGAATCGGGCAGGTGATCAGCCTCCGCGGATGGTTGTCCAGGAAGGAGGGTGTGCGGGAGATGGGGGTTAGCGCGATCATTCAGGAATCCGGTCATGTCTTTTTCGCTCGGGAGCACATCGGCGGAGGCCGCCGAAGTCCACCCGCGTCCTATCCCGGCTTGTTGCCTGGTTCGCCTTCTGCGCCCTGACGGAATTCCTTCCCAGTTCCGAACTCGGCCGTCGGGAATTAACCAATAGCGACCGACACGCCACTGGTCCGCGGCTTCTATAGGCCTGATTCTTCCGGGGCCCGGGCTGTCAATGGGCCGATTTCGCAATCTTGGGCCGGTCACACATGCTAAGCGCAAGTTTCTGGCGGGCCTGAATCCACTCCATTGCCCTTCGTTGTGGTTGCGGTGCAGGCGTCGCTGGACGCCAAGAAATCGGCCCAGAAGCACATACGTCCGCTCGAGTGATGCGATCGACGGCCATGCTGCCAATGATCGGAGAAGCGTGGCACTCCAGCATCCGCATCCACGAAGCCGCGTGCTAGCGGTTCCTCCAGCGCGGCCTGGGGATTGCGTGAGTCTGGATGGAAGCCACTGCGAAAGTCGGGATGCCGGATCGACTTTTCTCTGCAAGGGGGTTGCGCCCGGCCGCTATCGCCGTGCGGTTGTCCGACGCCGTTTGACGGGCAAATGCCAGGCCGACGTAGGGATGCCCGCCTAGGCCGAGGTCGTGACGCTTCCCGTCAATGGTGATGCGCTGGACCCAGCTCTTCGAGCCGCCCTTGGCGACGGCCGGGTACAGCATCTCGCCGTCCCCGTGCAAGCCCGGCTTCGTGGTGGATTCGACTCAGGCGGCTGTAAGTTCTCCCACGCCTACCCCACGTTCTATTCTGGGTTCTACGGGAATCGAACGGACCATGCAAGCGCGTTAGTGGCATATAACCGACTGATTTATAGTGACTTATGTGCACTTCGCAGCACTAGTAGGAATTCACGGGAGGGGTGGAGTGGTGGAGGCAGGAGCGGCATTCCTTCTGGGTGGCGGGTCAGCCACGTGGACATGGTCCAGGCACTGCTGGAATGGACAGGCTCTTCCGGAGGATCAGACCTGACAGGCCATTCCCTCGTCCCGCTGATAGCTGGTCAGTCCTCTGATCACCCTGGCTGGGCTCATTCGGAGAGCCATTCCGAGGGCAATGCCACCGGATCCCTCATGGTGCGAAAGGGTCCCTGGAAGTACATCCACTTCACTTGGCACGACGACCTGCTATTCAACCTGGACAACGATCCCCGGGGAATTCCGTGATCTCAGCGGCGATCATTTCACTCAACCCGTGCTGGATGAGTTGCGGGGCATCGTGAATTCGGAAGTTGACACGGACGCCGTGACGCGAGCTGGCTTCTCCGAGCAGGAACGAATTCTGCACCGGTTCACCAAGAGCCGCAGCCAAGCCGAATTGGCGACAATGCTCCGAGGTCGCATGGGCGAGGGCCTCGCAAGCGTCCTAGCGGCCGGTGCGAAGCGCCGCTTCGGATAACTGTCCCCTCGCACACCCGCCGCCAAGCGGAAAGCCAGCAGCCGGCGGGTCACTGCCTTTCGGCCAGAAGCCACCCGTGCGGGTCGATCACGACCCGTGAAGCAGGGTTCCGGAGGATCACCGAGAATCCTGGCTCGTCGCTGCCTTCATCAGAAATGACGGTCTTTACAAGAGACCGGCCGGGGAGAGTGTGAACCTCGATGGGAACGCCGACACGAAAGTAGTCAGGCACCCCGCTCTGGCGCAGCCTCAGCCTGAAGCGATGGCGGCCGCCGCGAGACGACTGGTCCCATTTCGCCGATAGGCGGGGGATACCCGTCCCGTAGACCCACTGGTCAAAGAAGTCGCCCAGGTCGGAATCGTGATAGCCGTCCGGAACGAATTCTCGGGCGAGCGCGCGGAAGCGCTCGGTCGTCACCGGCTCGGATTCATACGTTTCGCAGAGCTTTCGGAGCATGGCGAAAAAGCTCTCATCCCCCAAGATGCCCCGCAGCATATGTATGATCCACGCGCCCTTCTCGTACACGATCACCCGGTAGGCCTCCGGCAGCTTTGACGTGCGGAGGCGCCTTCCAAGCACGATGGGGCCTGCGCTCTCGACGGTTGCGTCGCCCGACTTGCGAAGCAGGTTGTCGCGGAACTCTGCGAGCGCCAGGTTCCGCTCCTCGACACCATCTCGTTCCTCCAGCCACAGCAGGGAGGAATACGTCGCCAGAGCCTCCATGATCCACGCATCACGGTCCAGCATCGAATTGACGACATTACCCCACCACTGGTGAGCAATCTCGTGCGGACGCAGGAGATCAGCGTAGAAGCGCTGCCGAGCGGGCGAAAGATCCATTAGCAGCCGGTCGCCTCGCTCGAAATAACTGAGGGTCGACGCGTAGACCAGTCCTGGAAAGCCCTGGCCGAAATCACCCGGGACTGGAGAGATGACCGTAACGGGCATTGCCGGGTCACCGAACCGGGTTCTGAAAAAGCGGAACGCAGCCGCGCTGTCGTCCGCGACCCGCTCGATCCTCTGGGCGGGATTCTCAGGCCGGGGAGCCGGAAGGACGAGCATGGGTGTGTCGTTCCTGCTCCGCCTCCGTCCCACTGGCGGCGTTGGCGGGATCACGACGGGTGCGCGAGACGGCTGGAGTCTCTGCTCCACACCTTTCGTCGCACGCACTTCCACGCGGAATCCATCCACTTCACGGCTCGTCGAGACGTACTCGCCGAGGTTGAATCCCGCGATGGCAATGGGCTTGCCGCTATCGAATCTGGAAACCCGCATGCCTTCGTCGACGCGGTCCTCAACAAGCGAGCCAGTGGCAACCAGTTCCAGGTGCCGCGGGTAGCGGAAGGACATCTCGTAACGGGTCTTGCCATGGCCGATGCGCGGGTACCAGTTCGTGCGGTTCCCGACGAAGTAGACGCCCGAGCCATCGTCGCTCACCACCTTGCCGTGGTATTCAAACTCGATCGAATGGCTCCCGGCAGATGGTGCCGGGGCGGGTAGAATTGCGACGATCAGCGCGTTGTCCGGTCCTCGCCGCCTGCCGGGAGCCGGCTGGCGTTGCTGGAGGAATTCGACTGGCTCCCCACCGATGCGGACGGAAGTCACCTCGAGCCTGTCCGAAATCTCGAAACCGATTGCCCGTACACGCGGGTCGGCCAGTTCGAGCGAGGCCTCGACGCGAACCTCCATGTGAAGGTCGGTGCCGAGCCGGGCGTCGATGCGGTAGTCGTCCATTCCCGCGGGCGGCGACCAGGAGACTCTTTGGCCGGCTCGAAAGGAACGCGACTCGAAGCGCGACCAGACCTCGTAAAAGGATCGCCCTCCCGAACGAACCAACTGCCCAACAACAACCTGTTCGGGGATCGTCGAGTCGACGACAACGTCGAATCGACCGTGCTCGCTTCCGCGGATCGCGGCCACGAAAAAGCCAAACTCCCTCCCTAGGCCTGAGTAAAGATCCAGTAAAACCCGGGAGGAGGATCCCTCGACGAGGTTCCGCAAGACAGTCGACCACCGAGGGGCGATCCTCGCTCCGGCCTCGCCGTCCAAGCGGTGAACCGGAGACTTCCGGATTGCCTCCTCGAGAGCGTCAGGCGTGTCATCCGTGAAGAACATCATCGCGTTGCGGAACTTCTCGTTGAGGATGGTCTCGTCCAGGAAGCGCGAAAGCGACTGGCGCTCGGCCGGAGTTGGCGGAATGACCAGAATCTCCCCGACGTCAGTTTGCTCGGTGGCGAGGAAGAGTGCCGCAATCGTCCTGCCCAGCACGGGTTTGGCGAAGATCAGGTGGCCGTCAGTGAAATAGAGCTTGACGTCCTCGCGTTCGAGGAAAACGTCGCGCACCCGGTAGCAGCGCTCGGGGTCCAGTTCGAGCGACTTGATCTTCCGCAAGTCCTCGGCCCCTTGCGACGCCGCAAAGAGCGTCACAGTCCACAGTGCACCCACCGCCAGGAGTCTCAGCATCCGGTGGCCCAAGTCGCATTGTATGGGCCCGTCACAGATACTGGCCGACTCCGGCTCCGCTCGGTTACCAGACGGCGGGGGCTGGCCTGACCGAACGGAACGCAATCAGGCGCCTAAACGTCTCATTCAGCAGAGAGTCGATACCTAACGGCCTCTACGAGATCCATCATGAATCGCACTTTCAGCAAAACCATTCTGTCCGCGGCAGCCCTGACACTGGCGGCTGGCTTGGGCCTTGCCGAGCTTCGCCCCGAGCAACCGGAGTCGAAGCGGGATCCGAAGAATTCCAAGGAGGACGTTTCCAAGATCGGCGATCGCGATGTCGGCAAGGCGGTCAACTTCTACAGCCTCGAGAAGGAGATCGCGCTGGGCAGACAACTCGCGGAAGAGGTCGAGCGCAACGCGAAGATCGTCGACGACCCCGTGATATCGGAGTACGTGAACCGCATCGGCCAGAACATCGTCAACAATTCCGACGCCAAGGTGCCGTTCACGATCAAGGTGATCGACTCGGAGGAAGTCAATGCGTTCGCGCTGCCGGGAGGCTTCTTCTACGTCAACACCGGCCTAATTGAACTCGCTGAGGATGAAGCCGAGCTGGCGGGCGTGATGGCACACGAAATCGCCCATGTCGCTGCGAGACACGGAACGCGCAGCGCAACACGCGCCCAACTCGTACAGTTCGCGACGATTCCTCTGCTGTTTGTCGGAGGATGGGCGGGCTATGGCATCCAACAGGCCGCCAACTTCGCAATTCCGATGACGATGCTGAAGTTCTCCCGAGAGTTCGAGGAGGACGCTGATTTCCTCGGCGTGCAATACATGTACAAGGCAGGCTACGACCCAGCCTCGATGGTCCAGTTCTTCGAGCGGCTGAAGGCTAAGGAAAAAAAGAAGAAGAATTTCGTCGCGCGGGCCTTCAGTTCGCATCCGATGACAAAGAGCCGCATCAAGAAGGTCCAGAAGACGATTGACGAACTGCTGCCGGAACAGCCCGAGTACGCGGTCACCAGCAGTGAGTTCGACGACGTGAAGCAACGTCTCGCGCGGCTGAATGCGAGGCGGAAGCCGCAGCAGCAGGATCCCAACCGGCCGACCCTTAAGCGCAATTCGGAGACCGAACCGATCCTGCCGGGCGAGATGGATTCCGAAGACGAAGATGAACGGCCGAAGCTGACCCGGCGCAATCTCTCCTGAAGTTCACCCTCGTTGATCGGCCTCCAATTGGGGCGGCGAGCGGACGCTCGTCGCCCCTTCCTGTCTTGGGCGCCGATGGCTCGGCTTGCGGGAGATACGGTCGGCTATCGGTCCGCCAGCCAGGAGACCGTGTCCTGGAGAGCTTCTGAAAAGCGGTCCAGCGCGAGGTCGATCTCGGATTCGGTGACGATCAGCGGCGGAGAGAACGCAATTGTGTCTCCGAGCGCTCTCAGCACCACTCCGCGGTCCATCGCCCTGTGCATGCAGTACGGACCGACGCCGAGGTCTGGGCTGAACGGCTTGCGCGTGGCCTTGTCCTCGACCAGTTCCACACCGGCCATGAGTCCCACGCCTCGCACCTCGCCGACCAAGGGGTGGTCGGCGAAACGTTCGCGCAAGCCGCCGAGCAGTCGCGGGCTGAGACGCCGTACCCGTTCCACGATGTTCCGTTCCTCGTAGATCTTGAGGCATTCGAGCGAGACCGCCGCGCTGACGGGATGGCCGCTGTAAGTGAATCCGTGAGCGAAGGTGCCAACTTCATCGCTTCCGGAGAGGAGCACGTCATAGACCCTCCGGTTGACCATGACAGCGGAGATCGGGGCGTAGGCGGACGACAGCTGCTTGGCCGTGGTCAGGACGTCCGGGCTCAGACCGAACGTTTGGGAGCCCCACATGTTGCCGGTTCGACCGAATCCACAGATCACTTCGTCCGCAACGAAGAGCATGTCGTGCTTCGAGGTGACCAGCTGGACCTTCTCGAAGTATCCCTTCGGCGGCACGAGGACACCGCCGGCCCCCATCACGGGCTCCGCGATCATGGCGGCGACCGTCTCCGGCCCTTCATCGAGAATCTGCCGGTCGAGCTCCTCAGCCAAGCGCGAGGAATACGCTTCCTCGGATTCGCCTGGCTGTGCCCCGCGGTAGTAGTGGGGCCGGGACGCATGGCGGATGTTGGCGATGGGCAGGTCGAACTTGCTGTGGTTACGGAAAATTCCGGTTAGGCTCGCAGCTGCGACCGTGGAACCATGAAAACCGTCCGTTCTGGCAATGATTTTCTTCTTTTCCGGACGACCGAGCGCGTTGTTGTAGAACCAGACAATCTTGACAACGGTGTCAGCCGCTTCCGAACCAGAGTTCGCGAAGAAGACCTTGGACATCGGGACAGGTGCGCACTTCAGGAGGCGTTCCGCGAGCTCGATGGCGGGCGAATGGCTGCGGGAGGTGAACAGGTGCATGAAGGGAAGCGTCTTCAGCTGCCGGTAGGCGGCATCCGCCAAGCGAGGCTCGTTGAACCCCAGCGAGGCGCACCAAAGCCCCGAAGCTGCCTCCAAGTAGGCCCTTCCGTCCTCGCCGTAGACCCAGGCGCCATCGCCACGAGCGATCACAAGCGGCCCTTCGGATTCGTGACTGGCGGGATTCGTGAAGGGATGGAGGACACTCGCGACATCGCGGGCGGCACTCGTTTCGGGCATATGCTGCGAGTATATCGGCCCCTGCGGTGTAGCCGGACACCAGCGAAGCGGCAAGCGACGGATCTGGTGGCATGCTAGGAGAAGCGTCTGGGCGTAGCGCGATCCCTTCGAATGAGCCGGCGAGGGAGCCAGTCCGCCTAGGCAACCGACGCTATCGCTTCCGGGCGAGCACGCGCAAAGCGTTCTCGACAGCCGGCTTGTCCTCCAGCGAACCGTCGACGGCATAGACCCCGCCGCCATGGTTTCTGTACCGTTCGAGAACCGCCGTCGCGGCGTCGATCTCGGCTTGCGAGGGGGAGAACACGTCGTTGATGACCGGGATCTGGCTGGGGTGAATCGCGGCCTGCCCGGTGAAGCCCAAGCGCCTGCCTCGCCACGCCGAACGGCGCACGGCGGTCACGTCCTCGAATTTCATGAGGGGAGAATCGAAGACCTCGCACCCCGCAGCCCTAGCAGCATTCACGACGTAGCTCCTTGCAAATGCCAGCTCTGGCTCGCCTTCCGTCCGCATGATGCGAGCCTCCGCGGAGTAGTCCTCGGCGCCGAACATCAACGCCCGCACCTGGTCACAGCTGGTCGCGATTTCTGCGGCCGCGAGCACTCCCAGCGGCGATTCGATCAGCGGGAAGATCGCCACCCTGTCCGAGAGTCTCTCACGCATCGCGTTCACGGCCAGCCTCGACTCGCAGGAGGGGATGACGACGCCGTCGGGCGCGCAGTCCAGGACTGCTCGGCAGTCGAGATCGAGGAGATCGGTTCGATTGGCGTTCACCCGGATCAGAACGACCACATCCGCTCCGGCCAGCGTTGCCATGGCCTCGCTCGTGACCTGCCGGGCGGCCGCCTTGTCATCATCAGCCACTGCATCCTCCCAGTCGACGATCAAGGCGTCAGCGGGAACCGAAGGCGCCTTCGCAAGCTTTTTGGCGCTGTCTCCCGGCACGAAGAGGATGCTGCGGAATCTGGACGCGTCCACGGACATGACCCTCCATACATAATGGGCATTAAGAGGCCGCTGCTACGGGCCGGATTCAGGGAGACGGTTGCATTCGATGGCCTACGGGCGCTACTTCGACGAATTCGAGATCGGACAGGTCTTCAAGCACTGGCCGGGACGAACCATTTCCGAGGCGGACGACACGTGGTTCTCCCTGCTGACGATGAACCAGCATCCAGTCCACATCGACGCGAACTACGCGGCGGGAACGCAGCACGGGCAGCGCCTGGTCGTCGGTCCGCTCGTATTCAGCATCGTGGTCGGGATGAGCGTAGCCGACGTGAGCGGCAGAGCGATCGCGAATCTTGACTACAGCGAGGTAAAGCACGTCGGTCCCGTATTCCATGGGGACACCATCTACGCGGAGAGCCGGATAGTGGACCTGCGCGAATCGAGATCGAAGCCGGATCGCGGGCTGGTTTACGTCGAAAGCCGCGGCTTCAACCAGCGGGACGAGACGGTGCTCACGCTAAAGCGCACGGTGCTCGTTCCCAAGCGCCCGCTAGGTTCGTGATGAGCTATCCGCTTAACGGGGAACAGCAGCAGATCCGCGATGCGGTCTGCGATGTGTGCTCCGACTTTCCTGGGGAGTACTGGCGCAAGCTGGACGAAACACAGGGATATCCCTCCGAGTTCGTGGGCGCACTGACCGAGGGCGGCTGGCTGGCAGCCCTTATCCCGGAGCAATACGGAGGAAGTGGGCTGGGAATTCTAGAGGCGAGCCTCATTATGGAGGCCATCAATGCCTCTGGCGGGAACGCAGCCGCCTGCCACGCCCAGATGTACATCATGGACGTGCTCACACGCCGGGGCACGGAGTGCCAGCGAAAACGATTCCTTCCCGAGCTGGCGAGCGGCCGCCTTAGGCTGCAAGCGTTCGGCGTCACCGAACCCACAACCGGGTCGGATACAACACAGCTGCAGACCCGTGCTGAGCTGCGTGGTGACCGGTATGTGGTGCATGGCCAGAAGGTCTTCACGTCTCGCATCGAGCATTCGGACCTCCTGCTCCTGCTCGTGCGCACCACCCCGATCGACGAGGTCAAGAAGAGGACTCACGGGCTGTCCATCCTGCTTGTGGACCTGGCCGAGGCGGACGGACACGGGATCGAGATCCGCCCGCTGCGCACGATGATCAACCACCACACCTGCGAGGTCTTTCTCGATGGCCTCGAAGTCCCCGGCGAAAACCTTGTCGGCGGGGAAGGAAACGGCTTCCAGGCGCTGCTGGACGGCCTCAATGCGGAGCGAATCCTGATCGCAGCCGAGTGCATCGGTGACGGTGACTGGTTCATGAGGAGGGCTTGCGGCTATGCCCGGGAACGAGTCGTATTCGGTCGGCCTATCGGACAGAACCAAGGGATTCAGTTTCCGCTGGCAAAGGCGCACGCTCACATCGAGGCCGCGGACCTGATGAGATTCCGGGCTGCTGAAATGTACGATGCCGGCGAGCCTTGTGGCCCCCAGGCCAACATGGCCAAGCTGCTGGCGGCGGACGCCTCGTGGGAAGCGGCGAACGCCTGCCTCCAAACCCACGGGGGCTATGGATTCGCGGCGGACTACGATGTGGAGCGCAAGTTCCGCGAAACCCGACTCTACCAGGTGGCTCCTATCTCCACGAACCTGATCCTCTCGTACGTCGCGGAAAAGGTGCTCGGGCTTCCGAGATCCTATTGAACGGCCTCCGACAGCGCTGACTCCAGCCTTGATAGACCTGTCCCGAGATCGCCCTCGAGGTGGACTCTGATAGCCCTTCGTCCCAGCCGCTGCAGGACCCTGAAGTCGCCCAGAGCCTGGGCGTCCTTGACAATCCCAAACGTGAGGTTCCGACCCGGGATGGCAAGATCGACGTGATTGTCGCAGCCGATTTGCAAGAACACGCCGTTGTCGGCACCGCCCTTGTGCAGCTGTCCCGTGGAGTGCAGGAATCGCGGACCGAATCCAACGCATGTCGCAGCGTTGGACAGGGATCGGACCGTCTCGCGCATCCGCCGCAACGAGGCCTGGGTCTCCGCGTTGCGATTCACAAACGCGAGCAGCGCGAGGTAGTCCCCGGACCGGACCGCATTCAAGTGAGAACGCAGCACCGCGGCGAGGCTGGGCCGACCAGAATCCGCGAGCAGGCGACCACCGTAGTCCGGAGCGGCGAATAGCTGGACCCCTGGCACATCGAAGAACGCCTCTTCGGTGGGGAGCGAGCCACGGGCTTCGTACGCGCTCGTCAGTTCGCGGGCCGCCACTTTCGCCGACTCCACATCTGGCTGATCGAAGGGGTCGATTTCGAGCACGGCGCCAGCTACCGCCGTGGCGATCTCCCATCGGAAGAACTCTTGCCCAATGTCATCCAGGCTTTGGACGCCAATTCGGACGACAGGATGACCGCGGCGGACTAGTTCGTCCAAGGCAAGCTCCCTCGATAGGTCCAACTCGGAAGCCAACGAGAGGCTTACGAACACGCGATCCTGGCCGTACATCGAGGGAGAACCCAGCGCCTCGCCTTCCACTGGGACAATTCCCTTCCCTGCCTTGCCGGTCGATTCGGCAACCAACTGTTCGATCCACGTGCCGAGAGACGACACTCCCGGAGAGGTGAGGAACGTCAGTTTGTCGCGGCCGGCCTCGGCGGCCACTCCCATCAAGAGTCCGAGCCGTAAGGCCGGGTTTCCCTCGGCCGGCACTTCAGGGCCGCATGTCGACTGCATCACCCGAGCTCCGACCAACAGCCTTGCCGTGTCCAGGCCCATTGCCGCGGCCGGCACCATACCGAAGTGCGATAGCGCCGAATAGCGGCCTCCGATCTCCGGCTCACCGTACATCACGTGCCCGAATCCCGAGCCCCGCGCATTCGACTCGAGGCGGGAGCCGGGATCGGTGATCGCGACGAATTGCTCAGCGGCACGCCGGGCCCCGACAAGGGACGACAAGCGCTCCAGAAAGTACTCGGTCAGGAGCGAAGTCTCGAGCGTGGAGCCGGACTTGCTAGCCGAAATGAAGAGCGTGGACTCCATGCGGATAGAGTCTTCGCAGCTCTTGATCTGGCGCGGGTCGGTAGAGTCCACGACATGGAATTCCGGGTAGCCATCCGTGGTGCCGAAGCACAGGCTGAGCACTTCCGGGCAGAGGCTGGAGCCACCCATTCCGAGCAGCACCGCGTGGCTGAATCTGCCGTGGATGGAATCGGCGAACTTTCGCAGAAGACTGGCATTCTCAAGCTGCCGATCGACGATCGACAGCCAGCCGAGCCAATTCGATTCCCCCGAGGAGGTCCACAGGGAGCCGTCTCCTTGCCAGAGGCGCTGCATATTGCGCCTCGCGCTCCATACCGCAACAAGGCCCTCGACCGTCTGGCGAATGGGATTAGGGATTTGCTCCTGTTGGGTGTTGACTGCAGTCACCGGTCCTGTCCTCCGATTACGGGCGCTTCCGGTGCGCCCCTCGCATGGAAAGCGGGAGCCTGGGGACCCCTAGCGTCGCGACGAGGCCAAGCCTAGGGCCGGGATGGGCCGGCATTCCCGCCGGTGCCGGCCCGCCCTCCCGGCGAGCAGGCGGTGGCCACAACGCCATCGTACCAGCGACGACTCCAGAGCATGCTCGAATGCCCCGGCAGCTGCTGATACACCGCGATCGACCCTCCGCATACGATAATGGGCCGTAGATGTTGCGCCATGACTGGACCTTGGAGGAGCTCCGGCAAATCCATGACCTACCCTTGCCCGAGCTTTTCTACCGGGCGCAGACCGCGCATCGCAAGCACCACGACCCCGAAACGGTGCAGGGTTGTGCCCTGCTGAGCATCAAGACGGGTCACTGCCCGGAAGATTGCGCGTACTGCCCGCAATCGGCTCGCTACCGGACGGGAATCGAGGCACAAGGTCTGCTGAGTGTCAGCGAGGCCCTCGAAAGAGCGAGAGTGGCGAAGGCAAACGGTGCCACGCGGTTCTGCATGGGCGCCGCGTGGCGCGACGCGCCAATCGGCGACGAGTTTGACCGGGTCGTCGAGATGGTGCGAGGGGTGCGCGATCTGGGCATGGAGGCCTGCTGCACGCTTGGCATGCTGGAACAGGACCAAGCAGACCGCCTCGCGGAAGCTGGCTTGACGGCCTACAACCACAACCTGGACACGAGCCCGGAGTTTTATGGCGAAATCATAACGACGAGGACTTATCAGGAGAGGCTCGACACGCTGGCAAGAGTCCGGAAGAGCGGAATCACCCTGTGCTGCGGAGGGATCATCGGCATGGGAGAAAAGGTGGATGACCGCCTCGGGCTGCTGCTGCAGCTCGCCCGTCAGGACCCGCACCCGGAGAGTGTTCCGATCAACAGCCTAGTCAGGGTGCAGGGCACACCGCTCGAGAACGTCCCGCCTGTCGGAGCGATCGAGTTTGCAAGGATCATTGCAACTGCGCGGATTGCAATGTCCGAATCGATCGTGCGACTGTCGGCGGGCCGCCTGGATCTCTCGGAGGAGGGCCAAGCCCTCTGCTTCCTGGCTGGCGCGAACTCAATCTTTCTCGGCGACCGTCTGCTCACGACGCCCAATCCCGAGGCTACAGACGACGACCGCATGCTGTCGCGCTTGGGCATGCGGCTTTGCAGCGAGCCGCTGACTGAAGCTCAGCCGCAGCCGTAGAACCGTAACGGTGCAATTGGAACGACGGCGCCCAGAACAGGCCGTTATGGCGAGAACGAATGCCGCGCTGGAAAGCCGTGTCCGCGCACGCCTGGACCGGCTGAAATCCAGCGGACTCAAGCGAACGCTTCAAGAGCCGGGTGGAATCGATCTGTGCTCGAACGACTACTTGGGCTTGGCAGGGCACCCGAGGATCCGGCGTCGATTCTCGGAAGCGGCGGAATCATTGGGCGTCGGTTCAACCGGGTCGCGTCTCCTCCGCGGCCACAGGGCGGCGTTTCGTGCGGTCGAGGAACGCTTTGCCCGGCTCAAGGGCACGCCGGATGCGCTGTTCCTGGGAAGCGGCTGGGCCGCCAACCTCGGAGTTCTCACAGCGTTCCTCAGCGAAAGCGACATCGTTTTCTCCGACGCGCTGAACCACGCCAGCCTGATCGACGGGATGCGGCTTTCGAAGGCACGGCGCGTCGTGTACCCACACTGCGACGCGGACACCCTTTCGGAACTCCTGGAGTCGGAACCCTGCGCGGGCCAGCGGTTCGTGGTCACGGAATCACTGTTCAGCATGGACGGCGACATTGCCCCTCTAAATCGATACGCTGACCTGCAGGCGCGGCACGAATTCGAGCTGATCGTCGATGAAGCGCACGCTGTTGGAGTCTATGGAGCAGCCGGAAGCGGACTCATCGAGGAGACCGGCTGCCAGCAAAGCGTGTTCCTCTCCATGAACTCAGCCGGCAAGGCTCTCGGCGCATGCGGCGCTTTCGTGTGCGGGCCGGACTGGGCCGTCGACTACATGATCCAGGCCGCTCGCCCGTTCGTCTTCTCCACAGCCCCGCCGCCAGCCGTGGCAGAGGCGATCGACGAAGCCCTGGATCTTCTAAGGGAGTCGCCAAGGACTAGGGGACGGGTCCGCGAACTGTCGTCTTCGCTGCGACAGGCGCTCGGCTTGCCACCTGGGGATTCGCCGATCATCCCAATCATTCTGGGAAGCAACGAGACCGCCACGCGCGCAGCCAGGCAATTGCGAGAGTCCGGATTCGACGTGCGCGCAATCCGGCCTCCGACCGTGCCGGAGGGCACGGCGCGCCTGCGGATCTCATTGAATGCGAAGCTCCAAGCTGGCGACACGCTCGAATTCGCAAGCCGCCTGAAATCGATTCTCGGAGACATGGGCCTGTGAGTGGAATCTTTGTGACAGGAACTGACACGGGCGTCGGCAAGACTGTCGTCTCGAGCCTGCTGGTCGCGTCGTTGAGGCACTCCGGGCGGGTCGGCTACTGGAAGCCTGTGCAGACAGGAATCGAGCAAGACGACGACACGGCAGAAGTACGCCGACTGGCCCGTTGCGCGGCCGAGGAAATTGTGGACGCCGGAATCCGTCTGCCCCGTCCGCTGTCGCCGCACCTGTCAGCCGAGCTGGCAGGGCGCCAGATAGCGATCGGCGACGTGACAGGAATTGCCGAGAGCCTTCCGAACGACCGCTTCTGGGTCGTCGAGGGAGCGGGAGGCCTTCTAGTCCCCATGAATGAGAAGGAAATGATGGCGGACTTGATCGCACGGCTCGGCCTGCCCGCTCTGATCGCTGCGCGGTCCGGGCTGGGAACGATCAACCACACCCTGCTAACGCTTGCCGAGCTTCGGACCCGTGCGATCCGTGTCGCGGGAGTCGTCATGGTCGGTGAGCCTAACGCCGAAAACCTAAAGGCCATCGAGCGCTACGGCCGAACTGTGGTGCTCTGCGAGCTTCCGGTGCTCGAACCCTTGGACGCTGGAGCGATCGAGAACCTCGCATTCCTTCTAGCGGATCGATTGGGAACACTGCGGCCTCTGGAGTAGGCTCCGGCGGGTAAGCCGGGCTTATCATGGAAATTCGCAATGTTCGGATCCTCGACTTCCATCAAGCTGGACAAGGCCTTGTACGAGCGCGTCAAGCGGTGCGCTGACGCTGCCGGATATGCATCTCCGCAAGAGTTCGTCGAGCATGTCATCGAGAAGGAGTTGGCGCAAATCGAGGAGGGTGCCTCGGACGAGGAGATCATGAAAAAGCTCCAAGGACTGGGATACATCGAATAGCGCGGACGCCAGAGTGATTGTCGATGGCTTTAACGCCCTCCTGAGGGTTTTCGTATCGAGTTTCGCCAGCCTGTTCGGAGCCTTGAACCCGCTAGTGGGGCTCTCGATCGCGTCTGTTCTCATCGGTATCACGATGCTGTGGGTCGTCGGAAAGACCTCGAACCAGCCATCGATTGTTCGCGCGAAAAAGCGCATGCAAGCACGTCTCCTAGAGATGAGGCTTTACCGGGACGAGCCCGGAATACTCTTCCGCGCCCAAGGGCATCTCGTGCTCGAAAACTTCCGGTATGTAGGGCACATGCTGCGCCCAGCACTCTTCCTAGCCCTGCCCATGGTCCTGCTCTACTCCCACTTCGATGCGGTCTACGGAAGGCGCCCTCTTCAAGTCGGGGAGCACGCGTTGCTGTCGGTGGACACGCTGCTCAGCGGCAGCGACCTTCGGCTATCCGGATCGAATGCAGTTGCGGTCGACAGCGCCCCGGTGCGGTCAACGGCCGCCAGTCAGGTGGTATGGCGAATCCGCGTCACCGGTACAGGGCAGGCCGACCTTGCCTTGCAGACTCCGGACGGGAATATCTCGAAATCGGCGCTCGTAGCGGATGGCCTTGCCTATGTGTCAGCGGCCCGGGCGGCCTCGTGGTGGCAAAGGCTTCTGCTCGCACCGGGCGAGAGCGGCTTCGAATCGGAATCGGTCCGGAGCGTCGAGATCGATTACCCGCCGCGTCAGATTGGTGTCGCCGGCTGGGATACGCATTGGGTGATTTGGTTCCTGATCATCTCCCTCCTGTCCGCCTATCTGCTCAAGGGCTTCTTAGGCGTTGCACTCTAGGGCGTTCCGAGCAGCACCAATCAGATACACTTCGGTGTTCCCCGAACTGCGTTTCCAACCTGATGACTCCCCAGACCCCAGCCCATGTCCTGTGCGTCGGAATGGGATTCCTCGACACTCGGCTGTGCGTCGGCAGATTCCCGCCTATACAAAGACGGGAGAATGCGTCCAGACGGTACGACGCTCTGGGCGGACCGGCAACCGTGGGAGCGGTGGCAGTCGTGCGTCTGGGCGGGTCGGCCTCATTCTGGGGCCGTCGCGGGAATGATCCGCCTGGCGACCGAATCGCCGTCCTGCTGGCGGAGCATGGGGTCGATATAGCGGGATATCGGACGTTTCCCGGCACAAGTCCCACGTGTGAGGTCTTCATCCGGCCCGATGGAGAGCGCTTTCTGTTTCCTTACCTCGGCGAGGGATTGCCTACCGATGCAAGCTGGATTCCCGACGAGGCCATCGATCGGGCGGACGCTGTCCTCATTGACGGGCGCTGGCCTGAAGGGGGTTTGCGAGTGGCTGGGCGCGCTGCCGCGCGGGGTATCCCCGTCGTACACGACTTCGACCAGGATCGCCCGGAGATCTGGGAGATCGCCCGGAACTCGACACACGTTATTGCGGATGAGGATCTCGCAATTGCGCACGGTGGCGTTGACGCGCTACTCGAGAAGATCGAGGGCCACGGCGTGTGGGGAGCGGTTACCCTAGGCGAGCACGGCGTTGCCTGGAGCGGCGGTCACGTCCCATCGTTTCCTGTTTCGGCTCTGGACAGCACGGGTGCCGGAGATGTGTTCCACGGCGCGTTCGCGCTGGCGATGGCTCAAGGCCGCACCGAAACTGCCGCCATGCGATTCGGCTGCGCGGCCGGTGCCCTTCACTGCAAGTTCGGTCGCGTCCCCAACCTGAGCGAGGTGAAGGGCCTTCTGCAGGAGGCATAGGGCAGCCGGGTCACCGAACAGGAAGAAGCGCCTCGTTGCTGGATGCCTGGTCTATGCTCACTCGCACGGAATGGTCCCCCGGAGTCAGTGTCACCGGCACCAAGACCGTGACCAGATACAGGCCAGCCATCCCTGGCCCAAGCCCGGAGTACGTCACTTGGGCTGCAACCTCGCCAATCAACACGTCCGGACTGGAGACTGTCGAAACGAGTATTTCCCCAGCTGCACCCGTTTGCGGAGTTGCCGTGACTGGTCCGTTGCCGGTCATGGTGATCGTCACGGATTCGCCGCGCCTTGCCGGCACCTCCGCGCTAACCGGAGTCCCGTCGCCATGCAGGGCGATCGCATACGCCTGCCCTTCGAACTCATAGCTGAAAATCCCCGGATCGGCACCGACGGCCTCGAATTCGAATGGCTCTGAGCGATTCCCTGTTCGGACGCTGGCCCAAACCCGGCTCGCTCCGGCCAGCTCCCAAGGAATCTGAACGACAATCGACTGCTCGTCCACCGAGTAGATGCGGCCGGCGACGCTGACATCGTCCAGGGGAGCGTCGAACGCCACCGTGATGCCCTTCCTAGAGATCGGAAGGGGCCGTATCTGTGGGGTGTTGACCGGTCCCGACGCGAACGAGGAGAACGAGTCTCCCTGAATCGTGGCGAGTGAGCCGGCGGCGACGCCCCGCGATGAAGCGGGATTCGCGCTGTTGGCAATTGACCGGATGACAGGTTCCGATTCGGAGGCGACGAAAGAGAACGAGATCTCGAGATCCCCGATTTCGGCGACGACAGACTGCCGGTCCGGCTCCCCTCCGTAGCGAACGGTCGCGAAGATCAACCCGGTCGAGCTGCTAGTCGGAGACGTGCGCAGGATCGTAGGGGATCCCTCGACAGCCCGGAAGGACACCGGCTGGCCGGTGACAGGCGCCCCGTACTGGTCCAAAACACGTGCAACGAGACTCTTTGACGTCTCCTCGCCGGCGATTCCGGTTTCGGACCGGCCCTGGAACGGGATTGCGTTGACCGGCTGGTTGTCCCCGAGCATGTAAAGGTAAGGGACAAGCACTTCCCCGCGGCCGCTCAAGCTCGCAACCCGGAGCCGTCCTTCGTACGATCCAGGCGGGGGCCGGCTTCCGGAGAGAGCGACCTCCAGTTCCTTCGTGGCGTTTCCCGCCAAATAAAACACAGCGGCCCGTCTGCCGTCGATCGTCAGTCTCGCGTTAGACTCTTCCCTCGTCGGCTCAATCGTAATGAGGAATCCCTGCGGGCGTACGGACTTGTTTGTGATTGTCAGTGTTCTCCGGATGGGGAATGGCGAGTTCTGAAGCGATCCGAAGCCGATTGAGGGAGGCACCGCCGTCGCAGTCGGACGCAAGGCCTCTTCGAGATCCAGGGCTCCTGCGCCGCTGGCGGCGAGCGGCGCCAATTCACCGTCTGCCAACTCCAGAGGCGTTGCCGAGTTGATCAGTGCAGAGGAAACCTGGCGGGCGCTCAAGGACGGAAACGCCTGCCAGACCAGTGCGGCGGCTCCAGAAACTACGGGCGCCGCGAAGCTTGTGCCGCTGAGCGCGCGGAACCCCCCCGCAGAGTACAGGACGCCTTGGTCGTTGTAGCGCGGTGTAGCCGTGTACACGTCCAGGCCAGGAGCGACCAGGTCCGGTTTCGGGTGGAAGGACAGCGTGGGGCCGTGCGAACTCGCTGGCGCTACGTACTGCCAGTCTTCCTGCGACACGACGGGCGTCGGATCCAAGGTGAGGGGCTCCTGGGTCTCCGAAATTGCTTCCCGAATCGCAGCGCCGTCGGTTCCACCAACGAAGAAGGCAGGGATATCGGTCCTTTCCAGGAGCGCCATCTCCACGAGGTCGTCCCCTTCGTGGTTGATGACGAGAACTCCAGCGGCGCCAGCGGCATCTGCGTGCTCGACCTTGACAACGAAAAAGCACTCGCTCCGATCGATGACCGCGATCCGCCCAAGAAACGCATCTGCGGGAAACGGCTCGCACGCGAGGGGATCGCCGGCTTCGGATGCGAGGGCCGCAGCAGCAGTCAACGGACCGGCCGCGTCGGGACCGGTACCGCTTCGCGCCTCGAACGTTTGCTCACCAATCCGCACGGATTCCGTCAGCCTGGCGGCGTTACCCGTCTGGCCGACTGTGATTACGGACGGAGCGTCTCCGGGGGAATTGATGGTGGTTAGGGCCGGTGTCGAATTCGATCCGCGCAATCCGTAGTTCCCGGCCGCGACGACGACGACCCTCCCGAAATCCTCGACCGCACTCTGCGCCGCTGTGACGAGAGGGTCGCATGGCGCAACGGACGAGCGATTGCCGCACTCGCTGCCTGTTGCGTTCCACGCATAGTACGTCGGGTTCCCCAAGCTCAGGTTGAGTACGTCCATTCCGTCTTCAACGGCGTCGTCGATTGCCATGATCACGACGTGGTCCGCGGTGTAGTAGTTGAGACCGGGGGTACCGAACACCTTGTAGACACCGATCCGGGCCTTCGGAGCAATGCCGCTTACCGGGCCCAGTGGCGATTCAACCCGCCTGCCCGCGGCAATCATGGCCACCGCGGTGCCATGGCCGCCCGCATCCCACGGCGATTTGTCGTCGGGCGTCGAGTTGAAGATTCTCTTTGAATTGAGGAAATCCACATAGCTCCGCACAGCAACGACCTTCGGGCTGGCCAGCGCAAGATACTCGCTGTCCCCCTTGGGATAGCCAGAGAGCGGCGAAAGAGAACGATCCTGAAACGCCTCGTGGTCGAAATCCAAGCCGGAATCGATAATCGCGATCTTCATGCCCTCGCCGAACAGCTGGTACCCGGTAAGACGGACTCTTGCCGCAGAGACGTTCACGATGTCAGACACGCTCGTGAGCATGGGTTCGTAGCGGCGGCTCGGCGAGACGCCCGCGACGTCCGGCATTGTGCCGATGGATTCGGCCTGCTCCGCCGATGCCCGGACGAAAACAGCATTGAGAACGGTCTGCACGGAGCCAAGGACTTCTATCCCGCGCGATTCCAGTTCCTCGATCAGCGCATCCTGGGTCCGGGCAACCGCACGCTGCATCAGTGCCGGACTGGCCTGTGCCTGGCGTGCCGGAACCAGAGCCTTCTTCGGCGCCTCGGCTGTCAATCGCTCGCCGACTGAGGGGGACTCCAGCAGCACCGTGTAGACGGATGGCGCGCCGTCCTCGGGCTCGATCTGAGCCGGTGCGCCAGCGGGGATCGCAAGTGACCAAACCAGCGCGACGACAGCGAATCCGATGGCACTTGGCGCAGGCATCCCAAGCCCAGATTCAGAAGCTCGCCTGACGCGAATGCGATCAGGATGTCGAAATTCCATCTCCGCCACGTCTACAAGCTGGACCGCCTTTCAGGCCCGCCGGCTCCGAGCCCCACCTACTGTGCGATGCTATACCATCGCTCGAACCGCCAAGGGCCGGTAACAGCTCAGATTTCAGTAAACACCATGAATGCGACACTGCTTCGCTGCTCTGTTATCGCCGCTCTCGGGGGGCTCCTGTTCGGCTTCGACACGGCCGTCATTTCCGGAACTACTGATCACCTGAGGGAGGTCTTCGTTCTGGAGGGGTTTGGCCTCGGGTTCACGGTTGCGAGCGCGCTGATCGGCACGATTCTCGGCGCCATTTTCGCCAGTCATCCCGCTGATCGCCTAGGCCGACGTGCCACGCTCGTGTGGATCGCGTTTCTCTACTTCGTATCGGCGGTGGGCAGCGCTGCTGCGTGGGACTGGTATTCGTTCCTGATCTTTCGCTGGCTGGGGGGACTCGGTGTCGGCGCGTCCTCAGTCGTGGCCCCCATGTACATCGCCGAAATATCTCCGCCCCAATTCCGCGGGCGGCTCGTTGCGATCACGCAGTTCAACATCGTGTTCGGAATCCTCCTTGCCTACATGTCGAACTACGGAGTTGCGCTGATGGATTTCGGGGCGATCGAATGGCGCGTGATGTTCGGAATCGAGGCTCTACCTGCGGCCGTGTTCTTCGCGCTGATGTTTTACACGCCGCGCAGCCCGCGATGGCTCGTCGCCCAGGGTCGGAGCGATGAGGCAGCCACAGTCCTTGGCATGGTCGGGGCCGCGGACGTGAAAAAGGAACTGCGGGAGATCGAGGAGTCGCTCGCGGAGTCGGCCGCAAGCGTTGAAGAGCCCCTCCTGCAAAGAAAGTACCGCAAACCGGTACTGCTGGCGATCGCTATTTCGACGTTCAACCAGCTGTCGGGAATCAACGCGCTGATGTACTACGCGCCTCATATATTCCGCATGGCTGGGGCAGGTACGGACTCCTCGCTGGCTCAGGCGGTGATCATCGGGTGCACGAATCTCGTCTTCACGATGACAGCTCTTCTCGTTATCGACAAGATCGGTCGGCGCAAGATCATGGTGGTGGGATCCATCGGATACATCGTCAGCCTCGCTGCCACGGCAGCGGCGTTCTACGCCTATGGTACGGACTTCACGCCGTTCGGCAGCGCGGTAGTGCTGACAAGTCTGATGGTGTTCATTGCGTCGCACGCATTCGGGCAGGGTTCGGTGATCTGGGTCTTTCTGAGCGAGATCTTCCCCAACCGGGTCCGGGCCCAGGGTCAGGCCCTGGGAAGCTTCACCCACTGGGTGTTCGCAGCATTGATCTCGTGGACTTTCCCGATGATCGCTGAGGTTTCCGGGGGGCACACCTTCGCCTTCTACTCGAGCATGATGGTGCTCCAGCTGATATGGGTTCTCAAGGTGATGCCCGAGACCAAGGGAGTGCCCCTGGAGGAGATGCAGAGACGCATGACCGCAGACTGACGCCGTGCCGCCAGCCGAGGTCCGGTTAGGCGTGCGGCCTAGACATGGCTTCTCCTTCAACAGCAGCGCGCCGAGGCTTGCTCTTGTACGCGCTCTCTCTGCCGGCTGCATCAGCGATCGAGTTTGACGAACTCGCTCGCGAATCGGGTGTCGATTTCCGGCACAATGCCTCCAAGTCGAGCGAGAAGTACTTGCTGGAGGCGATGGGGGCAGGGGTCGCCATGCTCGACTTCGACCGTGACGGCCGACTCGACTTGTACTTCGTCAATGGCGCCGACCTGTCGGACCCCTATGGGCCGGCCGCTCTTGGGAAGACCCAGCCGCGCTACTGGAACCGACTCTACCGGAACCTCGGCGAATGGCGTTTCCGAGACGTTACAGAGCAGGCGCTCCTCCAGGGCCGGGGATACGGCATGGGCGCCGCGGTCGCCGACTATGACGGCGACGGTGACCCAGACCTCTTTGTCACGAATTTCGGGCCGGACATCTTGTTCCGCAACGAGGGCGACGGGACGTTCCGCGACACTAGCCGCGAGGCTGGCATTGCCGGAGACGGTTGGTCCAGCGGCGCAGCGTTTCTGGACTACGACAATGACGGGCGTCTCGACCTTTTCATCGCCAGGTATCTGGACTGGGCGTTCGAAAGCAGCGTGCCATGCGGCGATTTCCTACCGGGTCAGCGGTCGTATTGCCATCCTCGCCAGTTCGGCCCGGTCACGCACGTGCTCTACCGCGGCCTTGCCGACGGCTCCTTCGAAGATGTATCGGAGGTTACGAACATAGCCAGCTACCCGGGAAAGGGACTCGGGGTCGCGGTGAACGACTACGACGAGGACGGATGGGTCGACATCTTCGTCGCGAATGATTCCTATCCGCAGCAGCTCTTCCGCAACGTCCATGGGAAGCGTTTCGTCGAGGTGGCTGTCGATACGGGAGCCGCGTATGACGCGGAGGGCCGCGACTACGCTGGCATGGGCGTCATCTGGGATGACTACGATGGCGATTCGCGGCCCGATCTGCTCGTGAATGCGCTGGGCCGGCAGGGCTACTGGCTGTACCGGAATATCCGACAGCGGTTCGAGCCGGTCTCGGAACAGACTGGCATCGCGGCCCTCTCTGAACTGCGCTCCGGTTGGGGCATGGGCCTTGTGGATTTTGACAACGACGGCTGGCGGGATCTACTGGTCGGCCAAGGGCATGTGATGGACGACATCGGCGATTCGGACCCGGCACTGGCATACGAAGAGCCGATAATGATCGCCCGCAACCTCTTCGGTCGGTTCTACGACGTCTCGGAGCGTGCCGGACCGGCGTTCGGCCATCCGGTCGCGGCCCGTGGCGTGGCGTTCGGCGATCTTGACGGGGACGGCAGACCCGACGCCGTGGTAAACGTGAACGACGGTCCCGCCATGGTTCTGCGAAACACGTCAACCGCTGGCAACCGCGTCTCGGTACGCCTTGAGGGAGCCGGCGGTAACCGTGATGGCATTGGAGCGACAGTCACAATAAGGACATCCGAGGCAACCGAGCACCAAGCGTTCCGCAGCGGCGCCGGAAGCTATCTCTCCTCGAATTCGCCTGACCTGCATTTCGGGCTCGGGGCGGGCCAAACTTGCGAGTCCATCACCGTTCGGTGGCCGGACGGCTCGGTTCAGAGTATCTCAGACCTGGACAGCCCGCTGGTCGTGATCCGCCAAGCCAGTACCCCGATCAACGATTCGAAGTGACCGGGATGGATCCCGTCCCGAACTATTCCGATCCCGTGTCCGGTAACTCTTCGGGAACTAGCCACCAATCCTGCAAGGCTTCGCGGAGTTCCGCTACCAATTCGGGGTGTTCGGCGGCCAGGTTAATCGTCTCGTGCGGATCTTCGAGCACGTTGTAGAGCTCTGGCTCGAACTTCATCCAGTCGGCAATATGCCCCCGGATCATGTGCATCACGTCCCGATTGAGCGTGTAGGGCAGCACAAGCTTCCAGCCGTCCTCCCGCACGACAGTGCGGTACTTGAGGTTGGCGACCGGATCCAAGATGTTCACTGCAGTGTGCGCGAACGTGGACCCGAAGACCTGCTTCCGCTGTTGCAGTGCCTCAGGCTCCAAGAGACTGATTCCAGGTAGGTCCGCTAAGGGCTCGATGCCAGCAGCCTGAAGCATCGTGGGAACAAGGTCGATGCTGCTGACGAGAGTCCGGTCATCGCGGCCGGGCTCGACCTTTCCGGGCCAGCGGATCATGATCGGCGTTCGGACACCCATCTCATAGGGCGACATCTTCGCTCGTGCTGTGGGCTGATCGTCGCGATCTTCGGTCGTGATCCAGCCGTTGTCGGCGACGTAAAGGACCACCGTGTTCTGGAGTTCCTTTTCGTCCAGGAAGTCCAGAAACTCTCCAACGGTTTCGTCGAGCCACTCGACCATGGCGTAGTAGCTCGCTATTCGCTCGGGACGATCGGTCGACAAGTATTTCTCCAAGAGCCGATCAGGCGGGTTGTGAGGCGTGTGGGGCAGGAACACGCCGTACCAGATGAAAAAGGGCGGTATTCGGGGAGGCAAGAAATAGTCATAGTGCGCGGGTGGCCCCTCCAATGTGGAATTTATGAACCCGAAGATCGGACCCATTCCCTCGCGTCCGATCGTCAACCCGTCGTCGCCGTGCCGGCCCCCTCGGGTGACATCGCCGTGTGTCATCGCTGCAGTGAACCCGTAGTCAAGAGGATTGCCTTCAAACCACTTCCCAGACTGGTGACTGACGTACCCGGAACGCTTGAGAAGCTCAATGACAGTCTCGTTACGAGCGAATACTTGCTCCATCGAAGCCCGTCCCTCGACATCTCGCGCGATCGCCGGCCATTCGCCCGGCGGGTCGTTGCCAGTGATCTTGTGCTGGTGCGGGTACAGACCAGTGGCAAGCGTGGCCAGGCTCGGCCGGCACACCGGAGCCGGCACGTAGCCCCGCGTATAGACCATCGACTCCGATGCCAGTCGATCCAAGTTTGGTGTTTGGATGACGGGATGTCCCATGAAGCCGTAGTCTGGCCATCCGTGATCGTCGGAGATGAGCAGGACGATATTCGGCGGGCCTTCAGCGACATCTCCTGATGAGCAACCGAGGCAGAGCAATAGAACGCTCATCGCCTGAAGGGAAAACTTCACACGCGCTATTGTCCCACCGTCTGGACCGGATGCAAGCGGCTCAGTAGCCTTTCTGCTTGTCGACGACGTTGAACAGCGGCATTCCGTCGGCAAACCGCTGGATGTTCGACTTAACGATGCCGAGCATGCGGCCACGGTCCATGTCCGAGCGACCGGCGATATGAGGCGTGATGATGACGTTCTCCATCTTCCAAAGTGCATGGCCCTTCGGCAGCGGTTCAGGGTCCGTAACGTCGACTCCCGCGCCGGCAAGCTTCTTCGAATCGAGTGCCTTGACGAGTGAGCCGAGATCATAGGTGCCGCCCCGGCTGACCGCGATGAAATACGAGCCTTCCTTCATGGCCTCGAACTGGCTTGGACCAATCATCTTGTGGCTCTTTGGCGTATGAGGCGCGGCCATGAAGACGACGTCGGCGTCCCCGATTACGCTGTCGAGCATATCGGGCTGTACGATCTTCTCGACATAGGGCAAATAAGCGATGTCTTCCGGGTCCACGCCCACCACATTCATGCCGTGCGCCCAGGCTCGGATCGCAATCTGGAGGCCGATGCCGCCCATGCCAATCACAAGGGCGTTCTTTCCGTTCAGCTCAAGGAGCGTGTAGGGCCTCCCCTGCCAGTTCTCATCGGCCTGACGCTGCAAATATGTCGGCAAGAACCGAGTCAGGGCGAGAAGCATGGCCATCGCGTGGTCGGCGATTTCGGGCCCTTGAACGATCTGGTTGTTGGTGAGAACGATGTCGCTGGTTGCAAGCGCATCGGATCCGGACTTGTGCAGGACTTGCTCGACTCCTGCGCTGAGCGTCTGGACCCAGCGGAGCTTCTTTCCGGCCATGACGAGTTCGGGCGAGATGTTTCCGATGTAGGCATCGGCATCAGCGATCTCGTTCTTGACGGTCTCGGACGTCACTCGGACGAGCTTGACCTTTTCGGAAGCTGTCTGCCAGTCCGCAATGGTCTCCGGATTCTGGCCCGAGACAACGATCTTGAGTGTCTGCCCTCCGCAGAGAGCGACGGAGAGTAGGCAAAGTACTACAAGGCGAATCATTTCTCGTTTCTCCTGCGGTAAAGATTGTACGCGAATGACGCGCAGAGCTGCCTGACGAGGACTGGGTCTTTGAACTAGGAACCGCATCCGAGTGCATTCATCCTGAACCGCCACCGAACCGAGAAACTCAATTCGTCGGCTGGGATGACTCGATGGCTACGGCTGGCACACTGGGCTCGCGTGAAGGGCGGTCGCGACTCCTCGATGCAACAGCGTCCGCCAAGGAGGTCAGTTCGTGACCCGGTCATGCAATGGAGCGTGCTCTCTCTCAAGGACCTTGCCCTCTTTACTTGTGGATCGCTGTCTTCAAATCGCCAATTCAGGCACAGGATGAATCGACGTGAAGCTGACTTGCAAGTCCGAGGCTGTCCAGCGGCGGGCGCCGATTGGCCCTAGCGCCCAAACGCGTGAAGTCCGCAAAGAAGTACGAATGCGAAGCCGACCTCGATGGCAAGCCTGTAGACAACGGCACAGAGAACCGAGGTCTTTGCTGGATTCACGTGCTGTTCGGGCTTAGCATTAATCCATGCTCAGAGACGCCGTCGTGATCGCTGCCACGCTCATTGCTACTTGCGTGGTAACCGACGACGCGTTCGCCACCGACGTCCTGACGCTACTGCAGGAGGGCGCACAACTCTCGACCGAAGAAGTCGAGGCCCTGGAAGCGCACCTCGAAAGTGACCCGCAAGACTTGTCGACGCGCGCGCGATTGCTGGGCTACTACGGCGATCTGTCTCGGTACAGTGAGCCGAGTTCTCGTATTCGCTTACGCCCGCTCTTGACTTGGGTCATTCGAAATGAGCCGAAATCCCAGCTGCTGGGCCCCTTGGACTCGCAAATGCTGGAACTTGATCCGTACTTTGATGCTGCCGGGTACCGGGAGGGAAAGCAGGCATATTTAGAACACCTCGAAAAGCAACCGAACGACTTGATCTTATTACAACGCATCGCGGAATTTGTCAATATCGAAGATCAAGACCTTGCAATCGAGTTGCTTCAAAAGGCTCAATCAATCGATAGTTCCAATCCAGATATCTTGCGAGATTTGGCCTTCATGTATTATCTTGGTATTCTAGATAGGTCTGGTGAAACAAACGTTGACTCCGCCAGAAAATCTCTTGAATTCTATGAGAAATCATACTTGTTTTCAGGTTATGATGTGAGCGACGGCAGTCTAACTTACGCAGCAGAAGCTGCTCTTTCTGCAGCCGAATTCGAGAAGGCACAAGACTTTGCGAATCTGATGTTGAACAAGAATGAGCCGGGATGGAACCATGGAAACTACGTTCACTATGGAAATATCGTTCTCGGCAGGATCGCTCTTGCACAAGGCGACATTGGCGGGGCAGCATCGTACTTGGAGGTCGCCGGATCGACGTCTGGATCGCCTCAGCTTGACACGTTCGGCCCGGATTTCAAATTGGCAAGGGGTTTACTTGAACACGGAGAAAAGGAATCGGTCTTACGGTACTTTGACCTGTGCGAGCGATTCTGGGAGTCGGGTCAAGACCAATTGAAACAGTGGAAAGTCTTGGTGAGGGCTGGCATTATTCCTACATCACACGATTTCGGGCGATGAGTCCCAGTCAGCCTAGTCGCCGGTCGAGTGATGAGTTTCCAGCGGTTTCCGGGGCCGAACCTCGGAGAATTCCTGCCGTCGGGCCCTCGGAGCGATCGGACGCATTTCCCTCGAAGAACCTCCTGTCCGTCTGATGTCGACAGCGATCCGGATCAGGCTTAGATCATGAGCCTGGAAAGCTCCTCTACGACTCTGCGGTTCCCGGTCGCGATGTTCTCGGTTTCGTTCGGATCGGTCTCCCGATCGAAGAGCTGCGCTCCTTCCGGCCCGAATCCTTCCACGAGCTTGTACCGTTCGTTCTGGACGAAGCGCCACACCCGCTCGCGGAACGTCAGCGAAGATCTCGAGAAGCCCCTGTGCTCGTCAGTGACGTTCTCGAGCACCGGACGTATCGATTGCCCGTCCTGGTACTCGAGCTGGCCGGCCTCACCGTAGTCCATGAAGGTCGCTGTTAGGTCGATCAGGCTCGCCATGGCATTGCTATCGAAGCCTTGCCGAATGCCTGGACCCGCGACGCATAGCGGCACACCGGCAGAGGGCTGGTAAGGGAAGCTCTTGCCCCAAAGCCCTTTATCCCCCAGCATTTCGCCATGGTCGCTCGAATACACGATCACGGTGTTGTCATAGTCCCCGCGATCCTTCAGGGTGTCCACGAACACCCCCAGCCACCGGTCGATGTTCTCGATCATGGCGGCGTAATTCTGCCGAATCCGGACATGCTGTTCCGGAGGCAGGGGCCCGTCGTACCCGCGCGGCTGGGGGAAGGCGTCGATGACCCGGTCGGGGCCCCGGAACCGGCTTTCCATGCTTGCAGTGATGTCCATGGGGGGATGTGGCCCGACGAAGTTGAGAACGAGGTGCCAAGGCTTGTCGTCAGGTGCTCGGCCGAGCAGTTCCAGGCCATTGCGAGCGATCCAGTTGTCGCAATAGGCCTCGTCAGGCAGTGAGACAGGCTCGGTCTCTCCCCACCATGTCTCCCTCTTGAGGAGATCCTTTCGAGTGTCGCCTGTTTCCTGCCAGTAGAACTGGTTCCACTTGACCTCTCCAAGCCGCCTTAGGTCTTCGGCCCAGGCCTCGCCCAGCGGAGGCTCCACAGAATCGAGGTAGGCGTAGTAGGGATCCTTCGGCCCGACAGGTTCGGAGCGGTAGGCACTGGCCCCTCCTCCTTTGCCTCCGTTGTCGATCATGTCCGAAAACCCCCAAGCCTCCATGCTGCCCCGGCCATCCAGGCCCCACGAGTAATCGCGCTTGTGGAGGTCGAGCTTGCCGCAGCCCATCACGTGATAGCCGCCGTTGCGCAACGCCTTGTAGTAGGAGAGCCTGTCGGCCGGGAAATTGTCGCGGTTCGACGCAACCCCGCAGCGCGAGTAGACGCTGCCGGATGCGAGGCAAGCCCTTGACGGGCCGCATACGGGGGAATCGACAATAGCGTTCGTGAAGGAGACGCCGCGTTCGCGAAGGGCTGCGAGGTTCGGCGTGGGAACCGGGACCGACTGGTTCCATTGGACCCAGTCGAACCGGTGCTGGTCTGGAAAGAAGAACAGGAAATTCGGCCGCACGGTGGTGCGGGGTCCGGGAATGGTCTCGCATGCAGTCAGGGCCGCAAGGCCACTCGCCGTTGCGAGGAATTCACGGCGGGATTTGGGCATCGCACCGAGAGTATACTGCCGCGCCCTGCTCGGCAGCACCCGAAGTACAGAGAGATCGGGCGGTTCGCAAGCAAATACCTAAGCAAGCATCTGCGTGACTACTTTGCCGCTGACGTCCGTCAAGCGGTAATCCCGACCGGCATGCCTGTACGTAAGCCGCTCGTGATCCAGGCCCAGACAATGCAGCAGCGTGGCCTGCAGATCATGGATGTGCACGGGATTCTCGGCCACGGTCAGACCGAGTTCATCGGTGCTTCCGATGACCTGTCCGCCCTTGATACCGCCTCCTGCGACCCACAGGCTGAATCCGTCGGCGTGATGGTCTCGTCCAATATTGGCCGGATCGCTCGGGTCCCGCCACTCCGCCAGGGCGGTACGTCCGAATTCACCCGCCCAGATGACCAAGGTCTCGTCGAGGAGGCCCCGTTGCTTCAAATCCTTGACAAGTGCCGCGACGCCTTGATCTGTTATCCGGCATTTCTGGCTCAGTCCCCTTTCCAGGTCGGAATGGTGGTCCCATTGCGCATGCTGGTTCAGGACGAACCGCACTCCCTTCTCGACCAAGCGGCGGGCCAGCAGACAGGTCATGCCGTAAGCTCGAGTCTCCTTGGCGTTGAGGCCGTACATCTCGCGAATCGATTCGGGCTCATCGGAAATGTCGATGAGGCTCGGAGCTGACGCCTGCATTCTGAAGGCGAGCTCATACGACGCGATGCGCGACGCGATTTCAGCGTCTCCCGTCCTCTCGATCTGATCTCTGTTCAGCTCGCTGATCATCTCGACGTCCCTGCGCTGCATCGCAGCCGTCACGCCGTCAGGATTCGAGAGATGAAGGATTGGGCTGCCCTCGCTGCGCAACATCACACCTTGATAGTTGGAAGGCAGAAACCCGTTGGTCCAGTTCCCCGTGCTGCCCTGCGTGGCGCTGCCGGTCTTGAGCACCACGAAACCCGGGAGGTCGCGGGCCTCGCTTCCGAGCCCGTAGGTGACCCAGGATCCGGCTGTCGGGCGCCCGGGCAACGGACTGCCTGTCATCAAGAGCGACTGTCCTGGGTGATGGTTGATCGCCTCGCCATGCATCGAGCGAACCAGGCAGATGTCATCGGCGATTGTCGCCGTATGAGGCAGCCATTCCGACAGCTCGATCCCGGACTGACCGGCGGGCTTGAACTTCCTCCGGCTGGCCAGCACCTTCGCGGTCGGCTTGACGAACGCCAGCTGCAGTTCCTTCGCAAGCGACTCTGGAAGCGGCTTTCCGTCCCATTCCTCAAGCTTCGGCTTTGGGTCGAACAGGTCGATCTGGCTGGGAGCCCCTCCCTGGAACAGGAAGATCACGTTCTTCGCCTTCGGGGCAAAGTGCGGATCCTTCGGCACCAGGGCATCTGGCTGGGCCGTCGCGGTGCGACCCTCCACGCCCATCAGGTGCGACAGCGCTCCCAAGCCCAGGCCATAGAGCGTGCGGTCGAGGAAGTCGCGTCTGGATTGAATGTCTAAGAATCGTTGTGCGTTCACGGGCGGGTCACGAATTCATCCACATTCATCAGAACGCGGGCCACGCCTGTCCAAGCCAGCAAGTCGGACTTGTCCAGGCCATCAACGTCAGGTAGGTCCCGAGACAGCTCAACCCCTTCCGCATCGGCGCGCCGGTCCTCCACGTATTGCGAGAACCGAGCCGTCTCGGCGGGCGTCGGTTTGCGTCCGAACACAAGCTCGTACACGTGGGCGAGCCGTGATTCGAAACCCTCATCCGGAGCCTCAGTCAAGACCCGTGCCGCCAGTGCCTGCCAAGCTTCCGAGAAGAGTGGGTCGTTGAGGAGATTGAGTGCTTGCAAGGGCGTGTTGGAGCGCTCCCGGCGGCAGGTGGGCGCTCTGAAATCGGGCGAGTCGAAGTTCATCAGGAACGGGTACGGCTGCGTCCGCTGGAACTGGATATACATGCCGCGCTTGAACCGGTCCCTTCCGACAGTCGGATCCCAGTCCGACCCTCCGCTCTTGAATCCGGTCGAACCTTCGGGCATTGCCGGCCGAAATCCGGGACCGCCGACATCGTGATGGAGCAGGCCCGCAACCGAGAGCGTGCGGTCCCAAATCAACTCGGCCGGCAAGCGAAGTCGGTTCTGCCGAGCCACAAGTTCGTTGACGGGGTCCCGCTTCGCGAGAATCGCTGGAAGGTACGAGGCCTGCCTGTAGGTGTCGGAAGTCACGATCAAGCGGTGTATGCGCTTGACGCTCCATCCCGAGTCTCGGAATTCGGCAGCCAGCCAATCCAGAAGTCGGGGGTGGCTCGGCATCTCACCTTGAGTCCCGAAATCATCGGGAGTCGCGACAAGCCCGCGCCCGAAGTACTCCTGCCAGATGCGGTTCACGGCGACGCGTGCTGTCAGGGGGTTATCTTCCGAAAAAAGCCACTTGGCCAAGTCCAGCCGAGTCGGCTTCGCATCTGCGCGGGAGGGGAGCACTCCCGGCGTGGTCGGGCTCACCTCGATGCCATTTCGGTCCCAGCTGCCTCGGACGCGAAGGAAGGTGGGCTTGGGATCCCGGCGCTCGGAGACAACGCGAGCCTCGCTGCGTTGGGGATACCGAGTGTTGAGCTCCTTGATTTTCTGCAGCGCCTCGAAAAATCTGAGTTCCTCGTACTCCTCGCGGCCGACAATCAAGTTGTAGCCGCGCAGGAAATAGTAGGTGATCATGTTGGCCTGCCGCCAGGTGCGCTCGGCTGGAGGAATGCGGACAATCTCCTGGCCGCCATCCGTATTCAGCCCGAGTTCCTGCCACGCCAGATCCCAGTCCAGAAAGACGCCGGGGGAGGCACCCGCCTTCAGGCAGTTCTGCTCCCAAGAAGCCTGAAGCTCGGGAACGTTGTGTTCATCGAGGATTTCCTGGTGCATCAGACGGTACTCGTTGACCGTCCTCAGGTACGGGCCCATCTCGCCTTGTGTGGGAGCGTAGATGTGAGCTTCCTCGAGGTTGTCGAAATAGGCGAACAGCTCGTAGAACTCCTTCTGCGAGATCGGGTCGTACTTGTGGTCGTGGCATTGCGCGCAGCCGACCGTGAGGCCCAGCCACACCGTACCGAACGTGCTCGCGCGGTCCACCGTCTCCTCGAAGAAGTACTGGGCCGGGTTCACACCTCCCTCGCGGTTTCTGAGCGTGTTTCGAAGGAACCCGGTCGCAACCCGCTGCTCGAGGGTGGCGTCCGGCAGCAGGTCGCCGGCTATCTGCTGGATCGAGAAGCGGTCGAAACCCATCCCGCGGTTGATGGCATTGATCACCCATCGCCGATAGCGCCAGGCATGCGGCCGCGTCAAGTCCTTGGCATACCCGTCGGAATCCGCATAGCGGACCTGATCGAGCCAGTGAATCGCTTGCTTCTCCCCGAAATGCTCCGAGGCGATGAGCCGGTCAACCACTCGTTCGTACGCACCTTGGCGGGAGTCCTCCAAGAAAGCCCGACGTTCCTCGACCGTCGGAATCAAGCCCGTGAGGTCGAGGGAAACGCGGTTGAGGAGCGTCGAGCGATCCGCGGCGGGCGCAGGCTCGATTCCTTCCCGGCGCAATCTCTCCCCGATGAAATGGTCTATCGGATTCGCTCCGCGAGGGGCATCTGGACGGCGGATCGGCCGGAAGGCCCAGTGGCCCGCCTCGGCTGGAGGCTCTACGGCCTTCAGCGTGTCTCCACCCGATTCGGGCCATGAGGCTCCTTGGTCTATCCATGCTCGGACCAAGCCGATCTCGGAATCGGTCAGGGGATCGCCTGCCGGCGGCATGCGAACCTTGACCTGGAAGCCCGCCAACAACTGAACCAGCCTGCTGTTGGCCGAATCGCCTGGCACGATCGCGGGCCCGGAGTGGCCACCCGCCATGGCGCTTGCCTTTCTGTCCAGCCGCAACCCGTTCTGGGCGATCGACTCGCCGTGGCAGACATGGCACCGCTGCTCGAACAGGGGCTGGATCTGCGCCTCGAAATTCACGGGTGAGGTTGAGGCGGGCGGGAGCTGTGCCGTCGCGAGCACTGCAGAAACCATAAGCCCCGAACAGAGGGAAAAGAGCCGGGCCCCGCCGATGCGAGGCTTTTTCTGGATCCTCCGTTGCATTTCGCTCCTGGTGATTCGCGTTCCCAGCGACTTGGGTGATCCGAGTGGGGACTACATGCCAGACGCTGCGATCAACGCCTCTTGCACGATGATGTCTTCGTCGAACGACACGTGTAGCGGCTTGTCACCGCGCACGGCCGCAGCCAAAGCCGCCATGTCATCAACATAGCGCCGGTAGGCAGGCAGGGCGACCTCGTGCGGCCCCCTCGGATAAGGTCCCGCCGCTTCGACCAAGTCGAACACGAGGCGCGGAGCCTCGATCGGGCGCAGCGTCGCGACCCCGTTCGTCCCGTGGATTTCGAAACTCCGATAGCTGCTGCCGTTGGCCGCCAACGCCGCACCCGTCACGAGACCGAGCGCGCCCGAGTACTCGAACACGGCGGCGGTGTTGTCCGCGAGCGTGTCGTCAAACTCGCCGTGCTTTTTCAGATACGGCGTGATGCGATTCGGCCGTCCCATCAGGCGCACGAGCGGATCAATGACGTGAGGTCCAAGTTCAAACATCTGCCCGCCGCGGAATCGCGCCCAGTCTGCGCGATCCTCGTCCCTCAAGGTCTTGTGCATCGCGGCCTGGACAAGATGGATGTCCCCGATCCATCCCCGGCGAGCCGCTTCGAGCATCCGGTTGATCCCGGGATGATAGCGCCACATGTACCCTTGCTGAACGACCAAGTCCTTGCTCGCCGCCACACTCAGGATCTTGCGAAGAGACTCGACATCCATGGCAGGCGGCTTCTCGAGATGAAGATGCTTGCCGGCTTCGACAACGCGCAGTCCGTCACGCGCGTGATCGACAACAGGCCCTTCAACGGCGATCACCTCCACAGCCGAATCGCCTAGGAGTTCACCCGGGTCTGCAATTCGGATGCCTTGCGCTTGGTACTTGCCGCGGACAGCGGCGTCGTCATCCCAAAGACCCGTGATCTCGAACTCCGATGATCCAGCGGCAACCTGGATCTTGCCGTCACCGTGCGAATGACTGGCTCCAAGGAATCCAATACGGACGGCGCGGCCCGGTTCCCGGGCTGACGAGAGCGGCGCGGCCAAGCCGGCCGCCAAGAAGGTTCGGCGAATCATGGAATCTCCAAAGTTCGCAATCATCGTACCCCGGCCTCGGTGCACTTGCCAAGGTGGCGTGACTTCTCCACAGGTCAGCTACGAGCGGTGAAGCCGCAGGCCCAACGACTCAAGGTGCGCGAGCCGAACTCAAGGGCATATTGACCCTGCGCGGCAGCCCGGGGAATGGCCTGAGTGCTCGTGAACCTGCTCGTCAAAGCGATGCCGGAGGGAGTGACGTTCGGAATTGCACTCCATTCCGAGAACCGGCACCGCCCTGCCAGTAGATCCCTCTCGGCTACATCGTCGCGGGCGGGAAGTCACTCCTGCGCCTCCACCATTTGGCTAGCGCTAGTGAACCGGCAGCCGAGACGGCGCTCAAGAGGACGATTGACCCGAATACTAGAGACCCCACCAGCCACCCCGAGAGACTGGCTGTTTGATTTGAGGCTAGGAGAACGAACGGAAGAGAGCCTACCAGCACGCCGCTGGCCGCCCCCAACGCGCCGACTCGCGAAGCCGGCAACTCATCGAATCTCCGGCAACCCTTCGTCCCCCCCAGCACGGCGCAAAAGACCGCGCCGCAAAGGAAGCCCGGATACCCTCCGACTGCCACCCACATTTCATCCATGGACCCATCCGGGTCGACGATTAGCCCTAAGAGCACGCCAATCGGCGCCCACGCGGCGGCCCACGCCAAGGCCATCAATGCGACGTCTCTGATACCTCTCAGCCACTTCGTCACTGCTACCTCATTGTGTCCACCGAGATTCTGCCAACGCTACCGTCACATCCGCGACAGATTCCGGAGTCCGAGATTCGCCGACGGGAGGAATGTGAGCACGCAGACGAGAAGCGTACGGCCAACCTTCCGGGAGCGTCGACCCTCGATCATGGAAGGCTCCCGGTCGGCGAATGGGTGCCATATGCGCTGGTCTTGCGAAGCGTCAATTCGCGTCTCGGGCCGTGCGCGTCCTTGATCAGGCCCCCGAAGCGACGATCTCGGCAACGAAACTCTTCGACCGCCTGGCGCAGATCGTCGCCATTGAAGTCGGGCCACAACGTTTCGATGAACAAGAGCTCCGCGTACGCCGACTCGAACAGCAGGAAGTCGCTCAGGCGCTGCTCACCGCTCGTGCGAATCACCAAGTCGACCGGCGGTGTTTCGGGATCGGAGTGGCACGCATGGTTGACGCGTCGCAGGAAGCCGCTCTCGTCGCAGTGTTCCTCCCTCGCCAGCGCACTGGCGGCGGCGAGGATCGCAGAGCGTGCCGAATAGTCCACCGCCAGCCGCAGGTAAAGCCTCGAGCCGTCGCCTGTCACGCGCTCCGTATCCTCGATCACGCGGACCAGCTCGGGAGACAAGCGGTCTCTGCGACCGATCAACCCAAGCCGCACGCCGTGCCGACAACAGCCCGCCCGCTCTTGGACGAGAAAGGACTCCAGCAACCTCATCAGCGTTGACACCTCGGCAGCTGGCCTTCGCCAGTTGTCGGCGGAAAAGGCGTAGAGCGTCAGCGTCGTTATACCGAGCCCGGGTGCCGCCTCCACTGCGCGTCGCACAGCGTCGGCCCCGCGAACATGTCCGTCCGAGCGCGGGAGCCCACGGTTGAGGGCCCAGCGACCGTTGCCGTCCATGATCAGACCGACATGAAGGCCGTCGTTTGCCGCTTGATTCATCTCACGGCACCTCCCTCGGGAGGGCCAGCGGCTCTGGCGGGTCGCAGGCCTCGTCACGAATGTCAGCCGGACTCATTGAGGCATGCAGACCTACGAAGCCTGCGGCGGCCGGTACGGTCGTGGCTCCGTCGCGTCGCGTTGGCCGGCTCCAAGAAGCACGGAAATCGTGCTCAGCGCAAGGACAACAGCCGAGCGTCCAACCGGTCGAGGCCGAACGGAACTCACACGACGCGATGCTCTGCCTCACGGCAAGAAGGCGCACACCGCGAAACCACGCTAGCCTCGGCCCAGAGGATCCAGGTGACCTCAGGGGGCGTAGGCTCGGGGAGTCGAGTGCCGGAATGCATCTGCATTGACAGAGCGGAGGCTGTTGTGGGCGTAAGGTCTTCCGCCTACCACATCCGGTCAAAGAACACCCCCTCGGCCAGTTTCCTGAACACTTCCCAGGTCAGCAGCCCGGCTTCCAGCGCCCGCGCTACCGGGAGGTGGTCGTAGCCCCAGCGCGCTGCCAGCTTCAATCCATACCTGGGATATGCTCTCCGAATCACCTCACCCGGATGCGGTCCCCCTGCCTCGAGGTGATCAGCGATCGCGTCGCCGGCGAGCCTACCGAACCGGTACGCGTTGTGAATTCCCCCGGCGGTTAGTGGCGACACCATCCCGGCGGAGTCTCCAATCAGGAGAACTCGGTCCCCATGGAATCTGCGCAATCGGCCGCCGATCGGAATGACTCCGCCGCGTTTTTGTAGTACCGGTCTCCCCGAGATCCCGAACAAGGCGTCGATCGTGTCGATGAACCCGGGCATGTCCGGGCGGCGGTGGCAGTGAACGGCCAGCCCCACTTGGGTCGTAGTTACGCCGGGCACCAACCACCCGATGTAGCCGGGTGCGCATTCCGGGTCAATGAAGCAGTGCAGGCAGTCTCCGGCGCTGCTCAAGGGCTCGAACTCCCACTCGACCCCCTTCAGAAATCGTCTGTTGCGGTCGAGGCCAAAGGTCTCGGCTACTATCGATCGGGCTCCATCTGCCCCGACCAAGAAGCGGCACGCGATTCCGGATTCCTCGAGCGTAAGCGGGTTTCCTTTTGGCTCTACCCCCTGGAATTTTTCCCCGAATCGGATTTGGGCACCGGAGCGCCCGGTCTCGTCGACGAGATGGTGCATCAAGCGCGCCGTATCCGTCGCCATGAAGAAGTAGCTGCCACCGCGGAGTTCCACGAACCGTAGGCTGGGCGAATAGACTCTCACTCGAGTGATTCTGCGGACGAGCCGGGCTGGAACCGCCCATTCCTCCCAGGCTTCCTTTACGAGAATGCCCGTGGTGTGAATGCGCTCGCCCGGCTCCGACTTGTGGTCCAGAACCACGACAGAGAGTCCGCGCTTCGCCGCCCTCCGGGCACAGGCGAGGCCGGCGAAGCTAGCGCCGACGACAACAAGATCGTGACTCTCGGGCATGGAATCGGTCCTCTTGGGCTGGTCGGAAGAATGCAGCGCGAGCGGGTGATCTGGGATCTTTATGCCAATGTCGTCGCACGTGAATGGACGTGGCTTATGCGTCGCTTGTCGGGCGTGAGGTCGGCCATCCAGCGCTCGAAATCGTCGTGCGAGTAGCGCCACTTGGCCTGCTCCCAGGTACCGAGGATCCGGCACAAATCCGCGAACTGGTTCGGCTCTTTCTCGTTGATCCGGACAGCAGCCGTGGTGTGTGGACTGCACCGTCACCGTACCGTCGCTCGAACGCCCAAGGCGCACACGCCGGCACACGCCGTCAGTGATGTGAATGAACTGCAGAGACTTACGGGTCCCGAGCCTCTGGCGGTCGTGGACGACGCTCCACTCGGATTGATGGGAGAGCCGATAGGAGAGTTGTAGTGCCATCGTTTTCGCGTCTAGTTGGCGGCAAGGCTGCGACCGCAATCGCTTGTGGTCAGTCTTGGGCAAAGAGTCGCCCCAAGACATGAGCGAAAAGTGAGGGTTCTCTGAGATTTCGCTGAAAGCCGTCGAATCGGGATCAGCGGGGCCTCTTGGTTAGCCCGGCGGCGAGGCCCGAGCCGAACATCAGGCCCTCGAAGACGCTGATCGCGACCCGGGTCACGACCCCTGGCTCCTGCTCGCCAAGCAGACGGGCCAGAGGCGCGAGGCTGACTTGCGACCCTGGGAAGCTCTGTGCCATGAAATCCAGGCTCATCGCGCCTAGAAAGAGGCCGCTCCAACCGAGCATCCCGGCGGCCACACCGCAGGCAAGCCCCGTCAGGAGTGCCACGCGGACCCGGGCGAGGCCATGCGGGGTGACCATACCTCCTTCTACGGTCGGCGTGGCCACCCCGTAACCGAGACCGACCGCGCCGCCTACGACGAGACCTTCGACGGCACCGGTCAACGGCGAGAGATCGCGACCGAATAGGCCCTCAAGCACGAGGCGGCCCAAGAGGTGGGCGATCGAGCCGACCGCCAGACCGCTCAACGCTCCCGCTACGGCAAGCGCAAGGCGTCGGCGAGCACGAAAGGCGGCTTCCGCCGCAGCCAGTCCGGCCCCGACACCTGCTGCTGCAACACCGCCGATCGCCGTTCCGAGAAGCGGTAGCATCGGCAGTACCCCGCTGCCTGCCGTCGATCCGGGTCCGAAGCGGAACACGAGGCCGCCAACGAGACCGGCGAGCATCCCGGCCGCCGCTCCGCCGGCAGCCGCCGAAAGCCAGCGGCGCCCAGCCAGTCCGGCCACGCGTCGGATTCGGAGCAAGAACAGAATCCTCGCGGCCGCAAACCAGCCCGGATTTCCGAACAGCGGAACCGACACCGCGTTGGGGACATCCCAACGGGTCTCCCGCAGGTAAGCGCGGGCCATCGCGTGTCCCTTTCTCCGGTGGAGTCGCTGGAGAGCGGCGGCGATGCCCAACTGGTGCAGGGTCTCGGCGGCTTGTCTCCGCCGGATATCCGCTCCCTCGGCATCGTCGGAATCGTCAGCAAGCAACGCCTCGATAGCCTGGTCGAAGGAGATGTCTGGGTCAGGTCCCATAGTAGTGCCCTGCAGGGGCTTTGGTGGTCCCTCGTCCGGCTCTTCGATGACCCCGTCGCAGACGAACCGGTAGCCGTGCCGTTGTACCGTGCGAATGAACGTTGGCTCGCGCGGATCGTCGCCCAGCGCTCGCCGAAGGGTCCGTACCGCCTGGCTCAGGGCACCGTCAGTGACGACCACGTCGCTCCAGACGGCATCGAGGATGTCGCGCCTCGACACCGCCTCGTTCCGCCGCTCAACGAGCAGGACAAGCAGATCGAAGCAGCGCGGAATCAGAGGAAGCTCCCGACCGTCGCGGACGAGCGTCCTGCGGGCGGGGGACAGGATGCAACCCGAAAACCGGTAGCGGGGTTTGCCAAGGGACGATCGCATCGACGACCGGCAGTATACGCGGCCTCGCGGCCCATGCCTGTACTGCCCCGCATGCCCTGCAAGCTTGGAGCCGTTTGCCCCGGGCTTCCGATTGACGGCGGATCAGGACAAGGGAATGACGTCGGCATAGATGTACAGCGGGTGAGGATCGTGCGCGTTGGAATCGTCATTACCGGCGCCGGACGTCGAGATTTCGCGGTGGACAACACGACCTGGCTGAGCATCGATGGGCGAGGAGAACATCGGCCCATCTACAACGCACGTATGGAACTCGCCGTTCTCGCCCAAAGGATCAACGCCGGGAGGCAGGTCGGCCAGCAGTCTGCGGTCAAACCAGCGACCAGCAACGTCGGGTGGAAGCGCAGCGGGATTGACGGACGTCACAATCGCCTTGACTCCGGATTCGATCATCTCTTCCGCGAGCAACGTCGTGTCTCTACCCCAGATCGGGAAGAGGGGAACGAATCCTGTGCCGCCAAGCTTGTCCTCCCGGTAGCGTCGGATATCTTCAAGGAACAAATCGCCGAATGCCAGGTGGGAGGCGGCGAGCTGGCCGGGGAGGTCTCGCATCCTTGTCAGGAACTCCTCCATCGCGGCCTCGTACTGGGAATTCGAGCAGGGATACGGTATCGGGATTTCGTACAGCGGAACACCGAGTCTGATTGCCTGTTCCCTCAGGACCCAAGCGGGTGTCGAGTGAATCGACACCCGCTGAAAACTCTCGGTAACCGTCGTGAAAACGCCCTTGACGGCATAGGTCTCGGGCTCCTGCCTAAGGGTATGGAAGGCCCAGGCGGAATCCTTCCCGGACGACCACGAGACTAGGACGGGTGTGGGCTTCATCTAGGCGAACATAGCAGGCGCCAACCATACCTCCCAACTTGCCAACGAAGGCGATGGACACGAATATGAAAGCAGGCTGGAGAAAGAGACCTGTGCGGCCCGAAGGCCATGAACTCGAAGTCCCGGAGGGAGAGATTACCAAGCTTGCAACCGCGACGACGCAAATGGCCAGACAACTCAGGCAGATCAAGATCCTGATAGTGATCTTCGCCGTCGCAAGCCTCTCGATCAGTGTCGGATCAACCGTGTATTTCGCCAAGCCTCCTTCGCTCCTGGACGAACATGGGCATGAACCGGAAGCATCCGAGGCAGCCGCATCGGATGACGAGGCAAGGTCGGTCGGACCGTCGGAGAACGACCCGCTCCCGCCGATCAACCTTCCCGATGCGGACGGCATAGTCTGGAAAAATCGAGACCTAGCCGGCAAGGCAGTGTTGCTGAATTTCTGGGCCACTTGGTGCGGTCCATGCCGACGTGAGATGCCAGTTTTTGACGAGATGCAGAAAGAGTACGAGTCCAAGGGATTCACAGTCCTGGCGGTTTCGTTGGACCGAGACGGATGGGACTCTGTGCGACCTTACATCGCGGAGCTCAAGCCCTCATACCCAGTATTCGTGGCAGACAAGAGTGTCGAGCGCGAATTCGGGAGAATCACCTTGCTTCCAACCACCTACTTCGTACGGCGTGACGGCACGATCAACACGAAGCACGTCGGTGGGCTCTCCAAGTCCCGCATTGTTAGGCACATCGAATCCCTGCTGGAGGGCGGGTCCGAGAATGGAGCGAATGCGGCCGTTGCCGAGCACCCGTCCTCATCGGAACGGGAAGAGACAGCAGACAGTAGCGCACGCCTGAGGAATGAGAGATCGAGCCGCGACACTGGATTGCCTGAACGGGCCGACGAAGTCGGAATCGGGAGCAGTGACGAATACTCCCCTCCGAAGATCCTGGACTTTGTCTCTCCCGAATTCCCGGATGAGGCAGGTAATGAAACACTGGAAGGATCTATTGAGGTGGAATTCCAGATCCGGAGAGACGGTTCGGCGAACGACATCAAGGTCGTTCGCGGGTTAGGGATGGCGTTAGACGAACGCGTGGTGGAAGCAGTCAGGCAGTCGAGATTCGAGCCCGCCAAGAAGTCCGGAAAACCCGTCTCCGCCAAGATGAAGCTGCGCTTCCGTCGTAACGTGAATCAGGTTGCAAGGCCACCCGACCATGAACAGTAAGGCAGGCTGAGGGCCTGTCACTCGTAACCCTCCCTGACCAGGACAGGGCATCAGGGACGCATCGGCGTAGACCTCCACCCTTCGGATGCACGTGCTGGATTGAATCAAGTGCGACATCGTGCCATCTCAAGTGCGCCTCGGAAGTCGAATCCGCTGAGAGCCGATAAGATCCGGACTCGAACTGCACGCGTCAAGGAGTGTACGCGGGCCGTGCCTTCAAGAGAGTCTCGTGAAGCGAGGATCCGGAAGCGACCAGAACGGCAACGCAATGCAGGATCCAAGGAAGCTCCGCAGGGAGAGGCGGTACGGGCGCGCAATTCCCGCGCCTACCGGTGCCAGGCACACGCGTTTCCAGCCGACATGACTGGCCAGAGGCTCCTTAAGAATCAAGCCCTCTTCCGCGTCGTTCGGTCCCGAAGGGGCCGGTGGCATCGCGAAGACTTCCGGGTCGGAGCGAACATCCGAATCATCCCGACTGGCGCTGAGATAGCCCAGCGGCTACAATTCACCCGATCCTTCCCAAGTCGCACCTTGTCCTACACTTGTGCGCTCGATGGGGTTCGAGCGACCGCTCGCCAATCCTCAGCCAAAGGAAGAGGTCGGACGGCATTCGACCTTGTCGAGGATAGACGGTTCAGTGGTTCAAGACCGACTCGATCGAGCCGCCCTGGCATGTGCCCTGTTGCTCAATCCTCACCGGCACGCTGCCAGATCTCAAGCAGCACGATGCATTGGACTTCGCCACGCGGGATCCGTGACTCTCCATGTGATGAACACCCCTGACGGCACGACCAGATTGCTTGGGCTCGCCGTCCTAACTGCCGACAGAGCGATTGTCTGATCGAAGGTGACGAGGCGTCCGCCGTGCTGAGCCGCCAAGCCTAGCAGATAAACGTCAGTAATCTGTCAGGGGCCGTGGATGCGAGAGTGGTCGAGAATCCTCTCGTCGAGAATGGATATATCGCTACGCCAGTGTTCGTGGTACGGGCCTGACGTGGCTGCAAAGATCAACCGGATCGCCCTCAGGGGCGATACGGGAGTCGGATAGCTCGGCTGACACAGAATTCGGATACAGCCGTCCTGTGTCGTGGCACAAGATGCCCAGCCGTGCTGGACTTTCTGCTCGAACCACCGTCTGCGTCGGTCGTGGTGTATGTGATCACGATCAAGAAGGGCCAAGAGGAAACTGATGCCTAGCAACGGGCGCATCAAGAAGTCACGCCGAACTAGTAGGGGCCGCCTTCGCGTAGCCGATCGACCAGCTCGTTAGTAACCGGCCTGCCTCGCTTGGGAAGGGGGCGGAACCCGTAGAATCCGTCGTTCGCGTCGTCCGTGTCATTGCAGGGATCACCGTTCAATCCCTTTCGAGCCAGTTTCGAGATTACTGCCCCGATACTGGTCCCGTCGCGACGCGCAAGGCCCCTCGCGGCGAGGAGAACATCGTCGTCAAGGTTGAGCGTGGTGCGCACGCATTTGATGCTAATGCATTAACCTGGCACGGGACTAGCGTCACCCGCTCAAGCAGGGTTGAAGAACCCATCGATCAACGCGCAGCCGCATGCCTCCTCTCGGAACCTCAAGAACCGAGTGTTTGAGAGTGCGTCTTGTTGAACGTTATCGCCGCTGGCCGCGACGCCCCGACCGACGAACGCTCGCGATCCTCCTTCGCGAATCCAAGTCCAGCGGAATGCCTGCTTGAAGTCATGGACCTGTAGCCAATTGCCCCCGCACCGGCGATGGATGGGGACGTCCTTCAAGCCGCTCGGAGTTTGCGTCACTGCTTGCGGCAACCACGTTCCTAGCTAAGGCCAGATCTCAACGTACCTGCCGTCCGCGCCCGAAACGGTGGACGCATGTTTGCCTCAGTCTCAGACGTAGGGCGGGGGCGTCAGGGAAGTGCGTAAAGCCTGGCGAGAGGGCGTGAATAACTGCCGGCCCTGGCGAAAGCGCGAATGCAACAGGCTTGCTTTCCACGACTTTCGCGAACGACTAGCTCTCTGCGGCTGGCTATTCGCCGCCGACACGTTATACGCGGGTGACCAAGATGACCCGGGAGCACGCTCCTGTGCAGATGGTCGCTGAGGTGAGTCCGGGGCCGCGATAGATTTGCCAGATTCCTGCGATGACCCGGTGAGGCCCATGCGCTTGAATGCCGGCCAGCCTGTCTCCAACCCTTGGATAGCACTTCCATTCAGGCCTGGTATCGCTTTGCTGGCGACTTTTACCGTGGACTTTACAATTGACACACTTCCCGGAACTGCCCTATCCTTGCTTTGCGATGCTCTAAGCGAATGAACTCGTGGTGCTCGGCGGGAAACCAGGGTCGTTCAAATGGAATTCAGAAAAAAGGGGAAACCTCAATGTACGTCAAGAAACTGAGGGTGCCAGGGTTTCTGGCATTTGGGCTGCTAATCATTGCCATCGCATGGCAGGGCGTTAGCGAGGCACAGGTGACAACGGCAACCCTGCAGGGAATGATACTCGACCCGAGCGGAGCGATTGTACCCGGGGCCGAGGTCACGGTGTCCAACAACGATACCGGTCTGGAACTGTCAGCGATCGCAAGTGACGGCGGTGTATTCGCAATTTCGTTCGTTCCTCCCGGAAGCTACACGATGGCCATCGAGGCGGAAGGATTCAAATCTTTCAATTTGACCGACCTACAGCTGGCAAGCGGACAGCGCGTCAACCAGCTTTTCACGCTGGAGATCGGTGCCACCACTGAGACTGTCACAGTCACCGGAGCCGCTCCGCTGATGAATACGGTTAATGCCGAGCAGGACATTTCGCTGAACGAGACGCAAGTGGACGAACTCCCCATGATCAACCGTGACATCACGGGGATCCTCTCTCTGGGGACTGGAGCGGCGATGACCGATGGCGGCTGGACGATGTCAATCAACGGTTTGGCTCCTCGCGGTTTCACGATGACTGTGGACGCCGTGGACGCCGTTCCCGACGCGGAATTCGCCGGCTTGGCCTTGTATCAGAACTTCAACTTCATCAAGGGCATCAGCATCGAGGCGGTCCGCGAAGTGGAGACTTCGAAGAACATCTTCTCGGCGGAGACCGACAACACGATCGCCGGTAACGTCAACCTGATCAGCAAGAGTGGCACGAACGACTTCCACGGCAGCTTGTTCGAGATGTACCAGTCCGGAGGCATGCACGCACGGAATCACATCGTCGGAGTGAAATCTCCGCTTGTGTACCACCAGTACGGGTTCTCCCTGGGCGGTCCGATCGTCAAGAACAAGACGTTTTTCTTCGGAGTGTTCGAGGGCTATCGGTTCAACCGCTTGCGCCCGCTGTCCGGTGACGTGTGGTCGTCTGGCATGAGGGAGCGCATCCGTAACGCAGTACCCGCCGCGCAGCCATACCTGGATCTGTGGCCGGAGCCCACAGAGCCCGACGGACCCGACCTAGACCCTTCGCATACGACCTGCGGGGAATTGGGTCCCAACGTTCCCTGTATTCAGCCGACGGCCTTCTTCGCAGGAGTCGGTACGGAAAACCGCAAAGACGACCACGCTGTGGTCAAGGTCGATCACAATGTGGATTCCGCGAATTTTCTGACGTTTCGATACGTCCGCAGCCGACCTTTGCGACGAATTCCCAGGCTGCAGCTCGGCAACTGGCGCACCTGGGACGGCATCCAGGAGAACGGTGCGTTCACATGGACTAGGATCATCAGCCCGACCCTGACCTCGGAAACCCGCTGGGGAACGAATGTTAACGCCATCAATCGGCTCGACGGAGCCTATGCCGCCGACGAGATCCCATTCCTGAGGGGCTTTGGCGGTCCCGGCGACAGCGGAGCCGAGGTCTTTGCGAAGGACGGCCACACTTCCACGGCCTATCAGAACTTTGCCAAGACCACAGGCCGCCACGTCATCAAGTTTGGCGGCATGTTCCGTTACATGAGCGGTACTCGGATCAACGAGGAGTCGCCGATCTACACCTACGCCACCCAGGCCGACTTGCTGACGGGCAGGATCACCTCTGCGCGCTACGTGTTTCCGCTTGAAAAGTTCACATGGCGCCGCTGGTTCGTCGGCGGATTCGTGCAAGACGACATCCGCGTCAGGCATTGCCTGATGATCAACATAGGGCTCCGTTGGGACTACGCGTCTGTGCCTCGGTCGAGCCAGAACGAAGGGATCGAGGGCAACATCTTCAATCGCGACGGCCCTTTCGGCCGCCCTGGCGCGACGCTGCGAACCGCCACCGGTCGAGGGTTACTCTTCCGCCCCCCGAACCGTTTCTGGGACGCGATTTACAACATGTACTCTCCGAGGCTGGGATTTGCGTGGACCTTGGACCACAGCGGCAAGACAGTTGTGCGGGGCGGTGCCGGCATTTTTTATATGCCGCACAACATTTTCGCGGGCCCGATCGACGTCATCACGAATGGTCCTGACGTGCCGTCACACCTCAATGTGGTCGGCGATGCTGTCCAGACGCTCGGACTCCAGTACGGAGATCCGAACGAAGTGGGTCAGCAAGCTGCGACGGCCGCAGCGACGATCGGCGGCAACGCGGTCGACCCGCAATGGGCCGCGCCCTATAGCGCTCAATTCACCTTGGGCCTGCAGCGCGAACTCGCCGACTCGACGGTCGTGGAAGTCGGGTATGTGGGCAACCGCGGCGTGCATTTGATTTTCAATCCGACCTATAACCGGCTGTTGCCCTACACGGATGGCAAGCTGTATAGCGAGGTGCTGGGCCTCGACGATTTCCAAAGGTTCAACTTCTATCAGGGGGCGGACTCAACGGGATATCACAGCTTGCAGGCCTCACTGAAGAGGCGGTTCTCGCGGAACCTGCAGCTGAATATGAACTACACGTACGCCTGGAACTGGGCGCATTTCCGTGGCGACATGACCTGCTGCACGGGTGGAAACGACCCGCAGACGGTGTGGTCTCGGTCGCGCGCCGAAGTCTACGACATGAAGCTGAATCGGGCGCCGACCCACTACCACATTCGGCATCGTTTCACGACAGACTTCTATTACGAAATCCCCGTCCCGGGAAACGTCCGGGGTGCCGGACGCCACATCCTGGGCGGCTGGACGTTGGCTGGAATCCTAGAAATGCGCACGGGGACTCCGCTCAGAATCACGCAAGGAGGCACGCAATCGCCGGGTCAACGTCCGGACATCGTGTCCAGCAGCCACGCTGCTGCGATCCTGGGAGGTTACGACCAGGCTGACGAGAGCGGGCGCTACCAGTACTTGGACGTGAATGCGTTCTCGCTCGTTCCGACCGATCCGCACCGAATCGCGCTTCGCCCCGGAACGCTGTCACGCTATGCGATCTATGGTCCCGGACTCTGGAACTTGGACGCCTCTCTCTCAAAGAGAATAGAGGTCAGCGAGACGAATCGGCTGACGATGCGTGTGGATTTCTTCAACGCCCTCAACAATACGACGCTCGGCGGGATCCAGACGAACGCCGCTTCAGGAACGTTCGGGCGCCTGAGGTCCTCGCTCGACGGGCGCAAGGTCCAGCTCCAGATCCGCTACGAGTTCTAGGGCGAAAGTCAGCACCCGGTGCTGACATCGATAACCAGGGGCCGGTGGGGATACCGGCCCTCATTGCTTGGGATTCACGGACTTGACCGCGGGAGGTGGCGAGCCATCTCAGGCCGGGTAAACGGATAGGGCGGTCAAGCCGTCCAAATCGCGTCCGCAGCCACCATTCGTTACAGCCGCCCTGCCTGGCGCCGTCACCGCGCTCGAGACATTGCTGGAGGATGGCATCGGCGATTCGCCAAGACCCGGTTCATGGTGGGCGGAACGCGATTCCCGGTCGTTTCAACTCGTTCAGTCGAGATCCCGTAGCGTTGGGATTGCAGTCGCTCTGCTTGGGATCTGCGTCACTGCTCGTGGCAAATATGTTCCTCGGTACGGCTGGATTCCCCGTCGTAGACGTCTCCGCCCGGAACGGCCGAGCCATGGCTTACTGAGTGTCCGAAGGACGCATGGATATTTGCGGCAGGATTTTTCAAGAAGGCGGACTATGAGCGAGTGGCATTGAGAACCCGGATGGTTGAATCTGTGCAGAGGGCCTGTAATCGAGTACCGGACGGCTACGTGTGCGCTGAATTCTTGTCATGAATGCAATGAGGATGCATTGGCTTGGCTGCCAGACAGTTCGTCTCCGACGGATTGGGGGGTTCGTCAGGCTCATGCCCGTTCTACTTGCGACCTGCGTAATTCTTGGCTGTGCTCGCGAAATCGACACCACCGCCGTTCCGCCCCCACTTTCACCGGCTGGCGAGTCACTTTCTACCTGGATCCCAGACACCTGGAACTATGCAGTGTGCAGAAAGCAAATCAGCCGAGCCAGACGGGAATTCGTAGATACCTGCAGGCCTTCAAGACGTCGGGAATGCAAGATGCTGGCTTCTGAAATGTTCAAAGATCGAATGGCCTTTTGTGAATCGCTTCTCATGCGCTAGGCCGGTACCAAGCGGCAGCCGATGGGTCCGAGCCGCGGTTCCGCATCGGTTTCCGACAGCCACGCGGATTCCTTGCAGCGCGACAGCGAATGCGACACACCGGCCTGCCGTCCAACCGCTCAATTGGCTATCACCGTCGACGGCACGTCAACGACATCCGGGATTGCCTCCGAGCGACCAAGGAACCCTAGAAGATGAACTTCAAGCCCAGCTGGACGAGCCTGGGCTGCCGAGCGGCACTGACGAGCCCGAAATTTCGGTTGCCCACCCTGCCATTGGGATTGCGGAACTGGGCGTGGTTGAACGCATTGAACATTTCCACGCGCAGCTGGAAGAATTTGCTTTCCGAGACCGGGAAGTCCTTCTGGATCCCGATGTCGAAGTTGTTGAGGCCGGGCCCGCTGATAGGTGCGCGGTCCGAGTTGCCGAAGAAGCCGCGCTCCGTGTTCACGAAACAGCTCGTGTCGATGAACTGCAGGTTTCTGCGTAGATCGGATCCGGAGAGAACTCCCGAGCATGTGCGGTTGGGCCGGTGGCCGACGAACGGGCTGCCGGTGCGATTCGGGACCGTGATGAATATCGGCAGGCCATTGGAGAACGTCGAGATCGCTGTCACTTCCCATCCGCCGACGACATAGTCCAAGCCCCTCGGCATTTCGGCTCCCAGCTGCCTGCCACGCCCGACCGGCAGCTCCCAAAGGGCGCTAACCACGCCTCGATGCTTCACATTGAACGACGTCGGCCCCTTGTCCAGCGCGCGATTGTTCGCGATTTGGTTATTCGTCGCGCCGCCCAGTTCCCAGCCATCGTACAGAGCCTTGCCGAACGTATACTCGATTCGCAGATCGAGACCGGCTGACATCCGGTGGTGGTAACGGGCGACAAGCGCGTTGTAGCTCGAGTTGGCATTGAAGTCGGATTGGAGGATCGCCCGGTACCGCAGATACGGTCTCGTTTCCCGGTCGCATCGCAGGTCCGATCCGACCCGGCACTGGTTGAAGTCGTACCGGTTCTGCTGGCGATGTCCGCTATTGCCGAGATAGGTCAGCTCGAACATGTCGTTGTCGCTGAGCGTCCGCTGGATCGAGAAGTTCCATTGCTGGACGTAGGGTGTGCGCCCTTCCTCCTGTAGAGTGAACGGGGTGATTCCGGCGGGAAGATTGCTCGCGAAGTTCTCGTCGATCGGCGGGAGCGGTATGACCGGAAAGATGTTGACACCAGGTATAAATTCTGGAATCAACTTCCCCGTGTTGATCGCGTCAACGCTGTTCGTGTAGGGAGGCCCGACCGCCGCGAACTGCAGCTCGATGAGTTGCATGTCGGAGAAATATGCACCTGCACCCGCGCGGATCACTGTCTTGTTGTCCAGCTGCCAGGCGATGCCAAACCGAGGCGCGAAGTTGTCGCTGTCGGGCTGAATGACGCGCGGGTCGACCTGCCCCAGCACAGCGAACTTCAGCAGTCCCGTGGCCGCGTCGAAGCCATGTGGGTAGTCGGCGGCGCGCCCGCGAGGATTCGGAATCGTGTCCTTGAACCAGGACATGCCCCAGTTGAGTGTCAGGTTCCTCCGCACTTTCCAAGTGTCCTGAATATACGGCATGAACTGGGTGTGGCGGTATTGCAACATCGGCAGGCCGCGTGTGGAGCCGCGATCCGGAGTTCCGAGCAAATAGTCGGCGAATCCGCTGCCACTGTTTCTGCCGTCGGGAACCAGGTTTCCGGCTGCGTTTCTCGTCAATTGGGCGGAGTAAACGCGGTTGTAGATCAACGACCCGTGCGCACCCGCGTTCGCGTTCTGCTGCCAGGTCCTCCGGTAGCGGATGCTCGCTCCGAACCGGAATTGGTGATTGCCGGAGATATAGCTCATGCCCGGATCGAGCTGGTAGTTGTTGTCGATGTTGCCTAGGTCACCGTTCGAACGACCGAATCCCGTGAAGCCTTGGATTCGCTGTGCGAAGACGCCACGCGTGTCGAACGTTCCCGTGATCCCCAGAGGGGTAAGGATGTCCCCGACCTCGCGGGCCTCGTTGCTGAAAAGGGCTTGGTTGCGGGAGACACCCAGGCGGATGGTGCTGACCAATTTGGGCGAGATCGTGTACGTGTGCTGGATCATCCACATCGCGAACTGATTCGGGTAAAATGCGCCGCTCAGCGGGAAGGCCCCGGGACGGACCGCCGAGTTGTCCTGCCAGATGTATTGGGTGAAGAGATTTTGCTTGTTGGACAGCTGGGTGTCTACTCGGAGGTTGATCTGGTCGTTGTCAACCGTGTTCCGGGGATGGGCGAACAAGTTGCTAGGCCTCATTTGGAAGCTCGAACCGGGCAGGTAGTACTGCAAGAGGTTCTGCGAGACCGCGTTGAAGCGACTTGTTGGAATTGTTTGGTTTGGAAACGGCTCACGCGTCCCCGCAGCCTCGTCCAGCGTGAGGGGATCGTGAATGACGAAGGGATCCTCGCTGAAATCGCCCCCGAACATGGCCTGGGTCGGCGTGAAGACCCCCCGCGAGAAAGCTACCCTCTCGCGCATCCCCTCGTATCCAGCTCGGAACCAGACCTTGTCATGCACGACGGGGCCGCCAATATGGAATCCGTACTGGTTTCGCTTCAGTTCCTCGGGGCCCGGCGCGAAGAAGTTTCTGGCATCGAGAACCGTGTTCCGAACAAACTCGAACGCCTCACCATGGAAGTCGTTGCCACCACTGCGCGTGGTGACGTTCACCATGGAGGGATTTGGCCCCTGGTCCGGCATAAAGAAGCTCGACTGGACCTTGAACTGGTCGACATTGGCTACCGACAGGCCTACCGCCAGTTCCCCGCCCCGTGCGCCGCGCACCTGGATTCCGTTGATGGTGTAGCTGTTGTTCGCCGCCTTGACCCCGCCGACTACGACGAACCGGCCGGGATGGCCGATCTGGCCTTCGAAGGAGGCGCGGCCCTCGGACGGAGCGGTACCGCCGGCTAGCAGGGCCAGCTGGAGAAAGTTCCGACCGTTGAGCGGCAATTCGTTGACCCGCTCGGAATCGACGACTGTGCCGATCGCGTTGTTCTCCGTCTCAAGCAGCACAGCGACGGCCTCGACCGTCACCACATTTGTCACCTGGCCCACGGCAAGCTCGACGTTGACAGCGGCGCGCTGGCCAACCTGCACGTCGAGATCAGTGATTTCCTGCGTTGCGAAGCCTTCGCTCGAGACGCGGACCGTGTAGGTACCGGGCGTAATGTCCGGATAGACGTAGTTGCCCGCTTCGTTCGTCGAGAGATCCTGTTCGGAGCCGCGCTCGACGTTAACCAGAGTTACAGTCGCGCCGGGAATCACAGCACCGGTTTCGTCGGTAACCGTGCCAGCAACCGACGCGCTGCCGGACACACCCTGAGCAAGAAGTGGCACCGCCGAGACGGCGGCTGCAACGCCTAGCAAGAGAACAAGACGGATTCGAGTGTTCATGCGGGACCCCTTCGCGCTCATCAGTCCGGTTGAGTCGAGCCGACTGCGGGAGCGCCTCCAATCCTATACGCACACAAGCAGGGGAATCAACTGAGGAAAGGCGTGTGGAAGGGCGCGCGCCGATGGCGGTGCATTGGCGGGGTGGCCGTTGAAACGAGAAACCGGGACTGATCCTGTCGGGACCGCCGGTTGCGCCTTAGGTTCGATCAAGGGTGGACCGAGACAGCCACCAACTTGGGCTTCAACGCTGCTTGCTCAGAACTTACTCGGCCAGTCGGGCGCTTACCAGCCGATTCAAGCTGACTCCCTCCTCGGCCGCTTGTACAACGAGCTTGCGGTGGGTCTCGGGACGTACACGCACGAGGAACTTTCCGCTATCTGTGCGATTCGCCAGAGGCTCTGGCGAGTTCTCCCCGGTTTCCCGCATGTCTCCAATGGTTGCTTGCACCAGATCGCGGATCCCGGAAAAGGCGTTGCCTGGTTCCGACGCCAGCCAGCTCAGGGATGGAAACTCCAGGCCGAGGCCCAGATACTCGCCATCCTCCTCGGACCACGTCACCCGATACGCGTAGTGGTCAATCACCCTGCACCTCCAGTTTCTCGATTGCTTTGAGAACTTGCCGAACCTAGTAGGGCTTTGCCCGTCCCTTGTCGTTCTAAATGTTCACTCGTGGGTCTTACGGCCAAGGCGTGCGGTAGATTCTGTGGCCGGCACCAGCCTGGCGTGGCTCGTCTAAGTACTTGTCGCATACTCTTGCGAGGTCAGCGAAGAGTGCCTGCTTCGGATTGTCCCGGAGTGCCTTGAGGATCTCGGATAGTCGCGCCACCCCATTCGGTATCAATAGCAATACTGCTAGGTTAGTCGGGTAAGCAGCAACTAGCGCAAGAGGTGGAAGGCTTTGCTCGAAGGGGCGCTCTCGGCACGAGACCCGTTGCGAAATTCCCGTAGCCCGTCACTAGCCCGCGCACGAGAAGCTCGGATGTTTCCGAGTCAGGTCGTCGTATCACCAGAATCCCAGCATGTCGCCATTGCGACATTGCCGGCGTTTCAGGACACGAGCGTTTGCGGAACAGGAATCCGCAAATCATCTGCAGACGGTTCCCTGGGGAGACGCGACCTGCCGCGGCGACTGTCGGGTCCGCGCCATCGTGCGCGTTCAGGCTCAATCAGGGGTCCAGCCTCACGCGGTGGCTGGTGGTGATGGGAGGGAAATCCCAGTCAGGGTGCGGAGTGTGCAATCGGGAAACGTCGTCGGTCGCCATGAAGACTATCGGTTCTATTCCGCACGTGCCTCGGATCCCGCCTCGCAACGTTCTTACGCTTCAATCAGACCCGAAGTCCACTAAGTGATCCTAGGGACAATCGGCCGCAAGTTGCCGACAATGCTCGTCAAGCCACCAAAAAGGGGCCGGCGAAACGCCGGCCCCTGGATGGTGAATTCGTGAGAACTAGAACGAATACCGAATCATCAACTGCACGCGGCGTGGCGGGGCCACACGGTTGAGCAGGCCGAACGTTCCGGAACGGGCGTTCTGGTTGACCCGCGTAAAGTTGACGGTGTTGAACAGGTTGTAAAAGTCGATGCGCAACTGAAGCCGCTGGCTCTCGCCCGCGCGGAAGTTCTTTTGCACCACGAAATCAAGGTTCCGTAATCCCGGACCATACAATGCCCGTCTTGAAAGGTTGCCCGGCCGAATATTCACGCCCTTGTCGTCCGTTGGGGGTAAAGCGAACGCGTTGGGATCCAGGTACTGGCGCTGGTTCGGCCCCCAGTTGCTCATGATGGCCTGCGCGTGAGTCGTCAGAATGTCAGGGCGGGCACCTGGGTTCGTGCTGGTGCTGCTACTGACGGGAATCGTGAACCCAGAGCGAAGTTCGATGATGCCGCCCACAGTCCACCCGCCCGCGAGGTGTTTCGCCGCTCCCTGCAGGTTCTTGCCAGGCAGTTCCCAAAAGAAGTCCGTGGTGAATCGGTGGCGAATATGGTAACCAGTGGGTCCACGATTACTCCTCATGTTGAATTGGTCCTGCGGGTTCTCGCTTCGACCGCAACATGTCATATCCCCGCGGAAGTGCGCCCAGTTCCAGCCGTAGGTGTAGTTCATGTTGTACTGGAAGCTGTCGGCAAAGCGTCGCTTTAGTGAGGTCTGCAGGCTGTGGTACCCGGTCGAGTCGGCATTCTGGTAATAGCGGAAGTTCTGTGAGAAGTTCCCATCCAAGCCCTGTGTCTCGCTCAGCTTGAGGCCGCCTGTGTTTGGCACGACCCGGTTCCAGTCGGGGCTGTAAATCGTGCGCACGCCACGATTGCCCACATATCCGATTTCCCAGACAGTGGACCTGTCCAGTTGCTGCTGAATCCCGAACGAATACTGAAGGCTATAGGGGGGACGCCGATGAGGGTCGACCGCACTGCCTGAAATCACGCCGCTCGACTGGGCTCCGGCCAGCGCCGCCTCATTGGGGTCGCCGTACTTTAGCCCCAATTCGCGAACGAGCAACTCGTTAGCAGTCAGCTCGACGGGAGCGTCGGGACCGTTCGATAGGATCTCGATTGCCCCGGAGAACATATTGTTAGGCATATAGAAGATCCCGGCTCCTCCGCGAATGACCGTCTTTCCTTCGTCGTCTAGCGTATAGGCGAAGCTGAGGCGCGGCGAGAACATCCCGTAGTAGGCATCCCAAGCGTTGTCGGCGGGCCGGAAGAGCGCTCCCTGATTCTGGAGAGAGGCGCCCGGCTGGCCGAACGGACCGTCGCGATTGAAGACGTTGCCGGAGATGCCGTCGACTTGGTCCGACCGCACAACAGATGCATAGTCCCAACGCGCCCCAAGGTTGAGCATCAGCTTAGGTGTCAAGCGAATGTCGTCCTGGAAGAAGCCCCCGACGAACCACCGCGTCCACAAGAATTTCTCTAGCGGGAAGATGAACCGGGCCGATGTGATGTTGTTTGCCAGCAAGTCGGCCTGCGTTTCGTACGTGTATACCGGAGATTCCTCATTAACCCTTGTGCCGCTCATGTAGCGATACATTCCGCCGAACTTGATGGAGTGCTTCCCGGCAGTCTTGGAGAAGTTCTGCGTCAGCGTTGAAGTGTGCCCGTCCTTGGCGAAAACCTCTGCGCCCGGCTCTCCAGGATTGCCGAAGCCCCTCACGAACGGGATTTTGTTTGCCGCGAATGCTACATCGAGCCGGTTGATCGCGTTGACGTTTGTGCCCCAGCGAGTCTCGGATGTCATCGTCGGACTGATGATCCTGGTCCATGTGGCCGCGCCGTTGTGGTTTTGGCCGTCCCACTGACGGCCATTGCCGATCATCGTGCGCGGAATCCGGCGGAGCGGTCTGCCGCCGACGTAGCGGAAGGTCAGGAAGTCCCTGCTCGAAGCGTTCCAGTCTGCCTTTCCGACGAAGTGGTCGTCCGTGCGCCTCTCATCCCCCTGGCCGCCCCAGAACGATGTCGGCCTCAGGCACGGTGTATTGGGAGGGAGGTCCCCGCAGGCGGGATTGCTGGGATCCAGATTGGGGCCATCGGGCTCGGTCGGCTCGGGCCAGAGAGCAAGGTACTCGCTCGCGCCGGGCACCGCCTGCGAGATCCGCTGGCGCATGCCGCTCGACCACACGTCGCCCGGTACCGGAGTCTTGCCACCGAAGCGATAGCCCTCAAATGTGAAGAAGTAGAAGAGCTCGTCCTTCTTAATCGGACCGCCGATCGAGCCACCGTACTGGTGATACACCAAAGGAGCCTTTCGCCCGACCAGGAAGTTGTTGGCGTGGAGCCCGCCGGATTGGTACATCTCGAATAGACTGCCATGCACGTTGTTCGTGCCGCTCTTGCTGATCAGGTTGACATTCCCCGCGATGGTGTGGCTGGTTTCGGCCGAGAAAATGTTCTTCGACGTCTCGACCTCCTGGACCGCCTCGACGCTGATCCCCTTGATGAAGTTGAAGTTCTGATACAGCGCCATGCCTGCGAACTCCGCGTCCGGCACTGCGTCGACCGCGTCGACTGTCATGGTGAAGCCGCGCGGTGCCAAGCCGTTGATCGAGAGGGTCCAGCCGCCGTCAGTCAGAGAGGCGCCCGTGCCCAAGGTCAGGATGCCGGTGATGTCGCGATTGATCATCGGCAGTTCGGCGACCTGGTTCTGGTTGAGCGCGATGTCCTGCTCGGCGTTTACCGTGTTCATCAGCGGCGCCTCTGAGGTCACCGTGACCGTTTCGGCTGTCGCGCCAAGCTCCAAGCCATAGTCGCGGTTGTGTCGCTGGCCGGAAGCCAGCGTCAAACCCGTCTCGATATAGGACTTGAATCCGTCTGCCGTGATGGCGAGCGTGTAGGTGCCAGCTGGCAGGAACGTGATCGTGAACTCTCCTCCGGCACTCGTCACCGTTGAAAACTCGGCGCCGGTCCCGTCGTTCGACGCAGCAATGCTTGCTCCTGGGATAACGGCCCCTGAGGGGTCGACCACGCGACCGTAAACGGTTGCGGTAGTCACCTGTGCTTCCAAGGCGGGCTGGAGAACCAGCGCGCCCAGGCAAAGTGCAATGGCCCAGACAGACCAAAAACCAATTCGATTAGAAGGCATGAATTGCGTTGCTCCCTTCCTCAACACCCAAGCAGGGGACTATCCCCTTCCCCGCGGAATCGCAAACTCGAAACCCGGGCAAGCTAATTTCACTACACTAGTGCCCGTCTGTCAAGCGACCAAGGCGCGGCGGCCAACCCGCCAGGACCAATCCAGCCTTCCAGCAAGCCACACTGCAGGTGAGGGCTCAGCCAACCGAGCCGATGCGGAGGAGTGAGCCGTTCCCACTCCGGAACTGCGTCCAGTGCCAGCCCCGGGGGCCGCGTGATCAGGGCACTGGCACGGCGTCCTCGGGCAGCCATCAGCGCCTCGCGCGAGCTTTGGGCGACATTCCTTCTGACGCGAAACTATGCCATGGGGGTTGAGCGTGCCACGACGGACCTCCCTATCAGGCGAATCACGCAAGACAGCACGCAAACGCATCCTCGCGTGCCCTCGTGTTCGTTCGGAGAACTCACGGTCTCCGTCAGGGTGACGTGAGCCAGATCGGACTGGACCAAGCCATCTGGCCGTCTGCCTGCTGCACTCGCACGTAGTAATACTGCTCCCCGGAGTCCGGCTCCTGGTCCACAAACCTGAATTCCACGTCGTCGCCCTGGTTCTGGAGTGTGTAGACGAAATCCTGGCCCCGGATGACATCGATCTGCTTGACCGGCGCGGTACCCAGGATCCTCACCCTGAGTTCGAAGTCCGAAGGCTCTCCTGCAACAATGTCCCCTTGCAAATACTCCGTGTCGTCGGCGTGCATGCGATAGTCCAGCACGATGTTGTCAGTGGCTGCGTAGTTGTGGCGCTTGCGCATCGCGTCGAGCAACCCCTCACGAGTGAACTCTTCAGCGATCGTGCAGGCATACGAAATGTGCGTCGAGAGGTGATCGGAACTGGCCTGGACGCCGATCTTGTACCCCTTGGCCCAAGCGTTCCAGACGTATCCCCTTGGGCGGAATCCGCCGGCTTGGCTCGTCAGGTCATTCTCGGTCGCCGCCTTCGGGGCTCCCTCGTACTCCGCAGACACCCGGTCCCCCTGGTAGATCTCGACCAGCGGCTCGACTTCCGGATCGTTGTCACGCCAGTCGGTACCCATGCCCGTGGCGGGGGTGTGCGGAATCGAGATCCCGTTGTAGCGCTTGAGGTAGTCGAACAATCCGACCGCAGCCGTTGAAGTCTCGCGCTCGTTGGGCTGGGTGGGTAACGTCGGATTCCCTCGCTTGGCGAACATGACGTTTCGATGGCCGTTGGGGTAGCTAAGGCTTCTCTCGTACCCGAAGAGAGGCACGAACCGCCCCGGAACGAGGAACACGTCGACCCGTTGCTGGAGGAGCCAGTTGATGTAGTCGATGTTCGGGCCGCCGTTGCCGTGGTGCTCGCTCATGCCGAGGTAGTCCAGTTCCGCGACATTCATCGCGTACCGGTAGGTGTCGTTCTGCGCACCGTCGTTGTTTCCGTCGGCCGAGTACTCGGTATGCCGGTGGGTGTCGCCCCGATAGACCCTGTAGGTCTTCCCTTCCGACTTGATCTCGTACGACCTGATGCGCTCGACATCCTCCCGTTCGTTCGGGTGCTTCATGAAGACCTGCAACTCATCCCGGACTCTGCGCTTGAGTCTGGTCGGATAGACCGGACCGACCATAGGAGGAATGCGCGACGCAAGGACCTCGCCCTGCTCGTAGAGGTACTCATCATAGATGCGGTTGTCGGTCGCCCAGGCAGCGTATAGCGATCCGTCCGGACCGGAGGAGAATCCCGTTCCAGCGTCCGAACGGCCTGCGGTGGCCGGCAGCGGGATCGGGACGCTCCATCTTCGCCCGTCGAATGCAGTGGCATAGCTTTCCCAGGAAGCACGGTGCGCGGCAGCCGTGTGCGGAACCTCGCGCTGACGGAGGTGACGGTGGCGGAAGAGGGTCCAGACGCGGCCGTCGCCATCAGTCTGGAGTTTGGGGAAGTCGTTGAATGCCTGCAGGTCCTCGGGAAGCGAAGCCTCGAAGCTGCGCATAGGCTCGCGCCACTCTCCTGCTTCGTAGACTGCCGTCGAAATCCATCGGGACTGGTAAAGCTGCGTTGCCGGACGGTTCAGCAGGAAACCAGTGTCCTTGCCCCACTGAAGCCCGCTCTCGTTCCAAGCAACCCACAGGCGATCCTCGGCGTCGCACGCCAGCGACGGATAAGCCTCATAGCGCATTGTGTCCGCAACCGGCTCGACCTCCGACCACCGTTCCCCTACCAGCTTCCTCATGCGAATGTCGAAGTCGTTGTTCTCGTATGTCTCCCAAGCCACATACACGGCGCCCCTCGAATCTGCAGCGACCGCTGGATGCCAGTCGTCGGCTGGCGAGAGTGACACGCGGGTCCCCGGTGACCACTCCTCCCCGTCCCAGCTGCGAGCGAGAATGTCGGACCTGCCGTTTCGGAAGCCTTGCCAGACGAGCCAAACACGCCCGTGGGCATCAGTGGCGAGGGCCTGGTGGATGTCGGGCTGGGGTGCGTCGGTGAGTCTTTCGCTCTGAGACCACGATTCACCGTCGAACCGCCTTGCGTAGAGGTCGAAGTTTCCGTCACGTCGGTCCGACCAAACGGCAAGAATTGCTCCGCGACGGTCTCGAGCGAGGCGCACATAGTAGGCATCCGATGCCTCCGACGTAATCTGCTGGATCTCTCCCCATCCGGCGCCGTCATGCCTACGCGCGAACACATGGTTGCTCCAGTCCCGGTAGCCCACCCAAGCAACCCAGAACGTGCCGACCCCTCCGGCCACGGTATCGGCGAATCCATTGTGGAAGGTCTGGTCTGAGACTGAGGCAACGCTTGCCGAGCGCTCGACCATGACAGCGCCCTCGAGATAGCTGCGACGAACGCCAATGGGGTGGTCCGAGAGTCGGTACGAAAAGTTTCCAGCCGCAGTGTCGATGTCCACTCGGGCATCGCCATCGGCTTCGACGGTCAGAATCAGGCCCGGCAGGTTCAGATACTCAGGTACCGGTGACGACGGCTCAGGTTCCCAGTTTCGGTACCGGAACTTGACTCCTGGAGCGGATGCGAGTTTCCAAGAATCCGCATCGATGCGGTCGGCTGAGCGGGGCCTCCAGCTCCGCAAGCCTGCGACCCGGCCTTCCGCCACACTGGCCGAACCATCCCAGGCTGTCGGTTCGGTGTCCGTTAGACCGAATCGAATACGGAACGAATGGCTTTCCGCGTTGGCAACGGAACCTGCAGCAAGGATCGCCGCCGCAACCGCGAGCCCCAAACCATATCGAATGAGCATCGCCAACAGCATAGAATGCCCCGAATAAGACGAGCGTGCTTCAGACCTCCCGGCCGAGCGGCTACACCAAGCTCGTGGCAGACGAACTTGGCTAGGCCTCTATGCTGATGTAGGAGAGCAGGTCGAAACGTCCTGTTCTTGCTACGCCTTCGCGATCGCTGGCGGTGCAAGCTAAGGGACAACACGCTCGGATTGTGTCGGATGGCGGCGAGTTGTAGAGAACTGGCGCTACCGGAGGGATCGCAGCGTGCCTTCGATCAAGGCCTCCCGCTAGTACTTGAGTTTGTTCCCGCCAAACATGTCGTGCTTGGAGGGGGGACGGCTCTGGCAGCACGCTGGCACCATCGAGAAAGCCTCGACATCGACCTGTTCACCTCCGCCACGTTTACCCAGACCATCTATCACCAAAGGACCCGGTTCGAAGCTCGCTTGGAAGAAATGGGTTCCGGTCGAATTGCCGTGCTCGGCCCAGATGGCTGCGCCTTCTACCTACATGACGCCAAAGTCGAAATTGTCGGTTGCTCGCCCCTCACCAGTCCGAGCCGTTCGCAGGACTGCACAGCGCACCCGAGGATCGCACTCGAAACCAATCTCGAAATTCTCGCCAAGAAGCTTCACAGGCGGATAATCGTCCATGGCCGGATCGTTCCTCGCGATCTCTACGATCTGGCCTATGCGCGACGATTCGAACCGGCCCTCCTGGATGCGGCCTGGGCCTCGGCACAGGTTCGGGATCCGGAAGTTCTGGCGGCTGCCCTGAGCAGCTTCAGCCCCGGCTGGATGCACCGCCACGAAGAGCCATTGGTCAATCCACGCTACCCTGCTTTGCGAGACAATGCCGTGCAAGACATGCTCGAAGACGTCGTCTCGCGCTTTTCCCTTACCCGCAACCCGCAGGAGCGATAGATCCGATGCCGATCGACTTCGACTCTGTGCGCACGGCCTTCTATGGCCCGCCGTTGCCGAGCCCGCCCGACCATCTCCCGACACGCGAGGAACTGCTCGCCGAGCACCAGCGCATCTGCCTTCAGGCCAACCGCAAGCCCGGCGTCAACCGTGCGGCCCGGGCCATCGGCGAACAAGGCTCGTTGATCGGGGGGCCGGGCAAACCTCTAACCTTCCTCGGTCGTCGTGTCGAATATCTATTGCGACTCGAACCCATGCCGCTGGAGTGGTTCGACTACCCGGAGGCGCGCACGGTCTGGTTCCAGCCAGCCGACGAGGACACAACCGTTCGCGATCGCATCGAGTTTCTCGAGGAAGTCATTGCTATCCAGCTCGCTGGGTACCCCAATCGGCCGACGGCCCACCAATTCGCTCGCTGGATTCTCTCTCCTGCCTCTTCCTCCCCCCGCATAGGAGCCCTCTACAACATCTTCGAGACCATTCGCCCCGGTCACTGTGCACAAATGCTCAGCCGTGGCCATTTCACTCTGTTCGAGGTCGCCCGCGCCATTATCCTCTCGGAAGCACGTGCACCGGAACTAATCGCCTGGCTGCACCAGTTCGCGGTGGATCCCGAGCACTCTTCCCGCCAATAGGGTAGGGATTGCGTCTACATCTCGGTGCGGCTGGAAGAGTCGGCTGCCGGCGGCATCGGGCCAACCTGAGCGAAAGCGTTGCCATCCGCGAGTCTCGCCGGAATCCGCTGTCACTCATGCCTGCCCAAGGACTCTCACAAGGCGGTCGTAACCACTGAGTCCCAACTTTGTGCAATCGGCAGGGGGCGTGCCTGAGAGCCCGCCCCCAAGGAGTCTCAATCAGAAGGCAAGCCGCAGACCGACGCGGGTCACACGCTGGTCGTTTCCTTCGCGACCAGTGTTGGACATGCCCGTGACGATCCCGAATCCGCTGCTGGCGACGTTGGAGTTCGGATTGGCGAAATGCGGCGTATTGGAAACATTGAAGAACTCCGCACGAAATTGAATGCTGAATCGCTCGGTCGGCTGGAATCTCCGGAATACTGACATGTCCATGTTGATGTGTCCAGGACCGCGCAGGACGTTGGATCCGCAGGTTCCAAACCGCGGCGGGCCGCCGGCCTCGTCGGGTTCTGCGAATGTGGACACGTCCCACCAGCCATCCGGGCTACCGAGCTTCCGGGGGGGTGCGGGGCAATCCGCAAGCTGGCCAGAACGAGCGGCGTTGAGCACACCGCCAGGTGCCGTGGGCGTCGATGGCCGACCTGTGTACATGGACGCCAGGGCGTTGACCTGCCAACCTCCGAGGATGGCCGCTGCGGCCCCGGTGTTCAAGAACCTCTTGCCCTGCCCGAACGGTAGCTCGTAGGTATTGGAGATCACCAAGTTGTGCCGAATGTCCTGGGCGAGGGGGCCCCGGTTCTTCCAGTAGTAGTCCGGATGCCTCACGCGGGGCTGAGCCGTGGACGATTCCGAGGTGTACCCCCTAGAGTGAGCCCAGGTGTAGGCAAGGTTGAATTGGTGCCCGGAACGACTGCGTCGAACGAGTTTGACCTGGAGTGAGTCGTACATCGGCGTACCGATGGTGCCCCAGAACAGGGTCGATGCCGTCCGACGGTATCGTTGCTGGAGTTGCCTGCCGGCGTTTCCTTGACCGAGTTCACCCCAGTTGGCCTCGATGCGCGAACTCTGCCTGGTGGATCGGGTCGCGACGTATCCAGCCGTTGCGATCCACTCGCCCCACTGCTTTTCGAGCGTGAAGTTCCAGGACTGAATGTAGCCCCGGACGAAGTTCTTGTCCGCCGTTGCGACGTTGGCTCGCAACGGCATCTCGATGCGATCGTCCGTCGGAATGGGCGGGATTGCAGGAAAGCCGTCTACAAATGTCGTCGACCAGGAATACGAGTTCGGGGACGGGAGGCGTTGCGAGAACTGCGTAGGCAAGTTCCCCCGCAAATCCCGACCGAGATTGAAGGGATTGTACGTCAGTCCGTATCCGGTACGGACCACGAAGGTGTCGGTCACTCTCCATGCAATCCCCACGCGGGGGGCAAACTGCGTCTTGCTCTGCGGCAGGCCGCAATTCCGTGGCACGGATCCGATGCCACAAACGTACATGATGTTCTCGTCGATATCGAATCGTTCCAAGCCTCTGTTGGGCCGAACGGGAAACGGATAGTACTCCCACCTCGTGCCGTAGGTCAGAGTGAGATCGGGGCGAACCTGCCAACGGTCGCGAATGTACGCCGCGTACTGCCCCGCGCGGGTCTGCAGATTCTTGCCATTCAGAAAATTCCGGGCCGAATCGCGAGAGAGTCCGAGCATGAACGCCGCCATCGCGTTGTATTCGTTGGTCCTCGTCCCCGGCCTGCCGGTCGTGTTGTTGCGGAAACGGAATCCTCCCGCGGGAGCGTCCCCGCCCGGGAAGTTCGCAACTTCCTGGTTGATATGCGTGAGGAACGAATCGGTGCCGAACCGAATCTCGTGATTGCGCTTCGTCCAGTTTCCATTGACGACGATCTGGTGCAGATAGTCATGCCCGATGAAGGGCGAGGTCGCGCGGTATCCAAGGTTCCCGAAGCCGCCGTCAAAGCGCATGCGAGGCATGCCGCCGTAAAAGGATCCGGCCTCTCCCGGGACGCCGTCTCCGTTGGTTCCTGGGATACCGAGCAAATCCAGGCCGATCCGCTGGTCCAGGTTGCCCCCGAACGCATTGCTGTCCACCAGGGTCGAGCCAAAGTAGGCGTCGAACACGAGGTTGGGGCTCGCGACGTAGGTAGTGGAGATCGTGCCGCTGTACGTCGGGCCGAAGCCATTGTCCGTACGGAAGTTCGTGGGATGTAGGTGGATTCCCGAATACTTGCCGAACGCGGCAGGATTCCATTGCTTGTAGTAGAAGAAGCTGAGGCGAGCGAACATGGTCCACCTGTCAGAAAGGTTGAAGTTGACCTTGCTGTCGACTTGGTTACGGTGGAAAAAATAGGCCTTGCTCGCCAGCTTGTTGCGATTCAACCCGAGTGCTCCAACGCCGTCGCGGTCCGGAATGCTCCAGTCGGGGTCGTCAGCCAGAATCCGGCTGGCGCGCGCGATTCGTGATTCCGGAATCATGTTGTTCTCGAATGGAATGCGATTTCGCTCGTCACCGACAGCGGTAGACATGGGATCGAAGATCGGCAGGGGGGACCCGGAAAAATCACCGGCGCGCATCGCCACAGTCGGTACCTTGATGAACTTGGCCGGGCTGGAGTCCTCGGATGTGCGCTCGTAGCTCACGAAGAAGAAGGCCTTGTTCTTTTTGATGGGGCCGCCGATCGTACCGCCTGCCTGGTTGAAGATGAATTTGGGCTTGTCGACACTACGGTCGCTGAAGTACGGATAGGCCTGCAGTTTCTGGCTGTTGTGGTACCAGAACCCTGAGCCGTGAACGTCATTCGTGCCGCTCTTGATCTGCAGGTTGATCGCCGCACCTCCGGCAAGTCCCTGCTCGGCATCGAATGAACTGGTCACTACATTGACAACCTCGATCGATTCCAGTGCCGGATTGATGCCGGTCATGTGGGTCAGGTTCGGGTTGTAGCTGGAGGCACCGTCGATGCGGACGTTGTTGTTGTTGTTGGCGGTGCCGTTGACCGAGAAGCGAACGGCCCTAGTTGGGTTTGCCGGGACGGAGTGGGCGTTTTGAGGCGGTGAGAAACCCGGCAGAGTCTGCAGGAGCATCTGGTAGTTGCGCCCGAGAGGTACGGGTACGTTCTGCAATTCCTGGGTGCCGACCTCGGCCCGAACTTCCGCTCGGTCGGTCTGGAGGCGCGCCGCCGTTGCGCTGACCTCCACAACCTCGGTCACCTCACCGATCTGCAGGTCGACGTCAACGCGCGTCACATCATTCACCCCGACAGGGACTTCGGTTTCGGTATGAGACCGGAAGCCGTCCGCCTGCACCTCAATCCGATAGGATCCCGTTCCAACAGTGGAAAAGCTGTACGTCCCCGAGGCGTTGGATTCTCCCGTTCTGGTCTCTCCGGTGCCTTCGTTGGTGATGGTGACACTCGCCCCGGGAATGACCGCACCGGTTCCGTCCGTGACGTTTCCGACCAAGGATCCATATAGAAGCTGAGCTTGCAGCGACTCGGCCCCGAAACCAAAGATCAGGGCCATCAAGACAAAGCCAGCGAGAATGCTGGTCACGAGAACCTTAGATCGCATACTGAATTCCTCCCTTTCCCTCGGCGGCAGCGCCGCCACCGTCGGACGCAGTTGAGCTTCTGGACGTGGGTTCAGCGCCCGTTTCCCGGCTCGTGGACACCCCTTGACGAGCCCGTCGGTTCAAAGTCTAGCACTCGTTCCCTAACGAACTTTTCCCTGAATTGGCGAATTGGGCCGTTGGCCTCTTGACCAGAGAGGGATTTCTCACGCGACTCCGGCACCGGGCTACTCTCCGTCTCCATAGCGGCAAGCCTCCTGCACCTCGAAATGTAGAGCAACCATGGACAGGTCACCCGAACCAGCACTGCGAGCGGCAAGGCCCAGGTGCACCCCCGGGGGCCGGGACCGTGTACCTGCTCCGCCGCACCCTTACCGGCTGGGTTGGATGCAAGGCGAACTGCGGGGCCGGGTAGCACTCAATTCCAGGTTTCGAGCCGGTACAATGTGCGCCTGATTCCCCAGCAGGACTGCTGGAGAGGGCAAGGAGTTGTCGGTGCCGAGTAGCCTATCCGAGTCCTACCTGGAGACGCGCCCGAAGTCCCGCGAGTGCTTCAAGCGTGCGTCGAGGGTTTTGGCTGGGAAGGTCGGCCACGATCTTCGTCACGCGGAGCCGGTCCCTCTATATATCCAGCGAGGAAAAGGAGGACGGAAGTGGGACGTCGACGGAAACGAGTACATTGACTTCCTGATGGGAAATGGCGCGCTTCTACTGGGTCACGCGCACCCAAGGGTCCTCGCCGCCATTAGCCGCGCGATGGACGATGGCACGCACTTCGGGAACGACCATCCCCTCCACATCGAATGGGCGGAATGGGTGCGGAGGCTAGTTCCTTCGGCCGAGCGGGTCCGGTTCGTGAATTCGGGAAGCGAAGCCACGCTCTTGGCTATTCGGCTAGCCCGAGCCTTCACGGGACGCAGGAAGCTGCTCCGCTTCGAAGGGCATTTCCATGGATGGCATGACGACGTCGTTCACGGATTCCAGCTGCCGTTCGATGCGCCCGGTTCTCTTGGCGTTCCACCGAGCGTGAGTGAAAACACGGTCACGATCCGGGACGGCGATCTCGACCTGGCAGAGCGGGCGCTCTCCGGGGACGATGACATTGCAGGCGTCATTTTGGAGCCTTCCGGCGCATCCTGGGGGCGAGTGCCGGTTGCCCCTGAGTATCTGCGGGGCCTGCGGGAGGTCACGCGTAAACGAGGAGTCCTGCTGATCTTCGACGAGGTGGTGACCGGGTTTCGCTTCAGCCCAGGGGGCGCGCAGCAACTATACGGACTGATTCCGGATCTTTCCTGCTTTGCGAAGGTAGTGGCCGGCGGGATGCCGGGGGGCGCGGTTTCGGGACGCGCTGACATCATGGCGCTCTTCGACCAGACCGGAGACCCGCGGCACGACCGATTCGGGCGGGTCACCCATCTCGGCACGTTCAATGCAGCGCCCCTCTCGGCTGCGGCCGGCGTTGCCGTGCTAGAGCAGGTTGCGACGGGTGAGCCGATCGAGCGCGCAAACGGGGCGGCTGGGAGGTTGAGATCGGATTGGAACCGCGTGCTGGAGAAACATGGGATTGCCGGCTACGTCTATGGCGCTTGCTCGACGTTCCACGTCTATTTCGAAACGGACCCGGACAGGATCCGGGCCGTATCGTCGCGTCGCGACCTGCACACTTCCGACACGAAGCGACTCAAGGGGATGCCACCCCAGCTGATTGCGCACTACCAGCGCCTGCTCCGGTTCCACGGGGTCGACAACATGAGCTCGACTGGCGGGGTCGTATCCGCTGTCCATACCGAACGCGACGTCGAGGATTCAACATGCGCGTTTGAGGAAACAGTGCTCGCGCTCAGAAACGCCGGGCTGATTCACAGCCTTTGATCTCCTTTGTCGCTGCGCTCAGGCGTTCGGCCCCGGCCGCGTGAAGACAGCCTCGTCGCACCCCGCCAAGCCCGAACAAACCGGGTCATGACTGCGGCCCCGGACTTGCCGCGCCTCATTGAGCCCACGGACAGCCGACGTGTGGCAGACTCCCACGAAGTCGCCGAGGCGGACCGCCGCTCGCTGTCTGAGAAGGCCGGCCTGGTCACCGGATGAGCTAACTCAGATTGAGACGGTGAGAAACGGCGGCTGGTCGCGCCGGCGTCCTGGTCTCCGGAAGCTCGCCCTCAAAACGTTGCGATCGGATTCAAGGGTGAACCGGTGCCGCCCACCACCCGCAAGGGCGCGGCGGTCAGCATGAACTCCCATCGATTTTGTCGCGCCGCTTCCTCGCTGAGCGCCTCCAAGTCCAGGTTGTCGAAAATCGGCATGCCCATGGCGACCAAGACAAGCTGATGGACGGGCAACTGCACGCCCTCTATGCCGGACGGAATCACGTCCGATGCAGCGTCGCTGCCAAGGATCGCCACATCCCGCTGCCGCAACCATTGAGTACAGGAGGCGTGCAGGCCGGCGGCACTCTCCTCGATCTTCCAAGGGCCCTTGGCCTCCCGCAGCTTCCAGCGCCCCGTATGGATCAGCACGACGTCCCCGCTACCCACTTCGAACCCCGCCATTGCCTCCCAAGCCTCGAGGTCTGCCGGATAGATCGGAGTGCCAGGCTCGAGATATGGCACTCCTTTGAGCCGGGGAATGTCCATGAGAATCCCGCGCGCGAGGATGCCGTCCTTCATGTGATGGATGGAGTACTTCCGGGCTCCCTCCTCGGTCACCTCCTCCTGCGAATGGCCATTGAACATCTTGCCGTTGTAGAACATGTGGCAAATCGCGTCCAAATGGGAGGTGCCAAAACCGTGGTAGAGAGTGCTGAAGCGGTCCACGCAGAACGGAAAATCGGGAGTGGCGTCAACACCGGTCGCCGTCACCTCAAGTCCGAATGGTGACGGATTGTCTAGGGCCTCCTCCGTCAGCGTGTCATGCGCCAACGACACCGAGACCCCTTGTTGGACGAGAGCGGCGGCACTGACCCGGTGCTCGGCGGTGATCAGGTTGACGGCCCCGAGCACGTCGTCGCCTCCCCAACGCCCCCAGTTGGAGAGCTCGGTCATCCACTGCTCGACAGTCTCCTTGGTCACTGTCTCCGGTGGCACGGTCGCCATTTCCAGCACTTCACCCGCCACCTCGGATTCGGCCGCAGGCTCTTCTGCGGGACCGCAAGTCGACAGGCCCACCAAGGCGATCAGGCTCGCTAACCAGTGGCAGCGACCATGTCTAAATTGCATGTGCTGTTCCCTCCTTCGGGCAGTTGACGTTAGTGTGGCAGACGAATGGGCCCAATCTCCCCACTTCGTTAGCTTGTTGAGGCATCGGAGGCAACTGCTACAAAGGGGCGCTGAGTTTCCAACGTGAATGCGGTGATTACCCTCGTTCGGGCGCTACAGCGCCACCGTCGCGGAATTCGCATTGCCTCAGCTAGGTCGACGCCGCTGACCTATGCCCCTCGCTTCAACGTTCCCGCGAACGCTCCTGTCCTGGCCGGACTGTGAATCCTGGAATCCTATTCCAGCAACAGCAGGAACTGCTGAATCTGCTGGAGCTCCTCGGACTCCTTCCTTTCTTGGTCGTCAAGGAGCTCGCGGTGGGACCTGAACTCCGTCTCAGCCGCGTCCTTCCTGCCCAGCTGCATATACGAGCGCGCCAGTTCATACCTCGGCTCGGGCCAGTCTCTCCTTTCCAAGATTGCCCCTTCGAGTTCCTCAACCGCCTCCGCCAACCTCCCTTGCTTGCGGTAGAGGCGGCCCAAGCGGTATCGAGCCTCAGCGAATCCAGAATCGAGGGCAATCGATTTCAGGTAGAGGCTCTCAAGGTCTTTCTGAACGGGGACGCTCTCTGATGCGGGAAGACTAGCGAGACTCTCCTCGCGGGCCAGGCCATATAGGTACGGGCCCCAAGCGGTCGCCGGATTGATCCGCATCAGGCGCTGGAAGCGCCCCACGGCCTCTTCTCCCCACTCGGACCGATTGTCGCAAGCAGCGGCGAGCATTCGATAGGGACCGACCGAGGTCGGTTCCAAGTCGCTGGCCGTGATGAAGCTGCCTGCAGCCAATCCATACTGCCTTCGAGCAAAGTAAGTGATTCCGAGCGCCAAGTGCAGACGGTACGACTTGGGAAACCTCTCTAGCGCTGTCTCCAAGGTGTTAGCCGCGCCGTCATGCGTGCGGTGCTTCAGGAATTCGTAGGCAAGTGCGAACCAGTATGTCTCGCTGTCTGGCTCCAGCCGGACCGCATTCTCGTACTCGCGCAATGCCTCGATGTAGCGGCCGGACTGTTCATACACGTCAGCCAGCAAGTGGCGCACTTCGGCCGTGTCCTGATAGGCGACGGTTTCCTTCAATACGGCAGCGGCCCGCTCGTACTCCTTGGAGCGGAACAGAGCCAAGCCCAAGTTGTAGTCGATGATGTAGTTGCTCGGTGCCAGTTTGCTTGCTTGGCCGAAGTGCGAGGCTGCCTGCACGAAATGACCGTGCTCTGCAAAGCTCACTCCCACAGCTAGGTGGACGTCGGGCCGGTCCCCTAAGTCCCTTAGGAGACGATTCGCAATCAGCTCTGCATCCTCCGGATCCCCTCTCTTCAGCGCCTCACTGATCGCAGCCAGTTGAGCGTTGCCCGAGGCGGCAGCGACTTGCAGGAGGGCCGTGCTGCCGCTGGTGATTCGATCGATCTGGCCGCCAGACGCAACAAGCGAGGCAAGCAGGAGGGCTCCGACGGCCAACAACGAGCGCTGTGCGATGCGAGTCATGCGTCGACGGATGGCCCTACCACTGACGAGTGCGGCGGCCTTTTGCACCACGTCAAAGCTAGCAGATAGCCACCCACCGGCTGTCGACGCCAAACATCGTCCGCACGGAACACACCCGTTCGCGAACGAGGGAGCACGTTCCCAAGCCGGCGACTTGGTTCGGATCAGGCTTGGCGAGGATGCCACCCCCGACTCGAGTCAGAACCGATATTTCAAGGCAAACTGCACCACTCGCCCGTCGCGCGCTGTCGAGATCAGGCCGGCGTTCGGACTCGCGATGTTCGTGTTCAGGCTCAGATCGACGAACGACGGATGATTGAAAAAGTTAAAGAACTCGGCCCGGAACTGGATCTGCTGGGCTCCTTCAGCGAACACGAAGTTCTTGAAGAGAGAGAAGTCGACATTGTTGATGCCGGGCCCGAGGATGACGTTCCTGCCCGAGTTTCCAAACGTTCCCGTCTGCTGAATGAAGAAGCAATCCGGGTTGAAGTACCGTTGCACAGTTCTCTGCGGATAGTCGTTCGGATCGCACGCTCCCACGACGCTGGGCCGGTTCGATACGAATCCACCAGTGTTGCTGTTGCCGCCGCCCGGACTTAGCGCGAGCCCACTGCTGAGAGTGACGATCCCGTTTATCTGCCAGCCGCCTAGCAGTGCGTCCGCGACGCCGCTGAGACGGGACAGGTATCTGCGGCCACGCCCGAACGGAAGTTCGTAGACCGAGCTGAAGGTAAAGCGGTGTTTGACGTGGAGGTCCGAAAGGCCCCATTCGCAACTGATGCAACCGATGTCGACAGGCGTGTAGGCGCTCGAAGACACGGAATCGAGCGTGCGGGCCCAGGTGTACGCAGCAAGGAGCGAAAGACCCTTTGAGAAGCGCCGCTCGAGCTTCGTCTGCAGGGAGTTGTAGCTGGAGGTGCGATCGAACGAGTTGATGAACGCATCGCCGAAGCCCTCGAACCTTCGCCGGGAGTCCACGGGTGTCGGATTGTTCGGATCCTTGTCGAGGAAAGCCTGGTTCGCGTTGAAGCGTCCTGGTAGTTTCGTCCCTTTGGACCCCACGTAGGCGACCTCCAAGAACAGATTGCTCGCAAGCTCTCGCTGGATGGCCAGATTCCAGTGCTGATAGTAGGGTGTCGCATTCTCGACGTTCACGCCGAAGGGTGCGAAGGCCGAATTTCCGGGATCAGGGAACCAGTTGTCGTGATTTTCCGGATTGGCGATGGGATTCGAAAAAATCGAGAAGATCAGGTCGGGTGCATTGAGCTTCATGAACGAAACGTCGTTGTATTCGAAGGAGTCGTAAAACACCCCATAGGCCGCCCGGAAGACTGTCTTTTCCCCGAATGGTCGGTAAGCCAGCCCAATCCGCGGCCCGACGTTATTCCAGTCCGGGTCAATAATCCCGTCCCGGATCTCCCCATTTCGGGAGAGAAGTACACGTCCGACCCGGACGTCAAACACATTGAGCCCATTATCTTTCGTGTGATAGCGCTGTTCATATTCCCAGCGGATTCCAAGACTCAGCGACAACTTGGGTGTGATCTTCCAGTCGTCGGCAATAAAGAAATGGAAGCTCTTGTACCGCAAGAACGTCTCGCTGTCACCCTGACCGACGGACGCGATCTGCGGGTATCCCAGAATCATGTCGGCAAACGGTGCGCCGCCAGGCTGTCCGCCGGGACTGGTGAACTGTCCGTTGTAGGTGAGGCTTCCCCGTGGCGTCAGATCCGCGACGCCATCATAGTTGTGCTGGATTATGGCTCCCCCGATCTTGAATGAGTGGGTCCCTCGCAGGATCGCAAGTTGATCCATGAACTGAAATTCGCTGTATTTGCCTCCTTGTGGGGTAAAGGAGTTGGGGGCAACTGCGGAAAGGCCGGTCACACCGAATCGGGGCAGCCCGAAGTTAGAGGGTTTCGCCGAGACGTTCTTGAGTCCGATCACGTCTTGCGCATAGTTAGTGTCACCGAAATTCCCTTCTGCCAAGCGGTAGTTTTGACTTGTCTGATAGCCGAAGCGGAATTCGTTGATCACCGTCGGGCTAAACGTATGCACCTCAGTAACTGCCATGTTCGACCCGTCGTAGATGAACTCCGTACCGTAGAGGTCAGTCGCGCCCGGATACAAAGTGGGCGCATCCATCGTCGAATAGCGGAACAGCAGGTTGTCAAAGTCCGAGAGTCGTTGGTCCAAACGGCCCGTCCACTGCTCGGAATCCTTGATGTCCTTCGGGTCATTGCGGAAGTTGAACCCTTCGACTCCGCTCGCGCCGCCCGAGCCAGGAATGTTCGGGAGAGGGATAAACGGGAGGATGCTGTTATAGATCCGCGAAAAGCGCGATACCGGGATCCGGTTGTTCTGGATCGGCGCGTCGCCAAACGGCTCGTGGAGCTGGCTGGGAAATGCGGAGAAGTCGCCGTCCCGCATCGCTTGGGTGGGGAACACCCCGGAAAGGGTGTTGGCCTTGCGCACCCGTTGTCCCTCAAAGTTGAACATGAAGAACGTGCTGTCTTTGATCACCGGCCCGCTGATGACGCCGCCGAACTGATTCTGGTTGAACGGCGGGATCACTTCGCCATCGAAGAAATTCCGAGCGTCCAGCGCGTCGTTCCGAAAGAAGTGGAAGAGCGCTCCGTGAAACGCGTTGCTGCCACCGCGCGTGACGATATTGACCGTTGTCGGACTCGAACCGTATTCGGCGGAAAAGGAATTTGTCTGCAGCTTGAACTCCTCCAAGGCCTCGATGGAAGGCGTGATTGCAACGGCGCCACCCACCGGGTTGCGATTACGGACTCCATCCAACAAATACATGTTGGAGTATTCGCGCTGTCCGTTGGCGGTGATCGTTACCGCGTTCTGCCCGGTCTTGAAAAAGGCGATGCTCTTGCAGCAGAAGTTAACCGAAGTCGAGGAGTAAACTTGCGGATTCACGCCGGGCCCTAACGACGCCAACTGCAGGAACTGCCTTCCGTTCAGGGGGAGTTCCGTAATCTGCTTGGATGCAATCACGTGGCCGAGGGTCGCGTTGTCTGTCTGGAGGGCGACCACGTCGGCCGTGACCTCCACGGTCTCTGTAACTTCACCCACTGTCATTTCGATGTCGACACGTGCCACTTGATCGACTTGCAAGACGACCCCGGTGATGGTCGCTCTTTGCATTCCTGGCGATTCAGCCTCTACTACGTAGGTAGCAGGCTGCAAAAAGACGAATGTGTAGTCTCCGGAAGCGCTCGTGGTCGTATCGCGCCTCAATCCGGTTTCAGGATTGGTGATTGTGACAGTTACACCGGGAACAATCGCGCCCGTGGGATCCTGCACAGTTCCGGTAATGGTCCCCGTCGAGGCTTGCCCATTCAAGGTGGGGGCAGCCAAAAACATCGTCGCAGCAAGGCAAGCGACGAACAGAAGAGTCGATCCGCGGGATGTCATCAAAGCCTCCTAGTGTGAGCTGGAAACCGAAAACATTACGGGACGCATTCGGAAAACTCCCGGTTGTGCAAGGTCGATTATCCGGGCATTCAGGCCACGCTCCGTTTTCGAGCGACGCAAAGCGCCGCACCCGGTACCTTACACTCGATCCAGTGGCTCGTCAACCAAATATCGGGCCAAATAGGGCGATTTTGCGCGAAACAGTCGTGGGTATGACCCGAGACTTACAGATACTTATTGCGGAGCCGTCGTTCGTCCTGTTGTCGTTCTCTTGCGAAAACGATTGCGAATCAGCCAATCTGGCTGGGCGACGTCAAACACGGGTGCCGGAAGAGGTCCCGGCCAGGTCGCAAATGCAGCAACCAACCAGTGACGGAAAGGAAATAATCGTTTGGATTACCGCCTGGCCATGGGAGCCGACATTGCGGAGCAGAAGGGCAATCCGGTCTGGTCTTGGACCGGGAAATAGGAGTTGTTGGGCGCGGCAACGCCGCATTTCTTTGACCAGTCCGGGCGACAACTCGGCAACGCTCCCATGGCGTTGCGCCAGAGTGGTCACGAGAGCGCGTATTCGACAGCCTCCATGATGGAATCTTTCGAGATTCCGTAATGCTGGTAAAGCTCCGTGCGGCTGCCGGTTTGCCCAAATTCGTCCACCCCGAGGCACACGGTCCTCGTGCCGAGAACGGCCCCGAGAAACGCCAGCGTATGGGAATGACCGTCAATGACCGTGACAATCGGGCAATCTCGCTCGGAATCCGGAAGAAGCGTCTCGAGCATCGACTTGGAGCGCCTCCCCGGGTTCCTGGCGCGAAGCCGGTTGGCCTGCCTCCAACCGCGGTAGAGCAGGTCGGGACTGGTGGCATTCACCACATTGGCAAATATCCCGCGCTGCAGGAGTTCCCGGCTCGCCTCCAGCGCGACGGGGACCATCACTCCGCAGGCAATTATGTTGGCGACGTTTTCTCCCACCTCGTAGTCCGGGTGGTTCGTGTAGTCGACCAATCGATACCCCCCGCGCAATACCTTCCTTCGAAGGTCCGCCTTCTTCCGGGGATCGTTCGCGGTTGGAAAAAGAGACTGATCAACCGGAACGGTGGACAAACGGAGGTAGACGGAATGCCCGTGCTCCCGGTCGAGCAGGTTTCGTAGGCCCGCCAGAAAGATCCACTCCAGTTCCTGGCCGAAGCAGGGCTCATAGTAGACCAAGTTGGGCAGTTCCGAGCCAATCGACGGTGTGATCAGGGATTGGTGGGCCCCTCCCTCCCGGCTGAGGCTGATGCCAGACGGGGAGCCGACGAAGATGAATTTCGATCCGCAATAGAGACCGTACTTCAAGGCATCGAGACCGCGGGAAATGAACGTGTCGTAGATCGTGCCGATGGGAAGCAGGCATTGGCCGAGAGTCTCGGCGGACAGCCCAAGCGCCGTCAGCAGAAGGAAGAAGTCGTTCTCAGAGATGCCCAGCTCTATGTGCTGGCCTTGCGGGGACTGCTCCCAGTTGAGCAACTGCCGGACACCAGCTTCCTTGAAGTAATTGATCTGGGCCTGCGAGCTGTACACGCCCATCTTGTTGATCCAGCCACCGAGGTTTGTCGAACTCGCCACATCCGGCGAAGTCGTGACGACGTGCTTTGCGGCTTCAGGCCATCTGGCGAGCGATGTGAGAAGCGATCCCAGCACTTGCTGAGTCGATCTCCGGGCTGTGTAGCGTGTACCGAGCGAATCGGGAATCGCAGCGGGCTCAAGCGGCCGCTCTCGGGAAGGCTCCCCGCCCCCAGCGAGCCTTGCCTTGCAATCCCGGATGTACTCTGCCTCGATGCTTCCAGGCGCAAAGCCCTCGAATGGACGTCCATCTGGAACTCCGAGCTGGGACTCGAGCGACTTCATTTGCTCCGTCGTAAGGAGCATCGAATGGTTGAGCGGGTCCCCGGCTATTGGCAGGCGCCAGCCCTTGATGGTGTAGGCGATGATCACGACCGGCTTGCCTCTGACCTTGGCAGCTCGGTTGTAGGCGGCCAGGATCTCTGCGAGGTCGTGGCCTCCGAGGTCGGCCAAGAGTTCGCGGACTTCGGAGACAGGACAATCCTCAAGGAGATGCATCAGCTCTCGATCCACTGAACCATTCGTCTGCGCCAAGTGCTCGCGGATGGATTGTCCGTCCGCAACCCGAAGCAGGCTCTGATACTCGTCGTTGGTCATCTCGTCGATGCGATCTCGCAGACGTGTGCCGTTCGGTCGCCGAAAATACTCCTGCAGTTTTCGTCCGTACTTGACCTCGACAACCTCCCAGTCATGCACCCGGAACATCTCCTCGATCTTCTGGGCCTTCCCGCTCGGAACAACCCTGTCCAGGCTTTGCCGGTTGAGGTCGACGATCCAGATCAGGTGGTCGAGAGCACGGAGGTTTTCCTCGCCAAGCGCCTCCCAAACGTTTCCCTCGTCAAGTTCCGCGTCGCCAAGCAACGCGAAGAAGCGATGGGAGCCGACACTGCCGAAGTGATCTTGGACGTATTTCGCGGTCAGTGCGGAGAAATTCGGGGCCACGGCTCCGAGTCCAACCGATCCGGTGGAATAGTCGACCGGGTCCCAATCCTTCGTCCGGCTCGGATAGGCCTGCAGCCCCCGGTACGCACGCAGTTCGGTGAGCTTTTGCGCGGGCAGATTGCCGAGCAGGAACTGGATTGCATGGAAGACCGGAGAGGCGTGCGGCTTGACAGCCACAAAGTCACCTCCACGCAGCTGGTGGAAGTACAGCGCCGTCATCAAGCTGACGATAGAAGCGGAACTGGCTTGGTGGCCCCCTACCTTGAGACCGTCAGGGTTGTCGCGTATGTTGTTGGCGTAGTGAACAATCTGGGTGCTAAGCCACAGGACTCGGTTCTGAATCGACTCCAGGATCTCAAGTTCGCTCGGAAGCGAGCGTATCGCGCCGCTGCCTTGCTCGTCCGGAACCGCCGCCATCTTCCTACCCTCTAGAATTCAGGTTTCCCGGTCCTCCTCCCACGCTGGAACTCGCGTTATACCACCTCTAGAACCGCAGCTATGCTAGCATTCGCACCGCGAGGGGGCAAGAATTCGGATGCGTTTTGTCACGGGACGTGCCCCAGCGACGGCAGCGATAGTGATTGCGTCAGCGCTCGCACCGTTCTCCGCGGACATTGCGCGTGCAGCGGAGTCTGACGGCGGAAACCCACTCGGTCGAGACCCGGCGGCGATCCAGGCCGGAGACGAGCTCTTCCACGAGCGTTGCGCAGTCTGTCACGGACAGCGCGCCCAAGGCGCAATGGCCTCGAATCTGGTGCGAACGCGCGCCGTGCGGAGTGGGTCCGTGGAAGCCCTCTTCGAGTTGATCAGGACAGGAATACCCGGTACCGAGATGCCGCCGCAACCAGACCTCCCGGACGAGAGGATCTGGCAGATCGTCTCGTATCTTCGAAGCATGGCTCTTCCGGGCCAGCAGCCACCGCTACCGGGCGACGTCCAGGCTGGACAGGCTCTCTTCGTGTCGGCAGGTTGTGCATCCTGCCATATCGTCAACGGATCGGGCGGTTTCTACGGCCCGTCGTTGGACTCGATCGCAATCCAGAAAACCAGCGACCAGATCCGGAAGGATGTCCTGGAACCCGACGCGTCCCTAGCGTACGGATACGAGTCGGTGACGGTTGAAACGTTAGACGGCCGGAGGGTTGAGGGCGTGCTGAAGAACGACGACACATTCCTGGTGCTGGTCCAGAACGCTGACGGTGAAGTCGAAGTCTTCCGCCGCAGCGACCTGAGGTCGGTCGAGATGCAGTCTCGTTCAAGGATGCCTGGCGACTACGGTACGAAGCTGTCTCCGGAACAGATTGGCGACGTGCTCGCCTACCTGGATCGCCAGAGGGACCCGTTCACCCCTGTTGTACGGGGTTTCGGCGTCTACTGATGGCGGGGCCTTCGCGAGCGATCAGAGCCTGCGGCAGCATTGCCGCAGCCGCCTTCCTGACGTTGCTGGCGTTCAAAGCGCCGGGTGATGCGCAGCCGCTGGAGGAACGCCACCGCAACCCGGCGAACTGGCTCAGCTACGACCGCGACAACACCGGGCGGCGCTATTCGGAGCTGGACCAGATCAATCGTGAGAACGTTTCCCGGCTCGTGCCCAAATGGATGTTCCAGTACAGCCCGCAGCAATTGCGGAGCGAAGCGACGCCGCTAGTGCGGGACGGGGTCATGTACCTGACGGCCGGGGGCATGAGGGCGTTCGCGTTGGACCCGGTGACGGGCCGGTCGATCTGGCGGTTCGACTATCCATACACGCAGCAGGACGGGGAGAATCCAAACTGGAGCAGGGGGTTCGGGCTTTCGGGCAACCGCTTGTACGTCGGGACGCCGGACTGCCATCTAATTGCATTGGACAGCCGGAATGGCGCAATGCTGTGGCGGTCGGCCGTAACCGCGGAACAGCCTTGCTTCGGTTCGACAGGTGCGCCGATCGTCGCCAAGAACCGCGTGCTGGCAGGCATTCGAGGCGGCGATACCGGACGCGTCAGAGGCTACCTCGATGCCTTCAATGCAGAAACCGGGGTGCGTGAATGGCGCTTCTACACGGTTCCAGCACCGGGGGAGCCCGGTTCAGATACCTGGCCCGACAACGACTCGTGGAAGGCAGGAGGCGGCACTCCCTGGACCAGCGGAACGTACGACCCGGAGCTTGACCTGCTCTACTGGCCTACCGGAAACCCCGGCCCGAAAGACTTCGACGGGCGGAATCGCGAGGGAGACAATCTCTACACCGCCACGTTGCTTGCCTTGCGCCCCGATGACGGGGAACTGGCCTGGCACTACCAGTACACGCCGCATGACGAGCACGACTGGGACTCCAATCAGACACCTGTCTTAGTCGACGCGGAGTGGAACGGGCGGCAACGGAAACTGCTTGTACACCCGAACCGGAATTCGTTCCTTTATGTGCTCGACCGCGAGACAGGCGAATTCCTGAGAGCAACACCCTTCGCGAAAGAGACCTGGCTGGATCGATTTACGGCAGAGGGACGCCCAATTCCGAAGCCGGAGTCGGCGCCGAGTCCGGCCGGGTCGCTCGCTTGCCCCGATATCCACGGAGGCACTAACTGGCAATCGCCGACATTCCATCCGGGCACCGGCCTGTTCTATGTCATGTCTCGCGACGCCTGCGGCGTCTACTTTCGGACTGGGCACAGCATCGATCACCTGGAGACTGGGGCAGAGAACTTCCTTCGAGCGATCGAGCTTTCGACCGGGAGGGTCCGCTGGGAAGTCCCCTTGCTGGGGGTGGAGAACCGCGAGGTCATGTTCGCGGGCGTGATGTCAACCGCTGGGGGCCTGGTCTTCTTCGGAAGCCGTGACGGGAACTTCATGGCGGCTGACGCAGAGTCTGGCGAGATCCTGTGGCACTTCAACACGGGCGGGACGATTCGCGCATCTCCGGTGACCTACGAAGCCAAGGGCCGGCAGTATGTCGCCATAACGACGAAGAGTGGCGTGTTCGCATTCGGCCTTTACGACGAGTAGCGAACCGCTATTCCATCCGGCAATCGATCCGGGGCAGCCCGAGGCCTCCGCCCGGCCAACTGGGTTGGCATGAAGCTCCGAACTGCTTTCTCTTCAGTCGCGAATCTGGCGCTTGTCCACAGTGCCATCGGTGAGCACGGGCAAGTCGATGCCTCTCGAGCCGCTCCGGAATTCACCGAAACACTCGCGTTGTCCGACGACTTTCTGGATGAATACGAAACTTATGTGTTTTCTGTTCCGTCTGAATTGATGTCATTTTTCTAGTTTCATTGTTTTTCGAACTATGTTTATTCGTCTCATCTGTCGGGTGCTCATGTACGGGGCGATTCTCGGGTTCGGCTGCGGCGTATGGCAATCCAGCACCGCGATTCTGAAGTCGAGGCGGGTCGAGACCTTCCAAGAAGTGTCATCGGCACACCGCGGACTCGAAGAAACGCCAGCGGAACTACCCACCAGCAATGCTCGAGCGGCTCCTGTCGTCGGCCCCCGGCAAGACGCCGTGGCCGCAAGGGTCGAGGCGTTCGAGAGGTTCCGGAGAGAGTCGGACATGTTCTGGACACGCAGATACGAGGCCGAGCTTGCAGCCGCGAAAGAGCGCATTGAGCGCGAGACCGAGGCGGCGTTCGCAGTCGCGGCGCGGGTCAATGCGTCCGCCACCCAAGAGGCCGTACGCACCGCCCGTACGCGATTGAGGGTGCACTATGGCGAGGCGGTTCGGGTTGCCGACCGGCAAGCCGAAGCGGATGCCGCAGTGGCCGCGAGGATCTCGAGCCGTCAGGCAGCGGCGGACAAGGAAGCAGCCGAAAGGATCGCGAAGATGCAGATGGAGGCGGATCATCGAGCGGCAGAACTCATCGTCCGGCAACAGGCCGAATTGAATCACCGAGTATCCGAACGGATCGTGAGGGAGCAAGAGGAACGTGATCGCCCAACTGCCACCGGACGGGGCCCAATTACCAAGTTTCGGAGGGCTACCTCGAGGCTGGCGCCTTCCAGTTGGGATGGGCAACATGCGCCTGTCCCATAATCTCTTCGATTCGCTCGACTACTTCCGGGTGGTTCCGCGCCACGTTGTACTTTTCGCTGGCATCGCGCGTGACCTCATAGAGTTCGAGCCTTCCGGTCAGCATGGGCTTGCGAACCCCTTTCCACTGCCGCAGGCGCACGGCCTGGGCTGATCCGCCCTCGTAGAACTCCCAGTACAGGTATTCGTGCTCTTTCTGCTCGTCAGGCTGCCCTAGCAAAGTCGGCGCGAAACTGATCGAGTCCGTATTGGCAGGTGTATCCACGCCTGCCAGATCGGCAACAGTCGCCATGAGATCGCCGAAATAGCCAATGTGGCCCGAGACTCGCCCCGGCTGGATCGTTCCCGGCCACCAAGCCACGAATGGCACCCGTATCCCGCCGTCGTAGAGGTCGCGCTTGATCCCCCGCAAATTGCCAGACGGGTGGAACTTAAGCAGGTCGTGGTTGGATTCGTTGTGGGGGCCGTTGTCAGACGAAAACATCACGAGCGTATTCTTCTCGATTCCCAGGTCAGCGAGCCGTTCGAGAAGCGTTCCGATGTCCCTGTCCATTCGCGTGATCATGGCCGCTTGTCCCTTATCTGGATTCGGCCAGTCCTCCCGTTCGTAAACCCCATATTCGGGCACCTCGGCCCCGTCGCCGGTTGCGCGAGTGCCCTCGTTGTTGGCGTGGGGGATCGTGAGCGCCAGGTATAGGAAGAACGGGGAGTCCTTCTGCTCTTCGACCCAGGCCATCGCCTCCCGCATGATCACGTCGTGGGAGTACTCATTGCGCTCGGTGGCCCAGCCGCCGGCGAAGCCCCCGTATTCGCGCGAGACGCGCTCGACCGTGTTGCGCTGCGGCGCTTTCTCCAGTCCGCGCCAAAGGAACTCCGGATAGTAGTTGTGGGCGTGAACCTGGTTCAGATATCCGAAGAATGCGTCGAATCCCTGCTTGAGCGGATGCCCCTCCAGTCCGATCTCGCCTAGGCCCCACTTGCCAAACAGGCCAGTGGAGTAGCCCGCCGACTTGAGCACCTCGGCCACGGTTACGTCCTCGTCGCGGAGTGATTGCGCCGTCATGTCGGGACCTGGCGCGTTGCCTCGGACATGGGTGTGCCCGGTGTGCTGACCCGTCATCAGCACGCTCCGGGAGGGCGCGCAGACGGTCGCCCCCGCGTAGAACTGCGTGAACCGGATGCCCTGCCTGGCCATTCTGTCCAGACCGGGAGTCCGGATCACTGTTTGGCCGTACGATCCGAGGTCGCCATACCCCAAGTCATCGGCAAGGATGAATATCACATTGGGATGATCAGCGCTTGCGGCCGAGCTGGCTGTCGGGGCCGCTACCAGCAACAGAGCGACAGCTGCGGCTTCGATTCGGTGCATCGATTCCTCCTCGGAATTCGATTCTATCGCTGGGCGCGCCGAGGTATTCGACCGACTGTAACGGAGATCTGTCGAGGCCAGTCGGAACAAAGACTGTAAACGCTTCTGATTCAGAGTCTTAGAGGTCTCGCAAAATATAACGGGCCCGTCTGATTCACGCCAGGGGAATTGATGCTACGACTGCAATCGCAGGATACACATTACTTGACCCTCAAGGGCTACCCTCGCTAGAGCGATCCCCCCACTCACCTCCTCGCAGCAGTCGGTCGGGATGCAACCCTGGCTCTCTGAGCGCACTAAGTGCCTCGATACACCGGGTCTCAGATCTTCGAGTGAGATCGTGTCGTCTGGGCTGCACGTCTCGGCGCTCGCGGCTGACGATCGGCCGCTGCCGCGGGACCTAGCCTCATCACAGGAGTTCGATACCCTCCGAAAGGGCTCGGGCGATGAATGGATTCTCCTCTTGGAGCATATTCTGGAGTTCCGATTGCGTGTACGCGAAGACATCGACACCGATCCCCACCCCCGCAGGAGCGTACCGAACGAACCGATCAAGGAAAGGCAGATCTGTGTGGCTGACAACCACCAACAGGTCCGCGTCGCTTCCGGGTCCGGCATTTCCCCGCGCTAGCGAGCCGAAAAGCACCACGCGGTCAATCTCTGGACACAGGCTCTTCCGGGCCTCCATCGCCTTGCGAACCTCGTGAATCGCGCCCTCCCGGTCAAGGAAGAAGACCCTGACAGAATTCGAGGATTTCTCCTGCATTAGCGATCGCACGTTCCGCCTCTCCACTCGTATAGTATTCGAACGGTGCGCCCTGCGGGTACGAGTTGGGGTAACGGGACCCGATGTAGTGCTTGTCCAGGTCCGTTGCGGCCTGCTCGATGCCCGGCTCGACCGTGACGGATTCAGGCAGGCTCTTTACCAGATCCCTCACGGAATGACCCCAGGCCTCACGTCCGATCCGCTGGTGGACAGCCTTGAGGATTTTCTCTGCGCCTTGGTGAGCTGCGAAGCAGGCCCACGCGAAATCCCCTGAGTCGGCCGACAATCGAGCGTGCCGTAGGTCGTGTCTCCCTTGCTGGAGCCAGTCCTCGGAGCGAAGGGCCATGCTGCCGTTATCCGCCGTCCTGCACGGACCGAGGCCCCCACTCTGTCGCTTCCAGGAATGCCAGCAGATCCGCAAGCTCGCCGCGTGTCAGCTGCTCGGCAAGACCAGAGGGCATGACGGAAACCGTCCCCGGACGGACCTCCTCGATATCCGCACGGGTAAGTCGTACCTCGCTGTCGGCATCCAGCGCCAGAACCAAGTGCGTCTCGGTCTCCTCTAGCCGGACACCGTTAAAGGTTTCTTCAGCCGTCACCGCGACGACGGGCTCGTAGCTCCGGACAAAGCTCGCGCTTGGGTAGACGAGCGCCTCAAGCAGATCGCGGCGTTCGCGAATCTGTCCGATGCGTGTCAGGTCGGGACCGATCCGACCTCCCTGATAGCCGATTGCGTGACAGGCGATGCAGGCCGTCTCGCTGCTGTTAAACACAGCCTGGCCCCGGACAATGTCGCCGTCGGGAAGTGAGCTCAGTAATTCATCGATCTCGGCGCTCTGGATTTCAAGATCCGCCACCTCGCCGGCAAGCAGGGAATCCAGGCGGTTCCGGACATCTTGGGGAAATCCGTGCGCAGCCTTTGCCACGATGTCCGCCCGCAGGTTGGCGATCCCGGTGGCGCGAGAGAGGCCGTCGGCGAACATGGATCCGACGTCAGCGTCTTCTGATCGTCCGAAAGCCTCCACGAGCAGAGGAAGTTCCATCGGCCCAGCGATAGGAAGCACCCCAGCGAGCGCCTGCAATTGGCCGCGGTCGAGCCGGGCCTGGGACAGTATCCTGGCGGCGGATCCGCGCGCCCGGACCGATCTGGTCGGCAATACCTGTTCGAGTGCGAGCTCGAACAGAGCGGGCTCCAATTCTTCGGACGACCTCGCCGAGTCCAATGCTCGGATCCGTGTCCCCTTGTCAACCGACTCGTCGCGCGCGAAGGCAAGCAGCGCGTTGTCCAGAATCGGCAGGCCGCCGTCTGGCCTCGGCAAGCTCCGGGCGGCGAGGAGCGCGTGCTCTAGGGTCTCGCCCTGCTTGAGGGCCGAGGCAACCGCAGCCTCCCAGCCCTCGGGAGGCTCTTCCAGCGAGGCAGCCGCCATCGCAGACAGCGCAGCGTTCCGGCCTCCCACGGGTCCGTTTCCACGAACCGTGCGCGCTAGCAGGACTTGTACGGCGGGGTTTCCGGAGAATATCTCAAGCTGGTGCGCCAGCACCTCGACGTCGCGGATCGGACTGGCGCCCAGCCGACTCCGCAAATAGCCAGCTAGGCGATCTCCCCATTCAGGATGTCGCGCAGCGATCCAGTTGGAGGCTTGGGAGATCAGCGTCTCTGTTGCATCCAGCAGCGGAATGACGGTCGCCGGTTCGAGCGACTCGGGCTGCATTTGGTCGAGCGCGATCAATGCGGCCCGCCGGATCCTGGCTGATTCCGCCATGAGGCCTCTTCGCGTCGACCGCGGGTCGGCAATCTCGATCAATGCATAGACAAGCGAGTGGGTCAGGATTGGATCGTCCGTTTGGGCCGTGGCGTCAAGGATCTGGCTCACCGCAACCGGGTCGCCGATCCGACCTAGGGCTTCGGCCGCAACGCGCTTAACCGCAGCCGAGGAATCGTGCAAAAGGCCGACGAGTGTCCCGAGGGCGTGCTGGTCCCGGTGCACCGCGACGGAATGCGCCGCGGCCTGGCGTATGCTTGCGGCCTGGTCCGAGAGTGCTGTTCGCACCGCAGCTCGCGCAGCGCCCGTCTCGATGCGGGTCAAAGCCCACACGGCATTGCGGCGGGCTTCGATGGAAGGGTTCGTTTCGACTGCCTGAGCCAGTTCGGCGACTGCAGACTCCGAAGCCAGCGTTCTGATGGCCCGGCGGCGTACAGCCGGGCGGGAGTCGTCGAGAAGCCCGATCAGACTCGCCGGCCCAGCCGCCCAGTCGAGTTTCTTGCCCAGAGGATCCGGCGGCGGGACCGAGCCCTTCCGTCGGACTCGATAGATGGCGCCTAGGACATCGGGCTTCGTCAGTTGCGCAGTCGGGCAGCACAGCTTGTACCACGCGCCCGTGTCGACAACCAGCAGGCTGCCGTCGGCGTCCTCCATCACGTCCGTGGGGTGGAAGTCCCGGCTCTCGGATACGAGAAAGTCGGCGTCCTCGGTCACGAAAGTTGCGCCGCTCGGGACGAGCTTGTGCGCGGTGACCTTGCGCAGATTGAAGGAAGTGGCGAACAGACGGCCGAGGAAGTCCTCGCCGAACACCCCCGATTCGTAGTGTTCCAGCCCGACAGGCGCGGCACCGCCCATGTGGGTCATCACGGAGAGGTATCCGCCTGTCATCGGGTGATCGTCGGTCACGCCGTGGGCCTTGCCGTAGACACCGCCGTAGACCGCATGCACCATGCCGTCGCGCCGGCCGATTTGGGGGTGGACAAGAAACGTTGAGGTGAGCAGCCTCTCTCCCTCGGGAGTGAATTCGACCTCTACAGGATTGTCCATTCCTCCTGTCAGAACCGGCTCGACCGGCCCTCCGTCTACCCGCCTTCTGAATACATGTGCCGCCCTCGTTACGAACGGCTCGCGACCGGGCCGTTCGTACGTCTGCTCAGCGAACGCTCCTTTCGTCCAGTAGATCCACCCGTCAAGCCCCAGATACGGACCATGCAGGTCATTGGCGCAATTGGTGAGGGTCTTGGCATCAAACCATTCCTCTCGCTGGTCAGCCACGCCGTCGCCGTCGGTGTCGGTGAGCTTCCAGATGCTCGGCGGAGCTGCAACGTAAACGGAGCCGTCATGCCAGAGCACACCTTCCGGGAACATCATCCTGTCGGCAAATACGGTCCGCCTGTCATAGAGGCCGTCTCCGTCAACATCCTCAAGCCGGAGGATGCTGTGCGGACGCTCCGCAAGTTGCTTCTGGACCTCGTCGTTCGATCCGGACGACTCCGCGACGTAAAGGTAGCCCTGGTCATCCGAGGAGAGAATCATTGGGCGTTCGACAAGCGGAGGTCCTGCGGCTACCTCGATCTCGAAACCGTCGGCTATCCAAATCCCCTCCGTACCGTCGGTTCCGAACGAGCCGCAACCGAAGAGGAGGGCGCACAGACAGAACAGCGAAGAATTAGGTCGGCTCACGGCGAAACCCCTGAACTGGCGGCCCGGAGAGCCAGGCGGTACTGCCCGAGCCAGAATGCGTCCGTGTCTCATCCTACCGCCATCCTGCGTTCGATAGCAGTCCGCTCACCCACTGCACCGGGTTTGCGACCGGACTGTCCAGGGCTCGTGGCGCCTCGACCATAAAGACGAAAAAATATCGAAAATATTCTAAAAATCTTGTTGACATTCCGATTTGATTGAGCGAAACTCACGGAGTGGATGTTGCCGCGCCTTTCCGACCGGGAGACGATTCGCTTGGAGACCACCAATGAACCTCGATACTGAGACCGCCGCTCTCGTGCGCAGCATCGCGATCGGCTCCGTGGCGGTCCTGCTGACCGCGAAGATCTGCTGGGAATGTGGAGTGGAAGCATTCCGCAAGCGGCTGTACGTGTTGGACGCGGAGCTATTCGAGTTCGCCCGTCACGGCCGCGTCAGTACGGGAGACGCGGCATATGCGCTGCTGCGGGACAGCATCCGCAGCATGATTCGCTATTCGCACCAGCTCAGCCTCTCCGAGCATCTTGCAACGATTCTCTTCAGGCGCAAGTCGATGCCAACCCAACAGGTCGAGCGGCATTCGAGGCGGTGGAGAACGGCCCTGGATCAGATCGGGAGTGACGGGGTTCGGGAGGACCTCTCGGATTTCCGCGAGCGAGTGCTGATCGCGGTTTGCGGCTACGTGACGTTTGGCGCCGTGCCCCTTGCGACCGCGCTGACCAACGCGATCTCCTTGCAAGAGGTCTTCGAGCAGTGCCGACGATTCGCACTCCGGAACGCGAGCCTAGTCGAGATCAGGGCGCAGCAGCAAGCTCGGCTACCGATCGCTGCATGAGCGGAAAGCCGCGAATCTCCCCTCCTTCACCGTTCGAGCGGACCATGCGCAAAAGGATGGTCGTCTAGACGCGGTTGAGATGCGAGAAGGCCGCCAGTGGCGGCACTAGACTAGTTCGCAACATGCCAATTGCATCACTGCCCCGAAGGATCCTTGTGCTGGCCGTCACACCGGGACTGGTTTCCATTGCTCTCGGGCAGCAGGAACCCCTTCCCCGCCCCATACGAAACGACGTCGCCCAAGAAGGGACTGAGTTGCTCGTGTTCCGCCACCAAAAGCTGTACAAGGGCGGCCATGAGGCCTACTACCGGCTGAGCCGCCATGGCGTCTGGCCATGGTTCGAGAAGATCGGAAGCCGCATCGTGGGGCAGTGGAAGGTGATTCATCCGGACGGGTCAGCCGAAGATCCGGAATTCGATCACGGCTACAGGCTGGCTCGCTATGCCAGCTACGACCACTGGAAGGCCACCAGGCAGGGGAATCTTCTGCTGGGAGGGGATGGTCCGGACTACCACCGCAGCCGCGAGTCGCTGCAAGCGCGGGGCCACTACTCGGCGGGATCGGACGGAGCGCATTTCCTCGAAGGCATGACGGCGTCCACTACGGTCTACTACATGCCCGCGTTGGAGGAGTCGTACCGGGCCACCGAGACGGCACCTCGCGGCGAAGCCCGCCCGGTTCGCAATGACATCAACTGGCCGGCCCCGGAGATCGTCGCCCTCGAGCGCTCGAAGGTTGACAAGGGCCTGGCCGACGAAGCCATCCGCACCGGAGTTGAGAGCGTTTGGCCCTATCTGGAGAAGGTCGGCGCTCGGATCGTGGGGCAGTGGAAGGCTGTCTATCCGGCGGAGAGCGGGTTCCCGGAGAGCCCTGACTACGACGAAGTCTTCTTCATGGTCCGCTACGCCGGATTCCAACACTGGAAGGCCGCTCTGCCTGCAGAGATCATCGGGATGGGAGGAGACGGCCCGGACTACGAGGCCTACCGAGCCGCCCTGAATGCACAGGAGAGGGTCACGCACAGCCGGTCAGTGACTTTTCTCGAGGGCTATATGTACCAGAGCCCCCCGAAATTCCTCCCAGGACTCCCGGAAGCCTACCGGCGTGAGGAGTGAGCCGAGCACTTGGCGTCAGGGATCGAGCTGCCGTCCAGACGGCCTTGCCGGGCCGTGGGGCGCAACGGACGCCGATTCCACCGATGCCTTGAGAATTGTTCCGATGCCAACGACCAGGTGACACTTTGCGATCTCGCGGAGGCTCGGCCGCGATTCACCCTCCCTTGACAGCGGAGGCCGGGGCTTCCGCAGAATGAGTCTGATGCCAGGCACACTTCGCACCCTTTTGACCCGCCTCTCTTTGACCGCGACCCTGAGCGTTGCCGCGTCCGCGGCGCCTCCCAATGTAGTTTTCTTTCTAGCCGACGACCTTGGCTGGCGCGATCTCGGCTGCTATGGAAGCCAGTTCTACGAGACTCCCAGCATTGACGGGCTGGCAGCGTCCGGCGCGAGGTTCACCCAAGCGTACGCGGCATGTCCTGTCTGCTCGCCGACCCGAGCCAGCATCATGACCGGCAAGTACCCGGTCCGCATCCGGGTGACGGACTACATCAGCCCGTCCGGCGGAAATCAGCCCGAGGCTTGGAATCGGAACACGATGCTGCTTCCTTCCGCGTACTCGGACCGCATGCCGTTGGAGGAGACCACGCTGGCAGAGGCGTTTAAGGAGAGCGGCTACGCCACGTTTTTCGGCGGAAAGTGGCATTTGGGGCCGGAGGGCTACTGGCCCGAGAACCAGGGGTTCGATGTCAATGAGGGGGGATGGGAGCACGGAGGCCCTTGGGGTGGAGACAACTACTTCTCCCCATACGGCAATCCGAACCTGACTGACGGGCCGCCCGGTGAGTTCCTCCCGGAACGACTGGCTCGCGAAACCGCGCTATTCATCGAGGCCCACCGGGACAGGCCGTTCTTCGCCTACTTGTCGTTCTATTCCGTCCATACACCCCTGATGACAACGAAGGCGTTGGAGGCGAAGTACGCGAAGAAGGCCCAGAAGCTCTCGTTCGCCGGCCCACGCTGGATTAGGGAGAGTTTCCGTGATGCCAGACAAGTCCAGGATCACGCGGTGTACGGAGGCATGGTCGAGGCGCTGGACTCGGCTGTAGGCACGGTTCTCAAGGCCATTGCCGACAACGGTCTCGGGGAGCGCACCATCGTGGTGTTCATGTCGGACAACGGCGGGCTCAGCACGTCGGAGGGCTCCCCAACGGCGAACTTGCCGCTCCGCGGAGGCAAGGGTTGGATGTATGAGGGCGGCATACGCGAGCCTATGATCGTCCGTGCTCCCGAAGTGACGCACCCAGGAGACGTCATCAGCGAGCCCGTAACAAGCGTGGACTTCTATCCGACGATTCTTGAACTCGCCGGGCTGCGTACTCGTCCCGACCAGCACGTGGACGGCGAGAGTATGGTGCCGTTGCTACGGGGCGAGGACGTCCTCCGAGCCCCGATGTACTGGCACTATCCCCACTATGGGAATCAGGGCGGAGCACCCAGCGCGGCCATCCGCGCGGGTGATTGGAAGCTGATCAAGTGGTACGAGGATGGAGCCATCGAGCTCTACAACTTGGAAAACGACCCCGGGGAGCGCTACGACCTGTCCGCCATCAGGCCGAAGAAGGCTGAGTCGCTCCGGACACAACTCGACGCCTGGCTGGACGAGGTGGACGCGAACATACCATCGACCAATCCCTCGTACGACGCCGGCAAGCCGTCAGGACGCCTGCCTCCGGACGAGCGATGACTGGAACAGGGCCTCGGATTGCTTTTTTCTCCATGTAGCTGGCACCTACAAGGCTGCGTCACGAGCTTCCCGGAAGAAATCACGCTCGTTTCCTCGACATGGCACCGCCTAGTCCTGGTTGTCCCCGGGACGCGCTCAAAACTCTGGCGAAGGTCCACTCTCAACCCAAGCGGGCAGCGCGCAGACCCCTCCAACTGCTCCAGCACATTGCGACTACCAGCAAAGCGATCGGAAAGCCGGTGATGAGGGCGGCTGTCTGCAGCGCCACCAGCCCGCCACTGGCCAAGAGGGTGATAGCGACGATCCCTTGGAACGTGCACCAAAAGACGCGTTGGACAATCGGAGCGTCGAGCTTCCCTCCGGCGGTGATGGTGTCGATCACCAGCGATCCGGAGTCGGAGGAGGTGACGAAGAAGACAACCACCAAGACAATGCCAACGCACGAGGTGACGCTGGCGAACGGCAGGACCTCAAGCATTTTGAACAGGGCCAGTTCCGGCTGCTGGGACTGAACGGCCTCGACCGCCCCGGTTCGGCCGTGATCGAGATAGTGCGACAGCGCCGTTGCACCGAACGCGTTCATCCAAAGTGCGGAGAGCAGCACGGGGACGACCAGCATGCCGCCAACGAGGCCGCGCACCGTGCGGCCGCGCGAGACGCGGGCGATGAACAGGCCGACGAAGGGCGACCACGAGAACCACCACGCCCAGAAGAAGGTTGTCCAGCCGTGCATGAATTCGAGGTCGTTGCGACCGACCCAGCTGCTGAGAGGCCCGATCGCCGCGATGTAATCGCCGAGGCTGACGACGAACCCGGCGAGGAGGTCCAGGGTTGACCCAACCGCCAGCACGAACAGAAGCAACAGCAAAGCCAGCAGCAGATTCGCTTGGCTCAGGCGCTTGACCCCCTTGTCCATCCCCGCGACCACCGACGCGAGCGCGACGGACGTGATGGTGGCGATCAGCAGCACCTTGGTGGTGTCGGTCGCTGGCACGCCGAACAGATAGTCCAGCCCCGCCGCTGCCTGCTCGGCACCCAGACCGAGCGATGTCGCGAGCCCAAAGAGCGTGGCAAACACGGCGAGGATGTCGATGATGTGGCCGGACTTCCGCCACACTGCGTCACCCAGGACTGGGTAGAACGCCGACCGCAGGGTCAGCGGCAAGCCCAGGTTGTAGGCAGTGAACGCGAGTGCTAGAGCGACCACCGCGTAGATGGCCCAAGGGTGAATTCCCCAATGGAAGATGGCGGCCGCGACGGCAAGGCCCTGCACGGCGTCGGTACCTGTGGCGTCGACGCCGAGCGGCGGATTACGAAAATGCTCGATCGGCTCCGCCACTCCATAGAACATCAGGCCGATGCCGATCCCGGCCGCGAACAGCATGGCCATCCACGACCAAGTGGAGTAGTCCGGTTTCGCGTCTGGACCGCCCAAGCGGACGCGACCGAGGGGGGAGAGCACGAGGAGGAGGCAAAACAGGACCAGGATGTTGCCTGCGGCCATGAACACCCAATCAAACGTCGAGGTCAGCCAGACGTACGATGCGTCGAAGGCGCCCGCGGCGGCCTCCCGGAACGCGAGCACCCCGGCTACGAACGCAATGATGGTCAGACTGGAGACAACGAAGACTGGATTGTGGACGTCGAGGCCCAGGAACTGGACGTTGTCTCGTCCGACTTCGTACTCGGTCTGCGAGACTCTGACCCCGACGCTTCTGCGAGACGGAACCCGACGTCTCACCGGAAGCTCCCGATCTGCAGAGAGGTCTCACCGCAGACGCGGGTCTTGACCCACCGCTCGCCCCATGCGAGGTCGACGCGGGAAGCGCTGACGGCGTCGATCCGCTTCATATTGCCCTGCTCCACGATCGGCAAGGTTCCCGTCGTCGGGTAGCTGTCAGGGCCCTCCTCATCCGGATGACGGTGAGACCGTACGGTCGCCATCTCTCCCCAAGCCTGCCGAAGCCACATCCATTGACCCAAGCATATCCATCGGTCGTCCAGCTTGCCGAGCGCGTCAGGCGGTCGGTACGCGAAGGCAGGAAACGCCCCGTTCCTCGGGAATACAGGGCCGGAACAACTCAAGCACGCGACGATCCTCGAACGCGTCTTGAAGTGGTTTGAAGCCTCCGCCTGCACAGCGGCTCCGGGGGACCAACCCCATCTCTTGTACAGCATGTTGCACGGAGAGCTTTCACTCTCCCTTGCACCTTCGTGGCGCACGCGAACCATATATTGTCGCCAGCCAGTAGTAGTCCAGGTGCTGCTTTTCGACGGCGCCTTGGCGAGTCCCCAGCAGCCAGGGAGTGGTAGAGTCGAGGAGAGGCGCGCCTGCCATAGCGCAGGGGAGTGGCTGTTGCCGTCGGCTTTCGCCACGTTACGGTGCCTCAGTCTAGCGCGTAGCTAATCGCGGTAGGGACACCGGTTGCCCGGCGCCCCCCGCACAGTTCCGGACGGGCGCGCTAGCGCATCCGGCTCCTGCCTTCGGTTCGAACGGCAAAGCGCTCTTCTGGCCATGGGTGAATGATGCGTACTTTGGGCCACGTCCGAGCGCAAATTGCGTCCAGTCGCTCCCAACTGATGCGGTAACGCTGAGACCTCCTGCGGAGGATCTTCATCCATTCCCGCTTCAGCCGCTCGACGAATCGCTTTAAGGGCTTGTAGCTGGTTGGCACGGCATAGTAGTTCAGCCATCCCCTCAGCACCTGCCCGAGCCAGCTTCCCGTCTCCAGCACGTCTCCGTGCATCCGCCTTCGTAACGCCTCCTTTATCCTCGCCAAGGTCCGATTCCTCCGTTTTCCGGATGGCTTGCGCCAAAGCTGGAAGTGTCCGTTCCTTGATTTCCCGCAGATGTGCGTGAAACCCAAGAAGTCGAACGTCTCCGGCTTTCCCGCCTTCCTCGCTCGCCGGTTCGCTTGCGCGTACCGTCCGAACTCGACCAGTCGGGTCTTTTCTGGATGCAGTGCCAGTCCGAATCTTCGGAACCTTGCCTTCAGGTCTTGCAGGAATCGTTCCGCATCACTGCGGTACTGGAACCCGACCACGTAATCATCGGCGAATCGAACGATGATCATCTCGCCCCGGGCCTCCTGCTTGCGCCACTTCCGATCCACCCATAAGTCGAGCACATAGTGTAGATATCATGTTGGGAGTCCAGACATGTTGGCAGTTCGCCACAAGTGCCTTTAGACACTGAGCGTTATGAACGAAACTCCCAACATGACTGGTTAGGCCGGATCGATGCCGCGAGAGCCGGTTCCGGTCGTCAGAAGGCGGCAACAAGGGAAGCGGGCAGGCATTGCGGTATCCCTTGGCGATGGCATCGAACATGTTGGTCGGGGGCCAAATCGCCCGTTCAGGGCATGCGGGCCTCGCTAAGGGTCGAGAGTAGCCCGGAGAGTCAACCGCCAAGGCGGTGTTTGGTAGAGCCTCGGATAAGGAGGTTCTTATCATGTTCCAAACACTGTTTCGTGATCCGGCGGTGCTGCGCCGCCATCGAGAGGGTCCGCTGCTCAAGGAGCGTGTTGCCTATCTGCAGGAACTAGCGTCCAGCGGTCTGGCTCACGGCACCATGGTCGGCAGGGCCGTGAATTGCCTGAGGGTTGCGGTTGCGATCAGCCGTCACCCCCCGGAGCACGTGTTTGGCCTGGACGAAGTCGGGGCGTTGCTGCCCTCGCTTAACGATTCAGGTCCCGCGGCTGGCGAGCCGGTCCGATCGCCAAGCCCTGCCCGTTTCCGGGCCACGGCTATCGAGTTCCTTGACAGTCTGGGCCGACTACGGCCGGACCCACCCCGTGATCGAGGTGAGCACGAGGACAAGCTGGACACATTTCTCGCCCGCCAGCGCGAGTTCTACTGGCAGTCCGAGGCTACCTGCCGGACGGCCCGCTGGCATCTGCAGGCCCTCCTTGACCATCTGCATCAGCGGGCTGTCGCCTTGTGCGAGGTTACGGCCGAAGACCTGGACCGCTTCTTCGAGGCCATGAGTTTGCGTTGGAGTCGGGGTTCGCTCGCCGGAGCGGCCGGCTCCCTGCGCCAGTGGCTGGATTACTGCGCCCAGCGCGGATGGGTCCGGCCTGGCTTGGGCGCGACCATTCAGGGACCGCGACGGCACAGATTGGAGGGACTTCCCATCGGTCCGCCATGGGAGACCGTCGGTCGGATGCTCGACGCGATCGGAAGCGACGAACCGGCAGCGATCCGTGACCGCGCGATTCTCCTGCTGCTGTCCGTCTACGGCGTGCGATCCGGCGAAGTGGGGCGACTGTGTCTCGACGACATCGACTGGAGCCGTGACCGGATCGTCTTCGAGCGGTCCAAGAGCCGGCGCCGGGAAGAGTTCGCGCTCCATCCTCTCGTCGGCGAGGCGATCGTCCGCTACCTGCGGTTGGCTCGGCCGCGTGCGAGCAGCCGGTGGGTCTTTCTCACCGTGCGCGCGCCACACAGGCCTCTGACCGCCGTCGCGCTGCACGGCATCGTCCAACGCCGCTACCCCGAGGGGGAGGTGCCGCCCCGGGGACGCGGGCCGCACGGGCTGCGCCATAATTCCGAGTCCCGGATTATTCCGAGTAGACAGTGGAACTTGGGCGGTGCTCGTACATTTGCGCGCATTGGACTCGGAATAATCACAGGCTGTTCAGGAAGGCCAGGACCTCGTCATCAGGGCGGTACCGGGCCGACTTCCCTTGCGTTGGAGTCGTCTTGGCCAGGGCCGCTTCCTTCAGCTTGAGATCGGCGTGCAGGTAGACGTAGGTCGTCTCGACCGATTCGTGGCCAAGCCAGAGCGCGATCACGGCGCGGTCGACGCCGTTCTGCAGCAATTCCATGGCCGCGGTGTGTCTCTTATTCCGAGCTCGGAATAACCGCCACACCTTTGCACTGGAGCGATTGACCTCGTGGTACCGCCAAGGCAAGGACGTGCAGCGCCTCCTGCCAGTGCTGTCCACCTACCTTGGCCACTCCAGCATCGCCGGCACCCAAGCCTACCTGACGATGACACCCGAACTGCTCGCCGAGGCCTCGCGACGCTTCCAGCGCTATGCCGAGCCCCGGCTCGAAGGAGACCGCCCATGCCATCCAAGCACCTGATCGGGCCGTTCGTCCGCCGCTTCCTGCTCGAGCACGTCACGGCGGATCGAAACCTCAGCCCGCACACTCGCAAGAGCTACCGAGACTGCCTGCGCCTGCTCTTCGAATACATCGCGACCGACCGCGGAACTGATCCGACACAGGTCACCGTCGAGCAAGTCGACGCCACCCAGGTGCGCGCGTTCCTGCGCCATCTTGAGGACCGTCGCGGGAACTCCATCGCCACACGCAACAGGCGACTGGCGTCCCTGCGGACGCTGTTCCGGTTCATCGCAGGCCTGCAACCCGAGCTGGTGGATCATGCTGCTCAAGTGTGCGCGATTCCGGACCGCAAAGCCCCGATCCCCGTCATGCCCTATCTCTCCAAGCGGGAGGTCGAGAGCTTGCTCGCCGTCCCGAACCGCTGCACGGACCATGGCCAACGCGACTATTGCCTTCTGCTTCTGCTGTACAACACGGGGGCCCGCGCCAGCGAGGCGACCGGGCTGACCGTCGGCGACCTTTCCCTTGTCGGCTCGCCTTGCGCCCGCTTCCTCGGCAAGGGCGGCAAGCACCGTCTCTGCCCCTTGTGGCCTCGTACGGTGGACATCCTGCGCCAGGTCCTCGGAATTCGTCTCGATGGCCCGCCCCACGCGCCGGTGTTCCTCAGCCAGCGCCGTCGGCAGCTGACGCGTTTCGGCGTGTACGAACTCGTCAAACGCGTCGCCCGCATGGCGACCCGCAGCACGCCCTCACTCGCGAAGAAGCGAGTCAGTCCCCATACCTTGAGGCACAGCACCGCAGTCCATCTGCTGCAAGCTGGGGTCGACATCAACACGATCCGGGCTTGGCTCGGCCACGTCTCTCTCGAGACCACGAATCGCTACGCCGAAGTCGATCTGGAGACCAAGGCTCGCGCCCTGCAGACATGCGTCGAAAGCCTGTCCGAACCATCCGCTGCGAACAGCCCGAGCTGGCACCGGGATTCGGATCTTATGGCATTTCTGGGGTCTCTGTAGGGCGGAACGCCTAACCAGTCATGTTGGGAGTTTCGTTCATAACGCTCAGTGTCTAAAGGCACTTGTAGCGAACTGCCAACATGTCTGGACTCCCAACATGATACCTGTGATGTTGGATCCAACATCATAGATATACGTTGGCCAGGACGGGCGATACATTCGCCCCTTGCGGGGTGCCCCGCCCTGTATCCGACCTTAGGCCATCTTCCATGACTCCCGCTGTCAACCACTTGTCTATGAGTTGGATAACCCTCCTGTCTCCGATCCTGTGCTCTAGGAATTCCAGGAGTTGACCCTGTTCCAGCGTGTCGAAGAATTTGGCGATGTCCGCGTCTAGAATCCAGTTGATCTCGCGCTTTCCGAGGGCGTAGGCCAGCGCATCAAGCGCGTTGTGCGCGCTCTTTCCCGGCCTGAACCCATAGCTGAAACCAAGGAATTCCGTCTCGTACACGGGCGTTAGCAGGATCGATCCCACCGCTTTCTGGACAATCTTGTCCTCTAGGGCGGCAATACCGAGCGGCCGCTTGCTGCCGTCTGGCTTGGGTATGTACATCCGCTTTGACGGCCGCGCCCGGTACGCTCCCGACTGTACGCGTCGATGCAGGTCGAGCAGTCGCTCTTCCAGTCCGTTCCCGTACTCCTCCCATGTGACTCCGTCCACCCCGGCGGTCGCCTCGCGCTTGAGGTTGAGGTACGCCCATTCCAAGGCCCGCGGGGTTACGTGGTGCAGGAGCGCTATCAGCCTTTCCTTTGGTTCCTTCCTTGCTGCTTGCCGTATCCGCTTGATTGACTCGCCCACACTAATCCGGTTCTGCGCCCGGGGCAGCGTCCTTTCCGGCGGATTCCCGTTTGCTCGGGCCCTTGGCTCCACCGACTCCGCCCCGACTTTCGCCGCGTTGTTCGCCGGTTTCATGGCTACTACTGCCCGATCTGACTCCTTCGCAACGTGCATCAGTGGCTTCGGCCTCCGGCCTTCCCACTACGGCCCGAACGGCGGCCCGCCTGGGCGTCGTGAAGGTCTCCCAAGTCCCGGCTGAGGGCGTACGCACGTGCCTGGGTTCCTTGACGCCGCGAGGCCCGGCGGACCCTCGCTATAGCGGCTCCACCTGTATTGCCTTCGACCGAAACGACAGCCTCGGCACCTCGAATGTCAGATATTTCGGCGCTCACTAGCCCCGCCCACGCGCACCGCTGCCGACGCTTCACCGTTTCCCTCACGGGACGCGATGCACGGCTCGCGGAGATGAGTGACTTGCTACTTCTTCTCATCGGGAGACTTTCACTCCCTACCCTCTCGCCAGTTCGCTTGGCGCACCGTTTCCTCTCCCCGCTCATCGAACCGGACGTGGCCGATTTCCGGCATGTCCGTATCCGCGCGGGGGGCACCGGGAAACCGGTGTCCCTACCGCAAACGGGGACGAAGTGGGGGTGTACGTGGTCAGCGAGAGCCGCCAGCGGAGGGCGGAGGCCATTACGGCGAGGGGACGGGAGCGCCTCGAGCAGTCCCTGCCGTCGGAACTCGATTCGCGAAATCATTGACGCGAATGTTCCTCACGGACTGGGTCCAACACGGAAAAGAATCGACGCTGCCTTCCCTGCTGTTGACAGTTCGAACCGCTGTGCCTCGATGGCATGGTCCCTTGGATGGGCCCTTGCGGCTCGACGGATTTGCACTGGCAGTGCAATAGATGGGCTACGGCGGGGCCATGCCCGGATGGCCGCGTTCCAAACCGACTAGGCAATCGCCTCTTTGACTACTTCTCCCGCCACATCGGTCAGCCGAAAATCCCTGCCGTTGTGGAAGAAAGTCAGCCGAGTGTGGTCCAAGCCGAGCAGGTGAAGAATGGTCGCGTGCAGGTCATGCACCGAGTATGCGGCCTCGACGGGCTTATACCCGAAATCGTCCGTCGCACCGATCACCCGACCGCCTCGGATTCCGCCGCCTGCCATCCAGCAAGAGAATCCGTGCGGGCTGTGGTCCCTGCCATCGATGGATTGCGATATCGGCAAACGACCAAACTCTGTGTGGAACACGACCAGCGTGCTCTCCAGCAGGCCGCGCGCACTCAGGTCCTCAAGCAATCCCCGAATGGGCTTGTCGACGGCTTTGGCTCGGCGCCGGTGGTTTTCCTCCAGTCCCTTGTGGGCGTCCCACGAGTCGTTCGCGTTGGCACCACCGAACAGCTGCACGAAGCGGACACCTCGCTCGACCAGTCGACGTGCGAGCAGGCAGTTCCTCCCAAAGTGACCTGTCACGGGATCGTCTGCGCCGTAGAGTCTCTTTGTCGCGTCGCTTTCGCTCGAGAGGTCGACGGCTTCGGGCGCCGAGGCCTGCATCCGGAACGCAAGTTCGTAGGATGCCATGCGTGCCGCCAGTTCCGACTCCCCGGGGTTGGCCTCGAAATGGATCTCGTTGAGTGACTGAATGAAGTCCAGGCGCTTGCGCTGATGCTCGTTCGAAACGAAGTCCGGTGAGCTCAGGTCCAGGAGCGGGTCGCCCTGGTTGCTGAACGGGGTGCCTTGATAGACACCGGGGATGAAGCCGGCGCTCCAGTTCTGCGGACCCCCGATGGGCCCCCCGGTCTTGTCCAGCAGCACCACGAACGCAGGAAGGTTATTGTTCTCCGTGCCCAGCCCGTAGACACTCCAGCTCCCTAGGCACGGGCGACCGGGCTGCAGGTTTCCCGTCATCATCTGCAGAGTTGCCGGAGCATGATTGTTGCTCACGGTTTGTAGTGATCGGACTACTGACAGATGATCGGCGCATGCTCCAGTCTCTGGGAACAGCTCGGAGATATCGAGTCCGCTCTGGCCGTATTGCTTGAACGCGAAAGGGCTCTTGAGCAGCGTGCCCGGATTCGGGAAGAAGGTCTCGATGTTGAGACTCTTTGGCGGTGCCTCCAAGTGTCTGCGCGTCAATTCCGGTTTCGGGTCAAAGCTATCCACTTGGCTCACCCCACCGCTCATGAACAGCGAAATCACCGCCTTAGCCTTGGGGTTGAAGTGGGGAGGCTTCGGCGCAAGCGGATCTGTGGAAGACAGTGGGGCCGCCTGCAGCTTTTCTCGTAGCTGGAGGTCAAAAAGGGCCAGTCCAGCGATTCCTCCCCCGAACCGCGTGAGCCATTTGCGTCTGGAAAGAGAACGCTGTCCTTTCGGATTCCTCATGGGGTGGGTAGCCTGCATCGACTTCCTCAGTTTACGTATATGAACTCATTGACGTTAAAAAGCCCGTGGCAAAGATCCACCAACGCTCCCATTTCGGGAACGGGGATCTTCGACGGCTCCACAGCCAGCTCTCGCAACACTCTGTTATGTTCCGCATGGTACGCCTGCTGCGTTGCCAGGAAGCGGATCGCTTCATCGAACTCTGACTTGTTCGGGGGCCGCGCCAGAGCAAGCAGGAATGCTCTCTCAACTTGAGATTCCACTTCAGGTCCCGCCTCATTGCGAACCCGGTCCGCGAACAGGGCCGCCTGCCGGGCCACGAAGGTGTTGTTGAGCAGCTGAAGCGCCTGGGTCGGTACGGTCGTGCTTGCACGGCGGGCGCACGACGCCAGCTTGTCCGGGGGATCGAAGAGATCCAGGATTGGCGGAGTGATCGTACGCATCTGCGCTACGTAGACGCTACGTTTCCACACGGTGGGCTCGTCCTCTGTGACAGGCCAGCGCTGGTAAGTCTCTCCCAGGGGCGATCCCTCGATGACTCCCTTGTCGACCGCGGGGAAGACTGGAGGCCCGCCGGCCTGGCGGTTGAGACCCCCGCTGACTGCCAGGATTGCGTCGCGAATGATCTCACCCTCCAGCCTGCGGACCGGCATTCGCCATAGCAGGCGGTTTTCGGGGTCGATTTGACGGTTGGCACTGCCTTCGGATTCGGAAGCCTGCCGGTAGGTCTGCGAAAGCAGGATCAACCGATGCATCGCCTTCACGCTCCATCCACTGCGAATGAACTCGGTGGCAAGCCAATCGAGGAGCGCGGGATGCGTCGGCTCCTCTCCCATCGTGCCGAAGTTATTCGGTGTCCCTACAATGCCGCGCCCGAAGTGATGCTGCCATATTCGGTTCACCATGACACGTGCGGTCAACGGGTTGTCGGAGCTCGCTATCCATTCGGCGAACGCCAAGCGCCTGCCACTTGACCGCGCATGAGGCTCCTGGACGGGGAACTCAATGTCCTGCCTGGACGGATGCAGGACCGAAAGGGTGCCGGGCTCGACGGCTGACCCCTTGCTCCGAACGTTCCCGCGATGCAAGAAGTAGGTGGGGCGCGGGACGGGGCCTCCCTCCGAGACGGCCTGCGCGAGCGGGAGCACAGGGCGCGACTCCTCCAGTTGCTGGATCTCAGCCTCCAGTGCCTCAAGCCGTTCTCGCTCGCTGTCGCTCAAGATCTCGAGGATCTCCTCGTCGCTGACCGTTATCGTCGCGAGCACTTCCCGGGCTTGGCGCGCTTGAGTTTCCGTGCGCTCCTCGGCAGGCGTGCGAACCGCCAATTCGAGCGGCTCCGGCAGCTCTCGGTACTTGGCGTCCAGCAAATCCTCCCGCGCCGGGTCCTGGAGCAGGAATTTGCGATACTTCAGAGCCTCGACCTGACGGTCGATCCGGCCGTTTACCCGAAAGTACTCGTCCGTTTTCTCAAGAGAGGCGAGCGGAATGTCCTTGCGCATGCTGGGCGCGAAAATCGCGACCATGCGGTAGTAGTCCCGTTGAGCGATCGGATCGTATTTGTGGTTGTGGCAGCGCGCGCAGCCGACCGTTAGACCGAGCATCGCCCCGCCGGTCGTACTCACTATGTCGTCAAGCTCGTCCTGTCGGGTGTCTTCGTTTTGCATGAACAACATGTCGCCGATGAACGGCCCGTTGCGTAGAAAGCCTAGGGCGGTGATCGCATCGTAGTCGCCGCGGTCAAGCTCGTCGCCGGCCAGCTGTTCGCGGATGAAACGATCGAACGGCTTGTCGTCGTTAAAGGCACGGATCACGTAGTCGCGATACCGCCACGAATTGGGGCGCAGCTTGTCGTACTCGTAGCCGTCGCTGTCCGCGTAACGGGCGACGTCAAGCCAGTACCGGCCCCACCGCTCGCCGTAGTGCCGGGACGCTAGAAGCCTTTTCACTAGTCGATCGTAAGCGCCGGGGGCGGAGTCGCTCAGGAAGCGACTCCGTTCCTCCGGCGTGGGGGGCAAGCCGACCAGGTCCAAATACACTCGACGCAAGAGGGTTTCCGGACTTGCAAGCGGTCCGGCCTCGATCCCTGCAAGTTCCTGTGCGGCCAGCACGAACGAGTCAATCTCGTTACTCACCCTGGCTTGGTTTTTCACGACCGGGACAGGAGGCCGAACGGGAGGCTGAAACGCCCACCAAGCGCGATCCTCGCTAGTGAATTCCTTGATTTCGAAGGGCCGCAGCTGCGCGACCTGCGCCTCCCTTTCCCGCACTCGGCGATCAGCGTCCGGGTCCGGCCAGACCGCCCCTCGCTTGATCCACAGGTACAGGTCCTTGATTTCCTGGTCGCTTAGCATCACAGGACCGCTGGGCATGAAGTGAGGTTCAAGGCGGGCGGCTTTTCGATAGAGGCGGCTTGCCTCGGGCTCCCCAGGAACGAGCGCCGGCCCGCTCAATCCGCCGTACAACAGGCTCTCCCGGGTCTCAAGCGACAGGCCATAGTACTTGAGTGCGTCATCGTGACAAGACTGGCAGCGCCTCAAGGCCGGATGGATACGCTCCCGAAAGAACCGGTCCTCCGACGACTCGGTCGACTCTGGTGTCGCCCCGGCTGAATGTCCAGTATTGGAGACGACGACTGGATCGACCGAAGGGGCTGGCCACCTGGCTCCAGCCTCAATCCAGTCCTTGATCACACCTACTTCGCTATCCTCGAGAGGCTCTCCTTGCATCGGCATGAACGGTTCTTCGAGCCTCGCAACGCGCCGGTACAGACGGCTGTCTTGAGGTTCTCCCGGAACTACGACACGACCGTGGACGCCGCCCTGCCGAAGGCCAGCGTCCGAATCCAACGCCAAATCTCCGAGCTTCATTCCGCCGTTGTGGCAGGCTTGGCAACGCGATTCGAGAATCCCCAACGCACGCCGCTCAAGGCCTTGCTGCGATGGAGGAGACTGCGCCAATAGCGGAAGGACTGCTGACGTGGAAATCCCCAACCAAATGATCCAGCCACGGGGACGACGACCGCTTTTAACAAACCGAGTCTTGGACATCGCAATTCTTGGCGGCTGACGTTGGTTCACCTACCCGCAAAGGAAAACAGAATCCGGCGGGTTTCACCTTGGCAGGCCAAGCCTGCCGATCGAACTACTTGTCACATTGCGGAATGTGGAGCCAGCCCGCCCGACAGGATTGCCATCGGATGATTCATTCTTAGCAAGAGAATTCCAAGTGTCAAGTGGCCGTGCGACGATTCCTGTGCAAATTGGGCAAAGTCTTGCGGCATTTCGACTCAACCCAATGAATAAGCGTCGGCCTCAATGCGTTTCGGCTTCTTGGACGACGGGCTTTCCGGAAAGCTCCGTTGCTTAGGCGACATCGGGCACCCGATCGAAATCCCATTGACACCGGACGGCCTGTGCGTCAGACCGCCATAATTGCCACTTAACAGAATTCCAGCTAGAAAACCCACCAAGAGTCTGTTTTCCCTTCGCATAAATGGGCCGGCCACTGTTGACGTTCACTTTGTATTGATGTGAAATCCCCGATCTAATCCAGCGGCAGGAGGTCGCACATTCTCACGCTGTTTGCTACTGCCGAAAGGATAGAATCTGTGTGACCTTCCTACATACCTTGTAGAAAATCCATTTACGAGCATTCCGATGTCAAGGTCGTACTCGGATTATTCTGTTTTACAAGGTAGAGTCGAGGAGAAGCGCACCTGCCTTAGCGTGAGGGAGTAGCTGTTGGCCGGCAGCTTTCGCTAGTTGCCGGTGCCTCAGTCTCTCGCATAGCCGTGTTTCTTCTCCCCGCTCATCAAACCGGATGTGCCGATTTCCGGCGTCCGGCTTTCCGACGAGATCATGTTTTCGCCCACGGAAGGCCCGCCGTCGTCGGCACAAGGCGGATCAGACCGTAGTGATCTCACAGCCGTTCGTTCGGAAAGCGCACGTACTTCCCGCCCCTTACCTTGTGCTTCCGCGCGAGCCACTGTCGAAGCCGCTTTGTCGCGTGCGCGTCGATCGCCGCGTAGGCTGGGGAGACTTGGCCCAAGTTGAAGTACTGCGCCCAACCGGACATCATCCGGTTCAGCGCTCCGACTACCTTTTCCGCGCCTTTCAGCCCATGACGTCGTTCGGTTTGCTCGCTGATTTTGCGGCAAATGCTCTGGATGCTCGCCTTGCTCGGTCGATTCCCAATATAGGCGTCGCCGCTGTTCGGGCGGTAATTTCATCCGAACTGGTAGCCGAGGAACTCCATCCGTTCCTCCGGGCATCTCAGGCATCGGGTCTTCTGCTCATTGATTGCCAGCTTCAGCCCTTCCATGAGCCTCCTGACCGCGGGCAGCATGTCAGCTGCCGGGGCTTTACCGAGTACACAGAAGTCGTCGGCATACGAAACAATCTCCGCGCCGAAGTGCCGGGCAAAGCCCAGCTGCTTCCAACCCAAGATGAAGCGTCGCATGTAGATGTTGCTCAGCAGCGGTGAAACCGGCGACCCTTGCGGGGTCCCCTTCCGCTCCCTGCGCGCGCGGTTCGTGCGGCGTTTGCCGCCCTTGCCATCGTCCTCTTCGACCGGCATTTCCAGCCACCTCTTGGTCAGCCCGAGCATCCTGCCGTCACTCATGCGACGCGCCATGCTCTTGACCATCTCAGCGTGCGGAATCTCGCCGAAGTAATTGGCAAGGTCGCCATCTACCACCTCGTTGTGGCCCTTGTTCAGGAGCCGGTGGATGCGACGAACCGCACCTGCGCACTCCGTTCCGGCCGGTAGCCGTACTGTTCCGGTTGCAGGTCGGCCTCAAAGATCGGCGCCAGCACTAGCATGGCCGATGTTTGCACCACCCGGTCTCGGATTGTCGGTATTCCTAGCGGCCGGAACTTCCCGGGCTGCTTCTTCGGGATCAGCACCTGACGTACCGCCTGCGGCGCATAGGTACCGTCCTTCAGAGCCCGCGACAGTTCCCCAAGCCACCGCTCCACGCCCTGTGCTTCGATGTCCCGGAAGCTCTCCCGGTCAACACCGGGCTGGCCGCCATTGCGGCGTGCCATGGCCCAGGCTTCCGTGAGAAAGTCCTTCCGCCACACCTTGTCGTACAGAGCGTGAAAGCGACGCTCAGGTTCTTCCTTCGCTTTTGCATGTAGAACGGTCTGGAGGTTCCGAACCCTCTGTGACCCTGTTAGGCTCTCGCCAGTGGCCATGCCTTGTCTCCTTTCCGTTCCCTTCTCGAAGTCAGGCCCCTTCCCTCGACCGGCATTACCCGGCGTCTGCGGTCGTACGGGCCTGTCCGCCACCCTGCCGGCCCGGCCTGCCCCTCACGGGGTTCCGGTTGGTGCGTGCACACCACCGACAGGGCTTCCCGTGTTGCTACGTCTTCCCTCTTCCATGCATGCCGGCACCACTACCCCGGCGGGAGCAGGTCACTGCTCGTGTCGCTTTTCTTCCCGACCTGTCATCGGCCTTCCCCTAATATCAGGAGGGTCGGCTCCCGCATTACCCTTTTCGAGGCCTGCTCGGTGTTTACGCATGTTCCGGCCTGCATGGTCGCTGAACTGCTCATCGCAGCCCGTTGTCCCCGAGGTGCTTCAGTCCATGTTGTTACCTCCATGTCCCGCCCCGGCTGCTACCAACCGAAAGCGACAATTGTTGGGTGAGATTCGCACTCACTAGGAAGACGCGCCTTTCCGCGGCGCACTAATATCGTGTTGGATTAAATTCGAGCAAAAACGGCCCGATTTCGTCGGAATAATGTGAAAATCAACACCCACGGACCTGACCGCTCAATTCCGACGGTTTCACTAACCCTAAGTCGACCGAATCGGGCTGGGAGATCGGTAGTCGAACCATCGTTTCGGGGCGCCGGGAAGCAAGTGTTCGGTGTCCCTCAGCACACAAGCACCGGGGTTCCGCAGCCGAGGGCCCTGCCTGTGTCGTGTGGATGCTCTCGATGAGGCCGGTCGCGCTCGGAAACCAGTCCGGCGCTGCCTTGACTCTGTCGGGCGATGTGAATCAGGCACCTGCGTGCGCGGGAACGATTGATCACTTGCACGCGATCACGATCCCAGCCGCTGCAAGAGCCTTGGCGGAAACTCTCTTTGGATGGCGATGCATCATTCCCCGAATCAATGGGGCGTCTGGCGACCTTTGAAGGCTCGGCCCTGGTCATCCCCGAATTCGGCCATTCCTAGTGCTAGAATCCGATCGACGTCAACCCACTGGAATGGATGATGCGCCTTTTTGTTGAAGTGTCTTGTCGGTACAGAATTGCCCTTTCCGTTGCCTTCGCATTGAGTGCAATTGCAGGTGTGCCCACTTCCGGGACGGACATGGCATCGGTCGCGTTTGAGGATCGGCTTTCCGAAACAGGTATCACTTTTCGACACCACGCCAACCCCACTGATGCCAAGTACATGCTGGAAGCGATGAGCGGCGGAGTTGCCGTCATTGATTTCGACAACGACCGGCTCCTCGACCTATTCTTCGTGAACGGAGGGAAGTTCCGCGCAGACCCGGCGGGTGGCATGCGGATCGACCGCTCCGCTCCGGCGCTCCAAAACCGCCTCTACAGGAACCTCGGAGACGGGAAGTTCGAGGACGTCACCCACGCAGCCAATGTGACAGGGGCAGGGCATGGATACGGCATGGGTGCGGCAGTGGCAGACTACGACAACGACGGTTTCGCCGACCTCTATGTCACCAACTTCGGGCACAACGTGCTGTACCGAAATCAGGGAGACGGGACGTTTCTCGACACGACGGGGGAAGCGGGAGTCGCGGTTGGCGAGTGGAGCGCGAGTGCTGGGTTCTTCGACTTCGACAACGACAGCCATCTCGACCTGTTCGTGGTCCAGTACTTGGATTGGGACTTCACGAAGCATGTCTCGTGCGGCGAAGTCTATTGCCCGCCGAGTTATCGACCCATGGAGAACCTCTTGTTCAGGAACAACGGCGATGGCACGTTCACGGACGTCTCTGGACCAGCACGCATTGCGGGCTTCTATGGCAAGGGCCTCGGAGTGGCCTTCAACGACTACGATGGCGACGGGCTTGCCGACGTATGCGTGGCGAACGATTCCGTTGCGCAGCAGTTGTTTCGAAATAACGGCGACGGGACGTTTTACGAGGCGGCGCTGGACATCGGATTGGCGTACAACGAAGACGGCCTGGCGTACTCAGGCATGGGCATCGATTTCAGCGACTACAACAACGACGGTCACCCCGACATCGTCATCACGGACCTTGCCAAGGAGCTGTATGCCTTGTATCGGAACGATGGGACTGGCACCTTCACCTTCGTCACTCGGACATCGAATCTTGGCAACATCACTGCATTCATGTCCGGCTGGGGAGCGCGCTTCTTTGACTACGACCACGACGGCTGGAAGGATCTGTTCGTGGCCCAAAGCCACGTGATTGACAATATCGAGGTGTTCGATTCCAGCGTGCCATACCGCCAGGCGCCATTGCTCGCCAGAAACCAAGGTGACGGCACGTTCGTCGACGTCTCCAGTCAGAGCGGAACCGTCTTCTCGCAGCCGGTTGTAGGGCGGGGGGCGGCTTTCGGCGACCTCGACAATGACGGTGACATCGATATCGTCGTGGGGGTGCTCGACGACGTGCCGCAGGTGATTTACAGTGATGCTTCCGAGTCCTCGAACCACTGGCTCCAGATCCGAACATCAGGGACCGTAAGCAACCGCGATGGGCTTGGCACTATGGTCAAGGTGATCCCGGAGTCGGGTCCTGCACAATGGGGCTACGTGACAACGGCCGGGAGCTACCTCTCTGCGAACGATCCCAGACTGCACTTCGGTCTCGGGGACCAATCCCAAGCTGCTTCGGTCGAGGTTCGGTGGCCGAGCGGGGCCCGACAGATACTGCGCAATATCCCAGGCAACACGACACTGACGGTCCGCGAGCCGGAGAATGGGGACGAGTGAATCGTGAAGACCCCAAATGTTCGGATCCTTGCATTTTTCCTGACATGGCCATTGCTCGGGTTGCCTGCTGCAGCCCAGCAAGCCGGCAACGCGGAACTGCTGCGGCATATACAGCTCGGCCTCAAGGCACGGAATGATAACCAGCTAGAGAGGGCCGCGACCCACTTCCAGACGGTCGTCCGGATGGCACCCGACATGGCCGAGGCCCACATGAACCTCGGATGGGTGCATCACAAGCAAGGCAAGTTCCAAGACGCGATTCATTCACTGAGCAGGGCTCTCGCACTAAAGGAGAACCTTCGTGGGGTCCACGCCATCCTCGGTACGGACTATCTCATCGTCGGACGCTTCCGCGATGCAAGGGAAACTCTTGAGCAAGCCGTCTCCATGGACCCGGAAAACCCGGACGTCAATTCCGCTCTTGGTCTGGCCTATCTGAAACTGGGTGAATACGAAAGCGCCATCCCGCCTCTGACAAGGGCGCGCAAGGCCAATCCGAGAGACATCGATGTCATCTTCTATCTGGCGCAGGCACACGCCAAGCTGTCGATCCAATTGCACGATCTGCTGTTCCAGGGAGCGCCCGAGTCGGCACGAGTGCATCAGGTTCGAGCCGAGAGCTTCGTGATGTCAGGACAAACGAAGGAGGCACTCAATGAGTACCAGAGAGTGCTGGAGCTCAAGCCTGGGCTGCCTGGTGTCCATGAGGCCATTGGAGACATCCATTCCGAGGCCGCCGAATACGCAAGAGCGGAACAATCCTATAAGAGCGAGTTGGCGATTAGCCCGGAAAACGCCGGCGTTAACTACCGTTACGGTTCGGTGCTCCTGAAACAGGGTCGCACGCGCGAGGCCATGCCATTTCTGCGCGCTGCGGTCGAATTCGACCCGAGCATCCGTCCAGCTCATTACCAGCTTGGAAAGGCGCTGCTGGACGGAGGCAATGTCGATGCCGCCGAGAAGTCCCTGCTGAATGCCATCGCTCCCAACGCGCCCGAGCAAACTCTGATGTCAGCGCACTATCAATTGAGCCAACTCTACCGAAGGCAGGGCCGCACTGCTGAAGCTAATCAGCACCGCGGGCAATTCCAAGAGTTGCAGCGGAGAAAGCAGGAGAGGACCATCGAATCCCTTAGAGCGGCGGAAGCCGAGAGGCGGGCCAAGTCAGCTGTCGAAGGACCGCCGTGATTTCGGCGAAATAAGTCATTCAGCAAAGGGTTTGTTTTCGTTCTCAGTTTCGAATCACGACTGGATTCGACCGAGAGCCAGGGCACTCCGGGAAAGTTATTCACGGCACAAGCGAGGCCGGTTGTGGTGCTTGGCTCTCTAGGCGACTTCCCTGCAGACGAAGCGCCAAACAATCTACAGTGCCGTGACGTTCTTGCAGAATCGAAGCTGGGAACGGCTCCCCAAAGCGATGGCAGGGTCCCGAAGTCGGCAATTGCGGCTTCCTCATCACAAAAAAGAGACATTAAAACACTTTCGGACAACCATTAGCGCTTGACAATATGCGAATCGGCCCTACCATAACGGCGCAGATTATTGCCATACCCGAACTTGTAGCGTCAAGGCTACGGCTTATTCTCGCTGTAAATAGGGAAAGGCAAGAATGGGTTGCGAAATGACGGCTGACTTCTCATCAGCTAGTGGGAGGTACTCATGAACTCGAAAGGTGGCTTTTTCTTGGTGCTGGTGATCTTCGTTGCGAGCGTTTTATCGGCTCCGTCCAAGATTTCAGGACAGACAACCTATGGCTCCATCGTAGGTAGTGTCACAGACAATACCGGAGCCATGATTCCGGCCGCTACGGTCACATTGACTCATCTGGGAACAAACGAATCCCAAACGGTTCAGTCCAGCGCGACCGGTCTGTACCAATTCCTGCAGCTACACCCCGCGAACTATCGCGTTGAAGTCGAAGTTCCCGGCTTCAAGCGTTCCGTGAGGGAACCAATCAGTCTCGAAATGTCGCAGGTAGTCCGTATCGATGCCTCGATGGAACTGGGAGAAGTCACGGAAAGCATCGAAGTCACCGGGGCGACACCGCTTCTCGAGTCGGAAACTAGCACGCTGGGGGAAGTGATCAACGAGCGCAAGGTCATTGATCTGCCCCTGAATGGACGCAACCCGTTCGGGCTTATGTCTCTGGTTCCAGGCGTGGTTCCCGGAGGCTGCGACAGCCCGGACGCGTGTCATCCCGCGGTCATCAACTTCACGGGATGGGGCAACTACCAAATCGGCGGCACCCTGGCGAACCAGAGCGAAGCCCTCTGGGACGGAGCCCCGCTGACAGGGGGTCAGCTCAACGGCTGGCGCTTCGTGCCGACGCAAGATGCGGTGCAGGAATTCAAGGTCCAGACGAACAACTACGGAGCGGAGTTTGGCCGAACTGCCGGCGGCATGATCAATATCACGACGAAGTCGGGGTCCAACGAGTACCACGGTAGCCTGTTCGAATTCCTGCGCAACAAGGCGGTCAACACGAACAACTACTTCGCCAAGCAGGCGGGCCTTGACAAGCCGCCATACACCCAGAACCAGTTCGGGGGCACAGTGGGAGGTCCGATCCTCAAGGACAAGGTGTTCTTCTTCACCAGCTGGGAATCGGCGCGAATCCGCCGAGCAATCTCACTGGTTCACACGGTGGCCACCGCGGAGCAGCGCATGGGTGACTTCTCGCAGACATTCGTGGCGAGCGGAGCGCTCATTCCGATTTACGATCCGAATACGTCGCGGGAGGATCAGAATGCGAGGGGTAGCTACATCCGTGACCCGTTTGTCAACAACACGGTGCCTAGCAGTCGGCTGAGTCCCACCGCTCAGGTCATGAAGGATCTGTTCGGCCAGCCGAACGTGCCGGGAGAGCAGGTAACAAATATCAACAACTTCTTCACCAATGCCAGTGTCGCGGACGATTCGGACCAGTTCAACGGTCGCCTCGACTACCTCCTCAGTGACAACCACAAGCTGTTCGGCCGCTACACGTGGTACCAAGTTCAAGGCCCTGGAATTGACACGTTCGGAACAGGTGTCACGACGGTCGATTTCGGCCCCATCGAGGATTCGCGATCCAAGCAGGCGCTGCTGGATTCCACCTACACGATCAACCCCACGACCGTGTTGAACCTGCGGTACTCGCTGATGCGGTTCCTCTTTGATCGCTCGCCATTGAGCTTCGGAGCGGACTTGACGCGATACGGCGGGGGTTGGGGCGGGATCAACGACCAGGTGAGCGAGCGGCTCCGTCACCATCCGGTCCTGCGCATGCAGGACATGACCAGCATCGACGCTTCCAGCGGGAGCACGATCTACCAGCGCGAGGCCAACCATCAAGTGGTCGGGAGCCTTAGCAAGTTCACGGGCAAGCACACGTTCAAGGTTGGCGGCGAGCTAAGGATCATACAGTTGAACTACGCGCAAAGCAATAGCACTAGCGGGGATTTCACGTTCAACAACATCCTCACGGCCAATACCCCGTCTACCGGGGCCAGCGGAGGGTTCGGCTGGGCCTCCTTCATGCTGGGGCTGCCCAACAACGGGGCCCTCTGGACGCCGGGCTTCGCCGCGAGCCAGCGGGTCTACCGCGGCCTGTATTTTCAAGATGACTACAGGGCCACAAACAAGCTCACGTTCAATTTTGGTATTCGGTACGACATCGAGGGCCCTTGGACCGAGCGGTTCGACCGAATTGCGGTCTTCCAGCCGACCGAACCGCACCCGCTGGGCTCCGATGTCGGACTGGACTTGAAAGGCCGGTTGGCCCTGGTGAGTTCCCCCGAGCGTGCAAGCCGAGGCATGCGCGATACGTTTTACGGGCAATTCGCACCCCGCATGGGCTTGGCATATCGCCTTTCGGATAGGACTGTGATCCGAACCGGGTACGGAATCTTCTTCCTGCCCGGGAATATTGGCAGGTACGAGCCTTCTCTCGATCCTCTGAGCAGTATCCAGACGCCGATGGTCGGCTCGCTCGATGGTGGCGTGACACCCGGCTCGACCATTGACAACCCATTCCCTACCGGCCTGCTGGTGCCACCCGGCCGGCAAGGGGACTTCCAGAAGCAGTTCACAGGCCTGGGCCCGTTCGCCGAGTACGGCGAGGCGTCCGACGGGTACACGCAGCACTGGAACTTCAATCTCCAGCACACCTTTCCCGGGGAGTGGCTCATCGACGTAGCCTACGCTGGCTCGAAAGGCACAGCGCTGCCGCTGGTCCTTTACCAGGCCAACTCAATCCCCAACGAATTCCTGGCACTGGGGCCGGAACTGAACGAACAGGTGGCGAACCCGTTCTTCGGGTCAGAACTCATCACGCCGGGGCCCCTGACACAGCCGACTCTTGCCAGAGGTCAGCTGCTTCGGCCGTTCCCGCAATACACTTCGGTACTCCGCTGGGATCCGCCCGTCGGCAGTTCCATCTACCATTCCGCCCAAGTCAAGGCGGAAAAGCGGTTCTCCAATGGAGCGAGTATTCTCGCTTCTTACACGAATGCCAAGCTGATCAGCGACGTCGAGACCATCACAGGGTGGCTCCAACCGAGTCCCGGAGTGCAGAACCCACAGAATCTGAGGGCGGAGCGATCGGTTTCGGGCCACGATATTGCTCAGCGTTTCGTGCTCAGCACCACGCTGGACGTACCTATCGGAAGGGGAAGGAAATTGGGCGGCAACGCTACCGGCATTGCTGACAAGCTCATCTCGGGCTGGGCGATCAACGCAATCTACACCGCGCAGTCCGGGTTTCCCCTTGGAGGGCCGGGATGCCGGGCAAACCTGACAGGCTCGTTCGGCGGAGGCTGCCGAGTCAACAGCACAGGAAGCAGTGCAGCACGCAGCGGCAATGCGAAAGGGCGTATCAACGAATGGTTGGACACATCTCAGTTCACCCAACCTTCCGCCTTCACGTTCGGGAATGTGGCGCGCACTCTGCCGGACGTGCGGACTCATGGTGTTCACAACCTAGACTTCTCTTTCTTCAAGAACACGCTGTTCGGGCCCGAGTCGAGGTACAACGTTCAGTTCCGCGCGGAGTTCTTCAACATCTTCGACCGCACGCAGTTCGGGTTTCCCAACCTGTCTTCCGGCTCGACAGCGTTTGGAGTGATCACCGATCAGCTGAACGAACCGCGAATTATCCAATTCGGGCTGAAATTCCTGTTTTAAGGGTTTCTTCGCGACAATCAAGAAGGTGGTGCCGGTTGTTTGAACGGCTGGCACCGCTTCCGGGGACGCAGCGTTCTAATGAATCCATCGCGCAAGACAACACCCCGGAAGTCTGGCACTTGGTGGGACTCCAATAGGTTTGTCGTCCCAGGCAAACGACATTTGGTTACCCGCCGGATCCGAAGGAATCCAAAGTAGTACCTGATTCCCTATTAGATTCATCCCAGTAGACAGCCGGAAGGGGTGGGATCTTTGGTTATTTGGTGACGGGCGGGGCCCCTCAGGCGGTGGAAGTGACCGTAGGCAGGAGACGCTGGGATGGCTGGTGGCAGCTCCTTGCGTGGTGGTCTGACTGCGGGCATGGGGCCTCCCCGATTTGCCGCTGCGCAGGCAACGCGGGGGCCGCGCCGTCCAGGGCGGCCCGTTCCGGCTAGGCCGCGCTGGAGAGCAGGATCGGCCGTGGCAGCGGCAGCGCCGTCACCGCCGCCTGCAGCAGCCTCGGGAGCATGGCCGCCAGGTCGTAGCGGAGATTGAAGCGGTACTGGAACTCCGCCAGGAAGCGCGCCGCATAGTGCGTCTTGCGACGTGTTCCGAATGAAGCTGGCCCGATTGCCGTGGGCCGGATGGTCGCGCGCACCGCCGAATATGACGACTCAGGCAGACGTTGGAGCCTTAGGCGAGAGCGCGAGGTTGATGTTGCGCCGTACTGGATTCCAGATGGGGCTTTAGTCGCCCGAAGACCGCGCAGCCGAAGGAAGAGTCTGCGCGGACAGCCGCTCAAGCGAACCTTCTCCACACTGCTGAAAGCGTCATTCCCGCTCGCCAGACATTCGACGCCGGTTGGGATGCGAGGCATTGCGATCCGTCGGCTCGTCTGAGCGACACCAGCCGCCGCGGTGCGGCTTCGTGGTATGGATGCGTAAGCCCAGCCCCTTCAAGTCAACCAGACCGATGTCACCGTGGAACACCTCTTCGGCCCACTAGAACTCGGGTTTCCTAGGAAGGATCTGTCCACACCGCCTCACCTTGCCAGCCTGCCAGGGCGTGCTTCCATGCTTGGTGTCGGCCCCGCAAGACCTCCAGTCGACTCGCATGAGCAGGAGAGGTAGCGAGATTCCGTTCCTCTTCCGGATCCGCTTCGAGGTCGTAAAGCTCTTCGTAGCCCGGCTGGCCGTCAAGATAGAGGTTGTATTTCCAGCGCTCGGTGCGGACACCCTCGGTGCGCGGGATCGGAATCCCTTCCCGCTGCCAAAGGAATTCGTAGAACCAGTCCTTGCGCCACGGCGGCGTCTCGCCTTCAAGCAATGGCACGACGCTGCGGCCATTGGTTGAAGGATCGATTTCGAGGTTTGCGAGTTCGAGAATCGTCGGTGCGATATCAATATTGAGAGTCATCTCGGACCGCCGCCGTCCCATTCTCCTGGGGCTTCGGGGATCCCGTACGATCAACGGTGCACGGATCGATTCCTCGTGAATGAAGTATTTCCCTCCCCATCCCCGCTCCCCCAGGAAGAACCCGTTGTCCGAAGTGAAGATGATCACCGTGTTCCCGCCTAGGCCGGATTCATCGAGCCAATCGAGCACGCGACCGATCTGCACGTCCACTCCAGTGATCAGCCGGTAATACCTCTTCATGGCTTCCTGCCACGTGTCCGGGGTCGGGAATCGGCGCTGCTGCCGGATCCGTCCTTCGTAGCCATCCTTGAGGAATGCCGGTAGCTCGTCAAAGTAGCGCGGGTCTGATTTTCTGAACGGTGGGATCTCGGCGTCTTCATAGAGGTCGTCGTAGTCGGGATCGTTGATGAAGAACGGGGGAACTCGGTCCTGAACGTGAGGGGCCTTGAAGCTGAGAGAGAGGCAGAAGGGCTGTTCGGCGTTGCAGGTTTCAAGAAACCCCAGTGCCTGGTCGCCGATCATGCCGGTGAGGTGCCGGGGCTTCCCGTCGACTTCGTGGACATACTGGCCCTGGCCGGAGAACCCCTCGAAATAGTCGAATCGGTCCGTCGGGAGCGTGCGCCCGACACCGTACTTCCCGACAAAACCGGTCCGGTAGCCGGCCTGCCTGAGGCGAACAGGGTAGCTCCGGTCATGAAGCTCTTCGGACATCGCCGTCGCGAAACCGTGCGTTCCGTGGCAGCTCGCGTACAGACCCGTGAAGATCGACGTCCTGGAAGGCGCGCAAAGTGACGTCGTGACGAAGTGGTTCTCGAAATGAACACCTTCCCGTGCCATCCGATCCATGTTCGGGGTCTGAATGATGGAGTTGCCAGCCGCCCCGAGCATGTCCCAGCGCTGGTCGTCAGTGACGATGACGATGATGTTCGGGGGGGTGGCGACGGTGTCGCCTTCAAACGCGCACCCCGTAGCAGCCACCGCAGACGCAACCGCCGCTGTCTGTCGTATGAATTCCCTTCGGGATTGACGGATCATGAGCCAAATGGGTCCACAGCGTACCAGACGACTCTCCGACTGGATGTCTCGCTGCCACGGAGCGCGGATTCGGTTGGGCCTAGAACGGGATCCCAGGTTCCTAAGCTAGCCGTGAGCCCAACTGAGAAGCGAAGGCCCCGGCGCATCCCTGGAGTCACGACGCTGCCATCCGAGGACTGAGGGGCGAAGAGGACGGCAGGCCGTTTCGCCAGGATTGGGCGAAGAGCTACTTCAGCGTGAAGCTCAACTGCCTCGCTTTGCGAGCGGCCATCCCAGGCTGGACCGGACATGAGGGCACATTCGAATTCCGTAGTACCGGACTATCGTTAGTACGGAAGCTCGCCGGTCGCCTGAACAACGAGGGCGATGCGGGGAATCGCTGTGCCCCTGTTGCCGGCAGGGCTCGCGCGCCATCGGACGACGGCGGATCCGGTCGGCCTGATTGCTGCTGCCTCAAGGGCTACTAAAGGCGCCCGCGCTGCTCGTGAATCGGGCTTGAAAGGCCCGACTCGCGGGCTGTTTCCGGCTCTTCTCGGATGGCCGCCAGGACCTGCTTCCGGCTCGGCCGGTCAAGCGCTCGTGAAATCTCCCTCTCCACCAACTCGGATACAGGAACACCCTCGTTGGCTGAACGATCCTTCAGCCTTTTGCGCAATCGCTCGACCAGGTTTTGGATCTGGGGCACCTCGGTCATTATTCCACTGAATGCCCCCGGATCAAAGCGTTTTTGGGAACGCGGCTGCGGAAATAGCACCCATCGGCAACATGGCTTGGATTTCCGTTACCGGAGCCGGCGTAAGACGTCGTGAGTTCCGGAACGCATGGCCGGTCCGTCTGGTCCTGACAAGCTGCACGCCCCCCGTGTCTGCTGGTCCAGAGAGTCCTCCCTCGGACGCTCCGGGACCGGAGGATTCCATGTATGCAGATGCGAAACGTCGCGATATCCAGTTGCTGCTCGTGGCGGGTGTTTCCCCGAAACGGATCGCCGAGTTGCCGGGTGTGTCCGTCCGCACCATCCGCCAAATCGGGCGCGAGCCAGCCCGGCTCGAGGTGGCGGCCGAGCCCGTGATGCCGCCGCCCGCCGGGCATCCCCAACGGATGGGCCCGGACCGGCCCTCGACCTTCGAGCGCTACCGCGACGTCGTCGCGGCGATGCTGGAGGAGTCGCCGAAACTGAAGAGCCTGAAAGTGCTGCGGCCACTCCACCGGCGCCAGTCAGGAGGGCCGTTCCGGTCCGCCCTCAAGGCCTACGTCCAGTCGGCTGCCCCGGTCGGTGACGAAGCGGGAAATTTCAGCTACGGTCCCAACGCCGCCAGCGTCCTCCACCGTGCCATCAATGCCCGCTGCGTCCAGCGGCGCTGCATCTTGTTAGCCACCAGCAAGCCTCTCCGCGACTAGGGCGCCACCCTGCGCGACTACGATCTGCCCGAGGCCATTATCGACCGCGTCCTCGAGCGCGGCCGCATCGTCACGCTGGAGGGAATCGACTATGAACGCTGACCGCTCGAACGCGATCCCGGCCGGGCATGCTCGCATGGACCCCGCCCCACCTCAGCCGAGCCGCCGCCGCTGCGCCTGTGCGCGACCGGCCCTTCCGTCAGCCAGCCGCTGTTCCGACTGCGACCCCTCCGAGCGGTCCCGCCTCACCGCCAGACCGAAGCGTGACGCCGCCCGGATCACCAATTGCTCCAGTAATAGAGAACCAGCCAGAAGTTCCGGAATTTACCCGCCATAATCCTCGGAACCCACAGGCGTGTCCGGAGCCGTACCCCCAAAACCTCCCGCCGCCACTCGCCTTCCGGGCCTGATCACCCTTGGCGTCAGATCGCAGATTGGCAAGGGTGCTCCTCCCTACACCATGCCTTAAGGTCAAACAAACGAACCAGCCGCAACAGTTCGGCCTATGCGCAATCCGTGAGGTTCTGATAGCCTAGTTGACACAATGTTGCATCTACAGCCTTCAACGCGCCCACAGAAACCTTCCGGCAACTTCGCGGCTTCGGTGACTCGCCATTGGGTGTCAGCTACGCTCCTATTCCTTAGTCAAGCTGATGCGATTGGCGCCAGTACAGCCGGTCCGGGAGGAACAGAAGCGAATGAAGTCGTCCAAACCATAAACGCGGAGTTCATGAAGGGCTTCCGTGCCATCGACTCGGACGACGACGGTAGGATCGACATGACCGGGTTGTTCCGGACACTTAGCTCGGTCGGCTACGGCCAAGCGCGGCCCGAGCGACGCGGACGTGGCGGGGGTGTTGATCCGTTCGAACAGTTCGAGTCTCTCGATGCAGATGGAGACGGTATCCTGCGAGGCGACGAGCCAGGCCCTTACATGCGCCGCCACGAATTCTTCAATGACGGTGAAGTGACGCTGGACGAATTCCAGAAGGCGTGGGCTGAATTGCAAGCGAGGAGAGGAAATCGAGGTGGCAGAGGGCGTGGCGGTGACAGAAGAGGCGGAGGCGGTGGACCAGGGGGTCTTCAGTCGTCAGATATTGAGTTTCTTACTACTCTGGATGCGAATCGAGACCGAACCCTGACCGTGGCGGAAGCGCAAGAAGCGATCACTTCCGATGTTGTCGAGGCGTTCGAATCGCGCACGAGCCTGGACGCGAACGGCGACGGGACAGTGACTCCTCTCGAATATAGCCTTTCGCAGCCGAAGACCGGTCGCCCAGTGGACGAATACGGGCTAGACGGGCACGCTCGGGGCCACTTCGAGCGGGAGGACTATGATCGCGATGGTGTCATTTCAACGGTGGAAATCGTGGAAAGGGTCTCGATCAGCAAGGCTCGGCGGGTCCGAGCCATGCAACTCGGCCTGCGACTGGCACTCGCTGACACGGATGCAGACGGGAAACTCGGTTTCGCGGAACTCAAGGCCATCGGTTCGGACACTCTTATAGCCGCTTTGGGCGGTATTGAGGAGCTTCCGTTGGGACTGGACACGCTCTACGGGAAGTTCTACTCGGCGACTGAGGAGGAGACTGACGCGATAGATCGGGCGATCCCCGCTGAGTGATCACACGTCCCACCTCAAGACCTGCAAGCTGGTTGCGGCTATGTCGTCCGGTAGACAAGCTACAGTATGAGGCTGCGACGGTGCTGAAACTCGCCCAAAGAGGCTACCGGTCCTCAACTGCAATCTGCCAGTCGCACCGGCTACCGGGTAGAGGTCCTGGAGGGCTGAGGAGTGGCATTTGATTCGACTTCCCGCAGCCAATGTTCAGCTTGCTGGGCCATGCGTTTGACCCTCTCCGGTTCCTGACCCGCCAAGTCACTGCGCTCCCCCAAGTCTGTGCTCAGATCGAACAGCCTGGGCGTGTCGTCGCCATCTTCGCCGAGGACGAGTTTCCAATTGCCCTCGCGCATCGCCAAGCCGTCCATGAAGCTCCAGTACATGGGTCCCCTACTAACGCCCCTTCCGTGAAGTACAGGGACCAGGCTGACGCCATCGAGAGGTCGGTTCGACGGCACGGATGCGGCTGAGAGCTCCGCCAGAGTCGGCAACACGTCCATCGTCGCGGCGAGTTGATCGGTCTGGCTGCCGGCCTTGATCGATCCCGGCTGCCAGGCGATGGCAGGCACACGGTGCCCTCCCTCCCAGACCGATGCCTTGTAGCCCCGAAGCGGCCCGTTGCTTCCATCAGGTGTCGCGCCGTTGTCGGAAAAGAACAGCACGAGGGTTCGATCCGCTAGGCCAAGTCGGACCAGCGAATCGAGAATCTCGCCTACGCCCCGGTCCATCTCGACAACCATTTGCTCGTAACGCTGCTTAAGGTCTTCGTCGGAAATGTCCTGACGGCCCGAGAACCCGCCAACAACTCGGAAGCCGGCCGGGTCGTCGTCTGGGCCTTGGTACGGATAGTGGGGGGCTTCGTGCGGCACGTACAAGCAAAAGGGCTTTTCCGCGTTTTCTTCAATGAATCGAACGGCGTGCTTGTTGATCAGAGTGGTCACGTAGCCGCTCTCCTCGGACGGTTGCTCGTCGTGCCACCAATCAAACCTCCCCGCCCCGTCGACGTGCGAGAAAAAGTCGACATTGCCGCTTACGTATCCCTTGAAGACGTCGAATCCGTGTCGCACAGGGTTGTACTGCGGGTAGTAGCCGAGGTGCCACTTCCCGAAGATGCCGGTCGCGTAGCCTCGCTCTCGCAAAACTTCAGCAAGCGTTTGCTCTACGGGTTGCAAGCCGTCGATATGGGTCGGTCGGTCCTCGGGGGCAAAAATCACCACCGGCACTCCGGCTCGTTGCTGGTAGCGGCCGGTCATCAATGCCGCGCGCGTGGGGCTGCAGACAGCACCGTTGGAATGAAAGTCAGTGAACTTGAGCCCCTCGGCTGCCATTCGGTTCAGACTCGGCACGTCGATCCAGCCGCCGTATGTGGAAAGATCCCCGTAGCCCAGGTCATCGGCCATGATGACGATGAAGTTTGGCGGTTGGTCGGTTGATCGCGTTTCGGACGTGCAACCGACAAGGATCAGGGCAAGGGACAGGAGCAATCGCACGGTCAAAACAGCTTACTCAACGGACGTGGCTTGGCCGCGTTCCCCGCCCGGTAGGCGCGGGTGCGCCCAGTGACCTCGCTCCAGCGGGAAGAACCGTCTTAGGCGAGGAAGCGACTCATCGCGCCGCCGAGAGAACTGACGCCGATTCTGGGAACCAGCCTCGCAGAGGATTGAGAAAGGGCAATGTCGGGCTCTGTGCCGCACCGATACCTGGCCCTCGACGTCAGTCGTGATTGGGATGGGTAGGCCAAGCTCGCCGCCAGAGTGACGGAACAGTTCGATCTCATGCGAGCGGCTCCGGCTCCATCCATTCGCACGGCCTTGGTGATCGAGTAGACACCCGCTCAAGGCAGGCGCTGTCATAAGGCGGCACACCATTCGGCACTCGCTACGATCTTGGGAGAATGCGATTCAGGTGCGTACTAGCAGCACTTACGCTGGCAGTCGTCTCGGCAGCAAACGGGCAAGACCGGCCACCGAATTTCCTCCTGATCATTGCTGACGACATCACCTACAACGATCTGCCGCTGTACGGCGGGCCGAATATCCGGACGCCGAATATCGACCGGCTCGCGAGCCAGGGGCTGACATTTGACAGGGCCTATCTATCGATGGCCATGTGCAACCCCTGCCGCACGGAGCTCTACACCGGCTTATATCCGTTTCGAAATGGCTCTAGCTGGAATCACTCGGCCGCGCGTCGCGGAACTCGTTCAGTCGTTCACTACCTGGGCGATCTGGGCTACAGGGTAGGGCTGTCCGGGAAGAAGCATGTGAGCCCAGCCGATTCGTTCCCGTTCGAAGAGGTTACAGGCGTGCCGAATCCGAGAGGAGCCGTTCCCAAGCCTGAATTCGATACGGGCAAGATCCGGGAATTCATGGAACGCGACCCCGATCAGCCGTTCTTCCTCGTCACGGCCTTCCACGAAGCCCACGCCGCTTGGTCCGTCGGCCGTCCCGATCGGATCGATGCCCAAAGGATCGTGCTGCCTGACAATGTCGCGGATACGCCAAGAACTCGTGAACAATTCGTGACGTACCTCGCGGAAATCGTGGTGTGGGACTGGGAAGTCGGGGAGGTGCTTGAAGCACTAGAACGGAGCGGCCAGGCCAACGACACGGTCGTGATCCTTACCTCGGAGCAGGGATCAGCGTTTCCGGGCAACAAGTGGACGAATTGGAACACCGGAGTCCACACGGCGTTGGTAGTGCGCTGGCCGGGGAGAATCGCTCCTCGGAAACGAACCGACGCGCTGGTGCAGTATGCGGACGTACTGCCGACGCTGCTCTCCGCCGCCGGAGCCCGAACCAACGAAAGCTTCGATGGTTCGAGCTTCCTTCCAGTTCTGCTCGGACAGACGTCCCGCCACCGAGACTACGTGTACCTGATGCACAACAACGTCCCGGAGGGCGCCCCGTATCCGATCCGGGCGATTGTCGACCAGCGGTGGCACTACATCAGGAACCTGATGCCAGAGCGGCTCTACTTCGAAAAACACATGATGGGAGGGTTTCGTGCCAATTGGTTCTGGGAATCCTGGCTCGCGCAAACGGGGCCGAATCGTGGCGTGCCAATCAATCGCAGAGCCGTGGAGCTGATAAATCGCTTCATGCGACGGCCGGCGGAACAGCTCTACGAGGTTGCGACCGATCCGTTCCAAATGACGAACCTGATCGGAAATCTCGAACTCGCAGATGTAAGGGACAGGTTGGGAACCGAGCTAGGTCGGTGGATGCAGGCTCAGGGGGACCCGGGTGCTGCCTTGGACACGGAAGAGCAATGGAACGCCGCCCGGGCCGGCAACCACATCAGACCAGGTCCCATAGGTCATTGATCACGGGTGTACGGGTCAAGGCCGCTGGTTTCCTGCACGCCGGGAAGCTTACCGATGCAATTGCGCGTTGCCTGAACCGTCAAGGGCCTTGGGCTGCCGTTTCTTCGGTGTCCGGCCATTTGCACCACACGGCTTGGTCGATCTCGGGGTTTCCAATCGGGACAGTTACACCCGGACCGAACTTGCCGCGATTCAAGGACAAACGTAGAATCCTGTACGTGCTCGTTGCAATCCTTATCGTCTTCACGTTCGCGGGCTTCGCGTCTGTGCATGCGTCCGATGAGGAAATCGATCGGTACATCGAGGCCGAGATGGAGTTGAATAGCATCCCCGGTCTCTCCCTAGTAATTGTCGAAGGCGGCCAGGTCACAAGCACGAACGCGTATGGCGTGCGTAACGCGCAGACTCGACAAGGGATGCGAGTCGAGACCCCGGTCGAGCTCGCATCCGTCAGCAAGGCTTTCACGGCCCTCGCGATCCTGAGGCTGGAGCGCGAAGGGTCAATCAATCGTGATACGGCAGTGGTCGCGTACCTCCCCGAGCTCAGCAACGGTCATTGGCAGGACGTTTCTATCAGCGACCTGCTCCGGCATCGGAGCGGCCTGCGCCGCCGTCACGATTTCCTGGTGCCTTGCTGTGGACAGGCCGGGAGCCTCGACCTAGAGGGTGCACCCCTGAAGCTCGCGAGCGCAGAGCTTGAGAGCCCTCCCGGCTCAGTCTTTTCGTACGCGAATAGCAACTACGTGCTGCTGGCTGCGATCGTGCAACGCACTTCGGGCGCCCCGTTTGCGGGCTACATGAGGGAAGCGGTCTTCCAGCCTCTGGGCCTTCACCGGACGACGGTGGTCGAAGAGCAGGCACGCTCATGGGGCGTCGCATCGCCTCATGAATGGCAATGGGGACGTGTCCTCGTCAGCCCCTCACGCTTTCTCGGGTGGTACGGCAGTTCGCGAATCAAGGCGAGTGCGACGGACATGGGCGCGTATATGGCGACGATGCTGGATCCCATGACCGCCCACGCCGGAAGCCCGGACCTCGGTAGTGCGTGGTGGGAAATGCTGGGCCCTGAATATGATCTCGGCTGGACCGTGAGCAGCGAGACCGGGTGGCTGGCCGATGAGCTGACCCTCGAGCACACCGGGAGCCTTTGGGGAGCCGACACCGCCGTCGTTCTGGCGCCGGCTCGGGGCGTGGGCGTATCGGTGCTGATCAACATTGGGACCAGCCGCGCGGGCGACATCGCCCGAGCAATCCTCCGGAGCCGGGACGGCTCGCCGCTACCTGAACCGCTCGGGACAAGCCGGGCCGAACGCCCGGACACCTGGGCGCAGATATTCCTCGCATCCGCCGCGGTCCTGTTCGCGGCGTTTCTTTGGTATGGCCTGCGCGTTTGCCGGCAGCTACGAATCGGTGCGCGCGTGTGGTACGCGACCACTGCTCGAGTGGCTCGTGCAGCGATCCTGGCAGGCCTGGCTGTGACACTGATTTTGAGCATTTTCTGGGGTTCGGAACCGCCCCGCGCCGCACTTCCCACGACGATTCAAACGGCGCTACCGGCGCTCGTCGCCAGCGTCGCAGGCTTGCTGCTGGTGGCAGCCGTTGTTGGCTTTCTGCCCAAGCTGAGGCAGCCTTTGCCCTTGCCGGTGCAAGACACAATTGCAGAGACTGGCTGACAGACCCCTCAGGCGATTCGGGCGCGGGGGCCTGAAATCCAGGGCTCTCGAGGGAGCCTGCTAGCAGCGGCGAGCATTGCCCAGGTTTCCGAACGGAGTCCGAGCCAATGTCTTCCGCAGACGCCGTTGCCACCAGGGCTTATGGCAAGAAGGCTCGGACATTCGAACTTGAAAGAAGAGCGGACAATCCGGCCTGTTGAGCCGGTTAGGGCCGCCATCGGGCTTGTTCGCGGGAAATAGCTTCGGTACTGTAGGAACGGCGGCCAGCGTTTTCCATCGACCTTCCAAATGCCAGTCTTGCGTCGGCCAATATCGTCGCCATCGAACCTACCTAGGCTCGTCTGCCTGATCGTTGCGATTTCCTGGTCGGCAGCAGTCGCAACGGCGGAGTGGTCCGATCTCGATCTGGAGTTCTTTGAGCGGGAAGTGCGGCCGATACTGGCGACCCAGTGCTCTTCTTGTCACAGCGAGGCCAATGCCATGTCGGGCCTCAGGCTGGATTCGCGAGAATCAGTGCTCAAGGGTGGGAACCGCGGACCTGCGGTGTCTGCGGGCCATCCCGACGACAGCCTCCTGATCCAGTCGGTTCGTCATGAATCCCTTCGGATGCCTCTCGGCGGGAGGCTCTCCGATACCAACGTAGCGTCGCTGGAAGAGTGGGTCCGCCGGGGCCTGCCCTGGACACCGGAGCGTCCCAAAGGAGCAGCGTCAGAAGTCTCACAGCACTACGACGCCATGCGGCGCGAGCACTGGGCGTTTCAGCCGGTGTCCGATCCCCCTTTGCCTGAGGTCACCTGGAAGGACTGGGGAGACCATCCTGTCGACCGCTTCATCCTGGCTCGGTTGGATCAATCGTCGCTGAAGCCCAACGGGCCCGCCAACCGGGCTGCGCTGATCCGGCGCCTTAGCTTCGTCTTGACAGGCCTGCCTCCGAGCCCGAGCGAAGTCGCGGAGTTCAACAGCGATCCATCCCCGGAAGCCTACGAGAAGGCGGTGGATCGCCTCCTCAAGTCGCCGCATTTCGGCGAGCATTGGGCCCGCCATTGGATGGATGTCGTACGGTTCGGAGAAACACTTGGCGACGACTGGAACTACGAGAACAACGGGGCGTGGCTTTACCGCGACTACTTGATCCGGGCACTGAACGCGGACGTTCCCTACGACCAGTTGATTCGCGAGCACCTGGCCGGGGACCTGCTAGCAGAGCCCCGCCTTGATGAGAAGGTCGGAGTCAATGAGTCCCTGATCGGAACGTTTTTCTACCGGCTGGGTGAACAGGGACATGACGACTGCACGATGTTCCGTGAAGTGCGAACAGACGTCGTGGATGACCAGATCGACACGCTCGGCAAGGCGTTCCAAGGGTTGACGATCTCGTGCGCCCGCTGCCACGACCACAAGCTGGATCCGATCCCGACGGCTGACTATTACGGCCTGTACGGAGTGCTGGACAGCTCGCGACTAGTCACGAGGACCATCGATACTCACAAGGCCAACGCGGACCTGAAAGACACGATGCTTGGCCTCAAGAAGGCCATCCGGAGCGAGCTCGCTGGCTTCTGGCTGACCGAGGCGGATGATCTGGCGCGCCATCTGCTCGCATCCCTTGCCGAGTCGCACGATGTCTCGCAACCCGGCGAGGCCGGCACCGTGCGGGATCCGGAGCGTAGCGAACGTGTCCGCGGGCTCATGGATAGCTCGGAAGTGAACCTGGAGAATCCGCTCATCGCCTGGGCGGAGGTTGCCCGCGCAAGGGTGGGATCAAATCCTCAATCGCTGGGTGAATCGTGGAATCGCCTCGCCGAGCGGTACGGTCGCCAGCGTCAATGGCACGTCGATTTCAACAGCGACAATTTCGACACAATCGCCAACTTCGGAGATGGCTTTATGCCCGGCTGGCACGCAGAGGGCCGGGCATTCGAATCTCTGGAGGCGTCTAGCGGAGGGTTTTCCATCGCTCCGAGCGGATCCGAAGTCCTCACCGGAATCCTTCCCGCTGGCCTCTACACGCACTTGGTGTCCGAGAAGCTCAACGGGGCGATTCGGTCGCCATACCTGCCCAGGGACCGGAAATATCTCAGCGTGCGGGTGGTCGCGGGCAACCTAGCATCCTGGCGAACGGTTCTGGACAACTGCATGCTCAGCGAGCGCTACGCAGTCCTCGAGCAAGAGCGGCTCGACTGGATCAAGATTCCACTGCGAGACGAGCATGACGAATACCGGCTCTATGCCGAGCTCGTGACGAAGCATGACAACCCTCGTCTCCCCGACCGTCCCGCTCGAATGATGACGATTAGCGACGAGCAGATAGCAGATCCACGTTCTTTCTTCGGCGTGACTCGGGCCGTGCTTCACGACTGCGACGAGCTGCCGAAGGACGAACTATCGCATCTGCGGCTGCTCTTCGATCCCGGTCCACCGGCCGACCTAGAAGACCTGGCCGGCCGATATGCGGGCATTGCGCGCGAAGCAGTGGAGTCCTGGCGAAACGGTACCGCGACGGATGACCAAGCACGCTGGCTTCAATGGCTGCTCGACAAGGGATTCCTCGCCAACTCCAAATACCTCACACCGCGGCTACGCGAGTCTGTCGACCTCTACAGGGCTCTCGAGAGACAGCTAAGCATGCCGCGGGTGATCCAAGGAATGTCCGACATGGAGGAAGGCCACGACACCCCAATCTTCGAATCGGGGAGCGCCAGTGACCTTGGGGAGCTTGTTCCAAGAGGGTTCCTGTCTCTGCTGGACGAGCACACCAGCCCGGTCCGGCCCCAAGGGAGCGGCCGGTTCGAGATGGCGGAGGTGATCGCGAATCCCCGCAACCCGCTTACAACACGGGTGATGGTCAATCGAATCTGGCACTACCTTTTCGGTCGCGGGCTGGTCGCCACTGTTGACAATCTCGGACGGTTCGGGGAGCGCCCGACGCATCCGGACCTACTCGACTACCTCGCGACCCGGTTCGTCGACAACGGCTGGTCGATCAAGAAGGCTATTCGCCAGATTGTGTTGTCGCGCGCCTTTCAGCAAGCGAGCCATTCCCGGCCGCGAACAAGCGAAACGGATCCGAGCAACGAACTCTTCCACCGATATCCCGCTCGCCGGCTTGAAGCAGAGTCGATCCGGGACGCCATCCTCGCCGTGTCGGGCAAGCTTGACCGGACCATGTACGGACCTAGCATCCACCCGTACCGAGCGAAGCCCAAGGCCTACAGGAAACTTCTGTCCGGCCCCCTCGACGGAGACGGGCGTCGCAGCATCTATCTGAAGGTGACCCGTCACGAGGGAGCAGCGTTCCTGGAAGCCCTCGACTTCCCTCCCCCGGCGATGGCGAGGGGGCGTAGGGACGTCACCAACGTGCCTCGTCAGGCCCTCACGATGATGAACGACCGGTTCGTCATCAGTGAGGCACGCTTCTGGGCAGGTGACCTGATCGACGAGACGAGCGAGTCTGTCGAAGCACGGCTCCGGACGATGTACCGGGCCGCCTTGGGGCGTCTGCCGACCAAGGCCGAACTGAAGCGGATGGAGTCGCTTGTCGACCATTTCGCCCAATTGCACGCGGAGCCGCAATCGAATCTCATGCAGAGCGTGCAAGTGTGGCGGGACGTGGCCCACACGTTGTTCAACTTGAAGGAATTCATCTACATTCAATAGCGGGGCGATATGAGAGGCGCACAGACGAATTCGCGATCGCAGCAGGTCAGTCCTGGTTCCAGCGGACTTCGCCCGGGGCCGCAGACCGTCTCGAGGCGAGAATGGCTGAGATCGGCCTCCACCGGCTTCGGCATGACGGCCCTCTCCGCGCTCATGGCTGATCGGGCCTACGCGGGACTAGCCGGAACACCCGGACCGCACCATGCGCCCACGGCCAAGAACGTGGTGTTCCTCTTCATGTCGGGCGGCGTCTCGCACATGGACACCTTCGATCCCAAGCCGAAGCTGGCGGAACTCGACGGGACGAAGGCGACGCTCGACAACTACACTGCCGGTCCGAATCGCAAGTGGCTAGGCAGCCCTTGGAAGTTCAAGCGGCACGGCCAGAGCGGGGCGATGGTCAGTGAGCTTTTCCCCCACGTCGCGACCTGCGTTGACGATCTCTCGATCGTCCGGTCAATGAAGTCGGACTTCCCTCTGCACCCTCGCAGCAACATCAAGCTGCACACCGGCCGCAACGTAGGCGGGTACCCGAGCCTGGGGTCGTGGATCACGTACGGCCTCGGAACGGAGAACCGTGACCTTCCGGGATACGTGCTGCTGGACGGCGGAGCCGTGCCCCCGGGCGGAGTCGAGAATTTCTCGAGCGGCTTCCTTCCGGCAAGCCACCAAGCCACGTCAGTCGCCGCGCACGGCGTGCCGATCCACAATCTGGCCCCCGCCGACAAAGACGCTGTTCAGCGGGCGAAGCTGGAAGCGGTGATCGAGCAGGATCGGCTGCTGGCTAGATCGCAAGGGGGCGACGACGCGATCGAGTCGGCAATCAGGAACTACGAACTCGCCTATCGGATGCAGTCGCTGCTACCCGATGTTCTCGACCTGAGCAAGGAGAGTGCAGCGACGAAGCGAGACTACGGTCTTGAGGCCGACGAGGAAGAGGCCCGGCGATACGCGACGCAGTGCCTTAGAGCGCGTCGCCTGATCGAAGCGGGTGTTCGGTTCGTCGAGATCACGTGTGCGGAAGTCTATGGGGGAAACAACGGAACGTGGGACCAGCACACCGAATTGAAGAAGGGGCACGAAGGCAATGCACGAATCACGGACCGGCCGGTGTCCCAGTTGCTCAAGGACCTGAAAGCTCGCGGCATGCTTGACGAAACGCTGGTGGTCTGGGCCACGGAATTCGGGCGAACCCCGGACACGGGCAACGGGGACGGACGCGATCACCACGAAACGGGGTTCACGATCTGGATGGCCGGGGGAGGCGTTCGCAAGGGTCTCGTCTACGGCAACACCGACGAGCTCGGCGTCCACGCCGTGGAAAACGTGACGACCGTTCACGACCTCCATGCCACGATCCTGCACTTAGTGGGGCTCGACCACGAACGGCTCACCTATCGCTTCGGAGGCCGGGATATTTCGCTGACAGACGTCCACGGCCATGTGCTCCACGACCTGATCGGGTCGTGAAACGTCGCCAAGAGCCGCCGTAACCCCGATGCGAGGAGATCGAATCCCGGCCGGCAGCCGGGCTCTGCGAATTGCAAGCCAGACCCCTCTCGCCGCCTACTGCCTCGGATGCCTCGTCGCAGCACTTTTGGGGGATTGGTGGATGTTGGCCTTTCCGGTGGTGTTCGGCTTCGTGTACTTGCTGGACCGAAGGTACAGTCTAGGCTGGCTGACATCTGGAAGTCATGCTAGGCACGTTCCGATGCGGACAATCTGGATGCTTCATGCATCGCTGACAGCGGTCCTGGCGGGATCAATATATTGGTGGATAAAATCTGGGAATATAGGATTATTTTTGTCTGTAGTTCCTGCATATTTTGCGTTCATATTCTATATAGTTACCCGAATAGTCGTAAATCAAGTCTATTTGGATGAGTGATTTCACAAAGAACACATCGTTTTATCTCATCTTTCTTGAAGGCTTGATTTGGACAATCCAAAGTAGTTTCCGAAGACATGTCGTTTGGGGCTCAATCTGAAAGCACCGTCTCGTGGAGAGAGCGCGCTGCTCCTTGCCCGAAGGCGACCGGCCGAGATCGTGGGTAGGATCACATCTCTCGAGTCCGGCCTAATGCGCTTCGACCACTCATTCGACCCAGATCGGAGAGCTCCAGGCGATTTGCTCGTCCTGATCCGACTGGCGGATCCGAACGTAGTAAAACGACGCTTGTCCCGCGGGGCGGTCGTTGTCCCGGAATTCCACGTCGGCAGTTTCAGACTCCGGATTCGTTGAAAGGATGACCTCGTTGTTCCGGACCAATTCTAGGTCCCCGATGAGGGCGGTTCCCTCGGCGTGGATTCGGAACCGCGGATTGCCGCCAAGTCGAACTTCCTCGCCCATCAAGTGCTCGCTGTCTGCACCCACGAGGCGAAAGTCGAGGACGATATTGTCGGTTGCCCCGTAGGCTCGCCGCGCACGGATCCCTTCAAGCAGACTGGTGCGTGTGTTTTCCCGCGCGAGGATCATTGCGTAGGAACTGTGTGTGGCCATGTGATCCGAACTCGCTTGAACACCCACTCGGATGCCCGACTCCCAGGCCCTGGAAACCATCCCGTCAGGCTGGTATCCCCCGTGCTGGGTCCTCACGTCGTCCGGGTCAGCGCTCCGCCAGCCCCCTACGGTCTCGTAGCTGTTTCGGTCGCTTTGGTAGATCTCGACGAGAGGCTCGACCTCAGGGTCCCAATCGCGCCAATCCGTTCCCATGTTGGTCGCGCTTGTATGGGACATCGCGATTCCGCTGTAGCGTCGCAAATAGGCGTAGAGCCTCTCGGCACCGTGGAGGTGGTCGCCATATGGACGGATCTCGTGGCCCTGGATGTCGAATTCCCTTACTCCGCGGTAAGGGAAAATAATGTTGCGGTGCCCGTTGGGATAGCTGACCGACCGCTCGTAACCGAACAGAGGAACAAAGGTCTTCCCCACCCGGTACAGATCGGCTGCCTTCTGCGTCCGCCACCAGTCGTACTCGTGCCGGGCACCCCAAATGTGCTCAGTGATGGCCACGTAGTCGAAACCCGCGGCGTCGATAGCGTAGCGATAAGCGTCCTGCAATGAACCGTCGTTCTGGCCATCCCACGAGAATTCGGTGTGGCGGTGCATGTCGCCCCGGAAGATCCGGAAGCGATTGCCATTGACGAAGTACTCGTAGGCACGAATGCGGGCTAGGTCGCCAGGCTCATCCCGGTGCACGACTGGCGCTTCAAGAGGTACCGGAACGTACGGCCTTAGCTCCGGCTGGGGAGCGGTTGTGGTGCGAGAGGGCAGACGTGCGGTAAAGACATCCGGCTGCAGGGTGTCAAAGTCTCGGAAGTTTCGACGGTCTGTGGGCCATGCAGCAACGACGGATCCATTGGGATCGACAGTGGCTCTCATGCGCTGGTCGTTGTTCCCCGAACTGTAGGGAATCAGCATCATCGGCGACCAAGTGCCGCCCTCGTAGTAGGAAGCGTAGATCTCCCAGAGCGCGTAATGCGACGGAACTCGTGCCGGATCATTCACCTCGTAGTTCGTGCGATGGCGGAAGAATGCCCAGACTCGCCCGGTCCGTTCCGCGGCAAGCTCGGGCAGCTCGTAGAAATTGTGTTGATCCGCGGGAAGAGAATCTGTCAGCTGCGTTTCCGGTTCGAAGAGCCTCTCGCCGTCCCACACCGCCATGCGAATCCGACGTTGTTGATACAGGCCCTCTCCAGGCAGAGTGATATCGCGCGGATAGCCGAAGTCCTTCCCCCAATTTGCACCCGCCTCATCCCATGCCAGCCAGACGTGGCCAGCTGGGTCCGCCGTCATCGCAACATGAGCCTCGAAGCGGGACGTCGCTGCGACCGGAATCTCCTCGGTCCAAGTCTCGCGAATTCGATGACGGAGCCTGATGTCGTACCCGTTCTCACCGTACTGGTCCCACGCGACGAAGACCCCGAATTGGGTGGCGACCACGGCGGGCTCCCAGCAATTTCCGCCTGCTCCGGAGACTCGAGTTTCCCCAGACCACCCGGCTTCGGGCGAGTATGAGCGGTGAAAGACGCTCGCAGTCCCTCGGCGGTAGCCCTGCCAAACCACGTGCATCGAACCGTCCGGACCGGATGCGAGCCGATGCTGGGTATCGGGCTGGGGTGCGTCGGTCAATCGTTTCGGCGGCGACCAGCCCTCGCCGTCGAAGGCCCGCCCGAACAGGTCCCAGTTGTCGTTCAGCCGCTCGCTCCAAACTACCCAGACCCGACCGTCCCCGTCGATCGCCATTTCTGTGCGGTACACATCCGCGGCACGCCGGATCACTTCGTGGCGGCCGGCACCGCGCTGGACATGAACTTCGTCGCCTTCGCCCGTATATGCCTGCCAACTGGCCCATGCTGAGCCATCTGGGCCAAAGAGAACCGACGGGTAGTCGTGGTCCGTTCGACGGACACCGCGGGCCCCTCGCGAGGCACGTCCGAGCAAACGTGGAAGTACCGTGCGTTGAGCGCTGGCCCGCCCTCCGAGGTATGCCTTCGTCTGCCCAACCGCTAAGTCTGACAATCGAACGTCGAACACTCCCTGGTCCGTGTCGACAGTCAACAGCGTTGCGGGGCCTGAATCCAGAAAGGCGTAGAAGCTCGGCTCGAGGATCCTGAATTCGTCCGGCGTGCTGAAATACTGCTCGTACATCAGCCGCTTCGCGACGATGAATCCCGGCCGACTCGAGGCTTGCCAGCGATTTGGCGAATGAATCACGTCACCGACTCGGAATTCTCGGCCGATCAACGCGAGCAACTCTCCGTCTTGGACGTGCAGAGAACCGTCCCATACGGTCGGAACCGTGTCGGTGAGCCCCAGGCTTATGAGGACAACGCTGCCGCTTCCGCGCGGAGGGTCTTTCAGCGAAGTCTGCGTCGAGCTCTGGCCCTGCAGATGAATTGCAGCAATCAGAATCGCAAGCGGCAGTCGCATCAGGTCGGTCTGGATTCTATCGCGAGTGGTTTGCGGACAGGCTCGGGTCTCCCAGCATCCAGGCCTCTGCCCAACGGATCAACAGAGTCGCTATGCCCGGCAATTCCGTCGCAGACCAGACCTATGCCATTTTCTATGGCGGTTTGGGGGGAAGGGGGCTTCTTTGGCCAAGATTGGCTGATACGCTCTGGGCGGGCTGCGGAGCTTGCTCGCCAAGCGCTGGACCGGATGCGCTCCGAAACGGCCCGCTAGTGCCGTTCACCTGCCGCGGGACCCGCCAGCCCACCCGCGGACGAGGCCGCAGTCGTTCCGTCGCGGCTCCCCGCAGGGCCGCGCCGCCGGTTTCCTTCCCCCGAGTCGCTCGGCGACCCCGACTCACCCTGAGAGCGATCGCACCAGACGGGCGTCGTAGCCAAGCGCATTATTACCCTCGAAGCGAGGGACAGACAGCTAGCCAAGTCCGGTGCTCGGACCAAAGACCGGCGACCAAAGCAGGCGCGAGACCGAGCAGGTGATGAACGGGCGGGCGGGCGACGGGCCTGACTCGCGTTGAGAGTACCGAATCGAGACCATTTATGGTCATATTGGGTCATGCCTCGGACGGCGACGGTGTCGGAACTGAAGGCGAAGCTCAGTCGATACCTCGCGCAGGTCCGCAACGGTGAGACGGTGAAGGTTTGTGACCGCAAGACACCAATCGCCCGTTTAGTCCCCGTGAAGGACAATGCGGGAGGAGTCGAGGTGCAGGAGCCAATCGATCCCGGAGGTTTGCCGGTCGGACAACGCATCAAACTGAAGAAGCGGATCGACATCGTCGCGCTACTGCGCGCCGACCGGGCCGAACGTTGACGATCTATCTCGATACCAGCGGGGTGCTCCGAGCACTGGTTGGCGACGGGGACCCATTGCTGGAATGGGGCGGGTGGGATCGTGCGTATTCGAGCGATCTGATGGGCACCGAGGCGCGACGGGTAATCGATCGCCTTCGTTGGGAGCGAGCGCTCGACGACGATGCGTTGGCGGATGCACACCAAGCGCTCACGGCGACGGAGCGTGCAATCGGCACGATTCGCCTGACCCCTGAAGTCTTGCGGAGAACAGGCCAGCCAATGCCCACTGTAGTCAAGCTCATCTTCGACACCGTTTTTGAGGCCGATGCTGATTCTAAAGGGTTTACGACCTCCAAAGTGCCATTTTGCGAAATCTGTAGTGCCACGTTAGTTTTGGATATCTGCCCGATGTTTTCCTGTTTTACCTTGATTTAACCCTCATCTTCCCGGTACCATGTAATGGTACGGATCGGCCATGTTCCTCCGCTCCAAGTCCACCGGCAACCGCACCTACCTCCAACTCGTCGAGTCCTTCCGCGACGGCCCCAGGGTCCGCCAGCGCATCCTCGCCACTCTCGGCCGCCTCGACCAGCTCCAGCACTCCGGTGCCCTCGACCGCCTGCTCCTCTCCGTCGCCCGCTTCTCCCAACAGGCTGCTGTCCTCGCTGCCCGCGACTCTGCCCTCGCTGACGGCTTCCCCGCCCGCATCCTCGGCCCCGCCCTCGTCTTCGAACCCCTCTGGCGCCTCACCGGCTGCCGCGACGCCCTCCGGGCCGCCCTCGCCCCCCGGCGCTTCGCCTTCGACGTCGAACGCGCCGTCTTCCTCACCGTCCTGCACCGCCTGATCGCCCCCGGCTCCGATCGCCAGGCCCTCCGCTGGATGAGCGACCAGGCTGTCGACGGGGCCGCTGCCCTCGACCTGCAGCACTTCTACCGCGCCATGGCCTGGCTCGGCGAGCAACTCCCGGATCCGCAGGGCGCGACCGCTCCGCGCGAGCCGCCCGAGGACGGCGGGAAGGCCGCCACGGCCGTGCGCTGCGTCAAGGACGAGCTGGAGGAGGACCTGTTCGCCCGCCGGCGCGACCTGTTCAGCGCGCTGGACCTGGTCTTCTTCGACACCACCTCGCACTATTTCCACGGCCAGGGCGGGACCGAGCTGGGCCGGCGGGGCAAGTCGAAGGACTTCCGGCCGCAGTGCCGGCAGCTGGTGGTGGGCGCGGTGCTGGACAGCGCGGGGCAGCCGGTGTGCTCGGAGATCTGGCCGGGCAACACGGCGGACGTGACGGCGCTGCTGCCGGTGGCGGAGCGCTTGCGGGAGCGTTTCGGGGTGGGGCAGGTGTGCCTGGTGGCGGACCGGGGGATGATCGCGAAGGCGACCATGCAGGCGCTGGAGGAGCAGGGCTGGGGCTACATCCTGGGAGTGCGGATGCGGTCGTCGAAGGAGTTCGGAGAGCGGGTGCTGGGCACGGAGGAGGAAGAGACGCGGATCGAGGTGGAGCGGGCCTGGCGGCAGGAGCCGCTGGAGCTGGGGGTGCGCGAGGTGCTCGTCACGGACCCTCCCAAGGCAGGGCAGGCAGCGGCGGAGCGGCGCTACGTGCTGTGCCGGAACGAGGAGCAGGCACGGCGGGACAAGGCGGTGCGGGAGGAGATCGTGGCCCAGCTGCAGGCGAAGCTGGGCGGGGGGGCGAAGGAGCTGGTGGGCAACCGGGGGTTCCGACGGTACCTGGAGGCCCGCGGGGAGGGGTTCGCGATCGACGAGGAGAAGGTCGCTGCCGAGGAGCGCTACGACGGGCTGTGGGCGTTGCGGGTGCGAGCGGATCTGAGTGCGGAGGAGGCGGTGCGACGGTACAAGGAGCTGTGGCGGGTGGAGCGCTGCTTCCGCGAGGCGAAGTCGCTGCTGCGGACGCGGCCGGTGTGTCACCGCACGGACGAGGCGATCCGGGGGCACGTGTTCTGCTCGTTCCTGGCGCTGGTGCTGAAGCAGGAGCTGGGACGGCGCATGCGGGAGGCGGGCATCGAGGCGGAGTGGGCGGATGTGGTGCGCGATCTGGGGCGGCTGTCGGAGACGGTGGTGGAGTTGCAGGGCAAGCGGTTCGCGGTGCGGACGCAGGCGCAGGGGGCGGTGGCGCAGATCGTGCGCTGCGTGGGGGCGAGCCTGCCGCCAGCGGTGCGCCGGGACGACCGCGGAACGACGCTGCAGCCGGTCCCCGGGATACAGGACCCACCCAGCCCGGCAAATTAATGCAGGGTTGCCCCCAATCGATGCCACAATGGAGCCGTGTAGTGCCACGCCCGTATTTTCGGGGGTCTAAGTTGTTGAATCTATTAGGTCACAAAAACCAAACTGTCGAAGATGAGTCAAGACGCTCGACGCGATCCACTTGGCCAGGGCCTCGCTTCTCGCGGAGCGAGGCGAGCCGGGTCTTGTGTCCTGCACACATGATCGGAGCCAAGCCACAGCAGCTCGGGCACTTGGTTTCAAAGTCGTCGGGGCTACTACGCGGACATGACGGGATCCTCTCAAGTCAAGCGGTCTTGGCACGGCGGCAACCCTGCGGGCATGGAGGCGGGACTGACCGGTCGCCACCCGGACGAGCCAAGCCCATCGTACTGCGCCCGGCTGGCCCTGCCGCACACGGAACGATCCCGCAGGCAACAACACGAGCTCTTATCGGCGGAAGCCGCACCTGACAGGAGACGGTGGCTGTTAGGAGAGGCTCGTCGCGATCGGCGTCGGGGGCGTGAGGATGTGGAGACTGGCCGGATCTCCTGCCGGATCGGGGCAGGCCTCGGGCTCGATCGAAGCGGGGATGGGCTCTTGCCTCTGAGGTGACGCACCTCAAGTCGCGAGTGCGGAAACGGGCTCGCGGGTGGGCAGCGAAGCGGCGACGGGAAGCAGCTGTCTACTGGGCGGGGGGTGAAAAGCCGTGGCGGGCTCAGTTGCGGGCAGAGGTCTGCAGCATGAAGAACACGCCCCAGTCGGCCCCGCCAAATGCATCAGTGGGCGGCGGGAGCTTCGGGATCGTCGAGGGTGCGTTTGGCGGTCATCGAGCGATGGAATTCGGCGTTCGGATCACCTCTTAGGGTGAGCTTGGTTCCTGCCGAGGGCACGGGGCGGACCGCTCTTGCCTGTGACTCTCCTTGTCAGATCGCAAACACGAGCGGCTTGCTCCCCTTGGCGTCTTCCACAGAAATCACCAACGTCCGGCTGAAGTTGATGTGGTAGCCACCGTGAAGCGGATTATGCCGGCTTGGCTGGATTTCCCCGGAAGACGAAATGGCGCGCGCCAGCAGGCTGTAGTCTCCCGGCGCCGGGGGCGCCCACTCGACACGCCAATGCGTCCAGGTGTAGCGCCGCTGCGGGCCGACAAGCTCTGCGCGTTTCCAAGACTCCCCTCCGTCACAGCTTAGTTCAACCGCAGCGACTGCATCCGGACCGGCCCACGCAGCACCCTCGACCAGCCGAGAACCGAGCGGTATACGTTCTCCGTATAGCGGACGGGTGATCTCGGACTTCGGAAGCATCATTCCGACCACGTCCTCGCTCACGCCACGCGCGCTCATTCGCTTGACGGTATACCTGATGCTCTGGAAAAACCCACGGAACGGCTCTGTGACAACCCGAATCGCGCTCAGCCACTTGACAGAGGCGACGCCGTACCATCCCGGCACAACGAGTCTCGCGGGATAGCCGTGCTCGGCGGATAGGATTTCTCCGTTCATCCGAAGTGCAATTAGGGTGTCGGGGTGCAAAGCAAGGTCAAGCGGAAGGCTCCGGGCGAAACGGACCTCGCCGTCGGAGTCCCCTTCGACTCCGCTGTCCGCTCCCTCGAAGACAACCTCCAAGGCACCGTCTCGGATGCCGGCCGGCTCCAGCAGCGACCCCACGGATACACCCGACCACTCGGCATTTCCCACGGCACCAGCGCCCCACTGCACCCCGGGAACATCTCCTTCGAGAAACGAGCGTCCGTTGCCGGCACACTCGAGGGTTGCGACCAACCTGGCTTGAGGCAACGTGTCGAGGTCTTTCCATGTGAGCCAGCGGTCCCGTTCGACGCATCCATTCACGTGGAGGGCCCAGGACGATTGGTCAAGGTCCGGATCGTCGAAGTGATTTCGAACGTAGAACTGTTCATTCGGGGTAATCCAGCTAGAGAAGGCGTCGATTGGCGTCTCGCTGTTCTCCGGCGAACGCGTGATCACTCTCCGCCCTGAACCCTTCATGCTCGAATCATACTCCTTTATGTTATTGATTACAATAGGTTTATATCATCCTAATGTCGATCGGATTACTAGGAAAACAATCGCCGGCCGGTCCGTTGGGCACAAACTGCCGTGACACCACAACACCGAACTTAGTCGCCACACGGCACAACCGAGCGCTAGCGGTTGCGTCGCCGAGAGCGTCGTCAGGTATGCCAGCAGGTCCGGAAGATTCTGAAGCGGCAGGCCCCCTTCCAGCGCCTCCCGCGTGCGGTCATCGCGCCGCCCCGTCTCCGACCGCACCGCCGGACCCACCGGACCCGTCTTCACAGGGCCGTAGACGAGCTGGGGGCGGCCGGAGCGGTGATCGCGGGAGTAGCCGCTCACGCCGTCGACTCCCGCCGCGCCATCCTCGCGGGTGTGTCGGTGTGCCTCGCGCAGCAACCCTTCGTCTGGGTGGTGCGCGGGAGCCGTCAGCTTCAGCTTCGGCTCGACCCGAGCCAGTTCCGCTAGCTTCTCTTGTCGTGTTGAGATGACCCCTCGGCCCAACCTCCTCGCCATCTGTCCCTCAAAATGCCCCATGCCCGGTCCGCCGCTTCCCTCTGGAGGGTCCCTTGGGGCGGGTTCCCCGGCTTCGCCGGTACTATCAGTGGACTCCGACCCGTTACCGTCCATCCCGCTCCGCTTCGTTGCCTTCGCTCGGCAGCACCACTCGGTGCCTCGTTCGCCCCCCGAGGCCGAGAAGCTTTCCGTCATAGCTGTTCGATTACATGTGTTCCTCGCTCACCAAGCGTCACCTAGCGCGATAAGTTGTTGAATATACGCTAGTATGGACTGGACCGCCAGAAAACCGGACCGCATCCCTACGCTCGTAGTTAACAGTGATTCCTAATGCGTGACTAGTGGGATAGGATCGACATCGAGCAATCCCGTTGACGCCCGAAAGCGGGTTGCTCCGAGCTTGAGCGTTTGAGCTGTCGAACGGATGATCCGAAAAGCACGAACCGCCTTGGATTTCACGGGTGGGGCCACTAGCTGCGCGGCACGAACTTTCACATGGAAGTTGCGCCCCGAACCCGAGAGGACGGTGTGATGGAGGACCAATCGCCGCCCCAAATGCCCGTAGCCATTGTGGGTTACAGCTACCGCATGCCCGGTGGGATCCGTACCGACGACGAATTCTGGCGGCTACTGAGCGAACGCGAGATCGTCCAAGAGCCGATCACCGACCGCTACGGCAGGGGTTACCGGCCCGTCGGTGAGTTTTCCGGCCCGGGTCGGTTCGCCAGCCCCTATGAGGGGCTGATCCGCGACGACGCGGAGAAGCTCTTCGATCGCAGTCTATTCGGCCTGTCCCAAAACGAAATGACGTTGATCGATCCCCAGATGAGGATGCTGTTGACCTGCGCCTGGGAGACCTTCGAACGCTCCGGTTGGAACCTCCATGCATTGCGCAACAGTCGGACCGGCCTCTTCATCGGTGCTCAGGTCCCACCGGTGGCCAACTGGCGCCCCATGCGAGGGGCCTCCCAGTTCGATGTAACGGGCATCAGCCTGGCCATGCTGGCCAACCGTATCTCCTACCATTTCAATCTGATGGGACCGTCGACCACCTATTGCACGGCCTGTTCGGCAAGTCTGACGGCTTTGCACGCAGCGATGAACGCCTTCCGTTGTGGCGATTGCGACCAGGCCGTTGTCGGCTCCGTCAATTACCTGGGAACAGCGAGGCTTAGCGCTTCCTTCAATGCCTTGGGTGTGATCAGCCCTGACGGCAAGTGCCATTCCTTCGACGCGGAAGCCAACGGTTACATGCGCTCCGAAGGTGCATTCACGTTTGCGATCAAGCCACTGAAAGCGGCCGAAAGGGACGGCGACCGCATCTGCGCCGTCGTGGAGGCAACCGCGGTGAATGCAGCTGGCGCCGCCGATGACACCGCCAGCCTCTCTCAAGGCCGGTACATCACCGCACCCACCCGTCACGCGCAGGTGGAACTCATGCAACAGGCCTGCGCACGGGCGGGCCGCGACCCGCAAGAATTCGACTATATCGAAGCTCATGCGACTGGCACTGTAGTCGGTGACCGGGTCGAGGGCAACGCCATCGCAACGGCGTTCGGCGGCATTGCCCGTGACGTTCCACTGCGCATTTCGAGCGTCAAGAGCAACGTCGGCCATATGGAAGCCGCCGCGTTCCACTGCGCGCTGCTCAAAGTCATTCTGATGATGCAGCATCGCTCGTTCGCCCCGACTTCAAAGAATTTCTTGGTCCCCAACCCGGAGATCGACTTCGACCGCTGCCCGATGCAGGTGCAGACCTCCTGCGAGCCGTTTCCCGATCGCCCAGTGGTGGTTGGGATCAACTCATTCGGCTTCGGTGGCGCCAACGGACACTGCGTGGTGCGCGAATACCGCCCGTCCCAGCCGATCAGCCGATCAACGCCACTGGCCCCGGAAGCCGGCTTCATGATTCCGCTGTCCGCTCGCACCTCAGAGACCTTGGCCCGAAGCGCGGAGCTACTGCGGGACACGCTGAGCGAACTGGAAGTCGACCTGTATACCCTAGCCGGCAATCTCGGCCGTCGCCGCACGCATTTTGCCACGCGCACTTCCTTTGCGGTGAGGAACCGGGAGGACCTGGCTGCGGCACTGGACGCATTCGTTCAAGCCCCGGCACCGGTCGCCATGGTGGAGGAAGGCCACCGTCGGCTGGCCATGGTGTTCTCTGGTCAGGGCACGCAGTGGGCGGGATGCGGGAAGCAACTGTACGACGCCGAACCCACTTTCCGGCGCGCTATCGATGGCATAGAGGATCACTGGCGGAACCACTCCGACATGTCGTTGCGAGAAGCCTGCTTCTCCGCTCCCCAAATAGAGCTCAACGAAGTCCGCCTGGCCCAGCCGGTCATTTTCATGATCCAGTGCGCACTGGTTGAGCTGCTCAAGACTTGGGGCGTCTATCCCGATTGCGTGGTGGGGCACAGCTCCGGTGAGGTTGCCGCCGCATATGCCTCTGGCGCGCTGTCCCTGGCGGAAGCTACCCGGCTAGTGTTTCACCGCGCCACCTTGCAACAGCGCACGGCCGGGTCCGGCCGGTTGCTAGCCATCGGGCTTGACCGGACGGGCGTGCAAGAACTGCTCCACTCCCTCGGTGATTCCCTTCGGTTCGGAGAAGACGCGGAATGCGGGTACGCAGGGGTTGAGATCGCCTGCGAAAACGCACCTGCCAACACCGTCATCTGCGGAAAGGAAGATGCCTTGCGGCCCATCATGGAGGAACTGGATCGCCGCCGCTTGCAGAACATGTTGCTGCCCGGCAACATCGCCTTCCACTCCACCGCCATGGAACCGATCCGGGACGCCACTTTGGCAGCTCTGTCGTTCTTGGACGACTGCGGATCCCCCCCCGAAGTGCCCTTCGTCTCCTCGGTCACCGGCGAAGTCACGACTCGGCTGGACAGCGCCTATTGGTGGTCGAATATCCGCCAGCCCGTTCGGTTTGCGGCGGCGATGGAAACCGTTCAACGCGAATACCGCCCCAATGCGGTGCTGGAAGTCGCCCCGCATTGCTCGCTGCAGCCCACTATCGGGCAGTGTCTGGAGGGAAGCGTCCGGGAGCCGGCCTGCCTTCCGACGCTGGTGCGAGACAGCGATGCCTGTATCGACTTCCAGGAGGTCCTCGGCTCTCTGTTTAGAGCGGGCATCGCGCTCGACTTCGATGCCCAGTACCCGCTGCCCGAACCCATCTCCCACCTACTGCCCGGCCATCCGAGGGAAGAACAAGCGACGATCGACATCACAGTCGACAACGAGATGTTCGTCCGGCAGGGCGAGTACTCGCACGGTCCGTTGGTCGGCCACAAGGTTCCCTGTGACCACACGCTGTTCGAAGCCCGGCTCTCGGACAAGGACTTCCCCTGGCTGGCGGACCATCGCGTGCACCATGCGGCGATCATGCCGGCGGCCGGTTACATCGAGCTGATCCTAGAGGCCCTCGAAGGTGCTCCGGTGTACTTCGAAGTACTCGAATTCCTGCAGCCCTGTCCCATCCCGAAATCGGCGGTGCGGCTGCAAACAGCCTTGTATCCGGCCGCCTCGGTACCGGACGAATTCACCTTCACCGTTTCCTCCCGAGCCTACGAGGTCGACGCAACCAGCGAGCTGCATTGCCGCGGCAAGGTGCGCCTTGTGGACCGCGACCACGCGGTGGACGTGCCGGGACGGTTAGCGGACATCGACAAGACCCACTTCGAATCCTCATTCCTCGCGGATGACCGTGACTTTTATGAGCGCCTGGAAGCGGTCCTGAGCGAAACCTTCCAATACGGCCCGTTTTTCCGAACCGTTCGGCGCGTTCAAGTGGACACGATTTCAAGAGCCTACCTTTTCGATGTAGAGATGGACGAAGGCTTGTGGACAACGGGCCGTGACGAGGGCTACGTTTCCTGCCCCCCGTTGTTCGACGGGGGACTGCAAATATTCCTGTATCATCTGCTGACCGCCGCCGACCTCTTCGCCATACCGCAGCGCGCCGAAGGCATGACCTACCTTCGCCAGCCAACCGGACCGCGGATCACGTGCCATGTCACCAAGCCCCGCGACGATTGGATGAATGCGAACGAACGGGGGCAATATTCCGTGCGTCGCGGCGAAAGGTCCGGAGGTAGCATCAGCTTCTACGACACCGAGACTGGGGCCCTTGTGGCCCATATCGGCGAGTACACCTATTTCACCTCCAATCCGCGCTGGAACGACCTGCCGAACACCAAGCACCAGATTGTCTGGCAGCCGAAGTTCATTCCCGGCGGTCAGGCGCTGATCGACCGATTGCCCGAGGGCGAGGTCAAGCCCGCCGCTCTGATCGCGGCTCTCGAGGAGCCGCGAGAGGGTGAGCGTCATTCCTGTCACGTTATCGAACTGGCGGGCGATCGAGAGCCAGACCGCACCGCACTGAAGAGCTGCATCGACGATCTGTCTGATTGCGACAGTCGCAGCGAATACTGGCTGGTGACAGACAACGAGGAGGCCGCCCGCGACTGCTACGACGCGTTTCATCACCGCGATGCCGTCCTGCGGTTCACGAGCGTCGATCCATCCGTGTCTCGGGAACCAGAGGCCGGTTTGTTGCGCCGGGCAGCCGCCGAGGTTGTCTTGCTCCACGGAGACGACGCGGCTCTCGGGCTGGAGAGGTGGGAATTGGCCCGTCGGTTGGCGGTGACCGGTGGCCTCGCCCTGGCCCTTCACGACGAAGGATTTGCGATCGAGGCAGGTACAGGCTGGAGAACCCTGCGAGCGGGGCGGCGTGCGACCCTGCTACAAGCGCCGCATGACTTCGCGGACGCGGCCGACGCCGCGGAACCTCTAGGTCCGAGGTGGGTGTTGGGAGAGCGGGGGAGCTGGGCTAGCGACTGGGTGCCGCTACTCGACGGGCCGGGATCGGTACACCTGATACCCGAGGGGGATTGGACAGGCGACGCGCTGCACGCGCTCCATGAATGGCCGGACGCGGCGGACCTAGAGGCTATCGACTTTTTCTGCGGCGCCGACCCCGGGGACCCGTCGGGTGAAGCCCTGACCGCAGGCTTCATCGCATTCGTTCAGGCCCTGACTTCGCATCGGTTCGAACAGGCATGCCCGCAGTGCCGATTGACCGTGGTGACGCGAAGAGCTGCCCACACTGTGGAGGATGCACGTGGCGGCGTGCTCTGGGGAGCGGTCCGCAGCATGGCGTTGGAAATCGGGGGCGATGCCAAGATCGATTTCCGACTGGTCGATCTGGGCGACTCCGGCGACTTGGAAACCTTGGCGTGGCTTGCGCGGTGCGATGTGCGCGAACGCGAGTTGGCGGTGCGCAAGAAGCGTCTGTGGGCACCGCGGATGGTCAGCCTACGAGAGCGGTACCTAGCCGTCGCCAGCGCCGAGGAGTGCCCATACCGGCTCGTCCTGGACAATCCGGGCCAAGTCGCCGGTCTACAAATGAAGACCTACCAACTCGCCGCGCCGGGGCCGGAGGATGTGGAGATCGCCGTAACGGCAGCGGCCCTCAACTTCCGCGACGTCATGGTGACGCTTGGCCTCTTGCCGGCGCTGGCCTACGAACGGTCGGCTCTGGGACACGAGATCGGCATGGAGGCCAGCGGAATTGTTCTTCGGGTCGGATCGGGCGTGCGGCATTGCCGAGTCGGGGATAAGGTGGCCTTTGTCGCGGGCGGCTGCATTGCCAATCGCGTGACGGTGAACAAGTCTCTCGTCTTCGCCAAGCCCGACGGCCTCAGCATGGAAGAGGCCGCCGCCACGCTGTCGGTCTACGTGACCGCATACTACTCGCTAATCCATACGGCGCGTCTGATGAAGGGCCAGCGAGTCCTGATCCACTCTGCGATGGGTGGAGTTGGCCGGGCCGCCATTGCCCTGGCCAAGTACGTCGGGGCCGAGATCTACGCGACCGCTGGCAGTGAGAGCAAGCGCGAGCGGTTGCTGGCGCTGGGCGCACGCGCCGCCTTCGATTCCCACAGCCTCGACTGGCATGACGGGCTGATGGAGGCTACCGGGGGTGAAGGTGTCGACGTAGTCCTGAATTCTCTTGCTGGACGACATATCGAACTCTGTCTTCAGGCCCTGCGGCCAGGCGGCTGGCACTGCGAGATCGGCAAGGTCGACATTTACGCGGACAACGAGCTCGGCTTGCGAATTTTCCGCAAGAACCTGCGCTTCGCGGCAATCGACATTGACCGTCTGATGCTCGACAATCCCCTCCTGACACGCAAGCTTTCCCAGACATGCCTGGACCTTATCTCAGAGGGAGCGCTGCCGCCGTTGCCCGTCACGATATTTCCCTTTGCGGATTACGCCAAGGCTATTCGGCAGATGGCCGCCGGACAGCACCAGGGCAAGCTGGTCCTGAAGGCGCCCCCCGATTCTGGCAATCCCGGATTCCCGATCGCTGACGTGCGGCCGCTGTTCGATCCCAATGCAACTTATCTCGTAACTGGCGCGCTGGGTGGCTTCGGCCTGAGGTTGGTGCCCTATCTGGTGGCCTCCGGGGCGCGTCATCTCACGCTGATGGACCGCGACCCCGAGCGCATCCGAAATGCGGACTGGATCCGTCGGTCGAGTGCTCTGGCCTATATGGACGAGCCGGTCGAGTTCGACATCATGGCTGGCGACGTCGCGGTGGAAGAGGATGTCCGGCGCTGCGTGGCGCAGATCCAACGGCCGCTCAAGGGCGTTTTCCATCTCGCAGGCGCCCTGGACGATCGATTGCTAGACGATCTGTCGGCTGAATCCGTGGCACGGGTTTTCGCGCCCAAGGCCCTTGGCGCCTTTCACCTCCACCGGGCCACGCTTAACCATCGGCTCGACTACTTCGTGCTCTTCTCCTCGACCTCTTCTGCATTGGGCAACCCAGGACAGATCAACTACAGCGCTGCGAACGGCTACCTCGACGGTCTCGCGGCCAGCCGCCGCAGACAGGGCCTGCCATGCTTGGCCTATAATATGGCCGCCGTGGCCGATGCAGGCATGGCCACCCGCAGTCTTCCGGTCTTGCGCATGATGAGGGCAGCCGGCCTGCCCCCGGTGAGCAGCGATACTGCCATCGCCAATTTGGATTACGCCTTACGCGCGATGTCCGACCGGGATCATCTGATCTGTGCCCTGTTCGAACGTCCACTATGGTCGGTGGACATCGCCGACTACATGCGGATCGGACGCCTGGTGCGCAATCGGGACGCGTTCGAGGCAGGTCCGAAGGGTGAGTTGACGGTTGAATCCGTAGTGGCGCAGATTACGGCCAAGGTTGCCGAGCTGTGCGGTCACGACGAGAGCGGAGCCGAAGAACCGTTGTCCAGTTTCGGGCTGACATCGCTCTCCGTCGCGGAACTCGGAACGTACATCCAGACGGAGTTCAACTATCGCGTGAGCGCGCTCGAACTGATGACCACCGCATCCGCCCTGTCATTGGCGCAGGGCATTGTTCATGGCCGGGATGAAGCCTCCGAGGACCCCGACGACACGACTCTCGAACCAATCGCGGAGGTGTCCGCTGGCGACCGACCGCGCGCTCGCCGCACGCCGTCGATCTTCGCGATACCGCCTGAGAGCCATTTCCCGGACCTCGACGGTGCCGTCGCGACCGTTGCCGCGACCCACCAAGCTTAGATGACGGAGCGGAGGACGGCGATCCATGCCTAAGGCCCTTCTGGTCTATCCCGAACACCCTCCGACGTATTGGGGCGCCAACTATGCCCTGGAGATGGTGGGCATCAAGTCAGCCTTCCCGCCATTGGGCTTGCTCACCATCGCCGCCATGTTTCCGCCCGGGTACGACCTGCGCGTCGTCGACATGAATGTGGCGCCACTCGAAGACTCCGACCTGGAATGGGCCGACCTAGTCTTCACTTCGACCATGATCGTGCAGCGGGTGTCCCTCAATACCGTAATCGAGCGCTGCAACCGCGCAGGCGTACCCGTGATTGCCGGAGGGCCTCACCCCACTACGTTCCACGATGAGATCCCGGGGGTCGACCACTTCGTGTTGGACGAGGCTGAGGAGATCTTCCCTGATTTTCTGCGGGATCTGGAGAACGGAATTGCAAAGACGATCTACAGGGAGCCACGGAAGCCGGACGTCACCCAAACGCCCGTTCCGCGCTTCGATCTCATCGACTTGGACAACTACTATTCGATGGGACTTCAGTTCTCCCGGGGATGTCCGTTCGACTGCGAGTTCTGCGACATCACCAAGCTCTACGGCCGCGTCCCCCGAACGAAATCGCCGGCCCAGATGGTGACCGAGTTCGAGTCGCTGCGCCGGTTGGGCTGGAAGGGCCCGCTGTTCTTGGTCGACGACAACTTCATCGGCAACAAGCGGGAGGCGATGAAGCTCCTCCCAGTCATCGCCGAGTGGCAAAAGGCCCACGGATACCCGTTTTCCCTTTCGACCGAAGCGAGCGTCAATCTGGCTCACTTGGACGCGCTGATGGACGCGATGGTGGAGGCCGGTTTCGATACCGTGTTCCTCGGTATCGAGACACCCAACCCCAAGGCTCTGATCAAGACCAAGAAACCGCAAAACACCAGCAGGAAGGAAGAGGATTTCCTGTTCAACGCGGTTCGCAAGATCCAGCGGAAGGGCATGCAGGTCCAGGGCGGGTTCATCCTGGGACTCGATAGCGACGACGAGGGAGTATTCGATGCACAAATCGAGTTCATCCAACGGGCGGGAATTCCGGTTGCGCCGATCTATCTCTTGACGGCCCTCCGGGGGACGGACATGTACGAGCGCCTGAGTGCCGAGAACCGGCTTCTAGACAGGGAAATTGGCACCAATGCGATGACGCTGAACTTCAAGCCGGAACTGGATCCGGGGACATTGATCGATGGATATCGGCGGGTGACCGCCACCCTCTATGACCCAACTCTCGAGAACTACTTCCAGCGCTGCCTTGCCCTGTTCGAGCACCTCAAGGCGGTGCCCCATTTAAGGAAGCCGCTGGGCGGGAACGCCGTCGTTGTCGCGGCGATGCGCGTGCGCCGGCAACTCTCGAAGAACCAGATTCCCGCCTTTTCGAGATTCATCGCGCAAGTCTCGCGCAATCATCCCCGGATGCTTACCGCGGCGCTGCGGCTGGCCGCATTGGGCTACCACTTCGAAAGGGTCACCCGTCAGCAGATCATGATCTATGACTTCAAGCTGTTTCTTGAGGCAGAGCTGGACGTGTTCCGGGATGCGGTTTCGCACCGCACGAAACGCCCGGATGCAATCCTTGACCACCGTCGGGAATTGCTCGCGCGAGTCGAGACGCGGTATCGGCTGATCCCGAGCGATCTTCGCTACAGCGAGGATGGAATCGAGCCGGCTCTGAAGTCGTTTCGGGCCACTGTGGACGCTCAAGCGGAACAGTTCGTCCACCTGGGAAACGTCTAGGAAGTTCTCTCCACAGTCGGGAACAAGAGACCCTAACCATGTCCTTACGGGCTGCCTCCGAAGAATCCATAGCATCGCTGACAGGAAGCCTGCCCGCGCAGTGCCGGAGTGACGTCGAAACACTGCGCCGATTCGTACACTCCACTGTCAGTGCCGGTCCGCCGACCCCTGCTATCCCCGCAAACGAGATTCGAGAGGTCTTGCTGACCGGAGCCACCGGGTTCATCGGCCGTTTCTTTCTGCGCGAGCTGTTGAGGCAAAGAGCCGAATTGAGGGTGCATTGCATCGTCCGGGCAGACAGTGTCGCCCACGGGCGCGAACGCATCCGTGCCGCGCTGGAACTGGCGGAGGCTTGGGATGATTCCCTCGGGTCGCGCATCGAGGTGGAGATAGGAGACATCGGCCACACCCAGTGCGGCCTCACGACCGCACGATTCGAGGACCTGTGTCGGCGGGTCGACGCGGTCTATCATCTCGCGGCCGACATCAATCTCCTGAGTTCTTATCTCGGAATCCGAAAGGTCAACACGTTCGGTGTCCGCAACGTACTCGAAATCTGTTTGCGCAGACGCTTCAAGCACTTGTTCTACGCATCCACCATGGGTGTATTCCCGCAATATTTTTGCGGCTTCGCGAACGAATTCAAGGACGACCGCATCGACCATCAGATGCAGCCGGACCTAGCAGCCATGAAGAAAGCGTTCCCGCTCGGCTTACTCGGATACCCATGGAGCAAGCTGGTATCGGAGCAGGCGCTTCGATTCGCGCACCAGACCGGCATGCCGCTGGCGATTCTTCGGTTACCGCAAACCAACCTGTCCAGTGAGGGCTACAGCCCAGCGAACGACCTCGGCGTTCGGATGTTTGCCGCCGCGGCCCAATGCGAGACCCAGCCCGAGGGATTCACGTTTCGAGTCAGCAACGAGGCTGTCGATACGCTGAGCCGGGTCTGTGCGGCCATATCACTAAACGAGAAACGCCGTTACACGATCTACCACTGCTGCAACCCGGAATTGGATCAATACGACTTAGAGCCCGGCGATTTCGGATTCTATTGGCCCCAAGTGCGCTACGACTCATTCAAACGGGCCTGCCAGGCGCGAGGCGAAGGCTCACCGCTCCACGGCTACTGGGCTGTGCTCGATCATTTCAGGAAATACTGGTTCAGCAGGACCAAACCCCAGAATCAGCTGCCGATTTGCGATCGTGCCATCCGCGAGGACTGTCCGCTCCCGATTGAGTGGACAAGCACGTTGACCAAGCTCAGGCGTTCCCGTCAATGGGTAGAGCGCCATCGTCGGGAATGGCCGTATGTTGTTCCGCAAAGCCATCTGGACTTCGACGGCCTGATGGCCCGGGCCCGGCACTACGCCAATAAGTTGGACGTCGCTTTCGATTCGGCCTATCCGGGCTGGTTACGACAGGCCCTGCAGCGGCTCGTCGGGGCATTGAAGATGCCGGAGGCAAGGCTCTTGGACGAAAAGCTCGGAAATGTCGTTTTCGAACTGAGCCGCTTCCTTCACCAGAACGCCGAGATTGCCAAGGAAGCGCAGCGCCACCCAGAGATCGAGAGAGGGAGGATCGGCGGACCGGTTTTCATCGTCGGGATCAACCGTAGCGGCACGACCCTCTTGCACCGCTTGATGGTCCGCGACAGGCGCTTCTGGGCGCTTCGGCTCTACGAACTCATCCAGCCTGTCCTGCCGACGGGTGAGTACTCTACTGTCTTGGGCACGCCGGACGACCCTAGGCTCACACGGACTGAGAAAGCGTACCGCTCTTTTGAAATTTTCGAGGCAATGGAGGGAGTCCACCCTGTCGGCCTCAACGAGCCGGAAGAGGAGTTCCCAATATTCAAGACTGTGTTTTCGTCGTGGACCTTTGCTGCCCAATTCCATGTGCCCGATTACTGCCGGTGGCTGGCTGCGCACGGTTTGGGAGAAGCCTATGCCTTTCACTATCGCTTGGTACAGCACTACACATGGCAACGTCTGCAGGCCCGTCCCGAGCACAGGGGTCAGTGGTTGTTCAAGATGCCTTTCCATCTCATGGAGCTGGAAACCCTGATCGAAACCTATCCCGACGCACTGTTTATCCAGACCCACCGGACGCCCGCCGAGGTCATGGGGTCTTGGAGCAGCTTGGTGGAACGGGCTCGCTCGGTCGCGATGAAGCCGCTCCCCGGTGACAAGACCGGCGCCGAGCAGCTTGCTTTCATGAGCGGAATGCTGAACGGGGCTACACGATTCCGATCAGCCCACCCGGAACTCGAGCACCGCTGGATCGACGTTGCCTATGTCGATCTGATCCGTGACCCCATGAAGGTCGTGCGTGACATCTATTCCCGGTTCGGCTGGCCGCTGGAGCAGACGGCCGTCAACGAAATGGAGGCCTGGCTCTCATGGCAGGCAGATCTGCGGCGCCGAGAGAAACGGCACAGTTATCTGCTGAAGGACTTCGGCCTCACGGCGGGCGAGGTTAACGCTGCATTTGCACCCTATCTCGATTCTGCTGCGGCACAAGGGATTGGCACAGCATCTCCTGTTCGTCGTTGATGCTGTCCCGTACCGTGACCCCATGTCAGGCAGCGCCGTCGGCCGGGGGCGCTGCCTGTTCCAACTCCAGGCGCATAGGGCGCTGCTAGCCCGAGGTTGCGGAGGACTTCAGCAAGCGCAATCCCCTGACTTTGCAGGGGTTGCAGCCCAAAAGAGGCCCTGCCGGCTGTGAGTTGTAGTCCCTCAAGTGTTCTTTTCCGGATCGCTTGACTTGCTTTCTGACACCCGGACACCGGCAACTATCCCCTAACTAGACGGCGCAAGTTGGGGCTAGAGGGGTTAAGCCAGGTAGTTTTCGTCCCCCGACGGTCTCTTTCGAGGCGAATCGATTCCGAACGTATCTCAGAACTCCTCATGGATCCGGTCAGCTGCACAACTAAGCCACGGAATTCCTGCACTCCAATACAAGTAGTACGATCACCGTTGAGATGAATCAAATACGGACAGGCTTCAGTCCCGCGCATACCGTCCTCGTTACCGGTGCGAGTAGCGGCATCGGGGCGGCCACCGCCCTGGCATTCGCTCGTTCGGGGGCGCGTGTGGCTTTGCACTACAACGAAGGCGCCGATAGATGCCGTGAAGTGGCGGACCAAATTGAGGACAAGACCCGCCTTGCGGGCCTATTTCAAGCCAACCTATCCGGTTCGGGAGGCTGTCGACGGCTGGTCGCCGAGGTCCTTCGAGGATGCGGACGCATCGACACTCTGGTCAACAATGCTGGAGGCCTGAGTGAGCGGCACGACTTCCTGGAGATCACGGAAGCTCATTGGCAATCAGTTCTCGACACTAACGTCAAGAGCGTCCTGGTGGTCTCCCAGGCAGTGGTGCAGCATATGATCGGCCGTGGAGGAGGCACGATCATCAACCTCAGTTCTGTCGCGAGTCGAAATGGTGGGAGTCGCGGCGTGATCGCCTATGCGGCCTCCAAGGGTGCGATCACGGCGATGACCAAGGGCATGGCCCGAGAATTGATCGGGCATGGCATACGCGTCAACGCTGTGAACCCAGGGGTCATCCAGACTCCCCTGCACGATCGAGCGACTCGTCCAGACCAAATGCGGCAACTCGTTGCTCAGATTCCTCAAGGCCGGACAGGCACACCGCGGGAAATCGCTGAAGTGATCGTCTTCTTGGCCAGCCCTTCAGCCTCGTACATCGTCGGGGAATCGATCGAGGCCAACGGCGGACTCATGATGCTGTAGCCTCCCGACAGGCAGAATGCTCAGTCAGATAGCGGCATTGCGGACGTGTGCGAAAAACAGGGTCCGACGACTGCGGCTTCGGGCCGATCGAGATGCTCACGGACCAGTTGCTGAATTCGGAAAGCCGTTGTCTGTAGGGCATACTTGTCAAGCTGCTGTACCTGGCCATCCGGAACATCGGAAGGAAGTGGTAGGCAGCCCCCACGCAGTGGCGTCAGGCGCTGAATCAGCTTGAAACCCTGTTCGGGGACCGCCAACAAAGAGTGCGTTGAAGGCTCAGGCAAGTATGTTCCGTATCAAATGGCCCTCGGTGTCCGTGAGACGAAACCTCCGCCCCTGGAACCGGTACACAAGTTTCTCGTGATCGATGCCCAGTAGATGCAGTATGGTCGCTTGCACGTCGTAGACCGACACTCCATCATCCGCGATGTTGAATCCGTATTCGTCAGTCGCCCCGTGGATGTGGCCAGGCTTGATTCCCGCACCAGCCATCCAGATCGAGAAGCAGCGCCCATGGTGATCGCGGCCGTATTTTTCAAGCTTGGGATCGCCCTGAGCGTAGGGAGTCCGGCCAAATTCCCCACCCCAGATGACGAGGGTGTCCTCGAGCAGCCCTCTCTGCTTGAGATCCCGAACCAGCGCCGCGGAAGGCTGGTCGGTGTCCCGTGCCGAAACCGGGAGACGCTTCGGAATGTCGCCGTGGTGGTCCCAGCCTCGGTGGTAGAGCTGGATGAACCGAACGTCCCGCTCGGCCAATCGCCTAGCCAATAGACAGTTGGCCGCAAACGTTCCCGGCTTTCTCGAGTCCGGGCCGTACATGTCGTAAATCGATTCGGGTTCGGTGGCCACGTCCATGAGTTCGGGAACGCTCGCTTGCATCCGGTACGCCATCTCGTACTGCTCGATCCGAGTCTCGATTTCAGGGTCTCCAACTCGCTGGTAGTGCAGCTTGTTGAGGGCCGCCGCACCATCAAGCACCGTGCGACGGCGCTCGCGAGTGATGCCGGGGGGATCGCTCAGGTAGAGTACGGGATCGCCGGTGGATCGGAACTGGACGCCTTGGTGGCGGCTCGGAAGGAAGCCAGCACCCCAGAGACGGGCCAGCAGGCCCTGACCTCCCGGTCCCTCGCTAGCAACGGAGTGCAGAACGACGAAGGCCGGCAGGTTCTGATTCAGGCTACCGAGACCGTAGTCGATCCAAGCCCCCATGCTCGGGCGCCCCGGGAGTTGGCTGCCAGTCTGGAAGAAGGTAATCGCTGGGTCGTGGTTGATGGCTTCGGTATGAACCGACCGGATCAGACAGATCTCGTCCACGATTCCGGCCGTGTGAGGCAGGAGCTCGCTGAGCGAGGCCCCGCTCTGTCCATGCCGGTCGAAGGAATACTTGCTCGGCATGACCTGGAATCGCGCCTGGTGCGCCACCATCCCCGTCACGCGCTGGCCGCGGAATACAGATTCCGGGATGTCCTCTCCCAATCGCTCCGTCAAAACCGGCTTGGGGTCAAACAAATCCACATGGGACGGGCCGCCGGACTGAAAGAGAAAGATCACGCGCTTCGCCTTGGGCGTGAAATTGGGGAACTCCCGGCTGTATGGGGTCTCGGACGCACCCAAGGCATGCAGGCCGATCGCACCGAGGCCGTAGCCGGATCGAACCAGCAGATCGCGCCGGGACAGGAAACGAGGCAGTTCTTGCATGATTAGCCCTTTGTTATCACTTCGTCCAGGTTGAGGATCAGGTTCGCCAGGGCGGCGTAGGCAGCCAGTTCCGCGGGATCAATACCCTCATCAGCAGCGGACGCACCCACTTCTAGAAGGGCGTTGGCCTCGGCCGCGGCACCAACGAATGACTCCCGCAATTGTGCGAACGATTCGCTTAGAATCGAGAGCTCTGCGGGATCCGGAAGGCGTCCCGCCGCCAGCTCGAAGAGGAGCGAGATCCGCTCGGGAGGTTCCGGAGCGGACTCGCGCAACACGCGCTCGGCTAGGTTCCTGGCCGCCTCGACAAACGTCGGGTCGTTCATCAGGGCCAGCGCCTGGAGCGGCGTGTTGGTTGTGGAACGCTGCACGGTGCAGAATTCCCGGTCAGGGGCGTCGAAGACCGTCATTGCCGGATGAGGGAGGGTCCGCTTCCAGAACGTGTAAAGGCTTCGCCGATACAGGTCCTCTCCCTCGCTCTGTACCCACGTAGTGCCCGGATATGTCGCTCCGACCACGACACCCTTGTAGAGGTCCTCGGGCTGGTACGGGCGGACGCTAGGACCTCCGACCCGGTCACTTAGCAAACCGGCCAGCGCGAGCGCTTGATCGCGAATCGTCTCCGCGGGCAGCCGGAAACGCGGACCGCGAGCGAGCAAGCGGTTCTCGGGGTCCCTGTCGCGAAGTTCCGGTCCGACTGCCGAATCCTGGCGATACGTCGAGGACAGTACAATCGACTTGATTAGCCGCTTGACGTCCCAGCCCGATTCCGCGAAGTCCACTGCCAGCCAGTCGAGAAGTGCGGGATGGCTGGGGGCTTCGCCCTGCAGGCCGAAATCGCCGCTGGTCTTGACAAGCCCGAATCCGAACACCTGCTGCCAGAATCGATTGACGACAACACGGGCGGTAGTCGGATGTCGGCCCTGCGTGAGCCACCGCGCCAGTCCCAGACGGTTCTTGGGAGCGTCTTCCGGCCAAGGGCCGAGCAGTTCCTCTGGAACTCCCGGCTCGACAGGCTCGCCCGGGCTGTCGTACCGACCTCGCAGTAGCACGTGCGTCTGGCGTCGCTCGGCCATCTCCTGCATCACCATCGTGGAGGGAATGCCTCGCTCGTGGGCAAAGAGCTCCTTGCGCAAATCTTCTAGTTGCTCATCGGGCTCGAGCGTGCGGTAGAGCCAGAGCCGCTCTTGGCCGGAACCAGAACGTGACTTGGCCCACGGAAGAGCTACTGCTTCAAACGCTTGCTGGATCTCGGCCGGAGTGAGCGCACTCCTCCAAACAGCCACCTCGTCGATTCGCCCCTCGAATTGTCTGGCCTCTGGATGATTGTCATGGCCGAGACGGTACGGCTTTCGGAACTTCGCTGGCGAGTGGAGGTCGTCGTGCAGGACGCGAGTTGCATGCTCGCGACCGTCCACAAAGAGACGCACCCAGGCGGCCTGGGTGCGCATCGAATCCTTTCCCAGGGATCCTTCGTACACGGCCGCGAGATGATGCCACACGCCAAGACGCAGACCCGCGCCGCTGCTGCGAACCGTTACCGAATAAGACGGGAATCGTTGGCTCATGCGCAGTTCGACCTCGCCTGCGACGATGCGCAGCTCGATTCCTTGCCCGTGTTCAGAGGATGCCGGGTCAGGGGCGTAGTCGATGGCTGAAAAGAGCGGCTCGTCGTCGAGGTCGGCGTCAGCGCGTACCCACAGGGACACCGTGAATGCTCCGTGCTTCTCTAGCTCGATCTCTTCGTCCGGGTCGGTCTCAAGGGAATTGCAGGCCATGCCCGCGATCCCTTCCGATTCCGCGTCCTCGCAGCCGATGAAATAGTCCGCATTGACCGGATACTCGGGCTCTTCAAGGACAGCAATGGATTCCTCGGTTGGATTCCAGCGCGCCACCCGTTGCAGAAAGCCTTGTTCCAACGTAAGTGCCCGGTCACGCAGACCCGCGATCATCTCCCTCTGGTCCAGTGTCGGAGCCGGCATCATCGGGACGGCGTTTGCGACCCGCCCGGCCTCTCCCAGTTCCGGAACGTTGTCGAAGAAGCCAAAAAGCCGGTAGTAGTCCTTTTGAGAGATCGGGTCGAATTTGTGGTCGTGGCAGCGGGCGCATTCGAACGTCAAGCCAAGCCACGCCATCCCAACGGTTCGCACGCGATCGGCTACATACTCGACCCTGTATTCCTCCTCGATGATGCCGCCTTCGGAATTGATGACGTGATTGCGATTGAAGCCGGTCGCGATCCGCTGGTCGACCGTTGGCCTGGGAAGCAAGTCGCCCGCGAGTTGCTCAACGATGAACTGGTCGTATGGCAGGTTCCGATTGAACACGGCAATGACCCAATCTCGCCAGCGCCACATCGAGCGCTCCGAGTCATTGTTGAATCCGTGAGTGTCCGCGTAGCGAGCGACGTCCAGCCAGTCCATCGCCATGCGCTCGCCGTAGCGGGGCGATGCCAACGCCCGGTCCACGGCGGACTCGAAAGCAGCTTCCCCATTGAGGTCGACAGCCTTTTCGAATGCCTCGACCTCCTCCGGCGTGGGAGGCAGACCGTTGAGATCAAGGGCCATGCGACGTAGCCACCTGGCGGGCGGCACGTCAGGGGACGGCCTCAAGCCCTCGGCATCGAGGCGCGCCACCACAAAGTCATCGAGAGGCTGGCGAGGCCAGCTCGAAACGGAAACCTCCGGTGTAGCGGGCCGGTGCGGGGATCGGAATGCCCAGTGGGTCGAGTATTCTGCCCCTTCCTCGATCCAGCGGTGCAAGATGGCGACCTCGCTGGGATCCAGAGCCGCATGACCCATGTAGGCGGGGGGCATGCGAATGGCTGGATCCAAAGACTCGACACGACGGAGGATCTCGCTGGCACCTGGGTCGCCTGGCGTGATCGGCACCCTCCCCGACCCGGAAACCATCACGGCAGCATCGCGAAGGTCGAGTCGGACACCCGCCTGGCGCTGGGCCTCGTCAGGGCCGTGGCAAGCGAAGCAGCGATCCGAAAGAAGGGGTTGCACTTCGCGACCGAAATCGACCGATGCGGCTGGCAGGAGCGCTGAGCCCGCCACCGCGGCAAAGATCAACTGTCCGTTTAGTCTCAAAGACACGCGCTCAAAACCTCGCGCCGCCGTTTATTATCCCGTATGCCCGGATCCGAAGGGTACAGTATGGCCATGCAATTCGGTCGTCGTGACGCACTGAAGAGCCTCCAGCTTGGATCGGCAGCCCTTCTCACGGGAATGGCCACTCCGTCTACCGGTTCAGCGGCTGGGGGTCTTGGCGCGAGCCAGATCGGCATCGAGAACCGTATTGCTGTCCAAGGGGTTTGTGCATGGCCGAACTGCCAGATCCTCCCAGATGGCACGATCCTCGCGCTGATCTTCAACCAGCCTTGTCACGGGCTGTGGGAAGGGGATCTCGACTGCTGGGTGAGCACCGACGGCGGATCGACATGGCGGTTCCAGAGTCGCATTGCTCAGCACGAGCGGGGAACCAACCGCATGAACTGTGCGGCGGGATTTGCGACGAATGGCGACATTGTGGTGCTTTGCAGCGGCTGGGCGGATCGGCGCCCAAGGGGCGAGCCGGTCGCGTCGCACAGGCGCCCGCTGCGTTCATGGGTTTGCCGTTCCGCCGACAGCGGAGTGAGCTGGAACGTAAGCGATTCGTTTCCCGCACCGCCGCAGTCGGGGATCGGGGCCGGAAACGAACTGATTCCGTTCGGCAACATTCGAACGGCCCACGACGGAACGCTCCGGGTCGCTGCGTACCTACGCAGGGACGTTTCAAGACGCTGCTATATGCTGCGGAGCGAGGACGACGGCTATACGTGGACCGTCGCGGTGACGCTCCACCCTGGAGGCAACGAGACTGACATCTTGCATCTTGGGGGCGGCCGCTGGCTGGCAACGTGCCGGGAATTCCAGGAGGGGCGAGACGTGCATCTCGAACTGTTTGGTTCCACTGATGATGGAGCGACTTGGGCACGGAAGATGCCCCTGACCCTGCCGAGACAGGTTACCGGTCACCTCACCCGGCTGGCCGACGGGCGCATCTTGCTTAGCCACGGGAACAGATGCTGGCACAACTTCGGCGTCGATGTGCGGATCAGCGACGACGAAGGGGCAACTTGGAGCCCACCCGTGCGCCTAGCAGACTGCCCGCGCTCAGATTGCGGATACCCGAGTACGGTGCAGCGCGACGACGGGAAAGCGGTCACCGCCTATTACACCCAGGTCTCGGACGACTTCCACTATGAAATGCGCGTTGCCCTATGGGAACCGTCTACGTTCTCCGTCGAGGGGACGCCAAGCGAAGAGGGAGAGACAGGATGAGGGAGCTGTTTCGAGGCGTGTTCGCAAGACGTCTCCTAGGGCCGGCTGTGGCCACGGCGGTGGCCCTCAGAAGCCGTACCCGAGCGCAAGCATCAGGAAGAGTGAGCGGGTTCGACCACGTTGCCGTGCCCATGCGAAACACCGAACCAATGATTGGTTTTTACAGGGCCCTCGGCCTGCAGGTGAACGAAGGAGATCGGATTTGCTCTGTCCATTTCGGCGACCAGAAGATCAACTTCCATCGACCCTCGCTCTGGCAGAACCAGAGCTTCTCGCTTCGTGCACCGGCAGCCCAGCCCCCATGCGGCGACTTTTGCTTCGTGTGGGAAGGCGGGGAAGCATCCTTGCTTCAAGCACTCCGACGCGCTGGCGCGGAGATCATTGAAGGGCCCGTCGATAGGTTGGGCGGGCGTGGTGGCGGCGAAGTCAGCGGGGTCAGCAGGTATACAAGAGACCCAGATGGGAATCTGCTTGAGTTCATCATCTACTGAAGGGCCCGGCCCCTGTTCACGCCAAGAGGGACGGACCGAACGAAGGCCTTCCTGAAGCTGCGATCTCGGTTGCGCGGGTGGGAATCGAACCCACAAGAAGGCTATTCGAACCATGTGCCGGCATCTCCCGAAACCCCCAAGCCGTCGTGGCGAGCCTGATGAATATATTCGCGGGGAGCAACCGAGTGGAGAGCGGAATCATTCGAGGCGCGGCAGCCGCCGAAGAGAGCGCTATCGCAGATCGATCCATCCTTCGAACCCGTGCTGACAGGTACCGTGGCAGGATTGGATTGGCGACTGCGGTCACAGCATTTCGAGAATCCCGATAGCCCCGCGGCTGCGCTGTGCGTCGACCTACGGAATCCGCGTCACGTTTGGCGTGTCGCAGGTAGCTGGCCCGGGCAGCGAGCGCCAAGCCTGGGTCGCAGAATGCGGGTCCGGCCTGCAACTGTCTTGAGGGCGAAACTCACTTTCGACAACGGGTGACCCGGGACCTACGGGAGTCGAAGCTCATCACCTAACAGAACCAGGCGTCCCTTAGCGACCAGATCCATTGCGACCTCCGTGACCACTTTGCGCAGATCGGCGCTAAGCGACTTGAAGCCGAGCATTCGCGACACTTCCCTCGCGCAGTCCGCGGGTTCGATGCCAATGTTGCGCTCGACCGCCAAGAGAATGCCTTCGCGAATCTCGACAGGCGGGAGCATGTCGACCCTTCTTAAGGTCGAAGACTTGACCGTGCTCCGGTCTCGAACGTCCAACTTCCCTGTTCGATCGCATCGATCCAGGAACCCCCGTGCAAATCCTTCAACGGACCGGATACGGTTCCCTCGCACAGCTCGGTCGGCCGCGTGCTTTACGGCAGCCTGGATCCGAGATCCGGTCCGCTGATAGCCCCAGAGACGGCTCAAGCGCCTGGCGACCTCGTCAACGTGAACAGGGCCTTCCCGTTCGACAATCCGAACGACGCACTTCACCAGGTCCTCAGTGGCCGCCTCGTGGAGATCTACGAGCCTGGATCCCTCGATCGCGAAATCCGCCTCGACGTACGGGGTTCGCTTCGGCAGCGGGGTCTCGATCGGCTCCGCCCGCTCGACCTCGGGGCGCCGAGCGACGGTTCCGGGCTTCATGTCGGGGTGCTGGTTGAAGCGGGCCCTCTCAATTGCCTCCAGCAGCTTGCCCATCTCGGTATCCCGGTTGTAGAACCAGTCGGTGCTCCAGATCCGGTGAAACGTCCAGCCCTTCTGCTCGAGAACAGTCTGGCGCAAGCGGTCCCGCTCGCGGGCCCAGCTCGACGAGTGGTAGCGTGCCCCGTCGCACTCCACAGCCAGCAGGAACCGCCCCTCATCGTCCGGGTCGTGCACGGCGAGATCGATCCTGAATCCCGACGATCCGACTTGCGCGGCGACTCGGAAGCCGTGGTTCCGCAGTGCATTGGCGACGGCCTCCTCGAAGGGGCTGTCCATTTCTGCACCGGTCAGCACTGGAATGTCCAGTTCGCCGGTCTCGGCGTACTTCAGGTACCGCTTCAGAACCCTGGTTCCGGCATGCCTGGTCGCGTCTACCCGGATATCAGAGTGCCGGATCGAAGAGAATACCCGACACCGCTTCTTGGCTCGCGTGAACAGCACGTTGAGCCGGCGCTCGCCACCTTCGCTGGAAACCGGTCCGAAGTTCTGGGACATATAACCGCCGGCGTCCTTGCCGTAGCCGATCGAGATGAAGATGACGTCCCGCTCGTCGCCTTGAACGTTCTCCAGGTTCTTGACAAAGAACGCTTCGTCCTTGCCTTCCTTGCAGAACGCCTCGAGCTCGGGGTACTCGGCACGCATGAACTCCAGCTTGTTCCGGATCGTGTCACGCTGCGCCACCGAAAGGGCCACCACGCCGAGCGTCTCATCGGGGTGCTTGCGCGCGTGCGCGAGCACATGATCCGCCACGGCCTCGGCTTCGCGCGGGTTGTTCCGCCTCGTCCCGCGCTGGTAGAGACCGTCCACGTGAACAAAGCTCAGCCCTGTTTCCCTGCCCGCCCTGTCCGGGCTCGGCGGGCAGATCAAGCCGTCGTCGTAGAATTCATGGTTCGAAACCTGGATCAGCGAAGGGTGCCTGGATCGGTAGTGCCAGCGCAGCATCCCGCCAGCCATCGCCCTGGACTCGCACAGCGAGAGTATGCTCTCCATATCGCCCACCTGGGCCGCCTGAATGTCTTCCAGGTCCTCCAGGTCGGCCGCTTCTGCGTCGGCACCAACCTGTCGGTCGAAAAACGAGGTGGGGGGCATTTGCTTCTGGTCGCCCACCACGACGATCTGGTGACAGCGCAAGATGGCACCCATCGCGTCCGCTGGCCGGACCTGGCTGGCCTCGTCAATCAGAAGCAAATCGAACTTCAGACCTCCGGCCTTCAGGTACTGGGCCACAGAGAGAGGGCTCATCAGAAAGACCGGCTTGATCGCCTGGACGGCCTCTCCCGCCTTGTCGAGCAGCCGGCGGATCTTCATGTGGCGCGTCTTCTTGGCTGTTTCGCCACGTACGAGCCCGACCTGCCCGGCCGAGCCGGTTGGAAGCGATTGGAAATGGTGCAGGGCGACTTCCTGGGAAGCGAGCACCTGAAGCTGCTGGTCGAGCTGCTTGAACTCCTCGACCTTGCTGCTCCGCTCCGCTCCGTCAATCGACTCGAGACGGGGTTCTTGCGAGCGCATGCGATTCCATACGGCCTCGGCGCGAAGGAACTCCAATACTGCTGACGCGTCGGCAGCTTTCAACCGACCGTCCGCGAGCCGAAGCCTCATATCGTCCATGTCAAGGTCGCTAACGAGGCGGGCGGCCGAGCTAAGACGGTGCCACTCCTCTACGGAGCTGGCTTCGACAGTCCAGGAAGCCAGACGCGACCTCAGCTCGGCCAGGCTGACATTCTCGATGATCTCGGCATCGAAAGCGACCCGTATGTCGAGATCCAAGAGACGGGTGATCCCATGCCAGGCCTCCGTCCAAGCGGTGCACGCCTGACGCAGATTCCCGGCCATCTCCCGCAGGTCGCTTCCGGTCGGGACTGATTCGACCTGGCGGCTCACCTGGTGGACCGAGCCTAGCTTGCTCGATTGCGAGGCGATCCATCGGGCGGCGGCAAGGTAGGGTCCAACCTCGGTTTCGTCATCCCTCCAAGCACGACCCAAGACCTCCCTTCCCAAGTGGGTGTCCTTTTCGGCCCTACGGACTCGCTTGCGGTACTCGATCAGGCGGTCGAGCACTGCGAGCCGCGAATCCGAGTCCTTGGGAAGCCCTGATCGGTGGACGGAACGCAAGCGGGCAACCGCTCTCCGATAGCTACCGCTCAGCAACCGGAACCATGACCGGCCGAGGCGGGCGATGTCGACCCCGACTTCGTTCCACTCGAGATCGAGCGCGCTCTCGACAACCTCGTCGACAAGGTCCGCTCTGAGCTCCTGCACGGCAGCGAGGTTCTCGCACATGTGCAGCACGACCGACGGCTGCTCACGGACCGCTTCCGTGTCCAGGAGGCCGGGCACGGCGGTCGGCATCGCGTGAAGGGCATCGAGATGCGACGCGACGTCCTCCGCGGAAGCGAGGGTCTCCGCGCCCTCGACGCTGCCAGCCTCCGCAGCCTCGCGCAGCGCAGTGCGAGCGGCGTCGAGCCGACCGAGGCCGGCATGCACCCGTTCGATCAGCCTGCGACGGTCGAGCTGGCCCAGGCGCTTTCGAGCGCCGCGCCAATCGTGCTCGAGCTCGCTCCCGTGCTCCGCTGTCAGCGCTGCCAATGCCGCGACTGCAGAGGCCCGCTTGTCAAAAGCGGCCCCGCTCCAGGTGTCCGCCCCGGATATGCGAAACTCCGGCCTCGGCCAATTCGCCTCGTCCAGCTCGGCGATCCTTCCGATGATGCCGTACGGTGTCTCCCCCGAGGCGTCGTCAACCTGATGCATCAGGGCGGACAGTTCATTCAGCTGGTCCCTCACTTGTCGGACTCGCTCGTAGCGCTGTTCGTTGACCGCTCTAGGCTCTCCGAGCTCCAGCGTTCGCTTCAGCTCGTCGTAAATTTGCTTCCTGTTGGCCTTGTGCGAATGCAGCTCCAGGCAGAGTGGACCCAGGCCGCAACGCTCAAGGCGGTCATGGACAACATCCAACGCGGCACGCTTTTCGGCGACGAACAGGACCTTCTTCCCATCCTTGGCAACGGCCGCGATGATGTTGGCGATCGTCTGGGACTTGCCCGTGCCCGGCGGGCCTTGCACGACAAGGTTCCGGCCCTCGCAAGCAGCCGCTATGACCTGCGTCTGGGAAGTGTCGGCATCCAGGATGTGCCCGAGATGCTTTGGGTCGGGAAAACGCTTGTCGAGGTTCTCGTCGGGAGCGAAGATGCTGGAGCCAGGCTCGAACCCTCCCACCAAGATACGCTCGAGTACGTTGTTTCCGCCTTCGCCATCCTGCAAGCTCTCAGAGCCAAGGTCCTTCCACATCAGGAACTTGGCGAACGAAAAGAAGCTGAGTTCGATGGTGTTCGGCCGGACTCGCCAGCGCGCCTTCGACGATACGGCCGACTGCACGCGTCTGAAGTAATCCGAGGGGAGCCAATCGTCGCCGTCGGGAAAGTCCGGAAGCTTCAGGCCGAAATCGGTCGAAAGAAGCGCCCGGCGGGAGAGGTTCGGCTCAAGGTCCTGGTCACGGAAGACGAGCCTGAAACGCCCCCGGGCGCTGTCGCGCTCGAGGTCGACCGGCAGGAGGATGAGCGGAGCGAATCTCTCGATCTGGGACGATTCGCTTTCGTACCAGCGCAGGAATCCCATGGCCAGGAACAGCACGCTGATTCCCTGCTCCTCCTCCAGGGCCAGCGCATCGCGGTACAGCGTGAGCAACTGTTTCTGAAGGCTGTCGGGGGTCAGCCGGGTCTGTAGTTTCCGGTCGCTATGGCGGGCGGCAACCTCTGCGCTGGGAGCAACGTCCTCGATCGGAAGGAAGACCGACTCGTCCTCTTCGTCTTGCGGTTTCTCAGAGCCGTTCTCTTGAGACGGCTCAAAGGTCATGCTCTTGCCTTGGAGGTAGACAATCCTGAAAATCTCGTCGGCGAGTTCGTCCTCGATTGTGATCTGCTTCGCGCGGGTCTTGCCAATCGGCGCGTTGATGAGCTTGTTGCGCTTTCCGACGTCGAGCAGCCCCTGGCGGAGGCTCTCGACGGCCTTCGCCATGCCTCGAACAACCTGGCCCTCCTGGCGCGCGGGTTCTTGGCTTGCGGTCTGGTCCATCACCGGTTTCGGCCCATACCAGGAACCCGTTGCCGACTCGATCGGCGGCGTTTTCGCATCCGAGGATGCGCGCGGTCAGCCGAAGAACACTACCACAGTAGCGCCGTTCAGGATCCGTCCTCGCCCCGACACTGGGACTGCAGGTGGCGGTCTGCGCCAACGCACGGAGGCTCGCATCGCAGCGGCGCAATCGAGCGCTGCCCCCACGATGCGAGCCTCGGGGCCGGGATCGGCTGAGGTCGCGAACCCGGCGTCAGAAGATGAACTTGAATCCCATCTGCATCACACGGCCGGGGGCGGCGCGCGAAATGACTCCAAGATTCCGATTGCCGACCTGCAGGTTCGGCCCGTCGAAGATCGGACTATTGAATGCATTGAATGCTTCGGCCCGGAACTGAACTCGCATTCCCTCCTTTATCTGGAAGTTCTTGTGAAGCGCCAAATCGAACTTGATCGTGCCCGGAGCTTCGAGGATGTTCCTGCCAGCATTCCCGAACGTGTATGGATCGTTTCGGGCGAAGGCAGCTGTATTGAACCAGCGGTCAGGCCCCCTTTCCGCACGGGAGGTCCGCCACTCCCCGACAACGTTAGGCCGGTCCAGGTTGAAGCCGCCAGTTCCTGACGGGTTGCCCCGCACGGAGAGGTTCATCGGGAATCCCGTGATAAAGCTGTTGATGCCGCCGATTGTCCAGCCGCCAAGAATGGCATCCATGGCCCTGCTCCATCCGGACCCGAATCTCTGGCCTCTCCCGATCGGCAGGTCGTACAGATAGCTGACCACCGCGCGGTGAGCGACGTGCTGATTGAGCAACGAGCGCTCGGCTGCGAGATCGAGAGCGTTCTGCACACCCCAGTTTGCCCCGATACCGCGGTCCTCGCCGGGAATGAAGCTGTAATCTCCAATGGCCTTCGACCACGTGTATGACAGTAGGAAGCTGAAGCCGCTTCCGTAACGCTTTTCCAGCTTGGTTTGCATCGCATGGTAGTTCGAGTTGGAGTTGTTGCGGAAGTTGTGCAGGAAGTCCAGACCCACGTCGAGGTCGGTGCCGGGGAACTGCACTGTCGGCCAGATCCTCCGGCTCAGGGGAGTTCCGGGGCCCGGAACCGCGTAGTTCAGGTTGTACCGCCGGATGATGTGCGTGCCCTTGGTTCCGAAGTACCCGATCTCCCACAGGACGTTCCGAGGCAATTGGTTCTGGATGTTGAAGTTCCACTGGGAAGCAACCGGCCAGGGAGGATCGATTTCGAACGACCCGGGCACTAGAGCGGGCGAGTTCATGGGGTCCAGGGCGCCGGGCCCGGGTCCGTCCATCACCCGGATCGTGGGGTTGATTCGATCTGTTCCGAGCTGCGTCTTGACATGGGCCGGTGGATTGGTCTCCATGAACTCCCGCCGCCCGTGTTCATCGTGTTGGCGTAGAAGAGACCGAACCCCCCGCGGAAGACCGTGCGCTCGCGCAAGCGATAGGCGAACCCGAAGCGTGGCGCGAAGTTGTTCAGGTCCGAAGTGACGAGCGCACGATTGAATCGCCCCTCTCCCCGCTCTCCTACGACTACGAACTTCGGCTGGTTGGTGTCCGTGTCCACGTCCAGGTTCGAAATCTTGTCGAACTTGTCGACCCACGGCAGGCTCACTTCGTACCGCAGCCCGATGTTGAAGGTCAGCTTGTCGGTGACTCGCCAGTCGTCCTGGACATACTGGTGCATCCATGGCGCGCGCAGAGCCATGTGTCTGTGATTCGAGTTGCGAAGCTCGCGGGAATACCCCAGCAGGAAGTCGGCCATCGACTCGCCGCCAGCCCGTGTGGCAGGGTCCTCCGAGAATCGCCCGTCGAAGACGAATCGCCCGGTAATGAAGCCCGCATTGAAGATCTGGCTCTGTAACCAAAACGTCGTGTGCCCGAACTTGATCGTGTGACGACCCTTTGTCCAAGTGATGTCAGCGGAGAACTGACGCGTCTGGGACGCAATGTAGTTGAAGCAGCAGCTGCCGATGCCTCGGTAACCGGCCGGCGTGAAGCTGCCGGAGCCGGGCGTCGAGATGTCGAGCCCGTTGCCCATGTCCAGTCCGATGACCGGATTCACCGGCACGTCATTGGCGTGCTCCACGCCGGTATCGATGTAGCTCCAGCCGGTACGAAACGATCCCACCAGGTTCGGTGACCACACGCCGTTATAGACAAACGCCATCTGCCGATTGGTGATGTCGACGTCCTTGCCGTGCAGGTAGAGGCCGTCAGCGCTGTCCGGCAGAATCGGCACGCGACCGTTGTCGGTTTGCTGGCCGCTGACGCGGAAGTACATGTTGTTCTGGTCGTCAAGGCTGTGGTCGTAGCGCAGGTCCCAGCGGTTCAGGTCTTGGTTCCTCGGTGGCACGAAGACGTGGTTTCGGGTGCGCGAGTCGCTTGTGGGAACCGGCCACCAATCGCGGGCGATCCGCATGACCGGATCGACCCGGCTGTCGGGAATCATGTTGTTAGGGAACGGGTCGCGGGCGCGCGTTTCAGGATCCGTCGTGAGGGCGTCGTGGATGATGTCCCCGCCCGAAAGGTCACCGCTTCTCTCCATGAGGTTGGGGATGGTGTTCACCCGGGTCGTGGATTCACGGATGTCGGTGAACTCCATGTCACCGAACAGGAACGCCCGGTTCCTCTTCAGCGGCCCGCCCACCGCAAAACCGTATTGGTTGCGCGCGAACGGGGGCTTTTCCACGTTGTGCGGAACGAAGAAGTTCTTCGCGTCCATGGTTTCATTGCGCAGGAACTCGAAGACCGAGCCGTGAAGCTGGTTGGTCCCGGATTTGGTGGTCATTGTGACCACGCCGCCCATGGAGCGCCCGAATTCCGCCGAGTAGGCGTTGGTGTGGATCTTGAACTCCTGGACTGCATCGATCTGCGGCTTGATGGCTTCCTTTTGGCCTCCCTGCGAGGCGATCGACTGGTTGTTGTTGTCGATGCCGTCGATGATGAAGTTCACCTGGGTGGCCTGCGAGCCGCCGACGCTGACTCCCTGCCGGTTGGCGACCTCGGACCGCGCGGGCGGGGTAACGCCTGCCGAGATGCGGGCGAGCTGCAGGTAGTCCCGTCCGTTCAACGGCAGCTCGAGGATCTGCTGGTTCTCCATCACCGTGCCGGTGGCCCCTTCCTGGGTCTGCAGCAATGGTGCCTGTGCCACCACCTCGATGGTCTCGGTGACTTCGCCGATCTCGAGCACCAGGTCGACCTGGCGAGTATCGCCCGCGTTCAGGATGATGCCGGTCCGCTGGATGCGCTTGAAGCCAGCGGACTCAGCCTCCATCAGGTATTCGCCTATACGAAGCGGTGGCGTGCGGTAGAAGCCGCCCGGATCGGTCTGGGCGGTATAGGTGGCGCCAGTGCTCGTGTGGTTGAAGCGGATGTCGACGCCAGGTATGACGGCGCCGGTTGCATCGGCGACCACCCCGACAACGACGGCCGTGTCGGACTGCTGGCCGGGAGCGCCCGCGGTGACCATCAACGCGAGCAGAAGTGCGATCCCGAAGGATTGCCTGTGCATATGACCTCCAATCTATTGCCGGAAATGGACCGGCGTGAAGCGCCGTTCACCGTAAGGGGCCTACGAATGCGCAACCGGCGCGAATTGCGTTCGCGGGCGAACTTCCGCGGAATTCGCTCAAACTCTAGCACGCTCGCCGAGTGGGCGGGCACGGCAATTCCCTGAAGTGCTGACTGCTGCGACGAGGCAATCTCGGGAGGTCCAGTAAGATTGCGTGCTGGGCGCCCGACCCACTCGCTGCCTTGCCGGCGGCCACCGAAATCGCACTGCACCGTGCCATGAACAGCAAGATCGACTTCAAGAAACGCTACAAGTCCCTGTTCGCCCCGAAGGGCGTGCCGCAGCTCGTCGACGTACCCCGATTCCTGTACTTGACGATTAGCGGCAAGGGAGCACCAGAGGGCGAGGCGTTCCAGAACGCCGTCAACGCGCTGTACTCCACGGCCTATTCCCTCAAGTTCCTGCTGAAGAAAGCTGGCCGGATGGACTTCGTCGTCCCACCGCTTGAGGCGCTGTGGTGGTCCGCAGACTCCTGCGCGTTCGAACAGAACCGACGCGATGAATGGGAATGGACTCTGATGATCATGCAGCCGGACGAAGTCACACAACCAGACGTCAACTGCGCGATCGAAAGCCTTCTCAAGCGGGGTAAGGGCACCCTGTCCCACGCGTTGGCCGGCCTCGAGAGCCTGCACGAGGGGCCGTGCGTACAGGTCCTGCACGTGGGACCCTACGGAGCGCAAGGCCCGACGATCGAGGCGCTACACGAGTTCGCGGCTTCCCAGGGGATGGCAGCGGCCGGCAAGCACCACGAGATCTACCTCTCAGACCCGAGGCGCACCGCACCGGAACGTCTGAAAACTGTGCTACGACAGCCGGTGGCGGAAGCAGTGTCCTGACAGGCGGGCCTGAATCCCCACCTACCGTTGCCGTCAATGCGCTGTTTGGCGCATTTTGGCCCCGTGAGGGGTCGGAGTGACTGCCCTCAGCTTCCGGCCAGCTGGAGCTCGGCCTGCTTGAACACCCAATCGCGCAGAACCTGGAATCCCTCGTCGTCAGGTTCGTAGCGCAAGCCCCCCTGGTGTCCCTCCTCCTGACCGGTCTGGACGTTCAGGGGCTTGCGAAGCAGAAGGCTGCGCTCGGGATCTGCAAGGTTCACGCGCGCCTGAAGCTTCCGGTAGTTCGCGAGCAGCTCCTTCGCTGCGATGTGGCCCGCGCCGTCGGGAGGATTCAAGTACAGCGTGGGGACCCTGCCCGGAACTCCGTGGCACGAGATGCATGCCTTGTCGTCCCGCGCGCTGATCTTGTTCATTTCGGCAAACACGTGGTCTCGGAAGTGCAGGATGTCCGCGATGAACTCGTCGCTGGACTCGAGATGCCTGTCTGCCGGGCCCGGGCTTCTCTGCGTTCCCTCCTTGATCAGCCCCCTGAGCTCCTTCCCGTATTGCTCGTCGTCGTTGGACAGGAGGTTCTCGAGACGCGCCTGGATGGAGCGCACCGGTTCTCGCTCGACATGAGCCGCGATCGCCTTCCTGACCTCGGGGTTGCGGCGAAGCGAAGGCGACCCGGCAAGCTTCGCCGCGAATAGCCGGGTCTCTTCGGGAACTCCGAGGGAAAACCATTGCACGAACATCTCCACCACGCGTGTCTTGGCAGCCGCGATCGGATCGATGACATCAGCTCCGGTCGAATCCTTGGTGAAGAGCGACTGCCCGCCCTCGTGGGGCGAAAGCTTCAGATAATCCAGGCCGAACTTGAGTTCCGGTTCCGCCTCCGGATTCGTGCCGAGCATCCTTACGACGAACAGGCTGCGTCCCTCGGCCAGTTCGAAGACTCCAAGCGGCATCGGCCCGGTGGAGGTCACTTCCGGGCGGTAGAAGTCGGTGTCCTCAATTACGGCACGGCCGTCGACCGAGATTTCGACGATGCCGTGGGAAGCGCCATAGAGGAATGCACCGACAAGTTCGTAGCTTCCCGTGGCGGGAACCTCTAGGGCGAACGAGATATGGGCCCCGACCTTGCCCTCTTCCCAAATGAGGACGCTGTCCCTGCTGGCGACCCCTCCCGGAATCATCTGCTCCGTCGTCCGGCCAAAGGTGAGTTCGGCCACCTCTAGGTCCTCGGCCTCGGTCGCACCTTCAACGGCCTCTTCGATGGTCGCCGCCCCTTCGCGGTACGCAAGCATCCACTCGGTCGAATTGAGCCAGATCCTCGGATCGCTGGAAAGGTGCTGGAATGCCTCCTTGCGGTGAAGGCTCCGGTTCTCGCCCAGTATGCGAGCGATCAGGGGGGATACGGAGTCCTCCGCGGGCATCGGTTTGCTCGAAGGGGCCGGCTTGCCCGCGAAGCCCAATGGAGTCGCTGACGCGCTAGGGCGGTCCGTCTGATTCATTCCAAGCAGCAGCCGGTAGAAGGCAGCCTCTTCCTCTTGCCCAACCCCCTCGAAGTCCCACTTGACACGCGCGAGGAAGTTCGCCAGCCCTTCGGCGTGCTTCTCTCTCCCCTCAAGGGCGTACTGCCGCAGGACCCTGAGCAGGGGCTCCAGTGCCTTCTCCCGGGCCGGCAGTGAAAGCTCACCCGGATTGGACAGCGCCCGTGCGGCGATCGCCACGATTCCGGGATCGGCAGTCAGAAGCAGCTCCATGATCGTGTCCTGCAGGGGCTTGTAGGTGATATTGCGAGCCCCTTCCAGTGCGATCGTCTTCCAGGGAATCCCCCCGTCGGACTCCTCCCGGTAGATCGAGAGGACCGCCTTGCCGAACAGATCGGTCGCTCCCGGCGTGCTGTAGGCGAACTGGCCGGGGCTTTGCTGGTTTGCCCGTTCCATGTAGTGCGACGCAGCCATGGCGACGAGGCGGCGATCCAGGTGTTTCCGCCTCTCTGGCGGGGCAGTTTCCCTCCACGCGTCCAGCTCCTGGTAAAGCGTTGCAAGTTCTGGGTACTGCTGGGCCAGATACTTCCCGCCGGTGATGTTGTTGACTTGGCCGTTGACGACGAACAGGGAGATGGTCGAATAGCGCAGGGCCATGTCGACGTGCGCCTCTTCCTCGTCGCGCAGCAGCGCGTCGATCCAGGCTCGGTTGATGGGCTCCCGCATCGGGGGATTCCAGACCCACCAGTGCCAGGCAGCCTTGAACGCGAAGGCCCGAACGCCAGGGTGAGAGTCCACCATCCCCGCGGTCAGAATCCCCGCTAGCTCGGACAGGTCGACGTCCAATCCAGTCCCGGGAAGGTGCGCGCGCGTGACGAGGGCCTGCATGACCGACTGCCGGGCCCGGTCGCTGCCACCACGGAACGCGGCGAAGAGAGCGTCCCATCCGGAACCATCGAGCAGCAACTGCCGTAACGACCAGAAGGCCGCCTCTCGACAGCTCTTCACGGGATCGTCGAGGTTCCTGACGAGGTCCGGGACGGCATCGTGGACGAGGGCCCCGCCAAGCCCGAGCAAGCCGTAGAGCCGAACTTGCGGATGATGGCTCGCCGCCGCTTGGCGGAAGAGCGCTGCATAGCGGGGATCGCCGGTCGCCTGAGCGGCCCGCACCTTGCCGAGCGACTCCAGGAACGAGTCCGAATCCCCGAACTGGATCTCGGGCTCCCGCGATACGGGCGGGGCGGGATGGAGACGGCTCAGAGCGCGAATCGCGTAGGCGCTTGTCACGAAGCCCGTGGCGGCCGCAGCGTTCCAGAGTCCGTACGGGTACTGGTTTCGCAGCATCCACTGAACGCCCCGCTCGACGACCGGATCGTCCTTGTCCATGCCAGCCGATTCGAGCGCGATCAGCGCGACTGCCGTGGCGGCCGGATAGCTGAAGTCATCGGGTCGGAGCCACTTCCCGTCCTGTCCTGCCGTTCCGGGATTGAAGCCCCATCCGCCGTCGTCGCGCTGCAGGGCAAGCAGCCGCTGGATGTCCTCGGAGGTGCGATCCCGGAGTGCCTTGTCCAAGGACTCCGCCTCGGCCACGCGCCGGGGCGAGTTCGTCAGCTTCCGGACCTGTTCGACGTAGTCGCTCGGCCAGATCCGGCGCACGAACTCAATGCGGTGTCCGTAGTCGTCCGTGACACGGACGTCGTCACCAGTTGCGAGGATCTTCCGGCCCTTGTCCTCGAGCCCGAAGAAGTACCGCGGCTCGCCGGTGTCGCGCCAGGCTCGTTCGAGGACCTCCGCAGAGAACTTGAACACGACGTTCGGGCCGAAGTTGGATCCTCGTCCGGCGGCGTTGATGCCCTTCGGGTCGGCAGTTTGGAGAACGTAGTTGGCCGTGCGCTGCTGCCACTGGGAATGCACTTGCTTGGGCCGGAGGGTGCGCTCGTGCAAGACGATGTTCCGGCCCGCGACACGCGTACCCGCCGGGCCATCTCCCAGGTCGTTGGGGGCGACGCTCGTATTGACCGCGGCGTCCTTGAGCTCGTTGGTCAGGCGCAACGACTCGTACATCGTGTTGACGAGCCGACGGTAGTTCTGCTCGACACCTTCAGGCCCGTAGCCGTTGCGGAACGCGTCCGCGACACCCCATACTCCGCTCTGCGTGTGGCAACTCATGCAGTTCTCGCCGAACAGGGCCGTCGCGTCGCGGACCCGGCGGTGCGGCGCGATGTTCCGGGGCCGGTGGATCAGCCAGGCGTCGATCTCGGCGAGGTGGTAGTAGATCCCCTGCTTCACCGCCTGGACCGGATCGTCGTACGGCGCGGGATCGAAAAGCCGGACCTGCATTTCATAGTGCGGCTGGTTCGCCTCCACTCGCAGGTAGTAGATCTCGCCAGGCTCGAGCTTACGGACGACGAACGTGCGGAACGAGCGGTCCTGCTGGTGCGCCCGCTCGTTCAGGGCGCGTCCCTCCTCATAGGTATAGACAGGGACGGGACCCGGAACGATCGTGGCGGGAGGATGGACGTAGGGTACGGGGTTGAAGTTGGAGAAGTCGTAGCTGTTGGGCAGATCCCGCTCGCGGAGTTCTTCCTCGCTAGGCTCTCCCTCCTTGTAGAACCGGATGCGCGCGCTCACGACGGGCTCAACGATTTGCAGGTTCGCGCTAACGAACTTCGTCTGGCTGCCCTTGTAGACAATGCGGTACCAGTCGTCCGCGGTCTGGCCGGTTCTGGTGTTGTTGTAGTACTCGACTTCGTCGGCGCCGCCTACCACGTGGAGGATATTCACGTAGTCGGAGCCCGGAAACTCCAGCACAGTCGCCTGCTCCGGCGCGTTATTGGGTTCAGCCTCCAAGACCAGAGAACCGCCCTTTAGGGAGACAACCGGGTCCAGGCTGACATGGATGCCCACGTCCTTCATGGGCGGCGTCCGTGTCGGCAGCGGCGTTGTGAGCGGGGCCAGACCAGTGTCGTGGGGAATATCCCCCACTGGCTGCACCCGATCCTCCACGGTCTTCAGCCTCAATTCGTAGTCGCCGGAGACCATTGCCCGGTAGAGCAGATGCACGTCGGGATCGAGAGCGTGGAGGGTCTTTGACCAACCGGAAGTGGCTTTGATGCCCGGCTCTCCGCGATCGCCATCGTAGGCCCATTCCGGTCGATCCGGACCGCTCCAAGTCGCATCGATCCGAGCGTTCGGAGGAAGAGCTGACGGTATCTCGATCCGAACATTGATCTCGAACGTATCGCCTTCCGCGAGAGTCCACGTATTGCTCCACTCTCCGGAAAAGGAAATCGATTCGCTCTCCTGTCGGACTTCAGCGAGGGCAGGGCCTAGAGCCGGTGAAACCGCGACGAGGAGGGCAGCGGAAGCAGTCAGTGCGCACTGTCGGAGGGATCCAAGGCGCGGCGTCATTCCGGGAGCATGATAGTACGGAACGGTCTCGAATCGCCGGAACCTCCGCTCTCTATCCTGCGAGCATGGGCTGCGGACCGGAACGCTGAGGGAGCTGTTCTCAGACCAACAAGAGCCGGATGACGGGTCTGGGAGAGTGGCGGAAGTTACTGTCGAGGCAGCTCACGGTGGCCTCCTCGAGCCGACCAACGTTGTGCGGTTGGGCGCAATCACGGTGCCGGGCTGTTGCGGGGCGAAAGCGCTTGAGCATCTCCAGACGATGGTCCTAGACAACGTTCTGACCATGCCGCAAGGAAGCTGCACCGGCAGGCGACGGGCCCGCCAGTCAAGCTTTCCGGGAAACCGGCGCCTCGATGGAGCGCGGCGGCTGGACAGGGAGAGCATACCGTTGACGCCCTGCGCGAATATGGCTAAAGCGAGGCAACGGTCTCGTGGTTGGTGCGAGCATGGGCGGAGTTTGGTTGACAGGCGGGGAATCGTCCGGGAAGATGGGCGGATAACACGAACTTGGAGCGCGCTCGGATTTGTCGGGTAAGGCGCAGCGCTCTCCGCGATGCAGAGGTAACGGACCTTGGATGTGCTGGGAATCGATTTGAGTGCGCTCTTCGCGTGGTGGTACGACGCGGTCAACTATGCCGCAACCCGCTGGCTTCCGAGCCTGACAACCCTGGTGCTCGCAGGACTCGGGTACCTACTGGGTGGCTGGATTCTACGCGGCGTGCAGAGGCGCTTCGCAGCCAAGACCGAAACAGACCTCGACGACGAATTGGTCCATGCCATCCACCGGGCGTTCCGGATGACCGTGGTGACGTGGGTGTTGTGGCAGGTTCTTGACACGTGGCTACCGGTCCTAGGCGCCGAGAACAACGACGGGCAGTGGATTCCTTACGAAACCCAGCCCCGCGACTGGGTGTGGGGCGTTTGGATCGGGTTGGTCTTTTTCCCCTTGAGCCGCTTCGTGGGTCACGTGATGCGCAGCTTCGAATCGAAAATCCTGGCCCGCAGTTCGGACACGGCGCTGGATGAGACCGCACTGCCGATGATCAACAAATTCGTCCGGTTCACGGTGATCGCGATCGGCGTACTCCTAGCGATGACCCATTTGGGTATCCAGATCGCCCCCCTGCTCGCGGGCGCTGGCGTCGTGGGTCTGGCGCTTTCCCTGGCCGCTAGAGACACTCTGTCCAACCTGATCGCGGGCGTCCTGCTCATCATGGACCGTCCGTTCCAAGTAGGAGACCGGATCGAACTGTGGAACGCGCCCAGCGAGACCGGGAACTGGGGAGACGTGATTGAAATCGGCCTTCGCGCGACGAAGATCCGCAACCCGGACAACCTTGTGGTGGTCGTCCCCAACAACGAGATTATGCGGCGGGACATCGTCAACTACACGATGTCTGGCGACCACATCCGCCTGCGGATCCCGTTTTCGTGCTCCTATGAGTCGGACATCGAGCAAGCGAAGCTACTCCTCAAAGAGGCTGCTGCCGAAGTGTCTGGCGTGCAGATGGACCCGAAGCCCGTCGTGATCGTGCGGGGATTCGGACCGTCGGAAGTGAACCTGGAACTGCGCGTCTGGATCCAAGAGGCTAGGAATCGGCGCCGCATCGCAGACGAAATCACCGAGAGCGCAATGCTGAAGTTCAACGCTGGGGGTGTGGAGATCCCGTATCCGAAGCGGGACCTCTACATCAAGTCCCAGGAGCCCGGCGGGGAATCGGCCCTTGGACGGGCCGGACCAACCGAGATGCAGTGAGGATTCTGCGGAGACAAAGACCGGGACGACCGGCTCGCGAACCGAGGGAACCTGCCCTGATCACCGAGGCTTCCGCACAGTCACCAGTGAGCTTGAACGGAGCCCGGCGGGCCGGAGAGCGTCCCGTGACTCGGTGTTACAAGCCACCCGAAGCGCGCAGGAGGTTGTCCAGCTCGACCCGGAGTTCGGCCCTGATTTCATCCAGGCCCGCCTCGTCGTAGAGGTTGCGCACTTCATACGGGTCCGTCTGGAGGTCGTAAAGCTCGTCCATTCCGACGAGCTCTGTGTATCGGATGTACTTCCAGCGCTGTGTTCGCACCGCCTGATAGCCCATGTTCACCATCCGCGGCCAGACGGTATCCGAGAAGTACTCGATCAGCACGGAACGTCGCCAGTCTCGTGGCATGCATCCCTCGAGCAACGGCAGGAGCGAGCGCCCATGCATTCCGGGAATGGGTGCCGCGCCGGCCAGCTCGAGCACCGTGGAGGCAATGTCGATGCTCAGCGCGAAGCCGCTCGCCTCGGAACCAGGGGCCACCCGGGGCGGCCAACGGATTGCGAGAGGCACGCGGATACTCTCTTCGTACGCCAGCCGGCGCTCTTCGTTGAGGCCGTGCTCTCCGTAGAAGTATCCGTGGTCGCTTGTCAGGATGATCACAGTGTTATCAGTCTGTCCGGTCTCTTCTACCGCCCTCAACACCTCCGCGAAAGCCTGGTCGGCCGCGGTCAGGATTCGCAACCGGTTTCTTACGACGTCATCGGGCGTCCCCGTACCGGGACCCAAGGCTGGAACGCCCTCAATCCGACGCTCAAGAGCCGGTTTGCCATTGCCGAACGACCGAGCGTTCGGGCGCCGAGGGATGGGCTCTTCCTCGTACAGACGTCGCAGTCGCCGAGGCGGAGTGAATCCTCCATCCGCCGGGACGTGGCGAATGCTTCCGTCGGCATCCTGGAACAGATTCGGGTGGACCGCCTTGTGCGATAGGTACGCAAGAAACGGCCGCTCTCGCCGCCTCCGGATGAATTCCGCCGCACGCTGGGAGAAAAGGTCTGTTGCATACCCTGTGAGCTTCCGCAGCTTCCCGTTGTCGTTGACTTCTGGATCGAAATAGTGCCCCTGGCCGCGAAAGCTGAGCCATTCATCGAAGCCAGGTCGCGGGGTGTCGTCGAGGCCCATATGCCACTTGCCGACAAACGCTGTCTCGTACCCGGTCCTGTTGAGCGCCATCGGGAAGGTATCCAGCTGGTGCGACCGCGGCCCGGAGTCCGAGTTGTCGATGACTCCATGGGAGTGGGCGTACTGACCCGTAAGGATGCAAGCGCGATTCGGGGAGCAGAGAGGGATCGGGGCAAACGCGTTCACGAATCGCATCCCCTCTCTCGCGACTCGATCGAAATTCGGCGTTCGAACGAATGGCTGGCCGGCAAACCCGAAATCGTCAAACCGCACGTCGTCGAGGACGACGACAAGAAAATTTGGGCGCTCGGTTGCGGAGTCCGTGGCCATCGAATCGTTTGAACAGGGTTGACCGCTGATCTGCCTCGGGCTGCGCGAGCCGAGAACGGGTCTCCGACCCTCGTCAGCACTCGGCCTGCCGGCAGCAATTCCGCCCAGCACGGAGCGCCGCGCCGTGATAGGGCGGGTGCGCTAGACTCGCTCGCATGATCATAGCCCGGCTGCTTCTGATCGTTACGGCGCTGGTGTGTCAGGGGGCGCGGGCCGAGGTCGACGAGAACGTCGTGTACGCGATGCGGGGCGGACTCGCGATGCTGATGGACGTTCACTATCCGGACCACTCGAACGGCTTCGGAATCGTGTTCATTTCTGGAAGCGGCTGGCATGCGCCGCTGACGTACGATGCGAACCAATTGAAAGCGTCGGGGTTCGTGAAGCAATACGTCCCGCCCCTGACCAAAGCAGGCTACACAGTGTTTGCGATCAACCATCGGGCAGCACCGCGATATCGCTACCCGATGCCTTTGGAAGATGCCCAAAGGGCGGTTCGCTTCGTTCGCCATCACGCGAATCGCTACGGGATCGAGAGCGAGAGAATTGGTGGCGTGGGCGGCTCATCCGGCGGACACCTGATCAGCATGCTGGGCGCGCTGGACGGTGCCGGGGATACCTCGGATCCCGATCCAGTCGAGCGGGTGAGCGCGAAGCTCCAAGCTGTTGTCGCGAGAGCAGCCCCCACTGACTTGACGCAATTCAAGGGCCGCTTTTCCAGCGCCTCGGTTTCCTCTCTCCTTGGACTTCGCCTTGGACAGCGCGACTCGCCAGCAACCCTGGAGCACCGGACGTACTGGAAAGCCTCGCCGGCAGCGTACGTGTCGCCGGACGACCCGGCGTTCCTGCTCATGCATGGCACGACGGATGACCGCGTGCCTTATGTCCAGTCCGAGGAGTTTGCCGCTCGGTTGCGGGCGGATGGGATCAAGGCGGAGCTCCTGACGATCGAAGGAGGAGGGCACGGACCCTCGTTCCCGGGAGCCGTCGACCCGCCGGACTACCTGAACGCGATGGTCCGGTTCCTGAACGCCGAGCTCTCCGGTGGGGCCGTCGCAAAAACGCAACCTCCGAGCAAGGCTCCCGGCGACCCAAGTGTCGAGCGGGACGTGCCGTTCGGGATGGTTTCGGGCGGTGCTCTGCTGATGGACGTCTATCGACCTGAGAAGCCGAACGGCTGCGGCATCGTGCATATTACCGGCAGCGGTTGGCATTCCCCGCTCGCAGCCAGCGCTCCGCAACAGAAGGCCAGCCGACAGGTTGAGATCTTCGGCCTGCCGCTGGTCAGGGCGGGCTACACCGTATTCGCGGTGAATCACCGCACGGCCCCTCTCAACAAGTACCCCGCTCAGCTGGAGGACGTCGAGAGGGCGGTCCGATTTGTGCGGCACCAAGCCGAGCGATGGGGAATCGACCCAGACAGAATCGGAGGAGTGGGCGGATCGTCGGGCGGGCACTTGACGTTGATGCTTGGACTCAGGGACTCTCCCGGAAGTCCGAATGACCCGGACCCAGTGAACAGGGAAAGTAGCAAGCTGCAAACCATCGTCCCTTGGGCTCCTCCAACGGACCTGATCCTACGTAACGGACGCTACGGATACGGGACATTCGCATCGCTGTTCGGGATGCGTCTCATGTCGCGAGACCCCGAGACCTCGCCGCAGTTCAGGGCCATTCGCGATGCTTCGCCCATCCGGCACGTGTCTGGAGACGATCCTCCGACCCTATTGATTCACGGAGACGCGGATGCCGTAGTGCCGATCGAGCACGCAGAACTCCTGGCGAAGGCGATGCGCACGTCAGGCGTGACCGTGGAAGTGCTTGTCGTCCCGGACGGCGGTCACGGTGCGTCATTCCCAGGCAAGAGGGACGATGCACCTGACTACGTGGCGGCAACCGTCGAATGGTTCGATCATCACCTGCGGAATTGAGGCTGTGCCGGGCCGTACCGGCCTTGGTCCCGTTGCGGCCCGGGTTCGTTCAGCCGCACAGAAGCAGTGCCGGCGGGGTCCCACCGAGGCATTCCGAACTGTAGGCTGCGAAGCGGGTCGCGGTCAATCCGATGGGCTCGTTGGAGGAGAGGAGGATTTCCGAACTCGGCCGGAACTTCACCCCTCTGGCCGCAGGGCTCTCATCGTGAGCTAAGGGGAGCGCGCAATTGCCTCGTCTCGAGGCTTGATGACCCGGAGGGCTTCCCATTCAAACAGCAGCCTCTTGACCTTGGACACCGTCCTTGGGTCCGAGGCAACGTCAAGGAACGACTCGTATTCCCTTGCCGCCTTCTCGAACTGAGCCCGACGCTCGTAGACCATTCCCATGACCACGCGGGTCAATGGCCACTTCTCTGCCTCTCCGTTGTCTCTCATCTTCAGCACGAGCGACTCGGCGCGATCCAACTTGCCCAGCTGGGCGGCCGAAGTGGCGGCCAGGTACTGCACGTAGACGGAACCGGGGGCCAGCTTCAAGTAGCGTTCAGAGAGTGAGTTCAGCACGCCCCACTCGTTGTGCAGGTAAGCCATCTGCATTAACGGCTCGTAAGGCCGGAGGAATTTCGGATCGGCGTCGATCGAGCTTGTGAGCGCATCCTTCGCTCCCTCGAGATCATCAAGCCCCAAGCGGACCTCTCCCAAGGCTGCCCATGCTTGCGCGTATTCCGGATGGGCCTCGACGGCGGCCTCGAGATGAGCGGCGCTCTTCTCGTAGTTCGGGGACATTCTCCGCAGCATCCGGATCCCCTTCTCGTAGGCTTTCTTCGCAGAGCGGGGCGCGGTCAGTGACGTCAAGCTGACCGTGTGCCCCTCAAAGCCCTCGAGGCGGCGAAGGACGATGGTCCCCACATCGTTTCGTTCCAAGCTGCCAGCCGACCGTAGAGGCAGGCGGTCCGACCGATAGCCGGGCAAGTGGGCCACCAAATGGCAGTGGTAGAGGTTCATCCTGCCCATAGGGGCCCTTTTGGGGCCGCGCCCAACGGTCCTCGACGGGACGCTGGCATCGCTTGCAAGTAGGGTCCTGTCACCGTTTGGCTCGAAGCTGAACCGTCCTTTGGCGTCCGTGTACCCCTGAGGCCGGGCACCGCCTCCGCAATCCATCTTGACGAGCACCTGCTCTGCTGGCGCCTCGCCGTTGTCTGTCAGGACCCTCCCGACCAACACAACCGAGCGCGGGACAGTTCGCTGGTTCCAAATGGACTCCTCCTGCCGGTTGGAACGCGGGTCATCGCGCCGATTTGTGGGCTGCTGGGTCGAAGTACCGGTGCGATCGCGCGTCGGCGTCCGCGTGCCCGTGGGCGGACTCGGCGAGATCCTCTCCGAAGGGTTTCTCGACACGGACCCTCCGAGGCCACCGCCCCCGAAGCTCCCAGGGCCGTAATTGGTGCTGTCGGCATCCGCACCGCCGGCATCCGGAGCCTGGCCGAACACGCTCGGGGCCGCAAGCAAGATCGCCGCCGTCAGCACCGCCCTAAGCACCGCTAATCTGGAGTCCCGCATGGCGTTATACACCTCAGCCTCCGCCGGCTCTTCGGCCTAGTGGTTAGAGCATAGCAACGCATCCCGACAACCGGGGTGCCCAAATAGCCATTCGCCCAAGCAGGATCGCGTTGACGGACAATGAGGCACCGGGCCGGCAGAACTGTACGCGTTCGCGTAAGGACTTGCCACGTGCGTCTGCTCGCCTATCGCTTCAAGAGCTCCCTGGACCCAATCACTTGAAGCCGTTCCCATTCGTAGAGAGTCCTTCTAACCGAGGACCTTAGGAAGAGATCCCTCCCAATTCGCTCATACGTCCTGTAGTGCCTTGCTGCTTGCTTGTACTCGTGCCGGCTCTCGTGAACCATCCCCAATATGACATGGCTCTTCGGCCAGCTGTCGTAGTATCCGGTCAGTTGCAGTTCCAGCACTCGCTGCTCCGCACGCTCGTAATTGCCCAGATTCACCGCGGCGACCGCACTCATGTACAGGGCTAGAGGGGTGCGCGGGGACATCGCCAGATAGCGCTCTGTCAGCCATTCAAGCTCAGACCAATTCTGATCTTGCGACATCAAATGGATCAGCATTTCGTACGGCGGAAGGAATTGGGGATCGGCGTTGATCGATCGAGTGAACGCTTGCGTAGCCTCCGCACGCATACCGAGTATCCAGCGAGCTTCCCCCAGCGCGACCCATGCCTCGGCGAATCGCGGGAATGCCTGCAGCGCCTGCTCGAGATGTCGAGCCGCTTGGACCCCATCCGGATGCACCTCGCGAAGGAGCCTCATCCCGGCCTCGTAGTCTGCGAGGGCGATCTCAGGCGCGAGTTCCATGGTGTCGCTGACCGCGTTCCCTGCAAGGCCTTCGAGTGGGCGGAGCACAATCTCACCGACCGAGGTTTTCTTGCTGTAGCTCAGCAGGGTCACGCCGTCGCTGCCGAGGAACCCCACGTACGATTGGCTCGAGGTGTAACCGGACAGTTTCGCGCCCAGTCGACAGTTCGAGCGGGCGGAAACCCCGGACCGGAGATCTTGTTCTCCGTCCGTATCGGGTTCGATCCCCTCGGGCTCGTCCGTGGCCGGAGCCAACGACGGCAATGCGTCAACGTAGCTTGGTTCAAACCCGAAGTGGCCGTTTGGTTGCGTGTAGGCCTGCGTTCGAGGCAGGCCTCCGCAATTCAACGTCACAGCCACTCGCTGTGGCGGAACCCTGTTGCCTTCGACAACCACTCGCCCCGCCAACCAGGAACGGACGTACTGGGGGGCGGCCTTCTCGCCGGTAGAAACCTCGTGGTCCGGTGGCAGGCTCTGACCTGCCAGTCCGACTGCGAAGATTGCCATCGAAGTCGGCAACCAGCGAATTCCGTTACTAGCGGAAACCATCGCGGACAGTGTCGGCAGGACCTGGATTCAGACCAGAGGTCGCTTGGGGCGTTGGTCGTTCGTCCTGATTACAGAGACCGACTCACCGAGTGTGCCGTTTGACGTCCCAATCGAGGTCACGGTTGCGCCTTTCTTTTGACGCCTCCGCGATGCACGAAGTCAGTCCGGTCACGGGCCGGAATTCGCCGAGAACGCGCTCGGGAGTGATAGCACCTCCTCAGGCGACACGACCGTGGCGGCTACGTCTTAGGCAACAGTAGAATGCAGACCTGATGGCAGAATACGACGCCATTTCCGAAGAATACAGGAGGTCCAAACAACTTCCGTTCCGAAGGTTCATCGAGCACCACACGCTATTCGAGATCCTTGGCGACATCCGAGGACACCGAGTCCTGGACATGGCTTGCGGAGACGGCTTCTACACGCGTCTGCTCAAACAGGCCGGTGCCGCCGACGTGACGGGCCTCGACATCTCGGCCGGGATGATTCGGCTCGCGGAACAGTCCGAAGAGAAAACACCCCTGGGCTGCACATACTTGCATCAGGATGTCGCAACGTTCGAGCCTTCCGGGACGGTCGACCTCGTTGTGGCAATGTACCTGCTCAACTACGCCAGAACTGCGGAACAGCTGGTCCGGTTCTGCCGCGTCTGCCACGACGCGCTGCGCCCGGGCGGGCAGTTTGTCGGATTCAATGACAATATCGTGGACCCCCCGAAAGGAACTGTGTCCTGGGAGAAGTACGGTCTCGAGAAGTCTTGCCCGCCCGGACCAGAAGAAGGTGACGCGATTCTCTACAGGATCACGAACAGCGACGGCACGCAGTTCGAGTTCAACAATTTCTACCTCTCTCCAGAAACCTACCGGAACGCATTCCGGGATGCGGGATTCACGAATTTCCGGTGGCGTGAAATCTCAATTGAGCCAAAGGAACGGAACAACCGGTTCTGGGACGACTTCGTCAAGAACCCTCCCGTCATTCCATTCTCGGCGTCTCGGGACGCCCCATGCAGTCGCTGATGGAGCAATGGCCGGGACTCAATTCGCATACTCCGTCTGCCGAGAACCGATCGGGCATCCCAGCCAGTCCCATGCATTGATCCGTATCGGCACCGGATGGGAGCCAGCCGCGAGATGAAATGCACCAGTTGATTGCAGGCAGAAAGACAGAGCCCTGCCGTCTGCGGCCCAATTCAAGAGATAATTCCGAGCGTCGGCTATTTCGATTGTGTCCAAGGTCTTGTCTGACTACGGAGTAGCCTTGGTGGCATCTGGTGGATTCGGCTCATCGATGACCTTCAACCTTTTCCACTCGAATATCTTCCTCTTCAGCATGTCGGCGGTCGAATGATCGGGGTAGACACTTAGAAAGGCCTCGTACGCCTTGGCCGCTTCCTTGAATTTAGAGTTGTTTTCCTGCTTCACCGCCAGGATGGCGTGGCTCTTCGCCCAGTAATCTTTCGCGCCCAGTTCCTCCAACTTGCCCATCCTTTCCTCTGCGAGGGCCAGCTTGTCGAGATTCAGGGCGGCGGCGACGCTCATGTAAAGGGTCATCGGCGCAGTGGGAGAGACTTCCAGGTAGCGCTCGGTGAGCCTACCGAGTTCTTCCCAGTTCTGGCTCTCAAGCACCATTTCCATCATGACCTCGTAGGGCATCAGGTATTTGGGATCTGCGTTGATGGCCCGGGTGAACGCTTGCAGGGCTTCTCCGTCATCACCCAAAGTCCATCGCGTCAGGCCGAGGGCTGACCAAGCCCCGGCGAACTCGGGAAACACCTCGAGGGCTCGCTCGAAACGCGAGGCGGCCTGCTCGAGGTTGGGCACCCGCCTCTCCAAGGCACGGACGCCGCTCTCGTACGCTTTTCGTGCGGCACTCGGTGCCAGCGATGTGGTCGAGCTGCGGGCATAGCCGTCGAAGTCCTCCAGACGATGGAGGATCATGAAACCCACGTCCGCCTGACTCCGATCCCCAACAAGGGTCACTCCGTCGTAAGCCACCAGTCCTACCTCGATGCTGACCGTCCGGTAACCGGCTAGCTCCGCAGTCACGTCACAGGGCACAAGGTCCCCCGGCCATGAAACTTGATACAGGATCTCGCGGCTGTCGGGTTCTCTGGTTGGAGCCTTGTCGGCCCGTGCGATCGCGGCCTTCACGGCGGCGTGGCGCTCCGGACGGAATCTAAAGCGGCCATGCGCGTCGGTGTGGCCTTTCGGGCGGATCCAATCCCCGCAAACCAGAGCGATCGCGACCGGCATGGGCGGGGCTTCCCCTCCTCCGACGACCGCCCGGCCGTACACGAGGTTGCGGACATACCATTTGTCCGATCCGCTCAAGTCCGCTGCGCCGGGCTCGACGATCTTCACCAATTGCGCGGGAAGTACGGAGGTACCGGCTAGTAGGCAGGCTAAAGCGACGCAATGCCCGCGGTTCAGGGGGACCATCGCAGCAGTTCTGACGTCTACCAAGCGTTTGAAGTTGCGGAATCTAGGAAAAATTTGCGTCCGGTCCAACCGGACCGGATCTGGAGAGCAGCAGTCCCTGAACCGCACGCGAATCGAGTGCGGTGGAGACCGTGGGCGCGATAGAATGCCCCCGTGCCCGGAGCGCTAGCCGCTGAGAATCGCAACGAGTTGCGGACCGCAGGACCGGTGGTGATGCTCAGCCGGCGTTCCTTCCTGGCCTGCTCGGCAAGCACCATGGCAGCCGGATGCGCACGGCCTGATCGGATGCCACCGAATGTCGTCCTGGTGATTACCGACGATCAGGGCTACGGAGATCTGGGGTGCCACGGTAATGAAGTGGTGCGGACGCCCAACCTCGACAAGTTCCACGGCGAATCCGTTCGATTCACCGACTTCCATGTCGATCCCCTGTGCGCACCCACGCGCGCTGCCTTGTTGACCGGCCGGTACGCTTACCGTACGGGCGTGACAGCCGCCTACGCCGGCCGGTCAATCCTGCGTCGAGACGAGACGACCCTCGCTGACATCCTTTCGACCGGCGGGTATCGGACCGGGCTTTTCGGGAAGTGGCATCTGGGCGACAACTGGCCGTACCGCCCGAACGAGCGCGGCTTCGACGAGACCGTCGCGTGCTGGAGCGGCGGCGTCACGCAAGCCGCCGACTGGTGGGGCAACGACTACTTTGACGACACCTACTACCGCGACAACGTGCCCGAGCAGTTCGAGGGCTACTGCACGGACGTTTTCTTCGACGAGGGATTGCGCTTCATCGAGGAAAACGCGGACCAACCGTTCTTCCTGTTCATACCCACCAACGCTCCCCATGCTCCGTACTGGGTGGCCGAGAAATACAGCCAGCCGTACGCCGAGATGGGCATTTCCGAGCCACGAGCGTCGTTCTACGGAATGATCGAGAACATTGACGACAACTTCGGCCGCCTCCGCGCGAAGCTCGCCGAACTCGGAATCGAGGACAACACGATTCTTGTGTTCATGACAGACAACGGATCGGCTGCGGGTTGGCGCGACGGTTTCAATGCCGGCATGCGGGATGGAAAGGGCTCGAACTACGATGGCGGCCACAGGGTGCCGTTCTTCCTGCGCTGGCCGGACGGCGGAATCGAAGGGGGTCGCGACATCGGCCGGCTGACAGCCCACATCGACGTCGTTCCCACACTGGTTGAATTGACCGGTGTCGCGAAGCCACCAATCGAGTTCGACGGCACGAGCCTCGTCCCGCTGTTATCCGGCGATGGCCCCTTTCCGGAGGACCGCGTCCATTTCATCCAGCACCAGCAGGTCCGCCGGGACGGCGAATACCAGATGGAGACACCCCGGCCCTTCTACCACTCATCCGTCCTGACCAATCGCTGGAGACTGGTCAGCGGCGAAGAACTGTATGACATTGCTGACGACCCCGGCCAGGCGAGAGACCTAGCCTCGGAGCACCCGGAAATCGTAGCTACGTTGCGAGGCGAGTACGAGGCGTGGTGGCAAGACGTCACAGACCGATTTGACGAGTATCTTGAGATCCCTGTCGGTGCGGAGGAGGCAAACCCCGTTCGCCTGACAAGCTTCGACTGGTACACCGGGGGCCCACCTAACCAGCGAGTGATGCAGGATCCCCCGTGGGAGGGCCCATGGGTGGATGGATTCTGGGCCATTGAGGTGGTTCGCTCGGGCCGCTACCGGATACGGCTGCGCGAACGCCCGCCGGTTGCCAACTTTCCTATCGACGGAACGACCGCGCACCTTTCGGTCGGCGACCTTCACTTCGAGCAGGAGATTCCTCCGGGAGCGACGCACTGTGTCTTCGAACTGGATCTGGAGCAGGGCAAGGGCACAATGCGGGCGGCCTTCTCCAAGTCGCCAGAGGTGCGTCGCGGCGCCTATTTCGCCTATGTCGAGTGGGTCGGCCCTTAACCTGGAGCCGTCGCCGTCCGTCGCAGGACGTGCTAATCCCACCCAGTCCGGCTAGGCAGGACCAAGCCTGCTGTGCTTTCGCTACTGGCTCGCCCGACCCGGAAAGATCCCGCCGGACTGAAGGCACCAGCAAGCGTCAACGCAGATCTGCGGGATGGACCCAGTTCAGTTGCTGATCGGAACAGCCTCGACGGGTCGGCGGTAGTCCCGGGTAAGGAGCCTCTGGGTGGACTCGGAATCTCGATGAGAGGACTGCTGGTCTATAAAAGTAGGAGCCGGAATCAAGCAATGCAGTGCTCTCGACACGATCAGCCCATCCGTTGGCAGGCCTTCGGGGCCCTTGTGGTCCCCATTCTGCTTGCTGCCCTCCCCGGATGCGAGTCATCGCCTGGAAGGGGGGACGCACGGCCGAACGTGATCATCATCCTCACCGACGATCAGGGCTACGGCGACATGTCGGCGCATGGGAACCCGATCCTGAAGACGCCCAATCTGGACAGGCTCCATGACGAGAGTGTCCGCCTGACCGACTTTCACGTAGCGCCTGTCTGCACACCGACCAGGGGGGAGCTGATGACAGGTCTCTACGCCCTCCGCAACAAGGCAGGTATGGTGCCCGCGGGAAGGAATCTCATGCGACGGGACATCCCGACCATGCCTGAGATCTTCAAGGAGAACGGCTACGCGACCGGTCTGTTCGGGAAGTGGCACCTCGGTGACACGTACCCTCACAGGCCCCTGGACCGCGGGTTCGAGCGCGCTGTCTGGCACAAGGGTTGGGGCTTCGCATCGGAGATCGAGTACGACAACGACTACTACTACACGCGCTACATCGATCAGGAAGAGATCCGATTCTCGGACCGCTTCTGCACGGAAACCTGGTTCGACGCCGCCATGGAATGGATGGGCAAGCAGGCGGACGCGGACCAGCCATTCTTCACCTACCTCTCGCTCAACACTCCGCACTACCCGTTCAACGCGCTGGCAAGGCACTATTTCGGTTACGGAAGCCAGGTGGAAGATCCCCTTCTGGCCCATTTTCTTGGACTGATCAGCAATATCGACGAGAACGTTGCCCGGCTGGACGAGTGGCTGGCGGACCGGGGCCTCAGGGACAACACGATCCTCGTGTTCATGAACGACAACGGCACGGCGAAGGGCGAGACCGTGTTCAACGCGGGCATGCGCGGAAAGAAGGGCAGTCCGTACGACGGCGGACACAGGGCAATCTGCTTTATCCGCTGGCCGGGTGGCAATCTGGGTGAGCCGCGGGGAGTCAGCTACGCATCCCACGTAACCGATATCCTTCCAACGCTCGCCGACGTCCTGGGGTTCAGCCTTCCGGACGGCTCGACATTCGACGGCGCGTCACTCGCACCCGTGCTGCGGTCGGTCGACGGTGGGGGGCCCGACCGCAAGATCATCGTCCAGTACGGTGGGCGGATCCGTCCCGCGAAGTACTCGGACAGCAGCGTTATCTGGAACAACTGGAGACTGGTCGGCGAGGAAGAGCTCTACGACATCTCCAGCGATCCCGGACAGGAAACGAACGTGGCAGACGAGAACCCCGAGGTGTTGGCATCGATGAAGGCCCACTACGACGAGTACTGGTCATCGATCGAGTCCTCGATCGATGAGGTCGAACCCCTGGTTGTCCAAGCCGACGGGGATACCTTCACGGACATGACCTCGAACAGCTGGATCGAAGTCGATTGCGACAATCGCACGCGCACGGCGGAGACCTGCGGACCGCCGCGGGGAGGCGTTTGGCAAATCGAGGTCGAGCAGGACGGCAACTACGCCGTTGATCTCAGCCGCTGGCCCTTTCATATGGAACGGTCACTTACCGTCGCTGGTCCCGCCGCAACGATCGGAGGCGTGCTGATTGCTCCGGGAAAGGCGCTGCCGGTTAAGTCGGCCAGTCTGAGCGTTAACGGAGACAGGGCGACGAACGAAGCGGCCGATCCCGACGCCACGTCGGTGCGATTCGAAATCAGCCTGAAGCGAGGCCGGAACACGCTTCAAGGCTGGTTCCGGGACGCATCCGGCAACGACATCTCGGGAGCATACTACGGGCGGATTCAGATTCAGTGAGGATTCGGAATTCGCGTCAGCCATCCGAACCGGCACTAAGCCGGCACCACGACAAGGCGCCTCGGGCAGCGTCGTCTCATGCACCGCTCGAGCGAGTGCCTTTCTGGGGTCGGCGCTGGCACCCCAGCTGGACTCCCTGGTCACCAGATTGTGGTCAGGATCCCACTCCCGCCGAAGGGCCGCCGGCACGGCGAAGTCGCTGAGCCTTGCCTGGCGGCCAAGGGGACCATCCTGATCGATCGGCACGGCGAGGAGCCGTGCCTCATCTCGAATCCCACAGTTGCGCTACGGTAACCCCATGTGAACGGGGCCGGCATCGCCGTTCTCGAAGAACTCCCACAAAGGAACCACAACCGGCTTGTATTCTGTCAAAGAGACTGCCGAGACGAACCGCTTGTCAGCCGTTACGACCTTGGCTCCGATGCGAAGGCCAAGCGCCAGATACATGCAATCGTATGCTGGATGGCCAAGTTCGACCGCGATTCGTAGTGCCTCCACGCATGTCGTTTCGTCGTCCCTCCACCTCAAGGGCATGGCGAGCAGGGCGGCAGCCAAGCGAGCAGCTTCGTAGTCGCCGATCAAGCCCTTGAAGGCCTTGCGCCAAAGCATATTCCCGATCTCTGACGCCAGCAAGCGGGGTGCGTGAAGGTCCAAGGACCCGTCCAAGAGCCCCACAGCTATCGCTGAATCAGGCTCTTCGATCAGCCACTTGGCTGCAACGCTCGCATCCACGACAACGACCATTGTCAGCTCCGGTGGTCGCGGTCCCGGTCCTCACGGATGAGATCCTCACTTCGCGTCTCCGAACGATTCGGGATCTCCTCCCTTAGGCGCTTAGAGAGAGCCACGAATACCCTTCTCTTCGCTTCCATATCGTCATCAACCGCGGCACTGAGAATCTGGCGGGCCTCCCCCTCAAGTGACCTCCCATTGATCTTGGCGCGAGCCTTCAATCTCAGCACCACTGAATCGTCGAGTCGGCGTACCGTTATTGCAGCCATGAGATCATCTCCTCCTCCGATGCTAGCATAAAGTCAGCAAAATGAAAGTATATTGCATGCATTCTTGACGATCAAGTGGTTTCAACGAAGGTGGGCAACTGGCCAATCCGGCACCGAACCCACGCCTCGGAACGAGCCGCTGCAATCGGAATCCGTTGGGGCCGGCCCGGATGATGTTGACGGCGCCTGCGAAGGAGGCGTACATTGCACATGAGGCAAGCAGGCGGCTTGCAGTCACCGATGCCGCTGCGAATGCTGAGAAATCCAAGCGGCCGCAAATCGCAGGGCCGCACGGAAACGGAAGACCCCAAGGGGGCGGACGCGTAGCCAGGCACATGAACCGAACGACTCGACGCAGCATCCCCTTCGGCATCCACCCGGCTATGGGTGGGGTGATTCTCGCCTCGTTCGGAGTCTCGGCAACCGCCAGTCCGGACTTCTCCTCGGAAGTGCGCCCGATCCTTCAGAAATGCCTTCCGTGCCATGGGCCGGACAGTCACAGCCGCATGGCCAACCTGCGGCTAGATTCCCGATCCAGCGCAACCGGCGAGGACGGCGGATATGCCGGGCTGGTTCCCGGAAATAGCGCAGCTAGCCGGGTCATGGCACGCGTCCAGTCCGATCGGAACCCGATGCCGCCGACCGGGGAGCGCTTGTCCGAACAGGAGATCGAGACGCTGCGGAACTGGATCGACTCCGGTGCGGGCTACGAGCGCCATTGGGCCTTCGATTTGCCGGTACGGCCCGAACTGCCCGATATGTCGGATCCCAGCTGGGTTCGCAGCGCGATCGACCGTTTTGTCCTTGCACGCCTGGACAGCGCCGGCATGGGGCCTTCCGCGGAAGCAGACCGCTATACCCTGATCCGACGTCTGGCACTCGACCTGACGGGTCTGCCTCCGACGCCGGACGAGGCCGATGCCTTCGTCCGCGACCGTTCGGACGCCGCATACGAGGACCTAATCGACCGCCTTCTAGCTTCCGACGCATACGGCGAGCGCTGGGCGCGCGTGTGGCTGGACTTGGCGCGGTACGCGGACTCCATGGGCTACGAAAAGGACACTCTGCGCACGATCTGGCCCTATCGTGACTGGGTCGTCAAGGCCTTGAACGACAACATGCCGTTCGACCGCTTCACGACGTCGCAGATCGCGGGTGACCTCCTGCCGGACCCCTCGGCGGATGACCTCGTCGCGACCGGCTTTCATCGCAACACGATGACGAACACGGAAGGCGGCACCGATGACGAGGAGTTTCGCGACGCCGCCGTTAAGGATCGGGTCGCCACGACCGGACAGGCCTGGATGGGGCTTACGTGGGGCTGCGCCCAGTGCCATTCGCACAAGTACGACCCGATCTCGCACAACGAGTTCTACTCGCTCTACGCGTTCTTCAATCAAACAACGGACGCCGATAAGAATGATGACAGCCCGACGCTCGAGGTGGCCGAGGGCATTTCCACGCCGGTCCTCCGGGAGCTTGCCGAGGACCAGCGGAGAGAGACATTCGTTCACAAGGTGGGCAACTTCATGAACTTGGGCGAGAGGGTCGAGGCGGGCGTGCCCGCAGCCTTCCACCCTTTCCCGTCCGGCGCCCCACGGAACCGGCTGGGCCTGGCTCAGTGGCTGGTTTCCGAGGAGAACCCTCTGACCGCACGCGTTGCGGTCAACCGGATCTGGGCGAGGCTCTTCGGAGCGGGAATCGTCGCAACGGAAGAGGACTTCGGGACACAAGGCGCTTCTCCCTCACATCCCGAACTGCTGGACTGGCTCGCGACGGAGTTCATGCTCAGCGGGTGGGACGTCAAGGCCCTGATCAAGACGATCGTGTCCTCGGCGACCTACCGTCAGAGCTCGGAGGCGTCTGCAGCGATTCTGGAGGCGGATCCGGACAACACGCTGCTCGGGCGCGGGCCGCGATTCCGCCTCCCGGCAGAGACGGTCCGCGATCAAGCCCTCGCCGCGAGCGGATTGCTGAGCCGGAAGATCGGCGGTCCGCCGGTGATGCCTTGGCAGCCCCCTGGGATCTGGCAAGTCGTCTACAGCAACAAGCAATGGGAGACCAGTCCTGGCGAGGATCGTCACCGCAGAGCGCTCTACACGCTATGGCGCCGCACTTCGCCGTATCCGTCGATGACCACCTTTGACGCTCCTTCGGGCGAGACATGCACGATCCGACGGATCCGGACCAACACGCCACTGCAGGCGCTCGTCACATTGAACGACCCGACATTGATGGAGGCGGCACAGTACCTTGCCGGCCGCGCGATTTCGGAGGCCGGATCCAGCGACGAGGCGATCCTCGAACGGCTGTTCCGACTCGTGCTGACTCGGCCGCCAACCAAGGCCGAGCGCGAGCGGCTCCTAGCGTTGCGGAATGAAGCGGTCCGCGACCTGAGTGGCGACTCGGGCAGTGCTGCCAAGCTGGCCAACTATGACAGAGTGCTCTACACCTCAAATCGCAGGCAGACAATTGTGGCGGACACGCGAAGCGATGCGCCGGCGTGGCGCTACACCTCCGACAAGCCGAGCGAGGACTGGGCCTCTCCGGAATTCGACGACTCCGAGTGGGGTCAGGGGCGCGGAGCGTTCGGGTTCTCGAACGCTGCAGACGACGCAGAGAGCGAGGATCCGTACAAATCGAGCCTGCAGACCAAATGGGACACGACAGACCTCTGGATGCGGCTCAACTTCGACGCCGGGCAGCCAAGGCTCGACGGATTCCGGTTAGAGATCCGGCATTCCGGCGGCGTCGTAGCCTATGTCAACGGAATTCCGGCGGCGTCGGATCTGGACGGGTCGGGAATCCATTCGCCCTATGAGATGAGCCGCGCGGCAGCGGCCTCTCTCCGTCCGGTAGGAAACGTCCTCGCAGTTCACGCAATTCATACAGGCCTGACCGACGCAGCACGGAACATTGACGTCGGTATCACGGCGCTACGGCCGCCCCGGTTTCGCGTGGCGGGCAGGAAGGCGGCCGACAATGCGGCATGGGTGGTCGTTGCCAACGTCGTGCTGAACCTTGACGAATCCCTTACCAAGAGCTAGATCCATGTCTCCTCACTTCGAATCCGCCCAGCGGCAGACCCGCCGGCACTTCCTCCAAGGCTGTCAGGTCGGACTGGCCTCAATGTTCCTCGGCTCTTTGCCGTCGGCTCGTGCCTCCGGTTCCCACACGCTCGCCCCCAGACAGCCGCACTTTCCCCCGAAGGCCAAATCTGTCATTTACCTCCACATGGCCGGCGGACCGTCACAGCTGGAGCTGTTCGATCCCAAGCCCGAATTGCAGAAGCACAGCGGGGCCGACTGTCCCCAGCACCTTCTGGAAGGCAAGCGGTTCGCCTTCATCAAGGGAGTTCCCCAGCTGCTCGGTACGCCGTACCGCTTCGAGCGAACAGGACAGTCGGGCACTTGGATCAGCGAATTGCTGCCACGGTTCGCCGAGGTCGCCGACGAAGCGGCAATCATACGGTCGATGACGACGGAGGAGTTCAACCACGCCCCGGCGCAACTGCTGCTACACACCGGTAACCAGCGCCTGGGATCCGCGTCGATCGGCGCATGGGCGACCTACGGACTGGGGACAGAAAACCAGAACCTGCCCGGCTTCGTGGTGCTGGTGAGCGGGAACAAGACTCCGAGCGCGGGTAAGAGCCTGTGGGGCAGCGGATTCCTTCCATCCGTCTTTCAAGGCGTCCAATGCCGGACGCAGGGCGACCCGGTGCTGTTTCTGAGCAACCCGGAAGGCATGAGCCGATCCTTGCGGCGCAAGACGCTCGATGCCCTTGGGGATCTGAATCGCCTGGAGCAGGAGAGATCCGGTGCTCCGGACACCCTTGCACGAATCGAGCAATTCGAACTCGCGTACAGGATGCAGGTATCGGTTCCTGAGGTCATGGACATCTCGGCAGAACCCGATTCGATCCATTCCCTGTACGGGACGGAGCCGGGCAAGCTCTCGTTCGCCAACAACTGCCTCCTCGCCCGGCGCCTTGTCGAGAACGGTGTCCGGTTCGTGCAGCTGTACGACTGGGGCTGGGACCATCACGGAAGCGCCCGTCGCACCGACATTCGCTACGATCTGCCGGACCGAGCCCGAGACATCGACCGGCCGATCGCCGGTCTGCTCAAGGACTTGAAGCAGAGGGGCCTACTCGACCAGACGCTGATCGTGTGGGGAGGCGAATTCGGACGCACGCCGATGCGAGAGAACAGGCAGGGTGACAAGACCGAGTACTACGGGCGAGACCATCACCCGTTCGCCTTCACCATGTGGATGGCTGGTGGCGGCGTTAAGGCTGGCTTGAACCACGGGTCCACGGACGACATCGGCTATTACGTCGACAAGGATCCGGTCACGCCTCGGGATCTCCAGGCCACGCTGCTTCATCTGCTGGGCCTGGACCCGTACGAATTCCACTTCCAGCATCAGGGACTCAAGCAGCGCCTGATCGGCCCGACTGACGAGGGCCGGATCGTCAAGCAATTGCTTGCTTGACGCTCGGGACGGGATCTCTCGCGCCGACGCGCGGACCGGCGCGGCCTGCCACCTCCTGGCACGAGTAACCCGCGACAGGGCTGGCCTCGCGTCTCGCCGGCCTTCCATTCGCTGGCCCGGTGGCCCCGGGTCGGCCATCCAAGTGCCCGGCCCAACTGAATCGGAGCGCAACAGCCCTTTCAATGCACGATTCCTCAGAAAGACCCCGTTTCCGGTGGCGGCCCGCCAGCAGGCAGCTCGGGTATCGCCGGTCGGATCCCGCTGGAGCTTGAGGGCCACCGAGCCTGACCCGGGCATCTGCTACCCGACAACTTCTCCTCGTAGTCGGGAGGCAGCTAGCCCGGATATCTCACCAAGGGGGGTGACATGAGGTGTGGATTCGTGGTAACATGTTTGTTATCAGCAATTTGCGTGCTACCAACAAGCACACCCCATGCCCACACACTGTATCACAATCGACCTCCCCAAGCAGGGCCGCCGCGAGGTTCGCGCCGGCTTTGACGGCGGCCGCATGTCCTCCGATGGCGGAGCCCTCTTGCTGCGGGCCGTCGACCAGCGCATCGGCCTGACCCGGCGCCTGGCCGCCTGCTTCTCCGATCACCGCAATCCCGGTCGCTGCGAGCATGCCCTCCCGCACCTGCTCGCCCAGCGCCTGTTCGGCCTCGTGCTCGGCTACGAAGACCTCTGCGATCACGACCGCCTGCGCGACGACAGCCCGTGCTCGCGCTCGCCGTGGGCCGCGAAGACGTCACCGGCGAGAGCCGCGCGCGCGAACGCGACCGGGGCCATCCGCTGGCCGGCTCCAGCACCCTCAACCGGCTCGAACTGGGCACCCCGGAGCAGGTCCGTCAGGACCGCTACAAGCGGATCGTGGCCGACACCCAGCAGCTCGACGCGCTGCTGGTGGACCTGTTCCTGAACAGCCATGCCGAGGCGCCGGAGGAGATCGTGCTGGACGTGGACGCGACCGACGACCCGCTGCACGGCCAGCAGGAAGGGCGCTTCTTCCATGGCTACTACGACTGCTATTGCTACTTGCCTCTGTATGTGACCTGCGGTCCGCACATCCTGTGCGGGCGGCTGCGGACGGCCAACCGGGACGGGGCGGACGGGGCGCGGAAGGAGCTCAAGCGAATCGTAGGGCAGATCCGGCAGCGCTGGCCGCGGGTGCGGGTGATCGTGCGGGGGGACTCGGGCTTCTGCCGCGAGGATCTGATGGTCTGGTGCGAGGGGCAGGCGGGGGTCGACTACGTGTTCGGATTGGCCCGCAACCCACGGTTGCAGCGGGCGTTGGCCCGGCAGCAGCGGCGGTCGCGGAGCCGGGGGGTGGCCAGCGGGCGGGCCTCGCGGCGGTACCGGGACTTCCGCTACCGGACGCTGGCGAGCTGGAGCTGCAAGCGGCGTGTGGTGGGCAAGGCGGAGTGGCTGCCGGGCCAGGTGCGCGGGGACAACCAGCGTTTCGTGGTGACCAGTCTGCAGCGGGGCCGGATCGGGAGGCAGGCGCTGTACGAGCAGCTGTACTGCGCACGGGGGGACATGGAGAACCGCATCAAGGAGCAGCAGCTGGACCTGTTCGCAGACCGGACCTCGGCGGCGACGCTGCGGGCGAACCAGCTGCGGCTGTACTGGGCTCTGTTCGCCGCGGCGTTGCTGGAGGTGCTGCGACAGGTGGGTCTGGCCGGGACGGAGCTGGCGACGGCGCAGTTCGGGACGATCCGGGCACTGCTGCTGAAGGTGGCCGCGACGGTACGGATGAGCGTGCGGAGGATCTGGGTGTCCCTCTCCTCGGTGTTTCCGCGCCAGGAGCTGTTCGCGCACAGCCTGTCACGGCTCCGGGAGGTTGCTTCGGGATAGGCGGTGGGTCCGAGGGAGAGTCCGTCAAGCCGTTGCGTGGGACGGCTGGGCAGGAGGAGTGTCCGCGAAGCGCCTGGTGACCGATCGGACCGCCAATAGAGCCCCGGAACCGGTCGCGCTTCGAGGAAGAGGTGGCTACACGAGGGCATTACCGCACGGCTAGGCCGGAAACCAGTTGTGAGCCCCCTCCCGACAGCCCATTTTCCGGATCCAGGACGCCAAATTCCGATCCTCGCCAAAGTTATGGGATGGTTCGCTCCCGTTCAGCAGCATCGGCACTTCCGACGATGCTGGTACAAGCGGCCTTCGGCCGTTCGAGACACGAGAGGAGAACCAACATGGCATCGACCAAGCCAGCATCCCGCAAGAGCGTATTGAAGGAGGTCGCCACGGTCGGCCTCGACCTCGCCAAGACGACAGTTCACTTCGTCGGCCTGGGACCGACCGGGCAGGTGCTTACGCGCCGCCAGTACTCGAAGGCAAAGCTCTTGGAGATCACCGCGACGATGGGACCTTGCCGCATCGGCATGGAAGCCTGCTGCGGCGCCCACTACCTGGGACGCGAGCTGCTGGGCCAGGGCCACGACGTCAGGCTCATGCCGCCGAAGTACGTCAAGCCCTTCGTCAAGCGCGACAAGAACGACTCGAAGGACGCCGAGGCCTGCGCCGAGGCCTGCCTGCGCCCGACCATGCGCTTCGTAGCCGTCAAGAGCGAGGCGCAGCTGTCGATGCAGTCCCTGCACCGCTACCGCTCGCGGCTGGTGGGCAACTCCACCCAGCTGATCAACCAAGCACGGGGCTTCCTGCTGGAGCGCGGCATCGCGATCCCGCAGGGCAAGTACCGTTTCGCGGCGCGGCTGCCGGAGATCCTCGAGGACGCTGACAACGGGCTGCACGACGAGATGCGGGCCTTGCTGGCGAAGATGCTGGCCGAATGGGAAGAGCTGGAGGAGAGGATCGAGGCAGTCAACCACGAGCTGGTAGCCGAGGCGAAGCAATGTGAGGCTTGCGTGCGGTTGCGGGAGGTGCCGGGTATCGGGGCGCAGACGGCGACAGCGCTGGTCGCGGCGATCGGGGACGGGAAGGCCTTCGAGAAGGGGCGCGACCTAGCGGCCTGGCTGGGGCTGACGCCACGGGAGAACTCAACCGGCGGCAAGCAACGCTTGGGAGGAATCTCCAAGCGGGGCAACCGCTACGTCCGGACGTTGCTCGTGCATTGCGCCCGCTCGGGGCTGGAGACTCTGGCCAAGCGCAAGGACAGGCTGGGGAAATGGCTGGGACGCATGCTCGCCACCAAGGACCGGCGAGTCGTTGTCGTGGCTCTGGCCGCCCGCCTGGCGAGGATCGCTTGGGCCTTGCTGACCAGCGGCCAGACATTCGGAGTGCGGCCGCAGGCTGTGCCAGCGGCCTGAAACCGCGACAAAGCGCCCAGGCGCAAGAAGGGAGTTTGATTTCGTCTGCCAAGCCCAATCGATGGACAAAGAGGTCGCACCCGCGTTTCGGAAACCTGTCGTCACCGATGGCCCACAGAGGTCGACAAAGTTATGAGGACCGAGGCGCGCGGAGCCCATCGTGGCCCGGAACCAGCGAGGTTCCACCTAGAGGTCGAATATATTGGCGCAGACCACCGTTCATCGGGCCGGCTCAAGCAGGCAACTCGGGAGCGAACCATATATTGGTGACGGATGCGGGCTAGCCAACTGCCTTGACATCTAAGATATTAAAATGATATCATTTAGTAATCATAGGAGGCGATGATGATTCAAGAGAAACCGGCTACCGCACTGAACGGCGGGCTCATGTTGCTCACGCTGCTGGGAGCGATGGCCGCAGGCATCGCGTTGCTCGTGTTCGACGCGCTGGATGGGCAGGGCGCCTTGATCGCGTTGACCATCGTGCTTGAGGTCGTAGCCCTCGCGCTGTTGTTCGGCCTGTTCGTGGTCAACCCGAACGAGGCGCGTGTTTTGCAGTTGTTCGGCCGCTACGTGGGCACGGTCCGCCAGCAAGGACTTCGCTGGGCCAATCCGTTCTACACGAAGAAACGGATTTCCGTCCGGGTGCGTAACTTCGAGACCGAACAATCCAAGGTCAATGACACGGACGGCAATCCGATTGAGATTGCATCGGTGGTGGTCTGGAGGGTCGTTGATACCGCCGAGGCTTGCTTCGAAGTGGACGATTACGTCCATTTCGTGCACGTCCAGAGCGAAGCCGCGGTCCGCAATCTCGCAACCCAGTACCCGTACGATACGCAGAAGGACGGGCAATTGTCGCTGCGAGGCGACACCGAGGAAATCGCCGGCCAGCTAAAGGTCGAGATCCAGGGCCGTCTCCATGCCGCCGGTGTGGAAGTGCTCGAGGCCCGAATCACGCACTTGGCTTACGCCCCGGAAATTGCGTCGGCCATGCTTCAGAGGCAGCAGGCCGGAGCAATCATCGCCGCACGCGGCCGGATCGTGGAGGGCGCTGTCGGCATGGTCCAGATGGCTCTGGAGCGGCTAGCGAATCAGGGAATCATCGAGCTCGACGAAGAACGCAAGGCGGCTATGGTGAGCAACCTCCTCGTCGTGCTGTGCGGTGACAAGAGCACCCAGCCAGTGCTGAATACCGGTACCCTCTACCAATAGGGCCGGCAGCTCCGATGCTTGGCAACCGAGGGAAGTAGTCACTGGATGCCGGCCCGCAAGCCATTCCTGCTCCGCACCGAACCGGAAGTCTTGGCAGCTCTGCATCGCTGGGCGGCTGACGAGTTGCGCAGCGTCAATGGCCAGATCGACTATCTGCTCCGGAACGCTCTGCGGCAGGCCGGGCGACTGCCTCCGAAGGCGCGGTCCGAGTCGGACGACAACGATCAAGCCCCTGCGAGCGCCGAACGCTGATTGAGATCCCGGATCCTCGACGAGTCCTCCTGTTGCGCGGCAGGCCCTCAATGCCGACTGTCGGTTCCAGAACGCCCCCCGAGAAGCCCCTCTAGCAAGAGTGGATCGTCAGTGATCTTGAGGCTTTCTCTGAATGGGTTGACGGCACCAATGCGGGCGAGGAGAGGTTGGCAACGGTCCGCCGGGGCCCAAGACTACCCGCAAAACGCGGACAGCCCCCGAGACGGAGCGGGCGGACAGGTCGCTTCCGCTTGATTTCCCGATCGTACGGACGGACATCCGAACCGGATGTTCCTGCGTTTTTCTTGGAGGCAATTTGCAGCGCCGAGTCGTCGATGGAAGCGATCCGGCCTTAGAGGAGCTACTCAGGCCAGCGGCCAGTAAAGAGCCGGCGCTGCTTGATGCGGGTCATCTCGACGATGTAAACCCAAGCGACTTCACGACTGCCGCCAGCCAAGACAGGGACCAAGACGCGCCTGTAAAGGCTCCGGCCGCCCGGGTGAAAGCCCTCCAGTCCGTCGATGGCGGGGAGACGGGACTCGGGATCATCGAACGAAAGCAACTCCCCGTAAACTGCGCCCCACTCCCCCCGCGGGTCATCCATCTCAACGGTGCGTGGGAACGAGCCCGCCAGTCCGGCGATTCTCGCTTGCGTGGCCACGTCGTTCAAGGGACGAGACGTTCCTTGGGCAAGGATGTCCTCGTCCGGAACTTCAAGCAGCGGATACCCGGGCCCTTCGTAGAGTCGGCCACGGACCTGAGCCTCCCGGACCTCCAACAGGCCTTGGCAAAAGAGGTCATGGTTTCGGAGCCCACGCTTGAGCGTGCCGTACACAAAGAGCTTGAGCGCCCGGCAAACGCGCTCCGACGGGGAACTAGTTGATTCCATAGGGCTTCTGTCTACTTCTTTGGCTCGGTCGATGGGTTAACCAACCCTCGCCGACCGCATGGATCTCGAGGCCACCACCGCTCCGTCGGACCCAGCGCCAGTTCCGGCCGAGTCAGTGGGCGACATAGTGATCCAACTACATCGATAGCAATACGCGTCGGAATCAAGGACAGACCCCGTATCGTCTCTTCCTCGACCAGCCACCAGTTCCGGGACGGATCGGGGATCCGAAGATCTGGTCGTGTCGTGAACCGGCGAGATCGCGCGATCCACGACTGGGCGAATGCGTCCAAGCACCCTTGTTGGATGTCACCAAATCACCGAAGGCCGAACTGCGGGCAACGCCACGGGACAACTGACCAGACTCGAACGGAATTGAACAGCAATCGACCGGACGGCAGTCAGCCGGAGCTTGCTGCAGCGAGTGCAGCATAGGGTGTGAGAGGGCCGGCACGACCCAACGTCTGATTGACCTCATTCAAACTCTTCTGGGGGAACACCGATTGACGGACGATCGACAGCTATGTCCCGACACGCACCGCTCGATGATAGGGGACCAGCTCGGCCCGAGTCGCCGGACCTGTGACTCTCTGCATCTCTAGGTAGCGGCCCCGCCTTCGGACTTGGACGTACATTCCGCTATGGCGGCCCATCCTTGCCCTTCCTCACAGTCATTGTGACGGCGTTCGGACATCTGCTGACGGTTCCGGTAGGCCATGAGAAGTATCGAGGTGACCACGCCATTCGGCGTCGAATCTCTCGCCACGCTACAGCGTGTTGCGGCCTCAATCCCCAGTCGAGATCAGACTTGCGACGCCCGTCGATTCAGGCATCCTGTCAAACGCCAGACGCCAGTACCAACTGATGGGACGTCGAGTGTACTCAGTCTGTCCTAGAATTGCGGAATGCGTGGCTGCAATCGTCGTCTAGCCCTCCTGATCCCCCTAGTCGTGGCTTGCACCGTTGGTCCTGACGGACGAACCGGGACACCGCCCAATGTCGTCCTGTTCGTCAGCGACACCCACCGCTGGGGCGCAATGTCGTTCACGCAGACTCCGCACATCCAAACACCCAACCTCGATCGGTTGAGCAAACAGGGAGTCTCGCTTGACCGGCACTACGTGAATCTCCCGATCTGCACTCCGTTCCGGGCCATCCTTATGACCGGGCGGTGGCCCTACCAGCAGGGGCTTGTGGCCAACCACATGTCTCTGGCAGAGCGGGTCGACATGCCCGACAGCCAGAAGGAGCGCGGGACGCTCGCTTGGGCATTCAAGGATGCAGGCTATGCAACCGCCTATTTCGGCAAGTGGCATCTGGGCGGGCGGGATGCAAGACCGTTTGGATTCGACAGGTCTGTCGTCTGGGCTGGCACGAACAATCACCGGCAGTGCCGGTACTCCGTGGACGGCGGCGAGTACGTAGCCTGGGAAGGCTTGTCCAATTCAACAGCCACGACTGGCCAGGCGCTGGAGTGGGTCAAGCAAAAGGCCCATGGCGAGCGGCCGTTCTTCGTGGTGATCTCGGTGAATCCCCCGCACGGTCCGTTCCATGACGCGCCGGAGGAGAAGAAAGCCCTGTATCCGGATGAAGAAGCCTTGCCGTTTCATCCGCTCGACGTCACCCGCGACTTCGATCAGCACCGCGACTATCATGCCCTGATCAGCGGCATGGACAGTGACCTGGGCCAGCTCATCGACAAGCTGGATCAACTCGGCCTGGAAGAATCCACAATCCTCACATACACTTCCGACCACGGGGCGATGACAGGAATCGACGGTGTGGCTTACGGCCAGAAGCGGCATCCGAATGACGAATCGTCGCGCATCCCGTTCCTGATTCGGTGGCCTGGACGGTTGCCGCCTGATGTTCGATTGCCGGCGCCGACCTCGACGATTGACGTGTTCCCGACCCTGATCTCGCTCGCCGGGCTTCAGGAGGCCGGCCTCGGGGAATCGGCCGTCTATGCGAGGACGCTTCCCGGCACGGACTTGTCCGGATTGCTGCGGAGAGAGCCGGATGCTCCGCGTCCGGATTCGGTATTTCTAGCCCACCCGTCGAACATGAACAACCGGGGCAGCAGGCATGAGATTATTTGGCGGGCAGTGGTCACGGACGACTATACCTACGCGGTCACTGAGGACGGGGAGCACCGGCTGTGGGCTAATTCGAATGGGTACCAGGACACGAATCTCCTTGACGACCCCGCGCGCGAGAGTGTACGGGAGCGCCTCTGGCAGCAACTCGACCGTTGGATGGATCAGGCAGAACGACCCTTCTACGACAACTGGTTTGCCCGTGCGTCAGAAAGGGATGTCGCCGCATGGAATGCCGAGCACGGCCTCGAGTCGAAGGGCGCGGACCGACAAGCCGGCAGGTCTGCCGTATTCGACCTAGAGGCTTCGAAGCCGAAATGAATGCGCCAGCCGAAACTGCAAGACGCGGACCGCGGCTTAGGGAACAAGGGCCGCACTAGCAGCGTCCGGGCCGCCTGCCAAAAGGCGTCGCGGATACCACGGCGTCCTCATCGCGATGATTCCCCGGCTGCAACAGGTAGCGTTGGCGGGACGGCACAGCATCAACCCCGTTCTCATATTCGGTACAGCCACCCGATCTACGCAACAAGGTGGCATTCAGGCGTTCGCTCAACTCTTCACGAGCCGGCGATAGTCGACTGGTCCGCCTCGTGGCGATGCGTCAGCACGAGTGTCGCCGGATGGATTGCCGCACTTCGGCCCGTCGACGTTGTTGACGAAGTCCCGGATCATAAGCAGTTCCCCGCAGTCCCCGTGGGATGAGCCCCAGTCCAGGGTTGTCGATCTGCTTGTTTTCGGTGAATTCCTCGGCACGGGGTGCGGATCCCGGAATTCGAAGCGGGACAGGTGCAATGTGAGAAGCGCGAGCACGGAAACACCGAGGGCTAGCGAGCCACCACTGTCGAGTGTTCGCCCGAGAGTCGTTGTGCGAGACGCGACCGCCCGTTAATCGCGCGATCGAGCCGCGACAGGGTAACGCACCGATCGCCGTTGGACAGGAGCCATTTACGCGCACCCGGATTCTCCCGCCGCGACAAAGAGCAAGAAAAGGCAATAAATCAGCAAGAACGTGGAATGCGCGGCCGTCCCAGCGCACGTTAGTCTCGAAGCTGAAGCCAGCGGTGGATACGCGACGCAACTCGCTGCTCCGCTGCAAGTTGTCCTCCACAATCCAAGACTGCTCAATGGCGAAAAAACGACCTGCCTTCAGTCATGACATTCGGCGAGATGGCAACGTCGGCATTGTCGCTCTGAGGGGCCATTTGCACGGCGCCGCCGCAGTGGGATTGAAGCCTGAAGTAGATCGACTGCTCGACGAGGGCGCCACGAGTGTAGTCTTTGACTGCCGGGATCTCACTTACACAGGCATGTACGGCTTCCAGATCGTGCTCGCCGCAGCCAAGGAGCTGCAACGCCGCAAAGGGCGTTTCGGTATGTGCAACTTGATCCCCGAACTGAAGGAGATCTTCTGGCTTGCTAGCAAGACGAGTGTGAACATCCCGATCTTCGATTCCCTGGAAGCGGCTCTTGCTGCAGGCAGAATGGACCTCAATTAATACCTCGGCGCATCCGCGCTCGGCGGCCGTTAGGGGCGGCCCTTTCGATAGGCCCCCGGAGTGGCGCCGACAAGACGTTTGAACCATTTTGTGAAGTAGGCCTGGGAGGAAAGCCCGAGCTGGGAGGCGATTTCCCCGAACGGCCGCCCTTCGGAAATCCAGGACTTCGCTTTTTCAATCCGTCGTTCCGTGAGGTAGCTATGCGGCGCCATCCCAGTCGCAGCCTTGAAGGCGCGGGCGAAATGGAAAGGACTCAGGCAGGCCTCGTTCGCGAGCGTCTCGATGGTCAGTTCGTTGCCGAGATTGTTGTCGATAAATTCTGTAACCCGCCGAAGGCGCTGGGGATCAAGCGCCCCACGGACGGACGGCAGCGTAACCGATGCCGACTCCAGGTTGGAATGACGTCGGATGATGTGAACGCCAAGCGCCGACGTGAGGGTTTCGACCAGCATCTTACCCGCCGGCGCAGGGTCGAGCAGCTCGGCGCGAATGTTCCTCGCTATCTGCTCGATCAGCGGGTCGCGAAAGCCGCCATCGTACTGCAGGCTGACTTTGTCCGGATCGACCTGCAATTCCCGAAGCGCGGCTTCCGAAAGCGGCAAATTGGGGAGAAAGAGGTGGAGGCTTTCAGAGACCTCTCCATAGAGGTGAATCATGTCCTCGTGGACACCAGCGGGACATAGCCAGACCGTGCCCGGGACGGCATCGCAAACCTGCTCCCTGCCGTCGCCACGACGCCTGATGGGCAGTTGGCCCCGAACCATGACGATGACCTCGGTGTCGCGCACCTCGATTTCGCCGAGATCGCCTTCCGAATGACGCCAGCATTCCGCACGCAGCCCCTTCCATCCCTGGCCGTCACTGGTCCTGAGTCGGGTTCCCGTTGTGTATTTTGCGCCCTCGTGCCCTCCGATACGAGCCATTGGGGCAAGCTCGCGCCATATCCTCGATGGATCATTTGACAGAGCCAGAATGGAAAGAACTCCTCGGGATATAGTTTACATACGTACTTAACGTCGTCAATTCCACTGGAGGCGACGCCAAATCATTTACATTGTCGGGCGTCGTCGGGCGGATCGTCCCTCAAAGCTAAAGGAATCGCATGGGCGCGACGTCAAGCCTGACCAGGCGCAGGCACCGTCTGGCACATCAACCAGCAAGGCGTCGGCGTTGGGGACGCGGCTGGAACGCTCAGGCTCGGGATGAGTTCCTTGTCCGACTGTGGTCATCCGACCACGGCGACCAAACTCGGATGTCTCGCCAATTCCCGATCAAGGCCGGGTGGCCTTGATGCGCGTTCCGGCAAAACGGCTTGGCCGGGTCGTCCCGATCGACGACGCGAGCTTGGGTACGGGGTTCGGGACACCATCGACGACCGCGGGGCTGAAAGCGTCGCAGATCGTTCCGTCGCGTCTACCGTTCGGTGTTCCCAGACCGGGTTGAGCCGGTTCACGTTGGTAGCGTCGATTTACGCCATCGGGGTGTCCTGGCTCAATCCGCGGTTCCCCCGGGGGACAAGCCGGTCTCGATTCCCGAGTGCCCGGGCTGTCTGAACCAGACGATGGCCAAGACACGAGCCGCAGGGGTTTGAATGACTCATCCAGAACGGCTCGCCATTCCAGAGCAGCGGCGGATATACGACGTCCACCGCAGTTCCCCATCTACTACGGCAGCGGGGAGGGCATGCCCTCGACCTTCCATTTCGGGTTCTTTAGCAAGCGCCACGCACTAATGAACGGGTACTCGTCCCAAGGAGTGGCCCCGCGCTGCCGCGGGTCATCGTGGGCCTGCAGGTAGGCGTTCAACCTCCATATCAGCTGCTGCTTGACTTCGGCCGTTGCCGGGTCCGCAGCGATGTTGCGCAACTGATGGGGATCCTTCTCGATGTCGAACAGCTCTTCGGCAGGCCGACGACCGTAGGCCATGAGGTAGTAGGGCCGGATCTCCGGATCCAAGGCACGAGCCATCAGGAATGACTTCGTGACTCCCCTGTCAACGTCCCCGAAGAATCCCTGAGGAGGCGCGTTGTAGTCCGGATCGCCTGCCGGCCAGCGATCGGGCTCGTAGTTTCGGATATACGCGTACTTGTGCGTGCGGATCGCCCGCATCGGATATCCGACACCCCCGCGTCGCGCTATGGTGTGGCGCTCGAACGCAGTCACGACAAAGTCCCGCGAGTGGTCCACGAGTCCGGACTTCGCCGACCGGGCAATCTCCCACAGACTCCGCCCCGACATCACATTGGGCATCTCGACGGAAGCAGCCTCTAGAATTGTCGGAGCGATATCGACGAGGCTCACAAGGTCGTCCACCTCGCGCCCGCCAGGGATCAACCCGGGCAGCCGCATCGCCAGCGGCACCTGCGTGCCCGAATCGTACAGATTGCACTTCGAACGCGGCAATGGGTTACCGTGATCGCTCGTCACGATTACGAGCGTGTTGTCCAGTTCCCCGGCCTGCTCCAGCGTCGCGAGCGACCGTTCCAAGTGGTTGTCGAAGTGCTCGATCTCGATGCCGTAGTCGAGGATTTCCCCTCGCACCTCGGGGTGATCCGGGAGGGCCGCTGGTACCTGCGCGTCCTCAAGCCTCTTCCCCGCCCTCTTCCACGCACCGATGTCGTAGCGCTGGTGCGGTTCAGAGGTGCCAAGCCAGAAGAAAAACGGCTTGCCCTTGTCCCTGTTGGCGAAGAACTCCTCAAAGTTCGCCGCGTAGTCGAGAGGATTGAGGCCCGGTCTCCGTTGGTCTTCGGGTAGTTGATGGGTCGTGATTCTCTTGCCGAAGACATCCCGCTTCCATCCTTCCATGCGGCCCGGACTCCAGGTCTTGCCCGTAGCTCCCAGCTCGTAGCCAGCATCCTCGAGCAGCAGCGTGAAGACCGTGAACTTGGACCGCAGGATTCCAAGCAGGATTCCTCCCTCCTCCAGTTCCCAGATGTTGCGTCCTGTAAGGATCGCGCTGCGTGAAGGGGCGCAGGACGGAGAGGCGGTGAAGGCGTACTTGAACAGCACGCCCTCGTTGGCGATCCTGTCGAACGCCGGGGTCTTGTTGGCAATGTCCCCGTACGCGCCGGCGTGCATGGCCGACTGATCGTCCGAAATCGCGAAGAGAATATTAGGGCGGTCCGATTGCGCCAAGGCGGCAGCGGTAACGGATAGCAACAAGAAGAGCGACTTCCTCATGGTGGGTTCCGCCGCCCATTATGACAAGGCTTCACGGGAGCCCATGCGGCGGCTCTGGCCCTCACGAGCGGCTCGCGAGTCGGTTGGCCGTCTCCCTACGCCAGCAGACCTTCCTGGACAGTTCCGCTGACGTCTGTCAGCCGGAAGTCCCGGCCCATGAACTGGTAGGTGAACTTCTCGTGGTCGAACCCCATCAGGTGCAGGATCGTCGCCTGCAGGTCATGTACGTGGACAGGTCCCTTCGTGATGTTCAGGCACAGCTCATCAGTTTCGCCGTGAACGTGCCCGGACTTGATGCCGCCGCCGGCCATCCACATGCTGTACGCCGTGGGCTGGTGGTCGCGGCCTGCGTTCGCGGCTTCCTCCGGCTTGCGGATCTCGACCATGGGCGTGCGCCCGAATTCCCCGCCCCAAATGACGAGCGTCTCGTCCAGCAACCCGCGCTGCTTCAGGTCCTTGATCAACGCGGCAGTGGGCTGGTCGGTTTCTTCCATGCGCTTTGGCAGCTTCTGGTTCAGGTAGGTGTGGTCGTCCCACGAGGCATCCATCATCAGTACCGTCCGCACCCCACGCTCGACGAGCCTGCGCGCCAGGAGGCAGTTCGTCGCATATTGCCGCCGGTGCTCGTTCTCGCTCTCGATCCCGTACATTTCGAGAGTCTCCCGAGACTCGCTCGACAGATCGACAAGGTCCGGCGCCTCCGTCTGCATCCGGAACGCCAGTTCATAGGCGTTGATACGGGAAGCAATCTCTTCGTCGCCGGTCTGCTCGTACCGCATGCGATTCATGTCATTGACGAAGCCGATCGTTTCGTTCTGGATCTCCTTGGTCACCCCAGGCGGATTGGTTAGGTAGAGAATCGGGTCGCCCTGGTTCCGAAACAGGGTCCCTTGGTAGTGGGACGGCATGAATCCCGACGAGAAGTTCGTCGTCCCCCCGGAAGTGCCCTTTCCGGAGGTGAGGACCACGAACCCGGGTAGGTTCTTGGACTCGCTCCCCAATCCGTACAGCAGCCACGATCCAAGCGTCGGGCGGCCCGGAATGGTGGCGCCGGTGAACAGCAATAACTGCCCGGGATGGTGATTGAAGGCATCCCCGTGCATCGATCGCACGAGGCAGATATCGTCCGCGATAGAACCGAGATGCGGGGCGAGCTCTGACAGTTCCATGCCGCAATTGCCGCGACGCCCGAACCGGTAGCGGCTCGCCATGACTTTCGCAGTGGGCTTGATGAAGGCAAGCGTCAGGTCCTTCGTAATCGACTCTGGAAGCGACTGGCCGTCCCAGCGCTCCAGTTCGGGCTTTGGATCGAACAGCTCGTACTGGCTCGGCCCCCCTTCCATGAACATGAAGATCACGTTCTTCGCCTTGGGGGCGAAATGCGGACCTGTTGGAGAGAAGGGGCTGGCCGCGGTCAAGCCGTCAGCCGCGAGGAGTTCCGCGAGCGCAGCAAGCCCGACTCCACCCCCGACATTCCGCAGGAATTCGCGCCGTCCGTGAATCGCCCGGAGCAACCCTTTTGTCATCTCGAATGGCCCAATTGTACAACCGCAGCTGCCAAGTTCGGACCCAAGTGCGCGGAGCCAATGAACTCAGGCGGCGGGCCGGATGAGCGGAATCGCGAAGTGAAATGGAGGCGGATGGCTCACGGCTGACTGGCGGAATCCGGGACAGTGCCTTGGAACAGTGCCCCAGCCGAGAGCCGCCCCGGGGAACTCGACCGGGCCGATGGTCATCAGGAAAGCAGCTGGGAAACGACCCCGGTACTGTCCGCGAAACGATCGAGTTCCACGCCCACTGTGCGGGCCTGGGTGAGCCAGAGGTTGGCCAGTGGAGTCCCGTCCGGACAGTGCAAATGCTGGCCCAGCTTCAGGTTCCCGCCGCCGGAGCCGGCGAGGACGATTGGAAGGTCGTTGTATTGATGCGTTGCTCCGTCACCCAGGCCGGAACCATACGTGAGGGTCGTGTTGTCCAGGAGCGTTGAACCGTCTGCCTCCTCGATGCCATCCAATCTCTCGACGAGATAGGCGAACTGGTCCATGTAGAAGCGATCGATCTGCTGCACCTGCTCGCCGTACTTCGTCTGCTCGTGGGACATCAGATGATGGCTTACAGGCTTGTCGAATAGACCCTCGAACATGAACGGCGTGTTCCAGCGTTCCGGCCCAACCATCAACGTGGCGACGCGCGTCAGGCCTGTCTGAAACGCAACGACCATCAGGTCGCACATCAAGCGAATGTAGGCTCCCCGCGGCAGGTGCGCCTCCGCAGGTTCCGCGAATGAAACCGCCTTGAGTTCGCCCTTGAGTTTCTCCAGCTTGTCCAGCTGCTCCTCGATGGTCCGAATGGAATCAAAGTACTCCCCGAACTTGTGGCGATCCGCGTAGCCCAGTTCCCGCCGCAACGAGCGGGCGTCTTCCAGCACGAGGTCGGTGATGTTTCGAAACTCCCGGACCTCCTGCGTGCCGAACAGTCTGCGATAGGCCTTGCGCGGATTGCGGATCGACGGCGCGACATGCCCGGTCCCGTACCAGGAGATGTTGTCGAAGTAGATCGATTCCTTATTGTCACGGTGGCTGTTGCAGCTGAGTTCCAGCGTGCGAAACGGAGTCGAGTCCCCGATTCTGTCGGCGACGACGTGGTCCAGCGTGCGATCCAGAGGCCAGACAGAAGTGGACACTGTGAACGGCGCAGCGCTGCTCAGAAAGCACGATGCGCATTGCGCGTGGACGTCCGTGCCGTTTTGGAACGTACGGTCCAGTCCAGTGACCAGGGCCACCTTGCTCTTGACTCCCTCGAGCGGCTCGAGAGTGGGCGTCAGGTCGATCGCGTGGGAGCCGACTGGAGTCTTCGTGTCGGTGATCGCGCTCAAGTCCCCGTTGAAGGCTGGCAACCCGGCATGCCGCTCGCCGGGGAAGAAACCGCGACGAACGACGCCGATCGGCACGTAGTAGAAGCCCAGGCGCCGGGGCGGCCGCCGCCCGGAAGCCTTCGACCGCCGAGCCGCCGTTCCAACGCTATCGAGCCAGGGAAGCGCGAGGGTCGCTCCGCCTGCGCCTTGGAGGAATGATCGTCGGGACGTGATGCGCATCGAAGTGGTCCGGTCAGAGCGACCGGTTCCTAGGCTTAACTGGATTGTACTTGCGAAGGAACGGTTCGCTGAGCACAATCTGCCTGATCAGTTCCCGGATCCGGTAGTCGTCGCTGGCGGTCTCACTGACGACGCGATCGAGCGCCGGCTCGTCCGATGGTGCCAGCTCGCGCCCTAAAGCGAACTCGAGCAAGTGTCCCGCGAAGGCGCGCACGAACCGGTCCTTCTCGGCGAGGATCGCGTCCTTGAATTCCACGATGCCATCGAATCTGTGGCGGCCGAACAGAACGCCGGAAGGATCCACGTCTCGACCGTTTTCGTAGGACTCGCGCCACACGCCGGTCGGGCCGTAGTTCTCCAGGGCGAAGCCTAGCGGATCGATCCTTGTATGGCAACTCGCGCAGTCCGCTTGCGTGCGATGCGCCTCGAAGCGCTCTCGCAGCGTGAGGTCCGCTGTCTCGCCCGTGCCTTCCTTGTGCGGCAGAAGCGGCACGTCGGCAGGTGGCGGGTCCGGCGGGTCATTGAAAATTACGCCCGCCATCCAGGAGCCTCGCGTGATCGGACGCGTCTCCATGGGGCCGGACGTCATGGTCATGACCGCAACGTTGGTAATTACGCCTCCTTGTCGGCGGTCTGTCACGCGGACGCGGCGAAACGGAATCTGAACGGGCGGGACCTTTTCGGGCCGCGTGCCGTCTCGGTACCAAGAGTCCAGCAATTCGCTGCGATAACTGAAATCGGAATCCACGAGTTCGAGAATCGAGCGGTCCTCGATGAGGACCGTTTCGAAGAGCAGCAAGGGCTCCAGCATCATGTGCATGCTCGATCGGAACTTGGCGAAGTAGAAGTCCGGGAAACGCTGACGGTCGGGTACAGAGGACACAATGCGCTCAAGCTGCAGCCACTGTGTCGGGAAGCTGTCGCAGAAGCGCTTCAGTCGAGCGTCCCGCATCATGCGATCCACCTGCCCAGCCAAAACAGCGGGTTCGTGGAGCTGTCCTTCGGCGGCAATATCGAGCAGGACCTCGTCGGGAACGCTGCCCCAGAGGAAAAAGGACAGGCGCGATGCGAGCTCGAAGCCGTCGAGTCTCTGGGCCGCGTTCCCGGCTCCGGCGCGCTCATAGAGATAGAGGAACCGCGGTGACGCCAGGGCGACCGAGACTGCAGCTCTCATGCCGTCGGCGAAGGAATCGCCGGATTCGATGCGAGCCATGGCGTGATCCACATATCGCTCCAGGAGTGCATTCTCGACCGGCCGGCGGAATGCGTGCGTGAGGAAATCCCGCAACGTGTCAGTGACCAGGCCTAGCGTTTCGCCGGGTTCCGGACGCAACCCGAATAGCCGGGCCCAGGCCCCGCTGGTTTCCTCGCTGAAGTCCCCGCTTTGCACGATTGAGCGACTGAGCCTAAGGAATTCCTCTAGCAGCAGTGGTGACATGGTCAGGTGATCTCCGCGGTTGTCGTAGCCGTGTTCGGCCCGAAGGTCCTGCGGAAACGGCGCGACACCGGCCAGTCGCTTGTCGATCAGTTGCGACTTGCCCAGGGGTCGGCTCCCGGCTTTGAGCTCGTCCGGCATCCTGCCGGTCTCGGGCCGGAAGTAGCCATACCCGCGCAGCATGCGTTCCGGCAAAGCGAAGACATCAACTCGCAGTTCGAACAGGTCCTGGACTGCGTTGTTGTATTGGAAGCGGTTCATCCGCCGAATCGGCGTGTGCGGAAGAGATCTCTGGTCTCGGACAGCGACATGCAGCAATCTCCGGAGCTCAGCAACGAGTCGCTCGCGTTTGTCCGCGGCCAAGGGAGGCTCCGGCGATGGCGGCATGAATCCGGAGTCGAGTGCGTTGACGAGGCTCCGAAGAAGTTCTGGATCTTTCGTCAGGTCGGCGGCGCTCCGCAACGAGTACAGGTCGACATTCCCGGTCGGATCACCGTGTTCGCCGTGGCATTTGACGCAGCTTTGGTGAAACACCGGCTGCAGGATGTCCTTCAGGACGTCCTTACGTGCGGCGTGGATCGTTGGCAGTAAACAGATGGCCGTCGCGAGGAACCAAGCCGCCTGGCAACCCGCTACAAAATGACGAGGTCCAACCATCAGGCCAGAGGCCCCGCGCAGCTTCCCGACCCTGAGCAGAGCACGCTCCGCAGCTTGCTGCTTCAAGACGGACTAGATCAAGTCGGCCCTTCCGGCAAGGCTGGTGAGATTGTACCGCACGGCGCGATTCTCCGACTCCAGCTCGCGGTCGATGCCCTGCGCTTCAGCGGCCACTCGGGAACAGCGGTACCCGATTAGTCCTTTTTTGAAGGCGACTGGCTCGAGACATCGACCTGAATTTCGCGGCCCGCATCGATGGAGCTGGGACTATTCTCGGGCGGAACCGCCGACCGGCTCGCATCGCGGAGCGCCTGGACGCTGGGCGTCATGATCTCCACGCCAGCTACATGCAGCCCATCGAGCGTGTTGCGTCGCAGCGCGGCATAGGTGCCGCCCATCGTGTCCAGCGTACGCCCAGTTCTTGGTGCGGGCGACAACGATGACCAGCAGCTTGCGGAGAAACCGCAACAGCAGCAGTAGGGCGGCCGTCGCGAGAACCGCCTAGAGCGCGCCATTATGGTGAGCCCGGATGCGTTCGATCTCCTCGGAAGTTGGGTCGTCGATCAGCGCTGCCATCTGGCGGATGCTGGCTAGCCAGATCCGGCTGAACAGCGCCGCGCCAAGAACCAAGGCCACGTAGATTGACACGGTGCGGATGCGCGCCCTACTCTCCAGTGCCTTGACCTTGAGAAAGAGAATCGACAGGACGCAGCTACCAATGGCCCATATAAGGAAGGCAGCAAGATCGGGCGACCGCCGGTAGCTGGCATTCCAGCGGGGCCCACGAGCCTGCGAGAGAACCCCAGCCGGGCGGCACCTTCTCCTGCCTCGTCCTTGCGGGCCAATGACCGATTGGCCATCAAAAAAGCCCCGGGAGTTCCCGACACCATTCCGGGGCACCCTCGGGTCCGCCGGACCGAGGTCACTCGAGCCGGTCTGTGGGCCCGTAGGTCGGGCTCGCGGAAGAGCGAGACGACCGCAAGCTCGCTATGCGAGTTGCAGGCCAGCGAACTCTGCGAAGTGCCGAAAGTCCCGGTCTCTGGTAATCAGGGACGCCTCGTGATCCAAGCAGGACTGCGTAATCAGGCTGTCGGCCAACCGAGCCCGCAGATGTCTGGACAGAACTCGTGCCCTCGTGTCGGCCGCCCGCTCCCAGAAGCCCGATCGGATCTCGAGGACCGGTATCACCCGAATGAGACGTGCGAAGTCGGAACGCAGCCCAGGGTCGCACAGCACCTCCGTAAGGACCACCGGGGGGAGCGCCAGCTGAGCCGACTCCAGTGCCGCGTCAAACAGCTCCACGTCACGGCCGTCCCCGCCTTCAAAGAAGGCGATCACTGTGCTTGAGTCGGCCGCGATCATCCGCGGTCCTCGCGGAGCCGGTCCAGGTCGACTGAAAACACAATCTTGCCCCGGAGGTCTCTAAGTCTTTGGTACGCAGTTCGGGTTGCGACCATGCGCAAGCCTTCGCGCACCGTTGCCGTGACGCCCTGGCCCGTCGCGTCCTGCGCCCTCTCCAGAAGGTCGGATGGCACATGGACGGTGATCTTCTGTCGCGCTTCCATTGCCGCCTTCGCACCATAGCACATGCCGTAACCCAGACTGGCACATCGGACCAGCATGCAATTCCAGCACACCATACCAGCCTTGAAGATGCGTCAAATCGCCACCCGGCTCTCACGCTTGGCGGCCTACTCTGCGTCGCAGGTCATCCCGTCTCTGGACTAGAAATCGAATGTCAGCGAGAAACGAAACGTCCGGCCGTCGTTCAGCGTATTCGTGATGCGTCCGAAACTGGGCGAGGTCAGGCTGGTGGTAGGGTCAGCGAATTGCGGCGTGTTGAAGAAGTTGACGGACTCCGCCCGGAAAGTCAGCTTCTTTTCGGATGCAACCGTCCAGCTCCTCGATACGCTCGCGTTGACGTTGGCGATCTTGCCCTTGCGAAACGTGCGCAGACCGAGAGTTCCCGCCAGATCGCCCAACCGCTGGTAGGCGAACGCATCGCGGTGCAGGATCTGCCTTGAGGTGTCGGGGTCCCCGACCGTCCGGCCCAGCAGGGACACGTCGAGCAAGTGAGGGCGGTCACCCATTGCGCCATCCACGTTTCCGAAGCCTGGACCGTCGGAACCGGTCTGGACGGTGAACGGCGTTCCGGTCTTGACCAGCGACACGGTCGAGAATTGCCAGCCGCCAAACAGCCGGCCGGACCAGCCCGATCCCGCAGGTGTCTCGTAGACGGCGCGCAGCAGGAGCGAATGAGGCTGATCGAAGAAGCTCAGCGACTTGACGTCGTTGTGGATTTCATAGGAAGTCTGGCTCACGGCCCGGCGGGCGTCGCCGCCGTTCATCGTATTGGTGTAGTCGCTTCCGAGATCGATTGACTTGCTGAACCAGTACGCCGCGTCAATCGTGAAGCCCTTCAGGTCGCGCATCGCGAACGCGACGCGGCCAGCATCGAAGTACGCCCGTGAGGCATTGTGCAGCCTGAGCACGTCGTTGTATCGGTCGTCGGCGCGGCGGCGGTTCGTCGTGCGAACCGTGACAGGCACGGCATCCGGCCTCTCGCCGCGGTTCAGGAACCACGCCTGGAAAACCTTGTGCGTGCGGCTGCCGACATAGCCGAGTTGCAGGTTCATAGTGCGCGACAGGGCGAACTCCCAGCTGAGGCTGTACTGATGGCTGTACGGTTCCACGAGGTTGTCGGCGATGTCGAAAAGCGTGGAGCGCGAGCCGGGAGTCACGTTCGCGAACGCCGCTCCGCTGATGATGTCGACCAACCTCGGCTGGAGCACGACGAGCCTGACGACGTTCGGCGCGTTGATGCGGTACTGGCTGTATGTGACAGGGTAGATCTCGCCGTACGAAATGCCGTAGGCGCCCCGCAAAGTGCCGAGCCCTCTTCCCAGGTTGTAGGCAAATCCGAATCGCGGCGCGAAGTTGTTGCAGTCGCAACCGTAAGGCAAGGTTTCGAAGCTATTCACTTCCCTCGGTGTAGTTACGAGCTCGTAGCGGAGGCCCATGCTCAGAGTCAGCGACGGCCGGACCTTCCAGCTGTCGGCCACGTAGAACTGGCTGGACCATTGGCGGAACCCGCGGTGGAAGCTTCCCACGGTCTTGAGCAGCCTTGTCGGTTTGCCGAGGCGGAAGTTCGTGATGGCGTCGTTGCCGAAGTTGTCAGAGAACTGGGTGTTCCCCCTGATTGCCTGTTGCTCGACGCCGTTGAGTTGTATGCGGGCGAGATGAAACCCGGCCTTGATGCTGTGATTGGCGATCGTACGCGAGACCTGGCCCGCCCCTCGAATCCTATTGATCGCGCGGTCAACCGGGATTAGTGGCGATGGTCCCTGGCCATCGATCGCTCTTCCCACGCCCACCGTCGGGCCGAAGTTGTTGGGCTCCGGTATCAACAGGGAGCCTATGCGGTCGTAGCCGATGGAGAAGTCCGTTACCGTCCGCGGTGATAATGCTCGCGTCCACGTTATCCGGGGACGATGGTTCTTGATTTCCGTGTCAGGGTTCTGCCCACGAACGAACTGAAACGCATCGACACTCTGCGACGTGAACACGTAGCCCATCCCGAGCTTGCCCATGTCGCCGAGGTCGTGGTCCAGCCGCAAGTTCGCCGAATTGGTGTCGACTCGTTGCGGCGCATTCGTGTTGAGCGCCCTGGGAGCGATGTCGGTACGGTTGGGGAGTTCTGCCGGATAGGCCCCCAGCAGTTGCGTCACAATCGCCCGCGTCTCGGAATCGGTCCGTTCTCCACTCGCCGGATCGACGAGCAGCGGGGTCCGCTCACCCGGCAGAGGCACGAGCACGTTGCCGTTCACCTGGCCACGGATCTTCTGTTGCGTGGCGTTGATCGTGAATCGGGTGCGGTCCGCGACGGGCGCCGTCAGCCGGAACCCGTAGCGGTTCTCGTTGGCCGGCTGGACGTCGCCCACCTGGAAGAACGAGCGCGCAGAGAACACGCTGTTCCCGTGAGTCCAGGACACGTTGCCATGCACTCCCGAGCCGCGGGATGGCGGTAGATGCAAGTTCGGAGGTGCGCGCCGGCCGTACTCGGCCCCGTAGTAATCCCGGTCGGGCTGAAAGTCGGTGACGATGGTCGCGGTCGCGCCCAACCGGATATTCAGCTCCTGCAAGGTGTTCGTGTCGACCAAGTTGAACTGAACGTTCTCGTTCCGACGCGCCTCGCCAGACCTGGTGTCCTCCTGACCAAGCAGGTTCAAGCTGGTCCGCTGAGCGGAAGCTCCGCCGTCGGTCGCGTCGCCCGCGTCCCCGGCCTCGCTGTCGGACGCGGCGGAATCGCCCTGCGGCTCATCCTGCTTCGCATCGGCGTCCGCTCTCCGAGGCTCCTGGGCAGGCATCTCAATGGCCAGTCCGAGAAGCAGCGCGACCGAGCATATCGAGAGCCGTATTGCACAGCCCCGATCTGCTCGAAGAACACGAGAGGCCTGGCGGGCTCGTCGGTGCTGGCACGCCCACTGCGGGTTAGCGCATACGTCGAAACCTATCCGACAGTCCGAGACAAACCGATGGTTGGGTAGTAGCTTAGCTAGCATCAGCGAACTGGACGGAACCGAATATCCCAGACGCCCCGCGCAAAGCGCCGGTATAGACACAGGCGCGGAACTCGAGACGGGCGTTACATCCACCGTATAGGCCTGGATAGCACGGAGTCGGCCGCAAACGGACGGTCTGGTCCTGTCCCCCGGCTCTTCGCAGAACGATTTCTACAAGCAAACGCACAGCGAGCCTAGGAAATGCCGACTGTTGGAGGTCAAGCTCGCCCTGCTTGGCGAACCACTATATCCCGTACGGTAAATTCTTGCCACTAAGACCAGCTGTACGAGGTTGATTTTCCCGTACGGTAAAAAATTGTCCACATGGTCGGCTTCCCGGCCGGAATATTCCCGTACGATAAAAGAAATGTCCAATACATTGCAGAGTGAGGCACCTGACTACGGATCCATTCGGTCGACCCGAGAACTGGGCCAGCTCATGCGGTCGCACCGGAAAAGACAGGGATGGACATTGGAGAAGCTCTCCGGGTTTGCCAATGTAAGCATGCGCTTTCTGTCCGAACTCGAACGGGGCAAGGAGACCGCCGAGATCGGCAAGGCCGTGTACGCGTTGCAACTGCTTGGGCTTGAGGTCGTCGTCCTTCCCCGCCACGAAGTACCCGCGTCGCTCGGGCGCGGGACCAGGTTCTACCAGGAGCGAAGCGGATGAACGACAACGTGCTCGGGGTCTGGTTCGGGAACCGACGCGTGGGCCAGCTCCGACGCGGCCCATCCCGAACGATGAGATTCCAGTATGAGCCGGCATGGGGTCACGGGGATGGCTTCGCGATCTCTCAGTCGCTGCCGTTGGATGGTGGGGATTCAGCGGTCAACGACGAGCGGGGCCACCACTTCTTCGCAAACCTTCTACCCGAGGGCAATGCCCGGGACCACATCGTGCGCCTCTATCGCGTCCCGGACGACGACTTCGATCTGCTGCGAGCATTCGGACGCGAGTGCGCCGGGGCCCTGGTCATCCTCCCCGAGGGCCAGGAACCCGCTGCCACGGGCTCGCAGGACTACGAACTCGCGAGTGACGAAGTGTTGAGCGAACTTCTCTACGAGCAAGGATGGAACTTCGAGGATTACCGGGGGAATCTCGCGACGAGGCTTTCCCTGGCCGGAGCACAAAACAAGACGAGCGTGGCCCTTCTGGACGGGCGTGTCTACCTGTCCAAGGGCACGAGCCCTTCGACCCATGTCCTCAAGTTCGATTCTCTTGCGTATTCCAATGTCCTGACATACGAGTGTTTTGCCACGATGCTGGCAGGCTCGGCCGGATTGCCGGTGGTCGAGTTCGAGTTGCGCAAATCCGGTCAGGACTCCTTCGCACTGATCAAGCGCTACGATCGCGTTCGGGGAGATGATTGTCGGATCCTGAGGCTGCACCAAGAGGATTTCTGCCAAGCGCTGGGCTATAGCGGTCGAACAAAGTACGAGACCGACGGCGGACCAACGTTCGTTCGCTGCTACGAACTGGTCCGAGATGTCTCTGATGCACCGTTGGACGACCTCGAATCATTGCTGCGCTGGCAGATCTTCAACGTGATGGCCGGAAACTCGGACGGCCACGCCAAGAATCTCTCGCTGCTGTACGAAACCGACGGATCGATTCGCCTTGCTCCGTTCTATGACTTGGTACCGACCCGCGCGATCGCTCATCTCGATCAGAGGCTGGCGTTGAGCGTCGGCAGCATGAGAGATCCCGGTAACGTAGGTCTAGGCCATTGGGAATCTCTCGCCGCCGAATGCGGTGTCCCTGCGAGAGTCGTCTTGGCCCTTGTCGAGGAAATCGCCGAATCGTTGCCGGCGAACACGCTCCAGATGCGAGGGCGGTTCGAAGAACTCCACGGCCCCTCACCCGCGCTGGACCGAGTCGAGAGCATAGTCCGTCGCCAGTGCCGGAATGCAATTCGGGCACTCGGGGACTCAATTCCCTAGACTCAAGGTCGCCATGCTGACAATCGCGGTGCTGGGAACCCTTGACACCAAGGGGGCGGAAGTCGCGTTCCTCGCCGAGGAAATCCGAGCTCGCGGATGCGAGACCCTGGTTGTTGACCTAGGGATCCTCAAGCACCCAGCAATCGACCCCGATATCACGCGCGAAGCGGTTGCCGTTGCGGCTGGCGAGACAATCGAGGCTCTGAATGAATCGGGAGATCGCGGCCGGGCAGTGGCCGCCATGACCCGCGGTATCGAGCGAATTGTCCCAGATCTCTATGAGGACGGCCGCATAGACGCCGCGATTGGCATTGGCGGTAGTGCAGGAACGTCGATGGCGACAGCTGCGATGAGGGCATTGCCCATGGGCGTGCCTAAGGTGATGATCTCAACCCTCGCCGGCGGAGACGTCACGGCGTTCGTCGGTTCGAAAGACATCACCATGATTCCGTCCATCGTGGACATAAGCGGGTTGAATCGCATCAGCCGTCAGGTGATCGTCCAAGGTGCATCGGCGGTGGCAGCAATGGTCCAGGCAGATGTCCCGGAAACCGAGGACAGGCCGCTGGTTGCGGCGTCCATGTTTGGCAACACCACGGAATGCGTCGAAGCTGCCCGAACAATCCTCGAAGCCTCCGGATTGGAAGTCCTGGTCTTCCATGCAACCGGCGCTGGCGGGCAGACGATGGAGAGCCTCGTCTCTTCAGGCTTCGTCTCTGCGGTGCTGGACGTGACGACGACAGAATTGGCGGACGACCTCGCCGGGGGGGTGCTGAGCGCCGGTCCGACACGCATGCAAGCCGCTGCCCGAGCGGGACTTCCGGCAGTGGTTGCGCCGGGCTGCATGGATATGGTGAACTTCTGGGCTCCCGAGTCGATCCCGGAGAAATATCGCGGCCGCCGTTTCTACCGTCACAATCCCAACGTGACGCTGATGCGAACGACACCCGCGGAGAACCGGGAACTGGGTTGTCGCCTGGCGGAAAAGCTGAATGCCTCGAAGGGGCCGGTGGCGGTCTATCTTCCGCTGAGGGGGATCTCGGTCATTTCGGCGCCCGGACAGCCGTTCTATTGGCCCGAAGCGGATCAAGCCTTGTTTCAGGCAATCAAGACTGCACTCCGTCCCGAAATCCCGGTTGTCGAACTGGACACCAACATCAACGATCAGGAGTTCGCCGATGCGGTGGCCCGGAGGCTCCTGCACTTCCTAGGGGACTCCGGCGGCGCCCAAGCGGCCTGAGATTGGTCGACCGCAATAGGGAGCAGAACAATGAGTCATGGCTCGCAAGCATTCGGACTCTCAAGGGAAGCCATTCTCTCGCGGCTGAGGGAACAGGCCGCTCGCGGAGTCCCGGTCGTCGGCGCCGGCGCAGGGACGGGGATATCGGCCAAGTGCGCGCAATCGGGCGGGGCGGACCTGATCGTGATCTACAATTCCGGCCGCTTTCGCATGGCCGGGCACGGGTCCCTGTCCGGACTGATGCCATACGGCGACGCCAACCAGATCGTCGTCGACATGGCTCGCGAAGTCCTGCCGGTGGCTAGGAACATTCCCGTCCTTGCCGGAATATGCGGAACGGACCCGTTCCGGTTGATGCATCTGTTCTTGAGAGAGATCAAGGCAATTGGATTCAGCGGAGTTCAGAATTTTCCAACCGTAGGGCTGATCGACGGGCTGCTGCGGCAGAACCTGGAGGAAACGGGAATGAGTTTTTCCAAGGAAGTCGAGATGATCGGTATCGCCCGTGAACTGGATCTGCTGACGACTCCTTACGTGTTCAATCCCAAGGAAGCGGTCGAGATGGCAGCGGCTGGAGCCGACCTGCTGGTCGCCCACATGGGGCTGACCACGAAGGGATCAATTGGGGCGCGGACAGCCAAGACGCTCGATGAAGCGGTCGCGGGTATACAGGCCATCCATGATGCTGCGAAGAAGGAAAGGGACGAGATCCTGGTGATCTGTCACGGAGGGCCTGTCAGCGAGCCGGACGACGTCCGGTACGTCTTCGAGCGCACCGAGGGGATCGTAGGCTTTTTCGGTGCCAGCAGTGTCGAGCGCCTTCCAACGGAGCGGGCAATCACCGGACAGGTGAGGGCTTTCAAGGAAATCGAGTTGCTGGCCTGACTTGAACGCCGGGATCCTCGATTGGGAGTGGTTCGCAGAGCACTAGCGCAGGGATGCCCAGGGCTCTTCCTCGGCGACATCGACGAGTTCGTATCCGTCCGTCCCTACGGACGGGCCAAGGATGGCCAGAATGCGGGCCGGATGATCGCTGGAATTGAACGAGGCATGCACCACGTCCTTGGTGATGAACGCGGAGTCGCCGGCCCCTAGCGTGCGCTTCTCCTGATCGACCCACTGCTCGATCTCTCCGTCGATCACGTAGATGACTTCCTCTTGATTGGGATGCCTGTGAAAGTTGTGCCCGCTGCGCGGGTCGAACTTCACCTCAACGACCACCAGGTCCTCGGTCCCGGTAGTGGCAGGGCTGCTGAACCAAGCCAGCGATCCCCACGGTACGGCTTCACTCCGAGCTTCGCCAGAACCTGTGAATGTCCTCGTCATTGCTTCTTGCCTCGATGCTTTCAACTCGTTGTGTACTGTCGTTCGGTGCGAGGCCGAAACCGATTCATCCCTTCGGGTAGTCCGCGCCCTGTTCGCTCCGCGAGCAGGAGTCATCCCAAGCCTCGAGTTCGCGCTTCATCGAGGCAGCCCGGTCGGGCAGGTCGGCGACAAGATTGTGCCGCTCCGCCGGATCGACAGCCAGGTCGAAGAGCATGTCATCCCCGACGCGCTCTTCGTCAAGATACGAGAGGAACTTGAAGCGATCGCCGATCAGGGCATGGTCTGGGGATCCCAACCGGGCTTGCATGGCCCTCTCGCCGCCATCCGGAGTCTGGAAAGCGATGCGCTTCCCGCGTGTCCGCAGGCCTCCGTCAATGATGGGAAGCAAGCTGATCCCATCGACAGGGCGGTCGTCCGAAGGCGCGTCCAAACCCAGCGTGGCCGCCACGGTCGGAAAGTAGTCGCTCGTCGAGCAGGGCGCTGCGGTAGACCTGCCCGCTTCCACGCGGCTCGGCCATTCCAAGATCCCCGGCACCCGGATCCCTCCCTCGAAGAGGCTCCGCTTGCGGCCTCGGAGGCCACCGCTGGATCCGCGATTGTTTCTGATATGGGGCGTCCTGCCCTCGGGACCGTTGTCACTGCAATACCAGAGCATCGTGTTCTCTGAGACACCCAGCTGTCTCAGTTCCCCACGCAGACGGCCGACTTGCTCGTCAAGGCCCGTGATGCAGCCGTAGTAGTGCTGCTCGCCCTCGCTGAACCCGGAGTACATCTCCCGGTGACGAGGGCCGGCAAGCACCGGGCTGTGGGGAGTGTGGAACCAGATCACCGCAAGAAACGGTGAACCGCTCTGGGCGGCCTTGCGAATGAAGGGGATAGCGCGATCCATGATGACCCGCGAATCGTCGCCATCCAGGTTCTCGGTCGCGTACTGGCCGGGGCCGGTCCAGTATTTCGAGGGAAATGCCTGTTCCACCATCGGATTCCAGGTCGGCATCTGGACTTCGGCGGAAAAGGACTCGTCGAATCCGTGCTCCCAGGGCGGCGCATAGTGCTCTGGGCGGCGCCCGCCCCTCCGGCCGTCCTCCTGATCGTCGGTCAGGGTTCCCAGGTGCCACTTCCCGAAGTGCCCTGTCGCGTAGCCCGTTGCCTTCAGCAGTTCCGCCAGAGTCACTTCCTGATCCCGGATGTGGCCGGCGTTAGCGGTCGGAATGCCGTACCGGTAAGGATGGCGCCCGGTCAGCGCGCTGCCTCGCGTGGGCGAGCAGACTGGCGCACCCGAATAGAACCTCTCGAAGCGAAGGCCGGCCGCGCTCATGGAATCGAGATTCGGCGTCTTGAGGAACGGATGCCCGTTGTAGCCGGTATCTCCCCATCCTTGGTCGTCGGCCATGCAAAGGATCACGTTCGGCGGCGTGCTGGGTTCCCTTGGGCCGGCGTCGGGCCCGCAACCCACGAGGGGAGCTGCGGCCATGGCCAGAGAGCCATGCAGGAGCTCTCGTCGGCTCGGTACGTTTGTCATCTTGACTCCCATTTCCCGCGGATTCGGCGACTCGATTGGAACCCTCGTCAATCAGCGACGGACGGGCGGCGAGTCGACCGAACTTCCATTAATCCACGCAATCCCTTCAGACGCTCCGAAGCAATAGAGCCGGCTCTTGGTCCGAATGAAGAGCTGTCCGTCGGCGATCGCTGGCGTTGCGTACACATCTTCGTTCAAGTCATTCGTTTGCAGCACTTTCCAATCAGGCCCGGCCTCAAGCACGACAGCTTTTCCCGCGTCGCTCACCATATATACCTTGCCATCCCCGGCTACAGGCGAGGCGTAAAAGCCCTCAAGCGCCTCCCGCAACCTGCCCTGCTTGAGAACCCCTCCGCTGGCCGGATCCAATGCGGTCACGATGCCACCGTTGCGCACCAGATAGAGCACGCCCCGATAGAGGATCGGCGAGGCCACATCGGGCAGCGACTTTTGATGGCGCCAAAGCATGTGCGACTTCGTCACGTTTCCCCGGCCACCGAGGCGAATTGCCAAGCAGGCATTCTCAGAGACCCGACGAGCCCGGTAGTGCTCCCAGTCCCGAGCGTTCATCGTGCCGTTCTTGTTCCGATCGTGCATCTCCCAGTTGCCCGGCAGCCAGTCGGCGGGGACCTCCTGCTTCGTTAGCTCCGAGTCCCGGTTTGCGTCGAACCTCTCGCGCATCTCCTCGAATGGCGGCAGCTCAAGGCGAACCGCCGGCTCCCCTCCCGGAGCCCAGCCGTTGAAGTAGAGCCGGTCTCCGTCGACGACTGGTCCGGACTTGACCTGGTAGGTGAGTCCGTCGAGTCGCCACAGTTCGCGACCGTCGCCTGCGTAGCCGGTCATGCGGTACGAGCCCGGCACAATGATTTCTGGAGTCCCGTCCCCTCGTTTGTGAACAACGGGTGTGGAGAAGCTGTGCACGAAGTCCGGTCGTGGCTGCTTCCAGAGAATCTCGCCGTTCGCCGGGTCGACGGCCATGACGTAGGCCCCCAGGTCTTGATCGCAGACGAGGAAGAGCTTGCCGTCCGCGAGGATCGGGGAAGCCCCCATGCCGTGGAAATTGCTGAACGGTCCCAGCCGCAGCACCCACAGCTCAGCCCCGTTCGCGTCGTAGGCGACGAGACCGAAACCGCCGAAGAACGCGTACACGTTCGTCCCGTCGGTCACTGGGGTCGGCGAGGCCTCGTCATTCAAGCGGTGCATCTGCTCGGCCCTTCTGGATGGTGCAGCCCGGCGCCAGAGCTCCTTGCCGGTTGAGCGGTCCAGCGCGATCGTGAGGAGTTTTTCGTCTTGGTGCGCGGTCAGGAAAATCTTGCTTTCCGTGAGGACCGGCGAAGACTTGCCCGGGGGCAGATCAGTCTCCCAGATCACGTTGGAGTCGGGCCCGAAGACCACAGGCAATGGGCCCTCTTCCGCAACGCCAGTACCGTTCGGCCCGCGAAACCGCGTCCACTCGGTTGCGCTCGCAACGCAGGCGACAGCCAGCAAGGACAAGACTGCTTTGCCGAACAGCATTGCTACAGACTAGCCGATCTCGACGCTAGGCAACCTAGGCTATCCAGTACCCTGAACAGCTTGATCCGGCCGTCGGAACCCGCGAGTCAAGGCCTGAGAGATTCAAGCTACGATGTTCTTGTTCATGTTCAGGGGGCTTGGCTCTGCTGCCTTCGCCACGGTTGCCGTGGCGGTTGTCCAGGCGCCGTCGCTCGCTCAGGAGCCCGAGTCCGCCGGGTCCCTCACAGGCCGGTACTGCCTCGGATGCCACCACGACAGCGTCCGCACCGCAGGAGTTTCGCTACAGGGCCTGGATCCGTCAGACGTTTCCCTGCATCCGGAAATCTGGGAGAAAGTGCTCCGCAAGGTCGGGTCGGGCGAAATGCCGCCTCCCGACCTGCCGGCACCCGCCCCGGCCGAGAGAGCCAAGTTTGTCGCTAGCCTGGAACGCGCCCTGGACGCCGCAGCTGCGGCTAACCCCAATCCAGGCCGGCCCGCGGTGCATCGCCTGAACCGCGCCGAGTACTCGAACGCCATCCGGGATCTGCTGGATTTGGACCTGGAGGTAAGTTCGATGTTGCCGGTCGACGATTCCGGCTACGGTTTCGACAACATCGCGGACGTGCTGTCCCTGACGCCTGCGCTGCTAGACCGCTATATGTTTGCAGCCCGTCGCGTCAGCAGGCTCGCGATTGGCACGGCAGCAGCGAAGCCAGAGAAAGATATTTTCGTCCGGGACCGCGAGACAGGGTTCCGGGAAGCCGGTCACGCCCGGGCTTCCTCGCTCGACATGCCGCTCGGGTCGTCCGGCGGGGCCTCGCTGCGGTATTACTTTCCGCGTACTGGCCAGTACCTGATCGAAGCGGCACTGGACCAAGGAGATTCACGCACCGGCTACCGACACGAGGAGTTTCGACTGCCTGTCGAAGGCGGGCTGCGATCGTTGGTATTCGCATTTCTCGGAGCATCTTCCCGGCCCGAGCGCGCTAGACCCGACGCTACAAGTGCCGTCGATCGGCCTCACCCTCCCTTGGACTTCCGCCTCGACGGTGAGCGAATTCGTCTTGTCGAACTGCCGGACTCGTCAAGGCCACTGAAACTCCGGTGGATTTCAGTCGAGGGACCGTTCGATTCCGAGGGGCCGGGCGACACTCCCAGCCGGCGCAGAATCTTCTCGTGCCAACCGTCGAACGGGACGGACGAACGGGCCTGCGCGAAGCAGATTCTCGCCCGTCTCGCGCGGAGGGCCTACAGGCGGCCGGTCGACCGTCATGACGTGAGCGCCCTCATGACTGTCTACGAGTCCGGACGTGACCAGGGAGACTTCGAGCACGGAATCGAGCGCGCTTTGAGGGCCTTGCTCGTCTCGCCCAGTTTCCTCTTTCGGATCGAGGAGGATCCGCCGAAGGCCTCGGAGGAATCCGTGCGGCCGATCAGCGACATCGAGCTTGCGTCGCGACTGTCTTTCTTCCTGTGGAGCAGCCTGCCCGACAACGAACTCATGGACGCCGCCGAGCAGGGACGCTTGAGGCAGCCACCGGAACTGGAACGGCAGGTCCGGAGAATGCTCGCGGATCCTCGCTCGTCAGCTCTCGTGGAGAACTTTGCTGGGCAGTGGCTGGAGCTGCGGAAGGTGCCGAAAGTGAAGCCTGACGAGGTGCTGTTTCCGGAATTCGACGAGGATCTGCGCTACGGGATGAGGCAGGAGACGGAGCTGTTCTTCACGGATATACTCAGGAACAATCGCAGCATCCTCGACCTGCTCGATTCCGACCGGACCTTTCTTAACGAGCGCCTGGCCCGGCACTATGGGATCGAAGACGTCCACGGATCGCAGTTCCGGCAGGTCCGACTGTCCGATCCCCGCCGCGGCGGCCTGCTAGGCCAGGCGAGCGTTCTCACCGTGACGTCCTATCCGAACCGGACCTCGGTCGTGATCCGAGGAAAGTGGGTGCTCGAAAACCTCTTCGGAATGCCGCCTCCCCCGCCTCCTCCGGACATTCCGGAGCTGGAAGAGGCCACCCATGACGGGAAGGCTCTGACGCTTCGGGAACTGATGACCCTGCACAGCCAGAGCCCGACATGCGCGAGCTGCCACGTCCGGATGGACCCGATCGGCTTCGCGCTGGAGAACTACGACGCGATCGGGCGCTGGCGCGATAAGGATGGAACTGCTGCGATCGACGCGTCTGGCGAGCTGCCGGGCGGGATTTCCTTCGACGGCCCCACGGGCCTGAAGCGGGTGTTTCTTAAGGACTTGCGGGATGCTTTTGCCAGGACAGTGACAGAAAAGTTGCTGACGTATGCCCTCGGAAGGGGCCTGGAGTATTACGATAGACCTACAGTTCGCTCGATCGTTCGCGAAGCGGAAGGGTCCGACTACCGCTTGGCCGACCTGATTGTGAACATAACCAGGAGTATGCCGTTTCAGATGAGGAGGATTCCGGAATCGTGATTGTGACCCCAAAATCCCTATCCCGTCGCGCGGTCCTGCGAGGTATGGGCTTGTCCGTCTCCCTGCCATTCCTTGACGCGATGGTGCCGGCCATGGCCGCGCCTCGCCTGAAGACTGGCCGGCCAGCTCTTCGCATGGGGTTCGTCTACGTGCCGAACGGAATCATGGATCTAGAGGGCGAGTGGACGCCCAAGGGCGAGGGTTCGGACTTTGCGTTCAGCGAGATCACGAGGGGCCTGTCACCGCATCGCGACCATCTGACGTTCTTGAGCGGCCTAGCACAGCTGAACGGGCGGCCAGGCGGGGACGGCGCGGGCGACCACGCTCGAGCCGGAGCGACGTTCCTCACGGGAGCCCGACCGGTCAAGACGGAGGGACTTGGCGTTCGCGCTGGGGTCTCGGCTGACCAGATCGCGGCCCGGGAACTGGGCAAGGTCACGCAGTTCGCATCGCTGGAGACAGGAATCGAGGAGGCGAGCGTCGCCGGCGGCTGCGACTCCGGCTACAGTTGCGCCTACACCAACACGATCTCCTGGAGAAGCCCGACAACACCGAATCCGGTCGAAGACAACCCTCGACGGCTATTCGAACGGCTATTCGGAGATGGCGACAGCACTAACTCCGCGGTTCGCCTCTCCAAACTCAAGGAGCAGCGCACGATTCTGGACTTCGTGCGCGAGGACTTGTCGCGCCTCCGATCCGAACTTGGGGCCGAGGACCGTAGGAAGCTGGACGAATACGTCGAGTCGATCCGGGACCTCGAGCGACGCATCGAGAAGGCCGAAGGGCAGAGCGGCAAGCAGTTGCCCACCATCGAACGGCCGGGAGGCGTCCCCGACAACTTCACCGACCATGCGAAGCTGATGATCGACTTGCAGGTGCTGGCGTTCCAGGCTGACCTAACCCGTATCACCACGTTCATGATGGGGCGCGAAGGAACCTGGCGAAGCTATCCCGGAATCGGCGTGCCGGATGCGCACCACGCGATGACCCATCACTCCCACGATCCGGAGAAGATCGAAAAGGTCATTCGGATCAACAAGCACCATGTGTCGATGTTCGGCTACATGCTGGACAAGATGGGTTCCATCGCCGACGGCGACGGCACCCTGCTCGACCACTCGATGCTCGTGTACGGCAGCTCGATCGCCGACGGGAACCAGCACACGCACCACGACCTTCCGATCGTCCTGGCGGGCGGCGGGGCTGGGCGCCTCAAGGGCGGTAGGCATATGCGCTTCCCGCGCGAGACCCCGATGAACAATCTCCTTCTGAGCCTCTTGGATCTCGCCGGCGTTCCCACTGAAAGCTTGGGAGACAGCACGGGCAAGCTGGACGGTCTCACCCACGGCTAGGGGTCCGAGTGGCCGCAGGCGACGGAGCGAAATCGGACGCGAAACGAGCCGGGCTCCTAGCGGTCGCGGTGTGCTTGGCTTGGCCCGTCTGGGGTGCCACCAACGCTGACTTGCGGCTGCTAGATGCCGTCAAGAGCCGCGATCGCGCCGCCATTGCCAGCCTGCTGGCCGAGGGAATCGACCTTGACAGCGCCAGTGCGGACGGTGCGACCGCGCTGTCGTGGGCGGTTCATTTTCAGGACGTCGAAACCGCGGAACGGCTGCTTGATGCGGGCGCCGACCCGAATGCCTCCAACGACTACGGCGACACGCCCCTGATGCTAGCCGCAGCCAACGGCGACGCACGACTTGTCGAGACGCTCCTGGCAGCGGGAGCCGATCCGAAAGCGAAACGCTGGAACGGGGAGACGGTGCTCATGCTGGCCGCCGGGACAGGCCTTGCGAGCGGAGTGCGCCTGCTGGCGGACAAGGGCGCACCCCTCGATGCGAAGGAGTCGCAGAGGGGACAAACCGCCTTGATGTGGGCGGCAGCCGAGGGACATCAGGACGTGGTCGAGGCCCTGGTCGAGGCTGGAGCCGACGTAAACGCCCGGTCGGACCGGGGCTTCACCGCGCTGGCATTCGCCGTGACCCGGAACGACCTGGGATCCATGCGGGCGATTCTCGAAGCCGGGGCGGATCCGAACGCTGCCACCGAGGACGGCAGCATGCCCGTGAACATCGCGAGTTCCTTTGGGTATTCCGCGGCCCTCGACATGCTGCTGAAGGCCGGTGCAGGCTTTTCCGAGCGGGACGGGGAAGGTCGCACCCCGCTGTACGCAGCCGCCAAGGCCGGGGACTCCACGTCGGTTTCCATGCTGCTGGCTGCGGGTGCCGATCCCAACCGAAGGACGGCAACTCGGGAAAGCCTTGGCTCCAATCGAGATCTGCGACGGTCCGACGGGGAGGACACCCCGCTGCTTGCGGCGACGCTGGGCGGGCACCTTGAGATCATGCGTCAGCTGGTTGATGCCGGCGCCGACACCTCGGCGCGTACCCAGGATGGCGCGACTCTCCTGATGCAGGCAGCCCGGAGCGCTCGTATGCCAGTCGTCAGGTACGCGTATTCCCTTGACGATGACGTCAGCGCGCGGACCAAAATCGGCCGCACAGTGATGCATGCGGCAGTGATCCTTACCTCCTTCAACGCCACTCAGGACGAGATCTGCGAAGTGATTCGCTTCCTCGTCGAGAAGGGCGCCGACCCGGACCCGATCGACGAGGGAGGGCGCACGGCAATCTCCACGGCCGATGTCTGGCCGATTGAGAAGGCCTCGATGCTGCTCTACGAGCTGACCGTGGCCGCCGACCGCAAGCCCAAGATCCTGCCGACGGACCTGCGTTAGGGCCGATAGCTGACGCTATTCTGGCGGGACTCGTTGTCACCGGGACAGGCCATGCTCGGAGGGGCTGGCTAAGCTTGGCGACAGGGGCGGTCATCGCAGCGCTGCATCCTTGCCTGGTGATCGACTGTCCACTAACCTAGAAGCAGCCCATGTTCTGTGAAACGTGCGGATTCGAAATCGAGGAGGACGACTACTATTGCAGGAAGTGCGGGAAGGCCGTCGGGGGCGGCGCAGCAAGCGAACCCCCGAGGCTCTGCACCCGCGTCCGTGGGGGAAGGATGGTCGCGGGTGTGTGTGCCGGTTGCGCCACCTACTTCCGCAAGGACGTCACTCTCGTTCGAATCGTGTGGGCGCTTGCCGCGCTCATTCCCCCATTGTTTCCCGGCGTCGTGGCATACGTGATCTGCTGGCTTTTGATGCCAGTCTCCAGCGAGTCGGAAACTGCTGAGCAGCCGGTCGGTGAAGCGGTCACATCCGAGTAGGCTGGCACCGTGATCGAGACGGTCGCGTACGCCCGCGCGGGCGTTCTGGGCAACCCGTCGGACGGCTACTATGGCAAGACGATCGCGCTGACATTGCGCAACTTCCGCTCTCGCACCCTGCTCTACCCGAGCACTCGGCTGGAGATCCGTCCGTCGGCCGCAGACATTCCGATCTGGGAGAGCCTGGATGAACTGCGCGCGCACACGCGATGGCGAGGGTACTACGGCGGAATACGGATCATTCGTGCGCTGCTGATGCGCTTCAGCGACTATTGCGCCAACGAGGGAATTTATCTGCACGATCGCAATTTCACGATCGAGTACGAATCGAACATTCCGCTCCGCCTCGGGATGGGCGGCTCGTCCGCGATCATCACTTCCGCACTGCGAGCGCTGATGAGGTTCTATGACGTCGACATCCCGCGGCCGATTCAGGCCAACCTGGTGCTGGAAACCGAAACCAAAGAGCTCGGCGTCGCGGCCGGGCTGCAGGATCGCGTGGTGCAAGTCTACGAGGGACTGGTCTACATGGACTTCGACCGGGCCTTGATGGAATCGCAGGGCTTCGGTTCCTATGAGACCCTCGACGCTTCCCTGCTGCCCAACCTCTACGTGGCTTACCGCACCAACCTGAGCGAGGGCACGGAAGTCTTTCACAACGACCTCCGACGGCGTTTCGAAAGCGGGGACCGGGCCGTCACCGAGGCGATGGAGAAGTGGGCGGCGATGGCCGGAGAAGGCCGGCGGGCCTTGCTCACCGGGAACCTGGACCGCTTCGGCGATCTGATTAACGCGAACTTCGACCTGCGCGCCGATGTCTGCCGTATCGGCAGGGAGAATCTCGAGATGGTCCGGACTGCGCGGCGGGCCGGTGCGACGGCCAAGTTCGCGGGCTCGGGCGGAGCCATCATCGGAACGTACCGGGACGAGGCCCACTATGAGTCCCTGCGCTTGGCGCTCGACAGGATCGATGTCCGGTCGGTCCGCCCTGCAACGAGCCAGCCGTCGGCGATTGGCGGTCCTTCCTAGGCGGGCGGGCCGGGCACGGTCCCCTGGGTCAGTGTCCGAATCCTGCAGAGATAGTCGTCCGAGCAAAAGTAGAGCGTCGAGCCATCGTCGCCCCAGCACAAGTTTGCGATACGCCGGCCCGTAACAATGCGGCCCATTAGGGTTCCATCGGCTCCCGCGACCCAGACCCCGCCGGGGCCCGTAGTGAAGATGTTGCCTGCCTTGTCCACCTTGATCCCGTCCGGCAGGCCCGGAGCTTCGTCCACGCGGTCCGCGAAGTTGACCAGTTCGACCCCAGGCCCGAACGTGCCGTCATCCAGGAGCGGGAACCGCACCACGACGGGGCGCTGCGGATTCGATTGAGTGACATAGAGGGATCGCTCCCCTGGCGAGAAGGCGACGCCGTTGGGGTTTTCGAACTCCTCGCTGACCAAGACTGCCTCGCGTGTTCCCGCCCGGACGAGATACACGCCGCAGAATGGAAGCTCGCGCGCCGGATCTTCGTACCGGTAGTGGAGCCCGTAGGCCGGGTCCGTGAAGTACAGGTCGCCCTGGGAATTCAACACGAGGTCGTTGGGGGAGTTCAGCCGCTTGCCCTCGTAGGCATCGACAACGGTGACCTTGCCGCCGCCGTGTTCGAGTCGCGAGACCCGGCGATCTCCGTGCTCGCAGGCCCACAGCCGCCCCTCGCTGTCCAAGGTCAGACCGTTCGATCCGGGCTCCTTGCCGTAGTACGAAACACCCGTGTACCCGGATGGCTGCATCCAGATGCTCGCGCCGTCCGTCTCGGTCCATTTGAGAATCGCGTTGCGCGGAATATCCGAAAAGAGCAAGTAGCCTGCGCGAGTCACCCAGACCGGGCCTTCGGGCCACGCCAGGCCGACTTCAAGCAGCTCGACCTTGGCCGTAGGCGAGATGAGCGAGTCAAGCGAATCATCGAATCGGTCGATACGGCCGAGTGTTCGGAATCTAGACATCACCGGCCATTCTAGCCAGCGAGTTCCCCCAGAGGGCTCTGGGTGCCGCTGAACTCTGGTCCTCGCCGGGCGCCGTCTCAGGACGCATGTCCGGCGAAGGGCCTGCCGAAGATGCGCAGGGGTAGGCCTCTTAACGCAATTTGTGTTGCCGCCGCTATTGGCTCAGAATGAAACCATGACTGTTAAGGAACTCCGACAGAAACTTAAGTGTCTCCCTGACGACGCTCTAGTGTTACAGGAGCGAAAAGTTGGACGGGGCCGCGAATTTGAACCGATTGGCATGGTGCGCGGCCGCGCTTTTTTTCGAAATTCATTTGACCACTCTTATGTTGTAAATGAATCATTTCGATCAAGTCTTGATTCCGATAGGATTGTAGGCATCTTCCTGTCCTTGAGGAATCGGTAGCTAGGACGCCCGAGACTGGGAAGCACCTAATTGCGCAGGAGGTGACATTCGCAGAACCCTTGCCTATCAAATCGTAAACGCGACGAGTTGAAACTTTCCGACGACTCGGTAGGAGCAGCGGGTCCGGCACGCAGCCAAGCTGGCAGTTTCGGTCAGAGGTCGCTGTGTCTCTTTCGCCCGGACCTCTGGAGTGAGTTGCGTAATTGGCAGGCGTCCGCGGCGCCCTTGCCAATAGCACGGCGAAATCCCATGCGACCGGGGGCGTCTGCAGATGCGGATCTTTGCCGGCTTGGCGCCCTCCAAGCCAGTCGTCCAGCGTGACAACGCGGGCGCGGAGGATTGCGGGGCGAGCCTTGCTGTCGCACTTGTAAGTGGCTGCAGGTATTGCTCGTAGCGGACAATCCAATCCCCCTGCTGTCCTGACGGGCCTCGATACGTGCCGGGCTGGCACCGAGGTGCTCGGGCGACACCAAGGCCAGCGCAATCCAATTCGCCCGGCAAGTCACCCAAGGAGGCGCACGGGAAGGAAGTGGATGCAGGGGATGCTACGGTGCCGAAGTGGAACTTTGTGAAGCCTTTCAGTCGGTCTTCCGGTTCCCAGTTCCTAGCAACCGCCTCCTTGCTGCTGCAATTCAGGCTCTCGACCTCCCGTACCGTTGATAATGGCAGCGAACAATCCAAGCCGAATCCGCTAAATCATTCGACGACTCTGAGGAGAATAACGATAGGAATGGATTGGATTCGACTATTGGTATTACGATTTATTTCGTCATGTATATCGAGATATGTCAGGATCTCTTGAATCTGTAGTGAAACACTATGAGTCAACGGATTCCTCGAATAACCCCTTGGATTAGAGTGAATCATGGGAATTTAGGAATGGGATACAGCTGCAAGAAACACGCCTGCAAACGAGGGTGATAACCAGAGAGATGCAGCAGGACTCCGCATTGGCTATCGGAAACTGAACACTCGATCGGGGCGATCTCGTGGTCGAGGAATCTGCAGCGGCGTCGCTTCGCTCTGATGTGGTCGTTTACAGTTCGTACCACTAGTGTCGCGTTCATGGAGCGAGAATTTCGCGTAACCAGTTGATATTGCTTTGGTTATGACAGATTTTCGGTGTTAGAGACTTGAATTTCAGGTGCCGTCGACCTCGCCTGGTTCGTCCAGGCCATCTGTCGAGTCCCCGGTCAATCCATTCCAGGGTGCACTGGGATTGCCACTACCGTAACAGGACATGTATCGTGGCCAGACCGTCTTCGCTCAACTCATGGGATTCGGCCCTTGGATGGCATTCTCCCGCATCGTGGCTCACTACGGCGGGGACCGCGGAGTGCGCAGCCTGAACTGCGCCCAGCAGTTGCGCGCGATGGCCTTCGCCCAATTGACCCGGCGCAGGAGCCTGCGCGACTTGGTTGCTTGCCTGGATGCCGTTCCTGCCAAGCTCTACCGTGCCGGCTTCACCGCGCCGATCGGCTTCTCGACGCTCGCCCGGGCGAACGAGCAGCGCTCGTGGCGCATCTACGAGGAACTGGCCCAGCGTCTGATCGCCCAAGCCCGACCGCTCTATGCCGATGAGGACCTCGGCCTCGACCTCGACGACACCGTCTACGCGCTCGATTCCTCCACCGTCGACCTGTGCCTGTCCGTGTTTCCGTAGGCTCCCTTCCGGACCACGAAGGCAGCCGTCAAACTCCACACCCTGCTGGACTTACGCGGCTCCATACCTTCCTTCATCTACGTCACGGACGGGAAACTGCATGATGTCAAGGCGCTCGATCTGATCGTACCCGAACCCGGTGCGATCTACGTCATGGATCGGGCCTACGTCGATTTCGAACGGCTATTCCGATTGCACCAGGCAGGAGCTCCCTTCGTCACGCGGGCCAAGAAGAACCTCTCCTAGCATCGGGTCTACTCGTTCCCCAAGGACCGCGAGCACGGCATCCGGGCGGACCAGATGATTGCCCTGGACGGCAAGCGCGCGAGGCGGGCCTATCCCCTGCATCTGCGCCGCGTCCGCTACTAGGACCCCGACTCCGGCAAGCGGCTGGTCTTCCTGACCAACCGCCGCGGTCTCGCTGCCGCCACGGTCTGCGCCTTGTACCGGCAGCGGTGGCAAGTCGAACTATGGTTCCGTTGGATGAAGGGCCGCCTTGAGATTCAACGCTATTTCGGAACCTCCGAGAACGCTGTCAAGTCGCGAATCTGAATCGCGGTGGCGGTGTACGTCTTGGTAACGATCATCCGCAAGGAACTCGGAATCGAACTGTCACCGTACCGTATGGCACAGATCCTCTCGGTCGCGCAGTTCGAGCAAGTTCCTCTCTATCAGTTATTTACAGGATCCCGTCCGCCAGCCGAGCCGGACTCTGGCGGTCAGCAGTTCCTGCTGTTCGCGACCTGATCCGAGCCTGCTGCGGTCCGCACGGCTGACGGTGACAAGGTCTGCGGTGGTCTAGGATGCCCCAATCCACAAACGCACCTGCACGCATCCGAGCAGGCCGGATTTGCTCGGGGCGCGTATCCACCACCCGCTCCATCCGTACCACTACTCTCAAGAACTCGGCCACGGCGCGACTGAGCCTGGCCACCGAATCGAAGCCTTCCGTCGAGTTCTGAAAATCCTACACTTTTTGCGGGGCGCTGTGCCCAGCGCTGAAAAACCAAGTCATTGATAACAAAGGACTTATCGCTCAGCCGTACAGAAAAAAATACGGGTGTATTCTTAGGTCCCTTGTTATCAACGACTTCTAACGCGACACTAGTGAGTTCGTACCGATGATCGTTCTCACTCCGTACGGATGATTTTTTTCGCGTCGGAATCAGTGGTTCTTCCTCGGAATTCGCAATGCCCAACGACGTCGCCCATTTCGTGATCCACGTCAACGATTGCCAACGCACCAAGAGGTTCTACGAAGAGGTGTTCGGCTGGACGTTCGAGCCGTGGGGACCGCCGGACTTCTGGCTCGGGCACACAAGCCCGGGAGTGATCTATGGCGAGCTGCAAAAGCGCCGCGCACCCGTGACCGGGAACGGGGTCACGGCGTTCGAGTGTTTGATCGCGGTGAATGACGGGGCGGCAACCGCTGTCCCTGGATTCCCGTTTTGTGCTCCTCTGGTCTGGCACCGCTGACCAGTCTCCGGAGGCGCTCAATGCGATTCTGGTATGCGGTCGTCTTGGGGGCAGAGTGACGGGGCGGGCCGTCGGCAAGACCACCGCTGGTTGCTTTGTGCCTACGACAGATTCAGCTGTCCAGACACGCCGAACCGGTCCTCCCCCCACGCGAATAGCTGGCTGAAGCCGTAGTTGTCGACCGGCATCACGGTCTTCCCGCCTTCGCAGAGCTAAACGGTTAGCCGTTCGATCTCTGCCTAGTCCTCACAGGTAGCGAAAAGCGAGAACGAGGGCGTGAACGTGAAGTCGTGGGAGATCTAACTATCGATGACCAGTACCGTCTGTCCGCGCAGTGAAATCGAGGCGAGCATGACCGTGCCCTCGGGGCCCGGGTCGTCCGGGCCGTATCTCTTGACGTCGAGGATCGCGCTTTCCGGAACCACCCGAGTGTGAAGCTCCATGGCCTGACGGGCCTAGCCCTCGAACATGAGGAAGGGAGTGAAGGCGGCGGAAATGGGGATCCTCAGAACTGGGGATTGTGGACTGTCCTCCGCGAAAGCGTAGCCCAATTTGGCGGGGGAAAAGGCGAGTTGTTTACGCAACGGGTATTCCTACAAGTTGGGTAAGGGATGCGTGGCAGCCACGCGAATCAATTACCGCTGTGGGATGCCCGCCACGGAAGGGGTCTCAGATTGGATCGTAACCGGCCAAGCCCATAGAGCTGGTGCGACTGCTCAAGATCATTTCGGTTGACGTTTCTCCTCTACGATCTGGACCAAGTTGCCGCACGAATCGTCGAACACCGCAGTAATGACAGTCCCGAGGTCTGTTGGTGGCTGTACGAATCGCACACCTCTGCCCATCAGACGCTCATATTCGGCTTCGACGTCGTCGACCGCGAAGGAAGCACTGGGGATACCGTCCTCTACAATTGCCCTCATGAACGGACGGACCGCGGGATGCTCATCTGGCTCAAGCAATAACTCCGTCCCCTCTGGAGCTTCCTCGGATACAACTGTGATCCAAGCGTGCTCTCCGAGGGGGATGTTGTGCTTTAGCTGGAAGCCAAGCGTTTCCGTGTAGAAGCGGAGTGCCTTCTGCTGGTCGTCTACGAAGACGCTGGTTAGGTGGATCCTCATCTTTTATGCCTCCTCATCTTTTGAAATCGGCCAACGCTCCGCGATGACCTCTAGCGGCCCGCCCTCGAACCAATGGAGCTTCCACTTCCCCTCGCGCCTCGTGCGAACCAGCCCGGCGGCCTCCAAGACGTCTAGGTGTTGTGTGATCGCCTGCCTTGAGGAGTTGATGCCGTACTTCATGGTTAGGCGTGCACAAAGCTCGAAGAGCGACTGACCTGACCGATCGACGAGCTCATCCAGGATGGCTCGCCTAGTTGGGTCAGCAATCGCGCGGTACACGTCCACAAGACGAGTCGAAGTCGACCGTTCGCTCTCGTCCCTGGGGCCCATCATAGGCAAGCGTTCACTTGCATGTCAACCGCTCAACTCTGCAATTTACCACGCTCCTGCGTTAGATCGGACGAAAGCGTCTGCCGTTCTTCTCCCTCGGTCACTGCGGCTTGGAGGCTGGCCGCCCAACGCAGTTGGATGGCAATTGGAATCGACCGCGAGGACGAGATTCCAGAGGATTCCTTGCCCGGCGGTGACACCGCACAGTGTAGGAGGAGGAAGGAGGCTCCGAGCCACCCCGCTGGGGAAAAATCGGTTGAACTAGATCGCGGGCTCAGATCTTCACTTTGGGGCTACAACAGAGTTGGGCGTGCGAATCGGTTGCGGGTTACGGGGCGAGCGTAGCCCGTAGTGACCGCCGGGAGGGTTGCGCGGCGGGTCCGGAGGGCTCGGCGAGATCATCGGGGTCAGCCCGCGAGCGGAACCGTAAGAGCCAGCGAATCGCCCCACGGAGGTTCTCCGTCCAGCTAGGAGGATCGCCCGGGCGGAGCGGGGATACGGAGCAGAAAGTCTGCTGTCACGAGGTGTAGTCGGACAGCAGAGCAGAGGTAGGCGGACCGAAGGTTTCGACCAGCGCCACGGATCCCCGGCGGCAGAGCGGGCACGGGCGCAGCGACTCAACAGTGAGTGTCTCGAAGCGATCACGGTAGTCGGTCAGGGGAGCGGCTCCCAGTTCCGGTTCAGGTATGTCCAGCGAGCGCCCGCCACGGGCAAGTGTCTCGTGGCGGTGGCAATTCGCGAGGAAACCATTGTGGCGGATGCAGTGAGAATCGGGCGGCAGGACGTGAACCAGGAAACGTCGGATGAGCGCATCGGCAGGTAGCGTCAAAGGCTTCGAGCGGTGTTGACGGTGGTCGTCCTTCCAGCGGAAACCGACGCGGCCGTCCTCGATGTCGACCAGGCGGTCGTTGGAGATCGCGACGCGGTGGTTGTAGCGGCCCCAGTAGGCGGGGACGCGGGCCAGACCATCGAATGGGGCTTGGCGTAGACGACCCGTTCGGTCTTGCGCAGCGGGCGCATGTGGCGCTGAAAAGCAACGGGATCCTCGAAGTGGGCCCGCGGGCCGGCCAGGCGCAGTTCGCCGTGGCGGAAGGCGCGTACCAGGCCGCTGAGGAAGAGCGTGGGGAAGCGACGGAATAGGACGGAGACCGGCACGAAGAACCCGGACCGGCACGCCATCAAGCCGTCGCCGGCCGGGGAGAGGCCGCCGCTGGGAACGACACAGTATTGGTAAGGGTGGAAATTGGTGAGGCTGGTAGCGGAGGTTCGGGCCCCGGTGTTCAGGACGGCGAGGAACCCGATCTCGGCACGCAGGTGGAGGGTATCGGCCGCGATCTCGCGCGGGATGCAGGCGTCGGCACGTAGGTCGTAACGCGATGAACAGGAACCAATGGCGTACTTAGCCCTGTAGCTGTAACCGTTGGTCGCTGCAGAGCCGGGATTCGGTCGTGAAATTGCACGGGCTTAGGACTTCACCAGCGCATAACGGGCGAGAGCGCTTTAAGCGCTGAGCAAGCGTCGAAACGGGTGTCGCGAACGCAAGGTTGCTGTCCGGCCTCCAACGCCGTTCGGGTTGGCACTCGCTGCGCGCTCACATTGCAATGCAAAGGGACGCGGGTTACAATAGGGAACGGTCGCAGTTTCGGCCGCATCCGAAAGTGGGCTCACGCCCACTTTTTTTATGGCTGCAGCAAGATGGCGTTCGAGAAGCAGACAGTGGTCGAGCAGGTCCGTTCCATGGCAGATCGAATCGTGGCTTCCGAGGGGCTCGAGCTGGTCGAAGCCGAGTGGAAGGGCGGATCGCGGACGGGGACACTACGCGTGTTCATCGACAAGCCTGCTGGCATTACCCATGCGGACTGCGAGCGTGTGTCGCACCAGCTATCAGCCGCGCTGGACGTAGAAGATCTGATCCCGGGCTCCTACAACCTCGAGGTGTCCTCGCCAGGGCTGGATCGCAAGCTGCAAAAGCGCGCTGATTTTGACCGTTTCGCTGGCCGCAGAGCCAAGCTACGGATCCGCGAGCCTCTCACGGGAGCTCGCCAAGTCACGGGCCGCATCGAATCCAGTTCGGCTGCCGGCGTCTGCCTGCGGACCGCCAGCGGGGAGACGCTGGAGGTTGCTTTCGACGAGATCGAGCTGGCGCGGCTGGTCATCGAGTTCTAGCGATTCACAGAAGGGCCGGAGGGACGAGCACGCATGGCGCAGGGAATCTTCTCGGAAATCGAGCTGCTGAGCCAAAACAAGGGCATCAACGCCGAGATTGTCCTGGACGCAGTAAAGGACGCCATGGTTGCGGCAGCCCGCAAGCACTACAAGACCGACGAGGACCTCGTTGCGGAGATCAACCCAAGGAGCGGCGGCATCGACGTGTTTGCGGTCAAGACTGTCACGCACCTCGTCGCCGACCCTTCTCGGGAGGTGAGCGTCGCTCAGGCCCGCAGGAGCGACCCGGGTGCCCGGGTCGGTTCGGTAATCCGTTTCAGAAAGTCCACCGCAGGCATGGGTCACATCGCGGCCCAGATGGCAAAGCAGGTGATCTTTCAGAAGATCAGGGAGGCGGAGAGGGAAACGATCTGCGCCGAATTCGAGAACCGCGTCAACACGATGGAGTACTGCACCGTAAAGCGCATGGAGGGGCAGGATCTGATCGTGGAGCTCGGGCGCACCGAGGCGCGCATGCCGCGACGCGAGCAGTCGCGGCTCGAGAGCTACATGCCGGGCGACAGGGTTCGAGTCGTCATCAAGGCGATCGAGAAAGCCGGCCGGGGCCCGGCGGTGGTCGCCTCCCGTGCGAGCGAGGAACTCGTGAAGCGGCTCTTCGAACAGGAGGTGCCGGAAATCTACGACAAGACGGTCGAGATCAAGGCCTGTGCCCGGGAAGCTGGCGAGCGGACCAAGATCGCGGTCCAGTCGCGCGACCGCGACGTCGACGCGGTCGGTGCCTGCGTCGGGATGAAGGGTATGCGCGTCCAGACGATTATCCGCGAGCTGCGGGGCGAGAAGATCGACATCATCGAATACATCGAGGATCCGATCGAGATGGTCCGGTGGGCCTTGAGCCCCGCGAAAGTAAGCCGCGTCAATGTGCTCGATCCGGACGAACACCACATGGAAGTCATCGTGGACGAATCGCAACTCTCTCTGGCAATTGGCAAGAAGGGGCAGAACGTGCGTCTCGCCGCCAAGCTGCTGGCTTGGCGGATCGATATCAAGAGCGAGGACGAGAAGCGTCGGGAAGTCGAGGAAGCATACGCTGCGATCAGCGGCGGAGGCACCCCTGTCAGCATGCTGATCGAGTATGGCTTGAGCGGGGGCCTGATCGATCGTCTCATCGAATCGGGCGCGGCGACGGTCGAGTCGCTGGCTGACATGACTCCCGAACGGATTATGGAGATCCCTGGCGTCGGCCCCGAACTGGTCGAGCGAATCCGGCTCGCCGTGAGCCAATGCTACTCCCATCTCGCAAGGACAGTGGGTGCCATCCAGGCCACCGACGACGACGGTTCCGAGACCGCGGCAAGCGGGGACGCGAAGCCGGAAGAGGCCGCCGAGGCCGTGCAAGCTGCCACGGTGCTTCCGGGAGTTCCCGAGTCCGGCTCGGTCTCCGAAGAAGACGACGACGACATCGATTTCGACGTGGAGGAACTGGAGGGCTTTGGTAAAATGAACCGTTACCGGGGACCGAGCCTGGAAGCGACGTTCCCGCTAGCGGGGCAAGACGGGGGCCAAGTAACCGCGGATGGCCCGCCCGAAGCGGGAGCCCCCGCTTCGGCGGCCGAGCCAGTAGGGGTCCGTGTGACCGAGAATCGGGAAGAAGAGGAGAAGAACGATTCGCATCAATGAGCTAGCTCGGGAGTTGGAAGTCAAGTCCAAGGAGATTCTTACGGTTCTCCGGGAACTCGACATCGACGAACCGAAGTCCCATTCCAGCTCGTTGGACGCCTCCACGGCCGACAAGGTGCGCGACAGAATCCGGGCGCGCAAGCGCGACGCCCCGCAGACCCCCATACCGGAACTCGAACTGCCCTTGCCGAAGAGAACGAGAATCCCGCTGACACGCGCGGGAACCAGGGTTACGCGGGCCTCGTCAGCTTCGGTGCGTCCGTCCATTCCGGTGACCGGAGGCGGCCAGTTCCGACCGCCCACAGGACCATTCCGGCCTCCGGTGGTCGCCAAGAAGCCTCCAGGAATCGGACCGGACCGCCCAGATCCCGCCCAGGTTGCCACGCCCTCCGCCGGCTCTTTGGAGCCTAGCCTCGGACCCGCGGTTCCCCTGAGTATCAGGCCGCCCGTCACCAAGCCGAAACCGGAAGAGGCCACTCGAGCATCCGATCTCGCCGTTGAAGGCCACGAAAAGCCCGAGCTTCCATCCGCTCCGGCGATGGGCCCCGAGGTGCAGAGACCCGACATCAACTTGGTGCCGGGCCGGCCCAAAACGCCGGCTTCGCCGACTGGTGGCCGAGTTCCCGCGATTCCTGTCCCACGGCTACAGCCGGCCGACTCCAAGGGCTCCGCAGCGGTTGGGGCGGGACCAGCAGTTCTCCCTGTTAAGGCCGGCCCCGCCCAGCGCCTTACCGAAACTTCACAGATCCAGCAGGCGACCGCGCCTATCGGTCCAACGAGGCCCTTGAAGGCTCCGCCGCGCCCGCCAGCGGGGCTTCCGCGACCAAGCCGTCCGTTCGAGGTGCCTGGCGCTCCCCAGCCGCAACGTCCAGCCAAGAAGGGCGTGCGGCCCTCCATTCCGGTACGCCCGGTGGGCGTCTCCAGGGCGGCTGCCGTGCCTGGTCGGGGCCGGACTGCGCCGACATCGCCGGGTAGCTCGAACGTATTGGTGCCGGGACGTCCGATCATCCAAAGGCGGGTTCGGGCGGCACCGATGCCCGGAATACCTGCACCGACGCCCGGTACGCCAGTGGGATTCGGGCCCCGTCCGCACCAACCAGGCGGAATGCGCCCCGGAATGCCTGGGAGACCCCCAGGGATGGGACCCGGCCGACCGGGAGGACCCGGAAGAGGAGCTCCGGGCCACCGCCGCCCGCGCCCTCCGCAGCAGCGCAAGCGGGATCTTGAGGCGCTGGCCGAGAACAGGATCCAGCAGCGCAAGCGGAAGACCGAAATCCCGAAGGCGGTGAACGAAGAGATCTTCGCCTCAGACGGCACAACAGTCAAGGAGCTTGCGGAGAAACTCGGCATCAAGGCGAGCCAGATCATCAAGTCGCTTGTGGAGCAGGGCCAGTTCGCAACGATCAATCAGCCCCTGGAACTCGAGAGCATCAAGCAGATCGCCGTGTATTTCGGCGCAACCGCGACGGAACTGACCTTCGAGGAAGAAGCCGTGCTGGATGTCGACCAGGACGAGAGCCTGGAGGACATCGAGGCTCGGCCACCCGTCGTCACAATCATGGGCCATGTGGATCACGGCAAGACATCCCTGTTAGACGCGATTCGGTCGACCAACGTGGCTGCGCGCGAAGCAGGCGGAATCACGCAGGCGATCGGCGCATACCATGTCCGAAAGGACGGAAAGCCCATCGTCTTCATCGACACGCCCGGGCACGAGGCGTTCACCAAGATGCGCGCCCAGGGCGCCTCGGTTACTGATGTGGTCGTCCTGGTCGTGGCGGCCGACGACGGCGTGATGCCTCAAACCATCGAGGCAATCGATCACGCAAACGCAGCGAAAGTGCCGATCATTGTCGCCGTGAACAAGATCGACGTGCCCAAGTCCGACCCGGAGCGAGTCCGGCAGCAGCTCTCGGACCGCGGGCTGGTTCCCGAGGATTGGGGAGGCGAGACCATCTTCTGCCCGGTTTCGGCCAAGACCCATGAAGGCATCGGCAACCTCCTCGAGATGATCAATCTCGTAGCGGAGGTTCGCGAGCTCAAGGCGAATCCGGCGCGGTCCGCGATCGGTGTCGTACTCGAGGCCAAGCTAGACCGCGGTATGGGTCCGGTAGCGACCGTCCTCGTCCAAAACGGGACGCTGCGTGTCGGCGACACGTTCGTGGTGGGGTCGGTGCTCGGCAGGGTGCGCGCTCTCATGGACGACCGTGGCATCAAGGTCAAGGAGGCGGGACCGTCGTCTGCGGTCGTCGTTCTCGGACTGGGCGACCTAGCGGAACCGGGCGACCAGCTCTCGGTGATCGCGGACACCGAGCGGGCGAAGAAGATCGTCGAGTACCGAGAGGAAAAAGCGCGCGAGCAGGCGATGGCCCAGACCGCCCGACTGTCGCTGGAGCAGTTCCAGGAACAGCTCGCAGCTGGGCGGGCCAAGGAGCTTTCGATCATTCTCAAGTCGGATTTCCAGGGATCGGCGACCGTGCTGCAGGACACTCTCGCCAAGCTCACCAGCGACAAGGTCAAGGTCCGGGTCATCCATTCCGGTGTGGGAGCGATCAAGGAATCCGATATTCTGCTGGCGATTACCGCTTCGGCCATCGTGGTGGGGTTCAACGTCCGTCCGGAACGATCCGCTTCGGCGCTGGCCGAGAAGGAAGGCATTGACATCAGACTGCACACGGTCATCTACGAGCTGGTCGACGAGCTCAAGCTGGCGCTGGCTGGGCTGCTCGAGCCGATCCGGAAGGAGGAATTCCTCGGACGCGCCCGTGTCCTGGAGGTCTTCAATATCACGAATGTAGGCACCGTTGCAGGCTGCATGCTGGAAGAAGGCGTCGCGCTCAGCAACGCCTCGGCACGGCTGCTGCGCGACAACGTTGTTGTGCATACGGGTCAGCTGGATTCCCTCAGGCGATTCAAGGACGACGTCAAGGAAGTGCGAGCCGGTCAGGAATGTGGCATGCACTTCGAGCGCTACAACGACATCAAGAACGGCGACGAAATCGAACTCTTCAAGACGGTCGAAATCGCGCAGGACATCAACGAGCTCATACCGGTCTAGCAGGCCGCCAAGCCCTAGTCCGGGACCCCCGTCCCAGATCCGTTTCTTGCGCTTCCTCCGCGGGAAGTTGATCGGGATTCCTGGATGAACCCGAGCAGGGGTAGCCGCGGGCTAGTGAACTGAAGGGCGAGATTCGGGAACGAGCATGGAGTACCACGTCGGAACCCTGACGCTCCAAATCCGCATCGAGCACTCCCGTTCGCTGAAGGACAAGCGGCAGGTGCTGCGGTCACTCAAGGACCGGCTGAAAAGGAGGCACAACCTCGGGATCGCTGAAGTAGGCGGGCAGGACAGCTGGCAAGACGCGATTGTCGTCATGGCGGCTGTTGCGGATTCTGCCGCCGGGGTCCGGAGAATCCTGGACGCGGCCCACGAGGATGCCGTGCGAGTGCTGGGACGGGACTTGGTCGATGTGGACCTGCAAGTCCTAGCATCCTGACGCCCACTGTCCGACATTGGAACCGCGCGGTCACTGCCCGGTGCTCGCTTGGGAATCGGGGGTCAGCTACACTAATTCCGCCATCCGAGGGAGGGCCCCTCGCAGCGGGGATTCGAATGCTCCCAAGTCGCGATTGCAACCCGTATGCGAGGCAAGCGATAGCGGCCTCCGCGCTGGTCGCGGCGATAGCGTTCGCGGCACTCTTCGGTTGCGACCACCGAGCGGCGCCGACTCACGCGGAAACCTTCGACGTAGTCGTGTACGGCGGCACGTCGGCCGGTGTCTCGGCCGCGGTCCAAGTCAGGCGGATGGGAAAGTCGGTTGTCCTCGTCACTCCGGAGCATCATCTGGGCGGGCTCTCGTCCGGCGGCTTGGGATGGACTGACACCGGGGACAAGTCCGTTATTGGAGGTCTTGCCAGGGAGTTCTACCACCGCATCTGGCTGCACTACGAGAAACCGGCGTCCTGGAAGTGGCAACGGCGAGAAGAGTACGGCAATCGCGGCCAAGGCACGCCTGCGATCGACGGTGATCGCCGGACGATGTGGATCTTCGAGCCGCATGTAGCCGAGCGTGTCTTCGAGGACCTGGCGTCGGAGCACGATCTCGACGTCCGGCGGGGCCAGCGCCTCGACCGGAACGATGGAGTGATCATCGAGGGCCGACGCATCCAGAGCATCGCGACGCTTGACGGATCGGTGTTCGCCGGCTCGGCGTTCATTGACGCCACCTACGAGGGAGATCTCATGGCGGCTGCAGGCGTGACTTACAAGATCGGCAGGGAAGGCACGGACGAATTCGGCGAGGAATGGGCCGGAGTCCAGAAGGATGCGCGCCATCACAGCCATTTCTTTCCCGATGGAGTCGACCCGTTTGTCATAGCTGGGCAACCGGCCTCCGGCCTGCTACCTCGCGTCAGCCCGGAGCCTCCAGGGGGAAACGGTCAGGGCGATCACCGGATCCAGGCCTATTGCTACAGAATGTGCCTGACGAGGGTACCGGAGAATCGGATTCCGTTTGCGCAGCCGGACGGATACGACCCTGAGGAATTCGAACTCCTGCTTCGTGTCCTAGCTACGGGTTGGAGAGAGGTGTTTCGCAAGTTTGATCCGATTCCGAATGCGAAGACCGACACCAACAACCACGGGCCATTCAGCACTGACAACATCGGGATGAACTACGGCTATCCCGACGGATCCTATGAGGAGCGTGATCGAATTGTCAGCGAGCACGTTCGGTACCAGAAAGGCCTGATGTACTTCCTTGCGAACGATCCGCGCGTGCCCAAGGACGTGCGCGACGAATTCGCCCAATGGGGTCTGGCACGAGACGAGTTCGTCGAAAACGGGAACTGGCCTCGCCAGCTCTATGTTCGTGAGGCGCGGAGGCTAGTCGGCGAATTCGTAATGACCGAGCACGAGTGCCTAGCCAAGCGAACGGTGCCGGAGCCCGTGGGGATGGGTTCGTACACGATGGACTCCCACAATGTGCAGCGGTACGTCACCGATGAGGGATTCGTGCAGAACGAGGGTGACATCGGGGTGAAGCCGCTTCGGCCGTACGGCATAGCCTACGGCTCGCTGACGCCCCGACGGGAAGACACCACGAATCTGCTCGTTCCTGTTTGTGTATCGGCCTCTCACATCGCGTTCGGATCGATCCGTATGGAACCCGTTTTCCTGATCCTCGGGCAGTCCGCTGCCACAGCGGCGGTGCTTTCAATCGATCGGGGCGTCGCCGTCCAAGACCTCGATTACGTGACGCTGCGGTCCCGCTTGGTGGCCGACGGGCAGATCCTAGATCATCCGGACGAGGAGTAGGCGAGCGCGTCAGTCCGCCTGCAAGATGGCTCCAGGGCGGTCAATCTCCTTTCTGTCCGCCGCTTTCTGTCGTTGCAGCGACCTCTTCCTTGGGGCTCGAGCACATTGGGATTGCAACCGGGACGTAGTGAGAGTTCGCGTCCGCTTCGCGGATTCCGCGCACCGCGACCGTGACGCTTGAGCTGTACACCTTGGAAACGCGTCGCGAGTTCGGGCAAACCGAACGTCCGCAATGAGGCGATGACTGGAGAGATGGCTGGCCGGAAACTGGACCCGAGCGGTAAGAGCAGCGGTTGAGTCGGTTCTCGGGCGTGTGCGTTGCGGGTGCATCGGCCTGGCGACACCGACGGCAACGCTTTCGCACCACGTTGGCATGCTTGCCTCAACGGGAATGACCGCCCCTCTCAGGCTTAGTGGTGTGTCGTGAGGTGCTGGTCTTTGGATTGCACCTGTCTAGGCGTCACGTCTGGTGGGTCCGTTCAGGCCGACACCATTTCGGCAAGGTGTTCAAGCCAGCTGCTCACGGTCAGTCCCGTTTGGCCCGAGGGCCGCGTACTCTCCAGCTCACCATCGAATCATGCCTGATGGCCGTCAGTCGGGCCTGTCAGGATGTCCGGTTCAGTCGCGTCGGTCTCCGGGTCATGGACCGTCGTCCGGAAAAACCGGCTGCAACCAGGCCTTGTCTCCGGTCGAATCGGTGATCGTGGCCCGCACATAGCCGTCTCCTGGCCGGAGCCGATAACTTGCTTCCACTCCCAATTCCCTGGCCAGAACGCGCCCCCCCTTGCCATGAAATACCGTGCGGTACTGGCGGTCACCCTTCGGCGAAACCTTTACCGTCAATTTCCCCGGGCCACGATCCAACTCCTCAAGAGCGACCCCAGTGGACGCATAGAACTCGCCCCTTCCAAGCGCCGCGACGATCGCTTGCTCCGAAAGTTCCGGCGCGCGCACTTCGACCCAACCGCGACCTGGGTTCGATCGTGCAGGTCCGAATTGCTTGAACTCGTGGGCATCGTCGACGGCGATCCCATAAAGTTCCTTGCCGGCCGTCAGGGCACTGTCCCACATCTCTTCCAAACCCCACTCATCGTTCGTGTCGGGATGGCCGTTGTACACCTCGAACAAGCCAAGATTCCGAACTCCCAACAGGGTCGCAGTGCCTATGGCCCATCGAAACTGGGGGTGATTCAAGGAAGAGACTGCGCCGGCAGCGTGGATGGAATCGACATTACCCTGGAGAGTCGAAAGGACGTCTTCTCCGAAGAACGGTTCAATCGTCTGTTGCAGACGGAACGCATTGACGTGGACCGGGGCGTCCTTGTAATGGGAAGTGACTTCCTCCCCGGTGATCAAGAGGAATCGATCCTCGGCAGCGAGGAACGCATTGAGGCCCTGCGGGTCGGTGAAGTAGTTGTGATCGGTCAGAGCGAGGAAATGATAACGACGGTCCTTGTACCACCGAGCCACTGCGTCCGGGGAGCTGTCTCCATCGCTGTTGATGGTGTGGGTATGCAGGTTTCCCTTGTACCAGTGGAGATCGGGGCCTTGGCTCGGCAACCGGGTTGTCCCTGCAACCAAGGCCAGAGCAGCTACGCAGAACAGGCCGAATCGAATGTGGACAGTCCGCCTTGCGAGGTCATAGGCGAGCACGCTCCCGACAATAGCATTGGCGCGCAATTCTCTGCTTCACCCATGCCGGTTCCCCGTACTACGAGAACTCTCCTTCCGCGCTGTCGCTCCAGTCTAGTCCCAATCGAACCATTCGAGGCTTGTTGCATTCTCGTCTACATGGGAATTAACCCACTCGATAAACGATCCTGTACCGGGTCGCTCGGAGCGCGACGAGCGTAATCGGGCCTGCGACCGCCGCCGCGAGCGTCAGAAGTAAGCCGCGGTGCTCGTAGTCCCACGGATTCGCGCTGCCGGGGGTCAGGTGCGGAAACCCCGCCAGCATGAATATGGCGGCGCCCCCACCAGCGATCCAAGCCGCCGTACGCTTGCCAACAGGCCGGAAGACCTTGACGGCCCGGATCGAGGATCTCGGTACGGACCGTAAAGACGAATCCCCCGTACGCAGGACCAACGACTCCACGTCTGTCGATTCAACAGCTCCCCTCAATCGTCGTGAGCCTCTTGGTGCCGCGCCGTCGAGCAACCGGATGGAGATGCGGGTCCCGACCGGAATGGCGCGGACCCTCGCCCACGAATCTACGTGGGCCCCCTGCGCGGCAAGAGCGATCGCTAAGGCCAAGGCCAGTGTCCGTGCGGTAGTCACCACACGCTCATCTTATCGGCGTATTGGCGGTTCTTATGGTGTGGTGACCAGACCCTGCATTCCACTCCACGCCGGCTAGAGTGACGAACGCTTCGAACTCCTGTAGCAAACCGATTGCGTAACCGCATCGTCGCGCGGACTGCGGTTACCATTCCTCGACCTCGGGGAAACGGTCCTTTCCGTTACGCTCGAAGGGCATACAAGAGGCCGATCCCGCAGAACCGATCAAGCCCGTGGAGGGTTGACTCGCGCCCGCGTCCGCCGCAGATTGAACGCTAGGGGATGCGCTGATTGTCCCGACAGAACTGCCACAGGTAGCCGTCAACCTGCTGCCGGGTCAGACCATGTTCCCGACTCAGAAACGTGACCATCTGATCGACCGTTGCGGAACACCCCGCGGCGCACTGCTTGATCCACGTGTCCGCCTTTTCGGTGTCCTCAATACCGAGCGCAAGTGCCATGTGCTGGCTCGTGGCAGGCCCCATGTAGGGCAGCTCCTGCAGCGCGATTCGGCCCCTGTCCCGTAACCGCTCCTTGAAGGCCTCCCATCCCTCGGCGTAGATCTGCTCACATCCACGAAGGAAAGCATCCGCCTTCCGTTGATGACGGATCGGCAACGCGCTGGCGTCTATCGAACCCATCGCCACGATCCGCTCGAGGTCCAGGTCGTGGAACGCCTCCCGGATCGCCTCGAAGTGCTTCTCGACAACCGCATTCCGGAACCCTGCCACATAGATCGTCCAAAGGTACTGCTTGAGGAACACTCCAAGGTCTACGGCGTCAAAGTCCCAAGGCACGAACAGGTTGTCGCCAACGTGCCGGCGCGCCGTCTCCAGCATCTGCGTTGCCTTTTCCTTGTCCAACCTTCGGCTCCCGTCGCCTTCGCACGTTCAACTGATCGTATGACCGTATCACACGCGGCGGTTAGCATTCGACGGCTGGACCCAATGGGTAGTCGCCGTTCCGACTTGGCTCTGGATCGCGGCCGTCGAGCAGTCGGACCAGCGCCAGCAAACGCCCGTCGCGAGAACGGTCGATTCCGGCACGCTCGCTACAATCGGCGCGCCATGCCCGAACAAGCAGCCCATCCCTCCCCCGATCCTGATTCGACTCGCGTCTTCGCCAAGATCGACGTGCAGGATGCCTAGCTCGACGCTCTCACCGCTAGGCAGGCCGCCAAGCTTGAGGCCATCCGTTCCGAGCTGAGGACGGAAACAAGCTCCATCCGTTGGGTTCTTAGCGCTGTAGCCATCGTGCTGACGTTGATTTGAGCGGCCGGGCAGTTCAGGATCTCCTACCGGGAGGCGACCCGGGTCCTCCAAAGGACCCAGCCCGCGACGTCCGCCGGCCAGGCGCCTCCATCCCCCGTGGCCCCAGCCCCGCCATAGCGACTGCTGCAGGCTGCCCGAGACGACATCAAGTCACGCTGAATCAATGGATGGCCGCGCAACTCGACCGGCGATCGCTGTGGTAGGCTATGCCGAGGCAGGTTGGAGTCGCCGGTCAGCCTCCGTATTTGCCTGCTTTTCGACACACCCGGATTGCGGATCGGCGCGGTGACGCACGAATGTGGGCGGTCGACGTCGACGGACTGACCTTCACCTACTCGTCCGGGAGGAGTCCCGCCGTTCGGGATCTGTCCTTCAGCATCCACCGTGGCGAGATCTTTGGGTTTCTCGGGCCCAACGGTGCCGGAAAGTCCACCACCCAGAAACTGCTGATCGGTCTGCTGCGGGGCTACCAAGGTGCCGTCTCGGTGCTCGGCCGAGACCTCGCGGATTGGCGAGCCGACTACTACGAGCGAATCGGCGTCTCGTTCGAACTGCCCAACCACTATCTCCGGCTGACCGGCATCGAGAATTTGCATTACTTCCGGGCGCTGTATCGGGGAGAGACGCGAAGACCCGAAACGCTGCTTGACATGGTAGGGCTGGCAGAGGACGGAGATCGCCTCGTCTCCGAGTATTCCAAGGGGATGAAGACGCGTCTGGGCATGGCTCGGGCCATGCTCAACGACCCGCAACTGTTCTTCCTAGACGAGCCGACGGTAGGCCTGGACCCCGTTAGCGGCAGGCGCATCAGGGAGCTTATCAGGGGGATGAGGGAGGCCGGGCACACTGTATTCCTGACCACGCACGATATGACCGTGGCCGATGAGCTGTGCGATCGCGTGGCCTTCATCGTCAACGGGCGAATAGAGCTCGTCGAGTCGCCGCGCGATCTCAAGCTGGCTCATGGAACTCGGAGGATCGCGATGGAGTACAGTCTCGAGGGCAGCTTGGAAAGACGCGAGTTTTCGCTCGACGGCCTCGGCACCAACGCCGAGTTCCTAGCTCTCCTTCGCCAGTCCACCGTCCATACGCTCCACACTCAGGAAGCGACCCTTGAGGACGTCTTTCTTCGCGTCACCGGCCAAAGCTTGAAGTAAGTCGATGCGAAGGCTGGCCGCAACCGTCCGCCTGGACCTCCGGCTCCAGGCACGGAACGGTTTCTACTACGCAGTGGCCTTCGTGCTGGTGTGCTGGTTCATCCTGCTCACTCGTCTGCCCGCCTTCGACTGGGGCTACGTGCTGCCCGCCTTCGTGCTGGGCAACCTGGTCATGGTGAACTTCTACTTCGTAGCCGGACTCGTACTCCTCGAAAAACGCGAGGGGACGCTTGAGGCCCAAGTGGTCACCCCGCTCGGCTCGTGGGAGTACCTAGCGTCGAAAACGGCGACGTTGGCGGGTCTCTCGCTGTGCGAGCAGGTCGTCATCGTATGGTCAGCGCTTGGAGGAGGGTTCTCGGCAGGTCCGTTAGTCTGCGGAACCGTGCTGGCGGCAGCCCTGTATTCACTGACGGGGTTTCTTCTAGTCGCCCGATACCAGTCCATCAACGAGTTCCTGTTCCCTTCGGTTCCGTTCACGGTCGTTCTCTCGCTTCCGATACTGCACTACTTCGGCCTCTGGGAGACTTGGCTTTTCTATCTCCATCCCGTCAGGGCCCCGCTCGCGCTGCTAGCCGGCGCATTCGGACCGATTCCCGCTTGGCAGTGGGTCTATGGAGTGCTCTATTCCTCCGTCTGGATCGGCCTGCTCCTGCTCGCGAGCCAGCGGGCATTCGATCGCTTCATCGTTGAGCGTGAAGGGAGCCGCTGATGCCGACTGGGATCTCCGCGGTCCGAGCGCTTAGTCTGATCGACGTCAAGAGCGTTATCCGGGACAGCATGCTGCGCTGGTTGATCGGAGTGCCAATTCTCTTTGCCCTCGTCTTCCGGTGGGGTGTCCCGGCTGTCAAGGTCTGGCTTGCCAATCGCTACGCATTCGACCTAACGCCCTACTACCCGCTGCTGACCAGCTTTCTCGTACTGATGGTTCCGACGCTGATGGGCTCGGTTGTCGGATTTCTCCTTCTTGATCAACGGGATGACCGAACCCTCACCGCGCTCCAAGTCACGCCACTGACTGTGGGGAAATACCTCGCGTACCGCACCGCGATTCCGATGGTCGTGAGCGTGCCCGTGATGGTTGCGAGCGTTGCCATCGCGGATTTGGTGTCGATGGAAGTCATTCCCGTGCTTGCCGCCGCGGTGCAGGCGGCTCCGGCGGCTCCGCTCTACGCTCTGTTCGTGGCGTCGTTTGCGACCAACAAGGTGCAAGGCTTTGCTCTGATGAAGGGTGCCGGCATCCTGACTTGGCCGCCTATCCTGGCCTGGTTCGTTTCCTCGCCGTGGCAGGTGGCGTTCGGGATTGACCCGCTGTACTGGCCACTGAAGCTGTTTTGGATGCTGGAGGCAGGAGAGCCCCGGGTTTGGCTCTACTTCATCGCCGGCCTGTCTTACCAGGCACTCCTGATCGCAATCCTTCTAAGGCGCTTCAAGCAGGTGATCTCACGGTAGCCCTGGCGGGCTTGCCGCGGCGGAGGGCCGGCAGGTCTGGCACTGCTCCACGCGTGGCTTGCACCGTCGCAAGTCCTGGCCAGTGCACCAGCGAGGCTCCAGCGGCGAGGTATTTGCCCCGATCATCCAGACTTTCGGGCCGCCTGGCGGGACTCGGCCCGGGAAACGCTGCCGCTGCTACCCTATCGCCATGAGGGCCCTACTTCTCGGCGCCGTGGCTGCAACCTTCCTGACGAGCCCTTTGACCGGCGCGATCCAGTTTCGGCATCAGCAGATCGAAGACCAGCTGGGCATCGGGTACGCCGTACTGTGCGAGGACGTGGACGGCGACGGGGACACGGATATCGTTGCGCTGAACGAGACGCAGGTCGCTTGGTGGAGCAACCCGACGTGGGAGAAACACGTCGTTCTGGACGGCGCAACAGAAGCGGACAACGTGGCGATCGCCGCACACGACATCACGGGGGACGGAAAGATCGAATTCGCTATTGGAGCCGCCTGGCGACCGAGCGACACGCAGGGAGGGGGAACGCTGCAATGGATCTCCCGCCGGCAGGATCCGAACGCGGAATGGGCCTTGCATCCTCTCGGCAACGAGCCCACTACGCACCGGATGCGCTGGGCCGATACAAATGGCGACGGACAATCGGAATTGATCGTCGCGCCGCTGCACGGTCGAGGCACCAAAGGGCCGAAGCACTGGATTGGAAGCGGCGTACGGCTACTCGCCATGACGCCGTCCCAGAGACCCGCATCGCAGCCGTGGCACGAGGAGGTCATCGACGATTCGTTCCACATCGTGCACAACTTCTGGGTGCTGAACTTCGACGACGACGCGTCCGATGAGTTGCTTGTCGCCTCGTACGAGGGCGTGCACCTGCTGGACCGGGACGGCGCCGGCAATTGGATCCGGACACAGCTCGGGCCGGGTTTCGTTGGTGAGACGATCCGCGGGGCGGGCGAGATCAAGCTGGGAACTCTCGCTTCGGGCAAACGCTACATCGCCACGGTCGAGCCTTGGCACGCCAACCACATCGTGATCTACCACGAACCGGGCGACCCTCGGGGGCCCTGGAAGCGCGAGCCGGTCGTCAAGCGCCTGAACGGAGGCCACGCGCTGTGGACGGCTGATCTCGACGGGGATGGCGACGAGGAACTCGCATTCGGCTGGCGGCTGAAGGGAAGCATGCCCTATGACCGCCCCGGTGTCGCAGTCTACGATGCCGGCACGGGAGACGTTCAGATCGTCGACTGGGGCGGCATGGCCACCGAGGACCTGACGACAGCCGACTTGAATGGAGACGGCAAGCCGGAAATCGTGGCCGCCGGTCGCGCGACCCACAATCTGAAGATCTACTGGAACGAAGGCCCGAAGCCAGCCCTCGACTAATCTGTCGCGGCAGAGCGACAGCCCAGCACGGTCCTAGGCAGCAATGCTGTCCTTGTGGGTGTTTACGATTCCACCCAACTGGGCAGCGTGATGGGAATCGTGCCAGGCCAGAAACTCGATCTGAGACTGAACATCGCGGATCGCGAGCCGGTCGAGATCGACGGGTCGGTCGAGGTCCGCATCGCCCAGAGCGGCGATAGCTTCCCGGACGGCCTGCCTGCCGCTCGTGAGCCGTGCGTGAACGCTGGCCGGATCCGGGTAGCGTGACAGATCGTCGAGACACGGACTGCCATTGCCGAAGAGCTCCTTCCAGTCGCCCAGCGGATTGCCCTCGATCCCCTTGTACAGGCTCAGCGCGCCCGCCTCATAGTAGGCAAGGTGACCGGCAATCCAAAGCCCGTGCGGACCGCCGGGCCGGAAGCGGTTCGTCCAAATGCGCTGCTCGGCAATGTAAGCCACGTGCGCCCCACTGACCCTCCACGTGAAGTCCACGCGGGCTAGTATCCTTTCCCGGCGCCCGTACGGAGCGTCTGCATTGCTCATTCCATTCCTCCCGATTCGCTCTTGCGAAGCAGCCTGCGGTCACTTTGACCACATGGCAGCGCCGCGCTTTGACCACATGGCGGTGCTGCGCACTTCTTCTACGATATCGCTAAGTTGCGGTCAGGCTCGAAACGCTGTACCGCCGCCGGAGGGAGTGCAGACCTGTCTCGCTCCAGCATCTGTCCTCCAACCACCAGCCGGCTGCATCGCGGAGAGCGGGCTATCGCCGGCGCGGTCTCTGCCTGTGATTTCGTGCCGCGCAAGATGATCTCCCTGAACCGTGAATATCGATTGTCAAAGCTGTCTGGTGACGGGTTCCGAACCCCTGCCCCTCCCTTCGGGAGACTGGTCAAGAACGGAGCCGATGCAGCTGCGAGGGATTCGACCGCGAGGTCCTCAACAGCTGGAACGCAGGGACCCTAGCGTGCTTGAAGAGTTTCCCGGAAACTGTCCCGGCCTCGGTTTGGATCAGGATAGGCCGGCCAGCATCGAGAGCAGTCCCAGCACGCCGGCGCCGGCGACGACCCAGACGGCTGGCCATCGCGCGAAAAAGAGAGCGGCCGCCGCGCACGCGGCGATCACGCAAGCGGGCAGCGAGGAGAGAGAGGCTCCCGCCAAGCCAATCGCAACAGCCGCCATGAGGCCAACCGCGGAGGCGTTGATTGCATCAAGAAACGCCGCCGTCGTGCGAGACTTCCTGAGCCTTCGAACCAGCGGATTGAGAATCCAGACAAACCCGAATCCAGGCAGGAAGATACCCGCCGTGGCGATGGCGGCCCCGGTCCAACCGGCGACAAGATAACCGAGAAACGTGGCGGCAGTCAGAACCGGCCCAGGAGTGAACTGGCCGACGGCGATCGCGTCAAGCAACTGCTGCTGCGTGACCCAGCCGTAGTCCTCGACCAGTCCGCCCTCAAGGAACGCAATCAGCACATACCCGGAACCGTATAGGACACACCCGACCTTGAAGAAGAACAAGCCCAGCTTGGCCAGGGTCGGAGCCTCCGCCGCTGCTGCGAGTGCGGTCTGCGGAGCGCAAAGCGCCAAGGCCGCCCCAGACGCCATGGCGGACAAGCGCGGCAGTAGAAGGGCGAGGCCCCCGCAAACGCCGCCCAGCAGGATCGCCGGGATTTCCCCTAGACCCGCAATGACGCCACCTCCAACGCACACGGCGATCACGCCGAGCCGCCAATCCGTTACAGCCTTACGGCCCAGCTTCCACACAGCACCCAGAATGATCACGAAGACCGCGGGCCGAACGCCCGCAAGCACCGACTCCGCGGTAGGGAGCGTTCCTGTCTTCACGTAAATCCAAGCCAGCAGAGCCGTGATCGCGGCAGCCGGAAACACGAATCCAAAGCCCGCTGCTGCAAGCCCCATGGGGCCGCCGCGTTCGTACCCGAGATGCATGGTCATCTCAGTGGAATTCGGCCCGGGTATCAAGTTCGTCGCACCCATCAGGTCGAGGAATCGCTGGCGAGGAATCCAGCGGCGACGGGACACGAACTCGTCTTCTAGCAGTGCCAGGTGAGCAGCCGGCCCCCCGAATGCGATACAGCCGAACCGCAAGAATGCCGCCGCGATCTCCGGCAACCGGCGATATGCTTCCGAAACTCTCATCGGTTCCTCGGGCGCCACTCGCGGTCAGGAACGAAGTCACTCCAGGTACGAGGCCGGACAGCCAGATGACCCGCGCTTGCTAGTCTCTCCATGAGTCCATGTCCGCTCGGTGCGGCCCGGCGTCGAAGAAGCGAACACCCGAGCCTGTCTTGTCATAGTCTCCCAGCTCGGCCCGAGCCCTTTCGGCCAGGACTCGCAAGCGCTCCACGATCGTAACGTTCTGCTCAGCCACGTTACGGCTCTCGCCCCAGTCGAAGCGGAGATCGTAGAGCTCGTCGGCTTGGACCGAATCGATCATTCGCCCGTACCAGCTTGTCCACGGGGGGTCGGCTTGCCGCTTTAGGACAAGCTTCCAGCGTCGGTCCCGGACCGCCTGTAGGTGCGTGTACCCGTAGAAAAAGAAAGTCTCCCTTGGACTGCGCCTGTCGTGTCCGGAGAGCCAGGGCCAGAGATCGATCCCGTCGAGCTTCCGACCGCTGGGCAGGTCAGCTCCGGCGATGGCGGCGAACGTCGGAAGCAAGTCGAGTGTCGAGGCAATCTCGTCACTCACCTGCCCCGCAGCGATCTCGCCAGGCCACCGAAAAATGCCAGGCACGCGCAAGCCTCCTTCCCAAGTGGTCATCTTGTACCCCCGCAAGGGCGCGGCGCTCCCGCCATGATCTCCCAGGTGATTCTCGATCCAGGGCCCGTTGTCGGAGGTGAAAACGACCATCGTGCGCCCGTCAAGGCCCAGTCGTTCGAGCGCATCCAGAATCTGCCCGACACTCCAGTCGAGTTCCTCGATGACGTCGCCGTACAAGCCTCGTTCCGACCCTCCCCGGAACGCGGCAGACGCTCCCAACGGGACGTGGGGCATGGTGTGCGCGAGATACAGGAAGAACGGTTGGTTTCAGTGCCTGTCCATGAAACGCAGCGCTTCTTGCGTGTAGCGCGTCGTCAAGAGGTCCAAGTCGGTCGGGCTCTCGACGACCTCCCCGTTGCGCATCAGCTCGGTCGTCCAGCTCCGATAGTCGACATCGCGCGTGGTGCCATTGTGGGACGGCGTACCGAAGAAATAGTCAAACCCTTGCCGGTTCGGCATCAGTTCGCTCCTGTAGGGCCCGGTTCCCGGCCCGTTGCGGTGGGCTCCGCCCCCGGCCAGATGCCATTTGCCAATCAGGCCACTGACGTACCCCCTGGCCCTCAGGGTCTCGGCAATCGTCTGTTCTTCAGGATGCAGGACGGTATGCGCCCCTTTGGTGTTGCCCGGCTCGGCCAGCCGGATCGGATAACAGCCGGTCAGGAGCGCCGCTCGTGACGGACCGCAGACATTCTGGGCATAAAAGCTGGTGAGCCGCAAGCCCTCGGCCGCCATGCGGTCGAGATTCGGCGTACGGATATGCCGATTGCCGTAGCACGCAACATCCCCATAGCCGAGATCATCAGCGAGAATCACCACGAAGTTGGGCAGTTCCTGAGCGGAACAGAAGCCGCCAAGCACCATCAGCACGAGCAATCGCAAACGGGTACGAAGGGATACCATACCGCGGCATTTTACTCCCTGATGGACGGGTTCAAACGGCTTACCGGGCAACGTCGTCCGGCACCTCAGGCAGTCGAGACACGAACCAGATTCCGTAGGCTCCCGCCAGAGCAACGACGATTTGCGCAGGCCAGGGCAGGCCGCCGAAGGCAATCGACAGCGTGATTGCCACAGTGCATGCCACCATGGCAAACCGCTTGACGCCACGCTTGAGACCGCGGTGCTTGTCCCAGTCCCGCAGGATGGGACCGAATCTCTTTGACGCGAGAAGCCTGCTGTGCAGGCGAGGCGAGGATCGAATGAAGAAATAGCTCGCGACCAGCAGGAACGGTGTTGTTGGGATCCCGGGCAATACAACACCGATGCCACCGAGTCCGGTGAAGAAGCATCCAAGAATGACAAAGAGCCACCGGCGCATGCCGCCCTTGACCATTGATCCAAGGTCGTTTCCGCGTGTCTCGTCGCCGGACTTGGCAGCAACTATTAGGGTGTCGCGGCCACCGCTGGCTGTTGGGCGCTCGATACTCTGCGGCAACCCTCGTTCAGAATCACGGTCCGCCATGGCACACTGCGCCGCGATGCCCGTGGCACCGCGTGAATCCGGTGGTGAATGCAGATACGTAACCAGAATGTCACATGTGTGGGCGCAGTCCTGGTACGTTTTGTCCCAGCCGGTTGTGCTCCCTGACCGCATTGGAATGCGTGCGCTGTCGATGCGAGGTCCGTGCTCCTCGAGACATCAGGCGGCCTGCTGCCTCCGGTGGAGTGGAGCCGCAATCCCAAGCCACAGGCACCGCACGGCCCGGGCCCGCCACGAGCGTTCCAGTACCCATACGGACTCCCCCGCTCCCAATGTGCAAGCTGCAAACCAGTTGAGGGTCCGCTGCCGGCAGCCCGTCTCGAGGGGCTAATGATGCCAAGACCCGACGCTTCCAAATACGCCTGGTGGAATCTGCGTGCCCATGTCCTGGTAACGTCCAGATCTCATGAGGATGGGGAAGAATCGACCAGGCAAGTTATTGATTACAATAGACTTGGGCCCGCGGCCCGGTTTCGGATCAGCCAGACCAAGCCAGAGCAGGCATCGGACGGGGGCGGGATTAGCTATCTCGATTCTAGGCGATAGGCATTGGGCGTCGTGCCGGTTAGCTTCTTGAATACGTTCGTTAGGTGGCTCTGATGGGAAAAGCCAAGATGATCCGCGATTTCCGAAATCGGTCTCTTGGTGGAAGCTAGAAGGAGCTTCGCTTGCTCGACCCGTAACATTTGGGCATAGGTGTGAGGGGTGAGTCCCGTTGCACGCTTGAAGACTCTCGACAAGTGGAACTTGCTGAGTTCTGAAGCCGCGGCCAGCTGGTCCAAGTTGAAGGGCTTGTTGAAGGAGTCGTCCAAGTACTGAATCGCCTTGCGCGCTTGATATCGGGCTTTCGTTTGTTCCATCGTGCACTGGTACGACTGGGTCGCCGAAGGCGTGAATATCCGGACGAGATGGACTGCAAGTTCGTTCACGAGGCTTCGCAGGACAACCTCTCGACCGTACCAGTGGTTGTCTACTTCTGAGATCAGATGGTCAAAGATGCGCTTCACCGGACGAGACGGTTCTAGCTTCGGTGACGAAAAAAACGGCACTTCTCTAGCCTGTCCTATGGAAGTCGCTAGCGACTGAAAGACCTCCTTCGCGATGCTGATCATAAGGTAGTCTCTAGCCTTGCCGGATTCGTAGTCTCGATGCATCTCCTCTGGGTTGAGCAAGGCGGTTTCACCCTGGTGAAACTCAACCAAACCAATGCGCCTAATGAAGCATTGAGAACGCCCTGATACGAAGTGAGACACCACGTATTCGGAATGCGCATGTGCCGGGGTGGCTGACGACGTCACGACATGCACGACCGTGAACTGCGAATCGGCGAAGAGACCCTGTCGACTCACGATGGTGAAACCTCCTTTCCCACGGCCTGTCGATTCTGCGCTATGGATCAGCAGTTCGACATCTTCATTCGATCTTGACGATAGATTTCCTGTGATTGCCTCCCGAGCATCTCACGACCTGCCGCTACGGCTTCTGAAGCGGACCAAAACTTACACCATGAATCCTACACCACAATGCGCTGGTCCGGCTACCTACAATGCTTGGCGACATTCGAATGGTTTGCCAAGAATACGGAAGGCTGGACGAGAAGCCGTCCAACGGTCCTATGGTGCTCGCTGATTTAGTCAAAAGCAGTGGAGTACCACAATATCCAGATACTCGTGTCGTTTCGAACACAAGATGCAGCGCAATTTACATGATTCGATCTCGGTTATTCCAAGCACAGTCCACACCCGCCATCCTTCAGGACAGGGCTCCTCCGGAGCCTTGAGCACGGCCTTGTCGAAGGTTCACCTAGGATTGGACGTGCGTCTCGATTCTCGCGCGAACTCCGGGCTCGACGCGAAATCCCGGCTGGGGGCGCAGGAGTGTTCAAGATTCTTCCCGTGACGTGGCTGATCTGAGCAGCTACAAGCAAGGCTCGGGAGTCGAGGTCCAGTCATGCAGTGCCCCTAGGTCGAATTGAATGTAGGACTCTGTCGCAAGGGTCGACTCTTGGATCTGGCCCGCTCGTCTGGAGGTGGCTGCGGTCGACTCGTCGTGACAACGTCAATTGCTGGTCCGCTATGTGACAAGTTGAGGTAGAAACCGTCGACCTCATGGAGAACTCTCCTCGTCGCTCAACTCCTATTTGGGTAAACGAACCTGGGGAGGGAGCCTACGCCGCCCTAGCAGGTTAGGGCAGGTTCCATCCCGCGTAGGTGACGATTCCCCAAGGGCCCCGCCGGCGGTACGCTGCTCGCCTGTCTCAAAAAGGCCTCAGATCAGCTAATGGGCAAGTGGCTGTCTCTCGGTGCCCTAGGCGGGAAATACCGCAGCAGACCGATTTTGGCCGCTACCTTCGTCTACTCTAAGGGGGCAGAGCGTCGGCGAGGGAGCCCCGGTTTTTCGGTCGCCTAGGAAGGAACCCCTCCCGTCTGCCGGAATTGAGAACATCCGCAATCGTCATTTTCTGGGACAGGCGTTGGGCAGGTTCTTGGTCGACGAGCTGTCGACTCACGGCTTCGTCGGCACCCACTGGTACGACATCAAGGAGAAAGGAACGAGCTACGAAGTCCAGCGGGTGACGCCTCGCTTGGCGGCCACCAAGGATCCTTCCAATCGACCGACCGCCATGGCCTTTGGAGCGGGTGGAGCAATGTATTTCCTCGACTTCAGCTCGTCGGTCATCGAGAACAAAGCGTATTCGAAGCGAGGTCCGGGGCGTGACGATTCTCGCGCTCGCGTCTGGCGTATCACTTGTCCCCAATCCCCTTATGCAATCGCCAAGGATCGTGGGCCGACCGAGCCGCGTGCTGCGGTATTGGCAGCTCCGGATCGACAATGCCATCGACTGGCTTGCCCAGCTGGTGGAGGATGAACACACTTGGGTACGCATGGAAGTGGTGCCTGGCTGCGGGTTCGGAGCCTCAGGGAGAGCCCCGGAGGTGGCCCTGTAGAGTGAAGGATGCCCGATGGATGCCGGGGTGCAGAAAGCCCTGGATCACACCATGGACATCATTGAAGGTTCTGGCTCAGTGAGACCGTGATACGCCCGCGGCACCGACGGTTGCTTGGCGCATGCCTACTCGCTACAGGCGGGGTCGGCCTAGTGATCTTGATTTCGGGGCCACACAGGAGCGCTGGAGATCGCGCTGCGTCAGACACCAGGCCGCGCATTTTTCTAGATAACGAACCGAGGGTGGTGGCCTACCAGCTCCAACGACTTTCCAATGAGCAGCTCGCGGAAGTTGAACGCGACGCGGACGATCCGAGGTATCGACCTGTCTACGAAGCGCTGATAGCACGCGAGGGTCTGGCCAGCAAGTATCGACGTGAGGCAATCCTGGCTTTGGCTGTTCTAAATCAGTCGGACGTGATAGGCGAGATCCTGGCTGGTGCTGAGCGAGTAGGTGAGAACTCAGTCAGACTTCAGCGGGAGCTTCGAAATATGTTGCTTCAGCACGATCCTTCTGTGCTAGTGAAAGCGCGACGCCAGCTGGAACGAATCGTGGCTGTCTCAGCAGTCAGCGCGGCTCGGGTTACGTCCTACGCCGCTCTTGTTGCCTGCATCCCGGCCGACGATGTGTGGCGGTTGGCCTCCGGACGGAAACGCGGTTTGTTCGATCTCCTGCGGGCGATACAGACGGTTCCGGATGAACGGCGGAGGGATGCCTTCTACCCGATGATCGAACACCTCCTGCAGGCGGAGAACTCCCCTGAACTTCGCCGAGCTGCTATCGAGACACTGCCTTCCTTCACGGCCCAAGGGCAGCAAGCCTTCGAGACGCTGGCCGAATTCATTCGCGGGGGCGTCGAACAGCCGGTCGCCATTCAGTCGATGCTGCGTGTCCGCCAAGAGCATTGGCTCAACACAGAATTCGCCCCTTTGGCTGAGGCCGTCGTAGCGTTCGTTCTCGATCTTCCGGTCCAAGAGCGGACGGGCGCTGCGTTCCTTGATGCGGTCCGGCTCGGCAACGAGCTAGCTTCCAAGCTCGGTACCGACGCCAGCGGGAGGATTCGCGGGATTCTGGATGGTCTAGGGGTGAAAGTCGTCCAGATCCGGACTCTGATTGACCGAACGAGCTATGACAAGCGACGAATCGTCGTTGAGACCGGCAAGCGCGTGGAAATCGTGCTGGAAAACCAGGACTTCATGCCCCACAACTTGGTCATTGCAGTCGCGGGTTCTCGTGAAGAAATCGGGATGGCGGCCGATAGATTGTCCACGCTGGCTACACGCGATTCGGAGGGACGGCACTATGTCCCACCATCCCCGAAGGTCCTCCACGCGACTCGGTTGCTCGAACCCGGCCAGACAGACAAGCTCAGTTTTGAAGCCCCCTCTGAACCCGGGGACTATCCTTACTTTTGTACGTTCAACGGGCACTGGCGGCGGATGTTCGGCCATCTCGTGGTTGTGGAGGACATGGAAGAATACTTGAAGAACCCACCCTTGCTCGAGGAACTGGATTACACAGAGTGGGAGCTCAGCGATCTGGTGGACGACATGGCCGACATCGATGCCAGCAGAAGCGTTGCGGGTCAGGAAATCTTTGAAACCGGCACCTGCGCCAACTGCCACCGGATCGGGGATTGGGGAAGAGATTTCTGCCCAGACCTTAGCGATGTGTTTCAACGGTATGACGACAACAGCAGGCGCGTGCTCGAGGAGATTCTGGAACCTTCCAAAAAGATCGAGGATGAGTACGTGAATTACCTTTTTGTGCTCACCAACGGCGATGTCGCGACAGGTATCATCACTGCAGAAGGGACGCATTCGTTGATCGTCCAGTCGAGCGGCGACGAGAGCTTGGCCGTGACCATTGACAAGAGCGACATCATCGAGCGTGACCAGCGCGCCGTGTCAGTCATGCCGGTCGGCCTGCTCGATTCGCTCCGAAGAGACCAGATCGTCGATTTGATGGCCTTCCTCAAATACGGTGGTGCCGGTGCATCATCCGTGTCGGACCGTTAGCAGGCTTGGTACGCCACAGCGAGTGAATCCGTCCTATCAGAACGAGTACGCCTACATCTGTGAAGTTGAGCTGGAGATCAAGAAAGGATGTGTCGTGTTCAACTGTCCGTTGCCCTGCAATAGGGCCTTCGGACGAATTCCTGCCCGCGCGCGTTTTCACGTATGTCGAACCACACCGTTGCAGACCCCTACCAGCTACACCCTGATGCGGTCGAAGATCCACCGAACACATTCCGCTCGATCCTCCGGCGCATTGGGCCCGGCCTGATATTGGCCAGCGCCATAGTGGGATCGGGAGAGCTCATCGCAACGACAGTGCTCGGGGCCGAGAACGGCTACACCCTGCTCTGGCTCATTCTTGTGAGCTGCGTCATCAAAGTCGTAGTGCAGAACGAACTCGGCCGGTACGTCATCGGAACCGGCGAAACAGCGCTGGAGGCCTTCAACCGAATTCCCGGACCTCGACTACGAGTGTCGTGGGTGGTTTGGCTGTGGTTCTTGATGGTGGCAATGGTCATGTTCTCGGTAGGAGGCATGATGGGGGCGATCTCGGAAGTTCTGAACACCATCTTCCCTTCAATCTCAATCAATGCCTGGGTGTGGGTCGTCGGAATCGTGACTGCGTTCCTGTTGACCGTGGGGCGCTACAAGCTGGTCGAGAGAGTCGCAATGGGCGTGGTCGTTGTCTTTACCTTTCTGACAGTGGGTTGCGCAGTCCTACTTTTCAAACAACCGGAGCACTTTTCCTGGACTGCACTCCTGAGCGGCTTGTCGTTTCATCCGCCTGAAGGTGGATTCGTGACCGCAGTCACTGTGTTTGGAATCACCGGTGTCGGCGCCTCAGAACTAGTGATCTATCCGTACTGGTGTCTTGAAAAGGGGTACGCGCGGTTCACGGGCCGCAGGGACCACACATCTGTATGGTTAGGCCGGGCTCGTGGATGGATCCGGGTGATGGGGGTCGACGTACTAAATTCAATGGTCATATACACCGCATCAACCGTGGCCTTCTATCTGCTGGGAGCGGGCATTCTACATAGCATGGGCGTCGTCCCACAGGGGGCTGAAATGGTCAGGACGCTATCCAGCATGTACATCGAAACCTTGGGCCCATGGTCGCGGGACCTCTTTCTCGCCGGTGCCGTGGCGGTGCTCTACTCCACAGTATTCGCTGGGACTGCAGCCCACAGTAGGCTACTCGCTGACTTCCTAGCGATCATGCGCGTCTACGACAACCGCAGTTACGCAACGAGGTTGGGAGTTACTCGTATCTTTGTCGTGATTCTGCTTCTCGCTCCTTCATTGACATTCATGTTCCTGCAGGAGCCCGTGCTCATGGTCAAGATTGGCGGGGTATCGGAAGCATTGATGTTGCCCATAATCGGCTTTTCCACAATCTACCTACGCTATGCGCACCTTCCCAAGGTGATTCTCCCTAAACGCTGGATTACTCTCGCCCTATGGCTCACCTCGGCGGCGATGCTGGTTATGATGGGCTACTCGACGATTAAGCAGTTGTCTCTATAGGGTCGCAATATCACAGCCAATTCCCAGCAGAGGCCCGGCGTGACACGCCGGCCGAACCGGTGTAGGTTTCCGAGCGGGCCTAGCGCAAGGCCGACACGAAGACCACCCCGAAGGGCTTTCCCCTGCACAGCTTCCCGACCCTGCTGGTGGCCCTCCCCGGTTTTGCCGATTGACTGACCCGACGTGATCCTAGATACACTGGCGGTTTCGGAAAACCCCTCGTAAGATATTGATGCGTTTGAATTTATAGCGCATCTGTATCTAGCAGACCATCAAACCCGGGTTTGAGCTGAACAATTCAGCCGTTTGTGCAGGATGGTGGTGGAGACGAGTTTAGCGAACCTCGCCTTCAAGCGTGAGGTTCAGCTCGACCTAGGCGAGGATTTTCCGAGCCACAACACCGTGAACGTCGGTCAGGCGGAAGTCGCGACCAGCGTACCGATAGGTCAGCGCCTCGTGATCTAGTCCCATGAGGTGCAGGATCGTTGCATGCAGGTCGTGGACATGCATCCGGTCCTCGACGGCGTGGTAGCCATATTCATCCGTTGCGCCGTAGATGAAACCGGGTCTCACTCCTCCACCAGCCATCCAGATGCTGTAACCGTATGGGTGGTGATCGCGACCATCGTACTGCGCAAAGGGCGTCCGTCCGAATTCGCCTGCCCAGATTACCAGTGTGTCTTGCAGCAGGCCGCGAGCCTTCAGGTCCTGGAGCAGGGCCGCGATTGGCTTGTCCACTTGCTTCCCGTTGCGGGAGTGAAGTCGTGCCAATTGGCTGTGATGATCCCAATGGTCGTAGGTACATTGAACAAAGCGAACTCCGTTCTCCACCAGCCGGCGCGCCAGCAGGCACTGCCAGGCGAAATCGTGCGTCACTTCTTCATCCAAACCGTAGAGTCTCTTCGTCGCCTGTGATTCTTCTCTCTCGACATCGAAGATCTTCCCCGCCCCGATCTGCATGCGAAAGGCCAAGTCAAAGGACTGCATCCGCGCTTCCAGCCCAGGCTCGAAGTTTCTGAGACGAGCGTGGCGCCGGTTGATCCGTTCGAGCGCCTCGAGCGCATACCGCTGCTGCCGGGGAGTCACGCCCTTTGCCGACAGGTGCTCGATCGGCTCCGTCTTGAGTTGTTCAGTCTCCACTTTGGCAGTCCCGATTGGCGTGCCCTGATAGACGCCGGGGAGAAAGCTCGAACTCCACTGTCTTGCGCCTCCATGGAACATGGGGGGCTTGATGACGATGAACCCTGGGAGGCTCTGGTTCTCAGTGCCTAGCCCGTAGAGAATCCAGGCTCCCACGCTGGGACGAGTGAAATTGATCGTGCCCGTGAAAAGCTGAAGTACGGCGGCGCCATGGTCCAGACCGTCTCCGACCATGGATCGAATTACGCAGAGGTCGTCCGCATGGCGGGCGACGTTGGGGAATAGCTCACTGATCGCGATGCCGCTTTGGCCGTATTGCCGAAACGTGAACGGCGATTTCATCAGCCCTCCGTACCCGCTTGGGTCGAACGAGAGAGAAAGCTTGAACGGAGGGGGCTTCCCGTGATCGCTATCGAGCCGCGGTTTCGGGTCGAAGGTGTCCAGATGAGAAGGCCCCCCCTTCATGAAAAGAAGAATGACCCTCCGCGCTCTAGGTGCGATATGGGGCTGCTTGGGGGCCAGCGGACTGGCTGGGCGTCCCGCCGCAATCAACCTGCTTTCCTCCGCGAGCAGGGCCGACATGCCCAAGCCACCCAAACCGCCTACCGAGTGGCGGAACATCGCGCGTCGCGAGATTGGGTTGGGTCGAGTGGGGGGCATTCCTACCTCACTGCAAAAAGTGGAATTCGTTGGAGATCATGAGCGTTTGAGCGAGACTCTGCCAAGCCTCAAGCCGGGGGTTCGCATCCTCTGTGCCGTCGCTCGGATAGTTCGCAATGTACGTTAGACCAAACCTGAGTTCCTCAGCGTCTGGTTTCCTGGTCAAGGCCATCAAGTAGGCTTGCTCGATCCGCTGCGGGTCGCTATCGAAGCCGCCGTTCGCGACCAGGAACTTGGCGAAGGAGAGAGACTGCTCTTGGAGGAAGTCGCTGTTCATCATGTACAGAGCCTGGGGTGCCGTGGTGCTCCGGTTCCGCTTGCCTGAACTGGTGGCCGAGTCGGCGAAATCGAAAAGCCTCAGCACACTCGGCATTTCGTTCCTGATGATCGGCAAGTACACGGTGCGCCGCCGGACCGTTGTGGGTTCGATCAGAGGCGGTCTTCCTCCCTCCCACTCATCCCTGCTTGGCCACAGGTGTCCGCCCATCGTTAGATCCAGGGAACCGTCAAGCGTTAGCAATGTATCCCGCATCTCTTCTACCGAAAGCATGCGGGCACTGAAGCGGGTTAACAGGCGATTCTCTGGATCCCTTTCTCTGATTTCTTCGTCAATCAGACTGCTCATCTGGTACGTGCTGGACGAGAGGATCAGACGCTGAAGGCTCTTGAGGGACCAACCGCTCTCGACAAATCGTCGAGCAAGGTAGTCCAGCAACCTTGGATGACTCGGATCCTCTCCGTTCGCCCCGAAGTTATTTGGCGTACGCACCAAGCCCTCTCCAAAGTGCCACTGCCATATGCGATTGACGATGACCCGGCTGGTCAGCACGTGGGACGGTCTGACGAGCCATTCGGCCAGTTGCTTTCTTCCGCTGCCCCGAGTCACGGGAGTTTGGCGGGAACCAGCAAGGACAACGGGGAACTGCTTAGGCACCACTTCCGCTGGATTGCTATGAGCACCTCTGACAAAGACCCTCTGGTCCACAATGTCGCCTTCGGCAACGGCGCAGGCCATGGGAGGTTCGGGAGGCGACGCTTCCTTGAGCGCTGCGAGCTCCTCGCGGAGACGGAGGACACGCTCCCTCGCGTCCCTCGGAAGGACTGAGTCTCTCCCGGCCTTGCTCAATGCGAACGGCGCCTTGTGATCTTCGGCATCGAACGAGACCTCGAGAAAGAAGCGGTCTTCAGGACGGATAGCGTCTCGGCCGATGAACTTGGGCTTGTCGGGTAGGTCCCTGCCCTCTCGCGCCGCCGCTTCGGCTTCCTTCGCCCACTTCCTTAATCTGTCGTGCCACGGGTCGGCGCTCTCCCTGAAGGTCTTCAAGTATTCTTCTGCCACAGACCGGAGATTCGAGCCATCCGCCCTGTGCCACTTCTCGAGGTATGGCCTGAATTCCGTGCCGGGCTTCAGATAGTCGACCCAAGCTTCCAAGACCCTCTCATCCAAGCCATCCTGCTCGGCTACATCGTTGAGAATCGACCCGCTCTTGTCTACTTTCCAGGCCGCGACCATGTAGTCCGGCAAGCGAGGATACAGGCGCTCGGACGCGTCGCGAGCCACCTCCACCTCCATTACGGCTTCGATTTCAAGTCCCTTTTCCGTGATCTTTTTCTGATGATCCTTGTACTGCTGATAGACATCCCGCGATACAAGCGGTTCGAAGTAGAGCTTGGAAACGACAGTCTCGGGGGGCTTGATGTCTTCGAAGTTCCTGGTGCTGGCAAGAATCGAAGCTAGCGAATAGTAGTCCCTCGTCGTAATTGGATCGAATTTGTGATCGTGGCAGCGGGCACACGAAAGAGTGAGGCCCATGAACGTTTTGGACAACGTATCGATCTGCTCATCAATCACGTCGTATGCAAGCCTCGTCTTGTCGATCTGTGCCAAGGCTCTGGGCCCCAAGGCCAGAAAACCAGTCGCCACGATTCCTTGGACATTCACGGCTCCAGGCATTTCTGCCGGGATCAGATCTCCAGCTATCTGCTCCCTGACGAACTGATCGTAAGGTAGGTCGAGATTGAAGGCTTCGATCACGTAGTCGCGATAGCGCCACGCAGAAGGGAAGGGCAGGTCCTCGTCCAATCCTGTGGAATCGGCATAGCGGGCTACATCCAGCCAGTGCCTTCCCCAGCGTTCACCATAGCGCGGAGACGACAAGAGTTGGTCAATGACCCGACCGAAGGCTCCCGTCTCAGTGTCGGAGTCAAACTCCTCGATTTCCCATTTGCTGGGCGGCAGCCCATGTAGATCGAACTTCGCTCGACGAAGCAACGCCAGCCTATCCGTGGCTGGCGCAGGTTCAAGCCCTTCCTTCTCTAGCTTCGCCAGAATAAAGCTGTCGATCGGATTCTGAACCCAATCCCGATTCTTCACGCTAGGCGGTCTAGGGTCTGTGACGGGGCGAAACGCCCAATGTCCAGTCTGGTGCGAGCCGCGCTCTCCATCGTTTTCCGACGAAAGAGGCTGATCGATATTGAGATTCTTGTTCGGCCAAGTCGCACCCATTCGGACCCACTCGGTGAGCGCCAGAATCTCCTCATCCGAAAGCCTTCCAGTCGGAGGCATCTTGATGCTCTCCTGATAACCAACCGCACGGATCAGGCGGCTGGCCGCAGGCTCTCCTCGGATTACGACAGGGCCACTACTAGCGCCTTTAATGAACCCCTCCCTAGTAGTGAGCTGCAGATCCGCCATTTGAACCTTTTCGCCGTGACAAAGAGCACATTTTGTGGCAAGGATCGGTCGGATCTTTGATTCGAAAAATCTTGCTTCTTCGTGCGTTTGCGAGGGGGAAACCGCTGTCATCGCCGCGCAAAACGACAAGCAAAAGAACCTTACAGGGCGAAGTCCAGCCACTCCCCTCATTCTTTAGTCCGGCCTCTCAAGAGCCCGCGGCAGGTCTTCCAGTCACCACTGCCCAATGAGCAACCGAACTGGTCCACCTAGGGAAATCAAAGTAGCAAGCTGTGAGAAACCTGTCAAACTCGGGAGCGAGCAAGGGCCCACGTTATCGTCTTGCAATCGGCTGATTTTTTCCAGCCTAGCCACTAAGCGACCGGATCCCCAATTCTTGGCCCGACCTGACCCTTATTCCCTATCAGAACAGCGATAAGGGAAGACCCTTGCTTGCTGCTTTCGCCGCTCTCCGTAGCATCCGGAGGCACCCCCACTGTCGCGCGCAGCGGGGCGGGGACCGCCTCGAGGCTCCCATCTAGTGACCGGACACACTTAACACAGGCACCGTGTGCTGTGTAGAACGCGGGTAGTGCGGATAGGGCTCCGCATATTCTGTCCGGAAACGGTCGCTTGGCTGCGAGAGGCCTCTTGATTCTCTTTATGTCTCGGCCAGATCCGGCCATTTTTTCTCGAAATTGATTAAGGCCAAAGAGGATTGAAATGGGAATAATTCGAAGACAACCGCAGCCCCAACCACGGATAAGCCCCTCAGCTACAGGCTCTTGGGGATGACTTGCTCTTAGATTGCTTCCGGCAGGAGCGTTCCAACGCGAGAAAGCGCCCCTTTTTCCTCCGGAGGAATTCGACTATCTGACGCCGGAATAAGGCGACCGTTTGATTTCGTGGGGAGCGGGCTCCCAGCGAATCGTTCCGGGCCCTGATCTTCCGGTCGGCGGCTCGCTCCGCCGGTAGGCCTCACCGCAATTCGCGGAGCCCTTCGGACGGGGCCACATATCAGCATCGAGTTCGTGGACGAACCTCGTCGAGCAATGCTTAGCCGAATGAAGCGAGACCCACGGTCACTCTCGCAAGCGTCCGGGAGCTTACGGGCGCAATCACAACGTTTTCTGAGCAGCGCAAACAGCAACCGGTGCCGTTCAAGACGAAGCCGGTCCGGGCGAGAATCCTCACCAAGATCCTTTGAATGAGCCATGCCCATTCATTGCACCAAAACCGGAATTCGGATTGCCTGCCTCCAAGGACAGTCACATTGCCTTGTCGGTAACCCCGCGTGTCGAGGGCGAAAGCAACAGGGTGAATCCAACGGGGCTGTCGACTCCTGCCAGTGTTGGCAAGACAACGCTGTTGACATGGCAATGGTCGGTGCCTATGATGCAATCGTCGGTATGAGCTTCAGGGCTGGTTCGCCGTCGGCCCGCACCACACCTGGTCCGGCGGTGGCCTATCGGATGCAGCCGACCAAAGAGGTGGGGAGCGCTTCAGAGGAGGCTCCTCTGCAAATGCCCCTAAGGCTACCGAGTCCCAAATTGCTCGTGGAGGCCGCGCTCCTCTGTACGCCCGGCGTCCTCGTTGCCGAAAGCGCGTTTCCGCGTTTCGAAACCCATGTCGCGCCGATCCTGAAGGAGCACTGCCACGCTTGCCACGGTCCAGGCATTCAGCAGGCGGAACTTGATCTTCAGTCGCGCGACACGATCCTAGTAGGCGGGAAGGCCGGGCCCGCGATTGTTCCAGCAGATCCAGATGCGAGCCTCCTTATGCAGAAAATTGCGGCCGGCTCGATGCCTCCCGGAGACGTGAAGCTTGGGGGCGATCAGATTCACTTGATTCGGACTTGGATCGAGACGGGCGCTCTATCGGAAGGCCAAGCCCTCGCCGCCGATCACGCGTACGTAGGGGCAAGAGTCAGCCCGCGCAAGATTAAAGTCGGCACACTCAACCTCAAGTGTCTCCTTTGTCACGGTCGGCGACGCCAGGAGGGGGGCCTTGACATCCGGACTCGGGATTCGCTTCTTCGGGGAGGTGTCTCCGGGCCCGCGATCGTACCCGGTAAGCCCGAGGAGAGCCTGCTGATACAGCGCATCGTGTCCGAGGAAATGCCTCCGGAGGAGCATCAGTCACGACTTTCCTACCGCCCGGTCACCTCTTCCGAACTTCAAGAATTGCGCCGGTGGATAGCTGACGGTGCCCCGTTCGAGGAAGAGCCCCCCCGGCCGGTTCGTCCCGCCTCCGACCCGCTTGTGAGTGAAGATGATCGGCAATTCTGGTCCTTCCGGCCGCCGACTCGTCCTCCGATTCCGGTTGTCCTTGGTCAGGACTTGGTCCGCACTCCGATCGACGCATTCCTGCTGGCGAAGCTCGAAGCAAGAGACCTCAGCTTCTCTCCGGAGGCCGAGCGGCTGACGCTGATGAGAAGAGCGTATTTCGATACCGTCGGACTGCCACCGTCACCCGACGAAGTCGAAGCATTCTTGGCCGACGAGGATCCACGGGCGTACGAGCGTCTTGTCGACCGCTTGCTCGAATCCCCTCGTCACGGCGAGCACTGGGCACGGCGGTGGCTGGACGCAGCGGGCTACTCGGACTCGGAGGGCCAGGCAGACGCTGACGCCATTCGTCCCCACGCCTGGCGCTACCGGGACTGGGTGATTCGCGCGTTAAACGCCGACAAACCCTACGATCGGTTTCTGACCGAGCAAGTCGCTGGAGACGAGTTGTTTGACTACAAGGCAAGGACGCCTCCACTCTCGGCCGAGGAACGAGATCTCCTTGTTGCTACGGGTTTCTTGCGGATGGGGCCTGATGGCACATATAGCGTCTCTCAGGGGTTTGTCGGCGAACGGATGACCGTAGTCGCGGACCAGCTGCGAATCTTGACCTCAACCGTCATGGGCATGACGATTGGCTGCGCGCGTTGCCACGACCACAAGTACGACCCCGTGCCGCAGCGAGACTACTATCGCCTTAGCGCCGTTCTCCGCAGTGCCTACGATCCGTATGACTGGCTCTCTCCGAACGAGGTGGGCGTCGGCCCGGACGCGGACTGGAACGAGAGCAACACCCGTATGCTGCTTGGCGTGCCCTCGCATGAGATCGAAGAAGCGGACCGCTTCAACGCCCCCATTCACAAAGAGATCAGCAGGCTCGAGCGCGATCTAGAGAGCCTAACTGCGCCGCTCAGGGATCAGCTCCAAGACCAGAAGTTGGTCGAGATTCCCGAAGACTTGAGGGCGGACATTCGCAAGTCGTTGGACACGCGTCCGGAAGAGCGCACGGAAATCCAAAAGTACCTAGCAGCTCGATTCGGCAGCGCGCTGGAAGTTTCCTCCGACGAACTCCGCGAGCACTTCCCAGAGTATCGCCAGCAGGCTATAGAGATCGAGACGGAGATTCTCAAGACCAAGCGACGTCTTCGTCCCAAGCCTCGGATCCGGGCCCTGTTTGACATGGGAGGGGAGCCCACTCCGGTCCATGTGCTATTCCGCGGAAATCACCGGGACCCTGGTCCGCTCGTGGACCCGGGAGTTCCATCAGTGCTGGGTGATGGTCTCGAGCCTTACCGCGTGGAGAAGCCTCCCTGGACGACCGGCACCAGCGGTCGCCGGCTCGCCCTAGCGAAATGGCTGGTGCAGCCGAAGCACCCCCTCACGGCGAGAGTACGGGTCAACTGGATCTGGCAGCACTATTTCGGGCACGGGATTGTTCAAAGTCAAGGTAACTTCGGCCGCACCGGCACACCCCCAACTCATCCCGAGCTGCTCGACTGGCTCGCGACGGAATTCGTCGCTAGCGGCTGGAGCCTGAAGGCGATCCATCGGTTGATCCTGACTTCGGCCGCTTACCGACAGAGTTCTATCTACGACCGAACTAGGCATGGTTCGGATCCTGACAACATCCTGCTCTCACGGTTTCCGCTTCGGAGGCTCGACGGAGATGCGATCCGCGACTCCATCCTCAGTGTCTCCGGGCGCCTTAATAACACCCCGTTCGGCCCGCCCGACGACATCGAGGAGAGGCCCGATGGGGAGGTCGTGGCGAAGGACTCCCCTGATGGAATGCGGCGCAGTGTCTACCTTCTGCAAAGGAGATCCAAGCCGCTAACGATGCTGGAGTCCTTCGACGCTCCTCAACTTCGGCCGAACTGCCTCCGCCGGACCCATTCGACAGTTCCCTCTCAAGCTCTCCAGATGATGAACAGCGAGACGCTGCGCACGAGTTCACGCTTCATGGCCGGGCGGGTCATTGACGTCGTCGGGGACGATCCCGCCACGCAGGTCGAGCGCGTATACTTGGCCGCGCTGAGTCGGTCACCCACGAACCGGGAGCGAGCCGCCGGCGTATCCGCTCTGGCGCGCATGACTGAGGGTTGGATCCGCCAGCTGGACGAGGGCCCGCCGCCCATGGAGCCCAAGCAACCGAGAGCCCGCTGGCTGGCGCTGGCCACGCTTTGCCACACAGTGCTGAATTCGGCCGAATTCCTCTATATTGACTGATGAGCGTAAACATGTCCCGCAGCGAAAGTAGAGCGCTAGGTCGGTCCGATCGGATGCATCTCACGCGGCGCAGCTTTTTCTCTCGCGTCGGCGACGGGCTTCACGGGACTGCGCTAGCGTACCTGCTCGGCCAGGACCTCTTTTCGCCGAGCGCGGCCCTCGCGGAGTCGACCGAACGACGACTCTATGACTTGAAGGCCCGCAATCCTCACTTTGAACCCAAGGCCAAATCAGTCATCCATTTCTTCATGAACGGAGGTCCGAGCCAACTGGACCTATTCGATCCCAAGCCGGCGCTGCATAAGTACGCTGGCCAGCCGCCGGGACGGGATATGGCGAGCGACATTGAGTTCATCCACGAAGCCGGCGGGTTCATGCCATCACCGTATAGCTTCGCCAAGCATGGACAATCGGGTATCGAAATATCGGAGATCCTGCCACACCTGGCCGAGCACGTGGACGACATCGCGTTCATCCGCTCAATGTTCACTACGCATTTCAACCACGAGCCTGCCATCTTCATCATGCAGGGCGGGCGGCAGTTTACCGATCGTCCCTCGGTCGGCTCCTGGATCGTATACGGCCTCGGGTCGGAGAATCAGAATCTGCCCGCCTACGTAGTCTTGGACGATCCGAAGGGCCTGCCGATCAACCACGTTCAGAATTGGCAATCTGGATGGCTGCCGCCCGTTTATCAGGGAACCCGTGTCCGCTCGCAGGGTTCCCCGCTGCTTCATCTGAAAGCCGAGCCGGAGTATCCGCCGGTGGTCCTCGACGCGGCCCGTTCGTTGCTTTCCGAGATGGACCATACCCATCGTCGCCAGCGGCCCGGCCAACCGGAACTCGCGGCCCGGATCACAAACTATGAACTGGCCGCGCGTATGCAACTCACTGCGAGCGATGCGCTCGATGTGAGTCAGGAAGATGCAGCGACTCAGGAGATGTATGGGCTGAACGATGAACGGACTGCCTCTTACGGAAAACGCTGCCTGATGGCCCGCCGGCTTGTCGAGCGCGGGGTACGCTTGGTGCAGATCTATATCGAAGCCCAGATCTGGGATACCCACTTCGAGCTGGAGAAGGAGCTCGGCTACGCTTGCGGCAAGACGGACAAGCCGATCTCAGCTCTCATCAACGACCTAAAGCGCAACGGATTGTTCGACTCGACGTTGCTGGTTTGGGGCGGCGAGTTTGGACGCCTCCCGATTTCGCAAAGCCGCGATATGGGAATCGCTGGCCGCGATCATGGCCCGACGGGCTTCACAGTGTGGCTAGCAGGGGCCGGCGTGAAGGGTGGCACCGTGTTTGGGGCCACAGATGAAGTCGGTTACAAGGCAGTGGAGAACCGCGTGAGCGTTCATGACTTGCATGCCACGATACTGCACCAGATCGGCTTGGACCATCGAGACTTGGTCTTCGCGCACGATGGCCGCTACGAACGGCTTACCGACGAGTTCCCCGCCCGCGTGGTGAAAGAGATTCTGGCTTGATCCGGATCGACCTCAGCAACAACGGGACTGCTGAGCCAATCGCACCGAACGACGGGTTAGAACTCCGACTGCGTTCCGACGCTCGACGGCAATCGGAAAACACTCAATAGCTCAACTCGAGATCCACGCCATCGGCGTCTCGCTCGCGGCGGGGCGCGTTCGCATCACGAACCTGCATCCCGCGCACTGCAGTCCGAGCACGGGCGTGTGAGTTGAACGCAATCTGGTCCGCAAAGCCGCCCTTCGGGAAGGATTTTTCCGTTGCGTGCCTGCAGCATGCTGCCCTCGAAATGATGGGCGTTTTTCAGCCAATTCCGACACGCCGCATATCTTTCCGCTTGGGTACGTCGATGAACTGCCGATGGGCCTGGGCAAAGCTCTCTTCAATCAACAATGCGCAATCGAAAAGATCGCCTCCACCACCGGCGTCGCTCCCGCTCTGCCCCGCTGGCTGCAGGCCTTCGGCGCACCCCGCATCCTCTGCGGCTACGATGCCGATCCCGCCGGCGAACAGGCCGCCGAGGCCCTCCGCCGTCACACCCCCGACTGCCGCCGCCTCCGACCCGTCGGCGCCAAGGACTGGAACGACCCGCTCCGCTATCCCCGCCAATCCGGTCACTCCCCGCACCGACGCCAAACACCTTGGCTCCTTCCTGCAGAAGCGAATCTAATTGAGAATCCTCATTTGGAACCATTTGATAACCAACAGCGGTGGGCGGCATTCGTCTCGGCGGCCGCGGTCAGCTACGGGTTTCGGAGAATTTCAACCGTCCGGATTTCGCCTAACCCACGCCTTGACACTCGATATTCCCCGGTGGTAGCGTCCGAGCATTATGACGACAAAGAAAGTAACAGACGCATCTGAAATGCGAGCAAGAGCCGGGAAGAGAACCCTGGGATCGGCAGTGATGTTGTTGGTTCGCTTGCGGTTGGGCACACGCCTTCAGGCTGCTGGTAATGGCCAGGAGCGCTTCGAGAACGCAATTACACCAGTCGCCCTGGGGCGTTGGCTACTGGCTTGGGTCTGTGCCTGGACACTGAGCTCGACCGTTTGGGCTGCCAAAGGTGCAGTCTTCGAGGTGACCTCCGGTTTGGCCAGCTACCAAGTCCTCCAACGTGACGCGACCGACCATGCGGACATCGGACTAGCAGGTACGGTGACAGCCGACGGCGCTGAATCCATCGAGGCGCGCATCGTACGCCGTCGATTAGTCGTGGAGGGCTTCGACTGGGATCAAGTGGGGTCTGTGAGTGGCGATCACTGGACGGCGAACATCAAGGCCCTGCCCGTTGGTGGCCCCTACCAGGTGCAACTTCGCGCCTTGAGCAAGGATCGGCAAACGCTTGCCTCCACCGCTGTGCAGAACGTCTTGGTCGGGGATCTCTGGGTGCTTTCAGGCCAGTCCAACATGGTGGGCAACGGTCGTCTTGAGGATCTCGCCCCCCCCCATGAACTCGTCCACAACTTCAATCCGAGAGACGAGTGGCAGGTCGCGGAGGAACCATTGCATTCGCTGGCGGAGTCGATCAATGAAGTGAATTGGAAGCATGCTTCGCACCTACTGTCCCTGTGGGCTAAGCCGGGCCAGCAACCGGACGGTCCACTGATCGGGGAAGATGCCGCCCGATTCCGCAAGAATCGGCAACATGGTGCCGGCTTGGCGCTAACGTTTTCCAAGGAAATGGTGCGCAGAACGGGCATTCCGATCGGGCTTGTGCCCTGCGCCCACGGCGGCACATCGATCGGGCCGGGGTCAGCGACCTCGCCCGGCTGGGACCCAGCGCTCAAGGAGCGGGGCAGGAAGTCCCTCTACGGTGCCATGATCGAGCGTTTCCTCGCAGTCGGAGGAAAAGTCAAGGGCGTTCTCTGGTACCAGGGGGAGGCTGACATGCGGGAGGAACGGGCGTCCAAGTACGCCGAGCGTTTCAAAGGACTGATCGAAGCTATCCGTGCCGATTTCGGCCAGCCGGACTTGCCCTTCTACTACGCGCAGATCGGCCGGTATGTCACAGAGAACCGGATGCACTGGAACAAGATCCAGGAAGTGCAGCGCTTGGCGGAAGAGGCGATCCCCAACGTGGGCATGGTCGCGAGCGTGGACTTGGGCCTCGACGACATCATTCACATCAGCGGCGAGGGACTGAAGACCGCAGGCCACCGGTTTGCCAATCTTGTCTGCCACGATTTGTTTCCGGAAGTCGAGGCTTGCCGCGATCTGAAACGGGGCCCGCGACCAGATCGAGCCTATGTCAAGGTGAATCGCGGCAGACTCGATCCCTGGGGAGGCGACCGTCGCACACTCTATGTTGAATTCTCCGAGGTGAACGGTCGATTGCAATCAGCAGGCAGACTATCGGGGTTTTCGATCCGTGACGCTGACGAGACTGAAATTCTCGCCATATTCCGAGCCTTTGTTGACCCTCGGTCGCCCAACCGCGTGGTGCTGGAGCTGGGTCGCGGCATTCCAAACGAGCCTCTTCCGGCAGGGGCAAAGCTCTGGTACGGCTGGGGATCCGACCCGTACTGCAATCTCGCCGACGACGCCAATATGGCGGCCCCGGTCTTCGGTCCTATGGATATCGAGGGCGTGCCGTCCGAGAACTGACGGCGATCGCTTCGTTCCGGCTCGGGACAAGGTCTCACGATCTGACATAAGGGCTAATTGGTCAGGATGGCGGGTGTCAAGTTCGGGATGTCCTTGTCGGCAGGAAAGTAAGGCCTCTTCATCCGCCGGAAAGGCATGTGGTCCACAATGGCGGGTGTCGGTCCCGGGGTATCGAGAATGAAGGCTTTTTTGGCAGTTTTGAGGTGTGTATTCCTGTAGTTCATTGGATTCTTCACCACAATGAACTTGGCCGCGCTCGTGTTCATCTCCATTGAGCGAAACTGTTCATCAGCCCATTCGTAGGTGGGGTGCGAAGCGATGAGCACCTGCACCTCGCCGATCCGGAGCATCGCCGATGGCCCCATGTCGCCCCACTGGCCACCCCAGATGCCCCCGGAATAAAGGAAGCGGCCATCGGACAGCCTCTCGACCAGACCTTTCACGGCGACCGGCTGACCCCATTGGCGGTCAAGCTTGTGTCCAAGCTCAACCCGGATCTCTTTCCCTTGGCCGGCTTGATGGCATCTGGCTGCAGCTTCGGGGTCGACAACGGGAACGAGGGAGAGTTCGTTGACGTGAGCGTGCAGCAACGCTCTCAGACTTGCCACACTGTCCCCCGCGGCTCCTCCGCCGCAGGTATCCGCCGTCTCCACGAGCAAGACCGGACCACCCTCAATCCGCAGGCCTTCCGAGACCGCCTCCGCAGGCTCGTACGTCGACGGAACAAGATCGAATCTTCTTTCCCAATATGTTTCGGCCACTTCCCGAGCAAGATCGATGGCCCTTTCTCTGTCGCCGTCGGTAACGACTAGACCGCCACTGCCCATGTCGGTGCAGTCCAGGTATGGATGCACCAAGAAAACGCTAGTTGAGAGTATTCCGTCCTGATCCTCCCAGCTCTTTGCAAGACGCATCAAGTCGGCAAAGGGTGTCTCACCGTCAGTGCTAGCATTCACCGCACCAGTCAGGACAGGTACCTTCGCCATCGCCATGGTCGGCTTGACCTCACCGTCAAGCGTTTCGAGAAGCAATCGTGCGCCACGAGACCCGGTCTCTACGCTGTCTCTGTGCGGATAGGTTTCCCACGCCAATAAAGCATCGGCGCAGCGAACCATCTTGCCCGTCACGTGTGCGTGGAGATCGAGCGTCGCGACTACGGGCACTCCCGAGCCGACCAACTCGCGAACCGCCTCGAGGAGGTCACCCTCTAAGTCTTCCAAATCTACGGCGCTGGCGGCGCCGTGCAGCCCAAGCAACACGGCATCGGGCGCATCGAACCGTCTCAGTGATTCCAGGAATTCCCCCTTCAGTTGGCGGTAGCAGTGAGATGAGAGCAGACCGCCAGGACACGCGCTTGCCGAGACCAGAGGCAGTATCTCAACGCCGCGCTGCCGGAGAATTCGGAGCATTCCCCCCACAACTCCCGCAGAACCCGTTAGGATCTCGTTTCCACGTCTGAACTCGGTCCGTTCAAAGTCCTCCAATTCCGTAGTCCCGGCGACCCACTCATTGCATTCCGTGAGTATCGATCCGACAGCGATCCTATAGTTTCTGCGCATCAAACGGCCGACCTCCTCGGAATCCTTGCACAACTGGCATCCGCCCAGGAAAGCTGCAGCGCCAATACCCAGCCGCCCCTTGGATGCCGGACCGTGGATCTGGCAGACACTAGCACACCGAAAGCGCCAGTTCCGTCGATAGTCTTGGGTTCACTCCTCGCGGCGCCGCCAGCGGGACAGCGCGGCCCGACGCCTCGCATTTTCGGTCACCGCCGCGTCTCCCAAGGGTCCAAGAGCGTTCAGCACCGACCCGGTACGCTCGTGCAATGTGCCAGATCCAGGCCAAGTTAAGGATGAGAAAAACGGCTCCTGAGCCTATCATGATTGCAAGCAGGAAGGCGACAGGGGATAGCCTTAGGCTTCCAGAACGGAGATCAGATGCCCAAATCGGACGAGAACCAGCCCCCATCGTTTGGTACGGCACGACTCCATTTGCCGGATAGACTTCGCGGTCCTTTGAGAGAGCACCTCGCCGATCTGCGTGAGCAATACCTGGAGCTGAACTGGGCGGGTCAAGTAGGATTTGGGCGACGACCGGCTTTGCTTGTAATCGACCTCGCATTGCAATGGACAAGACCCGACAGCCTTCCTTTTGGCAGCTCAATGGATTCGGTCGTCGATGCCACGAACCGCCTGCTTGAGGTCGCCCGGGAACGGGGCGTTCCGGTCTTTTTCACGACCTACTACTATGACCCGGCCGAGCCTCGATCTCCATACGATCGAAAGGTCGGTGGCAGGAATCTCAATGCGCTCGATGAACAGGAATTTGAACTTGACCCGCGCTTGGGTCATCGTCCCAGCGAGAAGTTGCTCCGAAAGAGATACGCCTCAGCCTTCAAGGCTACGAACTTTCATGAGAATCTGAGCGCACTGGGTGTGGACACCCTGATCGTCACGGGTGTGAGTACCAGCCACTGTGTCTACGCCACCTGCCGCGATGCCACGGACAGTTTTCACGTTATCGTGCCTAGAGAAGCCGTCGGGGATCGCTGCGAGATCATGCACGAAGTCAACTTGCTGGACATCGAGATCGATGTCGGGGATGTCGTGCCTGTCGACGAGGTTATCGACTACCTCCGCTCAGGGACCGATGGGACGGAATGAGCGTTGCGGGCAGCGGCGTGCCTGAAAGATTACCTGCCATGGGTCCAGCGATTGTCGGGATTCCGAGTTTGACCCGGTTGCGTGTGGCAGATCCCCTGCTACGCCTTTTTTGTTGGAGGGGTGCCGGAGCCGGGCCGCAGGTGATGGTCTGGTCCGGTCAGCAGGAATCGAGGGCAGCCTGCGGAACACTAGAGCGAACACCGATATACGTCCACGGGCCGGGACGGTTAGTCAAAGCGCCACCATCGACGTTCTGCGTGACTCAGAATGACTGGGTGAGGGGATGCTTCCAATCGAGCCTCTCGGCAGGACGCCAAATAGGATTCAGAAGCAAGGTCTTCTAGCGCACCTTTTCCCCGCGCTTCCACCTCATTTTTTGGGGAGACATTACTGAGCCCAAATAGGTCATAGCAATCAATTGCTTGTCAAGGCAGGTAAGGCAGGATATGCACACTAACGGCCACCCAATAGAGCAAGATTTGACAATTCCTGGCAACATTGTGCAATCCACCTTGGACCATATGTTACGCTCTATCTGGCCCTGAGTTACTGAATTGGAGGTGAACAATGTTCAGCAAGGGAATTCGCGGGATTGCGTGTTCGCGGATTATATTCGCATGCCTCTTGGGAATGACGCCGGCCAGCTTGTATGCACAGCTTTCGACAGCGTCAATCACCGGGACTGTCCGCGACCCTAGCGGGAGCAGTATCGCCAATGCGAGCCTAGTATTGGTTCAAGTTGATACAGGGGTTGAGCGCAACACTGTCACAAACGTCAGCGGCAACTACGGATTCCTGAGTGTCATACCGGGGAACTACACCCTGGAAGTTACCGCTGACGGCTTCGTTACGAGCAATCTGGAACCATTCACCTTAGTGGTGAACCAAACAGCCACCTTCGACTTCACTCTCACGATCGGCGCAGTCACGGAATCGATCACCGTCGAGGCCGTCGGGGCGGAAGTCCAGAGTTCGACTGCGGAGCTCGGGGCCGTCGTCGAGCAGAAGCAGGTAATGGACCTGCCCTTGAATGGACGAAATTTCACCCAGTTGCTTGCCCTTACCCCGGGAGCTGCACCGGTCAGCGTGGCCCAGAATGCCGGTGGATTCGCCACCGCAGCCATTGGCGAGTTTGTCTTTCCTTCAATCAACGGACAGACCAATCGCAGTAATTTCTGGATGATCGACGGGGTCATCAACCAAGGCCTCATGGTCAGCACGCCTGCGGTGAATCCCGTGATTGATGCCATCCAGGAATTCAAAGTCCAGTCCCATAACGACCAGGCAGAATTCGGCGGCGCCATGGGCGGAATCGTCAATGTAGTTACAAAGTCAGGAACCAACTCGGTCCACGGCACCACTTGGTATTACGGCCGAAACGATGCCTTTGACGCGCGTAACACCTTTCAGCCGGAGGTCACTCCCTTCAAGCAGCACCAATACGGTGCCTCTGGCGGTGGGCCGATTCTGAAGAACAGGACATTCTTCTACGGGAGTTACCAAGGCTTCAAGTATCGCCGGCCGGCCCAAAGTTTCTTCCGCGTGCCGACGTCGGCCAACCTGACCGGAGATCTTAGCGATGAGGTCCGCCAGATCTTTGATCCATTCAGCACGATGCCGGACCCCGGAAATCCGGGAGCGTTCATGCGCACCCCCTTCGCTAACAACATGATTCCATCTTCACGGATCAACTCGGGGACGCTGCTGTTCGCCCAAAACACGCTGCCGTCCCCCATTACCACGGGCGTGCCGGGCCGAAACGCGCAGGACGACACCCCCGTTACTCAGAACCAGCATGAGTACAGCCTCCGGGTGGACCACACCGTGGGACCGAAGGATTCTGTGTGGTTCCGTTACAGCGTCACCGACTTGGTCACTGCCAGGTCGGGTGGTCGGCCCGCGCTGGAAAGCATCTCGACATTTTATGCCCTGAACACGGGGGTGAGCTGGGTCCATACCTTCGGCCCGTCTAGCTTGATGCAGCTGCAGTTCGGACGCAATCGCTACACAGTCCTCAATCAAAGGAACTTCCGCTCCCTATCTGACGACTTCGCCCAGCAGGTCGGATTCGCCGGCGACTTCTGCTGCAACTTCATCGGGACCAAGCCGACCCGGATTCCGAATCTGACCGTGCTGAACTGGTGGAACGGCGGGGAGGGCAATAGCCCCCACGGTCCCGTCGGGAGTTGGCAGTACAAGGGGAACTTTTCGAAGATCGTGGGAGGGCATACCTTCAAGTTTGGTGCCGAATACAACAGTCTGGGGTATGTCAGCGGGATCAACGACGCATACTCGCGTTATCTCCCGTTCCAAACCAGCGATCCTGCGAATCCGGGCAATACGGGAAGCCAGCTGGCATCGTTCCTACTTGACGTTCCGTCCGAATACGCGATCCGGAACGTGTTGACCACTTTTCGCCGCGGAGCCGTGATGGGGTTCTACTTCCAGGATCAATGGAAAGCAACGCCCAAGTTGACGGTCAACATAGGCTTGCGATACGACCACACGACAGTCCCCCCCCAAGGCAAGCCGGAAGACGGAAATATGGAGGTCGGCAACTATGACCTCAGCCGGGGGGTGTACCTTCTACAAATACAGTCCCCCTCTTGCGAAGAACGGCAAGCGCCCCCCTGCATTCCGGGAGGCGTGCTTCCCCCCAATGTGGAAATTGACCCGCGTGGACGGCTCGTGAATAATTTCAGCGACAACTGGCAACCTCGCTTGGGCTTGGCCTACCGCATTGGACCAAGGACCGCGCTCCGGGCGTCTTTCGGCATGTACTTCGAGAGTTATGCGGCCGTGATTCAGATGGCCGAGAACTATACCGGGAGCTGGCCCAGCGTCGGTGTGCAGAGAAAGCTTGCGATCAACAACCCGCTCCCCGATGCGCCCCGTCCCACAATCCCGGGGCTGGCGCCGATCAAGGACCTGGTCTTTCCGGATCCCACCCCGTTCAACCAAACCTCCTGGTTCCTGGATCCGTATCTGGAGAACCCGTATTCAATGCAGTGGAACTTCGGAGTCCAGCATCAGCTAAACACCACGACCTTGCTTTCCGCGAACTACGTCGGCTCCGGGACGAAGCGGCTGGACCTGGGTGGGCTCTACAATGTCGCGCAGAGACCCGGCCCCGGAAATCCGGCGGACCGGGCGCCTTTCCCGTACATCCGGGCGACGTACTATGACCGGTCCTGGAGCCGCAGCAACTACCACGCGCTGCAACTCATGCTCAACAGAAAGTACTCGAACGGACTTGCCTACATGCTGTCCTACACGTACTCCAAGGCGATTGATATCGGGTGCTCGGGTTGGTTCGTCGAGGGCTGCGCAATTCAGGACCCGTACAACTTCAATCTCGACCGGGGTGTCTCGGGATTCGACCTCACCCAAGTCATGAGTTTGAACTGGACCTATCAATTCCCATTCGGGCCGGGAAAGAAATACCGTTCCGAAAGCGCCGTGCTCAACCACATCATCGGAAACTGGCAGCTAAACGGCATCACGACAGCCCGCTCCGGTCAGCCCTATACGGTGGTGATTAGCGGAGATATCGCCAACACCGGGAATGCCAGGAACTACATGCGCGTCAATCTGGCAGGGAATCCCGAGGTCTCGAACCCGACACCGGCGAAATGGTTCAACCAAAGCGCCTTCGATGCGCCGGCGGCGTTTACGTTTGGGAACCTCGGGCGTAACACCCTCCGGTCCGACGGTGTACTGAACTTTGATTTCTCGGTGTTCCGACAGTTCCCGCTGGGGGAAGGGAGGAGCCTGGAGATTCGCATAGAGGCATTCAACGCGTTCAATTCGCCCGTGTACGGCGTACCCGGGCGGAATTTCAGCGGCACGGGAACTTTCGGTCGGGTGCTGAGCACAGCCAACGACCCACGGATCCTGCAACTGGGGGCAAAGATCGTTTTCTGACCGCCTGATCGCCTGTCCGTGTCTGTTGTCAACCGACACGGACAGCCCTTATGTGGAGTTAGTCGGGACGCTGCAGGCAAGCGGCGAGCCAATGAATTAATTGAGTACCAGTTCGTCTCGTACCGGAGGGACCGCGCCGATCTGGTTTAGATCTGCAACGGCCGTGATCCAATCTCGGATGCTCTAAGGTGGGTGTGGGAATGTACCGACCCTCTCCAAGAGCGACACGGTGCCTCAACGTGGGCCAACTTCTGCGGTACGGACCAACCGCGACCGTCCCAAGCGGCGCGATGAGGGTAGTCTATTCGCTGTGGCAGCCGGCCCGGGCCAGAACCATGCGGCAAGTCTCAAGGGAAACGAATCTAAACGTAGCAAGGTCCAAGACGAGCCCTGGGCGAATTGACTCACGCTCAGGTCGAGCACTTCGCGAAGGGCAGCGGCTACGGCAAAGTGTTGGGATGAACCCTGACCAGCGAGTCGAGTGCCCCCCCGCGGGTCAATTGCCAATGCGATGAGATTCTTCTTCAAAACGGGCTTCGGAATTGGCCCGATCGGGCTCCTGACTCGCTCCGGGGTGGCTCTCGCTCTCAACTACGGACTTGGAGTTGTCTGGCTACTATGCGGATTCTGCGTACAAGCCGGCGCACAAGGTGTCGCGACGAGTGGTGCGGTGGCGCGGGCCGCACGCCCACTGCCGAAGGGTATGGTGCTTCCCACGGTCGACTATCGGGACCTGGCTCAAGATGCCGGACTAACGGGGATCAACATTTCCGGTGCGGAGAAGAATAAACAGTACATCCTCGAAACAACGGGCACGGGCGTCGCGATCTTCGACTACAACAACGACGGTCTGCAGGACATCTTCCTCGTCAATGCTAGCCGCCTAGACACCGCTGGCGAGGAACTCTCGCATTATCTCTACAAGAATCTCGGCGGCTTGCGATTTGAAGACGTAACCGCCAAATCCGGACTGCTCCATTTGGGCTGGGGGCAGGGGGTGTGTGCCGGCGATGTTGACAATGACGGATACAACGACCTTCTTGTCACCCACTGGGGAAAGAACGTTCTGTATCGCAATCAAGGAGATGCGACGTTTCGTGACGAGACCAAGACCAGGGGCCTGGAGTTTCCACAGCGACGCTGGAGCACGGGTTGCGCATTCCTCGATTACGACCGCGACGGCCATCTCGACCTGTTTGTCGCCAACTATCTGGAGTTCGACTTGGAATCAGCTCCTCGGCCCGGCGATGCCGGCCATTGCGTCTGGAAGGGACTACCCGTCTACTGCGGCCCCCGCGGCCTGCCCGGTGAAACAATGTCGCTGTTCCATAACGACGGACAGGGGCGGTTTGCGGATGTCTCAGTCGAGTCGGGCATTGCCGTCGAGAAGAGCTACTACGGCTTCACAGCATTGACCGGAGACTTCGACAATGACGACTGGGTGGACGTCTACGTAGCGTGCGACTCCACTGCAAGCCTCTTCTATCGAAACGAACGTGACGGAACATTCGGGGAATTCGGGGTTATCTCAGGCACTGCTTACAACGAGCACGGTCGCGCGCAAGCGGGCATGGGGGCTACAGCTGGCGACTACGACCACGATGGCCTCCTCGATATCTTCAAGACCAATTTCTCTGACGACACTCCAAACCTGTACAAGAACGCCGGAGACGGCCTCTTTACCGATGCAACCGAAGCCGCCGGACTTGCGGTGAATACGAAGTTCCTGGGCTGGGGCGCCGCGTTCCTCGACTTCGATCATGACGGGCGGAAAGACATCTTCGAAGCGAATGGACACGTATTCCCGGAAGTCGACGACTCGCCGCTCAACGAGGACTTCAGGCAGCAGCGCCTTCTTTATTGGAACCGTGGGGACGACCATTTTCATGACATCTCTCGGCAGGCGGGACCGGGCATCCTAGCCCGGCACTCGTCACGCGGAATCGCGCTGGGCGACCTCGACAACGATGGCCACATTGAGATTGTCGTCGTCAACATGCACGAGCCGCCGTCGTTGCTGAAGAACAAGGCTCCCGCAGGCAACTCAGTGCTGGTCGAGGTCAAGACCGCTTCCGGGCGCGATGCTATCGGGGCTCGATTGACGTTCACGTCGGGCACCGGGAGACAGATCGATGAAGTTCGCAGCGGCGGCTACCATATCTCGCAGGGTGACTTCCGTGTTCACTTTGGAATGGGGCAAGAGACCACGGGAACACTGAGCGTGCGTTGGCCAAATGGCACTAGGGAGGAGATCGATTCCGTGAAGGCGAACCAATGGGTGACGATTCGGGAAGGCCATGGAGTAATTAAGACCCAGAGTTTCGAATCCGGAAAGTTGTGATTCCCTCGATCGCGCGACTCCGATCCGGTAGGCTGCTATGCAATTTGATCCGCCGACAATTGCTGGGTGGCGAGCGGGGAAATTATCGCAAGGCTTAATCGCAATGGACCAATGAGAGGCCAACCGTGACGTCTTTGAAGCGGGGAATTTTCGTTGACATCCCACTGCCTCGTTTGTAGGATTACGGTACGATGCCGGGTTGTGCATTTGCCTCCTGTTGCACCGTAGCAACTGTATTGTTACTGGCCGCTCCGCTGACAGGCCAAGCAAGCCCGGACTGTGTTGTACCCGCTGAGATTCAGAGGATTCCCGCTGGCTCGGCGTCACCCGTCTTTCACAACACCTTGGGCGGTTACTATGCCCAGCGGCAACAACAGACGTGCGCGGAGGAGGCGTTCAAGAAGGCGCTGTCTATCGAACCCAATTTCGTCGAAGCCCGTACCAACCTTGCGGTTCTATATGGGCGCAGGGGTGCATACGCAGCCGCGGAGGAACTGCTTCATCAAGCGATCGAGAGCAACGCGCGTTACGTCGATGCCTATGTTGCCCTCGGACTGCTTCTAGCCGAGCAGGGACGCTTTGAGGAGGCCGAAGGCGAGTTGGAGACGGCTGTTCAGCTGGATTCAGGCAATGAGCGAGCGATCACTACGTTGGCTATGGTGCAGACGAGACTGGGCAGGACACAATCCCTCGAGGCATTTCGAAAAGTCGTTTCGATGAAGCCGAATTCCGCGGAGGCCCGGATGAATCTGGGTGTCGCACTTGCCGATCACTTCCAGCTTGAAGCCGCGTTGGCCGAGTTCAGTGAGGCCGTCCGGCTGACCCCGAATTCCGCAGTCGCGCGGTACAACAAGGGACGCATTCTGGTTGACCTGAAACGCTACGGCGAAGCGAAGCCCGAGTTGGAAGTTGCGGTCGGGCTGGACCCGAAGAATGTCAATGCGTTTTATCTTCTGGCGCGGGCGGAAGAACAACTCGGAGAACTTGAGCACTCTTCCGAACACCTCACCCGGCTGTTGGCCTTGCAGCCGCAACATGCAGACGCCCTCTACCTACTGGGACAGAACTTCCAGAGTCTCGGAGAGACGGAGCAAGGGGTAGGGGCGTGGACACGAGCGGTCGAGGCCAATCCCAATCACTCTGAGGCGCTCTATAACCTAGCCCGCGCCCTCATGAAGACGAATCCTGAATTGGCCAAGAGATACCAGAGCCGGTTCGTTGCGTTGCAGCGAAAGAGTCAGATGGCGGACCGCGCCGAGAGCCTTGCGAATATCGCCGTCCGCACCGCTAAGTCCCGCGATTGGCTCAAGGCCGTTGCGCAACTCAAAGAGGCGCTCCAGCTATGTGGCGAGTGCCGCATCCGAGCCGATCTGCATAAGAATCTGGGCTTGGTCTACTGTCACTCGGGAGATCTGGTTAACGGCGAGCGTGAGTTGCGGACTGCGCTCAGCATGAAGCCTTTCGACCCGGACATTCAGCAGGCGCTGGAGGTCATTGAGTCTTCCAGAAAGGGGCAGTAGCCGCCGGGGAGCAAGTCCCGATGAGTCAAGAGTTACCGACCCGCTTGCTGAGGTGTCCGCTGCTTCTTGCAGTGCTGGCAACGGGCGTGTCCACCCACAGTCAGGCGCAAGGCCCCCAGGGCGCGGAGTTTTTCGAGGAAAAGGTTCGGCCTATTCTCGCGGAGCATTGCTATGCCTGTCATTCCGGGTCCGCCCAGCCCATGGGAGGTCTGCGGCTGGACAGCGAGGAGAGGTTCCGCATGGGCGGGAGCCGCGGCCAAGCGGTCTTGCCCGGGGAACCTGAAGACAGCCTTCTGATAAGCGCGATCCGCCACCGCGATGAAGTGCTCCGAATGCCTCCGACAGGACGGCTCAATGACCGGGACATCGCGACGCTGACCACGTGGGTGAAGCTCGGTGCGCCCTGGGGCTACGCGGTCGAATCTCTTGATCTGCATGAGGACGGGTCCTCAAATGCGTCTCTGTGGGCTTTTCGAGCCCCCCAGGATTCTCCCATCCCCGAGGTGAAGCACCGTCGATGGGTGAGGTCTCCAGTCGATGCCTTGATTCTGGCGGAACTCGAAGCGAAGGGCTTACTACCGGCACCGCCGGCCGACAAGCGCGCCTTGATCCGTAGAGCCACGTTCGATCTGGCCGGCCTGCCTCCGACTCCCGAGCAGATCGAAGCGTTCTTGGGCGACGATTCGGAGGATGCATTCGCCGCTGTCGTGGAGAGGCTTCTTGCTTCACCGCGCTATGGCGAACGGTGGGGACGCCACTGGCTTGATGTAGCGCGCTATGCCGACTCCAACGGGTTGGACGAGAACCTCGTATTCAAGAACGCCTATCGCTACCGCGACTATGTGATCGACGCCTTCAATGAAGATGTGCCTTACGACCGACTCATCCACGAGCAATTGGCTGGTGACTTGTTGGAGGGGGACGGGGACGAGACTGCCGTCTACGAGCGTCAGATCGCCACCGGCTTCATCGCATTGGGTGCCAAGATGCTCGCCGAGGATGATCCGGTCAAGATGGAAATGGATATCGTCGACGAGCAGATCGACACGGTGGGACGCGCCCTGCTGGGTTTGACACTCGGTTGTGCTCGCTGCCACGACCACAAGTTCGATCCCATTTCAATAGGGGATTACTATTCGCTTGCGGGGATCTTCAAGAGCTCCAAAACGATGGAGAATTTCAAAGTCGTGGCGGAGTGGCACGAATATGTGCTGGCTCCCGAACAGGAGCGCAAGCGACTCGCAGCTCACCAGCACAAAATCGAGGCCAAACAGAAGCAGATCCGCAGCTATTCGAGACCGGCTGCCCGGAAAATCGCAGACCAGGCACGCAGCAAGGTGGGCGCATATTTGCTGGCAGCCACAGACTTGCTGGATCAGCAGGCTGTTCAACTCAGATCCGCTCTGGGTGGACCTGGCTCGACCGAGAGACCGAATGTTTTCGTCGCGACGAGCACCGATTTCGCCAAGGGCAACACTGACCCGGAGTTCACGAGGGACGACGATGATCCCAGTGTTCTGGTTGATACCGGACAGTCCGCGTACTTCGTGGAATACGACCTGACCGTGAAGCAAGAGGGCTACTACCAACTCGAACTACGCAACGCTTCCCCAAAGGCACATGCACTCGACATTTTCATCAATCGAGAGCTGGTCCGGGCAGGCAATTCTACTGAGACGAGCCGGACTTCGACACCGAGTACGCACGAGTGGAAGGTTATCGGAGTCTTCCGGTTCCAGCCAGGCCGGAACACGATACGCCTGGCGGTCGACGGCAAGTTCCCCTATTTCGCGGAGTTGGCGGTGGCGCCCCACACGCTCGCCGAGGGCACGCCGATGCCCAAGACTCGCGCCCAGCTTGCCTCCGATTTTGGCCTCAACCCGGACATCTTATTGCAGTGGGCCGAGCGTATTCGATGGTCGGATGGCGCGCCTTCATCGGCGCTCTACGCTTGGCACGCTTTCGAATCACCGGACTACGATTCGCTGTCGCGCTGGGAATCGCCGGTGGCCACGCTGTTCGAAGGCATACGGCCGTCCACACGGGAGGGGTTGGCCGCGGTCTACCAAGAGCTGTTCGATCGGGCTGACCGGGCTTGGAAGACCTCTGATTCTGAAGGCGTTCGCCACGATGATCCGGATGAAGGGGCCACCAGAGACGACCTAGAAATGGACAGAAAACCGGCACTCGCCGACCCGGCTCTCAATGCGCTGCTCCAACTGCTATATGAGGAATACGGGCCATTCCGGGCCCCTGAGAAGCCAACTCGCTATTTCCCTGCAGAGACGCGGGCCGCAATCGAGCGGCTGAAGGCGGAACTCGAGGTCCTCAAGAAGTCAGTGCCCGAGTTCCCCCGCGCGATGGGAGTCACCGAAGGCAAGATCGGTGACGTGCCCATTCACCTGCGCGGCAGCCACCTCAGCTTGGGCAAAGTGGTCCCTCGGCAGTTCCCCCGGGTCTTGTCCGCAAGGGTCCAGACTCCGGTCGGAGACCAGACCAGTGGCCGGTTGGAACTGGCGCGGTGGCTGACTCGTCAGGACCACCCCCTGACCAGCCGGGTAATGGTCAACCGCATCTGGCGATGGCATTTCGGACGAGGGATCGTACCTTCGACAGACAATTTCGGTCGCCTCGGCGATCGGCCCACCAATCAGCGGTTGCTTGATTGGCTGGCGCGACGATTCATCGAGGAGAAATGGTCGATCAAGGCCATGCACCGCTTGATCATGCTATCGAGCACCTATCAGATGAGCACGGCCTTCGACCAGAAATCCGCTGCGGTGGATCCAGATAACAGGCTACTGTGGCGGATGAATCGGCGGCGTCTTGAAGCCGAGTCCATTCGTGATGCGGTTATGGCCGTGGGCGAGGGGCTCGACTTAAGAATGGGCGGTTCGATGCTCACGTTCAAGGACCGCGAGTACGTAACGAGTGTCAGGAACCGCGACTCGACCGACTACGACGTCAACCGGCGAGCGGTATACTTGCCCGTCATCCGGAGCTCGCTCTACGATGTATTCCAGGCCTTTGATTTCGGAGATCCAAGCGTTTCCAATGGAAACCGGCAGTCTACAGTGGTTTCCCCTCAGGCGCTATTCATGATGAACAGTTCAGTTGTCTTGGAGCAGTCCGGCAATATGGCCACCGGCCTGCTGGAGAAGGCCCAGCTCGACGACGTCGGCCGGATCCGCAAAGCCTATGAAATTGCCTTAGGCCGATTGCCTACCGCACCGGAAACGGATCGAGCCCTGCGCTTCATCGCGCGCGTTGGAACGAAGCTGAGAAGCCACGAGCCCGATGACGCGAAACGTCTTCTGCGTGCGTGGCAGAGTCTGTGCCGGACGCTCGTGGCATCGAACGAATTCCTGCACTTGGAGTAGGTACACATGAAGAGACTTTGGTGTCGGCCATGAATCAGAACCGGTATTCAGTCAGCGATCGGCGGCTGTCACGTCGCCGGATGTTGCGCGAAAGCAGCGCCGGGTTTGGGGCTCTGGCGTTGGCAGCGCTACTGCGCGAGGAGGCAAGGGCTGCCCGATCGGCAGATCCGCTGGCATTCAAGGTGCCCCACTTTACCCCTCGCGCCAAGCGTGTGATCTTTCTGTTCATGCACGGCGGCCCCTCCCAGGTGGATACGTTCGACTACAAGCCGCTACTCAAGCGCGACCACGGAAAGCCGATGCCTTTCGAGCGGCCCCGGATAGTTTCTAGCGAGACGTTCAATCTCCTCCAGTCGCCTTGGAACTTCAGGCAGTACGGAGAGAGCGGCATTTGGGTAAGCGATCTGTTTCCTCGTGTAGCGCAGTTTGTCGATGATCTGTGCATGGTCAATTCGATGTACGGTTCGAATTCGCGCCACGGAGGGGCCCTGCTGGAGCTGCACACCGGCAGTGACACGTTCGTTCGTCCCAGCATCGGTTCGTGGATCACCTACGGGCTAGGAACAGAAAACACGAACATGCCCGGGTTCATCACGATTTGCCCGACTCTGACTCACGGGGGCGCCAACAACTGGGGTTCCGCGTTTCTCCCTGCCCCCTACCAAGGGACACCTATTGGTAACTCGGGGGTTCACGCGAGGCAGGCGAAGATCCCTTTTATTACCAATCACGAGATTCCCCGCGACGTCCAGCGGATGGAACTGGACCTGCTTCGGGAGATCAACGAAGAGCACCTGGATCAAGCTGGCCCGGATCAGGCGCTCGAAGGACGAATCGAATCGTTTGAACTAGCGTTTCGGATGCAAACCGCAGCGCCGGAGCTACAGGACCTTTCGAGCGAGTCACCCGCCACGCGGAAGCTCTACGGCCTCGACAACCCTGTCACCGAGAACTTCGGGCGCCAGTGCTTGATGGCCCGGCGCTTTTCCGAACAAGGGGTGCGATTCGTGCAAGTGAGCCACAGCTACAAGTGGGACCAGCATTCCAACTTGCGAAAGGGTCACTCTGGCAATGCCATGGAAGTTGATCAGCCTATCGCCGGGCTGTTGAGAGACCTCAAGGGGCGCGGTTTATTGAAGGACACGCTCGTGATGTGGGGCGGCGAGTTTGGACGGACCTCCACCGCGCAAGGCTCTGATGGCCGCGATCACAATCCGGAAGGCTTCACTTGGTGGTTGGCCGGGGGCGGCGTCAAGGCCGGTTTCACCTATGGCGCGACGGACGACTACGGCTACTATTCGGTCGAGAACAAAGTTCATTTCCACGATCTGCATGCCACCGTGCTGCACTTGCTTGGCTTGGATCATGAACGGCTGACCTACCGCCACGCCGGACGGAACTTTCGACTCACCGATGTCCATGGCCATATCGTGAAGGACATCATCGCGTAGGCAGTACGCCGTCCTAGTCTCGGACGCAAACCGTTGATCCTGAGAGAGATCCCGTATTAGGAATGGGAATTCGCAAGGTGCATTGCAGGCTCGTTTGAGCTGACCGGCATCGGAGCGCAGCCGACCTGACTCATCTTCGACAGTTTGGTTTTTGTGACCTAATAGATTCAACAACTTAGACCCCCGAAAATACGGGCGTGGCACTACACGGCTCCATTGTGGCATCGATTGGGGGCAACCCTGCATTAATTTGCCGGGCTGGGTGGGTCCTGTATCCCGGGGACCGGCTGCAGCGTCGTTCCGCGGTCGTCCCGGCGCACCGCTGGCGGCAGGCTCGCCCCCACGCAGCGCACGATCTGCGCCACCGCCCCCTGCGCCTGCGTCCGCACCGCGAACCGCTTGCCCTGCAACTCCACCACCGTCTCCGACAGCCGCCCCAGATCGCGCACCACATCCGCCCACTCCGCCTCGATGCCCGCCTCCCGCATGCGCCGTCCCAGCTCCTGCTTCAGCACCAGCGCCAGGAACGAGCAGAACACGTGCCCCCGGATCGCCTCGTCCGTGCGGTGACACACCGGCCGCGTCCGCAGCAGCGACTTCGCCTCGCGGAAGCAGCGCTCCACCCGCCACAGCTCCTTGTACCGTCGCACCGCCTCCTCCGCACTCAGATCCGCTCGCACCCGCAACGCCCACAGCCCGTCGTAGCGCTCCTCGGCAGCGACCTTCTCCTCGTCGATCGCGAACCCCTCCCCGCGGGCCTCCAGGTACCGTCGGAACCCCCGGTTGCCCACCAGCTCCTTCGCCCCCCCGCCCAGCTTCGCCTGCAGCTGGGCCACGATCTCCTCCCGCACCGCCTTGTCCCGCCGTGCCTGCTCCTCGTTCCGGCACAGCACGTAGCGCCGCTCCGCCGCTGCCTGCCCTGCCTTGGGAGGGTCCGTGACGAGCACCTCGCGCACCCCCAGCTCCAGCGGCTCCTGCCGCCAGGCCCGCTCCACCTCGATCCGCGTCTCTTCCTCCTCCGTGCCCAGCACCCGCTCTCCGAACTCCTTCGACGACCGCATCCGCACTCCCAGGATGTAGCCCCAGCCCTGCTCCTCCAGCGCCTGCATGGTCGCCTTCGCGATCATCCCCCGGTCCGCCACCAGGCACACCTGCCCCACCCCGAAACGCTCCCGCAAGCGCTCCGCCACCGGCAGCAGCGCCGTCACGTCCGCCGTGTTGCCCGGCCAGATCTCCGAGCACACCGGCTGCCCCGCGCTGTCCAGCACCGCGCCCACCACCAGCTGCCGGCACTGCGGCCGGAAGTCCTTCGACTTGCCCCGCCGGCCCAGCTCGGTCCCGCCCTGGCCGTGGAAATAGTGCGAGGTGGTGTCGAAGAAGACCAGGTCCAGCGCGCTGAACAGGTCGCGCCGGCGGGCGAACAGGTCCTCCTCCAGCTCGTCCTTGACGCAGCGCACGGCCGTGGCGGCCTTCCCGCCGTCCTCGGGCGGCTCGCGCGGAGCGGTCGCGCCCTGCGGATCCGGGAGTTGCTCGCCGAGCCAGGCCATGGCGCGGTAGAAGTGCTGCAGGTCGAGGGCAGCGGCCCCGTCGACAGCCTGGTCGCTCATCCAGCGGAGGGCCTGGCGATCGGAGCCGGGGGCGATCAGGCGGTGCAGGACGGTGAGGAAGACGGCGCGTTCGACGTCGAAGGCGAAGCGCCGGGGGGCGAGGGCGGCCCGGAGGGCGTCGCGGCAGCCGGTGAGGCGCCAGAGGGGTTCGAAGACGAGGGCGGGGCCGAGGATGCGGGCGGGGAAGCCGTCAGCGAGGGCAGAGTCGCGGGCAGCGAGGACAGCAGCCTGTTGGGAGAAGCGGGCGACGGAGAGGAGCAGGCGGTCGAGGGCACCGGAGTGCTGGAGCTGGTCGAGGCGGCCGAGAGTGGCGAGGATGCGCTGGCGGACCCTGGGGCCGTCGCGGAAGGACTCGACGAGTTGGAGGTAGGTGCGGTTGCCGGTGGACTTGGAGCGGAGGAACATGGCCGATCCGTACCATTACATGGTACCGGGAAGATGAGGGTTAAATCAAGGTAAAACAGGAAAACATCGGGCAGATATCCAAAACTAACGTGGCACTACAGATTTCGCAAAATGGCACTTTGGAGGTCGTAAACCCTTTAGAATCAGCATCGGCCTCAAAAACGGTGTCGAAGATGAGCCTGATCGAACACCTCCCTCCGGTGAGACCCGTCGCGAGGATCCACGTCTAGGCGAGCATCACGAACGGGACGGATCGGCACCGCGGCCAGACCCTTCCGATCTTCAACCAGGCCAACCGGCGGGGGCTCGTCGACACTCTTGCAGGTCTTCCTCATTCGCAGCCGTCGCTTCGTTCTTCTCGCCCAGATCGACACCCCGCCCCCTTCTCGGCAATTCATCCTCGGCCCGCTTCCACGGGAACCGCTGTCGAGTGTGCCATCTTCCATTCGCATCGACAGCGTGAAGGCGAGAGTCGGTGCTGACCCAGGCTGGCGTCTGGACGTTCCAGGGCCTACGCCGCATGTATCGGAACCGTGGATCAGAAAGCCCCTTGCCAACAGCGTTTGAGCCTTGCACGTTCCAGAAAGAAAGTGTGACGCGCACGATTCCGCAACGCGCGATTCCCCCTTACGATGACCGCTGATGTGAGCCTATGGGCCGGCTATGCGGGTTGGTATGTGCCGCATTCAGTTGTTCAAGCGGGTGGATTCTAGAATCTGGCCGGCCAAGAGTCCGGTGTGCCGACTCTGATCAGCCACGACTGCTACGCCGACGATCACATAGGGGATCCTTACCGAATATTGATGGGGGTATCCATAGGTGGCCTTGGAGATAGTGTCCGGATCAAATATGACCAAGTCGGCAATTCCTAGAGCGTGACCGCTTCTTGGAGCAGTTCCACCAGTGCGGCATGGGACGCGTAGCGCCGCGACGCGGCTTGCGGCAGCATCATAGACCGTCGACCTGTCGTCGACCTCCCACGACCGCACGGTGCTGCTCTCGAGAGCGGCGTAGCGGTCTGCTAATCCCGTCAATCGACTGTCCTTCGAGCGACATCCCTCTGCTACGCTTGGTCTCAAGCTGCGATGGACCCTTCCAAGCTGTCGTCAAGAAGTCGGGAGAGATCGTCAACCCACAGCGCGATGGTGGAATCGAAGCATTCGACCGGCCCCGTCGCCAGCGTGCGAGTCACAATCGGCCGCATCGGACATGCATAACCCAAGGCGGTGAAACTCGGCAAGCCCTCTGCAAGTGCTACTTGAACGACAACTTCGAGATGTCGCTGCAATGTGCTGCCAAGGGTCGCGGAGAAGCGCCCAAATTACCGCTCGCCAAGCGGTCTCCGATGCAGGGGCCGCCGCCGATCGCGGTCGTGGGAGACTACTTCGTTCCCAGCTTCGTCAGATGGGTGTGGGCGCATTGGAGGCTGGTCATGGATCGCGGTCCAATCCGGAGGAACACCATCTGACGGGACGACCCTACGATGAATCTCCCTGATTTGCATTACAGGCCCGCACTGGGACGGAAAACCGATTTCCCGATCGGAATTGTCGGCGCCGGTGGAATTGTGGAAGTAGGCCATCTCCCTGCATACCGACAGGCCGGCCTCAGGGTGAAGGGCATATTCGATCTCATTCCGGAAAGAGCGGAGCGCTTGGCCGCGCGGTTTCCTATTCGGAGAGTATTTCAAGAACTGGATGAAATGCTCGGCGACCCGGAAATCGAGATCATTGATATAGCCGTGCCCCCTTTTGCTCAGGGCCGCATTGCCGCAAAGTCTCTATACGCGGGTAAGCACGTGCTGTGCCAGAAACCGCTTGCTGAGACGCTTTCTGAGGCGAAACTCCTAGTTTCAATCGCGGCTGCAGAGAATCGCCAGCTGGCAGTGAATGAAAACATGCGCTGGGACCCTGCAATGCGCGCCAGCCGCCATCTGATTAGCGAAGGCTGGATCGGCTCTCCCGTCCTATCCACTCTTCACGTCAATTACCGGGAAGAGTGGAATACCTGGCCTTGGCTCGAACAAGCAGAGCGTCTCTCGATCCTGTTCGATGCGATTCACCCTATCTATAGCTTCCGTATGCTTTTCGGGGAACCGAACGGTGTCTTCTGTTGCACCGGTCGCTCACCCAAGCAGAAAGAACGTGGCGAAACCCGGGCTCTGATCACAATGGAGTATCCTAGCCAACTAATCGGGTGCATTCTAGATCACTCGCAGAACCCAAGCGGGGACGACTTCGCTACATTTCGATTTGAGGGCACGGAGGGCAGCATCAAGGGTACCCTTGGAATCTGGTACAACTATCCGCTCGGACGGGCGGACACTCTAGAGTTTTCCTCAAGGACGAAGAGCGATGGGTTGTGGATCTCCACGGAGTTAGAAGGCCGCTGGATACCAGACGCATTTGTAGGTCCGATGGGTGCATTGATGAACGCAATCGAAAGGAATGAAGACCCTGAGAATAGCGGAAGGGAGCACCTAAAGACCTTGCAGATTGTAGAGGCTGCCTATCGCTCGGCATCCGAGAGGAAAATGATTTCCCCTCAGGAGGTTTGCTGAGCGATCCAATCCTGTCCCAAGTCTGGCAGAGAGCGGAGCTTCTCGATCTAACAGAGACGTGGAAGAAACACTGTGCCGCGGAATCGAGGATCCGACACTTCGCGACGGAGCCCCCCTCCGCCCTTAGGGTCCGCCGATCCCGACATCGGAAGGCCTGGCTACCAGTCTCGAGCGCTGTTCAGCGAGATTATCCTACCCGTCTGACGTTCCGTGATGTGGATTTGTCCGCCGCGGACTTCCAAGTCGGCGACGCCTTTGTAGCCCTCCGGAATCTCGGCCAGAAAGGCTACATACCGAACCGTCAAGCGCTCGCGACCACCGATCCAGCGGTAGACCGGCACGCCGTAGACCGTGCCCTCTTCGACGACTTCCTGCATCGTGCCTTCAAAGGGTGTGGTCCCAAACTCCAATCCACGAGCGACGACTTCGCCGTTCCACGGAGGTATCGTCATACGCCGGTTCTCTTGCCAATCACCCAGCCACGGAAAGTCTCTGGTCCTCCAAACGTAGCCGACCAGAACTCGGTAATCCGTGTGGTACGCCGTCAGGTAGCTCCTTTCCCGAGCCTGGTCCATCAGCACACCGTAGTATGTGTAGGACTTAGGCCTTGCCTGCATCTCGCGCAAGCTGACCCTCTTGCCGTCGTAGGAAGTCCCGATCGGCCATTTGATGGGTTTCGCCTGAAGCGAGTTTGACGGACTGCCTACAGGTCGGACCTCGCCCTTAGTTGCTGGCATGTCTAGGACATTCTTGCCGGGCTCGGCAAACGGTGGACCAAACGTCACGTGCTCGACCCAGTGGGCTGGGCGGTCAAAGGCAGCGAGACTCTCAACCCACTCCTCGATATAGAGAACGGTCTCATTTGCCGGGAGCGTCAGCGTCCGACCGACGTTGTACAACGTCTTCGGTAGGTGTGCCGCGTACTCCAGAATCACGGCGTCGCGAGTCACTTTGGACCGTTGCTTGCGCCACCGCACCATTAGCGCTTCACCATGTGTCCCGAGACGATTGGACGACTCAAGCTTCGATGGGTCGCCGAACGTAGGAAAGTTGAGCAGGTGCCCCATATACCCCGCCTGTAGCCAGCGGTCGGCCCGGCCGCCATAGACCGAGTCATGTTTGTCTGGCTCGTACTGCCAAGGCTCGATCGTAGGAAAGTGGGGCACGCGCATGGGGTTGATACTTTTTCGGGGATCGCTGGATTGCAGGCGGATTTCAGCCAAGTGGCCTCCGCCTTGCAGCGCCGCGACTCGCATCCTGTTGTTTTCGAGCACATATGCTTGGCGGCCATGGACCTCGGCTTCCTCGAACAACAGCTGCTGACCGATCGTCGACTCGGTGACCATGGCCGTGCCAATAAGAATCACTGCAAAATCAATCCGCATTTTCTGATCCCTCCGCCCAACGCCTCTTGCCGAAAGAAGAACGACTTACTCTTCGCACTCAAGGGATAGTCGATTCAACGTGCCACGCCCACTCCCCTTCTACATTGCGGCCATCGCGTCGCCACGCCCTACCAAGGCACCAGCGTTCCATCGTTTCGGGGTCGGCTCCTCTGGGAAGGATGCCACGCTCCCAGTCGATCCTTATGGGCTGATCGCCTCCCATCGGTCCGATGCCTTAGTGGAGTGTCCCATGTCCTCAGTCGCAGCGGCAACGCTCGGGTCGATCCCTACTACCGGCCCGACTACGCCGCCTTCGTTGTGGCTGGCACGCGAAGCATTGCTAGCTTGCTGACCCTCCATCCCGAACCCGAGGATAGTTGACAGCACTCAGACGTGTTCCTGCCACAACAGGCAAGACAGCGAGTGGTAACCTTGGCTCGGTAGAGACCTGAGTACAGCCCATGAACGATCCGGAACAAGCCCGTGGTGATTCGGTTTCCGCGTTGAAGAAAGAACCACGAGGGACGTTCACGACTACCGTGGCTTGCGCGATCGCGGTTAGCGTGACGATCGGTTGTACCAGCAATGCCGATCTGTCTCACGGGCTGTTGGCACACTGGAAGTTTGAAGGAAACATCTCAGACAGTTCGGGCAAGGCCAACGATGGAGCCGCCAAGGGCGACCCCGAGTTCGTTTCGGGACGAATTGGCAAAGCAGTGAGGTTTGCTGCGGACGGCCAGTATGCGGAGATTGGGAAGCTAGCCTCGGGAGTCAAGCAGTTTACCCTAGCGACCTGGATTCACATTGACGAGATGCCCGAGCCTGAATCGTTTGCATCGATCTATCACAACAACGGCTGGAAGACAGGAGACGTTCACTTGCCGTTCGCGGGTCCGGAAGGAATCATGGACCTTGGCATCAAGGGAAACGAGCCGGACATGTCGGTCCCCTCATTTCGGGTCAATGACCTGCAGAAGCGCTGGGTGCATCTGGCGGTTAGCTATGACGCGGATGACACCAAGAAAGTCCGGTTCTATCTCGACGGCCAGCCAAAGGACGTTTTCGAGATCACGAAGGCTAATCCGGTAAATCTCGGTCCCGGCCGAATCGGAGCATGGGATGAAGAGGGACGATGGTACAAGGGGCTGATCGACGAAATGTACATCTACGAGAGAGCGCTCGAGGACGGCGAGATCAATGCGCTCTTCGACCTGGCAGAGGAGAGCCGTTCGAGAACGTACTAAGAACTTGTCAGCCAAGCAGGCTGAGCTTCATTTGGCGCAGTTCGATCCCCTGGCTGCGTGTAGACCAGGACTAACGGAGCCTCCAACCGCTTGACATGGGGAGTTTGGCCCACAGGGTGCTCCGCCCGGTGTTAGGATTCGGACTGTTCGGAGGTGGCTGACCATAATTCGATGTGATTGGTCGTGAAAATGGAATTGGGGGGGACGCCCTTGATAACTCTGATATTTTCGGGAGACTCAATCTCCTATCCCGAGGCCGGTTGTAGTGGCGCTCTGAGGCAGCCCCTCAGAAACTCCACGCGATACGGACGATGGGTGCTCCTGCGAGCCCCCACCAATTGCGTAGTCGGCTTATTTGGCGGATCGAAAGCCTCGTGCTGAGCCCTAGATCAAGGAATTCTGGTCTGCCTCGCGCTAGAAGCAAATTCCCGCTAGGTAGCGCAAAACCGTGCAAGGACTAACCAGTGATCACAGCTACTCTGAGATGCACTGGGCTAGGCTGGGGGCCATGGTCGAGTGGAGCTAAAACTCAGATTCTCGAGTGTCCGAGAGCCTTCAGCAATGACCGAATTCGACACCGCGTTCCGCCCGTCTGCGCGTAGCCGCGGCGCGGCAATCACGTGATGCAAGTGCCTCAAGCGCCACGAGACAAACGAGCGGAGGGATGGGAGATCGCGCAGAGAACTCGATGCATTGTTCAACTTCGTCCGGGCTCACGGAATCTATGGACGGAGTCTAGACCATAGCGGAAGAGCGAGCAACAGCCGCCGTCGTGCCGGTTCAGATTCAGAGCTTGTCGTCGAACGTAGCTGTCCGGTCGTCGTGCCCGAAGAACTCGGACGGCGCACCGCATGATTCGCAATGGAAGCTTGTGCATAGGGTGTACGCTTTGGTTGCGATTCGAATCGAGTTGCTCAGGACCCAACCATCGTCCACATGAAGCATCGTCGATCCAATAGGACATGACAGCCGCACCTCAGTCGGATTCCCTGAAGCTGGTCTCTATCCGCGTATTCTTGACCGCCCTTCTGGCGACCGGCTTAACCGGTGCTTGTTCCTGGATGCGTCATCCCTCAACCGGCCCTCTAGAGCTCAGCAAGCAGGACAGTGTAGTGTTCATCGGAAACACATTTGCTGAACGCATGCATCTCTTCGGCTACTTCGAGACATTGCTGCACGCTCGCTTTCCGGAACACCAGTTACGAATTCGAAATATGGGATGGTCAGCGGACGAGCTGGCACTGATGCCGCGTCCCAAGGGCTTTGGTGACGTTCACAGGTATCTGGCTGCACACGAGGCGAACGTAGTCTTCGCCTGCTTCGGAATGAATGAGTCGTTCAAGGGGCCGGAGGGTCTAGGACAGTTTAGGGAAGATCTGGATCTCTTCATCCAGAGCGTTCAGGCGCATCAGTTCAGTGGCAAGTCCGCCCCACAGATAGTGATTGTCTCACCCATCGCGCATGAAGAATCCAACACCAATCGCTCAGACGCCGCTCTGCACAACGAGGCGCTCAGCCTCTACACGGAGGCAATGGCCGAGGCAGCTTGGCGGCACAACGCGCTCTTCGTCGACCTGTATGCGCCAACACGAGACCTGATGGATTCCAGCCCCGATAGCAATCTCACCTTGAACGGGATTCACCTCACAGAGTACGGCTACTGGATGGTTAGCCAGATTATGGCTAGGTCCTTGGGCCTTGTCAGTGAAGCCGCGCCACCGAGTGTCGCCGGTAACGCCACGGCCGAGTCCCTTCGTCGCACCATTTACGAAAAGAACTACTACTTTTTCATCCGTTGGCGCGGACCCAACGCTGAGTACATTCACGGCGAGCGCAACCAAATGGGCGGGGCCGAGAATCTGTTGGAAGAGATGGCCGAGTATGACCAGATCATCGATTCCTACGATCGGAGGATATGGGCAATGGCGAAGCCCACACCCGATCAAGTCTGGCAGGACGTTCCACAGGAAAGTCCGGTGTGGCACCCGACCCCCCAGTTCAATGACACTCCTGCCAGGCCCATGGGACCTGACGAGCATCAAGGTATCAGGGTCCTGAGTCCACAGGAATCCCTTGAAGCTTTCATGCTGCCCGAAGGCTACGCCATCAACCTGTTCGCCTCAGAACGGGAGTTTCCGATTGCAAACCCCATGGCGCTGAATTTCGATGCCGAAGGCCGCCTCTGGGTCGCTAATACACCCACTTGGCCGCAGCCGATTCCGGGCGAGCAGCCTTCGGACTCGATCATCATCCTCGAAGACACCGATCACGACGGAGTCGCGGACAAGCATTCTGTGTTCATCGACAAGCTCGACATGATTCATGGCTTCGCCCTAAGTGATGGGGGCGCCTACATCTCGCAAGTTCCGCATGTCCTTCATGCTCGAGACACGGACGGCGATCTCCGCGCCGACAAATTCCGCATGATACTGCATGGCTTTGGGTCCGAGGATGTCGAGCATTCGATCAACAACTTCAGATGGGGGCCTGATGGCGCCGTTTATTTCATGGAGGGCACGTTTTTTCACACGCAGGTGGAGACTCCGTACGGTCCCCGCCGACTGTACAACTCGGGTGTATTCCGCTACAAGCCTCGATCTCAGCGATTCGATGTTCTGATTTCGCATCGATTTGCGAATCCCTGGGGCCAAGTGTTCGATCACTGGGGCCAGTGGCTGCTTCTCGATGCCTCAGGCGGGAACTACTACAGCAGGCCGATCCTGACCGCCAACTTCGTCTACCCGAAGAAGAAGGAGCGCTGGCGCGGGAAACCACCTCTTTCCTTCGCCCCAGATGGCACAGCTCCGTCCGCCGGAATCGAGATCATCCGCAATCGTCATTTCCCGGAACAGGCCCAGGGCAGGTTCTTGGTCAATGAACTGTCGACTCACGGCTTCCTCGGCACCTACTGGTACGACATCGAGGAAAAAGGAACGAGTTACGAAGTCCAGCAGGTGACACCTCACCTAGTGGCCACCAAGGATCCCTTCTATCGACCCACCGCCATGGCCTTCGGACCGGACGGAGCGATGTATGTCCTCGATTTCAGCTCGCCGGTCATCGAGAACACGGCGTACTCGAAACGCGATCCGGGACGGGATCATTCCCGCGGCCGAGTCTGGCGCATCACCTACCCCGCCAATCCCCTGCTGGAACCGCCAGGGATCGTGGGCCGGCCGAGCCGCGAGCTGCTGGATCTGCTCAAGGAGTACGAGAACACCACCCGCCATTTCGCTCGCCGCGAATTGCAACAGCGCCAGCCCGCTGAAGTTGTCCCAGCTCTCGAGCAGTGGGTGGCGGCGCTTGAGCCAGCCGATCCCCAGCGCGAACGCCTGCTTCTCGAAGCGCTCTGGATTTACCAGGGACTGGAGGTGGTCGCGCCGGAACTGCTGTACGCGCTGCTGCAGGCCGAGGACTACCGGGCACGCGCGGCTGCGACGCGCGTGCTGCGCTACTGGCAGGACGAGATCGACAATGCCATTGACTGGCTGGCCCAGCTGGTGGAGGATGAACACATTCGGGTGCGTATGGAAGCGGTGCTGGCCTGCGGATTCAGCTCCTCGGGGCGAGCACAAGAAGTGGCCCTGCAGGCAGCAAGATTCCCGATGGATGCCGGAATGCAGAAAGCCTTGGACGACACCATGGAATTTTTCGAACGTTCCGGCTCAATCGAACCGTGATCGGCCCGCAGCACTGACTGCTGCGTGGCACTTACCTAATCGTTCCTGGGGTATCGCTCGGAAGATCTGCTTTTGTGGCAGCAAGAAACTGCTGGAAATCCCGCCGCCTCAGGAGCCAATCCTCCCACTATTATCGATAACGCACTGAGCGTCTTTGCCCGCCGGATCCCGCGACTTTCAGAATGAGTCTACCGAAAGGGCATAGTGAGAGTTCGAAGCATGTCGCTTCTAACGACCTTACTCACACTTCGTGAAAGTGCTTGCATTCTCGCACCCCAGAGATTACGCTCGTCAAGCAGGTCGAGGCAGCAGGCTTGGTCTAGCGAAACACGGTTCCAGATCCGGAGAGAACGGAGGGAAAGAAAGTGCCAGCGGAACACATCTCTCGGCGGAGATTCTGGGAGAAATCAACACTGGCGGCTGCTGGAGCAATCACGACTTCGTTTTCGATGAGCCAATGCAGTTCGCAGAAGCACGTGGCGAGCCAGATCGAGCGCTACGATCCTAAACGTGATGGGGGATGCGCAGTAGCGTTTGGGTACGACGTGGATATGCCCTGCGCGAGTCTTGAGTATCTCTACGATCGAAACCTCGGTTGGCCACGTGACGGCGAGTGCATCGCCAATGGCCACATGAATGAAGACGTACGGAATTACGTAAGACTCCTGGCAAGCATTTCAGAAGACTATGGGCTAGGGCTCCAGTTTTTCGTGCAGGGAAATACTTTTGAGGAGACGGAAGATGCAGCTCTGTGGACAGAAATTGCCACTCGCGGCCACGCGATTGACAGTCATATGTACAACCATGACTCCCTCCTCCGCACACCGGTTGAGGAAGTGCGGTCTCAACTGATAGACACAAGAAACCTGATTGAAAGACACTGCAGAACGGAAAATATCGGCCTGAGGGGACCGGGTGGATACGAGCAGGCTCTGCACGGCCGGGAGGATGTGCAACAGGTGATTCTCGACGCAGGGATCAAATGGGTGACAACGCAATTTCAACGCGCTATTCATGGAAATGACCAGAGTTGGATCGACATGATTCCTAGTCAACAGCCGGTGTATTACCCCACTGGATTATTGGAGATTCCCTTTTGTGGTCATCAGGATCGATCATACTTTGATGTAGATATGGGAGGGAGTCCACGACCAGTCAATCAGTGGATTTCCTATTTGAAAGGGTGTGTAAACATCGCCCTAGAGAATAGACTGTGGCTGTCTCTTACTACACATCCAAGTACAAGCTTTAAGCATGATCCACAAGCGATTTACTTGAAAGAAATCTTCGATTACTGTAGCCAGAATCCGGATATTGTTCTTTGTAATTACCAAGATATTTATCGTTGGATTTCAATCGAGAAAAATCGTGCTTGATGCGTCCTATGGCGGATGATCGAATAATCGCCTGGAAAGCTACTGTGGTGAATCGCAATTGGTGCCGGTATTACGAAGCTTGCTTCCGGACGAGCGCAGTCGGGCCAACAAGCATCTGGTTGGGTTTTTCACGGTGAGTCAGGTCCGTTTGCCCTTGTTCGGAAATGCGGCGCATCAAGCGTCTTAAGTTGCGATTCTGCGCCCTCTGACGGCACCGCCCTCACCAGCGGTGCACCGCAATCCTGGTGTTGATTCCATAAGTGCTTTCGCGCGCACGCACGGGAGGAGACTTTCGGTTACTTGCACTGCATCTCGATGAACCGCCAGCTGTTCTCGCCAACGAGGCGTATCGTCATACTCGATTCGCGGATAAGACGTTCTGCATTTCCCTTCCATTCCCCTTCCACAGGTTCCTTGATGGAATGGTCCATAAGGACCACTGCGGGATGTTTGTTTCTCGCCTGATCTCCATACAACTCGACCAGCGACTTGCGTTCTGTCAAGGAACCACGGCAGACCCTCGGAATGGCCCCGAAGTCTTGCATCTCTCATGAGCTGATCGTATAGAATCATGTCATGCGCAGACGGGAATTCATCGCATTGCTCTCGGCGGCGCCGGCGCTCGCCAAGCCGGAAGTTCGCCAGGCGCGGGTCGAGACAGTCTTCGATTCGCCAGGCCCCAAGCCAAACGGTCTGCAGGCGACTGATGAGGGCCTGTGGATCCTCGACCAGGGCGACAACCGGGCTTACCTGGTCGAATACGCCGACGGCAAGACCCTGAGCGCGTTCGACACAGACACCAAGGCGGGCAGCGGCATCACCTTCGACGGTGCCGCGATCTGGACCGCATCCACCTACAGTCGCGAGATCCTGAAGATCGACGCCAACAACGGGAAAACGCTTGCTCGGTTCGACTCGCCCGGGTCGGGTGTCGTGGCCTGGACCGTCGGGCGCCGTAGTCCCCTTGCGCCTCCCGCGAAACCAGCCGCGAGCCCTGCACCTTCTCCGCAGCGGCACGCCACTGGAGCGCACGGGATGGAGTGGCGCGACGGCAAGCTGTGGGTTTCCAACCCGCCCTCCCAGTTGATTTATCGCATCGACCCGTCGTCGTTCCGTGTCGAGAAGCAGTTTCCGACCGCCGGCAACCGCCCGCACGGCCTCGGCTGGGAAGGTAAGTGGCTCTGGTGCGCCGAATCGAACGAGAACGCGTTCTTCCGGTTCGATCCGGAAACGGGCGAGGCGGACGCAAAGATCCAGCTCGCCGACACGGACCCCCTGCCTCACGGTATGACGATCCGCGACGGCTGGATGTGGTACTGCGACGACGTAGGAATTGTCTGCAGGCTTCCCATGGAAGCGTGACACCCGCGCGCGAATGCCGACCGGCTCGTGTCACAGAGAATGAAGATTCAGCTCTATGCACGAGTGGATTTCTAGTTTTCTCAAGGATCTCGGTCTCACTGCCGAACACGCTCTGGTCGCCACGGACCTGATTGAGGTCCTGCTGCTCGCTTCGCTCGCTGTAGTTTCGTACTACATCGCGCAAAGCGTCTTCTTGCGCGTCATCCACCGCATCGCCGAGAAAACCAAGTCCGACTGGGACGACAGGCTGGTCAGCCGCGGGGTCTTTCGGAGGCTGTCTCACGTGGTGCCGGCGCTGCTCGTCCACGTGCTAGCCCCGTCTGCTTTCGCTTCCGAGGCCCTGGTGATGTGGGCGCGGCGCGGCGCAGACATCTACGCTCTGATGGCGGTCCTACTTGCGGTCAATCTCGCGATTTCGGTCGGTCACGAAATCTACAACGAATTCGAAATCTCTCGCAGATTCCCGATCAGAGTCTATGTGCAGGTCGTCAAGATTCTGCTCGCGGCCGGGACAGTCATCATCGGCGTCTCGATTCTGACGAACCAGTCCCCCTTGCTGCTACTCAGTGGCCTCGGAGCCATGACTGCGATCCTGCTCCTGATTTCCAAGGACAGCATCCAAGGCTTGCTTGCCGGGATCCAGCTGGTCTCGAACGACATGGTCCGCCCCGGGGACTGGATCGAGATGCCCCAGTACGGGGCCGACGGCGACGTAGTGGACATAACCCTGCATACGGTGAAGGTCCAAAACTGGGACAACACGGTTTCCATGATTCCGACCTACGCGCTGATCTCGAACAGCTTCAAGAACTGGCGCGGGATGTCCGAATCGGGGGGCAGGCGCATCAAGCGCTCAATCTACCTCGACATCTCCAGCGTTCGGTTCTGCACGGCGGAGATGATCGAGCGCTACAAGCGAGTCGAGCTGGTGAGGGACTACGTGGAAGCGACCCGGATCGAAGTCGCGGAGCACAACAAGACCCGAGGCATCGACGAGTCAGTGGACGCGAACGGTCGGCGCATGACGAATCTTGGGATCTTCCGCCATTACGTCGTGGGCTATTTGAAGGCACATCCGATGATCAATCGCCAGCTGACGCTGATCGTCCGGCAGCTCCAGCCGACCGAGTTCGGAGTTCCGCTGGAAGTGTACGCATTCAGCTCGGACAAGAACTGGACACGTTACGAGGGCATCCAGTCGGACATCTTCGACCACCTATTCGCCGCTCTCAAAGAGTTCGACCTGAGAGCGTTCCAGCGACCGAGCGGGCACGACGCCGTGCAAGCCCTCGATGCGTTGAAGAACTGACAGGCGGACCGCCGGCTAGCGGAAGTCGGCCGGCTTCTTCCCCAGCTCGACCCAGTATTCCGGCGGGTGGAGGTTGAAGCGGGTCGGGCTGTACTCGCCCACGAGGTCCGACGTCGCGCCGTCCTCGGGAATTCTGTCCTCCTCGCCCAGAGCCCAGAAAACCGCGTTGACAAACAGCTGGCGAACACCGTCCTCGAGAAGGTCCGTCGAGGATCCGAGCGTCGTCGAGAAAACGCGTCCGGGGGTACCGCCAGGGAGTTCATAGGACTTTGTCCAAGCGATCGGCATTGGAGGATCGTTCTTTTCGGACACGGGCTCGCTGTCGCTAGGTCGCATTCCGTACAACGGATCCTCTTCGTCGTACTCCCCGGCACGCGCTATCACCAGGCCGTGAACGAGCGGCATCGAATCGCCCGGAAGCGGCAATCGGACTGTGTACACATCGGCGGCGCTCCAGATCCCGTCCGGATTCACTCCTCGAAGAACAGGATGGCTCTCGGCACCGGCTGCGATGACTCCTCGAGCGGACTCGTGCTTGTGGTGGCCGTGATGGGCGATCCATCGCTCGCCCACGACCAGGCGCCCAAAGCCCCCCCGCCAAGCCTCCTCGGGTCCGATGTAGCCATCGCCGTAGTGATCGAACTTGCCCCAAGCGTCCTCCGCGATCTCGGGGGCTGCGACCGACGCGGGATCCTCGGCCCGACGAATGGCTCGATGGTACGCGAAGACCTGCCTGTGCAGATCGTCCTGCATCTTGAAGCCGTGGGTCGCCGTTCGGATCGCGATGACAGGCTTGCCGGCCTTGAGGTAGCGGTCAATCGGCTCCATCTGCTCGTCCGGAAGAGTCCTCCACCGGGTCTGAACGAACATCAGGTCGGCATCATCGAGATTCTCGGTTCCGGGAATGTTTTTGTTGGCGTGGGGATTGACGATCCCGGTCTCGGGGTCGACCGCGAACAGCACCGTGCACCGGAACCCGTGGTGCTTCGAGAGCATTCGCGCCAGCATGGGAAGGCCTTCTTCGGAGCGGTATTCCTCGTCTCCGGAGATCAGCACGATGTGCCGTCCGTTACCCGTCCCTTCTCCCGGCTCGTAACGGACAAGATCCGTCGGCGCCTCGACCGCAACGGGTTCGGGTCCCCCGCAAGCGGATGTGCCTAGAAGGCAGGAAATGGTCAGGACATGAAGTGGAACGCGCATGTTCGTGCCTGCCAGTTTAGACCATGTCCGGCAATGCCGGTGCGACGGCGAAAGCGGAGGCGAACGTCGCTGCCCGTGTCGGGGATTGCCTCATCGGCGGACTCCGCGTCTAGCGACTCAAAGGGAAGTACTGCCGGTACGGCTCGGGCATGCGGATCATCCGTCCCCGGGCGTCCGTCACCGTATGGAGGGTTTCGCCGGTGGCCAGAATCTCGTCGCCGCGCCGCATCTCGTAAGCGAAGCGGACCGTCCGCGACCGAGACTCGGCCACCCAGCATGTGAGGTCGACCACGTCGTTGAAGCGCGCGGGAGAGCGGTAACGGCACTTGGCCTCCGTGACGACGAGAAACGCTCCACCTACTCGCTCCATGTCGCGATACTCGAATCCGGCCTCCCGGCAGTAGGCGACACGGGCCACTTCCATCCAGACGAGATAGTTCGCGTAGTAGACCACGCCCATCTGGTCGGTCTCGGCGTACCGGACGCGGACGCTGGTCTGGACACGCTTCTCAGTCACGGCCCTAGCTCTTCATCGAAGCGAGGAATTCCGCGTTGCCTCGGGTCCTTCCCATCCGGTCGAGCAGCAACTCCATGCACTCGACGGTGCCCAGATTACTCATGACCTTGCGAAGAACCCACACCCGGCGTAGCGTCTCGGGATCGAGCAGCAGTTCTTCCTTGCGGGTTCCGCTGCGATTGATGTCGATCGCCGGGAACGTGCGCTTGTCGACCAGCTTGCGATCGAGGTGGAGCTCCATGTTGCCGGTGCCCTTGAACTCCTCGAAAATGACTTCGTCCATGCGGCTGCCTGTGTCCACCAAGGCTGTCGCGACGATCGTGAGCGACCCTCCTTCCTCGATATTGCGCGCTGCCCCGAAGAACCGTTTCGGGCGCTGCAAGGCGTTGGCGTCCACTCCCCCCGTCAGCACCTTCCCAGACGAAGGAACGACGGTGTTGTAGGCCCGGGCAAGCCGGGTAATGGAGTCCAGCAGCACCACCACGTCCCGCTTGTGCTCCACCAGCCGCTTCGCCTTCTCGATTGCCATTTCGGCGACCTGGATGTGCCTGGTCTGTGGCTCGTCAAACGTCGAGCTGACGACCTCGCCGTCCACCGACCGCTGCATGTCGGTGACCTCTTCAGGACGTTCGTCGATCAGCAGGACGATCAGCTCCACGTCAGGGTGATTTGCCGTCACGGAGTTGGCGATGGATTGCAAGAGCATCGTCTTGCCGGTACGCGGAGGAGCCACGATCAACGCTCGCTGCCCCTTTCCGAGTGGAGTGATCAGGTCCATGACGCGGCCGCTAAAGTTCTTCTGGTCCGTCTCGAGCCGCAACTGGTCGTCTGGATAGAAGGGCGTCAGGTTGTCGAAATGGATCCTTGACCTTGCCTGCTCCGGCTCGTCGTAGTTGAGCGTGCTGACCGCCACGAGCGAGAAGTAGTTCTCCCGTTGCTGCGGTGCGCGGGCCTGGCCTGCCACCGTGTCGCCGTTGCGGATCCCGTTTTTTTGGACAAGTTGCGGCGAAACGAATATGTCGTCCCTGCCGGGGAGGTAGTTGTAAATCGGCGACCGCAGGAAACCGAATCCTTCAGGGAGGATTTCCAGAACACCGTGGATGCCGATCAGGCCGTCGTCATCGGCCTGGGAATGCAAGATCTTGAAGATGAGTTCTTGCTTCCGAAGTCCGCCAATGTCCTCGATTTCGAGCTCACGCGCCAGCTTGGTGAGGGAGCCAATGTCCTCTTTATGCAGTTCCGCTAATGTCATGGGGGAAGGGAGCGCCCGGATCGTGGACGCTGCTAGATGGCGCTCTCGGTGCGGAGCGACCGTGGCGGGCAGTAGCCCGACCGACAGTCTCAGCATAGCGCAGCGTGCTGGTCCGGGCAAGTAATGCGGGGCGCCCCCGCCCGTCCGGCGCGGGTGCCGCCTGGCCCTCGAGATCCCGAACCTCCCCGGTCGAGGAGTTCAAGCGACTCGATGCCGGTTATCCCCCTGAAGTGTCGCGAAGACGTTGTCGACGGCCATTTGCAACCCCCGTTCCAAGGCCTCTGAAGTGACTCCGCCCGAGTGAGGAGTCATGACGACGTTTGGCTCGTCGGCAAGCGGATGGTTCTCCGGCAGAGGCTCCTGTTCAAATACGTCGAGGCCGGCGCCACGGATCACCCTGCTTCGCAGCGCATCGAGGAGCGCTCTCTCGTCGACCACGGCGCCGCGGGCGGTGTTGATCAGGATGGCCGAATCCTTCATTGCCTCGAACTCCCGCCGGCCCACCATGCCCGTGGTTTCGGGAGTTAGGCGCACATGGAGGCTCACCACGTCACTACGACGATACAGATCGTCGAGGCTCACCATTTCGATGCCCATTTCCGCGACAGGCTTGCCTTTCGGGGACCGCGTCCAGGCGATGACGCGCATCCCGACTCCCTGGGCGATCCGTGCGGTCTGCATCCCGATCGCGCCAAGGCCCACCACTCCGAGGACTTTCCCGTGGAGCTGAGTGACGAATCCCCGCGGCCAGGCGCCCTTGCGGGTCTTGGCATCGATCCTCGGGATGTCGCGTGCGACTGCGAGCATGAGTGCCAAGGCGTGCTCGGCCATCGCGACCGCTGACACGCCGGGCGTGTTGGTGACCGCCACGCCGTGCTCGGCGGCTGCTGCTAGGTCGACATGGTCCGTGCCCGTACCCCACAGCGAAAGGGCGCGGAGTCGTGCGCACCGGGCGAATACGCTCGCGTCGAATGCGACCGACGATCGGATATTGACGACAGCTTCGGCATCGCCGATTCGTTCGAGCAGGATTTCCGTCGACGCTGGCAGGCTGTCGTGGTATTCCAAGCACGCCCTCCGCGCGAGCGACCGGTAGGCCGCGCTGGGCCCGAGGACGGGCGGATAGTCGTCCGGCACCACGACTGTTGGCTTGTTGATCGTCGTTTCCATTGTCAGTTCCTGAGCGCCCCCTAGCGGAATACCCAGTAAAGCAGTGCGATCGTGGCACACAGCAGGACGGCCAGCCTGCGCGGGTCCGTGCCTGGCGAGGTCCACCGCTGGGTGAGCGCGGCCAGTGGATTCTGCCAGGTGAGGCCTTCGATCTTCTCCTTGGGCGGGGCCGGAGTGACCTTGCTGACCGCGTAGAAGACCACGCTGCAGATGACGGTCATGAGGAACGCCTGGAGCATGAACGGAACGCCCCAGCCGTCAGTGATCAGCTTGTAGCCGTCCGCGTCCTTGAAATCCAGAACGAAGGCGGTGGCGCCCATCAGGAAACCGAATACGAGAGTCGCCACCGCTGCCTGTGAGGTGCCGCGGCGCCAGAACACACCCCACAGGAAAACTGTCGTGATGGCAGGAGCAAGCGCCGAGCCGATCTCCTGGACCGCCTCGAAGATGCTCGTGAACTTGTCACCCTGGGTCGACCACAGCATTGCAAGCAGCATCACCACAACCGCGCTCCAGCGGCCGATCCGCACCTGCTCGTCGTCACTCGTAGTGGGCCGCACTCTGGCGACGATGTCGACTGCGAAAAGCGTCGCGCAGCTGTTCAGGGCGGCCGCGATCGTACTCATCAGCGCAGCAAGCAAGCCGGCTGAGATCAGGCCTCGCAAGCCGGTTGGCACGAGTTCCTGAATGAGAACCGGCAGAACCTGGTTGGCGTTCCCGCCGATCTCGGCACCGTACAGCACGTACCCGATCACTCCCGGCATCACGAGGATGAAGACCGGCAGAACCTTGATGAATCCCGCGAAGAGCGGGCCAATCTGGGCGTCGTGCTCCGACTTCGCCGCAAGCACGCGCTGGACGATCGTCTGGTCGGTGCACCAGTACCATATACCGAGCACCGGATATCCGAGCAGCACGGAGTACCAGGCCAGGCCGACCGAATTGTCCGTCCAGATCATGCTGAGCTGCTTGGGCTTGAGCTGGGCCTCGAACTCCGCCATCGTCGCGATCCCGTGGTCGGGCAGCGCGTCGATCGCCAGGGCAGTGACGAGGATGGAGCCTCCGACCAGCAGCACGGTCTGGATCGCTTCCGTCACGACCACAGCCTTGAGACCCCCCAGCACCGTGTAGATTCCCGTAACGGCCGAGATGATCAGGATCGAGGTCACGACGTCAATCCCGAAGAACTGCTCGAATACCGTGGCCCCGGCGTACAGGCTCATGCCGATATGGATGAACAACGCCCCCAGAATTGCCATGAACGCCAGAAAGGATCGGGCGGCGGCATTGAATCGCCGCTCGAGGTACTCGGGCAGGGTCTCGATCTTGTTGCGGAAGTAGAACGGTGCGAAGAACAGCGAGAGGACGACCAGGGTGAAGGCTGCCATCCATTCGAAATTGCCCCAGACCAGACCCTCGTTGTAGCCGGAGGCGGCAAGGCCGACCAAGTGGATTGTCGAGATGTTTGAAGCGAACAGCGCGGCACCGATCATCACCCACCCGAGCGAGCGGCCGGCCAAGAAGTAGACCTCGCCGGTCATCTTCTGCCGGCGCACCGAGAGCACGCCGACGGCCAGGATTCCGATCAGGTAGGCAACGATGATGACGAGGTCGACAAAGGGAATGCGCAAGCCTGAGGTTTCCATAGAAAATTCCGAGTGTATCCGAGCGGCTCGAAGGTCGTGTGCTAGTGCGGGCGGGGGGGATTTGCCCAGTGAGCGTCGGGATCGTGTCCGGCGACTATCACTCCCTTGCGGTTCCAGTCCAGGTACGCCTTGACGTCCGCCGAGCAATAGCGCAGCGTCAGGCCGCAACGCCGCCGCTCGGATTCGTTGGCTTCCGAGCCGTGCAGTAGCAGGTCGGTATGCAGGGAGATCTCCCCGGCCCTGAGCACGTTGTCGACAGGTTCCCCGTACTGCTCGATACCGGCCACGGACTGGTTCAAGACCGTTGTCGAATCGCCGTCATCCACCTCGAACGCCAGAGGCCCGCGGAGGTGGGATCCCGGCACGAACCGCATGCACGCGTTGCTCGTGTCGGCATCGTCGATCGCCAGCCAGACGGTCACGGTCTTGGTAGGCGTCAACGGCCAGTATGTGGCGTCCTGGTGCCAGGCGACGCGCTTGCCGTCGCGGGGCATCTTACAGAAATAGTGACAGCCCCAACCCACGACGTCCTCGCCGAGCAAATCCTTCACATGCGCCACAATGCGTTGGTCTGTCAACAGGTCATAAGCATCGCCATGGTTTAGGTGGGCGGAGCTAATGGAGTAGCTGTCGCGACCCTCGGCGAGGACGCTTCGTAGAAGTTCGTCGAAACGCGCCCTCACTTCGGCGATCTCGTGGTCCGAGAAGACACGGACTCCGGTCAGGAAGCCCCGGAAATTGAATTCGGCAATCTGCTCCGGCGTCAGCAGCCGAGGGCTCGCGTTGCGCACGGGATAGAACGCGAGCTGGCGTTCCACGCGCCCAAGCTCATCCATCCCGGGCGCAATCGCAAACTGATTGGCTGGTTCCATGCCGTTCCGCCGATGATAGCGCGGATGCCCGGCCACGCGACTCCCCGCGCTGGCAGAGGGCCGGGCCGGCCAAACGGTTTCGGATCGGCCTTGATACAATTATTAGGAGTCTTGGGGCATAGGCGCGCGCCCTGGAGCAGATCCGCCGTGTTTTTGCGAATCAATGCAGTAGTCGTGTGCCTTGCGGGGTCGTTCGCGTGCGGCGTTCTGACCACCACCACCAAGTTGCCACCCCCGCCGGTATTTCAAACCGCCACGAAGCAGGAGCTGTTGGAAAAGGTCCGGCGCATCGCGTCCGTCCAGTCAATGAAGGCTGGGATTGAAGTTACACTCACAGTCCAGAGCAACGAACGAGACAAGGAGACCGAGTACCGCAACGTGAGCGGGGCGCTCGTGATGCGGAGGCCGGACCTGATCCGCACCAATGCGGAGACTCCCGGGGGTATCGCCATCATCTATGACATGGCCTCCGACGGTGAGGTCTTTCAAGTCCACGTGCCTTGGCAGAACCGTGTCCTCGAGGGAAGGACCGCTCTGACAAGGATTTCCGAGAACCGCTGGGAGAACATTCGGCCGCAGCACATGCTGGATGCCATCATGCTGGAACCGGTCGAAGCCGGAAGCAGGACGCTGCTCGACTTCAACATGTACGGCCGGTCAGGCTACCAGGTGCTCCACGAAGTCGAGGAGTCGGAAGACGGGGAGTGGCGTATCCGCAGGAAGTTGTGGTTCAACCGTTCGGACCTGACGCTCTCGCGACTGATGGTTCTCGACGAGGGAGCTGAACTCGTCACGGATGCCTGGTATCGCGAGTGGCTGGAAGACAACGGCCTTCCCTACCCTCGGTTTATCAAGATCGAGCGTCCGAGGGACGGCTACAGGCTGGAAATCGAGATCACCAGGCCGGGGGTCAACCAGAGCGTGCCCGACGAGTCGTTCCAGCTCGATCTGCCGAACGGCATCGTGGTGGAGAGGGTCGGCGAGGAAGCCGGATCGTCCTCCGATTCCTGACCTAGTGCTCCATGATTCAACGGCTCGTCTTTCGCAACCTCTTCCACAGGCCGGTCCGTACCGGCCTGACGATTCTCGCCGTGGCCGTCGAAGTCATGATGATCGTCTTGATGGTCGGAGTGTCGGAAGGCCTTCTCCGGGAGTCAATGCGTCGGACGAGGGGCGTCGGAGCCGACATCCTGATTCGTCCGCAGATTGACGGAGCCGCGCTCGGCAGCGCTGACATATCCGCGAAGCTACCGGGACTGCTCAAAGAGCGTTTCGAGGAAATCACCCACGCCTTGGGAGCAACCGTTCACACGCAGGGGAATCTGCTGACGATTACCGGCGTGGACTGGGACGAGCTGGACGCGATGAGCGGCGGAATCGTGATCTTCGACGGCCGCGCGTACGAAGCCCCGTACGAGGCCGTGGTGGACGAAGTCTACGCCCGCCAGGAAGACCTCTCGGTCGGCGACACCATCGACATGCTGGGGCGCGACTTCCGGGTCGTCGGCATCGTGGAGACCGGCAAGATGTCACGGGTCTTCATCCCGCTGGAGACAATGGGCGACCTGCAGGGCTGGCAGGACAGATACAGCCAGGTCTACCTGAAGCTGGACGACCCTTCCAGGACGCGGCAGATCATCGACGAGCTCCGCGCCATCATGCCGGACCGCAACGTCATTTCCGTGGAGGACTTCCTCGCAACGTTTGCCACGAGCGTGCGCCAGATGTCGTCGCAGTTCGTCAACATCATCATCTCGATCGCCGTTGCGATCGGGTTCATTGTGGTGATGCTCGCCATGTATACCGCGATCCTGGAGCGCACGCGCGAGATCGGAATCCTGAAGGCGATCGGGGCGTCGAAGCGCTTCATCGGGACCATCGTGCTGCGGGAAACGCTCGTAGTCAGCGTCCTGGGGATCCTTCTGGGCTACTGCCTCAGCGTAGTCGGCCGGGAGCTGATCGCAATCAAGTATCCGCTGGTCCCCGTGCTGCTCCTGCCGGATTGGATGGCCGGGGCGGCCGTGCTGACGATCCTTGGCTCCGCCGCGGGCGCGACGTACCCCGCATGGAAAGCGGCCATTGCGGATCCATGCGAAGTCCTTTCCTACGAATAGTTCGAGTGGAGCGCAGCTGGTGCCGGACAGCCCGATGATTGAGGTCAGGAACCTAAAGAAGGTCTATCGGTTCGGCAGCGTCGACGTCCCCGCCTTGCGAGGGGTGTCGCTCGACGTGGCAGCCGGGGAGTTCGTCGGAGTGCTAGGCCCGTCCGGTTCGGGCAAGTCCACGCTGTTCCACATCGTCGGAGGCATGCTTTCCCCGACGAGCGGCACGGTTCGGATCGACGGCCAAGATCTCGGCGGTCTCTCGGACGCCCAGCGCACGGAACTCCGCAAGACAACGATTGGCTTCGTGTTCCAACGTTTCAACCTGCTCCCCACCCTCAGCGCCGAGGAGAACATTCGCATCGCCCAGCACATCGGCGGCACGGCAGGCGAGGACAACGGCCACCTCGAGCGCGTGATTCGCATTCTCGGGATCGCGCACCGCCTGCGACACAAGCCCTACGCACTGTCGGGGGGCGAGCAGCAGCGAGTTGCCATCGCCCGCGCGATCGCGAACAAGCCGAGGATCCTGCTCGCCGACGAGCCGACAGGCAACCTCGATTCGGAGAACTCTTTGGCGGTGCTGGACACCATCAAGGCGTTGAACGAGGAACTCGGCCAGACGGTGCTGATGATCACGCACAATCCGGACGCTGCCAGCTACTGCGCGCACCGCGTCCTGCAGATGAAGGACGGCAGGATCGCCTGACGGGTGCGGCTCGAGCCCCTAGTTGCCGTACAACCGTACGTACATTGCACGATTCCGCAAGACGGACTGCACGTAGCCGCGGGTCTCGCTGAACGGGATCGTCTCGACGAACTCTGCAACCTCGTCGAACGGCCCGAGCTTCATCCACTGGGGAACCCTGCTATCACCAGCGTTGTAGCCGGCTAGCGCCTTCTCGACCACGCCGTCGAACTTCGCGAGGGATTCCTTCAGGTGAAAGGTTCCAAGCCGTAGGCTCACATCCGGAATCGTCAGCTTGCGGTTGGAGAATCCGGGGATGCCCAGCCTTCGAAACAGCTGGCGGCCAGTGGACGGCATGATCTGCATCAGTCCGAGAGCCCCAGCACGAGACCTGGCACCGGGATTGTACTCCGATTCCTGGCGGATCAGGGCAGCCACGAGGTAGGGGTCGAGTCGGTGACGCTCGGAGCGTGACCGGAGGTCTTTTCCCCAGCCTAGGGGGAACAGATAGCGCCAGTACTCCATGTCCAGGGACTCGATCGGAAACCGCAAGTATCCGAACGCGTAGCGCTTCATTGCCCTAAGGCCGAGGTGATGCTGGTCAAGCCTGGAATGCAGCCTTCCCAGCGCCAGCCCCGCGAAATGGGAGTCCGGCCACCGGTAATCGACGCGGGAGAATTCCTGGCGGGCGTCTCTGTCTGCCCCGAGAAGATGCAGGACCTCCCCCTTTTCAAGGAGAGCCCTTGTACTGGCTGTTGGCTCGGCGGAAAGCTTTCTGGGACTCGGTATCGAAGCCTTCAGCTTCCTGGTGATCTCCTCGCTGGCGGGCCCTTCCCCGAGCCGTTCGAGACGATCTCTGGCCAGCGAGGCGTAGTAGAAATGCGGGAACGCACTCGCTATGGCCCGGTATCGCGAGCGGGCTGCCGCGGGGCGGCCCTCGCGTTCGTCGAGGCGACCCAGCCAGTACAGAGCACTGGGGGCAGTGCTCGTGCCGGGATACCGCCGGGCGTGCTCGGTGAGAAGCGCCCGTCGGTCGGCAGACCCGTCCAGCCATGCCCGCCAGCAGACTTTCCAATGGGCATAGGGCGCATGCCGGCCTTGCGGAAACGCCTGGACCAGCCGCCGAAAGATCCTCGGATATTCGGTTCGGTCGTCGCGCAGGTAGTAGAAGTTGCCCACCGCCAGCAAGGCTTCCTGATACCAAGGCGATTTCGAATGCCGACTTGCCAGCTTCGCGAGGCTGGATAGCATCGGCCTGACGAGACGCTGGCGACGCTCAAGGGCGCAAAGCAAGTACAGCCGTTCCGCGTCGTGTTCCGGTCTGCCGGGGCGTGCTCTGGCAAGCGCCGAGTAGGCAGCGGAATTGCTTCCTCTCCGGTAGTCGGCGGCCCCTCTACGGACCACGGCCCGGTCTCGGTGCTCACCTGAAAGGCCAGCGCCCAGAGCGCGCGTGAATTCAGCGGAGGCCCGGGTGTATTCGCGCCCGTCGTATAGCGCCTCCGCACGCGTCAGCCGCCATTTCGCGGGAGCGGTCGGATAGGCCTTGCCCATGCTCGCGCGCAATCGGTTCAAATGGGACTCCGCAGCGTCGGCCTGGTCGCTGAAGGGGAAGTGATAGTACGCTTCCCGATACAGACTCACCGCCTGTTTGTACTTGCCGTCGATGTGCTCGACCCTCCCAGCCAGGTATAGACGCACAGCCTCTTCGAGCGTTCCGGACTTGGAGGCCACGATGGTGCGCGCTTGATCCAGGCGACGCAGTCGCAGCAGGCTCTCGACCCGGAGCCGCTCGGCGGCGGGCGCGTACCGACTGTCCGGAAACCGCTGCCCGAACCGCTCCAGCGGGCCCAGCGCACGATCGAAATCCTCTGCGAGCACGATGCACCGGGCCCGGTAGTAGGCGGCGTATTCGCCGAGCCAGCCGCTGCCGTCACGGATTTGGCCGAACGACCTCTCAGCCGCAGGGTATTGCTTGGCATCGTACCTGGCCAGACCCGTCGCGAAGTGCGCCAAGTCTCGTTCGATGCCGGAAGCCGCTCCGGCATACTGCGCCAGCGCTCGGTAGTTCGCCTCTGTCCGGCTCCTGGCGAGCTTGCGGCTCAGTTCGCTCAGCTCGGCTGGAACCTCGACGGCAATAGCGACGTTGGCCGCTAGCAAGCAGGACGCGATTGCCCAAATCCCCGGCTTGCCTCCCCGCCGGGCCGTCGCTGGCCCTGCGATCCCATTGATTGCTCCCGGCGCTCCGTGCCTCGTCCCGATCACCACGTGCGTCCCTGCTCCTGTCGCGATCCCAAGGCCTCGATCCAGGCCTCGGCAGTCAAGACCAGGGTTTCGATCACTGTCGGTTGCACGGAAAGCCCTCTTACCAGCAGCAAGGCAAGCACCGTGTTTCTCAGCACCAGCGGGTGCACCCGCAGTTCCTCGTCCGGCTCAAAGGCGAATTGCTTCCAGAGCTTCTGCGAGATGTTGTCCTGGGTAGCCTTCGTTACGAAGGTGTCACAGGAACCCACCGCATGCGCAATGGCGGGCGCAGCGGAGAGCTTGAACGAAAGCCGAGCCAGTTCAGACTGGTCCGGGTGATCGCCCTCGCCCGCGGAGCGGAAGCCCATCACATTGCCGCCGCTATGGAGCAGAAGTATCGCGGTGCGGCAGAACGAGGGCGCCGATTCCACTACTTCCGAAAGGACACCTGACGCATCGTCTGCGCTGCGAATCTTCCGGATGGCTGCGCCGATCGATTCGACAAGCTCGTCGGTCTCGGTGGCGGCAGCTTCTTTCGCCCGGTCCAGGCTGGCTTGTGCGACGCGACTCAGCTCAGCACCCATTCGACCGGCGTAGTCTTGACAGATGGATTCAATCTCGTTTTGAAGAGACAGGTGGAAATCCTCCTAGGGCGGGGTGTATCGACACCCTAGATCCAGTGCTATTTTATCGAATGCGACAGGCTCTCCATGGCTTCGGTTACGGGCGAGGTGGGAGACTCTGATCGAGGCCAACTGATCATGATCGACTTGCGCGGGCAAATCGCCATCGTTACTGGCGGTACACGCGGGATTGGACTGGCTATCGCCAAGGCCCTGGCAGCCGAGGGGGTCAGCGTAGCCATATGCGGACGGAACGAGTCTGCGCTCTCGTCGGCCCTTAAGGAACTGAACGCCAGCGGGCGGGCTGTCGGGCGCACCTGCGACGTCGCCAGGCAGGAGCAGGCAGAGAGCTTCTTTTCGTTCGTTGACCGGGAACTCGGGGCCGCGGACATCTTGGTAAACAATGCCGGCGTGGGGCACTTTGCGCCCGTGGACCAACTGACTCCGGAGGAATGGAATGAAGTCATCGGCACGAATTTGAGCGGGCCCTTTTACTTCTCTCGCTTGGCGGTACAGCGGATGAAGCGGCAAGGAGGGGGATTCATCCTAAATATCGGGAGTCTGGCCGGCAAGCATCCCTTCGCAACCGGGACCGCGTACAATGCGTCGAAATTCGGACTGGCGGGATTCAGCGAGGCCATGATGATGGACGTGCGCTACGCAAATATCCGGGTCAGCACGATTATGCCGGGGAGCGTCCAGACCGAATTCAGGTCCGGATCAATGGATGCGAATTGGAAACTGGACCCGGCGGCAATCGCCTCGATGGCGGTTCACCTGATCAGGACCCCGGAACGCAATCTTGCGAGTCGAGTCGAGATGCGCCCCAGCCGGCCCAAGAGATCGTAGCGGCAGCTTTCGCAGGGGAGCGAAAGGGACTGCGGTGCTACCATTCCTGCGTGCGACTCCCCCAAGCTCTTCTTGTCGGCGGCGCAGTGCTTTGCACCACTGCCTATTCCTCCGAGCCGGTCCAGTTCCGTACGCATCTCATCGAAGCAGACATCCCCGGCGGCTACGCCGTCATGGTGACCGACATGAACAGGGATGGCCGTCCCGACATCCTCGGCCTGACCTCACGGGTCAAGGAACTGCCTTGGTACGAGAATCCCACCTGGGCCAGGCACGTGTTGGTCAAAGATATCAACGGGCTGGTGAATATGGCCGCCCACGATATTGACGGCGACGGCATCCCTGAGATTTCGATCGAGAACGAATTCAGCATGGTTGCCGCAAAGAGTCGGGGACTGGTCTGGCTCCTGCAACATCAAGGGGATCCGCGGAAGCCCTGGAAATCCATATTCGTCGATGAACTCACCACTTCCCACCACGTCGCGTGGGCCGACGTGGACGGCGACGGTACGAAAGAGCTGGTCAACGGACCGCTGATCGGTGCCAACGCGCTGGCTCCCAAATACGAGGACAACGTGCCTCTGGTCTACTACCGCGTGCCGAAGAACCTGGAGGGGAAGTGGGAGCGGCTGCTCATTGACGACCAGCTCCAAGGAGTTCTGCATCGTGTCCGAGTCGTTCAGTGGGACAAGGACAGGCGGGAGGAATTGCTGACCGCCGGATTCGACGGGATCACGCTCCACGATCCTGTCGGCGAGGGGAACGAAGTCCGGTGGAACAACACCCGCCTTTCGAGAGGCCACAAGGAGGAGCCGAAGACCGCGGGCGCAAGCGACGTAGCAGTCGGAAATCTCGGAGAACGGCGATTCATCACCTCTGTCGAGCCATGGCACGGAAACGAGGTCGTCGTCTATACGGAAGATGCCACAGGTGCCTGGCAGCGCCGGATCATCTATGACCAGCTCATTGAGGGCCATGAAATCTGCGTGGGCGATTTCAACGGTGACGGGCGCGACGACATCGTCGCCGGTGACCGTGCGCGGGGAGAAATTGCTGGGTCCCACATCTTCTATTCCCAAGACGAGAGCGGGACCGAATGGCACCACCAGGACCTCGACCATCTCGGCATGTCGGCCTCGGGCTGCGCGGTAGCCGATATCAATAGCGACGGACTGCTCGACATCGTTCAAGTCGGGGGCGCCACCAAGAACATCAAGTGGTACGAGAACCTGGGCCGATAATCCTGCCGCCGGGACGCTCCTGACAGCAGGTCGCCATGGATCCCGGCTGACGACTCCACGGAGATACGCAAGGCCTCAACAACACCAAGCGCATCCGGCCGGCATCGGCCGCCGCGGACCTCGCCCAGGCGTGCAAGCCGGGTGACCGCTTGAGTTGCGGTCTCCTCAAGCAATCACCTCAATTGCTTCAGCAGGATGTCCTTGAACTGGACGATCGTCTGATCGTCATGGAGTTGGAGCGCTATGGAACCGTTCTCGAGCCGACCTTCGCCGATGCCGTCGATGAACTCTGACTCATCTTCGACAGTTTGATTTTCGTGATCTATTAGATTCAACAACTTAGCCCCAAGAAAAAAAGGACGTGGCACTACAGGGACCGAGTTGGGCATCGATTGCGGCGAGGAATGCGTCAATTTTCCTGGCTCGCTGGCTGCTGGGGTCCTGCGGTCGGCGCACGTGCCGAACCGCCGTCTTCCCTCCGGACCGCCGGCGGCAAGCTCGAGCCCACGCAGCGCACGATTTGCGGGACCGCTCCCTGCGCCTGCGTCCGCACTGCGAACCGCTTGCCCTGCAGTTCCACGAGCGTCTCCGAGCCCTTCCCAACACCAAGGATGCTGAGGCGTGCGCCGAGGCCTGCCTGCGCCCGACCATGCGCTTCGTGGCTGTCAAGTGCGAGGCACAGCTGTCGATGCAATCGCTGCATCGTTACCGCTCCCGGTTGGTGGGCAACAGAACGCAGCTAATCAACCAGGCACGTGCCTTCCTGCTGGAACGCGGCATCGCGGTACCGCAGGGCAGGCTCAAGCTCGCGGACCGATTGCCGGACATTCTCGAGGACGCTGACAACGCACTGCCCGACGAGATGCGAGCCCTGCTGGCGGAGATGCTCGCCGAGTGGGAGGGGCTGGAGGGCAGGATCGACGAGGTCAACCGCCAGCTGGTCGCGGAAGCGAAGTCGAACGAGGCTTGCGGGAGGTTGCGCGAGATCCCGGGCATCGGGGCACAGACAGCGACGGCAATCGTGGCGTCGATTGGCGACGGGCAGGCTTTCGAGAGTGGCCGCGATGTGGCGGCTTGGCTCGGGCTGACGCCGCGGGAGAGTTCGACGGGAGGGAAGCAGCGATTGGACCGCATCAGCAAGCGCGGCAGCCGGTACATCCGCACGCTGCTGGTGCATTGCGCCCGGTCGGGCTTGGAGACGCTATCAAAGCGCAGCGACCGCCTGGAGACATGGCTGCGGCGGATGCTAGCCGAAAAGGACCGCCGGACCGTGATCGTCGCACTGGCGGCCCGCTTGGCGCGAATCGCCTGGGCGATCCTGCGCAGCGGGCAGCGGTTCGGGGCGCAGCCGCAGGCCGCACAAGCGGCCTGAGAACGGTACGCCCGTTATTGAAAAAAGGAGAAGGGAGTTGCATCTCGTCTGCCAGTTCTGGATTGATGGACAATCGGTCGAACCGGCGTCTCGGAAACCTGTCGGCGACAATGGCCATTTCAGGTCGGTCTAATTATGAGGACCGGGACGCGCGGACCCCATCATGGCCCGGGACCTTCGGGTCTCACTCAGAGGTCGGATATATTGGCGCAGACCACAGTCCGGTCAGCCAGATCCGGTAGACACCTCGGGAGCGAACCATACATTGTCGTCGGCCAATATCTCGACGATCGATCTGAATGGATGAGGGTTGACGGGCATCGTGAATCCTCTCCGGCGGCAGTGCCCGAAGCCAACCTCGCACTCCGCTGACGGAGACTGGGAATCCATCACCGTCGGGTTCGAAGGAAGCGGGGAAGCGGACCGCAATTGCTTTCGATTGAAGCAAGATCGGCCAGCGGTGCTGGCCTGCTCATCCCAGTGCTGGCGTTGATGTGGATCGGGGACGGGAGTCCCTCGTCCGGGCTGGGGCCCGAGGCATACCTGCTGATGTACGCGACGCCGGTCAAGGCGATACCCTGACGCGCAGCTAGCCCATGTTCGACATGGCTGCCCGTAAGTGATTGTGTTTACAGGGTGGCGAACTGGCGTTGTTACCTAGACCCCTCCCTCGCCCCGGTTGAGGCTGGCATTTCGTCGTCTGCAATCACTCATCCGTGCCTGTGGAACATGCGCTAGCTTGGTCGATCCCGGTCCCCGCCCGGCTTCGACCAATTCGCTCGGCCTCGCATGGACTCCCGAGTTTCCCCCACTGATCGTTCATCGGCCAAACAGCGTGCGGTCACGGGCGCGCGAGCAAGAGGTGAGATCCGAGCAGGGATCAGCTCGGGGATTCTTGAGCGCCGCAGCCGGGCCGCCAGCCAGAAACGCTTACCGCGCCCGAAGCCTCTCTCGCACAGCCCTCCTCCAAGTCTCTCAGCCAGACAACCGACTCGCTCGCACCTTGTTCACGCTCCAAGCCGCTGTCCTCCCACTCCACGGACAGCGGACCACGATAGTCGATCATATTCAGCGCGCTCAGGATCGTCGCGAAATCCACCTGGCCACGGCCTATGGATCGGAAGTCCCAGCCACGGCGCGGATCGCCGAAATTAAGGTGTGAGCAAAGGATGCCCGTGCGGCCGTCGAGAGTGCGGGCAGCGTCCTTCATGTGCGTGTGAAAGACCCGCGAACCCAGTTCCTTGATAAACCGCGCCAGATCCAGGCCCTGCCAGTACAGGTGACTTGGGTCGAAGTTGAAACCCAGCGCGGGGTGAAAGCCTACCGCCTCAAGCGTCTTCTGTGCCGTGAGCCGGTCGTAGGCGAAGCTCGTCGGGTGACATTCGTTCGCGAAGGCGACTCCGTGGTCAAGGAAGACATCCAAAATCGGCCTCCAGACGTCGGCGAAGTAGCGGTAGCCCCCCTCGATCGTCTCTTCGTCGACCGGGGGGAAGCGATAGAGCAGGTGCCAGATTGACGAACCGGTCAGGCCGGTCACAACGGGCGCGCCTAGGTTCGCGGCGGCCGCCGCGGAGCGCTTCACCGCCTCGACCGCCCAGCGCCGCTTGCCTTCGGGGTCGCCCCGCACTTCCTTCGGTGCAAAGGCGTCCGAGCGCGCGTCATTGTTCAAGTCGCAAGTCAGCTGGCCAGCCAGAGCGTTCGAGATGGCGAACAGCCGCAGCCCGTTCCGCTCGAGGATGGACTTCTGCCGACGGCAATAGCGGACGCTTTCCGAAGCGCGAAAGACATCCAGGTGGTCTCCCCACGTGGCCAGCTCAAGACCGTCGTATCCCCATGCCGCCGCCTTCTCGGCGAGCTCGGCCAGAGGCATGTCAGCCCATTGGCCTGTGAACAGAGTGATCGGCCTGCCCATTGCAAATCGCCTATATGAACTGCGAGAGTCCGCGAAGCGGACTGGATCGCCCGCCCCGCCGCTTCGCGCCCCCTCCCTTTGACCAACCCGACGGCCAGTCGTGCGGAGGACACCCGGATTTCGAGCGTCAGTATAGCTCTAACCGGGATCGTCCGTCTGGCAGTGGCATACGGTACCGCTTGCATCCGTTGTGTCAGCGCAGCGAACCCTCCGGCCCCTCAATGCCGCCCCCGCTTCAGGCCGGTAAGGAACGGCCAGCGCCTGCGGAATTGCGGCCAATGGCCGTCTGAGGTTCCGCACCTGTACCCCAGGGGCAGCTCTTGCAATCGTCGTGATCCTCCCCCCTTGAATTGGTCCATGGTGAAGTCAAGGAGGACCATCAATGGCGAGGAAGCGATACAAGCCCGAGGAGATCGTCGGCAAGCTGCGGCAGGCGGAGGTTCTGCACGGCCAAGGCATGGCGATGGCGGAAGCGATCCGGCAACTCGGGATCAGCGAGGTCACGTTCTACCGCTGGCGCAAGGAATACGGTGGGATGAGCGGTGATCAGCTCAGCCGGCTCAAGCAGCTCGAGAAGAAGAACGAGCGGCTGCGGCGCGCGGTGGCCGATCTGACGCTGGACAAGCAGATCCTGGCGGAGGCGGCCCGGGGAGACTTCTGAGCCCCTCCCGGCGGCGCCAGTGCATCGAGCATGCCCGCAGCCGGCTGGGGATTTCCGAGCGGCGCGCCTGTCGGGTGCTGGGCCAGCACCGCTCCACTCAGCGCCACATCCCTCGCGGCCGTGAGGACGAGGGCCGCCTGGTGGCGGAGATGACCGAACTGGCCTGTCGGTACGGCCGTTACGGCTACCGGCGGATTGCAGCCCTGTTGCGCGAGGCGGGCTGGGAGGTCCACGCCAAGCGGGTCGAGCGTCTGTGGCGGCGCGAGGGGCTGACGGTGCCGGCCCGTCAACCGAAGCGGGCCCGTCTGTGGCTCAACGACGGCTCCTGTGTCCGGCTGCGCGCTGCGGGGGCCGACCACGTCTGGTCGTATGACTTCGTCCATCACCGGACGTACGATGGCCGAGCCTTTCGCACGCTGAATGTGCTGGACGAGTTCACCCGCGAGAGCCTGGCGATCCGGGTGCGGCGGCGACTCTCCTCGACCGATGTCAGCGAGGTCCTGACCGACCTGTTCCTGCTACGCGGCATCCCGGCCTACATCCGTTCGGACAACGGCCCGGAGTTCGTTGCCGTGACCGTGCGGCGATGGATCGCCGCGGTCGGGGCCCGCACGGCCTTCATCGAACCGGGTTCGCCGTGGGAGAAGGATCATACTGCATACTGCACCTCTTTCGAACGATTCGCCGCATCTGCGGGTGGCGGGCAGCCTGTGGCGGCCTTGGCGTGCCGCGTGTACGGTTTGGGGTAGTCGTCCAGCCATTCGTACAGGCATTCGCCTTTGTCGTTGCTGACATGCGCTACCAGCCGGCCACGTGCGCGCCACTTCTTGACGGTTCCCGGACTGACCCCGAGCCGTTGCGCCATCTCGTTGAGGTCCAGCAGGCCGCGGCCACGCAGCCGCTCGTAGCGGGACTTGAGATCGTAGCTCCGCCGGACGCGCTGCACGCGTGTGGCGCTGAACGTACCGCCTTTGCGCGGCTGGCGGCCGCGCTGGTTGAGGATGGCGGCGACCTCGCCATCGGTATGGCTGTCGAGCAGAGTGTCGATTTCGGCGATGATCTCGTCCGGAGTGCGATAGCGTTCGCAGGAGCGCGGCTCGAGCGGCACGGCCAGCTGCTGGGTGGCCCCGCCTCGCAACCGGATGCCCAGGGCGATCTCCTGGCCCCTGCTCATCGTCACGTCCTCGAGCAGCAGCCGCGCCATCCGCTTGCGCTCGCGGTGCGGGGTGGCGGGGTCGTTCCACAGGCGCGGGAAATCGGTTGCCAGCGCCAGGATCTGCTCGCGCTGGCCCGCATCCAACTGGCGGCGGTCTTCGGCTCGCTTGCGTTCGTATTCGCGTTGCGCGTCTTCGAGCGCTCGCAGGCTGGCATTCCATTCCGCCTCCAGCACGTCGGCGACGAGCCGATTGGCCGGGTCCACCTGCCGGTAGCGGCGCCGCGCCAGATCGGCTTCCTCGCGGGCTCTCTGCACTTGCTGGGCACGCCAGGCGTCAGCCTCCCCGGCGCGCTGTTCCAATTCCGCCTGCACGCGCAGCGCGAGTTCCAGCGTGACCGGTGTCATGCGCTCCACCAGCAAGGTGCCGACGGCCCGGTCAATCCCGGCGCCGGGAATGCGCTGGCAGATCGGCTGGGCCTTGGCAATCCCCTCGCTCTGGCACACGTAGTCCGGAACGAGCTGATCGCGACGCACGTGGTAGCGAACCGTCATGCGGCGGCCGCACAGGCCGCACACCGCGAGGCCCTGCAGCAAGGCCGGCCCTTCCCGCGGCGGGCTCTTGCGCCGTTCCTGGCCGTGCGCCTGGGCCGACTCTGCCAGCTGTTGCTGGTTGGCCTCGAACTGTTCCCAGGAGATGTAGCCGGCATGCTTGTCAGGATGCAGCGCGATCCACTCCGGGCGCGGCAGCCGGACGAACCGGACGCGGCCGTCCGGCAGGCGGCGCTGCCGGCTGCGACCGTAGGCGAAGGCACCGGCATAGCGGGGATTGTGCAGGACCTGCAGGACCCGCCAGTGACCCAGCGACCGCCAGTGCAGCTCGCCCTTGCCCGGACCGCTACGCGGTCGCTGCGGAAACTGCAGCTGGTTCTCTCGAAAGTAGCGCAGGGTGGCCCTGGCGGAGCCGGTGCGCGCAAAGGTGTCGAAAAGGATGCGCAAGCTGTCCTGCACCTGGGAGTCCGGGTCCAGCACCACCCGCTCGAGCGGGTCGTAGACCAGCCCCACTGGCAGGGGCATCTTCAGTTCGCCACGCCGGGCCTTGTTCCGGATCCCGCCCTGCAGGCGAGCCTTCAGCACATGCAGTTCCGCTTCTGACATGGTCCCTTTAAGTCCGAGCAGGAGCCGATCGTTGAACGCGGCCGGATTGTAGACGCCGTCCTCGTCGAGGATCAGCGTGTCGCTCAAGGCGCAGATCTCCAGGAGCCGGTGCCAGTCGGAGGAATTGCGCGCCAACCGCGAGACTTCCAATCCGAGCACGATCCCGGCCCGCCCCAGACTGACCTCGGTGACCAGGTGCTGGAACCCCTCGCGGTCGGCGGTGGCCCCCGACAGGCCCAGGTCGCGGTCGATCACGATGACGCATTCGGTGCGCCAGCCGAGCGCGACCGCGCGGTCGCGCAACGCGTACTGCCGGGCCGTGCTTTCGGTGTTCTCGAACACTTGGCGCAGCGTCGACTGGCGCACGTAGAGATAGGCTCCCCGGCGCAAGTGGTCCGCGGTCACCTTGCGATCGGTGTCGTACATGGCGGGCTCTCCTTGAGGTGGTGGCTGGCGATCGCCAGCAGGATGTCGATCATTTCCGCCTCCTGCGCAACCGGCGCGGTTGCGGACTGCGCGGTGGCCGGAGCTGGGCACAGTTCGGCGAGGTTGCGCAGCCAGGCCGCGACACCTTGCCGCATCAGCATCGCGAGCCCGCAGCGATCCGCTCCCCCAGCGGGCCGGACCGCCTGCAATCGCAGTCGCTCGTAGCCGTCGGTGCAGCGAGGCTCCTGCGGACCAGCCGGATCCGCTGGCTGGCAGGCGGTCATTTTTTTCCCCGTGCCAGCGCCCTTTCGACACTGCGCCGGTGCACCGACAGCCCGAACCGCTCGCGGACCAGTTCCACCAGTTCCCGGGAACGCAGTTCGGGCCGGCCCGCCTTGGCCGTGCGCAACGCCGCGACCACCTCGGCGCCCAGCTTGTGGGCCCGTCGCGGGCCCGGCTTGGCAGGCACCAGCGCCGGCAGCCCGCCGGCGTCGTAGGCCCGTTGCGCCTGATACCAGGTCGGGCGCGTCAGCCCGAATCGTGCGGCACTCTCGCTGACGGACAAGCCGTCCTGGCGAACGCGTCGCAGCATTTCGTACTTGACCTGGACGAGATCGCGGGGATCGAAGAACGGGTGGGAGTGGAACAGTTCGTCGCGCACCCTCTCGGGGTGCGGGTTGAGGGCGCTGTGCCGTCGCAGGGCGACGGTCTTGGGCGGGCTGGGCTTGTGCGGCATGAGGGGTGGGGACTCCCGATCGGACTGTAAATATATTTAAGCGCACATCCTTGGCGGTGTCAAGCGACTTCCTGAAGCGGAATTCCCCTATCTCCCGGGATTTCCACGACAAACCGCCCCTATCGCTGTCCCGCTTGGCCCCTCCTCCGCGATGCCACTGCAACGCGATGGGCAGAAACATGCTTACAGATGCGGCGTAATTCACTTTACACCCGTTGGTTTCGCCCGGTCCACGTACTTCGCCAGTTCGAGCAGATCAGCAACCCGAAACGCACTCCGCCCCGCAGACACCTTCACGAACGCATCTTCGGCAGCGAAATCCGTCCAAGAGGTAGGAAACGACTTGATCCCGCCGTCTTCCCCCTCGCAGAACACGCGGTCCAGACCCCAGCAGGACTTCCTGTACACCAAGCGGAACGCGCAGCCACGCAACGGATGGAATGGATGTGTCACACGAATGATCCGGCTCGCACCGTCCGCGGCGGGTGCAGTTGACGACTCCTTCCAACGGCTACATCGAGAGTTTCAATGCGCGGCTGCGCGACGAGCTCCTCAATGGGGAGATCTTCTACACGCTGAGGGAGGCCCAGGTCCTGATCGAAGCCTGGCGACGTCACTACAACTCAGTCCGGCCTCATGGCAGTCTGGGCTACCGACCACCGGCCCCGGAAGCGATCATCCCGTCAATCTGGCCGCCCGCCTCCGCTCCGCTCCGCCGACCGCCCAGATTGACCGATGCACCGGCAGTAACCTAACATTACGACCGGACCAATCAGTGGGGGCGGGTCACAACCGCAGCGATCTCCCCGCCACCACGGTGTGCGCTCTGTACAAGAGTCGCTGGAAGGTCGAACTCTTCTTTCGCTGGGTCAAGGGTCATCTGCAGATCCAACGCTTCTTCGGCACGTCCGAGAACGCCGTCAAGTCGCAAATCTGGATCGCCGTCTCAGTCTATGCCTTGGTGGCGATCATCCGCAAGGAGCCGGGAATCCGCCTGTCGCTGCACACCATGCGGGAGATCCTCTCGGTCATGCCGTTCTGGGTACTACTAGACAAATTAACCGCAATAAATCAACAAGATACAACAGATAAGATACAATCAGGCACTTAAACAATCCGTTCGATGTGAGCGGCCGAGTCATGAAGGGCTGGGCGCTTGTCGAACCGGCAGGCATCATGCCTGACCAGGGTCTGCACCAATGGGTCCGGAGAGCCGAGAACTTCGCCGCGTCGCTTCCCGTCAAGTGAGGACGGTCTGGACTAGGCGATTCGTGCGCAATTGGATTCTCACAGACTAGCAACGGCTCGTCGCGACCCTCTGGGTCGACGCATCCGCAGGCGGAGGGATTGACTGACCGCGCCGGACAGCTGGCCCGACAAGCGATCAAACGGAGGACTGGCGGCCGACCAGGTCGTACACGCTTTTGAGGGCCTCCGGCAGGGCGGAAACGTTCTTGCCTCCTGCCTCGGCCATGTCCGGACGCCCTCCGCCTCCACCTCCCACCAGCTTGGCAACTGCGCGGACCACATTTCCTGCGTGCACCCTGCTCCCCGCCACGTCCTTGGTAGCCGCCGCAATCAGCGTAACCCTGCCGTCCCGAACAGTCGCCAGCACGACGAGCCCCGACCGGATCTTGTTTCGAAGAGCGTCGGCCAGCGGACGCAGCTGGTCGCGTTCGACATCGTCCACCTCGGCGGCTAGCACACGCATACCGCCTACTTCCCTGGCTCGGCCAGCCAGCTCGGCCACGCCCGATCGGGCTAACTTGGCCTTCAGATCGCTGACCTCTCTGTCGAGCCGCTTCCTTTCCGAAAGGAGTTTTTCTAAGGACTCAACGAGCCTGCCCTCTTGCACTCGCATCATCGCCGCCATGCGATGCGCTGCTAACGAAAGATCCTTGTATTGGCGGAAGGCACCGTAGCCTGTCACCGCTTCGAGCCGACGAACACCCGCGGCGCTGCTGGATTCGCCAACCAACTTGAACACGCCGATCTCGCCAGTGCGCCGAACGTGCGTGCCACCGCAGAGTTCCTTACTGAATTCGCCGATCGATACAACGCGCACTCTGTCCAAGTACTTCTCGCCGAACAGTGCCATTGCGCCGTCTCGGATGGCCTCGTCCAGATCCTTGAGCTCCGTTACGACCTCGGTGTCGTCCAGAATGTGCTCGTTGACCACGTGCTCGATCTCCTCGATCTCTCCCGGCTCGAGGGTCGCGTAGTGAGTCACGTCGAATCGCAGGCGGTCTGGATCCACGACGCTTCCGGCCTGCTTGACATGCTTACCAAGGACCTGGCGCAGGGCCGCGTGCACGAGGTGGGTCGCGGTGTGATTCCGACGGGCGGCGTCGCGTCGAAGTGCGTCGACAGATCCCGTTAGGCAGTCTCCGAGTGCGATGTCCTGGAGGATTTCCGCTCGGTGAACGCTCGTGCCGCGAACCGGAGCCTGGACATCGACCACACGAGCGGCGTATTCGGAGCCGAGCGCCAGGACGCCACGATCCCCCACCTGGCCGCCCGCCTCCGCATAGAACGGCGTGCGATCCAGTACGATCTCGGCGCGGGAGCCCGCCTTGGCCACATCCACGGATTCGCCGTCCGTCAATAGGCCGATCACCTTGAGGTCGTCTTCGCGAGTGCTTTCGTATCCGACGAATTCCGATCCGCCTCGATTGGCGATCGCGACCAAGGCAGGCGCAGTGCCGGTAGCGCCCGTCAAGTTTCCCTTCCAGCTGGCGCGAGCGCGGGCTCGCTGCCCTTCCATCTCCACTTCGAAGCCCTTCAGATCGATGGCGAGCCCCCGCTCGCGGGCCATCTCCTGCTGCTCGTCCAGGGAGAGTCCGAACGTGTCGTAGAGCCGGAAGGCCGAGCTCCCAGGAATCGTGCCGTTCACGACTTTCGTCAGAGCGGACTCGAACTCCCGTTCCGCGATCACGAAACTCCGTTCGTAGCGCTGCTCTTCGTCCCGAACGATCCGGGCGACCCGCTCTGCGGACTCGCTCAGTTCCGGATATGCGGGCTGCATCAAGCTGGCGACGAATCCCGTCAGTTCACTGAGAAACAGACCTTCGAACCCCGCAAGCCGGGCGTGTCGCAGCGCTCGGCGAATGATCTTCCTGAGGACATAGCCCCTACCCTCGTTCGCGGGAACGACGTCGTCGTGGACAAGAAAAGCGGCGGCCCGGCTATGGTCTGCCGCGATCCGCAGGGCCGTGTCCGTCCCAGATTGAGCGCCGTACTCGATGCCCAGAATTTCGCCGGCCCGGTGGATTATCGGCAGGAAAAGGTCCGTGTCAAAATTGGACAGCTTCCCCTGGAGCACGGCCGCGGTGCGCTCCAGTCCCATGCCGGTGTCTATGGAGGGCTTCGGTAGACGGTGTAAGTTCCCGTCCGCATCACGGTCGAATTCCATGAACACGAGGTTCCAGATCTCGACATAGCGGGACACGTCTGCCGGGAACGGATCATCCGGCTCGCCGGGCGCTAGTCCGTCCGGCCCGTAATCGTAGAAGATCTCCGAGCACGGACCGCAAGGCCCCGTGTCGCCCATCTGCCAGAAATTGTCCTTGGCACCGCAGCGATGAATCCGGTGCAGCGGCACTCCTGCAACCCTCATCCAGAGCTGTTCCGCTTCGTCGTCGTCGTCGAAAACCGTTACGTAGAGCCTGTCCTTGGGCAGCCCGTAGACCACCGTCACGAGTTCCCAGGCATACCGAATCGCGTCTTCCTTGAAATAGTCTCCGAACGAGAAGTTTCCCAGCATCTCGAAGAACGTGTGGTGCCTCCGAGTGCGTCCCACGTTTTCCAGGTCGTTGTGCTTGCCCCCCGCCCGCACGCACTTCTGGGACGTGGTTGCGCGCCGGTAGTTTCGCTCCTCGTTTCCGAGGAAGACATCCTTGAACTGGTTCATTCCCGCGTTCGCGAACAGCAATGTCGGATCGCGGGCGGGAACCAGCGAGGAACTGGGAACCCGTCGGTGCCCCTTTTGCTCGAAGAAGCTTAGGAACTGCTCGCGGATTTCGTCGCCACTCATGAGGGTCGCGGAGGCGAGACGCCTCGTTCCCAGGCCAGATTTCCCATTCTACTGCCTGGCACTGATGCCAAGGAGGCGCCACACGACGCCTGCACCGGCGTCGTGGAGAGCGAAAGGGACTGCCCGGCGATCCGCCAGGACATCGAACGATGGACTTCCGACCCCGCCCTATGGTCCGAGCGCTGCCCACGCACGGAGATTCTCCGGACCGATCGAGGAGATCATCGACAGGCTGTCGGCGCCCGCGGCGTAGGTGTCGTCGGCATTGCCTAGGGTGATGCCGCCAATTGCCACGAGAGTCTTGTCGGTCAAAGACCGTGCAAGCTTGACTCCGTCAATTCCAACCGTGGGGTCCGGATTCCGCTTGCTAGCCGTTCCGAACACCGGGCCGATGGCAAGGTAGTCGGCCCACCGGCACTCGGCCGCGTCGACCTGGCTCGCGTTGTGGGTCGAATACCCGACAATCATTCCATCGCCAACCAGCTGGCGCACGAGGTCGACCGGCAGGTCGTCCTGCCCGACATGGACACCGTCAGCCCCGATCGCCATCGCGATGTCGGCTCGATCGTTGACAATAAAACAGGTTCCGCTCTTCCTAAGGATGGCTCCAACCGATGTGGCCTCCTCGTACCTGCGGCGCGTGAAGTCGCCCTTGTGGCGGTATTGCGCGATCCCGACCCCAGCTGCCGAGATGGCGTCCGCAACGGCGAGAGCCGATTGACCGGAGGATTCCAAGTGACCGGTGTCCAGAATCGGATACACGCGCGGGAACCGCGCCAGGATCGCTGACTTTCTCGGTACGGGGAGGGCCATGGACATTGCCGGGGTCGACCGCTTCGCAGGCTCCGGTCTCGGGCCCGGGACGCTAGCCGATCTCGAGGATCTCCTTTTCCTTCAGATCGCCGGCATTGTTGATGTCCTCGATGGAGGCATTCGTGATTTTCTGAATCTCGTCATGGCCGCGCTTGCTCTCATCCTCGGAGATCGACTTGGCCTTTTCGAGCTTTTTCACCGCGTCGTTCGCATCGCGACGAATGTTCCGAACAGCAACTCGATGCTGCTCTACGATCTTGTGAAGCTGCCTGACCAGTTCGCGCCGGCGTTCTTGGGTCAGTGGCGGCACTGCGAGGCGGATGATCTTCCCGTCGTTCGCCGGGTTGATTCCGAGGTCGGACATCCGGATCGCCCTCTCGATTGCCGCCATTTGCGAAACATCCCAAGGCTGGATTGTCAAGGTCATCGAATTCGGCGTCGCCAGCGTGGCCATCTGGTTCAGCGGGGTCGGCGTGCCGTAGTAGTCGACGACAATCGAATCGAGCAGGGCGATGGACGCGCGGCCCGTGCGAATGGAGGCCATCGCCCGGCCCAGATCCTTCACCGACCGGCCCATGCGTTCCTTGGCTTCCGCCTTGACCTCCTTGGTAGTCTCGCCATGAATGTGTGTCATGCCATTCGCTCCTTCAAGGGAAATAGCCTAGGTCATTAGAGTGCCCGGCAGGTCGCCCCGGGCGATTCGAGCCAAGCTCCCTTCAGCGTTCAAGCCGAACACGAGCACAGGGAGATGGTTGTCGCGGCACATAGCTACGGCTGTCGCATCCATGACCCCTAGCCGCTCGCCCAGAACCCGATCGTAAGAGACCTTGCTATACGCCTGCGCATCCGAATGGACCGCCGGATCCTTGTCGAACACTCCATTGACTTTGGTCCCCTTGGCGAGAAGATCCGCTCCGATCTCGACCGCCCTCAGCGAGGCGGCCGTATCCGTCGTAAAGAACGGATTACCCGTGCCGGCGCCAAGGACGAGCGTAGTGCCGTCGTCGAGCAGGGCGACGGCGCCGGACTGCGTGTAGGCTTCCACCGCAGGTTCCATGGGAATGGCGCTCATGGCCCGCGCCGGAATGCCTTTCGCTCCAAGCGCAGCGGTGAGAGCCATCGCGTTGATCACCGTGCCGAGCATTCCCATGTAGTCGGCCGTGACGCGATCGATGCCCGACCGGGCGAGCGCGGCCCCGCGAACGAAGTTTCCAGCGCCTACGACCACGGCTATCTGGGCACCGCAGGCACGCGCGCCGTCGATCTCGTCCGCCAGCCACGCCAGTCTTTCTGGATCGATGCCGCCGGAGCCGGCGCCTGCCAGCATCTCTCCCGAGAGCTTGAACAGAATCCGACCCGGCCTCGGCATGCGCTGACTCGCCCTATGGTATCCGGAATCCCGTCCGGACAGGACGGCTAGCCATCTTCGCCAACTTTGAACCGCTGAAAGCGCCTCACCGTCATGTTCTCGCCGAGCTTTGCAATCGTGTCCTGGATCATGCCGCCAACCGTGGTCGAGGGATCCTTGACAAATGGCTGGTCTACTAGAACGATCTCTTCGTAGAACTTGCCCATCCGACCATCCACGATCCGGTCGACGACCCGCTCCGGCTTGCCTTCCTGCAAGGCCCGCTCGCGCTGGATCTGGCGCTCTTTGTCGACAATTTCCGCTGGCACCTGGTTGCGGGTGATGTATTGCGGGTCAGCGGCCGCAATCTGCATCGCGACATCCTTGACGAGTCGCTGAAACTGGTCCGTCCTAGCTACGAAATCGGACTCGCAATTGACTTCCACCAGGACACCGAGCTTCGCGCCGGCATGGATATAGCTGCCAATGACGCCCTCGTTCGCGGCCCGGCCGCTCTTCTTCTGCGCAATCGCGACGCCTCGCTTTCGCAGCGCGATCTCGGCGGCAGCCATGTCGCCGCCGGCTTCGACGAGGGCCTTCTTGCATTCCATGAAGCCGGCACCGCTCTTGTCGCGCAGTTCCTTCACTTGCTTCGCACTAATCGCGGCCATCACACACCTTCCCTTTCAGAACCCCTAGTAGGCTGACCAATCTCCTGGACGCCGGAAGATCACGCCTCGGCCGTCTCGACGGCAGCATCCGCCGTGGCCAGCGTGGCCTCACCGTCCCCCTCCTCCAGTTCCGATTCGGGAGGCGGTATCATTGCACGGCCTTCCAGGACCGCTTCCGAGACCTTCTTGGTGTAGAGCCAGATCGACCGCAACGCGTCATCATTGCCGGGGATCACGTAGTCCACCACATCGGGATTCGAATTCGTGTCGACCACCGCGATGACCGGTATGTTGAGCTTGCGCGCCTCATGGACGGCGATCTCTTCCTTCCGTGTGTCGATGACGAAGACCATGTCGGGCAGACCGGGCATGTCCTTGATACCCGCGATGTTGGCATGCAGTGCCTTGCGCTCGCGCTCCAACCGCGAGATCTCCTTCTTGCTACGCCCTTCGTAGCCCTCCTCGTCGGAGAGGCGCTGCAGTTCCTTGTAGCGGTCAAGCGATTTCTGCACGGTCACCCAGTTGGTCAGCAGGCCGCCGAGCCATCGGTGATTGACGTAATACATGTCGCACCGCTGGGCTTCCTCCTCGATGGCTTCCTGCGCCTGGCGCTTGGTGCCTACGAACAGGATGGTCTTGCCCAGGCTCGCCTGCTCGGTAATGAACTGAAGCGCTTCCTTGAAGTTCTTCAGCGTCTTCTGCAGGTCGATGATGTGGATGTTGTTGCGCTCGCCGAAGATGAATTCCTTCATCTTTGGATTCCAGTGCCTGGTCTGGTGCCCGAAATGAACGCCGGATTCGAGCAGTTCCTTCATTGTGATTTGCGACACGTTACCTCCGATCCTGGCTGTGCGCAGGTTGGCGGCGACTTGCAGCAAGCCGCCCCGCACGGCGGGACCGTTCCAAGCAGGATTTGGTCACCGGCCGCGATTCGCAATGCCCCGGAAAGGGCATTCAGCGCTTGGAGTACTGGAACCTCTTCCTCGCCCCCGGCTTACCGTACTTCTTGCGCTCGTGCTTGCGCGGGTCGCGGGTCAGGTAGCCACCCTTCTTGAGCAGCGGCCGGAGCTCGGCATTGTAGTTCTGCAGAGCACGGGCAATCCCCAGGCGCACCGCGTCGGCCTGACCCGCCTTGCCGCCACCGTGGACGAGCACCAAGGCGTCAAACTTTCCGTCCGTCTCGCTCGCCAGCAAGGGCTGCCGGACCTTCGTCTTGAGCAACTCGGTCGGGAAGTAGTCCTCGGGCGCCTGCTTGTTGATCTCGATCTTGCCCGATCCGGGTCGCAGGAAGACGCGAGCCACGGCGGACTTGCGCCTGCCGGTGCCCAGATACTGCTGCTGAGTGGTCAACGAGATGATTCCCTTCCTTAAAGCCTAGAGCTGCCACGTCTTCGGCTGCTGCGCCTGATGAGGATGTTCCGAACCCGAATAGACCTTGAGCCTGGTCCGCAACTGACGGCCGAGCTTGTTCTTCGGCAGCATTCCCGCCACGGCGCGCTGGACCAGGCGCTCGGGATGCCGCTCGCGAACCTGCCGCGCCGTCTCCTGCTTCAGCCCGCCCGGATAGCCCGAGTGCCGGTAGTAGATCTTGTTGGTCTCCTTCTTTCCGCTGAGGGAGACCTTGCCGGCGTTGACGACGATGACGAAATCGCCGGTCTTCAGGAACGGCGTGAAGTCCGGCTTGTGCTTGCCCCGCAGGAGCGAGGCAGCCTGTGTCGCAAGCCGTCCGAGGGGCTGCCCGTCAGCATCCAAGACATACCAATCATGGGTGAGATCGGACGCTTTTGGAACGTAAGTGCTCGTTGGCATGGTCGGAGCGTATGCCCACCGCATACACCAACCCCCTCGATCTCATCGTAACGCGGCCGGCCGCTGCAGGTCAAACACTCGGCTGGCGGCGAAGCGCCGGCCGGGCGCAGCCCGCCGGGCAGCATTCGAGCGGCCTTGCGCTCCGCCGGTCGGCCCCGCAGCGGCCGGCCAGCGCGAGTGCGATATTGAAGGTGCGGCTCCCATTGCCTAGACATCTGGAAGCGAATGTCTCGCAACGAATTGGCCGCTCGAGGCCCGACCCGCCGCTACCGAGCGGGGAAGGGACAGGCCCCCCCACCAAGGTAGTCAACATCTCGATCGGCCAATCCTAGAATGGCGTACATCCCCGAGTCCTCGCGCGCGGTCGTGTTTGCCTGCCTTCTACTCGCTTGCTCGAACCCCGCTCCAGTGCTCGAACCGCTTCCGTCAATGGAGACGGAGGAACTCGGTTCGATCCTTGCTCAACAGCTCGCCCCACTGATTACGAGGCTCCGGTCCGATCCCGCCAATTCCCAGGTTGCGGGCAAGGCTGGCATGCTCCTTCAAGCCTACGAGCAAAACCAGCTCGCCATGCGCTTCTTCACGCACGCCACGGCTCTCGCGCCAGGCGAGTTCAGGTGGGAATACTATCGGGGGATCTCGCTGGAAGCACTCGGCCGGCATGAGCAGGCCGCGGCCTCGTTCCGGCGATGCATCGAACTTGACGCCGACTTCCTGCCAGTCCGTCGGCGACTCGCAGAAACCGTGTTCGCATCGGGCGACCTGCCCGCAAGCCTCGCAATGTACCGCGAACTCGCGGAACACGGTCCTGACGATGCCCGGATTCAATACGGACTAGGGCGATCGGAAGCGGCCGCAGATAGTACGAAGCAGGCCATCGAGCATCTCCTGCGGGCGACGGAGCTGGCCCCTGAATTCGGTGCCGCGCACTACGCTCTGGCACGCGCGTATCGCGACGAAGGCATGCTGGCGGACGCCAATCGGCACCTCGATCTTTTCAAGCGAAACGAGGGCGGCTTGCCCTTTGACAACGACCCATTCGTGACGGCCGTCCGCGCCCTGCACCTGACAGCGGCCGAACTGCTGGCGCGGGGAGTGGAAGCCAAGGAAGCGGGCCGGGTTGAGCAGGCCATCCGGCTGCATATCCAAGCGTTGGAGCAGGATCCGAGGCTCGGGCAGGCGCGCACGAATCTCGTGATTCTCTACGGATCGCTCGGACGAACCGAGGAGGCCGAGGAACAGTACCGCATGGCGCTTTCCCACGATTCCGCGACCGCCGAACTGCATTACAACTTCGGTGTGCTGGCCTACCGCGCGGGCAAGCCGCGTATCGCCCGACAGGCGTTTCTGGAGGCCCTGGAACTCAACCCCGACCATGCCTTGGCCAATCACAACTTCGGACAAATGCTGGAGGAGGAGGGCCGGTTCGACGAGGCAATGGCCCGCTACCGGCGGGCGCTGGCAAGCCGGCCTGACCACGCGCTTTCGCACTACAAGGTCGGAATGCTCCTGGCCCGGCGCAGGCAGGCCCCGGAGGCGGTTCAGGCATTTCGGCAGGCAGCGAAGGAGCAGTCCGATCGTACTCCGATGTATCTGTTCTCTCTTGGCGGTGCCCTCCTGACTACAGGGGACCGGGACAGGGCTCGGGACCGGTTCGGTGAGGCACGGAGCCTTGCCGAGCGATACTCCCAAACGGAGCTGATCGGTCAGATCGACGCGGCGATGCGAGCCCTGGACCGCCAGCCGAGAGCCCGCTAGCCCAGTCCGCGCACCCGGTTTCGGGTGCTTAATTTGCATTTGTCAATCAATGTATTATCGTTAACTCAGTCTTTGGTCCGCCCGGGAAAGGACCATTGGTTGGTCGCGACTATGGCGCGTGCCTGTACCGAGCCCGGGCCGAGTTGACGGGGTCTTTCGGAGGTGAAAGTGAGAGCACACTCTCATGCAGGAAGGTTGATGTACCAATTCTCGGTATTAATACCTATTTTATATGTGTTTTCTATGGTTTCTGCCCTAGGGCAGCTAATCCAGGGTGGCATCGACGGCCTGGTCACCGATACAACCGATGCAGCGATCGTCGGAGCCGAGGTCACCATCGCGAACGAGGCCACTGGGCAGGTTCGCGAGACAACGACGGGAGCAGCTGGCAACTACAGCTTTCCAACTGTAAATACAGGGACTTATTCTGTGACAATTCGTTCGGATGGGTTCCAAGCATCCACGACGACCGGTGTCGTGGTCACGCAGAACACCATCACGCGTGTCGACGCGCGGCTGGAGATCGGCCAAGTCACCGAGGTGGTTACGGTCGAAGCCACAGCCGCCACTCTCCAGACCGACCGGGCAGAGGTGCGCCAGGAGGTTACGGAAACCACCCTTCGCAACGTTCCACTCCCGATCGGGCGCAACTACCAGATGATGTTCGTCACGCTGCCGGGCTTTTCTCCGCCTCAGAACGCTCACTCGGTTCCGACGAACCCCAGTCGAGCGGTGCGCTTCTCGGTTAACGGCACCAGCCGCTCGAACAACAACACGCGTATCGACGGTGCGTCCTCGACAAACATCTGGGTTCCGCACATGACCGGATACAACCCGGCGCTGGAGTCGATCGAGACCGTAAACGTTGTCACCAACGCGTTCGACGCGGAGCAGGGCCTGGCTGGCGGTGCCGCGATCAATCTGCAGATCAAGTCCGGCACGAACCAGATTCACGGCTCGGCCTTCGAGTACCACATGGACCAGCACCTGAAGGCCTACCCGTACTTCAGCAATCGCACCTCTCCGCAGCCGAAGCTGATCAACAACCAGTTCGGCGGGACGATCGGAGGCCCGATCAAGAAGAACAAGTGGTTCTACTTCGTCAGCTACGAAGGCACCTATGGGGCCCGCTTCGCCCAGCGCTTCATTGACATGCCGACCCAGGCGATGCGCTTCGGTGACCTGTCCGGATCTCCAACGCCGATCTACGACCCGCTGACCGGCATCCAGGACATGACGGATTCTGGCTACGCGAGAGATCGCACGCCCTTCCCGAACAACATCGTCCCGAGGGACCGAATCGATGCCGGAGTCGCAAACATGATTCACGACCCGGCCTTTCCGAACCCCAACAACGTGGGCAACTTCCTCGGCGGCAATGGGGGAGCACTGGGTCTCGGCCAGAACCATGTCGCCGATGGGTCAACCACATTCTTCCGCGATACGGTCGATGCCAAGACGAACTTTAACCTGACCGAGAACACGTTCGGATTCATCCGGTTCAGCTTTCTGGACTACCGCATGTCGAACGCCCAGACCTTGGGGCCGTTTGGCGGCAACCGTCTGCATCCGACCAATTCGAATCCGGGCACGGGATTCGGCAACACCTATTCCGGAACGATCTCCGTCACGCATGTCGTGTCACCGACATTCCTCGTGGACGGCTACTACGGCTACACCTTGGTCGACACGAACGTCGAGCAACAGCGCCTGGACGAAAACCTGGGATGGAGCGTGCTCGGAATTCCCGGGCTGCAATCCGATCGCTTCATTGACGGTGGCTGGCCTCGCCTGAGGATCGACGGGTTCGAAGGGCTCGGGATATCCAACAGCTTTCAGCCGTACTACCGCTCCGACCCGCAGAACCAGTTCGTGTTCAATGCCAACTGGACAAAGGGCACGCATAACGTCCGATTCGGGACGGACATCTACCTGCAGGATCTCGATCACAACCAGCCGGAGTTCTCGGGAGGCACTGGCGCAGCTTCGGGCGAGTTCCGCTTCCGGCAGAACACCACGGAGCGCCGAGGCGGCGAACAAGGCAATGACTACAACGCCCACGCTGCTTGGCTCCTTGGCCTGCCGCAGAACGCGGGCAAGATCTGGCAGTTCAATGAGAATGGGTACTTCACTCGCACGAGGCTGCTGAGCTTCTACATTCGGGACCGCTGGCAGATCACGCCGAAGCTGACCATGTCCTACGGTGTCCGATATGAGGTCTACCCGTTCCCGACGCGCGCTACGCGCGGTCTCGAACGCTACGACTTCGACAACAACAAGATCTGGGCTTGCGGCGCGGGGAGCATCCCGAGAGATTGTGGCATCGACATCGGGAAGCACAATGTGGTCCCGCGCTTTGGCATGGCCTATCGCATCGACGATTCCAGCGTGCTACGCGTTGGCTACGGAATCACTGTCGACCCGTTCAACTGGGCGCGACCACTGCGCACCAACTACCCGATCATGGCCAAGGACGGTCCAGGGCTGCCTCACAGCTTCGGATATTCAACCACGCTCCGAAAGGGCCTGGAGGTAATCAACGAGCCGAGCCTTGGGGACGGTGTCCTGGACCTGCCACTAAACACCGTTGTCCGGACTATGGATGCCAACAACCTGACCCGCGGTTACATCCAGTCCTGGAACGTCTCGCTGGAACGCCGGGTCGGAGACTGGATCGCCACTGCAGGGTACGTCGCGACACGCTCCGTCAACCAGCTGGCCGGACTGGACCAGAACTGGGGCGACATCGGCGAAGGGAATGCGGGCCGGCAGCTGAACAAGAAGTTCGGTCGAACCGCAACCACGCAGCTATTTGGAAGCCTTGGTACCGCGAAATACGACTCGCTGCAGACCAAACTGGTACGCAGCTTTGCGAACGGATTCCAAATGAACCTGGCCTACACGTGGGCTCACGGGCGCGGCTATACGGACGAGGACTCGGGCGACGGACCGGCGTTTTTCCGCATCCCGCGCTTCTACCATCGCACCTACGCGGACCTGAACCAGGACATTCGCCACAACTTCCAGGCGACAGCGATCTACGTATTGCCATTCGGCAGGGGCAAGCGGATGCTCGCGGACAGCGCTCTGGGCAAGGTCCTCGGCGGTTGGCAGCTGAACGGACTATTCAGCGCGTACACGGGCACACCGTTCAGCGTTACAGCCAATTCGAGCGACTTGAATGCAGCCGGTTCGAGCCAGATTGCCGACTGCGTTTCCGAACCCAACTATGTCAGAGCAGGCAGCAACTCGCTTTGGATCGATCCCAGCGGATTCGCTCAGCCGGACGGTCCGCGCTTCGGCACGTGCGGCCCGAACAGCGTGCGCGGCCCCGGGCTTCTGTCGCTCGACATGGGCCTGTTCCGCAAGATCCGGATCTCCGAGAAGCTTGACCTGCAGATTCGCGTAGAAGCCCTCAACGTAAGCAACACCGTGCACTTCGAGCGTCCGAACAGCCGGAGCGTCACTTCGGGTACCTTCATGATCCTGAATCGAATCCGGAACACCGGACGCGAAGGGATCGACGAGCGAACCTTCCGTTTCGGCCTACGCTTGGGCTGGTAAGCGTCCGGCCTACGCATGGACCATCATGGGCCGCGCCCCGGCGCGGCCCTCTTCCGATCCGCGGCGGCCCGTGGACGGATTGACGAAGGCCGCAAGCGGCAAGCGGGTGTCTCTGCACTGGATCATGAGTGGGCCTATACTCGTTTCTTGACTTCGGCGGCTGTCCCGCCTGCGGTCTGTCCCGGTGACTACCACAACCTCAGACTCGTGCCTTCGGCATCCATCCGAACGGATGGCTGACCTGGCAGATCCGGTCCGGCGTCAGGCGACTGGACGGAGCGGCGCCTGGGAAGGCGGGTAGCGGTGCGACTGACGGGCTCCGTGCTTCGTCGCTTCAGTCCGCTGCTGCGGCGGCAGGCGTTTCGACTTCAGAGCCAGATGGACATCCATCCGCGGTCTCTTTGGCACAATCCGGATTTTGCGAGGAAGACGGGTGGATTCTACCCTCCCCAGGACCGCATGAGCCGCACCATCGAGCCGTCCTCTGCCACGGACCCGGTCCGTCGTGACATGCTCGTGCTGTTGATGCGGGACATCGAAGTGCGGCGCGTCGACGGCTCGCTTGCAGAACTCGGCGTCTACAAGGGAGAGACTGCGAGACTACTGCACCACTACTTGCCTCACCGGCGCCTGCACCTCTTCGATACATTCGACGGGTTCGACAAGCACGACACGGACACGGAGAAAACCGTCACGGGGGCGGAAGTCGAGAGCGGCCAGTTCGGCGACACGTCTGTCCGGGGGGTACGGCGCTATGTCTCCCCTCGCAACAGCAACGTCGTGTTCCACTCAGGCACGTTTCCCGAGAGCTGCGAACCAGCTATTCGTGAGGAGAGCTTCGCACTGGTGCACCTGGACGCCGATCTGCACCGGCCGACGCTTTCGGGCCTGGAGGTCTTCTATCCGCTCGTGCGACCGGGCGGCTTCATCGTCGTGCACGACTACAACGCATGGCACGGCGCGCGGCAGGCAACCGACGAGTTCCTTGCTGACAAGGCGGAGATCGCCGTGCCGATGCCCGACAAGAGCGGTTCGGCCGTAATCACCAAGCGAGGCTGAACGATTCCGCTGGCGCCTGCGGGATCAGCTGAAGGACCATTCGCGGACGGGATCCGGGCGGTCGCTCCGCTCCAGCACAGCGCGACGGCATTCCGCGAGGCCGGCATCCCTCGAGAACGCGACCGAGAACCAGGTAAGCCAGCCGACGCAGTTCATGTCGGCTTCCGCGCGGTGCCAGGATCCGCCTCCCGGCAGGTCGACGGTTACGCTGCCGGCGCCTCCCATCTGGACCGGAGTGCCCCAGCGTACGGCGAGCTGCTGGTCCTTCTCGCTGCGCAATTCCAGACGGAGGCGAAGACGTCCCCCGGGCGCGACCCACGGGACGATGGCCTCCGGCGAGCGTCTGCTGTGGTCCCTCCAATCCAAGCGGAGTACTCCCTCGGACTTGGACAGACGGCCGGCATTGGTGTACCAGCCCTCGACCATCGTGCGAAGGGCGTACTCGGCAGGGAGTGGATCTTCGAGAACGCGTCCTTGATCGTTCGATTCCTCGATCCAAGTCTCGAGCGCACCACGAAGCCGCTCGAGAGTCGGCGCATGCTCTTCCTCGCCTGCCAGGTTCGAGACCTCGTGGGGGTCCGCTTCCAGATCATAGAGCTCGAACTCTGGCCTCCACGAGGCCATCCATTGCGCCGCAGGCCCCGTCAGCTGACCTTCGGCGTGGAGCTGGCGCATTACCTGCAGCGCGGGGTAGCTCGTGTCCTTGTAGTGATTCTTCTGCGTGTACGGCTTCTCGGGCATGAAGTTGCGAATGAGCTTCCAGCGCTTGTCCCTTACGCAACGGATCCGGTCCACAGTCTCGTCGCAACGGTCACGCGCGGAGTACGCAAATTCCGGCTCAGGAGCAGAATCCGGGCCCACGAAAACCCGGCCCTGCATGGAGCGGGACGGCTCGATTCCCGCAAGGGCCAGAGATGTGGCCGTGATGTCGATATGCTGCAGAAGCTGGTGATCAACGCTGCCGGGCTCGAAGCCGTTCGGCCGATATGCTTCCGGCACGCGCACAATCAGCGGGATTCGGATGCCCTGCTCGTAGAGCCACTGCTTGCCCCGGTGCAGCGCCTGGCCGTGGTCGCCGAAAAAGAAAATGATCGTCCGGTCGTAAATCCCCTCGTCCTTCAGGCGCTGGATGACCGCCCCGACCTTGACATCCAGGTGCTGGGCGGTGTCCAGATACAGCGCAACGTCCTCACGGATTACGGGGTGGTCCGGATAGAACGGCGGCAACGGCACGGCCGCCGGGTCCACAGGTGCCGGTTCGAAACGACGAAACTTCCTGTGCGTCTCGGGGAAGTTCACCTGCGAGTAGAAGGGGGAACCCGCAGGACGTTCGTTCCAGTCCGCCCCATCGAACGGCCCCTCTACCCGGTAGTTGAAGTCGGTCTTCCCGCTGACCTCCAGGCCGGGGGCAGGCCTCCGGCAGTTCGACGTGTGGTAGCCCGCATCGCGGAACAGGCCAGTGACTGTCCGGATCTCCCTGGGAAGGTCGTATGGCCGTTCGCGGTGGCTTCGATGGTTGTGGGCGCCGATCGACGTTTGGAACATTCCGGTCATGAGGGCGGAGCGAGCCGCCGAGCACACTGGCGCGGTGCAGATGCAGTTCGTGTACAGGACCCCTTCCGAGGCCAGGCGATCCAAGTTCGGAGTCCTGACGAGGCCGTTCCCGTAGCAGCCCAGATCCGGCGAGAAATCCTCGGCCAGGATCCACAGGACGTTGGGCCTCGCATCCCGGCGCGAGCACGCTGCAGCGGCCAAGCCCGGGAGCGCCGAGCCGATCCGGAGGAAGTTGCGCCGTCGCATAGGCACATTCTAGTGCCGTGCGCGCTTGCGTGGCGCCGGTACGGGCGTTACCGGATCGGCGAGAACGGCAGGCCAGCCAGATGGATGTTCGAAACCGTGGAAACGATGTCGGCGTTGCTCCAGCCCGGTCGGTTCTTGATCCTGTTCCAGCCCTCGCTCTTACCGAAGGTCGACCAGGCGGTCGAACGCGCGTCCATGTCGGCGTAATGCGACATGTAGACGAGGCTGGGCATGTGCGATCCCACGATCGTTTCGCCGAAGAAGACGGGATGGATGCCGCAGTCGCGGAAGATCTGGATCTCCTCCTCGTTAAACATCCGCATCTTCTCGTGCGTGTCGCGGAAGGTCTCCTGCTCGTAGATCCTCAGATCGAACACCCGCAGCTTGTCGGGAACCTCCGGCACCTCGATTGCCTTCATGCCGTCGAACGCGCGCAGCAGCCAGCTCTCAACACGGTCGAACGGGGCCTCGTCGTGCAGACCGAACTCGGTCGCCGCCTTGTTCCAGGCCTTGTCCTCGCGCATTGCCGCCATTTTCTCGTCCATTTCGGAAAGCGAGTCGTAAGCGGTAAGCGTGTACACCCGGGGAGTGAACTCGCCCAGTGTGACCCGGAAGTACCCCTGGACGATCCCCGTGCGCTGCGTCATGGGCAGGTGCTCCGACTCCAGGAAGTCGGTCAGCCTGCCGAACTGGTTCGCCTTGGAATAGCGGAGCTTGTAACAGCGGACCTCAAAGATCTGGTTTTCCCCGGATTCGCGTTCAGCGGCAGCCGCAGCACCCGCTGCGAGCCCTGCCGCTGAAGAACTGGCCAGAAAGTTCCGTCGGTCCATGTCCCCGTTATAACACCCTCATGGCGCTGAGCCGCGGCGGCTGCCGTCAGCGGTGCCGACCCGGGGCTGGCCTCCCGCGGGAGGCCAGCCGGTCCGATGAGCGATACCCGGACGCAGGGCCTAGCCGAAGATCGAACGCCGGCGGAAGAACGACGGTTTCGGCAACGTCGGATCCTCCTCGGCCTCTTCGCCGACGCGGATGTTCGGTGCCGGCATGAACTCGTGCGGCGAGCCATTGGACCGTCGGTCCGGCTGCGCTTCGATCGGGGAGCCCTGTGCCGCCTCCATCAAGGAAGGCCCCTCCTGCGGGCCGTCGGGCGAAGCCAACTCGTCGGCCATCGGCAGGTCCGGGGCTGCGGATGCTTGCGGCACGCCATGGTCGGGCCCCATCAAGTCCGCGACCCCCTGAGCCTGCCAGGCGGACTCTCTCTGCGAGAATTGCGGGCCAGCGGGCTCCTCCTTGTATTTCGACGGAAGGCTGAGCGCTTCCCGACCGAAACCGGACGCGATCAACATCACGCGGACCTCCTCGTCCAGGGAGTCGTCCCTAACGACGCCGACGGTCAGGTCTGAGTCCCCGGCGACCTCGCGCTGGATCAGCTGGAGTGCATCGCTCGCGTCGTGCATTCCGAAATGCCCGGAGCCTGTGATGTTGACCAGAACCTTGCCAGCGCGGCTCAGGCCCTCGTGCTCCATCACCGGGCTACCAATCGCCTCGCGAGCCGCCTGGACAGCCGCATCCCGGCCGTCGCACTGCGCCGAGCCTACGACGGCAATGCCCGCGTCCTGGAATACCGCCCTCACATCGGCGAAGTCGCTGTTCATGATTCCCGTCTTGGTGATCAGGTCGGTAATCCCTTCCAGGGTCTGTGTGGCAATCTGGTTCGCGACGCGAAAGCCGTCGAAGAACCCGCTGCCCGTCTCGATCTGATCGAGCAGCCGCTCGTTCGGAACGACGATGGCCGTGTCGACCTGCTCGAGTAGCATGTCCAGGCCGGCATCCGCCGTTTGGGTCCGCCGCTTGCCTTCGAACGAAAACGGTTTGACGGCGGCGGCGATCGTCAGGGCACCCATCTGCTTCGCCAGGGACGCGATCACGGGGGCCGCACCTGTGCCGGTTCCGCCCCCGAGGCCGAGAGCCAGAAAGACCATATCCGCATCGCCCAGCAGTTCTGTCAGTTCCTCGGTGTTCTCGAGGGCCGCTTCGCGGCCCACTTCGGGATTCGAGCCCGTGCCGTAGCCCTGAGTGACCCGCTGCCCCATGCGGAGCTTGTACGGAGCCCGGCAGATCTCCAGCGCCTGCTCGTCAGTGTTGACACAAACAAAGTCGACGCAGCCCAAGCCACTGTCGATCATGCAATCCACGATGTTTCCGCCGCAGCCGCCGATTCCAATCGCCTTGATGGAAATGGAACTGCTCGGAACCTCCTCGAGTGTGAATTTGAGGCCGTCGTCGGCGCGAGTCTCACTCGCCCCTCCTGGTGTTGTTGTTGGTTCGATCATGCTGCTTTTTCCTCCTGTCGCATTGCTGTGTAATTCCGGTGGTCCTCGTGATCCCCTTCGGGTCGGAAAGCGAGGCGGTGGGCGTATAGCACAAGCCCCGCCGCGCAAGCCCAGCCCGGGCTGCGAAGAGCCTCAGGGAGGCTGTCGGGACGGGTCGGTATCCCGACCCGGCTTCGCAACCCGACAATACTCTGCGCCATATCACGGACTCCTGGCAGTTCCGCGACATCGCCCGTGACCACGAGCGACCGCACGGCACCGCCTGCGAGACCCTCGTGACGAAGCTCGTCCAGTGCCAGCGTCATGCATTCCTCGACGCGCAGCGCGATGATCTTGTCCAGCATGTCGCGAGGCCACATCCGGCCGTGCTCCTGCTGGTAGGACGGGTCCTTGCCCGGGACGAACACGTAGGCCCCGCTGAATTCGCCGTTGTAGGCGGCGCTGCCGAAGTCGGCGATGAGCGACGATGCGATCGAGGGGTCTGTCGCGAAGGCACGCGAGACATCGTTGACGAGATCGTCTCGCCCTACCGGGAGGCCGCTCGCCAGACGCAGGATGCCCCCGCAATATACGGTCAGGCTGCTTGAGGTCTTTCCGATCTCGAGGTGGGCAACCCCCCGGAGACGCTCGGAATCGACAAGGGTCCCATAAGCCGCAGCAAACCCCGCAAGCAGGGTTTCCTCGACCCGTACGCTCGTCTGGTTGACCAGTCGCCTGACGCCGTCGTGCTCGGCCCTCGGGGTCGAGATCACGCGGACGTAGGCTTCCAGGTGATCGGCACGTTGTCCGATTGGATTCTGCAGTCCGCCCTGGCCCCCCGCGACGAACTCCAGGGGGACGAGCTGGAGGACCGTCGAGTTCGGGCTCATGACTCCTCCGGCGGCCTTCCTGACCACGCTGGCCACGTCGTCGATCCGAATCGCGCGCTGCCCGCGCGGGAGCGCGACCGCCGAATGCACGAGGTTGCTGCGCACCTGGGCTCCGCCGACGCCGACAACAGCCGAAAGAATCGTCAGGCCACCGCCGTTCTCGGCTTCGCAAACCGCTTCGAGGACCGATTCCGGCGTCATCTGCGGGTCCCGCTCGTCAATGTCATCCCAGCGGACCGGGGGCATGGACCCACAGCTCAGATACCGCAGCCTGGTGCCGTCGCTGGCCGCCACGAGACACCGGGTCTGTGTGCCGCTCATATCAAGACCGACGAAGGTGTTTTGCTTGTCCGTCATGCCTTCCCTTTCTTTACCTTCACCGGCTTCACCGTGACCTGTTTCTCGAAGCGCAGATCGACTGCTTGCAGGGGGCCGAACTCCGCTCTCCATGCTTCGATGTGATTGAGAAACACCTCCAGACGGTGTCTCAAGTGCCGGTCGCCCATTTGGAGGCGGACCATGCGCTCGCGGTGCCGGGCGAGCACTACAGCGTTGCCGGCGTCCGAGACGTCGATCTCGGAAACAGCCTGGCCGAGTCCCTCTCCTCTCTCGCGAAAGACCTCCATAACTTCCTCGAACAGGCCGACGCGCTTGCGCCGCTCCGATTGCGGCATTTCGCCGGAAATCCCGGTCAGCACGGGCAGCGCGCGGGCCGCGGCCCGTCGAAGTTCGAGGATCATTCCCTCGGTGTCGATCATGCGAACGGCATTCGTTCCGTCCACGCGGAGATACGCCACCGGATCGCGCTCCTTGATCGCGACAGCGATCGAATTCGGCCAGACTCTTGCGACACGCGCGCTCCGCACCCATGGAATCGACTCCAGTTCCTCGAGCCGGGCGGCAATGTCAACGGAAACCAAGCTGAGGCCGAGGTCCTTCGCAAAGACCAGAGCCACCTCCTCTTCGGTGATCACCGCGACCCCTTCGACGCTGGACACGCCGCGGTCGGAGCTGATTCGGAACGGGACGGTCTGTAGCACGTGTTCATGGGCGAACCACCATGCGCAGCCACCCGCCGCGGCGAGCATCGAGAGAAGCAGCAGCCGATGGGCGGCTTCGCGGCTGAACTTCAAGCCGCGGGCGGCCCTGAGCGGCTTGGGGGCGCGCAGGTAGGGCGACGAGTCGTCGCCCCTTCTCTTCGTGCTGGACTTGCTCGCCATCAATCTTGCTTCGCCTCCTCAAAGACCTGGTCTGACTCCCCCGGCGCCTCCCCGTCGGAAGGGTCGTGCAGCTTCGCCAGGAATTCCTCCCCGGCCATCCAGACATTGCCGGCGCCGAACGTGATGAGCGCCTCGCCGGGTCCGACTGTTGCAATTGCCCGCTCGACTGCGTCCTGCATCGAAGGACAGTAGTCCGCGTACGGGTGCCCAGAGCGGACCACGCTCTCAACGAGATTGGGGCTGCAGACACCGGGCAGCGGGTCCTCGCCGGCCGAGTAGATGTCGATCACCCAGAGCCGGTCGCAAGCCTCGAAGCAACTGGCGAACTCGTCCTCCAAGTCCTTCGTGCGGCTGTAGCGGTGCGGCTGGAAGATCACGTTCACGGCGCGGAAGCCGCAAGTGGCTGCGGCTGCAAGCGTGGTGCGGATCTCGGTCGGATGGTGGCCGTAGTCATCGATGACCGTCACGCCCTTCTCCTCGCCCCGCTTCTGGAACCTCCGATCCACCCCGCGGAACTCGGCCAGGCCTGCCCGGATTCGATCGGTCGGTATTTCGAGCTCCAGTCCGACAAGCACTGCGGCCATGGCATTGCGGACCGTGTGCAGTCCGACACCGTGCAGGCTGAACTCACCCAGGTCTTCTCCGCGGAAAGCCAGGCGGAAGGACGTCGCGCCCCGGTCGAGCTCGACACTGTACGCCACCAGATCGGCACCCGGGGAGACGGCCCGCAGGCCGTAGGTGAGACAGCGGCGCCGAATGCGGCCAGCCGCCCGCTTCGCAAGCGGGTCGTCGGCACAAACGATTGCCGCGCCGTAGAACGGCAGGTTATTGGCAAAGTCCTCGAAGGCCCTGAGCAAGCTGGAAAGCGACCCGTAGTGGTCCATGTGCTCTCGGTCGATGTTCGTGATCACGCCGACTACCGGATCGAGCGCCAGGAACGATCCGTCCGACTCGTCGGCCTCGACCAGCAGGTAGTCGCTGTTGCCGAGCCGGGCATTGGAACCCATTGCCGCAACCCGTCCTCCGATGACAACCGTTGGATCTCTGCCCGCTGCCCCGAGCACGGCCGCGCAAATCGAGGCTGTAGAGGTCTTGCCATGGCTTCCCGCGACGGCGATGCCGTACTTGACGCGCATCAACTCCGCCAGGAGCTCACCCCGCGAAATGACGGGCAGCCTTCGCTGCCTGGCCTCGAGCAGCTCAGGGTTGTTGCCGGGAATCGCCGAGCTCGTCACCACCGCTTCCGGATCGGCAAGGTTCTCGGCGGCATGCCCGAAGTGCACGGTCGCGCCATGCTCGCGCAGGCGCTTCGTTATCGGCGATTCGCGGAGATCTGAACCGCTCACGGTGTACCCGAGGTTCAGCAGGATCTCGGCAATGCCGCTCATCCCGATACCGCCGATACCGATGAAATGAATCCTGCGTTTGCGAAACGCTTCCTTGTTGAACAGCATGTCTAGAGAATTCCTCCTGCTCTCTTTGCGGCGTCGTCAACCGCCGTCGCAGCGTTCTGAACGGCCTCGGTCGGAGCGAGCGGCGCCAGCGCGGTCGACATGGCGGCCAAGCACCCCGGATCGCGACGGAACCGGTCGACCTCGCGCACCATCCGCTCACCTGTCCAGTCCGCGTCCTCGACAAGCACCGCACCGCCGGCGGATTCCAGCGCCGAGCCATTGGCACGCTGATGGTCGTCCGCGGCATAAGGGAACGGCACCAGCACCGCTGGCTTGCGGGCGGCGCAGAGTTCCGCAATCACCGATGCGCCCGCCCGGCAGACCACGAGGTCCGCGCGCGCGAAGCGCTCCGGCATGTCGTCGAAGAACGCAGCGGTGTCGGCATCGATGTCCAGCTCGCGGTAGGCCTCCGAAATGGCCAGGTGCTCTCGGTCTCCGGTCTGGTGCATCAGCTTGGGAATCTCGTCGCCCGCCTGTAGCCAGAGCCGAACTGCGTTCAGTGCCGCGCGGTTGAGGCGTGCCGCCCCCTGGCTCCCGCCGAGGATCAAAACCGTGAACGGCGAGTCGGCCGACCTCGGCACCGCTCGGAAGAACTCCCGGCGCACGGGCATTCCCGTCACGCGGCAGGTTGCGGCACTGAAGAACGAGGCCGCACGGGGATGTCCCAGCAGGGCGCGCCGTGCGGCCGGAGCGGCGAGCCGGTTTGCCAGGCCCGGCCGAGCGTTGGGCTCCAGCACGACCAGTGGTACCTCCAGCAGCGCGCATGCCGCGACGAGCGGGCCCGCTGCGTAGCCCCCGAGACTCAGCGCGGCCGCTGGACGTCGCTGGTGCACCAGGCGGATGGCGCTGGCCAGGGCCTTGGGAGCGGATAGCAGAGTGGCTAGGCGACGCCGGAGGGAAACTCTTTTCAGCGAGCCGATGGGAACATGCCGCAACGCGAAGCCCGCCTCGGGAACGAGGCGGTTCTCGAAGCCGCGCGCGGTTCCGACGAAAACGCACTCCCAGCCGCGGTCGCGCAGTTCCTTGGCTACCTCGACACCAGGAATCACGTGGCCGCCGGTGCCGCCGGCCGCGATCAGGACGCACTTCGAGCTTGCCGATTCCGCCGTCATCGTCCGAACCTGCTGACGTTGAGAAGCACTCCCGAAGAGGCCAGTGTGGTCATCAGCGACGACCCCCCGTAGCTGATGAATGGAAGAGGCATGCCCTTGGTGGGAAGCAATCCGAGCACGACTCCGATGTTCAACATCGCCTGGGTGACAACCATCGCGGTGATGCCTCCCGCCAAGTAGACGCCCAGAAGGTCGGGCGCGCCGAGGGCGGCGCGGACGCCCCGCCACAGGAACAGGCCGAAAGCGATCACGAGCAACATCGAGCCGAGCAATCCCAGCTCCTCGCCGACCATCGCGAAAATGAAGTCGGTATGGGCTTCGGGCAGGAAGTACATCTTCTGCTTCCCGGCCATCCACCCCTGGCCGACCCAACCACCCGATCCCACCGCAATCTGGGATTGGAGGATCTGGAACCCGCTTCCCAGAGGATCCGCGTCCGGATTCAGGAACGCGAAAATGCGGTCCCGCCTGTACTGAACCTGCCAGACGACCACGTACAGCAGGGGGATCGCCGGAAGGATGCAAATACCAAGGAACCGGAGGGGGGTGCCTGCGATGAACAGCATCGTGCCGGCCAGGATCGCCAGGCAGGCGGTCGTGCCGAAATCCTTGCCGACGAGGATCAGGCCGGCCAACGTACCGATCACGATGCCCGGCACGATCAGCGTGGAGAAGCGGTCCATGGAATCGCGCTTGCGCTCCAGGTACCAGGCCAGGAACAGGATGGCTGCGGGCTTTGCCAATTCGGACGGCTGCAGCGACATCAGGCCCACACGGAGGAAGCGTCTCGTGTTCGCGCCAGTCCCCAGAGCCATGGCGAGCACCAGAAGCCCGATACAGATGGCGAGGACGGCAAACACGACCTTCTCGTTCCGCAGATGCCGGTAGTCGAAGAACATCAGTGCGTACATCCCGCCGAAGCCGATCACGGCGGCACAGAGTTGCTTGGTGATGTACAGCGTGCTGGACTGCTCGGAGGCAGCTGTCGTGCTGTAGACCATCATCAGTCCGAACATCGACAGGGAGAGAATGGTCCAGATCAGAACGCGGTCGCAGCGAAGCAGTAATGGCACTTCAGGCCCCCAAGCTCTCCACGAGCCGCCGAAACTCGCGTCCACGCTCGATATAGTTCGGATACTGGTCGAAACTGGCGCAGGCTGGGGCCAGCAGCACAGTGTCTCCGGGTAGAGCGCGGGACAGCGCGTAGTCCAAGGCCGCGCGGATCGTGCCAGCGTCCACCGTCGGGACGGTGCTGTCGAGCTGGCTTCGGATCAACGGAGCAGCCTCTCCGACAAGCAGCGCCTCACGCGTCCGCGCCTTGAGAGCAGACGCGAGCGGAGTGTAGTCCGAACCCTTGTCGCGCCCACCGAGGATTGGCCAGAGGCCCGATGAGAACGAACCGCACGCCTTTACGGCGGCTGCGACGTTGGTGGCCTTGGAATCGTTGTAATAGTCGACGCCCCGCACCTTGGCCACGAACTCCATCCGGTGCGGAACAGGGCGGAACGACCCCAAGGCGCGGCCGATGGCCGCCGGGCTCAGGCCCGCCAGCGAGCACGCGGCGACCGCGGCCAAGGCGTTCTCGAGATTGTGGGCGCCCTTGATTGGCAGATCGGAGCCGCTGATGTCCGCCCCGCGGAAGACTATGCGACCATCTGCCACGTACGCGTCCAGGCGGGCCTGCCGGGTTGCACCAAACCGCACAAGCGAGCCGAGCACGCGCGATTCCATGGCCCGGCATTCCGGATCGTCGGCATTCAGAACGGCGAAGTCCCCGGGGCGCTGGTTGCGAAAGATCCTCGCTTTCGCCGTCGCATACTGCTCGAACGTCCTGTGCCGGTCCAGGTGATCCGGTGTCACGTTAAGCACAGTCGCGACGTGACAGCGGAACGACTCGGTGGCCTCGAGCTGGAAGCTCGACAGCTCCAGCACGTGCCACTCGCCGGGCCGGGAATCGTCGACGATTTCCAGCACGGGGGTCCCGATGTTGCCCGCCAGTGAGCCGGGCACGCCCGATGCTCGCAGCACGTGGTCGATCAGCGAGGCCGTCGTCGTCTTGCCATTCGTCCCTGTCACCCCGATGGTGTGGCCCCGGAGGAGGCCGGCGGCCAGTTCCAGCTCGCCGCACACTGGAATGCCAAGCTCGCGGGCCCGCGCCAGACTCGGCAGCTCCCAAGGCACGCCTGGAGAGGGGACGACGATGTCGTGGGCCAGGACGGTTTTCTCGGGGTGCCCTCCGAAGTGAAGGGTTGCCGGTAGGTCCGCTAGTTCTTGGATTGCGGCTCCAAAGTCCTCGCGAGGGCGACTGTCTGCAGCCGAGACGATCGCGCCTCGGGAGGCCAGAAAGCGTACCGCCGCCAGTCCGGACTTGCCCAGACCGACGACGAGCGCGCGCTTGCCTTTGAGATTCATCGCAGTTTCAACGTGCTGATCGCGAGCAAAGCCCAGACGAACCCGGCGATCCAGAAGCGCACGATCACCTTCGACTCGGGCCAGCCGAGCAGCTCGAAATGGTGGTGCAGCGGTGCCATGCGGAAGATCCGCTTCCCCGTGAGCTTGAAGCTGCCGACTTGGGCGATGACGGACAGCGTCTCGGCGACGAAGACCCCACCGATGAAGAGCAGAACGACCTCCTGCTTCGCCAGCAGGGCAACGGTCCCGATCGCCCCGCCGAGGCTGAGCGCACCCACGTCGCCCATAATCATCTGCGCCGGGTGGGCGTTGTACCAGAGGAACGCCAGGCTGGCACCCACGACCGAGCCGCAGAAGACCGTCAGTTCGGCGGCCAAGGGTACGCCCGGGACGTCGAGATAGGACGAGAGCTCGCTGTGGCCTGCGACGTAGACGAGGACGGTCAGAGCGCCAACGCAGATGATGGTCAGTCCGGCTGCCAGTCCGTCCAGTCCGTCCGTGAGATTGACCGCGTTGCTGGAACCGACCAAGACAAAGAAGATAAACACCAGGAAGAGCCCGTACGCAAGCGGGACGGTGGCGGGACTTGACGCGAGCGAGCCGAAAACGAGATCGGGCTGGATGTCCTTGAAGAACGGCAACGAGAGAGTTGTCGAGTAATCTCCCTTCCCGCTGAGCGAGATCAGCAAGGACCCGATGAGAACCGTCATCGCGCATTGCAGGGCGAGCTTCGTTCCGGAGGTGATGCCGAGGTTCCTCTTGCGCGACACCTTGTTGTAGTCGTCGAGCAGCCCGATCAAGCCGAACCCGGTCATTCCCAGCAATGAGATCCAGACATACGCGTTGTTCAAGTCGGCCCACAGCAGCGTCGGCACGATCGTCGCCAGGCAAATCAGCAAGCCCCCCATCGTTGGCGTGCCAGCCTTGCTCTGGTGCGATTCCGGCCCTTCCTCGCGGATGTACTGACCCACCTGGGCTCGCCGGAGCATGGCTATGAGCCAGGGTCCCAGCAGGAGGCCGATCGCCAGCGCCGTCAGGCTCGCCATCGCCGTCCTGACGGTGATGTAGCCGAACACCCGGATCGGGCTGAACATGGGAAACAGGTATTCGATTAGGAACTCGTAGAGCATCTCTCAAACCACGATCCTCTCCGCCCCGTTTCGGCCCAACGCCTCGAGCAGGGGATCGCGCACGCGTTCTAGACCGACGCCGCGCGATGCCTTGATCAGGACGGCGTCGCCTGCCCGCACAAATCTCGTGAGGAATCCCGCCGCAGAGACCGGGTTCTCGTGGAACTCCGCCGGAACACCCGCCGACTCGACAATTTCGGCCGCGTCGCCGCCGACGGCAACCAAATAGTCAATCCCGGCCGAAGCCACGGCCTCGCCGACCTCTCGATGCAGTTCCCGGGAGCGCTCCCCAAGTTCCCGCATTTCCCCCAGTACCGCGATCCGGCGGGCGGCCTCGGTGCGGCGCAGCACTTCCAGCATCGCCTTCATGGCGGAAGGATTGGCGTTGTAGCAGTCGTCGATCAGGGTGACCCCGCCGGACTTGCGGACGAATCCGCGCATGGCGCCGGGCCGGAGACTGGCGATTGCCTCCTTTAGACGCTCCGGACCGATCCCCAGGCATCGCGCCACGGCCGTCGCAGCCAGGATGTTGTAAACGTTGTGCTTTCCGGGCAGCGCGGTCGCCATTGGATGCTCCCCGATTCGAAAGCGCGTCCCTTCGGCGCCGAGCTCGTCAACGTCCTCCCCACGGACATCGGCCGGCCGCTCGATTCCAAACGTGACGGTACGGCCGGAATGCAGACTGCGGAACCCGGCGACTCGCGAGTCGTCCGCGTTCAAGACCGCCGTGCCGCCCTCGCCGAGGGCCTCGATCAGCCTGCCCTTCTCGCGTCCGATTTCGTCGACGGAAGCGAAGTTTCCAAGGTGCGCGGCCCCCACATTGGTGACGACCCCGATGTCCGGCGCAGCGACCCGCGCAAGGGAGCCCATCTCCCCTGCATGATTGATTCCGATCTCCACCACTGCCACCCGAGACTGCGCTGAAATCCTAAGCAGCGACAGCGGCAGTCCGTACTCGTTATTCAGGTTGCCCTCCGATTTCGCCACGGATAGGGTTGCGCCGAGCAGTTCCGCAGTCACGTCCTTGGTGGTGGTCTTGCCGCCGCTGCCGGTGATGGCGACGACGGTGCGCCCCCAGGTCCCTCTCGCTCGCGCCGCCACTGTTCTCAGCGCCTCCCCCGTTTCGGTTACGCGCAACAAATCGCCTTCGTCCGCGCCCCGAAAGGAAGTCTCTACGACCGCCGCCACTGCGCCCAACCGGAGGGCATCCCCGACATAGGCGTGGCCGTCGTTGCGGGGTCCTCGGATCGCGAAGAACAGGTCGCCGGGTTGGATAGTGCGCGAGTCGATCGAATAGCCGTGCGCAAGCAGCCCGGGCCGGCCTTGGGGCAGGCCGAGCCACTGGCGGAGCTGGCGGAGCCGAAGTGTCACTGACGCTCGTACCCCATCTCGCCAAGTGTCGTCCGAGTGACCTCACGGTCGTCGAACTCGACCGTCCCGCTTGCCAGCGTCTGTGTCGACTCGTGGCCCTTCCCGGCAATCAGCACGACGTCACCCGCTCGCGCCTCGCGCAGCACGGCGCCAATCGCTTTGGCACGGTCGGGCTCGGTGGCCCACGAGGCTGTGCCGAAGCGGAGCCCGGCGCGGACGTCGTCAATGATCCGTATCGGGTCCTCGTTTCGAGGGTTGTCGGACGTGAGCATGGCGAAGTCGCTCAACTGCCCTGCGACTTTTCCCATCGGGGCTCGCTTGGATCGGTCCCTGTTGCCTCCGCAGCCGAACAGCGTGAGCACTCGTCCGGACCGCCGGTTTCGATTCACGATTGTCCTAGCCGATTCGATCAGCCGCCGCAGGGCGTCCTCGGTATGCGCGTAGTCCACGACCGCGAGGAATGGCTGTCCTTGATCGACCCTCTCGAAACGGCCGGGGACGGCCCGCACGGAGCGCAGCCCGCGTTCAATCTCGACAACAGCGAGCCCGTGACACTGCGCGGCGGCGATCGCCGCTAGGAGATTCTCGACGTTGAAATCGCCGACCAGCGACGTATCCACGCGAATGCTGCCCGCCGGGGTCTTTGCGTCAAATCGCAGCCCGCGGAAATCTGAAACTACGTCCCGGGCCTGCACGTCGGCATCGGAGCTGCAGCCGTAGGTGACGGGCGTGGAATTACTGACCCCCAGGAAGCTACGGCCTGTGGGATCATCGGCATTCACCACTGCAAACCGCGGCGGCCGAGCTCCGGCTCCTTCGAAGAGCAGCCTCTTGGCGGCCGCGTACCGTTCCATGTCGCCGTGAAAGTCGAGATGCTCGGGCGTCAGGTTCGTGAACACGGCGGTATGGAAGCCCATCCCGCTGATCCGTTCTAGGGCCAAGGCGTGCGAGGAGGCTTCCATCGTGGCGTGGGTTCCGCCGATCTGCCTCAGGCTGGCCAGCAGGCGGACAATGTCGAGCGACTCCGGCGTAGTGTTCACGGCCTTCTCGGACCGTGTTCCGACACGGTGCTTGATCGTTCCCAGCAATGCGGTCGTCCTGCCCACCGACCGCAGCAGGGAATCGATCAAGTGGACCGTCGTCGTCTTGCCGTTCGTCCCGGTGACCGCGGTTACTGCTAGGTCCCGGTCCGGGTGGTCGTAGAAGCGCAGGCTCGCGTGCGCGAGGGCCCGGCGACCGTGACTGACCCGCGCCCAGCAGTCCCGAAGGCCTCTTGGCGCGGCCCTTTCGCTCACAACTGCCGACGCGCCCGACTCCAATGCCTGAGGGACGAATGAATGCCCGTCTACCCGCTCGCCTGGAAAAGCGAAGAATGCCTCGCCTGGGCGCAGCTTCCGCGAGTCATATTGCAAGCCAGCGACGTGGACCTGCGGGACGCGTTCCGAGGAGAAGCCCTCCAGCATCGCGTCGAGCCTCATCCCCCGCCCCCAACCGCGGAAGAACCGCTTCCCCTCGGGTCGATCCGCGACAGCCCGAAATGCAATTGCAGGACCTGGCCCTCCAAGAGCGCTTCGTCAGGTTCCGGGAACTGCGTCTGCGCCATGCCGCTCCCGGTCGGTTCGATCTCAATCCCGAGACGGGCGGCGAGCGAAAACGCCTCCCTCATAGTCAGGCCTCTCATGTCGGGCGCGACCCGTCGATTCACTTCCTGATCTGCCGAAACAACCGGCTCGGACTCCGGCGCTGCAGGGCGCTGTAGTGCTCGCGGCAAACTGAAGTTCGCGCCCACGGATTCCGGCCTCGAGGTCTCTGCGAGGGCAAGAAAGTCGCTCTCGCTGTCGTCATCCGGGCGGCCGCCGACAAAGTCAGCGAGCAGCGAGTCCGGCACCGGCGGGACAGGGCGAAGTTCTTGAGGGGCAACGTAGGACGGTGCAACATCCATCTGCCGAAGCGCCTTCTTCATGACGGAGGAGAACAACGGCGCCGCGATTCTGCCGCCGTAGTAGAACTGCCCGCGCGGATCGTAGAGCATCGCCACCCCAACGAGAGCGGGATCGTTGACAGGGGCGAAACCGCAAAAGCTAGCCAGGTAGGCTCCGTCGGCATACGAACGCGATACGGGATTGATCATCTGCGCCGTTCCCGTCTTCCCGGCCACGCGGTAGCCCGGGATCTGCGCGAGCCGCCCCGTCCCCGCCTCCACGACGCGTTCCAGAATCGCTTGCATGGTCGCGGCCGTGTCGGCACTGAGAACCCTAGGCCCGGATGCCTGATCCAGCTCGACTTCAGATCCGCCAAGTTCCCGGATGGCACGCACGATGCGGGGTTCGACGAGCGTCCCTCCATTCGCGATTACCCCGAAGAGGCGGGCCATTTGGAGCGCTGAAACACCGATTTCCTGGCCCATCGACAGAGATGCAAGCGACGAGCCGCTCCAGTCGGAAAGCCGGCGGACCAAGCCGTGGACCTCCCCGGGGAGCCCTATTCCCGTGGCTTGCCCGAACCCGAACTGCCGGATGTACTTGTGCAGCCTCCGGTCGCCGAGCCGATAGCCGATCTTGATGATGCCGACGTTGCTCGACTTCATCAGCACCTCGGGCATCGACAGCAACCCGTACGGGTGATGGTCGCGGATCCGGCGGCGCTTGATCCAGATCTCCCCCATTTCGCAATCGAACACATCCTCCGTCGTGACGACGCCCTCTTCGAGTGCCGCCGCAGCCGTGAGCACCTTGAATGTGGAACCCGGTTCGACGAGGTAGCTGACGGCGAAGTTGCGGAGATTCTCCAGGTCTTCCGGGGTTCTGGACAGGTTGTTGGGATCGAACCTCGGCCAGCTTGCCATGGCAACCACTTCGCCGGAATCCGGTCGCATCAGGACGACCGTCCCCGCCTGCGATCTGGATTCCTTGACCGCGCGCTCGAGTTCCAGCTGGACGAGCGACTGGATGTCGAGATCCAAGTGAAGGATCAGGTCGTCGCCCGGAAGCGACGTCTCCAGGATCTGAGTGCCGTAGCGACGCTGGCGCGCGTCGTAGTGCAGGACACCCAGACCCGATTCTCCCCGGAGCCGCGTCTCGAACTGCTGCTCCAAACCCGCCTGGCCGTGGTGGTCCAGGCCCACCGTGCCCAGCACGTGCGCGGCGACTGTGCCGTGCGGGTAGTAGCGCTTGCTCTCGGTCTCGAAGTGCAGGATGTCGAGACCGAGCGAGCGGGCTCGCTCGGTCTCGGCAAGGGTCGCCAGGCGCTTGACCCATTGAAATCCGCCACGTTGCAGCCGACCAAAGAGATCTGCCTCGTCCACGGCGAGCGCTTCCGTCAGCAGCCTTGCCAGTGCAGCCTTGTCGGCCGCGCGATCCGAAAAGACACCGATGGACTGCGCGGGCGTGCTCAAGGCGAGCTCGTTGCCATGCCGGTCAAAGATGGCTCCGCGCTTCGCGATGATGTCGACCGTCGCTTCCTGCTGGCGGATCGCCTTCTGGGTCAGGTCGCCGAAGCGGAGGACCTGCAGGTCGAGGAGGCGAATCGAGATGATCGCGAACCAGGTGAGCGCGATCAGGACGAATGTGCGGAACCTCTCGCGGCCGCCCCGGCCGAGGCTGTTCATAGGGAACCCGAGCGTACGGGTCGACTCAGCCTTCCGCTGAGCCTCCGCGCCCCGTGACTTCTCGGACCCTGCCATGCCCCGCTTTCCGCCGATCACTCACCCCTTCGCCCGACGCCTCCGACGCCTCCTCCCGGACCGCAGGCGCCGGCAGTCGGGTTGGGCTGCCTCACTCCTGACCCGAGATCAGCCTCGCCACCGTGGGCTCCGACGTGCCGCCCGGGGGACGCGCGGCGGTCCACGTGTAGCTGTCGTCTTCGGTCTCTCCCAGTCCGAGTTCCTGGGCAAGCGCTGCCACGCGCTGCAAGTCCTCTAGCCGTCCCTTCTCGACCTTGAGATGCTCGCGAACCGCGACCAGCTGCTCGATCGTCTCGGTCAAGTTAGCCTGCCGATAGCCGGATTGCCGCACCCAGAGGCGCGGCCCGGACGCGAGCAAGAGGATGAGTACGACAAACAGCCCCCAGCTGACATGCGTACGCAGCACGTACCGATCCCTCGGATCGTGCCGGTAGCTTAGGGAGCTGTTGTCGATTGCCTTCTGGTACAGTACGGCGCCCTCCATTGGCATGGATTGCACCTTGGCCCGAGAACCTGCAGCGCCGCTGCCGACAGCTTGGCCGCGTGCATTGCCCGGCGTGGATGCGTTGGTCCAGCCGTACAGCGGTTGCCGCGGCAGCGGCGCGTTCGGTTCAGTCTTCTTCTCCATGTGTACCGATCCTTAGCCTTGAGTGCCCGTCCCTCTGGCTCGGCAGACAGCCCTGAGCCGGGCGCTGCGGCTGGGTGGGTTGCGGCATACTTCATCCGCAGAGGGACGCACCACCCGGCGGGTCAGGAGCTCGTAGGTCCCCTCGACCGCGAGACTCCGGAACGACCGCTTAACCATGCGGTCCTCCCCGCTGTGAAAGCTTATGACGACGAAGCGTCCGCCAGGTGCAAGCAATACGGGCGCGACTGCCAGCAAGGCGGCAAGCTCGCCAAGCTCGTCGTTGACGGCCATGCGCAGGGCCTGGAACGTGCGCGTCGCGGGATGGATGCCGCGACGGGCCCCGCGGGGGATGGCGTCTGCGACCATCTCCGCCAGATGCCTCGTGTCGCGCACGGGGCGGGCACGCACGATCGCCCTCGCGATGCGCCGGCTGAACCGCTCGTCGGCGAGTTGGAACAGTAGGTCTGCCAGTTCCCGTTCGCTCGCGCGATTGACGATGTCGGACGCCCGGGTGTCCTGGCGCCGATCGAAGCGCATGTCCAGGGGGCCTTCCGACTGGAAGCTGAACCCCCTGCCAGGGTCGTCCAGCTGCCGGCGGGACAGCCCCAAGTCAGCGACGATGCCTGCGAGAGGCAGGCGTTCCCGCACAGCCTCCCCGATCCGGGAGAACGCGCCCTGGAAATACTGGACGCGGTCCCCGAAGCCACGCAAGCGCTGGCGGCAGCGCTGCAGAGCGGCGGCGTCCCGATCGATGGCGACGAGCCTGGTGCCTCGCGCATGTGCGAGAATCCGAACGGAGTGGCCGCCGGAGCCCGCGGTGCAGTCGCAGTACGTCCCGTTCGCGGTCGTGCCGTGTTCGCCGAGCAGGAAGTGTTCCATTTCGTCCGCCATCACCGAGTAGTGCCGGGTCCCGATCTCCATCACAGGCCCAGGTTCGCCGCGTGCAGCAGGTCGCTCTCCGACAGCACGTTGGTGTCGGCGGCCTCGTTGTACAGGGCCTCGCTCATGACCAGCATGTGGTTCGTCTGCCACTGGATCTTCACGGCGCCCTTCATGCCGGCCGATTCCCGGAGCACGGAAGGGACCAGGAAGCGACCCTGTCCGTCGAGCGACTCCTCCGCTCCGAAACGATTGGCCTGGAAGAGGATCTTGTTCTTGACAGCGCCGTCGATCCCCTGCTCCGGTCCCGCCGACTTGCGCGCGAGCGTCGCCTCGACAGCCTCCCACTCGCGGAGCGGAAAGACCTTGACCACTTTCCCGTCCAGACTTGTCACAAAAAGGTCGGGGTGGGTGTACTTCTCCCGGAGCGAGCGCTTGACGGATGCAGACAATTTGAGCCGGCCCTTGTCGTCGACGCTGCCGTTCTGGACTCCTCGAAACACTGTTCTGCACGTTTCGGGCCACTTTCGAACACTTTAGACCGAATTTGGCCACTTCTGTCCACAACATTCTCGGCCTCTTGGTGGCCCGGTGTCAAGTGGGACAACAACAAAATTTCAACTTTTTGAAACTTTGGAATATCTTGTATGAATTCGTCAATTGATATCTATATGCAGTATTCCACATGGATCAATCCACGAGATGCAGTATGCGTTCCCAGGGTCGCGGCTATGAGCGACGCCTTGGTCGGACCGCTTTTGCAACAATAGGCGCGGCCATCCGGGTGGATTTCCGACCACTTCGGATCCGGAAAGGAACGCAGTTTGATGAAGCTGGGACTGGTGACTTACAACGTCGGGCGGGACTGGGATGTCGACACGATCATCGAGAAGCTGGAAGCGACAGGCTTCGAGGCCGTGGAGCTCCGAAGCACCCACCGCCATGGCGTGGAGCCGGGACTGGACCCGTCCACAGTCGAGTCGGTCCGTGCGAAGTTCGAATCCAGCGACGTGCGGCTTCTCAGCCTGGGGTCCGCGTGCGAGTTCCATTCTCCGGACGCCGAGGAGCGGCGCGCAAACGTCCAGCAGACGGCGCGCTTCGTCGAACTGGCTCACGACCTCGGATGCTGGGGAGTCAAAGTGCGCCCGAACGGGCTAACTGAGGGCGTCCCGCGAGATGTCACGATCCGACGCATCGGAGAAGCACTCCGAGCCTGCGGAGACCACGCCCAGGGCTGGGGGGTCGAGATCTGGGTCGAGGTTCATGGCCGGGGCACGCGGCAGCCCGAGGCGATGCGGGCAATCATGGACAGCTGCGGCCACCCGAATGTCGGGATCTGCTGGAACTCGAATCCCACCGACCTCCGCGACGGTTCGATCCAGCACGCCTTCGACCTGCTCAAGGGGTTCATTCGCAACGTCCACATCCGGGACCTTCCGGACTACCCGCACCGCGAGCTGTTCAGGCTTCTGAAATCGATTCGATACGACCGGTACACGCTGGCGGAAACCGCCCAGAGCTGCGAGCCTGACCGCTATCTGCGCTTCTACAGCGCGCTCTGGCGGGAACTGGTGCACAACGCCTGAGAGCGTGGCACGACGCGCCGGAATCAGTCGGGCGCGAAGCTGATCTTGTCGGGGTTCCGCTCAATCCACAACGGCGGGCCATCAGCGCCATTGATGGAGTAGCGCAGCCTCACGCCGCTCACCTGCGTGAAGGAGCGGCCGAGCGCATAGTCGTCCAAGGTTCCATAAGGGGCGTCAGGGCCCCAGTCCTCCAGGAACTCCTCGTAGGGGTAGTACCGGCAGGGCTCCTGGACGGAACATCCCCACATGACATAGGCATCCTCGTACTGCTTCGCCTGGAGCAGGCGGAAGAACCGCCTGGCCTGCAGTTCCTCCTGCCAGTTGCGGAAGAACACGTAGTAGACCGCCCCGAGCAGCGCCACGACGGCGAGCGTAATCAATGCGGCCTTGACGATCCGTTCGGCGAGTAGGCCCTTGGTGGCATAACTGCCTAGATAGTCCATCGCTGGGATCGAGAGCCGTCCCGGCTAGTTCGCGGGATGCTTGGCGTCGTAAGCCTGGGTCGCCTCGGCGGTCAGATCGATCAGGGCATTGTGCGCCAGGACGCCTCCGGCATCAACGATCAGATCGAGTTGCTTCTCCATGCGGAGCTCGCGAACCACGTCGCGCATGCGCGCACTCGCTGCCGACAGGATGTTCTGGCGGTCGAACTCGACGTCCGATTGGAGGTCTTCGCTGAGGCGCTGGGCGGTTCGCTGCTTCCGCTGCCCGTCGGCCTGGAGCTGGGAGGCCTCGGCCCCCTGGGCAGTCTGGAGCTTGGTCTGGATCTCCGCCAGCTCGGCCGAGAGGCCCGCGATCTCGTCCTGCCGGCCCTGGTACTTCGACTCCAGCTCGGCCGATTGCTTTTTCATGTCCGCGGTGTCCAGCAGCGCGCCCTGAAAGTCAATCACCGCGACCTTGGTCTGCGCGAAAGACTGGCCCGTCCATGCGCACAACAACAGGGCCGAAGCGAGCATCCAAGGGTGTAACTTCATCTCTCTCCATCCTTCCAGCACGGTTCCGATACCACCAAATCCTATTTTGGCACGCCGGGCGAGCCAGACTCCAGCCCGGTCGGCGCGGCGGACGGCGTGCTACGGGGAAAAGAACTGGCGTGCGAGGTCGTTGTACATCACGATGCCGAAGAGGATCATGATGAAGACCATGCCTGCCTGCGTGATTCGGTTCTTGACGGCCACGCTGACGTCGCGACGCAGCATCGACTCGACCAGCAGGAGGACGATGTGGCCCCCGTCGAGAACCGGAATGGGCAGCAGGTTGAGGATGCCCAGGTTCACGCTGATGATGGCCATCAGCTGGATCAGCCCGCCCAGCCCCTGGGATGCAGCGTCCTGCGTGTGCCGGTAGATCCCGACGGGGCCCTCAAGGGCCTTGACCGACAGCTCTCCCGCCACCAGCGCCCCGAGGGTCCGGAAGATCAGACCGGCGAAACCGACGTTGTCGGAGGTCGATCGGGCCAGGGCCTGCCCGAAGGCAAGTGGCTCGTCGATGCGGTCGTAGTTCGCGAGCAGCTGGACGCCGACGCGCCAAGGATCGCCGTCCTCGTCCCGGGCCGCCGTGATGACGAGGGATTCGAGCCTCCCGTCACGCTCGACCCCGATATCCATGGCCCGGCCTTCGGAGGTTCCTATGACGTCGATCGCCTGCTGCACGGCGACGATCCCCACTCCGTCAACGCTCACCAGCACGTCCCCGCGTTCCATCCCGGCGGCCGCCGCCGGGGATCCGCCCAGCACGTCGCCGATTCCCACGCGATGCTCTGCCGACCAACCCGGATCGACCATTTCACGCGCCAGCTCGTCGCCTGGCACGTCGATCCGCAGTCGGCGTGTTCGGCCGTCCCGCTCGACCTCCAGATCCACTCCCCGTCCGGCGACGAGGGCAGTGGCCATGTACAAGTCTTGCCAGGTCGCGGTGGGAACCGCGTCGAGCGATCGCACGACGTCTCCTGCCAGGACCCCGGCAGATTGCGCGGCGGATCCGGGCGATACGTAGCCGACGCGCGGTGCCTCGTCCAGGAACCGTGCCCGCTCGTAACGGAACGTGTACAACCCTGTCAGGAGGGCGATCGCCAGGATGAAGTTGAACAGAGGCCCCATCCCGACGATGATCAGACGCTGCCAACGCGGCTTCGAAAGCAATTCCCCGGGCTCTCCGGTCGGCTCGCCGATGACCGACTGGCCGGCCATCTTCACGTACCCGCCGAGCGGAAGGAGACAGAGCTTGAAGTCCGTCCCCTTGCGCCTGTAGCCGAGAAGCCTTGGGCCGAAGCCGATGGAGAAGCTCTCGACCGTGACATTGAAATAGCGCGCCGCGACGTAGTGCCCAAGCTCGTGGAACAGCACGAGCACGCTGAGAACAATGAGGAAGTTGACCATTCGGCTGCTCTCGTTCAGGCTGCAGATACGCGTGCGCCGACGCAGCCGGGGTCCGGCTGGGGACGACCCGTCACGAACTCACTGGCCCGAATCCGGGCTTCCCGGTCGCAGTCCAGAACATCACGGATCGAGGATGCAGCGTGTCTCGCCGTGCTCGCCACGGTGCGTTCCACCACGACGGCAATGTCGGGGAAGGAAATCCGACCGTTCAGAAACGCCGCCACCGCCACCTCGTCCGCCGCGTTGAGCGCGCAACCGGCCAACCCGCCTAGGCGAGCCGCCTCGTAAGCCAGGTCGATCAGCGGGAACTTCGACCGATCCGGCGGCTCAAAGTCCAATTGTGCCACACGGGTCCAATCCACGCGTTCTCTGCGACTTGGCTCGCGTTCCGGGTATGCGAGCGCATAGCGGATCGGGAGCTTCATGTCCGGCGGGCTGAGCTGCGCGATCAGTGAGCCGTCACGGAATTCGACCATCGCGTGAACCACCGACTGGGGATGGACGACGATGTCGACCTGGCGCGGAGGGAGGCCGAACAGGTGGCACGCCTCGATGACTTCGAAGCCCTTGTTCATCATCGTTGCCGAATCGATGGTGATGCGGCTGCCCATCTTCCAGGTAGGGTGCCGCAACGCCCTCTCCGGAGTGACGCGCGCCAGTTCGTCGGCAGGGGTCGTGCGGAAAGGGCCTCCGGAGGCGGTCAGGATAATTCGCTCCACCTCCGCGGGCCGGCCGGCCCGCAGGCACTGGTGGACGGCGTTGTGCTCGCTGTCGACGGGCAGCAGGTCGGCCCCGGACTCTCGGGCTGCGGACGTGACCGCCTCGCCCGCAGCCACCAGCACCTCCTTGTTGGCAAGCGCAATTCGCCGGCCGCTGCGGGCTGCTTCGTAGGTCGCTTCAAGACCAGCCACACCGACTGCAGCCGAAACCAGCACCTCGTAGTCCGGCTCGACAGCGACGGCGAGTATTCCCTCCGGGCCGCAGAGGCATCGCGGGGCGTAGCCCGGGGTCCCGCCAAGACCGGCGCGCAGCCGCGTCAGCGACTCACGGTCCGCCACCGAGAGCAGTTGCGGGCGAAACTCCAGCGCCTGGCGGACCAGCTCCTCAACGTTTCGCCCGGCCGCCAGCGCGACGACGTCGACGCTAGCGTCGATTTCACGGACGACCTGCAGCGTGTTGCGCCCGATCGACCCGGTGGATCCGAGCAGCGAAAGCCGCATTGCCACCTCACTCGCCCGGCGTGACCGAACCGGCGCATCCGGCCGGATCGTGATCGCGCCTATCCCGGATCATGGCACAGATCGCAATCGTTCGGGGCGTTGTTCCGGGCGTGGCAGTCCATGCAGGCTGCCATCGTCGTGGGCTTTTCCTGGAACAGCGCGTCACGCTGAGCGACCGGGCCATGACAGGTTTCGCACGCTATGGATGCGTCGTCGACATGGGACGCATGCGAGAACCACACATAGTCCGGAACCCGGTAGATCCGGTTCCAAGGCACCGGGCTACCCTCCTCGCTGTACTTCGCAAGCTGCTGGATGTGCGGGCTGTCAGTCTTGATGGCCGCGTGGCAGGCCATGCACTTCGCCTCTGCCGGGTAACCCGCGGCGAACCCCGGATCGGCGATCTCGTGACAATCGCGGCATTGCAAACCCAAAGCCACGTGGGTCTTGTGACTGTACGGAAGAGGCTGTTCAACGGGAACCGGGGCGGATCGAGCCGGCTCGGGCCCGCCGTCGGATTGCGAGTACGACCACGGTGCCGCACCAACTGCGAGTGCAAGGGCGAACAGCCATCCCAAGGGGCGCACGCGACTCCGCCGGTCTCGCGGCGTCAAAGGCAATTGACGAGTTGAATGCACCGTCTTTCAGTCCATCACACATCCCGGACGCAGCGAAACCCCAGGTTCGAGGTCGAGCTGTCCGGGGTGTTCGAGGTCCGGGCCGCGACCCGGTAGCGATTGCAATAGGAAGCGTGGCACAGGAACGACCCCCCTCGCATCACCCGGGCGGTGCCGGCCGGCGGGCCGACGGGATTCGCCTTCGTCGCCGTGACGTGATAGACCGGATCGAACCAGTCCGAGCACCATTCCCAGACATTGCCTGTGATCGAGTAGACTCCGAAGCCGTTGGGCGGGAACGCGTCGACCGGGCAGGGTCCTCGGTAACCGTCCTCCCCCGTATCGCGGTCCGGGAACCGACCCTGCCAGATATTACACAGGTGCCTGCCTCCAGGCTCGAGTTCCCCGCCCCAGGGATACGTCCGCTGCTCGAGCCCGCCCCGCGCCGCGAATTCCCATTCCGCCTCGGTCGGAAGCCGCTTGCCGGCCCAGCGGCAGTACGCGAGCGCGTCGGCGTGCGAAACGTGCGTGACAGGATGGTCCGGTCGAGCGCCGACCCCGGAATCCGGCCCTTCGGGGTGCTTCCAGTCGGCTCCATTCACCTTGCACCACCATTCGTGACCCGCCACAGTGTCCTCCACCAGCGCCGCGTACTGGTCGGCCGCCAGCTGCTTGTGGAACACGAAGGACCATCCGAAGCGCTCGGCTTCCGTCCTGTAGCCGGTCGCGCCCACGAACTCGGCGTAGGACTCGATCGTGACGGGGAAGGTGTCGATATAGAACGGATCAAGCAGGACTTCCCTGACCGGCCCTTCGCCGTCCGCCGGGAACCCCAGATCCGTTTCCGTTCCCATGAGAAACCGCCCGCCGCCGGCCCTGCGCATCTCCGCCACCGATCCTTTCCGTGCGGTGGGTCTTTCTTTTGACCGGAGCTCGGACTCGGCGAGGCGGCGCGCCCTGTCCACGCTAGGAACGCAGCAGGGATGAGGCCCGGAAAGCCGCGGCGGAAGACCCATCTTTGGTCCGACCGCTGGCAAGGAGGGGGCGACCGGCATGTCGCTCTGTTCCGCCACAGCTCCGGCCGATTCTATCACGGGGTTCCGCAACAGCACCCCGACCCCCTCGCGGCAGGGCTCCGTACTCGAAAGAGCTCTTCAAGTCAGGCCGCCGCGGGCCCGGAGGTTACGTGGTCCTCGATCATAGCCGACTCCCGAAGACGGTCGACAAAGTCTTCCAGCAACTTCGTTCGGCGCTGTTCGAGCAATTCGTTCCTTATCTCGTCCTGCACATCGCGGAAGGTTCGGGTCCCGGCCGGCCGGCGCTCCAGCAGCTTGGCGATGTGGAACCCGAATACCGTCTGGAAGACCTCGCTGGTCTTCCCGACCTCAAGGCTGAACACGACGTCTTCGAAGTCCTTGACCATCTTGCCCCGCGGGAAATAGCCCAGGTCGCCGCCGTTGCCCGGGCAATCGGACTGCTCGTCGGCAACCTGCTCGAAGCTGGTCCCCGCTTTCAGCCGGGCGTAAAGGGCCTCGGCGGCCTCCCTGGCGTCCGCCTCGGTTACCCCCTTCTCGACGTGCTTCACAATGTGCGCGGCCCTCACCGTCTCCTCGGTCCGGAATCGATCCTTGTTCCGGCGGTAGAATTCCGCCAGCTCCTTGGTCCTCGGCGGCCTCGCCTTGGACGTCGTGCTGGCGATCAGCCTGTCCACTCTCAAGCGGGTCTCGACATCGATTCGGGTCTGGGCCTCGTCCAAGCCGGCCTCGGCGAACTTTTCGGGACCGCCGTGCCGCTCGATGACGTCCTGCAACCCCTTCTCGACCGCTCCATCCTCGAGCAGGGAGCGATCCCGGAGTGCCGCCTGGCGCAGCAGCACCTGCTCGATAACGTTTTCCCTGGCCCATTCGACCGCAGTCCTCTCCAGAGTTCCGGGCCCGAGTCCGTATTGCTGCTTCTGCTCGTCGGAAAGTCGCTCGAAGCGTTGTCTGAGGGCTTCCGCCTCCTTGGCAAGGAGCCCGTCGTCGACGAGTTCGCCGTTGACCTTAAGGGCCATTCCGGTCATTCTATCGTGCGTTGTGGATCGATCTCCCCGCGAGTCTGGGAGGCCGCGCCGGCCTTGCACCGGCCCGGAGAGAGGCAAGCCGTGCAACCAACCGCCGGCTAAGCCAGGGCGCGCCGATATCCGATAATGGGCGCTCGATAGGACTGAACGGGCTGGCGAGCACGACACGCGAGGCCCGTCAATTCGCACATGGCAGTGAAGATCGAACGATTCGAATACGCTGACGGCTCGACAACGTTCCGGGGCCAGCTCGCGCGAGACCCGGCCAATGCCGGTCCGCTCCCGGGCATCCTCGTCGTCCACACCTGGGCTGGATGCGGCGAGTTCGAGCGGCGAAAGGCGACCGATCTGGCCCAGCTCGGATACGTCGCGCTCGCGGTCGACCTGTACGGGAACGGAATTGTCGGCAGCGGCCCCGACGAGAACGCCAAGCTCATGGCACCGCTCCTGGAAGATCGCGCTCTTCTGCAGCGCCGCATGCAACGGTCACTCGAGGCGCTGAAGGGCCTTGACTACGTGGACGCCAGCAAAACCGCAGCGATCGGATTCTGCTTCGGCGGCCTCTGCGTGTTGGACCTCGCCAGAACCGGAGCGTCGATCCAGGGAGCCGTCAGCTTTCACGGTCTCCTCGAACCGCCGGGGAACCAGGATGGAGTTTCCATGCAGGCCAAGGTACTGGTACTGCACGGATGGGACGACCCGATGGCTAAGCCCGAGTCGGTCAAGGCCCTGGCATCGGAATTGACGGCGGCCGGCACGGACTGGCAGATTCACGCTTACGGGAACACGATGCATGCGTTCACCAACCCCATCGCCAACAGCCCTTCGAGAGGCACGGTCTACGACGCCCAGGCCGACCGCCGCTCATGGCGCGCGATGCGAGAGTTCCTTGCCGACGCGCTCGCTGCCGATTAGCGACAGCCGCCAAGTACCGGTCGAATTGACTCTACGGCGAACTCGCGTCCCGGCATTGCGACCGGCCGGAAACCATGCCGTCGCGGCCCATCACGGTCGCGGCTCGAACGGTGCCTCTGGATCCCACTGCGCCTTGTACTGAATTCCGTACCTCTCCTTCGCCTTGCCGGCGTCGAATTGCGGGTTCCTCGCCGGCATGACCGCTCCAACGGATTCCCTCCAGGCCCTTAGCTGCCCCAGCATCGCCCTGACGCGGGACGGGTTCGCGCCGGCAAGATCTTCCGATTCGGACGGATCCTCGGCGAGGTTGTAGAGTTCCACATGCGAATCCTCGAAAAACTCCAGCAGCTTCCACGTGCCTTGGCGGATCGCCCCGGATGGCGGCGATCCGGCATTGGAATAGTGCGGATAGTGCCAGAAGAGGTTGTCTCTGTCCAATCCGCCTGACTGGCGGAGGAGGGGCAGGAGGCTGACCCCGTCGACTTCGTGACTGCCCGTGTCGGCGACGCCGGTCATTTCGAGGATCGTGGGATAAAAGTCGACGCTCGTCACCGGCGTTGACTCGACAACACCCGCGCGGACTTGGCTTGGCCAGCGTACGATCAACGGCTCTCGGATTCCACCTTCCCAGAGGTAGCCTTTGCCGGAGCGAAACCGGCCGTTGAACGCTCTGCTCGGCACACCGCCGTTGTCCGAGAAGAAGAACACTGCCGTGTTCGATCCGAGCCCGAGAAGTTGAAGCTTGTCTAGCAGTCGACCGACGGACCGGTCCACGCCTTCAACCATCGCGGCGTAGACCGCGTTGTCCCTGCCGCTGGGGTCGCGACGGCCCGCGTAGCTGTCGATCAGGTCTGGTTTAGCCTGGATCGGACCATGAACCGCATAGTACGAGAGGTACAGAAAGAACGGGCGCTCCCGGTTTCGCTCGAGGAAGGCCTCGGCTGCACGTGTCAGGACGTCCGTCAGGTAATCCCCGTCCCTTGCGCCTGGGACCTTGAGCCGCTCGTGCGGGGCGAACATGCGCCGATGGGATCCCCAGTGCCCGGAGGCAAAGGCTTGCTGAAAGCCCCTTCGGTCGGGCAGGAATTCGCCCGCCCCCAGATGCCATTTTCCGATGCACGCAGTCGCGTAGCCTGCCTTGGCAAGCGGTTGCGCGATGAGTGTCTCGTCCAGGGGAAGGCCCAGGGGCAGCTCCGCCTGCAACATCCGGGCGTGCGGCAATACGTTGCCGGGAAGGTACTGGGTAACGCCCGTCCTGGCCGGCCAGCGGCCGGTAAGGATGCTTGCGCGCGTCGGCGAGCAATTGGGAGCCGCGGCATAGGCGTCTGTAAATCTCATGCCGTCCCTGGCGAGGCGGTCAATGTTGGGCGTCCGGTGATAGGTGTTGCCGTACGCGCCGACATCCCCGTAGCCCATGTCGTCGAGTAGCAGGAAAATGACGTTCGGCCGCTCGTTTCCGGCAATGCGGGACTGGGCATCTGCCGGAACGGCAGCCGAAGCGACTAGCAGAGCTGCAAGAATGGCAGCGCGGTCGGGAGAAAGCCGGGGCACAGCGAAAAGACAATCTAGCATTCAAGCGGCCTGCCGCACACCTGGACACAGGCGAGACGGAGCGGTCGCGGCCTAGCGATTCGCACCCGGGCCTCGAGGAGGGCGTCGAGCTTCACGGCAGCATCCGGTCCGAACGGGACACGCCGGGATCCACAAAGAGGCAGCCTGTGGCTGGAAGAATCCATGGCATATGTTTCCGGGATTGGACTGCCTCAAGCCTTGGGATGGAACTTGACCGCGAGCGCCGGCTACAAGAGACAGGAAGGATCTGCGAAGCTGGAAAAACTCGCTGGGTTCCTTGCCGGGCTTGTTCTTCCCGGAGTTGTCAACGCTCGTCCGGCCCTGGCGCCTCGAGTCCTCTTGAGGGGTCTGCCCAGTCCGCATAGAGGTGGGTGACTGCCCTGCTCGGCGCCAACGAACGTGGCGGTCCTCAGCGGACGGCAAGGATCGTCGAGATTCTCGGTTGCCGCCCGATCCGGTACAAGTTCATCGACGAAGGCGATGTGATCGGAGGCCCGTTCGACCTGGCTGCGCGAACACTCGCGATGTTCCCGTTCGAACTGCGAACCGACGAGGACGCTTTCTTCCAAGAGGCTGGGCTCGAGATCGCCACGAAGGCGAACAGGAACCGAAATTCGCTCATCCCTGGAGCGTCCTAGGAACGCCATGGCGAATCCGGCGTCGGGAACCTGATCCACACCGATCCCGACCTTTTCGTCTGGACGCTGAACGTCCTCGACCCGGTCGTTCCGCCAAGAGACCAGTAGCGGTACTTCCGCTTCGGCAGCAACGACTACAAGCCTGCGATCATCGGACGATTCGCCCAGTTTTTCGTCAATCCGGTTAGTCGATGGACTGCGATGGTCGCAGGCCCATCCGACCGCCGGCAGGCATCGGAGAACACACCGAGGTTCCGCGCGGGCCGGCCTAGGGCCGCGGACACTCTCCGGCTCAGTCCCTCCACCGAGGTGGCCGCAGCGGTTTCCTGGCTTCGCGGACCCTTTCGCCTAGGGCTCTCCGCTCACAATCTCTTCGGCGAGGAGTACTCTTGGAACGGCGACATTGCCTGCGGACAGTCTGCCGACATCGGCAGGCCGGGGCAGGTAATGCTGAGCGTGTCGTTCTTCGTCCGGTAGCCCGCAAGTGCCGCACATCCCTCGGTTCCCACTTCGCAGGGCGTTGATCTACACGCACCGCTGGCTGGGCATCGGCGGCTGCGTTCTGTTCGCCGCATGGTTCTGCTCCGGCATCGTGATGATGTACAAGCGGATGCCGAGCCTGGCACCTGAGGACCGATTGTGGCGCATGGAAGACCTGGATCTTTCCGCGATGGCAGTCCCACCCTCTGTAGCGGCTCGCGGGGCGGCCTTCGCGCCAGAGCGGTTCCGCATTGCAATGCTCGGGGAAAGGCCTGTCTACCGCTTCTCGCGAGGCGGGGACTGGTTGACGGTGTTCGCGGATACCGGGGAGTTGATGGAACCGACGGATGCTCTCAAGGCAAAAGGGATTGCCAGGCGTTTCCTGTCCCTCGACGCGCACGGCGTCAGGTCGTCTTCGCTGTTGCGCAACCCCGACCAATGGACGATCTCGTTGCGCCACCTGATGCCGGCTCATCGGATCGAGTTCGACGATCCGGCAGGCACGCATCTCTACGTCTCCTCCCGCACGGGCGAGCCGGTCATGCGCACGACAAGGACGGGGAGACTGTGGGGCTATTCGGGAGCGGTGACGCACTGGCTGTACTTCACCCCGTTGCGACTGCGTACCACAGTGTGGATCAATACGGTGATCTGGTTGGCAATCGGTGGCTGCATCCTGTCGTTGTCGGGCATCGCCTGGGGCATCTGGCGAGTCTCCGTCACAGCCCGGTACCGTATCCGGGGAGTACGTTATCGATCCCCGTATGCCGGCCCGATGCGCTGGCACCATTTCGCTGGGCTCGCGTTCGGGCTGACGACGTTCACCTGGGTACTGAGCGGATGCTTATCGCTGGACCCGTGGAACTGGCATCCGCCATCCTCGCCGACCCGTCAGCAGCGGGAAGCCTTTGCGGGAGGGCCCCTTCGGCTGGAAGTTGTCACGTTGGAAAGGATCCGCGCGGGTGCCGCGGCCGTCGCGGGTTCATTCGCACCCAAGGAGCTGGAAGTCCTGCAATTCGCTGGCGAACCGTTCTTGCTTGCCTATCGCGCTCCACCGGCCGCTACGTCTGACAGGCGCGTGGGACCAACCGGGTTCCTCTCCTCCGTGCAGCCCATGCAACACGTGGCAGTGTCGCTGGCGCATTCCGTGGCGTCAACGTTCGAGCGCTTCGCGACGAGCAGGCTCGTGACGGCGGCGGCAGAGGCGATGCCCGGAACGCCGATCACGGATTCCTCCTGGCTTGAGGACTACGACAGCTATTACTATTCGCGCGACCGGTCTCTGCCAATTCCGGTCCTTCGGCTGCGATATGCCGACGCGGTCGGAACGTGGCTCTATGTCGATCCGCGCCGAGGCCTCATACTTCGCAAAGAAGAGAGGCTCTCCCGTCTGAACCGCTGGCTGTATCACGGCCTGCACAGCCTCGACTTCCCATTCCTCTACAATCGCCGCCCCCTATGGGACTTCACGGTTATCGCTCTGAGCCTAGGCGGGCTCCTGCTGTGCCTCAGCCCAGTCCGGCAGGCGTGGAAGAGGCTTCGCCGGCACACGCGGCGAATTTCCGGATAGGCCCCGCGGGCGAAGCCCTCTTGAGTGGCCGGGGCCGCCCTGCCCGGCGTCTGGATGTCGCGACGTCAACTGGGCACCGTCGTTGCACCTGCGGCCGGCCGGGACGGTCGGAGCGGTGGACTTCCTCGCTTATGTATCGTGGTCGGTGCTTTGCCGCAATTCCGATCGGTCGCCGTGCAGAGTCCGAATCTCTCGTCCTTGACCGGACCTGCTGTCGACGTGTGGCTCGCACGACTGGACCTGAGCGTGGAGCCGTCCGCGGGCGATCTCGGCGCGCTGTCGACAGACGAGTTGCATCGGGCCGCCAGAATGGCCGTGACCCCGAGGCGGCGATTCGTAGGGGCTCGCACCGTCCTACGCAAACTCATCGCAGCGTACCTCTCGGAGGAGGCGAAGAACGTCGAGTTTTCTTATACCGACAAGGGAAAGCCTCGGCTCGGGACCCGGCACGCCCAACACGGCCTGCACTTTAGCGTGTCTCACTCGCAAAACCGAGCCCTCTTCGCGTTCGGTCGATCACCGCTCGGCGTCGATCTCGAGCGGATCCGCCCGCTTCGCAATCTCGAAAAGCTTGCCGGACGCTACCTGTCCGCCCATGAGTACCGGACCCTGAACCAACTGCCCGCCTCCGTTCGGAGCCGGGCGTTCTTCGCATGCTGGACACGCAAGGAGGCTTACGTCAAGGCCATCGGCACTGGCATCGGCCTCCCGCTTCGGAGCTTCCGCGTCACGCTCACTCCCGGCTTGGAGCCGGCAGTGTTAAGGGAGAGCGGGCAGCGAGATCCCGATTGGACGCTGTGCCACCTCGAACCGGAAGTCGGGGTGGTAGGCGCGCTGGCGGTCCGCCACCCGACATGCTCCCTCAGGTGCTGGGACCTCGGCGGGCTAGAACGCTGAGGAATTTACAGGGACATCTCCTCTATGAACTTCGTGTCGTAGCGGCCGCCGGTGAACTGGGGGGTTGCCAGGATCCGCTGGTGAAGCGGGATCGAGGTCCTGATTCCGTCGAGAACGAACATCGAGAGCGCTCGCTGCATGCGCCGGATGGCGTCGTCTCGCGTCTCGGCGTGCGCGGTCAGCTTCGCCACCAGCGAATCGTAATGAGGCTGAACGGTCCAACCCGAGTATGCAGCGCTGTCCACACGTATCCCCGGGCCGCCGGGTGCGACGTATTGCCGGATCAAGCCGGCTGACGGCATGAAGGTTTCAGGATCCTCCGCATTCACCCTGCATTCGATAGCGTGTCCCCGGATCTCCACCGGTTCGGGCACGACCGCGCTCAGCGGTGCTCCCGCGGCCAGCAGCAACTGGCTCCTCACCAGATCGACCCCGCAAACCGCCTCCGTGACCGGGTGCTCTACCTGGATGCGGGCATTGAGCTCGATGAAGTACAGTTCGCCGTCCTCGTCCATCAGGAACTCCACCGTGCCTGCATTCGAGTAGCCGATCGAGCCTAGGGCCTTGGCGAGCGTCTCGCCCATCTGAGCCCGGCGGTCCGGGCTAATTCCGTTTGCCGGAGCCTCTTCAAGCAGCTTCTGGTGGCGCCGCTGAATCGAGCACTCGCGCTCACCCAGCGACACGACATTGCCCTGCTCGTCTCCGAGCACCTGAAACTCGATGTGCCGGGGCCGGTCGACGAACTTCTCCAGGTAGACCGCCCCACTGCCGAATGCAGCTTCGGCCTCTGCCCTGGCCTGGTGGAACGCGTCTGCAAGGTCGGACTGTTCGCGCACGATGCGCATGCCGCGCCCGCCTCCGCCCATCGATGCCTTGAGGATAACCGGGAATCCGATCTCCGCCGCGAGCTCGCGCGCGTCCGACGCCGCTCGGATGGGTTCTTCGGATCCTGGCAGGACGGGGATGCCGGCCTCCGCGGCAGCCCTGCGCGCCTGCGCCTTGTCTCCCATCAGGCGTATCGCATCCGGGCTCGGGCCGATGAACCGGACCCTGCAATCGCGGCAGATCTCGGCAAAGCTCGCGTCCTCGGCAAGGAAACCGTATCCGGGATGGATCGCATCGACATCGGCGATCTCGGCCGCGCTGATGATGGCGGGCACGCTCAGATAGCTTCGCGAGCTTGGAGCCTCTCCGATGCAGATGGCTTCGTCCGCGTGGGCGACGTGCAGCGAGTCCCTGTCGACTGTCGAATAGACGGCTACCGTCTTGACACCCAGGTCCCTGCAGGCGGCGATAACCCGCAACGCGATCTCGCCACGGTTGGCGATCAAGACCTTTTCGAACATGCTTGACCGAGCCCTAGCCGACAGCGATCTTGAAGAGCGCCTGCCCGAACTCCACGCCCTGAGCGTTTTCTGCCACTCTCTCGGCGACAACGCCGTCGTATTCGGACTCGATTTCGTTCATCAGCTTCATCGCCTCGATGATGCAGACGACCTGGCCCTTGCGGACGCGGTCGCCCACTTGCACGAAGGGCGAGGATTCCGGTGAGGACGCGGTGTAGAAAGTTCCGACCATCGGAGAAACGATCGAGCGCAGGGAGTCGTCGCCCGTTGTGCGGTCGCCGGAGTCGGGCTCCGGCGAGTCGGCCGCGACTGCGGGCGGCACGACAGCCGGGACAGCAACCGGCGCGCTGCCCCTCGCCACCTTCACCCGCAGACCGTGGTGCTCGTATTCGATCTCGCTCAGGCCTTTTTCTTCGAGTATGTCGGCCAGCGTCTCGATCGATTCGCGATCCCCTTCTGACATTGCCATGTTGAAGTGTTTCCGATCTTACAGGATACGGAGTTCGCGCGAGGTGGGCGTCAATATCTCGCAACCGTCGTTCGTAACAGCGACCACGTCCTCGATCCGCACGCCCGCAAGGCCTTCGAGGTACACCCCGGGCTCGACGGTGACAACCATGCCCGCGCGTAGTCGCTGGCGCTGTCGCGGGGCGATCCTGGGGCCCTCATGGATTTCCAGTCCCAGTCCGTGACCGGTCGAATGCGTGAAGGCCGTGTCCAGCCTTGCGCCCCGCACAGTGGACTCTCTCAATACTCGTCGCGCTCGATGATCCACCGTCCGGCATTCGACACCTGGCCGAATTGCCCCGATCGCTGCGGCTTGGGCTGCTAGGACCGCGTCAAACAGCGCCTGTTGCGTCGCGTCGGGCCGACCGAACGCGATCATGCGAGTCATGTCGCTGCAATAGCCTCCGACTATAGCGCCCTGATCGACGACCACCAGCGAGTTCTTCTCGATCGGGCGGTCCCGCGGTTCCGCATGGGGAAGCGCACCGTGAGACCCGCTGGCGACGATGGTCGGAAACGCTGCGGCCTCGGCTCCGAGGAGGCGCATGCTGAATTCCAGCTCGGCGGCGAAACGGGCTTCGGTCCAGGCGGCGTCGGCCCGCCCGCAAACATCATCAAGGGCCTCGGAATTGAGCGCTACCGAGCGACGGATCGCCTCGATCTCTGCCACTCCCTTGCACATCCGGAGCGATTCGACGGCCGAATCAACCGGGACAAGCCTGCATTCCGGCGCTTCGTTTCCGAGATAGGCGTACGTGTGATAGTCCAGCCGGTTTCCTTCGAACCCAAGTTCCTTGAGTGCCAAGGCCTTAATGGCCCTTGCGAACGCGATCCTGGAGTCGCCGGCGGAGATTTCGACGGCGATCCCCGTGGTCTGCTCGCGAGCCTGGGTGCGGTAGCGACCGTCGGTGAATAGGATCGCGTCGTCCCGGGTGACGAGCAAGTGGCCAGCGCTACCGCTGAACCCGGTGAGGTAGCGGATGCTCGGCATCGCCGAAACGTACAGCGCTTCGCTGAGTAAGCCCCGGCGTAGTGCGTTGAGGCGAATTGCGTGCTCCGGTCCGTTCATGCGCGCGTGGCCGCTCTGCCCTTGGGGGCCGGAACTGTCCACGAGCCAGAGCGCGGCTCGGCAAGGGTCAGGGATACGGGAGGAGACATCGCTCGGCCATCATACGGAATGGGAGGCGTCAATTCACGAGTCACGCGGCATCACCAGAACACCCGCAGTCGAGCACTCGCCGTGAACGCCTGCACGACACGGGTGCCCACGAACACCGATTGGAAGCTGTACAGTCCTCTTTGGTTTGTAAGGTTGGAAACCTGGAGGACCACCTCCCAGGCCCGGCGGTCCCGGCGATAGTGTTCGTAGCCCAGAGACGCGTCGACGATCCCTCGGGGTCGGATGCGCGGCGGATCACCGAGTAAGTCGACGTAGGGCAGCTGGTCGTAGTAGTCGATATCCGCCGCGACCTCGTCCGGGTCAGACGGGTTCGACACGAGCCCGCTGTCGTATCGGAGCTGCCAGCTGGTCCACCAGCGCTTGGCGAGACGATAGATCAAGTTCCCGCTCATCCCAAGCGCCTGGTCATGATCGATCACGAAGGGTCCCTCCGAGAGCGCATCCAGCGCGGCCGATCCAAGGAACAGGCCGCCCGTGAACGGCGGGTTCACGATTGCGCGAAAGTGGGTGAAGGTGAGCGAACCAGAGAGTCTCCGTGCCTCCGGGACCCTGAGGCTGGCCTCAAAGCCGTTGACTCGCGAGGACGCCAAGGACGTCGGAAAGATGATGCCCGTGTTGAGGAAATTGTCGTTGTCCTGAGCGTTCTCGGAGTTCTTGTGGTAGTAGACCAGGTCCAGCGACGCCCTGCCCCCCAGATCCTGCTGGAGGCCGGCCTCGTAGACATTCTGGTATTCGGGCTGGATCGGAATCACCCCTCCGTTGAGCGTGCGCCGCACCGCGGGCGGAGCCAAGTAGGCCGACTGCACCGAATTCGCAAGGAGCAGGTTCTCGTTGGGCGGCGTCTGGAAATTGCGGTTGTATGACGCCCGGAACACCGTCCCTGATGACGCCAGGTGGTAAGCGAAGCCGATTCGCGGCTGGAACTCGTCGGCGTTGACGACCATCGAGTACCGGTCGTAGCGAAGACCCAGATCAAGAATGAACCCCCGCCAGTTCATCCGGTCGTGGAGAAAGCACGACAGCAGCCGGCCCGTTCCCTGCTCGCGGAACCGGAACCACGCACCGCCGCGCGAAAGGTCGAAGGGGACCAGGTTGGGATTGTGTTCCGTCCCGGCAGGATCGTTAAAGGCCGGGTCAGTTAGGGCGAACGCAAAGGCCTCGCCGAGCTGAAAGAGCTGTGCGTCGAAACCGGCCCGCAGCTGGTGGGACCCGCGTTGCCAGTTGAGACGGTTCAGGCTGGACAGCGTAGCGAGCGATCTCGAGAGGTCTGCAGTCACGGGAATGTCCCCCGGGCTTGGCATCAGCCTCGCAGCGGTTTCGCGGTACGAGGTCGTGGAGTCGAACGTCATCGATGGCGACAGGACTCGAACGTAGCCGACCGAAAACGAGATGTCGTCCAGCATCCGCCGCTGCTGCTGGCCATTCGCGTGCTGGCTACGAAGGTTTGCGAGCTGAAACGAGGAGCGGCCGGCCATCGCGCTGAACCTCAGCAGGTCGCGAGGGGACATATGGAAGTCCACGCGCGACGACCCTCGCTGGGCGTTGCCTCCGTTGTGAAGATTGTCGAAGGAGGGTGAATCCAGGAAGCGGTTGCTCTTGACGTTCGAAACCGATGCAAACCAACCGAGCCGCCCCCGGGAGCCACCTACCTGCGCCGCCTGCGACACAGTGTCGAACCCACCGCCACCCAAATCGACTTGGCCAAACGACCGGCCGCCTCCATCGAAGCCGGACCTGGTGGTGACATTGACAACCCCCGAGATCTTGGACCCGAATTCAGGGGGAATGTTCCCGGTGAAGAGCTCGAGCGTCTGGACCAAATTCGGATCGATAGAAGTCGCGAACTGCCCGGTGAACTGGTCGCTGATCGGCATGCCGTCAACGACATAGGTGAGCTGATTGTGAGCACCCCGCGGGTGAATCGAGCCATTGGCGTTGGCCGCAAATCCGGGGAAGCCTAGCAGCAGGGATTCAAGCCCCCGGGCCCCTGTCGCGACCGGTAGCTTCTCGATTGTCGCGGCACTCAGTTGCGTCTTCGTCCCGGTGGCCTGAGTGTCGAGCAACGTGACCGGCCCGGACGTGCTGACGGACACGGATTCTTGCTGGAGCGCAAGGCCAAGCGTGACACGGACGTCGACCGGAACGTTCGTGCGAAGTTCCACATTGCGCGAGACTTCCCGGAATCCGGACATCTTGATCTCGAGGACATATCCGTGGAAGGGCAGATTCGAAAAACGGAATCTGCCCGACGCATCCGCGACGGTGTCTCTCTCGAAACCGGACAAGGGATGGGACAGGCGCACCGACGCCCCGGCCAGAGCGTTTTCCGTGGGATCGACAACTTCCCCGCGCAGCGTTGCCGAAGACTGAGCGATTGCCGCATCAAGAAACAATGCGAAACTTAGCAGCAGCAAGAAATAATTTCTCAACATGTTGAGGTTTAAATTTAGTTATACCTAAATTTTATCGTAGGCCAGAATAAAGTCAAGGCCCTTGGCTGCCCGCGCGACGGATACTCGAGCAAGGTCGATTTCTCTGGAACGGCGATTTCTCTGGGCCGAAACTGACGCTGGCGTATCGGACTCCGCAATCACCAGCTGCCGCATCCATCAGCCGGTCGATCGCAAGAGCTCGCCGCTGAGAAGCGTCCTCGGCACGGGGTCTTTCCAGCCGGGCTAGGGATCCTTGCAGTCCTCCGCCGGAGGTCATTTCCTCATTGTGACGAGACAATGTTGATAGGCTGAGGATGGTCCGTCGCTGCAGAAGAGTACGAGCGGCGGTTCGGGGGGGCATGCCATTCGGCAGTTGAGGGAGTATCAAATGAAGCGACAGAAACTTTGCATTGTTGCGCTGCTGGCTCTATTTGGCGTTGCAAGCGGTCTTGCGCAGACCAACGCGACTCTGACGGGCACAGTGACCGACTCGACCGACGCGGTCATACCGGCCGCCGAGATCGTGATCATGAATATGGAAACCGGCGAGTCCTACGCGACTACGACCAACGAGACAGGGAGCTACACGATCCCGTTCATCAAGCCTGGAACCTTCGAGCTTATCGTGACGACGCCAGGCTTCAAGCAGTACACGCGCGCTGGGATTCGCCTCGACACTGCGTCCAACGTAAGGGCGGACGCGGTTCTGGAGGTCGGCGAGGTGACCGAGTCGGTCACGGTGGAGGCTGACGTGCCGCTGCTGAAGACGGAGAACTCGTCGGTCGGAGGGGTCATAAAGAACACGTCTATCGCGAACATGCCATTGCTGGGCCGGCGTGCCGCCCAGCTTGTCCGTTTGAGCGGATTCGTGGTGCAGCGGGGCAATGGCTCACAGTTCCAGATTGCCGGGGGCCGCAGCAACAACGCCATGTGGACGCTGGACGGCGGTTCGACGCAGAACATTTTGCTGGGCGTCGCATCGCTGAACTACGACCCCCCGATCGAGGCCCTTGAGGAAATGAATGTCGAAGTGTCGAACTACAAGGCCGAGATGGGGCGGTCCGGTGGCGGGTTCATCCAAATGACGACCAAGTCAGGAACGAACTCGTTCCACGGGGCCTTCTATGACTTCCTTCGGAACGACGCTCTGGACTCCCGACAGTTCTTTGCGCGAGACAAGCAGACCTTGCGCCGCAATCAGTATGGATGGGCGCTGGGCGGGCCGATCGCCAAAGACCGCACCTTCTTTTTCGGAAGCCAGGAATTCACCAAGCAGCGGACGGCAAACCCGCGGATCGAGAATATCCCGGACCCTGCCGAGACGAGAGGAGACTTCTCTGGGCTTGGAACGCAGATCCGGAATCCCGTGACCGGGGACGCCCTGCCGAACAACATGATTCCCATGAGCGAGCAGGATCCCGTGGGTGCTGCAGTTGCCAGGTTCTGGCCTCAGCCGAACATTAGCGGCCGGCCTTCGCGCGGTCGGAACTTCATCAACAACGCACGGAATGTCAACGACAGCAACACGCTCTCGCTCCGGGTGGACCACACGCTGAGCGAGCGTCACCGCATCTACGGACGGTACGTCCACAATATCGGCCAGTCGGAACTCTTCAAGGGCTTCTGGCCGCAGCCGGTCCACACGGCCCAGCGCATCAACAACTTCCATTACTTCAACTGGTCTGTCACCGAGATCTCGAACCTGACGACCAAGCTCGTCACCGAGAACCGTTTCACGTGGAACAAGCGCAAGTGGCATCCCGTGATCGCGGCGAAGGGTCTCGGACTCTCGCAGGAAATCGGCTTCACCGGGAACAACCCGGAATTCTTTCCGGGATTCGGATTCGCAGGCGGGATCCAGCGCATCGGGCGCGGCGGCGGCCAGGAACGGCGGCAATTCCCGATTCGCGACAACCATATCGTCTCCAACTGGACGTACGTGAGCGGTAAGCACACGGTGAAGTGGGGCGGCGAGTTTCGCTGGTCGATCAACGACGACGTCTTTCTCTCTACTGCGGGCGGCGCGATGAACTTCAACCAGAACGCCACCGGCGATTCGGTCGCCGCCCTGCTCTACGGATGGGTCGCTGGCGGAAATCGCACCGAAACCTTCCTAATCCGGAGCCGGGCTAATTCGATGGGCATGTACGTGCAAGACGACTGGAAACTGACGTCCAACCTGTCGATGAACATCGGGCTTCGGTGGGACTTTGACACACCCCGGTTCGAGGCGATCGACAACCGGCAGAACTCGTTTGACGCCGGCGGCCACAACCCAGTCTGCGACTGTCCCGGTGTCATCACCTGGTCAGGGCGCGACGCGCGAGGCGGCAGCAAGTACGCTCACAATTTTGTCTACGGGAACATCGGCCCTCGAGTGGGGCTTTCGTACCGTGCGTCCGACGACTGGGTGATCCGGGCGGGCGCGTCGATCGTTTACATCGGCCAGTACGACCAGGCCACACCGGTCGTGACCAACGCGGGCTTTTCGATCTCCAGCCAGTTCGGTACCCTTAGGCCGACGGACGCGGCATTCCTCCTTAGGGACGGCCTGCCTGCGATTGTCGAGCCGACAGAAGCCGACCTGATTCCCGGTTTCGGATCCGTGCCGATCGGAGACCGGCCGTTCTTCGCCCCTCAGTTCTTCCAGCCGGAAGACCGGCCGAATCCGTACTTGCTGACGTACAACTTCAACATCCAGAGGCGCTTGCCGGGTGACATGCTCTTCGAGGTTGGCTACCTGTCGACGATCGGGAAGAAGCTGACGATTCCGGGCTCGGCGACGCAAAACCAGATTCACCCGTCTCTGGTCGGGATGATTGACAGCGAAGGCACGGCACCCCAAGTCCTGAGGCCCTTCCCGCAGTTCTCGAACGTTGTCATGATCTCGCCGACTTTCGGCGACTCGGAGTACCACGGCGTCAATTTCAAGCTCGAAAAGCGCTATTCGAACGGAATCCAGTTCCAGACGAACTACACCTGGGCTAAGGCTATGGACAACGTCGAAGGCCGCAACGAGCTTGGCGGCGAGGACGGTCGCATTCCATTCGCCGACCAATACAACCGGCGGATCGCATGGTCAGTCGGCGGCAGCCACGTCGCCCATCGCCTGATCGCCAGTGTCGTTTACGATCTTCCGATAGGGCAGGGCCGCCAGATTGCCCTGAGCAACAGTGTGCTGAACCAGATCGTGGGCGGTTGGTCGATTGGCACGATCGTCGAGGCCCGCACGGGCCCGCCGTTCTCGGCCTACTGGGGCAACGCCAGCCAGGTGTATCCGACAGCAGCACGGGTAAGGGCCGACGCGACCGGGCCCTACAGGAGGAATTCCTCGTGGCGCGACAACGTCAGGGGGGAGAAGTACTTTGACACTTCGGTGTTCCAGCGGCCAGCCCGCTTCACGTTCGGGAATCTCGGAAGAAACGCCTTCATCGCGCCTGGGGCGCTCCGCACGGACCTCTCTTTGATCAAGCGCATCAGCATGCCGTGGGAAGGCCATACGCTGCAGTTCCGCGGCGAACTCATCAACCTCCCGAACCGGGCCAACTTCGGCCTGCCGGTCGGCAATGTCCAGAACCGCGCGTTCGGCAACATCACCGGCCTGACCGTGGGAGCTTCGGGTCGCATCGTCCAGCTCGGGCTTCGGTACGGCTTCTAGCGAAGTAGGGTCAGGATTCGAAGGGGCGGCCGTGATGGCCGCCCCTTTTTTCTCGTCTCGGGTTCACATCAACGGGCGTTCGGTGTGTTTCACAATAGAGCCATGAGACGGCTGCTGCTTGTCGGGGCGCTGACCTGCTTCCCGGGCCTAGCCGCGGACAGCGTCTCGCTGGAACGCAAGGGCCATCGAATCGAAGTCCTGATCGAAGGCCAGCCTTTCACAGCCTTCCATTTCGGTCCCGAGGCGACTAAGCCTTACCTGCACCCGCTGCGCGCCAAGGACGGAACGATCGTTACGCGAGGGTATCCGATGGAAGACATCGACGGCGAGCAACGGGACCATCCGCATCATCGGGGCGTCTGGTTCAGCCACGGAGAAGTCAACGGTGTCGATTTCTGGGCGAACGAGAAAGAGCAGCGGGTCGGAGGGAACAAAGGCACGATCGAGCTAGACAAGGTCACCGCAGTCGAGTCAGGCTCTTCGAAAGGCCTCATCGAGGCATCGTTTGCCTGGAAGGGTCCAAAGGGCGACCGGCTGCTTACCGAGCGGCGCTCGATGGCCTTCGGCAGGTCCGGCGAGGACAATTTCATCGACTTCGACATCGTTCTGACAGCGGAAACCGATTCGGTGCACTTCGGGGATACGAAGGAAGGCACGTTTGCCGTCCGCATGGCGACGGAACTGGAGGAGCAGCATTTTCGGGCGAAGGGCATCCCGCGCACGGGAAGGATCGTGAATGCCGAGGGACAGTCTACCGAGGCGAAGACGTGGGGGAAACGCTCCGCGTGGGTCGATTACTCGGGAAGCATTGGCGGTAAGCCGATGGGCGTCGCAGTTTTCGACCATCCACGGAACCCGAAGCACCCGACCTACTGGCACGTTCGGGGATATGGGCTCTTCGCGGCGAATGTATTCGGAGAGCACGATTTTCTTGCTGACGAGAGCAGGGACGGCAGCATCACCTTGGCGAAGGGGGAGAAGCTGCGGTTCCGCTACAGGGTGCTTGTCCATCCGGGACGGACGCGCGAAACGAATCTGGCAAGAAAACACACTGACTGGACACGGGGCGGCAGTCGCTAGGAAGGTTCCCGCGAGCGCAAGCGACCAGCGATGCGATACGCCAGAAAACGCTTCGAACAGTGGGTGGACGACGCCTGGGAGAACATTCCCGGGAGCATTCGCCGGGAGTTTTCGAATCTCGTGATCCTCGTGGAGGACGAGCCGACGCCGGAACAGCTTGACGCTGCCGGCGTGCCCCGTGACGAGACCCTGCTTGGGCTCTACGAGGGCGTGCCTCTAGATAAGCGCGGGTGGTTCTACCAGATGGCACTTCCCGACAGGATCACCATGTTTCAAGGTCCGCTCGAACGGGCAGGTGGCGATATCCGGCAGGCAATCTACGAAACGCTCTGGCACGAACTCGCACATCACATCGGGATGGACGAGCGAGAGGTGCGGGCTGCGGAGCGGCGTAAGTTCGGAGCAGGGTCCGACCCCTGGTAGGGGGCCGATCTGGAATTGGCCGCAGCAAGAATTCGGGTCCCGATCCCGCCATTCGCGCGGCCGCTGCGCATGTACAATGGCAGGCTGCCGTCGTGCAGACCCCATCCATGAACTTCGATTTCTCTCCCAAAGTCCAGGACCTTCGTGCCCGTCTGCTTGCCTTCATGGACGAGCACATCTATCCCAACGAGGCACTGTTCCGCCAGCAGATCGGAGAAGGCGACCGGTGGTCCCCTCCCCCGATCCTCGAGGAGCTGAAGCCGAAGGCCCGAGCCCAGGGCCTGTGGAACCTTTTCCTGCCTGACAGCAAGCACGGTGCTGGACTGACCAACCTGGAATACGCACCGTTGTGCGAAATCATGGGCCGGTCGCCCATGGCCTCTGAGGTCTTCAACTGCTCTGCGCCCGACACCGGAAACATGGAGGTCCTGGTGAGATATGGCACCGAAGAGCAGAAGGAGCGCTGGCTGCAGCCGCTCCTTGCGGGCGAAATCCGATCGTGCTTCTCGATGACCGAGCCCGACGTGGCCTCGAGCGATGCAACCAACATCCGGTCGACGATCCGCCGGGAAGGCGACGATTACGTAATCAACGGTCGCAAGTGGTGGTCCTCCGGAGCGGGCGAGAACCGCTGCAAGCTCTCGATCTTCATGGGCAAGACTGACCCGGAAGCGCCCCGCCACAAGCAGCAGGCAATGATCTTGGTCCCCCTCGACACGCCCGGAGTCAAGATCGAGCGCCTGCTCCACGTCTTCGGGTATGACCACGCACCCCATGGCCACGCAGAGATCCACTTCGACAACGTGCGCGTTCCGGCCTCGAACATGTTGCTCGGCGAGGGCCGGGGATTCGAGATCGCTCAGGGCCGGCTGGGACCCGGCCGGATTCACCACTGCATGCGGTCGATCGGCATCGCGGAGAGGGCTTTGGAAGCGATGTGCCGGCGAGCGAAGGCGCGCGTCGCTTTCGGCAAGACCCTCGCCGAGCACGGTGCCTTGCGCAAGGATATTGCCGACTCCCGAATGGAGATCGAGCAGTTGCGGTTGCTCGTCTTGAAGGCAGCCTACATGATGGACACCGTGGGCAACAAGGTCGCCAGACAGGAGATCGCGCAGATCAAGGTGATCGCGCCGAATGTCGCTTTGCGTGTGCTTGACCGCGCAATCCAGGCACACGGAGCCCTCGGCGTGTGCCAAGATGCTTTCCTGGCCGCTGCCTGGGCGAGCCAGCGGACCCTGCGCCTGGCGGACGGCCCGGACGAGGTCCATCGCGAGGCCGTGGCAAAGCTGGAACTCCGAAAATACAGCTGACCTGCAGACGCGGATCGATCGAGAGTTCGCAGCGAGCGTTCCGGGTGCCCGTCATCTGGCGCTTCGAGCCGACGGCAATTGGAATCGGATCGGCAAGTCTCGTGTTCCGAGGATCGCGGACCCACATGGCGACGCAGAATGGCAGAGGGCGTTCGCAGGTGAGACTGCGGCCTCGATACGGATTCCGGTCCCACTCGGATTTCGATGGGCAATCCGGGTGTGGAATTCGCCGGGCCCGGCCCAACCCGATTCACTCCGCGCATTGGTGCGGCACCTGCCAGCCGCACTGATTCAGCGCACTGCAGCGGATCATCCGCCAGTCGGTTCTGATGCTTTCGAAACCGCGAGACGCGGGCCGAACGCAGATCGTGATACGGGCTACAATATTGATGAATACGGGTGCCCATACCATGAAAACGACAATTGACATCGCTACCGATCTCGCCGTCCGTGCAAAGGCGCTCGCGGCAAGGAGAGGTGTCACGTTCCGAGCCGTTGTTGAACAAGGCCTGCGCATGGCGCTCGAGGAGGACCAAGCGGCGAAGCGTTACCGCTTGCCGGATAGAAGCGTACGGGGGCGGGGACTCCAACGAGAGTTTGCCTCCAGGCCGTGGTCGGACATCGTCGAAGCCGCCTACGGGAGTCGTGGATCTTGATCGCTGTCGATTCGAACATTCTCGTGTACGCTCATCGCGCCGACTCGGAGTGGCACGGATCCGCGTCCCGGGCGATGACAGCTCTTGCTCAAGGGAGCAAGCCCTGGGCGATTCCTTGGCCCTGCATCCACGAGTTCCTGGCGGTCGTCACGCATCCGCGAATTTACGATCCGCCCTCGACGACCCGCCAAGCGACGGATCAGGTCGAAGCCTGGCTGGGCTCCCCCTCCGCAGTGCTGCTCGGAGAGTCGGTCGACCATTGGACGACCTTCAAGAACGCCCTGGTTGAAGGAAAGATCAGAGGCCCGATGGTGCACGATGCGCGGATCGCAGCCATTTGCTTGTCTCACGCCATCGACGAGCTCTGGTCATCGGATCGAGACTTTTCCCGCTTCCCACTGCTCCTCACTCGAAACCCGTTGTTGGCGTGAACGGCTTGTGGAACCGGAGAGAGGGGAGGGAGGCCGGGACCGGCGCCGTGCGCGCATCTATTCGAGCGGCTGGCCTTCGACCACCGTGACTTCGCGATTGACTTCGACGTTCAAGAAGGTGTCGACCGTGCCACTTGGCCAGCGAACTTCGAGCGATTCGATCTCGGTATCACGACCGAGCCCGAACGTCGCCACAGTCTCGCTCTGCGAGCAGTAGCTCGAACCACCGCGAATGACCTGTACCTGCCTGCCGGAGGCACTGTTGAGGGTGATTTCGCTGCCCAGGCCGTCCCGGTTGGACTTGCTTCCTCGGAGGCGCACTCGCGAATAATTGTTTGCGTTCGCCCCGTCGTTGCGCAGCAGCTTGGCGGGCCCGTCGTTGGTCGTGACCAGAACGTCAAGGTCACCGTCACCGTCGTAGTCCGCGTAGGCCGCTCCGCGCGCCACGATCGGCGCAGCCATATCCGGTCCGGTCTCGGAGGTGGACAGCTCGAAGCGCCCTCTCCCGTCGTTTCGAAACAGAAGCGGTGGCTGGGCGAACTTGACCGCAGGCTGGACGATCTCGATCTCCTCGTCGAGGTGGCCGTTCGCGCAGAAGATGTCGGGGTGGCCATCCAGGTCGTAGTCGAAGAAGAACGCCCCGAAGGTCAGGGCCAGCAAACTGTCCCGCCCGATCTCGCTGGTCGGGGCCTCATCCACGAAGAGACCGTTGCCTTCGTTATGGAAAAGGTTCAGCATCTCGTTGGCGAAATTGCCGACAAGCAGGTGATGCCGGCCGCTCCGGTCGTAGTCGGCGGCGTCAACACCCATTGCGCCCCGGGCCTTTCCGTCCTCGGCGTAAGCGATACCCGCGGACACACCGTGCTCGGTAAACGTCCCGTCGCCCTCGTTGCGATACAGCTTGTTGGGCTCGGTGTCGTTGGCCTCGAAGATGTCCGGGAGCCCGTCGGCGTCGAAGTCGAAAACCGCGATGCCCAGCGCCTTCGAGGTCGGGTCATCGATGCCAGCCGCCGTGCTGACGTCCTGGAATGTGCCGTCGCCGCGGTTCCGGTAAAGCACGGAGGGCTGGCCATGATACGACTCCGGAGTGCAGTAGGTCTTCTTGGACCCGTCCATTGAACACCAGAGATCGTTCTCGGGGGACCACTGGACATAGTTCGCGACATAGAGGTCCAGATGTCCGTCCAGGTCGTAGTCGAGCCAGGCCGCGCTGGTGCCGAATCTCGCGTTGTCAATTCCTGCCGCACGCGTGACGTCTTCGAATGTGCCGTCGCCACGGTTCCGGAAGAGGCGGTCTCCGTCGAGGACGGTGACGTACAGGTCCGCGAAACCGTCATTGTCGTAGTCGGCCGTCGCCGCGCCTAGACCGTAAAGGGGGATAGCCAAGCCAGCCTCCCTGGTAACGTCCTCGAAGTGTCCGTCGCCGGCGTTGCGGTACAGCTTCGAGGTCACGCCTGCGCCCCCGGACCACGGCTTGGAATTGACTAGGAATATGTCAGGTCGAGCGTCGTTGTCGTAGTCAAAGAAGGCGCACCCGGATCCGAGCGTCTCGGGAAGGTACTTGCGGCCCGACCGCCCGTTGTGGTGCTCGAACTCGATCCCGGCCTCGGCGGTGACGTCGGTGAAGGTTACGGGAACACGCACCGCGGGCTGCACGGATGACTCCTCGTCCTGGCCGGAGGGGCCGCAGCCCAACACCGTGCCGAGGACAAACAAGAGGGCGGGGCTACAGCGGCGCGGATACATGTTCATGGATGCCCTGTCGCTCGTTGTTGTCCTCGGGACTGGCACGGCGGATTTCAGCGGTGCGGGTCTGCGCCGATTCGTCCGCCTTGTAGCGCAGGAAAAGGGCTTCCTCCCGCTCGGCCGCCTCGAGATCGCCCAGACCACGGTAGCAGCGCATCCTCGTATAGTGCATCTGCAAGTCCTCCGGATCGATACGTGCCACCCGGTCGAGAATCTCGACCGCCTCCTCGTATTCGCGTTGCAGGAAGAGGATGTTCGCGATCTCGTTCAGGACCACGCGGTCGCGTGGGTATTGGCGGGCGGCCTCCCGCAGGTCGGAAAGCGCGCTTTCATAATCGCCTGCGGCCCGTCGCGCCAGCGCCCGGAAGTAAAGCGCCCTGGCCAAGTCAGGCGAGAGCTCGAGGGCCTTCTCGATTAGTGGCTCGGCGTCGGATGTGCGACCCTCCTCGACCATCGACCGGGCGACGTTGAGCCAGCCGTCGGGGTGTTCGGGATCCGCATCGGTCGCACGCCGGAAAGCGTGCTCGGCGCCTTTGAGGTCGCCTTGCAGCAGCAGACCGATGCCGTAGTCGTTCCAGCGCTCCCAGTCGTCCGGAGACATCGCCGGCTCCCACGGGGCCGTGCGCTCACCCACTTCCAGACGTGCCTCGGCGGAAGCGATTTCCGTGATCGGGAGCACCGGGATCCGGTCCTTGATCTCTCCGGGCACGTTCGAAGGGATGTCCGACGGATTGTAAGTGAATTCGCGATCGTCGAACCCCTCTCCGAACTCTCCCTCGCCAGGCTTTCCCGCATATGAGAACTGCGTGTAGGCATGCGAGAACTTGCGGTGGTTCAGTTTCGCCCGCAGGGTCAGAGGACCCCTGGCATCTCTTGGGACGGTCACGCGGTAATGGACGGTGTCAGCTGCTCCAGGTGGGATCAGGCGCGCATAGACCAACCCCCTCATGTTGAAGGCGTTGCGCTTGTCGATCGGGTTGCCGTGGGCATCCACCTGTAAGGCCCGGTAGAAATGCGCTCCGGGATCGACGGGACCAGCGCCGTCGTCCTCAACCCTGCCGCTCCAAAAGACCGCCTTGCCGTCTGCGTCCAGCACCTGGAACTCGACCCAGACGTCGAAAGCGTCGACCGTGCCGCTCGGGAAGAAATGGCCGACCTTGCGGGTCCGTACCACCACATCCACGCGCACCGTCTCGCCCGGCCGGACGACGGGTGCCGACCGATCGATCGGTGCCGCCAGGTTACCCACCTCGCGCAGCAGCACCGGTCCCCGGCGACCTCCTCCCTCTTCTCCCACGGCGAAGCCGGTGGCCATCGCCACCTGGGCCGACTGCCGCAGCATTTGGGGCGATGAATCATCCTCAACGATTGGCGAGATCGCGAAAATGTCCACTGTGACGATGCCGTCCCTGAGGAATCGCTGGACCTCCTCGAGTTGCGTTTGGTCGCCGTTGACGTAAGGGACCGCGGTGTTCGCTGTCGCGAAACGGTGGGACCGGATCTTTCCCCCGTCGCTGCCCGGATCGTCGGAGTCGACCAGCGGCATGTGGCAATCGGCACAGCTCATCGGGCGTTCCGGGTAGTAGAACGATCGCGCGCCCTGCCCGGACACGCCGCTGGCCTGCCAGTTGTCATACGAATTGAAGCCGCGGACCCAGCGGTAACGGTTGACGGGCAGGTCGAGGTGGACCTTATGGCAGGTCGAGCAGAATTCGGACCCGTCCTCCCGCATGAAGGGCTTCAGGAAGGCGCGGCGGTGCGCGGCGGGGGCAGTGTTCGTCACGTAGTTGTGCGCGGCGCGCAGCAACTGGAAGCGGCTTGAGGCAAGGCCGTGCAGCGCCGGGTATTCGATGACGAAGCCTCCATTGCCCATCGTGTCCGGAACGTGCACGATCGAATGGCACGACACGCAGGCCAGGCCGGCGTGCGCTTCAGGGGTGTCCAGCTGCCCGGCGACCGGATCCTCGAACATCCCGTTGAACAGCATGGCGTGGTCGTGGCATCCGGCGCACCACTTGGACGCCTCGACGCCGGCGACCTCCTGCATGTACTCGATCGACTTGCGGTAGAACTGGTTGTTGAACGACGAGAAGTGGTGCATGGACGAGTTCCACTGGTCGTAAACGTCCTTGTGGCACTCCCCGCAGGCCGCGGAATCCAGAAAGTAGTCCGAAGGGACCCTGCCACCGCTGACGGTTTGCGACGCCGACGGGAAGAACGGGCTTCCGCGACCCCCGCCTTCGTAGTCCATCGAGAGCGGTGCCTCGGTCGGATTGACGATCCTCTCGTCTGCATTCGGAATCCACCGGTCCCGCACCTCGGAGTACGCGGGAAGCAGCAGAGCCACGGCAATGACTCCGGCTATCCTGCGGTCCTTCCATGCAAACGCCAGGATGGCCGCCCCTGCAAAGCCGCACGCGGCGTGGACCGCGACCAGCGCGATGTTGGGGCGCGTGGCGCCGACTACGCACAACGCAGCACCGAGCGCTGCGCAGGCAGAAAACGCGATTAGGGCGCGCCGGTCGGACCGGACCCTGCGGAACACCTCGAAGCTTGACAGCCAAAGGCCCGTAGCCAAGGCAATCCCGACGAGCACATGCAGCAAGACGTTGGCGACGTAGAAGAGGTTGGCGGACGGAAACGCCCAGAGCCAGCCCGCATTGGCGATCAGGAAAAGGAACCCCGCCGCTGCTAGCCGGCGGCGCAGGGCCGCGCTACGCCCGTTTGAATCTCGGTTCACTGCGCCGGATTCCGTGCCACCAGAGGTCTCAGCAGGCGCATCGCCGGTCGAGTGTGGAACCGTTCGAGGTCGGCCCGCTGCTCTGGGGTGCGCGGATACCGCTCTCCTTCGCTATAAGGATAGGCACTCATTTCATGGAACGGAAGCGGCTCCACGGAATCGCCGAAGGCAGTGTTCGCCTCGTTCTCCTTGGCCCATCCGTCCACGAAAAAGAGATAGTCCCTGGTCCAGCCGCCGGGCACGGCAGGAACGCCGGCGACCGAGAACCGCAACTCGATCTCGTCCCCCGCCCCGAGAATCACGAAGCGGTCGTCCACTTCGGAAATCAGTTCCCTGACGTCTCCGAACCGCGTGTAAAGCCCGGGGGTCGGATTCCAGTTCGAGGTGGCCGAGACCTGCTGGTAGTCGAACCGTTCCGGCTGCGTCCGCCCTTCCGCGACGTAGTTGCGCGAGAAACCCCGGAATCTCAGCTGAGCCCTGTCGGCGGCGATCCAGGTCAAGCGCGTCTCGGGATTGCTGGTGCCTAGGCCGATGTAGGCAGCGTCCCAGTAGACGCACATGTTCGTCACCAGCCGGACCCGGCGCGACCTCGAGGGGAACTTGCCGCTGAGGTCGACCGCGATCGTGCGCAACGTGCCGCCGGGAAGTCCCACGTCCGGAACGGCTTTCACCCATTTGCCGTGGTCGTCCTCAACCTCAAGATACGGAGGTAGGATCGCCGACCCCTTAGTTTGGGACGCGCCGACGATGCTGCTGGCCGACGACCAGTCGACCCAGCCCTCGAGGAAGAGCACGGCATCCTTCGCATCGAAGTCGGGGAATTCGAGCGTCAGAGAATGCCTTTCCGCACGGTTCTCGAAGTCGCGATCGAACATCGCGTATCGCCGGTCGCTCTCGGCCACTCGGTCCAGAACGTCCTCGTCGCGGTGGTTGTTAGCGGCCACCGGCAGCACCTTGTCCGAGACGCCGAACAGCCTGAATTCGGGAAACGGCGGCCCCTTCGCCTTCTCGTTGGTCACGATGCGGATGTCCTTGGGATGGTCAACCGCAACCAAGCGGATCTTGTCGATGTACGCGGTCTCGCGAAGCTCTTCCGTCAGCCGGAGGTCCAGGAAACCGTCACGCTCGCGCAGCTGGCTGCCTCGAATGGAGAGGTACTCGTCGTGATCGACGGGAAAGTAGACGCCGCGAGCCAGACTCGCCCCGAGCGGAGCGACGCCGAGCACCTCGCTGATGTACTCGAACTCGCTGCCGTTCCATGTGTAGACCATAGGGCACGAGCCCGAAAGCCTGGGCGCCTCCTTGATCGCAATCTCGTCGACCGGCTCCCCGGGCATCTCGTTCTGGATCAGGCCATTTGCCCATGTGACGCGAATCGTGTCGAAGGCCTCGCTGGCGCCAAGGCCAAACTGGAGCGGCACGCCGTAGTAGACGCGCTTGGAGTAACTGAGACCTGCCTTGACCTCGACGCGCGCGCCGGTGCCGATTGCCGGGCTCTTGACACCCTCGAGCCGGACCACCAAGCCCCGATTCGAGGTCTCAGAGGCATTCGACGCGAAGCGCACCTGCCCGTCCGAACCGGCGGCAAGCAGGTCCGGCCTGCCATCGGCATCGAGGTCTCCTGCAACCGCGGGGCCGCTGGGCGGCTCTGCACTGCCCGGCACGGCCGAGAACGCGAATGCACCGCGATTCGCGAGAAAGCCGTCGGCCGTCGCCGCGTCCAGCCGTCCGCGGAGTTGGAAGTCGGCCCAGGCCTCGACCCGCGAGATGGATGCGCCGCCATGCAGATCGCCTTCGCGGTTCACCAGCATCAGCGTTGCATCGGAGGTGCTGACAGCAATGTCCAAGTACCCGTCGTGGTTCGCGTCAACTACGTCCAGACGCGCCGGGCCCGGAGGGACCGTGACGTCGTCCACAGAAACCGCCTCGTCGTACGCACCCAGCTTCCGATCTTGATGGACCGCCACCGAATTGCCGTAGACGGCGATGAAGTCGTGGCCGTTGTCCTCAAATAGCTCGGCCGTTCCGGCCGCTCGCACCCGGCCGTCGCCGAACGGGAATTCCGCCGTCACGTCGGCGAGGTTGCCTTCCCCGTCGTTCTGGTGCAGTCGCTTGTCGGTCCCTAGCGAGAACAAGTCGAAATCGTTGTCGTGGTCGTAGTCTGCGAACAGGCAAAGGTCGAAGTCCCCCGGAGCACTGAATGCCGCTTCAAAGGACTGGCCGGAGCGGTTGACCAAAACCTCGACACCTTCGCTGTCGATGCGACAGAGATCCGCGGTTCCGTCCCCGTCGAAATCCCCAGTTCCGTAGTATCGGGCGCCCGGCAGGCCGGCGTCGATCGACGACGGCCCCCCGGAAGCGCCACCGAGGAGAACGGCGCTGCCTTGCTCGGACCAAGCGAGAGCATCTACTGTTCCGTCCGAGTTGACATCCCAAGCCAACGCGCCTGCCGGCGTGCCGGCCATCCGCGCGACCACGCGCGAAGCGAATTCGAAGGGAGCGGCCGGCCTCGCGGCACCCGTTGCCAACGAGGGATCGTGCAGCTCCGAATAGAAGCTCCAGTCGACGTCCTCGCCGACCGCGTCATCCTCGGTAGCCTCCTTGATTCGCTTGAAGATCTCGAGTTCCGCCGTCGCCCGCTCCGGATCGGTTCGCCGCAGGATTCCAAAGAGCTGAAAATGGGGAGCGGCCAGGGAGGGATCCAGTTCGATCGTCCTCTCGAATTTCTCAATCGCCCGTCGCGTGTTTCCAATCTGCTTGTAGAGAGCGCCGAGGTTGTACTGCGTCTTCGCCTCGTTCGGAACGAGCGTCTCCATCTGCTGCAACTGGTCGAGCGCCTTTTCGACCTCGCCTGACTTCTTGTATTCGATTCCCAGATTGAAATAGGTGTGCGGCAGCGTCCGGTCGATTCTCTGCGCTCTGGCGACCTCCGCCATTCCCTCGTCGCGCCGTCCCGCTCGGAGAAGGGCGAGCCCGTAGTTGAGATGTTCCCGGGCAGATCCGGGATTCAGGTCCAGCGCCTTCTTGAGTTGCTCCACCGCCTGCCGGGACGATCCCGGCGTTTCATAGAAGGCCTTGCCGAGATTCCGGACCTCCTGCAGAAGCGCTTCTTCCGGCGAATTCTCCGGCGACTGCGCGGGAGCGAGCATCCACCAAGCCGCACCCCCGGCGAGGAAGACGCCAAGCACGCTGAGGATACGCAACTGATGCTTCATGCCAAGCCTAATTCTATTACTGCTGGCGCAGTCCGCCGTGATTGCGGCGTGGCCCGTCGGAACGGTTCGGCTCCAAAGCGCCTGGGATGCGGGAGGATGAAAGGCTGCGGCAGGGTGCAGGCCCGGCTTCCGTGTCGACAGCCATCTCTTCCAACAACGCAATCCTGTCTCGTGAGTCCGCCGCCCAACTACTGCCGCAACGCCGGACGCTTGACGAAGAGCAAACGAGTGGAACGACTTGCGGTCCAGTCAGACGCCACGTGACCGCCCACTGCTAGTGTGAGCTAAGCGTGTTCGCCGGCACGAGAATCTGATGAGCGTTGGAGAATGGCTGGTTCGAAGGGTCGCGGAGCCCGTCGCGGTAACTGCGCTTCTCGGATGGGAGCGAATTGAGTCGGGCGTTGCCTACCACCCCGCATCGGCGAAGGCCATTGCCGATCCATATCCCATCTACAGCGACCTGCGCACGAAAGATCCCGTGCACCGGATGCGACTGATCGATGCGTGGGCGATCACGCGATACAGGGATATCGATCGAGTCCTAAGAGATCATGCGACGTTCTCGAGCGCAGTCGCGACGAAAGTCCAGCGTCGGACCGGCCTCACGAGCATGCTGGAAACGGACCCCCCGGACCACACTCGGTTGCGATCCCTGGTTTCCCAGGCGTTCACCCCGCGGGCCATTGAGGGACTCCGCCCACGGATCGAGCGAATCGCCGAACAGCTTGTTGAGGCAGCAGCGAACGGTGACCGCGTGGACCTGATGGCATCGATCGCATATCCGCTGCCCGTCATCGTGATAGCGGAAATGCTCGGTGTTCCGGCCGAGGACTTGACCCGGTTCGAGCGGTGGTCCAACGACATTTCCCTCAACATCGAGCCGACCCTGGATGACGGTGAAATCTTGCGGGTCCGGAAGGCGGCCGAGGAGCTGACCGAATACTTTGAAGGAATCATCCTGCTACGGCGATCGGATCCGAAAGACGACATTATCAGCGCCCTACTGGCTGCGGAAGAGGAGGGGGACAAGCTGACGCACGAGGAACTCATTCGGACGCTCATCCTGCTGCTCGTCGCCGGAAACGAGACTACCCGGAACCTGATTGGAAACGGCGTCCTGGCGTTGCTAACGAATCCAGACCAGTTCGACCTCCTCCGCCAGGACCCCAGTCTGATCGGTTCGGCGGTCAAGGAACTCCTTCGCTACGACTCGCCAGTTCAGCTCGACGGCCGAACGCCGACAGTCGATGTCGAGCTAGGAGGGAGGAGCATCAGCGCCGGCCAACCCGTCATTGCGGTGATCGGTGCTGCCAACCGGGACCCCGACGTCTTCGAGAATCCGGACAGGTTGGACATTCGGCGCACGGGAGCCAGTCACCTCTCGTTCGGACGGGGCATTCACTACTGTCTCGGGGCGCCCCTTGCCGAGATGGAGGGCCGAATCGCTCTGGCGGCCATCATGAGGAAGTTCCAGAGGATTCGCCTCGCTGCCGAGCCGGTACGCAGGCGGCAGACGGTGCTGCGAGGGCTCAAGCATCTTTGGGTGGAAGCTACACCATAACTTCTTGCCAATACACTCGTTATAGGCCCCGTACAGGTCAATTGGCCCATTGGGCCATCAAAGACGGTCACGGACGGGTCTTTCATAGGTCTTCGAATACGGCAACAGCCCCTCGCTCGCAGCACTCAAGAAGAAGGAAGCTAGAAAGGTATCGATGCCCATCAGGGGGCGCATGCTGGACTCTAGCCAGATGTGGAAGTCGAACGGATGTAGAGAGAAGAGTCTTCCCGCAACTAGCCGCTCGTGCTCCGAGCAAGATCCTCCTCATTAAGTATCTTCACCGGGGCAGAAGCTCCATGGCGTTACTTCCCGCCTAGACAGGGGAGCGTTTAGGGGCAGTCGCTCTCCCATGGGATCAGCTGCGGTAGGCAGAGTCTTGTCCACATGGGCGAGTGATCGCTTAACTGCCGGTGGCGCCACTTGTGGCAGTAACCGCAGTTCAGGACTCTTAGATGTCTTGAGACGAATGTATGGTCGAAACATCGCTTGTGACCCTGCGTAATGTGCGTAACAGGGGTGGGCGTGTCAAAGCCGTGAAAGTCGCGATATGCGTCCCGAAGTCCATGCTGTGACGTGCCGTCGAGAACCGATTGCACGCCACTGATCCACTCGATGCGCGGGCGGCAGTCGCCGAACTGATCACACCAAGTTCCGTGAGGGTTTTCCTCAAAAGTCACGATCTGCCCCGATGTTCGGAATTCCTTCGGCTCGTTGAAATCGCCGGTCAGAATACGCGGGGAGTCCATCGCTCGGTGCAGCGCCTTTGACAGGACGTGAAGAGTGTCGATCTTTTTCCAGCCATTACCGCAGCCGTTGGGGATGTGCGCGGTGAACACGTCGACGTCATCCTCTTCGGGCACAGAAACAGTGGCACGCCCCAGCAATTCCGGGTACGGCGCTTCGCGGCGCCAGCAGTCGTCTCCGGGCGTTACCGGCCAGCAACTGGCAATCAGGCATGCATACGTTAATTCGTAGTTTGTGGGCTGGACGTCTTTGCCGCTCCAATAGATGTAGTCAAGGCCACATTCTTTGAGTTGGTCCTCCCAAGCCTCGACAAGGTCTGACCTGACTTCCTGCAAGGTGACTATATCCGGTTCGACAGAACGAATATTCTTGATTTTCTTGGGGAGGCTAAGCTCTTGCCCGAATTGGTTCACGTTCCAGGTGAGGATCAGCATGAGGATGTCCACGACTAACCAAGTGGCCTGATCGACCGCAGAGTGTATCATTCTCTCGTAGCCCAAACCCGTCTGCCCGAACGTCAAGATGTTACGACTGACTTGGTGGCGCTTCCATGAACCGCCGACGCGTGATTCGAGCGACCCTGGAGGTCGCTGGAGACCTACGAGATGGATTCTGATTCCCCGCAAGGAACTGTCAACGGAGATGAGAATCCGGGTGGCCCAATAACGGGCTGCCATAACTGTCCGACCCCTCTCAGACTTTGCAAAGGAACGACTTCCTGGCTTAGCAGTGGACTGATGGGGTCGACCTACGCGAATCGCACGGAGGCTGAGTCGTCTAAGGAGACCGAGAGTATGGTGGCGAGGTTTGAGAAGAACGGGAACCGGATCGTCGAGACGATCGACAACTCTCGTTTCCGGGACCGATTGGCCCGAGCATGAGGGTCTCCAACCTGTCCCTCCTCTTGGCGGCATGGTTGCTGTTGACTGCGCAGGGAGTCGGTGCCCACCCGGATATCCTCCTGATCGCCATCGATGATCTGAACGACTGGGTAGGTCCGCTCGGAGGACATCCGCAGGCGAAGACGCCCAACATCGACCGTCTCGCGAGTCGGGGAATCACATTCACGAACGCGCATGTGACAGCGCCACTGTGCAATCCCTCGCGCGCCTCGCTCATGAGCGGGATGCTGCCGTCGTTGCTGGGCGTGTATCTCAATCGTCAGGACTGGAGAGAGGCCCCCGCGCTCCAAGGCAAGCCCGTCCTTCCGCTATACCTTCAGCGCAATGGCTACCGCACACTCGGAGGCGGCAAGCTCTTCCACGCAGCGACGGTCAATCCAATACAGTTCTACGGCCTGCTCCCGAAGGAGGGCTTCGATGACTACTATCCGGCGCCAGGACGGCAGCTCCCCGACGAGATCCGGCCGCTCGGGCGGCCTGTCAACGGGAATCCCGGATTCATTGGCGGATTTTTCGACTGGTCGCCTGTATCCGCCGAGGACACCGCGATGGGAGACGGACAGGTGGTTTCCTGGGCAAGCCGGCAGCTACAAGCGAAGCTCGAATCCCCCTTGTTTCTCGGAGTCGGGATCTACAGGCCTCACATTCCGTGGTACGTGCCCCAGACCTATTTCGACATGCACCCGCTCGATCGCGTCGAGTTGCCGGCAACCGTGCCCGGCGACCTCGACGATGTACCGGGGTCTGAACGGTACGCCTCGAACCAGCGTCTGCACCGGTGGATCCTCGAGAGCGGTAACTGGAGGAAGGGAGTGCAGGCGTATCTGGCAAGCATCAGCTTTGCCGATGCAATGGTTGGGCGGCTGCTCGACGCGCTGGACGCGAGCGATCGCGCAGAGAAGACGGTCGTCGTCCTGTTCTCTGACCATGGATACCACCTGGGCGAAAAGGGGCAGTGGCGTAAGTACACCCTTTGGGAAGATTCCACCCATGTCCCGCTAATCGTTGTCGCACCGGGAATCACGAGGCCGGGAAGCCGGTCAGCCGCAGCAGTGTCGACGCTGGACCTCTTTCCAACGCTGGCGGATCTTGCAGGGCTGGATGCCCCCGATCATCTGGAAGGCCACAGTCTGCTCCCCCTGCTGAAGGATCCTGGTGCGGAGTGGCCGTACCACGCGATCACCACCTACCGTTTCGGCAACCATTCCGTGCGGACTGCCCGCTACCGGTACATCCGCTATCAAGACGGCGACGAGGAACTCTATGATCACCGCGACGACCCGCACGAATGGCGCAATCTCGCTTCCTCATCCGAACACGCCAACCTCAAGGCCCGCTTGCAATCCTTGCTGCCGGCAGTCAACGTCGAACCGATCGCGGCAAACTGGCGCTAGCGCTCCATCGGCCGAACCGCTACGGCGCGGTGAGGGTCACTCGCCGGACACGCCAGAGCCACGCCGTTCGGGGCGCGAGGGAACGAGTCGCGAAGATGGCCGTCCGCGCGTCAGCAAGTCGGCCGCTTCACTTGATATCGTGAAGGAGAATCAATGATACTAATATGGAACGGAAATGATATCGGCAAGTGAATCCCGAAAATCCGGCCGATTCGTTCTTCGAATGCCGTCGGAACTGCACGTGACGTTGCACGATGCCGCGCGGGCAAGCGGCCTATCGCTCAACGCGTACTGCGTTGCGCAGCTTGCCGCCGCCGGCCTCGGCGGTTCCGGCGACGCGGATGCGATTGCTGTTGTCAGGCGCGCCACCGAGGTGGCTGGCGGCGCACTGACGGCCGTTGTTCTCCACGGGTCGTGGGTGCGCGAAGAAGCCACCCCCTCATCGGATGTGGACCTTCTGATCGTGGTGGATTCCCGCCTCGCATTGACTCGGGCCCTCTATCGCGCCTGGGACGCCCAGCCGGTCACATGGCGCGGGCGGCGAGTCGACCCGCACTTTGCCCGCCCTCCCGTGGAAGGCGAGTTCAGCGGACTGTGGGCCGAGGTGGCCGTGGGCGGGATCGTGGTGTTCGAGAAGGATTGGAAGCTGTCGGCACAGCTGGTGCGAATACGCCGAGCCGTTGCAGCCGGACGCCTGGTGCGGCGCGTTGTGCATGGGCAGCCCTACTGGACAGAGGCCGCCTGATGCGCAACCGCTCCCTTGCCGCCGACCATGTCCGGCGCGCCGCAGCTCGTCTTGGGGCAATCGACGCCCTATACGCGGCCGGGAGCTGGGCCGATGTCGTCCGGGAATCGCAGGAAGCGGTCGAACTCGCCCTCAAGGGGCTGCTGCGCGCCGCGGGCGTCGATCCGCCGCGCGTCCATGACGTCGCGGAGGTGCTGGAAGCCGAGCGAAGCCGACTCCCGCCAGCCCTGGCCGCTGACGTCGACCGGCTAGCCGCGATCTCCCGCGCCCTGCGGCGCGACCACGAACTCGCATTCTACGGTGCGGAGGACCTGATACCGTCCGACTTCTATCGCACGCGGGACGCCGACGAGGCGCGCGAAGCCGCCCGCCTCGTCGTCTCGTGCGTCCGACCGCACCTCCCGGCCGACCGCACCGAGTGATTCGGATGCGGCCCCCTGCGAGGTGGATTTCCGCGGCCGCCGCCAGAGCAGTCCTGGCTCCGCCGCGCTTCAGGACGATGCGTGCCGCGACCTTTGGCTATTCGTCCACCTGATCGATGATATGGTCCCCCCGATCCTCCGGGGAGCCCTCCATTGGACCGACTCGGACAAACCGTCCGCCGTCCCGCAGACTGAAGCGTCCGACATCATCGAAGCGCCGGCGCGGGAGAATCCCGGGCCAGCGACCAGCGAACCCAAGACGGCACCGCCTCTGACGTGAGCCGCTCGACGTGTGGGTCTGATGATTCTCGAGTCTTCGTCGTGCAAGTCCGTGCCTACTTCGTCCTCTGATCCAGTTGCCGGTTGCGATGATGTGTGTCGCGGAACTCCCCGCATTGGATTGGCGGTCAACGATCCCGCGTCGTTACAGAGCTATGTCGCACTCCGCCGGGCCGCGCTTCCTTCGCAGGCTCGACCTCGACCGAGACCAAGAAGACTCCTCTATCGGACCCCGGATGTCGGGAATGAGCCCTCTTGCGGAGCGCGCGGGCGGAGTTAGGTCGGAACCGGTTCATTCGACGGGCAGTCTTCGTCCCGACCATGGCCGTGCGCCATTGACACCGACCGACCAGGCCCGTAAGCTGTGTCCGCTAGAGGGAGATTCGGCAAACGCGGCAGCAATCCTGCGAGTCCTGCGAGCCCGCTATGGAGGTCCGCACACTGGCATCTCCTTCCGGACGCTACCCGGCCGAAACGCAAGGATTACGAGCGGCCTGCGAGGACAGTCCGAGGCGCGAGAGGGGACCCTCGAGAGTCGAGGCCCTTGGCAACCATCTCGAGAGACAGATCATGACACGAGCGATCCAAGACGCCAGGCCAGTAACAGTCCAAATGAGTCGCCGGGGCTTCCTCGGGCTCGCGGCGACTCTCGTGCATCCGAGCGAGCGGGCTCGCGCGCAGCAGCCTTGGCCGGTGGAACCAAACTTGGAGATCACGGATGTGCGGGTCGTCAGGACACGCCCGGCGAACCCCCTGCCTTCGTACACGCCGACTCCCGGTTCGTACTGGACAACACGCGAGGCAGCGCGGCCCATCGAGATTCATCGGGAGTACACCGGGAAGCGAGGCCCCGGGTCCAAGTGGATGCCAGACAGGTCTCTGAGCAGCGTCACCGTGGAGGTCAGCACGAACAAGGGACTGAAGGGCTACGGCCGGGCTGGCTCGGCGGCCGGGCCGTTCGTCGAGCCTGCCCTGAAGAGGTTGCTGGTCGGCAAGAACCCACTGGATGTCGAGCGCCTCTGGGACGTGATGTGGCGGGCAACCCTTTACTACGGACGAGCCGGGGCGGTGGTGCATGCGATCAGCGGAGCGGACCTCGCCCTGTGGGACCTTGCTGGCAAGGCGTTCGGCGTCCCGGTCTACAAGCTGGCAGGAGGGCGGACCCGGGATCGAGTCCCTTGCTACGCGACGGGTAACGACGTCGAGCAGAGCCTTGAATTCGGCTACACGAAAGTCAAGCTGGCGCTCCAGTACGGCCCGGCGGACGGGCGCGATGGACTGAAGAAGAACATCGCGCACGTGAAGCGCACTCGCGAGCTCGTGGGGCCGGACGGCGAGATCATGATCGACTGCTGGATGGCACTCAACGAGGTGTACACCATCCAACTGGCTGAGGCGCTGGAGCCATATCGCGTGTATTGGCTCGAAGAGGTGCTGATGCCAGACGAATACGAAGGCTTCGGCCGTCTCAACTCGCAGATCACCTCGACGTTCCTAGCGACTGGCGAGCACGAGTACACGCGGTACGGATTCGGTCGCCTTGCACACTACGGAGCCGTCGATATCTGGCAGCCGGACATCAACTGGTGCGGCGGAATGAGCGAAATGAAGAAGATCGGCGCCATGGCGCTCGAGCAAGGAATCCCGTTGGTCCCGCACGCCGGGGGTGCAGTTGACTGCATCCACTTCCTCGCTACGTTCCCCCAGCCGACGTGGGCGGAAACCACGATCCCCGCCCCGGGGGGCCCTAAGCGCGTCTACGAGATGTTCGCCGAGCAGCGTCGCATGACCCACGGGCCCGAGGGGGTCTACATCCAGCCCTCGGAGGAACCCGGATTCGGCTGGGACTTCGAGATCGCGGGCTAGTTCCGCGCCGACAAGACTGCCAGTGATGGAATCAACGAACACCTGCTCCATTGCCGCAGCATGGGCAAGGGCCGAACAGCGGCGCGCCTCCAGACGGGCCTATGGGCTCCTCCAGGGCGAGACCGACTTGAGGTTCGCCGGCGAGCGCCTTGAGGCGCCACCCATTCACCAGTTCGCGCCAAGGGCCTGCCGCTGGACAAAGCCGGGCGGTGCCCCGGGGCAGGAACCCAGTTGCGAGAATGCCCAGCTCCGCACCACTAAGCCCCCGCTTGGAACAAAGGCGTCACGCGCGCCAAGGATGGAACGCCAACCTTGGTAGTTGGCATAAAGGACGTCGGAAGCTAATTCTCACGCAGCAACTCTTCCCTCAGGTCCCGAAACGGGCCGTGAACGGTCTCCGTCCTCGGGTCGAATCTCGCATTGCGTCTCGGAAAGTAGCGCGGCGGGACGTTCGCTTGGAGCCAACTGTTGAGTTGTTCAAACAGCCGGCGCGCCTCATCTGGGCGGTCTTCCGCCATGTCGGCTTGCTCCGATGGGTCCTGCTCGATGTCGTAAAGATGCAGCTTGCCGTGCCAGTCCCAGATCAGCTTCAGGGGGCCCTGTCGGATCGCCGAGTGCGGCGGAATATATGGGCTGCCGTCGTGATGAGGAATTCCGACGTTGAACGGGTAGTGCCAGTAGAGCGTGCGCTCTGGCCATTCGGCGTGGTCGCCCTCAAAAAGCAGCGGCTTCAGGTCGCGTCCGTCGACTCCTTCCGGCACGGCGATGCCGGCCAGGCCCGCCAGGGTAGGAAGGATGTCGATCAGGTGAATCGGCCGATCAGACCAGCGGCCAGCTTCGATCCGGCCGGGCCACCGGGCGATGAACGGGACCCGGACGCCGCCCTCGTAGAGGTGACCCTTGCCGCCGGTGAACGGCCCGTTCTCGGTAATTGCATGGCCGTCGTCGTCGCGTGCATGCTCGACGCCGCCGTTGTCGGAAGTAAAGACCACGAGAGTGCTGTTGTCCAGGCCAAGCCGTTCGAGCGCATCGAGGACGTGCCCCACGGAATCGTCCAACTGGGCCACCATCGCGGCGTAGACGGCGCTGTGATGGCCGTTCCAGCCCCGCGCGGCCTTGGCCCGGAAATACTCAATCCGCTCAGGATGCGCCATCCAGGGGCCGTGCACTGCGAAGTGGTTGAAGTAGAGCAGAAACGGCTTGTCGGGCTGCGTCGCGCGCTGCTCGAGAAACCGCACCGCTTGAACGGTCAAGTCGGCTGTCAGTTCGTCCTGGCCAGTTTCCGGTCCCGGATCTCCGATTTCCCAGTTCACTTGCGGCATCGACGGGTAAGGCAGCTCCGTTCTCGACCACAGCCGACGCCAATTGAAATACGGCGATCCGCCGGCATCGTAGTAGGCCGGAGTAGAAAACCCAACGTCCGCCGGCTGATACCCGGCTGTCCCGTGCCCGCCGAGATGCCACTTGCCAATGAAACCGCTGACGTAGCCCTCCAACACACGAGGCAGCGCAGGAACAGCTTGCTCGCCGTCGAGCGGACCACCATGAGGAATCGCCGTAAGCGTCGTTCCGTTAGTCCAAGGTCGGCTGTGCGCAATCCGGTCTGCGTGGCGCACGGCGTCCAGGGGGTGGTACCCCTGCGGGGCCGTCTTGCCGGAACTGTAGTAGGTGGGTGTCAGCGGCGTGGCAGTCGTAACGCCCAGGCTGGCCGAGAAACGACCGGTGAGCAGGCTGGCGCGAGACGGCGAACAGAGCTGCTGAGCGTATGCCTGGCTGAAGCTCAGGCCCGACCGGGCCAGCCGATCGAGATGTGGCGTCTCGTAGTAGGTCTCCCCGGTCTGGCGAAAGAACCGGCCATACGCGGCGATATCCATGATGCCGAGGTCGTCGGCGAGGATAATCACGATGTTTGGCCGCGCGGCAGGACCTGCCTCTCCATTGGTCGGAGGCGCCTGGCAAGCGGTCCCGTGCCAAAGCAGAGCGATGAACCAGAGAGCGTTCGGAAGGGCGTAATGTTTCTGAATTCTCAATCGCCCCCCCTCTCTAAGACGACCTGGTCAGATCCGTGTTCGTCAGGCGCGGGACCATGTTCCCGCTCGCGAACGCTCGTCAGTTGAGCCGGGACTTCCGTTTCGGCGGTCCTTGCACGGAAATCGTAGCCGACTCGCGGTCGTGATGCAACGGCCCTCACACTGATCCAGATTGCGGCGCTTGTCTCGCTACCAATCCGGTCGTCAAGTGGTGACCGGTCTCGCCGTTCCGGCAACCAGTGAGGCCTTTCGAGCAACGGCTCGCACGAGCCACCTTCCGCAACTCGCGGCCTTTCGCAGTCGACCTCGTCGGCGCCATCCTCGCCGCACCGGTCGGACAGGAAGAGTCTTCTCGCGGACGTGTGGCCCATCAGAGAACTTGATGAGCCAACTGACGACGAGAGGAAACCTCACGCGATCAAGACCTTGGTGTTCCGCTGGGCAACGCCATCACGGGCCGTTTGGCCGCCTATTGTCCGCTGGCCGTTGGGGTGCTCTCGCAGTCTGAATCCGAGGGCTCAGGAGGGTGCCCCAGGGAATCCGCTTGGCCGCATTGTGACAGGCAAACGCGAGTGTTCGCTCCACCGACGCTGACAGTGGCCGGTCTCCTCCGAAGGATGGATCCGGAACCGCTCCATCGCTTGGTGAGCCAGGACGAGCAAGCCGATTGAACCTCCCAACTGGCCGGCGCCAACGGATTCCCCGTGAATGCTAGAGGCCGGATCTCGCCTTTGCGGGTCTCTGTCGTGCGAGCCGCGTCGAACTGTTCACGGCACGGGGACCGCGCAAGCACCGGACGGGACCAATCCGGTCTGCCAGGGATTCGCAAAGGATTACAATCTCACGCGGGGACCTGAAGCAATTGACGCGCGCCCGCCGCAAGGCTGAGTCGCATCTGGAACGTCCGGTCCGCTCGGTGAAGACCATGTCAGAAATCACACGCCGCCAGCTCATGGGCCGGAGTTCTGCAGCTGCACTCGCGAGCATACTGCCCCCATTCCTGATGGCCCAGCAGGGGAACCGTCAGTCTCGCGTCCGGATCACTCGCATCGAGACATTCCGGATTCGCATCCCACCTGAAGAGGGAACCCCGACCGACCCGTTTCGCATCTACAGCTACCAAGTCAATCGCGTCCACACAGACGCCGGGATCGTCGGGACATCCTTCGTGCGGGGGGATGCAGCCCTCATCGAACGCTGGGCCAAGCCGACGCTAGAAGGCGAGGATCTCTTCGCTGTCGACCGCCATCTCCAACGGCTGCAGATGCAGCGCGGAGAATCGGGAGTTCAAGGATGGTCGGGCATCGAGCACGCGATGTGGGACGCGATCGGACGAGCGGCAAATCTGCCCGTAGCGAGGCTGCTGGGGGGCTACCGCGCCCGGCTGAAGGTGTATCGGACTTGCGTGTTTCCCGGCAAGCCGGACCAGTCCGATGTCGCGTACGAAACCCAAGCGAATTACGCGGTCCGGCTGAAGGAAGCGGGATACGGCGCGATGAAGGTGCGCGCCTGGCGGCCCCGGCCAATGGACGATGTAGAGATGCTGGCGGTCGCGCGCCGTGCCGTCGGGGACGATTTCGAGATCATGTTCGACCGGACAGCGGTTCGGCCGGGTTGGGTCTGGGACTACGACACCGCCCTTAGGGTCGCGCGAGGCATGGAGCGTTACAACGCACGTTGGCTGGAAGAGCCGTTCGACGGTCACGACCTTGAAGGGCCCGCACGACTGGCCGCTGAGGTCGACATCCCGATCACTGGTGGAGAGCTAGGCAAGAGCATTCATCAATTCCTTGCGTTCCTTACTCACAAGACGTACGACGTGCTGCAGCCTGATACGCGAATCTGCGGAGGAATCCTGAACGCCCGCAAGATCAGCGTGCTCGCCGAGGCGTTCCATGTCCCTTGCATACAGCACGGTTCCAACGGACTTGCGCTGGCCGGATACATCCAAGCTGGATGCGCGATGCCGAATTGCGAGTACCAAGAGATGATCGGACAGCCGAATCTGCCGGAGGAGCAGTGGTCGCCGGCACTCAGGATCCTGCGAACTCCCCATGTCTTCGAGATCGATGACGGCTTCGTGAAGCTTCCGGACTTGCCGGGCCTGGGTCTCGATGTCGATCACGAAGCGATTGACGAGTACCGGATTCGTGCCTAAGCGGGAATTCGTGGGGCCTAAGCGACCCGGCTCTACCCGGGGCGGGGCATGCTGCAATTCCCTGGAATGATTGGATCCGATTGCCGAGCTGTCACCGGCATCCGGGATCGATCCGTCCTAACGGACGCCCGACTACGATCGACGGGAGACGCGTGCCGGGGGCTCCGTTGCCTCCAAGGAGTCAGGGGATCTCCTGAAAGTCCGAACTGGCAGTTAGTTCGCCGCTCCGCACATTCACGAACCAAGCCGTCGCCAGCGCGGGCAGTTCGGCAGTCACGAGCCAGCGATCACCTTTCTTTTCAAGGGTGGCAGGCCGTTCCGTCCAGTCGCGGGAACCAGTCAAGCCAGTGTCCCTCGTCCAGATGAGCGCCGCGCTGTCCAGCGGCTTGGCGGCCGTGAACTGGACCAGAACCCTCCCGTCGACGAGTCCGGCGCTCGTCTGCGCCAGCCAAGGCTTGCCCGAGTCCACCACACTTTCCGCGAACGCGTAGCTGTCGGCTGGTTCCCATCCTGCTCGGTGGCTGTGCTTCATGCCCGGGATGAGTGAAACTATGCGCGGGCCGGGGGCGGTCCGGTAACAGGCGGCCTGACAGTCGAGCGGGAAGGCCATTTCGCCAGGCCACGAGAGCCACAGAATTGGCATTTCCACGCGTTCCAAGCGCACCATCGGGTCCCACACTTCACGGTAGAGTTGGTTGCCGCCCAGCGCCTCGCCCCATTGGTTGGCTGCATCGAACTGGTGCCCGCAACCATACGTCGGAATGGCGAACGCGAAGCGCGGGTCGACACCGATGGCCGTCGCGACGATGACCCCGCCCCATGAAATGCCCATCAGCCCGACCTTCCCGGGGTCGACCTCGGGGAGCGATCGCAGCAGAGAGTTGGCCAGAACAGTGTCCGCCACGGCATGGTACATCCACTGCTCCGGCACCGGCTCCTCAGAATCGGCGTAGATGCGGTCGCGTGCGGGTCCGGCCCAGGGGTGCCGCTTCCAGGAGCGTCGGGCACCGGGCGGAGTGTACTCACGTTGATCCGTCTGTCCTTCGACCGCAATCGAGATGGCAGCGAAGCCGCGATCCGTCCATTTCCTGGCCCATTCCCTGAACGCTGTACCGCCTCCTCCGTGAACGAGCACGATGCCGGGCACTCTGCCGCGGCGGCCTGGCGGCAGACCTAGCCAAGCAAACACGCGCGTCCGCTTCCCATTCCAGGGGAGGCCCTCGAAAAAGATCGGCTTCAGTCCGTTCTCCTCGGCGAACCCATTCGCCGGGAACTGGGCGGGAGGAGATGTGAGGTGGCCAAGAGCGAGCACTTGGCTCCGTTCAGGGGTGAAATCCCGCGCGGACGGAAGCGTGGTCGCGGCCACCAGCGATGCAGCCAGGACCAGCCTTGTTCTCGGGTTCATTGGCTGGACCTGCGCAACAGCCAGTTCACCGCATTCTGCTGCAATTTGACGTACTCAGGATTCCACAGGACTCTCAGGAGGTGCCCCGGGGACATGTAGCAAACGCGGCCCTTTCCGTAGTCGTATGCCCATCCGCCGGGAGCCCGCGAACCCATCCCCCGATAGTCGAGGCCATCTACGTTGACTGTCTCGAGGAAGATGTGCCCACGATCCTTGTCGTACTCCATGTAGTGCTGTTCGTCGGTGACGAGGAAGTCCCTCACGCCCCGCGTGATGGGATGATTCGGGTTGGTGACCGTTACTCGGAACGTCCGGATCGGCGGGTGCCCGGCATAAGCGGCGCCGAGCACGTCCCGGAAGTCCGGATCTGTCAGCCCGACGTGTGTCACGTTGTGCAGAAACAGCGCCGCTCCACCCTCTTCGACGAATGAACGGACAGCCTTGCCCTGGGCCGACTTCATCCAAAAGGCCGGTTCCGCCTTGGTATTGGGTACGGGCGGATCCGAAACAAGCTCCGGCCTACCGCCGGCAACCCAGGCTGCGTTCGACGCCTCGCTGGGATAACCGTCCGGCCAGACCATTCCGTCACGCAGGACAATGAGCAGCTTGTACCCTCGCAGCGTTTCTGCAGAGAGCTGTTTCGTCTCGTCGCAGAAGTCTATGGTGAGACCGAGAGGCTCGGTGAGCGTCCTGTTCAGAGCTGTCCGGATGTAGTCGGAGTTGTGGTAACGGTCCCCGATCAGCGAAAAGGCATCGGCCTTGGAGCCAGCGTCTTGGGTGGTGGACGCGGGTTTGGCCCATTCGCCGCAAGAGGGCGAAACCAGGCTCGCAGCAAACGCACCGAGAATCAAACCTTGCGAGCCAATCATCGGCCGGAAGTGTAGCGCAGGCGCTCGTGAAGCACGAAATCAGGTGCGCCGTGCGGTACAATCCCTGCGCAGGGTTTGGAGCGTCGTTCGAATTGACTTGATCACGGCGGGGCTTGGGGATGCGTTAGACCGAACGGAGGAATGAACAAATGTGGAACCTCAAGTACTGGTTGCTAGCCATCACAATCGCAGTGCTGGGCCTTGGGCTGGCGGCGTGCGCGGCTGAAGCGCCGATGGAGGAGGCCGAAGCTCCGATGGAGGAACCCGCGATGGAGGCCGAGCCTGCGGACAGCGGCGAGGGTGCTGCAGAAGGCGGCGACGACTCCGACGCGGAATCCGATGAAGGTGCCGAGGGCGGCGAAGGAGAGGGTGGCGACGAGGGCGAGTCGGAGTAGCGAAAGCGGGCGGCTTTTCGCGAACTAACAGATCCATGGGGAGTTCGGTGCGGCGTACCGTCTCGGTCGCTTCCATGCGGTAGGGTTGCTCCTCGATTCAGCCAGGGGTGGCCGGGGCGCTTGCCCGCCACGACCGACGGCCTACGTGTCGCCGACCAACCAGTCGCGAGCTTTGACGTAACGGTGCCTCCGAATGGCAGGCGGCGCTTTTCGAAGGGCTTCTCCTTGAACTGCATCCTGCACGCCTCGAGAGACTCATCCGAGTCCGGCAGGCACCTTGGCACGTGCTCGCCTGGCTTTTCTGGGCAACGGATGGGGCGAGCGGGATTGAGCCAACGTTCCTCATTTCGCCGTTTCCGCTACGAGGTCCGCGGAAGTGCCGGGAACGGCGCACATTAAGGCTGGAGAGTCATTCGGGGAATCTAAAAGACGATGGGCATGAACCAGGCGTTCGAGACAGGTGCTCACCGCTCGGTGATCTTGGCCTGCTCGCACGGGCTCCGCACCTGACGCGAGGCGGGGCTGGTCGCGGGGCACGGATCCTATTGGATTGCAGCGAGCACGCTCTCGTGAGCTGCGTTCTCCACTTGGGCTCCAGCCTCGGCACCAACATTCGAGAGGGGCCCACGTCGGTCCGGGTGGGGATCGACTCGAAACCGGGCGCTGGCCGGTTGAAGAACGACCCGGCGTTCAACCTGATGGTCTCGGCAAAGATTGCACGTAGGGCCTAACGCGGGCTCCCAACCTGGAGGAAGGGCGCGTCAACGGCGACGCCGAGAAAGCATCCCGGAAGCGACGGGGTCTAGAGGCCGGACCGCGCCGGAAAGGAAGCCTTGAACCTGTTAAGAATTGGAGCGGGAGACGGGGATCGAACCCGCGACATTCAGCTTGGGAAGCTGACGTTCTACCACTGAACTACTCCCGCTGCCGCCACTCAGTCTAGCATCGCGGCGACAGCAGGAAGTGCCCTCGCTTACTGGGGCAAGGCTTGGAAACGCCTGGGTTGCAGTAGGCGGAAGGCCGGACGCGAAGACCACAGCGGCGGGATCCCGGTTTGGGATGATCGAGACGCGGTCAAATCCGAGCATGCGCGACGATCCCTCAACGCGCATGACGGATTCATGAGTTCCCCGCCAGCGCTATGGCAAGCCATCAATCCAAAGAACGGGGAAGCCATAGCCGAGATCACCGGTGCGGACGGGCTTGCGAGGTAGTCCGATCGCAAGACTTCAAAGCGACGGCTCGGCAGCAGGGCGTGGTTGCTCGGGGACGCGGAGTGATCCCGACCAGCCGAATCGCGGTGGCGGGGGCTCGCCATTCCCGGGACCCCATGCTCTCTTGTCAATAGGGTTCGCAGTGGCGTGGTGGGAGTACTTGGCGTCATCCGCGCAGACCGGAAACGGCCCGAGAATCACGATTGGGACTCCGGTCGCCGGTGCCGACGTGCCGAAGCGCTGTCATCTGGCGACCAGTAGCCGAAGCGGCCCAGCGGAGCGCGCTCGAAGAAGCAAGCCCTGTCCGCAGCCGGTAGTGTGGGCCAACTCTCCATGCGCGTCGCCACTACAATCCAAGACATGCTCTCTGTCTTCTCGTCTCCATCGCGCTACACCCAAGGACCGGGGGCGACCAAGTCGCTCGGGACAGAAATGGACCGGATCGGCCTGCAGGGTCCGGCGCTGGTGCTCGCAGGGCGGAGTGCTGCCTCGAAACTGGGAGACACTTGGCGTACCGCCTTCGGAGAGGCAGGGATCGACTACGTCATCGAGCCTTTCGGGGGCGAATGCAGCCACGAGGAGATCGAGAGGGTTAAGGTGGCAGCCGCGCAGGCGAAGGCGAACGTCATCGTAGGAGCCGGAGGCGGCAAGGTACTCGATACCGCACGGGCGGTAGCGGCGGACCTCGATCTGCCGGTCGTGAATTGCCCGACGGTTGCATCGAGCGACGCGCCTTGCTCTGCCCTTTCCGTCCTCTACAACAACGACGGCGTCGTCGTGGACTACAGGGTCTATCCCAGGAATCCCGATCTAGTGCTGGTCGACACCCAAGTGATCGCCTGTGCCCCGCCCCGTCTGCTCGTCGCCGGCATGGGCGACGCGCTTGCCACGCTGTTCGAGGCGCGCACGGCTGTCGAGGCGCACAGGAAGAACATGCGCGGTGGGGCTTCAACGAGCAGCGCGCTCGCGTTGGCCGAGCTCTGCTACCGCACTCTCGTCGATGACGGTCCCGACGCACTGGACGCCGTCAGGAATCAGTCCGTGACACCGGCCCTCGAGCGCGTCGTCGAAGCGAATACCCTGCTGTCGGGCCTCGGGTTCGAGTCGTCGGGGCTAGCGGCGGCGCATTCGGTCCACAACGGCCTGACAGTCGCTCACGGCACGCACTCCTACTTGCATGGCGAGAAGGTCGCGTTCGGCGCTCTCGTCCAGCTCGTGCTGGAAGGCAAGGCCTCGTCGCTGATCGAAGAGGTCCTGACGTTCTCGCAGAGCGTTGGACTGCCGATCACGCTTGCGGAGGTCGGTCTCGACACGTGCGGCGACGATGTGATCGAGAAGATCGCGAAGCGGTCAGTGGCAAGCGGCGAGACGATTCACAACGAGCCCTTCCCCGTCAGCCCGGAGATGGTCCGCGACGCGATTCGTGCAGCGGATGCCATCGGCCGGCGCTGGCACAGCTCGCATCCGGGCCGAGCCTAGCGCTCGATCTGTGCCGTCTCCTTGACCCAGCCACCCATCTCGGCAAAGGTTTCCTTGATACGGATCACGTCGCCGTCAAGAAACGTGACGAACACGATTTCGCCCGGGGGCTGACCAAAAATCCAATCCTCGGTCTCGATGCCGTCCTTGAAGTCGCGGACCTTCTTCGAGGGCTTGCCCTTGGCGAGCAGGACCATTTCCTTGTCCATGCCCTCGATGACTTCCTTGTTCTCGATCGCTTCTCGGAACCTTGGCTCGATGCTGTCCAGATAGAGCTCGGTGGCGCTTCGTCGCTCGAAGTCCAGCACGGGCTTGAGCATAGCCTTGAATTCCGCAGCCGTCCTGGCCGGCAATGCCTCGGGAAATACCAGGGCGAGCTTGGTCCCACCCGGGGCGTGGGTGTTCTGGTGCGCCCCTAGGTGCGTCCCGCGGCTCGAGGTCCCCGAAACTTGGATGCGATGCCACCAGCGGCGTCCGCCGCTGATGCCGTAGTTGATTTCGAAGACGAGCTTCTTGCCTTCGAAAGTGACGGCGGTGATCTGGACCAGATCGCCAACCCTCGCCGCGGGCCCGAACTTCGTCATCGCCTCGGACCACTGCCCACGGTCGTACTGGCCAGAGGGTCTCAGTTGAAGGGGTTTCTTCGACCGGGGAATCTGAACCTTGGCTGTGCCGTACTCCGCGTTGAGGTTCCGTATGAGTTCAGCGCGCTGCGCCATCGTCAGCTTCTCGGTCTTCGCCTCGACCACTGTCGCCGACATCGCCAGGAGGCACGACCCCCAAGAAAGAACTCTCATGATGCGCGACCCGAGCCGTTTGCCAAAACAGCCTAGAAGCGTCTCGTCGGCGCGGCAGCAACCCGAGGCCCGTACCGAGCACCACCGCCATGCCCGTGGCCAGTGCTCCGCCTTCCAAGCCATACTCACCTCCGGTCAGCCATTCGGCTCCACCGAGTTCCAGGTTCAACTCCGTGAGCCTTATTGTAAGCCCTGAGGTGTTCACGCCCAGTCCCACCTGCGCTGCATTCCACCCGAAATGCAATCCGAACGCGAGCCAGAGGGAGCGGTGGCGCAGGACGGCGATCCCGAACACCGCACCGAACAGAGCGGTGTTGAGTGGGGCGAGCTCAGTCACTTCGGGATTTCGCCAATGCAATAGGGCGAATATGGAGGATGTCAACGCGATCGCCGCTGCCGGCCCAACCGCCCGAGCGAGGAACTGCAGCAAGATTCCTCGAATTGCCAGTTCCTCCGCTACAGCCCCAACAGCCAGCAGGGAAAGGCCGGCCAGCCGCGCCTCTCTCCAGTCGAATCGAATTTCCGACGGATTCGCCGGCACCCACGCGGCCCATTCCAGCCACACCGTGCCAACGGCCAGCACGGAGACCGCCATGGCACCCAAGGCCACGCCCGCGAGCAATTCGGACAGCGTGGGACGCCCAAGGCCCAAGCCCGTCCAGCTGACGTCCTGGTGCAAGGCGACGAACACCGCGGCCACGGCCAGCGAGCTGACCAACAGGGGAATCGTGCTCAGAGCAATCGCATCGCTGGTTAGGGACGAGAGCGGTAGCACTGCAGCGAACATAGCCAGTGGCGTGCCCACCACGCAGAGGATGGCCATCTGGATGTCCCCGATTTGCTGCTTGCGACGGGGAGAAATACCGCTCATGCGCGACTCGCTTTCCAGCGTAACCCGGCCGGTCGAGACGCGACTTCCGGACCTGCGGACCGCACTGCCCCGGACCCAGAAGAGTCCCGAAACCTGGCAGAATTGACAGGTTTGTTCGCCTGCCAGTACGCTTGGAATAGCATCATATGGCAAACCACAAGTCAGCGATCAAGCGCATTCGCCAGACCGCCCGGCGCTACGAGCGGAACAAGGCGACAAGGAGCAGCTTGCGCACCAACCTGAAGAAGTTTCGCGCCACGGCGGCGTCTAGCAACAGCAACGAGGTCAGCGGCCTGCTCAACCCGACGATCAGTCTCGTAGACAAGGCTGTCCAGAAGGGCGTCATCCACCGCAACAAGGCGAATCGGATCAAGTCATCACTGGCCAAGGCAGCGAACGCAGCGAACCCCGGCGCTTGAGGCGCCCGCGCTCTCAGCTGGTTAGCTTCATCACCAGCATCTCCACCACAAGGCGGTCATCCGGCCGGGAGCTCCTTAGGCTCCTGTCGGCCTCGAATAACGCGATCAGCGCCTTGCGAAGTTCTTCCTCCCGGAAGCGCGCCACGATCCCAGCGATCTGACGAGTCCTTCCGGGCCATAGGCGGAGACCGAACGAGCCAAGCTTCGAGCCGATCTCCTGCGCGTCCCGGAGCCCCAGCTCTTGCGCGGCCAGGGCCTGCCGGAAGAGGCCGGCGACGAGATTCAATTGCATCGGCCAGTACATACCGGACTTCGACATGGTGTCTAGCAGGCTGAAAGCACGCGAGCGATCGCGGTCCGCGAGGGCCTGGGAAAGCTCGAACACCCCGCTTTGGCGGGCCTCGGGCACGAGAAGCTCGATGTCCTCTCGAGTGATTTCACGGCCACTCCCCATATACAGCGCCAGCTTCTGCAGCTCGTTCTCGATGCGAAACGCGTCCGCCCCGAGCATGTCGACCAATTCGTCCAGAACCTGTTCGCCGATCCTGAGCTGCATCCTCTTGGCGAGGATCTGCCCCACAAACCGGGCGTCCTGCACGGACAGGGACTCGAGTTCGACCCGGACTGGAGTAGAAGCGTAGAACTTGCGCACTCGTGCGAGCTTGGCTTTCTCGTCGCGGTCCCGCGAATCGAACTTGACGGCCTCAACTAGCACGACGGTTCCCGGAGCCGGGTCCGCAAAGTAGTCCGCGAGGGCCTTCGCCTCGGACTCGCTCGTGGCGGAGGCCGCCCCGGGCACGGCCTGTTCCGCATTGCGTCCGATCACGAGGCGGTCGCTGCTGAACAGCGACATCGTCCGAGCCTCCTCGATCAGCCCTGTCAGCGGGATCTCGCCCAGGTCGATTTCGACGATGGCGGTTTCGTCGGGGTCCGTGCCCAGCACGGCGTCGCGGAGCGCCCGGCGGCAGCGGCCACGATAGAATGGCTCGGCCCCTAGGAGCAGGTAGCCGGCGGCGGGCCTCTTGCCCTTCCTGAACTGCCTGATGAGGTCGCCCGGCTTCAAGCCCACACCGTAGCACCCCGAACCCAGGCCGTCCAAAGGAACCAATGATGCGCAACACCGCCTTCCTAATCCTCGCCTTAGTGCTCGCCCCGCCGTTACGGGCCGCTGATCCGGGAGCGTTCGCCGCCTGGGTCGGAAACGCCTATCGGGTCAGCCCCAACATCACCTACAAGGTTGCCAGCAACGCGGAGCAGAAGCTCGACGTCTACCACCGCCGCGACAAGTCGAAACCGTTGCCAACCGTCATCTACATCCACGGCGGAGGCTGGGTCGGAGGGTCCAAAGAAGCAAGCGTCCTGAGGATCGCGCCGTACCTGGAAATGGGATTCAACGTTGTGAACGTGGAATACCGGCTGGGACGGATCGCGCGGGCCCCGGCGGCCGTCGAGGACTGCCGCTGCGCCCTTCGGTGGGTCGAGCGGAATGCGGAGACCTACGGCATCGATACCGACAGGTTGGTAGTGACGGGCCATTCGGCCGGGGGACATCTCTCCCTCACGACTGGAATGCTGCCTGTCTCGGCCGGCTTCGACGCGGAATGCATCTCAAAGGCGGACCCGAAGGTCGCAGCCGTCATCAACTACTACGGCATCACCGACGTAGCCGACCTGATGGCAGGCAAGCCGAACGAACAGTCGTACGCCGTGTCCTGGCTGGGCAGCCAGCGAGACCGCAAGGAGATCGCCGATTCCGTCTCGCCAATCCGCTATGTCCGTCAGGACCTGCCTCCCATTCTCACAATCCACGGGGACGCGGACGAGATCGTCCCCTACTCTCACGCCACCGAGCTTCACCTGCGCCTTGGCGAGGCCGGAGCCAAGAACGTACTCCTTACCATTCCGGATGGCGGGCACGGTGGATTCTCAGAGGCCGAGGTGGAGAGAATCGACGCGACGATCAGCGCGTTCCTGAGCAAGCACGGACTGATGCCGAACTAGGCGAGCGCCGCCCGTACGTAATCGGCAATGTACTCCCGGAGCCGGCCCCTGAGACGTTCCATGACCGGCCACGGCCCGGCAAGCCTGCGCTCCCCGATCCGGTCGACTGGCAGGAGTTCACGCGTCGACGAGGTGATGAAGACCTCGTCAGCCTCGTAAAGGTCGGACTCGCGCAATGTCCCTTCCTGAACCGCCTCGTCGAGTTCCGTCAGCATGACCTCCCGAGTGATTCCGGCGAGCGCGCCGCTCGATAGGAAGGGCGTCACGGTAACGCCGTCCCTGACGGCGAAGATGTTGGCGGACGTGCATTCGGAAACCTCCCCGGCCTCGTTGAGCACCAAGGCATCGGAATAGCCCGCTCTGCTGGCCCTCTCGAACATGGTGAGGTTGTGCGCCCAGGAGAGGGTCTTGGTTCCTGCGAACGGTGATCTTGCGTGCCGCCCTTCGGCCTGCACGCGGAGGGCCGCCGTCTCGCGGCCCGGCACGAAGTCCGCCATGAACGCCACGACATCCGACCCGGGGACCGTGAACTCGCTATCCCACAGAGGAGGGTTTCGGCGCACGACGTTAAGCCTGATCTTGGCTTCAGGGCAGTGGTTCCGGCGCGCGAGCTCGATCAGGCGGGCTCGCAGAGCATCCCGGTCCGGCGGCATTTCCACCGCCAGCAGATTGGCATCGCGCTGAAGGCGGTCCCAATGCCGCTCGAATGCGAACGGGATCCCGCGGTACACCCTCAGCGTCGTAAAGACACCCCAGCCAGTGAACAAGCCTACCTGCCCGAGCGACAGAACCGGCTCCCTGTTTGAAAGGAAGCGATCGTTGTAGAGCACGAGATCGTGCAGCACTTCCTCATTATGCGCCCCGCAAAGACGCCTCCTTCGGGGTCAGCTATTCAACGTAGAACAAGCTCAACCGGGAGAGGCCGAGCTCGTCCAAGCAGCGTCTCCGAAGGTATTTCTGCTCCAGCATCGCGATCTGCTCGGCGGTCATCTTTCGTCGGTAGGCCCTCAGCCGTGCGTCCATGTCGCGTCGCGCGGACAGCAACTGCTCCTCACTGAGCGAGCTCGCAGCCATCCCGACGACCCGGTCCTCGAGTGCCGTAAGGCGCCGCTCGACCTCCTCGAGGTCGCCCAGATCGCCGGCTTCAACCCTGTCTGCCATGCTCTCGAGCGCGAACGCTGTCTGTTCGAACACTTCGCCACCGGGGCGACCCGGGCCGATCAGGCTCCTCAGCTGGTCGGCGCGCTCACGGAAGAAGGCCGTCAACCGAGCTGGTTCCAGGCCCGGCCGGGCTCTCTGGTCGACAGACCTCCCGGCGCGCGCAGCTTCCTTTGCTGCCCCCATCACCTCTTGCGCGCAGTAGGCGACCGAATTCACTGTGGAGTGGCGTCGCTTCCTTGCGTGGTGCTTCTCGAACGCCCTGTCAATTCCCTTGAGCACGGCCTCGACGGGGATCCCGCCGTCCTTCCACGCCTCTACCAGGGCCCAGTCGAGCGGCGACATCATGAACATGCCGCTGTTCCTTGCCTTCCGGAAGTGATCCTCCACCTCCGTGAAGTAGTTGTAGTAGTTCACGGCTGGTCCGGGCGCCTTCCCCTACAGGTGGAGGCCGTTGAAGATCATCTTGAACGTAGCGTTCGCCTGGCCCCGGTATTGCGGCCGGATGCCGAACAGGACCACCCGGCCGTCACCGACCGGGATGTCCACGACCGCAGCGCGGTTCGCCAGAAACCCTTCCCCCAAGAGCCATCCGGAGGCGAGGACGTTGCCCTCCAGGTAGCGCAGGACTTGGCGGACTCGAGAACTGGCCGCGCGACGGATGCGGAAGGCGAGGCCGGACTCGAACCAGACCGCTTCCCGCTCCCGCATCCCGAAGCAGAGTGGATGGAGACGGTCCACTTCCACATTGACCAGCGTCCCGGGGCCGAAGAAGCGGCGCTTGCCGAGGCTGCCGGTGACGTTTTCGACCGGCAGGTCCAGACGATGCACAGCGTAGGCCGCCGCGCGGTTGAACGCGAGCACGGTCCCTCCGGACCGTGCGAATTCAGCGATCGCGTCCGCGCCCTCTTCGCCAAGACCGCCGCGGAATTCGGGCGGCACGATGGATTCCCCGTCCCCGAAGTCGTGGTCGAATCCCTTGTCGATCACTTCGGGGCTGGCGTCCGGAAGGACCAGGACGTCTGCCAAATCCCCCAGCCCTGCGGAAACCTCCCTGTTTCCGACGGTCTCGTACGGCATCTCGTAGTGGTCGAAAAGCCATCGCGTCCAACCCTCGTCCATCACGGGAACGTGCCCTGCGTAGATCGCTACCCGGGGTATGCTCAACCTCGGGTGAGTGAGGGCCGGGGTCTCGCTCGCCTCGAAGACGATCCCCAGTTCGGTGGCGAGTTCCTCCAGGCGCTGGAGCGTGGCGGGACCGGTCTGGATTACGAAGTCTCCGTTTGACAGTTTCCGGTGGACGGCAACCCCGTCCGACAGCAGCCGATTCACGGCAATCCAGCTTGAGCTGTAGGCTGGCGAGAGGCTCAGGTCCTCCGCGTCGTCGACTCGCCCGCTGCCGAAAGTGATCTTGGTGGCGGGATCGGTCGGCACGGTCGGATCATCCTCGGCCTCATACGCTTCGACACCCATCAAGAGCGGCAGGGAGTGCGCGGTCACGTCGTAAGGCTGCTGGGGAGGACCGCCCGGATAGACTCGCAGATCTGGATAGTTCTGGCGTTCGAGAAGGGTCTTGGCAAACGAGCCGTAAGGCTGTGCCAGCCGCACGAGATAGTCGCCTGGCTGCACGGTACCGACCGCTTCGCGCGGCTCGCCCGATACACGCTCGATCTCGACTCCCCCGAACCGCAACGTCTCGAGCAGCCGGGAGGCGGCATTCGGATCGTGCTGCCGCTGGGGGACGACCCATGCTCGATCCTTGCCACGTTCGATGACGCGACGGTTGATCTCGTAGAAGTTGCGCAGCAGATCGCTGCGTCTGAGCGCGGCCGAGTATAGGACCGATTCGAACGTGATCAACTGGTTCGCAACGATATCGCCGAGGCGCCATTGCCCGCCCTCCCAAGGCTCGAGGAAATTCCAGGTGCTCGCGAGAGAGTCGTAGCCCCGCCCTGTGCGGTCTAGCTTTTCCGGGGGCACGATGACGGGCGAGGCGAACCGGACGCTGGCTGACTCACTCAGAAGGCGCAGCGCCCCGTGATAGCTCTGATAGTGCCTGGCCGGCGAGTAGTAGTCGTAGATGCCGTGGATGAGCACCCCTCTCTTCCCGGCTGCGGTCAGGTCGACTGCCATTGCCGTCCCGAAAGCGTTCACCTGCTGGGTGATCAGCGGATCGATGTTGGGGTCGACGGGATCGATCCACGGCGGCACGAAGATGCGCGCCCCGTTGCGTCCCATCTGATGCACGTCGTAGACAATCTGAGGGTGCCAGGCGTTGTGCACCTTCTCGACCATCAGCCTCGTTTCCTTCTGACTGAAGATGTACCAGTCGCGATTGTTGTCGTGGCCGAGGTACTTGTGATAGAGCTCTGTCAGAGGCGCGGCCTCGTACGGGGTGCCGAGCCACTGTCGGTACCAAGCTCTGACCTTGTCGACGCCGTCGGGATTCAAGGACGGGACGAGAAGAAAGATGGTGTTCGCAAGAATCGCGCGATGCCGGGCTGTGTCCTCGGACAGCAGTTCATAGGCGAACTGGACGGCGGTCATGGTCGAGGCAACTTCGGAGGAATGGATGGAGCACGTGATAGCAACAGCGGGTTTGCCTTCCGACGCAAGCTGGGCCGCAACCTCCGGGGGCGTTTGGCGTGGATCTGCAAGCCTGGATAGCAATTGCTTGTAACGATCGAGCTCGGCGATCGTCTCGGGATCGGCGATCGCGACCAGTATCATTGGCCGCCCCTCCGTCGTTTCTCCCAAATCCTCGACCAGCACGGCGTCGCTGGCCGATTCGAGAGCGCGGAAGTAGCTCACGACGTCTGCCCAGAGGACCAGTTCGCGATCCTCGCCCATGGCATGACCGAAGTGGGTCTCGGGCACGGGCAGGGCGCCCCAAACGGGTAACGCACCCACCAGTAATAGCAATAGGGCCATAAGGCGCATTGCAGCTAAATCATAGACGCTCGGAAGAGGCCGGCAAGCTCCCGTCGATATCGCTCACACGGCTTCCGCAACTGACCCGGACGAATGCCGATGCTCGTGCTCCAGCAGCAGCCTCTTGAGATCCAGCCCGCCGGCATATCCAGTCAGACCGCCGTCCGAACCGACGACGCGATGGCAGGGAACCAGGACCGACAAGGGATTGCGCGCGACAGCCCCCGCGACGGCACGTACGGAATCCGGCCGGCCAAGACAAGACGCTAGGTCGCGGTAGCTCACTCGCCCTCCAGGCGGAATCTCGGCGAGAGCGTTCCAAACTTCCGTCTGGAACGGCGTGCCACGCCGGTCCAGCGGGATTTCCGGCGAATACTGCAGGTCGCCGTCGAAGTAGCAAGACAAGTAGGCCTCAGCCTGCAGCAGGTGCACGTTGCCGTGACCGCGCTGCACTCCCTCCGGCGCCAAGCGGGATTCGATCCTCTCGGCCTGGACCGGAAAGTAGATCGCCGACAGCCCCCTGTCGCTTGCCAGCATGCGAATCTCGCCAATCGGGCTATGGAATTTCGATCCCTGCATTCGAGTCGCTCCGCAGGCCAAGATAGCACGCCCTTCACCAAATCGGCCGAGAGAAATGCCGCCCTTAGCGCGGTTCGACACCCAGTCCAGTAGTTGCCATCAGGCCGGGCAGGGAATCCTCAAACTGCCAGGGCCATGCGTACAGACATGTGCTAGGCTTGCAGCAGGAGAATCGAACAATGGGCGAAAATAAATACGACCTGACGGTTCCCGAATCCGTCTCGAACGAGGATCTGAAGAGAATCGCGTGGGACTTCGCCCGGAACAAAGGAAACCTTGTCAAGCTCCCCAAGATCCTCGGCCTTTCGGACAAACGCTGGCAGGAATTTCTCGGGTGGCTCGATGCCCGATGCGAGCCTCGGCAGCCCGACCCGCGGTACCCGATCCTGATTCCCGAAACAAGCCCGACTTCCTATATCTCCTTCAAGCGCGCCCTCAATCTCCGCCTTCCGGGCGAACTGACGGGCGACTGGCACTTTCGCGTGAGCTTCTTCGGCTACCCCGAGCGTTCGTACGCACCGCTCGCAGGGCTGAAGGGCTTGGTAGACACTACACCAACCTTGGGCTCTCGCGGGGTACGAGATATGGGCCGTCTGATCGCAAACCACGGAATCAAGCCGTATGACGGCCCGATATGGGTGGCCAACCACTACCGGGCGATTGCTGACATGGCGATGGACAGGCTTCGGAACTGGCAGTGGTCGGCAGAGACGCTTCCAGCCCACCAGATCGACGAGTGGCTGTGGTCGGAAAAGGACTTCGACACCCTGGTCGAGGACTATCTGAAGCCAATGCGCGGACAGATCCGAGGGAGTCTCAGGGAGGCATACGACCAATGGCTGCCGACAGTCGTGTACGGCGCGGATTACGACTGACTCCGCGCCAAGAGCTTCACGAGCGCTTGATGCGGGAGGTCCTTGCACGGACCCGGGATCTGGACATGGTTCTGAAGGGCGGCACCGCTCTCGCATTCACTCGCGGCCTCAACCGCCATTCGACCGACCTGGACTTCGATACGGTCCGACCTGTTGAGCTCAGGGACCGCATCGAGATCGCTGCAAGAGCGTTGGGCGTTAACCTCGGACCGGTGGAACGGAGGGATCGGCCCGGACGTCAACGTTTCCTTGCTCTCTACCCAAGATCCTCTGGGGGCGAGGAGGAAGTATTTAAGGTCAACGTCAGATATGAGTACCCGCCGAGAGACGTGGATATCGAAGTCGTCGATGGTCTCCGGACCTACAAGGTGCCTGTGCTCTTCGATCAAAAGGTGGCCGCAACACGGAGCAGGATTGAAGCTCGCGATCTATTCGATCTCGCGTTTGTCATGCGGTCCTACGGGGACCGCCTCCGCGACGACCAGATTCAGCGATCGGATGCCTTCACCGAGGATCTCGACCGGCTGGAACAGCGATGCAAGAAAGCGTTCGAGGAGGATAGAGTTCTGAGGGAAATCACGGACGTTGAAGACACTGTGCTCCGGTTTCGATACGCAACGACGGACCAGCGGGATCTCAGGTGGCCGCAAGTCCAAGAGCAACGCATCCCGATTCCGATGGAGGTCGTTGGCCAGGTCTTTGTGATCCAGAGCCGGGCACGCGTGGCGTCGGGCGACGGGGCCGGGCCAAGCGATACCAAGCCAGGCGTCGACCGGGATCTCCTTCGTTCGCTATGGGACGCGGATCGTAACCGCGCCCGTTCCAAGCAGGTGGATCTGGACTGGTCGATGTCTCGTTGACTTTCCGCTCGTCGGTGACCTTCGCCTGCAATCCCGCTGAACAACCTCAATCTGCGATCGACATGGTGACGGCCGTGGGCGAGTGCGCTCGCTGGCTCTCGGGATCCGGCAGCAGTGCTTGGTGATGGATTCAGCCTGGATGACCCGTGCCGAGCGGCGTGCCAAGGCCGAGGGGTATTTCTTGGAACAGGGGCGCTCGCATATCCCTACCCGTCTGTCCGGTTGGAGTCCCGGGAACCGCTGCGCAAGAAAAGGAATTCGATTCCTGATCAACCGCCCGGCTTGCGCAAATGGTGCGGTTTGAGTGCAGCATGCTCAATAACCGGCAGTTGCCGTCAATCCAGCGTTCCCGCTGGTTGGAGGATCTTCTCGCCGGCTCCCCGAATGACCGCCGGAGCGGCCGTCCAGTCAGTCCTTTCAAGGCGCTGTTAGACTGGGGCCCGAAGACCTTTCCGTCATGGTTGAGATCTCCCCGTCGATTCTCGCAGCTGACTTCGCCCGGCTGGGCGAGCAGGTCGAGGCTGCCGCGCATGGCGGCGCGAGAATGCTCCACGTGGACGTGATGGACGGCCATTTCGTGCCGAATATTTCAATCGGCGTGCCAGTCGTCGAGTCGCTCGGCCAGCATACAGACCTGATCCTGGACTGCCACCTGATGGTCGAGAGACCGGATCCTTACCTCCTGCCCTTCTATCGCGCCGGCGCGCGAATGATCACCGTTCATCAGGAAGCCTGCCCGCATCTTGCCCGCACGCTCGACGTGATCCGCGAACTCGGAGCCGCGGCCGGGGTCGCCTTGAACCCGGCCACACCGCTCAGCATGCTTGAAGAGATTCTCCCCTTGGCGGACCTCGTCCTGATCATGAGCGTGAATCCGGGATTCGGGGGGCAGCAATTCATGGACTCGGCATACGGCAGGGTCGCCAGGCTCAAGAAGATGCGGTCGGATCACGCGCTGGGCTTCAGGATCCAAGTGGACGGCGGGGTCAATTCCGGCAACGCGCGACGGCTGGCCGCGGCGGGCTGCGACATTCTGGTTGCCGGCTCGAGCGTGTTCGGCCACGGCGATGTCGCCGCTGCTGTGCGCGGCCTGTCGGAATGCGCGAACCTGCCTGCTGCAGCGACTGCGTAGCTCTCAATGGAGGAATAGTTCTGAATGCGGCACCCGCTTCGACGTATCATGAATGCAATGCCAGACCATCGCCTGTTGCGCCTAGCCGCTTGCGGGGCCTTGCTTCTCGCCGCGATCGGCTGCGGACGCAGCCCCTACGACAATCCCATCGCGAACAACTCCGAGCAGCCGGACAAGATCCTGTTCGACAAGGCCGTCGAAAACATCGAGCGCCATCGGTACGAACTGGCTCGGATAACGCTGCAAACGCTGATCAACACCTATCCGGACAGCGAGTACATCGCCAAGGCCAAGCTCGCAATCGCCGACAGCTGGTACCGCGAGGGAACGTCGTCCGGCCTGGCGCAGGCCGAGGCGGAGTACAAGGACTTCATCACCTTCTTCCCCAACATGGAAGAAGCGGCGGAGTCACAGCTCAAGATCTGCCAGATCCACTACAACCAGCTGCAGAAGCCGGACCGTGACAACGTGCACGCTGTTCGGGCGGACCAGGAATGCCGGCAGCTGCTGCTGCGCTACCCGAACACCGTGTTTCGCGAGGAGACGGAGCAGCTCCTCCGCAATGTCCAGGAGATCATTGCAGAAGGCGAGTACCGTGTGGGCATGTTCTACGTCAAGAAGGGGGCCTTCCGTGCGGGGGTAAACCGCCTGCAGTCGGTAACCGACCACTATCCGCTGTTCAGCAAGGCCGACCAGGCGCTGTGGTTGCTCGGGGAGAATTACGAGAATCTTGGAGACAACTTCGAGGAGCAGCAGTTCTCGGCATATCGCAAGATCGTATCGGACTACCCGATGAGCCCCTATGCGGATGATGCCAGGGAAAAGCTCAGCACGATGGAGCTGGAGATACCCGATACCGACCCGGAGCGGTTCGAACTGCACAAGTACAACGTCGAGAACCGGGTCGAGCCAGGAACGATGGGCAAGTTCTGGGGGCTCTTCCGCGGCAAGCCGAATCTCGGCTTGGCGGCCAAGGCCGGAGACCCGGCCATGACGACCCTTATGCCGTCAACCCCGCCCGGAATCCAGGCCGCCGCTGCGGCCGCCGCCGCGAGTGCCACCCCCACCGCGGACGTGACCGTCGAAACGATCTCGGGTCCGAGCGCTCTGGACACCGAACCGGACGCACGTCTCAATCCGCCCCAGGCGGACTCCGAGGAAGCCGAGGAGCCGGAATAGCGTCCAGTGGCCAGAGTCTTCGTTGCAGACGACAATCCGCACGTGCACCGTCTAGTCGGGGAAACCCTCGGCGCCGAAGGGCACGAAGTTAGCGGTGCGCTCGACGGTTCGGAGGTGCTGGACAAATTGGCCAGTGCGAAGCCGGACATTGCGCTGCTGGACATGACGCTTCCCGGAGCTGAGGCAGCCTCGCTTTGCGAGGGGATCGTCGCACATCAAGAGCTGGATGGCGTTCGGATCGTCATGCTTGCGGGGCCGCTGGAAGCGATCGACGACGGGGAACCGCTGCCGAACGGAGTGCATTCGATCGTGCAAAAGCCGTTGGACGCAAGTGTTCTGCTTGGTCTTGTCGGCGAGTTGCCTCGCGGGAGTTCTGCCCTCGCCGGGTCAGGCGACAGGAACCCGAACGATCTGAGAGTCGAATCGCTTGTGAGCGAAGCACTCGGCCATTCGGACTCCGGGCCGTCACGCGAGCTGATCCGAGAGCAAATCGAGGCTGTACTGATGGCCTCCGTTCCCTCCATCATCGACCGGATCGCGGACCGCCTCATGGATCGGCTCAGGAACACTTGAGTGCCTGGCCGTTCCGGGCGGCAACGGTCCGCAGATGGCCTGGCAGGCAGGGTGCCGAAGGGCATGGACTCGGGGTCGCGCTGTCGAACGTGGCTCGCTGCGAGGTGGCCGTCCCGCAAGCGCTCGGGAAACTCGAGGGCAGGCCGGCTCTCGATGCCGTCATCGATGCGCCGGGACTTGGGTTCCAAGCACACTGCCGGCCGCCGTGTCGGGCCAATGTAGTCCCGCGCCATTGCCCTCGGCCATTTCAGGTGTCCGCCGTGGATGCGATAACTGGCCGTTGCCGCGATGGCGAGATCCATGTCGCCGACCACTAGGTCGACTTCCAAGCCGCTGGGAAGGCGCCAGCGGGCCAGCGCGGACGTCGGCCTGAGAGACGCGAGGCATCTCCGGAACTCGTGACGCTCCCGTTTTTTCGAAAGCAGTGCCGCGGCTTGCTGCAACCAGCCAATGAAGCTGTGTACAGTAGCCGACGGCGCGAGACTTCGACTAGAAGGCCGCAACGGCACCGATGGCTGACCGGGCCTCTCTCACGATCTCGCGCACGACATCGCCTGCGGACTGGACGGATCCGATGACGCCGACGCTCTGGCCCGCTGGCAGTACGCCGCCGTCGGCATCCCCCTCGAGACGACCGCGCCGTGACGCCGGGTTTCCGACCTCCAACGCCTGGAGTGGGTACGGCTGGATCTCGTCTTCGTGCTCGCTCCAGTACTCAGTGAACGCATTCCGGATTACCCGACAGGGCTTGCCGCTGTGCGCGAGAGTGACTACCGTGCCAGAAGACCCAGCGTCCACGATCCGGGCCTTGTAGTTCCGGTGCGCCCCGGCTTCCTCGGTCGCAATGAATCGAGTCCCGAGCCAAACCCCCTCCGCTCCCCAAGCAAGAGCCGCCGCCAGGCTCGCTCCGTTCCCCAGTCCGCCCGCGGCAATGACCGGCACGTCGACGGCAGCGACGGTGGCGGGCACGAGCGCAGCGGTGCCAACCTCTCCGACATGCCCGCCCCCGTCCCGGCCGGAAGCGATCACGGCATTGACCCCGTCCGCAACCGCCTTCCGCGCATGCCGCTCCGCGCCGATCACCGACATCACGTAGATGCCTCGCTCATGGGCATCAGGCACCGCCCCGCGGGGACTGCCCAAGCCGGAAATCATGACGGGGACCCGCTCGTTCAGCGTCACCTCGATCAAGCCCTGGACGTTCTCGGTGTACGCGGAGACCGAACTCCCCGCCGTCCGAATCGTGGCGAACAGGATGTCCACCCCGAACGGCTTACTGGTCTCTCCTCGAACGAGGCGGATCTGCTCGCGAAGCTCGTCCGGGCGCATGCTCAGGCCCGTCCCAATAACGCCCAGGCCGCCCGCCTCTGACACGGCAGCGGCCAACGGGGCCTGCGCGATCATGCCCATACCGGCCTGGAAGACCGGGTAGTCAATGCCGATGGCTTGGCAAACCGGGGTCCGCATCGGTGCGGGAATGGAATTGAGCATGGCCTGACGGACCGGGCGCAGATCTCAGAGATTGCCCTCGACGATGCGCAGATTCGCCTCCAAATCGGCTTTCACCGTCGACATGTTGTCGGTGACCGCATAGGATTCCAGACGGCCGGATTCGCTCAGGTTCGCCAGGGTGATTCCCGCCGACTTGGTTCCTGACGCGACGACGTTGCGGATCCGCAATCCCCCGAATCGCTCGTCGGCACGGATCCGATACTCGATTGCCCGGCCCGGCCGTCCCTTGCCCGTGAAGACGACATTATCCACGAGCGCGTTATCTGCGTCCTCGATAACGACCACGGGGCCGTCCTGGCTTGCGTCGACAAGCGTGACATTTCGGATCGCGACGTTGTCACTGTTCTCCACCACGAACCACGGGGTGTTCGCCGGCCCGCCGCTGATCCGGACATTCTCGATTAGCAAGTTCCGCGTGTTGCGGACATGGACCGGCCGCCAGCGGTCGTCCTCGCGGAAGTCCTCCCCGGACACGTTGCGAATTGTCAGGCCATCGTGACCGAAGTCCCGGTTCGCCGTGCGAATGGCGGTCACGCAGTCCTTCACCTGCACGCCATCGATGAGGATCTGGCGGTTGATCATACCTTCCCTGCTGTGATCCTGCACGTCGACGCCGTAAAAGCTGGACTCGGCATAGATGTCCCGAACCGTGATGTGCTCGCTTCCGTCGGACACCTCGACAGGCCCCCTCAGCTGGGATCCGTAGCTCCGGATGTTCTCGATCACCAAGTGCCGGACGTACAGGCCCTCGTTGCCCCTGCCGGCGATCGAAACAATGTCGCGAATCGTGTTGCGGCCCGTAAGGTTGCGGACCACGCCGTGCTCGATATCGCCGAACTCCGGAATCGGCGTGATCATGACACCGTCCTTGGCGCTGTTGTCGGTCTGGCCGTCCTCGATCACGAACCGTCCCCTCCTGACCACGATCAGCGGAGCCCTTTCCAGTTGCGTGACCGAATCGCCATTTCCGACCAGCGTGAAATCCCGGATCCTGACATGCTCGGAACGGATCTCCAGGATCGGAGTCTTCGCAAGGCCGGGCGAGAGGCGCATGTGGAGGCCGACGATCGTCAGCGGCTTGTCGATTCGGACCGTCTCGGAAACCTCGACCGGACGGCTGCGGTCCGCCATGAGCAAGGAGAACGGGGCCGCTCGATTGACCGCTTCCTGCAATTCGGCCGCGTCGATTGCGACGACTTGCGAGCCGGGTTCGGGCGATCCCGCAATACTGGCCGCCGCGAAGCATGCCAAGAGCGCTATCTTCTTCATGACCGAACGGGACGAATGTAGCACGGACTCGCGTTTCCCGAGACGCTGTCGTTCCTGATGCGAATCGGCTCAGGTACGACGGCCATCGAACAGGGGCCCGAGCGTCTACACTGCAACCGATCACGCGCGGGCTCCATCGGCTGGCGCGGATCCCACCGATTCGAGGAGGCCCTTCATGACCAACCCCAAACAATTCAGGCTCTTGCTTGCCTTGGCATGCAGCGTCGTCGTCCCAGCGGGATCGCCGGCGCAATCCGGCACCAACGCGATGAACAACCCCTACCGGATGATCGTCGACTGGGGAGAGCTGCCCGAGGGAACGCTTTGGGGGTCGGCGATCGGAATCATTCCCGACGGAAGCGGAGGGACCTGGGTCCACCATCGTTCGGAACCTCCCATCCTGAAGCTCAACGCTGCAGGCAAGGTCGTCAAGTCCTTCGGCAACGGGATGTTCGTTCAGGCTCACGGATTCTGCATGGATCGGGACGGCAACCTCTGGGCGGGCGACAGCGGGCCGTTCGGCGACGATCCGTCGAAGGCAGGGCGCGGCTACCAATTCTTCAAGTTCGACCAGGAGGGCAAGCTCCTCCTCACCCTGGGCAAGGCGGGCGTTTCGAAGGCCGGGACCGAAACGTTCATCGCACCGACAGCATGCGCGGTTTCGCCCGATGGCGACATCTTCATCGCTGACGGACACTTCCCGCGCCCGTCGACAAGCCAGCAGGACGGCGACAGAATCGTCCAGTTCACCAAAGACGGGAAGTACGTCGGCTCCTGGGGGCGGAAGGGCACCGGACCGGGGGAGTTCGACGGTCCTCACGCTCTGGCATTCGATTCCCAGGGGCGGCTCTTCGTGGCCGATCGGTCGAACAACCGGATTCAGATCTTTGATCGCCAGATGCAATTCGTGGATGACTGGAGACACTTCGGCAGGCCCAGCGGGGTGGCGATTGCCACCTCCGACATCCTGTACGTGTCGGACTCGGAGTCGGGCAAGCGGATTGCGGGGGCGGTCCGGAATCCGGGCTGGAAGAACGGAATTCGGATCGGCAGCGCCGCGGACGGCTCGCTGCTCGCGTTCATTGATGGCACCGACCCGGAAGGGTTGGGCGCAGACAACCTCGGCAACGTGTTTGCCGGGCTAACTCGTGCTCCCCGACGCAGTCCGCCCCTGCTTCAGAAATGGGTGCGAGAATAGGCGTGGGTTTCGACCGCAGGGCCACGAGGTTGAATTGATTGCAGGAGATGAATGCCGGGTAGCGCCCTGCGACCGGACGGACCTTCAGAAACAGCGGGGCCGGCAACGCCGTTCGCGGTCGTCACCGGGGCTTCCGGGCCGGTCCGGAACGGCACGGACGATTACGGTGATCCGTCACTGCAAATGTGCCCAGCGGCGGGCCGCACGGAGCCTCAGGTAGAATGAGTATACTGCGGAGACGACGGGACGGTGCCGGCTGGCGTGGCCCTGGGGTTGACATGAGGCGGCTAACGTGGCAGCCTTACTATGCTGTTGTTCCATCGCAGGCCTCCACGAACAGCGCCAGAGGGACTGAGGGCGGCAGGAGTACACTGTGATGAGGACCGCCTAGCCCTGACCGGCTGGAATTGCAAGAGCCCGTTCCGGGTCTACAGCGTTCTTGTCCCTTCGAAATGAGTGTTGCGGGGCTTCGCGGGAACTCGGATTCACAAGGAGAATAGTATGAGTGACAACAGATTGTACGTGGGCGGTTTGCCTTACGATCTGGCTGACGACAGACTGCAAGAAGTTTTTTCGGCACACGGCGCTGTAGAATCAGCCCGGGTCGTGACGGATCGCATGACCGGGAGATCACGGGGCTTCGGCTTTGTGGAGATGAGTACTGCCGCAGAGGCCCAGGAGGCGATCAGCCAACTCGACGGAGCGAACGTCGACGGCCGAAGGCTGACCGTCAGTGTCGCGCGCCCTCGGCCGCCGAGGGACGACAGAGGTCGAGGCGGATACCGGTCCGGCCGCCAGCGCTGGTAGGGTTGGCGGCCACGGCCGGAATCACGTCTCACGGCCACCGTGAGGGACGGCTGCTGATCGCTGGCAGCACCGGGGGTGCGTCCCAGTCGCCGGGAACCGATTCCGGCGGGCAGCTGCCCTTGGGGCAGGACGCGGTGGATCCAGGGCACTCGATTTCGACTGCGTTTCGCCTGCCCTCGAACAGGTGGGGCCAGACCGCGATCCCTCGCCACCACTCCGCCGGCGGCCAGCGAGACCTCCGCTCCAGGAGCTTTAGTCTTCGTCCTGCTGGGCTGCGAGCCGGTTGATCACCGAGAGATCCTCGAGCGTGGTGATGTCTCCCGTTACTGTCTGGGTCGTCACAATCTCCCGCAGCAGCCTGCGCATGATCTTTCCGGATCTTGTCTTCGGCAGCGCGTCGCTGAATCGAATCTGCTTGGGCCTGGCGAACTTGCCGATCTGCTGGGCAATCCACTCGCGCAGTTCCGCCGCCAGTTCGTCGGTCGGCTCGTGGCCCTGGATAGGCGTGACAAAGGCGACCACTGCCTGTCCGGTCAGTTCGTCCGGGACGCCGATCACGGCCGCTTCCGCCACGGCCTCGTGGCGAACGAGCATGGACTCGAGTTCGGCGGTCGACATGCGGTGACCGCTGACGTTCATGACGTCGTCGACGCGGCCAAGCACCCAGAAGTATCCGTCCTCGTCCCTCCGCGCGGCGTCACCGACGAAGTAAATGCCCGGGATCTGGCTCCAGTAGGTCTGCTGGAATCGCTCCGGGTCCCCCCAGAGGGTCCGGAACATGGATGGCCACGGCTTTCGGATGACCAGGTACCCTTCCCCGCCCGGCTCGACGGACTTCCCTTCCATGTCGACCACATCCGCCGCAATGCCAGGCAGCGGAAACGTTGCTGATCCCGGCTTCAGGGCGGTTGCACCCGGAAGCGGCGAAATCATGATGGACCCAGTTTCCGTCTGCCACCAAGTGTCAACGATTGGACAGCGGCTCCCCCCGATGGCGCGGTGATACCACTCCCATGCTGAGGGATTGATCGGCTCCCCAACCGAGCCCATCAGGCGAAGGCTGGAGAGGTCGTGCCGGTCCGGGTAGTGGTCACCGAACTTGATGAAGGCGCGGATGGCGGTGGGCGACGTGTAGAACACGTTCACCTTGTACTTGTCGACGATGCGCCAGAATCGATCCGGCTCCGGGAAGTCCGGCGCACCCTCGTACATGACGGTGGTTGTGCCGACAAGCAGCGGGCCGTACACGATGTAGCTGTGCCCGGTCACCCAGCCGACGTCGGCCGCACACCAGTAGGTGTCATCGTCCTTGATGTCGAACACCCACCGCATGGCCATCGAAACCTGCAGCTGGTATCCGCCTGTGGAGTGGACGATGCCCTTGGGCTTGCCGGTCGTGCCGGATGTGTAGAGCACGTAGAGTGGATGTTCCGCGTCAAGCTGTTCTGCCGGGCAATCCTCGCTCGCATCTGCATCGAGGTCATGCCACCAGGCGTCCCGGCCAGCCTGCAGGGCGATGTCGTTGCCCGTCCGCCGATAGACGATGACGCTCCGCACGCCAGGACAGTCCTCGAGCGCCTCGTCGACAGCGCCCTTCAGGGGGACGACCTTCCCACGCCGCCAGCCGCCGTCCGCGGTGATCACGAGGCTAGCGTCCAGATCGAGGATCCGCGTTTTGAGGGCCTCGGCCGAGAAACCTGCAAACACAACGCTGTGAGTGATTCCGATGCGGGCGCACGCGAGCATCGCCACGGGCAGTTCCGGCACCATTGGCATGTAAAGAATCGCGCGGTCCCCCGCTCGGAAACCCTGTCGCTTGAGAACGCTTGCAAACCGTTTCACCGATCGCAGGAGTTCCTGATAAGTGACGATCCGCTGGTCGCCGGGCTCCCCTTCCCAGATGATTGCAGCGCGGTTCTTGCGCCACGTCTCGCAATGCCGGTCGAGGCAGTTGTACGACATGTTGGTCCTGGCCCCGGTGAACCACCGGAAGAACGGGGCGCCGGAATCGTCGAGCACGCTGTCCCACTTCCGGAACCAATGCAGCTCGGTCTCGGCCAGGTCGCTCCAGAACGCCTCCGGATCGGCTTCCGCCTTGGCAACGAGATCGCGGTAATCGTCTCCGCGCGAAACGTTGGAACGCGCTATGAATTCATCGGAAGGGTGGTAAAGGGCCATGAATGTTCCTCTGCTGCGTATGGGACGAGACTGCCGGATCGGGTCCTGTCGATCTAGTTGCCAACCGCCGAGCCCAGCGAAGCGGTCAGTGCCACGCGTTCTGGGTCTGGGAACTCAGTACGAGCGAGTCGAAGATGGCGAGCACCTGCTTCCGATAGACGTACATCTGGCGCAACTGCTCGCGAAAATCCCGATCGTATTCCCGTGCCCGCATCCACTTCTTGAGCAGCTTCGGCGGGATGTCGATCTCAGCCCTCAGGGCGTCGGCGGAATGCCCCTTCAGAAACAGGCCGAAGAACAGAGCGGCCTCTGTCTGAGGGGAATGAAACTCCTGCTCCTTCACGGTCGCCACGTCGATGCATCCCAGAGACGGCAAATGTCTGAACGTATCAGTATATGCGTCCCGGGTCCGCACCAACAAGCGAGGGATTTCACCGATTCTCCGGTCCGGCCGGGCTGGTCGCCGGCCCAGTGCCATCCTGCCCGACGAGCGGCCTGTGGCGAGCGCCCCGACCGACCAGAACCTCTCTCAAGCCGGTAGAATTCATTCTGTGTGGGTGCCGGCAACCCTCTCGGCCGCGACCCTAGGCTACGCGGCATATGCGGCAGCGTGGCCTTCGTCCCAGATATGGGGACCCAGCCTCGCCCGCCTCCCGCGCGGCGCGAACGAAATCGCGTTGACCTTCGACGACGGCCCGAGCAACGAGACTCCCCGGTTTCTGGACGCGCTCGAGGCGATGCAGGTTCGGGCGACTTTTTTTGTGTGCGGCAGGAACGTCGAGCGGCGCCCGTCGGTCGCCCGGTCCATCGTCTCGGCGGGCCACAGCATCGGGAACCACACGTACTCGCACCCCTTGCTGGCCTGGCGGTCATACTCGAGGGTTCGCGACGAACTGCGGAGGGCTCAGGCAGCGATTGGCGAGGCCACGGGCGTGCAGGCGACGCTCTTCCGGCCCCCGTACGGGCTCAGATCCCCTGCCCTCCGACGGCTGCTCCCGGAACTGGGCCTGACGGGCATCCATTGGTCGGTGATCGGCAACGATTGGAAATGGGACGCTCGCCGCATCGCAAGACACGTCCTTCGCCGTACGGGCGACGGCGCCATCATCTGCTTGCACGACGGGCAGGGCACGGATCCGACCTCCGACCGCGCCCAGACGCTGGCAGCGGTGCGCGAGATTGTGCCGCAATTGAGGGATCTGGGCTTTCGCTTCGTCCCGCTACGGGGTGGAGGAAGCGACGAATCGCTTCCGAGTGCGACTGGGAATCCAGGTCCCGTTCCTACTGGGCAGTCCAGCCGCCGTCGATGACCAGGTCCGTACCCGTCATGTAGCCTGCGCCATCGGAGCAGAGGTATACGGCAAGCTGCCCGATCTCTTCGACCCTGCCCCAGCGGCCGACAGGAAGGCGCGACAGGAACTGCCGGTTCTTTTCCGGATCCTCGATGAGGGGCCGGTTCATTTCCGTCGCGAACGGGCCGGGACTGATGCCGTTGACCGTAATGTTGTACGGCGCGAGCTCAAGCGCGAGTGCCCTTGTGAATCCTAGAAGCCCGGCCTTGGTGGTCGAGTAGCCGGTTCGGTTCGGCAGGGAGACGTGGGACATGATCGACGTCAGGTTGATGATCCGCCCCCACTTCTTTCGCTTCATTCCTGGCACGAGAGCGCGCGACATCATGAACGGGCCTGTCAGGTTGACCTCGAGAATCGCGTGCCACTCGTCCAGGGACATTTCCTCGATTGGCTTCCTGTTGTTGATCCCCGCGTTGTTGATCAGAATGTCGCACGCCCCGAACATCTCGCTGACCGACTGGTCGATCTCGGAAGCCGCGGTCTCGTCCGTGACGTCCGCGACGACGTAATCGGCCGAGCCGCCGCGGTCCTGGATACCGCGAACGACCTCGCTCAAAAGCGCTTCGCTGCGCGCGACCAGCGCGACTTGCGCGCCGGCCAGAGCCAGGGATTCCGCCATTTCCCTGCCGAGCCCCTTGCTCGCGCCGGTGACCACGGCGATCCGACCATCCAGCGAAATGCTGCTCATGCTGTACCGTTCTGCCGACCCGGACCGTCCGATCGCCGAAAAAGCTAGCATACCAAGCGCCCCTACAGATCCCCGAAGCCCGGGACGGCGGCCCGTTCGGCAGTCATGCGCCGTTCCTCCCTGGCTGGCGAGCCAGGTCCTGACTAGAGGGCCTCCAGCCTCTCCAGCACCCTCGCCGCTGTCTGGGAGTCCGCCGTCGCCACGAAAATCGTGTCGTCTCCGGCGATCGTCCCGACCACGTCGGGCCAGTCCGCGGCATCCAGGTGCTGCGCGAGCGCATTCGCACCGCCTGGCACGGTGCGAAGGACCACAAGATTCTGAGCCGCCTGCATGGCGACCAGGAATTGCGCGACGACAGTCGATAGGTGCTGACGGGGCAAGGAGCCGTTCTCGAGGGTGCCGGGCTGCGCGTACCCGTCCGCCGTCTTCACGATTCCCAGCTCTCTTAGGTCTCTCGAGAGCGTTCCCTGGCTCACTTCGATCTCGCGTTTCGAGAGCGCGGCAGACAGCTCCTCCTGGGTGCGAAGGCGCAACGATCTAATCAGGCCGAGGATTTCCCGCTGCCTGCGCGCCTTCACCGTCGTCACCCTCCCCGGCTGTCCGATCGCTCCGCGAGCTGCGTCATGCGTCGGCGTGCCGCGCTCATCGCCTCCCGAACGCGCGCGGCTGCAGTGCCGCCCGGGATGCAGTGGTTCTCCAGGGCATTGCGTGGCGACAGCGCCTCCATCGCCTGGGTGTCGAGTTCCGGGGCAAAGCGCTGAAGCTCCTCGAGCGTCCAGTCTCCTGGCCGCTTGTGGCGCTTCACACTCTCAAGGACGATCCCGCCGACGATCTGGTGCGCACGGTGGAATGAGACCCCCTTGCGAGCGAGAATCTCCGCCAGGGCCGTGGCCGAGACCCAGCCTTCCTCCGCCGCCTGTTCCATCGCCTGCGGCCGAATCCTGGCGGTATCCACGCAGAGGGCAAGGATCTCGAGCGAACCGGCGATCTGGTCAGCGGCGTCGAAGACGCCCTCCTTGTCTTCCTGAAGATCCCGGTTGTACGCAAGAGGAAGTCCCTTCAGCGTCATCATCAGAGCCTGCAGGCTGCCGCATACCCGGCCGGCCTTCCCGCGCAGCAGCTCGAGCGCGTCTGGATTCCGCTTCTGTGGCATCAGGCTCGAGCCGGTCGTCACTTCGTCGCCGATTTCGAGAAATCCGAACTCCTCGCTGCTGTACAGAATCCAGTCTTCCGCCAGGCGGCTCGCGTGCAGCATCGCGACCGATGAGGCGTACAGGAAATCCAGCGCGAAGTCCCGATCCGAGACGGCGTCGATGCTGTTCTCGGCGATGCCGGAGAACCCCATATCCGCGGCCATGCGGCTGCGGTCGAAGGCAAACCCGCTGCCAGCGAGCGCTCCACAACCCAGGGGCGAGAGATCGGTGCGCTCGTAGGCCTGCTGAAAGCGCTGCCAATCCCTGAGAAACATCTCGAAGTATGCCAGCAGGTAATGAGACAGGAGGACGGCCTGGGCACGCCGTAAGTGCGTGTATCCGGGCAGGAGCGCATCCGATTCACGCTCTGCGAGACCCAGCAGCGAAGCCATCAGCCCTTGCAGTCGAGCCTGAATCCCGAGGATCGTGGATTTCGTCCAGAGTCGGAAGTCGGCAGCAACCTGCTCATTGCGGCTCCGGCCGGTGTGGATCTTCTCAGCAAGCTCGCCGACGGACTCGCCCAGCTTGCGAATGACGAACGTGTGGATGTCTTCGTCGTCCGCGTCGAAATAGCCCGGTGCCTCCGACTCGGACAGCATTCTGTCGAACGCATCCAGGATCCTGTCCCGCTCCTCGGATGTCAGGATCCCGACCCGCTCGAGGGCGTTCGCAAACGCCTTCGAACCGAGGATGTCGGCTTCGAACAGCCGGCGGTCGAACCGCAAGGAGCCCGAGTAACGCTCGAACAGCTCGGACGGACCGGATTCAAAGCGTCCCCCCCAGAGTTTCATCGACCTGCGTCCCTCTGGCGTGCGAGGCCGCCTTGCACGGATGCATGCACCCGCACCGGCAGGCCGGTCAGATTGATGAAGCCCTTTGCGTCCTGCTGGTCATACTCGTCGCCCATCGTGAAGCTGGCGATTTCCGGAGCGTACAGGGAGTACGGAGAGGTGCGGCTCATGACGTCGATTCTCCCCTGACACAGCCGGAGCGAGACTGCTCCCGTCACATGACGCTGGGTCTGCGCCACGAAACTGTCCATCGCCTCGCGCAGCGGAGTGAACCACTTGCCGTCGTAGACGAGCTCCGCGTAGTCCAGCGCGACCTTCTGCTTGTAGTGCTGCGTGGCGCGATCCAGCGTGAGGGCCTCGAGCTCGCGATGGGCGGCCGTGAGGATGGTGCCTCCGGGCGTCTCGTAGCAGCCGCGTGACTTCATTCCCACGAAGCGGTTCTCGACTAGGTCGATGCGCCCGATTCCGTGCTCGCGCCCGGTGCGGTTGAGCTCCTCGATCATGCGTGCGGGCGCCATCCGCTCGCCTCCGAGCGCCACAGGCGCGCCTTCTTCGAAAGAAATCTCGACGATCGCGCCGGACGCAGGAGCGTCCGCGGGATCGACAGTCAGCGTCCAAACTCCGTCCGACGGCGCGTTGGCAGGATCCTCGAGCTCGGCTCCTTCGTGCGAGATGTGCCAGAGATTGGCGTCCCGGCTGTAGATCTTCTCCTTGCTCTGCTGGATCGGAATGCCGTGGCGTCCGGCATAGTCGATCGCGTCCTCACGCGAAACGATGTCCCATTCGCGCCAGGGAGCGATGACTGGCAGATGAGGAGCCAGTGCCTTGTAGGCCAGCTCGAACCGCACCTGGTCGTTGCCCTTTCCTGTTGCACCGTGCGCAAGTGCGTCACAGCCAGTGCGGAGTGCGATCTCGACCTGAAGCTTCGCTAGCAGCGGGCGCGCGATCGAAGTCCCCAGCAGGTACTTGTGCTCGTAGACCGCACCGGCCCTGACCATGGGCCAGACGTAGTCGCGAGCGAATTCATCGCGCAGATCCTCGATGTAGACCTCGCGTGCCCCGCTCGCCAGGGCCTTCTCTTCGAGGCCCAACAGCTCGGCCGGTCCCTGGCCGACGTCGCCGCAGACCGCGACGACCTCGGAACCATAGTTCTCCCTAAGCCAAGGGATGATGATCGACGTGTCGAGGCCTCCCGAGTAGGCCAGCGCGACTTTCTTCGGATGCAAAGCCATGGCAGCTCTAGGTGCCTCCCAACATCATCAGTAGCAGCGCCTTGTGCGCGTGCAGTCGGTTCTCGGCCTGGTCGAAGACCAGCGATCTCGGAGATTCGATCACGGAATCGCTCACCTCCTGTCCGCGGAGCGCGGGGAGGCAATGCATGAAGACTGCATCCTCCCTGGCAGAGGCCATTACCGCGTCGGTCACCTTGTAGTCCGCAAACGCGATGCGGCGCTGCTGCGTCTCGTCCTCCCAGCCCATGCTGGTCCAGACGTCGGTATACACGGCGGCGGCGTCGCGAACGGCTTGTCGGATATTACTGACGACCTCGACTGCACTCCCGCTGCTGGAGGCCGCCTCGCTGGCGGCCGCTACGTCGTCCGAGCACGGTCCGTACCCCGGAGGCGAGCAGATCGAGATCGAAACACCGAGCTTCGCCGCAGTCAGCAGCAGCGAATGCGCAACGTTGTTGCCGTCACCGATGTAGGCCATCTTGAGGCCTTCGAACGACTCGAAGTGGTCGAGAACAGTGAGGAAGTCGGCGAGCGCCTGGCAAGGGTGGTAGGATTCGCTCAATGCATTGATAACAGGCACCTTGGACCATGAGGCGAGCAATTCCAGCGTCTTGTGGGAATAGGTCCTTGCCACGATGGCGTCGAACCAGCGGTCCAGGTTCCGGGCGATGTCCCGGGCCGGCTCCCGCTCGCCGATGCGCCCGTCGCGGTGATCCTGAAAGACCGAGAAACCGCCAAGCTGGAGCGTGGCGAGCTCGAACGTCATGCGAGTACGCAGGGACGGCTTCTCGAAGAGCAGGGCGACGGCCCTGTTCTTGAGCGCGTCACGGTAGAGTTCGGGCTCGATCTTGACTCGCAGAGCGAGCTCCAGCAGGCTGCGCAACTCGAGGGCCGAGAGATCGCTGTCGCGCAGGAAGTGAGGGGTCTTGACTGCGCGGTAGGTCTCGAGCGAAGGCGCATGAATATTCATTTCAATGCATGATTACACATTTCCGGTGCGCTGTCAACCGCGCTGTACCGGCAGCCCTCGGCCATCGTCTCCCCGCCCGCTGCCGTCTGTGTCACCCTGAATGCGATGCGGTTTGAGGCCCTCGAGGCGGATGCCGGCGAGCGCCTGGACCGGTTTCTCGTGAACCGGCTGGAGGATACGAGCCGCTCGCGGGTCCTGGACTGGGTCCGGAACGGGCGGGTTCACGTCGAGGGCGCGTTGGAGCGAAAGGCTTCGCGCAAGCTCCGGAAGGGCGAGACGGTAGACGTAGAGCCGGCCGACCCGGCCCCCGTGAACGCCCGGCCGGAGGCGATCGAGCTCTCGGTCCTCTACGAGGACGCGGACCTGGCGGTGATCGACAAAGCCGCTGGCATGAGCGTCCATGCCGGTGCCGGCACGGCATCGGGAACGGTGGTCAACGCGCTGCTGCACCGCTTTGGCAGCCTCTCCGGAGTGTCGGGCGCGTCACGTCCCGGCATTGTGCATCGGCTCGACCGCTACACCACCGGGGTAATGATCGTCGCGAAGCGCGACCGGGCTCACCGCCGGCTGCAGGACCAGTTCCAGCGGCGGGCCGTGTCCAAGCTGTACTGGGCGGCCGTGGAAGGCGGCATGCCGGCTGATCCGCACGACGACCGGAGGCTCCTGCGACACGGACGCCCCGTCATGCGGAACGGCAACTGGTGGCTGCGCCTCGAGATGCCGATCCGGCGTGACAAGCGCAACCGGGTGAAAATGGCGGTCGCCCTCGGCGGCAGGGACGCGGTCAGCGATTTCCGAGTGCTGCGGTCCGGTCCGCAGGCCGCACTGGTCGAGGTGAGCATCCATACCGGCCGCACGCACCAGGTTCGCGTTCATTTATCCAGCGCCGGCCATCCCGTGGTCGGGGACGCCCTGTACGGAGCCCGGCGCGCACACCCGGGGGCGTCGCCGCATGGAAGGTACTTGCTGCACGCACGTTCCCTGGGATTCGACCACCCGGGGACCGGCCGCGCAATGCGCTTCGAAGCGCCTCTTCCGCCCGATTTCAGGGCCGGCCTCGCGGCGCTCGGACTATAATGCAACTATGTTGAAGCGTTTCGCCGTCTTGACGGCGGCTGCCGTGCTGGTCGTGGCAGGGTGGGCGCAAGAAGACGGCGAGCGAGCATTCGAACCGGTCTACCAGGACGCGGAATCCGACATCATCAAGGTCGACGTCGCTCGTGTCCCGCTGCTGTTCACGGTCACCGACAGAAAGAACCGATTCATCACCGATCTGGGCCGCGATGACTTCCAGGTCTTCGACGACGGGTGGCAGCAGGAAATCCGCGAGTTTGACCGGGAAAGCGACCTGCCGCTGCGGATCGGGGTCATCCTCGACACCAGCAATTCCATCCGCGCGCGGTTCAAGTTTGAGCAGGAAGCGGCGATCGAATTCCTGCAGGGGGTCCTGGCCGAGGAGCACGACCGTGCGTTTCTCGTGAGCTTCGACACGAGGGCGGAACTGATCGTCGACTACAGCAACGACATCGAGGAGCTGGCAGATGGAGTCCGGCGGCTACGCGCCGGCGGGGGCACGGCACTCTACGATGCGATCTACTACGCCTGCAGGGACAAGCTGCCCGAAGACCAGCCGAAGGAGCAGTTCCGCCGGGCTCTGGTTGTCATCGGGGACGGCGAGGACAACCGCAGTACAGTCACCAGGGAGGACGCCCTGGAAATGGCCCACAAGGCAGAGGCGGTCGTTTATACGATTTCCACGAACCGCAGCGGCATGGCGGCGGACGGCGACAAGACTCTTCGCCGGTTCGCCAAGGAGACCGGCGGGGTCGCGTTCCATCCATTCCAGGCACGGGACCTTCAGCAATCGTTCGCGAATATCGCCAATGAGCTGCGTCACCAGTACTTCATTCTTTACTCGCCAAGCCAGTTCGTGAACGACGGGTCGTTTCACACGGTGGAGGTGCGCACGCGACACCGTAACGCAACGGTGAGGGTCCGCAGTGGCTACTATGCGCCGCTGCCCGGCGAATCGAACTGATCGAAGCCGTAGTATCCGATGCGGCGGGCGATTTTCTTCGCACGAGGCCGAAAAAGCGGAGATTCTTGCTGAAAATTCGCTCTTTCTTCGCTATAATGGACCAGTAACTGTACGGGAGCATACGAAAGGAGATTCCAAATGGAACAAGCACGGCAGCGCAATCTGGATGACGCGATTCGCCAGATCGAGAAGGAGCACGGCAAGGGATCGATCCTGCGCATGGGAGAGCGCGACGCCGGCATCGGCGCGGATGTGATCTCGACGGGGTCCGTATCGGTCGACGCGGCGCTCGGGATCGGCGGATTCCCTCGGGGGAGGGTGGTCGAGATTTACGGCCCGGAGTCGTCGGGCAAGACGACACTTGCGCTGCAGGCGGTCGCCCAGGCCCAGAAGGCCGGCGGAATGGCGGCGTTCATCGACGCCGAGCACGCCATGGATCCCATCTACGCGTCAAGGCTGGGAGTCGATATCGACAACCTGCTGGTCTCGCAGCCGGACTACGGGGAGCAGGCGCTGCAGATCGTGGACGTGCTGGTCCGTTCCGGCGCGATCGATATCGTCGTGGTCGATTCAGTCGCGGCGCTGGTGCCCCACGCGGAACTGCAGGGCGAGATGGGCGACAGCCATGTCGGGCTGCAGGCCCGCCTCATGTCCCAAGCCCTGCGCAAGCTGACAGGACAGCTTGCCAGGTCCAACTGCTGCATCCTCTTCATCAACCAGATCCGCGAGAAGATCGGCGTGATGTTCGGAAGCCCGGAGACGACCACCGGCGGACGGGCGCTGAAATTCTATTCGTCCGTCCGGGTCGACATCCGCAGGATTAGCGCGATCAAGGACGGGGATGCCATCATCGGCAACCGCACCAAGGTCAAGATCGTCAAGAACAAGTTGGCGCCGCCGTTCAAGCTGGCCGAGTTCGACATCATGTACGGCGAAGGCGTCTCGCTTGAGGGAGACCTGCTCGACCTCGGCGTGGCCAATCGGATCGTCCAGAAGAGCGGGGCGTGGTTCTCGTACGACGGAGACCGGGTCGGGCAGGGCCGGGAGAAGGCGAAGGCATTCCTGAAGGAGCACCCCGACGTGCGCACGAAGCTGGAAGGCGCAGTTCGCGAGGCGATGGGACTGCCCGTGCCGGACATCGGCGCGCAGGAGGTCAACGGCTCGGCGGCGTCGGCCGGCTGACTCGTCCGGTCGCGCCCTATCCGAAGGCTTCCCGGAAGGACGGGAAGGACGCGCGGAAGCCGTCTTCGAACGAACCGCCGGGGGGCCGGTACACGCTTTCCAGGGACACGACCCCTTGAAACGCGTCGCGGTCCAGCGCCGCCGCGATATCGCCGCAATATCGCGCCATCTGACCGGTCCCGAACCTGCACTGCTCGACGGTCGCCTTGGGAATCTCGACCCGCAGATCCTTGATGTGCACATGGGCGAGGCAGCCACGCAGCGCCTCGTATCCGTCTGGACAGGGCGGTTCGGCGCAGTACAGGCTGTTCCCCGGGTCCCACAGCACACGCAAGCGGTCGGAACCCATTTCGTCGACCAGCTTCCGGCCGAGTACGCCGGACGTGATCATTGCGTTGTTGCCGGTTTCGACGACGAGCGTCACCCCCTCGTCGTCGGCCAGACGCACCGCGGGGTGCAGCAGCAGCTTGAGCTTGTCCCATGCCCCAGTGGCAACGTTCCAATGTTCCGCCCCGCCCGAGCCGAACAGGATCATTTCCTTGCGAAAGCTCATGATCCGGACCAACCCGCAGTCGAGCGCCTTGGCCGTGTCGATGCATCGTCGCAGGGCGTCCATCTGGGCCGAGTGCATCGAATCTCCCACCTCGACCCGGCCGACCGCCAAGCCCGCGAAGAGATGTCGCGAAACGCAGCAGACTTCGACTCGATAGCGGGCCACCAGATCCTGGGTCCGGGCCAGGTCTGCGTCATCCAGATCGCCGACTTCCTTGTCCCACAGGTACTGGAGCTCGGCCTGTTGGAGGCCGTGCTCGCGCATGACTTCGAGCGCATGCTCGAATTCCAGGCTGATTCCGTCCGTGATTACGCCAAGCCTCGCCAATTCCCTTCCCCTTTCACCATGCGGCCTCGGTGCCCGCGATTTCTTCCAGCCACTTCGCGACCGCCCAGTTGTCCTCGTCCGGGAAACGCGAGACGCCGGCCTGGAACATCTCGTACGCTGCGCTCGTTGCGAGCATAACTGCGCCGGCCTCGCGAGCGAGGCTCATGGTGATGCCCAGGTCCTTGTACATCGTGCCGATCTGGCTGCCCGTCCCCTGGAACTTGCGTTCGAGGACCATCCGCGCGCAGTGCTCGAAGAGCGGGCTGCCCACGGGGCTTGCGCGGAATACCTCGAAGAGTGTCTCTCCCTTGACCCCGGACTTGACGCCCAGGACCAGCGACTCGAAGGTTGCGGCGAAGGTGCAGCCGATCAGTGCCTGCAGCGCAGCCTTCACGGTCTGCCCCTGGCCCACGTCCTCGCCCACGTGAAACAGGGTCTGCGAAATCGCGTCGAGCGCGTCTCGGTTCGCCTCCAGGACCTCAGTCCGGGCGGCCGTCATGAGGGTCAGGGAGCCGCTCTCGGCCCCGGCCTTGCCGCCGCTGACCGGCGAGTCGACGAGATGGACTCCCCTTTCAGCGAGCGGCGCCTCCAAGGAACGCACTTCCTCCGGCAAGATGGTCGCCGTCACGATCACCGCACTGCCGGGAGACATTCCATCCAAGGCGCCGTCCGCCCCGAGGAGGGCTTCGCGGGCCTGTCGGCCGTTGAGCACCATGACGAAGACGGCGTCGCAACGGGTGCCGACCTCGAAGCAGCTTCCTGCCGGCACGCCGCCTGCCTCGGCCAGGAGCGCCAGGCGCTCGGGCCGCAGGTCGAACCCCACCGTACGGAATCCGCTTGCAACAAGGTTGCGGGCGATTCCGATCCCCATGGCACCCAATCCGATTACACCGATCGTTCTCATTCGCACTCCTCTCGCGATCGCCCATTCTCGCTGATTCCGGGCAGCTTGGGTTATGCTATTCGGTTCAAGCCACCCGGGAGAAGGTGCGTGGCACCCCTGGGGGTGGCGCTTGCACTCCTTGTGCCGGATCGTTCCCTAACGGCGGCGGGTAAAATGAAGCCGGGATCCGATTCGGATGTGCCGGGTGCACCGAATTGCGCACCAAGGGTGGCGTGGCGTGGTTCTAGCGGTCGACCGGGAGCTTCCTGGCGGCCGGTCCCGACGGTATCTCACGGTACGCTGGAGTGGCGGAATTGGCAGACGCACTGGACTCAAAATCCAGCGCCCTTTACCGGGCATGAGGGTTCGACCCCCTCCTCCAGCACCATCGATCCCGCCAGGGACACCGGGCGGGCCTCGGGCCTGGCGGTAGGTCCGGTGGGCCCGGAAGCTGCCGTCACGAGCTACCCGCGCACGCGCCTCACGGGCACGTTCGCAACGCTGGGCCTAGCCGTCATGCTGGCTTCCTCGCCAGCCCCTGCCGGGGCCCAGGACACTGGATCCCAGCGCCGTCCCGCCACCATCGAGGGGGGCATAGGAGACGGCAAGCCGTCGTGGCTGTCGCTCACCGGCGAGTTCCGGGTCCGATACGAAAACCGCCAGGCGCTGGGCTTTGCCGGAGGAACGAGCGACGGATACCCATTGATCCGGACGCGGCTCAATATCGGCATCAGACCAAAGAAATGGCTGCGCTTCGGCTTTCAGGGACAGGACTCGCGCGCTCCGGGCATTCGCCCGGTGGGCAACCCAGGGGCGTTCCGCGACGGATTCGATGTCAGGCAAGCGTACGTCGAGATCGGAGGGGACAAGTCTCCCGTGACGGTGACCGCAGGCCGGCAGATCGTGGCCCTGGGTGACCAGCGGCTGGTCGGAGCGCTGGACTGGTCCAACACGGCTCGCGTGTTCGATGCCGTAAATCTCGAGCTGCGCAGGCCTGGCGCGAAAGTCAACATCTTTTCCGCATCCGTGGTGCAGACCGACCCATACCGGCGCATCAACCAATCGGCCGAGGGAAACAACCTGCACGGTATCTACGCCTCGCTTGAGAACGTGATCCCGCGATCCACGCTCGAACCGTATGTCTTGTGGCAGACGCAGCCTCTCGTCACCAACGAACTCGGCATTCGCGGAGACCTCGACCGGTACACAACAGGCGTGAGAGTGTGGGCGAAGGGACTGGGCCCGTGGGACTACAATGCCGCGATTGTCGGGCAGAGAGGCAGCTCGGCAGGGGCAGAGATCGTAGCGTTGGGCTACTACGCAGAACTCGGCTATTCGCTGGATGCGCGAGGGGATCCGAGGCTATACGCCGAATACAACTTCGGCTCGGGCGACGATGACCCGGGTGACGGGCTGGTGGGGGGGTTCGTCGACCTCTACCCGACTGCGCATCTATGGTACGGGTACGTGGACCAAGTCGGGTGGCGCAACATCAAGAACATTCGCCTTGGTGCTGAGCTTGCGCCACGCAAGAAGCTCCAGCTCCGATTCGACTTCCATTCCTTCTGGCTTGCAAGCAAGCAGGACGGACTCTACAACGTCGGCGGTCGTCTCACGATCGCCCCGCCGCCAGGGGGTGCGCAGAAGACCAAGATCGGAGACGAAGTCAACGCCGTCTTCACGGTGCCCGTGTCAGACCTGCTCAGCTTGGGCGGCGGCGTGGGCCATTTGTTTCCCGGTCCCTTCGTGCAGGCCAACTCCCCTGGATCAGGCCATACGTTCTCATACCTGTTCATCTGGTATAAGTTTTAGTGAGCAGGAGTAGAATCGCCGAACGTCACTTGGGTGGTGCTGCTATACTGCTGTGAGTTCGGTCCGGCCCCTGCCGATAGCAGGCGGGCGGAAGGGGATGAGCGGGCCGGGACGGTCCGTGCAGGCAACGGAGTCTTTCACGATGGAATTGATCACTGATCGAGTGAATGGCGTCTTGGTCGCAGAGGCTTGGTATCGGGTGGACGGGACGAACGCGCGGGAATTCGAGGACGCACTGAAGAAAGCGATCAACGACGACGATCAGGGCATGGTTGTCGACTGCGAGCACCTCTCGTACATCAGCAGTGCGGGGCTTCGGGCGATTCTTCTGACAGCGAAGACTCTGAAGAGGCAGAAGATGCAGTTCGCCATCTGCTTCCTTGCAGATCCGATCCGCGAGGTGTTCGAAATCAGCGGTTTCGACAAGATTATCGCGATCTACGGCTCCCGAGCGGATGCCCTCGCAGCGATCAGCAGCTGATCGTCCCTTCTGATCCAGCTGAGCCGGGCGCCTTCAACCGCGCCTAGGCCTCTTCAAGGGCCGGCACCTGAGAGAGTGCTAGCGGAAGGTCGACCGTCATTTCGGTAAACTCCCCGGGCTCCGTAGTCACCCGGATCTGCCCTCCGTGCTCCCGTACGATGTCATTGGACAGTGCCAGCCCCAGGCCAGTGCCCTTGTCAGTGGGCTTCGTGGTGAAGAACGGATTGAAAATCTTGTCAACCACGTGGTTCGGGATCCCGTGCCCGTTGTCCCGGACGACGATTTGGAGGCGTTCCCCGGCAACCTTTGTCGCAAGTTCGAGCGTCGGCATGTAGGACTTGACGCCTGAGCGGCGCTTCTCGTCGGTAGCGTGGCAGGCGTTGCTGACCATGTTCAGGACAACGCGGCCGAGATCCTGCGGCACGACCTCGATTTCCCGATCGTCCAGATCCTCGAAGAAGTTGTTGACGATATGTAACTGGAAGTCCGGATCGATCGCACGGGCACTGTGGTAGGCCAAGTTTGCGTGTTCCCTAACCAGGCTGTTGATGTTCGTCGCCCGCCTTTCGCTGGATCCTCGCCCCATCATGAGCATGTCGCGCACAATGCCATCCGCCCGGTTGCCATGCTGGCGAATGCGTTCCAGGTTTCCGGTGAGATCGTCGCAGATCTCGTCAATCTCGTCCTGGCGATCTTCCGTCAGCACGTTATTTGGCTCGGGCAGGATCTCCTTCAGCTCCTCAAGCAGTTCCGCCGAGACCTCGGAGAAATTCTTCACGAAATTGAGCGGGTTCTTGATTTCGTGCGCGACGCCCGCCGTCAGCTCGCCCAGGGCGGCTAGTTTCTCCCGCATGACGATTTGATCCTGGGCCTTGCGCAAATCCGCCAGCACCGCTTCCAGCTCGTCATTCTTGCCGCGCAGATCCTCGGCAAGTTTCTCCACCAGATTGAGTCGCTGGACTTCCAATGCGTGCTTGCGGAAGACCTCGAGCGCGGCCGCCATGTCCGAGACCTCGTCGTTGCCCTCGATCTCGACTCTCGACTCGAGGTCGCCGCCCGCCATCCGCCTCATTCGCGAGGAGAGGCGCTCGAGCCTGCTGAGGAGGTGGCGCCCGATGAACAGCCAGCCGATCAGGGCCGCCCCAGTGATGCTGATGACGTTCATGACAAGCAGCAAAGTGCGTCCAGTTTGCACCGCGTCCGACGTCGAGCGTGTCGCGACCAAGGTGCTGGTGCTCAGGCCGGTCACCAGACCTTCGACTTCAGAGATCAAATCCGTCGCGATTTCCCGGTTCTCCGAAAGCAGGGACACCTGCCTGCCCGCAATCTCGAGTTCGCGGGCGCGGATGTCGAATGCGCCGCCTTCGCCGACGCTAAGATCGAAAAGCCTCTCGAACCGGCTCACGATCTCGGGGCCGAGCCTCCCCCACCCGACGGCCGGGAGGTTCCTCCCGATCAGGCTCGCGGCCGCCTCGTACCGCTCGCGCAGCGGCACAAGCAAATCCGGGTCGGAGATGCTGAAGGCATTCGCGAGAACCTGGCTGCCGATGGCGGCGCCTTCCGTGAGCGCGGCGAGCTGGCGGTAGCGATTGAATTCCTGGTCGAGAAACGGCACCGTTCGGTTCTCCGGGGGCGTTGCAAGGTCTCGGTAGCCGGTCATCGCGAGGAAGAACTGGTCATCGATTGAGGTGATCAGCAGGTTGGAAAGCTCGTTGTCGACCGCACGCAGACTGGTTTGCAGCTCGGTGCGGACCTTCGCGAGTTCAAGAAGCTCCGCCGTGGACTCTTCAATCGCCTCGATGTTGACGGTCATTTCGCGTCCCCAGACGCGAACACGCCGCACGCCTTCGCTCTGGCCGCGCCGGTCGGCCAGTTCTTCGAGACGATCCTCGAACGCGCTGCGCTCCTGGGAGATCTCCGCCCTCACGGCTTCGAATTCCTCGACCGACTGGGCCACCGTCAGACGCGGCGCCGTATCCACCAGAGCGCCGATTCGCTGCGCCACGGCGAATGCCGCGGCCATGTCGGGAACGTTCCTGTCGTTCACGCGGTTCTGCTCGTTGCCGACCTGGTTGAAGGTCATCCAGCCGACCGCGCTCGCCCCCAGCGTCAGGGCGACGGCGCCCCCCAACCCAAAGTACAGCTGCGCGGCAACGCTCTTGCGAAACCGCATCAGCCCCTTGTGGGCGACGAATTGTTCGAGCCGATCGAGGAGCCTGGCCAGAACAGGTCTTGCGAGGGTAACAAGGCGCTCGAGCGGACCGATCATGACTTGACTCCTCTTTTGCCTGGGAAGCCTGGCTAGAACTCTCCCCCCAGTGTCGTTATCGGGCTGTACTGGCCGTCCTCGCCGATCACCGTCAGGAATACTTGGTTGGATCCTTGGTTGTCACCCTCTCCGAATCGCAGTCCGAACCCCTGCAGGCTGATCGGCTCCCCACGCAGAAGGTTGTTCAGGAAACGGACCCGGTCGACGGCCTCGCCGCTTCGCTGCAGGCCCACGACAGCAAGCCGCCCCGCAAGGTAGCCCTCGAAGGAAACGAACCCGGGCGGGACGTTCCTCGCATGCCTGGCCATGGCGCGCCGGTAGGAACGGGCGATGCTCGACTGCGAGCTCGGGAATGGCACAACTTGCGAGACATACACGTCTCCTTGCCCGAACCTGTTCAGTTCGGCCGCCAAGGCATTCCCGCCGGAGAAGGAAATCGTCACAAAGACAGGATTCAGCCCGATGTGACGGGCCCATGTGATCGCCGCCGAAACCGGCTTGTAGGCTCCCACCAAGATCACGGCTCCCGGCTGGGCAGCTCTTAGCTCGAGCACCGCAGTCTTGACAGCCGTGGTATTCCGCGTGTAGGTGCCCACCGCCGCCTCCGAAAGCCCGCGCGCGTTGAGCGCTCGCTGGACGCCGTCCAGCCCAGCTCGGCCGTAGGAGTCGTCCTGGTAGATCACGGCGATCCGCCTGATGTTCAAGTCACTGATGAGCCGCTCCACGATCTCCGCGGTTTCCTGCGAGTACGACGCACGGAGGTTCACGACATTGGGCCATTGCTTCTCGTCGCGGAGAAAGCCCGCTCCGGAGTAAGGCGCGATGTAGGGGACGCCGGCCTCGGCCGCAATCGGAGTCGCGGCTTGCGATGTAGGCGTGCCCACGGCTCCGATCAGGGCGAAGACGCGCTCCTGTTCGATCAGCCTTCGTGTGTTGGCAATCGCCGCCTCCGGCTCGTACGAGTCGTCGACCGAGAGCAGCTCCAGCGTGCGACCGTGCACGCCCCCGGAGTCGTTCGTCTCCCCGAAGGCTGCAAGCACCCCAGCGCGGAATTCCTTGCCGAGCTCGCCGGTCGGCCCGCTGAACGCGGCGGATTGCCCAAACAGGACACGGTCCACGGAGACACCGTCCTCCTGGGCTCGCACCTCGCCCGGCATTGCCAGAAGAATGGCAAGCGGCGGAACGGCAGCGAACCAGTGCATACGACCCATCAGTCTCTCCGCTTGACGATCGTGAGACGATTCTTGCCGTCCTCCCGCCTGTAGTGCAGTTCGTCGGAAATCTCGCGAACCAGGAAGACGCCGAGTCCACCGACCTTGCGCTCGTCTAGCGAGGCCCCGATGTCGGGTTCCGGAGCTTCGGTGAGCGGGTTGTACGGACGGGCTCCGTCGACAACATCGATCCTCACTGTCTCCGGAGACGACGAGATCGCAATGTCGAATTCGTGCCCGGGTTCGCCGTAACCGTGGTTGATGACATTGCAAGCCAGTTCCTCGAGTGCCAGCTGCATCTGGAACAGAAGGTTCGGCGACCAGTCCTGCTCGGTACCGAATCGCTCGAGGGACTCCTCGAGTTCCTCCAATGCCGCGAGCTGGCTCTCCAGCCTGAGGTGCAGCTGGGCGGTCATGACTCGGGTCCAGACATGCGCAGTGCCACGCAGGTGATGTCGTCGAATTGCTGGGCGTTTCCGGCGAAGGCCCTGACGCGGTCGAAAACCCTCGCCGTGGCTTCCTCCTCCCCGGTTGGCGGAGCGTTCTCGAACAGCGTGCACAGCCTCGCGATCCCGAACTGCTCGTTCTCCTCGTTCTGGGCTTCGGTTACACCGTCCGTGTACAGCAGGATCGTGTCACCCGGCTCGAGGACAACCGAGTTGGACGCGTAATCGAAGTCGGGAAGCACGCCCAGCGCAATCCCGTTCGTGCGCGGCAGCAATGTCGAGCTGCCGTCGGGGCGGACGAGCAGCGGGGAGTCGTGGCCTCCGCTGGCATAGGAGAACCTGCCGCTTTCCGGTTCGAAGATCGCGTAGAGTACCGTGACGAACATCATCGACACGTTGTCGTCGTTGAGGACGTTGTTGGTCTCGGTCAGGACCATGCCGGGATCGGCCGAGCCGATGGCGGCTCCCTTGAGCAACGTCCGGCTGGACATCATGAACAGCGCCGCCGGAACCCCCTTGCCGGATACGTCGGCGATCGCGACGCCGATGCGGCCCGAGTCAAGCGCGACCACGTCGTAGAAGTCCCCGCCAATAGCCCGGGCTGGCTGCATGTTGGCAAAAACACCGCATTCCTCTCTCTTCGGGAACTCGGTGGGCAGGATCGAGCTCTGCATCTTGCGGGCAACCGAGAGCTCGTTCTCGAGCGCGACCAGCTGGTCCCGGGACTTCAGGGCTTCGCGCCATTCCGCCAGGTTCTTGAGCGTTCGGTCGATAGTCACGCGCAAGTCGTCGAAGTCAATCGGCTTCGTGACAAAGTCGAACGCTCCGCGATTCATGGCGGTGCGGATGTTCTTCATGTCCCCATAAGCGGACACGATGACCGCCCTCACGTCAGGATCGACGCTGGGTATCTGCTCGAGCAGGGTGAGGCCATCCATCTGGGGCATGTTGATGTCGGAAAGCACCATGTCGAACTGGCCTCCGCGCTTTAGGATCTCGAGGGCCTCGACTCCGTTCTGAGCGAATTCCAGTTCGAACCGTCCAGCGCGGACTTCCCGGCGCATCCGTTGCCGGACGAGCCGTTCCAAGTCCGGCTCGTCGTCGACGACAAGGATTCGATGCGGGCGGGAGATCCTAGTTTCCGGCGATTCGCTCACTTCCACTTCCTTTGCACTACGCTGCCTGTCGGCGAGAATTGTTCCGTGCCTGTTCCCGGCGGCGCCGTGCCGACACGTCCCTGACCCTCGGCTGCGGCGCGGGCGGATCAGAGTCGCCGCCAAGACGCCCGACCAACCCGTCGCTTCCGTCCGGCCGCGCTGCCATAACCCTTAAGCTCGTCTACTAGCCTAAGCAAGATGCTAGCACCTTCGGGCGCTTGGGCTTGTACGCTCCGCTGGTCGGGGTATCCATCGCCCGGGCGCTCCCCGAGACGAGGCCCTCCTGCTGTAGGCTGCCATTTCGCGCGGGATTGTCTGTGTTCCTGCGAGCGGGACCCGGCGGGGCTCCCGCGCAACCCTCCAGCTATTCTCCGGGCAGGATCGCTGTCTTGAGGCGCCCCGAGTGAGTCGTCATGGTTCGAAAAACCGCCGTGATGTCGCGGAGCGTGGCCTCGGCAGCGATGAAATCCGACGGGGTCAGGTCCCCCCGGGAGACCATCTCCAGCGCCTCGCGAATATGGTTCGGCGTGTGATGGAACGTTCCGCGAAGCGTGAGGGAGGAATAGTGCAGCCGGCCCGTGTCCAGGCAGACAACGGTGTCCTTGGGGCACCCTCCGAAAAAGTTCACCGTGCCGCCGGTGCGACACATCGCCACGGCCTGCCGCCACGCATGAGGCGAGCCGACCGCTTCGATCACGATGTCCGAGCCGCGTCCCCCCTCGGTGTGCCGTCGCACCTCGTCGGACGGATCGTGACCCCTCCGGGACTCGATCATCACTGCGGCCCCTAGGTGCTCGGCCCGGTCGAGCTGCTCCTGCCTGCGACCGATGGCGATCACGCGGGCTCCCGCGATCTTCGCCACCCGGACGAACATCAGGCCGATGGGCCCCAAGCCAATCACTGTGACCGTGTCGCCCCGCCGTACTCGCGTGTCGTCGATGCCGTTCAGGACGCAAGCCAGCGGCTCGGAGAGAGCGGCTTCCCGGTAGTCGACGTGATCTGGCACGCGATACGTATTGCAGGCCACGACGCGGCCGGGAACCCTGATGAACTCTGCATACGCTCCGTTGACGAAGAGCAGGTTCTCGCAATGGTTCTTTTCGTCCCTGCGGCAGAAAAAGCACTTGTGGCACGGCGCGGAGTTCGCTGCAACAACCCTCTCGCCAAGTTCGAACCGGTTCACGGCTTCGCCGACCGCTACGATTTCGCCGGCGAACTCGTGACCGAGCGTCGCAGGCAGGGTGATCATCTTGGCGTGATGGCCTCGGCGATAGACTTTCAAGTCCGTGCCGCAGGTCAGCGCTGCCCTCACGCGGACCAGGATGTCCGAAGGGCCGATCGCCGGAATGGCGATCCGTTCGAGCCGCAAGTCCTCCTTGGAGTGGAGGACTCCCGCCAGCATCTCGCCCGTCAAGCCCACCTCAGATCTGCGGACGGACGATCAGCTTGAGCGCGCCGACCTGGGGACGCCTCGCCAGTTCCATCCCCGTGGAGAATTCGTCAAGTCGGAGTCTGTGCGACACCAAGGCTTCCACGGGGAACGCCGGGTCCCACACCGTCGCAGCTGCCTCGCCTTGCAAGTCGACGCAGGCGCTGTAGGAACCGAACACCGTGCGGTCCTCGGCGCAAATGCTCCTGCCGTCCAGCACGAAACGTTCCTCCGGGGATGTCTGGGCAAAGAGCATGACCCGTCCTCCGCGCCGGGCAAGCGAGACTGCAAGTTCCACGATGCCCGGCGCCGACGCCGCCACGATCACCGCGTCAGCGCCGCGGCCCCCAGTCGCCGCGCGCAATCCGCGCTCGGCTTCCGCGCCGGCCTGCCAGGCTTCCGCAGCGCCCAGGCGTCTTGCCAATTCCAGCCGATCCTCCATGCGGTCCGTCACGTAAACGCGATCCAAGCCACGGCGTCGCAGCAGGGCGGTGAACAGCAGGCCGATCGGGCCCTGCCCCATGACCAGAACAGCCTCGTCGGAGCCGATCGCGCACTTGGCCAGACCCTTCAGGCAGGTGTTGGTCGGTTCGACGAAGGTGGCGCGTTCGAAGCTCGCTTCATCAGGAATCCGTTCGACGCCGCGCCGGACGATCCAGTCCATCACCCGGACGAACTGAGAAAACCCGCCGCCTGCCGGCTCGAAGCCAGCGGTCACCCCCACGCGTTTGTAAGTCGCGCACTGGGCATAGTCGCGAAACCTGCAGTAGTAGCAATCGAGGCATGGAATGTGGTGGAAAACGCAGACCCTGTCGCCGACAGCGAAGCCGCCGGCCCCGTCCCCGACGGCGACGACGGATCCCGCGGTTTCGTGTCCGTAGATGCGCGGAGCGGGCAAGAGATCGTGTTCGATCTTCTTCAGGTCGGTATGGCAGATGCCGCAGCATTCCACTCGCACGAGGAGCTCCCCCGGGCCGACGCGGGGCACAGGAACGGACTCGGCGGCTACGGTTCGGTTCCCCCGGTACACCGCGGCTCTCATGCGATCGGGCAGGCCAGCTTCAGTCATCCTACGACGCGAACTCACAGCTCGACAGGCACCGGGCAAGGGACTCGGCAGCCTTGCGGGCATCTCGCGTCAGCCGTAACAACCGACCCCAGATACCGGCGTGGCAGCCCGCCTGTCTCGCCACATTCCAAGGCGAGAAGGTGCCGTCTCGACGAAGGGCCCTGTTGAAGTCCACCGGAAGGTCAGCGGTCGCCGGATCGCTAATGGACCGCACGCAGTAGAACGCCAACCCGTGTTCTGCGGCCAGCTCCGCGACAGCAGCGGCTTCCATGTCAACTGCTAGCGCTCCTCGACGTGCGAGCTCTTGCTTGGCTCGTGCCGATCCGACCACTTTATCGGCCGTGAGCACAGCGCCGCGCCGCACACCCGGCGGACAGGACGAGGGCACCTTGGCTCGGTACATCCGGCGACCGCGCTGGACCCGGTCGGCGACGAGGACCTCGCCCACCTCCAGCGAAGGGTCCAGGGCACCCGCGAACCCGGTCGAAATCACGGCCTCGAAGCGCCGCCCGGCCAGCAGCCTGCGAGCCCCGCTGGCGGCGGCCGAGCGGCCGACTCCGTTCGCCACGAGGATCGCTTCGGACCCCCCGATGGCGACCGACGCGAGCCACCGCACGTCCGAAGACCGGTGCCGTGTAAGCCCCGAGAACCCCGCGAACTCGTGCGAAGCAGCCGCAATGATCAGGAGCATGCGGGTGAAAAGGCGTGCAGGCTTGAGCGAGAGAGCAAGCTATCCGCGACACTCATTCTGACACGAGCAGACCGGGCGGGGGGGGGCCGGAGACCATGCGGGCGCGCAGCCGTCCCGTCGCGACCCCGCCGACGGCCGGCCGTGTGTCCCGCCGGGCGTGTGCCGAGAGCAGGGGCTTCCCGGGACGCGTATGTTGATCCCCTCATCGCAATAATGGATGATATCGTCACCATGCCCGAGTCTTCGAGGCCCACCCAGAGGGAAATCCGATACGAGCCGAACGAGCGGCCACCGCACATGCTGACGCTGGGCCTGGGCTTCCAGTTCGTGCTGCTCAACATCGCGGGAATCGTCCTCACGCCCGCCATCATCATCCGCGCCGCTGGCACGGGCGAGGCGTACCTGTCCTGGGCCGTGTTCTCCGTGCTGTGCGTCAGCGGCATCTCGACGATTCTCCAGGCCGTCCGGGTCGGGAGGCTTGGTTCGGGATACGTCCTGCTGATGGGCACCTCCGCGGCATTCATCGCCGTATCAGTGACCGCTTTGGTCGAGGGCGGTCCGGGCCTGCTGGCGACCCTGGTGTCCGTCTCGGCCCTATGTCAGTTTGCGCTCGCTGCCCGGCTCTCCCTGCTACGCCGGCTAATCACGCCGCTGGTGGCGGGCACGGTGATCATGCTGATCGCAGTCTCGGTCATGCCGATCTGTTTCGACATGCTGACGAACATACCCTCCGGGGCGCCGCCGAACGGCGCTCCGGCGAGCGCGGCCGCGGCGCTGGCGTTCACGACCGCGGTTGCGCTCCTGGCGAGGGGCGCATGGAGGCTATGGGCTCCTGTCATAGGGGTTGTCGCCGGCTGTATCGTGGCATCGGCCTTCGGGATGTACGACACAGGCCGGATCGCGGAAGCGGCATGGATCGGATTGCCGACCGGTGCCTGGCCTGGTCTTGACCTCGACTTCGGGTTCGAGTTCTGGTCACTGCTGCCGGTGTTCGTTCTCGTCACGGTCGTCGGAGCGGTCGAGACGATTGGCGACTCGATCGGCATCCAGCAGGTCTCGTGGCGGAGGCCCCGGGCGACCGACTTCCGCGCAGTCCAGGGTGCCGTCGCGGCGGACGGCATGGGGAACCTGCTGTCGGGCCTAGCGGGTACCGTCCCGAACACCACCTATTCGTCCAGCGTGGCGGTTACCGAGCTGACCGGCGTCGCTTCACGGTCGGTCGGAATCTGCGTGGGCATCCTGTTCGCGATCGCGGCATTCTGCCCGAAGGCGACCGCGATCATCCTGGCGGTGCCGGATCCCGTCGTTGCCGCGAACGTGACGGTGCTGATTTCGATCCTGTTCGCCCTGGGGATGCGGATCGTCGTCCAGGACGGCGTGGACTATCGAAAGAGCGTGGTGATCGGACTTGCATTCTGGCTCGGCGTCGGATTCCAGAACCAGGAGATCTTCACCGACTATCTGAGCGGGTCCATCGGGACGATTTTCGAGAACGGGATGACCGCCGGAGCGACTGTCGCGATCCTCCTGACTCTCGTGATAGAGCTCGCCAAGCCACGGAGGCGCAGGCTAGAGGCAAGACTGGACACGGACTCCTTGCCAAAGATCGAGAAGTTCCTGCGGGGATTCGCCAAGGACAAGGGCTGGAGCCGGGCGGCGACCACGCGGCTCTGCGCCGCCGCCGAAGAGTCGATCCTCAGCCTCATGCCCAGCGAGGACGGGAAGAGCCAGGCGGATCCCTGGCATCTGCTCCTGGTGGCCAGCGTTGACAGCAAGGAGGCCGAACTGGAGTTCATTGCGTCGGATGTGGAACGCAACCTCGAAGACCGGCTTGCGCTTCTGGAACACTGGGCAGAGCAATCCGTCGAGCACGAATTCTCATTGCGCCTGCTCAGGCACTACGCGAGCTCGGTCCGGCACCAGCAGTATCACAACACCGACATTCTTACAGTTAGCGTCAGCGGAGATTCGCCGGAAAGACGCAGCGGCTAGCGGGCGCTGGCGCAGCAGCAGAGCCAAGGAGGGTCTAACACCGACCCCTCGAGGCGAATCGGCCTCTAATCCTCGACCTGGGCGCGCCGGAGGTCGTCCGAGAGCACAACCGCCTCCGCCACTTGCTTCATAGGCATGCGCCGGCGCCTGCTCTCCTGCTGGAGCTTCAAGTACGACTGCTCCTCGGTCAAGCCAAGATCCCGCTGCAGGATCCCCTTGGCCCTCTCAATCAGCTTTCGCGTCTCCAGCTGGCCGGTGAGCTTGGTGACCTCGGACGCGAGCCGCGCCCGCTCGACCTCGGCGCCGACGAGATGCCCGATGGTTGATACCAGCTTGGTTTCATGCGGGGAATGCTCGTGGCGCTGGCGGTGCTGCAAGTTCAGCACACCGATCAGCCGGCCGCCGGCGAGGATCGGAACGGACAGGAAGGCTTCAAATCCGTCTTCCGGGAGCTGGCTGAACCGGCGGAAGCGTTTGTCGCGCATGGCCCCGCACGTGATCGCGACGGCCTCGCGATTCTGGGCCACCCAGCCGGTGATGCCCTCGCCCATGGGAATACGGATGTTGCCGAGTGACTCGGGATGCGGGTTCTTCGACGCGCGCAGGACAAGCTTGTCCTCTTCGAGCACGTAGATGAAGCACGAGTCCGCACCCACCACGTCATTGAGAAACTCGACAATCTGTCCGAGCACCTCGTTCAGCGGGTCGGCGACTGCCAAGCGGCCGCTAATCCGGTGAAGGAACTCGAGGTGCGCATCCCCGGCGGAACCGCGCTCCTCCTCAACCGATCCAGGCACAGGCCCTGCATTCGGTGTCCGATTCATCGGGTCGATCCTTTCCGTCGTTGCGATTCTCACTGCTGGCCCATCCTTCCCGCTGCAGCTTTCCCTCGTCTCCCGAACCTCACCCACAGGCCACGCAAGCCTGCGCCGCCGCCGCGTCACCCGCCTGGATCATATGCAGCGGCGTTGCGAGCAGCGCATCGAGCTGCGTTTCCGGCGGAAGCAGCAAGTACACCCCGTCGCCCGCAATCCGCACAGGAAAGACCTTCAGCGCGTAAGGTTCGCCGGACAGACATTCGCCCGTGTCGAGCGAAAAAGGCTTCTTGTGCAGCGGGCAGGTGACCTTGGGCGAGAGTCCTGCGTTTCCGGCGATCCCCCTCGCCAGCACGAAGGCGTTCTTGTGCGGGCACATGTTCTGGCAAGCCCGCCACTGGCCCCTGTCGGCGAGGTTGAACACCGCAATCTGCGTCGCTCCGTACTTCACCGCGGCGCCACCGTTCCGCGGGAAGTCGGCGACCCTGCCAACTCGAACCCACTGCAGCTTGCGCCCCGGCCCGGCGGCACCTGCTCCGCGAGCCTCGCCCACGGTCCGTCCGTCGGGGAGCTTGATCTGGTCGAGGCTCACTCCATCCTTCGGCCAGTTCGCGGGGCGGGTCTGGCCGCGTTCCTGGACGATCTCGATGCCGGAGTCGATCTCGTCCGTGTTGACGAACTGCCGAAACAGCCTCCTCCGCTCGGGATCGTTGACGACTTCCCTCCATTCGCAGCGGTAGCTGTCGACCAGGAACTGCATGCGCCGCTCCAGTTCGTCGCAGATGCCGAGCTTGTCACGGACGACGACGTCCCTGATGCGCCCGATCCCACCCTCGAGCTGCTCGATCCACACTGACGTCCGGGTCAGCTTGTCCGCCGTCATGATGTAGTACATGAAGAACCGGTCGATGTAGCGGACCGCCGTCTCCTCGTCGAGAGAGGACGCCAGCAGGTCGCCATGCCGCGGCTTGGAGCCTCCGTTCCCGCAGACGAAGAGGTTGTATCCCGTCTCGGTCGCGACCAAGCCAATATCCTTCGACTGTGCCTCGGCACATTCGCGGACGCAGCCCGACACGGCCCCCTTGACCTTGTGAGGCGCTCGGATGCCCCGGTAGCGCTGCTCGATGCGGACAGCGAAGCCGACCGAATCCTGGACCCCGTACCGGCACCAAGTGGTACCGACGCAGCTCTTGATCGTGCGCAAGGCCTTGCCGTATGCATGGCCGCTCTCGAAGCCCGCATCGACCAGTTCCTCCCAAATGGATGGCAGCTGGTGCAGCTGCGCCCCGAACAGGTCGACTCGCTGGCCGCCAGTGATCTTCGTGTAGAGCCCGTATTTCCTGGCGACCGTCCCGAGGGCGATCAGCTTATCGGGGGTTATCTCCCCGCCGGGCACGCGCGGCACGATGCTGTAAAGGCCGCCGCGCTGCATGTTCGCGAGGAACCGGTCGTTGGTGTCCTGGAGGGTGTGATGGGACGAGTCGGTGATGCTCTCGTTCCAGAGCGAGGCGAAGATCGATGTCGCGACCGGCTTGCAGATCTCGCAGCCGTAGCCCCGCCCGTGCTCGCGGATCAGCTCTTCGAATGTCCGAATCCCCTTGATCTTGACGATGTCGAACAGGTCCTGGCGGGTGTAGTCGAAGTGCTCGCAAAGGCTCTTCGGCACCACCTGGCCGGCAGCCTCGAGCGCGGAATTCAACAGGCCCGTGACCATCGGGAGGCAGCCGCCGCAGCCGGTCCCAGCCATCGTGCGCTCCTTGACGGCCCCGATAGTCGAGAGCCCGTGCTCGCGGATCGCGGAGCAGATCGCTCCCTTGGTGACGTTGTTGCAGAAGCAGACCTGCGCGTCATCCCCGATGCCACTTGCAACGTCGGGCGCTCCCTCGCCGCCGATGCCCGCAAGACGCGCCGGCTCGCACGGCAGATCCCGTCCGGACTCAGCCAGCACGGACAGCTCGGAGTACTCGGAGGCGTCGCCGACCAGCACGCCTCCGACGAGCCTCTTGCCGTCGGTGCTGAAAAGAAGTTTCTTGTAGATACCGGCGAATGGATCATCCACGACCAGCGGGACGGCCGTGCTGGCAGGGGCCTCGTAGTCGCCGAAGCTGGCAACATCGACGCCCATCAGCTTGAGCTTCGTTGAAAGGCTCGCGCCCTCGAAGCGCGCTTCCCTGCCCGCCAAGCGGCCGGCCGCGACGTCGGCCATGTCCCAGCCTGGTGCGATCAGGCCGTAGGTCACCCCCCGATGCAGGGCGGCTTCGCCAATCGCATAGATGTCGGGATCGGAGGTCCGCAGGGTATCGTCGACGGCAATGCCGCCGCGCGGCCCGACCTCCAGGCCGCAGTCGCGGGCCAGTTCGTCGCGCGGGCGGATGCCAGCGGAGACGATGATCATGTCCACGGCGAGGTTTCCCCCGTCCGAGAACGCCATGCCGGCCACGCGACCGTTGCCGAGCACCTGCCGCGTGGCCGTGCCCAGATGCACGCGGACTCCGAGGCCTTCAATCTGGCGCACCAGCAGATGCGAACCCGCCTCGTCGATCTGACGCGGCATGAGGCGCGGGGCAAACTCGATGACGTGAGTCTGGAGCCCGAGGTCGTAGGCCGCCTTGGCCGCTTCCAGGCCGAGGAGACCGCCGCCGATCACTGCACAGCTCCGGGCGTTGGTCGAGTACTCGATGATGGCGTCGAGATCCTCGATGGTGCGGTAGACGAAGACGCCTCGCTTGTCGATGCCCTCGATGGGCGGAACGAATGGCCGCGAGCCCGTTGCCAGGACTAGGCGGTCATAGGGAACCTCCCTGCCCGCCTCCGACACGACGATCCGCCGCGATCGATCGATCTGGCGGGCCCGGTCACCCACATGGAGCTGGATTCCGTTCGCGCGATACCACTCGATACGTGCTACAGCCAACTTGGCGGGATCCCGGTGGTCGAAGTAGGAGGTGAGATGCACGCGGTCGTACGCAGGCCTCGGCTCCTCGCAGAACGTGACGATGCGGTAGTTGCGTCCGGTGTCGAACTCGACCAGCCTCTCGCAGAACCGGTGCCCGACAGGACCGTTCCCGATCACCACTGCCGTCTTCCTGCTCCCCGCCATGGGAATTCCCTCCTCCGGATACAACGCGCCCCCTGCTGCGGTATGGCTACTAGGCTGGATTGCAGTCACTCCGCCGCAAAGGACGGAGTTCTGGAGGGGCATGGAATCCGCTCTGCGGGGAGCGAATGTCTTACTACGAGCCCAGTGTAAGGACGTACGGACGCCCTGCTTCCCGGTTATCCGGACGATAAGAATTTTTTGCTTCAAACCTTGCTGCGGGTCGTGCTAGGTTCGGAACAGAGCAGGCGGGTGGCGCGTTGACGCCCCCCGCCCGACTGCCTCGGGACCCGGCCCGTCCGCGAGATCCGATCCGCGTAGATTCGAAGCAGCCGAATCGCCTGGCGCAAGCCAGTGCCGAGCGCGGAGCTTCCCTGTTCCCCTAGTCCGATCCCCGTTCGAGACGGAGCGCCGCAAGGAGCCGTCTCGGAGGACACGGTGCATCTGCACCGCATCCAGAAAGGAATGCACGACCTCAATGCAGACTGCGGCCACTTCCCAGCAACACGCAGCAAACCCGTTCACGATTCTGGCGGCACCCGCGCTGCGGTCCCGGGCAGCGCGCGGGCTGGCCGGCTCGTCGCCTCTCGTTCCGGACATCCCGCTCGAGGACGGCCAGCAGTACCGATTCCATTTCGACATGTCGAAGTGCGTCGGCTGCAAGTGCTGCGAGGTGGCATGCGCCGAGCAGAACAACAACCCGGCCGACGTTTCCTGGCGACGGGTGGGCGAGGTCGAGGGAGGGGTGTTTCCGAGTACCCAGCGCATGCATCTCTCGATGGGTTGCAATCACTGCCTGGATCCGGCGTGCATGACGGGCTGCCCGACGGACGCGTACTCGAAGGATCCGAGGACCGGCATCGTCCTGCACAATGCCGACTCATGCATCGGATGCGAATACTGCATCTGGAACTGCCCGTACAGCGTCCCGGCGTTCAACGAATCCCGCGGAGTGGTCGGCAAGTGCGACATGTGCCACGGTCGGCTGGCCGATGGTGACGCCCCTGCATGCGTGGACGCCTGCCCGTCCGAGGCCCTTGCGATCGAGATCGTCGAGGTCGGCGAGTGGAGGAGGAGGTACCGAGAAGAGGCCAACGCCCCGGGCCTGCCCAGCGCGGAAGACACGATCTCGACAACTCGCGTCACGCTGCCCGAGGAGCTACCGCTCGATGCCGAGAGAGCCGATTTCCACCGCATCAAGCCGGCAAAGCCGCACTTCTCTCTGGTGCTGATGACGGTGCTGACCCAGCTCTCGATCGCGGGGTTCGTGACGACATGGCTCCTGAGCCTCACGGGCGGCTCGGAGGCCCTGGAAACCGCAGCGCTGGTGTCGCTCGCGCTGGGACTGGCATCCTTCGCGGCGTCGCCGCTTCATCTGGGCCGGCCTGCTCTCGCACCCCTGGCCGTCCGCAACGTGAGGACCTCGTGGCTCAGCCGGGAAATCGTGGGGCTGAGCACGTTCGGAGTGGCCGCATCCGCCAGTGCCGCGTTGCTGCTGACAGGGTCGCCCGGGGCAACGTTGATGGGCGCCAGCGCCTCCGTAACCGGGCTCTTTGCGATGTACGCGACATCGCGTATTTACCTTGTCTCGGGCCGTCCCTCGTGGAACAGCCCGCTCACGGTGGCCGACTTCTTCCTGACCGGCACGACGCTGGGCCCGCTCCTCGTCGCGATGCTCGGAACGCGATTCGACTCCGTACTGCTTGCATTCGCGGCTGTCTCTGCCGTGTCCCACGTGCTGCTGGAAATCTGGCGCTTCCTTGGGTTCGTGCGGACGGATGAATACGAGAGGCAGGCCACGGCAAGGCTGCTATCCGGGCCGCTGGCACGACTCTTCCTGCTCCGCCTTGGGTTGCTCGCCACGGGGGCCGTGGGTCTCCCGGCGCTGGGCTTCGGGGAAGCGGGTTTCGCGCTCGCGGCATCCGGTGCGCTGGTTGGACGGTACCTGTTCTTCGTCAGCGTGGTGCCCAAAAACATGGCGATGCCGTTCCTGGAGAGGAGAGCGGCGGCGTGAACCTCAAGCGACTGCTCGGCTTCGACACCCGACAGCAAGACTACGCCTACGGGCGGGATCCCGACTACGGCTTCACATCGGCCGCCAAGATCCCGGAGCGCTGGGTCCCCACGACCTGTGGATACTGCTCGGTCGGCTGCGGAATGCACATCGGCGTGCGAGACGGCAAGGCTGTCTCCGTCCGGGGCAACGAGGATCACCCGGTCAACCTCGGCAAGCTCTGCCCGAAAGGCCTGGCGGAACACGAGGTCGTCTCCGCCGCGAGCCGAGCGCGCTACCCGCTACTCAAGAACCGAAAGGGCCGCTTTGAGCGGATCGGATGGGACGACGCCATCGCGACCCTTACGCGAGAGTTCCGCAAGGCGCAATCGAGATACGGGCCCCGCGCCCTGGGGGTCGTGAGCACGGGGCAGTTGGTAACCGAGGAGTTCTACGCTCTCGGCAAGCTCGTGCAACTGGGATTCGGCACGAACAACTACGACGGCAATACGACTCTCTGCATGGCCAGTGCGGTGTCGGGATACAAGCGGTCCTTCGGCAGCGACGGACCGCCCGGAGCGTACGAAGACCTGGAGGAGTCCGACGCGGTCTTCCTGATCGGCGCGAACATCGCCGACAACCACCCGATCCTCTGTTACCGCCTCGAGAGGAATCCCTCCAAGACGGTCGTGGTCGCGGACCCGCGGGTCAGCAAGACAGCCCGGATGGCGGATCTGTATCTGCCGCTCAAGCCACGTTCCGATATCGCGCTGCTCAACGGCATGGCCCATGTCCTGATCCGGGCCGGACTGATCGACAAGGACTACATCGAGTCCCACACCACCGGCTTCGAGGCACTCGAGACCCACCTTGCGAAGTACACGCCCGAACGCGTGGCATCCGTGACGGGCTTGAGCGAGGAGCAGATCTACCGCGCCGCCCTGATTTACGGGCGCGCACAGCGGCCGTTCCTCGCCTGGACGATGGGAGTCAACCACTCGACCAAGGGAACCGAGACGGTGAACGCCATCAACAACCTCGCGCTACTCACCGGCAATGTGGGCAAGCCGGGCTCGTCGCCGTTCTCGATCACCGGGCAGTGCAACGCCATGGGGACGCGCGAGACCGGCTTCACCGCCTCGATGCCTGGCTACCGGAACTTCGCCGACGAGGGGGACCGGTCCGAACTCGCACGGCTGTGGGGAATCGACGCGGAGGACCTGCCGCGTGCGCGCGGCCTTGCCTATCCCGACATCGTCGAGGCTTGCGTCAAGGGGGACGTCAAGGCGCTGTGGATCATCGCGACCAATCCGCTGGTCTCGTTCCCGAACGTCGAGGTGCTGCAGCAGGGATTTGACAACCTCGACTTCCTCGTGGTGCAGGACGGGTTTCATCCGACACCGACGACGGAGATCGCTCACATGGTCCTCCCTGCGGCGATCTGGGGCGAGAAGACCGGCACCTACACGAATTCCGAACGGCGTGTGAGCAAGGTGAACCAGGCCGTCGAGCCACCCGGCGAGGCCCGCTCGGACTTCGACATCTTCCTCGCAGTCGCGGAGGAAATCGGCGTCCGCGACAAGCTGTTTCCCGGATGGAAGGGTCCTGAGGACGCTTTCGAGGAATGGCGAGGTGTCTCGAGAGGGCGGCTGTGCGACTATTCGGGCCTCAACTACGACCTGCTCGACAAGCACCACGCGATTCAGTGGCCATTCCCGGCGAACGCCGCGCTAGGCAACGGAGACGGGCGGCCGCCTACCAGCCGGCTCTATGCAGATGGGCGGTTTCAGACTCCGGACGGCAGGGCGAGGCTGTTCGCGGTCGAATGGGAGCCCTTTCCGGAGCAACCCAGCAAGTCGTTCCCTCTTGTGCTCAACACCGGGCGCACTGTCGAGCACTGGCACACTCGCACGAAAACCAGGGAGGTCAAGATCCTGGAACGCATGTCCCCGTCCGCGTGGCTGGAGATGAATCCTCGCGACGCACGGCGGCTCGGCCTGAAGCCGCATGACCTGGTGACCGTCGTGTCGCCGAGGAACCGGGTCGACCACTTGGAGCTGCGTATCACCGAGATCGTGGCGCCCGGCCAGGTGTTCATGCCGTTCCACTACGAGGAGAAGAATTCGAACCGGCTGACGCAAAGCGCGTTCGACCCGATTTCAAGGGAACCGAACTACAAGCAAGCGGCAGTCCGTGTCGAACGCAGCGGCCCAAGGAGCGTCGCGCGCTAACGAGGCGGCCCCGCCTAGTCCGCCGGGGGGCGAGCCGGACCCGGACGTCCGGCATATCAGCGAGCAAAGGGAACTGTGTCGAGCGCGGTGGATGCCGCGGTCGACGCCGGATTGGTGTATCCGGCAACAAGGAGAGAAAAGAAATGGACTTCAAGGGAAAGGCGACCAAGATCCAGCTGTTCAGCTTCAGCACGATCCCGATGCGGACCTTTCACATGACGTGGTTTGCGTTCTTTCTTTGCTTTTTCGGGTGGTTTGGCATCGCGCCGCTGATGGCCGTGGTCAGGGAGGACCTCGGACTGACCAAGGAGCAAATCGGCAACACCATCATCGCCTCCGTGGCGATCACCGTCGTCGCCCGCCTGGCAATTGGCTGGCTCTGCGACAAGATCGGACCGCGAAGGGCCTATACGTGGCTGCTCGCACTGGGTTCGATCCCTGTGATGACGATCGGGCTGGCGGACAGCTACGAAACGTTCCTGCTGTTCCGCCTCGCCATCGGAGCGATCGGAGCGTCCTTCGTCATCACCCAGTACCACACGTCGGTGATGTTCGCGCCCAACACGGTCGGCACGGCCAACGCGACGACAGCGGGCTGGGGCAACCTCGGCGGAGGCGTCACGCAGATGGCCATGCCCCTGCTGTTCGCAGTGGCCATGATGTTCGTGGCTGACCAAGCCATCGGGTGGCGGCTGGCTATGGTGGTCCCGGGGCTTGCCCTGCTGGGAATCTCGGCGTTCTATTGGAAGCTGACCGAGGACTCCCCCGACGGGAGCTACAAGGACCTGCGCCGATCTGGAGCGCTTGCAAGCGCCAGAACCGTCGAGGGCGCGTTCCTAGAGGCGTGCTCGGACGCTCGGGTCTGGGCGCTATTCCTGATCTACGGAGCCTGCTTCGGCGTTGAACTGACGATCAACAACATCGCCGCGCTCTACTTCCACGATTACTTCGAACTCAGCCTCTCGACCGCAGGTCTGGTGGCCGGGCTCTTCGGCCTGATGAACATCTTCGCCCGAACCGTCGGAGGCATGGTCGGAGATCGATGGGGCCTGCGATGGGGCCTCCGCGGGCGGGTTTGGTTCCTGGCAGGAATCCTGTTCCTCGAGGGTCTCGCGCTGATGCTGTTCTCGCAGCAGTCAGTCCTGCCGATGGCGATCGCCACGCTGATCGTGTTCAGCCTCTGCGTGCAGATGTCCGAGGGCGCGACGTATTCAGTCGTGCCATTCATCAACAAGAAAGCTCTCGGAGCCGTCGCGGGCATCGTCGGTGCTGGCGGGAACGCGGGCGCCGTGGCAGCTGGCTTCCTCTTCAAGGCCGAGAACCTCAGCTGGCCCCAGGCGCTGCTGACGCTGGGCGCAGTCGTGACTTTGGTCTCCTTCCTCGCCTTCGCCGTACGGTTCTCCGAGGCGGACGAAACGGCAGTAGCGCGAGAGACCGAGTCCCGACTGGCAGGCGCGCGGCCCGCAGCAGTCCCCGAGCCCGCATAGGCCCGCGACCTCGCCAATCCCGAGCGACCAGGCCGTCGGCGCGGCCCGGCAGACGGGCGGCGCGAATGTTGTGCTCTCCGCGCCGCCAACGCTGTTCGGAACCGGTGAGCGCCGGCCAGCAGCAATTCGCCCGGACATCGTTCACCTTTGCGCAGCCGCTGGGCGGCGCTGGACCACAGGGTCGAGAGAATCTACTGCTTCATCGCGGTCTTCGGATTCGAACGGACCCTGGCCTGCAGTCTCCGCATTCCGCGCAGCCAGCGGTCATAGTCCGACGCCTTGCGTCGCATGTACTCCGCGACCTCTGGATGGGGCAGGATGAGAAAGCGCTCCTCGGCGAGCCCGTCGATCACGGCATCGGCCACATCCGATGGCTCGATGGCCCCGGGCGTCAGAAAGTTGTCGCGCTCCCCTTGCTCGCCAAGCAGGAGCCGCGTCCGAACTCCCTGCGGACAGAGCACGGACACTTTCAGCCCCTCGTCTCCGTACGTCACCGCGAGCCATTCCGCCAAGGCAACGGCGGCGTGCTTGGTCACGGCGTAGGCGAGCGAGCCGATCTGCGTGAGAACACCGGCGGCAGAAGCGGTGTTCAGCAGGTAGCCGCCGCCCCGTGCAGTCATTTTCGGAACAAGGTGCCGCGCCGCATACAGATGCGAGCGGTAGTTCACGTCAAACACGCGATCCAAATCCGTATCGGAGACTTCCGGGCCGCCGGGGTGAGAGATCCCCGCATTGGAGCAAAACAGGTCGATCGGGCCGCAGCGTGCTTCGGCCGTGGCGATGAGGCCGCTGACCGCGCTCTCCGAGGTGACGTCCGCAATATGGGCGATCGCGCCAATCGCATCGGCTGTCTCCGAAACCGCGTCGGCGTCGACATCGGACGCGACGACATGACGAGCCCCCTCACTCACGAAACGCGCGGCGAGCGCACGGCCGATCCCGCGAGCAGCGCCCGTAACCACAACCACCTTGCCCGATACGTTCATCCGTTTCTCCTTCCAGCCGGCCGCCTCGCGATCCGATTCGCAACCTCGGACTGCACAGGCTGAGGCGGTTCACGCACCTCAGCCGAACTCGCCGGGGTGCGATTCGCATTGTGCGGCTTCGATCGATTCCGGGCCGGCACAGTCCGCGCTTCGCCGCTGCGTCCTGGCCTCGTCCAAGACTCGGCCTCGCGCGCGACAGTCAATTATCGCGAAGCGTCGACAACCTCGGGCCGCCCGCGGTTTCTGCCGGCGGGTTGCAGCGCGAGCGAAACGGATTCGGTGCTAGTCGTCCGAACGGTAATCCACCCAGACCGGCGTCGACCAGGCGATCTGTCCGTCGTCCTGGACCAGCCGGGCGTGGTAGTGTGCGGCACCCTGGCGAGGCGCGGTCTCGTCCCGGAATGACACTGACACCTCGGGAGTGCCCGGCCTGGAACCGTACACGACCTCGCCGCTGCGGATGATCTCGAAAGAGCTAACCGGTGCCGTACCCGTGGCCCTGAAGACCAGTTCCGGCGGCTTGGTCGCCTCGGTCTCCCCTCCCATCTTGACCGGTGACCCACGATCCAGACGTGCTTCGAATCGCAGCACGATGTTGTCGGTGGCAGCGTACGATCGACGCTGCTTGATGGCATCCAGAATTGCGGTGTTCGTGAGCTCGCGTGCCCACACGCAGGCGTAGGACTGGTGCGTCGATTCGTGGTCGGAATTCGACAGGAGGCCTATCCTCCAGCCCTTCTTCCACGCGCTCCAGACAAACCCAGCCGGTTGGTTCGTATTCGCCTTCCCGGGCGAGTTCTCTTCCTCGTACGATCCCCTCAAGGCCTGGAAGACCTCCACCACGGGTTCCGCTCGCGGGTCGTTGTCCCTCCAGTCGGTGCCCCCGCCTCCAGCTGTCGTGTGCGCGATCGCGATGTCGCCATGCCGTAGCAGAGACGGATACAGACGTTCCGACCAGCTTTCGTTTCCAGTGAATTCCTCGTCGGAAATGGGGACTGGCTGCACGTCCCGCCTGGTCGAGATCACGTTTCGGTGACCTCCCGGAAACGTGACGGTGCGTTCGTACCCGAAGAACGTCGCGAACCGACCCGGCTGGTTGAACATGGTCGCCACCTGGCGCGTCCTCCACCACTGGTACTGGTAGAAATTCAGTCGCTCGGCACCCGAGTGATCCGTCACGGCCAGGAAGTCCAGGGCTCCGGCATCGAGAGCGTAGCGGTATTGAAATAGGAGATCGCCGTCCTTTTGGCTGTCCGCGGACAGGTCGGTGTGCCTGTGCAGATCGCCTCGGTACAGTCGCAGAGGCTCCTTGTCTTCCCATCTGGCCGCGCGGACGCGGGCCAGGTCGGCAGCCTCGGTCGGCGCTGCGTCTACAAACTCCTCGACCCTGCTCGCGAGCGGGCGGACACGCTCATCAGCCGCGTACTCGGCGTCCAGTTCAAAACGGGCGTAACGAAGCTGCGAAGTGCGCACGTGCGGGTCCTCGAAGCTGCGGCCGTCGCTCGGCCAGACGGCCTCCACGCCGCCATCGGCCCGGGCGAGGGCGAGCTGCGCGTAGGCTCCTCCAGCGCTGAGGGGAACGTCCCGTGCCGGAAGCCAGCGTGATCCGACAAAGCCAGAGACCCGGATCTCGGACATTCCACGAATCGTGTCGTACCACGGCTGCAGGCGCCGCTCCTCGCTGCCAAGCTTTACCTGAAGCTCGTGCTCGGCAACAGGGAGCCGGGGCATCATCTTGCGGAAGAACACGTATGGCACCCCGCTCTCCGCGATGAACAGGGTGGGGTATTCGTGCATGTCGGACATCCAGGCAGAAACCGACTCCTTCAGCGACTGGACCGGCTCTGACCAGCGACCGTTCGCGTACCGTGCCAGTCGCACCTCGCTCGTCGCACGGATCTGCGTTCCGGGACGACCGAGAACTCCCCAGTCCTTTCCCCAGTTCGTCCCGCTCTCCGCCCATGCCAGCCAGACGCGGTTGTCGGCGTCCACGGCGATGGATGGTTCGATGGCGCGATTCGGATCCGAAGGCAATTCCACCACCGGATCGCGTCGATCCGGCAACAGGCGCCGGACGTACACCCCGTAACTCCCACGCGCGTAGCTGTCCCACGCCACCCAGACCGACCCGTCCGGAGCGGCCGCGATATCCGGCGCCCAGTCATTGGCCTGGGAGTCACTGACAAGAACCTCTTCCTGCCAGGCTCCGTCGTACCGGGCAGCCATGATTTCAAGGTTGTCCCCGCGAAACTCCTGCCAAGTCACCCACGGATGGCCGTCGGAGGCAGCGACGGCGACCGGGAAGAACTGCCGTCGACCCGATGGAGAAACATAGACCTCCTCAGCCCAGGAATCGTCCCCCGGATCGAAGGCTCGGGCGAGGAGACGCCACTTGTCTTCCTTGTACTCGCTCCAGATGACATGGATCCGCCCGCTTGCGTCGCTCGCCAAAGCCGTCCCCGAGTAGTCGCCCCACGCAGGCGTGACCCGACGGCTCTGCCACTTGCCGTCCCGGTACCAAGCGAGGTACAGGGCGTTGGCCTCGTTGTGGAACGTGGTCCAAGCGACGAACAGGCCGTCCTCCGTCGACACGGCAGCCGGAAAATCGTGCTGGCTCGCCTCTCCCCTGGTAAGGGGGCGGACAGGTGGGGCAGCGATCGCAGCAACGTCACCCCCCAAGAAGGTCAGGACGCCTTTCGAGTCAAGGTCGGCGAGCCTGAATTCGAAGTCGCCTCGGTTCGTCTCGACCGAAAGAACGGCGCCGGGAGGCGCAGCAACGCTCAGGTAGACGCCGTTGGGCAGGATCTCAATCCCTTGGGGCAACTCGTCGCGCAGCCGGTATGCCGCGCCAGGCGGATTGAAGTTTCGTGCTTCGAAGTCCCAGCCACTCGCGCCCACAATTCGGTCGGGACGATTGAAGTGCCAGCCCCACGCAGACAGGATCTCTCCGGTCGACACCGCTGCGTTGCCGGTCCAGCGGAGCGGCTTGACCGACTTCAGGCCGAACTCAAGCTTGACGACCTTCGTGGCCTCAGGGTGGTCGATGACAGTTCTTGGGGTCTCTATGCCCGAGGCGGTCCAGAAGGACGCGATCAAGCCGGCCGCTGCGACGAAGATTGCGAATTCGATGGGCCGCATCGTTGTGCAGCGTAGCAACTCCAGTCGACCGTAGCTGAGCGGTGCGAGCAGCCGGGCGCCTGCTCGTCCGGAGAAGAATCTTCGCTCAGGCGATTCCTAGGCCGAATTCCTGGAAGCGGTGAAAGTCGCGGGCATTGGCTGTTGCGACGGGCGCTCTGTCGGCAAGCGCGGTCGCTGCGATCATACAGTCGGTCAACGAACCGCGCCTTCTTCCCAATTCATTGAACAATCGAGCCGCAGCCGTTGCGTGATCCGGTGTGAAACACCGGTAATCGTCGACGAGTTGGGCAGCCAACTCGACATCAGACTCGGACAGGGGACCGCAGAGGAACTCTGTCCAGGCGACCGTGCTGACAACAAGCGTCTCGCCCGCGCGCAACCAGCGTCGCAGCTTGCGGTTTTCTGGAGATACCGGCTCCAGTACGCTGATCAGGAAACTCGTGTCGAGATGGATCATTCGGGATTGGAAGGCAACCTCCGGCCGGTTGCCCGACGCTCTGCGCGCACATCGCGCGCCCACTGCGAAATATCCGTCCTGCGCTCTCGCACGGACGTCTGCAGTCGATCGAGAGCGGCAAGCTTCGACCGGTCACCGAGCTCTTCTTCTGTTGCTGCAATTCGAATTGCGCGGCGCAACACCTCGGACTTCGGAACCTTCCACTTTCGCGCCAGCCCCTCAAGCGCCCGCACGGACTCAACATCGAGAGAGTAAGTCGACTTGACCGTTGTTACGGCCATAGCCGTATGATACGGCCATATTCCTGCCGCGTCAATCTCCATGCCACGCAAGGTCCCGAACGCGGAGCCGACCGGGAGCGTCGTGACACCGCTCTAACCTCTCATGTGCCGGGGCCGAGCCCACCTCGAGCTGGGTTTTCGATACGATGCGTCGCCCCTCCCGTCCGGGCTCGAGGCGCCGGACGCGCGACGGCGCGCCGGTTCACGACTTGCGCGAGCGACAGCACCCCATGCCGACCCGAAAATGGTAGACTCGGCGGCAATAGGAGGCATTCGATGAAACGAATCTGCATTCTGCTGGTGGCGTTCGCGACGATTGGGTTCGCGGCTGACAAGAAGATCGTGATCCGAGCTCACTCGGCCGGATTTGCCTTCGAGGACGAAGCTATCCAGCGGTACGAGAACGAGGCGGGCCAGGACGCGGACATTGTCGTTTCCAAGTCGATGGAGCAGTTCGAGAAAGAAATCGTCGATGCCGACGCCATCGTCGGCGGGATCAGCAAGGAGCTCTTTCCGAAAGCGAAGAAGCTAAAGTGGGTCCAGTCCCTGAGTGCGGGTGTCGAGGCCTACAGCTTCTGGCCCGAGTTCATGAAGAGCGACGTGCAGCTGACCAACTGCAAGGTGGTCCAGGGGCCGACAATCGGGGACCATGCATTCGCGCTGCTCCTGTCCCTGACCAGGGGAATGCACGAGTACCTCCCGAACCGTCGCCAGTGGAAGTCCCGTGCTGATGCGCCGAAGACCATGACGGAACTGCCAGGCATGACGGCTGTCATCGTCGGCATGGGCGGTATCGGCATGCAGGTCGCGCAGAGAGCGCACGGATTCGGGATGAACGTGATCGGCGTCGATCCGAAGGACATCCCTGTCAGCATTTTCGCGCCCACGATCGTGCCGCCCGATCGGCTCGACGAGGTGCTCCCCAAGGGCGATGTGGTCTTCGTGGCAGCCCCGCTGACACCGGAGAGCGAGCACATGATCGGGTCGAAGCAGTTCGACCTGATGAAGCAGGGGGCGTATTTTGTCGCGGTATCCCGCGGCCGGCTCTACGACAAGGGGGCCCTGATCAAGGCAATCGACAGCCAGAAGCTAGCCGGTGCCGGCCTCGATGTGACGGACCCCGAGCCGCTTACTGCCGACGACCCGCTCTGGCAGTTCGACAACATCGTGATCACGCCGCACGTCGCGTCCCACGCCAAGGGATCCGACGATCGCCGGCTGGGAGTGGTCGCAGGCAACATCGGGCGCTTTGCGCGTGGGGAGCCGCTGACGCACGTCGTCGACAAGTCCGTCGGCTACTAGCTCGGTCAGCGGCACGTGTCCGCAGACTCGAGAACTGCACCAGTACGGCGGGGGCAGTCGTGCTTCGCCGGGAGCCTGCAACACGTCACGGACCCCCCCGAGATCGGACAACCTCGAGCGCTTGCTTGATTTCCTCGTCGTCCGGCAAGAGCTGCAGAGCCTTCAACAGCTCGGTAACGGCGCTCGCGTAGTCTCCGGCATGGGCATGGGTCAAGCCGAAGTTCTTGTGAATCTGTCCCTTCGCCGGACAGCCGCCGCACGCATCAAGAGCCCTTTCAAATAGTTCGAACGCCTTGTCCCAGCGCTCGTTTTCGGCCTCGGCAAGCGCAAAGTTCCACAAAGTGCCCGCGCGGTCCGTATCCTGCTCCTCGGCCTTCAACGCAGCAAACCGCTCTCTGTAGTCCCGGGCTTGGTCCGGATCAATGGCGTGCAAGGCTTGGGCCAGGTTGTACATGGCCTCCTTGTGGCTCGGGTCAAGCGACAGCGCAGCCTCCCAATGGCGAATGGCTTCTTCAGGACGGCCTGACTGGCTGACGGCCAGGCCCAGGTCATGGTGAAGGAGAGGGTTACGCGAATCGAACTGGACTGCGACTCGCAACAGCTCGACCGCTCGCCCGGTGTTCCCCGCCGCCCTTTCGATCGTTCCGAGCAATTGCAGCGCAGGCGCGTAGCGCGCATTCAATTCAATCGCTGTCTCGAGAGCCTGGCGAGCCTCCTGCGTCCGGCCGAGATCGTTGAGGGCCCGGCCGCGATTGTAGTGTGGGCGGAACGACCCCGGTGCAAGCCGAGCCGCCTCGTCGAATGCAGCAAGGGCTTGCGGCTGGTACCCGGCTTCTGCAAGAGCAATCCCTAGGTCCAGACGGGCCTCGGCCGACTGGGGATCTTCCCGGACAATCCTGTCGAAGTGTGGAATGGCTTCTAGTGGCCGCTTCAGCCGAGTCAAGACCATGGCCAATGCCTTGCGTGCCGGCACATGGCCGGGAGCAAGACGCACCGCCTCGCCGATGCTCCTGAGTGCCTCCGGGAACCGGCCTTGCTCGGCCTGCTTCAAGCCGAGGTTCAAGTGCGCCTCCGCGTGGTCCGGCCGGAGTTCGAGAGCCTTGCGGAACATCGCTTCGGCCAAATCGCCCCGACCAAGCCGCTCGTAGGCAACGCCGAGATTCACGTGTGCCTCGGCGTTTCCGGAATCTTGTTGGATGACCTGCTGGTAGAGTTCCCTAGCTACGCCGGGATTGCCTGCACGCATGCTCTCCTCTGCCTGTCGCATCAGCACGGACACGCGAGACTCCAGCTGGTCAAGCTCCCTCAAGTTCTGGAACCTCGCGAGCTCGGCTCGGCCTTCGTGTGACCGCCCCATCCGCATCAGTACCTTCGCCAAGCGGTACCGGAAATCGGGATTCCCTGGCTGGAGGGTCACCGCCTTCCGCAGGTAGGCCACCGCTTCCTCGTCGGCCCCGCGCTGGTCGAGGACTGCGCCGAGATTGAAGAGCGCGTCGGCGTGGCCAGGATCAATGTCCGTAGCGCGACGAAGCTCGCGCTCGGCGTCGACAAGCCGGTCGAGCCGACGTAGCGCGAGCCCGCGCACATAGTGGCCTTCGAAACCCTGCAGGAATTCGCCGACAAGCGTCGCGTAGCGTTCCAAATGCACCAGCGCCTCTTCGAATCGGAGACCTCGCACGAGAACCTTGGCCAGGGTCAAGCGTGCTTCTGCGTGCTCCGGGTCCAGAGCAAGCCCCGTCCTGAGGGCATCAGCAGCCTCTTCGTGACGATTCAGCTCGCCTAGGACCGCACCGCGGTTAAAGTGAATCAGCGGACGGTTCGGAAAGCCCCCTGCGGCCCGGTCAAGGACGGCCAGTGCCGCCGCTGGGTCGCCGTTTCGGCGATGCTGCTCCGCTTCGACGAGGGCCTGCTCGGGCAACTGGGCGAGGAGCGCAGCGGCCAGTAGTGCAACAGCGGAGGAGGCCCGGAGCGGAAGGGTTCTGCGCGCCCGTACCGTTCCGGTCCGCGGTGCTTCTCGCTTGCCTACCAATGTCCCGCTGAGGGCTGAACGCACCGTTCCCCCTGCTCCGTAGCTGGCGTGGCCGGCCCGGTAGCTGCGACTCCTGCTGCACAGGGAGCCTGTTGCAATTCCGCCCAGTTCCCTTTGAACCGCGCCTTCACAAGATGTCGAATCAGAACTTCAGCTTGAGACCCATCTGGATCTGGCGAGCACGGTTCGCTGTGCCGAGAACCCTGCCGAAATTACCCTGGCTGAAATTGGACACTGGGGCCCTGTACTGCGGAGTGTTGAACCCGTTGAACAGTTCCACCCTGTACTCGACCTGGACCCTCTCCTTAATTGAGAAGACCTTGAACAAGGAGAAGTCCACGTTGGTCATCCCGTCGGCCCGAAGTGTGTTCCGCCCGGCGTTCCCGAACGTACCCGCCGCGGGGATCTCGAATGCGGAGTTGTTGAGCCAGGCGGCCGGAGTCGGATTACTGAGGACGGGATTGCCGACATAATTCGCCCGATACCGGCGGTTCAACATCCCCGTCCCTGCGATGTCGCCGTTGACGATGGGATGGTACGGCTGGCCGGAGGTGAACATGGCCAGACCGTTGAACCTCCACCCGCCCAGCACGGTGTCAAGGACGGCGCTATCGAAGTCGATCGGAATGTCCCACACCCAGTTGAAGTTCAGGTTGTGCGTCAGGTCGAAGCCCGAGACGCTCCTGTCCATGTTGAAGTTGTAAGGGTTCTGCTGCGAGCAGTTCTCCACGAACCAGCCGGAGCAGCCGATGTCGATCGACTTTGCCCACGTGTAATTGACCATGAAGGCCAGCCCTCGCGAGAAGCGGCGGTTGTACTGGGTCTGCAGCGAGTGGTAGTTGCTACGGCCCCAGGACGTCAGCCAGTGGTTTGCCCGGAACCGCGGGAACGGGGCGCGACTTCGGGCCTCCGATCGCTTGCCGGGCGTGAGCGCGACGTTGTAGTAGGTGCCGAGCGGGAGGCGGCGATTGCCGGACCCGACATAGTTGACTTTCAGCACCGTCGCTTCGTCGAGCTGCCTCTCGATGCCGAAGTTCCACTGCATCGAATAGCCGTTGTCCATCCGCGGGTCCGAGTACCAAGCGCCTTGGTTGTACGGTGTCGCGGTTGGCAGGATGCCGGTGGGTGCCGGGTTCTTCGCCGAGACGTTCGGAACTGCGTCTGCGGGGTTGGTGTTCCCTTGGAGCTTCCGCCCTACATCAGGCCACGTGTGGCCGAGATTTTGCGTGTTTTGCGTGACACCGGCATAGTTGTCGAAGAACACGCCACCGGATAGCCGGACGGCCGTACGCTCGTTGAGACGGTATGCAAGCCCGATCCGAGGCTGCCAGCTCAACGGCCAGGGATCTTGGATGTAATTGGGGGTGACCCGGACGTCGTCGGGGAGCGCTCCGCTGGGGTCCGGCAGGCAGGGAGCAACGCGTTTTGCCTCACACGTGGGGGGCGCCGCAGTGATCCAGTAGATGCCCACGTTGTAGTCGATGTTGCCAAATTCGACGGTGTTCTCTTCCGGATTGCCGAACTGAGGCAGCACGGTGTGGTCGAGTCGGAATCCGAAGTTGAACGTGAGTTTGGGGGTCACCTTCCAGGAGTCCTGGGCGAAGTAAGAGTACAGCGCTCCGCCCCGGCCACGCTTGTGGAAGTCCCTTCGCGACCACTGGTCCGGGACGTTCAGCAGGAATGACGCCAGAGGATGCCCGGTCCCGCCCCTGTTGGCTGGACTGGCCGTGCCGACAGTCGTGAAGCGGTTGCTGTGGTCATTCACTGTGCCGAAGTGGCCGAGGATGTTGTACTCACCGCCGAACTTGAGGGTATGGCTGCCGACGATCTTGGTGTAAGTGCCCTTGTACTGCCACGTGTCGCTGGTTCGTGTGAATCCAATGCGCTCACCGCCTCCGAAGTACTGGGCCACAGCGACGTTTGGCACGAAGGAGGTGCCCCCGCGGAAACCTCCGGCGAAGTCCGGGTTCCAGCCCACCGTCGAAATGAAACCGTCCGGCAAGTTGGCGAATGCGTTGCCGGTGTCTCGCTTGACGTCGGTTCTCGCGAACGAGACTTGCAGGATGCTGGTCGGATCAAACGTGTGCACCCAGTTCGCGGCGACATTCAGATTGATGATGTCGATGAAACTCGTCAAGCCCTGCCGACCGGCCGATCCCTTCCTGAGGTTGTCCTGCGCACTCCAGCGAAGGTACGCGGTGTCCGCGTCGCTGAAGCGGTGGTCGACGCGCGCAGAGTACTCGTACTGGTTCAGAGCCGTCCCGGTTGTGTCTCGCTGGTTCAGGTTGCCGAGGTCCGTGCCGAGGTCAATCGGCATGGGAACGGTGTGCTCCAAGTAGTGAACGAACCCTGAGTCAAGGCGGCTCTGGGGAATGACGTTGCCCGGAAACGGGTCGCGGACAGCGTTCCCGTCGGGGCCGGTGCGCGTCGAGTACGGATCGAAGATCTGGCGAGCCGAATCGCTGAGATCGCCCTGCCGGTTCGCCGCAGTCGGCACTTGATAGTTCCGGTTGGCCGGGGTCCGGTTCGTGAATCCCTGGAACGCTCCGTAGTAGAAGGTCTTGTTGCTGACGATCGGTCCCCCGACGGTCGCGCCGAACATGTTCTGCGCGAGCGCCGCTTTGTCTTCCAAGAACGTGTTGCGTGCGTCGAGGTTGTCGTTCCGCATGAACGACCACAGGCTTCCGTGGGTGCTGTTCGTGCCGGACTTGGTGACGACATTCACGACGCCACCTGTCACGCCGCCGAACTCGGCCAGGTCGTTGTGCGACTGGACTTTGAACTCCTGGATCGCGTCGATGATCGGTGGAACAGCATAGGTGCTGGTCGTCAGGCCCTGGTTGTTCACGCCGTCCGTCAGGAATAGGTTGCTTCGATTGTTCTGCCCGTTGATCGAGGGGAAGCTGAACGTGCCGACCGAGGTGCTGCCGAAACCGCCGCGGCTCTGCGCCACATTCACTGGCGACGCGCCGGGTGTGAGCACGAGCAACTGCGTAAAGTTCCGGCCATTGAGCGGAAGGTCAACGACCTGCTGCTCGGTCATGGCAGTCCCCAGTTCCGAAGAGGAGGACTGCACCTGGGCGCCGATTGCCTCGACGGTTACCGATTCGGTCACGGCACCGACTTCGAGGACGATGTCAAACGTTGCTGTCTGGTTGACAACTAGCGCGAACGGCTCGATCGCCGAGGTCATGAATCCGTCTGCACCAGCCTCAATCGTGTAGAAGCCGGGCGGGATGTTGACAAAGACATACCGGCCGACTGCGTTGGACTCGGCTCGGTGCTCGATGCCTGTCTCCACGCCTGTGAGGACAACTTGTGTACCGGGAACGACTGCACCCTGTTGGTCGGTAATGGTCCCGTTGACTGCGGAACTCGAGGCCTGGCCGAAGGCGAGCCCCGCGAAAGCAGTGAGCGCCACCGCGGCTCTCAAGAAAGTTCGGATGGAACGACTAGCTCCGATTCGGACAGGCGCTAGGAATACCGTCATGGATAGACTCCTCTCGAATGGCTGGCATGATGGAAACGCTGAGTAGGTCTTGGCGCTCCGAGTTCCATCCACCCCCGCACGCAGAGTACACCCGACCGGTCGGGGAGGTCAATGCTTGACGGGCTGGGTGCGGACACATGGAGATGCGGAAACCGGAGGTTCTTGGGGATGAGACTCCCCATAGCGCTCGCGCTGACAGTAGTCCTTACCGGATCGTCTGTCGTCCCGCGGTCGTTGAACGCACAGGGCATGGCTGCCGCCAGCAAGCGCGACCGCCCGCCAATTCCATTGCCCAAAGGGGTCGCGCCGCCTAAGGCCGACTTCGTAGATATCGCGAAGGAAGCCGGCCTGCACGGTCCGGCGGAAACCGATCGCGTTCACGAAATGACCTACCTGACGGAAACCACCGGAACAGGAGTCGCTCTGTTGGACTACGACAACGACGGTCTGCTCGACATCTTCCTAGTCGGTTCCGGAAGCCCTGGGCGCAATCAGGAGGGCGAGTCCCACGCCCTGTACCGGAACCTCGGAGACCTCAAATTCGAGCCCGTGGGACGGGATGCCGGTCTGCGCGGCACCGGGTGGGGACAAGGGGTGTGCGCAGGCGACTTCGACAGCGATGGCTACACCGATCTGTTCGTCACGCACTGGGGACAGGATGCCCTGCTGAGGAACCTGTCCGGGTCCAGATTTCGCGACGAAACGTCAGACCGGGGCCTGGCCGGCGATGTGTCCCGCTGGAGTACGGGATGCAGTTTTCTGGACTTCGACAGGGACGGCGATCTCGATCTGTTCGTGGCTCACTACGTTGATTTCGACATGGATACCACGCCGCTGCCCGGTGACGCCCCTCAATGCGAATGGCAAGGTGCGCCAATCCCGTGCGGGCCGCGTGGGCTAGCAGCTGAGTCGATGTCCCTGTTCGAAAACCTGGGTCAGGGCGAATTCCGCGACGCCACCGAACGGACGGGCGTGGGGACTCAGAACCGATACCACGGATTAGGCGTCCTCGTGTCTGACTTTGACGGCGACGGGTGGACAGACGTGTTTGTCGCGTGCGACTCAACGGCGAATCTCTTCTTCCGGAATCAGCGAAACGGGACGTTCGAAGAAACGGGCTTGGTTTCAGGAAATGCGTATGACGAGGACGGCCGGGAGCAGGCGGGAATGGGACTGGCATCCGCAGACTACGACGGAGACGGATTCCTGGACCTTTTTCAGACGAATTTTGCCGCCGACACCAACACCATCTACCGCAACCAGGGAAACGGCTTCTTCAGAGACCGGACCGTACCGTCCGGACTGGCCACCGTCACGCGCTTCGTGGGATGGGGCGCCGAATTCCTCGACTTCGATCGTGACGGCTGGCCGGACATTTTCGTTGTCAATGGCCATGTCGCCCCGAACGTGGACAAGGCAGGAATCAATGAGACGTTCGCCCAGCCTCGGCTGCTTTTTTGGAACCGGGGTGACGGGATCTTTCACCCGCTCTCGGAAGAGTCTGGCGCAGGCATATCCGACAGGCGCCCCTCACGCGGATCGGCGGCCGGCGACCTTGACAATGACGGGGACCTGGAAATCTTGGTGGTCAATATGGCGCAGCGGCCTTCGCTGCTGCACAACAGGTCCGAGCCGGACGGCAACTGGCTGATCGTTCGGGCAGTCTCCAGGAGCGGGAGCGACAGCATCGGGGCTCGCGTGAGGGTACGAGCCGGAAGCAGGGCAATGGTAGGCGAAGTCAGGAGCGGAGGCAGCTACCTTTCGCACGGCGACTTCCGGCCGCACTTTGGTCTTGGTGACGCCGGATCAGCGGAAGTCACCGTGGAATGGCCGTCAGGCTCCCCGGATTCGACTCGCCAAGTGTCGGCGAACAGAATCGTCACCTTCGTCGAACCGCACGCTACCGAGCGGTGACGCCGACAGCCCTTGTCGGGATCGGCCCGACGGTACGGACACGGCCGAGTGTCGGCTAGCATAGGGCGATGCACGGCTTGACACGAAGAGGATTTCTGGGCACGGTCGGCGGAGCGGTCGGTGCAGCGGGCAAGACCTTCGGACAGGCCCGGCGGCCGAATGTCGTCATCATCTACACGGATGACCAAGGCACGCTCGATGCGGGGTGCTACGGCTCGGATGACATCCACACGCCCAATATCGACGCCCTAGCGCGGCGCGGTGTCCGCTTCACTCAGGCGTACGCACACACGGTTTGCTGCCCGTCTCGCTCGCAGCTTCTGACGGGGCGCGTTCCGCAGCGTTCCGGCGTCACCAACTGGCTGTCCAACAACCCCCTGGACGAGAACGGCCGCAACATGCTCGTCAGCGAGGTCACGCTCGCAGAAGTGCTGCGCGAGAACGGCTACCGGACGGGTCTGACCGGCAAGTGGCACCTAGGGGCGAAGCCCGGCCACCAGCCGCTTGATCAAGGCTTCGACGAGGCCTACGGACACCTCGGCGGCTTCATCGACAACTTCGAGCACAAGTTCCTGCATTCGAATCCCAGGCGACCGCCATTCCACGACCTGTACAGGAACGGCGAGGAGATCGACGAGACCGGCCGTTACTTCCCGGATCTCGTCGTTCGCGAGGCGACCCGGTTCATTGTCGAGAACAAGAACAGACCGTTCTTCCTGTACTGTGCGTTCAATGTTCCCCACTACCCCGAGCAGTCGGACCCGAAATTCCGTGGGCTGTACGACACCATGCCGATGCCGCGCCAGTCGTACGCGTCAATGATCACAACGACCGACGACCGGATCGGTCAGGTGCTCCGCGCGCTCGACCTCTGGGGCTTGCGCGACAACACGATCGTCCTGTTCATGAGCGATAACGGGCACTCCACAGAGAACTTCCGCAACTGGGATGTCAACTACGGAGCGCACGGCGGCGGAGGGAATACGGGTAGGTGGCGGGGAGCGAAGGGAAGCCTGTTCGAAGGCGGTATCCGCGTGCCGGCCATCCTGAGCCTGCCAAGCCGGATCGCGCAGGGCGTGACCCGCGACCAAGCGATTTCCAACATGGATTTCTTCCCGACGATCCTTGAGCTCTGCGGGATTGAACCGCCGGCCTACGAGATCGACGGCAAGACCCTCGCTCCGATCCTGAAGTCGGCCGATGCCGCATCCCAGCACAAGGAGTTCCACTGGATGTGGCAGGACCAATGGGCGGTCCGGGAGGGTGACTGGAAGCTGATCGGCAATGGACGCGACACGACCGGGCTCAAGTCACGGCACGCGCCCCGCAAGGAAATGGGGGAGCTGTACTTGGCAAATCTCGCAGACGAGCGTCCCGAATCACTCAATCACGCGACCACCCGCCCAGAGATCGTCGCGAGGCTCAGGAAGCTACACGAGGACTGGCTAGGCCAGGTCGGGCCGTAGAGGGTTCTCGTTCGCCGGCCTGGATGTTATTTCGGTAATTGTGGAAATACAGAATCTTGGTGCAGCACGACCCCCACCCGAATGACGTTGCGCGTTACGCGGACATGTTCACCGCGCTCGGCTCGGGATCCCGCCTGCGCGTGATCCGGCTACTGCTCTCGGCACATCCAGGCGGCCTCGTGGTCGGAGAGATTCAGAGAGCGCTTGGCACTACTCCCTCGACGCTCTCGCACCATCTGGAGCGCCTCAAGAACGAAGAACTCGTCACCGTGAAACGCGAGAGCATATTTCTGCGCTATTCGGCGAACACGGCCGTGCTCCAGGAACTGCTGACGTTTCTAGTGGCCGAGTGCTGCTCTCGAAGTCAGGCTGTGCGCCCCGAGGTCGTTCTGAACCTCTGCGCCGAATCTTGAGTCCGTATCGGCTCATATACCCGTTCTGCGAAGCCTATCTACGATTCCGACGTTCGCGTCACCGCCATGCGCAACCGGTTGCTGCGTCATGACATGTTCATTCGTGCTAGCCGGGGCCGCCGCGGGAGGCCAAGCCCTCGATCCGTCCGAGAAGTTGGTTCTTCTTGAGGACAAGATCCGAGAGCAACAGGAACAGATCGAAGCGTTGCAGGCGGCACTCACGGAAAAAGCCGACCAGTTAAGGACGCTCCGCGCCAAGCTGGTCAGCCCCGTGGAAGAATCGGCTGGGCAGCCACTCGAGCCCGGGCCGGCGGCGAATCCTCCGACAGCTGTTGGCGACGAGCGGTTCTCCCTGAAGGCGGACGGCTTCATGGAAGCGGCCGCCATGGTCCGCTCGCGCAACCAAGACGCCGACGTGGGCGAAACGTTCGGCAGCGTCCCGCTCGATGGGACCGCGAATTTCTCGCTGAACTCGTTCCGCATGAGTAGCAGGCATTCGCGCCTGTCGCTGCTGGCCAAGGCGAAGTCCGGCAAGGTGGCGGCCACCGGCTACTTCGAAGGTGACTTCCTCGGTTCGTCAACGTCAGCCAACGAATTCGAGAGCAATGATTTCCCACTACGCGTCCGCCAGTTCTGGGGCGATGCCGAGTTCTCCAACGGTCTGTCGTTCACGGCAGGCCAGACATGGACCCTGCTGGCTACACACCAGCGGGACCTGCGCCCCTTGGATGAGTACCTGACCCTCGCCCTAAGCGCCCAGCACGTTGTGGGGTTCAACTGGGCAAGGCAGACAGGCTTCCGCGTGACAAAGGACTTCGGCGGGAGAGTCTGGGTGGCCGCAGCAATAGAGAATCCGGAGACGCACACTGTCGGCGTTGGGCTGCCCGGAGGGGCGTTCGGGCTTAGCAGCAGCCCGAACGCGCACGTGCCCGTCGCGACCCTCGCGAGCAGCCAGACTCCCGGTGCCAACGGACTCTCGACCGACCATGCACCCGATATTGTCGGCAAGATCGTCTTCGAGCCGGGCTGGGGACACTACGAAGTCAAGGGTCTCGGCCGATGGTTTCGGAGCCGATTCGATGACCGGAACGAGGCGGCTCTCGGCGGAGGCGTCTGAGCAGCGGCGCTGCTGCCAGTCTCTAAGGAATTCGACCTCTTGGTGGAGGGACTGGCAGGAGGCGGAATCGGCCGGTACGCTACGGCTGTGGGGCCGGACGTCGCAATTGGCCGGACGGCTCCGTGCGTCCGATCCGGGCGGCCCACGCAATCGCCGGACTCGACTGGAAGCCGACTGAGGCCCTGCGGGTCTACCAGTAGGTCGGTATGGAATTCTACGGACGGGCCTCCTTCGCAGGCAGCACGGTCGGGTACGGCTCGCCGCTCCTCGACCTGTCATCCTGCGTGGCGCCGGAAGGCTTCCCCTGTCCCGGCGATAATCGCTCGGTCTGGCAGGTCATGCCCGGCATCTGGTACAGCCTAGCCCGCAGCGAACGGGGCAGCGTGGCGCTGGGGCTTTCCTACATCCACACCCGACGCGCACTTTGGTCCGGTCTCGACGGCATGCGTCCGCAGGGAAACGAGAATTCGTTCGTGTCCTCGATCCGGTACCACCTGCCTTAGTCGGCCGCTTCCCGCTTCTCCAAGCCATCGCAACGGAAACCCTTCCATTCGCCCGGCACCTGCGTGGCGCATCCCTGAGTGCACCTCATGCCGGCTTCCTGCGGCCAGTTGAACCGCGCGCATTCAACGTGACAATCCACAGTCCTGGCAATTGTCCACAATGGTGCAAGACACCGCTATGAACCGCCGCTTCCAATCCCTGACATTCCTGGTGGCCGTGTTCGCTGCCCATGCCCTTGCGGCGACCCCCGAGATGCCTCGTTTGGCGGACGATCCCGGAGGGGCCTCCCCGGTCTCAATCCGCCTGATGTTCGGGCTCGACCGCTTCACGCCCCAGCGATGGGACGGGAGCATTCAGGTGTCTCCAGGACGGATCCTGCGGCTAGACGGCGTTCATTTTGAAGGTCGCGACCGGATCGTCGACGGCAATGGGTGGCTGGTGTCCAACCGGGTGACCCGCTACGCCGATTCCACGACCCAACGTGGATTCGACCCGGTCCACACGCGGCCGTTCGCGATGATCCCGAACGGCGTCGCAGGAACGATTGATGCCGGGGAGGCCGCTGTGATCGAAGTGGCGACCGAGCAGGGTTCCTTCTCGTTCCCACTCCGTGATCTCAACTTCGGGAGTCCGCTGAGGTTTCTCGACGGGTTGGCAATGGCAGAAAGGATTCCGACGACGCTCGACCTGACGTCCGGCAGCACCTACAACGACTACCCCGCCCTTGCGGCCGCCGCGGGCGAGGGGGTTTACGTTTCGTGGATCGCTTACGGGAACGAGAGGGACTCGGTCTGGCTGGCACGGCATGACGGCCAGGCTTGGAGAGAGCCCATTCTCGTCTCACCCGACGAGTACGCCGATAACTTTCGCACGGCAGTGACCGTGGCCGATTCAGGGACGCCGGTAGTCATCTGGTCGGGGAAATCCCCGGACGGCGTCTGGGGCCTGTTCGCCAGAACCGTCGGTGAAGAGGCCCTCGGACCGGTCGCGAGCGTCGCGACCGAGGGACCGAACATGTACCACCAGGCGGGATCGGACAGCAAGGGCGGAGTCCACGTCGCATGGCAGGGATTCCGGGAAGGAGTGTCCAAGGTCCTCTATTCGCACTGGGACGGCTCGTCCTGGTCCGGTGAAACCGTCGTGTCGGATGAGGCCGCTGACGCCTGGGCACCGGCACTGACGGCAGACTCGAAGGGCAACGTCTGGGTCGGCTGGGACGGGTATGGCGCGGGTGACTTCAATGTCTACGTGCGTCGGCTCCGCTCAACCGGTACCTGGGACCGGACCCGTCAGGTCACCGGGTCCGCCGGTTTTGATGCCAACGTGTCGCTCGCCTGCGATGCTTCCGACCGACTGTGGATTGCGTGGGATCACGGCGAAGCCAACTGGGGAAAAGACTGGAGCAGCCAGAGGTTCAAGCCGGGAGGAGGCGCCGGCCTCTACAGGGTGAGATCGGTCCGGGTCGCCGTGCTGGACGGGAATCGTCTGCGCCAAGCACCGGACATCATGGCCGCGATGCCGGACGCATACAAGGACTATGTTCAGCAGGCGCGCCTGGCGGTGGACGCTCGCGGCGATGTTTGGGCGATGGCGAGGTCCCTCACGAGCGTGACGACGCGGGTGAACAACAACTGGGGCGCCGGCGGAATCTGGGAGATGCTGCTGACCAGGCTCGATGGGGACAGGTGGCTTCCCGCCACGAAGCTCCACGCGACAAATGGCCGGAACGACGTCTGGGCGTCGTCCGCTCTTGACTCCGGCGGCCGCCTTTGGTTCGCTTGGTCACGAGACGCACGGCCGTTCGGGTCAACGGCTCGCGTGCGTAATCGAAGTTCGCCCGCCGCGCGCACGACCCACGTCTCGTACACGGTCATCGAGCCCGCGGAACCGCCGTGGCAGGGATCGGGCAGCCCGGCCCTGTCGGCCTTCAGGGAACCTCCCGTTCGGGCCGGGCCCGTCCATGCCAACGAGATCGCAGACACAGCGGCGATCAGGGCATATCGCTACAAGTCCGGGGGGAGGTCCTATCGGATCCTGCGGGGCGACCTCCATCGCCATACGGACATCTCGGCGGACGGCATCGGCGAAGGCGCTCTGATCGACTTTTACCGGTACGCCCTGACGGCGGGGCAGTACGACTTCATGATGGTGGCCGACCATCAGTACGGGGGCGACTCGGTCCCGGGCATCGAATACAACTGGTGGCGGACAGAAAAGTCCGAAGACCTCTTCCACGTGCCGGACAGGTTCTGGCCGCTATACGGGACCGAACGCAGCATTCCCTACCCTAACGGCCATCGGAACACCATCTTCGCCCGACGCGGCATCCGGTGGATGCCGATCCATGCCGGCGAGCGCAACGGATCGATCAACTCAGGCGAGATCTTGTTTCCGTACCTGCGGCGCTACGGAGGCATCTCGACACCCCATACTTCGGGGTCGGACCAAGGCACGGACTGGCGCGAGAGCGATCCCGAGATCGAACCGATCGTGGAGATCTACCAGAGCCTTCATGCGTCGTACGAATACCCCGGCGCGCCGCGCGCCGAGACTCCCGACAAGCGGTACTTCCACCACGGCGAGCCGTGGAGGCCGGCGGGTTTCGTGCACCAGGCGTGGGCCAAGGGAATCAAGATCGGCGTGCAGGCCAGCTCGGACCATGTCGGAACTCACGACTCGTACGCGTGCGTGCTCGTGCCGGCCGAACGCTCGCCCACAAGGCAGGACCTGATCGACGCGATGCGCCAGCGGCACACGTATGCAGCAACCGACAACATCATTCTCGACATGAGGATCGAGGACCGACTGATGGGCGACGCGTTCGCGACCACGGAACAGCCCGTGGTAAGGGCCAAGGTCGTCGGAACGGTCCCGATCGCACGTGTCGTGCTCATCAAGAACAACGAAGTTGTCTATTCGGTTACTCCCGGCACGCAAGAGGTCGATTTCGAATACCGCGACGATGCCGCCGAGCCGGCCGAGAGCTACTACTACATCCGTGCCGAGCAGTCCGACGGATCGCTCGCATGGGGCAGTCCGATATGGGTGACTTACCGATCGCTCCCGGACCAATTGTAAGGACGGCTAGCCAAGCCCATGGATTCAATGGGTTGTCGCTGCACCGGTCCGGATTTCGAGCGTCCCGAGCCTGGCTTAATCCGGCCTTGGAAGTCTGCCGGGACGCTGCAACAGCATCGGGATGGCGAGTGCGTCGATCGGTCACGCGACCGGTTTCTCGGTGACGGCTCCATCGCCAGCGCTCATGGTCCCCACGGGACCACCGCAAAGCCGCGCTCTATTCGAACCCACGCATGGGCAAGGAGGATGTGCCTGGCCAGGAACCGCACTTCACCCCGCTCTTGGATCGGGGTGGGGTCCCGCCCCGGCGGAGGGGCGGGACCTGTCGCGGCCAAAGGCCGCGATGGGCGGGACTGTAGCAGAAGGGGGGGCTTCAGCTACAGCGTTCCTACTTTACAGGAGTGTAAAGCGCATGTCAAGACCGGGATCGAGCGAGTTTTCTCGTTCCGGCCCAGATTTTCCATGAGTTGACAGGCAAGCGGGTTGACCCGTTTTCCGGCCGCGTCGGTTTGAGGACTCTGGAAATGGGCAGCTCCGAGCGGGGGCACTAAAGGGCCGTGCGACGCGGGGGCGGCCAGTGCGACCATGAATGGATGACGCCCCTGACCCGGCGCGCGGTTCTCGCTCAACTAGTGTGTCTCGGGTGCGCGGATGCCCCGGAAGAGCCGGCCCTGTCCGACTCGCCCTGGAAGTTCGCGATCGGCCTCAACGGCTTCGGCTCATCGGAATCGCACCACGGCAAGACCTATATTTACGAAGAGATCCTGGCGTTCGCCCGCGACGAGGGTTTCGAGGGAATCGAACTCTGGCGGAACTGGCGAGAAGGCTATCCTGATCCCGACGACAACGAGACGATTCAATCGACGCGCGGGCGGGTGGAATCGTACGGCCTGCAAGTCTTTTCTATCCAGTCCGGGGTCCCAGGGGTGAATCCGGTGTCAGACGACCCGGCAGAGCGGGCCGACTACACCCAGCAGCTCAGGCGGCAAGTCGATCTGGCGGCCAAGCTCGGCTGCGACGCGATGGGGCTGTGGGCCGCTGGCCGCGAGCCGGAGGGCCTTCCGGAAGACGGATTGATCGAACGGTTCGCGAATGTCGTCCGTCCGGTTGCCCGATACGCGGTAGAGAACGGGATCATTCTGGCGATCGAAGGGGAGCCGCCCTTGCTGGTCAACTCAGTGGACAGGTATCGCGACCTCTTCGCCGCCGTCGGGATGGACAAGTTCAAGGTGATATTCGACCCGTCGCACTTCGACGTGCTGAACGGCGCGCAAGGACGCCCGGAGGATCTCCTGCTGGAACTCGGCGTAGACCGTGTCGGATACGTGCAGTTCTGTGACGGGGACTCGACGCTGCGGCCGTTTCCCAACGGCAGGGCCGGGACATCCCGTCACCTTCCTTGCGGCGAGGGGGTGTACGACATCCCCAAACTCTGCTCACTGCTGCACGAGGGCGGGTTCCGGGGATGGTTTCAGATGGACAGCTGGGGCACGCAGGACGCGTACTGGACCTCCAAGTCCTGTCTGGATTCGGTATCCGCCTACCTGCGAGGGACCAGGACGGCCACCTGACTCGAAGGCACCGGAATCGGCGAGGTGATTCGAGCGGAACTCCAGCCGCCAGTGGTAGGCCCGAGCGGACTCGAACCGCTGACCTCTACCGTGTCAAGGTAGCGCTCTAACCAGAACTGAGCTACGGGCCTGAACCACAGCTGGACTGCGTGCCGGGCCAGCTTAGACCGGATCATAGCATAGGGCCGGATGGCAGCAATCTGCACGCCGGTTGCGGGCAACCTGTACGAGATCCGATTCGTAGCCCCGGCTTGTTGTATCTTGAGCGAGCCGCACACCGCTGCAAGACGGAACACAGGCCGGATTGGCGGCTACCCGCAATGACGGACCGACAATTCCTTCTCACCGGCGCAGTCGCGCTCGTGTTCGCTCCCCTCCTGCTCGGGCCGGCCGCCCGTGCAAGCGCAGCTTCGATCCCGCCCGACGCCGAGGGCGCTGTGGGGGCTCTAAACGGCTCTCCCCGGCACGGCGAGTGGGTCGACATCGGGGAAGGCCGTGCCGCGACGGACCGATGGGGGGACATTGTCCGTGCCTGGGTCAGCTATCCGGAGCGAGCAACCCGAGCTCCAGTCGTCGTGGTGATCCACGAGATTTTTGGCCTGACTGATTGGATCCGCGCGGTGGCCGACCAAATGGCCGCGGAAGGATTCATTGCAATCGCGCCCGACCTGTTGTCCGGGCTCGGACCCGATGGTGCCGGGACCCCTGCGGACCGGCAGCAGGCTGTCTCGCTGGTCCGCTCGCTGCGGGTGGAGGACACGACACGCCGGCTCTCCTCGGTCGCCCGTTACGGCCTGTCGCTACCGGCGGCGAACGGTCGGTTCGGCGCAGTCGGATTCTGCTGGGGAGGCAGCACCAGCTTCAACTTCGCGGCGAATGAAGGTGACCTGGATGCAGCAGTCGTCTTCTATGGCAGCTCCCCCTCGCGGGTGATGCTGGGCCGCATCAAGGCACCGGTTCTCGGACTGTACGGAGGCGACGACGCCCGAGTCAACGCGACGATCCCCGACGCCGTTCGTGAAATGCGGCGTCTCGGCAAGTTCTACGAACCGCACCAGTACGACGGTGCCGGGCATGGGTTCCTGAGGCAGCAGGCAGGAAGGGGCGGAGCAAACCTGGCGGCGGCACGGAAGGCGTGGACTACGATGGTTTCCTTCTTCCGCGAGCACTTAGAAAGATAGGGCGGACAATTTGGCGCGAGGCCGGCCGTCTTGGTTGGCGCCCGGGCGATACGCCAGTCTCCGGGTATGATGCTTCTGGAGTCAAGGGCAATGACGCGCTACTCGCTGCTGATGATCTTGGGCGCAATCGCCGCCCAGGCGCAGTCGCCACCGTGCCCATCGGAGGCTTTTCTCGACGTGTCTGAAGCGCCAGGTGCAGGGCCGGAGTACCCCAGGCCCAGGGTGGAGGCAACTTGCGAAGGCGACCAGCTCGTCGTGCGGTCGAACGGTATCCCGCACTACGGGTTCGTGCAAGTCACGCCGAATCCCCTGAGGGAGCAGGACCACGAGTTCCGGGTACCGGCCAATCCGAGACGGACGGATGCTCCGACGCCGATCCCCCTGCTCGGAGGCATCGGATTCGCAGTCAACGGGATCGTGATCTTTGGCCCGAACGAAGGGCCGGTACCGGCGGAGGAGCAATTCGGCGATCCCGTTTTCAACGCGATCATGGATACCTGCATGGGACACACAGCGATGGAGTATCACTATCACGCGATCGTGCAGAGATGCTTGAGTGTGGGAGTCAAGGACGGTGATCCATCCCCCGTGCTCGGATTCGGCTTCGATGGCTTTCCGATTCGCGGGCCTTGGGGCTGCGCCGACGCGGAATGCTCCAGGGCCCTTCGCTACCGGAGCAGTTGGGAAAAAGTGCGGGAGCCGCACCAGGATGCCTGGGACGCCTACGAGTTTGTCGCGAAGGACGGTCCCGACTACCTAGACGCCTGCAATGGTCACACCGGGCCCGAGGGAGACTACCACTACCACGTCACGGAGACCTGGCCGTACATCCTGGGATGCTACGCGGGCACTCCGGTTGGCCCGGCCGGAAGGGGCCGCCGACCGCCGGCGATTAGCGGTGCGGGTCGCGGCCCGCGCGGGCAGGCGCGGCCAGCGGGCGAGCGCGCCCCCGGAGCCGGTAGACGGCGGGGAGGGCCGGGGCCTGGAGGAGCACGGCCTACCAATGAGGAAGTGCAGGCTGCGGCCGATGCGCTGGGCACGGACGACGAGGCCATGGCGAAAGCACTTCGAGTGGATCAAGGCAGCGTCAAACCGGTAAATCTGGCTGCGTCAGCTCGGACTCTCGGGGTGGAGACGGGCGAGCTGATAGAGGCCATGGGGCGGACCCAGGCTCCTCCGCGCCGCCGCCAGAACCAAGCTCCTCCGGGCGAGCCGGAATGCTTCTTTCGGTGCGGCCAGAGCGAGGAAGACGCGGTTGGCTGCACCTTGACGCCCGATCACAAGGTCATCTGCTTCCGTCCCTGCGACGACAACAAGTGCGGCTAGGGCGCGCAGTCATAGGCGTCGCCGCCGTAGCAGCAGGCATCGCGGCCTGGCCGCAAGACCTGTCCTTGCCGCCCGTCGATCATTCCCAGCACCCGATCATTGAGGTGCCGGAGGGTCGGCCAGTCCCGTCCCTGCGGATTCGCCTTTCCCCGGACGCAATGGACGGCTTCAACGTCTTCCTTGAGACGGCAGATTTCCGGTTCACCCCTCAGAATCTCGGAACGACCATCGTTGCCAACGAGGGCCATGCGCACCTGTATGTGAACGGCGAAAAGGTGGCGCGCATGTATTCCCCCTGGCATCATCTCCCCGCCAAGCTTCTCCGAGAGGGTTTCAATCGCATCGAGGTCGAGTTCAGCGCGAACGACCATTCGGTGTGGGGCGTGGCCGGCGAGCCGATCGGGGCGGACGTGCTCATCGACACACTCGACGGGGACGGGGATCCCATCGTCCGGGAGCAAGTGCGCTATACGCTGGATTGGGACTGGGAAGGCGCCCGGAGGCTCCCCGCCGGCGGTTGGGAAGCACGCAGCGACCTGGGCTATTTGGTTCGCGTGACGGCAGGCCGTCTGGTCACCCGGAATATCGAACTGATTCCATGCCACCTCATACCGGACCCCTCGCCACGGGCTTCCCTGCTCAGGTCGTTCTTCGCGGCACCGGCTTGGGCCGGCCACAGCAGCCTGGCGCCGAACGAATCGAAGATCTCCACGTCCTACGAGGAAGACCTCGCCAACCCCGGGAGGACGTTCCTGGAATCCCGCGTCGTCACCGATCCCGAATACTGCCAAGCGCACTACCTCGTGGCACGGGCCAAGGGATCGGCGCCCGGAGATCTGGCCGTCGATGTGTCCGGCACGTGGACCCGACCGGGAGACAGCAAGCGAGTGGAATTCAGGATTCATTCCCCGGCAGCCTATGGCCAGTTGCTGGGACTTTCGAGCGACACCGGGGCTAGGCTCGAACGCCGCATGATCGTTGGGGGAATCGACCTCACTGTTCGCCGTCCCTTGTCGACGATATTCGATGGGATCGACTTCTCCGAGGGCGAGGCGGCCGGCCATGGCACGCAGCTCATGAGGACGCTCGTTGCCGGCACTCAATTCCTGGTATCGGGCCAATGAATCGCTCAGTCGAATCGTGCCGGGATTCCACGGGCACCTCCCCCGATTCCAGCGCGCGGAATCCCTGGATCGAGAATTGCTCCCCGCACGTTGACGTATGGTGAAGCTCGCGAGAGCATGAAAGGCCCACTACGATAGAGAACGAATTCACTGCAATCATCGAGCAGGATGGGGACTGGCCTGTTGCCTATTGCCCCGAAATCCCGGGAGCCAACGGTCAGGGCAAGAGCAAAGACGAAGCAAGGCACAGCCTGGCCGAGGCGATCGCATTGATTCTCACGGATCGACGCGAGGACGGCTTGCGCGGGGTCCCCGAGGATGCTATCCGAGAATCCGTGACCATCCGATGAAGCGGAGCGCCTTGCTCCAGCACCTGCGGATCCACGGATGCCATCTCAAGCGCGAAGGGCGGTCGCATTCCCCATGGTGCGATCCAATCACCGGCAGAACCGAGACGGTTCCACGCCACGCTGAAATCCCCGAGCAATTGGCGCGCAAGATCTGCCAAGACCATTCGGCCAGGCCGATTGGGAGGGAATAGGCTCCTAACGCCGTTTCCCGCAGTCCCCAGGACGATCGCGCCAGGAGAATCCAGCAAGGTCTCCGGCCCGCACCCCACCAAGGAATTTGGCAGTCGACTGACTCGCTCGCCCCCGACGGCTACCGAAAATCCGCCTATTGAGCGGAATAGGCGCCCAATAGGCCTTGACAACTTCAAGATGTCGCAGGATGATCGCTGTGCGGGTCTCGAGGGGAGATTTGCGGGTCAACCATAGCTAGCGCGTAGAACACTTAGTGAAAGCGCTATTCCAGGGATTGTGCCGCCAGGCCCCTCGGGCCCAACGAGGAGGTTTTATGAATCGAATTCTCCGCGCTCTGCAACTAGCCGTTGCAGGCGTGCTGATTGCGGGCGGAGCTAGCGCGCAAACCTCGGCCGGTTCCATTTCCGGCCTCGTCACGGACTCGTCCGGTGCAGTCGTACCCGGCGTCTCCATCGAAGTTACGGATATCGATCGCAATGTATCGATCGAGACATCCACCAACGAGGCTGGCTTCTACGTCGCGACGCCGCTCCCGCCAGGACGGTACCGCATCACGGCCGAGAGCGAAGGGTTCCGGGGATACGTCCTGGAGCCGTTCCCTATCGCCACGCAGCAAAAGGCTGGCCTGGATATCGAGCTCGAGCTCGGCCAGGTGACCGAATCGATCACGGTCGCCGGCACGGCACAGCTGATCGAAGCGACCAACTCGACACTCAGCGGGGTGGTTCAGAACAGGGAGATCACGGACCTTCCGCTAAATGGACGGAACATCTACTCGCTCGCGGTACTCACCCCGGGCGTGTTTACTCGAGACCCGGCGCGCGGAAAGTTCCGCGAAGGGTTCCATTCGATCGGTATCTTCCAAGTCAACGGTGGGCGCGATTCGAGCAACATGATCATGATGGACGGCGTTCCCGTCACCATGAACTCCAACACCAACAACATGAACGCCAACAGCGCTCTCCCGACGATCGAAGGTATCGAGGAGTTCCGGATCCAGACGAATTCCTATTCGGCCGAGTACGGTCGCAGCGGGGGCGGCGTACTCACGATGACCACAAAGTCCGGGACCAACGAGATCCACGGGACGGTATTCGACTTTCTCCGCAACAACAAGATGGACTCCAACAACTGGTTCGCCAACCGTCGCGGAACCCAGCTAGGCACGTTCCAGCGCAATGAGTTCGGATTTAGCGTCGGCGGGCCGATCGTCAAGAACCGCACATTCTTCTTCGAGGCCTACGAGGGTCGCCGCCAACGCACCCAGTGGATTAGGAACATGACGCTGCCGACCGCGCTGCAAAGAGTGGGGGACTTTTCGGAGACCTTGAACTCCAAGGGGGAACTGCGGACGATCTACGATCCCTTCTCGACGCGTCCAGATCCGGGCCGGCCCGGAGAATTCCTGCGTGATCCATTCCCGGGCAACAAGGTCCCGGCGTCAGCAATGGACCCTGTGGCGGTTACGACAGCGAGCTACTACGGGGCGGAACCGAACAGCCCGGGCCAGCCGTTCACCGGCGTGAACAACTTCGAGTTCGCGGGCGGTCGGCCCAATAACTCGAACCGCAACGTATTCAAGGTCGACCACCAGATCAATCAAAGCCAGCGGATCTTCGTCCGCCACACGCTCCTGGATGTCGTCAGTTCGCAGCCTGCGGCTTGGGAAGGGCCAGGCTGCCCTGACGTAATGTGCTTCACCAACAACGAAGCGCTGAACAACGGAGCATTCGAGTACAGCAACACCCTGACGCCGACTTCCCTGCTCAGCCTGCGTTACGGATTCGCCCGGTCGATCCTGGATCGCGGCTCCTGGTACCAGGGATTCTCTCCGTCCGAGCTTGGTCTGCCGAAGCACCTGGAGAACGGAGCTGACCTGTTGGTGTTCCCGGAATTCAACATCGAGGAGATGACGGCGCCAGGCCTGAGGCATCACTGGAACTTCCGATCCGCCAACATGTCCCACACGCTCAATGCCACATATTCCAAGGTCGTTGGAAGCCACAGCATCAAGGCGGGCGGCGAATGGCGCGTCAACCTGATCAATCACATGCAGGCGTCGTGGCAGATGTACTATCAGTTCACACGCGGCATGACACAGGGACCGGACCCCAGAAGGGTCTCGGCGAATGCCGGATTCGGCTATGCCTCTTTCCTGCTCGGAACGGGTGCCAATGGACGAATCAACAACCGGATCCGCCCGGCCTTCTCCAGCAAGTCGTTCGGCGGCTATGTCCAGGACGACTGGAAGGTGTCCCGCAAACTGACACTGAATCTCGGGGTCCGCTGGGACGCCGAGACGGGCCTGACCGAGCGGTATGACCGATTCTCGGTTTTCGACCCGGACGTCCGCAGTCCGCTTAGCGACGCTGCAGGGCTCGACCTGCGTGGAGGCTGGCGCTTTCCCGGGATCGATCTAGAGAGCGGTCGGAACCTGCGCAACCCCGAGTGGAACAACTTCGCTCCACGACTGGGCTTGGCGTACCAGGCTTTCACCGGCACCGTGATCCGAATTGGCTACGGCATGTTCTTCGCCATGGCCCCGTGGGGAGCCAACTACTATCCGACGTCTCCGTTCGCTACGACCACACCCTGGCTGGCATCACTCGACGGCGTGACGCCCAACCACCGGCTCAACGACCCGATGCCCGAGGGAGTCATCTTGCCTCCTGGTTCGGGCGGCGGACTGACGGCGGGCAACGGCTTGAACGGGAACGGGCCGGTGCCATCTGTCATGCGGACCCCGTACAACCAGCAGTGGAACTTCACGATCGCCCAGCAATTCGGTCCCAGAACCGCCCTCGAAGTGGCCTACGCAGGCAACAAGGGCACCCATGTTCCCTTCCGCCATGGGTGGCAAATGGACCAGCTGCATCCCAGTCACATCACTCCGGACTCCGGGATCCTGGATCTGGTGGACAATCCGCTGCACGGCGTTGTCCCGGCTGGCGTGATGTCGCGGCCGCGGGTGCAACGTGGCCAATTGCTGACACCCTACGCCCAGTTCCCGGGCGTGGTTCACTCGGCTCCGGGCTGGGGCAACACGAACTATCACGCCCTCCAGCTCAAGTTCACCAGACGGTTCGAGGGCGGTGGAAACGCCGTGGTCGCCTATACGTTTTCGAAGCTGATCTCCGATGGCAGCGACAATGCGTGGACCTCGGCTCTTTGGCGCAACTACTACTGCAGGAGCTGCGAGCGGTCGCTGTCGCCGTACGACCAGCGGAGCCGCCTCATTGCAAGCTACACCTACGAGCTTCCTTTCGGAAACGGCAAGAGATTCGGGAGCGGTTGGAGCGGCGCGCTGAACGCGGTGTTGGGCCAATGGCAAATCAACGGGATCGGCACGTTGAATAGCGGGCTGCCTCTCCGCTTCAGCGTGCCTGGCAACACCAGCCATTCGTTCGGCGGCCGTCAGGCCCCGGATTCGACAGGCGTCGACGGCAGGGTGAGTCACAACAACTTCGACCCGACCACGACCAAGTGGTTCGACACGGAGCAGTTCACGATCCCCAAGCCATTCACATTCGGCAACCTCGGTCGCGTCCACCCGACCATCCGGGCCGACTTTGTCGAGTCGCTCGACTTCTCGATCTTCAAGAACTTCAGGTTCGGGGACAGGATTACGACGCAGTTCCGGGCCGAGTGGTTCAACGCGTTCAACCATCCGATCTTCAACAATCCCGGCACTCGCGTCGGCACGGGAGGATTCGGCAGAGTTGCGGCGCAAGCGAATCTGCCCCGCCAGACGCAACTGGCACTCAAGATCATCTTCTAGCCGGGCATCCTCCGGATCCGGGCGGCACACCGCGCTGCAGCCCGGATCCGGCACGACCGAATCCAGCGGGGCAAGCCGCGCCTTACGGTTCGAATTTCCGGCTCAGGCCTCTGGTTCGACTTCCCAACCGAAGCCCGGGCCGTCGGAGGGCCGCGTGTAGATGCCCTCGGGGCCCCGTGTCAGGTTGTGACCTTCCTCATATCTCTGGTAAACCACGTCCGGCCCGCCTGGGGCCGGCATGAACATCTCGGCCCACGGAGAGTTGGGGGTGGCATAGATGAAGTGAACCGCATCGCGCTGGCCCCCGCCGTGGGGAATGACCGGAATGTCGTGCGCAGCAGCCATGTGGGCGATCTTGACCAGCTCGCTCATCCCGCCGCACCAGTGGATGTCAGGCTGCCAGATTTCCGCCCCGTTCACGCGCAGCAACTGGCGGAAACCGTAACGCGTGTAGACGTGCTCGCCCGTGACGATCCGCGTTGAAGTGATCTGTCGGCGGAGCCGGCCGAACCCTTCGTAATCGTCCGGCGGCAGGGCTTCCTCGATCCAAAACACGTTGTACGGCTCGAATGCTTCCGCAAGCTCAAGCGTATAGCGTTCGGTCAGTGCCATCCAGCAGTCCATCATCACGTCGCCGTCCTCGCCAACCGCTGCCCTGGCGCGCTTGACGAGCTCGACGTTCTTGCGGATGCCCTCACGGCCATCAGCCGGGCCGTGCGGAAGGGCAAGCTTCAGGCGCTTGTACCCGAATTCGACGTGCTGCTCGATGTCGTTCCCCGTGCAGTAGCAGGGGATTCGAGGGTGGATGCGGCCGCCAAGCAGTCGCCAGACCGGCGCGTCCCAAACCTTGCCCGCGATGTCCCAAAGGGCTATGTCCACGCCTGATATCGCGTTGACCACGACCCCCTTTCGTCCGTATGACATCGTCGATCGCCACATGATGTCCCACAGGCGCTCGATGTCGAGGGGGTTCTCGCCCATGACGAGCCGCGCGAGATGGTCTTCGACAATCACTCCGCCCGCTGGGCCGCCCGGACCGTAGCCCTTGACGCCCTTGTTGGTCGAAATCTCGACCCAGAAGCTCCCGGCCCGCGGCCCGGTCGCGCGAAAGAGGCTCCGCATGGGCTTGTACTTCGGATACACGGATACGGGATTGGCAACTTCGACCCCCTGCGTCGACCAGGATCCGGGCGCGGGCTCATAGCTGGGAACAGGACGCTTGGGCCGCATCCTGACCAAGCGGACGCCAGTGATCCGCAAGTCGTCCTCGACTCGGCCGAGAGCCGGGAATGCCAATGGTACGGCGGCAGCTGAGGCCATGCCGAGCAGACTACGACGATTCATCACGATCACCTCCGAAGAATTCCATGGTCTGGGATCCGATTGCGGCAGCCATTTCTTGGCGCGACACAAGGCTATCAGACGCCCATCGACGGAAGGTCCGGAATCAGACGCTCCACCGCGTTTTTCCGCTGAGAGCCTCTCGGCTGGACCACTGCGCCCACTCGCCAAGCGAGCACGCCCTGCACAACCCTGGGGCTCGAACGCAGGGAGCACCGTGGTATTTTGATCGGCTATGAAACCGATTGCCACTAAGATTCCTGCCCTGGCCCTATTGCTTTCCGGGGCTCTCGCCGCTGCGGGTGAGCGCCCGAACATCGTCTTCGCCATCGCGGACGACTGGGGATGGCCGCACGCTGGAGCCTACGGCGACAGGGGCGTAAAGACCCCAACGTTCGACCGCCTGGCGAGGGAAGGCGTGCTGGTGGAGAACGCCTATATCTCCTCGCCGTCCTGCACGCCGAGCCGCGGAGCCATCATCACTGGACAGCAATTCTGGCGCCTTGGTCCCGCGGGCAACCTGTGGAGTGTCTGGCCTTCCAGGTTCCCGGAATTCCCGAAGCTGCTAGGTTCCCAAGGCTACTTCGTCGGCAGCTACCGGAAGGGATGGGGGCCCGGGAGCCACCCTGGAACCGCGATCAGTCCAGCGGGAAGAATCTACGAGAGCGTCGCGGCGTTCTTCGAGGCGCGTCCAAAGGGCATGCCGTTTTGCTTCTGGTTCGGCGCGAGCGACCCGCACCGACCGTACACCAAGGGCACCGGCGTCGAGAGCGGTGTCAAGCTCGAGGACGTTCATCTCTTCGAGCATTACCCCGATGTCGAGGAGATCCGCAGCGATGTTGCGGACTACTACTTCGAGGTGCAGAGATTCGATCGCGAGGTTGGAGCGCTGGTCGATCTGCTGGAGCGGTCCGGCGAGCTCGACAACACGCTGATCGTCATGACCGGAGACCATGGGATGCCGTTCCCGCGTGCCAAGGGTAACCTGTACGATTCCGGGACCCGGGTGCCCATGGCGATCCAATGGAAGCAGCGGATTCCCGGCAACAGGACGATCACGGACTTTGTGTCGACGACGGACATCGCCCCGACTTTCCTTGACGCGGCCGGGCTGCCTGCCCCCGCAGAGATGACAGGGCGGTCGCTGCTGGCAATCCTCGAGACCTCGCAGTCCGGGCGGGTTTCAACTGACCGGGACGCCATTCTCTTCGGCAGGGAGCGGCACGTGGTCGCGCAGGCCGCACCGGAACTCGGCGGCTATCCTGCCAGGGGGATTCGAACCGATGAGTATCTCTACATCCGCAACTACAAGCCGGATCGATGGCCAGCGGGCACGCCGGACTACAGGAACGCCCAGGTGCCGAACGCGTGGCTGGCGGATTGCGACAACAGCCCAACAAAATGGTTCCTCTGGGAAAACCGGAACGACCCTGCCTTCAAGCGGTACTACGATCTCTCGTTTGCGAAGCGGCCGGCCGAAGAGCTCTATGACTTGAAGAAGGATCCGGGACAAGTAGTCAATGTCGCGGAGGATCCGGACTACCTGCGGATCCGCAGGGCGCTGGCGGTCCAGCTGGCTCGGGGCTTGGCGGCGGCCGGCGACCCGAGAATCGAGGGCCGCGGCGATGTGTTCGACGTCCAGCCCTACCTGGGCGGATCACCGCGATACCCGGAACCCTGATCGTCATTGGGCAACGCGGTCAGGCGATCCGCGCCTGCCCTATGCCGGCGACGTTGCGGGGTGGCTGCCCTTCGCTCTTCCCGGCAGCAACGCAATGCAGGCGGTACCAGCCAACCCGATGAGGAAGATGACCGCGAGAGCGGCATCGTAGCTGCCGGAACTGTCGTGCATCGCTCCCACCACGAACGGCAACGTAGCCTGACCGACCTGGCCGATGGGCCAAAGAATCCCCATGACTCGCGCCAGCGTGCCGGTTCCGAACAGTTCCGCGGACATAAGGGGGATCAGCATGTAGTTGGCACCGAGCCCAAAGCCGAAGGCGACGCCGAACAAGTACGTCATTGAGGGCTTGTCGATTACATAGAGGAGCGGAACGGGCAGCGATACCAACAAATAAGCAGCGACCATGACGTGCTTCTTGCTGAGCCGGTCGGCCAGCCATCCGGTAATGACTCGACCGGCAAGACTCGATGCGAGGATGACGAAAGTCGTATCCGCGACAAGCTCTGCCGAGAGATTCGCGTCGAGAAACAGCAGCTTCATGTGCTGGTTCACCGAGCCAATCGCGGCGATGCTCAGGTACGAGCCCACCGTGATCAGCCAGAACGGCCAGAGCTTGAGCAAACGGCCGAACGTCAGGGTCTCGGACGTCACCTCGCGCGACACCTCGGATGCCGGTTCCGGAGCGAGTCCCTTGTCAGACGGTCGGTCTCTGAGGACAAAGAGGGCCACGGGCACCACCAGCAGGATCAGCGCTCCCATAATTTGCAGGGCCACCCGCCAGCCGTAGGCATCGATCAAGGGCCCTGCCACGAACTTCTGGGACATCGCGCCCCCGATTCCGAGACCGAGGTAGGCCAGCCCCATGGCCTTGCCGCGGTTGCGGTTGAACCAATTCGCCAGAAGCACCTGGCTTGGGACCGGCCCGGAATAGACAAATCCGACCATGACCAGGCACCAGATGAGGCGGTAGACGGCCAATGAGCCTTGCATGAGCCCGAGGCTGTTCAGGGCCACGGCAAATGACACGGCCCCGAAGATGATCAGTTTGCGAGGGCTGAAACGGTGGATCAGGAGCCCGCCCAGAGGGAGGATGAGCAGGGTCGAAATGAAGAAGCCCGACGTTGTCTCGGCGCGGTTCCATCCGAACTCCTCGATGTAGTGGTCGTAGAAGAAGGGCATGGCATACATCGGCATTCCCACTGTCATCGCGAGGATGAAAAAGCAAGAAGCCGCGATAAGCCAGCCGTAGTATGGGCGGTCTCGCATCGTGCCGTTCGAGTCTATCCCAACAAGGCCCCGAATTCGGAACTAGACTCTCCGAACATGACGGCGAGCATGGCCGGGCCTTGCCGTGACGCGGTCTCGGGGCGGCATCCTATGCGACGCCTGCAACGGTAACCGCCGGCCGCGCGACCGAGGCCGTCGCTTCCCGCCTAGCCGTGTGGGCCTTCAGCATGCGCATGAACTCGGGCATGTACAAGTGCTGGTCGAACCAACCCCGGCCACTCACCATGTTGCCGGACCGAACGCAGCCCTCGTCGACAAATGTCGCCCCGCACACCTCAATGTCGAATTGACACTTCGGTATTGTCGCCATGCGCTTGCCAGCGATCACGTTTGCCGTCGCGACGATCTCGGCACCGTGGCAAACGACGGCCACGGGCTTGTCATGCTCGAAGAAGTGGCGCACTGTCCGGATCAAGTCTTTGTCGTAGCGGATGTACTCCGGCGCGCGTCCGCCAGTCAGGAAGAGCCCGTCGTAGTCGTCCGGATCCAAGTCACGGAAGGCAACCGTGGCCTCGAGGTGGTAGCTGGGTTGCTCCCGGGTGATGTCCCACCCGGGCGGAATCTCGTGCATCACGAGCGGATAGACCCGGGCCTCTGGACCCGCGACAACCGCCTCGTAGCCGTCCTCCTGCACCCTATACACGGGATAGAGCGTGTCCATTGCCTCGGCCGCATCCCCGATTGTGATCAGTACTTTGGGCATGGGATTCCTCCTTGTGCCTGCACGCTCGCGGGGAATTCACGCATACGACTCCACTGGCACTAGGCCACCGGTGCGCCCCGCATTGCGCGGCATACGAGCGACATTGTGGCACAGCGCGCCCTCTTTCAACAGTCAAGCCGAATAGGCACGGTCGATGCGCGACAAGCTCCTGCTGCCATTGGGGGCTCGGCGGGCAAGAACGCGCCGATCACGGATGTTGAGCGGCTCAATCAATTCCGTGATGGACTGGAACCTGCCCTTCCGGAGCGCCGACACCACCGCAGCCTGCCCGATCGCGGGGCCGGGCGACCACGCGCGACGGGAATGAGCCGGCACCGGTGGATCAAGCTCGGGCTCGGACTGCCCCTCCTCTGCTGGGGGTGCGGGTCGGGACCGGCCGAGTCGGACGACGGGAGTGCAAGGACTGTCGACGTGATCTCGTCGGGAGGATTTGCGGCTGCGTACGACACGCTTGGCCCGAGATTCGGGCGCGAGACCGGCGTTCAGCTGGTTTCGGCCTACGGGGCATCAACCGGAGGCGCGACCGATTCGATTCCCGTACGCCTCGCTCGGGGCGAGCCGGCGGACGTGATCATCCTGTCGAGGCCGGCACTGGACAAGCTCAGCAGCCAAGGCGAGGTTGTCGGATCCAGTCGGGTCGACCTCGCTGACTCGAAGGTCGGGATGGCGGTCAAGAGCGGGTCGCCGAAACCGGATATCTCAAGTCCCGAAGCCTTTTTCTCGTCATTAAGGGCGGCCCGGTCCATCGGTTACTCAGCGGGCGCGAGCGGAATCTACCTGTCGACGGATCTGTTTCCCCGGCTGGGGATTTGGGAGGAGCTGGAACCCAAGGGCGTGCGCGTGGTCGGCGAGCGCGTCGGCAGCGTCGTGGCACGAGGGGAAGTTGAGATTGGCTTTCAGCAGATCAGCGAGATCTTGACCATCGAAGGTGCGGATTTCGCGGGTCCGATTCCCGACGCATTCCAGAAGGTAACGACATTCTCGGCCGGCCTGACAACGCGAGCCCGCAATCCCACCGACGGCCGGGCCTTGCTCGATTTCCTTTCTTCCGAAGCGGTAGTTCAAGGCATTGCCGCCACGGGGTTGGAACCGAAGGCGCGGCAGTAGCAGCCCGGAGCCCGACCGGGCGCTCCTCCGTGACGAATTGCCTCGCCCGGTGGCAGCGCCGCTCATCCGGAGCTGTCGATAGGTACCGAGCGAGCGGCAGCTGGCCTGGACGGGCGGCCCGGATCAGTGCCGGCCGGAGGGATGGAATTCAGGACAGATGCGATCGTGCTGCGCGGGGTTTCTGACTGCCGAAAGCGCCGGCCGTGCTGCAAGAATGGCAGGAGCAATGAACCGTCGCCAACTCGTTCGCAACGCCTTGACGGCTTTCGCGGTCCACCCACTGGTCCGAGGGTCGACGGCCGGCGACGCGGCTGCCGTCGACGACCGCGACCGATTTGGCGGATGGAAGGGAAGGCGCTTCGAAGCCACCGGGTTCTTCCGAGTCGAAAGAGACACCCGGTGGTGGCTCGTGACCCCCGAAGGCAACGCGTTCCTGAGCTTCGGAATCAACCACCTGCACCCGAATTTCTGGAACCAGAAATACAACCGCGAGGCATGGAAGGCTCGGCTGGGGCTGAGCGACTTGGCGGGTCCCGAGTTTCGAGGGTCACTAAGGGCTTGGTTCCTTGAAACGTGCCGCGAATACGGTTTCAATACCGTGGGAGTCCACACGGAACTGGCGGCCGTGAACAGTCCGCAGCCAGCCATGCCGTACATGCAACCGATCCGCTTCGTGGACATTCCCCACTGGAAGACCGAGATCCCCGACGAGAATTTCCTGGATGTCTTCGGCGGCGAGTTCGCCCGACGTTGCGATCGCCTCGCGAAGGACATCGCCGCTCCGGCACGAGATGATCCGTTCCTTGTCGGCTATGCCATGACGGACTGCCCGCTCCTGACGGAGGAGGACTGCCGCGAGCGTCCTGACGTGATCGGCGGTGCCCGCCGGGCATCTCGAATCGGCTGGCCACGTCGCCTGCGGAACCTAGGCCCGCGAGCCCCCGGGAAGCTAGCGTACGTCGAGACGATGAAGGACCTTTACCGCGGTGATATCAACGATTTCAACGCGACGTACGGCACACATTTCGAGTCGTTCGGATCGCTCGCTACCACGGAGCGATGGCGCCCTCGAACGAATCTGTCGAACGGCAACGAGACTCGAGACAACATCGAGTTTCTCAAGCGCGTCGTCGCGAAGTACTACCGGACTGCGCGAGACGCGATCCGGCGCCACGACCCGAACCACCTGTTCGTGGGAGACAAGATCAACGCCAACACAGATTCGCTGGATACCGTGTTGCCGGTCACGAGCCAATTCACGGATGTCGTCTTCTATCAGATGTACGCGCGATACGAGGTCCAGAAACCCGGGCTGGACCGGTGGTCGGAGCTCGTTGACAAGCCTCTGATCAATGGAGACTCCGCGTTCACGATGATCACCGAGACCATGCCACGGCCGTACGGCCCGGTCGCCGACAACCTCAAGGAGCGTGCCGACTGGACGGAAGAGTTCTTCCGGAGCGCTTTCGCCCGACCGGAATTCGTCGGCTGGCACTATTGCGGCTTGATCGACGCGTCGAACCGGATTGCACAAAAGCGCGAGCGCCAGCATTCCGGCCTGATGGACGGCTATGGCGGGCCGTATCCCTTACTCGCTGAGGTGCTTGCCGGGTGCGCAGCGGAAATGTACGACCTAGCTTCGGGCAGACCCTGAGAAATGCGGCACGAAGCCGACGGCAGATCCCCCCGGCCAAGCCGGACACCGCTCAGATGCCTTCCGCTATAGCGGGCCTGACGGCGTAGCGGCGATCGGGTGCCCGTTAGTCAGCTAGCGCCTGGTAGACCAGCGCACGCAGTTTCGCGTGGTCATCGATGCCCCGCGCTGGTATCAATTGCGTCAAATAGACCACCACCAGTTCCTCGGCGGGATCGACCCAGTAGGTCGAGTGATAGGCGCCGCCCCAACCGAACTCTCCAACCGACCCAGGTGAGCCGCGCGCACCAACGTCCTTGATCACGTAAAACCCCAGTCCGAATCCTTGGCCAGGCCTGAACTCGATCCCGTGAAGGTGGTCTGCGATCATCAGCTCGACACTCTTGCGGCTCAGAACCCGACGGCCGTCTAGCGTGCCCCCGTTCAGCATCATCTGCAGGAAGCGCGCGTAGTCGCGAGCTGTCGAGACCAAGCCTGCGCCGCCGGAAAAGCTTACACGAGGACCCTCTAGGTAGTGGCCCTGTCCGACCATGTGCCCAGGATCGGGAGCCCGCTCAATGCCGTCCTCAGCAGACGAGTAGACAGTTGTGAGCCGGTCGGCTTTGTCCTCCGGGACGAAGAAATGCGTGTCGTTCATGCCCAGGGGCTCCAGAATTGTCTCTCGCAGGAATTCCTCCAGGGTTTGGCCGCTGGCCTTTTCCACAACCGCCCCAAGGATGTCGGTGTTATACCCGTAGACCCAGCGTTCGCCGGGTTGGGCATCAAATGGAAGTGCCGCCATCCTCGTGATGGTCTCCCCGACCGGTTCGGCTCGATCTGCGAAGTACCAGCCTTGAATGCCGGCATCGGCCCACCGGTCTTTGGCCGGACCGTTGCCGTAGCTGATGCCGGCAGTGTGGGTGAGCAAGTCCCGTAGGGTGATCGCACGGCTGCTCGGCACCTCGTCGTAACCGCCTCCTTCTGCCTCAACAGCAACGGTGGTGTCGCTGAATTCGGGCAAGAATCTCGCGAGGGGGTCGGATAAGAGAAGGTCCCCTTGCTCCTGGAGCGCCATGACGCCGGCGCTGACGATTGCCTTGGACTGGGACGCGATGCGGAACATCGCGTCGGCCTGCATCGCCGCCCCGGACTCGACATCGCTCATTCCGAAAGCCTTGTGATAGACCACCTGGCTCTGCCGGGCCACGAGCACGACCGCACCAGCAAGCCGTTCGTCTTCGACATATTGCTGCAAGGCGTAGTCGAGGCGCTCCAGACGGTCGGACGAAACCGACACAGCCTCGGGCACGCCGGGGACGAGGTCTTGGACGCCTGCCGGCTGACAGGCGGTCAGGACGGCAAGCAGGCAGGCGTGGAGAACCAAAGATCGAATCTCGGGCTTGGGCATGCCTAATGTTAGCCGAGAGGGGCAGCAGCCACTTGGATGTACCAAGGCCGCTGGCGCCTGCCAACAGGACCCGCAGGAACGCAATGCGGGACGTGATTCCGCACCCGACCGGGATGCAAGCCGGCTCTACAGGAAAGCGGATTCCTCTACAGCGACTGGGAGGCGAGCCGCCGAGCAGACTTCAGTCAGAGCGCGGAAACCGGAATTGCCATGCCCGATTCTGCGAGAGGCAGCGATTCGCTGGAGAGGCAAATGATGCCGCCCGGATCCACACGCTCATCGGATTTCCTCAGAGTTCCGAGATTCCGTGCATGATTCCTGTTGGGAGACGCGGTCTTCTTGAACTCCAGCGCGTAGATCTTGCCGTCTCTCACGATCAGCAGATCGATTCCCTTCCCGTCCCGATCCCGGCAGTAGTAGTACGGTGCCAAGGCCCGTTATGACGATAGCTCTTCAGCAGTTCGTTGAGGATCCATGACTCCAGGATTGGCCCAGCCATAGCTACGGCTTCCGGCGAGCAGGAGAACGGGGAATCGGGACGAGGCGACGATTGGTCCAAGAGTCCGCGAAACGCAAATCTTGGGCGCCGATTCTTCGGCAGTCTTGCAGTTTGACTTCAAACTGGCCGAAAAACGGATTCGTGACAGGGTCCCTAAGCAGCCCGTGTCAAGAATTCGCTCAAGAGACTCCGCGCGATCGAGCGCTAGTCCGCCTCACGACTGCAGTGCCCCCTAGGGGACCTCCATCCAGAGTGCGGGCTTTGCTTCCGTCGACGTCGCTCTCGGGGCCTACGCTGGTACTTGACCCCTGAAATCCCAATTCCGGCGGTTTGCCTGTCGCATGGCAGCAAGCCGATCTGGCGGTTCGGCTCTTGCAGAAATGAGCGGCCGGAAAGGCCGAAGGGCGTCTGGAGCGAATGATGCCGCCATGGAGGGATAGCTTGCTCGGAATTCCGGCGGTGGCGGGGCCATAAGAGGGGTTCGCCATGGCCCTCAAAACGGATGCGATCTGCGGAGTTTCTTGCGCGCAGCGCGAGGGATCCATGTTCCGAACCGGCCTTGAGCCTCGCTTGCGTGGTTTTGGGACCGCTCCAAGTGCGACACTATGCACGGAGCGATGGCAGCAATTCCGATGACTCAGCAATCCCGAAGATCATTCCTCGCGGCCGGTACGGGTCTGGCGTTCTACGGGTGTACCCAGCCAGAATCCACCGAGACCTCCAATGAGCCGGCAACCAAGGAAGCACCGATGAAACTCTCCCTCTCCGTACGAGTCGCGGAGTCGTTCTCGGACAAGCGCAACTCGGAATTGACCCTGGACGAGTTGATCGCCATGGCGAAGGAGTTCGGGTACGAGGCACTTTGCATGAGGGCCTCCCAGCTTGGCACCCACTCGCCTCCGGAGCAGATCGCCGAGGCCCGCTCGAAAATCGACGCAGCCGGGCTGAGGGTTTCCATGGTCACGGGTGACTTCGCAGTGCCGAGCAATAACGAGGAAGGGCCGATGCTGCTGCGCAACATCACCCCCTATCTGGATCTCGCAGAGGCGCTGGGCTCCAACCTCATCCGAGTCTGCATGAAGAAGGACGAGGACATCGAGTTCGCGCAGAAGTCGGCGGACGAGGCCGTGGAGCGAGGGATCCGCCTGGCCCACCAATCGCACTGCGCCAGCCTGTTCGAGACCGTCGAAGGCTCGCAACGGGTACTGGAGGCCGTGGGTAGACCGAACTTCGGGATCATCTACGAACCAGCCAACTGGTTCATCGCGGGAGAGGACTACGGCATCGACGCGATTCGCAAGATGAAGCCGTACCTGTTCAACTTCTATATCCAGAACCACAGACTGACCCCTGACGGAGTCACCGACGTCACCACCTGGAAGAAAGGGCCCGTGTCGGTAGATCACATCGGGGTGTGGGAGGAGGGTGGCGTCGATGTCGACGGGGTGTTCGACGCCATGCACGAAGTGGGGTACGAAGGGTATATCACCGTTCACCAGGCATTCGGCGACGTGATGCCGGTAGAGGAAGCGGTTCGCAAGAGCTACGAGCACCTCAAGCCGCTCACGATGCCACGGACGGCCTGATTGGTTGGAGCAGGCGCCCGGCGTCCGATTCGCCCAACTGCAAGGAGGCAAAGCAATGTCCATCGATCGAAGGGAATTCATCATCTCGTCTGGCGCGGCGATGGCAGCTGCGTCCAGTGCGCGGGGAGCGGAGAGCAAGATCCGCGCGGCGGTCCTCGGCACGCAGCACGGCCATGTCCGCGGAAAGCTTCAGGCCATGATCGACTCGCCCGACTACGAGGTCGCGTGCATCTGCGAGCACGATCCGGCGGTCCAGAAGAAGCAGGCGGCAGATCCCCTGTACAAGGGCCAGAAATGGGTGTCCGAAAGCGAGCTGCTCGGCGACAAGTCAATCGACCTCGTAGTGGTGGAATGCAAGCCTTGGCAGGCCATCCCCTGGGGCCAGAAAGTCATTGCGGCCGGCAAGCACCTTCATCTCGAAAAACCTGCCGGGGACACCTACGAGCCATTCAAGGAGCTTATCGACGAGGCCCGGTCAAAGAAGCTGCTGCTGCAGAAGGGCTGGGTCCTGCGCGGCCAAGAGGGCATCAACGCGGCCGTCGAGGCGGCCAGCAAGGGTTGGCTGGGCGAGGTTCACCTGATTCGCGCCACGATGAACTCCGATCGCGACCAGCCGCAGCGCGACCTAGAGGCCAAGTATCCAGGCGGTGCGCTGTTCGAACTCCTGGGCCACGTCATCGACCGGGTGCTCGAGTTCACCGGCAAACCCGACAAGATCCATACCTGGCTGCGTCACGACACCGGCATCGATGACGACCTCAAGGACAATACGCTCGCAGTGCTCGAATACGCAGGCGGGCTCGCGCTGGTGTCAACGACCGCCCGCATGTACGGTTCGGGCGACCATAGGTCCTTCGAGGTCATCGGCACCGACGGCACTTTCATGATCCAGCCCCTCGGAGGCCACTCGCGCATGCAGGTTGCGATGCGCGAGGCACGGGGCCCGTACAAGCAGGGCTGGCAGACCATCGACCTGGGCCCGCAGCCGCGCTATATCGCCGACTTCGTGGAGTTTGCCCGAGCGTTCAAGACCAAGTCGCCACTGAAGTACTCCTACGATCACGAGCTTCTGGTTCACGAAACGCTGCTAAGGGCTTCCAACATGATGTCTTAGTTCGAATCGAGGTAGTAGACCGGCCATGCAAGACCGACAAACACCTTCGAGGAGAACCCTGCTGCGGGCGGCGGCGATCGCGCTGCCGGCCACCGCCGTCCGAGGAACGGCCGCCAATTCGGCACCTTCAGTGGGACTGATCGGATGCGGCGGACGAGGCGGTTCGCTTGCTGCGGCGCTGCTGGAAGCCACAAATGCGCCGCTGGTCGGGATGTGTGATCTATTCGACGAGCAGATCGCCAAGGCCAAGGACCGCATCGGCCGGCAGTCGCCGAAGGAATATCGCAACCTTAACGAGCTACTCGCCACCGATGTGGACGCCGTCATAATCGCCACGCCTCCCTTTCTGCACGCGGAGCACTTCGAGGCGGCAGTCAAGGCGGGCAAGCACATCTATATCGAGAAGCCCGCCGCCGTAACCGTGGAGGACTGCAAGAGGATTATGCGGGCCTCCGATTCGGCGGACCGGAGACTGAACATCACCATGGGTTTCCAGCGTCGCTACGCAGCAACCTACCTGAAAGCGAAGGCGGCTTACGACGCCGGTTCAATCGGAGAAATCCGGATGGCGCACGCTCACTTCCTCAAGGCTGGCCCGAGTCCAAGGGTAGCGTCAGACCGGATTCGCCCCTTGTCTGCAACCGAGAAGATACGGCGGTGGCATATCTGGCAGGACCTGGCGGGCGACCTAGTGGTGGAGAACAACGTCCACTGCATCGACATATTGAACTGGTTCCTGGGCGGACACCCGTTGAGCGCCGTCGGCCGGGGATCCAAGACAGCCGACCGGGCCGGCGATATGCGGGACAACAACAATGTCGTTTATGAGTACGGCGGCGGAGTGCTGGCGTCTCTCGCAGGCTCCACGCTCGGGTCGAACAACTATCGCGAGGTCCACGAGCAGTTCTTCGGGACAAACGGCATGATCGAGACCTCGGAGCTTCGGTGGCGGCATTATCGCGGGCGGGGGGACGAACTCGTTGAGAAGTCCGAGCGCAGCAACACACTCGATTCGATGGAATCGTTCGTGCGAAGGATCGAAGACGGCAAGCCTGAGAACACGGGTGTTCAGGGAGCCGAGAGCACGCTGACCGCGATCCTAGGCAGGTTGGCGATGGACGTCCGCAGCGAGGTGACCTGGGAAGAGATGATGGGAGCCTAGCGGGTTACCGCCAAGAACCCACCTCGGTCGATCCGGGAGGACCATGCTTCGACGGGAATTCATTGCGTCGGTGACGAGCGCGGTACCGTTCGCACTCGCATGCGAGGAACAGTCCCATGCCGTGGCAAGCGGCCTCAAACTTTCGGTAACGTGCGACATGTTTCGGGGAAACGAACGCGGTCTGCCCGTCGATACGGTGGACCGCAAGGATCCGAGACCCGACCCTGATGTCAAGTACACGCCCGACGAGGGCTTGGCGCTGGCCTATAGCCACGGGTACCAAGGTTTCGAAATGTTTGATTGGCGCAATGCGGAGGAACGAGCGGCCTACGAAGCCGCTATGCGCAAGCATGGCTTGGAACTCGTCTGCATCACGGCCAACAAGGGCGTGCGAGCTCCTGGATGCGGCCTGACTGACCCGGCCGAAAGGGAGGGATTTCTCAAGGAGATTGCCGAAGCCTCTGCTGTCGCCAAGGATCTCGACTGCCGGAGATTGGTCGTCCTGACGGGGTTCGAGCGCGAAGGGGTGCCTCGGGACGAGCAGGTGGACAGCTGCGTGGAGGGCTTGCGGGAAGCCGTGCCAATTCTAGAAGAGGCCGGGATGACGATTGTTGTCGAGCCGATCAATACGCTCGTCACGCGCCCCGGATTCTTCCTGGCAGGAGCCCGAGAAGGCTTCGAAATTCTTCGGCGCGTGGATTCGCCTCATGTCAAGCTCCTGTTCGACATCTACCACGTGCAAGTCTCGGACGGCGACCTGATTCTCCAGATTCGAGACAACATCGACTTGATCGGTCACTTCCAGATCGGTGATCACCCCGGGCGGATGCAGCCCGGAACGGGCGAGATCAACTACCGCAACGTCTTCCGTGCAATCTACGACTTGCAGGAGGCTGGCAAATTTGACGGGTACGCCGGCTTGGAATACCACCCGAACGTGACGCTTTCGCAGACGATGGCTGAGGTGAGGGAACTGGCGAACTTCGGTTGAACCGTATGAGGTCAGCGACGCCGCAAAGACCGAACCGGACAGCGATTGGAACCAAGGGCTCGTAACTGGATCTCGGTTGCGCTCAGGACAATTCTCCAGCGGGGCGCCTGCACAAGGCATCTCGGGGCAATGAGTTTCCGTCCTGCCTGAAACGGCGGTGGCACGAGCTTCGTCAGACAGGCACCTCCCGATGACAAAGGTTGCTGGCCAAATGGGCAAGTCACGGAAACGGGTCCCGGGCATGATCCCTGTACGGTCACGGTTCGAGCACCGATGAGACCTCCAGCGATCGTCCTTTTTCGACGCGATCTTCGCGTAGCGGACAACGCGGCCTTGCTGGCGGCCATGGAGGCAGGACCAACACTCGCGGTCTACATTCTTGACGATTCGGCAGATGGCCGCCCTCTCGGTGGGGCGGCGCGCTGGTGGCTCCATCAAGCGCTCCTTCGCCTCCGTCAGCAGCTGCACGCGCTGAGGGTCCCTCTGATCCTGCGAAAGGGCGACCAGAACACAGAAGTCGTTGACATCGCCAGGGTCGAGCGGGCGAGCGGAGTGTACTGGAACCGACGGTACACACCTTGGGGAATCGCTCAAGACACGGCCCTCGAGAACGAACTGCAGGCGTCCGGATACGCCTCGGCCAGTTTCGCTGGAGCGTACCTGCGTGAACCCTGGAAAGTACGGTCGAAGCAAGGTGCATGGTTGAAAGTCTTCACTCCGTTCTACAGGGCGTTGCTGGCGTACGGGGAGCCTGCGGCGCCTCTCCCTGTCCCGAGGCCCCAAGCGAGACCCGGAGTCTTGGCATGGTCAGACGAACTTTCGGACTGGGAACTCCTGCCGATGGCGCCCGACTGGGCGAGCGGTCTGCGTGAGACCTGGCCATCCCAGGAGGGTGCCGCCGAGGCCAGCCTCGCGAGATTCCTGCAAGGCAGCGTCCTTGGCTACGTTGAGGATCGAGACCGGCCCGACCTTGACGGGACCTCGGCACTCTCGCCCTACCTTGCTTTCGGCGAACTGTCGCCACACCAGGCCTGGCAAGCCGCCCGGCGGCTTCAGGCCACGGGTCCCCGTGCGGGCCAAGGAGTCGATGCCTTCCTTCGCCAACTGGCGTGGAGGGATTTTTCTGCGAATCTGCTCTACCATTTCCCGGATCTGGCCCACCGGCCCTTCCAAGACAAATTCGAGCGCTTCCCCTGGTCGGCGGATCTGGTCAGCCTTCGGGCCTGGCAGAGGGGCAGGACCGGCTATCCCTGGATTGATGCGGGGATGCACCAGCTCTGGGCGACTGGCTGGATGCATAACCGCGTCCGAATGGGCGTCGCGTCCTTCCTGACCAAGCACTTGCTGCTGCCGTGGCAATGGGGGGAGGCATGGTTTTGGGACACGCTCGTCGATGCCGATCCGGCCCAGAACATCGCGAACTGGCAATGGGTGTGCGGCTGCGGAGCTGACGCGGCACCATACTTCCGAATCTTCAATCCCATCACGCAGGGACAGAAATTCGATCGGACGGGCAGCTACCTTCGCAGATGGCAGCCCACGGCCTCGAGCTACGAGCCGGGTTCTGCTGGAATCCGGCCGATCGTAGGGCACAGGGAAGCCCGCGAGAGAGCGCTGACGGCATTCCGTTCGCTGTCCGCTTGACGAGGATCCGCACCCGGTCGAGCCGTATCCGATGAGGAATCGGGCACTGTGCCTAGACGGGTCAAGCCAGGATGTCGTCGACAACCCGGCCCGACACATCGGTCAGTCTGAAGTCCCGGCCCATGTGCCGATAGATCAGGCGCTCGTGGTCCAGACCCATCAAGTGCAGGATCGTTGCTTGTAGGTCATGGACGTGAACCGGATTCTCCTCGACCTTGAGTGCAAGCTCGTCCGTCGACCCGACTACCTGCCCCCCCTTGGTGCCTCCCCCGGCAAGCCACATCGAGTATCCATTCGGGTGATGATCGCGGCCAACCTTGTCCCCGACGTGCTTAAGCTGCCCCAGCGAAGTCCGTCCGAATTCCCCGCCCCAGATGACCAGCGTTTCATCCAGGAGCCCCCTTTGCTTGAGGTCCTCAAGCAGGGCGGCGACGGGCTTGTCGGTAATGTCGCAGTTCTTCTTCAGGCCCTCGTCGAGATTGGTGTGGTCGTCCCAGGAGGCATGAGTCAGCATTACGACGCGAACGCCTCTCTCAACCATCCGGCGGGCCATCAGGCAATTGGTCCCGTAGGCATTCGTCGGGTCCCTGCCGATGCCGTAGCTTTCTTTGGTGGCCTCCGATTCGTCCGAGAAGTCGAGAAGTTCCGGAGCGGAAGACTGCATGCGGAATGCCAGTTCGTAGTTCGCCATCCGAGACGCGACTTGCGGGTCTCCGCTACGTTGCAGCTTCTCCTCGTTCAGGCGTCGCAGGGTCTCCAAGCTCAAACGCTGGGAGTCTTCGGAGACGCCAGTTGGATTGGACAGGTACAGAATTGGATCCCCTGACTTGCGAAGAGGCACGCCCGCATACGTCGCGGGCAGGAAGCCGCTCGAGAAATTCGAGGATCCCCCGCTTGCACCGCGTCCAGAGCTTAAGACAACAAACCCCGGAAGATTCTGGGACTCAGTGCCCAGGCCGTAGGTCAGCCAGGCACCGACCGTGGGCCTTCCGACCAAGGGGCTGCCGCTCATCAGCATCGACTGGCCGGGGTGATGATTGACCTGACCGGTCTGCATCGAGCGAACCAAGCAGATGTCGTCCGCGACTCGCTGCAGGTTCGGCAGGTAGTCGCTGATTTCCATCCCGCTCTGCCCGCACCGAGAAAATTCGCGCGGGCTGGCAAGCACCTTGGCCGTCGGCTTGATGAACGCCAGCTTGAGATCCTTCGTCATCGAAGGCGGAAGGGGATCGCCATGCCAGCGCCTCAAGCCGGGCTTTGGGTCGAAGAGATCCATCTGGCTCGGAGCGCCCGCCATGAAGAGGAAAATCAGATTCTTCGCCGTGGGAGCGAAGTGCGAAGTTCCCGTCGCCGTTCTGCTCCCTGCGGTGGCAGCAGCCAGGCCGTCCATTCCCATCAAGTGAGCGAGGCCAATGGTTCCCAAGCCTGTCGCGCAAAGATCCAGGAAGCTCCTTCGCGCGAGGACTGAGCGGTAAGTTTCTCGTGTCAAAACGGTTTACTCCCGAGTGATGAACTCATCCATGTTCAGCAGGATGCGGCTGATTCCGACCCATGCGGCCGGCGCAGTGGGATCGGGCAGCTCCCCCCCGGTCCCGGCGATCTCGAACGGGAACCAAGCTCTCGCCGTCTCTTCGGACTCCTCCAGCATCGCTCGCTGTCGGACGAAATAGTCGTGCAGGGACTCGCGCTCGGAGGAACTCGGGCGCCGGGCCAGACACATCTCGAAGGCTCGATCCAGCCGGCCGTCGAACGCCTCGCCAGGCGTATCGTAGAGCACCCTGAAGGCCAAGCCCTGAGCCATCTCAAAAAAGACGGGGTCGTTCAGCAGGTTCAAGGCCTGCAGCGGTGTATTGGAGCGGCTCCTGTTGCATTGGGCGACGTTCCGCTCCTGGAGGTCGAAGTTCGCGAGGAACGGGTACGGGGTTGTCCGCTGGAAGTGGATGTAGAGGCCCCGGCGATACTGATCGCTGCCAGCGCTCACCGGCCACTTGACGGAGCCGCCGTAACTCAGGTCCGTCACGCCCTCGGGCTGGAAGGGCCGCACGCTTGGCCCACCGACCTTCGGGTCCAGCAAGCCGGACACCGCGAGCGACGCATCGCGAAGTGTCTCGGCAGGAAGACGCAACCGGGCCTGCCGGCCAAGCAGTCGGTTTGACGGATCCCTTTCGGTGAGTTCCTCGCGCGAATCCGAGGCCTGCCTGTACGTCGCGGATGTGACGATCAGCCGGTGAACGTGCTTGAGACTCCAGCCGGAGTCGATAAACTCCTGCGCCAGCCAGTCGAGGAGATCGGGATGCGACGGCGATTCGCCACGCAGGCCAAAGTTGTCCGAAGTAGTAACCAAGCCGGTGCCGAAGTACTCCTGCCAGATCCGGTTGACGGTGACGCGGGCCGTCAGTGGGTTCTCCTTCGAAACCAACCAGCGAGCCAGGTCCAGGCGGTCCGGCACTGGACCGGAGGCTTCTATGGGAGGCAGCGCCACGGGAGTTCCGGGTAACACCTCCTCAGCCCGTTCATCCCACTCACCCGCCGGGTGGACATGAGACCGCCTGCCGCCGGCGTAGGTCTGGATCGCCCTGGCGCGGCTGACATCGGGAAATCCGTCCATCAGCGCGTGGACCTCCTTCACTGCGTCCTTGAAGCCGGTCGCCTCATAGTCTTCCTTCGCCGTGACCCGACTGTAATTCCGCAAGAACCACTCGGTCAGCGCCAGGTCTTCTCGCCAGTGACGCTGGACTGCGGGCGTGCGCAGGATCCGTTGGCCGTCGTCAAGGTAGAGGGCCAGAATGTCCCAGGTGGTATCCCATTCATGCTCGACGCCAGGATTTTCGGATGCCCAGAGCATCTTCTCGGTCCATGGGCCCATCAAGTCCCGGACGTTGTACTTCCCGTAAATACTCTCAACCTTGCGGTGGAACTGGGGCCTTGCGTCGAGGAAAGGACCCATCTCACCCGGCATCGGAGCGTCGATGTCCACCTCGTCCAGTTCGTTGAAAAAGGCGAAGAGCCGGTAGTAGTCCTTCTGCGTCACCGGATCGTACTTGTGATCGTGGCAGCGGGCGCATTCCATCGATAGCCCCAGCCAGACCGTGGCAACCGTGTTGGTGCGGTCCACGACCTCCTCGAAACGGAATTCCTCGACGTTCACGCCACCCTCGCGATTCTTGAGCGTGTTGCGGTAGAAGCCGGTCGCGACCCGCTGCTCGGTCGTGGATCCGGGCAGCACGTCACCGGCGATCTGGTGTTGCGTGAATCGGTCGAACGGCATGTCGCTGTTCAGCGCCTGGATCACCCATTGGCGATATCGCCAGGCGTGGGGGCGGGCCGAGTCCTTCTCGTAGCCGTCGGAGTCCGCGTAACGGACCTGGTCGAGCCAGGCGGACGCCCATCGCTCGCCGAAATGCTCGGATTCGAGCAGGCGGTCGACCAGCGAATCGTAAATTGCTGCAGCCGGAATGTCTGCCGGTGCGGGCGGGAGGCCAGTCAAGTCGAGGAAGACGCGACGCACCAGGGCATGGGCAGGAGCTTCCGGCGAGGGCTCGATGCCTGACCGTTCCAGCTTCGACAGCACAAACGCGTCAATGGGGTTGCGGACCCAACCCTTGTCGCCAACCTCAGGCACCGCAGGCCGCCGATTGGGCCGGAACGCCCAATGCCCCGAGTCTCCGGTGGTGCCGGCGGGTCCCGAGCCGGAGTCCCACTGGGCGCCTGCGGCGATCCACGAGCGGAACGTCTCGATCTCCTCGGCCGCCAACGGGCGTCCAGGAGGCATCTGCTGAAGGTCATCGTGACCCTCCAAGCGCTTGACCAAGGTGCTCGCTGAGGCGTTTCCGGGATTGATGACGGGGCCGGAGTTCCCTCCCCTCATGGCTTCTTCACGCCGGTCGAGCCGCAAGCCACTCTGCTGGAGGGCTTCTCCGTGGCAGATAACGCAATGCTGCCGCAGAAGGGGCTCAACATCGTCGGCGAACGAGACTTCTGCGGCAGCCGGAGTGCTCACGACCGCCCACAAGGCTCCCATCCACAGAGCCTTGGCGCGCATGGAGACATTATCTCCCAGCCCGGCAGGGCAATCAAGGCTCTGACGCGATCCGCGCCATCCACTCGCGCAAAGCACGGTCGAGCCGGGCCCGTGCTTGCTCGGTTTCCGGACTCGGGTCGGCGATGAGGTTTTGGTGCTCGCCGGGATCGTCTGTCAGGCTGTAGAGCTCGTCCTTGCCGGGCCGGCTATCGCGTACGAGCTTCCATTCCGGCGTCCTCCACATGCGCTGATCCACCTGCTCCTGGTGCAGCTGCCGGTACTCGCCGTAGAACGAGGTTCGCCACGGGATCGCCTGCCCCTCCAAGAGCGGCAGGAAGCTCTCTCCGCGAATCACGGCACTGGCAGGGACGGCAACGTCGGCCATCGCCAAGATCGTCGGAAACCAATCGAGGTTCAGGACCACCTGGTCAACGGTCCTTCCAGCTTCCAGCCGCCCAGGCCATCGGACGACTGCCGGAACGCGGATGGAGTGGTCATACATATTGGATCGATTCCCTTGGTTGGTGGTGAGCAGCCAGCGCCCGTTGCCCTTGTGCCAGATGCCGTTGTGGCCCAGGTTGTAGCCGTGGTCGCTGGTGAAAACGACCACCGTCTCTCTTGCGATGTCCAGTTCGTCGAGAACGGCGAGCACGCGGCCAACGTTGCGGTCGAGGCTGGCAACCGATCCCAGATACTCTGCGAGCATCCTTCGCGCGCGCGGCACATCGAGATCCGGATAGTCCGGTTCGGGCAGCGTGACGTCGAGGTTCCTGAATTGGTCCCAGTCGGCGTCGCTCAGGGGAAGCCACGTGCGATCCCCGTCAGGCGTGCGGTTGGAGGTGTTGGCGTGGGGTGCCCAGAAATGCAGACTCAGCAGGAACGGAGCACGATCTGCGGAGGCACGAATGAAGCGAATCGCCTCGTCTGCGAGCACGTCCGGCGTGTAGCCGGGGACCTCCCGAGACTGGCCCTGGGACTCGACCTTGGGATTCCTGGAAATGCCCGCTCCGCTCCTGAACCCGTAGAACTGGTCGTATCCGTTGTTCGTCGGGAGGTGCTTGTCCTGACTCCCGACGTGCCATTTGCCAATGAAGGCTGTGGAGTACCCGGAGGCCTTAAGCAGCTTCGGCCAGGTCGGCAGGTCAGGATCCAGGCCGTTGTCGGGCTCCTGAGCGGTGCTCAGGTAGTCGGTGATGCCGATCTCGGTGCCGTACCGGCTCACCAGGAGACCGGCTCTCGAGGGACTGCAAACAGGAGTGGTCGTGAATGCGTTTGTCAGTCCGACACCTTCGCTATAGAGGCGGTCGAGGCTCGGCGTTTTCGCCTCCCGGTTCCCTCGGGCGCCTATGGTCCACTCGGCCTGATCGTCGGCATAGAGGAACACGATGTTCGGCCGTTCGGCATGGACCGGCGAGGCGAGCACCAAGGCAGCGAGTTGAAGAATGATCCAGCCAAGCTGGCTCCGGCGCCCGGGAGGATAGAAACCCGGGGCTTCGCCGGGAGCAACCAAGTGACGGTAAGGCATCCGCGTCGAGTTTAGCCATTTGAGCGGTTACAATCCACGACCGGCAGGATGTCCCGGCTGGTGTACGATGATCGCGTCCCGACTGCGGGCTTCATCGTCGTCTCTGTCTGCTGCGGGATTCGTACACATCTCGCTTGATCACGTTAGCGACTGGCGAGTCCTAGTTCGATCACGGGCGGCCGACCTCGTAGACCCATACGTGCCAGACACCTATTCCAAGTCCCGAAGCCTGCTGGAACGTGCGCGCAGGACGCTGCCCGGCGGCGTTAGCAGCCCATTCCGCGCAAAGCTGCCCGAGCCGCTGTATTTCGCGGACGGGAGTGGTGCCCGGCTGCGCGATGTCGATGGAAACCAATACATCGATTACGCGTTGGCGTGGGGTCCGCTGATCTTCGGACACAAGCATCCCCGGATCGTCGAGGCGCTGACAGCGGCCGCGGCGAGACCGCACAACTACGGTGCTCAGCACGAGTTGGAGCCGCGAGTCGGGGAGGCAGTGCAACAACTTGTCCCATGCGCGGAGAGGGTGGCCCTGACCTCCAGTGGAAGCGAGGCCCTGCAGCTGGCATTCCGCCTGGCGCGCGCGTACACGGGTCGGCCGCTAGTTCTGAAGTTCGAGGGCCACTACCACGGTTGGATGGATTCGGCGCTGCTCAGCTACAAGCCGGCACCCGAACAGGTCGGATCGCGTCAGAACCCGAACGTGCTGCTGGGGTCGCTAGGCCAGGTTGCCAATTCTGTTGACAACATCGTCGTTGCCCGCTGGAACGACGTAGCGGCGTTGGATCTCCTCCTGGAGAGGCACCGGAATCAGGTCGCCGCGGTCGTGATGGAGCCAGTGCTTTGCAACAGCGGGTGCCTGATGCCACGTGATGGCTACCTTGCGGCCGTCCGTGAAGCCTGCAATAGGTTCGGGGCGTTGCTGGTCTTCGACGAAGTGATCACTGGGTTTCGCATCGCCCCGGGTGGCGCCCAACAGGCGTTTGCGGTGGCCCCTGATATCGCGACACTGGGGAAGGCGCTCGGTGGGGGAACGCCGATTAGCGCGGTGGCGGGCCGTGCCGAGATCCTCGAGCAAATGGCTCGAGGCGAAGTGGCGTTCGGGGGGACGTTCAATGGCAACCCCCTGTCGCTGGCGGCAACCGATGCTTGCCTCGCAATGATCTCCGAGCTCGAGGGACGAGCGCTGAAGGAAGCGAACCGGGCGGGCGAACGGCTCATGGACGGAATTCGCCGATCAGCCGCGCGATGCGGCTTGGACCTGTTGGTAACGGGTTTCGGTGCGGCGTTTGCGATCCATTTCACACGCGATGCCGAACGATGGGAGTATCGCGATACGTTCCGCGATGACCGGGAACGGCTCAATGAATTCCTGCATCTTGCCCTCGGCGAGGGGCTCTACCTGCTCCCTGATGGACGCTTCTATGTTTCCGCGGCGCACTCGGACGACGATATTGAGGAATCGATCGCGGCAGTCGACCGCGTCTTCGAGACCATGAGCGAAATCGGCCAAGGCCCGCAGCCGCAAGGAGACTCGGACTAGCCCGAAGGCGGCCTGGACCAGAGGCCCGAAATCGGAATTGCTAGCGGAGTCCGAATAGATCCGGCCGAACTCGCTCGTAATTGAAGCGATTCGGATTCACGGCTGTGAGCCCGGGTGTATCGACCTCGATGATCGTGCCGGCAATCGGCTCGTAGGCAGCTCGAAACGCAACTGCGGCCTTCACCACCAGGATCTTCTGGCGCTCCGGCACGATTCCCGCGCTGGTGAGCTGGCCCAAGCTAAAGGGAGTGTGCCTCTTGCTGTTGAGCAGCACCACGTTCGGGAGATCAGGGGTAGAACCCTCCGCGTGGATCACGGCAGTGAGGCCCTGATCGAGATAGCGGCGCCCTCCGTGGCGAATCGCGGTCTCTACGTACTGACCGTCGTAAATGAGCTTGACTTCACCCCTTATCCGAATCGGCGGCCCGTGTAGGTCGTCGCTCTTGCCTCCGACCATTAGGTCGAAATCCCCCCCGATCCCAACCTCCACGGCATGCTGAACCGCGTCAGGATCGAACATAGCCGACACGTAGCCGCGCGCGCCTTGGTTGACGAGTTCCTCGAGGACCGCGGTGCTGTCGCCGGCGGACCCGCCCCCGATGTTGTCACCCATTTCCACAAGGACAACGGGTGTATTGGTCTCGGCGAGCGCTTTCTCGACAGCTTCGGCAGCGTCCGGCAGGTTCAACTCCATCACGTTCCGGTGCTCCCACATCATGTCAGCGAGTCTCTTGGCTTCTGCCTGCGCCAGCTCGGGATCACCGTCAGTGACGACAACGACACTCGGGCCCATGTGGGGAACGTCCGAATACTGGTAGCCCACGGGGACGCTGACCCCTAGGATCCTGGGGTTTTCCTTCTCGAGACGCCGCGCCTCCTGGACGAGAGGAAGCATGGGTTCGCGGTTGGTGTTATGGAACAGGATGTTGTAGAGCAGTGGCGGCTTTTCGATCGCCTGCGCCGGCCGGACGCCGTCGTTGACGATCTTCGCCATGATCTCCGCTGCGTGCATGCCTCGCTCTCGCTGGTCCACGTGAGGAACTTCCTTGTAGAGCACCAACGCCGTCGATAGCTCGATTTCCACGGGCGCGACGTTGGCGTGGGCATCGTGGGTAACGACTATGGGCAGATCATTCCCGAGCGCTAGACGCAAGCGACGCAACACTTCCGCGTCTCCGTCCGGATGACTCTCGACGACCATCGCTCCGTGCAACGCCAGAAGGAGCCCGTCAAGCGGCCCGGCCCGCCTAAGACGCTCGATGAGCTCGGATGTCAACGTGTCGAAGGCACGATCGGTAACCGGTCCAGCCGGAGTTGCATTTCCGACGACCGTGAAGACCAGGTCCAAGCCGTGAATCTGGGCTCCTTCGATGTAGCCGCCAATCTCGTGCTGCGAAGCGGCGTATTCGTCCCGGATCTCGGATTCACGACGAAGCGACCTCCCGCGAAAGTCATCGAGGTCTGTGAGGTCGGACGAGAAGGTATTGGATTCGTGCAGAATTCCGCCGACGGCAATACGTGGTTCCATGGTTTGGCCATTGAGCGAACCGGCAGCCGCGACCAACACGAGCGACGCTCTAGTTGCGATTCGCCAGCATTTCTCTACCATGCCCGTACCCTCGACGCCAGGCGCCACCCGCAAGGGACTGCATCCCTGCAAGGTCCAGCCGTATTCCGCTCGTCCATATTGTCCCGCGTCATCACGGCGAGCGAGAAAGCTTCAGTGTCTCTGCGGACACTCACCAAATGCGCCCTGACGGCACGATTCTAGGGGATTCTCCGACTTCGGAGAGGGTTGCAACTCGGGGCCGAACGGTCGCGTAGCCATCCATTGCCGTAGTTTTCGTGGATGGCTTGCTGCGTCCGAACCCGAAATTGCGACTCGCGAAGCCGGGCTGCATCGCCAGCCTGCGCGAGCAAGGGCCAGGCGGGCGCTGGCCGATCCTACTCCCGGGCCACATGAATCACCGAACCCTCTGGAACATCTCCACCTCGGGCTCGAACTCGACATGTCGGTCCAGTGGAAAGACTGGCCGGGCGCACTTCCGATGGCCAAGCGAGGACAGGTTCGCGCTCGTGGCGCCCGGACCGTCCACGTTAACCAATCGGCCGCACCAGTCGCTGTACATGTACGGTTCGCAGTGAGGGGACTTTACGACGACCAGATCGAAGCGCTTGGGGTCCTGCCCGTGGGCAAGGAAAAGCGCCCTGTCGAAAAGGCTCACCGCCCGGCTCGTCGCAACGACCACATGACGACCGCTCTCAAGTACCGCCGTGGGGCCGGCCGACCAGCGGTTCCCGAACGACTCGCTCCGGAAATCTCCGTCCGCAAGGAGCTTGACCCTCGCCTGGATGGGCAGTGGTTGGAAGCGAGCGGGATCGAGCGCTCCCCCGACGACTGTCCGAACAGTGCCACCGACTCCCGCGTCGAACGCATCCCTGACCGCCCCCGGGTCAACGATCGGGGCAAGCACACTGCCTTGGAACCCGCTCTCGACGGCCTCCCGGAGAATTGCGTTGCCGTCGCCGGAAGCGCCCGAACTCGTCGCATCCGCAGCGTCCATCAGGACGGCCGTGCCATCTGTCTGGCCAGCAAGCCTTACGGCGTCCCTGAGATCGGTGAGGGTCGCCTGCATGTCGCTCCGGTGCGCCCACATCTGGTTTGCGAGATCCCGCGCGAGGCCAGCCGCTAGATCGCGGTCCCCGTCGGCTACGACCAAGGTGTTGGATCGCAGATCGGGTACGTCGGTGAACGGATTGCCGATGAGGACCCCGGCTGACAAGCCGTCACGGCGTCCCTCGAAGTCCTTCGCCTTTCGGATGACCCGTCCGAAGCTCCCGGTCTCGGTAATCAGCTCGTCGCCCCGGACCAGCGCGGGGATCTTGACCCTAGCCGTCACGGGGTGAGCGTCCCCCGCAAGGATTCGCAAGAGCAGCCGCGCGGCTCGGGTTCCCGTCTCGTAGAAGTCCACGTGCGGATAGGTGTGGTAGGGCACGATCGCGTCGCTGTGCCGCAGCATGCGGCTCGTGAGAACCCCGTGGAGATCCAGCGAAACCACGATAGGGATCTGCTCTCCGAGGATTTTCCTCGACTCCTCGAGCAGATAGCCTTCGGGATCGCACTCCCCGTCCGCCGACATCGCGCCGTGCAACGCGAAGTATGCACCGCTCGCCGGCAAGGCTCGTCGAACGCTATCGAGGAACTCTCCGGAGATTCGGTCGAAGTCGGCTCCATTCAAGGTCCCGCCCGACGTGATCGACTTTGCACCGTAGGTCGGGACCGGTTCGCAACGGGGGTCTGCCGAGAACACTGCGAGCGCTCCGCCGACCTCCTCTTGCGCACCGGAATGACGCTCGAACAACGCGGGACCGTGCCGGACCATGAAATCCGCGTAACGGCTCGGAACCGGATTGAACGAGGAAACCTCCTGGTGGCATTCCGCTACAAGAATTCTGAACACGGACTGATTATGTCTGAAACGGCTATACTCCCTGCCGTATCGAGGAGTCCGGCCCAGAGGGCACGGGTTCCGCGCACGATGCGGAGGGCAGCATGATCGACATCGACAGCCTACCAATGCGGGTCGGCCTCGGGCAGTTTCGAGAAATCACGGAGTCGAGGCTACAGTTCATCAAGCAGTGCGGCTGCGGTGACTTCCAGCTCAATACACCGGTTCTGCCGGGACAATCACGGTGGGAGTACGGGGACCTGGCCCGCCTAGTCACGCAGGCGGAGCAGGCAGATCTCCGCCTGATAGCCATCGAAAATGTGCCGAGGCACTTCTATGACCGCATCATGCTTGGCCAGCCCGGCCGCGAGCGGCAGCTGGACAACATGGCCCACACCGTCCGGAACATCGCCCGCGCCGGCATTCCCTACCTCGGCTACAACTTCATGCCGGCCGGAGTCTGGCGCACCGCGGGAGATACCGCAGTGCGAGGAGGAGCGCAGGCAACGTCGTTTCGGATGGAGGTCGCAAGGTCGATTAGTGCCGGCGATGGCGGCAGCTATTCGATCTGGGCGGGCGCACCGGCGGACAGGGAGTACTCCGAAGACGAAATCTGGGAGAACTACTGCTGGTACCTGGAACGGATCCTGCCGGTTTGCGAGGAAGTCGGCCTGCGGCTGGCGCTCCATCCCGACGACCCGCCGGTACCGGCGCTTGGTGGCATCGGCAGGGTCTTTCGCAATTTCGAAAACTTCCGACGGGCAATGGAGACCTTCGACAGTCCGATGCACGGTCTTGATTTCTGCCATGGATGCTGGTCGGAAATGCGAGCCGGGGAGGGCGTGACCGACGCTATCCGCTATTTCGGCGAGCGCGGGAAGATCTTCTACGTGCACTTCCGCGATGTCCAAGGCCCCGTGGAAGACTTCACGGAGTGCTACCTAGGAGACGGCAATTGCAATCCTGTTGAATCCATCCGCGCCCTCAAGCGGGTCGGATTCCATGGGTTCATCATTCCCGATCATGTGCCGAGAATGATCGGGGACGGCGATTGGTGCCACCGCGGGCGGGCCTGGACTGCGGGATACATCCAGGCGCTCATCTCGGCTGTGGAGGGATAGGCCCGTCGGAACCGTGCCCACGAATCCGTGGACACGCAAGCGGAACGACAGCCAGATCACTCGGGTCGGCACCGAGATTGACGCGGCGATCCACGGTTCCTACAGTATGGAGCCAGGGGTACAGTTCGCGTCACGCACGAAACCCCCGGGAAGCGGATTCATGAAGGAAGCCCGCAAGGCCCGACGGGCGCTGCTGCCTGCAGTCTCGGCCTTGGCGGTAATGGGAGCGCTGATCGCATCGGGAGAGGTCCCCCGGCACTCCGCGCCCGATGCGCCCTATGCTTCCTTGTTTCTTCAATGCGGCAGACTGGTCGGCGAGCTGCTGCCCAGGGGATGCTGGACTGGCGATCTGCCAGTCCAAAGGCCCTACCCGATACCACGCGTTCCTCCACCATCTCAGTCCGCGCAGGGTTCGGTGGAAGCGGTTAGCGGACTATAGGGTCGTTCAGCAGCCTGGCAGCGGGCGAAGACAGCCTGGGCTTTCGTATCGGGCTTCCGAAATTGATCTCGATCCCGATGCGGGCCTCATCCGAATCCGATCCAGCCTGCTTGGATCGCAATCGCTAGCAGGATTCCTGCCGGAGACACAAAGGCGAGAACCAGTGCGCAAATCCACAGCCACGTTGTCACCGACCTGCCGGGAGCGATGCTGCTGTGGATCTTTCGATGGCGGAGATAGAGAGTCCCCAGCCCCAGCACGGGATACAGTATCGCCGCCAGCAGGCTGCTTGTGACGAGCAGCATCTGGGGCGGATTCTCGAACAGCCAGTAGGCAATGCAATAGAGCGTCAGCGAGACCACGACGAAGATTCGGATGAATCGAATGCGCGTGGAATAGTCCGACACGTCGATCAATCCGATAACGCCCAGCGCGTCCGCCAGCACCCGGCTGTTTCCCGCCACGCCGGACAGAACAGTGCTGATCAACACGAAGAACGCGCCAATCATGAACAGGCCAGCCGCCCAGTCGCCAAGACCGTCCGTGTAGATCGAGCTCAGGATCGAGAGGGTCTCTCGGCCGTCCGGATCAAGCTGCTGCGCGTGCAGGATCGCGGCACCGAGGAAGTAGAAGCAGATTGTGCTCGCCGTATAGACGACCATCGTCATGCCGGCATCCGTGTACATGACGCGGATCCAGCCCTTTGCCCGGCGTTGCCATTCGGGTCCGGGCTCCGGTTCGCCCACATGACGTGCGTATCCCTTCTCGACACACCAGTAGGTGTAGCTCCAAATCTCGCTGAACGACACTCCGGTTCCGGAATACATCGCCAGTGCGGTCAGGACAAGAGGCGTCGTCAGCTGCGCCGGCACGGCGAGCGACATGCCGGAAGCCACGTCGGTCCAGCTAATCGCGAAATCGCTCCAGTACAGCAGGCCAGCGCAGATCACGGTGACCAAAGTGAACGTCGAAACGAGCGTGACGAGGAGCTTCTCGAGCAGCGAGTACGTCCCGCCGATGAGAAGTGCCCCGCAGAGTATTGCCACGAGAATCGACCAATACCTCGCGCCCCCGTCCCCGAGTGCACCGGGAAACAGCATCTCGATGACCTGGCCAGTACCTCCCAGGATCGCGCCTGAATTCACGAAAACGAGCAGCAAAGAGGTGAGCCAGAGCCACGTGAACCAATTCATCTTCGGTCTGGACACCCCCTGGACCGCTGACTTCCCGCCGGGCACCGGAACGCGCCGAAGGATCCTGGTCAAGGAGATCGCGATGACAATGACGCCTCCGGCCAGCCATGCCGCGGCCGAAGGGCCGCGCGAGGATTCGTCCAATTGCACGAAAACGGCCAGGGCCACCACGCAAGTCAGCGTGAAGGACGCCATCCAGGGCAGATTCAGCCAAGTGGGTCGATTTCCAGAAGGGCCGGGCAGTGCGTTGAAGACACGCAGGAAGGTCTCGCCGCTGGCGATCGTGTGCCGGGCAAGCTCGGTCTGCACGACTACCTTCACTAGGCAAGAGAAGATGACAAACCAGAGCAGCGTGAAACCGGCAACTGCACCGAGCTTCGTCGTGACGATGAGCTCTCCGGATCCAACGACCGAACCGGCCAGGATCATCCCGGGCCCGACGTGACGAAGCGTGGCGCGAAGGCCTTGCGGGGGTTCGAGGCAATCCGTGCGCGACCTGGCGTAGGGATCTTTGACGGTCATCCTCGCGAGCCGCTCTTCCGCTAGAATCCGTCGACCACCGCGAACCGACGACCCGTCGCGAATCCTGCTACCGGATCCGCCCCGGGGCCGTTTCCGAATTTGCATCGGAACCGATCGTGAATTGGCACGACGAGATCCCAATCACTCTACCGCGACGCGCCGAGTTCCCGTCCGACGGAGCGGGCGTGCCGCAGAGGCAGCAGCACCTCCGCGGTGCATTCTTGGTTCCAGGCCGGCTAGTTCGGCAAGACGGCCATGCCGGGCCGGATCTCGTCCGTGGCACGCAACACGATTCGGTCGCCCTCGGCCAGATCACCGAAAACTTCGACCAGTTCGCCCTCGGTCATGCCGCGACGGACATCAATCCACTCGGCTTTTCCGTTCGAAACGCGAACCACGAAAATCCGCTCGGTGGTTGCCTGAATGGCAGTCGCGGGCACGAATAGGGTCTCCTGCGAGCGCCGGATCGGCCACTGCACCTCGGCGTACATGCCGGGCGTGAGCTTGGTCTTGGAGTTCGCGAAGTCCAGTTCGACCGGCATCGTGCGTGTATTCGAGTCCACCGCGTATGCGGGCCTGGCGACCAGCCCGCCGAAGACTTCGCCGGGGAACGCTGAAACGGTGAACTTCACCTGCTCGCCACGCGAGATGCTTTGCCTGTAGGCCTCGGGGACGGCCGCGACGAGTCGCAGTCGCGAAACCTGCTCCAGCGTGAACAACGGCATGCCCGCGACCCCGTCAGGGCCGGCGAGCGCCCCGACATGGGCTTGGCGCTCGGTAATCACGCCTGAAAACGGCGCGTGCACCGTCAGGTACTTCTCGATTTCCTCAATGGATCGGACAGCCGCCTCGTAGGCAGAGATGGTCTTCTCGATGGACTCGAGGCGAGCACGTTCGGCGTCCACTGCCTTTTCGGCGAGCACGATATCGTTGCCGGCGACCGCCCCGGGCGTCTTGGCGGCTTCGGAAAGTCTTTCGTAGGTGCTCTCGGCGGCAGCGAGCTTCGCCTGCGACTCGAGTCTCTGTGAAACCACCGCGGGAATCCGCGCCTGGGCCTCGGCGCGCTGAGCTGCAAGTTCCGGAGCGGTCATCTCGGCCAGCAGCTGCCCTTCCTTGACGAAGGAACCGCGGTCCACATGGATGGATTCGACGAATCCCGTGACTCGGGCGTGGATGTCCACGCGTTGGTAAGGCTTGAGTTCTCCAGGGATCGTAATCGTCCTTTCAAGCGGCTTCAGCAGAACCTCTGTCAGTTCGGTGCGGACCGTTCCCGTGTCTGCACCGAGCGTCGGCACTGCCGTTGCGAGGATTGTGACGACGATCGGAATTCGCATGATCGGTTCTCTCCTATGCGGCCGGGAGCTGCGTTGCCGGGGCTCCGGGGAAGTGGGGGCTGCCAGGGTCCTCGGGATCGATTGAGGGCGAGGCAGTCGGCGCGTTGCGCTGGACGATCGCGAACACCGACGGAATCACGACCAGGGCTGCCAAGGTCGACGCGACAAGGCCGCCGATGACGGCGATTCCGAGCGGTGCGGTCTGCTCGCTTCCGAGTGCCAGCGGGGTCATGCCGGCGATCATCACGGCAGTCGTCATCACGATCGGTCGCATCCGGGAGCGAGAAGCCTCGACGGCCGCTTCGACTGAGGACATCCCGTCCCGCCGAAACTTCTCTGCGAAGGTGCAGAGCAGAATCGAATCGGCAACGGAAACCCCGACCGCCATGATCGCGCCCATGAACGACTGAATGTTGATTGTCACGCCGGCCACGGTCAAAGCCATGACCACTCCGGACAGCACCGCCGGAATCGCCACGATTACGGCGAAGGCGACTCTGACGGATTGGAAGTAAGCGGCGAGCAAGAGGAATACGGCGATGACCGCCAGCATCAGTCCAAGTTCAAGACTGTCGGTCATCAGTTCCATCGGGCCCACCTGGCCGCGCACGTTGACACTGATCCCCCGAGGGACCGGCAGTTCGGACAGGGCAGCGCGGATGTCGCTCGCCGCACGGCCGAGGTCTCGACCGACCACGTTGGCGGTCACCGTTACCATTCGCTGCATGTTGTAGCGGTGGTACTCGCCAGTCGCCTGCCCGAAGGTGACGTCGGCGACGTCTCCCACCAACGTGGGCGCGAGGGAACCGTCCTTCACGGGAAGGCGCGAGACGTCGTCCAGCGACTGGATCATCGACTGCGGGATCTCGACCTGCACTTGGTAGGCGATGCCGGACTTCGGATCCGCCCAGTAGACGGGCGTCGTGAATCGGCTCGACCATGTGGCCGGCGCGAGCGCCCTGCCGACCTCCTCGACCGTGACCCCCAGCTGAGACGCCCGCTGCCGGTCCACGTTGATCTCGACCGACGGATAGTCGAGTAGTTCGCCGAGCTGAACGTCGCGCAGGTAGTCAATCCTCCCCAGCCGTTCCACGACCTGCCGGGCGTAGGCCTCACTGCCCGGCAGGCTCGGACCGGCGACGGCAATCTCGATTGGCGTGGGTGAGCCGAAGCTCATGACTTGACTGACCAGATCGGGCGATTCGAAGGCGATCCGGGTCCCGGGTGCCAGCTCGGGCAACCGATTGCGGAGCTCCTCTTCGACCTGTGCAGTGGGGATGCCCGAATCGGGACTGAGCGCGATCCGCATGACCGCTTCGTGCGGCCCTCCGGTCCACAGAAAGATCAAATTGACCGGGAAGCTCGAAGGCTGGACCCCGACGAACGCAATTGACTTCTCCACATTCTCGGGACCGACGATGTCGCCCACAGCGTCCAGCACCTGCTGCGCGATCCGTTCGGTCCGCTCGACACGGGTCCCGGACGGCCCGCGCACGCGGAGCTGGAGCGAATTTGTGTCCATGCGCGGGAAGATGTCCGTTCCCAGCCGGCCGCCCGCAAGGTGGAGAATACCGGCCGTCCCCAAGAAATAGAGCCCTACGACCGGCCAGCGCACGGCAACCAAACGAGCCGAGACACCGCCGAAGCCGTCGCGGATGGGCGAGAACCAGTTGCGCGAGCCGGAGGAGTCATGCCTTGTCTTGCGGTTGAGCCAAGTCTCCATGATCGGCACGAAGGTGCTGGCCAGGAAGTACGACGAGATCATCGAGAAGGCAACGGCCAGGGCGAGCGGCACGAAGATCGCCCGGGCAACGCCCGTCATGAAGAACGAGGGTGCGAAAACCGAGACCACACAGAGCATGGCCAGCATCCGGGGCACCACGACCTCCCGGCTCGCTTCGAGCACGGCCTTTGCGACCGGCTTGCCGGAACTGAGGTGGGTGTGAATGTTCTCGATTGCGATGATCGACTCATCCACCAGAATGCCGATGGCGAGAGTCAGCCCGCCGAGGGTCATCAGGTTGATCGACTGGCCGGATGCCCAGAGCGCGACCGTGGCCGAGAGCAGCGCGATCGGAATCGTCATCACCACCACGATGGCGCTGCGCAGGCTGCCCAGAGTCAGCAGGACAACCAGGCCCGTGAGCAGCGCCCCCAACACCCCTTCCGTCGTGAGCGCCCGAATCGCGTTCAGCACGTAGAAGGACTGGTCGAATTCAAATGTGACGTTGATGTCCTCGGGGATTGCCGCCCGAAACGTCGGAAGCGATTCCTTCACCCTCTGGACCACATCGAGAGTCGATGCGTCGGCACGCTTGGTCGCGGCGATGTAGACCGCGCGCGCCCCGTCGACCAACGCGTAGCTGGTCAAGATGTCGGCCGCGTCCTCGGCGTAGCCAACATCACGGAGATAGACCGTCGGGCCGGGCCCGCTCTTGATCGGTACGTCGTTCAGCTCGGCCGCCTGCACGACTGTCGAGTTGACCGGAGCGATGTAGTTCTTGTCGGCGATCCGCACGCTGCCGGAAGGCGAGATCGTGTTGGTCTCTGCAATTGCCTGCACTACGTCGTCGGGCGACATGCGATAGGCGCGCAACTTGTCGGGATCCACGCGAATCACGAGGCTGCGCGCGCTGCCACCGAACGGGGGCGGGGCGGACACGCCTTCGAGCCGGGAGAACATCGGGCGCACACGAAACAGTGCCAGGTCCGCGATCTCGTCGACGCTACGGGTCTCGCTGGAGAAGACCAGATAGCCGACGGGCACGCTGCCGGCATCGAAGCGCATGATGAACGGCGGCACCGTTCCCGGCGGCATGAAGGAGCGCGAGCGATTGACCTGGGCGACCGTCTCGGCCATGGCCGTCGCCATGTCGGTGCCGTCGTGGAAGTGCAGCTTCATCAACGCCGCGCCCTGGATCGAGCGCGACTCGACGTGGTCGATGCCCCGGATGTACAGGAAGTGATACTCGTAGTAGTTCACCAGGTAGCCTTCCATCTGGGCCGGGTCCATGCCGCCGTACGGCTGGGCGACGTAAATGACCGGCGTGCCGAGGTCCGGGAAGATGTCGGCCTTCATCCGGTTGAGCGCCAGGGCGGACGCCAACGCCAGGCCGAGGATGACCATCAGGATTGTGATGGGTCGCCGCATCGCAGCGTGAATCAGCCACATGGTTTGATCCTTCTAGTGGCTTGCCGCTGCAAGCAACTCGCCCATCTCGCCTTGGGCCGCCGCCAGTGCGAGCAACGCCCGCCAGACGCCGATCCTGGCAAGGGAGTCATCGACCTCCGCCCGGCGAAGCAGAAGCTGGGCGTCCGCCACGTCCGCGACCGTCGCGAGCCCCGCCTTGTAGCGAGCCTGTTCCTGCTCATCGAGCTGCGTCGCTGCCTGGAGTTCCAGCGGAGTGTTCCGGGCGATTTCACGGGCGCCCTGGAGCGCGATTCTCGCCCGCGCCACTTCGCCCCGCAGTTCCTGCGTGACCGTCTCCTTGCGGGCCCGCTCCTGTTCGAGCCGATGCGCTTCGATCCTCTGCACCGCTCGGTTTCTCTTGAAGTCCAGCAGGTCGAAGTTCATGTTGAAGCCCACGGCCCAGTTACCTTGGGTCGGCAACAGTCCGTGGCTGCCGCCCCGGAACGTCCCGTCGATGAGTGCCCCCGTGCCCCGACCGTAAACAGCTGACTGTGCCTCGAATCTTGGACGCCATTCCTTCTTGACAGCCCCCAGGCGTGCTTCCCTGGCAGCGATCTCCGCCTCCTGGGCCGCCGCGATGGGATGCTGGCCCACCGGAACCTCGGGCTCGGCGGCCGGCGGGTCGCGCAGCAGGCTCGAAGGGTCAATGCTCACCGAGACTCCCGCGAGGCCAAGCCATTCCGCGAGGGAGGCAAGCGCTGTCTGCTCGTCCTGCTCGGCTCGAATCAGGTCCGATCGAGAGCGAGCCAGTTCAGCCTTCGCGCGGACGGCGTCGGCACCTGGGCGCAATTCGCTCCGGACCAGGGCATTGACGATCTCGTGAAAGACCCGCATTCGTTCCACGCCGGCCTCGGCAGCCCGGACGGCGCTCTGGCCGGCAACCGCTCGCAGGTACGCATCGATCGTCGCGATGGACACTTCGTACTCGGTCACGGCACGGTCGGCTTCGGCGCGGGTCGAAGCGGCCTCTGCGGCGCGAACGTTTGCGCGACGCAATCCGAGATCGAACGGCTCGTACGAGAACAGCACACCGGCGGAGCTTCCGAACACGCTCGTCGCCGACAGCTCTTCCTGCACCGGACCGGAGATCCCTGGAATCACGCTGTTGGGAAAGATCAATCCGAACACGTTGTTGCGGGTCGCCCGGTTGACGCCCAAGCGCATGCCTGCGCTTGGCAGGTAGGCTGTCTTCGCCAGGTCGATTCCGCTCTTCGCAACCGCGACCTGTGCCGCCGAAGCGTGGACGGCCGGGAAGTTGCGCTCCGCGAACTCCACGGCTGCCTGCAGGGTCAATGGATCCGGAGGCCGTTCCGGCGCTCCCTGCTGCGCTGGCAGCGCGATGGCCGTGAGGACTAAGGCGCAGACAGACTGATAGATAGATCTTGGCATTCGTGATTCCGTATAGCCTTCTCGCAGATCGAGCCGTGCTTCTGTTGGCATCTTCGCACTCCTGCCGGCCAAGGCGCTCGGCCCGTCCACAACCATGCGAGTAGCGTTGGTCACGCCGCCACGGACCCTTCTCCCGTTCCGGTTCCGGCTCCACCGGACCTGCTGCTACCATTGCTTTGGTTTGTCGGCAGGACCCGACGGTCTGAATGCAAGTCAGAATTCGGCCTAACCCGGGATCCAGTATCCGCCTGCCAACGAACGAGCGCGTCACATGGACCGGGACGGTGTGGGCCAGCTGCCTGGGCTATGCGGTCTTGCGCTACAACGTGTTCAAGGGTGTCGAGTGGACACACCTTCCTCTATTCATCGTTAACAAGTCGGTGGCGTTCGCCGGCGTGATCTTCGTCGCGCTGGCGTATCTTGCCGGAAAAAGTTTCGGCGGTCCGGCAGGCTCCGAGGCCGCCCGCGCAAGAGCAAAATTCCTCGGCCTGGCAGGTTTCGCCATGCTGACCGTACACGTGCTCATGTCGATGGTCTTGCTATCCCCGGCAAACTACGAGAAGTTCTACGAGGCATCCGGGAGGCTGAATCTGACGGGCGAGCTGACGTTTCTTTTTGGCGTGCTGGCGTACGGCTGCCTGCTGTTTCCGGCAATCGCCACGGCGCCGTACATGTACGAGGCGCTCGGCATGGAACGCTGGCTGAAAGCCCAGCACATGGGCTACGCGGCCCTTGCCCTTGCTTGCGGGCATACCTTGGCGATGGGCATCGAGGGCTGGATCGATGTCTCGGCGTGGCCCGGTTCGATGCCGCCGATCACCTTGCTGGGATTCCTCGCGGCCCTAGCGGGACTGAGTGGCAAGCTCGCCTTCATGCGGCGCCAGCGGCGCTGAGCCGAGGCAGGGCCCGGGCTTCAATCCGGTGGCTGGGAGCCGCCCTATAGCCGGAGGACCAGCCCGGCGATCAGGGCCGCGCGATCAGCAATCCTCTCGACCAGGATGCTCTCGTGGAGCGCGTGGGCACCCTCGCCCACGGCGCCGAGGCCGTCGAGCGTCGGAATCCCCATTGCCGCGGTGGTGTTTCCATCGGACCCGCCACCGACGGACGCTTCGCCAAGGCCCACACCCATTTCCGCGGAAATCGACTGCGCGAGCCGAAACAGCCGGACCACGTCCTCGGACCGCTCAAGGGGCATCTTTCTGGTACCCCCGGTCACACGGATCGAGCAACGCGGATCGAGCGGTTCGATCCGGTTGAACCGGCGCTCGATCTCCAGCGCCTGCTCCTTGGTGCGGAACCGGACATCGACATCGACCGAGGCCTCCTCGGCAACCACGTTCGAGGCCGTGCCCCCTCGAGCGAAGCCAGGATTCACCGTCAATCCGTGGTCAAGATCGGTCCACGAGGCGAAACGGTGGATCTGGCTGGCAAGTTCGACAATCGCGCTCGCTCCAGCTGCAAAGTCGAGGCCGGCGTGCGCAGCGACACCACGCGCCTCGACACGGAAAGTCGCGCCGCCCTTTCGCGCAGTCTTCAGCCTTCCCTCAAGCCCGGAACTCGGTTCGGCAACCAGGACTGCCGCGCTCCTTCCTGCCTCGGCCATTGTGAGGGACGTGGACGAGGGGCTGCCGACTTCTTCGTCGGAATTCAGCTGGACAACGAACCGCCGCCTGGGCCGGAGGTCGAGGTCGCGCAACGCCTGGGCGGCGAACAGCATGTACGCCACACCAGCCTTCATGTCGAACACGCCTGGTCCCCACAGCCGGCCATCCTCGTCGCGCCAAGGCATGCGCTCCAACGTGCCGGCCTCCCAAACCGTGTCGATATGACCCAATCCGAGGACCTGCCCATCCTCTGCGGACGGGATGTCGAACTCCAGGCGCAGATGGTCGCCGTAGTCCTCCTGCGGGTACCTAGCGACAGTCGCGTAACCTCCGGCAGCCTCGCCGACCGCGTCCGCAACACGGTTCACACCAGCTTTGTCACCAGTAGGTGACTCGATTTCGACGAGGGTCCGGATCAATTCGACGATCGCGGGCCGACGGTCCCGCATGTATTCGAGAATCCGGCGGATCGGCACGGCTACCTCCATCCGGCCCCGCCTTGGCGGGGCCATCACCCCTCTACTCGATGACAATCAAGGCCCGACCGGCCTCGAGACGGACCTCGCCGACTCCGCCTCCCAGCTCGATCCTCTCCCCGAGCAGGTAGGGCCGCCACTCGGGAGGCGCGAAGGCCTCCAGAAACCACTCCAGAACTGGTCCGGCCAACTCCACTTCCTCGACCGTCATGGAGAGAAGCTGCGCGGTAGCGTACCCGTCGCGCGCGGCATAGTCAACATCGAGGGCGACCGAGCGGGCGCCTCTCATCAGCAGGCGCATGAGCGGCGGCAGGGCATCCGAAGAAGCACCCGCTTTCTCAAGGTCCACGTTCGCCCGAATCACGGCTCCGCCCTCCCGGAACTCGACCTCGGGATCCTCGATACCCTCCGGGACCATTGCAGCCGCATGGAACTGGAGGAACGCATTCATCTCGTCCTGCAGCAGTTCGACCGATGTGCCGCTGGCGAGGCTTTCGTCCGCAATGCTCTGGAACTTCCGGGCGGCGGAGAGGGACGCTTCCCGGTTCACCTCCGCCCCGAGGGCCAAGCAGGCTGCACAGACGAGCAATAGCCGGGCACTCATGACGTTCTCGTTCGTCCCTATTCTGACGCCGGGACGGAACCGCGACCGGCTCGCCGAGCGGCGGCGATCTCGGCATCGGCCAGTTGCGTGAGGACGTCGGCGGCCGCCAGCTCTTCGGCTGCCTGCTTGCGACTGGCCTCGCCTAGTCCGACGTGCGTGCGGCACCGCGCTTCGACCCGGTACGTGCGATTGTGCGACGGTCCTGCCTCCAGCACAACCTCGTAGTGCGGAGTCTCGCGTCCTCGCGACTGCAACCATTCCTGGAGGGCAGCCTTGCTACTCTCGGCACTCAACGGTTGATCGATGACCACGAATCGACGGACGATCCGGTGGACCGCCGCCATGCCGCCGTCGAGGTAGACCGCGCCAACGAGGGCCTCCATCGCATCCGCGAGGCAGCGTTCCTTCTCGCGACCGCCACGATCGCTTTCGGCCTCGCTCATCAGCAGGCAGGAACCGACCCCCAGTGACCGGGCGACTGCAGCCAGGTGCGAGTTGCTCACGTACCGCGACTTGAGCTTGGTCAGGTCGCCTTGGGACACGTCCGGGAGCCGGCTGTAGAGGGCATGGCAAACCGAAAGGCCGAGAGCCGCGTCGCCAAGGTATTCCAAGCGCTGGTTCGATCCCTGCCCGCCGCCGGTCGCGGAACCGTGGGTCAGTGCCAGCACCAGCAGCGAGACATCCTGGAACCTATAGCCGAGGCGCTCGGACAGTTCCCGCGGGTCGTTTGGCATCCCTGTGGCCGCCGGCCGGCCCTGCGATCCCAATCGCCTCTACCAGTCCGCGCGATTCTCGCGGCGCATCGCCATCCCTTACAGAGTCTTCTTGAGGCCGGCGCAAAGATCGGTCCCGTCTCCGCTCATCGCCCCTCCCGCGGCCGTGCAGCGATCTGCCATCTCGGACGCCTCTTCGTTCTTCCCGAGCTTGGACAGGACCGTGGCAAGGTTGTACATCGTAAACGGCGTGGGGCTCGGCGACATTTCCAGGGCTTTCCGCAAGGACGTCTCTGCCTCAGCGAAGTTCTCGCGCTTGAGGTGCACAGAACCGATCGCCTCGTGGCATTGCGACATGAAATCCATCTTGGTAGCCAGCCATTCGTCGTCGGATATGTTGGGGTCCAGCTTGGTGATCGTCGGAATCAGCGTCATGGCTTCCTTCGCATAGTCCTCGGCCTTGCCAAGCTTCTCTTCCTTGTCGAGGTCGAACTCGCGGGTGCGGAGGGGAATTGCGTTCGCCAGCGAAATGAGCGTGCCGACCTTCATCCCCGCAGCGGGATTGCTGTCCAGAACCATGCCCCCGAAAAGGAGCATGTTGTCGAAATCGTTCAGCTGCTGGTAGGAGAGCATCGTCATGTAGCTTGCAAGCGAAACCGCCTCACTCTTCGGATACTTCGCGATGAAGTCGGCGCCCGCAGCCGCTCGCTCCTGCACCGTCGCCGCGCTCTGGACCTTCATGAAGGCGTCGACCTCTTCCTGCGACTTGAACTGAGGCATCTGGGCGACTACGCTTGCGACACAAACGAAGGCCGCCAGAATCAACGTCAGGATCTGTTTCATTGGTGTGTATCCTCCCGGCAGCTGCGCGCTCCAGGCCGCCGCGCCGCTTCCAGTGTAGCGCCGAACGCACCCGGGACTAGGCCGTGACGCAGCTCTAGAAGACGCAGTCGCCTTACCGACCCGGAAGCAAGAAGGAGATGCGCCCGGTCAGCTCGGGCGTCCTCTGGGTTCAGCAGTTCCCCCATTCTTCGCGTGCCGTGCGTCCAAGCACGAGTGAATCGGAGCTGCCGGCGGGTCAGGAGGCGGGCCAACGCGATGCGACATCGCTCGGCTCGCCAAGCCCCACGCGGCAATACAGTAAGGCACTGCGGGTCCCGTGGAGGTCCTTTCCGGAATGCTTCGGCTGGTCGAGGTCGGTGGCACCCGCCCGGACGGAGCCCTCGTTGGCGGGCGAATTGCAAGGTGCCCTCGGCCCGGCGTCCCAGACCGCTAGGGTCTCGTGGTCAATGCCCTTCGCAGCAAGGTAGTAGGTGCCGGTCTCCCAGGGCGTGAACGTCATCTTGCGGGAGGAGCGAGTTGCGAAGTCCCTGCCTCTGGTGTCGGCGACAAGCGCCCCTGCCCTGCTGTAGATGCCGAGCATCGGGGCCTCTCTCGCCGGACTAGCGTCCAGCGGTCGCTCGAGGTCGAAGGCGTAAGTGTGGCCCGCGACCAGTTCGACGGCGTACCATCCGACGATAAGGTCGGCTTCCATGTCGCCGCTGGATGTGCCGAGTCCTCTGCGGGCTCCGGCACCGACGCTGATTCTCCAGAAATCTTCGTTCATGATCGGGTCTCCTTTTCACGAGATACGCGCCCAATCCGATCGCTAGGGCACTAAAACCTAAATGCCTCACGGAAGTGCGGGAACCAGTTCCCAATTGGAATAACTGCGCGCTCCGAGTGCGGGCCGCTGCCCGCCGTTGCCAATTTTGATTGAATTTACAATTTTTGTGATTACTTTCCATTTGTGAGGCCCTAATTATACACCCCTCGAATCTCGTGTCAGCTGGCCCCTGTCGAGACCGGATTGGTTTCGGCGGACACCATGGCGACCCACGCTCCACCTCGCCAACGGCGTTCCGGCACGGACGGGCGGCCTATGGCGCGGCGCGAATGGATCGAACCCCCGTTCGTGCGAGCCCTGCAGCCAGACCAGGCAGTTCACGCAGGATCGCTGGAAAGGCCAGTGGGCACCAGGGCTCGGCTGGGAAGTGGCGAGGCAGTGCCTCGGCTTTCCGAACCGGCGGAATCGAGGCGCCGCCCCTTCCAATGCGGGTCGGAGCGCAGTGCATCCGCATTCCGCGGTCCTCGCAGGCCGTTCGATCGACTTGCGGATTCCAGCCCCGAGGAGCGGACCGACCCGGATGCCAGAATGCGGGATCCCTATAATGGAACTCTCGCGACCACCGCGCGAGCATGTGTTTCCAAGCCTTCCGAACCGGCGGCCGGTGCCAGAGGAATATCTCGAGATCCGCGGCGCGCGGGTTCACAATCTGAAAAACATCGATCTGCGCCTTCCCCACAACCGACTGGTTGTCGTGACGGGCGTGTCGGGGTCCGGCAAGTCCTCGCTAGTGTTCGACATCATCTTCGCCGAAGGGCGCCGCCGTTACGTCGAGTCACTCTCCTCCTACGCCCGGCAGTTCCTCGAGCGGATGGACCGGCCGGATGTCGACGAAGTGCTCGGCATAGCACCCACGGTGGCGATTCGCCAGAAGAACTCGACGCGAAACCCGCGTTCGACGGTCGCGACGGTCACCGAGATCTATGACTTCCTGCGGCTGCTGTTCGCGCGGGTGGGCCGAACCTACTGCGTGGACTGCGGCCAGCGAGTGATTGTCGACGGGGTGGACATGGTCACGGACGAAATGCTGGCGCACGAGCAAGGCTCGCGCTGGTATGTTCTCTTTCCGGCGCGCGCCGAGGACATCGATCTGGAAACCTACCACTACGACAGCCGCTACAGCGAGTACCCGTCGCGACTGAAGGCCCGGCTCGCGCAATTGCGCGACCGAGGCTACAACCGGCTTTACCAGAACGGGAAGGTCTTCGAATTCTCAACCCCCGAGTCCCTGCTGGACATTGATTTCGGGAGCGTCGTTCATGTCGTCGTGGACCGCATTGCAATCGCTTCCGACATCCGCGAGCGCATCGCCGATGCCATCGAGATTGCCTACGGCGAGTCCAAGGAGGTGCTGTTTCACCCCGCAGGCGAAGGAAACGAGGCCCTTCGCTTCAGCAACCGGTTCGAGTGCCGGGAGTGCTCCCGACAATACCGCCAGCCCGAACCGCAAATGTTCAGTTTCAACACGGCCCACGGAGCTTGCCCGACGTGCTCGGGCTACGGCGAGGTCGCGGCCTATTCGATGGATCGGATCGTCAGCCGGCCCGACCTGAGCCTGGCCCAAGGGGCGATCCGGGTCTGGCAGCGGAAGTACAGCGCGTACAAGCGCCGGATGCTCAAGGTGGCCCTGCGGGAGGGCATCCCGGTGGACGTCCCGTATCGGGAACTGCGCCCCGAGCACCGCAAGCTCATCGAGGAAGGCCGGAAAGGCTACGGAGGGATTCGCGGATTCCTCAACTCCCTGGAGAATGACAGGTGGAAGCCGCATATCGCGGCATTGCTCTCGCAATGGCGCAAACAGGTGACCTGTCCCGAATGCGGCGGGGCGCGGCTCTCCCAGGAAGTCCTGCATATCCGGATAGCGGGTGAATCGATCGATCGGGTTTTGGGCCGGTCACTCGCCAGCGCGCTGGAATTCTTCGAAGGGCTCGAATTCGAGGGAGCCGAGGCGGAAATCGCGGACAGCCTGCTCATCGAGATCCGGAATCGGCTTCGCTTTCTAAACGATGTGGGGCTGGAATACCTGACACTGGACCGTCGGGCCGCCACGCTCTCGGGAGGCGAGGCTCAGCGCATCCAGTTGGCCAGCTCGCTCGGCTCGCGACTGGTTGGCGTCTGCTACGTGCTGGACGAGCCGTCGATCGGGCTCCACAGCCGAGACACGACGCGACTCATCACTGTCCTCAAGGACTTGCGCGACCTCGGCAACACCGTCTTCGTGGTCGAGCACGACCTTGTAATGATGCGAGCCGCAGACCACTTGGTGGACCTGGGACCAGCAGCCGGCGAACTTGGCGGCGAAGTCGTCTTCAGTGGCCGGCTCGACCAGATCGGGTCAAGCAATGGCTCAGTGACCGGCCGATACCTGGCAGGCCACGCCACGATCGACCTTCCCAGGAGTCGAAGAGATTTCGCGACAGCACGAAAGCTGTCGTTCAAGGGCGCGTCAAAGCACAACCTGAAGGACATCGACTTCGAGATACCTATCGGGCTGCTGACCGTCCTGACAGGTGTCTCGGGGTCTGGCAAGTCGACGTTGATGCATGAGATCGTCCATCGCGGCATTCGCGGTGCCACCGAGTCTCCCGCCGCTACTCCGCGGATGTTCCACCAGTCCGCATTTGCGGGAATGACCGGCGAAGAGCACTTGCGTCAGGTCGTCCTGATCGACCAAGCGCTGACAGACCGGACATCGCGTTCGGTGCCCGCCACTTACATCGGTGTCTTCGACGAGGTCAGGGTGCTGTTCGCCGGGACCAGACGCGCGCAGCAGCGGGGTTTGCTTTCGTCGCATTTCTCGTTCAACGTACCGGGCGGTCGCTGCGCGACATGCAATGGCACGGGCAAGCAGACAGTCGACATGCAGTTCCTAGCCGACGTGGAGCTTCCGTGCGAGGACTGCGACGGAAAGCGCTACCGTTCCGAGACTCTCGACATTGCCTACCAAGGCAAGAACATCTGGGAGGTGCTGGAAATGACGGTGGACGAGGCGATCCGCTTCTTCGCGGGAAACGCGAAAATTGTAAAGCGGCTGTCCGTCCTGACGGAGGTAGGATTGGGTTACATTCGCTTGGGCCAGCCAGCGACACAACTCTCGGGAGGCGAGGCGCAGCGGATGAAGCTCGCCCAGCATATCAGCGAGGCGAACGTAGCAGACACGCTCTTCCTGTTCGACGAGCCGACTACAGGGCTGCACTTCGACGACATCAAGAAGCTCCTGCGAGCGTTCGACCGTCTACTCGAGAACGGTTCGACTCTGCTGGTGATCGAGCACAATCTGGACGTGATCAAGTGCGCGGACTGGATCATCGATCTGGGCCCGGAAGGAGGGGATCGAGGCGGGCGTGTGGTGACGCAGGGCCCGCCGGAGAGCATCGTAGAGTGCACCGAATCCCATACAGGACGCTACCTGCGCGAGGCACTCGCATGAGAATGGCGGCGATCGCCCTCTTCCTTTCGCCGCTGGCGGCTCAGGACTGGCAGTTTCCGCACAGGGTCCATCTGGACCAGGGCCTCGATTGCCGGACATGCCACTCCGCCGCAGCCAGCAGCCAGGATGCTGCGGACAACCTGCTGCCGGACACCCGGCTCTGCTCGGCGTGCCACAACGGTCAGGTAGCCCCCGAGATCGACACGAGTCCCCTGGCGGGCCGCAATCCCCCAGAACGCACCTACCGGTTCGATCACCAGTTCCACCTTGGCCTCGGCGATCCCGGGCCACTGATCACGGCCGCGATTGACAACGGGAACTACCACGGCAAGCCCGGCGATGCGAGGCGATTCCTGAATAGCGGGAACGCTTGTGCGTCTTGCCACCGCGGGCTGGAGGAGAGCCTTGCAGTGGACCCGACCACGGACATGCCGAAGATGGGCGATTGCATTGTCTGCCACACGAGGATCGACAACCCGTTCACCTGCAAGGAATGCCACTTCGAGGGCGTCAACCTGAGACCGGCAGACCACACGAGGGAGTTCATCGACACGCACTCGACTGGAAGAATCAACCTCGACAAGCAATCCTGCCTGCCCTGTCACGGGCGCGACTTTCCCTGCATGGGTTGCCACTGAGCAGGTTCGCGAAGGCCGAGCCAAACCACTCGCCCGCCGCCCGCGGGCCGGCCGCGCTGGTACCCTGTGAGCCGGCGCTCCAGGGAATCGATGCAACGGCGAGCGCTGATCTAGACCTAGTGATTGACTACTTGCAGCGAGTCTGGCCGAATCGCAACGTCAGCTAAAATACCGCGGTCCGTGAGGCGATCCGAGTGGCTGCACAGGCCATCCGAGACCAAGACAGCGACAATGGCATACTTAGCGCCACTGAGCACACAGACCGTCTGCCCCATGTCTAAGTCCAAGTCGATCCTGTACGCGTTTCTGGCGGTTGTCGCGGCCATGGCGCTGGCTGCCCTCTCTGTCGCGCTGCTGACTTTCGTAATCAAGGTGGTTGTGTGTCTGGCTTTGGGTCTTGTCGCATTCCTTGCCACCATGTTCGCAGTGGACAGGCTGGAGGAACGGGTTCGCCTTGGCGCTGTTATTCCGTTTGTGGTAGGTGTCGTTGTATTCGCAGTCTTCGCATCTGCATTTGAATCCTTGGTTGTTTTTTGGGCAGCCTCTTGCTTGGCTGTCTTGCTGGCCAACTTGACACTTGCCGTCATGTTTGGAACCAAGGACTGACAGGCTGCTAAGAGCAGGGGCAACGCCATCCGAGAGAAAGACAGCGAGGAATGGTCTACAGCTTGGTTCTCGGGGCACTGGAGCACTCGAACGGACAAACAGACAGGTAACCTCCTATCGCGCCCCGAGAGCCCACAGGGCCCCCCGAGAGCGAGTGTCACAAACCGCCCAGGCACTCCCCGGACAGCACCGGGAGCCAGTCCGTACCGCTAGTCCGCGTCCTGCGGTTTCCGCTCGATATCCCCCGCGTCCGGGCCGTCGCATATCAGCCTGTACCCGCTCCAGCATCGCCGCGTCCGCCCCGTTCAACGCAACCGCAACCCTGAGCGTGCCCTGCTCCCGCTCCCCCCATCGAACCGAGAGCATACGCGCCAATTCCGTGCCGGAAATTGCAGGGATTATGGCGTGCGTGACTGAGGAGTCTAGTTGGACTCGCAAGCCGACTCATTGACTCGTAAACACTCAGCAATAAATTGGTCCAATAGCTGCTGTCAGACTCGAAACCGGAAGGCTCGTATAGCCGCACTCGCACTCTGATTCCCGGAACGTCTATGCCGGAGAAGAGCGGCCCCGGGGGCACTCGCTCGCGCGCCCCACCCTTGCGTCGTATATCGACTAGATGCCCGTTCCCGGGAAAAACGACTAGACGTCGTCCGGGGTGGGAACCCTGAAGCCCTTGCGATAGGACTTCGTCAACATCTGATTGGCCTTCTCGTCGTTGCTGAAGCGGTTGGCCTCGCGGTCAAACTCCAGGATCTTGCCCCGCTGAAATGCGATGTTGCCAAGGTGCGCAAGCGCGGCCGAGTGATGAGCGGTCTCGACCGGGCCGTTCTGGTCCTGGGTCTTGCGGCTCCGCACGGCCTTGATGAAGTTCTCGTAGTGCCTGGTGGGAGCCTGCCCGCTGTCAACCAGCTCCGGCTTGCGGCCTCGAAAGATCTCCCACTTCGTGTATCCGGACACGACCAGATAGCCGTCCGAGCCGTAGAAAATGTTGCCGTTCGCGGAACGGGTCTCGTGATTGGAGTGCCAGAAGCGCACGGCCACTTCGGCCATCTTCCGCTCCTTCTTGAACTGCATGAGCGTCGTCAGCATCTCGGGCGTCTCGCGATGGTCGTCCCAGATGTAGCGACCGCCTGACGACACGACTTCGTCCGGAAGCGTTACGCCCAGACCCCACTGCAGCATGTCCGTTTCGTGAATGCCCTGGTTGCCAATCTCGCCATTGCCGAAATCCCATGTCCAGTGCCAGTTGTAGTGGACGTGTCTCTTGGAATAAGGCCTCCACTTGCCGGGTCCAACCCAGAGGTCGTAGTCAAGCGTCGGGGGTGGCTCTTGATCTGGAGCGGCTTCGAGCGCCGGCCGCCACTTGAAGATCGTCGCGCGTCCCATGTAGACATCGCCGATGGCTCCGTCGCGCATCTTCTGCACGGCTTCGCCGATCGCCTCCGAGCTACGCAGCTGCACCCCGTTCTGGACGATCCGGTTGTACTTCTTGGCGGCGGCGATTAGGCTCAGGCCTTCGTCAAACGTGTGCGTGGCCGGCTTCTCGACGTACACGTCCTTGCCGGCCTGGCACGCCCAGATCGCGGCGAGAGTGTGCCAGTGATTCGGTGTCGCGATCGTGATGACGTCGATGTCCTGGTCCTCGATGACCCTGCGGAGGTCTTGGACGACGTTCGGCTTGCGGCCGTGCTTTTGCTCGAACTCACCGGCGCGCTTGCGGGCGATCTCGATGTCCGGGTCGACGAACGTGGTGACCTCGACGTTTTCGAGGGGCTCGAGGCCGTACATGTGGCTCTGGCCACGGCCGTTCACGCCCAGCACCGCCGCACGGATTCGGTCGTTCGCGCCGATCACGCTGCTTCCGGCGGCGAAGGCGGCAACTGGCGCGGCCGCGGCAGCGGTCTTGACGAAAGTTCTTCTCTGAATGGTAGGCTTCACGGCCATGCTGGGTATCTCCACTGTGTATGCTACCGCATGCCCTCTCAGCCGGCAATGATCCAAACCAGCGTCAGGCTGTCACTTCGGGGCACCGGCCGGTGCCCCTAGCTTCCTGCACTCCGCTGGCGAGGAACGAGGAGCGCCACCCGGCCTGGCGGAAGCGCCCGTAGCTGCGCTTCGAGGGAGGTGTATCGCAACAGAGCGCCCAGGCGGCGAAGGGTCTCGCGAGCCGCGGCCGTGAGATCCGCGACAAACACGTCCGCTTCGTCCGAGTAGGAATACCGATCGCACCGCGGGGACAGACTCTCGACCAAGGCCACGGCCTCGCCCCAGAAGGCCTTGCGGCGGAAGAGCCTCCGCTGCTGCCCGATTTCGCGGGTGATCTCAAATTCGCCCCTCCCGCCTCGAAATACCATTCGAACGCAGCGCGACGACTCGAACGGCAGGTCGGGATCGTGATCGGGGAATCGCCCCAAGAGCGCCGTCAGTTCCTCATCCGTGGGCTCCAGAGGCTGCCATCGGTAGCGCGCGTCCTCGCTGACCAGTGAACCGCGCAGGAGGATGCCCGAAACCCGGCCGGGATCCTTGCCGCATATCGCCAGGATTTTCGCGACGAGCTCGTGCAGCGAAATGTCGACCCGGGTCACCGCGCTCATCGTGACGAACCCGGCAGATTCCGAGCTTACCTTGCAGGGAATGGTTGCAGGCAGCGCCAACCCGCCATGATAGTCTCCGCTGCCAGTCGGATTCGCGCGGTGTCCGGGACTACTTAACGAATCCGTGCTGGCGAAGCGTCTCGCCCAGTTCAGGCTCCTCCCAGAAGACGATGTCCTCGATCACCTTGCCGTCCTCCAGCAACGCGCCGTAGGGGACATCCTGGAAGATGAACGTCTCCCGGAGCGTGTCCACGTCCGGTGAAAGCTTGACGTTCTGCAGCCCTGCGTCCTCCACGAATCCCGGGCCCCAGTCGGGATCCTGCGTGGGCACGCCGACGAAATCGACCCCCCACTCGTGCTTGGCCATCGCTTGCCCCGCGTGGAGGCAGTGCATGCAGCTGGGATTGAAGAAGTACAGGAAAACTCGGCCTTGCCCGAGGTCGTAAGGCTCGCCATCAGCCGTGATCGATGCCTCGTAGGCGACCGCTGGCTCCGGTGCCAAGCGGTCGATCCCAAGCATCACGCTTGCGAACGCGGCCACCGCGAGCACTGCCAAGCCGGCGCCTCGCAGGGCCCGGGGTTGGGGGGAGAACCGTACCGCCAGCAGCGACGCTGCAAGCATCGCCCCATCGCTCCAAAAGAAAGCAGGCCCCACGGCTCGTTCCAGCCACGGAAAGCAGGAGCAGTCCTCGCCCTGGAGGGTTTCGTAGTTCACCGCCATGTAGACCATGAAGCCCACGAGGAGAACAGAAGACAGCAGCCCGCCCCAGCGCCGCCACACAGGACGCAGCAGCAGCACGCCCGCTGCAACCTCCGACACTCCGACCACCAGCGTGCCGACAAGGCTCAAGCTCGTCGGCACCAGCAACTGGGTCAGCTTGAGCTGCCAGCCGGAGATATCGGTCAGCTTCCAGAAGCCGGCGGCAAACCACAGCAAGGCCATGACTGACGCCGCGGCCAAGCCGATCCATCCTGTCTTGTCGTCGGGCTTGAGGCTCTCCATCGGTATCCGCCGGATACTGCGCGGCCGATTGGGTGCGCAATTCCGAGTATAAGGTCGGCCGACAGCTGCGCGACGTTGCGCGCCGGGCGGCACTTCCAGTGCGTTCAACCTCTGCGACAATCGGATTCGATGCAGAAGTCGGACGGAATGAACTACGCGCCCGAAGGCAGATCGCGTCCTGTTGTGGCACCGGGGGATTTTCGGATCGCCGCAGTGGCTCTCGACCACGGGCATATCTACGGCATGTGCAACGGCTTGACCGAGGCGGGAGCGGAATTGAAATGGGTTTACGATCCTGATCGGAGCAAGGTGGAACAGTTCCTGGAGTCCTTCCCGGGAGCCCAGGCAGCACGCAGCAAGGACGAGGTTCTGCAGGACGAGGACGTGCAGCTCGTGGCGTCCGCGGCGGTACCCAGCCTTCGCTGCCCGCTCGGCTGCGAGGTCATGTCGCACGGAAAGGACTACTTCACCGACAAAGCGCCGATGACCACGCTGCAGCAGGTGACCGATGCAAGGGAGCGCGCGGCTGCAACGGGCAGGAAGTATGCCGTCTACTACAGCGAGCGGCTGCACACCGAGTGCTCGATTTACGCGGGCAACCTGATCCAGGAGGGCGCGATCGGACGGGTGCTGCAGGTCATCGGGATGGGACCCCACAGGCTGAATGCGCCTTCGCGGCCGGCCTGGTTCTTCGACTTCGATCAATACGGCGGGATTCTGTGCGATATCGGAAGCCATCAGATCGAGCAGTTCCTGCATTTCGCAGGGGCGACCGATGCAACCGTCACGTCCAGCCGAGTCGCCAACTACAACAACCCGGAGTACCCGGAACTCGAGGACTTCGGCGATGCCTCGCTGGTGGCCGACAACGGCGCGACCAATTACTTTCGGGTGGACTGGTTCACGCCAGATGGACTGAGCGCTTGGGGCGACGGACGGACCTTCATTCTGGGAACCAAGGGCTATATCGAGCTCCGGAAATACCTCGATGTGGGCCGCGAGAGCGAGTCGGATCAGCTCTATCTGGTTGACGGCAAGGGAGAGCGTCACATTCGGACACGGGACACGGTGGGCTTTCCGTACTTCGGGCAGCTGATCCTGGACTGCCTCGAGCGGACGGAGACGGCAATGACGCAGGAGCACGCCTTCAAGGCGGCGGAACTCTGCCTCATCGCGCAGCGGGACGCGCAGCGAGTGTCCTGATTCGCCGTGGTCCTGGCTCTCGTCCTCGGGACTCTGGTCGCCGTCTCGTGCGCCTACTACGCAGCCGCGCTGGCGGCAATGGCCGGATTCCGCCGCCGGCCGTCGCCGGGCGCCGGCACGAGCGAACCGCAAACCGGGATCTCGGTCCTCAAGCCCGCCGCGGATGCGGGGCCGGAGTTCGCGGACCTGTTGCGCTCCCACGCGGCGCAGGACTACCCGGACTTCGAGATTCTCGTCGGGATCGCACCGGATGACAGCGTTGCGGCCGAAGCGGCCTGCACGGTCCGAGACGAGTTCCCCGCCCTGCGGATCGAGATTGTGGAATGCCCGGACGGGAGTCCCGGATGCAACGGCAAGGCGGAGGTCCTGGCGCGGCTGGCCGAACGGGCGGAGAAGCCGGTATGGGTCGTGACCGATGCCGATATCGGAGTACCTTCGCACTACTTGCGGACCGTGTGCGCGGACCTGGACCTGCCCGGCACAGGCCTTGTAACTTGCCTGTACCGGGGCGAGGCCGGAGCCGGCCTGGCGTCCCGGCTGGAGGCGGTCCGCATCGACACCGAATTCCCGGCCCAGGTTCTGGTCGCGCGATCGCTCCAGGGAATGCGATTCGCGCTAGGCTCGACCCTGGCGTTTCGCCGCGAGACGCTGGCGAGGCTCGGAGGCTTCCAACGCCTCCGGGGATTCGTCGGCGACGACTACGTGCTCGGGGCCATGGTCGCGTCGGAGGGCCTGACTGTCGACATATCGTCGATAGCAGTCTCCACCCAAGCGCACCGCAACGATGGACCGGCAAAGGTCTGGGAGCGCCAACTGCGCTGGGCGCGCACCATACGAAAACAGAGACCGGCTGGACATGCCGGACTGGTTGTGACATTCGCTACGGTGTGGTGCTGCGCGGCGTTACTCGCCCAGCCCTCTACGCTGTGGCCGCTCGCGACGGCGGGAGCGGCGTTGAGGCTAGCTGCCGGCGCCATGTCCGGAGCCCTCGTCAAGAGCAGGCGGCCCCTGCGGAACCTGTGCCTGCTGCCCGCTGCCGATCTCGCGGCGTTCGCGATCTGGATCTGCAGCTATTTCGGGAACACGGTGAGCTGGGGCAGCAGACGCCTGCGGCTAGGCTCCGGAGGTCGAATCCTGCACTGAGCGATCCGTCCGACACGGCGCATTGCCACGCCCCCTGAAGCTGATCAGCTCTCCCAGTCGAATGGTTCGAGCCAGGCCCGCCTTGGAAGGAGCCGCAGTCCTGCGATCACCCCGGCGCGACGCTCTGATCGACCCACTCCGACTCATCGCCCGGTTCAGGAAGGATCCTGCCAGCCTCCATGGTCCACGAGGCGGGAGCCTCGCTGATCTGCGCGGAAACCAGATCGCGGGGAACTTCGGCGATTTCCGAGAACCGGTCGATCAGTCCCTCGAGGATCCGCCGCTTTACCTCCGGCCCCCTCCCTGCCCGATTGCCGCCCGCCACGAAGTAGGGCGTGCTGTAACGCATCATGCCCTGGCCATGGGAGTCGCGCACCTGGCCGGTCCCGTCCGTCTCGAGAAACGCAACCTGCACGAAACTCCTCGGAGCGGTCGAGTTCGAGCAATGGACATCGGTGAACGCCACGGCGATACGCTCGCGCTGGTCGTAGGTAAGAGAGCCCTCGGGGATCAGGCAACGATAAAACGGCATAGCTCCAGCTCCTTCAGCGGGTCGGCAATCAGCCTGCCCAGCTCCAATCGCGCGCGGAAACGATCACTTCGTCTTCATCGCAGCCGGTGATCCCGCGCCAAGCATCCGCAGTCGCTCGAAGGAACCGCGCGCGCGTCCCCTTGTCGCAACCGTCGGGAATCCGGCCACGCACCAAAGAGGTCGTTGAGGGCTTGCCGCCCCGGAAACCGTAGCCCTTTGCGACGACGGTCCATTCCATGGTCACCTCGCCCGCTTCGGGGCCGAGCACTTCGCGGCAAATCCGCTCAACCTCGGAGGCGATGCGAGGCTTGAGTTCCTCAGGCACGCAGCCCTCCTGGACGAAGAATTCGAAACTGACCATTCGAATCGCCCCTGTGGACCAATGCCGGCCAAGTCGATGGACCGACCAAACATGGTAGCGAATAGATGGGGCCGGATTCGTACGGACCGGGATCAGACGACCCCGCGCGCTCAGACGAGCAATTCGTCGATCAGATTCCCGCCGTTGATCGTGGGACGCTCGGACCGACCGTTGTGCAGGTACGTCAGGTCCAGATGGTTCAAGCCGAGCAGGTGAAGCATCGTGGCGTGGATGTCGTGTACGTGGCACGGGTTGTCCGCGGCCCTGAATCCGATCTCGTCCGTAGAGCCGATGGTGCGTCCTCCTTGGATCCCGGCCCCGGCGAGCCAGATCGTGAACCCCCACGGGTTGTGGTCACGCCCGTAGTGCTCCGGCGCGACGCCCAGTGAGTTGGAGTCGCTGAACGGGGTCCGTCCAAACTCGCCGCCCCAAACCACCAGGGTCTCTTCAAGCAGGCCCCTCGACTTCAGGTCCGTGAGCAGGCCGCTGATCGGCATGTCGGAGACCTGGCACCACTTGGTGTGGTTTTCCTCCAGCCGAGAATGGCCGTCCCAGCCGCTGCCGCTGCCGCAATAGACCTCGACGAACCGCACGCCGCGTTCCACAAGCCGGCGGGCCAGCAGACAGTTTGCACCGAATTTCGCCGTTTCCTTCTCGTGCAACCCGTAGAGGCGCTTGGTGGCTTCGGACTCATTGCCCAGATCGACGGCGGACGGGGCCGCTGCCTGCATTCGGTAGGCGAGCTCGTAGGATTCGATCCTGGCCTCGAGCTCGTCGTCGGCTGGCAGATGGTCAGCATGGTGTCGATTCAGCGCGTGGAGCAGGTCCAGGCGGCTTCTTTGCTGGCCGTCGGTCACGTGTGAGGGCGGCTTCAGGTCGAGGATCGGCGGGCCTTCGTTCCGGAAGTGCGTGCCTTGGTAGCTGGCGGGCAGGAACCCGGCGCCCCAGTTTGTCGGGCCGCCCCGCACAACCTTGTGATCGGTGAGGACCACGAACGCGGGCAACTCCTCGTTGTGCGTGCCGAGGCCGTAGCTGGTCCACGCGCCCAGCGACGGTCTTCCCGCGAGAATCGACCCGGTATTCATCTGTCGGTTCGCGCCGACATGGTTCAGTCCGTCTGCCCAGCAGGAACGGACGATCGCCAGATCGTCGACGTGACCGGCGATGTGGGGAAACCAGTTCGAGACCCACAGCCCGCTCTGGCCGTGCTGCTGCCACTCCCTGTTCGACGCGACGATCGGCATCCGGTGGGATCCGGTCGCGCTGGTGACGGGGAGATTGAAGGACGGAGGTGTCAGCTGGCCGGCGAGCTTCTCGAGTTCCGGCTTGGGGTCGAAGAGATCGATGTGGCTCGGGCCGCCTTCCATAAACAACCAGATAACCGACTTGGCCCTCGGCTCATGGTGCGGCTCCTTCGCGGCGAGGTAGCTGCCACGGGCTGCGGACGCCCGCGGCAGGACCCCTGAACCCTGTAGCAGGTGCGCGAGAGCAAGGCTTCCCAGTCCGCTTCCGGAACGGGCGAGGAACTCGCGGCGGGACGAAGGCACTCGATGCGCCTGGGCGGATCCTGGATTCTTCAAGGCCATGTCTCTAAAACTGGAAAGCGAATTCGTTCGAATTCAGCAGCATCAGGCAGTAGTCGACCAAGGAGGCCGCCTGCGCAACCGAGATCCCCGAAGGTACGCGGTCAGGAACGGAGGCGTCCTGTCCCTGCTCCAGCTGAGCTGCAATGATCTGTGCCTGACGATCAAAGAATGTGACCGCGGTGTCTTTCTCGGCAGGGCTTGGAGCGCGCGAATAGGCTAGCCGGTAGGCCGCTTCGACCTGTTTCGACGGTTCGGCACCCGCTGCCTCAAGCACCCGGCCAGCGAACGCTCGCGCCCATTGCGCCGGCTCCTCGCCGTTGAGAAGAGACAGTGCCTGCGGCGCGGTGGTCGTTCGATTGCGCATCGAGCAGGACTCGTGGGTGTCGGGAAAGTCAAACGCGTCCAGCATCGGATAGGGCGTATTCCTGCGGACGAAGACGTAGACGCTGCGACGACGGTGGTCGGAGGGCTTTTCCTCGGTGTTCCAGCCCCCGAACGGCTTCGGCATTCCTTCGGGCAGGGGAGGAAACGCGCCGGGACCTCCAAGGCGGGTGTTCAGCAGTCCGGCCACCGAGAGCGCGGAATCCCTCAGGACCTCCCCTTCGTGGCGCCGCGGCGGGAACCGCCAGAAGAGCTTGTTGAAAGGGTCGGTCCGACTAGCCAGCGCGAAAGGACCGGAGCTGTCAGCCCGACGTCGAGTGAGAGGGGAGGGCCCCTCCGTCAGACCTGAGGCCTGGCGATACGTGCTGGAGAGCATGATCAGCCGATGAATGTGCTTCACGCTCCAGCCGCCTCTGACGAACTCGTCGGCAAGCCAGTCCAGCAATTCGGGGTGGGTCGGACGCTCGCCCATCATGCCGAAGTCGCTCGGCGTCGCCACAATGCCCCGGCCGTAGTGGTGCTGCCAGATGCGATTGACCATGACCCGGGCCGGCAGCGGATTCGCGGGGTCCGTTAGCCACTTCGCCAGCGCCGACCGGCGCCCTGTGGAACGTCCGCCTTCCGGCGCGACGATGACGGCCGGTCCCGGATCCAGGATCGAGAGGAATCCGGGCTCGACCTGTTCGAGAGGCTGTGTGTAGTGCCCGTTCGACAAGACATGGGTTGGCGGAGGGTCGTCATTGACGTCGACGATGCCGCTACCGCGTTCAATGTCGGTCGGCTTGAAATGGGCGAGATTCGCGAGTTGCGCGTCGAGTTCCTCGAAGCGGGCCTTGTCCTCGCCTTCTAGCTTCCTGACGACGTTTCGAAAAGTCGGGTCCAGGTATGGTTTCGGTTTCAGGGGGCAAGTTCCGCAGTCCTTCGTAGCGAGCAGGCTCGCCATCCAGGTCTGAATCGGTGTGCGATCCGTTTCAGACGCCTTGATGGCCTCGATCACGAAATCGGGATACCGGCCAAGAAGCTGCTCCGGCGTGTAGTTCCGGTGCGGCATCAGCAGGCCGGACATCTCCTGCCAGATTGCAGCGGTCTTCTCCTCCCAAATCGCTAGCTTGCGCTCGTATTCACGAAGTTCGTCGGCAGGCACGACCGGGAAGCGGTCGTCATGGTTGGCGTTCGCAAAGAACGCCTGGAGCCGGTAGTAGTCCCTCTGGGTAATCGGGTCGAACTTGTGATCGTGGCACTGGGCGCAGCCGTAAGTGAGCCCAAGGAAGGTCGCCCCCACGACCGTCGTGATGTCGTGGAGCGTTTCCTGCCGGGCCAGCAGCAGGTCCTTTTGGTTGCCCTCCTCGGCGTAGTGGCGGTTGAACGCGGTCGCGATTCTCGCCTCAAAACGGTCCGGCCAGAGCTCGTCGCCGGCAATCTGCTCCTGGACGAAACGGTCGTAGGGCTTGTCCGCATTGAATGCCCCGATCACGTAGTCGCGATACCTCCAGGCATTCGGCCGCGTGACGTCTTGCTCGAACCCCGCGCTCTCCGCGAACCGGGCCAGGTCAAGCCAGTGCCGGCCCCACCGCTCGCCATAGCGCGGAGAGGCGAGGAGGCGCTCAACGAGGCGCTCGTAGGCCCCGGGGGCCTGGTCCGCCAGGAACTCTCGCACCTCGTCCGGGGTGGGCGGCAACCCTGACAACGCGAACGAAGCACGTCGGATTAGAGTGACCCTGTCGGCCTCGGGGGCAGGCGCGATTCCCTTGGAGCGGAGGGCCCTCAGCACAAACGTGTCGATGGGATTCCGGCCCCACCCTTCAATTTCAGCCAAAGGTTCCTGGGGGCGCTCAACCGGCTGGAAAGCCCAATAACCCCGCTGCTCTGACGTGAAGGGGTCGGAAACGAAAGGAGCCGCGTGCGCCGGAGACGCGCACAGAACAAGGCCAAGCCCAGAGGCCGCAATCAGCCCGGTTACTCGGCAATGGATCCTGCACCGCATTGGAAGCGTGAGCACGCTCGCTTGGCAGACGCGTCGTCCGCCATTCTAGCGGAGAACCTCCCGGAATCGTCAGCGTTTCGTGCTAGTTGAGGTCCCGCGATTGCCGCGCCGGCCATTCGAACAACGATATGCCGGCAGCAGGCTCGGCGAACGCACCAAAGGAACGCTCGCATTCGGGTCGCACTTGCCCTCTTGGCGGGTTGGATTCGGGCAATTAGCAGGGCGGCAACGCAGACCCGGTGGGCTATACTTGCAATTCCGACGGGAATAGCCTTGCCCCCCGGAACCACGAAACTAGTCTCCCTTTCGAAGCCGCGTGGATTCTGCGCCGGGGTCATCCGCGCGACCTACAGGGTCGAGGCCGCCCTGGAAGCCCTGGGTCCACCAGCTTGCGGCCGCCAAGAGTTCCTTCGTAGCGCGCGCGTGGCAGTGTCCGCCGCCGGAGCGCCTGCACCGGAGGGGGCGCTCCAAGCCGAGGCCAGGCATCTCCAAGAGGCGGGTTTCACGAGACTCCGGGAAGTCGGGACGATTGCCGGGAACGCGCAGTTCCCGGTGCCGCAGGAATTGCGGGCAGCGCCCTTTCTTGCGCGGATCGCCTCGCTCCCATGAACCCCGTCATAGCCGGGAGCTTCGACAGATCCCGGGCCCTGCTCTCGGGCGGCGCGCTGGCGGCGAGCGCAACCGCGGCGGTGGAACGGGCCTGCCAGTACCTGCTGAACCGCCAGACTTCGCAAGGCTATTGGGTCGGGGAGATCGAGGGAGACTCGTCTCTGGAGTCGGACTACGTCCTGCTCCAGCTGTGGCTGCACCAGCCGGACGGCGACGGCTCGTGGAATCCCCCCTCGCGCAGAAACGTGCGCCGGGCCTGCCGCCGCATCCTCGATCTGCAGCAAGCCGACGGCGGCTGGAACCTGTATCCCGGCGGTCCTTCCAACGTCAGTGCGTCGGTCAAGGCGTATTGGAGCCTCTTGATCGGTGGCCTGGCTGCGGGCGACGATCGAATGCGGCGCGCGGCGGCCCGGATTCGCGCCCTAGGCGGCATCGAGGGATCGAACAGCTACACGAAGCTGTACCTCAGCTACTTCGGTCTGCTCCCCCAGTCGAAGGTGCCGTCGATCCCGCCGGAAGTCTTCTTGCTCCCGGAGGATCACCCCGTCAGCGTCTACTCCGTGTCGTCTTGGAGCCGAGCGATGCTCGCTCCGCTCTCAATCCTGAGTGCCACCAAACCCCGCCGTGAAGTGCCTGCGGGAGTCTCGGTCGCGGAGATCTTCTCCGGTCGCGAGACTGCCCCGTCGGAGCGCTCGGCCACGCAGCGCTTTTTCCTGCTGCTGGACAGGGGGATCAAGCTGCTGGACTCGGCCGACGGCGGCCCGGACCGCCAAAAGGCAGTTGCGGCAGCCCGAGACTGGATGTTTTTCCGGCTAGAGCAGTCCGACGGGTTGGCAGCGATCTTTCCGGCCATGATGAACTCGATCATGGCGCTGACGGAACTCGGCTACGGCCTCGGAGACCAGCCGCTGAAAAGGGAGCTCGAGCATTTCGAGAACCTCGCCGTGGACGACGAGCGGGGATTTCGCTTGCAGCCATGCCACTCGCCGGTTTGGGACACTGCCCAGACCGTTTACACGATCGGCACAGCCCAGCAGGAACCGGACGCGGCCACGAAATGGGCGCTGGGCCGTGCCGCGGACTGGCTCCTGTCGAAACAGGCCCGCTCGCACGGCGACTGGGCAGTCCGCCAGCCGCATGCAACGCCAGGCGGATGGTTCTTCGAGTATTCCAACGCGCACTACCCGGACACGGACGACACGGCGGAAGTGCTGCTCGCGCTCGAACACGCGCGGGGCGCCGATAGGGCCGCGCAACGCGAATCCGAGAGGCGGGCCCTGGAGTGGCTCGCCTCGATGCAGTCGTCGGACGGAGGATGGGCGGCCTTCGATGTCGACAACACTAAAACCGTCCTGACGCAGCTGCCGTTCTCCGATCACAACGCCATGCTCGACCCGACCTGCCCGGACATCACTGGCCGTGTGGTCGAAGCCTTGAGCCGCCGGGCGCCGCGGCGGTACCAAGAGGCCATTCGGCGAGGGAGAGACTACCTGTTGCGCACGCAGAAGGAGGACGGCTGCTGGTACGGCCGCTGGGGCGTCAACTACTTGTACGGCACATGCTTTGCGGTGCGCGGGCTTCGGGCTTCGGGCATTGGGTCGACGCAGCTCGAGATGCTTCGCGCCGGGGAATGGATCAGGTCGTACCAGAACCCGGACGGAGGCTGGGGCGAGTCCCCTTCGAGCTACGACGACCCGCGCCTCCGGGCGATCGGGGAGTCGACGCCGTCGCAGACCGCATGGGCGCTGCTGGGCCTCTTCGCGACGGGGGACTCCGAGAGCGGTTCTGTCAAGAGAGGGGTTCGCTACCTGCTTGACCGGCAAACACCGGAAGGCACCTGGCGCGAGGGTGCCTTCACGGGCACTGGATTCCCAGGGGTCTTCTATCTCCGCTACCATATGTACCCGCAGTACTTCCCTGTCATGGCGCTGGAAGAGTTCGTTCGCGAGCAGCGGTCGATCTATCGATGAGGCTACCGCTATCCACGATGGCGCGCATGGGCGCCTGGATGGTTCGTAACCGGGTGTTTCCCCGTCCGGACTGGCAGCAGGATCCGACGGCTCGTAACAACCCGTTTCCGATCCTGCGCGAAGAGCCAGCCTCGAAGCCGACCGGCCGGCGGCATCCGCTGTTGCGGAAGCGATTCCCGCTGGTGCTGATGCTCGAGCCCCTGCATGCCTGCAACCTAACCTGCACCGGGTGCGGGCGCATTCGCGAGTACGAGAACTCGATCACAGATCGGCTGACCGTGGAAGACTGCCTGGGCGCGATCGAAGAATGCGGGGCTCCGGTCGTGTCGATTTGTGGCGGGGAGCCCTTGATGTACAAGCCCATTGGCGAACTGGTCGCGGGAGCCTTGCAGCGGAAGCGTCACACGTATCTCTGCACGAACGGCATGTTCCTGCCGGCGAGGCTGCACGAATTTCGCCCGCACGAGCAGTTCTTCTTCAACATCCACGTGGACGGGCTGCGCGAGACGCACGACCGCGCGGTTGAGCGCGCGGGAGTCTTCGACGAGGCCATCGAAGGCATCCGGGCCGCCAAGGCGGCCGGACACATGGTCTGCACGAATACAACGGTCTACCGTGAAACCGACATGAAGGAAGTGGAGGCGCTGTTCGAGTACCTCCAGCAGTTCGGCGTGGACGGGCACATGCTCTCCCCGGCCTACGGGTACTCGGCAGTAGGCAGCCGGGAGATCTTCCTGACGCGCCAGGAAATCCATGAAAAATTCCGGAGCGTGGACCGGCTGTTCCAGCGCTTCCGCCTGAATACGACCCCGGCGTACGCGGAGTTCCTCAAGGGCAACCGCGAAATGCCCTGCACGGCCTGGGGCAACCCGACGTTCAACACAAGGGGCTGGAAGGGGCCGTGCTACCTGATCACGGACGCGCATTGGGAGCGCTTTGCGGATCTGATGACCGAGACGCCCTGGGAGCAGTACGGGCGCGGCAACGATGAACGATGCGAGCACTGCATGGTGCACTGCGGCTACGAGCCGTCCGCAGCGCTCGGAGTGAACGGCCGCCTGAGCGACAGCCTTCGAATGATCGCCTGGGCGCTATCCTGAAGCAGGATCCCGCCCATGAGGAACTGGAGCGGGAGCCCCAAGCCGAGGCCGTCAGCGCGAGCGCCTGGCGGCCCTGCGAATCAACGATGAAAGCGCTAGTCCTCAACGAGTACAAGAGGTTGGACCTCATGGATGTCCCCAACCCCGAGGTGGCGCCCAACGAGGTGCTTGTCCGTGTGCGTTCGTGCGGGATCTGCGGAAGCGATGTGCACGGCTACGATGGCAGTTCGGGACGCCGGATTCCACCCGTGATCATGGGGCACGAGGCATCGGGAGAGGTTGCCGGCGTCGGGACCACGGTGGGCAGCTTCCGGACCGGCCAGCGGGTCACCTTCGACTCGATGATCTGCTGCCGGAATTGCGTGTTCTGCCGGGAGGGCAGGCCGAACCTCTGCGAGGACCGGCGCGTTCTCGGCGTCTCGTGCGAGGACTACCGGCGTCACGGTGCCTTTGCCGAATACGTTGCAGTGCCCGACCATATCGTGTTCGACGTGCCCGACAAGGTCAGCTTCGACGAGGCTGCGATGGTGGAACCCGTCTCTGTTGCCGTGCACGCCGTCGCGCGAGCGAACCCGTCGTTGGGAGACACGGCGGTGGTCGTCGGCGCGGGGATGATCGGCCTCCTGACAATCCAAGCGCTGCGCAGCGCGGGATGCGGCCGGATCTTCGCGGTCGACCTGGCGGCCGATCGGCTGCGACTGGCGGAGGAACTCGGAGCGGACGAGACTATCCGGTCCGGCAATGGCACGGACGTCCCGGCGACTGTGAGGGAGCTGACCGAAGGGCTTGGGGCCGACCTCGCCATGGAGGCCGTCGGAGCCGACGTCACCGTGGCGATGTCGATCGAAAGCGTGCGCAAGGGAGGGCGGGTCGTCCTGATCGGCAATATCGCGCCGACCGTCAGTTTCGGGCTGCAGAGCGTGGTGACGCGCGAAATCGACGTGCTCGGTTCGTGCGCGTCTTCCAACGACTACCCTGCCTGCCTCGACTTGATGCGACGCGGCGCCATCCGGGTGGGACCCGTGCTGAGCGCCACGGTGCCGCTGGAGCGCGGTCAGGAAATGTTCGACCGGCTGTACGCCGGCGAACCAGGGCTGACGAAGGTTATCCTCCAGCCTTGACCGGTGCGGCTCGCGAGGGAGACCGGCACGAGACCACGGCGAGGCACGGGAGAGCCGGAAAGAATCGGCAACCCTCGTGTTCCGTGGCAGCGAGAATGGATCAGAGCGTCGATGAATCTCGGACTGGTTCAGATGGCTTGCGGACCCGACCCCGGTGACAATCTCCAAAAGGGCTTGCGGGGGATCGCGGAGGCAGCCCGGCGAGGCGCCTCGATTGTGTGCCTGCCGGAGCTGTTCAGGACACAGTACTTCTGCCAGGAGCAGAACACCGATCACTTCGACCTAGCCGAGCCCGTTCCGGGCCCGACAACCGAAGCCGTGGGCGAAGTGGCACGGACCCATGGGGTCGCGGTGGTGGCGTCGGTGTTCGAGCGACGGGAGGCCGGGATATACCACAACACTGCCGTCGTGCTGGATGCCGACGGACGGCTGGCCGGCCGCTATCGCAAGATGCACGTTCCGGACGACCCGCTGTACTACGAGAAGTTCTATTTCACTCCGGGCGATCTTGGGTTCGGCGCGTTCCAGACGCAGTTCGGGCGGGTCAGCTGTCTCGTCTGCTGGGACCAGTGGTTCCCGGAAGCCGCGCGCATGGCCGCCCTGGCAGGCGCCGACTTTCTCGTCTATCCGACGGCAATCGGCTGGCATCCGCGGGAAAAGGCCATGAGCGGGGAGCGCCAGGCCGAGGCCTGGCGCGTAACGCAGAGAGCCCATGCAATCTCGAACGGCGTGTTCGTCGCCGCGGTCAACCGCACCGGAATCGAGCGTCCGATCGAGCGCTCGGAGAGCCGGCCGACGGACTACCAAGGCCTGGAGTTCTGGGGCCGGTCCTTCGTGGCGGACCCGCTCGGCGGGATCGTGGCCGAAGCCGGAGGTGACGAGGAGGTATTGATCGCCGAGTGCGACCTCGCGCAGATCGAGCGCACACGAAGGGAATGGCCGTTCCTTCGCGATCGCCGGATTGACGCCTACGACGGGCTCACGAGGAGATCGCTGAGGTGATCCGCGGCGGGCAAGGCGGTGTCCGCATGCCGGCCGAGTGGGAACCGCACGAGGCGACATGGCTGGCGTGGCCTCACTTGGCCAGTGACTGGCCCGGCAAGCTCGATGCGGCCCGCCGGGCCTTCGTGGAATTCGCCCAAGCCCTGCAGGAACACGAAAGGGTTTGCATCCTCGCCCGCGACACCGCGGAGCAACGGCGAATCCGGTCGAAGGTCCGACGCGCCGGCGGGACTTCCGGCCGGGTCGAGTTCTTCATCTGTCCCACGGATCGCTCGTGGCTGCGAGACTCCGGCCCGACCTTCACGGTCCGCGGCGACGAACTTCGAGCGGTCTGCTGGCGCTTTGACGCCTGGGGACAATACCCGGACTGGAAGCAGGATGCGCGGGTAGGCCGGTTCATCGCAGAAGCTGCCGGGGCTGCCGTAGCGGAACCGATGTCCGCAGGGACCGTCGTTGCGATGGAAGGGGGCGCGGTCGAGAGCAACGGAAACGGAACGATCATGACGACCGAGCAGTGCCTGCTGGGTGAGGTCCGGCTCTTCCGCGATCGAGTTCTCTCCAGGGACGAGGCGGAGGACGTGCTCCGGTCGGCTCTTGGGGCGGCGAACGTCGTGTGGCTGGATCGCGGCATCGCTGGAGACGACACCAGCGGACACATCGACCAGCTGGCCCGGTTCGTGGGACCGAGAACTGTAGCGGCAATCGTGGAGACCAACCCGAGGGACGAGAATTTCGAGCCGCTTCGGGAGAACTTGCGTCGGCTCCGACGCTCGCTGGACGAGCAGGGGCGGCAATTCGAAATTGTCGAACTGCCCATGCCGCGGCCCGTGGTCTTCGACGGGGAGCGGGTCCCAGCGAGCTACGCGAACTTCTACGTCGCCAACGGTTGCGTCCTGGTTCCAACCTTCAACGACCCGAGCGATCCCGTGGCCATGCGCATACTCGGGGAGTGCTTTCCAGGTCGGGAGGTGCGCGGGATCCACTGCGTGGACATGGCGCTGGGCCTCGGAACCCTGCATTGCTTGGCGCAGCAGCAGCCGAAGCTGCGCGAACCCGATTGCGCGACTGAGTTCGACAGGAGGATAATGGGCGCGGAGAGGATGACAACCATTCGTGCCCTAGGCGCGTCTAAACGAGTATGAAACGACCGAACGACCTTCTCAAGAACAGGGGATTGCTGCCGCTGGCACTCGTATTTGGCACGCTCGTTGCGGGCATCCTGATCGGAACTCTGATCACGGGCGAAGCCGACGCCGCCCGGGATGTGGACGAGCCGGTGACCGACGCCACGCCGCTCGCCGTGCCGCCCGCGGACCCGGTCGAGAACCAGTTTTCGGAACTCGCCCGGAAGGTTCGACCGTCCGTTGTGAGCATCGTCATCGAGGCCGAGCGTGAACCGGAAGCCCAGAGCGAGCAAAGGCCATTCAGCGAGCAAGAAGAGTTTTTCCGACGGTTCTTCGGCATGCCCCCGAGGCCAGGCGTTCCTGATCAGACACCCCGCCGCCGCGGCCCGGGGCAGGGTTCGGGAGTGATAGTGGACCCGAAGGGCTACATCATTACCAATCAGCACGTCGTTGCGGACGCAGGCCAGATCAAGGTCAGCTTCGTCGACGACGAGGAGGAATACGGCGCGGAGCTGATCGGCGTGGATGTCGAAACGGATCTCGCAGTAATCCGTGTCGAAGGCAAGAGAGGCATGCAAGCCGCCAGGATCGGCAACTCGGACGCGGCGAATGTAGGCGACTGGGCCGTTGCGATTGGCTCGCCTTTCGGATATGACGAAACCGTCACTGTCGGGATCATCAGCGCGAAGTCCCGCGAGATGATCGACGGCACCCGTTCGCGGCCCTTCAAGAAATTCCTCCAGACGGATGCCGCGATCAACCCTGGCAACAGCGGCGGGCCCTTGCTGAACATCCGTGGCGAAGTCATCGGCATCAACACTGCGATCATCTCCCGCACGGGTGGCTACGACGGCATAGGCTTCGCGCTCGCCTCGAACATTGCCGTTGATACCTATAACCAGATCATCCGGTTCGGAAGGGTTTCGCGCGGATCGATCGGAGTGCGGTTCAGCGGCAACCAGAACCCGTCACTCTTCCGGTCCTACGGCGCGGACGGCGGCGTGTTCGTGGAGGAAGTGACCAAGGGCGGCCCGGCGCAAGACGCGGGAATGCGTGGCGAGGACATCATCATCAGTGTCGACGGGACGAAAATCGATGATGGCGACGAGTTGATCAAGGTCGTCTCGGGAATCGCCGTGGGCAAGACGGTGCCGATCGAGGTCGTGCGCAACGGCAAGACGGTAACGCTCGACGTGAAGATCGCCGATCGCGGAAAGCTCTTTCCGGAGCAAGCGATGGCTCGGCGCACTGACCCCGAGGTGGAGGAGGCTTCGGTGCGGTTCGGGATCACGGTTCAGGAAATCGGTCCCGAACGGCGCGAGCAGCTAGGCCTCGAGGTGGAGGGCGGAGTCATGCTCACGAAGATCGATGCGGACTCCTTTGCCGAAGAGGTCGGACTGCGACCGGGAGACGTCGTGCTAGCGGTCAACAGGGAAGCGGTCAACTCGATCGGAGACTTGCGGGCCATCCAGAAAGAGCTTCAGCCCGGCATGGACGTGGCGTTCAAGCTGATGCGAACGAACGGTGAGGGCTGGCGCACGCTTTACCTGGCGGATGTCCTCCCCGAGTAGGACGCATCGTTCCGATCCCTGACGCCCGGCGGCGAGGATCGGCCGTGGGGGCTCAATGTGACGAGCGCCCGGTCCGTGTCAATGTCACGCTGGGGGAGCAGGCTCGACGCTGGATGCTCCCCGAGCGCGGCTCGATCGCTCTCCGAAAAGCACGCCGCGTCAGGGGCTCACGAGGAAGTCCAGCGGCCGGTGATCGCCGATCAGTCCAGTGCCCGGACGAGGATTGCGGAAGTGTTGTTGCAAATCGCAATTCGAAATCTTGACATGCGGCAATGATCTCGGAGGCTTCGCAGATTCGGCCGAGTCCCGTCCCAAGTTCAAGCAAACACTGAATCCAAGGCAGGCACTGGGCGAGGGATACCATTCCGTGCAAAAGAATCTGAGCCCGGAACGTTCGTTCGTGGTGTACGCCAAGCAGGAACGGTATTCGCTGGCGCATGACGTCGAGGCGATCCGCCTGAGGGAGATGGCGGGACTCGCCAGGAATGCCTGAGTAAAGGATCAACGGCCGTTGGAGAGTCGGCCAAGACACTCCACCGGGGTCGGCCCCACCTCGGCCGTCTGCCGCCGCATCCAAGACCGATCCAAGAGATCCGAATCACCCGGAGGCGTTTGCTCGGCAAGCAGAGTCCTTGATCCCAGGTCATCGAGCCGCTGCTGAGGGTGCACGACCGGCGGCGCGAGTAGCATAGGGAGCGTGGCAATCAACAGGGGGCAAGACCTTGGCTGCAGGGTAGGGTTAGTCGTCGCGTGCCTGCTTCCGGCATCCGCCATCGCCGGGGACTGGCCGACGTTCGGTCATGACTCCCAGAGAAGCGGCTGGGCTCGCAGCGAGCGGACCCTCAGCACCGAGAACGTCAAGAACCTCGAACTGAAGTGGAAGACGAAGGTCAACAACGAGGCTTCGTTGCTGGGCGCGTTGACGGCTCCGATCGTGGCTGTCGACGTGCCGACTCCGAGCGGCATTGGGGACGCCGTGTTCGTCGCAGGCAAGGAAGGCGGGGTCTTCGCCATCGACGCGGGCACGGGCGATCTTCTGTGGGAATGGGAGCCGGTTCGATACGGGCTGCCGGCCAGCGGGCCCCTGCAAGGTAGCGTGTACTGCCCGAATGGCGTGAACGCCACGCCGACGTTTGACACACGCACGGGCATTCTGTACACGCTCGACGAAAGCGGCGCCCTGTACGGGCTGGACATGGGCACCGGCAAGGTTCGGTTCGGACCTGTGCAATTCGTGACACCGTTCGCCAAGGCCTGGAGCCTAAATCTTGTACAGAACAAGATCCACACGACGCTGGCCCAGGGGTGCGGCGGTGCGCTTTCGGGCTTTTATTCGATGGACATCAGCGACAGGCATCGTCCGGTCGTCCGGCAGTTGTTGCTGTCTAACACGAACACTGGCGGCATCTGGGGACGCGGGGGACCGATTGCAGGCGAGAACGGCCTGGTGTACGGCTCCACGGCGGACGGCCCCTTTGATGCCAGGGCCGGCGACTACTCGAACGCGGTGGTCGCGGCGTCGCTGGACGACCTGGAACTCGTCGATTACTTCCTCCCGAAGAACCACTGGGAACTGTACCGACTGGACCTTGACTTCGGCGCCGCCAGCCCGGTCTGGTTTGGCTGGAACGAGTACAACCTGCTCGCGTCCGGCGCGAAGGAAGGAGTCCTGTATCTGCTGGACGCCGACGCTCTTGGCGGTAAGGACCACCAGACCCCGCTGCTTGAGGGAATCCGCTTGGGCAACGACCCACGATCCTCCACGTCCTTCGGGATCTGGGGCGGGCTTTCGACGTGGCTGGACGACGACGGCCGGAGGTGGCTCTACGTGCCGATTTACGGCGAGCCATCGACTGAGGCCCCGGAATTCCCGATTCGATACGGCCCGGCCCCGGACGGCAGCGTGATGGCGTTCGAGGTCGTGGCGGACGGAGGCAGTGGGAAGCCGGCGCTACGGCCGGCATGGATCTCGCAGAACTTCAAGGTGCCGGAGCCCGTGGCGCTCGCGAACGGAGTGGCCTTCGTTCTCGCCAATGGCGAGAACCCCAATCAACGGGACTCTGTCGAGGAACGGCAAACCACCAACATCGAACCGGCTGTGCTCTATGCACTCGACGCGCGCACCGGAAAGATCCTCTACGATAGCGGCGACTCCATGGGCACATGGGTCCACTTCAGTGGCATTGCGATAGCCGAGGGACGAGTATACGCAGTCGACTACGACTCCGTGGTCTACTGCTTCGGCCTTCGCAAGTGACCGAGCGCTACAGGGAGTCCTGGCATCGACGGAGCAGTCACTTCACCCGCAGGGAAGTCACAACACCCGCGCCGATCTGTTGCAGGCGGCTTTGGCAGTGTTCCGTGACAATCCAACGGCGGTTCGCGGACCGTAGCCGGCCGAGGCCAGGCGGATCCAACACGGACACAGGTCTGCAGGATCGCGATGGTTGTTGACGTCATCGCAGCCCGAGGGAGAAGATGTCTTGACACCGACCATGCCGGATGACGGCTGGCCCGAGGGCTCCGCGCGGTGAAGCGACCACCCTGGAGCGGCCGGCTCGGCAGCTGATGAAGGGGATTCCTATGGTCTTGAGATTCGCAGTCCTCCTGGCGCTGCCTCTGCTTGCGGCCGCCAAGCCGAATATCGTGTTCATGCTCGCGGACGACCTCGGCTGGAACGACGTGGGCTATCACGGCAGCGAGATCAGGACTCCGCATATCGATTCCTTGGTCCGTCAGGGCCTCGAACTGGATCGCTACTACACCTTCCCAATCTGCAGTCCGACCCGAGCGGCGTTCCTGACCGGACGCTCGCCGATCCGGCTTGGTATTCACGGGCCGATCGGACCTAGAGGCGGAATGCCGCTGGACGAGCACCTCCTCCCGGAGACTCTGGGAGCGGAGGGCTACCAGACTGTTCTCGCCGGCAAGTGGCACCTGGGCCTCGAGCGAGTCTCGTGGCATCCATACCGTCGCGGTTTCGACCAGACGTATGGACACCTAGGTCCCTCGGTCGACTACTTCACCCACATATGGGGGGGCGGACTTGACTGGCACCGTGACGGCGACGTGCTTCGAGAAGATGGGTATTCGACTGACCTCATCGCGACGGAGGCGGTTCGAAGGATCCAGGGTCGCGACCAGTCGCGACCTATGTTCCTCTATGTCGCGTTCAATGCTCCGCACACCCCGTTGCAAGCTCCTGCGAAGTACATCGAGCCCTACGCTGGAATCGACGGTGAACTCAGGCGTACCTACGCAGCGATGGTCAGCGCAATGGACGCCGGTGTCGGACGAATCCTGGAGGCACTGGACGACGAGGGCATTTCCGACGACACGATCGTGGTTTGGGCGAGCGACAATGGCGGCGGCCGCAACGTCGGCGCAAGCAACCTGCCTCTCCGCGGCAGCAAGGGAAACGCATTCGAGGGCGGAATCCGTGTGCCGGCGACGATCCGCTGGCCGGGCGTGCTGGCGGAGGGCGAGAAATTCGATCAGATGATCACCGCCCTTGACTGGTTCCAGACGCTGGTGTCCGCGGCCGGCGTCGAGGCCCGCAACACGAAGGCATTCGATGGTGTCGACATGTGGCCCGGCCTCAAGAACCGCGAACAGATTGATCGTCCGGATACGATCATCGGCAGCCAAGGAAACTTTGCCGTCTTCCGGGAGGGCTGGAAGCTGGTTGAATTCACACGGCGAGGCACCGCTCGGAAAGCTACGTACCTCTATCGCATCGTGGGCGATCCGCGCGAGGAGCGAAGCCTGATCGACGTCAAGCCCGATTTGGCAGCTGAACTGACTGACGTCCTTCGCGCGATGCCTCGAGCACCATCAGTAGGCAGCGATGTCCTTCCGAGCGAGCGCAGACCCGGAGGGCCCGGCCGAGCGAAGAGGGCGAAGGGCGGGGCCGGCAGGCCAGCAAATCCAGCTGCCCTTCAGGGGTCTCCGCGCGAGACCCGAGAACCGTGGCTCGAAACGGCGATCAAGGACTAGTCCGGCCTCGTGACATCACCCGGCAAGAATGACGGCCTCAAGCGCAGAAGTCGCAAGCCGTCGGCAAGGGGTCATGCGCTTGGTATGGCAGACATTCCTGCCGCACGCAGTGCAACCGGCTGGACTGGGATTCGGCAACCCATTGCGGGCGTGCCAGCTAATGCCAGACCGGAGCCGGTTCTTTCCTTCGCCGTCATCGTGTCCGGCACGTCCGAGCGGGATCAGGGTTTGGAAATCGCCACAGGCGAATGGCCGGAATGCGCGCGCAACGCCTCCGAGTCGCAGGAACTCCGCTGGGGTGGGGATCTGCCGCCTTTGGAACACCCGGATCCTGTAGAGTCCGTTACCGGGAGAATCCGTTCATGCATCTCGTCGTCCGCCTCGTACTGAGCTGGCTTGTCGTGGCGTTGCCGTCAGGCGTCCATGGACAGGCGGCATCCCCCGGGTTCGCCTGGCCGGAGGGCCGCCGCGCCGCGGTGAGCCTCACGTTCGACGACTCGCGATCCTCACAGGTTGATACAGGGCTGGCAGTGCTCGACCGGCTGGGAGCCAAAGCGACGTTCTACGTAGTCCCAGTGCACGTCGAAAGGAATCTTGACGGCTGGAAGAAGCTGGTAGCGTCGGGCCACGAAATCGGTAATCATACGCTTCGTCACCCTTGCACCGGGAATTTCTCGTGGTCTCGCGATGCCGCTCTCGAGGACTACACCCTGGACGAAATGCGGCAGGAACTGATTGCTTCGAGCCGGCGCCTCAAGGAGTTGCTGGGGGTCGAGCCGGTTTCCTTCGCCTATCCCTGCGGGCAGACCTTTGTCGGCCGCGGTCGATCGACCCGTAGCTACGTTCCCCTGATCGCAGAACTGTTCCTCAGCGGGCGAGGCTGGCTCGATGAGACACCCAGCGACCCGCTATTCCTCGACCCGGCGCAGATCAGCGGCATGTCGATGGACGGGATGGACTTCCCGGAGGTCAGGGCGCTAGTTGAGAGCGCTCGAGATGCCGGGCAATGGCTGGTGCTCGCGGGGCACGAGATGGGTGGTTCCGGGCCGCAGACCACCCGCATCGAGATGCTCGAGCAACTGGTCCCGTACCTGCAGGATCCCGAGAACGGAATCTGGTTCAACACTGTTGAGACCGTCGCCCGGTACGTTCAGGAACACCGACGGTAGCGATGAGCCATCCCAGGGTGGCAGCCTATTCGCAAATTGCCCAAACATCACCGAAGCAGCTAACGGGCTTAGGCAGCGCTCTCGAAGTACGAGTTGGAAGCCGTTGGCCCGCGTGACAGATCCCCAGCGAATGCCGTGGGTAGACCGTGCTCGACGGCACTCGCCACAGCGAGTTCGGACTATCAATCCAACGGAGTTCAATTCGGCTGAGCGAAGCCATTTACCTCGATTTGGGTCCGGGAATCAGTGGTCCAGTCGTCATCGAAACGCATGCCGATGTCGAGTCCGGCGTGGCAACAGGGTTCCCCGCCCTCCGCTTGATGGAGGGGCTGGGAGTCCGCGCCAGCTATCTCCAAGAGCGCGCCAAAAGCCGCGTTCCCTTCGTCAGGGGTTGCGCAGTGGGCGGATTCCTCCGCCATCCTCTACGTATCCTTTGGACCGCACGAAGTGTCTGGGTGCTCCAGTCCCGTCGCACGCGATTGGTGGCAGGCCCGGCGATGGCTGTTTCAGCCGAAACGGTGGCATGCTCGAATCGCGAGAGTCGCACCCCGGCCAGCGCTCCGATCGCTGCGCCGGGACGTGCAGGAGAAGCAGGAGAAACGCCCGGAGACCCTACCAACCTGCGGCTAGATTGCGGTGCTTGGAGAGCCCTGATCGGGCACTGGCGGGCGACTCTCCAATGAGGCTGAATACGCCGACCTATTGCAAAACGCCGCGTCCGCCCTCGAATGGATTCAGGATATCTACGCCGAGTGGAGCAAAGTCCCGCGTATTCCGGGTCACGACCGTAAGGCGATGTACTACGGCGATTGCAGCAATCATGGCGTCCTCGATCAGAGTCTCCGATCGTCGGTGCTTGAGCCGAGCCCATTCCCGGAACGCCCCTGCGTCCATTGGGAGGACCCGATAGGAACGAATCACCGCGCCCAACCACGCTTCGAGCTCTGCGGCTTTGTCGACATCCTGTTCTCGCGTAATTTCAATGCCTGCTTGAATCTCGCCGACTGTCACGGCCGACAGATACAAGTCATCAGCCGACACACCTACCGTCCAAGAGACGACAGCTGGATGGGGACGGGGCCGACGCAACTCCGATACGACGTTGGTGTCCAGCAGATACATGGGCTCACTCAAAGCTCGGAGTACCACGCCGTCGATGCCGGGACCGAGGCGGAGTCAGAATCTCGGTGCGGCCGTCCGCGGCAAGCAATAATTCCTTGAGGTCCGGACGAGCTCGCTCCTCGAGTTGCCGCCACTGGCTGATCGGCACGAGTACGGCCGCTTCCACCCCTCGCTTGCTGACGATCTGCGGACCTTCGGCGAGGCTCGTCTCGAGGAGTTCGCTGAAACGCGCCTTGGCATCCTGGACTGGCCACACCTTGCTCATTGAGCGCTACCCCTTAATACGGACAGACTAGATATCAGACTAGTCGAAACGCCAACAGGAGGCAAGCCAAGCCGGCCGGATGAGTTGCTCGGACCTGGACAACCCGAATCCCGACGACTCGGGCAACCAGCTTCGCGCGGAAACCAGCCCTTCTGGCTCTGATGTCAACCGTCCGCCGGTGCTTGGGGCCCGAATTACCGCTGGGCCGAGACGTCCCGCTTCAAGACGAGCGGGGTCCCTATGGCACGATCGGGATGTTTGGGTGGCATGGACCGATCGCTCGAATCGATCGAGTGCCGGGGCCCATCCGCATAGCGGCATCCGTAAGGGCCCGGATCCTCATTCCGGCGTCTGTCGCGCTGGCCTGCTTCGCAGTCTGACACGAGTCCAGGTTGGTCTCTAACTGGTACGGTTGCTAGGGAGAATCAGCTGGGCCGGGCATTCGGTCGGGACGACGATTCGGCTCGCTTCGACGCAGATTGCTGCACGTGCCAGCCCAGCGAAAGGAGTTGCGGTGCAACGACGGACCCTCTTGAAAGCTATGGCAAGCGCGCCCGGGCTGGCGCCCTCGGTTACGGCTGGCACTTCCAAGGACGGCGAGGATGTTTCTTGGAACATAGTCGTCGTCGTTTCGGACACGCTGCGAACAGCCTACCTCGGGCCCTACGGCAACACGACGATCCAGACGCCGAACCTGGACCGGTTCGCCAAGGAATCTGCAGTCTTCGAGCAGGCCTATCCGGAGGCCCTGCCCACAATTCCTACTCGCAGGACACTGCATTCCGGGCGGCGGGCCTTTCCTTTCCGAGACTACACGCCGATCCCTTGGGACAACGTCTACCTGGCCGGCTGGCAACCCATGTCTCCCGACGAAGGCACCGTCGCCGAGGCCCTCGATCGTGCTGGCTACCATTGCGGATTCGTTTCGGACGTACCTCACTATTTCGTTCCGGCGCAGAACTTCACGCGCGGTTTCCAACAGTGGGATTTCGTCCGGGGCAACGCGGAGGACCGCTATCGATCGCCCGCAGCTTACGACCAAGAGGTGATCAAGGCTCGCTACGACTCGGCGCGAGGTCCCATGCATGTCGCGAATCTCGGAGGATTGGAACCCGAGGAAATGGACTTCGCGACGCCGCGGACCTTCGAATCAGCCATCAAGTTTCTGGAGGAGAACCAGGGCACCAGCCCGTTCTACCTGTACGTCGACACTTTCCACCCGCACGAGAGCTGGGAGGCTCCCCGCAAGTACTACAACCTGTATCGAAACCCCGATTACACCGGCAGGACCCGCCTAACGGTTCCTTACAGCACGCTCTACCAGAATCCGTTGCCGGAGGCAGGTCTCGAGGACATTCGAGCGCACTATTCGGGCTTGGTAACGATGGTGGATCATTGGTTCGGCCGGCTGCTCGACACACTCGAAGCCACCGGAAGGGAAGACGACACCTTGGTCGTGTTCCTGAGCGACCACGGCACGAACTTTGCGGACAACCTCGAGAAGGTGACCGGCAAGCCGGCAGGTGCCCTGTACCCGGGCACGATGCACATCCCCCTGCTGATGCGGCATCCCAAACGGCTGGGCGCGGGGAAACGCTTGCGGGAGTTGGTCTACACGCTCGACGTCCCAGCCACGCTTTGCGCTGCGGCCGGAACAGGTCCAGAAGATGGGCTGGAGGGGAAGAACCTCCTGCCTCTGCTCGAAGGCGGTCATTTCGAAAGCCGGGAGTATCTGACCTGCCGGTACAGCAATTCCGTCTGGTACAGGGATCAGAGGAACTGGTACTTTTCTAACGTCCATTGGGACAACATCCGGCTGTTTGACTTGGAGTCGAGCGATCCGTTCAGCGAGACGATCGCGCGAAGGGCGTCAGACAGGGTCAAACTTGCCCAGCGCCGGATCATGGCAGACGGGGGCGGCGAGCTTCCAAAGTACCCGCTCAAGAACACGGACAAGGTCAAGGCGCCGTTCATCTAGTGTCATGCGGTGGAAATACGTGCGGATGATCTTTCGATCGTGTCGAGGCTCGATTGAGCGGTCGCGATCCACACGAACGGACTTGCCTCCTTGTCGTAATCCCGCGTTAAGTCGTGGATGCAACGGACCAGATCACTCACGTTAATGAAGCTGCCGCGCTCGATGCGACGCTGGCCGATCAGCCCCAACCACCGCGCCACCTGATTGAGCCAAGACGCGTACTTCGGCGTGAAATGCACGTGGAAGCGCGGCCGCCGGGCAAGCCACGACCGCACATTGGCGTGCTTGTGGGTGGCGTCGTTGTGGACAACCAGGTGAATGGCAAGATCCGATGGCACCTCTTTGTCGATCAGACGCAGGAAGGCCAAGTACTCCTGGGGGCGCTTGACGCAGCGCGCGATCACCTTCCCCGTGGCTGCATGCAGGGCGGCGAACAGGGTCGTCGTACTGCGACGGATGTAGTTGTGGGTGAAGCCCTCGACATAGCCGCGATCCATCGGCAGAGCCTTCAGCGTACGGTCCAGCGCCCGCACCTGGGATTTCTCGTCTACGCATAGCACGACCGCGTGGTCGGGCGGATGCAGGTACAGTCCGACGATGTCGCGCACTTTCTCTATAAGAGACGGGGCGTTGGACAGCTTGAATGCCTGCGTCAGGTGGGGCTTGACGTCGAACGTGCGCAGCCAGCGGCTGACGGTGATTCGGGAGAGGCCCTCGGCCTGGCCGAGGGTGCGCGTGCTCCACTGCGTGGATCCTCGGGAACGATCCTGCAGGGCGCGGCTGATGACGCGCGAGACCCGCTCCTCGTCGTAGGTGCGCGGCCGCCCCGGGCGGAGCTCGTCCTGCAAGCCTTTCACCCCGCGCTCGAGGAAGCGGCGGCGCCACTTGCCCACAGCCTGCGGGGAGGCGCCGACGCGCCGGCCGGCCTTGGTGTTGCTGAGGCCCTCGGCGCTGGCCAGGATCATCTTGGCCCCCAGCACCAGGCGGCGGGGCAGCGTGGTCGACTGGGACAGGCCGGTCAACTGCTTGCGCGTGCCCTCGTCGAGCGCGCGCGGGGTGCGTTGGCGTCCTCGTGCCACGGCTCCTCCAATCCGATGGATGGAGCCTTGATGTCCTACGGATTTGCGACTCACTCTGCTGGGCAATTGGTAATTGGTTCCCGATCCCTTCGACAAGGCGCCCCTTACGTGTCACCTCGCTGGAACGTGATTCGAACGGAATCAGTCTCATGCATAGGGAAAGAAGGGGATATGGACTGGACGGCATGCTACCGGTCGAAAAAGATGACGGTGGAGCAGGCGGTTGAGCTCATTCCCCGTGGTCAGCACCTTTTCGTAGGGTCCGGCGCGGCCGAGCCGAACGGCCTGATCGAAGAGCTCATCAGACAAGCGCACCGGTTCTCCAGTAACACCATCGTCCATTTGCTGACGCTCGGCCCCGCCCCGTATGTGGAGGAACGCTATCACGATATCTTTCGGCACAACGCGTTCTTCATCGGAGCCAATGTTCGTGAGGCCGTACACGCCGGCCGCGCCGACTACACACCGGTATTCCATTCCCAGATTCCGGACCTGATTCGAAAGAGGCGAATACCTGTAGACGTTGCACTGATCCAGGTGACTCCGCCCGACGCATTTGGCTACGTGAACCTCGGCGTCTCGGTCGACGTCGTTCTCGCAGCAGTCGAGGCCGCGTCGTTGGTGATTGCCGAGGTCAATCCAAGGATGCCCCTCGTGTACGGTTCCGGCTTTCTCCCTGTGAGCCGCATCGATGCCTGGGTGGATCGGACTGCTGAGCTGCCGGTGCTGCCCCGCGACCCGGTCGACGACGTGGCACGGGAAATTGGCGACCACGTCGCAGCGCTCATCGACGATGGTTCGACAATCCAGATCGGAATCGGCCAGATCCCTGACGCGACGCTATCGGCACTGCACCGCAAGAAGGATCTTGGCATCTGGACCGAAGTGTTCTCTGACGGCCTGGTGGAGTTGATCGGGAACGGCAACGTGACCGGCCGATACAAGACAGTCGAACCGCGCAGGGTGTCCGCCTCGTTCAGCTACGGCAGTGCCAGTACCTACGCATTCGTGGACCGCAATCCGACGCTGATGTTTCACCCATCCGACTACATCAACCATCCCGTGAACATTGCTCGGCAGCACCGAATGGTTGCCGTCAACGGAGCGCTGCAGATCGACCTGACCGGACAGGTCTGCGCGGATTCGATCGGCGCGAAGTTCCACTCAGGAATCGGAGGGCAGGTCGATTTCATCCGTGGTGCCTCGATGTGTCCCGGCGGTAGACCGATCATTGCCGTCCGGTCGACGACGAGAAGCAGCTCTCTCAGCAAAATCGTGCCGACGCTCGACGACGGCGCCGGGGTCGTGACCTCGCGCGGCGACGTGCGGTTTGTCGTTACCGAGTACGGCGTTGCGGACCTCGTGGGGAAGTCCATTCGAGAACGAGCGATGTCGCTGATCGCCGTGGCGCATCCCGACCATCGCCCCGAGCTGCTGTCGACGGCAAAGCGGAGACGCTACGTATTCGCGGACCAGATCGAGCCCTCACCGGAAAGCTACCCCCACGCTTACGAGAAGGACGTGACGCTGGCCGCGGGCGAGAAGGTCCACTTCCGTCCGATTCGAGTGACTGACGAACGAAAGATGACCGACCTCTTTTACGCGTTCTCGGACGAGACCGTCTATCGTCGCTGGATGCGGCCGGCGCTGCGGATGACCCATCAATCCCTACTCCGCTACCTCCGCGTCGATCACACCAGGAATGTCGCCATCGTGATTGAGACGACGGCCCCAGGCGTTGAATCGGAACTGCTGGGCGTCGGCCGGTACCACGAGGATCGGGCAACGGGCTTTGCCGAGATCGCCATCGTCATTCGAGACGACCACCAGCAACAAGGCCTGGGTACGGCCCTGATTGGGCATCTCGCCGACATCGCTCGAACGAATGGGATCCCCGGCTTCACCGCCCAAGTCCTCGCAAGCAACAGGCCGATGATGCATGTCCTCCACAAGTCCGGACTTGACGTGCAGTGCTCGCTCCAGCGAGGGGTGTACAGAGTGAAGATCCCGTTGTCTCGTCGTGCGCGGGACGCAACCGTACGCGAACGTACGACCTGACCCCGTACTCGATCTGCACGAACGGACTTGCCTCCTTGTTGTACGCCCGCGTGAAGTCCCGGATGCAACGGACCAGACCACTCACGTTGGTGAAGCTGCCGTACTTGATGAGGCGCTGATCAGTCCGAACCAGCGCTACACCTAGCTGATCCAAGACGCTCACGTCGGCGTGAAATCCACGTGGAAGCGCGGCCGCCCCGGGCGGAGCTCGTCATGCAGTGCCTCCACGTCACGCTCAAGAGAGCGGCGGCGTCACTTGCCCACAGCCTGCGGGCAGGCGCCGACGCGCCAGCCTCGGGGTTGCTGAGGCCCTCCGCGCTGGCCAGGGGCATCTTGGCCCGCAGCGCCAGGCAGCGATGCAGCGTGGTCTCCGGGACAGGCCGGCCAACTGCTTGCGCGTGTCCTCGTCGAGCCAGAGCGGCGTAAGTTGGCGCCCTCGTGGCATGGCTCCTCCAATCCGATGGATGGAGCCTTCAGAGCATATGTATTTGCGACTCAATGCACCAGCATTTACAGGCGACGCACGCTCTGTGACCGAGACGAGCCAACGAGTTGGCGCCCGTGCTCAGGAGATTCTCGCCTGCCTACGGTAGTATCGGTACGAACAAGGACCAGCCTGGAACAACTAATGGAGGGGCAGGCGGTGAATGACGGCGAGGCCTTCGAGGATCGACCCGATTCCACCGGACCTGCTCAGATCGTTGGACGTGACGATTCCGGCGTTCTCGGTCCGGTGTTGACGTGCGTGCGCTTCCTGCCCTAGCAAAGCCGGGCCACCGAAAGGCGCTTCGGCGAGATTCGGCTGCTCTCGGAGAGTCCGTTTCCCGGGTGCAATCCCCTCTGCACAGGATCGCCAGACCGCACGCCATGAGGCGATGCCGACTGCGCCGCCCAGCATCGGGCCGAACCTCCGTCCGGCCCTGGCCGTTGACCAGAGGAAGTGGCACTCTCGATGGCTGACGGCAGCGAGAATAGCGGCACCCAACCCCCCTCTCGTTCGGGAGCCTTGCGTTCTCGGATCAAGTCCGTGTACCTGCGCCCGACGCTGGAGAGGCTTGGACCCAGCACCGGGGTGATTATTGGGTTTCTTCTCATCGTCGCGATTGGAACGATACTGTCTCCCAACTTCATGTCGGAGCGGAACGTCCTCAACATTCTGCGACAGACTTCCATGCTCGGGGTCGTGACCGTGGGCATGACGTTCGTCATCCTGACGGCTGGGATCGACCTCTCCGTGGGGATGACGCTCAGCCTCTACAGCGTGGTCGCCGCCATGCTCTTCGCGGACGCCGCGGGCTATCCACTCGCGGTTGTTGTCGTCGCCACATTAGCGCTGGGTATCGCCGTCGGCGCGTTCAACGCGGCGATCATCATCTGGCGCGGGGTGGCTCCCTTCATCGTGACCCTGGCAATGATGGCCATCGCCAGCGGGGCAGCCCTCACGATCTCGGGTGGCAAGCCGATTGGCGGAATCCAGGGAACGTACGCCTGGCTTGGGGCCGGGTCGATTGGACCCGTTCCAGTGCCGGTGCTCATCATGCTCGCGGCCTTCGTGCTCGGTGATTTCGTGCTCCGATTCACGCCCTACGGACGCCAGGTGTACGCAGTGGGCGGCAATGAAGAGGCCGCGCGGCTTTCCGGGATTCCGGTGAACCGCGTGAAGCTCGTCACCTACATGATCAGCAACGCGTCTGCCGCGCTCGGCGGCATCATTTTCAGCGCCCGCGTCACGGTCGGCGATCCGTGGGCCGGCCGAGGCCTCGAGCTGGACGCTATCGCTTCGGTCGTGCTCGGCGGAACCAGCTTGTTCGGGGGAGTGGGCTCGCTATGGGGAACGCTGCTGGGCGCGCTGATCATCTCCATGATCAACAATCTGCTGAACTTGCTGAACGTGTCACCCTACACCCAAGGAATCGCCAAGGGCTTCATCATTCTGGTCGCGGTCGCGCTCTACAAGAAGCGAGAGGCGTGAACTCTCGGAAGAAGCGGTCGTGCTGGCACACGACCATCTACGGAATCGTCAGGAATTGAGTGCCTAGAACTATACTGGCGACCGGGCCGAGTCCCGGGCAGGAGGAGGAAGAGTCATCGTGAGGACGGAACAGCGGACCGGTCGTCGACAGTTTGCCCCGAGCCTGGCACTCGCGGGCCTCGTTGCCGCCTGCTGTGCCTGCTCGCAGGACAAGGCTCCGATCGACACTCGCACGCCGGAGGCCTTCGGGGACCGGAATTGGACGATTGGGTTCAGCAACGCGTCGGAGACCAACACCTGGCGCACCGCTCTCCGCGAATCCATCGAAGCCGAGGTTTCCAAGTACGGCAACGTCGAACTGCTGATTACCGACGCCAACGATTCGCCGGCCAAGCAAGTCTCGGACATGGAGGATCTGCTGACCAAAGGGGTCGACGGACTCATCATTGGCGCGGCGAATCTTTACGTGGCGAATCCAATCCTGGATGAGTGCGAGAAAGAAGGAATCCCTGTCGTAATTGTCGACCGCAAGGTCTCGAGCGAGAAGTACGACACCTTCGTATCGACAGATCACATGTACGGTGCCGTCCGAGGATTGACGAAGCTCATGGAGTTGATTGGCGGCAAAGGCAAGATCGCCATCATCGAAGGGCTCCCGGGGGCGGGTCCGGCTGTGGAGAGGAATGCCGGTTATGACGAAGTGCTCGAGAAGTATACCGAGGTCGAGGCGGTGCGGCAGGCCGGAGATTGGTCCAGGGCAAGCGGGCAGCGGGTCATGGAGAACGTCATCACGGCCCACCCGGATCTAGACGGCATTCACTTCGACAACGGGGAAATGGCGGTAGGGGGCATCCAGGCGCTGCGTGCAGCAGGCATAACCGACGACATGATGAGGGCGAGTCGACCCTGCCTCACTTGGCTGGACGGCTACAACGGAGGCTTGAAGATGATCAAGGCCGGACTGGGCAAGTACACCATCCTCCATCCGCCTCGCCTGCACGGCTCGCTCAGCGTGACTTCAATGATCCAGATCTTCAAGGGCGAGCCAGTCCCCCGGCGTCAGCCAATTGCGCTGGACGAGATCACCCGGGAGAATGTCGACGAGTTCGTCGCGATGGACGAGCCCGACGATTTCTGGACCCGGTAGGCCGTCTCTCGAGTGCCCTTTTCGGGCGGCCGAACCGCCTGTCCAGGTCAACGGAGAGAGGATCGCCTTCTCTGGCGGGCGAAGTCACGCCTCTCGGTCCTGCGACGGGACCCAATAGTCGTGGTAGAGCTGCTCGCAGTCCGGGTCGCAGAAGACGAGCCGTTCCGTGCCTTCTTCCACGACCCAGAAATTCTTCGGAATGATTCGCCCGCAAAGATCGCAGTAGATCATCGTTTGCTCGTACCACTCCGCGGTGTTCTCGTCCCAGCGCCCCATCCGTTCATGCTCCGTATCGAAACTGCAGACCCGTTTCCGGGCCAACCGATGCACCGGTCACCCGCAGGTACCCGAAAGGCTTCCTAGGGGTCATACCCGTAAAGCTCGCGCGCGCCGTCCGGGGAGATCCATCCCTGGCGCAAATCCCGCTCGATCGCTTCGCGCGATCGTTCCGCCGGCGGACCGTAGCCCCCACCTCCGGGCGAATGGATCTTCACCTCATCGCCCTCATTCAGCAGGACTCGCGTGAACTTGGAATCGGAGACGGTGCCGAACGCCTCCGAGAAAGTCCGGAACTGCGTGTCGCCCTTCTTCTTGACAAAAATCCCGCCACGGCCGCCCTTACCGCCCCCAAAGAGGCCCCACGCGTTGGTCTTGGTGCGGTCCATCAGCGCGCTCACCGTGATCTCGGGGGCCAGAACGCGCAGGATCCGGGAGCTTCCGAGTCCGCCGCGGAACCTGCCGGGCCCGCCCGAGTCCGGTCGAAGCCGGTATTCGAGAGTTCTCCAGGGGAACTTGTTCTCCAGCACTTCCACTGGGGTGTTGCGGCAGTTTCCATTCTCTGGGCACATCGCCGAGTTCCCGTCGTGGAAACCCGTGGCGCCCCAGCCGCTGCCGTCAATGTGGTAGTTGGTGTAGTACTCGCCGGTGTCGGGGTGAACGCCGGCGAACAGGAAGTTGCAGCCGCTGGCCCCCTCCGCGGCCGCCGCCCGCTCGGGAATCGCCTGGCTCAGGGCCGCCACGACGACATTCTGGATGTGCGGGTGAGTTTCCGTGTTGCCCCCGACCGAGGGACCCGGGTGTCGCACGTTGACGACCGAACCAGGCTTGGTCACGACCCGAATGGGCCGGTAGCACCCCGAATTGCGGGGGATGTCGTTGCTCGTCAGGTGAAGGAGTCCACTGTAGGAGGCAGCGGCCGTGACCACGAAGGTGGCGTTCACTGGCCCTCTGGCCTGCGGGTCGGACCGGGTCCAGTCGGCAATCACCTCGTCGTCCCTGACGACGAGCTTGAGCCTGATCCACACCGGCTGGTCGGTGACTCCGTCGTCCTCCATGCAATCGCTCGCATGGTACTCCCCGTTCGGAATTTCCCGGATCTCCTCCCTCATCCATCGTTCGGAGTAATCCAGAAGCCGGTCACTCGCGGCCGTCAGAAACGGCCCGCCGTAGCGCTCCAGCATGCCGAGCAGCCGCGTTTCCGCGATGCTCAGCGAACCAATCATGGCGTGCAGATCCCCCCAGCTCGTCTTCGGGGTGCGGTGATTGCTCAGAATGATCTTCCAGACATCCCTGACATACTCTCCACGGCTGATGACCTTGACCGGCGGAAGCCGCAGGCCCTCCTGGTAGACTTCCGTGGCGTCGGCCGCGAAGGAGCCTGGCGCCATGCCGCCGATTTCCCCCACATGGGCGATGTTGGCCACGAATCCCCAGATCTCGCCCTGAAAGAATACCGGCTTGAGCACCATGTGCTCCGGCATGTGGCACTGCCCGCGGTACGGGTCGTTGTGAACGACGACGTCACCGGGCTCGAACGATTCCAGGCCGAGTTCCTCGATCGTCCAGTTCACGGCGTACTGGGCCGAGCCCAGCATGGTCGGACAGAATTCGGCCTGGCCGATCATGTCGCCCCGCCTGTTGAAGATCACGCACGAGAAGTCCAGGCCCTCGTTGAAGATGGGCGAGTAGCTCGTCCGCATCATCGCCGTCCCCATCTCGCGGCAGATGTTGATCAGAGCATTGTTGACCACGCTCAAGGTGACGGTATCGATCGTTTCCATGCTTTGGACCTTCTCAGGCGAGGATGCTGATAACGCCGTTGCGGTCTACCCTGAGCCTGTGCCCGGGGTGAACCGGGATCGTGGAATCGGCCTCCTCGATCATGGCGGGGCCGACGAGCGAGAACTGGCCGGGCAGATCGTCCCGCCGGTAGACGGGGCACGAGACGAATCCGCTCTGGTCAAAGAAAACCTGGCGGCTTTGCCTAGGCCGCGGGTCTCCTCCGCTCGCAGGCGCCTTGAGCCGAGGCTTCCTGGTGCGCCCCACGGCGGTGACGTTGACACGGATCAGTTCGATGACCTCGCCGCTTATCGAGTAGCCGTAGAGCTGCTCATGGAGCCGGTGAAACTCGCCGAACGCCTGCTGCAGGCTCTCGGCACTCACCCCTTCGCCTTGGAGCGAGACGTCGTGCTCGTAGTTCTGTCCCGCGTACCGCATGCTGATCGAGCGAAGGATCTCCGGAGCCGCGGAAAACCCTTCCTCGCGCAGCTCGTCGCGAGCGGCGGCTTCCAGATCCCGGAACTGCTCGATGATCAGGTCCCCGTCCATGCCGTCGGAGCGATAGTTGGTGCTCCACACCTTGTCCACCTGGAAGTCAGCAAGTGCCGCTCCGAATGCCGAGCAAAGTCCGGGATAGAGGGGAATCACGATTCGGGTCATGCCCATCTTTTCGACAATGCCTCCAGCGTGCAGCGGCCCGGCCCCCCCGAACGCGACCATGCTGAAGTCCCGCGGGTCCAGGCCGCGCTCAATTGAAACAAGGCGAATGGCGTTGGCCATGTTCTCGTTGGCCATGTCGATGACCGCCTGAGCCGCCTCGACCGCACTCAATGACAGCTCGCTCCCCAGCTTGGCGAGTCCTTCCCGAGCCCTTGTCGCGTCCAGCTTCATCTTGCCCCCGAGGAAGTACTCCGGGTTCAGGCGCCCCAGGGTCAGATTGGCATCGGTGACGGTCACCTGAGTGCCCCCTCGCCCGTAGCAGAGCGGTCCGGGCATGGCTCCGGCGCTCTGCGGGCCGACTCGAAGGAACCCTCCCTTGTCGATCCACGCCACGCTTCCGCCACCCGCCCCGATCGCGGTCAGGTCGACAAATGGAGCGCTGACCGGGAGTCCCCATTCGATCTCGTAGTTCGTGATGTAGGAGAGCTTGCCGCCCTGCACCACGCCCACGTCACAGCTCGTGCCTCCCATGTCCACCGTGATCAGGTCTTGCTGCTCGGCGAGGCCCCCGAAGTACTTGCCTCCGATGATCCCGCCGCTCTGCCCGGACAGGATGAGGTTGACAGGCTGGCCCTCCGCAGCGCTGGCACTCGCGTGGCCGCCGTTGGATTTCATGATGGCCCAGGGACAGGACAGGCCCAAGCTGTCCAGGCTCTCGCGGACAGAATTCACGTAGCGTTGGAGCAGGGGTTTGACGAAGGCATCCGCCACAACCGTGCTGCCCCGTTCGTATTCTCTCCAGATCGGCGCGACCTCGTGCGAGATTGACACCGCAACTCCGGGAAACCGCGACTGGAGGAACTCCTTCAAGCGGAGTTCGTGGATGGGATTGAGGTACGAGAACAGCAGGCAGACCGCAATGGCGGAGTCTTCGACACGGTGTCCTTCCAGCCGCGCCTGGACCTCGCGGGCCAGCCGCTCCATGGATTCCTGTTCCAGCGGGACGACGACTTGGCCCTGCGCGTCAATACGCTCCCGCACGCCCAGGCAGTTGCGTAGCTCGACGAAGGGTAGCGGCTTGGTCCACTCGTAGGAGTAGTGGTAGCGTCGGTTCATCCGTTGGATATAGAGAACATCCTCGAAGCCCTCAGTGGTGACGTAGACCACGTGGGCTCCCTTGCGCTGGATCAGCGCGTTCGTGGCTACCGTGGTTCCAAGGATCAGGAAGTAGATGCTTGCTGGCGGCAGGCCCGACTCCTTCACGACATTGACAATCGATTCGACCGGGTTGTCGTGAGAGGAAGGCCATTTGGACGCAACCAGCTCGCCCGAGGCCTCGTCCACGGCGACGAAATCGGTAAATGTCCCACCGGTGTCGATTCCGCAACGAACTCTGGTGTTTGCGTTCATCGTAGGCGAATAATCATAACCGAGTCCTGAACTCGTCGTGTGGCAGGAACCTGGAATCCCTCCAGCGCTCCGGACCCTCCCGCCCACGCACCTGCTACGGAAAGCGTACCGCTCCGAAGCCGGAGGGATCGGGGCAGGCCTCCGCTACGTGGCAAGTTGCAAGACGTCTTCCTCGGTAGCGTCCTCGGACCGGAGGTGTCCCGTGATCCGGCCCTTGCTCATTACGAGGACGCGGCTGCACAAGGAAAGTATCTCGGGGATTTCCGAGGAAACCAGCAGGACGGCCGCTCCGTCTCTCGCCAGCTCGGCAACCAGCTGGTGGATCTGGCTCTTGGCCGCAATGTCGATGCCGACAGTCGGCTCGTCGAGCAGGAAGATCCTAGCCCGTGTACCGAGCAGCTTGGCCAGCGCGACCTTCTGCTGGTTGCCCCCGCTCAGGTCTGCCGCCAGCTGCCGTCGTCCCGTGGCGCGGACGTTCATCCTAGCGAGCATGGAATCGACAAACCGATTCTCTCCGCCCAGGTTGAGTAGGCCCAGGGAGGTGAACCGACGAAGGATCGGCAGCGTGACGTTCCTGCCGATCGGGTGGGACAAGACCAGACCCTCATTGTGCCGATCCTTGGAAAGAAAGGCTATACCAAGGGCCATCGCATCGCCGGGAGAGTCTATTTGCGAAATTTTTCCTTTAATATAAATCTTTCCGTCGTTGCGGGACACCGCTCCGAAGATCGCCTTGCACAGGTCCGTTCGCCCTGCTCCGACCAATCCGGCAAGGCCTAGGATCTCCCCGCCATGCAGTTCGAAGCTCACGTCCTCGAAGGTGCCCTGACGAGTCAGCCCCTCGACGCGCAACAACTCGCCTCCTGTCCTTGCCGGCAGTTCCGGGGCTCGATCGACCCATCCCCGACCTACCATCCTGCGGATGAGGAACGCGGAGTCCACCTCGCCATCAAGTGCGTAGGTGCCGACAGTTTGGCCGTCTTTGAGCACCGTTGCCCGATCGGAGATCCGGAAGACCTCCTCCAAGCGATGCGACACGTAGACAACCGACGTGCCCGCCGCCCTGAGCCTGCGGATGATCCGGAACAGCCGTTCCAGCTCACTGGTCCCCAGAACCGCGGAAGGCTCGTCCATGATCAGAACTTGCGCCGACACCGAGAGAGCGCGCGCAATCTCGACGATTTGCTGGCCGGCAGCGTCCAGATCGCCCGCCGGCCGGTGAACATCCAGATCGAAATCCAGGCGCATGAGCAGCGCGACCGCGTCTCGGTACAGCCTCTTCCAGTCGACCAAGCCCAGCTTGGTTCTGGGCATCCGTCCCAGGAAGATGTTCTCCGCAACTGTCAGGCTCGGAACGAGGCCCGAGTGCTGGTGAACGATCGAGATGCCCAGCCGCAAGGCCTGGTGAGGGCTGTCGACTTCAATCGGGGAGCCTTGCAGGTGGATCGTGCCGGAATCGGGCTTGAGGGCGCCGGAGATGATCTTCATCAGCGTGGACTTGCCCGCCCCGTTCTCGCCGATCAGGGCGTGAACGTCTCCGGTCCGCAAGGCGAAGCTGACCCGGTCAAGAGCCCGAGTTCCCCCGAAGTTCTTGGTAATCTCCCGAGCCTCCAACGCCGTTGCTGTCATGTCTTCGCCCGGTTATTCTCCTGCCCGTCCCGGCCAGCCGCTCGCGTTCGATGGCAGCCGCCGTTTCCATGGACCCGGCTTCCCGGAACCCCACCCCTGTGACCCATGAAGGCTGTGGCTGCGGGGAACATCGACCCATCGGCCTCTAGGCCAGGATTTCCGTGACCACCCGGGCCGGGTCCACTCCCGAGAGCCTCTCGTCGAGACCGTTTCGCTCGAACACCAGCTGGCCATGATCCATCCCGAGCTGGTGCAGGATCGTGGCGTGGAAGTCATGCACGCTCACCCGGTTCTCCACGGCCTGGTAGCCGATCTCGTCGGTCGCCCCGTAGACCGTGCCGCCCTTGATCCCTCCACCGGCCATCCACACGCTGAATCCCCCCGGTCCGTGGTCGCGTCCGGCGTTCTTCTCCCCAGGGGCGATTTGGGACAGCGGCATGCGGCCGAACTCCCCACCCCACACGATTAGGGTGCTGTCGAGCAGGCCTCGCTGCTTGAGATCTGTCAACAGGGCCGCAACCGGCCTGTCGGTCTTCCCGCAACAGTATCGGAGCTCCTCCTCCAGATTGAAATGGTTGTCCCAGATCTGTCCCTCGATGTAGATCTGGACGAACCGCACCCCTCTCTCCACCAAGCGCCGGGCCATGAGGCAGCGCCGCCCGTAGGACGCGGTGACGTCATTGTCCAACCCATACATCTCTCGGGTGGCAGCGCTCTCTTCGGAGATATCCAGGGCGTCAGTGGCCGAGAGCTGCATGCGCGCCGCGAGCTCGTAGCTGGCGATGCGAGCGTCCAGCTCCGGATAGCCGGGCCTCTTGCGGCGATGGTCAGCGTCGAAGTCAGCCAGAATCGAGCGGGCCAGCTGCAGCACGGGTCCCGGGAACTCTTCCCGCGGGTGCAGATTGAGAATCGGGGAACCCTGCGACCGCATCCGGCTGCCCTGGTAGACCGGCGGCAGCCATCCCGACTGCCAGTTCTGGATCCCGTTGATCGGGAGCCTCTTGGGGTCGTCCAGCACGACGTAGGCCGGCAGGTTCTGATTCTCCGTGCCCAGCCCGTAGACGACCCAAGAGCCCAGGGACGGGCAGCCGGGAATCAGTCGGCCCGTCTGCATCAGAAAGAGGGACGGCTCGTGGTTGAAATGGCCGCCGAACATGGAACGGATCAGGGCGATGTCGTCTGCGTGACCGGAAATGTGAGGCAGCAGTTCCGAGACTTCCATTCCCGACTCCCCATGCCTGGAGAAGCGGAACGGCGACGGCATGAGCCCACCCATCTGGTCCGCGAACTCGATATCGTTGGCCAGTTCCCGGCTCGGGGGCTGGCCGCTGTATTTCTCCAGCACGGGCTTGGGGTCAAACAGATCGATCTGGCTGGGCCCTCCGTTCATGAAGAGGTGGATGACTGCCTTTGCCGCGGGCTCGAAGTGAGGGATTCGGGACGTCAGGTCGTACACCTGGCGATTGCCCGTCACACCCCAGGCCCGGCGCGGCTGGATCAGGTCCGCGGCCAGCAGAGAAGCCAGCGAGGCGCCATAGAAGCCATCTCCGACCCTTGAGAAGAAGCCCCGCCGCGACATGGCCGGACTTGCGGCCCGAGGAGTCTGATTGATCGGATGGCGATCGGGGGACATGCTTGCCTCGTCAGTCGACATAGATGAATTCGGCCGAATTCAAGATGGAATGGCAGAGCGTCGCCAGGGCCAGCCAACGCGCCCTGCCCTGCTTGGGTTCGGCCGGAACCTGGTGTTCCAGGTGTTCCAGCCAGTGCTGCGTGAACTCCCGGACCTGCCGGACACGCGTCTCCCGCTCCTCTTCCGTCGGCCAACGCGAAAGCGCCGTCAGGTAGATCCGATCAATTTGCCTGGCCAAGTCCGGGCCGACGGCATCGATGATTCGTCCGGCGAAATGGCGGGCGTTCTCCCGGACGGCATCACTATTCCATAGCTGCAGCGCCTGGGAGGAGACCGTGGAATGAGCCCGCTTGAGACAATTCGGGGTCATTTGCGGCGCGTCGAAGGCCTCCAGCAAGGTATCGGGCTTGGTCCGGCGCTGCAAAGTGTAGATGCTTCGCCGGCACCCGGCTTCAGAGCAATCGCTGATGACCTCGCCGTCAGGCCGAACCTCGGACTTGGCCGCCGGCCCGAAGGGGGCCGGGTCCAGCCTGCGCGCCACCTTGAGCATCGAGTCGCGGATCGCGTCGGCGTCCAAGCGACGCATCGCGAACCTCGAGAGAAGAACATTGCTCGGGTCGGCCGCGTGACGACTTGCATCGAACTGCGAGCCTTGACGGTAGGCCGCCGAGGTCATGATCAGCCTGTGCATCGCTTTCACGCTCCAGTCCCGGCGCACGAATTCGGTCGCCAGCCAGTCCAGCAGTTCCGGATGGGACGGCCTAGCTCCGGTTTGGCCGAAGTCCCCCGGAGTTGCGACCAAGCCGGTCCCGAAGTGATGCTGCCAGATCCGGTTCACCATTACGCGCGCTGTGAGGGGATGATCCGGCTGCACCAGCCAGCGCGCGAGAGCAAGCCGTCGCCCGCTGGTGTCTGTAGTCCACGGCGGCTTGACGAGTCGATACGGGGCAATACCGTCCCGCAACACGGACGGAACGCCTGGCCGGACCAAGAGCCCGGGATTGAGGTAGTCCGCCCGCCGCAGCAGATGAGTGGGAGTGGGCTCACCACCCATGTCGAACAGGGCGCGGATCCTGGGAAGGGGCCGAAGCCCCTCCTTAGCTACATTGATCGCCTTGCCGACCCGCTCGGATTCAGCCTTGAAGTCCTCGAACCTCTCCTCCAATTCCTGCCGCTCGACCCTGACGAGCGGCCCGAACCGCTCCAGCAGGTAAGCCTGCACCTCGGCCGGTCCAGAACTCACTGCAGGACGAATCGCCTGGGCCTCCCCTCCGCACCGGAAGCATTTCGACTTCAGGTACGTTTCTTCCTCGCTCAGGCCGTCGTCGGCATTGCGAAGCACCTTTCCCAGGTCGTCCCGGACGGCCTCCGGCAACTTCGAGAGCCTCTCCTCGATGAGCTTCTCTCGCAAGGGTCCGGCGACCTGCTCCAAGGATTCCTTCAGGCGCTCGATCTCCTCCTCGATCGGACGATTGTGAGCCGCCACCTCCCGGCGCTCCCGCTCGGGAACCAACGGTAGGTAACGTATGGGAAAGACCGTCTTCCCTTCGGGGTCGTCGATGTTTCTGTTCGGAAAGAGCCAGTCATAGGGATCGTATGCGGTCCGGAAGATCGCGCTCAGCCGGTAGTAGTCCCTCTGGGGTATCGGATCGTATTTGTGGCTGTGGCACCGCGCGCACGCGATCGTGAGCCCCATCACGGCCGAGCTGAAGATCTCGACTTGATCGGCAACCACATTGAGACGGTCCGAGATCTTGTTGCCGGCCAAGGAGTAGCTGCCGTCCGGTGCGGTCCTGAGGAATCCGGTGGCGACCAGCTTGTCAAGCTGGTCCGGAGTCGGTTCCCGCACCGCCTTGTAGTCGAACAATTCGTCTCCAGCGATTTGTTCGACTAGAAACTGGTCATAGGGCTTGTCGCTGTTCAGCGAACGGATCACGTAGTCGCGATAGCGGTAGAACTGGGGCCGGACCAAGTCGTTCTCGATCTTCCCCTCCGAATCGGAGTACCCGGCGGCATCGAGCCAATACCTCGCCCACCGCTCTCCGTAGTGACTCGAATCCAGCAGGCGGTCGACCATGCGCTCGTAGGCATGCGGTTCGCGGTCATTCAGATACGCCTCGATCTCTTCGGGCTCCGGGGGCAACCCGATCAGGTCGTAGTGGGCTCGGCGCATCAGCGTCAGGCGCTCTGCCCCGGGCGCAAAGCCCAGCCCGTTTGCTTCGAGCTTCTCTAGCAGGAAGGAATCGATGGGAGTGCGAACCGAGTCCAAGCTACGCACGCTCGGCACCGACGGGCGGCGGGGCGACTGAAAGGACCAGAACTGTCGGTCCTCGTCGCTTACCAGCGAGTCCGGCCCGCTGCCGACATCCTGGACCTCTTCTGGCCCAGCTGGCGCTCCCGCGCGAATCCATTGCCGCAGCTGCTCCAGTTCCGCGGAAGTCACCGGCCGTACCGTGAAGTCTCTCAGCGATTCCGGAGGAGGCATCTGGTGGTCGGCAATCCGCTTGATCAGCAGGCTCTCGTCCGGCTTGCCAAGCATGATTGCCGGACCCGAATTCCCGCCCTCGAGCAAGCTGGCGCGGGTTCGGAGGTCGAGTCCGCCCTCCTGGTTCCGTCTCCCGTGACAGAGCACGCACCGGACTTGGAGGATCGTGACGACCACATCGCGTTCGGTGGCACCGGGACCTACCGCCGGCAGGTGGTCGCTTCCAACCTGCTCCCCTTGGCTCCACGCACCGGCGTCGATCCACCGGCGGATCAACTCGATCTCCGCGGCGCTCAGCTTGTCGTCCCCGACCGGCATCGAGCCAGCATGGACTCGCTCGAAGAGCAAGCTGTCGCCTGCGGACCCCGGCCTGACGGCGGGTCCCGATAACCCGCCCTGCAGAACACTTGCACGCGTCCGTAGGTCCAATCCGCCCTGCTGTGCGGATTCGCCATGACAAGCCGAGCAGTTCGCCTCGAGAATGGGCTGAATGTCGGATTCGAACCGTAGGACGCCTATATCTGCGTCCTCGGCACCCCCGGCTGCCCCGCAAACGAACAAGGCGAGCCAAACGGGAGCAGATGAGGCAGTCAACCTAGCGGTTGCAATGCGTCGCATTCGGCGCGGCACGTGCCAATTCTAGCCATCTACGCGAGAGGCCGGACAATTTCGCGGCCGATGACGGCTCCAAAATCCGCACAATCCTCCGCAGTGCTCCCCGAGACATAGGCCAATCGCGGCAGAGATTGCGTGGGTGCACGGAACGGGGTTGGATTCAGCCAGTCCTCATCGGCATTGCGCCGGCACCGATCGGAAGCTGCCGGTCAAGCCTGGATGGTTGAGGCATCAGGCGCTCCAGCGGGAGGGCCTGATGCGGCGGGCCGACCTTGTACGGATTCCGGCCCACCAATTGGTTCGCGGCCGCCCGTGGGAGGTATCCGTCCCATGCGGTGCGGGCTGGCCTGATGGCCGTCGCAACAGGTTCCGGAGCGATTGGCAGGGAAGGCCTGGAAGAAGCGATGCGAAGCCGACGGGGCTTGGATTGTCGGGACCTAGCGACCAGACACGAGGGGCGCGCTACGCACAGCGGGTCGCGAGGCGTCGGGTACGCTCGATTGCCCGTCGCTTGAGCCGGACTGACGTGCGGGGTAGCCTCCCGGCCAATCTGCCGACGGCTGCGATCACGACGGCGGCCGCAGATGCAACCGGCGAATCCGGCTCAATGGCAGCGCGGTGATCTTCTCGTCCAGAGGATACTCCAAGCCTCCGGGGTAGACGACCCAGAGGTGCTCGAGGCCCAAGTCCGCAACGGCGATGCGCATCGACTTGGTAGTTCGCGGGGCATCAGTGCATTTGAAATCGAAGCCCCAACGGCGGCCCCGCCGAACGAGCAACAGATCCAGTTCGGCACCTCGCTGAGTTCGATAGAAGTAGGCCTCGCGCTGGCCGTGGGCGATGAGAGCCTGTTCCAGACAGAATCCCTCCCAGCTAGCGCCGTAGCGTGGATGCATCGGGAGGTCTTGGAATGCCTTCAGACCCAGCAGAAAGTGCAACACTCCGCTGTCGCGCAGGAAGACCTTCGGCGACTTGACGAGGCGTTTGCCGAGGTCTTCGAACCAGGGCGGCAGCATCCGGATCATGAATGCCCCGGACAGCAGGTCGCGATACCGGTTGACGGCGGTAACGCTGACGTCCATGGACTGGCCGAGCGCCGAAGCGTTCCAGATCTGCCCATGACAGTGGGCAAGCATGCGCCAGAAGCGGCCGATGGCCTCGGGCGACACACGCGGGGACAGCATTGGGATGTCCCGCTCCAGGAAAGTGCGTGTGAACGACCGCATCCAGCGGACCCATGCTGGGGCCGACGGAGCAAGAAAGGCGCGGGGAAAGCCACCACGCATCCAGAGCGTGTCCTGATTGATTGCCTCGACTTCATGCAGGGCGAGGCCAGCTGCCTCCAACAATTGGATCCTGCCAGCAAGTATCTCGGAGACACCCTTGACCAAGTTCCAAGATGCGCTGCCGAGCAGGAGGAATACTGCCTTGCGGTCAGGATCGTCGCAAATCGGGCGCAGCACCTCGAACAGTTGCGGCAACCGCTGCACCTCATTGAGGACCACGAGACCTTCCTTGCGTCGCAACAACCTATCCGGCGTGGCAGACAGCGCTTCCCGCACAGCTAGATCCTCTAGGTCAAGGGCTGTCGAGGGCCCACTCCACCCAGAGGCGACTAGCCTCGCCAAGGTGGTCTTGCCGACTTGCCGGGCTCCCAGCAAGGCCACGACCGGAGCCTCAGAGAGCCCCTGCCTGATCGCTGCGAGTAGGTTGCGTCGTGGAATTAATTGTCGCATATTTCATTTTTAGAGTAGTATATTCAACATTAATTGAGAGGGATCTGCTCCGTCGCTTCGTCCGCCACGAGTGACATTCAGAACTACGTTGCGCGGCACGGTCAACACTGGCTGGCCCACGATTCGGCGATGGCCTGCAGGCCCACGATCGCAGCCAATCGGGCTTCTTCCATATCGACGGCCAGCCAAACCAGAGCCTTTTCGATACCGTCCGCAATGCGAATCCACGGATACTTGGCTCGGTTCGCAAACCCCTCGATGGCCTGTCGATCGCCAAGCCTCACCGTTCTTACAATGAGACCAATGCCGCATACCGCCGAATCATGGAACAGCGATTCGCCTTGTTGAAGAAGGCTACCGACAGATAGCCATGGAGTTGAATCGACGTCAGTTTCTCAGCTATGCCGCTGTTGCAGCGACGGCCAAGGCCAAGACAACCCAAGCCGAACCTGACGGTTTCTTCACCCTGGGCGAGCGCGACGACCATTGGTGGCTCATTACGCCCGGCGGGAAACCCTTTTTCTCGCTCGGACTGAACCATATCGATCCGGCAAGCCTGCGCTATCCCGAGAACATCCACATCTGGCGCGACAAGTACGGCGGCAGTACAACGCGATGGATCCGAGAGTCCGTTGCGCCCAACCTCAAGAACTGGGGCTTCAACACCGTCGGTTGGGTCCAGGAAGTGACCGTGCGCAAGTGGAGGCACTCTCGTCCATTCACAAATGACGAGTACCGGGCTCTGGACATGCCCTTTTGCCATTTGCTGCCGTTCACCGAATCGCACCAGTGGGAGCAGCACACCCGTCACTTCGACTTTCAAGGATCGCAGTGGGAAGAATGGGTGGACTACGTCGCGCGCTCGCACTGCGCCGAACTGAGCGAAGAACCCAATCTCATCGGATATTTCTACAGCGACTGCCCGACATGGGTGCACGAGCGCGCCGAAAACGCCTGGCGCGGGCCGATCTTCGACCCCGAACGCTTGAGGACCGAATCGGGCCGCAAAGAGCTCGCCCAGCTAGCCCGCGCCTACTACCAGACAACTCATGACGCCATTCGGCGCTACGATCCCCACCACTTGATCCTGGGGGACCGGTACGAGGCCAACGCCGCCATCGCGATGGAGGTCGTTGAAGCCGCATTGCCATTCGTCGACGTGCTGTCATTCCAAGACTTCCGCGCCCCAGTGGCCCACCTCGACGAATGGCACAAGAAAACCGGAATGCCCGTGCTGCTGGCCGACGCGGCCGGGCTGAGGCGCCCCGCTCCTCCCGGGGGCTTCACCCCCAACGACGGTGAATGGTATGCAGAAGTGCTGGCAGCGCTTTTCGAGAACCCCGGCTGCATCGGCTTTCATCTGTGCGGCGCCTACCAGCGCAACAAGGCGCGACGCCGTGGTCTGCTAGACGAGCTGGAAAGGCCAGATCAGGACAACGTCGAGCTGATCAGCGCCGCCAATGCCGAGATCAGCAGCCGGATGGAGGAACGGTACTGATCGCTCGGGCTCGTCGGACCTCGTTGGGGCGTTGCTGAATGACGACAGCGGACAAGGCGATCGCCTGGGAGAGGAGCGCTGGCTCCCGGGCAGAGTCTGTCGCTGGCGGCGGATCCATGTTAGGGGACTCTGAGACCAGAGCAAGGGCAGCGACCCATCAAGCCTAGAGCCTTGTGCGCGGTCCTCGCAGAGCCGCTGGCCTGGTGCTCGCCAGAGGCCTAACCCATGCAGCGGCTTCCTCGGCCTGAACCGCTCCGGCTGGGGCGAGATGTAAAGTGCGTTGCAAGAATGCGTGGATTCGCAGTCTCGCCGCCACACTTGAGAAACAGTTCGGCTCCTGATTTCGTCATTTCAGCAACAACTCTTCCGGAACGAGTAACAGAGGGGCTATTGAGTATGAAGCGACTCCTGATTTGCGCGCTGGCGATTGCATGGCCACTGGCTGGAGACGATCCTGGCTGTCCGACCGACGCCTTCATGGACGTGAGCAACACAGCGGGCGCCGGCGACGGATACGCCAGGCCCCGGCTTGAAGTGAAGTGCGAGGAAGACAAGCTCGCCGTCTCCAGCAACTCGATCCCGCACTACGAGTTCATCCAGATCACGCCGAACCCTCTGCTCGAACTCAACCGTGACTATCGGATGCCGCTCCACCCGAAGCTCGCTGAGGCGCCCAGCCCTCTTCCCCTCTTTGGCCACGCTGGGGTGGCCATCAACGGGATTCCGATCTTCGGGCCCAACGAGGGTCCCGTGCCTCCTCCGGGTTTCGGAGACCCAGTGTACAACGCCATCATGGACGCCTGCATGGGGCACACGGCACGTGAGTATCACTACCATGCACTTGTCCAGTCCTGCTTCGAGACTGGCGCCGAGCCGGGCGAGCCTTCGCCGATCCTGGCCTTCGCAGCCGACGGGTTCCCTGTCTACGGCCCCTTCGGCTGCGCTGATGCCGAATGCTCCGAGGTCATCGAGTTCAAGAGTAGCTGGGACCGGCTGCGCAGTCCCGAGATGGACGCCTGGTACGCCCATCGCTTCTCACCCAAGCAAGGCCGGGAATTCCTGGATCGCTGTAACGGCCACAGCGGAGACGACCATGGAGGGGCGTACCACTATCACGCCACGGGGACCTGGCCCTACATCCTGGGATGCTTCTCGGGTACGCCGACGATCGCTGCCGGGCGGGACGACAATCGCGGGTCTTCGCGCGGGCCGCGACGCGGCCGAGCGCCGCGAGCGGATCCTCGCCCGAGCCCCGACGAGATCGCGACGGCAGCGGACAAACTGGGAATCGACGAAACGAGGCTCGCTGAAGGTCTGGGCCTGACCGGAGACCGCGTGATCCCAGGGAGCCTGATCTCGGCCGCCCGGACTCTCAACGTGGACTATGCTTCCCTGAGTCGTGCGCTAGGTGTCGAGCCCCAGGCCATCCCGCAGCGTCGGAGGCCGGGTGAGCGCGGGCGAGGCCCCGGTCGGGGACAAGGACCGAGGCCCCGGCCGCCCGGACAACGTCCGTAGCGCCACGAGGGGAGGCCAGCCTGAGCGCACGCAGCTCCGCACTGTGTTGCCAGCAGGCCTGCCAGTCCGGGCCGCTATCGGATGCTTGAGGAAACCTCACGCGGCGCCGGCGCCTCTATTCGTCGCTGGTTCGACCGCACCGAGACCGAGTCTCCGGGAAGTCCCTGCCCCGGCGTGAGGAGATTTCCAAGGAATACCATCACTTGCTGGACTGGTATCGCAAGGACTTCGACGCAAGGCGCCCGGACAGCGCAGAGGATCCAATCCTGGGCCTTCGGGGCCCGGCAGGGAAGTCTGGGACAACGAGGACGCGGACGACTACGTCCGTCGGTTCAGGGAGCGCTGGGCATGACTCGGGTGTTCCGGGATACAAGCCTATTTTTCTACTTGATCGAGGACGCTGGGAGCAGGCTCTCAGCACGGGCGCGACGGTGCTGCCGTTCGACATCGATGCAGCATCGCACTATGCGGAAATCCAGCAAGTCCGGTCGATTCGGCCTCCCGACGCAATTCAGCTGGCTTGCGCGGCCTCGGCCGGCATCGATCTGTTCATTGCCAATGATGACCGCCTGACATGCAAGTCCGTCCGCGGCATCCACTTCATCCAGCCGCTGGGCAATGCATTCCTCGGATTCCGCGTGCCTGCCAAGTCCGACCCGCGAAGTCTTGGCGCCCGATGCTGTTCGTCGGCCCGACCAACCAGACGCCGGAGAGCGAACGACAATGGCTCGCAGTGGCCGCTACACCGGGCACGAGTCGAGGGCCTGCGCGAACGCGGCTACAGGGCCGGCTCCGTGACGCCGTACATTTTCCGTAGACGCTTGAGTTCCGCCATCAGTTCGGCAGTGACCGCTTCCGTGCCCGGCTGTCCATATACGCTCAGCGTTTCCTCCGGATTGCGCTCCGTGTCGTAGAGCTCCCACTCGTCACTTTCGTAGAAGCGGATCAGCTTGTACCGATCCGTGCGCACGCCTTCGTGCGCAGGCACTCCGTGAGCGACCTGGCTCTCGTAGTAGTGGTAGTAGAACGACTTGCGCCAGTTGCGCGGCGTCTCTCCCTTCAGGATCGGAACCAGGCTGCGCCCTTGCATGTCAGGTGGCACTTCGACGCCGGCGATTTCCAGGAACGTCTCGGCGTAGTCAAGGTTCGACACCAGGTCGCGATTGGTCGATCCCGGTTCGACAGTTCCCGGCCACCGCACCACCAGGGGCGTGCGCAGCGACTCCCGGTACATCCAGCGCTTGTCGAACCAACCGTGCTCGCCGAGATAGAAGCCCTGGTCAGAACTGTAGACAAAGACCGTGTTCTCGGCCAGCCCGGTCTCGTCGAGATACCGCAGCAGGCGCCCGATGTTGTCGTCGACCGAGGCGATGCATCGCAGATAGTCCTTGATGTAGCGCTGGTATTTCCAGCGAATCAGCTCCTTGCCCTGCAGGTTTGCCTCGAGAAACGCCGTGTTCTTGGGCCCGTAGACGGCGTCCCAGACCGCTTTTTGGGCCGGGTTAAGCCGTCCGTAGCTATTCATCCATTGCCGCAGCGCGCGATCACCCTCAGGCGTGTCCGGAGGCGGGTTGATCTTCAGATCGTGAGCCGACACCATGTGCCGCCCGATCTCCATACGGTTCCGCGCTGCCGGCGAGGCCCTCCCCGAGTAGTCATCGAACAGCGTCGGCGGCTCCCAGATGTGCTGGCCGTCGTATAGGGTGAGGTGCTCCGGGCCCGGCATCCAGTTTCGATGCGGCGCCTTGTGCTGGCTCATCAGCATGAAGGGCTTGTCCGGGTCTCGCCGGTTCCTCAGCCAGTCCAGCGACAGGTCCGTGATGAGGTCCGTGGTATAGCCTTCGTGCCGGCGCCGGGTGTCGTCGGGGCCAATCCGCATGTCGGGGTTGTAATAGGCCCCCTGCCCTGGCAGCACCTCCCAGGCGTCGAAGCCGGTGGGAGCCGTCTTGAGGTGCCACTTGCCGAAGATCGCCGTCTGGTATCCGGCGGCCTGGAGGAGCTTGGGGAAGGTCTGCTGGGAGCCGTCGAACCGGAGCCGGTTGTCAAGCACGCCGTTGAGATGGCTGTACTTCCCCGTGAGAATCACCGCGCGGCTGGGCGCACAGATGGAATTTGTCACGAGCGCCCGGTCGAACCGCATGCCTTCGCGTGCGATCAGGTCGATGTTCGGAGTGTGATTGATCATCGAACCGTAGGCGCTGATCGCCTGGTAGGCGTGATCATCGGTGAAGACGAAGAGGATGTTCGGCTTGTCGGAAGCGGCAGCCACCGTCGAGGCGAACAGAAGGGCAGTCGTTGCGAGCAAGCGCGTCACAGAGTGCATTCTAACGGACTGGCGTTGCCCCTTTATTGCCGGCCGCAGCAAGAGATTTCCGGCGACGGGTTTCGGTGAACGCGAAGGAAAGGCTTGCCCCGAAACGTGGGGAGTGCGGGCTGGGCTCCGCATCTGGAAGCAAGAGACGGTCCCAGAGGCACTTCAGCGACGGCTGGCACAGGCCTCCACGCGAACTACGTTGGGCACGCGAGGACAACGCTTGTAACGTTCCGAACCGGAAGGGGCCGGGCTGCAGCACGACAGCCGCTCCACGAGCATGGCCAAGGCGCCGAGCGCAAGCCCGGGAAAGAGCGATCCGCTGGGATTCAGTCTGGCGGGGCGCGATACCGTGCGGTCTTCCTGAAACCGCTGCCCGCGGTACCTACTCGGATTTGAGACCGGTCACCGGATCGGCGTTGACAGCCTGCCGCGCCGGCAGGTAACTGGCGCCAACGCACCCGGCGATGACGATCCCACAGGCGACCGACCAAGACAGCACGTCCGTCGATTCGATACCGAACAGCGACGACTCCAGCAGTCGCGCCGCCGCCAGCGCGCCGGCTATTCCGAGTCCCAGGCCGATCAGGACCGGTTGCAGGACAGTTCGCATCTGGAGCCCCAGGATGCGAAGTGGGTTCGCTCCGAGCGCTGCACGGACCGCCATTTCCCGTCGCTGCCGGACAACCGCTTGCGAGACCATGCTGCAAATGCCAGCGATTGCGAGCACCAATGCGAGCACCCCGAACGCGGTCACGAGGAGCGCGGTAGCACGCCTTTCGGCCTGCGACCCCGAGACCACTTGTCCCATTGTTCGGACGTCATTGATGAAGGCTTCGGCGTCGATTCCACGAACCGCCGCACGCACCTCGGAGACTGCATCCAGTGGATCGGTTGTCGTGCGTGCCACCAGTGTGATCGCCGCCTGGGGGAACAGCCGCTGCGGCAGGTAAACATCCACGGTCGGGTCTGTCTCGAGACCGGAGTAGCGCACATCGCCCACAACGCCGACTACTGGGCGCCAGACCCCCCTTGGTCCGATGTGCTTGCCGATCGGGTCCTGACCGGGCCAGAACCGTTCCGCGAACGATCGGCTTACGACCGCGACCCGCGGCCGACCGATCTCACCTTGGCCGTCCTGCGGTTCCAGCGTGCGGCCGGCGACGACCGGAATCTGCATTACGTCGAAATACTCGGGGCTGACGACACGCAGCCGCCAGACCGGTGCCTCGGCCGGAGTCGGCGGGACGTAGCCTTCCACCTCTCCCGAATCGTAGAAGCCGCCGCTCCCCATCGGGAGCCCCTGCACGACCGCCGCCTGCGTTACCGAAGGGAGCGACCGGACGGCATCGATGACGTCGCTGGCGAACGCTGCGTTGCGATTCCAAGCGAATTTGTTCTCCGGGAGCGAGGTGGTCATTGTCAGCAGCCGGCTCGGATTGAAGCCCGGGTCAACCTGAAACACGCGAATCGCACTGCTTGTCAGCAGCACCGTGCTAACGAACAGGACCAGCGTTAGCGCGACTTCGGTCGCGAGGAGCGTGCTAGTGAGCCGCCTCTGGCCACGATGGGCCGTGATCGTGCGTCCTTCCCCTCCGGCTTGGCTCAAGCCAACGGCGTCTGCGTTGCGGAACGCCGGAACGATCCCGGAGGCACAAGCGGAAAACCCTGCGCAGAGCACGGCGAACATGGCAACCGTGAGGTTCACCTCGATCGTCTGCAGCAGCGGTAGGCTCGCTGGAAACCAAGGCCTGCCGAGCGCGATGGTACAGACGGCCAAGACAATTCCCAGAGCGCCGGCCAGCGACGCAATCACGGCAGCTTCGGTCAGGAACTGCCGGACGATTCGCCAGCGCGGGGCTCCAAGGGCGCCCCGGACCACGACCTCGCCTCGACGGGCCGTCCCGCGCGCGATGAGCAGTGTGGCGACATTTGCGCATGCGATGAGCAGCAGCAGCCCCGTTCCGAATCCCAGGAGCCAGACCCCGCGGGATCTCTCGCCGACGACGCGATCCCGCAGTGCAAGTACCCGGACGTCCCAGCCACCGTCGGTGTCGGGGAATTGCTCGGCCTGTCGCCGCACGATTGCCTCCATTTCCGACTGGGCCTCCGCGACAGTCAGGCCGGGACGGAGGCGCCCGACTACGTCGTACCAGCGACCCTCCCGTTCCTCGGACGGCGAAACAAATCGCGGCTCCCAGAAGTCGACGGTATCGATGACGCTCGCAACGTCGAGGTGGAAGCCGCCGGTCAGGGGCGGAAACCTTACTGGCGTCGCCGCCACACCGAGGATCGTGTGACGGGTGGGGCCGACGCGGTCGAAGTTGCGTATGGAGATGTCGACCGTGCCCCCGATCGTCGACTCGTCCGCATCAAGCAGGTGTCGCCAGACGCGGTCGCTCAGCACCAAGACGCGGTCGCCCCGGTCCTCGGGACGGAAGGTGCGTCCGTGCACGGAGATGCCGAACACGTCAAAGAACTCCGGTGTCACCGCGAGGCCCTTGAGCCGTGTCATTCGTGCGCCCGATCCGGAGCCGGGGAGGTCCGCAGTCGTCCAGCGGTAGCCTGCGAGCGACTCGAACGACCTGGCGGCATCTTGCCACTCGGCCAGCGCGCCGGCTGACGCTCGAGCATTCGGAACCTCCTGCAAGATGCTCCGGCATTGGACGGAGACGAGACGGTCGGCATGGTGGTAGCCGAGAGGCCGGAGAAACAGTGCATAGCTCACGCTGAACACGACGGTCGTCGCCCCGATCCCGAGTGCAAGCGTCACGACTGCCCCAGCTGCGAAAGCCGGACGTGTCCGGAGCAGCCGCGCGGCCCACCGCAAATCAAGGCCCAGCTCGGCGGCTCCCCGCCGCCAGCGTGCCACCGGTGCGGTCATCTGATCGATCCAGCCGCGTTACCCAGCCACCCTGACTCTACAGAGCTTCCGGCACCCGCGAGCCTTCCCATCGGCTTTCGCGAGTCCCCTGTCCAACCCTTCCCCGCCCGCACGGCGAGGCGAATGGGCGATTCGGTGTTGGACTCCCTTTACGCGAAGCCTATCACAGCTTCTGGCCACCGGAATTCGCTGTCCGGTCGCAGAGACTGGGCACGCTGAAGCGGTCATGGACGCTTCGCTGAGAGCCTGCCGGGAAGTCCTGGGGGCTAGCATGCCAACTGAAGCTCCAGCACCGCCTGCAATCGGTCATTTCGCGGAACTCACCGATTGGCAGTCGAACTCCATACAATGGGCATGACGTGAGCGACCTGCTCATCGAAGTGCGGAACCTGACATTCCGCTATCCAGACGGCGTCCAGGCCCTCCGGGACGTGAGCTTCGCCTTACGGCGCGACGAGACCGTGGCTGTCTTCGGGGCCAATGGCTCCGGCAAGACCACGTTTCTGAGCCACTTGGTCGGGCTTCTCCAGGGTGAGGGCACGGTCGATGTCTGCGGCATGCGGGTCAACGCTTCCAGCCTCACCGAGGTGCGCCGACGAGTCGGGATGCTGTTCCAGGACTCCGACGACCAGATCTTCATGCCGACGATCGAGGAGGACGTCGCGTTCGGCCCCCTCAACATGGGCCTGGACGCGGAACTTGTGCGAGCGCGGGTGGACCGCGCCCTGGCCCTGGTAGGGCTCAACGGGGAGCGCACGAGGCCACCCCACCGTCTCAGCGCTGGCGAACGCCGTCGCGCAGCGCTGGCCGGGATCCTCGCGGTGGAACCGGAAATCCTCCTGCTCGACGAACCTGCGACGTTCCTAGACCCGCCAGGGAGAAATGTATTGGTCGAAACCCTAAAATCCCTGCCACAGGCGAAAGTAGTGGTCACACACGAAGTCGCCCTCGCGGAAGCCCTAGCTGACAGGGCGGTCTTCTTTGCAGACGGGCAGATTATCGGGGAGGGCGGCGTCCTGGAGATTGCCAATCGGTTCGACTGGCGCTAAACCCCGCTACTCGCCGCCCGCATGAAGCGAGGGATGCTGGGCATCCACCCGGCCCAGCCAGGCTTCCAGGCGTTCCAGCATTGCCGCCGCGATCCGTGGCCGCTCCGTGGACCGGATCCGGCGCTCCCCGATGTCTTCCCCGAGGTCATAGAGCTCCAATCGGGAGTCCTCGTAATACCGCAACAGCTTCCAATCCCCCGCTCTGACGGCGCTGACGGGAGATGTCGTGGCGTAGTAGTGCGGGTAGTGGAAGAAGAGCGCGGCCCGGTCGGGCACATGCTCGTTGTCCCGAAGCAACGGAGTCAGGTCGATGCCGTCCACATTCCTGTTATGGTCCCGGTCTCCCTCGAGACCCGCGATGGAGAGAATCGTGCGGTAGTAGTCGACGCTGCTGACCGGAGTGTCCAAGACTGCCCCCGGCACCGTGACTCCCGGCCAACGAATCATCGCCGGGACTCGGATACCGCCTTCGTACAGCGAGCCCTTCCCCGACCTCAGCGGAGAGTTGTCGGTAACCTGCAGACCGTCATACTTGTTGACATAGCCGCCGTTGTCGGAGGTCAGGAAGACAACCGTGTTGTCCGCGACCTCCAGGTCCTCAAGAGCGTCCAGCACTCGGCCGACGTTCTCGTCCAGCGAATGCACCATGGCGGCGAGGTTCGGGTTGCGGTGCCTCGTATCAGCGCGAATCCTCGCACGGTAGCGCTCAGCAACCGCCGGCTTTCCCTCGATCGGCGTGTGAACTGTGTGGAAGGCCAGATGCAGGAAGAACGGCCTTCCGCGCTCGCGTCGCAGGATTCGGATGGCCTCGGTCGTCAGCCGGTCCGTGAGGTACTCGCCTTCATCGCCACCCCCGAGATGCGGAACGTAGCGCAGCCCGGAGAACGGGCGAGAGCCGCTGTAAGGAAAGAAGAACGTCTGGGGAGCACCCCATAGAGTCCCGCCAACGTTGTAGTCGAATCCTTGGGTCTGGGGATAGTACTCCGCAGTGCCCAGGTGCCATTTCCCGACGTGCGCAGTGACGTAGCCAGCCCCCCGCAGCACCTCTGCGACCGTCACTTCTTCGTGGGGAAGGCTGTCTGCAGTGACGGGAGGCAGGAGCCTGCGTTGCAGCGGGGGGTTCCTGGCGGCTTCCCGCCAGACCGTCATGCGCAGCTTCGCCGGGTGCTTGCCCGTCAGGATCGACGCCCGTGTGGGACTGCAGACAGGCGAGGCGGCGTACGCATTCGTGAATCTAAGGGCACCCGCAGCAAACTCGTCAATCCGGGGCGTCTCGTGAAGATCAGAGCCATAGACACCGAGATCGGACCACCCCAGGTCGTCGACCAGAATGAAAACGAAATTCGGCATCGCGTAAGCAGCCGAAGGGATCGCCACCATCAAGACCAGCAGCAGGGCCGAATTTGCGGTCCAACGCACGGCGTGATTGTACCCGCTCCAACCCCGGCCGGCGCCGGTCCCGCAAGCCTGTTCGATGCGTGGGAATCGCAGCATGGTCCCGTCGCTAGGTCCAGCATGAGCCAGCCTCGCCTGGTGAATGGCTGCGCCCCCAGGTCTCGCCAAAGACGACGAAATGCCGGAAGCACGGTCCGCGACCTGGGCCTGCAGAGAGAAGTGGCGGGCGGCTCGCACCCCTTTGCTGCTGCTCGACCCTGTAACGCGGTTCGAATGTCGAGCCCTCATGGATCCCGAGAACTCGGCTCCGCACGTATCTCTCATTGTTTATCCTTGTATATTGTCCATAATATAGATAAAATACAAGGATGATTGCCCGAAGGGCAAAGGAAGTGGTCTTGGAAGCACTCTCGTTCCAAGCCACGGTCGCGATCATTGGGCCCCGCCAGGTTGGAAAGACCACCCTCGCATGCGAGATCGCCGACGAATCGAACGCCCTTTACCTGGACCTTGAGGACCGCACTGACCGGAAGAAGCTAGAGGACCCGAAGATCTTCCTCGAACGATACGAGGACCGCCTGGTCATCCTGGATGAGATCCATCGCATTCCGGATCTGTTTGGCGATCTGCGTGGAATCGTGGATCGGGGCCGCCGAACGGGACGCGGGACGGGACGGTTTCTCGTCCTCGGATCGGCCTCCGTCGATCTGCTGCGCCAGTCCGGCGAGAGCCTCGCCGGACGGATCGCCTATGTCGAGATGGGTCCGCTGGATGTTCTCGAGCTGAACCCGGGAACTGACACCCTGGTGGAGCTCTGGGTTCGGGGCGGATACCCGGAAAGCCTCCTCGCGCGGAACAGCGCAACCAGTTCGAAGATCAGGCGGCACTTCATCCGGACGTACCTGGAGCGTGACGTCGCACTGTTCGGGCCCCGCTTGCCGCCGGCGGCCGTCGAGCGGCTCTGGACGATGCTGGCCCATCGTCAGGGCGGCATCCTAAATGCGTCCCGGCTCGCGAGCGCTCTCGGAACCAGCCCCCAAACCATTACCCGCTACGTGGATGTGCTCGTCGGGCTGTTACTCGTTCGGCGGCTTCCTCCTCTGCTCGCAAACGTGGGAAAGCGTCTCGTCAAGTCGCCCAAGGTGTACGTGCGCGACAGCGGCCTAGTCCATTCGCTGCTCTCCATCAGCGACTTCGAGACCCTAGCCGGTCACCCGGTCGTGGGACAGAGCTGGGAGGGATTCGTGATCGAGAACCTGCTAGCTGCCGCGCCAGACCGGACTCTTGCGAGCTTCTACAGGACGGTGGCTGGGGCCGAGGCCGACCTGATTCTCGACCTGCCGGACGGCAAGCGCTGGGCAATCGAGGTGAAGCGCAGCATGGCGCCGTCGTTGACCAAGGGATTCCACCACGCAATTGCGGATCTGTCACCTGCACGTTCATTCGTCGTGTACCCAGGAGAAGCGCGATACCCGAGAACGGCCGAGGTGGAAGTCATCGGCCTGCGGAAACTGGCAGCCGAACTCGCAGAACTCGCAGATTAGAACCGACTAGCAGGTCTCTGAGGCGGACGGGCACCTAACGGGCCGGAACCCCGAAGCGTCCGCCTTCAACGCCCTGTTCGCCATCCGCGAGGATCCTCCTCGCGCTGCCGGTTCATATCCTCTACCGCGCCGGCAAGATCCGCTCGAACCCGGGGCAGCCGCTCCGCCACGTCGTACGACTCTGTCGGGTCGTGCTCAAGGTCAAACAGGAAAGGGCCGTGATTCGCGATCCAGTAGGCGCTGTTCTCGCTGCGGTGCCGGGCGACGTACTTGAAGTTGTCCGCGCTGCGGAGTCCTACGAAGCCACCGCCGCGGGCAAAAAAGAGCCGCCGTTCCGGAGTCACATGCGCCCGCCCTTGCAGCATTGGCGACAGATCGACACCGTCGACGATCCGGTCCTCGGGAACCGGGATCCCGGCCGCCTTGAGGAACGTGGGAAAGAGATCGATGTTCATGGCTGGCGTCTCGATCTCCGTCGACGGAGGAATGGTCCCGGGCCATGATGCAATGAATGGTACCGCCTGTCCGCCGTCGAAGCTGTTGGCCTTGCGACCCCGGTGGGGCCCGGGCGATCCCTGGTGCCAGGGACCGTTGTCGCTGGTGAACACCAAGAGCGTGTTCTGAGCCAGTCCATGCTCGGAAAGCTGCGCCTGGATTTGCCCTACGCTCCAGTCGAGCTCCTCGACACAGTCGCCGTACGAGCCGGCCTTGGACGTACCTGCGAACTGGTCGCTGGAGTGGACAGGCTCATGCGGGAAGGGGGAGGCATAGTAGACGAAAAAGGGCCGTGCGGAATTCCGGTCGATGAAGCTGAGGATCTCCTTCGTGAACGTCTGCGTGAGCGTGGTCTGGTCCGCCGGGGCCTCTATCGCCACCTCCCCATTGCGGTACATGGCATAGGGTTCCATGTCGTTTGAGCAATAGCTGCCGAAGAAGTAGTCGAAGCCCTTCTCGGTCGGCAGATGGGGACTGCGGTCGCCCAGATGCCACTTCCCGAACATCGCAGTCGTGTAGCCGCCGGCCTGGAGGGCTTCTGCAACTGTCACCTCGTCCGGCGGGATTCCTCGCACGCCGCGAGGAAAGCTGAACGTGTTCACGAGCAAGCCCATCAGGGTGCCGGACGGGAAGAAGACTGAATGGATGAATCCGCGAGTGGGATAGCGACCGGTCAGGCAGCTGAAGCGGGAGGGTGAGCACACCGGACTCGCCGAATAGAAGTTGACCAGCCTGACACCTTCCCGGGCGAGAGCGTCCAGATGAGGCGTTCGAACGGCCTCGGAACCGTAGCTCGAGAGGTCGCCGTGCCCCAGATCATCGGCAAGAACAAGGACGATGTTCGGGACCGTGCCGGAGGCACGCGGTTCGATGGTTTCAAGGTATTCCCGATGCTGGTCGACGCGGACGTCGGGATCGCCTCTCGCCACCCACAGGGCGCATCCAACGGGAATCGCCAGGATGCACGCCAGTACGATTGCCAGGTTCCTGGCCCAGGATGCTAACGCGCTTGGACCCGATTTCACCGCGACTATCCGCTCATTTCCGTTAGGCGGGACCATTCGAGATCCGACACGATCTCCAATGGCCCCGCGAGAATCCTCTAGCCTAACTAACTGTCGTGACGCTTCCCCTCCAGCCTTCCGCGGCAACCCCCTGCGCACCTCAATGCTTCAGTGCGGGCTGTCGCGAAACGCTTGTCCTAGCTCCCTTGGACACATCGGAGTGGATGCGGTGCTGACGAGGACTGCTAGCGGCGGGGAGAGGGAGCCCCGGAGCCCGGTTCGCCGGCTTGTTGAGCGCGGCGTCCGCTACCGAGATCTCAACGGGAACGGGAGGATGGATCCCTACGAGGATCCAAGCGCCCCGGTGGTCGGCCGAGTCGAAGACCTCTTGGGACGGATGTCCCTCGAGGAGAAGGCCGGGCTGCTGTTCCATCCGCCGATCGCGATCGGACGCAAGGGGGCGGTAGTGGATGGTATCCACCCGCTGAGCGTCGGCCCAACCACCGAACTGATCGTCGAACGACATGTGTCGCACTTCAACATCCTCACGGCTCCTGGCCCCGGAGCGGTGGCGCGCTGGCATAACTCCTTGCAGCGGATGGCCGAGCGCACCCCGCACGGAATTCCGATCACCCTCAGCTCAGACCCTCGGCATGCGGCCGGCTTCAATCCTGCGACCGGGATCAAGCAGGAAGGCTTCAGCCAGTGGCCCTCGCAATTGGGCCTCGCAGCGGCAGCTGACGAGGAGATGGCGGAGGGCTTTGGCGACACCGTTCGCCGCGAGTTCGGCGCAATCGGCCTTCGAACCCTTCTGGGCCCGATGGCTGATGTCGCGACGGAGCCACGGTGGGGGAGGTCCGGGGCGACGTTTGGAGAGGACGCGGAGCTTGCGGGGAGACTTGCCGGCGCATTCATCCGGGGGCTCCAAGGCGGGCCGTCCGGGATTGGCTCGTCAAGCGTCGCGGCCATGGTGAAGCACTTTCCGGGCGGCGGCCCGGCAGGCAACGGCCTGGACCCTCATTTCGCGACGGGCAAACGCCAGCTCTATCCGGGCGATCACTTCGAATACCATCTCGGGCCCTTCCGTACGGCAATCGCTGCCGGCACCCAGCAGATCATGCTGTCGTACGGAATCCCGGCTGGTCAGACCACCGCGGAAGTCGCGATGGCGTTCAATCCGGAAATCGTTACTGGCCTTCTTCGCGAGCGACTCGGATTTGATGGCGTCGTCTGCACGGACTGGCTGACCGTGGATTCACACCGAGTGCTGGGCGTCCTGAAGCTGAAGGATGCATCGGCATGGGGAGTCGAGCACTTGGAGGTCCCGGAGAGGTACGCCCGGGCTATCGAGGCGGGAGTGGACCAGTTCGGCGGGGAGTGCGATCCGGCAGCCATCGCACGGCTCGTTCGCGCCGGCCGCATTACCGGGTCGCGAATCGACGAGTCGGCGCGTCGGATCCTGCGAGTAAAGTTCGAGCTCGGTCTGTTCGACAATCCCTATGTGGACGAGGACACTGCAGCTTCCGCGACAGGAACCGACGAATTCGTCGAAATGGGGGTCCAGGCACAGCGCCGGAGCCTGGTTCTTCTCAGCAACAAGTCCGGTCCGGCTCTCGGAAGCCGACCGCGACTGCCAGTCTCCGGACCCGTGGCACTGTATGTCGAGGGCATTGATCCGACCGTGGCCCGGCGCTACGGAACTGTGGTTTCGTCACCAGGCCTCGCCGACATCGCGGTGCTGCGACTTGCCTCGCCACGCCGGTTCAAATGGAGCAGGCACGTGCTCGAGTACTTTGTGCCGCAAGGTTCGCTTGCGTTCAAGCCCAGGCGTCTCGCCAGGATCCTCGCGTGCTGCCGCGACGTACCGACAGTGGTCGACGTGCGTCTGGACCGGCCAGCGATCTTCCCCGAGATCGCAAGGGGCGCCTCGGCGGTTCTCGTCTCGTTCGGATGCAACGACGAGGTGCTGCTGGACGCCGTGTTCGGGGAGTTCTCTCCAACGGGTAGGCTGCCCGTGGATCTGCCGTCTTCGATGGCAGCGGTCGAGGCCAGCCGGACCGACGTTCCACGTGACACCGAGAGCCCGCTGTACGAACTGGGCCTTGGGCTTACCTACCAGTCCGCTGAGCCGGAAGCCTGATCACCGGGCACGCATTCGACCACCGTCGGAAGAAACTTCTCCCGAGGCGGGACTTGCGGGCGCGCCGAGGCAGCACGTGACCCTTGGAACCGAGGCGGGCGTGCAAGGGCGAGCAGCCGCAACTGGGAAGGGCCTGAAGGAATAAGATGGAAGCTAGTCGGCATCCCGGCGGGACAGTGCGTTCCGGGCCCCATGCCACTCTCCTTCCCAAAGACACGCAAGGCCCTGTGCCTATGCGGGCTGGTGCTCGGCACCATTGCATCGGTCCCGCTCTACGTGGGGTCTAGGCCTGGAATCCTGTTCCTTGGATTCCCGAGCATGTACCGGTTCCTGCTAGCCGAGAGCTCGCAGGAAAGCGGTGTGCGCTATGCATACTGGAGTCCGGAAAAGCTGGACGATCCCGAACTGGGCAAGCCGGATTTCGGCCGCTACAAGGCTATCTTCGTCAGCGGCCGCCGCTCCGACCCGCTGAGCAGGCCGGTTCGGCAAGCATTGGAGGAGGCCGGGGCGGCAGGTGCCCGGGTGATCGTCCTGCCCGCCCATGACGCGCCCCGCCTAGGGGTCGGGAACGCGGACTTCGAGGGCCTGGACCGATGGATCGACGACTACTGGCGATTCGGCGGTTTAACGAACATGACCCGCCTGCTTCAGACGGCAGGATCCCGGTATCTCGGGGGGAACTTCGAGGAGCAACCGCCCGAGCCCACTCCGGATGATGGCTACTATCACCCGGACGCGCCTTCCCTGTTCACGTCGACCGAGCAATACGAGCGGTGGTATGAGGCGTCCGGGCGGACCGTGCAGGACGCGCCCAAGGTGCTGATCGATTTCGCGGACGGGTGGAGGCTCGGGATGAGCCAAGGCACCGACGCCGTGATTCGCGCTTTCGAACGGGAAGGCTTCAACACGGCTTCGATCTTCGGCACCGCCCAGGCGGGTCCGTTCGCCGTCGAATTCCGTCCGGACATTCTCATCTCCCGCAAGCACGGCCGGTGGTGGCTGGGGCAGCAGGGAGTGGAGGTTCTTGACGCGAAGCTGGACGTGCCCGTGCTGCGCGGCCTGTCCCTCCTGTTCACGGGGGAGTCGTTCGACGCCTACCAGCAGACCCGTGCGGGGATCCGAGACGCGGGACTGATCATGGGGGCGATGGTCCCGGAACTCGACGGGGCGATCCAGCCAACGCTGATCGAAGGTCTCGATTCGGTTTGGTACGGAAGGCGCTTCGAGGCGTTTCGCGAAGAGCGGATTGGACTGTTGGTCGAGCGCGCGAAGAGGTGGATCCGGCTCCGCATCAAGCCGAACGCCGAGAAGAGGATTGCAGTCTTCTACGTTTCCGGTATCGGCAAGGGCCGCATCACGGCGGCCGGACTGAACGTGCCGCGGAGCCTGATGCGATTCCTGTCGGCGTTGCAAAGCGAGGGCTACGAGATGGGTGGGGTCCCGGGAAGCGAGAAGGCGCTGCTGGAAGAAATGCTGGAAAAGGGACGCAACGTCAGCCACGGGCGCCCCCGAGAGCTCCGACGTCTGGCCGAGGGCAGCGGTGTCGTGCTCCTGCCAGTGGAGGGGTACAAGCGCTGGTTCGCAGGATTGCCGGAATCCATGAGGAACGAGGTCGTCGCTGCGTTCGGGCCTCCGCCGGGAAACCTGATGGTGCTAGGTAGCGGTGATGAGCAGGTTTTCGTCGTGCCGAAGCTCGACTATGGCAATGTCATCCTTCTGCCGCAGCCGGTCCGCGGGGCGCATATGGACGCAAAGCTGCAGCACGACGACAGCGTCCCGCCCCCGCATCAGTACCTCGCCGTCTATTGGTGGCTTCGAGAGGGCTGGAAAGCGGACGCCATCGTCAACTACGGGACCCACGGGACCCACGAATTCCTGCCCGGGAGACCGCTGGGCCAGCTGTCGGACGACTGGTCGGACCGGACCATTGGCGCGCTGCCCAATCTGTACGTCTACGTCATGGACAACGTGGGCGAGGCCCTGATCGCCAAGCGCCGCGGTGCGGCCGTCACGGTGAGCCACCAGATCCCACCGGTCGACGCGGCGGAAATCACCCGCGAAGAACCACGGGTCGCGGCCCTCTACCGGGCGATCCGACAGTTCCGGTCAGCGGCGGACGGCGCCCTCAAGGAGCGGCTCCGCGACCAGATCCGGTCGATGGCTCGCGAGCAGGGATTTGACCGTGACTTGGGCAAGGACTGGGAGGCGGCCAGTCCCGGAGACCGCGAAATCGACAGCCTGGGGCGCCACATCCATCTCATTGAGGAGGATCGCATTCCAGTCGGGTTGCACGTCCATGGCGAGAGGGGGGGTGCCGGTGAAATCGCGCCCATGGTCGCCGCGATGCTGGGAAAAGGGTTCCTGGAGTCGTTCGGGTGCCCGGAGGGGATGGAAGCCCCGGATTGTTCTAGCGAATCCAGAAGGCGCGCCACCGAGGCCGTGCGTCGCGCACTGAACGGGGGCAGGCTTCCCAGCTCGGCCAGGTCGCATTCCAGCGAATTCGACCGGATCGTGCAAGCTCTTGCCCGAGCGCCGGACGAAATCGACCACACCCTCGACGCGCTCGCAGGCAGGTATGTTCCGCCCGGAGGGGGCGGCGATCCCGTGCGCAACCCGCAGGCCCTGCCGACAGGCCGCAACCTGTATGGCATCAACCCCGCCGAAATCCCGACGCGGGCGGCGTGGGAACTCGGAACTGCACTTGCAGAGCAGCAGGTGGATGCGGAGCGGACGAGGCTGCGGCGCTGGCCGAGGAAGATCGGCTTCACCCTCTGGAACACCGAGCTGATCCGCCAGCACGGCACCGATCTGGCGCATGCCATGCACTTGATGGGCGTGCGTCCCGTCTGGGATCACCGCAACGTGGTAGAGGACGTGGAGCTGATTCCCGCGGAAGATCTCGGCCGCCCGCGCATCGATGTCGTGATCCAGGCAGCTTCGCTGTTCCGCGATACGTTTCCGGACCGGATGAAGCTGCTGGACCGAGCTGCCCGGCTCGCCGCCACAGCGAAGGACGGGGAGAACTACGTCGCCGAGCACGTCACCGAGACCGAACGCGAACTCAAGACGGCAGGCATGGCCGCCGCCGACGCACGGATCCTGGCGGGGGCGCGGGTCTTCAGCAACTCGGCCGGCGGATACGGAACCGGTCTCGTCGCTTCGATCGAGCGCAGCGGAAACTACACCTCCTCCGCGGGACTCACGGAAGCGTACCTCGCGCGAACCGGGGCGGTATACACGGCGGGCTTCGAATGGGGCAGGCCCGTGCCGGAAGCGTACCGGGCGCACCTCAGGCACACCGATGCCGTCACGCTCAGTCGTTCGACCAATGTCGTCGGGGCGCTGACGCTCGACCATTATTTCGAGTACCTGGGCGGCATGACGATGGCGATCCGCGACACGACCGGCGCGGCACCGGAGACCTATCTGGCCGATGTCCGAAGCCCAGGACAGGCGCGAATGGAAACGGCTCGCGAAGCGCTCGCGCGCGGCCTTCGGGGCAAGTTCTGGAACCCCAAGTGGATCAGGGAGCTCAAGGCGGAGGGCTTCTCCGGTGCAGTGGAGATAGCGCAAACCGCCACCAATCTTTTCGGCTGGCAGGTCACCAAGCCCGAGGCGGTCGACCCGGAAGTCTGGGACCGAGTCCACGAGATCTACGTGACAGACTCCCTCGGGATCGGCCTGCGAGACTGGTTCGAATCCGAGAATCCCTTCGCTTACCAGGAAATGGCCGCCGTGCTGATCGAGTCGGCGCGCAAGGGATTCTGGGCACCTGACGCACAAACGTTGGAGAACCTTGCTGTCGACTACGCGGCATCCCTGGAGCGAAACGGCGCGTCGGGGAGCGCTCGCACGTCCGGCAACCGCCCGTTCGAAGGGTTCGTCGAAGTCCGCGTCGCCGCCTCGGCTCGACCAGAACTGGTCTCGGTGCTGCGGGACGAACTGCGCGACGGGAGCGCTCCGCAGGTCGAAGGAAAGAGGCTTGTCGAGCAGGCGCCGCGACAGGAACCCGGCGTCGCCGATCCGCGTCCGGCCGCCGGCATTGCCGCGCTCGGAATCCTGTTCGGCGTGTTCTGGCTGGGATGGCGGCGGTTGCGCTAGGTGCGGGCCCGGGCGGGGGCGTCGGGCCGCTCAACCCGTTGCTATACTGCGCTTAACGTATTTTCGCCGCCGAAGGGACGATTCGCGGTATTGCGAGACGGACGTTAGCGCGGCACGTTCCCGCCGTGTCCAAGACCTTCTACATAGAGACCTTCGGCTGTCAGATGAACGTTCACGACAGCGAGAAGGTCCGCGGTCTGCTCGAATCCCGCGGGTACAGTCAGGTGGCGTCTCCCGAGGATGCAGGAATGCTGCTGTACAACACTTGCAGCATCCGGGACAAGGCAGAGCAGAAGGTGTTCTCTCGGCTGGGCGGCGTCAAGCGCGGCGCTTCGGGAAAGACGATCGGCGTGCTGGGCTGTGTCGCCCAGCACAACGGCGAGGACATCTTCGAGAGAGCGCCGCACGTAGACTTTGTCTGCGGCTCTGCGAGCTATAGCGCCCTGCCTGCGCTTCTCGACAGGGTCGAAGCCGGGGAGTCGCGCGTTACGGGCCTTGAACTCGAGACGGACGAGACGTTCGACGTGCCGCGCGTCGAGCGCGACCGCCCCTTCAGCGCATACATCACCATCATCGAGGGCTGCGACAAGGCCTGCACCTACTGCGTCGTGCCATTCACGCGCGGTCCCGAACGGAGCCGCAACAGCGAGGCTGTGATGCGAGAGGCCCGGGACTTGGCGAACCGAGGCTACACGGAGATCACTCTGCTTGGCCAGACCGTCAACAGCTACCGGGACCCCTCGCCGGCGGGCTGGAGCTTCGCCCGGCTGCTCGACGAAATCGGCCGGCTGCCGCGCATACGGCGAGTCCGGTTTACCACGTCGCATCCAGCGGATTTCACTCCGGACATTGTCGAGGCGATCGATCGCAACGAATCGCTCTGCGACTGGGTGCATCTTCCGGTTCAGTCGGGTTCGACACGCGTGCTCCGGACGATGCATCGCACCTATACCCGGGACCAGTACCTGCGTTGCATCGAACTGCTGAAACGCGCAGACCGGACGATCGAGCTCAGCACGGACATCATCGTGGGGTTTCCGGGAGAGACCGAGAAGGACTTTCAGCTAACGCTCTCGCTGCTGGACACGGTCGAGTACGCGTCCGTGTTCTCATTCAAGTACTCGCCACGCAGGGGAACGCCGGCAGCCGAGATGCCTCAGCTCCCGGAAGGGGAGAAGGGGCGGCGACTCCGAGAGTTGCAAGAGCGCCAGCGCCGGATCCAGCTGCGCCGGAACGCCGAATTGATCGGCCGGCGCGAGGAAGCGCTCGTCGAAGGCCGCAAGGAGAAGTTCAACCAGTGGGTGGGGCGCACTTCCCAGAATCGCGTGCTGAACTTCACCGATCCCTCGGCACTCGCCGGGGCGCGGGACCTCCGCGGAACCTACTGCCAGGTGGAAGTCACCGCGTCGGGACCCAATTCTCTGGTCGGCGAACTCGCGTCCGCCGAGGCCGAGCCCGCATTCCAGGGGCTCCATGTACTGAACTGAAGGAGACAAGGATGGCGGATGTCGAGATGAGAATTTGCGGCCTGATGATGGACCCGATCACGAACATGCCCATCGTGGTCCTCAAGGACCGGTCCAACAAGACCGTCCTGCCGATCTGGATCGGCGTCTACGAGGCGAACGCGATTGCCTTGGAAATCGAGAAGGTCGCGACGCCGCGGCCCATGACCCACGATCTCTTCCGGAGCCTCCTAATGGGCTGCGACGCATGGATCCAGCGTGTCGTGGTCAGCGAGCTGAAGGACGACACGTTCTTCGCGGTCATTTGGGTCGAGCAGAAGGACGGCCAGATGATGTCGATCGATTCCCGGCCGAGCGACGCCCTGGCCCTGGCATTGCGGCTGGACTGCCCGATCTACGTCAGCGAGCAGGTGATCACCTCGTCGAAGCTGTCGCCGACACTCAACGACAAGGCCAACAGCGATGAGCTGCGCAAGTGGCTCGAGAATCTCGGCGAAGAAGATCTCGGCCAGTACAAGATGTGACCTGTCCCGCCGCCCGGGCGGTCAGACCGCCGGTCCGCGGTGCTCGCCCAGCTTGGCGGCCCTCAGCTTGCCGTCCTCCATCGCCTCGGTGAGTTCCCTGCCCTCCAGAGGCTTGTAGGCGCGTACCGTAGCCACCGCCTTATCGAGTTCGGCAACCGACTTCATGCCCATGATCGCCACCGAGAGTCCGGGGATGCCCATCGCGTAGCGTACTGCGCGCCCGTAATGGGGCTCATCCGAGAGGATCGCACCGTCGCCCTGCGTGCCTCCGAGAACCTTCATGGCGACGATGCCCATGCCGCGGTCCGCGGCCTCCTCGAAGACGGTCCCCTCGAAGTCGTAGATGTGGCGATCGATCGGGTTGACGGCGGCCATGACGGCTTCGACCCGCCCGGAACGAAGAATGGGCAGCGCCCGGCGCGGTCTCAAGTGGCAGGTCATGCCCACGTGGCGGACCAGGCCCTTTTCCTTCAGAGCCTCCAGGGCTGCCAGCGCCCCGTCCTCTCCCAACAGGATGTCGAGGCTCGGGAAGCGGTCTGTCCGCCCGACGTTGTGAATGTGGACGAGGTCGAAGTACTCGGCGCGCGTCTTCTGCAGGCTCTCCTTCACCTGCCAAGTGGCGTCCTGCTTGGAGGTGGCCTCGACCTTGGTGACCAGCACGAACTTGTCGCGCTTGCCTTTCAGGGCAGGTCCAAGCCTTCGCTCGGCTTGCCCGTAGATCGGCGCCGTGTCAAGGTAGTTCACTCCGTAGTCCGCCGCCGCGGCGATGACATCGTTGACTACGCCCTGGCTGACGCCTTCGCTGCCCAGTGGCCCCGTGCCTATGCCGAGCAGGCCCACTTCAAGCCCTGTCTTGCCGAATGGCCGCTTTCCGACTCGGTCGGCGCGGGCGGCCGTCGCTCCGACGGCTAGGGCGCCAGCAACGGCGGCCGTCCTTCCGAGATCCCTGCGAGTAATGCGCTCCACGAATTGCCTCCGTTGTCAGTGTAGGAGACTTGGGTGGCGGAGCGCCACGCGAAGCTGGTTTGCGCGAATCTGCGGAGTTGCGACGACGAAGCCGGGAGCGGTTGCTCAACAACTCCAACCGACTGCGACCCTGACGGTACGGAGCCGCCTCTCGACCGGGCGAGCCGGTCAGATTCGCGCTTCGCAGGCTGGCAGGGGGACCTCGACGAACTGCGTACCGGTAGCTCGCGGTGATTTGGGCCGACACTTCCACCCGGGTCGCGTTTCCGCGCGATACGGGTGCGGCGAAATCTGACCGCGTCGAGGACTTGCTTCGGGCGGAAACCGCGACTTGCGACTCCGTTCGAATGGAAGTGCTGGCTGGCACCCGCAACAGGCGGCATTCGCGCGATCCCCGCCGATTGCTAGCACGCGCTACAGTCCTGCCTTCGCTGCCGGTGCACTCCGAGCATGCCGGAACTCCCTTCCGCCTCTAACGGTAGGAAGGTCCCACAGATCGCAAGTCGATCGACTGCCTCAATTGACCCGGCATGCTGGGGTGCGAGCCGCAAACTGGACCGCCGCATGCCGGCCTCGGGCAGTGGGGCCCGGCGGCCGGCATCATGGCGGGCATGCGGGAATGCCCGGTACTACTCCACGCCGAATGTCCAGCGGAGTCCGACCCGGAAGGTCCTGCCCGGATCGGCTCGGTAGAACGTCGGGTCTGCGCTGTCAAGATTCGAATCGATGGAATCGAAGAGGTTATCGATCACGCCGTACATTTCGAACCCGGATCGGATCGGCTTTGCGATGTACCAGTCCCACAGCTGGTAACTGTCGGCGATCAGGGTGGCGCGTCGGCCAACGATCGGCCACTTCCCCAAATATGTTCCCCGGAAGTTCGTGCGGAGACCGCCAAAGCGGTTGGTCGACCACCAGATGCGGAAGTTCCCGTGGTGCTTGTGCCGCTGGCTCAGGAAACCACCCGTCGCCTTGTCCCTGGCATCGAGGTACGTGTATCCGCTGGTGACGATCAGGTTCTCCGTCAGTCGCACTTGGGCCCGACTCTCGAGCCCGGCGGTGAATACGTTGTCGATGTTGCGGTACAGATACGTGAATCGGTTCAGCCCGGGACTGAATGCGGACTCGATACCGAACTCCGTCAGTATCGCTCCGAGCTGTTCCGGGGTCCGCGGCCTTCCTAGCAGCTGTGTCTGGATGAGGTTCCTGATGTCGTTCCGGAAGTAGGTCACGCCGAAACGGAGACGTCCCACGTTGCTGTCGAAACCTACCTGGGTAGTCGACGAGACCTCGGGCCGGAGACTCGGATTGCCGATGATCTGGTAGATCCCGGATGTCGTGAGGAATCGATAGTACAGCTGGCCGAGATCGGGAGCGCGGAATCCTTGGCCGAACGAGGCCCTCACACGGAAGCTGTCCGCCGCACGGTACATGAGACCGAATCGGGGAACCATCTGGGAACCGTAGGCCGAGTGGTTGGTGGCCCGGCCACCGATGGTCAGGCTCAGCCGCGGATGCGCTTGGATCCGGTCTTGGAACCACGCGTCGACCATGCGAATCGACTGGCCGTTGTTGTCGCCTACGAGCCGGTTATATCCGCGGTATTCGTTGCTCGTCCAGTCGAGTCCGCCTTGAAGCAACTGTCGGCTTCCGAGTACGTGCGACAGGCTGGTGTCGAACCGATAGAGACGCTCGTTGAGGTTAGCCTTGCCCTCGAACGGGCCCGGAATCGTGAGGATGTCGACCTCGGAGTTCTCGTCGTACTTGCCGTAGTACCCGCGCGCTTGCAATTGCGTCACAGCGGAAAGGCCCGCGTTCAGCGTCGCTCCGTAGTTCTGGGCACTGTCGTTGGTGGTCGTCACCTGTCCGCCCGTGCGACCGGCGTACACGCTGACCTGGCGATTGTCGAATGCGTTCGCGAGGAGGCCGACCTTGAGGTTCTCGGAAAACTCGCGACTGACCTTAGCCATGTAGTCGTACCGGCGAAAGCCGGGTCCGGTCGTGTCAAAGTCCTGGGGGGTCAGATCGTACGGGTTGCGCTTGTGCCGCTCGGCCGCGAGGAATCCCGACCAACGGCCATGAACGAAGCCCGAGTCGGCGCGCAGGTCGACCCCTCCCAGCGACGCTGCAGACGCCGTGACGTCCGCGTCAAAGCGCTGGCGCGGTTCGCGGGTGATCATGTTGATCACGCCGCCGATGGCGTCCGAACCGTACAGTGCTGACGAGGCACCCTTGACGATCTCCACCCGCTCCAAGCGATTGGTCGATTGCCGGTTCATGTTGAGAATGCCACCCTTCACGCCGCGCGCACCGACGATGGGAAACCCGTCGATCAAGATGAGTGACTGCCGCGAATCGATCCCGTGAATCTGCGTCCCGGCCCGGCTGCCGGGCGACCTGCTCGTGCGCGTCACCACGCCTGGCTCCTCGGAAAGTATGTCGCTCACGCTTTCGTAACCGGAGTCACGCAGCTGGCTGCGAGCGATCATCTCTACCTTCGCGACCGAATCCTCCACCAGTTCCTGCTCGCGCGATCCAGTCACGACGATGGACTGCGTCAGGATGGCCGGACGGAGCGTCAATACCACCGGGTCGGGTGTCCGGTCGACGACCTCGACGTCCTCAGACACGGTTTGGAAGTCGTTTTCGGCGGCGCTGACGCGGTAGGTGCCCGGTCGCACCTCAAGCGAGAAGTCGCCGCGCGAACCCGAGCTCTGCGCCGTCTCGAGCCCTGTTGCAAGATCACGAATGAAGACGGATGCCCCCGGTATCGGAATGCCCGTCTGGTCGATGACCCGGCCCTCGAGGGCAACCCGCTCCTGCGCGAAGGCTGACGCGGTGATTGCCACGATCAATGCCCAAACGCGCCAAGTCCAGGCAGGGTTGACGTCTCTGACTCTCATGAGTGTTCCTCCCGATTGATTGGCATGCGCGGGCGGGATTCGCCCGCAACCCAGCTCTCGCCCTAGGGCTCGAGCAATTCGATGTCGCTCCACTCGATGAGCAGCGCGGTCGTGCGTCCCTGGCCAGTCCGAATGACCTGACGGGACTTCGGCAGGTACTCGCCGCCGACCCGCTGGAACTCGCTGATGTACGTCCAGGCCTCCAGCACGGATCCGGTGTCCGGATCGAATCGCACGGCGAAGACATGCCTGGGCAGATACCTCCCGGACTCCGTCGCACGAGTCTCGAGGACCGTCAGGACGAATCGGGGATCGCTCAGCCGGCGATCGATCTGGATGATCTGACCGTTACGGATGCGGTAGGCCGACTGATGGCGGTCGGAAAGCAGGACCTCGCGGCCGAGCGGGCTTCCGTCCACCTCACCGAATCTCGCCTGCTGAGGCGACGTCCGGCTCGATGGAGCCCGGTGCATGAGCATTGAGCGGACCGTGGCGGTGACGTCAGGCAGGTCCTTGGTTCCCTGCATCGTGACTTGGACGTTCCCGGGCAGTCGGAACAGGCAGGTTCCGCGATAAACCTCGCCGTCGAACCGGACTGTCAGCTTGCTCCGAAACCCGGGGAAGGTCTCGGCAAGAACCTCCCTGTTTTCGCGAGCCTGTTGCAAGAGCTGCACAGCGTCTACAGGATCGACAGGTACATGCTCTCCCGCCAGGACAGAGTGGAGAAAACTTGCTGCGAAAAGAGAAACCGTCGCAAGCAACGCCAGAGCAACGGCCCGGGACACTCCCTGGCAGTATCGGTCTTGCATCTTTGGAATCGGTTTTTGAAACAGTTTTGCTGGCTGATGTGGCATTTGATGTCCCCAACTATCCCGACAAACCCTTGTCTGACACGCGGTTCCCGTTGCCTGAGGATTTGCATCGTACCATCTAATGCAACAGTATTTCAAGTATGGATTTGACTCGCGAGATCAAGCATCCTTGTTCATGTGCATATATCTTGTTGAATTTAATAGATTTAGTCCTCCAATCCAGTTCGTCCATCCTGCCCGGCCCCGGGACCAGTGTCGAAAGTAATTGCATATTTGTTACATTTCGTCGGCTGAAGAGATCCGGCCGCGGCCGTCGCTGAGCACGCCGCGCCCTCCCAGTCGCATGCGAAGACTGACGGTGCTCCGCAATCTGGTCGATCAAGGCCTGCCCAGGATCGCTAGAATGGGAGCAGGCTGGCACGGTCCGGCCCGATATCCGTCGAAACTGTCATGGAAACCGCTCCACGGACAGGCCCGGACTCCAGTCAGAAAGGCTCGGAGTTCCGCCGGAAGCTTCGGATGGATCTGGGTGTCTGGATCCGCGACATCCTGCTGTCGCTTTCGATCGCGGCCGTCGTGATCGTCTTCCTGTGCCAACCCGTCAAGGTCGAAGGCACGAGCATGCTCCCGCAGCTGGCCGACGAGCAGCGGATCTTCGTCAGCAAGATCGCCTACCGCTTGGACAGCATCGAGCGCGGAGACGTGGTCGTCTTCCGGTTTCCCGAGGACCCTTCTCGCTCGTACATCAAGCGCGTGGTCGGCCTGCCGGGCGAGACGGTCGAAATCCGCAAGGGCGTGGTCCACATCGACGGCGCGGCCTACCCTGAGCCGTACGTTCCGCCACGCTACCGAGACCCTATGAGCCACCCGCCGGTGTTGGTCGAGCAGGGAACCTACTATGTCCTCGGCGATCACCGGAACACTTCGAACGACAGCCGCACTTGGGGAGCCGTTGCCGAGGCACTGATTTCGGGGAAGGCTGTATTCGCCTACTGGCCGCCGGACAGGTTCGGCGTGGTTCGCTGAGCCGAGATTCATCGACAGATGGGGTTTCCAGCCACGCTCGCACTTGAAGACGGGCGCTGCTTCCACGGTCGTGGCGCGGGAGCCCGGGGAGAAGCGTCGGGAGAGGTCGTCTTCAACACAGGGCTGACCGGCTACCAGGAGATCTTTACTGACCCCTCTTACAGCGGGCAAATCGTCATCCTGACCTATCCGCACATCGGGAACTACGGGACCAATCCGGACGACAGCGAGTCGGCCCGCCCGTACATCGAGGGCCTGATCGTGCGCGAGTTCTCGCAAGTGGCCAGCAACTGGCGCTCCTCGCAGTCGGCTGATGAGTTCCTCGCATCGCGCGGCATCCCGATCCTCACGGAGATCGACACCCGCGCGCTCGTGCGCCACATCCGCAAGCATGGCTCCTTGCGAGGAGTGATCTCCTCGCTCGAATCCGACGAGTCCCGACTGGTCGAGAGGGCCCGGGCACTTCCCAGCATGGCCGGTCTGGACCTGGCAAGCGGGGTTTCCACCACCGAGCGCTACTCATGGACAGAGGGTCCGCCGGACTGCCTTCCCTCGTCCCTGCCAGAGGCGGTCGCGGACGACTCGTTTCACGTCGTCGCCTACGATTTCGGGATCAAGCGCAACATCCTGCGACAGCTCGCGGCCATCGGCGCGCGCGTGACGGTGGTCCCGTGCGGCACGCCTGCCGAGGATGCAATGGCACTCAGGCCAGACGGCATATTCGTATCGAACGGTCCGGGTGATCCGGAACCGCTGGGCGGGCCAGCGGCGGAGATTCGCAAGCTTGCGGGGCGCGTTCCGATCTTCGGGATCTGCCTGGGCCTGCAGGTCCTCGGCCAGGCCCTCGGCGGCAAGACCTACAAGCTGAAATTCGGGCATCACGGATGCAACCACCCTGTGCTGAATCTGCTGAGCGGCAAGGTCGAGATCACGTCCCAGAACCACGGTTTCGCGCTCGACCCCGACACGCTCGATCCCGCGGCGATCGAACTGACCCACGTCAATCTCAATGACCGGACCGTCGAGGGCTTCCGGAGCCGCAGGGATCCCCTCTTCTGCGTGCAATACCACCCGGAGGCGGCTCCCGGGCCTCACGATTCGCGCTACCTGTTCGAGGAGTTCCGCGACATGATGCGAGCCGCCGCTTGAGACCCCTCGTGCGGTACCTGCTACCGGATTGAGCTGACCATGCCGAAACGCACCGACATCGAGAAAATCATGATCGTCGGCTCGGGGCCCATCGTCATCGGACAGGCCTGCGAGTTCGACTATTCCGGCACGCAGGCGTGCAAGGCCCTGCGCGACGAGGGCTACGAAACCGTCCTGGTGAACTCGAACCCGGCGACGATCATGACCGATCCCGAGGTCGCGGAGCGCACCTACATCGAACCCCTCACGACCGGATACCTGCGGTCGATCATCGAGCGCGAGCGCCCGCAAGCGCTCCTGTCCACCGTGGGAGGGCAGACCGGCCTGAATGCCTCGGTCGCCCTGGCGGAAGCCGGCGTTCTCGACGAGTTCGGCGTGGAACTGATCGGCGCGAACCTGGACGCGATCCGGTGCGCCGAGGACCGCCAGGAATTCAAGGCCGCCATGATGGAGATCGGCCTCGAGGTGCCGCGGTCCAGGCTGGTATCCGGCGTGTCGGACGGTCTGGACTTCGCACGCGAGGTCGGCTACCCGGTCGTGCTCCGTCCCAGCTTCACGCTGGGCGGCACAGGGGGAGGCCTCGCCTACAACTCCGAGGAGATGGATTCCCTGCTCCGTCGCGGCCTCGAACTCTCTCCTGTCCATGAAGTCCTGGTTGAGGAGAGCGTCCTTGGCTGGAAGGAATTCGAGATGGAGGTGATGCGCGACCTGGCCGACAACGCGATCATCATCTGTTCCATCGAGAACTTCGACATGATGGGGGTCCATACGGGCGACTCGATCACTGTCGCTCCGGCGCAGACGCTGACAGACCGCGAGTACCAGCTGATGCGAGACGCGTCCCTCGCCTGCCTGCGGAAGATCGGCGTGGATACCGGGGGATCCAACGTCCAGTTCTGCATCCATCCCGATACCGGCAGGATGCTCATCATCGAGATGAACCCCCGCGTATCGCGCAGTTCCGCGCTCGCTTCCAAGGCGACTGGATTCCCGATCGCCAAGATCGCGGCGAAGCTTGCGGTGGGGTTGCGTCTGGACGAGATCCCGAACGACATCACGCGCAAGACGCCTGCCAGCTTCGAGCCAAGCATCGACTACGTCGTCGTCAAGGTTCCGAAGTGGCAGTTCGAGAAGTTTCCTGGCAGCGAACCGGTGCTAGGCGTCCAGATGAAGTCGATCGGCGAGGTGATGGCGATCGGATCGACCTTCAAGCACTCGCTGTGGAAGGCAATCCGTTCCCTGGAAACGGGCCGCAAGTCCGGTACCGACGTGTACAACGCCGATTTGATCCCCAAGCGGCTGATCACGCCCAACCCGGACCGTCTCAACTATATCCGCTTCGCGCTGTCGCAGGGCGTATCGGTCGAGGAGATCGGCGAGATGACAGGCATTGACAAGTGGTTCCTCTCGCAGCTGAAGACGGTGGTCGACTTCCAGGGGGACCTGGCCGGGACAAGCCTCGACGAGGTCTCTCCCGCCCAGCTGCGCCAGGCCAAGCGCTACGGCCTCTCTGACAACCGGCTGGCACGCCTGTGGAACGAAACCGAGACCGCTGTCCGGAACCGGCGCAAGGACTGGAACATTCGCGCCATCTTCAAGCGCGTCGACACCTGCGCCGCGGAATTCGAGAGCTTCACGCCGTACCTGTACTCGGTCTACGAAGAGGAATGCGAAGCGCTTCCGAGCGACGGGCGGAAGATCATGATCCTCGGCTCCGGTCCGAACCGGATCGGCCAGGGAATCGAGTTCGACTACTGCTGCTGCCACGCCTCGTTCGCGCTCCAGGAACTCGGCTGCGAGTCGATCATGGTCAACTGCAACCCGGAGACCGTCTCGACCGACTACGACACCAGCGACCGCCTGTACTTCGAGCCCCTGACGCTGGAAAACGTCCTGAACATCTGCGACACGGAGGCGCCGGACGGCGTGATCGTGCAGTTCGGAGGCCAGACTCCGCTCACCCTGTCCCTGCCGCTTAAGGCGCACGGCGTGCCGATCATCGGTACGGACCCGGAATCGATCGACCTGGCCGAAGACCGCGACCGGTTCGGCCGACTCCTGGGCGATCTCGACATTCCGCAGCCGGCGGGAAGCACCGCCACCACCCCCGAGGGAGCGCTGGAGGCAGCCAAGGCAATCGGCTACCCGGTACTGGTGCGGCCCAGCTACGTGCTGGGAGGGCGCGCGATGGTCATCGCCTACGACGCGGCGACGGTCGAGAGCTACATGAGAGATGCCGTCGTCTATTCCCAGGACCGGCCCATTCTCATCGATCGCTTCCTAGAGAATGCGATCGAGGTCGATGTCGATGCCCTGTGCGACGGTGAGGCTGTCGTGATCGGCGGCATCATGGAGCATATCGAGGAAGCCGGCGTGCATTCCGGCGACAGCTCGTGCGTGCTGCCCCCGCAGACGATACCCTCGAACACCCTCGAGACCATTCAGGACTACACCGTGCGGCTTGCGCAGGCCCTGAACGTTGTGGGCCTCATGAACGTCCAGTACGCGATCCATCAGGGCAGGGTCTACGTGATCGAGGTGAATCCGCGGGCGTCACGGACCGTGCCGTATGTCAGCAAGGCGACCGGCGTACCGCTGGCCAAGATTGCGGTCAACCTGATGATGGGGCGGAAGCTTGCCGACTTCGGCTTGCACGGAGGGGTGCTCAAGGCCCACGAGATCTGCGTCAAGTCGCCTGTCTTTCCCTTCAACAAGTTCAGCGGAGTGGACCCGTTGCTGGGGCCGGAGATGCGGTCCACCGGCGAGGTGATGGGGATTGGCTCGTCGTTCGGGGAAGCGTTCGCGAAGGCGCAGCTGAGCGCCGGGCAGATGCTGCCCGAGAGCGGATCGGTATTCCTGAGCGTCAACTCCCGGCAGATCACGGAGGGCATCGAAATGGCGAGGAAGTTCGCCGACTTCGGGTTCCGCATCCACGCCACCCGCGGCACGGCGGCCTCGCTGCGGGCAGCAGGCCTGGAGTGCCGCACGGTGATGAAGGTCAACGAGGGCCGTCCCAACGTGCTCGATCTGATCGCGGACCACAAGGTCGATCTGATCGTCAACACGCCCGCGGGCCCCTACGCGTTCGAAGACGAGAAGAAGATCCGTAGCGCGGCAATCCAACACGGCATACCGAGCATGACGACCCTGAACGCCGCGAAGGCCGCCGTGAATGGGATCGCGGCCCGACACTCCGAGCGACCGCGAGTGCGTGCCCTGCAGGACTTGCATTTGCCCAAGCCGTCGCTGTTCGCCTGAGGGCGCGATCCACGCACTCGAGGCTCCCCCGGCACCGCTGCTGGAGAGAGCCGAACCAACTGGCCCCATGGCCAGTAGAATGGTCGTTTATGCCGAGGATCCGGCGTGCGCTGCTCAGCGTTACCGACAAGTCAGGCCTAGCGGATTTCGCTCTCCAATTAGCCTCTTGCGGGGTGTCCCTCATTTCGACGGGGGGCACGGCCCGAGTCCTCCGCGAGGCGGGGCTGGAGGTCGAGGACGTGTCCGATGTCACCGGTTTCCCGGAAATGCTGGACGGTCGTGTCAAGACGCTGCATCCACGAATAGCGGGCGGAATCCTCGCTGTCCGATCCAATGCCGAGCACATGAGCGCCCTGGAGCGGCACGCGATCGCTCCGGTCGACATGGTCGTCGTGAACCTGTACGCCTTCGAAGCCACTGCTGCCCGTGAGGGAGCAACGTTCGGGGAACTGATCGAGAACATCGACATCGGCGGACCGTCCTTGATCCGAGCCGCCGCGAAGAACTTTGGCGACGTGGCGGTCGTGACGAACCCGTCCGACTACCCGGTGATCGCGAGAGAGCTCGCCGAACAGGGCGAGCTCTCTCAGGACACGTGCTGGAGGCTGGCCCAGAAGGCATTCGAGGCAACCGCTGCGTACGACCGCGCGATCAGCGGAACGCTTGCTTTCCTCGCTGTGGGGCAGGCACCCGCAACCATTGCAGAAGGTACGTTGCCAGCACACCTCGATCTCCGGATCCCTCGCGCCACAGTGCTCCGGTACGGCGAGAACCCCCACCAGGAGGCAGCCCTCTACACCGACGGCCGCCAGGGCGTGGGCGGTGCTCGACAGCTTCACGGCAAGGCGCTTTCCTACAACAACCTCGTGGACCTGGACGCCTCGTGGCAGCTCGCCCTGGAGTTCGACCGGCCGGCCGTGGCGATCATCAAGCACACCAACCCTTGCGGCTGCGCGGAGGGAACGACTCTCGCGGAAGCCTATCGCAAGGCACTGGAGTGCGATCCCGTCTCGGCATTCGGTTCGGTCATCGCGACAAGTGAATCCGTAGACGGGGAAACCGCAACCGAGATGTCCAAGCTCTTCGTCGAGGCAATCGCCGCCCCGGGGTTCACGGCGGACGCGCTCGACATCCTCACGAGGAAGAAGAACCTCCGCCTGCTGGAGATCGCCCGATGCGCCCCGGGTACAGTTCTGAAGAGCGTTTCAGGCGGCTACCTCATCCAATCCGAGGACCGGGCCGAGACGAGTCCCGAGCGATTCGACGTCGTCACAAGCCGCGAACCGACTGCAGAGGAGGCCGACTCGCTACGGTTTGCCTGGAAAGTGGTGAAGCACGTCAAGTCGAACGCCATCCTTTACGCCAAGAACGGTCAGTCGGTCGGCGTGGGGGCGGGTCAGATGAGCCGTGTCGACTCGGCACGGCTGGGAGCAATGAAAGCGGTGCTGCCGCTGGAGGGCAGCGTCGTGGCATCCGACGCTTTCTTTCCATTTGCAGACGGGATCGAAGAACTCGCGAAACACGGCGCGACTGCCGTGATCCAGCCGGGCGGATCCCGGCGGGACGGCGAGGTCATCGAAGCTGCTGACCGGTTGGGACTTGCGATGGTCTGTACGGGAGTGCGCCATTTCCGACATTAGGCCAGGCCGAACCGGAGTCTCTTGACACCCTGCTCCGAGGTGATTGTGCAGGCCAACCGCAGGCCACTGGGTGCGCCCGAATCATCGTTCAGGCCGTTTTCCGAATCGCCCGCTTGATCCCGGCCCGTCGCGGTGAATCGAATCCGGTCGATGACGGGAATGTATCTCCAAGACGGTGCTGGGGGGCGAGCACATCCTTCCGAAAGGCTTCGTGGAGTTCGTCAGCACTCCGGCACCCGCGTGGGGGCCGATGGCCGTCGCACCGTTGGCTGCTTTTTCTGGATCAACAGCATGCACGCCTTCCCGATTCCGCAAGACGAGTACTACATGGCGGAAGCCGGAAGCCAGAAGGCCCTCATCACTCCATTCCACGACCCAGTCGCCGGGCGGCAGGGACACCACAAGGGCTCAAGCCCAGGCGACGAGCGCCTCAAGAATGCCTTGACGCTGGTCCCGGAAGCTGTGCCTGAGAGCGCAAGGTAGATTCGTTCCACCACACCTGTTGGGGGGCGTTCCGGCCATCTGGGTCTCTTGAACCGGAGCTTGGCTGTTAGGACGGGTCTGAGAGCCAGCGCCGTCCGGCCAACCAACTTGGCCCGACGTCAGTAGACCTCGTGATAGTGATGCGAATAGATCTCCTCACAGCGAGCCCTCAAGATTCGATCGGTTGCGTACTGGTCGCCGAAACGTTCGGCGCTAAGGACCGACGGATCGATCCACGGCGGGTCGCCGCTGACAATTTCGGCCGCGAATCCTATCCACGATCACGACGTCGTCTGCTCGTGGCTCTGTCCTGAAACTCAATTCCACCCTCAAGAGTCGGTCTTCCCTGCTGCCAGGATCTATGTAATGTGCCTCGAATCGTTGGCCCTTCCACGTGCGGCGCTCCGGCTTGCAGTAGGACATCGAGACCTCGGCGTCCTGCAGGCCATCTCGAATGTGGTTCTCGATCGAGCCCCGCTTGCCGCTGCCACAATCGAAGTCGAGGTCGACGGAGTGACGGTCCAGCTGGTATAGGAGCGCAAGTGCAGTGCCTCCCTTCAGCACGTAAGGAAGGTTCTGCATCCGAAGCGCGACCGCTCTCATCACGCGTTCGTGAAGTGCTTGTTCCGGCGTCAGCCGAATACGACGGTCGGAAGCCATGCGTCGTGGAGCTCCTTTTCGTCGGGCGAGAGCTGTTGTCTAAGCGGCTTGAGGTACTCCTCCACCAATTGTTCAACCTGCTCAGGAGTGTCCAGCCACTGATTGATGTTGCAGACCGGAACGTGCCTCGGAAACTGAGCGCACCAGCACCCTTGAGTGTCAACAAGAACATAGTCCGCTATGGCGCGGTAATGGTTCGCCACCCAGACGGGCCCACAGCCGTGAGGAATATACTTTCCCTCAAGGAGATGCGCCATGTTTCGCACGCCCTTGCTCCCGAGGCTAGGAGTCGTATCCGACCAGCCGCCCGGACCGGCGGGTCGTAGAGTGCGCGGATTATCAACGGATGTTACGAACGGCAGATCGCCGTGCCAGTCTCCGGTTTCCTCCCCGGGCAGCCGAAGGTTGAGGGCCGTCAGGTAGGACAGATGGCGGGTCGGCGTCGTTACAGGAATCCGAACAGCTCGGTGGTGCTCTCCCAACCCGGGATACCAAAAGGTCGGCAGGAGATCGTCTGAACTGGGCTCTGGCACGACTTCATCATTCAAGCACGGGCCATCCTGATTAGCAATCGTTTTGCTTCGATATTTGTACAATAATCTTTTATTTATCGTACTTTCATTGCCATACTGCTTGAACGTTGCCCTGCGGATCAGATTACTCGGCTAAACAAGTTCGTCCGGGACCGCACGGTCTAGGCACATCGAGCAAGAATTCAGACCGAGCCGGAACGCGACACAAAACCGAAATGTGGTCTAGCCGCATGGTTGAGTGCTTCCGCGGAGTGCGGTGCGGCGAAATCAGACCACGGGGCGAACCAGTCTAGCGGTTCAGGAGAATTTCGGGCGCATTCTCAGCGTGTTGGCAGCCCGCTGTGCTCGGGACTACCGTGACGGGCCGAAGTCCCTCTCGAGTTCCGCCTGAGCTGGGGCTCGCCTGTAGGGGATGTAGCGAGATCGATCAGACGTGGCAACTTTCATGAGCGCCTCAGCGAAGCCCTTGGTGGTGGGTCCGAGCATGCTACTGCGCAACGACACATCCGTGAGGTCTGCGCCGGAGAAGTCGGCCCCCCTTAGGTCGGTCTTGTCGAACACTGCCTCGGTCAGGTCGCTGTTCCGAAAGTTCGCGTTGCGTAGGTCCGCACCCGAAAAGTCGGCCCGTCGTAGGTCCGCTCTCTCGAAGTTGACGCCACACAAGACGGACCCAGCAAACCCCCTGTCGCTGAGGTCCGCACGGAAACCAGTCCGCCCATTCGATTCGAGCCAGATTTTGTGCAGGGCAAGTTCGTCCGCTAGCGACCTCGCAGCAGGAACGGCTTGCTCTGCGACCACCTGCCCTCGGCGGTGCATCTGTTCGAGAATCGCGATCCTGAACAACAGCGCCCGATCGTCGGCAGTGGTAATGTCCTTTAGTAGCTCATCCGTTTGGAATGCTCGGCGATACCGACCTGCCAGGACTTCCCAGTCTCGATTGAATTCGTCAGCTCTGGAGATCTGCTCGGTCGAAAAGCTATCTCCATAGGATTCCGCCAAGAACCCGAGATCATACAGGTCCCGTGCCTTCGTCCGGTCAGCAGCGGCATTCAACTTCTGATCAAACAAGGTCGGAATCTTGTAGGTGCGAATGCCATCCACGACTTCGACGTCGTGAGCTCGTGGCTGAGTCCTGAAACTCAATTCCACCGTCAGGAGTCGTTGTTTGTGGTTGTCCGGATTGATGTATCGGACCCTGAACCGCCGTCCCTTCCACATTGGACGGCCTCGGTTGAATGCCGACATCGGTACATTGGCCTGTCGCAGGCCATCGCGAACGTGGTTCTCGATGGACAAGCGCTTGGCGCTACCACAATCGAAGTCGAGGTCGACAGAATGACGGTCCAGCCCGTACAGGAGCGCTAGTGCAGTCCCTCCCTTCAGCACGAACGGGGTGTCGTACATGCGGAGAGCGACCGCTCTCATCACGCGCTCGTGGAGTGCTTGTTCTGGCGTCAGCCGAATACTACGGTCGGTAGCCATGCGTCGTGGAGTGCCCTTTCCTCAGGCGAGAGCTGGTTCCGAAGCGGCTTGAGGTACACCTCGACCAGATGTTCGATCTGCTCAGGAGTCTCAAGCCACTGGTTGATGTTGTAGACCGGGACGTGTCTCGGATGCTTCGCACACCAGCACGCGTGTGTGTCAATGAGCACGTAGTCCGCAATCGCGCGATAGTGATTAGCCACCCAGACCGGGCCGCAGCCAGGAGGGATATACTGGCCCTCAAGGACTTGGGCCATGTCTCGAACGCCCTTGCTACCGAGACTTGGAGTGGTGTCGGACACGCCCCCAGGTCCGGCGAGCGTTAGTGTCCGGGGATTGTCAACTGACGTGACGAACGGCACATCGCCGTGCCAGTCGCCGGTGTCCTCGCCCGGCAGACGGAGATTGAGGGCGGCCTCATACGAGACGTATCGAGTCGGGCTCGTCACGGGAATCCGGACAGCTTGGTGGTACTTTCCCAGCCCCGGATACCAGTAGGTCGGCATCAGGTCGTCTGAGCTGGAACTGGGCATTACCCTGTAATTGAAACACGGATTATCGCGATTGGCAATCATTTTTCTTCAATATTCTTACTATAATGGAGATTTATTCTTATTATCATCTCTATTCGCGTGATTGTGACTCGGATTCTTCGGCTAAGCAACTTCGCTCTGGGCCGCTCGTCCCGGTGGATAGGGGAACGCTGCGTTGCGGACACGCACCGGAAGAGCGAGCGGAAGCCGGGAAGGCCGCTGCCTTCGCGGGGGGCACGTCGAGGGCCACGCATCAGTGACGAGTTGAAGTTCCGGCAATAACGCGCATGCCAAAGCCCCTTCATGGAATCTGCGCTGTGTTCGGAGAAGACGGTCGATCGAGTTGCTTTGTCTCGGTGTCCGCTGGGGCTGACTCGATCTCGAGCATCTCCGAACCTCCAACGGAGTCCAGACCGTGGGAGGCCTTCAAGAAGACAAGGCACAAGGATTCGATCGACTGGGCGATTCGCTCGAAGGCGGAGCGTCCGCAGAGCTTCGCTCCAACTGGGCGTCTCTGGAAGGGATTCTCCGGTCATTGGCCATTTCATGCATCAAAGTGCCGGACCGCCGATGTCCTTGTATCCGAGTGATCGATAACCGGCGACGCGCCTGGCGAACATGCGGGCGAGGACCGGAACCCTTCGGTCTGCGTAATCGAAAATCCGAACTTCCTGTTTTCCGGGATGCATGCGATGCAGGCGACCTGCATACTGCACGATCGTGCCCCGCCACGACACGGGCATCGTAAGGAAAAGCGTGTCAAGCCTCGGATCGTCGAAGCCCTCGCCGATATAGCGGCCCGTCGCCAGGACGAGACGCTCCTCGCCATCTGGAACGGCCTTCAACGCCCGGAGCATTGTGCCACGCCGCTTCGCCGAGACCCCGCCACGAAGCACGATCAGGTTCTTTGCGAATCCCGTAAGCCGCTCGGCAAGGAATTCGAGATGGTCCCTTCGTTCCGTCAAAACGATGGGGGAGCGTCCCTCGTCGAGAGAGCCGATGATGTCGTTCAAGATCATCGAGTTGCGGTGCTCGTCGCAGGCAAGCGACTTGTAGATCCGCTGAATCGGAGGATCGGCCTCCGAACTAGGTAGCTCGAAGCCTGTCTCTCGGACAATCAGCCGACGTGCGAAGGGGGGCCGGCTCGACACCAAGCCGTCGTCAGCCCCGAATCGCACCGGTCCCAGCTGCATCTCGAGGATCGGATGCAACCCGTCACGACGGCGGGGCGATGCCGTGAGTCCAGTCAGGTATCGCGCCTGGGACCTTGCGACGACTCGCTCGAACGAAAACGCGGGAACGTGATGGCACTCGTCGACGACTACATGACCGTAGCGGTCCATGAGTTCGGCAGCCTGGTTCCCGCGCGCCAGGCTCTGAATCATCGCCACATCAATGAGGCCCGTCAGCGAGCGCTTGCCGCCGCCGAGGCATCCGATCGATTTCGGATCGACGTCAAGAAACGCGGCAAGGTGCGCTTTCCATTGATCCAAGAGCGGTTGACGGTGGACAAGCACCAGGGTGCTGCGACCCCGTCGAGCCATCAACGCGATGCCCATCACCGTCTTGCCGGTTCCCGGTGGGGCGACCAGTACGCCAGTGTCGTTCGCCAGGAGAGCGACAACCGCGTCTTCCTGGAACCCTCGCAGGGTGCCTTGGAACTCGACATCGAGTTCTCGACCCCGCTCTCGGAGATCCTTGACTTCGAGTCTCGTGCCCATCGAGCGCAGCAGGGCTGAGACGTCTTCGGCACACCCGCGTGGCAGCACCATTTCGGCCTCAAGATCTTCGGCACACGCGATCACGCGCGGTGTCAGGGCCGTGGAGAGCCGCATCCTCTGCCTCTTGTAGAATTCCGGATTCTGAAAGGAAGCAACTCCTTTGAGGGCACTGAGGACTGGGGACGGAAGGCCCTCCTTGTCGACACGAAGGCCGTTCGCGAGCGTGGCTTCGACTTGCTCTGGAAGCGGAATCTGCTGATGCGCGCCATCGCGAGTCGCTGCACTTGATTCCGCCAGATGCATTGCAGGGGATCCGTGCTGGTTGCGACCGTATCGACGGACACTCAGCACGCATCCTCTGCCAAAGGCTTCCGATGCGACCTGCTCGACAGTCGCAGCCGGGATTCGCCGCACTCCGGCAATGTATGCCCACTGATCCGGATGCGCTCGGAATTCACCGTCAACGAATACCGTGTTGCCTCGCAACCGCGCTTCGCGCTGTAGCGGCAACGCTATCAAGTTGCCGAAGCCGCCGCGGGGCAGCGTGTCCTGGCTAGGGAACAGCCGGTCATATGACCCTACGTCGAGATTATGGCGATTTCGCATGGCCTTTGTAATCAGGAAGCAGCCCATCTGGCGAGCCTGCACGGCCGGCAGGGCCCGGTCGAAGAAAAACCAGGCATGCGCTCCCTCACCCGAGCGTGAGCGCTCGACCGCGACGGGCAGTCCCTCGCTGTCGCACACCTCACGGAATGCGGCGACATCTCCCATCCAATCCTGCTTGTCAAAGTCGGCAGCCAGAAGCCAGCACGTGTCGTCAGCCAGAAGCGGATAGACGCCGACAACGTGCCTTCCCTGGAAGTGATCCAGCAATACGCGGTCCTGGACAGGCAGGAACCGCTGATGCCGGCAATCGCCGCACTTAACGCGGGGCTTTTCGCAGATCCCTCGGACCCATTCGTTCTCGCATGCTGGCGCGTAGCCACTGCGCCCGGTGCCGATGTTGGTCCAGAACTTGGGGTACACGTCCTCTCGGCCGCGAAACAAGGAGCGGAACAATGCGATCTTTTGAGCCGGTGTCGACGGGACATCCCCGTCGCGGGCTGCCCTTTGGTTCAGGGACCCTGCAGTCCAATCCTTCAAGCTCTCAAGTTCCTCATTGAGGCGCCGCAACTCGTGTTGGGCGGATACCCGGCGTTGGTCTATGACCCTCAGTTCCGCAGCCTTCCGTGAAATGGCGTCGCGGAGGGCCTCCTTGTTTCTTTCTGATGTCGAACCGGCCATCCGAGTCAGCTCTCCGGTCTACAGCCCAGCTACTGAGCACTGTGGATTGTAAGGCAGACGACACTTGGGATGAGAGTTGCCTCGTGTCACGCACCAAACCTCTCTGCTCTGAAGCTTGCAGATGCCGGCTCGGCCCTATGCTGCGGCCATGGGACCATCGGCAGTCACCACCGACCAGCCACACGACGCTTCGGTTCTTCCGGGATGGGCCACGATCGTGGAACCCGCTTCGAACCTTACCGGGGAAGCGAGGTGCCTTGACGAGGACGAACGGGACCTTCGGGCCGTAACCGTTCAAGCGGGTCGTCTGCTTTTCGAGGTTGCCGACCCTCCGGATTCATCCGCAGGGCTCCCCATGGCAGCGCGGGCCCTCAGTGCCAAGCCGTGTGAACTGTGCGGCGGCAAGGGTGATCCCGTAGGAGACGCACGCTTGCGGCCGGTCGGCTGCCGATGCAGACTGTGTCGGGGCTCGCAGTCGGTGCGCCTTGCCAAGAACTGGCCAGAGCCGAGCGGGAAACGTGCTCCAAGGATGGTATCGCCAGGGCAGTGGACGCAGGGTATTCGCAGCAGGACCGGTGGACCCGATTGAGACACGTACGATTGGAGGAATTACGGCCAGCTGGAGAACCACTGCGGCAGGGAGGTAGTGCTGCTAATGGAGGCTATGAACGATGAGTACGCAATGCGCCTCTGGGCCGGACGGGCGGGCTGGGGCGGACTGATCCGCGCATTGTTCCTGACGTTGAGAGCGGAACAGGACGAACGCCCTGCGGACCCCGAACACGTAGAGTGGCGTCTGCGCTGGATTAAGGAGAAGTCCGGCGAGCTGGACGTGCGCACGACGAGGTCTACGCTAATTCAAGAGGGGGCCGTCTTCTTAGTTGAGGCAATGAGTTCGTTCGGGTGCTTGCGGCGCGGCGCGCCCGGGGAGATTCGGAAGGCAAGCTGCGTCCGACCGGAATGCGATGCATGGTGGGTAAAGGCTGACGAGAAATCACGAGCGTCTGCACGGGAATGGCGCGAATCGTGGAATTCGCCAAGCGAGAGTCTCCCCGACGGCTCTCAAGGGGTGAGAATCTCCTGGTAACTCGAATTCGGATGTTGCCAACGCAGATTGAATCTTCGCCGTCGCCGGCCTCGTGGGAAGCTCCGAGCGACGTTCCTTTGGTCTGATGAGTCCGAGAATCCGCTTCGTGCATGCCGGCATCCCGGCCGAGAAGACCGGGGTTGGGCCCACGAGGGTGGAATCGAATGTGCCGGAATCGAACCGCGTTCGATGAAGACGCGGAAGCTCACCTGCGCCCCTACGCTTGCCAGCACGCCACCCTTTCGGATCAAAAGGTCGTGCCCCAGCTGTAGTTGAGGCGAAGGTAGTAGTAACCCCCGTCGAATCCGTACGGAGAGAACTGGCTGTAGAGGTTTCCCGGCCCCGCAGACCCGAGCCTGCTCCGGTCGGTGAACGTGTTGAACGCGTTCTGTGCGCCTGCGGCGAGCTTCAAGTCGGGACGAAGCTTGAATGAGAATTCGAAGTCCGCTAGATGCTTGCCTGTGTAGTTCTGGTTGTCGTCGTCGTCGAACCACCCGCCGTAGTAGCTCACGCGGGCAAGCACGCTGAAGCGCCCGAACTCCCGGCTCAAGGCCGCATTCCAACGGGTCTTCGGGAGACTCTCCTGGAGCTGCTTGATGCGAAGAGCGGACACGATCTCCGGGTTGAATTGGACGACCGTGGTGTCCGTTCGGTTGAAGAGAAACGTGACCTCTGTCTGCGGTGCCGGAACCAGCGTGGCCACAATGTCGATTCCTTGCGTCAGCGTGTCGAAGTCGTTCGTGAAAAACCGGAATTCATTCAGGTTCCTCGCGCTGGTCACCCCCTCGGCAAGGAGGTCACGCACCTCGTCTGTCGTCAAGACGAAATCGCTGGCCAGAGCCAGCCGGTCGCTAATTGCGATGCGGAAATAGTCAGACGTCAGCGACAGCGCACCGGCCTGCGCCACTGCGCCGACGGTGAAGTTGACGGACGTCTCCGGTTCGAGAGCCTTGCCGCCCCGGAGAGCCGCGACCGCGGTGGTCGACGGGATCGTGCCGACGTTGACCAGGTCCATCAGATCCGGATCCCATTGCGATGAGAGGTTGTAGGCATTCTGCTGCCCGGGCGTCGGCGCACGGAACCCGGTGCTCCAGCTGGTCCGCAACGCGAGCCCCCTGCCCAGCTCGACGCGACCCGCGATCTTGCCGTTGACCGTTCCACCGAACCCAGCGAACCGCTCGGCGCGGATCGCGCCGTCAAGGGTATACCTGTCCAGTGCATCCGAGATCTCGATATCGCCATACACGGCGCCGTTGGGCCGGTCCCAGCTACCAGCCGCGAGCGGGCTGAAGCCGGCGAACCCGTTCGATCCCGCACTGAATCCCTGACGAAGGTATGGCCCGAGCTCCCAGGAGGGCTGATCGCCCTGCACGATCGTGAATTCCTCATTCCGGAACTCCCCGCCCGCGGCCAGGTGAATCACTTCACTTGCGGCGTAGGCGAAGTCGAGGTTGAGGGTGAACTCTTCCTGGCGGTAGATTCCCGGCCTGAACGCCGTCGGAGACTCCGGGCCGAGTGACGCATTGACCGTGTCAAAGATGAAAAAGTCAACTTCGCTCGATCCCAGCCCGACGCTCGCGTCCCATGTGATCCCGCTGGCAAACTGGCCTCGCAGTCCGCCAACGAGCGAGCTGTCGGTGTAATAGCCGCCGAATTGCGGCGTGAAGCCGCCTGGATAGAGTTCCCGGAACGTGAAGCAATTGGGGTCAGCGAGCACACGGGCGAGCCCGGCTTCGTTCGGCACATGGTCAACGATCGGGACCTCGGGGCAGTTCGCCGAGCCGTCGAAGATGCCATCTTGCGCATCGAGCGCGTCGCCCACCAGGAGCGTCCTGCCGCGGTCAATACTGTACACGCCGGCCCTGGTATTCGGATTCCGGAAAAAGAACCCGCCAGTTGCCTTCCGGCTCGAATAGCTCGTGTGCCCGTAGGCCTGGGTCGATTCGCCGAGGAGCTTGCCGAAGTTGCCGAAGAACTTCACGTCGTCCTTCAACTCCGGCGAGCCCCAGACCTGGACGACTGGAGTGCGGACGTGCTGGTTGCCGGCAGCGATCAGTGCGGCCGCGTCGTCGCGCTGGACGCTGCGGCTGGTCGGTTCTGCATTGCCGTATTCGAGGCTAAGATTGGCAAACCCGCCCTCGCCCAGCGGCAGTCCGACGTTGCCGGCCACCACCAGGCGGTTTCCGTCGCCCTCGTAGAACTGACCGGTGCGAATCTCGAAGGAGCCGCCTCTCGGGCTGTCCTTGAGCGTGAAGTTCATTACTCCTGCAATGGCGTCGGATCCATACTGGGCGGACGCGCCGTCGCGGAGGACCTCGACCTGTCGCAGAGCGATCGAAGGAATCGGCGAGATGTCCGGGCCCTGTGATCCGTCCGATACGCCGTTGCCGTGCCAGGCAATCAGTGCGGCCCGGTGGCGACGCTTTCCGTTGACCAGCACCAGAACATGGTCCGGTGCGAGGTTGCGCAGGTTCGCCGGGCGGACGATCATCGCGCCGCCGCTGATCGGCTGAACGTTCACGTTGAACGACGGCACGACGTTTCGGAGCTGGTTGAGGACGTCCGGATCGCCCTGCTCAGCGAACTCGGAAGCGGGAAGGAGGTCGACAGGGACGATCGATTCCGTGACCGCCCTGGCTTCGGCGCGACTTCCAACGACCACCAAGTCCTGCGTCAGCGTCTCGATTTCCAGTACGACCTCCACACTTCCCGGCGGCCCATCGACCGTCAGTTGCACGGCATTGAATCCAGGCGCCGTGATCAGCAGGGAGTGCGGCCCGTCGCCCAAGTCGCAGATCAACACGACTCCGTCGCTGCCGACCGGAATCTCCCTGCTGCCGGTCGAGACGAATGCGGTGGGCACTGGAGTCGAAGCCGGGTCAAGGACTCTCACCTCCAGGCATTGCGCCGCGAGGCCGGGAATGCAAAGCATGGCTGCCAGACCGGCAATCACTGATGGCGCAGAGGGAACCGGTCGATCAACCGCCTGCCGGCTGCTCGCTCCAAATCGCCTGACGGACCAATCGAAGCCTGTGACCAATCGGCTGGCGCCGAGCACCCAAGGATTCCTTGTGAAGTCCCGCATGCCTGCCCCGGGAGAGTGTCGCTCGCGACCGGGATCAATCCCTTCCATGAGGGTGCATCCTCCCGAGCAGTAGCCGGCCTGCCGAATCGATGGCCGATTCCGCGGAATTCGCGCCAGCGGAGCGCCTAGCGGCCTTCACCGATCCTTTCCATGGCCGTTTCCAAGGTGCTGGGCTGCTCGGCAAGGAACCCAAAGAGCCCGCCGAACAGGCCGAAGCCGCCGAGACCGAAGGGACCGAAGGGCAACAGACCAATCGGGAAGCCTGGCGGCGGTTCGATGAGATTGACCCGAATGGCTTCCTGGGCAGCTTGCACCGACTCGAAGGCCCTCGCAAGTCGATCCAAGGCGGCGTTCTGGTGAGAACTCAGGAGTGCGCGCGCTGCCACCCGATACTCGGAATTCACCCGCTCGATCTCGCGATGGATCCGTTCCAGATCCTCGCCGATCATCCGGAGCACTTGCTCGTTGGGTTGTTCGCCGCGCAATTCGCGCCGTAAGGCCCATTCCTTCTCGAACGTCTCTTGAGCGTAGGGAAAGAGCGCGTCCTCGCGCGCGAAATCGATTTCCCTCAGCCTCTGGAGCTGCCTTTCGTTCAGGCCAATCTCCGCCCGGAGCGCCTCGATTCCCCCGAATAGGAGTTCCGGCGCTCCATCGTTGTCAGTCACGTTAGTCTCCTGACTGAAGGAGATCCCGAAGCACAACAGCGTTGTAACTAGAATTCGCGCTTTGATCATGGTAGTTCCTCTCCTCAAACCTTGTTTTTACTGCTTTGCAGGTGTCCGCTGCTAGGACGTCTGATTCACTTGGGTCACCGTCCGCAATCGCCCAATCCAGAGATAGTTTCAGTCTAAAGCCCATTGACGGCGACCGCCTCTCCACCTCCCGGAACAGTGCGCAGCAGCCGCTGAGGTGACGCTCCCCGGGTGCAAGGATAGCGGTTTCCGATGGCAGGAAACCGAACGACACATGGTTGGTTCTGCCATGCACAAACCTCCGGAGTGCACGCGTCTCGGTACGAGTGCACCCATGAGGTGCGGTTCGTGGGCAATGGCCTCTTGCCTGCGCCGCATCCCGTATGGCCGCCCTATCCCGAACTGTTACTTCGGCAACGGACCGCGCTGGAAGTTGACAGTTGCTTTGTCGCAAATCGAGGCAATTCACGAAGCCTTCAAGCCCACAAAAAATGGCGTTCAAGGGCGCTGTACAGGGCGTTCCGACGAGCGTTCCCCGGTCAATGTGCGCTTAGTCCCGACCCCGCTAGCGAGCAGATACGTTCCTGGTTGTCGACGCGGTTGACCTTCCCGGTCCGGGCTAGCAGTACCGCAGTGGAGCCGGTCGCGATGCAGCGCCTGGCGCAGTGTGGCGCGGCGCCCTTGCCGGAGCGCATCTAGGCCTCGTCGGCGACGAAGCCGGTGACGACCCCTCTCGCCGCTGGCCAGCTGAGCACGAATAGGGTCAGCGTGCCGGCGGGAAGGACCGAACGCGGCATGCGGGTAGGATTGCAGCGCGCGTCAAGCACCATTATCCGCGCGCTGCCCTGCCACGCTCACACCGCGACTCACCCATAGTAGGATCCTCAACTCGATACAGCCGAGGGACGCGTCAGACCGCTCGCCAGAGAATGGCAGTGATCTTCGACCGGCGGCCGGAGATCCTCTGGGTCCCCGACAGATCACTGTCGCGCCCCTCCGCCGAGCTTGCTAGAAGCGGAACCCCACCCCGAACTCGACCGCCCCGGCCAGCGAATTGTCGGGGTCGTCCATGAGGCAGGAATAGCCCGCCCGGACGGTGATGCGGGGTGTCAGGTCTGTGATGACGCCGAACCGGGCGATCAGGACTGTGGTGCGGCCCCAGAAATCCCACTCCGTATGCCGCTCGTCGCGTACGAGGACCGGGACGGTTTCCTCGGCATCCTCGTAGAGGAAACCGCTGTCGTCGTGGGCATGGTAAACCTCGCGGAAGCGGCTCCGGGCGTGGTACCACTCGAAACCCACCCCCGCGCCCACATAGACCGAGAAACGGTGCTGCCTTAACATCCAAACGAGCGAGGGTCGGAGGGTGGCATATCGTCGCAGCCGCACGTCGTCGTCCACGGCCTCGGGGTTCCGCTCGTAGAACTCGCGGCGGTAGCTGTCCGCATGCAACTTGATCAGATCGGTCTGCCGGGTGTCCGCGGTCGCGTCGACCAGCACCGCCCAGTCCCGGCCGAGGGGAACCAGCACTCCCGCCCCGGCCTGCGGCTGGAAGGGGGCCCAGCGGGTGCCCGTGCTATAGAATCCGGACAGGCCGTAGAGTTCGAGGCGAGGCTCGGTTTGCTGCGCCGGCGCCATCGCCGCCACTAGAAGCGCGAGAGGTGCCCAGCGAACGCGCATTGCTCGTCAGAACCGGTATCCGATGCCAACCGTGGACTGGAGAAACGGGTAGAAGCCCATCCGTATATCGGGCGCGATGAACAGGCGTTCTGTCAGGAACAGTCGTACGCCGCCGCCCCACGTCACCGTGATTCCGGGACCCCATTCCCACTCCAACTCCTCGTTCTCGCCGGTGGGCCACTGATTGAATCCCAGAGCGAGCCCGACCCCGCCGCCCAGATACGGCTGGACGCGCCGTTCCGGCCAGAATCTGTACTCGAAAACGGGGGTGATCAGAATCCTCCGGCGCTCGTAGTAGTCCCACCCGTAGATCTGGCCGTGCACGAACTCGAGACTGACGCGCAGCCGCCTTCCCGTCTCGATGCCCAAGGCCACACCCGCGAGCCACGCCTCGGGCGGAGTGTCCTCCAATCCGATCCCATCGCCGCCGAGAATGCGGATGTCCAATTCGGCCGCTTCCGCCGCAGTCGGAACGGCAAGCGCCGCCAGAATGGCCGCCGCTCGCAGCCGGCAACACAGGGGAAAGGCGTACTTCAAAACGCACTCGTCAAGCCAGTCCCGCAGCCCCATCATGGCGATCAAGGAAACGACCAATCTTATCAATACAGTCGGCCAGTCCAACCAGTCTGTTACGTCAGAGTTGTAGTGTCCGGACTGAGCAATTTTGAAGTGTCCGCCTTCATTTGCTAGCGCCCGCCCCTTCGCCAGCCGAGAACCCGTTGCGAGGGCGGAATGGCTCGGAGCTTGCGACCCGAGGAAGCGCGGCCGGCTCGGCGATCGCCCGGGACCACACGAGCTCTGGGACGGTTCCATTGCGAATTCCCCGGCTCGCTCGGAACTCCGGCGCGATCTCGCCCTACCGCACTCGGCGACGCTCTGCGCCCGTAAGCCCGACAGGCTGCCAAAAGGATGGCCCAAATGAAAATCCTGGGTTTCCAAGCAACAATTGCAGACTCGGGCTCTATGGTTTCGACCATCACCCCTCTGCAGTTGAATGGAGGGGCTTGAGATTGAGGCATGAGGCGACCTCGGAATTCGAGATGTGATCCATCGACGGCAAGATCACTTCGGCTCCAACCTGCTGAGGTCGAAGCGTAAGTTGGCGCGGTTCAGGCTTCTGGAGACTCGGTGTTGGCGCTCACATTATTCCGATTGAGAATTCTCAGAATATTTCTGCTCCGCTGGCGGAGTTTTCTCAAACAGATTCGCTTCTGCAAGAGAGAGCAGGACACCTGGTGGATTGTGAAGCCTACTGATAAAACTGCAACTCCCTCGTCAGGAACCTCGGACTATTCCGCTTTCCAACCGATCCACTGGCGAAATTGTAGCGTTGCAAAATCACCCGATTCTCACGAATTAGTCTGAATCCCAACACCTGCCGACTCAGGCAATGACCGCCATCACCATCGCCACCAAGCCGACCGAGCTGCAGCGCCGGGCGTTCGACCGGCTCGGCGTCGATGCGATGCAGACTGTTTCCATAACAGTGACAAGTTGAGACCTATGCCGGAACAGGCGAAACCCCGAAACCACAACAAGTTAACGCGATCAACACGGCTTGAACCCGCCGTGAAGTTATTCCGTCTAGCAGCCGGTTCGATTGAACTACTCGGGATCGAAGATGTATCCGATTCCGTGGCGGGTTACGATCCATTTCGGCTTCTTGGGATCCGCCTCGATCTTCTGCCGGAGCCAGCCGACGTGCACGTCAACGGTCCGCGTGGAAAGCCCCGCCCGGTACTTCCATACCTCGCGCAGGAGCACGTCGCGTGTCAGCGTCTCGCGGGGATGCTGGGCGAAGTAGAGCAACAGCTGGTACTCCTTTGCGGACAGCTGCAGCTGCTTGCCGTTGCGGAACACTGCGGCCTGCTTGGCATCGAGTCGCACGTCTCCGAACCGATGGATCGCGCCGGTGCCCGCCCCACCCTTCATCCTGTCGCGTCGAAGGATCGCCTCGATACGCGCCACCAGCTCCAGCATCTCGAACGGCTTGACGAGGTAGTCGTCGGCACCCGTTCGCAGCCCCTCCACCCGGTCCATCAGCTGACCCTTGGCCGTCAGCATCAGCACGGGCGTAGGGATTCCCTGTTCGCGCAGGTTCCGGCAGACCTCGAGGCCCGTCTTCCGGGGCAACATCAAGTCGAGCACGATGAGATCAATGCCGCCTTGAAGGGCGCGCTCATAGCCGACCTGCCCGTCTTCGGCCGTCTCCAGTTCGTATCCCTCGGCCTGGAGGCGGTCACTGACGGTCAGGCGGATTCCGACTTCGTCCTCGACCAGCAGGATTCTCGACATGCTCACAGCCTAGGCCTCCGACTCGGCTTGCGTCGGCAGATGCAGGGTGAAGACACTGCCCTTGCCGGGATCGCTGCGAAACGACAGATTCCCGCCCATTCCCAGTGCCAGGTCGCGCGCCAGCTTGAGACCCAGCCCCGAGCCCTGGATGTTCCCCTCGCCGGCGGCCGACCCGCGGTAGTAGGGGTCAAAGATGCGACGTCGCTCCGACGGCGGAATGCCCTTCCCCCCGTCGTGCACGCGGATCTGAACCTCCGCGCTGGTCCCGGCCTCGTCAGCGCCGGTTTCCACCCGCACCCAACGACCCGGCTCCCCGTACTTCACGGCGTTGCTGAGGAGATTGGCGAGGATCTGCTGCACCGCCTCCTCGTCCCCCCTCGCGGGTGGAAGGCGTCTGCCCTCGCTGCGCTCGAGCGCAAATCCTGACTGCTCGATCATCGGGCGGGCCTGCTCCAACGCCCTCTTCACGGCACTGCCCGCATCCAGCCAGACGATATGGAACTGCCGCTTGCCCGATTCGAGAGCGGCGAACTGGAGCGTCTGTTCCACCATCCGGCTCAAACGGTCGCCCTGGTCGCGGATTAGCTCTCCGTACCGACGGACCTTCTCTGTTCCGCTCGCCACGCCGTCGGCCAGGTTCTCTCCCACGGAGCGTATTACGGACACGGGCGTGCGAAGCTCGTGCGTCACTCCGGCGATGAATTCCATCTGCATCCCGGCCAGCTGCTCAGCGCGCCTCGCGCCGACAAGAACGAGCGCCATGGCGCCAGCCAGCACAAGCAGCACGCCGAGTCCGGTCGCCAGGCTTCGGGCCCGCTGCCGCTCCACCACACCCGCGAGCGACCCGGAAATGTGTGTAGCCGCAATCACCAGTGGAGGGAGAGGGTCACCCCCTGCCAAATAGATCCTCGACCGGGCGTTCGCCGACCCACGTCTCGCGATCCCCGTCGCTCCGCCTGGGCCGCGCGGGCGCTCGTTGGCTTCGCTAGCGGCCCCGGGCCTGCGGCTATTTTCCGGCGGCAGCCCCGGGCCGGGCCCCGGGCCGCGGGGCGGAGGGTCCCTGAGCAGCCGGAATCGGCGTCGGCTATCGGCCGCGGCCAGCCATCCGGGTCCGATCGACGGGTCTGATCGGAAAAGGAACCCGGCGTCATCCCCAGTGGAAATCGCTACTTCGTAGAGCTGCTCGCCATCCGGGCCGGTGAACAGACGCCGGACGGTCTCGGGCAAGAACGTCTCGGTGACGTATGACCAGTTCAGGACCAGAATGACGCTGCCGGCCGCCACGCGGCGCTGAGCACGGTCCGGTCCCCGGCGGAAGCCCGTGAAGGACGGCTCGGGCCGCGCGACAGCTCGTGCCTCCGGAAACACCGTCCATGCGAACGGGCGCAAGTCACGTGTGCGCCCCGCCCTCTCGCCCGCCGCGTCGAGACTGACCCTCAACCCAGCGAGATCCTCGCCCCAGCCGACGGGGACCGGCTCGGTGCCTTCGAGAGGCAACTCGCGCAGGGTGCGCGAGCCGTCCGGCTCGTTGTCATAAACGAGCAGCCGGCGGAGCATCGCCGGATGTGCGCTGGTCTCGGACCACAGCACGTAGTCCTCCGCATACCGGTTCCAGCGCTCTTGGCGCCCGCCCCGGACGCTCGGCTGGAACAGAAAAAGCAGGTATGCCAGCTCGCGCTGGATCGCCTGCTCGAACTGCCGGATCGAGTTCGAGAGGGCGTTTTGCATCATTGCTTCCTGCGCCCGGCTCAGCTGGCCCGTCCAGGCGAACTGCAGTGCGGCCAGCACAGCAACCATAGCGGCGCAAAGGATGACGGCTAGGACTGGCCATTTCGCGCGCAGCTTGGTGGGAAGCACGTTAGCTTGATTATTGCGCGCCGTCGAAACGGCACGCTACCCGCCAGGCGAAAGCCAATGGCTCCTTAAAGCGGGAGCACGCCGACAAGGCGCGCGTCGGGTCTCGCTACTCCCGCAATCCGGCCGCGGGTGCGGGCCTGGATCGCGGAAAGAAGTGTGCTCTCGCTTCGCAGCGGCGCTCGCTCATCGGGGCGGGATAGAATCCTTACGGTGACGCATCTTGCATTCCTGGCTCCGGAGGCATCGCTTGCCCATCGGACGCCTCACGGGCATCCCGAGCGCACGGAGCGGTTCAGTGCGGTGATGCGCGTCCTCACGGAGACCGGGCTGGACGACCGCATGAAGCGCCTGGAGTCCGGGGAGGCCGCGAATGACACCCTGCAGCTCTGCCACGCAGCCGGCTACATCGATCTCGTCGAGCGCGAAATCGAGGCGGGCAGGCGCATGCTGTCGACTGGTGACACGCATGTCGGCCCCAGTTCCCTGAAAGCCGCCCGGGCCGCGACCGGAGCCGTGTGCAAGGCGGTTGACGAGGTCGTCTCGGGCGGCGCCGACCAGGCGTTCTGCGCGCTACGGCCGCCAGGACACCATGCAAGGCCAGAACACGGCATGGGATTCTGCATCTTCAACAATGTCGCTGTCGCGGCGCGGCATGCGATCCGTCGCCACGGACTGGAACGGGTGATGATCGCGGACTGGGACGTGCATCACGGTAACGGAACGCAGGACATCTTCTACTCGGATCCGAACGTGCTGTTCTTCAGCACCCACCAGTCGCCGTGGTACCCCGGCACCGGTGCCGCTGGCGAGACCGGGCAAGGCGCGGGCGAGGGCTCGACGATCAACTGCCCCTTCCCGGCCGGGTCCGGCCGCAAGCAGGTCCTGGGTGCGTTCCGGGAGCAGCTGCTGCCCGCGGCGGACGCATTTCGGCCGGACCTCGTGATGGTGTCCGCCGGCTTCGACTCCAGGCTCGGGGACCCGCTGGGACGGTTCCGGCTGGAAGACGACGACTTTCGCGAACTGACGCTCCTGCTTCGCGACGTCGCTGACAGGCACGCCAAGGGCCGGCTGGTGTCAGCGTTGGAGGGTGGGTACAGCCTCGAGGGACTTGCGTCCGGCGTCGCCAGCCATGTCGCGGCGCTTCTTGAGTAGCCGGCCAGGCGGCCCGGCGCTCAATCCAGCCGGATGGAGACAATGCGGGAGGTGGTCACCGTGGAATGATTCGGGTGCTGGAACTCCATGTGCATCCCTCGACCCAGGTAAGCTACCTTCAGCATCGACCCGCCCCAGCTCGACCCGCGGACTCTCACCGGCACGGGTTGCGGGCAGAATTCCGGGTGGCCGGAAATCCACGTCTGGCCGTTTCGGACCTGGAGCTCGTAGAGCCGGTTCACGGTCTCCACCAGCACGCGACTGCCGTTCTTCAGCGCGCCCAGCCGCAGCCCGCCCTCGATTTCGGAGCGGACGATGCGCCCGCGGATTTCCCCGGCCAGCCCGCGCAAGGCCGGGAATGCGAGGGTCCCGGTCCGATCTGTCGGATGCAGGCTCGCCATCCTCGCCGTCTCCGCCGCCTGCCCTCGCCAGCCGACCACCGCTAGCGCGCGCCTCCAAGCCGTCGATAGTACTCCGCTACGGCCTCGCGGTACGGCTCGGGCACTGTCTCGGAAACGATCGCGCGCACCTCTTCCTTGTCGTCGAGCTCGACCTGCCTCCTCAGCTTGACCTCGAGTTGCTCGAGGAGTGCCAGCATCTTGCGGTATTCCTCCTCGAGCAATGCCGGATTGCCGCGGAACCTTCCGTCGCCCAGATCCTGCGCGAAGCGGCGCAGTTCGGCGATATCCCGCGAATCGAACTCGCCCTGGGCACGACCGCGACGGGCCAGCCGAGGCACCTCGGCAATGCTGTCCCGCAGGGCGCGTTCCATTCGCTCGCGAACGATCGGATCTTGTACGAGCGGCGGAAACCCGCCCCGCCACTGGCGATCACCGGGGGCTCCCCAGTTGCTCCAACCCCCTCGCCGGTCGCCTCTGGCCCCGCCCGGGCCAGCTGCCGGGCCCTGCTGGCTCGGATTTCCTCCCCTGGCACCCGCTTCCTGGCCCGACTGCGGCGCGCGCTCTCCGTCAGGGGCTCGCTGGCCCCTGCCGGGGGATTGCCCCTCGCCCGGATTCCCTTCCTGCCGTTCGCCCTGGCCGGCCGCGTCCTCCAGACCTCGCCGGAGCCGCTCGACTTCCGAGAGGAGCCCGGCGAGCCCGCGGTCCTGGCCGGTGGCCTCCTGCCTGGCAATCTGGCCAGCTTCCTTGATGTCGTCGCGCAGTCGGCGCAGGGCCCGGGAGACAGCCTCCTCGTTGCTGGCAGCATAGGGAGCCAGGCCGCGGCGAACCAGCTCCGCAGCGTACTGGATCGTAGGAGACGCCTCAGATTGCTGGAGTTCCATGAGGGCGTTCAGCAACGCCCTGGAGGCCTCGTCATTGTGACCGCGGAGCGCTCGCGCCTGCCGCTGCAAACCCTTCTCGATTTCGGCGACTCGGTTGCCGATGTCGGTCTTCAGGTCGGCAAGGTCGATTTCCTCCTGCCTCGACATGCCGGTCGGCAGGGGACCGTTCTGCTTCCCCCCCTGCGCCTTGAGTGCTTCGAGCGCGACCTTGAGGGACTCCTGTAGCCTGGCCGCGGCCCGCTCCTGGTCTTCAGCCACCCTCGTCGATTCCCGGGCCAGCTCGGCAAGCGCAGACTCGCTTTGTTGCTGCCGTTGCTGCTGCATGGACTCCACGGCCCGCTGCAGTTCGCGAAGAGCTCCTGCCGAGGCCGTGCGCGGGTCCCCGCCCTCGCCTCCTCGGTCCATCTCGCGAGCAGCTCTCTCGAGCTGCTGGATCGTCCGGTCCAGCTGCTGGGGCGAGCCCGGGCCTCCACCTGAAGAGCTCGACCCCTGGCTCCCCTGCGCTCCTGCCTGCTGCTGCCGGCTTTCCTGCCGCCTCTGAAGCTGCTCCAGCTGGCGCTTCAGGTCCTCGGCCTCGCGCCGCAGCATTTCCTGCTGCCAGCGTTGCTCGAAGCTCGCGCGAGTTCGGTCCTGCGCTCGGTCGGCGAGCTGCTCCTGGCGGCGCGCGAGTTCCTCGAGCTTCTTCATCGCCTCGTCGATCTCCTGCTCGATCTGCTGTCCTGACGCTCCTCCGCCGGTCTCGTATTGATTTTTTTCCAGGTCCATCTCCAGTTCGAACATCTCGGCCAGGTCGCGCGAGGCCCCGCCTCCGCCGCCTCCTCGCTGAGACATGGAGATCTGGATGTCGGTAAACAGGTTCTCCGCGCGAAGCAGGAACTGCAGCGCCTGCTGCTCGGGACCGACGGCGTCCTCGAGCCGGAATTCGTGCAGCGCCTCAGCCGCCGGCTCCATGAACGAACCGGCCTGCTCCAAGTACTCGACGAACTGAGCGAACATCGGGTCCGTGTCAGTCAGCTGGCGCGCCCGGGTTCGCTGGGCCAGCGTCTGTGCCTGCTGCATCAGCGTTCCTTGCAGTTCGGACAGCATCGTCGCGCTCTCGCGCAGCTTGCTCTCTTCGCGGCCGTCCTCGGCGTCCCGCTCTTTGATCAGATTCCACGTCGCCAGGATGATTTCCTTCTGGCGGCGCGAGATCTCGTCCTGCCGCTGGCCCTGGCCGCCCTGCCCGCCCGCCTGCTGGGACTGCGAGAACCTGCGCTCGTACGGCTGGACGTTGATGAAGTACATGTCGCTGCGGACTTCGCGCTTCGCGTCCTTGGCGACCAAGTAGTAACTGATCAGGTCGCCGGGGAGAAGAGCTGCTTCCGGAGCCGGCGGCGGCAGGGCATCCGTTGCTCCCGCACCCGGCAGAATGGAGATACCGCCCGGCGGACCCAGATCCTCTAGATAGAACACGTGGCCGCGCGACACCGTCTTGGCGCCACGCCGCGGCGCAAGAGCGACAGTCTGCTCGTTGATTCCATTCACCGCGTACCGCAGCTCGAGTCCACGCAGGCCGAAGTCGTCGCTGGCCTCGATGCTGACAGATACCTCTTCGATGCTGCTGGCCCGCCAATCCCTTCCGGGCTCGAGGATCTTCACCGTGGGCTTCTCGTCCGGCACGGCCGTGATGAAGTAGTCTTCGGTCAGCCTGACGCGCTCGCCGCGGTACATCGCGGCGACGTGATACGCCGAGTCCTCCTCGACCTCGATCTGGGCCCGGTTCCCGCGCAGCCGGACCGATTCCTCGCCGACCATCAGCAACCCTCCGTCCAGATCCTTGTCGGTGGTGAGCGTGATCGTGACGCGAGTGCCCGGAACCGCGGCAATGTCCCCGCCCGGGTCCTGCACCACAGGATCCAAGCCGCTCCAGGCTGGGTAGTCGTACTCGAGCCTGATGTTCTCGATGTTCGGCATCTCGACGACACCTACGTTGAACTCTCGACTGCGCAATCGGCCGGCCTCGACGAAATAGCGGAGCGGCTCGCGCACAGTCGAGAATGTGAATTCGTATCCGGAGCCCTGCAGCTGGGGACCCATCGGAGCGCGTTCCCAGTCGACGCTGCTCTCGAACTTGGCGTGGATTTCTACCGAACCCGGCTCGAATCCGACGACCTGCGCTGTGACATCCAAGCGGCCGCCCTGGCGAATAGTCGTGTCTCCCGGCTGGACGAGCAGCTCGTAGAGCGGTTCATCCTGGGTCAGGAACCATCCGGCCCAGAGCCTCGCCGTGCCGTACTGCCAGTAACCGGGCCCGGCAGTGCCCAGCCAGACCAGCGACAGGATGGCCAGGCAGGCGGCAGACGCGAACGCGAGAGTCATTGCCCTGCTGACGACCGCGTCCAGCGGCACAGAGGCCGCCGCCTGGGCCGTGTCGCGAGCCAGCAGCGCCAGCAGCGGGCTCGGCGCGCGCCCCTGGGCTTCCGACCGGGCCCGCTCGTCGGCCCAGGTCCGGAGCCGTCCGTCGAATTCGGGCGAGCGGCGCTCGGCCTCGTCCGCGGCGCGCTGCAGGACGGGGCTGCGCAGCAGCCGGCGCATGGGCAGCACGAGCAGCATGACGGTGACGGCTGCAATCGCAGCCAGCAGGAAGGCGCGCGAGCCGGCGACGCTGGCCGAGGAGAAGGCCGCCCTGTTGGCGAGGAACACGCCGGCTGCCGTGGCAAGCAGCGCGGTCGCGGCGATGGCACCGGCTCCGCGGGAGGCCACGGAGGCACGAAGGCGCCTTGCAATCGAGGCCAGATAACTGTCGAGAGTGACGCCGCCTCGGCCCTCGTGACTTAACAGCATCGCCTCAGTCCCCCCTGGCGGCATCCAAGTGCCGATTGCCCACGAATGATTCTAGCAGTGCCGCTAGAAGCAGCAGGCCCAGCAACAGGCGCCAGATCCGCCATGGCGGAGAGTCTGGCGGCGGAACGCCCGCCGTAGCCGTCTGCCTCGATTCGGAGTCTCCGGTCGAGCGCCACAGGGCCAATGTATCCTCTTCGATCGCACGGAGGTTCGATTCGCGCGGATCGGGATTGACCGCCAACAGCTCGGGATGGCTTCCGGCACCGATTTCGTAGAAGCCGACCGAATCTAGCGCGAGGGCCTCGCGACTGACCGAGTCCGAGAGGTTCAGGACGGGATTTCCCGCCGGATCGAATACCTGCACGGTGGCACCGGCGCCGCGACGCGTGCCCAGCTCGAGCACGTCGCCAAGGATAGCGTGCCCGCGAGCGGATTCCGCTCCTGTCAGGCTCCGGGCCGCTTCCGTCACAAAGGGGACAAACACCGGAGTGAGCGGCATGTCGTTCCATACGTTGTCCAGCGTGGACGCAAAGATCATGGCGCGCCCGTTGCCGATCTCGCGCTCGACCAGAAGCGGATCGCCATTGCCCAGCCGCAGGGGCACCGTGTCGCCCGCCATCGTGCGCACCCTTGCGTACAGGAAGAACTTGGCGGGACGGAGGCCCTCGGCCGCGCTGGCGACCCAGTGGGAGCCGTCCACTTCGCCCGCCACCTGGAACGGGACGTCGCCGCGCTCCGACGCGAGCGGCTGGTCCACCTGGTGTCCCGTCAGAGCGGTTCGACGGGAGAGGGCGCTATTCGGGCCGAGCGCCACGAACAGCGCGCCGCCAGCCTCCATCCAGCCCTGCAGCCGCGTCTGGAACCCCGAACTGAGGCGCGGGACGTCTGAAAGGACAACGAGGACGTACTGGCTCAGGTCGATACGCTCGACGTTGGCGGGCGAGACGCTCGCAAGGCTGAAGCGGGCCGAAGCACTCGCCTCGAGCGCTTCGCCGTAGTACAGAATATCCCGCTTGCGCGGATCCTGCGACACGAACAGGATCGGGTCGGGCTCGGTGTTGTCCAACGCCACCCTGCGAATGTCGTCGGCAGCCAGATCGTCGGACGGCTCGAGACGGAACTCCGCGCGGCTGAAGCCCCGTGGCGGACCGGCAATTTCGAACGCGAACGCCGCCCGGCCGCCAGCTGGAACTTCCTTGCTGACGCTGCCCGCAGGGCGGCCGTCAATCCACATCGAAACGGTTCTGGAGGCATCCGACTGGGCGAAGCTGGCGACGGTCACCTCGAGCCTGGGGCGCTCCTCGCCATAGAGACGATACGAGCCCTTCACGCTGTCGATCGCCCAGTTGGGGGACTCGCCGCCGGACACGTCGTGAACGACCAGCTCGGCCGAGCCGGGCAGTACCAGGTCCTGGAACCGCGCGGGCATGGCCGAGTTCTGCAAGTCGGAAACCAGATGGACCTCGACCGGGCCTGGTTCGTCAGCGACAAGGGTGCGGACGGCCTCGATGGCATCCCCGAAGTTGTTGCGGGCGTGGGTTGGGACCAGCCCGGCCAGCGCCCGGCGCAAGGCCGTGGGGTCCCCGGTGGCCGCGGTCAGCACGCGAACCGAGGGCCCGTTCGCCATGATCTGCGCGCGGTCGATGTCCCGCAGGCCTCCCAAGACACGCTCCGCCTCGTCGAGCGCTGCCTCCCACCGACCACCGTGCTGCATGCTCAGCGAGGTGTCCACCACGACGATGTGGAGTTTCGGCACCTCGCCCGCAATGGCCGCCGGAGGGCGCTCCCAGATCGGCTTGGCGAATGCCAGGGCGAGTAACAGGAACAGGGCAAGCCGAAGCGCAAGCAGCAGCAGGTATTGCAGACGCCGCTCCCGGATGGTGGTCTCGGTTCGCTTGCGGAAGAACATCAGCGAACTGAACGGCAAGCGGACCGGATTGCGCTGGCGCATCAGGTGGAGCCAGAGCGGCAGCCCGACCGCCAGACCTCCAGCGAGGAACCAAGGCGACAGGAGATCCACGGTTTCAGCGCCTCCTCTTGCGGAACAGCAAATACTCGCGAAGCGCCAGGTCCAGCGGCTCCGCCGTGTTCAGCAGGACGTAGTCGGCGCCTTCGCCGTTCACGCGCCTTCTCATTTCCTCGACATGGGCATCGATCAGGCTCGGGTAAATCCTGCGGGAGAATTCGGACGAGACCTCCATCTCTTCCCCGGTCTCCATGTCCTCGATCAGGGCGGCGGTGTCGAGATCGGGCTTCAGCTCCTTCGGGTCGAGGACATGGAAGAACACGAGGTCCTGCCCTTGGTACGCCACGGCACGCATCGAACTGACGATCTCGTCGGCGTCGACGAAGAAGTCCGAGATCATCGCCACGAGCCCTCGCCGACGCAGGAGCCGGCCCAGGGATTGCAGGGGCACGTGGAGGTCCGTGCCGGTCGCCGCCTCGGCGCGTTCCAGCAGGTGCAGGAGGCCCTGCAGATGGCGTGGGCGGTAGACCGCGGGACGCACTTCCCGAATCTTCTCGTCAAAGAGCACCAAGCCGACCGCGTCGTGCTGGCGCGTGGACAGGTACGCAAGGGAGGCCGCCAGGTAGCGAGCGTACTCGAGTTTCGTCAGGTCGCCGGATCCGTAGCCCATCGAAGCGCTGCAATCGACGAGGATCATCAGGTGCGTGTTCGTCTCGCCGAGAAACCTCTTGATGTACACCCGGTCCGTGCGCGACAGCACGTTCCAGTCGATGTAGCGCGGGTCGTCGCCCTCCGTGTACGCGCGGTACTCGGCGAACTCCTGGCTGAACCCGAAGAGGGGCGAGCGATGCGACCCGTGCAGGAAGCCGTCCACGACCGTTTTCGCGACAACCTCGATGTTTGCGAGGCGCTGTAGCACCGCTGGATCGAGGAGCTGCTGGGTTGCCATCGGATCAACCGCCTCGCCCGGGTCTCCCCCTCCTGGACCACCGTTGCGGCACGGCTCCCTATCCTTCCGCGGGCGCCGGCTTGGCCTCGAGCATCCCCCGGAGAACGTCGTCTACCGTCACCCGGTCGGATTCGGCGTAAAAGTTCGTCAGGACGCGGTGACGCAGGATCGGCAGAGCGAGAGCCCGAAGGTCGTCCGAGGTGACATGGTAGCGTCCGGCCAGCAGGGCCCTGGCTTTCGAGGCCAGCACGAGGAACTGGGTCGCCCTCACGCTCGCGCCGTAGTTGACGTACTTCCGAACGATGTCCGGGGCCTCGGAATCGGTGGGACGGGTGGATCGAATGAGCGAAACCGCGTGGCCCGCCACCGGCTCGGAAACCGGGACCTGGCGCACCAGCCACTGGAATCGAAGGATGTCTTCCGCGGTCGTGACCGGCTCGACCGTGGGCAGCGGCGTGCCGGCCGTGTTGCGATCGACGACCTCCACCTCCTGCTCCGGAGACAGGTAGTCCAGCACGACATTGAACAGGAACCGGTCGAGCTGGGCCTCGGGGAGCGGATAGGTGCCCTCCAGCTCGATTGGATTCTGCGTCGCCAGCACGAAGAACGGCAATGTCAGCTTGTAGCTGTTGCCGCGAACCGTGACGGAATGCTCCTGCATCGCCTCGAGCAGGGCGGCCTGGGTCTTGGGCGGAGTGCGATTGACCTCGTCAGCCAGGAGCACGTTCGTGAACAGCGGTCCCTGAACGAAGGTCCAGCTGCGGCGGCCAGTCGTTTGGTCGTCCTCGAGAATGTCGGTGCCGGTGATGTCGGTCGGCATCAGGTCGGGCGTGAACTGAATTCGCTTGAACTTCAGCCCGAGCGCCGACGCCAAGGTGCTCACCAGCAGGGTCTTGGCGGTTCCCGGCATGCCCGTGATCAGGCAGTGCCCCCCGACCAGGAGCGTCATCAGCAGATTGTCAATGACCTCGTCCTGGCCCACGATGATCAGTCCGACCTGCTCCCGGATGCGGTCCATGGAAGCGCCGAACGAGGCGACGAGATCCTGGGTCGAGGCAGTATCCTGTTCGGGGAGCAAGGTGGTTTCCATCGGTGTTCCTATCGCTTGACCCGCATCAGCAGCTGCAGGGCCGGGCGGAATGTAGGAGCGCGCTCGAGAGCCTGCAGGACATGTAAACGCGCCTTGGCAAGATCGCCTATCTTAACGTAGGCTCGCGCGACGTTATACTCGGCGGCCGCCCGGTCCAGGGGGTCCAGGGCCAGGACGGCCTTGAATTCGCGCATCGCCGGCTCCGCCCTGCCCTCGTCGAGGTAGAGTTCGCCAAGCCGCGCGTGGATTTCCTCGTCCTGCGGCCAGTTGTAGATGAGTCCCTCGTAGGTGTATGCCGCTTCCGCGCGGCGATCCTCGTCCTCGAGCCAGCGAGCCAGCTTCTTGAGCGTGTCGGGCCGGCGCCCGCCCAACCGCTCGTAGGTCTGGAGCTCGCCGATCGCCGAGTCCATGTCGCCCGACTTCTCGTAAGCCGTCGCGAGAAGCACGTAGGAGCAGCCGGCACCGACATGCTGGGGATAGGCTTCCTTGGCAGCGCGGGCCGGGTCGAACACGGCCTCCCAGTCTTCCTCCCTGGCAGCTTCCAGCGCCTGCTTCAGGTTGCGGCGCCAGCGAGGCATGCCATCAAGCACCGGGCCCAGGGAGTCCCTCAAGTACGCGTCGAACCGCCGGTCGAATTCCTCGGTGTCAATCCCCAGCACCGCCCGGATATTGGATTCCGTGGGCTCGTTGGCCGCGAACCCTTTCAGAAGTTCGACCAGCTTCCGCTCGCCCCAATCCTCGGCGATGAAGCGGCAGGCGTAGCCGGCCTGCATGTAGGAGACGGCAACCTGCCCGGGGTACCGCGGACGGATGAAGCCACGGTCCAGCTCGCCGACCGGCAGCAGCTCCTTCTTTCGCACTGCGGAGACGAAGTCAGGGGTCACGCTCTCGCCCCAGCGGGGGTCCGCCATCCATTCCTCGTACATGGAGATCCCTTCCGAGTACCAGCGCGGGACCAGGTGCTCGGTGGATTCCAGTGTGAAGACATGCGCCAGCTCGTGCCACAGGGTTGTCCCCCAGTGGAACTCGCCCGGCGGGCGCCCCGAGGGACTGTCCATTGCCACCACGTAGCCGAAGGTGACGCCGAGCAATCCGATGCCCGGCATCGCCATCGTGCGCACGGCGAAGTCGTCGTGATTCGGGTACAGCTCGACTCGGACGCTCCTCTCCAGCTCGAAGTCGTATTTCTTCGAGAACACCTCGATCGCCCGCTCGGCAAGGTCAAGGACGTACGGTCGCAACAGCTCCGACTCGTCCCGGTCGAGCCTGACAACCACCCGCGGCTCGTCCCCTCCTTCGCGCTGGGTGCTCGAGAACGACTCGAAGCGGTCGTACTTGTCGAGCAGCCGCAGGGTGTTGACCGTCTTGGCGCTGTAAGGGTCGCCTTCGTAAGCGATCTCAAGGTGGCGGCTGCCCTCCGCGTCAAAGCCCTCTCGCATCAGGTTGACGCCGAGTTCCGCGTGCGCTCTCCACAATCGCGGGTTGACACGCACCGCCTTGCGCAGGCGCTCGGTCGCATCGCGGTACCGGCGCGTAATGACGTAGAAATGCGCCTGCTCGGCGAACACCTCGCCATATCGCGGGTTGTACTCAAGCGCCTTGCGAACCCATTCGTTATCGCGATTGCCTTCCAGCATCTCGAGGGAGGCCAGCAATGCATAGGCTTCCAGAGGGGCAATCTTCAGGTCGACAGCCTCGCGCAGTGCGGTCTCGAGCGCACCGCGCGCCTCCTCGAGATCGCCCTCTTCCAACGCCATCCGCGCCAGCAGCAAGTGGCCCTCCGCCTGCCGAGGGCGGGCGTCGAGCGCTTCCCGAGCGGCCTCGATCGCCTTGCCGTCGAAGCGCGTCGCCAGCACCCTTGCCATGCCCAGTGTCGCGGGAATGTGACTGTCCTCGATTTCCAATGCCTCCTGGAACAGCGCTGCGGCCTCCTGGTCCTGATGGGAATCGATGTAGAGATGGCCCCATCGCACTCGCAAATCGGGATTCTCGGGTTCCAGCTGGACGGCCTCCCGAAACCTCTCGTTGGCTGCCTTGAGATCTCCGAGCATCCAGTAGGCCTCGGCCTGGGCCGACGGTCTCCCAGCCCGGAGGACGCCCCGATAGCATTCGGAAGCCTCGGCAATCCGGCCGCGGTCATAGTGCCCGTCGCACGGCTCCAGCTCGGCCGGGCGGGCTCCGCGCTCGTTGCCACGCTGGCTCCACGCGGCCGGAGCGACGGCGAGCAGCATCAACGCTGCGAGCGTTGCCGGACCGCGGCGGATCACGGCTCGCCTCCCTCGGGCGCGTCCGTCGCGCCGTCGATCCGCTGCTGCAATTCGGCTAACTCGAGGAGCAGCGACTGCAGGGCTTCCAGGTACTCGTCCTGGGGGATGTCCTGCTTGCGGACCGTCAGATCGGCGACCTTGCGTTCGAGCTCCTCGCGCTGGAGCAGGAGGGACCGCTTCGCGGGGTCCTCGGCCAGCTGAGCGGCGCTGCCGAGGCGCGCAAGCAGGAAGCTGTCCGGCCTGTCGCCCTGAATCTGCGGATGCTCGGTGGCGAGGCGCTTGTTGTCCTCGAAATGGGCGGCAACCTTGCTCTCGGCGTAGCGGAACGCCTCGAGGGCGGAAATGCTCTCGTTCTTGTCGGTGTCCGCAGAGGGATCCTCAAACGCGTCCGCCCAATAGTCCCCGAATACCGTAGCGGTCCGCTCGCGCCCGCTCTTGGTGGCGGTGATGACAACGCGACGGGCGGACTTGAGCGTTTCAAGAGCACCGCCGCTGGAACTCGTGGTGCTGACGACGAGCTGCCGCGCGGCCGGAACCGAGTCCAGCCACAGCTTGAGCTGCCGGTCAGTAATGTCCGGACCGGGGATGTTCAGCTTGTAGACCTTGCCGTCGTGCGAACCGTGACCGACAAGGAACACGGCCAACGAGTCGCCCGGAGCCACCGTCCGCGCGAACTCCCCAAACGCCGCCTCGATCCGATCCGCAGTCGCTTCCGTGCCCGCCAGCACGCGGACCAGGTCGTCGGTGCCGGCCAAACGGCGGAGAGCGGGCAGCATTTCGGTGACCTGGTCGCGGAACCGCTCGGCGTATTTCTGCGTGCCGCCGAGGCCCTCGACGACGAGGAAGTGCGTCTTTGCCGGCACGGGACCCGCCGCAGCAGCAGTCCAGACGGCGAGGGCGACGCCCGGCAGGAATGCGGGCAGGACTCTTCGGGAAACCCCGTTCACACGATCCCCCCGCGCTTCCGCACCATCCATTCCGACCCCCGCAGCAGGAGCAGGAAGAGGAATAGCGCGGGCATGTCCCACAAGTCGAGGATCTCGCGTGCCGTGATGCCCGCTTCAGAGAATCGGATCTCGCCAGGCAGGCCGTCCAGCTCGTCCAGCTCCCAGTACCGGCCCCCGGTCTGGCTTGCCAGACGCGACAGCAGGCTGGCGTTCCGCTCCGGGTGGAAGTACTCGGCGACTCCGTCCTCCCTGCGCACATGCATGGAGTCCGCGCCGAGACGCTCGTCGCCCAGGCGCGCGACTGTCTCGATCCGATAGACGCCGGGCAGCGGGGCATCGACCTCCCCTTCGTAGATGCCGGAATCCGTGGCGGACGGCAGAAGATCGAGCGAGATGGCGGGCCCGTCCTCGGGCGTCACAACGGCCGTGACCTGTGCGTTGTTGGCATGCGTGTAGTCCATGGCGCGCACCTCGGCGCGCAGCAGGATGCGCGACTCGTCCGCGTAGTTCGACCGGCCGCTTGCCAGTCGAACCGTCCCCTCGGTGTTGGCAACCAAGCTTCGCAGCAGCTGTCTCCAGAAGGTGTCGTGCCGCTCGTCGTCGCTCGGCAGCCCCATGCGCCAGCGCCAGCTTCCGCCCGTGGCGAAGATCGCGGCGCGGCCCCGCCCGTAATTCTGGCGCACCAGCAAGGGCAGCGCGTCCCGGCCTCGCCGCACGCTCAGCAAGGTCAAGGCCGCGGGCTTGAGGTTTCCCAGGAGCTGGAAGTCCGCCAGCTGCGGCATCTCCTCCCACAGCTCTGCGTTCCTGGCCGGATCTGAGGCCAGGCGACAAACCAGGGAATCGCGTCCCTGCGGGGCGAGCTCGACACTCACCCGTTCCCTGAGGAACGATGCCGCGCCGGGCTCGAGCGCGGCAGGAAGGACATCCACGATTTCGGAATGCTGCCAGCCGCCGGCGCCGAGGCCGTTGCGGCCGGCGAGCATCATCAGCGTCCCGCCCCTGCGGCTCACGAACTCCCGGATCGCGACCTGCTGCTTGGGCGTGAAGTACGCGGCCTCGAAGCTTCCGATGATCAGCGCGTCATACTCGAACAGATCTTCTTCCTCGGCGGGAAACCCGTCTTCCAGCTCTTCCGGAGTGTCCACGCCCTGGCGATAGAACTTGTTCGTCGAGGTCCGGAGCATCGTGACCAGCTGCACGCTGGCGTCCTTGTGCACGGCCCTGCGCATGAACTTGTACTGCCAGCGCGGCTCCCCCTCGGCGTAGAGGATCCGGCGGCGGCGGCGCGGCACGTCGAGGATGCTGCGACGGGAGTTGTTGCCGTGAATCTCTTCGCCAGCTAGCGGTTCGGCGGCGAACGCAAGGTTCCGCACCCCGGCGTCACCGGCACCGAAATCGATCCATTCGCGCTGCACGGGCTCGCCGGCACGCAACGTGACGGACTTGCTGGCAAGGATACTGGAGCCGTCCCGTACCGTGATCCTGGTCTGCCGCTCCTCCTCTCCGTCGTGCCGGAGCGTGATCTGCGCGCTGACCCTCGATCGCGGCAGTGATCGGGCGGCAACCGACACTTCGGCCAGCTCGATGTCGTCCTCGATGCGTTCGCGTCCGACCCCGATCGTGTGAACGGGAACGTTGTACTTGCGGATCTCGGCCATCATGTCCCTGCCGAACCGCTCGGTGTTGTCCACGCCGTCGCTGACGACCAGGACCGCCCCGAGTGGCAGGGCCGTCGACTCGCGCAGGACGCCCAGCACGGACTCGCCGATGCCGCTGCTGGCTCCCGGAACTGGCAAGTCCTCGGACTGCAGGGAAGGAAGCCGTGCGGGCTTGTCGGAGAATCCGAACAGCCGCACCCGGAACTTTCCGTCCAGGCCCGGCATCACCTGCTCGGACAGGGCCTTGGTCGCCACGGCGAGCCGAGACACGCCGTCCTGGCCGAACGACATGCTGCGGGAGGTGTCCAGCAGCACAGCGACCGCGTTCTGCCTGTTCTTGAGCGACTGGATCGCCAGCGCCGGCTGCCAGACCAGCGCCAGGACGAGCGCTGCGGACACGCTCTGCAAGGCCCAGACGGCCCACAGCGCCGGGCCGGAAAGACGGCTCCGCACGCGGCGCGCATGCCACAGCAGGCCTGCAGCGGCCAGCAGGGCGAGGACGGGCAGAAGCCAGCCGGGCCAGCCGCTGGCGAAGAGGAACTCGCCCTTGCGGTACGCCGCCAGAGGGTACTTGAAGAAGAACTCGAACACCTTCTGCCACTCTAGTGGGTCATAGCGTAAATGACGTAATTCACGGCAAATCGATACGCCAGGGCGGTCATGTTTTCCGGATATTCCGGCGTGTCGGCGTGCTCCCATGCGTCGCCGAGGTCCATATTGAAATTGATGGCGACCATCAGGCGTCCGCTGTCATCGTAGATTCCTCTCCAGTGGGGCGTGTAGCCGTCCTTCTCCCAAGTCGTTCCGGACCACACGTACTGGATGCCAGGCACCTGCGTCCGGTGGTCGAGGTCGTACAGCGTGTGAAGCAGCGGGTCGGTTTCCGGGATCTCGACGATCGACCTTTCGGGAAAGACGCGCTGCATGCTGGCCGCGAAGCCGGCCCATTCGTAGGCTCCGTGGAAGTCGTCAACGACGAGAAATCCACCGCGAAGGAGGTACTCTCGCAGGCGCGCCGCCTCGTGGTCGTTCAAGTGCCAGCGGCCCACCTCGACCGCGTAGACCCAGGGGTAGTCGAAGAGCTCCTCGTCCATCGGATCGAAGAACCTGCCGCCGTAGGCGGTGTCAATCATGGTCAGGCGGCTGATGCCGTTTGTCAGGTGGTACTCGGCATCCGGCCAGTCCGTGCGCCAGCCGCCGCGCCGCCGGCCCCACCCGTCCTCGGAGCCGTAGGCGTACCGCACGAACTGGAACTCGGACCTCGCGTCAGGGTCGAAGTCCCACGCGCGGGGATCGCCGTCACGCCATCCCCAGAACTGCAGGGCCACGAGGACGGGCGCCGTAACGAGCAGCGCCAGACCGACCAAGCGAGCCCCGGAACGAACCCCTGCCATGACTATCCGGCACCCCTCCTCCGGGGGCGTGCCTGACTGTAGCACAAAGGCAGCGGCCCCGCCTGTGGTGGCAGGAGCGCGGGATGCCTCAGTTCGGCATCAGGTAGCGAAGCTTCTCGGCTCGCTCCGGGTCGCGCAAGGTCTCGATCGCCTTGAGCTCGATCTGCCGGATGCGCTCCCGCGTGAGGTCGAACCTCTTCCCGATCTCCTGGAGGGTGTGCATCCGATCGCAGCCAATGCCAAACCGCAGACGCAGGATCTCGCGCTCCATCTCGGGCAGGTCGGCAAGGATCTCGGCGGTCCGCTTCTCCAGGTCAACATCGACCAGGCCCTGGACCGGCGAGACGGCATTCTTGTCCTCGACCATCTCCTCCAAAGTGGAGTCGCCGTCCGGGCCGACGCGGGTTTCCAGCGAGACCGGCGACAGTGAGATCAGCCGCAGCATCTCCACCTTGTCGGTATCGACCTCGAGATGTTCCGCGAGCTGCTCATTGGTGGGCGCGTAGCCGTGCTCCTTCTCAAGTACGCGCAACGCCCGGTTGAACTTGTTGAGCTGCTCGTTCATGTGGACGGGAATGCGAACCGTCCTTGACTGGTCTGCCAGCGAGCGCATGATCGCCTGCCGGATCCACCACGTGGCATAGGTGGAAAACTTGAACCCGAGTCGGTAATCGAATTTCTCGACGGCCCGGGCGAGGCCGATATTGCCCTCCTGGATCAAGTCCAGCAAGTGCAGTCCGCGATTGACGAACTTCTTCGCGACCGACACCACGAGCCGCAGATTGGCCTCGATGAGGGCCTTCTTCGCCACCCCGGCCGCGTCGCGGGCAGCCGTCAGCCGTTCCAGCTGGCGGCGGGCCTCGTCCTCGGTCACGGGGAGCCACTCGACACCCATCGTGTTCGGGGCCGACAGGCGCTCCGCATCCCGGGTGAACCGTGCGGCGTACGCCCGCCAGACGTCGTTGTCGAGTGGGAGCCTGCAGATCGCCCGCGAAACCTGGACGACCTTGCGATGGTACTCCCAGCGGCTGGCTCGTCGCTCGCGCATGTTGATCGTGCCGGCCCGCTCGAACCGGGCGTGCGCCTCGGCCGCCTGCTCAAGCAGGCGCCCGATACGGGCGAGGCGCTGCTTCAAGCTGCGGAGCTTACTCGTCACCGTCGCGGCGTCCGCGCCCGCGGCGCCGGCGATCAGACGGCGACCGATCTGGGGCCGGGACTTGAGCCGGACTCTGAGCTCTCCGAGCTCCTGCCACAGCCAGGAGCTGCGCGCAAGCAGCCTCCGCATGCGGGTCTCCGCACGCTCCATTCGCTGAGCGAGACGCACCTCGCCCCGCTTGTCTAGCAGCGGCACCATGCCGATCTCGGACAGGTACAGCCGCACGTTGTCCTCCGGGGGGGAGGCCTGCTCCCGCTCCGGGGCGTCGTTGTTTCTGAGCGGCTCGTCAGCGCCCTTGCGCACGTTCGCAGCCGCGGGCATGGCTTCGGCCGAGGGCCGGTCCTGCGTCTTTCGCAGCATGTAGATTCACTCCTCTCATCAATCCTTTGACGCGCGAGCGAGGCGTTTCGTTCCAGACCACCTTGCATTTCCTTAACATTCGACCTGCCATGCAAGCCCTTCTGGAGGTGCGTTCGGCTGCCATATAATTGGCGTCAGGTGCGACCGCGACCTTCCACGGCCCGGGTCGGACTGCTCCTCGCAGCGCTCGCGGCGCCCGGAATGGCTTCGTCCGGCCCGGAGCAGCCCGCCGAAATGGAGCGCGAGGCCAAGCGCTTCCTCGAGGTCTTCGGTGCGCTGGAACAGCGTCTCGGCGAGCCTTTCGATCCCGCCGCCGCAATCTACGGCGGAGCTCTGCCGGCCATGCTGCGGACCCTTGACCCGCACTCGGCCTTCCTGGATCCTCAGCAGTTCGAGAGCCTGAGGGAAATGCAGCGCTCTACCGAGAAGGGCTTCGGGAGCGTCGTCAACCTGCTGCCCGGGCGCGTGATCGTGCTCCAGACGCTGCCGGGAAGCCCGTCGGCGCGGGCCGGCATCGCGCCGGGGGACGAGATTCTGGTCCTGAACGGCCAGCCGCTCGCCCGGATGCCGGTCGAGCAGCTCATTGCCGTTCTGGCCGGTGCGCGGCAGGGACGGGCCCAGCTGATGGTCAAGCGTCCCAACTTTCCCAAACTGCTCGACATGACGCTGGTACCGGCAGAAATGGCCGATCCGAGCGTCTCGCGCCACTTCCTGCTCGAGCCGGGCCTCGCCTACGCCAAGATCCTCAACTTCGAGATCGAAACGGCCGCCGAACTATACGAGGTGCTCGAGTCCATGGGCGGCGAGGCCCTGCAGGGCCTGGTGCTCGACCTGCGCGGGAACCCGGGCGGCATCATAGAGGCTGCGGTCCAGGTCGCGGCGTTCTTCCTGAGGCCCGGGGACCGAATCCTCTGGATTCGCGGACGCGCCGGTCCCAAAGAGGAACTCCTGGTGCCGGACGGGTTCAAGCCGTACGGGTTTCCGATCCGAGTGCTGATCGACGACCGGACCGCAAGCGCGGCGGAACTCGTCGCCGGGGCATTGCAGGACCACGGGCGGGCGCAAGTGCTGGGACAGCGCAGTTTCGGCAAGGGACTCGTGCAGAGCGTGTTCGAGCTGAGCGGCAGCACCGCGCTGGCCCTGACGACGGCGTTCTACGAGACGCCCCGGGAGCGTTCGATCCAGCGCTGGCTCGGCGCGTGCGGCGAATACCAGCTCGCTCCGTGTGGCGAGCAAGACGGCGCGGGAGAAATCCGGGGCGGCATCGTCCCGGACAGGATCGCGGGGCCTCGCCCCCTGTCCGAACTCGAGCAGGTCCTGCTCGGGAGCAATTCGTTCCTGGAGTTCGCCAGGGGCTTTGTCGGGGGCCGAGGGGACATCGATCCATCGTTCGAAGCCGACAACGAGATGCTGGACGAATTCCAGCTCTATCTTTCCCAGCGCCACATCCGGCCCTCGCTCTCGGAGTGGTCCGCAACGCTCGAGTTCATCCGCTCCATGCTCAAGCAGGAGGTGCTCAACCTCACCCTGGGCGTGGCCGCGGGGGACGAGGTCGAGATCCGCAGGGACCCTACCGTCGCCGCGGCAGTCCGGGATTTGCGCATCTTGGGTCGATAACTCGTGCAATGAATTGTCAATCCCACCCCGCGTGGAGCACACTAGGGAGGAACGGAAATGCGCATGAAACAGAGGATGCTGCTGATCTGCCTTGCCGCGCTGGCGGTCTCGCTCGGCTGCAACCGGTCCGAAACGGTTCGCATCGGAGTGGTGCCGAAGGCGGTGGCGCACGAGTTTTGGGGCGCCGTGCACGCCGGGGCCGACGAGGCCGCCCGGGACGCCGGGGTGGCGATCGAGTGGCAGGGCCCGTCCGCCGAGACGGAATTCTCCCGCCAGATCGAGATCGTGGAGGCGATGATCAATTCGAGGGTCGACGGTCTCGTCCTCGCTCCCACCGAGGCCACCGCTCTGGTCGGCGTCGTGGACCGTGCCGCGAGGGAAGGCATCCCCGTGACCATCTTCGACTCCGGCATCAACACCGACAACTACGTCTCGTTCGTCGCGAGCAACAATCAAAAGGCGGGCGAGACCGCCGCCCACAAGCTAGCCGAAATCCTCGGCGGCAGAGGGAAGATCGCGGTGGTCAAGAACGTGCCGGGCTCTGCCTCCACCATGGCTCGCGAGGTCGGGTTCGAGGAGACGCTGGCGAGCGACTACCCGGGCATCGAGATCGTGGACTTCAAGTACTGCCAGTCCGACCGCTCCCTTGCGCTCCAGGTGTCGGAAAACATGCTCACGGCCCACCCGGACCTGGACGGGATGTTCGCCTCGGCCGAACCGGCAACGGTTGGCGCAGCAAAGGCCCTGCGCAACCGCGAGATGGAGGAACAGGTGAAGCTGGTCGGCTTCGACTGGACATATACGCTGGAGCGGGATTTCCGTGAGGGAGTGGTGCGGGCCCTGGTGGTCCAGGACCCGTTCCAGATCGGCCGCCGGGCAGTCCAGACTGTGCTGGCGGCACTGCGCGGAGAAACGCCGCCGAAGAGGATCGACACCGACACCCACGTCGTGACCCTTGACAATATCGACCGGCCGGAGATCGTCGCTGTCCTGCGTATCGACCTTGGAGGCTATCTTCCATAGCCGGGCCGTTCAAGCCGAAAACGCCGTCCTCAGCCGCTGGAGAGCCCACGCGAGATCCTCCCTCTCGATGACGAGCGGGGGAGCGATCCGGATCACACGGTCGTGTGTCTCCTTGCAGAGCAGCCCGAGTCGCCGGAGCCGCTCGCAGTACGGTCTCGCAGGGCCGCGCAGCTCGATGCCTGCAAGCAGGCCCATGCCCCGGATCTCGACGATCTCGGGATGCGAGAGCTGGCGGAGCTCGCCCAGGAACCACGCACCGAGCTCGGCGGAGCGCCTGACGAGACCCTCGTCCTGAATGACCCGCAGCGCCTCGCGAGCGACGGCGCAGCCGAGGGGGTTGCCGCCGAAGGTGGACCCGTGGCTGCCGGGATCGAACACGCCCAGCACCTCCCTGCGGGACACGACGGCGGAAACGGGGTAGAACCCGCCCGACAGGGCCTTGCCCAGCACGTACGCGTCGGGAAGTACTCCCTCGTGGGCGCAGGCGAACAGTGCGCCGGTGCGTCCGAGCCCCGTCTGGATCTCGTCGGCAATCAGCAGCACCTCGCGCGCGCGGCAGATCTCGGCCGCTGCGGCCAGGTAGCCGGGAGGCGGCAGGAGGATGCCAGCCTCGCATTGGATGGGCTCCACGAGGAAGGCGCACGTGTCCGGCGTGATGGCCCGGTCAAGCGCATCCGCGTCCCCGAACGGAACCGTCCGGAATCCGGGCGTGAACGGCCCGAAACCCTCGCGGCTGCCCGGGTCGGAGGAAAACCCGACGATCGTGGTGGTCCTGCCGTGGAAGTTGTCCTCGCAGACGACGATTTCAGCCCGGTCGCGGGGAATCCCCTTGCGCCTGTAGCCCCACCTGCGGGCGGCCTTGATCGCGGACTCGACGGCCTCCGCTCCCGAGTTCATCGGGAGCACCATCTCCATGCCGCATAGCTCCGCCAGCTCCTGGCAGAACGGCGGCAGCTGGTCATTGCGATAGGCTCGCGAGGTCAGCGTGACCCGCTCCGCCTGGTCACGGAGGGCCCGCATGATGCGCGGGTGGCAATGGCCTTGGTTCACGGCGGAATAGGCGCTCAGGCAGTCGAGGTAGCGCTCGCCGTCGACGTCGTATACCCAAGGTCCCCTGGCCCGCTCGACCACCACTGGCAATGGGTGGTAGTTGTGCGTGCCCCACCGCTCCTCCATGGCCAGCATTTCGCCGGTCAGGGAGGCTTCCTCTAGGCGCGGCAACGACGGACCCCTCGCAAGTCCCAGCGTACCACCCGGCACCTCCCCCCGAACGGCTACTCGGCTTCGGGCACGTAGATGACTTCCCCGCTCTCGAGGCGGTACGCGACACCGAGCCGCTGACCGCGACCGGCCCCGCGTTCGTCGCTCGATCGCAGCCGCTCGATGCGCTTGCCGCGCTTGACAATCATCTCCATGTCGGGACCGCCGGGATCGGTCACAATCGTGATGTCGCGCGTGCTCATCCGGGCGGCCACTTCGGCGAGACTGGCGCTCCCGGCCAGCGCCAGCAGCAAGGCCACGACCAGCACCATGCTGGCATCGAACAGGTTGACCACGCCGCCGAGGGGGTCACCGTCGTCCGGGGAGTTCATGGCGTCGCCGGCGCGCCCCATCCAGTCCCTGCGTGCCTTATTTCTGCGCATCGTCGCGGCCCTCCCGTCCGGCATCGCCCTGCCAGGCATCCATGAGGTAGTGCATCTCGGTCAGGTCCTGTCGACCCCATTGCCGCACCTGGACTCCGAGCGCGTACGAGCCCCCGCCCACGATCAGGCCGACCACGGTCGTGGTGAATCCGATCAGAAGGTTCGAGGCCATCGACTGCATATCTCCCGCTGCCAGGCCAGCCAGCGCGGGCTGGAGAGGTATCAGGGTGCCGATCAGCCCCAGCATCGGTCCGGTCCGGGCGAGCACCGAGAGCCTCTCGGCGCTCTTACGCAGCTCGTTCTCTAGATCGGCGACCGTTTTTTCAAGGCGTTCGGGGTGCTGCGCCGCCGCCGCGGCGAAACGTCCCAACGCCAGCTTCCAATCCAAGGCCAGGAACCGCTCGATGCTCGGCTCGGCAGCGTAGAAACGGCGCAACGCGTCCCGATTCGCCCTGCGGTCCAACGCCTGCGCCATGACGCCTCCAGCCAGGTAGGTGGCGTAGACGAACAGGCCCACGATCGCCACCAATGCTGGCAGCAGGAAGGCACTCGATATCCAGTACAGGAGCGTCTGCAGTTGCTCCACGGAAACTCCTGCGACCTTCGGCGCCGCGACGCGCTATCCGCGCCGTTCGGCGTCCAGTACCTTTTGCAATCGGCGGGCAAAGCGCTGCTCCGGCCTGAAGCAAGCTCCCAGGAACGCATTCGCCAGCTCGCCGGCAAGGCTGACATCGACGATCCGCCCTCCGAGGCAGAGCACGTTGAGGTCGTCGTGCTCGACGCCCTGGCCCGCTGAGTAGATGTCGTGGCACACGGAAGCGCGGACGCCGTTGAGCTTGTTGGCGGCTACGCAGGAACCGACGCCGCTCCCGCACACGACGATCCCCCGCTCGGCCTCGCCGCTGCGGACCTTCTCGCCCACAGCAATCGCGAAGTCCGGATAATCGTCCTCGGAATCGAACTCATGGGCTCCCACGTCTAGCAGGTCGTGGCCGGCCGAAGCCAGCCGCTCGACGAGCGCCTCCTTGAGGGCAAAGCCGGCGTGGTCGGCCCCGATCGCGACGCGCATGAACCATCAATCATATCCTAGGGTCGGCTGAACCCAAGAAGCCGGACGATGGAGCTGCACCGGCAACAAATCTCCCCGTGTGAGGGTGGCGATCCACATGGGAGCGGGGTTCGGGGATTTAGGCGCGAGCAGCGCGAAGCCAAAGACGGTGGATTGCCTCGAACCGGCGGGTTCGTCTGGAAAGCCGTCTTCGCGGGACCCAAACCCACGCCATTGTGAATCGAACACAAAGCATCTTGATAAAGAATAAATAGAGATGATATCACGTTGATCATACATTTTGGCAGCCGTGATACGCTGAGGTCAACTATGACATTGAAAGAAGCAGAAGAACAATCAGGCCTCAGTTACGAGCAATGGAAGGACCTCTCTGACGACTTCCTGGCGGGCGGGAGGGGGACGCTCGAGGGATTCAGAAAGGCAATGGATCTGTCAGAGTCCGTTGAGAAGGCGTTCGAGGACGAATTCAGAGTCCGAAACGGGCCCTGGCGCCCGACCTTCGACACTCCGGTTCTCATTCCCGACACGAGTCCTGCTCGCTACATTTCCTTCCAGTTTGCGCTGAACATCCGCTTTCCGTGGGAATTCAGTGGTGCCGGACACTTCGAAGAGACGTATTTCGGCTACAGGGAGCCGCGCTACGCGGACGTAGCCGGTACCGGCGCTGCAGTCGACAGCACCCCGAGTCTCGGCTCTAAGGGGGTGCGCGACATGGGGGAACTGCTGGAGAAGTACAAGGTCAGGCCTCACAACGGCCCCGTGTACGTCGCCAATCACTTCCGGGCTATCGCGGACATTGCGCTGAAGGAACTGCAGCAGGGAGACGGACCCGTAGTCGCCACGCCACACAAGATCAATGACTGGATCAGGACGCGTGAGGACATGGAGACGCTTAGGGAGGAATACCTGAAACAGATGCGATCCCAGCTCGGCAAGGCTGAGAGGGATGCGTTCGACGAGTGGATTCCGACCATCGAGTCGTACATTCTGCCAGGGCATGAGGACGATCCGGAATGCCAGGACGAGTACAACCCGGAATTCAGGCATTTGCACTTCCCCCCCGGTTCCCGCGAGGACTCCGGTCAGAGCCCCGACAAGTGATGGAACTTCACGTCTTGCGCAGGTGTTGACGAAGGGGCGACGAAATCCATGCATCCTGTGCTTGCCGACAGAAATGGTTTCCTGACACCCGGGCAGATGCTTCGGGAGGATGTCATGCGGTCTGTCATCCAACACGTGCAAGACGCGCCTTGCATTCTTAGGGGAGGGTCCGCTCTTGCCTTCACTCGAGGGTTGAATCGGCATACGACCGACCTGGACTTCGACTTGGAGAAGAAGGCGAACCTGGAGCCGCTGATCCGAACGGGCGTGGAGGCGGCAGGCATGAGAATGCCTGGGACGGAGCGGAGACCACACCGGAAGTCCGCGCGGTACTGGGTCGACTACCAGGTCACGCACGGAGAAAAGCCAGTGCAACTGAAAGTCGACGCGCATTTCCTGGACAAGCGATTCACGACGGATATCCAGGTGGTGGCTGGAATCCGCACATACACTGTCGGCGCGCTGTTCGAGCAGAAGCTGGCTGCGACGGGCAGCCGCAACGAAGCGAACGACCTGTTCGACTTGGCATTTATGGTCACCCGACTGGCGGATTCGCTGAATGACAGGCAGATTCTCCGCCTACAGCAGTTCATCGGCGATCCGAGACGGCTCGACCGTCGATACAGGCAATTGTTCCACGAAGAGGAAGCCCTTCGCCGCATCACGACCTACAACGGCTGCAAGAGGGATATCGAGCGTGCAGTTGCGAGCGAGATCGCCCGCCGAGGAATCGAGCAACCCCAGCAACGGATCCTCATCTCCGAACCGATCTTCCAGAAGATTCTCGCTTATCATCGAAGACGTCTCGGCGAGAGTCCGGGCGATCACCGAGCGGGACGAGATCGCTCACGAACGGACGATTGGGAGCAAGTCCTCTCCCGCTGAGCACGCTCGGGGCAATTGTGGATCAGCATCGGCGTGACGGTGACGTGTTCCCGCTGGCGATGACGATGGACAGCGGGCTCCGTAGGCATCTGAGCTGGGGACCCGTTGCACGGTACGGAGTCCGCGCCGGCAATTCGCAACGACCATGACACCGAGCCCGCCCCGGCCGGAACGATCCGTCCTCGGCGTAATAAGATGGAGGGGCTAGACGCCCTCGCCAATACCGTCGCCTTCAAAGGGCGGCGACAGGGCGCAAGCCCCGGGGCTTCCGACTCGACTTCGGCTCCGGGGAGCCCGCGCATGAAGATCGGCTTCATTAGTCTGGGATGCCCGAAGAACCTTGTCGACAGCGAGGTCATGATGGGCCTGCTCGAAGCCCGCGGCCACCAGCTCACTCGGGAGCCCGGGGAAGCCGAAGCACTGGTTGTCAACACCTGCAGCTTCATCGAGCCGGCGAAGCAGGAGTCGATCGAGACGATCCTGGAAACGGCGCGTTACAAGACGGAGGGGCAGGCCAGGCGCTTGGTCGTGGCAGGGTGCCTGGTGGAACGCTACCGCGACGAACTCCGCGATCAGATCCCCGAAATCGATGCCGTGCTCGGTACGAACGAGATTGAGTCCATCGTCAGCCACTGCGAGGGTGGCAGCTCGGCGGTTGCGTCAGATTCGGCTGCCGGGTACCTTTATCACGATCTCACACCCAGGCGCATGGCAACCCCACGGCATTTTGCCTATCTCAAGATCAACGAGGGCTGCGACCACCCCTGCTCGTTCTGCATCATCCCGCAGCTGCGTGGGAGCTTCCGGAGCCGTCGCTTCGAATCGGTGGTGAGCGAGGCCGAGAGGCTGTTCCGACAAGGGGTACGCGAACTGAACCTGATCGGGCAGGACACCACCGCGTTCGGTGAGGACCTGGGCCTGCGCGACGGCCTGCCGACGCTCCTCGACAGGCTGGCTCGGATCGAGGACGCGGGTTGGGTTCGGGTGCTCTATGCGTACCCGAACCGGGTGACCGCCAGGCTGCTCGACACCATCGCTGGCCACGAGAACCTCTGCCCGTACCTGGACATTCCCCTGCAGCATGCCAGCGCCCAAGTGCTGCGCCGGATGCGGCGAGGAGCGAACGGCGATATCTTCCTGCGCATGATCGAGCGGATACGGAGGACGATCCCAGGGGTGGCTATCCGCACGAGTTTCATCGTCGGCTTCCCGGGCGAGACCGAGGATGACTTCAACACGCTCTGCGACTTCCTCGTGGCAGCGGAATTCGACCACGTCGGCTGTTTTCGCTATTCCGATGACGAGAACAGTGCCAGCTACGCCTTGGACGGCAAGGTCGACAAGCGTACGATCTACAATCGGCAGCGACGGCTGATGGCACTGCAGCGACGAATCTCAAGGCAGCGCAACCGTGCAGTCGTGGGACAGCGGCTGCCGCTTCTGGTCGGAGGCCCCTCGGTCGAAACCGGCCTTCTGTGGGAAGGGCGGCTCCAGACCCAGGCCGAGGAGATCGACGGAAAGACCTTCCTGACGCGCTTTCCCGATGGGGCGACCCCGCAACCGGGTGACCTGGGGATCGTAAGGATCACGCGATCTAGCGACTACGACCTGTTCGGCGAACTCGAGCGGATCACGCGGCCCGCACCACGGGCCGCGGCTGACCTGTTACCTGTGCTCCAGTAGCGCGGGGAGAGCGGGGTGTCATGAGCCCGGGAAAGCACGCTTGTCCGATTTGCGGAAAGTCAGCGCGGCACGATGAGAGCTGGTTCCCGTTCTGCTGCGCCCGCTGCCGCACGCTCGACTTGGCGAACTGGGCGACCGGCGGTTATTCGATTCCGGTGCCGCGAAGCGAAGCGGACGAGTACCTCGAAGCAGCGAGCCGGCCCGAGGAGCGCGATGCGGACGACTAGGCAGACGCTGTCGGTGTTGCTGGCCACCTGGTTCTTCGCGGGCTACTCGCCCGTGGCGCCCGGCACGGTCGGATCCCTCTGCGCCTGTGCGATCGCGTGGTTCGCCGTGAGCTGCTGCGGCGTGCCAGCCTGGGCTTTCTCGATCGCGGCAATCGCCCTGCTGCCACTGGCCGTGTGGTCGGCGGGTCTAGCCGCCGAGGCATTCGGATCGAAGGACCCGTCGCGCATCGTGATCGACGAAGTGATCGGCATGTGGATTGCCATCGCGCCGGCCGCCGCGGACTCCTGGCCGCAGTGGGTCACGGCGGTGATCCTGTTCCGGTTGTTCGATATCGCGAAGCCGTTTGGCATGCGCCGGCTCGAGCGATTCCGCGGGGGCCGCGGCATCATCGCGGACGACCTGGTGGCGGGGGCGTGCGCTATGATTGGTACGTTGCTCGTCCGATGGGCCGGCCACTGAGTCGGGCTCGTGGCGCAAGGCCCCGCATGGCCGGTAAACGCATTCCGAAGATCCATATCGACAGCGTTTCGCCAACAGCCGTCATCCCCGGCGGGCAACTGACACTCTGCGGTTCCGGAATGGACGGCAACGAGCGGAGCCAGCCGGAGGTTTCGTTCGGGGACGAGCTTGGCCGGCTGGTGGTCAGCTCGCCAGAGCGCCTCGTCGTCACCGTGCCGGACACGGCGACGACCGGCACGGTCCAGGTCCGTTCCGCGAGCGCGGACAGCGGCGAGGTCCCCTTCGCCCTTGGCCGCCTGCTCGGTTCGGAAGTGCATCCGGTGGCGAATCCGGTCGTGGATTCCGAAGGCAACGTGTTCACCACCCAGAGCGGAACCCGCGGCAAGAAGACCCCAGTCTCGGTCTTCAAGATCGCTCGCGACGGCGGCTCGGTCAGCGCGTTCCTCTCCGGAATCATCAATCCTACCGGACTGCTGTTCCAGCCGGACGGGTCACTGCTGGTGTCCAGCCGCCACGAAGGTACGGTGTACGAAGTCTCGCCCTCCGGGAAGGCCGAGGTCTTCGCCGAAGGCATGGGAGTCGCCACTGGCCTTGCCATCGACGCCGACCAGAACGTGTACGTCGGGGACCGAACAGGGACGGTCTTCAAGATAAGCCGCGAGCGGAAGATTTACGTGTTCGCGACGCTGGAACCTTCCGTGGCGGCATACCATATGGCGGTCGGGCCGGACGGCGTCCTGTACGTCACCGCCCCGACGACTTCGAGCTGCGACGCCGTCCATCGGATCGACCCGGAGGGTTCCGTGACGGTCCGGTTCCGCGGCTTTGGGCGACCTCAGGGCGTTGCCTTCGACTCGGCTTGGCGGCTGCACGTGTGCGCCTCCTATCGCGGCCAGCGCGGGATCTTCCGCTTGACCGACTCCGGCGTCGAGCAGTTAGTGTCCGGACAGGGGATCGTAGGGCTGGCCTTCGCCCCCGACGGCAGCCTGGTCGTGGCGACAGGAAGCAGCGTCTATCGCATCCCGGACGTGGGCTGACCCAGCTGGCCGACCGGAACTCGGGCGCATAGGAACGCGGGACTCCTGGAACCGATGCAGGCCGAAGTGATCGCTGTGGGGTCGGAACTGCTGACTCCGAGCAAGATGGACACCAATTCTCTCTTCCTGTCGCGGAAGCTCGGCGAGCGGGGCGTGTCCATGGTGCGCAAGTCCGTCGTGGGAGACGACCGGCGCCGGCTAGCGCGCGAGATCCGGCGGGCGCGCGAGTCCTCCGACCTGGTCATCCTGAGCGGAGGCCTGGGACCAACGCTCGACGACCTGACCCGCGAGGCGGCATCCGACGCGACCGGTCTGCCGCTGGTGTTTCACGAACTGATCGTGCAGGACATCGCCGAGCGGTTCCGTCGTTTCAGCCGTCCGATGGCGGAGGTGAACAAGCGTCAGGCCTATGTCCTCCAGGGAGCCGAGATCCTACCCAATCCGCGCGGTACGGCACCAGGCCAGTGGCTGGAGGATGACCGCGGCATCCTGATCCTGCTGCCTGGTCCGCCCCGCGAGCTCGAGCCTCTGTTCGAGCAGGCCTGCCTGCCACTCCTCGCCAGCAAGACGCCGTCCCAGCGATTCTTCACGCAAGTCCTGCGCGTGGCAGGAATTGGCGAGTCGGATCTCGAGGAGCGTATCGGGCCGATCTACTCCGGAGCCCGGGGGATCGAAACGACTATTCTGTCCGCTCCGGGGGACGTGCAGGTCCACTTGCGAGCACAGGCAACCACCGAGGAAAAGGCCCGCGCTCTGGCCGAGGAAGCCGGGGCGAGGATCGTAGCTGAACTCGGGGACGCCGTGTACTCGCGCGACGGGACGTCTTTGGACGAGACGGTCGCCAGGCTCCTGACGGAGCAGGGCCGCAGGCTCGCCGTGGCGGAGAGCTGCACGGGGGGCTTGCTGGCAGGCAGACTGACCGACATCTCTGGCAGCTCGGAATTCTTCGCGGGCGGGTTCGTGAGCTACAGCAACCGCGCAAAGAGCGGCTGGCTAGGCGTCGAAGACGAGATCCTCGCGACTTACGGCGCCGTGAGCACCGAAGCGGCCGCAGCCATGGCCGAGTGCGCGAGGCGACACGCGGCGCAAGCACTGGGAGAGCCAGCCGTCGGACTGTCGACGACAGGCTATGCCGGCCCGTCCGGCGGCACCGAGAACGATCCGGTGGGAACGGTCTACTTTGGCATCGCCGACGAGAAAGGGACCCGCGTCGTCCGGCGGCGGCTCGGAAGCGGGCGCAAGCGGATCCGCACCATGGGCGTGCAAACGGCCCTGGACCTGCTGCGCCGGCGCGTCCTGGGTCTCGCCGGCGCCTGAGGCCGGTCAGCCTCGCGCCGGGACGGCACCGCCGCCGCGAAACGCTTGACGCAGGCCGGCGGCGGCCTCCCTGTCGCAGCACCGTTTCGGGATCACGTACTGCTCGCCGGGCGATGGCGAGAGCACAAAGCTGCGACTCGTCTCGCCTGCGTCCCAGAGATCCTCCCAGGTAACCCAGTCTCCACGCCCGGCAGCGATGATCTCGACGCCGCTGCCGCACACGTGGTACCGCATTCGCACGGGCCGTCCCCCGGATCGCCGGAAATCCACGAACGTCAGCCATGCGATCAGCGACACGAGGCCGATCCCCGTCCCGACCATCGCCACGGCAAGCCACGTGTAAAGGCCGCCCACGATCCACGAGCCGACAACGGACGCCGCCAGGGACGCGGCGTACAGCACGAGTATCACGCGAGCGCGGCGGCGGAACTGCGCGAGCGCTGCGAACAGCGCGTCGGAATAGCGTACGTCCGCGACGATCTCGAAACTCTCGGGCACCGAATCCGCCGGAGAGGCCATCGAAACCGCATTCTAGCGCACGAAAAGGCTTGCGGGAGGCGTCGAGGCACCCACCGAAGCGCTGCCCAGAACGTCCTGCCCGAGCTGGCGCTTCGTCCGTCCCCTCAAAGGGGGTGCTGGATCTGCAGCACCTCGTAGATCCGCACCACAGCCCTGGGATCCACCCGCCTCGCCCGTTCGCCGTAGTTCGCCTCATGAGCGCTCAAGTCGACGCGCCCGACGGCCTCCTCCGCCGAGAGCCCTTGGTCCCGGAGCGCCGAAACCTGGCTCCAAAGGTCCCGCAGGTAGCGCTGCAGGTCGTCGATCTGGCTCCGCTCGCGGAACGGTGTCCCGTGACCCGGCACGATGACGTCGAAGGCGAGCGCCTTGAGCCCGTCCAGGCTGGCAGGCCATTCGTTCACGAAACCGTCTCCCATGTAAGGAAGGCCGTGGGCTCCGGGGCTGCCGAGGAAGAAGTCGCCTGTGAAGACAATGCGCTCGGCAGGCAGATAGACCATGGTGTCGCCACCGGTGTGCCCGCGGCCGACGAAATGCAGCTGCACCTCGCGACCGCCCTTGACGAGTTTCATGGAGTCTCGGTACGTGACGTTTGGCGGCTTCACCTCGGTTTCCTGGATCGCGTTCCAGTGCGCTTCCCGCACGCGCAGGTCCGTCTGCAGCCGGGTGCGTTCGGCGGGGTCCGTTGCAGCGGCGAGACGTGCTCTCGCTTCGTCCAGCTGTCCTGGAATGGCAGCGGAGAACGTCCTGTTCGTGCGCTACTTGCTGACGTCCGCGAGATGCTGCTGGCGAACAAATTCGTGAGCGACGATCTCGACCTCGTCCCCGAAGACCTGGTTCCCGTGAGAGTGATCAAAGTGGAAGTGCGTGTTGAACACGTACCTGATCGGCTTCCCGGTCACCTCGGATCGAATCTCCGCAACGAGCTTGCGTGCGGCGGCCGGCGAAACACTCGTGTCGACGAGCATGGCGTGGTCGTCGTTGACGATCACGAGCGAGTTGCTCATCGTCGTCATCGCGCCGGTGCCCGTGGCGAAGAACACTCCGCCGGCGATTTCCTCGAACCGCCAGGCTCTCCGGCCATCGGTCGGGTCAGTTTCGGGCGCATTGGCCAGGGTAGCCGCGGCAACGATCGCCGTGAGAGCCGCTGCCCTGGCAGCGCCCGGTCGTTTTGTGAACATGAAGTTCGCTCCTTGCTGTGCCAGATGACCCCGGACCACCGGCGCCCGCGTCACCTAGCCGTGTAGTCGATCCAAATGGGGCTGCCCCAGGCCATGTTGCCGTCGTCCTGGATGACCCGCACGTAGTAGTAGTGGATACCCGGCCTGATGTCGGGATCGGAGTAGGAGAAGGTCACCTCGCTCACGTCTGGATGCGCCGTATACGCGAACATGTTGTCCTTGATCACGTCGATCTGCTCAATCTTGGAAGTGCCGATGATCCTGACGTCGAAGCGGGGCGGATCGGTCGCGGAGAACTCCTCGCCCATCGCGTGACCTTCGCTCTGGAAGTCCACGATGATGTAGTCCGTCGCAGCGTAGGTCCGACGGGCGTACAGGGAGTCCCAGATGCCGGCGTAGCTGCGATCGGGGACATAGACGGCCGCGTAGGACATGTGGGTCGAGCGATGGTCCGAACTGGCGATGAATCCCATCCTGTAGCCCTTCTCGAGGGCGTTCCAGACAAATCCCTTGGGCCTCATGTCACCCGATGTGATGTAACCGCCCACGACGATTCGTTCGGCTGTGGCGCCGCGAGGCGCACCCAGATACTCGTAAGAGTCGCGGTTGCCTTGGAATATCTCCACCAGCCGCTCGGCGCGTTCGTCGTTGTGGCGCCAGTCCGTTCCCATCTGCGTGGCGGGCGTGTGAGGAATGCTGATCGCCTTCGGACGGCCGCCGTCGAGCAATTGCTCCCACAGCACTAGCGTGTCGTCCTCGGCCACGCCGACATCCCCGTCTCCCCGCTTGATGCGCACCGGGTCGTAGCCGCGCCTGTTCCACACGATATTGCGGTGACCGTTCGGGTACCCCACGGTGCGCTCGTAGTTCAGCAGGGGATAGAAAACGCCCGGGATCTTGTACACGTCCACAGCCTTGTCGACCATGCGCCACATATACGACGTATCGACCTTCTCCGGCAGCACATGCTCGGAGGGTCCCAGGAAATCCATTCCTGCAGCATCGATGGCGTATCGGTAGGAATCGTACAGGCTGCCGTCGCTGTATCCGTCGAAGGAGAGGTCGGTGTGGCGGTGCAGATCTCCCCAGACGACCTGAAACTCCTGCCCCCCCACTTCCATCCGATATTTCTTCCAATGGGGCGTGGCCATCTGGGGAACGGTGTCGTCGGCAACCTCCGGCGCCACGAGATCGTCGTTCCCGACGAAGAACTCGTCCTCGACCGCCGCCCCCGGCACTCTCGCAAGGTCGATTTTCCCTGCGTAGAGGTCGTACTGCCAATAGCGCTCGTCATCGGGGGGATAGCTCTTGCCGTCGGTTTGCGAGACGACCCACAGATCTCCTGCGGCGTCCACGGCTGCGGCCGGCCGCTGCTCGTTGCGACCGTCCGAAAACGGCATCCAGACGGGAGGCGTCCAGCCGTGGCCGTCGAACATCGTGACCTTGTAATCCCAGTACGGAAAGATCGACCGCGCCGCCACGGAAGGAGGATTGGCCCGGCCGAGGGTGCGGGTCCGGAGGATCGCCCAGACCCGGCCCTTGCCGTCCACCTGAAGCGTCGGGTACTCGGTGTAGGTCTGGCGAGCGCTGTCGAGGCCGAGCGCCATCCAACTCCCGGTGATCGGGCTCGGGGGGAAGCGGTGGTCGATGGGCGGCACTGGCTTTGCGATGCGCCCGCGGTCCAGGACCCTGACCTGGGCCTGTCGATGGAAGTACAGGCCGCTCTCGCCCCGGTGAATTCCCCTGATGCCGTAGTGGTCCTTGCCCCAGTTCGGCCCGCCGTTGTCCCAGGCCAGCCATAGCCGATCCCGCCGGTCGTACGCGACGCTCACGTGCGCCTGGAAGTCCTCGCTTGCGGTGACGCGCTCCAGGGGCCCGGGCTCACCACCGACGTAGCGGCGCAGAAAGATGTCGTAGTTGCCGTGTCGGTAGCTGTCCCACGCGATCGCGGCTTCTCCCCGCGAGTTCAGCGCAACCGAGGGCTCCCAGTCATTGGCCGGGTGCTCGGTGACCTTGACTGGAGCAGACCAGTCGCCGCCGCATCGCATGAGTAGCGAGATATCGGTGTTGCCCTCCGCCCCCGACTGGTAGACCAGGTAAACATCCCCGTCCGGCGAGGCCGCCATGCGCGGGAACGTATCCGGACCGGGACCATCGGTCAGGGCGCCTCCCGACGGTTCGCCGCCGAGCGAATACTCCGCCTTGTATAGGTGCACGAGTCCGTTCCGGATCGCCGAGGCAACAGCCGTCACAGCCCCTGGCTCGGTTGAAACCAGGGCCAGTTGGTAGTACTCCCCGGCCGGGCCGATCGTCACCTCGTCCTCCCATGTCTCACCGTCGACCGAGGAGCGGAGCCTGATGGTGTCGGTTCCGTTCTCGAATGCGATCCAGGCCACCCAGACCCGGCCATCCGGCCCGATGGCGATGGCAGGGTAGTCGTCGTCGGCAAGGCTGTCGGACATGCGCTGCGAACGCGGCACTCGCTCGATCCTGATGCGGCCTGCGAGACGCTCCAAGGCCTCGTGGTAGCGGACTTGACCCGCGCGAAACGACGCGTCGCCCTGGGCGGTACGGATGGCGACGCTAGTCGCGTCGCCGCCCTCCACATCCACGACGATGCCCTTCCAGCGTGTCGGCGAGAACGCAGCCTGATCCGTCGGCTCCATCTGAAGCCGGCCGTCCCACTGGTTGCCGCACTTCCAGGCGGACTCGTCAAAGGTCTCGCCAGCTCCGAAGTGATACGACGCCACGATCGAAGCATTTCCGGACGTGGCGGCCAGGGATCCGCTCCAGTCCGCAACCGCAGGGTCCGCTCCCCCAAACGTGATCCGAAACCGCTGGCCAGCGGTTAGCGGAACGGCGGCGGCCATCGCAAGGCCCAAGGCGAGGCAGCGGGAGCGCAGCAATCTGCTAGACATTCGATGCACCGTGAGCTTCGCCCAATCATACTCGAGAGTTAACCGTTCGGGCGGGCCGTTTCGGCTATCTCGCGAGACCGCGCGCCCAGGCCAGGGCGGGGCCAGCGTCAGTTCGCAGGAGCCCTTCCGTGAGTCAGCCGATCCCAGGTGACAGTCTCGCCGCTCGGCCGCGTACCGTGCAATCGCAGGCTGCACGTCCTAGCGGGCGCCCGGCTTCCCCCGCAACCGCCATGCCCGTCATCGAGATGCGCGTCCCGCGCGATGCCGCCTTCAGGGCTTCGTGCTCCACCCCACGTTCATCCGCCACCTGCTGGGCGTCTATCGCCTCCCGGGCCTCGATCCGGCTCTCGTCGAACAGGTCGAGGAAGCTGCCGCCAACCTCGTCGGCCCGGACCTGTCCCAGCGCCTGGCCGACGCTGTGTGGCGCCTGCGGCTGCGCGACGGCCAGACCGCGTACCTGCTGGCGGAGTGCCAGTCCCAGCCGAACCCCGCCAAGCCGTACCGCATGCTGCACGCGGTCGCCACGCTGGCCCTGGCGCTACGGAGCGTCACGCTGGAGGAGATGCTGGAGACCGAGCCCCGCACATGGGCGGACCGGATTCGCGACGAGGGCCGCCAAGAGGGTCGCGAGCAGGGCCTGGAGCGGGAGCGGAAGCTGCTGCTGCGGCTGGTCCGGGTCCGATTCGGAGGCCCCCTGGAGCGCAACAATGCCGCGCTGCTGGAGCCGGTCACGGACGCGGACCGGCTGGAGCAGATTGGCGAGTGGCTGCTGGTCTACGATAGCGGCGAGGCGTTACTGGCACGGCTCCGACAGGCCTGAAGGGGGGCCGGAAGCGCCACCAAGCCGCAAGCCGCTGGGAAAGGTCCGCGCTGGGCGGAGGGCGCGCACGAATTCAACCCGACGAGGACTTGCGCTCAGCCGCGGGTGCTTGGCCCAGTCCGCCGGAATGCACCCAGGACGCGGCGTGCAACAGCACTCGAGGTCGGACGATGCAACGGCGATCGCGAGCGTGACAGGCGGCTACCGTTATCCGGCTTGGGCTGCCGAACGTTGCGGATCTCACGGCTCTCTCGAACCCCTACCTCGAGAGTGAGCGGCCAACGTCGGCCCAGGAAACCCGCGCGCCGGGTCTGGAAGCCGAGGCCTGCCGCGTAGCGCTAGAGCCCGGGAGCGACCACCCGGTTCTGGTACTCGACCACCGTGTCGACGATGGCGATCTCCACACGACGGTTCTTCCGGCGCGCTTCCCTCGTCATGCCCGGAACACGTGGGCTCTCCTCGCCGAAACCCTTCGCGTCGAGGATATCGTCCGGGATGCCCGTCTTTGCCAGATAGTCTCGGACCGTGGCAGCACGACGCTCGGAGAGGCGCTTGTTGTAAGCGTCGTCGCCCTGGTCGTCGGTGTGACCGTACACGGAAACCCGGTAGCCGTAGGACGCGAGCAGGACCCCGGCGATGCGGCTCAAGATCTCGCGGTCGGCCGGACGCAGCTCCGCCTTGTCGAACTCGAAGAGCAAGGAGTCCTCGGTCAGCCGAACGACCATGCCGATTGGAGTTCGGTCCGTTTCGGCGATGCGGCCCAGGGCTTCGCGCATGCGATCCAATTCCGCCTGGCGCTGCGTCCGGAGCCGCTCGGCAGCCCGACGCTGCTGCTCGGCTTCGTCCAGCGCGGCTTGCGCGTCCTCTCTCGACCTCTCGGCATCCGACCGGGCGGAGTCGCGCTCGAGCAAGGCCTGTTGCAGCGCCTTGCCGGCCAGTTCCTCGCGCCCGACCGCATCCCGCACCTTGTTGAGCAGGCTCATTTCCAGCTGCTTCGACTCGACCAGCGAGCGCTCGAGAGCCCCGACGTGATCCCAGAGCCTCCAAGTCGCGAAGCAGACCGCGAGCAGGAGAGGGAGGCAGAAATACAGGGCGATGCGTTCCGTGGAGCTGCGTCCAGGCACTTGGCTCATTCTCGCAGGCGTTGGGACAACGCCGGCTTCGGCGCTGCGAGCCTAGAGGCGGAAGCGCCGCGGATCCTGTTCCGGCAGCTCTTTTCGGAAGATGTTGAGCAGCTGCCGGTGAAATGCGCAGAGCTTCCCGTCCGGAGCGGGATGGCCGCACTTGATGCACACTGCCGTGTCGCCGCGGTGCCCGTTCGCCTTGGTAAGTCGGTTCCCGTTCACTTCCCTGCGCGGCCTGCCGTTCGATCTGCCACCGGCGCGATTTCCGTCGGTCCCGTTGCGGGAGCGGCCATTCTGAGCCGATCTCCTTCGCGGCCCCTTCGCGAACCTTCCGGTCCGCCTAGTAATCTGGTCTTGCATGTCTCGTCTGCTGCGCGCGCGCCAGAGCGCGCGCCAGTGTTCATCGCGTCACTGAGCGACGCGACGGGGCGATTGCCCTAGTTCGCTGGAGCCGCACCGTCCGACGGATGCGCGGCATCGTAGGCGCTAATGATCGCGTTCGTGATGTTGACTTCGTTCACCGCATACAGCACGGGGCTCTGCGGGTTCGAGATGTCGAGCACGATCTGGAATCCGTTGTCCTTCGAATACTTGTCAATCACTGCCATCATCTTCGATCCGACGGCATTGAACAGGTTGTTCTGCTCCTGGGAGAACTCGCCGCGGGCGTCCTCCATGTCACGCTGCAGGGCGGTCTCGGCCTTCTGTATGTCTCTCTGCAAGGTCCGCAGAGCCTCTTGGCTCATTGTGTTGGCGCCCTTCTGCAGCTGCTCCCGCATCCGGTTGACCTCGTTCTGCTTGGACTCGAGCCGCCGCTGGGTAGGCCCGTATTTCTGCTCGAGTTCCCGGATCAGCTTCTGCCCCTCGCCGGTTCGCGAGATCGCTTCCTGCACGTTGAGAATTGCCAGCTGGGTCTGCGCAGCCGCGCTCACCGACAGCAGCGTGCATGCCGCTAGGGTGCAAATGGCAGCACCAGCGTTTCTTAGACTCAGGCTTCGCATTCCGAAATTCCTCGAATCATCTGGCAGGCCGCGTGGCGGGCAGATGTCCCTTTCAGACTATCACGTCGAGCCCAGCGGAAAGCCGGCAATCCCGTGCTGTGCTAGAACGTCCGGCTGATGGTGAACCGGAACATCGACCTCCGTTCGAAGAATGGCAGCCACGTCCCGACCGGGCGGACCGCTTCGATGAACGAATTATAGTTCGGAAACAGCGAGCGGTCCGCAACGATCGGCGGCCTGAGGAACTCCTGGACGCGCATCGGGTTGTACGCCCAGTAGAAGCGGAACGGTGCGTTCACCACCGGCATCATGACCTGCAGCTCGAGCCCGGTCGAACTGCGCATCCTCTGCGTGGGGCCGATGATGCCGATCTGCTCCTGGAAGCCGGCCTGCGGGAACTTCTTGTTGAGCTCGAGGGTGCGATCCGAGTTCAGCCGCACCTGGTCCTTGCGCAGGATCTTGTTGAATCCGATGTCCCAGAAAGGCGCGAGCACCACCGGCCCGAACAGCTTGATGCGGTACTCGAAGTTGTAGACGAAGCGCGTGTCGCCTCCGGGGAAGTTGAGGCGGAAGACCGGTACCTCCGTGGTCAAGGGCACCCGTTCCTCGACACCGTTGACGACCTGGATCTGGGTCCGCGCGGTGCCGTTGTCGTTGTACACCGGCACGTTGGTGAAGTCCGGGATCCAGACCATCGGGCTGATCGACCAGATCTGGAACCCTCGCACGTCGTTCTCGCCACCCATGAAGGAGCGGTTGAATGGCGGCGGCACGCGACCGCCGTAGCCCGTCAGGAACGAGATTAGCCCGCGCATGGCGATCGTGCGGCGCCCGCCGTGCGGCTTGAAGTACTTGGCCTCGACCGTGGGCTGGATGAAGCGCGCGTTGCCGCCGAAGCCCGCGACCGCGACGCTCGCGTAAACGCTCTTGCCCTTCGAGGGTGTGATCGGATGGTCGACCGTGTTGTAGAAGTAGCCCGGCGTGATCTGGCTGGTGGTGATGCCGTCGAGGGAGTTGGGACCCGAGACGCCCTCGAAATTCAGGTACGTGAACAGGTTGGAGGCGGACCTGCTGAATGTGACGACCCTGGAGCGGCGGTAGCTGTAGGTCAGGCTGAGGCGCGCGAAGCTGCGGCGGAGCGGATAGCTCATGAACGTCGTGAAGCCCGAGGAAGTCTGCCGGTAGTCAAGGATGTTGTCCTGCCCGAGCGCGTTGAACAAGGGAATCAGGTTGGCTCCGGCGAAGATCGAGGCCTCGCGCGCCTGGTTGAAGCTGAAGCGGCTCGAGAAGATCGTGAAGCCCGCCTGGATCGGCTTGTCGAACAGGTACGGTTCGGTGTACCCGAACTGCAGGACCCGCTCGCGGCTGCCGAGCTGCGCGTCGAACGAGAGCGTCTCGCCGAGGCCGAGGAAATTGTTCGTCGCGTAGCCGAAACCGATGAAACTGCCGGCAAAGCCCGAAACGCCGCCGTTGAGATTGATCATGTTGCGGCCGCGCTCCTTGACCTTGAGCGTCAGGTCGACGAGGCCGTCGCGGGTGTTGCGCGTAATGACCGTGTCCGTCTCGGGGCCTTCGGTCTTGATGGGGTCGAAGTAGCCGAGCTGGTTGAGGCGCAGCATGCTGAGGTCCCACACCCTCGTGTTGAACATGTCACCCTCGTCGAGCAGGATCTCGCGCCGGATGACCTTGTCGCGGGTCGTGTTGTTGCCGTCGAACTCGATGCGCCGGACGAAGAACTGCTTGCCTTCGTCGACCGCGAGGTTCAGGTCGATCTGAGGCGGGTCGTCGTCCTCCCGGAACTCGAAGCTCGGCTCGGCCACGAAGTCGATGTAGCCGAACTCCCCGTAGAGCTTCTTGAGGTTCTCCATGCCCTTGCGCAGCTTCTCCACGTCGAAGATCGAGCCTTCCTGCATCGCGAAGACCGGCCCCAGAACCTGGTCCGGGACCCGGAAGAGCTCGACGTCGGTGAAGCTGAGCTTGCCCCGCACGTATTTCGGCCCTTCCTCGACGAGCAGGTCGATGTCCGCGTGCTTCTTCGGCTTGGCGAAGAGCATCGACCACGGGATCATGAAGGTCTTTCGCCCCGGCATGTCCTGGACCTCGAGGTCGTGCCGCAGGACGTTGGCCTTGAAATAGCCCCGCTTCTGGTACGCGTTTCGCAGCCGCTCCTTGTCCTCCTCCAGCTTGCGGATGTCGAATGTGCGCCGGAAGATGTTCTCGAGGACGATGCTGCGGGGGACGCCAAGCGGCTTCGTGTTCTTCATCGCCCGCCGGGCGGTCTTGCGTCCCATCACCTCGAGGCCGTCGAAGGTCACCTCGCCCACCTTGACCTTCGGCCCTTCGTCGATGTTGAAGACGATCTCAACCGAGGCTGGCGGGATCTGGCGGACCTCTGGATTGATCTCCGCGTACTGCCTGCCGCGCTCCCCGAGCAGCTCCCGCAGCACGAAGACGGCGCGGTTCACGGTGGTGGGATCGTAACGGGACTCGACGGTCAGGCCTACATTGCGCTCCTTGAACCGTTCGAGAATGTCGGAGAGCGTTGCCGACTTGTTCCCCTCATACCGGATCGTGCGGACGACCCGCCGTTCAGTAACGAGGAAGCGGATGATCTTGCCCTGCTCTCCGTCCTCGACCTCGAGTCGCAGGTCGTCGAAATAGCCGGTGTTCCACAGCACCATGAAGTCGCGTCGCAACGTCTGGGCATCGAAGAGGTCTCCGCGCTTGGTAAAGATGCGGGCGGCAAGGCTGTCCCTGGGAATTCGGCGAGTGCCCCTGAAGGCCACTTCCTCGACGATGTCCTCGCCGGGACGGCGCTGCTGCTGCTGCTCCTCCTGGACGTCGTCGAACGGTGACTGAGAATCCGGATTCTCAAGGGGTATGTCCTCGAACGGCGACGCCGGCTGCTGGGCCTGCGCGAGCAGGTACGCGGGTGCCGTAGGCGCCTTCCATACCGCTGGTGGCCTAGCGTTTCCGGAGGGCGTCCCTGTCGCAGCCGTGTCTTCTTGCGGAGCGGGTTGCTCCGCGACCGCGGAGGAAACCAGCGCAAGAGCCAGGAGTGCGGCGAATAGTGACAGACGACTCAAACTCATGGGCTCGGGCTGGTTACGGACAGGAAATGCCTGGGCTTGCGGGGCTTGTGCAGCAGGTTGGCGGGCTCATGATCGGAATACGCATACTCCTTGACGGCCGTTTCAACCGAAGCGTTTCGAGCAGGAATGTGACAAGCGGGCTACCGGCCCTCGAAATGTTCCGACGGATTCGCGCGGAAGGAAGTTTCCTAGGCGCTCGGTGGGATTCGCGAGTTCACTCTGGCTTCTTGAATTCGACGAGGAACTCTCCTAAAGGTCCATCGTAACTCAATTCAAGATGCTTCCGCTTGATCTTCGAGGGGATCTCGAAGTAGAGGTATCCGGAAACCGGCTGTTCGTGCGCCTCGAGAGGCAACTCCATCGACTGGAGGCGGTCAAGAACAGGATTGTCGCTCCGCCTTCGCTGCTCGACTGTTTGCTGCTCCTCTCCGGAGGTTCCGCCGCCCAGGACGCTGGGAGGTCCTCCGAGCCTCCGGGGCCGTCCTCCTGTGCCCGGAATGCCGCCCCAGATGGGAGCGTTCGGGTCGTCGGCAAACACCGATCCGCCGGAATTCGTGCGCTTCGCTCCGAGTTCCAGAACCGCGCTGCCGGCGATCCGGTCGGGCGTCACAGCGGGTGAGGTGTCGTTGTTGTTCCGGGCTCGGATCATGAAGTCGGCGCGTTGGAGCGCGACTTTCGACCCGTACAGCGGACGGACCCGCAACTCGACCAGGATGACCTCCCCGTCAAACCGGTCGCCGGCCAAGCCCTCGATCTCGCCGACATCGCGCACGAGTCGAGCTTCGAACTCCGCATCGGGGAGCGCCCGATCGTACCAGTCGGGGAGGGGTGCTCCCAAGGCGCCCGCAATGAGGACCAGTCCTGGCACCAGGAATCGCTTTGCCATGGCCACCCGTCGCTCAGTCTACCCCATTGCCATAGCCCCGTCGCGAGATTTGTCCTGCGGTGGCTACGGTGTCGCGGGAGGATGGCGAGCAGCTCGCTACCAGATCACCTTGGGCCTGAGAAGGTGTTCCGAAGGCCGCCCGTCCGCCGCAGGAACCCGACGTCCGTCACCGAGCGGGACCTACCTATCAAACTGCACTTCTTCCAGCGGATGTGTCGGCCCTTGGGGCGACGAAGGAGTCGGGTAGCCGGTCCGTCGGGGCTGACGACTCCGATGACGCCGCGGGCTCGCTGCCATTCCGACATATCAAGATCGTGAAGCGGGCTTCACGAGCCGGCGACGGCAAGAACCGTGGAAAGTTCGACGAGCTACCCCTCGAACCCCCGCCTCCTACACTGGCTCGCGCTGAGGCCCGAGATCACTCGCACCCGGCGTTGAGAGCAAGCCATGATTCAATCGCCAATTGACACGAAATTCCTGGAATCCTATTCTTGTGTCATGAAAAACGTCACCGTGACACTCCCCGAAGACACGGCACTCTGGCTGAGAGTCCGCGCCGCTCGGGCAAACCGTAGCGTGTCAAGCTGGCTAGCCGAAATGATCGAGGCGGCAAGATGCCGGGAAGGCGATTACGAGATCGCCATGGCGAGCGCTCTGGCCCGGAGACCCCGGAAAATGGCTTGGGTTGACGGCCGCAAGCCAACCCGGGACGAGTTGCATGACCGCACCAGTCTTCGTTGATACCAACGTCCTCGTCTACCGTTCTAATGCTTCGGACCCCGCCAAGCAGGCCCGGGCTGAAGCCTGGCACACGTACCTGTGGGAGTCGCGCGCCGGACGGTTGAGCATTCAGGTCCTGTTAGAACTCTACGCAACCCTGACCCGCAAGTTGAAACCGGGCTTCAACGCAGATGAAGCGCAGGAGATCGTGCGCGAGCTGGCTGCATGGCGACCGATTCCGGTCGATCTCGGAGTCGTGCAGCGCGCATGGTCACTAGAGGGGCGCCATTCGCTGTCGTGGTGGGACGCCCTGGTCGTAGCCGCCGCCCAAGCTGGCAATTGCGCCGTCCTTCTTACGGAAGATCTTCAGCATGGCCAAGTGTTCGGCACGGTGCGGGTCGTCAGTCCGTTCGTCGCCCCAGACCGCATGCCGGCGGAGATCCTGCAGGCCATCGAGCCATGAGTTCCGTGGAAGGATCCCGCTACGCGGTATTCCCGAGCTCGCGTCGGCACTGGCACGCGGGCGAGAGGCAACTCCAGCCACCCTGGGAGCGCCGACCGTCACTGATGAGCCGCAAGGAACACGCAGTGCGTCTGGCCGCGACCGATTCCTCACGGGATCGCCGCCATTCGCTCAACCACCTTGGCAGCGGGTTGCTTGCAACGATTCAGTTGCCGCTCGCCTACTCGCGGTCTCGCCCGGCTGGCAGACACACCCTCGGAATCCCTCCGCGTTGACAAGCGGAGCCAAGCCACGAGCACTACGAGCCCTCAGCGGCGAGAATCTCCGAAAGCTCCGCCCACTCGTCCTCGTGCCGCTGCATCCTGCGCTGGCTTGCCTCGAGATCCTCGACCACGCGCCTTCTTCGGGCATGATCCGCACCTGTCGCCGCCAGTTCTAACTGCAAGACCCGGCAATTCTCTTCGAGGCTCTCGATTTCCTGCTCGATGTCTCCAATACGGTTCCGAATCTTCGCGGCCTTGATCGGATTCATCCGGCGCGGCGCGGCTGGGGCCGCTTGGCGGAGGGCCTCGCCGAGCTGCTTGCTGACGGCCGGGGTCCGCTGGCGCGAGCCGTCTTCCGCCCTCCGCTGGCGTGACCAGAGGAAGTCCTCGTACCCGCCTGGGTAAACCTCAACGTCTCCGTCGCCGACATGGATGACCTTGTTCGCCAAGCGGTCGATGAAGTACCGGTCATGCGAGACGAAGACCATGGTGCCGTCGAAATCGAGCAACGCCCGCAGCAGGACGTCCTTCGCGCGCAGATCGAGGTGGTTGGTCGGCTCGTCCAGCAGCAGCAGGTTGCTGGGCTGCAGAAGCATCCGGGCCAGAGCATAGCGATTGCGCTCGCCGCCAGACAGAACCCGGATCCGCTTGAAGACGTCGTCGCCGCTGAACAGGAAGCAGCCCAGAACACCTCGCAGTTCCGTCTCGCCCATCAGAGGTGCATGGTTCAGGAGATCGTTGAACAGGATCGCGTCCGGGTCCAGCTCCCGGTACTGGTCCTGGGCGAAGTGGTCGATCCCAACGCGGTAGCCTTCCCTGCGCGTGCCCGCCGTCAGCGGCTCCGTGCCGGCGAGAATGCGTATCAGGGTGGACTTCCCCGCCCCGTTCTTCCCAACCAGAGCGATGCGGTCGCCCCTCTCGATCCGTAGCGAGACCCGATCGAACACGTGCGTCTCGCCGTAGCTCTTGGCGACGTCCTCGAGCTCTACGACGACCCTACCGGAGGGAACGGGCTGGGGAAACCGGAAGTGAATGGTCTTCTCCTCGGGCGGAATCTCGACGCGGTCCATCCTTTCCAGCTCCTTGATCCTGCTCTGGACCTGCTTCGCCTTCGTGGCCTGGTAGCGGAACCGGTTAATGAACACCTCGAGCTGCTCGATCCGCTCCTGCTGGTTGCGATAGGCAGCACGCACCTGTGCGAGCCGCTCGTCGCGCAGCTTCTCGAACTTGGTGTAGTTGCCTGTATAGAAGTGCGCCCGTTTGTTCCACAGATGCACGACCTTCCGGACCGTCGCATCCAAGAAGAAGCGGTCATGCGAAACCAGGACGAACGCATGTGGGTAATTTCCGAGGTACTCCTCCAGCCAGTTGCGGGCCTCGAGATCGAGGTGGTTGGTTGGCTCGTCGAGCAGGAGGAGGTTCGGCTTGGCCAAGAGCAGCTTGGCCAGCGCGACGCGCATCTGCCAGCCACCTGAGAATTCCTCGCAACGTCGGTCCCAGTCCTGCCGCGGAAAGGCCAGCCCGGCAAGCACGGTGCCGGCCTGCGCCTCCTTGGTGTATCCGTCGAGTGCCTGGTAGCGCGTGGAGCACCATTCGTAGCGGTCGAGCACAGCCTGGAATTCCGGGCTTTCCGGATCCACTTCCGCCATGCGGTGCGAAAGGTCGTCGATTTCTCGCTCCAGACCCAGCGCCTCGTCGAACACGCTCAGGCACTCCTCGAATACGCTGCGTCCCGAGAATGCCAAGCCCTCCTGCGGCAAGTACCCGATGCGAATATGCTTCTGTCGCTCGATCGCCCCCTTCTCGAGATGTTCAGAGCCGTGCAGGATCTTCAGCAACGTGGACTTGCCGGTGCCGTTCCCGCCGACAACGGCGATCCGGTCTCCCGGCGTGAGCAGCCAGTCCAACTTGTCGAACAGCACCCGCGCGCCGTAGCGCATGCGGGCTTCCGCCAGGCGGATCATCAACCCGAGTTTAGCGAGGGGGCTGCCGGACTCGATTCCGCCAGGTCGCGAATCCGCTCTTGGACCGCGAGGACGGAGCGCTCCGCGGAGGCAGCCCCGTCGAGAACGAGGTCGGCCCGCTTCCGGGTCGGCAGCACGTGCTCTAAGAACATCGGCACCACGTCGCGGCACCACTGCTCGCGCACGGACGGTTCCGTGCGGCCCCGCGTCGCGGTATCGCGGGCGATCCGTCGGGCGAGGCAGAGGTCTTGCGGAGCGTCCATGAAGACAGCAAGATCGAGGAGTGAACAGACCCTCGGCTCCCAAAGCGCGAACAGTCCTTCCAGGACCAGCGTTTCGCACGGTTCGACCCACTCAGGCGTTGCGAGTCGGGAGTGCGTGGCGAAGTCGTAACGAGGCACGCCAACCCGCTCGCCTCGTTTCAGCCGCTCCAGGTCCCGGGCCATGAGATTCCAGTCGAGGGCGGACGGGTCATCGAAATTGACTGCGGAGAGTTCCCCGGGTGTCAAGCCGGTCCGGTCGCGGTAGTAGGAGTCCGCTCCCATCACGAGCGTGCCTGCCAGAACGCTCGCGAGCTCGCGAGCCACACGCGTCTTCCCGGACCCGGACGGGCCTCCGATGCCGACGACAGTCACGACACCCCCTGGCTGCAGAGCGTCACAAGCGGCCCGTTACCAGATCGTTCTGCGAGGGGGCGCGAGAGATCCCGCCCGACGTGTCAGCGGTCCCACGAGCGCCATTCGATGACACCGACCCGGTCCGCCCACTCCTGCCACATGCCCGCCATCTCGGCGACCTTGTCCGGCATTTCCTCGGACAGGTCGATCAGCTCGCTGCGATCCTTGGCGAGGTCGTAGAGCTCCCAGCGCCCATCTTCAGGCGGAGAATGCTTCGAGACGAGCTTCCAGTCGCCGACCCGCACGGCGCGGTTCCCCTCGTGCTCCCAGTAGAGGCCTCCCGGACGCCCCTCGGCCGGCAAGCCTTGGAATGTCGGGGCGAGCGAGACTCCCTCTAGCGGCGTAATCGAGTTGCCGTTGTACGTGTCGGGATAGGAGGCCTCGCTGACATCGACGCAGGTCGCCATGATGTCGATCAGGTGCCCGAGCTGATCGGTCCATTCCCCCTTCACACTGATTCCGTCGGGCCAGTGGGCGATGAGGGGCGACGCGATCCCCCCTTCATGGACCCAGTGCTTGTAGTAGCGGAAGGGGGTGTTCGAAACGTTCGCCCATGGGATGCCGTAGCTCTGGTAGTCCTCCTCGGCTCCGGGCATGATGGACGGATCGTTCCCCACAGCGACCGGATCCCCCGCGTATGTGTGGGTGGGGATATGCAGGGCCTTCCATGTGTCGCGCGCTTCTTCCGCGCAGCCGCCGTTGTCGGCAAGGAACAGGACCAGCGTGTTCTCGAACGCGCCACGCTCCTTGAGCGTGTCAACGACTTGTCCGATCGCCTCGTCCATCAGCTCGATCTGGGCCGCGTAGACCTCCATGCGGCGGGCCTGCCACTCCTTGTCCGGGGCCTCCTCCCACGGAACCTGGGAAGGGTCGCGGTCGCTCAGGCCGGCGGTCGCGTCCAGCACACCCATTTCACGCATTCGCTGCAGTCGTTCCTCACGCAGCTCGTCCCAGCCCATGTCATACCGCCCCTTGTACTTTGCGATTGCCTCCTCGGGCGCGTGAAGGGGCCAGTGCGGCGATGTGAACGGCATGTACAGGAAAAACGGGGCATCCGGTTTTTCGTCCAGGGCCTCGCCGATAAAGCGCGATGCGTTCTCCCCGATCGCGGTCGTGTAGTAAAAGTCCGGACCAGGATCCTCCGGATCGTTCCCGCGCGTCAGCGAAACCGGGTCGTAGAACGAGCCGGCACCGTGGATCGTCCCGAAGAACTTGTCGAATCCTCGCTGCATGGGCCAGTTGGACTCGTCGACCCTGCTTCCCGAGCCCTCCGCTGGCGTGACGTGCCACTTGCCGCTCATCAGCGTCGTGTAGCCGGCCTCCCGCAGAACTTCCGCGAATGTCACGCAGCTCTTGTTGAGATTGCCCATGTAGGATGGGATCGGCTCACCGTCCTTGCGGTACTCCGACATCATGTGGCCCACGCCGGCCTGGTGCGGATACAGACCGGTGATCAGAGACGCGCGCGTCGGGCAGCAACGTGCGTAGTTGTAGAAGGACCGGAACCGAAGTCCGGAGGCGGCCAGCCCGTCGAGCACGGGGGTGTTGATCTCCCCTCCGTAGCAGCCGATGTCGGAAAACCCCATGTCGTCCGCCATGGTCACGATGATGTTCGGCCGCTTTGTTGCGGGCGTTTCGCCACCTGTCGAACAGGCCCATGGCAACGTGGCGGCAGATACGCCCATTCGCAGCCAATCGCGGCGGCTCAGAAGCAATTCGGATCCGTGCATAGCGCCCATCATAGCGAGGGCAACCAATTGATGGACTCGCCGTTGCGCGGAGCCTCCCATAGCCCAGCAGCCAAGCCGGAACGCTCATGCCAGGCGGTTCGGGCCAGGGAATGCGCTCTCCTGCAGGACAGGATCCGTGGCATGCCGAACGGCGCTTGGCGCATGCCGGCCAGTCCTCGGTTCGCCCCCCCCGCAAACGAACCGAGACGACGTAGATCCGATGGTCAGTTGCCGCTGAATGCCATCAATTCACGAATCGGAATGTGGGACATGTTGCCTAGTACAGTCTTGTGGTTTACGCACCCTTAGTTGCATATCCCTTGAAGATTCCTCGGAATATTGTCACTGCTAATTGGCTGGGTGAGACTGCAAATCGACCTGCAATTTGCGGAATTGGCGCGGATATCCTTCAGCAGGTCCGTCGCACCTGGCAAGTGGTGCGAGAGATGTCGGGTCCGGCCAATTCTCGCCCCGAACTCTTCCGGCCCAAGAGTCTCCGCCAGATTCCTCGTTCCCACTTTCGAGGTTATCCGGGGTCGCGTCAGCTCGACAGGGCTTCGTCCACCATCACTGGCAGACGGTGCCGGAAGTCGACAAGTCACACGCGCTGCCAAGCAGGGACAGCCTGGGCAGCCTGAATGGACGCGCCGAGGATTCCGACGTGCGCGGTCCGACCGCTGTCAGAACTTGATCCGAATCCCGGCGGTGATCTTCCGTGGCAGGATGGATCCAGTCGACCTTCCGAATAGCGGCGAGGTCAGGTTGTGGATGGTCGGAGTGAGGTTGACGCGGTTCAGCGCGTTCAGTGCCTCCAGTCGAATCTGAAGATCTGCCCCTTCCGAAGTGGCCCACGGGATAGGGAACACCTTCATGAGCTGGAAGTCGATGGTGGCGTATCCCGGGTGATCGAACGTGTTCCGCCCCAGATCTCCCTGCGTGCCGACCGGTGGCGAGGGGAAATCCGACGCGGAGAACAGGCCGCGCCGAAAGTCAGTCCTCGACGCCCCCCTGTTGTGGTTCCCGAAGGACGGCGCGTTCGGCACGTCGTAGTTTTCGCCGTCCGCATTGAAGTCCCCGCCGGCGCCGAACGGAGCTGTCGTGTGCACCGTGAACGGCAGGCCGGTCTGGAACACCCCCACAGCAGCGAGCTGCCAGCCGCCGATGACCCTGTTGGCGACCGCATTCTGCAGTCTGGGTATGTCGTATGTGGCATTGAACACGAAGCGCTGCCTCGCGTCGAAGTCGGCACGGCCCTTCTGGCGGTCCAGATCCGTCGCATCAATGATCAGGCTGTTCGGCACCTGCGCCTGCGGCAGGCCCGTCGTGCTGTAAAAATCGAGGGTCTTGGCGTATGTATAGATCGCCCTTCCCGACCAGCCCCTCGAGAACCTCTTGCTCAGCATGAACGAAATCGAGTGTCCAAAGGCGCTTCCGGTCGTCGTGCGGTAGTCAATGGGACCGAAGTTGGAATTGAGGCGGTCCAGGGTGCCGTCAAGGAGGTCGCCCGGGTGCCGGTTCGTATTCGTGTTTACGGTCAGATGGGTTGATTTCGAGCCCGTGTACGTGAGGTCGAAGATGGTGTCGCCCGCAAGCTGCCGCTGGACGCTGAGCATGTAGCTGTGCACGGTCGGCAGGTCAAGGTGCGGGTCATTGGAGAGGATCTGGTCCTGGGCCCCGGCGAGACCGCCATCCTCGTCGAACTCGAACGTGAGCGGGGGAGCGGGCCATCCGCTTCCGTTAGGCGGCCCGGCACCGAAGCCGTAGGTGATCGGGTCATTGTTGAAAATACTCAGTGTCGGCCTTGTCAGGAACGGCAGGCCCCCGAATTGCACGGTCCAGTTATTGGGCAACCGGTCGTGGAACCAGCCGTAGCCGATTCGGACCGATGTCTTGCCGTCGCCCATGATGTCCCAGGCGGCACCCACACGAGGGGAGAACCCGCGAATCTTCCGCAACGAAGAAACAAGGTTCCCGCCTGCCTCGCGAGGCACGATCCGGCCGTCCGCGAAATTCACCGCGAGATTGTCGCTGGCGGTTCCGGGGGTGAAGTAGTGAACCGGATCGGAATCCTTGCGGTAGACCAGCGCATTGCCATAGTCGTTGTACCGGAGTCCGAGGTTCAGGGTGAACGTGCGGGTGACCTTCCAGTCATCCTGGATGAACAGGGAGTTGTAGTTCAAGCCGTCTTTCGTGAACGATCCTCGCACTTCCCCGGTTTGCGGATTCATTCCCGGCCCCAGCTGGAGAAACGGCTCGTCCTGAGCAAAGTCCAGGATGTTGCTGAAGAAGAACAGAGGGACGGTGTTGGTGTTTTTCCAGGGCGTCAGGTCCAAGACCCGGTGGTGCTCGTAGCCGAAGCGAAGGTTGTGGTTTCCGCGATTGATCGCGATGACGTCCCGCCATTCTGTCGTCGGGCCATTCCACCCGCCGGGAGCCCAGTGGCCGAGCCGGGTCAGTCCGCCGACTGAAATCCAGGGAACCTTCGAGTTGTCTCCGGGCGAGAACAGGCCCGCGCCATCCCTCTTGCCTCGCGCGAAGGAAAAGGTGTTGAGGACTGTCGGGGAGAAGATGTGGGTCCACTGAGCCTTGATGAAGTAGTTGAGAGAGGTGTTGGGCCTGGTGATCCCGGGCCGGATGAATCCCGAGTCGTTGCCGCGGGTGTCCGATGTCGAGCGGTAGTAGTACCCGAATAGCCGATCCTTGACGTCGTTGAAGTGGTGGTCCCCGCGGAGCGTGACCTGCTCGCCGTTGCGTGGCGCGCTGCTTGTCACGAACGTCGTGCCCACGGCCCGGAGATCGTCCGGGAACATTCCGTCCGGGAACTGCCCAGGCAGGCTTGCCTTGATTTCACCGATGGTCTGGATGTTCGCCGTGGGCGGATTCGCGGGCGCCTGGAGATCGAAGATCTCCCCAGCCAGCGAGCCCGGGAATTGTCTCTTCACGAAATTGACGAACTCGGGAGTCTCGACGGTGCCGACGGCGCTCTGCGTCTGCGACGAGCGGAGCACGTCGAGGCCGGCGAAGAAAAAGGTCTTGTTCCTGACAATGGGACCACCCAAGGTCCCCCAGGTCTCGTTCCGGCGGAAGACAGGAAGTTCTTGATCCACGATGCTCCGGGCCCGCATCCGGTTGTTGGTGTGCCACCAGGCCAAGGACCCGTGGTAGTCGTTGGTCCCCGCCTTCGAGACCACCTCGATGAACACACCGGAGGAAAGCCCTTTGTCGGCCGAGAACTCGTTGGCACGAACGTTGAAGGATTCCACGGTGTCCGGGAAAGGCGAGACAAACGCAGACCCGGCCCTTGAGTTCTCGTTGATGTAGCTCCCGTCCAAGATGAACTGGTTCGAATCCTGCCGCTGGCCCGCCGCCATCACCCTCAGGCCAAGCTGCGGCTCGAAGTTGTCCACTTCTCCGCCTGCCGTCCGGCTTGCGCTCTGCGAGCCTCCGGTCAACCCTGTGCCCACGACACCGGGCACGATGGCCGCCTGCCTCCATACCGCCCGGCCGGGCAGGGGGGCGTCCTCGATCATCTCCTCGTCCAGCTCGACACTGGTCTGGGCGTTTGCCGTGTTCACGCTGGTGATCGTCGCTTCGATCGTGACCTCGGTCGCAACCTCTCCGATCTCCAGGGTGGGTGCGACCGTACGAACCTGGCGCGCGTCGAGGATGACACCGGTCTGTACCCAGGTATTGAAACCCTCGAGCTGGACTTCGATCCGGTAGTTCCCAGGTGCCAGGTCCGCCATCCGGAAATAGCCGCTGACGTTTGTGCCGACCGTGCGCGACACGCCCTGGTCCTCGTTGGTGATGGTGACGTCGGCGCCGGGCACAACTGCACCCGAGACATCGGTGACAGTGCCCTCGAACGCAGAGTCGAACTGAGCGAGTGCCCTTTCAGGCGAGACGGCAACTAGCGTGAGGACCGCGATGAACGCGGCAAGCAACGTACGGTGCATCCGAACCCTTCCCCGGCACAGCCGTGACTGACTCGCTCCCTTGACCGGTCCGGACCTGCGTGCGGGCACGCTTCGCAACCCGCCCTACACGCCTGGGGCTCGAATGCCTTGTTACATGCCAGCTTGTAGGCGAGAGTATGGTGAGGGCGAAAGGGCCTGTCAACATCAGTGACAGCCATTCACGGGCGATGTGCCGGCCCCGGCCGGAACTTTCCGCGGGCCGCGGGCCGACTGGATTGGATTGCACGGTGCGCATTCCCCTCCGGCATCGGACGGCGGCGAATCAGCGTAAGGATCCGCGTCGCACACGAGCCTGCGACAATTCGACGTGCCGCGAGGATCGGGTTCGGGTTGCTGGCCTTCTCCTGTCTTCTGGCTGCGCAAGGCCTGGCCGAGGCTGAGCAGCACTACAGAAAGGGCCTTGCCCTCGCCGGGCAAGGCCGCCTCGACGCAGCAATACCCGAGTTCCGGTCGGCGATGGAGATCCTGCCCGATCACAAGCTGATACTGAACGCGCTGGGTGCGGCGCTCGTCGGCAAAGGGGATTTCGAGGCTGCGGAGAACCACCTGGCGCGCGCGCTGGAACTGGACCCCTCGCTGGTCGCCGCGAGGAAAAACCTAGCGGTCAGCCTCTTCCAGCGGGGCTTGCATGGAGAAGCCAAGCCGCATCTCGAAATCCTCGCGACGGACCCGGATTCGCGCCCGCTCGCAAATCTGTTCCTTGGGGTGATCGAAGCGTACGGGGGCAGGCCGGGCCGCGCTCGCGATCTGCTCGAGTCGGCCGGTCCGATTCTGTACCGATTCCCGCAAGCGGTCCTCGCACTGGCCCGCAGCCAGCTGGAGACCGGTCGCTCCGCAGACGCGACCGGGACGCTGGAGGCTTTCCGCAATGTGCGGGGAGCGGAACCGGGAGACCATGTGGAGGCGGCAGGGCTCTACTCCAGGGTGGGCCGGCTAGAAGTTGCCCTGCAGCACTTGGAGCAAGCCCGGGACCTCGACCCGGACATCCCTCAACTCGACTATCGGACGGCCGTTGTGCTCGCGAATCTCGGGCGAGGCAAGCAGGCTCTGGCCCTGCTAAGAAAAAGCGTCGCGAGTGCGCCGGACGGCAGGTCCCTCAACCTTCTGGGCCTGCTGGCCGAGGAGCACGACGAGCTGGAGCTGGCAATCCGGTCCCTACGCAAGGCGATCAGCCTCGAACCCCGGAACGAGGTCCACTACCTGGATCTGAGCCTCCTGTGTGTCAAGCGCGGGAATTTCGCACTCGGTGAGGAAATCCTCCGGATCGGCCTGTCCGAACTTCCGGGCTCCTACCGGCTTCACATCCAGCTGGGAGCCGTGCTCGAGCGCGCGGCGAAACGAGACGAGGCGGAGCGAGTGTTTCGGAAGGCGATCGCGATTAGCCAAGAGCACCAGCTGGCGATCGCCTCGCTGGGGTCGCTTCAGCTCTTCGCCGACGAAGTGGAGGCGGCTCTAGTCACCCTTGAGAATGGCGTGAAGGCGTTTCCGGACGACTTCTACCTGCGCTATCTGCATGGCTACGCCCTGATGCAGTCGCTGAGGATGTCCGGAAACGCGAGCGCCGCGGCGAAAGCTAGGCAGGAATTCGAGCGGTCGCTGGAGCTCAACGCCGAGTTCTCCGACGCCCACTATGAAATGGGAAAGATCCTGCTGGATTCGGACCCGGCCTCCGCCCGCACCCATTTCGAGTCGGCGCTGCGCACCGACCCGACGGATGACGCATCGAAATACCAGCTGGCTCGACTGCACCTGCGGGAAGGCCGGACAGAGGTGGGCCGGAGGCTCATGAGGGAGGTTCGCGAGCAGAAGGCGGAGATGCTGGAGGCCGAGCGCAGGCCCCGGCCCGGCGTGGTCCGCGGGAGCGTCGCTCCGGGCTTGGGGGGGCCGTAGCGAATCGGAAGCCATTGCGAGTTCTGACGCTCTTCCCGAGCCACCCACGCAAAGCTTGCCGGACCCCGCGCCATCCGTGCTTGACCGCCTGCCTGCGATCTGACTAGACTGTGCGGGCTATTCGGGGGCTGAGCTGCGACCTCTGTGCCGGTCTCGCGAATGCCAAGGAGAAACAATGCAAATCATGGGCTTCAACGTTGTCGCCGTGGCCGTGGCTGCGGTGGCTGGTTTCGCATTCGGAGCCATCTATTACACAGTCTTGGGAAAGCAGTGGATGGACGCCGTCGGGCTTGCTGAGGAGGACGTCCAGAAGCGGTCTCCTGTCCCTTTCATCGTTTCCTTCGTCGGGCTATTGGTCCTGGGCTGCGTGCTGTCGTGGCACTTCTCGCAGCAAGGCGGCAGCGTTTCGTCGAGCTACGCGATCCACTCGTCGCTGATCCTATGGTTCGGCCTGATCGTTACTTCTACCGCGACGAACAACGCCTTCCAACAGTCCAAGCCGAAACTCACGGTAATCGACTCGCTCCATTGGCTCGGAGTACTTGTAATCCAGGGCCTGGTAATTAGCGCGTTCTGACCCGACGGCAGCTGCGGAGACGCGGAACGAACCTCCGCGACCGATTCGTATCGATCGGGGAGAGAGACAGCGACGCGCAACGCCTCGACAATGCGTTCCGGGCCGCTTCAGGACAGGTGAGTCCAAGGCGACCGGCATGACCGCGAAGTACGGTTTCGAGCGGCCTCGCGGACCCTTCAATCCGGTCCAGCGCCGCAGTCGGGGCCGATTGCGCGGCTTGGTCGCCGGGTGTTAGTCTGGGCAGTCGGCCCATACGGCCGCTCACCGGGCCTGCTCGGCCCTACCTACCCCGTCTGGCGCTGTCGAACATGAGAGCCATTCGTCTCGAGCAGCCGCGTCACTTCGAGTACGTCGAGATCGATCCGCCAGGGCCTCCGGGTCCCGGCCAAGCGCTGGTCAAGACCCACCGGATGGGGATATGCGGAACGGACTACAGCGGCTATCTCGGCAAGATGCCGTTCTTCCGTTACCCGCGTGTACCGGGTCACGAGCTCGGGGTCACGGTCCTTGAGACAGGATCCGACGTGAGGAGCGTCGAACCGGGCGATCGATGCAGTGTCGAGCCATACATGAATTGCCAGGCCTGCTACGCATGCAGGCGCGGGAGTCCCAACTGCTGCGAAGGCCTGAACGTCATCGGCGTGATGATCGACGGCGGCCTCTGCGAGCGGTTTCTGGTGAGAGCGGACAAGCTCCATGTATCCCGCAACCTGACGTTCGAACAACTGGCGCTGGTGGAGACGCTGGGTATCGGCTGCCACGCAACCGACAGGGGAGCGCCCCAGGACGGAAGCGATGTCCTGATCATCGGCGCGGGCCCGATCGGGCTCGCGACCCTCGAGTTCACCCGCCTCACCGGAGCGCGGATCACGGTCATGGATCGTGTGGAGTCGCGACTGGACTTCTGCAGGCATCGTTATGGAATTGAGAACACAGTGGTGTTCGAAAGCAGCGAGAGCGCGACCGAGCAGCTACGCGCGATCACGGGAGGCGACATGTTTTCCCTGGTGACCGACGCAACGGGAAGCCCTGCCTCCATGAGCGAGGCACTGAGCTACGTTGCACACACCGGAACGCTCGTGTACGTCGGCATCACGACCGACAGCGTCACGTTCCCGCATCCCGCGCTGCATCGACCGGAAATGACTATCAAGGGCTCCCGGAATGCGCTGCCTCGCGACTTCGGCCGCATTATTCGCTTGATCGAAGACGGCACGATCGATACGGATCCGTGGATTACTCACCGCACCCCATTCGAGGCGGTAGTTGCGGAGTTCGACGGCTACACGCGTCCGGAGTCCGGTGTCATCAAGGCCATGATCGAGGTTGCAGAGTAGGTTTAGCCGTGATCCTGTCATCCGTCACCGCATGCCTCGTCCCTCAAGCGCGACGAGGCCCATTCGTTTTTCACGGAGACCTGGCCGCAGCCTGCGCGAAGGTCGCGGAACTCGGCTTCGACGGGATCGAGGTCTTCGCGCCCTCCGGCGACTACGTCGACGCGGGCCGGATGCAGGAACTCCTAGACCTGCATGGTCTCCGGCTGGCGGCGGTTGGCACTGGCGCCGGGATGATTCTGCACAGCCTCAGCCTCAGCGACAGCAACGAAGCGACCAGGGAGCGAGCCTGCGAGTTCGTCAGACGGGTCATCGACTTCGGGGCGCCTTTCGACGCGCCCGCAATCGTCGGGTCGATGCAGGGGAGCGCCGGCAGCGACCAAGCAAGAGAGTCAGCGCTAGCGAACCTCGCGGACTCGCTACGGCGACTCGGGGAGCACGCGGCTAGCCGAGGTCAGAGCCTGCTGCTCGAACCGCTGAACCGCTACGAAACGGACCTGGTGAACACGGTTTCCGAAGGCGTCGATCTTTGCGAGCGTGCGGGCAGCAGCAACTTGAAGCTGATGGCTGACCTGTTTCACATGAATATCGAGGAGGCTGACATCGCGCAGTCGATCTCGGACCATGCCGAGCACATCGGACACGTCCATTTCGCGGATTCCAACCGTCGCGCCGTCGGCTTCGGGCACACGCCGATGCAACCGGTCATGCAGGCTCTCTCAGAGGCCGGATACAACGGCTTCGCCTCGGCCGAGGTCTTTCCCTACCCCGACTCGCTCGCAGCAGCCGAGATGACGATTCGCTCGTTCCGCCGATACGTTTCCAACTGAGTCGAGCGCGCTTGCCGCGCCCACAGCCCGAGTAGCAAGGCCCGGACAGATGCCGCGCGAGGTCCTGGTCAGCGGGACCCGCCGGCTTCGCGAATGAAGCGTTCCTTCCACTCTTCCCAGAAGTCGGACAGTTCGCGCACGACCTCCGGGCGCTCGGCCGACAGGTCATGCTGCTCCGCACGGTCGGTCGCGAGGTCGTACAGCGCCCACTCGCCCGGCCTTGCGTCCTCCTCGTCCTTGACCGAGCTCCAGCCATCGTCCCTCGTTCGCACCGAGTGGAGAATCTTCCAGTCCCCCATTCGCAGGGCCCGGTTCCCTTGGTGGTAGAACCACAGCGCCTCGTGTAGTTTGGTCCCGTCACCGGGAAACACCTCCGCCAGGCTCCGGCCTGCGAACGGCGGCCCGCCCGGGTCCGGGACGGCGTCGACTCCGGCGAGATCCAAGAGCGTCGGGGCAATATCGATCACGTGCCCGACAGTCGAGCGCAAATCGTTCCGAGCCGCGATACCATCCGGCCAGTGCACGATCAGGGGAGTCGCGATTCCGCCTTCGTGCACCCACGTCTTGTGCAGACGGAACGGGGTATTGGCCGCGCTTGAGAAACCCGGGCCCAGGCAGAGGTATGTCCCGGCAGAGCCCAGTGGCGCGTCCGGATCATGACCGTCGCCACGCACCATGATCTCCGCACTGGCACCGTTGTCGGAGAGGAAGAACACCACGGTGTTCTCGAACGCGTTCATCACGCGAATCTGGTCAAGGACCCGGCCGATTTCGATGTCCATCCTATGGATCATCGCGGCATGGATCGCCATCTTCTCGGCTTGAAACCGCTGCTGCACGTCGGTCAGGCTGTCCCAGGGGACCGGGCGGTTCACCTCCCCGGCGCCTAACAGGCCGATGGCGTCCGGGAACGCGTACGGCGGGCCGACGTCCTCGTCAAGCGGCGACAGCTGCGAGTCTCCGAAGCCGAGTTCCAGCTGCCGCGCGTGTCGTTCCTTCCGGAGCTGGTCCCATCCGGCAACGTAGCGGTCGCGATACCGTGCAATGTCTTCGGGCAGGGCATGGAGGGGAAAGTGCGGCGCATGGAACGCCAAGTACTGGAAGAAGGGTCGGTCCCGGTGCTCCGACGCGTGCTCCCTCAAAGACTCGATCGCGTGATTCGCGGTCAACGTGGTCTGGTACAGTCCCTGCTCGGGAAGGATCTCCGGCATGTTCACGCCGTCAAGGTCGTGCCCCTTGATGTGGAAGAACCCAGCCGGATTGCCTGCCCTATACGAACGGTCGAAACCGTTCGCAAGAGGCTCGCCATCAACATGCCACTTGCCAGAGTGGTAGGAGCGATATCCCACATCCCGGAGGCGATCCGATACCAGCCTTGCCCATGCGGGCCGGACGCCCCTGCCGCCAAATTCCCTGGGAGGCGCGCCCGGCATTTCATCGCGCCGGACCTGCTGGGCGTAGTATCCCGTCAGCAGCGATGCCCGCGTGGGCCAGCAACGGGACGTGTTGTAGAACTGCGTGAAACGCAGACCTCCGGCTGCAAGTGCATCGAGGTTCGGAGTCTCGATCTCGCCGCCGTACGAACCAGCGTCGGCGTAGCCGAAGTCATCTGCAACGATGACGAGGAAATTAGGTGGCTTGCTGCAAGCAGACGTCCCCGCGACGATGCTCAGTGCGATTAGAAGGATGGAAGCATTCTTCATGGGCTGCCACTCGCGAGCCAAGCGAGACGTCTCAACCCGCGTTGTACGCGGGGGAGAGCCGAAACCCGGAACCAAGCCAATAGCATAGTGCCAATCGGCGCGGTGGGCGAACTCGCCTTGCCGAGTCGAGACCTGCGCTGGGCCAGAATAGGAACTCGGTCTGACCGTCGGGTGCGCGCTCGCCGACAGCGCCCAGCAAGGCCAGACTTCCAGGAGCGCAGCGATTGACAGCGTTTGGCAGCGTCGATCTGGCCGTCGTCGTGGCGTACTTGGTGGGGATCACCGCCTGGGGGGCGTGGCTGGGACGTGGCCAGGCCGGCGGCACCGACTATTTTCTCGGCGGCCGCTCCCTCCCCTGGGGGGCGGTCACGCTCTCTGTCGTCGCCACCGAGACAAGCACCCTGACGTTTCTCAGCATTCCCGGGGTCGCCTATCTGGGCAGCTTGGTATTCCTCCAGCTCACGTTCGGCTATCTGCTGGGACGCGTGGTCGTTGCGCTGGTTTTCCTGCCTGCGTACTATCGCGGGGATTTGTCCACGGCATACGCACTGCTTGAAACCCGGTTCGGACCGGGCACGCGACGCCTTACTTCAGCAATCTTCATGGTGACGCGGCTGCTCGCAGATTCAGTGAGACTGTTCGCCACGGCGATTCCGCTGGCATTGATTACGGGCTGGCCATACCCAGTTTCGATCGCGGTCATCGCGGCGTTGACCTTGGTCTACACATACTGCGGGGGCATCCGAGCCGTCGTATGGGTCGACTCGGTCCAGATGGGCCTGTACCTGTTCGGTGCAGCCGTGACCGTCGTGGCGATTCAACTGGTGTCTCCGGGCGGCTGGGCCGAGATTCTCTCGTCCGCGCATGCAGCCGCGAAGCTGCACGTGTTCGATTTCTCCTGGAACGTGGACGCGCCCTACACACTCGTGGCAGGACTGCTGGGCGGGGCGGTCTTCACGATGGCGTCCCACGGCACGGACCAGCTGATCGTCCAACGGCTACTCACGTGCCGGTGCGAGCGCGACTCGCAAAAGGCCCTCGTCGCAAGCGGCATTGCGGTGATTGCCCAATTCCTGGCGTTCCTGCTCGTGGGCATCGGCTTGTGGGGCTTCTACGGCGGGAGAAACTTCGAGAGTGGCGACGAGATCTTCGCCCGGTTCATCGTGGAGGAGCTTCCCGCAGGCGTAACGGGCCTGCTGATCGCCTGCGTGTTCGCCGCTGCGATGTCGTCGCTGTCGTCCTCGATCAACTCGCTAGCGTCCGCGACGGCCTACGACTATTGGGCCCCCATTGCAGGTGCCGAAAGCGATGAGCGTCGGATTCTGCGGGCCGGGAGAGGCTTTTCCCTCGCTTGGGCGGCGCTGCTAATGGCCGGAGCGATCGCGTTCATCCCGCTCTCGCGGCAAACCTCTGCAGTAGAGATGGCTCTCGGTGTCGCGGCTGTAGTCTACGGCGGCCTGCTCGGCGCCTTCGCACTGGGCACGCTTACGCGGAGACCGGGACAGCGGTCGGCCATATTGGGGATTGTGATCGGGATCGCCTCGGTGGTCGCAATTCGGGACGAAGTGGCCTGGCTTTGGTACGTCCCGATCGGAACCGTCGTAACAGTGCTCTCGGCTGTCGCAGCCAGCTCGACGAGTAGGCGTATCCTCCGGAATGATTGACGGCCGGGCAGGGGCTCGGTGGACGGCTGTGCGCTTCCAGTTCCGATGGAGGCGCGTCGCTTCTTGTCGGAGTAGATTCGCGAACCCCCCGGAACTCCCTATTCGAGGAGTCGCCGCACTCCGGACACCAACCTCATTGAGGAATTCAGGCTTTGATCGCTTCGATCTGCTTCGTTGCGATCCCAATGGGACGGTCTATCGGAATGCCGGCGCAAGCGAGCAATGTGGTCAGCAGGTCCCCTTGATTTCCCTTGGTGTCCGGCAGGAAGCGTCCCGTGTTGATTGAACCGCCCCCTCTTCCAGCGAGAACGAAGGGGAGATTTTCCCGCGTATGCTCATTGCCATCCTCGAGGCCGGATCCCCACATCATGATGCAGTTGTCGAGCAACGTGCCGTCGGCTTCTCGCAGGCTGTGCATCTTCTTAACCATGTAAGCGAATTGCTCGATGTTGAATTCGGTGATCCTGGCGACCTTCCCGACCTTCGTCGGATCATTCCTGTGATGGGTTTGCGAGTGATGCTGATCATTGAACCCGAGTTCCGGATAAGACGCGCCATTGGGTCTCGAGCCAATGTAGGTGCAGACGCGAGTTGTGTCGGTCTGAAATGCCAGCACGTTCAGGTCACACATCACCTGCATGTACTCGCTACGTTTTTCTCCCTCCGGAATCTTGACCTCGATGGGCGGCGAATCGGTGGCGTGACGTTTGCTCGCGCGGACGCCGGCCTTTTCCAAGGCTGCCTCTTTCTGGCGATGCTCGATGGCGGCGATGCGTCGTTCGACCGAGCGGACGCTGTCCAGGTATTCGTCCAGCTTGCGTTGGTCGGATGTGGACAGCGTCTGCCGCAAGTCCCTCGCGCCGGCCAGCACGATATCCAATAGGTTTCGATCCAGAGCGTTCACTCGCGTCGATTCGCGCCCGATGCCGTTCTGCTCCTGTTTGTGGAACAGGCGATTGAGTACGTTACGTGGATTGATCTCGGCGGGGACCGCCTGAGTGGGGGATCGAAAGCTGCAGTGCGAATAATACGCCTCGTTCAGCCCTTCCTGGTTTTCCTTCCAGTCCTGTGGCATCGTGGCCAGTTCCAATGACGGCAACGTAGTGAAGGCTCCCACGTGGTTGGCTGCAATCTGGTCCGCGGATATCGCGATGTTGATCTCGTTCCGCTTGTCGGCGGCCGGCAAGGTCGCCGTGAGCCATGTCGATAGCTCGAGCGCGTGCGGCGCCCCGTTGAAGGGAGCGATGGGCACGCCGGAAATCCCCTTCATCGTCAGACATTGATCGAGTATCGGCCGTAACGATTCGAGCGCCGAGGGCGGTGACGAAACAAAACTCTCCGCATCGGCCGGCCAGAATTGGTCCATGATCACACCATGGGGCATGTACATGAATCCAAGGCGCACCGGTGGTCGGTACGTCTTGCCCTCGACGGTGTCGGCCCAACCCATTGCATCCATGAGTGGTAGGGCGAGCGAGGCGCCCATGCCTTTCAGGCAGGCTCGTCGGTCAATCAGCGCGCTTCTGGTCATTGAAACTCCTCTCTTCCAGGATTCGACGATGGGTAAAGGGATAACTGGCGACGACCGCGCTGACAAGCGTCTGCATCTGGTACCCGTCGCCGGCGATTTCATGCATCAAATCATCCACCACGATTTCGTCATAGCCTTCCATCCTTCGGCCCAAGGCGTACGCTAGTAGTTTCTCCACGAGGTTGCGAGAAAGATCGCCGATTCGTCCGGCGAGAATGGCGTTCAGCTCTTTGGGGCCCGAGAAACGCTCTCCCCCCGGAAGCTCGCCCGCCGCATCAATCGCCTCGCCATTGTCGTCCCGATCACGCCATCGGCCGATGGCATCGAAGTTTTCCAGACCGAACCCGATCGGGTCAAGTAGTTTGTGGCAATTGGCACAGACAGGATTCGTGCGATGCAGTTCGGTGCGCTCGCGCAGGGTCAGGTTCGCGACCGTCTCCTGGTCCTGTTGGTCCAGGGCCGGAACGTCGGGCGGGGCCGGCGGCACATGGTCCCCGAGCACTTGTTCCAGCACCCACACGCCGCGCTTGACAGGGCTGGTGCGGTTGGGGAAGGAGGTCGCTGCGAGAACTCCGGGCATTCCCAAGACTCCCCGGCGATTGCCGTCGCTCAGCTGGACCCTCCGCATCTCGGGTCCCGTGACAGTCTCTTGCAGACCGTAGATCGAGGCCAGGGTCCCGTTGAGATAGGTGTAATCGCCATCGACGAAATTGATGACGCTCCTGTTTTCACGCACAATGCTCCCAAAAAACAGGCGGGCTTCGTCGTACATCGCCTCGCGCATTTCGGCGGTCATCTGCGGAAACACCGCAGGATCGAAGACCTGGCTTTCCAAGCCGCCGACGCCAAGCCACTGTGCGCCAAACCCGTCAAACAAGGCGCGGGAGCGACGATCCTGCAGCAAACGCTTGACCTGCGCTTCGAGAATCTCTGGTTCATGCAGCGTCCCGCTATCGGCGAGGGCCATCAGCTCGTCGTCAGGCATGGTGGCCCACAGCAAATAAGACAGCCGCGACGCGAGTTGATAGTCGTCCAGCGGAACGATGCCCGTGCTCGAGTCGAGTTCTCCAGCCGGAGTGATGAAGAGAAACTGGGGAGAAACGAGGGCGGCCTTGAGCATCAAGTGAAGCGACTGCTCGTAACCGAGGCCGTTCTGCCTTCCCAACTCGAACGCTCCCACCAAGACATCTAGCTCCGCCTCGGTTGGAGGCCGGCGATAAGCCTTCCTGGCTAGGGACCGGGCGACTTCTCGCGCCGCTTCTCGGGAGCCTGTCTCCGGCGCAGCCGGTTCGCCGAACAGCCGCTTTTGTGCTTCGGTGGGCGGGGCGTCTTCCGGCGCCACAATCCGATCCAATACCCGATCAGCGATCGTCAAGTACTGCTCGAGCTGGAGTGGCGAAAGCGAATTCAGATACCCCTCACCGCTGACTTCATCTGGCAGGCCGCCGGCTATCGAGGGTGCCACGCCGAACAGATCATGTAGGGTGTTGCCGTATTCGGTCTTGGTCAGCCGCCGGATGACGAAACGCCCGGGATCCTTCTCGCTGAGGTACTTGAGCCTTGCAATCCAATCGACGAACATCCGCCGATCCGCATCGCTCGGCTGGGGCGCACCATTCGGCGGCATATCATGCGCCTTCACTCTGGAAACCGCTCTCTTCCACTGATCGTGAAAGGCGGCGTGGCCTGGAGCCTTGAGCGTGGGCGAAAAATTGACTCCCGCTTGCGTGGGTCGCTTGTTTTGGTGGCAGGCCAGGCAATAGGCCTTGATGAACGGTGTTACGCGATCACGAAAGTACTCTTCCGCATCGGCCCTAAGCGCATCATGCTCAGCGGCGCCGCGACTGGCCTGCGAGCCGCAGGGCGAAACCAGACACCAGATCAGCAAAAAGCCCAAGGTCACGGACGCCTTCGAAACAGGACGGACCATGTTGGAAGGGGTCATACTTGATGAACGTGCCCGATGACTGCTCTGTTTCAGCGAGTCGATTACGTCAACACTAGGATTTCCCCCGTACTCTACCAGCGCGCCAACTCCAACGTCCAGCAGGAGTTCGGAATCAGGTGTGATCTAGGTTCGATGTGAATTCGGCATTGCGATACAAAGGCTCGATGGAGGTTTTGTGGAACCTGTAACCATCTCGCCCAAGTACCAAGTGGTGATTCCGAAGCAAATCCGGACCCAACTTGGCCTTGTACCAAGCCAGAAAATCCAAGCGGTCGCCTACGAGGGACGCATCGACCTGATTCCTGTACCTCCAGTGCGCCAAATGAGAGGATTCCTTAGGGGTATCGACACAAGCGTCGAACGCGAGGTAGACCGGGCATGAATGTCGTCGATTCCAGTGCGTGGCTGGAATCGACGATGGTCCGAACGCCGCCTGCTTTGCGGACTCTATCTAGAACCTAGAGACTCTCGTAGTCCCCTCGCTGACTCTCTTCGAAGTATTCAAGCGGGTGGCTCAGCAACGTGACGAGGGTGCTGCGCTTCAGGCCGTGGCGGTCATGCAGCAAGGAACCGTCGTGGATCTCGGACCGGAGATTGCCGTAGCCGCAGCGCGCCTCAGCTTGGGTTTGAAGATGCCCATGGCGGACAGTGTGATTCTGGCAACCGCCCGCAAGTATGACGCGGAACTCTGGACGCAGTACGCCGACCTCGATGGGCTCGAGGGGGTTCAGGACCGAAAGCGAAAACCGTAGAGCGCTGGCCAGCTGACGAATCCCGACGATCCTGCCCGTGCAGTGCCTCCGGAGGGGGCCGTGGATCCTTGGAGGCTAACCCTCCCTGGAGGTCGACAGAATCGGGAGGATCAATCCTCCAATTGGGTGTTGTGATCCCCACGATCAACCAATGGAAGTGTCCATTAGACCGATCCCGAAGGCCTGGATCCTCTGCCCGATGTCCCGACGCCCACTGCCTCCGGGCCCCAGAGAGAGCCGTCGGGACATTGGTTGCGGATCCACCTCGAGGGGATCTTCACCGGTGTCAATGAGTGTCGACGGCAAGAACCATTGTGTCCGAAAGAAGACCCTGTCTCGATGAGAGGATCCCGGTCCGCACGTCAACCAAAATGAATCCGCTTTAGTTCAATTCCCGTGTCGTCGAAGACCCCGAGCCCGAAGTTGGATGCCAGCTCGATGTGCTCCACCTGTGCATTGAGCCACCGGCTGTCCTCATCGGGCTTGAGCAGGGCGATGGGCGCCCGCCCGACCTCGGCCCGCTTCCTGTCAATGGCCTTCCACCCCGTCTTGTCCAAAGCAACCGGATCCGTGGCGAAGTACATCGTCTTGTGCTCCCACATGTAGCGCCCCACGCTTTGGCCCGGGCCGCCGTGGTAGGCTCCCTTGACGCCGTCGAGGATGTGGAGGACCAGCTTCTCCCGAATGACGGGCAGGTCCACGATCGCGGGTATGAAAATGCCGCAGGCGTTCGCCGTTGGCGACACGTGGCTCCGACTGACGTTGTTGACCAGGCCGTGGGACATGTTCTTCAACGCCAGCGTGACCCCCGCCGACTGGTGGTGCTTCAAGACGCACAGATTGATCACCTTGTTGACTTCCTTGGTCAGGAACTTCGCAACATAGGAGCGTCGCACGTGGGGATCGCTCAAATCGTAGTCGGATGCGTAGTCGGGATGGACGAGGGGCATCTCCATGTAGACATTCCTGTCGTACCCATCCATATCGAGCTGAATCCTGGGGAACGAGGGCGAGCCGGAAGTCCAGCGCACTCCCTCGGGGAGCCACTGCACGAAGCCCGCTTCTTGGAATTGATTGCCGTAGCGATCGTAGGCAACGATGTCCCGGCGGGGAATGCCAATCTCCTCGAGGGCGCGAAGGATGGCGTGCAGCACGTCAGGAGCCGAGATGACGTGCGGCATTCCCACAGGGTTGAGCTTGATTCCGACGACGTCTCCGGGAGCGAAGAACTGTCGCCACGCTTCGATTGGGCTGTCAGCCCCGGTGAGTTCCTGCATGCCGCTGCTGACCATCTGCTCGACCGGACCTGACTGGTACGAGCCCCCGACGATGCTGTTCGGGTGATACACCTCGACCACCCGGCCAGGGTAGGGCCCCGGGATGCCGAGACGGCCACGACCATCGCTACCGGCCGAGGTCTGCGCCCGCGCGATCTTCGTTGAAACGGATGCCACGGCAGCGCTGAGCGAGGCTGCAAGGATTTCCCTTCGATCAAGGCTCATGATTCCGCTCTCCCGGACAATGCCTCGGCCCCGGCCCGCCCTTTCTGCCCAATCGGCGGTATCGGACGGTGCGATAACGGCCGCCACTGCCCGTTCGGATGATAGCGGATCGCCATCAGCGGGCGACCCGGAAATCGACACCATGTCAGGCCATTCCCCCGCGATCGGCTTCGGCGGAGGCCATCTTGCCCGTCAGCCCGCTTACTGACCGAGCCTTCGAGACGTCTCGTCTACGTCGGCCAGAAACTGCTCGCGGGTCTCCTCGTCCGGAAACTCGAGGCGGCCCGAGCGATAGTACTCCACCTGGTTCCTCCACGAGTCCCGGACGGCCTGACGAGCCGAGTCTACCCGCACGGGTCTCTGCTCGCGCCGGAAATATATCGGGTTGGTATGGGCCTGGATCAGTGGTTCGCCGTCCCGGGACTGGGCCGTGACGCGGGCAGCGATCCACGAGCTTTCCTTGAGTTCAATGCGAAAGTCCAACGGGAGCCGCTCGGCGGACCCGTTCCCCAATTGGCGTGCGACAACGCTGCCATTGCAGACTAGCTCGATTTTCTCGAGCGGACGGAAATACTTGGCTTCCGCACGGCCCTCGACGCTGTGCGAGTCCCCATCCCAAGTGAGGGCCGCCCCGGTGCGATGGCCATTTGCCGAGAACTCGAGCAAGGGGCCATTCGTCAGGGTGACTTCGCCCCGGCCCACCCCGGCGGCCCACGCTTCGTATGCGGATTCGCCTGGCCGCGATCGCACCAAGGCCCGTTCCGGACCCAGGAGCGGAAGCGCTCTTGGCCAGGACTCGAACCGTCCCAGATTGGCCGGGAAGTCACTCCCTGCGAGGCCGACCACGCGGAAGCCTGCGTTCAGCAGCTCGTACCATTCGGTCGTCCTGAGAACGCCGAACTGGAAGATCTCGACAAAATCGAGCGTGTCGTGGGCAAGGTTCAACAAGAGCGTCGAGTTCGGCTGGCTGCCATCGAAATGGGCGAATCCGGTCAGGGCGCCGAGCTGCCGCCCTCGTTCGAACAACATCTTGGGATTCGGAAACGCCAGCGCGGTGTTGGCGTATTCCAGGCCGATGCTCAGGGGCTCGATCATCCGGCTGGGGCCGAGAAACAAGGTGTGCCCGTAGAATCGGCTGCGGGATTCATGGCCGGAGCGAATCGAATGGCCGCTGGCGCGCGCCTCCGCTTCCCTGCCGAAGCCCCATTGCATCGCGGCATGCTGTTGCCGCTGGAGCTCCAGAAAGTTGGCCACCGCCAGGTCCTCGGCTTGCATCCACCGCAGGAATACCGGATCGTCGTCGGGTTCGCGAACAAGGTGGATATGGTCGTCACCAGCGAGCCATTCTCCCTGCTGCTCCGGCGCGACGGGATCAAGACTGAGCGAAAGGCTCTGCTGGCCGCCGAATTCCAGAGAGAAGGTCTTGGACGCAGGCCGGAAGAAGGTCCCGTGGTAGGCCTCGATTCGATACTCGTCCGAAGCGGGCAGCTCGAACGTGCCCGTTCCCTCTAGCAGGATGAAGTGCGACCGATCCCTTGCCGTGACTTCGAGAATCGATGGATCGCCGGATCGCCGCCAGACACGCTCCCGATAGAAAAGGTCGGGACGCAACGGAAGCATGGCGTCGACCGGACTCAGGCGGAACGCACGATTGCCCTTGAACAGATAGACGCGCGCCGGAATCCGCTCGCCGGTATCGGACCGCTGGACGCTGACATCCAGGCGCACCGCATGGCGAGTTCGGACGGGCGAGACCTGCTCGGAACAAGACAGGATCGCTGACACGCCCAATCCGGCGCAGAAGACAATACGCGGGGCGGCGGCGCGATCCATGAACCTCACTCACGCGACGCCCTTCGACGCCTGTTCCGCGACACGCCACGGCTGATAGGGCAAGCTTCCATGACGGCTTCCTGAACGACCCTTGGTGCCGGCCAGCCGCGGCTCGTCTTGCGAAGACTCGGCTCCGCGACGCATTCCCTTCGGACTCGACATCGCCGTACAGCGCTCGCCCGCCATTGTACGAACCCGATGCCGCCCGGCAGTCCGATGCCAGCACCCGGAATGCGGCTGCAGACGGTCACCCCCCGAGTCCCGGCGGATCGCAACAGGCAGGCCCGGGCGGGCTACAGCCGCTCAGTCGGTATCGTAGGCGCACCGTAGAGTTGTCCGGCCTTGATCGTGGCCACGGGACGAAGCAGTCGGCGCCCGAAGCGGGTCACTCCGTGCGCGTCGGTCAATGGGAAGCGCCCTTCGTCCAGCGCCAATACCGCAATGTCCGCCTCCGCACCCTCCCTCAGGGTTCCCAGCCCCCGCAGCTGGCCAAAAACCTGCGCAGGATTGAACGTGACTCGCCGGACAGCCTCCTGGAGGGTGAGGCCCAAGTGCAGGAACTTTGAAACCGTCGTCGCGAGATCGAAGACTGGTCCGTGCACGTTGAACTGGTGAACGTCGCTCGAAATCGTGCCCGGTTTCAGGCCCTGCTCCAGTGCACGCTCCGCCGTCTCGAACGAGAAGCTTCCAGCGCCGTGCCCGATATCGAGGTGAACACCCGAGCCGACCTTTTCGAGCACCACGTCGTGGACCCGGCCCTGGGCGTCGAGGATTCCCCCGTCGCCGCCGCGGAAGCTGTGAGTGATGACGTCGCCCGGCTTCGTCAGGCCCAGGATTTCCTCGATGGGGGAGTGCGACCCCCCGATATGGACCATGACTGGAAGGCCGGCAGCGTCGGCAGCCGTGCGGGCGCGCCTCAGCACCTCGAGATCGTGCTCCCCTGCAATGTTGCGCGTGAGGCGGACCTTCATACCCACAATGACGTCGCGATGGCGTTCGATCGTCTTCGCGGCGAGATCGACGTTGGCGTACCGCAAGTCCAGCAGTTCGCCCCACGGATTGTCCTGGGACAGCGTCGACTGGCCCACGACGGAGATGTTCAGAAGAGCCAGTATGCGGGTGTCGGCTACGTCAATGACGTATTTCCGAAGCCCGGGGAACGTGTGCGCTCCGGCAGAGCCTGCGTCAATCGCAGTGGTCACACCCTTGGCGATGCAGTTGGGGTCGGCCGGGATGCCCAGCGGCGCCACGCCGTCGTATACGTGGACATGGATGTCGATCCAGCCGGGAGTGACGATGCGGCCGCTGGCATCGATCACGTGGAGCGCGTCCCCTTCAGGAATCGTCTCGCCCAGCCGCACGATCTTCGATCCGCTCACGGCAATGTCGCGGCGGGCTGACAGGCCCTGCGAGGGATCCACGACACGGCCGCCTTTCACGAGCAGGTCGTAGCGATGGTCCCGGCTTCGACGCTGCGCCGAGAGCAGCACTTCCGGATGGGACGTCGCGACGACGACTAGAAGCTGTCCCGCGGAGCGGCGGACGAATTCGCGGCGAGTATGAATCCCCATTGCCAAGCGGCGCGCGACTGGAGTATACGACGCCGGCTGCTCGCGGCCCTTCACTCGCCGGAGCCGGCGTGATGACCCGTACCGATTGACTCCATCACCAACGCGGTGGACGTGCCCAACGCGATTGGAATCCGTGCCGGAAGCGCGGGCAAGAGAACTGCGGCAAACGCCGCGAACCGAGGCTATTTCGGCGCAATCCGGCAGGCCTCCCGGCGATTCGCTGATACCCCTCGATCATCGCGAGTGCGCGCGCGCCCAACGCCGTGAACGCTCGCCAGGAGAGCCCTCAAGACTCGCGGCACATCGTCACTGGGACACTCCGAAACCTCCGGCGCGGCCTGGCCCGAACCGGGGACTGGTGAAGATGGGATCGGGCGCCCGTGGTTGGCGCGGGCGCCCGATCCGCAGCGATCAGAATCTCAGTTTGACGGCGTACTGGAAGATCCTCGGGCCGCCCCCGCGACCGATGTTCCCCGTGCGCGTGAAGAACCCGCCGCCAACTCCGTTGAACCGCCGGAACTCGTTAATCATGATGAAGTTCGTCCGGTTGAGGAAGTTGAAGGATTCGATCCGCAGCTGCAGGCGCATCCCCTCGCGAACTGTGAAATTCTTCGATAGCGCCACGTTCGCGGTGAACAGGCCCGGGCCATCCAGAATGTTGCGGCCGGCCGAACCCAGAGCAAAAGCTCCCTCAGGGCAGGACACCGGGGTGCCTGCCTCCGGGTCCGCGTCCACGCAACTGGGAACGCTCACGAAGGCACCGGTGTCGAAGAACGGGTAATCGACTCCCCGAATCGCACCTAGGGAGGGGTCGTCCTTCTGGGCACCGTGGGCGATCCGGTGCGGGCGCAACGACTCACCCAGGTTCTGGTCGGCGTTCGCGGCCATGACCGTGAACGGCGACCCCGAGTACGAAGTCTGGGTTCCCGAAAGCTGCCAGCCGCCTAGGACAGACTGGGTGACCGTCCCCCATTGACGCCCCCAGCGGCGCCCGCGCCCGAATGGAAGGTTGTAGTTCCCGACAAGCGTGAACACGTGCCGGCGGTCCCACGTCGAGCGCCCGCGCTCGAGCCTCAAGTTCCTGCGGTCCAAGGCGTTGGCGAAGTCGGTCGGGCCTGAGCCGTTCGTCCGAGACGCGTCGTCGATCGACTTCGAGAACGAGTAGTTGACGCGCCAGAACAGCCCGCCCCGGCTGCGCTTGCGCCAGGACACGTTGGCGGCATGGTAGGTGGAGTTCGACCCGGTGTTGTAGAAGTTGATTGCGTTCCAGTCGGGATTCGGCCTCAACGACTGGAAGTTCTCCGTGAAGCCCCCGGCCTCCGTGCGGTTGGCGAGGAACCAGTCCCGCGTGCGGATCGCCTGATTGTAGTCATACCGCCGAATCAGGTGTGTGCCCTTCGAGCCCCGGTAGTCCATCTCAATGCTCGTACCGCCCGGCAATTGCCGCTCGATCGTAAAGTTCCAGGACTGCAGATAGGCCTGCTTGGGGCTTTGCGTGATACCGCTCGCCGTCGGCCGGTTTCCGAGCCAGCCGCCGCCGATGACGGCGTCCCGGCCCAAGGTGCCCAAGGGGTCGTTCAGCAGGACCTCGGGCGGCCTGTTGGGAGTCGCGTTCCGCGCCGCATAGTTGGTCTGGATCGTGAACGGGAAGATGTTGCCCAGGTTGTTGCGGAACGGGTTCAGGATCGTGCCCGCCACGAACAGGCCGTAGCCCGAGCGGATGACCATCCTGTCGGTCAGGCGGTAGGCGAATCCGACGCGGGGAGTGAAGTTGTTCCAGTCCGTCTTGATCACCGAGCGCGGGTAACCCACTTCGTCGGCCGTGAGGAACCGGCCGGCGAGATCGTAGTCGCCCAGCAACTCGTTGAAATTGTCGGGAAGGTTCCGGTCACTCGAAAGGACGATCTTGTTGAATTCGGGAACGAAGCTGCCCATCTTGTCGTTCACGTCCCACGGCATCCGGTTGACTTCCCAGCGCACACCGAGGTTCATGGTCAGCCTCGGCGTCACTTTCCAGTCGTCGTTGACGAAGGCGCCCATCGCGATCTGCCTCCAGTCGGGCCCGTTGATGCCTTCCCGGACATTGATGTTGTGCAGCCAGCCCAGGAACATGTCTGCAACCGGGCTTCCCCAGTCCTTGCACCGCAATGAGTTGCAGCCACCCGTGCGGAATCCGCGGAAACGGTAGTTGCCCCGCGCGTTGTTGACGCCTGGCCGCTCGTAAATCACGTAATTGTAGTTGAATCCGTACTTGAGCGTGTGATTGCCCTTGATGTTGGTCATCTTGACGCTCCACTGCGTGTCATAGACGTTCGTGATGTTCGGCTGATTGGTAGCCGAGCCCAGCGGAGCGTGGTTGTCGACCCGAATCAGCGGGTAGTCGTCGATGCCCGGATAATCCTCCCGGTCCTGGTCCGAGATGAAGTTCGCCATCCCAAGTTCCTGGATGATGTTCTGGTCCGCGAAGGCTCCGCGCTGGAACACGTCGTTCCCGCTGAATCCTCCCCGGATCTCCATCAGGAACGTGGGCGAGAACATGTGCGTGTAGTCTGCGCCCGCCAAGTACCGGTTGTCGTCAATGGTGTTGCCGAACTGAGGCAGAACGCTGTTTCCGGCAAACGGGTTTTCACCATTGTTGGCCCGGTACTGCACGCGTGCAGCCAGGTTGTTCTCGCCGATCTTGTGATCCACCTTGAAGATGGTGCTGTCGAAATTGTCGTTGTCGTTGTCGACCACGCGGTAGTTCAACAGATCACGCCGCTTGCCGAGGTTCGGTGCCGGATACTCCTGGAAGAGCCGCTGAGCGACCGGGTCGGCGCGCGAGATGGGAATAATGTCGTTCGGGAAGCAGGAGTTGTTCCGCCCCCGGCGGATTAGGTTGGCATTGCACCCGCCGCGTGCGGTCCGATCACGGATGAGGAACGCGCTCCGCAGCCGGTCGAGAACGGCGTCGTTCGTCACGTCGAGCTGGTTGTCAAGATGCGAAAGGCCAATCGTCTGGCTGAAGTCGCCCCCGATTTCCATCGGGGTCGGCACTCTCGAAAGGCGCGTGTGCTCCTGATCGCGGCGCTGGAGTTCGTAGCTGACCATGAAGAAAGTCCGGTTCTTCTTGATTGGGCCGGTGGCCGTGGCGGAGAACTGATTCTGGAGCAGGTTGGTCTTCTCGGCTTCAAAGAACCCGCGTGCGTCCAGCGCGTCGTTGCGCATGAAGTAGCTGACGTTGCCGTGCATGGCATTCGTCCCGGAGCGCAGGGACATGTTCAGGATGCCGCCGGCCATGCGTCCGTACTCGGCGGAGTATCCGGAGACCTCCATCTTGAACTCCTGCAGCGCGTCGATGTTGGGACGGACCTGCGCGGCACCGCCCTGCACGTTGCGATTGTCGAAGCCGTCAACGTAGAAATTGGTGTTCGTCGGTCGCGCTCCATTGATCGAGGCGAACGAGCCCTGGGCGCTTCCTCTGGGAACCACTCCCGGCACGAAGAACGCCAGGTCGGTGAAGTCGCGCCCGTTCAAGGGGAGCTCCTGAATCTCTTCCTGAACGATCACGTCGCCCTTGATCGTGCCGCTCTCCGTGTTGAGCGTCACGAGCTGGGCGTCGACGGTCACCGATTCAGTGATTTGACCAATCTGGAGCTCGACATCGACGCGCCGGTTGTCGCCGGTCCTAAGGATGATTCCCTGCTCGACATGCTGCTGGAAGCCCTCGGACGTGACGATGAGCTCGTATTCCCCCGGAATGAGGGACGGAAACGTGAAGCTGCCGACCTCGCCCGTTGTCTGTTCCCTGGCGATCCCGGTTCCAGAGTTCATGACTATGACCTCGGCGCCCGGGATCACACCGCCACCGGTGTCGCTCACGACACCGGTCAAGGTGGCAAGGTTTGCCTGGCCGAACGAAAGCGGCGCAAGAAGCGCAGCTAGGCCGATAATCAGTACGAGTCTTTTTTCCACATGACCCCCTTTTTACCAACGAGAGCAGGCCGAACCTGCATCAGACACTCCCTCGTACAGCGTAAGCGGTCGCCAATGGCATTGCAAGGACTCCAGACAGGACTCCAGACATGTTCACGGACATGAATGGAAGGGGACAACGCCGCATCGCTGCTATTTGCACCTGATGCCGATCCAGCGGGCGGTCCACCGACGACCTCGGTGAAGACGCCCGACTGGGTTGAGAAGCCCGCACGGTACGAGCGACTACCCTTGTCTTGAGGAGACTTGATGAACAACGCTCCGACGCCAAGCATCACAGAGCTGAGTCAGAGGTACATATCAGGTACGGTCTCGCCCGTCGAGGTAGTGGGCCAGACGCTCGCCCGAATCGAGCGACTTGATCCGAAGCTGAACTCCTACCTTGCCGTGACCGCCGAGCGGGCGCTGGCCCATGCCGCCAGGGCCGAAGCCGAGATCCGAGCGGGACACGGGCGAGGTCCCCTGCACGGGATTCCGTACGCCGCCAAGGACCTGCTGGATGTTCAAGGCCTTCCCACTACGGTCGGCTCGCAGGCCATGGCGGGGAACGTGGCGAAGTGCGACGCGGCAGTCATCGAAAAGCTCGAGGAAGCGGGTGCAATCCTCGTCGGCAAGACGGGCCTGCACGAATGGGCCTACGGAATCACTAGTACGAACCCGCACTTCGGGCCGGTACGCAATCCCTGGGATCCGGAGCGCATCCCCGGAGGGTCGAGCGGGGGGTCGGCGGCCGCGCAGGCCGCTGGCCTGTGCGTATTCTCGCTGGGATCGGACACAGGAGGATCTATCCGAATCCCCGCGGCTCTTTGCGGCGTTGCCGGGCTCAAGCCCACGTTCGGCCGGATTAGCCGAAGGGGCGTGTTTCCGCTGGGGCATACGCTGGACACCCTCGGACCGTTCGGAACGTGCGTCAAAGACACGGCACTGGTCTTCGCCGCCATCGCCGGCAGGGATGAGCGGGATCCGGTTTCGTCCGACCGGCCTGTCAGCATCCCGACATTCGAGGTCACTCCGGACCTGAAAGGCACGGTAATCGGAGTGCCGGCCCGCTTCTTCTTTGACGGCCTGGCCGTGGACGTGGAGGCAGCGGCCCGCAACGCGCTCGGGGCACTCCAGGATCTGGGCGCGGAACTCCGCGAGGTCCAGCCGCCGGATGTCGAGGCGGCGAACTCGCTGCACCGGCTGATCCTGCTGGCCGAAGCAAGCTCCGTTCATCGCCGCCGTCTCGAAACCCACAGGGACGCTTTCGGGGACGACGTCCGTGCGCTGCTGGACCAGGGCCGTTTCGTATTGGCGACTGACTATCTTGACGCCCAGCGTGCCAGGCGGGTTTTCTGCCGCGAATTCGACGCCGTCATGCGCGAGGTCGACGCGCTCGTGGCGCCTGCTGTTCCGATTCCCACGGCACGCATCGGAGAACTGGAGATTGACGTGAACGGACGGCGAGAGAATGTCAGGCTCGCAACCACCCGAAACGTCCGCGCACTGAATCTGACGGGTCTGCCGGTTGTGTCGGTCCCTTGCGGGTTTGACCGGGACGGGATGCCGATCGGCCTGCAGATCGTGGGGAGGAAATACGGCGAGGACCGTATCCTGGCTATCGGACACGCCTACGAGAGTGCCACCGCCTGGCACCGTCAAATCCCGCCTATGGCAAGGGGATTTCCCAGCGGCACAGATCGAGACGCACGCGAGACCCGCTGAACGGCACGTCCTCGCTCTCCAGGCGCAGCCTTTGCTCGAGCCCCTGCGGGCCTTGCAGCGCGATGCGCCCGCCGGCCGCCAGCACGCGATGCCAAGGCAAGTCCAGCTGGGGCGGGCAGCGCCGCATCGCACGACCGACCTGGCGGGCGCCCCGCTGCAAGCCCGCTGCGCGAGCCACGTCACCGTAGGTTGCGACCTTGCCGCGGGGAATGCTCGAGACGATCTCCCAAATGATCTCTTCCCGCGCCCGCGCTACGGGAACGGCCAGAGTGAGTGCCGAGCCGTCGCGTTCCCGAGGCATGTGCGCGGCGCTCCTCTCCGGGCCGTGGGCCGGGGCGGAATCCGGCTCTCCGACGAGCCTCAGTCGGCCAGCACCGCAGCGAATCGGGGCAGTCCGAATGAAGTCACCGGGGCCCTAGCGGGCCAATTTCGTTGAGAACCGCGTCGAACAGGTCCTGCTTGGTGGACGGCCGCTTCCTGCCACCTTGCGCACGGCGGTACTTGTGGGAAAAGAAGCAGGTCCTGCACTCTGTCCGCGCCGGTTCGCCGTTGACCAACGAAACCACCGAGTGGTTCATTACCCCCTTGCAGCGCGAACAGTAGTCGTCGACGATGTCGCCGAGCCTGTAATCTTCGGCCATGGAGTCTCCCTAGTCTGGAGCGATGCAGTAGAGGTGGCTCGCCGTGCGAATGAAGATCTGGCTGCCAACCGCAATCGGGCTGGCCAGCGTGTGGCTGTCCAGCCGGTTCGTCGCAAGAATCTTGTAGCCGGCCTCGACGTCGACCACCGTGGTCGCGCCTTCCTCGTTGGTTGCGTAGAGCTTGCCATCCGCAAGCAGCGGCGAAGACGAATAGGTCCCGGGCTCAAGCCGCAGCCGGTCGGCCAGCAACTCGCCGGTCTTCGGGTCGAGCACGTTCAGAACACCCCGGTCGGTGACCACGAAGAGCCGCTCGCCGTCCGTGGTAGGCGTCGGGACGTCTGCGCCACGAGCGTTTTCCCAGATCTTGGCGGTGTCGCTGATCCAGCCCTCGCCCCCGGCCTTGAACGCGATGAAGGGGTTGCCGCGCGTGCTCGGCGTGTACACCGTGTCGCCGATGTGGATCGACGACGCGATGGTGCGGTAGAAGCGCTCGTGGCCCGGGTTGAATCCCCCCATGCGCCAGAGTTCCTTACCGCTCTTGAGATCGTGGCCTGTGACGTAGTCCCCCCCTGACACCACCAGCTGCTCCCTGCCCCCGGCCTGAACGATCAGAGGCGTGGAATAGTCGTCCGGCGACTCGGCCGTGGCGTCTGTCGGGCGATCCACCTTCCAGACTGTTTTGCCCGTCTTGGGATCGACCGCAAACACATAAGACGGCTCATCCGTCTTCATCCCGTGGAGAACTTGCAGATAGAGGCGTCCGTTGTGCAGCCTAGGCGTCGAGGCATAGCCGTGGTTGAGACCGAAACTGCCGTAGTCGCTCTGGATATTGCGCGACCAGATCTTGTTCCCCTCCATGTCGTAGCAGGAGAAGTCGCCGCCTCCTGTCAGCACCCACACGTGCCGGCCGTCGGTGATCGGCGACGGCGACGCGAGGTTCTGCTTGCGGTAGATGCGGTTGCCGGCACCGATCGCCCTCTCCCAGAGCGTCGACCCATCCCCACGGTTGAGGGCCATCAGGAGAATCGCATCGCGCGAGGACCGCTCGGAAGCGCCTTCTGGACGGCCACCGGGTCCCGGACCCCGGCCACTTTGCCCGGGCCCGCCGGGGCGCCTGCCTCCCGGACCTGCACCGCGCCCACCACCCCGTCCGTAACGCTGCGGGGTGTTAAAGCCCTCCTCGGCCGAGGTGATGAAGACGACATCCCCCCAAACCGCCGGGGTCGCGGCGCTCCAGCTGGGGAGCTCGGCTTTCCACAAGACGTTGGTCTCGGTTGTCCATTCGGCTGCGAGGCCGGACGCGGAGGGGTTGCTGCCGTTGAACAGCGGGCCGCGCCACTGCGGCCAGTTGGACTCGGCAGCCGTCAGAAGTGAGGCTGTGAGAATGAGGCTGGTCGTGAAAGCTCGAAAGTTCATGATTGGACTACCGCGTCACGCGGGCGCAGGTTGCGCCGGAAGCAACGGGACGCCGGTAGGCAAGGCGAGCGCCGATCCCGCAGGGTTACGAAATCCGCGGCCAGCCCGGATCAGGCGGGACCGCCGGTTGCGCCTCGTCCTTCGATAATAATGGGTTTTCCGCGCTCCGTGCAGAGCGCGTGTATTTTTTCCAATGCAAAAGCTGCATATCGAAGGTGGCCGGCCCCTGTCCGGACAAATCCCGATCAGCGGTGCCAAGAATGCCGCCCTGCCAGCGATCGCAGCCAGCCTGCTGACCAGCAAGCCGGTGCGCCTGCGTCGACTGCCCAATGTTGTCGACATCCGAACGATGTCACGCCTGCTCGAGAATATCGGCTCGGAGGTCGGGACGTCGTCGGAAGTCAGTGAGCTGAGGGCCTGCGGCACCCTTGATCCGACTGCCCCGTACGACCTGGTCAAGACCATGCGGGCATCCAGCCTCGTGCTGGGGCCCTTGGCAGCGCGTTGCGGCCGGGCCCGGGTCTCGCTTCCCGGGGGCTGCGCGATCGGCTCGAGGCCGATCGACATGCATCTCTCCGGACTCAAGGCGCTGGGCGCCACAGTGCGGCAGGACCGCGGCTACATCGAGGCGGTGGCCCCCCGCGGGGGGCTGGTCGGCGGACGCATTCACTTCCGCAGGCCCACAGTCACCGGAACGGAGGACCTGCTGATGGCTGCCGCTTTGGCAAGGGGCGAGAGCGTGCTTGAAAACGCCGCTCGGGAACCCGAGGTGGTCGATCTCGTCGACCTGCTGACGAAGATGGGAGCGTGCATCGAAGGTGCTGGCACGTCGACGATCCGCGTCAGTGGCGTCGACGAGCTAGGCGGGGCGGAACACTCGATCATTCCGGACCGCATCGAGACAGGCACCTACCTGGTGGCCGGCGCCGTGTCGGGAGGCGAGCTGACCCTGGAAGGCGCACAGCCTGAACACGTGCGGCCAGTGATCGACAAGATGCGCCAGGCCGGCTGCGAGATCGAGGTCCGCGACGGGACGACGATCGTCGTACGGAACGGGCGTCCGCTCGCCGCGGTCGACGTGACAACGCGCGAGCATCCCGGCTTCCCGACCGACATGCAGGCGCAGTTCATGGCTCTCATGACCCAGTCGGAAGGCGAGTCGACGGTGCACGAGACGGTGTTCGAGAACCGCTTCATGCACGCGCTGGAACTGCAGCGCATGGGAGCGAGCATCACCATTGACGGGAACCTAGCCATCGTGCGCGGCAGGACGCCGCTCGCCGGTACCGATGTGATGGCTTCGGATCTGCGGGCAAGCGCCTGCCTGGTGCTCGCGGGCCTCGCGGCCGAGGGCCGCACCGTGGTGCACCGGATCTACCACTTGCAGCGCGGCTACGAGCGGATGACGGAGAAGCTGCGCGCAGTGGGCGCCTGCATCGAGGTTGTCGGCTAGGGCCCGGCCAAGGCCGAGCGCGCGACGCTAGTGGCTCGCCAGAGGGCAGCTCAGCGCTCGAGAGAGAAGCGTACGATCTCCTGATCGTTGCGAATGATCACGTGCCGGTTCGCGTAGGCTGGATGGGTCCAGTGGACCGCCCCGAACTCCCGCCTCCGGCGCAGGGGATTGGTCGGGCGCATGAGGGTCGCCCGGTCCAGTTCCTCGTAGCCGTCAGGTGTAAACCGCGCAATCACCAGCTCCCCCCGGTCATTGTTGATGAAGTAACGGTCCTCGTGGCGAACGATCTGGCCCGACGCCCAGCGAGCGTTCTCCTTGGTCAGGTCCAGGGTCTCCCAGATCCTGGCACCGGTCCTGGCGTCCAGGCACCTTAGGTGGCCGTAGCTGCCGATACCGTAGATGTAGTTCCCGTCGACGACAGGCGTCGTGACAAGGGAGTGCAAGCCGTCCGTCTCGATCTCGCTGTCGCTGTTGCCTTTCCAGATCAGTTCCGCGGCCGGACGGTCCTCAAGCAGCCGGTACATTCGAGACCCGTTGTAAAAGGCCGAGACGAGCAGCCCGTGCTGACTCAGGACGGGCGTGGCCACAGTCAGGCCGGCCTGGATCTTGAACGGCTGCTCCCAGTAGACCTTGCCCGTCTCCGGATCTAGGGAAGCGACCGCGGTCGGGTGCCAGATGATCAGCTGGCGAGTGCCTCCCGCCTCGATGATGATCGGGGGATCGTATCCGGGTTCGGACGTCGCGTCGATCGCACGCCAGAGCTCCTTGCCGGTCATCTTGTCGAAGGCAACGACCTTCGCGTCCGGCGATCCGCCGACCAAGGCGATCAGACGGTCCCCGTCGACGAGCGGAGCCCCGACGAATCCCCACGTCGGAAGCTCGGCGGAATAGTCGCTCTGGTAGTTCCTGTGCCAGATCTCCTCGCCATCCTCGGCCCGCAGGCAGTACAGGTCGCCCATGGAGCCAAGGAAATAGACCCTGTCCCCGTCAACCGTGGGCGTGGCGCGTGGCCCGAGAGCGTACTGCAGCCCGGCGTAGTCGACGGTCCATTCCTTTTCCCAGACCAGGTCCCCCGTTTCCTCGTCGAGGCATAGCGCCCGTTCGACACCCTTCCGGTTGTCGGTCGAGCGGTAGTCCGTCACGAAGACCCGGCCCTCGGCAACGGATGGTCCGGCATAGCCGTTGGCAATGGGCTTGGACCAGACACGCTTCGGGCCGTCGGGGGGAAACCTTTCTAGAATCCCTGATTCCGTCCAGACTCCCAGCCGGCCCTCGCCACGCCACTGCGGCCAGTCCTCCGCAAGGAGGAGGGGAGCGGCAAGCAGCAGCAGGACAACGATCATGGCAAGCATTGTATCCGCATCCGACCCAGACGGAGCGCTTGCCTCGCGCCGAGCGCTAGCATGCTCATATATGGCACCCGACCTCGGAACGGCGCTTGGCGAGCATCGACGATGAGCGCTCGCCGACATCGCATCGGTGCGCACACCTCCGCTGGCGGGGGCGTGCACCGCGCAGCTGAGGAGGCTGTCCGGATCGGCTGCAACGCCCTTCAAGTCTTCACTCGCAGTCCGAGGATGTGGCGCGGCACCGTGCCCTCACCCGACAGCGTCCGGCGCCTGTCCGAAATCAGGCGGGAGCACGACATCGCGCCGGTGGCTGTCCACGGCTGCTACCTCACGAATCTGGCGGCCGCAGACGAGACGGTCAGGGAGAAATCCCGGGAGTCGTTCCGCCTGGAAATTCAGAATGCCAAGGCAATCGACGCGGACTACCTGATCATCCATCCGGGCAGCGCCCGAGGGCAGTCAACCGATCAGGCGATCGAGGTCTTCGCCACGGCGCTCGCGGATGTCCAGCGGGGATTTGAGTGGGGGGGATTGCGGCTGCTGCTGGAAAACACGGCCGGGGGCGGGGCCACTCTGGGGCGGTCGTTCGAGGAACTGGCCGCGCTTCGCGAAGCGGTAGAAACACGTTGCGACGCGCCGCTCGGGTTCTGCATCGATACCGCGCATAGCTTCGAGGCCGGCTATGACATTTCCACCGAGGAAGGACTCGAAGACGCAGCGGGCTCTATCCGGGAGCACCTTGGAATGGAAAGCGTCCACGTCCTCCACGCGAACGACTCGAAGACTCCCCTCGGATCCAACAGCGACCGACACGAATCGATCGGCGACGGCCACATCGGATCGGAGGCGTTCGCCCGCATGCTGGCGCACGAGGAATTCGGTGCGAAGCCATTCATCCTCGAGACGCCATTCATCGACAAGAGCCACCAGGAGAATGTCCGACGTTTGTGGACATTGGCCGGGGAGACGCCTCCGTAACGACCGGAAGGCTGGCTACCGGACCCGGGCTAGTCGTCGCTGCCGCCGAGCAGGCCGGCCCGGAGCAGGAAATAGAGCAGCGTCATGATGCTACTCACGGCCGCCGCCACATAGGTCCACGCCGCGGCGTTCAGCACCTTGTCCACCCCGACACGTTCGTGCGGAGCGAGGATGCCGAAGTCGACCACGAGTTCCTTCGCCCGCTTGCTCGCATCGAACTCCACGGGCAGCGTGACCAGCTGGAAGACGACCGTTGCCGAGAACAGGATGATCCCGAGCTGGACCAAGCCTGCCGAGGCAACGAAGAATCCGATCATCATCACGATCCAGCTGAGAGACGAACCGATGTTGGCCATGGGGACCAATGCGGACCGAAGCTGCAGCGGGGCATACGCATTGGCGTGCTGGATCGCGTGGCCCGCCTCATGGCACGCAACGCCGACGGCCGAGATCGACGGCCGGTCGTGCACGTCCGGGGAAAGCGCCAGGCTGCGCGTCGCCGGGTTGTAGTGGTCCGACAGGAATCCCTGCGCTCTTTCGACCTTGACGTTGTAGAGTCCTGCCTGGTCGAGCATGGTGCGTGCCGCCTGGGCTCCGCTCATGCGCGCCCTGACCTTGCCCCACTTTTTGAACGCCGACTTGGTGCGGGCGCTCGCCCACAGCGAGAGCAGAAACCCCGGAATCATGAACACCAAGTAAAGCGGGTCGAAGAACAGCATCGCTTGCTACCAGTCGGTCTTCGCCCGGGCAAGACGCCCGGACTTCTCCAGTCTAATGGATAGCGGCAACACGCTGGCGGCGTATGCCTGAGCGATCGGCGGCGTGAACCCGGATCCCTTCTCCAACACGAGTCACCGTTCTGCCGCCATCGGACTCGCAGCCAATTTCCGGTACGCTTGCCTGATTGATTCGACCCTCGGGCCGGAAATCCCGGAAAACGGCGCGAACGCATCGGGGTCCGGCGGCTGGCGCACCCCCGCCGCCAGCACCCAGTCCCGCGTTCTGGGTATTGGTACCGATATGCTCACGGGGGAATACATCCAGTCGACTGCCCGGCCGGCAGCTTCGAACTTCTCCAGCACTGGCCGGACCTCGCCGTCCGGCAACGACCCGAACATCCGGAACCAGACTTCCGACGATGCGGAGGCAAGCCCTTCGACCAGCGCCAAGGAGTCGACTCGTTGGGCCTGATCGGCGTTGATGACTAGGTCCGAGATCGCGAAGCTGTAATCGTGTCCGGCCGCAGCCAGGAAGTCCTCGGCATCAGCAACGCGCACTTGCAGGCGCCCCAATTGCTCGTAGCGTGCGACAAGCGGATGGAATTCCCGAGCCATTGCGATCATGGCCGGATCTGCATCCACAGCATCGATCGATAGGTCTGGAAACTGGTGCAAGAGGCCTATGGCCCCGCAGCCGCCCCCGAATCCAAGCATCAGGCCGCGTCCTTCCGGATGCCTCTGGCCGGCGAGCAGCCAAGCCAGCTGGTATCTCGTCTCGATGACCGGGCCCGGTCCCGCCGGCAAGGAAGGATCCACGGATCCGGCCGGAGGCAGCAGCAGCGAAGCCCCTTGCAGGACACCGCCGATCGTGAAACGGCGGGCATCCGCTGTATCCACGACACCGACGCGCCCGAACAAGCCGTTGCGCTCGAGCCTGACAGTGGGCATAGCCGTTAGTTCCGGTTCCGGCCCGGGGGGGCAACCTCGAACTGCTCGCCCAGGTAGACTCTACGCACCTCCGGATCGGCCTGCAGCGCTTCCGGGGCTCCCGAGCGGAAGATCGCGCCGTTATGGATGATGAAGGCCCGGTCGGTGACGCTCAATGTCTCGCGGACATTGTGATCGGTGATCACGATTCCGATGCCGCTGTCGCTGAGCTTGGCAAGGATCCCCTGGATCTCGATCACTTGCTTCGGGTCGATGCCGGAGAACGGTTCGTCGAGCAGCAGGAAGCTCGGAGACAGGACGAGGGAACGCGCAATCTCCACACGTCTGCGCTCGCCTCCCGAGAGCTGGTATCCAAGGTTGTCCCGGACCTTGTCCAGTCCGAACTGCGCAATGAGGTCGTCGAGCCGTTCCCGTCGTTCGGCATGCACGAGCGGTAGCGTCTGAAGAATCGCCAGGATGTTCTCGTCGACGGTCAGCCTGCGGAACACGGAAGGCTCCTGCGGAAGGTAGCTGATCCCGAGGCGGGCTCGCTGGTACATCGGCATGTCGGTAATGTCGGTCTCGTCGACCAACACCTTGCCAGTGTCCGGGCTGACGAGGCCGACAATCATGTTGAACGAGGTGGTCTTCCCCGCCCCGTTAGGTCCCAGCAATCCGATGATCTCGCCCCGACGGACGGCTAGCGTGAAGTCGCTGACCACCCGCCTTCCCTGGTAGGACTTCGAAAGCCGCTCTGTCCGCAGGGTTTCCATAGGGCGGGCGATAGTGGCAGCCGGAGACCCGTCCTACGGGGATGCCGGACGATACGTATAGGCGCGATCAGCGCCGTGACCCGAGACCAGAAGGCTATCACCCGTCGCTCGGAAGGTCAACCGCCCGCCCCGGGTTTCGGTACCGTCCGGACCCAGGATCCTCGCCGGCTCGCCGGTCAGGACTACCTCCGAATCTGCCAGCCGGAATTCCGCGCGGCTGCCGAACCCCCGGGTTCCAGCACCGGTCGCGAGCTGGGCGATCCGCACGTCGCCGGTTGCAATGGCGGTTGCCGGCCCGTTTTCCGGCGCGCCCCCCAGGCTCGTGCGCAACTCATCCGAGAGCGCGCGCATCCCGCCTCCCACATAGTCGACACCACCCCGAAAAACCGCGTTCCCTGCTGACTCGTCATAGACCATCTTTTCGGCCGTCACCACTGAGAGTTCCGGCCGATCGCCATCGCCGGATTCGCCGTCGACCCATGCGGTCGTGACGTGGCCCGTCGCGCGCACTGCGATCGCCTCACGGTCGAGGATGATCGTGTCGGCGTCAATGCGATTACGTCCTTGCCAGATCCTGGCCTCTCCCGTGTACTCGAGGCTGTTGGAGCTGGGATCCGAAACCAGGATGTCCGCCGCCGAGAATATCGGCTCGTTGCCGGCGAACAATCCTGACGGTAGCGCGCCCTCGTCTCCACTTTCCCCTGGGGCGAAGTGCGCGGCCACGTTGCCTCGGCCATCGAGCCTTCCGCTTGCGCGATCCAGAACGATCCGGTCCGCCGCGATCCTGCTTCCTGCGTCCGAGACGACCGCGGCGCTGGCAAGAGCAAGCTCGCCTCCCTCGAGGTCAAATCGCGCCTCGTCGGCCGAACCCGTCCTCGGGGCCCCTCCCTCAGGTCGCGTCTCCTCGAAGCGGAAGCCTCCTCGTTGGCGGATACCTGCGACCGCCGCCGTCACGGGATCGAATGTCGCCTCCAGGTTCCCGCTCCACGTGCGCAGCGCTGGCCCGCCGGATCGGCTGGAATCCTGGATCAAAATGGCCTTGCCCGTCGCGATCAGGCCCTGGATGCGCTTTCCCTTGCCATAGTGCAGCCGGATGCGATCCGCTTCCAGAGTGCGGGTAGGATTGTCCTCGTCACCGGTTAGCTGCTCGAGCTGCCCGCGCTGAAGAGTTTCGACCCGCTCGATCTCGCCAGAGTCGGGTCGCATCGCCAGTAACAGCGCATCCGACCGGACCGTATTCCTCGTTCCCGTGCCGGGCTCTTGCATGCTGGCTCGAGCAGCATCGCGGGCCTCGATACTTCGCAGCAGGCTCCGTCCCTCGGCCGGACCCGGAGCGTAGTGCAGTGCCACGCTGTGACCGCGCACTTCCACCGACTGACCCGATTCGATCGACCGGAATTGGGTGTCGCCCCGACCTCGTACCCGCTGGAGCTCGCCACTCGTCCCGAATTCGGCCTCGGCGCGGCGCCCCGAAAAGACGGTCTGGCGTGTCCCGGCACGCTCGCCCCCGTCTACGTCCACTCCCTCGATGCGGGCGACACGCCCGTCCTTCAGCCAAAGTGCCGCGCTCGCGCACTCCATCCATCGGCCGCCCTGGCGCACGGTCGCACCGCCCGTCAGGTCGATTCGCGCCTCCGCTTCCCGATATAGAAGCTCGCCTGCCTCGACCGTCGACGACGGTACCGCGTCACCGTACCCGACGCGCTCCAGCCTAACATCCGAGAGCATTCTCAGCGTCCCGTTCCGGGCGTTGTAATGCGCTCCCACCGAACGCCCGTGACCCCCGTCGAACTCGTAGCGTACAGGGCGGTCGGTGCGGGCACTGTTCTTGTCCGGCTCGAAAGTGACTCCCGAAGCACGGACGACGACTGGTTCCGAGACGCGCCCCTCGCGGATACCCAGCGTGATGACCGTCTCGCCTTCGCTGAACAGCTCCCCGCTTTCGAGCATGCGCATCTCCGCGCTCTCGACGCGGTCACGACTCCCGGAATCCTCCCGGAAGATCCTGAGCACCACCGAGCGCAGGACAGTTTCCCTTCCGTCGGCACCCTGGACGAAGTCTCCGGCGCTTGCTTCGATGCGCGTGGAGTCCCCGGTCGACTGCGTCCAGCGCCAGCTTTGCGACTGGGCACCAATTTCCTCGGACAGGGCTGGCAGCGTGTCCACTGAAATCCCAACCGTGGAGTCCCGGGATTCAAGGTAGTCGCGCAGGACGAGAGCAATGACGGCGAAAGCTGCCAGAAGAAGCAGGGATCTTAGCGATTTCACCAAGCGCTTCGATGATATCAGTGGCGTGATTTACCGGGGAACGGCTGCTTCGGGCCCCGCCCGACACCCCTCAAGTGTCGAGCAGATTGCGGCACCGCAGGCCGGGGTACATCGAGAAGCCGCGATCGAGAGTGACCCATTCGCAGCCGTGCTCAATCGCGAGCGCCGCGTGATAGGCATCCGGAACTCGATTCCCAGTCGGCTGGCGGGATGCGAGCAGTCCTCGGAATATGCGCCAATGGCCGGACCCCGGCCGCAACGGAGTGACCGAGTGCTGGGCAAGCACGGCATCGACGAAGGCCGCCGCAGCCTCCGCGGCGCTTGGGGGGAAAAAGACTCGGGGGTGCGTCAAGATGCGCAGCACTCCGCTTAGAACAAGTTCCGAGACGCCGAGCGGCTCGCGCCTTGAGACAGAACTGTCCAACCACGCTCGGCAGCGGTCGTGATGGGCCGCATCCTCCCGAAATGCGTTGACCAGGACGTTAACGTCGGGACTCTGCATTCATCAGGTCCTCGAGGGAAGCGTTGTCTGTCAGGTCCACTCCGGGCTGGGTTCCACGACCGTGGAACAGGGGAATCGGGGGAGGGGCCGCGACGGGCCCTGCCGAGCCCCTTAAGAACTCGCGCAGTGCCTGTTCGACCACTGCCTTCAAGGACTTTCGGTCGTGGGCCGCACGGGACTTGGCCGCAGCCAGCAACGCGTCATTGATGTCAATGGTAGTTCTCATGCATAAAAACATATTACTAAGTATGATTTTATTGCAACATGACTGGACGGATGGTCCCCCCAAACCCATCAACCCTGGTTCGGGAGTCGATCCGGTGAGGTGAACCATCGAGTCCAGCACTTGAAGGACGACGGCAATCGATTTGACTTTCTTGGGCCCTTGCCGGTTTGGAGGACAATCCCCTGGCCTTGCGACTCAGGTCGAGCGGGCCGTTCCGGGCGAGACGCAAGGCGCAATCTGGAGCGAATGCAGAGCCACCTAGGCGCCGGGGTGCGTTCAGATGGCTAGCCCACAGGCGCAGCACGCCTCCGTCCAGCAGGATGCAACGCGGGAAATGCCCTCCAACTGCACCCAGGACGGGATGCGTTCGAAGGGAATCTCAAGGAATCCCCCTTGGTCGTACCTGAAATGGAAGGGGGAGTGACCCGCTGGAATGTCCGTCCCCGAGTCCAGCGCCTATCCTGAAGATCTAACCGGCTCCTGTCGGATCGCACATTCGGAACTTGGTCGCGCCCGCAAGAGCACATCCTCCTCCCATCGATGGACCCACTCGCCCACACCCTGGCGGGAGCCGCCCTAGCGGAGACTCGGCTCCGCAACTCGACTCCGCTGGCCGTTCCCGCCCTGATCCTCGGCAGCAACCTGCCGGATATCGACGCAGTCACGATGCTCGTGGATGGCGATCTGGCGCTGGCGGTCCGACGCGGCTGGACCCACGGAGTGCTTGCGATGGCGGTCCTGCCCGTCGTACTGACACTCTCGCTGCTGCTGGTCGATCGCGCAGTGGCCCGCTGGCGGGGACAGAAACCTCGGGCACGGGGCGCTCCGCTGCTCGGACTCAGCGTCCTGGCGGTTGCCTTGCACCCAGTGCTCGACTGGCTCAACACGTACGGGGTTCGCTTCCTGATGCCGTTCGACGACACGTGGTTTTACGGCGACGCGCTCTTCATAGTCGATCCCTGGATCTGGTTGATGCTGGGTGCGCCAGTGGTCCTCGCGCGTAGTGCCACGCTCTTCGGATCGGCCGCCTGGATACTGCTCGGACTCGCAACCACGTCGCTGGTCACCGGATTCGAAGGCCTTCCCACCGGACCCAAGCTCCTGTGGTGCGCCGGCGTGGCCACGATTGTCTGGCTGCGCCTCTCCGGTTACGGCCGAAAGCGGGTCGCCATGGTCACCACCGTCTGCATTGCGGCGACGGGCCTCTATGTCGCGACCATGATCGCTGGGTCGCGGCTCGCGGAGTGGCAGGTCGCCCACTGGCTTAACGAGCGCGGCGACGCACCTGCTGCGGAGGTCATGGCGAGCCCTGTGCCAGGCAATCCGCTGCGCCGCAACATCGTGGCCGCTTTCGACACGCGCTATCACCTGATGGAGGTCGACTGGTTGTCCGCCGAATCCGTTCGCATCGCCGCTCCGCCCATTGACCGGGGCGCCGGAGGCCCCATTGTGCAGGCTGCGCTGGGCGCTCCGCATGTCCGAGGGCTGGCCGCATGGAAGCGTTTCCCGGCGTACCGGGTCGAAGAAACCGAGGAGGGCTATCGCGTATCGATCTTCGACGTCCGCTACGCTTGGCGGGCCGGGAGCGGATTCGGCACGGCAGTCGTGGAATTGGATCGCGACCTGCGCGTACTTGCTCGCTAAGTGCGTTCGAACCGCCACCAGCGAGCCGGGGCGCTCATCCGAATCGTCCAAGCTCCTGCTTTACAGGACGTGGTGCGAACCGTCTCCATCGTGCATAGTCCGGACGTCGAGCGAAGACCCGCCGCACGTCAAGGCTGTCCCTATGAGAACGACTGACTTGCCGGACGACGCCGTAGCGGCCTTCCGAAAGCTGCATCGTCAGCTTCAGGAGACCCCGCTCAAGCAGGTGCCGACCAATTTCTTGCGGCGGAGCACTCGCCCCAAGGCACAAGCGGCGGGACCGTAGGCATTCGGGGCTGTCCCCGCTTGGCGCTGACTTCTCTCAGGCGTCGATCCGCCAGGGCTCGACCTCGTCGACGATCGAGTGGAGGCACAGAGCATCTGCGTTGCCCCCTCTTCAGCCGACGTCCGGTTTCGCCGTTGCTCGCCCGCGCTGGTTTGGTCGATCGCCAGTCCAGGCCCCTTGGAGAGCTCGAGCGATCCGGGGACGAAGCGCAGCAGGGATCAGAGCCGGACTGCCGTCAGGCCCGGCCGGATTGCTGCCCGCTCACAATGGGCCTCCAGCGCCGGCCCGCTACATCCGGGGAAGGACTGCCGTCGCCGGCATGTACCATTGCGTAATAGCCCTGAAGAGTTCCAGTTATGCGCGACCCAAGCACGTATCGAAGCAACGAGTGGTTCCATGGCGACCAGTACGAGCACCTTGCACGGCGGGCCTGGCTGCGGTCCGAAGGCCTGACAGACGCAGCCTTCGACGGCAGGCCCGTTGTCGGGATCTGCAATTCGTGGTCCGAGCTCACGAACTGCAACGCCCATCTGCGGCAGGTGGCGGAAGCGGTTAAGCGCGGAGTCTGGGCCGCAGGCGGGGTTCCGCTCGAGTTTCCGACGATCTCTCTCGGCGAGATGTTCATGAAGCCGACGACGATGCTCTTCCGCAACCTGATGTCCATGGACGTGGAAGAATCGATCTCAGCAAATCCCATCGACGGCGTCGTGCTGCTTTGCGGGTGCGACAAGACCACGCCCGCCCAGCTGATGGGGGCGGCGTCGGCCGACATCCCGGCAATCATGGTGACAGGGGGCCCGATGCTTTCGGGCCGGTGGCATGGCCAGCCGCTCGGGTCCGGCACGGACGGCCGCAAGCTGTTTGAGGATTTTCGAGCCGGGAGGATCGGCGAGGAGCAATGGGCCGAGGTCGAGGGTTGCATTTCGCGCAGCGCGGGCCACTGCACCGTAATGGGAACTGCTTCGACCATGGCGTCGATGGCCGAGGCGCTCGGCATGACGCTGCCTGGTGGAGCGGCAATCCCGGCGGTCGATTCCAGACGGTACCAGCTCGCCGAGGCCAGCGGGCGGCGCATCGTCGAGATGGTGCGCGAAGACCTCACTCCTTCGAAGATCCTGACGCGCGAGGCGTTCGAGAACGCCATCCGCACGGACATGGCCATCGGCGGATCAACGAACGCTGTGGTGCACCTCCTGGCCATCGCAGGACGAGCAGGCGTCAGCCTTTCCCTGGACGATTTCGACCGGATTTCGCGCGAAACGCCCTACATCGCAGACATCAAGCCGTCCGGGAGGCACCTGATGGAAGACTTCTACTACGCAGGTGGACTGCCGTGCGTGATTAAGGAACTGCTGCCCCTGCTGCACGGAGAATGCCTCACCGTGAGTGGCCGCACCTTGGCACAGGAGGTCGCGGGAGTCGAGATCCGCAACCGCGACCTGATTCGCACCCTCGATGCCCCGCTCAACGCCGAAGGGGGAACCGCGATCCTATACGGCAATCTCGCCCCGGACGGAGCGGTCATCAAGCAGACGGCCGCGTCGCCGCACCTCCTGCGGCACAGGGGGAGGGCGCTCGCGTTCGAGCGGTACGAAACGCTGCACGCTCGTATCGACGCTGATCTCGATGTCGACGAGAACACCGTTCTGGTCCTCAAGAATGCCGGCCCGCAGGGCGGTCCGGGCTTCCCCGAGTGGGGCCACCTGCCGATTCCCGGCAAGCTGCTCAAGGCTGGCGTGAAGGACATCGTGCGCATCTCAGACGCCCGCATGAGCGGCACCAGCTTCGGTACGGACGTCCTGCACGTCTCCCCCGAAGCGGCCGTCGGGGGGCCCCTTGCGGCCGTGCAGACCGGCGACGAAATCGAACTCGACGTGCCCGGCCGGAGAATCGACCTACGAGTCGAGGACAACGAGATCCGTCGGCGGCTTGCGGAGAGGCCGGCGCAGCCTCCGCACTACCGACGAGGCTACGGCAAGCTGTTTCTCGACCAGGTCACGCAGGCCCACGAAGGCTGCGACTTTCGGTTCCTCGCCGGGGGAACTCGCACGGATCGCTAGTTGAACCAGACAGGGCTCGCCCAGCCCTTGTTCGTGTCGAGCTGCTCCATCCGCAGGTAGTAGTAGTCTCCAGGGCCAGGGCTATCGCGGTCCTCGTATTCGAACTCGTGGTCCATTGGCCCGTTCGCGTTCACCAGCTCGCACTCGAGTTCGAAGAACGCCTCGAGGCCCATCATCTCGAGGTAGCTGTGCTTGAACGGCCTCTCGCCTTGCCCCCTCCAACGGTAGTAGCCGTCGCGCCGGAGATCCTCCAGCGGGATCGCAACCTCGATCGCGCCCAGGTGGGGATCGGCGAGCTGGAACGCGAGCGATCCCTCCGCACCGTCGATGCGGACCAGCATCCCGTCGCGGTCGTTCGACGTGGCCGCGGTGCTCCAGCTGACGCCAGCCCCGTCTTGCCACATACGCTCGAACTCCTGATCGCGATTCAGGTGCCGCTCCAGCCGGAGCATGCCGGAGTCGGCCCGCAATTCGCCTTTACCGAGGCCCACGTTCGCTCGTCGCTGGTATATATTGTCCCCCCACGTGATGCGCGCCAAGGAGCCCCGGTTGCGGGCAGGGAATGCCGAGTGGATGACATTGCCGTTCTTGAGGAGTTCCACGCGGGTAAGCGGACGGGTGCCGGAAATGCGCGCTCGAATTCTGGGCGTCGCGTGCTGGGCCGCGGACAGCTCGCCACCCATCGGTTCGCCGTCCACGCTGAACTCCATCAGGATGCGCTCGTTGCCCGTCACACCGAACGTGCGCCGCTCGTAGAGGCCGTTCCAGATCGCATCGCGGGTCTTCGCGTAGGCAAAAACCCCTGTGAGTGCGTTGGTCATCGTATAGATCAGGCCAGGATAGGAATTGCCGAATCCGACGGTGTGGTTGTCGCTGGACGCCGTGGCCGCGAGCCGGAGGCCCGCATCGAGGTGCTTCTGCCAAGACTCCTCGAAGACTCCGTGGACCGAGGCGATTTCAAAGCTGCGCTCGATCCTCGGATCGGTCCTGTGATTCCAGTTCGGGGGGCCCCCGCCGACGTGCGGGATCACCATGGTCGGAACGCCGGCGCGCTCGAGGAGATCCATCATCTTGCCGACGTCGGCACGGTTCTGTGACGGGTCCAGCTGCATCGTCGTTGGCGCGTCGTCGGCGTTATAGATGACGTTGTGGTGGCCTCCCGCCCTCGTGCCGACGCTGTATTCGTACCCGAGAATCGTCACGAATCCCTTCCAGCCGTTGAGCCGCTTGTTCGCGCGGACGATGTCTGGCCAATTGTCGCGAGGGTCCTTGTACTTGTCGTAGATGTAGGACGGCCCGGTGACGCTGACCCACATGTGGTGCGGCGTAAGCGATCCGAAATCGAGCAAGCCGTTGCGCCTCGCGTGCAGGTAGAGTTCCTCATAGACGCCCCGGCCGTCATGAAGGTATGTGTGCTGGTGCAGGTCGCCGTAGAAGACTCGCCGCTTGGGATGCTTCTCGACGCGGATCGGATTGCTTGTGCCAAGGAGCGAGCCGTCGCGACTCCGGACCTCGAGGCGATAGACGCCGGCCTGGTTCGCAACCACGTTCGAGGCTACGTAGTGCAGCAAGTCCGGAATGTAATCGAATTGCGACGTACCCAGCGTCGGATCGTCGAACTCCAGGTCGTGCCCCTGATAGTTGCGCGCCAAGGAGCCCCAGTCGTCGCTGGGCACGGCCTCCACGCTGAATCGCTCGCCTACGGCGACGTATGCAGGTGCATAGACGCGCAGCCTCGACGCTTCTCCGCCGACCACCTTCAGAAACGCGTCCCCTCCGTAGTCACGCGGCTTCTTGTCGGGACCGACGATCAACACTCGGAAGTTGAACAGGTTCTCGGCGTAATGCTGCATGCGGACGCCCTTTGTCCCGCCGAGATCCAAGTAGACCTTATCGCCCGGCCTGAGAGATCCGGACTCCAAGTCTGCACCAGCAGTCTTTCGGTACGGGAAGACGCTCGGAGTGTTGCGCTGCGTCCCGTTCGTGAAGGCATGGGCCGACAGCTTCGCCCCGGGGGACGTCGTCTCAACAGCGAAGTAGGCCGGTGCATCGGGATCCTCGACCTGGAAACCCTCGACGTCACTGGTGAAGTGCTTCCAGACCTCGATCGCCTCCCCTTCGGCGACGCCTGCATCTCCGATCTCGTATTCGATGCGGATTCGGTGTCTCTCGCCCGCTTGGACAACAGGGGTCGTCAGGAGCCTCACCGTCCCTTCGAGAGGGAATCCGGGTGGCATGTAGGCCCCCGGGCGGTACTCGATCCGCAAGGCTGTCGGGTCCTTCTCGCCAGGCTCGGCCACCGCCACTGGGTCAGGCTGCAGGAGGGTGATGAACGTGACGGCAGCGGCGGCCGCAAGAAACGCAAGCAATCGCATCAACCGCCCGATTGTACAGAACGTTCCCGTGTGGTCTTTCCCCCAGATTCCTGGTCGAGAAGGCAGCGCCGTGAAACAAGCAGTTGCCCCTTGCTTATCGTTGCCTTTGGCGAGCGACTCGGGAATACCGTCGAGAGGACTCAGGTCTTTCGTCGAAATCGAACCGGGACCAACCGAGGCGTGCTGGCCTGATAGTCACGATATTTCGGGTACTTGGCTGCGGAAATGGATTCTACGAACCGTGTCGAGCCATCAAACAGCGCCGTGAGGAGCACGCAACCGATCATCGTCCAGTGCACCAATTGCTGGGAGGCGGCGACAGCGAAGAGATACACGGTCCACCAGATGCAGATTTCGCAAAGATAGCTGGGGTGGCGACTCAGGGCATAGGGCCCTGTGCGGAGAAATGGTTCCGTTACTGGCCGGCCTAGCTGGATGCGGTGCTTCTTGTCCTGCTGGAAGGACCACATTTGCTCGTCTGCAACGGTTTCTCCCGTCAGTAGAAAGAGAAAAACGGCCGCGGCAATGCCGTCAACCGCCGTCAATGGAGCGGCACTCCAGAGCCAGGCCTGGTGCACTGGCGACGTGAAGAGCCAAATAAGGAGCATTTGGCCGGGCGCAACAAACGTTATGTTGAGTGCCTGAAACCTGGCGGGGCCCAAGCGATCACGCAGAACCGCCCACCGGTAGTCTTCACCTCCCTTGCTGTAGCCCCCCTTTCGCGCAAGATTGAATGTGAGCCGGACCCCCCAAAGCGAAACAAGCACCGCCATCAAGTTCAGGCGCGCGGACTCGAAGTCGACCGACGCCGCAACCCAGACGGCATAGCAGGGAGGGCAAATCGACCAGAGCCTATCCACCCACGAATACTCACGGGTCAGTACGGACAGGAGCCAAGCGGCGGCGGCCAGAACGAGGCAAAGATCGAGCATTTCGCCAAATGGCGTGCCGGAGAGCGGATGATTCCAGGAAACAAGCTCAAGCATCGGTCCGTTGTCCTTCGGAAGCCTCGGGCACGTCCCGCATGCTGGTCGCCGGAGGGCCCCGTCCGAGCGGGTTGCGCAGTGACCAGCGACGCGAATCGCCTGCGGGCTTAAGTGGCGAGCCGTCCCGGGTGTGGCTTCCGCGGTGCCGTCGGGGATCTCCTGGGTTGGAAGCGATTCGCGGGGACATCCTGGCAGCGGCGGTCCGGCTCTCGCGGTTGCCTTGCCCGGCCATTATCTCTTTGGCGGAGAGCGGGCTGCTCTGACCCCGGAGTTCATCCGGCAGGACAATGACGAGTCAAGCAGCCTCCCTGGCAGGTACGGGCTGCAAGGCGCAAGCGTCCGGACTCGTCGGATGCGACACTCGCCCGAACTTGCCCCTACAGGCGGCAGGCCCAATCCAGTGGCCACGCACAGGAGCGGTGCGCGCCGCCGAGTCCGGGTCAGGGATCTTGACCCCTTGGGGACGAAGACCGGCTCGGCTATGCTGGAAGCCGATGAAGCGCCGCGCGTTCCTGCTGGCCGCCGCAAGCGCGGGACTCAGGGCATCCGATGTGGGCAGCGCGCCTCTCCTGTTCCGAGAGGACTGGACGGAGACATCTCCGCATATCCCTCTGACGCAGAAGGATGTGGCGAATCCCGACCTGCAAGTGGCAGTCCACGGCCCCGGCCCCCCGCTCGTCAAGAAGAGCTTTCACGATGCCCGCGAATGGGACCCCCACTATGTGTGGTCCGGACTGGCGAGGACCCCGTGGGCAGTGAGTCTTTCACTGGCCGACGGCAGGCTGATGGACCTGACCGGGACAGCGACCGTGCGATGGCGGAGCCGGCAGTCGGGATTCCGGGCATTGCGTGCAATTGTCGAACTGGAGGGAGGCCGCTGGCTTGTCAGCGAGGAATCCGACCCGTCGTCGGAGCACTGGCGCGTCCGGGAGTTCGCGTTCTCCGCAACCCGCTGGCGACAGCTCGACATCGAGACGGTCACCGAGTCGTCCTGGGAAGAAAGGCCGGCGCTTGGGCGGGTTCGGTCGGTTGGGTTCACCGACCTGATGCCCGGAGGACGTAGCCGGGCATGCTCTCGCCTCGACTGGATCGAAGTCTACGGCAGGCGGGTCGCCGCGAGCGTCCGATAGCCTCCCGCGGACCGTTCGGCAGGCTTCAGTCGGCCCGGGCCGGACGTCGCGCGTGGGGGCGAGCAGCCGACGATGCGCAGCACGCCGTTTTGTGTACAATCGGGCCAATTCTGCGAGCGCGCCTCCACGTGCCGTCCACTGGAACTGCCCCATGACCCCCACCGAATCACGCTGGCGGAATAGCGTCAGCCGCAGGCAAGCGCTTGCCGGACTGGCAGGCTTTCTCGCCAGCTCGAGGCAGATTTCCGGCCAGTACGACCGTTTCCGAGACCACGGCCGGGTAGCCGGCCTGGACGAGATGCGGGACGTCTTCGACTTCGAAGCTGCCGCCTACGAGAGGCTGGACAGGGCAACGTACAACTTCACCGCGCGGGGCGGCGCCAGCGAGTTCACGGTCCGCCGGAACCGCGAGGCGTTCGACTGGGTCGAGCTCGTTCCCCGCGTAGGCCGCGAAGTGGGTGTGCCTCAGACATCCGGCGAAGTCCTTGGCGCGAAGTTCCGCTACCCGATCATGCTGGCCCCGACACACGCCCACATCGCTCTCCACCCCGACAAGGAAGAGGGCACTTACGAAGGCTGCACGAAGGCTTCGGAGACTCCGATGATCCTGAGCCACGCAGGCAGCATGACGTTTGCCGACCTGGCAAGAAACAAGGGAGCGCCCCTATGGTTCCAGCTGTACCCACGGAGGGAAATGGAGCAGAATCGCCAGCCGTGCGTTTCCGCGGAGGACTCCGGAGCCGGGGCAATCGTAGTAACGATTGACCAGCAGGCTAGCTTCTACGATCGCAACGTCCATGACCGCAATCTTTCGCTCCGCCCGAGGCGCCCGCCGCGCCGGAGCGGCAGGGCGGCCCTTTACCGCTTCTCAGAAGGAAGGATCTGGTACGAGTGGAAGATGTTCGAGGCACTGCGGTCGATGGTGCAGATCCCTCTGGTTGTCAAGGGGCTCTTGACGGGAGAGGACGCGGCACTGGCCGTCGAGAACGGCTTGGATGGCATCGTCGTTTCGAACCACGGCGGGCGCACGCTGGACTATACGCCGTCCACCCTCGAAGTCCTTCCGGAAATTGTCGACGCAGTGGCCGGGCGCATCCCCGTCCTGATCGACAGCGGATTCCGGCGTGGAAGCGACATCCTCAAGGCATTGGCTCTCGGAGCCGATGCAGTGTGCGTGGGTCGCGTCTATCGCTGGGGACTGGGCTCGTTCGGTCCCCCCGGCGTGACGCGCGTTCTGGAGATGGTGCAGACGGGGCTGGTCGAGGCGATGAAGCGGTGCGGTGTCTCTTCCCTGGCTGAGATTGACGGCTCGCTGGTGAGGACCGACTTCCCGTGAGCGGATTCCGGCTCAGCCGACGGCAGGCTCTCTCCGGCTTCGCCGGCCTGCTGGCCGGGTCGCCCTGCCTGCGAGCGCAGGACGCTCCCCATTCCAGGGGAGAGCCGCCCGGCCGCATGACGCCGGTGGACGAATTCGCGAATGTCCCGGAGTTCGAGGACATGGCGCGGCGCTCCCTGAACGACAGGACCTTCGCCAGAATCGCGGACGGGGACCGCGGCATCCTGGAGCGCATTACGTTCCGGCCGCGGCTGCTGATCAACGCGCTGGAACTCGACCTCTCTCTGGACCTGCTGGGGCAGCAAATGTTCGCGCCGATTCTGGTGGGCCCGGCGTCCCGACAGCACGAGATCCATAGCGACGGCGAGCGCGCGACCGCAAGGGGAGCGTCCGAGGCCAGCGCGACCGTCGTGACAGCCGAGCGCAGCGGGACGCCTCTGGCGGACACGACATCGCTGGCGCCCGGATCGTGGCGCCAGGTCTACCCGGACACGGATCTGGGAGCGCTGGTCGCCCGCGTACAGAAGGCAGGCGAAGCGGGGTGCAAGGCGACTTGCCTCACTCTTGCCGACGACAGTTCCGGCCAAGTCCATGCGGGATTCGGGTGGGATCTCATCGGGCAGCTGGCTAGAGAGGCCAACACGCCCCTGGTACTGAAGGGGATCATGCATCCTGACGACGCAATCACCGCGATCGATCGAGGGGTCGCCGGCATCATCGTTTCGACGCACGGCGCGGGTCAGCCAACGGGCGCCACGGATCCGGTTGCCGCCCTCCCAGCTATCGCGGAGGCAGTCGCAGGTCGGATTCCCGTGCTGGTCGACGGAGGCATCCGTCGGGGGAGCGACGTGCTGAAGGCCCTGGCGCTCGGTGCAACTGCTGCGCTGGTCTGCCGGCCCGCCTTGTGGGGCCTGGCCGCCTATGGCGCCGACGGGGTCAGAACGGTCCTAGAAATGCTGCAGACCGAATTGGCCCGGGACATGGCGCAGGTGGGCACGGTCACTCTGCGCGATATCCGAAGGGACCACATCCGGGTCCATCGACGCTGAATCGACAGGCCGCGAATCACTCGGCATCGGGATTCGGCAGAGGCTCCTGCGCACCCACCGCGGCCCGCCATTCGTCCAGCTGAGCGAGCAGCTCGGCTGCCTTGTCCGGCATCTCGCCTGCCAGGTCCCTGGATTCACTGACGTCCTCGGCCAGGTTGTAGAGCTCGCTCCGGCCGTCCTCGTAGAAATGGACAAGCCTCCAGTCACCCGCTCGGATTGCCGAGTGCGGCGTCGAACCGCCGTTGTGATAGTGCGGATAGTGCCAGAAGAGCGTGTCGCGCCCCAGTTCCGCGTCCGGGTCTCTCAGGATTCCTGCCAGGCTCACTCCGTCGACCTGCTCGTTGTGGGCGGGATTCCCGGCTACACCGGCGAGCTCCAGGATCGTGGGGTACACGTCAACAGTAATGACCGGCTCGTTGCTCACCGAGCCCGGAACCGTCACGCCCGGCCAGAAATAGATCGTCGGCGTCCGGACACCGCCCTCGTAGGCCGATCCCTTGCCGGCCCTGAGCGGGTCGTTCTCCGTCGGATTCCCCATTCTTCCGTCGGGCCCCTTGCGGTCGAGGCCCCCGTTGTCGCCCGTGAGCACGATCACCGTGTCGTCGGCGAGCCCGAGCTCGTCGAGCTTGGCCCGGACGCGCCCCACGCTGCGGTCCAGGGCGGCAAGCATGCCGGCGTAGGCCGGATTGCGATGCCGTCTGGCCGGGTCCGAGCGGTCCTGGAATCGAGCCAGGTCCTCGGGCTTCGCCTGAATCGGAGTGTGGACCGTGTAGTAGGGGAAGTAGAGCAGGAACGGATCGCCACGGAATCCCTCGATGATTTCGAGAGCCTCGTCCGTCAGCCTGTCCGTGAGGTAGTCCCCGTCGGACCCTCCCTCCGGAAGCGGATAGACGGGCCGGCCGTTGCGCTCGTAAGGATGGAAGTAGCTACCTGGAGCGCCCCATTCGTTGCCGGCAACATTGATCTCGAACCCGTGGCGGTCTGGCGTGTAGTCCATCATCACCTCAGGCTCGAGCCGCGGCATGAGGTGCCATTTGCCAACATGCGCGGTCCGGTAGCCTTCCGCCCCCAGCGCTTCGGCCAGAGTGGTGTGGCGATGCTCGAGCCGCATCGTCCAGTCGGGCGGCTTGAGCTTCGCCCTGGGGCGGCTGTGACCGGGAATCCAGTCCGTGACGTTAGTGCGCCCGGGATAGAGCCCGGTCATTAGGGCAGCCCGTGTCGGCGAGCAGACCGTGCAGGCCGCGTAGCCGTGCGTGAACCTGACCCCGTCGGCGGCGAGGCGGTCGATGTTCGGTGTTTCGAAAAAGTCGCTCCCGTAGCAGCCGAGGTCAGTCCAGCCGAGATCGTCGACCAGGAAGATCACGAAGTTCGGCTGGAATCCGCCTGCATCCCCTCCCGGAGAGCCCAGGCAACTGGTGAGCAGGGCTGCGGCTACGACTGCGAGCGTGTGGCGCATCGTCCGATTCTACAGCGGCGGGCACGGACTGCCGCCAAGATCGGTTTGCGACAATAGGCGCAGGCCGCGATGCGAGCGGTGCTGCGCAGTCCGGCCATTGGATGCAGAGACTGAGGCGCAGAGCCTTGGTCGCCGCTGTGGTTGCTGGCGCCGGCACGGCGGCGATCGCAATTGCGGTCTGGGCTGTGAGCCGGCACATTGAGGCGACGGCCCGCCCCCATCTGTACGACGATCTCGCGAGCGTGCCTCGGCGCGACGTCGGCCTGGTCCTGGGCACCTCGCGCAACACGAGCACCGGCCTGAACGCGTTCTATTCCGCCCGCATCGACGCCGCGGCGAGCCTCTTTCACGAAGGCAAGATCGGGCACATCATCGTGAGCGGGTCCAATCCGAGCCGGTACTACAACGAGCCGATTGTCATGAAGAAGGATCTTATCGAGCGGTCCGTTCCGGCCGGGTCAATTACCGAGGACTATGCCGGCTTCCGGACGCTGGACTCGATCGTTCGCGCCGACAAGGTTATGGGCCAGCGTTCGTTCACAGTCGTGACACAACGGTTCCATGCGGCGCGAGCCATCTACATCGGAAGGCATTTCGGCCTCGACGTGATCGCCTACTGCGCGATCGACCCTCCCCAAGGGGTCATCTATACTTCGCACTTGCGAGAATACGGGGCGCGGTTCAAGGCGCTGCTCGATGTCAACCTCCTGAACACCCAGCCACGCTATCTTGGCGAGCCGATTTCCATCCAGCTCGATCCCGCTGAACCCGACGCCGACGTCGATTGACCAGGGCCCCGTGCGCGGGAATCAAGGCGCCGTGAACTCGGACAGCCAGTTCAGCACGATTCGAATGCCGGCCAAGTCGGAATTCCCCGCATAGTCCACGAGCGCAAATCGGTTTCCGGGCCCGACGTCATAGGTCGAATTCCGACGCAACCCGACAAGGCTGTCTCGCGAGAACAGCCGTTCTGGCTCGCCGGCCCGAAACCCGTCGGTGGTGTCGACCGGGACTTCGAACAGAGTGTCGTCATGGAGAAAATACAGCGTTTCCCCGTCGGTGCCCCAACGCGCCAACCGCCCACCCTCGGTGGTAACCTGCCAGCGCTGGCTCCCGGATGGAAACGGCTTTACATAGATTTCGAGCGCACCCGACTCATTGCTCTCGTAGGCCACGTAGCGCCCGTCCGGCGAGAAAACCCCGTCGTCGACGATGAACGGGCCCTCCGGAAGGAACTCACGCAGTTCCCAGTCGTCCCCGGAGCGTTCGAGGTATGCCATCGAAGTCATGGGAGACCCGCCCTCACCTAACCCGGGCACCTTGCCGGGCGCACGGCCCGGCGCGGAATCGGCAGTATCGGACGGAGGGCCGCCGCCAGGAGCGCGACGCCTCTGAACGAGGATGTGCCGGCCGTCAAGCGACCAGTCCAGAGGCTCGAGAGGCCCGCTGGTGCCGACATACAATGTCTCGGCCGGGCTCCCGTCGCCGACAGTCAGCGCCTTGATGTCAGGCGATCCTCTCTGCGTGAGGGCAATGCGACGCCCGTCCGCCGACCAGACCGCCCCGGTCTCCTGGACATCGTCGAACGTCAGGCGGGTGATCACTTCGCGGTCCGATCCATGTACCCAGAGGTCAAAATCGCGACCGCTGCCGCCGGCCACGAGAACGCTGTCCCCCGTGGGCGAGACGCGCGGACTGAGGATCCACTCCTGGGGCCTCCCGATGGGACCGACGACCTCGCCCGCCCGGTTGAACCAGGAAAGCCTCATCTGCCGGCTGTTCGGGTTGTGCAAGTACACCAACGTTCCGTCCGAAGACACGGATGGGTCGCTTCCGTCTCGGGCGATTGCGAACGGTTCTCCGCTTGTCTGGAGGTCTTCGGGGGAGAAGCGAACCGCCCATAGCGCGGAAGTCATCGCGGACGGCCGAAACACGATGTGGCCCGTCTCCGAATAGACCGGGGAGTCGCCCAGCACCACGTGGACGGCCTCGCCCGCCTCATCGCCAGACAAGCGGCGAGCCATCACGCAGTCCCCCTCCATCGTACGCTCGGAATAGAGCAGGATCTGGTCGTCGCCCGGGAGGCCGATCGTGGACAGGCCTCCGACCAGCGAGCGGCGCCTCGTCGTCGCGCCGAAGAGCGGCTTGGGGATTCCCCCGAGCGCGGAAACCGCCATCATCCTGCCGCCGAGGACGTTGTAGTAGATCGATTGCCCATTGGCGCTCCAGGTCGGGCTCGCGTAAGCGAGCCACTCATCCTCGACCAGCATCGTGACGGCCACGCCGCGGAGCGCGACCTTCCCGATGCCCCTGTTGGTAGTGAAACCGACAAACTCGCTGTCAGGCGACCAGAACACGTCGCGAGCGCCCTCCGTACCGGCAACGCGGAACGGATCAAGGCGGTCGAGCGGTTGGAGCCAGAGGCCTTCCTCGGATCCGGAGGTGCTGAAGGCGATGACACGCCCGTCCGGCGAGATCTCAATGTTCCGGATCCTCGCGTCTCCTTGGAGAGCCTCGAGCGGACGCATCGTGAAGCGCCGCAGCTGCGGCGCTTCCTCGTCGCCGCCCACGGGTACCAGCAGGCCGATGGCGAACGCTACGGCAATAGCGGCAGCGACAGCGAGTCTGGCTGGCTTGCCCGCAGGCAGCCACGCAGGCGTGGAGCGCGCACGAGGCGGAGCGACCGAGCGTGGTGGGACGAATTCTGCCGCGGTAGTGGAAGCGGTCTGCGGGTCGGGCCCGCTACGTCCATCATCCGTAGGGCCACCCGGCTCCGCGGATCCCGTTTTCTCAATGACGTGGACTGACGTTCGGCCGCTGGCGGCGCGGCGCTGCAGCAAGTCCAGGTCCGAGACAACCTCCCTGGCTGCCTGGTAGCGGTCAGCGGGGGGCTTGGCCAAGCATTTTTCGATGATCCACTCGAGTTCCATCGGAACCCGGGAACGCAGGGACGTGACGGGAATGGGCTCCTCGTTCAGGATCGAATACAGGACCGCCTGGTCGTAATGGCCCCGAAACGGCAGGTCACCCGCGACCATCTCGTAGATCACAACGCCCAGCGACCAAAGGTCGCTTTGGGGCCCAACCTCCTCGCCCAGCGACTGTTCCGGCGACATGTAGGCGACAGTACCCATGCGGGTGTCCACCTTGGTCAGCTTCGACACCCCAGATATTTGCGCCAAGCCGAAGTCCATCAACTTGACCACTGGGCGCCCAGACCGGTCTTCGCTGATCATGATGTTCGAAGACTTGACGTCGCGATGGACGACGCCCACCTCGTGGGCGGCGGCCAGTCCCTCAGCCGCCTGCTTGGCGATCTCATAGACCAGGTCGAGCGGTAACGGACCCCGCTGGACCCGCTCGTCGAGGGGCTGCCCCTCCAGAAACGCCATTGCAAGGAACGTCTCGCCGTCCTTCTCGTCGATCTCGTAGACGGTGCAGATGTTCGGATGGTCGAGTGCGGCGGCGGCCTGCGCCTCGCGCAGGAATCGCTCTGACTGCTCCCCGGTTCCCGTGACGTCCTTGGAAAGGAACTTCAGCGCGACGGTGCGCTTGAGCCGCGTGTCCTCGGCCTTGTACACGACTCCCATCCCACCCTCGCCCAGGGGCTCAAGGATGCGGTAGTGAGAGATAGTCCGGTCCGTCATGCGGCGCGCGGGTCCGCCAAACTAACTTGACGCGCAGGGCCCCATCCGAGTTACCTGCGCGGACCGCCCTGCCCTTGGCGGCGAGTGACAATGGACGGATGGCCGAGCTCAAGACCAAGCCCACCGACGCGAGCGTGAAAGAGTTCCTGGACGCGATTCCTGACGAGGACCGCCGTGCGGATTGCAATGCCCTCATGGACATGATGAAGGCATTCGGAGGGGAGCCGCGCATGTGGGGAGCCAGCATCGTGGGCTTCGGCACGTATGACTACCGGTACGCGAGCGGCCGCTCCGGAACCTGGTTTCGCACCGGGTTCTCACCGCGCAAGCGGGCGCTGACGGTCTACCTCATGACGGACCTCGACCGTCAGGGGGAGACACTGGCCTCCCTGGGCAAGCATTCGAGGGGACGAGGATGCCTCTACATCAAGCGCCTATCGGACATCGACACAGAAGTCCTTCGGAGCCTGATCCGGGAGTCGTGCGCGACAGAGAGCGACAAATCGTGCGGCGGTTCCCACTAGCCGGGCACCTCCCCCGGCCGGCGAGTCGTCCGAATCCTACACTGGGTTTTCGGCCAATCCGCACCGGGATCCCCAACAGGCACAAGATTCATGCGCATCGGAGTTGACAGTGGCGGCACGTTCACGGATTTTGTCGCCTGGGACGGCAGGCGGCTGCGGACTCTCAAGGTCAGGTCCACACCGCACAACCCATCCGACGCGATTCTCGAGGGCCTGAGCCGGTTCGCCAGCGGCGAGGTCGTCCACGGCTCCACCGTGGCGACCAACACACTGCTCCAGCGCAACGGGGCACGCACGGCCTTCGTTGCTACGCGTGGATTCGAGGACTTGCTGGAACTGGCCCGCCAGAACCGCGCCTCGCTGTACGACTGGCACCCGTCCCCGAAGCGGGGTCTGGTGGAGGCACGCGACAAGCACGGCATCGATGAGAGAACGCTTCACGACGGTTCGATCCTGCAGGCTCTGGCGGAAAGCGAGGTGGAATCGCTCGCAGACCGCCTCGGGGACGTCGAGTCGGTGGCTGTCTGCCTGCTTCACAGCTACGCGAATCCCGCCCACGAGAGTCGCGTGGGCCGAGCGTTGCGCCTGGCCGGCTACTCTGTCTCCCTCTCGAGCGAGATCCTGCCCGAATACCGCGAGTACGAGCGGGCCTCGACCACTGTCGTCAACGCCTATGTTTCGCCCCTGATGCGACGCTACATCAGGTCGCTACGAGAGAGCCTACCTGGACGGCCGCTGAGGATCTTCCAGTCGAACGGCGGTTCGATCTCTGCCTCGGAGGCTTCCGAACAGGCTGTCCGGACGGTTCTTTCCGGCCCTGCAGGAGGCCTTGTAGGTGCCGCCGCGATTGCAAGCCAGCTTGGCATAGACCGGTTCATCAGCTTCGATATGGGCGGGACTTCGACCGACGTCTCCCTGTACGACGGGTCGCCCCGCTTCACCACCGAGGGTGACGCAGCCGGATTGCCCGTTCGGATTCCGATGCTCGACATCGAGAGCATCGGCGCTGGCGGGGGCTCGGTAGCCTATTTCGACGCGGGTTCCGCCCTGCGAGTGGGTCCCCGCTCGGCAGGCGCCGAACCCGGACCGGCGTGCTACGGCATGGGGGAGGAACTCACCGTCACGGACGCAAACCTGCTTCTGGGGCGGATCGATTCGGCATCGTTCCTCGAGGGAACCATCCGGCTTGACGCCGACCGGGCACAAGAATTCGCTGCCCGCGCTGCCCGCAAGGCCGGTATCGGAATCGAAGACCTGTCGAAGGCCATCGTGCGAGCCGCAAACGCCAAGATGGAGCGCGCCATTCGGGCCGTGTCGGTCGAGCGGGGCCACAATCCGCGCGACTACGCCATGATCTGCTTCGGAGGCGCGGGTTCCCTGCATGCCTGCGAGCTGGCGGAGAGCCTGGAGATTCCGCAAGTGATCGTCCCGGCCCATGCCGGCGTGCTCTCTGCGCTGGGCATGCTGGTCGCCGACTGCGTCCGGGACTACTCGGAGAGCATCCTGGAAGGGAATGCACAGGAGGCGTTCGAGCGGCTGGCAACGACCGCCCTCCGGGACATGCGCGAGCAGGGCTTTGCCGAGGTCGACCTGATCCGGACGCTCGACATGCGATACGAGGGCCAGTCGTACGAAATCAACGTCCCGGAGAGCCGTTCCGGCGAGTTCGATGCGCTCCACGAGCAGCGCTACGGCTACCGTCATCCCGGTCGCTCCACGGAAGCCGTCACCGCGCGCGTCCAGGCCGTCGGGAGGATCGGCCGAGACGATCGTCCAGACCTTGAAGCGGCTTCGGACGAGCCCCGGTTCGCAAGCGTCTATGTCCCGAACGGCTGGAGCAGCCGGCAGGTCGCCGGTTCAAACACGATCTTGCAGCGCGTGAGCTAGCCCGGCAATCTGCGATGGGCAAGCGACTCCAACGCTCGCACGGCCGCTTCGAGCTCGCCAACGAGCGGGTTCGCACCAGTACGCGCGATCGCGTCCGCCATGGCCCGGTAGTACCAAAGCGTGCCTTCGCGACCACCCCTGAAGCTCTCCCAAACCGATTCGCCGATCCTGCGATACGCGGCGACGAGCGAGCGCGCGTTGTGCAGCTTGTCGGCGGAGAGCACGAGCAGAGCCGAGGGACTACAGGAGGACACATGCCGAATGGCGGACTCCTTGCGGGATCTCCAGTCCTCGCCAGGATGCTTGCTTTCGGAGCAGGCCTTGACGATATCGGCAACAGGGGAACCGAAGCGACGGCGGATCTCGGCGGCCGCCCGGGCACCTCCTTGATCTTCCACTGCATCGTGCAGCAGGGCGGCGATGCACTCCTCCTCGTCGCCTCCCGCTTCCATGACCAGCGAGGCGACGCCCAGCAGATGCGCGACATAGGCACAGCCGCCGGCCTTCCGTACCTGCCCGCGATGCAGGGACTCAGCAAAGACCAAGGCACGGGAGAATCGGTCAGTCATCGGCTCTTCTCAGTAAAATCCCAGTATGAACATCACACGTCGGCAATGGGCCACCGGCCTTGCGGCAGCCGGGCTAGGCTGCGCTCCGGGCGGGGAGCAGTCACCCGGCTCGGGCTCGAGCGAGCGGGAGGCCAGCGGCCGCCACGTCATCGACCTGCACTGCGACACCCCGACGCTGTTCCGGGACGGCAGTTACGACATCGGCGAGAGGAACGACCGCGGCGAGGTGGACATTCCGCGCATGCGGGACGGAAGAGTGACCGCAGTCTTCTTCTCCGTGTACACCAGCCCGTTCAGGAACACCGAGCTGGAGTCCGTCCAGGAGGCGCTGGAGATCATCGACTCCATCTATCGCGAGGCAGCGCGATTTCCCCGCGACCTCGCCATGGCGACTAGTAGCACAGGCATCGAATCGGCAAGGGCAAACGGCCGGATCGCGGTCCTGATCGGGATCGAAGGGGGACACATGATTAACGGGTCCCTTGCGGTCCTGCGCGGGCTGTACCGGCTCGGGGCACGCTACCTGACGCTGACGCACGGCAAGGACACGGCCTGGGCGGGCTCCTCAGGAAGCGACAGCAATGCGGGCCTATCAGAGTTCGGACGCGAGGTCGTGACCGAAATGAACCGGCTCGGAATGCTCGTGGACGTCTCCCACGTGTCGGATCAGACGTTCTGGGACACCCTGGACGCCTCCGAAGCTCCCGTAATCGCGTCGCATTCCTCAGCCCGCGCCCTCGCCTCCCACAAGCGGAACATGACGGACGACATGATCCGCTCGACTGCAGGGCGCGGCGGCGTGATCCACATCAACTACTACAACACTTTCATCGACGACGAATACGCCAAGCGCAGCCGCGAGTGGGAATCCGCGAATCCGGACGAAGGGAGACACGCGGGGCGCGAGGCCCGCAGGAAGGCCAAGCTCGCCGCCATCGGCAGGCCGCCGCTAAACACCCTGCTCGACCACTTCGAGCACACGATCCGCGTCGGAGGGATCGAGGCCGTGGGCCTGGGCTCGGACTTCGACGGCGTCGATGGGGAGCTGCCGGAGGGGATGGAGGATATCGCGAAAGTGCCGGCCATCGCCGAGGGGCTGGCCGGGCGAGGCTTCAGTGCAGCAGACATCGACAAGGTCCTCGGCGAGAACTCGCTGCGAGTGTTCCGGGACGTCGAGGCTGCCGCGCGGAGCTAGACCAGGCGGGCCGGATTCGACAGCGTGCCGATCTCGGGCACGTGAATCGAGCAGATGTCCCCGGGCTGCAAGGCCGCGTCCTGCTCCACAATGATCCCGGTTCCGGTCAGTATGACAGTAGGTGTCGGAAGCGTGTTGCTTCGCGATACGCAGTCGATCAGCTCTTCGAACTTCCGGACCAGCTTGTCCGTCGATACGCTGCCGCTGAAGGTCGCCCTCCCGCCCCGCGTGATCGTGCAGGACATTCGCAGCGAGTACGGGTCGCGTATCTCGTCCGGCGTTACCAGCACGGGACCGAGCGAGCAGCAGGCCGTGTAGACCTTGGATTGCGGCAGGTATAGGGCGTTCTCCCGCTCGATGTCCCATGCCGACACGTCGTTGCCCAGCGTGTAGCCCAGGATCTCGCACCTTGAGCCGATCACCACTCCCAGCTCTGGTTCGGGGGCCGTGAACGTGGAATCCCCTCGGATCCCGATCGCCTCGTCCGGTCCCACGCACACGCGCGAGGTTCCCTTGAAGAAGATCTCGGGACGGTTCTCGGGACGGTAGACATAGGAGTACATCCCGTCCCTCGTGCCGAGCTCCCCGTCGCGGAAATCGGCGCTCGGAGCATACGTGCAGCCGCACGCCCAGACTTCGGCCGGCATCAGAGGGATCAGGGCACGGGACTGCACGACGCTGTCGCTCGCGCAACCGGCCGCGAGTTGCCGCAAGTCCTCTCCCTTCGAGTCGGCTTCAGCCAGCAGGGTTTCCACGGTGTATCCCGGTATCGGACGGAATCCCGCGCCCTCGTGGATCGCCGCCACGACCGTTCCGCCGTCCCGGATCTGCGCAAGCCTCATCGAATCGGTCCTCTCTCCGTATACATCCTGTCACACGGTCCGGGCGTCTGCGTTTCAGGCGGCTGGCTGGGCCTCGAGGCAGTCCGAAGGCACACCGCCGTAACGCAGCGGCTCGGGCACGTGCGCGAACTCCTCGACGGCCGAGAACAGGGGGCCAAAGTCCCTGGACAGATTTCCGATCAGGCAGTCCGTGAGATCGCCCCGCAACTGCGGATGCCGCTTCAGCAGCGTCCCGAAGCTGAACGCTTCCTCGTAGAACGCGTAGACCAGCTTGCGCATCGCCTCGATTCCCTCTCGCAGGCTCGCGCCGTATGCCGAGAACCGGGCTGCCGTCAGGTCGCCGGCATGGAGGGCGGCGTCGACGGCTTCCGCGGCGCGTTCGCCCCCGAGCAGCGCCAGCAGCACGCCGGACGAGAATACGGGATCGAGAAACGTGAAGGCATCACCAGCGAGCACCAAGCCATCGGCCGCGCAATATCGCGACCGGTATGAATACTCTGCGGTCACGCGAACCGGGGCGCACCGCGTTCCCGGCTGCAGGTGCTCGGCAATCCAGCGATTCGCGCCGGTCTCGCGTTCGAAGACCGCCTCCAGGTCCTTGCCTTCTCGGTAGAGGTAGTCGCGCTCGGCAACAACGCCCACGCTGACCATGTCGTCCGGCAGCGGAATGTACCAGAACCATCCCTTGCCGGGCAGGTACGCCACCGTGGTGGCTCCCTCGTCGTAGCCCTGATCGCGCTTAGCGCCGCGATAGTAGGTCCAGATGGCGACCTTGTTGAGGCGAGGGTCGGGAATGATCCAACCCAACTGCGTGGCAGCGAATCCGTGCCGGCCGCCGCAATCGACGGTGACGGGCGCCCGGAGCGGAAAGACCTCGCCGTCCCGCTCGACGAGGAGGCCCTCGCAGCGGTCCCCGTGCATCAACAGCCGCTTGGCCTGGGCTCCCATCATCACCCGCGCACCCCGCTCGACGGCATGGTCGAGCATCATGGCGTCGAACTCACTCCGAACGACCTGCCAGGTCTGGGCAGCCGGATGGTCCAGGTGCTGGAAGAAGTAGAACGGCGCCGACACCCGGCCGTCCCTCGACGCGAACTGCACGCTGTACTTCTTCACGAAGCTGGAGGCCTTCAGCTTCTCGATCATTCCGATCCGTTCCAGCGGGAAGTAGCAGTACGGCAGGAGGGACTCTCCAACCTTGTAGCGCGGAAAGCGCTCCCGCTCCACAACGAGGACACGCCAGCCCTTCGATGCCAGCACCGTGGCGGCAGTCGATCCGGCCGGGCCGCCGCCCAAGATCAGGACATCCAGGTCCCCGTCCGGAATTCCGCTGCTCGCCACCCCGGAGGCTCCCGCGCCGTTTTCACGCATAGCGAATGTTCGTGTGCTCGGGCAGGAAGAACGCATGGAGCATGCGGTCGACCTGCAGCAGCCCGTCACGCGTCAATTCAATCCGTTCGCGGTCAAAGGAGAGCAGGCCGTGGTCACGAAACAGCGACAGCTCCCGCCCCCACCGCTCAGTCACGTCCACGCCGAACCTGTCACGGAAGGGCCTGGTCTCGAGGTGCCCCAGCTTCATCTTGAGGACGAACTGGCGGATCATCGCCTCCTGGGCGCTGATCGGCAGCGCCCGCGAGACCGGCAGAGCACCCTCCGTCAGGCTCTCCATGTACGGCTGCATGTGTGGCTCGTTCTGGTAGTGGACACCATCCAGGTAGCCGAACGCGGAGACACCGAGCGCCAGCATGTCCGCACCGTCCCACAGCTGGTCACGGTAGACGAAGCGGATGCGAGATGTGTCCTTCACCGCGGTGTAGGCACTGCCGACGGTATATCCGCTTGCCTCCAGGGCATCGAACGCCTCCCGCGTCCAGCGTCGCTTGGTCGGCCAGTCCGCAACCGGAGCAAACGACGCGCCAGAGTCCCGCATGCCCTTGTAGATCGTCGTGTTGAACGGAATCTCCATCTGGTAGACGGTCACGGCGTCCGGTGCCAGGCGCACCGTCTCGTCAACCGAGCGGGTCCACTTCGCGTCCGTCTCGCCGACCATCCCGGCGATCAAGTCCAGGTTGACCTGTTCGAAGCCGGTCCGATGGAGCCATTCCCAAACGCGGTAGATCTCCTTCGAGCGGTGCGCCCTGTTGTTGGTCTTCAGGATCTCGTCGTCGAAGTTCTCAACGCCGAGGCTGAGCCTGTTCACGCCGAAGCCTCGAATCGTTGCGAGCTTGCGCTCGGTCAGCGTCCCGGGCTCGCACTCGAAGGCGATCTCGCTGGGGGCGGCCCAGGGCAGCACGGCCTGCAAGCCGTCGACGAGCATGGTGAGCTGCCTTCCGGAGAGATAGGACGGCGTGCCCCCGCCGAAGTAGATGAAATCGAGCTTGCGCCCCTGCAGGAACGGCTGACGAGCGAGAAGCGACGCCTCGCGGAGCACGGCCCGCAGATACGCCTCGATCTCCTCGTGGTTCTTGTCCGTATAAACACGGAAGTAGCAGAAATCGCAGCGTTTTCTGCAGAACGGAAGGTGTATGTAAAGGCCCAGGGGAGTGTCGCAATTCCCTGGCCGGCCGAGGCGTTCGACGGCAGTTCCGGTCTCGTCGCTCTGCCAGACCGAGAACGGCGGATAGTTGGAAACGAAGTAGTTCCCCGCCTGCGTGGAGTCCTGCCCGGACAGGACGTCCAGCGGATCGGCTGCCTGTTGCATGCGCCAGAGCCCGGCTTCCCGAGCCCTAATCATTCTGGCACGGATTTCGCTCGGAGCCTGCTCGAGGGCTACTCGGATCCGCCGCCATTCGTTCGGGACCTCGCCTGGGCGATGTACTCGCCGACCTGCTCCTCCAGCATGTCCAAAGGAAGCGGGCCGTTCTGCAGTACCGCCTCGTGAAAATCGCGGACGTCGAACGATGCACCGTAGGCATCCTGAGCAGCGGCCTTGAGTTCGATGATCTTCAGCTGGCCCATCTTGTAGGCGAGCGCCTGCCCCGGCCAGGCGATGTAGCGATCGACCTCGCTCTCGTCACCGAGGTAGTCGATCGCCTGCTCCCGCGTCCACCCCATCGAATGCAGGCCGGTGTCAACGACGAGCCGGCGCGCCCGGAACCGCTCGCTTTCCAAGGCGCCGAAGCGGCTGGGCGGGTCGTCGTAGACCCCCAGCTCCCCGCCCAGAGTCTCGGCGTACAAGGCCCAGCCTTCGACGTATGACGTCGTGTGAAAGATCTTGCGGAATTCCGGCAGGCCCTCCAGCTCCAGCTGCATGGCGATCTGCAAGTGGTGGCCGGGATTGGTTTCATGCAGCACCAGCGCAGGCTTGTCGAACCTGGACTGCTTCTCCGGCCGGTAAGCCTTGAGATTGAACCAGCCGGGCCGCGATCCGTCCGCCGCCGGCGCGTTGTAGTTGGATGCCGAAGCCGCTTCCCGGTCTGGGGGGATTGCCCTGATGCCGACACGGTGGCGCGGGAGCCTTCGGAACAGTCGCGCCAGACCCGGCGAGACACGCATCGCGATGTCGCGATGGTAGGCGAGCATCTGCTCCTTGCTTGTGAACAGGTAGCTCGGATCCGTGAGCAGGTGGCGCTCGTACTCCCTGGAAGTCCCCTGGAACCCGGCCTCCCGGGCGACAGTCTCCATTTCCCGGTCGATTCGGTCGACCTCGCGTCTGCCGATTTCGTGGATCTCGCCAGCGGTGAGTTCCAAAGTCGTGTGGAACCGGATGAAGAAATCGTAGATCGCGTCACCGCCCGGCAGCCCTGTGACGGCAAGCGTGGAGCGGGCCCCCGGCGCATACTCCTCGGCAAGGAAAGACGCCAGCTTGGCCCACGCGGGCTGGAACGCCTCCTGGTATGCCCTTTCCGCCCGGGAAGCGAGCTCTTCGCGCCGAGACTCCGGAATTCCCTCGGGAAAGTTGCGGAAAGCGTCGAGGAGGGGTGACTCGTGCGGGCCAGGCGCCGCCTGGACCTCCAGCTGCGCAACGATGGTGTCAACGACGAGCCTCGGCTGCATGATGCCCTCGCCGATTGCGTCGCGCAGCGTTTCGATGTTCTGGTCGACGTACGCGGGTACGGCGGCGAGCCGGGCGACCATGTTTTCGTAATCCAACTCCGTCAGGGCGGGCATCTCTCGCATGGTCAGCAGAATCGTCGTGTGCAATCCGAACAGCTGGTTGACGCGGATCAGGCGAGCCTGAAAGGGCAGGCTTTCCAGCTCCCTCTCGAGCTGATGCCGGATCAGTCGCAGGCTGATGCGGTCCTGGGTGCCCAGGTCAGCCGCTTCGAATTCCCCGATCCGTGCCAGGTAGCTCTGGACGCGGGTCTCCCACGCCTCGAGAGCGGAGCCCGACCAGTCGCGCCAGCGCATGTTGTGGTCGGTGCGGCCCAGGGAGGTCGCCTCCTCGGGATTCTCGCGGAGATAGTCCTCGAAATACTCGTCGAGGAGCCCATGAAAGGCGTCGTTGGGAGATTGGGAGCATCCGGAGAGGCACAGCACGATCAAGATGCCGAGGCGGAACACCACGCTTGACCCAGTATCGCCGAGAGCCGGCCAGCCGTGATGGCCAACGATGGAAGCCCCCTTCCGGTAAACTCGGATTTCCGGTCGCAAACCGCAGCCGGGTTGGACGGAACGGCAGGCGATGGGCGCGAGGCGGCTGGAAAACAAGGTAGCCATCATTACGGGTGGCGCGAAGGGGCTCGGGGCCGCCTACGCGAAGGCACTGGCGCGGGAAGGCGCAGTCGCAGTCATCGCAGACATCGCGGATGGCGGAGCGATCACCGCCTCGATCCGGGACGGCAGCGGAAGCTGCTGCGAGATTCCGACGGATGTCAGCGACGAGGCAGCGGTCAAGCGTCTGGTCACGACTGTCCTCTCCAGCTACGGGCGCATCGATATCCTCATTAACAACGCTGCGCTGTTCGCGTCCCTGCCTCTAGCGGGATTCCAGGACATCGAGGTTGATCTCTGGGATCGCGTCATGGCGGTGAACGTGCGGGGCAGCTTCCTCATGGCCAAGCACGTGGCACCAGCGATGGTCCGGCAAGGCAAAGGCAAGATCATTAACGTGTCTTCGGGCACGGCATACAAGGGCCAACCAACCGGCATGGCTCACTACATCGCGTCCAAGGGGGCCATCGTGTCCCTGACGAGGGCCCTCTCGCGGGAACTCGGCGAGCACGGTATTTGCGTGAACACGCTGGCGCCGGGCCTGACACTCAGTGACAGCATCTTGGAGAATGAGCCGCATCTCGAAATGTCGGCAGACAAAGTGCTGGCGAGCCGGGCTCTAAGGCGGCACGGCCAGCCGGAAGACCTGATTGGCGCGGTCCTGTTCCTCGCGTCCGCGGATAGCGACTTCGTGACGGGCCAGACGATCGCCGTGGACGGGGGATCGATCAACACCTAGCCCATAAGAGAGACAGAAGCCATATTGGCAGGTTCGAGATCGGATCGAGCCTTCCCATCGCTTGAAACACCACCGGGATTTCGAATCCGTGATCGGCTGAATTCAAGAGTTGATCTGTTCGTTATTTAATTTTATAATTTTCGTCATATAGTGAACAGACAATCGCCGTGGCGGAAGCCCTTGTAGGAATTGCCGCTCTGAGCGATGTTCGACTCAAGATCTCTCGGGAGTGCCTCGAAAGATGAAGGGGAACCGAACGCCCAACTCTCAGTGGAGAGACCCAAGAACGGAAGCGACAGTGCCATTGCGATGCGCGCGTTCCGCGCAGGGGGCCGAGTAACCTGAGCCGGCCTTGAGAGAAAGCCGTTGTGATTGATCGTGCCGATGCGGCCAGGGGTCATGCCTTCGGCGGGGACTGGACTTCGGCCAAGCTGGAGGTGCTTCGTGGATTTCTCAAGGCCTACACGACTGCACTCTGAGATAAGGAATTCACGAAGGGATACATCGACGCGTTCGCAGGCACCGGCTACAGAAACGCGCGTCGAGACGGTCCCGCCGAGCCGAGTCTGCTCTTCCCATTGCTGGCAGAGGATGAGCCGCAAGATCTGCTTGAGGGCTCGGCAAGAACAGCGCTGGAAACAGAGCCACCGTTTGACGGCTGCATCTTCATCGAACGAGATGCGCAGCGCTCGGCAAACTTTGGACCGAGCCCCCCATCGTGCCGAGGGAATCCTGATCCGTCAGGGTGATGCGAACAATGAGATCCGAGAAATGTGCGGCAGAGGCTGGAGGCGGCACCGAGCGGTATTGTTCCTCGGCCCCTTTGGCATGCAAGTCGAATGGGAGACGATTGAGGCCATCGCTGCAACCAGAGCGATCGACCTATGGCTACTCTTCCCTCTGGGAATTGGCGTCAAACGGCTGAAGGGCGTGTTTACCGCCGTGATCAAGCAACCAGGGGTCCTCCGAAATTCGGCCAATAACCCGCTTTATCTCCTTTGTTTCGCAATTGGTAACGAGCGCGAACAGCAAATCGGGCTCGACATTGCGAAACACTTGCTCAGGGACTTGCACTGATGGCAAGGGCGTCCAGCATCGAGTGGACCGAATCCACTTGGAATCCCGTTACTGGTTGTACGTTGATCAGCCCGGGATGCAAGCACTGCTATGCGAAAACGATGGCCGAGCGCCTTCGCGCAATGGGTCAGCCGAACTACGCAAATGGATTTGTCCCAACATTGCAACCTCAAATGCTCGATGTTCCGCTGCACTGGAAGAGGCCGCAGACCATATTTGTCAACTCGATGAGCGACCTGTTCCACGACGCTGTGCCTCTCGACTACATTCGGCGAGTCTTCGACACGATGCGGCGAGCCCATTGGCATCGGTTCCAGGTACTAACGAAACGTGCCGAACGCCTTGCACTGCTGTGCGACCAATTGGAATGGGCACCGAACATCTGGATGGGCGTGAGCGTCGAGTCGGATCGCTATTGCTGGCGGATCGAATGCCTCCGCCATTCAGGCGCGGGCCTGAAGTTCCTTTCGCTGGAACCGCTTCTGGGGCCGCTGCTCGACCTTGACCTAAGCGGAATCGACTGGGTGATTGTTGGCGGAGAATCCGGCCCTCGGGCAAGGCCCGTCGATTCGAAATGGGTAGTCGACCTCCGGGACCAGTGCCGTCGCGCCAATGTGCCATTCTTTTTCAAGCAATGGGGCGGAAAGAACAAGAAAAAGGCGGGTCGCGAGCTTGAGGGCCGAACTTGGAACGAAATGCCCAAGCCACCTTCATTGCAGGAAAGAGGGTAATCGAGGTCTGCGAGTGAGCCGCGCCTCCAAGACTCACGAATGCCAGCCTGCCGATCAGCGCTCCGCGGGCTATTTGTCAGGTGCGGCGTAGCCAGTCGGCCAGGCACCAAGTCACGAGCCCGCTTGGGCGGACTGCCGCTCTGAGCCAAGCACTCCGCCGGGCCCGCAGCTCGGATTGCGTTCAGAAATTCACCCAAAACGGGCTGCCCCAGGCCACGTTGCCGTCGGCCTGCTCGACCCGCACGTAGTAGTACTGCGTGCCCATGCCTGATGTCGCGTCCTTGTCCAGGTACTCGAATTCCGCTTCCTGTCCCTCGGGTTCGTGGGAGTGGAGTAGCTGCTCGCCACGGAGTATGTTGACGCGGGCGATCTCGTTCGTGCCCCGGACCCTGATTGTCATCGGCAGCGGTACGCTCGCGCGGAATTCGTCGCCCATGAAGTGCTCGCCCATGCGCACGTCCAGCAGGATGTTGTCAGTCGCTCCGTAGGTGTGACGCCGCCGGATCGCATCGAGGATGCCTTCCCGGGTGACGCGATCCGTGTAGACCATCGTGTAGGAGTAGTGCGTCGAGCCATGGTCGGAACTGACCGTGATCCCGAGCCTGTAGCCCTTGTTCCATGCGTTGCGCACCATGCCGATCGGTTCGTAGCCCCCCGGAGCGTCGGCCGGCTCGCCGCTCTTGGCGGACAGGGGCGCGCCGACATACTCGTAATTCGTCCGCGCGCCCTGCATGATCTCTACGACCGGCTCGATCTCCGGGTCGTTGTCCCTCCAGTCAGTGCCCATTCTGGTCCCGGAAGTGTGCGAGATCGCAATTCCACCCATCCGACGCACCGCCTCGTAGAGGTGCTTGGTATCGTCCCGGACAACGTCTCCCGTGCCGACGGGCGGAATGTCGCCTCTGGGATTCGACGCGAGCGCGTAGCCTCGCGAGTCTCCCATGAAGAACGGGGTGACCTCGCCACTTCGATCGGCAAAGAACAGGTTGCGGTGACCGTTTGGCTGGGTGACGCTCCGCTCGTAGCCGAAAATGCTGGTGTATTTCCCCGGAAGGTGATGCATGTCGGTCATCTTCTGCGAGTACCACCACCAGTACGGATACGCGCCTCCCTGGTGATCGGTCGACGCCCCGAAATCCATTGCCGCGGCATCGATCATGTACCGATAGAATTCCTGCAGGTTGCCGTCGTTGCCCCCGCCGCCGTCCCAGCTCAGCTCAGTGTGACGGTGGAAGTCTCCGCGCACGATCTGCACCGGGCGCCCCTGCACTGTCGTTCGATACCCGCGCATCGCAGCCAGGTCGGCGGACTCGTCCGGGTGCCAGGGCTTGATCTCGACCTCCTCGGGCTCAAGCGGCTCGAGGAGCGGTTCCTGGGCAGCACCGGACGCCTCCAGCCTGCCCACCCAAGCCTCGCCGCGGATGGGCCTGTGCGCGTAGGCCGTCGTGCGGTTGTCCGTCGGCCATGCAAGCCAGGAGCTGCCATCCGGTGTTCTCGCCAGGCTGATGCGCGTGCTGGACCGCCCGAAGCTGTGCGGAAGAGGCTCCGCCTCGGTCCATGAATCGCCGCTTTGCCGCGAGAGCCAGTACTCCCAGTAGCCCCGTGTCCCTGTGCCCTCCGCACTGTGGCGGATCAGTCGTTTCGCAGCCACAAGCACGTTCCCTCCTGCGTCTGCGAAGACGTGCGGCTGGTAGGTCCACTTGGGCGTGCCCGCCCCGCTGGAGAAAGCATCCTGGAGCGGACGGGCCGGCGAGAGGAGGCGTCCGTTCGCCAAGACCGCGACCCGGACCTCGCGGTTCGCTCCGATCACGACCCCCGGCTGCCGCGGCCGGATGTTGTACCCAGTGTCCTTGCCCCAGTTCGCTCCCCCGGCCTCCCAGGCCACCCACACTCGATCGGAGCCGTCGACGGCCACCGTGGCCTTCGCCTCGTACCGCCCGGTCGCAGCCACGGCCGTCTCGGGCTCAACGACCTTGCTGTCGCGGACGCCGGTCAGGAACACGTCGTAGTTGCCATTCACGTAGCTGTCGTAAGCCACCCAGACCGTCCCGGCGGAGTCGAACGATACCGCTGGCTCCCAGTCATTCACGGGGCGGCCGGTGACCTGGATGTCGTCGGACCAGCCGCTGTCGACGGCGTACGTCTTGAGATAGATATTCGAGTACCCGTTCCGGAAACCCTGCCAGACGAGGGCCAGGTTTCCGCCGTCGTCTGAAGCCATGCGGGGATTGATGTCCGGCAGAGGGTGGTCGGTGAGCCGGACCATGGGGCCCCACGCCTGGGACGCCGGATCCAGCGTGCGGGCGTACATGTCCCAGTTCCCGTCCAGCATCTGCGTCCACGCCACCCACAGGCGCCCGTCCGCGTCGATGCCCGCCTGAGGGAGCCAGACGTCGCCGCTGGTGTTCGGCACATAGCGCATGTTTCCCCAGCGGCCGTCCTTCCATTGCCGGACGGCGATCTCGTCCCTGCGATCGGCATAGGCCAGCCACACCAGCCAGAGCGATCCGTCCGAAGCGGACGCGATCGCGGGCAAGTCGTCTTCCATCGTCTCCGTCCCGGCCATTGACACGTCGGAGACGTCAAGTCCGAGGGCGGGACCGGCCGTGATAGCGAACAGCAAGACGAGGACGGCGAGAGCAGCGGGCATGGGAATCAACCTCCCTGAGACAGGAGACTGTGCGGGAAACGAAAGGATACCGAAAACCACCCCTGACATCGCCGGACGGGCGCTTCCTCCCGGTCCGGTCCGGGCGCGGAGCACGCGGCCACAGCGGTCCAAGGGAAATCTTCACTCGCAGCGGGCAAGCGTGCCGTACAGGAGCACCAGCGGGTTCTCTTCCCGCGTCATATACACGTCCGTTCGGAGCCCCACAATAGCGTTCGCACCCTTCTTCGCTGCCGCTTCCCGCATCGTCTTCATCCCGCGAATCGTCCTGTCCGCAAGAAGCCTCTCTCCCCGCAATCCCGAGGTCGGCACCACCATGACCGGGAACTGCGAGTCGTCTGCCGCGACGGCACTGCAGGTCATCCCGGGCACGCTGTCGGTGGTGACGATTCGGATGCCTGCCCCCGCCCGCGGGATCGGCCGGAATAAGCCTGTGTCCTCGTCGAAGTTGTCTCTCAGCCGATTGTTCTGAGCCGTCACGGCCATGGCTGTCGCCAGCAGCGCCGCGACTATGAGGAGCCGCCCGCGCCCCATCTTGAGCAACCGGTCGAGAGCACACGTCATGGACTGCAGCGCATCACGGCGGACCCGCCAAGGCCTCGACGGTCCGCACCCGGCGGCGAAACGCCCGAGCTCATGCCGGCCAGTCGCCGGACGCCCAGCTTCATTGCCGTGCGCTGCAGCCGCAGTTCCGTCGCCGTCAGCGACAACAGACCCCCAGCAGTTCCGGAAAGCTCTGCCGCGGCAGGTCCCTTCCAGCCTCTGGAAGGCGCAAGCTGGGTCTAGAGACGACTCGCGCGGGAAACCTCCCGCACCGCATCCACTCTCGACAGAGCCGCCGCAACGCGTTCGAGCTGCGACTTGTCCTCGACCTCCACCACCAGGTCGATCGCCGCCGTGTCGCTGGCTGGATTTCCCCGAGACTCCATCTTGACAATGTTGAGTCCGGCGTTCGCGACGATGCTGGTCAGATCCTTCAGCACGCCGCGCCGGTCGTCGACGTTGGCCGTGAGACGGGCCTGGTAGCGCGAGCCCTCCTTCGGAGCCCAGTGGACTTCGATGCGGCGCTCGGCTTCGAACATCAGGTTCTGCACGTTGCTGCACGAAACGGAATGCACGCCCACGCCCTTGCCTCGGGTCACGTATCCAACGATCTCCTCGCCCGGTATCGGATTGCAGCACCTCGCGCGGTAGATCAGCACGTCGTCGATTCCGTGCACCTCAAGTGTCGCGTCGGCTTCGGCCAGACGGTCTGGCTCGGCGGAATCCGGAACCGGAGGCCGGGACCGCAGGCTCGACGGATCCGGCACGGCACCTTCGGGAAACAGTTTGCGGATGACCTGGCGTACCGAGTAGCGTCCGAAGCCCAGGCGGGCCCGCAAGTCGTCCGTGGTGGAGCACCCGTACTCGCGGCACACCTCCTCCATGCGCTCGGGAGAGACCGACCGCAGGGGAAGCTTGGCCGCCCGCGCCTCCTTCTCGAGAAGCCGCTGGCCGATCTCGATCGCCTGGCGGCGCCGTTCGGCGTTCAGCCACTGCTTGATCTTGTTGCGCGCTCGGGAGGTCTTGACGAACGCAAGCCAGTCCTGGCTCGGGCGCCCGCCTTCCTTCGTGATGACCTCGACGATCTCCCCATTCTGCAGCGGACGCTTGATCGGAGCGATCTGCCCGTCCACCCGGGCGCCGCTGCACCTGTGGCCCACTTCGGTATGGATCGCGTAAGCGAAATCCACGGGCGTCGCGTCGCGCGGCAGCGAGATCACCTTCCCACGGGGAGTGAAGACATAGACCTCTTCCGGATACAGGTCGATCTTGAGAGTGGAGAGGAAGTCCGTGGAATCCTTCATCTCGCGCTGCCACTCCACGAGACGGCGAAGCCACGCCATCTGCCCGTCAGCCACGTCCGGACCGCTCTGGCGCTCCTTGTACTTCCAGTGCGCGCAGATCCCCTCTTCCGCCATCCGGTGCATTTCCTCGGTCCGGATCTGCACTTCAAAACGCTGCCCGTCCTGGGTGACGACGGATGTGTGAAGGGACTGGTACAGGTTGGGGCGCGGCATGGCCACGAAGTCCTTGATGCGCCCGGGAACGGGATGCCACTGCCCGTGGATCACTCCCATTGCGGCGTAGCAGTTCGTTTTCGTGTTCGTGATCACTCGCAGCGCCAGCAGGTCAAAGACCATGTCGAAGGTCACCTTCTGGCGCTCCAGCTTCTGATGGATGGAATACGGACGCTTGATCCGGCCCTCGATCCGCGACGGTATCCCGGCCTGGGCCAGCTTGCCGTCCAGCACGCGCTGAATCTCGGCGAGAAACTCCTCGGTCGCTTCCCGACGGGACTCGATCTGTCCCATGATGGTGCGATAGGCATCGGGCTCGAGATAGGAGAACGCCAGATCCTCGAGCTCGCTGCGTACTTTGCCCATGCCGAGGCGCAGCGCCACCGGCGCATAAATCTCCCTTGTCTCGAGCGCGATCCGTCGCTGGCGGCCCTCGTCCAGCGCGCCCAGCGTCCTCATGTTGTGGACACGGTCAGCCAGCTTGATCAGGATCACCCGGATGTCCTGGACCATCGCCAGTACCATCTTGCGGAACGTCTCAGCCTGGCGCGCCTCCGAGGAGTGGTAGCGCAGCCGGCCGATCTTGGTCACGCCGTCAACGCACCGGGCGACCTCCTCCCCAAACTCACGGCGGAGGGTAGGGAGCGTCGCCGCCGTGTCCTCGACGACATCGTGCAGCAGCCCGCCAGCCAGAGTCGACTCGTCCAGCCGCATGTCGGCCAGCATGTGCGCGACTTCCAGCGGATGGGACAGGTAGGGTTCCCCTGTCTTGCGCTTCTGTCCCTCGTGGTGCTCCGCCGCGAACGAGAAGGCGCGTCTGAGCAGCCCGGGGTCCGGCGCCGACCGGTATTCGAGGAATTTCCGCTCGAGCTGGCCGTACCGTTGCCGCAACGGCCGGGCGACCCCGGCCGGCAGTTGCTCGGACATGCTGGCGGCGGGCATGACTGGTCAGGGTCCTGAGTCCTTCCCCGCGAAAAACGAAAAAGGCCCGGAGCCCCTTGAGGCCCCAGGCCGAATTATAGGACAGACCCGCTCGAAGCGAGACGCTACTCGTCCGTGGTGATCATGTCGATCGTGCTCTCCTCGGCCTTGCGCTTGCGGGTGTCGAGAGCCCTCTGGACCCACTCGTCCGCCTGGGCGAGGAAACCGTCGTACTCGTCATTCGTCTCGGCGAAATCGGCGCGCTCGCGGTAAAGGAGGTTCACGTACGCCATGGCGTCGTCATAGTCCGGGTCGATCTCGATCGCCTTCTCAAGGGCCTGGAGGCCCTCATCGATAAGGGGAACGACATCTTCGGCCACCGTCGCGAGATCCTCGCGCTGGGTGCGGCTGAGCCGGCCCCTGGTCCGGATCGGCCCGGGATCCTCCTGACTCATCCCGACCTCGGCACGGAACCCGAGTCGCGGCTCGTACGACTGCGTCCAGCAGATCACGCCGATGGTGTAATACGACTCCTTGTAGTCCGGCACCACCTTCAGGACCCTTTCGTGCCAATCCTTCGATTCTTCCATTCTCTTCATCTGGAAGTAGAGCGAGGCTATGCTCTGCAATGCGGTCGAGTTCTCTGGATCATCCTCGAGTACGCCCTTGAACCCGTCCAGCGCCTTCTCCGCGATGGCGACGTTCTCCGGGTAGTCGAAGCCCGGCTGGTACTGCATCATCGTGGAGTAGGCCAGGTATACGCGGGCAGCGGACAGCTCGGGGTCGAGGTTCGCCGCCTCCTCGAAATTCCGGCCAGCGGCCTGGTAATTGGCCGCCGAGAACTGTGTCACGCCTCTGTTGAGCGCCCCGCGCGCCTTCAGGGCGTCGAAAAACCCGCCGGGGTCAGCCCAAAAGCTGCGTGCTACGAAATGCCTCGCAGTCCCCTCGGTACCGATCACGACGAGTAGTAAAGCGCCGAGCACGGCCCCCGCGATCACCTTCGTTTTCTTGTCAATCTTCATCCTGTTGCTCCGTTGTCCGGAAGGTCTTGGACCGCGAGCGGGAAGAGCCCGCAGCCGCCGTTCCTACTGGATCTGCTCTGTGAGAAGCCCGATCTTGTCGACGCCGGCTCCCTTGCCGATGTCGATCACGGCCGCCACGTCCCGGTAGTCCAGCGTCGGCGCTCCGCGCACGAACATCACGCGTTCGGCCCTGGTCTTGAAGATCTCCCGCAGGTTTTCCCCGAGAATCTCAAGGTTTGACGCGTCGCGGTTGATCATGATCTTCCGGGTCTCGTCAACCGACACGACCACGGTTCGCGAATTCACCGTCTGCTGCTGCTGCTCGTCCTCGTTGGGCTGCGGCACGAGCGCCTCCAGGCCCTTGGGGGTGATCGGCGTGATCACCATGAAGATGATCAACAGCACCAGCAGCACGTCGATCAGCGGCGTCATGTTGATGTACGGTACGACGTGGCCGTCCGAACCTCCTACTGTCATGCCCATGATGTGTATCCCTCCTCGATGCGATGAATTCGCCGGAGCCGCGACACCTCAAAGGGTGACGCGACCCCCTCTCTGGTCTTCCTTCTCTGTCAGTAGTCCTACTTGGTCCACGCCCGCCGACCGAACCGCATTGACGACCTCGACGACTCGCTCGTAGCGCGAGCGGGCATCGCACTTGATATACACGGTCTTGTCGATCCGATTGCTGACCACGTCGCTGATCAGCTGGGTCAGATCGCCCGGCTCGTTCAGCTTGGTGCGTCCCAGAAAGATCTGCCCGTCGCGGGTGACAGCCACTACGAGCGCGTCCTCCGCATCGGCCTCGTCCATCGCCACGGGGTTGCGGGTGTGCACCAGGTCCACGCTGACGCCCTTGCTGAGCATCGGCGTGATGACCATGAAGATGATCAGCAGCACCAGCATCACGTCGACCATCGGCGTGACGTTGATCTCGTTGATCGCGGCCATGCCGCCGCGCGTGCCCTTCCTGACGTCTTCGACTTCCTGGAATTCCTTAAGACCCTTTACTTCTTCAGCCATGCTCGTTACCTCGTTTCCTCCGAACGGCCGCCGCCCGCGGGAACGCTTTGCCCGCCGGCGGCCAGCCGCTACACGATACTACAGCCGGTCGATCCGCTGGCATTCCGGAGCCTTAGCTAGTCCTCTTCAGGAAGTAGTCGATCAGCTCGGAACTCGCGTTCTCCATCTCGACGTCGAAGCCCTCGACCTTCGAGTTGAAGTAGTTGAACATCCAGACCGCGGGGAGCGCGACAAAGAGGCCGATCGCCGTCGCGACGAGCGCCTCGGAAATGCCGCCGGCAACCGCGCCGAGACCGGTCGAGCGTTCCTGCGAGATGCCCTGGAACGCGTTGATAATGCCGACCACCGTGCCGAACAGACCCACGAACGGAGCCGTGGAGCCGATCGTCGCCAGCCCGCTGAGGCCGCGGTTCAGCTCGGCGTGGGTAATGGCCTGGGCCCTCTCCAACGCGCGCTTGGACGCGTCGATCGTGCGGCCCGGGACGTCACTGCCCGCGTCATGCGACTGGAACTCGCCCAAGCCGGCCGTAACGACCTTGGCTAGGTGGCTCTTCTTGTAGCGGTCGGAGAGCTTGATCGCCTCGTCCAGCTTGCCCTGGCGCAGCGCGCCGGCAATCGCGGGGGCGAATGCACGGGACTGCTTCTTGGCGGCATAGTAGGCCAGGCCCCGGTCAATCATCACACCGATGGACCAGGCTGACATCAGGAACATGATGATGACGACGCTCTTGGCGGCGAAGCCCATCTGGTTCCACATCGACACCATGTCGAATCCGACTTCCTGCTGCAGCAGGAACGCCGTAGTTGCGAATTGCGAAAGCATCTGCTTTTTTCCTCCTAAAGAAACAACGGATTCCGTTGACCAACTGTTGTGTTCGTGCCGGGATTGCCGGGCGCCGACTCGTCGGCGACCTTGGGCGCCCGACTCCCGCTGGGGGAGAACGTGGACGTGGGTCTCAGCCGCTCAGGGTGAAGTTCACGTCGATATTCGTAAGGACCTCGACTGCCTCGCCGTTCAGCAGCGTCGGACGGTAGCGCCACTGCTTCACGGCAGCCAGGGCGGCGGGCACCAGAAGCGGATGGCCGGACATGACCTCGAGCTTCTGGATCGAACCGTCCTTGGAAATGATAGCCGACAGCTTCACCGTGCCCTGGATGCGGGCCTGGCGTGCCAGCGGCGGATATTGGGGGCGGACCTGCCGAATCAGCCGCGCCTTGGCAACGTTGCCGCCCACGCGGATGCGCTTCGGCGGGGCCTTCTTCTTGACCGGCGGCGGCGGCGGGGGAGGCGGGGCCACGGTCGGTGCACTCGAGATGATGCTCCCCAGCACGCCGCCGACCGCGCCGCCGATGCTGCCGCCCGGCACGCCGCCGACCACGCCGGAGATGCCGGCGCTGGGTGCCGCGACATCCTCCTCGATAATCGCGACCTCATCCGGAATCGCCACTGGCTGCGTCAGGGCGCCCGTGTCGAACTCGCGCGGTACGATCTTCGTGACCTCGACCGGAGGCGGCGGAGGCGGCGGAGGCGGCGGCGGTGCCGTCAGGAAGCTGACGAATTCCGTCGCCGGAAGCTCGTAGTAGTTGAGCAGCGGGATCAGCAGCAGGACGGCGACAATCAAGCACTGCCCGATGGTGGAAATGATCACCGCCCAGCTCGATGTCCCCTTGTTTGTCATCAGTGCGTCTTCAAACATCGTTGCAAGCTCCTCCCAGGCATTGTGCCGGATTCAGTTTCGTCTCGCCCGCCTTCGGCCCGATGCCCTGGAACTCATGCGCTCTTGGCCCCAAAGCAGGACCGGGCTGGCGACAAAAATCGAGGAGTAAGTTCCGACCAGCACGCCGACCACAAGGGCGAACGAAAAGCCTCGCAGAACTTCTCCACCAAAAATAAACAAGCACACCACGGCGATGAGAGTCAACCCCGAAGTGAGCACCGTGCGACTGAGCGTCTGGTTAATGCTGAGATTCAGCAATTCCGTCAAGCTGGATCGCCTCGTAACCCTGCGGTTTTCCCGCACGCGGTCGAAAATAACGATTGTGTCGTTCATCGAGTAGCCCACCAGTGTTAACAACGCGGCCACCACTGTCAACTCGATTTCGCGCCCGAAAAGCGAGAAAAATCCGATCGTAATAAAAACGTCATGGAAGACTGCGATCACGGCGGCGACGCCGTAAATCCACTCGAACCGAAACGCAATGTAGACTAGCATACCTGCCAGGGCGAACAGCGTCGCCTTGATGGCCTGCCACTGCAATTCGGACCCGATCTTGGGTCCCACGACCTCCACGCCGCTGATGTGGAAGGCTCCCATCTCGACTTCCTCGGCGGCGGCGTCGGCCACGCTCGGCGCCAGGCCCGGCACGCTCGCCAGTTCCGACGCATCGCGGACCAGCCCAGACCGCGGCGCCTGGTCCCGCCACGAGACGATGGACGCGGCGGCGGCCTGCAGGTCCTGGCTGCTGTGCCCGGCATCCCGTAGCGAGGAGTTGGACATGAGGCTCTGCGCCAGCTCCTCCGGCCCGGCATTGTTCAGGTCGACCTTGCCGTCCGCGATGGGATAGATCTCGCGGAGCGTGTCGAGAACCTGGACCTTGCCCGAGGTCTCGACGACATCGCCCGCAAGGTCGAGCTCGATCTTGAGCTCGTGGCTGTCGGGAGAGTCCTCGAACGGCTGGAGCGTCGCGACACTGAGCCCCTTGCCTGTCAGCACACTGCGAATTCTCTCGAGGTCCGGTTCCTCCTGGAACTTGACGTAGACAAGGGTCCCGCCCTTGAAATCGATGCCGAACCGCAGGCCGCCGTTGAGAATGGCGGCGACCGCTCCCGCGACCAGCAGCAAGGCCGAAAGCAGCAGGAAGGCATGGCGGCGCCCCACGAAATCGATGTTGGTCTTGCCGATCAGTTGCATGACTCGTTTGCCGCGCCGCTATCCGCTTCGGTTGCCCTAGACACCGCATGGCGCTCCGAAGTTTCCCGGGCTCCCTAGATACTGAGCTCCTTCAGCTGCTGCTTGCGCCACGTGGTGAGGTCGAAGATCAACCGCGATACGAACACCGACGTGAACAGGTTGGCCAGTAGGCCGATGGCAAGCGTGACGGCGAAACCTCGGACCGGCCCGCGTCCGAACAGGAACAGGAACGCCGCCGCGATGATCGTGGTGAGGTTCGTGTCGATGATCGTCAGGAACGCCTTGCCGAAACCGGCGTTGAGCGCGGCCACGGCCGCCTTGCCTTCCCTGAGCTCCTCGCGGATGCGCTCGAAGATCAGCACGTTGGCGTCAACCGCCATGCCGATCGTGAGAATGATGCCGGCGATGCCGGGCAGGGTGAGCGTGAATCCGAACGTGCTGAGCACCGCCAGCAGGATGAGCAGGTTGAGAAACAGGGCCACGTTGGCGTTGATGCCCGCCGACCTGTAGTAGACGAGCATCAGCACGACGATGAGGGTCACGCCGTAGATCGCGCTGCGGACGCCCTGGCGAATCGAGTCGGCGCCGAGAGACGCGCCGACTGTACGCTCCTCGAGGTACACGACGGAAGCCGGCAGCGCGCCGGCTCGCAGGACCAGCGCGAGGTCGAGCGCTTCAGTCTGCGAGTCGATGTTGTTGATCACGCCCTCCGATTCGATGCGGGACTCGATCGAGGCCACGCTCTGGACGCGCCGGTCGAGAACCACGGAGAGGTTGCGGTTGATGTTTGCGGCCGTGAAGATCCCGAACCGCTGACCCGCTTGGCGGGAGAGGCTGAACGCCACCTGCCAAGCACCGGGATTCTGGGTGTCGCGACCGGCCGTCGCGGCGCGCAGGTCCCGGCCGGTAACGACCGGATTGCGCTCCAGCAGGTACCACTCGTTCTGCCCCCGCTCGGCGTAGTGCGCCAGCTCGCTGTTTGCCGGCAGGATGCCATTGTTCTGGGAGCGGGCCTGCTCGGGAGACGGGTAGGGCCCGCCAATGACAAGCTTGATCTCCAGCTGAGCTGACATCTGCAGCAGGTTCATCACCCGGGCCGGGTCGCTGACGCCGGGAAGCTGGACCAGGATCTCGTGCTCCGCTTCGGCGCGCCCGTGCTGCTGGATGACCGGTTCGGTCAGGCCGAGGCCGTTGATGCGATTCTCGATCGTGGTCATCGACTGCTGCAACGTGTCCGCCTTCAGCCGCAGCAGCTCGCTGGGCCGCAGGTTCAGGGCGAACGAACTGCCTCCGGTCGATGCCGGCAGCCAGCTGAACGCCTCCTCGTCGAGGATGGTTCTCACGTCGCCGACGCGGTCGGTCGGCGTGCCTTCCAGCAGGATCTGGATGCTGTCCGCCTCCTCGATGGTCCCCGGGTCGGTGCGCCGGATTTCCGTGTAGCTGATCCCGGCCTGCCGCAGGCGGATCCGGATGCGGTCGATGGTCTGGTCCGCCTCGGACTTGAGAGCGTCCTGGACCTGAACCTGGAGGATCAAGTGCGTGCCGCCCTTGAGGTCCAGTCCCAGGTTGATATTGTCGGCCAGGTTCTGCTTGACGGCGTCCCATGCGGGCGACAGCCCGAAGACACGCCAGAAGCACAGCGCGAACACAGCCAGCACGAGCAGGATCTTCAGTCCGAACCGGCTTCTCATTTCGAATACCCGTTCCGTCAGCCGCTAGCTACCGGGCTTCTCGGCCATCCCGACCACGGCGTTCCTGGCGAATTCCAGCTTGACGCCGTCGGGGGGAACGCGCAGCGTCACCCTGCCTTCGGCAAGTCCGACGACAGTGCCGGTCAGGCCGCCGTTGGTGACGACGCGGTCGCCGGAAGAAAGATTGGCGATCATCTGTTCCAGTTTCTTCTGGCGCTTCCTGGCCGGGAGGATGACCAGCAAGAAAAAGATGCCGAAGATCAGCAGCAGCGGCAGAAATGCCCGCCAGCTCGACTGCTGCAGCAGGAACGCCGGGGCTGGCAGCCACAGAGCGAGCGCTTCCACGGTGGACAGATGCACGGCGATCACTGGGAGCGGGCGGGAACCGCCGCGCGCAGCACGCGGCTACTGCCACTATAGCGGAAAACGGTCCTCCGGGACCAAGATTGCAGCCACGGAGAGGACGGCGTAATTATCCGCTGTCAGCCCTTTCCGCAGACATCTTGCGGAGGAATTCCGGCAGGTCCCCTGAAACAATAGCATTGCGGATTTCGCGCATCCTGTCAAGGTACAGCCAGAGATTGTGGATCGTGGCCAGCGTGCCGAAGAGCATCTCCTTGGCAAGGAACAGGTGACGCAGGTACGACCGCGAGAAGTTCCGGCAGGCGTAGCAAAGGCAGTCGGCATCGATGGGTCCATGCTCCCGGGCGTGCGAGGCGTTCTTGATCATGATCCTGCCGCTGCGGGTGAACAGGCACCCGTTGCGGGCGTTGCGCGTCGGGAGCACGCAGTCCATCAAGTCGATGCCCAGCGCGACGTACTCTCCGATCTCGTGCGGCATGCCGACGCCCATGGCATAGCGCGGCTTCGCCCGGGGCAGGACCTCCTCGCAGGCAGCCGTCATCTCGTAGCTGAGCGGACGGGGCTCGCCCACCGACAGACCGCCGACCGCGTATCCCGGCGCGTCGATGTCCGCGAGGCGCTGCGCGCATTCGCGCCGCAGCCCCTTGTACATCGATCCCTGCACGATCGGGAAGAGCATCGCGCTGGCGTCCGGATCGACGGTCCGCCAGCGATCGAACGAGCGCGCCGCCCAGCGAATCGTGCGTTGCATGGATTTCAGCGCCTCCCCTTCGCTAACCGGGTACGCGGTGCAGTCGTCCAGGACCATCATCACGTCGCTGCCGAGAGCACGTTGGATGTCCACGGCGGATTCGGGGGTGAGGAATCGCCTCGAGCCGTCGAGGTGGGACCGGAACTCGACTCCGTCCTCGCTGATCCGCCGAAGGGCGGCCAGGCTGAAGACCTGGTATCCGCCCGAGTCCGTGAGAATGGCACGGGGCCACTTCATGAAGGCGTGCAGGCCGCCGCAGTCGCGCACGGTCCCCTCGCCGGGGCGCATCCAGAGGTGATACGTGTTCGCCAGCAGCATGCTGACATTGAGGTCCTCGGCGAGTTGCCGGGGCGTCAGCCCCTTGACAGTCGCCTGCGTGCCGACTGGCATGAAGGCAGGCGTCTCGACCGCACCGTGCCCGGTATGGAGGATCCCGGCGCGAGCACGGGTTCGCGGGCACTCGGCGACGATTTCGAAGCGCGGTCTCACTAAGGGGCTGCCGACGTTCCAGTGTGGCGCACGTGCACTTCCCGCAGCGAGCCGGGGAAATTCCCGCAGAGCCATCCGGCGCTGGCGCGATTCTTGCACGCCCTTCGTCCTTGTACCGGTCTGCGGGGCACCGGCGGGCTCGGAGAGGCGAATGCGGCCACGGGATCGCCGGCATTGCTATATTGACTAGTTCAGACCTCCTCGCGGACACCAGCATGGAAGAGCAGACACCCCGGAACCCGAGCCCCCCCGCCGCGCGTCGCGAACGGCCCGCGAGGGCGGCAGCCGGAGCGGGGGGCGAAGCTGCGGCGCGCCGGAAGGCGGCCGCGGAGGAGCGCAAGCGAAAGGCTCGCGAGGAGGCGGCGCGGATCGCCGCCCTGACGCCCTTGTCGGCCCCCCATGAAAAGGAATGGCCCTGGTCGGAGGGGACCATGACCGGGAACCGCAAGAAGAAGCCTGCGCTGCTTGCGGTCACGAACGAGAACTGCACCGGCTGCGCCGGCTCGCCGGTCTGCATCAACTACTGCCCGGTCGACGAATGCATGTACTGGATCGACGACGAGGACCATCCTCCGTTCGGCCGCATCGAGGTCGACGGGCAGACCTGCATTGGCTGCAAGCAGTGCGTCTCGAAAGGGCCTGACGGGACGTTCCTGGACGGTTGCCCGTGGGATGCGATCGAAATGGTGCCGATCGCGGAAGTCGAAGCCAAGCTTCAGGTCAAGTACGAGTTCTAACCTGCCCGTCTCCCATCGGGGCCGGCTCGAAGCCGCATGAAGCATTCGAAGAGGTTCCTCGCGGTCGTCGCGGACGCGAAGTCGCGCATCCGGGAAACCACTGTCGAGGCCGTCCGCTCGGACCTGGCGGAGGGCGTGGCGTTCGAACTGGTGGACACCCGAGAGGAGTCCGAATGGAACGCAGCGCACGCGGCAGGCGCCTCGCATCTCGGTAAGGGGATCATCGAACGAGATATCGAAGCCAGGGTTCCAGATGTGGACACCAAGCTGGTGCTGTACTGCGGTGGCGGATACCGCTCGGCGCTAGCTGCCGACGCGCTGCAGAAGATGGGCTACCGGAATGTCTACTCCCTGGCCGGAGGCTGGAAGGCCTGGAGGACCGCCAGCATGCCAGTGGAGCGAGGCTAGGGCGCCCCGCCAGCCTGCGCTAGCTCCCCGGTCGCCCGGGACTTTCCACGAAGCGCAGTTCAACCGAGGCAGATTCAGGCTCGCACAGCAGACGAGTTCCCACCGGCAGCGTTATGCGGCGCAAGAACCAGTAGTCCCTCGGGACGGCAGGAGGGCCCCCTCGCAGCCAGAGCAGGTGCTCGACCGCGCCGTCCGGCAGATGCGCGGTCAGCTGCAACCAGGGAGGCTCGACATCGCCCAGCGGCGTGACTCCCGTCGCGATGATGGACCGGTCCAGGCGGACGGTGCCTCGCACGGCGATCCGCCCGCCACCCGTTTCCGCCGCCGGCTCGGAGCCCTCGTGGACATGGAATGGCTCGAAATAGATCGCATCCCCTTCTGGCGCGCCACCCTCGACCCAGCTCGAGATCACCGCGATCTCCGGAAGCGACAGGCTCGGATCGTTCCGAAACGTACCGAACCCCTTGACGGCACCCCACGGAGGCATCCGGCGGGTGAGGACTTCGTGCTTGATCGCCGACGCCCACGGCCGCACCTCTTCGTACGTGGTCAGCGGCATCGGCGCCGAACCGCCCTCGCGGTGGCAGCCGGCGCACCGGTTGTAGAAGATGCGGGAGACGTTGCGAGTCCAGGTCAGCTCGGTGGTCACGGCCTCGTGGGCGGACGCATGCCAGGCCCCGCAGGCCAGCACGCCCAAGACGGGCGCCAGGAGCGTCGCCAGTCCGGAACGCTGCATGCCTCGCTCGCCGCGCTGTCAAGCGGACCCGAACCAGGGCCGCTTCAGTCGCCGCTCGCGGAACGGACCCTCTTCTGCGTGATGAACGGCTTGGAGTCCGCCTTGGCGTCGAACGCGATCTCGAAGAATCCGACCATCATCTCTTCCCAGCTCTGGTCGCCCCAACGGACCTCCACGTTCGGGTCCGGGTTGTCCGGGTTGTTGGGCGAGTTGTCGAAGTGCGCCAGGCATTCGATCGTCGCGCCCTCGGGGAGAATCTTCGGTTCCTTGAGGTAGTAGTAGAACTGCCAGTCGAAGTCGTAGCTCGGCACCTTGAGCAGGACTTCTCGCCTCCCGTCCGGATACCTGACGTCGAACTGGAAGTCCTTGCCGCGAAGATGCATGTGAGGCAGGAGGCTGACAAGCTCTACCTCGCGGTTCAGGACCCAGCTCGATTCCACCGCGTGCGCAGGCGCGCCGGGCGGGATAACGAACTTCCCGTTGCTCGCCGTCATCGTCACCACGCGCTTGGCCGGGGGCTGGTCCAGGAATCGCAAGCCGACGCGACTGCGATCGGTGCCGGCCTTCCCGTTCGGCGTGTAGTGCAGTTGGAGGACGATGTCGGCGCCGGCCGGAATCAGCTTCCCGTAGTTGCCTTGACTCCAGACCGCTGGCTCCTTCCCCGGGGCGAAGCCAGTCAGAATCTCACGACGCTCGTTCCGCGACCGCTGCCGTTGCTTCTTGTTCAGGGCTTTCGGAACGAAGATCTTGCCGGGCTCGGCGCCCTCCAGCCACGCCGATCCCTTCGGGCGGACGTAGGCGAGGACGTGATGCACGACCTCGCGGTTGTCCGGACGGACTTCGGCCGCCATGACCCACTTGTCCTCTTTGAAGCCGGTGGGAATGACGACGTACTGGTAGTCGATCGTCCCTTCTTCCGGTATAGGGAACGCCTCCGGCAGTTCCAGCACAAGATCGGGCACGCCGATATTCCAGCCGTCGATGAACTCCAGGGGCTCCGGCGCATCCGCCGGGTTGCCGCGCGCCGCGCCGGATTCCACCCATTCCGCGATGGTGCGTTTCTCGGCGGGCGTCAGCACGTGCTCGTTCGACCACTCTCCGTAACCCGGGTCGGCGAACCAAGGCGGCATCCGGTTCAATGCGACCGCCTCATGGATCGCCCGGGCCCACGGTCGCGTCTCGTCGTAGTTCAGGAGCGACATCGGCGTGGCCTCGCCGGGACGGTGGCAGCTCTGGCAGTGCTTCTGCAGGATCGGTTCCACGTCGGCGTGAAAGGTTGGGCCCGCCGCGCAGAGTACTGGCAGCAATACCGGTACGAATGCAATTTTCAGATGCCGTAGCACTGGAATCCCCCGCGACACTCAGTTTACCAGCGCCGTTGCTCGGGCACTGACCTGCAACGCGGCTGGCGGGAAACCGCGCGATGCGGGCCACTTACCTCTGGACTTGCAGCGAGCCGCGACCGCAGATCTCCTCGGCCCGCTCGCGGAAACGGCGGCTCGCTCTGACCTGGACTGCGGTGTCGTAGATGAGGAGGAAATCTCCGGGACGCAGCAATCGAAGGCGCACGTCCGTGGAGCCCGGGCTGCCCTGGAAGAGCTCCCGGAGCTGCTGCGCCTTCCTTTCCGCGTCGGGCGGGCCATTCAGCGTCAGCGTGAGCGAGATCTGGGCCGGCTGCGGGAAGCGGGCGTTCTGGAGCGCCGTGATACTCGCGACCGAGACCTTGTGCCCGCCTTCGTCCTCGGCACGGACCGTGCCTACCACCAGCACCGCCCGGTCCACCACCAGCTGGTCCTGCACCTGCTCGAACTGGTTGGCGAAGACGAGCAGCTCGATGCTGCCCTGGAGATCCTCCAGGACCGCCGAGGCCCATGGCCTGCCTTCCCGGTTTCGGCGGCGCTGGATGCTCTGGAGCACGCCGCAGACCGTGACCTCCTGATTGTTCTTCGTGTCAGGCAGTGCCGAGCTGTCGGTGGCTTCGAAGTCCTCGATTGTCTCCAAGTAGCTTTCCAACGGGTGGCCGGTGACGTAAAAGCCGAGCACTTCCTTTTCCCCGGCAAGCCTAACCAGTCGGTCCCATTCCGGAATGTCCGGAAGGCTGCCTGCCTCGCCTCCTCCCAGGCCGGCATCGTCTCCGAAAAGGCCTTCCTGCCCCGTCAGCCGGTCCTGGAAGGCCCGCTGCCCGGCCTCCATCGCGGAGTCCAGGGCCGCAGACAGCTGGGCGCGGTTTCCACCCAGGCCGTCAAGCGCACCGGCCTTGATCGCGCTTTCGATCATGCGCTTGTTGAGCCTGCTGCAGTCCACGCGCTCGCAGAAGTCGAAGAGCGAGCGGAAGCCGCCGTCGGTTCCGGAACGGGCCTGGATGACGGATTCGACCGCGCTCTTGCCGACGTTCTTGATCGCCCCGAGGCCGAACCGGATCTTCTTGTCCCCGGCCGGCGTGAAGTCCCAGTACGACACGGCCACGTCGGGAGGGAGGACCTCGATGCCCATGTCCCGGCATTCGTTGAGATACATCCGGATCTTGTCCGCGCTGCTGAGCTCGGCTGTCAGCAGGGACGCCATGAACTCGACCGTGTAGTGCGTCTTGAGATAGGCCGTCACGTACGCGACGAATCCGTACGCGGCCGAGTGCGACTTGTTGAAGCCGTATCCGGCGAATTGCTCCATGAGGTCGAAGAGCTCCCTGGACTGCTGTTCCGGAAAACCCCGCTCGCGGGCCCCGTTGAGGAAGCGGTCCCTCTGCTGCGCCATCTCCTCGGGCTTCTTCTTGCCCATCGCTCTGCGGAGCAGGTCCGCCTCACCCAGCGAGTAGCCGGCAACGACGTTGGCGATCTGCATGACCTGCTCCTGGTACACGATCACGCCGTACGTCTCCTTGAGCAGGGGCTCGATGGCGGGGAGCAGGTACGTCACCTTTTTCCGGCCGTGCTTGCGATCGATGAAATCGGGAATCATTCCGCCCTGGATGGGCCCGGGCCGGTACAGGGCGTTCAGGGCGCAGAGGTCCTCGAGGCGTTCCGGCTTGTAGCGGCGGCAGATGTCCGTCATGCCCCTGGACTCGAACTGGAAGATGCCGCTGGTCAGGCCTTCCGAAAGCAGCTGGTAGGTCTTGGCATCGTCCAGCGGGATCGTTTCCTGCGTCAGGGTCACGCCTCTGCGCTTCTCGATCCACTTGAAGGTGTCGTCGATGATCGTCAGCGTCGTCAGGCCGAGAAAGTCCATCTTGAGGAGCCCCATCCGGTCGAGGCTCTTCATGTCGTATTGCGTGACGATCTCGTCCTTGCTGGTCTTGTAGATCGGAACGAGATTCTTCAGGGGTTGCGGCGCGATCACCACGCCCGCCGCATGGACGGACGGATTGCGGGCGATCCCCTCCAGCCGCTTCGCCGTTTGCATCAACTGCCTGACCTTGGAGTCCTCCTGGATCGCCTCCCGAAGGCGGGGCTCTTTCTTGATCGCTTCGTCGAGAGTGATCTTGAGCTGGGCTGGGACAAGCTTGGTGAGTCGGTCCACCTGCCCGAACCCCAGGTCCATCACGCGTCCGACGTCCTTGATCGCGGCCTTGGTCGCCATCGTGTTGAAAGTGATGATCTGGGACACCTGCTCGCGTCCGTACTTCTTGGTGACGTACTGGATCACCTCGCCGCGGCGATTCATGCAGAAATCAATGTCGACGTCCGGCATCGAGCGGCGCTCGACATTGAGGAACCGCTCGAACAGTAGGCCGTACTGCAGCGGGTCGAGGTCGGTAATGGACATCGCGTAGGCGACGAGCGAACCGGCGGCCGAGCCGCGGCCCGGCCCGACGGGAATGCCTTTTGACTTGGCATAGCGGATGAAGTCCCAGACGATCAGGAAATACCCGGAATACTTCATCTGCTGGATGATCTTGATCTCCCGGTCCAGGCGCTCCTCGTACTCGGACAGGTTGCACCGGAGCAGGCCCTTCTCGGCCATCGCTTGCAGACGAGACCTGCGAACCTCGAAACCCTGGCGTGCCGCGAACTCGAAGTAGGTGTGGATCGAGTGATCCTCCGGCACTTCGAACTTCGGGAAGGGGTCGCCCACCGGTTCGAGCCTCAGGTCGCACATCTGGGCGATTTCCCAAGTCCGGTTCAGCGGGCCTTCGTCGCCACCGAACAGCTTTGCCATCTCCTCGCGCGTCTTGAGATAGAACTCCTGCGTTTCGAAGCGCAAGCGCTTCGCGTCTCCAAGGGTCTTGCCCGTCTGCACGCACAGGAGGGCGTCGTGCGCGCCGGCATCGTCCCTGGTCAGGTAATGTGCGTCGTTCGTGGCGACGAGCGGGATTCCCGTTTCCTGGGCCAGCCGGAGCTGCAGGGGAATGAGCTGCTTGTCGAGGTCCAGCCCGTGGTCCTGGATCTCGACGAAAAAGTTCCCCTTGCCGAAGATGTCGAGATACTCGTAGGCCATCCGCCGGCCTTCCTCGTATCCGTGGTTCAGCAGCGCCTCCTGAAGGTCGCCCCGGAGACATGCCGAGAGGCAGATCAGGCCCTCGGAGTGCTGTGCCAGCAGGTCCTTGCTGATCCTGGGCTTGTAGTAGAAACCCTCGAGATACGCAGTCGAGACGAGGTTGATGAGATTGCGGTAGCCCTGCTCGTTCTTGCACAGAAGGACGAGGTGGTGGTAGCGCTGGTCGGTATCGCGCCGGGTGTGGTCACCCGCGACCGTGTAGACCTCGCAGCCGATGATCGGATTGATCCCGATCTTTCTTGCGGCCGTGTAGAACGAGACGGCGCCGAAGAGGTTCCCGTGGTCCGTGATCGCCAGGGCCGGCCACTCCTGGCGCTCGGCGATCTTCATCAGCCGCGGGATGTGGCATGCTCCGTCCAGAAGCGAGTAGTCCGTGTGGCAGTGCAGGTGGACGAACGGCTGGGACATGCAGGAGAAATCCCAAGTATAGGGCAGGACCGGAATTCCTCGGCGCACCCATCGAGGCCTGCGGGAAGGGGCGATCCGGCGTCCCGCACGGCATCCGGCGGGATGGACGTCCGACAGGCTCTAGGAGCCGAACACCTTCGCCAAGTGCCCCGGGGTGGGCCGGTGCCTGGAGGTCATGCGGCTGACCGCCAGGTACGCAATCAGGGACACGCAAAAGGCGGGGATGATCTCGTGGATGTCCTGCATGCCTGGCATCCGGAACCGAACTCCGAAGCGCCAGAGCAGCGTGACCGCCATGCCGATCAGCATCGACCAGAACGCCCCATGGCCGGTCCCCCATTTCAGGTACAGGCCGCCGAAGATCGCAGGGAAGAAACCGGCGGCGAAGACCGCTCCGGAAAAGCTCGTGAGCTCGACCACGCCCGCTGGCGGGTACACGGTGATCAATCCCACGATGGCGGAGTAGGCGACGATAGCGATCTTTGTCCACCGCACCGTGGCCCGGGCGCCGGCCGGTCGCCACAGGTTCCGGATGTCCCCGACAGCCGCAGTGCCGACGATCAACATCACCGAGGCGAGCGACGACATGCCGGCGGCAAACAGACCCGCGATGCAAATGGCGGTAACGGCCGGGCTGTCGAACTTCGCAAGCATGAACCCGACAACCTCGTCGGTGTTCTGGATGAGATAGGCCGCCTCGCGATCGTCGGCCATTCCATGGACGAGCGCGCCGAGGCCCATCACGCAAACGAGCGACAGCCCCAGAAAGATCGGAGTCCAGATCATCGCGAAACGCATGCCGGCCGCATTGTCCACGGAATAGAAGCGAACCAGGCAGCGTGGCTCGGCGATCTGCTTCATCCCGACGGACAGGCCGATCCCGAGGATATAGGTCACCGAAACGAGGCTGCCGAAAGTGACCAAACCATCCCCGATGGGCGCACCGCTGGCGGAGACGTGGGTGAGATTCGATATCCGATCGAAGAGCGGCTCGATGCCGCCTGCATGGACGAATGGGATAGCCGCCATGACCATCGCCACGACCAGCATCATCAAGCCCTGTACGGCGTCGGTCCACAGCACGCTGTACATCCCACCCATCACCGTGTAGATGCAGGTGAAGCCGAGGATCGCGGCAACCCCCCAGGCGTAGGGAACGCCCAGCACGGTCTCAAGCAGATGGGCGCAACCCTTCGCGATTCCGGCCATGTACCACAGGGTGGCGAACAGGATGGTGAGCGCAGACAGGACGCGAGTCGGCCTGGAGAGCGGGCTCTGGTACCTGAAATCGAAGTAGTCCGGAATGGTGACCGACTTCAGCCCGACGGTTTGGTTTCGCAATCGGGGTCCGAGCAGCAGCCACGAGATCATGCAGAAGACCGTCCATAGGACACCGACCCACGCCCAGCTCAACCCCGATGCGAATGCCTGGCCCGCCTGACCGATATAGGTATTGGTGCTGGCAAACGTGGAGAAGAACGCCAGCGAAACGACCCAGCCCGGTATGCTGCGCCTCGCAACGTAGAAATCGTCGACTCCGCGCGAGGCGCGCCGGCGAAAGTGCCAGCCAATCCAGAAGCACACCGCCAGGTACGCCAGCAGCGCAAGCAGGACCGGCCAGTGCTGCGACATGGCGGTCACGCGCCCGAGTCGTCCTTGTCCTGACGAACCTTAACGTCGAGACGGCTCACCAGCCATGCGTTGGCAAGCACGAGCACCACAATGGCGACGTATGCGGCTGCAGTGAGGGAATCCACCTCGGGGGACCAGTATCTCGCATGCCCCCGGAGAGGCCTGCATTCCCGTGCAGGACAGCCGGCTGCGAACGTCCGGCCCGATCCTGGGGTGACGCTACTGGACGCGTTTCAGGGTAAACGTGACCGGCGCTCCCGGGCCACCGCCCGGCCGGCCACCAGGACATCGCGCTCCGGGTGGCCGCTGCATGGTGCGAGTCAGCTCCATCTCGTCGCCCGTCACCTTGCCCTCGTACTGGATCCTGACTTCCAAATCGCCTCGCTGCATCAATTGAACGAACGAGACCTCGTCCCCGGAGATCTTGCCTTCCGTGACCTCGATCATGCCCATCATGTCGTTCCCGAGAGTCCCCGTCAGCGTTTCGCCGTCCGACTTGAATTCGAATGTCATGGCCACCGGCCCCCTGAAGTTCGGCACCTCGCCTTCCCATTTACCGTCTACCCCAGCCGCATCCAGCCGGCGAACGGAAATCGCGGCCGCAGCGGCCGCCAAAGCGAATTCTCGTCTTGAAATCGTCATGCAAGTCCCCTCGTGCATAGTTGAATAGGCGCGAACGGCCGCCAGAGGGTATTCGGCCGCGCTCGCACCCCGTCACGCACGCAGGCCAAGGCCGAACCGACGCAGTGCGCGAGCGATTTCGGAGGAGCCGACCCGGCCCTCGCGAAGGATGCGGGGGCGGCCCGAAGCCAAATCCACGATGGTCGAAGGGGCCGGACGGGGAATCCGGCCAGCGTCCAGCAGCAAGGGCACCCTGCGACCCAGCTGGGCGAACACCTCGCCCGCTGACCGCGCCCCGGACCGGCCCGAGAGATTCGCGCTGGTGCCCGTCAGCGGGCAGCCAGCCTGTCGGGCCAGGGCCCTTACCAGCGGGGAGCGTGGCAGCCGGACGGCGACCGTGTCCCGTCCGGCCGTCACGATCGCAGAAACCTCAGGCCGCGCCGGGAGCACCATGGTCAGCGGCCCGGGCCAGAACGCGTCTGCCAGGACTTTGAACGCCTCCGGGATCTCACGGGCGATGCCGGGGATCCGCCGCCGGCTGTCGATCAGCAAGAGGACCGGCTTGTTATCCGGCCGCCCCTTGATGCGGAAGACCTCGCGAAGAGCCTTGCGGTTTCTCGCGTCGGCAAGCAACCCGTACAGAGTGTCGGTCGGGGCAGCAATCACGTTGCCGTGCCGAATCAGTTGGGCTCCGCGCCTCGCGAGCCCTGCCTGCGGACACAGGGCGTTCACGGGTACCCGCGCGCAGCCAAGCATAGCTGATCATATTACGCTGGAGTCCGATCCGCGCCATGCCGCGGCAGTCCATGCATCCGCGAGGAGAAACCATCACGAGCCCGGCCAACCCGTGGCTGAAGCAGCTCCGGCGCGCTGCCTCCCGCGGCACGGCCGGCACCGACGGGCCGGCGCTGGCCGAGTCGCCCCATCTGCTGCACGAGGCGCTTCGCTCGGGGATCGAGATCGAGCGGGTGTTTGCGAGCGAGCGGATGGTAGCCGAGGTCGAGGCGATCCTGCCCGCGCACCGACGGATTCCGCTACACCCGGTCGCGAACCGCCTGTTCGATCAGGTCGCGACAACATCCCGGAGCCAGGGAGTCCTGGCGCTGGTCCGGCTGCGGGCCTGGGACCCGGACCCGGTGCTCGACGGCCTGACCCTGGCGCTGGACGGCGTCCAGGACCCAGGGAACGCCGGCACGATCGTCCGTTCGGCGGAAGCCTTCGGCGCGTCGGGCGTGGTCTTCCTCAAGGGATCGGCAGCGCCGACGAACCCAAAAGCCCTGCGGGCCTCCGCAGGATCCTTGTTCCGATTGCCATTCCTGCAAAAGATCGGAGCCGATCAATTCCTGGATCTCGCCAGGAGTCGTGGCAAGACCCTCTATTGCGGCGATGCGCGTGAGGGTGTCCCGCTGTTCGAATCGGGCCTGTCGAAAGACTGCGCGATCGTGATCGGGTCCGAGACCCACGGCGTCAACCCAGCCCTGGCGAAGGCCGCGACTGCCATCGCAATTCCGACCGAATCGGTCGACTCGCTGAATGCCTCGATCGCGGCCTCGATCATGCTCTACGAGTACGCGCGGAGACCGAGGTCCCAGTGAGCCTGTTCCCGATCGCCGCGGATGCCCCGTCGGACCGCACCAGGCCCCTGGCCGAGCGAATGCGCCCCCGATCTCTCCAGGAATTCGTGGGGCAGGACCACCTCCTGGGTCCGGGAAAGCCGTTTCGGCGGCAGATCGAGGCGGACGAGCTCGGCTCGATGGTCTTCTGGGGTCCCCCGGGCGTCGGCAAGACCTCGCTGGCTCGGGTCATTGCCAAGACAACCCGTTGCGAATTCATCGCGTTCAGCGGCGTCATGAGCAGCATCAAGGAAGTCAAGGCAGTGCTCGCGGGAGCGGAGCGCCTACGTCGCGCCGGAGGGCGCACGATCGTCTTCGTCGACGAGATTCATCGATTCAACAAGGCCCAGCAGGACGCGTTCCTGCCGTACGTGGAAAGAGGCGACATCATTCTTATCGGGGCGACGACCGAGAACCCGTCGTTCGAGGTCATTTCGGCGCTGCTGTCCAGATCGAAGGTCTACACGCTCGAGCCCCTGACGTCGGAGCAGCTGGTCGGCCTGCAGGAGGCGGCCCTACAGGACGAGGAACGCGGCCTGGCTGGCTGCCGCGCCGAGATCCCCCGCGCCCTGTTGGAGCGCATCGCGATCCACGCAGGCGGCGACGCACGCGTGGCCCTGCTGGCACTGGAGACGCTGGCGATGGCGGCGGGTGATCAGTGCGCAACGGAGACTCTGCTCGAAGACGTGCTGCAACGGAGGCTGCCCCGTTACGACAAGGCTGGCGAAGAGCATTTCAACCTGATTTCGGCGCTGCACAAGTCCGTCCGGTCGAGCGACCCTGACGCCGCTCTGTACTGGCTGGCCTGCATGCTGGAGGGCGGCGAGGATCGCCTGTACATCGGGCGCAGGCTGGTGCGCATGGCTGCCGAGGATATAGGGCTAGCGGACCCGAGGGCGGTCGAGATGGCCATGGCGGCAGTGGAGGCGTTCCGCCTCGTAGGCGAGCCCGAAGGCGATCTGTTTCTGGCGCAGGTCGCCGTCTACCTTGCCGTCGCTCCCAAGTCGGACTCGGTGTACAAGGGCCTCGGAGCCGCGCGCTCTGACGTTCGGACCGGTCCGGCACCGGTCGTCCCGCTGCACCTCCGGAACGCCCCCACCAAGCTCATGCGAGATCTCGGCTACTCCGCGGGCTACGAGCACGCGCACGCCAGCGAGGACGCACTCGTGGGCATGCCGTGCCTGCCCGAGGGCATGGAGGGAAAGCAATACTACATGCCGACTCAGCGAGGCGTGGAAGAACGCATTGCGCGGAGACTCTCCGCCTTCCGCCGGTCTCGCGCTGACCTGCGTCGCGAAGACGGTGAAGGATAGGAGCACGCGGCAGCGGCTCCCGTTCGAAGCCCCGCGGCACGTTCCTCCGGGTCCGATGCCGGCGGCATTGGTGACTGGAACAGCCAAGAGGCTCGCGCACGCACTCGAGTGATCGTGGATGCGGAGATTGAGGAGTCCATCCGGGAGGGATTGAACTTCGGCATGGAAAGCACCTACTCCGGACTGCCGGGGCCGGACATGGTGAAGCGCGTCGTCCAGAAGGGGTACCGAGTCGAGGGGCTCTACTTCGGTACAGCCGACCCGAACATCAACATTGAGAGGATCGAGCACCGCGTGTTCGCCGGCATGGGACACGCTGTCGCCCCGGCCAGGGTCCCCGACCGCCGGAGATACTCCCTGGCCAATTTGCGCCGCACAGCGGAACGATTCGATCTACTCCGGCTCTTCGACAATTCCGAGCGTGACGAGTTCGACTTCCCCGGGCTTGTCGAGCAATGCAGGCTGAAACGGGGCAAGGTCTCTTGGCAGATCGCAGGCCTGGCCAAGTGGCGCGCGAACTGGCTGCAAGGCCTTGCCCAGAGGCGAGCTGAACTGCGCCTTCACGAGGCCAAGCTAGCGCGCGCAACGCAAGTCGTCCGGAACCGCCAAGCCGCTCCGTTCGGGCCACGGAACCAGCGAGACGCGGCGGCGGCTGCGGGAAGGATGGCAGCACCGCCAGCCGGAAAGAGGCGGCGACGACTTCACCCGGCAGGGTCGCAGATTGGCGCGGTGGCCTCAGGCTTGCCGATCAAGCGTCGCCGGAAAGAGTGCCATCTGGCTTGAAACACCGACGTTGCTTTCCTGATGGATTCGCTGGCGTGGATTGCTCCCGTACCCGGGAGCTTGCGAGATAGGTCTAGACCGGCTGAGCGCGGTGCTCGGGCAGGGGCTGTTCAAGCCGCAGCAATTCCAGCCGCACCGAGTCTCGAAGGGCGTTCCAGCTAGCCTCGAGCACGTCGTCGGACACACCCACCGTGGTCCAGTTGGTCTCGTGGTCGGTCCAGTTGATCAGCACCCGCACCTTCGCCGCCGTGCCCTTGCCCGGGTTCAGGACTCGCACCTTGTAGTCCACGAGCCGGATGTCCGCCACGGCCGGGTAGACCTTTGCCAAGCACTGCCGCAACGCCCCTGCCATCGCGTCGAACGGGCCGGAGGCCGAGACCATGGCGGTGCGGATACCCTTCGGCGTCTCGACACGCATACTGACCTCGCACTCGGAGTGCTCCAGGCCCCGCTTGCGTATCGACATTTCCATCGAACGGAGCCGAAAGAGATCCTTTTCGGTCGCGAGCGCCTGGCGGACCAGGAGCTCGAAGGAGCCACCTGCGGACTCGAGTTCGTATCCCTCGAACTCAAGCTGCTTGATGCGCTCGAGCACCTGCTTGCGAGCTTCGGCCGTCAGTAGGTCGTCCCAGCCCTTCTCCTGGAGCTTGAACGCGATGTTGCTGCGGCCCGACAGGTCGCTAACAAGGACTCGGCGGACATTGCCGACGGCCTCGGGCTCGACATGCTCGTAGGTGATCGCGTCCCTGAGGACGGCGCTGACGTGAATGCCACCCTTGTGGGCGAACGCGCTCTTGCCGACAAACGCCGAGCCATTGGCAAGCCGCAGGTTTGCGATGTCGGCCACGTAGTTGGCGAACCGTGTCAGCTTCTCGACGTTCTCCCTGCCGATGACTGTGTGGCCGAGCTTGAGCTCGAGGTTGCAGATCGTCGGAATGAGGTTGCAATTGCCACAGCGTTCCCCGTAGCCGTTCATCGTGCCCTGCACGTGCGTGGCGCCGAGCTCCACCGCGGCGATCGCGTTCGCGACTGCGAGTTCGGAATCGTTGTGGGTATGGATGCCGATCACGCCGCCGAAGTGCTCCCGCACGTCCGCCACGATCTCGGAGAGTCGCGCAGTGAGAGTGCCCCCGTTGGTGTCGCACAGCACGAGGCAGTCGGCACCGGCGCCCAGCGCCGCCTCGAGCGTGCGGAAGGCAAAGTCCCTGCTCGACTCGTAGCCGTCGAAGAAATGCTCGGCATCGTAGATCACCTCACGGCCGAGCGCCTTGAGGTGGGAGACCGTAGAACCGATCATTTCGAGGTTCTGCCGCTCGGTCACCCGCAGTGCGCGTTCGGTGTGCAAGTCCCAGCTCTTGCCGAAGATCGCGACGGCCGGCGTTTGGGCCTCGACCAGCATCCGGACGTTGGGATCCTCCTCGACGGGGTTCGCCACGTGGCGGGTGGAGCCGAAGGCGACGAGTCGCGCCCGCGTCAGGCCGAGCTCCGTCTTGGCACGCTCGAAGAACTCGGCGTCACGCGGGTTCGACCCGGGCCAGCCGCCCTCGATGTAGTCGATCCCGATGGCGTCCAGCTTGCGCGCGATCGCCAGCTTGTCGGCGACAGAGAAGGCTACGTTCTCCCCCTGCGTGCCGTCCCGGAGCGTCGTGTCGTAGACGAATACCCGCATCGGCTTCCCCCGGACCCGCTACGGGTTCGCCGACGGGGCGAGCGGCGTGGAGTCTGGCTTCTCCTTCCGCAGGAACGGCATCATGGCCCGCAGCTTGCCGCCGACCTCCTCGATCAGCTGGCCCTCCTGAGCGGCTCTCGTCGCCAGGAACTCCTCGCGACCCGCACGATTCTCGTCCATCCACTCCTTGGCGAATTTCCCGGACTGGATCTCGGCGAGGATGTCGCGCATCCGGTCGCGGACCGACTCGTCGACCACACGGGGTCCGCGTGTGTAGTCGCCGTACTCAGCGGTATCGGACACCGAGTAGCGCATGTAGCTCAGGCCGCCTTCGTAGATCAGGTCAACGATCAGCTTGAGTTCGTGCAGGCACTCGAAATAAGCGATTTCCGGCTGGTAACCCGCATCAACAAGCGTCTGGTATCCGGCCCGGATCAGCTCCGAGCAGCCGCCGCAAAGAACCGCCTGCTCGCCGAACAGATCGCTTTCGGTCTCTTCCTTGAACGTCGTCTCGATCACACCTGCCTTCAGGCATCCGAGCCCGAGCGCGTACGCCAGGGCCTGCGCCCGTGCCTGGCCGGAGACGTCCTGGGCCACGGCGACCAGGCCGGGCACGCCGACGCCCTCGACGAAGAGCTCGCGCACGCGATGACCGGGCGCCTTGGGCGCGATCATCGAGACGTCGACATGGGCGGGCGGCTGGATTTCCTTCCAGTGAATACAGAAGCCGTGAGCGAACATCATCGTGTCGCCAGGTGAGAGGTAAGGCTCGATCTCGCGCTTGTAGAGATCCGGCTGAATGTGATCCGGCAATAGGATCATCACCACCTGAGCCGCCTTCGTAGCCTCGGCGACGGTCCGCACCTCGAGGCCGGCGCGCTCCGCCTTGGGCCAGGACTTCGAGCCTTCGTACAGGCCGACAACGACATCCAGGCCGCTTTCCTGGAGATTAAGCGCGTGTGCGTGCCCCTGGCTGCCATAGCCGATGATGGCGATCTTCTTGCCTTTCAATCGATCCAGATCGCCGTCGGGCTCGTAGTAAATGGTTGCGGGCATTGGGGTTTCGGGTGTTCCTTTCCAAATGGTCGAGGACGCGCTACCGGCTGCAGCACTAGGGCTCTGACAGGGCGGCCTCGCTGTATCGCGGCACGGGCAGCTTGTTTTGCTTGGCACGCGCCATCGCCATCGCTCCAGAACGGACCATCTCAAGAGGCCCGTAGGGGTGCAGAAGCGAGATCAGTGCGTTGATCTTGTCGGGCGAGCCGGTCACCTCGAGCGTGTAGGCATTGGGCGAGGCATCCACGACACGGGCTCGGAAAATCTCCGCCTCCTTAAGGAGCGCGGAGCGCTTCTCGTCCCCGGCATAGACCTTGATCAGCGCGAGCTCGCGCCGAACGGCTTTCGACTCCGTGAGGTCCACCGCCTTGACGACGTTGACCAGGCGCGAGATCTGCTTGATGAGCAATTCCCGGCCCTTGTCGCCGACCTGAGCGACGATCGTCATCGTGGAGAGCGTCGGGTCAAGTGTCCTGGCCACGGTCAGGCTCTCGATGTTGTAACCGCGGGAGGTCAGCACGCCGGCGACCCGCATCAAGGCGCCGGGCTTGTTCTCGACAAGCAGCGAAATCAGTTGGTGCATGGTCATTCCCTCAGGAGCTAGTCCCCGGCCACCGCCTCGGCCGGCTCGCCCGCGGGCCGCAGGATCATCTCGTCAACGGCACCGCCTGAGGGAACCATCGGGTAGACGCACTCCTCCGGCGTGACCTGGACATTGAGCAGGTACGGGCCCGGCTCGGAGAACGCGTGCTCCAGCGCCTTGTCGAGGTCCTCCGGCTTGGTCACGCTGCCGCCGGAGATCCCGAAAGCGGCCGCGAGCAGCGAGGCGTCGGGGAACGAGTCGATCGCAACCTCGCTGTAGCGCTTGTCATAGAACAGCTCCTGCCACTGGCGGACCATGCCGAGCGTGTTGTTGTTCATGACGATGATCTTGACCGGGAGCCGGTTCGTCGCGATGGTGCCGAGTTCCGGCATCGACATCATGAAGCCGCCATCGCCGACGATGCTGATCACCGTCCGGTCCGGGCAGGCGAACTTGGCGCCCATCGCCGCGGGCAGGCCGAACCCCATCGAGCCGAGCCCACTGGAGGACTGCCAGAGGCGGGGGCGGTTGAACCGCAGGTATTGCGCGGCCCACATCTGATGCTGGCCCACGTCCACGGTCACGATCGCCTCGCCGCCGGAGATCCCGTCCAGCTTTTCCATCAAATGCTGCGGCTTGATGTCTTCCGACGAGGCGTTGTAGGTGAAGGGGTTCTCGCGCTTCATTTGCAGGACGCGCTCCATCCAGGCGAGCCTGGATTCGCGCCGCTCCTGTCCCAAGGTCGAGCGCGTTGCCTCGAGCCGCTCGTTGAACCGGCGGAGCACAGCCTTCGCGTCACCGACGACGCCAACATCGGCCCGGCGGTTCTTGTTGATCTCGGCAGGATCGATATCGACATGGAGCACTTTCGCCCGGGGCGCGAAGCGGTCCAGCTTCCCGGTCACACGGTCGTCGAAGCGAACGCCGAGGCCGATCAGGGCGTCGCACTCGGTGACGCCCATGTTGGCGGCGTAGCTGCCGTGCATCCCCAGCATCGAGATGAAGTTCGGATGGCCGGTCGGCATGGCACCGAGCCCCATGACCGTGTGGGCCAGCGGCGCCTCGAGCAACTCCGAGAACCGCACCAGCTGGGCGCTGGCGTCGGAGGAAATAATGCCGCCGCCCGCATAGATATAAGGACGTTCGGCATTCCAAAGGAACTCCACGGCCTGGTCGACCGCCTCCGGATCGGGCTCGTCTTCAAGCCGATAGCCCCTCAGTGGCTCCATCTGCTGGTCGTCGCTGTAAGGGGCCTGGGCCAGCAGCACGTCCTTCGTAATGTCGACGAGTACCGGGCCGGGACGCCCGCTCGTAGCGATGAAGAAGGCCTCGTGGATCGTCTGGGAGAGCTCGTCGATCTCCTTGACAAGGTAGTTGTGCTTCGTCGCTGACCTGGAGATGCCGAAGGTGTCGGCCTCCTGGAAGGCGTCACGGCCGATCAGGCCTTGCGGCACCTGTCCCGTGATCGCGACCACGGGAATGGAATCCATCAAGGCATCCACGAGGCCGGTCGTCAGATTGGTGGCTCCGGGGCCGGAGGTCGCCATGCAGACCCCGGCTTTCCCGGTCGCCCGGGCGTACCCCTGCGCGGCGAACGCGGCGTTCTGCTCGTGACGCACCAGCACGTGACGCAGGGGGTGGCTGTACAGGACGTCGTATACGGGCAGCGTGACGCCACCCGGGTAGCCGAAGACAGCCTCCGCCCCTTCGCGGGCCAGGCTCTCTATCAGGATTTGCGCTCCGCTCAACAACGCCATGGTCGGAGTCCCTCGCTTTCTTGTCCCCTTGTTCCCATCATCCACGATCCCGGGGGCAAGAAAAAAGCGACCCCCGACCTTGAACGCTTGCCCCGGTCGGCGGCCTCGACACTCTCTGGTGCGAAACAGCTCAACCGGGGCCCGGTACAGCGACAATAATGAGGAGGCCGCCGACTCGGACGATGGCGAAGGGGATGTCGTCCCGCACACGACTCAGGCGGTCGGAACGGCTCTGGAGCGCTGGGCGAGACCTGCGAGACGCGCAGGACCCGCGCTCTCCTAGACGATTGTCTGGCATTGCGCGCTTCGCCACGGCCGCTTGCAGAGCGACCGTACCATCATTCTATCCTCAACGGGCCGGCACGGTCAAATTCGCCGGCGACCTCATGGAACCAGTCCCCTGCCCTCCTCGATGACGTACGCGCGACCCGGTGCCAGGCCCTCGAAGGTGTCCTCCGAGCCGGACGGCCATCGGACAGTCAAGTCCGCGCTCTCGGCGGCTCCCAGCCCGAAGTGCAGGCGCGGGTCGTCGACCGAATAAAAGCTCGACTGGGCGGTGGCCGCTCGCGCCTGAGTCCGCCCACCGTACTGCAGAATGGCTAGCGCTCCGATGGCGGAGCGGTTGGACCGCCCCTGGGCACCTCGCAGCGCGACCATCAGCCATCCGCCGCTGCCACTGTAGTCATTCCTCAAGAGGGACGGCGGCTCGTTCATGTTGACAACAGCGATGTCGAGGTCGCCATCGTTGTCATAGTCGCCGAAGGCAGCGCCCCGACTCGAGTGGGCGTCTGCCATGCCGGGTCCGGCGTCCTCGATCAGCTCTTCGAAGCGTCCTTTCCCAAGGTTGCGGAATACGACGTTGGGGGTCTTGTAGGGGTACTGGGGCAGTTTCGCCTCCACTTCGGGATAGACGCTGCCGGTCACGTAGGTCAGGTCGGGCATGCCGTCGTTGTCGAGGTCGGCGATCGCCGCCCCCCAGCCGACAAACCGCGTCTCCACTCCGAGCCCGGCCTCGACAGTGTCGTCCTCGAAAATCCCGGCGCCGTCGTTCCGGTACAGGACGTTCGTGTCGTCCGAGAAGTGCGTCTTGAACAGGTCTAGGTCGCCGTCCAGGTCGTAGTCGCCGATGCCTACGCCCATCCCGGCCTGCTCGATCGCGTCCTCGCTGAGCGCAACGCCCCGCTCAAGTCCCTCCTCGAGGAACGTACCGTCCCCCTGATTACGGAACAGCAGGCTGGGCGTGCCGTCACAGGCGACATACAAATCCACCCATCCGTCGGCGTCGAGGTCGGCGGCCACGGCGGTCATGCCGTAGCCGGGAGAGGAACTCCCGATCCCGGTGGCTTCAGTCACGTCCTCGAACGTTCCGTCCCCGCGGCTCCGATACATGCTGTGCCGGCCCATTGGCAGCCCGCGGGGCCCGCAGTTGACGGGCACACCCTTCCAGGTGCAGTTCCCGCCCGAGCCCTTTCCGGGGGTGGTCTCGGGATCGAAGTGAAGGTAGTTCGTGAAGAACAGGTCCAGGCTTCCGTCACGGTCATAATCCAGAAACGTCGCTCCCGCGCCCCAACGGGTCTCCGAGTCGAGCAGGCCCGCCTCCTTCGTGACGTCCTGGAATGTTCCGTTGCCGAGGTTTCGATAGAGCCCGTTCCGCCCCCAGAACGTCACGAACAGGTCGGCGTCGCCGTCATTGTCGACATCCCCGACCGTGGCGCTGGAGGCCCACCCGACACGGTGCAGGCCGGCCTCCCCAGTCACTTCCTCGAAGGTTCCATCCCGACGGTTGCGATGAAGCTGAAGCGAGCTACCGGGCGGGGCATCGCCGAATCGCGTGCCGCCGAGGATCAAGAGGTCGATCCAGCCGTCGCCGTCGTAGTCAAACCACGCCGCTCCGCCTCCGATGGTCTCGAGGATGAAATCCTTGTGATCGTCCTCGCCGTAGATGGCGGGACGGCGGAGGCCGGCCTGTGCGGCGACGTCGACAAACCTGGCCAAGAACGGTATGCCCGAGGGCTCTCCGCGAGGCATGGGGCGAACGCCTCGCGAAGCCACACCCTGGGCCATGACCGGACCTGCGACCGCCATCAGGGCGAGCGCTGCCAGCAGGAACGCGGCCCTGCTAGCAACCATTCTCAATCCGACTCGAGGGGTGTCCATGCCCAAGGCCATTGTCTCGCGACACCCACCGCATCCTCGCGCCCGAGCAGCACCGGCTGCGCTCAGGCTGACGCAGCTCGCAGCAAGTCCCGGAATGGCTCGACTGCGCCTGTCCGTTGGGGCGCGATCTACGAGCAGCCCGCCGCCACCGCGAGCGCGCGGAACACCCGGCGCATCTTCCCCTCGCTCAAGGCGCCGACGTATCCGTGCAGCCTACTCTGGTCCACGGTCTGTACATGGTCAAGATTGACCACCGAGTCGTGATTCGACCCATCTTCAGCCCCAACGGACACCTCGCTCGGGAGGCCCCGAACCGTCGAAGTAATCGGAGCGACCATCGCGGTATTCAGCAGGGGAAGAACCCGTTGTCGAGTCAGAAGGACAACCGGGCTCCGTTTGTCAGGCTCCCTGAATCGGCGTTGCCAGATTTCCCCTCGCCAGGGACCTCGCGTTCGTTTCCTGGCCGTACCCCTTCCTGATCCCATCCCTGCAATTCCGCTTGAATTGAGTCCGAATCGGCGTAACCCGCGGCATAGCGCCGATCGATTTCCTCAGCCTCCAGCCGTTTCAAGAAATCCCTCGCTGCATCGCGGAGCACCGCCGAGCGTCCCCTCTCACGAACAGCGGGGTAACGGTCCAGTCTTTCCAGCAGGATTTCGTCGAACGTAACCTGGATGGCTCTCACCATCACTTCCTATATCAGCAAGATACATGGACTTATACAGACTTATCCATAGGCCGCTGTCAGGATCCGGGCTGGCGACTTTTCCTCCTACGATGGCCCGGTCCTCCTTTCGTGGTCAAGGAACAGACGGAACGGTCGGGTGGTCGCGAGCGTTGTACAAGGCACAAGCCGCCCGGAACGAGACTCTTTCGAAGTGGGCTGGGACAACGGATGAAGTGAGAGAGGCTCAGGGACTGGCGCGATATCATGGAGATTAGGGTCACGCTGGTCAAGTCCGATCGGGAACGCCACAGGTCGCGGCCTAACCTCTTGTTTTGCAACATCTCCCGTACGTAAGTCTCGCTGATCGTGCATATGCGTCAGTCTTGGAGCGGATCCAAGTCGGAGAATTGGAGTTCGGGGATCTGGTGTCCCGGCGCACGATCGCGCGGGAATTGGAAATGAGCCTGCCTCCCGTCGCGGAGGCCTTCCAAAGGCTCGAGTTCGAAGGGCTGCTCGAAAGCCGGCCCCGTGTGGGTACCAGGGTGCGACTTCCGTCTGTCGAGGATGTCCGCGGACATTACATGATCCGCGAGGCATTAGAATGCCAAGCCGCACGCCTTTTCGCAGCCGGTGCGACCAAACGGGAGCGAGAATTGCTGGAGGAGCAAGGAGCCGAATTGGACAGGATGTTGCGAGGACCCGAGGTGGATCGAATCGAGTACTTGAAACTGCACGAACATTTTCACAGCAGCGTGCCACGTGCTACTGGTTCGGGAACGTTTGTGGCGTCTTTTGCGAAGACGCAACTCCCAGTCTGGACCTGGATCTCTTGCTCAGTGTTTTGGGCGGATTTCCCGACCAATTCGGAACCCAGTTGGCAGTCGAGTTCCCATGCGGAACTAGCCACTGCACTCTCTGGAAAAGACGTTAGCCTAGCAGCGGCCTCCATGCGCTCTCATATCCAGTCCGGACTTGACCTGATTCTCAAGCATCTTGAGCCATATTTCAATCGGTCCAGAACCACTGGGTTCCGGTGAGTGCTCACCCTTTCAAGGATGGGAGGGCGCTCGCACATAAGGTGACATGGCCAATATGGAATGAACAACCGTCCGAGAGTCCATGATTCTGGCGCAAGACTCGACTTAGGCCGTACGGGCTCCAGCGAAAACCCGAGACAGCACTAGTTGATCGGGTGTGTATACTCCTTGACACCAGTCGATGAGGTCCAGGCATCATAAGCCACGGGTCAAGACGCCGAACCGAAGGCGCCCTGGAAAGTCTGCACGGAGCCGACCAACTCAAATAGAGCCCGCTCGGAATGTTGGCTCCAAGAGCACCATCTTTGTGACCATTGCGGGTTTGGCGGCCCTCTCAATTGCCATGTTCTGGAGTCTAGAGCGCGGAAGAATTGGAGAATCGGGCACAGCTATTTCCATACCAAAGGGACCCCCTTCGGCCCCGGATTCGAGTGGTTTGCCTTCGGATTCCGGCTATATCAATGCCACCGCTTGCGCAGGTTGTCACAGAAGTCTCTGGGATCAGTTTCAAGAAACAGGGATGGCCCGGTCGTTCTCGCGGATGAACTCTGAAGCTACTATCGCCGACTTTGAACGCCACAACACGTACTATCATCCGGCATCAGACCGGCACTATCGGATGTATCGCGATGGAAATAGCTATTACATGAAGCGCAGTCAGGTCGGTCCTGACGGCGCCTTGATCAACGAGGTCCAAAAGCGAATCGACTATGTACTCGGTTCCGGATACAAGGCGAGAACTTTTCTCGCAAGAAATGCCCAAGGCGAACTCTTGCAACTTCCAGTGGCCTGGTACACCGAACGAGGCGGGTTCTGGGCCATGAATCCGAGCTACGACCGTCCGGATCATGACGGATTCGCCCGGAGGGTGCAATTCGACTGCATGTTCTGTCACAACAGCTACTTCGACACTGGACCGGGCGGGGACGGATTCGACGCGGATCCCGTTTACGGTGACGAACTCCCGGAGGGGATCGACTGCCAACGATGTCACGGTCCCGGCAAGCCACACCTAGAGGCGCTGGCAAACGGAGGATCGGATCTCGACATCCGCGAGAGCATCGTGAATCCGGCAAGGCTTTCGCACCAACGAAGCCTGGAGGTGTGTTACCAGTGCCACCTCCAGTCGACAAGTTTCCGTCTCCCCTACGCTAGCCAGCGACCCGGTCGAGGCGTTCTCTCGTATCGGCCCGGACAACCGCTTGCGGACTACATCCTGCACTTCGACCATCCTCCCGGGGGCGACTACGACGACAAATTCGAGATTGCCCATGCTGCATATCGGCTGCGAAAGTCGCGCTGCTTCCAACAAAGCGGTGGCACCCTCACGTGCACCACGTGTCACGATCCTCATCGACACCTGTCGACGGACGAGGAAATATATGTCGATATTTGCCTTGGGTGTCATCGGCAACCGTCGTCAAGCCTACCCAATGATATTCGCCATCAGGCAGCATCGGGTTGTTTGCGTTGCCACATGCCACAGCGCCGAACCGACGACGTCGTCCATGTTGTAATGACCGATCACTTCATCCGCACGCATCAACCGGCACAGGACCTCCTCGCGCCGCGCCCGGAAATCGTCGAGGGTCCGGTCAGTGGCTATCGTGGGAGCGTTGCTCTGTACTACCCCGTCGAGCTCCCAGGCACTCCTGCCAACGAACTGGATGTCGCCGTAGCTCAAGTAGAAGCTGGAACCAACCTCACGGACGGTTTGCCAAGGCTCAGGAGTGCAGTTGACGCATATCAACCAGTCAGCCATCACTACTACTACGAGCTTGCTGAAGCCTATTTCAAGGCGGGAAACCTGAACGAGGCGTTGGCATGGTGGAAGGAGACGCTTCGGCGCAAACCAGACTTTCTGCCTGCGCTTAGAAACTACGGCAAGGAGTTGGCCAAGGCCAGCCAATTCGACCGAGGCATTGAGGTTCTGCGGCGCGTCCTGGCCATCCGCGAGGGGGACCCTCGGGCCCTCTACGATTTAGCCCTAGCCTACTTTCTGAAGGGTGAGACCGCCCAAAGCATGGTCGTCTTGCAACAAGCCCTTTTGGCAGATCCGGAAGATCCGCAGGCCCACAACCTACTAGCGACTCACCTCTACGCAAAGGGAGATGTCGCAGGTGCAGAGCTCGAGTTTCGACACGCCATTCGCTGGGATCCTCGCCATGCCCAGGCAAACGCAAACCTCGCTGCTTTGCTCGCGCAGCAAGGTCGCTTGGACCAATCCGAATACTATTTCAAGAATGCCGTAACCTTCGACCCTACCTATGCCAAGGGCCTCTTGGACTACGGCATCTTCCTGGCAGACCACCGGCGACGCTTCGACGACGCCATTGCCTATCTCCGGTCTGCGGTCGCACTGAATGCCAGTTCCGCCCCAGCCCGAGTGGCGCTCGGATACGCCCTCAGCCAAGGCGGAGACCTGCGTGAAGCGATTCAGGAGCTTGAGATTGCCATCGCACAAGACCCGTCCAACTCGAACGCGCATCTCTATCTCGCCGGGGTGTTCGAGCGCCAGCAGAGGCTTGCCTTGGCTCGAAACCACTACGAGCAGACGATCCGCCTGGAGCCCGCACACCATTTGGCCCACTACGGGCTCGGTGCCGTCCTAGCCAAGCTAGGGGAAACAAAGCAAGCTCTGCAGCATTTCACAATGGCCTCACAGAGCGGCAACGTGGAATTGAGAGAGTTGGCGATTCAGGCTGCAGAAGTCCTGAAGGGGCGCTTCGAGCAGTAAGACCTGCCAGCAAGAACCAGCTGCTTGCGTTTCTGATTACCGGATTTCTCACCGGTTGCGGGGCCCTGGCCCCACCAAAAGAGCGAATAGAGAGGAGGCTCGACTCTTCGTCAACGCTCACTTGGTCAGTCGCAAGCAAGGAGTTCGTCGCAATCTTCACCCCGGACGGAAGCTGGATCGTCCAGTTCTCGTAGCAGACCAGCCTTGGGCGTCGCGAACAGCGAGGAGATCAGAGGGGGCCACATTCGCCATACTGTTACGTGGAACAAGCGGAATCGGCTCGACACTTCGAAATCGATCCGGTTTCGCTTCTCTGGACAATGCGCAACTCTGTAGTTTTCGCTTTCGAAAGCTCAGTGCGACGAACTGGAGGCAGACCGAGACTCAACGCTCGGTAGTGGCAACTGCAATCCACGCCATTGCCGACGAGGCGCTAGGGGACCATATGGTGAACTTTCGCGACGCAGTCCAAGGCAGGAAGTCGCGAATGCACTCGATTCGACGCATAAGTCGATTCCTGTCCTGGCGTGCTGCGCTGGTCCTAACATTTTGTGGGTGCGTTGGCGAGGAGAGCGAGCGATCCGTAGCGGTGCCGGATCTGCCATCAATCAGCGTCCTTCAACACACAGACCTACTACCCTCCGTAAAGACTAAGATCGAGGCCCATTACGGCCGCTTGGCGGATAGTCCGTCAGACCCGACCTCAAATGGCGAACTCGGGATGCTGCTGCATGCGCACCTAATGTTCGAATCCGCTCAGGGACTGTACCTCCGAGCCCATATTCTCGACCCGGACTCGTTTCAATGGATCTATCTTCTCGGTGTGGTCAACGCCACCCGGGGCAGGACCGAAGACGCAGTGGCTTGGTTCCTGCAGGCACTCGACTTGGATCCGCATTACTTGCCCGCACAGATCGCGGCGGCTGACGGACTACTGGAGAAAGGCGATCTGATTGCCAGTGAGCGCCTCTACCGTGGGATTCTGGACCGGACTCCCGTAGATTCAAGAGCCCGCCTTGGACTAGGGCGGATTCACTCTGCGCGAGGGGAACTCGATAACGCTGTCGAAGAGTACAAGGCTGCGTGCTCGTTGAGCCCAACGTATGCCGAGGCCCACTATGCCCTAGCGATGGCGTTAAGGGAGTTGAATCAGCACGAAGAAGCCCAGCACCATCTCGCCTTGTACCAGCAGGATCCCTCGAGCCAGCCATTGTTCGAGGATCCGGTGCTCGAACGGGTCCTGCAACACGAAGCCGGTGCGGACGCCTACATCCGTGCCGGCGTCGAGCAAGTCAATGCGGGGGAGTTGGAGCTTGGAGCACAACTCCTAGAGCGCGCAGTCGACCTTAATCCAAACGATGAGGGTGCCTCACTGAGCCTATTGATCGCATACGGCCAGATGGGAGACCAACGTCGCGCGGCTGACCTCTTTCGAAAGTCAGGCAAGGTATTCCCCGCGTCGGAGGATATCCACTACAACTACGCAACCATCCTGGCCCAGCAAGGGAATCTCGCCGAAGCCTCCCAACTCTTCGCACGGGTGTTGGAGATCAACCCTCGACACGCCGATAGCCACGCAAGCCTAGGCTATCTTCGGGAAGAATCGGGTGATGTCGGAGTCGCAGTCGATCATTACCATCGGGCATTGGACCACGATCCCAGCAACCCGACGGCCCGCTTCCGATTGGGGCGGCTAGCCCTAGCTCAAGGCCACACTCAAGCAGCAATTACCCACTTTCGAGCGGCTCTGGATGTAGCACGGGACGAGAAGGACCAACTCCTTTACGGAATCGCAACCGCATTCGCGATGGAGGGCGATTTCGCCGAAGCTTCACGAGTCGCAAGGGAGGCCCACGCCACTGCACTCTCCCTCGGACACACAGGTCTTGCCGGAGCAATTGAGGGCGATCTGACGTCGTTCAAGCGGCAAGCCGAGACCGGTCAGTAACCGGCCTCCAACATTGGCGGCAACCCGGGAAGTGGGAACTCCATAGCTCACCGAGTTCTCGGCTGGTGAGAAACCAGTCCGGCCGCTATGGGACTGGGCGAGCGGACGTCGAGTCGGCCAAAGACCACGATGATAAGAGCCAACGCTATGCCGTCGACTCGCGGCCGCTCGGCTAACCGAAGAATTCCGCGACTTCCGTGCTTCCTATATAGTTCGTGCCAGACATTGGCTCAACGTACTGGAACTCGCGGCCCGATGGAGTACCACCGATCTTCTTTGTCCAGTCGATTCCAAGCACCGAGTACATCGTCGCGGTTACATCTTCTGGGTAAATTGGCCGTTTCTGGTTCCAGTCGAAGCGCGATATTGCACCACCGGCATCGTTCGTGGCACCCAGTACGCGGCCGGCTCTGACACCACCGCCCGCAAACAGGCCCGCTCGCACCGCGGGCCAGTGATCCCGGCCCTTGATGTCCGTCAACTCCCCGGGGGTCCGTCCGAATTCGCCTGCCGCCACAACAAAGGTTCGATCAAGCAGAACATCGCCGTTCTTGGATTTCATCTTCTTGAGATCAGTCAACAGTGCGGCCATTGCGGGATCCAAGTCTCCACAATTCTTATATAGCCCCCCGCGCGCACGCCGGTCTTCCATGAGGCCGTCCACGTCTTTCCCGTAGATGTCGCCGTGGTGGTCCCATCCACCTTGGCTGACGAGGATGTACCTGGCACCGGATTCGGCAGCCACCATATTGCGCGCGATTAGGCACGCATCGCCGAACGGGCTGCCTCCATAGCGTCTGCGCTCCGCTTCGGGGAGCTCGAAGATTCCCGCGATTCTTGGAGACTGGATCATTCTCTCGGCGCTCCGGCTGAAGGAATCCCACTCGAGAAGTTCCCCTGGAACTCCAGGGGTGGTCGTTTGTCTCGACGTGTCGAACGACCGCAAGAAGTCCAAGCGGCTGTGAAATCGGGCTCTGTAGGCATCGTCGAGCACAAACGGCATGTTGCCGCCCTCTCGCACGTCAAGCGTGAGGGGAGCGGCCGAGCTGTTTAGATAGCCCTGTCGAATCAATGTCCCGTTGACAGAGCCAGCCGGGTAATTCATAGAGATGAAAGGAGGCAGGAAATCCGACTCCCTGGCGTTTCCGAGCAACTCGTAGGCAATCACGGAACCGATCGACGGCATCTCACGGACACGAGCCGGATTGAACGGGTGACCGACCTGTAAGTAGTACTGGGCCAAGTTATGCAACGTCTCCCACGCGGCCATGGAACGCACAACCAGAATGTCGTCCAGCACTTCTGCCAGCTTCGGCAGGAGCCCGTATGGCCAGCGATACCCCAAGTGGGTGGTCCGAATATCAAGATCCTCGGGTGTCGGCTTGAGTTCCTTGACATCGAAGGTATCCATCTGGGAGGGCCCGCCAACAAGATTGAGGCAGATGACACAATCGGCACCGCCGCGCGGCTCGACTCTCCGGTCACTGGTGGCGTTGAGATTGCCGGCCATCGGCAGCAAGGAGCCACCAACCACACTGACGGAACCGACACGGCAGAATTCCCGTCGGCTCAAGCGTGGGAACGAAGTGAATTCTGGAACCATGGACCTACCCCACTCCCGAACTACCGATTTCGAAACAGCATCGAACGAATCTCACTTACAGGTCACGAAGCCACCGCTACATGCAAAAGATGAAGTCGGCTCGATTCAAGAGTGCCCACATGAGGTCCTCCGCGCCCTGGTCGCGCAGCCTCTCCAGTAAAGAGATCGACATGCTCATTTCCTGCTTCATCGGCAGGCGGCCGATCGTTGCGAGAAACAGTTCTTCGACAATCTCCTCATTCGCCTTGGACGGCTCCGAGCGCAGTAACCGATGGAGCCTACCGCCCTCTTGAATCTTGACCCGTTCGAGTACCAGTTCATGATTCATCAGGCTGGCTGCTTGCACCATGCTGGTCTCGTCGGACGGCGGGTCTTCCCTGTCGGTCTCTCCGAAATCCTGGAGCATGTTCCACAACGCTTTGTTTCCGGAAAAGTCGTGGTTAAACGATGACTGCATCAGGTACTGGAACACATCGTCATCCGTCTTTATCGTGAATTCCTCAAAGACGCCGGTTGCCTGCGAGACGGCGTCCCAGAACTCTTCAGCATTCAGCCGACGTACCTTGTGACGCGCGAAATACTCTTCGTACTCGGGCCGCCACGGACCCGGGTAAGAACTCGAGAGTTGATAGGCACTCGAATACGCAATGCGCTTCATCAAGTGGCGCAGGTCATACCCGTTATCACGGAAATCCTCGGCCAGACGGTCCAACAATTCGGGATGCGTGGGCTGGACTGTCCACGGGGCGGGAGGAGGATTCCGCGGGTCCTGCCTATCCAGGTCGAACGCTAGCGGGGGGTCGACGATGCCGCGTCCCATGAACCTCGACCAGAACAGGTTCACTGTCGCGCGGGCGAATTGCGGGTCGGAGGTCAGCAGTCTTGCGTACGCTGCTCGCTCGGATTCTCGTTGGCTCGGCTCGTAGCTCTCACCAGTGAGCACAAATGTTGGAGTGATGTCCGCCTTGTAGCGGGGCAGCCGCACCACGCTCTTCGTGGTCAGATCGTAGCCATCTTCGGTCTCATTCACGATGAACTCCGGAATTCGACCGTAGATCGGCGCCACGAAGGTGTTCCGGAAGAACGTGGCCTGACGCCAGACGTCTGCGCGCTCGTGTCGTGCCAGCCAGAGGTTGATCTTTTCCAGGTGCCCAGCACCGTCATGACACGAAATGCACTCGAGGTCGACGCCTAAGAACAGGCGGGTCGTCCAGATCGCCAGTTCGTCGGCGGTGTCTTCATGGTTGGTATGGGAATAGCCGTCGCCGAACATGATGCGGTGACGCGCCACGAAATTGGCCTTCCCGGTCGTCCATGTAGACACGGCATTCGCGGTGATCATGTCCCGTACGAATTCGTCATAGGGAACGTTCAGCTCGAGAACCTTGTAGATGTACTTGTGGAAGCTGACGATTCCTTCCCGCAGTTGCTCGTTGTTGCGGAATAGGTCGTCGAAGAAATTTGTCCACTTGTCGAGAAAGGGCCCGACGCGAGTGTGACGGCGCCCGATGCCCTGAGTTGGAAGCCTCGGAAACAGCGAATCAATGACCCTGGACCGCTTGTCAGGATCAGTGTCGGCCAAGAATTCTCGAATTTCCTCGGGCTCCGGAAGCCGGCCGGTGAGATCCAGGTGGATGCGCCTGAAGAACTCGGTATCGGATGCCAAGGGCGCTGGAGCAATGCCATCGCGCTCCATCTTGCCGAAGACATACTCATCGATGAAGTTGTTCCGAGGAATCTCGGAGGCGTGAGCCAGCCGTTCGTCTATTACCGGGTCGGTGCCAACGGACTCAGAGGCGGCCCGCTTGCCGTCCAAGGCGTTCACCTGGGCATTTGCACCAATACTAACCAGGATCGCCAGTCCACCTGCAAGGAAACGAGGCCTCGACAAGAGGCAATTCACGAACAGCAGCATTGGAAGCGCCGGTCAGCGACCCAGCATCCTGAATCTATCTGATACATCAGGGGGCTGTCAAGCCAAAAGGCCCACCGTTCGGCGGCGTTCGGCATTTCCATTTCGTGGCGAGGACCGAACGCATCTCGGGCCGGACACGATTGCCGCACGGAACGAAGGCCTCCAAGCAGTATGGCACCCGTTCGCCCGGGAGGGGAGCTGCGCTAGGAGCGATTCGACTCCGGTGTTAGCCCGGCACCTAGCTAGTCGCTCGACGATTACGGAACGTGACTGGTTGCCGCGGCAGGATCACGGCATTGATTCCGTGGGAATGCGCACAGGCCCAGTGGTCGACTCGCCAGAACTCGCACGCTCCGGTGGCAGCGGCGAAAGCACACAAGAATGCGGCATGCCCAGTGAGGTTCGATACCCTCGGGGCACGTCGCATTCGCAACGCACCCCTGAAGGGCCGGAAACCTGCACCTGCTAGGCGATCAGAAGATCAACTTGAGACCCAGCTGGGACACACGAGCAGGCTTTGCCCGTGTGATGCGTCCAAAGCTCCCGCTCTGGTTGAATCCGTCCGCCCCGGCTCTGAAGCCCGAGCTTGGCAGATAGAGATTTGTCCGGTTGAAGAAGTTGAAGAACTCGGCACGGAACTGCAGCGTGACCTTCTCAGTTACTCGGGTGCTCTTAAGCACCGAAAAGTCCACTGCGTTGTAGCCCGGGCCGCGGACATCGGGCAACAGGCGCCCCACATTGCCGAAGGTGAAATCCGGTGGATTCACGAATTGCCTCGTGTCGAACCATTCGTCCCGAGTGGGATTGTCGAGCTTGGCACTCTGGCCCGTAGAATTGGGGCGGCTCGCGACGAAATTGTTGGCTCCGGTGATGCGGATCGGCAAGCCGTCTTGCATCGTCAGGATGCCGTTGAGTTGCCAGCCCTCAATCAGCTTGGTAAGGACCCCGCTGCTCGACTGGAACCTCTTCCCCGGTCCGAAGGGCAACTCGTATAGGCCGCTAAAGACGAATCGCTTGCCAGAATCCGTCGAGTGAATCGACCGCTCTGAGGCGCGGTCGAATTTTCCGTTCTGCATACCGAGTACGTTGACTTGCTCGGAGCCGGAGAATCCGAAACCCTCGATCGCATCGCTGATCTGCTTACCGAACGTGTACGAAGCCAGGAATGCGACTCCTCTAGCAAATCGCTTCTCCACGTTCAGCAAATAGCCGTGGTAGATGGAACTACCCATGTGCGGTCTCCGGATGCTGATGCGGTTGTAGTACGGAAACGGCCTAAGCAGCTGTCTCCTCTGTATCGTCGAACCGCCGAAACTGCCGGAGACGATTCCCGCGTAGGGATTCTGCACCCGCGCCTGAAGGTCCCGTCCCAAGGACAGGTGTTGGGGATCCAACTGGTTCCAGTCGTAGTCACCGGAGTCGATCTTGCTCCCCCGGTTGCCGACATAGCCGGCCTCGAATAGCATCTCACCGGGCAGCTGTTGCTGGAGCGTCATGGTGAACTGCTGGGAGTACGGCGTTCTCGTGGCCCGCTCCAGGTGGTTGTGATTCTGGCTTTGGAAAGCGCTCGGACCGATCTTGTTGCCTAGTGGCAGCTGAACCGGGAACGGAAATCCGTCTCGCAGGTAGAAGGCCGGCAAGTCATTGTTGCCTCCGGGCGGAAGGTACGTTGTGATGTTGCCTCGGTAGCCCAGCGCTCCAAAACGATTCCCGCGCACGGTCCCTTGCAGACTGTAATAGATTCCGTAACCGCCGCGAAGCACCGTCTTGCCGGTGCCGAACAGGTCCAGCGCGAAACCCATCCTCGGCCCGAAGTCGTTGAAATCGGGATCGTGCAGCGTGCGTTCAAAGTCGATCCCCGCAAACTCGAGCTTGCCCGGAAGCCCGTTTTCTGGATTGGTCTCGGTAATGCTCAGGTTGCTGATTCCGTTGTTTCGCTCGCCAGGCCACTGCTGGTAGTCGTATCGCAGGCCCAGATTCAGCGTCAGGCGAGGAGTGACCTTCCAGTCGTCCTGGACGTAGAACGCACTCGTGAAGTTCTTGTAGGAGACGCCCACGTTCGAGTCGACTGATGCGCTGGAGACTGCACCAAGGAGAAAGCTCGCGAAGCCGGAACCGGTACCACCTAGCTGTTGTGGATTTCCAGTCAATCGGTTCTGGAATCTCATGTTTCCGGAACACTGGAAACAGCCGTTAAGGCTGTAGAGGTTGTCGCGGAACTCCACGCCGAATTTGAGGCTGTGATTGCCCTTGATCACCGTCAGGCTTTCCTGCAACTGAAGGGTATGGAAGGCGAGGAATCCGTTGATCGTGCCAAAGCCTGCGGGAAAGCGCTGCAGGGCCGGCGTCCCCTGGAAATTGACTCGCGGGAACGTGATGTCGGGAACGCTGGACGGAAAGCCGAGACCGCTTATAGGGTTGGTTCCGACGCTTCCCGGTATGAATGGGAAGAACTGACGGGCGATGCTCAGCTTGAAGTTGTTGATCTTGGTTGCGCCGAAGAAGTGGGTGTCCGTGATGGCACCATTGTGGTTCTCGTAGTTGTCGTTCCGTACGCGACCGATCTTTTCCGGGAAATACCCGTTACCGGTACAGGCCCGGTCCTGTTCGTGATCCCAAAGGATGTATCGAGCCGAGAAACGATTATTGGCCGAGAAGCTGTGGTCTCCCTTCGCTGTCATCTGCCTTGCATCCGTGGAGCAGCCCAGATTCAGGACGACGTTGTTGGTATTGGCGGGATCTTGCCCCGGACGGTTCGGCGTGGGGTAAAAGGGCTTGATTTTTTGCGCCAGAGGATCGAGTCGGTCCGGGGGCATCACGTTGTTAACAAAGCGATCCCGGATAAATCCTCCTCCGTCCGGGTTCTCCCTAGTCGTGTTGACGTCAAAAATGGGGATTGCATTGCCACGCCTATCGGCCAGATTGCTGAAATCGCCCGCCCACTGCTCGGCGAGAGCTGCGGTTCCCACAGCGGTGTAGGAATTGCGCAAGTTGTACTGCTCGAAGTTATAGAAGAAAAACGTTCGATCCCTCAGAATTGGACCACCTACCGAGCCCCCGTATTGGTTGTAGCGGAGCGGGGCCTTGGTCGGAGCAAAGGTGTTGCGGGCATCGAGCGCGTCGTTGCGGATGAACTCGTAGGCCGTTCCGTGGAATTCGTTGCTGCCGGATTTCGTCACCATGTTCACTACGCCACCAAGCGTGAAGCCGTACTCCGCGGACATCGTTCCGCTCTCAACCTTGAACTCCTCGATGGCATCTACGGAGGGGTTGACGTTGTTGTCCGCCCCGCGATTGTTGATGTTGGTCGCGCCGTCGATAGCGATGTAGTTTCTTCCAACTGGACCGCCATTGACGCTGAAGGCCGAAACGAGCACGCCACGGTCGCTAAAGCCAGCAGGGCCCAGCGATGAGAAGCGCACGTTCGGGGTCAGGACGACAAGCGCGAGAGCGCTCCGTCCATTCAGCGGCAGGCTCTTGACACGCTGGTTCTCAAGCACCTTGCCGACCGTCGCGTTGGAACTCTCGACCAATGGCGCTTGGCCGACAACCTCAACCGACTCCACGATCTCACCGATTTCCAGTTGGAAGTCGATCTGCTGCCGGTCTGCCACACGAAGATTGATGCCAGTCCGAATTGCGGTCTTGAATCCATCCATCCGGACTTCAACCTGATAGAGACCGACCTGGACACCGGGCACTGTAAAGAAGCCTGTCTCGCTAGACCTTGTTTCGATCACCCTGTTCGTCTCTGTATGGGTGACAAAGACCTCGGCGCCGAAGACAGAGGCTCCTGTCGCATCAGTCACGGTCCCGAGGAGGGTTGCGGTGCCGATCTGGGCGGTCACAACAGAACTGCTAGCGAGTAATGCCATCAGAAGCACTGATAACCGAAGCTGCATCACGATCGTCCCCTTTCCAATGCTGGCTACTAAGCGACAGCCCAGGAAATCGCCCTCCGCCAACGAACTCACATACGCCTGCTGATATATCAGCGCCCAGGGCTGCGCCAATAGTACTCCGACCGGATGGCACTGTCAATGATCTCGTCGGCAATTGTTAGCCCAAACCTGAAATGCCCACACTTGGTTAGCGGGAAAAGGGATAGGGAGTTGCGCTAGGCAAGCGGGTCCGGTGGGCCTAGCTGCCATTGGACTGCGTGTCTCTCGCGGGCCCGCGGATCCTATGACTTCTAGCGGCGGACTGACCGACCAGCAATGCGCTCCCGAGACGCAGAGTGATTCGTGGTCATGACATCCGAGGACGCATCCCTTACGGGAAGGGCAGTTCGATTACCGTACCGTCGGCTTTCCCGTAGTGGGCCCGTTTCCGCGTGTTGTTGCGGCCGATCCAAGCGAGACCCTCGTCACTCTTTGAGCGCTAGATAAATCAGAACTGTCACCGACCCGGCCCGCCCGGTCGTTGTTCCGCGCAGTCGCAACCACGAACCAAAGTTCACGAGCGGTATCGAGGCGAGACCCACGCCAGGCAGCCGGAGGGAGCCGGAGCCTTCATCACACCATTCGGCACCATCCGGGGAAATCTGGGGTACGAGATGTAGTTCCACCAGATCATCTGCACGGAGAACTCGAACGAACCATCGCGCCTCGCGCGCCCAGCCGGCCTCGTAGGGTTCGGTATAGAAATCGCCTCTAAAGGTAGAGCCCTTCTCAAGAACTGCGGTGAAGGACCGTCGCAGCATCACCAGTCCACTGACACCAAGGCGGAATCCAAGTACAGGAAGTTCCGGACATTGACGTGGGTGCGGACGGCCACGTACAGGTTGAGAAGGTTCGGAATGCCTCGGTACTCTTCGTCGTACAACGGAACGGAAATGTCCCGCATGTCCATGCACAGGTCGTTGCACTGGAACTCCAACGTCCGCAACGACTGGAGATCGAAAACCCATCGAACGTAATGCCAGTTGACCTTCGATGCCGTCTCGTTGAAACACAGCGGCTGTCGTCCACCCGGGACCTCGCGCCAGTCCTCCGGGCTGGCCGCAAAAAAGTCCTGCCTAGGGCCATTCGCGACGAGGCCCATACGGTCCATCTTGGTAGTCGGCTCGACGGATGTTGGGTGTAGCCACCTCTGCACCAAATTGCCGTCGGGGTCGGCGTTAAGGTAACGAACGACGCCGTGGCAGCGGGGTCCGGTTGCCCCCACGCAAATGTCATTCGAGAAGGTGAACTCACCAAAATTTCTCTCGGATGGGGCCGCGTTTCCGTCCCATCGAGCCCCGCCTTCCCATTCAGGCGCAGGCTCGCCGACTGGAATCACCTCCGACTTGAAGGTCACATACGTCTCGAACTGGACGAGCCCTCGCGCGGCAAAGGTCAAGCGCTTGATAGCGATCGCCAAGTGGTTGCGCTGGGGTCGGGTTGCAAGCTTCAGGGAATAAGTACCGTCCACAGAGCCGTGGGTTCCAATGTCGAAGAATGTGCAGCTGCTCAGTTGAGGAGGTCGGAAATCCTTTGCGATGGGTCGGATCTGGTCGAGATCCCCGGTATGGTTGCCGACCAGTTCGCACCAGCCGTTCATGCCCTCATCGAAGTCATCGAAGTAGAGAATCCGCGGAAGCGGGTTGTACTTGCTCAACCGAGCGTCGGCTGAGGACGGACCATTTCGGCTTCGGGGATAGCTAGTCATTCCTGCGCTGCCAGACCAAGCCATCTAGATGATACTCATCGGGCGGATCCGCGGAGCAGCTGGCTACACCCCCGACGACGTACGCAACCGCAGCTGAGAATACGCCGTACCACATCCATGACACGTCGGTCGCCATCGCGAGAGCGGCCGTCGCAGTGAACGAGACAACAATACTCCAGAATCCTCCACGGGCGTTGGCGCGAGGGCTCAGCAGGCCCAACAGGAACACCCCAACCAAGCTGCCCCCGAAGAAGTTGCGGATCTTGCCCTGCGCGATCAGGATTGTTCCGAACGAGCCCGCGCGAAGCGAGAGCCCCGTGGCCACGCAGCCGAAGACCAATGTCGCGCCCCTAGCGACATTGACCGAGCCCGCAGAACGCGCAAGGGGCTGCAGCATGTCCCGGACGGCAACCGTCGAGAGCGAATTCAGAATCGAGCTGACCGTCGACATCGCAGCCGCGAAGATGCCCGCGAGGAGAAGACCGCGTAGCCCGGAAGGCAGCCGCTCCAGTATAAACATGGGAAACACGCGGTCCGGGTCCATATCGAAAGCCACCTGTGTCGGCTGCTGCGTGTAATACACATAGAGCGCACTGCCGATAAAGAACACGAAGAGCCCGTAAATGGACGTGAATACCATCGTGGAAACGAGCGCCTGCTGGCTACCTCGAATCGACGAGGTGGTGAGAAACCGTTGCAATTCGGCCTGATCCACGACGTATTGGCTGAGCAAGTAGAAGGTCCCTCCGATCAGACACCCCCACACAGTGAATTCCGTTTCGAAACTCGTCGACCAGTTCAGGAATTGCAGCTTTCCGGCGTCGCCCGCAATGGCCATGACTTCCGTGAAGCCGCCCTCGACGCTGACAAGTACGTAGTAGAGGGCTGCGATCAGCCCCGCAAGCAGGACGAGGAACTGAGCTGTGTCCGTCCAAATCACGGCCCGCATCCCACCCACGGACGTGTACAGGGTCGTCAGCCCGCCGATTCCGAGACACACCCATTCGGCGGGCAAGCCGGTCATCTGCGACACGACGATTGCCGGAGCATAGATCGCCACGGCGGTATAACTGCACTTCAGGAGGATAAACACGGACGCGGCCAGAAGCCGCGTCTTCCTGTCGAACCGCTTTTCGAGGTACTCGTAGGCCGTGAAGACTTCCAGCTTGTGGAACAACGGAATGAAGAGGACGCAGGCCACGACGATCGCGACGGGCCAGGCAAAACGAGCCTGGAGGTAGGTCCAGTCGGAGGCGAAGGCTTGGCTCGGCGCTCCGATGAAGCCGATGGCGCTGACCATGGTGGCGATCCCTGAGCAGGCTGCGGCCCACCAAGGGATCGTGCGCCCGCCGAGGAAGAACGCCTTTAGCGATCCTTGGCCGGATCCCAGACGCCCCGCGATCCAGACCACTCCGAGCAGATAGACAGCCACGACGGAGTAGTCGAACGAACTCATGCAGGAAATCGGCTCTGGCCGGAAGTATAGCCGAGACTCGCATCGTCGGGAGGCATGAAAACGCGTTAGTACGCGCCCGTCGCGGTACATAGAGCCTGGGCGTTTGAGGATTCGGGAGCGGTGAATCGAGACGCCAGACCGTCTACAGAGAGAGTACCCGGAGTCGCCGTTAGCGCCTTGTGGAAGAAGGGCAAGAACGGGGCACAGGGTACGACGATGGCAATGGGCCACACAAGACGGACCTGGAGATCAGTCCACTCGAGCACGAACGCTTGGCTCGGGGCTTCGATGAGCCCCGCATCGCCGACTCTGTTGGCAATCTCCGAACAGGAGGCCGCCCGCCACGGGATGGTGCGACCGCTGAGAAAGAAGCCCTTCAACGACCCTTTGGCGGACCCGAACTGGCCCCCGAACGCGACAATGGCAACCTGGTACAGGGCCGAGACGACATGATCGCTCCAGATCATGCAACTAGCCGTTCCCGCCGCGAAGCTTAACTTTTAGAGTCGATGCATGACTCGCGTCCTCTTGTGCCTGGCGGCCCTGGCAGCGGTCCTGCATGCGGAGACGAGGCCCTGCGAGGAATCCGCGGAGCTGCGCTCGCTCTTCGAGGCGGACCGGAACGACCGCAGGGAGATGGCAAGGGAACAGCGTGCCGTCGCGTCACGGGACTGGGAGCGTCGGCGACGCGTCAGCGCGATAGTGCGGGCGGACGGTCTGGCCTGCCCGCAGGACTTCTACCACGCAGCAACGGTTCTCAGGCGTGACAGCGCTTCGCAACCGCAGCTGCTTGCGCACATCCTTTCAGCGGCCGCGGCTCTCGAACCTTGGACGAAGACCATGGTTGCCCGATCGCATTTCGCGGACAGCCTAGACCGATACCTGCGAGCCATCGGCCAGCCGCAGGTATTCGGGACGCTCGTCCAAAGAAGGTCCGGGCAGCCCTATTTCTCGCAGGAGCCGTTCGACCGGGAATTCGTCCCGGAAGGGATAGGCGGTCTGTTTGGCGTCGAGAGTGCCGCGTCCCAGCGCGAACAGCTTGACCGGCTGAACAGGGGCACGAGGAGTTTCAGGAGAATCCGCACCGTGGGTTCCAGTACACGGCTACAAGCATCCCCGTGCGAGGAATCGGCGGCAATGCGTTCGGTCGCCGAGGAGGACCAAGCAGACAGAGCGAACACGCCGGTCGACTGGATGGCAGTAAATCGCAGAGACCACGGTCGGCGCCAGCGCGCATGGGAGCTGCTTTCGGCAGGCAAGCTGGCCTGCCCGGCGGACTTGTACCGCGCAGCGATTGTGTTCCAGCACGGTCACGACAAGAACGATTACCTGCTTGCTCACGTCCTGGCTTCCGCCGCCGCGTTCGAGGGCCACGAGGCCGCCCGCTGGCTCTCCGCGGCGGCCTTGGACCGGTTTCTCGGGAAGGTAGGGCAGCCACAAGTCTTCGGCACGCAGTACAGCAGGCCTCCGGGGCAGCTCCCCTACTCCCAGGAGCCCTTCGAGCGAGACCTGCTGTCCCGGACCACTCGCGAAGTTTTTGGCGTTCCGGACCTCGCTGCGCAGCAAGCTCGCCTGGAAGGCATGAACGATCGCGGTTCACGATAAGCGAACGGGCTCCGCTCGAATTCCGCGCCTTTCAGCTTCAGAATCCTGAGAGAACGGCGGAAACAAGTGTCGAGGCCATCGTGCGGCTGGCGCGCAGCATCGCGGCGTCGCGCTCGTTGACGTAGGCTTCCGGGTCGGCACTTACCTCGTAGGTCTCGCGATGAGTGAGATCGGGGTTGCTGTACAGCTCTGCACCATCCTGTCGGTCATAAAGGGCTACGTGCACCCTCGTAACCGTCATCACGCTTGTCGCTCGCCCCGTGCTGGGATCGAAATTCTGGGGAATCGCATCAAAGAGCATCACGGTGCCGCGGAGCGTGGCGTCGGCGCCCTCGTCGCGGCTGACTACGGCATACCGGGTCCGTGCCAACATCTCGCGCACCACGGCCTGGGTCAGGTACTGTTCGATCTTGAATTCCGAGGTGGCGTTCAGGAACGCCGGAACGGCGATCGTGCGAATCCGGTCAGGAAGAAGGTCAGCCTTGCCGGCGAGGCGGTAGCCGCACGAGGCCGCAGTTCCCCAGCACAGCAACACGGCCAGCCAGAAGACAGTTGGTGCTAGGTATTCGTGGCGCGGTCGGCACGATGGCATCGTCAAGAGCCGGCACCCTGCGGCCCCTCGACCGGCTCAGGCTTCGCGGCCTCCGGGGTCCGCTTGCGGAACAGGCTCATGATCCTCGTCAGGACGCCACTGCAGGCAAACATTGCCGCCATCGTCAGCAACACGGGCTGGGAAAAGTTCCAGACCAGGAAGATCAGGCTGGCAAAGAAGACCACGCCCAGTGCCGGCCGCCGCATGAAGTTGAGCTCCTTGAAGGAGCGGTAGCGCCAACCGGAGATCATCAGGAACCCCAGGCTCGCCATCAGGCCGCACCAGAGGACGCCGCCCGGCCACCAATTCTGGATCGGGTAGCCGCCGTTGAAGTGCACGACCGCGCCGAGCAGGCCGGCCGATGGCGGGATCGGAATGCCGACGAAGTACCTTCTGTGCGAGAGGCCCGGGTTTTTCGGTATCGGATTCTTGGTGACGTTGAATCGAGCCAGTCGCAAGGCGCCGCAAGTCAGGTACAGGAACGTGCAGAAATAGCCGAGCTGCGGCAGCAAGTCGAGCAGAGGCGATCCGCCCACGGGCAAGGCACCCCGCATGCCCCACGAGTAGGCCAGCAAGGCAGGCCCGGCCCCGAACGTCACCACATCGGCGAGCGAATCGAGCTCCCCGCCGAAATCGCTCGTAGACTTCGTCAGCCGGGCGATCCGTCCATCCAGGCCGTCGGTCAGCATGGCGATGCCAATCGCGATCGCCGCATAGTCCAACAGCCTCGCCGCGTCGTCCGCGAGGTGCGGAGGAAGCGACACCGCCCGAATGGACTGCACCAAGGTGTAGTACCCGCAGAACATCGTCCCGACCGTGAATGCCGTCGGCAACGCGATGGGCGGCCTGGCGCGGGCTCTCCTCCGAATCTTCATCCCGATCCCTCAACTGCGCCGCGCCAGCACGGAACTGCCTCCAGCTACCCTGTCCCCGCGCGCGACCGCAAGGTCCCACTCCGGTCCCAGCAGAACGTCAACGCGGGAGCCGAACTTGATCAAGCCGAAGCGCTCACCCTTTTCGACCAAATCGCCTGCCTGCTTGCGGCACACGATTCGGCGCGCGATGAGGCCAGCGATCTGCTTCACTTCCACCGACATATCCTCGTCGCTCCCGTCGATCACCACCGTGTTGCGCTCGTTCTCGACCGAGGCTGCCTCCAGGTGCGCCAGCCGGAAACTGCCCCGGTTGTAGTGTATGGATCGGATCCGGCCGGCGATCGGGATCCGGTTCACGTGGACGTCGAAAATGCTGAGGAAGATACTGACGCGTGTCCTCCCGTCAGACTCCTCTCGCACGTGGACGACCTTGCCGTCTGCAGGCGAAACGCACACGGAGCCGGACGGAATCGCACGATCCGGATCACGAAAGAAATACAGGCAGAAGGCTGCCAGCAGGGTCCATGGAACAGCCGCCCACGGCTCCAGCGCCATTCCAAAAACAAGCGCTGCCGCCATGAGCACCGCGGCGTACAGCCAACCTTCCTTCACCATCGATGCCATCCGTGCGCCAAGCAGAGCCGGCGATCGGGGCTCAATCCGCCTGCGCCGCCCGGCCGGCCAGCATGCTGGCCATCTGGTCCTTCAGATACAGCTTCAGCTTCTTCAGGCGGGCTTCCTCGAACTGCTCTTCCTGGGATGGGTAGCGGCGCTCGCTCAATTCATTGAGCCTCCGCTCATACTCGGCATGCTGCTTTTTTAGCTTGCGAAACTCTTCACTCGACTCCATCAGCTCAGCGGCCAGCTGGGCCGTGCTCGCACCAATCATCCAGTATCCTCCCGCGCAACCATGGCGCCCTTGACGATCTGATGCGCGGCCGGCAACCTAACGTTTCGCGCCGACGGCCGAAGGCTAGGATGACGCCTGCGCGGGTACACTCTAGCAGAATCCCCCGGAGGTTGCAAAACGGATTGAAGCAAGGGAGGATTGGCTCGACGATGCCCCCGCGCCTCCCAGGAAACACCCGGCGGGCTATGGCCATTCCCCGTCGCAGCCAAGCTCCTGCACGGCAGGTTGAACGCAACCGACCCTCGGCGGGAATTCGCGCGATTCGTGCCTGTTTGCCGTCTGGGTGACCAAGTCGAATCAGACCCGAATGGCCCACTGGGGCAGTGCGAGACTGCAACGCCGGGCGCCTGACCGTCTTGGGGACTCTTCGGTGCCGCCAAGCCTCCCGGACCGCAGAGACTCACTCGGACTTGGTCGGCTCCGTGTGATCAGCTTCCGCAGCGGGCCCGGCCGCACGTCGAACCCGAAGCAACACCGGCAAGAGCATCACTCCGTGGCAACAGAGTGCCCCCATGAAAAACCATACGAAGCCGTTCGCGAAGTCGCTCACGTCGAGTCTCTCGGAGAACCATGCGTCGTATACGCTGACACCCGCCGCGAGAACGGCAAATAGCGAGAGAAACCACGTGACGCTCCCCGGTTCGATCGTCTCGATGGGATGTCACTCCTTGTGCAAGCCGGCATTCACTGGATATGCGGCTCACCGCTCAAATGCTGCTTCAGAAACCCGACATACGCGTCGGACGCCGCGATGCGGTTGGCCTTCTTGCGGAAGCCGTGACCTTCGTCCGGAAACAGCACGTATTCGACAGGAACGCCCGCCTCGCGAACGGCGGCGACAAGCTCGTCGCTCTCGGCCTGCAAGACGCGCGGATCGTTTGCACCCTGTACGACCAGGATCGGCTTGGTGATGTTGCCGGCGTGGAACAGCGGGGAAATGGCTCGCAGCCGCTCCTCGTCGGTCGCCGGATCACCGAGCTCGGCATAGAGGGCTTCCTTCTGCGCCTCCCACCAAGGGGGAATGCTCTTGAGCGTTCGCAACCAATTGGTAACACCGAATATATTGATTCCGACATCGAAGGCGTCCGGTTCGAAGGCCAGCGCGGCCGCGACCATGTATCCTCCGTAGCTGCCGCCGATGATGCCGATCCTAGACGGGTCGATCCAGTCGAGTGACGAGAGGTATTCTCGCGCCCGGACGCAGTCCTTCAGATCGACGTCGCCGTGCTTGCGGTCATCCATGTGGTGGAACGTCTTTCCGTATCCAGAGGAGCCGCGATTGTTGACGGCGAGGACCGCATACCCGTGATTCACCAAGTGCTGGATCGTAGGGGAATACCCCTTGCGACTCTGCCCCCCGGGACCGCCGTGAACCCAGACCAAGGCAGGAACCGGGCTCGAGATCGATGCGGCTTTCGGCCTGTACAAGAGCGAAGGGATCTCCAGGCCATCGAAACTCTTGTAACGGACGACCTCTGAATCCACGAGATGCTCGGGTGCGATCGCGGGGTTGAGGCTGCTGGTCAGACGCCTTGCCCTCAGGTCCTCAATCTCGAAAGCGAACAGGTTCGGCGGGGAGAAATCGCTGCTCAGGTAGAGTGCCATACGCGATTCGCTCCGCGAAAAGACGACTCCGCGGACATCGCCCTGCGGAAGGTCCGGGATTCGCAGTTCCTCGCGGGTCTCCGTGTCGAGGATGGTCATGACCGTCCGCGCATCCTGATTGATGCCGGTCACGCGGAAACGGCCGGTCTCGGAGAGGGAGAAGAACGAGACGTCCCAAGTGGCCTTCACGGCGGATTCGTGCTGCCGAGTGACCAGGTCATAGGCCCAAACCTCCCGGAATTCTCCATGGCGGTTGGTGGCGTAGTAGAACTTCCGGCTGTCCGGCGAGAACGTCAGCGAAAAGTGCTCCGCATCCCCTTCGTGCTCAGTGATGTGAACCGGAGGCCGGTCGGGAGCCTGGGTATCCCAAATGAAGATGTCGCTATCCGCATTGGACCGCGGCTTGTCGAGCGAAACCCACCTGCCGTCCCGGCTGACCCGGGCCGGCATCCAGCCGGCCTCATTCTTGAAGAGGAGCTCCCGATCGTAGCCATCGACGCTATAGCGGTATAGATCGAAGTACCGCGAGTCACGCTCGTTCGTCAGCACCCAGAACGACTTCCGGTCGCCGCTCCAGCCGCGAAACATCGCCTTCAGGCGTTCGCCGGGCGTCAGGTCACGGACGGACCCCTCGTTCTCCAGCACGTAGAGATGGTTCAACTCGTTACCGCTCTGGTCCGCGGTGTAGATGAACCGGTCATCATTCGGAAACCAGCTGATCGCGAAAATCGAGTCGCTTCGCGATTCCGTCAGCTGCTCCGGGGCACCTCCTCCGAATGGCAGGCTATAGGCATTGAAGACCCCGGTGGCGTCCGTCGAGACCAGAATTCTCTGTTCGTCGTGAGAAAACGAGGCTCCGGTTATTGCCGTCGTTTCGAAAAAGGTCTCGGCATCGTACCGGGGAACGGGCTCGGGCGCGTCCGCGCTCGTGCACCCGCCCAATGCGAGGCCTAGCGCAATAATCGAACCGACGGCGGCAAAGCGAGCAAGTTTCATTTGATCCCTCTCCTTCGTTGCATTAGACACCCTCGGGGCCCTGCGAGTGCCGAAGGCTTGAGTCGATTCGGGCTCAATCCTTCCGGGGTGGCTTGTCTGGCCGTGATATGGTCGCTCCGGTGCCAATGTCCCAGCGCAGCGGGAGCGGAGGGCTGGCCATCTGCGGATCCGGGAGCCACATTGTGAAACGGGACAGCGAAGGCGTGGCAGCGGCCGACCGACCGAGGCCCAGGCCTCTCGGCTGGGACTTCGCGGAACTGCCGACCCCAGAGGTCGAGGGCCCTGCAGTGCGCTCGCTTCCTCGCAACGATCACGGTCGGGACCTAGTTGTCGGGGACGTGCACGGGCAGCTCGAGGCATTCAAGCGAGTTCTCGAAGAGGTTGGCTATTCCGCGGAAGCCGGAGACCGCATCCTGTTGCTGGGCGACGTCATCGATCGGGGCCCGGACTCGGCCGGCATGCTCCGATGGCTTCAGCGTGACGGCGTGACTTGCGTTCGAGGCAACCACGAGCAGCTGATGCTGGACGCGCTCGATGGCAACGTCGCGATCGGGGAAGCGTGGATGGACCGCAACGGCGGAGAGTGGGCGCGAGCACTGGGCCGCGCCGAGATCGACGCATGGCACGAGGTACTGAAGGCCATGCCACTTGCCCTGGAGGTGGAAGGGGCTCTGGGAACGATTGTCCTGGCCCATGCCGAGATCCCGTACGAAACACCATGGTGGGCCCTGAAGGCTTGGCTCGAGGAAGGCGATCGCTGCGCTAGCATCCGCACGCTCTGGGCAAGGACCCGATACAAGAACTCCCCGGAGGAAGACCCGGGCGTTCCAGACGTATGGCGCACGTTTCACGGGCATGTGCCGGTGAGAGAACCGCGACGGGTCGCCAACATGCGATGGATTGACCTAGGGGCGGGGTGGGCCGATTGGTACGACGGAGCGGCAGTCGCGTGCGTGGTGATCGGACAGGAGGGACAGGAATGCGATCCGGTCATGGCCAAAGTGATTGACGCAAGCGCTCGCCGAACGTCCAGGGAGGATCGCAGCAGGGGTCGATGACGCCTCAGCAGACGAACGACTCGCCCCTGCAACCGCTTCTTGCGCTTGGGTCCGGCTGGGCGCGGCGGGTAATGCGCCTAGCCGGGTTTGCGGAGAGACCTACCGAGCGCCGGCGCCGAAGGCGACCAGGCTCTCTGCATTGTCAAGGAGCTGCTTTGCTCGTGGCAACGCTTCAATGGCTTGCTGCACGTCCGGGTCGAGTTCGAAGTAGACGCGGTGGCCTTCCTCGATGTCGAAGGCGGAGTTGTAGACCTGGCGCTTGATGAAGCGACGCACGTAGTCGAGATTGGCCTCGAAATCGGCTTCCTCGAACTCAATCTTCTCGCCGATGAGGAACTGACGGAACTCCTCTACGACCTCGTCGGTGACCTCCCACCCAACCTTGAGGTTGGAATGTTCGCGACTGTAGTCCTGAGCGAATGTCTCGATCGCGTAGCGGCGGGTCAGCAGCCACTGGAAGTCGTTGCCGCGCCGCTCCTCAAACTCGATGTCGGGCGTGATGCCTCCTCCCGCGAAAACCCGGCGTCCCTTGTCCGTGAGCCGCACGCCGTCGTGCTGGGGCCGGTAGCCTTCGCTGCACGGGTTGCTGTAGTACTCGAGCATCGAAATGCCGTCGTAGCGGCGCTGGATCAGGCGCCCGCTGGGCGTGTAGTACCTCGCGGTGGTGAGGGCGAGTCCCGCGGACTCGGACAGGGTGTACACCGTCTGGACCAGTCCCTTGCCGAAGGTGCTGTTGCCGACGATCAGCGCCCGGTCGTGATCCTGAAGCGCACCGGCCACGATTTCGGAAGCCGAAGCGGAATTGCAGTTCACCATCACGACCATCGGGTAGGTCCGGCCGCCGTTGCCGCGACGGACGCTGTAGAGCCGCTCGCGCGAGGCCCGACCATGGTGGGAAACGATCGTCTGGCCCTTCTCGAGGAAGCGGTCAGAAACCCGCACTCCCTCGCTGAGGAGGCCTCCTCGGTTGCCTCGAAGGTCCAGCACCAAGCCGTCCATTTCCTTGATCTTGAGCTTGGCCAAGGCGGCGTCGAGCTCGCGCCCGGTGTTCTCGTTGAAGGTGTCGATCCGCACGAACCCGACTCGCGGTTCGATCTCGAATGCCGTGGGAACGCTCGGGCGTGGAATCCTGGCCCTCGTGACCGTGAACTCGACAAGCTCCTCGTGGCCTCGGCGGTCAATGCTGATCCCGACCGAGGTGTTGACCTTGCCACGCAGGCGCCGGGCCACTTCGTTGAGCTCCAGGCCCTCGACATCCTCTCCATCGACCTTGACGATGACGTCGCCGGGACGCAATCCAGCCTTGTAAGCAGGGGTCCGAGGGAACGGCGCGATGACGATCGTGCTGCTGTTGCGAGTCCCGATCTGCATGCCGACGCCGGCATAGTGGCCTTTCTGGTCCTCGCGGAGCTGCTTGAATGCGTCCGGGCTAAAGAACGACGAGTGCGGATCAAGCGACCTGAGCATCCGCGGTATCGCGCCCTGGAACATCATTTCCTCGGCTTCCAGGTCCGCTGCAAAGTGGTCCTGAACCGTGGCAAGCACGCTGGAGAACTTGCGGATGCTCTCCTGGATCTGCCTGTCTTCGGACTCGGAAGCCGCGTGCGCCCACGGACTGACCCAAAACAGCCCCGCCGCCAGAAGCACCGTGGCGATCACCGTCAAACCGAGCCAATGCTTCTTGTCATGCATCAGAAGAAACCGCTAGCGAGCCGGGCTATTTCCCCGGGATCGTCCGCAGTATAACAGCACCCACCCGGCCTCATTGGCCGGAACGTCCGGGTCGGTCACCTGCCTTTGCCGGACGCCCGTGGTTTCCAGCAAATTGCGAGCCTCGTACCGGCGGAAAGCAATGCGCCGGCGAACCAGTGCTCCAGAAGGGTTGCGTGGATTAGCGGGACTTTGGCAGGCTCCCAGCTCCAGGCGCGCCCAACCGGAAGGAATCCTGCCTATAATGAAGCGCAGAGGCGGACCGTGCAAAAGCAAGCGAAGTTCCTGATCATCGTCGCCGCCATCATCGTGACCTTGGCCTGGATGGGCGTCAGCGGCGTCAAGGAGAGCGCCACTTACTACGTGACGCTCGAGGAGCTTGCGGCCCTGGACCACCCGGCGTCCAAGCGCATCCGCGTTGGGGGAGATGTCGCCGACGGGTCGATTGTGAGGCACGCTGACCGTGTCGAGTTCACCCTCCACCAGCAGGACGAGACGATGGCAACGGCGCAGAAGCTGGACGTGGTCTACACCGGAGCGGATCCGCTGCCGGACACTTTCCGCGACAAGGCCCAGGCCCTTTGCGACGGCTTCCTGCGAACCGACGGCAAGTTCGAGGCAACCAAGATCCAGGCCAAGTGCGCGTCCAAATACGAGGCGACACCCGGACAAGACGCTGCGCCAGTCTACGGCGCCGACTCGTCGAGCGCCACGGACTAGCGGTGCTCAAGAAACGGGGTCGGGGGTGCACTCGAATCCGGCCTCAGGGCGGTTAGGGACGGTATGGAGAATCTAGGCTACCTCGCGGTCCTGCTCGCCTTCCTCCTCTCCGCATACGCCGCGGTCGCCGCCCTGGGCGGAAAGCTGCGCCAAAACCCGTTCCTCGAAGTGAGCGCCCAGCGCGCCGTGCTGGGCGCCTGGCTAATGACCACGGCGGCTTCCGGAATCCTGCTGCACGCGATCCTCACCGACAACTTCAGCTTCAATTACGTCGCGTCGCGGTCTAACGCAGACCTCGACCTGCTCTACAAGGTCGCGGCATGGTGGGGCGGCCAGGAAGGATCGCTCCTGTTCTGGAGCTGGATCGCCGTGACGTACACCTTCGTGGCCGTCTACACCGGCCGCAAGCGGCATCGCAACATGATCTCGTACGTGATCGTGACGATGGCCGCGACGCAAGCCTTTTTCCTGGGCCTTGTCGCGTTCCACGCAAATCCGTTCCAGGTCATCATGTCCGGGCCGCAGATCACCTCGGTGCCGGACGGCCAGGGCCTCAACCCGCTGCTGCAGCATCCCATGATGGCGATTCACCCGCCGATGCTGTATCTGGGCTACGTCGGGTTCACGGTGCCATTTGCCTTTGCGCTCGCCTCGCTAATCACGCGCCAGCCAGGAGAGCGGTGGATCCACACAACCCGTGTCTGGACGATGGTCACGTGGCTGTTTCAGGCGATCGGGATCCTGCTCGGAGCGCGATGGGCGTACGTGGTGCTCGGATGGGGCGGCTACTGGGGCTGGGACCCGGTCGAAAACGCCTCTCTGCTGCCCTGGCTGACGGGCACTGCGTTCCTGCACTCGGTGATGATGCAGGAAAAGAAGGGCATGATGAAGGTCTGGAACATTGTCCTGATCTCGTCCACGTTCTTCCTGTGCATATTCGGGACGATGATGACTCGCGGAGGGCTGGTCAGTTCCGTTCACGCCTTCGCGGAGTCCGACATCGGGATCTACTTCGTCTGGTACCTCGTGATCGGAATCTTGATCACGGCCTACCTGATCGTGAGCCGGCTGGACTATCTCCGCAGCGAGGCCGAGCTCGATTCGGTGGTCTCGCGCGAGTCCAGTTTCCTGTTCAATAACGTCGTCCTGCTCGCAAGCTGTTTCGCGGTCCTTTGGGGCACCTTGTTTCCAGTCCTCAGCGAGTACTTCACCGGAACCAAGATCACCGTCGGCGCGCCATTCTTCAACAAGGTCAACGTTCCGATCGGGCTGTTCCTGCTCTTCCTGACCGGTCTCGGCCCCCTGCTGGCGTGGCGGCGGACCTCGTCTGAGTCGCTGCGCCGGAACTTCCAGTGGCCCGCTCTGGCGGCGCTGCTTTGTGCCGCGGCGCTGCTCGCCGCCGGCATGCGGCATTTCTATGCGATCGTGTGCTTCGCGCTCTGCGCCTTCGTCACGCTGACCGTCATGATGGAGTTCTATCGCGGAGCCCGGGTGATCCGAAGAAAGAGCAGGACCGGGCTGCTGTCCGCGATGGTCGAACTGACCCATCGCAATACACGGCGCTATGGCGGCTACCTCGTCCACATGGCCATCGTGCTGATGTTCGTGGGCTTCGCCGGGGCCGCCTTCAACCGGGTCCACCAGCAGGAGATGACCGTCGGCGACACCACCTCCGTCGGCCTGTACGAATTCAAGCTCCAGAACGTGTCGGAGATGGACAACCCCAATTACTTCCGAGCGGTCGCCTCGATCGACGTCAGCAAGCGTGGCGAGCACCTACAGACCCTGATGCCGGAACGGCGCTTCTACCATGCCTCCCAGCAGCCGACCAGCCGCGTTGACGTGCGCAACCGGCTGAGCGAGGATGTCTACGTGGTGTACGCTGGCCAGTCCAACGACGGCGCGAATCCCGTCATCCAGGTGTATATCAACCCACTCGTGAACTGGATCTGGATCGGATCGCTGCTGCTGGTCCTCGGCACTCTGGTCGCGCTGGTTCCGAGCAAGACCGTCCGGCGCGCGGCGCGGCCCGCGCCGGCCCCCCTAAAGGAGCAACCCGTTGCGGCGTCAGGCGATTAGCCCATTGCTCGTTCTCGTGGCCTGGACGGCACATGCGGCCGTGCCGTACGAGAGGCTGCGCGAGGTCGGCGACCATGTGTCCTGCCAATGCAGCTGCAACTACACGGTGGGCAGTTGCAACATGCTCAACTGTCATTTCCGCGACCCGGTGCTGGTTCAGATCGAAGAAGGGCTCGAAGCGGGGAAGTCAGACACCGAGGTGCTTGAGGAGGTCTACGCCAAGTACGGCAACGAAACCCGGGTCCAGCCTCGGGCCGAAGGCTTCGGAATGGTCGGCTGGATCGCGCCGTTCGCCGCATTCTTGGCCGGGCTGGCATTCGTGCCTTGGGTCGTCCGCCGGTGGGTTTCGAAATCCGACGCGCGATCGCGGGGCGATTCGGTTCCCGACGAGATCGTCGATCGGTACCGCTCGGAGATCGAGGACGACCTCAAGGCGTTGGATTAGATCGGAGGCCCGGGCTGGGCGGGCAGATCGCGCCCGCGCTGCTCCGGCACGCCATGTTTGTCGCGGCCGCCATTGCCATGATCCTGATCGCCTTCGGGCTCCCGCTCGTGGTGCGTAACGAGCACCTCCCCCCGGAAGAGGCGCCGTCGCCCACCCAGCATCTGGAGGACCGCAAGGCAGCAATCTACGAGAACTTGCGGGACTTGCTGGGCGAATACCAGATGGGGAAGATGTCCGAAACCGACTACGCCGAGAGCAAGAGAGTCCTCCAGCAGGAACTCGCTGGCGTGCTCAACGCGATCGCGGAGGCCGAAGGCCATGCCAGGTAGCAGGACGCGAATCGCGCGCCTGCTCCTCGCGAGCGGTTGCGCGGTTTGCCTGGCGGTCGCGACACCCCTGGCGGCCCAAGTCAAGGGCTCGGTCGTCAACGGCACCACGGGCAGTCCGGAAGCCGGGGTGACACTGACCCTTTCGAGCTTCCTCGGCGGCATGACTCCGCTTGAGGAAACGCTATCCGGGGCCGACGGCCGCTTTGCCTTCACAAAGCAGCTCCCGGCGGTCTCGCGGGACCAACCGTTCGCGGGAGCGATCCGCGCCGAATTCGAGGGGATCGGCTACACCGAGATTCTACGGGCCGAGTCGCTCGGCCAAAACGTCCAAGTCACGGTGTACTCGACGAATGCCTCGGACCTGCCCGCGCCCGGACGTGTGGTGATCTTCGAGCCGAACGGGGGCGAGTTACTGGTCCATGAACTGTATCAGTACTTCAACGAATCCTCGCCGCCGGTCACCTACAGCAGCGAGGACGGCACTCTTCGGTTTTATCTCCCCGAAGCGGCCGAAGGAGACGTCGAAGTCTCCGGCCGGGGGCCCGCCAACATGCCGTTGCGCAGCACGGCGCTACCCGCCGGGGAGCCGGGTCTCTACAAAGTGGATTTCCCCCTCAAGCCGGGAACGAACACGATCAACCTCTCCTATACGCTCCCTTACACGGACGGGATGCAGCTCACCGTGCGGTCGGCCTACCCGGATTCGATAACACGCGTCGGCGCACCCCAGGGTGTCGAAATCGCCGGCCCGGGAGTGACGCCGGCGGGCCAGGAACCGACGACGCAGCTGCAGGCCTTCATTCTCCCCGACGTCCCGCAGATCACGCTGACGATTTCCGGTGAAGGACGCTTGCGATCGGCCTCCTCCGCATCGTCGCCGGGCCAGTCAGACATCAGCATCGAGCAGGCCCCGATCGCGAGCGAGCTTGCGTGGATCCTCGTACTGGCGGTCCTGATCTTCTGTATCGGCTTCTTCCATCTCCTAGGCTCGAAGCTCCCCGACGGGCACGCCGCCCCGCGTCGCGAGAAAGGCTAGCGTCGGAGGCGATGAGCGAGCCCGCGATCTCGGCACAGGGCGTCTCCAAGTATTTCGGCGACTTCCCGGCCCTGCGCGACATCAACCTCGAAATCCGGCCGGGAAGTGTCCTGGCGATGCTGGGACGCAATGGAGCCGGCAAGACCACGCTCCTGCGCATCCTGGCCGGACTCTCCGTTCCCTCGACGGGCAAGGTCACGTTCCCGTCCCATCTTTCGGCAGGACGAGATCGCCAAAGCCTCGTCGGGGTCGTGGGTCACGGCACATGGATCTACGACGATCTCACGGCCGAGGAGAATCTGTGGTTCTTTGCCAGGCTGTACGGGGTCGCCGATGCCCACAAGGTGGCCGGGAAGTGGCTGGAACGGGTGGGACTGGAGCGCTTCCGACGCACGCGTGCCGCGGAGTACTCTCGGGGAATGCGCCAGCGCCTGACGATCGCGAGGGCGTTCATGCACGAGCCCTCCGTTCTCCTGCTGGACGAGCCATGGACCTCGCTCGATGACCGCGCGATGGAACTGCTCTCGTCGCTTGTCAGGGAGTCGCGCGACCGCGACAGAAGCATCGTGATCTGCTCGCACCAGTTGCGCGAGGCCGTGGAAGTCGCGGACGAAGTGGCCCTGCTCCACCGCGGGCGCATCGTCCACAAGGGTCCCGTCGACGGAAGCCTGCGGCGCGAGCCGCAATCCCTGTACGAGCGAATCCGATGAAGCGATTTCTGGCGGACGCCTGGACCGTCGCGGCCAAGGACTTGCGGTGCGAGCTGCGTGACAAGCAGGTCCTGAACGCCGCGATCTCGTTCGCGCTGGTCGTGCTGCTGATGTTCAGCTTCACGTTCGACCCGAATACGAACATCGGGATCCGCGGCCTGTCCGGCGGCCTGCTCTGGGTGGTCTACATCTTCGCCGGCGTGCTGGTCCTCAACCGGAGCTTCGCCCGCGAGACAGCCAACGACTGTCTCGCGGCCCTGGTCGCCGCTCCGCTTTCCGGCGATTCGCTGTTTCTCGGCAAGACCGTGTCGAGCTTCCTGCTGATCCTGGCGGTCGAGCTGATTTCCCTGCCCGTTTTCGGGATCTTCTTCGATGTCCACTGGGTACCGAAAGCGGGGCAACTGCTGCCAGTTCTCGTGCTGGGCAGCTGGTCATTCGCAGCGGTCGGCACGACCTTCGGGGCGGTCACTGCCAACAACCGAATGCGTGAGCTCATGCTTCCGCTGCTGGTGCTCCCGTTCTGCCTGCCCGCTCTCGTCGCTTGCATGAGCGTGACCTGGGGGATCTTCGATCCGTCGGCCGTGGCCGAGACCGGACCCTGGATGCGCCTGCTGGTAGGATTCGACGTCATCTACACTTTGCTCGGCGTGCTCGTCATGGACTCGCTGCTGACATCGAGCTGAGCCCCGTTGCCGAAGACAGGGACACGTCGGGAACCGCTGGGGAGGATTTGCACGAATGCCAGGTAAGCTCCGCTGGGGACTAGTGGGCGGCGGCGAGGGAAGCCAAATCGGCGGAGCCCACCGCATCGGGGCGGTGCTCGACGGGCACTTCGAACTGCTCGCCGGAGCCCTCGATATCGATCCGGATCGCGGCCGCGAGTTCGCGGTCCGCAAGGGAGTCTCAGCGGCACGGGCGTACGGGGAATGGCACGAGATGCTCGCGCGGGAGTCACGGCTCGGACCGGACGAGAGGCTCGACCTGGTGACGGTCGCGACTCCGAATTCCACGCATCACGAAATCTCCAAGGCCTTCCTGGCGGCAGGTTTTCACGTGCTCTGCGAGAAGCCTCTCACGACCACCGTTGAGGACGGTCAGGACTTGCTGGCGACTGCCCGCAAGGCGGACCGCATCCTGGCGGTGAACTACGGGTACAGCGGGTACCCGATGGTGCGCCAGGCGCGAGCGATGGTCCGGGACGGCGAACTGGGACGAATCCGTGTCGTGGTGGCGGAATTCGCCCACGGGTCGCACGCGGATGGCGCGGACGCGGACAACCCGAGGGTTCGCTGGCGCTACGACCCGGCCCAGGTCGGAGTGAGCTCGGTGCTAGCCGACACCGGGCTGCACGCGCTCCACATGGCGTGCTTCGTAATCGGTCAGGACGTAGCGCGCGTGTCGGCCGACTTCGTCTCAACCGTCGAAGGGCGGACGTTGGAGGACGACGCGATGGTCACGATGCGGTTTTCCGGCGGGACGACAGGGCGCCTGTGGGCAAGCGCGGTTGCGGTCGGGCAGCAGCACGGCCTGACCCTCCGCGTGTTCGGCGAGACGGGCGGGCTGCGCTGGTCTCAGGAACATCCGAACCAGCTCCACTGGACGCCGCTGGGAGAGCCAACTCTAACCCTGGAGCGCGGTGACACTCGCCTTTCTGAGGAGTCCGACCGCGCATCTCGCATCACGGTCGGCCACGCGGAGGGCATGCTGGGAGCGTTCGCCAATATCTACTCCGACCTCGCCGAGACAATCCGGGCCCGCCAGGAGGGGCGGGAGCCGCAACCGGCCGCAACGTGGTACCCGTCGGGCGAAGACGGAGTCCGAACGTTGGCAGTTGTCCATGCCGCGGCCCGGTCAGCGCGGAGCGACGGGATCTGGGTGGACCTCTGATCCCACCGCCCAATCTGGTGGGAAACCGACCTGCAACCGCCGGCTTGCAGCCTCTCCAGGGGGTTCGCCCCGCACGTCGCGCGCGACACGCCGCGAACCACGTCCGACACGAGATTCGGCGTGATCGGGAGTCCCGGCAAGTAGGAAGTTTCCGGTCGCGATTGCCGCCGCACCGCGGCTTGGCCGATGGGGAGTCGTTGCGTGGGCTGGGTTCATGGCGCCTTCGGACCGGATCACGGTTGAGCCCGGAAAGCGCAGCGGCAAGCCCTGCGTCCGTGGCCTGGGGATCACGGTTTCCGACGTACTCGACTACTTGGCGTCCGGTATGTCGGAAGAGGACTTGCTCCGGGACTTCCCGGACCTGACCAGCGAAGACATCCGCGCCTGCCTGGCGTTCGCTGCTGATCGGGAGCGACGGCTGGTTGCGGTCGGCGGAAGGTGAAGCTCCTCTTTGACCAGAATCCTCGCCGCGGCTTTGCGCCCGGCTGCGCGGCATCTGGACCCATGTTGTTCACGTTGCGGCTGTCGGTCTAGCGGCGGCGGAGGGCTCTGCCGTCTGGGCTCCCGCGCGGCAGCACAGCTCCCTCGTCGCTTCAAACGACAGCGGCTTCAGTGGGCATTCCTCCCTATACGGTGCGCCGCCGAAGGTGGTGTGGATGGCGGTTGGTAACTGTTCGACCAGCGAGATTGAACGGCATCTGCGTGGCCACCGCGATGCTATCGAGACGTTCGCCACGGAACCGGACACGTCGTTGCTCGTGATCGAATCGGGCCTGGGCAACGGCATGTCGTAGCGACGTGCCAATCAATTTGCCCCCTGGACGGGGCGTATCCGTCCGGCGTGCACATCCGGGTGGTGCTGGACAACCGTTCGGCTCTTGTGTCGAAGGAGACGCACGCGTACCTAGCAACGACGGCGATCCGGCTCGAGAAAGCCGGATGGTCCAACACGGACCACTGGCTGCGCCTGCGAACCGCCTACGAGCTCGCCCCGTCGCGCCGGTACGAAGATCAGCTCCAGGTGGACCGGTTCCGCGCGTGGGCCGCACCTTAACTCAGACGCGGCCGCAAAGCGAATCCGGTGTTTCCCGAGGGCAGCGGCGGGCGGAAAGCCCCCTAACGCCGCAGTTGCACGCCCTACTTGCTATCTGGTTGCGTTTTCGAATTGAGACGGGCGGGAGAAGCATCGGATCGGCCTTAATCGATCCCCTGAGAGCGCTACAGCATTTGGCGGAGTCACCGAGGGACCGGGATTTCGGAGTGCGGATTCGAATTGATGGATTGCAACAGGTGGCAGAGAAGTTGCGTCTCGGCTGCGAGCAGTCCCTGCGCGGCCGGTCAAGTCTTTTCTGCGTTGGAGAAATTACAGTTCGATCGTGTTGAACTGAACCGCCCCGGAGACGAGGGTCCTACGAGACCCTCGGCGGCAGGGGTCTGAAGTTTGGGAAAAACAGAGGCGTGGCCCTGGATTCGAAGCGGGCGGCCTAGCCTCGGGGAGAACGTACCCGCCGGAGTTGTCCGTCCAGCTGAATCCAGCATAGCATAAATGCAACAATGTTGCATCACTCCTCCATTTCTTGGAGCCTGAATCCGATGTGTTATGTCGTGCAATTGACCGAAATGAGTCCTAACAAGTTTAATATCAGTCATTTATGGATATCTTGTGATGCAGATGAAATTCTGGTCGCTTGAAAAAATTGTGCAACACCTCAACACCAATGCTTCCTTGCAACTGATTGATAATAAAGGATTAATGTGTCTTTTTCGACGTCATCGTAATATTTGCGTAACTTCCTTGTCTACTGACGTGGTGCTGCGATGATGCGGCCGGCTTGCTCAGCGAAGCGGGGTCCAAAGCGAACGGAACCCGCGATTCCGCTGTCCGTCGGCATCGACGCAGAAAGCTTCGCATCACCCTGAGTCAGCCTCCAAGCGCCGCGCCAGCAGGCCCAAGCTGTGGTGCGAGCGACAGCGATACGAGTCAGGTGGTTTCACGAGCGTGGCTTCTGCGTCGGGGGCTCGACACACTGTCACGTCGTTTCCATCGCAACCGGGCGGTGGTACTAGACTGGTCTGGCCCGCCGTTTGGCAGACCGGGTCGACAGGGACAGGCAAGGATGAACCGGCAGATGCAACGCTGTGACTCTCTGCCGGGAAATGGAGACGGGCTACGGCCTACGGACCGATTGACGGATGCGGAGCGCGACATCGGGACACGGAGGGTCCTTGCGGCTCTGACGACGATGATCGCCGCCCTCGGCTGTCAATCGACTGTCACAGCGCCTGACCGGGCGTACTCAGCCTTCAGCACGTTCCAACAACTCGTCGATGCGCCGGATGCCACCTATATCGAACCGGTGCGCGTCACGTATCCCGGAACGGTGGCTCAGCCCACGGATCACGGATTCTTCTTCTACAACTGCCAGCACGAAGAATTGCTACAGTTCGACCCTTCCGGCCGCTACCTGCTAGCGCTGCGCGTGTTCTTCGAAGGACGCGATGTCCGGCCGGACGACAAGGCAGTCGTGGGGATCGTGGACCTTGAGAACAACAACCTCTGGACGGAGATCGGTGAGTCCACGGCGTGGAACTGGCAGCAGGGCAACCGGCTTCAATGGGTACCGGGCTCTTCCGAAGAAATCGCCTGGAACGACCGCGCAGATGACGGGAGTGGATTCGTGAGTCGGATCTACAACATGCGCACCGAGCGGACGCGGACGCTCCCGCGGCCGATTTACACGATTTCGCCGGACGGCAAGACGGCGCTGACACATGACTTCGAACGGATGAAGCATGGCGGGACCGACTATGTCGGCATTGCCGACAACAACGACGGTGTGTGGGCTCCGGAGAGAGCCTATATCTGGAAGATGGATCTAGCGACAGGCAGTGCCGAACCGGTCCTTTCGGTCAAGGACATTGCCAAGCGATTGGTCCCGCCGGACCACGTGCCGGACCCGGAGGCCACGCTGTATTTTTTCCGCGAGGGGTTCAATCCGTCTGGAAACCGGTTCATTTTCTTCGTTAAGGACGCCAAGCCGGGGGCTCCGGTGCGGACCGAGGGGTTCTCGATGAATCTGGACGGCACGGGCGTTCGCTACCTCTACAAGTCGCCGAGCCACCACTTCTGGATCGACGACTCAACCGTCATGGACAACGGCTGGCACGTTCCGCCGGGCGGGACCGAAGAAGTCCGCGGATACTTCGTCTTCAAGGACGACGGCACCGGAGAGCCGAAGGAACTGCTCTACGAGGCACCGAACGGCCACATCACGCTGTCGCGGGACGGAAACTGGATCCTCACGGACACCTACAACATGGGAGGGTTTATCCACCTGTACCTGTATCACCTGCCGTCGAAACAAGTTGTTCCCCTGGCTAAGCTCGAGACGCACCTGAACCGACGGCAGGTGTTCGAGCCAGCCGGCTACTATCGCATCGACCTGCACCCGCGATTCAGCCCTGACGGGCGCACCGTGAGCATTGACTCGTCACACGAGGGACTTGGAAGGCAGATCTACCTGCTGGACATCGGCCAAATCGTGGACAATCCGCCGGAATCGCGCTAAGGGCCGCCGGACGAAAGAGCCAGCCGATCTTGAGTCGACAGCAACGCGTCGCCGAGCTTACATGCTCCCCCCGAGAGCCTCGCGCGCGTCTCGCACGGCCTTGAGCGAGTCCGGGTTTTCCAAGGCCTGGACATTATTGACCGGGCGGTCGTGCAAGACGTCCTTCACGGCCAGTTCCGCGATCTTTCCGCTTCGCGTCCGCGGTATGTCGTCAACCCGGAACACTCGCTCCGGGATATGCCGCGGAGAGGCCCGCTCGCGCAGGCGCCTACGGATCCGATCAATCAGGGCGCCATCGAGAGACGCGCCGACAGCGAGCCTGACAAACAGAATGACTTTCTCGTCGGCGCCGTCGAGCCAGCCAACGGCAAGCGCCTCGGCGATTTCCTCCATCGACTCGACGACAGCGTAGATCTCTGCTGTCCCGATCATTACCCCGCCGGGATTGAGCCTGGTGTCGGACCTTCCCCAAATCCTGAAGCCTCCGTTCGGGGTCCGCTCGCAGTAGTCTCCGTGGTGCCACACGCCCGGAAACCGCTCGAAGTACGCGGCCCGATATTTTGCCCCGTCGGGATCGTTCCAGAATCCAACCGGCATCGAAGGAAACGGCTGCGTGCAGACCAGTTCTCCCTTCTCGCCGACCGCCAGAGGCTGGCCGTCGTCTCCGAAGACGTCCACACGCATCCCGAGTCCCGGTACCTGCAATTCCCCCCGGAACACGGGACCGGCCGGGTTGCCGAGCGCGAAGCAGGAGATGATGTCAGTGCCCCCGGAAATCGACGAGAGCAGCACGTCGCTCTTGACAGACTGATAGACGTAGTCGAAGCTCTCGTCGGCCAGCGTAGACCCGGTCGAGAGGATGGTCCGAAGCATCGCTAGCCGGTGCGCCGCCTTGGGCACCAAGCCTGCCTTTTCGATCGCTGAATAGTACTTGGCCCCTGCGCCGAAGACGGACACCCGCTCTCGTTCGGCCAGCTCGAACAGGCTGCCGGGATTCGGATGGAACGGCGATCCGTCGTAGAGGATCACGGTCGCGCCGACGGCGAGGCTGCTGACGAGCCAGTTCCACATCATCCAGCCGCAACTCGTAAAGAAGAAGATCCGATCGTGCCGGCTGAGGTCGGTATGGAGTCGCAGTTCCTTGAGATGCTGCAACAACGTCCCGCCAGCACCGTGGACGATGCATTTGGGGACACCGGTGGTGCCCGAGGAATACAGGATGTAGCAGGGGTGGTCAAACGGACGCGGCTCGAAGCAGGGCTCCTGCGGGGAGTGCAGGACCTGTTCGTAGAGCAGCGCCATGGGTATGCCAGTCAGGTCGGGCGCGGAGCGCAGATGGGGAACGACGACAACGCTTTCGATCGACTTGACCCGCCTGACGATCTCTCCGACCCTACCCAAGCAGTCGTATTGCTTCCCCCGGTACCTGTATCCGTCGACGGCGAATAGCATTTTGGGCTCGGTCTGACCGAGGCGGTCCACGACCACGTCGGCACCGAAGTCCGGGGAGCATGATGTCCAAACCGCTCCGAGGCTCGTCGTCGCGAGCATCGCCGCTACGGCCTCGGCGATATTGGCAAGATAGCCAGCCACCCGGTCCCCGGGGCCGATACCGACGTCGGCGAGCGCCCCTGCCAGTGCGCCGACTTCCAGACGCAGGTCGCGATAGGTCAGGACCCTCCGGCGCCCGTCTTCCGTGCACGAGACCACCGCTTCGCGGGAGTCTTGCAAGGGCAGCAGGTTCTCGGCGAAATTCAACTCGGCACGCGGAAACCATTTCGCGCCGGGCATCCGTTCGAACCGATCAACGACGCTGTCGGGCTCGCGATGCGCCCTCACCCCGAGGAATCTCCAGGCCATCCCCCAAAAGGCGACGGGCGACTCGACCGACCACCGGTGCAGGGCCGGGTAGTCCTCGGTGCCGACGTCACGCATGAACCGCGTCATGAACGCGGATTCGGCACGCTCCGGAGACGGTGTCCAGACAGGCAGGCTCATTTCAGGAACCCGCCCGGATCGAGATCCGGCCGCGGACGATTCCGGCGCACTTCAACCGGAAGGCGTCTTCGCCCAAACCGCGCCGAAGCACGCAAGTCCCAAGGCGAACTTCAGCATGTCGAGGCCGGTATAGGAATGGTGCAGAGTCCAGAACATGCTGCGAACCTCCGGCAACTCGTCTTGGCCTGCGAAGTCCATCAACCGGCCGAGACGAATCGTCTCCGGCACGGCGTAAGCCGTCAAGACGATGGTTATCGCGAGCATGATCCCAGCCGCGTAGGCTACGAATCGGCCTCCGGGCGAGCGCCACGCCAGGAAGCAAACGGCAACGGCGATCGGCAACTGGAGCCATCCCCAGCCTCGGAAGAACAGCCGGTTCACTTCAGAGGCCTGGTGTCGCAGGACCAGCCGCAGTCTGTCGTCCGACAGGCCGTCGACCGCGGCTCGAAGGCCGGCTTGCTCCGATTGCTGCACCTGCTCCGCAACTGCGAAGCTCCTGATCGCGGTCTGCCACATGAAGAGGGTCGCCGCGCACCATGCTCCCAGAAGGAAGCACAGGATCAGGGAGCGGCGTCTCATGACCCGGGGGCGACGTATTCCGGAGGCGGTGCCGCGCCGTCGCCGAAGAAGTAGGCCTCCATCTGGCTGATGATCAATTCCTGCGCTTGGAGCGTGGCCGGATTCAGGCGGTACTCGTTGATGATCATCTTCAGGTGCTCGGCCCACTGGGCCCACGCAACTTTCGAGACGTTGTCGTAGATCTTGCGACCGAGATCCGTATCGAACGGCACCTCATCGAGCCCCGGAAGCTCCTGACCCAGCTTGACGCAGTGAACCATCCTGTCCGACATGGCGATTCCCATTGTAGTAGGGTGAGGGGCAGAACTAATGTAATGCGAATGTTAACGCAGAATACTAGTCGGACTAGAGGAGAAATACCTGGTGATCGAAGCCAAGCTCGAAATCGCGATACGAAACCGAACGTTCAAGTTGCAGACCGGAGACATTACAAAGGTGCCCGCTGACGCGATCGGCAACGCGGCGAATTCCCGGTTGGCCGGAGGAGGAGGCGTGGACGGGGCCATCCACCGGGCTGGCGGCCCGTCTATCATGGGCGAGCTCGATGACATTCGCGCACGCATCGGACAATGTCCGCCAGGAGACGCCGTGGTGACTGGTGCCGGGGACCTGCCGGCGAAATGGGTCCTGCACGCGGTGGGTCCGCGCTACAAGGACGGCGAAAGCGGCGAGGCCGCAGCCCTGATGTCTTGCTACCGGAAGTGCCTGTCCCTCGCCGACGGCCTGGGGGCGCGGTCCCTCACTCTCCCGGCGATTAGTACGGGAGTCTTCGGTTACCCCTTGGAGGAAGCTGCCATGATCGCGGTCAGGGCCACGGCGGGAAGTCTCGCCGGCGATCTGACGAAGCTGACCTGCCTTACATTCGTGCTCTTCGGCGATCACGCGTTCGAGGTGTTCAGCCAGGCGACGCTCAAGGTGGTGCCGCAGCTTTCCTAAGCGTTGCCGGCACTGGGGCCCTGGCGACGCCCGGGGCGGTCGAAATGGGAGCGGGCTCTCTGGGCAAGAGCGCGAGTCAGCTCCGATAGCTACAGGGCCTGGGCGCGAATCCTCGATTCGCCTTGAATGCGTTCTTCCGCCGTCACAGGGCCGACTCTCGAGACCTCCCCCGTCTCGCATAGGGAGCTTGACGCACGCTTCGCCGAGCATTGATATTTGCATTACTCTAAGTGATTGATCTGGCAAATGTTATCCGTGAACGTTACGCCCTGTCGAGAGCCGTTATCGTAGTGTTCTTCACACGCGTACCGTGCAGGTCAGCGCTCGCATTGACGCGTCTGTCAAGAAAGAATTGGAGAATTACTGCCGGACCAAAGGCATCGTCATGAAGCATTTCATTCAGGACGCGATTCTGGACCGGCTCGACGAACTAGCAGACGTCGAGGATGTCGAACGGCTTTGCCTAGAGCCGACTCGACCGCTCAGCGAGGTCCTGGCCGATACCGGTCCCGTTGCATGACGTCCGCATCGCGGGCACGGCTGAACGCCAGTTGAAGAAGCCTCCTTCTGACACTCCCCGCCGTGTGAGCCACGCGGCACTGGCACCCGCATTCGAGCCATTGCCCGACGGCTGCCGCAAACCGACCGGGCATGGCGATGTCTACAGGATCCGAGTCGGTGGGCTCCGAATCCTATACGGCGTCAATCACTCCACCCACACAGTGACGGTCATGAAGGTCGGTGACCGCAAGCACGCTTATCGGTAGGTGAGGCCCGTACCAACCGGGTAGCAATCGACCGAATTCGGTCGCATCGAGATCAGGCGATCCCTGCCAGACTCTCCGGGGCGATGCGCCTACGCCAATACGTCGTGGATTACGTGACCATGCACGTCTGTCAAGCGACGGTCGATGCCATTGTGACGGAAGGTCAGCCGCGTGTGGTCAATTCCCAACATGTGCAGTACTGTGGCGTGCAGGTCGTAGCAGTAGATCGGATTCTCCAGAGCCTTGTAGGACCACTCGTCGCTCGCCCCGTACGTCGTCCCGCCTCGCACGCCCCCGCCTGCCAGCCAAGACGTGAACGTGAAGGGATTGTGATCGCGGCCCATGGAGCCCTGGCTGCAGGGCATCCTGCCGAATTCCGTCGTCCAGTAGACGATCGTGTCCTCAAGTAGCCCCCGGGACTGCAGGTCGCGGATCAGCGCCGCAGCTGGCTTGTCCATGGACTTGCCCATCATCCCGTGATCCTTGTCCAAGTCCTCGTGGCTGTCCCAGTTCCGGCGCGGGAATCCGTTGTCCGCCCCGCTCCAGACCTGCACGAACCGGACTCCACGTTCCAGAAGCCTGCGCGCGGTCAGGCACCGCAAGCCGAAATCCTCGGTGATCGGGTCGTCCAGACCGTAGAGCTTCCTGGTGGCCTCGGTCTCCGCGGAAAGATCCATGACCTGGGGCGCGGTGACCTGGAGCCGGGCCGCCATCTCGTAGGCCTGAATGCGCGCCTCGAGGCGAGAGTCGCCCTCGCGACCCTCCATGTGCCCGCGGTTGAGTCGCTCCAGGAGCCTCAGGCCATCCGCTTCGCTGTCCGGCGTGATGAAGTCCGCCGACGGCGGAGGGAACAGGTCGTGGATTGGATTGTCCCGGCCGGCCTGGATCATGGTTCCCTGGTTCTGCGCCGGCAGGAAGCCCGCCGAGTGATTGCCCGGGCCGTTCGGGGCGAAGCCGCGCGCGTCCGGCAGCACGACAAACGACGGCAGATCGTCGGTAAGGCTTCCCAGACCGTACGAGATCCAGGCTCCCATGCTGGGGAAGCCGGGCAGCACGAAGCCGCTGTTCTGCATGAACGTTGCCGGCCCGTGCACGTTGGATTTCGAAATCATTGACGGGAAGAAGGCCATCTCGTCAACACAATCAGCGAGGTGCGGCACCAGGCTGCTCATCCACTTTCCGGACTCGCCGTGCTGCTTCCAGGTCCACGGACTCTTCATGACCGGTCCGGGATCGGACTGGAACAGCTCCACCTTCCCGCCCGGGTCGAATTTCTGGCCGCTGCGCTCGATTATCAGAGGCTTGTAGTCGAACGTGTCGCACTGGCTGGCGGCACCCGACATGAAGAGCTGGACGACGCGCTTGGCCTTCGCCCGGTGATGCAGGCCCCCATTGAGATCGCCGCTTGCGGCCTCGGACTCGCGTCCGAGCAGGTGGGCAAGAGCCACCCACCCCAAGCCGCCTCCCCAGGCTTGCAGGAACTGACGCCGGTTCGGGACCGGCAATGCTTGTCGTTCGGTCATGGCACTAATCCACGAAAATGAACTCGTTGCTGTTGAGCAACAGCCGGGCCGCGTTCACCAGCCCGTGCTGTGTTGCGTGAGTCGCCAGCGCTCGAGCCTCGTCGGTCGAGGCACGGCGACCGAATGCCAGCCGGAACCCATAGCCAATACGGTCTTCCAGCGTTTTCCCTGCTGCCTCCAGACGAGCCGCGAAGTGCCGGGCCTGCTCGATGATCAGCGGATCGTTGAGCAGCGCCAGGGCCTGGATCGCGGTAAGCGTGCTGCTGCGCTTCGGAACAAGCAGCGAGGGGTCCGCGCAGTCCAGGCTCTCCATGAACGGATCCTGCACGCTGCGGACGAGAAAGCGATAGACGCCGCGCCTGCGCACCGCGGGGCTGGTGAAGTCGAATCGAGTGTAGTCGTAGACCGGCGAGTGGTCATCCTTGAACAAGAAATGCTCCGCCGACGGTCCTCCCATCGAAAGGTCGAGCTGGTTGCCAACCCAGAGCACGGCGTCCCGCACCGCTTCGGCATCAAGCCGGATCCGGTTCATGCGCCACAGGAACCGATTTCCGCCGTCGATTCGGGCCTGCTCTGCGTCGGGCGACGAAGACTGCCGGTATGTCGCGCTGAGCAGGATCGTGCGGTGCAGTTGCTTGAGCGATCCGCCCTCGTCCCGGAACCGGACCGCCAGCCAGTCGAGCAGGTCGGGATGGGTTGGTAACGATCCCATGCGCCCGAAGTCGTTTGGCGAGTCGACCAAGCCGCGTCCGAAGTGGTAGTGCCAGACGCGGTTGACGATGGAGCGCCAGGTGAGCGGGTTGTCAGGATTCGACAGCCAGTCGGCGAGCGCGATGCGGGCCGCCCCTTCGCTATGCTGCGGGTCGATTTCGAATCGACCCGCCCCCCCCGGAACGGCGCCGACGGAACCCGGCAGCGCCAGTTCGCCGGGCGCTTCCACGCTGCCCTTGCCAAGGACATGCACGGGCCTGGGGGTCCAGGCCGGCGTGAAGGTCCCGTGAGTCCTGAAGTAGCTCGCGGCACTGTATACGTAGCTTGGGTCGGGCAGGGCCTCGAACTCCGCCTCCAACCCTTCGAGGCGGTCTACGAGGTGCTGGTACTCGGCCCTGACTTCGTCCGCCATCAGCGCTATCGCGAAATCCTTGCGCTCGGCAATGATCTTCTTGGTGCGCTTGGCGATCTCCGCGCGGCGGGCGATGGTCTCGGGTGTGTCGACTTCGCCGACCTTAGGCAAGAGATCCTTGGTCTCCTCGAAGAGTTCCTCTTTCTCCTGGTCGATTCGGTCGATCTCAGCGCTCCTCGATTCGGCCAGCAGCTTCTCGAAGGGGCGAAGCGCGTCTTCCGCCTTGCCGAGGCGGAACCAGAGAGCGCGGCCTCGCGCATGGAGATCCGGATCCTCGAAGTACGGCTGCTCGGCGCGGTCAACCCCGGCGAAGACAGCCTGGAGGGCGTAGTAGTCCGCTTGAAGGATCGGGTCGAACTTGTGATCGTGGCAGCGCGCGCAATGCACAGTGAGGCTATTGAATGTCGACATCGTCGCCGCGAGCATGTCGTCGCGGTCCAGCAGACGTGCCAGCTTCTTGTCCTTCGTGCCTTCGCGCAACTCGGCATGGCCCACGTAGTCCCACGGACCGGCAGCCACGAATCCCGTGGCGATGAGCCCCTCCGCGCCATCCGGCCAGAGGACGTCCCCGGCCAGCTGCTCCCGCATGAACCGGGCGTAAGGCTTGTCCTGGTTGAAGCTGCGAATCACGTAGTCGCGATACGGCCAGGAATTGCGTCGCGCCTTGTCCTTGTCGTAGCCGTGGGACTCTCCGTAGTGCACAACGTCCAGCCAGTGCCTGCCCCAGCGCTCTCCATAGCGGGGGGAAGCGAGGAGGCGGTCGACGAGCCGTTCATAGGCGCCGGGCGATCTGTCAGCCAGGAAGGCATCGACCGTCGCCGGATCCGGAGGCAGCCCGTGAAGGTCGTACGTCAGCCGTCGAGCGAGCGTGGTTCGATCCGCTTCCGCGGAGTGCCGCAGGCCGTGCTCGGCCAGCTTCGCTGCAACGAACCGATCGACCTCGTTGCGTGCCCAGGCATCGCCCTCGTTCGGCACCGACGGCCGCGCCAGCGGCCGGAACGACCACCATACGGCGGCTTGCCCTTGGCTCCCATCGGAAGCCCCCGGTGGCGCTCCGTCGGCGATCCAACGCCGGATCAGGTCAACCTCTGATGCCGAAAGAGGACCTCCCACAGGGGGCATGACGGGCCTGCTGCCCGAAATCTTGCTCATGAGGAGGCTGGAAGCGGGGTCACCCGGCATGATTGCGGGCCCGCTCTTTCCGCCGTGCAGCATTGCCTCGAGGCTGGCCAAAGAGAGATCCGCCTGCCCTCCATCGGGCCTATGGCATGCTACGCACCGCGCCTCGAGAACCGGTCGGATGTCCGCGTGGAAGGTAGGGGAATCGGCGGCTTGTGCCGACGACAACAGCGGCAGGGCGAGGAAGATCCGGATCGCCAGGCCGAATCCGGTCCCGCGCCTACACCAGCCTGATGGGCGCTGCCTTAGAGTCACTCGCGAGTCCAATGCGTTTTCATTCTATCGAGCATGCACCAGAATTGGCTGGGCAAGCGAGCTGAAACCCGGGACCAAGGGCAAATTCGACAGTGTCAAATGGCCTTGGGATCGCATGAACTTTATCAGAGATGCTGATCGCGACGACCGCGACCGGCGGCAGATCCAACTTGGTATAGTTGCCTAACCATGCCAGATTCTCAGGAGCGATTCCGCACGGGCCGCAGGGGTTTTCTAGCGGCGACAGTGATTGCGGCGGGCAGTGCGGCGCGCGCCTCGTCGGAGGTCTCAGAACGCAAGTTCTTCACGGCCTTCGTCCCTGGCAGCCTGGGAGTCAAGGCAGACCAGTCCAAGTCCATCGAGATGGCTGCGGAGCACGGTTTCGACTCGGTTCAGCCGTTTCCGACGGACCTCCTGAACGATGGAGTGCAGAGGCATGTGGAGGCTCTGCAAAAGCATGGCCTACGGTGGGCCGCGGCCGGGTTGCCGGTCGAGTTCCGCAAGGGGGATGCCGAATTCGACGACGGCATGGCTTCCCTAGCCGAAAATGCGGCTGTCCTGCGAGAGGCAGGCGTTGAACGCGTGGGCACGTGGCTCGCCCCTGCGCACGACGAGCTCACTTATTTGGAGAACTTCAATAGAACGGCGGGTCGCCTGAGGCAGGTCGCTCAATTGCTCGAAGACTTCGGTCTGAGACTGGGTCTCGAATACGTGGGCACCAAACGCAACTGGACCGCCTCAAGACACTCGTTTGTCCACACCATGGCGGAGACGAAGCAGCTGATTGCCGAGATCGGGGCTCCAAACGTCGGATTCGTCCTGGACTCCTGGCACTGGTGGACCTCCTACGAGACCGGTGACGACATCAGGACCCTGTCCGCCAAGGACGTCGTTTCGGCCGATCTCAACGACGCGCCGCGGGACGTCCCGCGGGACGAGCAGTACGACAACCAGCGAGAGTTGCCTATGGCAACCGGTGTCATCGAGGTTGGCGAGTTTCTGGAAGCGCTCGTGGCAATCGGTTTCGACGGACCCGTACGTGCGGAGCCCTTCAATAAGAAGCTCAACGAAACGGAAGATCACGAAGCCAGCCGGATCACCAGCGATGCCCTCCAGCGGGCGTTCGGGCTGGTGGGGTGACCGATCTGCAACGACGGGTCTCCCTGCCAGCACCCCTGCGCCATTCTTTTTCTGCGGCGGCCCAGGCCGTAATCTACAAGCGAGCCCCGAGTGAAGCCTCAGCTCGAGGTGTCTGCCTGGACAGTCCGATTCATGTGCGCGCACGCCGTCTTCCGGGGGTCGGCACTGCCAGGGGCACGAGTATGCGTCTTGACTCGGGCAGCACAACGGGTTCGGGTTAAGGCGGCGATCAGTCTGCGGGTCGGTGCCGTCCTGAACAGCCACAATGTCCGCAATCACTTCCTGAGCGAGATCAGCAACTGCGACTTGGCCGACCGGCTCGATCCCGGCAGCATTCACCGCAACTCCACCCGCAACGGCGTCTACGTGATCCTCGCCTCGGTGGAGGCCCGGGACCCTCCGGCGGCCGACCGCGAGCGCAGCTACAGGGCCCTGCTACGGATCAAGCGCGCCTTCCGGATGTTGCAGGCGGCGGACGTGCCAGCGTGTGCGGTACTACTTGAGCACGGCCGCAGCACTAGACTCGGTCGCCGGAAGGGTCGTGAAGACGATCTCGTGCTTGGCGTCCACGAGCAGCCGCCAATGCGTGCTGCCGTCGGACTGGGCACTTTGACCTTGGTTGTCCAGATGGGCGGCACTGGCAAGACCACCCTTGCGATCAACACCTCCGCTGCTGCGGCCGGAGCCGCTAGCGGCGCTATCCGCCTTCGCTAGCGGGAGCGGGGCGGCCCGGTACCCCTGCCCGCCTACTTGCGGCCCAGCTCAGCCAAGCTCTGGCCCGGACTCTCCGCCGCACCTTCCGCTAGGAGCCCGGGAAGCTCCCTGCAGAGATACTCCTTGGCTATCTCCGGGAAGTCGGCGTACGGCGATCGCGGGAAGCACCTGTCATGTATTTCCCGAATCTGCTCGAATGTGTTCGCACCCACTCTTCGCGCAAGAATCCGCAGATCTTCCCAGTCTTGCTGGCGGTGAGCCCGGAACTTCATTGCCAGGAGCTGCCGGTCCGAGGCGGCGATCACCGTCAGGCACCTGCCCTCGTAGACCGTTCGCTCGTCGCCGTCGAGACCTGGCGGCATGCCGGGCAGGAGCGACACGTCCGAATTGAGCCAGTTCGAGGGGATGCCCATTTCCCCGGCCGTTTTCCGTACCGCTGACGCGAACTCTTCCCGCCTTCCGGCATGCTCAATGCGCAGCGCATCGACATCCTTTGTGAGGCGCGACCGGCTGCTGTCCAGCAGCAACGGGGCGCTCCGGGCCAAGTGCACCACCGCCTGCAGGCGACGTTCCTGGAGTCTTCGGTCAAGACGATCGAAGGCCTCAAGGATTGCTGGCCCGTCGAGCACGCGGTCGCGATCCTCGTCGCGGCCGCTCCTGTCGGTCACCGCAATTCAGCGGAACCGGCCCAGGGGTAGGCGGGCGGGTTTTCCCACGGCCATTCGGGCAGGTTCCAAGCATTCAGCCAGCCGGGCGCCCAGTGGAACTTCTCACCCCCGCGGGGGTCGAGCGAGCGAGGGTCGATCAACGTGCCGTGCCGCCGGAAGGCCGGCGGCGAGAACCGCTCCGGATCAATGTCCGAGAGCTCGTCCCTCGGCCTGTACGTGACCGGCCAAGCCGGATCGCAGAACCGTTCCGGCTCGTGCACCCAGTCCGGGGGCTCGAGCTCGCGCTCCCATGCCAGATGCTCCGTCACGGCTGCCAGCAGGGCGTCCCAGCGCGTGCCGGTCAGCCTGGGCGGCCGGGCCATCGCCACGATTTGCTCCTCGCGAGGTTGCGCGTGAAAGCGGCGCGGCAGATCGCACACCAACATCCTGTAGCGAGTTGAGAAGTCCGAGTACGTCCTGATCACGCCGCTGTATGCCGCGATCTCGAAATCCGGATCGAACTCCCGCATGCCGCTTGGGCCTCCTAGCCTTCATCGTACCTGTACTCCTGTCTGCGGACTTACGAGCAGGACTCCGAATCGTATCGCCGGAATAGGTACACCCCTGACTTCCCAGAACGGCGGCACGGGCAAGACGACCCTCGCCATCAACCGTCCGTTGCCGCGGAACGCTCAGGCTGGCGGACGGCCATCCTGGACCTCGACCCGCAGTCCTCCGCAGTTGCCGCAACGCGGGCCGCGAGCCTCAACCTCGTGCCGTTGCGACCGGGCGTGCCGGATCGGCGCGCGCGTCGCGTTCCAGCACTCGAACACACGAGGGCTCGGGGTGCTTGAGTATGGAGCCGGACGGCAAGGCCGCGACGGAGATTCGCGCCCTCGTGGAGTGGGACCGGTCACGGCTCGAGAGCTAGCGACTGAGAGGGTGGAGCAATGCGATGCCCAAGACGAATCCACTCTCCGAGGCCCTGCAGGCAACGGCCCGCACTGAGGCACAACCGCGAATACGAGGAGGGAGGTCGTCCGCGCCGGGCGAGGCGGAAGGCACCTCGTCGGCGCCCACCTCCCGCCGGAGGTGGGCAGCGACTTCGCATGCGGCCCGACCGGGAAGACCGCACGCCCCGGTCGCTGCTGGCGGAAGCGCTCAACAAGCTATTGGCCCACAGGAAGCTGCCGCCGTCGCACCGAATCCGGATTCAATGCACGTGGCCCGGGGCAGCCACTGGACTGGCTCAACGCGCTTGGCTGTCGGAAGAGATCACGCCCAGCTTCGACCACTCGTCGAGCTGCTTCCTGATAGCATCCCCCGCGGTTGCACCGGGGCTAAGCTCGAGGAATTTCCGGAAGTGCATCGCGGATGAAGCGAAGTCTCCTTTGTTGGCATAGGCTGCCCCTAGAAACTGGTGCGCCTGCGGATAGGTGGCCGTCGCCTCTCTCTCGACCAGCTCAAGCGCCTTCTCAATGCACTTATCGTTCCTGCCCGTGCGCAGATAGGCACCGGCAACATAGAATCGCGCGTCGTCCAGATTGACGTTGATCTCCAAGGCCTTCTCCCCCATCTCGATCGTGCCGGCCATGTCGCCGAATCCGACCAGCAGCGGCAGAATGCGCGTGTACACAGGATATAGGTAGGGGTCGCCGGCCAGCGCCTGCCTGTATGCTTCCAGTGCATCCTCCGGCTGGCCAAGGCTCTCGCGGACCTGGCCGAGAAGGTTCCATGCGGCCGCGAAGCCTGGATCGTCTCTCACTGCGGACTCCAGGCGCGTGGCCATCCTGCGGAGGTTTGAGCGGGGCTTGCCTGCCTCCTTCAATGCCCACTCGTAGGACTGCGCGGCGTTCTTTGGCGCACGGGCAATCGAGGGGCTGATGGCATGCCCGAGGATGCCCTCAGCCTCCGACAGGACGACCTCACCCACGTCGGGGTTGTCGAATATCGAGCGACTCCCGAGCTGTATCTGGGATGACTGATAGCCCGGAAGCTCGGCGCGCACGATGCAATTGGCCAAGTTGACAACGCCGAGGTGGTTAGGCTGGGGCACGCCCGACGCTCGGCCTGAACCCTGCGTGGCGTCAGCCAGGCCGGTACCGCTGCCCGACATTTCGATGTCGAAGCCGCCCTTGGGTCCGACTTGGTCGGTAGCACGAGGAAAGCCTCCGCAGACGAGTTCGACTACGGTCTCCTTTGGCACCGTGCCGCCATCTGCCATCCGGACCAAGCCCGAAACGTACGCGGTCCTTTCCGGTTCTGGCGGAACCAATGGACCCGCGGTGGGATCCCTCACCAACTGGGCTACCAGCGACTGCGAGAGGAATCCTACAAGCGCTGCTAGCACCGAGATCGCACGCATGTCTGCCATGAGGCTGTCCTCCTGCCAGCTTGGACTGGGTCAGCCTAGGCTCGGAAGCGGGACCCGGTGGCATGGCCCTTGCCACTTAGGAGACAGTTCCGAATCAGACCGGCACAGGCTGGTAACTGTGATGATCATAGCCCCTCGACGCGATTGGCAGATTCCGGCCCGGGACCGGAGCGAATCGGCAGCCCACAGGACGATATACCGGCGGAGTCCCCTCAATCTCGAGCGCAGTTGCTGCCGCAGGCCCTCCAGCTGTCCGAGTCTGGCCGCGTCCGGGCTATCCACTGCTGCAGGATGCACTCCCGGCCGGGCGGAGGCAAGCCGATGTGGCCGCAGTCCGGCTGGGATCGTCGGTGGCGAACGGGACCGGCGAAGGAGGCGGCACACCGCAGCCAGCCCCCTCGCTGAGCACGGTTACGGTCCTTCAGATCGCTTTCGATTCGGAGTAGACAGCGGGCTCGGTGGCCGTTTCGCGCTGCTGGCACATACTAGGCAGGGCATCCAAGAGCCGCTAGCTCGGACGGGGGACGGGACCTCACGCACCGGAGTGAACCAAGGAGGCAATCCCGGCCCCGGTGGCGTATGCGACAACAGCGACGAGCACACCGAGTCCGAGCATCTCCAAGCCACTCGCCCACCACCGGCCGGTTGTCACTGCGGACCGCAACGCGCCCGCCGAGAACTGCGCGCCCAGCGCCAATAAAGCGGAAATGAGAAATCGGTGTTCCAAGCCGGGAACGAGATATGGCACCAGCGGCACCGCGCCGGCAACCGCGAACGACAGGAACGTTGCAAACCCGTGCCTCAGGGGGTAGGTCTCTTGCTCCGGTAGTCCTTGCGCCTCGAGCGCACTCTCGTGCGCACGGATGCTGAGATAGTTGCCGACGCCCATAGACAGGCCATCGGCAAACAGGTTTGCGATGCCCACGATGAGGACAGCGCTAGAGGACAGATCTCCCCCGGAAACTCCTGCCACTATGGCGAATGTTGTCAGAATTCCATCGTTCGTCCCATAAATCAGATCTGCAATGTAATGCTGCAGGGTCTGATAGGCACCGTGAGGCGATCGATGAACGGAGGGGCGTTTTGAAACGTGGCGCATCGGTTGGACCTCCAAGGCCGAGAGCTGGCCCGCATGCGGTCACAGTTTCGGATGACCTCCGCGAGCCAGCCTCGGCCGAGACTCCTTGAAACAGGCGTCAATCCAGGCCTGACGGTTTTCGTCGGCACCGATAGAATCCGATATCTCCTAGGACGGGCCTTCCCGGAATCGGACGGCCATCTCGTCACGCTTCGAGGTGCGCGTCTCGCGTTTGACGAACGATCGATCCGTTTCCCCAGGCAGCTTGCGTCATCAGCGTGAAGTTCCATTGACACGGATTTGCATCGGTCGTAAAGTAAATTTAGGCTTGCCTAAATATGGGCAGCGAAGCGACCGACGACTATCTGAAGGCAATCTTTCAGATAGCAGGGGAATCTGAACGGGCCTCGACGGCCGCACTGGCCGCGAAGCTCTCCGTCGCCCCTGCCTCCGTGACGGGGATGCTGAAGAAACTCTCCGAAGCTGCCCCGCCCTGGATCAACTACCAAAAGCACCACGGCGCACGTCTCACCGATCAAGGTCGAGCCCGGGCGCTTGAGGTGATCCGGCACCACAGGCTGATCGAACTCTTCCTCCACACGGTCCTCGGCTACAGCTGGGACGAGGTCCACGCCGAGGCCGAGCGACTCGAGCACGCGATTTCGGAGACCTTCGAGGATCGCATCGCCAAAGTTCTCGGCGATCCGGAATTCGACCCGCACGGACACCCGATCCCGCGACGGGACGGAACGTTGCCCAAGCGCTTCGACACCAGCCTGGTGCACATGGAGCCGGGGACGAAGGCACGGGTGTCACGCGTGTCCGATCACGACTCGGAAATGCTGCAGTACCTGTCCAGCATCGGTGTCAAGCCTGGAGTCTTCATCCACCTGCTGGAACGCGGCCCGTTCGACGGCCCTCTCATGCTGCGCGTCGAGGACGATCCGAAAATACATGCGTTCGGCCCGCGCCTGGCCGCCGCGATCCGAGTCCGCAATCCCGGAGGCGGCGAGTCGTGACCGCTGTGGGCATCCTCCTGGCTGCCACCTTCGCAGCAGCGGCGCTGGCCGCCCCGCGTATTGGCTTGGTTGCCCTTTGGCGTAGGTTTCAGGCGCGCCGGGACAGAACTCGCTCCGAGGACGCGCTCAAGCATGTCCTGGCCTGGCAGGACCGGTCGAAGCCAGCCAGTCTGGAATCGCTGGCCGGGAGCCTGCGTCTCAAGCCGTCGGCAGCCCTGCACCTGGCCACGCGACTCGAAGCGGCCGGCTGGGTGAAGTGCGGGGCCTCGGGCATCGAACTCACAAGGGCCGGAGAAGACCGCGCCCTGCAAGTCGTGCGGGCGCATCGGATCTGGGAACGCCACTTGTCCGATGACGCCAACATGCCCATCGAGCGGCTGCACCAAGCCGCGGAACGCGCGGAGCACATCCTGAGCAAGAATGACGTCGCCCGGCTCGATGCCCATCTCGGGCATCCACAGCACGACCCGCACGGAGACCCGATCCCCAGCGCCGACGGTCGGGTCGACACTCTCGACGCGGTCAGCCTCAATGACTGGCCACCCGACACTCCCGCACGAATCGCCCACATCGAAGACGAGCCCGATGCAGTCTTCCGGGAGATCCTTGCGACCGGCCTGCGACCGGCCCAGGTGGTGCAAATCCTGCAGGCAGACGTCGCGAGCCTGCACCTGAAGTTCGAAGGGAAGACCCGCCGGATAGACAGGGCGCTAGCGCTCAACATCCAGGTGGCGGCCGTTCGCCAGGAAGATCTGCGCCCGGCGGACGCGCTCAGGCTGTCGGATCTGGAGCAAGGTTCCTGGGGAGAGGTTCTCGAATTGGGACCGGAATGCACGGGCTTCTCGCGACGGCGCCTTTTGGATCTCGGCCTTACGCCGGGAGCCAGCGTGCAAGTGGCTCTCGATAACACCTTCGGGGATCCGCGGGCATTTCGCATCCGGGGCACGACGATCGCGCTGCGGAAGCAGCAGGCCGAGCAGGTCTGGATCCGCCCGCAGGCCAGTCCGGCCGCCGAGGAGGCAAGCCTGTGAGCGTCCAGGACTGCGAGGCCTGCCCCGCCCACGCACAACTCGCCCAGATGGGCATCGAAATCGCAAACTGCGACTACGTCGTAGCACTCGCGGGCAACCCGAATACTGGAAAATCCTCCGTGTTCAATGCCTTGACCGGGCTGCGACAGCACGTCGGCAACTGGACGGGCAAAACGGTCACCCGCGCCGAAGGAGCCTTCGGATTCGGAGGCAAGCGTTACAAGCTCGTCGATCTTCCGGGGACCTACTCCCTCCTTTCTGCCTCCCAGGACGAGGAGATCAGCCGTAACTTCCTGCTTTTTGGCCAGCCCGACTGCACCGTGATCGTGACGGACGCGACCGCGCTCGAGCGCAACCTGAATCTGGTTCTGCAAGTGCTCGAGATCACTGACCGGGTTGTCGTCTGCGTCAATCTCATGGACGAAGCGCAACGCAAGGGCCTCGAAGTCGACGTGCGCAGCCTCTCTCGGGACCTCGGAGTCCCGGCCGTCCCGACCGTTGCCCGCAGCAAGCAGGGAATGGCGGAACTTGTCTCGACGGTTGCGGCCGTCATCGCCGGGGAGATCAAGACCTCGCCCCTTCGTGTCGAGCCGCCCGTCGGCGTCAGCGAGGCGATCAGCGGTCTCGTGCCGCTCATCGAGGATCTGGTGCCCGGCCTGGCAAACGCCCGATGGGTCGCCCTGCGGCTGCTGGACGGCGACCACAAGGTGCGCGAGGCGTTGCTCTCGGGCGAGCTGGCCGATCTGGCCGCTGGCCAGCGGCGCGCCGCGGCGCAGCAACGCAGTCGAATCACCGCGATCGAGGGAGCCCAGTAGAGCACGATGCCGACCACTGCGGAAGTGATCCTGGACCGGAGCGACAGCCTCCGCCGCCAGATCGGAGGGGAGTTCCGTGACCGGATGGTCGGGACCCTTTACGAGAACGCCCGGCAGATCGCCTCCCGCTCGGTGCGAGAGACCGGCGCGGGCAAGTGGGACTTCGACCAGCGCGTGGACCGCCTCGTGACATCGCGGCGCCTGGGCCTGCCGCTGATGATGATGATGCTGGGGCTGGTTTTCTGGATCACGATCCTCGGGGCGAACGTTCCCTCGCAAATGCTGGCGAACGCGTTCTTCGGGGTCGAGGCCGCCGGCGCAGGCTGGTTTGAAAGCCTCGGATCCCCGTGGTGGCTGACCGGCCTGCTATGGCACGGCGTTTTCCGCGGCCTCGCCTGGGTCGTCAGCGTCATGCTCCCGCCAATGGCGATCTTCTTCCCTGTCTTCACGATCCTCGAGGACCTCGGCTACCTGCCGCGTGTCGCCTTCAATCTCGACTGGCTCTTCCGGAAGGCCGGCGCCCACGGCAAGCAGGCCCTGACGATGGCGATGGGCTTCGGGTGCAATGCGGCCGGGGTGACGTCCACGCGCATCATCGACTCGCCGCGCGAGCGCCTGCTGGCCATCCTGACGAACAACTTCGTACCCTGCAACGGGCGCTTCCCGACGCTGATCATGCTGGCGGTGATCTTCGTCGCCGCGTCGTTCCCGCCCCTGGTCGCGTCAGCGGCGGCGGCCGGCACTGTGGTTGGCGTGGTGCTGCTGGGAATCGGGTTCACGCTGGCCGTCTCGTGGATGCTCTCGCGCAGCGTCCTGTCCGGCGAGGCATCCGCGTTCACCCTCGAGCTACCGCCGTACCGCCGGCCGAGCATCCTGCGCATCCTCTACACCTCGCTGATCGACCGGACTATCTTCGTGCTGGGCCGCGCCATGCTCACGGCGGCGCCGGCCGGGGCGGTCATCTGGATCCTGGCCAACGTGCCCTACGGGGACTCCACGATCGCCTCGCAAGCCATCGACTGGCTGCAGCCCCTAGGGCAAGCCATCGGGCTCGACGGGGTGATCCTGCTGGCGTACATCATCGCCATACCCGCCAACGAGATCGTCGTGCCGACGATGCTCATGTGCTACCTCGGGGGAAGTATGATGATCGATATAGCGACGTACGACGAGATCCGGGCTGTGCTCGTGGACCAGCACGGCTGGACGTTGCTAACGGCGGTCAACCTGATGCTTTTCTCCCTGCTGCACAATCCCTGCGCAACAACGATCCTGACGATCTGGAAGGAGACGCGAAGCCCCAGGTGGACGGTGCTCGGGGCTCTGATGCCGCTCGCGATCGCATTCGTGGCATGCTTCGCCACAGCCCAGGCGGCGCGCTTCTTGCTGTGATGCAGGCTATCGAGACCAGCAGCCCTCCAGGCCTTGCCAATCTCGGCCGCTGGGACCAGCTCGCCCGTGTGAGGGAGATGCTGGCGGCCGTGCTGGAGAGCAATCCCTTCTGGCAGGCGCGCCTCAACGGGGCGGCGTTGCCTCGAGACGCAGAGGAATTCGGCCTCCTGCCCCTGACTTCGAATCAGGAGCTCTCCCTGGACTTGCAGGCGAATCCGCCGTTCGGCTCGAACCTGACGTATCCGCTCGGCTCCTACACCAAATACCACCAGACCTCAGGGACGATCGGCCAGCCGCTCATCGTGCTGGATACCGCCCGCAGCTGGGACTGGTGGTGCGACTGCTGGGACGCTGTCCTGGACGCGTGCGGGATGCAAAGCGGCGACCGGGCCTTCTTCGCCTTTTCGTTCGCGCCGTTCATCGGCTTCTGGTCGGCCTACGATGCCGTCGCCCGGCGCCAGCTACTCGCCGTGCCGGGCGGCGGAGCCAGCACGGCGCGGAGACTGCACCTGCTGTGCGAAACGGGCTGTACCGTGCTGTTCAGCACGCCGACCTACGCCTTGCACATGGCGGAGATCGCCGAGAAGGAGGGAATCGACATCGCGGCCTCGTCGATTCGCTGCGCCATTCTGGCGGGAGAGCCCGGGGCTAGCCTGCCCTCGGTGCGCCAGCGCATTTCCGAAGCCTGGGACGCTGAAGTGTTCGATCACGCGGGGGCCAGCGAGATCGGCGCTTACGGGATTCCCTGCCCGGACGGCCGCGGGGTGTACATCAACGAGAAGGAGTTCGTCGCCGAAGTGCTTGGCGTGGGCGACGAGGAACCGGTATCGGACGGCCAGACGGGAGAGCTCGTCCTGACGAATCTCGGCCGCTGGGCGTGTCCTGTCATCCGCTACCGCACCGGAGACCTGGTGCGTCCGGTCCGCCTGGACGACGGCCTGCTTCTGGAAGGCGGCGTTCTAGGCCGCGTCGATCAGATGATGCTCTTGCGGGGCGTCAACCTGCATCCATCAGCAATCGAGGAGGCCGTCCGGCGCGAAGCCGGCAAGGCCGAGTTCCGGATCACGGTGACAAAGAACGGGGCGATGGACGAGGCGGTGGTCGAGGTCGAGGCGTCGGAGCCTCAGTGTCGCGCCATCGCGGACGACGTGCGGAACGGGTTCGGAGTGCGTGTCGGGGTGCGCTGCGTTCCGTCCAACAGCCTCCCTCGCTGGCAGGCGAAAGCCAAGCGGTTCCGCGACCTCAGGGAATGACACGAACGCGGGCTCGCGCGGAGTCCTGCATCGCTTGCCGGGGAGCAGAGACGCTCCGGTCTGGCTGGTTCCTAACTCTACTCGCGTGCCTGCTGCCCATCACCTGCGTGGGGGACAATCAGCCTCCCAACTTCGTCGTGATCGTGGCCGATGACTTGGGGCGAGGGGACCTCGGCAGCTACGGCGGAACAAGTATCCGGACTCCCGCGCTGGACCGAATGGCCGCTGAAGGGGTCCGGCTCAACCAGTTCTACACCCCCGCGCCCACCTGCTCGCCGGCCCGCGCGGCGCTGCTGACCGGGCGCCATCCCTTGCGGACCGGCGTGACGCGGATATTCATCCCGAAGGAGGTGCAGGGGTTTCCGGCAGCGGAAATTACGCTGGCGGAGCAACTGCGAGACGCCGGGTACGCGACAGCCTGCATCGGGAAGTGGCATCTGGGCGGAAGGAAGCAATACCGCCCCCAGCGCCACGGATTCGACGAGTTCTACGGCGTGCTTTACAGCAACAACATGCTCTGGCTGCGAAGGCTCCAGTGGCCGCGGCTCGAACTCTTCGACGGCCCCCAATCGATTGAGTCCCCGGCTAACCAGGATTTTCTGACGAGGCGATACACGCACCGTGCGATCGAATTCCTCGAGCGCAACCGGGACCGCCCTTTCTTCCTGTACCTCGCGTATACAATGCCCCACATCCCGCTGGCGGCGTCCCCGGAGTTCTCCGGTCGGTCGACGCACGGACCCTACGGGGACGCGGTCGAGGAACTGGACTCGAGCGTCGGCTATGTTCTCTCGAAGCTCGCCGAGTTCGGCCTGGACGACGAAACCGTCGTCCTGTTCACAAGCGACAACGGCCCGTGGACCGGCGATCCCTCCACCAAGGGGGGATCCACGGGTGGCCTGCGAGGGTTCAAGGGCACGACCTGGGAGGGAGGCTTGCGGATTCCCTTTATCGCGCGGGCCCCTGGTCGGCTGCCCGCCGGCGAATCGCGCGAAGCGGCAGCGACGCTCATGGATGTCTTCCCGACGATCAGTTCGCTGGCTGGCGCGGCGCTTCCCGAGGACCGGGCATATGACGGGGCGGATATCTTCCCGCTGCTGCGGGGAGACGGGATCGTGCCAGAGCGCGACCTGGTCTTCAGCAACCGCCAGAAGGTCTACGCGGTCCGATCCGGCCCCTGGAAGTTGCGTTTGTGGGAGCGTCCTCTGGACAAGGAGGGCCGACCGAGGAGACAGCGCGAATTCGATCCTCCTCGGCTCTACCGCCTGGACCGTGACCCGTCCGAGAGCGTCGACCTTTCGGCCGAGCACCCGGGTGAAGTGGAACGACTCAGACAGGTTGCGGATCGATTCCAGTCCAGCGTCAAGCCGACGATGAAGCTGCGACGACTGGGCGGGGCCATCGTCCGCGGCCTCATCACTCCGGCGCCCTGACCGCCATCCGGCGGTCACTGGCGCTCTGGTCTGCAGCACCCTACGACAAGGGTAGGTTGGAGGGCACTTGGACGACGTAGGTCCCGGCGATCTTGTCGTGCCAGGCCTGTTTCTTCGGATCCCAAATGACCCAGAACCAGCCCAGCCCCGCAGGCACGGCGGACACGATGCAGGACAGCCCCCGGACAAGCGAATCGGAAAACTTCAGAGGCGCTCCATCAACCCGCGTAACACGCAAGTGGCAGATGATGCCGCCAATGGTGGTGGCCTTCCAGCCCCAAAGCACGACCGGATAAGCCAAGACCAGGACCCCGGCCTGGGCACCCTCGAAATCCAATAGCGCGGCCGACACGGCCAGGAGTACCGCGTCGATCGCGACAGCGCCCAAACGTCTGGCAAAGCCCGCCAGCGGATACTCCACGAGAGACTGCGTCAAGGAAGCATCGGCGCCCCCTTCGAGCCCGGTTGGAGTGCCAACCGGCGCCTGTTCGGCAGCATGATCTGATTCGGACTGGGGTGGGGCCGGGTGCTCGCGACGGAGCCCCGCATACACCGTAGTGGTCGCTGCACCGACGCCGAATACTCCGACTGCGGTCCAGGCGACGAACCCGAGCACCGGAACCATGTACACGAGGCAGACGGCCGCCATCCCGATCCCGAGCGAGCGTGCTGCCACGAGCCGATCGCCCGGGGCCCCTTCAGGCATGACCAGCCCGCCGATCCAGCGGAAGACTCCGGCCCGGCCGAACAGGCCGATCAGCACGAGCACAAACCATAGGAGAGGCACGACAGGGATACCGATGAGGGAGAGCAGCAGCAATCCAGTCAGGGGGCCAATCAAGAGCAAGACCAGGACGCCGACGAAGAACGTGGTCAGAGGCTTGTCGAGCAAGACCTCCGAGCAACTCCTCACGGGGCGATCGAAGACGAAGTTGATGGCGAGATAAACCAGGGCAGCAACCAGCACGACCATCCACACCCAGGGAATCGCGGGAGCGATCGGTCGCGCCATGAGCAATCCGCTAGTTAGCCAAGGCGGGACCGCCCCGAATGAACCGGGGCCGGGCAAATCGAACAGGGAGACCTGGTCGCCGCCGGGTTCGAATTCCGTGGGCGCGTCGAGCGACCCGCCTATGACCACCAGATCGCCGTCGACAACCGCACCCGGATCAATCTTCAGGGATCCCGCAAGTACGACAAGGTCTCCCCCGATCTCGGCGGCGGGCCCGATGCGGGCCTTTCCGGCGATCGAAACGACATCTTGGCTGACTGTGCCCTCAATGATTGCCTCACCCCTGATCACGACAACCTCCCGCGCGGACTCGCCCTCCGGGAGCGTATAGTCCGACCCAATCCGCTCGACCGATCCGGACACGGGGCGGGAAGTTTCGGGCTCTTCGGCTTCTACTTGCGGCTCCTCAGGGGCTTGGGCGAGGCCGCTCCCCAACGCCACGACGAGCACCGCCGAAAGCATAAACAAGAAGGGATGAATTCTTTTCATCGTTCCGGGCTCCTTTCCCAGAGCACAAGAGAGATTGCTGCGCAATACAGGGCCGACGCGGCACCCATCGCGCAGGCGAAGACAGCCACGTAGACGATATGCGGCTCGAGCACGAGCCGCCAAAGAGCTTGAGCGGCTCCAACCAAGGCGGGCACGTCGGAGCTGGCGACGCGGTCCATCCCGGCAGCTACCAGCCAAAGTAGACCGCCGAACGCAGCGGCCGTTGCGACCTGGACCGGGGTAGGCCACGAAAGCCAAGGGCGCCGGTACCACGGCCTGCTGGCCAAGCGTTCGACACCGGCCATGATCCGGGACAGCAGCGCGGCAGGGGCATTCGGATCCGGCAACGCATCCAGCGTTCGGCCGACGAGAGATTCGAGTTCAGTGGGAGTCATCGATTGCCTCCATCAGGTGCCGGAGCGCCTGCCGGCCGCGGTGGATGTCGGACTTGACCTTGGCCAGCGAGACATCCAGCAGTGCCGCGATATCGCGATAGCTGCGCTGCTGGAAGTGGAAGAGCACGAGCGGAACCCGCTGGTGGTCCGGAAGCTGGCGGATGCTGTGTTCGAGGCGGGCGTGCTGCTCCTGACGCACGAGGTCGTCGGCAACCGACCCGTGGGAAATCAGAGATTCCTCGAAGGGACGTTCAGCGCCCCCCGCGCCGGGTCGCCGCTGACTGAAAAGACGAAAACGAGACCGGACCCGATTGAGATGGTTGAGACACAGATTGGTTGTCACGGTTCGGAGCCACCCACCGACAGCGGGGCTTTCGCGGAGAGTCTCGAACCGTTCGAACGCCCTGAGAAACACCGTTTGGGAGACGTCCTCGGCCTCGCTCGGGTCTGCGAGCAGCCTAACAGCGATGCCGAATACCATGTCCTGGTACCTCCGGACGAACCCCTCGAACGCGCTCGTGTCAGTCATTCCACTCGCTGCGAGGCGAGCTCATCGTAGAAGGAACACGGCCAGGGCAGGAAAGTTGCTCATTCCACTCTTAACTCCGTAGGGCCTTCGCCTCGCGGGCACGCTCGCTCGGGAGAACCTTATCCTCGGACCATCAAGACCGAGATGCGCAGAAATATGCTATATTGCATCAATAGTATGCATTTATCAGCAGCCTAGTGTCCTAGGATTCCAGATGGGAACGGTTCGAAAAACGATCACCCTCACCGATCTACAGGATCGGTGGGTCAAGGCGCAAATCGCCGCCGGCCATTATACAAATGACAGCGAATATGTCCGGGACTTGATTCGTCGCGACCGGCAAAGGCACGCTGAATTCGAGACGGTCAGGTTGGCGGTTCAGGAGGGTCTCGACAGTGGCCCAAGCGACGCGACAGTCGCTTCCATCATGGAAGAAGTCGAGGTCCGCCTGCGGACCGATGGGCGCTTATAGACTGTCCCGGAAAGCGGCAGCCGACCTTGAGAGCATCTACAGCTACACGATCGAGCAGCACGGGCCAGCGCGGGCAAGAAAGTACCTGAACGGCCTTCAAGATTGCTTCGAACAACTCTCGAAGCACCCCGCGCTCGGTCGGCGCGTCGACCAAATCGCACCGCGAGTCAGGCGCCATCAATGCCAATCACACGTCGTCTTCTACCGACCCGAATCGTCGGGGGCGTACGTCTTGCGCGTTCTGCATGGGAGGATGGATTTGTCGCGGCGATATGACGAGTAACATCCGTCGCACCACGCTCTGCGATTCGCGATCGGTGTGCCCCGACGCAGCAAACGGGCCGGGAGTGAATCAACGCTTCGAAGTCACCGGCCAGTCCACCCTTATTCTCGATTCCTTTGCCAGGGCGCTTTGATTGACTAGTCGGCACACTTAGCGGTGCCTTATGTCACCGTCACCGGAATTACTGCACAGGGGTCGAATAGCCAGTATCAGGTTCAAGTCAAAGGGCCTCGCCCGACCTCGCAGGCCCTGCACCGGGCGCTTGGTTCCCATAACACCCACCGGTGTTGTTCCACGTCGAAATCTTCCCCAACCACGCCAGCAAACCCACCATCGGGCTCCGCCAGGCCTGGCACGAATGCCAGCACATCCGCAAGAAAACCGTCGCCAATCTCTCCAAGCCCCCCAACCGTCCACGGCATCTGCGCCCTTGCAAGCGAGAGCATTCGCACTGCTGCGAGTGGCCCTTGACCGGCTTGTTTCCTGTGCGATGGGATGTTGAATTCGCGCAACTGGGTTGGATTGCCGAGATAAGCCAGCGATTGGCGAATGAAGCCCCGGCGAGCCGCCACGAGTTCCCAGGATGACGGTTCGTGAACGGTGCGCACAGCCCCTCAGAATGGGGCAGCCCAGACGAGAACAGCAAGCAGCCGTAAGAAGAGGGATCTCGGGTAGTCGAGCCCCCTCCGAGCTACGCGATTGACTGCCGACTTGCGGTGTGGCTAGTCGGAGGCCAAGAGTCCGGTTCCTGTTCGATACGCTTCCCCTCGCTACGCTGAATCAAAACTCCACGCGAAGCGAGAACTGAATCTGTCTCCCGGTCGAACCAACAAGGATCCCGCCAATGCGACCGAAGTCCCCGCGTCCGTGAACCGTCCCGGGATTGCGGAAGTTGGGGCGGTTGATGATGTTGAACAGGTCGGTCCTGAATTGCATCCGGACTCGCTCGGTAAAGTCGAACCACTTGTGAGCGGAGATGTCCAGGCCGAGGAAGCCGGGGCCGCAGCAGAGTGTTCGCGGCGAGTTTCCGAAGATCCCGACACCGGGACTCTCGAACGCCGAGGTGTCGAAGTACTCGCGGAGAGTTTCGGAGCGGGACCGCCCTCCCGGCAGCCCGGGCTCGCCGACCAGGTTGGGACGTTGCGAGTGCGAGAACGTGTTGCTGCGATTGGTGCGCTCGATAACGCCGAAGGGAATGCCGGACCGGAGCTCGGTGATTGTGCCGACGCCCCACCCCCCGATGATCTGATTGAGCGCGGCATTGCCGATGTCGACCGCCCTGCCCTTCCCGACTGGGATGTCGTACACAATGCTGGTGATGAAGCGGTGCGGCGAGTGATTGCCGGAATACGCCTTGTCGAGATGGCGCAGCTCGATGTGCTGGTAGCCGTTGCCGGCCCCGCCGGCGAGTTCCGTCGCGGCCTCGACGTCATCCTTGAACACCGACCAGGTGTAGTTCATCAAGTAGCTCAGCCCTGAGGAATACCGCTTCTCGAGCTTTGTGTTCAGTGCGTGATAGCTGGAGTTGCCGAAATCCGGGTAGACGAGATTCACGTTATTGAACTGCGGGTACGGCCGCAGAGACTGGTCCTGTCGCTCCGGGCCCCGTCCTCCTGCCAGGGGAATCATGTTGATGTTCAGGATGTTGGAGCTCAACTGATGGCCGACGTTCCCGAGGTATGAGAGCTCGAAGACGCTGTTACCGGGAAGCTGCTTCTGGACTGTCAGGTTCCATTGGTGCGAATACCCGTTGCTGTGGTTGTCTTGCAGGAATTCCGGCGAGAACCGTGGCCGAGACCCTAGCGGGACGGCACCGAACGAGTGATCCAGAGTCGCCCCGGGAGGAGGCGGCGGAAGTCCGTCCTGGAAGCGGAACGCGGGCGTGAATCCGCCATCGGGCGAGGAGTAGGACGCGAGCTTGCTGAACCCCGCGCTGAATCGGGTCGCCACCTGGCTGATGTAGATCGGGTAGTAGACAACCCCGTAACCTCCCCGTATGACAAGGTCGTCACGAGGGCGGTACGCGAATCCGAAGCGAGGCCCGAGATTGTTGAGATCGAAGTCATGCGAGTACTTGTCGTAGCCGTCGCGTCCGGCGAAGGTCACGATTCCAGGCGTGCCGGAGACCGGATTGATCGGCTTGATATCGAATCCGCTTTGCTGGTTGTCCTGTTCCCAGCGGGGCGAGTCCATCGACCAGCGAAGCCCGAGGTTGAGGGTCAGGTTCGGCGAGACCTTCCAGTCGTCCTGGACAAATGCAGCGATGTAGTCGGTTCGGGGATGGATGGGGTCGTTGTCCAGAAGCGTCGCTCCGGTTGTCCAGCCCAGCAGCAGGGACGCCATCCCGTCGCCTGTTGCCCGGTCGTTGAAGTTGAAGAAGCCGCCAGCCCTCTGGTTGTGCTCGTCCCGGAACTTCGAGTAGCGGAAATTGAAGCCCAGCTTGATCTGGTGGCTGTCCTTGATCCAAGTGAGGTTGTTGATGGCCTGGATCGTCTTGACGATCGGAACGACCCGCTCGTGGTTTCCCGCGCCAAGGCGAGTCAGGCCGGCCGGGAAGACGCTGGCGAGGAAAGAAGGATCGACGCCCTGAACTCCCAGCTCGCCGTTCTTGCCCGACTTCCAGCCGAATGACCGGTTGATGTGCTGGCGATTGCCCCAGTTGTACCGGAAGTCATTGATCACTGCGGGGGAAAAGTTGTGGACCCAGGCGATCGTGACTTGATCATGGTCGTTGTTGATGTTGGCGGCGCTGGGATCCGCCACTTCGACGGGAAACCTCGGCAGCCTGACCGCGACATTCGGGGACGCCGTGTAGCGCCCGAAAATCCGGTCGCTTGGCCCGAAGTAATGGTCGACCCGGGAGGTATAGACGTTTTGGTCCAGAGGGTTGGAGACGTTGAAGAGATAGTTGTCCCGGGGACGGCGGGTGATGTCGTTTCCCGGACGGTTGGGTGCCGGGTAGAATCCGGCGAACTCCCGGCCCAGCGGGTCCATCCGGGCTTGCGGAATCATGTGATTCGGAAAAGGAGCCCCGGACAAGGGGTCCATGATCGTCGTGTCGACGCGGTTCGAGAAATCCCCCTGGACTTCAGGAGGATGCGGGATGTCGTCGCTGGAGAATGTCTGCCCTGTCCTTCGGCGGGCTCCCTCCCAGTTGAAGAAGAAAAACGTCTTGTCCTTCTTGACCGGACCGCCGATCGAGACGCCGAAGATGTTGTAGCGCAGGGGGGCCTTGCCGGCGGCGAAGAATGTTCGCGCGTCAAGGGCGTCGTTGCGCAGGAACTCGTAGGCAGCGCCGTGGAACTCGTTCGTGCCCGAGCGGGTCGTCATCAGGATGAAGCCGCCCCCGGTCCTCCCGTACTCGGCGGACAGGTTGTTGATCTCGACCTTGAACTCCTGCAGCGACTCGGACGTAGGGTTCAGCCCGAGCTGAGCGATGCCGATCGTGGAGTTCTGAACGGAGGTGCCGTCGAGTTGCCACATCTGGTTGCGCGAGCGACCTCCGGCCATTGAGAAGAACGGCAACTGCTCCCCGCCGGCCCCCTCGTTGCGGAACACGACCGTGCCGGTCAGCCGGACCAGCGATGCCGCGCGTCGGCTTTCCACGGGCATGTTCATCACTGTCGTCCGCTCGATCAGCTGACCCACGGTAGACGTTTCCGCTTGCAGCAAAGGCGCGGCGGCCTCGACCGTCACGGTCTCCGTGACGTCACCCAGCTCAAGCTGGACGTCGACGGTCCTGACCGTGCTTGTTTCCATGACGATTCCGCCTTGCGTCATGGGCTTGAAGCCAGCGCTGAGAACGTTCAGCTCGTAGCTTCCGGATTGCAGCAGAGGGAACGTGTAGAGCCCGGCCTCGTTCGTCAACGTCTCCATGGCGATTCCCGTGGCGACGTTCTGCAGGGTTACATCAGCTCCGGGGATCACCGCCCCGGTACTGTCGGTTACCGTTCCTTTCAGCTGGCCCGTCTGGGCCAGCCCAGCCTGGGCGAAGAGACAGGCAGCAGCCATCAGGGTGCCCAGCCGGCAGGCGCTTGTCCAATGCATAGCGTCCTCCTTCTCGGTGACTGCGAGCCGCCGCCAGCGGCAAAGGCACGAGACGGTGGCGCGCGCCCCGACCTTACCCCGGAACGTGCGTCTCGTCAAGGGCTACGCTTCATTTGGTTCGGGTCGGTCGAGAGACCGTTACTCGCGGGGCAATCACGCTCGAAACAAGCAGAAATGAGCGATAACACACCGATCGTTGGCTTGTTGCTGCAATGTTGCGCCGGAACACCAGACATGGGATCAGTTCGCAAGACGATCACATTGACAGATCTGCAGGATCGGTGGATCAAGGCGCAGATCGCTGTCGGCCACTACACGAATGACAGCGAGTGCATCCGGGATCTGACACGCCGGGGACGGCGACCTCGATGCACTGAGCGCTGCAATTCAGGAAGGTCTCGATAGCGGCCCAAGCGACCAGGCGGACCCTTCGATCACGGAGGAAGTTGGGGCCCGTCTACGGACAGTTCGGCGTCTGTAGCCCGTGCCGGAACGATGCGGCCGCTCTTGAACGCATCTGATTCTTCGCGATAGAGCAGCACAGGGTGGCCAGGGCGAGAAGGTACCGTTGTGGTCTGCAAGAGTCCTTCCGCGAACACGCGAAGCACCCGGCGCTCGGTCGGTCGGCGGTTCCGGCTCGACGTGCTCTGCCATTCCTGCGCCGACAAATAGAACATGACCGGAGCGAATACCCTCTGCTGCGTCACTGGCAAGTCCTCGCTCATCATCATCAGCGTCTTCGGAAAGACCGCTTGGACTGACGTGTCTCGGTGCACTTGGCGGCCTCTTTTGCCACCTCGGCCTTCAACAGGCTCAGATGTACTACCCCACCGCGGTGAAACCGGATGCCGGCAGTAGTTCATACCGGGACAGGAGCGGCGACGAGCCCACCCCGGCCATGCCCTGTTTCGAGCGAGGCTCGGCTCAGCCGCCGAATACCTGCACGTATAGAGCGACCACGCCGCTGGTCAATGTTGTGACGAGGAATCCAATCAGTACCCAAAGCATTTGCTTGTAGGTTCCTCCGAGGGCCTTCAGCTCGCCCAGAGTCTCGGCGCGCAGCGTCTTGATCTCCCCCTGGATCTCGGTACGCAGCGTCTTGAACTCGCCCAAGGTCTCGGCGCGCAGTGTCTTGATCTCCCCCAAGGTCTCGGCGCGCAACGCTTCGACCGCTTGCAGGACTCTCTCTCCCGCCATTCCCTCAATCTCCCGTACGGCAGTATAAGGCAGCAGGCCCTCGGGATCAACGGTCTTGAGCAGAGTGAGGAGCGCAGCCGGGGGCTGACGCTCGGTCGATTCTTGGTCGTCAACTGGTTTCATACGGTCTCCTTCGGTTCCTTTCCGCCCGATCCAACTGCGAAGTGATTTGTTCGTTCTTTCTTTGATTATTACTCATCCCCACAGTCCAGTCCAGAAAATTCTCCCATCAAGTTTATATCCTGTTCTGCATGCCGAATGCAGGGGCCGGATTCTGCAGCTCCGCATTGCGTCTTGGCTGTCCGTGCGCGAACTGGCCTGTCGCAGCCAAGCAGGGCCCCGGCAGCTGGGCTCCCATGAAATCCGGGCGCGGCGCACCCGTTCGACGAATCAACTCCCGGGCTTCCGTGGCGGCAGCAAGCACGGGCAACGCTGGACGAGACGAGGACAAGAAGGCCTAGCAAAAATCTCCGATATAGTTAGAGTTGCGAGACAGGTCGGCCGTGATAAATTCATGCGAATTCCCCGGACTGTTCGCAGCCGGAGCCCTGACCGCTCTTCTGTCCGCCACGCAAGGTTTCGCAGCCGAGCCCAGAGGACTCGAGTACTTCGAAATCCACGTCCGGCCGCTCTTGGCGGCGAAGTGCCAAGCGTGCCACAACGCGCAACTAAAGAGTGGCAACATCGACTTCTCCGGCGTTGAAGGATTCCTCGCGGCGCGTGACGAAGCCGCCCTGATCTCGGTCGACGACCCGGAATCTAGCCGGCTCCTGGCGATCGTCGGCTACGAGAGCCGCGTCCAGATGCCGCCTGGCGGGAAGCTTCCGGCAGAAGAGCTTGACGTGTTCCGCTCATGGATCCGGCAAGGAGCCCCGTGGCCCGGTGCAGAGCACCGCGAGGCGATGATTCCTGAAGACCAGCAGGGCTCGTTTACCGAGGACCAGCGGAGCTACTGGGCATTCCAACCAGTGGCCGATCCGGACCTGCCGACGGTCGAGGGTTACGAGTGGGCCGAGAATCCGATCGACCGGTTCGTCCTGGCCAAGCTGGAACAGCACGGCCTAGAGCCGGCGGGCCCCGCTGACAGACTGACTTGGCTGCGTCGCGCGTCGTTCGACCTGACCGGACTCCCCCCAACGACGGAAGAGGCCGAGGCCTTTCTTGCCGACCGCTCGCAAAAGGCCTACGAGCGTGTCGTGGAACGGCTCCTGTCATCCCCGGCCTACGGCGAGCGATGGGGCCGACACTGGCTCGACGTGGCGCGCTACGCCGACTCGACCGGCAACGACGAAGATCACCGCTACCCCTATGCGTGGAAGTATCGCGACTATGTCATCGACTCCTTCAACGACGACCTGCCGTATGACCAGTTCGTGCGCGAGCAGATCGCGGGCGACCTGCTTCCCTCCGATGACTCCGACGGCGTGAACCGACGCGGAATCGTCGCTACCGGGTTCCTAGCCCTGGGCCCCAAAGCGGTCGCCCAGCAGGACAAGAAGCGCATGTTGTACGACGTATACGACGAGCAGATCGAGGTCGTTTCGAAAGCCATGCTCGGAATGACGGTTGCCTGCGCCCGCTGCCACGATCACAAGTTCGACCCGATCCTGACCAAGGACTACTACTCCCTGGCGGGAATCTTCGCATCGACGCGCAGCTTCAGCGACGCCGAGTCTCATGTCTCCCGGTTGCTCTACAGGCCGCTCGTTGCAAAGGACGTGCATGACCGCTACGAGTCCGAGCAGCGGGTCATCAAGAACAAGCAGATCGAGCTCGACAACATCGCTGATATCGAAATCGAGCTGTATATCGACTCGGTTGCAGACCGCACCGCCGAGTACATGCTGGGGGCTAGGGAGTGCTACGAGGACGGGGCCGCCCCGGTGAAGGTCGCCGCCGATCGCTCGCTGGACGAGGCACTGCTGCAGAAGTGGATCAAATACCTGACGCCGACTGCCGCTCAGAGAGGACAACTCGTCCGATGGCACGAAGCCATGCCGTCGCAGCGCGCGGAAGTCGCGGCCGTGTACCAGGAGCGCTTCGTCAAGACGCTGAAGGAATGGCACCACACGATCCGCCGCTGGCGCACAGGCGCGATCAGGCAGCTCAAGGACGGCTTCATGCCACCGCCGCCAAAGCCGACCTTCCGACCGGGCCGGGATCGTTTCTTCTCAGATATTTACAGCGGCAAGGGCGGGCCTCTTTCATTCAAGGGCGCCCGCCGCGACCGCATGCTCAAGCCCGGGACACGCGAGACCATTGCAACCCTCAAGGCAGAGCTCAAGGAACTGAAGGCAAACGCCATGCCCGAGCCTCCCATGGCGAACGCTGTCGAGGAAGGCCCGATTGTCGAGCAAGCGGTCTTTGTGCGAGGGGACTACAACGCAGAGGGCGAACTCGCCCCGAAGGTGTTTCCGGCGATCATTGCGGGATTCGACCAGGAGCCGGTCAAGACCGGCAGCGGCAGGCTGGAACTGGCGAACTGGATCGCGTCGCCCGACAACCCACTCACGGCCCGGGTGATGGTGAATCGCATCTGGCAGAAGCATTTTGGCGAGGGCATCGTGCGGACGCCCAGCAACTTCGGAAAGCTCGGCGAGGGACCGACGCATCCGGAACTGCTCGACTGGCTGGCGGCACGCTTTGTGGAGGATGGCTGGTCGGTCAAGCAAATGCACCGTCGCATCATGCTTTCGAACGCTTATCGCATGAGCAGCGCCGTGACGGAAGCCGCGGCGCAGTCGGACCCGTCGAACCAGTGGCTGTCGCACTTCAACCGTCGTCGCCTGGACATCGAGGAGATCCGCGATGGGATGCTAGCCATCGATGGATCCATCGATCTTGCGATGGGCGGAACGATGCAGTCGGGATTCGGCACCGACCGAGAGAACTCCAACTCCCGGCTGAGCGTCGACCCGACGACTTCGAGCAGACGGATGGTGTACCTGCCATTGCGACGCGCAAACCTGCCCACCTTGCTGAACCTGTTCGATTTCGGCGACGCCGTGACCTCGCTCGGCAAGCGGCCGGTGACCAACGTGGCGCCGCAGGCGCTCTTCATGATGAACAGCGAATTCGTTGAGAATCGCGCCGGCAACCTCGCCGACCAGCTGCTGCAGGCCGAGGATCGGAGCGAATCGGACCGAGTCCGGCTCGCATACCTGCGCATCCTCACGCGGGAGCCGGAACCAGGCGAAGTCGACGCCGCAATGTCGTACCTCGGCGGGTTCGACTCGCGGTTCGGGGAGGCAACTTCACAGGAGGCGTGGAAGAGCTACTGCCGCGTCCTGCTGGCATCGAACGACTTCATGTACGTAGACTAAGCGGCTGGCTGGAAGCCCTGGACAGCCAAGGACAAGCGATGACCTACCGGACGATGATCGATCACATGAACGCGGTCCAGCCCGTGACGCGCCGGGGCATGCTCAGGGACGCGGCCTGCGGCTTCGGGATGCTGGGCTTCGCCGGTCTCTTCGAGCGGAACGGGGTCGCGGCCAGCGACGTGGCATTCGATCCGGCCAACCCGCTGGCGGTCCGCGACCCGCACTTCGAGCCACGGGTCAAGAGAGTCATCTTCCTTTTCATGCACGGCGGGCCGTCCTCCGTCGACACGTTCGAGTACAAGCCGTATCTGGCCGAGAACGACGGCAAGCCACTGCCGATCGAGCGGCCACTGGCGTTCGACGACGAAGAGCCGGGTCCGCTGATGAAGCCGCTATGGGACTTCAAGCCGGGCGGCCAGAGCGGGATCCTGGTGAGCGACCTATTCCCGAACGTGCGCGAGTGCGTGGACGACATGTGCTTCGTGCATTCGATGGTCGGGGAAGGCGTGGACCACGGCGCTGCCCTGCTGCAGACCTTCACGGGGTCCAGCACGTTCACGCGTCCCAGCCTGGGGTCCTGGGTGGTATACGGCCTGGGCACGGAGAACAAGAACCTCCCGGGCTACATCACCATCAAGCCGGCACTTTCGCATGGCGGCGCCAAGAACTGGTCGTCGGCCTTCCTGCCCGGATCCTTCCAGGGCACACCCATCGGCCATGCCGGGCTCGACGTTGCCGACGTGCAGGGGGAGCCCATCGAGTATCTCGCCAACAAGGGCATGTCGCCGGAACGCCAGCGCTACGAGCTCGACATGCTGCGCAACGTCAACAGGCGCCATGCCGAGATGCGCAAGTTCGACCCCCGGCTCGAGGCGCGCATCCAGTCATTCGAGCTGGCGTTCCGGATGCAGGTGCAGGCCCCCGAGGCCTTCGAGGTCGAGAAGGAGTCGGAGGAGACCAAGAAGCTGTACGGTCTTGACGATCCTCTGACCGCGGACTTCGGCTGGCAGTGCCTCCTGGCCCGTCGACTGAGCGAGCGCGACGTGCGATTCGTGCAGTGCACCCATTCGTACAAGTGGGACCAGCACCAGGACCTGTACAACCGGCACAACAGGAATGCCAACGAAGTCGACAAGCCGATCGCGGGCTTGCTCAAGGACCTGCGGTCACTCGGAATGCTAGACGAGACCCTAGTCGTCTGGGCAGGCGAGTTCGGTCGCACCCCGGTGAGCCAGGGAGGCGACGGCCGGGATCACAACCCGTACGGCTACACCATCTGGATGGCGGGAGCCGGGGTGAAAAAGGGCTTTCAGTACGGGGCTACAGACGATATCGGATACCACGCAGCAGTCAACCGGATGCACATCCACGATTTCCACGCGACGCTGCTCCACTTGCTGGGCATGGATCACGAGAAGCTGACCTACCACTTCTCGGGACGCGACTTTCGCCTGACCGATGTCGCGGGCCTGGTGCACAAGGACATCCTTTCGTAGGGTCCCGGACGCGAGCCACTCGAGAGCCCAGCGGCGCAGGCTCTTGTCACAGCCCTGCCGGGGCGTCTGCAGGAGCACCGCCAAAGAGCCCTGCCAATCCGGGCCTGGGCGTGCTCGCGGTCTGGCTCCACGGCGCTCCGCAGCCAGTCGGAAAGCGGGCGATGGCAACAGTCGTCGCCGTGCCAATCCTGACGCCACGAACCGTCTCGGCCTCGGCCAATTCAGGGAGTTCAAGCTCCCTGTCCCGCAGTAAGCTACGTACACGAATTCGGCGGAGCCTCCGATATACTGTGGGTCGGCACGGGCCTGGCCCCGACCCGCTACGCGGCATCAGGGCCTCGGCGGTCCAAGTTGGCTGGTTCCGCGGGACGTCCTGCGAATCTTGCTGCAAACCGGTCGAAAGGTTGAGCAAATTCCCTTGCAGCCACAATCAGCTGTTCCGGCCGATGCGCCGCAGGAAGGCGACCTACGGAAGTGCGTGCATTGCGGACTGTGCCTCAATGCCTGCCCGACCTACCGTGAGCTCGGGGTGGAAATGGATTCGCCCCGGGGACGGATCTACCAGATGGTCGAGGTCTCCGAGGGGCGCATGGGCATCTCGGACGACTACGTCGAACACATCGAGCTCTGTCTGGCCTGCCGCGCGTGCGAGACAGCCTGCCCGTCCGGCGTCCAGTACGGCCGCCTTGTAGAAGGCGCTCTGGCGCAGATCGAAACCTCTATTCGCAGGCCATTTTCGCAGCGCTTCGTGCGCTGGCTGGCCTACAGCCAGCTGCTGCGCAGACCGCTGCTGCTGAAGGCGGCCGGACTCGGACTGATGCTCTACCAGCGCAGCGGGCTCGAGACGATGATGCGGGAGACGGGCTTCCTGGACGGTCTCGGCCGACTAGGCGAGATTGCTCGGCTTGCGCCGGAAGCGCAGGCGCCATTTTTCTTCTCCAGCATCGGAAAGGTGTTCCCTGCCGAGGGCGAGACAAAGTATCGCGTCGCGCTGCTGGCTGGTTGCATGCAGAATGTCTTTTTCAGCAGGCTCAACGAGGCGACCGTGCGGGTGTTGCGCAAGAACGGCTGCGAGGTCACGATTCCGGCAAGCCAGGAGTGCTGCGGCGCGCTGCACGTGCATGCCGGGCTGCGCGATATCGGCCGCGAGCAGGCGAGGAAGAACATTGACGCACTCGAGTCCGGGGAATACGACGCGATCATCACGAACACCGCGGGCTGCGGCTCCGTCCTGAAGGAGTATCCCGATCTCTTCGAACACGATGCGGAATGGCACTCCAGAGCGCTGGCATTTGCCGCCAAGATGCGGGACGTGAGCGAATTCCTGGCGTCGATCGAGCTCAACACCAACTTCGGGACAGTGGATCGAACCGTCACGTACCAGGACTCGTGCCATTTGCTGCATGGCCAGAAAGTCCAAATCCCTCCGCGGAAGATGATTCGCGCGATCCCCGGAGTCACCTTGCACGAGCTTCCGTTCAGCGAGATCTGCTGCGGATCCGCCGGCGTCTATAACATCGAGCACACGGATATCTCCATGTCACTGCTCGAAGACAAGATGCAAATGGTCGCATCCACGCGCGCCGACACGATTGTCACGGCCAACCCAGGCTGCATGCTGCAGCTGCAGGCTGGAGCGCGCCAGTTCCTGGAACCGATGCCCGTGATGCATGTCGTCGAGTTGCTCGACGAAGCTTACGCGGCGGCGTGACAGCGCGGACGCCGTGGCCGACGAGAGAGGAACGAACCGCCCCCCAACCCGCGCGCTACCTTGCTTCCCCGCCAGCGGCGCACCTCGGAGGAGCAAGCCTGGCGGGCTACCGTCCGGTGACAGCAGGCCCGGTTCCCGCCTAGAACGACAGCCGGGCTGCAAGGCTGAAGGTGCGTCCGTCGTTCAGAGTGTTGGTGATCTGACCGAAGTTGCTGCCGCTGAGTTCGTTGCCGGGATTGGCGAACTGCGGGGTGTTGAACAGATTCACGGACTCGGCACGGAGCGTTAACGCGACTTGGCCGCCAAGCGGCCACTCGCGGGACATCGCGAAATTGACATTCTGAATGCCATCCTTGCGCAAGGCGTGGCGCGCCAGGTTGCCCCGGGAGTCGGTGGCGCCGATGTAGCGGAAAGCCTCCCGCGGAAGGCGTTGTCTGGCCGAGTCCGGGTGATCGATCGACCGCCCGAGAACAGACGGGTCAATGACATGTGGGCGATCGCCCGACAGACCATCGACATTCCCGAACCCAGGTGCGTCGGACCCCGTGTAGACGGTGAACGGCGTACCGCTCTTCAGGAGGACGACCGCGTGGAACCGCCAGCCCTGGAACGCCGTGTTCCAGGGGCCTGCCCTTCCAATGGCTCGCGGGATCTCATATCCGAACCGGGCGAGCACCGCGTGCGGCTGGTCGAATTCGCTCAGGGCCTTGACGTCGGCGTGGACATTCGATTCGGTCTGGCTCATGCCCGTGAACCCGTCTCGGTATGTTCCGTTGCTGGCGTAGTGGGCTCCCAGATCGATCGCCTTGCTGACCCAATAGGAGAACTCAGCGGTGAATCCGCGCCAGTCTCGAACTCCTGCGGTGGCCCGGGCTGCATCAAAATATGCCCGGGAGCCATTGAGAATGCGCCGAATCTCGAAATGGCGCGAATCGGGGCGCCTCTGATTCACCGTCTTGGTGCTTCGCTCGGCACCTGTCGCCGGTCTGGCACGATTGAAGACCCAGACCGACAGCAGTCGATGGGTCCGGCTACCGACATATCCGAGCTGTGCATACCAGCCGGTAGCTGTGGCGATCTCCCAGCTGGCGTTGTACTGATGCGAGTAGGGCGCAACGAGGTCCGGGACCAGTCGAATGCGACCGCTACGGGCATTTGGGTCGAGAGTGTCCGTCGACAGCCCCGCGAGCGGGTTCCGCAAGTCGGGATCGACGACGTTGAGCAGGATGTTGCCGGGCGGGTTGAAGCGCACCTGGCTGTAGGTGGCGGCGAATATCTCGCCGTAGTGGAGACCGTAGGCAGCTCTCAGAACTCCAAGGCCGGGAGTCCGGTAAGCGAGACCGACGCGCGGAGCCACATTGTTGCAATCGCATCGGACAGGAACCTCCGAGAGGTGGTTCACCTCGAGCGGGCGAGTAGCCGGTTCGTACCGCAGCCCAATGCTCAAGGTGAGATTCCGGCCGACGTTCCAAGCGTCACCGGCGAACGCCTGCAGCTTCCAGCGCCGGAATCCGCGGTGTGGCGAGCCGATCGACTGGGCCAGCATCGTCGGCGTGCCGAGCCGTAGATTCGTCAACGTGTCGCGACCGAAATTGGCGTTGAACATCAGGAGGCCGCTATGGACGGAGCTTTCGATACCGTTCAGGTGCTCCCTCGCTACCGAGAAACCAGCTCGGATGTTGTGGCCTCGCTGCCGAGTCGCCGCGATCCCGGCGTACCGATAGAAGTTCTGGGCCCGGTCGTAAGGGACGGTGGGCACTCCGAGAGTCTGAAGCTGCCGACCCGTCCAGATCACGGGACCCAAAGCCGAGTCGTCCTGGACAAGCAGCGAGGTCACCCTGCGGAATCCTGCGGAGAGGGTGCCCTGCGTGGTCGGCGACCAGCTCCGGTCCCACGTGATGCGAGCGTCGTGGGAGCCGGTCGTTGTGTCGGGGTTCTGCCCCTTTACCAGCTGGAACGCATCCACCGCCTGCCGCCGGAAGCGGTAGTCGAGAACAGCGCGCCCTGTGCCTCCCGCAGGGAAGTCGAACCGGCCCCCGGCCGTGTCGTTGTCGACGGACTGGGGAGCGTTCGTGTTGTGGGCTCGCGGATCGATGTCGGGGCGGTTCGGCGCCTCGGCGGGGAATGCGTCGAGAATCCCGCCCACGATGGCGCGCAGTGACGGGTCGGTCGCCAGAGGCGTTCGCTCGTCAGGACGCGGGATCAGCACGTTGCCGTTCACGTTGCCCCTGATTTTCTGCTGCCCCGCGTCGACGGCGAGGGCTGGACCCCCTGGAAACGGGACCAGGAGGCGCAGGCCGTAGCCGTTCGTGCGGGCCGGCTGGACCTCACCGACCTGAAAGAACGAGCGGGCGGAGAACACGCTATTCCCGTGCGTTTCGTACAGTTCACCGTGCAGCTGCCGGCCCGGAACCGGCTCGATATGGATCTGACCGGCCGGCGGCGTCCCGAACTCGCTGCCGAAGTAGCTGCCGGCGACGTCGAAGTCCCGCACGATGGTCGCGCTGGTGCCCATTCGGACGTTGATCTCCTTCAAGACGTTGTTGTCGACGAGAGTGAGCTGGACATTCTCGTTGCGGCGGCTCTCGCCGGCATCCGCGTCAACCTCTCCAAGCAGGTTCAGATCTGTCCGCTCGCGGCCTTGCGGACCCTCCCGGGAGCGAGACTCTACCGGCTCCCCGTCGTCGTTGGAGTCGGGAGAAGAACCTGGCGGATCGTCCGCGGCGGCGGCTTGCGAAGGCCGAGCACTCCGCGGATCGGCTTCCGCCTGCGACGAATCCTCCGCCCAAGCCAAGCCGCCCCAGGACAGGGCCGTAGCCAAGGCCCCTGTGCCGACAAGCCCAGCTGCCTTCCTGGCGGCGGACGGAAGATGTCCGCCTTGAAGATTCGACTGATGGAGAGGTCCCTTCGGGCGAGGGATGGTGCGCATCCACGAGACGCGCATTGATTGATTGCTGTGATTGAATGAAGTTTCCATGCGTAAGTCTAGCCCGCCATCGGGCAAGCGGACGAATCGCACCGTGCAAGTGACTGCATCGAAAGGACCTGCTTGTCCTCAGGCCGCTGCGTCCATGTGGCTAAGCAAGCGCACGACGGGCTCCCGGCGCGACCTTCGCCGTCAGAGCGGATGCGTGCTCAAGGGCGACTTCAACCCGATCCCGAATCAAGTGGGGGATGTCGTCTCGCAATGGGCGAGTTCAGCTTGAGCTCGGGATCAATGGCCGTCCAAAGCGACGCGGGCCGCCCTCCTCGCGGCCCCGGTGAAGCCATGGCTCGCACCGAGTCAGGCCTGGGCGGGGCGATGTCCGCGAGCCCATCTGCAGGCATGAATGACTGGTGCACGATCTGGTCACCCTCGGCCGACCAGGCTTCGGCCCTGTCTGCGGGAGCCGTCGCTTCTTGAGCCGCAACCGTGTCCCGCTCTTCCACTTCCAGTTCGTGTTCCACGGAATATGTCGTTCTCTCCAGCAGCGGACTCGCCTGCAGGACAAGCGATCGCAACGACCTTTCATCGCGGTCGTCTCCGACCTTCGCAAACGCGTCGTTCTCGCGGATCTTCCTCTGGAAGTTTCCCGGGTCCAGCCTGGTGTTCCAAACCGCCTCGTAGACCTTACGCAACTCGCTGATCGTGAATTCCGGACCGCAGAACCGAGCAGCCAGGGCGGTGTACTCCAGCTTGGCGCGCAATCGCTCAACGGCGTAGATCACAATCCGTTGGTGATCGAACGCCAGTTCGGTGGTGCCCTCTTCGAGCAGTGAGACGGGAACAAGCGCCGCGCGCGCCGCGTCACTGCCGCCGACTGGACTCGGAATCCGATCGCACGCCGCCCAATAGGCAACGGTGACCACCCGCATGCGGGGATCCCTGTCTGGGGCACCGTAGGTGGCAAGCTGCTCCAGGTACGCCACGCTGCTGTCAACGCCAGTCTCCTCGGCCAGTTCCCGTGCGGCACCTTCATTCAAGTCCTCATCCGGGCGGACAAACCCGCCGGGTAGAGCCCACGAGCCCTGAAAAGGCTCGACACCACGTTGAATCAACAAGATCTGGAGAGCGCCCTCAGAGATCGTGAAGAGCACGATATCCACCGTGACGGCGACAGGGTGGAAGCCTCGCGGATCGTATTCGGAGGAAGCGCTATCGCTCATCCGAGCTTCATTGTACGGAGATATTGCCAGCCGCACAATATCACTGCCCGTACCGGCCGGATCACTGTGTGCTACCGGGATTCCGAAACTCGGCCGACGCGGTGGCCCTCGAGTCCCGCAAGACTTGCGGACTGATCCTAGGGAGTTCCGAGCAGGGTGAGGTCGAGACCAGGATATTGCGCAAAAGCCGCATCAGTCGTGACGAGGCCAAAGCCTCCGGCCAGCGCAAAGCCGGCCAAGTACGCATCCATCCAGAGCTTCGGAGACGCGCTGTCCCGCGACCCGAGTGCCTTCCATCGGATCTCGAGACGGTTCGGTTCGTGGGACTTGAACAGGATCCTGTCATCTGCCAAGAGCTGTTCATAAACCCCCCACGCCTGCCGATTGGTAAGTGGAGGGTTCCCATAGGGACGCATGACCGCCGCAGTGGTCAGCAGGCGGAGCAGCGACTGCTGCGTAGCACGGCAAAAACAAACGGAACCGGGCGTGTCAACGTTTTCCAACCATTTCAGAACAGTGCCGTGATGACGGTGCTCGGAAAGAACGAGGGCCAGCCAGACGTTGCTATCACAGAGAACCATGGTCCGCTGCCTCCCCCTCGATCAGAATCGTGGCGGCACGCTCCGCGGTGATCTCCTCGTCGGGCAGGGCAGCATGAGCGCATTGCACCAATGGAAGCTGAACCCGCCTTCGAACCGCGGGCTTCTCTTCGGACGCCGCCGAGAGTCCGAGCCGCAGCAATTCGGCAACGACCTCCCTGAGCTTCAAATTCTCTTCCGCTGCCCGGATCCTGACCGCACGCATGAGTTCGTCGGGCAAGTCCAGCGTGGTCTTCATACCATTATTATGCCATAAATATGGGTTTCCATCATCTTGGCAGCCGAGCAGCGGGCACTCCTGGCGTCGGGACGGCGCGCAGGCCCCCCACCCCGATCCAAGGACACTTGATTCCCCGTCCCTGCCCCGACATTGGGGAAGGAGTCGACGATCACTGCGTTTGGGAAGAACCGAACGGTGCCGAACCCAGTTATTGACAACTGCACAATATCATGTCATAGTTATTGTTGATTTGATAATATCAAGTCTACAATAACCGTTCCAAGCCATTCCAAGAGGAGAGAATCATGGTCACTGCACCCCCCATACCCAAGCTCGAGACCGCAGCCGTCGGCAGGCCGATCACCCGGCTCGGCGTCTCGTTCTTCCCCATTTACCTGGGCGGGAACCACCTGCCCGAGATCGCAACAGGAGACTCGTCCGGACTCGTGATCGACGAACTGGATCGCGCCGAAGTCCCGACGCTGTCAGCTCACAACCCCACAAAGAAGCCGGTTCTGATTGTCGAGGGAGAGCACTTCCTGGGCGGCAAGCAGAACCGGACCATTAACGTCACCGTGCTGGTCCCCGCGATGACGAAACTGGAGATTCCCGTCAGCTGCCTGGAGCAGGGGCGATGGGGCCGGGCGAGGGCGTACGGGCGAGCGCAGGCTTTCACTCCTGCGAGAGTCCGCTCGCTCAACCAGGAAGCGGTCTACCATTCGATGAGCGAATTCGGTTCCCGCGAAGGGGACCAAGGCGCCGTTTGGAACGCCGTGGACGGCGTCCTGGACGATCTGGGCACGCCGTCCGCGACCTCGGCCGTCGCGGACGCGGACGCGGTGTACCGGAGGGACGAGCGCCGGCTCCAAGCGGTCGAGGACCTCGCGGCCATCGGACCGCTGCCCGGACAGTGCGGTGTCGCAGTGGCGCGCGGAAGGCAGGTCGCTGCAATCGAGCTGTTCGGATCTCCGGACCTGCTCGCCGCGCACTGGAGCGCCGTGATCCGCTCGCATCTGCTCGAGCCAGCGAAGCCATCGGGGCGCCCGTCCGCCACGGCAGTGCTGTCGATTCTCAAGCGATTCGGATCCCTTGTGCCCGAGGACACGCCCGGTGTCGGGCTCGGCATCGAGCAGAGAGTCCGGGACCGTCGCGTCGTCGGCCAGGCACTGACCCTGGAGGAGTCGATCGTGCACTGCAGCGGGTTCACGAGGAACAGGGAACGCTCGGCAAGGCCCTCCGAGGCGATTGCCAGGGCCAGCTAGCGGCCAAGGCCCGCGGGGCCGGCCAGCCGGCCCCGCGGAACAAGCGAAGACTACGAAGCCTGTCCGTCGAGCACGCCGCGCATGTAGGAGAACGACTTGGCCATGCCGAGCTGCGGGTGATCCGCGACGACCTCGTACTCGAGACCCACGACTCCTTGGTAGTTGCGCTCCTTGAGCATCTTGAAGATCGCGGCGACCGGCATCTTGCCGTCCCCGACATCGACACGGCTCTCCTTGCTGGAGAAATCGGACAGGTCCTTGATGTGAAAGTCGTAGATACGGTCCCAAGCACCGTCGATCTCCTCAAGGATGTCAGCCCCCGTGCGCACGGCGTGGCCGACGTCCACGCACAGGCCCATGCGGGGATCCATCCCCTTGATGCGCTTCATGACGTCGCTCGGGGCCGGGTAGAAGTTGTCTTCCGGGCCGTGGTTGTGGATGGCCATCTTGCGGTCGTACTTGATCGCGAGCTTCTCGATCTGGCTGAGGTTGGAATGGGTGGGAGCGCAGACCATGATCGGCATGCCCGCAGCGACCGCGTACTTGAAGTAGTGCTCCAGCTCGGAAATGTCGTCGCTCTTCAAGGAGATGTTTCCGCCGGCAACGATCTTGAGCCCGGCCTTTTCGAACTCCCGGCGCGCCGACCGGAGGTCGGCTTCGGACAGGTAGTACGGCATGTGGAACGACTTGACATTGACGTACCTCACGCCGAGGTCCCGGACGATTCCGATCGCCGCCGTGCGGCTGAACTTGCGCAGCGAGTAGCTCGCCACGGCCAGCTTGAGGTCTCCCCAGTGGTGCGGGTCGGTGCCGCTGGCGGGGGGAGTCGCTGCCGCGGCAGCGACCGGCAGGGTTGCGGCGGCGCCCAGGAAAGAGCGTCTGGTGGGGGAATCCATGGTGACTTTCGAGTCCTTTCGGCCCGTTCGGCCAGGTCGATTCTAGCAGGTGGCAGGGGCGTGCCTGAAGGGTCGAGGCACCGGCCCCCGCCAAGACAGGAGCCCCTCCGGCGATGCCGTACAATCAGGATATGCAGGGCGATGCGACCGTCATCAAGCATCTCAATCGGGCGCTCAAGGGAGAGTTCACGGCCATCCATCAGTACATCGTGCATGCGGAGATGTGCGACAACTGGGGCTACACCAAGCTAGGCGCGTTCATCAAGCAGCAGGCGATCGGCGAGATGGGCCATGCCGAGCAATTCATTGAGCGCATCCTGTTTCTCGAGGGCGTTCCGGGCATGGGAGAGCTCCAGCCGCTCAATGTCGGGCAGAACGTGAAGGAGCAGCTTTCCAACGACTTGCAGCTCGAATACGAGGCAGTCCAGATCCTGAACAGGGCCATCAAGGACTCCGTGTCGGCGGGCGACAACGCCTCGCGCGAGCTATTCGAAACGGTCCTCAAGGACGAGGAAGAGCACGTCGACTGGCTGGAATCCCAGCTTCAGATGATCAGCGACATGGGCCTGGGCGTCTACCTGTCCCAGCACCTCGCGGACCCGGCCCCGGCTGCAGGCTAGTCCATCACCACTTCCAGGAGCTGGCTCAACAGCGGGTAGTACTGCACCCGCACCCTGGCTCCGGCCGGCAGTTCCTCCAGCACGATCCGGGACTTGCCGAGTCTCTTGGCGGCCTTTTTCCCCGTCTTGAGCTGCTCGCGCCCTGCCGGCTGCGAGAACGCCAGCTCGACCTTACCTTTCTTGGCGAGGTCAAGCAGCACCGTCCGCTTGTCCAAGTCGACGCTAGTGACCGTGCCCTTGGCCTTGACGATGTCCAGGACCTTCTCTGGACGGGTTCCTTCAAGCGCGCCGGACGCGTTGTCGTTCACGCCGGGCCGCGTGCTCGAACTGATTGTCTTTTGCTGCGCGATCACGGCGGAAGCAGCAACCGCGAGCACCAGTATCAGGCGCAGTGCCATGAGAGTACCTCTATTGTACGTGCGTGGCCGGGCGCTCGGCGGTGCCGTCCCGGAAATCCGCTACAGAACCGAGCGCAGGTAGTTCGCGATCTCGGGCCGACCCCAGTCCTCCGCCCCCACGTACTTGCGCAGCACGCGACCCTCCCGCGAAATCAGGTACGACTCCGGGTACTTCAACGTGCCGTAACGCGAGCTCACAAAGCGCTCGGGGTCCCGTGCGGTCGGAAACGTGACGCCGGCGTCTCGCAGAAACCGGGAGTACTGCTGCTCGTCCTCGTCGACGCTGATCCCCAGCACGACGAAGCCGTCGTCACGGAAACGCTCGTAGGTTGCGTTCAGGGAGGGCATCTCCTGCACGCAGGGCGGGCACCAGGTCGCCCAGAAGTTCAGCAGCACGACCTTTCCCCGGTAATCTCCCAGGCCCACGCCAAGCCCCTGGTCGTCCGCCAGTTCGAACTCCGGAGCACGGTCGCCGGTCTGGACGTCGTATACCCGCAGGTAGCCCTGGACCCGGTAGACCATGACCGCGGCGAGCACGAGCGCGAGCCCGTAGGCGACCGGTTCCCTGCCGATGCGTGGCATAATCGAGAGGTACAGTTCCAATCTACCGGCCGAGAGAGGCAAACGCAAAGTCGCTGGCAATGCTGATCACGCGAAAAGCCGAGTTCTCGGCCTCGCACGTGTGTTCGAACTCGGATCTTTCGCCCGAGGAGAACGAGCGGCTGTACGGCAAGGAGAGCCGTCCGCACGGACATGGCCACAACTACGTGCTTGAGGTGACACTCCAAGGCGAGGTCGACCCAGTCCACGGAATGGTGCTGGACCTGAAGGCCCTCAAGCAAATCATTGGCGACCACGTGATCGACGTGTACGACCATCGATTCCTGAACCTAGAGGTGCCGCCGTTCGACACGGTGGTGCCGACGGCGGAGAACATCGCACAGGACATCTGGCGGCGACTTCAAGACCCCGTCGCTGCGATGGGCAGCACGCTCCATTCCATTCGCCTGCACGAGAGCGACGAGCTCTTCGTGGACTACAGCGAGGTGCTGGCCTCTTGACAACCCTCACCAGACGCTATTCGTTCTCGGCATCGCACCGGCTTTGCGCGGGCGGGCTGAGCGACGAGCAGAACCGGGCGATCTTCGGCAAGTGCGCGAATCCCTTCGGCCACGGTCACAATTACTGCCTTGAGGTCAGCGTCTCCGGCGATCCGGATCCGGCCAGCGGGCTGACATTGTCGCGCGCCGCGTTGGATGGCTGGGTCGAGGACTCAGTCCTGACTCGCATTGACCACACCCATCTGAACTCCGAACTACCGGAATTCCGCGACCTCGTCCCGACTTCCGAGAACGTCCTTCTCGTGGTCGAAGCTTGGCTGCGGGACGGCTGGACCAAGCACTTTCCCGACCAGTCTCACCGCCTCGCAGGCCTGCGCCTCGAAGAGACGCCACGCAACAGCTTCCGGGTCTAGGGAACCAGAATCCGAACGCAGAACGCAGCATGCCAACTTTCAACGCCACCGAATTCCTCGAGGAACTCGAGGCAAACCTGGACGACGGAGCACCGAAGGACCCTATCGAGCCCCACGTCCTCGAGATCCTCCGGCACCTGGGGGAAGACCTGCACCGGGATGGTCTCAAAACAACACCGCTCCGGGTCGCCAGGGCCCTGCGGGAGCTGACACGCGGCTACGCACAGGACCCGCTGGAAGTCTTGCGGGGAGCTCTCTTCGACGTCACCTACGACGAGATGGTGATCGTGAAGGATATCGAGGTGTTCTCGCTCTGCGAGCATCACATGCTGCCGTTCTACGGCAAACTGCACGTCGCCTACATTCCCCGCAACAAGGTCATCGGCCTGAGCAAGACAGCCCGTCTCGTGGATATCTTTGCCCGTCGGCTGCAAATCCAAGAGCGGCTAACGCAGCAAGTCGCCGAGACAATCCAGGAGGCGATCGAACCGGAAGGCGTGGGCGTAATCTGCAAGGCCCAGCACCTGTGCATGATGATGCGGGGCGTCGAGAAGCAGCACTCCTCCACGATTACGAGCGCCATGATGGGGGTCTTTCGCGACAACCCGAAGACGCGCGAGGAGTTCCTGGCCCTGGTGTCGAACGGCTCCCGCCGATAGTCGCGCCGGCGAATATCGCCGGCCGAGACGGAGTTCGATCCGCCCCCTAAGCCGCCGGAAGGGGTCGCGAGGCTCCCGCACTCGTGGAGGCTTGCCAACGGGCGCGGAGTGCGGGGATGATGGGGCGCTATGCCTGGAACGCTGACGAGACGCTCGTTCGGACGCGGCGTGGGTCTCGCTCTTGCCGTCGGAACGGTCCCCTCTTGCTCCAGGCAGGGCGATGGCGGCGAGTGGGTAGATTGGGGTCGGGATCCCGGCGGAACGAGGTTCAGCCCGCTCGACCAGATTCACCGCGGCAACGTCGGCGATCTGGCGCCCGCGTGGACGCACCGCTGCGGCGAGATCAGCGACGGGACCGCGAACCGGACCCGCACGGCCTACGAATGCACGCCGCTCATGGCAGACGGCACGCTGTTCGTCACGACGCCCTTCAACCGCGTGCTGGCCCTTGACCCCGAGAGCGGCCGCGAGCGCTGGGCATTCGATCCGGGCCTCGATCTTGGCAAGCGCTACAACCTGTGGGCGAACCGCGGTGTCAGCCTCTGGCGACACGGGTCCGAGCGACGGCTGCTGCACGGGACCCTTGACGGGCGGCTCTTCGCCTTGGACGCCGGAAGCGGAAAGCCATGCCCGGATTTCGGCGATGGCGGGATGATCGATGTCGGTGTCCGACTCACCTCCCCGCCGGCAATCTTCGGGAACCTTGCGGTAATCGGGGGCAATTCCCCGACGCTGAGGGCTTTCGACGTCCGCTCAGGCAAGCTCGTCTGGACCCGCCACAAGGTGCCCGAGGAGGACGAGGCCGCGATCGCGACGTGGGCCGGCGATTCATGGAAAAAGCGACGGGGCGGCGTCGCATGGCCGCCGCTTTCGGTCGACCGAGAGCGCGGTCTGCTGTACGTCCCGACGGATTCGCCCACGTACGACTACTACGGCGGCGACCGCGCGGGGGACAACCTCTACTCGAACTGCGTGCTCGCGCTCGACGCCGCCACCGGCAACTACCGGTGGCATTTCCAGGCGACCCATCACGACATCTGGGACTACGACCTTTGCGCCCAGCCGGTGCTTTGCGACATCGGCAAGGAAGGGCGTACCGTCCCCGCGGTTGCGCAGGTCAGCAAGCAGGGATTCCTCTACCTGCTGCACCGCGAGACAGGCCAACCGCTCTTCGACATCGAGGAACGCCCGGTTCCCCAGCGCTGCGCGCCGGGGGAGTCGCCGGCCGCCACACAGCCCATCCCGAGCAAGCCGGCTCCATTCGTCCGGCAGTCGATGACTCCCGACGAGCTCTCGACCGTCACGCCGGAGCACGGAGCTTGGGCGAGGGAACTCGCCTCCCGGTTCCAGATCGCTCCCCTATTCCATCCCGGCACGGAGCGCGGCGTGATCATCTTCCCGTGCAACCAAGGCGGCGGCGAATGGGGAGGCGGGTGTTTCGATCCAACCACCGGACGCTTCTTCGTGAACGGCACCAACCTTGCCGACATCGTGGTGATGGAGGCTCGCAGGGCGAGCAGGCCCGCGCAGCCCGTGGGCCGGGAGGTGATCACGCGCGAGGGCCTACACGAGGACGTCACCTACCGGCGAAAGGCTATCGACGTCCGGCAGAACAAGTTCTGGCACCCGGAAACGCTATGGCCGTGCCAGGAGCCGCCGTGGGGCGTGCTCAGCTCGATCGACCTCGCAACAGGCGACTACGACTGGCAGGTGCCGCTGGGGGAGGTCCCGGAACTCACGGCGGTTGGAGTTCCCCCGACGGGGACGATCAATATGGGAGGGCCCATCGTGACGGCTGGCGGCCTGCTGTTCGTCGCGGGCAGCAATGACCGGCGCTTCCGGGCATTCGACTCCAGTTCCGGGCGGATCCTGGGGGAAGGAGAGCTCGACGGCAGCGGGCATGCCAATCCGATGACATATACCGGGCCGCAATCGGGACGGCAGTTCGTGGTGATCGCGGCAGGGGGAGGTAACAAGCTGAGCCACAAGTTCACGGACGCGCTACAGGCTTTCGCGTTACCGGGTTGAAACGCGCTTCCGGCGCTGGAACTAGGATGCGGCGGCGCTGGTCGAAGCGGAACTTCCGTTCTTCGTCGGCGGCTTGGCGGTCTTGGAGGCACTGTCCGAATCCCCGGACGACCTAGCTTCCTTCTTCGCGCCCGAGTCGCCGGATTCACCCGCCTCCGCCGGCGGCTTCTTCGAGCCCTTGCCATAGTCGTTCACGTACCACCCGCTGCCCTTGAACTGGATGGCGGGAGCAGCCAGCAGCTTTCGCACCAGACCGTCGCAAGCAGAGCCCCCGTGTTCCATGTGCGCCCTGACCGGGTCGTCGGAAAACTTCTGGATGATCTCGAAGCGCTCCCCGCACTTCTGGCACTCATACTCGTAAAGGGGCATACCGCGAACCAGCCTACCGACGGCCTCGACGGATCGAGTCGTAGCTCGTACGACGAAAGACCCCCTTATTCTAACCATTGGACTGCCAGCCGGAACTGAAACCCACTGGCTTCCAGGATCGTTCTACCTAATGGGGGGGCGCCCGACGCTCCCGGCTACATTCAAGAACTGGCGAGCACGGAGGCGAGAGAGGATGCGGAACATCACGGCAATGGCAGTAGCAGGCCTGCTTCTGGTCTGCGGGTCCGTCGGCTGGGCGCAGGCAGACACGGCCGAGGCGGCAAGCGAAGAGCCCCCCCGAGAGGGGATCACACTTCCGGCGGGTACGCGCGTTCCGCTCGTGATGATCAATAGCGTGAGTTCCAAGCATTCGAGGCCGGGCGATCCGATCTACCTCGAGAGCGTCTATCCGACGGTCGTTGACGGACGGATCCTGATCCCGACTGGAACGCAGGTGTCCGGTACTGTCACCTACACGAAACGTCCGGGCCGCATCAAGGGAAAGGGCAGCCTGCTAGTCCGGCTGGAACAGATGATCCTCCCCAACGGCGTGATTCGCGACCTCACCGGGCGCCCCGGCATGCTCGACGGGCGGTCGCCAGACAGCCTTGACCGCGAGACTGGAGAGGTTACCTCGGAAGGCACGAAGGGTGAGGATGCCGAGGATATCGCGAGGACCACGGCGGCAGGCGCCTCGATCGGAACGCTTGTGGGAGCGATCGGCGGGCGGACCGGAACTGGCCTCGGCGTCGGCACGCTTGCCGGAGCCGCGGCAGGAACCGCGAAGGTGCTGCTGACACGCGGCCCCGATGCGATTCTCGACCGGGGGACTCACGTCGAGATGCTGCTCGAGAGGGACCTCCGCTTCACCGAGGACGAGCTGCAGTTCGGTAACGGTGGAGGTCGGAGGGGCGGAAACTACGGGGCGGGGCCGGACCCCAACCGCAACAGGCGCGCTCGGCCGGGGGTCGGTCGCGTCGGGCGCTTTCCTCTCTGACCGGGGAACCCCGAGGAAGTGGGCGACCAGAGGCGGCGATCAAAGTGCAGTGAGTCTTAAATTCGTCTGAAATGGTGGTTCTATCCATCGGATTGGAGGAGCCATGGCACGAGGATGCCAATTCGCCTCGCTTGCGCTCGACGCGGAGACGCCCGAGCAGTTGCCCGGTCTGTCCCAGTCAACCACCTTGGCGCACAACTTGGTGCTGCGAGCCATGATGATCCTGGCCAGCGCCGAGGGCTTCAGTATCACCTAGCCTGAATCCCCAAGGGGAGTTCGAGCTATGACGGTTCTCGGGGAGGCTTCTGGTGCTAAATCACACGATTCGTGAAGAATGCGAGCTACTGGGCCGCAAGGGTGTCAGTTCTGTTATGAATTCATGAACAGTTTTCCACTTATCTACTGTCATTCGTTCGGAGATGCGGGATCCGCCGCCGAGTGGCATCGTTCCCCCGTTTTCCCGGCCTGATCCTCCCGGCAACTCACCGGTTTTCAAACGCTTGCGGCTTGTTCTTGCCGCGAAACGGCCTGCATCGGCCAGATTTCCCCTCCGGGACACGATTTCCGGCTTGACGAGAACGTCTTATCATGATAATGTTTGATTGTGTTCATCGGTTCACACGGCAAATGACGGATCCTGCGGACCGCTTCCTCCTGCCAGCCTCCCCCCGCCAGCGCCGCTACGAGGCCCTCCGCGCCCGCTTCGTCGACGGCTGCTCCTCCGCCGAAGCCGCCCGCCGCTTCGGCTACGCCCCCGGCAGCTTCCGCAATCTCTGCTCCCAGTTCCTCCGCTCCGACGATCCCGATTTCCTGTTCCCCTCCGCCCGGCCCGCCCCCGCTCCCGCCAGCCCCGCCAGCGACTCCGCCGCCATCGCCCGCGAGCGCATCCTCGCCCTGCGCCAGCTCGACCTCTCCGTGCACGACATCTCCGCCCGCCTCCGCTGCGAAGACCTCCCCCACAGCGTCGGCTTCGTCCACAAGGTCCTGCGCCAGGCCGGCCTGCCCAAGCTCGCCCGCCGCTCCCCCGAGCAGCAGCCCGCCGTCCTGCAGGCCCCCCTCGCCGACCGTCGCGCCCTCGACCTCGCCCCCCGCCGCTTCCGCACCGCCTTCGGCGGCCTGTTCCTGTTCGCCCCCGACCTCGCCCGCCTCGATCTCGACCGCCTCGGAGCAGGCCTGCCCGGCTCCGAACTCATCCCCGCCGGCTGCGCCCTGCGCGCCCTGCTCGCCCTCAAGCTGTGGGGCATCGGCCGGCCCTCCCGCATCATGCCCGCCGTGCTCGACGAGGGCATCGCCCTGTTCGCCGGTCTCAATGCCATCCCCAAGCGCTCCACCCTCACCGAGTACTCCTGCCGCTGCGACCCCCGCCTGCTCGACCCCTTCACCCAGCGCTGGCACGACGCTCTCAGCGCCCTTGACCGCTCCCTCGGCTCCGGCCTCTCCTTCGACCTCGACTTCCACGCCATCCCCTATCACGGCGACGACGCCCTCGTCGAGAAGCACTACGTCTCCAAGCGCTCCCGCCGCCAGAAGGCCATCCTCTGCTTCCTGGCCCGCGACGCCGACGCGCGCACCTTCGCCTGGGCCAGCGCCCGCCCCTCCAAGGCCACCCACAACGACCAGGTCCTGCGCTTCGTCGAGGCCTGGAAGGAGCGCACCGGCCGCCAGCCTGCCGAACTGGTCTTCGACTCCCGTCTGACCACCTATGCCAACCTGGCCCGGCTCGAGGCCCGCGGCATCGCCTTCCTCACCCTGCGCCGCCGCAGCGCCAAGATGGTCGAGCACTTGCTCGGCCTGCCCCGCGAGCAATGGCGCACCGTCCAGCTCAGCAACGTCGGCCGCCGCTACCGCACCCCGCGCATCCTCGACCAGAGGGTCCGCCTCAAGGACTACCCGCAGCCCATCCGCCAGATCGCGATCCGCGACCTGGGCCATGACAAGCCCACCCTGCTGCTCACCAACCAGCTGGACGCGCCCCCGCGCGAGCTGATCGACCGCTATGCCCGCCGCATGCTGATCGAGAACACGATCGCCGATGCCGTCAACTTCTTCCACATGGATGCACTGTCCGCCGCAGTGCCCCTGCGCATCGATCTCGACGTCCAGCTGACCCTCATGGCCAGCGCCCTGTACCGCCTGCTGGCCAACCGGCTCGGCGACCGCTTCCGGTCCGCCGAGCCCGCCAGCCTGTTCCGCAAGTTCGCGGAAGCCAGCGCCACGATCGACATCAACGAGGAGCGGATTGAGGTCACGCTCGGGCGCCGGGCCCACAACCCGCACTTGATCGAGGCCGGGTACGCCGACCCCACTACCTCCATCCCTTGGCTCCACAATCGTGCTCTGAAAATCAACTTCGCCTGACCTCCAGATGTCACACGTCGTTCTTGTCTTGGGGATTCAGGTCAGGCTTGCCGGCGCGTCGGCGCCGCCGCTTCCTCGATCGCGGTGTGGAGGAGCTGCATGACAAGTTCCGCCGGGGGACCGCGCATCTTCGACGACGAGCGGGTCACCCGTCACAACCCCAGCTCGGAATGGGACCCGAGGCGAACCAGCCGCAACGTGCCGCCGTCGGGCTTCTGGTAGATCAGCACCAGGTCTGGTTTTACATGGCAGTCACGGTGATCGGCCCACTCGCCGCTCAGCGCATGATCGTGGTGCCGCCTATCGAGTGCTTCATCCTGTGCCAATGCCTCCATCACCGGCACCAAGCTGTCATCGAGGGACGCCCGATGCCGTCCCCGAGACTCGCGCTTGTAGTCGCGCTTGAACTGGCTGGTGCGCTCAATCGTCCGCATGCAGGTTGTCGAGCAGCTCCTGCACGCTGCCGAAACGGGGCAGGTTGCCCTTGCGCGCTTCCTTCATCGCCTCGATGGTGACCGCGTTGGGAATCAGCGGGGCGAACGGCAGGGCCTTCTCCTGCGCCACCTTGGTCAGCAGGAGCCGCACCGCGTCGGACACGGTCAGGCCCATGGCGGCCAGCACGGCAGACGCTTCTTCCTTCACCGACGCGTTGATGCGAGCTTGGACAAGTGGATTCGCAGCCATGTGCACCTCCCTTCGTATTGTATGACAGTGTCATTCACGTGGGCGCTACTCGGCGCAGCCAGCACAACGCCCTCGACCAACCGAGCCCCAGCATTTCCGTCTCCAAACCGCCCGGATAATTGCCGCACACCTAAATCCGTCGCTCTTTCTCCTCGTGCCTCTTCCGTAGCAGCTCGAGGGAGGAATCCGCGCCACTATCCGCAGGCTACGGGTCCGTTCCCCCGAACTGGCCCCCTGTGTCCCAAGGCGGCATGACGCTTGCCAGTTGCAATCATCGGACATCGAGGCGGGACGGCCCGCGCAGTCTGCATGCCGACGAGCCCTTGGCCGCAGAGTTCGACGAATCCACCTGCGCCTTGGACTGGACCACTATCCACTTGGGCCTGTCAATGTTCTCCTGGGACACCTCCCGCAAGACCAATGCAGCGGTGAGGATGTACACACTGCGGGAGGTGCGCGGTCCTTCCACGGCGTCATTCACATCTCGGACGGGAAAATCCATGACGTCAACGTGCTCGAACTGCTGGTTCCCGAGCCGGGTGCAACCTACATCATGGATCGCGCCTGCGTCGACTTACGGCACCGGCACAAGCTGGACCAAGCCGGTGCCTTCTTCCTAACCCGTGCCAGGAAGAACTGCCGTGCCCGACGTCTGTATTCCGCACCCACCGACCGCACACTCGGCGTCAAGGACGCAAGTCCTTCGCCTGGGTCGTTGCCGCTCAGTCGATCCTCGACAAGGTCGAACGATTATCCACACGTACTTCCGGCTCAGGACACTAGGCCTCGGTGTCCATGAAGTGATAGCACACCATGTGGCAGATGAAGAAATGAGCGTCCTCGACGCGGCCCATATGGTGATCGGTCACGTGTAGGCTCAGGTCGACGCTCGGGCGCAATCGTCCACCGGTGAGACCGCTTAACCCCACCGTGTAGCAGCCGATCGAATTGGCGTACTCAATCGCCTGGATGACATTCTCGGAGTTGCCGCTCCCGCTGATCGCCATGGCAACGTCCCCTCGCCTAGCGAAGTTCTTCAGCGGCTCGACGAACACGCTCTCGTAGCCCACATCGTTGGAATAGGCTGTCATCGTCGGGACCTGTTCGCTGAGCGACAGGATGCGGAACCGCCTGTCCCTGCCGTAGCTCGCTCCCTTGACGATGTCGCAGGCAAAGTGGTTCGCGGTCGCGGCGCTGCCGCCGTTCCCGAACACGAAGATCTGCCGGTCTTCCTCGCGGGCCCTGCTAAACACGTCGATCAGATCCTCGACCCGGTCCAAGTCGACCGTTTCCAGAGCGGCCAGCAAATGCCGTTTGTACTCGCTAGCGAAGGCCATGCCTCACCTCGTCGGAAGTCGAATCCGTGGCAGCCAGGACCTCTGCGGGGCTCGCTGTCCCCGTGCCCGGCTTGGTGACCGTGACGCCCGCAACGATTATCCCAAACGCCAGCGCATCCCCGGGATCAGCCCCGGCAATGAGCGCCAGCGTGAGACCGGCTGACAGGCTATCCCCCGCCCCGCAGGTGTCGATGGGCTGGCCCGCAGCATGCGCCTCGAACAGACGGCTTCCGGAATCGTCCACGAGCCACGCGCCGGTGCCGCCAGCCGATACGACCAGCGCCGGACCACCGATAGCCCGGTGGAGCCGACCGTAGTCGACCTCTCCAAACGCCTCCATGCAAGCGCTGGAGGCCTCGGCCTCGTTCGGAGTGGCGATCACGTGGCGGAAGCGATGCACTCGACGGCGCGAGTCAGCCACAAACACCGTTTCGGAGTGGACCCGAGCCCCTTCGCACACGACTTCCCGCACGCGCGCCGTCACAACGCCTCCATGATCCGTCTCGGCCTGGTCGGCGATGACTACGGCGTCGTACTCCGCCACGACATCGCGAAAGCGGTCCGCCAGCCGTTTCTCGACTGCCGACGGCAGGGGCCTTGTGTTGACAAAGTCGATTCGCGGCAGGTCCTCGATCCCCGTGCTGTGGTTAATGAGCTTGGTGTAGGTGAAGGTCCGCACTGTGTCGGTTTCGACGAGCAGCGCGCTCCCGACGCCGGTTGCGCCGAGCGCACGACGCAGCTCGGCAGCGTGGCCGTCCTCACCGACCACGCCAAGGACGTCGACGCGGCCCGCGCCCAAGGAGGCCAGGTTCGCGGCGACGGTGCCTCCGGCTCCCGGAGTGACTGCGGCCGACGTGACGGCAACCCGCGGGATCGAGGTTTCCCTGGACGGGTCGGCGAGTGCCGGATCGTAGCGGCACCAGTGGTCCAGGCAGATGTCGCCCACGACAAGGACGCTGGCGCTTCGAGCGGACGCCAGCACGTCAGTGCACGTCATCCGGCGGACTAGACCAGTCGGTCGAGCACCGCCCGGCGCAGGGCCGGAACGGCAACTCGATGGTCGCCGCAGACGTACAGGCTCTGACCGCCGTCCGCCACGGTTCGCACCAGGATGGTCTTGTGCGGGCGGAAATAGTACCCGGGATCGCTCTTGGGGAGTTCGCTGTGCACGTCTCCCTGAATTGGGACCAGGTCGAATACAGCAGTCATGAAGTCGGCGATCCGTCGACCTTCCTGATGGGCAACGTTACGCGCCATCGACAAGGCCTTCAGGTAGACTTCTGGCCCCATGATCGCAGAGCCGAGGCTCACCATGATGCCTCCCTCGAGGCCCTCCACCGCCTTGGTGTAGATCAGGAAGTCGCGGTAGCTTCCGGCACCGTAGGCAGCACCGTCGCAGTTCGGGTGTTCGTGCGTGATGTCGTAGCCGACCCCGACATGGAGCGTCACGGGAATATCGAGCTCGTAGGCACGGGCGAGGATGCTGACATCCCTGTGACGGAACTTCTCGCCCACAATCCTGCGGCCGAAATTCTCGCCGAGGCCCAGTCCCAGACGCGCTGCATCCACGGCCCAGTCATTGAGAATGCCTGTTTCGTCCCAGAGGCCGAATTCGCCGGTGCGGATGTAGCGGGCGACGCTCTCGGTCGTCGCGCCTATGCGAGCCAGCTCGAAATCGTGGATTGCGCCGGCACCGTTCATCGCCACGTGGGTGAAGGCTCCGAGCTCGAGCAGATCGATCACCTGCCGGGACACACCGGACTTGATCACGTGGGCTCCCATCATGAGAATCCGCGCGCTGGAACCTCGGGCGGCAAGCTTGGGCGCGATCACACCCAGCGCACGAAGCAAGTCGTCGTCCGCCTCCTCGACCTGCTCGTCCAAGGCCAGGAGGTAGCCTAGATCCATGTCGTGGTCGCGTTCCGCCAACGGGCGGACACGGAGCCGGGAGCGGTCAAAGACCGGGTACTTCGATTGCATCGAGCAGTGCTCTCCTTGCAGGCGGCTGCAGAGCGGCCGGTCAGGATGAACCGAACATGGCCGTCATCAATTCATTGTGCGCATTGAAGTTGGGCACGATCCAGTCGGCGCCAACGCCAGCAAGACGCTCGCGCTTGACGGGGTCGACCTCGACGCAGTCCGGCTCGTCGGTCGCGAGACCGACGGCGTGCCCGCCGACCGACTTGACGACATCGATCTCCACGAATCCGTCGCCGAAGCCCAGAAAGTCGCTGCCTTCGAACTCGCTGTCGCGGATGATTCCCTCCACCAGGATCTTCTTGGAGAAGTTCCGATAGTCATCGCGGGCGCCGTGCATGCCGCCCTTGAAGTAGGCATCGATCCGCAGCAGGCGGGCTTCCTCTTGCATGAAGGGCTGGTCGGTGCCGCTGGCGAGATACATGGTCATGCCGCGTGCGATGAGAGAGTCGAGGAGCCGCCTTCCGCCGGGCACCATCATCTCATCGGGATCGACCCTGCCTGCCCGCAAGTCTTCGCGACGATGGCGGATCTTGTCCATCAGCAGCTCCAGGTAGTCGTGCTTGTACACCAGGGGATCCTTCGGCGTGCCGCCACGGCGGCGAACGTGGTCGGCGAACTCGATCATCTGATAGATCGTCTGGCGGCCCGTAAGCCGGCCGACATACTCCTCGACGATCCCCGTCAGCTCCTCTTCGGACTCGCCCGTGCCGAGCCCGGCCAGGATCTCGACCATCATCGGCACCATGACGTCGAACCAGCCTGCTCGGATGAGGGACAGCGTGCCGTCGAAGTCAAACAGGGCGACGCGGGCACCCGCTGCACTGGCGGTCGGATTGAGGATCTCAAGCGAGCGGATGGGCAAGCTTCAGTGTGGCAAATTGCGCGGCCGTCCCTGGAGAAGCTGATCCGGGTGCGCGGAAGAGACGCTAGATCGGGCGGCTGTCCCTGGATTCATTACCGGAACAAGAAGCTTACGGGCCGGAATCCTCCTCCTTTTCAGGCTCCTCGGATTCCTCGGGCTCTTCCGGTTCCTCCCAGCCGAGGTCGATGTCGCACTCGGGGAGGGCCTTCTTCAGCGCTGCAGCCCCGTCCGGCGTCACCTCCGTCTGCCAGAGATAGAGGTTCTTGAGGTTTTGCAAGCCCTCCAGACTGGAAAGGCCGGTATCGGAAACGCCGGTTTGGTAGAGATTCAGGTACGAGAGGTTCTCGAGATCCGAAAGGTGGGCCAGTCCGGCGTCCGACACTTTGGTTTTCTCAAGGTGAAGGCGTTTCAGAGCACTCAGGCCGGCCAGGTGCGACAGGCCAGCGTCGGTCACGTCAGTGCCTCCGAGGTGAAGCGAGACGAGGTTCGCCAGATCCGCCAAGACAGCGAGTTCGCTATCGATCGCCGACGGCTTCGCATCGCCGGACTCCGGAGCGTCATGCTGACGCAGGCCGTCCTGATTACGGCCCAAGTGGAAGGAAACCTCGAGGCTAGGGTCATCGCGGGCAACCCGCATGACCTTTCCGCCTAGTTCCTCGATTCTTTCGACTAGTGCAGGATCCAGTTCAGATGCCGATTCAGAGCCGCCCCCCTGCTGGGCAACTCCAGTCGGTACCAGCGCAATGGAAAGTGAAATCGCAATCATGGCATACCGCATGGGAACCTCCTTTTCTCAGACCAGGATTGGAAGGGTCGTTTCGAAGTAGCTCGCGGGAGACGGTGCCGAAACGTTGCTGCGAGAGTCTCCTCGGTACAGCCTCCTCGCGTGTCCGATGTGCCTCGAAATCCGATCCCGGGGGTGCGTTTCGACGTCGAGATTCCGGGCAGCAAATTCATCGAGCGAACAGCCAACACGGGTCTGCAACGAAGGTCCTGCACATCAATCGCTCCGGAACAGCCGGACGAGAGCACTCGGCTGGAACTGCCGACATTCTATAAGAACTCGCACGGAGCGCACGCACCAGGGATGCACGGACTCGCAGAGGGCAACGGTCGGACGGTGGCGACGAGCCACCCAGTTGCCGCACTCGGAACTACGGACCGGAAGCGCCGCGTTCGGAGTTGGTTCGGCCCGTGGTCTTTGGCTAGAACCAGGGCGCATGGGATCACGCGGGCACGGCGCTTCCCGCTGGATGGGGTGGCCAGCCTTGATTCGGGATGCTGCGAGGATGACGTACGAACTGGGCTGCGAGGGTTGTGGGGGGCTCGGACCTGCCGCAGCGCGGGCGGCGAAGGTCGGTCTGCAAGCGCCGCAGTGGACTGGCAGGAAATCTCTCCGGTTCGTCGCCCGGCTTCCGCAGCCGTCCATCCAGTTCAATAAATATCAAAATTGATCGATAGTATCATGAATTGCCTCTAACATATCACTTTTCATATGTTGAATCGGTTAGATCACGGGCAGCTGCTGGGCTCCAATTGCGCAGTGTCCAACTAAGTACACGAATATCTCAATTTTGGTGTATTATAAGCTTAGAGACCATATAAGCTCTCAATATAGATATTTTATGAGGATCTCTTCTCAGCAATCGGATCACGTAGCCCTGCAAACGATTGGCCGCCGCCTTGCCCGCTATCGGCTTAACCGGAACCTCACCCAAGCCGCGTTGGCCGCGCAGGCAGGCGTCTCCACGCTGACCGTGCAGCGCATCGAGCAAGGGCGTTCATCACAGGCCGCGAACCTCATCAGAGTCCTGAGAGCCCTCGGCCTGCTGGACAACCTCGATGCCCTCGTTCCAGAGCCGGCCATCAGCCCGATCCAGCAGGCCCGGATGCGTGGCCGGATTCGGCAACGCGCTTCTTCCCGGTCCGGCAAGCCGGAGCCGCCCGGCGACTGGTCATGGGGCGACGCGCCGTGACCGTGGCTCAGGTCCGGCTATGGGGAACAACGATTGGGGCCGTCAGCTGGAACGCCGACCGCGATTCAGCCTATTTCGAGTACGATCCGGCCTTCATTCCCGGCGGCCGGCAAGTTGCGCCGCTCACAATGCCGCTGACCAACGAGATCTACTCGTTTCCGGCGTTGCCTCGGCAGACATTCCACGGCTTGCCGGGCCTTCTCGCGGACTCGCTCCCCGACCGCTTCGGCACTGCGCTCATTGACGCATGGCTCGCCAGACAGGGACGCGACCCGGGCGATTTCAACCCCGTCGAACGCCTGTGCTACGTGGGACCGCGCGGCATGGGAGCGCTCGAGTTCCTCCCCGCCAAGGGTCCGAAGCACCTGTCTGTGCCCATCGACATCGCGGCGCTCGTCGAGCTCACCAGCGACATCCTGACCAAGCAGACGGATCTTGAAAGCTCCCTTGCGAAGGCTTCCCGGAAGCAGGCCTTGAAGGATATCCTGCGCGTCGGCACCTCGGCAGGCGGCGCCCGAGCGAAGGCGGTCATCGCCTGGAACCCCGAGACCAATGAAGTTCGCTCCGGTCAGATCAAGGCCGGCGACGGCTTTTCCCATTGGCTGCTCAAGTTCGACGGCGTGGCTGGCAACAAAGACGGGGAGCTGGAAGACCCCCAAGGCTCCGGCATAATCGAATTCGCGTATCACAAGATGGCGCGGGCAGCTGGCATCCAGATGACCGAATGCCGGATCCTGCATGAGAACGGCCGCCACCACTTCATGACCAGGCGTTTCGATCGCACGGACGCGGGCCGCAAGATCCACATGCAGTCATTGGGTGCTCTGGCTCACTACGACTTCAACCAGTCGGGCGCGTATTCCTACGAACAGGCCCTGCGCGTCATCGACCGGCTCGGGCTCGGCAAGTACGCGGCGGAAGAGCAGTTCCGGCGCATGGCCTTCAATATCGTCGCCCGCAATCAGGACGATCACGTCAAGAACATCGCCTTCCTGATGGATCCCTCGGGCCGCTGGCGGCTCTCTCCCGCGTTCGACGTGACCTACAGGTACAACCCGAAGGGCAGCTGGACAGGCGCGCACCAAATGACACTGAACGGCAAGCGCGACGGTTTCGAGGTCGACGACTTCGTGGCCTGTGCACGGAACGCCAGCCTGAAGCGCGGCCGGGCCACCGCAATTCTGCGAGATGTCCAGGAAGCCGTGTCACGCTGGCGCGAGTTCGCGGAAAAAGCGGAAGTGCCGCCGCATTCGATGCGCAGGATCGGCGCCGCCCACCGTTGCAAGCTTCTTCCGTAGGGGCCCGGATTCCAAACCGCCCTCGGCGAGCGACGTGTTCGTCATGACGCGATCAGGTCGAGAACGTCGCCGGGCTTGTAGTCGGGCTTCAGATACCAGTTCGAAACTGCGTCACGATTCAGATAGCGTGCTGTAGGCGGGGACGAGTTCTGAGGTGGTTTCGACGGGTTGCGGGGCTGCTCCTCCTGCTGGGCGTCGTTGACCCAGTCCCAGTCCCGGCGGGGCGGCTCCGCATTGCCGTTGGTGCGCTGCAAGCGGGGCGGTCTTATCGGTGCCTTACGATCCAGTTCGACGAAGGTGCGGGGCAATTGGTCCGGCGTGCCGCACACCACTTGCACGCAGTGCGGATGCTTCAGGTTCGCTGCAATGGCGAACTCCAGGACCTTGCCCCCAACCTGGATTCCAAGGCTTCGAAGTCGAGCCGGTCGGGTACGGTCCGGACCTACGAGGCGCTCGCCCATCCGGGAGGACTTCTCACCCGCAGTTTCCGCTGAGACGACGCAGCCGGCCGCCAACGAGACTCCGATCACGTCCGGCCGTCGGGGGAAAGCCCGGGAAGGCCTCAAGGGTCTGCATCAGGAGTTCCGGAACGCCGATCTGCAACCGGTCCTCGCTGACCCGTCGGTCGCCCTGACGCGAGACCGCAAGTGGCATTCCGTCAACTGCAGCCGTCACTTGACGGTCGATGCTAAGCGTCGCTAGGCTAACTTGTTCGAGGGACACCATCAAATGGCAAAGGAACTGCGCATCGGGATGATTGGATACGGCTTCATGGGCCGCGCCCATTCCAACGCCTACAAGCGACTGAACGACTTCTTCCAAGTGGAGCACCGCCCTGTGCTCAAGGCGGCCGCAGCGCGAGACAGGGACAAGGTCAAGGCCTTTGCCGAGACCTGGGGATACGAGCGGTTCGAGACTGACTGGCGGAAGGTCGCGACCGCGGACGATATCGACCTTGTCGACATCTGCACTCCGAATCACCTCCATCTCGACATGGTCCTGGCGGCCGCCGAGGCGGGGAAGATGATTTGCTGCGAGAAGCCGTTGGCAATGAGCGTAGAAGAGGGCGAGGCAATGGTGGAGGCCGTCGAAAAGGCCGGCGTGCCGAACATGGTCTGGTTCAATTACCGTCGCGTGCCCGCGATCGCGCTGGTGAAACAGATCGTGGACGAGGGGCGCATCGGGCGGCCTTTCCACTACCGCGCCACCTATCTGCAGGACTGGACGATCAACGAGCAGGTACCGCAGGGAGGCGCGGGGACATGGCGCCTCGACGTCGACGTGGCGGGGTCCGGCGTGACGGGTGATCTGCTGGCCCATTCGATCGACACGGCTATGTGGCTGAACGGACCGATCGAGCGCGTGGTGGCCTCGACGCGGACGTTCGTGAAGGAAAGAATGCACGCGGAAACTGGCAAGGTTCAGCCTGTCGGGATTGACGATGCCTGCATGTTCCTGGCCGAGTTCGCCAACGGCTCGATGGGGACCTTCGAATCGACCCGGTACGCTCGCGGGCGGAAAAACTACAACACGTTCGAACTCAACGGCGCGGACGGGGCGGTCTACTTCGATCTCGAGGATCCCGAGCACCTGCACTTCTTCGAGTACGTGCAGCAGCAGTCCGGCAAGAAGGTCGAGGATCACCTGCCAGGCTGGCGAAAAATCCACGTGTCGAACGCGGAGCATCCGTACATGGGCAACTACTGGGTTCCGGGAACGACGATCGGTTACGAGCACACGTTCCTGAACGCCCTGGCCGACTTCGTGGCCGGAGTGGAATCCGGCAATCTGACGCAGCCTGACTTCCAGTGCGCGCTGCAGACGCAGAAGGTGTGCGACGCGGTCATCGAATCGGGCCGGACCCGCAATTGGGTCGCTACCGGAGCCGAGTAGGTCCGGACGTCCCTAGATCCTGACGATCTCGGCCTGAACCGAGCCCGTCGCCCGGGCGCGCTCGGTTTCGACAAGACAGTCGATCTCGCTCCGCACGCCGAATTCCGGCAAGTAGATTCCGGGCTCTATGGAGAAGCATGTGGACGGAATGAGAGGCCTCTCGTCGCGCATCTCGAGATTGTCCAGGTTGGCGCCGTTGCCGTGCACTTCCTCGCCGATGGAGTGCCCGGTCCGGTGCACGAAGGCCTCCCCGTAGCCGGCATCGGCGATGTGGCCGCGCGTCGCGTCGTCAACCTCCCATCCCCGGATCTCGCGCCCTTCCCGCAATGCCGCATCGACGGTGGAGAGAGCCCTGTCCCGAGCGCCGACCACGATCTCGAAGACACGCTGTATGCGTTCCGGAGGACGCTCTCCGCAATAGCCGGTCCAAGTGATGTCGTAGTAGACCGAGCCCGGCGCATCGAGCTTCGCCCACAGGTCGATCAGAACGAAGTCTCCGTCACGGATCGGATGCGAACGCTCCTCGTCTGGCCCGTAATGCGGATCGCCGCTATTGGCGTTGACCGCGACGATCGGACCGTCCATCGTCACCATGCCGTTCTCTTGGAATCGTTCGAGGATGAACCGGGCGATCCCGTGCTCCGACGAAGCGCCGCTTGCGTCGATCTCGGAACGAATCCTCTGGAAGGCCTCTCTCAACACGGCGTCGACGCGGCGTCCCGCCTCGAGATGCGCTTCCTTCTGCCACTGGGTCCAACGGGCTTCGAAGTACTGGACGAGCGCGGCGGACGAGACGACTTCCGCGCCTAGGGACCGGACGAGGTCGACGGTGCCGGCATCCACGAGCGATACGACAGGAATCATGCAGTTCGGCGAGTACTGCATCGCGACTCTGCTGGCACCATCGAGAATTGCACCCAGGCGCTCTTGATGGGACTGCCAGCTCGAATAGACTCGCTTGGCGCCCGGCAGGTCGTCGAGGCGGGCGTCCTCGATGGCGTGGACAAGCTTGGCGGGCTCGCCGGTTGCAGGGATCCAGTAGTACCAGCGCCGCGAGACGTGACCGGTCGCGTCAAGGCCCAGGACGCGATAGGCAATCGGATCGCGAACATGGTGATCGAACAGGAGCCAACCGTCAAGGCCTTGCGCACGAATCTGCTCTTGAATCGGAGCGAGCTGCATACGACCGATTCTAGCGTCAATCCAGGACCGCGGTTTCCACAGACTCGAACAGAAAAAGAAACTGATTCAAGAGAGTTGCGCAATGAGAGCGAGATTATTAGAATAAATATCAAAGAAAGGGGGGCAAGCATGGCCCTGACCAAACGCCAGAAACAGGTCTTGGACTTCCTTGCGGAGTTCATTGCCGAGAACCACTACAGTCCGAGCTTCGAAGAGATCGCGCAGAGCATGAATCTCTCGTCGGTCGCCACGGTTCACAAGCATCTGCAAGTGCTGCAGGAGAAGGGGTACCTCAACCGCAGCTTCAATCGCAGCCGGGCGCTGGAGATCACACCGAAATACTACGAGGAGATCCGCACCAACCGTCAGAAGCTGAGCTCGTTCCACCGTGGGGTCGAAGAACTCGCGACGCCGCTGGTCGGGGCGATCGCGGCCGGGCAGCCCCTAGAGACTTACGAGGACCAGGAGACCCTGTCGTTCGCTCCGTTCGTGGGGGCGGACAACGTCTTCGCCCTGCAGGTGCACGGCCAGTCCATGGTAGAGGATCACATTCTGGACGGCGACTACGTGCTGATCGAGAAGACCCAGCGCGCCCGGAACGGAGAGATCGTGGTTGCGCTAGTCCAGGGAGCCGAGACGACCCTGAAGCGCTTCTTCCTGGAAGGCACCATGGTTCGGCTTCAGCCCGCCAACATGGAGATGGACCCCATCATCGTGCCGGCCTCCGACGTCGAGGTGCAAGGCCGTCTCCTGGCCGTTCACCGCAGGTACCGGTAGGCCGCCCCCGTTGGGCGCCATCGATCGGCTCCCTTCCTCGGCGATGCTGCGCCGGAGCGAGCGTACGTCCGATGCAGCAGGTAATCGGGCGACAGGAGGGCAGTCGCACGGGGACCTAGTGGAAAAGCCCGAAATAGAAGAAGCGGAACGTTGACAAATAGATCGCGAGCAATGCGCCTGTATAGAGAAACACCGTCATAAACCGTCGGTTGAGCAGCATTTGAAGCGGGGTCAGCCCCTCGTTGCGGCACCGTACGGCGAACCAGACCACGAAGGCAATCGACGCCGCGATCGGAATCCAGACGAACACGACCTCTACAACCGGACTCATGCAGGCGTACCTCGTCCTGGAGCTTCTCCGCCAGCGCGCTGCCAGATTTGAACCAGCCAATCTTCGCCTTCTATCCGGATTTCCAATCGTTTTGCCTTTTCCAGCTTTGAGCCTGCCTTTTCGCCTGCCAAGAGCAGGTCCGTCTTCTTGCTGACCGACCCGGTCACCTTGCCTCCAAGCCTCTGGACAATGCCTTTCGCCTCGTCGCGCGACCAGTTCTGGAAAGTACCGGTGATCACCACAACCTTGCCAGCCAGCGGCTGGGGCAGGGTTTCCTCGGCCCCTTCCTCCTCGAAATTGAGATCGGCATCCCTCAGGCGATTGATCAAGTCCCTGTTGCGCTCGGCGTCGAAGAACTGCCTGATCGACTCGGCGATGTTGGGACCGACCTCCTCAACCTCTTCCAGCTCCTCGGCCGACGAGTCTGCGATCCTGTCCAAGCTCCGAAAGTGATTGGCGAGGAGTTCCGCCGTGCGCTCCCCGACATATCGGATGCCGAGACCGAACAGGAGAGATCCCAATGGAGCCTGCCTGGATCGCTCGAGGCTGGCGATGATCTTCTCCGCCGACTTCATGCCGAGCCGGACGCTGCCCTTTCCTTCGAGATCTCGAGCCGTAAGTGCATAAATGTCCGGCGGGCTGGCGAGCAGTCCTTCCTGTACCAACTCGTTGACGAGCAGATCGCCAAGCCCCTTGATGTACATGGCCTGCGCAAATCGAGCGATCGCTCGCTCAGGCTGCCCGCCGCCGGGTTCCGACTGCGAGATCCCTGCCTCGTCCGGCGCGGAGCCGGCCTCCGATGTCTCGGCAGGCGAAGAACTGCGGGCAGGGCATGGCAAGCCCGCCTCCCCAAGCCGGTCAAGGAGAGCCGAAGTGTCCGGACCAGCCAGGAACCTCAAGATCCCACTCGCGGTTCGGGCGCTCACGCCCTTGACGGACGCGAGATCTTCGGGCGTCGCAACCTCAAGCGCCGCACGGCTGGGAAACCGTGCCGCTACGGCCTCGGCAGTGACGGGACCGACTTTCTCGATGCCCAAGGACCCGAGTACGCGCCCCCAGTCCGCTTCCTGCCTAGACCGCTCGATCGCGGCAATCAATGCTTCCGCTTTCTCGGCAGAGATGGCCGAGTCCTTCTCCAGCCTGGAGAGCGTCTCCGCATCCAACTGGTAGAGGTCGGCAATGTCCTTGACCAGATCCCCATCCACGAGCTGGCCGACGGCGCGCTCGCCGATGCCGTCGATGTTCATTGCCGACCGGTGGGCAAAGTGCTCGATCGACTGCTTCAGACGGGCCTTGCAGCTGTTGTTGACACATCGCGCAACGACCTCTTCCTCCGGCCTGACGACAGCGGCCTCGCAGGCGGGACACGTCTTGGGCATGACGAACGGCCGGCGCGAAACCCCTTCCACGATCACGCGCACGATCTTGGGGATCACGTCCCCGCTGCGCTCGAGCAGCACGCGATCCCCGATCTGCAGGCCCAGGCGGTCGATCTCGTCCTCGTTATGCAGGGTGGCACGGGAGACGGTCACGCCGCCGACTTGAACCGGCTCCAGCAAGGCCCTCGGCGTGATGGCGCCGGTGCGCCCGACCTGGATGTCGATGTCCTCGACGACGGTCTCTACCTGCTGCGCGGAAGGCTTGCAGGCAATCGCCCAGCGAGGGGCCTTGGCTGTGGACCCGAGGCGAATTCGCTGGTCCCGGTCGTTGACCTTGAAGACCAGGCCGTCGATTTCGTACGGAAGTGCGTCACGCTGCAACATTCTTCGGTCGCGGAACTCGACGAGGTCAGAGACTCCAGACAGGAGAGCGCGCTGCTCGTTGACCTTGAAGCCGAGATCCCGGAGCACGTCCAGAGACCGCCAGTGGGTCGGGAAGTAGTCGGACCCTCCGACGAGCAGCATGTACGCGAAGAAGTCGAGCCGCCGGCCTGCCGTCACTGATGGATCGAGCATGCGGAGGGATCCGGCAGCGGCGTTCCGCGGGTTCGCGAACAGCGGCTCTCCGGCCTTGCGCCGGTCGGAATTCAGCTTGTCAAACGAGGCCTTCGGCATGACCACTTCGCCGCGGACTTCGAAGCTTGCGGGGAGGCCCAGCCGCTCGGCCGCAACGGGGTCGACGGAGAGCGGCAGGGACCGGATGGTCCGGGCATTCGGCGTGATCACCTCTCCTACCTGACCGTCTCCTCGGGTGAGCGCCAGAGAGAGCCGGCCGTCGGAGTAGTGGACTGCCATGGACACGCCGTCGAACTTGAACTCGCCCACATACTCGACCTCGACGAGCGGCAGGTCCAGCAATTCCCTTACGCGCCGGTCAAAATCTCGTAATTCATCCTCATCAAAGGCGTTATCGAGACTCAGGAGCGTCGAGGAGTGCGCAGCTTTCTCGACTCCTTCACGAGGCAGTCCTCCGACACGCTGCGTGGGCGAATCGGGCTGGACAAGGCTCGGATACCGGCGTTCGAGCCCCTGAAGCTCCCGCATCAGCCGATCGAATTCGGCATCGGTGATTGCGGGGCTGTCGTCGACGTAATAGAGCCGTTCGTGCCGCGTCAGATCGGCGCGCAACTCCGCCGCCCGACCCCGTGCCTCTTCGGGCGAGGGCTCCGGGACGGAGTCGGACGCCATCGCCCATATTATAGGACTCGGATGAGGTTCCACCGCGCGCTCTGCGTGTACAACCCGGTCGCGGGCGGCGGCACCGGAAGCGAGACGATCCGCTCCATCCGCGACCTGCTGCTCGATCAAGTGGACGAGGCTCGCATCGCGGCCACGGAATCCCCTCACCACGCCGCCGAGCTGGGGCGCCAAGCGGCTGACGAAGGCTACGACCTGCTGGTAGTCCACGGGGGTGACGGCACGGTCAACGAGGTCGTGCAGGGCCTAGCCGGCCGCGCATCTCCTGCCGTACTGGCACTGCCCGGGGGAACGGCAAACGTGCTGGTCAACGAAGTGGGTCTGCCCAAGGATCCCGTCCAAGCGATAACCTCCCTTCCGAACTTGATAGTGAGAGAGGTCTCGCTCGGGCTTGTCGAATTCGATTCCGGCGGGAGCCGCTATTTCTTGCTGATGTGCGGGGCTGGACTCGACGCCGAGATTGCTGCGCGAATTCCGGCGCGAATGAAGAACCGATTGGGACTCGGTGCCTACTGGCTGATGGGGGCCGGCCAGGTCCTCCGTCGATTCCCGAGACTTCGTGTCGTGTCTGACGGAAATGGCAACGGGGGGAATCGCGCCAGCAGCCTCGTGGTGGTCTCCAAAAGCCGAGCCTACGGGGGAGGGCTCGTGCTCACGCCGGGGGCGAACTTGCTTGCGAACCGGTTCGAGATCGCGAGTTTCTCGGGGACGAGCCGGATCCGCTACTGCGGATACGTCCTCGCTGCTGTCCTGGCGGCAACCGGATGGTGGCCTGGCATCCGCCAGTATGAAGCCACCGAATTGCACATCGAGCCGTACGGCACCGACTCAGTCGAGCTGCAGGTGGACGGTGAGGTAGCGGGCTGCCTGCCCGCAACCATTTCATTGAGCTCGCGTGCGGTTCAGGTGCTGGTACCGCCCGGATACGGCCTGGCGACCAATGCGGTGACCGACGCCAGTACGGTCCAGCAAATGCCGTCTACCCTGTGAGCTGCCCCATCTTCCGAGATTGAATTCGGCGTCGACGGAAACACAATGCGGTCGTTGGTCACGCCCGCTTGCTATGATTTGCAGGCTCCCTGTATCCTCCGCGGCCACGGCTCCGCGCCCTATTTGTACGGTCCCGATACTTGAACTCCACGCCTCAATGCCGAGCCAATCGGCTGCTTCCGGTGAGCGCAGGGACGCTCCTTACGGTCGGGCTTGTCGCCCACGGGCTGCAAGCGTCGCAACCGTTCGAACTGAGAGACGGCGATCGCGTGGCCTGGCTCGGCGGCACCTTTGTGGAACGGGCGCAGCAGCACGGGTACATCGAGCTGGCACTGACAGTGCGATGGCCTGACCGGAATGTCACATTCCGCAATCTCGGCTGGTCAGCCGACGACGTGTTTGGGGAATCCCGGAAGTACTACGGCAGCTACCAGAGCACTGCGTTGGATGTCGGTGGACGGGACCGGCTATTGGCCAATGTCGAGGCGTTCGATGCGACGGTTGCGTTCGCCAACTACGGTGCGAACGCCGCAGCCGGGGGATCTGAAGCTCTAGGAGATTTCCTGGAGGGATACCGCTCGCTCCTGAATGATCTGGAGGGCGAGGGAGTTCGGATCGTGCTGTTGTCCCCGATTCCCCGGGAGAATCTCGGAGCGCCCTACCCCGATCAGGCCGGCTACAACGACAACCTCAGACTCTACTCCGATGCCATCGGTAGATTGGCCCGTGAACGCGGCCACTATTTTGCGGACCTGTTCCGCAAACTGCCCAATGCCGCGAGTGATGCGGGCCAGCTCACGGACAACGGGATTCACCTGACAGCAAGGGGCTACAGCTACGCCGCAGCCGCCCTAGAGGCCGCGCTGGGATGGGATGAGTCTGAGCGCGAACCGCTACCGGCGCAGCAGTCGAAGGAGTTGCGCCAGGTGATTGTCGAGAAGAATCGACTCTATTTCCACAGTTACCGGCCCCAGAACGACACGTATCTGCGGGGATTCCGGGAATACGAGCAAGGAAACAACGCAGGCGAGCTGCTCGAATTCCTACCCCTGATCCGCATTCAGGAAAAGAAGATCCGGGAGCTGCGGGAGCCCCGAGCGACGAAGGAATCGAAGTGAGTTCCGCCTGCCACCTACCAGCCAGCGGCCGAAGCGCCGGGGTGAGAGGAGAGAGCTGCTTGGAACCAACCAGGCTTCCTGCAATCAGTGCGCTCAGAGCCGAGATCGTCAGGGGGCGGTCTGAATTCAACCTTTGCCTCCTCAAACTGGGTCGCGCCTGCGCGGCGCTGTTTCTGCTGGCAGGAGCGGCAAGCGCGCAACGTGATCTGAAGGACATCCCCGCGCCGGACGTGCGGGCTGAGATGGACGCGTTCGAAATTGCGGACGGCTTCGAGGTCAATCTCTTCGCGGCCGATCCGGTTGTCGTCAAGCCGATCCAGATGAACTGGGACGAAAGGGGACGGCTCTGGATCTGCGGCAGCAGCATCTACCCGCATATCAAGCCGGGGCAAAAGGCCGACGACAAGATCGTCATCCTCGAGGACACTGATGGCGACGGGCGGGCGGACAAGCACACCATCTTCGCTGACGACCTGCACATTCCGACAGGAATCCTACCGGGCGATGGCGGCGTCTACGTTGCGAACTCAACGGAAATCCTGCATCTGCGCGACACCGACGGAGATGGCAAGGCGGATCATCGCCGGGTCCTGCTGAGCGGGTTCGGTGTGGAAGACGTCCACCACATGATCCATACGTTCCGCTGGGGTATGGACGGACATCTCTACTTCAACCAGTCCATCTACACCCATTCGCACGTGGAAACGCCGTGGGGTGTGAAGCGCCTCCGGGCGGGAGGCTTCTGGCGTCTGCGGCCGGAGTCGTTGGAGCTGGAAGTCTTCGGACTTGGCGGCGTGAACCCATGGGGACACCAATATGACCGTTGGGGCCAGTCCTTCATGACCGACGGAGCGTTTGCCGAAGGGATCAACTACCTTTTCCCGGGCGCCGCGTTCATCGCCGCTGACGGTGTTCGGCGCTTGATGAGCGGGCTCAACCCCGGCCAGCCCAAGCACTGCGGGCTGGAGATCGTCTCGGGGCGGCACATGCCGGAGGAATGGCAGGGCCATCTGCTCACGGCGGACTACCGGGCCAACCGCATAAATCGGTTTGTCCTGAGCGACGAAGGCAGCGGGTACTCGTCTCGGCAAGTAAGCGACCTGATCTCCAGCGACCATATTTCATTCCGGCCGGTGGATGTCCGAATGGGGCCAGACGGTGCGATCTATGTTGCCGACTGGTACAACCCGATCATTCAACACGGCGAGGTGGATTTCCGGGATCCGCGGCGCGATCACGACCACGGGCGCATCTGGCGCATCACCGCCAAGGACCGGCCGCTCGTCAGCGCGCCGAAGCTGATGGGCGCCTCGGTCGAAGAACTGCTGGAGAAATTGAAATCCCAGGAAGGCTGGACGCGAGAGCAGGCCCGCAGACTCCTCAAGGAGCGCGGCGCGGCTGAGGTGGCTCCCGCCGTTGAGGCCTGGGTCAAAGGCCTGGCTGGGGCGGACCCGGAGCAGGAGCTGCACCGGTTGCAGGCGCTATGGGTTTTTCAGGCGCTCGACGAGGTTCGCGAGCCGCTACTGGGCGTCATCCTCGCGGCGCAAGACTTTCGGGTGAGAGCTGCTGGAGTGCGGGTGCTTTCGGATTGGCACGATCGGCTCGTCCATTCGCGGCAACTGCTGGCGGGCGCGTTCGCCGACGAAGCCCCACGGGTGAGGCTGGAGGGACTCCACACCGCTCGCAAGTTTCGAGACGCCCAGACTGCGCGGCTAGCCCTCACGGTGTCGGACGGGCCCATGGACACCAATCTTGACTACGCGCTGGCACTCACTCTCGAGGAGCTGCTTCCGGCCTGGCTCCCCGAGCTGCAGCGGGACCCGACGTTCTTCGGCCTGGATGCTCGCGGGGCCATTGTGGCAGCCAGGTCGGTCCAGGACCCCGGGGTGTTGGCGCCGCTGCTCGAACTGTACCGCCAAGATAGAGTTGCGGACGATCTCGAGGACGACCTGCTGGAGTTGGTCGCCTCTCGCGGTGATGCTGAACAGCTCGACCTAGTCAGTGAACTCGCATTCGGAGAGACTCTCAGTGCCGATCGGCGAGCCAGGCTGATGGCGCTGCTCGACACCGCCGCCGGACGGGGCGTCGTGCCCGCAGGCAATCCGGCCGAAGTACTGCCTCTTCTCCGCGCGGCTGATCCGCGGCTCGTCGCAGGTGCCGCACGGCTGGCGGGGCGTTGGCAACTCGGACCGGCCCGCCGAGATCTTGACCGCCTAGCCAACGACGCCGAGGCCGAGGGCAGCGTGCGGGCGGCCGCGTTCGACGGTCTCGCGCTACTCGGCGGCGACGCCAGCGTGCGGACCTTGGAAGACATTGCTCGTTCGCAGGAAATCCTGCGGGTTCGCGTGCAGGCCCTCGCCGCGATGGCGACCGTTGATGTGGCCCGAGCTGCGGCGGCGTCAGCGGAGATTCTCGGTGCGGTCAACGATGCCGAGCATGACGAGGTGGCGGGAGTCTTTGACGCGTTCCTGCGGCTTAGCGAGGGGCCGGCCACCTTGGCCAAGGCGCTTGCGAATGCGGACCTTCCAACCGGCGTGGCCTTGCTGGGCCTGCGCCGCCTGGATTTTTCGGGCGTGGGCGCACCGGAGTTGAAAAACGCCCTCACAGAGGCCGGAGGAGAGGTTGCGGCGCCAGCGTCGCTCGACGAGGACCGCCTGGAGCAGCTGGTTGATGAAGTCGCAGAGCGGGGTGACCCCGCCCGAGGCGAAGAAATCTACCGCCTGGAATCACAAGCCTGCCAACAGTGCCATGCGATCGGCGGGGCCGGGGGCCGGTTCGGGCCGGATTTGAGCGGAATCGGAAGCAGCGCCCCGGTGGACTACTTGATTGAGGCCTTGCTCGAGCCCGACAAGCAGATCAAGGAGGGCTTCCACGGCGTCATCATCCGCAGGAAGGACAACACCGTCGCGACCGGTATCGCGGTGCGCGCTACCGACCGCGAAGTCGTTCTGCTCGACGCTTTGGACAAGGAAACCGTGATTCCGCGCGATCAGATCGCGGAGGACAAGCTCAACGACCAATCGCTCATGCCGGCCACCCCTCTGGCACTGCGAAGGGACCAACTCGTGGACCTGACGCGTTTTCTGTCCGAGCTGGGCCGTGAAGGACCTTACCGAGTCGCCCCCGCGCGGGTCGTCAGGCGGTGGCAGGTACCCGTCGTCGAAGGGAACTGGTGGCAGTCCGGAGTCTTCCGCCAGGGCTTGATGCATGCCGTGCGGCAGGCTGAATCGCTCGATTGGGCCCCTCGATACAGCTACGTGTCAGGGGAACTGCCGCTGGCCGACGTGCCAAAGCTCGCGTACCGGCCGAATCGAGCGCTGAGCCTCGCGCGCTTTGAGCTCCGGGTCAGCACGGCAGGCAAGATCGGGCTGCGGTTCAACTCCATCGACGGTTTCGAGCTGTTCGTGGGCGGTTTTCAGTTGGAACTGCCAGGACAGGAAACGGCGGTGGATTTGTCGGCGGGCAACCACTGGATCACGCTTGTCCTCCACCATGAAAACCGCGATGGAGTGCCCCTGCGAGTTGAGCTCTTCGATGTGCCGGGCTCGGCGGGTCGGGCGCAGCTGGTGGTTGGGCGTTAGCCTCGGCATTACGCGGGCAGACGGGATGACTGACAGGCCGTTTCGCCGGCTGCGGACCGGGTGATCCGTGCAGCGAGCCAAGTGGGGGACCTTGAATCGGTTCCATGTTGATTCGGGATTGTAGGCTCAGCCCTCGAATGGACCATGGAATTCCCTTGCCCAGCAAGCACGCCCTAGTCTCTACGAACTCATAGCCCATTCACCGATACGTAGCGTGCCCGTCGCGCTTCCTCCCATCCAGATCCTAAAGATCAGACCCTTCAAGTGGTGCAATCCTCATTGGGTGTCTCTGCAGGACGCGCTTGAGATCGCCGCCCACGTGGACCGGCACTGAGATCCGGGCCGAGATGCCCAGTCTTGTGGAGATGTGATGGCTGCCCTTGATCCGCCTCAACTGCCAGCCCCGCGACTGGAGAATCCGGCAAAACTCTTTGCCAGTGACGGTCTTCAAACCGCGATTTCAATCAATCACTCCGTGCCGGATAAATGGACCTCCTAAACCTCGACCGACAGGCAGCCATCGACTGCTTCGTAGATGTTGCTCAGCAGCTCTTCAAAGGAGTCTCCCTGAGTGGCACATCCAGGAATGGACGGCACTTCCGCCCAAAAGCCGCCTTCCTCTGCCTCGCGAACTACAACCTTCAGCTTCATAGCTCTTTCCCAGCCGCAAGCACATTGTAGAACCTGGACCGGCCGAGCGACCTCTCATGGCTATTGGACTGGCGTCCGAATTTCTCGGCCTCGGCGATGATCGTTGCTAGGTACCAGCACGGCTCGATGCAGGCGTCGAATTGGTGCAAATGCGTGCCACGAATGCGCAAAGGGGAGCAGAGGCTCACCCGCAGCCAAGTTGCGTGAGAGATGGCGAATTACCAGCATGCTTCGGATTTGGTCCGGCAGGCCGTTGTCGACGTCCTCGACGATCTCAGGCAGTCGAGCTGAAGACTTGTACTTGGCTTGCGACATGGCGATGCCATGCTCTAGTACGTAGGCGGTGGCTTGGATGATCAACTGCGGCCTGTTGCCTACCAGCCGTAAACGATAGCGGTGCACCGACTGCATCGACAGCCGCTCCTCGGACTCCAGCGGCAGGTACTGCATGGTCGGCGACTCGGCAGTCTGGTGTTGGGAGATCGAGATGGAGTCCCGTCGCCGCATCGGTCACTACAGAGTTTGATGGGCTAAACCGCCGGCTGATCTGTTGGCTATGGAGATTGCATGGAGGGCATCGGGTGCTCGATGAGGGGGCAGAGGGGGCGGCGGTGTATGGTCACCGACAAACGGTTGTTCCGAAGGGGTCCGGACTGAATGCGGGGACCTTCGGGAAGCCGGGGCGGGAGAAACGGAACCGAGGACGGAGCGGAAACTCGGTACGACGATGAGTGTTCGCCGCGCACCGGAGCGGTCCAGCCTAGCGGAAGGACCGGATTGGCGCAGCCGTTGGCAGTCACGATGTGTCATTAGGGGGTGGGGCCGGGGCACCGGGCTAGAGTGTCTCGACGACAACACTCCTACGCTCGGCTCGCGCCGCAGCAGCCTGTCGCCTCGCGGATCACGTGCTCTCGATCTCGTGCCGGGCCGCGGTCGCCAAGAAGGCCGACCGGGTCATCCGGCGTTGCCTGGCCTCGTCGTCGATGGCCTCCAGCAGGCCACGGTCAATGGAGATGTTGACCCGCCGCGAGGATCCGCGGTCCAAGAGGAGTGGGACCAGTACGAAGTCGGCGCCGCGGCGCCACTCGGCGAGGTCCGGATCGGCCTTGATGGTGTCGATCGAGCGGGGCCGCGGAATCGGCTCGCCGTCGTCAAGGAGTCCCTCGACGTGGAACGCGAGGGCCTCGCTGCCTCGTCTGACAGCATCATCGACCGTGTCGCCGACCGAGACGCAGCCCGGGAAGTCGGGGAAGCTGACTCCGTAGCCGGCGTCGTCCCGGTGAATGAAAGATACGTAGCGCATCGGTTCGTCCTCCTTTAGCGTTCCAGCCCGCCTGCCGATAGATCGACCTCACCGTTCCGCGCGGGATGTCCTTGTTCGGGTGCGGCACGGTGACACGCCCCGGCTTGGCGGAGTGCGTGAACTGCCAGTGGCTGCCCTTAGTGGCAACATGCACCCAGCCGTCCTGTTGGAGCATCCGGATGAGCCTGCCGCTGTTGCGTTCCACACTCCGCTCTTTGTTGTGTATTATTTTACACAATCCCAAAGATCGAGCGAAGCGTCCGACCGCCTGGCGCAGCCTTGGGTTCGTGACCAAGCCGAGCGGCACGCGCACGTCAGATGTCACCTGTGGTGGCATCTGGAGCGAGGAGCGCCAGGCCAAGGACGACGCGATCCTGGCGCAGCAGCGGGAGCGCGTCGAGGGGGAGTTGCAGGCCCTGCACGCGGGGCTCGCCAAGAAGGGCTGCACGAAGCGTTTCGACAAGGTCGTCGTGCGGCTGGGCCGGCTCAAGGAGCGCTACCGGCGGGTGCCCGGCCAGTACACGCTGCGCATCGAGAAAGCCACGGATGCAGCGGACCCGGCCCGTGCGGAGAGCGCGACCGGGAACGCTGCTGGGACGGCGCACGGGAGCGGGACGGGGACCACCGGCAAGGGCGGCGGCCGACGCACCAGCAAACCCGGCAAGCAGCCGGTACTGGCGGCCGCCGTGCTGTGGGAGCGCAATCGCCAGCACACCAGCAAGGACGCCCGGGCCGGCACGTACGTGCTGCGCACTTCCCACACGGACTGGACCCTGGAGCGCGTCGTGCGGACCTACTGGCAGCAGACCGAGATCGAGGCCACCTTCCGCAGCCCGAAGTCGGAAGTCGGTCTCCGGCCGATCTGGCACGAGAAGCCGGACCGCATCCGCGCGCAACTGTTCATCGCAGTGCTCGCCTACTGTTGGCGCTCACATTATTCCGATTGAGAATTCTCAGAATATTTCTGCTCCGCTGGCGGAGTTTTCTCAAACAGATTCGCTTCTGCAAGAGAGAGCAGGACACCTGGTGGATTGTGAAGCCTACTGATAAAACTGCAACTCCCTCGTCAGGAACCTCGGACTATTCCGCTTTCCAACCGATCCAATGGCGAAATTGTAGCGTTGCAAAATCACCCGATTCTCACGAATTAATCTGAATCCCAACAGCCCCCGCCTACCATGGGGTGCATCCGCTGGGCCGGCGTCTGGGCGCGCACGGCTGCCAGGACAGCTGGGCGACGATCCGCCGCAAGCTGGACGGCTGGGTCCGCCTGACGACCACGCTGACCACGGCCGGCGGGGAGCACATCGAGTGTCGTCAGGACTCCCGGCCGGACTTGGAGGCGGCCGGCGTTGCGCCGGCCCTTCATCGCGTCAGGACGCGCACATCGATCGCCTGAAACCGAAGCCCGATAAAGAATCCTGTAGTGACATCCTGGAGTTGCGTCAATCCTTATGTCCTTCACCCATCAGGACTTACGAATTAGAGAAATCTCGAACTGACGAACTCGGGTTAAAGACGCTGGACAAGACGCAATAGACATTCTCCGGGGTAAGTGAGGGTCAGATGGCTTTAAGCCCTACTTGGGGTCGAGTCCGGCTCGGGGTCGGTACGACGAGCCAACCAGCAAGGGCACGCCTTGGGCTAGGACGCGCTTCACGAAGCCGACCTCCGGCGCGACCTCGCCCATAAACGGAGTGGGCTGCACGAAGTACAGATAAGCTTCCCCGAACGTTTCGACCACGCCAGCGATGTCTCGGCCTCCGAATGTGTGCTCCATGAATTCCGGCAAAGAAAGGTCGTAATCTATTCCGCTGAATTCGATTTCTAGCGTGGTAGCGTCAGCCACCCACACGTTCACCGGTCCGCTCAGCCAGCGCGCATCGCTTTGCAACAGAGGTCCCGCAAAGAATCCCATCGACTCCACCTGCGCCGATGCGCAGCGTACGAATTCGCGGAGCCTTGTCTCGCTCGGTTCCGCTGCCAAGGCAGCGGCGTTGACTTGCTCGCGATGGCACGTGGCGGGCAGGTCGCGCTCGTAGATGCCGGCAGCGACCACCGCACGCCGGCCGTTCCAGTCGATCTCAATGAAGTAGGAGCTCTTCGGCTCGACCGTGCCCGTCAATTGATTGATGAAGTAGTAGTGGATCCAGCCCGAATCGAAGCTGTCGGTTATACGGTGCAGCTCCCGGTAGTAGTCGCTGAAGAGTTCGGCCGCTATGTCATGAACCGCCGTTCCGGTGATGCCCTCCCTTGTCGGATCCGGAGGGTATACAGCGAGACTGGAACTCTCGCCGTCCTGCTCCAGCAGGCGAACGAAGACATAGTGTTGCGGATGGTCCCAATGCGGGTCTTCGTGAAACGCCCGGTACGTCTCCTCCGGCCCATGCTCTGCCGCATACTCTGCCGCGCATTGCACGAGTGCTCGTATGTCACTCCTCGCGCGCACCGCCGGAGCGGCGACGTAGTGGTCCGAGCAACTGGGACCCTCGAGCGTTTCCTCGTGGTCCAAGTAGTATCCGGAACCGACAAGCACCGGGACTCCGTGCGCCACGACCCGCTTCAGCATGCCCACTTTTCGCTGCATCGCCCCGGTTGCAGGATTAAAGTGCCAGTAGTAAAGGGACGATTCTCCGAACGAGTCGCCGACATCGATGATGTCACGCCCATCGAAGGGGGATGGCCGCCTGGCGCTCCCGCCCCATTCGTGCAGCGCGTTTCCATTAACCCGAATCCTGTTTGACGTCATCACCTGGTTGCCCATCATGTCCATCACGTACACGTAGCTGGATCCGTGAGACCATCGGTAATTCCGCTCGAACCCTTCCATGGCAAAATAGCCTTTTGACTCCAGCAGCAGCGCAGCGCAGCGCACGAATTCCTGCATCTTCCTGTCGCTAGGCGTCGCGGTCAGTCCGGCGGCGTTCACTTCCTCCGCGTTGCACGTTCCCGGCCGGTCGCTTGCGTAGAGCCCAGCCCCGATCGCCGCGCGCGTTCCGTTCCAGTCGATTTCGATCACGTACGAGCTCTTGGGCTCAGTTCGCCCAGTCGCCGGATTCACGAAGGCGTAGTAGATCCAGCCGGAATCGACGGTTGACAGAATCCGGTGCAGCTCGAAGTAGTAGTCCGTCCCGAAGCTGTCGATCGAAGTTCCCCAAACCTGCCCTTCCCGCGAGGGATCGGGCGGGAATACGAATGTGAACGAGTCCTCGCCGGATACAGCGATCTCGTCAACGAACACATAGATGGATCCCGTGTGCCACTGCTCGTCCTCGCTGAAGGCTCGACGTGCTTCCTCCGTGCCATGCTCTCTGACGTACTCCGCGGCGCATCGCACAAATGCCTGTATGTCCTCCGTCGTTGCAATTGCTCGGGCGACGATCCTGCTGTCTGAGCAGAAAGTGCCGTCGCTGTCGGGCGCAACCACGGACTCGGATGCGAGCACGGCACCTGACGCGAACACTACGCACAACGCTGAAACACCTCGGAGCAGGAACGTAGGCATCCCTAGATCATATCGACGATTGAATCGGAATCGCACAGTCCGAGGCGTGGGAACTAGCCCGCATAAATCACCAACTTTGGGGAGGATCGGGAATTGGCGTCTAGCGCAAGGAAAATGGGAGGTCGGGAGAGGGCTCGCACTTGGAATCGGTGGCTCGACGGATTCCTCTGCCCGCGATGCGAGGGCGGAATGGCCCGAATCGCCACTCGCAACCGCTTGATCTGCCCGGCCTAACGTCACCAAGCTTCGGTCACAGCCGAAACCGTCTTGGAGGGCACGCGCAAGCCGCTTAGGCTGTGGCTCCGCGCGATGTGGGACGTGACACCCTCATTCCCGGGAGCGGAAACTGGCCTTGGCGAGCGTTACGACCCATGCCTCGCGAAGCTCGTGGGAGTCGCGGAGCTCGTCCTCGCCAAGTCATCGAACGGTCTCCCGGGAATCGGCTGGGGCTTTCAGATTTGGCGCTGTCCGTCGGTCCCGCAAGCGCGACAGCCTTTGTCGCGCTCTCGGGTTCGGGATTCAATCGTGTACGTGGGCTTGAAGACCGTTAAACCCTTATTTGAAAACGATTCGAACGTCTTGTGCGTATAGACTGCCCGAGACGCGGATTCTCGCCTCCAACACCTCCAGGGTGTGTTTCGACTGACACAAGCGCAATCGCACCTGATTCCTTGGCGCGAATGGCCGAAAGGCCCAATCCCTTCGATTCTCGTGCCTTCGTGCTCGCAATTGGTTGGAATTCTCTAAGTGCGACAGTCCGACATTTCATCTATCAGCACACACCATGAATCGGTTTCCTGCTTGATTCGGGATTGTAGCCTCAGCCCTCGAACGGGCGATTGAATTCCCTTGCCCAGCAAGCATACCTTAGCCTCTACGAACTCGAAGCCTGTTCACCGATACGTAGCGTGCCCGTCGCGATTCCTCCCATCCAGGTCCTAGGGATCAGACTCTTCAAGTCGTGCAATCCTCATTAAGTGCCTCTGCAGGCCGCGCTTGAGATCGCCGTCCCCGTGGACCGGCACTGAGATTCGGGCCGAGATGCCCGGTCTTGAGAAGATGTGATGGCTGCCCTTGATCCGCCTCAACTGCCAGCCCCGCGACTGGAGAATCCGGCAGAACTCTTTGCCGGTGACGGTCTTCAAACCGCGATCTCAATCAATCGATCCGTGCCGGATAAAGGAACCTCCTGAACCTCGACCGACAGACAGCCTTCGACTGCTTCGTAGATGTTGCTCAGCAGCTCTTCGAAGGTGTCTCCCTGAGTGGCACATCCAGGAATGGACGGCACTTCCGCCCAAAAGCCGCCTTCCTCTGCCTCGCGAACTACTACCTTCAGCTTCATGGCTCTTCCCTAGCCGCAAGTACATTGTAGAACCTGGACTGGCCGAGCGACCTCTCATGGCTATTCGACTGGCGTCCGAATTTCTCGGCCTCGGCGATGATCGTTGCTCGGAAGCAGCACGGTTCCATGCAGGCTTCGAATTGGTGCAAATGCGTGCCACGAATGCGCAAAGGGGAGCAGAGGCTCACCCACAGCCATGTTGCGTGAGAGATGGCGAATTGCCAGCATGCTTCAAATTTGGTCCGGCAGGCCGTTGTCGGCGTGCTCAAGGATCTCATCGGGGTCTTGACTCTCGCGAACTGGCTGGTGGGGATTCCGCCCCGAGGACGACGGAAGCTCGGAAGGACACTACCTGAACCGCTTGTTGCATGGACGTTAGGACGAGCACGGACGGCCGGCGAGTCCGGGGCGCCGATCTGTGGAAATATGGCGAGCGCCAGTGTGAGGAAGGGGAATCCGAAGAGGCACCATGAGAACGCATCGGATCCGGGGTGCCCTGCGCACGGCCCTGCTGCTGGCGGCTCCCCAACCCCCACGCTGCGGGAGAAGGACGGCGTCAGCCTCGATGGCAGGGCTAGCGGCAGAGGAACTGTAGCAGGAACTCCCGTGAGCTTCGCAGGATTCCCCGGGTGGACCCAGGGCGGGCTACCCAGGAGAGCTAGCTTGATGTCATCGCGTTAAAGCGAGCATCGACTTGATTTGATCTCGTTCTCGGAGCTTCGGCCAAGGATTCGGAGATTTCGTTCCACTCTTCGATCATCTGCCCCAACGAGAGTGCGGGTTCGATGCTACCCGTGACTGGGTTGAGTGCGAACCGGAAGTCACGCCACTCACAATCTCATGCACCGAATGCATCGCTGCCGTCGCATTGGCATCGCGAACTCCCTTCCGGGAAGGAGATCGCTTCCTCGACCCTTGGCCGGGGCGCTCCCGTCCCAGCCCTATAGGACCGGAACAGCATTCACGTCAAATCGGAATGACTGTTCACGATGAATCGGAATCGGCGTTCACTTTGCACCGGAATCTGCAGGTCGGACAGCTCCTTCCGCAAAAGAGCCCCACTCGACAGCGAACCGTTCAAACCGGTGGCGATTGAATTCAGCGGGCAACTCGAGCAACAAGCCCGCAGCACGCGAGGCGTTGGCCCAATCCAGGAGCAAGTCGTATTGCCACTGTTCCTGGAGGCCTCCGAACCACTGCATCCCTTTGCGCGAGATGACACAGAAGACGTTGGCCAGATCGCACGGGCCAAGGCATCCAGAGATCGTCAGTTGCACCGACTTGTTGAGCCTCTCCTCCTTCCACCGCTGCTTGATCCAGTCGCGGGGCACCGGCTGAAACCCCTTGTCCGTCCGACCGCAGCAACAGCCTTCGCAGAGTACGATCTGCCCAAGAATGCGGCCGCGGGCCGTAGCCAATGGTTCGTGACTGCTGAGCGTTTCGCGGATGCGTAGAGTCTGAGTATTCACGGACGTGCCTTCTTGGTCGGCTGGATGCGGGATCGGACTAGGTTGGCGGAGAACACGAACGGGATGGCTCTGCAATCCATCCTGATGCGGTCGTGCTTCACCAGTCGCCCACTCGCCAAACCGTAGCGCCACCCTGGGCGTCGAGCGCAGCAAGCGCGAGTCCATCGGGTCGCCAGTACAAGGCGCCGACCACGTCTGATAAGGGTGCAGCTCCTATCGGATCGCCTTGCCCATCGCGCCCAAGTGACCACACAACGACGCCGCCATCCCGAGCTCCCGAGGCCAAGCGCATCCCGCGGCGAGCGAAGGCGAGCGTTGTAACAGCTTGAACATGATGAGCCAGAACGCCTGGCCGCGTGCCTTCGGGACCGTTTCCCTGGAAGCTCCAGACCGTCACCGCCTCGCCTCCGCTGGTGGCCAGAAGGGTGCCGGTGTCGTCGAAGGCCAAGGCCGACGGCTTGGCAGGATATCCCGCCATCATCGAATCCTGCTCCGTGGACCGACGCCAGAAATGCACAGATCTGTCCTGGCTGCCGCAGGCCACGATATCTCCGTCCGGGCTCAGTACCATCGACACGAGGGAGCCTATCCACTCCAGCTTCTGGCGAAGCTCCCCGGAGGACGCGTCGAAGAACGTCACCCGACCGTAACAGGCCGTAGCGAGCTCTTCTGTGCCGGACCACGCGATCGCGCTGACGGTACTGGGGTGATCATCAGATCGCCAGATTCTCACTCCATCCGCACCATACGCGTGAACCCGCCGGGAGCAGGAGGCTGCCAACCACTTTCCGTCAGGCGACCACGCCACATTCTCCACCCAACCGCTCCCGACCTCGATAGTCAGGCTGACCCGACCTTCGGCGGCACTCCAGACCAGGACTCGGCCGTCCTGGCCGGCCGTAGCGAAGGCGGGTCTGGTTGGGTGGATCGCCACGGCGAGCAGCCCGCCTTCATGGACTTCGCGCTGCGCCCAAATGGGCGCGCCGGACTTGCCGTCGAACGCGTAAATGCCAGCCGCTGCATCACCGACCACGAGCACCTCACCGCGTGGGCTCCAGCCCCCGGCGATGGCGTAGTCACCGACCCTCGCGGACCAGCCCGGGTGAAGAACACCCACCGGGCTGTCGACATTCAAACGAGACATGCCTCGAATTCCTGCCTCATGGACTGCTCGTGGAGGTTGCGGCCGATGAATATGAGTTGATTGCGGCGGGCCGCGTTCCCCCATGGACGATCCGGCTGCCCGTCGAAGAGCATGTGAACGCCCTGGAAGACGAAGCGACGCGACTCACCCGCCAAGCTGATGAAGCCCTTCATCCGGAAGATGTCCACCCCGCGTTCACGGAGCAGTCGGCTGAGCCACGCATTGAGCCTGTCGGGATCGACGTCGCCCTCCCGCTCGATTGCGATCGAGCCCACTTCGTCGTCGTGCTCATGCTGCGCGACCCAGGTTCGCTCGACCTCGACGGGAACTGCTCCGTTGAAGTGCGGAGCACCGTTCTCTGTGGGGGCCGCCAGCTTGGCGCGCGGACTGTCTTCCGGTCTGCTTGTCGCTCCATTCGCACTCGTCAGTTGCAGATCGAACTCCTCTGCGGTGTGCTGGGCGTAAAGGCCGACCCTCACTTGCGTATCGACCTCCAAGAAGAACGACTTGCGCCCTGGGGAATCGAGCTGAAGGTTCAGGTGCTTTCCGACAGGCATCTCGTCCCCCGGGCGAATGAGATCCGCCGGCTCGGCGTACCTTCGCACACACCACTCCGCGCCCTCACGAAGTGCGGAGTCATCCGTGCCCTGGCCGGGTACGACGACGAGAGACATCGCCGGATCAGGTCCGTCGGCCAGGCTGAGTTCGTAGCGGCCGACATCGAGCGAATAGACTCCAGTCCATTCGAACGGGTATTCCGGCTCGAGGAAAGTGGGACGACGCTCGAGCACCTGGTCTAGGTCGAAGGCGCCGAGGTTGAGTACCGTATCGACGGAAACGTCCGCCCACTCGCTGCGGATGACTCGCGCCATTCGGTTCATGTCCCGCAGCCGGGCTTCGAGCCTGTCGAGCGCCTCGTCGGCGACGAGGTCCGTCTTGTTGAGCATAAGGACGTCCGCGAACGCGATCTGTTCCGTGCTCTCGTCGCTTCGACCGAGCTGCTGCTCGATGTGGGCTGCGTCAACGAGCGTGACGATCCCGTCCAGCCCGAACTCCGCGCGAATCTCGTCGTCCATGAAGAAGGTCTGAGCGACCGGACCGGGATCGGCGAGCCCGGTGGTCTCCACCAACACGTAGTCGAACTTGTCCCGGCGCTTCATGAGGTTGCCGAGCACGCGAATCAGGTCTCCGCGCACCGTGCAGCAAATGCAGCCGTTCGACATCTCGAAGATCTCCTCGTCAGCATTGATGACGAGCGCCTGGTCGATGCCGACCTCCCCGAACTCGTTTTCGATCACGGCGATACGTTTGCCGTGTTCCTCCCTCAAGATCCGGTTCAGCAGGGTCGTCTTGCCGGAGCCGAGGAAGCCGGTAAGGATCGTGACAGGTATTTTGCGGGATGTGTTCATTTATTCCTCCTGTAGCAACGGTGCGAGCACCGGAATCTCTACGTCGAATCCCCATGACGTGCAGACCTGGACCAAGTCCTTGGCGTCAACGGCGTCCATGGGTTTGTGCAGCTTGCACTGAAGCTGTGGCGCATCGGACCGAAGCAGGCCAATCGCGGTTTCGACGGGGGCGCAGCCTTGTTCGAGACAAGCCAGCTCAGTGACGGTGACCGTCGTGTCATCCGAAAGGCTCAGCGCTTCGCGCAACGCCTTCTTGATACGCCGAGCCCGTTCGAGGTTCGGGCGGCGTGGTGATGTGCTGATCAACATTCGCTTTGTTCTCCCTCCGGACGGCGAGACCAGCCCGGATGAGCCACGGTTTCGACAGCCCTTCCGCTGTGGACCCATCGAAGAGCACCCGCCGGTCTCGCAGCAGGACGACGCGCGTCGCCTGTGGCGGCACTGAGTCAAGGCAGTGGGTTGCCCAGACACACGTAGCGCTCGTCCGACGAACAGCCTCTACGACGAGCGTGCGCAGCTCGAGGGCCGCGACGGGATCGAGACCGGCCGTGGGCTCGTCGAGGAGGAGCAACGCAGGCTCGAGCACCAGGAGACCGGCCACCGCGACCCGGCGCTGCTCCCCGAAGCTGAGCTGATGACACGGACGCTCCAGCAGATGGTCTATGCGCAAGGCCATCGCCACCTCGCGGGACCGACGTCGGACCTCGCCTGGCTCAACGCCACGACGAAACAGGCCCCAGGCAATGTCCTCGGCGACGGTGCTTGCGATGAAGTGTGTGTTCCGGGTTCTGGCCGAGAAGCGCCACGCGTCCGTGGAGCCGGGCGCGGAGCGTCGCACTGGGCGACACCTGGTTGCCGAGGCGCGTCATGGTCCCACGCGCGGGTCCGTCGAGCCCCGCGAGCAGGCGCAACAGGCTCGACTTCCCGGCTCCACTCGGCCCACACACGAGCAGCCACTCCGCTCTTGCCAGGCGAAGTTCGAGTTGCTCGAGCACCAACTGTCCATCGCGTTCGACGTCGATGGCATCGAGGTGAATGCCGTCATGGACCCGAACGTCTTCGCGGGAGGCACGACGAAGCAGTGCGTTCTCCTCGGCGCGTTCGAGGCGCGCGAAGGCATGCAGGGCACCCTCGCCGAGCAGCGGTCCCCAAGCGGCCAGAGGCAAACGCGGTGACCCTAGGCGGAGGCGGGCCGCGTCACGCCGCTGGACCCACTCACGCTGGGTGAGAACGCCGTGCATGAGCGCGTGGTCAAGACTGGCCACGACGCCCTCAGGAATCCGAAGGAGAAGCAGCAGTCGTCGCAGCGACGACCAGTCGACCTGGGTGCCAAGCCAGAGGATCCAGATGGCGCCGCACAAGACCCTGACGCCCACTTGGGCAATGACATCCGCGTTGGAATCCAGGGCGACCCCGCCAAGCAGTGCGAGCGCCACGAGGGTCAAGGTCCACGCGAGGGCAGGCTTGATCCTTCGGCGTCCGCGGGCACGTGCGACCAGAAGCACCACGCCGATTCCCGCCGCGATCAGGGACAAGGCCGTACTGCGTGCGCCTGCGTTGACGATCAGCACGGTGCCGGTCAACGCGAAACCCAATGCCGCAACCCATAACGGTTGGCGGCGCTCGAAAAACAGAGAGTGCTCAGCGCAGAGGTGCATCGCGCCCTCCTCCGAGCACTCGTTCCCAACTGCGTCCCGCGATGAACCCCATTCCGAAGAGAATGAGGATCGACATAGCGAGACCGATCTCCCCCTGGCTCAGGCCGAAGATACTCCCCGTAGGCGGTCGCCCCGCCCCCTCCGCGGTCGCACCGAATACGGTCTCGTCGATTCCTTCATAGGCGCACCCGGACAGGCCGATCACGAGCAACGGAAGCGTGGCGTGCGCAAGGGGCGCGGGCACGGTGCGAAGCCTCCTCAGCGAGTTCGGCAGCAGGTCTGGCCGACGCGTGGCCAACAGCCGTACGATGCCTACGGAGGCGACGGCTTCGAGAACCGCCAAGGGGACCTGGACAGGGGCGAACCCGAGCAGCACCGCGCCGAACGTTGTCGCAGGCGCCGTCACATCGGACAACGCCACGGCGAGTACCGCCGCGTCGGCCACGTACACGCTCAGGCCGCCGACGCCACACGCGAGAGCGAGGCGGAACGCCCCGTCCAGACCGAGCCGCCGGAGCAACGCCCAAAGCCCAGCGGTCGTCAGAGGCCCCAGCAGTCCGAGCGTCAGGATGTTGACCCCCAGCGTCGTGAGCCCGCCGTGAGCGAAGAAGACCGCCTGCAGCAAGAGCACGAAGAAGGTGGGCCACACGATGCGGCGGACGCCGACGACCAAGGCGAGTATCGGCGTAAGGCAGATGTGACTAGTTGCGCCGACGACGGGGACCGGTAGCGGCAGCAGAGTGCCGGCAAAGAGCAGGCTCGTGGCGCCCGCCATGATGACTGAGGACGACGGTGTGTTGCGCCGCATTCGTTGCTCGCAACGAAGGCTCCAATAGACAGTGGGGGCGGCCAGGGCACTCGTCGCGATGGCTTGGCTGAGCGGCAGCACACCTTCTGCCAGATGCATCAGCGCCCTCCCCGGCATGGAAGTGAGGGCCAAAACGGGAGTAGGACGGGAGCGATCAGATTGTGGACAGTGCAGCCGGAGTCGACGCGACGATCCCCAACCGATTCCACCGCTCTTGGGCGACCGTCATGCCACATTGCTGCACGCATCGCAGGTTCCGAGCAACACCACCTCATGTCCCGTCATCTGAAACCCGTCTGGAAGCAGGGACTCGAGGCCCTCGACGCAACCGAAGAGGTCGAACGCGTGGTTGCAGGTCGAGCAAAGAAAGTGATGGTGATGCTCGCGGTTCTTGGGCTCGTACCGAACGCCGCCGCCCAACACCTCGACCGATTCCAACGTGCCTTCGTCAACACCCCGTTGGAGAGCGCGGTATACCGTCGCGATGCCGACACCCGTTCCGCTCAGGCGGCCCCACAGCTGCCTCGCGGATAGGGGGCCGTCCGCCGCGCCAAGGGCTCGCAAGACGCTCAGCTGCTGCTTTGCTCTCTGCATGGATAAATGATACTCGATTATCAGTTATTGTCAACGCATCTCTTGCCACGGGAGCCTCGTCCCTGGGTCTCGGGGGGGAACGGCGCCCAAAATGGGCTGCTGAAGGCCCAGGAGTGCCGCGGTCGGTGGGGGGAGAGCCGGGGCGCCGGCAGCGTGTGCGACGTCGAGCCGCTGGATGTCGACCATGGTCCGAGCCGCTAACTCTGCGGCGTGGCCGAGAGCGCCTTGTCGGGATGGCGCCCGCGGGACTTGCTTCTGCGTGGTGTCCTGGCAGTCTCTGCTACAGCATCGGATCTTCCATTAGATGCGGGATTGAGCCGGATTTTGCGACACGCCCTGAATCAGACGGCCCACGACGACGGATCATAAATTACTTATGATCAGTAACTTATGGTCTTCGCTACATGATGCCGGACGCTACCGGAGCCAATTGGTCGTAAACGGGGAAGCGTTAGTTGCTCTTTCCAACCGCGTCAGGATTCGGTTAGCGAGCTGAAGGTGGGGACGGATTCAGGGCGGGTTTCGCTGTCGGTCCAGTGACGCAGCGCCCAGCCCAGCCAGTCCCCTCCCTTCAGGCCCGGACGACCCGTTCCACATGCTGCTGCCTGCTATACGCTGCGGCCACCTGGATCCCCGCCCAGTCTCGCCGGTGCGTCACCAGGGTGGTGGAACCGTGTTTGACGGAACGGCCCTCAGAGGTCGTTGCAGTTATGAGGACCGAGGCGCGCGCAGCCCATCATGGCCCGGAACCGGCACGGTTCCACTCAGAGGCCGAATAAATTGGCGCAGACCACTGTTCATCGGGTCGGCTCCGGCAGACAACCCAGGAGCGAATCATATATTCCGTCTAGAGTCGAACCCCGTCCTCCAATCCCGTTCCGGTCAGGCTGGCTTGTAGGGCTTGCCGTCGACCTCCCTTGCACGGGCGCGCATTCGACATGCGTCGTACCAAGCCTGCATACGGAGCAGCAGGTCCATACTCACTCCGAAGTCCTTTTCGATGCGCAGGGCCATTTCCGGTGACATTGCGGCACGGCTGTTCAGAAGGGCCGAGAGTGCTGCTCGGCGAACTCCAAGAATCGCCGCCGCCCGAGTCACGTTCAGCCCAAGCTCTTCGATGACTTCGGTTCGAACAAAGTCCCCCGGATGAGACGGGGTCATGCTTACATTCACACCGCCTTGAGCCGTCAGTGGTGATCCTCCAAGTTCAAACGGTCGACGTATCCACCGTCTTCTTCGAACGTGATCTGCCAGCTGCGGGACGCAGAGACGGCCCATTGACCCTGCCGGTCGCCCGAGAGCGGTTGACGCGCCAACCAGGTGGAGGAACGGCAACGAAATCGTCCATGTGATTAGCCAGTATCAGCACCGTCAGCACCTTGCGTAGTCTGTTGACTAAGTCATGTCGGAAGAGTCTAGGATTGTCGTCTTCGACCAGTCGGCGCAATCCACGATGCTGGATCGACCGGATGACCTTGAGATCAATTGTGCGGTACCACAGTCCACCTCTTGGCAATGGTCCGTTCGGGTATCTGCCGATCCCCGATCTGATGTTCGGGCAGGGGAAGGAATGCCATAGCGTCCGCGGGCTCCCGAACGAGAGCTGCTTCGAAAACGATTGCGCCCATCTGTCAGCCTGCGTTCTGATAGGGGCATGCGAGTCCACGCGGGTATCGCAAGCATGGCTTTGGTCGCGGTATCGGCGGGCTGCACGTCAGAGCAGACCTTGCAGAAGGTCACATCCGAATCCGAGCACCTGATGTACGTGGGGACCTACACCCGGGAGACAAGCGCAGGGATTTACGCATACACGTTCGATTCGTCGAACGCGCAGACGCGCGAACTAGGGCTGGTGGCCGAAATGCGCGATCCGTCGTTCCTGGCGCTGCACCCAGGCGGGCGGTTCCTGTACGCCGTGTCGGAGACTGACGACTACGACAGCGACGGCAGCGGCTCTGTCCTATCGTTCGCCATCGAGCCGGGATCCGGCCGCCTCCGGAAGCTCAACGAAGTCTCGTCCACCGGCGGATGGCCCTGCCATCTCAACATCGACGCCACCGGTCGGATGCTGATCGTCGCGAACTACAAGGGCGGCAACGTCGCATCGTTCCCGGTAAACGAGGACGGCACGCTGGGGCGGGCAGCGTCGTTCTTCCAGCACGAAGGCAGCAGCGTCCACGCAAGGCAGGAACAGGCGCACGCCCATTCGGCGGATTTCTCGGCCGACGGCCGATTTGCATTGTTCTCAGACCTTGGCCTGGACCAGGTCAAGGTGTACCGCGCCGACACGGCGACCGCGACAATGTCGCCGCACGAGTCTCCGCAGGTCGAGGTCGCACCGGGCTCGGGGCCCCGGCACCTTGCTATTCACCCTTCCGCCCGGTTCGCGTACGGCCTGAACGAACTGTCATCGACGGTGACGGTGTATGCGCTCGATCCGGAAGCAGGGACGCTATCCGTGCAGCAGACCGCGTCCACCCTCCCGGAGGGCTTCGAGGGCGAGAACTACACCGCGGAGATCTATGTCCATCCGACGGGCAGGTTCGTGTACGCCTCGAACCGCGGCCACGACTCGATCGCAGTCTTCGCAATCGACCTCGAAAGCGGCACGATCGAGTCGAGGGGGCAGGTTTCCACGCGTGGCGAGTGGCCTCGGAACTTCGCGTTCGACCCGAGCGGCCAGTTCCTGCTTGCGGCAAACCAGAATTCGGACAACATCGCGGTGTTTCGGATCGACCAGGAGTCGGGAGCATTGGAACCGACAGGAACGGATCTGGCGATCGACGCCCCTGTCTGCCTCCTGTTCGCAACAAGCGTCGAGTGACCCTTGTGACCTGCGCTTGGCCGTGCCCCCTGGGGTACGTGGCCGGGCCTGCCAATTCGGTTTGAAGCGGTCAAAGCCCCTGTGATACCTTGAATTCACCGGGACGATTTTCCGGCTCTCCCGATGCAAGCCCTCGGCATGATCGAGACCATGGGTCTCGTAGCGTCTATCGAAGCCTCCGACGCCATGGTGAAGGCCGCAAGCGTAACTTTGGAGGGCAGGCGGCAGATCGGGGCGGGCTACGTGACCGTCACTTGCCGCGGTGATATCGGCGCCGTCAAGGCCGCAACGGATGCTGGTGCCGCGGCCGCCAGGCGACTCGGCGAGCTGGTCAGTGTTCACGTGATCCCTGCCCCCTACCGGGATACAGGGTCCATCCTTCCCACAGGGCCGGACGCCTAGCCGGTGGCCATGCTCGTCGACAGCGATCTGCGCTCCATCCAGGAAGTGCGCAGCAAGGTCGACGCCGCCCACGAGGCGTTCCAGGCCTTTCAGGGGTTCTCGCAGGAACAGGTGGATGCGATCGTTGCGAGCATGGCTGCAACGGCGCGCGCGCACTCGGAATCGCTCGCCAGAATGGCGGTGGAAGAGACGGGCTACGGCAACGTTCGGGACAAGATCGCGAAGAACCTGCTCAACTGCGACCTGCTTCACCAGAAAATCGCCCCGCTGAAGACGATTGGCGTATTGGGTGACGATCCCGAGCTCGGAGTGACGGAGATCGCTGTGCCGGTCGGCGTGGTGGCCGCAGTGCTGCCGACCACGAACCCGACATCGACGGCATTCTTCAAGGTCCTGATCGCCGTCAAGGCAGGCAACGCCATCGTGCTGAGCCCGCATCCCAGGGCGCGTCGCTGCACCTGCGAGGCCGCGAGGCTGCTCTCCGAAGCCGCCGAAGCCGCCGGCGCTCCCAAGGGGCTAGTGCAGTGTGTCGATGAAGCGACCATAGCCGGCACCAACGAGCTGATGGGGCACAGGCGGATCGGGATCGTGCTTTCGACAGGCGGGGCAGGAATAGTCAAGGCGGCGTACTCAAGCGGCAAGCCGGCGCTCGGAGTCGGTGCGGGCAATGTACCGGTACTGATTGACGATTCCGCCGACATCGAGTCGGCGATCGCCACGGTGGTGGACGGGAAGTCGTTCGATTTCGGCACTGTCTGCTCGAGCGAGCAGACTGTCGTGGCGAACCGGCGGCAGCGTGACCGGGTTTGGGCAGCCCTCAAGGCCAGTGGTGCGTTCGTCTGCAGCGAAGAGCAAGGCAAGATGCTGGAAGCTCTCCTGTTCACGGAGAACCTCCGAATCCGGCCTGAGTGCGTCGGCCAGTCGCCCCAGAAAATCGCATCTATGGCAGGCTTCGAGGTTCCGCAGGAGACCCGCATAATTGCTGTCGAAATCCATGGGGTCGGCCGTGACCATCTCCTGTCGGCCGAGAAGCTCTCGCCCGTGCTCTCGGTCTATTTCGTCGACAGCTTCGAGCAGGCCGTCGAAGCTTGCGTCGGTGTCCTGAACTTCGGGGGCAGGGGGCACACCTGCGTGATCTTTTCCGAGGACGAGAGCCACGTGCTGGAGTACGGCCGTCGCGCGCCTGCGTTCCGGGTGCTGGTCAACACTGCCGCGCCGCAGGGATCGACCGGAATGACGACGGGGATCTTCCCGTCAATGACACTCGGCTGCGGCGCTATCGCAGGGAATTCGACCGGTGACAATATCGGGCCGATGCACCTGTTCCACGTCAAGCGAATCGCCCGATACGTGCGTTCGCCGGAGGAAGCGTTCGTGAGCGAGGAAGGCAAGCGCTACTTCGAGGCTGTGGCGAGCGGCTCGGATTTCAGTTCCGGCACGGCAGTCCCCGCGGCCGCGCATGGAAACGGCTCGGGTGGCGTGGCAGCGCGCGTGGACCGCTACCTCTCGCAACGAGGCATGCAGGGCCGCGGGGCGCCTGCTTCCAGGCCGAATTCAGATTCCCCGGTGGCTGCCGTGGTCGACCGCTTCCTGCAGGGTCGGCAGCAACCCGTCCCGGTGCCGGACGTCGGTCCTCCGCCAGCTCCGGTCGAAGAGCCGCCTCCCCCAGCGCCGGTGATTCGGCCGGTCAGCTTCGTCTGCGAGGGCGACATGCGCAAGGCGATCCACTCCGGGGCGAAGATCTACGTCGCCAAGCACACGATCATCACACCGGCGGCGCGCGACCTGGACACCGGGGGCGACATCCTCGTGCAGACGGAAGCCTGACGGACCGGCCAATCGGCGGACTCACCGTTGCAGGCTCGTCGATCAAGGAACCGGCCCCCCTATTGCCTCGTGCTGATGCGACCGTGGACTGGCGCTTTTCTCCTCGCGTGCCTGCTCGCGCTCGTGCCGGGGCACGGACCGGCCCAGGATCAGGACTCGCCCATCTCCCTGGACGAACGCCTGGAATACACGATCACCTGGCCGAGCGGGCTATCGGTGGGCAGGGCGGAGTTCCGGGCCCGGGACCTCGATCCCGGCTGGCGATTCGAGATGACGCTCCGGGCCAGCCTCCCGCAAATCGAGATCGACGATGCCTTCGTCTCGCGAACCGATGCCGATATGTGCTCGGAGACCTTCGAGAAGCACCTCCGGCACGGCGCTAAGCGCGGGCACGAGTCACTGCGCTTCGGCCCGCGCGAGCTCGAGCGCACCAATCTGGAAGCCCCGACCAACGAACCTCCCGGAATTGTTCCGGTCGGGACCTGCGCCCGTGACGCTCTGGCATACCTCTACTTCGTTCGCCAGGATCTCGCGGCCGGACGCATCCCCGCGCCAGGCAATATCTACTTTGGTGCCGGATACAGAATCCGACTGGAATTCGTTCGCACCCGGTGGCTGGCGGTCGCTGGCGAGCGGCGGCTGGTCGACGAGATCCGGGTGGTAGTGCGTGGCCCTGCGTCGGAACACGCTTTCTCGGCGTACTTCGCAAGAGATCCGACGCGCACTCTCCTGCTCGTCCGCGCGGACTTCGAGGAAGGCCCGTTCTCGATGCGGCTATCGGAATGAGGCCGAGCCAATCGACCGCTACCAAAGAAACTTCAGCTGGAAGCGGAACGTGCGCCCGTCATTGAGCGTGTTGTTGATCTGGGCGAAGTTCGGCGAGGTCAGCGACATGCCGGGCTCCGCGAACTGGGGCGTGTTGAAGAGGTTGATCGCATCGGCACGGAACTCCATCGTCCATTCGGAGCCGATCGGGAAGCGACGCGAGAGCGAGGCGTTGACGTTGGCGATCTTGCCCTTGCGGAACGTGTTGCGCCCGAGGCTGCCGGCCCGCTCAGCTGGCGCGTTCATGAAGCGAAATGCGTCGCGCGGCAACAGCGACTCGGATGTGTCGGGCGAGCCGACGACACGGCCCAGAACCGACGGGTCGACCAGCATCGGCCTGTCGCCCCTGCGTCCATCGATGTTGCCGAAGCCTGGGCCGTCCGAGCCTGCCTGCACGGTGAAGGGCGTCCCCGACTTGAGCAGTGTCACCGTCGAGATTGTCCAGCTATTCAGAAGCTTCCCTGCCCAGCCCAGTGCCATGCCGCGGGGCACCGTGTAGTCGGCCTGCAGCAGGAAGGCGTGCGGCTGGTCGAAGTCGCTCAGGCCCTTCAGATCGCGCTGGGATTCGCGTTCCGTCTGGGAAACGGCGACCCGGGCATCGGGCCCCGACGCCGTGTTGGTGTAGGAGCCACCCAGATCGATGGCCTTGCTTAGCCAGTAGGAGGCATTCAGCGAGAGGCCGCGCCAGTTCGGCGCCGTCAGCGTGACACGTCCGGCGTCGAAGTAGCCCCGCGACCCGTTATGAATGAACAAGTGCTCGAAGATGCTCTGATCCAGGCGGCGGTCGTTGAGGTTTCGGATGGTTGACACGACACCGGGCACCTCGCGGGCGCGATTGAAAAAGTAGGTGATGATCAGCTTGTGGGCCCGGCTCCCGACGTATCCGAGTTGCAGGCGCCAGTCCGCAGCGAGCCGCTTCTCCCAGCTGAAGTTGTACTGATGCTCGTACGGCACGGTCAGGTCCGGACCGGGCTCGACCAGGCTCGATCGGGCATTCGGATCGCGCTTGGAGTGGTCGATCAACGTGCGCCAGTTTGCGAGGGACGGCTGGATCAGGACTGATGTCACGGTGTGCGGCGCGTTCAGGCGGGCCTGGCCGTAGGTGACGGGAAACAGGTCGCCGTAGTGCGACGCGAAGTTGGCCCGCAGCACGCCGGCGTCACCGGGCAGGCGATAGGCGAATCCGAACGAGCCGGCGACGTTGTTCAGATCCGAATCCATGGCCAGCTCGGTGCGCCCGGTGACGTCGACCGGGCGCGTGAAGGGCTCGTAGCGGACGCCGAGATGCAGCGTCAGGCGGTTCGTCGCCTGCCAGCGGTCACCCAGAAAGAACCTGTTTGACCAATTGCGAAACCCGCGATACGTCGATCCCAACGAGACGATCAGGCGGTTCGGCATCCCGAGGCGGAGGTTGGTGATTGCATCGTTGCCGAAGCTCGCGTTGAACAAGAGGATCCCTCGGCCCGCGTCGGGTTCCTCGCCGTTATACTGCAGGCGGGTCAGCGCGAAGCCCGCAGTGACATCATGCTTGCCGCGAGTGTGGCGCAGCGTCGCCGCCTGGCGCCAGCGGTTCTGGGCGCGATCGATCGGAATGTTCGGATACGGGCCCAGAAAGGTAAGATCCCTGGCACTCATGAAGATGGGGCCGAGCGCGCCCTCCGCCGGAAGCAAGAGAGTGCCGAGGCGGTCGAAGCCAGTAGAGAGCTGGAGCACCGTTGCCGGCGTGAACACGCGGCTCCAGGTAAGTCGTGCGGAGTGGGATCTGTTATCGGTGTCTGGATTCTGGCCCTTGACGAGCTGGAAGGCATCGACATTCTGGGCGGTCCAGACGTGGCGAAGCGAGAGCTTGCCCCCAGCGACGGCGTCGCGGTCGAGCTGGATCCGGGAAGAGTCGGTGTTGATGCGCTGCAGGCTGTTTGTGTTATGGGCGCGGGCTGCAATGTCGGGCCGGTTTGGCGGGACATTCGGATAGCCATCGAGAAGCTCCTGGACCGCTGCGCGGGTGGCCGGGTCCCTGGCCAGGGGCGTGCGTTCCTCCGGCAGGGGAATCAGGACGTTGCCGTTTACGTTGCCTCGGATCTTGTTCTGCGAAATGCCCAGAGTCAGGGAACCGAGAGGTCCTAAAGGGGCGGCGAGATTGACTCCGTAGAAGTTCTCCCTGGCCGGTTGCACCTCGCCGACCTGGAAGAAAGAGCGGGCGGAAAAGACGCTGTTGTTGTGGCGCCAGGAGGCGTCACCGTGAAACCCACCGCCCCGTCCAGGGGGAGCATGCACAGGGGGCGTGGGAGGCTTTCCGTACTCGGAGCCGAAATAACCGCGGTCGACGACGAACTCATTGACGAGCGTTGCGGTCGTGCCGAGGCGGATGTTGAGTTCCTTGAGCGCGTTGTTGTCGACGAGGTTGAACTGGACGTTCTCGTTGCGGCGGCTCTCGCCGGACTCGGAGGCCGTCTCGCCCAGTAGGTTGATATCCGTGCGTTGGGCTTCCGCTGCCCCCGAGGGCTCCGCGGCATCGCCCTCCGGCTCGGTTTCGGACTCGGCATTCACCGCGCTGGCAGGAGACTCCTGGCCAGCCAGAGCCGGCGGAGACCCGGTAGCGATCGCTAGGAGGAACGCTACCCGCCCTACGGGCAGTCGATAGGGCTGCGACATCTGGCCCTACAATCCTAGCAACGAGGTCAGAGCCGACTTGCAGCGCGTGGACTCCTGCCAAGTGGCGTGACTTAGGACGGCAAGCCACCTCTGAGCTGCCTTGAGATCGCATATGAGAAGCAGGACTTCACGTGGTAGGAGGGCAACCAAACCGGTGACGGGATCGCCGGAGGCTCTCGTTGCTGCTGCAGGTTTCCCACCGATCTCGCATGCTGCACCTCGCGGCAAGCTCTCCGGCTCCTCACCGTGCCGTAGCTTACCGAGGTTCCAAGTGTTGAGCGATCGGATAGGAGCTGCAACTCGAACCCCCGACCCAAAGGCAGGCGCATGAGCAACTCGGCATTGGCCGGGAAAGCAGCAAGTACCGGAGCCCAGAGCGAACGGCGCCCGTACTCGCTGGACTGTCAATTCCGTTGGTTCCGGAGCACTCGGATCCTGCGGCTTTGCCCGTCGGCAATCCAGACGTTTCCGGACCGGTCTACCGCCATCGCCGACACGGAGAGACCGGCGCTCCGCGCCGGTCCGCCATCGCCGCTGTACCCATTCTCGCCGCTTCCCGCGATCCTCGAATCTGTTCCGTCCTGCTTGATCGTTCGAACCTGATTTCCAGCGCCGTAGTACACAGTTCCCGAACGGTCCACAGCCAGTTCCCCAAGCCAGGATTCACTTTCGGCGTACTCATCGATGACGCCGGACGGGTCGATCTTGCGAATCCGCCAACGGTCCGATATGTAGACGTTGCCTGCGTTGTCGGCCGCGATCCCTTGGCAGGGATCGCTTAACTGAGCGCTCTTGGCGGGGCTGCCGTCGCCTGAGTCACCACTCTCGCCGGTCCCCGCGAACGTTGAAATCATGCCCGCGATATCGATTTTGCGAACCCGGTATTCCCAGGATTCCGCGAAGTACACGTTTCCCATAGGATCCGAGGTGATTCGGCACGGACGTGAAATCTCAGCTACTGCCGCGGGACCTCCATCACCAGAGAACCCCTCTTCTCCTGTGCCTGCGAGCGTGGAGACCACGCCCTCTGGGCTGACTCGAAGGATCCGGTGCTCCCAAGTGGCCGCCATATAGACGTTCCCAGCCGCATCCGCCGCTACGTCATTCAGGTTGGGCAAGTGGACCGACGTGGCCGGTCCTAGTTCTCCGTTGTAGCAGCAGCGGCCTGTGCCCGCGAACGGTGTCAGGGCGCCTGAGGAATCGAGCTTCCAGATGCGGCGAACATCCGAGAAGACCACTCCGCCTGACGCGAGTACGGCTACCCCATTAGGCGAATTGAGCGGAGTCGCCAACCCCATGCCGGGGTCCTGGGCCCAGAGGAAATCGCCCGTGCCGGCCAAGGTGGTGATCATTCCACTGCGGTCGATTCTCCGAATCCGATCCCCCGTCGCGGCATATACGTTCCCTCTCGAGTCGATTGCAACGCCTGAAAGCCCACCCAAATCTGCCTCGGTCGCCGGCTCTCCGTCCCCGGAGGCACCCCAATTCCCCGTCCCCGCGAACGTCGTGATCACGCCCGACGCATCGATCCTGCGAATCCTGCGATTAGACTGATCGGCGACGTAAACTCTGCCGTTCGCGTCCACAGCGACCCCGCGCGGATAACTTAGTTGTGCCTCGGTTGCGCTGCCGCCGTCTCCGCTGTACCCGCTCTCTCCGGTTCCAGCCAGCGTGGCTATTGTTCCGTCCGCGTCGATTATCCAGACCCGGTGGTTGCCGTAGTCGGCTACGTAGACGTTTCCTCCCGCATCTGCGGCGACATCCAAGAGCCAGGACAGGCCAACCTCCGTGGCAGAGCCTCCGTCCCCGGAATCTCCAGCTCTCCCAGTGCCTGCGATCGTCGTGATTACGCCGGATCGGTCGATCTTCCGGATTCGCCTATTCTCAGCCACAAACACGTTCCCCCTACGGTCGGTGGCGATGTTGTCGATACCGCTCAGATCCGCCTCCGTTGCCGGCCCGCCATCGCCAGAGAACCCCCAGTTCCCCGTGCCCGCGATCGTCTCAATTACGCCTGACGCATCGATCCTGCGAACCCTGCGGTTCGATTCATCGGCAATGTACACTCTCCCATTCCGGTCCACCGCAACCCCGGTCGGCCAGCCAAGCATTGCCTCAACCGCCGGTCCTCCGTCCCCGGAGTACCCCCAGTCCCCCGTGCCTGCGAACGTGGAAATCACACCGGAGAGATCGATCTTCCGTATCCGACGGCGCTGTGGCTCGGCGAGATATACATTGCCAACGGCATCGACCGCTACGCTCGACACCCCTTCCACAGTGACGTCGGTGGCTGCAATCCCGTCTATCACGCTCGTGTTGCCCGCCACCGTCTCGATCGCGTACTCCGCCAGTCCCCATTGCCCACCTAGCAGTTCGAGGACGTATTCCCTTCCGCCTACGGCGTGCCGGTGGCCGTTCTCGGCAGGCGTGTCCCCGATCCGCCAAGTGCCGTCCTCCTGCCTAGTCAGGACTACGCCGGACCCTCGTACCAACACCCGCTGCGTCTCCGGCAGGTACTCGGCGAACACCGCACCGTTCGTACCCGCAGCCAACGCATACGAATTGCCGCTGCTGGACTCGACCTTGGTGCCTGCTACAAGCGGTTCGCCGCGTAGGGTCAGCACTCCTTCGCTCCCCACTACGAGCGCGACTGTCTCGCCGCTCGATCCTAGCGGCACCCTGAATCCGACGCCCGGCCGTACCACACGCACGAGGGCGTTGCGGGCATCCGCGATATAGACGCTTCCGTTCGGGCCCGCGGCCACTCCAGTCGGGTAGGCCAGACGCGCCTCTGCTGCGGGACCGCGGTCGCCTTCGTAGCCTTCCTCTCCCGTACCTGCAAACGCGGAGATCATGCCGGAGGCGTCAACCATTCGGACACGGTGATTGGCTGTCTGAAAGGAATAAGAAACCGCGTAGACGTTTCCTGCCCGGTCCGTGCCAACCGCAACGGGATATGCCAGGCTCGCTTCGATCGCAGGACCGCCGTCGCCGCGGTCGCCATCATCGCCCCTGCCGGCCAGCGTGGTCATGATTCCGGAGGCGTCGATCCTGCGAATCCGGTGATTCCAGTTGTCGGCCACGTAGACATTCCCTGCTGAATCCGTGGCGACCGCGGAAGGATAGGCCAGCCACGACCGCGCTGCCGCTGTACCGTCCCCCCTGAAACCCAAGATTCCGTTCCCAGCGAATGTCGTGATCGTTCCCGAGGCATCGATTCTGCGGATCCGATGATTCCAGCTGTCGGCCACGTAGAGGTTACCCGCCGGGTCCACCGCGAGTCCCGACGGATAGGCAAGGAGTGCCTCCGTCGCGCTTCCCCCGTCTCCTCCATACCCTCGTTGGCCACCGCCAGCGTAGGTTGTAATCGTGCCTTGCAGGTCAATCTTCCGGATCCGGTGGTTGTCGCTGTCGGCCACGTAGACGCTCCCGGTCGCATCAACCGTGACCGCGACTGGGAAGGCTAGCCGCGCCTCCGTCGCGGGGCCGCCGTCACCGCTATCGCCCCGGTCGCCGGTTCCAGCAAACGTCGTGATCATCCCCTCCGCGTCGATCTTTCGGATCCGGTGGTCACGCGAGTCGGCGACATAGACGTTGCCCGACCCGTCTGCAGCGACGCTTCGCGGAAACCGGAACGATGCGAGGTTGGCGGATCCGCCGTCCCCTCCGAAGCCTTGCTGGCCCGTGCCCGCCAGCGTATGGATCACGCCAATGCCGACCGGAGTCATTCCGGCTGGTGCGATGACCTTGCCGGAATCGTCCAAGGGGACGGTGAGGGTGGTCTGGGCTGCGGCGGTGACACCGAAGGCCACGCCCAGGCAAGCGACAGAACATAGGTGGAATCCTGCCATCGATGCAGCCTCTTGCGTGGATCTCCGCTTCGGCCCTGCTATGGCCCAGAGCCAACGAATCCCATCAGACGGAGGGATGGAGGGCTGGCAGACGGGCCGGGATGCCCTGTCCGTCAACGCTCGTAGAAGGGAAGCCTTGCGCATACCCGGCCGACGCGATCATCCGAACAGCCACAGGTCCTCAGTCCCACGGAACGGGAATCGCTGACTGCCCAACGAGTTCTCGACCCCGAGGTACCGACGCAGCGCCTTGTGAACGTGCGCCGGACGGATGAGAGTGCCGTTGGCATCGGCTCGACGAAGGGTGACGGGGTTCACCCTTTGCGCGAAGTGCAGTTCGTCCGTTTCCCCGACCACGCGATTCGTCCAGCGCTGGTTCTTCTCCATCACTACGAAGCTGCCGATCGGCCAGTGGTCCTTGCCGCCATCCGCGTTGTACCTATTGGTCCGTCCGAAATCCGATCCCATCACCACGACGAGCCGATCCGCCACGCCGTGGACTTCGGCATAGTCCCAGAGGTAGTCCACCGAGTCCGTGAGGTTCCCCAGCAGCCAGCCGTGGTCCTCGTCATGGTCGTCGTGCGTGTCGAAGCCTCCCAGAATGAGATCGGCGCTCACGGCGACACCTGCCTCGAACGCGAGTACGGCGAGTTGTGCCTGGCGTCTTAGCCGGCCCCAAAATCGGTTGTTAGGATCCCGGTTAGTCTCTGCCAACTGGCCCTGCTCCCGAACCAATTCGGCGAACAACCTCAGCCCTTCCGACGCCTTCGGCAACAGGGCCGCTTCGTACAACTGGCGGTTCCTTGCGGCCTTCGGAAGCAGATTGGGAGCCGAGGCTAGCCGCTCGATACGTGTCGCCCGGTATCTCCGCAACGTGGCCCAGTCCTCCTCGTGCACATACGGCAAGTCGGGACTGCCCTGCGCCGCCTCCGGCGCAGCGATGTTCAGGTGTCGCTCGGGATTGTCGAGCCGCGTGAACGGGGTCAGGCTCTCGGTCCTGGAAAAGCCCCCGAACGTCAGGTAGGGCATTGCGAGATCTGCGCCGTTGTCTGCGGCGAGTAACGCCGTCGTCGTCGGGTAGCCTTCCGAGATGCGGCCGCTCCAGTTGTGCGTAACCCCCGCTGTGTGCGAGTTTGTCTGCGCGTCCACACCGTTGATCACGAGCATCCGCCGGTAATACTTCTCGAAGAACTGCCGGTTTCGCCCGAAGGGCGCGTAGCGGATGTTCCCCGCCTGCCCGATTTCCGCGGACTCCGCCCAGTTGTTGATCACTGGCTCGCCCGGGGTGTTCGTCTTCGGGTCGCAGAAGCTGGTTGGATCCCAGCCCCCTGCGGCCTGGACGAAGACGAACAGCTTCCCGCGGTAGTCCGCAGCGTCCAGCATCGGAAGGCGGAACCCGGCTGCCGCCCCGGCGGCCAGGATTCCCTTGACGAATTGGCGTCGTTCCATGATTCCCTCGCTAGAAGTACAGGTACCGGTAGTCCGTGAGCAGAAACGCCAGCGTCACGACCCAGGCCCTGGCGACATGATTGGGGTCGCGCATCGTGGAATTATTCAGCGGGCCAACGATTTCCCAGTCCACGCGTGACCAGCCCCAGTTGTTGTAGGTCAACGCATCGTCGGCAATTCCTTCGAAATACAGCTGGTCGTCCCAAGTCCGACAGTTCATCCCGCCTGGAAACTGCTCGCCTTCCGAAGCTCGGATCCTTCGCCAGACTTCAACGAACAGCTGGTAAGCCTCCTCGACATCGACCGAATCCTTCGCCGTAGCCACGCCGAACAACTTTGCGTGCAATTCCGCAAGCTTGCCCTTGATCGCGGCGGTGCCAGTCGCCGTCTCGGGCGTGGTTTGCAGATCGATCCCGCCGAACAGCCGGCGGCGCTCCTCGGGCCAGAGGAAGAACTCGCGCCGGACGATCGGGCAGCTGACCTCGACAGCGTGGCTCTGCGCAACTGCGGCCATCAGCGGGGTGATATCTCCAGTCCGTGTCGGGACGTCGTCCGAATCGATCCCGCCGTACGCCAATTCGTACGCGCTGTCCCGTGCGATGGCACCGTCGAGGTGAGAATTCCCTCCTCCCGGCCACCGTCGGACCTGCCGGCCCCACATGTATCCCGTGATCGCCTCGGTCTTTCTCGCCAGTTCCTCCGGCGTCAGCAGTCGCTCCATGCCTGCATGACGGAGCGCGGCCTCTCGAACTGGATCCGTCAGGGCCAGTGTCTCCGCGCGGAACCAAGGCGTGAGCGCGATCTCGGTCAAAAGATCCTTGGCGTTAAACGGCTTGCCTCCGGCGATTCCCGTCCGGAACGCTTCCGCCAGCCGCCTCACTTCCGCGGCCTGCGCTTGGGATGCGAGCAACTGTCCCTCGAAACCGATGTCGTCCTTGTCCTCAGGCGGGGCGGTGACCTCTTCCCCGAAAATGCCCGGCCACCAGAACTGCACAGCCGCCTCCGCGAATCGCGGATCGGCAACCATCTCCCTAGCCAGCCACTGGAGTGACTTGTCTGCGCTCGGAGCCAGCTCTCCGTCGAATCCCGGCTCGCGCATGTCGCGGTACCACGTGTCGCCGTCCTGGTAGGGGGACATCGTGCCGTCCTGCGGGGATTTGTACAGCTGTGCGAGGGAGTCCTGCCCGCCCCATTCGTCACGGTAGAGACCTTCCTCGCCGTAGTTCTGGTACGCCCCGGCAACCGGGTCCATAAGCCGGTGGCAGACCGTGCACGCCGGGTTGTTCATCGTCGGATTGTTCGTGTCCGCGAGCGCGGCCGCGTCGGTCGTCCGCGATGCCGACTTCTCGATGTCCACCCGCAGGAAGTGATAGTAGGTCCAGCGAGACCGGGCACGGTTCCGGTTGGTGGCGGTGGTCGGATACCGACTGAGGAATACCGTCGTGTTGAGGATTCCGGCGTGGGGGTAATCGGTCGAGAGATTGCCCGGGTTGACGATCCGCTGCCCCTGGAGCATGCCGTCATCCACGGAGACGACAACCTTAGACTCGTCGTTCCTGAAGTAGCTTTCGATTCTCGACGGCCTGAACTCCTCCGGGTCGGCCGGATTGTCGAATCGCGTGGCGGCACCGTATGCTCTTGCGGCGAACGGATTCGCCATGATGTAGCCGGCCGTCAGGATCTCGGTGTACGGCCGGTCGTTTTCGACGACGTGCGCGATCAACTCCAGCGGGGCCCTGGCGAGTCCGTACTGCACGGATTCGCGCCATTCCCAGTACGCCGCCCCGCGTCCTCCGCCGCCGTAACCGCGGTCGATGGACGCCTTCAAGACCGCGAGCTGCGAGTTTGCCAGATCGACAAAGAACCGCTGGAATCGGAAATTGAAAATCTCATCGCTCAGGTGACGGTCGGTCAGCAGCCGGTCATTGCTGGCGCGGATCAGGAAATCGTGGAATGCGGGACCCTTCATCAAGGTCCGAATCGTCCGGCGCAGGCTGGAGATCCGACCGTCGCTGACCGCGCCGATCTCCTCACGCGTGGGGAGTCTTCCCGCGAAGATCAGCGCAGCCCGGCGCAGAGTCCTCTCCGGCTTGGCCATGGTCACGCCGTCGAACAGGGTTTCGGGAGAGGGTCCGGCTGTCCCCGTCCCACCATCAAGCAGGCGCACGAACCGTTCCATGTTGGCGAATTCGGCCGTACCGGCTGGCACCTGCACGCCGCCTCCATGCGCGACTCCCTGGATCTTGTTCAGGATTCGGTCGGCGGCGTCTTCGACAGTCTCCACGAAACCCTGAAATACCTCGAGGTTTCGGGTCATGTGGTCCGGAACCGTGGACGGGGAGAGCACAAGGCGCGTGTGGCCCGAAATCCCGTCCTCGACATGGCAGTGAATGCACCGGGACTGCACGATCTGCTCGGAAATGAAGTCGTCGAAGAGGTCCGAAGGTGATTCGGACGACGAGGCCACGCCTCGCCACGGCGGTCTCCTCACAGCGTGCCGAGCGGTCAAGGGCTGCAAGTACGCCTTGCCGCTTCCAAGCGGCGAGCCCAGGACCGGGCAGGTCTCTGCCGCTCCGGCGGCGGCAGCCGGCGGAGCCACCTTCAGGCGGGCGTGCACTTGCGCGCGACGCATCTCCCGCATCGCGTGAGCGTGCAATTCAGCTTCCGACAGACCCGCCTCGAGCGAGAAGCCAGGCGGGCGGCCAATCTCGGGTCCGAACCGCCCTGATTGCGCTACTGGAAGAGGCGCGCCAAGAGCCGCCGCTGCCATCGAGCCCAGCGCAAGTGCCAACGCCATGGGGACGTCGAGCCTCAGTGCCGGGCGAAGGTCGATCTTGGCGCCCGGACGTCGCGAACCGGACGCGAAAACCCGCAGTGTCGATGCCTGCCTCCGGGAACACATGAGACTGCTATCGAGCAAACATATCAATCATGTGTGATAGATTTATGACGAGACATGCCATCTTAGTGACAGACTCGAGATACAGCGAATAGGTCCCCGTATCAGTCCGGCGTATCAGCCAAATCCGGGGCTCGTCCTCGGCACGCCTGCCGCATGCGCCGGACGGATGGGAGTGGCAGGCTTGGCTGGCTCCGCCCAGGCGATCGGCTTCTCATCGAACCTGGTGCGCGATCAGACGTTCGAAGACTGGTGCTGGCGATACAGCCACATCCACATCGGCAGATCCTTGCTTGCCGTTATGAAAGGCGGAGGGAGTTCACCAAGGCTGACGAGGAGGTCGTCGTGCTGTTCGCCAGTTAGGCCGGCCGGACAAGCCCGCCCGTCGCAAAAGGCCACCTGCGGGGACTCCCGCCACGGGCCGGCGAAGAACTTGCGCCAGCGTCTTGTTCTCTCTGCGCCGACTCGGCGTGAGCATAGGTCCGGGACCCAATTCCAACTCGACCCCTCGAAACGCTACGGGCAATCGCCATCGCGGGACGGAGTCGTGACGTGCGTCACCATCCGGTTGGTTTCCTGATGCTCTTGAGTCCAGTCTTCTGGCGCGACTGCCGCAAGGCACGGGCCATTGCTCCCCGGGCCGCTCCACATTTAGGCACTCGCCCGACGGCGCCACGGGCAAGGACGAACCTCCCAGTGGGTTCGCGATCGGCCTTCCACCGCGCGGACCCGGAGTTCGCAGGACTTCCATTCAATCGGGACACCGAGAGGTGACTCAGGCGGGGAGTAGCGGGTGGATTGGACACCTTCGACTCCGCGTGAGCGTCTCCTGAATGGTGACGTTCCGTTCTCGATCCGATAGCGAACATCGAGCGGGACCGAGGGCGTACCGTCGGCCGTGAACGCCGTCGCGTCGAGGAAATACGTTCCGTTCTGTTACAAGGGCATGATCTCGACGAACGGTCGGCTCTCGTCGACCAGGGGGAACGAGGACACGCCATCCTTCTCGACGGTCCACGTCCGAAGGGGACGCACTCGCGCAATCCGGAATCGAACCGACTCCTCGACGCTCGAGTTCGTCCCGGCTGCGAGAATCGACCCGGATCGCAGCGCGAATTCGGGCACATCGATCGCCGTGCCCAAGGCCAGGGGGGACACTGTTTCTTCACCTCTCCACTTGTGTGTCCCTTTGATTCCGGCCCAGGACTTCCAGTCTGGTTGGATGAAGGGCTCGAGTTCGTCGGTCGATAGAACCGAGATGCGCGGATCGTAAGAGAGCGGCGCCCGCAGGAAGTCGGGGGTGTCGGCACTTGCCGCTTTCGTCCGGTAGATCGGAATTGCCGACTCGCTTTCCCCGCTCGACTGCGCGTGACAGCGGCTGCAGCGCGGGAGTCCCCTCAAGGTCGCAGCCTCCCCCGAGAAATCGATAATGCCGGTCGCCACGCCGGAGTCGATCCGTGCGATCCAGTAGCTCCAACGGTCATTCGTTCGATTCGGATCCGTTCCCCAAGCGAGGACGAAGCGGCTGTCGGCGCCTTTGGCGACGACCCACGGGTATCTGCTCGGGGCATCCCGACCGCGACGCTGTTCGCTGATTCCGTGCTTGACAACTTGGCCGGACCCGGAAGAGACTGCTCGAAGGGGCCGGCATGGAGCGGCACAATTTCATCACAGCGCTTGACATTCATTTAGATCCTTACCTTCAAGCCAGATTGGGCCGGAGCAGCAATCATCCGAATCGAGTGGCCGCAAGTGATTCCCATTGCAGATGTTGAGGCGATTTGGCGTACGTCCTTCAGGGGAGATGCGAAGCCATGCGAACGGAAGACTGGATCCACCTGGAAGCCGATATACCCGAAACGGCTTGGCTTGCTCGGCAGTGGTTCTGATTGCGCCCTAACGACGCCGACGGTCGAGGCATGCGTATCGAACACCGCACAGTTCAGGAACTCTCCGGACGCTCGTCCACGGTGGCAGCGTAAGCAGGATGCGATCGCGAACTCAGGGGCTGAATGCTGGTACGACGCTGGTGCGCGATTGGAGGCATCGTGAGCCGGCGACATTTACCCGTCGCGTCCGACATCGAAGTGGGAGGCCATCCTGCCGTCACGCCAAGCTGACGTTCAGACAGAAGCTAGAAGACTCGGACGAATCCGCCCTCAACCCGGAACCGCCGGTAAGTATATAGGGTGAGGTTTGAATCGCGATCCTCACGGATCACCGACAACGACGGCGAGAATCCCTTGATCTGGATCAACCGGTTGAAGATGGCCAGGCGCGAGAACCAAAGGTCGGTCGACGGGGGCTCCGGACTGAACAGACGGTTCGGCTGCTCGAATTCGGTCTTGAAGAACTGCTGCGCAGCGGTCACCACGAATCCGAACGGCAAATCGTAGCTGGCCATCGCGCCGATCCAGCGCGAACGGTGCCTGGTCGAGAATCGGTCGGTGTTCTCGCGACCGACACCGCCCATGAATCGAAAGTTCAATGAAGGCAAGAACCGATAGTTGACGAATCCCTGCCCGTTCCAGCTCAGCCCGGCCTTTCCAATCGGTCCCGCCATGCCGAGAGCGGTCTGGCGCGAACCTTCGGCGCTGCCGCCCGCAGCAATTCGCGGGGTCAGTAGCCGGACACCCTCAAGGCGCAGGCCGTACTGGCGGCTATAGGGTCTGCCGTTCACGGTCCGGCGGTCGGACTGGAAGAGGATGCTGAATTGGCCCTTCCGGTTGATGAAGCGTGGTCCGGCATAAATGCCGTAGTTGGAGTCGTCGAATTCGCCTCCGGAGTACTCCCTGCGATAGACCAGGCCGCCGACGCGCAACCGTGACACGTAGCCGGGAAAGAGCTTCAGCCACGGGAGCGGACGCTGGATCTCGGCGCCAAGCGTGCCCACGATGCCAATCCCGCTCTTCGCCCGCGCCTGATCGTCTAGCTGGAACGGCAGGCCGAAGATGTTGACGGTTTGCGCGGAGGTGGAGGTGTTGACGTTGGTGTCAGGCGCAAGCGCGAGGCTGAGGCTGCCAGCCGCCCGCTTGCGCGCGCGACAGACCTGGATGAATCGACGGACGTTGAGAATTACCTGCGGAGGCACGTCTTTCCCGATGACCCGGAGGAAGTGCTGCTCGGCCGCCCAGCAGTCATCGCCGAGGAGGTGCCGGACGTAGTTCTTGGGAGGGGCGGTGCAATTGCCGCGAGAGAATAGGGCGCGTCCCAGCTCGAGTCTGACGCGCATCTGGTTGGGATCCTTGACGAGCATGCCCCGGAAGGCACGGACGGCAATGTTGTAGCTTTCCTTGACCGCATCGTCCTTCCGACTCGCCCCGCCCCGAATTGAAGTCTCAGCCGCGGCGAGAGCGGTCAGTCCGAGGGAGAACGTGGCCTGAGGAAAGTCGGGCCGAGCTTCGGCAACGGGACGGATGACCGCCATGGCCTCCATGGCGCGCCCTTGGTTGAGAAGGCGCTCGGTCGCTGCCGCGGCCGCCATGACCTGTTCGTCCGTTGGGGCGTTCGGATCAACATCCGATGCTTGGATGGCTTCTGGAGCCAAGAAGAGAGCAGTCGCCGCAACAAGGACGGAGCAGCCAGTCGCCGCGATCCGCACGACTGACACTACCCGACAGATGAGGCCGCTTTCGGAGGCGGTGCCGACTCCCGGTGCATTCGGCTCCGCGGGATGGTTCGGTGGTTGCCTGAGCATGTACGGGGGGTCCCGTTTAAATTGTGTTCGAGCCGCAAGGTCGCGGCATCGAGGCGCTAGCCGAGCGCGCTTCCGTTGCGGGCCGGGCCGACCGACGCGCCTTGATCGCTGTTCATGGGTTCTTCTCCTTCAAGAGTGGCTCTGGCAGCGCTTGTCAGGCTCCTACCCCTGTCGCGGCTTCCAATTCCTGTTGTGTGCTGACACTTTCAGTATAGCCCGGAGACCCGGTCTCACGAGCGGCCAACCGGCCGCCAGAGACTGCCTCCGGGGACATCGCCACGGCACGCGATGGGCCGCTAGATGGCCTGCCCGGATTGGACTGGCCGATAACGAGCGATCATCGGCAAGGCGCGTCATTTGATTGGACGTGCGACGGAGGGAAACGGTGACGCTGAGTTTCAGCCGGAGAGTTTCGATCAGGGAATCCTCCTGGGTGGTCGCGCCCCATCCCCGCGCTACCGCGGTCGTCCCTGTCGGAATTGGGACTCGGTCGTGGATCGTCACCGGTCAGGCCCGGCGGAGCGGCTTCTTCCAAGAGCACGGCTGGACAATGGCAACCCAACGGATTGACGGTTGCGGTCCGTGCGGAATTCCCTTTCTGCAGAGCTAGCTGAGACTTGGCCCTCATGACGGGACTCCCGTTCTAGATCGCTCCGCGCGCCCTCCCCGATGCGATTCTCGAGTGCCTGCCGCCTGTCGCGACCGCGGTCAAGCAGAAAGTCGCTCATGTCCTGCGCATCCTTCGATGCGCGGTAGATTTCTCGCGGGTCGTCCCTAAGTGCCTGGATCCACGAACCTACGTATGCAGCATGGCGCGACGGATCATGGCCTAGGCCGAGCCGGTCGCCCGTGATCATCGAACTGATTTCCGCTCGGAGTTCCTCTCTCGCGTAGTGCGGGGAAGCGAATCCTTCCTCGATGCCCTTGGTCAATGTCTCGCGGTTAAGCCGTTGGGGGTGACCTGTCCAGTGGCCGAGCTCGTGCAGCGCTGTCTGGTAGTAGCTCGGAGCGTCCGGAAACTGCTCCTTGAACGGGAGGAAGACACGATCACGGCGCAGATCATAGTACGCCCGGTCCTTCCCGGAATGCTCGATTACAGCACCCGACTCGTTGAAGATCTTCTCCGCCTTCTGATGCATGTCCCACGAATACGATCCGGGCCGCGGCGGACGAGCGGGCAAGCCGCTGCACTGTTCGGCGTTGAATACCGAGTAGGCAAATGCTCTGGGGGACGAGAGAGCCTGGACTTCGTACGCCGGCTTCCCCTCGTCGTCAAGTTTTGGCCTGCCTTCCGGGTCGCGCGCCAGCCGCTTGGTCTCGAACTGCCAGAAGAGTATCGCGCAGCCCTTCTCGCCCCGGTTCACGTGACCGCCCAGATCCCGGACCTGCTTGAAGGTCCCCCAACGCTCGTCGGAATAGCCACGGCTGTCGGCCGTGCTCGCCAGCCAAATGGAGTTTCCGCCCCGGTACTGCTTGCCGGTCTTGACATTGCAAGGGAGAGGCTTTTCGCCCGGTTTCCAAGCCTGGGTCCAGCGCGCCGTGCCCTCCTCGATCTGAGCGATCAGCGATTCCGCCACCCGACGGTAATAGTCATCGACTCTGGAATGAGGGTCAAACCGAGCCATGGCTGTTCTCTTACCCACCCCAGAAATCCGACGGATCCTCGGCTGCCTCGAACGCGTCGTCGGCCGCCACGGTGTCGTCGTGCACGGCACCGCAATCGAGTGCGGTTCGGAGGTCGGTCTCGACCACAACGCCTGGCTCAAGCGCCTGACCTAACTCCACTGCGCCCGAGACTCGCCGCAAGGGCGCCAAGCGGCCGCCGGGAGCACGCACATAGCTGTCGTATCGCTTCATTTCTTGTTTTCTCCTTCAGGAATCGAAGTCTTCGGCTCTCCCGCAAGCCTTCGGCAGTCCCATCGCTGAGTCGCACCGTCGAAACGATCCACCGCCAGGATCTCGGTCACTCGCCTTCGGCCGTCCCGGCGCTCGAGGTGCAGGACGAGGTCGATCACGTCGCCGAGGAGGTCCTGGACCGCCACATAGGGCAGTCCGACCCCGGACTGAAGCACGCACGAGGCGCACCGTTTCAGGGCGTTGTAGGCCGAGCTAGCGTGCAGTGTCGACAGGGAACCGTCGTGTCCGGTGTTCAGCGCCTGCAGCAGGTCCCATGCCTCGCCGCCACGAACCTCCCCGACGACGATCCGGTCCGGACGGTGTCGCAACGCGGCTCGCACCAAGTCGCGCACCGTGACTTCCGGGGCGTCCTCTGTGGCGCGCCTCGCCGCGAATCGCACCAAATTGGGGTGAGCGAGCGGCAGCTCGACGGTGTCCTCGATGACGATGACCCGCTCGTCAGGAGGGATCAGGGCTGCAATCGCCGCGAGCAAGGTCGTCTTGCCGGTTCCTGTGCCTCCGCTGACCAGAATGTTTCGTCGCTGGAGGACCGCCTCGCGAACAAGTTGCTCGGTCCGCCGGGGCAGGCTTCCCGATCGCGCGAGATCGCCGAGTGACAGACGCCGGCGCGCAAACTTGCGTATTGTCAGCACCGGACCGCCGAAGCTGCACGGGGGCAGGGCCGCGGCGATGCGCGACCCGTCCGGCAGCCGTGCGTCCAGGAGAGGTCGCTCGTCGCTGATATCGTCTCCGAGGCCGCGTGCGATCGCTAGCGCGGCCCGCCGCACCTGGACTGGATCGGGGAGCAGGCCGGCAACGGGCTCCATCAAACCGGCCCGTTCGACGTAGACGGAGTCGGAGTTGATCATGACCTCCGAAACCGAATCGTCGTCCAGCAGGGTCATCACAGGCTTTAGGAACGGAGCGATCAGTCGGAAGGCGGGTTGCTGGGCAAGGCTCACGGCGCGACCTCCGATAGCAGCGACTGCCGGTCAGAGACCGAGCGGCAGCGCTTAGACGGGCGATAGGCGGCGGTGAGCAAGAAATCCGACGACGCGCCCCGCCAACCGGCCTCCGTTACGCACGGGGGCTGGTTCCCGCGCCAGTGCCAGCCAACCGGTATGAGACTGGTCATGATCGAGAACGACACTGCCGCCATTGCAAGGAGCGCCACCGACCGCCCGGACGGCGAGCCGACCGTTGTCGCAGGCGCGAGGATGGGCCAGGCGAACAGGGCACGATTGATGAGGATTGAAGTGAATTGAGAGATGCGGCAATGGGAGGGCATTCGGGAAGGTCTATATAAAGATAATTATATCTACAATTAGATACTCCTGTCAATGATGGACCCAAGCGGGTTCTTCCGTGTGTCGCAGCTGCCTGCCGCAAATGCCGCCGCAAGCTCGGTGCCAGTCACCTACACGAACAGGGAGGGGGCCAGCGGCGCGATTCAAGGCTTTCAGTCGTCGCCGCATTGTTGTCGGCGATCGCAGGCACGGACTCTCCGCATGTCGCCGTCCCCGCTTCTCACACCGAAAGGCGCGATGCATGTATCGCGGAAGCGCTCGAACCGCTACACGGGTCCAAATTTGTGTCGATTCCTACCCATCCAGCGAGCCGTTTGTGGTAGTGTTTTTTGGGCATTTTCGGACAAGGGCAGGGCGGTGCCTGAATCAAGAGCCTCCGGCTTGATAGCTAGATCGTGCGAACGCTGGTTCCATTTCTGTGGCTGTCGTGCGCAACCGTGTCGGTTGCGGCAGGACAGACCCATTCCGGACCGGTGAGCGACGATGCCGAATTGCGCGGGCACGTTCTACCGTACGAGGTCGTTGACGGCTGGGCGGTGCATGCGGGCGACATGGTCCTGGGCAAAGCTGACGAGCTAGCCGCGCAGGAGACCGGGAAGCCGGACAATGCTGGGTGGCTTCGGCGCCGGGATATCTCGGGAAGCTACACGACCCGGCTTTGGCCGAGCGGGATGATTCCGTACGTCATCGATCCGGGCTTTTCGGAGGAGACCCAGTTAGAGATCCTGGCTGCGATCGAAGAATGGAATACCAAGACTGTCATCACGCTGTTCCCGCGGACGTCTGAAGCAAACTACGTTCGTTTCAGGACCACGACGGAAAGGTGCCGATCCCAAGTCGGAATGGTCGGGGGCGAGCAATCCATCTGGTGGGTTCAAGCCGGGAACCAATGCGGTGGATTGAGCTTCCTGATACACGAAATCGGGCATACGGTGGGACTCTGGCACGAGCACCAGCGGACCGATCGCGACAATTACCTAACCATCCGCGAAGAGGGCATCCCCCAGGCTGGAATGCCCTGGATCCTGACGAAGGACCACCCCGTCTCGGGTCCGTACGACTTCGCTTCGGTGATGCATTACCACCCGTTCGCGCACTCGATCGACGGGTTGCCGGTCATCGAGACCATTCCCCCGGGAATCAAGATTCGCGCTATTAGTGGAGGCCTTTCAATCGGAGACGTCTACGGGGTCGCGGCGCTTTACGGGCGCTCCCCGTGGTGGACGACGATCACTACGAATCCCCCGGGCCTGCAAATCGAGGTCAACGGCAGGCTGCACAGAACGCCCGCGCTATTTTTCTGGACGCAGGCCGGTACCAGAACCGTTTCGGCACCTCCATCCCAAATCCGGGAAGGCAGCCGCTACGTATTCGGCCGCTGGAGCGACAACGGAGACCGGGAGCACGAGCTGACGATACGCAACCAAGGAAGCTGGTACCAGGCCAACTACATCGTGCAGCACAGCGTTACCGCGTCGCCACACCCAGCCGAAGGCGGCAGCGTGACGATCGATCCGCCCTCGCCGGACGGCTATTACACATTGCGAACGCCGTTGAGCGTGCACGTCCAGGCAGACACCGCAAACGGATTCAAGTTCTGGAAGTGGGGACGCTGGCGCATGCACGGCCTGGCTGCGGACCCGGCCCGCATACTGGTCAGCTTTCCCGATCAATTCGGAGCCCACTTCACCAAGGACCCGCTCTTGCGGATCGACTCGACGGTGGGGCCGTTCATGCTCTATGTCGATGGAGAGGCCCGACTGGGACCGATTGCCCTGCATCCGAACGAGCACGACGGTCCGGCGAGAGTGTCCGTACCGGCGATCCAGTCACGTCCGGCCTCGGTCTACGGACCGAGCCGGTTTCGATTCAATGGCTGGACGGATGGCGGTCCGCTCGCCCGCGAAGTGAATGTCAGCGAAGGAGGCGAGCTCGTCGCACTCTTCCAGGTCGAACGCTCTCTCGACTCGCCGACCTCACCGTCATCCGCCGGCAGCGCCACTGCTGACCAGACCTCTCAGGCCGGGGACGGGGCCTTCCCTGGCGACTCAGACTTTCCTGCTGGGCCTACGCCCAATCGCGAGTGGGAATTGGTTCCGCGGGTGGGCGACACAGAGGTTGCAAGTGGGATCACGAAGATTAAGAAGGATGGAACCCGGGGCGTGGGGACGGTCTTCCCGCGGGTTCGTCCAACCGTCCCGGGCACCCCTCGCACGGCGGCACCTCCACCCGCGAGCTACACATTCCAGGTCCGGCGAGGCGAGCAGCAATTCCGGGTAACGCCTCTCCCCGGGGCGACGGAGGTCACGGCTCGGTTTGAATCCTCCACTCCTGGCGTCAAGGCGGACATCCTGGCTTTCGCCAGGAGGGAGCAATCGTGGACGCTCGGCTCGGACGGAAGCGCCCCGGCGTTCGAACCTCATTATCGTTCCGGCGAATCGCTGGGAGGAGGAAGCGTCGTGATCTCTGCAGGTACTTCGCCCCCTCTAGACCCGGCCAGCACGTACGAGTTCAGGATTGTCCCATCCGAGTTGTCGCCGGCGGTCGAGGGCCAAGTTCACGTGGACATCACGACGGCCGGCGGGCTTCCTGCACCTCGAGTGACCCCGCGCGCACTGACCTTTGTCGCACCGACGACCGCGGATGCCCCGGCGCAGAAGGTGACGCTCACGAACCCAGGACCGGGCATCTTGCGATACCGCTTCGGCAACGCTACGCCTTGGCTGCAAGCTGAGCCTCGGGACGGAGTGCTGCAGCCCCGGCAGAGCGCAGAGATTGCTGTTCGGACCTACTCCGCGGGAATCGATCCGGATACCTACCATCGCGAACTCGTCGTCCGCTTTTCGAACGAGGCAGGACAGCCGATCGGAGGTCGTGCCGTGCAGATCGCCTTCGCGGTCGTGTCACCGCCGGACGGTTCGCTGCACTGAAGCCTACCTGAATCTAGAGCCGCACGGACGGCCTCAGGCGAGCGGCGGCCCTAGATCTTCAACGGTATTGGGACGTCCGGTAAAGTTCTGTGGAGTCGAGGAGAAGCGCGCCAACCTTTGCCCGAGGGAGTTGCTGTCGGCCGGCCACCCCCGGATAGCGCCGGGGCCTCAGTCTCGGACATAGCCGCGTTTCTTCTCACCGAATTGGCCCGTGAGGTCGCGGAGTCGCTGCTCCAATTCCCGCATTCTCTCTTCCGCGGCGCTCGCCCTATCCTCCGCAATCTTTCGCTGCCGCTCGGATGCCTCCAGTGCGCCATCGAACTCCTCGCCCGTCCGCGGGTCGCGAATCACCAGCACCGTTGCCCCGTTCCGCCTCTGGCTGCGCAGGTCTAACCCCAGCACCCTGCTCGGCAGGTACTCGACCCCGCCCACGCGTTCGACCGACTCTACCCGGTCATACCGGCCCCTCCCCGCACGGTAGCCCTGCAACGGCGCCTCCATCATGGTCCCTTCCGGGTCGAGCCGCCAGTACTCGCGCACGCCGATCCTGGCGTACTCCCTCGCCTTGTGCCGCGCGTCGTGCTCCGCCGTTGACGGCGACGCCACCTCCAGCACAAAGTCCGGGGCCTTGCCTTCCTCCCAAACCTTGAACGTGCGGCGGTTCCCCCCGCGCTCCACACCGAACACCACCTGCACGTCCGGCCGCAGCCAAGCCCGGTTGTCGCCGCGCTCGTAGTACACCACCAACTCCATGGCCACGAGCACGTCGTCGCGGTCCCTGAAATGGTGGTGCAACGCCGCCGTGGCCAGCCTGACAGCGTCCCCGTGCCAGACGCTCTGCGCGGCCCAGCGCCGATCCGGGTACTCGACCGCGTCGGGCTCGCTGGCCACCGCTTCGGCGACCGGCGAGGCCACCGGGGAGTGTCCCGTCGGACTCGAGGCCGTCACCGACATACCGGACCCAGATTCGTGCAAGCGCCCTTCCTTCCCAGCATACAGCCGCAGTGGCTGGAATCGCCCCATCGCAACGGCAACGCCATCGCGACTCCCAGCGAGGCTCCGCCGAAGAGCGGGCGGAGAACCTCCAAACTGATATTGACCCAATATTGTCAAGCTTACGGCGAGGCAAGGAATCCAGTGCCCCGAAGACCACCTCACAGGCTGTCCAAGGAAACGCCAGACTGGTCAGCATCAGTGCACAACTTTGTCCGCCAAAGCGTAGTCCCGGTCCAACAGGATCTCCCGGTAGCGGCAGGCCCGCGCCAGATCCGCTCCCGGCTCCCAGGGGGGCGAGCCCTCGTCCAGCCAGTTGCGATAGCGACGATTCGTTCCCTTTCCAGTGAATCTGTTGCAGAGGCAGGCGTAGCGCTCGACGGAATCCCGAGACAGACTGCTCCATTTGCGCTTTTCGACATCAAGCCGGAGTTCGAAGTACTCCCGCTCCTGCCAGTCCCGGGAAACGATTCCACGCCACCTCCTCCATGCGTGCCGAAGCCTAGGAAACTCGACGGGGCTGTCGGCGAGCATGACCCATAGGCACTCGAAGCCGCGGCGTGCAAGCGAGGCGGCCAGAGGCTCGTAAAGCGCCAGATGTCGGTCCAGTGCCTGGCCGGTCGAGCCGGTGTGGGCGAAGCTGAAGGAGACAACGGAAAGATCGCCGCCAGCTGACGCAACAGGAAAGCCATCGGCGAAGAACTGCGGCCTGCTCCCCCTGGTCCGGGCCGAGCTTGGAAACCTCTCTTCAGGGATGTCGAGAGAAGCGAAATAGGCCGCCTTGTCCGACCCGGACAGCAGCCATGGACCGGAGGGCGCAACTTCCAGGAAGTAGTCGAGGGTGAGCAGGCGCTTCTTGATGGCGGCCCAGCCCGCCTCTCGCCGCCTCCAGCCGTCCTCGCAACCGATGGCCCTGTACACGGAAGAGCCCCTCAGCCGGTACAGGCCCTTGCCCACAATCGCCGCGGCGTGTCCGGTCGACTCGACCAGCCTCAGGAATCTGGTATCCGAGCCACCCGACCGGCAGCCGACGTATCGCAGGTACTGTCGGCGCAGGAAGTATCCTCCGAGAAGCGCGGCCGCCACCAGGAACTCCCCCTCCGTCGGACGGTATCCGAATTCCTGCAATCGAGCGGCGCGCTCTGATAGTCCCTCGCATCCCGCGACATTCCGACCTGAATCTTCCGGCAAGGCAGGAGTTCCGATCATCGCGCTGTGTGGGGTTCTTCCCATGCACCGTCGAGCACCAGGCTGCCATCGGAGTTCATCATGTAAAGACGGAAGCCGGCGGCCTGCTTGGCACGAAGCGCGGGTCCGCGGTAGTCCGGCGTCGCGATCTCGACATCCAGGTGCCTCCAGACGGGCTCGCGGTCGTCCGCAATCTGCTGGTACTCGATGCGTACATCCGGAAACGTGAGCTTGCCGTCGCGGATGCTCAGCCGGAGCGCCCGGGACGCTACTGCCTGGGCGTCCTCTCGTGTCAACCCATCCCGCTTGGCGCTCTCGATGCGCCGCCACGCCAGCCGCTGCAGATCATCGTCGGTTCGAATCCGACGGACGCGCCCGCCGCCGACCTCGATTGCCTCCACTTCTTTCCTTGCCGCGCGGAATACAGCGGTATCGTGGAGCACCTGCGTGCTGCGGGCGGGTCCTGCGCGGTAGCTCTGGGCCTCCTCGTCACCGGGGCCCCTTGGATCAACCGCTCGCTCCATCAGCCGCTTGCCCGCGACGGTCAACGTTGCCGCGTCCACCAAACGCCTGCCGCGCCGGAACCGCTCCACACGCAGCAAGCCAGCGCGCTGGAGCTCGGCAATCGAGCGGCTCGCCTGTCGAGCCGAGCGGAACCCACCAGCAAGGTCGACGAGATCAACGGTTCCGAACGAGCCAACCAAGCGCAGGGCCTCGACGCTGTACCCAGCCAAGCGATAGCGTCCCCACTGCGAGCTTCCCTGCGCCGCCCGTTCGCAGCGCCCAGGGCGGATGTGGACAAGCTCCTCTCTCCCTCGGTCCCGGGTTTCGACGATCGGTTCGGAGCGTGCGCGAACCTTCTGGCGCGACGGCGCGGTCAAGCGCGAAGGCCTCGGGCTCGGCACACGATCTGGGGGCGCCCCGATTTCCGGGAAGCGCGAACCTTCCGGAGGGTTGGGAACGGGTCGCCGGCTCACGAGATTCCCTCGCGCTGGTCGCGAAGGCGCTCGGCCAGCTCGCTGTCGAATGTGGATCCTCGACGCACCTCGCCCTCCAGTCGTCGCAGCTTGCGGCCGACATCGCCAAGGCCGAGTCGCCTGGACACCCAGTACAGAAAGGCGAACAGGTCGAACGCGAGAGCAAGGCAGTATGCGACGATCGCTGTGCCGTACCGCACAGCGATCTCGTCGCGGTACGGCGCCAGGTAGCGAAACTCGTCCAGCGCCAGCCAACAGGCCGTGCCGGCGATCGAGAGGGTCAGCCCGAATGCGACGCGCGCCATGGTTCAGTCCGCGATCCGGTCGCACCGGAAGTAGGTGATCGCCAGCCCGAGGGGGTTGACCGCCAGCAGGTCTCGTGGCGGATCCGGAAGGAAGCTGAACTCGAACTCCGATGTCCACCGCCTGCGCGAGATTCTCCGGCCGGTCAGGTCGCGCAGGGTCTCGGTGAAATCGAGCCGAGCCCGGAACGGTTCCTCGCGCGAAGGCTGGACCTGGACCGCGTCAATCGCGACCTCGATCTCGGCGCCCTCGCCACCGAGGAAGCGGACGATCTCGCCGCTCGCCTCCTGCTCCTCGAGCAGGCGTCGTGCCAGGGGACCGTCCAGGAACAGCAGCGAATTCTTCCATGAGGCCAGTGCAGCTCCGCGCCTACGCTCCCAATGCATCACCAGGAACCGCCGCAGAAAGTACTTGACTTCGGGCTTGGTCACGTCCGGACGGTAGGCTGCCGCTTCGTAGTCGACGGCCTCGGCGCGTCCGACCTCATCGATGCGCACGACAAGCGGGGACAGGTGCTCGAAGCGGTCGAACGTGCGCCAGCAAAGAACGAGGAGGCCGATGCAGACGAGGGAGAGTGCCCCGAGAGCGATCTTGAGGTAGCGGTTGGTGGCGAGCAATTCCGCCCAGATTTCGGGAAAGGCTTGCTTTATCTGCATAGATGCCCCCTCAAACGGCGAAGCGGCGCACGGCCGAAGCGACAAGCCCGCCCGCGCCGCTGACGAAGCTGCCGCCGCCATGGAAGATCGAGTTGGTGAGCGAGTGGACCTTGAACATCGCCAGCACCCCCACGAGCAGGACGGTCGCGGAGTAGAAGAACCACGTGACCTGTGCACTCAGACCGGACGGCACGGCACGCCAGATCCCGTCCAGCATGAATGTGCACAAGGCGAGGAATGTCCAACCGACGGCCGTGTAGAACGAAAACTGAAGATAGGAACGCAACCAGCCCCAGAAGAGGAAGTCCATGCGCGGCACGAACAGCCAGGGAATGAATAGCGGACCCACCACCACGCAGGCCCCAGCCGCGACGCGTCCCGCCGCAATCGAGGCAATCATCAGGGCAGTGCAGGCTGTGTTGAACAACAGGATCACGAAGGTCCAGACCAGCGATCCGGCCCCCATGAAGAAATCGAAGAAGCTCCAGGAGGTGAGATCGGTCCAGCCGTCATGGAAGGACTGCGCGAAGTTCCAGTTGATGAAACCGTCGATCTGCCGGGAGTAGAAATCCGCGGCGCGCATGGGGAGGGTCGAGAAGGGCATGCCCAGGCCCGGTACGTCCTGGACGTAGAAGCGAATCATGGCCAGGCTGAAGGACATCGCGAGCACCATGGGCAGGAAGCGGGCCCACGGGATGCCCTGGCCCGCGAAGGCCGTCTGGATTCCGAACCAAGCAATGGTCAGTGCCGCGAGGGCGCGGAAGAGCAACAGGCCCTCGCCGACGAACAGAGGGGCGAGATTCTGGATCGCTTGGTCGATGGACGCGAAAGCCCACAACAAGGGGAATTCGGTCGGATCCGTCGGCGGAACCGGCGGGGGTGTCGGCAGGATTTGCACGGGGCTGCTCCTCGGTCTCGCGATCAGGGCATCCGCCAGGACGGCGGCGGCTGAACGGCCGCCATGGACCGGTACTCGGCGGCGGCACTCATCGAGCGCGCGAGCCGGTCGCGGTCGTGCTTGAGACCGGCCAGCTCTGCTTCGAGCAACGCATCGAGAAGCTGGTTCGTCTGCTCCGTGCCGCGAACCTGGCGTACCTGGCCGACGGAAACCTTCCCGAGGAGCGCGGGAAGCGCCTGGGAGTCGTTGCCTGGATCGAGAGCGGCCCGCTCGAGCTCGTCGTGCGCCCGGCGACGCTCGGGGGCGAGCCGGCGCATCTCCCCGAGCACTGCCATCGAGCGCACGGAAACGGAGTCCGCGAGCTCGATGGTTGCGTGCTCGCGCCGGACGGTGTCCTGCAGTGCGGATGGAAGGGTTGACAGGGCGGCCGTCCAGTCGGGTACGGGTGCGGAGGCGCGGCCATAAGCGGCAACGGCGCCGCCCTGGACCGTCGATCCGTTGAGGGCGCGGGCCCACCCGCCGCTGGTCCCGAATCGGTCGGCAGCGGAACTCTGGAGCCACTGGGTCGCTTGCGCCCGGAATCGAGCGAGGGAGCCGAGGTCGCGCAGGGTGCCTGCAATGCCGGCGTAGTGATCGAGCGTGCTGGCGGCGACGTCGTTGATACGCTGCAGTTCCCGGAGGCGGTTATTGGCGGCTTGCACGACGGGAGCCGCTTCCTTGACCGTCACGGGCATGAGCCCGGCTGCGCTGAGGCCTCCGGTCCCGATGCCGAAGGCGTTGCCCACGGCGTTGCCAATTGCCTTGAAGAAGGCGCCCCAAAAGGGTTGCGCGGGAGCTGCCAGCAGCAGCGTGAATGCGAAGAGGATGGCGAACTTTCGTTTCATGTCTAGTCTCCTTTGCTACGGGTCCGCGGATGTCTGTACGCGGGAATCTCAAGATCCTTGGTGAGGTAGATGCGGATGCGGTGGCCCTCCCGGACGGTGACCTTGGGGAGGCGGTTGAGGTAGCGATCGAGAATGCGTTCGGCAGCTCGGGAAAGCCCAGCACCCGTCGAAAGACGGGCCGAACCGAGTCGCGAGGTGAACGCATCCTGCGGGCTGACGGCCTGGGACAGCCCAGCCAGCGCGCCGACCGCGCCGGCGGCCGCGAAGGTCGACGGATAGCGACGGTCGACCCGGTCCCGCAGGCCTGCCTCGCCGATCTGGTTGAGGCCGATACTCTCGCCGAGCCCGATTGCGGTTCCGTCAGGAAGGACCAGACGGTGGAAGAGGACAGCCAGCCGAGACTGCTCCCAGCTCTCCACGCGGCTCGCCTGGCCGAGGGCCCGCGTGCCGCGCGGAACGAGCAAGCGCCGTCGGTGGCGGTCGTAGACGTCCTCCGACACCATGGCGTTGACCGGCCCGACGAACTCCCCACTCAGCCGGTTGGCGAGGACCGCTTCGAGGAACTCCCCTTCGCGCAGGACGTACGTCTCGGGGGGATCGGCCGACAGCGTCTCTTCGGAAGGCGGTGCTTCCGCGCCGTCTTCCGGATCCGTGGCCGGCTTCTCCGGGCTCTCGACTGGAGGCTCGCCGGCAACCGGGATCGCGCTCGCCGGAACATCGACTCGACTGCCAAGCGCAGCGAAGGACGAGCTGGTTCGGACGCTGTGCACGAGCGGGGGCGTGCGAAGCGACTGGTAACGCCGGATTCGCTCCTCCGCCTGAATCTGCTCCTCGGCACTCGGCCCATGGGAATACCCTGCCTGACCGTGATCCGGCGCAATCTCAGGCGATACAGGCTGGGGCGGATGGGGCAACCCGTCCGAGCGAGGCTCCGGAACCCGAAGCTCGGCCCGGAGCCGCCGCTCTGCCTTCTGCGCGGCTTCTTCACGCATGCGGCGGGCCGCGCTCTCGACCGAACTCACACCGACACCAGACGGAGCGCCGGACAGAGCCGTAGGGTCCGGCCGGTCCGGGTCGACTGGGGCTGTCCCGTCCGCTTCGCCTGGGAACGAGACGAGGGTTATTGCGATCGCGAGTGTCAGGCACACGAGCAGCCAAGTCTGGGCGCGGGCCGGAATGGGCCCGGGCGGACGAGGGATCTTGTCGAGGATTTTCTTCATGCAGAGCCTCCGGTTACCGTCGGGTCCGGCGGAAACGAAGCCTGCGCTTGCCGATCTGGAGCCATCCATCGGCCAGCGGCCGGCGCGTCACGTAGAGCCCGTCGGCGAAGTCGTACGGGACGAGCGAGGGCTGGCCGTCGCGCTCTTCGTACAACGCGGGCGCCTCTTCTGGCTCGGCGCGGATGTAGGTGAACCGATCGTCGCGCCAGATGGCCATCACCTTGAACGGGTCCTTTCCGGAGAGGCGGTCCACTACGTAGTCGAATCGCATGGTTCGCGGATACTCGGCACGGAACCGCTCGCGCTCTGTCTCGATCTGCCTCTCGGCACGGTCCGCAGCCTGGCGGGCCTGCTCCCGGGCCTCCGCAGCCTCGCGCTCGAGCGCGCCGGCAGACCCGCGGGCGTCGAAACGCAATGGATCGAGTCCCCTCGGCGGACGATCCGGCGTCTCTTCGCCGCTGATGAAGAGCTTGAGGTCGGGCTCGCCTGGCTCGTCCCCGAGTTCTCGGAAGAGCAGCGCATAGACGCGTCCCTTGTCCGTCACGAGCGTGACATTCGTGCGGATGCCTTCGGCGGTGGGCTTGACGAACGCCAGATTGGCGGCACCCTGAACGCTCCAATACTCGGCGTCGCCGCAAACCCAGTCGAGGATTTTCTCGTCTTCGGGGAGCACGACAGTGGTCGCGAAGCGTAGGCGCGCCCGGACCTCGATGACCTCGTCGAGCCCTGCCACGACGCGTCGGGCGTCGAGACTCGCCGGACCCAGCAAGGCGAACGCGAGAGCCGGAAGGAAGGCGGCTCGGATCTTGGTGTGGTTCATGGATTCAGTCCTCCAGCAGGGAGTCGAGGCCGCGCTCGAAGCCGAGATCGCGTATGGCTTCGCGGCGTCGGGCTGCCTCGATCGGATTAGTGGTGTAGAGCCAGTAGCTGCGCTCGTCGACGCTGAGCTCGAGCACCTGGACGGTGCCGGGACGGTGCAGCAGGAGCTGGCGCTTGGGAACGAGCGCCCGGACGGCCTCGGCCTCGGCCGGGCGCAGTCCGAACGCCTCGATATATTCCGAGGGGTCAAGCTCGGGATTTGCCAGGAAGATCTTGGTGAGGCAGCTCTCGGCCACAGTGCGGCAGAGGCTGGCGTCGCGAGCTGCATCGCCCGGCGACTGTGTCGCCAGGATGACGCCGGCGTTGCACTTGCGCCAAGTCTTGAGGCCTTCGGCGAGGTACGCGCCGATTTGCGGATCGGCCAGAAAACGCCACGCCTCGTCAACGACGAGGAGCTTCCAGCGGGTCAGTTCGTCGGGGGCAGCCACGAGTGTGCCGAGACGGTGCAGAAGGTAATAAAGGAGTGCCCTTGCGAGTTCCGGCTTGCCGGCGGCGCCTGCCATGTCCAGCGCCTGCCACTCGGCTAGCTCCAACGTGTCGTCGGGATTGTCGAACACCGATCCCCAGATTCCCCCGTCGGTCCAGGCGGCCAGCGGGGCGCGCAGGCTCGCGGGGAGCAGATCCCGCAACGAGGACAGAGTCCGGGCGTCCGGCTCGAGTTCATAGAGAGATCCGATCTGCGAGCGGAGCTCGGCACGGTCGCGGGCGTCGCAGGTCTTGCCCTCGACGTCGAGCAGCATGCGCACGAACGACGCAAGGAACTGGAGATTGTCGGGTGTCGGCGGCAAGGCGCGGAAAGGATTGAGCCGGCACTCCATCCCGTCATTGCCCAGGCCCAGCTCGAGGTACGCCCCGCCCACCAGCTCGGTCAGCTGGCGGTAAGAGCCACCCAGGTCCAGGATGCAGACGCGCGGATCATACTTGCGGGCCTGAGCGAGCAGGAAGTTGAGCAGGAAGCTCTTGCCCGACCCGGTCGCTCCGATCACCAGCGAGTGCGAGATGTCACCGGCATGGGCGGAATAGAAGTACGGCGTGCGGCGGCCGGTCTCGAAGACGGCCAGGTGCTCGTCACCCAGGTGGTCGTCGCGGACATTTCCTTCCGAAACCGCCCACACCGGGGCCAGGTCAGCGACAACGGCCGCGGACATGTAGTTCCTGCGAAGCTGGCGCTCGTGATTCCCGGGTGCCATGGCGAACCACGCGTTCAGGCCGTTGTAGGTCTCTCGGTGGAATCGGGCGTCCGCGGCAGACGCAATCCTCAGCAGCTCCGGGCGAACGGTCTCGAGCCCGGAGCAATCCCGCCCGCGCAGAACTACGGCGAGCGAGTGGTCACCGAACGGAAGACCGTCGACCTCCAGTTCGCGCAATGCCTCGCCTAAATGAGCGGCCTCAGCCTCGGCAGCCTTGTCCTCGAGCGCCCCGCTGGCCTGCGGGGCGGTCTCGCCGGCGGAGGCGTGCGCCATCATGCTGTAGCGCTTCTGGTGGTAGTGCCGTCGCGCCGAGCGGATCCGTCGGCCGGACCGGGCCGGGTCCTCACGCATCCACTCGACCGCCAGATCAAGTTCGGAGTCGAGGTCGAGGATCCCGCCGAACAGGTGGGCGCGCGACAGACCCGGAGGATCCACCAAAGCGTAGCTCTCGACGCGCTCGTCATCGACGAGAAGGTGGTCGCGGTACGCTTCCAGGTCGCTGAGCGCGAGCTGGCGATCCAATCCGAATGGGGAGATCGATTGGCACGCCCGGGCGGCCTGGCGCGAGTTCACCGAGAAGGCAAGATCCCGGAAGAGGTCCTCTCCGGAGAGTGGCTCGAGGGGCGTGATGTCCGCGACGAGACCGCGGAACGCGGAGATGGCACTCTCGAACCGCTCGCAGGCGGAATCAAGCTGCGTGGCCAGCACGTGCTTCGTGCGGTCGTGCGACAACCACAGCGATACGCGCTCCGCTAGTGCCGCGAGCGGACGGGAGCGAGAGTCGGAGGAGGGTGCGGGGGAGAGGCCGGGATCCCACGACCAGTACACCGAGGTCTCGATCGAATACAGGCCCTTGCGCAGCAGATGGACGTTGCGCGCGTCCCGGGCGCGGGCGGCAATCGGGTCGGCCGTGTCCATCCGAGGCAGATCGGCGAGGCGTTGCTTGCGCGCCTGCCACCGAATCCGCCAGCCAGGCTCAAGGCTCTTAAGCGCTCGGGTCCAGCGGAGGGCAACGAAGTCGAGATCGGCTGCGGAACGGCACTCGTAGGAAGCCCCCCGGAGGCGGGCTCCGGACAGGAGATGACCGCTCTTGGCAAGAACGACGCGCTCGCTCACGAAACCCAGCCACGGCAGCTGCGCGTGTAGCGGGAGAGTCTCGTGGCGGCTCACCGCGGCTCGCTCCCTACCACTTCGATCGGCTGTGCTGCGGCGGTCCTGAGGGCCGGATCGTAGCGGCGGCCGCAGGCGGCCGATCGCAGCAGCACGGCGGGCAGGCAGGGATCGTGCCGCGTAGCAACAAGCCCGGCACCGTAGCCACAGCCGAACAGTACGATCCCGGCCAGCGGGGCGTTGAACGAAGAGAACGCCGCCGCACCCACGCAGGCGGCACCGAGGAACAGGCGCCGCTCGCAGCCGAGCAGCGTCAGGGGTCGGCTTAGTGCCGGGTAGGCGCGATGGAGGGCCGGCGATTGGGTGCCGTCGCTCACGGGAAGAGCCAGTTCATGAAGTTGACAGCGCCGATGGCCATTCCGACGCCGAAAACGAGCCCGGCCAGGGCCCGCTTGCTGCCGCCCTCGCCGAAGGCGAACATGAGGCCGCCGATGACGATCGCGATCAGGCTCAGCCCGCGGGCGATCGGTCCGGTGAACGCGGTCTGCAGCACGGTGACGGCCTGCAGCCACGGACTGATGCCCACCTGGGCAAACAGCGCCTGAGGCAGGACCGCGACGAGCGCGAGGATTCGCGCGGCACGGGGATGGAATCGCTTGAGCATGAGTGTGCATCCTTTGCAGTGAAGTCGAGTTGAGGGAGTTCCGCGGGGCCGGAGATCTGGGCCGATCAGAGCCGATGGAATGTGAGTTGGAGCTTCGCGCCCGCTGCACCGGTCCGCCGTGGAACTCATATTTAGAGATAATAATCTATAAATAGATCTCCTGTCAACCAGTTTATGCGATAAATTTTCGTATTTTCTATGTTTTTGATCCCGCACCTACGGTGTGACCGGCCGATGCCTGCCTTCGTCAGACCTCGAACGGGAACGGGAATGCACCAAGCCGCACGTTCCAAGGGCTCCGTGCGTGATGCGCCCGCGACTCGCCGACGAGCCAGGAGGGTTCACTGCGAGGCAATCGCGATCAGAACGGCCAGACACGCGGGTCCGCGGACTTGCGTGCCGCGAGGGGCGTCGCATTCCTGTCGGTCCTGCGCGAATCCAAGGCAATGCACCCTGGTCCGAGAGCGACGCCGCAATGCGTGCATTCCCCCTTCAAGAACTTTACAATCCTTTGCGGTTGATTTCCGATTTTGATAGGATTTGCTCGTGGTGGTCGTTTGGAAGCCGCGCGAGACTCTTGAGGCTCTCTTCGCCGAACCATGTCCAGGCGATATTCCATGGAGGGATATCGAGGCGCTTTTTCTGGCGCTCGGAGGAATGGTGACAAAGCAGCGGGACTCGCGAGTCCGAGTCCGGTTCCCGGAAACCTACGGAGTCTTCCATCGTTCCGGCGAGGAGGCCGACGCCACCAGACCTCAAGTCTGGGACGTACGAAGATTCCTGGCTCGGCTGGGCGTGGAGCCATGATCGAGCACGAAGGATTTATCGGAAGGATCACTTCCATTGAGGGAGGCGTGATTCACGGCCGCATTGCGAACGTCCTGGACGTCGTGACCTTCGAGGGAACTACGGCCGACGAACTCATGACGGCTCTCAAGGAATCCATCGAAGAGTACCTCTGCATGTGCAGATTGAACGAAATCGAGCCGAGACGGAGATATGCCGGGCGCGTCCTTGTACGGATGCCGCCGGAACTCCACGAGGAAGCGCACGCGCTGGCGCTCAAGGACGAGGTGAGCCTGAACAGCTTGATCGTGGACGCGATCAAGACTCGGGTCTCGAAGGGCCGTCGATAGGAGGTCGAGACCGACACGATTCATTCGGCGTCGCCAGGTTCGCGCATCAGGCCGTCGGCACGACGGCTGCGTTCGACCCCTTCTCGTGAACCGACGCTCCATGGGTGGCATATGTTTCGGCGTCCGTTCGTCACTGTGGCCATGCGATTCCGAAGGCGGGTGGCACGGGTCCTTCGGGCAGCACGAGGCAGCCGGGCTTCAGGTGCGAGGACTCGCCAACCAGGCGACCGGACCGCGCTTTTCGACAACCGACCATGAAGCGGTTCAGGCAGAATAGTGCACGAATCCCGATGAACCGCCGCCATTTCCTCACAACTTCCTCGGCAGCCGGCCTGGCGCTCGCCGCGACACGCGGACCCGCGACCTCCCAGAGCGTCAACGATCGCATACAGGTCGGCATCATCGGTCCCGGCGTCCGAGGCATGCAACTGACCAAGCAATGCATCGAATACGGAAGCAAATTCAACGCTCGCGTCGGAGCGGTTTGCGACACCTGGACCAAGCACCTCGAGGCGGCGGCCAAGCTGGTCGGCGAGTCCTATGGGGCAAGGCCGAAGTTGTTCGGCCGTTTCGAAGACATGCTGGCGGACCAGGAAATCGACGCGGTCATGATCGCCACCCCTGACCACACGCACGCCAAGATGATGAAGGCCGCCATCGCAGCCGGCAAGGACGTGTATGTCGAGAAGCCGATGGGAAACGTGCTGTCGGAAGTCAACTCAGCACTCGAGGCAGCCGAGAAGTCAGACCGGGTGATCCAGGTGGGCACGCAGCGGCGGAGCTTTCCTCGATACAGGTCAGCTGCCGACATCGTCCGGGAGGGTCGCATCGGTGCGATCGTCAAGGCGGACATCATCTGGAACATGTACAGCCCGTACCGCTGGGCCAAGTCGCAAGAGGACCTCGATTCGGTCAAGGCGAGCGACGTCAACTGGGAAGCCTTTCAAATGGGCAAGGCCGATCGTCCGTTCGACCCGAAGGTCTATCGCTCGTTCCGGCTGTTCCGGGACTACTCGAGCGGGATCATCGACCAATGGATGTCCCACGGCATCGACGTGGTTCACATGCTAACCGGCGAGCTCTATCCGGCCAGTCTGGTGGCGCACGGAGGTCTGTACCGCTACCACGACTACCGCGAAAACCCGGATACCGTCCAAGTGGCTCTCGAATACGGTCACGGTGCGAAGAAGTTTCCCGCGAGTTTCTCCGTCTGCCTCAGTACGAGGGCGGGCAGGGCCACGCACGTGTTGGGCACGCTCGGAACACTCGAGGTGGAGGACACTTGGCGAGTGTCCGGAGACGGCATCGAGCACCCGGATGCCTTGGCCGGGGAGCACGACATCCCGGAGAAGCCGGGAATGCACCACATGGCCAACTGGCTCGACGCGATTCGCCGACGGGATCCGGAAGCAGTCTACGCGCCGGTGGAAGCGGGATACGGGCATTCGGTCGCAGGCATCATGGCGACCGATTCCCTATGGAGCGGAAGACGAAAGGTGTTCCACCCGGACACCAGGGAAATCACCGACGGATAGCCAATAGGCACCAACTGATCCGGGATTCGCGGCGCGCGTTCCTTTCGTTCAATCCTCGGCCAAGTCGAGGATTTCGAGCAAGGCCGCTCCCACCGTTGTCATCACGCGCCCGCTCACTCGAGCAAGCGGTCCCCGGACCAGTCGACGGTTGTCGACCGCACGGACGTGGTCGATCAGGACGTCCGAATCCCGCCGCAGATCACCCGTCGCGGGAATCCTGATCCGAAGCGGCTCGGCCCCATCCACCAAGCGCGACGTGAGCGGAGTCACGAGGGTCGACGGGTGCCCAGCATCGAGCAAAGCCTGGGCCTGCAGGATCAAAACGGGTCGGATCTTTCCGGGCTCGCCTCCCCTCCCCGGACTCAGATCCGCGTCCCATATCTCGCCGCGCTCAGGCATCGACATCCCCTTCAATTACGTCGAGCTCCTCATTGACGCGCTTGCTTTCCCGCCAGACCCGACGAGAGGCGGCACGAAGACGCTCCGCGCGCATGCGCGCCCGCGGGCCGGCCGGTCGACCATCTCGCGAGCCATTGCTGTCCGCGGAGTTGCATGAGGAATACTCGAGCAAAGCCACGTCACCGGCAACCCTTACAACGGAGAGCACTAGTTCGCGAGCAACAGCCGATCCCAGCTCGTTGACTTCCAGAACGCTGCTCTGACCTTCAATGAGCTCGATGCTGGTCCGCTCGTCCTTGACGACGACTTCGACCGGACTTTCCGGCATCGCTCGTCTGGCGATCAGCGAACCACCTCCAGGTGTCGCTGTCATCTCGACATGGAGCACGCGTTCGTCGGGCACCCATTCCGCTTCGATATGCGCCGCGAATCCGTCTCGCGCGACGAACACGGAGAGCGGCAGATGGCCAGGATGCATGTCGAGTTCCGCGCTGCCCTGCTCGTCGGACCTGGCAGACGTCCATGTCCTGCCGGGGAAGACCGCGATCACTTCGGCCCCTGCAACGGGCGTCCTCTCAACGACGAGATGAACGGTGGGTATCAATTTCGGGGGCGAGGCCGAGCGCACCAGTCTCCACGGCATGAACCGGCTCTCGGAACGCTGCTGGAACTCGTGGCCGCCGTAAACCAGAACCAAGTCGCATCTCGAGCGGTGGTTCGCGAAACTGGGGCGCGCGCGCCTCGCACCGTCCAGCAACCGCGCCTTCGGCGCGGCGCCGGACTTTGCCTCGACAAGCGTCAGGAAGTCCGGCTCGTCGATCACAAGATCCAGTTCAGAGCCGTGGCTGTCCCGGTAGAACGAGAGGCCGCCGCCTCTGCCGCGATGGGTGCGGTGCTTGAGGACTTCCGAGACAACCCAGGTCTCGAACAAAGGACCGCCGAGAGGGTGGACACGCAGCTGCCCCGGCTCCCGGATTCCCAGGAGCCAGCAAGCTAGGCCCGTGTCGAACAGATATAGCTTCGGCGTCTTCACCAACCGCTTGCGCCAATTGGCGTGGAACGCGGGCAGTTGGAAGGCGATAAAGGTCGCTTCCAAGATGCTGAACCAAGCCTTGGCGGTGGGCTGGGAAATCCCGCAGTCAGCGGCCAGGTTGGACCTCAGCAATTTCGCGGTCCGGGCCCGCACAGAGTTCCAGGAAGCGCTGAAACGCGTTCAGATCGCCGACGCGGCCGATGAAACGCACATCCCTCTCGATATAGGTGACTACATAGGAACGCAGCCAATCGGAGGGATCGAGACGCTGATCGAATATGCGGGGATAGCCACCGGTGAAGATGGCGTCGTCGAGCCTGGCAGGGCCCTTGGGGAAACGCCTGGTCTCGTCCCAGGTGAGCGGGAGGAGCTGGTGCATGGCGGTCCTACCAGCCAGCGACTGGCTGACCGATTCGAGCAATGCGAGATTCCGGGACCCGCTCAAGATCCAACGCCCAGGAACAGGGTTGTCGTCTATGATGCCCTGCAGGTACGAAAGCAGAGCCGGCACTCGCTACACTTCATCAAGCACAGCCCCGCGTGGGAACTGTGCCAGGAATCCCTTCGGATCCTCGCGAGCGAAGGCGCGTTCGTCCGGTGCCTAAAGCGAACGGTATGGCTGGTCGGGAAAAACCGTTCGGCAGAGTGTAGTCTTTCCGCTCTGCCGAGGACCCGTAAGCGTGACGGACGGTGCCCACATGGCCGCATGCCGCAGCTCGGAGGATAGATCTCGAATTGTCACAAAACATTTTCGTTATAGACGTACTAATTCAAAAAACGATTTTGGATTTGCACTAGTATCATGTATCATGTAAATATTCGTATATAGTGGTAGCATCATGGGAACCTGTAGGAGGGGGTTCCCCATGGCACCAAGATATCGGGTCACGCTGGAGGCCGCCGAGCGGGAGGAGCTGCTCGCCCTCACGCGCAACGGCAAGACCGCCCGCAAGGTGTTTGTCGGCGCCCGGGCCCTGCTGCTGTGCGATCAGGGCCCGCATGGTCCGGCCCGGACGGTCGCGGCCACGGCCGAGGCCCTGGGGGTCTCGGCGCGCACGATCGAGCACCTCAAGCGTCGCTTCGTAGAGGAGGGGCTGGAGGCCGCCCTGCGGCGCAAGCCGCGGCCGCGCAAGCCGCGGGCGGTGACCTTCGACGGGGCGTTCGAGGCGCGCCTGGTGGCGCTGGCCTGCTCGCAGGCCCCGGCGGGGCGGCGCCGCTGGACGGTGCGCCTGCTGGCGGAGAAGGCGGTAGAGCTGGGGCTGACGCCGAGCGTGTCGCCGATGACGGTCCAGCGGATCTTGAAAAAAACGCACTCAAGCCTCACTTGAAGAAGTATTGGCGGATCCCGCCGCAGGCCAGCGCGGCGTTCGTGGCCTGCATGGAGGACGTGCTGGAGGTGTACGCCCGGCCCTACGAGACCCGTCGGCCGGTGCTCTGCATGGACGAGACCAACAAGCAGCTGATCGGCGAGGTGCGCCAGAAGCCCCCGCTCCGACCCGGCCAGCCGGAACGCTGGGAGCACGAATACGTGCGCAACGGCGTGGCGCAGATCTTCCTGGAGGTGGAGCCGCTGACGGGGCGTCGGCATGTCGAGGCGAGCGCACGGCGCACGCGCCAGGACTGGGCCCGCTGGATCCGCGGCATGCTCGAGGAACGCTATCCGCAGGCCGAGCGGGTCGTGCTCGTGATGGACAACCTCAACACGCATGGGATCGAGTCGCTGTACGCGACCTACCCGCCGGAGGAAGCCCGGGCGCTGGCCGAGCGGCTCGAGATCCACTACACGCCCAAGCACGGCAGCTGGCTGAACATCGCGGAGATCGAGTTGAGCGCCCTGTGCGGCCAATGCCTCAACCGGCGGATGCCCGACCTTGCCACGGTGAGCGAGCAGATGCGGGCGTGGGAACAGGATCGGAACAACCGGGACGCGACGGTCGATTGGCAGTTCACCACTCGCGATGCTCGGATCAAACTGAAGAGCCTATATCCGAAAATCTAACGGGTACACTGTACTAGCCTTCCGCGGAGCCGACGACTTGAAACTCAAACCATCCCGGTGTTGACGGCGTCCGGCGGCCCTCGATGTCAGTTCTCGAGAAGGCCTGCTATCCGCGAAGTCTCTATCTGTATATGAGGCGCGGCGCCAGCTTCTGCGCACCGACCGCCCTGTCGATTCTCAATTGTCAGGAGAATAGCGGCAGTTCTTCGGTGTTGCTGAACGGGAACCGCTGGCTGTCCTCGGTATCAGCGACCCCCAGGTATCTGCGCAGCGCCTTGTGGACGTGCTTGGGGTGAATCAGCGTCCCGGACGTGTCGTCCCGCTGCAGCGTCGTCGCATTCACCTTGCGCGCGAAATGCAGCTCGTCCGTCTCCCCCACCACCCGGTTCGTCCACGTCTGGTTCTTCTCCATGACGATGAAACTGCCGATCGGCCAGTGGTCCTTCCCGGCCTCCGCGTTGTACTTGTTCGTCCGCCCGAAGTCCGATCCCATCACGACCACCAGCCGGTCCGCCACCCCCTGCAGCTCAGCGTAGTCCCAGAGATAGTCGACCGCGCCCGTCAGGTTTCCCAGCAGCCAGCCCTGTTCCTCATCGTGGTTGTCGTGCGTGTCGAAGACGCCCAGGCGCAGATCGGCGCTGACCGCCACCCCCGCCTTGAACGCCAGCACTGTCAGCTGCGCCTGCCGCTTCAGCGTGCTGCGGAAGAACCCGTATTCCTCCACGGCCTGCAGATCGTCCGCGTCTGGAATCATGTCCGCGTACGAGCGAAGCCCCTCCGCCGCGTCCGGCTCCAGAGCGGCCGCGTACAGCTCCCGGTTCCGGGCGTCCCGCGGCAGCAGGTTCGGCGCCGCCGCCAGCCGTGCCATGCGCGTGTCGCGATGGCTCGTGATCGACGTCCAGTCCTCCGCGCTGAAGTACGGCCGCCGGTCCGGGTCCCCGCCCGCCAGCTCGGGCTTGGCGATGTTGCGGATCTCCCCCGGGTTTTTCAGGCGCGTGAACACCGCGACGCCCGCCGTGTTCGAGAACCCGCCGAAGCTCAGGTACGGCATCGACAGGCCGCTGCCGTTGTGCGCGGCCAGCAGGGCCGTGGTCGTCGGATAGCCTTCGGAGATCCGCCCGCTCCAGTTGTGCACCACACCCGCGGTATGGGAGTTCGTCTGGGCGTCCACGCCGTTCACCACCAGGATTCGCTGGTAGTACTTGTCGAAAAACGCCTGGTTGCCGGCGAACGGCGCGTAGCGGATGTTGCCTGCCTGCCGGACCTCGCCGCTCGTCGCCCAGTTGTTGATGACCGGCTCGCCAGCGACGTTCGTCTTGGGATCGCAGAAGCTGGTGGGGTCCCAGCCGCCGTCGGCCTGGACGAACACGAACAGCTTGCCGTTGTAGTCGGCGGCCCTCGCCAGCGGCACGCGGAATCCCGAAACGGCACCGACGCCCAGCATGACCTTCATGAAGCTACGGCGGTTCATCGTCTCCCTCCTCTCAGAAATACAGGTACCGGCAGTCGGTGAGCAGGTAAGCGAGAGCGACCACCCATGTCCGCACGGTGTGGGGTGCGGGTCGCTGAAGTCGATACCTTGGTGGAATTCGCGGATACGACGGTCGTCCAGACGACTAGCGCCGCCATGCTCGAAGCTCAGAACCTCCTCCAAGAGCCCATCGAAATACAGATGATCGTCCGCACGGGTGCATTCGACTCCCCTACCGGGGAACACCGAGCCTCCCGAACTTCGCTTGCGGCTCCACACTTCGACGAACAGGCTGAAGGCCTCTTCGACATCCGGGGAATCAGGCGCAACCGTTACGCCGACGAGCTTCTGGTGCAAGTCCGCGAGCTTCGCCCGAATCGCCGTCGCACCCTTCGAATTGCCGTCCGTTGATTCCACAGTGATCGCCAGGCGAGCGGCTTCGTTGCCCGAGCGATCCTGATGTGCAGAAACCTCTACGGTGAAGGTGCCATCGGATGCGATCTCGACAGGGACTTCCAGCGTGCAGTTGGCCGACATCTTGTAGAATTCACCGACCGGCCGGCCGCATCCTTACCTAGCGAATGACTCCAGTTGCAGATTCCGAAAGAAAATGAACGGTCATTCCGATTGATTTTGAACACCGATTCCGATCGAATTTGAACGCCCGTTCCGATCGAATTTGAACGGTCGTTCCGATCGAATTTGAACGCCTCCCGTCCTAATGACAGGGGGGAGAGACGCGGCCGCGCAAGAGGCAGGGAAGCTCCTTCCCGGAAAGGAGCTGACGGATGCCGAGAGGGCGAGTCGCGAACATGTATCTGATCGAAGAGGTGTTGAGGCTGCATCATGAGTGTGGCCGGTCCCAGCGGGAGGTCGCGCGGTCGTGCGGGGTGTCGCTGGGCAGTGTGAACCGGCTGCTGCGGAAGGCGGAGGCCGCCGGACTGGGCTGGCCGCTGCCAGACGGGCTGGATGAGGCCAGGTTGCAAGAGCGGCTGTACGGCCGCCCGGCGGGCGCGCAGCCGGAGCGTGCGCGGCGAGAGGCGCTCGATTTCGCCAGCGTGCAGCGGGAGCTGAGGGAGCGCAAGCACCTGACGCTGCAGTTGCTGTGGCACGAGTATCGCGAGGTGCATCCGGACGGGTACAGCTACAGCCAGTTCTGCGAGCTGTACCGGCAGTGGAAGACGCGCCAGGACCTGGTCATGCTCCAGGAGCACAAGGCGGGGGAGAAGCTGTTCGTCGACTACGCCGGGCAGACCGTGGCGGTGGACGATTGGGAGACGGGCTCGGAGCGCGAGGCGTACGTGTTCGTGGGGGCGCTGGGGGCGAGTTCGTACTTCTACACCGAGGCGAGCTGGGGCCAGGACCTGGAGGCGTGGATCGGCGCGCACGTGCGGACCTTCGACGATCTGGAAGGCGTGCCGGAGGTTTTGGTCCCCGACAACTTGAAGTCGGGCGTGACCAAGGCCTGCCGGTACGAGCCGGTGCTGAACCGCAGCTACAAGGAGATGGCGCGTCACTACGGGTGTGCCATCGTGCCCGCGCGTCGCTATCGCCCGAAAGACAAGGCCAAGGCGGAAAAATGCGTCCAGCTGGTCGAACAGAGCCTGCTGGAGGCACTGCGGCACCAGCGTTTCACGAGCCTGGCGGAGCTCAACGAGGCGTTGCGGGCCGGGCGCGAGAAGCTGAACGGGCAGCCGTTCCAGAAGCGTCCCGAATCGCGGCGGGAGCTGTTCGAGCAACTGGACCGGCCGGCGCTGCGGCCGCTGCCGGCGGAGCGCTACGAGTACGCGGAGTGGTCGGTGGTGCGCGTGAACATCGACTACCACGTGGCGCTGGACGGGCACCGCTACTCGGTGCCCTGCGAGCTGGTCCAGCAGCAGGTGGACGTGCGCCGGACAGCGAGTTGCGTGGAAGTGCTGCACCGAGGCCAGCGGGTGGCGCTGCATCGGCGCAGCGCGGTGCAGGGAGGCTTGACGACCGAGCCGGCGCATCGGCCGAAGTCGCATCGTGAGCACGGGGCGTGGCCGCCGGAGCGGATGAAGCAATGGGCGGGCCAGACGGGGCCGGCGATCGCGGAGGTGGTGAGCCGCCTGCTCGACGAGAGCGAGTACCCGCAGGAACGCTACGGGAGCTGCCTGGGCCTGATCCGGCTGTCCCGGCAGGTCGGGGAGACGCGCATGGAAGCGGCGGCGCGACGGGCGCTGCATTTCAACACGGTCAGTTACCGCAGCATCCGGGCGATGCTCGACAGCGGGGCGGACCAGGCCCCGCTGGAGGACGGATCCGGGAGTTTCCAGCCGCTCGAGCACCAGAACGTGCGCGGCGGCGCGTATTACGGGGAAGCGCCGGCCTCGGCCGGCGGCGAGGAGGAATGAGCATGCTGGTGCAACCCACCTTGGAGCATTTGTACGCGATGCGGCTGAACGGGATGGCGGAAGCGTTCCGGCGGCAGCTGGAGGATCCGGGGGCCGCCGAGCTGGCCTTCGAGGAGCGCTTCGCCCTGCTGGTCGAATCGCAGTGGACATGGAAGCAGAGCCGGGCGCTGACCCGGCGGCTGGCGCTGGCGAAGCTGAAGCAGCAGGCCTGTCTGGAGGACATCGATTTCCGGCATCCGCGCGGGCTGCAGCGGGCGCGCTGGATGAGCGTGGCGCACGAGTCGGGCTGGGTGCGGCGCAAGCAGAACGTGGTCCTCACCGGCCCGACCGGAGTGGGCAAGACCTACCTGGCGTGCGCCTTGGCGCAACAGGCCTGCCGCGACGGCTACGGCGCGCTATACACGCGGGCTCCGCAGTTGTTCCGGGACTTGCAGGCGGCCCGGGCAGAGGGTGCCCTGACGCGTCTGCTGGCGAAACTGGCGCGCGTGGACGTGCTGGTCGTCGACGACTTCGCGATCGCGCCGATGACGGAACTGGAACGGCGCGACTTCCTGGATCTGTGCGACGACCGCTACCGACTGCGCTCGACGGTACTGACCTCGCAGCTGGCGGCGGACCGCTGGCACGAGCTGGTCGGCGACCCGACCGTGGCCGATTCGATCCTGGACCGGATGGTGCATAACGCCTACCGCTTCGAACTGCGCGGCGAGTCGCTGCGCAAGCTGCGCGACCGGGCCGAGATCGCAGAGGCGGAAGGGAGCGCGGCATGAGCGCCGGGTACCGTCGGAAACACCGCGGCGACTTCTTCGCCGCCGGGGCGGAGTTCCAGCGCGCTCTGGAAACGCTCGGCGACGGCGCCTTCAAGCTCTACGCCTGGACCTGCCTGCACGCCGACCGTGTCAGCGGGCGGCTGGCGTTCGAGCGCGCCGCTCTGGCGCAGCGGCTGGGCCGGAGCCGGAGCGCCCTCGGGCGCCACCTGCGCGAACTGGTCCGGGCCGGCGTCTGCGACCTCGAGACCGCTCCCAACCAGCACCGCGGCTCGGTGCTGGCCGTACGGGCCGCGTACTGGCCGTACCAGGCGACCGGCTCGCACGCGCCCGCCAGCCCGGAGGCCGACGTCGCGGCCTATCTCGAGACCGTGCGCGCAGCCTTCCTCGGTCCGGCCTGCGTGCAGGCCGCGTTCGGCCCGGCCGACGAGCGCCTGGCCCGCGACTGGCATGCGGCCGGCGTGCCGCTGACCACGGTCCGGCACGCCATCCTGCTGGGCTGCGTGCGCAAGTCGATGTCGCTGCTGGACCGCGCCGACGGGCAGCCCGTCCGCTCCCTGCGCTATTTCGAGCCCGTGCTCCGCGAGGTCCAACGCGACCGCTTCCCGGACTCCTACTGGCGGCACCTGGAGTTCAACCTCGGCCGCTGCGAGGACTACTGGCAGCGCCAAGCCGAACCCGCATCAGGCCGTGCCCGACCGAATTTGGGACAGGCAGGAGCGGGTGTCGAGTGCCTCCAGAGCCCACAACAACTGCGAGGAGAGAACGGATGATGATGAACACTCCTTCCCGGTCTGCCGGGAATCCCCTTGACGGAGGCGCCATGGGACAGGCATCCTGAGCACGGTAGCGTCGCTTCGCTCCGAGGTGTTCAATTTGAACCGGAACGACCGTTCAGATTAAACCGGAACGGTGTTCATTTTCCTTCGGAACAGGCGTTCAAATTCACCGGAATCTGCATCCAGTTCGACCTGGGCGGCCGTGCCGGTACGGTTTCGCACCACCAAGCGATCCAGGCTGAGGTTGCGATCCAGCCGTCCCGTGCCCGTTTCCTGGGTGTCTTGCACACGGTTATTGGTGAACGCAAGGCGGATCGTCTTGGGGCCCGCGCCGAGAGCGACGGCCATCGCAACGGTCTGCCTGGTTTCCCATGACTCAGCACTCACGTCAAACTCACGGCTGGACTCGGAGCAGGGCGTGTCGAACTTGCTGATTCCATCAAACAGCAGTCGGTTCCCGTCTGGCCAGTAGTAGAATTCGCGACGGACGATAGGACAGCTCACCTCCGCGGCATGGCTCTGGGCGACCGCGGCCATCAGGGGCGTCATGTCGCCGGTGCGTTCGATGATCCCGTCCGAATCGATCCCTCCGTAGAGAAGCTGGTAGCCGCTGAACCCCTGAGGATTGTGCAGCCTCATCCCTTCCTCTCCAAGGCCGAAGGGGCTCTGGAACCTCCGGCCCCAGACATAACCTGTGATGGCGTCCGTCTTCGAGACGAGCTCTTCGGGTGTCAACGGCCGTGCAACGCCTGCCTCGCGCAGCGCAGCCTCGCGAGTCTCGTCGTCTCCTGTCACCGACTCGGCCCGGAACCACGGCGACAGCGCGAATTCGACAAGCAGGTCCTTGGCGTTGTCGGGGTCGCGGCCCTCGATGCCCTCCCAAAACGCTACGGCGAGCGCTTCCAATTCCAGGTTCTGAGCGGCGGCGGCCAGCCGCAACGCATCGAACCCGGCATCGGTGCTTTCTCCCGGGGCTTCGGTCAATTCCACTCCCATGACGGCAGGCCACCAGAATCTCACGGCGGCCTTCGCGAACCTCTCGTCCGTAACGATCTGTTCCGCGAGACACTGCAGGCTGTTATCCGAGATGGGCGCTGTCTCGCCGTTGAAACCCGGCACGCGCATGTCGCGGAAGCAGGTGTCGCCAGCCTGATTGGGCGAAACCGTGCCGGTCGACCGTACAGCTTCCGATGCCACTCTTGGGAAGGCGCTCACCGCATGGTGTGAGGGTGTCGCGGACGATCACGCGTTCGCCGACGACCTCGATGCGGTCAATGCCTCCGACGCACCGCCGATGAACCCATGGGAATCGTAGTCGACACAAGCGCAACCGTGGCTGCCGAGCGCCGTCGTAGGGGCAATGGATCGGGCGGTCAGTTAGCGTGGGGCAGTCTGCTAGCCTCGATTTCCAACGGCCGGGAATAATGTGGCCGACCTGAGTTCAGAAGAAGCGCAGTCGGAGGGCGCGGTTGTCGAGCCAGGGCAGGGTTTGTTGCAGATTCCGAAAGAAAATGAACGGTCATTCCGATTGATTTTGAACACCGATTCCGATCGAATTTGAACGCCCGTTCCGATCGAATTTGAACGGTCGTTCCGATCGAATTTGAACGCCTCCCGTCCTAATGACAGGGGGGAGAGACGCGGCCGCGCAAGAGGCAGGGAAGCTCCTTCCCGGAAAGGAGCTGACGGATGCCGAGAGGGCGAGTCGCGAACATGTATCTGATCGAAGAGGTGTTGAGGCTGCATCATGAGTGTGGCCGGTCCCAGCGGGAGGTCGCGCGGTCGTGCGGGGTGTCGCTGGGCAGTGTGAACCGGCTGCTGCGGAAGGCGGAGGCCGCCGGACTGGGCTGGCCGCTGCCAGACGGGCTGGATGAGGCCAGGTTGCAAGAGCGGCTGTACGGCCGCCCGGCGGGCGCGCAGCCGGAGCGTGCGCGGCGAGAGGCGCTCGATTTCGCCAGCGTGCAGCGGGAGCTGAGGGAGCGCAAGCACCTGACGCTGCAGTTGCTGTGGCACGAGTATCGCGAGGTGCATCCGGACGGGTACAGCTACAGCCAGTTCTGCGAGCTGTACCGGCAGTGGAAGACGCGCCAGGACCTGGTCATGCTCCAGGAGCACAAGGCGGGGGAGAAGCTGTTCGTCGACTACGCCGGGCAGACCGTGGCGGTGGACGATTGGGAGACGGGCTCGGAGCGCGAGGCGTACGTGTTCGTGGGGGCGCTGGGGGCGAGTTCGTACTTCTACACCGAGGCGAGCTGGGGCCAGGACCTGGAGGCGTGGATCGGCGCGCACGTGCGGACCTTCGACGATCTGGAAGGCGTGCCGGAGGTTTTGGTCCCCGACAACTTGAAGTCGGGCGTGACCAAGGCCTGCCGGTACGAGCCGGTGCTGAACCGCAGCTACAAGGAGATGGCGCGTCACTACGGGTGTGCCATCGTGCCCGCGCGTCGCTATCGCCCGAAAGACAAGGCCAAGGCGGAAAAATGCGTCCAGCTGGTCGAACAGAGCCTGCTGGAGGCACTGCGGCACCAGCGTTTCACGAGCCTGGCGGAGCTCAACGAGGCGTTGCGGGCCGGGCGCGAGAAGCTGAACGGGCAGCCGTTCCAGAAGCGTCCCGAATCGCGGCGGGAGCTGTTCGAGCAACTGGACCGGCCGGCGCTGCGGCCGCTGCCGGCGGAGCGCTACGAGTACGCGGAGTGGTCGGTGGTGCGCGTGAACATCGACTACCACGTGGCGCTGGACGGGCACCGCTACTCGGTGCCCTGCGAGCTGGTCCAGCAGCAGGTGGACGTGCGCCGGACAGCGAGTTGCGTGGAAGTGCTGCACCGAGGCCAGCGGGTGGCGCTGCATCGGCGCAGCGCGGTGCAGGGAGGCTTGACGACCGAGCCGGCGCATCGGCCGAAGTCGCATCGTGAGCACGGGGCGTGGCCGCCGGAGCGGATGAAGCAATGGGCGGGCCAGACGGGGCCGGCGATCGCGGAGGTGGTGAGCCGCCTGCTCGACGAGAGCGAGTACCCGCAGGAACGCTACGGGAGCTGCCTGGGCCTGATCCGGCTGTCCCGGCAGGTCGGGGAGACGCGCATGGAAGCGGCGGCGCGACGGGCGCTGCATTTCAACACGGTCAGTTACCGCAGCATCCGGGCGATGCTCGACAGCGGGGCGGACCAGGCCCCGCTGGAGGACGGATCCGGGAGTTTCCAGCCGCTCGAGCACCAGAACGTGCGCGGCGGCGCGTATTACGGGGAAGCGCCGGCCTCGGCCGGCGGCGAGGAGGAATG
>CBDBHC010000001.1:0-2465067 GCA_965205445.1 Bryobacterales bacterium | reverse complement strand
GATGTCGCTGCTGGACCGCGCCGACGGGCAGCCCGTCCGCTCCCTGCGCTATTTCGAGCCCGTGCTCCGCGAGGTCCAACGCGACCGCTTCCCGGACTCCTACTGGCGGCACCTGGAGTTCAACCTCGGCCGCTGCGAGGACTACTGGCAGCGCCAAGCCGAACCCGCATCAGGCCGTGCCCGACCGAATTTGGGACAGGCAGGAGCGGGTGTCGAGTGCCTCCAGAGCCCACAACAACTGCGAGGAGAGAACGGATGATGATGAACACTCCTTCCCGGTCTGCCGGGAATCCCCTTGACGGAGGCGCCATGGGACAGGCATCCTGAGCACGGTAGCGTCGCTTCGCTCCGAGGTGTTCAATTTGAACCGGAACGACCGTTCAGATTAAACCGGAACGGTGTTCATTTTCCTTCGGAACAGGCGTTCAAATTCACCGGAATCTGCATCCAGTTCGACCTGGGCGGCCGTGCCGGTACGGTTTCGCACCACCAAGCGATCCAGGCTGAGGTTGCGATCCAGCCGTCCCGTGCCCGTTTCCTGGGTGTCTTGCACACGGTTATTGGTGAACGCAAGGCGGATCGTCTTGGGGCCCGCGCCGAGAGCGACGGCCATCGCAACGGTCTGCCTGGTTTCCCATGACTCAGCACTCACGTCAAACTCACGGCTGGACTCGGAGCAGGGCGTGTCGAACTTGCTGATTCCATCAAACAGCAGTCGGTTCCCGTCTGGCCAGTAGTAGAATTCGCGACGGACGATAGGACAGCTCACCTCCGCGGCATGGCTCTGGGCGACCGCGGCCATCAGGGGCGTCATGTCGCCGGTGCGTTCGATGATCCCGTCCGAATCGATCCCTCCGTAGAGAAGCTGGTAGCCGCTGAACCCCTGAGGATTGTGCAGCCTCATCCCTTCCTCTCCAAGGCCGAAGGGGCTCTGGAACCTCCGGCCCCAGACATAACCTGTGATGGCGTCCGTCTTCGAGACGAGCTCTTCGGGTGTCAACGGCCGTGCAACGCCTGCCTCGCGCAGCGCAGCCTCGCGAGTCTCGTCGTCTCCTGTCACCGACTCGGCCCGGAACCACGGCGACAGCGCGAATTCGACAAGCAGGTCCTTGGCGTTGTCGGGGTCGCGGCCCTCGATGCCCTCCCAAAACGCTACGGCGAGCGCTTCCAATTCCAGGTTCTGAGCGGCGGCGGCCAGCCGCAACGCATCGAACCCGGCATCGGTGCTTTCTCCCGGGGCTTCGGTCAATTCCACTCCCATGACGGCAGGCCACCAGAATCTCACGGCGGCCTTCGCGAACCTCTCGTCCGTAACGATCTGTTCCGCGAGACACTGCAGGCTGTTATCCGAGATGGGCGCTGTCTCGCCGTTGAAACCCGGCACGCGCATGTCGCGGAAGCAGGTGTCGCCAGCCTGATTGGGCGAAACCGTGCCGGTCGACCGTACAGCTTCCGATGCCACTCTTGGGAAGGCGCTCACCGCATGGTGTGAGGGTGTCGCGGACGATCACGCGTTCGCCGACGACCTCGATGCGGTCAATGCCTCCGACGCACCGCCGATGAACCCATGGGAATCGTAGTCGACACAAGCGCAACCGTGGCTGCCGAGCGCCGTCGTAGGGGCAATGGATCGGGCGGTCAGTTAGCGTGGGGCAGTCTGCTAGCCTCGATTTCCAACGGCCGGGAATAATGTGGCCGACCTGAGTTCAGAAGAAGCGCAGTCGGAGGGCGCGGTTGTCGAGCCAGGGCAGGGTTTGTTGCAGATTCCGAAAGAAAATGAACGGTCATTCCGATTGATTTTGAACACCGATTCCGATCGAATTTGAACGCCCGTTCCGATCGAATTTGAACGGTCGTTCCGATCGAATTTGAACGCCTCCCGTCCTAATGACAGGGGGGAGAGACGCGGCCGCGCAAGAGGCAGGGAAGCTCCTTCCCGGAAAGGAGCTGACGGATGCCGAGAGGGCGAGTCGCGAACATGTATCTGATCGAAGAGGTGTTGAGGCTGCATCATGAGTGTGGCCGGTCCCAGCGGGAGGTCGCGCGGTCGTGCGGGGTGTCGCTGGGCAGTGTGAACCGGCTGCTGCGGAAGGCGGAGGCCGCCGGACTGGGCTGGCCGCTGCCAGACGGGCTGGATGAGGCCAGGTTGCAAGAGCGGCTGTACGGCCGCCCGGCGGGCGCGCAGCCGGAGCGTGCGCGGCGAGAGGCGCTCGATTTCGCCAGCGTGCAGCGGGAGCTGAGGGAGCGCAAGCACCTGACGCTGCAGTTGCTGTGGCACGAGTATCGCGAGGTGCATCCGGACGGGTACAGCTACAGCCAGTTCTGCGAGCTGTACCGGCAGTGGAAGACGCGCCAGGACCTGGTCATGCTCCAGGAGCACAAGGCGGGGGAGAAGCTGTTCGTCGACTACGCCGGGCAGACCGTGGCGGTGGACGATTGGGAGACGGGCTCGGAGCGCGAGGCGTACGTGTTCGTGGGGGCGCTGGGGGCGAGTTCGTACTTCTACACCGAGGCGAGCTGGGGCCAGGACCTGGAGGCGTGGATCGGCGCGCACGTGCGGACCTTCGACGATCTGGAAGGCGTGCCGGAGGTTTTGGTCCCCGACAACTTGAAGTCGGGCGTGACCAAGGCCTGCCGGTACGAGCCGGTGCTGAACCGCAGCTACAAGGAGATGGCGCGTCACTACGGGTGTGCCATCGTGCCCGCGCGTCGCTATCGCCCGAAAGACAAGGCCAAGGCGGAAAAATGCGTCCAGCTGGTCGAACAGAGCCTGCTGGAGGCACTGCGGCACCAGCGTTTCACGAGCCTGGCGGAGCTCAACGAGGCGTTGCGGGCCGGGCGCGAGAAGCTGAACGGGCAGCCGTTCCAGAAGCGTCCCGAATCGCGGCGGGAGCTGTTCGAGCAACTGGACCGGCCGGCGCTGCGGCCGCTGCCGGCGGAGCGCTACGAGTACGCGGAGTGGTCGGTGGTGCGCGTGAACATCGACTACCACGTGGCGCTGGACGGGCACCGCTACTCGGTGCCCTGCGAGCTGGTCCAGCAGCAGGTGGACGTGCGCCGGACAGCGAGTTGCGTGGAAGTGCTGCACCGAGGCCAGCGGGTGGCGCTGCATCGGCGCAGCGCGGTGCAGGGAGGCTTGACGACCGAGCCGGCGCATCGGCCGAAGTCGCATCGTGAGCACGGGGCGTGGCCGCCGGAGCGGATGAAGCAATGGGCGGGCCAGACGGGGCCGGCGATCGCGGAGGTGGTGAGCCGCCTGCTCGACGAGAGCGAGTACCCGCAGGAACGCTACGGGAGCTGCCTGGGCCTGATCCGGCTGTCCCGGCAGGTCGGGGAGACGCGCATGGAAGCGGCGGCGCGACGGGCGCTGCATTTCAACACGGTCAGTTACCGCAGCATCCGGGCGATGCTCGACAGCGGGGCGGACCAGGCCCCGCTGGAGGACGGATCCGGGAGTTTCCAGCCGCTCGAGCACCAGAACGTGCGCGGCGGCGCGTATTACGGGGAAGCGCCGGCCTCGGCCGGCGGCGAGGAGGAATGAGCATGCTGGTGCAACCCACCTTGGAGCATTTGTACGCGATGCGGCTGAACGGGATGGCGGAAGCGTTCCGGCGGCAGCTGGAGGATCCGGGGGCCGCCGAGCTGGCCTTCGAGGAGCGCTTCGCCCTGCTGGTCGAATCGCAGTGGACATGGAAGCAGAGCCGGGCGCTGACCCGGCGGCTGGCGCTGGCGAAGCTGAAGCAGCAGGCCTGTCTGGAGGACATCGATTTCCGGCATCCGCGCGGGCTGCAGCGGGCGCGCTGGATGAGCGTGGCGCACGAGTCGGGCTGGGTGCGGCGCAAGCAGAACGTGGTCCTCACCGGCCCGACCGGAGTGGGCAAGACCTACCTGGCGTGCGCCTTGGCGCAACAGGCCTGCCGCGACGGCTACGGCGCGCTATACACGCGGGCTCCGCAGTTGTTCCGGGACTTGCAGGCGGCCCGGGCAGAGGGTGCCCTGACGCGTCTGCTGGCGAAACTGGCGCGCGTGGACGTGCTGGTCGTCGACGACTTCGCGATCGCGCCGATGACGGAACTGGAACGGCGCGACTTCCTGGATCTGTGCGACGACCGCTACCGACTGCGCTCGACGGTACTGACCTCGCAGCTGGCGGCGGACCGCTGGCACGAGCTGGTCGGCGACCCGACCGTGGCCGATTCGATCCTGGACCGGATGGTGCATAACGCCTACCGCTTCGAACTGCGCGGCGAGTCGCTGCGCAAGCTGCGCGACCGGGCCGAGATCGCAGAGGCGGAAGGGAGCGCGGCATGAGCGCCGGGTACCGTCGGAAACACCGCGGCGACTTCTTCGCCGCCGGGGCGGAGTTCCAGCGCGCTCTGGAAACGCTCGGCGACGGCGCCTTCAAGCTCTACGCCTGGACCTGCCTGCACGCCGACCGTGTCAGCGGGCGGCTGGCGTTCGAGCGCGCCGCTCTGGCGCAGCGGCTGGGCCGGAGCCGGAGCGCCCTCGGGCGCCACCTGCGCGAACTGGTCCGGGCCGGCGTCTGCGACCTCGAGACCGCTCCCAACCAGCACCGCGGCTCGGTGCTGGCCGTACGGGCCGCGTACTGGCCGTACCAGGCGACCGGCTCGCACGCGCCCGCCAGCCCGGAGGCCGACGTCGCGGCCTATCTCGAGACCGTGCGCGCAGCCTTCCTCGGTCCGGCCTGCGTGCAGGCCGCGTTCGGCCCGGCCGACGAGCGCCTGGCCCGCGACTGGCATGCGGCCGGCGTGCCGCTGACCACGGTCCGGCACGCCATCCTGCTGGGCTGCGTGCGCAAGTCGATGTCGCTGCTGGACCGCGCCGACGGGCAGCCCGTCCGCTCCCTGCGCTATTTCGAGCCCGTGCTCCGCGAGGTCCAACGCGACCGCTTCCCGGACTCCTACTGGCGGCACCTGGAGTTCAACCTCGGCCGCTGCGAGGACTACTGGCAGCGCCAAGCCGAACCCGCATCAGGCCGTGCCCGACCGAATTTGGGACAGGCAGGAGCGGGTGTCGAGTGCCTCCAGAGCCCACAACAACTGCGAGGAGAGAACGGATGATGATGAACACTCCTTCCCGGTCTGCCGGGAATCCCCTTGACGGAGGCGCCATGGGACAGGCATCCTGAGCACGGTAGCGTCGCTTCGCTCCGAGGTGTTCAATTTGAACCGGAACGACCGTTCAGATTAAACCGGAACGGTGTTCATTTTCCTTCGGAACAGGCGTTCAAATTCACCGGAATCTGCATTTGTCGCAGATCGGCGAAGCCGGCGGCTAGCAGCAGGGGGTTGTTGGCTCGTCGTCCGAGGCTGACGACGATCTCCGAGGCCGTGATCTCAATGCTGGCACTGATGTGCACGAGCTTGCGGAAGAGGGTGCGGGCCTTGGCGATCTCGAAGCCGTTGCCGACGCGCACGCCCAGCAGGCGATACGGCGCGCTGGCCATCAGTGTGAGTTGCAAGTCGAACTCGACCTTCATGGGGACGGCGGCTGAGAGCGCGTCCATGTGGAAGAAGTCGAACGCGTCCGTGCGTGCTGCCCCCCGGTGGTCGCGCCAGCCGGCGCCGCTGGCCTGCGGGTCCAGATCCACCGAAGCCGGCAGCCAGCCGGCCGCCTCCGAGGCAACCGACAGGTTGATGGCCAGCGTCGTCTTGCCGGTGCCGCCCTTCTGCGCGATCAGCGTCAGCGTGTACATACCGACAACTCCATGCTTCGAGGTTTGTTGTTGACTTGTCGACTTCGCGATTTCGCGACTGCTAGGCTAGGAGCGTGAGCGCGGAGCTGATCGGCATCCTGAGCGTGGGCATTGCCCTCGGCGGGCTGATGCTCGCGCTGCAATCCCGGACGGACAAGCGGCTGGATGCTTTCGGGGCGGAGCTGCGGGCGCTGGGCGAGCGCGTGGGCAGGCTGGAACGGCGAGTGGCCCGCCTCGAGGGCCTGATCGAGGGACTGTTCCGCCCGTCCGAGGTGGCCGAGCCGGCGGGAGACTAGTGTGCTTGCCCGGAAATACGTGTGGATAAGCGCTCGATCTTGTCGATGATCGACTGCGCCGTAGCGACCCAGACGAAGGGCTTCGCGGCCGCGTTGTGGGCTTTGGTGAACTCGTGGATGCGCCGGATCAGATCGGTCACGCTGGTGAACGTCCCGCGCCGGATGGCCTGCTGGCTGATCAGTCCGAACCAGCGCTCGACTTGGTTCAGCCAAGACGAGTAGGTCGGCGTGAAGTGTAGGTGGTAGCGCGGTCGGGCCACCAGCCAGGCCTTGACCTTGGCATGCTTGTGCGTCGCATAGTTGTCGGCGATCAGGTGGATATCGAGGCCCGGCGGCACCTCCTTGTCGATCAGCCGCAGGAAGGTCAGGAATTCCTGGTGCCGGTGACGCTTCGCGCAGCGTGCCAGCACCTTGCCAGTGGCCACATCGAGCGCGGCGAAGAGCGTGGTCGTGCCGTGGCGAATGTAGTCGTGGGTGAAGCCTTCGACATAGCCCAGGCCGAGCGGCAGCGACCGCTGGGTGCGGTCCAGCGCCTGCACCTGCGACTTCTCGTCGACACACAGTACGACCGCGTGCTCCGGCGGATTCAAGTACAGTCCGACGATATCCCGCACCTTTTCAATGAAAAACGGGTCGCTGGACAGCTTGAACGTCTTCCTCAGGTGCGGCTTGACCCCGAACAGCTGGAGCCAGCGCTGCACCGTGCTGCGGGACACGCCCTCGGTCTGGCCTAGCGTGCGCGCGCTCCAGTGGGTGGCGCCCTCCGGCTTGTCCTGGAGGGCGCGGTTGATCAGCGCGGCGACCTTGTCGTCGTCGTAGGTGCGCGGCCGCCCCGGGCGGAGCTCGTCGTGCAATCCGCTCAAACCGCTTTCCAGGAAGCGGCGCCGCCACTTGCCCACCGCTTGCGACGAGGCGCCGACCCGCCGGGCCGCCTCGGTGTTGGTGAGGCCCTCGGCGCTGGCCAGGATCATCCTCGCCCGCAGCACCACGCTGTGCGGCAGAGTCGTCGACTTCGAGAGGCCCAGCAGTTGCTCGCGGGTCTCCTCGTCGAGGATCAGGGGTGCCAGTTGGCGTCCTCGTGGCATAGCGGCTCCCCTCCCTAGGAAGCACGCCGATTATACCACACGAATTTACGGGTAGATACACTAGCCCCGGCCAAAGAAAAGGCTGGTACGCAGCAGAAAGAGCTCCGGAGCGAAGGCCTTCGCACCCCGGACGTTGTGCCTTCGGCCGAGCCCGGGCACCCGCTTCACCGCATGTGGATGCCGCAGGCCTCAGGCTGTGCGGTCGCGATTATGCGACAGCGCCTCGAGCCCGCAGGATCCGCCCGGGACCCGTCAGCCGCCCAGAAGACGACCTCGCGCGCGTCGCGCATGGCATAGACCGAGCAGAGATCCAGCTCCCCCCAAGGACACCTCTTCACCGCCAGGCACGCGTCGTAGTCCCGGCACTCGTATGCCCGGCAGGTCCGGACTGGCACCAGACACCTGCGCCTGGCCCGCGGTAGCCGGGGCGGCAGATCGCACTCCCCCGCCCACAGTATTAGTTATCGGTCCCACGCCCTCGCTCGAGGCTCACCGACCAGCGGTGCCAGGCTCCGGACCGTCTGATCGCTGGACGCGACGTTCGCCAGGGGCAAGGGACTCCAGGTCCTCCTGCCCTTCCACCGTCAACCCGTCCAGGCTCTCGAGTGCAGTCAGGTCCTCGATGCGGCTCCCGCCGACGTGGACCCAGACCAGAGAGGGAAGCCCTCCCAGGGCTCGCAAGTCCTCCGTCGAACTGCCCCGCAGGTCCAGGCGGCGCAAGCCGTCCAGCCCGGCCAGCGGTCCCAGGTCCCCGACGGCGGTCCCGGCGAGACCGAGATCCGCAAGCCCCTGGAGTCCCGCGAGCGGGTGCAGCCCCGCCAGGCGGTTCCCGTCCAGCCGCAGCGCCCGCAGCCGCACCAGCCCCGCCAGCTCGCCCGCGCTCACCGCCTCCCCGGACCCCTTGCCCAGGCCCAGCCGCGTCACCGTCACCGTGTAGGTCTTCGTCGTCTCCCCGTCCGCGGCCGTCACCGTCACCGCGATCCGGTTCTCCCCTTCCGCCAGGCTCACCTCCGCGCCCGGATCGATCGACACGCGCGCCCCGGAGTGGCTCGCCGTCGCTGTCACCGTGGTCGCCGTGACCGAGTTCGCGACGCTCGCCGTGTACGACGTCACCGCGCCGGAGAACGTGCCGATGTCGACGCCGGACAGGCTCAGGCTGGCCAGCGTCGCGTCGCGCGAGACCGAGGTGATCGTCACCGTTGCCGTGTCGTCGTCCTCGACCGTGACCGAAGCCGAGGAGGCCGTCCCGCCCGAGAAGGCGATGCCCGGGCCTTGGCTGGACAGCCGTACCCCACGTCTCGTTGCACGAGGCCATTAGACAGGCCCGGTCAAGGCGGGCGCACGGCTCGAACGCTTCTGGATGCTCGCCCGAATGGAGCTGCGTCTCTATATGTGATTGCGGTGAGCCGCGTGTTTTCTGGATAAATCAAATAATAGTGTTGGTTTCTGTCGTTGCATTCGGTAGACTATGGTCTTGGACGGACAGGAATTCACGAGACGGGCAAGGCGTTACGCGCGCAAGGCCGCCCTGGATTTCCGGTTCGAGACGGGCAAGGGGAAGGGCAGCCATGGCAGGCTGTACGTTGGCGGACGGTCGACAACGGTCAAGCGGACGGAGATCAGCCGGTCCCTGCTGCACGCGATGCTGAAAGACCTCGGGATCGAGAAAGGAGAGTTCTAGTCATGCGATACGCGTATCCGTGCCAAGTCAGCTGCCACGAGGGAAACGAGTACGTGGTGTCCTTTCCGGATGTCAAGGGGGCGCTCACCGGGGCGAATGATCGGTCCGAGGCGCTGGAACTGGCCGGGGACGCTCTGTCGGTCATGCTGGCCGGATACGTGAAGGAACGCAGGGTCATCCCGGTTCCGAGTCCTGTTCTGGACGGGCAGGAAGTCGTGACGGTCGATCCGGTGACGGCGGCCAAGCTGGAACTGTATTCCGCGATGAGGGACCAGGGCGTGACCAGGCGCGCCCTCGCGAAGCGGATGGGACTGTCCGATACCGTCGTAGGACGACTGGTCGATCCCGACCGCCATTCCCGCATCGACCATGTCCTCAGGGCACTCCGCGCGGTCGGTCGGGACCTCGTCATCGAAGGTCGCGCGAATCTTTCGTCAGCGAGCGGATCATGGAACGAAACGGGCCGCGAGAGACCATCGGTCGCCTCGGGGTCCGTGGCCCAGGAAAGGGTGAAGCGGGCATCGGCCCCCAGGAGACGACCCTCGGATGCTCGCGGGACACCGGTTCCGAATGCAACGCCTGGGACTTGAGCACGAATGCGACGTGGCGCTTGTGCAACGGCGGCAGGGGCTCGACCAACTCCGCGGTGCTGCCGATCTCGTTGTCCTCGATGAAGCTCATGACGTTCTCGGCCGTGAACTGTTCCGGCAAGGTCTGGGAATGGCCAACCTGCGCGGGGGATCCGGCCAGCAGGAGCAGGCAGGTCCGCCCTGGCAGGAAGCGGAGCCTTCCGGTCATGGACGTGCTGGCTGCTCCGGACCCGCTAGCCACGCAGTGGCCGAGGTGGCCGTGCCGCCGGAGGAGGCGATGCCGGGGCCTTGGCCAGGCAGCCGTCTGCTACCTCTCGTTGCACGAGACCACACGACGGATCCGGTGAAGGCCGACGAACGGCTCGAAGGTTTCTGGATGCTCGCCTGAATGGAATCCCACCCTTGGGCCCTTCCTCCCATGGCGGCAGATCGCAGTCCCCCGCCCACGGTATTAGTTATCGGTCCCACGCCCTCGCTCGGGGCTCACTGACCGGTAGAGTCGAGCTCCGGGCTGTCTGATCGCTGGACGCGACGATCGCCAGGGGCAAGGGACTCCCGGTCGTCCTGCCCTTCCACCGTCAGCCCGTCCAGGCTCTCGAGTGCCCTCCCCATGTTGGCCCAGCGCCCGCATCAGCCGCGCCACTCGCTGCCGCGACACCGCCACGCCCTCGGCTCCCAGCTCCGCATGCACTCGCCGTGCCCCGTAGGTCTCCCGCGACTCCGCGTGGATCGCCGCGATCCGACGGCTCAACGCCTCGTTCTCTTGCGCCCGCCGGCTCGGCGGCCGCCCTCGCCACGCGTAGTAGCCGCTGGGGGAGACGCCCAGCACGCGGCACATACACGCGATCGGATAGCGGGCCTGGTGCGCCCTGACGAATTCGAACACCCTCTCTTGTGAACCACGAGTATTTCGTCTCCATTTAGGACCGGATGCGGCGCTGCTCGGAGCCGTTGCCGCGGAATAGCGGTCCGCGAATGCAGCAACTCTCTTCTCGCGAGTTCTAGGCGCACCGTTTAGGAAAACAGCGGTAGTTCTTCGGTGGTGCTGAACGGGAACCGCTGGCTGTCCTCGGTGTCAGCGACCCCCAGGTACTTGCGCAGCGCCTTGTGGACATGCTTGGGGTGGATCAGCGTCCCGGACGTGTCGTCCCGCTGCAGTGTCGTCGCATTGACCTTGCGCGCGAAGTGCAGCTCGTCCGTCTCCCCCACCACCCGGTTCGTCCACGTCTGGTTCTTCTCCATGACAATGAAACTGCCGATCGGCCAGTGGTCCTTCCCGGCCTCCGCGTTGTACTTGTTCGTCCGCCCGAAGTCCGATCCCATCACGACCACCAGCCGGTCCGCCACCCCCTGCAGCTCGGCGTAGTCCCACAGGTAGTCGACCGCGCCCGTCAGGTTCCCCAGCAGCCAGCCCTGTTCCTCATCGTGGTTGTCGTGCGTGTCGAAGCCGCCCAGGCGCAGGTCGGCGCTGACCGCCACCCCCGCCTTGAACGCCAGCACTGTCAGCTGCGCCTGCCGCTTCAGCGTGCTGCGGAAGAACCCGTATTCCTCCACGGCCTGCAGATCGTCCGCGTCTGGAATCATGTCCGCGTACGAGCGAAGCCCCTCCGCCGCGTCCGGCTCCAGAGCGGCCGCGTACAGCTCCCGGTTCCGGGCGTCCCGCGGCAGCAGGTTCGGCGCCGCCGCCAGCCGTGCCATGCGCGTGTCGCGATGGCTCGTGATCGACGTCCAGTCCTCCGCGCTGAAGTACGGCCGCCGGTCCGGGTCCCCGCCCGCCAGCTCGGGCTTGGCGATGTTGCGGATCTCCCCCGGGTTTTTCAGGCGCGTGAACACCGCGACGCCCGCCGTGTTCGAGAACCCGCCGAAGCTCAGGTACGGCATCGACAGGCCGCTGCCGTTGTGCGCGGCCAGCAGGGCCGTGGTCGTCGGATAGCCTTCGGAGATCCGCCCGCTCCAGTTGTGCACAACCCCCGCGGTGTGGGAGTTCGTCTGCGCATCCACGCCGTTCACCACCAGGATTCGCTGGTAGTACTTGTCGAAGAACGCCTGGTTGCTGGCGAACGGCGCGTAGCGGATGTTGCCTGCCTGCCGGACCTCGCCGCTCGTCGCCCAGTTGTTGATGACCGGCTCGCCAGCGACGTTCGTCTTGGGATCGCAGAAGCTGGTGGGGTCCCAGCCGCCGTCGGCCTGGATGAACACGAACAGCTTGCCGTGGTAGCCGGCGGCCCTCGCCAGGGGCACGCGGAATCCCGAAACGGCACCGACGCCCATCATGACTTTCATGAAGCTACGGCGGTTCATCGTCTTCCTCCCTTTAGAAATACAGATACCGGTAGTCGGATAGCAGGTAAGCGATAGTGACCACCCAGGTCCGCACGGTGTGGTGCGGGTCGCTCGTGTCCGTGCCTTGCTTAAACGCTCGGATCACGTCGAAATTGAGCTGGCTCACGCCGTTTTCCCCATACTGCATCACATCGTCTGCGAGGCCCTCGAAGTAAAGGTGGTCGCCACCATCGTTGCAGGTGAGTGATGTCTGGAAAAACCCGGGCCCTTCGGAGGTGCGCTTGCGATTCCAGACTTCGACGAACAGGTCGAAGGCCTCGTTGACATCCGGGGAATCCACCGCCACCGTTACGCCGAAGAGCTTTTGGTGCAGATCGGCCAGCTTCGCGCGAATCGCCACCTCGCCTTGAGAACTGCCGTCCTCGGACTCCACGGCAATCGCCAGGCGAGCCGCTTCGGTGCCGGCCTTGTCCTGGTGGCCCACGACCTCCACGGTGTAGACGCCATCAGACGCCACTTCGAGGGCGATCTGCAGCGAGCAATCGGCTCTCATCCAATAGAATCCGTCCCGGGGACGCCCGCATCCTTGCCTGTCGAGCGTCTCGAGCTCGAGTTCGGACAAGATGGCCCCGCTGCTGTCCCGGACTACCACACGATCCAGGCTCAGGTTGCGATCGAGCGGGTTTCCTTCACTGTCCTGCTGCCCGCCCCGGAGGTTGTTTATGAATGCCAGGCTGACGGTCTTTGAGCCTGAGGCGAGCGGGACTTGCAAGGAGACTGTTTGACGGGTCTCCCATGACTCCGCCGTGATGTCGAATTCGCCGCTTGTCTCGGAAAACGGCGTGTCGAACTTCGTTATTCCGTCGAAGAGCAAGCGACTCTCGTCGGGCCAGTAATAGAACTCCCTACGCACGATAGGACAGCTCACCTCAGCGGCATGGCTCTGGGCAACGGCGGCCATCAAGGGCGTGATGTCGCCGCTGCGCTCGGTGATCCCGTCGGAGTCAATCCCGCCGTAGAGGAGCTGATAGCCACTAAAATCCTGCGGGTCATGCAGCTTGCTTCTGGGCTCGCCCAGCTCGAACGGCTTCCGGAACCGCCGCCCCCAGACATACCCGGTGAGGGCTTCCGTTTTGGCGGCGAGCTCTTCCGGCGTCAACAGCCTGGCGACGCCTGCATGCCGGAGCGCGGCCTTCCGAACGGAGTCATCCCCAGTCATTGACTCGGCCCGGAACCACGGAGAGAGCACGATCTCAGCTAGCAGGTCCCTTGCAATGTATGGGTCCCCGTCGCCGAATCCATCCCGGAATGATGTGGCAAGAGCATCGATCTCCAAAGTTTGCGATCCCGATGCAGCGAGCAGCGCATCAAAATCCGGATCGGAGCTGTCGGAGGGAGGTTCGACGAGGTCGACGCCCATGACCGCCGGCCACCAGAACCGGACAGCGGCCTTCGCAAACCTCTCGTCCGCGACGATCTGCTCGGCCAGCCATTGCAGGCTGTTGTCCGCGCTCGGCGCCGTCGAGTCACCAAAGCCGGGATCGCGCATGTCGCGGAACCAAGTGTCGCCTCGCTGATACGGCGACGTGGTTCCGTCCGTCGGGTACTTGTAAAGCCTGGGTAGGGAGTCCGTTCCACCGCGCTTGTCCCGGAACAGCCCGTCGTTCCCGTAGTTCTGGTAGGTGCCAGCGACCGGGTCCATCGGATCGTGGCAGGTGATGCAAGCGGGGTTGTTCATCGTGGGGTTGTTGGTGTCTGCGAGGGCATCGGGGTCCTGCGTGCGGTCCGCGGACTTCTCGATGTCGAAACCTAGGAAGTGGTAGTAAGTCCACCGGGACCGGGCCCGATTGCGATTGGTGGCGGTGGTCGGGTAGCGCTTCAGGAATACAGTTGTGTTGAGGATCCCGGCGTGAGGGTAGTCGGTCAGCAGATTCCCGGGATTGATGACCCTCCAGCCGCGCTGAGGATCCTCCTCGGCGATCAGGCTGCTGTCTCTTCTGTAGTACTTGGCAATCTCGGAAGGCTTGAATTCCGTCACGTCCCCGGGATTGTCAAACTCCGTCGTCGCGCCGTAACCGACCGCAGCCATGGGGTTGGCCATGATGTAGTCCGCTGTCAGGATCTCCGTGTAGGGGAGATCGTTCTCGACGACGTGCGCAATGAGTTCCAACGGAGCCCGCGCCACGCCATACTGCACAGCACGCTCGTGGAATCGGAACTCCGGATAGCGCCGCGGCCTGTCGTATCCGTTCTCGATAGCATCGGTGGCCAGGTCCCAGCGCTTATTCGTCAGATCGACGAACCGCACTTCCATGACAGGAATGACGTTCCCGCGCTCCCGGTCCGTCAGTAGCCTGTCGTTCGCAGCGCGAATCAGGAAATCGTGAAACCCCGGGCCTGTCATCAAACCCTTGATCGCCTGGCGGAGACTGGATTCCGCCCCGTCGCTGACTGCGTTGAACTCGGCTTGGGTCGGGAGCCTGCCGGCGAACAGCAGCGCCGCACGGCGCAGTATCTTCCAGGGCGGGGCCATCGTCACGCCATCGAACAGCGTGTCCGGGGAAAGCCCCCCCGAGACATCCCCTCCCAGGGCCCGCAGGAACCGCTCCATGTTGGCGAAGTCGGTCGACCCGGCCGCCACCTGAACGCCTCCGCCATGGTCCTCGGCACCCTGGATCTTGTGGAGAATCAGGTCGGCGCCGCCCTCTACGGTGTCCAGGAAATTCTGGAACACGGCAAGATTCGTTGCCTCGTGACCCTCCACGTCGGAAGGCGTTAGCACGAGGCGCGTGTGACCGGACGGACCTCCCTCGAAATGGCAGTCGATGCACTTCGACTGCACGACTGCCTCAGAGACGTAGTCGCTGAAGAGGCCGCTCGGCGACTCTCCATCGGGTGCGATGCCTCTCCAAGGAGGCCTGACCATAGGAGGCGCGTACCTTGCGACGAAGGGAGCGGAGATTTTCTTCCGAAACGCTTGAGGCTCGGGGTCCAGACCGAGAAAGGCCGCGCAAATCGCTTGCGATTGAATGGAACTGGCGTCGCTATCCAGCTGGACGTGCGCTGATTCGCGTCTCTCTGCCAGCACCGACTCGAGCAGCCAAGCCCTCTCTTGCTCAGCCTGGCGGCTCTCCTCTTCGGCCTGTTCACGCTCGAACTCGCTGAGGCCGAACTGCGCCTGGCAAATCGAAACTCCGAGAATCACTGCCAAGGGCCAGCCGAGCGTCCGCGCGAGGCGGAGTCGCAGTACTCCCGGCTTTTCCCTGATGTCAACCACCCCAACAGAGCCTATCGAGTGCTTTGACGATCGGTCAAGCTTTCCGGTTGCATTGTCTTGCGTACCGGCGACGCTGATAGGCGGGCTAACTCGCGGAAACTCCGACCCACAGGAAACGCGAAGGCCACGGGGAATCGTCAAGAAAGCTGAGGGCGTCGTCCGGCGTGTCGACGTCCGTGCCAAGTAGCAGCCACAGAGGGAGAGCGCGACGATGAGGCACTTGATTCCTGTTGTCTTAGCAGGGGCGATCGCGGCCCAGCCGCTGGCGTCGCTACCCTTGCCGGTCACGAAGAAGGGGCGCGATCGGGTCAATACCGTGGTTGGGCGAATCGCTCCAGCGGGTTGCGCGGTCGAACCCCAAACGGCTCGTGTCGCTGCCTGGCACACGGGCCCGGTTCTGCCAAGCGATCGCGGAGGTCGCGACCGGATGCGTCCCAGGATGGGGCGAGTGCACGACCGGTGCCTACCGAGGAGGGAGTGCTTCACCCATACGAGTCCGCACCGGAACAGGCCAGTCTTGGACAACCCGTTTCGAACGCCGCCAATCGTAGGCCGGTGATTGCCGAAGAGTGGGGCGATCGAAGTGGATTCAGGTCACGGCCTCGCGATTCTGGTGATGCCCATCCCAATTACGGATTCGCCTCGTCTTGAAGCTCGCGGCGATTGCCTGGCCTGACGGATTGGCCCCAATCGCTTCCTCGGTCCAGAGGTTCCACTCTCGCTCAGCCATCGACGAGATTCCGAGCGACCGGACGCACCAATCGGAACTCGGCACGAAAGGAGACGCGCGTCAGCGAGCCGGCAGGGATTCTGTTGCTGCGTCCGAAGTTAACTGGCCTCCATCCAGGCCGGTCCAGAATCGGCCGACTTGCAAGCGGGATGGCGCTCGGCAGGCAGGATGAAGAGCCCTCCTGACTGGGCTCGATCATGCAGAGCGAGCTGACGTCAGTGACATTTAGGTCACACGGAGGTGTCATGATCCAAGTCACTGCGCGGCTCCCGGATTCGGTCGTTGCTGAATTGGATGCAGCCGCAAGCCAGCTGCGGCGAAGCCGAGCCGAGGTCATCCGCCATGCAATCGAGCGCTACCTCGAAGGCTATGATGACCTCGCCGCGGCGACCGACCGTCCCCGCGATTCCAGCGATCCGGTGTTGAACTGGGATCCGGTTCGCTCTGACCTTCTCGATTCGGATTAAGAGGACGGTCGCCAGGAATCGAGGCGCGTCACCGAGCTGGTGCCACCGGTCGCGCGGGTCTGCGTGCACCAATGATCGCAACATGCATGATTCTGTAAAATACATAAATATGGAATATACGATTCGAGCTACCGATCTCGCCCGTAGGCTCGGAGATGTGCTGTCCAGGGTGCGCTATCGCCGAGACTCGTTCGTCATTGAGCGAAACGGTAAGCCCGTGGCGCGAGTCGTGCCGATCCACCGCGCGGCTTCCGATGCCACTCTTGGCGAGGCGCTCACCGCATGGTGTGAGGGTGCCGCGGACGATCACGCGTTCGCCGACGACCTCGATGCGGTCAGCGCCTCCGACACACCGCCGATGAACCCATGGGAATCGTAGTCGATACAAGTGCGCTCGTAGCTGCCGAGCGTCGTCGCAAGGGCAATGGATCGGGCGGTCAGTTAGCCTGGGGCAGTCTGCTAGGGCGGCTGGTGAACGAGAGCGCTGTGCTGCCAGCTGCTGTCTACGCCGAACTGCTTGTCGGAGTGCATCTCGCAAAGAGCGCGACTCAGGAGGCGGCGCGTCGCGCTCGAATCGACGCCCTCGCTGCGCGTGTACCGATCGTCGAATTCGACGCCGAAATCGCTCGCCAATGGGCCCGAGCGTTCGCCCAGCTTCGTCGCGCCGGTGCACCTATTCCCGCAAACGATCTAGCTGTTGCCGCAACTGCATTACATCTGGGATTCGCGGTGCTGGTGGGGCCCTCTGGCGAAAGGCACTTCCAGCGTGTCGAGGGGCTCGCCGTGGAGCGATTGTAGGGCTCGCCGATCGGTAACGACGCCTATCGGTGGTCAGCCCAGGCGAGCACCACTGGTGCGAAAGTTTCGGTCTTGACTTGTGCAAGTCATGTCTCGCCCAGGGGTTTTCGCAGACGACTTTGCGTTTCCGAGGAGTGGCTTCTGACGGGGCCTCTGGCTGACTGACGTGGCAAGTCGCCTGATCCGCATTCCCAGCATCTCGCCTTGCGGCAATTTACGCTCCGGGCGGAAATCCGCCTACCCATCGTGAACCACCATTATTCCGCCTCCATTCCGGACCGGCTGCGGCGCTACTCAGAACCGAAGCCAGGGAAAGGCGCACCGTTTAGCTTGTCTGTTGACAATAGGACTGTGAAGGGTCCCTCTGCAGGGATCCGGCCCCGGACTCCGGAGTCCGGGGCCGGGCGGCGGCAGGACCGCACCTAGCTCGGCGATCTTGCGCCGTACGGAAGTTGGGTCACCGCCACCTTTCCTCCGTCCTGGATGGATACGAGAGCGTTGAGGCTCGCATGACAAGCAAAGGAGAAGGAAAATTGCCCCTTCATCATACCGTCGGCATTGACGTTTCCAAGGCCTGCCTGGACGCCCACCGGCTGCCCGACGGCGAGGCTGCCCAGTTCGCCAACACCAAGGCGGGCTTCCGCCGGCTGATCGCCTGGAGCGGCGACGCCGTCGAGTGCATCGCCTACGAGGCCTCCGGCCCCTATCACCACGACCTCGAGCAGGCCCTGCTGGAGCAGGGACTGCCTGCGGCGCGGGTCAACCCCTGGCAGGCCAGACGCTTCGCCGAGGCCTCCGGACGCCGCGTCAAGACCGACCCCGTAGACGCGGCCATGCTGGCTTCCATGGCCGCCCTGATGTCACTGCGCCCCACCCCCCCGCTAGCGGAGGTGCAGCGCAGCCTGCAGGACTTGCAGCAAGCGCGCGAGGCCTTGGTGCGCGACCGTGTTGGCGCTCGCAACCGCCTGGCCCAGTACCGACTGCCACTGCTGCGCCGGCAAGTCAAGGCCCGCCTGCGGCAGATCGAGGGCCAGATCCAGGCGCTGGACCGGGCCATGGCCGACCAACTGGGCAGCGATGCAGCCCTACAGCGCAAGGCATTCCTGCTGCAGTCGATTCCCGGGGTGTCCACCGTCACCGCCGCCGGCCTGCTGGCCACGCTGCCCGAGCTGGCCGATCTGCCGCCCAAGGCCCTCAGCAGCCTGGCCGGACTGGCCCCCGTCACGCGCCAGTCCGGCACGTGGCAGGGGCACAGCTTCATCCAGGGCGGACGCTTCCGCGTGCGGCGGCTGCTGTACATGCCGGCCCTGACGGCCTCGCGGAATGGCACAGGCAACAACCCCGACCTGGCCGCCTTCTATCAGCGCCTGATCCAAGCCGGCAAGCCACCCAAGCTGGCCTTGGTCGCGGTCATGCGCAAGCTGCTGCTGCTGGCCGCCGTGCTGTTGCGCGAGGACCGCGAATGGTCGCCGCTGGGACCGCCCGCAGCAGCCTGCTAGGCTCCAGGTGGTCGGCGAAGCGCAAGCGGGCCCTGCTGGACAGCAACCCGCCGAGGAATGCCCGGCCGGGAACTCATCGAAAGATGCCCCCGCGGGTGCCGGGCTCCCGCTTGGCACTCGCTTCTCCCCACTTTCGATAGATTCCCCTATGCCTCCAAAAACTCCGGGGGTACGGGGGCTGGCCCCCGCCGCGTCTCGCCCGCCATCCCGCTCGGAGCCGGCTGGGGTACTCCCGTCACTTCGGTTCCCGACTGCTTGTTGCCGCAGCCTTCCCGGCCAAGGTTGCCGACACCCCCAACAGGCCTCGCGCTCCGCCGAAACCTGTGAATACCGCAGCGCTCTACCAATCCCCTAATCAACTCCACTTGACACATGGATACTTCCGTGTTCGTTGTCGAGGGGGTAGAGGAAAAAACTTGGCGGTAGTAGGCGCTTGAGGGGCGTTGGCGCCGCATCGGGGGCGGAAGGGCGGAAGCCGATGGGGAACGGTCTCACGCTGCCGCCTCCAACGCCCGGGCGGGCGGTTCGGCCTGCCAGAGGCGGTCCTCGCGCAGGCGGGTGTCGAGCAGGCCGGCCAGACGGCGCATGACAGCGACCAGGGCGACCTTGTGAGGCTTGCCGCGAGCCAGGAGGCGTTCGTAGCAGGCCTTGGAGGACGGCTCCCAGCGGATGGCTCCCATGGCTGCCATGTAGAGCAGGTGGCGGGGCTGGGCGCGGCCGAGGCGGCCGAGCTCGGGCATGTCGGCGCAGAGGCAGGCGGCATTGACAGGGCCGCAGCCGGGAACCGACTGGATGATGGCGTCGCGGCGGGAGAGTGCGGCGTCGGCGGCGATGCACGTGCGCATGCGGCGGTCGCAGCCCTCGATGTCGGCCTGGAGGGCCTCGAGTGTGGCGGCGGGGCAGCCGACGATGTCGGGGCCGAGTTCGGCGCAGAGCTTGCGCAGGGCCCCGAGCTGCTCGAGGAGCTTGCGGCGGAGGGCGAGCAAGTCGCTGAGGAGCTGGAGGTTGCGCGGCTGGGGCGGGGTGGCCTCGAGGTCGTCAAGGAGGCCGAAGCGAGCGAGCATGGCCGCATCGACGCGGTCGTTCTTGGCGAGCTGGCCTAGGGCCTCGGCGAAGCGCCGGGAGCGCAAGGGGTTGACCAGGACGGTTGCGAGGCCGGCGTCGGCGAGGCAGTGGTGGAGGTGGCGGTGGTAGCGTCCGGTGGGTTCGAAGACGGCGCGGGAAACGCCGTGTTTGAGCAGCCAGTTGCGCAGAGCGCGGCGGCCGGGCTGGTTGTTCTTGAACTGGCGATCGAGGTCGCGGTCGAGGATGTGGGCGTCGAGTTTCGACTTGCCCACATCAATGCCGGCAACTACGATGGGGTTGGGATCGGTCATTCCTGTCCTCCTGTCCTCTTGCGATTCGGGGCGTTACCCGCGCTTCCGTTCAGGACGCGCAGGAATGGTTGCGACGGGCCGACCAAGCTAAGCGACGGAGCCGTGCTCCAAGGAGTAAACGGTCCGGCCGCAGCGGTGGCTTACGCCACCTGCGGCACTGCGGAGAGAGGGTCCGAGACACCAGCGGCCACTCCTCTCTCATCGCCACCTCTCCAACATAAGAGGAGAACGGCGGGAGTTCCGCGGTGTTGCTGAACGGGAACCGCTAGCTGTCCTCCGAGTCGCCGATCCCCAGGGACTTGGGCAGCGCCTTGTGGACGTGCTTGGGGTGGATCAGCGTCCCGGACGTGTCGTCCCGCTGCAACGTCGCCGCATTCGCCTTGCGCGCCAAAGCAGCTCGTCCGCCTCCCCCACCACCCAGTTCGTCCACGTCTGGTGCTTCTCCATGACCAGGAAACTGCCGATCGGCCAGTGGCCCTTCCCCGCCTGTGCGTTGTGTTTGTTCGTCCGCCCGAAATCCAATCCCATCACCATCACCAGCCGGTCCGCCACTCCGTGCAGCTCGGCGTGGTCCCAAAGCTAGTCCACCGCGCCCGTCAGGTTCCCCAACAGCCAGCCCATCCACACATCGTGGTTGTCGTGCGTATCGAAGCCGCCCAGACGCAGGTCCTCGCTGACCGCCACCCCTGCCTTGAACGCCAACACCGTCAGCTGCGACTGCCGCTTCACCGTGCTGTGGAAGAACCCGTATTCCTCCACGGCCTGCAAATCGTCCCCGTCCGGAATCATGTCCGCGTACGAGCGCAGACCCTCCGCCGCCTGCGGCTCAAGGGCGGCCGCGTACAGTTCCCGGTTGCGCGCGTGTCGCGATGGCTCAATGCCTGTTCTTGAGTCACGCCCGAGCGGACGGAAACTTGTGGAATCCGTGGCCGAGAGCCACGGAACCGAGTCCACGTATCTCGCTGAGGCAATGGTGTTCCGAGAACTGCGACGTGCCTCGACGTGTCGCTCGATCCGTCGGTGGGAACCACGTCGGTTCGTACGGCGACCAAGCCGTGACATCTCGGTACGAGGATTCTACCCGGCGAGCACCCACGATTGAGCGGACTGGCAAGCGAAGTCGAGGCATTCGGCATGTTCCGAGCATGGTGCATCCACAGCCTCGCTTCGCCCCCAACCGACCAGATTCACGGAAAGTATTATAATGTCGTTGACATTACCTGACATTGGAGATGCTATGGCCCAGATCACAGCGCGGCTGCCGGATTCGGTAGTCGACGAATTGGATGCAGCCGCAAGCCGATTGCGACGCAGCCGTGCCGAAATCGTCCGCCACGCAATCGAGCGCTACCTAGAGGACTTCGACGACCTTTCCGTGGCCATCGAACGGCTCCGCGATCCGAGCGATCCGGTGCTTGACTGGGACCAGGTTCGTCGTGACCTACTCGATACAGATTAGGGCAAGCGCTCTCAGGGAACTGCAGCGGGTCAACAACCGGGATCGGTCACGGATTGCAGCGGCTATCGACCGACTCGCCGACAACCCGATGCTCGGGAATCCCTTGAAGGGCGCGTTGCGTGGCTTGCGGCGGCTTCGCGTGAGGGACTTCCGGGTGGTTTACGAAGTGCAGGACGATGCCCTTGTCGTGCTAGTCATTCGAGTTGCTCGCCAAAGCAGAGCATACCGCCGTAATCGGCCATGAGCGCTGACCCGAAACAGGTTTCAGGGGGATAGCGGTCATCTGCTGATCGGAGACCGATTCCGGAGCAAGAGGTCTTGCAGCATGTAAATATGGCGCTTAGATCGCGAGCAGCTGCATCGGCATCAGCCCCTTGCGGTGGCTCTTTCCCGGTCCGTTGCGATTCATGTCCTGCTAGCTGCCGAGGGCTTCGCGCGACCTTCGATGACGAGATCCCGTCCGATCGAGTGAAGCGCCCTGGTGACGTGATCGATGCGAGTTGGATGGTCCGGATCGACCAGGCGCCCCACGGTCGTGTCGGACAGTCCCATCCGTTTCGTGAGCGCGCGCTTGGTGATGCCCTGGTCCCGCATGGCGGAATACAGTTCCAGTTTGGCGGCTGTCACCGGATCGACCGTCACGACTTCCTGTCCGTCCAGAACCGGACGCGGAACCGGAATGGCCATGCGACGGTCAACGTACATCGTCAGGGCTACCGACACCGCATCCCGGGCCAGTTCCAGCGCCTCGACGCGGTCATTCGCTCCGGTAATCGCTTCCGTCACGTCCGGGAACGTCACCACGAACTCGTTTCCTTCGTGACAGGAGATCTGACACGGATAGGCGTATCTCATCCCTAGAAGACCTCCTTTTCGATTCCGAGCTTCTTGAGCATCGCATGCAGCAGGGCCTTGCTGATCTCCTCCCGCTTGAGCACGGTCGCCTTGTCGCCGAGGTACGGCATGCCATGGCTGCCTTTGCCCCTGCCGCTCTCGAACCGGAATTTCAGGCCGGACTCCCTCGCGTATCGCTTGGCGCGCCTGATGAACTCCGCTCCGTTCACCCACAAGGAATAGCGGAAGCAATTGCAGATTCCGAAAGAAAATGAACGGTCATTCCGATTGATTTTGAACACCGATTCCGATCGAATTTGAACGCCCGTTCCGATCGAATTTGAACGGTCGTTCCGATCGAATTTGAACGCCTCCCGTCCTAATGACAGGGGGGAGAGACGCGGCCGCGCAAGAGGCAGGGAAGCTCCTTCCCGGAAAGGAGCTGACGGATGCCGAGAGGGCGAGTCGCGAACATGTATCTGATCGAAGAGGTGTTGAGGCTGCATCATGAGTGTGGCCGGTCCCAGCGGGAGGTCGCGCGGTCGTGCGGGGTGTCGCTGGGCAGTGTGAACCGGCTGCTGCGGAAGGCGGAGGCCGCCGGACTGGGCTGGCCGCTGCCAGACGGGCTGGATGAGGCCAGGTTGCAAGAGCGGCTGTACGGCCGCCCGGCGGGCGCGCAGCCGGAGCGTGCGCGGCGAGAGGCGCTCGATTTCGCCAGCGTGCAGCGGGAGCTGAGGGAGCGCAAGCACCTGACGCTGCAGTTGCTGTGGCACGAGTATCGCGAGGTGCATCCGGACGGGTACAGCTACAGCCAGTTCTGCGAGCTGTACCGGCAGTGGAAGACGCGCCAGGACCTGGTCATGCTCCAGGAGCACAAGGCGGGGGAGAAGCTGTTCGTCGACTACGCCGGGCAGACCGTGGCGGTGGACGATTGGGAGACGGGCTCGGAGCGCGAGGCGTACGTGTTCGTGGGGGCGCTGGGGGCGAGTTCGTACTTCTACACCGAGGCGAGCTGGGGCCAGGACCTGGAGGCGTGGATCGGCGCGCACGTGCGGACCTTCGACGATCTGGAAGGCGTGCCGGAGGTTTTGGTCCCCGACAACTTGAAGTCGGGCGTGACCAAGGCCTGCCGGTACGAGCCGGTGCTGAACCGCAGCTACAAGGAGATGGCGCGTCACTACGGGTGTGCCATCGTGCCCGCGCGTCGCTATCGCCCGAAAGACAAGGCCAAGGCGGAAAAATGCGTCCAGCTGGTCGAACAGAGCCTGCTGGAGGCACTGCGGCACCAGCGTTTCACGAGCCTGGCGGAGCTCAACGAGGCGTTGCGGGCCGGGCGCGAGAAGCTGAACGGGCAGCCGTTCCAGAAGCGTCCCGAATCGCGGCGGGAGCTGTTCGAGCAACTGGACCGGCCGGCGCTGCGGCCGCTGCCGGCGGAGCGCTACGAGTACGCGGAGTGGTCGGTGGTGCGCGTGAACATCGACTACCACGTGGCGCTGGACGGGCACCGCTACTCGGTGCCCTGCGAGCTGGTCCAGCAGCAGGTGGACGTGCGCCGGACAGCGAGTTGCGTGGAAGTGCTGCACCGAGGCCAGCGGGTGGCGCTGCATCGGCGCAGCGCGGTGCAGGGAGGCTTGACGACCGAGCCGGCGCATCGGCCGAAGTCGCATCGTGAGCACGGGGCGTGGCCGCCGGAGCGGATGAAGCAATGGGCGGGCCAGACGGGGCCGGCGATCGCGGAGGTGGTGAGCCGCCTGCTCGACGAGAGCGAGTACCCGCAGGAACGCTACGGGAGCTGCCTGGGCCTGATCCGGCTGTCCCGGCAGGTCGGGGAGACGCGCATGGAAGCGGCGGCGCGACGGGCGCTGCATTTCAACACGGTCAGTTACCGCAGCATCCGGGCGATGCTCGACAGCGGGGCGGACCAGGCCCCGCTGGAGGACGGATCCGGGAGTTTCCAGCCGCTCGAGCACCAGAACGTGCGCGGCGGCGCGTATTACGGGGAAGCGCCGGCCTCGGCCGGCGGCGAGGAGGAATGAGCATGCTGGTGCAACCCACCTTGGAGCATTTGTACGCGATGCGGCTGAACGGGATGGCGGAAGCGTTCCGGCGGCAGCTGGAGGATCCGGGGGCCGCCGAGCTGGCCTTCGAGGAGCGCTTCGCCCTGCTGGTCGAATCGCAGTGGACATGGAAGCAGAGCCGGGCGCTGACCCGGCGGCTGGCGCTGGCGAAGCTGAAGCAGCAGGCCTGTCTGGAGGACATCGATTTCCGGCATCCGCGCGGGCTGCAGCGGGCGCGCTGGATGAGCGTGGCGCACGAGTCGGGCTGGGTGCGGCGCAAGCAGAACGTGGTCCTCACCGGCCCGACCGGAGTGGGCAAGACCTACCTGGCGTGCGCCTTGGCGCAACAGGCCTGCCGCGACGGCTACGGCGCGCTATACACGCGGGCTCCGCAGTTGTTCCGGGACTTGCAGGCGGCCCGGGCAGAGGGTGCCCTGACGCGTCTGCTGGCGAAACTGGCGCGCGTGGACGTGCTGGTCGTCGACGACTTCGCGATCGCGCCGATGACGGAACTGGAACGGCGCGACTTCCTGGATCTGTGCGACGACCGCTACCGACTGCGCTCGACGGTACTGACCTCGCAGCTGGCGGCGGACCGCTGGCACGAGCTGGTCGGCGACCCGACCGTGGCCGATTCGATCCTGGACCGGATGGTGCATAACGCCTACCGCTTCGAACTGCGCGGCGAGTCGCTGCGCAAGCTGCGCGACCGGGCCGAGATCGCAGAGGCGGAAGGGAGCGCGGCATGAGCGCCGGGTACCGTCGGAAACACCGCGGCGACTTCTTCGCCGCCGGGGCGGAGTTCCAGCGCGCTCTGGAAACGCTCGGCGACGGCGCCTTCAAGCTCTACGCCTGGACCTGCCTGCACGCCGACCGTGTCAGCGGGCGGCTGGCGTTCGAGCGCGCCGCTCTGGCGCAGCGGCTGGGCCGGAGCCGGAGCGCCCTCGGGCGCCACCTGCGCGAACTGGTCCGGGCCGGCGTCTGCGACCTCGAGACCGCTCCCAACCAGCACCGCGGCTCGGTGCTGGCCGTACGGGCCGCGTACTGGCCGTACCAGGCGACCGGCTCGCACGCGCCCGCCAGCCCGGAGGCCGACGTCGCGGCCTATCTCGAGACCGTGCGCGCAGCCTTCCTCGGTCCGGCCTGCGTGCAGGCCGCGTTCGGCCCGGCCGACGAGCGCCTGGCCCGCGACTGGCATGCGGCCGGCGTGCCGCTGACCACGGTCCGGCACGCCATCCTGCTGGGCTGCGTGCGCAAGTCGATGTCGCTGCTGGACCGCGCCGACGGGCAGCCCGTCCGCTCCCTGCGCTATTTCGAGCCCGTGCTCCGCGAGGTCCAACGCGACCGCTTCCCGGACTCCTACTGGCGGCACCTGGAGTTCAACCTCGGCCGCTGCGAGGACTACTGGCAGCGCCAAGCCGAACCCGCATCAGGCCGTGCCCGACCGAATTTGGGACAGGCAGGAGCGGGTGTCGAGTGCCTCCAGAGCCCACAACAACTGCGAGGAGAGAACGGATGATGATGAACACTCCTTCCCGGTCTGCCGGGAATCCCCTTGACGGAGGCGCCATGGGACAGGCATCCTGAGCACGGTAGCGTCGCTTCGCTCCGAGGTGTTCAATTTGAACCGGAACGACCGTTCAGATTAAACCGGAACGGTGTTCATTTTCCTTCGGAACAGGCGTTCAAATTCACCGGAATCTGCAAGCAATCCGATAAGACGAGCGTTTACCGCGACTATACTCTTGTAAATTGCTTTTTTCAGCGATTTCCTACGGATTTGAGCTAGCTACGGACGACCGCGCCAAATATAGAGACCTACCGGTGAACTCGACTGGATTCGAACCGGTAACCCTTGGAGTCTGATACCAGTATTCTACCGTTGCACTACGGGGCCACCGGTATCCGCAAGTCTAGCATTATCAATGGATTATGCGGACCTTGTTGGGGAGGGCCGGGGTGCCGCGCGCCTGTCTCGAGGCCTCTCGAAAGTGTGCTATTTCCGATGCCCATTGACAGGATTCGCTACGCGCACATAAACGCTATGGACAACGCGGGGTGGGGGCAGCCGGTAGTGCCCGGTCTGGCGGGCAAATCGGTCCGATGTCATCCGCCCGTGCCATGAGCGGCGATCCAGCCACTGCGCCACGCGAGGCGGGTCTCGTAGTGAAACCGCTCCAGCGCCCGTGCGTTCCCGGTGACGCCGTAGTAGGCAAAGTGGCCTTTGCAGCCTGCGGCTCAATCCCGCATGCTGGCCCGCCGATGACCAGTGTCGGCTCGTTCGGCTCGCCTGCCCGTGGCCCGCACAGCGCGGTTAAACCGGTGGCTTCGAGATGATGGATTCCGAGCTCGGAATCACCACATAATTGCAGCCACTTCGAATCCCCTCCGCGTCGTACGCGCTGTCCATCAGATCGTACAAGCTCTCCGCCCGCCCGGCCGTCAGCTGCGCCGCCGGGGTCGCCGCCAAGAACCGCTCCCTCGCCGACGGTTGCCCCACCCGCGTCCTCGGCCCCGCGTTCCTCTTCGAACCGCTCTACTGCCGCAACGGCCGCCGCGATGCCCTCCGGGCCACCCTCGCCTCCCGAGTTACGGCTCCAATCCTGGCGGGTCCTGCTCAGCTCATTCGTTCCGCTAGCCCCTATGCGAGACGGACAGTGGAAGATCCATCAGGATCGCGAGGTCCGACGTGTCACATACGGTCGCGGTAAGGTCCCCTCTACGCGTGGTGTAGTGACGCTTCGCAGCTGGCGAGACAATAAAATTACGTCCTTCCGGATACAAGGCCCGGAAGGCACTGATCGCTGACCCTTTCAGGTTATCCGGGTTGATCTTGCATTCCACAAGGTCCACTCGGTTCCGTTCCCTGCGGATGACGAAATCCACTTCGCGGCCAGCCTTGTCCTTCCAATAGAAGATGTTCCCCTCACTGAACAGCCCTCGCAGGGTGTCCAAGACCAGGTGCTCCCAGAGGAGTCCTCGATCCTCGGGCCGAGGGTCAGTCCACCCCTTCTCGAAGCAGACGAAACCTGTGTCGAAGCCGTAGCATTTGGGCCGCGCAACGATTTCCCGCTTCCCCCCGCCGTGGTACGGCCGGACCACGAGCAAAGCGTGGGTGATCGCCATGGCTTCGATATACGACCCGACAGTCGGCCGACTCAGCTCGCAAAGCGTCGCCAGCCGAGTTCGGTCGATCTGGCCCCCGCTGTGCCGTAACAGCAAGCGGAACAGCTCCAGGAACCCGGTACGGTTGCGGACTTGAAACAGTTCCTGGATGTCACGCGCATAGAAGCTGTCGATCCATTCGCTATAGAAATCAGCGTACGGACTCTCGGCCAAGAGTGCCTCCGGAAGTCCGCCGCGGAATAGACGGCGGTCGAGCTGCGGGGCTCCAAGCCAGTTGCTGCATTCCTCCCATAGCACCGGCTTCAAGTGGACGGATCGCTTGCGACCCGTCAGGGAGTCCCGGAACTTGCGAGTGGCGGCCAATGTCGACGAGCCCGTGGCCAGCACGCGTATTCCCGGATACTCGTCCGCGATGATCTTGAGAAGACGGCTCGGGTCCTCCAGTCGATGCACCTCATCGAATACCAAGACAGTCCCGGGCTTCTGTGCGTCCAAGAACAGTTCCGGATCGCGAAGCGACCGGCCTGTCGAGGGCAAGTCACAGTTCATGTAGACAGCGGCAGGCAACATGCGGGAGAGGGTGGTCTTGCCCACCCTGCGAACTCCAGAGAGCCAAATGATCGGGCAATCCGTCCAAGCTCGATTCACTCGGTTGAGCCACAAATCGCGCCGAATCAAAGCCATAATTATCATTTAGGCGTCCAAATGATAAATAAGGTTTCAGTTGCCAGTCCGATGTATAGAAACCTAGCTCTTTCCGAGCCAGCTCGACGCTATCTGCATCAAACCCCGCCACTAGGTGGCCATTGACAGGCTCCAGAGTCCCGGCGATCCGCTCCCAAACCGCGATCGGGTTTGGCGCAGGATGCTAGCTGCCAGCCGAGTCACGTATCCGGCAATTGCGTGCCTTCGAACACCAGAGCAGCGGCCAAGTGGGACCGTTGCACAACTGTGATAGCATGCGCCGACCCCTCCCGTGACCGGGCGCAACGCTGGAATCCCCGCGACCGCCGGAGTGCACCGAGCGCATCGGTCACTGAAGGGCACTCAGCCAGAAGAAGATCCAGCCTTGGTGGGAAGCCTCGCAGCGGCCGCGGATCTGGGCAGGTATGCCTGAGGGCGGATCCGCAGCAAGTCGAACGCGCGATGCTGCAAGGCGTTCGCCTCAGTCAACAGCACAACTTCCAGCTGTTCCGAGTCCTCCTGAGGCTGGATCCGCACACGGTGGCGAGACAATTTCCCGAGCTCCCTCAACAATCCGCGTACGTCCGAAGGCGATTGCTCATCGGCGGTCTGCCGAGCCCCCGGCTTCGCCTCTGGGGTGGGTGCTGGCTGATCCGAGGCTTTCGGTGTCGCCCGGCGCCGGTCGACAGGAGCGCCGTCATCGTCGTGCCTCAGCAACGGCGCGAGCAGCCGCCTCAAGTGCCATTCCAGGTAGCAGGCCAACAGGCACACCAGTCCGTAGGCCTGCAGGCGCTCCGGATGCTCGACCCAGCTGATCCCTGGTTCGATATCCACCCTGGCCAGGTCTCGGTAGGTCCGCTCGACCCCCGCCTGGCGCCTAGAGGCGCGCACCACGCCAGCGTTGTCCAGTTCCCCCGACGGCACCTGTGCCCGCAACGCGCACAGCCCATCGTGGGCAGCGTGGGCGGCCAACGTGGTTTCGTCTCGATGCCATCTCAGACCGTCTTCCCCCATCTCGACCCGGAAGTGCTCGTTCATTCCGTACTGCCGCAGGGCCTGTTCCACACGCCCGTTCAGTACGTCGCCCGCGAGCGGGTCCGTGCGCCGCCGGGCGTCTTGGCAGATCTCCTCCAATGCCACCTCGGTGACCTGCAGGAGCGCCTCCCGCCGCTCGCGCTGGTTGCGCTTCAGGGTTGGATCGCGGTAGATCAACAGCCGCTCGCCCGGGTAGGACGCACTCTCGATCTGCGCCGGCTCCGAATTCCGTACCCGCAGCGGAACAACTCCCCCTTCTCGAAGAAGCCGTCGGACCGCGGTGGAGCGTAGCAACGAGATCCTGCCAAAGCCCTCATCCAGGACCAGCCCCTCGAGGTTGCATGCGCTGCCAAGCGCGGCGCGGTTCTCAATAAGGACCACCCGTCGCAGTCCGAATCGCTGTCGGATCCTGCCCGCCTGGGAGGCCACACTAGACAGGTCGGCAGCATGGCCGAAGCATGTCTCGGCACTGATCGGGCAGCCTTCGGAGTCGCACAGCAGGCCGACCGGAATCTGGACGCGGCCGTTCCGGTCGTCCCGGTAGTAGTCACTTAGGGCGACCTGCCAGTGCGCTCCGGAAAACGAGGCCGTCGTGAGGCTGTAAAGGGCGTGACGGCCAGCGCCGAGGTGCCGACGGGCGAGCTTGGCTTCGATCGCGGGCCGGCGCCGGGCGAGCCAGTCGAGAGTGTCCTCGACATGGTGTTCGGAAATCGGGCCAAGGTCGAGGGCCTCGTTGAGGGCGGCGAACTCGGCGTCGGGAGCGAGATTGCGGGCCGTGCCGGGGCGGGAGGCTGGGCAGAGCAGGCGCATCAGGACGAGGGCGAGGGCGAGGTTGCGGGAGCGGCCGGGGCGGGAGTGCAGGAGGGACGGAAGATCGAGCTTGCGCGCGGCTGCGAGGAGAGCTGCGACATGGCCGAAGGGGCGGGAGTCGAGGATCTGGACGGCGGGGGAGCCGGGACCAACGACTGTACCGCCGCGGAGGAGGAGAGCGATGGCGTCGGTGATGTGGTCGGGGAGCCTCGAGAGGTTGGCGTGCGTGACCTTGCGGATCTTGCCGCGGTCCCAATGGGAGGAACGGAGCAGGACCGCTGGCGGTGAATTGCGGTTTGGAACACGCTCGACATACATGGGCAGCGTTCTTGTTTATATATTTACAATATAGTATATTTATTGATATTTGTCAGAACGACATTCTCGGGGTGCCACGAGCGGGAATAGAGACACGGGCAATTCGTACATGGGTAAGTATTGGCGTCCGACCATGCCCTTGACTTGGGAGGACCAGTTCAGATGAGGGAGCCGAAATGCAGGCGATTCTCAGTTTCAAACTATTCCGTGCCCGTTGCTTCCGAGACTGTCGATGCGACGTTTCGGTGCGCTACCGCGGACGTATGGTCCTACGGCCGGGGAGCCTGCGAAGCTGCGTGCCCCAGGTCAAGCCCCCGCAACAACCTGTCCCTGACGGGTTCGGGGCATCCAGACCAATCTGTCGCCACTCCAAGACACCCACCCGATTCGAGTCCCTTCCCTCAACGTCTCGGTCCACCGAGTATTGTCCGATACCGCTGACCTGAAACACCACGTTCGCAACCCGCCGATGGGAGGGTGAACTCAGAGTTTGCGGTCACACGGGCGCTGGAGTGTGAGGGACCAGGTCGTAGCCCAGGAATTCGGCCGACCTCTTCATGCCCGCGATGCGCTGCTGCCGGAATTGCAGCTCGTAGGCCTTCTCGCCGATATCCACGTAGTTCTGGCCCCAGCGCAGCATGCGATAGACCAACTGCGCCAGCTTGCGGGCCGTCGCGAAGACGGCCACCCGGTAGCCCTTGCGTCTGGAGATCCGGCGGAAGGTGGCTCCCAGCGCGCTGTGCGATCGCTGCAAGGCCACCGCTGCCATCCGCAACGCGGTCGCGACCCGGTTGGAACCCAGCCCGCCGCTCTTCTTGCGCGGCAGCGGCTTGCCTCCCGAAACCGCAGTGCGCGGCGCCAGTCTCAGCCAACTCACGAAATGGCGCTCGCTGGGAAAGGCCGCCAGGTTCAGGCCCACCTCGGTGAGGATCGTCCGTGCCGTCCCCACGCTGATCCCGTCGATCCGCGTCAGATCCACCTCGGCGAAGCGCCACAGATCGTCGCGCAGCCCCCGCTCGCCGCGCCCGCTGATCGCCTTCTCCTTGGCCCGGCTGGGGTGCTTCGGGGCCGGCACCTCCCTCCGCTCCTCCGGCGTGAGGGCGCGGATCTCGTCCTCAAGGCGCTGCTCGTAGACCGCGATCTGCTGCTGCAGCGTGTCGTACAGTTCCAGCGCCTGTCCCAGATTGAACAGGTGCTCGTCGCGCCAGTTGCCGGTCAGGTACGCCGCGAACTCCTCCTCGGACTTGCGGCAGCGCTTCCCGCGCAGGCCCGCCAGCTGGACCGGATCCCGCTCGCCGGCCACGATCGCGCGCACGATCGCCATGCCGGTCTGCCCGGTCAGGTCGCTCACCGCCCGGTGCACCTGGATGTTCATCTGGTCCAGCGCCTGTTGGATCCATTGCACGCAACGCGTCCGCTCCTGCACCAGATTGCCCATCTGCCGGTGCAGCGCCCGCAGCCGCGTGATGGCACACCAGCAGGCGCTCGTCGGGGAAGTCCTCGCAGGTCACGCTGGCCAGGCCCCAGGTGTCGAACAGCCCCGGCTGGATGACCTCCTCCCGCGCCAGCCGGCGGATGGTGTCGTTGCGCAGGGCCGTGATCCAGTCCAGGCCGGCCGGCTTGAAATCCTCCTCGATGCGGGTGCTGGCGATCATGCCGCGGTCCCCGACCAGGGCGATGCGGCGCAGGCCGAAGCGCTCGCGCAAGGCGCGCACCTGGTCGGCCAGGGTGGCCGGATCGGCGGTGTTGCCGGGGAAGGCCTGCACGGCGACGGGGCAGCCCTCGGGGCTGCACAGCAGGCCGTAGACGATCTGGGGCCGGTCCCCGCGGTGGTCGCGGGAGTAGCCGCGGGCGGCGAGTTCGCAGCGGGAGCCTTCCAGGTAGGAGGAGCTCACGTCGTAGAGGGCGAGGGGAGCGCCCTGCAGGTGGGCGGCGGCGAGCTTGCGCTCGATGGCGTGCTGGCGGGTGGCGAGCCAGTCCATGGCGTCATAGAGGTCGTCGGCGGAGGCGTTGCTCAGGTCGAGCAGGGCGGCGAGGGTGGACTGGCCGGCGGGGCCGAGTTCGCGTTCGACGCGCAGCTTGGAGCCGGGGCGGAGCAGGCGGGCGACGATCATGGCGAGGACGAGGGAGCGGGAGCGGGAGGGCTGGTGGAAGAGGACGCGGTCGAGGCGGAGCAGGCGGATGGTGCCGAGGATGGCGCTGACGGCGCCGTGCTGGCGGGCGGGGCCGGGTTGGAGGCCGGAGCCGTCGTTGGCGAGGGGGAGGCGGTTGGCGAGGGCGAGGCGGAGGAGGTCGATGAGGTGCTGGGGGAGGGCGGAGAGGTTGGCGAGGGTGCGTTTCCTGACCTTGCCGTTGTCCCAGTAGGACTCGCGGAGGAGGTGGCAGGGGGACTTGCGGGCGTAGGTGGAGGTGATGTGCATTGTATGACTAGGAACGCTGGACGGTGGATCTGCTTAGACTTCATTCATTAAACCAAATATCTGCTGGTATGTCAAGCGAACCGGCGGATAATGTATGACTAGGAATTCAGGTCTTGGGGCACCAAATCGGACCGCACGACTCCCGCTTGCGGCGCGCGCGCTCGCGCAACGCCATTGAAGACAAAGAAGTTAGGGACTATACTCCTCGCTGACCGAGTCAAGCCCGTCCAGTTTTTGGACGGTGTAAGTTGGGCTTAGCGATCCTGACCGTTTGGGGAGAGGTGCCGCGAATCAGACTGGCTTGGAGGAGGATCTCGCTCAGACTGAAAGCCACAACGAAGATACGGAAAGTTTCAGCCACATGCCACGCTGGTCGGGCAAGTTCAGAGAAATTTGGAATCGGCGCGCACCGGGTCGGAATTCGCAGGCCTGTTCGGAGGCACGTTCAATCAGCGGAGAAAGTGCTCGCACGGAGCGGCCGGCCGGCAGGCGGTTTCAATCACTGCCGCTGGCCTCAACCTGGAAGGCCTGCTGCGGAAACAGAAGGCAATTCATCTGTCGCACCTTCCGTACTCTATGACAATCGCTCCCCGCAGTGACCTCAAGACGGGAGGGAGGGATCCCGGCAAGCGCTCTTCAGGCGTCTGACCGTGCCCTGTTTCCATGCTGACTCGCAAGCCAAGCCGACTCCGAAACGGCGTCCCTATTCGGGCCGCAACGACGTACGTCCATCAGAAGGACCGCACCATCCCGGTGCCCGATCCGCGATCAAGGAACCAAGTCCGCAGCATATGCTCCCTTGAGGGAGACAGACCGGGTCGACCGCCGGAGCTCCCACGTCCCGATCAAGCCAAGAGGACCTTCAAGGCTTGTGCCGACAAACTTGCCCGAATGCGATGCCGAGCCATCCCATCTGGTGTCGGGTCGAGATGCGTCGAGGTACCGGATACGAACGGATGGGCGACTCGAGTCGAATTCGATCCCGTCATCGACGGACAACGAGAGATCGTTGCTGAACACGATCTGGTCAACTCCGAGACCGTTGTACCGGTAGACCGCGTTCCCTCCCACCGTACGAAGGTCGTGAATGACAGACGTTAGGGTCGAGGAGCTGAGCCTGGAGCCCCATTCTACTGTGACGGCGACACTGCCCTCGAACGTCCGAGGGCCCGTGGAACTGTCGTCAATCGCCAGTGCCGAACCCTCGTAGTAGGCGCTACCGCCGGTTGGGAAATTGGAGCCTCCATTGAAGTAGATCGCTTGTTCCAAGGGACTGTATGCGAAGACCCCCGCCGGGGCGTCCGGATCGTACTCGATGCCGTCAACCGCACTATCGCCGACCGTCCTCGACCAGACTCCGAATCGCCCGTAATCGGTGTGACGGAACTCGACCCTGACTTCGTGATCGAGAACGTCAAACATTTCGTTTACGTCCGTGACGACGTCGCTTTCCTCGTAGAACACTCCGAATCTCTCAAGGGCATCCTCGAACCGGCTCTCTCTGCTGAGAGCCCGTGCTGCTTCCAGGAGAAGGCTCCGTGCCTCGTCGTCATCGGGGTCTCCCCGCCTGTCGTCGGGATAGGTAGAGCCGAGCGGGTTCCGCGCCCCGAATTTCCCACCGAAAACGATTTCAAATAAGATTTCGTTCGCGCTGTCCCACACGTCACGCCGACGGCGGTCGCGCTCCGCATCGCTGCTGGCAATCTCGACCCATAGGTCAAGCAACTCGATCTGCTGTTCGATTCCGTCCCTTGCGACCGAGACCAGCGACGGACCGATGGACTCAGCATAGCCCTCGGCAAACAGATCGGAAGCCGAGAATTCCAGATAAGATCCGGCCTCGTCCCTGCCACCCAGACGGATGTTCCCCCTCCTGTTGGGCTGCGCACCGAGATAGGTCGCCGAGTCTTCTCCGTCGTCGCTCAATACGGGCAGCATGGATCCCGGTACCGAATCGAAGTCCGCGCCAAAGGCACCAGTAAGCAAGGGGGCTCTTCGCGTAGATTCGAACAGACTCCATGTGCCGATGACGGAGTCGCCAGCCTCTGAACCCTCGCCAACGAACTTCCCCTCGAGATCGCCTCTCAGAGATCTCGGCCTCGGAGAACCGAACAGGGACCGATAGCTGATCGCCGCATTGCCAGAATCGACCTCGAATGACGCCTCGCCATCGTCAAGTGAAGCACTCGGAAGCTTGATCACGTCTACGTCCGCAAATCCGTAACGCCACAGATCGTCATCGTCATCCCGCAACCCCGTGATCTGTGCGGAGACTCGATTCGAGCCAAAGCGGACGTTCAGTTCGATGATGCCGGAATACGCATCGAAGCCGCCATCGGGGGAAACAGCCACCGTTTCGCCAACATAATAGGCCTCCCCGCGACTTGGCAGTTCGGCTCTTCTAGACGCTTCGAGCGGACTGTACGCAAAACTCCCAAAGCCATCGTCTCCGTCCAAGAGAACCAAGTCGTCTTGCCAACCCCCATCGCCATCTCGCTCGAAGCGCAAATAGGCGCCGAAACGTGTATTGGCCGTCGATCCGAACTCCAGCCTTGTCATGGATTGGACTGCGTCGAACGCGTTGTCCGCCGAAGCGTTGCTGATGGCGTCTTCGAAGACGCCGTCGACGACGGCGTCGTAGAAGTCCCTGAAGTTGGACAGGGCGTCCAGAACGTCCTCGAGCGTCTCTACCACCTCCCTGATATCGACCGTCCGTCGTCGGGTCAATGGAAGATCCCCGAAGACATCCTCGGCGTTATCGCCGAAGAGCCCGTCCAGTGCGTCCTTGGCGAGATCCCACCGCAATTCCACGGCATCCCGGAATCCAGACGGGTCATTGTCGTACGCAGCCGCGAGGGGGTCGATCTGGCTCAGAATCGACTCGATTCTCTCGGCAGCCTGCTCAGCGAATGTGGGTGCCCACGTAACACCTCCTTCGGTGAACAGTTCATGAACCGAGTACTTGGCTCCGCCCACCTCCAAGACGGCACGGCGCGTGCCGTCCTCCCCAGTGGTTAAGGTGGGCTCGACGCCGACATAGGCTTCGCGCCTGTCGGAGCGAACGATTGGACTCGGGTCAGGGCGCGGGTCGACAGGTGGGTCCGGTGGGGCGGCGACAGATACTGCTTGCCATGCGCCGTTGCGAAAAACGAACTCGTAAACCCGTCCTCTCGAATCACTGACTCGCAAGCCGGATCGAACGACTTGGCCGTCATAGGAATATCCGCCCGTCTCGAGCCTGGTCAAGACCGCGACCTCCCCAGACTGCCCTAAGGGCACGCTGAGAACTTCCCTTACGAGGCTCGCACTCCACATCCCTTCGGCGTAGCTGAGGCGGTACACCTCACCATCAGCCCCTGTAAAGGTGAGTCCTGGTTCGACAATGCCGTTCCACCAGAAATCTCCATTCTCCAACTCCCTGAGAGTGATAGCGTGCCCGGACGCACCCAACGAAACGCGTACCAAGCGGGGCAGGTATCCTGCACTCCATTCGCCCCCGGAGAGAGTGAGGACATACCTGCTCCCGTCGGTCGATGTGACGATAGAGCCGTCAAATACGGGTTGTCTGTTCCATGTGTAGCGACCAGATTCGTTTCGAACAAGCGTAACGGTTCCACCGTACTCGCCCAACTGCACTCGGACGGACTGCGCGTCGACCGCCGCTGGCAGTACCAGCGCCGACAGGATCAGCGTGGCGATCGGAATCCAACGCGTGCTCACGACATTTGTATAGCACATCGTTTCGATACTCCTCGACAATTAGTCTACTACCTCCGTGGTTTGATCACGAACCGGATGCCACCAAGCACTCGGTTTCGACGATCCGTATGCGATTGTGCCTGAGCAGTTTAGGGCCAGTCTTCGCTCGATCCACAGGATGAATCATCCGCGCAACTGTGCTGAATCCGGCGCAAATCGCGCGGGACGCAGCTCCTGCTCTTGTCGGTACCGACAGGCGCCAAAGACTCGGAAATGTTTGCTTCGCCTCGGCAGCGGTCAAGACTCCCCCGATCGAATCGATGTGTCGGGGAGCGAACCGCCTCAAGGCCACCGACTCCGTTCGTACCGTGGCTGTCCAGTGCTGGTAGAAGGATCGACATGCCGACAAGGCTGTCCGTCCCCCTACGAGGGCATTTGGCCACGCCCGCGGTGACGATTCCGAACTCAAAGCCGATCGGCAAGGACGGGGAGACGCAAGCAACAATTCCCGCCGGCAAATCGGATCTCCCCGTCTGGACCCGAAGAGCCTAGCCAGAACTGACTCCGAGGTCGCTGGCCAGGAGTCTACTCCCGCAGCCCTTGGCCACGAGAGCACATCTCCCGCGTACACAGCGAATCCGGCCTGGAATCAGACCTGAAGTCAAGGCCTCGCCGACCGACACAACGCTGGATTTGTGACTGGCGATCGCATTGCGGCATAGCTCGACTGGGCTGGGCGGTTTGTATGGTCGGTGCTCTCAACGACGAGAGCGGCGGCCCGGGGAACCGGGGAACAATCGCTGGTATCGCTCCGTTCATGGAAGACGAGACCCATGAAGGCTAGAGCACAGGAAACTCGTTGAAAGGGCAGGAAGGATTGACGGTGCAAACTGCGATCCTGAAGTAGACTGCATCCGCGCTTTGCCGATCGCTCGCGTGAAGTCCATTGTCGTCCATCTGGCCAGCAATTCGGCATTGGCCTCGTATTCCTCGGCAAAGTGCGCCCAACTGCTCCACTTGGTGGTGATGGCGCTCTCCCAACGAGCGCCCCAGATCGAATTAACGGGGGGCTATGGAACAAGCTCGGCGCCGAATGCACCTTTGATCGGAGCGTCGAGGTCGCTGTCACTCAGGCTCCACTGTCCGATTACCCCAAGTGGGCCGTCTACGCTCTCCTGGACGAACGTGCCGCTGATTCCAGATGAGCCGCTAAGTGACGATTGCGCACCGTCGTTGCGGTATTGAACCCACACCGTAGGACTAGACGAATCGAACGTGATGGGCCCGGTGCTCGGCACAGTCATGCCGGAGAACCCTACATGCTCGACATCCTTATCGTCATGCTGGAACCACGAATCATCCGCCACCTTCTTCAGGTCGCTAATAAGAGACGAAACATCGTTTGTCGCATCGGGGTTCCACTCGACTGTCAACTCGAAGGAACCCATGTAGATCGACCCTCTGGAGTCGACGGCGATGGTCCCGCCCTCGTAGACTGCAGTGAAGTCCAGCCCCAGGCTGTCGGAGTAGTTTACCGGGATTAGTGAACTATAAGCGAAAACGCCGGTATTGATCTGAGGGCTGGCAACTGCCGCATGCGCACGGCTAGTCTCGGCCCAGGCCCCGAAACGAGTGTAGTCATGGTCCGAGTAATCGAATTCAATAGCGAGCTTGAAGGGAACGGCATTGTAGATATTTTCAGCCTGGTCCACACTAGCGTCGCCGGAGAACACCTCGGTAGTGTCGTTAGGGTCCAGGGCGTTCCTTAGGTTACCGACGGTACTCAACGCCCTTGAAGCCGCGCTGAGGAGATTCCTGGCTGCAGTGTCGTCGGGGTCGTTAGAGCCGTCTACCGGATAGCTCTCGAACGACGAAGTGTGCGATCCGAAGACCTTGTCGAGCTCTGTATCCACAAGGGTGAAGATGGCGTTTCTCTCGTTGGTGCCAGTAGTACTATCGGCAATCACTAGATTCAATGCCGTGATTTGATTGTCGATTACCGTCATCGCAGCCTTCACAAACGTTACGGGAATATCCGGTTTGGTATCCCTCCTGCTTCCGCGAAGCTGCGTTGCCACGAAGTTGATGGGCGATTCGGTGGCAACGTCAGGATCGATCGTGATCGTTCCGCTGGTGAACGTGATTCTTCCGCTGTCAGCCGAAACAATCGTGTTCGCTAAGAACACTTTCGACTCCGCGCCTCGATCATTTACGGTTGGCCTTGCCGCGGCAGCGGTCGAAGCCCTGCTCGCCCCGAATGAGCCTTCCAAAAGGTTTGCGTTGCCAACGCTCCAAGTACCAAGGACCTCGGATCCTTCGTTCACGAATTCACCCTGAAACACGCTGTCTTCGACGGACACATCCTGACTGTTATCGGTATACCTGATCGTGGTTTCGCTGGTTGACGTTTCAAATTCTCCGTCGGTGAAAGTCACTCGAGGCAGGCCGATGGACTCCACCTCCTTCGAAGCATGGGTCCATCGGTCCCCGTCCTCGTCTTTGAGGTCTCGGACTCTTCCGTCGATACGAGAGTTGCTGAACGCCGCACTCAGCTCGATCTCTCCCGAGTACAGCTGGTGCATGGCATCGACTGCCAAAGCATCACCCCGGTACGTGGCTTCACCTCTTGTCGGGAGTCCGGTCGTACCTGGCCGTTCAAGCTGGCTATACGCAAATACTCCGGACATCCAGTTTGCGGTTACGGCGTCGCCCGTCGTCTCCTTATTCGCGTAAGCACCGAATCTGGTATTTCTCGTCGAGCCGAAGTTGATTCTTGAGGACGGAGTTTCGAAGTAGTCATCCACGTCCTGGCCCACAGCGAAGAAGCTTTCGAACTCCTCCTTGAATGCACTTCGGCTGGACAGGGTATCGGCCAGAGATTCCAAGTCCTCGATAACGTCGTCGACTTCGCGGAACTCGACGGAATTGCCTCTCCATGGAGTTGCCCTTGTGTACGAGGAGCCGAAGATCTTCTTGAGCTCGTTCACCGCCTGCGTCCAGAGCCCCACGTCGCCGTCGCCCGTGTTGATATGAACGTTTGGATCGATCGCTTCTAGTTCGTAAAGTACCCTGTACCGCTTGATCGTGTCGGCGATTTCCTGGATTCTCTCCCGTGCGGAGTCGGCGTAGGTTCGCGTGATTGACACGACACCGCTTCTGCCTAGCAAGTCGTACAACGAGTACTCAGCCTTGGCGCCAGTCGGACCAACTTCCAGGAACGTGCCCTCGTTTCCGCTGCCGGTTTCGCTGGAACAGTCGTCGCACAAGCGAAAGTCGGTCTGGCCGAACACAACTTCATGCCTCTCGTCGGATTCCGTGCGGGACGAGGTGCTTGTCCCTCCCGTTCCGGTATCACCTCCCGTGCCTCCGGTGGGAGTCGTTGGGAACACGCGACGCGTCGCTGTCCAGCCGTCGTCCCCGAGAGTCAGGCGATGCCGGACGCCGTTGATCGTTCTCGTCGAACCTGAGCGGACGACCCTGCCGTCGAGGGTGTAGGTTCCATCCTCCTGCTTAGCTAGCGTGACCGAGCCCCCTCCCGGCAAGTCAACTTCGACCGTGCCGGTCCTGAAGTCAGCGCTCCATCTGTTGCCCGTGCGAGTCAGCACGTATTCGTTTCCGTCCCTGACAACTGTCTCGCCGCTACGCACCTCCTCGCCGTCCAGCAGGAAGGTACCGTCTTCCAAGTGCAAGAGCACTATGAACGCTCCAGAATCTCCAGCCTGAACCTGGATCGGCTCCGGCACGTACTGCGCCGTCCATTTCCCGCCCGTCAGAACCAGCCGGTAACTCGCTCCGCTCTCGGTCTGGTGGATATGCCCGGTCTGAATCACCATCCGGCCCAGCCAGTATTGCCCTCCTTCTTCCCTGACTAGGGTGATGGTCTCACCACTCGGTCCAAGGTCCACGCTGATGCTATCCGGCACGAATTCAGCGGTCCATCGGCCATTCGCAAAGGTCAGCCGATACGCATTGCCGTTGTCGGCGATCACAGGCTGATCGCTTTCGAGCAACCTGCCATTCACTTCGTAGCGCCCGTCTTCCCGTCTCTCAACCGAGACCCGGTCTCCTGCTGCGCCAAGAACGACGACGGCGGTGTGCGGAGGGAGATACTCGGCCGACCACTCGCCGTTCAACAGAGTGAGTCTGTACTCACTCCCGTTGGCTTCCGCCGTCCATGTGTCCCCGCTGCCGACCGTCACGCCATCGTCCGTTCTGAAAGTACCGTTCTCCTGCGCCGTTAGTGCCAGGACCTCGCCGCTGATCCCCAGTCTCACGTGAATCGAAGCAGGAACTACATACTCCTCACGCCACTGGTCGTTCACAAGGTAAAGGCGGTACATGTTGCCGTTCGAAGCTGGCACAGTGTCACCGCTTGCGAGGGCCTCCCCGTTTGCCTGGTAGCTGCCGTCCTCGAGGCGCGTGACCTGCAGGCTCTCGCCGGTCAGCCCAAGGATTATCGTCGAGGGCACCGGAGGAGCGTACTCGGCCGACCACTCGCCGTCTACGAAAGTCAGTTTGTAATCACTTCCGGTGGCCGCCAGGGTCCAGATGTCGCCACTATCGATCACGTCGCCATCGGGGCTCGTGAAGCTTCCGTTTTCCTGCCGGGTTAGCGCCAGCGTTTCGCCGCTCATACCCAGTTCGACCGCGATGGGGTCCGGCACCACATATTCCACCTGCCAGGTCTCGTCGTCCAGCGTCAGGCGATACACGCTGCCGTTGGATACGGGAGGAAGCGCATCGCCGCTCTTGAAGGTGATGTCCCCCGCCTGGTAGCTTCCATCTTCGTTTCGGGTGATCAAGAGAGCCTGGCCGCTCTTTCCCAGGGCCACAGCCACCGGGTCGGGTGGCACGTATTCGGCAGACCATCGCCCGTCCGCGAGCGTCAGCTTGTAGTTGTTTCCTTCGGCCTCGACGGTGGTTCCGCTCTGGAATGGCTCTCCGTCTCTCGTATACCCGCCGGCCTGCGTCGTCATTAGAGTGATTTCACCGCCGCGATCCCCAAGGGTGATCTTGATCGACTGCGGGACGAATGGTGGAGGGGCCGGCGGCGGCGGCGGACGAGACTCCCCGCCGCAAGACGCGAACACGATGGCGGCAAGCACCGATAAAGCAAGGAGAGAGGAGCGAGGCCGGCGTCGGGAGTAATTCATAATACGGACTCCTTGTTTTAGCTCTCTCAGTCTAACACGGCTATAAAAGCAATTTCACACAGAATTGTCTTCTTTTCGACAACTAGTTCTTGAGAGCTCTGACGGGCACCTTCTAGCGTTACATCGGTCTGTCGCTTATCAGCTAGCTCCAAATGGCCGAGTAGGAGAGGGCGTTACCGCGCCCCTCCCCTCACTGACCCAAACGTGCGCGCCTAACCCGAGTTCGCCAGTGCGCCGTGGAAAGGCGCGTTTTCCTAGTGAGTGCGAATCTCACCCAACAATTGTCGCTTTCGGTTGGTGCCAGCCGGGGCGGGACATGGAGGTAACGACATGGACTAAAGCACCCCGGTGTCAAAGGGCTGCGATGCATATTCCGAAGGAAAACGATCAAGGTTCCGACGCGAAAAAAATCAGCGTTCCGAGGTGAAAACGATCAGCAGTCCGATCTGAAAACGATCAAGCGGTCCGGGCGGGAACGGCCGGAGCGTGGAGCGTCGCGACGTCACCGGATTCGGCAACCTTCTTGCCAGAAAGGAGGTTGCTATGCCGAGGGATCGTATCGCGATGCATCACATAGAGGAAATCCTGCGGTTGCGCCACGAGGCGGGCCGCACTCAGCGGGAGATCGCCAGCGGCTGCGGGCTGGCGCAGCTGTTGGTTATCAGATAGTTCCAAATGAGAATTCTCAGATTCCTTCGACGCTGCGAAGTGAGAATTCTCAATTAGATTCGCTTCTGCAGGAGGGAGCCAAGGTGGTTGGCGTTGGTTCGGTCGCGAGCGTTGAGGGAGCCGCGGCGGTTTTCCAGTAGTGGAGATAGGCGGTGCGTAGGAGCCTTGGGGGCTCGTCGCGATCACTGTTGTGGAATCGGTGCGGGGGAGTGAGCGGAGTGGCGGGGATTGCGGAGCAGGTCGTTCCAGTCCTTGGCGCCGACGGGTCGGAGGCGGCGGCAGTGGGGGGTGTGACGGCGGTGTGCCTCGGCGGCCTGGTCGCCGGCGGGATCGGCGTCGTAGCTGCAGAGGATGCGGGGTGCGCGGAAGGCCTGCAGCCAGCGGGGCAGAGCGGGAGCGACGCCGGCGGTGGAGGCGATCAGGATCTGGGGCGGCAGGGAGGAGGCCAGCAGCTGGAGGGCCGAGAGGGCGTCGAGGGCGCTCTCGACGAGCAGAATGGCGGCGGGATCGCCCGCGGCGGAGGGCAGCCAGAAGCCGCCTTCGGCCTTGCGGGATCCGAGAGCCATGGCCTTGAAGGTGCGGCCGCGGGAGTCGGGGCGGGTGCCCGCGATCTCGGCGCCGGTGGGCTGGCGGCGGGAGTCGCGGCAGAGGAAGACGGCGTTGCGGCGGGGATCGGCCCAGAGCAGGCCGTCTTGGCGGCAGCGGTCGAGCAGGGCGGGATCGAGACCGCGAGGGGAGACGAGGAAGTCGCGCACGGGAGGCCAGAGGCGGTCGTCGCGGGGCGGGAGCTGCAAGCGAGGTGGAGCGGAGGGGCGGTCTGCCGGCGTCGCCGCGGCGGGGGCCGGGAGGCCGCCGGTGAGGGTTTCGAGGAACTCGACGGCGGCCTGGAAGCGGCAGCCGCGTGCGTGCATGACGAGGTCGATGGCGCCGCCGCCGCCGCCGCCGCGACGGTGATCGAAGAAGCGGTGTTGTATCCCGGATTAATTCGCTGGGCGAATCCCACTTTGTTTCTGCAGTGGAAGCGGCGATTTTTCAAGTAGATTCGCTACTGCAGAAAGGAATTGGGGGGAGGTGCGGGTGGCAGGGAGGAAATCGGCGAGGGTAGTTTTCTAGTAGCAGATAGGGGCGGCGTGTTGAGGCAGGGGCGAGTGGTTGCGGAATTGCCGTCGACGGGGTCCTGAGCAGCGACTAGGTTAGCGGGGAACGGCGCAGCAGATCGTTCCAATCTTTGGCGCCGACGGGCCGGAGGCGGCTGCAGTGGGGGGTGCGACGGCGGAGGGCCGCGGCGGCGTGGTCACCGGCGGGGTCGGCGTCGTAGGCGCAGAGGGTGCGGGGAGCGTGGAAGGCTTGCAGCCAGCGGGGGAGAGCGGAAGCGACGCCAGCGGTGGAGGCGACGAGGGTGTCGGGCGGCAGGGTGGGGGCCAGCAGCAGGACAGCGGAGAGGGCGTCGACGGCACTCTCGGTGATCAGCACCGCGTCGAGATCGTGCGTGCAGGCCGGCAGCCAGAAGCCGCCGCGGGCCTTGCGGGAGCCGGGAGCCATGCCCTTGAAGGTGCGGCCGTCGGGAGCGGGTCGGGTGCCGACGAGCTCGGCGCCGACAGGGTGTTGGAGGCGGTCGCGGCACAGGAAGACGGCGTTGCGGCGGGAGTCGGCGTAGAGGATGCCGTCCTGGCGGCAGCGCTCGAGCAGGGCGGGGTCGAGGCCGCGGGCGGAGGCGAGGAAATCGCGCACGGGGTGCCAGAGGCGGTCCGCGGGGGGCGGGAGGCGCAAGGCGGCGTGGCGATCGGGAGCGGGCGGGCCGGCCGGTGCGGGGGCGCGCAGGGGGAGGCCGGCGTGGCGTTCGAGGAACTCGACGGCGGCCTGGAAGCGGCAGTGGCGCACATGCATGACGAGGTCGATCGCGCCGCCGCCGCCGCGGTCCTGGCGATGGTCGAAGAACTTGTCGCCGGTGATGGAGAGGACGGAGCCGGGGAGTTTGAGGCGGGCCGGGTTGCGGGGGTCGGGGCGGTAGCCGAGCTGGGCGGCGAGCGCAGCGAGGGGAACGTCGCGGACGCGGTTGGCGCGCACGGACCAGCGCGGAGCAGGCGGGGGTCTCACTTGGCAAGTTCCTGGCAGGCGTGCTCGAGATGCGCGGCGGAGACGGTGCGGGCCTGGTCGAGGGCGGCGGCGAGGAGGGCGTAGTGGGCGAGGCGGTTGACGGTTCTGGGCAGGCCGCGGGAGGCCTGGAAGAGGGCCTCGAGGGCGGGCGGCTCGAACAGCGGGAGCTGGCAGCCGGCCAGGGCGAGGCGGTGGGCGAGGTAGGACTCAAGCTCATCGCGATCAAGGCCGGCCAGGTGGGGGCGCACAAGGAGGCGCTGGGCGAGGGATTTGTGGACGCCCATGGTGAGACGGCGGCGCAGTTCGGTGAGGCCGACGAAGAGCAGGCACAGGCGGTGCTCGGAGTCCATGTCGAAGTTCGTGAGGAGCCGGAGGTCCTCGAGCACGTCGTTGCGCAGATGGTGGGCCTCGTCGATGACCAGCACGGGGAGCTGCTTGGACTCGCGGACGAGGCGGGAGATCTCGGTGCGGATCTCGCGGTAGGCGCTGGCGCGGGTGCGCACGGTGGCGAGGCCGAGTTCCCAGGCGAGCGTCTGGTACATGTCCAGGATGGATCCGGTCGAAAGGGCGACATAGAAGACCGCATAGAGGCCGGGATGCAGGGCGGCGGTGACGCGGCGGCAGAGGGAGGTCTTGCCGCAGCCGGCCTCGCCGGTGAGCAGGCCGATGCCGCGCAGTTCGAGGAGGTGGAGGAGGCGGGTTTCGGTCTCGCGGGCGGCCTGGGAGAGGAACAGCTCGTCGGGGTGAGCGAGGCTGGCGAATGGGAAGCGGGTGAGGGCGAAGTGCTGGAGATACATCAGTCGTTCCGGTCGGGGGCGCGGAGAGCGCGCAGCTGGAGAGGCGAGGGGGTCGGTTCGGGAGCGGGATGTTCGGTCTCGTCGGGACGGTCGGTGGTGCGGGGGCGCTTGACGCGGGTGTTGGCGTAGGCGTCGAGCAGGGTGGCCTGGCCGGCTTGCTGGCCGTCGTGCAGGACCGGGATGGGTCGGTTGCGGGGGACGGCGGGGTCGTGCAGCAGGACGACGTTCTCGCCGACGAGCGCGGCGTCGACCTCGTACAGGGTGCCCCGGAGGCTGACGGTGCGGTCCTTGCCGACGCGGCGCTTGAGGCGGTAGCGGAAGAGCGTGTCGAGATCGGTGTCGGGGCCGACGAGGCGGATGCCGGCGGCGGTGCGGGCCCAGGCGTCGAGCGGGGTTTCGCCGTCAAGGCCGCGGTGGGGGCTGAGATGGTACTCGCCTTCGCACCAGGCGGCCCAGCGGGCGTTGAGGGCGTCGAGGCTGCCGGTGTCGTGTTCGCCGAGCAGAGGCAGGAACTGCATGCGGACGGTGCGGAAGAAGCGCTCGATCTTGCCGCGCCCTTGGGGCCGGTACGGCCGGGAGTGGATCAGCTGGATGCCGAGGGTGGCGCAGATCACGGCCAGCTGGCGGGAGCGGTAGGGGCTCCCGTTGTCGACGTAAAGGCGCGTCGGGATGCCGCGCTTGAGCAGGGCCTGCTTGAAGACGGGCAGGAAGGTGTCGGTGTTCTCGGAGAAGGTGAAGGCACCGTGGGGGACCAGGCGCGTGGCGTCATCCAGGAAGCCGAGAAGGCAGGCCTTCCTGCGCTTGCGCCGGTCGGCGGGATCGGAGCCGCACTGGGGACCGTGCAGTGCATCTGAAGTCCAGAGGTCGTTGGCTCGCAGGAAGGCGAACCGGCGATGGTCCTTCGGCGCGCCCGGCGGGCCGTCGCGACCGGTCAGCCCCTCGCGCTGCAGCAGGCGGTGGACGGTCGACTCCGCCAGCGTCGTCCCGGCTGGCACGCGGCCGGACTCGCGCGCCTGGGCGATCACCTGCCGGACCGTCAGGCGCCGCTGGCTTTCCTTGATCCGGATCAGCAGTTCGGCGACGTCGGGCGACAGGCGCCGGGCTCGGCCGAGGTCGCCGCGGGGCTTGGGGACAAGCCCGTCAAACCCGTTGCGCTCGTACGCCGCGATCCAGTCGCGCATGGTCTCGAATGCGACCCGCGTGCGCCGGCTGCCAGGAATGGTCCAGCGGCGCCGGGCCTTCTCGCGCATCGCCAGGCGCCGCTCGGGCGAGCCGGGCGGCAGCGCCAGCAGGTCGGCGATGACGCCGTAGCGGAACAGCGCCACGTCGCGCGGCAGGTCGGTCAGGGTGTCGGACATGCTCTGGACTCCGGGGAAACGGGCGGCCGGGAAGCCGGTTGTCCCCACGCTAGGCGGCCGTCGGCGGAGGGTCCAGACCATTCGCGTGTGGGAGGCGGGCCGGACCTGCCAATCCCGCCCCGTTCCACGGGCGGAAGAAGCCGGCCGGGGCCGGTAGAGCGTCCAGCCGCTGCTCCGCGATCGCTCGCAGGCAGGGCAGGACCGCCTGGCTGTCCAGTGCGCTGGAGAAGTCCTCCAGACGGGGCTCCAGCTCCCCGAAACGCTCCGGATAGAGCGTGCACAGCACCGTCAGCAACGCCCGCACAGCCTGCACCCGCCGCCTCACCCAGCGCAGCGCCGAAGCCAGGCTGACCCGGTCCGTGCGCAGCTGGTTCGCCGCCTCTTCCAGGCTTGGCGCCCGGGCCGCCTCGCGCACGGCCTCCTCGACTCCCGCTAACGTCCCGGACCAGTGGGCCGCCAAACAGTCCGGTAGCAGGCTGACCGTCCGCCCCGATCGCCGGCACAGGAACCGCCGTACTCGTACGCCGTCCGGCTGCTTGCGACCGTAGGTCCCGTGCGGGACCAGCCGGCAGCCGCCCTGCGGGTGGTACGGGCAGTCCGGCGGGCTTGCGTCCCACCAGGCCTTCCGCGTAACGTAGTCCTCGACGGTGAGGTCCGTGTCGTATCGAATCTGGATGGCGCCGTCCACGGCCCGGCGAGGGCAGATCGCGCGGGCCACCTCTATTGGACCGGGCCGGTCCCCTGAACGCAATCGCGCCGGGACGGGTCCGGTTCCCCACGGCACCCGCACGGCGGCCGTAGCCTGCGGCTCCTGCCGGTAACGGCTAATTCATATCCGGCTCGCAGCTTGGCACCGCCAGCCTCGAGGCTATACCCGGAACTCTACGAAACCGCCCGTCCCGGATTCGACCGCTTTCCCACCCAATCCGTAACGGGATAATCCGGGCAAAAACGCGACGATCCCACGAATCAATCCGGGATTCAACATCTGCAGCAGCAAGCGTCCCGCGGCTTGGCTCCTGGTACCTTGCGCGGGAGAGCGCTGTATTGCCTGCGGGTCGCGGTCGAGATCAGCCGTCACCCCCAGGGTTGCTTGTTCAGCCGGGACGACGTCGGCCCATTGCTGGCCACACCGAACAATCCGGGTCCGCTGAGCGGCAAGGAGGCCCGACCGCGAAGCGCTGCCCTGCTCCGGGCAACGGCCATCGAGTTCCTCGGCAGCCTAGGCCGACTGCGGCCCGACCCGCCTCGCGAGGAAGGCGAGCACGACGGCAAGGTGGCCGCCTTCCTCGCGGACCAACGCCAGGCCCGCTGGCAGTCAGAGGCTACCTGTCAATGCGCCCGCTGGCATATCCGGGCGCTGCTCGGCCACCTGCAGCAGCGAGGTGTTGCCTTGAGCGAGGTCACGGCTGACGACCTGGATCGATTCTTCGAGGCCATAAGCGTTCGTTGGAGCAGGGGTTCGCTCAGCGGCGCGGCATTCACATTGCGCACGTGGCTGGACTATAGCGGCCAGCGCGGGTGGGTCCGTCCCGGTCTGGGCGCGACGGTGCTGGGACCGCGACGGTACAAGCTGGAAGGACTGCCGATCGGACCTCCGTGGGAGACCGTTGCACGGATGCTTGATGCAGTCAGCGGCGACGACCCGGTCGCGATCCGCGACCGCGCCATCTTGCTGCTGCTGTCGATCTACGGCGTGCGTTCCGGCGAACTGCGACGACTGGGCCTCGACGACATCGACTGGGTCCACGATCGAATTGTCTTCGAGCGGTCCAAGAGCCGACGCCGGGAAGAGCTCGCGCTGCATCCTCTCGTCGGTGAGGCGATCGTCCGGTACCTGCGGGAGGCCCGCCCGACTGCGAGCAGCCGGTGCGTCTTCCTCACTGTCCGTGCCCCGCACAGGCCGCTGACGGCGGTCGCCTTGCATGGCATCGTCAACCGTCGTTACCCCACGGGCGAGGCGCCGCCCCGGGGGCGCGGGCCGCATGGGTTACGCCACGCTTGCGCTCGCCAGCTTGTCGAGTCCGGTTACAGCTTCAAGCAGGTCGGCGACTACCTCGGCCACCGCAGTCCGGATAGCACCGGCGTGTACGCGAAAGTCAACTTGCGCTCGCTCCGCGAGGTGGCTCCGGATGATCTCGGAGGTTTGGCATGACTCTCGCCGCCGCCGTCGAATCCTATGTCCGCGCGAAGCGCTCCCGTGGCGCGGTGTACCAGACGATCCCGTTCCTGCTGCGCTCCTTCGTCCGGTCCACCGGAGACATCCCGGTCGAGGAGGTCTCCCCCGAGGCGATCCGGGCATTCTGCCGGGGTAACGGCCCGCCAACCCGCGCGCAGGTGAACAAGTACAGTGCGCTCCGGAACTTCTTCCAGGATCTGGTGGCCCGCGGGGTCTTGAGCATCTCCCCCGTGACGGATCCGCCGCCCCGCGCCCAGCGCACCTTCGAGCCGCATATCTACTCCCGGGAGGAAGTGCAGCGCCTGCTGGACGCGACGCACATCCTGCAGAACCGCTCCCATGCGCTCCGGCCCGAGACCTTCCGGACATTCCTGCTGCTGCTCTACGGGACTGGTCTGCGCTCCTGCGAGGCCCGGAGACTGCGGCTCTGCGACGTGGACCTGGGCGAACGTCTTCTCTGGGTGTGGGATTCGAAATTCTTCAAGTCGCGACTCGTGCCCTTCGGCACGGCCTTGCGTGCCGTCCTACAAGCCTACCGCGAGGCCCGCCAGGCTCTGCCGACCCCATCCGGCGACCGGTCCGCCTTCCTGGCCTCCGCTCGCGGCGGCCCGCTGTCCGCTGGTTCTGTGTCCCGGACCTTCGCCCGTGTCCGGGACCATGCCGGCGTCCGCCACCCGCCGCAGGCTCGCTGGCAACCGCGCCTCCACGATCTTCGTCATAATTCCGAGTCCCGGATTATTCCGAGTTGACAGTGGAATTAGGGTGGTGCTCGAGGGTTTGCGCGCACCGGACTCGGAATAATCACAGGCTGTTCAGGAACGCTAGGACCTCGTCATCAGGGCGGTACCGGGCCGACTTCCCTTGCGTTGGAGTCGTCTTGGCCAGGGCCGTTTCCTTCAGCTTGAGATCGGCGTGCAGGTAAACGTAGGTCGTCTCGACCGACTCGTGGCCGAGCCAGAGCGCGATCACGGCGCGGTCGACGCCGTTCTGGAGCAATTCCATGGCTGCGGAGTGGCGCAGGACATGGGGAGTGACTCGCTTGCCTTGTAGAGAGGGACAGGCTTGCCTGGCGACGGCCAGATGCTTGGCCAGCAGGTAGGCGAGTCCATCGTGGCTGAGAGCGCCTCCGCGCTGGTTCGGGAACACGGGCGAATCCGGCTCGCCTTGGCGTTCGTCCAGCCAGGCCCTCAGAGCCGCCGTCGCGTCCCGGCGCAATGGTGTGCAGCGCAGCTTGCGGCCCTTGCCCTGGCAGCGCAGATGGGCACCGGGACCGAGCTGGATATCCTGGCAGCGCAGCAGGATCAGTTCGGACGCTCGCAGACCTGTCTGCACGGCGACGAGTAGCAGCGTGCGGTCACGGCGCCCGGCCCGTGTCTGCAGATCGGGGGCTTGTAGCAAGGCCTCGATTTCGTCGCGGTCGAGGAAGTCCACTGGACGGCGCGTGTAGCACTTAGCGGGCATCGCCAGCACACGCTGCGCCAGGGCCGCATGCTGCGGTTCCTGTACCGCGACGTAGCCGAAGAATGAGCGGATCGCGGCCAGGCGGGTGTTGCGGCTGCGGGCGTCGTTGCCCCGCTCGGTCTCCAAGTAGGTCAGGAAGGCCCCGAGGAAATCCGTGTCCAGATCGCGGATGTCCAAGGCGGCCGGTACCTTGCGCAATTCGCGCAGGGCATACTGAACCAGCAGGCGGAAGGTGTCCCGGTAGCTGGTAATGGTATGCGGACTGGCCTGGCGCTGCTGCATGAGGCGGTCAGTGAAGAACGCGGCCAGCAACCGGGGGAATTCTCCAGAGGGCTTCATGCGGGCCTCCGAGCCGTGCGGTCGAGCCGCCGGGCGGCGAGCTGGAGCAGTTCCGGAGTGGCCGTCAGATACCAGTAGGTGTCACTGATATGCACATGCCCGAGGTAGGTCGCCAGACGAGGGGTCTGCTGCTCGACATCCAGACCCTCGCGATACCACCGCAGCAGGGTGCCGATGGCAAATCGGTGGCGAAGATCATGTATGCGAGGGCCACGCGCATCCGACGGGTCCCGCAAGCCAACTTGCTGCGACAGTTGCACGAACGTCCGTTCCAGCGTGTTCTGCGTGATCCTGGTGCCGCGCTCGGAGAGGAAGAAGGCCGGATCGACGGGATGCGGGCAGAGTCGATCGCGCTGCGCCACATAGTCGGCCAGGGCTTGGCGCGTGGACTCGTGAACGGGCAGGCATCGCGATTTCCGGAACTTGGAATGCCGGACCGTCAATACGCCGCTGGCGAGATCGACGTCATCGCGGTCCAGGCGCAACGGCTCGGACGAGCGCATCCCTGTGACGGCCAGCAACGCCAAAAGCGTGGAGTAGGTACAAGCCCGCAAGTCGGTGCTTCCGCGCAGCCGCTGCGCTGCACCGATCAGGTCGGCGATCTCCTTGTCGCTGTAGATATAAGGGGTTACGCGACGATACTGGGCCGTGAGCAGTCCCTGGGGAGGAACCTCGTGGCGTGGGTCCGCCGCGCACGCATAGCGCGCGAAGCCGCGCACGACCCCGAGTCGCTGCGCCTGCCAGCCCGGCTGCACTTGGCTGGGCTCGGTCGCCCATTGCAGGGCGAGCTGCGTCGTAATGCAGGCGACCTCGTGCCGCGCGAGGAACGCGAGGAAGCTCCGCAACAGGCGCTCGGCGCGGACGAGGCCGGCCCCGAGCGCGCGCCGCGTGGCGAGATACTCGTCGAGGAGCGTCAACAGATCCTTCATGCCGCACCTCCGGGCCAGGGCAGCGCCACGGTGCGCAGTGCCTCCAGAGCGACCTTCGCGTAAATTTGCGTCGTCTCGGGATGACGATGCCGCAGGATCTGGCCGATGTCTTCGAGCGAGGCGCCGTTGCGGAGCATCCCGGTGGCGAGGGAATGCCGCAGCAAGTGGGCCCCCTTGAAGGGCGGGTCCAGCTGTGCTCTGGCCAAGGCTCGGCGCACGATGTCGTCGATGGCTGAGGTGGACGCAAAGCCCCGCTGCGGCGCCCTCAGGCGGACGAAGACCCGCCGGGTCGGACAGCCCGGAGGTCGGCCGTTCCGCAAGTAGTCCGCCACGGCCTCTCCGACGTCGCAGGGCAGCGGCAAGGGCTCGCGTCGCTGTCCCTTGCCGGACACGTTCACGATTCCCGCATCCCAATCGATGTCGTCCAACGTGAGCGCTGACACCTCGCCGCCGCGCAAACCCAGCCGAGCTAGTAGCAGGAGGATGGCGTAGTCACGCCGTCCAGCCACGGAGCTGCGATCACAGCCGGAGAGGATCGACTGGATTTCTTCCGGCTGGAGTGATTTCGGCAAGCCCGCTAGGCGCCAGTTCGTGACCGGCGGAATCGCTCCAGCCAGGTCGGCGAGGATGGCACCGCGCTGGTGCAGATGGCGTAGGAAGCTGCGCAGGATCGTGGCGACCAGCTTGGCCCTGGCACGGCCGAGGCGTTGCGACTCACACAGGATGAACTGAATCGCGTCCTGCGCGGACAGGCTCCCGAGCGCGAAGTCCCCCCCACCGAAGCGCTCGGCGAGGAAGCGGCGAACCGTGGGCAGGTAATTCGCGACCGTGCTCGGCTTGACACCGCGTTCGTCCAGCAGGAAGCGCTCATAGGTCTGTGCGATCCGCTCGACCGGGTCATCGCCAGGCAGATCGGAATGCGGGGAAGGGATCCGCCCGGTGACGCGGAGCAGATCCAGCAATTGGCGACCGGTCGCCGCATCGCCGCGTCGCCGCTGTTGCGGTTCACGAGCGGCATGGAATGCCGCGATCTGATCGCCATCGAGATCATCGACAGCCAGCTTCCGGGACGTGAGCCATCGGCTCACATCAGCAGCGAACTGAAGCTTCTGCTTGGCCGTGACGGGCGCGTAGCCTTCGGCTGCAAGCCACGCAGCGAATGCGTCGATATCGTCGGCTAGCGGGCCGTCACGCGCCCTCCGCCGGCATGCTGGATTGGGGAAGAAGAGTTCGACAGACATAAGTCTTCCCAGCATGGTGGCGGACCAATCGGACCGGGAAGACGAAGGGATTATTCCGGGTTACGAACAGCGTGGAGTCTACTAACACATTGATTTCACATGGTTATTGGGTAGTCACTTGGGCGCAACTCGGAATAATCCGGGACTCGGAATTATGCCGGTTATTCCGAGCTCGGAATAATCGTCACGCCTTCGCCATTGAGCGGCTGACCTCGTGGTACCGGCAAGGCAAGGACGTGCAGCGCCTGCTGCCGGTGCTGTCCACCTATCTGGGCCATTCCAGCATCGTCGGCACCCAGGCCTACCTGACGATGACACCCGAACTGCTCGCCGAAGCGTCGCGGCGCTTCCAGCGCTATGCCGAGTTCGGGAGGGAAGGAGACCGATGATGCCATCCGAGCACCTGATCGGGCCGTTCGTCCGCCGCTTCCTGCTCGAGCACGTCACAGCCGATCGAAACCTCAGTCCCCACACGCGCAAGAGCTACCGCGACTGCCTGCGCCTGCTGTTCGAGTTCCTCGCCAAACACCGTGCAACCGATCCCACGCAGGTCACCGTCCAGCAGGTCGATGCCTCCCTGATTCGCGAGTTCCTGTGCCATCTCGAAGACGAACGTGGAAACTGCGTCGCCACCCGCAACCGGCGCTTGGCTGCTGTCCGATCCCTGTTCCGCTTTATCGGCCGACTCGATCCGGAACTCGTCGATCACGCCGCTCAAGTGTGTGCCATTCCGGACCGCAAGGCTCCGGTCCCGGTCATTCCCTATCTCTCCAGGCCGGAGGTCGAAGCGTTGCTTGCCGTCCCGAATCGTGGCACCGACCAAGGCCGACGCGACTACTGCATCCTGCTCCTGCTCTACAACACCGGCGCGCGGGCCAGCGAGGCGGCCGAACTCACGATTGCCGATCTGAACCTTGTTGGTTCACCTTGCGCCCGCTTTCTCGGCAAGGGCCGCAAACACCGCCTGTGTCCTCTTTGGCCTCGTACGGTCGAGATCCTGCGCCAGACGATCGGGGCTCGTCTCGACGGCCCGCCCGAAGCGCCTGTGTTCCTCAGCCAGCGCCGCCAGCGGCTGACACGTTTCGGCGTGTACGAACTCGTCACCCGCGTCGCCCACGCGGCGGCCCGAGCGACACCATCGCTCGCGAACAAGCGAGTCAGCCCTCATAGCTTGAGACACAGCACGGCAGTCCACTTGCTGCAAGCCGGGGTCGATATCAACACGATCCGGGCTTGGCTCGGTCACGTCTCTCTCGAAACCACGAACCGTTACGCCGAAGTTGACCTGGAAACCAAGGCCCACGCCCTGCACGCGTGCTCGGAAAGCCTGGCCCAACCGCCCATATCGACCCGTGCGAGCTGGCACTGTGACTCGGACCTAATGGCATTTCTTGCGTCCTTATAGGCCGGAGAACGCGCTTGATCATGTTGGGAGTTCCGTCCATCAAGCGCAATGTTGACAGTCAGTTGCGGGCAACTGCCAACATGACTGGACTCCCAACATTGTTTCTGTCATGTTGGATCCAACATGACAGAAACAGATTGGCGATTAACGGGCTGACCACTCCCCCAACGCAATAGGTAACTTTGGGGTCCAGGGTCTTGCCTTGGAGAATTCGAAGCCGGTTTGCGGTATGACGAACCCTTCCCTTCCGTCATCGGTATCGAATGGCGGATCGTGATCTCCCCGTCGCCAACCAGCACTTCCTTGACCAGCGAGCGTAGCACCTTCTGCCGCTCGATCACGTCGAGTGCCTCGGCGCTGGCCCGTAACCGGTCCCGGAGGCTCTCCAGCGTCTCCGCTATCCGCAGATAGCGCTCGCGTTCCCCGGCCGCGCTCTCGATCGCCTCCAGTTCGGCCTCCAGCACCCGTTTCCGACTTCGAATCGCTGGCATGCGGTTGCGCAACTCCTCCAGCCCGATCAATTCCTCCTGGTACGCCGTCACCAGGCGCGCGCCCGCTCGTTCCAAGCGTTCCCGCTCGCCTCGCAGCTCCGCCAGCCGGCGCTGTTGGGGATCCGCCTCGCGCCCTGCCTCCAGCCGCCGCGCCAACTCGGCCTCGATCAAGGCCGGCTCTTCCAGCAGCCGCACCAGCTCCCGCCAAACCACCGCGTCCAAACGGTCCTGTCGCACCGGCCGGCTCGGGCAGCGCACGCCGTCCTCCCAGCGCCATCCGTCCGAGCCCAGGCAGCGGTAGTAGTACAGCTTCCGCTTCGTCGTCCGCGTCGAACAGCGATAGTAGGCATAGCCGCAACGCCGGCACGCCAGCATGCCCTGCAGCAGGGTCGGCTCCTTCGTCCGCCGCCTCGCATGCCGCTTGTTCGCCTCAAGCTGCTCCCGGGCTTGCTCGAACTGCTCCGCGCTGACCAAGGCCGGCACCGGGATCTCGATCCACTCCTCGCGCGGACGCTCGAGCCCGCTCACCTGCTGGCTCGCGAACTGCCCCCGCAAGGGTCGCGTGACCTTCTGCCTCGGACCCGTCCCCGTCTTGCCGTAACAGGCCCTCCCGCGGTAGGCAGGATTGCGCAGGATCGCCCAAATCACCGAGCGCTCCCAGCGCTTCTTGCCCGTGCGCGTCCGAATCCCTTGCTCCGTCAGGCTGCGCGCAATCGCTCCGATGCTGCACTGTTCCCGCGTATATCTGTCAAAGACTTGGCGTACCACCTCGGCCTCCTCCGCCAAGATCTCGTAGCGCGCCTCGACCCCCTCGCTGCGCTTCACGTAGCGGTACCCGTAGGGAGCTCCCGAGAGCACGCTCGGCGACCCGTTGCGCGCCTTGTGCCGCTTGCCACGCCGGGATCGCTCCGCAATCAGGGCTCGCTCGTACTCGGCAATCATGCCCTGCACCTGGACCAGCAGGCGCTCCTGCGGGGTCTCCGCCGGCGGCGACTCCACGAACTCGCAGGCCACCCCGCAGCGCGCAAACTCCTCCAACAGCAGCACCTGGTAGGCGTACTTGCGGCTGAGCCGGTCCGGCGACAAGACCAGCACGGCCTCGATGCGACCCTCGGCGGCCAGGTCGCGCACCGCCTCCAACCCCGGCCGGTCCAGGCGCGCCCCGCTGAATCCATCGTCCTCGAACACCCACTCAGGCGGCACGATGTACTCGCGCTCCTGGGCGCACGCCTGCAGGGCGGCCGTCTGGCTGGCGATCGTCCCGCTTTCCTTCTGGCGGTCCGACGACACGCGGGCATAGATGGCGGCGGTCTTGGTCATGGGTCACGTCCTCCTGGGCGGTGGGTCGGGCCGGCCGCTGCCGGAGCGGTGCAAGCCGCTCGTAGGCGCGGGCCAGCTTGTCGGGCAGATGGCGGTCGAAGCGGTACTCGAGGCGCACCGCCAGCGATCCGCTCTCAGGCATGGGGTTCGCGGGACGCGAGCAAGACGTGCAGGGCTCGCGCCACTAGCTCGCTGACCGCGGTTCCGGTGGCGAGCGAACGCTCTCGCAAGCGCTGGATCAAGCCGCGCGGAAGACGGACGGACAGGACGTCCTTGCCGTCGGAGACGGGCACGGGTGCGGTCAGTTGCTGGGCTTCGCGCAGGTAGCGGTAGGCTTGGCGAGTCGAGATCGCGAGCTGGCCGGCGAGACGTTCGACGGCGTCCGGCAGGTGCGGGCATTCCTGCAGCAGCGCGCGGGCGAGATTGAGCCGTTGGGCTTTCTCGGCATCGCTGACGCGGGCCATGTGACATATAATATATACAGTACATGTCTAATGTCAAGCCTTGTTATTGAAGTCGCAAACGCGATCAAATGCGAAGTTACCTTTTGTGTTGGAGGCGTAACGACGCCTCCTTGCGGAGTCCCTCTGTCCCGCGCCTGCCGCCTGCCATCTGGCATCTCCACCTCGGCCTTGAGCCAGCGCTCGACGTACAGCAGCACCCACGTCTCCCGCGTGTGCCGCCGCAACGCCTTCATCGTCAGGTCGTGATCAATGTTGTCAAAGTAGTACTCGACACACTACCCATCTCGAAGAGCTTCCGGAGTCGGTTGCAATCACGCGGCCGTCCCATCCGCTGGCTGGCACGACCGTACCGGTCCTGACGCAGGCAGTTCGGAACGAAGAGCTCACCCTGCTGCTGCTATTCCCCAATGGGGATCGCCGATTCGTACCGGTCGCATGGACCGATGCTGTCCCGGCCGTGTACAGGGATCCCCGGCCAGGTCGCGACGCAAGCCTCGCTCCCCTCGGCGACTTGCTGCGGACACGCGCCATCGTCGACGCTCTCCTACAACGGCTCCCAGCCGTTCAGGAGACTCCCGATGCAAACCGCTCCCCCGCTGCCCCGGCGGCAGCTGACACTGCTGTTCCCGGACACGCCCGCCCCGAGCGAGGCGATCTGGGAGACGCTCGACCCCGCCACCAGGAACGCCGCCCTGCAAGCCCTGGCCCGCATTCTGGCACGCACCGCGTTCCAGCCTGGCCCGCAGGAGACCCGCGATGACTGAAACCGGTATCCTGCCCGCCCACCACCAGCGCAAAGCCTTCGTCTACATCCGCCAGTCCAGCCCGGCCCAGGTCGAGCGCAACACCGAGTCCAAGCGTCGCCAGTACGCCTTGGCCGGTCACGCCGAAGCCCTCGGCTGGCACCCCGACCAGATCACCATCGTCGACGAGGACCTCGGCCTCTCCGGCGAGTCACTCGACAAGCGCGACGGCTTCACCAGCCTCGCCGCCGACGTCGCCCTCGGCCGTGCCGGCATCGTGCTCGGACTCGAGGTCTCCCGCCTCGCCCGCAACAACACCGACTGGTACCGCCTGATCGACCTGTGCGCCCTGACCGACACCCTGATCGCCGACTTCGACGGCATCTACGACCCGGCCCGATTCAATGATCGCCTCCTCTTGGGAGTCAAAGGCACCATCAGCGAAGCCGAGCTGCACACGCTCAAGGTGCGCCTGCTGGAAGGCATCCGCAACAAGGCCGCCCGCGGCGAGTTCCGCTGCACCCTGCCGGTCGGCTTCGTCTGGGGCGAGCGCGACGGCGAAGTCCGCCTCCATCCCGACGAGGAAGTGGTGCGCGCGATCCGCAGTGTCTTCGAGCGCTTCGCCGAGCTCGGTTCCATGCGCCGTGTCTGGCTGTGGTTCCGCGACGAGGGCCTGCAATTCCCCGTCCGCCTGCGCAGCGGCGACGACGTCCGCTGGATCCCGCCCGCCTACAGCTCGATCGTCCAGGTGTTGAGCAATCCCGTCTACGCCGGGGCCTACGCCTTCGGCAAGTCTCGCCAGGAACGCTTCCTCGATGAGCACGGCCGCATGAAAAAGCGCCTCCGCAGGCTGCCGCGGGCGGAATGGCGCGTGCTGCTGCCGGGCCATCACCGCGGCTATATAGACTGGGAGACGTTCGAGGCCAACCGGGCGCGCATCGGAGCCAACCGCCGGCCGCGCCCGCACAGTGTCGGAGGAAGCGTGAGAGAGGGATCCGCCTTGCTCCAGGGACTCGCGATCTGCGGGAACTGCGGGCGTCCCCTGCGCACCTACTACCTCGGACGCCGCTCTTCCCCGAACTACCACTGTCCCGGCCAGAACATTGTCGAAGGGAGGGCCACATACTGCCTGCAGATCGGCGGGACGCAAGTCGACCAAGCCGTGGCCGCCTGCGTGCTGGAGGCGGTTCGGGCGGGCGGGGCCGAAGCGGCGCTACGGGCGATCGAGCGGGTGGAGAGCGACCGGGACGCCGCCCTCGGGCAGCGGCGCCTGGCGGTGGAGCGGGCCGCCTACGAGGCGACCCGGGCCGAGCGGGCTTACCGGGCCGTGGATCCGGAGAACCGCCGCGTGGCCCGCGGTCTGGAGCGCGAGTGGGAACAGCGGTTGGAGGAGCTGGAGCGCGAGCGGGCCGAGCTGGCGTTGCGCGAGCGGGAGCGCCCGCGGGAGCTGAGCGCCGAGGAGCGCGAGGCGCTGCTGGCCTTGGGCGAGGATCTGCCACGCGCTTGGGACGCTCCCACAACGACCGCGCGGGACCGCAAGGAGCTGTTGCGGGCACTGCTGGAGGAGGTGGTCCTGGATGCGCCGCGCAACGAGCCGCAAGCGCGGATCCGGCTGCTGTGGCGGGGCGGGCTCTCGACTGAACTCACGATCGAGCGGCCGCGCAACCGTCCCGCGATCGTGCGCACGGACGAGGACACGATCGAGCTGCTGCGCCGGCTCGCGGCACATTACCCCGACGCGGTCATTGCCGGGATCCTGAACCGCCAGGGCCACCGGACCGCGTACGGGTTGCGCTTCACCCAGTCGCGAGTCTCGAGCCTGCGCACGCACTGGAGAATCCCCTGCTTCAGGCCGTCGGGACAGCCTGCGGACGGCGAGGTCGTCAGCGTCCGGCAAGCCGCCAAGGCTCTGGGCGTGGCCACGTCCACGATCCACCGCATGCTGAACGACGGATTCCTGGCCGGCGACCAGATCACGCCGGGAGCTCCTTGGCGGATTCGCCTGACCGAGGAGTTGCGCCAACGCTTCGTGGAGGACGCGCCCGAGGGCTACGTGGCGATGCAAGTCGCCACGGCCCGGTTGGGCGTGTCCCGACAGACGGTAATGGAGTGGATCAAGCGCGGCAAGCTGGATGCCGTCACAGTGCTCCGGGGACGCCGTGGCGGATTGCGGGTCCGGCTGCCCGCCGATGACCTCCCGAGCCTGTTTGAGGAGCCTACACGCCCTGGAACGCTCAGTTGCAATGAGTCAAGTTCGCCGAGCCCGGAGTCGTCCAATCGCGCCAGTCATGCTACAAAACACTGACAACGAAGGAGTTATGAATCAATTACAGCCCGTTCGGGCAGTTCGCATCAGTTGGAGAGCAGTATGAAGACAACTCCAAGAAACCCTTGATGTCTAAGTCCACAACCCAGTCGTAACACCAGCAGCGCTCCCGCGCTCTCGCCAGCGCCTGATGCGCCGATTTGCCCGGCCGGTACCCGTACGAGTCGGGATGGAACTGGCGTTCCATCTCTGGCTCGAGTACCCGCTTGACAACCATCTGGGCGACCCGGTCCGCAATGGTCGGAATTCCCAGAGGACGAACGCGTCCGTCCCCTTTGGGAATTTCCACTCGCTTGACCGGTGGCGGCATGTAACTGCCCGACGCCATCCGATTCCACAGCTTGTAGAGGTTATCTCCCAGCTGCTGCTCGAACCGCTCAATCGTCTGGCCGTCCACGCCCGCCCCTCCTTGATTGGCTTTCACTCGTTGGTAGGCTTCCCACACCTGCCGCTTGGCGATGGGGAAGGGCTTCGCCTGACTCATGGAAGTCCTCCCGATTGCGGTTGCTCCCTTGAACCAAGCCGGTTGAGGCAGTCCCTTCGCTCCAGTCCCATTACAGGATCTTCCTCACTACTACGGACTGCTCCGTCCCTGTACGCCGCATCGGTACTCTGCCACTCGTGGTGCTTCCACTCGCGGCTCTCCCTTGGCATCGGCATGACAGGTTCCCACGTTCCATACAAGAGCCCAGACCGTGTTCTCGTCGCCTCCATGCCGGACGCCGACCGAGCAGTAAGCAGGTACCCCTCGGACTGATCCCGGGATTGTTCGCCTACCCCGGTTTTGACGCCGTCCTTATATTTTCGACACGTCTTCAGCGATTCACTCACGTTCGACTCCACGGCCCTCACCTGACAAGGTCTTGCCCTGCCTTTTCCCAGCTCGCTCACCACCACGCCTCTTAAACGCAGCAGCAGTGGGTGGTTTGAAGCCTCCGCCTGCACAGCGGCTACGGGGGACCAACCCCCATCTCTTGTACAGCATGCTGCACGGAGAGCATTCACTCTCCCTTGCACCTTCGTGGCGCACGCGGACCATATATTATTCCGAGTCAACCTCAGACAGGTTCTTAGAACTTTTGTAGATTCAATGCGATAGAAGGGACCACGGTGTTCATTACTCGGAATAATATATGGTCCGCCCCGTGCCTGCAAGCATGGATCAGTGTCGACGGGGTGATTCGGTCTGCGCAAATATATCCGACCTCTGAGTGGGACTTCAGAGTCCCGGGCCATGATGGGCTCCGCGCATCCTGCTCCTCATAATCCGGCCGGCCTCGGAGGGCCATTATTCCGTCCAGGGTTGCAGGACGCCGGTTCGACCGTTGTTCCATCGATTCTGAGCTTGCAGACGAGATGTGAATGTGCGCTCCTTTCGTGCCTCGGGTTTCCAGCCTCGGCCGACTGGTTGCGGCCCTATACCGGGGCTGGCTCCGGCTGGAAGCGCTTTTCGCCGGAGAGCAGTGCCCAGGCGATGCGAGCCAAGCGAGCCGCGAGCGCTACGACCACGACATTGCGCTCGGGTTTGCTAGCGAGCATGCGTCGCAGCCAGGCACCCAGCCCGTCGGCGCGCTTGGCAAGCGTATCCAGCGAGCTGCGCGCGCAGTGCACGAGCAGTGTGCGGATGTAACGGTTCCCACTCTTGCTGATGGGGCCGATCTTCTGCTTGCCGCCGCTGGAGCGCTCGCGCGGCGTCAGGCCGAGCCAGGCCGCCAGATCCCGTCCGCGATCGAATGCCTTCCCGTTGCCAACCGCCGCCACCAGCGCCGTGGCGGTCTGCGGACCGATCCCGGGGACCTCCAGCAGCCGCCGGCAGGCCTCGTTTGCCTTCGCTTCCGCGGCCAGTTCCTCATCGATCGCGAGGATCCGACGGTCCAGCTCTGCCCATTCCGCCCTGAGCTCCGTGATCAGCTCGCGGATCCGTGGCCAGAGCCCATTGTCGGCGTCCTCCAGGATCTCTGGCAGTCGCTCCTGCAGCTTGCGCCGGCCCTGCGGCACCGGGATCCCGCGCTCCAGGAGAATCGCCCGAAGCTGGTTGATCAGACTCGTGCGCGACCGCACCAGGCGCGACCGCACCCGGTGGACGGCCTGCATGGCAAGCTGCGCCTCGCACTTCAGGGGAACGAAGCGCATGGTCGGACGCTGGCAGGCTTCGGCGCACGCCTCGGCATCGTTCCAGTCGTTCTTCTCTCTCTTGACATACGGCTTGACGTATTTGGGAGGCATCAGCCGCGGCTCGTGGCCCTGCTCCAGCAAGGCCCGGCCGAGATAGTGGGCGCCGGAGCAAGCCTCCATGCCGATCGGGCAGATGGGCAGGTTGGCGGTCAGGCGCAGGAGGGCAAGCTTGGTGAGGTGGCGGCGCAGGACGACGCGCCCGGCCGCGTCCATTGCGACGAGGTGGACGTTGTACTTGGCGAGGTCCAGGCCGATTGCGGCAATGTGAGCGTGCTGGCCCTTACGGGACGGATTCTTGGGGGATGGCATCGTGATAGGACTCCTTCGTTGGTTCTTCGAGCTTCGGATTCTTGCCGAGCAAGCCAGTATCCCGCACTGAAAGTGAGGGAGAGTGGGGCGGACCATCCCATAATCCGGGCAAAAACGCGACGATCCCACGAATCAATCCGGGGTTCAACAGCGGTCAGGCGCAGGAGGGCAAGCTTGGTAAGGTGGCGGCGCAGGACGACGCGCACGGCCGCGTCCATTGCGACGAGGTGGACGTTGTACTTGGCGAGGTCCAAGCCGATCGATTGCGGCAATGTGAGCGTGCTGGCACTTACGGGACGGATTCTTGGGGGATGGCATGGTAATAGGACTCCTTCGTTGGTTCTTCGAGCTTCGGACTCTTGCCGAGCAAGCCAGTATCCCGCACTGAAAGTGAGGGAGAGTGGGGCGGACCATCCCATAATCCAAGGGACTGTCACCTCAAGCTATCGTACATACTCGGCAAACCAAGGAAGGGGAGCGGATTGTGCCGCTCCCCTATATGTTGCTCAGGCGCGCATCTGCCGGAAATTCCGGAGCCGCGCTTCCTTCGTCAGCTATCTACGGCCGTCCGGCATATTCGGCGCCGAATCCGCCGCGAAGCGTGCCACCGTTTCCGAGGTTGGCGTGCTGCACGTTCCAAGTGCCGATGATCCCGACCGGACCCTCGATGGTCTTGCCGACGAACTTGCCATCCAGCGAGGCTGTTATACCAGCGTCGATGTCTACCGTGCGCCGATTGGCGAACACGATTCGCTCGCTGTCCAGGGCGGTATCGGTCATGGTGACAATAAGTTCGTTGTCAGCATTCCGATCCGTAGCGTCCTCCTGAAAGAGCACGATCTGTCCCACATCGTTGTTGCCGTGCGTCAGCGCCACGCCGTTCACATCGACCAGGTCGCTGATCGTGACCGTGAGATCGGTTGTTGTCCATGCCGGATCCATATCCCAATCCACCACGATTTCGATCGTCCCCTCGTAGAACACCGTTCTCTGAACCGCAACCGTCCCGCCTGTGTAGCGGGCGCCGCTGCCCGGAATCGAAGGATCGTCGAAGCTCGTATACTTCGTCGTTTCGAGGGGGCTGAACGCGAAGGCTGCGGGACCGTCCGCATTTCCGCCGTTGGCGTCCTCGGTGGCCAAGCCATTCACATCCGTAACCGCACCCTCCGCGTTGGCGTGGGTCTGGAGCCGCCACGCTCCGAAGCGAGTGTAGTCCGTCATGGCGAAGTACACCTTTGTCCGAGAAACCTCCCGAGCGAAGATGTCCGACGCTGACACCGTGGTGAACGCATCGCCGTCGTGGAAGATGCCTCCGTCCTTGAGCGCATCCGCAAATTCGTCCGCGGTCGAAAGTGCCTCCAGGATCTCGTCGATCACTGACAGACCCTTCACGTCGTCCGGGTCCGCCCCGTCGCGTGGATAGTCCGTGTTCGTGAATGTCGGATTGCCGTCGGCGTCAACGCCGCCCGCCATGAGGTTGTACGGATCGATCCCGTCGTTGGCGGGACCATCGGTACTGACGTCGTTCCTGTCCCCCGGTGCCGTAAAGATCCTGGACATCGTGCCGCCCAAGCCGTTCTCGCCGATGAGCCGGTTGCGGATGGCGGTCCAGACTGCGTTGCGACCGGTAAGGGTCGTGGTGTTATTCGAGTCGTCGTCGGAGGTTTCGTCCAGTGCAATCCAGCCTTCGAGAACAGCCTTCTGCTGCTCGATGAACTTGACAACCTCAGTCACGTGCAGCGCATCGTCGATCGTTTTCTCGTCATTCAGCTTGAAGGACGAGATCGCGAGCTTGATGGTCGTGACATCGCTGCCTTCTACGTTTGTGTCCGGATCCCTCTTGATTACGAGTTCTCCGTCGTCGTTGATTGTAACGCTGCGCTGGTCGCCATCCGTACCCGCAGCAGGCAGCACCGAGCTCTTCGACTCGTCGATTGCCGCTTCCGGAGGTCGGATTTCCGGCGGAGGATCGCCCTTCTCCGCTCCGTAGCCGGCCGTGAGCAAGTTCTGGTTCCCGAGGCCATCAGTGTTGGAGTTGTCGGTAGCGCCTTGGCTCTCGGCGATCCACCAAGTCCCATGGGCCGCCCGTGCCGGATCTTCCGTATCCTCCTGGCCCGTCAGCCAGCCCACGAACCCGCCGTCCACCTCCGCGGAGGGCGAGCTGCCGGGCCTGCTGGCGAAATTGATGTAGGCCGAGTCGTCGCTGTTGGCGCGCCCGAGCGACTGGTTCCAATTCGCGTTGGCCCCCAGATTAGCTGGCGAAAGGCGAATCGACTCGACTTCCCCGAACTGATAGGTCCACGGCTTCTCCTCCGCATCCTTTAGCTCCGTCACCAGACCGTGCACCCTCTGGTTCACTAGCTGCACTTCGATTTGGATTTTTCCGCTATAGAACTTCGGGGACGCCCCGCTCGTGACTGCGATGGTTTCGCCCTCGTAGTAGAGGCTGCCCGATGTCGGCAGGTCAATGGTCTTGGTCACGTCGTCAATCAGGCTGTAGGCGAATGCGCCGATCTTGCCCATGTCGCCATCCGTCTCGTCAGCGTCCGTAGTGTCCTCGGGGTCTCCGTCCGTGTCCTGGTCGGCATCGACATGCATGAGGTCAGCCTTCGCGAGAGCCCGCTCCTGCTTCCAGTAGGCACCGAAGCGCGTGTTCGTGGTTTCGCCGAGCCCTGCCATCGACATACTCTCGACCGCGTCGAAGATCTCCCGCGCCTCGTCCTCGCCGAGCTTGGCCGCCTCAAGCACCTCGTCGCTGTCGTCGACCGTGGCTGCCACGAACGCATCCGGGCTGCCAAGGGCCGTCAGGAGTGCGTCGAAGGCAGCCACCGCGTCCTCGGCGTCGTCGTTGGGACCAAGTGTGTCCAGCTTAGCCAGAGGAACTTCTGGGGTGGCTTCGTTGTCGTCGTCGTCGAACGTACCGAAGATGGCATTCACCTCCGCCTGGGCTTGGTCGTTCCAGAGAGCCCGGATTTGCGAGTCATAGTCGCCGGTGTCGTCGTCCGTGGCGTCCAGGGCGATGTAGGCTGACACGGCGTCCCGCAACGCCTGGACCCCTTCCAGCGCTTCCTTGACGAAATTGTCACCTGCAAGCGAGGACGTCCCGTCATTGAGGAGCGCGCCGATCGGGAACTTTTCGTCGTTCAACACGAGTTTTGTCCCGAGCTCGTTCGCGTCCGTGTCCGGATCGTCCCCCTCGAGCGTCGGCAGGGCGATGCGCAGGTTCTGGTCGGTGGCTGCGTGGATCGCCGTGTCGTACTGTACGCCCACCAGCATGCCGTCCTCGTTCATCATGACGTGGTACATGCGGCCGTCCTCGGCGGTGACATCGCCCGTGCCGCTCGCATCCAGCTCGGCCATGCCGTCACCGTCCGCGTCGTAGCCTTCCTCGCCTTCGATTGACATCACCGTCTCGCCGCCCGTGCCCATGACCACCTTGTACTTCGCCTTGAAGCTGTCCGACCAGGCGCCGTCCGTCAGCGTGAGCTCGTACTCGTCGCCGTTCTCGGCCATGACCGTCATGCCGCTTGTCAGCATCATCGCCTCGCCGTCGTCCATCGAGTAGGTGTAGGTACCGTTCTCCTCCATCGTGATCGTCACCGTGGAGCCGCTGCTGCCCAGGTCGACAACCTGCATCCTGCCGGTCGCGGTCCTGTCGTACATGCCCATCCACATGCCGTCCTCATCCATCGATACGACGTAGTCCTGTCCGTTGACACCGGACGTGATCGTGTCGCCCTCCATGACCTCGAGTTCGCCGTACCACCACGTGCCGTCCTCGATCTGGACCAGCGTGATCGGGCCGCCGGCATCTCCCAGATCCACCATCTGCTCGACGTTCACGAACGAGCCCGACCACGTGCCGTCTTCGGCCATCATCAGCGTGTACTCGCCGTGCTCGACCATCACTGTCGACCCGTCCATGACCTCGTCGGTGCCGTGCCACCACGTGCCGTCCTCGATCTGGACCAGCGTGATCGTGCCGCCCATGTCCCCGAGCATCGCCATTCTCTCGATGTTGACGAAGGAGGCCATCCAGTTGCCGTCCTCGGTCATCGACAGCATGTAGGTGTAGCCGGCGGCCTCGACCGTGGCGCCCTCGGTCAGGGTGATCGTCTCGCCCGTCAGCGGGTGCGTCGCCGTCCAAGTGCCGTGCTCGTCGCGCGTGGCCGGGATTGGCGGGATCACGTTCCGCGTCCCGACAGTGACCGTGCCCGTCACGTCCACGTAGGAGGCCACCCAATCGACGTGATCGTCGTGCTCTTCCATCATGAGGCGGTACATGTTGCCGTTGGCGGCCGTCGCCACGTAGCCGTCCTCGACGAGCGCGTTGCCGTCCCAGTACGTGCCGTCCTCGGCCCGCACCAGCGTCAGCGTCTCGCCCGACAGGCCGAGCATCACGTCGCGCATGACCTTGACGTAGTTCGCCATCCACACGATCGCCCCGCCTTCGTCGGTCCCGATCATCAGGGTGTACATGTTGCCGTTCGCCGCGGTGACCGTGGTCTCCCCGCTCACGACGGCCTCCTCGCCGTACCACCAGGTGCCGTCCTCGGCCCGCGTGATGGTCACCATCTCCTCGGTGATGCCGAGGTCGATCACGACCTCGTGGGCGTCGAACTTGGCCGTCCAGGTCCCGTCCGCCAGCACGAGGGTGTACATGTTGCCGTTGTCGGCGGTCACCGCCGTGCCGCTCTTGAAGTCCTCCCCGTTCAGGGTGAACCCACCAGCTTCGGTGGTCATGAGCGTGACGTTTTCGCCGCTCTCGCCGAGAGCCACCTCAACAGGCTGAGGCTGGAACGGCGGAGGTGCCGGCGGAGGTGCCGGCGGCTGTACAACTGGCGCTGGCTCGTCGCCGCCACATGCGGCCAAGCCGAACGTCAGCAGCACTAGCGCCATGAGGCCGTAGCCCCAACTGACTCGATTGCGAATCATGCTGAATTTCTCCTTTTTCTTTTCCTGTGGCTGTCAAGGAATGTCGCCACTCCTCGGAAGCCATGCCGACCAGAGGCCCATACGAGCCCCATAGACAGTTACACCGCTATGGTCCCATGCCCCGATGACGGGTGTCAAGGGCAGAGAAGCCAGTGAAGCCAGTTTTTCTTGGAACTTGTTCCCGTGAATCGGGGATGAGTCCTTCTCCTCTGAGACGCTACGCGCCTCTGTCTGAATATAGCATCTTCTCGGATCGCCTTCCGGCGTGCATTGCGACAAGCCCGAGCCATCGGGTGTCCAGGCGAAACGCTCCCGCATCCGAAGCCGCCCCTCTTCCTGACAGCCGGCCCGCGAGCAATTACACAGTATTAATATAGGGCTGGCACGGATGGCGGGCAGCTGCGAACCGGCCGCCATAGGACATCCGCCTGGGAGGGGGCTCTGGAGCGAATCCTCGGCAGGTACGGGACTTAAGCTGACGGGGCGCTTGACCGCACGGCCGAGCAAGGCTGCGGCCCTGGCGTCGCAAAGCCTTGCAGCGGATCAGACCTTGCCCGGGCAGAAGTCGATCGCTGCCCGTCACTCCACCCGGCCCCCGTTTCGTTTTGGGGCCTGGTACCGAGCCACGCTGGAGGACGCTCCCACCTCCGGCGCCCTCTGGGGCAGGTCTTTCCCGAACAGCGGTGGTACAACCAGCCTTCGAACATGGAGCGTGTGAACGGGCGGCTCGAGGATGAGTTCGGCCGGAGCCAGGTGAGGGTCCGCGTGTCGAGCAAGGTGAACAGCCACCTGATGTTCGGCATCCTGGCGCTGACGGTAGACCAGTCAATGCGACTCACGTTGTAAGCGCGCGATCCCGATCCCTGCAGGACTCTCAGCACACACCGGCACCAAGGCGGGAACAGCCCTTCTGCACCTGCTCTCAGCTTCGGCCTGTCCAGTGGCCCGTAGTCCCGACGAAATCGCTGTTCTTACCGGATGGTCGCGCCCAAGCCATCCCGTCCGCAACCCACATGCAATCCGCCGCTACGAATTCTGCGAGCGGCTCAGATCTTCTGAATAGTTGCAATCCTTGCGTGTGCCTGGTCCCAGACGAGAGGCTCTGATTGATCAAACGTCCGCCATCCAACAACAACGTGAAGTGTTTCGTTTCGGATTGCGCAAGATGCATGGACTCGGTCTGGATCGTCCAAGCGAATGGGCGCACGTAGATCAAGTGTGCCGCGTCGGTGAGTGGGCAAGCTGGACTCCGATATGACCCGCAGGACAATGAGTCTCACATCGCATCCAGCCTCCGGCCCAAGCAGGCACGCTCCGGGGCTCTCTGCCGCCGACCATTGCTCGACAAGGTGCGGAGATCCATGCCGTCAACTGGCCATTCGCTTGGGAGACCCGGAATGAACCGCGGCATCAGTCGCGTCCAAGGGAAGTCTGCGCTGACAATTCCGGCGCTGCCCTTGGCGCTGGGGGTAGCGGCGACGGCACCCGGCCAGGAACTGCTCCTCCCGCCTGACGAATCGGACTCCGGCACGGGTGTGGGAGATAGCGCGACTCCCCGTCTTGGAGTCGCGATCTATCGAGGACAGGAGCTGGACTACGTAGTCGTCGACGGGTGGGCCATATACGGTGGGGACATGGTTCTGGGCACGGTCGAGGAAGTGAGGGCACGGAACCAGAGCAGGCTTACGACAAAGATGACGGGCGGTGCTTGGCCCCAGCGCAGGGACATCTCAACCGTCAGCGACGACCACCTCTGGCCCGACGGCATTATTCCCTACCAGATCGATCCCGGCTTCAACCAACGGGGACTGGCGAACATCCGGAAGGCCATCGAGGTATGGAATACCAGGACGGTCATCACGTTGGTCGAGCGCACAACGGGAGTCGACTTTGTCCGATTTCGGCCCGAAGGGTGGGCCTGTCTTGCCTCTGTTGGGAGGATCGGCGGCGAGCAGTCGATCTGGCTCGTTGGTCCCGATGCGTGTGACGTCAAATCAACCGTCCATGAAATCGGGCACCCCGTTGGGGTGCTGCATGAGCACCAGCGGACGGACCTGGACGACCACGTGATCGTCGGGGACTTTGAAGCGTTCGACTCGCTTGGCCCGTTCTACGAAGCGAACTTTCAAGGTGGGGCCCGTACGACTACGCTTCCGTCATGCATTGCACGGTGATCACCGATTCGATCCCTCCGGGCATTCCGATTGGTGATGCCGGCGGCGTAGGCGGCTTATCCCCCGGAGACATCGACGGCGTGGACAGGCTCTACGGCAAGGCTCCAGCAGCGACGACGATCTCGACGAATCCTCAGGGGCTGGAGCTCATCGTCGACGGCGGGCCGGTCACGACGCCGGCGACCCTCAACCGGAGCCCTGGCAGCGAGCACGTCCTCGAGGCCTCGTCCCCGCAGACAGTCGCGGGCAACAGGTTCCTCTTCGCGCTTTGGAATGACGGAGGCCCCAGGAGGCACACGGTGACGGCCAGTGCGGGAAACACCTGGATCGAGGCGAACCATATCGTTCAGCAGCGTCTGGTGGCCTGCGCGGATCCGACGGAGGCGGGCGAGGTGAGGATCCACCCTAGAGAGGATGACGGCCACTACACCATCCGTACAGCCTTCGAAATCGAGGCGACCCCATTTTCAGAAGGCTCCCGTGCATTCATGAATTGGCATGCAAGCGGAATGCTGGCAAGCCGTGCGGATCGACGGAGCGGGCGATCTTCGCCCGGCGGGTCTTCCAATCCTGCTTTCGGTCTGGCAAGGCGAACGTTCCCGACAGTAAGCGAATACTCGGCAGTCTTCAGTGCAAGGCCGCTCTTTCTGATCGACTCGAATGTCGACGGGATCACGATTAGGGCGAACAACGGGTCGAGGAAGCTGCCTTGGGCATCTCCCGCGGACGAATACCCGGAAGGCCTCAGCCTGGAAGCGCCCGCGATGGTTCCCGAAGACGCCGATCGCGGGACGGATGTTCGATACCGATTCAGCGGGTCGAGTGACGGCGGGGAGCGCGCCCGCAGTATTGCGGTCCCCGCGAGCGGTGGCAGCGTCAGTCCCAACCTTGCCCGCAAGAACCGTCTGCGTATCCGTGCGAACAGCAGGCGAGATGATGAACTCGCAGTCAGCATTTCGCCGACATCCGAGGACGGGTCTTACGCTGCGGGTACGAAGGTTCAGGTCACGGCCGTGCCGGACGCCAAGGAGCACTTCGCTGGATGGACGGGCGAGGTGTCTGGGCACGAGCCGATGCAGACAGTGGTGATGGATGCTCCGAATTCACTCGAAGCGGTCTTCACTTCGAGCGCACCATTGAATCCCAACGAGAAGAGGGACGTCCTGCCGGTGGCCGGCAGGAGCTACAGAGTCTACGGCCAATAAACAGGCTGGAACGGCTTGGTGCCGCCCGACGCGTCCAAGCTGACAGTGCGATTCCAATCCCCGTCCACAGCCGAGGTCGACTTGCACGTTCGACCCGGCCAGGAGATCTACTTCCAGGCACCGGACGACGACCAGCCGCCTTGAGTCCACTCCGGACACGCGTCGACCACGCTTGGAGCCAACGAGACGATTACTGCCCGTCGGGATTCGGTTCCTCGCTTGACGAACGACGTGTATTTCATCGCGCTCGTCATACCGCCGAGAACACGTCAGATTAGGGGTACGCTCTCGGCTGCGATCCGCCGTAGCGGGATCGTCAAGGTGCGGCGCGCACCGTTGCGTTCGTCGTCTCGGGAGAATCGAACCCGGCGCAGCAGGTAGTTCGGCTGACCCACGAGACCGCTGGTTCGGTCCGATGCGGGATCGAAGCGAGCCAGCCGTGGATTTCGGCCTCCCCGACCGAATGGGTCCAGATGGGGAACGGAGTGAAGGCAATCGCCCTGGCCGTGCAAGGCGCGGACCTGTCGTCTGGAATCCATGAGGGGAAATGGCCGTCGCGCAGGTCCAAGGCCAGGATGCAGGTTCAGCAGGCACCCCAACGGGTCTTGGGATTCCGGTGGCTCTTGCCAGTTTGCCCCTCAGCGCGAGCGTGAGTCGAAGGGTGAACGGGGCGAGGATTTCGAGCCGCCCGCAGAATGGCGACACGTAAGGAGCCGGCGAAACGGTGGAGGTGTCGGTAGATGTCGTCGAGCCGGTCAGGGCAACCGGCAATCCGAGGCTCGCACTTGGAATCGGGAACCACACGCGGCGGGTGAAGTGGGATTCGGTTCATCAAGGCGGACCTTGTGGTGAGGGGGCTGGGAGATCGACCATTCGTTTCTTGGTGCAAGGAAAAGACGGGGATGCCGGTGGCATCAGCGTGGCCAACAACGCCCTGGCCCTCAATGGCGACAGCATCGAGACAGTTCTGGAGGAATCAGGCACATCATGTGCCACCATTTAGCGGTCCGATCGGTCTGCAAATCCCGTGTGTTGCCAGGCCTTCCCCCGCGGCGGCTGTTGGCGCAGCCGCCGGAGGACTTTTCGGTGTGAATTCCAGCAAGATGGGATCTGGCCGGCGAGCGTTTCCGACGATTGCAGTAAGGCGCGCTCGCCTCGCACGGGTCCACGGAGCGTAGTAGCGCTCGGTCGTGGCGACGCTAGAGTGTCCGAGTAGCGTCGAGACGTCTTGAATCGAGACAGCCGCCAGAAGCAATTCCGCTGCGAATGTGCCCCTTGGCCGATGCGGCTGGAACGCCCGCACTCCCGCGGTACGGGCCACCCGGTGGAGCCGGTCACGCCAGTCATTGGCTGCGGTGTCGCGTTCCGACGTTCCGGTCCAGAAGTAGTGCCGCAGGTCCGGGCGCGCGATCGAATCCAGCGCTTCGACAGCAAAGTCCGGTAGGGCGACGGTTACGAAGGAACCGGTTTTCGCCCGTCGCAGGACGAGTTCCCCGTTTGCATCGATGGTGGTCTTCTCGACCGCAACCGCATCGCGATCGCGAGGCCCGAATATCGCATGAGCAGGACCAGGGCCCTCTCCTTTGGCTTCCCGGCCGTTCCCGCCAGCAGATCTCTCACCTCGTCGACGCTCAATGGGGGGATCGGCGATGAGTCGCATTTTGGGGCAATCAGGGCCGCCGCGGGTGATTCCTCAATCCAGCCCTCCTCGACCGCATGCGAGAAGTACCTCTTGAGCATCATGAGGCGCTGTCGCTGGGTGCTGGGCCTCAGGGTCCACGACTCTCGCTATCGGCGTAGCAGGGGGCGGTCCAGTTCCCTTGGGGTCCGAATGTCATCTCGCTCCGCGAAGCGCAACAGGAACTGGAACAGCGAGCGGTAGGCGGACCGTCTGCTCTTGACGAGGTTCCGCGCCTCGAGGTCGCGGAGTTAGGCCTCACATGCCTCCGCGATCGTCACGCGGCCCTAGCCTCCGTCGCCGGAGCCGCGTGCGGGGCCGGAACGCATCGGGATCCCCGCCCGGGAACCACTTGTAGAGGGTTCCGTGATGGACTCCGACCTCCCGCGCCACGGCAGGCTTCGACAGCGAGCCTTCCCGCAGCAGGGCCCTCGCGAGCTCGATCTTGCGCGGGTCATGGAACACCGACCGCTTCCCCCAGTGCCGCCCGCAGCGCTTTGCCGCTGGCGCGGCGGCCTTGGCCCGCTCGGAGTCGCGGGCCTTCTCGAATTCCGCCATGGCACCCCAGACGTGGAAGGCAAACCGCCCCGCGTCCGTCGTGGTGTCGATCCCCTCCTTGAGCGACCTGAGCTCGATCTTGCGCTGCTTCAGGTCCGACCCGACCTGGACAGGTGCTTGAAGTTCCGCGCCAGGCGGTCCAGGGCCCAGACGACGAAGACATCGCCCTCCCGGGCGGCCTCGAGCGCCAGCCGCAGCTGGTAGCGCATCTCGGAGTCGCCCGTCACCTTGTCGGTCTAGACCCTCTCGCAGCCGGCTTCCTTCAGGGCGTCGAGCTGCAGCTCCGGGCGGTCGTCGACCCTCGAGACCCGCGCGTATCCGATGACCATGGCGTCGCCGTCGCGGTGACCACCGTCTAGACAATCCCGGCGGTGCGTTGCGGGGATGCCAATCGCGCCGCCCGGTCATCCTTCCCGGCGGTCCCTGTTCGGCGGTGCCGCGCCGTCGCGATAACGACCGTTTCCGCCATGGCACCGGTCCTCCGGTACTGCCCAGCGGCACAAAGCGTGACCTAGTGCGGGAGGTCTAGCTAGTTCCGGGTGGCACATAGGGAAGCCTGTCGGTCAGGAATGGTTCCTGAACTTGTCGGCGTCAACGGCGGTCAGCGGTCCTCACCCGCTTTCGTGCCCCTACTGCGGGAACTCGGCCCAGTGGTCCAAGCCCGGGTCGAGGGTCAAGGTGTGATCCACTAGACTCGTTGTCTCGGCGCAAGGTGGACGATTGAGTCAAGCCTCAGGGCCGAGGCGCTCCCCTCGGTCGGCCTGGCAGAGCTGTACAATCACGAACATAGGACGCTGGCACGGATTGGGATCCGGTATGTCACGCAAGGCCAATTCACCGATGGCAATGGCCGCCGTGGCCTCCTCGGCCGCCGAGGTGGCGGCGCGGGAACCCGACCTCGTCGAGTACCCGGAACGGCAATGGGTCGCGCAGAGCGTCTGGCACGGAGAGGCGGTCCTGCTGGCCATGAACGCGTTGCGCAGCCGCTTCCAGGAGCGCGAGGACGTGCTGGTTGCCATGGAACTGGTGGTGTACTACCAGCGCGGCGACAACACGGCCTGGCTGCGGCCGGACGTGCAGGTGGTGTTCGGCGTGGGGCGCGGGGGCAACCGCAGTACATACAGGGTCTGGGACGAAGGCAAGGCGCCGGATTTCGTGCTGGAGGTGGCGTCGCCGTCGACGGCGGAACACGACGCCCGCTACAAGGCGGGCGAGTACCTCCGGATCGGGGTGCGCGAGTACTGGCGGCTGGACCCGGAAGGAGCGCTGATGGGGAGGGCCCTGGAGGGCTATGCGGCAACCGGGGGGAGGTACGAGCCGGTGGAGTCCGTCGAGCGCCCGGGCCGTGGCCGGTACCTGCGGAGCAGGGTGTTGGGGCTGGACCTGCGGAGCCGGAAGCGGGACGGAGCGACGGTGCTGGTGTTCGCCGACTCGCGGACGGGCGAGGAGTTCGACGGTGCGCTGGAGGAAGCGGTGCGGCTGCGGCGGATTGCCGAGGACCGGGCCGATACCGCCGAGCGTAGAGTGCGGGCATTGGAGGAGCGACTCCAGAACCTCGCGAGTCGTCCCCGTCCCTCGGGCAAGGATTCTTAGGCACGCGCCCTCCTGCGGATGGCAAAGCTGTCCGGCCACACTGGGACCGAACCAGACACTGGCACTCGGCAGAGCGCCCGCCGATTGCCTTGAGCCCTCATCCACGCCCGATAGTCGCTCGTGCAACCAGTCTGCCCGCCTTAGCGCGATGCTGATCGTTGCGTTGCGTTTCGGGGCTCTACGGCTGCTCTCGTCCGTCTGAGCGGAGCCTCGCCAGGACTATGGGAAGTCAGCTTGGAACCACGGGATCGTTCGTCGAACGATTGCTCCGCGAGGATGGCTGGCGGGAGCCATTCAACGGTCCCGTCATCGGGGACGACATTTGGGGTTCGAATTGGGAGAAGGTAGTTGGCGGGTCAATCCGTCGAGTCCGCATTCGCTACTGCGAACCAATCTGCGGCGGCAGGCGTGTGCACTCGATCGAGGAGGAAGGGACTCAATTCGACGATTTGGGCTGGCGCTTCGACTTCGAAACCGGTCAGGGAGTCTTCTCGTTCGAGGGTCTTTAGATCCGCTAAGCCGCTCGCACTTCCAACGTCGTCCATCCGGGCCTGACAGGCTGGCCAGAGCGGTGGGCTCGGTCAGACCGTGTTAGTGGCGATCGCGGCACCGTGAAGAATGGAGGTACGGCCCTATGGAATTAGTGGTGACACTGTTAGGGCCCCTGTCGGATCTCACCCTCCACGAAGGCATGATAATCGTGCTGACCGCCATAATCGCGGTCTCTGCGTGTTCGTAGGCACGCGCTTCGCGAGGAGGCAGGGACGCTACGCCCGGACATAGGCCGCGGAACTCCAAAGGGCAGAGCAACGGCTTCGTCAACGCGATGAACCCAAGGTTCACCTTGCCAATGTGTTTCGACAGATAGGGGAGGGCTTTCTATTTGTCGGATTCTCCATCGCGAACGGAAGTCCTTTCGCGATCACGATCACGTCGCTCACCTTCGAACTGGCCATCCCCGAGGACAGAACGGGCAACATTGTTACCAAAACTAGTGTAACTACCCGGAAATGCGTGTGGATAATCGCTCGATCTTGTCGAGGATGGACTGAGCTGTAGCGACCCATACGAAGGGCTTCGCGGCGGCGTTATGGGCCTTGGTGAGTTCGTGGATGCGCCGGATCAGATCGGTCACGCTGGTGAACGTGCCGCGCCGGATGGCCTGCTGGGTGATGAGTCCGAACCAGCGCTCGACTTGGTTCAGCCAAGACGAGTAGGTCGGCGTGAAGTGCACGTGGTAGCGCGGGCGGGCCGCTAGCCAGGCCTTGACCCTGGCATGCTTGTGCGTCGCGTAGTTGCCGGCGATCAGGTGGATGTCCAGATCCGGCGGCACCTCCTTGTCGATCAGGCGCAGGAAGGTCAGTGAACTCCTGGTGCCGGTGGCGCTTCGCGCAGCGAGCCGGCACCTTGCCGGTGGCCATGTCCAGCGCGGCGAAGAGCGTGGTCGTGCTGTGGCGAATGTAGTCGAGGGTGAAGCCTTCGACATAGCCCAGGCCCAGCGGCAGCGACCGCTGAGTGCGGTCCAGCGCCTGCACCTGCGACTTCTCGTCGACACACAGCACGACCGCGTGCTCCGGCGGATTCAAGTACAGTCCGACGATATTGCGCACCTTTGCAATGAAAAACGGATCACTGGACAGCTTGAAGGTCTTCGTCAATTGCGGCTTGACCCCGAACAGCTGGAGCCAGCGCTGCACCGTGCTGCGGGACACACCCTCGGCCTGGCCCAGCGTGCGCGCGCTCCAGTGCGTGGCGCCCTCCGGCTTGTCCTGGAGGGCGCGGTTGATCGGCGCCGCGACCTTGTCTGATTGCCGACGACAACGGATCACTGGAGTCCCTGTATCGAGGTGACCGTTTCCGGCCTGGGGTCAGCAGCCACGCCTTGTGGCTTTACCACCGGTTCACCCTGAGCTTCCGCGATGTCGAGACCTGCTCGCCGAGCGCGGTGTCACCGTGTCCTACAAGGCAGTTCGCCCGAGGGAGCCCGGACCGCCAAGGTTTCGAATCAGTCAGCTAAGGATTTCAACAGAAATGTTGACAACAATCTTGTTGAGCAGTATTGTGAGGTCTGGGAGAGGCGAATCGGAAACGCAACGAGATCGTCCACCGGCCGCTGGGTGAGCGGCGATGACTTCTTCGGCCGAGACCGAGAGTTGCAACTCTTGGAGGCACGCGTTCGCGACTGCAACCAAGTGCTGCTTACGGGCCAGAGGCGCATGGGCAAAACGAGCATCGCGCGGGAGCTTGGCCGGCAGCTCGAGTGCAAGGGCTGGGTTTTTCTCTTTACCGATATCGAAGGGGCGACTTGCGCGGAGGATGTGATTGCGAGCGTCGCCGAGGCCGTGCACCCGGTTCGTCCAATCTCTTCGAGGGTTGTGACTGTAATGCGTCGCTGGTTTTCCGAAAGCGTCGAGGAGGTCAGTGCGCTCGAGTTCAGAGTGAAGATCCGCGCAGGACTCAACGAGGGAAGCTGGAGGACCTTCGGCGAGAAATTGTTCGGGGAATGCGGAGCGCACGACAAACCGGTTCTGCTCGTCCTTGACGAGTTGCCGATCTTCCTCAAACGGATGCTGCGCGAAACGGGAGGCGAGCGCCGGGTCGATGAGTTTCTCAGCTGGCTGCGGGGCGGGCTGCAAGCTGTGGGGGGCGGCTCCATGAGTCTAATCGTATCCGGCAGCATCGGCCTTCGGCCTCTCGTTCATCGGCTGGGAATACCCGACCGAATCAACTACCTGGATTCCGTTCGCATCGGTCCGTGGGATCGAGAAACCAGCGTCGCTTGCTTCCTGCGCTTGGCCGCGAGCCACGACTTGCGCCTGGAGGAGGGCGTCGCCGAAGCCGTCTACGATGCCCTCGGCATCGGCATTCCCCATCAAGTGCAGTCCTTCTTCGCGCGTCTGCGAGACTTCGCCGTGATGCACGGGCGCGGCTGGGTGACTGTCGCGAACGTCAGCGAGGTTTACGAAAGGGAACTCCTTGGTCCTAGGGGCCAGAGAGACCTCGTGCACTACGAGACCCGCCTCAGGGACGGATTGGAGAACAGGAATTATTCCATTGCGATGGAGATCCTCGCCGAGGCAGCCACGCAGGGCGTGTTCGCACCGACTGCCAGAAGCCGCCTCGGGCAGGTGTACGCCAAAGTGCTCGACAACGTGCCCGGCCGGATCAGCGACACCCTTGAAGTCCTCGTGCATGACGGCTACCTCGAAGCCGGCGAGAGCGGGTACCGGTTCCCGTCACGCCTCCTGAAAGACTGGTGGTCCGCACGCTTTCGGGACCACCACGCACCGTTGCGGGATCGGCCTGCAGACGAGCGATGGGAGCGTTCGCGGCGATGAGCGAGACCGTTGCCCGCCCGATTCGCAAATTCAATCCCGGCACGTTCCAGTCCGATGAGGAGGTGATCGAGCAATTCGTGGTCAGACAGCATCACAGGGACACGGTCCTCGACGTTGTCCGCGGGAACATTGGCTCGCCATCCTGCCAGCATGTCCTCATCGTCGCTCCTCGCGGCCGTGGCAAAACCATGCTTCTGGCGCGCGTGGCGGCGGAACTACGCACCGACGATGAACTGTCCCGGCACCTCCTGCCCGTTCGATTCATGGAAGAGAGCCCGGAAGTCTTCGACATGGCCGATTTCTGGCTCGAAGCGCTATTCCACCTGGCTAGGGAGAGCGCTCGCCAGGAGCCGCAGCTCGCCCGCGAACTGCGCGCGAGCCACGCGGAACTGGCTGCTCGCTGGCGAGACCAGGCAATCGAGGAGACCGCCCGCGCCATCGTTCTGAGTGCCGCGGACCGGCTAGGCAAGAAGCTCGTGCTCATGGTCGAGAACTTGCAGTCGCTGGTCGAGAGCACCGACAAAGACCTGGGCTGGAAGCTGCGGGCGGTGCTTCAGTCGGAACCGCAGATCATGCTCCTCGCCTCTTCCACGAGTCGGTTCGAGGGCCTGGACGACGCAAGCCAGCCGTTCTTCGAAATGTTCCGCACCGTAGGTCTCGAGCCGTTGAGTGCCGGGGAGTGCGCTCGCCTCTGGACCGTCGTGAGCGGAGAGCCGATCAGCGGGCGCGAGATCCGGCCCCTGCAGATCCTGACCGGCGGCAGCCCCCGCCTGCTGGTCATCGTTGCCGGCTTCGGACGACATCGGTCGCTACGGAAGCTGATGGAAGAGCTGGTGGAACTGATTGACGAGCACACCGAGTTCTTCCGCGGTCATCTGGAAGCCCTGGGAAAGACCGAGAGGCGCGTCTATATCGCGGTGATTGACCTCTGGAAGCTCTCGAAACCTGGTGAAATCGCCGCCCGGGCCCGCATGGACATCCGCATCGTGTCAACCATGCTGGGGCGTCTCGTGAACCGGGGCGCGGTGCAAGTGCGGGGGCACGGCAGGAAGCGGCAATACACCGCGACGGAGGGACTGTACAGCATCTACTACAAGCTCCGACGCGAACGCGACGAAGCGGCTGTGGTGCAGAACCTGATTCACTTCATGACCGCGTTCTACAGCGATGCTGAACTCGCGGGCATGTCAAACGGGCTGTTTGCGGAAGCCACGGGATCGCCGGCGATTCGAGAGGGCATCCAGCGGGCGGCCGACGAGTTGCCCCGACTCCGCAGCGTCTTTGCCGGGATCGTGCGGCCAGGCGAAGGCGAACCTCCGGGGCGGATTTCGCCGAGCGACTGGGGCCGGGCGGGTCGCTTCCTCCGCGAAATCACTGAGGCCTTCGAAGCGCGTGCGTTCGAGAGGGTCGTTGAGGTCGCCGACCAAGCGTTTGCTCCCGGGGGCGCGGACTGGTCTCTCGTGCCAGAACTCAACAAGGCTAAGGCGCTGTGCGTGAGAGCGGCAGCTCATCATTTCCTGGACAACTGCGAAGCGGCGGTTACCGCTTACGACGAAGTGATAGCTACCTATGGAGCCACGCAGCAGCCAGCGCTCCAGAGGATCGTCGCGAATGCGATCCTCAACAGGGGGAACGCGCAATTATTGCTTGGCGACCAACACGCGTCCCAGGCGGCTCACGAGGAGGTTCTCGAGCGATATAGCAGCAGCAAGGCGCCGGAGCTCCAGCCGGTGGTGGCCGATGCGCTGTTTGGGGCCGGAGTTGGGCTCGCCATGAAGGGCGATCACGAGAAAGCGATCGCTGCGTGGGATGAGGTGGTGGAGCGCTACATCGAAAGCGAAGACCCCCAGATACAGCAAGCGGTTGCGTTTGCCCTCCTCTCGCGGGGTCGGCAGCGGGGCGAGCGAGGCGATTTCGAAGCGGAGATCGCCGACTGCAATTGGTTGATCGACCGGTTTGGTGCCCTGAACGTGGCCATGTTGCCGACACTCGTCATCATGGCGCTGGAGCGCAAGGGGAGCATGCTCGCCAAGACCGGTCATGCGGAGGAAGCGCTGCGCATTTGCGACGAGGTGGAATCAAGAGTCGAAGCCCTGAGCGTCGTATCGCGCTTGGTCGTCGGTTGGAAAGCTAGATCGGTGCGAACCAGAGCACATCTCATGCGAGGGAACCATTCGGCTGCCGTCGACACGTTTCGGTCCGCCTACGCGGCATTTCGTCCAGGCAACCTACCGGCAATGCCTTGGATTCTGGAGATCGTGGCTAACTTGAGCGGATCCGGTGTTCCGGCGCATGCGATTGTCGAAATCCTGGCAAGCGACAAGGCGAAGTCAGACGCGTTTGCACCTCTGGTTGTGGCCTTGCGACAACTCGGGGGTGACGAGGTTCGCGCTTCGACAGAAGTCCTCGAGGTCGCCGCCGATGTTCGCGGGCGCATCGAATCGAGCACGGCAAGCGATTCTCCTGCGGATTCCCAACTTCCTTTGACGGCCAACAGGAAGCCTCATTAGGGCCAAGTGCCCGATGCAGCCAACTCGGTGGCGGCGCGGACTGATGTCCGCGGGACGCGTCCCGGCCGCTCATGCCGATAACCCGATTGCGAGGTTCTATCGGTGCCACCGTGTTCTGCCTGAGACCGTCCGTCACCCCGCGTAAAGATGGATGTGGATATGCTAGCCCGAAGTCTCGGACGCCTCCAGTGGCCGTAACGCTCTGCCCCCCCCAGAGGATCGAGGCCAAGGTGGATCCGGTTTCGTGCAAGTGTCGGCCTCGAAACAGATTTCGGTGAGGCGTCGGCGCGACGGGCGATGCGGCAGCGGGGTCACTTCCCAAGGGGGACGGCCATGAAGCTGCTCTACGCGGCGGTAACGGCGCCGGCGAGCTGGAAGGCCCTGCGGTAGTCCTAGCTTCAGTGGCCGGTGGAATTCGCGATACACTTCAGGGATCGCTTCCAGCGTTCCGGGAAGGTGCGAGGCCATGCAGTCCGGCAGCAGACTGACGGTCCGACGAGTCGTTGGACACAGAAACCGCCGGATCCGCACGCCCCCGGGTATCTTGCGCGCATACGTTCCGTGCGGGACCAGCCGGTAGCCGCCCCGCCGGTGGTACGGGCAGGGCGGCGGGTATGCGTCCCACCACGCCTTGCGGCTAACGTAGTCCTCGACGGGGAGGTCTGTGTTGTAGCGAACCTGGAAGACGCCGTCCACGGCCCAGCGACTGGCATTCGCGCGGGCCAACCTATTCCACCGAGCCGGCCCCGCAGAACGCAACACTGACGGGCCCGGCCCGATGCCTCGCCACTCGAAAGCTACGGGCGTATCGATCCCGGGCCCGACGTCGCCTGCTTCACACCAAGTCTACGGTGCTACAACCCCCCCTCCTTGTCGGGTTGCCCCGATTTGCCAACCAATCCGCCCCGGCATAGACCGTCTCAAGACGATCCTTTTCTCACGAATCTAAGTGAGAGCCAACAGGTGGCCACTTGAACAACACAGACCAGCCGGGGGGCGCGAATTGATAAGCCCTGTTACACCACTTCCGGGGACATGACCCCAGGATTTTTCCGGGAACTCTAGCACCCCCAGACAACGGGGTGCACGAATTGGTCTTGGTTATTCGCTGAACTGAGATGGAGTCTCATACTGGGCATAAGGAGGTCCCATGCTCGCTCTCTCCATTCCCGCTCTCGAAGACCGCAAGAACCGCATCTTCCGGCTGCTCGCCGACCTCGGTGACATGCGCCCCGGCTCCCTCTCCGGCCGCTCCCACCCCGGCCGTGAAACGCGTCCGCAGGGCGTTCGCGGAAAACACCCGGCGCGTCTGCTTGGCCAGTGGGACGCTCTTTCCCGCTACTCTTTCCGGCTAGTGCGCGGAACACGGCTACACCCCTGATTGACGACAATACTGGCAGTCTCCCTCAGGCAGCAATTGGTGATACCGCGTGTCGATCGTTGGACGAGCCTGCATTCTACTCCCGGCACTGCTCTGTGGAGTGGGCTTGTGCGACGGCAACCAGGACCTTGAACCCATCTGGAAGCGCCCTAAGCCTGATTGGGTCAGGGTGGTAGCGCAGCCGAAGGGGGTTCGAACAATCCTGAAAATCGATTGGGAACCTCCCGCCGGGAGAAGCAAGTACGCGACCGTGAAAGGGAAGATGGTCAGCGCTGATGCGACATCCATCGAACTCATGGTGTCTCCCGGCGCGAGCAGGACGTTCAATCGAGACCGGGTTGCGGTTGTTCGCGTGCGGCGACCGGTATTGAAGCGCCTGTCAGGCTATCTCGCCACGGGCGGTGCCTTTCTGGGGATCTACGTACTGGCCCCGGCTGTGCGGGGACGAGAGCTGGATTTGAACTCGCGCGGGCATGCCCTGGTGAACCTCGGTTTCGCCGCCCCGATCGCTGCGGGCGGATTCTTTCTGTTCAACAGGACCCGGGTCATCTACAAAAGAGATTCTTCCAAGTGAGAAGCGGACGCACCCTGGACTTCCGTTTTAGCGAGTGCAGTCGCGGGCCTAGCAGCCCTCGAGGTACTTGGCCACGGTCCCCCTCTTCGCGGTCACCTTCCGCGTGTAGCGGATCACCATGCCGGGCGACCTCCAGCCGCCGGCCGCGGCGATCTCGTGGGTGGAGGCGCCGGAGCGGCTGAGCTCGGCGGCCAGGCCCGTGCGCCCGGAGTGGCCGGAGAAGCCCTCCCGAGGCCGGCGGCGCGGGCGGCGGCCTACACGCGCCGGCCGACCTGCCGGCCCGAGAGCCCGAACACCCGATCCCCGGGCCCGGCACCTTCCGGACGGAAGGCCTCGAGGGCTTCCATCGCCGCCCGGGGGCAGGTAGCGCGCGGAGCCCTCTACCTCCCGGTCGGCCTTCGAGCGCCGCACCCACAGCAGCCCGCTGCCGTCGTCGGAGGCCTCCACGTCGCCCCACACGAGCGCCGCGGCCTCGGAACGGCGCAGCCCGGCATAAGAAAGAACCGAGCACAGCGCGACGTCTGCCAAGCCGCGAGCGCGGGCTCTTTCCCTCGACCCGGTCCGCCCCGACTGCCGGCCAGTCCGGGGGCTGCCGGCGGTGGCCTTGATCGCCGCCAGCTTGGCCAGGGCCCGATTCACGAGCTCGATGCCCGCCGGATCCGCGAGGCCGGCGGCGCGGTGGTTAGCGAAGAGTTCGGGATAAGAGCCCCCGTAACCAATTGGGACGTTGGCTCCATTGGCACCAGCGAGGATTTCGGCTACATCGTTGCAGCTCTCTCGCGGCACCTAGACGCGTTCGTAGCCGCGTACCTGCGCGTCAACGACGAGGCCTGCGGAGCCCCGACACCCTGAGCCCGAACGACGACTCGCCTGTATCGCTACATATGCACCAGCAGGAGACCCCCGCCGACGCAGCCGACCACGATAAGGCACGTCCCCAGCCACGAGTAGCGCCGCACACGTGCCAGCAGCGGAATCACCACATACCAGCACACGAAACCGACAAACCCGAACGCGATCCCCATCCGCCATCCCTCTGGTGGATCCGGTTCCGGGCCAAGCCCCAGCTAGGCCACGACCGACACCCCCAAGATCGACACCCAAGCGAACCCGTGGAACGCGAGCGGCCAAGTGGCCTGCGAGCGCTCCCGGATCCGCTCGCGCCAAGGCCGAGGCCTCCCCAGCGGCACTTGATGGGGCACAGCCGACGAGGTGTAGCATGCAGTATCGCCCGGAAGCGAGCACCTATAGCCGCTCACAGTAATCGCAGCTGAATAAGCTCAAGAGCAGCGATTATCGGACATCCTCAGGCATGGGCCGGGAGGAGTCTGACAGTACTGCCAGGCTATGCGTCAGCGGCGGCCTCGGTCCTTCTCGGCGGCAAGCCGTTGCGCTTCGCCCTCTATCTCGCGCATCAGCACGACTAGGTCCAGAACGTCGTGGCTGGCGACGGAACCCAGAAACCGGCCGGTATCGCGCTCCATGATCGGAATGACGGCCAGCGAGTGGTCCGCCATCCGCTCGAGCACGTCCGCAACCGGCTCGTCGGGCCCGGCCTGGGGAATGTTGCGGCGCAGCAGTTTTCCCAAGGGAGTATCCGCCCGGGAGCGCTGTTCCTGACGGCGCAGTCTTGCCAGCGACACCACGCCTGCGGGAGCGCCGTCTTCCGCGACGAGGTAGTCCGGTTGATTCGGGACAGTCCATTCGTTCAGGAAATCCCTCACCGACAGATCGGGAGCGGGGTAGACGCGCGTGCGGTCCATGACGGAGCTCACCCGGACCCCTTCCAGCGCATGGCGCGCGAACGACGGCGGCACGGCCGCCGGAGGCTTGGCGCGGTCCGGATCCTTTGCCCTGCTGGTGGCCAGGCCGATGACCGAGGGCATCACCAGGATGTACCCGAACATGATGCCCGTGAGGAGCGAGAAGACCTCCTGGGCAATCATGCCAGTCTCGAGCAAGACGAGAAGGAGGGCAATTTCTGCGACGCCCTTGCCCATCAGCCCGGCAGCCAGAACGACCGGCGTGTCCAGCCGCGCGAGGTAGGTGCCGATCAGGGCGCCGGCGAACTTTCCCGCCATCGGGATGAACACCACGGCGGCGATCGTGCCTAAGGGCATGGCGGTAAAGGACCAGTCCAGGTACAGACCGGCAGCCGCGAAGAGGAGCGGCACGAAAAGGCCGTCTGCGATGCTCCGGATGCCGGGCATGACGTCCCTGCGCATGCGGCTGGGCAACCCTGACAGCGAGGCACCGAACAGGAGCGCGCCCAGCGAGCCGTGCAGCCCGATCCGTTCGGAGCCCGCAACCACGAGAAAGAGGCCGCCGATCAGCAGCCCGAACGAGAGCTCGGACACTCGCAGCAAGCGCTGGAGGACATCGATGGCAGCGGGAAGCACTTTCGCCGCCACGAACCACGTAATCACCGCAAAGCCGGCGATCTCACCGATCACCCGCAACACGCCGCCGACGCTCAGGTCGCGGACGACTTCGCCCATGGTGACTCCTACCAACAGCAGGCCGAGCACCTCCGCGATGATGACGGCGGTAAACACTCTGAGCCCTATCAAATTCTTGAGCACGCCTCTGTCGGCCAGCACCTTGACTACGAGACCCAGGCTGGATAGCGACAGAATGCCGGCGACCGCCAACGCCTCGTTGAATTCGAGCCCCAATGCAAACTCCAGGTCGAGGAGGTCCGACGTCACAACCAGAGACGCGAGCACCGCGATCGTAACCGACACCGTCGCGGCGAGGAAATAGGGGCCGCGGATTGTGGCCTTGAAGCCCGGGAGGTCGAGCTCGTCGAGGCCGACGAGGAAGAAGAAGACGGATACGCCGACGGCAAGGAAGGTCTGAATGTCGTCCCCTGGCTCGACAATCCCGGTTGCCGGTCCCAGCAGCACTCCGGCCAGCGTGTACGCCACGATGGCGCTCAAGCCGATCCTTCCCAAGAGACCTTCGCTGAGCTTCGCGACGACGACGAGGAGGCCGATGTGCAGTAGTGCGTCGATGTTCACAATGCGAGGTATTTAGGGGGCCTGAAGGGCGGGGAGCGTTAGTTAAGGTTCTAAAACCTATCCGGTCCGCGAATGCCGTCGTCCGCTCGAGACGGCAACCTTGCTTTCATCGTACCCGTGAGATATCCACAAGCACTACTTGCCGTCAACGGTCCCAGCCATTCTTCCCTCGTTGTTGCCCTCATTACAACGGCAACTATCGGACATGGTATGGAACGGTTCTCGAAAGGTTTCGCCGCCCTGTTAGGCTGCCCGCATGCGCCGCTGGACGACGGCCGCACTGGCCGTGGCTTGCCTGGCCGCCTTCGTCTTCGCTCCGGTGGACGCGGCGACGCGCGAGGCGGTCGGCGATCCCACTGTATCCGCCGAAGAGGAGGCCATCAGGATTCAAGACGTGCCGACCGGCTGGTCCGCTTTCAACCCATTCAACGACTGCAGACCCGTGCCGGTGACCGTGACCGCCTCTGGGTTGAGCCGCAATGTAGTCAGAACCGCGGCAGAGAGCCGCCTCCGAGCAGCGCGGCTGTACTCGGATGAGGGGGACCATGCGGCTAGCGGCGGAGCCTACCTGCGGATTCTGGTCGACGGGATCGATGCCCCGAGGATCGAGGTGAGTCTGAATTACATGAGAACACTCTTCAACCCCGCGAGCAGTACCAAGGGACTCGCGACCACCTTGCACCATGCGGGAAATATAGCGCCCGTGAATGATCGCGGCAGCGGCGCGTACGTGGCTTCAGACCTAGCCAGAAAGCTGGACTGGTTCATCGCCGAGTACCTTCGAGAGAACGATTCTGCCTGCAACGTAAGAGGTGGACAAATGAGCCACAATAGCCACCCTGCTAGCTTCCGTTTTTTTGTCAAGGGCGATGCGGAAAGAAATTGGCGGTGGAAGGCGCGTGAGGTGCTGTCTCGACGCACAGGGGGCAGATGCACGGTAGCTGGCGGGTAGCGGTCTCATGCAGCTGCCTCCAGCGCCGGGGCGGGCGGTTCGGACTGCCAGAGGCGGTCCTCGCGCGGGAGGGTGTCGAGCATACTACTGCCCCGCCTGCGGCAGCGGCAGCTACCTCCGCGATGCCGTTCTGGGGCTGGTCGGCTGCTCCCTCTCGCCCGGCGTGCTGCGCATGACCGGCTCGGCCGCCGCGCTGGTCAGTTTCGCCGAGTCCTCCGCCCTGCTGGACGAACTGCCCGGTGTGCGCGTGGAGGCCAAGTAGGTCGAGCGCTGCGCCGAGGCGCTCGGGCGCGAGATCGCCGTCGCCGAGCGCGCCGGTTGCGCGCATTGGAATCGGAGAATCAGCTGGAAGCCCGACGCCCGAGATCTCGGAGATACACGGTCAGGGACGGACCGGACCGCCAAGCATCTAAGCCGCCGGCAGAATCTGGCGTTGACGCCGGTCGATCCTTCCCTGAGTCGTCAAGCCAGGTCTTCCCGGCACTGCACTAGGCGTTTGGAAACGCAGCCGAAGCCCTGCGACAACTCGTACCAAAGGCTCGCTCATGAACGACGAAATCAGCCATGAAGCTCTGGTCGCTGGTCCCGGAGCCGAGGTCTCTATCGATGGGCTCATTGAGGTCAGCACTCCATCTCGCGGTCCAGGGAATCGCGATGCCGGGGCGTAGGAGTCAGGAAACCCGCGTCCCGACGACCATGTCGCGCCGAACCTTCTCGTACCGGCCAGATCAAACTTTCGCTTGACCAGCCGCTGCCGTCCACCACGGGCCTCCCCGCGACTATACGAAGTACGCAGGTGCCCGCCGCGCCCGGCTCGGCGGAGACCGCCTGCTTCCGACGGCCTCAGGGCTTCTCGGGCCGCTCTTCGGGAACCGCTTGAGCCGCTGATTCATGGAGCTCTGCCATGCCCCGGCTCACGAGAATCCCTTCGATGCGCGCCGTTCTCTCGGCGATCTCGGCCAACTTCTCGGTGACTCTGGCGTGGTCCTCGCGCTGCTGCCTGGAGAGCGTCTGGAAGTCCTCGCGCTGCTGCCTGGAGAGGTTCCGGACCTCCTCTCGAATTCCCCGCAGCCCGGAGCGAATGAACGCCGCAAGGGAAACCATCGCGGCAGCCGCTGCCGCCGTGACGCCAAGCCACTGCGCGTCCATACCCGGATCTTATCACCGAGACATTCCCGGGGCCGCTCACGCAAAGACCCCACCTCGATTCGTCAGAGCCGGTGCACGCAGCTCGAGAAGAAACGGTTCGCGAAGCCTGAGCGACCGGGCGGGATTCCTGTTCGAAGGTCGTGTCGAAACGCTGCTGCCGATCCAGTCCGCCTCGGAGTCCGGGGCGCAGCTGCTGGCCCGGGTAACCGACGCGAACCGACAGGCCCCCCTGGTGACGGTCACGGTTCCGAATCGGGACGCCGCCCCGGAACCGCTGCCGTTTGCGGACCAACTGCTCGCCCAGGTGATCAACGAAATCGTCGGGCAGCCGTGCGGATGGGGCGGGCCGGGAGGCTACCGGGATTGCTCCTCCACGCTCCTGGACGTGTTGCTTGCCGTCAGCCTGCCGCTGCCCCGCAATTCGAGCCAACGGGCCGTCGCCGGCATGACCGTGAGCCTGGCGGGACTCGAGCCCGCCGGGAACGAAGCGCGCATCCTGGCCCTGGCCGCTCCGTTCCGCACGATCCTCGGCATGCTCGGCCACGTCATGCTCTGCCCCGGAGCATTCGAGGGCGTACCGGTAGCGTTTCACACGATCTGGGGATTGAGAACGGAATCCGCGAACGGCTCGAGCCCCGGCCGGCACCTGATCGGAAGGTCCGTGATCACGGGCCTGTCGCCCGGTTCGGAACTCTCGGCATCGGCACCGGTCAAGGGCGATCGGAAACGCGGCCGAAGCCCCGCGACAACTCGTACCAAGGGCTCGCTCGTGAACGACGACATCAGCCATGGCGCGCTTGTCGCTGGTCCGGGAGCCGAGGTCTCTATCGATGGGCTCATTGAGGTCAGCACTCTATCTCCCGGTCCAGGGAATCGCGATGCAGGGGTGTAAGAGTCAGGAGACCCGCGTCCCGCCGACCATGTCGCGCCGAGCCTTCTCGAGCTGGCCGGATCAAGCGCCCCCTCGACAAGCCGCCGCCGCCCACCACGGGCCCCCCGCGACTATACGAGGTACGCAGGTACCCGCCGCGCCCGGCTCGTCGGAAACCGCTTGCTTCCGACGGCCTCAGGGCTCCTCGGGCCGCTCTTCGGGAACCGCTTGAGCCGCTGATGCATGGAACTCTGCCATGCCCCGGCTCACGAGAATCCCTTCGATGCGCGCCGTTCTCTCGGCAATCTCGGTCAACTTCTCGGTGACTCTGGCGTGGTCCTCGCGCTGCTGCCTGGAGAGCGTCTGGAAGTCCTCGCGCTGCTGCCTGGCCTGCAGGGCGATGGCCTCTTCGAGGCTGGTGCGGTCCTCGCGCTGCCGCAGGGAAAGTGCCTGAAAATCCTCGCGCTGCCGCAGGGAGAGTGCCTGGAAGTCCTCGCGTTGCTGTCTGGCCTGCAGGGCGATGGCCTCTTCCAGACTGGCGCGGTCCTCGCGCTGCTGCCTGGAGAGGCTCCGGATCTCCTCTCGAATTCCCCGCAGCCCGGACCGAATGAACGCCGCAAGGGAGACGATCGCGGCAGCCGCTGCCACCGTGACGCCAAGCCACTGCGCGTCCATACCCAGATCGTATCACCGAGAAACTCCCGGGGCCGCCCGCGCGAACACCCCGCCTCGATTCGTCAGAGCCGGTGCAAGCAGCTAGAGAAGATATGGTTCGCGAACCCTGAGCGCCCGGACTGATTCTGTTCCGACCGCGAGGGAGCCTGGTGCCTGGCCAGATCGGCCAAGTGTACCGGCACGCGTTGCGGGCGGGGAACGTCACCGCCAATGACACGTGTCCTGGCATTGCGGTTCCCGCTATCGGTGTTCCGTCCTGCCCGGGTGTGGCAGTGCCGACTGCCCCGTAGACTTGAAGAGGAATGAAACTGTGCTCCGGCCTTGCCATCGTCCCGCAGGTCATCCTCCTTTCGGCCGCCGGCTGCGTGCCCGAGCCGAACCCGCTGGTCTCGACGGGTCCGCTGGAAGACCTGGAGAGAATCCCGCAGGACGCCGCCGCCTTTGTGCCGACCGAGGGGATTCCAGGGATCGGGTCCGAGGGGCGCCGCCGGCAAGTCCTCCTCGAATACTGGTACGGCCCCTGGGAGCGAGACCGGCCCGGGATCTGCACGCCCGAGGAATTCGCGTGGGCCGCCACGTCATTCCCCAAGCAGCCGACGTTTGGATCCAACCTGCTCGAAATGCCGGCCTCGGTCCTCGAGTCCGTCATCGCCAGCGCTGCGCTCGACAGCTACCCCAGCCGAGCCGTCCGCGCGATCGCTGTGCGGAACGCCTCGCTTAGAGCACTGCCTTCCTCCGACCCGTTCTTCCGCGATTTTCGCCGGGCCGGCGAAGGCTACCCCTTCGACTACAACCAGAACTCGGCGGTATGGGCCGGCACGCCCCTCTTGGTGACACACCTCTCTCCGGACACGGGGTTCATCGCAGTGGAAACGCCCTACACCTGCGGCTGGATCGACGCCCGGGCCATCGCCTACGCGGATGAGGGCTTCATCGCGCGCTACCGATCACGCGAGCTGGCCGCTATCCTCACGGACCGCACGCCGCTCGAGAGCGACCGGGCCGGGTTCTTGTTCGAAGGCCGTGTCGGAACGCTGCTGCCGTTCCAGTCCTCTTCGGAATCCGGGAAGCAGCTGCTGGCCCCGGTGGCCGACGCGAACCGACAGGCTTCCCTAGTGACGGTCACGGTTTCGAATCGGGACGCCGCCCCGGTGCCGCTGCCGTTTGCGGGCCAGCTGCTAGCCCAGGTGATTAACGAGATCGTCGGGCAGCCGTACGGATGGGGCGGATTGGGAGGATACCGGGACTGCTCGTCCACGCTCCTGGACGTATTCCTGCCGTTCGGCCTGCCTCTTCCACGCAATTCGAGCGATCAGGCCGAGGCCGGTAGGACCGTTTCCCTCGACGGAGTCCCCGAAAAAGAGGAGCGCATCCTCGCCGGAGCCGCTCCGTTCCGCACCATTCTCAATATTCCGGGACACGTCATGCTCTATCTGGGAACGTTTGAGGCCTCGCCGGTTGCATTCCACACGATCTGGGGATTGAGAACGGAGTCCGCGGATGGATCGCACCCCGGACGCCACGTGATCGGCAGGTCGGTGATCACCAGCCTGTCTCCAGGGTCCGAACTCGTGGCGCTGGCGCCGGGCAAGGGAGACTTGCTGGATCGAATCGAATCCTTCACTCTGCTGGGGGAGTCGCAAGTCCAGTAGCCGGCACCCGGAGGGACAGCAGGAACCGCCCTGGAATCCCGCCGCGGCCATTCCGGGCCGACAAGCAAGGGCCGTCCGGCACAGGGTGGAGCCGCCATCTGAATCCGGAGATCCGGGAGGCCCGACTCTCCGGGAGCGGTCCAGCCATTGCGTTGGCAGAATCTCGGCCTCGGCTACGCACGAGCAGACCGCCTGGTGAAACCGTTCGTCTCGTGCGGCATCAGTCAGAACCCCAGCATGGACCAATTCCCGCTTCACCGACACTTCGCCGCATGAATGTGGCAAACTGTTGCTGCGAGAACATGATCAAGATGGGTGGGATCGGGATCTGCGGCGTTCCTCATCGAAATGCCCACGGTCAGCAATGGGGCTAGCGTGCGTCGGCTGCATATAGTGCTTTCAGACCAATCGGCGGAACAGCTGGACGAGTTGCGGGAGCTTTGGCGGGAACTGACGGGTGAGACGCCGAGCCCGGATTTGCTGATCCAGCGAGCGCTCGAGGACTACCACCGTGGCCACACTGAGGCAGCGCCCGCTCCCGGACTCGACGCCAAGAAGCCTCCCCAACAGTCTTCGTCGCTATACCCGCGGGGACGGGTCAGAAAGTCCAAGGCAACTTGAGGGGCCCCTGCCTTGGGCGCGCTTGCGTTTCCCTGGGATTCACCGGATCGCCGATCGCGACTGTTTGACCTCTTTCGTCGATGTATTCGATGTTCCCGGCGACCGCACGCAAACGCTGGGGCGGTCGAGCGGCTATCGCGACCGCAGCGGCTCAATTGATTCCATTCGGACAGCGCGATCCCGACAGAATTCGAGCGGCAATCGACCGGTTGGCGGAGTTTCAGAAAACGCGCAGTCTGCGGGGGCTGTCAGTCCGCAAATCGATCGAGGACGGACGTAGATTCTGATCGCGTTTGTCCTGGACTGTTCCGTGACCATGGCATGGGTCTTGTCTAACGAACACAGTGAAGCCACGGACCGGTTGCGTGAGTCTCTGATCGAAGACAGCGCGTTCGTCCCGTCACTTTGGCCGGTAAAGACAGCTAACGTCCTGCTGGTCGCGACCCGAAGGGGACGGATTGCCAAGAATGAATGGTAGCGGATCCGCGCCGACCTCCACGCACTTCCGATCAACGTCGATCCGGTGTCGACGGACCGAATCTGGGGTGCAGCGATGGAACTCGCCGACACGCACCGGATCTCGGCATATGACGCGGTGTACCTTGAGCTCTCGTGACGGCTGCGGCTTGCACTCGCAACACTGGACAGGGCGCTCGCAGCCGCGGCACGGGCGGAGGGTGTCGAAGTTCCATGGGATGAGTAGGTGTCGCGGTTGCACTCCTCGCACACTAGGCAGTAGGCTGACACGTCCGCGTGACCGCGAACAGGGCGGCACTGAGGGATGACGGATTCCCGACGGCTTCACACCGGACCTTCCCTGCGTTTCGTGGCGCTTCAGCGTGGGGCCAGGTATACGGAGCGAGGCGAGCCAACAGCACCTAGGCGTCGCTGCGGCCAGGTTCTCCAATCCCCTTCCCTCCCCTGCAACCGAAACAACGGACACTTCGGCTCATTGCGGGGTTGACAGCCCCGGCCGCGGACCTGCAAGTTCGGAGAGTGGGCTGCCGAGCTATGGAAGGCGGCCCCCCCTCGCTCGCCCCTGCAACACGACAAGTGCCGCGACCGCGGCTGATCGCTGCCAGATTCCTTGACTTGCCTCAAGGTCGACGATCGGATCGGGTATGGAGCCCCCTCCCTGCTCATGCCGGCGAATCCTTGCCGGGGGTCGTGATGGTGTTGCCGTTGCGACGGGGCGCCAGCCACTGCGGTTGTATGCTGAGACGGAAGGGCGGTTGCGCGAATCTGGGTCCGGAATGTCAGTGACGGTCTTTAACTCGACGGATCCCCTCGCGGTGGCCTCTTCGGTCGCCGAAGTGGTGGCAAGCGAGCCCGACGCGGTCGAGTATCCGGAACGGCGTTGGGCCGCGCAGAGCGTCTGGCACGGAGACGCTGTGAGGCTGGCCATGGCGGCGTTGCACCACCATTTCAGGGACCGCGAGGACGTGCTCGTGGCCATGGAGTTGGTAGTGTACTACGAGCGCGGCGATAACCGGGCCTGGCTGCGGCCGGACGTGCAGGTGGTGTTCGGCGTGGGGCGCGGGGGGAACCGCCGCACGTTCAAGGTTTGGGAGGAAGGCAAGGCACCGGACTTTGTGCTGGAGGTGGCGTCGCCGTCGACGGCGGAGAACGACGCACGGCACAAGGCGCGTGAGTACGCCGGCATCGGTGTGCGCGAGTACTGGCGGCTCGACCCGGAAGGGACCATGATGAAGGCTCCGTTGCAGGGCTACCGTGCCAGGGGGGGCCGGTATGAGAGGGTGGAGTCGGTCGAACGCGCGGGCGGTGTCGAGTACCTGCGCAGCAGGGTTCTGGAGTTGGACCTGCGCGGCGAGAGGCGGGATGGGGCGACGGTGCTGGTGATTCGCGACCCGCGGACGGGCGAGGAGTTCGACGGCGCACTGGAGCCATCCGAGCGCCAGAAAAGGATTGCGGAGGATCGGGCAAGTGCTGCAGAGGACGAGCTGAGCGTCGCAAGAGACGAACTGAGCGCCGCAAGAGACGAATTGAAGGCCGCAAAGGACGAGCTGGGCGCGGCGGAGGAGAGAGTGCGGGTATTGGAGCAGCGACTCCGGAACCATACGAGCCAAGCCCGCTCCTTCACGTGAGACCGGGCGCGCTGAGTCTGGGGGACACAGCAGACCTCTTCGACAAGGGGTGGAAGAAGGAAGCTGAGGAAGCGCTCCGCAACCACATCGCGTTTGAAGCAACGAAACCTCTGAAGCGCCGCGGCCTAAGCCGCAGGGCAATAGTCGAGGAAAGCGCTTGAGGGGTCTATGTGAGCCCGGAGGTGCCGCCCAGAACGATTCGACCACCGCTTCGATGCTGGGAAATGCGTTGTCGAAGAAGGCGCGAATAGCGCCCGGCGGGACGGAGTGCTTTGACCAGCAGTGGTTGCTAGGGCTGCATGACTACCCTCTTGCAGACGACACCAACGACGTGAAGTCAATCGAAAAGGGACTCGCTCGATGCGACCCTCGAGTGCGCGTTCCGACGGAATCTTGTGGCGCGGGCGACCTTCTCCAAGCGTGTGGGCTTTCCGCTGGTAGCCTTCAACGGTGGTAGGGCCCAAAGTGACCGAAGGTAGTCGCGACGGCAGTGGGGAGCGGGGGGATTGATGCCATATCATGGCCCCATGCAGATCGAATCACGCTCGGTCGTGCGCTGCGACCCGGAGATTTCCGGAGGCACACCGACCTTCCGCGGCACGCGGGTTCCGGTTCAGTCGCTCTTCGACTACCTGAAAGGAGGCGAAACGATAGAGCAGTTTCTGGATCAGTTCCCGTCGGTTTCGAAGCAACAGGCGCTTGCTGCTTTGGACTTGGCCCGCGACTCCATCCTGGCCCGTGCGCGTTGTGCTTGACGAGAATCTGCCGCGTATCCTTGCCGCGGAATTGACGGGACACGAATTCAGCACTGTACAGGCTGACGGTTGGTCAGGCACAAAGAACGGCGAGTTGCTAAGACGGGCTCACCAACATTTCGATGCCCTGCTGACTATGGATCGAGACCTTCATTACCAGCAGAACCTGAGTGGGCTTGGCATTCGCACTGTAGTCATTCACGCGCATTCAAATCGCATGGCTCATCAGGGGCCATTGATCCGTAGCATGCTGAAGGCCTTGGACGCCTTGCCGCCCGGGAAGGTGCGCCAGGTCGGGGCGTAAAGTGCCATCCTTGGTGCGTTGGGGGGACCTCGATGGGAGCGCACGCCCTGAGGCACAAACTGCACCGCGGCGAAGAGGGCATTGCCGTCCCGTCCTGACAACCCGGCACGGGGACGCTGGCGCTACGGGAACAGCCGCCTAGCCCATGTTCTACGTGCGCGGTGGAAAGGCCCTGTTTCCTTTCTACAGACGCTCCCTTTTCATCGGTTCCGTACTCTCCGCGAGGGATCGCTCGCTCCAGTTCGCGCCGTCCGCATGGTCGAAGATCACGAGGCGTCTCTTGACAGTCCCTGAGCTGTCCCTGCAAGGCCTACCTTGACACCCCGTCGCGCGTCGACGCCTCCAGGCCCTCTTATCGGCCGGAATCGCGGCGGTCGGCACGGACCAGACCCTGACCAGGCCTCCAGGGCAGCCTCCCCCACCCCTCTTACGGACCTACAATGCCAATCGACATCAGGTCGCCGGAGTCGTCGTAGACTCCGAACGCCAGCGAGGCGGTCCTCTGGTTGTAGTCCCATACGAACGGAGCCTGCCCGCCGCCGCCCCTGCCGGTCGTGAAGGGCTGAGCGACTGCGTACCCGCCTTCGGGCAAGGCGATTTCCGTGGCCTCCCCGGTCGCCACGTCCCAGGTCACCAAAGCCGTCCCGCCCGGGTTGTTCGGCCGCCGGAAGACGCCGTACGCGCGTCCGATCATCGGAATGATGCCGAACATGCGGCCGCTGGCCTGGACCTGCCGGTTGTTTCCCGGCACCGCGCGCTGAAATCCTTCGGGCAAGGCCAGGTTGGTCGCCGAACCGTCAGCCAGATCGACGACCAGCAGTCCCCTGTTGCCTGGGAATGGTGGCTGCGTGATTCCTCTCGGGTTCGTTCGCACGTCCCCGCCGGTCGCGAGGGTGACGAGCCGGCCGCTGCCCGGCATGTGTTGGGGAAGGATGTTGTTGAAGGCAATGCCCGCGTCCTCCGGAAGGGCAATTTCGGAGAAGGTTTCCGCCACACCGTCGAAGACATGGAGTTTCTGCGAGGCCTTGAGCGGGACCTCCCTTGCCCCGTCGCCGAAATACAGGTAGCTTCCGAAGCCGCCCTTGACAATGACATCGAGCTTCGGGGTAGCCTCGTCCGAGCTCGGAAGCGAGACCGATCGGGCCTCCGCCGTGCGCGTGTCGAACAGCACGAGACGGTCCCCCGCGCAAAGCTCGTCGTTTCGCGGGTTCTTGTAGGCACTGAACGCCTCCCCGGCTCCCACGACCGCTATCGTCCGGGTCAGCGGAATCTGTTGCCAGCGGACCTGAACGTCGCAAGTGGCTGCAAATGATCCCGAGGGAAAGGCAGTCGCGGTGGCTGTAAGTGACGCGGTGGCCGACGACTCCGCTTCGGACGCATCGTCCTCGGCTTCCTCGGGAATCTCCAGTTGGAACGCCACGACGCCATCCTGCGTCCCGTCGGTCTTCCGGGCCAGGACGTATGCTGTGGTGTTCCCTGCGAATCCCGAGGCCACCGCGGCGAGGGAAGGGGTCCCTGTCTCGACTCCCTGGAGGTTCGTCCGCCTCGGTGGAGAGATCGGCCCCCAGCCTTCCGGAAACGCGGTCTGTGTCAGGACGGTTGCGGTTCGATCGAACAGGACCGCCTGGGGGCCCGTGGAATCGTCCGTCGATTCGGGAGCGAGGAAGCGGATCCGGTATCCGCCGGCAAAGTTCGCGCCTCCCTGCGCGACAACTCGCGTGAGGTCGCCGACCGCCACGGGGTCCGGCAATGGGAGCCAGCCCTCGGATTCCCCGACAACCGCTCCCGAAAAGTCCACTACGTCGCGAAGCCCTGTACCGTCGGGACGCTCGAGACGCAGGTCGCGGCTGCCCTGCTCGCCGGGCAGCAACCGGTCGGCCGCGCTGCCTAGAGTAAGGGTGCTGGACGTCCCGGCCGCGCTGTCGATGAGGAGCAATTGGTCGGAATGGCCGCTCTCCGGGGCCTCGGCGGGAGCCACGAGCGCAGCGAGCACCGGGCTGTTGGTCGCCACTTCGAACGGGCGGTAGAACCGCGCCGGATCGATGGCGTTCGGGAACGAGGGCAGGAGGCAGTCCGAAATTGCAGTCGTCGTGTCGCGCCGCAAGTCAAGCAGCTGCACGCCCGAATAGCAACCCTCGACGTCATCGATCGCTCCGCTCAAGGCGAGGTAGTACGGGTTGAGGTCCGTCATGTCGATCCTCACGGCCGACTCGGCACCGTCCGGCACCGCCATGTAGCGAGCTTCGGGAGTCCCGGCCGGTCCCAGCAGCCCCGAGTTCGAATCCCCTCCCGAAATCCAGTGAAAGACCTCGGTGGACCCGGCCAGTTCGGGAACCGTCAGGGTCATCTTGTAGATCCCGACTAATTCCATTGAGGGCTCGACCGTCGGCTCCGAAACCGGGATTCCGCCAACGTAGGCTCGCTGCGAGGACCCGAACGTGTACGTCTCGCCGGAAGCCCCCGCAGCTCCGTTCGCGATCGCCGGTGTCGTCGCTCCCGCTCCCGCCGCGAACAGCGCGATCGTGTCACCGGCGGCGATGTCTGCCGAGGGGTCCAGCACCGCACCCGATGCGGACGGACGTGTTCCCGGGCTTCCGAGTTCAAGCGTCAGGGAGCCGCCGGCAGGCGTTGCCGCCGGATCCGCCGGTGCTCCGACGCTCTGCGCGATCGGAGCGCTCGATCCTTCGTGCCGGATTAGATTGAGCCGGGTGTCGGCGATCTGGACCGGCATCGTCGTGCTGTCCGTCCCTCCGCGACGGACGACCACCTCCGCCCAGCCGGGTTCGGTCTCCCACGGAACCTGGGCGTTGATCTGCGTGGGCGACACGAAGAACAACGGTGCCGCGACGTCATTGATCAACACCTCGACGGCAGGATCCTCCAGGGAAACGGGTAGCGGAAGCCCTTCGGCAACCGTGTGGGCGCTCGCCAGGTCCTCGCCGAAGACCGCCAGTATGCCGCCTCGCGCGACCGTCGCCGGGGCGGGCTGGAACGACACTCCGTTCTCCACGCCCCGAACGGTCGTCTGGGGCTCGGTTGCAGTGACGAGTCCCGCCGTGACAGCCAATACTAATACTGTGCGGATCGAAAACATTTTCGAACTCCTTGAACTCCGGATTAGCATAAGGCGAAATCGACCCTGCCGCCACTGATTGGGCCGAATCTTGCGGATTCTTCACAAAATTGGCCTGTTTCCGGGGCTCTCGGCCAAGGCCGTACGGGTAAGAACGCCCTCAGGGTGCCAGTTTCGTGGCGTTGACCGGCATTGTCGGCCGCCCCTCGTAGGAATGTGCGCAGACACCTGAACGCTGTCCCCGGGGCACCATGCTTGGCAGGGGATGGGACTTCAGCGCAACGGAGAACGGGCGCTGCCGGGCCAAGCCTCCTAGATCCTCCGCAAGACAGGTGGGGAGGTTGTATATCGAGGGCTCGGTCGGCTGGCCTGAGCATACGGCCGCTGGCCGAACTCCGCCAGGACACGCGCACCCGGTCGCCGGCAATTGCATCGAGGCCTGCCGGAATAGGCGATCATCAACAGACCGGAAGCGAACTGGCTGTAACTCTAACCGCGTCGCGCCCCGCTTGCCTTACAATATCTTACAAGAATGGACAGTGAGTCCGGTCGCACGCCGGGAACCCGCGCTCGACCGAGGCTGGAAATGAAGTGTCTGGTCTGTGAGCGGGCATGCCGTAACGCCACAGGTTGTGGCAATCGGCTGGCCTCGACGCTGTAGGAGATTCTGATTTGGATGCCGTATCGCGTGCTGCTAGTTGAAGACGAGATTGGGATCCGGGTTGCCATAGCTGACAGCCTTGAGATCGCGGGCTACGAGGTGGATTCCGCCGACGATGGCGAGGCTGCCCTGGAACTCTCCTCCAAGGGGGGCTTCGACCTGATCGTTCTGGACGTGATCCTTCCCCTGAAGGATGGCTTCGACGTTTGCAAGGAACTCCGCAGCAACGGCATCGACACTCCTGTGTTGATGCTGACCGTGAGGTCGGAGCTGGAAGACAGGATGAGGGGCTTCGCGGCGGGCGCGGATGACTACCTGACCAAGCCCTTCGAGCCCATGGAGCTGCTCGCGCGGATCAGGGCCATCCTGCGACGGACCATGCCGAAAGCTGTTGACGGGAGTCAGGAGATGTACGAGTTCGGACTCATTCGTATCGACACGAAGCGCGCAGCGGTCTGGCGTGCAAACGAACGCGTTCTGCTCTCCATGAAGGAATACGAGCTCCTTCGCTATTTCGTCAGGCACCCGGACGAGACGCTTGGCCGACGCCGCCTCCTCAAGGAAATCTGGAAGAGCAAGCCTGACTCTTCGACACGGACAGTGGACGTGCATGTTGGGTGGTTGCGCAGGAAGATCGAGGATGACCCGACGAATCCTCGCTGGATACGGACCGTGTACGGAAAGGGTTATGAGTTCATTCCGGACTAGGCCCGTGCACCCAGTCCTGCTCCGAGGGACCTGGTCGCGCTGCCTCGGAGGCGTGTAATGCAGGGGGCTCTCCCGGGGCGCTGCCGGACTTCGGCTCCAGCCGGTCTGGATCTGGAGCGGTTCCGGGGCTCTCGGGAGTCCGCCGTACCCCTCCCGGCGGCTCGACCAGCTGCCAACGCAGGCTGGCTCGCCATGCCCATCCCCGGACGAACCCAGGCGTGCGGGGGTTCCGCAATTGCCGGCCAGTCGAAGTGACCGATGTCGTACCGAAGGAAGATCGCTTTCTGGATCGCCGCGAGCTGCCTGCTCCTGGCACTTCTCGGAACCATGCAGTTCGCGTGGATCGACCAGATCAGCGATTCGCGGCGGCAGTCGGCCCGGGAATCGCTGGAGCAATCCATGCGACTCGTCGTCATGGACTTCCGCTTCAAGATCTGGCTCTTGCTGACAGCGTTCAAGGCGGACGCGGACCTCGACCCGGCCCGCCGATCGGGACACTACGCGCAGCGGTACTACTCCTGGCACGAGCTTTCCCTGCACGGACCCGCTGTCGAGCGCATCCTATTCTTCGACCTGACCGCGAAGGGGGTCGGCACCCTTAGCGAACTGACCGCGGGCTCGCCCGGGATCAAACCCGTGCCTTGGGACGAGAACCTCGACTCTGTTCGTCGGTATATCGGTCGTTTCGGATTCCCGCCCGGTCGCGGAGTCAAGCCGAGATGGACCTCGACATGGTTCTTCGATCCCCGGGCAATGGCCGTCGTGCGGCCGATGGTGGCGGATATCCCGAGCTCACGGCGCAGGACGGATTGGCCCGCAGTGACCGGCTACCTGATTCTGAAGCTCGACCTGGAATATATCCTTGACCGTCTGGTTCCTGAGCATCTCGATCGTCGCTTCGTCGGCAATCCGAGGAGCGACGAACTGTATTCGTTGACGATCTCGCTGGACGGAGAAAGCCTTTATGTCTATGAGCCCTCCGCCCACGCGGAATCCCGGCGGTCCGATTCGACGGACGGACCGGTCGGATACGCCCGGCGATCGTCAAAGTACAGTGGCACGACCGGTAGCACACGGCCGGCGGATCGGACTTCGCCGCTAATGCTCTCCGGCAACACGGTGCCCGATGAGGTCTCGAAGCGCGGTGGGAACCAACGAATCTGGGTGATAGGAGGCGCTATCCTGAACCCGTTCCGCAATGCTGAGTTCGTGCCGGACAGCTTGTTGAAGTCGGCTGACCCGGGTTTCGGGAGTCCGGCCGCGTTGCTCGGCAGGACGCTTAGGCATGCCTCAGGACTGCCGAGGCTTTTTCTGGCGGCTGACGATCGGCACAAACTGAGGTTCGAGGCACGGCATATGGGAATGTCCCTGAGCGAGGCCATGGACCGGAAGTACCACCGCTCGTTGATGATGGGTCTGGTTGCGCTCGTCCTGCTGCTTGCGGCAACGGCAATGGTCGGGATCACGGGGAGCCGTGCCGCGCACCGGGCGGAACTGCGGATCGCGGCTGCCGCGTCCCAGTCGCATCAGCTGCTCACTCCGGTCGCCGTAGTTATCGGTCTCGCCGAGAACATGGCTCGCGGCGTGCTGGGGCGGGGCGCGAAAGCGATGGAGTACGGAACGCTACTCCGCGACTACGGGGAGCGCCTTCACAAGATCGTCCTGCGCTCCATGCAGATGGCAGCCCTGGCTTCTTCCGAGAGGCGCTACAGCCTGGACCCGGTCGATGCTTCCAGCATTGTCAGAGACGCATTGGAAGAAGTCGAGTCCCTTATCAAGAGCGCCGGATTCGAGGCCGAGCTCGCCCTTGGCGAGGATCTTCCAAAGGTCAAGGCAGACCCGGAAGCCCTGCGGGCGTCGGTGGGCGAACTGTTGAACAACGCGGTGAAATACGGACTGCCGGGACGCTGGCTGAGAGTCGAGACATCCAGAACGCCCGACGCTGCGGACCGCCAGGTGCAAATCCGAGTTCATGACCGGGGGCGTGGAATCCCGGCCGGGGAGGCAGACCGGATCTTCGAACCGTACTATCGAGTCCCTGACAAGCTCAACGCGTCGATCCCAGGCTCGGGTCTCGGCCTGAAGCTGGTTCGCGACATGGTGAAGGCGATGGGCGGAAAGCTGACTCTGGAATCCGAAGAGGGCCGGGGAAGCGTGTTCACGATTCATCTTCCTGCCGCCGCTTGAGACGGTCGCGGCGAGGGGCGGATTCGGGAGGAGCCCCAGGGTCCGGCAATCGCTCCCCCGCGTTCGGGTGTGCGCAAGCGCGAGAGTGGTGCGGATCCATTCCCGGGATGGCCGCTCGCCAGGGTCGCGAGGCTCGCCCAGATCGAGTCGCGATCCGCACCCCAGCGAGTTTCCCAAGCCTTGCGACGAGGACATGCGCCTACCCGTGCCTATGTCTGCAACCGTGTGCTAGGCTGCCCCCAGATAGGAATCGCGACGATGAGCCCGCTTGCGCGTCCGAGAGAGCAAGAGTTCGCCGTTGAGGCAAGCGACGAACAGCCGTCCGACGTGGAATACCCTTGCTCGGATGGCGTGGCGATGTCCGAGACGGACTTCCAGGCGAGGGCTGTCCACGACGCCAGGCATTACCTGAAGACGCATTTCCGGAACCGGCCCGACGTGAATGTCAGCGGGAATATATTCGTCTATTACCAGCGTGGGAACCCGGCACTGAGCGTGTCCCCGGACATCCTGGTCTCGCTCGGCGTGGAGCGGCGCGACAGGCGGACGTACCGCACCTGGGAGGAAGGCAAGGCCCCCGACTTCGTGCTGGAAGTGCTGTCCCCGTCGACGGCTTGGAAGGACTTGACTACCAAGCGCGACATTTACGCGGACTTGGGTGTGCGGGAGTACTTCCTCTTCGATCCTGCGGGTGACAGAATGCAGCCACCGTTGCAAGGCTATCGGCTCGACTGGGGAAAGTACGAGCCGCTGCCGGCTCTGGAGCCGCTGGCGGTCAGGAGCCGCGTGCTGGGACTGGACCTTTGGGTGGACGACCTCCGGCACTTGAGGATGCGGGACGCGACGACAGGAGAAGACCTCCCATCGATGGAGGAGTCGGAACAAGGCCGGCGCGAGGCCGAATCGAGGGCTGAATCGGCCGAGATGCGCGCACGGCGGGCTGAGGCACGAGTCGCCGAACTGGAGGCGCTGCTCAAGTCGGAGCTGTAACTGAGGGGAAGAGCGCGGCGGCCCGGACTGCCGAAGATTGCTGGTCTGGCCCGCGTTTCGTCTCTCGGGGCCTCGTTATTCGAACGCAATCGTGACAGCATTCGACGTCCTGCCGCCCACAACGGCAACCACTTCAACCTCTTTATTGCGGATGGACCTCGGAATCGGTCCGACCTCGAGCTCTTCGATGCCCGGAAACCCGCTCGTAGGTCCCACTGATTGCACACTGACGTGCCTTCCCCGGATCTTCACGCCCGGTGCCCTTTCGCCGCCGAACCCCCGCTCGCCTGTGCCGGCCACGGTGGTGACCGTGCCCCGGGAATTGACCTTGCGGATGCGATGGTTGGAGGTGTCCGCAATATAGATGGAACCGTCGTCGCCCAGCGCGACCCCGCTCGGCGAAGAGAGCATCGCAGTTCCGGCGGGTCCCCCGTCGCCCGAATCGCCGGGTTCGCCACTGCCCGCAACGGTCGTGGCAACGCCGTCCGGAGCGACCTTGAGGATCCGATGATTCGACCGGTCGGCAATGAAGACGTTCCCGCTCGTATCAACCGCGCCTCCCGGACGATATATGTCCGGCTGGCCGAGGCCGACGGATTTCGAAATTGCTTCCGTTTCATCGAGGTGCAGGATGGAATCTCGATAGGCATCAGCGACATACAATTCACCGGCTGGACCTGTTGCGACGGCGCGCGGGAACCCGATGAACAGATCGCCTCCGGAGACGGACGCCGCATCCGCAGACCCCGGTCGCTTGCCGGCCACCGTCGAGATGGTTCCATTCGGAACCACCTTGCGGACGATCCCGTTCCGACTGTCGGCGATATAGATGTTCCCGCCGGCGTTGACGGTCACCGCGTAAGGCTCATTTAGTGCGGCCTCGGTGGCAGGCCCTCCATCGCCGCCATAGCCGCGTTCTCCCGTTCCAGCGATGATTGTGATCGTTCCGTTCGGCTCCACCCTGCGGATGCGGTGATTGTCCGAATCCGCGATATACACGTTCCCTGCCGCGTCGACCGCCACCCCGCGGGGTTTGTCGAGCCTTGCCTCCGTGGCAGGCCCCCGTCGCCGCCCCGACCCTCCTCTCCCGTGCCAGCGATCGTTGTGATAATGCCTTCCGTATCGATCTTGCGAACCCTGTCGTCCCACGTGTCCGCCACATACAGGTTTCCCTCGGCATCCGTTGCGAGGCCGTAGATCGCGGTCAGCCCCGCCCGCCTGGCGGGACCGCCGTCCCCCTGTGTGCCCCATCTTCCTGTGCCCGCAATTGAGGTGATTCTGCCCGACACATCCACACGCCGGATCCGGTGGTTCTCCGTGTCCGCGATGTAGACGTTGCCCTCTCCATCCACCGCCAGACCCTCGACGCGCTTCCCCAGCCTGGCGCTCGTGGCGGATCCTCCGTCACCGCGATAGCCCGTGAGTCCGGAACCGGCGACAGTGCTGACCCGCCCCGAGGGATCGACCTTCCTCACGCGGTAGGCCTCGCGATCCACGAAGTACAGGCTGCCCTCGGAATCGACAGCCACTGCGCTGGGATGTAGGACCCAGGCATCGGCAAGGCTGACCTCCTCTAACGGATCGAAGTCGCCCAGAAGGGTCTCTATCCGGTAGATCTGTGCCGAGCCGAAATCCGCAACCGCCACGAAAAGGGTCAGCGCGACCCCTGCGCGCAGGGCAAGGTGGCAGGCGTCAGTGATTATGCGCCGGATCATCGCCGGGAGTCTGCTCGGGGGTTGGAGCCCCGTACCTCGATTCGCTTCTCTTGTCGGATCGGTCACAGCGATTGTGGCACGGCCCGCGCAAGGCGCGTGTTTGATGCTTGACGTCAGCGCAGGGTTTCCGACGGCATGCGAATTCGACCGTCAGGCCCCAGGATCTCAAGAGGGTTATGGCCAGTCTGCCAGGTGCCTGTTCTTCGAACGGGCTCGAGAGCCGGGAAACCGGGATTCTCGCAATGCGAGAGCGACGCAACGGCCGCACGGCATCGGGTGACAACCCGGCACGGCAGCACGAGGTCTCGGACACGACTGCTGCAAGAGCCGAAAACGGCACTGCTTCGAACACCGGGGCGTTCCGCCGCCTGAACCACCCAGGGTCCCGACCAGCTGAAATGGTTAACGACGGAGCCAAGATCCGTTTGCGTTGAGCCCCTGGAGAGACTCGCGTTTGCCGGAATCGGCTGTGGAGGGCCCCCTGAACGCGGGGAAGGAGTCACCTCGAGCGGTCCACCCAGAGTGGCGCTACCATATACACATGAAGCGTACAAATCTTGTGCTTGATGAGGCACTCTTGGAAGAAGCAGTTCGGGTCCTGGGCACGAGAACATACTCCGCGACAGTCAATCTCGCCCTCAAGGAAGCGGTGCGGATGAAGCGGATTCAGGGCTTGGCGGATCACATCGGCAAGGTTGAATGGCTCGGGGATCTACCCGAGATGCGTGCGGACTCCGACCGGCCGCCGGGAGGAGAGCGGTAGATGGTCCTTGTCGACACGTCCGTGTGGATCGAACTGTTCGCGGGCCGCGTCCAGGCGCGCCCCGACGACTTCCTGAACATGGCAACGTGCGGACCTGTCATCCAGGAAGTCCTGCAGGGCTTGCGGCCTGGGAGGCAGGAGCGGCAGATCCGATGGCAATTGCTCGCCCTGCCTCGCCTCGGTGACCCGCTTGCGGTGAACCTCTTCCTGGAGGCCGCTGACCTGTACGTCGCGTCCAAGCGGCGCGGGATCACGATACGGTCCTCCGTAGACTGCCTGATCGCGTCCATCGCGATCCGGCACAACACGCCGGTCTGGCACTTTGGCCGGGACTTCAGTCGCATTGCGGCATTCACCGCGCTTGAAACCTGGACTCCGACTCAAGGCCGCTCGGCCTAGTCAGATCTCGATGGCTACCGACCTAGCCGGATCGAGGACCGGCGGCAACCGAGCGAAACAAGCCCGTTCCGCCTACTGACTACCGTTTGCTCCACATCGTCGGCCGCGGTCTGCGCGCTGTCAGGCGGCCAAGGAGGCTGCCCTGGAATCTCCGTCCACCACCCCATCCACCGAGAGCCGCCGGAAGGGGCAGGTCGCGTACGGCCGCCCGTTCGAGGACGTTCCAGGCGATACACGTACGAACCCGCCGGCCGCCGAGACCGCCGCCCTCGCCTAACTGTGGCGCAAGATGTCGACCGGCGTGACAGCGAAGGCGAATTGGAACTCGCCTGCGACTCAGGGCGCTCACCAGCCGCTAAGACCTTGGCTCACGCGGAGCTGGCGCGCCTGAAGCGCCGGCTTCACGACCTGGGCCTCGCCGAGCGGGTCGCCTAAGTGCCCTCGTTCGTGGCGTGGGCGACCCTCCCGCATCGCAAGCCGAGGGAGTCCTGACACACGAGGAAGCACGCGCTCAAGACCGTGAGCCAGACCGCACCGGCACGTACGGGCCTGCCGTTCGGCGTTTACGCCCGCCTGATCGTAGTCGAACCCACGACTGCGGCAACCAACCACGCAGCGCGGGGCCTCAGCCTCGCCCTGTCCTTCGCGCAGCTGCTCGGAAGGATGGTGCTGGCTCTCAAGGGGATTCGTGAGAAAGCGGTGCTTTTGAGCCGGTCTATCCCAAGTACAGTTGCTTGGGAAAGCCGAATAGTCCGACAAGGGCGACGGCTTTGTACCGGCGAGTGTCTGATTCGCAGCAGGCGTGGCCGCGTCCGAGAACGGTACATCCGGAGCCGTCAAGTGCCGTCGAACCTCCGGCATCGTGCGCAATGGGTTCCGGAGCGGGCCCGCCAGTGTTGCGTTCCCCGGGACCTACGCGCGCAAGACGCCCGAAGGCGTCCTGGTCCGGCGGATTCCGTGCCCAAGGACGCGACGAACCGTCGACCCTTGCCGGACTGCCTGGCCGGCTCGCTAGCGGGAGTCGAGGAGGTCGCACGGCTGTTGCCCATGCCACCCCAGACCTGATGCCGCAGCTCGCCGCGGGTGCGCAGATCTACGCTTCGGGCCGACTGCGTCAGCGAATCCTCGGGTTCGAAGGCGAGACCCTCTGCCGGGACGAGATCGCAAGCAGGGGGGCCGACCTACTCGTACTCCGAGGACCAGGCTCCCGCGCGCTGGCCGTCAGCGAATGGTAGCTGGCCGGCGACGAGGGATCCCCTGGCAGTCCACGGGGCTTGAGCGACTCGCGGGGACGCCGAGGCCGGATAGGCGGATGACACCTAATGGAAACCCGGTCCGCTATCTCCTCGAGCCGCTCCGACTGCGACCGGGTAGACCAACAGTTCCCGGTGGACGGGATTCGCATGCGCTGGATTAGGCGGCGCCCTTCCACGGTGCACAAGGCCTTCCGGGCTGGCGTTCTCGTGCTGTGGTCGCGGGTCCCCGGGGGACGCTTCCCGCGGGCCCGACCACGGGCGATTGCCGAAGACCGCAGCGACGCGCTAGCTGCCGCCTCCTTCGCGACCCTCGCCTCCACCACCATGCTCGCCGCCGCCCTCCCCGCCGCCTTCGCTACCTTCTCCGCTGCCGCCTTCATTCCCTTCTCCGCCGCCTTCCCCGCCCGAGCCGCCATGCTCGCCCAGGCCGAGTTCGACGTGAACGCTGAAGCCCGTGAACGATTGGGACATGGCGCTCAGGTGCACGGCACGGGTCTCGCCCGCCGCGAGGTTGACCCGCGGGGTCGGGCCCAGCTCGACACCGTTGGACAGGTGCACCTCAACCCGCACGTGTTGCACCGTGCGATCGTTCGTGTTGCGGACCGTGCCGATGAAGGTGTCGCTCGCACTGTCGTACGCGATCACCAGCACGACGCCTTCCCGTGTTTCGCTCGCGATCTGGGACTTCCGGTACTGCGTTCCAGATTCGCCAGCCTCCCCGCCCTGGCCTTCCCCGGGCGGTGGTGCGGGCCGGGCGCTGCCGGGCTGTGCGCCAAGCTGCTGCAGCATCAGGGCGGGCGCGCTGGATGCCCCGTATAACACCATGGCGAGGTCCAGCGGCGTGGAACCGTCATCGGCGGCCGCGTTGAGGTCGGCTCCGCTCTGCGCGAGCCAGAACAGCAGCGTTGGGCTCGAGCCTCCAGCTCCCGTCGGCAGCAACGCGAAATGGAGCGGAGTGAAGCCACCGGCCGCGCGGGCATTGATGTCCGCGGGACCGAACGCCGAGTACGCCGGATCCAGCAGCGCGTCGACGACGGTCAGGTCGACGCCGGACCTGCCCGTCAGTTCCGGGCGCAGGACGGCCAGGTGCAGGGCGGTGACGCCGCTGGGGCGGGCTCGCCCGTTCGGATCGGCTCCGAAAGCCAGCAGATGCTGGATCGCCACCGCCGGAGCCGACGGCGATCCAACGGCCAAGTGGATGGGCAGGAGCGAGTCCTCGCCCCTCGCCACGATGCTCGAGCGGGCTTGTGGATCCGCGCCCGCGACCAGCAGTTGCAGGAGCGTGAGGTGGTTCGGGTCGAAGTTCGCGGCTGCCGCGAAGACCGGCGTGGTACCGAGCGTCGTGTCTCGGGCCTCGAGGTTCGCTCCCGCCTCGATGAGCGCCTGCACGGCTCCGCGGCTAGATGCACTCGCCGCAAGGTGTAGGGGCGTGAGGTTGCCGTATCCGGTCGTGCGGCCATTGGGGTCCGCGCCTGCGGACAGCTGTTGCGCAACCTCTTCGCGGTCGCCTCCAAGCGCTGCAAGGTGCAGGGCTGACAGTTGAGGCTGCCGACTGCCGGGGATGGCTAGGCGAGGCTGAGGCAGGGCCCGGGCGATCCGGACCGTCTGCTGCGTGATCTGCGGCAGGTCCGCAGCCGGAAGCGTCGAAAGACTCGCGAGGGCGAGCAGGGTGATTATTCTCATGATTTCCTTCTCCTTGGACTCGTAGTGGGTACTTGTACGCGGACGTCCGGGCCTTGCTGACTGGGAGCGGTTCCCGGGCCGGGGCGTCCTATCCGGTTGGACGGATCGGAGTGTAAGATCGTTCTGCCGCGTCATCTACCAATCGATCGCGACAGGGTGACTCTGTCGACGACCCTGCACAGGTCCCATCCCTCCAATGCGGCTGTTCCGACTCTTCCATTAGGACGTAGAGGCCTATCCTTGCAATCCGCGCTAGGCACCGCGCCTGCAGCGATCGTTCCCCGGTTGGTGACCGCTACGTCCTGCGCCGGGCCGCCCGCATCCGGGTCCCAGCGGGTGTCGCCGACACCCTGCTGACCGACCGCCTAAGCAGACGAGGTTTGCGACGCTAAGTCCGAAAGATAGCAGAACTGAGCGATTTTTGAATGATATTATGAGTAATCGGAACGATCACTACGAGATTTTCTCCGCTGGAACCCATGCCCGACACCCGAAACCGACAGGTTTCGCAAACGAACGGCAGTTGGAGGCAGTGCGAGAACCTCTCGGCCCGCGCGCTGTCGGCCGATTCGCCGCAACGTCGGTCTCGCAGGGATCATGCCCCGCCTCGAGGCGGCAGGCCCCGGCGAGGGCCCCTCGGCCCGCGCTGAGTGGAACCAGCCCAAGCCAAGTATCAGTGTTGGGAATCACATTAAATCGTGAGAATCGGGTGATTTTACGACGCTACAATTTCGCCGGTGGATCGGTTGGAAAGCGGAATAGTCCGAGGACCCTGACCACGGTGCGGCAGATCGATCAGTAGGCTTCACACGCCACCAGTGGCCCTGCTCCCTCTTGCAGGAGTGAGTCTGCTTGAGAAAACTCCGCCGGCGGTGCAGCAATACTCTGAGAATTCTCAATCGGATAATGTGAGCGCCAACACTACGCTACGGGCACGCCTCGAGGACGTTACCGAACTCGCTTGCCAATCCCGGGACGCATTGGCGGTGCCCGGAGAGGTTGCTTCGCCTGCCCCCACTTCCACTGTCAGACTGCGTCGTTGCCCGACCTATGGCTCGTTCCGTTCAGTGTCAGGAATGTCGCGGCCAGAAGGTCATAGGGGCAGTCGATGCGGGGCACGATGTGCGCTCTGACCGACTTCCTCGCGTTTTGCCATCACTGCCAGTGGTCGGTGTGTCACCACAGCCGGTTTACGCCGTATTGATCAAATACTCGTTCGTTGGAAACGAAGTCGAGATCGTGTTCCAGAGCCTGGGCGACCAGCATACGATCGAAGGGATCCCGGACGGGACCTCCCAAGCGTCCGGCGCGTTCGGAGTCCGCGACCGTGATGGGCAATTCCCGGAAGTCCTGATCCGCGATGCAGGCGCGAATGTCGTTTGCTAGCGCTCCCGCCTCCGGCAACTTGCCGAGACGATACTTCGTGGCGATCTCCCAAGCCGACGCAGCGCTGACGAGGACTTCGGATTCAACGGACGCGATGGCCCGTCGCGCGGAATTCGAGAGTCGGTGATCGCCAGCCATCCACCAGAGGAACGCGTGCGTATCGAGCAAGATCCGCACCATCCGCTATGCGCCTTCCCAAGCCTTCAACTCTTCGCCGGGCAGTGGCTCAAAAAAGGCGTCGGTGATCTGGATTTGTCCCTTCATGGCACCGAACTTGCGCCGCCCCAGCGGCTTGCAGCGCACGAGTTTGGCGACCGGCTCCCCTCGACGTGCAATGACGATCTCTTCTCCCGCCTCCACTTGCGCCAGCAACCGGGAAAGGCGCGTCTTCGCTTCGTGAACATTGACAACAGTCATCACCTGACTCCTCGCAGTCGGTCCAATCTAGCTAGAAACATGGTCCGATTGCAAGCGACGGTATCGCCGGGCGGACGTCAGGGCGCTGTGGGGAATCACACTAGGCCCTGAGAATCGGGTGACTCTACAACGCAACAGTCTCGCTGGATCGGTTTGACAGCGGAATAGTACGAGGATTATGGCTAGGATGCGGCAGATCGATCAGTAGGCTTAACAAGCCACCAAGCGTCGTTCCCCCTCTTTCAAAAGTGAATCTGTTCGAGAAAACTTCGCGAGTGGGCCAGAAATACTCTGAGAATTATCATTCGGAACTATCTGATAACCAACAATATCAGGCGGATCCGGAATGCGGCCGCGGAGTGGCGATCGCCTACTCGCGCAGCTCGAAGTCGTCGTCGGGTGCGAAGCCGGTAGTGACCAACTAGTCGACGGTGGCCTTCACGCCGTAGCGGACACCGGTCAGAACGCGGAGAACGGCGGCGCTCAGCCTGGAGAGGCGCTGCTCGATCGCCTCGAACCGTCGACACACCCCGCCCGGACTCTCATTCGGCAGTTTGCCCTCACCGGACCGGAGGCCCGCCACGCAGGTGCCAGGACCATGCGTCCGATGCGGGCAGATTGCCGGACATTCGCCCGAATACCAATGCCGCATGCCGGATTGTCACCCAAGAGAATCGCATCCCCGGGCACCGGCGATTGCGAGGCTAATTCCGTCAGCGAACTGCGACAGCAGTTCGGAACCCGGTGCGCACTTGCAGACTTTTTGGGGATATCCCCATTCCCTCACTCGTGTTCTAGGCTCTGTCCCGTTGTTATCACACACGCTTGCTATTTTGACGGCATATACGTCGCACTTCTGCCCGGGGAGACGCATCGAAGTTGCGTGTTCCCACTGCCGGTCACCGCCGCTTGGACACCATGAAGCCTCTTTATTTGGGACTCACGCCCGGCGTTCGGGCGTCGCGTAGGCCCTCGGTGTGGGAGTCATTGCGCTCAAGCCCGGGGACAAGGCCGCCAAGCAGCCGCAGGGCGTGTGGGTGTGGCTGCGCGGACAACTCGCGGACATCTCTTGAAGTGCAAGGGCCGAGCGGGGTTGGCCCGCAATGCCTCAATCGCGGAGCCGCTATCCCGACCCGTGCCATCGCAGCCACCTGTCAGCCCTGTCCGAGGACGCCGCCAGTTCGACGCCTACCCGCTGGGGGCGGACCAGTGGCAGCTGAGCCAGCTCTCCTTGCACAAGGACCCTCACTGCAGGGCCCCTGCTTGAAGCAACGGCCATCGTGTCTAGACGCCACAGCTTGCCGCCAAGTGCGGAACTGACCAAGGAAACCTTATGAACTCCAGCGTGGATCGCGGCTCCGGGCGTCTCTCCGGATGGCTGGATTCGAAGCCAAGACCGGAGCCGCCCGCTCTTGCGGAGCCTCTGATTGGGTTCGGGCGCTCCGAGACGGTCCCGGGTGCTGTGGCAGGATTCCGGCGAAGCTTCGATGCCGGAGGTGTCGCGAGGTGGCGGCGGAATACCCTCCGGCGCTGGCGGGGGGAGGCGTGGTAGGAGGCGTTCGCCAGGCCATCGAGGCCGCCAGCGCCCACTTGCTGGGCCTGCAGGATCCGCGGGGGTACTGGTGCGGCGATGTCGAGGGTGATGCGACGCTGGAAGCCGACTACATCCTCTTGCATCGTTGGCTGGGCAGATCACCGCCGGACGAGGCTCGCGACGCGATCCTCCAAAGGCAGTCCGTAAGCGCCGGCTGGAGCCTCTACCCGGGCGGGCCGGACGATGTCAGCGCGTCGGTCAAGGCGTACACCGCATTGCGCCTTGCGGGCCTGCCCGAGACCGACGTGCGCATGCAGCTCGCGGCGTCGCGCATTCGTGCGCTCGGATCCGTCAGAGCAGCCAACAGCTACACTCGGTTCTACCTCTCGCTTCTCGGCTTGTATCCCCGCTCCGGGGCGCCGTCGATTCCGCCTGAGTGGTTCATGGTGGATTCCCGGTGCCGTTACAGCGTCTACGGCATGGCGTCCTGGAGCCGGGCGATTCTGGCGCCGTTGGCGATTCTGGACGCGACGAAGGCACGCCGCCCGGTGCCGGAGGGGATCGGTGAGATCGTCAACGCCAGCCGCCCGCGCTTCAATCCTCTGAAGGCCGTTCCGCGATTAATGCGAGACGACGGGATCAAAGCGGCTCGGGACTGGATGCTAGTGCATCTGCAGCGCTCGGACGGGCTAGGGGCGATCTTTCCCGCCATCGTCAACTCGATCATGGCCCTGGACCAGCTCGGGCTATCTGAATTGGTCGAACTGGAATTGCGCAATCTCGAAGGCCTCGTGTTGCATGCAGACGCCTTCAGAGTGCAGCCATGCCGCTCCCCGATTTGGGACACGGCCTTGGCGATGTGCGCCCTCGGCGGCGGCCTGCGCTTGTGGCGAGCGAGGGACTGGCTGCTTTCCAGCCAGGTTCTCTTTCGAGGGGACTGGGTGGTGCGGAACCCGGAGGCGCCCCCGGGTGGTTGGGCATTCGAGTTCCGGAACGAACACTACCCGGACATGGACGACACGGCGCAGGTGCTTCTGGCGCTGTCGCTGGATGGGATCTGCAGCCAGCGAGGCTTGGACTGGCTGGCCTCGATGCAATCGCCAGACGGAGGGTGGGCCGCGTTCGACATCAGCGACGGTCCGGAGGTGCTTGATCGGCTGCCGTTCGCGGACCACAACGCAATGCGGGACCGGACATGTGCTGACATCACCGGGCGCTGCCTGGAGGCGCTATGCAAGGTGGCTCCCGGTCGGTTCCCGACACAGGTGAGGAAGGCAACGAGCTACTTGCTCCGTACTCAGGAACGGGACGGCTCGTGGTACGGGCGCTGGGGCGTGAACCACCTGTACGGCACTTGCTTCGCGCTACGCGGCCTGCGGGCCGCGGGGCTGACGCGTAAAGATCCTCCTGTCCTAAACGCCAGAGCGTGGGTGCTTACGAAGCAGAACGCGGACGGGGGCTGGGGCGAGACTCCAGAGAGTTACGTGCGGCCCGAGCTGCGGGGGATCGGTCCTTCCACGCCGTCGCAGACGGCATGGGCGCTGCTGGCACTGATGGCGGCAGACGGCCGAGACGACGATGCCACGAAACGAGGTGTCCGCTTCCTGTTGGACCGCCAGACACCCGAGGGGACATGGGAGGAGACCGCGAGCACCGGCTGCGGCTTTCCGGGTGTGTTCTACTTGCGCTATTCGCTGTACCCGCTGTACTTTCCGCTGATGGCGCTGCGGGAGTATGCGCAATGAGAATACCGCTGTCCGCCGCCATTCGGACGAGCAGGGCCGTTGCGGTCCATCGGATAAGCGGGCGCAAGACCCCCCTCGTGCTGATGCTGGAGCCTCTGCACGCGTGCAACCTGACCTGCACCGGCTGCGGGCGCATCCGCGAATACGCCCCGACGATCACGGAACACCTGCCGCTGGAGGACTGCTTGGCAGCCATCGACGAATGCGGCGCGCCGGTGGTGTCGGTCTGCGGGGGCGAGCCGCTCATGTACGGACCCGTCGCGCTGCTGGCCAGGGCGGCCGTACAGCGCGGCCGGCTGGTCTACCTCTGTACGAACGAGATATTCATCGAGAAGCGGTTGCACGAGTTCCGCCCGCACCGGAAGTTTCTGTTCCACGTCCACCTGGATGGGTTGCGCGAGACGCAAGACATGGCCGTTGAGCGGTCTGGCGTGTTCGACGCGGCGATCGAGGGCATCCGGGCAGCCAAGAAGCAGGGGCACCTGGTCTGCACCAACACGACGGTGTACCGCGAGACGGACATGCGCGAAGTCGAGTCGCTGTTCGAGTGTCTGCAGCAGTTCGGCGTGGATGGTCACATGCTCGCCCCGGCCTATGGCTACGCGGCTGTCGGAAACCGCGAGATCTTCCTGACACGCGACCAGATCCGCGAGAAGTTCCGGAACGCCGACCGCCTGTTCGAGCGGTTCCGCATGAACATGACGCCGAGGTACGCGGAGTTCCTGCAGGGGGACGGGAGATGCCGTGCACGGCATCGGGCACTCCCACCTACAACACGCGCGGATGGAAAGGGCCGTGCTACCTGATCACGGACGCTCACTGGAGTCGCTTCGAGGATCTGATGAAAAAGACGCCCTGGGAGCGCTACGGGCCAGGCAACGATGTGCGCTGCGAGCACTGCATGGTGCATAGCGGGTACGAGCCCACGGCGGCGCTGGGTGTCAACGACAGGCTACACGACACGTTGCGGATGCTTCGCTGGGCGCTGGGATGATGTTTCGATCGAACGCGGCACCAATTCTACGGCATCGAAACGCCGGCTCGGTCTGTCATCGCGGGGCGCGGTCCGGCGACGCGAGGAGCGGCTCGGCACGGCGGGAGCGACGGCCGGCCAGTCCCGGGATCCGGAGTCTCATTGTCTTGCGTGCAACGGCGACGGCGTGGCGGCCACGCAGGCGGCCGGGGACTCGCCCCGAACTGTCTGGTGCCGAGCTGCCATCGGACCCGGGACCCAGTCCCGTTGCCGGCGGACACCTGGGTGATCGCAATGGTCTCTGCTCGCCCGGTCACCGTCCAGAGAATGGCTAGTCCGGAAGAGCGGCGGGTATTCTCCGCAAGGCTCCAGCGATGCCTGGAGATTTCTGTGATCGCAGCGGCAGTGGCGACCGTGCCGATCACCGGTCTCCAGGTCTCCGGGAACGCGTCCGTAGCCGTCATCGCGGTCGATTGGATACTGTGGGCCATCTTTGCAGTGGACCTCTTTGCGGGTGGCTCGTACGGTTCAAACCCTCGATTCCATCGCACTCTCGGTGCGGTGATCGTGGTTACGAGCTTTCCGCTACTTCCCGACATTCTCGCGGCGACTCGCCTGGCTCGTCTCATACGGCTGGTCCGGGCAGTCCGGGTTGTAGCGGTGATCGGTCGTGCCACGCCGGCCCTTCGTGCCACGCTAGGGCGCACCGGCTTTCTCTATGTCGCAGGACTCGTTCTCTTCGTCGTGATCTCTGGTGCAGGCGTTCTGGCGATTGTGGAGCCCGGGACAGCAAGTTTCTGGGACGCCATATGGTGGGCTCTGGTCACGACCACGACCGTTGGGTATGGAGACATCGCACCCGTGTCGCTGGCTGGCCGAGTGATCGCCGTGGCGCTAATGGTTCTCGGAATCGGCCTCATCACGTCCCTCAGCGCATCGATTGCGGCTTACTTCATAAAGACGGATTCGGGCGAGCGATTGGAGCGCATTGAGGTGCGTCTGGAACGGCTCGAACAGGCATTGATTTCAAAGCAGAAAGCTGGGGAATAACCAAGTTGCGCGCCCCCCCACGCCTAGGGTGAGCGCTGGAAGCACGTCTGCCTGGACCTTACGCGGGGCGGTCCGGGTACCCGGACCGTGGCAATGGACCGCTTGTGACAGCGACCATTCCTGCCCTCAGTCGGTGGCGCCTCGCAACATGGCCGCGGCGGGTCCGTCCGCAATCTCCCTCGGCAGTTCGCTGGTTCGCGTGCTCGTCCGAACTCGACAGCGGGTTGATGGCGGCAAGGTCCGAATTACCCGGGACGGACTCTGCTCCACCGTTGCCGAGAGGAGGACGCCCTTCAACCCGGACCCGATGCATCTCAGCTTGGACGGACTGCGCGTGACCCGCTGCAAGTGATGGTCTGCCCCTCGAGCCGTGGAGGTGTGCGGGAAGGACGGCCTCATTCGAGTTCGCCTCCCTGATCGAGGTTTGTTCCGTGGAATCACGGGAGCGCAGCCCGGCGCAACTCATTGCATCTGAGTTCCCAATGGGGCTCTTCCATGACACCAACCCGCCGCTCCGCGACGCGAGACACTGCGAGCCCGCGTTGGTGGGTAGTCACTCTTGGCGTTTCCCGAGAATCCAAAGGCATAGTTGGTAAAGATGCGGGGATGTGCCGTGCCTGACCCGTGCTGCCGTAGCCCTGCTACCGCTGCGACGCGGGTAGGACTCTGGAGCCCGTTCAGTCAAGGCCTTGAGGGAATGCCTGTGCCTTGTAGGCAATCTGCCCTAGCCGGGCGTTAGCCCTCGGGAGGGATTGCAGAGTCGCAGGTCGCCCGCGCTGTCCGGGCGTTCCAGCCACGGCCGAGGCCACCGACACCGAGGCGCTGGGCCGTGGAACCATGGTGCGCGGCAACTATTGGGAGGGTCCTCCGTGCTAGCCGACAATACCCGGATGGTGCCGTACTCCCGAGGGACCTTCGCGGGTTTCACCCGGACGGACTAATCGAAGGTGCTCGAGCAATGGCATAGGAATCCTACGATGAGATGCAAACGCGAATGCCTTCCGAAGACATCAACGAGACTCCAGAAATGTTCCAGGGCCGCACTCTTCGGCTCAGCTCGCCGCGCCATTGAGCCGTCGCAGGATGATTCCCCAGGAATCCCGAGTGGACCCGAGCGATCTCCTTCCCCGGCGTGATCGACAGGTAAACCGCCCTTGTTGGGCCTGGCGGGCCTCCGTCCATCAGGCGGTCGCGGGACCTCACATCTGGCCCGAAGCACCCGCGTCAACAGTTGGCGCAGGCAACGAGAGCCTGGGATGACCGGGTTGAATGCTCCAGCGGCCACCTCCGGCCGAGTCAACACTCGGCGCGCGCCCCTCGGGAAGCCGCTACTGAATCGAGAGGCCCGGTGCCGGCCCGACCACCGATTCGTGGGATCGCGGCTGGCGTCGCCACCAAGCTGGCGTTTCGTCTAGCATGCACGGCGCACAGGGTCTGGCGCCAGTCTCGCCGGGCTGACGGGGTAATGATCGTGATTTTCGAGTGACGATCCGGCTATGCTGGAGCGATAAACGAGCAATTGTCCGGCTGCGGGCGCGACGGGAGCACTTTGCTGATCCACCTGCGATGCGCCCCATGGTCCGGCGAGGCGAACCAATGAACGACAATCCCGCCGATCTACGCCGACAGATTGAGTCGCTTGAGCTGCGCCTCTCCGCGCTCAGCGCGGCCGTGCTGCGCGTCAGCTCGAGCCTCGACGTCGACACCGTGCTGCACGAGGTCGTCGACAGCGCCCGTGCATTGACCAGCGCACGCTACGGCGTGATCGCCACGATCGACGCCACCGGGTCCACCGAGGGCTTCCTCACCTCCGGCTTCACGCCCGAGGAACACGCCCGGTTGGTTGCCTGGCCCGACGGGCCGCAGCTTTTCGCGCGCATCCGCGAGCTCGACGCGCCGCTGCGGCTGGCCGATCTGTCCGCCTATGTGCGGGTGCTCGGCTACTCATCGGACCCGTTGCTGTCGAATACCGTCCAGTGCACGCCGCTGCGACACCGCGATGAATACGTCGGCCACTTCTTTCTCGGCGAGAAGGAGGGCGGGCTGGAGTTCACCGCCGCCGACGAGGAGGTTCTGGTCCTGTTCGCCTCCCAGGCCGCGACCGCGATCGCCAACGCCCGCACCCACCGCGACGAGCGGCGGGCGCGGGCCGATCTCGAGGCACTGGTCGAGACCTCGCCGGTGGGTGTCGTGGTTTTCGACGGCGAGACTGGCAGGCCCGTGTCGTTCAACCGGGAGTCGCGGCGGATCGTCGAGACCCTGCAGACGCCGGGCGGTTCCGCGGAGCAGTTGCTGGGCTCGATCACGTGCCGGCGGGCCGACGGTCGCGAGGTCTCCCTGGCGGAATTCCCGCTAGCGCAGCAGCTCAACGACCCCGAGACGGTGCGCGCCGAGGAGATGACGCTCTCGGTCCCCGACGGCCGCAGCGTCACCACGCTGGTTAACGCCACGCCGATTCGTTCGGCGGAGGGCGAGGTCGAGTCGATGGTGGTCACCCTGCAGGACTTGGCGCCGCTGGAGGAGCTCGAGCGGATGCGGGCCGAGTTCCTGGGCGTGGTGAGCCATGAGCTGCGCACGCCGCTGATCTCGATCAAGGGCTCGACGGCCACCGTGCTAGGCGCCTCGCCGTCCCCGGAATCGGCCGAGATGCTGCAGTTCTTCCGGGTCATCGACCAGCAGGCCGACCACATGCGCGGCCTGATCGGCGACCTGCTCGACCACGGGCGCATCGTGACCGGCACGCTGTCGGTGTCGCCGGAGCCGGCCCAGGTCGGCGCCCTGGTGGACGAGGCCCGGCGCAGTTTCCTGAGCGGGGGCGCGCGGCATGCGTTGCGCATCGAACTGGGGGAGGACTTGCCGCCCGTACTGGCCGACCGGCCGCGCATCATCCAGGTCCTGACGAACCTCCTCTCCAACGCGGCGAGGCACTCCCCGGATTCGTCCGCCATCTGGGTCTCCGCTGAGCGGGACGGCGTGCACGTGGCGATTTCGGTAACCGACCAGGGCCAGGGCGTGCCGGCCGACCGGCTGCCGCACCTCTTCCAAAAGCACGCCGGGCCGCCGGGCAGAGACGGCGACCGCGCGCCCGGCGGGTACGGCTTGGGCTTGGCTATCTGCCGAGGGCTGGTCGACGCGCACGGCGGCCGAATCCGTGCCGAGAGCGCCGGGCCGGGCCGCGGGACCCGGTTCACGTTCACGGTGCCGGTGGCCGAGCAGCCCGCCGCTGAGACCGGTCCGGCGGCTGGCCGTTCGCGCATGTCCTGGAAACGGCCGGAACGGACGCGTATCTTGGTGGTCGACGACGACCCCCAGATGCTGCGGTACGTGCGGGACGCGCTCACCGAGGCGGGCTACACCCCGGTCGTCACCGGCACGCCGGAGGAAATCCCCGACCTCATCCGGACACACGGGCCGGCGCTGGTCCTGCTGGACCTGGTCCTGCCGGGCACCGATGGGATCGAGCTGCTGGAGCACATTCCCGAACTGGGCGACCGGCCGGTCATCTTCATTTCCGCCTACGGGCGCGACGAGACAATTGTCAGAGCGCTGGATGCGGGTGCGACCGATTACATCGTCAAGCCCTTCTCGCCGTCGGAGCTGACCGCGCGGGTGCGGGCGGCCCTGCGCCGGCTGGCAGGACCCGAGCCCTTTGTACTGGCTGACCTGTCGATCGACTACGACCAGCGCCGGGTTGCGGTGGCGGGCCGGCAGGTAGAGCTGACGGCGACCGAGTACGAACTGCTGCGCGTGCTCTCGGTCAACGCAGGACGCGTACTGACATTCGAGTCGCTGCTGCGCCAGGCGTGGAGTCGCGATAAGTCGAAGCCAGCCGACCCGAAGCTGGTGCGTGCCGTCGTGAAGAGGCTCCGCGGCAAGCTGGGAGACGAAGCGGCCAGCCCGGCCTATATCCTCAACCAGCGCGGGGTCGGCTACCGCATGCGCCGACCTGACTAGAGGTACCCTTCTCGCGTTCCATTCAGTTGAACGGACCGGCAAGCAGCCCGCAGCCAACCCTCTGGCGAAAGGATCGGTGCTGTGCGTCGATCGAGGCCCACGAGCGTCAAAGACAGGTGAACGGTCGGACCGTGGCCCGCCCCGCCAGAAAGACAACCGCGGCGGATGGCGGGGATTGCGTGTTGATCCCGCACGTCGCGCTGCTGGCCGTCCGCAGACGTCGCCTCGGGCCCCCCGGGGCCCCACCGACCGGTTTTGCCTAGAGTCGACGTTGAGGCTCAGGCCTCACCCTGACAAGTAGGTTCATCGGGCTCCGAACCGATCCTTCGGAATCGAGAATCTCCGGAGTGCTGACCGAAAAACCCAGTCTGATCCAGGTCTTCAGATGCTCGTAGCATTCCATCCGCGTCATTTCGTCCCACACGTTGCCTCGACGGTTGATATGGAGTCGAATGACGCTTCCACTGTCTCGGGTTTCCATGTTGCCCCCCTTCCCGCACGACCCGGAATGAGATCGCGAACCAGCGCTACGACACGCGACGCTTGAACTCGCCGCCTCTCGGCAAGAGTCGCCTCCATCGACCGGGACCCCGTCATCCGCGTGATCGAGGCGCCTCAAGCCAACTGGCCCAACTAGAGCACGGGATACTCTGCTAGCATTATCGCAAAGGCCCGTCTGCCGGACATGATATAATAGCGATTATATCCAGAAATAAAGCGATATCAGTAAGATATTCTTGGGAATTCCGAAAATCACCAACAGTCTGCTTGCGCAGGTGGGAGATCGCAGTGGGATCCCGCATCAGGATTGAAACGGTGCCGTTTCGAGGATTCAGTCGCCCTCCCCGTAACCCGCCCCTGTCCAGGTCGGTTTACGCCTTCCACCCGTCGCGGCCAAGGGCCTATCGCGCGATAGTGCGGATTGTGCTCGTTCCAACCACCACGGGGCTCGTGTCAGTTGAGAAGTCGTTGGCGCGTCCGGGAGTGTCGGTGGAGGGGACGGGATTGGCGATGCTCAGGCAAGCGTACCCGAGGAAAGGAACATGAAACGTAAGCTGACGTTCTTGACGGTTCTGGCGGTGCTGGCCGTGTCCATGACGGCCACGGCGCAGACCGGGCTGTACATCGAGATGGACATGGGGATGGGTGCGTCCCCTCCGCTCACCGTGCACGGTTCGGACGACGACTGGGGAACGAAGTGCGACTTGATCATCAACCCGCTTGGCGTGGAAACGACGAGTGAGTGCGACCAAGCGCCGCCCCGGACGTCCTGGCAGAACGAGTTCAGCGGAGGGACCGGTATCCGGTCCGGGGTTGCGCTCGGGTACGACTTCGGCAGACTAAGGCTCGAAGCAGAGTACTCGCACCGCGTCACGCGCTATGCCGACCGCTCGGACATCGAGATCTTTGACGATGTGACGATTGACAAGCAGGAGCAGGAGATCGAGCTGGCCGTCGGGAGCGTCGACGACTGGAGATCACAGAGCATATTCACGAACATGTACTACGAATTCGGGTCGGCTTCTGCGACCTGGACGCCATACATCGGGGCTGGGTTCGGCGTAGGACGGGCGGCGCTGGACTACACGTCGGTGTGGAAGCGCAATGACGATCCCGAGCGGATCGCCACGTTCGTGGACCCAACGCTGCGCGGCAAGCTTGCCGGTACAACAACGATTGGTGACGCCCGACTGGCCGATGTAGTACTTGGCTACCAGTTGCTCGGAGGGCTGGACTATCGGCTCCGCGATCCGGTCACGTTGGGCATCAAGGTTCGGTGGGTGCGCTTGGGCGAATTTATCAGCGACCCTGTTGCCTGGGCTCAGCTCCGAAGCCACGAGTCCAGCGTCGGTCGAGGAGGGGTCGTACGCTATCAGGTGACGACGAAAGATACAGGGTGTTGGAACTTGAGTGTCAACCTCAAGTATCGTTTCTAGCGAAAGAGACGGCTCTCGGCCGCTAGCGCGACTCGCTCCGTTCAATTTGTTGCGTCGCATCGCGACTGAAGCGCGGGAATACGGGGGAGACCGGGTTCACGGCTCAAGCAGCCCGGTATCGAAGACGGCACTGACTCTTGTCCCCCCGAAAGTCGAACTCGTTGTGGTCGATAGCGGGGCATCGGGAAGCGGTCCCGGATCCTCCTCTTCGCGCATGTGCGAGGTGGCTGCGAGGGTGCTCAGGTCGGGACAGCCGGAGGCGTCCGCCGGGGCCGGGGAGCCCTGGTAGCGGCGGGCTGAGATGGACCGGAGGACGTGCCGGGGAAATTGCGTCCCGATAGGCCAGACCCTCGCCCAACGCGTGGGACCCCTCACGGTCGCGGGCGCCGGGATCCCCTCGCATTCTCGACGACGCGTCTGCCGCTTCAGGTCGTGATCTGGCTCTGCGGATCGTGACGATACTCCTTCGGCGGTTTGCCGACGACTCCCGGCCGGGATTCAAGTCTCAATCTGGCTATGCAATCGCTGGCGACGATATCAGCGGAACAGGCCACCTTGGACAGGACCTACATCCTTTCCTCGGTTGGATGAGGTGGTCGCAACCGCTTTGGCTGTGTTGAATAGTCGCATTGGCCGTTCGCGCGGGCAGGCAGACCGCAGTGTGCAAGATTAGAGTTCCCGCTGGTCGCCCTTGCTGGCGACCGGCTGAACAAGGATCTTCCCGCCCGTTGGCGGGGAGGCCGCTGCCGGGACTGGCCGGTCCCGGCAGCGCACGGTGGGTCCGATCGTCTTTCCCACTGGGTGCCTGGCACCGTTCCTCAGCTGGATCGCCCGCCGCAGCAATTCCCGCGAGACCCGAACGGAAGTATGGGCGCCGGCCCGCACTCCAAGAGTAGAGGTTCCCGGGAATGCCCCCGGCCGGTAAAAAAGATCTCAAGCAACGCATGACACCTCCCCCAGCACCTCCCCCCGAATCCGTCGTCGGCATCGACGTGGGCAAGCACTGGCTGGACGTGTTCATCGATCCCGCCGCGCTCGAGCGCCGCTTCGCCAACCCGTAGCGCATGCGCAATTTCGCCCGCTCCCTAGGCCAGCAAGCCAAGAGCGACCGCATCGACGCCGCCACGCTCGCCCACTACGCCCGCCTCGGGGGCACCGCGCCCAAGCCGCAGAGCCAGCGGGCATTAGGTGACCTGCTCGCCCTGCGGCGCAAGCTCATCGAATAGCGCGACGCCTTGCACAAGCACGCCTCCGAAACCGGCTCGACAGCGGCCAGCCTGCTCGATTCCCTGCTGGAACACTTTGCCACCAAGATTCAGCAGGCCGATGATGCTATCCAGGCCAGCATCGAGACCGATCCAGCTCTGTGCCGACGTAGCGAGATCATTTGCTCTGTTCCAGGCCGCGGCCCTGGCCGGCCTAGCGCCCTACGCGTGTGATTCCGGTGGCCATCACGGCCGCCGCCGCATCCGTGGCGGCCGCCAGCATCCTCGCAAGCTGCTGTACATGGCCGCCACCTTCGCGATCCGTTGCAACCCGGCCTTCCGCACCTTCCATGCGCGTCTAACGGCCCCGGGGCAAGCCGCACAAGGTGGCGCTCGTCGCGCTCATGCGCAAGCTGCTCGCCCTGGTCGGGGCCTTGCTCCGCGACGACCGCCTGTGGACGCCCGACAGCCCCGCAGCCGGGTCCCTGGCCTGAGCGAAGTTGAGTAGGCCCATGCTCCCCGCAACGCTCGATAGCCCAGTCCCGCTGCCGGAGGGTTTGCAGCAAACCTCCGCCCGCTCCGGGTCAGACCTCGCCTTGGATCTCCACCAGCTCGTACGCGATCTCGCCCGAGCCGCCGAAGAGAACCAGCAGCGCAAACCGTACGGACGTTCGCAAGATTCCGCTGCCAATCCTTGCACCACTAGGGAAAACGCTCGACATCAACCACGGAAGGCTGAGGAATCTAGTTGAAGTGTGTCAGACTGCGTGATCTGGCAGTGACAGAAAACCCATGGCGACGGATGAGCCGAGGAGGGCGATGGCCCACCAGCTCTCAGACCTGCCGTCAGGACAACGTGTCGACCAGTGCGGAATCGATGATTCTGCGATCTTGTGTCAGGAGCGTCGCGCCAAACACGCGGGCCGTCGCCACGAGGATTCGATCTGCTGGATCGCGTTGAAAGGTGTCCGGCAGCGTCGCCAGCTCTGCCGCGATAGCAGGGGAGATGCCGTACCGTCGCACCAGCGGCGGAGCCACCGCCTTGTCCAGCCAAGCTCGAAGCGTGATGCTTAGCCGGATGCGACCGAGGCGTTGCAACGTCGCCACTTCCCAGAGCGAAACATCAGATACAAGCAGCGGTGACTCCGCGCTGGCTGCCGCGACGACCTCCCTTTGGGCCGGCGAAAGACGTCTGCTGCCATTGAGCCACCAGATTAGGATATGCGTGTCAAGCAGTGCCGTCATGGCCGGAGGCTTTCCCAGTGCTCTGCCGGAACGGCTGGCTCAACGATGTCGCCCGCCTCAATGACGGTGCCATTGAGCTCGAATTGTGCATACTCGGCATGTGTTCGGCTTGCGGGCAACAGCTCCGCAACGGGCCGACCGCGCTTCAGGATGACGACTCGTTCCCCCGTGGCCTGAACATGATCGAGGATCGCCAGGCATCGCGCCTTGAAGTCGGATGCATTGATAGTCTCCATATGACTAGTTTCGGAGACTAGGCAGAACGAGTCAACCCAGGCGAAGTCGCTGCACGACGGGTGCGCGGTGCGGGAACGATCGCCACCAGATCTCGCCGTTCGCACCGATGTCTTTCTCCGGCAGTGCAATCCGGTCCACCCGGCTGTCTACAGCCCCCATGCAATGCCCTTAACGCCAACCATCAACCAACACGCGACCGCTCTCCGCTTGCGGTGGTGAGTATGTCAAAGCGCGGTTCACGCAGACTATCTGACTGGATTGAGAGGCGATAGCCGATCTCGCGCCCATTGGACGTCGGCGTCCGCTGGCGGCCCGCAGTGCATGGGCGACAGGGATGAGCGACCGTTCGGATTGGCCCCGGCAGCCGCGGGTTAGCGGGCCCTCAACCGAGGCTGGATCGTCAAGTGATCCCCGGGCGGGCCGCTACTGTGCCTTGACGTCAAATGCGTACAGCCGACTCTGATCGCGCAGGTAGAGCCTGCCGTCAGTAATGACCGGAAGTGTCCACGTCGGATAGTCTCCGGCGTCAATCTCGAATCTCGAGACTTCGAGGTACTCGGCGGGGTTAGGCTCGACGAGGGCGACCACGCGGTTCTCACTGAGGATGTAGAGCCTACCGTCCGCATAGATGATCTGGCCCTTGCCAACAGCTCTGTCCCGCCACGCAACCTCTCCCGTCTCGAAGTTCATTGCGGTCAGGATCCGGCTCGAGAATCCGTAAAGGAAGCCATCGATCAGGATCGAACTGCTGTAGTGGTTTCTCATGTCTCGGTTGAAATAGACCTCGGAAGCGCTGATCGAGCCGCCGGTCTTCTCGAGGCGGAGCAACGCGCACCCGGTGCCGTAGGACGAGGATAGAAAGACAAGGTTTCCCCTGACGACAGGGGTGGCGATGTTGGCCGTCGAGTTGCTGACCGGGGCGTAGCGCCAGAGCAGTTCGCCATTCTCCGCTAGCACGCCAACCGCCGCCTCCCCGGTGAAGACGATGTAGTGACGCACTCCTCCAATCTCGACGGCGACCGCGGAGGAATACCCAGCCTCATCGCTCTGCGATCTCCAGATCTCGGCCCCGGTCTCCTTGTTCAACGCGACAATCGATGCCCGGGGACCGCCGGCGTTGACGATGACACGGTCGCCATCGACCAGAGGGGATTCGCTGATCCCCCACCGAATGTTTCGTCCTCCATAGGCCTTGAGCAGGTGCTTCTGCCAGATCCTGGCTCCGGTTGCGGTGTCCGCGCAAACGAGGTTTCCGTCCCCGCCCAGCGCATGAACCCGGTCTCCGTCGACGGTGGGGGTCCCTCGCGGCCCGTCGCCGCGCCCATTGGAGTACTTTCTACCGTGAGCCATCTCCCAAACGGTCTCCCCGGTCCGGGCATCCAAGGCCATCAAGACTTGCCTTCCGCTCTTGAGTCCTTGAGTAAAGATCTTGCCTTCTGATACGGCGAGCGAAGAATATCCGGCCCCCAGGGAGTCGACCTGCCAGACTCGCGCAGGACCGCCGTCCGGCCATTCACGGAGCAGGCCAGCCTCAGGCGACTTCCCGTCACGGTTCGGGCCCAACCACTGATTCCACTCGGCTAAGGCCGGAGAGAGAACCAGGGCTGAGAAAAGTACGATGGCTGAGCGCATGGGAGGGGGGAATGCCTCGGGGCTTGCGAGTAAGACAGCGAGCTCGATAGCTGCCGGATCCGAGTGCCATTATGACAGCCCGCAGGCTATATCGGCCGCGCAGCCGACCGCCTCTTCATTCTCGTCTTGACCGGTACCGTGTGGAGGCCCTGCTATGCCGGGTGACAGACGCTGCGGCTAAGCCACCATGCTTCCAATTTGCCTCATCCGCACTTGGCAGCAGGAGCGCACCCTCGCGCCACGGAGCATGAATCCTTCCCTAAGGACAGCCTCGAGACGGTTCAGGAGAGGAGGATCGCTCGATGGGGTCCTCTTAGAGGGTTCAATTCGAATCGGGCTGGAATGCAGGGCCTAAATTCCAAGATAGTCATTTATGTAGTCGTGTACTTGACCTACAACGAATTCGTGATTCGGATCAACGTCGCTGAAGCCAAGTCACGACTCTCAGCCTACGTGGATCAAGCGTAGAACGGCCGAAGAATCATCATCTGCCGACGGAATGTCCCGGTGGCCGAACTCCGCCCCATCGGCCAGCCGGTACTTGAGCGACGCCCAATCGGAATTGATCGAGGCATGAGAATTCCCGACAACGTCTTCGAGCCGCTTCCTGACGACCTGCTCGATGCCTTCGAAGCAAAGGCGGGGAAGACATGAGGCCGTTGGTAGACACGTGCACGTTTCTTTGGTTGGCCGCCGATGATCCAATGCTCTCGGTTCATGCGCGGGAATGCCGCCTGGACCCGGAAAACTCGAACACTTACACGGTGATTCAAGTGCGCCACGTCCCGGACGACGTGCATCGCAAGCTCAAGGCGAGGGCCGCCCCTGCGCGCATGTCCCTGTCTGCGTACGCACTTGCCGAACTCAAGCGCAGCCTGGATCGACCAATAACTCAGGAACTGCTGCAGCGCCTGCAGTCGCGAGTCCCGGCGTCCGTGCATCCCAGTCCTGCTGACGTCATTCGACAGGAACGCGAACAGGGATGATTGTCCTGGGCGCATCGGCCGCTGTGGAACTCGTACTGGCCACGCCGCAACGTCGACGTGTCGCGCGCACCATCGAGCGGAGGGGCCATTCGTTCCACGCGCCGCACCTGATCGATCTCGAGGTCCTGCAAGCAGTTCGCCGCTTCGTCAGAAACGGGGCAGCTGGGAGTGGCCCGCGGCGGTGAGGCCTTGCACGATTTCGCGGGATTGAGGATCGAGCGTCACGCCCACCTGACGTTCTCGGCGCGCATCTCCGAATTGCGAGAAAGCACGGCCGCCTATGACGCCGCGTACCTGGCCCTCGCCGAAGTTCTTACGGCAACCCCGCTAACGTGCGATGCCGCGCTGGCCAGCCTTGCCGGAATCCAAGGCCGCGTGGAAGTGATCTGAACGCTGCGAACCACGAGCGCGGCGGCACGAGTCGCAACCGCGCACTGTCGACGCCGCCCTAGTAACGCGCGACCCTGGCCGGGCCGACATCCGAGGCCGTTGCCAGCGCGTCGAAGTTCATCACCATGTGCTCGTGACGCACCTGCGCCATCCGTGCGTCGTCCCAGAGATTATCGAACTCTCCCGGATCGTTCTCCAGATCGAAGAGCTCTCCGAGCCCGTGGCCGTGATAGACGACGTGCTTGAATCTCTCGCTGCGGACCATCGTGCCGAAGCTCTGGACGCCGGCCAGCGCCCGGTAATACTCGCTCCTGACAAACTCCCGATGACGTTCGGGTGCGGATTCTCCCCGAAGGATGGACGTCAGTGGCTTGCCCTGCATCGATTCCGGAACGGCGAGACCGGCCAGCTCCAGCAGCGTCGGAGCAAGGTCCGTAAGCTCGACCAGCGCATCGCTTCGCAGGCCCTTCCTGAAATGCCCGGGCCAGGAAATCACCAGGGGGACGTGAACCAGGCTCTCGTAGAACCGGCAGCCCTTGAGCAGGAGCCCGTGGTCCCCGAGCGTCTCGCCATGATCGCTTGTGAAGATGACAACCGTGCTCTCCAGCTGGCCGCTCTCCTCGAGCGCGTCGAGCATGCGACCGACGTTGTGGTCGATCAGCTCGATCATGGCGTAGTACTTGGCCTGGTACGACTTCGCGTTCATCTCCTCCGGCCGTCGAGGCGTCCGTTGGAAGTTCACGTTCTTCAACCGCTCCTGAGCCGCCAGATCGGACTCCCGGAACAGCGGGCCGGGCATGTCGGACTCCGGGTAGTGGTCCAGCCATTCCTGCGGCGGGTCGAAGGGCGAGTGGGGATCGAAGCAGTTCAGGCTGAACAGCCAGGGACCGGAACGCTTCTCCCGCATGAACTCGATCGCTTGATCGGCGCACCAGGTCGTCTGGTGATAGTCGCTCGGGACGTATCCCAGCTTTTTGTAGATCGAGCCGTAGTCCTTGCCCTTCGACTCCAGCCAGTCGATGTAGGCATGCCCCTCGGGCCAGTCATCGTGCGGGTGGTGGCTCCAGTGGAACACTCGGTAGCCGTCGTCGACGCGGGGCTCGATACGACCCTGCGCTGCGGAGAGGTGGAACTTGCCAGCCAGCCCGCAGTCGTACCCGGATTCGGCGAGCGTCTTGGTGATAAGCGGCGCTGCGTCGTCCCATCGCTCGTTGCCATTCATGCACCCGTGTACCGCCGAGGGATACATGCCGGTCAGGAAGCCGGCCCGGCTCGGTGTGCAGATCGGAGACTGGCAGTACGCGTTCTGGAACGAAACTCCGCTGGCGACCAGCCGGTCGATATTCGGTGTCCGGATGAACTGATTGCCGAGCGAACGGATCGTGTCCCAGCGCTGCTGGTCAGTGCAGACCCAGAGGATGTTCGGTCTCGTGTCAGACGTCGCGGCCTGCTGGGCGGCGAGTCCGGCCGCCGTGGCTCCGACGAACCCACGGCGAGTCATCAATGCTTTCATGGCGCCAGATTAACTCACTTGGCGACGATGGCCATCTCTGCCGGCGCTTCAGCTATGACATGAATTCCGCAGCGCGGCCCTGCAAACAGGCTCCCGACGCTCCATCCCTTGTCAAGGCCCGATCAGGATTCGTCAAGCGAATGGTCCTCGGGCCAGCGTACGGCCAGGAATTGCCGGACGGCCAGGTCCGCGCGTGGTGGAAGGGGCAACGAGGGAAAGACCCTGTCGTGCAGGTCGAAAACTTCCTTGGCTGTGCGGAGGCCGAGATCGTCCGCGAGAAGAGCGATGTCGTCTAGATCGACAGCCCGGCCTGCCCGTACCTTCATTGCCAGCAGGAATTCGGCCGACGCCGCCGTTACGATCAGGTTCGCTGTTCCGAAAACTGTCCGCGCCTTGCGATCGGGGAGGTTTCCCATGAACGGAGCCGCACCCCCATTGAGCCAGGTCTCCGGCCATCCTCGCTTCTTGGCGATGCGGCGTGCCGCCTCGATCACCGGCCCATGGCCCTCGAGGATCAAGGCATCCAGGTCATATGTCTGGCGGCTGTCGCGAAATGCCATCGTGATCGCGGCTGCTCCCACAAGGTAGAGGCGAGCCTTGACGCCCTTCCGCCTGAGCTCCTCCGACAGCTCCGCGAGAGCGGCCCGCATGTCATCGGCCGATAAGGCATCCATACTCCCGCTCCCCTCCTCGTGCGTCGAGCTCGCGTGGGTCGACAAGGGTCCCGTGCCGGACGAAGGCTCCAGGCGAGTCAATCAAGGCAGATGCGTAGAGCGCGGGAAGGGGGTGCAATGGCATCCATGGAATCCGGAGAGATCTCTCGGGCTCGTCCACCCACTCGGGAATTGGCAGGTCGTGCAGAATCGCTATGTGCTCGGCAACCGCCGCAAGCAACGCATCCCAGCGGGTCCCCGTAAGCTTCGGAACCTGCTGTAGCGAGATCGCCTGGACCGCACGCTCCGCTGCGTGAAAGCGGCGAGGCAGATCGCGAATCAGCATTCGATACCGCTCTCTGTCGTCGCGACCGTTCTCAATCACGTCGACATAGTCGCTGATCAACGAGCGCCGCCTGTCCAAATTCCATCGTAGCGGGCTCTTGGAGGGTCAGCGCCGAATGCCTTGCCCCACGCACCGTCCATTCGCTCGGCGACTGGCGCGTTGGAGCCCTTCGGCAGCCAGCAAGGGTGGTGCTGGCGCGGGATCTCGCCTAGGCCTCGCCTTGAAGGCACAGACCCGGATTCAGTGGCCTGCCTGCCCGAGATAGCTAGACCGTGGTGAAATCGGCCGTTCCATGCGAATCGGACTCCTCGGAACGGGACCCTTGCAACCAACTGCCTCTGGGCGCTCCGATCTCGATTCGCGTCCCGGGCTGGTGGAGGGTACCGGTACATGCGCGCCAACCCTCTGGACCGGAAACACGGTGGGGCAAGCAGCCCGTACCGTTATCCCGGGTCGCGTCTGTCGGCTCCCTGGGCTGCCAACGGGCCGCCCTGCCCGGAACCCCCTGGACCTGCACAGGGACCGGTGGTTCCCGAGGATGGCTTGGAAGCTATTGCCACCGCCCTCCCTGTCGGAACGCGTCGCCAGCGCGACCTTGGGACGAACATCTCAATTGGGGACCCTCGCCAGACGAGTGCCAATGTTGGGGGCGAGCTGGCCGGCAGCTACAACCTGGCGGTTCGGTGCCCCGGGCATCGGCCGCGCCCGACAGGTAGCTGCCGCCACGCACGATCCGCTGAGATCCGGTCGTCGGTCCCGTGGGGTCCGTGACCGATCCCCCAGGGTAAGTCCCGTACAGGTCCGACACCCACTCGAAGACGTTCCCGAGCATGTCGTAGAGCCCCCATGCATTGGCCTCCTTCAGTCCGACTCTCTGGATCGCGTTCCCGCTGTTGCCTGAGTGCCAAGCGATGTCATCGACATTGCCGTGGCGATCCCCGGTTGTCCCCGCCCTGGCCGCGTACTTCCACTCCGCCTCGGTCGGCAGTCGATACGTGAAGTCCGTGTCTCTCTGGTTGAGGAGCTGGAGGAACACCGGGATCTTGATTTCGGTGATTCCCAGGAACGCCACGGCGAAGATCGGGCAGGCGTCCTCGTCGTCGCAATCGCGTTCGACGTAAGATGCCGCCTCCCCCATAATCAACTCCCGTCGGGCGTGCGTCAGTTCGTATTTCGCGATCTGAACCCCTTCGCTGATCGTCACCGTTGTCAACGGGCTCTCGTCCGTGCCGGCGTCGCTGCTGGTCGAGCCCATCGTGAACGTCCCGGCCGGCGGCGGGATGAAGCAGCCCACCAGATCCGAGCACTGCTCCGCACCCGGCTGCGCTGTCGTCTTCGTGGTCGTGGTCGTCGTGGTGGTCGTGGTCGTCCCGGTGTCTGAGGCGGTGTCGGACCCTGAGTCCGACCCCGCGTCGCCGCCGGTCGTCGTGGTTGGCGGGGGCTCCTCGATCAGGACGTTCGAACTGACATACGTGCCTTTCACGCCGTTGCGGGAGATTTCCGCGGAAGCCCTGTACTGACCCGCCGTCTCCGGGTCATATGCGCAGATTTCTCCGGTTTCGGCAGTGTCGTCGATGTCCGCCCACGCACTGGTCGCGTCGTCAGGCCGCTGCCATTTCGACGTGTGAATCTCATAGGTGACCCAGTCGACCTGGATTGACTCGGTCGAGCTGATGTACGTGCCGCTGAGTGATCCGAACTGAACGCTTTCCTCGCCCACCACGAAACTCGGGATCGAAGGATGGTCACCGGTCGGCGTGACGGCAGCCGCAATGGTGACCGTGTCGGAACTGGAATAGAGTCCCGGAACCCCGTCAATCGTGATCTCTGCAACGCCACGGTACTCCCCGGGCTCGGATGGATTGTATCCGCAAATCTCGCCGGTCTTCTCCGTGCCTGGCAGGTCCGCCCACTCGGCAGTGGAGTCGGCCCTTGCCTGCCAGACCGAAGTGCGCACCGTGTAGCTGACGCCAACGAGCATCCGCGAGGAGAACGAAATGCAACCGGACGTCCTCAAGAACTCGAACCCGTAGCCGCCGTCGTACACCGTCCACGCCTCGAGCGGAACCGGATCCATGTCCGGCAAGCCCGTCAACAACCGGATGAACGTGTCGTTTTGCCCGGTGAAGCTGACCTTCGCAATGCCCGTGAACGGCACGGCAGCGTTGATCTCGATCGTGCCCAGCTTGCTGGCCGAGCAGGTCAAGGAGGTCGAAATCGCGATGGTAGAGCACCCCTTGGCAGGCACTTGCGCCGTGTGTTCACACGAAGTGTCGTCTGACCGGTACTCCAAATGAAAGGACTCGGGCGCGTCGCTGCTGCTGTTGACAAGGACCAGGCTGGTGCTGTGGCTGCCCGTGCGATCAACGACAAGCCAGGCCCGCCGGTACGACGAGGACGACGGGATCTCGTTGAAGTCACGCTGGGTGCTGGTGAGTGTCCGAACCGTCGCGGCGGTCACGGACACCGCGGCGGTCGGAGCCGTCGTGACTTCCGCCCAGCCGGTCTTGGCAGACGTGCCCTTGCTGATCACCCAGGGGGCCAGTATCGTTAGAGCTGACCGCCAGGTCATGGCTGGACTTCGATTCGACCGCGGAGGAGGCGTTGCCGGGATCCGTGGCGACGGGCATTTCCAGATCCTCGCCGTCATCGTCCCGGAACTTGAACGTGGCGGTGACGTCGGAGTCGGAGTGATTCGAAACGTAGAGGGTGGTCGAGACGGACTCCCCCCCGTCACCTCAGAGGACTCCACCGTCGGGATCGCGATCGGCGATCCCGGGGTGAACACCATGTCTCGCCTCTCGCCGGGCTGGAGGTCCTCGACTGACAGGCCCGGCCGATCCGCAGCCCGGACCGGCCCGTCGTGGCACTGGGAGCTTCGGCAACTTCGGTGCCCATGACGGCAGGCCACCAGAACTCAACCGTGCCGCTGGCGAATCGGCTGCCGGCAGCGATCATCCGGGCCAGCCACTGGACGCTGCTAGCGGAGTCCGGAGCCACCTCGCCCTCGAAGCCGGGAGCCACCATGTCCCGGTACCACGTGTCTCCCTGGCGATACAGGGTCGGAAACCCGTCGAGGGAAACCTTGTAACTGAGCGGCAGAGAGTCCATGCCGCCGAAGCCACTCTTGTAGGACCCGCCCTCGTCGTAGTTCTGGAACGCGCCGGCGACCGGGTCCAGAACGGAGTGTCAGACCGTGCAGGACGGATTTCTCCTCGTGGGGTTGCCGGTGTCGGTAAGGGCCGCGGGATCGGTCGGCCGGGACGCAAGCCTCTCGACGTCCCCGCCGAGGAAGTGCAGGAGGGGCCAACGGGCGCGCGCGGTTCCGGTTGGTCGCCGTGGTGGGATATCGCCGCAGAAAAACGCGCGTGTTCAGGATCCCGGCATGAGGGTAAGTCGTCTCGAGGCTTCCCGCGCTGATGATCCGGGTTCCGTACCGCACATCGAATTCGGAGATCTTCGAATAGTCGTTCCGGAAGTGGTTGACGATCTTGGAGGGACGGAACTGGCCCTCCGATACAGGAATATCGAATTCCGTCGAGGACCCGTATCCCTTCGATGCGAGGGGGTTCGCCATGATGTAGTCGGCGGTGAGGATCTCGGTGTACGGCTGGTCGTTCTCATCGACGTGGGCGATCAGTTCCAAGGGAGCCCTGGAGATTCCGAATTGCGTCTGGGCCTCCCAAGTGGCATACGACGGATCCTCCATGGCACGCTCGTACCCTCGATCGAGGGCTTGCTTTGCGGCTCTCCACTGCAGGTTCGCCAAGTCGGTCTCCATGCGCAGGTTGAACACCGAGAACAGGTGCCGGTCCGTGAGCAGGCGGTCGTTACTGGCCCGGATCAGGAACTCGTGAGATCTCCTCCCCCGCATCAACCCCTTGATCGCCCGGCGCAAGATGGTTGCACCGCCATCTCTGACCGAATCGAACTCCTGCGGTGTCGGGATTCTTCCCGCGAAGACCAGGGCCGCGCGTCGCAACGTTCTTGCAGGAGATTCGATCGTAACGCCCTCGAACAAGGTCTCGGGCGAGAGCGCCGTTCCGGCCGTCCGGCTCTCCAGAAGTCGCAGGAACCGTTCCATGTTCGCGAACTCGGCCGTTCCCGAAGGCACCTGGGCCTCGCCGCCGTGCGCGACACCCCGTATCTTGTCGAGAACGATGTCCGCACCGCCCGGGACGGTGGACACGAAGCCCTCAAACACCGCCTGGTTTCTGGATTGATGATCCGCCACGGAACCGGGTTCGAAGACAAGACGGGTGTACTCGGAAAGGCCGCCACGCACCTGGCACTTGATGCATCGCGACTGCACAACCTGATTCGACAGGTACTCCCGGAAGGCAGTCGACGCCGAGTCAGCCGGCGCCGCGACAGTCAATCACCGCGTCCGATATGGGGCATGCCGGGCGAGGAAAGGGCGAGGCTCGGGCTGCTTTGGCCGGGTCATTTCGGGGCCGTCCGGCGTGGCGCCCGTGGCCGGACAGTAAGTTGCGCGGCTAGGAACCGCACGTTCCCCCGCCTGTAGCGCGTGCGCTCTGGTCCGCAGCAGGTCCTGCCTGGCCTGTGCGCGGGCGATCTGGCGGTGCTCGTCTGACAGCGCGGACAGACCGCCAGGAACGTGCTCGAATTTGTATGCCTGTTGCGCGTATGCTCTGCGGGCGGACGGGCCGGCAGCCAGCAGGCCCGCGAGCAACGGAACGAACGCCGTCTTCATCGGGAAGGAGCCTGAATCGTTCCTGTACACAGGAACTTGCAAGACTGTTTCAAATTCCACCAGTCCACCCCTAGATATGGCCCTCTTGCCGATTCCAGAAGGGTTCAGGGGCGCACCGGCCTGGGTCGGTCGCAACTACCCGAGACTGAACGCAACGAACTCGTCGCCGGACTTCTTGCCGCCGCTGCCGATATTGCGGCCACCCCCGCCTGCGGCGATCACAACGTACTGCTTTCCGTCAACCGAGTAGGTGCACGGCGTGGCGTAGCCACCCGCGGATAGCTGGTGCTCGAAGAGGATCTTGCCAGAACTGGTGTCGAAGGCGCGGAACTTCTCGTCTTGCGTGGCCCCGAGGAAGAGCAGGCCGCCTTTCGTGACGATCGACCCGCCCACGTTGAACGTCCCCGTACCCTCGATGCCCTTGGCCTTCAGTTCGGCGTATTCGCCGATCGGCCGCCGCCAGCGGTAGTCGCCCGTTTGCAGGTCCAGGCACAGCAGCTCCCCCCAGGGCGGCTTCGCAGCCGAGTAGTCATCCTGGTCCATGAAGAACGGGTAGGCTGAATTGATGTAGGGATAGTCAGCCCCCTCCGGCGCGTCGAGCAGCGCGAAGTACTTGGGCCAGTTGTTGGTGTTGATGAACATCAGCCCTTCCTCCGGGTCATGGCTCGTTCCGCCCCAGATCGTCCCTCCGACGGTTCCGGGGTTGTACACCGTTCCCCTCCTGCTCGGGGGCGTGTAGAGTCCTCCGTACCGCATGTCCCTCAGACGTCGCTTGATGTACTCGTGGGACTCCTCGGAAATGTCCGTGATCTTCCAGTCCTCTTCGAATCCCTGGCGAGCGAACGGTGGGGGCTTGGTCGGAAATGGCTGCGTCGGCCAGGCATGCTCGCCCTCCACGTCCGACTCGGGCACCGGCCGCTCTTCGATTTCCCATACGGGCTCGCCCGTTTCGCGGTCGAAGATGTACCAGAAGGCCTGCTTCGAGATCTGGACCACGATGTCCTGCCACCGGCCGTTGTTCCGGCGCCGGGCAAGAACCGGCTGGGCCGGTAGGTCGTAGTCCCACAGGTCATGGTGGATCGCCTGGAAATGCCACTTGCGCTTGCCAGTGCGGGCGTCGAGGGCGATCACGGAGTTGCCGAAGAGATTCTTTCCGGGCCGGTCCGCCCCGTAAAAGTCGTAGGTCGGCGACCCGGTCGAGACGAAGAGGAGTCCGCGCTCGGCGTCTAGGCTCATCCCGCCCCAGTTGTTGGCGCCGCCGGCCGTCTTCCAGCTGTCCTTGCCCCAGGTTTCGTAGCCGAACTCGCCGGGGTGGGGAATCGTGTGGAAAATCCAACGGCGCTTCCCGGTGCGGACGTCGTACCCGCGAATGTGCCCGGGAGCCGCCGGCATGGGACCCTCGCTTCCGGAACCGCCGCCGAGCAGCAGCAGGTCCTCGAAGATGACTGGCGGGCTCGCGTAATAGGAGCGGGTCGATGCGGCCAGCTCGCGGTCGAGGCCTTCCTTCATGTTCAGGATCCCGCCGTCCGCGAACTCGGTCACCAGCTTACCGGTATCCGCGTTCAGGCAGTACATCGTGTCCTGCGCGGACCCGGACATGAAAATCCTGCGGTCCTCACCGTCGGACCAGTAGGCCACCCCCCGGTTGACACCCTTCGAGCGGCGCATGCGGATCCCCTCGAAGGGGTCGAAGTTCCACAGCATCTCGCCCGTGGTCGCGTCGAGCGCCCGCACTTGTACCTGGGCGGTCGTCACGTACATCCGGCCGTCCACGACGATCGGAGTGCATTCGATCTTGGTCTGCGGACGCACAAGACTATCCCCAGTGGCGTGGACCCACGCGACCTTCAAGTCGGAGACGTTGGAACGGTCGATCTGGTCCAGCTCGGAGTATCGGGTGGCACCGAGCGTCCCGCCGTAGTGGCGCCAGTCGCTGGTTGTCCCCATAGCGGCCCGGCCCGGCAGGGCGTAGAGTGCAGCGGGGGCAATCGCGGCGCTCTGAATGAAGGTGCGGCGTGTCGGGCGATATGGCATGTCCTCGGTGGGAATTATAGGGAATTGATGACCTGAGTGCCCAATGTACAGATGAGGTGGGTACCGCAGACGAGATGCCGCATGTAGGAAAAAGGAACAACTGGACCCCGTCGACCTGCACAGGGCCGTCGAGCAAGCCCGCGCAGTCGATGGCCGAGGTGCCGGGCTGGCTCTTGCGTGATGCCCAGCGCCCGGGAACGGTAGCCGAGCTTGGTGCCAGCCAAGGCCGGGTCGGTGCGCGCCGAGAAGCGCTTGCGGCAGCGCCAGGGCATGCAGGGGTAGGCGCAAGTGACTGCACATTGGTGGGGTGGCAATGCAGACTCACCGGACCAGTGAATTGCTGCAAACCAGCGTTCGGCAGTGTCCTCGTCGGGAAACATATGGTCGACCTCGATTAAAGGGATGCCTTTCTGGAACCAATTGCCAAGGCCCCCTAGCCTGCCCGGCTGCCCCCGGATGCTCTACTCGGCGTCCTGTACCGAGGAGAACGCCACGTAGATACCTCCCGGGCGATCTCCATCCGGCGGTCGCATCGGGCACCCTGGATGTCGTGCCGCAGCCCGGTTTCGAACTTGTAAGTACTATTTAATTCAACACTTACGATCCTCCGCTGTCGGAGGTTAGGCTGGGTCGACGAAACGCTCCAACGACCCGGCGGGGCAGGAGCCCTGACGCCAATCCAGTTGCGAATCAATACACCATCATCCATCTTGATATCATGATGGCGCCATCATGATGGTACGAACGCAGATTTCGTTGACGTCGGAACTGCACGCGCAGGTTCGTGCGCGCGCAACCGAGCGCGGCGTCTCGTTAGCCGAATACATACGCCGACTCGTAGCCCGCGACCTGATCGAGCCTCCGCGAAGTGTCGACCGCTCTCTCGTATTCGATCTCGGCTCGTCAGGTGGCACCAATGTCGGATCCGAGAAAGATCGCATGATTGCGGACTCGATCAGTGCTGGGAAACGCCACCCTGCCAACGAGACATGAGCATCTTCGTGGACAGCTCGGCTTGGTATGCCGCCGCTGATCGGGGCGACCGCTACAATTCCGTGGCCAAGAGACTGCTCCAGACGCCTGAACCTCTCGTCACGAGTGACCACGTCGTAATCGAGACTTGGCGTCTCATCCACCACTTTATCTCCGCCCACGCAGCGGAAAGGCTCTGGGCTGGACTGCGTCGTGGTGTAGCAACCGTCGAGCAGACGAACAGCGCCGACCTCGAAGCCGCGTGGGCGATCGGAGAACGCTTTCCCGATCAGGATTTCTCACTTGTTGGTCGCACATCCTTCGCGGTAATGGAACGGCTGGGCATCTCGCGTGTGATCTCGTTCGATGACGACTTCGCAGTCTATCGATACGGACCCAGCCTCAGGACCGCATTCGAACTGCTGAGATAGGGTATCTCGCCCATGCAACTTGCCCGCCCGAGTAGGGTGAGGTGCGGGCTCCGAACGATTCATCACAGGCACCTGGATTCGTGGCGGCCCATTCTCGGTCCGCGTGGACTCCAAGGCACCTGTTGCACCTGCTTGCAAGACGGATTGCCTCGCTCCCCGAACGCTTCCTGAAGCGAGCGTGCTCCGGATTCTTCGCCGTCCGATCAGGCTGGTGGCCCAAGGTTCGCGACGGGCTTCTACACGTTCTTCGTTCGCTTGTCCGCCAAGCTGAACTCCTGGTGCCACTCGGAGTCGGCCCCGCCGCCGTATCGCGCGGTCTCTACATCCACGACGTAGGGACGGCCCTCGCGGACGGCCTCGACACCTCGCTTCAGCGCGGCCTCGAGTTCGGACGACTCGTTGACCTTCTCTCCGGCCACGCCCTGGCTCTTGGCGAGCTCGACGAAGCTGATGTCGGGGTCTCCCAGATACATCCCGGTGTAGCGGTCAGTCTCGGCCATCTTGCCGCCGTAACGGTAGTAGGCCCCCCGGACCGTCTGGTAGTTCCGGTTGTTCGAGACCACCGTCAGCACCGGGATCTCGTACCGCGCCTGCGTCCAGAAGCCCGCCGCACTGTACATCAACGAACCGTCGCCGATCGAGCAGATGACCTGCCGGTCAGGCTCGGCCAGCTTCGCGCCGGCAGACGCGCCGATGGCCCAGCCAAGGCCGTTCCCGGTGTTGGCGACGCGCATCTTCTCCCCGTCGCGATGCCCGAAATTGAACGCCCCGAACCTGGCCGTCAGATTCTCCGGGACCACGATGGCGTTGTCGTCGGCGGTCTTGGCAATCGTCGCGCCGAGTTCGTCGGGATGCACCGGGCCCTTGCCGAAGTTTGCCCGGGCTTCCTTCTCGGCCTTGGCTCTGGATTCCTTCGTGTAGGCGGCCAAGGCTTCCGCTCGTGGCTTGGCGATCTTCTTGCGACGGTCGGCTGTGGTCATCGAGTCAATCGCGTCGTTCAGGTCCCGCAGGCCTTCCCTGGGCGTGCCGGCCAGCGCGAGGTCGGTCGGGTAGTTGCGGCTGATGACGTCAGTGTTCGCCGTAAGGCGGATGAACGTCGCACCGAGCGGCGCTTCCGGGCCCTTCGGAACGACCCGTCCGCCGAAGTCGTGCGCGCCCACGCTGAGAATCACGTCCGCTCCTGCGACCATCTTGTTCCCCTGGTTGAAGCGGCCCAGATTCTGCGGGTGGTGGGCCGGGAAGTTGTCGTACCCCTGCCCTTGGTTCGTAACCGGGATGCCGAGCTTCTGGGCAAGCGCCAGGAGCTCGTCGCAGCCGTGCGTCTTCCACACATCGTCCCCTGCGACCAGAACAGGCCGTTTCGCTTCGACCAGCGCCTTCGCGGCTCGCTCGATGGCATCCTTGGCCGGCCGCATCCGCGACTCTGGCATGAACCGCTCGCCCGGCAGAATCTGCGCGTCCACGTTCTTCGCCTCGAGCGCGTGGTGCGCCATCGCGATATAGGTCGGCCCGCCCGGCGGCGCGGTCGCCACCTTGAACGCGCGGCGAAGCATCAGGGCCAGGCTCCGAGCATCACGCGATTCCCACGAGATCTTGGTGAACTGCCGGTTGATTTCCTTCTGGTCGTACCCGGGGCGGGGAGCGAGCCCGGCGTCGTCGCTCCAGAGCTCGTTGTCGTTCAGTCCGGCCGTCACGACCAGTGCAGAGCCGTCCTTTGCCGCGTTGTACATCTGCCCGGCGGCCTGGGCGGTCCCGGCGATCACGTGGATGTTCACGAAACCCGGCTTGCCCGACGTGCGGTAATACCCATCGGCAAGCGAGATCACGATGCCTTCGTGCAAGCCCATGATGAGCTGGGTATGGTCCTGGCCCAGAAAGGCATCGAAGAAGCCCACTTCGAACGAGCCGGGGTTGGTGAAGAGATACTCGACACCGGCGGCCTTCATCTGGGCGACGACGAGCTCGCCTCCGGTACCGGTCATCTTGGTGGCGCCCTGACCCTTTTCGGACGCCTCCAACGGCGCCACGAGAGACTGGGCTGCCGCGGCTGTGAAGCCAACTCCGGCAAGAGCCTCGAAGAGTCCTCGACGGGAGAGGTCGTTGTTCAAGTAGCTGGCGATCAGGTGGCGCATCGTATTCCTCCTAGGCGAACGGCCACATAGATCGTAGACGATCGGAACGGCCTGGGGAAAGAAGGGTCGAATCGTATTACTGAGACCGCGAGGATTCTTCCGGCTGGCATCGCCGATCAAGATGGGCTGCCCTCACGCGCGGCAGAGTCGCTCACCGAGCAACATGCGCCTCCAGGAATTGCATCGCGGCAGCATACGCGCTGTTCAGGCCGGCGGATCCCCGTCCGCCGAGGTCGTGCTCGGCACCCTCGAAGGCCAGTAGTTGATGACGCACACCTTGCTGACGGAGAGTCGCCGGTGCATAGTGGATCCCTGTCACCCGAGGCACCGACTCGACGGGCGAATGGATGGATGGGCTCCGGCAATCGCCTTGTCCGCAAGCGGTCCTCTTGGCATTCCGAAACCGGTAGCCGAATTCACGACGATCGAATTCGGTCGAGAAGCGATTGGTCGTGCCTTCAGCTCCGGATACCCGCCGACCTCGTCGTTGCGAGGGTCGTGCCGCCAGGTAGAGCGCTCTGCCGCATTTGGGTACGCCTCCTTTAGGACTCCCTCGTTCACGCCGCTACCCTCGATGCGCATCGTTGATCTGTCAAGCGCTCTCGCGCCCCTGCCCTGCAGCCAGATTCTATCGGTCCCTCGGGCCCTGCGAGTGGTACAACATGGTCGGGCGCTCGACTCCATGCACTGCGATCGGCTGATACGGGGAACCGGCGACGAACACCAGGGATTGTCGAGTCAAGCATGGGGGTAGTATGAGGAATCTGGCGTTTGTTGTGAAAGACATGCAAGGGAACGAGGGCACCGTCAATACGGATTGGCGTGCTGAATTCGAGGCAGCTGCAAGGCGCCCGCTCGACCTTCGCTTGAAGTACGCATTGATCCACACGTACAAGCCCGTGTTGGACGATGAACCGTACCGGTCGTTCGAGACTACAAGAGACTACCGGAACTGGTGCAACGCTCATCTGCCCAAGTGGCTGGGCTATGGGACCGATTAACTACAACCAAGTCAACGAACTGCGGGAAGCACTGGAACGATATGAGGTTGTCTACCTTTTTATCGGAAAGACTGGTGCAGTCTTGCATGGATTCCCAGATACGACACAGGATGCGGACCTGTTTGTCCAGAAGAGCAGAGCCAATGGAAGGGCGATGACAGCGGCACTTCGCGACTTGGGATTCAATATCAGCAACGATCAGGCCAAGGAAATTGAGCAAGGGAAGGACTTCATTCAGCTGAAGAATGGACCGTTCGACGTAGATCTTGTCTTCGCCCCCGACGGCATTGAAGGGTTCGAGGGCGCATGGCGTCGTGGTAGGGACATTGCTGGATTCCCTGTTTGCTCGATCGATGACATCATCGCCAGCAAGCGGGCGTCGAACCGTGCCAAGGACCGTGAAACCCTGCCGAGGCTGGAAGACTTCCGACGATTCTTGGAGGAACGAGGTGACTCGCACGAGAATCGCCTTGGAAAGCTCCCCGATCAAGAGTGACCCGAACCAGAACACGAACGATAGCGTGAGGGTTCCATGCCCCTGGACAGCGGCAGGTGCGCAAGGCACGATTGGGACAGAACAAGTTATTGGTGACAAGGTCCCACGATGGTGGATCGCACCTGAGAATCGCCCGGCTCGGTCGGCGGCGGCGTCTTGCTGGCACCCGAGCCACAGGATGTCGAGGTGATTGGACTCGATGGCCTTGCCCAGCGTTCGAACGCAGGCGCGGCTGGTGAGAGTCGGAGCCCGCCACGGCCTCCTCTCGGTTCGTGCGAGATCGATCCGTCTCGTCCGCGTCACTCTTCTCACGCAATAATGTGCTACAGGTATACACATGCGAATGCACATTGAACTCGACGATGCGATCGTCGCTGAGATCGATGCCATCGCAGGACCGCGACGTCGTAGTGCCTTTGTGCGGGAGGCGATCCTGGAGGCTGTCGACCGGCACCGTCGCACGGCGCGCCTGCGCGAGGCGGCGGGCCTGTTCCGAGACAGCGAACACGAATGGGATGATGACCCCGCCGTCTGGGTGAGCTACCAGCGCAGTAGCGACCCGCGGCGTGTTGGATGAGACGATGCATGTCCTTCTGGATACGACTGTGCTCATCGACTACCTTCGGGGAAGACCCGCTGTTGGGAGAGTGAACTCACTGCTCGCACGCGGAGACACGCTATACACCTCACCCGTCAATGTCGAGGAGATCATCCGGGGGGTGCACTCGGACGAAACCAGGGCGGTGGAGCGGCTATTTGATGGCCTCCGTATCGTGCCGATCGGGCGAGTGCAAGGCCGCCTCGCTGGTGAGTGGCGGCGCCAATTCGCGGCCGTGGGTACCACCCTGTCCCAGGCGGACTGCCTGATCGCTGCATCGGCGCACGCGGCAGGTGCCGTGCTCGCTACCGGGAATCCGCGTCACTTCCCGATGGACGAAATCGAGATTGCGCACTGGCCCGTGGGGCAGTAGATGCGTCGCGGATCTCGGAATCCAATCGGGGATTCGGTCATGCACGGCAAATGATTTGCCTGCGGGGAACGGTGGGCCCGCCGGACCGACTGCGTTCGCCCGGCGGAGCCTCGAAGCTCAAATCCAGTCCGTCAGTCCGAAGATCGGGCTGTTGCGCATCCATCGGCCGTTCGTAAAGTCCGGAAAACTGACCGGGCGGCTGCCCGTCGCGATCGAGCGCTCCGACAGCGGGGAGATCGCCATCCAGGTTGCGGTGTCGTAGGCGTCGATCGGTGTCGGCAGAGCGTCCCGAACGCACTCGGCGAACGCGCGAATCTTCAGGAATTCGGATCCCCGGTGCCCTCCAACCACGCCATCACGGAGATAACGCTGCCACAGCGGATGCTCGTATTCCTCCTGGTAGGGCTCGAAAGGCTCCCACCGGTGATTCGGACTGCGGCCGTCGAGATAGATCGTCGACTGGGAAAGCGATGACGCGTCGCCGTCCTGGAGCCAGATGCCCTTGGTGCCCTGCAGACGGCGCATGTTGGAATAAGGTCGCGGCAGGCGCGTGTCGAAGCTCACCACGACCGTCTCCCCGTTCGCGCACTTGATGACAGTTGTGACCACGTCGCCGGCCGTCCACTCGATCCCGTTAGCGGGATGACCATCTTCCAGGTTCTCGCGCGTCCACGCGGCGAGGCCGCGCGACTTGCTGGCAGTCGATGTCAGGTAGGAAAAACGGTTGCCGCGATCGATGTTCAGCCAGTTCGCGACAGGGCCGATTCCGTGGGTTGGATAGAGGTCGGCGTTGCGCCGCCTGTTCTGCAGCGTGCGATAGTCGCCTCCTTCCGGCAGGACCACGCCGGTTCCCTTCCCTTGGACGATCCGGGCGCGCAGGTCGTGCTCGTAGCCACACTGGCAGTGGACCACTTCGCCGAAGACGCCTTCCCTGACCATCCGCAGCAGGGCCATGTTCCAGCGGTCGTAGCAATGGTTCTCGAGCAGCATGCACGGCTTGCCGGTCTCCTCGTGCGCCTTGACAAGGTCCCAGCATTCCTCAACCGAAGATGCCGGGCCGACCTCCGTTGCAGCGTACTTGCCGGCTCGCATGGCCGCGACGCACATCGGAATGTGCCACCGCCATGGCGTGGCGATCAACACCCCGTCGAGATCGTCACGTTCCAGCATTTCGAGGTAGGACTCCTCGTGGGCGGAATACCCTTCGGGCCGCGGGCGTCCCGACCCCTCGACTTCGTCGAGGCCCCGGTCAAGATTGCGTTCCGTGATGTCGCAGATCGCCGGCACGCTGACGTAGTCGAGGCGCAGCGCTTCCCGGACGAGAGCGATTCCGTGCCCCCCGACGCCGATGAACCCCAGACGCGCCATGCCGTCGCCCCGGGCAGGTGCGGCGGCGAGACCGGCGGCCGTGGCGAGGCCACCGGCGGCGGATCTCACGAATCTCCGGCGGTCGGGGCGGAATGGCACTGCGTTCGCTCCTGGTCCGTCGTCCGTCAGGGCTCGCGTCCGGCGATGTCTCCGCGGCCCAAGCCCATTCGACCTCGCTGACGTGTCGCGGACAGGGGACGCTCTAGACTAACTGATGCAAGCCGCGACCCGCCGCAATGCAAGTCATCGTCAGAGACAACGATGTTTATGACGCCGTTATCGTCGGTTCGGGGGCGACCGGCGGGTGGGTTGCCAAGACGCTGGCCGAAGCTGGAATGCAGGTCGCGCTGTTGGAAGCGGGTCACCGAACCACCGAGGCCGAGTTCACCGAGCATCTGCTCCCTTACGACCTCAAGTACCGCGGAAATTCCCCCGAGATCGGGCGCAATCGCCCGGTCCAGAGCATGAAATACGCTTGCCGGGAATCAAACTTCGAGTGGTTCGTCGACGATATCCGGAACCCGTACACCTACCCGAAGGACAAGCCCTTCCAGTGGACTCGGGGCCGCCAGCTGGGCGGCCGGTCGCTGACCTGGGCCCGTCAGAGCTACCGCCTGTCGAAGCTCGACTTCTCGGCCGCCAGCCACGACGGCTACGGCGAGGATTGGCCGGTCACCTACGAGCAGATGGTGCCCTACTACGAAGCCGTCGAGCGATACGTCGGCATCAGCGGGGAGCCGCTCGGCCTGATGCAGTTTCCCGACAGCATCATGCAGCCTCCGATGGGGATGACCTGCGCGGAAGGATACTTCCGGGACAAAGTCAACGCGCGCTTCGACCGCCACGTCACGATCGGTCGTGCGGCCGTCCTGACAAGGCCGCTCAACGGCCGGCAGCCGTGCCACTACTGCGGGCCTTGCGAGCACGGGTGCGTGACGCACTCGTACTTCTCCAGCGTATGGACAACGGTAGCGGATGCCGAGAAATCCGGGAATTGCAAGGTGCTGACCGACGCGGTCGTCTCCCACGTCACCACCGATACCGACACGGGCCTCGCGAGCGGTGTGGCCTACTTCGACCGGCTCACCCGGGCTCCGAGGGAGATCCGAGCCAAGGTGGTGGTGCTGTCGGCCTCGACGCTGGAGTCGACCCGCATCCTGCTGAACTCGGGCAAGGATTTCTGCAACTCGTCCGGCACGCTGGGCCACTACGTGATGGATCACAACTACGGTGGCGTGTCGGGAGTCTTGCCGGTCAGGGAAGGCAGGAAATGGACTGGCGCGCCGCGACGGCCCAACGGACTCTACCTGCCGCGCTTCCTGAATGTCGACCGCCCGCACACCGACGGCATGATTCGAGGCTTCGGCGCGCAGATGCGCAACGGATCCAGCTACGGTTCGCCCGCATCCATCGCCCGCATTCCGGGCTTCGGCGCGCGGTTCAAGCGAACCGTGCACGAGTCGGGTAATTGGTGGCGATTTAGCCTTGGCACCTCAAGCGAGTGCCTGCCGCGCTACGAGAACTACGTCAAGCTCGACCGGGGCGTCAAGGACGCCTGGGGCATTCCGGCCCTGCAGATGCACGTCACCTGGGGTGACAACGACATGCGCCTGTTCCACTACTCGGCCGACGCCGGCGAGGAGATGCTCCTCGCAGCCGGGGCCGAGGACATCCGGAAGATCCCGAACCCGCGCTGGCCCGGAGGCGCCACCCACGAAGTGGGCAGCGCCCGCATGGGGAACGACCCGCGCAAGTCGGTGCTGGACAAGTGGAACCGCGCCCATGACATGAAGAACCTCCTGGTCACCGACGGGGCCGCCTTTGTCACGGTCGGCTGCGTCAACCCCACGCTCACAATGATGGCCCTCGCCCTGCGTGCCTCCGGGCATTTGATCGATTCGGCCAAGCGCGGCGAATTCGCCTGAACTCCGGCAAGGCCGGATTCTCAGTCCGCCTGGTCGAGAGTGTGCAGTCCGGCCGATTTGACAGGATAATCTATATATAGATACTATTATTTCAATGAAGCGTCGCTCGGCCGGAACGCAATACGACGTGGCCACCCGTGAACACCCTCCGTTCGAGGCTCGACACGCCGCCTCGAGCGATCCGCCTCCCGGCTCGGCCAGACGATGACGCATGCCTTCGCGATCGCGGCCGCGGCTGCCAGTTCGGCCTGCTGGTATTGGCTCGCGCCCTGGCCCGACGACAACCCGGTCCTGTCACTGGTCGCAATCCGCTCGCCGGTCTCCTACGGGTTGCTGCATTGCGGATACGCGGTCTGCTGGATCGCAACCCCTTATTGCCTTGTGCTGGTCTTGTTCACGGTCTCGGGCCTCATCGTCGAAAGACGTGCCAAGCAAGGGCCCGGGAACCAGCTGCCTCCTTGGCCGGATGGCGACGAACCGGCCTTGGTGGTCGGCGAGACCCATCGTCGCACACGGCCGGGGCCCAGCGACCGGCCGGACTGGCTCGTCGTGCCCCGCCACGGCCTGTACACCGGAACGGCGGTCTTCGGCGCTGTCGGATCCGGCAAGACGTCCTGCTGCATGTATCCGTTCGCTCGACAGCTCCTCGGCTGGCATCGGGGCGAACGGGACCTGCAACCGGCAGGGCTTGTGCTCGAAGTCAAGGGGGATTTCTGCCATCAGGTCCGCAGGATCCTGTCCGAGCTCGGGCGCGGGGACGACTACGTGGAGCTCGGCCTGGACGGGGACTGGTGCTACAACCCCCTCGAATCCGACCTTGACCCGTATTCGCTGGCCTACCAGATCGCCTCGCTGCTGAACCAGTTGTTCGGCAAGGGCAAGGAACCCTTCTGGCAGCAGGCTTATACGAACCTCGTCAAGTACCTGATCCTGCTGCACCGGGTCGCTGACGGCTACGTCACCCTCCGCGATGTGTACCGGACCGCGCTCGACGAGGAGCGCCTCGCACTCAAGATCGACCTGGCGCGCGAGGGACTGGGTTACCGGCCCGAAGTTCGTATGGGCATCCAGGAATACGGCCGCCTCGCGGCCACCCTGCCAGACCGCCATTGGGAGTACGACAAGGATGCCGGGGAAGCGTACGTCAGGGCGGATCGCGAGCTGATCAAGGCCCTCGACGAGCAGAAAGGGGCGTACTTTGTCGAGGAGCCCGAAGCCGTCGGCGACGATCAGAGACATCTGCAATCAGTGGTCACCTGGTACCGCCACGATTGGAGCAAGCTCGACAGCCGGCTGAGAAGCTCGATCGTCGAGGGCGTCAGCGTGTTTCTTTCCCTGTTCGACCAGCCGGAGGTGGCGGACGTGTTCTGCCCTCCCAAAGAGGCCTACCGGGAAGGCCGCCCGCACCGCAGGCGCTGGGCGCTGCCTCCGGTCCCGGAGGCGCTGGAGTCCGGGAAGGTGCTGGCCCTCAACCTCCCGATCGGTGCGAACCCCGCTCTGGGCCGGGCCATCGGCGTGATGCTGAAGCAGGACTTCCAGCGGGCCGTGCTGGCCCGCATTCCAGGAATGGCGGCAGAACCCGAACGAGCTTGGAGAGACATCGCGTTCATTTGCGACGAATACCAGCACTTTGCAACCGTCGGCGAGAGCGATCCAGGCGGCGACGAAAAGTTCTTCAGCCTCTCGCGGCAGGCCCGGCTGATCGCGCTGGTCGCTACGCAGTCGATCAGCTCGCTGCGCTCGGCGCTTCCTGGAGAGTCGTGGCGGACACTCTTGCAAACCTTCCGGACCCGGATCTTCCTCACGCTTGCCGACGAGGTGTCGTGCAAGCAGGCATCGGAGGCCTGCGGCCAGGCCGAGCGGCTCAAGGAGCAGTACTCGATCTCCGAATCCTCGCAGGCCGGAGTAGGCCTGCTCAGCGGCCGCGCCGGGGGCGGCAAGGGAACGTACGGAGTGACCAAGTCCTACGCCCCGCGCAGGGAGGCGGTCTTCCCGCCATCGTCTTTTGCCGAACTGCGCAACGCCCAGGCAATCGTCGCCGCTTACGACGGGCGCAATCCGCTGCCACCGACCTATTGCTATCTCAAGCCCTGGTACCTGCCGACGGAACTGGGCTACTTCCAGGCGATGGACGAAGGCAAGCTCTGATGCGGAAAGACCGTACGGGGACCGTCGGCACTCCATCCTGCGGGAGCCATTCGACGTTCACACTCTGTGCGCCGGGCCGAGCGAGTCGCCGTGTTCGGTTCGCGACGCACTTCCAATGATCTGGTCAGAACATGAACTTCAGCCCGAACTGGATCTGTCTCTCCCTGCTGCGCGTGCCGAAAATGCGCCCGAAATTGCGGTTGTTGAAGTTCGCGATCGGCAGTCCCCACGTGGGACTGTTCGTCGAATTGAAGAACTCGGTGCGGAATTCCAGCACCTTGCTTTCAGTGATCGGGAACCTTCGGAACAGGGATACGTCGAGGTTCGCAAAACCGTCGCCTCGCAACGAGTGGCGACCGAGGTTTCCGAAGGTGTAGCGCGCCGGAACCGCGAAGGCATCTCGATTGAACCACCCCGCCGGGGACGGATTGCCCAGCTTGTGGTCGCCAACGACATTCAGCCTCTCGTAGAACGAGCCGCCGCCGCCGCCCGATGGACGGCCGACATTCCCGGTGTTCGCAATGTCGCCACTCACGCCAAGGTGGTAGGGAATCCCGGACGTGAACTGCGCGATGCCGTTGAACTGCCAGTTTCCGATGATCTGGTCGAGCACGCCGTTCCCGCTGGAATACCGAGCGTTCGCACCGAACGGCAGTCGGTAGACCCAGCTCAGATTCAGAATGTGCGGCAGGTCGTGGCCGGAAACGCTACGGTCAGCGTTGAAGTTGTAAGGATCCTGCGTGGCACATCCCTCGACACCGAAGAAGCCCGAGCACGAGATGTCGATGGACTTCGACCAGGTGTAAGAGACGAGGTAGGAGAGTCCGTTGCTGAACCCGCGATCCAGGCGGAACTGGAAGGCGTGGTAGTTGCTCCGGCCCCAGCTGCGATCAAAGAAGGTCGGCGCGATGTAGGGGAACAGGGATCTCTCGCGCGGATTGCCGGGCCCGGGAGTCTGCGCTACGTTGTAGTACCCGCCGAGATTGTTCCGCGACGTGGCCGATCCGACGTAGTTCGCCTCCACCACGGTGTTCGAGCTGATCTGGTGCTGGAGCCCGAAGTTCCACTGCTGCGAGTACGCGTTCTTGAAGTGGGGGTCCGCGAACCAGAGCACCTGGTTGAACGGTGTCGGTGCGGGGAAGACAGCGCCTGTCCCAAGGTCGAACGGATCCTGCGGCGTCCGTGTCGGCACCGTTTTCCCGGCCCCGGGGAGGTTCAGGTTGTTGGCCAGCAGCTGCTCCACGCTGGGCCAGCTGCCCTCATAGTTTTGCGCGATCTGGCTGAATCCCGCCCAGTTGTCGAAGTAAATGCCGTATGAAACCCGGAGCGCGGAGTTATCCGCGAGCCGATAGGCGATCCCCAGCCTAGGCTGGTAGTTGTCGAACGTGTTGTGGTAGATCTTGCCGCGCGGATCGACGATGACATGCTCTTGGTTCTCCAGTCCCCCGGGAATGCAAGGCGCCTGGCCGCGTTCCTCGCATGAGGGAACATGCCTCTTGAGGATGTAGCGACCAAAGATCAGGTCCATGTCGCCGACCTCGTCGTTGTTGTCCTCGGGGCTGCCGTACACGGGTATCAACGTGTAGTCGAATCGCAGGCCCCAATTCAACGTGAGCTTATCCGAGACCCTCCACGTGTCCTGAAAATAGAAGCCGTTCACCCAGCCGCCGTGCAGGGTCTCGAACGCGTTTCTCCGACCCGCGCTGTTGGGCGTTCCGATCAGGAACGACGCCAAGGCATTGCCGGTTCCCGGAACCAGCGGGTTCGCGGTCTGCTGGGCAGCGAACGTGACGCTCGCGTTCTGGCGGGGCCCGCCGCTGGAGTTCCCCATGCTGTTGAACTCGGCACCCATCTTGAAGGTATGGCTCCCCACGATCTTCGAGAAGCTCGCCTTCCACTGGTGGAGGTCCGAGAACGTGATCGCAGTCCTCTGTACCGTGCCGCTGAGAAAGCCCGGTATTCGCATTCCAGGAATGAAGCACTCTTCCACCCCGTCCGCGTTCTTGAAGCCGCAAGCGAAATTCGGGGAGAAGCCGATTTGCGTCGAGACGGACTGCAGCTGCTCGCTGGGCGGTGCCGCTTCGGGTTGGAACAGGCGCGCGTAATCGGAAAAGCTGCGCCCGAACTGGAGCTGCAGCACTGCAGTTGGCCCGATCGTGTGGACGTAGTTGACGCCCCAGTTCATGGAGTCTAGGTCCTCCGTGCGGAGAAGCCCCTTGAATCCCGCGGAAGCACTAATGGGATGAACTGTCTGGTTGAACCGGAACATCAGGGACTTGTTCTGGCCGAGCTGGTGGTCGACCTTGATCGTCCATTCGTCCTGGTCGTTGACGCGAGGCGTGTTGTCGATGTTGTTCTTGCCGGGGACACCGGTCGCCTGGGCGGCCGGGAAGAACGTCTGGGCATATGCCACCATGCCCGCGTTCAGGCCGCTTTGCGGAACGACGTTGTTCGGGTATTGGTCCCGCAGGTACTGACCTGGCACGTCGGGGTCCTGCCGCGTCGTGAACGGGTCGAAGATGTCCGCACCAAGATCGCTCAGGTCGCCCCGCAGGTTGGCATCGGTCGGGACAAGGAGCAGGCTCTCCGAATCCCGGGTACTGCGGAAACCTTGGTAGGAGCCGAAGAAGAACGTCTTGTTCTTCACGATCGGCCCGCCAACTGTGGCGCCGAACTGGTTCTGGCGGAAGGGGGTGACGTTGCGGAAGAACGGGTTTCTGGCGTCGAGGGCGTCGTTGCGGAGGAATTCCCACATCGTGCCGTGCAGTTCGTTTGTGCCCGACTTCGTCACGACGTTGATGACGCCGCCGACGCCGCCTCCGAACTCGGCCTGGTCGTTGTGCGACTGGACCTTGAATTCCTGGATGGCGTCCACGATCGGCGCAACGGCGTAAGTGTTCACGTGGGAACCGACGTTATTGATCCCATCGAGGGTGAACACGTTGGAACGGTTGATCTGGCCGTTGATCGAAGGAAAGCTGAACGAGCCCACTGGATTGGTACCGAAGCCACCCCTGTTTTGGGCAACGCTGACAGGGCTGACCCCCGGCGTCAGGGTGATGAGCTGGGTGAAGTTGCGCCCGTTCAGCGGCAGGTCCACAACTTCCTGGTCGCCGATGACGGTGCCCAGCTCGGAGGTGGAACTCTCGATCTCGGCCCCAACCGCCTCGACGGTAATGGTTTCCGTGGTCGCCCCCACGGTCATCGTGAAGTTGTAGGTGGCGGTTTGGTTGACCGCGAGGCTGACCTCGTCGTCGCGGGCGATGTTGAAGCCCTCCTTCGTGACGTCGATGACATAGTCTCCCGGCGGAATGTGGAGGATGACGAAGTTGCCCACGTTGTTGGAAAGAGTTCGTCGCTCGACCCCGGTGTCCACGTTTGTGAGCACCACCTCGGCTTCGGGGATGACGGCGCCTGTCGCGTCCTGAATAGTGCCGTTGATGGCTGCGGTGGACGTCTGCGCAACGGCAGCGGCTGGCAAGAGCAATACGAGGCCTCCCACAATTACGCGGGCAACAACGGACTCGAGACGGGCCATCTCACACCTCCTGACAGTGAAATTCGATCGCTCTTTGGAAACGACCATATCCCAACAACCAACACCCGTCAACGGAATATCGAGGGAATCCTCAGGAAAAAGTCCAAGAGCGCTCGAAATCGGCTTATGGCAAGTCAGGCCGTCGCCGCCGCTGTGTCAAGCGCTTGCGGGCGGCCTTGCCGGAACAGGTTGCGGAATCACGCAAGCAATAGCTGTTCTCGATCAAACCGGAACTGGCACCGCGGAATCGGATCGCAATTACGCAGCTTCCAGTCAGATCTGCAAGGTCTCGAGACGCGAGATCCAATCGCGAAACCGGGGGCACTCTCTCGAGATCATCTCGATGGTCGTCCGCTCCGCGATCTCAGGCCCTTGAAGAACCTTGTCGTAGGCAGGGATGGCTCTTTTGAGCCGCTTGCTGGGTGCGGAGTCTCGGCCGTCGTTGATTGATTCCGGTGTGGCGAAATTGGATCGGATATTCTTCAATTCCTCCAATTGCTTCGGCGAAACATCAATCACCCGGCTGACTGCGTTCAAGTCAGAGAACAGAAGGCCTTCAAACTCGTACCGCTGCACATAGGGAAGAACCCGGGTGTGGCGGCCTCTCATTCGACGAGTGACGGCGCAGCGGACGAATTCTTCCACTTCCTCAACCGAACGCTGTTGCCGGCCCCGAAGTCCGTAGTAGTCGATGAGCGAAGTCACGGCGTCATGCGACCAAGCCAGGTCGGTCATCTCGGAACACAGTCTGTCGACGGTCACGCCTCCGCCTCGCCCTCCGAACAGAACGGGCACAGCAGCGATTCCGACAAGCCGGAGGCGCTCCACCAGCAGCCGTTTGACGAATTCTCGCTCCGTCTGGCCCTCCACGGAGACTGCCAGACGGATCAAGGGTACCCGCCGAGAAGGTTCTTCCACCAGAGATCGCCTGGCCGGTAACCATCCGAGAGCCATTGCTCGAAGTCATTCGAGCCAAGCTGTCGACAATGGGTGCGACCGTCCTCATGTTCGACGACCACGATTTCTCTCAGGCTGAACTCGTTGACTAGTAGAGGCGATTGGGTGGCAACGATAACCTGGCGCCTAGCCGAAACTGACTTGATCATTCCCCCGATCAGCGCGATCGCAGCTGGATGCTGGCCGAGTTCGGGCTCATCCAAAAGGAGCACTTCTGGCAGCATTTCGTCGGGAAGGCTGAGCAGCGTGGCGAGAGCGAAGAAGCGCAAGGAGCCGTCCGATGTGATGTGGGGACCGAAGACCTTGTCCGAGTCCTTGGCTCTCCATCGAAGCAGGACCTTGCCGTAGCTCTCATCGATTGCAAATCGGTCAAACACCGGAAGGACCCGGCTGATGTGCGAGCAGATTCGATCAAAGCGTTCCAGGTCATGGTGTTCCAGCCGAAACAGTACAGCCGCGAGATTACCGCCGTGACTCCGGAGGAAGTCGCTGTCCTGCGAATCCCACCTGGCCTTGAAACCGGAACTGTCTGACGTGTCATGAAACTGATAAACCGCGCAATTACGAAGGATCTTGACAATCACTGACGCAGTTTGAGGATTGACATCCTGAAGCGCGGCCCGAGACTTCGCGGCTCCGACGATGCCAGCTTCGCGGCTTCCGGTCTCAAGGAACTGCCATGGCGCTTGACCCGGAACGTCGGTGCGAGAAAAGCGAAACCTTTCTTCCGTAAATAAGAGGCGGTCCGGGTGCGCGTGGCTGAGAGCGAATCGATACTCGTTTAGACCCGCTTCGGTTCGCAGTGAAACCGTAGATGTCATACGCGGGGTCCGGCTGCTCCCGCCGAACAGCAGGTCATCCGCCCCTCCGTAACGTTCGACGAACTCGCCCAGTCGCCGGGAGCGAATCATCCAGCTGAGCATCTCAAAGTAGCGGATGAAGTTGGACTTGCCCGAACCATTGCTGCCGATCAAGACTGCAAGGCGTCCGAGGTCGGTCAGGGCAACATCGGCTAACGATCGAAAGCCGCGTATTTGGACAGACTCGATGACCGCGTGAGAATCCATCCTGTGCACTTCAACCAAGTGTCAGTTCGAGACGGTGTCTCCCATTGAGCCATGCGATTGCCTAATTGCGCTCGGCGTACCGCAAGCAATGCACTGCCACGGGACTCCAGTTAGAAGTACCCAGGTGAACCATCCCATGTTGGAAGCACTCTCATTGTGGCACCGAGCAAGGTTGCTGAGATCCGACCCGTTGCACGCAAGTGACGGCGACGCTGGGGACCTCGTATCGGCAGTATGGATTCGCGATCACGGATGGTTCTCACCGTGCACCAACGAGAGCAGGTCCGTCGCTGAGGCGCGTTCAGCCCAGCTGCAGCCCGTCCAAGGCCACCCAGTTCGTGGCCTAAGGAACCAGCGGCCGCCACAAACCAAGTGCCCAAGCCACGAATCCCGGTTCCGGACATTGAAATGCAGGCGTCTGCACGCCGTGTCCGCATTGCACGTAGGTTTGCCTAATGGGCTTGGAGCCTTTGAAACGTCTCCAATGCCCTTCGTGCCTCCGCAGGCTTGCCGAGGCGGCGATAGAGCATCGACATGCGGTAGTGGGGAGTCGGATCCTCAGGCGACAGGCGGGCGGCGGTCTTCAATTCGTCCAGCGCCTTGTCAAATTCACCGTCTGCGAAGTAGATCCTTTCGATGGCTAGGTGCGCTTCGACTAGGTCCGGCTGCAGACGCAGGGCTTCCAGCAGGTGCCTTTTGGCGTCTTCCTTCCGTCCTTCGACCTGCCGGATATCCGCCAGCACATAGTGCGCTTCGGGGTGGTTGGGATTGATCTGCAATTCGGCTTCCAGCGGTGGCGCGGCTTCCTCGAAACGCGACAGGGCCCAGAGCATGCTGCCCATGGCGAATCGCACGTTCTGCAGGTCAGGCTTGAGCCGCAGGGCCTCCTTGTACTCGCGAACGGCGTCATCCGTTTCGCCCCTTGCCTCGTGCAGCTGCGCTCGGAGCTGGTGGGCCCTGTAGGAACCGGGGTCGTTCTTGCCGATCCAGCGTGCAGCAAGATACGAGGCGATCTGATAGTCCTCCGCCAGACGATACATCGACTCCTCGGACCCGCCCGGCGCCGGCGCCGCCTCCAGTCGGTTCCGGTACCGGCCGAGCAGGCTCTCGATCTCTGGGTCGGACGGAGGCCTGTACAGCATCGAAAGCATCGTCGCTTCCCCGGCAGGAAGCGGAGGCGCAGGGCCAGCCGGGTCGTCCCCGGCCTTGTTCCGGATGACCCATCGCAGCCTTTCCTCGAGCCCCTGTGCTCCGGGGTTCTTCTCGAGCGCCAGACTGTACGCGTCCTCGGCTTCCCCCCAGCTCTTCCGGGCCTCGTGGTAGTGCCCGCGGGCGAGTTGAACGGAGAACGAACGAGGGTGCTCCCTGCCAAGGCGATCCATGGCCGCCTCGGAAAGGGTCCCGTAAGCCTTGCTCAAGTAGTAGTAGGCATCCGCCCGGAACTCGGGGTTTGCCGTGGCCTTTCCGAAGACTGCGACAGCATCGGCGTAACGCCGGCTCGCAAAGTAGGCCTCACCGAGATAGTAGGAAACGATCCAATTGGTTGGATCCAGTGTTCCGGCTCTCTCGAGGTGGCGAATCGCCTGGTCGTTTCTCTGGTTACGCGCCGCGATGACGCCCAGAAAGAAATGCGGGGCGGCACCCAGCCCGGGATTCAGCTGAAGCGCCTTGTTCAGGGCCGCCTCCGCCTTGCCGTCCTCGCGGATCTGGTAATAGATCGAACCCAGGTTCGCGTGCGCTTCGGCGAGGTCGGGCACCAAGCGCACGAGCTCTTCGTAGTGGCCGGCAGCGACATGGAACTCTCCAGCCTGCTGCGCCGCCTGAGCACGCGCATAGAGTTCACGCAGTCTGTCGTCCTGTGCCTGGATCAGCGCGGGTAAGCAAGCGAGTGAGGCAAGCAGTACGACCGAGGCGCGCGCGGTTTCTGAAACGGCTCGCAGAACGCGCCCCGATGCTCGCCCGGGCTCCGTGCCCGCGCTTCCGATGCGACTCTCGCAGGAGCACCAGTGGGGCCGGAAGTCCCGCATCCCGGTATGAATCGTAGCACTCGCCAAGATTGCACTGAGTGCCGCGTGTCTAGGCGCTCTCGGCGTTGGTTCCGTGGTCCCGACCCGTCTCAAGTACGATGAAGCCGGGACTCCGGCGTCGCCCATGAGTACCGGATCCATTTCCGTCCGTTGTGCCGTCGCGGCGTTGGTGTTCGCGTGTGTGGGCGCTGCATTTGGACAGCACTCGATCGGCGCGTCGATCGACAGCGCCTCGGAACTGATCCGTCAAGACCGCTTCGCGGAGGCTCGCAAGATTCTGCAAGCTGTTGTGTCCGGCAGCTCGGAACCGCCTGCGGCGGCCTACTACCACCTCGCCGTCTGTGACGCTCGCGAAGGAAGGAGTCAGGCAGCGGACGAGGCCCTGGACCTCGCCCTCGCGCGAGACCCCGACTTCCTCCCGGCCCTGCATTTGAAGGCCTATATCGAGTTTTCTGCGGGACGCTATACCGAAGCACTGGGCTGGGCTCGCCGATACCTGGAAGAACAGCCGGACGGAGCTGAGACGCGAAAGGTCTCGGGCCTAGCCAAGTTCATGCTCGGTGACCGAGCCGGGGCCGAGCGGGAACTGCACCGTGCATCGAGACTTCTTCCCGGAGATTTTGATGCCCGCTACTACTTGGGGCGGGTCTACTTCGAGGGATCCAAGCTCACTCTGGCATTGGAATCGTTCCGGCTAGCAATCGAGCTAGAACCCCGTAGCGTCAAGGCCCGCAACCATCTCGGCCAGACCCTGGAAGGTCTCACTCGCTACGAGGAGGCCAAGAAGGCGTACCGGGACGCGATCGACCTCGAACAGAACGGCTCGGAGCGATCCGAATGGCCCTACTACAACCTGGGCGCCCTGATGCTTGCCGAAGGGGACACCGAGCAGGCCGTCATGCTCCTCGAGCGCGCCCTCGAGCGCAACCCCTCCTCCCTGCAGACCCGAACCAAGCTGGGTACCGCCTACAGCGCGGGGTCCCGGCTGCAGGACGCAAGAGCGCAACTCCTCGAGGTTGTAAATGCGGAACCGTCCAACGCCGACGCCCACTACCAGCTGGGCCGCGTGCTAATGAAGCTCGGCGAGGAAGAGCAAGCCCGAAGGCACCTCGCGCTGTTCGAAAGGCTTCGGGAGCCGTGAGGGCGTTCCGACCTCCAAGCGGGCAAGCGGCCGCCCTGGTGTCCTTCTCCGTGCTGGCCCTAATCGCGACCGCACCAGCGCCCGGCGCTCCAGGCGAGTCCATTCGCTTGATCAATGTCGCTCAGGAAGTCGGGCTCACTCCGCAGATCTCGCACGGGGAGCCGTCCAAGCGATGGATCGCCGAGGCCAACGGAAGCGGAGTGGCAGTACTCGACTTCGACGCCGACGGGTGGATGGACATCCTGATCGTGAGCGGCTCGACGATGCGAGGGCTTCGCGAGATCGCAGCGGGCAGACGGCCAATGGAACGCTCTCGCGGTTTGTACCTGTATCGCAATCTCGAGGGCCGCAAGTTCGAGGACGTCACCGAGAAGTCGGGTCTGGCCGGCCCGTACTGGGGCACTGGAGCCAACGCAGCGGACTACGACAACGACGGTGACGTGGACGTTCTCGTCACCACCATCGGAAGGGATCTCCTTTACCGAAACGATGGAGACGGCACATTTGCCGAGGTCGGCCAGGAGGCCGGGCTCAGGCAGAGTCACGCCTGGCACACGGGGAGTAGTTTCGGAGACCTCGACTCGGACGGTGATCTGGATCTCTACGTGGCCGCCTATCTGAGCCTCGAGTCCCTGCCAGTCAAGGGGGACCCGCCAGTCTGCAACTACCGTGGCTTGGGCGTGTTCTGCGGTCCCATGCAGCTTGAGGCGGGCACGGACGTCCTCTATCGCAACGACGGCGATGGGACATTCTCGGACATCACGGAACAAGCGGATCTGCTCGCTGGGGCTCCGAGCTACGGCTTTACGCCGGTCATCGACGACTTCAACGCCGACGGCAAGCTTGACATCTTCGTGGCCAACGATTCGTCCCCGAACTCCCTGTACGTCAATCAGGGAAACGGGACCTACCGCGAAGATGCGCTTGCCGCCGGTATCGCCTACAACGCGGATGGCAAGACCCAGGCCGACATGGGCGCCTGCGTCGGGGATTTCGATGCCGACGGGGATCTGGACCTGCTCACTACAACCTTCTCCGAGGATCATTTCCCGCTCTTCGAGCAGCAAGCGCCAGGAATCTTCGAAGACGTCTCGTTCCGACTCGGACTGCGGAACGAGACCGTCCCCTACCTGGGATGGGGATGCGGGTTCGCGGACCTGGACAACGATGGCGACAGGGATCTATGGCTAGCGAACGGTCATGTGTACCCCACGGCAAGTGACTTGGCGACGACCGCATATCACCAGACCATTGGCATCCTCGAAAACAGCGCGGGCCGGTTTGACGCGTCCGGGGGAGAGGTGGAGGGAATGCCGCCTAACTCCTACAGGGGAGCCGCGAGTGTCGATTTCGACAACGACGGTAGGGTCGACATACTCGTGCTTCCGATCGACGGGACTCCGGTGCTTCTTAGGAACGCTTCTGGATCCACGAACGCCTGGCTCGGTCTACGCCTGCAATCCACCCAAGGAAACGGAGAGGGGATTGGCGCCCATGTAGAAACCGAATTCTGCGGGAAGTCGAGCGTTGTGACGGTTCGAAACGGCGGCAGCTACCTGTCTAGAAATGATCCGCGCTTGCATTTCGGGCTCGGAAGCTGCAGCACCGCGGGCCGTGCAACGGTCCATTGGCCGCACGGAGAGCGCCAGGAACTCGAAGGGATCCAGCCCAACCAGTGGGTCACGCTTGAGGGGGTCTCGACGACCGATTCATCCAGACCTGGCTCAGCTCGGGGTGCACATGAGGTGCCGGCAGCTAAGTAGCAGCGGCAAAGACGGACACGATTGGCAGCTTTTCTGCCGTGTAATCTACGAGGCCCAGCCGCGCGTGATTCCCGTTCGCTAGCCAAGTTCGCCTATGCATCCTCGGGAGGTGCCCGACAGAAAGCGCACTTGCTCCAGGTCGCGGATCTGCCGAGCTTTCACAAACTGCTTCTCCGATTCCAGCCTGTGCGCCAGATCCTGCTGCATTGCGAATTCCCGGATCGCGTGCCGAGAAAATCAACGCAGCTACAGACGCTGGGTCTAGCCTGCGCTCGCGGGAAGCGATTCGGCAAGGCGCCGCCGCCGATCGCCACGGCGGGTCCCTCCACAGAGCCGGACGCCCTTGAGCAACGGACACTGCCGAAGACGCCACGATCTAATCCACGGCCCCCAATTCATTGCGGTAAAGGCGTCCCGATCCGGCGGCTAGCGAACCAATCGGACCGTACCGGGCGCTTGATCCCTAGAGCGCCGTCAGGAGGCGGGTGTTTTGATACTCGAGCCGAACTCGCGTGACCAGTGTTTCCCGCACGAAGTCGCCGTCTGCATGCTCCTGAATGCTCGAGCCAAATCGGCTTAGCAGCCAGACGATGCTTTGGTAGCGATACTCCATTGCCTTGCTCGTGCGCGAAAGTCCTCCTCGTACACTGGCCAGTCGTGCAATGTGGCGGGGTCGAAGTCAGCCCCATTCGGCCATACAAGCGTGTGAACTTCAGTGTCCACTCTCACTTGGTTAAAAAGGGAACGATCAATAAGGGGACCGGAGGCCTCACCGGCCATCACAGGCCGAAAGTCAATTTCCTGCTGGGTGCCATCGGCGAACTCTACTGCAAGCATGTAGTCGCCAATGACCCGCACTCCTGTAACTCGATGGATTGAGTGGCTCATCGGACTAAGCGGATCGATTGGCCGGGGAGGACGGCCCTCCTGCAGCTTCCGCCAGTCCTCCTGTAATTCATCTTGGTGCAGCTCAGCCCACGCCTCGACAGGCACATTCGCATTCTAGCGGCACGCGCGTGCCCTCCATTTGGAGGGGTGACGATTTCATTGCAGCCCTTCGTAGCAATTGATACCGTAGCGTTTCGCCTGAAAGTTCCGCACTCTCGCGGACCTGAGGCACCCGCACGATGCACCGTCTCCAGCCGGCACTGCTCGGTCTCTTCCTTGTGACCGGCTTCACAGGCTTGGTTTACGAACTGCTGTGGGCTCGCATGTTCACAATAGTCTTCGGCGCCACCGTCCTAGCGGTCAGCACGGTGCTGGCAGCCTTCTTCAGCGGCCTTGCGTTGGGCAGTTGGGCGTTTGGAAGGATCGTCGACCGGCTCGGCAAGCCTCTGCTGCTCTATGGCTTGCTGGAAGTTGGGATCGGGATCTATGCGGCCTTCGTCCCTTCCCTGATCCCGTACGCCCAAGGCATCGCCGCGAGCGTGAGCGGTCACGCGCCGGATTCCTTCTATGCCGTCTCGCTCGCACGTTTCTTCGTCAGTCTCGTGCTGATACTGCTACCGACCACGCTCATGGGAGCCTCGCTACCGGTCTTGAGCCGATTCATGGTCAGATTCCGGGAACGCATTGGCAGGGATCTGGGTTACTTGTACGCGGTCAACACAATCGGGGCGGCTCTGGGTTGCTTGATCACGGGGTTCTTTTTGATCGAAGCCTTGGGAGTCTCGACGACTCACACACTGGCGGTCATTCTCAACCTCGCCGTCGGTTTCGCGGCTCTGCTGCTGCATCGCACTGCTGTTTCAGCGGCCTTGGAGCCCAAGGCCGCAGAGAGTTCCCGGCTTCCCGTCAAGCCGCCCCGGAAACACCGTAGGAAAAGCCGTTCAGCACGTTCAAAGCGCGTCGCGCCGCCTGAGTCTGTCGCAGGCGCGCCCCCAGCGACGTATTCGAGTGGAACTGTCCTGTTGGTCCTGGGCGCGTTCGGGATCTCGGGTGCGGCTGCGCTCGGATACGAGGTCCTCTGGACGCGCCATCTCGGCGTGACCTTCCATTCGACGACCTACAGCTTCACGTTGATCCTGACGGCATTCCTGTGCGGAATCGGGTTGGGGAGCCTCCTATACGGCAGGTACCTGCAGCGATCTCGGCAGCCAGTCTTCCTTTTCGGCGCCATTCAGGCTGCGGTCGGCCTCTACGCCCTTGCACTGATTCATTTGTTCCGTGTGATGCCGGACTTGGCCTCGGAGTTCATACAGCCCGCGGAGACCGATTGGGGCACGCTGATCGCACTCGAGCTGCTGTTGTGCTTCTTGGTCATGCTGGTCCCGACCTTACTGCTGGGATGCACGTTTCCCTTGGCCAGCCGAATCTGCGTAGCCGGCATGGAGAGGCTGGGCAAGACGGTTGGCAGCGTCTACGCGGTGAACTGCGTCGGCGCGATTGCCGGCTCGTTCCTAGCGGGATTCGTACTCATTCCGACGATGGGCGTGAAGTCCGGGATGATGCTCGTGTCGGGTGTGAGCGTCGCGACCGCAGTGGTCTTGCTCGGGCTCGCGCCAGAGGTCGGCCGCCGGGCAAAACGATTCGCCATGGCCACCACCGTAGCCTTGGCAGCCGTCGGTCTCGTGGCGGGGGACACGACTGACCTCTACGTTGGCATCGGCACGTCCGTCGACGAGAGAAGACTCCTGTACTACAAGGACGGGCTGGTTGCCAACGTTCGCGTCGAGCAGACGGCAGATAACGTCCTGCTCATGATCGACAACAAGGTTCAGGCCGGACGGCTCGGTGCCCGCTCCTCGCAGGGACTGGGACACATCCCGATGCTCCTGCATCCCGATCCCCGCCGGGTCATGGCCATCGGGATGGGGGCGGGCATGACCGCGGGCGCGGTCACGCGCCATCCGGTCGAGAGCGTCCGCATCGTCGATCTGGTCGGCGATCTGGCCGAGACGGCGCCGTACTTCTCGCAGCAGAACCACGACGTTCTCAGCGACAGGCGAACACGCTTCATTGTCGGGGACGGCCGCAATTTCCTGCTGACGACAGACGAGCGTTTCGACGTAATCGTGGGCGACATCTTCTTTCCTGCTGGTGCGGGCACAGGGAGCCTGTACTCCCTTGGACACAACCGGCTTGCGAGATCGAGGCTGGCAGACGGGGGCCTGCTGGTCCAGTGGGTGCCTCTCTACCAGCTGACAGAAGCCGAATTCCAGATCATTGCCGCCACATTCCTTGAAGAGTTTCCCGCTGCCGAGCTGTGGCTGGGCGATCCCGACATGATGTACCCGGTCGTGGGCTTGGTGGGAAGGACGGGCCCTCCCGGGATCGATGTCTCGCGCCTGCACCGACGCTTGCAGGACGCGGAGATCTCCCGAGGACTCGTCTTCGGGAGCGATGAGACGAGCCTGCTCTGCTCTTTCTTGATGGGAGGGCGGGATCTCGCGGACTACGTTGCCGGCGCTCCGTTGAATACCGATGACCGGCCGAGGATCGAGTTCTCGGCCCCGCGCAATGACTACACGAACAGACGGTACGGCTGGGAGGTGATCCAGAAGCTGGCCCGCTTGAAGAAGAGCGTGGTGCCCCTTCTGGACACGGAGTCGCTGGGCGCCGAGCGCGACAACATCATTGAGAGGATCCAGCGCCGCGAAGCCGCCATGCGGCACTTCTACCGCGGAACGTTCGCCTTCGGAAACGGCCAGGCCGAAGTCGGCTATCAGGCGTTTCGCGAAGCACGGTCACTGGCGCCGATGGACGCTTTCATTGACTTTCACGCCTCCGAGAGCATTGGCCGCATGCACGCAGCCGTAGGCGACGCGGACCGTGCCGCGACACTGCTCGAGAGCGCTGTCAGGCTCCGACCCGATGAGCCGAATCCTCGTCTGCTGCTGGCGGACCTCTACGCTGCCGACGGGCGCTGGGAACTGGTGGAGGGCCACCTCATACAAGTGGTGGAACACCACGCCGAGCACGCCGTGGCGCTCAGCAGGCTGGGCGAGATGTACGCCCGTCAGCAGAGATGGGAGCTGGCGGATGCCATGCTGGCCCGTGCCTTGGACATCCTGCCGGTGGCGGACCCGGGCCTCCTGCGATTGCACGCCCGGGCTCGCCAAGGCTTGGGGAGCGGATCGTCGGAGTGATGGCACAACGGCGCTAGGAAGTGAGCCAGTCTGATCGGGCTGAAGGCACTTCGCGGGGAGGATGCGCGAACCCGAGAGATCCCGGGACCTGCCCTGTCGGGCTGCCATGGCCGTCCCGCCGAAGCGGGGCGGCCATGGAGCCTGGAATGAATGCGGGCCGCTAGAAGCTGAGTTTCAACCCGAACTGGCCCTGCCTGGGCTGGTTCGCCTGACCTCCCACCGTTCCGAAGCCGGCCGGGTTGCTCACGCCAGCAGCGGGATTCCCGAACACGACGCGGTTGAAGGCATTGAACACCTCAAAGCGGAATTCCGCCGTAACTCGCTCGTTCACCGTGAATCGCTTCATGATCCCGAAATCTTCGTTGAAGGTCGCGAAGTTGCGGGCGTTGGGCAGCGTCACTCCGGCGTTGCCGAACTCGAAGGAGCCGGTCTCCTCAAAGGCAGCGATGTTCAGCGCCTTGTCTGTAGCCGGGTCGAAGCCGCTCGTGTTCATTTCCGGCGACGCACCCTGGACAGCGTTCGGCATTTGCTTGCTGACGAACAGCGGTGAGGTATTGTTCTGGCTTACGGCAACCGGGGTTCCGCCTTGATAGGAAACGATCGCGTTCAGCTGCCACCCACCGATGATCGCTTGCAGGACGCGTCCTGCGTTGCCCGCTAGAGGCTTGCCCTGGCCAATGGGCAGCTCGTAGTTGAACGCGGCGACCAGGCGCTGCGGGACATCGAATCGCGCAAGGCCCTTTTCAAGGCTTCGGTTGTACTCGTTCCTCGCGCTGGATCCGAAGAAGCTCCCGAGCGTGGACGAGGAGTCCGTCAAGGCCTTCTGCCAGGTGTACGACGAGAGCAACCAGAGCCCCTCCGTGAACTCCTTCTCGATCTTGACTTGCAGCGAGTGGTACGTGGAATTGCCGTAGGCCGGCCAGGTCCCCCAGTGGGACATCCCCGCGAACTGCGGGAAGCGTCGGAGGGACTGGGCCAACGAGCCCCGGAAGCTGGGATAGGGCCGGCCGAAACCTGCCGCGGCCACGGCAGGATCGTCGATGGGAGATCGCAGCAGGTCTCCCAGGCCCAGATGGTCCGGATGCACCTGCATGATGTTCGTGACGCCCGACGACAGCCTGGTCGACTTGTTGCCTACCCAAGCGACGTCCAGGAGCCAGGTCGGAGCGAGCTGGTACTGGAACCCGGCGTTGAAGCTCTGGGTGTACTGAGGCCGGTTGGCCCCCGGAAACCAGATTGCCGGGGCCTGGCCGTTGGCAAAGCTGGGATCACGGAGTGGCGGGCGCTCGAAGTCCTGCGGGAAGCCGTCTTCCCAGTTGAAGCCCGATGTGATGCCGCCGTCCTGTGTCTGGAAGATACCCGTGCTGGAGAACCCAAGGGAAGGGGCCTTGACATTTCCGCCTCCCTGGCCGCCCGTGGGGAAGAAACTGATGCCGTAGGCCGTCCGGAATACCAGTCTGTCGTTGATTGACCAGGCCAGGCCGCCTCGCGGCCCGAAATTCTTCCAATAGATCGAGTCGTTCCCGGTGAGCCGGCTCCGGCCCCTGCAAACGTCGCAGGTGCCCGCAAACTCCAGGGCACCTGGAAAGCCGTCCGCACCCGGGTTGGGCAGGCTTGGATTCAATATGGAATGGTTGTCGTTGACCTCGGTCAGTGGCGTGAACACGTCGTAGCGCAAGCCAAGGTTCAACGTGACGTTTGGTCGTAGCTTGTAGTCATCCTGCACATAGAACCCGTAGTAAGAGTGCCGGGTACCGGTCACAGGCGGAATGCTCAGGCTCCCGTTGTTCACTTCGCCCAGCAGGTAACTGGCCAGCACGTTTCCAGTGCCAGCGACGCCTGGCAAGGCCGTCAGATTCCGGTTGAAAGTGAACGATCCCGAATCCGGACCCAGGGTGAAGTTGTTTTGCAGTTTCCGGATCTCGGTCCCGAACTTGAAGTTGTGCCGGCCCTTCGTCCAGGAAAGGCTCGGAGAGTAGAGATAGGTCGTCGAAATCGTGGGGAGCTTCCTCTGGTGACGGGCGTAGCTGCTCCAAGGGTCGATGATGACCCTGGGGAACGGCCCGTTGTTCGTTCCGCGGATGCCCAGCTGTTCAGCCCAACCCGCGCCTTCAGTCTCTTCGTTGACGAGCAGCTGGTCCTGGCGGCTGATGCCAGCTGACAGGTGGAACAGCATGGTCGGCTTGATGATCCAGTCGTAATTGATGCGCCCGTTGTTAGCCACGGGCCCGCGGGCGCCGGAGCGCGAGTCCGTCACGGGCTGCGGCAGCACCGCGAAAGGACCGTTGTCCGTGTTCTTTCCGAACGTGTACATCACGCTGAGGCGGTGGGAGCTCGTCATGTTGTGGTCGAGCTTGATGGTGTTGTTGCGGTTGTCGTTCCGCTGGTTGCCCTGGGCGAAGATGTTGTTGAAGATGCCCTCTCCGTCGGGATTGGGTACGAGCTGCCAGATCGCAGTCGCGATGCTGCTGTGGCGGGTGGCGGGCACCACGTTGTCGACGAACGGGTCGCGCACGAACCCGCCCTCCATGGATCGGGTCGTCCCCGGATCGTAGATCACACCCTCGCCCGCGGGAATCAGCTCGCTGAAGTCCCCGGATTTCATCAGCGGCGTGGGCACCGACCCCGTCGCGTTGAGGGCTCCGCCGCGGAACTTGTACCAATGCCAGTTGGTGAAGAAGAAGGTGCGGTTTTTCAGGATCGGGCCACCGATGCTGGCGCCGTACTCGTTCCTGCGCTGGACGGGCCGCTCAGCTGCGAAAAAACCGCTCGCATCGAACTTGTCGTTGCGTACGAACCAGTAGCCGTTCCCGTGAAAGTCGTTGGTTCCCGAGCGAACAACCAAGCGCTCGACCCCGCCCCCCGTGTTTCCGTACTCGGCCGAGAAGTTGTTGGTGACGAGCGAGAACTCCTGAACGGCTTCCGGAGGCAGGAGAATGACCCGAGGATCACCTCCCACCTCGGCAGTGGACATGCTGAGGCCGTCCATTTGGATTTCCTTCGACAGCGTCTGGCTGCCATTGATGTGGGCGTCGAACGTGTTGCCGCTCGTGCCCGGAGCGAGGAAGATGAACGACTCTACAGCGCGGCCGCTTCCGCCGACGACCTGTAGCGGCAGTTCCACGTAGGACTTCGGATTGACCTCGGTGCTCACCTCGGTGCTTTCGGTCTTCAGGTTGATCGCGGCGGCCGAAACGGTCACGCTCTCGGTCACCTCGCCGACTTCCAACGTCAAGTCCAGCGGCACGATGGCCGCGGTCGCAACGCGGACGTTCTCCCTCACGAACTTCTTGAACCCGCTGAACTCGGCCTCTACTGTGTAGGTACCCGGACGCACCTGCGGAACCTGGTACACACCGGCTAGCGTCGTGACCGTCTCGGTCCGGATGCCTGTTTCGTCGTTGGTGGCTGCGACAGTCACTCCAGCGACTGCTGCGCCGCTCGTGTCGACAACGGTGCCGCGGATCGTGCCTCTCTCCGTCTGCGCGAACACAGACGTCGCCAGCAAGAGCGTCGCTAGAGCGCAACAGGCTGGCCATGGGCGGAATCTGGTCATTTCGAGCCTCCCCTCGGGCCTGGAAGCGAATATCCCCCAATCCCCTGAATTCCCTTCCCAATGGTAGAGAGGGGATTCTTGGCTGTCAACCGAGGCCCGACCTCGCTGTTGAGGGCCGTCGTCCAATAGCACGCCGGGGATCCGTGGCGGGGACTGACAGGCCTATCCGGATCGCGAGACCTTGGACACCGTTGCTACGGCCCGGGGGCGGTGACCGAATTGGTGCGGTATCGCATTCATCGGGTCCGGAACGCGGGCCCGGTGGAAGAGTCCCGTCAGGCAAGGGCAATCGGCTGGCACGCACCGAGCCGGCCCTCGGCGCTGCCAGCCTGCCGCGCCAACCGATCCAGATCCACCCGGCAATCCGTAGCACTCCCTGTTCCGCGGCAAGCCAGTAGTTGGAGCTGGTGGTGGCCTCGACCATTGCGGTGGAGGGAGAGGACTATCTCCTACCTCGCGGATGCGCGCGAACGTCCCGACAAGGCCTTGGGAGTCCCGATCGCGGGAGAGGTTGCGTTCTCACTGCCGCCGCGGCGGTATCGATTACGCCTTTGCTACCCGACGTCCGGCCTGTACTCGCCGGCGGCAGCGATCAACCGTGGCCGGCGTATAGCGATCCAGCCCGAGCCTTCCGGGCATGATCTGGCCGTGCGGGTCGCTCGGTCCTAGTGACCCCTGGATCGTGCCCGCTCATTCCGCATGCGGTTGACGCCGCGGATAGAGTTGCCGCCTCGCCGCAGTCGGTCGCATTGCTATTCTGAGCGCGAGCAACGGTTTCATCCCGGCTTCATGGCAACCACCAAAGTACCGATCGAGAGACAGCCTGCAGCCCCCATCGAGTACCCCTACTCGGACGGCAAGGCGATGGCCGAGAGCCCTCGGCATGTCGACGCCATCGTAAACGCGCTGGCAACTTTGCGGAACCGGTTCGCGACCTCCCCATACGTCCAGGTCGGGGCGAACATGAACCTGTTCTACGAGGAAGGCGACGCGGACAAGAAGCTGGTACCGGACTTGTTTGTGGTCCGTGGCCTCGCAGCGTTGCCCGAGCCTTCCTACAAGGTCTGGGAAACGGGCCGCCCGCCAGGCTTCGTGCTGGAGGTGGCCTCGCCAGCGAGCGAGAACCGAGACCGAGGGGAGAAGCAGGCCCTGTACGCCTCGATGGGTGTGACGGAGTATTGGCGATTCAATCCGGTCGGTCCCCTGGAAGGGGCCTCAACACCCGACCAGCGCCTTGAGGGAGGCAGGCTTGCGGAATTCGCATACGAGCCGCTCCCGCGGCTGAGAGACGGATCGATCGCCAGCGAAGTGCTGGGGTTGGAGGTGCGGGTTGACGATCGGCCGGGTATGGACCACCTCCTGCGCTTCCGGAACCCACAGACAGGAGAGGACTTGCTGACATTCCGGGAATCGGAAGAGGGCCGGACGGAGGCGGAAAGGGCCCGGCACGAGGCAGAACGCGAATTGCGGGCGGAGGCTGCAGCCCGGCACGAGGCGGAACGCGGACTGCGAGCGGAGACTGCGGCCCGGCGCGAGGCGGAGCAGGCACTCAGTGCGGAGGTCGCAGCCAGACGGGACGCCGAATCCCAGGTCGGTCGCCTCAAGTCGCGGATCGCAATGCTGGAGGCGCGTCAAGGGCCAGGCGGAAGAGGCACTGGCGGCTAGCCTCGACCCTTTTGCTTGAGACCTGGCGCAGTCTCCCCGCCCGGCCAGGCGAAGCCTGCAGTCCGAGACCGGAAGTCCGTCGGCTGTGGGCGGTCCGGCGGTGTCCGAGAGTGGCGGCACCCATGCATGTCAGCGAGGTGCGCGCCGCGGTCAGGTGGCTCCGGCGACAACCTCGGATGCGCGTCAAGAATGCATCGAGCGCGTATAATCCGGTTGGAGGCTGAGTGGCGCTTAGCATCTTCGGCGGCAGTTTGCGGTTCTCTCGCATTGCGGGCCTGGTTTCTTGCGGCCTGCTCGGATCCCTGCTGGCCGCCGCCTCGAAGCCGCCTCCCGGCGAGGTGAAGATCAACCAGCCGGAGGTGACGTTTGCATTCCCTCTGAGCGTGCAGGCCGGTCAGGCAGTTGCTGTCACCTTCAGCGGAAACTACCTGGACCAGGCGCGGCGTATCCGGTGCGAATGCACGGACCTCAAAGCCAGCATCCAATCCGGCAGCCCGCTGGAACTCAAGGCCAAGATCGAATCCAGCGCCTCCGCCCCTCCCGGCCCGAGATTCCTGGTCGTTGAGACCCCGAAAGGGCCGTCGAACCGGATCCTTTTCCGCGTGACGGGCTGGCCCAGCGTCGTTGAGAACGAGCCGAACGAGAGTTACGCGGAGGCCCACCTGGTTCCGACGCCGGTGATGATCGAGGGCAAGATCGAGACTGTCCATGACTCCGACATGTTTCGGTTCCACGCGAGCGCGGGCGAGCGACTGGCGTTCAACGTCCTCACCGGGCGCAGCAAGGTGCGCGGCCATGTGGTCGCGATCCTCATGACCTCCTCGGGGCGCGTCCTCAGCCGCAATCTCTCCTACTTCGGCACAGACCCGTACCTCGACTATGTCTTCGAGAAGGACGGGGAGTACATCCTTACGGTGATCCCGAGGCGCTTTTCGGATTTCTACACGATCCTCTTCGACGACACGAAGATCAACTGGCAGTACGAACTCGCGATCGGACGCAGCCCGATGCTGTGGTCGTTGTTTCCGATGGGCGGCATGCGCGGTTCCAGGGTCGAGGCGGAACTTCGGGCCGACTTCCTTGCCCCGGAGTCCGAGCCCCGATTTAGTTCCAGCAAATTGGCCGCTTCCATGGAGCCCCTGCCTGATCCTTGCGATTGCCGTTACAGGCTCGCCGTCGACATCGCCGACGACGCCCCCATCGGGACCCACTACCTGAGTTTTGCCGACCCGTCGGGGACGTTGATGCCCCTGGCGTTCTCAGTAGGGAGCATGCCGGAGTCAGTCGAGCGGGAACCGAACGACGGACTCCACGAGGGCCAGCGGATCACGCTGCCTGCCGTTCTGAACGGGCGCATTGACGGTCCCGGGGATGTTGACGGCATCCATTTCACGGTCGACCAATACGACGAGGTGGCATTCGAGGTCGACGCCAGGGGTCTCGGCTCGCACGTCACCGACCCCAACCTGACACTGGTCCGCCCGGACGGCGAACTGGTCGATCGCGGCGATGATCGCTGCAGCGACTGCGGCCAGTACTTCAACGCCGTCCGCAAGAAAGAGAAGCTCGACCCGAAGTTCTGGCACTACTTCCAGACGGGCAATCCCAACGACGCCGACGCAGCGGGGGACTACGTCCTGCAGCTTCGGGACAATTCCGCGCGTGGGGGTCCGGATCACACCTACCGTCTGACAGTGCGCGACAAGGTGCCGGGCTTTCGCGTCGGCGTGGTCCAAGGCAGTGCGCGGGGCCCGTTAGGGGGCGTCGTCCGCATTCCGGTCATCGTCCGTTCCGAAGAGGGTTTCAAGGGCGGGGTCGATATTCGCGCGGAGGGCTTGCCTCCCGGACTGATTGCCGAGCCCCTCCAGCTGAGAACGGACGAACCGGCGGGCATGCTGGAGATCCGCCACGATGCTGACATTGCGCAACCGGACCCGGCAACCGGATGGGTGCAGGCGAGGGTGCGCGTCGTCGCGAAGGCGAGGATCGGGGACCGTGAGGTAACCCGCCTCGCCGAACTCCCTTCGTTCTACACCGAGGACGGGGCAGGCTATAACGAGCTTCCGCGCAGCGACGTGCTGGTTTCCTTCGTCCAGGCGGCAGGATTCTCGCTCAGCATCGAAGAGCCTTTCCGGGGCTTCCGGATGGATTTCGCCAAGGGTGCGAGAGTAGAGGTCCCTGTCTCGGTAACCCGGGCGGAAGGCTTTGGCAGGGCACTGGAGTTTCATGCCGTGGAGTTTCCACCCGGACTAAGGCTCGAAGCCGGGCCCGAAGCCCAGGGCATCGTGAGCGTGGCCCTGATCGGCGATCCCTCCGTGCTCGAGGTTCAGGCCCACCGCATTGCGCTGCGGGCATCCGCGATCGGGGAGGAAGGCGCCACGACCGAGGTGACCCGCGGATTCGCCGTGCAGGTCAAGTAAGATGCCAGGTCAGGTAAAGGAAATGATGCGTCCAGCCGCCAAATGCCCCACGGGCTCGGCGGAAAACGGCTTCGAATCACTCGGCCGCGCCGAAGCGGGCGCCGGGCGAACCAGATTCGAACACCCGCTTTCGTTCAAGCGCAGCGCAACGGTCGCCTTCGGTCTGGCGGCTGCCGCGATTCTACTGCAGGCCTCGGGCCAGACAGCCTTCGCAGCCGAGCGACTGATGATTGAGCCGGACGTCGCGTTCATTCGCGGAGTCGGGAATACCCACACGCTGCTGTTCACGGCAATCGACTCGGAGGGCTCACGACGCGACGTGACGTCCGAGGTTTCGGTGAGTGTCGATGCACCCGAGGTCGTTCGCAGGACCTCCCCGGGACTCTTCGAAGCGCAGAACTTCGGTTTCGCCAAGCTCCGCGCGACCTATCGGGGCCTGCAAGCCGAGGCGGCCGTGATCGTCCAGCCAAGACGCTCCTCGCGCATCGACTTTGCAACCGAAGTGGCGCCGATCTTCTCGCAGCGAGGCTGCAACAGCACAAACTGCCACGGGGCGCTCAACGGTCAGAACGGATTCAAGCTTTCGCTGTTCGGCTACGACACGGACGCCGACTTCGCGGCGGTCGTGCATCGCTCCGACGGCCGTCGCGTCGACCGGAACGACCCGGAGAAGAGCCTGCTGCTCATGAAGCCGACCTTCGAGATCTCTCACGGGGGCGGACATCTTATCCAGCGAGAGGGCTTCGACTACCAGACCTTGGTCGATTGGATCCGCGAGGGCGCCGCGGAGCATGCAGGCGACGTGGCACGGCTCCAGCGGATCGAGGTGTATCCGAGCGAATTCACGGTCCTAGAGCGGCCGGGCGCGGTCCAGCAGATCGTCGTGGTCGGCCACTACTCCGACGGCAGCCAGCAAGACCTGACGCGACGGGTCCGCTACTCCACCGAAGACGGAGAGGTTCTCGACCTCTCCCCGGCGGGGAGAGTCACCGCGAAGTCGCCTGGGGAAGGGACCGTCCTGGTCCGCACCGTGGGACACGTCCAGGCACTTAGGCTGGGCGTCGCGGCGCCGCATCCGGTTGCGAGCCGCCGCGACGAGCCGGCGAACTTCATCGACGAGCTGGTGTTCGATAAGCTCGGCAAGCTCAACGTCCCGCACTCGCGGCCGTCGACTGATGCGGAGTTCGTCCGGCGCGTCTACCTGGACACGATCGGCATCGTGCCCACTGCGGAAGAAACGCGCCGCTTCCTGGACCAATCGTCCGAGCACCGCCGGGCACGGCTCGTGGACGAACTGCTCCGGCGGCCGGAATACGCGGAATTCTGGGCTGTCAAGTGGGGCGACCTGTTCGCCAACTCGGTCCTTACTTCGAGCGACGGCACGGCATACCTGCAGGACTGGCTTCGCCGTGCCTTCGACGAAAACATGCCGTATGACGAGTTCGTCACCCGGATCCTGACCTCGACCGGAAGCACCTGGGAGGTCGGTGCCGTCAATTTCTTCTCGCGCTCGATCGAAGACGTCACGACGCTGGCGTCCCAGGCGTTTCTTGGCCTGGGCATCGAGTGCGCACGCTGTCACGACCACCCTTCCGCGAAGTGGACGCGCGAGGACTTCCTCTCGATGGCAGCTTTCTTCTCGCAGGTGGCCGGGAAGGGCCGTCGCCCACCGCCGGTCGAATCGATCCGATACATCGAATACGACAAGGAGTTCCGCCATCCGGAAACGAAGCAGGTCGTGCAGCCGCGGTTCCTCGACGGGTCAGAGCCGCTGATACGGCCGCTGGAAGACCGGCGAGCCGTGCTCGCTCGTTGGATTACGGCCAGCGGCAATCCGTGGTTTGCGCGCGCGACCGTCAACCGTTTCTGGAACCAGTTCATGGGACGCCCGCTGGTCGATCCTGTGGACGATTTCCGCCCAAGCAACCCCGCGACGAACGAAGCCTTGCTCGACCGGCTGGCTGACGACTTCGTCGAGCACGGATACGATCTTCACCACTTGATCCGGACGATCACGAATTCCAAGGCCTACCAGCTCTCATCGGTTCCCGAACCGGGCAACCGCAGCGACGAGGTCAACCACTCGCGGTACTACTTGAAGCGGCTCACTGCGGAGCAGCTGATCGATTCGATCGTTCAAATCACGGGGGTTCCGCAGGACTACCTCGGCTACTACCCGGGGGTCCGCGCGGTCAATCTCGCCGATCCCGGAGTGCCCTCGGCGTTCCTGGACATGTTCGACCGGCCCAAGCGAGATGCCGCGAAATGCGAGCGGAACGAGAGCGTTTCCCTGCGCCAGGCAATGCACCTGCTGGTCGGGGACACCTTGAACGAGAAGATCCGGACGAGCGCGGAGAACGGGGAGTTGGCGAGACTGCTTCGAAACGGAAAGTCCGATGGCGAAATCGTCGATTACTTCTACCTGGCAGCCCTTTCCCGTCTACCAGATCCGGGCGAGCGGGACGACTGCCAGACCGTGATCTCCCGCGCCAAAGACCGGTCGACGGGGCTGCAAAACGTCCTGTGGGCCGTCGTGAGCACGAATGAGTTCTTATACAATCACTAGCGGCCGGCAGGACGGAGGGCCTGATCGACTAGGTCCGGCTCCCTGGTGATGCGCCGAGCCACTATGCGAGGACGAGGCTATTACGGCCACACGCCCCCGGGGCTCTGGGGGCGTCGGGAATTTTTGCGTCTAGGATCCCTGAGCGCGGTAGGACTCGGGCTGGGGGACTACCTTCGCCTTGGCGCCTCGCAGCCCAAGGCTGCGGGCGACAGGTCGTGCATCATGATCGTCCTGGACGGGGGCCCGCCACAGCATGAAACGTTTGACATGAAGCCCGATGCTCCTTCGGACATTGCAGGCTCGTTCAAGCCAATCCCCACGAATGTTCCGGGGATCCAGATCTGCGAGCACCTCCCGCAGACCGCTCGCCAGGCCGACAAGTTCGCCATCCTGCGCTCCGTGCACGGCGACACGGCGATCCACTTTACCGGCGTCTACTACCTGATGACAGGGTTCATGCCGCTGCAGTCGGTCGACTTTCCGAGCCGCGGGGCGGTTGTCGCCAAGGAACTCGGGCCGCGCAACGGCTTGCCGCCCTACGTGCTCAACGCCACCTTGGACCACGCGGCGGGACCGGGCTTTCTTGGCAGTGCATATTCTCCGTTCTGGGTGCGCAGCGACCCCAGCTCGCCGAACTTCCGGATCGATGACGTCGAGATCCCGCTGGACATGGACTGGAGCGAGATCTCGGATCGCCGATGGCTGGTCAAGAGGCTCGATGCCCGGTTCCGCGAGCGGGACACCCAGGGTCTGTTTGCCGATCGAGAGCGATTCTTCCAGGAGGCCGAGAGCATCATACGCTCGCCGGCGGTCAAGACCGCGTTCGACATCGCAGACGAACCTGAGCCCCTGCGCAACCGCTACGGTCGCACGCCCATCGGTCAAGGCTGCCTTCTGGCCCGGAGGCTGGTGGAGGGCGGCGTCCGCTTCGTGACCATCAACGCGGCGCGGGCAATCTGGGACACGCACTCCGACAACTTCAATCGTTGCGAGCAGGTCCTGCTGCCCGAATTCGACGCGGCATTCGCAACCCTGATGGACGACCTGCACCAACGGGGCCTGCTGGAATCGACGCTCGTCGTTGTGTCAGGCGAATTCGGCAGGACTCCGAAAGTCAATCCCAACGCAGGACGCGATCACTGGCCACAGGTGTTCTCGGTGGTGCTCGCCGGTGCCGGAGTCCGAGGGGGCCAGGTCTACGGCTCGTCCGACGCTGTCGGCGGCGAACCGAAAGACGATCCCGTCTCGATGGAAGACCTCACTGCCACGATTTACGACCGCCTGGGGATCGACCCCGACAAGGAGTACCACACTCCGACGAACCGGCCGGTTCGCCTGGCGAATCGAGGCAAGCCGATCAGGTCACAACTGATCTAAGCCGGCGTGGCAGCCTCCGTGGCGGTGTCTGGGCATGTCGGTGGCTTCAGCCGACGCAGTCGCGTCCTCGGCGTCAACTTCACAGAGATCGCCTGAGTGGACGGGGTGGCCCACTGGCGCGGTTGAGTCGAAGGCAATGCAGGGGCTGGATTCCGGTGCGAGGCCGGGCGAATGCCAAGAAGCCTTCGGACCGCCCTACCGGTTCGGACCGCTCTCGCGTTCCGCGCCCGGACCCTCCTCTTGGACGCTCCGAAGAATGGCCTCGACCCTTGCTGCACTACGCCAAGGGATTCCGTCGTGCGGGTAGACCGAACTGTGGATTTCGCGTACGTCCCGCATCGATTTCACGCCGAGCTGCCGCAAGAGCAGCTTGATGTCTCGCTCGTCGCGTGCGCGGCCCGTGCGGATCTTCATAGCGAGCATGTGGCGCGCGGAAGCTCCGGTCACGACCAGATAGGGCGAGTCAAAAACCACCTCAGGGGTCGTTTCCGTACGATATGGCAGGACTCCGATTCTTCGCACCTCGTCGTTCAGCCAGTCCGGGTCCAGGCCCTGCTCCTTTGCGACCTCTCGCGCCGCATCGAGGATGGCTTCCCGCGGATCGATCGTTAGCGCATCCACATCCAAGGTGGATTTGCTCCTGCGGTGGGCCATCACCATTGCCGCGCCGCCCACCACGTAGATGTGCCCCCTGGTCTGCCTGGCTGCGAGGCGCTGCGCTAAAGCTTCGAAGGCCGTCCGTATCGTCTCGCGGTCGAGCCTTTCCTCGTTGTCACGGGACCCAGGCATGCTTCTCCCCGCCCCTCGCATCGAGGTCCAGCGGGTCCGGCAGGGCACCGTGCCGAATAAATGCCGCGGGAGCGTAGAGAACGGAATCCGCAGCGGTCACTGGATTTTGCGAAATGACCCACGGGGTGTCGAGGAACCGTTCCCGCTCGTCAACCCACTCCGGCACGGGGAGGTCGTGAAGGCGGGCAATATGCTCCACGACCGCAGCGAGGAGCGCGTCCCAGCGTGTGTGTGTCAGGGGGGGGCGCTCCTGCAGAAACGATACCTGCTCCTCCCGGCTACGCAGATGGAATCTCCGCGGGAGATCGTGCATCAGCATCGCGTACGTGTGCCCGTCTTCGCTGTCGTTTTCGATGACGCGGCAGTATATCGCCAGTTCGAACCGCGCATGCATGGCTTCATTATGCGTCGCCGAATTGCCCGCAGATCAATCGGCAGCATCCTTCGCCGGTGCCGGCGAGAGGCGGATCGGTAGCGTTTCGGGACGAGGCCACGGAATAGGCTCGAGAAAGCCGAAGAGGCGCAGCCTGCATGGCGGTTGCTGGGCTTGCAGCAGCAATCGCGCCTGACTTGGTCACTCGATATTCCGGGGGCCGAACGATGAGGGCAACAGTTCACCCAGGCCAAATGTCTTTCGATGCCCTTGGGGCCCTCCGACATGCACGGGAGTAAGAGCAGTGGCGAATTCGCGGATACGCTGCCGGCAGCCCCCGCAAGGCGTGCAGAGCGCGTCGCCCGCGCCGACGACGGCGATCTCCCGGATCTCCCGACCGCCCGCGGCAATCATCGCGCCGATCGCGCTCGCTTCAGCGCACTGTGACAAGGGGAAGGCCGCATTTTCGACGTTTGCCCCGGTGTGCACAGTACCGTTCTCGTCCTTGATTGCCGCGCCCACCTTGAAGTCGGAATACGGGGCGTAGGCTCGTTCGCGCACGGACAGCGCGGCTTGGATCAGAGAATCTGCGGCTTGGCGGCTCATGACGGCTCTCGATTATGGAACGACGGGCGGGCATGCTGGAGGAAGGCGGCCCGTGCTCGCCTTGCGCTGGTGCGGACCGGCCCGCAGTAGGGTCTCGGGACTCAAGAACCCGGGCGGTATCGTCTCGGAAGGGCGGGTCTCGTCGGAGTCCCCGCCCCCGGGGATGGGACACTGGAGTGCCATGCACAACGTCCGGGCCCTCCGATTCGCCGCCCTTCTCCTGCTGTCAATTGCAGCGTGGGGGCGGGCGGAAGTCCGGCAGGTCACGATTCTGCATCTCAACGACCTCCACGCGCGCCTGTTGCCCGACGAGCGCGGACTGGGCGGCTTCGCGCACGTCGCCACCGCCATCGAGCGCGAGCGAGGCTCCGCTGCCAACGCAATCGTCCTGCATGCGGGCGACATGGTCCAGGGATCGCCGGTATCGACGATTTTCGAGGGGACACCCGTCTATGAGGTCGCCAACAGCCTCGGCTTCGATGCGCACTGCCTCGGCAACCACGAGTTCGACTACGGGTGGGCGCAGATCGCCACGTTCCGGAAGACGTCGGACGCACCGATCCTGTCCGCCAACGTCCGCAACGCCCGGGGCGAGACCCTCGTCCAGCCGGCGAAGATCCTGCATGCCGGAGGCGTCGCGATCGCGGTCGTCGGCGCGCTGACTCCACGGCTGGAGTCCCTCATCAAGCCGGAGCAGGCCGGCCCTTGGAGGGCAGATCCCTTGGTGGAGTCCCTGGCCCCGGTCGTGGAAGAGATGCATGGGCGAGCCGACATGGTGGTCGTCCTCGGCCATCTCTTCGACGACGAGGACGAGCTCGTCCTGCGTGAGCTGGAAGACGTCGACGTGGTAGTCAGCGGGCACGACCACGGTGGCCTGGATCAAGAACTGGTCGTCGAGGGACGGATCGGGGTGAAGCTGCGTCCCTACGGCCGCGAGCTGGGTCGCCTGGACATCTGGTTCGATACCGAGCGAGGCCGGATCGTCCGCCACGAATGGGAACGCATCCCCGTGTGGAAGAGTCGCTACCCGCCCCAGGCAGAAGCCCAGGCGCTGGTCGATGAGTGGGAGTCGAGGGTCTCGGAGCGTGTCGATGTGGACATTGCCCATGGCACCCGCGACCTCGGCCGCTCCGAAGTGCAGGAACTGGTCGAGCGCGCGATTCGTGAAACCACCGGCGCGGACCTGGCCTACATGAATCGCGGCGGGGTGCGGGACTCGCTGAGGCGAGGCACGATTCGGGCCCGTCACGTGTGGAATGTCCTTCCGTTCGACAACGAGCTCGTCGAGGCCGAAGTTCGAGGTCGGGACCTCCCCGAGGAATTCACCCGCGGCAGGAGCGTCGATCCGAACCAAACCTACCGGTTCGTGACCAACGATTACGTTTCGGGGCAATGGCGACGCTCCGGGATCGAGTTCCGTCCGACCGGCCGCGACTTGCGTGAAACGTTCCTCGACTGGGTGGCGTCGAAGGAAAGGCTGCCCTAGGCCTCCGCCAGCCTGACGAGCGGCTCGGACAGGGTCTCGGCGGCAGCTCGTGCTTGGCGAGGGTGCTCTCGATTCGCGCCCCGGACCGCGACCACCATGAGTGAGCAAGGAAGTGCCCGGTGGAAGGCAACCGGAGCGATGTGTCGCAGCGATTGTCGTCGAATTCCTTCCTGCCGTTCCGTCTGGTTGGCGGTGGTCGCCTCCGCTTCCCTGTCGGCCGTGCCGGGCGCCGGCGCGCAGCCTGGCACCGGGCCCGAAGACTACACCCAATGGCGGGGCCGACACGGCGACGGTTCCGCAAGCGCTTTCATCGAGCCCGCTCGATGGCCGGACGAGCTGCGGCTCGTCTGGAGGGTTGAGGTCGGCGAAGGCTACGCAACACCGCTGGTCGTCGGCAAATCCGTCTACGCGTTCGTGCGACGTGGGACCCGGGAGGTCATGGTGGCCCTGGACGCGAAGACCGGAGAGGAACGCTGGAACGCCAGTTACTCCGCGCCGTACTCGCCGGGCGAGCCCGCGGCGGCTCACGGAGCCGGTCCGAAGGCTACGCCCGCGTACCGGGACGGAATGCTGTTCACTCTGGGAGTTAGCGGAATCGTGGCTGCATTCAACGCTGCCGATGGGAATCTTCTTTGGCGAACCGAGGCTCCAGACGAGGCACCGTACTTCGGTGCGGCCGCGTCGCCAATCGCCGGCCCGGGCATCGTCATCGCCCACCCGGGCAACTATGGCCCGCTGACAGCCTTCAATGCGGCCACGGGCGGAATCGAGTGGACAGCGGGAAACGGCGGGTTCTTCGCCTCGCCGGTTCTCGCCACGATCGGGGGTGTCCGCCAGGTCATCTCGCTGACCCGGGAGAACGCGATCGGCGTCGCGTTTCCAGATGGCACGCCGCTGTGGCGCTATCCATGGAAAGGTGGCCAGGGCGGCCCGACTCCGGTGCTGCACGGCGACGCTGTCATCGTCAGCGGCAACAATCTCGGCACGGCTGCATTCCGGCCCGCCCGCAGGAACGGAAAGTGGGTGACGGAAACGCTATGGGGAACCGACGAGGTATCGATGTATCTGAGCACTCCGGTTGTGATCGCCAGTACCCTGTTCGGCCTGTCCCAGAAGTCCAGGGGCCAGTACTTCGCACTGGACGCGACGACCGGCCAGGTATTGTGGCTCGGGCCGCCGCGAGCGGCGGAGAACACAGCCGTTGTTAAGGCCGGGAACCTGCTGTTCCTGCTCAACGACGATGCCGAGCTGATCATCGCAAGGAGCAACCGAACGCGGTTCGAGCCGACGCGGCGGTACTCGGTGGCGGCTGGCGCGACGTGGGCTCAGCCGGCAATCACGGGTAAGCGCCTGTTCGTGAAGGACGAGGACTCCCTCGCCCTGTGGATTGTCCGATGAGAGGCGGCCGGCCTATTGCCCGCGACGTTCCTTGTCGTATGGAGCGCCCGTCCCGGACGATCCCAGGAAGAACTTCTGCCCGTCCTCGAAGGTCACGTCCCGGCCGTTCGCCCTGTTCGAGCGATCCTTGGCCTGGTATCCGTCCACGACGATGATCTGGCCGATCTTGATCGTGTCCCTCTTGAGGCCGCGACGGAGCAGGCTGTTCGGCGTTCCCCCCTCGACCATCCAGACCTCCTTGCTCCCCTCCTCGGTGGTCACTTCCAGATGGATCCACGTGTGCGGGTTCACCCATTCCACGCGGACAACCGGCCCCTTGAGCACGAGCGGCCGGTTGGGATCGAATTCCGCCCCGAAGGCGTGGTGCGCGTAGACCGGAACGACCGCAGCCAGAATGACAGCGATGGCCGCCAAGGCCACGAGCGCCGGGGAATGACACTTGATTTTCGATTCTTTGGGCATGGATCGTTGCTCCTCTTATCGCATGGGACGGCGCCTAGTCGTCGTCGGATTTCCCGAGCGCCTCCGCCTCCAGGATTCTCGCCCCGCGAAGAATCCCGCCGAACGAGTAGTTCGCCTCGTGGCAGGCGTATTCGTACACCCTGGTGTCCGTCGCGGGCCAGATGTACTCGCCGCTCCAAGGAGCGGTCCATACCGTCGGATCCTCGACCGTGAAGCTGTACAGCAGGGTGTCCTCGTCGATGCGCTTGAAACGCTCGACGACGTGGAGGTTCCTCGAGGCTCCGGAAAGGGCGGGCCTGTCGCTGAAGTTCGTCGTGTCGATGACCAGCGTGTCCCCTTCCCAGCGTCCGACCGAGTCGCCCAGCCAGCTGCGCACGTCGGGCGGCGCGTGCTCGGCGTTCATGCGGATGATGCGCGCATCGTGGACCATCTCGACGAGGATCATGATGTGATCCTCCGTCTGCACGATGCGCTTGAGATTGTTGTAGAGCACCGGAAGCATGGGCGGCCCGCCCGTCGAGCCGAATCCCAGCAGGCAGCGCTCCGCCAGCGGCCTCAGTTCCGGATCGTCGTACGGTCCGGGCTCGATCCCTTCCTTGATCCACCAGGCCTCGCCGACGTTCTTGCGGGATCTCTTGGCCCGGAACGCGGCCCTCTTCTTCGCGGCCGGCGTGAGATCCGGACGCCGTCCGTCCTTCGGGTCCGTGATGATCGAGGTCCGCCACTTGTCGTCGATCTTGTAGGAACCGCTTCCGCGATCAATCCAGAAGGAGTTGTAGCCTCCGACGTTTCCGGCGGCCCCCGGCGAGCCGTCGCCGCCCTTGGGTGGAGCCTTCCTGTCAGGATCCGTGGCGGCGTTGCGGCGGGCCATGTACTCGGCTTCGTTGCGGGCAATCTCGGCCGCCTCCTCGTCGGTCAGCGTCAGCTTTTCGCCGAATTTCTCTGGCCGCTGGAGGGGTGTCAGCGTCGCGATGTCATAGGTGCCCGAAAGATCGGGATGGCCGGACGGCGTCCTGGGGATATCCGCCGCCGCGACAGGTGCGACAGCGACCGCAAGGAGGCCGCAAGCGATCAGTATTCGATTCAACATGGCAGGTGCTCCGTCTTGTTCGGCTGGTCACGAGAGATCGGTGGAGACGGCGGGGACGCCGAAAGCCTTCCCGGAGTCGGGGAAGGCACGCTTGGGAACCGCAGCCCCTTGTGCACGTGCTCGCCTCCGTCTACCTCTCGAGCGGCTTGCGCCGGTACTCGCCGAAGAGCAGTTCCTCGACGAACTCGACGCATTTGAAATCCATGATGCGCGCGTCCTCGTCCATCCGCCGGTACAGCGGCAGGGATATCTTCCACGGACGCGTGAAAACCTCCGGATCCTCGATCTCGGCCTCGTACCGGATGTGGTACGGCGAGGTGACCGTGTAGCGCTCGACGACGCGGAGCTGATTGCTGTGGTGCGTCCCGGAGCGGTCGAACCAGGTCTGGTCGGTGAAGCCGGTGACCTCCACGACAAGCGTGTCACCCTCCCAGTGCCCGACCGACTGGCCCATCCAGGAATCCGTCTCCGCCGGGCCGACGTCCCTCAAATAGATCTCGCGGACCGCCCCGGCGTACTCGTACGTGATGAAGACCGACGATTCGTTGTGGAAGATCTGGAACGGAAACGGCATGTACGTGGCCCGCGGCACGCCGGGCAGGTAGCACTTGACCTCCGGGTCGCGCTCGACCCAGTGCGCACGGTTCTCCTCCCGCTTCGCCGCGGCTTCGTCCGTGTAGGGGATCTTGCCTCCCTCGACGATGCCCATGCCGCCCGGAACGGAACCGACCGCGCCCAGCGCGAGCACAGGCACTGCGGGCAGTGGACCGTGCGGCCCGTCCCGAAGCATCATCGAGGGTCTGGCCATATGGCGTTCCACGTCGTAGTGGGCAGATCCGATGGCCTGCCAGATCCCGTTCAGGTCCGGGTTGCCGTTCGCTAGCCTCTTCGGCTCGAAGTCTGCAGATTGAGCGAAGGCTGGCGCAACAGTCACGCCCAAGGCGAGCGCGATGGCGGGTATTCGGGTCACGTCACCAAGTAAGATACCATCGCCGGCGGAGAACGGGACGCGACAGCATGGAAGGCCGTCGGCGGCAACACCAGGCACGGCCCGAATCGCACAGCACGTGGCCTGCGCGCCAAGTTTGAACGCAGGCCCGGGCTGTCAGTTAACCGGAACGAACTTCTGGATGCGCTGGTTTACCGTCTCCGCCGCGTAGATGGCGCCGTCCGGGCCGATTGCCATCCCGTGCGCCGCCGTCTGGTGCAGCGAGCGCTCCTTGTTCTCCTTCCACGCCTGCAAGAGGTTACCGTCGCTATTGAACTGGACAACCGGATGAGACCCGCGGTTGTAGAACCAGACGGCACCTTGGGCGTCCGAGGCAACAGCCATGCCCGCGCCGGGCTCGTGGTCTTCCGGAAATTGGCCCCACCCCTCGACCACCTCGTACGCCAGCTCGCCCGGCGTCCAGGCCGGCAGCGGCGCAATCGCGAGCAGGCAGAGCGGCAACGCGCGGCGAAGCGGAATGGCAGCCCGGTTCCGGGACAGGGAGACTTGAAAGCGGATCATCGCCGGGAGCATGGCAGGGCGAGAGCCCGTGCCGAACGCCGCAGCTCCTTGCCCGGCAAGGCCCAGCCGGTATGGCCTCGGCTCGACGGCGTTGCGCAAATGCGTGCCAGGGTGTCACGCAAATGGCCGGCTCGGTCGACCCGAGCGGGCCGGAATCCGGAACGCCCGGCAATTGCGGTTCGCGCAGTTCCGCGCTAAGCTTGCGGCAGCAGATCCCGGACGGGCCGTCGGGAACGGGTTCCGATGCCGTTGCTGCCCGGACCGGATGGGTTTCAGGCGGAGTCTGACCTTGCGTCACGCCCTAGCGGTCATGGCACTGGTCGGCGGCATTGCACTTGATGCCGCCGAGCCCGCTGGGGTCCCTCCGGGAAGCGAAGTCCTCCAGCGTCGCTGCCTGCAGTGCCACGGGGCCACGCAGCAGATGGGCGGCTTGGACCTCTCGTCGAAGCACTCCGCGCTTGCAGGTGGGACCCGAGGTCCCGCGCTCACGCCTTCCGATCCGTCAGCCAGCCTGCTGCTGGCGCGCGTGATCGCCGATGAGATGCCTCCGGGAGCGCCCCTGTCCGGCAGCGACAAGGAGGCGCTGCGCGCCTGGATCGCCGGCGGCGCTCCGTGGGAGGACACCCTTGCCGAGCGCCGGGCGGGCCGGGACTGGTGGTCGTTGCAACCCCTCGTCCGCCACGAGCCGCCCGCAGCCGAGCCGGCCCCGCCAGGATGGCGCGGCTCCCCCATCGACCGGTGGGTATTCTCGGCGCTCGATGCTGCCGCGCTGCGCCCGGCACCCGATGCTGCCCGGCGCGACCTCATCCGGCGAGTGACCTTCTCCCTGACCGGCCTCCCTCCGGAGCCGGACGAAGTGGACTCGTTTCTGGCAGACGAGTCCCAGGACGCGTACGAGCGAGTGGTCGACCGCCTGCTCGCATCCCCGCAGTACGGGGAGCGCTGGGCGCGGCACTGGCTGGACCTCGTGCGTTTCGCCGAGAGCGAGGGCTTCGAGCGCGACCTTCCGCGGGACTATGCCTGGCCGTACCGCGACTACGTGATCCGCAGCTTCAACGACGACAAGCCCTACCTGCGTTTCGCCCGCGAGCAGATCGCCGGGGATGTCACCAATCCGGCCACGCGCGACGGTGTGATCGCGACGACCATGCTGACGCTGGGACCGGTCGACGCCGTCGGGCTGACCTCCGCACTTGCGGACGAGCGGAAGCTGATCCGCGAGGACCAGCTCGAGGAGATGCTGGGAACAGTCACCCAGACGTTCCTCGGGCTCACGGTGAACTGCGCCCGCTGCCACGACCACAAATTCGACCCGATCGCCCAGGAGGAGTACTACCGGATGAAGGCCGCCTTCGAGGCCGTCTGGCCGCCGACCCGTCCGGTGCCGGAGGCGGGCCTGGACTCGCTGTTCCCGCACGGCCGCGCGTTGCTGACGCGGGAGGAGGAGGGCGCTCGCCAAGCAAAGGTTTCGGAAATCGAGCATCAGATCGAGGAGGTCGAGGCGGAACTTGGCGAGCTCTACCGTGACGCAAGGCCTCCTGAGCCGCGCCGGAATACTCGGCGCCCCTTTGCGCGCTGGACCTTCGATACGGACGGCCGGGCGGACCATTCTCCCTTGCATCTGCGGCTTCTCCCGACGGTTCGAATCGCTGGGGGCGCACTCGGGCTCGATCCGCCTGAAGACCCCGAGGCGGGCGAAAGCGCCGGTGACCAGGACAATCCCGCGAGCAACACGGCCTACGGAGTGAGTCGGATGCTGGCGGTCGACATTCGGGCGAAGACGCTCGAGGCCTGGCTGAACGTGGTCTCCGTGCCGGACAAGTCGGCAACCGTGATGGAAATCCGGGGCCTCAGCGGCTTTCGCGGCGCCTCGGTCGACGGAATCCACTACGTGGCGGGAGACAGTCCGCGCTGGGAGAACACCTCCGTCGGGAGATTCCGCTCGGAGGACACCGGCGGGACCGCGGGGGATCTCGCGCCCGGCGATCGGGTGCATGTCGCGGTGTCGTATGCCGAAGACGGTACGATCGCGGTCTTCCACAACGGAGCGCCACACGGCATGCCCTACAGGCCGGATGCAGGGATTCCGGCAGGCAGGCTGCAGGTGTACCGGGCGGGCGACGCGCTGGTCCGGTTCCCGGCCAGCGAGCATCTGCACGTGGCGGAGGCGCGTCTCTACGACGCGGCGCTCTCGGCCGACGAAATCGCGACCTCGTACAGGACCGGCATCCAGGACCTGGCCCCCCTGGACCTCCGGGATCGGATGCCGCCAGATCAACGCGACCGGATCGCGACCCTCGAGCAGGAACGCCTCAGTCTGCGCGAACAGATCTCGGCCTTGCCGGATCCGCAGCTGGTGCATGGCGCAACCATTCGCCCGAGCGGGCCGACGCATGTCCTCATTCGCGGCGCCGTGAACCAGCCCGGCAAAGTCGTCACTCCGGGCGGCCTGGCATGCGTAGGTGGATTGCCTGCGGAGTTCGGCCTCGCAGAGGGGGCTCCGGAAGGCGATCGTCGGCGGGCCATGGCGGAATGGATCGCGAACGATGCCAACCCTCTGTTCTCTCGAGTCATCGCCAACCGGCTCTGGCAGGGGCATTTCGGCCAGGGCTTCGTCGCGAACCCCAGCGACTTCGGCTACAACGGAGGCCAGCCCAGCCACCCCGAGCTTCTCGACTGGCTCGCGTCCGATCTCGTGCGAAGCGGCTGGAGCCTGAAGGCACTCCACAAGCGCATCCTTATGTCCCGGACGTACCGCCAGGCCTCGCGATTCGACGAGGCGGCCGCCTCGACCGATGCGGGCAACCAGCTTCTCTGGCAGTTCCCGACGCGGCGTCTCGACGGCGAGGAGGTGCGGGATGCCATGCTCGCCGTGAGCGGCGATCTCAACCGCGCACTCCACGGCCCGAGCTTCCGACCGTTCCGGTTCGGCGAGGCGCGGGGGAGCCTGCGCAACTACATCCTCACCGACGACGACTCCTCCGCTCTGCGCAGGCGGACCGTTTACCGAATGAACATCATCACCGGCGGGGATCCGATGCTGGAGGCGCTCGATTGCCCGCTGCCCTCGACGAAAACGCCCAAGCGGCGCTCCACGACCACTGCCCTGCAGGCGCTGAGCCTCATGAACAACGCCTTCGTCCAGAAGCGGGCGAGGGGGCTGGCCGAACGCCTCCAGCGTGAGGTCCGCGGACTGGACGGCCAGGTCCAGCGGGCCTTCGAACTGGCCCTGGGCCGGTCTCCTAGGGAGCCGGAACTGGCTGCCAGCCGAAGCCTGGCCGAGCGAGGCGGTCTCGAGACCCTCTGCTGGGGCCTGTTCAACACAAGCGAGTTCCTGTATGTCCGCTAGACGCTCCAGAAGGCAATTGCTCCTCGACGCCGCGGGTGGTTTCGGGTGGCTGGCCCTTGCCTCGATGCTGCCCCGCGAAGCGCTCGGCACGCCTGCGGCAGGACCCGAGGGCGCCCGGCACCTTACGCCGCGCGCGAAGCGAGTGATCCAGATCTTCGCTGTCGGCGGAATGAGCCACCTCGACACGTTCGATTTCAAGCCTGACCTCGTCCGCAGGGACGGCACACCGTACTCGATGCCGACGTTTTTCGGGCAAGGAGGGAACCTGCGGGGCCCTGGGTGGCCCTTCCGCCAGCACGGCGAGAGCGGGCAGTGGGTGAGCGGGCTGCTGCCCGCCATGGGGTCGCAGGCCGACAAGCTCACGGTCATCCGGAGCATGGTCTCGAAGAGCGCCAACCACATGCCCGCGGTCGCGCAGATGAATACCGGGTTCATCCTGACGGGCTTCCCCGCGATGGGGTCGTGGGTGACTTACGCGCTCGGGTCGGAGAACGAGGACCTGCCGGCGTTCGTTGTGTTGCCGGACCCGCACAGTCACCCGTGGGGCGGGTCCGCTCAGTGGACGAACGGATTCCTCCCCGCGACCGTGCAGGGAACGGCCTTTCGGACGCACGGTGACGGTCACCCGGTCCCGGACCTGGCCCTGCCGGACGGGGTCGCGCCGGAAGGCCGCGCCGAGGCGGCATCCTGGCTGCAGGACATGAATCGGGCCTATGCCCGCGCCCATCCGGGCGACTCCAGCCTGGAAGCGAGAGTCCGCAGCTACGAGGTCGCCGCCCGGATGCAGGTCAGCGTTCCCGAAATCACCGATCTGGGCCGCGAGTCGGAGGCGACCCGCAAGCTATACGGCCATGGAGAAGACGAGACCGCCGACCTGGCCAGGAACTGCTTGCTCGCGCGGCGCCTTGTCGAGCGCGGTGTGCGCTTCGTGCAGATCTACCACGGCGGCTCGGGGAAGGACTGGGACGCCCACTCGAGCCTGGTGACGAACCACGGGAAGATGGCGCGCGAATACGATCGGCCGGTCGCGGGCCTGCTGGAAGACCTGCGCAGCCGGGGACTGCTCGAAGACACCCTGGTAATGGGTGTCACCGAGTTCGGGCGGACACCGGTTTCCCAGGGGACGGGTGAGACCGCCGGACGGGACCACCATCCAAGCTGCTTCACGTGCTGGATGGCCGGAGGCGGGCTGGTTCCCGGCCTGTCCTACGGCGCGTCTGACGAACTGGGCTACAAGCCGGCCGAGAGCCCTGTGACCATCTACGACCTCCACGCCACAGCACTCCACCTGCTGGGCCTGGACCACGAGCGGCTGACCTTCTACCACAACGGCATCGATCGGCGGCTGACAGATGTGCACGGGCGGGTAATTGAGGCCCTGATCGCGTAGCCTCCCGGGCAGGATCCTGCTGGGCCGCTGCCGGTTCCAGTGGCGTCGATTGGTGCGGCAGCCCCCAAACTGTCTGCCGCTCCCGCGACATCATCGCGGGAGCTTCGGCACCCGTGCTTCGGAAAGCGGGATAATGTGCCTTTATTTTCCTGTAAGGAAAGGATTGATAGTTGACAAGAATTACTGACTATCCTCCCGCGGGCGACGCGGAATCTGCCGAAGCGCATCCCCGGACATCTGAAGTTCCGGCCCCCGGCGAGGCGATCGCCGTCGTGGGCATGGCGTGCCGGTTCCCCGGGGCGCCCAGCATTCCGGACTTCTGGCATGTGCTTGAATCCGGCCGGAACACGGTCACCGAGGCGGCTTCCGGTTCGGGCGTCGAGCGCGTGGACGAACTGTTCTCGAATGCCGCGAATCCGGGCGGAGCTTGCCGGTTCTGTGCCTATGTCGAGGGAATCGAGCAGTTCGACGCGGGTTTCTTTCGAATCTCTCCGGTCGAGGCCCAGTTGCTGGATCCGCAGCAGCGGATGATGCTGGAGACCAGCTGGCAGGCCCTTGAGGATGCGGGCATCGATCCGGACCGGCTGAAGGGCAGCCGCACCGGCGTCTACACCGGAATCAGCAACGACGAGTACCGGATGCTGGTTGTCGAGTCCAGCAAGCCCGCGGAGGCTGCCGAATGCCTCTACGCTCTGAGCGGCACCAACCTGAACGGCACCAGCGGACGGGTCTCTTTCGTGCTGGGCCTCATGGGGCCGGCGAAGGCCGTGGACGCCGCCTGCGCGTCGTCCCTCGTATCGGTGCACGACGCAGTCGCGGACCTGCAGCAACACAAGGCCGACCTCGCAATCGCCGGCGGCGTCCAGGCCATCCTGAACGGTCGTATTTTCGAACTCCGCGCCGATTCGATGATGCTGTCCCCCGACGGGCAGTGCAAGGCATTCGATGCGTCAGCCAACGGCTACGTGCGCGGCGAGGGCTGCGGGGTCGTTGTCCTGAAGCGCCTGAAGGAGGCCGAGGCGGACGGCGATCGGATCTGGGGGGTCATTCGCGGTTCGGCGGTGAATCACGGAGGGGCCAGCGTCGGGCTGACGGTACCGCACACACCCGCTCTGGAACAGGTCATTGAGGCGGCGCTTTCGCACGCAGGGGTGCCCGCGTCCGAAGTGGATTACCTGGAGGCGCACGGAACAGGAACGGCCGTCGGCGATCCGATCGAGCTCGACGCCGTTTCGGCTGTCTACTGCAGGGGACGCGACGCCGACAGCCCGCTTCTTGTTGGTTCCGTGAAAACCAACGTCGGCCACCTCGAGTCGGCCGCCGGGATCGCCGGCCTGATCAAGGCGGTGCTGGTGATGCAGCGCGGCGTGATTCCGAAGCATCTGCATTTCCGGAATCCCAACCCCAGCCTGGACTGGGACCGCATGCCGTTGCACGTGACCGCGTCCCGGATGGACTTGCCCCAGCGTGGCGGACGTCCTCGACGCGCGGGAGTGAATTCCTTCGGGATATCCGGGACAAACGTCCACCTTGTGGTGGAGGAGTACGTCGCGCCGGACGGGGAGGGCCGCGGCGAGCCGCAGGTCGCGGGCCCGGCCCGGCAGGTAGCGGCTTCCCTGCCGGCGGCTGCAACTGTCCTGTCGCTGGCGGAGCAAGGGATCCGGCGGCGCGAGGCCCGCTTGCTGCCACTGTCCGGCAAATCGGAGACAGCGCTCCGGGATGTGGCGAAGCGCTATCTCTCCTGGCTGGAGGAGCACGGCGACGAGCTTGCTTCCGGCGGCGCCGCGGCGGAACCGCTGCTCTCGGACATGGCGTGGACGGCCGGTGTGGGGAGGAGCCATTTCGATCACCGCGCGGGGGTCGTCTTCCACGATGCCGGATCGTTGGCGGAGCGGCTTGGCGCGCTCTCGGAAGCGCGCCGGGACGAGGGTCCCCGAACGGCAAGAAAGGTTGCATTCGCCTATACCGGACAGGGCAGCCAGTGGGCCGGGATGGGGAAGGCGCTCTACGAAAGCGAACCCGTTGCCCGAGCGGTCCTGGACCGTTGCGAGGAGGTGTTTCGAGCCGAACGGGGCACCTCGCTGCTTGACGTGATGTTCGGACTCGGGGAGGGCGATCTGGGCGACACCGCATGGGAGCAGCCGGCCCTCTACGCCCTGGAGTGCGCGCTCACGGCTGTCTGGTCGAGCGTCGGGGTCCGCCCGGACGTGGTGGTAGGTCACAGCGTCGGGGAACTGGCAGCGGCACAAGCGGCAGGAGTGTACAGCCTGGAGGACGGCATGCGGTTTGCCGCAACGCGGGGCATCCTGCTCTCGGAAACCGAACCGGGCGGAATGGTGGCGGTCTTTGCCCCGCCGCCTCGGGTGGCGTCGACGGTCGGAGAGCTGAACGCGTCGCTTGCCGGCATCGAGCTGAGCGTGTCGGCGGACAACGGCACCCACCAGGTGGTCAGCGGCCAGGTCGCAGCGATCGAGGCCATCTCGAGGCGATTCGCATCGGACGGTATCCGAACAAGACGACTGAACACGACCCGCGCTTTCCACAGCGCCCTGGTGGAGCCGGCACTGGATGCGCTGGAAGCCTCCCTGGGTGACGTGGCCTTCGATGCTCCCTCCCTGACCGTGGTCAGCAACCTGACCGGACGGGCCGTCGAGCCTGGCCAGGCTCTGGACGGACGCTACTGGCGGCAGCACGCCCGCGAGGCTGTGGCGTTTGCCAGCGGTGTCAGGACGCTGGCGGAACTCGGGGTGGATGTCTTGGTGGAGATTGGCCCGCGCCCGGTCCTGGCCACGATGGCGATCTCGGCCTGGCCGGAAACGGAGCAGACACCGGCGCCGGCCGTACTGTCGAGCCTCAGCCCGCCACCCGACGGTGCACAAGAGTCGCCACAAGAAGCCCGTTTCGTTCAGGCCGTAGCCGAAGCGTTTCAGGCCGGCCTCCCCATTCGCTTCGAGGGGCTCTTCGCCGGGGAGGCGCGACGCCGCATCTCGGTGCCAGGCTATCCGTTCCAACGCGAACGCTACTGGCTGGAGGCAGCGAAACAGCGGCGCCCGATCGGCGGTCACCCGTTGCTGGGCATCCGGCACGAATCCGCCAGCGGGGAAGTCACGTTCGAGATCGAAGTCTCCCCCTCAGACCCGGAATGGCTGAGCGACCACCGCGTGTTCGGGAGGGTCATTGCGCCGGGCGCGCTCTACGGCTCCATGGCCGCAACGGCGTGCCTTGCCGAAGGAGGCGGATCGGTGGTTGCGGAGGACGTGCAGCTGCACAACGCGCTGATCTTCCCGGCAGAGGACTCCAAGGACAGTGAGAGTCAAAGGAGCCGGACGGTCCAGGTCGTGCTCGAACCTGCCGGGCAGTCCAGTTCGCGTCTTGTCCAGGTATGCAGCAAGGGAGCTGACGAGGGATGGACGGTGCACGTGGAAGGTCACGTGTCACCGGACGCCCCCAAGCCACAGGCCAGCGGAAACGTCGACCTGGAAAGCCTGCAGGCCAGTCTCGAGCCGGTGGACGTGGCGTCCTACTACCGCGCGCGGGCTGGCACCGGAATCGATCTGGGCCCTCTCTTCCGGACGCTCGGAAGGGTCTGGTCGCGGCCTGGCGAGGCGCTGGGCGAGATTTCGTTGCCCGCTGGCTTGGGCCGCAACGGCCTGGACATACACCCGCTCCTGCTGGACGGTTGCTTCCAGGTCGTGGCCGCAGCACGCAATCCGGGCGGAGTCGAGGATGGAACCACCTACCTGCCTTTCGGCTGGGAACGGATGTGGCTGACAGCGAAGCTACCGGACCGAACGGTCTGCCACGTTCGCATGACCGAGGCCCCCCGGGGCAGCGGCGAAACCGGCGATCCCGCGGAGGTACTGACCGGCGAGTTGCGGATCTACGATGCCAACGGGGTCCAGCTTGGCGGCTTGAGCGGATACACGGTGAAGCGCGCAACGCGGTCGGCACTGCTTGCCGCGGTCGAAGGGGTCAAGGATCTGCTGTACGAGGTCGCCTGGCGCGACAGTTCCCTTGCGCCGGGGATCCTGCCCGCGGACTTCCTGCCCTCCCCCTCCGCCGTGGCAGCCCGCAGTGGGCTGCTCTCCGACTACCTGGCCGAGGAAGGGGTCCGGCCCGAGGACCGGGGCGCGCTGCTGGCGGACTTGGAGTGGTGGTCGCGCTCACGCTCCCTCGCGACCCTGGAAAAGCTGGGCTGGCAGCGCAGGAAGGGCGAAATCGTTGACCCCGATGCCCTGCGGCAAAGCCTGGGAGTCATCGCGGATCACAAACGTCTCTTCCGCCGGATGCTTGAAATGCTGGCCAAGTCCGGGGTGCTCGAGGAAGTGGACGGCGGTTTCGTCGTGAGGCTCGTGCCCGGGGATCCGCTTCCGAACGAGATGCCGCGGGATCCCGAAGCAGTCGGCACGCGCATGGCTGAGCTGTACTCCCACGGCTTGACCGAGATCGGACTGTTTCAGCGGTGCGGTGGCGCTTTGGCGGATGTGCTTCGCGGTGAAGCGGATGCCCTGACGCTGCTGTTCAGCAGCGGGGCGCCGACCCCGGGAGACCTGTATCTCAAGGCCCCGGTGGCGCGCGCGGCAAACAGGATACTGCGGGAAACCGTTCAGGCGCTCCTTGCCGGGTTACCCGACGGACGACGCCTGAGGGTGATCGAAGTCGGTGCGGGCACGGGGTCGGCGACCGCCGCCCTTCTTCCGGAACTTCCGGAAGGACGGTTCGATTACATGTACACCGATATCTCCGCGGGCTTCTTCTCGGAAGCGGAAGCTCGCTTCGGAGGCGCCGAAGCGTCGATCGAGTATTGCCCGTTGGATATCGAGAGGGATCCGATCGCCCAAGGCTTCGAGGCCCACGGCTATGACTTGCTGATTGCCTCGAATGTGCTGCACGCGACGCGGTTCCTGCAAGAGACTCTTGCGAACTGTCGGGAGCTTCTCGCGCCATCGGGGCAGCTTGTCGCGCTCGAGAACCTGAGCGGACTTGGCTGGATGGACCTGACATTCGGACAGTTGGACGGCTGGTGGCGGTTTGCGGATGACTACCGCCCCCACCATGCACTGGCTAGCCCCGCTGTTTGGCGACGCGCGCTTGGCGACGCGGGTTTCGGCGAGGCGGAAGTCCTGGGACTGGACGCGTCCGACTCGGAAGGAATCCCTGACAAGGGAGTGATCGTGGCGCGGGGTCCGGTCGAGGTGACCCAGCGTCCGGGTGTATGGGTACTTGCGGCGGATCGCGGCGGCGCGGCCGAGGAACTGGCAGCGCAGCTGGCCGGGTGCAACCAGACAGTCGTCCTGGCGGGCCCGGAGCCCCGGCACGGAGGGAGTTCCGCAGAGGACCCACCCGGAATCGTCCGGAAAACCGTCGAGATGGAGCGGCGCGAGGCGTGGCAATCCCTGCTGGAGGGTCTTCCGGAGCAGGCGCCTCTGGTCGGCGTCGCGCACCTCGTGGCCATGGACGGCCACGGCGCGAATGCGATGACCGAAGAAATCGCCCGGGACTCCAGACGAGTGGTGGCAAGCGCATTGGCGCTGACGCAGGCAGTGGCACAGCACGCATCGACTCCCGAGAAGGGCATCTGGTTTCTGACCCGGGGCGCGCAGGTGCTCGAGAGGGAGTACACCGGGGCACTTGTCGGCGCGACGCTGTGGGGTTTCGGAAAGGCCGTGGCCCGCGAAGCGGCGTACCTGCAGCCAAGAATGATCGATCTTGATCCCGCAACGACGGCGCCCGCACCGGACCTCGTCAATGAACTGTTGAATCCGGACCTCGAGAATCACATCGCCTACCGCCTGGGGCGCCGTCAGGTTGCTCGCTTGGTCCGGGCCGGTGCAGGGGCAGAACGGCTCGATCTGCCGGACGACTCGTCGTGGGTACTGGCCCCCGACCCGGCCGGCGTGTTTGAGAGACCTTGCGTCAAGCCCCTTCCGGCGCGTTCTCTGGAGCCGAAGGAAGTTCGCGTCGCCGTCGAGGCTGCGGGGCTCAACTTCTGGGACGTGTTCCGGTCGCTCGGCTTCATTGAAGAAGGGGACTTGGGCCGCGAGATGTGCGGCCATGTGGTCGACGCGGGAGCCGAGGTGTCAACCGTCGCGATCGGCGATCACGTGGTTGGCCTGGGATTCGGCGCGTTCGCGGCGGAAATGGTCACCCGGGAGGAGCTGGTGGCGCCCGCCCCGGCGGGAATCTCCGTCACGGATCTCGCCACGGTGCCGAGCGCGTTCGTTTCAGCGGCACTGTCCTACGAACTGTCCGGGCTGGAGGCCGGCGAACGAGTGCTGATTCACGCCGGCGCTGGCGGAGTCGGCCTTGCGGCCATCCAGCTGGCGCAGGCCGCGGGGGCGGAAGTGTTCGCGACGGCGAGCGCTCCGAAGCAGGAGTATCTCCGCTCGCGGGGCGTCCCGCACGTGTTCGACAGCCGCCAGACGAAGTTCGGGGAGGAAATCCTCGAGGCCACGGCCGGCGCAGGGGTCGACGTGGTCCTGAACAGCCTGACAGGCGAAGGCTTCATCGAGACCAGTCTGTCGTGCCTGGCACAAGGCGGGCGGTTCGTGGAACTGGCCAGGCGGGACATCCTGACCCCGGAGGAAATGGCGTCGGTGCGTCCGGACGTGGGCTACTCCATCCTGGAACTGGATGTCTTGAAGAAAACCGAGCCGGCCTGGGTCGGACGGGTCCTCCGGGGCGTGATGGAGCGCCTCGCAGCCGGAGAACTGGAACCGATCGTCCACAGCAGGTGGCCGCTCGCCGAAGCGGGGGCTGCGCTGAGGTTCATGCGATCGGCTCGCCACCTCGGGAAGATCGTCGTAACGACCCCACCGCTCGCAGGGGGTCGGTTGCGCCAGGACCGCAGCTACCTGGTGACCGGCGGCCTGGGTGGGATCGGGTGCGCCGTGGCCGGCTGGCTGGCCGACCGCGGTGCGGGGGCGATCGTGCTCAACGGAAGGCGCCCGCCGGATCCCGAAGCCCAGGAGGCGATCGACGCGCTGCGGGCGCGGGGAGTGGAGGTGCGGGTGGAACTCGCGGATGTGTCGGACTCCGCCGCCGTGGACGAGATGCTGGCAAGGATCGACCGGGACCTGCCATCGCTCGGCGGTGTGATTCACAGCGTGGGGGTGTTGTCGGACGGTGCGCTGGGGAACCAGACCTGGGAGCGTTTCGAGCAGGTCTTGTGGCCTAAGGTGCTGGGCGGTTGGCACCTGCACCGCGCGACAGCGGGGCGGGACCTGGATCTATTCATACTCTTTTCAAGCCGTGTCGGAGTCATGGGCAATCCGGGCCAGGCGAACCACGCCGCGGCCAACGCGTTCCTGGACCAGCTCGCCGCACACCGCCGCTCGCTGGGCCTTCCGGGACAGGCCATCGCCTGGGGGGCTTGGTCGGAGATCGGCGAAGCGGCCGAGCAACGGGAGCGAATCGAACGGCAGCGGGCCGCACTGGGCGGCCGCTGGTTTACCCCCCAGCAGGGCCTTAAGGCCCTGGACAGGCTCGTCCGCCAGGACGTCACGCACTCGGCCGTGATGTCGATGGACTGGTCGGTATTCCAGGAAGCCGTCGAGGATCGCCCGCCTCTGCTGGAGGATCTGCTCTCGGCGACACCCGAGGAGGAAGCTGAGTCGCCCGCCCTGGCGGACGACCTGATATCCCAGTTGCGGCAGACGCCCGCAGCCGAGCGCGAAAGTCTGCTCGTGTCATTCCTGCAACAGGAACTGCAAGCGGTGCTTCGGCTGCGGAGCGCGCCGTCGCCCACGGTCGGATTCTTCGACCTGGGGATGGACTCGCTGATGGCCGTGGAGCTCCGGAATCGGTTGAACCGTGCGTTCGCCGACGAGTACGTGGCGTCGAACACGGTGGTGTTCGACTTTCCTGCGATCGCCGTGCTGGCCCGCCACCTAACGGAGGAGCTAGGCGGGATCGAGGCCGCACCGGCCCCGCAGGCGCCGCCCGAGCCGGAGAGGCAGCCGACGGCGCGGGGCGAGGACGATCAGATTGCGATCGTGGGCATGGCGTGCCGGCTCCCAGGCGCGCCGGACCTCGCGGCATTCTGGCGTCAGCTCGAATCGGGCAGCGACGCGGTGTCCGACGGGCGGCGCGACTCCGGCCCCTGGAACGGCGTTGCGGGAGACCCAGCCGCCGAGGACGCCATCTACCGGCGAGGAGGATTCGTCGAGGGGCTCGACCGATTCGACGCGAGATTCTTCGGCATCAGGACGATCGAGGCGAGGATGATGGACCCGCGCCAGAGGATGCTGCTGGAAACGAGCTGGCAGGCGCTCGAAGATGCAGGAATCGATCCCGACCTCCTCAAGGGCAGCCGTGCCGGCGTGTACGCAGGCCTGGGCGGAGGCAGCGAGTACCGGGACTTGATCGCAGCCCGCGGCCAGGATGACAGCTACCTCGGTACGGCCGGAAGCGTCGCCATTGGACGGATCGCCTTCGCTCTGGGTCTGATGGGCCCGGCAGTGCCGGTGGACGCGACGTGTGCGTCATCGCTGGTAGCGGTCCACCAAGCGATCGCGGCTCTCCGGCAAGGCGAGGCGGACCTGGTTCTGGCCGGGGGCGTGCACGCAGTCCTCTCCCCCTCGATCACGCAATTCATGGCGGAGTACGGGATGTTGTCGTCGAGCGGGTTGTGCAGGACCTTCGATGAGGCCGCAGACGGGTTTGTACGAGGCGAAGGCTGCGGGATGGTGGTCCTCAAGCGGCTGAGTGATGCCGAGGCAGACGGCGACCCGATCTGGGGTGTGATCCGGGGATCGGCGGTGAACCAGAACGGGGCGAGTGCGGGACTGACAGTGCCGAACGGCACGGCTCAGCAGCAGGTGCTCGAGGAGGCGCTCTCCCGGGCCGGAATTCCCCCGTCGGAGGTGGATTACCTCGAGGCGCATGCGACGGGATCGCAATTGGGCGATCCCATCGAAGTTCGCGCGGTGGCCTCGGTGTACGGCCAGGGGCGTGACGCGAACCGCCCGCTGCTGATTGGCACGGTGAAGACCAACATCGGCCACCTGGAGCCGGCGGCGGGGATTGCCGGACTGATCAAGGTCATGCTGGCGATGAAGCATGGCGTCATCCCGAGGCACCTGCATTTCGAGAACCCGAATCCGCACATCGACTGGGAGGACGTACCGGTGCGGATAGCCTCGGAAGCGATCGACTGGCCGCTCGATCCGGGCCGTCCGCCGCGGGCAGGAATCAGTGCCTTCGCCCTGTCGGGGACGAACGCGCACCTCGTAGTGGAGGGATACGGCGCCCTGGACGCTGCTCCTCCCGCGGAAGCCGAGTGGCGTTCCCCGTCGGGCTCGGCGCAAGTTGTCCCCGGCCCCCTGCCGGAGTCGACCGTGGAGTCGCCGACGTTCGAGGATCTGCTCCCGCGACGGGCTCGGTTGCTGCCGCTCTCGGGCAAATCCGACGATGCGCTTCGCGCATTGGCGGGGCGCTACGTCGCCTGGCTCGACGAACGCGACGGGAAGCTCTCCCCGGGGAGCATCGCCGCGGAGCCGCTGCTCTCGGACATGGCTTGGACAGCGGCTGTGGGTCGGAGTCATTTCGCCCGTCGCTCGGGCGTGGTGTTCGAAGACGTCGCGTCATTGCGGCAAGAGCTGCGAGCGCTGGCGGAGTCGGACGGAGTATCGGAGCCTCGGCCAGTAACGAAAGCAGCATTCGCCTACTCCCAGGATGGCAGTCAATGGGTCGGCATGGGCGAGGAACTCTACGAGAGCGAGCCGGTCGTCCGGGCCATCCTGGACCGCTGCGACGCGGCTATGCGGGGACAACGGGGCTCGTCGCTGCTGGACGTGATGTTCGGTCGGTCCGGCGCGGCTGGCGACCTGGACGACCCCGCGTGGACCCGACCGGCCCTGTATGCCCTGGAGTGCGCGCTTGCTGCGCTATGGTCGGCCTGCGGAGTGCGGCCGGGCGTGGCGGTCGGGCACGGACTCGGCGAGCTTGCGGCCGCACAGGCGGCGGGAGTGTTCGATTTGGAGCAGGGATTGCGCATCGCATCGCGGGACGGTCTGGAATCGGCACTGAGAGACGTCACCTTCTCTCCGCCATCGCTCAGCTTGGTCAGCGGCGTGACAGGCCGCGCGGTTGGATCGAGCGAGGTGCTCGACGCCGGGTACTGGCGCCTGCAGGCGCAGGAGACCGCGCCTCCCGAACGATTCGCGAGGACACTCGCCGAGATGGGAGTCGACCTCTTGATCGAGATCGGCCCGCAGCCCGATTTCGGACCGGCGCTGGCCCGGGCCTGGCCTGCCGCTGATGGCGAAGGTGTCGGTTCCCCGCTCGTTTTTGCGAGCCTTACCCTCCCGCCGGTCGACAAGTCAACGGGACAGAACGAAGGAGGATTCCCCATGGCGGTTGCCCGAGCGTACGAGGCAGGGCTCTCGATCCGCTTTGACGGGCTGTTTGCTGGAGAGAGCCGGTCCCGGATCCCACTGCCGAGCTATCCGTTCCAGCGCAGTCGCTACTGGTTCAGTGACCGCCGGCGAACTTCATCAGACCCGACACAGTGATGCGCCCCACTGCCGACCGAAGCCCTGTATCCCGAAGGTGGTCCTCGACTGCGGCGACGGTTCCCGTCAAGCCCCGGGAACAGCGTTAGCTGGGGTTGGTCATCATTGCGTCCCCAACATGCCTCGCGTCGACGTGGAGCGTGACCCGCAAGCTGCTGTCAAGGGCGGCGAGCATCCTCATTAGCCGATCCAACGTAAAGCGCCCTAGGTCGGCGTTGCGAATGCGCGAGAAGTCCGCTGCGGCGAAGCGAGTCAGCGCGGCGGCCTTTCTCACCGAGATCTCACGGTCCTCCAGTACGGCAATGATTCGTGCCGCGAGGATTGCCTTCGCCTGTTTCAGATCTGCATGCGGATCGTCGAGGTCGCGAAACACATTGCCGCTTCCCTCTATCAGTTCGAAATCACTCTCATTCATGGCAGCAGCTCCCTCTTCAATCGACCGAGTCGGAGTCTCACCAGATCGAGCTCGGCCTTCGGCGTCTTGATCCCCGTTCTCGTTTTTTTTCGGAACGCGTGGATCACCCAGATCTTTCCCTTCCCTTCCATCGCGTATACAACGCGCCAAGCATCGGTCCGGTACCGCACTGCGATCTACATGACCCCTGGACCCAATCCTCGCAGCGGCTTCACGATATCCGCCTTGCCACCCTCAGCAGCGATCGTCAGCGCCGTACTGATCCGGACCCTCACGATCACAGGAAACGTCTCGAAGACCTTGCGCGCCGCGCGGACCCAACCGACCGGCCTAGTATCGCGGTGCGTTCCGTACGTTGTCATTATTGACTACACTTGTCAAGCAGACAATCTCGGTATCACTGGTCTGACGTGCACCCACGGCATGTTCGTGGGACGGCGATCCGAAGAGCGGGAGAGCCCCGACTTTCCCGTTCCGGCAGCAGCGAATCGGATCCCTCGGTGAATGGTCAGTGTGGGAGCCTCCCGAACCGACGGTGCCGGACCTACAGCAGACCGACTCCCTCGAGAAACTCGCGGACCGAGGCCACGCACTCCGCCGGTTTCTCCAGTTGGAGCAGGTGGGTCGTCTCCGGCAAGAAATCGTAGTCGACAGTCAAGATGTGGCTCATGTCGAAGGTCGGCAGGTATGCGGAAGGCAGTGTGGGGTCGGCCCCGATGGCCTTTGTAGGGCACGAAAGCGTGTCGAGATCCGCGAGGACGGAAAAGCTCCTTGTGTACTCCACGATCTGCGCCTCGTACTCGGGCGGGCAGCGCAGGTCGTAGCCTTGGCCGCTCGGGGACTCCCTCAGCGTCGTGCTCGCCACAAGCTCACAGACACCGGGAATGACGCGAGTGTAGGCCGGCATGTAGCTAAGGATCTCCGCGAGCTCTGACTCCGACCGGAAGTGGCGGCTCCTTTGGCGGACGCGCGAAGCCAGGCGCTCCGCGGCCGTGTCGAACTCGATTTGGCTGGCGCCAGGCTTGCACAGCGGGGGGTCGAACAGGACCAGGGCCGAGAAGCTGCCGTCCTGGGCAGACGAGAAGAGCGTCGTCAGTGCTGATACCGAGTGGAAAATGCCGATCCTCGGCCGCTTCCCGAAATTGCGGTCGATTGCCTCCAGAACGAGGTCCTGGTCCCGGATCAAGGTTGGAACGTTGTGGCTGAGGCGGGGCCCGACCGCATTCCAGCCGTGATTTCTCAGGTCGTAGATGAACAGATCGAATTCGTCCCGGAGCAGCGACCAGAAGGGATAGTAGAGGTCAATCGCGAGGCCGTTGCCGTGACTCATCACGACCCTGAGTCCCTCGGGATTCCCGTGCCGGCGCACGGTCGTCACGCTCCCGTCGTCGAGGCGGACCTCAAGCTCGGATAGCGGCGCGGGGACTTCCCAATAGGTTTCCGGGGCCATGATCGTGCTCAATTCCGCGCGACCGCGCTACCGCCTGCTCGCAACATAGCCGAATCACCTGCGAACCCTCGCCAGAACGTGCGGCGCCTTGCCGAAGGTTGTTCTCCGGCCGAGACACACCTCTACCCGTCGAGGCTCCTGCCTCGCCAAAAGGGTACAGGATCGAAACGAACGAGGCGGAACTTACCCGGAGTTTGACTCGAGAAAGTTCACAAGGCCCCGGAGCGTCTTGAGTTTGGCGAATTCTTGGGGCGGGATTTCGCGACCGAATTCCTTCCCGAGAACCTTTATGAATGCGACGGCATCCATGGACGAAATATCGCAATCCCCGAAGGCGGCGTCAAAATCCAAGGCGCGCGTGACATCCAAGTGTTCCTGCGCGAGTTGCTGGATGCGGTCTTCTGTCGATGGCATTAGTGGTGGTTTCCCCTCGGTGCCAATCATAGAACAAGCGCGGCTCGCGGGGCAACGGTTCCTCGGATCGAGCCCTCCGCGAGTCCAAGCTCCCGGGATGACGCTCCCGTACGTCAAGGTGGCCTGCCACCCGCCTGCCCGCTAGTTCCCGATGGTCGCCGCCGTGGTTGCCCGGGATCGCATCGAGGTCCGGGCTCTGGCGGTCGCGGCCGTGTTGCCGCCCCTCCGACGGAACGGCTACGCTAGGGGTTCCGCATGGTCAAGACCGAGCGCGAGCACGCCGCTGAAATCGTCCGGGTCGGAAAGCTGGTTTTCGACAAGGGCTGGGTCGCGGCGAACGACGGCAACATCTCGATCCGCCTGGACGACGAGCGCATCATGTGCACCCCGACCGGGGTGTCGAAAGGCATGATGCAGGTCGACGACATCATCATCGTCGACTACGCCGGCGAGAAGATCTCCGGACGCCTCGAGCGCACTTCCGAGATCAAGATGCACCTCAAGGTCTACGAGCTCCGGGACGACGTCAACTCGGTCGTGCATGCCCACCCGCCGGTCTCCACCGGCTTCGCCGCGGCGGGCCGGGCGCTGGACACCGCGCTCCTGCCCGAAGTGGTGATCGGCCTGGGCTGCGTCCCGCTGGCGGCCTACGGACTGCCCGGGACCGACGCGCTCACCGAGCCGCTGCTGCCGCTAATCCCCAAGTACGACGCGCTGTTGCTCGGAAACCACGGCGTCGTCAGCTACGGCAAGGAGCTCATGCAGGCCTATTTCCGCATGGAAACGGTCGAGCTCTTCGCCCGCATCAACTTCGTCGCCGAGATGCTGGGGGGAGCCCGCGCGCTGCCGCGCGTCGAAGTGGACAAGCTCTTCGAGTCGCGCGGCCGCTACGGAGTCGCGTCCAACGCCACGCCCGTCCCAGGCTGTCCGGTCGTCGCCGAGGATTCCGGCATGGCTGCACAGGGAGCCGGAATGGGCGACAATGGTGGTTTCTACGTCACCCGGAACGAGCTGATCCAGTTGCTGGAAGAAGCGATCCGGGCCAGAGGAGGATAATCGATTCATGGGCGAAGCCCTCGGCTTAATTGAAACGCGCGGATTCGTCTCGCTGGTCGAGTCTGCCGATGCCGCCGTGAAGGCGGCCAACGTCACGCTGGTCGGCTGGGAAAAGATCGGGTCCGGCTACGTCACGGTGCTGATGCGCGGCGATGTCGCCGCGGTCAAGGCCGCGACCGACGCTGGTGCCGCCGCGGCCCGGCGCGTGGGCGAGCTGATCTCCGTCCACGTCATCCCGCGCCCGCACGGCAATCTCGACACGATCTTCTCGATCTCGCCGTCCGAATAGGACGGCCTGCCAGAAGGACCAGGACTGAGGGGCCGCGCTCCATGATCCTCGCGAGAGTCGTGGGCAATGTCGTGGCCACACGCAAGGATCCGCGCCTCGAGGGCAAGAAGCTGCTGGTCCTCCAGCACGTCGCTCCGAACGGCAAGCCCCGGGATAACTACGTCGTCGCGCTCGACACTGTCGGTGCGGGAGCGCGCGAGACGGTGATCTGCGTCTCGGGAAGCTCGGCCCGCATGGCGTCCGGAATGAAGGAGACTCCCGTGGACACGGCCGTTGTCGGCATCGTGGACGACGTGAGCCTGCTGCCCGGGAACGGATGATGCGATTGGCGCGCGTCATGGGCAGCGTCTGCGCGACGCTCAAGGACCCCCAGCTCGAGGGCCAGAAGCTGCTGCTTATCCAGCCGCTGGGATCCGACGGGTCCGACATCGGCGCGCCGATCGTCGCGCTCGACGCCGTCGGGGCGGGCGCGGGTGAAACCGTGTACTGGTCGGGACGGCGCGAAGCCTGCCTCGCGTTCGATCCGGCGGTGCCTTCCGATGCGAGCGTGACGGGAATCGTCGACTCGGTTTCCGGGGCGGCGCCGTGATCCTCAGCAAGGTCCTGGGAGAGGTCGTCGCGACGCGCAAGCACGCGACTCACGAAGCCGTCAAGCTTCTGCTCGTACAGCAGGTCGGCCCGGACGGCGAGGAACGAGGCGTCCCGTTCGTGGCCGTGGACGTGCTTGACGCGGGGGCTGGCGATACCGTGCTCCTCACCCTGGACGGCTGGGCCGCGATGACAGCGGTCAAGCGCGCGCGCGCTCCGATCGACGCTGCCGTGATCGCGGTCGTCGACCAGGTCGAATGGGACCGGCCGGAGTCCTGACCGTTCTCCGGAATCGCGGCCCCTGCTGGTACCATGACCGTTGATGCGGCGCGTCAGCCGTCGTTGGTTCCTGGCCGCGGCGACTTCGTCGGCGGCGCACGCGCGGACTGGCAGGGGCACGCGCCTTAGCGCCCCCCGCGAGAAGTTTCTCGACGACCTCACCGAGCGGGAGATCTACCGCCTGACCGATCTCTCGGTCCTGCACCACCTGCCCGGCCACAACCACCGCTTCGTCGCTCGCGACAACTCGTTCCTCCTGCTGCTGGCCGAGCATGGCGGTACGCGGCATCTCCACCGCCTTGAATTGAAGCGCAGGCGCCTGACCCAGGTCACGGAGGGGGAGGCCGTCCACCCGTATGCGGCCTGCCTGCGCGGCAATGACCGTGGCTTCTACTACCTGCAGGGGTGCGATCTCGTCCAGGCCGACCTGAACGGGGGCGGCCGGAGGACGCACTACAGCTGTCCGGACGGGTGGATCCTCACGGGGCAGATGGATATCTCCCGAAGCGAGCGATACGTCGCTCTGGTCGAGATGCGAGAGGAGGACTGGCGGCCCGACGCGATGTCGCAGTTCTCCAGCGATCCGCGATGCCGCGTGCGCGTCGTGGAAATCGGGAGGCAGTCGACCGCCCGGGGCCGCACTTGGGTCGCGGCAGAGGAGCGCCGCTGGCTCTCGTCTCCGCGATTCCGCCCGTGGAGGTCACAGCTGCTCTACACGCGAGAGGGCCCCTGGCAGCAGGTCCGGCGGCGGTTCCAGCTGGTCGGGCTGGATGGTTCCGGCAAGACCAGCGTGCGGCCGGCGCGAGGAAGGGAGCGACTGGAGAGAGCGTACTGGGTCACTGACGGGTCTCGACTCAGGTACGTGCGCTTTCCGGACGGAGACGGCTGGAGGGCCAGCATCTGCAGCTTCGTTCCCGAGACCAGGGAAGAGGCAGAGGAGGCTCCCTGCTCGGCCTTCGGCTGGTTCGAGGAGAATCTCGACGGCTCCGCGATCGCGGGCGCCAGCATGCGTCCCTCGGGGCCGAACCTGTACGTGCTCTTCCCGAGAATGCGCCGGGAGCTCACCCTTTGCGAGCATCTCAGCAGCCTCGAGCCGTACCCGGTCGCGGGAACCGATCGGATGGACCCCTTCGCTGCGGCCCCGGATCCCGCGTTCTCGCAAGACAGCTCATGGCTCTACTTCGTGACCGACCGCGAGGGGATGCCCGCCCTTTATGCGACACCGGTGGACGACCTGGTCGGAACCACGTAGGAGCATTGAGCCGACCGCGCACGGCCAGCAATGGCCGATGCTTGACACGCCGCCCTTGCGTCGATAGGTTTAGATTTCGAGCCTTGCCGGGACTCGCCCCCATTTTCCGAGACAACGAGATCCTGCTGACCGGGGCGAACGGGTTTCTCGGCAAGGTGATTCTCGCGACCCTGCTGGACCGGTTCCCGCAGGTGAGGCGGGTCAACGTGCTGGTGCGGCCGCGAGGCGGCTTGTCGGCAGCCGAGCGCTTCGCCCGGGAGGTGCTCGATTCCCCTCCGTTGCGTCCGCTGGTCGAACGGGAGGGCAGGAGTCGTGTCGCGAGCCGCGTGAATGTCCTGTCCGGAGACGCCTCCGAGGTCCTGGCGGGACTCTCTCCCGAACAGGTGCGGGAACTCGCCGGGCGCGTGGGCCTAGTCCTCAACTGCGCCGGCCTGGTCGAGTTCTTTCCCCCGGTTGACCGTTCGATCCGCGCCAATGTCGACGCGGTCGGACGCGTCCTGGAACTGTGCGGCGAGCTCGGCGCGAGGCTCGTGCATGTCTCGACATGCTATGTCGCCGGCGAGGCGGACGGTCTCGTCGAGGAGACGGAGCCGATCCCCGGCTTCTACCCGCGACGGTCCGGACCCGCTGACCGCTCGTTTCGGGCGAGCGAGGAACTGTCGGAATGCCGCGCTGCCGCGAGCGCTGCCGCGCGCGGCCTCGAGGGCGCCGAGCGGGCCCGGGCCCTGACAGAACTCGGCCGGGTGCGTGCGGCCCGCTGGGGCTGGGTCAACACCTACACGTACGCGAAGAGCCTGGGCGAGCAGGCCCTGGCAGAGCAGGATGCGGTGCCCTTCGCGATTGTCCGGCCAGCGATCGTCGAGAGCTCGCTGCGATATCCGTTCCCGGGCTGGATCGAGGGCGGCCGCACTGCGGCCCCGCTGGTGCTGATGGCCCTCGGAGGCCTGCTGGACTGGCCTGCCCGACGCGATCTTTCGCTCGAAATCGTACCCGTGGACCTGGTTGCCGCCGCCACGCTCGCGGTCGCCGGCGAGCTGCTGGCGGGACGGGCCCGGCAGGTCTACCACCTTGCCGGATCCGACGTGAACCCGTATCCGCTCGAGGACCTGATCCGGCTGCTCTGCACGGAGGCCCGTGCCAATGGCAGCCGCGCCACCTCCGCTCCGGTCTGGCTGGACCCGCTCCCGCGCGTGCGGTTCCTGACCGAGCGGCAGGCCGCCGGCCGCCGGCAGGCCCAGCGACGCAGGATCGCCAGGGCAAGAGGCGTGCTGGAACGCCTGGGGCGCCGCGCTGCGATCTCCAGGCTGCGGCTTCTCGAGCTGCAGCTCGGTCTTCACGAGGAGACCTTCCGTCAGTACACGCCGTTCATCCTCGACAACCGCTACATCTGCGAGGCCGTGAACATCCGCGAGCTCTACGCCGGACTGCAAGTCGACGACCGGCGCGCGCTCCCCTGGGATCCCGAGGCCATCGACTGGCCCTCCTACTGGCGCGACTGCCAGATTCCGGGCATCCGCACGTGGGTCCAGCCCGACGCGGTGCGAGAATGGACCTTCCAGCTGTAGGCGCGCTGGCCGCGCCGGGCGAGACGGCATGAAGCAAGTCGACCTACGCAGCGATACCGTGACGCAACCGACCGTCGCGATGCGCCGCGCGATGTACGAGGCCGAGGTCGGCGACGACGTCTTCGGGGAGGACCCCGCGGTCAACACGCTCGAAGCTCGGGCCGCGGAAATCGTCGGCAAGGAAGCTGCCTTGTTCGTCCCTTCGGGAACGATGGGCAACCAGGTCGCGATCGCGGTCCATACCTCGCCGGGCCACGAAGTCATCTGCGAGGAGCATTCCCATGTCGTGCTCTACGAGATGGGCATGCTGGCGCGGTTTTCCGGCTGCGTGACGCGCTCCGTGCCGACGCGGGACGGTATCCTCACCTGGGATCTCATCAACGCCAGGAAGCGCGCCTCGTCGGACCATTTCCGGGGCACCGGCCTGATCGAAATCGAGAACACCCACAACTACGCCGGCGGCCGCGTGTACCCGCTGGAAACTCTCGCGGACATCGCTGGGCACGCCAGGCAGTCCGGGCTTCCGGTCCATATGGACGGGGCGAGGGTGTTCCACGCAGCCGCGGCGCTCGGCACCTCCGTGCAGGATGTCGCGGCCTGCGCGGACTCGCTCACTTTCTGCCTCTCCAAGGGGCTGGGCGCCCCGGTCGGCTCTCTGCTCACCGGCAGCCAATCGTTCATCGGCGAGGCAAGACTGGTCCGCAAGGCGCTCGGCGGCGGGATGCGCCAGGCCGGCGTCCTGGCGGCGGCCGGGCTGGTGGCGCTGGAGCAGAGCCCGGCCAACATCCCTTCGGTCCATTCCAACGCGAAGTTCCTCGCCGAATCGCTTGCGGCCATCCCCGGCATCGCGATCGATCCCGCTGATGTCGAGACGAATATCGTCTTCTTCGACATTTGCGGTACGGGCCTGGCGAACGCGGAATTCCTGGGATCGCTTCGTACGGCAGGCGTGCTGGCGCTCGGGCTGGCTCCGGGCCGGATTCGCATGGTGACCCACCAGGATCTGGACCGCTCGGACTGCGAAACCGCTGTCGCAGCGATCGAGCGGGCCTGCGTGGGCGAGCTTGTCCCGCGCTGAGGTTGCCATGAAGGGCCGACGGCTAGTCGCGATCTGTACCGTGCTCCTCGCCTGGAGCGCTCAGGCGCAGGAGCTGTTCGAGTCCGGGCCGGGCAGCCGCGTGCGATTCCACGCGAGCGACAGCGCCATTCTGTCGGCCAAGGACAACCGCGCGGACCTCGGCTGCAGCGTCGAGCCGCAGAGCCCTCGCCTGGGTTTCGATCTCAAGTACACGGCCGGATACGTCGTTCGCGTGCCAGCGGCCGCAGTCTCCCCGAGCGGCGAGCGCCTGCGGGTGCTGTTCCGGGTCAGGTCGCTCGACGGAGGAAAATCCGAACCGGTCTATTTCCAGCAGACCTTCGACCTGAAGGCGAACGTCGCCGAGGGCGGCGGGACGGCGGTCTTCCCCGGCCGCTATGTGCTGGGTCCGGGGCGCTACGAGGTCGATTGGCTCATGCGCAACCTCCAGGGCCGCGTCTGCTCCTCGCACTGGCGGACGCGGGCACCGACACCGGGCCACACCGGGCGGCTGGCGGCAGCCGCCACGCCGAACCTGATCGCCCCGTTTCAGGAAGACACGTTCGACGAGGAGCCTCCGGTACTCCGCCGCAGCGGGCTGGGAAGAGGACTGCATGTCTCGCTGCTCGTCAACCTGGCGCCCCTGGAAAGGACTCGGTTCAAGCTCAACGCCTACGAACTCGACAGCATCATGGGCATGCTGCGCTCGCTGCACCGCGAGCCGAGCATCGGCCTGTTCAGCCTCACCGCCTTTCACGCGTATGACCGGAAGATCATCTATTCGACAGCTCGCCAGACCCGCCTCGATTTCGCGTCCATCGGCGAATCCATCGCCGAGGCACCTGCGGGGGTCGTTGAGGTCGATGCGCTGGCGGATGAGGAAGGCGACGAGCAATTCCTGGCCGAGGTGCTCAACGACCTGCTGGGCCCCGACCCTGGCCCGCGGGATGCCGTGATCGTGCTGGGTCCGAAGGTGGACCGAGAGGCCCGTCTCGAAGACGGCATGCTCCTGCACTCCGAGGCTCCAGCGCCGCTGTTCCAGTTCGCGTTCAACCGCAACCCTCGAAGCTATCCCTGGCCGGGAGCGATCGAATCGGCTCTGCGTCCCTACGGTCTGAGCCAGTTCACCGTCACAAGGGCCCAGGACTTCAGCCGCGCGCTGGAGAGCCTCCTGGCTGCCATCGACAGACCGGCCCGTTTCAGCCAGGCCGGCCAGCCTGACTAAGGCGAAGCTGCGGGAATCGCAAGGCCCTGTCGACCAAGGCCGGTTGATCCGATATGATGCGCTGTATCCGAATTCCGATGCCACGCGCGCTCTGCCTCCTCTCGATTCTCGCCACTGTCACAGCTTGCGCCCAGCCGAGCCCCGGACCGCCCAACATCGTCTGGATCGTCGCCGAGGACCAGTCCGACCACTACGGCCCCTACGGGGAGTCGCTCGCCAAGACACCGAATATCGACCGGCTGGCAGCCGAGGGCGCGTTATTCACGCGTGCATTCGTCACGGCACCGGTGTGCTCGCCCTCCCGCTCGGCGCTGATTACCGGGATGTATCAGACGACGATTGGAGCGCACAACCACCGCAGCGGCCGCGGCGATCGCACGATCCAGCTCCCAGGCGATGTCGAGCCCGTGCCGGCAATTCTCCGCCGCGCTGGCTACTACGTGACCAACGGCGGGTTCCGGGGCGACGACGAGCTCGCCCGGGGAAAGACGGACTACAACTTCGTATACGCTCGGGACCTCTTCGACGGCTCCGACTGGTCCGGCCGCTCCACCGGCCAGCCGTTCTTCGCGCAGATACAGTTGCGCGGCGGGAAGCGTCGCAACCAGGGTACGCTCGAATCCCTTGAGGGCGTCCATACCAACGGCATCCCGCCCAAGAAGGTCAAGCTCCCGCCCTACTACCCCGATCATCCGGAACTGCGCAAGGACTGGGCGCAGTACCTCGAGTCGATCGAAAACGTTGACTGGGAAGTAGGCCGGATCCTGGCACGGTTGGAGGCCGAGGGAGTCGCAGGCAATACCGTCGTGTTCTTCCTGACCGACCACGGCGTGAGCCACGCCCGAGGGAAGCAGTTTCTCAGCGAGGAAGGCATCAGGATCCCGCTGATCGTGCGCGCGCCCGGCCGCATCGAGCCCGGCATGGTACGGGAGGATCTCGTGGCTCACATCGACGTCACGGCATCCACGCTGGCGTTTGCCGGCATCGAGGTCCCGGGCTGGATGGAAGGCCGTCCCCTCTTCGGGCCGGGCGCGGAACCGCGCGAGTACGTGGTTTCCGCACGAGACCGCTGCGACGAGACGGTGGACCGCATTCGCAGCGTACGGACCGAGCGCTACAAATACATCCGCAACTTCGTGCCAGAGCGTCCCCACCTCCAGCCGAACCGGTACAAGGACAGCAAGGCGATCATCAAGGCGATGCACCAGCTGCACTCGGACGGAGCCCTGTCGCCGGATGCGCGGGCGATGTTCTACGAGGCGCGGCCCGAGGAGGAACTCTACGACGTGGACAGCGATCCATGGGAGATGCGCAATCTGGCGGGGGAGAAGGAGCACCGCGCCACCCTCGAGGCGATGCGGGCGATGTTGGGGCAGTGGATCGAGGAAACAGGTGACCGCGGGCAGATCTTCGAGACCGCCGCCGAGTACGACTCCGACATGGCTGTCTACCTGAGGGGCCGGGAAGGCACGCAGATCGAGATCCTGCGGCGCAACATCGCCGACGTGGAAGCCTGGCGGGAGGCCCGGATCGGGAGCAGGTAAGTCCAGCCCTCGGCGTTCGTCCCCTTGGTGTATCGTTGGTGTATGGCGCGCACTAACGTGGACATCGACGATGAAGCCTGTGCAGCGGTCATGAGGCGGTACCGCCTGGCGTCCAAGCGAGAAGCCGTCAACTTTGCACTCCGATCACTCGCATCAGAGCCACTCAGCCTCGAGGAAGCTCGCCGGATGCGCGGAGCCGGTTGGGATGGCGACCTCGGTGTGATGCGCGGGCGCAGCGATGATTCTCGTTGACACATCCGCTTGGATCGAGTACCTCCGCGACACGGGATCGCCGGCGTGTCTTCGAGTCGGAGAGCTGCTTGGCGCCGATCTCGCCACGTGTGACGTCATTCGTATGGAGCTGTTGGCCGGAGCCAGGGACGAGCAGCACCGACGCGATCTTCGGCGGCTCGTCGCGCGCGCCGCCCTCGTTCCGATGCAACCCGGCGACTTCGATCAGGCCGCGTCGCTGTATCGGCAGTGCCGCAGTCGGGGGGAGACTGTTCGAGTTCTCATCGACTGCCTCATCGGCGCCGTAGCCATCCGGGCCGACCTGGCGGTCCTTCACTGCAATGCCGACTTTGACGTGCTCGCACGGCATACGCCGTTGCGCGTCGATACGGCATGACCGGCCACGGGAAATCACCCGGTAGCGAATCGGCGGGCTCCCCCGGGTACAATGGCCGCATGGGAGACGTGATCCACACTTCCAAGATCCGCATTTACCAGGACCAGCCGCCGGAGCGCAGGGCCTACGTGGAAGGGTTCGAGCAACCACTCGAATTCGGCGTCCACGGCGGCATCAAGCACTTCTACCGCGTAGAACCCAGACGCGACCTTCCGGCGACCCTCGACCACATGGTCGCCGCGGTCGGTGGTTGACTGACCGGCACTCTGTCAGGGGCCCTGGCAGCTCGCAAGATCCCGAACCACCCCGACCGCGTCTCGAGTGACGTCGAAGGGGACATCGAGAACGTCGACGGCATCATCCGCATCACGCGCATCCGGGTGCACTACCACCTGCAAATCCCCGAAGGCACGCGCGAGAAGGCGCAGCGGGCGCTGGACACGCACCAGTCGAAGTGCCCCGCGGCGGTAAGCGTCATGGACTCGATCGACATCTCGATCAGCGCCGAGATCGAGGAGGTTTGAGCCTCCGGGACCGTCAGTGGTCCTTGTCGATGTCCCGGTGCTGGACGCGCACGGGGCGGCCGCCCCGCGCGATCCGTTTGGCGACGGCATCGGCCATGTAGACGGACCGGTGCCGGCCACCCGTGCAGCCGAAATAGATCGACAGGTAGCTCTTGCCCTCGGCGGCGTAGCGCGGCACGACGAAATCCAGCAGGCTCATCGCACGGTCGAGAAACTCGCTCGTCTGCGGGTAGCTCTCGAGAAACGCCCGCACGGGCGGGTCGTTACCTGTCAGCTTGCGGCAGCCGGGCTCGTAGTTCGGATTCGGTAGGAACCGAACGTCCAGGACCAGGTCGCCGTCGAGAGGCGGGCCGTATTTGAATCCGAAGCTGCCGACGGTCAGCCGGAGATCCGTTGCCGCGCCGGAGCCCTGGAAGACCCGCAGCATCTTCCGTCGCAGGTCGTGGATGTTGAACGAGCTGGTGTCGAGCTCCACGTCGGCGAGCGCGCGTATCGGCTTGAGGAGCTCCCGCTCGGCCGCGATGCTCTCGGCCACGGTGGCGGCCCGCGCCGGATGCGGGCGGCGCGTCTCGCTGAACCGCCTCTGGATGACCTCGTCGGACGCCTCCAGGTAGACGAGGTAGCTCGGCACCCTGCGGCGGATTTCGCCGTAGACCTGGGGAAACCTGGCGAGGGCCTCGCCCTCGCGGATGTCCACCACGAGCGCCGCCCTGTCCGACGGGTCAGCGAGGCGGCCGGATTCCAGAAACGGGCCGATCAGGTCGACCGGAAGATTGTCGACGGTATCGAACCCGGCATCCTCGAGGGCTCGCAGAACGGTGCCCTTGCCTGATCCGCTCAGGCCCGTCAGGACGACGAGGCGGGCACTGCCTGCTCGTTCGAACCCCTCGGGCGCCCCGGCCATGGCTAGCCGCCCTCGACCAGCTCCGCTGTCCCGTCCCGACGGCGCACGAGGACGTTGACCAGCCCGGTGTCGGCGTCGCGGTAGGAGACGTACTCGCGCTGGCTGGCGTCGAGTTCCAGCAGCGCCTCCTCGGCTGTCATCGGCTTGGCCTCGACACCGCGCGAGCGTACGATCCGCGGCTTCGGGGCCGACTCGGCGGGGGCGGAGCTCGCAAAAGGTGCGGCACGTTGGATGGAATCCTCGACGACGAGGGAAGGCTCGTCGCGCTGCCGTCCCGGGCGATGCGTGTCGATGATCTTGTGCTTGTTGCGAACCGCCTGCTTCTCGAGTTTCTCGAGCGCCGAATGCATCGCGGAGAACGCCGAAACACCGCTTGCGGACACCACCAGGGTGTGACGGAGGGCCCGCAGCGTCACCTCGGCCTCGGCCAGGTGCCGCTGCCGGGAAAGGGTCACGTTCGCCTCGAGTCCCCCGCGCCGCGTCAGGATGCGCTGGATCTTGTCCAGCTTCCGATGGATCTTGAGCCGCTCCCTTTCGGACAGTTCGGCATTTCGCCCGGTATAGACGACCTTCATCTCGAATGTTCCTTTAATCGTCGCGGGCCGCACGCAGGACCGGGCGATCCCGGCGTCCTGTCGCGCGGCTTCGCAACATCCCGTTACCGCCTGGGCCGCCGCGAAGCGCCCTGCGATCAGGGCAATTCGCGTCCGGCTCCTCGGCATAGAGTATAGCAGCGATCTAACATCCCTATTCGGAACGAGTTGCAGCCTGTTCCGCTACGAGGGCGCGTCTGCCGGGAACCTTGGTGCTAGGATGCATTCTCGCGCAATGCTGCGGTCCTACCTACTGGCCTACCCATTCCTGGCGGCATATGTGGCAGCCGTCGTGCCGATATTCGTGCCCATTACCTGGCTCACGGGGTCGATCGGCCCGATCTACTGGATGGCTCGCCAGGGATGCCGTGCCGCGCTACGCCTCGCCGGGGTGAAGGTGCAGCTGCTGCACGGGGACCGCGCCCGCGTCCACCCGTGCTGCGTTTTCGTGGCCAACCACGTCAGCAACATCGAGGCCCCGGCCCTGTTCCAGGTCCTGCCGCGCATCTCGGTGATCATGAAGCAATCCCTGGGCAGGATCCCGCTGCTCGGCTACGCGATGCGTATCGGCGGATTCATTTGCGTGGACCGGACGGCGCGAGACTCCCGCAAGCGTGCCCTGGAGCAGGCGGTCTGGACGCTGCGGTCGGGGATCTCGATGCTCGTCTTCCCGGAGGGCACGCGCAATCCCACCGGCCGGCTCCTGCCCTTCCGCCCGGGTCCGTTCCAAATGGCGATCGAAGCCGGCGTGCCTGTCGTCCCGGTCACGGTCCACGGGGCGGTGGGGCTCATGCCGAAAGGCGCCACGTACATGCGTCCGGGCGAGCTGGCCCTGTGGTTCCACGATCCGATTCCGACCGAGTCGCTCCAGCCCGACGACAGGCTCGAACTGATGAAGAACGTCAGGGAGACGATGCAGGCCGCTCTGCGGGACGGGGCGCTGCCCCTTTCTGGGCGCAGGAACGGCTAGACGGTCCCCGCAATAGCCTGAACGGGCCAAACAAGTCCCCTGTGAACTGGTATTCTGAAATCAGGTTCGGTCCGGTTGCGCCGGACCGGGCAACAAGCCGGCACGACGGGAAGGGAGCTGCGCGGGATGTCACGATATTTCACGTTGCAGGAAGCGGAAAGCCTGATTCCTACGGTCAGCAAGTGTCTTGAAGCGGCAATCAGCGCCAAGGACCTGGTTGGCCAGATCGACACCGAGATGCAGGAGCTCTCCGCGCGGATCTGCATGCTCGGCGGGATCGAGATCGACCCGGACGGGATCGCCCGCCGGAAGCTGGAGCGCATTGCGCTAATCCGCTCGATCGAGGCTTCCGTCAACGAAATCCAGAACAGCGGTTGCTTGGTCAAGGACCTGGATATGGGCCTGCTGGACTTTCCTGCCCTGCTTGACGGAGTGGAGGTGTATCTCTGCTGGAAGCTCGGTGAGACCAGGATCGAGTGGTGGCACTCCACGCAGGAAGGCTACTCCGGCCGGCGCAAGATCATCGACGAATTCGGCTACACGCCGCCCAACCTCCGTCCGAACTGAACAGTCGCGTAGGAGGAAGCCCCGTCCCGCTTCCTCACCGATACGGCAGGTCTGACCGCTCTCGCCAGTCGTCACCGGTGCACTCGAACCAATCCGTCGTGAGGGCGTCCAGCCGGGCCTGCAGCTCCGCATGCTCCGGCCGGCCGGCCAAGTTCTCAAGCTGGTACGGATCTGTCTCGTTGTCGTACAGCATCCAGGCCTCGGTCTCGTGTCGCGCGTAGGTGTACCTCCCGGTCCGCACGCCGCGCCACGCCGGGAACTCGGACCGCTCTGTCGGCGTGTAGCTCTGGGTATAGACGGATTCCGGGGGACGCGCGTCCGGACGGCCGCCATGCTCGGGCGCAAGCAGATGGGGCGACAGGTCCAGTCCCGACACGCCCTCGGGCGGATCGATGCCCGCCAGCCCAAGGAGCGTCGGGACGACGTCGACATGCGAGAAAGGCAGTGACAGATCCAGGCCGGCGGGCACCGCCGACGGGTAATGCACGATGCCCGGCACCTGCAGGGACTCGGCCCAGGGCTTCCTTTTCAGGACTGTTCCCTGCGACCCGAGCATGTCGCCGTGGTCCGAGGTGATCAGCACAAGCGTGTTCTCGAACTGGCCCGTCTGCTTGAGCGCGTCGACGATCCGGCCCACCTCGTCGTCGAGGAACGTGATCGCCGCGTAGTACCCGGCGATGTCCTCGCGGCCGCCGTTCGTGCGTCCGGGTCGGAACTCCACCGCGCCCTTCCAGTTCTCCCGCATCGTCAGCATGTTGGGGTCGTACATGTTCATGTACTCCGGCGGCGCGACGTAGGGATTGTGCGGAGGCCCCCATTCGACATACGCCAGAAACGGCGTCTGCGGGTCCTGGCGGACGAACTCGATGGCCGCATCGGTGAAGGCCGTGGCGGAATAGCCCTCGATCTGGATCGGTTCCGGGGTGTCCCGGAAATACTGCATGTTCCAGTAGTTGTGGCTGCAAATGTTGGCAGCCCAGAAGTCAAACCCCTGCCTGCGCTCCGGGGAGACGTAGCCGGGCTGCCTCTTGCCTCCTTCGAGGTGCCACTTGCCAACAAAGCCTGTCCGGTAGCCCTGGGCGCGGAGCGTCTCGGCAATGGTGACCTGCGCGCCAGGGAGCGGGGCGTCGTTGACATCGACACCGTGCTCGTGGCCGAAGCGGCCCGTGAGCAGCGTTCCGCGGGCCGGGCAGCAGACCGGGCAGTTGGCGGTGACATTGCGGAACAGGGCGCCGCCGGCCGCGAGGGCGTCCATGTTGGGCGTCTTGACCTCGGCGTTTCCCATGGCTCCGAGATCCATGGCACGCCACTGGTCCGGCATCAGTACCAGGATGTTGGGCCTGGGCAGTCCGGGACCGCACGAGGCGCTCGTGGCGACGCCAGCTGCGGCCGCCAGGAATGTCCTTCGATTCAGCACGGGGGCTAGAATCCCACCCCGGATCGAAAGGTGTCAACCGCGTGCGGGCAGCCGTTCACTCGGTGTAGTGCCAGTCGGTACCCAGCGGGGTGTCGCGCAGCGTGACCCCGCGCTCCGCAAGACCGTTCCGAATGGCATCGGCCCGGGCGAAATCCCTCGCCTTGCGAGCTGCGGCGCGTTCCCGGATCAGCTGCTCGATCTCCCGGGCCGGGGCGCGGGACGTGTCCGCGGGACGCAGCACGTCGAACACGGCATCGAACGCCTCAAGCAGGCGGTGTCCCTCGGCCGCGTTGCCCGGCCCGAACGCGCCGCGGTCGACGGCGGAGTTCGCGAACCGGATGTACTCGAACACGGCACCGAGTGCCTCGGCCGTGTTGAGGTCGTCATCCAGGGCCGACCGGAACTGCGCCCGCGCTTGCTCGAATGCCTCCGTCGCAGGGGGGCTGTCGGGCGCTGCGAAACCAGCGTCCAGTCGTCGGCCGAAGTTGCGGAGCCTCTCGATCGCCGCGGCCGCGCCGCGCAGCCCGTCGAAGGTGAAGTTCAGCTGCTTCCGATACGGCGTGGCGACGAGGAGGTAGCGGATCGAGTCCGGCGACCAGCCCTGGCCGATCAAGTCGCGCAGCGTGTGAAAGTTGCCCAGCGACTTGGCCATCTTCTTGCCGTCGACCAGGAGATGCTCGGCATGCACCCAGAAGCGGGCGAAAGGCTTGCCCGTCGCGCTTTCCGACTGGGCGATCTCGTTCTCGTGGTGGGGAAACTGCAGGTCCACCCCGCCCGTGTGGATGTCGAAGGTTTCCCCGAGGTAGGCCATCGCCATGGCCGAGCATTCCAGATGCCAGCCCGGCCGGCCCGGCCCGTACGGGCTGTCCCAGCTTGGCTCGCCGTCGCGAGCCCCCTTCCAGAGGACGAAATCCCGGGCATCGTCCTTGTCGTACTCGTCCGCGTCAACCCGAGCGCCCGCCTTGATGCCGCTCGCGTCGAGCCGGGACAGCTTGCCGTAGTCGTTCCAGCTGGCGATGCGGAAATAGGTCGAGCCTCGGTTCTGGTAGGTATGGCCCGCCTGCTCGATGCGTTCCACGAGCCGGACCATTTCGGGGATGTGTCCGGTCGCCGCTGGCACTGTCTCCGGGCGCTCGAGGCGGATCAGGCTGCAGTCCTCGAAAAAGGCATCGACGTAGGGTTTCGTGTACTCGCCGATCGGGACGCCGTCCCGTGCGGCAGCGGCGATGATCTTGTCGTCCACGTCCGTGACGTTCATCACGTGCCGGAGCTTCCAGCCGGACCGGCGCAGATGCCGCCTGAGGATGTCCTGGAAGGCGAAGGTGCGCAGGTTCCCGATGTGGACGTAGTTGTATACCGTCGGGCCGCAGGAGTACATCCGGACGGTCTCGCCGTCGGCGGGCTCGAACTCCTCGGCGCGGCGGCTCAGGCTGTTGTAGAGCTTGAATGCCACGAGGCGCCCGACGTGCCTCTCATTCTAGCGCTCCTCGCGGTTCCAGCCCGTAGACCTCGATGGCGGTGCCCTCGAGAATCCGGTGGCGCTCGCCGTCGCCGAGCCCCGCGGCGAATCGCGCGACCAGGTCGGCCCAGCGGCCGTACTGGACTGCCGTCAGGCTCATGGGCCAGTCGGAGCCGAACATAAGCCGTCGCGGCCCGAAGGCCTCCAGCACGGTGTCGAGGTAGGGGAGCAGCTGCTCCTCGGTCCAGCTGGCCCAGTCCGCCTCGGTGGCCATGCCCGAGACCTTGCACGAAACATTGGGCCGGAGAGCGAGCTCGCGGATCCGCCGGTTCCAGTCCGTGAACGAGCCCTCCCGGATCCGCGGCTTCCCGATATGGTTCAGGACGAATGCCTGGTTGGGATGGCGGTCGACGAACTCGATGGTCTGGGGCAGGTGTCTTTCGAAAATCAGGATGTCGTAGACCACGCCGGCGTCCGTCACCGCGCGGATGCCGTCGTTGAATCTCGCGCCGAGCATGTAGTTGTCATCGGGCTCGTCCTGCAGCACGTGCCGGCAAGCCTTGAACTCGGTGACTTCGGCAAGCTGGTCCAGGATCCCGGCCACGCCCGGGTCTACCAGGGGCACCCACCCGACAACACCCAGGATGAACGGGTTGGATCGCGCCATATCGATCAGGGCGTACGACTCCTCGAGCGTCTGGCGCGCCTGCACGGAAACAACTCCGCTGACGCCGGCGCTCTCGATCTCGGGCCGGAGGTGCCGGGGCAGGAAGTCGCGCCGGAGGATCCTCATCTCGTCGGGGATCCACCCGTACTCGGACGAGGTGTAGCGCCAGAAGTGCTGGTGCGAATCGATCGTCACGGCCGGCGCACCGCTAGCGCGGGTCCTGGTTTTCCGGCAGCCCGGACGGCCAGATGTGGTTGCGTACGGGCTCGACGATCTCGCGAATTTCCTCGAGCAGTCCTTCCTGTTCCTCGAATTCGAATGCCCGCAAGTTGGCCTCGACATGCCGGCTCTTCGACATGCCAACCAGCACGCTGGCCGTGTAAGGGTAGTCGTAGCAGAACTTGAGGGCCGTCTGGGAGACATCGACGCCGCGGGCCCGACAAAGCAGCGCGACCCGGGTCCCGGCCTCTTTGACTGCGTCGGAAGCGAGGTGCCAAGACGGGGCGCCTCGCTCGGTGAGGATGCGCAGGTGAAGGGGCGAGGCGTTGATCAGGCCGACGCCGCGCTCCTGGCAGAAGGGACGCAGCAGCGTGTCGAGGTCGTCGGCCATCAGGTTGTAGCGGGCGTAGGACAGGATTGTGTCGATCGGGAAGCGATCAGCCACGTCGCGGAGAATTCCGAGCGGCAGCCCGGTGATGCCCACGTAGCGGCACTTGCCCTCCCTCTGCAGCTCGCGGGCCACCGGCAGGGCCTCGTCCAGCACCTGCTCCCGGTCGACGAACTCGATGTCGTGCATCTGGTAGAGGTCGACGTAATCCGTGCGCAGGCGCCGTAGCGACTCGTCGATGCTGGCTCGCACGCGCCCGGCGGAGAAATCGAACTTGTCAATGTCGTAGCGGCCGCACTTGGTCGCCAGGAGGATACTGTTGCGCTTGGCTCCGAGAGCGCGCCCCAGGCGCTCTTCCGACAGGGTCCGGCCATAGTACGGTGACGTGTCGAAGAAGTTGACGCCGTAGTCGATGGCCATGTGCACCGCTCGCTCGCCCTCGCGGACATCGATCTCCTCGAACTCGTTCCCGAGCGGCGAGGCGCCGTATCCCAAGACAGAAACCTCCAGGTCAGTCTGGCCCAGCTTGCGGTATTCCATGGAGCGGATCGGGTACCCTTCTAGGTTCGAAGGGATAGCCAGCTTACCAGTTCCGATGGCGCCGCCGCTGCGGACGCGGACGCGCTTCCCGACCCGATGCCCGAACCGCTGCCTCTGACCGAAACTCGGAATCCGCGTTCGCTCTCGATCGACAGCGCATCCACCGAGGAGGTGCTCGCCATCCTCAACGCCGAGGACAGGCTGGTGGCCGGCGCAGTGCGCGAGCAGATCCCGCGCCTCGCGAAGGCCCTGGACGCCGCGGTGGAGCGCTGGGAGCGTGGCGGCCGGCTTTTCTACGTCGGCGCGGGGACGAGCGGCAGGCTCGGCGTGCTGGACGCGGCCGAGTGCCCCCCCACGTTCGGCACGCCGCCGGAACGGGTACAAGCGATCATCGCGGGTGGCGCCGAAGCGCTGCTGCGGGCGGTCGAGGGTGCCGAAGACAGCCGCGAAGCGGGGCGGAAGGACTTGGAGGGGGCAGGTTTTGCCTGTACCGACACGCTGGTCGGCATCGCCGCCAGCGGTCGGACACCCTACGTTCTGGGCGCCGTCGAGTTCGCCTCCTCGGTCGGCGCGGCCACGGTCGGGCTGAGCTGCAGCCCCGGTTCGGCCCTGGAGGGTGCCGTCACCTATCCCGTGACGCCCTCGGTCGGGCCCGAAGTCGTGACCGGGTCCACTCGAATGAAGGCCGGGACGGCCCAGAAGCTGGTGCTGAACATGCTGTCGACGGGGCTCATGATCCGCACCGGGTGCGTCCTGGGAAACCTGATGGTCAACGTGCAGGTCAAGAACGAGAAGCTGGCCCGCAGGGCCGAGCGCATCGTTGCCGAGGTCGCGGCCTGCGACGAGGCGGATGCCCGTAACGCGCTCGCCGAAGCCGGCCAGAACGTGAGGGTCGCTATCCTGATGCTCAGGCGCAGGTTGCCCCGCGACAAGGCCGAGGACATGCTGGCCAGATGCGGAGACAACCTCCGGAAAGCGCTGGGGGGCACAGCTGCCTGAACTAACCGACCGCCGGGTCCGAGGCTTGGCCCTATGCGCCTTGATGGCGGCATTGTCGGCTGCCATTGTGGGCGCCCAGCCACGTAGGGCGCCCATCGAGTCGCCTCTGGTCGGCGCGGACGCCCGGATCACCTTCCGCGTCGCTGCACCCGAGGCGCGGTCGGTCGCGCTCAACGCGCCATGGGCAGGCGGAGAGCAGCCTCTGGCAAAGGACAAGGACGGCATCTGGTCGGTGACAGTCGGACCGGTTCCGCCCGCGATCTACAGTTACACGTTTCAGCTTGACGGGGTTCGCGTGCTGGATCCCCACAACACGGCCGTCAAGCGCTGGAGCGGCGGCAACGCGAGCCTGGTCGAGGTCAGGTCTTTCGATCCTTCGCCCTACGACTTGCGGGACGTGCCGCACGGAGCACTCCACACGCACTACTACTCCTCGCAGAGCGGAGGCGCCAACCGGAGGCTCGTCGTCTATACGCCGCCCGGCTACGAACGGGACGCCGAACGGACCTATCCGGTGCTCTATCTCCTGCACGGGTCCGGGGACAGCGAGACGACCTGGAGCGAGGTCGGCAAGGCGAACCTTATTCTCGACAATCTGATCGCGGCCGGCGAGGCGAAACCCATGCTGGTCGTCATGCCGAACGGTCACCCGGTGCCCTGGGGCTATAGGCGCAGGGGAGTGCGGTCGGACAACACCGAGGCCTTCCGCGAGGACTTGGTCGAATCGGCCATCCCGCTCGTGGAGTCCCTGTACCGGGCGCGGCGGAATCGCGAGCACCGCGCGATTGCGGGGCTCTCGATGGGCGGCGGCCAGGCGCTGCACTGCGCGGCGGCAGGACTCGACCGCTTCGCGTGGGTCGGTGCGTTCTCGGCAGCAACACCGGGCCCGGAACAGGATCCCGCGATGGACGCTTTTCTTGCGGACCCGGAGGGCGCCAATGAGCGGCTCGCCCTGCTGTGGATCGCGATCGGCCGGGACGACTTCCTGCTCGGCCGCAACACGAGCTTCAAGGAAAGACTGGACGCCGCGGGCGTGAAGCACACCTATCTGCTCACGGACGGCGGCCACAGCTGGCCGGTATGGCGCGACTATCTGGCCCGCATGGCGCCGCTGCTGTTCAGGAACCGCCCAGGAGCCCTCGGTTCACTCCCTGAATAACCTCGGGCCGCCGAATCGCGTCATTAACGGTAACTGCCGCGACGGCGGCGGTTGTTCGGGTTTTTTGGCAATGGCCTTTTCAAAGCTTCCCTGGTTGCGTTCGGGTCTTATCGTGGCCGGAGCGGCCGCACTGACCGCCACGGCGATGATGCTCTACGGCCCGGCGCCGCCCGAACTGCCCACCGCGCAGGTCGAGCGGCGCGACTTCCTGCGGACGGTCACCAGCCGGGGCGAGCTCAAGAGCGCGGAGTCGGTGCAGATCGTTGCGCCCCAGACGCCCGATCTCAAGATCGTGCGCCTGGCCGAGAACGGCAGGCCGATCCAGGAAGGCGAAGTCGTCGTGCAGTTCGACGAGGCGGCCCAGGAAGACCTCTTGGTCGAACGCGAGACCGAGGTGAGGCAGGTCGAAAAGGAAATCGAGCAGGCCGCGGCGCAGCACGCCATCACGGACGAACGCAACGAAATGCTCGTCATGCAGGCGACGTACAACCTGGAGCGTGCGGAACTGGAGGCGAGCAAGCAGGAGATCCTGGCCGAGATCGAAGCGGAGAAGGCGAAGATCGACGTCGTGATCGCCGAGGGAGAGCTCACGAAGTCCGAAACCAACGCCGAGGCAAGCGACATGTCGCAAGAGGCCGACATGGAGCGGCTCGACGAGCGCAAGAGCAAGGCGGTGAGGGACGTCCAGCTATCCAGGACCTACCTGGGCAGCATGCTCCTGCGAGCCCCAAGGAGCGGCATCGTCCATATCCTGTCCAACAACCGCGCCCAGGGGTCGTTCGGTACCGCCCGTCCACCGTTCCAGGAAGGCGACACGGTCTGGACCGGAGCCGCGATCGCCGAGATCCCTGACCTCGATTCGCTGCGGGTCGAGTTCCGGGTCGACGAGGTGGACCGCGGCCGGGTCGCCGAAGGCCAGGAAACGCGTATCCGCATCGACGCCGTCCCGGACGCCCTCCTCAGCGGCGCGGTGAGCTGGCTGAGTCCAATCGCGACCCTGGTGTTCAACCGCCTGCCCCCGGAAAAGAACTTCCCCGCCTTTTCCGGCATCGACGACATCGACGACCGGTTGCGGCCGGGCATGAGCGCGACCGTGGAAATCGTGGTCCAGCGAATCTCGGACGTCCTGGTCATACCCAGCAAGGCCTCGACGCAGATCGACGGGAACCCGACCGTCTTCGTCAAGGAGGGAACGGGCTTCCGAAGGGCTCCGATCGAAGTCTCGGCGACGAACGGAGCGGAAATCGTCGTGGCGTCGGGGATCGAGGAAGGGGACGTGATCGCTCTCGAGAATCCCGAACTGGCCGCGCGCGGCCGCACGCTATGACACCGAGGAAGAAGCCATGACAAAGCTGCTGTTCCGAACCGCCATCGTCCTTTTCTTCGCTGCGCTCGTCGCGGGCGGCTATTACCTGGCGCAGCAGATCCCGCAGGACGAGCACGACCTCGCCCTGGCCGAGGTCAAGCGCGGGGACCTGGTCGTCAGGACCCACTTGCGGGGCGAGCTTCGCGCTGTGCGCTCGCTGACACTGACGGCACCCAACATCGGCTCGATGTCGCAAGTCACCCAGCTCGCCCCAACCGGCGCGCTGGCCCACCGCGGCGACCTGATCTTCGAACTCGACGATTCCGAGCGGGTGGCGGCCCTGGAGGACAGTCTGCTGTCCGTGGACCAGATCCAGGAAAACCTCAAGAAAGCGGAAGCGGAACTCGAAATCCGCAAGAGCCAGGACGAAGTCGAGATCGTGCAGGCCAATTTCCAGGTCCGCCGGGCGGAGCTGGAAGTGCGGCGCAACGAGCTGCTTGCCGCGATCGACGCGCGCAAGAACGAGCTGACGCTCGAGGAGGCCAATCGCCGCAAGCAGAAGCTCGAGGAAGACATCAAGAACCGGCTGCAGCAGCGCGAAGCCGAGCTCGCGGTCCTGCGGGAACAGCTGAACAAGGCGGAGCTGGACGTTGCGCGGGACCGTCGCCGGATCGCGGAATCCCGCAAGCTCTCGCCGCTGACCGGCCTGGTGGCGATCCTCCAGAACCGATCCGGGGGGCGCGGGGGCTTCGGCCAGTCGCTACCGGAAATCCGGGAGGGCGACCAAATCTATGCCGGCATGGCGGTGGCGCAGCTGCTGGATCTCTCGGAGATGGAACTGCTGACCCGCGTCGAGGAGTCGGAACGCGCAAACCTGCGAGTCGATCAGGACGTGGTCATTCGCCTTGATGCCATTCCGGACAAGATCGTGCCCGGCACGATCAAGCGACTGGGCAACACGGCTTCGGCCAACATCTTCGCCGGCGAGGCGACCAAGAAGTTCGAGTGCATCATCGGCATCGACATGCGCAGACTTCTGGAGAACGTGGGCGCCGAGCCAGAGCGTATCGAGAGGATCATGGCGACGGCGAGGCAGAATTCCGAGGTCGGATACGGCACCACTGCAAGCCGCGAGACGAGAGCGGCCGCCAGTGAGCGCGGCGGCGAGTCTCCCGACCGTGACCAGCGGCTGGGGCGAGCCCAGCGTGGCGACCGCGGGGAGGGCGGAGCCCCGCCGCCGGGGGAACAGGGCCGAGGACAGCGTGCCGGGCGCACACCGCAAGCCGCCAGACAGGATGAGGGCGGACAGAGGCAAGCTCGAGCAGAGGGACCCGGGTCAAGCCAGGAGGGCGGACGCCAGCGCGGCCAGAGAGCCGCGGGAAACCAGCAGGGTGCAAGAGGCCAGCAAGGAGGACGCCAGCGGCAGCAGCCCGATGGGGGCGAGCAGGCCGGCCAGGGCGGACGCCAGCGGGGGGGACAGGGCGGACGGGACCCATCCGCTATTCTGGCCCGGCTACCCGAGGACGCCAGGAAACAGGCGGAAGCCCTGCTCAAGGGCCGTGGCCCGCAGGAACTCAGCGACGAGGAACGGCAGCAATTCCGCCAGATCATGCAGACAGCATTTGGCGGCCGGCAGGGTGGTCGCGGCGGAGGACAGGGTGGGTTTGGCGGCGGCTTCGGCGGGGGCGCCCGGGGCGGAGGTGCCGGCGGTGGGCAAGCCGGCTTCGGCGGCGCACCGGGCGGCTTCGGCGGTGGCCCCAGGGGGGGCGAGGCGGCCCCTTCGATCCCAACCACGCAGGCCGAGTCCACGTCCGAATTCACGGAGACCGAGCGCCGGTCGGCCCAGCTCCCCGAACCTCCCAAGCAGGGGTCTGATGTCGACGTGCTGCTGCGGCCGGGACTTCTTGCGGACGCAGAGGTGACGGTCGAGCACATCGCGGACACGCTGTACATCCCCTACCAGGCCGTGTTCGAGGAAGGCACGCAGACGATCGTCTACGTCCTCGAAGGCAGCCGCCTGCAGGCGCGACGCGTCCAGCTCGGCAGGCGATCCGAGTCACAGGTGTCCGTCAGGGAGGGGCTCCAGGAAGGCGAGATGATCTCGCTCTATCGCCCCGACTCCGCGCCGGCCGCCCGTCCGAACACCGACGAGCCGTCATCCGGGCCGTCGTTCCCGGGCGGAGGAGCGGGACCAGGGAACTGACGGATGCAGATACCGAACGTTCTTCCCGAGCTCCAGATGGGGATCGGGAGCCTCCTGGCCCACAAGCTCCGCACCCTGCTCACCATGCTGGGCATGATCTTCGGCGTCGGTGCCGTCGTCGCGATGCTGTCGATTACCGAGGGCGCGCGCCAGGAGATGATCCGCTACATCGACCTTCTCGGCGTCAACAACATCGTCGTCGAAGCGATCGAGGCGCCGGACCGGGACACCCTGATCGAGGTCCGCCAAATTTCCCCGGGACTGACGTTCCGGGACGCGCGGGCCATCGTGGCGAACACCCCGAACATCGCCAATCTTTCCGAGCGCAAGAGGTTCCAGCCGACCAGCCTGCTGCCCAGCTTGGACGGCGATCTGCCGACCCTGATCGGCGTCCGGCCCAACTACACGGACATCTACAGCATGTCGCTGATCGAGGGCCGTTTCTTCACCGACGAGGAGCAGGCGCGGTCCGCGCCGGTCTGCGTGCTCGGCGAGCGCGCCAAGATCAGCGTCCTCGGGTACGGTTCTGCCGTCGGCAAGTACATCAAGGTGAACGAGGTCTGGCTCCACGTGATCGGGGTCGCGGCTCCGCAGGCCACAGCCGAGTCGGAGGTCGAGGGACTGGAGGCGGATGATCGCAGCAATGTCATCCTGGCGCCCCTGAACTCGGTGATGCGCCGTTTCGAGGACAACAACAGCTACCTCAAGGACGAGATCGACGGGATCTACCTCCGGGTCGAGCCGGAAGCCGATCCGATCGAGACCTCCCAGATCGTTCGGGCCATCCTGAACACCACCCACAACGGAGCCAGCGACTTTTCCGTGCTGGTTCCGGCCGACCTGCTCGCCCAGCGCGAGCAGCAGCAGCTCGTCTTCCAGATCGTCATGATCTGCATCGCGGGCATCTCGCTGCTGGTGGGTGGCATCGGGATCATGAACATCATGCTGGCCACAGTGCTGGAGAGGACGCGCGAGATCGGCATCCGCCGGGCGATCGGCGCGCGCCAGCGCGACATCGTCCGGCAGTTCCTGATCGAAGCCGTGATGATCTCGATCCTCGGCGGGTTGATCGGGATCGCCGCAGGCTTCGGCGGCTCCAGGGTCATCGCGGCCATCGCCGGCTGGGCCACGGTCGTGACCGCCATCTCGATCGTCGTGTCCTTCGGCGTCTCGGTCTTCATCGGCCTGCTCTTCGGGATCTACCCCGCGATGCAGGCCGCCAAACTCGATCCCATTGAGGCCATCCGCTATGAGTAGCGCTTCCAATGCATCCGTCCGCCGGGCGACCCGGCTCTCGCCCGTCGCGGCTTTGCTGCTGGCCGCGGCTCCGGCTGCGGCGCAGCTCGCAACGTTCCCCGACGGCGCGTACTTCCGCGAGCAGTGGCAGGTCGCGCCCTACGAGGTCGAGATCGACACAGTCGCGAACCTCGAGGATTTCGTCGTCGACGGGAAGCTGGAACTCAGCCTGCGCTCGTATCTCGAACTGGTCATGGCCAACCACCCGGACGTCCAGATCCAAGTAATCAACGTGCTTGAGACCGAGAACTCGATCCAGAGCGCGTTCAGCCCGTTCGACCCGAACCTCGCGCTGAACTTCAACGCCAACCGCGGCACGAATCCGTCGCAGGACGTCCTGCAAGGCGGCGATGTTATCAGCACCTTGCGGCAGACCGGCGGCTTCACCTACAGGCAGACGCTCGACACGGGCCTGAACTACCAGGTCGGATTCACGGGCCTGAAGAACGCCAGCAGCAGCTCGTTCCGCACGTTCAACCCGTCGATCCAGGACACGCTGCAGTTCCGGATCAGCCAACCGCTGCTGCGCGACCGGGGACGAGGCATCCAGCGCATTCCGATCCTGATTGCGCGGTCGCGCTACGACATCAGCCAGTCGCAGGCGCTGAACCGCATCATCGGGCTCATTGCCCAGGCGGAAAACACCTACTGGCAGGTCGTCTCGAACCGGGAAGCCCTGACGGTGCAGGAAAACAACCTGGACCTGCGCCGGGCGTTCCTTCAGAGGTCGGAGCGCGAGCTCGAGCTCGGCGCGATCTCGCCTCTCGACATCTACCAGCCGCAGCAGAACTTCGCCAACGCGCAAGTGGGCGTGACGCGTGCTCGCTACCGCCTCCAGCAGTCGGAGGACCGCGTGCGGCGCCAGATCGGCGCGGACCTAGACCCGGACATCCGCAATCTCCCGCTCGTGCTGACGGAATCGGCGGATCCACCGATCTACATGCCGAGCTTCGAGCCGGAGGAAGCCATCCGCAATGCACTGGCTTTCCGTCCTGAAGTCCGGCTCCGCAGGAAGAACCTGGAGATCGACGACTACAACATCAAGCGCTACACCAATGCACAGCGCCCCGACCTGTCGGTGAACGCTTCGTACAGCGCCACGGGCCTGGGCGGGAACCTGTACGAGACCTCGCTGGTGGGAGGGACCACCCGGCTGCTGGAGGCGGGGGGCTTCCCAGCGGCCATGAACCAGCTTTTCCAGTTCGCCTTTCCGACCTACAGCGTGGGAATCACGCTGGACCTGCCCTTGCGCAACCGGCGGGCCGCGGTCGATCTCGCAAACTCGGTGCTCTCCAAGAAGCGCAACATGTACGAGTTGCGGTCCCTGGAACAGGACATCCGGCTGGACGTCCTCAACGCGATCACGGGAGTGGAACTGAGCAAGGCCGCCATCCAGCAGGCCGCCGTGGCGCTGGACTTCTCGCAGAAGCGCCTTGACGCCGAGCAGATGAAATACGATCTCGGCGTCAGCACCGCGTTCATCGTGCTGGACGCCCAGGACGACCTCGTGCAGAGCCAGGCTGACCTGCTCCAGGAATCGATTGGCTACCGCCAAGCGATGGTCACGCTGCTCCAGTCGACGGGCGAACTGCTCAGGGAACGCGGCGTCCGGATCGATTTCCGCTGACCTGTGCCGAGAGGCAAACCTACAATGAGATCAGCGGGGCGTGGCGCAGTCTGGTAGCGCGCCTGCTTTGGGAGCAGGAAGTCGGGGGTTCGAATCCCTCCGCCCCGACCATCCCTCAAGAAGACACGGGTGGGAGTGCCGCACGCTGCCGGCGATCGGCACGAGACCACCGACTCGCGAATCGGCACTGCCCGATTCGCACAGGGACAATCGATTCAAGGTGGCGAGCCAGCCGTCCAGTTCTTGAACTTGACACGCAGCTCTCGATCGAGCAGCGCCGCAGGATTCACTGAATCCGTGTCCCGAACTTCCTGACGGCCGCCTCCGAAAGGGTCAGCCCGAGCCCGGGTTGTTCGTTCAGAGTCAGCCAGCCATCGGCAATCTCGGGCGGGTCTTCGAAAAGCTCGGCCTGCAGGGGGTCCCGCTCGGAATCGGTGAAGGACTCGACGATCCGGCCGGCCGGACTGGCGGCCACCAACGGCGCATGAATGAAGCAGTCATGGTGGGGCGCCACGTCGACATGGTTCAATTCGCACAGCGCAGCGAGCTTGCGCCCTTCGGTGAAGCCTCCGAACATCGTGCAGTCGAACTGCAGGATCTGGACAGCATGCTCTTCGAGCAAGGCCCTGCAGCCATAGCTCGTGAGCTCGCTCTCGCCGGCCGAGAGAGGGATCGCCGTGTGCTGCGCCAGCAGTCTCAGTTCGCGCCGGTCATCCGTCCAGCGGACGGGCTCTTCGAGCCAGGCCGGCTCCAGGGGTTCCAGCAGCCGCGCCCCTTCGATCGCCATCTTGAGGTCCCACGCGCGATTGACGTCGACCATCAGGTCGCGGCCGGGCCCGATGACCTCGCGGACGATCTCCATGCGTCGGATGTCCTCGGCAAGACTCAGGCCGCCGACCTTGCCCTTGAAGCCGCGATGTCCCTGCGCCACCAGCATTTCGATCTCGTCACGCAGCTCGGCGTCATCCTTGCCGTCACGGTAGTATGCGCAGGTCACGTAGCACGGCACCCTGCGCCGGTGTCCACCGAAGAGGCGATAGAGAGGCAAGCCCGCCGTTCGGCCGACGATGTCCCAGCAAGCAAGGTCGACGGCGGAGGATATTCGCACCAGCGCCTCGCGGGCCCAGCCTCGCTCGGCAGCCAGTCGAGTTGAGGTCAGGCCGAAAAGTTGTTGATACAGACGCTCGGGGGCGAGGGGATCCATGCCGAGAATCTGTCCTGCGATACCGTCGGCGACCACCTTCGCGATTGGGGAGATGTCGCTATAGCTTGTCGCCAGCCCGAGGCCCTCGACGCCGTCGCTCGACCGCATGCGCACCAGCAGTTCGTTGGCTCTCGGGACAGGGAACAGGCTGACCCAGTGGGGTCTCGCTTCCCTCGGGGCGGTCAGGATGTAGAACTCGATAGCGGTAATCTTGGTCGGCATTGGATCGAAGAACCAGTTTCCAAGCAGGTCGCGGCGGGCTTGCTCCCGCCCCTCGAACTCTCCGAAGAGCCGAGGATACCGAACGTTCTATTCATCTTTACCGACGACCAGCGCGGCGATACGATCCAGGCTTGAGCAATGCAGCCATAGAAACTCTCAATTTCGATCTGTTGGTTCAGTCCGGGACGACACTCCCAACCGCGTACTGCATGGGAGGCCGGTCGGCTGCTGTCTGCCTGCCTAGCCGCTACATGGCTTTGCGCAGCAACGGTTGGTTCAAGGCCCGGCATCAGCGAGCGGACGGTCCCGCCCCTCGTAGCGCACCACGGCCTTCATCTCGCGCCTGATTGTCTTCCTCCCCAATGCCCCATTCCTCTTGTCTACGTTTGCGGGGACACGGCCTCCCTGCCGAAGCGCTCGACTGTCTCGAGGGTTTCCCGCACATCGTTCCAAGAGGTGGAGTGGTTGACGATGCATAACCTGAGCGCAAACACCCCTCTTACCAGCGTCGACGAAACGAACGCGGGATCTTCCCAAAACAAGCGAGCCAGCACAGACTTGTTGATTTGTTCGAGGGTTTCTTCGCTGCAATCGGCCTGCGCGGGATTGACCCGAAAGCACACCACTCCCAGCGAAGCGGCGCTTAAGACCTCCAGGACTGGACTCGACCGGACGTAGCCTTCGGCCCGCGCAGCGAGATCCATCCCCTGCCCAACCGCCTGCCGGAATGCTGCCATCCCGAACACCTGGACAGACATCCAAACTTTCAAGGCGCGAAACGACCGGCTCAGTTGCAAACCGCGATCCGCGACGTTCGGATGGTTCGCCCCCCAAATCGTGTCTTGGAGGATATCGTGCCGCACCGAAAACACCCTCTCCAGCGTGCTTAGGTCCTTCACCATCAGGCAACCGGCCTCGTAAGGCTGGAAGAACCATTTGTGCGCGTCCAGCCCGATCGAGTCGGCCCGCTCGATCCCCCGCAAGAGCTGCTTGCCCTCGTCGGTCACGATTGCGAAGCCGCCGTAGGCGGCGTCGACGTGCAGCCAGATGCTTTCACGCTTACAGTACTCAGCCGCATCCTCAAGCGGGTCAATGGCCCCGGTGCTTGGCGCACCGGCGTTGGCGCACACTGCGATCGGCCTGAGTCCTACGGCGCGATCAGCGGTCACTGTCCGTGCAAGCGCGTCGAGGTCCAATCGGGATTGCGGGTCGCTCGGAACCATTCGTACATGCTCGGGACGTACGCCTATGATCATCGCCGCGCGAACGACCGAGCTGTGGCTTTGGTCGCTCATGTATACAGCCATGCGCTCGGGATGGCCCGCTGCCTCCCGCGCCGCGACGAGGGCGTCGACGGTTGCGGCCGAGCCACCGCTTGTAAACAGCCCGCCTGCCCCTGGCGGATAGCCGAGCCAGCACCGGATCCAGTCAACGACCACTAACTCGAGCTGGGTGGGACCGCTTGAGGTCAGCCACGTGCATTGATTCACGTGGTGGCCGGCGACCATGAAGTCGGCCAGAATCCCTGGCCAAGTTGGGGACGAAGGGACGAACCCGAAGAAACGAGGATGGTCTATGCGGGCCGCTGTCGGGAGAATCTCGTGCGCAGCCCGTTCCAGAACCGCCTCCGCCGGCCGTCCTTCCTCGGGCGGGTCTTCAACTAGGTGATCCTCAAGCCATTGGCGAAAATCCCCCTCCCAGGCAGCTTCCTCGGGCAGATTCTCGATCCGGTCCACAATGAGTTCCGCAGCCTTGCGGGCGAGGTCAAGCATCTGTTCACGGCCGAGGCTCAGGCTGTCTGGCTGTTCGGGGGACATCCGCTGTGTCGGTTCTTGGGGGCGACTCGCCGATCCCTTCGCCGATCCTTCGAACGAGTGCGATCTTCGGGGCAAGTCTATCCTCTATTTCGTAGTCCCGGCCAGCATTTCTGGTGTCGAGCGGCTAACGTGAGAGACTACCACGGTTTCTCTCGGGCGCAGGAAGCCGTTGCAACACGTCCGCACAGCACCTGCGACGATGCCGCCCAGCCAGAGAGTCTGCCCCACTCCGAGTTCTCACACGCTCTGAAGAGCGTCCACGCCACCACCTTCCCCGCCTTCAGGAACCTGCGCCGGGCTATCCGGCGCGGAAAGTGGAAGCTCATCCAGTACCCGAAGATCAATCGAACGCAGCTATTTGACCTCGCAGCGGGTTCGGACGAAACGACCGATCTCGCTGGTGATTCCAGCCATGTCGGCACGGTCGCGGAACTGAAGGACTTGATGGCCCAACAACAAACCTGGTTCGGTGACCGAGCGCCGCTGGCTTCGACGACCCGCCGGCGGGCGACGTCGACCTGGCTTGCCTCGAGCGATCGTTTCGATAGACGAGGTTCGGTATCGACGGGTCCTGTGGCCTGATCGCGAACAGAAACGTCGACGGTGCTGCGACGACGACGCGCGAACGTCCCCGGCCTCAACCCTTCCGTGGCGGCTTGGGATCGAGGTTGCTCCGCAGCTCCTCGTCCCTGACGGTCGACGAACCGACACCGTAGCGCGGCACCTTGAGCCCCGCCAGCCAGCAGATCGCATTCATCACCACCTTGCGGTACTCGTCGTGCTGCCAGTTGCGATGGAAATGCCCGCCAGTGAACCCGAAGCCCCGACCGCCGTCCTGGCGCTCGACGGTCCAGAGCATCGCTTCCTCGCGACCTTTCGCCGCCTGGATATGGGGATATGGACCCTTTGGATACACGTACGGCCCGTCGCGTGTCTCGTCGCTCGGCTTGGCGACCAGAATCGGGGTGAACTCGACGCCGGCGACGCGCTTCGGTTCGGCGACGTCGAATCCGTCTCGGAACCGCATGTTGAAGTACCATTCGTCCTCGACCGCGAACGCCCGGACGCCGTTGGCGACCGGATGATCGGGGAAGCGTTCGAATGACGGGGTCCAGATCGGATTGCAGGACCACTCGTGCTCGTAGTAGCCACCCAGCCATTGCTTGAACTCTTCGCCCGCGTCCTCCTTGAGCACTTCCACGCCGTAGTGCATGCAGCCGAGCCCGACACCGCGACCGATCAGCTTGCCCATCAGCGCGAGCCGGGCCTTGTCTGCCAACGGGTGCTTGCGGCTGCCATCGGCGTAGATCACCACGGCATCGGCGTCCTCGAACGTCGATTCGTCGTTGACCCACCCCTTGTCGTAGCGTTCGACCGTGAGGCCCGGGACCTGCGCCAGGCGCTTCTCCAGCAGAAGCGTGCCAGCGCGGAATTCGTGCATTCCCGGCGGGTGGCTGGGGCTACCGGCAATGAGCACGAGCTTCCGGGACTCGCCAGCCGCCGGGCGAGCCCGCGGCACTATTGCCGTCGAGCCGGCACCGGCCAGAAGGAGGCGGAGGAAGTCCGAACGGTTCATATGGGAATCTTACGGCGTTTTCCAGGGTCCGCGCCACTGCAGAAGCGGGTGGACCGAGGCGTGGGTCCGCTCCAGGAGGGACCGCTTCCGTCTCGAAGCGGCGGGTCTGGCGTCGGCTAGACTGATGGCTTGCCGGAATCGCCCCCGCTCCGCATCCTGTCCCTGATCGCCAGCGCCACCGAAATCGTTTGCGCGCTGGGATTTCGCGACCAGCTGGTAGGGCGCTCGCACGAGTGCGACTATCCGCCGGACGTGCAATCCCTTCCCCAGGCCACGATGCCTCGGTTCAACGTCAACCTGTCGAGCCGGGAGATCGACGGGCAGGTCAAGAAGCTGGCCCGGGAGGCCGTTGCGCTCGATGCCCTGGGCGTCTACGAGGTCCGTACGGACGCGCTGCGCGACTTGCAGCCGACCCACATCGTCACCCAGTCGCAATGCGACGTTTGCGCCGTCAGCGAACGCGACGTGCACCGCGCCGTGGCCCGGACGACGGGCTGCGAGTCGGAAATCGTCTCGCTGGAGCCGGGCGCCCTGGCAGACGTCTGGGAGGACATCCTGCGCGTGGCCTCCGCACTCGGCGCGACCGCCACGGGGATCCGCGTGGTTGCCGAGCTGCAGGACCGCATGAGCGCGATTGTCGACGCCGCCAAGAGCGCTTCGGAAGTGCCCGGGGTGGCGGTGATCGAATGGATGGACCCGTTGATGGCCGCTGGCAACTGGATGCCCGAGCTGGTTCGGATGGCGGGCGGGCACTGCCTGTTCGGCGAGGCCGGCCGGCACTCGCCCTGGATGACCTTCGACGACCTTACGCGGGCCGACCCCGATGTGGTCGTGCTCAGCCCGTGCGGATTCGGCATCCAGAGGACGCTGGAGGACGTGCCGTTTCTGCAGGCACGCGAGGGCTGGGCCTCGCTGAAGGCGGTTCGGTCCGGACGGGTATTCGCAACGGATGGCAATCAGTTCTTCAACCGTCCCGGCCCGCGACTGGCGGAATCGCTCGAGATCCTGGCGGAGATTCTGCACCCGGACCGATTCGACTTCGGCCACCGAGGAACGGGCTGGGTTCCTGTGGAGGACGATTCCCCTCAGGCCGTTCCCAGCTAGAGGCGGACACCGAGCCCGCGGCCTCGCAGGGTCACGTCAACTTCGGTTTCCTCGCCTCGGCGGATCAGCCCGAGCGTCACCGTGTCGCCAGCCAGCTTCAGCGCCAAGGCCTCTCGCATCTTGTTTCGGTCAGTGATTTCCACGCCGTCGACGGCGACGATCAAGTCGCCCCCCCACGGGATCCGGTAGTTCCCGAGGACCACCTCGCGGGTCGCTCCCCGCACGCCGGCTTCGTCTGCCGCCGACCCCCCTTCAACTTCGGTCACCAGGTAGCCGGTGGTCGGCAGGCGCAACGCGCGCGACCAGCGTCGCGAGAGAAACAGGCCCGAGATTCCAAGCTCCTCCGGGGGCTCGGCACCGCCCTTGACAAATCGCAGGAGAGCCTTGGCGCGGCTGACCGGCATGGCGAAACCGATGCCGATGTTGCCGCTCGGCCCGTAGATCGCCGTGTTGACCCCGATGACATGGCCACTCGAATCGAGCAGCGGGCCGCCGCTGTTCCCGGGATTGATCGCCGCGTCCGTCTGGATCAGATCCCTCAGTATTCCGTTTCGGTTCTGGATCGAGCGCCCGGTCGAGCTGACCACTCCCGTTGTCAGGGTGCCCTCGAGACCGAACGGATTGCCGATTGCCAGCACCTTCTGGCCGACCTGCACGGAATCCGAATCGCCGAGCGTCAGGAACGGCATCGGGCTGGACGGTCGGATCTGAATCAGCGCCAGGTCGTTCGCCGGGTCTGTCGCGACGACGTCGGCGGTGTAGCGGTTCCCGTCGTCCTCGTCCGCAAGCAGCGTGACCTCAAGTTCCGCGCTGCCCTGGATGACGTGGTAGTTCGTGAGAATGCGTCCGTCGGCATCGACGAGAAAGCCCGAACCCGTCGACTCGCTCGGATAGATCTCGAGGAACCAGTTCCTGTGCAGAACCGTGCTGGTGATATGCACGGTAGCCGGACTGGCACGGTCGTAAATCTGGATGTTCGAAAGTTCCTCGCTGGTGAGCGTGGAATCAGCCTCGGTCCAGAACGGCTCGTCAAAGACCTCGGGGGCCACCCGTCCGAGACGCTCCGGCCAGACGCTCCAATAGGCGAATGCGCCGAGCAGCAGGACCGCCAATGCGATCGGACGCCAAACAGAGGGCCTCGAGCCGCCCATAAGCCTCAGACGACTCCTTCCGCTTGCTGCCGCGCCGCCTCGGCCCTTAGCTTCCCGTAGACCTCCTGGACCTGGCCGAGGGTCGTCTCCTTGGCACCGGACGTATCGATGACGAAGTCCGCGTACTTGCGTTTCTCGTCCAGCGGCAACTGGCGGGCGATCCGCGACTCGGCTTCTTCCCGGGTCGCGCCCTCCCGCATGACGAAGCGCTCGATCTGCATTTCCTGCGGGCAGGCCGTCAGCACGAGCCGCTGGTACCGCTTGTAGCTCCCGCTCTCGACCATGATGGCCGCCTCGACCATCGCGACCGCGTCCGGGTCCCTGTCCTCGATGTCGACGAAGAAGCGGTCCAGGCGCTCGAAGACTCGCGGGTGGATAATGGCGTTCAGGCGCTCCAGACTGCCCTTGTCCGAAAACACGGCGGCACCCAGAGCCTTGCGGTCGATCGCGCCGCTGGCGTCGAGCACGCCCCGGCCGAACTCCCGGACAACCTCCTGCAACGCTCCGGGATCGTCCGCCAAGATCCGATGACCAAGCTTGTCGGCTTGCAGGACAGCACACCCGAGGCGCTCGAACTCCCGCCCGACAAAGCTCTTTCCGCTCGCCAAGCCGCCTGTCAGCCCGACCTTCAGCATCGGTTCGGGTTTGCGCGCCTGCGCGGTGGCTGGCCGGGGAGGACTCGAACCTCCACAGCGGGCTCCAAAGGCCCGTGTCCTACCATTAGACGACCGGCCATCGGCTCGCATTCGCTAGCATAGCACGGGGTTGCGGCCCTCCCGTCCAAGAGCGGGCCAGGGTGCCGGACCTTCTACTGCAAGCTCTCGAAACCGGCCGGCAGCTCGCTCAGCAGGACTTCCTCGCCCGCGTCCAGGCCATGGGCGATCAGCGCCTGGGTGTCGCTCACATCCTGCACCCCGACGCGCCGCTCGCGGAATCCGTCGCCGTCACTGACGTAGACGAATGCCGCCTCGCCACCCGGGTCGGACCGCACTGCCTCGCGAGGCACGAGCACCCCGCTCTGGCGTCCTGACAAGAAGATGTCCGCGCTCGCCGAGAGATCCGGAAGGATCCGATCGTCCTTTCCGTCTATGAGGATCCGGACCCGGATGTGCTTGATGAATTTCCCGTTGTTGCCGCGACTGAACCTCGAGCCGCCGCCGCCCGAGGTCGCCACCGCACCCATATCCGCGACATGCCCGGCAAATTTTTCGCCCGGATACGCATCCAGTTCGACCACCGCCTCGTCCCCGATGCGGACGACCTGGGCGTCAACCTGGTTGACGACTGCGTTGAGGACCATCTCCGAAACGTCTACCACTCGCATGATCAGCGCCCCCGGATAGATTTGGTCGCCGGGCTTTGTCTGCGCGAACTGGCCGTTCTTGTTGAAGATCGACTCGCGGACAATCATCCCGTCGATTGGCGTCCTCACGTGCAGGCGCTCGTAGTCGCGCTGGTGACGCTCGACATGGAGGACCTCCTTCTTTACTGCGAAACCCAGGTCACGCAGGTTAGCGGTGTGAACCCTCTCCATCAGGAGCCCCTCCCGCTCGAGCTGCTGCCAAGTGGCACGCGCCTCTTCGGAGACGTTCTTCAGGATCTCCGCCTCGATCTCGGAACGGACTTCCGCTGTGCGCAGGTCGAGGAGCGCCTTCTCGTACTCCGCCTCCGCGTTGACGCGTCCTTGCCGCTCGGTTTCCTTCAGGATGAGGATGTCGGACTCCTGCTTTCGGTATTGCGACCTTTCCCTGACCACTCTCGAATTCACGTCGTCGATATGGTCTTCCAGCCACTTCAGCTCGAATTGCGCCACGACGGATCCAGCAGGGACAATCGTTCCCGGCTCGGCCAGCCAGGCCAGCGTGAGATCCGCCCGCCCGGCATCTCGCGGGCCGCGCAGCCTCGGCGCGCGAATCGACGCGAAGTTCATGGTCTCGATCGTGCCGCCGACACGCATCGCCTTGGTGAGCTCGCCCACGACGGCGGGAGCCGTCCGCACCGCGGCTGGCCGCGCCGCGCGCGGCTGCGCCGGGGAGCGGCCGGACATGGACCAGACCGCCATCGCCGTAACGGCCGAAGCCACCAGACATAGCGTCAGCGTCAGCGCGAATCCCGGCCTTCTGGGGAGCTTGCGGGTGGGAGGCGGTGGAGCCGGGACGACAGAGGGCTGCTCCTTGCTTGGCTCCGGAGGGAGTGGCAGCGGCAAGCGACTAGCCATGGCAGCGAGGGGCGCGCACTACAGCCTGCAAAGGCGGCGCCGCTCCATCATACTTGACGAGCAGTGGCCTGCGTTGGTAACGGGAACATTCCGAAAACCGCATGGCGCCCGTCAAAGGCATCAAACCGCCCTGTGGCGTCGAGGCCATGATCACGACTGCTCCCGCTGGTCCCGATGCGGCAAGCCGAAGCCAACCGATTCCCGGTTGAGCAGCACGATTTGCTGGTCGGCCGGGTCCTCGGAGCCGGCATCTCGGTCCAGGCCAAGGCGCTTCAGCGCGTAGTAGAGGAACGCTCTCCGGACAGGCAGCACCACGTGCCCGTCCTGCATTCCGTAGTCAAGGACCACCACCGCTCTCTGGGACCGGGAGAGTCCCGGGTGGGGGCCGATCTCCAGGTCCACGAACTCGTGCCAGTCTCGGTCCTGGGCCGAGTCTGACGCGCTCGGACGCGTGGCTCCGACCTCGACGATTCTCGCGAGCAGGAAATCCTTGAAAGTCTCGTCTTCTTCGCAAAAAGCCCTGACGTGCCAGCGAAAGCCGTCAAAGCCGATGGCATGCGGCGCGATCCAGCGCCAGCGGGGTTCCGGACGAGAAAGCGACTGGTAGCGAATCTCCATCGCCAGAGGTCCTCGCATGGTGTCGAGCACGACGCGCAACGTCTCCGGGCTCACGTTCCGGACCGGAGCCCGCGGCTCGTCATATTCCGGGTAGGTCAGGAGCCAGGCGTTTTCCCGGGCCAGCATGCCGGACCGCACGGAGCGGAGCTCGGAGAGGTACCGGTCGGCATCAAGCCTGAGAAACAGTGGAGAGAAGAACGAACTGCGCACGTAGGTACGTGCGCTCTTGTCGTAGACCATGTTCTCCGGTGCCAGCCTGAGGTAGCGATTGAGGTCGGTCGACGCCTGGTTGACCGAGACGCCGAAGGCTTCCATCAGGTCGCCGCGGTTCATCCGTCCTTCCCAGTACAGGCGAAACTCGATGAACTCAAGCCGGCGTTCGACTCCCCATCGCAGATTGGAATGGCCCCTGGTCATTGGCTTGAATCGGTCTCGAATCGCCTCCGCGCCTTAGGATGGAGAGGTTGGGCCGCATCCGCTGCTCGGCATGCGACGTCCCGGCCGTTTCCGCCACGCTCGCTATCGCGGCGACGGCCGGGCAGCGGAGATCGGCCTCAGTATATACCCCCTACCGCGCGCATTCGCCCCAAGGCATCCAAGGACGCCACGGCGTGCGTGAAGCGGGAGTCCGGTTGGTACAATGACCGCGTGTTGCGGGCACTCGCAGTGGTGGTTTGCGTTCTGCTCGGTTTGGCATCGGCGCGAGCCGAACCGAGCGTGCACGAGCGCGTCGACTACAACGACGACGTCCGCCCGATTCTGTCGGACCGGTGCTATAGCTGCCACGGGCCGGACGCGGGCCAGCGCCAGGCGGGCTTGCGCCTTGATCGCGAGGACGGGGCGCTCGCGGAGCTACGCAGCGGCGGTCGCGCCGTCGTGCCGGGCAATGCGGATGAGAGCCGTTTGCTCCAACGGGTCGGGAGCGGGGACCCGGTGCTGCGCATGCCCCCCGCCTACATGGGGCACGACCCCCTGGACCGGCAGGAGATCGACATCCTGAGGCGCTGGATCGAGCAAGGGGCAGGATGGGAGGGCCACTGGTCCCTCATTCCGCCGGTCGGGCCAGAGATTCCAAGCGCTCGGGAGGGCAGCGGGGCCCGCAACCCGATCGATTCGCTAGTCCTCGGCAGGCTGGAACAGGAGGGCCTGACCCCGTCCCTTCCGGCCGGCCGGCGAACGATCGCCCGGCGGGCGGCGCTCGACCTGACCGGACTGGCGGCCGCCCCGGAGGCCGTCGAGGCTTTCGTCGCCGACAAGGACCCTGGAGCGTTCGAGCGGTTTCTGAATCGCGTTCTGGCATCGCCTCGCTTTGGCGAGCACATGGCCGCAATGTGGCTGGACGCGGCGCGCTACGCGGACACGAACGGGTACCAGACAGACGGAACCCGCTTCATGTGGCGCTGGCGGGACTGGGTCATCGATGCCTTCAACCGGAACCTCCCGTTCGATCGCTTCACGATCGAGCAGCTGGCGGGGGACATGCTGCCTGGCGCTACGCGCGACCAGATCATCGCGTCTGGCTTCAATCGCAATCACCGCACCACGGCCGAGGGAGGCTCGGTGAACGAGGAGTTCCGGGTCGAGTACGTCGCGGACCGGACCGAGACGACAGCGACGGTCTGGCTCGGGCTCACCTTGGGATGCTCCCGCTGCCACGACCACAAGTTCGACCCGCTGTCGCAGAAGGAGTACTACCAGTTCTTCGCCTACTTCAACAACGTGCCCGAGAAGGGCATGGTCTGGAACTTCGGCAACGAGGATCCGGTCATCCGGGCCCCGACACCCGAACAGGAGTTGCAGCTCGCGGAAGTGCAGGACGAGCTGGCGACCGCAGAAGGTCGCTGGGCCTCGCTGGAATCGCGCGTGCCCCAGCAGCAGGCGGCCTGGGAAGCCAGGCTGGCCGGCTCGCCGGCCGCGGACTGGGCTCCGTTGGACGGGCTCGCCGCGTACGCCCCGTTCGACGGCCGCATGCAGGTCGCTTTCAGGACAGGAGGTTCGATCGACGGCAACAGCCAACCCGAACCGGCTCCGACGCAGCTCGCTGCCGGCCAGGTCGGATCGGCAGGGGTGTTCAACGGAAGCAACTACGCCGACTTGGGCAAGGTGGGCATCTACGACTACCTCGATCCTGTTAGCGTGTCCGCCTGGATCTACCCGGAGAGCGATGCGGACGGATCCATCGTGGCTTCCATGGGCGAAAACCCCATCGGCAGCGGGTGGGGCCTGTTCGTGCGGGGGGGCAAGCTTTGGTGGCACATGTCGCAGCGCTGGACCGACCTCAGCGTCCGCCTCGAGACAGAGCGCAACATCGAGCCCGGGCGGTGGCAGCACGTTCTCCTGACTTACGACGGAAAGCGCAAGGCCAAGGGCATCCGCATGTACATCGACGGCCAGGAGCAGGAGGTCCGCGTGCTGTTCGACAACCTCGACTGGCCCTGCAAGAGCAACGCAACCCTCAAGGTGGGCGGCGGCGGCGGCCTCGAGAACCGTTTCAACGGCCGGATCGATGAGGTACGGGTCTACGGTCGCGAGCTCTCGCTGGCAGAAGCGCGGTCCCTCGCGTCGCCGCAGCCATTGGCCGAGCTGGCGGCCGTTCCACGCGAGCAACGGTCTCCTGGCCAGCGGGACAAGCTGAGGCTGGCATTCCTTGACATGGGGGCTTCCCCGGCCGTTCGCGAGGCGCTCCGCCATGTGGAGGAAGCGCGGCGCCGACACCGCTCGTTCCTGGAACAGATCCCGACCGTGATGGTGATGCACGAAGGTCCGGTCCGCCAGGCTTACGTGCTGGAACGAGGACGCTACGACCAGCACGGTGAACCGGTCAGTGCCGGCATACCGGCGTCGGTCTCGGAAGCGGGCTCGGAGCCGGTGCGCACGCGGCTCGACCTCGCCCGCTGGATTGTCAGCCGCTCCAACCCGCTGACCGCCCGCGTCATCGTCAATCGCTTCTGGCAAATGCTCTTCGGTACCGGCATCGTGAAGACCGTCGAGGATTTTGGATCGCAGGGCGAGGCCCCGTCCAACCAGGAGCTCCTTGACTGGCTTGCCGTGGAGTTCATGGACTCGGGATGGGATGTCAAGCGCCTGCTGAAGACGATCATGCTGAGCGCGACCTACCGTCAGTCCTCGAGGGTGGATCCGGAACTGCAGGAACGAGACCCGGAGAACAGGCTTCTCGCGCGAGGCCCGCGGTTCCGGCTCCCCGCGGCCTCGATCCGCGACCACGCCTTGGCTGCTTCCGACATGCTGCACGAGAGGGTCGGCGGCCCGTCCGTGATGCCGTACCAGCCGCCCGGGCTGTGGGAGGAACTGTCCGGCACGGCCTACGAGGCCGGAACCGGGCCGGACCTGTACCGGCGCAGCCTCTACACCTACTGGAAACGCACGGTGGCGCCGCCATCGATGATGAATTTCGATGCGTCCGACCGCGAGGTCTGCACGGTCAACGCCAAGCGCACCAACACGCCGCTACAAGCGCTGAACATGATGAACGACCCGACCTACGTCGAGGCCGCCCGCCACCTTGCCGAGCTGGCGCTTCAAAGCGGCGCGCGAGACGCGGCGGGACGCATCAGCGCAATGTCCCAGAGGGTGGTCGGCAGGCCGCCGACGCCCGCCGAGGCAGAGGTGCTCGCCACGCTCCTGGCGACGTATGTCGACGAGTACGAGTCGGATCTGGACCGCGCGGAGTCGCTGCTCGGCGTCGGCGATTCCGCATGGGATGGACAGGCCGACCCTCGCGAGCTGGCCGCCTACACGGGGCTCGCGAGCGTTCTGCTCAACCTAGACGAGACGATCACAAAGCAATGACACTCCAGGCACAGATTCGGGACACCGAGACGCGCCGGCACTTCTTCGGCCGGACGGCGACCGGGGTCGGCTCCATCGCTTTGGCGCATTTGCTGGGCCGCGATCTGGGTCGCGCCGCGCCGACGGGCGCGGCCAGCGGCGGCTTGCCCGGGTTGCCCCACTTCGCGCCCAAGGCCAAGCGCGTCATCTGGCTGTTCCAGTCGGGCGGCCCCTCGCAGCTGGAAACCTTCGACCCGAAGCCGGGACTAGCCAAGCTGCGCGGCCAGGACCTGCCGGAGTCTGTCCGCAAGGGCCAGCGCCTGACCACGATGACGGCGTCGCAGACCAGCTTCCCGCTGGTCGAATCCGCCTTCAAGTTCCAGCAGCACGGAGCTTCCGGGGCATGGCTGAGCGAGCTGCTGCCGCACACCGCCAAGATCGCGGACGACATCTGCATCGTGCGCTCGATGCATACCGACGCGATCAATCACGATCCGGCAGTGACGTTCCTGCAGACGGGTGCGCAGATCGCAGGCCGCCCCAGCGTCGGGGCCTGGCTCAGCTACGGCTTGGGCAGCGAGTCCACCAACCTGCCGAGCTTCGTCGTGATGGTCACGCAAGGGACGGGTGGCCAGCCGCTCTACGACCGGCTCTGGGGATCCGGCTTCCTGCCAACGCGGTACCAAGGCGTCAAGTTCCGCTCCATCGGGGATCCGGTGCTGTACCTGTCGAACCCCGCGGGCTTCTCTCGGGGCCAGCGTCGCAGCTTCCTTGACGCGCTTGGCAAGCTGAACCAGCTGCAGTACGACGAGTACGGGGATCCGGAGATCGTTACGCGCATCGCGCAATACGAGATGGCGTTCCGGATGCAGCGGTCCGTTCCGGAACTGACGGACCTTTCGAACGAGCCGGAACCCGTCTTCGAGCTATACGGCGAGGATGCCAGGAAGCCGGGCACGTACGCCTACAACTGCCTGCTGGCCCGGCGGCTGGCCGAGCGCGGCGTGCGGTTCATCCAGCTCTACCATCGCGGATGGGACCAGCACGGGAGCATGAAGAGCGGCATCCGGCAGCAGGCGGAGGCCACCGACCAGGCTTCCGCGGCTCTGGTGCGGGATCTCAAGCAGCGAGGGCTGCTCGACGACACTCTCGTTGTCTGGGGCGGCGAGTTCGGCCGCACCGTGTACTGCCAGGGCACGCTCACCGAATCGGAATACGGTCGCGACCACCATCCGCGCTGCTTCTCGGTCTGGATGGCGGGCGGCGGCATTCGGGGCGGGCAGACCTACGGCTCGACGGACGAATTCAGTTACAACATCACCGAGAATCCCGTCGACGTCCACGACCTGCACGCAACCATGCTGCATCTGCTCGGTGTCGACCACACCAAGCTGACGTTCAAGTTCCAGGGGCGCCGGTACCGTCTCACGGACGTCCACGGCAACATCGTGAAGCCGCTGCTGGCCTGAGAGGCACCGCGCGCTCAGCAGCCGTTCGGATCGAAATTCCGGAATTCTCGCCGCAATCCGTCGAGTTCGGCGTCCGCAGTGAGCTCGAAGTGGAGCGGCGTGACCGAAACGAGCCCTTCCCGCACCGCGGCGTAGTCGCTCCCGTCCTCGGCTTCGTGCAGCGGCACCTCCTCGTGCATCCAGTAATACGGCCGGTCCCACGGATCGCGGGTCTCGACCATGAGATTGCGCGAGATCTTGCGGCACTGCCTCGTCACGGAAACCCCTGCGATCTTGCCGGAAGGGACGTTCACGTTCAGGACAATCCCGGGGGCAAGGCCGTTCTCGAGCACTCGTGACGCAAGGCCCGCAGCAATGCGGGCCGGGGGTCTGTAGTCGATATCAACGCGCTGGTCGACGGACACCGCCATCGCAGGAATGCCGTACTTCGCGCCCTCGGCCGCAGCGGCAACCGTGCCGGAGTAGTAGATGTTCTCACCTAGGTTCGGCCCGTTGTTGATGCCGGAGACAACCAGCGCAGGCCGCTCGTCAAGCAGCAGGGTAATCGCCATCATGACGCAATCGCACGGGGTCCCGTCGACGCCGTACCGCCCGGCTCCGGCAGGGAGGTATCGGATCGGGCGGCGCAGGGTGATGCGACGGCTGGACGCGCTCTGCTCGACCATGGGAGCCGCGGTGCGGATGCAGCCAAGCGGGGCCAGGCTGCGCTCGAGCGCCCGGATTCCCGGCGAGTCGATGCCGTCGTCATTGGTGATCAGGATGAGCGGAGAGGACACCTGATTCCAGCGTAGCCAATCGGTCTGGACGCCATTCCGAAGCCGGCCCAAGGCAACGACTTGCGCAGTGATAGTCTGGAACGAAGATGGTTGCAGGCAGCGAAGAGTTCCAAGCCCAGCACGTTGTTGAGCGGGATCACGAATACGTGGTCCGCAACTACGGCCGGTATCCCCTTGTGGTGCGCCGAGCGAAAGGCGTCTATCTGCACGGCAGTGACGGCCAAAGATACCTTGACTTTCTTTCGGGGATCGGCGTGATGGCGCTCGGGCATGCGCACCCTCGGATCGTGTCCGCGCTCAGCGACCAGCTAGGCAAGCTAACCCATTGCTCCAACCTGTACTACCACGCCAACCAGGGAGCTGTGGCGGAGCGACTGGCCGCGCTCAGCGGCTTGCAGCGAACGTTCTTCTGCAATAGCGGTGCGGAAGCCGTGGAGGCGGCGCTCAAGATCGCGAAGGGATACGGGCGCTCCCGCAGTCCGGAAAAGTACCGTATCGTTGCCTTGCAGGAGTCGTTCGGCGGGCGCACCCTCGGCGCAATCTCGGTCACGGGCCAGCCCAAGTACAGCGAGCCGTTCGCCCCGGTGATCCCCGGGATCACGTTTATTCCGATCAACGACACTGCCGCACTCCAGGAAGCCGTGGACGACAGCACGGCGGGGATTATCTTCGAGCCGATCCTTGGCGAGGGGGGGATCATCGAGATCTCGCAGGAGTTCGCGAGCCTGGCCCGGCAGCTCGCCTCGAAGCATGACGCGCTATTGATCCTGGACGAGGTTCAGTGCGGAATGGGCCGCACCGGGCAGGTGTTCGCTTTTGAGGCGTGGGATGACGTGCGTCCTGACTTGATCACTCTTGCCAAGCCGCTTGGCGCGGGCCTGCCGATTGGAGCCGTGATCTGCACGGAGGCGGCCGCTTCCGTGCTCGGGCCCGGCATGCACGGCTCGACCTTCGGAGGCGGGGCGTTGGCCTGCCGCGCCGCGATGGAATTCCTGGACTTGATGCCCGACCTGCTCCCCGGAGTTCGTAAGGTCGGCCAGTACTTCCAGGCGGGCCTGCAAGAGATCATCGATCGCGGAGAGTTCGCAACCCGCTTGCGCGGCAGGGGCCTGATGCTGGGCCTCGAGCTCAACGTCCCGGGTGGGGAATTCGTCACCCGCGCGCAGGAACTGGGCTTGCTGATCAACTGCACCGCCGGGAACATCCTGCGCTTCCTGCCCCCGTACATCATCAATCGCAGGCACGTCGACATGGCAATCAGCAGCCTGCTGGAAGCGTTCCGCCAAGGCCCGCCGGCCCGCACGTAATCGGCCTCCGGCCAGTCCGCGCCAGACGGCGCTGCACCCTCGATCGCGGTTCCCGGAAACTGCGATTACCCGCTAGCTCTGGAATCGCCGCGGCAGGCGATGGAGGCATACCGCCACTTGCAACGCGGGCCCAGGCCGGCAGTTCTCACCCGGCAATCTATCGACCTTGACCCCGTCGCCGATGTCGCCAGCATTCCCGTAAGCGCTCTCAGCACCTCTCTTAAAATAGGAGGATGGACGCCCGATGAGGATCGAATCGATCGAGACCCTGCACTGCGACGCCGGCTGGCGCGACTACCATTTCGTGAAGCTGACGACCTCTGACGGCGTGAAGGGCTGGAGCGAGTACGACGAGGACTTCGGCTCGCCCGGGGTCACGGCGGCAATCGAGCACCTCGCACCGCGTGCAGTAGGGAGCGACGGGAGCGACCACGAGCGGATCTACGCCGACCTGTTCTGCGCGACGCGCCCGGCAGCGGGCGGAGTGATCGGGCAGGCGCTGGGCGCCATCGAGAATGCCTTGCTCGATGCCAAGGCCAGATCCCTGGGCGTGCCCTGCTACGCACTCCTGGGCGGCAAGGTGCGCGATCGTATCCGCCTTTACTGGTCGCATTGCGCGACCTGGCGCATCAACCACCCTGAGTACTACAAGCCCGCCATAGCGGACTTGGATGGCGTGCGGGCAATCGGAGCCGAAGTCCGCGAGAAGGGCTTCACGGCCCTCAAGACCAATGTCTTCGAGTACGGCGACGGGACGGCGCAAGGATGGAGGCCGGGCTTCGGCACGCCCTTTGAGCCCGGTCGCAACGTCGAGCGCCCGGTCCTCCGGCAGTTGCGGGCACATCTGGAAGCGCTGCGCGGCGGCGCCGGGCCCGATGTCGACATCCTGCTCGACCTCAATTTCAACTGCGCTACCGAGGGATACCTGAAGATCCTGCGGGAGCTGAGCGACTTCACCCTGTTCTGGGTCGAGATCGACACCCGCAATCCCCGAGCGCTGGCGCACATCCGCCAGCAGGCCCGCAAGCCGGTGAGCTCGTGCGAGACGCTCATCGGCCTGCGGAGTTTCCTGCCTTACTTCGATGCCGAGGCGGTCGATGTCGCGATCATCGACGCCATCTGGAACGGGGCCTGGCAGAGTCTGAAGGTCGCCGCGTGCGCGGAGGCCTACGAGGTGAACGTCGCTCCGCACAACTTCTATGGGCACCTGGCGACGATGATGAACGCGCATTTCGCAGCGGCGGTCCCGAACCTCCGCATCATGGAGATCGATATCGACCGGATCCCCTGGGACGCCGAGGTGTTCACGCGCGAGCCACCGATCGAGAGCGGGCACCTTGTCCTGCCCGACACGCCGGGTTGGGGCACCGAACCCGACGAGGCGGCGCTGCTTGCGCACCCGGCCAGGCGCGAGCCTGCCGTCAAACGCTTCGGCTAGAGCCGTTCAGCCCGCGGCTTCGAGCGCCTTCTCGATCCCATCGGCCGATGCGGGGAGCCCATCGCTCATCACCCGGCAGCCGTCGTCGGTGATCTCGATCATGTCCTCGACCCGGATGCCCAGCCCCCGCCCGGGAAGGTAGACACCGGGCTCGATCGCGAGGACCATGCCCTTCACCAGCGCCGCCCGGGGCGGGGCCGGATCGTGCACGTCAAGCCCGACGTGGTGCCCGACGGCGTGCGGAAGTCGGGTATCCACGCCACCCGGGGCACGGGTGCGCATGTAGCTCTCCGCCACGGACAGCAGGCTGCCGGGCCGGGATCCTCCCAGCGTTGCGCCGGGCCGGGCCGCGGCAATCGCCGCGTTGCGGGCACCGAGTGCCAGCTCGTACAGCCTGCGCTGTCCAGGGCTGAACTTGCCGGAGACCGGCACCGTGCGCGCGAGATCAGCCGCGTAACGCGAGCACTCCACGCCGGCGTCCATCAGCAGGAGCTGGCCATCGTGCATTTCGGAATCATTGCGCTGGTAGTGCAGGATCGCCGCATTCGACCCCGCTCCCGCAATGGGAGGGAACGCAAGCCGCTCACAGCCCGCCCGGAAGGCCGCGCCCACGAACTCGGCGATGACGGCCCGCTCCAGCAAACCCGCCTCGACGCTTGCCCACGCCGCCCGGTAAGCCTCCATCGTCGCGTCAACGGCCCTTTGGATCAGCGCGATTTCCGCAGGGGACTTGACGCTGCGCATGCGCGCCAGATCGGTTCGAACATCCCGAATGTCACGCGTGCCCGCAATGCCCTCGAGCTGTTCCGCCGATTCCCCGCTGGTTCTGCCGAGGCTGTCGGGGAGCAATCCATAGAGCCTCCGGCGGTCACGCAGGAGCTTGCGAAGCACCTCCCGGAACTTCTCTCTGTCGAGCACCTCCTCGAACCCAAGACCTCCCGCATCGTCGGGCGAGAGCAAGGGACCGGACCATCGAGCGGCAACCCCTTCGCGCCTGGGCAGGAACAGCGCCTCGCGATACGGATCCTTCCCCCGGGCCGGGGCGATCAGAAGCGCCGCGCCCGGCTCGTCGTGGCCCGTGAGGTAATAAAAGTTGCTCTCCTGGCGAAAGCCCGTGAATCCGGACTGCCCTTCGGACTCGCTATGCCCGAGCAAAGCGATGAGCCCCCGTCCCACCGCAGCCGCCAACCTGCGTCGCCGCTCGGAAAATGCCTCCGGGGATGCCGGAAGGCTGCCTCGCAGAGTGGCCAGGGCGAGGGACGAGGCGAGAAACGACCGGCGCGACGGCAGCAACCGAACCAGAGTACAGGAAGCTCTCGGCCGGCCCGGAGGGCCTGGCTCCGGCGTGAGCTAGAATCGACCGTTCAACGCATGAAGAGCGTGAAACTGATCACGGACGGTTCTTGTATTGGCAACCCGGGCCGGGGGGGCTGGGCGGCGATCCTGCGCTACGGCGACCACATGAAGGAACTGAGCGGCAGCGAGGACAGGACGACAAACAACCGCATGGAGATGACCGCTGTTCTGGAAGGGCTGAAAGCGCTGCGCGAGCCGTGCGAGGTGACGGTCGAGCTGGATTCGGAGTATGTCAGGAACGGGGTGACGAGCTGGATTCACAGGTGGAGCCGGCGCGGCTGGAAAACAGCGTCCGGCGACCCGGTAAAGAACCGCGATCTCTGGGAGCAGCTCCATTCGGCGATCTCAGAGCACAAGGTGCAATGGGTATGGGTCAAAGGGCACGCTGACCACGATGACAACAACCGCTGCGACCGGCTTGCCAGGGAGGCTGCTGGTCTCGGTTCCCCGAGTGGCGGGAAGGCGAAGGCCTCGAAGCGGAAGACGCGAGGGACGCCGGACATCGACCGCGCTCGACGGCGAGGTTCTTCCCCGCGCTGACACTTCCTTACGTCTATTGTCATGTTGTCGTACTATGAGATCGCAAGCACGTGTCAAAGCGGTCCGCATCCCTGCTGGTTTCTCTCGCGAACGGGCTCAGCCTGATTCGACTGTTCGCCGTGCCAGTCATCGTCGTCCTGATCTGGCGCGCGTCCGAGGCCGAGTCGTCGCGGTTCGCGGCCTTCTGGCTGGTGGTGTTCCTTCACGCAGGGGACATGGTCGACGGGTATCTCGCACGGAAGGGCAGCCAGAAGCTGGCGGTGCGCAACTACTTCGGCGAGATGGTCGACCCGGTTGCCGACAAGATGTATATCGGAGCGGCCTACTTCACCCTGGCCATCACTGATCAGGTCCCCCATTGGGTTGCCGCGCTGGTCATTGCGCGGGACACGGCGATTGTCAGCGGCTGGACATTCGTCTTCAAGCGCTACGGAGTGAGACTGCTGCCGAATCACCTGGGCAAGGTGACCGACGCGGGGCTAGCCGTGCTGCTGTGCTCCCTGTTGCTGCGGATCGACCAGACCGTTCTGGGATTCATGACGCACGCCGCCGTGGCCCTGATGCTGGCCTCCGGCTACGCTTACAGCCGGATGGCGATGCGGGCGGTGTCGCTGGCCTCGTTCCGCCGGCTGCGCTCTATTGCCGCGACACGCAGAGCCCGTGCGGCGGGGAACCGGGTCGGATCCGCACCATAGCGGGTTCGGCGCCGCGCCCCGAATGTCCTGCCAATTCCCGTTCGCGGCGCCGCTGAGGGCGTGTCGAGGCAGGCGGCGGCCACCACTCGCAGCTATTCGTCCAGCGCGCGCGACGGGTTGCGGCTGTCAATGCCAAGCTGTTGCATTCCGGGACCATGCGGGGCCGCAATGATCGAATCCGGAGCGATGCGACCTGCCAGGCGGCGAGTGGCAGCGACCAGCAGTCCACCCAAGATCATGAGCGAGGCGAGCAGGCCGCACAGAATGAACGTGTCGAGGATGATGTTTCGGAGGTTGTCGTAGCGCTTCGGCTCCTGGACGTGCTGCGTCACCTCGGCCCTGTAGCGTACCCGGGCGAGCAGCCGTTGCGCATCGTCCGGAGACGACGGTGCCAAGACAGATGCAATCAGCGGGCCGTCCTGCTTGGCCACGACTCCGGCCTGGTTGCGGAATTCCTCGGCCTGCCCGCGTGCGATCGGGTTGGACGGATACGTCCAGATGATCATTCGCGTCTCCCCACCTGGCGTCGAGTAGCGGCCGTAATACCCCTCGGTCCCGAAATGGAATCCCACGACCGAGGGCGACAGCTCGGGAGCGAGGCGCTCCAGGGAAACCGGTCCGAGCACATAACGCCCCGTGCCCGGAACGAGGGCGTCCCCGGGCACGTACTGGAGCACCGGCGGATCGGCGGTAGGCTTGGGCCGGGGCAGGTATGCCAGCGCGATTTCGATGTCCTCCTCGTCGGGCGTATCGCCCTTAAGGGAGACGATGTAGTTGGCAAAGTGGATCAGGATGTAGTCGTCCTTCTCGACAGCCCGCTCGCCCCGCTCGACCTCCGTCGCCCCCACCGGCCGGAGCCAAGAATATGCCGCGACGGCCCCGGTGTCGTCGTAGAACTGGAGTGCCCGCACCGTCACGGAGCGGCCGTCCGCGGTCCGGTACTCGGCTTCCTCGGCCTCTTCGAGGCCGAATTCGTTAAAGACGTCGGCCTCAGGCGGTTCGTAGGGTGTCGGTTCGAGCCGCTCGAACGAGCCGAGCGCTTCGTGCAGCAGTGTCGCCCCACCGGGCGCGCAGACGAGGAGAACGGCAATCGCGAGACGGATCGCCAGGGTCGGTCGCTCAGACGGGACTGCCACAGCACCTCTTGTACTTCCGGCCGCTACCGCAGGGACAGGGGTCGTTGCGACCGACCTTCTTTCCGCGCACGACCTGCTTGACGACGGTTCCACCGCCGTCACCCGCTCCGGCCGCACGGGCGTGCTGCACCCGCTCGCGGTTCTTGCGGCGGGCGTCGCTCATGTATTCATCGAACGAATCCGATGCCCCGCCCGTGACCCGCGCCTCCGCAGGCCTGCCGTTCGACGACGACGGGCGCTCGGCCTGGGGAGTAACCGACTCGGCGGGTTGGGCCTCCTCGGGTCGGTCGGTCGGCTGGGCGATGCTGAGGTGGAACAGCAGCTTGAGGGTCTCCTCCTCGAAGGTGGCCATCATTTGCTGGAAGATGTGGAATGATTCCTTCTTGTACTCGACAAGCGGATCCTTCTGGCCGTAGCCTCGCAGGCCGATGCCCTCCTTGAGGTGGTCCATCGAGAGCAGGTGGTCTTTCCACTGCTGATCGATCAGGTGCAGCATGATCATGCGCTCGCTGTAGCGCATCCGCTCCGCGCCGATGGATTCCGCCTTGGTCTCGTAGGACCTGCAGATTTCCTCGGTGAGCTCGTCCGCGATCCCCTGCCGGTCCAGGCCGGCAAGATCCACCTCCTCGCACTTCGTCCCGAAGAGGGCGACGATATCCGCGCGCAGTCCGGCGAGGTCGTACATGTCCGGGTGCGTCCTCTCCGGGCAGCGCTCCTCGACGAACCTCCCAACGGAATCGCCGACCTGGCCGAGGATGTGCATCCGCTGATCCTCGCCCTCAAGCATCTTCCGACGGAGGCCGTAGACCGCCTCGCGCTGCTTGTTCATCACGTCGTCGTACTCGAGGACATGCTTGCGCGACTCGAAGTGCTGGGTTTCGACCGCCTTCTGGGCCGCCTCTATCCGCTTCGTGATCAGGCGAGACTCGATGGGCACGTCCTCCTCCATGCCCAGCTTGAGCATCAGCGCCTGCATGCGGTGGCCGCCGAAGATCCGCATCAGATCGTCCTCCAGGGACAGGTAGAAGCGGGAGGCTCCGGGGTCACCCTGACGCCCCGCCCGTCCCCGCAGCTGGTTGTCGATGCGGCGCGACTCGTGACGCTCGGTCCCCAGCACGTACAGCCCGCCCACGCTGACGACGTCGTCGTGCTCCGCATCCGTCTCCAGCTTGAACTCGGCGAGGGTCTTCTCCCACATGGCGGCATTGTCGGGATGGTCGGGATCGATGCCCTTCCGCCGCAGCGCCTCCCGCGCCAGGAATTCGGGGTTGCCGCCCAGCAGGATATCCGTGCCGCGACCGGCCATGTTCGTCGAGACAGTGATCGCGCCCTTGCGACCGGCCTGGGCGACGATCCGTGCCTCGCGCTCGTGATGCTTGGCGTTCAGCACTTCGTGCGGAACACCAATCCTCTTGAGCCGGCGGGACAGCAGTTCGGACTTCTCGATCGAGACGGTCCCGACGAGGACCGGCTGGCCGCGTTCCTGGCATTCCTTGATGTCCAGGGCCGCGTTGCGCCACTTCTCCTCAACGGTGCGATAGACGATGTCGTCGTGCTCGGCCCGCACCATCGGGCGGTTCGTCGGAATGACGACGACATCGAGGTTGTAAATCTTGCTGAACTCCGGGGCCTCCGTGTCCGCGGTGCCCGTCATCCCGGCCAGCTTCGTGTACATCCGGAAGTAGTTTTGGAACGTGACGGTGGCCAGCGTCTGGTTCTCGCGCTCGATGCGGACGCTCTCCTTGGCCTCAACGGCCTGATGCAGGCCGTCCGACCAGCGACGTCCCGGCATCAGCCGGCCGGTGAATTCGTCGACGATGACGACCTTCCCGTCCTTGACGACGTAGTCTTTGTCGCGCTGGAACACGGCGTGCGCCTTGAGGGCCTGCTCGATGGCGTGCTTGGTGTCGTAATGCGTCAGGTCGTTGATGTTGTCGATGCTGAGTGCCTTCTCGACCTTGGCCTCGCCCTGCTCGGTCAGCCATGCCGACCGGTGCTTCTCCTCGAGAATGTAGTCCCCGGAGTAGGTGCGCTGGCCGGGCTCGTCGCCCTCGATGGTTTCGCCCTTCTCGAGCTTCGGGATCACCCGGTTCGCTGTGTAGTACTTGTCGGTAGAGATCTCCGAAGGTCCGGAAATGATCAGCGGCGTGCGCGCCTCGTCGACCAGGATCGAGTCGACCTCGTCGACAATCGCGAAGTTGTGCCCGCGCTGGACATGCTCGCGAGCTTCGAACTTCATGTTGTCGCGCAGATAGTCGAATCCGAACTCGTTGTTCGTGCCGTAAGTGATGTCCGCGCCGTAGGCTTCGCGACGCTGCTGGTCGGTGACGCCGTGGACGATAACCCCGACAGTCATGCCGAGCCAGCGGTAGATCCTACCCATCCATTCGGAGTCTCGCTGGGCGAGGTAGTCGTTCACGGTGACGACATGAACTCCTCCCCCGGCAATCGCATTGAGATAGACAGCCAGGGTCGCGGTGAGCGTCTTGCCCTCGCCGGTCTTCATCTCGGCGATCTTGCCGTCGTGGAGAACGACGCCGCCGATCAGCTGGACGTCGAAATGGCGCATCCCCAGAGAGCGCCAGGCTGCTTCCCGGCAGACTGCGAAAGCTTCGGGCAGCAAGTCGTCGAGGGACTCCCCGTCGGCGAACCTGCGCTGGAATTCCCCGGTCTTTGCCCTCAGGTCATCATCCGAAAGCGCTTCCGTTTCCGGACGGAGAGCGTTGATCTTCTCGACGACCGGGAGGAGCCTCTTGACTTCTCGCTCGTGCTTGGTCCCGAAGACCTTGGCTAGCAGGGTGTCGAGCATCGATCCGGATGGCCCCGAGCGCTCCTAGGTCCCATTGTAGACGGCAGGTGCTCTCCGAAGCCCCCCGCACGGACCCGCGAGGCGGATCAGGGAACGCGGGACGTTCCCGATTCGGAACTGCCCTTCTTGAGATAGCCGTAGAAGCCCAAGTCCCTGCCGGTCACGTGCTTCGTCGCCCAGATGATCTGGCCCACGTGCCCCGCGAAGTGGGTGAGAACGTGAGTGATCGCGTGGAGGACCGTGACCTCGTAGACCTGTATCCGGCGGACTTCGAGAAGTCTGTCGACAGAGAGGTCGGCTAGGATGCGGTCGGCCGCCCGGACAGCGCCCTCCAGGCGCTCGACGAGTTCCTCCGCGGAAAAAGGGTCGCGGGTCGCGAATTCCCAGTCCCTCTGGCGCGTGTCCTCGGCCCCGCCAATCCCGCTGACGATCCACTGGCGGACATTGCCGCCCAGATGAAGCACCAGGTTCCCGACCGAATTCTCTATCGCGTGGTCGCGATGCCAGATCTGCTCCGCGGTCAGCTTGCCCAGGCAGGCGCCGACGCGGTCGCAGCCCTGGCGCAGCTCCTTGCGAGCAACGCGGATGAACTCCGCTCCTGTTTCCATGAAGCAACCTCGGGCCGGGATCGCCGAATCGCTACTTGATCGGGGAGAAGTCCGTGGGCTTCAGCCACTGGTTCGTGATCTTCGCCACAAGCCTGCCGTCCTTGCGCGACTCGGCGGCGGCTGCCTTCCAGTCGGGGTCGGCGACGAAAGCGGCCCAGGACTTCTTGGCTTCCTCGCGGCTGTCGTGAGCCAGGAGGTACACGAGCGTGTCGCCAGCACCCTCACCCTCGGTCGGGGTCCAGTAGCCGATCAGGTCCATCCCGTGCTTCACGAACAGGTAGTTCGTATGGTTGCGGAAGCGGGCCATCAGGTCGGGCAGCCTGCCCTCCGCCGCGGTGTAGACGCGCATTTCAAACACGCGCCCTCCGGCCTCGTGTTCGCCGGCGGTCGCCGCCAGCGGCAGCAGGAAAAGGACGGGCAGCAGTGCCGTCAGGAACGTTTTCATTTCTCTTACCTCGATGCAAAGGCAGACAGTCAAACGTCCGATAGCTTGACGACCTGCTTCCCCATGTTAGCGCCGCCGAGCATGCCGATAAACGCCTCTGCCGCGTTTTCGATGCCTTCCGCGACGGTCTCCGTGTACTTGAGCTGGCCGCTGCGGACCCACGAGGCCATCTGGGCAAGCGATTCTGCGTCGTGCTCTCGGAAGTCGAATACCAGGAATCCCTGCGCCCGGATGCGCTTGGGGATAAAGTTCCACAGCAGCCGAGGGCCGACCGGAGCCTCCACGGCGTTGTACTGCGAGATCTGGCCGCAGATGGCGACGCGAGACCATTCGTTGAGGCGCTGGAAGACGGCATCGGTGATCGGCCCGCCCACGTTGTCGAAGTAGACGTCAATGCCTTCGGGACATGCCCTGCGGAGCGCCTGGCCCACGTCCTCGCCCTTGTAGTCGATAGCCGCGTCGAAACCAAGCTCGTCCGTCACCCAGCCGCACTTGCGCGCCCCGCCCGCGATGCCAACGACACGGCAACCCTTGATCCGCGCGATCTGGCCGACGGCCGAGCCGACCGCACCGGCAGCGCCAGAAACGCAGACGGTTTCGCCGGAGTTCACGCCCGCCACCCTGAGCAGCCCGTAGTAGGCCGTGAGGCCTGGCATGCCCAGGACACCGATCCAGGCCGAGAGCGGCGCGGCCGACGGATCCACCGTGCGCACCGCGTTGTCGGAGACTGCCGCGTGCTCCTGCCAGCCGAGATTCCCGTGGACGTATTCGCCGACCCCGATCGAATCGGATTTCGACGCAATTACACGTCCCACGGCGTTTCCCACGATGGCCTGCCCGATCTCGACGGGTGGCGCGTAGGATTTCCTGCCGCTGATGCGGCCCCGCATGTAGGGATCGACGGACAGGTAGGAAACCTGGACCAGGCATTCCCCGTCGGCGGGTTCCGGAACCGGCACCTCTTCGAGACGGAAATCGGATGGCACGGGCATTCCGACCGGACGGGCGGCGAGCACGACTCTCCTGCTGATCGGCATTTCGGAGAGTTTACCAAGGGAGCGCTGGCGAGCCGCGATGACCGCCGAGGGTCAGAATCGGCGCGCGCCGAGCCGGCGGATATCGAACGCCGCAGTGTGCGCTACGGCCATGACCGCCATGACCCCGGCCTGGACTGGATCTGTCACGACCAGGTCGGCAGCTTCGGGCACCGAGCCCGCCATGTTCAGCGAGATCACCAGCAGGCCCTTGGCCTGCACCTCCCGGACCGCTGCCTCGATCTCTCCGCCCATGAGCGCTCCCGCGAGGACCACCGCCTCAACGCGGGGCAGGCGGGCCGTGGCGCGAACGGCCTGGGCCAGTTCCGACTCGCCGACCAAAGGGATCGTGTCAACGGAGATCCTCTCGCCTCGCAAGTTGTGGCGGTCCGCCTCGGAAACAGCGCCCAGCACGACCTGTCCGACCTGGGAACCCCCGCCGATAATGATGATGCGCTTGCCGAAGATGTGGTGAAGCGTGTGCTTTTCCGTCACGGAGCGAACGCAAGAAACAGCTTCCAGCGCCCGGACCAGACTCGCGCGATCCTCGGCACCCACCAGTTCGACCATGATCGTCTCGACCGCTTGCTGCGCGTCGAGAATGGTGATCCAGGTGATGCGGGCGCCCGCCGCGGCCACGACTTCCGCGATCGAGTGCAGGGCGAGCCCGTCGCCGTGCACCTCGATGGCCAGCGCGAATGTCTCGTCTGATCCGTTACCGCCCATGAGCGTGTCGCTGATTCCAGAATTGCACAACAGGCCGTCGAACGAGTCCCTGCCAAGAGTCGCGGGGACCGTGCGATCAAGGTATCCGGACCCGCGAGCGAGCGTCGGTGCCGGGGGCGAAGGCGACAGAAGGGACCCTCACATTCCTCGTGTGTAGGGCCCTCCTACGCTGTCGCGCAATTCGTCGCAACGCGTCCTGAGGTCCGCAAGGGCTGTGGCATGCGAGGGATCGCCCGCGAGATTGGTGACCTCGTTGGGATCCGCCACCAGGTCAAAGAGCTGCTCGTAGACCGGGTTGCGCTCGAAGTACCGCACGTACTTGAGATTCTCGGTGCGCACGCCTTCGCTCTTGGGGATCGTCTCGCGTTCGTAGAGATGCTCGTAGAAGAAGTCCTTCCGCCAGTCGACGGTCTCTCCCCGCAGGAGGGGGGCGACACTCCGTCCGCGCATCTGCGCGGGCACGTCAACGCCGGCGAGGTCGAGCATGGTGACGGGGCTGTCGAAGCTGAGCACCATCTCGTCGACGGTGACACCGTGCCTCGAACCCGGCAGCCGCGGGTCAGCGATGATCAGCGGCTTGCGGATGGAGCCCTCGTACATTAGCCAGATCCCCGTCAGGCCGTGCTCGCCGATCATGATTCCGTTGTCCCCGGTGAAAATGACGACCGTGTTGTCCGCGAATCCACGGCTGGCCAGCTCGTCCACGATGCGGCCCACCTGCTCGTCAATGCCCGTAATGAGCCTGTACATGCCCTTCATCATCCGCTGGTACTTTTCCGGAGTGTCGAAGCGCCGGAACCATCGCTGCCGGCTCATCGAGACCTGGATGAAGCCCGGCAGCCGGCGGAAGTACTCGTCGCCGGGAATCGGTGGCGGGGGTATGACGTCGCTCTCGTAGAGATCCTGGTAGCGCCGGTCAAACACATACTGGTCGATGTTGTCGTCTTCGGGATGCGGGGCGCTGAAGCTGACCGACAGGCAAAACGGCTGGCTCGAGGGGTTCGTCCGGATAAACTCGACGGCGTCGTCCCCGTTGATCGTCGTGAGATGCTTGACCCTGCCGTCGGCGGCCTCGCGATAGTAGGGATTCCTCGTGGAACTGGCGATACGCCTCCGGTAGACGTCAAACATGCGTTCGGGAGTGCGAGGGTCGACCTCCACGCCGAGCTTCCCGACGAACCCGGTCCGATAGCCGGCCCTCTTGAGCAGGGCCGGATAGCTCCGGTCCATGCGCTGAATGCTCATGGGAGGCATCGTGAACGTGTAGCCGTGCTCCCGCCGGAACTCGCCGGTCAGAATGCTTGCCCGCGTCGCTGCACAGATCGACGTCGTGCAGAACGAATTGGTGAACCTGGCGCCGCGCGCCGCCAGGGCGTCGATGCTCGGTGTCCGAATGATGTCGTTCCCCGCGCAGCCGAGTAGGTCCCAGCGATGGTTGTCGGTCATTAGAAAGACGATGTTCGGGGGCTTGGCGTCGGATTGAGCCCCCAATGAGGACGCCAAGGCTAGGCCAGCGCTCGAAGTTCCGAGGAATCGGCGTCGGCTGATCGGATGGGTTGTCACAGAAAGCATTCCTTCCGGGGCAACGATACCGCAATTGTGGCGGAGCCGGAGGTCATTGTCTAGCGATAGGACACGGTTGACACAGAGCCGGTTGAGTTGCCGGCGACGGCGGCGGCGCGCAGCAGAACCTGCCAGAAACCGTTAGGAAGCAAGATTGCGGGCGCAAGGGCATTTCTGGCGGCGGTGCCGCGTCACCCGCGTGATGGCGTGGTCACGACACGGCCTGCCTCGACGTTTCGGCCAGCACCACCGACCCGAGAAATGGCGCCGGTATCGTAGGTACCGGCGTGCATTGCGAGCCTCAGGAGCGCGCCGACCTTCTTCCTGTCAGCTCATTGAAGTCTGCGCGCCACGCTCTCCCCGATAGAGGCCGGCGAACCCAACACCAGGCCCGTGAGGCTCTCTTCGATTCGTGCCACGACTTTGCGAATCGGCTTGGCCGCCTTGCCCTTGCTGAAAGCACCTCCATAATGCGCCCGGATCAATGTCCGCACTTTGTAAGCGTTCTGTGGATTCTCGACTTTGATGGACTCGGCGGCTGCGGGATCCTTGCGGAAGAAAGCGCCTGTGGTCCCCGCTGACTTCTGTGCGGTCTCTGGCGCTTCGGCCAGGCCCGCCAGACCCGCGCAGGCGCGCAAGGTCCAGGGATTGAAGTTGAAGATATGGGCGTAGTGGAACATGCCGCCGCGCGACTTGGTGCGACAGTCGGCTTCAATGTTAGGCACCTCGACGTACAGCAGCCCATCCGGCGCAAGCCAGTTGGCAATCTCGCCGAGATATTTGACCGGGTCGTTTAGATGTTCCAGTACATGGTTCATGCGAATCAGGTCGAACTGCCCGGGCAGGAAAAGGTCCTGAGCAAGATGGAAGGTGCGTACATCCAGTCCAAGTTCGTCTCTGCAATGAGCCGCGTAGTCGACATTGGGCTCGATTCCTGTGACTGTCTTGCCGAGCCACCTCATCAGGAAAGCGAACTCACCCGAGCCGGCTCCTACATCCAACACGCGGCTTGTGGGTTCCAACAAATCCCGATAAGTGCGCAGATAAACGGCCGCCCGTCGAAAATTGCGAAGAACCTGGCGGCGGCGAGGCTTCCGAGCGCCCTTGTAGCTTATGCGGTAGTCCTCGGCGTAAAACTGTGCTAGCTCGGCGTCGTCCGGCACCGGGTCGTTGCGAACCAACCCCGTATCCATGCAGATAACTGTGCGCAGCGGCCTCCCGCGACGATCAGTCTTGGAGACCACTTCATACCTGCCAGTGTTATCGAGCGGCCACATTATTGCCCACTGCTTCCATGCGTGATCAACTGGCAGCGACCATGCAATGGGTCTCCTGATGCAATTGTTTGCTTGCTCTGAGATGCCCAGTGCGGAGGTTTGCCCACCGAGTCTCGCACACGTGCTTATTCCGCACAATGGCCCGCCACAAGACCTCATCGCCCGGCAAGGGGCGCCGAGTCGCGGGCTGCCAGCCCGCGATGCGCGCCAGGAGCCCCACCCAGATCCGGATGTCCGGGGGAACGGCCGACCGCTCTCGGCTGGCGGTAGCAACCGCTCATCTCCGTGGGAACTTCCCCACTGGTGTCTCCGGCTTCAAGATGCGGATGCCAATCTGCACTCCCGTGTTCTACACAGAGCCCTCGCCCTGTGTTGACTGTGTCCAGGCGCTCGGGTCATTGTCGGTGTAGAACCATGCATTGGACCGGTTCGGCCGTGGCTAGGCTATAGCATTGCTAGGACCGCTATTGGAAAGGGGTTCACCAAGCACCCGTTGGGGCGAACTGCACGCGCGCTGTGGCGAAGTGCGGGCGATCTCACATTCGGCGGGCGCCTGGGGTCGACCGTACGGTGGATACGCACATCAATGCACGTTCCGGACGAAGGCGTGAGCGGGTCCGCAAATCGTCCGGGCAGTTAGCTGGAACTGATGGATTCGCTGCTGTCGTGTATAGTGTTCGTGGCTTGCGGAAGGGGGAGATGAGAGGCTGGGCAAAGCGGCTCGTCTCGGCCGAGGCGGTCGCCCATGAACAGGTCCAGAGGATCTCAAGCAGCACCCGAAGTCCCGTCTTCCGCAGGTCGACCGATCAAGGAGGCAGAGTCATGCAGAAGTTCCCGCTCATTCCCAAGGTTGTCGCAATCGCCTGCACATTCCTGATCCTGGGCGCCGGCAGCAGCAACGCCCAAGTCACATTCGCCAGCGTGACCGGTTTGGTCACGGATCCTGGTGGCGCGGTGATTCCCGGCGCTGAGGTTGAGCTCACCAACTCGGACACCGGAGAGGCCCGTGCGACGACAACTGGCGAGACTGGTCGTTACACCATGCCTCAGCTCAAGCCGGGCACCTACGAGCTGAACGTGGAAACCCCGGGCTTCAAGCGGTTCGTGCGTCTGAATATCCGGCTCCAGGGCAGCCAGGACGCGGAGATCAACGCCGCCTTGGAACTCGGCGAGGTCACCGAGACCGTCGAGGTGACAGCGCAAGCGGTGCTCCTGGACACGCAGTCGGCGAACCAGACAAGCGACCTGAACAGCGAGGAGATCACCGAGCTTCCGCTCAACTTCCGCAATCCGCTGCTGCTCGTCCATGCCAACGCCGGCGTCAACTCGGCGTTCCAGAACGCCGGCCGGAGGTCCGTCCAGGATCGCTACAACGATCAGGAGATGGCGCTGTTTTCGATGAACGGCGGCCGCGAGGCCAGCAACACGATCACCATCGACGGCGTCAGCAACAAGGGGGGTGCCGGAGACTGGGGCGCCAACTTCGGAACACCGTCGGTTGACGCCGTCCAGGAAATGCAGATTTCCCGCAACACCTACGACGCACAGTACGGCCGCGTCGGTAATGGCGTCGTGAGCATCGTGACGAAGGGCGGCAGCGACGAGTTTCACGGAAACGTCTTCTGGTTCCACCGCAATGACAACCTCGACGCCAACGAGTGGCGCCGGAATCGCGCCGGCAATGACCGGCCCGAATTCAAGCGCAATCAATACGGAGTGAGCGCATCGGGCCCGATCTGGAAACAGAAGAGGATCTACTTCCAATTCGGGTTCGAGGCGATGCGTCAGCCCGCAGCGGCCTCGACCAACGTCACCGTGCCCACAGAGCTGGAAAGAATGGGCGACTTCAGCGAGAGCCGCAATCGCGACGGATCGCTCCAGGAGATCTACGACCCGTTCACGACGAGGCCGAACCCCGATGGGGACGGGTTCATCCGTGATCGCTTTGTGGGCAATGTGATTCCGACAGCACGCCAGAACCCGATCGGTCAGAACATCACCAGCTTCATTCCTTCACCGAACGTGGCCGGCGTCCCCGTGACGAACGCGCTCAACTTCTTCAAGACCGCTCCGTCAAACCTGCTCCAGGACAAATGGAACGGTCGGTTCGACTATGCCCCGACGTCGAAATTCAGTACGTTCTTCCGGTTGAGCCGGAGCCTGATAACCGCAAATCAAGCTCGATTCTTCAACAACGCTGCGGATTCCGGCTTCCTCAACGACCAGCCCTTCTACAGCGTGAGCGTCAACAACACATACGTCGCAAGTCCGACCTGGGTGATCAACTTCAACGCGGGCTCGGGAGGCGGCCACCGCACAGCGAACCTGATCAGCATGTCGGAGGGAGTCGGCCTCGAGGATCTCGGCTACTCCTCGTCGTATGCCGGCCAATTCGAAAACCGCGACTTCGGGCAGTACAACATCTCCGAATACCTGTTCCTGGGCCGGACGCGGTTCTTCGGCAACATACGTCGGACCCACTCGGGCGGCATCACGGTCGCCAATGAGCGCGGCAACCACTCGATCAAGCTCGGATTCAATATCGAGTTCCAGCGCCAGAACTTCTTCGACCGGCGCACCCAGCAGTTCGGGTTCAACCGGGGGCCGACGACCGGCCCGATTGCGATCGGCAACTCCGCCGTGGTCGGGAATTCGATGGCGTCGATGCTCCTGGGTGTCGGCGGCGGCTCCGCCCGGCTTTCGGCCGATCCGGCCAAGCAGAATGTCTACATGGGCTGGTACGCCCAGGACACGTGGCGGGCTACTCCCAAGCTGACGCTGATACTTGGATTGCGCTACGAGCTGCAGTACGGCCGCACGGAGCGGTACAACCGGCAAGGCTATTTCGACTACAGCGCTGCGAGCCCGATCAACGACCAGGTGCCCGGGATCGATCTGCGAGGCGGCTTCCGCTTTTCCGATCCCAACAGCCGCAACCTGACCGGACTCGATACGAGGGACTGGGCACCGAGAATCGGGCTGAGCTACAAGCTAACGAACAAGCTCGTGCTCCGCTCTGGATACGGGGTTTCGTACTCCCAGGCCATCGTCGACGGTGGAATCACCGGCATGCCGGGCTTCGACCGCGCTACCCCTTGGGTTCTCAATCCAGACGGGGAGGTTCCGGTCAATACGCTCAGCAATCCCTTCCCCAATGGCCTTTCTCAGCCATCAGGCAGTGCCGACGGCCTGTCGACCCAGCTGGGCCTGAACATTCAGGCCTGGCGTCACTACAACCCAACACCGTATCTTCAGAGCTATAGCCTCGACCTACAGTACGAAATTGCTAACGGATTCGTCTTCGACATCGGCTACACCGGCAACACCGGGCGCAAGTACTCCTGGGGTGCCGGCCGGAACTACAACCAAGTGCCTTCGCAATACCTGAGCGAGGGCCAGGCGTTGAACAACCGTGTTCCCAACCCGTTCCACGGAGTCCTGACTGCCGGGCCGAACACAGGCGAGACGATTCCGCGATTCCGGTTGCTGAGACTGTTCCCGCAGTTCAACGCTGTAGGTACGCCACGCACCGAGAAGGGTGCCTCGACGAGATTCGACGCGCTCTACCTGAAGTTGACCCGCCGATTCTCCCGGGGGCTGACAATTCTCTCGAGCTACCAGTGGTCCAAGGCCCAGGACAATGCTTCCGAAGATCAGGGCTGGTTCATCGGAGACGGCCTTCGGGATCAGTTCGATCCAAGCGCTGACTACTCGATTAGCGCCCACGATATTCCGCATGATTTTGTCACCAACCTGATCTGGGAGTTGCCGGTAGGCCGCGACCGGGCCCTCGGCGGCGGAATGCCAAAGGCGCTTGACATGGTGGTCGGCGGCTGGCAGATCGCGGGAACCATCCGTTTCGGCTCGGGCGTGCCGATCAACATCCGAGCGCCGAACACGCTAGGTGCTTTCGGCTATGCCGTCAAGCGAACGAATATCACCAGCGAGGATGCGGTCAAGCGCTCGAATCCAACACCGGAACAGTGGTTCAACATCGACGCGTTCTCGGCCCCGGGCCAATTCGAGATCGGGCGGGCACCCCGCTACATGGGTACCCTCCGTAATCGCATCAACACCAATGGGGACATTTCGCTTGGCAAGTACATCGACATTACCGAGCGGGTCAGAGCTCAGTTGCGAGCCGAGTTCTTCAACATCACGAACACTCCGACCTTCGGATTGCCTACGAGCGGCGGGCAGGTGACGCTGGGGTCGGGAGCTTTCGGCACTGTGAATCAAAGCTTCCGTCCGCCTCGACAGATCCAGATGGCGCTGAAGCTGATGTTCTGAGCCGGCAACCGGCCTCGCCGGCTGCCGTTGATCCTCCACGCGGTCCCCGATCCGCTCGACCGGGGACCGTTTCTCACTCAACCGCCTTGACGCTGTAGAAGACGAAAGGGGGCCCTTGCATGCCGTCCTGGATCAATACCCCGAGATAGGTCTGTTTTGCCCTCCGTCAAGCAACGCTCGGATTCCTCGATGCGGCCGTCCCGGTCCCTTTTTGACACGGCCCCCCGCCTGTCCGCGACAGATCGGCAACACTGGAACCGGCGCTGGAGCAGTCAGACGCTGAAGCAAGGGAGGGGCACGCCTCTGAAGGGCAAGGACTCGGCTGGCAGCAAGCCTCTATGCCTTGGGCTGGAACCACAGGCACCGGGGTCTTGTCTCGGACTTGGTACCGAGGGATCGTACTCATCCCGGATGCGCGGCGCTGCTACTCGTCTCCGAGCCGCTCAGTTCGCAGGTCCTGGAAGCGATCGAAATCCCGGTCTTCCGTCAAGAGGCTAGAAACTCCGTGCTCACGGCAGAGCGCTACGACCTGGGCGTCAAACACCAGGTTTCCGACTGCGTTCCCCTCTCGGATGGCGTCGGCCAGCAATTGCGGATAGCCGGGGCCCGGGTACAAGACCGCTACGCTCGGAGAAGCAAGCAGCCGTGCCACCGCCTCGCATGCTTCGCCCGCGGAATGCGGCGGGCTGAAGAGTTTGCGGTGGGTCACCACACGGACGAATTCACCCAGGCAAAAGACGGGGAGGGCCCAGCGGGCCGGCGACTCGGCAAGTGCGATCACGCGGGACCGGGCGGCCCCGTGCAGTGGCAGTTCCGATCGGTGGGCATATACGAGGACATTGGTGTCGACGGCGATCAATCCCGACCCTCCATCCGTTCGTACAGGGCATCCCGGTCATCAACGGTGACGCCCGGCACGAGCTGGCCGTGCTTGACCAGCAGTTGCAATCGAAAGTCGCCACGCCCGGTGGCGTCAGATGCGAGATGATCCCGCAAGGCATTCTCGATCAACCTCGTGAGCGTTTCTCCGGTTTGGGCCGCGCGCACCTTTGCAGCCCGCAGAATCCGGTCGTCGAGGTTCAACGTCGTTTTCATATGGATATCTGCATTGTATATACCAGATTTCTGGCACGTGGTGAACTAAGGATCTGAGAATGACCCTGGGCAGGCGTTCACCTGCAGAGGCAGGTGCTTCGGTGACGAACGCTAACGACCGCGGCACCTTTGTTGCTTGGCGCTCTCAGCACCGATCTCGCTCCGATTCGCGCTGCCTCGTCCGATGTCCCCAATCGGACGACCGAAACAGCTCCGCGCCTTGCAATGGCGAGCCCTCACTAACGAAGGTGCGATTCGATAGCCCCCGGTCCGTGTCGGAATCCATCCGGGAATGACCAGGCGGCGGCCCCGAATCGCCGAGTCACGTTCGCTGACGCCTGGCTGGAAACCTGGAGCGACTCCTGCGGAGACACTCCCGAGGTTCAGTTCACCCACACTGGACTGGAAATGGCCTTCTCACCGTCGACCTGAACGAGGTCGAGATAATAGTACGCGCCCTCGGGCGCTCCGACCGGGTCCACGAAAACGAACCTCGCTTCGTCGGCCATCGGGTCGATGACGTAAAGCACCCGTCCGTTCTTGACGACTCGAACCATGCGAATCCGGTCCGTCCCGGCAACCTCCGCAGACATCTCGACAGGACCCGCGACCCGGACCTCGCTCCCCATCGGCTTTCCGGCGACCTGGAACCGCACGGCGATTCTCTCCCCGGTCGTCGCATAGGTCCGGCGATGGTAGATTCCCTGGAAGACAGATTCGCGGGTCACCTCCTCGGCATGGACAGCAAGCAGTGCGGTCCCGCGCTCGGCCGGGCTGAACCTCGAGAAGAGGGTCCCGTCCCGTCCCCTGGTCACATTGTTTCGCCTCACCCCGTAGCCGGCATTGCCGGAGTGGTTGTCAGTGGATGCCACCACTCCCACGCGGTGGCCGCGCTCCAGGAACGTCGCCACCCAGTCCTCGGACCGGCGATGGTCGGAGAAGATCTCGATCCCGCGTTGCAGTTTGTCGTTGTGCCATTCAGGGTTTCCTGGCCTGCCTCCGTAATGAGGGATCGTTAGCAGGTTCTCGTTCCGGAAGTTCCCGGCGAGGGCTCGGAACAGGTCCTCCACATGTCCGGCCTGTCGCTCCGCGCCGTGGTAGTGGCGGAGATTGACATAGTTGTAGCGAAGGAAGCTGCGGAAAAGAGGCATCTCGTCGGCCGTGGTGTAGACGTTGTGATCCCCGCCCACCTCGCTCGAGCCGCTCCATTCGTACCCTAGGAATGTCACGTATTCCCCCGGGCGGTGGTACTGCTTGGTCGTGGCCTTGATGTCCTCCCACATCTCGTCGGTGGTAATGAAGGCGTGATCGCTGATCGCGCAGAAGTCGAGCGCTGCGTAGCGGCGTCCGAACTCGAACATCTCGGCAGGTGTCCCACGACCGTCCGAATACCGGGTGTGAGTGTGCAAGTCGCCCCAGAGGATCCTGCGCTCGGGGGCCCGCTCGTGAACGATGATTGGGTTGCTGCGGGCTTCCCTTCCCTCGCTGTCTCTCGCCAGAATCCGGTAGCGTCCGGGACGCCCGAACGAGACGCCTTCGAAGCGGTGCGCCCCGCGATCGTCCTCTTGGAACGCCCGGGGGCTCGGCACCCTCGTGCCGTCGGCATCGACGACCAGCGTGACTGTTGCGCGGTAACCGGTAGCAGGGTTTCCAAGCCCGTCGTCAAGCCAGACGTTGACCCAGCGCCTCTCCCCAACTTCCCAGTCGGTCGGGGCGGCCACGATCAGCTCGCTTGCTTCGGCGCCCAGAAACTTCAGGCGCGGGCTCTCGGCGAGGGGGAGGAAGTCGCCGTCACCGAACGCATCCACGAAGACGCGCTGCTCGAAGGCTGATTCGTCCATGGGCTGGATCTCCACGCCCGGCGAGCCCGAGCCGCGGTCCCCGAACACGATCTCGACGAAATCCCCTGCCCGCAAGCCGTCCCCTTCCAGAACGAACTCGTTGACTCTCTGCCAGGGAAAGTACTCGACGTTCAGATTCAAGGTACGCCACCGCAACGGCGCACCTGTCGAGGTCCGATACGTGACGAAATTTGCCTGACTCGGATCTCCCTCTTGCAGGCGGACTCCGCCCCACATGTCCCACTCGAAGTCATGCTGGGTGGCGACCCTGAGCCCTCCGCCGGTCGCCATGCCAGCCTCGCCGACCGCGAAGCGGAGCCGGAACTCGCCGAATTCCCCGACTGTCGCCGAGTCGGACCCGACAAACTCGGCCTGTCCAACACCGAGTTCGGTGGCTCGTGCCTCGGCTTCTCGCTCGGTGCGATACCGAGCGTTGCTCTCGTAGGCCTCCTGGCCCAGTACGATTCCCGCTGCGAAAGGGAGGCAGGCGAGGGCCGCCCGGTAGCTCGGCATGGCCCCACCATTGTAGGAACGGCACCAGCGCCCCGGTGAATGCCGGGCCCTGTGCCATGATGAGCAGCGTCGATGGCTTCTCACCGGCACGAGCGCGCCGCAAGCACGCTGCAGCGCGAACTGAGCCGAATCGTCTCAATGGAAGTCAGGGACCCGGCAGTGGCGACGGTCCGGGTCAGCAAGATTTCGCTTTCCCCGGATAAGCGCTCGGCCCGCGTTTACGTCGCATCCTGGGACCCCAAGCCCGGCGAGCATCCGGACGAAGCTCCTCTGCAGGCTTTGGCCCGTGCGACGCCGTTCATCCGCAAGACGCTCGCTCGCAGCCTGCGCATGCGCCACGTCCCGGAACTTCACTTCGAGCACGACCTGAGCGAGCAGCACACGAAGCGGATCGACTCGCTGCTTGGCAGGATCCACAAGCGCGCTCGCAAGGGCCTGACCGCTCTGCTAGCCGCGGCCGCCATCCAGGCATCCCCTGCCTTCGCTGCGTCTGACCTGGAGCGATTCGAGTCGTCGGCAGCCATCATGGGCAGCGAATTCCGCATCGCTTGCTACGCACCCACCAAGAAGCTCGCGGCAGGTGCGGTCACGGCAGCGTTCGACGAGGTACGTCGCGTCGACGGGTTTCTGAGTCATTACAGGGCCGAGAGCGAGCTGAGCCGCATCAACCGGGAGGCGGGTCGCGGGCCGACCCGCGTCTCGAGCGAGATGGCGGACCTGCTTGCAAGCTGCTTGCGCTATTCGGCTGCCAGTGAGGGTGCCTTCGACATCACGGTCGGAGCGCTCGTCGAAGCCTGGGGGTTCTACAAGGGCGACGGATCGATGCCTAGGCCCTGGACGCTATGGTGGGCTCGCCGGAATTCCGGCTACCGGTTTCTGGAGCTGGATCCAGCGGCAAAGACTGTTCGGTTCCGGCGTTCAGGACTCACTCTCGATCCCGGCGGCATCGGCAAGGGATACGCGGTGGACAGAGCGGTCGCGGTCCTGCGCGAATACGGCATCGAGTCGGCGTTGGTGAGTTCGGGCAATAGCAGTATCTTCGCCCTCGGAGAGCCTCCCGGCGGACACGGCGGCTGGAGTCTGGACGTGCGCGACCCGGAGGCCGCTGCCGGACCTGCGGCAAGGGTCACGCTCAAGGACGAGGCACTCTCAACCTCCGGCTCCTACGAGAAGCACTTCGAGGACGGCGGGAAGCGCTACGGGCACATCCTGGATCCCCGGACAGGCTCGCCGGCTGAGGGCCTGACGGCGGTCTCCGTGATCGCGCCACAAACGGTCGATACGGAAGCGTGGTCCACGGCTTTGTTCGTGAACGGGAAGGAATGGGCGCAAGACCATCCAATTCCGAACAGCCGTGTTTTCCTTTGCGCGGATGCCGGCGACTGCTGGTGGCTGGATCGGAATTGAACGGAGGTGCTTTCCGCCTATGCAGTTACGGCAGGGCTAGGCCGGGATTGCGCCTCCGCCGGCGGCCGTTGCGGGTCGCGCCAGAAATCCACCGCCGATGCCTTGTGCACGCACGAGACCGTGCATGCCGGCGCGCAGGACTTCGGCGTTCGGTACGAGTGCCGGATGTGCTCAACGGTGTAATCCTCCAGCGCAATGCCCGGAGTCCCTCGCTGCTGCGAGCAGTAGTGGACGAGGCCGTCCTCGCAAACGTACAGATAACGCGCCCCGGCCCGGCAGTGCCACTTGTTTGTGCGACCTTCCACGAGGTTGTCCTGGAAATACGTTAGGCGGCTGTATCCGCGCTTCGAGAGGGCCTTTACCTGGTCGTAGACACGGCGCTCGATCTTTCCCAACGGCTTGAGCTGGCCCTCGCCGTCATGGATGACTCCCACCGTACTGGTGAAACCTAGCTCCAACGATCGACGGGCCACCGTATAGGCATCGCCCGGGTTCGGAATGCCCGCGCCGACAACGGAGTTTATGTTGACGTCGAAATCGGCATGCTCGGCGAGCATTCCCAGCTTTTGGTCAAGCACCCGCAAGCTCTTCATCGAAGTCTCGTCGGGCTCCACATTGTCGATGCTGATCTGCAAGTACTCCAGACCAGCCTCATTCAGCCTCTCGATGCGCCTCGGTCCCAGGAGATAGCCGTTCGTGATCAAGCCAGCGAGCATCCCACGCTTGCGGATGTGCCGGATCAGGTCATCCAGCTGCGGGTGCAGCATCGGCTCGCCTCCGCTCAGCGTGATACAGCTGACGCCCAGTTCCGCTAGCAGGTCGGTTCGACGGTGGAGTTCGTCGATCGGTACCGGACGCGAGAAGTCGTCGTACTCATTGCAGTACGCGCAGGCGATGTTGCAGCGGCGCGTCGGAATCACGTGAGCAAGGACGGGATGGTCGGTATCGACCAGCGCCTTGAGAATCATCCGGGCCTCGCGAAGGCCGCGATGCAGTCCCAGCAGCTTGCGGCGCAGCTTGGTGCGGATTACTACGCTTGGCATCGTGAACACCTGGCGGGACGGGCTGAGACCACACGCCACGGACCTCAGTCACAGAGCCCTAAGTATAGCGAGGTCGCGGGCTTAGCCAACCCGGATCTGGTCGCGATGACGCCCGGACGATGCCGGGTGGGAGACGCTGCGCGGACGGAGGAGCCGCCCCAAGAGCACGAACTTGGAGTGCCGAGGCGAGTGCTATACTGTTGACCTAGCGGCGGGAGTAACTCAGTTGGTAGAGTGCGACCTTGCCAAGGTCGATGTCGCGGGTTCGAGTCCCGTCTCCCGCTCCAGGCTACCGGAGGTCTGAAGGCCTCCAGCACGGCGGCGCGGTAGCCAAGTGGTAAGGCAGAGGTCTGCAAAACCTTTATTCGTGGGTTCGATTCCCACCCGCGCCTCCATTCCGTAACCCCTTGAGTACGTGATAGTTCCCTTGATTTTCGAGGAATTGTGGCGTTACGCAAGTGCATAAAGATGTCGGGACTCCTATGTTCCGCAGATGCGTACAAATTGCTGAGGGTGTTGAGGAAACCGAGGTCATTTCGACCAAGCGGCCTCCACCGTGGAGAAACTTCAATCATGAACACTTCACTTGAGGGCAGTTAAGCGCAATTCACGCGATAGCGTGGCCGGCGACGACTACTCTGGCCGGCGTGTTGCCTCATTTCCGGATGCTACCCACCGTCCTCACGAAGATGCTGCGGCCTCAAGATCGGCCTAGGCACCGTGCTTCATCCCTGACCTGAATCGCCAAGACAGAGACGATGTGTGACGTCTGGAGGTCAGGCGAAGTTGATTTTCGGAGCGCGATGGTGGAGCCAGGGGATGGGGGTCGTGGGGTCGGCGTAGCCGGCCTCGATCAAGTGCGGGTTGTGGGCCCGGCGACCGAGCGTGACCTCGATCCGGTCCTCGTGGATGTCGACCGTGGCGCTGGCCTCCGCGAACTTGCGGAACAGGCTGGCGGCCTCGGCGGTCCGGAAGCGTGCGCCGAGCCGGTTGGCCAGCAGGCGGTACAGGGCGCTGGCCATGAGGGGCAGCGGGGCATCGAGATCGATGCGCAGAGGCACCGCGCGGACAGCGCATCCATGTGGAAGAAGTCGACCGCATCGGCGATGGTGTTCTCGATCAGCATGCGGCGGGCATAGCGGTCGATCAGCTCGGGCGGGGGCGCGTCGAGCTGGTTAGTGAGCAGCAGGGTGGGCTTGTCGTGGCCCAGGTCGCGGATGGCGATCTGGCGGATGGGCTTCGGGTAGTCCCTGATGCGGACGGTCTGGTCGAGGATGGGCGGGGTGCGGTAGCGGCGGCCGACGTTGGTGAGCTGGACGGTGCGCCATTGCTCGCGGGGCAGGCCGAGCAAGTGCTCGACCATCTTGGCGCTGCGGCGGCGCAGGGTGAGGAAGGCGATGTCGCGGGCTTCGAGCCGGGCCAGGTTGGCGTAGGTGGTGAGCCGGGAGTCGAAGACCAGTTTGGCGGGCTGGCGGCCGGTGCGGGATTTCCAGGCCTCGACGAAGCGCAGGATCTGGTCGTTGTGGGTGGCCTTGGCGGGGCGGGCGCTGGCTTAGACGAAGGTGCGCGCCGGCGTCGCGGGCCAGGAAGCAGAGGATGGCCTTCTGGCGGCGGGAGCGGTTGGAGGCGTAGTGCTTTTCGACGAGGGCGTCGTCGCCGTGGTAAGGGATGGCGGGGAAGTCGAGGTCGAAGGAGCGGCCGGAGCCGAGGGGCTGTCGAGGGAGCTGAGGGCGTCTGAGTCAACCCCTCCCGCCCAGCCCCTGACACGACCCTGCTGCGGAAATTTGGCTTAACGTCCATTATCATTTATCATGTATGGGATAACGATTACTAACCTGGACGTTATATGAAGAAGAACCCATTCTCAGCGTTGCCTATACCCGTCGGCCGCGCCCTGCGCAAGCTGGGGCACGATATCCGGGCTGCGCGCCGCCGCCGCCGCATCCCAGTGGCGATCCTGGCAGAGCGGGCGTCCATCAGCCGCACCACCTTGAACAAGGTCGAGAAGGGCGAGCCCGGCGTCTCGCAGGGCATCTACGCCACGGTGCTTTTTGTGCTGGGCATGATCGATCGGCTCGCCGATATCGCCGACCCGCGACATGATTCCGTCGGCCTTCAACTTGAGGAGGAAAACCTGCCGGAACGCATCCGGCTTCCCCGGCCCGGCAAGCCCAAAGGTGAAGCGTGATGGATCGCAACATCCTCGTCTATGTGGACCTGCTCGGCACGCCCCATCTCGCTGGACGGCTCTGGGCGCGCACGCGCCGCGACAAGGAAGGAGCCACGTTTCAATATGCCGACGGCTGGCTCGCCAACCCTAATCGTTTCTCTCTGGAGCCGGCGCTCACACTTGGACCCGGTCCCTTTCACACGCCATCCGAAAAGCCCCTGTTCGGGGCCATCGGCGACTCAGCGCCGGACCGCTGGGGACGCGTCCTCATGCGCCGTGCTGAGCGCCGCCGTGCGGAATCGCAGAACGAGACGTCGCGGACGCTCCTGGAAATCGACTACCTGCTGATGGTGGACGATGAAGCCCGCCAGGGCGCGCTGCGTTTTGCGGAACAAGAAGGCGGACCGTTCTTGGCGCCGCAGGGGCCCACAAAGATTCCGCCGCTCGTCGAACTGCCCCGTCTGCTTTCCGCCACCGAGCATGTTGCAAGGGACACCGATACCGACCAAGATTTGCGTCTGCTCCTCGCCCCCGGCTCATCCCTCGGCGGCGCGCGGCCCAAGGCATCGGTCCGTGACCGCGACGGGCATCTCGCAATCGCTAAGTTCCCCAGCCCGAGCGACGAAATCAAGACGGTGCTCTGGGAGGCCGTCGCCCTCACGCTCGCCGCAAAGGCAGGCATTGCCGTCCCGTCCTGGCGACTTGAAACCGTCGCCGACAAGCCGGTCCTTTTGCTCCGGCGCTTCGACCGCGGGGACGGCGCGCGCGTTCCGTTTCTCTCAGCAATGAGTATGCTTGGCGCACGGGAAAACGAAACGCGGAGTTATCTCGAATTCGTCGATGTCCTTCGCCGGTACGGCGCGGAGCCAGAGGCCGATATGCAAGCCCTGTGGCGGCGCATCGTCTTCAACATCCTAATCTCCAACACCGACGACCATCTGCGCAACCACGGTTTTCTCTATGCCGATCTTTCCGGCTGGCGTCTCTCCCCGGCCTACGACCTCAACCCGGTGCCCACCGAAATCAAGCCGCGTGTGCTCTCAACGGCCATCGATCTTGACGATACGACGGCCTCTCTTGACCGAGCGCTGGAGGTGTCGTCGTATTTCGAGCTGGAAACGGGAAAAACCCAGTGCATCGCCAAGGAAGTGGCACAAGCCGTCGCGCTATGGCGAAACGAGGCAGCCGCGCTGGGCCTGACCTCGGCCGAGATTGATCGCATGGCCTCCGCCTTCGAGCACGACGACCTCAAGGCGGCACGACGCGGCAGTTGATTCGCTGCTGGTGTTCCACACCAGAAGTTCTTGGCCCGTAGACTCGGGCTGTGACTCCGTCATTCCAAGCAAGGAAGAGTGGTCATGCCACATCACCACTCACGAGTGGTCCCGACGGTCTCAGACGAGCAGCGCAAGGAGCTGGAGCGCTGGGTGTGACGCAGGAAATTCCGTGACGATCGCGAGAGTGGGGTGATTCGAGGTTTCGGAATATAAGCAAGGGCACCTATCTTGATACCCGTGACGGAGATTCCGGAACAGGGTGCAAAGCTCGCGCTGTCCTGAAATCGGCTCGACCGAGTGATCACCGAGGTGTACAGGGCCTACGGACGAATCACCGAAAACGAATCGCTGCCGAGTTGTCTGCGGTTGAGGATCCCTGCGTACAACTTGGTCCCAATATGGTCCGTAGCCTTCGTTGGATCAATTCTAAGCCGTTTGAAACGAGCAAGATAGGCTAACCCCCAAAAAAGGTCTGCAACACCTTTATTCGTGGGTTCGATTTCCACCCGCGCCTCCATTCGGTAACTGCTTGATTAGGCGACAGATGCCGGTGTGCGACACTTCAGCCGGAGCGGTCGAAACTCGGCACGGCAAGTTGATCGCCGTTCTTCAGTGACGATTCGTGCGCGACAATCCCCGGCACTGTCATCGCCAGGGATTCGTAAACGTCAATCGCGGGTTCCCGGTCATCGACAAGGGCGTTGACGAATTCCGCAGCAAGGAACGCGTGGCTGCCATCGTGGCCGCTCCCGTGCCGCATCGCAGCCGGCAACATGTCGCTCTTCCAGTAATCCGGGATCTTGAGTATCTCGATGCCCTCGCGACGGTCGCGGGCCGTGGAACGCGGTAGCCAAGCATCGTCGTGGAGGCCCCCAATGGACATGTGCAGGGATCCTCGCTCGCCGAACCAGCGGGCTCTTTCGCCGTGGCCTCCGACTAGCCAGAAGACATTGCAGCGTGCCATGTTGCCACGGTCCGTCCGCATCAGCGCCGACTGGTTCCAGAACGGATTCTCGTAGCGATTCTCTTGCAGCCAGACATGCTCGCCACCCCAGCCGAGGCATGAGACCCGGTCGATGCGTTCCCGCGTCACGCCGACCAAGAGACCCAGGCAATGGGTTGGGTAGTGCATGGGAGGGAGGCCCCAGCGCCACGAACGAGAGCCGTCGGGCTCGTAGAAGCGCGAGGACTTTTCGACGAGCAGTGCATCAAGGTCGCCGCGGTCGTGGTAGTACTCGAGTTCCGAATAGAAGACTTCCCCGAAACCGCCCTCGCCGTAAAGGTTGCGTGCGTAGATGGCGGGCTGCCTGTAGTAGCTGGTTTCCGCCATCATGTACCGCAACCCGGTCCGCTCCTTGATATCCCGGAGACGATCGGCCTCTTCGAGCGTCATTACCGCGGGCACGGCGGAGATGACGTGGAGCCCGCGCTCCATGCACATCGAGACATGGCGCAAATGATCCGGAGCACCGGTGAACACGGCAACCGCATCAACGGTCTCGGGGCCCTGGAGCATCTCTTCAAGCGAGTCGTATACGGTGTCACACCGATACGTCGTCTGCAGGCGGTCGCGCCGGTCGGCCCTCAAGTCGGTGACCGCTGCGACCGTGCAATTTGGATGCTCGTGCCAGTAGAACTGCGTGCCGAAGCCCCCTCCGACCACCCCGATTCGAATCTGGCGAGACGACTCGGTTTGGGCGGACAGCCCAACCGGCACGCCTGCCGCGGCGGCGAGAGCGGCCGTGTCGAGCAGACGATGGCCCAGAAACTCCCGTCTTGATTCCAAGGCTGAACCTCCGATCATCGGACTGCAGAACAGGCAGTTCCGGCAATAGGATAGCCGGCGACCGACTCACGACTCACAGGTTGTCGCGGCGCCTCGCTACGGCGAAGGTCGGGACCCCGGGCACGAGCCCCACCCCCTCCCCGCCTTGCCGGACTGCGAATCGGACCGCTCCCCGCGGTCCTGGTTTCAGCCCGTTCCGCCGTCGAGCCACCCGATCGGAAAGCGCGCCAGCTGGATGGCTTCGTATGGCCCTTCGCTCCCTGCCTCGAAGAGCAAACCCACCGAGCCATCGTGCAGTCGAGCCAAGCACGAGTAGGCTGCAGGGCCCCCGTGAATCAACCGCTCCACGGGCCAAGTGCGACCATCGTCCAGGCTCGAGCGTACGGTCATGCGAACTCGCTGCCCGCGTTCCCGCGAAACCGGCGGAGCGGGATTCGAGAACAAGAGTCTGCCCGGACCATCCTCGCCCGGCCAGGAATACCGGATCAGGCTGGCCTGAACCTGGGGATCACCGAGGTTCGCATCAGGCTGCGGACGCGTCCAGGTCTCGCCACCATCAGAACTGAAGGCAATCGCACGATAGCCCGTGCGCTCCTCGTTCGTGAAGGACTGGCTCCTGCAGTTCATCATCAACCGCCCGTCGGACAGTTCCACGACCTGGCTCTCGTTGCAGGCCGGAGCAATGACCGAACTCATTCGCCAGCTCTCCCCGCCGTCATCGGAGAGGATCGCATGTGCAGCGTATCCGTCCGTTTCCGAGGTGTGGTTCGCCGGTACAACGATTCTTCCAGAATGCTCGCCATTCCGGATCTGGACGGCCACACCCGGGCCAGTCGCGTACCACCACCAATCAGGCCGCTTCGCGTGGTGGGTGATTTCACGTGCCGATGACCAGGTCGCTCCATCGTCATCGGAGTACGCCAGGAACACCCGGCGCGTGCCTGTCCCAGTTCCCCGATGCAGGTCGCGTCCGTTATCCTCGCCTGGATTCCAGGTCATGGGCAGCAGGATCCGGCCCGATCGGCTGTCGACTACCGGGCACGGGTTCCCGCACGTATTGGATCCGTCGCTCCAGAGAACCTGAAGGGCTGACCAACTCGCGCCGGAGTCGGTCGAGCGCTTGAAGACGAGATCGATCTCGCCGCTGTCGCCCCGGCCGAAACGGCGGCCCTCGGCAAATGCCAGCAGCACTCCGCCGCCGGCAGGCAGAAGTGCGGGAATCCGGAACGTGTGGAAACCGCCGTCGCCCGCCGAAAATACGGTGCGCTGGTCGAAGCCGCTAACTTGGGCGGCAGCCACGCCCGGCAGCAAGCCAATTGCGAACGTTCGGCGAGTCAGGCCCACGGCCAGCCGACATGCTATCAATTCTCGACCCGACCGCCGGAGGCGATGCCTCGGCGCGCTAATGTCGGCGGGTCCGCGTGCCTGCGGCGATTCAATCCACCACGACTGGCGGATTCGGTCTCTCGTTCACGTGCAAGCGGAAGACGTCGGGTCGTGCATAGTGTCCGACGACGTCGAAGTCGTACTTCCCTCGCGCTATCTCAGCCATGTCGATCTCCGCGGTGAGGATCCCCTTCTGGTTGTGGAGGGGACCGGCCAGAACTTCCCCCAACGGGTTGATGATCGCGCTGCCGCCCCTCATCAGCACCGTCGACGGATGATTGCCTTGGATCGCTGGATAGTCTTCCGGGCAGTCCCCTCGCGTCAGGTACTGGCAGCAGGAAAACACGAAGCACCGGCCTTCCTGCGCCACGTGGATCATCGAGGAGTGCCAGCTGTCCCGGTCGTCTGCCGTCGGAGCGCAGTACAACTGGATTCCCTTCCCATACATGGCCGTGCGCAGCAGCGGCATGTAGTTCTCCCAGCAGATCACGGCTCCCAATCGTCCGAGCGGCGTCTCGTAGACCGGAAGTGTCGAGCCATCACCGAAGCCCCAAATGAGGCGCTCCATGCCCGTCGGCATCAGCTTTCGATGCTTGCCCAGATACTGACCTTGCGGGCTGAGGAAGACAGCGCTGCAGTAGAGCGTGCCGTGGTCGCGTTCGATGACACCCACGACCAGGTAGACATCGTTGTCGCCGGATATCTCGGCGAGTCGGTCGATCCCCGTTCCCGGGATGTCAACCGCACTGTCGTGGTAGCGCTGGAAATACTGACGGCCCTCGGAAGTCCGGCCCCCCACCCGCGCCCCGAAGTCGAGGCCCTTCGGGTAGGACGACACGAACGCCTCGGGGAAGACCACCAGCCGAGCGGTCGTCTTCGCGGCCTTCTCCGTCAAGGTCGCAATCTTGTCGAGTGTCCTATCCCGGTCGAAGACGATCGGGCAGTCCTGAACGACGGCAGCGATAAAGGGCATCGTGACCAGCTCTTGGGCGACTTGATTAGAGATCGCCATTCTACAGGAGCGACCCCGAACCGCCGGTTCGGCTTCTACCCCGAGCCTCCGCCAGAACGATCCACCCGCCCGGCAACGAAGGACTGCTATTCCACACGGAGCGGCCGCCCTGCCTTGTAGCTTTGCCAGGCGAACCAGTATGCGACATGCCCGGGGAGCCGGGCCAGCCTTTCGCCGCGCGGTCCGGTGAGCGCATCCTCCGTAACGCTCCAGAGCGCCCTTTCGCTCTTCAACCGGCTCAGATCCTCCTCCACGGCCGTAAATGTCCGCCCTCCCGATTCGTAGGCACGTACCGTCGCCGTCTCAGCGTTCCCGATGAGGACCACATCACGTGGTCCCACCCGGTCGTGGACGACGGCGCCGCCTTCAAAAAGCGAGAGGGCCCATGCCATTTCGTTGTCGCCGTCCCGCAAAACGAAGATACGGTCCTTCGGTGCGAGACGGCGATCCCGAACCACCACCGGGAACATCAGCTCAGGGCTGGCAAAGTAGTGGCCGTATGGTCGCCCGGGCCGGTAGTCCCGCTGGAAGCCGGTGTCGAGGGAGAGCACAGTGGTGTCCGGATGGGCGGTGAGCCAGTCCTTCCAGCTCGTGACCACAACCGGCAGGATCTTGAGTTCGATGCCGGATCTGACAAGTCTGCCCACCACCGGCGTCCCGGTAAACTGATTCCAGAGCGACTCCGTCGCGGTGTCGTACATGAGCTTGTTCGACCGGTAGAGCAGTCCGGACGAACCAAAGACGAAAGGCTTCCGGCGGCCGGGGACCCGGGTATCGAAGAGGATGCCCGACCCGCAGAGCGTGCAGTACGCGAGGCACACCGGGACGCCGCCCACCACGTCGTTGAACATCTCGTGCCAGTCGAGGATGCGTAGTGGATAGGCACGAGAGTCCCCGTTGAGGCTAACCCCGAAGACCAGTTCCCGGTCAGTCAAGTAGGTCGCATCGGATGCGGGGACCTGCTTGGCGTTTACAAGAGCAGGGATCCCATCCTTCTTCACTCCGCCCCAGACGATCTCCTCGATGCGGATCCTGTGCCGCACCCCGCGGGGAAGGAAGTTGCGAAATTCGGGGTCGATCGAGGCGAGGACATCAGCTTTGAACGAAGTGAACCCCCGGTACGGACGGATCTCGGAGTGCTCTTCCTGCCACTCGATCCAGGCCGTCCAGTCACGCGGGATCTTGGTTCGGGCAAGGCGCTGGAGTGCGTCGAGAAGCCGGCCGTCCTCGTCGGGCAGCAGACGCAGCACCGCGATGAAGGCCGGGATCACATCCTTTTGGTCCCGTTGGACTAGGAAACGCAGTGCGCGGTCCCGATGGGCGCTGGTCCGCGCGAACACCGCGGTGCGCACCACCGTTCCGATCTCGGCGCTCGCGCCGGGGAAACGGTCACCCTGGGGACCCTCGCTGACGGGACCCCCAGGCGGCGTGGGCGACTGGGGTGGGAACTGAGCGCCGAGCTCTGGGACGATACCGAAGAACAGCAGTCCGGCAAGGAGCGACGGGAATCGAAGACCTCGGGGCATCACGGAACCCCTGCCGTTTCGAGGGCGGAGCCCGGGAAACCGAAACGGTCCGGGACGATCCTAGCAGAACTGTTTTCTCGATTCCTCCGGCGTCCGGAGTCGGCTGACTGGTGCCCTTCTCAAGCTGCCTTCGGCGGTGACTTCGACAATTCTGGCCCGCCCCAGGAGCACGCACCACTTTGCCGCCGTTCATGCATGCTCGGGGACACGACCGTCATTGCCTTTGACTGTGATACGTTCCCCTACAGCGATGGATGTAAGCATTCGGACCGTCTTGCCCGGTGAATCGACCCTGATCTTCAGCTTCCTGACGTTGGCGGCCCGAATGCAGGAATCTGGCGAGCCGATCCAGAAGGCCCTCTGTGGCCGTGAACTGACGCGATACTGGCGGGGCTGGGGTCGACCGGGCGATCTCGGCATCGTCGCGGAGTCCGTTAGTGTCGGGTATCCGATCAGCTGCGCGTGGGTACGCCTCTTCTCTCCTGAGGAAGCAGGCGCAGACTTTGTCGGTGAAGATATCCCGGAGCTCGCGATTGGAACGATTCCCACTGCCCGGGGCCTGGGAGTGGGCACAAGGATTCTGAAAGCTCTGTTGGGCCTCTGCGAAACCCGTTACGGCGGAGTAAGCCTGAGCGTCAGGCTTGACAACCCGGCAATTCGCCTATATGAACGGCTGGGCTTCCGGAGAACGGCGGGAAGTGCAGTCATCAATCGTGTGGGCACGCAGTCGATCATCATGCTTCTGAGATTCAACCCGACGATTCCGGAGAAAAGCCCCGACGCGGACTAAGGCACTAAGGCGTATCTCGATCTCACGAGGACACTCGGGCAAGGGCGTAGGAATGGCGTGGGGAACCAAGCTCCGTCGCACCGTCAGGTCAGTACGGGGAATGGGCGAACAAGAAGACACAGTCCGGCCTGTCGAACGCAAGTAGCTCCGGCAGTTCGTCCAGCCAAGCATTCACATTCCGCAAGATCACGAATCCGGGCTCTGTAGCCCAGCGCGCCCATCGTCCATGGACAGCCGGTCTCGCGTGAATTGGGACAGGGCTGTGCCATGCCGCGGAATCCCCCTAAGGTTCTTTGTTGCAAGCCGTTTGCCTGAAGGCGAGAATCCCGTGTAACTCCGAGCTGCTCGGAGCGCGGGTTGTCAATGGGCATCGAAAATGGCACACTTCTGGGCCCGACGATTCGATGGCGGTCCGGCAGTTGCCGTGGACCGGGCGCGCCGGACTGCCGGGCAGCTACCGCAAGCGGGCGAAGCCGAAGGCCTCAACTGCAGTCCGGCTGACCGATCCGTATTGAGAGTGGGCGAAGCTAGAAACCGACCCCGCCGCCGCCGAAGGCGAAGCTGACGCCGAAGCCTATGATCCGTGAAACAGCCGTGTTCCGGCCCGCCACAACCTGTCCGAAGAACCCGTGCACGCTGACGGCTTCGGTGACGTTGGCGATCACCCGGCCGCCAATGATGTGCGCGTCCTCTTGCAACGCTGGAAAGCGGCTGGGCGAGAAGCCTTCGCCGCCGATATCGATGCCGGACAGGGCGTTGACCATCCGATAGTCGGCTCCGATCGTGAACCTCTGGCCGGCAGGGACGAAAACGCCGAGGTTGACAAAGACGTCCGACGGGATGTCGACCCTCTCGCCGCCAGCTGCGCCACCCACCGCGTTCCGGTTGACCTCGGTGCTGGTGCGGTTTCGGTAGCCGACCTCCGCCGAGACACCGGCCGCGTTGCCAAACTTGCCTACGATGAGCGACGTCTCGACTCCGTTGCCCCCATCTCCAAGCGAGTTGATGTAGCCGGTGTCGTAGCCACCGGACACAATCGCACCCACCCGGACCGCGACGCTCGGCGCGTTGCTAACCAGCTCGTCGACGATTCGCCACGTAACGGCGAAGTTGGAGTCGAACAATCCGCTGTAGCTCTCCTGGCCTCCGGACGGACCGACACCACCCGCCACGAAGCTCCGTGCCCAGCCGGACTGCACATCGAGGGCCACGGAGTCGCTGATCGCGTAGTTGACCCCAAACCACATCGTGTTCTGCGCCAGGTTCGCGCCTGTCGCCTCCAAGGGTCCCTTCACCTTCGTAGTCTGTCGAAAGAACTGGGAGGCGTTTTGGTTCACGTACGAAACGTTAACGGTGCCGGTTCCCGGCTCGGAGAGCCACGGCGTGCCCTGCGCAAGCGCAGGAGGGCCGGAGAGGAAAAGCGCAGGCGTCAAGCCGAAGAGAATAGTCCCGAGGGACCGACGAGTGCGGTACATCTGTTGCGTATCCCCGTTGCGGTTTTGGCGAATGAGCTCCTGCAACGACCCTATAGCTTGAAGCGCCGGGTCAGGTAGTAGTGGACCAGTTCCATTTTCAGCTTGCAGTCATCGCCCTGGACGGCTCCGTCGCCACACAGTGCGGTGACTGCCTTGTCGTCCGACGACCCGGTCTCGTTGCCATCGTGGACGGCCACGAGGCTCGCCGTGAGGCTGCCCGCCCGGTCACGATCGAGTTCGCCTTTCGATAGCGGGCAGGAATCGCAGACCAGCAGTTTGAAAGTCAGGGCCTTGCCCTGCGAGTACGCCGCACGTGGGCTCACTTTTCCGGCTCCCGGTCCGACGGAACCGGACGCGGAGACCGAAACCTGGAACAGCACCACGCCTGCGGCGAAGAACACGCCCGCGAAAACGATTGCCCTCATGTCTTGTTTCCCTTTCCAGCGGAACTTTCGGATCCAAGCGGACCAAGCAGCGCGCCGACGCGCATGGCTGACGTCACTTAGTGTACGGGGCGGTTCAGCTTCCAGTCGTAGTCGTACTCAATCGCACCCTCGAACGCTTCGAGAAACTCCGCCAGTTCGGGGTCGGCATGGTCGATTAGGTGTGCGATCACCGCCTCCTCTGTGCCGCCGAAATCGTTGGTGTACCAATCGTAGATGCTCGAGAGGATGACAAAGTCATCATCTACCACGTCGACACCGCGCGGACTGTTCACGAAGGCCCGTGCGCCTGCCTCGAGCAGTGCTTCGGTATTGGCGGCGGTGAAGGCCGTCTCGATCAAGTGGGGGCAACCGTAGGCGGCGCAGTTAACCGCGTAGTGGATCCGTTCGTCCCGCCAGATCGGGCGCAGAATGCCGTGTTCGATCTGGTCGAGTGTCAGGTCTTGGCCGGCGACGTTGGCGTGCACGTCGTTCCATGGACCCGTCAGCGGGACGACACCCTCGTGGATCTGCTTGATCGATTCCACCGGATAGGCGTCCAGCACGACCTTCACCGTGACCGCGTTGTAGAGGTTGATCCAGTACGCCATCTGCTCCGGACGGGTGTAGCGGCGGGGATCGATCCCTTGCAGGTGCTCGAGGTATCCGCCCAGCTTCGCCGCATCTGCAGGGTTCTTTGCCAGCGCGGCATAGTCGACGACGTTGACACCGGACGGATCGGGGTCGACGTACTCGTCTAGGATGTCCTGCCACGGTCCGTGATGGACGCGCTCGACATTGGACTCGTCGCTGGCATCCCAAATGGAGATCCGTTCCGCTTGTGGCGGACCGCAGGCCAGGGCCAATACCGCGATTCCAAGAAGACTCGCAGTCACGTTGCGCTGTCGTCTGGGGCGCGGAGGGGCCGCCCCAACCCCGTTTCTATCGTGGTCTTTCATCGTTCTGGTCCCGACGGAGCCGTTGGCCCCATTGTAAGGAATCGTAAACGGCGGGTGGTCAGCGGCTCGTGGCAGCCGACCGACCGCTCCCGCCGCCCGCGCGACGCTGGACCAGATCATAGACGAAGCCGCACAGAATCAGGCCCGATTCCAGCAAGCGCGCCCACAACGGCTGCGAGTAAGGGTGCATCGCGTAGTCCTGCAGGTTCAGCCCGGTCACGTAGCCGAGCAGCACGGCCAGCGAGGCCGTCCACGCCCAGATGCTCGGAAAAACCGCCGCGAATGGCAACAACCAAAGCAGGTACCAGGGATTGAGTACTGGAGACGCCGCCAGTAGCGCTCCGAAAATCCAGTCACCACGTGGCACACCGTGTTCGCGGGTCCGGGAGTATCGGGCGTAGTACCACCCCCAGAACGCCGCGAACGCAAGTCCCAGTACGATCCTGACCTCAAAGGGGGGTAGCGCGGTCTTCAGCAGACCGAACAGCAACGGGTTGAACTCCCATCCCAGCGCGAACTCCTGCAGCGAGGCCAGACCGCTTCCGCCGCGCAAAGCGAACGGCGCATACACTGCCGCGAGCGTGGCGGCGAACAGCAACCAATACCGGACACGGGTGCCGGCCAGCACCAGCGGCGCCATGACCAAGCTGAACGCCTTGGCACCTGTGGCGAGACCCAAGGTGGCGGCGGCGAGTGGCCACCGGCGGTTTCGTGCCAGCACGACGGCCGCGAGGAGCAGGCAGGTGCCCACGCCGTCCGGGTGCGCGGTGAACGCGATCTCCTTGACCACTAGCGGACACCAGGCATAGAGCAGCACGTTCCGCGTCGGCGCCAGGCGCAGGAGCAGCGCCATGGCAACTAGGTCCACTGCGATCAGGATCGCCTGCAGCGCCGCGACGCTACCGGGCTGTAGCCAGTAGCCGAGGAGGAAGATGGACTGTGTCACCGGGGCGTAGATGGTCGGCAACTCGGGATAATTGATGCGGTCGAGGATGGAGTGCATGGCTGGCGCCACACTCGGGTCGACGAAAAACTCTTCCGGTGCCGCACCGTAAGGACTGCCGCTGGTGGCGAAGCGGTAGCCGTCCCATAGGTACCGGTAGAAGTCATCCTCGTAGAAAGGGCCGCCAACCAAGCCGCAAACGCGGAAAGCCATCGACCAGAAGATCAGGCGGCCGAGCGGGAACGGCTCCTCTCGACGACGGAACTTCAGGTAGAGGCCGATGGGTGGCAGGCCAGTCCACGCAACCAGGAGGAAGAACGCCGTTAGCGGCGGCTCTCCCGGCTGCCGCGCAAGCAGGGCCAGCGCGGCGTAACCTAACGCACACCAAAGACCGACCGCATCGACATACCATCGGGAGACCCAGCGTCGAAGCACGGACCGTGACATGACCAGCTCGTCTCCGACTGAATTTGATCCAGTCATGGCAAAGTCCATATCGCCGGACTAACTGCCACCCGCCACTTCTGTCCCGTCTCCTGCTCAAGCGTACATCGCCCAGCCCTAATCACCGATCGTGTCCTGGAGGTTAGAAGAACGCCAGGTTTGAAACTCCATGTACTCGGCTGGTGGGTCTGCTAGCTGCACCGCTGAATGGCAACGTAGGATACCGTTGTGCCACGCTCCGCGAGAAGGTGCTCGACAATACGGAGACTGCCGGTGAACCAACGCTGCAGGCAGACCGTTCGGCCGATGGCTTCAGGCGGAAGCAGAGCGGTCCTAACGGGTCCATTGTTGACGGCTTGGGCTTATCTCACAATGTGCTTGAGGCCCGACAACAGCTTGATGGCGTCTGCCCATAACTGAGCCGAAGGGTTATCGATGGAGGGCTCGAGCCATCGTGAAGCGAGCCGAGGGCGTCTCCTGCTCTTGGTCGGAATGCTCGGGATCCTTGCCTGCCCCGTGCTCTGCTTGAACGGCCAGGTGGAAGTGAGCGGCACGGTGACGGATCGGAACAACGTTCCCGTAGGAGACGCCAGAGTCGTGATCCAGAGCGTTGGCACCCCCGGCTCGCTGGCGACGACGGAGTCAAACGAGCAAGGGGGATTCGGCTTCAATCTGGAGCACCCCGGCAGGTATCTCCTGCGGGCGGCCCACGCCGACTTCTTCCCAATTGAGGGCAAGCCGGTCGACCTTGCGGACGGCGTCAACATCGTCAACATTGAACTGATTCGCTCAAGGGACACCGGAACCACACTCAATGTCCATGCCGAGCAACTGCTCGCGTCGGAAGACCTCGCCATGTCCCAAGCCCTGGGGGAGCAGGAGATCGACTCCATTCCCACCACGCGAGCGACCAAGCAGCGCATTCAGGGCGTAGCCGCCGTCCTTCCAGGCGTTTTGAGGAGCCCCATGGGGGATCTGCATTTCCATGGAAGCCCCGCGCAGGAAACGAATTGGACACTGGACGGCTTTAGCCTCTCCGATCCGTCCTCTGGAAGACTCGAGATGACCCTCGGAGCGGAATCGGTCAAGTCGCTGGATCTCGCCTCGGGACGGTATTCCGCCGAAATGGGGAAAGGGACTGGCGGCGCCATGGTCCTCACCACCCGGATGGGTGAGGACCAGTTCGACCAAAGGTTCACCAATTTCGTTCCGGGTATCGAGTTCAACCGCGGACTCCGGTTCAGGGACTGGAGGCCGCGCCACAATTTCTCCGGTCCCGTCGTCAAGAATCGCGCCTGGTTCTTCAACAGCCTGGATGTGCTGTACGAGGAGAACCTGATTCCCGAATTGCCTCCCGGCCAAGATCGGAGCATGTCGTGGTCCCTCAACAACAGTCTTCGAATGCAGGCCCAGCTGACCCCGCGACAAACGCTAAGTTCCGGTCTCGTCGTGGACTATCTCTACGCACCGAATTCCGGTCTTTCCCCTCTGGACCCGATCGAAACCACCCTGGACAGGCGTGCGCGCAGGTACTTCTACAACCTGAAGGATCAGGTGGTGCTGTCTCCGGAGCGCGTGCTCGATTTCGGATACGCCGCCTATCGCTCGAATTACCGGGGAGTGCCCCAGGGCACCGCTCCGTTCAAGATCACCTCCTTCGGACGAGCCGGAAACTACCCCATCGACACCCTCCGCATCAGCAGTCGCGACGAGTGGCGGGCCAATCTCTTCACTCCTGTGGACTGGCTGGGCGAACATCAATTTAAGGCAGGAGTGAACCTAAGTCACGCGCGGTATTCGCAGGACGTTCGGCGCAGCCCGATCGAGTACTTCCGCGTGGACGGAACGCAATCGAGCGAATTGTCCTTCGCTGGAAGCGGTGAATTCGAGGAATCCAACCTCGAAGCGGGGGCCTACCTGCAGGACCGATGGGCCTTCCGGTCAAGACTGGTTGCGGAGATGGGCCTGCGGTGGGACCGTGACCGAATCGTGTCCCGGGGAGCCGTCACGCCCCGAGTCAGCCTGGCGTTCGTGCCGCCAGGGCTCCCTGGCACCAAGCTCTCGGCCGGATTGGGCTGGATCCCGGCCGCCACGTACCTGCGCATCTTTACCCGACACCGGGACCAGGACTCGATCTACACGAACTTCGGACCGGACGGCGAAACTCCGCTGGGTTCCCCCGACGTTCGAGCCTTCCGGTTTGATGTAACATCGCTGACCATCCCGAGCACCCGGAATCTGAGCGCCAGCTGGAATCAGAGGCTTCCGGGAGAGACGGATATCAGTGTCAACTACCTGCGCAAGCGGTTGCGGAACGGCTACGCTCACGTCCCCATCTCGACCGGCGGGATCGAAGACAGTCTCCTGCCGGCCAGAAGTCGGGCCGTTCACTTTCAACTGCGGAACTTCAAGCGTGAATCCTACGACTCTGTCGAGGTCTCGTTGAGCAAACCGCTTCCGGGGTCCCACCGGTGGTTCGTGAGCTATACCCATTCGCGCTCCTGGTCGAACGCCGCCTTGGACGTGGACACGAACGATCCCATTCTCTTTTCGGATACCGCGGGCCGGCTCTCGTGGGACATTCCTAACCGGGTGGTTTCCTGGGCATCGTTCCAGGTTGGGGAAAAGACTTCCGTCACTTACTTTGCTGAATGGAGAGACGGCTTTCCCTTCAGCGTGCACGACGACAATGGCAAGCAGGTCGGTCAGGTCAACAGCTGGAGACTGCCCAGGCACTTCAGCCTCAATATTCATCTCCAGAGAACGCTGTCCTTCCTCGGGCACCGGTGGTCATTGCGCCCCGGCGTCGACAACGTGACAAACCGCCCCAACTACAGCTTTGTCAACAGCAACATTGACTCGCCCCAGTTCCTTGAGTTTTTCGGTCGGTCACCTATCAAGCTGGTCGTTCGAGTGCGGTGGCTCGGAAGGGCGGAAGACTGACTGGTGACGAGGAGCGGTCAGTCCGGGATCGGCCAGCCCGGAGGGTGCGCCCTTTCAAATCGAGAGTCAGCGCTCGGACAAGCCGTAGAACGCGATCAGATCCTGGCTCCGGGGCGGAAGGCCGCCCAGCTGGCGCAACATCGTCGTCACCTGTCCGCGGTGATACGCGGCGTGGTTGACGACATGCTGCAGCGTCTGCCAAAAGACCGAGTTCCGCGGGGAACCGTCGAATTGCGTGTAGCGGACCACGCGGTTAACGCCATCAGGGTCGAGCTGCGCAACGAATTCTCGCAGTCGGGCCTCCTCCTCGAGCCAGCGCGCACGAACGTTCCCCGCAGTCTCGAAATCCGTCGGAACTAGATGCCCGGTCGGCGACTCGCCCCGCCAGCGCGCACACCAAGCCCGTTCGGCCGACACCAAGTGGACGAGCGTTCCGCGGATTGAATCGAAGCTGTTCCCAAGGTCCCGACAGAACTGCTCGGGCGTAAGCTGCTCGACCGAGTCGAGCAGCCGGTCGCGGGCCCAGTAGTGATAGTCGATGAGGGATTGGAGAGCTTCCGAGGTCATGCCGAGAGCATATCCGATGCCGCGGAGCGTCGTTGTGCCATCCCGCTCGACTTCGCCCTCGGACGGAAGGGCTGATGAGGAACGAGGCGCCGCGTCTGCCGGGTGGCCGTTGTCGCTACAGGCAAACCTGCCCGGAACGACCGGCGATTCGCGTGGAAGGCCTCGATGCAATCCCCTGGATGTGCCGGAGAGAGGGCTCAGACCTGGGTTAGGATGAGCCTGCAGTCCAGCTCTTGTTCGGCACGCAGCTCTGGAACATACGAAACCGGGATTGCACTGACAATTCTGCATGGAGACACTGCTCGAACTCCTGCCTCGGATCGAACGCCTCGGGTCCAGAGAGGCATTGCGGTTCTGGAACGGATACCGCACGTGGCGCTGGTCCTACGCCGATCTGGATACGGGAATCCGCCGCTTCGTGGCGTACCTGGACCGCCGCGGCATTCGATCCGGAAACCGAGTGATTCTGTGGGCCGACAGCCGGCCGGAATGGGTCGCCGTGTTCTGGGCTTGCCTGGCACGGGGTGTTCAGGTGGTGCCGCTGGACCACCAGGCCTCGCCGGAATTTGTCGAACGCATCACCGGTCAGACCAACGCAAGCCTCCTGGTCCACAGCGGCGCGCTGCCCTCCGCATCCGCGTCGTTGGCGCGATTCGCGATCGAGTCGCTCGGTGGTCTGCCCGAAGGGCCCCGCTTCAGCCCGACACCCGCCGACGGGAACGATGTGGTGGAAATCGTCTACACCTCCGGGACCACCGCCGAGCCCAAGGGAGTGATCCACCTGCACAGGAACATCTGCTCCAACCTGGATCCGATTCGGCGGGAAATCGATCGGTACAAGAAATGGGCCGGACCGTTCCAGCCGATTCGGATCCTCGACCTCCTTCCGCTCAGCCATATGTTTGGCCAGTCGATGGGCGTCTTCATCCCCCTCCTCTTGGAAGGCTCTGCAGCATTCATGACCGGGCTGCATCCCGCTGCGGTCCGCCAGGCGATCCGGAGAGACCGAATCTCGGTGCTTGTCTGCGTCCCTCGCATTCTCGACAGCCTGCGGGCTGACATCGAACGGCACCACCCGAGCTCCAGGACCGTTCCCCAGAGACCAGGGGGGCCGCTTTCCCGCTGGTGGCGCCATCGGGACGTCCACCGGGCCTTCGGACTGAAGTTCTGGGCATTCGTTGTCGGGGGTGCGATGCTCGACCCCGAAACCGAAGTCTTTTGGTCCAGAATCGGCCTGCTCGTGATCCAGGGATACGGGCTCACCGAGACGAGCCCGGTGGTTTCAGTCAATCACCCGTTTCGAGCGCGCCGCGGAACGCTCGGCGAGGTCATCGGAGGCCAGGAGATCCGGATCGCCGACGACGGCGAGATCCTCGTCCGGGGGCCTAGCGTGGTCGGCGAATACCTCGAATCCGGCACTCGGCGTGCGCGGACTGTCGATGCGGACGGCTGGTTTCACACGGGAGATATCGGAGAGCAGAACGCCGAGGGCAGGCTCGTCTACAGGGGACGGAAGAAAGACGTCATTGTCACCGCAGACGGCATGAACGTCCACCCCGAGGACATCGAGGCGATGCTCACGGGCGACGACGGGGTGCGGGACGCGGTGGTCGTCCCGGTCGGTCCGCCAAGCGCAGAGCGAATCCACGCCGCGCTCATTCTCGACAATCCCGGCGAGAACGTGCTCGCAATCGTCGAGAGAGTGAACCGACGGCTTGAGCCGCACCAACGAATTCAAAGCGCCTCCGAATGGCCGGACGAGGAGTTTCCCCGCACGAAATCAACCCTCAAGACACAGAGACGGAAAGTAGCGGAGCGTCTGCGCTCGACCGCGGAGACTCCGGATCGGAAGGAGACCTCCGGTCTGGAGGAAGTCCTTGCGTCGCTTACGCGAAGGCGCCGGGAAGACCTCTCGGACGACCATCGCCTGGCTGAGGACCTAGGGTTGTCCTCGCTCGAGCGGATCGACATGCTGGCCTCTCTTGAAGACCGCTACGGGATCGAACTGGAGGAACAGGCCCTCTCGAACCTGTCGACTCTGGGGCAGGTTCGAGAGTGGGTTGCAGGGAAGGCAGCAGGTGCCGAGCCGGAGCGCCCGGGCGCTGTTCCAGCCGCGCCGACGAACGAACGGGAAACCCTAGCCAAACGCATTCCTCCCCCGCGCTGGGCTCGAACGCGCGCTGTTGGCATGGCGCGCGGTGTGCTGAGCCGCGCACTGTTCCTACCGCTGTTCCGCCACTACATCCCGCTCTCTCTCGAGGGTCTCGAGCATCTCGACCGGGTCGTTCCGCCGATAATCTTCGCGGCGAACCACACAAGTCATCTCGATACCGTCGCGCTGACTGCCGCACTGCCGGCCGAATGGCAGGCGAAGCTTGCTCCGGCCGTGCGTCAGCAGCATTTCTTCCCGACCCAGGGAACACCCGAGTGGTCCCGAAGGATTGGGCTTCGAGTTCTCTACTACCTCTGCTGCGGTCTGTTCAACGCCTACCCGCTGTCGCAGGACCTCGGCCAGGTCCGCGATTCGCTCCGGTACACGGGGGAACTGGTCGAGGCCGGCTTCTGTCCGCTGGTCTACCCAGAGGGCGGACTCTCGGCGGACGGCTCGCTGCAGCGGTGTCAAGCCGGCATCGGGCTGATGTCTCTGCGGCTCGAAGTGCCCGTCGTGCCAGTGCACCTGCACGGGCTGTTCGACGTGATGTCCAGGCATGATTCCTGGCCGCGAAGAGGGTCCGTCCGGGTCGAATTCGGACCGCCTGTCGTTCCCGCCGAGGGCGAGGACTACGTCCAGCTGGCCGGTCGGATCGAAGCCAGCCTCCGCGGGATTGCAGAGAGCAGGACGGAGTGAAATCGGCGTCGGCGACAGGGCCGGAATCCTGCGGAACGGGCGAGGACGTCGCTAGTCGCAGGCTTTCGAGATCGAGGGCGCGCTGGCTCCGCCGCCCTCGGAGTGGCCAATTGGAAAGAATATGTCGGTGCGCCACTTCGACTGGTCCGGCTCGGCACCCGGGTCGGTGACATACACCTCCCAGGGTGCCCCGGCACCCTCGAGCCCCTCGGACTTCATCCAGTCCATCAGTGCCGACCACGTTTTCCCGAGGTCTTCGTACGGGCCGAAATGCGAGACGGTGGCCATGGTGCCGGAAGGAAGCTCTCCGGCATTGATGCGATCCGTGCCGGGCAATGGCGAGGCAACGGGCAAGCAGCACTCGAGCTCGACAGTCTTTCCGTCCATCGAGTGGTAAATCGCGAAAGGCATGCCGGACGGTGACTTTCCGCTCGCCTGGATGAGTCCGTAGACTTCACCGAACAGCGGGCCCATGATCGCGCCGAGCTGGTCGATCGTTGCTGTCGTTCTGATGCCCAGATAGGCTCGCGACTCGATCTCCGTCATTCTGAATTCTGGGGTCATGCGCCATTCCTCCGGCTGGCTCGCCCGGCACGGCCCGGCGGAGAAGCACGCCGGGCACGGCGGAATTGCCTCGTAGCACTCCACGCTACCACGCCGAGTCGGGTGTTCCTGACGGTGCCCGCTCCCACCCCGATCAGCAATCCGCCGCGAGCTGTTTTGGGGATCCCTGACGTCAAGAGCGGCACCAGCCGACGGTTGAACTCGCTTCGCATCCGCCCAGATTGCGGGAGGGTCGCGACACGAACGGCACTGAAATCCCCAGCCTTATCGCATGATCGCCTGGATCGCCTCGCCTTCCACGTCCGTGAGACGGAAGTCCCGTCCCTGGAAGCGATAGATCAATTGCTCGTGGTCGATGCCGAGGCAATGAAGGATCGTGGCATTCAGGTCGAACAGGCTGACGCGATCCTCGAGGGCGTGGTAGCCGAATTCGTCAGTGCTCCCGTAGGTCGTGCCCGGCTTGATTCCGCCGCCGGCAAGCCACATGCAGAAACCGTGCGGATGATGATCCCTGCCATAGTCGTCGCCGCTACCCTGGGCGATGGGCGTGCGCCCGAACTCGCCGCCCCAGATCACCAGGGTCTCGTCCAGCAGGCCTCGCTGCTTGAGGTCCTTGATAAGGCCCGCCATTGCGCGATCGACACCTCGGCACTGCCGCCCGTGTTCCTCTACGAGCTTGCCGTGTTGGTCCCAGCCCATGTCGAAGAGCTGAATGAACCGAACGCCCTTCTCGGCCAGCCTGCGTGCCAGCAGGCAGTTGTTGGCAAACGAGAGCGGCTTTCCCGGCTCTGTTCCGTACAGTTCGTGAGTGGCCTCGGGTTCGGCCGTGATGTCCATTAGTTCGGGGACGCTCGCCTGCATCCGGTAGGCCAGTTCGAACGCAGCGATCCGCGTTTCGATCTCCGGATCGTTGAACTGCGCCAGTTGATGGCGGTTCATCGCCTTGAGCAAGTCCAGTTGTTCCCGGCGAGCCGTGCCGCTGACGCCCTTGGGGTTCGACAGGAACAGCACAGGGTCGCCTTCGGATCGAAACGCGACACCCTGGTGCTGGCTCGGCAGAAACCCGCTGGACCAGTAGCTGTCCAGCAGGGGCTGCAGCTTGACGCCCGATTGCAGCACGACAAACGCGGGCAGATCCTCCGCCTCGCTGCCCAGCCCGTAGGAAAGCCAGGCACCGAGCGTCGGTCGGCCGTAGCGCGCGCTTCCGGTCGTTTGGAACGAGATTGCAGGCCCGTGATTGAACGTTTCCGTGTGGACCGACCGAATCAGGCAGAGGTCGTCCGCCACGGTCGCTGTGTGGGGCAGCAGTTCGGAGACGTCAAGCCCGGAAGCGCCGTACTTCGAGAATCGCCAGGGAGACCCCTTGATCTTCGGGTCCGACTCCTTGATCATGGCGAACTTGTGGTCCTTGATGATCGATTTGGGAATCGGCTCGCCGTCACGTTCGTTCAGCAGAGGCTTCGGATCGAACAGATCGACATGCGAAGGCCCGCCCGACATGAAGAGGGAAATGACGCGCTTGGCCCTCGGAGCGTACCGGCGAAACGCCTTAGCGCCGTTCGTGTCAGCGAGCAGCTTCGGATGCAGCAGCGATGCAAGGGCAAGGCCGCCGATCCCCGTCGCTCCGTTTGAAAAAAAGTGGCGCCGCGTGAGCCGCATTCTGGTCCACTCGTCTGTCATTGCTTGGTAATCGTTTCGTCCAGGGCAAGGATTGTTGAGCCGACCATGGTCCATGTCGCCAGCTCGGTGGCGGGAAGTGATGCGTGGTCCGGAAGCCGGCCCTCGACAACCGAGTCCGCCGAATCCGGGCTGCCCGCGAAGCGCCGGCGCTGCTTCGCGACAAAGGACTCGAACAGTTCGGTTTCCTCGGTGTTAGGAGGTCGAGCCAACGCCGTTTCAAAAGCGTATTCGATACGGGCGGAATCTGTGCTCGCCGCGCTTTCCAGGAGGATCCGTCCGCCAAGCGCCCGAGCGGCCTCGAATACAACAGGGTCGTTCAGGAGCACCAGGGCCTGCAGGGGCGTGTTGCTGACGTTTCGCCGGATGCAGGAGCGCTCGCCCGAGGGAGCGTCGAACAGCACCATGCTCGGATACGGGTACATTCGCTGCCAGAACGTGTACACGCCCCGCCGGTAGCGATCCGTCCCTCTGCTGGTCGTCCACTTCCCGGCCGAGGCGTCGCGAAACTCTCCGACATGACGCGGCTGAACCGGATAGACACCGGGGCCGCCCATCTTGCGGCTCAGCAGGCCGCTCACCGCCAGCATGGTATCCCGAATCTCCTCCGCGGGCAGTCGCTGGCGCGGACCGCGCGCGAGCAGCCGATTGTAGAAGTCGCTGGACTGTAACGCGTCGCCAACCTTGGAGGATTGCCGGTAGGTTTCCGATGCAACGATCAGCCTGACCATGTGGCGGATATCCCATCCGCTGTCGACAAGCTCGACCGCAAGCCAATCGAGAAGCTCCGGATGACTCGGCCATTCCCCTTGACTGCCAAAGTCCTCGACCGTACGGACGAGACCGGTTCCGAAGAACTGCTGCCACAGGCGATTGACGAAGACGCGCGCCACCAGCGGGTTCCGGCCATCCACGAGCCATCTGGCGAAGCTGAGGCGGTCCACCGGCACCCCGTCCGGAATGCGGCCGATGGCCTCGGGCACCCCCGGCGAGACCCGGTCTCCCTTGTTCTCAAAGCTCCCGCGAATGTGAATGCGGGTCTCGCGGGGTGTCTCCATCTCCACCATTACCTGGGCGGTCAGCAACCCTCTGGCCGCCAGCCTGGCTTCCAGCGTCGCCTTGTCCGTCCGCGCCGAATCTCCTTCGATCCATGGCAGTGACGCGTCGTCGAGACTCACCAGCATGCGCGGTCCGTGCACGCCGAACGCTTCCCCGTAGTGCGGAATGTTGTTGAAGATCGCGAACAGACGGTAGTACTCTCGCTGGCTGATCGGGTCGTACTTGTGGTCATGGCACTCGGCGCAGGCGACGGTGAGGCCGAGCCAGACCCGGCCGGTCGTGTCGAGCCGGTCCACGATCCCCTTGATGCGAAATTCCTCCTTGGGAGGATTGTTGCCCAGCGCCTGCATCGAGTTGCGATGGAACCCTGTCGCGATCCTCTGGGATTGCGTGGCGTCGGGCAGCATGTCGCCAGCCAGTTGCTCGATCGTGAACTGATCGAACGGCATATTGGAGTTGAATGCGTCGATGACCCAGTCGCGGAAGAGCCACATCGGTCGCGGCGTGTCCGCCGCGAAACCCGTTGTGTCGGCATAGCGGGCAGCGTCTAGCCACTCCTGGGCCATTCGTTCGCCGTAGTGCGGCGAGGCAAGCAGGCGTTCTACAAGCCGGCCATACGCATCCGGACCATGGTCGCTGAGAAACTCGCTGACCTCGGCACGGCTGGGCGGCAACCCTGCCAGGTCAAGACTGACCCGTCGAATCAGGGTGCGACGGTCTGCTCGGGGCGAAGCGTTCAAGCCCTCCGACTCGAGCCGGGCCCGGACGAAGCCGTCGATAGGATTGCCTCGAGGCCCTCCCCCGCGCGACGACGGGACCTGCGGGCGGGCCGGTGGTACGAAGGCCCAGTGTTCCTCAAGTTCTGCGCCTTCGTCGATCCATCGCCTGATCAGCTCGATCTCCGCCTCGGTGAGGCGCTTTCCCGTGCTGGCGGGCGGCATCCGTACGCTTGGCTCGGCGGCCTGCACCCGCTGAACCAGGCGGCTTGCTCCGGAGTCGCCTGGCCGAAGGACGTCGCCAGGCTTGAGGAGATGGAGATCTCCCGTTGGATTTGGCACTCCCGGGCCATGACACTCGAAGCAATTCTCAGAGAAGATCGGACGGATGTCGCGATTGAAGCTGACCTGCCCCAAGAGTGCACTCGCGGCGCACAGGCACATGACCGGCAGAGTCGCGGCAATCCTCGCGAGCGTCGTGCCGGGGCCGCGCATTGGCTTCGTCTCCCTACTCGACGGTCTTGCCGATTGCTGCAGGGGATGCAGTTCGCGGTGCATCCAGCATCTCGAGCGCGTTGGAATACGAGAACCGCCTGGCGTAGGTCGTCGCGCGGGCCGTCCGGTTGTCCGCCTTCTTCCGAGATTCCGTCTCGTTCACGCCGATGCCGGAAAGGCAGAAAGCGCCAAGGCGCCCCAAGGCCTCGGACAGGAGGTCCGATGCGCTCAGCAGGCCGTGCAGGAACGTGCCCTCCCATACGTTGAGATCGAGTTCCGCGCGCTCGGCGGCCAGGCCGCACGCCGCCACCGAGCCGATTGCCGCAAAGCAGCACTGCATCACGAATTCCGGCACGACCGGATTCACCTTGCCGGGCATGGCACTCGAACCGGGCTGACGCGCGGGAAGGCTCAGTTCCATGAAGCCACCTTCGGGGCCGGAGGCCAGCAGCCGCAGGTCGGCGGATTGCTTGATGAGAGTCCGGCAGAGCCCGTCCAGCGCCTGTCCGTATGCCAGCAGGTCGTCAGAGTTCTGCGCAGCGTCGGCGAAATGGGGAGCGCAGCGGAGAGGAAGCTCGGGGAACGACTTGGTCAGCTCGCGCACAAGGCCGTCCCCGAAGAGCGGAGGCGAGGACTTTGGCTCGCCGGCAATCCCGCCCCCGAGGCCTAGCAGGCAGATGTTGTCGCGCGAGTCAGCGACACGGTGTCGGTGGCGGCCAAGCACCCTGCTCTGGGCTTCGAAGTAGCGCCCCCAGTCGCTTTTGACGGCATCTTGCAGGCATGTCCGGACCAGCTTGGGGATGTGCCGGTTGGCGTCTCTCAGCCGGTCGAAATGACCGATGCATCCATCCAGCGCCTCGAGGACCTCTTGGGCCTCAGCGGCTATGGCAATCCGGCAGGACGAGGGGTAGACGTCGTTGGTCGACTGGTTGAGATTCACGTGGTCGAGTGGATGGACCGGTGCATTGGACCCGACCCGGCCGCCGGCGAGGCGGTTGGCAAGATTCGCGATGACCTCGTTCGCGTTCATGTTGGCCGAGGTCCCGCCGCCCCCGTGCAGAATGTGGATAGGAAACTCGACCGAATAGTTGCTCCAGTGCAGGATCTCCGCACATGCGGCGGAAATGTGTCGCCCGAGCGGCTGCGGCAGTTGCCCAATCCGGCAGTTCTCGTCGGCGGCCGCTCGCTTTACGTGCACGAGCGCCCTGACGAGCGATGTCCGCGCTCCCAGGCGGTATTCCCCGGCGGGGGCTCCGAAATTGGCTACTGCGCGGGCTGTCTGCGCACCGTACAGCCTGTCTCGGGGGACGGCCACGACCCCCAATGCATCTCGCTCCTGCCGAGTTCTCACGGGTATCGTCGGCCCTGCCAGTAAAGGCTAGCACCTGAAACCGCGCGAGCGATGCGATCCAACGATTCCCCGGATTCGATCCATTTGCTCTCCATGCAGTCGAGCTGCCGCATTCATCCGGGCCGTCAGCGCCGGGCGCCCTGCTCTTGATGGATTCCTCCCCGGGGCTGACTCCTTTCGGCCCGCACGATCCGAAGGGTAGCGCCGGGAGCCAATGATGCGCGTGCCCTTCGCACGCGCGAACCGTACTAGAACGTCACGCGCAGACTGAACTGAAACTGGCGCGGATCGAACGCCGATGCGAACGAGAAGGGTTCCGTCACCGGTCCCGGCCGGCCGACGAGGCTGTCGGGCAGGTCTTCGATGGAAACGTTCCCGACCACGCCGTTCACCCCCCTGAAGTTGCTGCGGTTCAGGACATTGAAGACTTCTCCGACGGCCTGCAGGCTCACGCCTTCCCGCAACGCGAATGACCGTGCCAGCCGGAAATCGAAGCCGAAATAGCTCGGGCCGGTCCCGACGTTGCGCCCGAGCCCCCACGGACGGTGCGTGTCAGTGTGGCGGTCACCGATGGTGTCGACTCCCGCGTTCAGGTTGAAGGGCGCCCCGGACCGTGCGATCACGATCCCGGACGCGGTGAAATCAGCCAAGAGATTCCGCGCGAAACCCTTCCCGCTGGCGGCCTTCCAGGGAACCTGCGCCACCGCGTGCGCGACGAAGCGCTGCCCGCGGTGATAGTCCGAAAGAGCGAGTTCGTTGCGTGCGTCCCATTGCAGGTGGGGCTCGAATGCCGAATTGTAGTCGGTGTTCTCGTCGATCGTCTTGCTCCAGGTGTGGTGCGCAGACAGCGTGAAGCCCTTCGAGAATCTCTTCCTGATCTGCACGATCATGGCGTGATAGTGGGACCGGCCCCAGCTCCCGTAGACGTTGTCCTGCAGTATGAGGGGGTTTCGGAAGCCGACAACCGGCCTGCCAGCGTCGTTGGTCCCGGCCTGGAAGACGTTCACGTCAAGGGGCCGCATGATGTGCAGGCCGCGGTTGTAGTTGTAGCCGACGGAGAGCGTATACCCGCCGATCTGCCGCTGGATTTCGAAGCTTCCCTGCTGGGAGTACGGATTGACCGTGTCTTCCGCGAGACGGAATCCAACGCGGAACGGATAGTCCGGTCCAGCATTGACGCCGTGGACGAGCAGGTCCTCTCGCCGGATCTCGCGCTGGCCGATGATTCTCCCTGCTCGCAGCGTTTGGTAGATTTCCGCGGAGGTCACCGGCTGGCCCGTCAAGCTGCTCCGGATGCCCGGCAGCCCGGTCAACGGAATGAAGACCTGGAAGATCTGCTGCTTCTCGCCAAGCAGGTCATTGATATATGAAATCTGTCCCTCGATACGGGCATAGAAGAACCCGTATCCGCCGCGCACAACCGTTTTCCGATCAGGGCTCCAGGCGAACCCCGCTCGCGGTGCCAGATTGTTGTCGTCGCGCGGGAAGCGAGTCTTCCACTCGAGTTCGTGACGCAGGCCCACGGTCAGCAGGAAACTGGGAGTGATCCGGATCGCGTCCTCGAAATAGTAGTTCGTACGGTTGGTCCAGCCAAGCCAGTACGGGTTGCCGAATCCTTGCTGGTATACGGTCGGCAGCCCGAGGGCGTATGCCTGCAGGGCCGAAATGGGCGCGTCCACGGAGCGGGCCAGCCGGCCCAAGCCTCCAGCCGCGAGAGCGCCCTTGATGAGCCCTGAGGTTCCGGCTCCTGCAGCGTTGTCGATGATGTTGGCAAGAGGCACCGCCTCGCCGAAGATGAACCTGCCGCTCAGGAAGGTCTCGGACCGGACCCAGTTGCGGACCGGGTTGATATCAGCCCCGAACTTCAGGGTCTGGCGGCCCGTGAGACGAATGAAGTTCTGGCGCACCTGGTAGACCCGCTCGACACCCCGGATTGGCAGGAAGAAGTCTCGGCCGAAGTTGCCGAATCCAGCGATTTCGATCGACGGACCGTTCGGTTCGTACGGGGTCGAGCCGGAATCGTGATAGGAAAAGCCCAGCCGCGTCTCGCTCACCCACTTGGGGCTGATCACGATCGTGTCCCCAAAAGCAAGGGAGAATTCGTCCAAGGTCCGGTAGTAGCCGCGGTTGCGGGCATTCAATTCGCCGAATGACGTGTTGTCGCTGTCTCTCCCGGTCCAATTTCCTCGGAAGAACATGTTGTGGCCGTCACGCAGTGCGTGGTCCAACCGGGCGACGATCTGCTGCCGCTGCTCCGAGAAGGGAAAGACGCCGCTGTTTTCCTCAAAAAGAGACACCACGCCGGGATGGTTCGCCGGCACGAGCCCAGAGGCGAGCTGGTTGACCAAGGGGCGTAGCGGGGGCGGCCCGGCGGCTGCCAGCACGTTGACCAGGTCTTGCTGGGAGTCCGGCAAGGAGGTGAGGAATGACCGGTCGGCCAGCAGCGGAATGATCTGGGACTCGTGGCGGTCCAGGCGCTCGTAGGTCAGGGAGTAGAACGTCTCGTTGCGCTTGACCGGCCCTCCGATCGATGCCCCGCTCTGGACTCTGGTGTACGCGCTCTTGCCCGGGTCGAAATAGTTCCGGGCCTGGAACCGGCGGTTGCGCACTAGGCCAAACAGGGATCCGTGCACTTGGTTCGTGCCGCTGCGTGTCACGATGTTGATCGCGCCGCCGGGAGCCCCGCCCTGCTCGGTGGAGAACGAGTTCCTGTTGACCTGGAACTCGTAGACGGCTTCCTGGCTGATCCGAGATCGGACTCCTCCCACGATCGAGACGTTGTCCAAGCCGTCGATCATGAACGTGTTGCCGCGCCCGTTCGTGCCCCCGATACCGAGCCCGGAACTGCCTGTCGTAGTAATGCGGCGATCCGTCGCGTTGGCGACATACCCCGTGTCCACGACTCCCGGCGTCAGCAGCGCCAGCGAGAGGTAGTCCCTGCGATTGATGGGCAGGTTCTGGATTCGGACCGCGTCGATGTGGTCCGACTGCTGCACCCGCTGCGGCTCGATCTCCGAGCGCGCCGACTCGCCGGACACGACAACGCTTTCTTCGGCCACCGCAACAGCGAGCCGTGGCGAGACAATTGCCGTCTCCCCGACGCGAACCTCGAGGCCATCCACGGCGAGCGGCGCGAAATCCGCCGCTGCGAACCTCAGCGAGTACATCCCCGGATCGACATATCGGAACGCGAATTCGCCGGTTTCGGTTGTCTCCGATTCCCTGCGAATCCCTCGGTCCCGATCGACAGCGGTGACAGTGACTCCGGGAATGACTGCACCGGTGTCGTCGTAGACGAAGCCGGCAATGCCCCCAGTGTCCGTCTGGCCGAAGAGCGCCATGCACCACGCCATCCCGGCCGCCAGTCGAGATGCGATTCTGGGCGTGACAGAAAAAAAGAAAGAAAACTGCAGAGCACGGCCGCCCCCCTCGCGCCGACGCTGGAATTGTATCAGCGACGTGCGAGCACGGTTGCTCTCGGTCCCTCGGCCGATGGGAAGCAAGGCAGACCACCCCCCCAGCGAGTCGGCCTCTTCGGGTGATGACCGCCGAGTGGATGGCTGACGCCCCCGGCGCTGGACGCGGACCGACCGACGGCAATCTCGGAGGAGCCCGTCCCCGAGTGCAGCCGAAGGAGAAGCACTTGGTATATGTCAGGAATGCAGACTCGATGGAACCGCCAATGAGCCTGGAAGCCCTGCCCGCGCTTGCCGGCGTCGCCGTCGCGATGACCTGGGCACCGGGACCCAATAACGCGATGCTCAGCGCATCAGGGGCGAACTACGGCTGGCGCCGATCGGTACCTCACGTGATGGGCGTGACGGTCGGTTTCCCGGTGATGCTGGTCCTGGTGGCCTCGGGCTTCGAACGGGTGCTGGACGGCTTCCCCGTCATCGTGGACATCCTTGAGTGGATCGGCTTGCTCATGCTGGGTTGGCTAGCCTGGCGCATCGCGACAGCGGCCGGACCTGAGGAGGGAATCCAAGGCAGTCCCCTCACCTTCCTCGAAGCCATTGCGTTCCAGTGGGTGAATCCGAAAGCGTGGGCGCTCGCGATTTACATCACCGCAGGCTATGCGGTCGGTGAAGCTGCGCTCTCGAACACGCTGCTGGCCGCCGGCGTGTTTCTGTTCTCGGGCCTTGCGTCGTCGTGCACGTGGGCCTTCTTCGGTGCAGGCATCGGAAAGGCGCTCGGGCACGGCCCGCGGCTGCGTTCCTTCAACGTCGCGATGGCGTTGATCCTGCTGGCAAGCGGCGCCTGGCTGATGCTGGCCCGCTAGCGCTTGGGTCCTGCGCATGGCCGCCCCTGGGGCGCACGAGACCGCAATGGACTGGCTAGCCTTGATGCCGGTAACGTACCTGAGGCCGAGCGGCCCTACCAAGGAACGCATTCGGTCCGAGCGGTTGGGGTACGCACGTGCCCGGCTTGTTTGGGCATTTTGGCCCCGGAATTCACGTCGTGACATCGCTGTTCTCGTTGTAGGACCATGAGCAAGCAAGTCGAAACAATCGATTCAATGCCTTGCCGAGACGGCCGCCTTGATGCGACACTCCGGTTGATGGTGTGGAAGGTGTCGGGATGAAGAGCCCGTCTTGCCGCAGGATGCCCGTAATCGCACTAGCCGTTGTCGCAGCCTGGGCGACGACCGCTCAACTCGGGGGGCAAACCGGATCCGGGAACTCAGACCGGGGCGACGCTTCCCGAGAGGAGGCGGGCGAGGAATGGACCTTGCCGCGCACGGCCTGGGGAGACCCAGACTTGCGTGGCACCTGGTCCTACGCCTCCCTCACGCCACTCGAGCGTCCCAGACAGTTCGCAGCCCAGGAACGCTTCACCCCGGACCAGGCCGCCGCCCGAGACGCAGGGGCGCATGCCGAGCGTCCACACGTTCCGGGCAACGTAGGCTCGTACAACGCGCACTGGTTCGACAAGGGGACGGTAGATCCCAGTCGTCGCACGTCGTTGATCGTCGATCCTCCCAGCGGCCGCCTGCCGCCCCTGACTCCAAAGGGCCGCGCACGCGTCGAGGCCAGGAAGCGACGCACGAGCGGCCGGCCTGACTCGTGGCTGAATTTCACGGCGTGGACGCGGTGCATCACCTACCACGGAGTACCGCCTGTCTCGACCGGATACAACAACACCTACCAGATATTCCAAACCCCCGATTACGTGGCGATTCTCGTGGAGAACATTCACGACGTGCGCATCATTCCCCTCGACGGGCGGCCACCGCTCGACGAGCGTATTCGCCAGTGGAACGGGGACTCCCGGGGCCATTGGGAAGGCGATACGCTCGTCGTCGAAACGGGGAACTTCAGCGACAAGACGGAGCATCGATATCCTTCTTCCAAGAACCTGCGGGCGGTGGAGCGCTTCACTCGCGTGGGAGAGAACACGATTCACAACGAGTTCAGCATCCATGATCCGGCGACGTACACGCAGCCCTGGACGGCCGAAAGGTCGATGCCGCGACTGGACAACTATGTGATCTATGAATACGCGTGCCACGAGGGAAATTACTCGATGACGAATGCCCTCAGCGGCGCGCGCTCAGAGGAAAGAGCGGCTGCGAGCAAGGCCAGCCAAGACGACTAGTCCGCAACTCGCCGCGCCGGACCTCCGCTCGGGCCCCCGAGGACGCAAGTCGGGAGGACTCGCCTAGCAGCATGGTGTGGGCGGCCGAACGCGCGGACGACGGTGCACCGACTGATTCCAAGTCCTCGCGCTCGTCCGAATGACCGCCCACGAGGGCCTGCGCCGCGTCGAAGGCCAATCGGGGGGAATCTTGTTGGGAACGTGCCCCGCCGTCTTCATCCGTCAAATTCGATGCTGGGTCGTCACCAGCGCCCGAGAGAAAGACGAAGCTGTAACTGACCGGGTTGAACGGCGTGATCCCCGGTCCGGACGACAGCTCCAAGCCTTTTCCGAGCAAGCTCGCGACTGTTTCGCACAGGCATCCTGGTACTCGACAATCTCCCGAACGTAGTCGGTCACGCTCCAGTTACGAACGGTTATGCTTCCATTTGGTTCCGACTCGCATCGGGGGACTGCGACCTCAGGCCTGAAATCGTCCGCCGGAAGCGGACAAATCGCTGCCAGTCCTGCCACCAGCACTGCTGGCGCTCGTCTCATGCCGGCCACCTTCAATGGACGAGCGCCGGGGAGTGTCCGTTTCGACGCGAACGCGGGACCGGTCGAATCGGAGGATCGGAGGGAATTGACGCCGTTCGTCTGTCCGCTGTCCGGCGAGGACGCGGCATCTGCCGAATTCGGCCTTGCGGACAGTCGGTCGATCGTCGTCGCCTCAGAAGCGGAACGTGTACTGGAACTTCGTTGCCAGCGTTGAGTCCTGCTGGCGAAAGTCGTAAAAGCCGTCCATCTCCTGGATCCAACCTTGGCCGAAGATGAAGAACAGATCGTTTCCCGGTTCGAGCGTCCAGCGAACACGGCTCTGGAGCCCGAGATTCCCCGAACGGTTGTCGAACTGGACCAGAGTCGCGAAGGAGAGGAACGGGGAAACCGCGTAGTTGATCTGGGTGCGGTAGATCCTGGCGACGAAATTGCCTTCCGGCAGCTGCGCAAACGTCTGATTCGTCTGCAGATTGATCACGAATTTCGGAGGAAGCTGGTACCTCAGACCGGTCTGGATCGTCTTCGCGGTACCTGACCAGAAGTCCCCGAACGTCAAGCCGAGGCTTCCCTGGAGCTTTCGTTTCTGGGCGGAGGTGACGAATATCCGCATCGGCATGAATCGGTACTCGCCGGGGGGAAGGACAACCCCAGGGGCGATCTCGAAGGGCTCGAACAGACGCTCGTACGTCGGATTGAAGTCGAACAGGCTATGGATGTTGTCGCCAGACATGAAATGCCAGTCGAAGATCACGAAATACCACTTCTCTGTTTCCACAAGTCCGTTGTCGAGCCGGGTGAAGCGGGTGTAGAAGACGTCGTGGAACATCTGCTGAATGCCCGTCGAGGGCTTCAGGCGGGGGTTGTAGCTGGCTGCCAGCCGCAGCATCCGCACGTTCGAACGCTGGACGAATCCGAGCGCGGGATCGAAGTTTTCCTGGATCTCCCGCCACTGGAGCTGCCCCTGGAACTTGTCGTTGTTGTAATGCGCACCAAACCCGTACGAGGCGTTCTTTTCGGTGACGCCCGGACGGTTGGTTTTGAGGCCCCATGCGTTGACAAGCATGTTCCTGCCGGTTCCCAGGAAGTCAGAGGTCGCTAGGCGCATGTCCGCGCCCATCGTGCTGGTGGACAGCACCTGCACGGAATCGGCCTCGGGGTTGTTCGAGGGAACTCGGGCAGGATCTCCGCCGGTGAAGATCGCGCCGACGTAGGACTGCTCGAGGAAGTTCTGCCGGAAGCGCCCCACGATCATGTCGCTGTCGGCAACACCCGGCACGGCACGAGTGCGCACGTTGAGGACTCCGATCTCGCTGCGACCCGCTCGACCCGTCAGCTTGACTCCGTAGTCGATGGGAATCTCCTGACCGCGCAGCAAGCCCACGCGCCGACTGAAAAACGGAAAGATCTCGGCCCCGGGAGGGGGAATCCCTCCGGGCTGGTCGATGCCGGTTGTGGCGAAGTTGAACACGCCCGCGTCCTGGAGGAAGAATGATCGCTTCTCCGGGAAGAAGATAGAGAAACGCGTCAGGTTAATCTGCCGGTCGTCGACTTCCGTCTCTCCGAAGTCGGTGTTGACCGTGGTGGAAAGCCTGAGGCTCGGGGTCAGGTTGTAGAAGAGATCGAGGCCTGGCTTGCCCCGCAGCACGTCATTGCCGGTCGGACCCGAGTGTATCCATCGCTGGGCAATGAATGGCCGGACGTCGAGGCCCACCCCCTGCTCGAGACCCTCAAGATCGGTGATTTCGCCCGCTTCGGATACTTGGAAGAACTGCGTCTGGAAGCGTGCGCCGGTCCACCGCACCTCCTCCAGCGTCCGCTGGACGACGCGCATGATGTTGAAGCCCCAGACAGTTTGCCCGGGCGGGAAGCTCAGGCTCTTGAAGGGAATGGCAAACTCGGCGCTCCAGCCCTCGTCCGAACGCCGAGTCTTGACGATCCAGATCGCGTCCCAGTCCTCGTTGGTCTCACCGTTGGCAAAGACCAGGCCGTCGACCAGGACGCCGTTCGGATTGGTGGAAAAGTAGAACGCGTTGCTCTGGTCGCGAAAGGTGTCGAGGATGATGCCAAGCCGGTCGTCCGCGTTCAGCTGCGCATCACGCGCCATTTGCGACGCGAGCACCTTGTCCGGCTCGGAGTCGTAGCACATGACGCCGATATAGAGGTTGTCCTTGTCGTGGAGAAGCGTGACTTCGGTCTTCTCGGTCGGCCTTGCTCCGGCAATAGGAATCCTCTGCACCAGCTCTCCGATCTTCGGCGACCGTCGCCATGGCGCCTCGTCGAGCGAGCCGTCAATGACGATCGGCGACGAAATCGCGGTCACGGCCGCCGATCTCGTCGGTTCCGGGGCGCCGGGCTGCTGCCCGGCCGCGGGCGACCACGCAGACACGACGAAGACGTACAAGGCGCAGAGGACTGCGTGAACCAGCAGAGCCCCAAGATTCTTGAGCGACTTCACACCGGACACGCTAGGCTTCCGAACCTTGAGAGTGTACGGGGTGGGCGGGACTGATCAATATGGGCTCCAAGGTCGGGAACGGGACGGTCTAACTATGGCCCCGCCACGAGCCGAGTCATGGACGAGCAGCTACCGGCAGGAAGGTATGACGGCAAGATCAAGATTAAGGATAGCGAGGCCCGGTTACTCGGACACTGACTCCCGGGCAGGTTGCACCTGACCTGCGTTCGACGGGAAGCCGGCCCGGTCCCGGATGGCTTGGCATCAGGTCCCGGGACAGCCCCCGATACGCGCCGCTCGATAGCGGGCGAGCTAGGGCATCACCTGCACGTACTTCTGAAGCACCCGGCGGAACGGCTCGCCAGCGTACAGGTTGCCCTCGTCATCTGCTGCGACGAATTCAGCGCCGCTGCCACGCGTGTATCGCGGGTCACCCCATGGGAACCGGACGAAGTAGCGGACCCAGCCGGACTTGGCGTCTCCGATCCGAAGCCCCATTTCCCAGCCGGGATTCTGCACGTCGTCGGACTCCGAGTCGGCGACGTAAATGTTGTCGTGCCCATCGAAGTAGATCCCGCTCGGGCGCCCGAACTGGGTCCAGGAGGCGAGATGCTTTCCTTCCTGGTCGAATATCTGAATTCTGTTGTTCTCGCGATCGGCCACGAACAGCCTTCCGCGCGAATCGATCGCCAGTGCGTGGAGCACATGAAACTCGCCCGGGCCATAGCCTGTCTTTCCCCAGGACTTGATGAACGTCCCGTCGCTGGCAAACTTGACGATGCGGTTGTTGCCGTTCCTGTAGTGGCCGTCGGCCACGAAGATCGAGCCGTCATCCGCAACGACGACGTCCGCGGGCGAACTGAAGTGTTTCGGACCGTCTCCGGCAACCCCGGAAGTTCCGAGAATCATCAGCACTTCCCCGGTCGGACTGAACTTGACGACGCGATGGCCGCGCTCGCCTTCCGGCACGCGGGACGGGTTGGCGGCATCGGTCACCCAAACGTTCCCGTCCAGGTCGACGTCGATGCCGTGGGGCCAGATGAACATCCCGCCACCGAAGCTGTCGACCACCTCGCCGGTCTCCAAGCTGAACTTCACAGCCGCGTCCAGATCCGAGTCGAGGCACTCGTAGCCGAATTTGTCGGAGCCCGCATCGCACCGTATGACCGCCCAAAGGTGCTTACCGTCGGGGTCGATGACAACTCCGCCGATCGCACCCGGACCACGCCCCTGGGGCAGCTTCGCCCAGCCTTCGACCATCCGGTAGGGATTCGGATAGGGCTGCGCAGCCATTTCAACGACAGCGCCGGCGAGCGCGAGCGATGCGAGGGCGAGCGGAATTCGAAGTCGACTAGGATTCAGCATGGATTCACCTCGTTCGAATGAGTATGGCCGAACCGGGCTGGTGCCTCAAGCCGCGGGCGGCCCGAGGGATGGGACTCGCACCGCGACCGACTGATCCCAAGGGCGCAATCCGAGCCCTGACCAAGTGCAACTGAGCTGGAGCCCGACTTCGGCGAGGCGATCTGCGATGGGTGCGCCATCGGTCGCCATGGTAGCGCATCCGGCGACAGGCACGACCAATCCGGGAAGCGCCTCCGCGGCCGGGCCGATGCGCTCGGCCGGACTGCGAGGAGAGCCCGAGGAACGAAGGCACTTACGCCGCTCCGGGGCGGGGCATACCCCAGTAGAATGAGTCCCACTCAGCCTAGGCACCCATGTTCTAGCGAAGCCTGCTGACTCTGCTTGTGCTGCTCCCGGCCCTTGCTCAGGCGGAAACTGTCCAGTACTGCATCCTGTTCGGCGTCGGCGAGGAGGAGCCCGCGAGCTGGGACGGATCGATCGAAGCGACCGGGGCGCGCATTGTTGACGTGTGGGAGTGGCGGCTAGGCCGGGATCACTCCGCCGCCGAATCCCGCTGGCGGCTTGCAACGCGACGCTTGGCTCTGACGCGGAGTCTCAACGACGCTCGACGGTACCCTGAGCTCGAAACGGGCGTGTATGGTCTCGCGGAAACACTGGCGACTGACGCTCGGTTCCGGATCCGAACCGAGCACGGCGATACGTCGTTCGATGCCGCTGACGTCGCGTTCGGAAAGCCTGCTGTCCTGATGGAAGGGAGGGTGACCGTCGAGAGGATCCCGATCATGAGGGTGCTGACGTCTTCGCAAGGAGAACAGGACCTGCCCTCGGTAGCTGTCCATGGCGACACCGCCTACCTGGTTTAGGTCGAGTTCACCCACGGGGACCGCTCGCAGAGGTGGAGGCACCAACTGCGCTCCGAACCCGAGTCCTTCGAGCCCTTGGCGCGGCCAGCGGATGCGTGGAAGTGGGCTTTATGGGTTCGGAGGGGATGTCAAGAATCTGCTCGGGTCCGCCGTCATTGAGCCATGAAATGCAGCCGCTTTGACACTCGTCAAAGCGAGGAGTCCCCGACCTCTCCCTCATTCTGCACCGAGAAGTGTGGGCATGGCTCGCCGGGAGACTCGTCGCACGAACAGAGCAGGGCGTCCAGTGCTTGGGTTGCCACGCGAGAAAACTGGACGAATTATTCGGGCTGAATCGACTTGAAAGATACAGGACTTGCGGATCTGGTTTCCGATTCTTGCGAAAAGGACGGATTTTCTTGTGGATCGGCTTGCTTCCGTTGCCGTTCTCCGTAATCCTCGGTTTGCACTCGTCACAAACCGCGCTGCTGGCGCGCTCACAGGAGGTGACTCATGCAAGATCCTAGGGGGGAGCGGCACGAATCCGTTCGGTTCTACCTGGCAGCCGCAGCTCTGGCGTTCCTGCCGGTCTCGCTGATGGCCCAAGCCACGGGTCTGATCGTCGGCACGGTGCAAGACAGTACGCGGGCAGCGGTTCCGGGAGCACAGGTCCTCGCAGTAAACGATCTGACCGGCCTGCAGTGGGAATCCAGTTCCGACGAAGGGGGTCGTTTCAATTTCCCCCGCATGCCTGTGGGCAACTATCACGTTCAAGTCACACACGAGGGCTTCACCCGGTTCCTTTCGGAGTCGTTCCGGCTCGATGCGGACCAGAGCCGACAGGTGACGGTTGTCCTCGAGGTGGGCCAAGTGACTGAGTCAATCACCGTGACCGGTGCAGTGGCCGAGGTCGAGACCGTTGGTGGGACGATCAAGGAGATCGTGGACGAGAGGCGGATCACCGAGCTGCCCCTGAATGGCAGGAACCCGGTACAGCTGATCCTCCTTGTTCCCGGTGTTGTGCTGGGCCCTGGCTCCAGCAGCCTGAATCAGAACGCCGGCCTGGCAGTCAACGGTGCCCGCGCGGTCTCGAACAACTACATGTTGGACGGCGGGGACAACAACGACCCCCAGCAAAACGTCGCCGCGATCATGCCCAACCCCGACGCCCTGGAAGAATTCAGCGTGCTGACCAACAACTTCAGTGCGGAGTACGGCCGCAATATGGGAGCCATCATCAATGCCGTGACTAAGTCCGGAACCAATGAGTTTCACGGGTCGGCCTACGAGTTCGTGCGCAACGACATCCTCGACGCCCGCAGTTTCTTCGGCCTGGAAAAGGGAAAGCTCCGGCGCAACCAGTACGGAGGCACGTTTGGCGGACCAGTCGTGCGGAATCGAACGTTTTTCTTCGGCGCGTACGAGGCAGTCAGGCAGCGGCAAGCGGCCACGTTCTCTGGCCTGTTCGTCCCGACTGGCGCCGAGCGATCAGGAGATTTCTCCTCGACAGGCCGGATGCCAAGAGATCCATCAAGTGGCGAGCCATTTCCGAATGCCTTGATCCCGAACGCGCGCTGGGATCCGGCGTCGGTCAACTTTCTCAACGAGCTGATTCCGGCACCGAACACGCCGGGCGGGCGGCACATCTTCAACCGTCCCATCAACTTCGACAGCAACCAGTACATCGCTCGAGCCGACCATCAAGCGACCAGCAAGCAGCGGTTCAGCGGAAGGCTGCTCATGCAGTCCAGCAACGAGTTCAAGACCGCCGGGCTGCCCAAGCTGACAGCGGATATCAATTTCATTAACAGGAACATTCAGGGGCAGCACACCTGGACGGCAAGCCCTTCCCTGCTGGCGACGGCGCAGTTCACATACAACCGAACCGAGATCGACCGTGGTCCGTTGCCAACTGTCGGCGAGAGCGGCCAGGAGGTCTCCTACCAGAGCCTGGGATTGAACGTGAATCGGGGCGCGCCGGAGAGTCAGATCGAACTCGTGCCGCACTACCGCGGCAGGGTCAACGGCTACTGGAACCTGGCGCAGGAAAACCTGGTGCGCATCGATCGCAAGACATGGCAGGCACGCTATGACGTCGCCTACACCTCGGGCGCGCACATGATGAAGCTCGGCGGCGAGTATCGCTACAGCTTGAGCTACCGAGTCACCGCAAACCTGGTGGACCCCCAATTCAACTTCACTGGCCGGTTCAGTGGGAACTCCTATGCAGACTTCCTGCTCGGGCGGCCAGCCAACTTCCGCCAGGGATCGCTGCGGATCAATGACATTCGGGCCCGGGCTCCCAACTTCTATTTCCAGGACGACTGGAAGGTTCGCCCAAACGTGACCCTGTCGCTGGGTATGCGCTGGGAGCCGTATCTGCCGTTCTATTCCGCACCGGACGAACTCTCGGTGTTTCGGGCCGGAAAACAGTCGCAAGTCTTTCCGAACGCCCCCGAGGGTCTCCTCTACGCCGACGATTCAGGGGTTTTCCGCGGTGGTGCCGCAAGCGACTGGAACAACTTCGCGCCTCGCCTCGGCCTGGCCTGGAGCCCCTTCGCCCACAACAAGACCAGCATCCGCGCAGCTTATGGCATCTTCTATGACACCCCGCGCTTTCACATGCTGAGCCATTTCGTGAACTCGCCTCCCTACTCGCTGCAGACCCGGGTCAACGGGCCCGAAAGCTTCTCGAATCCATTCGGCGGAATGCTGAACCCGTTTCCATACAGGCAACCGGAGTCAGATCAGGAGCGTGCCGCCTACCAATACATCCTGCCGGTACAAATCGGCCTCTCGGTGGACGAGAGCACTGTCGCGGCCTACAACCAGCAGTGGAACTTCAATGTGCAGCAGGAGGTGATGCGGGACTTCATCGTCACAGCCGCCTATGTCGGCTCCAAGGCCACGCACCTCCCGCTACGGAGGCAAATCAACCCGGCGATCTACGGAGAGGGCGCCACTCTCCGCAACATCAATCAGAGACGGATATACGGACCGACGTTCCAAGGCATCACCAGCTACGAGTCGACGGCCTTCTCGACGTACCACGCAGCCCAGTTCACCGTGAACAAGCGCTTTAGCGATGGATACACAATCCTGGCGCACTACACGGTGGGTAAGGCGATCGACCTGTCAGCGACGGAGACGGCACCTCCGCAGAACCCGTTGAACCTCCGGCTGGACAAGGCCCTCGCTGACTTTGATGTGCGGCAGCGCTTCGTGGCTTCCTTTCTGTGGGATCTCCCCTCTCCGACGGACAGCGGGGTCGGGCGGTGGGTCCTCGGTGGATGGCAGACCAACGGGATTCTCACGATCCAGAGCGGGAGAGCATTCAGCGCGACGACGGGACGCGACATCGCCTTGGCCGGATATGGCCGGCAGCGCCCGGACCTGGTGGGGAATCCGTTTCTCGATACGGGCCGATCCAAGGGCGAGTTGATTCAGCAGTACTTTGACGCGACGGCGTTTGCGAACCCGGTGACCGGGAGCTTTGGCAACGCGGGCCGGAATATTATCATCGGGCCTGGCAACTGGAATCTTGACTTCGCTCTCTTCAAGAAGTTCGGCATCACCGAAAACACGGAGCTGCAGTTCCGCTGGGAGATGTTCAATGCCTTCAACCACGCCAACCTGCTGAACCCGCGAAATAACATCAATGCCCGAAATCCGGGGCGGATAACCGGCACAAGTGCGCCACGGATCATGCAGTTCGGCCTGCGGCTGGAGTTCTAACCGCGGGAACTGATTCAGCCACAGACGCCAAGCTCGGCGGCCCGTCGGACGCAGCGCGAGGGCGATGTCCTCGCTCAAGCGATTGCACTGTGTTGCCGGCTGCCCTTGCCAGATCAGGCGAGGCCACGATCCCCGGACCCGGAGTCGCCTTTCTCAAACCGTGCTCGCCCGATGGCGAAGTCATCGCGGAAGGCGGGCCGGGTGGCGACTCGCGCCTTTCCAACGCCGCCTCGCCTCAACGCTACATGTCTTGCGAGCTTGACGATGCCAGACGAGACCGGCAGCTACCGCACGCCTCCGAACAGAGCAGGCCGGCGGTGCCGCAGTGATTGCGCTACCGAACCCGCTTCAGGAAGGTGACACGCCCGATCTCGACCCATTCGACTACGAAGATGTTTCCCTCCTGGTCGAAGCAAGCGCCGTGGGGACACACGAACTTCCCGGCCGGGAAGTGGCTCCTGTCGAGCAATCTGCGTTCGCGGTAGTCGCTGGCACCAACACCGAGGTGACCGATCAGAGCGTTTTCCGAGTCGAACAGCGATACCCGGGCTGCCAGGTCGGGAACGAGGAGCGTGCCGTCGCGGAAGATGTCGAAGTGGCAGGGCAGGTCAACGCCTGTCGCGAATCGCAAGTGGCTGCCGGCGAGATCGAAGTACTGCAGTCGATGGTTGGAGCGGTCCGCGACCAGGACTTCCTCGACTCCGGAACGGGCATCGATGTCGATGCCGTGGGGGCAGCTCAGGTCGCCTGCGGCCTCGCTACCCCCGCCCCCGAACGTACTGAGATAGCGACCGTCGCGATCGTACCGGACCACGTAGCTCGAACCGTAGCCGTCTCCGACATAGAGGTCGCCGTTGCTCGCCACGGCAAGGTTCGTGGGCTTCCAGGAAGGTGCCAGCCTGCCGTCCCGGACGCCATACGCCGGCGACTCGGACGGATACCCCAGCGTCAGCAGGACGTTACCGGCAAGGTCGGTCTTCTGCACGATGCCGCGCCGGATATCGCAGAAATAGAGGAACTCGTCAGCGCCCTCGCGGGTGAGCCGGAATCCATGCGCGCCCCCTGCGAAGGCCCCGCCCCAAGACGTTACGAAATCTCCCTGCGGGTCGAACACAACGACGGAGTGGTCGCTCGGTGAAGACGCGTGAACGGTGTGATGGACGTAGACGAGCCCCTGGGAGTCGACCTGGACGCCGTGGCAATTGCCGTAGCGAATGCGGTCAGGCAGCGACCCCCAATCGTGATGCACTTCGTAAATGCGGTCGCCAGCCCTGACCGTCAGTGCGCTCGACATGATCTCCGATTGTATCGGCCGGCTCGGATCTGCCTCCCGTCTGACGAGCCCCGTGATCGCTTGGTCTGAGAGCCCGCCGAATCGATAAATCGCCTTGCCCGGTCGAGCGCGCGCCGTGCCAACGGAAGCGGGGCGGGTTGCCCCAGCGGGATAGCCGGAAGCAGGCCTGCTTGCCGCTCCTGCGCCGCTCAGGCGGACCTCTGGACTCAGGAGCGGCCGGGCGGCGTCAGTCGGGGACCGATACTTGGCCGAGCACGTCGTGGTAGTGGACGGCCCCGCTCCCATCCCGCTCGACTGTGAAGTCTCCTGCGACCTTGCGCACCGAGATGCTGCCGGAACCGTCTGACGTCACGGTAACGGCCCGCGCCACGCGGGCGACTCGTATCTCTCCCGAACCATCGCGGATCCTGACGCTTCCGTCAACCTCGGTGACCGAGAGATCGCTTGACCCGTCGATCACGTTGACGTCCCCCCGGATTCGGCGGATATCGACACTTCCCGAACCGTCTCGGACAGCCGCATCGCCGGTCACGTTCTCAATCTCGACGTCTCCGGAACCGTCCTTCAACTCCAGAGAACCCGTGTCTCGAATCGCGACGCGGCCGCTCCCGTCGACGATGTCGAGTACCATGGCGTCGGGTACATCGATTTCGAGGTCGAGATGCGCCGTTCCGAATGACCACTTCCTCGTGAACAGAATCTCGTAGAACTGCCGGCCGCCACTGGGGAGCTTCGCTTCCACCCGGATTTCGTCACCGCTTCGCCCGGTCTCCAATTGGATTTGGTCCAAGGTTTCCTGATCCGAAGCGCACGCCCTCCCGCGGATGCGCATCTCGCGGAGGTTGGAGTGCCCCCGGATCTCGAGTTCTCCGGCGTCTGCGATGATCCTGGCCAGGGTGGCATGCCCCACAGCCAGGGTGGCGTTCCGTTCCGCCTCGTAGCGGCAGGTATCGGCGGCAAGCTGTGCCGGCAAGTAGCCCACGGCGGCGGCAACGATCGCGGCGGCAACAGTCCACCCCTTGAGATCTCGCGCCGACCGAACAAATACCCACGGTCCTCGAAGGCCGAACCGACACGTGAGCCAGAAATTCATTGGTTCTTGGGCGGCCGCGTGTCGGGGTGTGCCACCGGTGTTGCTTCCGTGATTCGATTGTGCATCGATTGCCGTCGCCGCTACCATTGCGATTCCTCCTCGCTGGGGTAAAGCCCGCATCGGGCCCCAGATTCAGTAACACCGCAACCAAGAAAAGGTTTCGGCCTTGCTCCTTGACTTAAGCGATTCTCCATGCTCTCGCTCGAACCTGTCCGAAGCTGATTTACTAATAGGGAGCGTGCCGGCCGAATCACGCCGGATTGGAATCAAGCTGGCAGCCGCCCTCGACTCATGACTCGAAGAATCGCCTTGCTCACCATCGCTGGCTCCCTGGCGCTCGCGGCCAGCAATCCCGGCGAGGACGACTGGAAGGAAGGTGTCCGACACTTTACGGCGGAGGATTTCCGCCAAGCCCAGGAGGTATTCGAGCGAGCCGTCGAGCAGGACCCCGAGAACTCGACCTTCTCGTTGTGGCTGGCCTTGGCCATGGCGCGGCGCGCCGAAAGGATGACCGGATTGCGGAAGCTTGCGGCGGCGCCTCTTGTTCGCAGGATGCGTCGGGAGATGGAGCGCTCCATCGAGCTGGACGAAACCAACCTTAACGCCTACGACGCGCTCCAGGGATTTCATCTGGAAGCCCCCTCGCTGGTCGGAGGCAGCAAGGCCGAAGCCAGGGAACTTGCAATGCGGATGATTACCATCGACCCAGCCCGAGGCGCGGAGGCGTTGGGGACGTACCACGAGGGGATGGGTGAGTTCGACGCCGCCGCCGAGCAGTTCGCCGAGGCAAGGAAACTCAACCCGGACGGCATGAGGCCCTTGTTGAAGCAGGCCAGCTTCCTGGCCCGACGCGGCAAGCACGAGGAAAGCGATGAGCTATTCGACCTGGCGTTCTCACGGGACCCGGACGAGCCCAAGGTCTGGCGGGCCGCGGCCACGGCGTGGATCGTTGCGAAACGGAAATCCCGCTATCCGGAAGCGCGCAAGCTGATTGAGAGATACCTTGAGACGCCGGACAGAGAGCCTAACCCGGATCCCCGATACGAGCTGCGGGATCTGCTCAAGAAAATGTGACCACTAGTTCGGCACCACCTCGACGAGTTGCAAGGCCTGTACAAAGTGGAGATAGCTGCTGCTACGGTACGTAGCTGCTGGAGGGACCGGATTCCGCCACGACTTCCCGGGGCTCGCGACGCGTGTTCCGGCTCAGTTCGAGCACTCGGCCCAAGCCACCGGAACCAACTCGATGGCAATGGGGTCTATGGCCGTCAATGAAGCGCCGCGTCCAGCAATTGTGCTATTAGGGCGGCGGAACTCTGGTGTCGGCCTTGGCCGGGACCCCGTTGCTGCAGTCGGTTCTGTCCCGTCTCGCGTTGTCGGGCAGCCCGGCGCCGGGGAACCTAGGTGATGTGGGTGGTCGCCAAGTGTACATACTTTGCGAGGGGGAGGGAGGCCCCGCGGCAGTTCTGGAATCGGAGACGCCGGGCAGGCCCCTCGGATGGGCTTCCGTAACCAAGGCCGCCGGTGAGTTCTCCAGAGTGTGCTCGTACGACAGGGCGGGGTATGCACGGAGCGAGGCCGCGCCCCGACCCCGCACGCTCGGCAACATCGCCGAGGAACTGGAAGTCCCTCTAGGCAACGCCCTCGTCGCCCCTCCGTATGTCCTCGTGGGCACTCGTTCGGCGGCTTGGTGACACAGGTGTATGCTGCTCGGTTCCCGGAATAAGTGAGCGGCATGGTGCTAGTCGACTCCTCTCACCCCGACCAGTCTCGCCGTTCGGCGGACCTGACTCGGATGCGCAGCCTCGCCCTCAGGCTGAGACTCCTTGCACCGATCGGCGGCGCTCGTCTGCTATTGCACGTGCCGGCAGGAAATCCGGAGTCACGCGACCGCTCGGTGCGGAAGGCGGAGGAAGAATTGCTGATGACGACACACTCGCTTCGCACCCTGGCGTCGGAGATGGCGGGCCTCGGGGACAGCCTGGGCGAAGCGGCCCGCGATCGGCCGCGACTGGGTCGCGAACCGGTTGTTGTCCTCACGCAGCGGCGGTAGCGACCGAGGTTCTGGAATGAGTGGTGTGCAATGCAGGAGAATCTGGCAGCGCTGTCCGACAGCAGTGACTGGCAAGTCACGGAGGCTGCCGGGCATTTCATCCGCCAGGATCCGCCCGAACTGGTGGTAGATGCGATTCGACGCGTCGTCGAATCCTCTCGGTCAGCGGCGGGAGGGGGCCCCTAGGATTCTCTCAATGGGGCCGTTGGCTTCGGCGGCTGCTTCCCGGGCAACGCGACCGTGGCGCCGGAGAGCCCCGATCAATTCACGCCAATTCAGAACCGGATCTCGAGCTGGCACCGAGCAAGGCTGTCCGCACCCGACCGCCGTCAATCCGGCCTTCGCGGGAAGATGCTCGGCACTGAGTGTGCCGAGAATCGAGGGACGGCAATCTGCTAGGTCCCGCGAAATCGAGACAGCAATACGGGCGCTGCCACTTGATCGCAATTTGGCTCCGACGTTTGGCGTGATATCCCGCGTCCGGACCGCCCCAGGCCATGCCGATAGCTTGCAAGTCGCAGGTTGCGGGCCAAGGCCGATTCTTGGCGCAGCCTGCGACCTCTTCTGGGGACGGTACTGCTAGCATTTTCGATATGAGGGCATCCAAAGCGCTCAGCGCGGGAATCGAAACAGTCCGGAAGATGGTGCCCCGGTTCCTGACGATCGCCCGCGAGCTGGGCCTCGAGATTGTCGGCTTCGTGTTCCTGTCGTTCGCCCTGTTCTTCGTGTTCGGCCCCTTCGGCTTCATCCAGGCCTACCGGCAGCTACCCGAGAGCATGACACGGCTGCTCGTTGCGGGTGGCGGCGCGATCATGTTCGCCTGGTTCGGTATCGACTCGTTCCGGAAGGCGAAGAAGCTCTCCCGCACGCGATAGGAAGACGATCCGGGCCTTCCCCATGAAACCGGTCTACGAGGATCCACAGCCGGAGCCGCCGGATCCCGGAGAATTTCCGTACACCCGCGGCATCCACCCCGGGATGTATCGCGACAGGCTCTGGACAATGCGCCAGTACGCCGGTTACGGCAACGCCCGGCTGTCCAACGAACGCTACCGCTACCTGATCGACCGAGGGACGACCGGCCTGTCCGTCGCGTTCGACCTTCCCACGCAGATGGGCTACGACTCGGACCACGAACTGGCCCTGGGCGAAGTCGGGAGGGCCGGCGTCGCCATTTCCTGCTTGGCGGACATGGAAACGCTGTTCGACGGCATTCCTCTGGACAGGGTCTCGACCTCGATGACGATCAATTCGACGGCTGCGATCCTGCTCGCCCTGTATTCCGCAGCCGCCCAGAGAAGCGGCGTGCCGACCGACGCTCTGCGAGGGACTGTCCAGAACGACATCCTCAAGGAGTACATCGCTCGCGGCACGTACATCTACCCTCCCCAGGCCTCGATGCGAATCGTGACGGACCTCCTGTCGTGGGCGGCCCGCGAGGCGCCGCGCTGGAACGGCATTTCGATCAGCGGATACCACATGCGGGAGGCGGGATCCACCGCCGCGCAGGAACTGGCGTTCACGCTCGGCAACGCGATCGCCTATATCGAGTCCGCTAGGGATGCCGGCCTGGACGTGGACATGTTCGCGCCGCGCCTGTCTTTCTTCTTCAGTGCCGACCGCAACTTTCTCGAGGAGATCGCCAAGTTCCGGGCCGCCCGACGCATGTACGCCCGGCTGATGAAAGACCGTTTCGGGGCGCGTAACCCTCGCTCGATGAAGCTGCGCTTCCACACGCAGACGGCCGGCTCGAGCCTGACTGCGCAGCAGCCTCGCGTGAATGTCATCCGCACGGCCTACCAGGCCCTGGCCGCGGTTCTGGGCGGGACGCAGTCGCTCCACACGAACTCGCTCGACGAGGCGCTCGCCCTGCCGAGCGAGGAAGCAGCCACGCTGGCGATCCGCACCCAGCAGGTCATCGCCCTGGAATCCGGCGTGACCGGGACGGTCGATCCTCTCGGGGGCTCGTACTGCATCGAAAGCCTGACATCGGAGCTCGAGGAAGAGGCCGGGGTGTACCTGAAGACCATCGACGAGATGGGGGGAATGGTGGCGGCAATCGAGCAAGGCTACGTGCAGCGCGAGATCCAGGAGAGCGCCTACACCTTCCAGCGGAAGGTGGAAACCGGTGAGCAGACGATCGTGGGCGTCAACGCCTATCGGTCCGAGGAGCCGGAGTCGGTCCCGATCCTGCAAATCGACGCCAGTCAGGAGCGGGAGCGTGCCAGGGAGCTCGCGGCATTCCGGACAGCTCGCACCCGCGACGCAGCCGAAGCCGCGCTCGACGGGCTCAAGCGCTCGGCCGCCGGCGATGCCAACCTCCTCCCGCCGATTCGCGGGGCGGTTGAGGCGGGCGCGACGCTGGGAGAAATCTCGGATGCCCTGCGGGAGGTCTTCGGCACCTACGATTAGTCGCCCGGCGACTAGATCCGGTGGAACGCCTTGAGAATGTCGGTCGTGCCGTACTTGAGCGCGATGGGCCGGCCGTGCGGGCAGGACATCGGACATTCGGTGCGAGCAAGCTCTTCGAGCAGCCAGCGCATCTTGTCGGGCACCAGCGGCATGTTGACCTTGATCGCGGCGTGGCAGGCGATCGTCGCGGCCATGCGCTTGCGAAGGTCCGCGAGACCCAGCCGGCGGCCAGCTTCCCGGAAATTGTCCAGGATCTCGTTCATCAGGGACTCGACCTGCTTAGGCTTCAGCTCGGCTGGCGCGGCTCGGACGGCGACCGTTCGGCCGCCAAAGGGCTCGATTTCGAAGCCGTTGCCGAGGAATTCCTCGGCGATCTCCTCGTAGGCGATCATTCGATCCGGGGTGAGGGTGAGCACGATGGGGGCGAGCAGGCTCTGCCTTTCAGGCTCGCCGCGCAGCCGTCCGGCGAGCACCTTTTCGAACAGAATCCGTTCGTGCGCCACGTGCTGGTCGATGATCCACACCCCGTCCTCGCCGGCAGCAACGATGAAGCTGTCGTGCAGTTGCCCCAATAGTCGCAGGCTGCCCAGACTTCCGAGGCTCTCGGGCGCGTGTTCCACGAGGGGCGCCCGGCTGTGACCGGCATCGGCTTCGGCGACCGCTGCGGGCAGCGCGAAACCGTCCGAAACCGGAGACGCAGGCGGATGGGCAGGGACGGTCGGAGCCGAGGGAAACTCGAGGCTTCCGTCGAACGCAAGCCGCCGCGTACCGGGAACCGCGGTCGGCGGATAGGACTCTGGAACAGGGATTCCACCGGCTGACGCGGGGAGGTGCGGAGCGTCCCCGGGATTGACCGCGAAACCACGCTGCGCGATCTCGGAGGGGGCCGGCAGCGACGAGGCGGGCTTGGCTGCGACAAGCTGCCGGCGGATGCCGTCCCGAACCAGGGCGAAGACCTGGGACGGACCGCGGAACCGCACCTCGGTCTTGGCTGGATGCACGTTCACGTCGACCTGGCCTGGCGGCAGATCGAGAAAGAGCATTGCGAACGGGTAGACGCCTTTCGGCATCATGTTCTCGTAGGCTGCGGAAATCGCCCGGTGAATCAGGTTGTCCCGCACGAGCCGGCGATTCACGAAGACGTAGATCGAGTTCCGGTTCGGACGCTGCGCCTGAGGCTCCGAAACGAACCCTCCGAGACGAAACTCGCCCGGATCCGACCCATTGCGGGCTTCGCCGGAAAGTCCTCGTCCCGCCAGGTTCGACCCCGGTTCGAGTTCGACGAGCCTGTCCAAGGTGGCACTGCCGAAGACCTGATAGACCCGTTCCCTGAGCGTCGAGACCGGCGTCACACTCAGCAGGGTTCCGTGCTCGTTGCGGAGGTGGAACGCCTTGTCCAGATGGGCAAGGCTGTAGTGTGTCGCCATGCGCACCGCATGCGAGAGCTCGGTCTTCTCCGTGCGCAGGAACTTCCTGCGGGCAGGCACGTTGTAGAAGAGGCTCCTGACCGAGACGGCCGTCCCCGGTGCGAAGGCTGCGTCGCGCACGTCTCTCATCCGGCCGCCATGCATCTCGACGACGGTTCCCGATTCCTCTTCCGCAACCCGGGTCTGGAGGGTCAGTCTGGACACGCTGGCGATCGAGGGCAAGGCCTCTCCGCGAAAGCCGAGCGTAGCTATTCCAAGAAGGTCGTCGGCCGTTCGCAGCTTGCTGGTCGCGTGACGCTCGAACGCAAGCATTGCGTCGTCGCGATTCATGCCCGAGCCGTTGTCGCCGACCTTGATCAGCGTCCGCCCTCCGGCAGTCAGCTCGATCCGAAGCTGCGTCGCGCCGGCGTCAAGCGAGTTCTCGATCAGCTCCTTGCACACGGAGGCGGGGCGCTCGACCACTTCGCCCGCGGCAATCTGATTGGCCACTCGATCAGGGAGTACTCGGATCCGGCCCATCGGCGCGTAGTTTCAGCGTAGCGCGATACCGAGGCCGGCGGGCTTCCCGAAGCTTGACCCCACGCGGCCGAAACGGGCGAGCGGGCATTCCGCCTGGGCATCGAGGAACCGGTCCGGCGACCGTTTCTGTGACGCGGCCCGGGGCCCCTTGGCGGATCAGGCGCTGACCCGTCCGTATACTCTAGCCATGGACGTCGCAAGGCCTGCCGCGTGGACGAGGCGGGCATTCTTGGTTTCGGCATGGGGAGTAGCTTCAATGCAGGGCAATGAACTGCCAGAGGTCCGGGCACTGACGTTCGACGTGTTCGGCACAGTGGTGGACTGGCGATCCACACTCATCCGGGAAGGAAGAGCGCTGGGCCGGGGCAAGAACCTGACCGTCGACTGGACCGCGTTCGCTGACGCCTGGCGCGACGGCTACGGTCCTGCAATGAATCGAGTCCGCCAAGGCGAGCTGCCCTGGAAGACGATCGACGAGCTCCACAGGCTCATTCTGGACGATCTCCTGGACCGCTTCGATATCCGAGGTCTCAGTGAATCGGAGAAAGACGATCTCAATCGCGTGTGGCACCGGCTCGATCCCTGGCCCGACTCGGCGGAGGGTCTTGGCAGGCTGAAGGAAAAGTTCATCGTTGCCTCGCTTTCCAACGGCAACGTGGCCCTGCTGGTAAACATGGCCAAGCATGCCGGGCTGCCCTGGGACGCGGTGCTGTCGGCCGAGCTGGCGGGCAGGTACAAGCCGGATCGGGAAGTCTACCTCAAGGCGGCGGAACTGCTCGGGCTGCCGCCCGAGAAGGTCATGATGGTGGCAGCCCATAAGGGTGACTTGCGCGCGGCCAAGGCCGCCGGCCTCAGGACGGCGTTCGTGCCGAGGCCGAAGGAACGGCCGAACCGCAGGATCGACCTTTCGTTCGACACTTCGTTCGACGTTAATGCACGGGATTTCCTTGATCTAGCCGATCAACTCGGAGCGTAGCGTCCTGCGACCGTCCTCCAACGACGACACCTTTAGGTGGCCCGGCGTAACCTTGCAGGGTCATACTTGACCAGAACAGGCAGGGCGTTCTTGTGTTCGAACAGGGCTTTGTACCGGCTTCGTCTGTCCGGCAGGGATGGAGTTTTGCCGGTTCGATTGTGATCCAGGTGGCTGCAATGGCACTCCTGATCGTCGTTCCGCTCGTCAACACCTACGAGATCGACCTGCAAGCCTGGGCCGGTAACACCTTCTTTCTGGCGGTCCCGCCGCCGCCCGCACCTCCGCCGCCTCGCCCGGAGCCGGCTCCCCACTCCGAAGCGGTCCGGTACGAAGCAGACTTCCAGGCCCCGTCCGTCATTCCCGACGAGGTGGCGTTCCTGCACGACGTCGGACTGCCCGTTTCCCCGATCGCAGCCATGCCCGCGTCACCCGGGCTGCCCGGAGGAACCGGCGACCCGGGCATCGCGGGCGTGCTGGGCATGTTCGCGAGCGATTCGGAAGACATGCCGCTCCCTCCGCCGATCCGGGTGGGTGGCAGGGTTCAGAGCGCCCGCATCACCCGCAGGGTGCTGCCGGTCTATCCGCCCGAGGCCGTCGAGCAACAGGTGTCCGGCACGGTGCGCCTCGAAGCGATCATCGGCGTCGACGGACGCGTCCGGGACCTGCAACTGGTCGAAGGGCACCCGATGCTGGCACCTGCCGCGCTCGAGGCGGTCGCTCAATGGCGATACCGCCCCACCCAGCTGAACGGGCGGGACGTCGAGGTCGTCACGCTGATCGAGGTCAACTTCAACCTGACGATCCTCGACGAGAAGGAACAGAAGCGCCGAATGAAGCAGCTTCGCCGCCAGGGAGGCGCCCGATAGGCGGTCGGGGCGCGACGCGTCCCCCGCAACGAACAAAGGACGCGGGCGGCCGCGGCCGACTAGGCCATGATTTCGCGAATCAGGTTGCCGTGCACATCGGTCAGCCGCATGTCGCGGCCGTTGTGGTGGTAGGTCAGCTTCTCGTGATCCAGGCCCATCAGATGCAGGACCGTCGCGTGCAGGTCGTACACGGACTTGCGATCCTCCACGGCCTTGTAACCGAAGTGGTCAGTGGCTCCGACCACCGTCCCGCCCTTGGTCCCGCCACCGGCGAGCCAGACCGTGAAGCCGTACGGGTTGTGATCGCGGCCGTCGAGCCTCTGGCTGATCGGCATCCGGCCGAATTCGCCGTGCCAGATGATCAGGGTCTCGTCTAACAGGCCCCGCTGCTTCAGATCCGTGATGAGGCCCGCGATGGGCCCGTCGGTCTCGCCGGCGTGCATCGTGTGGAAGTACTTCAGCGACCAGTGCTGGTCCCAGGTGGGCTCGTGATTGCCCCCTCCCGAGTAGAGCTGCACCACGCGGACCCCGCGTTCCACGAGCCTGCGCGCCATCAGGGCCTGCCGTCCGAAGAATCGGGTGCGGTCCTCGTCCAGACCGTACAGCTTGCGGGTTGCCTCGCTCTCCTTGGAGATGTCGATCGCCTCCGTGGCGTGGACCTGCATGTTGTAGGCCAGTTCGTAGGACTGGATGCGGGCCGACAGCTCGTTGTCCTCGGGATTCAGCGCCAAGTGCTCGCGGTTCAGGTCGCGAAGCAGGTCCAGCCACTTGCGCTGACGATCGCGGCTGACTTCTTTCGGCGGGCGGAGGTCCACGATCGGATCCCCCGTAGAGCGGAATTGGGTGCCCTGAAAGGCTGCCGGCATGAAACCCGCGCCCCAGTTGGGCTGTCCGTTGATCGGGCCTCCCCGGTGGTCCGTAAAGACCACGTAGCCCGGCAGGTTGCTGTTCTCGGAGCCGAGACCGTACGTGAGCCAGCTGCCGACGCTGGGATGACCCGCGAGCACGGTGCCGGTGTTCATCTGGTAAAGCGCCGGGCCGTGATCGTTGGAGGAGGTATACATCGACCTGATCACGGCCAGGTCGTCGACGTGCCCGGCGACCTGCGGGAAAAGCTCGGAGACCTCGATGCCGCTCTGACCGTACTTCTTGAACGCCCACGGCGATGGCATGAGCCCGCCCGGATTTCCCTGCGAGACAACGACTTCACCGACGCCGGTCATCACTTCGCCAGCGTATCTTGCAAGGTCTGGCTTGGGATCGAACGTATCGATCTGGCTGGGGCCGCCGTAGCAGAAGATCGAAATCACGCTCTTGGCCTTGGGAGCGAAATGCGGGGAGGGCAGCCCGTCCGCCTGCTCCCCTCCGAATGCCCGGTCGCCGGCCAGCGTGGCGGCCAAGCCGACGTTGGCGAGACCTCCCCCCAGAACCTTCATCAGGTCACGACGGTTCATGGCTACGGTGGGCTTCATGGAATACCAGTCCCTCGGGTACAGATTAGCGCACGGGGCGAGATTCAACAACGCACCTGGGCGCGGTCCAGCGACTCCGGCTTCATTTCGATGCTGTATCCCGGAGCGTCGGGCGGCATGTAGTTCCCGTCACGCATCACGACCGGGTCCACGAAGTGCTCGTGCAGGTGGTCGACGTACTCGAGCACCCGGTTCTCGAGGCTTCCGGACACGCAGATGTAGTCGATCAGGGCCAAGTGCTGGACATACTCGCACAAGCCGACCCCGCCGGCGTGAGGGCAGACCGGCTTGCCGAATTTCGCCGCGAGAAGCAGCACGGCCAGCACCTCGTTCACGCCGCCCAGACGGGTCGAGTCGATCTGCACGTAGTCGATGGCATCGGCCTGCAGGAACTGCTTGAACAGGATCCGGTTCTGGCACGTCTCGCCGGTCGCGACGGCGATGCCGTGCGGAGCGAGGGCCTCCCGCACCGCCTTGTGCCCCAGGATGTCGTCTGGACTGGTCGGCTCCTCGATCCAAAGAGGCCGGTAGGGCGCAAGGTGGATCATCCATTCGATCGCTTCGCCCACATCCCAAACCTGGTTCGCGTCCGTCATCAGTACGCCGTCCGAGCCGATCTGCTCGCGGATGATCCCGCATCGACGCATGTCATCGGCCCGGTCGCGGCCGACCTTGATCTTGAAGCGGTTCCAACCCTGCGCCAGGCCCTCGCGGCAAAGAGCCCTGACCTTCTGGTCGGAGTATCCGAGCCATCCGGCCGAGGTCGTGTAGGCCGGATAGCCGGTGCGTAGCATCCTGTCTGTCCGGGCGGTCTTGCCGGGTGCCTGCCGCTCGAGGATTTCCAGCGCTTCGTCAGGACGCAGTGCATCCGTGAGGTAGCGGAAATCAATCAGCCGCACGATCTCCGCGGGCGACATGTCGGCGACGAGGCGCCACACCGGCTTGCCTTCTGCCTTCGCCCACAGATCCCACACGGCGTTGACGATCGCTGCTGTCGCGAGATGAACCGCTCCCTTGTCGGGACCGAGCCAGCGGAGCGGCGGATCTCCGGTCACGCGGCGCCAGAACGCTCCCATGTCGGAAGTGAACTCGTCCAGGGAGCGACCCAGCACAAGCGGCCGCATGACCTGCACGGCCGCCACCACGATCTCGGTCCCCCTGCCCAGCGTGAAAGTCAGGCCCTGGCCGCGGTCTCCCGAGTCGGTTTCCAGCTCCACGTACGCCGCGGAGTAGTCCGGTTCGGGATTCATCGCGTCGGAACCCGCCAGCTCCTTCGAGGTCTCAAAGCGGATGTAGCGTACGTTGAGGTCGGTGATCTTCATTGGTGGAAAGCCCTCCTGATGCGGGCCGCATCCGCTACGTGGCGATCTCCAGATCTTCCTGATCGGCCTTCGTCTGCTCGAAATCCGGCAGCCAGCTGGTGGCGTGGTCGTACCGGCCGCCCTTGACCGATAGCACCACGAACGAGTACCAGGGACAGGAGTGCTTCAGGTCGGTCTCGGAGAAGTACGCGTCCGCATCGGGATGCGAGTGGTAGATGCCGATGACGTCGAGGCCCAGCTTGCGGGCCGCCGCGTCGGCAGCCAGCAGGCTGTCGCTGGATAGCTCGTAAAACGCACGCTGCGAGCCCTCGGCCGAGTTCTCCAGGGGCATCGCGAGGCCGACGGACTTGGTTTCCGGGCCGGCCTTGCCCAGCATCGCCCCTACGCATTCGTTCGGGTAGGCCGCCTCGGCATGCGCCCTCATTACCGCGAACGGAGTCTTCGCGATCTTCAGCATCGAATCCTCACTCGTCCCAGAAGCGCTCGCTGAGGTACTTGTCGGCACCGTCGCACAGGACCGTCACGATCACCCCTGCCTCCAGCGTCCGGGCGAGCCGCGCAGCGGCGAGAACATTGGCCCCGGAGGAGATTCCGACCATGAGACCCTCCTCGCGCGCCATCCGGCGCACCATGTCGTAGGCGTCCTCGGTGTCGACTGCGACGTCCTCGTCTGCGAGGGCAGGATCGTAGATTTCCGGCTGCATGGCTGTCGCCATGTGCTTGAGGCCCTCCAACCCGTGGAACCCTGTGGACGGCTGCATCGAGATGATCTTCACGTCGGGACTTCGCTCCCGCAAGTACCGGCCTGCGCCCATGAGCGTGCCGCTTGTGCCGAGTCCGGTCACGAAGTGGGTGATCTCTCCCCGCGTCTGGCGCCAGATCTCCGGGCCGGTGGTCTTGTAGTGCGCTTGCCAGTTGGCCGGGTTGCCGTATTGGTCGGGATAGAAGTACTTGTCCGGATTCGACCGGTACTCCGCACGGCAGGCCTGTATCGCGCCGTCTGTCTGCAAGGCCGGGTCCGTCAGCACGAGGTCCGCCCCGTAGGCCTTCAGAATCCGCTTGCGCTCGGGAGAGGCGTTTCGCGGCAAGAAGAGCTTTACCTGGCGGTCCTGCGCAGCCCCGAGCATGGCGTACGCAATCCCGGTGTTCCCGCTGGTCGCGTCGATGATCGTCTGGCCAGGCCGGAGCTTCCCCTCCCGCACGCCAGTCCTGATCATGTTGGCCGCGGGCCGGTCTTTGACTGAACCGCCGGGATTGAGGTGCTCGGCCTTTCCGTAGACCCTGACGCGATCGTTGCCGCCCGCAACCCGGTCCAGGCGGATCAGCGGTGTGTTCCCGATCAGGTCGAACACCCTCGTGTCGTCCGGAGATACCGGGGCGGCGATTTCGATCGCGGGCATGGAAGATGCGGGTGGGCGCAACGGCCGCGTCGCGGCAGCGCGAGGGAATGCGGAGAGCCGGAACCCACTTCCCATTCTAGGGATTCCGCGGAGTCGAGCAGGCGGGCGGCCGGTTCCCGGTCTCGCCTCAGGGCGGATGGTGCGTGGTACAGTTCAGTAGACAATCGAGACCCGAGGGATTGGAGAGAGAATCATGGCGAAAGAGTTCTCGAGACGCGACGCGATGCGCTGGGCGAGCGGCGCGGCAATGGCTACCACCTTCCTGCCGTTCAGCGGAAAGTTCGGGGCCTGGTCGCATCCCGCAGAGAAGCCGCTGGCGACCCGGCTGCTGGGGCGGACGGGCCGCGAGGTCACCGCGTTCGGACTGGCTGGCGGCAACAAGATCCAGTGGGAACTGCCCGGGGACGAGGCGGTCCAGATCGTCGTCAAGGCTATCCGCGCGGGCATGACCTATATCGAGACGGCCAACAACTATTTCCTGAGCCAGGAAAAGATGGGCAAGGCCTTCGAGATCCTCAACCTGAAGCCGGGCCTGCCCGGCTACGACCACAGCCTGCGAGGGCGGCTGTTCATCGCGACCAAGACGGCGCTTCGGCATGCCATCGTGCGCGACGGCTCGGAGCCCATGGGAAGCTCGTCGGGCGGCGGAAAGCTGGTGCTCTCGGATATCGAGCGGTCCCTGACGCAGTTCTTCGGCGACGGCAAGGGCTACATTCCCGACGGCGCCTACCTCGATCTGATGCAGGTGCATCACATCGGCAGCAAGGAAGAGGTCGATGCCGCCTACGAGGGCCTTGACAATCCCGGCGACAAGTCCCTGCCGCGCGTCGGGGCGATTGCATGCCTTCTCGACTACCGCGACGGCACCAACCTGACCGGCTTGAACCCCAAGCACCGCAAGTGGATCCGCCACATCGGCATCACCGGCCACGAGAACCCGGCCGTCCACATGTACGCGATCCAGCGCGACACCAAGAACATCCTCGACACGCTGCTGGTGGCCGTGAACCCCAACGATCCCAACTACTTCTGCCACCAGACCAACTCCATTCCCGTGGCGCACGCCAAGGGAATGGGCGTCATCGGCATGAAGGTCTTCGCCGACGGCGTGATGTACGGCCTGAAGCAGGAATACGCGCACCGGCCAGGTCAGAGCGTGCCCACGGTGGGCCAGCCGGACAAGCTTCCCTACGAGGACTTCATCCGCTACTCGCTGAATCCTCCCGGGATGGCATCGATCATCACCGGTATCGGCCTGATCGACAAGAACGACGACCCGCAGCACGACCAGCTGGTGGCGAACCTGGCAGCCGCCCAGGTAGCCAAGCCTCTGACGCGCCAGGAGAAAAAGGACATCGAGCGCACCGTTGCCGACCTGCACGGGACGAGGACGAATTTCTTCCAGCGGCCGTCGGCGGGATTCCAGCCCGCCCAGGGATTCACCGCGGAGCGCAACTCTGACAGCAGCGTCCGGCTCGAATGGCATTCCGCGTACGCAGCGGGAGATCCGATCGTCCGCTACGAGGTGTACCGTCGGCACGAGCGCATTGGCACGGTGCCGTTCAGGCCGCAAACCTCAAGGAAACCGTTCTCCTTCGAGGACCGCTCGGCACCGGATGGCCACAGCGGCGGCGTGTACTACAAGATCCGCGCGGTGGACGAGGCCGGACGGCACGCCGACACGATCACCGCGAAGTGCTGACGGCCCCGGTGGACGCCCCTCAGTCCGCGGCCGGCCGGTCAGCGCTGAGAATGCGCTCGACCATTTGCATGGCCACCGGGTGGTAGCCCGTGCGGGCCCGCGAATACACCTCCTGCGCTCTCTCGCGGCCTGTTTTCGTCTTGACGAGCTCGCCGTAGATCGGGCGCAGGAACTTCATCCGCCCGACGGAGGTGAGGAACCGGTCCACGGCGCCGTCGGCCGGTTCGTAGCCGTTGCGGACAGAAAGCACGAGCCACTCGCAGAGGATCTCCGCATTCCCAGCTTCCGTGAAGCCGAAGGCCTCGTCGAGGCCGGCCATCCGCTCGGCCCCCAGCGTCTCGGGCAGTGACCGCAGGAAGCGAAGCCAGTGCTGGGTCGTCCAGCCGGCCGTGTCCAGATCGCTGGCGGTAACCCTGCCTTCAGCCCAGTCGCGGGAGGCCCGCGCCGCGACGTCGAGGACGGCGGACACGTGCTCGTGGCGGTTCTCCGGCAGCCCGGGCTCTTCCAGCCACTCCCTGACCGGAATTGACTTTGTCGCTTCCCGATGCCTCGACAGCAGCTCGGATTCTAGATGCGCGGCGAACTGGCCGGTCGTGACGCTGCGGAATGCGAATTTGTCGAAGTAGGCCCGCAGGAACGGGTCGAAAGCGTCCCGACCGACGGCCTTTTCGATCGTCCGGAGGAACATCGCCCCCTTGACGTACGGCACTCCGGTGACCCCTTCCTCGGGATCGCGGCCAGCAAGGTCCGCGTGCAGGATCTGGTCGCGCTCGTCCATTCCAGCCATCTGCTGCTTGAGCTCGTCGATCTCCAGCGAGGAGTCCATCGCGGCCCTCTCCGGGCCGTAAACCGTTTCCTGGATGCGCTCCTCGAAATACACCGTGAAGCCTTCGTTGAGCCAGAAGTCGCGCCATGTCGCGTTCGTGGCCAGGTTGCCCGACCAAGAGTGGGCAAGTTCGTGGGCGACCAGGCTCACCAGACTCTTGTCGCCTGCGATGACCGTCGGCGAGACGAACGTGAGGCGCGGATTCTCCATGCCCCCGTACGGAAACGCCGGGGGCAGCACAAGAATGTCGTAGCGGCCCCACCGGTACGGTCCGTATAGCTGCTCGGCAGATTGCATCATCGCCTCGGTGTCCTCGAACTCGAGCGCGGCGGCTTCCACGACACCGGGCTCCGCGTAAACGCCGGTCCGCTCCCCGGTGGCCTGGAAGGCCAGATCTCCGACGCCGATAGCGATCAGATAGGACGGAATCGGCAGCGGCATCCGGAACCGGTAGTCCCCGTCGCGGCTCTCCTCAGCTATGGACTCCGCGCTCATCACCGCCCGCAGGCCGGGTGGCGTGCGGATGCGTGCGGCGTAGGTGACCCGCACCCCCGGGGAATCCTGGAGCGGGATCCAGCTCCGCGCGTGGATGGCCTGGGACTGGGAATAGAGAAACGGGTGCTCGCGTCCGGCGGTCTGGAGGGCCTCCAGCCATTGCAGGCCGCTTGCGCGTGCGTGCGTGGAGTAGGTGACCCGTATCTTCGCCGCGCTGCCCCGCTCGATGCGCAAGGCCGCCCCGAGGATGGGATCTGGTTCGCCTAGGTCGAACGCGGCTTCGCGGAAGGACTTGCCGTCGTCGGACGCCTCAACCCGGTCGATTGCCAAGTCCCGGGTATCCAGCACGACCTCGCCGTCGCTACCCTCGATGTCGAGAGTGCAAGTTCCCCGCAGCTGGCGAGCGCCAAAGTCGACTTGCAGGTCCAGGTCGACATGGGTCACCCGCGCTTCCGTGGAGTTGGCGAATGAATGAACGTCCATGGAAGGATCGACAGAGCCGTCAGGACCCGACGCGCAGGATGGCAGCATGACACTCAGGAGCAGCAGGACGGCAGGACGCATGGCTACGTCCATCGTAGCCTCGGGTCATTCGCGGGTGATGAATTCATCCAGGCTGAGAATCGCGCGGCCCAGCTCGCGCCACGCCATGCGTTCGGCATCGCCCCCCCGGGCCTCGAATCGCTCGAGCTGCGCCGAGTGGAAGCGCCGGGCAAGCTCGGATTCGGAGTCGGACGGCAACCGGTTCAGGCACCACCGCGACAGGTCCCTGAAGCGGCTCTGGAAGCCCTTCCCCGCCTCCTCCAGCACCCGGTACGCAAGCGCGTCGGCCGCCTCCAGGAATACCGGATCGTTCAGCAGGTTCAGCGCCTGCAAGGGTGTGTTCGAACGCTCTCGTCGTGAGACGCTTGTCAGAGTGTCGGGCGCGTCGAAATTCACCAGCATGGGGTACGGAGAGGTCCGCCGGAGAAACACGTACAGGCCGCGACGATAGCGGTCCGGACCGGAGTCCTCGTCCCAGTCCTTCTTGGAATAGCTCAGTTCGGAAACGCCGCCGGGCTGCGGAGGGAACACACTCTTGCCACCGACGGCAGGGTTCAGCAGTCCGCTAGCGGCCAGGGCGTTGTCACGTATCAGCTCGGCCGGCAGCCGCAGGCGATTCTGTCGCGAGATCCATGCGTTGCCCGGGTCCCGGGCGCTCGCATCCACTCGCTCCGCGGAATCCTGCCGGTACGTCGCTGACGTCACGATCAGCTTCACGATGGCCTTCCGGCTCCAGCCCTGGCGGACGAATTCGCTGGCGAGCCAGTCGAGCAGTCCCGGATGCGACGGGGGCTCGCCCTGCGTGCCAAAGTTCTCAGCGGTCTCGACCAATCCTCTGCCGAAAAGCTCCTGCCAGATTCGATTGACCTCGACCCTGGCCGTCAACGGGTTGTCATGCGAAGCGATCCATTCGGCGAATCGCAGCCTGGGCGGCCTGTCTCCGGCCGGTAGCGGAGGCAGGACGGCGGGCACGCCCGGAGCGACCTCGCTTCCGAGCGCGCGGTAGTCTCCCCGCAGGGCGAGCCTGGCCGGGACCGGCTCGCTGCGCTCGACCATCGTGTAGGCCCGGGAGACCGCGTGCAGCTTGGCTTCCAGCGACACAACCTCCTCGCGGGCCAGCTTGAGGCGCTCACCGAGAGCCTCGTCCTTGGCGATGTCCGGCCCGTTTCGCAGAAGGAACCACCGGGCTACCTTGTCGCGCTCCAAGACGGTGAGGGACTCGGCAGGAGCTCGCAGCAGCCAGTCGGCCCTGTCGTTCGCCGCGCGCCATTCAGTCACGGAGTGATCCCAGTCGGTGCGCAGTCCCGGACTGTCCATTGCCGCGAGCATCCGCTCGTGCCACTCGGCCTGCAATGCCGGTATTCCAAATTGCTTCCGGATCCTCGCGAGCCCGGCGCGGTACGTCGGCATCGTTCGCAGGTACGGCCCGAGCTCTCCCGGCAGCGGGGCTTCGATGTCCCGCTCGACCGCGTTGTGGAAGTACGCGAACATCGCGTAGAACTCCTTTTGGGAGAGCGGGTCGTACTTGTGATCGTGGCACTGCGCGCAACCGACCGTCAGGCCGAGCCAGGTGTTGGCCACCGTGTTGAGCCGGTCCACCGTTTCCTCAAAGCGCTTCTGCGCGTTCTTCGTGCCAGCCTCCCGGTTCTTGATGCCGTTGCGCAGGAACCCGGTCGCCACCCTCTGCTCCACGGTCGCTTCGGGAAACAGGTCTCCGGCAATCTGCTCGATCGTGAACCTGTCAAAGGGCATGTCGCGGTTGATCGCGTCGATCACCCAATGGCGCCAGCGCCAGGCGTGCGGGCGCAACGGATCACGCTCGTACCCTTCGCTGTCGGCGTAGCGCGCCAGGTCGAGCCAAGGCAGGGCCCAGCGCTCGCCGAAGTGAGGCGACTTGAGCAGCTCGTCCACGACCGACTCGTATGCCGCAGCCGGATCCCCAGGCGGCAACCGGCGAGCTTCCACGGACGAGGGCGGCAGTCCGGCCAGGTCGAAGTGGATCCGGCGCTCAAGGACGTGGGCGGGCGCTTCCGGCGACGGCTGCAGTCCTTCGGACTCCAGCTTGGCCAGGACAAAGCGGTCGATAGGGTTCCGGACCCAGTCGGCGCGACGCACCGAAGGCTGCTCCGGGCGCCGGACGGGCTGGAACGCCCAGTGCGACCTGGCGGCGGCGTCCCGGGACCGAGCACGAGCTTCCGGCCCGGCATGGGAATCCGGCCAGACCGCACCGGTGGCGATCCACGCCCGCAACTTCGAAATCAAGACATCGCTGAGCGCTTCGCCTCCAGGCGGCATCCGGAAGCCATCCCTCTCGCTCGTGACTCGCTCGATCAAGCGGCTGCCGCTCGGATCGCCGGGTATGATCACGGCTCCGTTGTCACTGCCCGCAAAGGCGGCCTCGCGACTATCGAGGCGCAGTCCGGCCATCTGCTGCTGCTCGCCGTGGCAGAGGTAGCAGCGCTCGTGCAGGATGGGCTCGATGTCCCGTGCGTAGTCCACGGCGGCTGGCGCCGCAACCGCAGGGAACAGGCCCGCTAGAATCGTCAGCGCAGGAATCCGGGGAGCCGTCACGCCCCACATTATATGGCGAGTCACTACTGCCCCACTCCAAGCCGTTGACAACGAAAGCCTTATCGGACCGACCGGGCTTCACTCTGTGGCGGGATTCCCTAACTGCCTAAGCTTCAGCAAGTTGGATTTGCAGGTAGGGCCTCGTGCAGGGTGAGGAAGCGCGGGCCCTCACGCACATGCATCTGATCGCGCTCTGCGCAGGGCTTGCATTCAGGAAACGAAGCGAATTTGACAGATGTCGATCCGCTTATGGCCGCGAACCGGATCCAGCACGTTCAGACCAGCCTGAGTTCACGTGGCGCAGTAGTAAACAGCTGTCACGAACTAACCGCAGTCACCAAGTCGGACGCCGTGACCACAGACCCCCGACGACGCCCCACCCACCGAGGGTGATTGGGTTCCGAAGCGTGGGACACGCCGATCGCCTCTCGATGAAATTGTCACTGTCTGGTTCGCGGAGGCAATGAGAGTCCATGGTTTGATGAGTCCAAAACAGCAGCCATGCACAGTCGACTCGGCGATGCTGCGAGTGCGAGGGCATCCATTGGCTCAGCCAGTGCACTGCCTGGAGCTGTCCCCTCCGAAGAACGAAGAGTTGAAGGACCGGATGAGCGCTGCGATGGTCTCGCGACGCGACGAATAGGGCCGGCCGGCCGTTGCACGAGGGCTGGTACACTGTCGAGCCTATGGACGGGATGGCGGATGATGGGGAGCTGTCCGAACGCTTGAAGGGCGCCGGGACCAGCCAGCAGTCGTCACGCTGGAGGATCCCGGAGCCGCTCGCCGTCTGCGAGGCGCACGGGCTGGACGGCGCTCCCATCATGCTTAGGCGGCATGGCAACCCGGAGGGTCCTCGGCTGGTGCTGAGCCACGCCAACGGGCTCTCGGTAGATTCCTACTATCCGTTCTGGTCATTGCTCTCCGACCGGTTTGACCTTGTCCTCTACGACTTCCGAAATCACGGGTGGAATCCGGTTGGTGATCTGCGTTCGCACAACATTCCCACGTTTGTCCGGGACAACGGATACGTAGTCCGCGCCATCGACCGGGAATTCGGCGACAAGCCGAAGATTGGGGTGTTTCATTCGATGTCGGCGGTGACGGCGGTCCTTCAGGCGGTCGCAGAGGTCGGGTTTTCAGCTCTCGTCCTGTTCGATCCTCCTACGTGTGCTAACGCCCGTGAGTCTCAAGACATCAGGACGATGGCGAGCCGCCTGGCGGAGCGGGCTCGGAAGCGGCAGGACCGGTTCGAGATGCGCGAGCAGTTGACGGAACGCCTCCATCGCACGCGAGCCTTCCAGCGTCTCGTTCCCGGCACAGCGGACTTGATCGCGAGGACGACGCTTCGCCGTCTCGTCGACGGGGGAACTGGGTACCAATTGTGCTGTCCGCGCGAGTACGAGGCTCAGGTTTTCGAGCAGCTCTATAGCTCCGCAGAAGCGGCGGACATCAAGAATCTCGCGTGTCCCACGAAGATCATCGGCGCTGACCCCACCGAGCCATTCTCATTCCTGCCGAGCGTGGACTTCAACGACATGCTAGCTCTCGACTACGATTTCGTACCCGAGACGACCCACTTCCTCCAGCTTGAACGGCCGGAGGACTGTATCGCGCTGATGCTGGGATTTCTGGAGCATCGCGAGCTCGTGTAGCGAGGCGTCAGCTTTTCTTGGAAGGGGACCTCGATCCATGACTACGATGCGGGCGCTGCTCGAACGGGCTGAACAGTACTTTCCGGCGAACCCTGCGGTCGTGTCCCTGTCCGGCGCCCCGCCCTTGACCTGGGCCGAGTTCGTCACCCGGACTCGACGCGCGGCGGGTGCCTTACGCTCGCTCGGAGTCGAGGCTGGAGACCGTTTTGCCCTCGTATGCCGCAACGATCCGCGCCAGGCCGAGCTGATTTACGCCGGCTATTGGATGGGCGCATTGCCGGTGCCTATCAACTACCGGCTCGCCCCGGCGGAGATCGCAGCCATCGTCGAAGAAGTCTCGCCACGCGTTGTGGCCGTGGAAGACCATTGGGCGAGCCGAGTCACCGATCCCGCTCTCACGGGACTCCGGGAGGCGATCCTCTGGATCGGGAGCGACCACGGCGGTGGACGGGAGGAGCTCGTTTACGAAGAGCTCCGCGACGCTTCACCGGAGGACGACGGAAGCCCCGGCACCGAAAACGACGACGCGTTGCTGCTGTACACCGGTGGTACGACCGGCCGATCCAAAGGGGTACGGCTGACCCACCGCAACATCGCTACCAACGGCCTCCAGCTTGTGGGACCATACCGCGTCGCCGAGGACGACGTGATGCTGCACGTGGCGCCGATGTTCCATTCCGCAGACTTGCTCGGCACGCCGTTTTCCCTCGCCGGGGCAGCGCATGCCTACTTGCCGGACTTCACGCCTGATGCGTTCCTGAACGCCGTGGAGAAGAGCCGCGCGACATTTTCGATGCTCTCCCCGACCGTGCTCATACGAATCATTCGGGAGGGAAGACTCGGGGACTTCGACATCTCAAGCCTTCGCCGGCTGACATACGGTTCCGCTCCGATTGACACTGTCTGGCTCCACCGGGCGATGGAAGCGCTTCCGGGAGTTGAGCTGGTGCATAGCTACGGGCTTACGGAGACCTCGCCAATTCTGACTACCCTCGGTTGGAACCACCACTTGGCCAGGCACCGGATGCCCTCTGTTGGACGGCCCCTCGTAGGGATCGAGCTTCGCATCGTGGACGAGGCCGGCAACGATCTGCCAGCTGGTAAGGCGGGCGAGATCGCGGCCCGCGGGCGGAACGTGTCTCCCGGCTATCTGAACCGGCCTGACGAGACGGCGGCAGTTTTCCGCGGGGGCTGGTTCTTCACAGGGGATATTGGACAACTGGACGAGGAGGGCTTCCTTTTCATCCTCGATCGTAAGAAGGACGTCATCATCACCGGTGGCGAGAACGTCTGGTCGAGTGAGGTCGAGGCGGCCCTCCACAAGCATCCGGACGTGCTGGAGGCGGCCGTAGTCGGCGTGCCGGAAGAGACCTGGGGCGAGGCGATCCTCGCCGTGATTGTGCCCGCACCTGGATCGGATCTCGCCGGGGCCGGCCAAGAGGATGCTCTCGTCGAACATTGTCGGCGGTTTATCGGCGGCTACAAGGTGCCACGCCGGTTCCGCTTTGTGGACGCCCTACCCAAGAGTGCAATGGGGAAGACCCTGAAAGCGGAGCTCCGCCGCCGCTACGGGAGCGAATAAGGGAAACCTCCGGGACCTGTTGCCGTTCGCCAGAGCGGCTGCAGGCCGGGGACGTCGGAGAACGTCGGACTGACCGACGGAAGCTGGTGTGGCACACACCTGGGCAGGTCCTGCATGAGGTGAGCAACGACGGTCTGGCCTCGGCAAGTGGGGCTAGCCACACGGGGCCCGCAAGTTCCAGCCCGCACTGGAACGCCAGCAGGGCGCGGTACAACCAAGCCAAGGATTCAAGTCTCGACCGCGGGATTTCGCCTGCAAGTTGCACTGAATCCATCAGTTAACGTGATCAATTCACGTCGAGGCGGGACAGAAGTGATGGCGAGTCTCTGTGCGCGGAAATTATTCCAGCACGGCAAACGTGGTCAGCATTTCGGCAATTTGCTTGCCATTGCAGTGGACTTCCCCTCGAGCGACCACCAGCTTCCGGCCCGTGCGGAGAACGTGCGAGCGAGCCGTCAGGGTTCCGGCGGTTGCGGGCCTGAGATAGTTGATCTTGGCCTCAACCGTGGTGCAGCGCCCCCCGGCTGCCCGGGCGATACCGAAACTGATGGCGGTGTCAGCCAGGGTGAAAATGGCTCCACCATGCGCAACACCATCTCCGTTGAGGTGGGACTCGGCAAGAGGCATTCGCAATGTCACGCCCCCGTCCTCGTGAAGTTCGTCGAACTCGATTCCTAAGAGTTGGTTGAAAGGAGCGGTCCTGTAGGTCCGCTGCAGAGAAGCCAGTGCTTCACCGGACAGTGTGCAGGAGCGGGTCACTCAATCCATGATATTGAGAGGCCGAGACCGGGTCGTCATTGACGAGCCTCGATCCGGGGATCCGTCACTCAAGAACGGCAAAGGTTGACAGGACTTCGGCAACGTGCGCTGCTCCGGAGTGCACTTCCGCCCGCGCGACCACGAGCCGCCTGCCAGAGCGAACGATCCGGGACCGGGCGACCAGGACACCCCGGCCGGCGGGCTTGAGGTAGTTGATCTTCATCTCGGCCGTTGTGCAGCGCTTGCCCAGTGCCTTGTAGATCCCGTATCCCAAGGCCGAGTCCGCAAGGGTGAACGTGACGCCTCCATGGACGACCCCCGCGCCATTCAGGTGTTCGTCTCGCACCTCAAGCCGCATCGTGGCCCCGTCCTCGTGAAGCTCGACGAACTCTATGCCGACCGCCTTGTGAAACCTGTTGGATTTGAGTGCCAAGGATCAGTGTCGCGCAATGGGCGTACGGCGAAACGATCCGGCAGGTATCGATGCGCCACCGAGGGATCGATCCTCGACCGCGAAGCGGCGGGAAAGTGGCGCGCTTGCAGTCAGCACATCTCGGTCGACCGGGGAGACGCCAGGACCCGATGGGGGGCACGGGCCCGAGCGCACTCGGCCGGAGCAGAGACGGTGTCTTGATCAGCGGCCAAGCGACAGGACATTGGCGAAGATACGATACGCTCCGGGCACGCTGTACGGGAGCTGCCGGTGAACCGCGTAGGCGAAATAGGTGTAGTTGCCCTTGCCGAACCGGGCCGTTAGCCATCCTCCACGTTGGGGTTCCTGACCCTTGTCCTGAGTCTCGATGAGCGGCACGTACGCGCTCCCCCACGTGGAAAAGAACTTCGAGCCTCGCTGTTCAACCCAGTTGTCGAAATCGGCTGCCCCGATCTTGTTGGGCCCTTGGAATACCGGATGCTCGGGGGCCAGGATGCGGACCGGCGAATCCTCCTCGGAGACCTCCTCGGCCCTGCGCGGGAGGTCGGCGGGAAACGCAGCCCACCTGGAGGGTACGAACTCCTGGGTCTGGTAGAGAATGACCAGGTTGCCGCCGTCGCGAGCGTAGTCGAGCAGCCGCTGGTTGTAATTGATCAGGTCCCGGCGCACGGCGTAGGCCCGCGTGCCGACCACAATCGCCCCATAGCCGCCCAGATCTCCCGTCGCCAGCTCGTCGGTGCCCAGCAAGGTGACTTCGGCGCCCATCTGCTCGATCCCGCCCGGCACCTCGTCTCCCACGCCCATGACGTATCCCACTTTCAGGCCGGGAGCGATCTTGACACCGATGCCCCTCACGCGCGTCACCGAGCTCCGGTACAGGTAGCGAATATCGGAGTCCCTGTGCCGGATCACCTGGTATCCCTGGCGGTACTCCTGCCCCCCGGCTCGGGCGACGGCATCCAGGTCGTACGTCCCCTCGCGGAGTCGGGGTACGGTGACCGTGAAGATTAAATTCCGGCGGGCGTTCGCCTGGGAGAACTGGAACTCCTGCTTGCTGGGCCGGGCTACCCATCCATCAGGAACCTCCAGCGCGAGTTCGCCCTGGATCCCTCCGCTTCGGCTGTTGAGCACCTCCACGTGGATCGACACGGTGCTCCGACGCTTTCCAAGGGGAACGACCAGATTGGCCGGAGACACGTTCACGGCGAGCGCCGGAACGACTTTCAGCTCGCGGTACTCGTATCCGTACGGCAGGTTCGCTTCCCTCCGGTAAACGACCCCGGCAGCACGTACCGACTGGCCGCCGATGGTGTAGTCGACGACCGCCGTGAGGGCAGGCGTGCGCCCGGCAAGGTGCAGGTATTCCGGCTCCCGAACGGTATAGCGGCTGTCATGGATCGACTCGCGCCGGAAGTATCGCCTCGAAAGGGTCGCGTCTCGAGGCGTCTCGACAACAAACCGGGTGACGAGCCTCTTGCCGGAACGGAGCACCGTGCCCGACCGGGAGTCCCCTTCGGCCTCCCAATCACCGGCACCTTCGAAGAAAATCCGCTCAGTCTCGATCGAAGGGCCGCTGGGATTGACCAGCGAAACCTCTACTTGGAACCGCGCGCCAGGAACCGTCGGCCCCATGGTGGCCAGAGGCGCGAACGGCGAATCCGGGACTCCGGTGTCGTGCGGCGCGGATACGGCTCGGAACTGTATTCCCAGAGCAGTGTTGATGGCGTCCTGGAACTGGCGCTCCTTGATCGCGAGCAGGAAGAGGGCCTCGCTGTGCCCTTCGGAGAGACGGACGGCGTCGCGCGTCACGTCCAAGCCCTGCACCAGGAACGGCACGACCGCGGCCGGATTGCGCGCGCTATAGGCCGCGACAGCATCGTCGACGCTGCTCTCGATTTCCGGGAGCAATCCGAAAACGCCCTCGGGAGGTTCGACTCCCAACAGTTCGAAAATCCCCGAGACGGACGTATCGATGCCGTCGAAGAACCCGGCTTCCCGGTCTGGAGCTTCCACTCGACTCCTCACTCGCTCGAAGTATTGGTGATGCTCGCCGGAGCGCTCGCGCCGACGCCCGCTCAGCTGGGAGCGCTGGAAACTCAGGCCCAGCTCGGCGAATTCTTCATAGCTCTCTCCGAGCAAGGGGCTGAACACCCCGGTATTGACGTCAACGTTCCAGCGGTGATCGGGAGGCTCGATGCCCGGCCCCGACAGACGTCTTGACCGGAGATTGCTTCGATATAGCTTCAAGGGCTGCCACGGCCTGAGTCCCTCCTTGCGGATCTGATCGGGAAACCGACCGGGATCGCCCGCCGCTTCGAACGCTTCCTGGGTCACGACCCCCGCGACTTCGTGGTTGCCGTGTCCGTCTCTGGGGCCGCCAAAAAAGCGCGACACTAGCACCAGCGGACGGTTGATCCGAATCACACGCACGATATCCCGAAGGACGTTCTCCCTTCCCCACTGCCGGAGTGCCTCATCCAGGTTCTTCGAATACCCGTAGTCGATCAGCGTCGTGAAGTACAGGTCGTCCAGACCGTAGTAGCGGCCCGAGGCGAGCATTTCCTCCGTTCGAACCAAGCCCAATCCGTCGAACAGCTCGGAACCGATCGCATTGGCGCCTCCCTCGCCGCGGTTGAGCGACAACAGCGAAGTCCGCACGCCCTGGCCACGGCTGAGGTACGTCAGGGTGCCTCCCTGTTCGTCATCCGGGTGCGCGGTCGTGTAGAGGACGCTTGCGGTCGTCTGCAGCCGCATTAGCCGCTGCCAAAGGCCTGCGGCACCGCGGTCGGCCGAGAGAGCGTGGGGGCCGGTCCTTGCCTCGGCCAGGGTCAGGACTCGGTTCAGGACCCTCGGAGTCTCGGCCGTCGCATGTCGGGTCGAGCCTGCAATCAAGCAGCAGGCTGCCAAGACCGGGGCAGCCTGGCTGAAGACTCGGAATCGAAGCCGCATAGGGCCCTGGTCATACACAAGCTGGGCGTCGAATTCCAACACGAAGACCTCAGTGTAGATTCGATGTTGCACCCAGTCCAGCCAGAGGCGCAGCGAGTGCCCGCCCGAGACCGAGCCTGGTCTCGCAGCTCCGATTGCAGGTGCGGCGCCGGAGTGGCCAAGCAGTCAGCCTAGGACAGGTGGTCCAGCAGAGGTGCATGAGCACTTTGGTACCCGGCCACAAGCCTTTCGGCCATTTCGCGGCTCCCGACCAACGGATTGGCGACAAGTGCATCAATCGCCACCGGACGGGAGCCCTTCAGGGCGGCGTCCACTGTGATTCGCTCGAATTCCTTGACGCGAAGGAGGAGGTCCCGGATCTGCTCGGGAAGGCGACCGACGGCGAGCGGTCGGGCGCCGTTGGAGTCAATGACGCAAGGCACCTCCACGGCAGTGTCGCAGTCGAGATCCCGTATGGCTCCTTGATTGGCCACGTCGACGGGCATGACCTTCCTCTGGTTGTTGTGGACAGCGCCGATGACGTCGAGCGCGATCCTCTCGTAGCCCGCAGAGCTCTGGTAGAGATCCGCCCTAGCCTCGTCCACGCGGCCTTCTTCGAACGCTCCTCCTGTTTCGATCGCCATGTAGGAGGCGTTGCGACTTGCAAGGTAGACGTCATAGGCGTCGAGAACCCTGCGCTCGTCGCGGCCAGCCTCGGCAACCGATCGCATTAGTCGGCCCTCCAGCTCCTGGATCAGCCCTCCGCGGGTGTTCCCAGACTCGAGGGTCCTGCGAAGCGCCTCGCGGGGCGAGTAGTAATAGAAGAGGTATTCCGTAGGAAGAAGCCGCAGGCTTCTCAGAAAGGAGTTCGAGAACAGACGAACCGGATAGCTGCGTTCCAGTGCCTCGTCGGAGGCCATCAGATCCTGAAGAACATCGCGGCCCTGGACGTGGACGGCTCGAATCCAGCCCAGGTGATTCAGCCCGAGGTAGTCGAAGCACGCCGATTCGAGCGGAATACGAAGCGCCTCGGCCACGTGGAGGAATTGCTCCCGCGGAGTGTCACAGACCCCGATGCAACGGTCTGAAATTCCTTCGCGAATGAATGCCTCGGCCATGATCCCGACGGGATTCGTGAAATTGATCATCCAAGCCGAGGGAGCTAGCTCGGCGACTTTTCGGCCGTAGCTCACGAGGACGGGAATCGTTCTCAGCGCCAAGGCGAATCCTCCCGGTCCGACCGTTTCCTGACCGGGAAGGCCGTGCTCGATAGCGATCCTTTCGTCAAGGATCCGCCCGCCGATTCCTCCCACCCGAATGCTCGAGACGACGAACGAGCAACCCTCCAGGGCCTCGACCAAAGACTCGGGGATCGAGACGCGGAGCTTTCCTCCTGACCGTCGTGCCATGGCCTCGGAGATCCGGGCAATGACTGCGGCTCGATCGCGGTTTGTGTCGAACAGCGCCAGCTCGTCGACGGCGAAACCCGTTTCCTTGCGGAACAGGCCGCTCGTAAGGAGTGGAACCCTCACACCCGCTCCCCCGATGATCGCGAGTTTCATCCGCCGGCACCCGCCGCCATCCCCCGGCCCTCGAGCCTGCCCAGCTGCTGATTGAATTCCGTCCGGCTCGGCAGCGCGTCGACTCCGCCCAGCGAGCGGGTCGACAGTCCGCCACAGATATTGCCTGCGAGGAGAGCTTCTTCGACGGCCCTGCCAGACATCCACGCATGCAGGAATCCCCCGTTGAATGCGTCTCCGGCACCCGTGCTCTCGACGGCCTCGACTTCGATCGCACTCATACGGACGGGATCGTCTCCATGCTGCGCAGCGACAGCCCCAGCCGCGCCCTGCTTGATGACGACGGTATTGCGCGGGCTGGAGAAATAGGCTAGCGCCTCCCGTGCAGACCCTGCCTGAGCGTACTTTCGGGCTTCCATCTCGTTTAGGAACAAGACGTCGAGTTCCTGGCAAAGCTCGCGGAAGCCTTTCGAGCCTCCGGCGGCGGGATCCCACCCGAGATCCCACGAGACCGTCGTCCCACCGCCCCGAATCCGTCGAACGGCGTTGCGGAATTCCTTCCACGAGCTGGGAGTCAATGCGAAATGGACATGCCCGGCCCGGCCGACGCGATCGAGGGTTCCTTCGCGGAGCAAGTACTCCTCCACGACACGGCTGGCACCTGGGTACGTCAGGAAGTACCGATCCTCCCGCGTCGAGACCGCCACGGTGACACCGGACATCAGGTCCGGTCGAATCTGGGCCCATGAGCTGGACACTCCGGCCGACTCGATCTTTTTCCGGGAGTCTTCGTCCAGCGCCGAGGAGCCCCAGACCGTGACGAGTTCGGTCGGCCGCCCCAGGAGAGCCGCGGAAGTGGCAGTGATCGCAGCGCCGCCGCCGGTCGAGATGGCAAAGCTGTCACTCTTGACTTCCTGGCCCAGGTGCGGGAGTTCCTGCAAGTCCGTGAAGATCAGGTCCGTGAAGAACTCGCCTGCGCAGACCAGCAGGTCAGGATTCGCGTCGGCTGTCATCCTGCCTCGGATCGACAATGCATCGAGCGGTCATTGCGGTGCTCTCGTAGGCCGTACCGTCGCAGCGGGCATTCAGGCCGCGAAACAGCAGCCGAAGCCTTCTGCCCGCTCGCGTCTCATCAGTCCTGGGAACGTAGGACCGGGCCGAGAGTCGGTCAATCCATGATAGGGATCGAAACGGCGACGGACCAAGGTCATACCCGGTCCTCAACCGTCTGCCGCGCGAACGGCCATTCGCCCACTCGGCGAGCTCTGATCATGTAAAGGCCGACTCCGAGTGCGAGTACGAGGAGCCCCAGTCCCACGATGGCAACTCCCGTAGAAACGAGCACGAGGAGCCACAGGAGCATGGCCACCACGCTCGGTATCGGGTACCCCCACATCTGGAAGGGACGTCGAATATCGGGCCGGTAGGTCCGGATCAGGGTCACGGCGACAATCTGCCCGAGTATCTGGACAACAATCTGGATCACGATGAGCGCCTGAATGATATTTCCCAGGTCAAGGAAGCAGAAGACCGTGGAACCGAGGCCGAGCGTCAACAGAGAGATGTGGGGAAATCGCTTGCGGGCGTGCAGTCTGGCGAAGATCGAGAAGAACCTACCGTCCCTTGCGGCCGCGTACGGGATTCTCGAATACCCGAGAAGCAAGGCGAGCACCGATGCAGCCGAGGCTCCAAGAACTAGATATGTCAGCAGCTGGGCCGCCCAGGGACCGTAGACGATCTCCATGAAATCGGAGACGACGTGCTGGGAGGTCATCGCGTCGCGCCACGGGACGACTCCCAGGATCGTGGTGTTCAGGAAGATGTAGAGAAGCGCCACGATCGCAATCGAGCCGATCACCGCAAACGGAATGTTCCGACTCGGATTCCTGACCTCGCCTCCCAGGAAACAGATGTTGTTGTAGCCCCCATACCCGTAGATTCCGATTAGCGCAGCGCCGCCCATGCCGGAAACGAAGTCCCAAGACCACGAGAATGCACCCTCAGGCAGGTCGAAGAGCAGCTCGCTTCGAACGCTGAACAAACCCGAGACGATCACCCAGAGAATGGTTCCTACAGCGACCAGCATGAGAATGAACGAGAGTCGGCCGATCGCCCTGATTCCCCGGTACAGCGCGAAAGTGATGACCAGACAAAGACCGACCGCGATGAGCTGGGTGGTCAGATCGGACAGTTCCGGCCCGAGGTACTGCGTGTACTGGGCGAATCCTACAGCCCCGGTCGCGACAGAAAGCGGGGCGGTGAAGAAGATCATCCAGACGAATAGGAACGACATCATCTGACCCATCTTCCTGCGGCCGTACGCTTCCCTGAGGTAAACGTACGAGCCTCCCACTCCAGGCATCGCGGCACCGAGTTCGGCCCATATCAATCCGTCACATACGGCTAGCACTGCACCCAAGAGCCATCCCAGCATCGCGTGGGGGCCCTCCATGGCGGCAATGAGAATCGGGATCGTGATGAAGGGCCCGATGCCAAGCATCTCGACGACGTTTGCGGAAATCGATTCCTTCAGTCCGAGTCCTCGGACCAAGCCCTGGCTGGCGTCCGCACTGGGTGACTGCTCTGTCGGCATGTGCTGTCGAACTGCAGATTCGCACATTCCGAGACAGGACGGGATTCCTTGATCGCCGGGGCGGGTCGACTTGAGCCTGGTGGATCCCCTAGGTACGCCTACCCGCTGTAATTGGAGGCAACCGAAACCGGTGCGCGCAGGCCTCGGAACCGAACAACTGGGCAACACGGCCGGCCCGGAACGGCCCCCTGAAGCCCTGGACCGGGAAGCCGTACAGTCCCATCACTTTTGTCCCAACTACAATCGGAAATGCGCCCCCATGAGGCCCCACAACTACATTCTGGTCATCTTCGACAGCTGCCGCTACGATACGTTCCTCGAAGCCAATCCCAAGACCATCGCCAGACTCGGCGTGGTCGAGAGCCGATGGTCCTACGCCTCGTGGACTGCACCGTCCCACTACAACCTTCTGATGGGGCTCCTGCCTCACAGCAGTCCCAAGCAGGTGTACGCCTCGGAGTACTACAAGAAAGACTTCTTCAAGTTCAACGAACGCCTAGGCGTCGAGGACGTCGGCTTCAAGTCGCTCGTTCCGCAGCTGTACTTCCCGACATTCCTGCAGCAGCGCTTCAACTACCGGACCCACGCGATGGTCTCGCTGCCGGTGCTGAATCCCCGGACGATTCTGAACACCGGGTTCGACACGTTCCGGCTCATGCCGAGGCACAACGACATGCGAGCAATGCTACGCGAGATGCGGTTCCCTGAAGACAGGCCGTCGTTCTACCTGCTGAATGTGGGCGAAACGCACTACCCCTATGCGCTGCCGGACGAGCCGCCAGAGGAATGGCCGCGAATCAGCGGGGTTCACGGAGTGTTCCGGCACCTGGACGACCATATCGTGGGAGGCAGGCTAGTCGAGGACGAGCAGGCGTTCTTCGACCAACGCAAGCTGGACCTGCTTCGCGACAGGCAGGTCAAGGCAGTTGAGTACCTGGACCGAGTCGTCGAGGAACTATTCGACCTCGTACCGGCCAACACCTACATCACGATCACGGCGGACCATGGGGAGCTGTTCGGGGAGGACGGCTACTTCGGCCACGGGCCCATCCAGCACAACAAGGTGTTCGAGGTGCCGTTCGTGGAGGGGCTGCTGCGCTAGACCGCGCGCGGGCGAAGGATCAGAGGGGAAGGATCTCCTCTCGATCAGGGTCGAACTTGAGCCGCCGCCTCTGCAGGTAGGCAATGTTGCCGAGGTGCGAGGCCTGTGCGGAGCGGTGCCCGATCCAGACGTCGCCGTTCGGTTTCTCGCGGCTCTTGACGCAGTCGACAAAGTTATCCACGTGGTCCTGCGTCATGTTGCCGATGAAAGGCTGGGTCTCGGTCGGCTCGTCCTCGTTTGGCCTGTACCATTCGTACCGCTGGCGAGTGATCCATAGCCTCCCTTCGGTGCCGATCACCTCGACACCCGCTCCTCGCAGGCCCGGTGCGAGCGTGCCCTCGAATGTCGCGGTCCACTCGCCGGGGTAGTCCAGCAGGCAGCTGATCGTGTCCGGTGCCGTGCGGCCGTCCTTGTAGTGATAGATGCCGCCGGACGCCACCGCAGCCACGGGGTTGTCCTGCCCCATGAACATGTGAACCGCATCGATCCAGTGGGTGAACAGATCCGTGATCTGGCCGCCCCCGTATTCGAGGTACGCACGGAAGTTGAAATACTGCTTCGGGTCGTACTCGCGCCACTTCACGGGGCCCAGAAAGCGGCCCCAATCCAGGTTCGAGGGCTGTGTGGCGTATTCGGGAGGAAACGGCCGCAAGTGAGCGCCGTTGCCATGCCACCATGTCCGAGCGTACGTGACCTTGCCGATCGCGCCGCTGTCGAAGAATTTCTCCTTAGCCATGAGGTAGTGCCTGGCCGAACGCTGCTGCATGCCGACCTGGCACACCCTCTTGTTCAGGCGCACGGCCTTGACGATCTCGGGGCCTTCCTCGATCGTCAACGTGAGCGGCTTCTCGCAATAGATATCCTTCCCGGCGTTCGCCGCGTCGATGCAGGTTCCGGCATGCCAGTGATCGGGGGTGGCGATCAGGACGGCGTCGACGTCCTTCGCCTCGAGGAGCTTCTCGTGCTCCTTGTACCCCTTCGCGTTCGGCGCGAACTGCGCGGCCTCGTCGATCCGGGCGCTGAAGACGTCGCATAGCGCGGTTGCGTTGACGCTCTCGTTCTGGATGAACGAGCGCAGGACGCCGCGGCCGCGGCCGCCGCATCCGATCAATCCAAGATTGACTTTCTCGTTCGCACCCAGGATGCGGGCGTACGAAGCGGCGGTGAACGCGGCGGCGGAACGAAACAGCGTTCGCCGCTCGATCAGGGTTTGCATAGAACAAAGATTACCATGCAGTCAGGCCTCCCAAATCGGCTCTGAGACAAGTCCAGGGTGCGGTGGTGGCGGCTCGTCTGGGACCGTCTGATGCGCTCGCACAGATGGCGGATTAGGGGTGTGTGGGCCTGAAAGAACCTTGTCTCGCGGTACGTCAGCTCCTATCTGCGTAAGGTGTCGCAGCGGTGCCGATACGAGCCGCACACCGCTGCCCAGATGGCGGAGCCTGAATGAGCCGAACGCGGAAACCGATCCCTTTCGACTTGTACAAGCCACCGCATCGCATCCCCTCTGTCCCAGTCCGAGCATGGCGGTCCCGCGCGCCTTCCACGACATTCCCTCTTCGCGGGCAACCGGACACCGAATTGCTCTGCGTGTTCGGGACTTGCCCGGGCCGGGGTCGCGGACGGCCCGGATGACGGGATCAGCCGACTCGCCGTCATGAAGGACCGAAAGGAGCGCGCTCGAATCCGCTCGAAATGTGGCGCCTGTCGATGGCCGTCTGCCAGACTGGAATCAGCTACGCAGTGACGCAACACACGACATGTAGGTCGCTAGGGCGCAAAATCGATCCCGTACGCGCGCCATCCAAGAGGGCGGCTAGCTCAGTTGGTTAGAGCGCCTGCCTTACAAGCAGGAGGTCGCTGGTTCGAGTCCAGTGCCGCCCACCACATGGTCTGAGAATTCAATCGTAGGGCCTCTGTCTGGGAACTCCTTCTCTCATGGCCCTTGGATCGAAAATCGAATGGACGGAGACCGCATGGAATCCCGTCACCGGCTGTTCCAAAGTCAGCGAAGGCTGCAAGTACCGCTATGCGGAACGGATGTCACGCCGGCTCCAAGCGATGGGGCTGGAGAAGTATGCCCGTGGATTCCAAGTCTCGCAGCACCCCTCGGTTCTCGAGGAACCGCTTCGATGGCGCGAGCCAAGGCTCGTCTTTGTCAACTCGATGTCCGACTTGTTCCACGAATCCGTCGATTCCGGTTTCATCGAGGCCGTATTCGAGGTGATGAACCGCTGTCCCCAGCACAGCTTCCAAGTCCTCACGAAAAGGCCGGAGACGGCCCTCAAGCTCGACAGGAACCTGAACTGGACACGCAACACTTGGCTCGGCGTGAGCATCGAGTCCGAGCGCTGCCTTGGTCGCCTGCGCTCGCTTCAGCTCACAAGCGCGAAGACGCGATTCCTTTCGCTCGAGCCCCTTCTCGGGCCGCTGCCCGAGTTGGATCTCTCGGGCGTCGATTGGGTCATCGCTGGCGGAGAGTCAGGACCGAGCGCTCGGCCGGTGGACCCGGACTGGGTTCGCGAGATTCGCGACACCTGCGTCAGACACGAGGTTCTGTTTTTCTTGAAGCAATGGGGCGGCACGAACAAGAAGCGGGCGGGGCGTATCCTCGACGGCAGAACCTGGGACGAGATGCCGGGCCGGGAGCCGTTCACTGCCGGGTAGGAATCAGCAGTCCGGGGCTGATAGAGTTGCGGGGCGACCGATGAATCCACTTCTGAATGAGCGCTTCGACGTCGAGCAGTCGTCCCAAGGCGAAGGCAGGTGGTCGGTAGTAGCAGACGTGTAAGTCAATCCCGAAGGCGCACGTCAACGAACGACGCGCCACGGACCAAGCCGCCGTACTCGACCAGGGCCTCGAGCTTGGCAGGACCGGCGTCTAGCTTGACTGTGGGGAACTCGCACGACTCGTTGCCCGCCGGAACTTCCCGAGAGACCTCGACATCCCCGACCAAGAGCCTGGCTCGACCGGGTCCCGGCAGGGGTCGGGCGAATCGCAGTGTGAAGCCGTACGCGCCAGGCTGCTCGATTTCGACGGGCCAGTAGCCCAGCGAGTCCTCGCGGGCGCGGTCATCGTAGTCCCCGCGCCAGTCGAACCGCGAGAGCGTGGCAAGCGGCTCGCGCGGCGATCCCAGGTGGATTCTCACGGGCTCGAACCCTCTGGTCGACGACACGTCGTGGAACCATTCCTCGTAGCCCCGAATCATTTCGGCGAGGATTTCCGGATGCTCGTCGGCGAGGTCTCTGGTTTCGCCCGGGTCGACGGACATGTCGTAGAGCTCGAACTTCGCTCCGGGAGGCATGGGATCGGTCGCTTTGCCAAGGGGCTGCACGATCTTCCAGCGCTGCTTCCGAGCTGAAGCGTTGCGGTTTAGCTGTGGCGTGTCACCCCTGTGATTCTGCAAGTAGATCGTGCGGTCGGGCCATGCCTCGGGCGCCGTCTGGCCCGAGAGCAGCGGCCACAGGCTCACGCCGTCGAACTCCGGAGGAGAAGCCTCAATGCTCGCCGCCTCGAGCAGGGTCGGCACAACATCGATATGGGCGACAATGCGATCGATCCGTTGTCCGGCCGCGACCCTGCCGGGCCAGCGGAAGAGAAACGGCACGCGGGTCCCGCCCTCGTAGGCACTGCCCTTGCGTTCCCTCAAGCCGGCCGTGAACGTCTGCTGGGTCGGGCCGTTGTCGGTCAGGAAGATGACGATGGTGCTTTCGGCCAGCCCGAGCTGATCCAACCGGTGCAGGAGGCGGTCCAGGTTCTCGTCGAACTCGGTGATCATCCCGTACACCCTCGCGGTGTTTCCTGTGAGCCCCATCTCGCGGTAAGGCTCGATGTACTCCTCGTCGACGTGGAACGGCGAGTGCGGGACATTCGTCGCCAGGTAGCCGAAGAACGGCCGGTCCCGATTGCTTTCGACAAACTCGATCAGGGCGTCAGTGAAGATGTCGGTGCAATAGCCGCTGTGCCTCTCGGACGCGCCATTGCGCTCGAGGACCGGGTCCCAGTACCGGTTCCCGGGCGGACCGGCCGGCTGCCCGATGCCGCCGCCTCGATGGACGAGCGATTCGCCGAAGCCCTGGTCCATCGGGCGTAGCGGGTAATTGTCCCCCAAGTGCCACTTGCCGAAGATCCCGGTCGCGTACCCCTCGGCCGCGAGCAGTTCCGCAAGTGTCACGGCGTCTGGGTCCATCAACGTGCGGCCGAGGTAGGTGTCGACCACCCCGGAACGGTAGCCGTGGCGACCGGTCAGCAGGGCCGCGCGCGTGGGGGCGCACTTGGGCTCGACGTAGAACTGGGTAAACTCCGTGCTCTCCTCTGCCAAGCGGTCGAGCGTGGGGGTCTTGACGTACGGGTTTCCGTGGAAGCCTACCTGGGCCCAGCCTTGGTCGTCGGTCATGATCAGGATGATGTTCGGGCTGGCAGGACCCGGTCCGTCCGGAGACCGGCCACACCCCGCAATCGACAGCGCCATCGCGGCGAGGATTGCCGGAATCCGGCGAGAGAGGGTTCGCGATGGCATGGTCGATGGGAGCATAGCCCATTTCCGACCTTCGAGTACGGGATCCCGGCCTTTGGGGCCGACACAGCCTGAGGCCCAAGAGGCGGCAGCAAGCCCGCTGGTAGAATCGAATCCCGAAGGACGCCACTGTCGATGCCGGCGATCAGCCACACCCGCAACCTGCTGCCGAGCCTGATGCTCGCAGTCCTTTCCAGCTGCGGTCCCGCGGAGACGACGGTTGCGCCGGCGCCGCCGAACGTCGTGCTGGTCATGGCCGACGACATGGGGTGGGGCCAGACCGGTTACTACGGCCATCCCGTGCTCGCGACTCCGAACCTGGACGCCATGGCCGCGGCCGGTCTCCGGTTCGACAGGTTCTACGCGGGGGCTCCAAACTGCTCGCCGACGCGCTCCACCGTCCTGACCGGGCGGACGAACGACCGAACGGGTGTAGAGGATCACGGCTTCGCCCTCCGAAGACAGGAGCGCACGCTGTCAAGGGCGATGGACGAAGTGGGATACGCGACCGGCCACTTCGGCAAGTGGCATCTCAACGGTCTCCGCGGGCCAGGTGTCCCCCTGCTGGCGACCGACGCCCACGGACCCGGTGTGTTCGGCTTCGAGGCGTGGCTTTCCGTCACGAATTTCTTCGAGCGAGACCCGCTGATGAGCAGGAACGGGGTGTTCGTCCAGCATGAGGGCGACTCGTCAGAGGTCATAGTCAGCGAAGCGCTGGCGTTCATCCGGAGGCAAGCTGCGCAAGACCGTCCCTTCTTCGTCGTCATCTGGTATGGCACGCCGCACTCGCCATGGATCGCTTCGGAGGAGGATCGCGCGCCGTTCTCGACACTTGACGACAGGTCGCAGCATCACCACGGCGAGCTCGTCGCCATGGATCGCAGCCTGGGAGCGTTGCGGGCGGGACTCCGGGAACTGCAGATCGAGAACAACACGCTCTTGTGGTTCACCAGCGACAACGGCGGCTTGCCGAACATCGAGCCGGATACCGTGGGCAGCCTGAGGGGATTCAAGGGTAGCCTGTACGAGGGCGGAATTCGCGTTCCGGCGATCATCGAATGGCCGGGCGGGATTTCTGGACCGCGGGTCACTTCGTTCCCCGCGGCCACCATGGATATCTTCCCGACTGTCGCGGGTATCGCGGGCCTGAAGGAGCATGCGATGCTCCTGCCCCAGGACGGTATCAGCCTAGTTCCGCTGTTCGAAGCCGAGGTGGAACAGCGGGACAAGCCCATCGGGTTCCGCCACACGGGACGGGTCGCGATGATCGACAACGACCTGAAGATTGTCGCCAACGATCCCGAGAGCCGAGAGTACGAGGTTTACGACCTTTCGACGGACCCGGGCGAGACTACTGACCTCGCTGCGGAACAGCCTGACGCTACCGCCCGGCTGCGGCAGGCCGTGGAGGAGTGGGACGCCTCGGTGGAGGCAAGCGCGGCGGGCAAGGACTACCTAGGCGACGACTTCGCCCCGAGGGAATCGCAACCCAGTTGGTGGATGGCTCACGAAGGCTACGCGCCGTATCTCGAGGAATGGAGACATCGTCCGGAATACGTCCGTTACATCGAGCGCGAATTCGGTAATTGACGCCTCCAGCTCTCGAGGGGGCCGTCGCGAATCCGCTTTCGGGATTCCCACGCCTGCCCGTACTATGCTCGTTAGCTGGCCATGGCCATCACAATCGGAAACGCACCCTGCTCCTGGGGAGTCGAGTTCCCGGACTCTCCGTCGAATCCGACGTGGCGGACTGTCCTTGATGAAACCAAGCAGGCAGGCTATTCCGGGACCGAGCTGGGCCCCGTGGGCTACATGCCCGAGGACGCCTCGTTGCTGGGCGACGAGCTCGAGGCGCGAGGCCTCGCACTCACGGCAGGCGTGCTGTTTCGGCCCTTCCACGACCCGGAAGCGTGGGACGAACTGCTGGACGCCTTGCGCCGCACCTGTCGAATGCTCCAGCCACTGGGAGCTCGCCACCTCGTGTTCATCGATAGCCTCGAGGAGGAACGGTCGAAATATGCGGGCGACCCGGAGAACTCGCCGCGCCTCGAGCGGAATGAAGTCGCCGCGTTGCATCAGCGAATGCGGATCGCGGCAGCGATCGGGCGGGACGAGTACGGTCTCCTGCCGTGCATTCACGCTCATGCCGGCGGCTGCATCGAATTCGAGGACGAGCTGGAGCAGGTTCTCGACGCGATCGACGAGAGCCTGCTGGGAATCTGCCTGGACACGGGCCACAGCCTATACGCCGGTTTCGACCCACTCGAGGTCTACAGGCGCCACTCCCGGCGTGTCTGCTACATCCATCTGAAGGATATTGACGCGTCCATCCTGCAGGCTTCGGTGGCAGAGCGGATCGGATTCTACGAGGCTTGTGCTCGGGGCGTCTTCTGCAACTTGGGCGACGGGGTCATGGACTTCGGCACACTCAAGCGGGAGCTGGAACGGTCAGGCTATTCGGGAGGGGCCACGGTGGAACAGGATCGCGGCCCCTTGAGCGTCCAGTCGTCGTACGAGGACGCGGCGGCGAATTACAGGTTCCTCCGGTCGGCGGGACTCGCGCCCTGAGCCCTACCTGACCCGGTCGGGCATTCCGGCAAGGGAGCGCCCTCCGCAGTGCCGGACAGATCACTGCGCTAGCAGCACATAGCAGCCGACCGTGCAGACGCACACGAAGGCTCCCATCGCTTTCGCGTGCTTCCACGGAGTCATGTCCACCGGCGTCTCGTCTGGCTCGGCATAGCGGCTCCGGGCGGGCCGGAGCTTGGACGACAGCAGCATGAACCCGACCACCACGACGAAAACGATCGCCATCAGGTGCAGGAAGTGGATTTCCTCGGCCGTGCCGAACACCGCCTGCAGGAACGACTGCACCGGATCGTCGAAGAAGAACACCATCAGGGAGAAAAGGATCGGGCCGCCGACCAGGCCGGCTCTCGCGGCGAAAGCGGAGATCCTGCTCGACAGCATGCCGAGCAGGATCACAGCGAGCATTGGCCCGAAGAAAACCGCGTTGAGCCGCTGGAGATAGTTGTAGAGGCTGCCTGAGGTGTCGATCATCGGCGCGATGAACATCGAGCCCAGTGCAAGCACGATGCTGCAGGCGCGACCGGCGAAGACAAACTCCCGTGGCGAGGCGTCCGGCCGCATGATCGAGCCGTAGATGTCCCGGCAGAACAATGTGGCCGATGAGTTCAGGACGCTGTTGAAGGTGCTGAGCACGGCGCCCACCATGACCGCTGCAAAAAATCCGCGCATCCAGTCCGGCAGGACCGCCTTGACCAGCGTCGGGTAGGCCAGCAGGTAGTCGTCCGGGCCCAGGGTGTCCTTGAACATGTGGTACGCGATCACGCCTGGCAGGACGATGGCCAGCGGCCCGATCAGCTTGAAGCAGGCCGCGATCAACATCCCTTTCTGCCCTTCCTTGAGGTTCCTGGCTCCCAGACCTCGCTGGATGATCTGCTGGCCGGCACACCAGAAGAAGGTCTGGTTGACGACCATCCCCGTGAACAGGACCCCGAACGGCAGGAAGGAGCCCGGCTCGTCGCCGGTGATGTCAAATTTCGGCCGCTCCTCGACATACACGGTTTCCAGCCCGGTCCAGGGGTTTCCGTCACCGATCTGCATCAGCGCGAGCAGGGGCACCAGCATGCCCGCAAGCAGGAATCCGACGCCATTGATCGTGTCCGAGATCGCAACGGCCTTGAGGCCCCCGAGGATTGCGTACAGCGACCCGAGAACCCCCACGCCCCAGACCAGGAGCCACGTCACCTGCGCCTGGCTCAGGCCGAACGACTCCTGCAGGCCGAACAGGCTGTCGATCCCGGTTGCGCCGAACAGGAGCACCACGGGCAGGAATGCGAGAACGTACGAGAAAAGGATCACGGATGCCGCGATCACGCCGGTGGCCTTGTCGTAGCGGGCGGACAGGTATTCCGGAAGCGTGGACAGGCTCATCCGCAAGTAGCGGGGCAGAAAATAGAGCGCCGTGGCGACCATGGCCAGAGCCGCGGTCGTCTCCCAGGCCGTGACGGCAATGGTGTGGTTGAAGGCGTCGCCGTTGAGACCGATCAGGTGTTCGGTGGAGAGGTTGGTGAGCATGAGCGACCCGGCTATGACCCACGCCGTCAGGCTGCGGCCTCCCAGGAAGTACGCGTCCCAGGTCGTCATCCGGTCGCGCCGCGTATAGGCATACGAAACCGCCGCGACCATCAGCGTGAAGCCCAGAAATGATGCAGTCGTCACCAGCACGAATGGATCCTCGCAAGGCCCCCGTCGGGGGCTCGTCTGTCAAGCCGGAGTGCGCAGCCTACAGGTAGTCGCGCTCCTTGCTCCGGCCTGCCCGCCATTCTTCCCTGGCGGACTGCACGGCAGGCAGGTCAGACACTTCCGCGATCGGGACGTCCCACCAGGACTCGTATGACGGCACTCGCGCGTTGCGATCCGTCTCCACGACCACCACGCTCGTCCCGTCGTGGCCGCTCATCGCCCGCAAGGCCTCCTCGAGCTGGTCGCACGTGGTCGCCCGGCAAACCTCCGCCCCCAAGCTGCGGGCGTTTGCCACGAAGTCGACGCCCACCAGCCGCCCACCGAGCTGGCCGTTGGTGCGGCAGCGGTAGTGCGTGCCGAACCCTTCGTTGCCGCACGCCTCGCTCAGGCCGCCGATGCTCTGGAACCCGTGGTTGTCGACCACGACGATGTTCAGCTTCGCCCCTTCCTGGACGGAGGTGGCGATCTCCTGCGCCATCATCAGGTACGATCCGTCGCCGACCATGACGTAGACTTCCCTGTCGGGCTCGGCCATCTTGATGCCAAGGCCGGCGGCGATCTCGTAGCCCATCGTCGAGTACCCGTACTCCATGTGATAGGAATTGGGGCTCTTGGTCCGCCAGAGCTTGTGCATGTCGCCGGGCATGCTGCCGGCGGCGCACACGACCACGTCCCGGTCCCCGGCCACTTGGTTGACCGTGCCGATCACCTCGCCCTGGCTGATCGGCGGCCCGTGTCCCAGGCCGTAGATGCGGTCGACCTCCCGCTCCCAGATCTCGCGGTACTCCCGTGTGTGCTGTGCGTGCTCGTCCCGGACGCGGTAGTCCGAAACCAGGATCGCAAGCTCCTCCAACGCTGCCTTGGCATCCGCCACCAGCGGCAGCGCCGCATGCTTGAACGCGTCAAACTCGCAGACATTGATGTTCAGGAATCGCACGGCCGGATTCTGGAACGCCGTCTTGGAAGCGCTGGTGAAATCGCTGTAGCGCGTGCCGATGCCGATCACCAGATCCGCGCCTCGCGCCAGGACGTTCGCCCCGGGAGTCCCGGTCACCCCCATGGCGCCCAGGGACTGCTCGTGGTCGAAGCGCAGCGCGCCCTTGCCGGCCTGCGTTTCCGCCACCGGGATGCCCGTCAACGCGGCGAAGTCGGCCAGGGCCCCGCAGGCCCCGCTGTAAAGCACTCCGCCCCCGGCCACGATCAGCGGTGCTTCGGCACCCCGGATCCAGCTAGCCGCCTGTTCCATGGCCAGTGCGTCGCCGCGCTGGCGCTGGATCGTCCAGACGCGCTCCTCGAAGAGGGCCGACGGGTAATCGTACGCCTCGGTCTGCACGTCCTGCGGCATCCCCAGGGTCACCGCGCCGGTCTCGGCCGGCGAGGTCAGCACGCGCATCGCCTCGGGCAAGGCCGTTACGATCTGCTCCGGGCGCTGGATGCGGTCCCAATACTGCGAGACCGTCCGAAAGCAGTCGTTCACCGAGATGTCCTGCGTCCGCGGCGACTCCAGCTGCTGCAGCACGGGAGCCACGTTGCGACGGGCGAAGATATCGCCCGGGAGCAGCAGCACCGGCACGCGGTTGATCGTCGCGGCCGCCGCCCCGGTGACCATGTTGGTAGCCCCGGGACCGATCGACGTCGTGCAGACGAGCGTGCGCAGCCGGTTCGACACCTTGGCGAAGGCAGCGGCCGTGTGTACCATGGCCTGCTCGTTGCGGCACAGGTAGTAAGGGAACGACGTGTCCTGGTGCAGGGCCTGGCCGAGCCCGGCGACATTGCCGTGACCGAAGATCCCGAAGCACCCGCCGAAGAAGCGGTGCCGCCGGCCGTCACGTTCGACGTACTGGTTTTTCAGAAACTCTATCGTGGCCTGGGCCATGGTCAAGCGTCGGGTCATGCATCCTCTCCGTGCGCGGTGTCGCGCGACAACCGGCGGACCCGCGAAGGATCGCCAGCAACATCGTACAGCGTCAACTCATCTATGGCCGCGCGTCCGTCCGCCGCAGCAGGGCGACCCAGTCCATTCCGGGATGGCTCGGCGGCGAGAGCTGCACGCTGCCGTCGTCGCGCATGAGCATCTCGCCGGCCTTGACAGACCCCTCGCGATCCGCCTTCAGACCGCCGCCGTTGCGAGGGTCGTACCAATGCACGGTGTACTTGCCGGGCGCGAGCGTGATTCGCGTCCGCCAGGCTTCGGGAATGTACACGGCGTAGATCTCGCCTTCCTTGGCGAACACGTAGGCTCTCTCGTCGTCAACCAGGTCGTTCGCTGGCCACATCTCCCAGAAAGGCAGGTGCTCGCGGAAGAACTCCAGCGCGTGACGCGTCTGGTTCCACATGGCGTCGCGCGAGCGCCAGTCCTCGCAGTTCAGGTCCATGTGGGCGTACTGGTACCCGAAATACCATTCCACCCCCGAGCCCCCGCCCATCAGGTTGCCCCACAGAGCGTGCTTGCGCGGCTTGTCGTGCTGGGGATCGTCTGCATCCGGCACAACGCCCGCCGAGGCGGGCGTCTGTTCGTCGTGGAAGATGGCCCAGGGTGACCCGGACGCGGCCGAGCGCATCCGTAGCATGACCGTCTCGTGGTTCGTGTCCTCCATCCGTCCCTGGATCGACGTGGCCCTGAAGAGGCTCGACCCGATCAGGCTCGTGTACGTGCGAAGGCTGCGGGTGTTGTGCGTGTGGACCGTAATGGCGTGATTGTTGGGATCCATCTGCCGGATGTGGCTGGCGATGGCCACGCGGTCGCCGTGTGGCGTGTCGTTCTCCTCGCCGAGATTCCAGATGATCGCGAGGTGGTGGCCAAAGCGCGCGGCCAGTTCCCGCAAGTAGAGCTCGCGTACGTCGTTCAGCCCGGGACCGCCGCCGAGCTCTTCGTCGTTCTCCGTCTCCTGTATCACGAGATGCAGGGCGATCCCAAGCCGCTCCATATGGGAGAAGACAACGTCCCACTGCGCCAGCTTCGAGACGTCGAACCGGTCCCGCACCTTGGGCTCGGTCCAGACCCAGGTGTCCTTGCCGTCGCCGCCGTCAAGGTTGTAGGTCATGAAATAGACGCTGTTCATGCCCTTCGAGGCCAGGTAGTTCAAGGCCCCGATGATGTTCCTGCCCTTGCCGCCCTGCCAAGTCGGGTCGCCTTCGTTCCAGTCCTGGGCATGCGGCTCGTAGCGGTGCAGAAACGCACCGGTGTCGGTCGAGACACCCCCGTGGGACGCGGTGTCGAACGTGCCGTCGAACTCGAAATACCCGAGGAAATTCTCGGGCGAGTCGGCACCGCCCTTGAGAAAACGCTCCCCGTTCGAGAACCGGAGGTAGTGCCCGGCGGCCGGTGTCAGGAATCCCTTCGAAGCGAACCCGGGCGCTCCGTCGGGAGCAGCCCCGACCGACAGCGTGCCAGACTCGCTGTCAAACGACTCGGCTGTCCCGGCGGCCTCGCTGATCGCGATGCCGGGACCTGCGCGGAACGCGGCCCTCCAGACCCACGTCCCAGCGAGGGGAGGAGTGAAGCGGACCCGCCACTTGTTCCCGGCTTCGGCCGATGTCTCCGCGGCGTTTCCGTCGGCCGCGAAGAACCCCTGCACAGTGCGCGACTCCCCGGACTGCTGGTGCGAGAACGAGACGCTCATGCGGTAGTCGAGAAACGGGTTCGGGCTTCCGCTCTCCGACGCTTCCGGCCCGTCGAATGTCAGCGTGACCGGCTGCCAGCGGACCGGACTCTCGGGGGCTACCGCGGCATCGGCTTGCAGCGCAGGGCGAGTGGACAGGGCGAGCGCCAGGCCGGCCGCCGCGAGCAGCCAAGGACTCAACCGCGTGTTCAGATGCATCAATTCCTCCGACCGGTCATCGGGGCGCTCCGCACGGGCCTTGCGTCGAGCCCGATTCCGACATTCAACCTTACCAATGCATTTCCAGGGTGGGTGGGGTCAGTCTCGCCGCGTCGACGCTCCGCGGGCCAGGGTCCACAGGATCTTGCAGCCGGCGGCCACGCTGCCGCGCACGCTGCCGCTGACCTTGCTGCGGCCCGCGATGCGCGAGCGGCGCGAAACCGGAACCTCGGCGACGCGCAACCCCCGCCGGACCGCCTTGATCTGCATCTCAACAGTCCAGCCGTAGCCCCGGTCGGTCATCCCGAGCCTGCGCAGGCTGTCGGCCCGGATGGCGCGATACGGCCCGAGATCGGTGTAGCGATGGCCGACTATCACCTGAAGCAGGGCGGTCGCAATCCGGTTGCCGAGACGCTGGTGCGAGTGAAGGGCACCAGTCTCCTCCCTGCCGAGGACACGGGAGCCGATCACGAGGTCGGCAACCCCTTCGCGGATGGGCCGCAGCAGCCGCTCGGCTTCGCGTGGGTCGTCGCTCCCGTCCCCGTCCATGAATACAACCACGTCAGCGTCGCCAGGGACGGCCTCCAGAGCGCGAAGGCAGGCGCCGCCGTAACCTCGCCGGGGTTCCAAGGCGACGATCGCTCCCCTTGCACGGGCTTCCAGGGCCGTGCGGTCCGTGGAGCCGTTGTCCCCAACGACCACTGTCGCGAAGAGGCCCTCTGGCACGCGCTCGAGAAGCGGGCCGATCGAGGCTTCCTCGTTCAAGGCAGGGATGACGAGTGCGACTTTCATCGGCGGGGGCCGGCTGACCCCATTATCGGTTCCCGGGCAGCGGTCGGGGCCCTCACCCGCCCGGACCGAAGGGAGGGCTGCCCGGCGAGCCTCTCTCCCGCTCAAGGGGTCGAGAGCGCCTCCGCAAGAGACTGCAGCTGATGCAGCCGGGCATAGATGCCCTCCTTCGCGAGCAGATCCTCGTGGGTTCCCGATTCCGCCACGCGTCCCCTGTGTAGGACCAGGATTCGCCGGGCTCGGCGAATCGTCGACAGCCGGTGCGCGATTACGATGGAGGTCCGCCCGACGAGCAGCTTCGAGAGCGTGTCACGGATGTTTCGCTCGGTGTCGGGATCGACGCTCGACGTGGCTTCGTCCAGGACGAGGAACGGGCGCCGGTGTACCAAGGCGCGAGCGAACGCCACGAGCTGCTTCTGTCCGGAAGAGAGGCCGGCCCCGCGCTCCAGGACCTGTTCCCCGTACTGCCGGGGAAGGGACTCGATGTGGCCGGCCAGATGCGCGTTCTCGGCCGCGCGCCGTATAGCCGGGAACGACGCGGCCTCGTCGCCAAGGCCGATGTTCTCGCTGATCGTGCCGGAAAACAGGCAGGGGTCTTGCAGCACCACGCCGAACTGCTCGCGCAACGCCTCCGGCTCCCAGTCCCGGATGTCCTTTCCACCCACGAGGATGGTTCCCCGCTGGATCTCGTAGAAGCGCAGCAGCAAGTTGACAAGCGTGCTCTTCCCCGCCCCGGTGTGCCCCACCACCGCCAGAGTCTCCCCGGGTTTGACCTCGAAACTGACGTTCTCGAGCACCCATTCCTCGTCCTTGTACGCGAACCACACGTTGCGGAATTCGACGCTCGGGGCATCGAGATCCCTGCATGGCTCGCCGGAGCGCGTCGGCTCGGGCACCTTGGTGTCGAGCAGCTCGAAGATCCGCTCGGCTCCGGCCATCGCGGCCTGGAGGACGTTGTACTTCTCGGCCAAGTCCTGGATCGGACGAAAGACGCGCGTCCCGTACTGGAGAAAGGCCAGCAGAATGCCGAGCGACAGAGTGTCGTCGACGACCCAGGCGCCGCCAAACACGATGAGCAGCGCGAGCCCGAGGTAGTTGAGCCAGTCGATGACCGGGAAGAACACCGCGTGCGCCCGGACGGCACGGTAGTTCGCCGTGCGATGGTCGTCGTTGATCGCGTCGAAGTGCTTCAACGCCTGCCGTTCGTGGTTGAACAGCTGCACCTCCGAAATTCCGGCGAAGCACTCCTGCAGGAAAGATGCAAGCCTTGCAACGGCCAGCCGCACGTCTCGGAAGCTGCTCCGGGCAAACCTCCGGAACACGAAGCTGACCGTCATGACCAGCGGTGCGACCGCGAGGTACACGAGCGTCAATCTGGGGCTGAGATACAGCATGGCCCCGAAGGCGCAGACGAGGGTGAGAATGTCGCCGGCGACGGCGACGAGCCCAGAAGTGAACAATTCGTTCAGCACGTCCACGTCGCTCGTCGCCCGAGTGACGAGCCGGCCGCTCGGTGTCCTGTCGAAATAGCGCACGGGCAGCTTCTGCAGATGCGCGAAGATCTCCGTCCGGATGTCGCGCATCACTCTCTGGCCGGTGGAGTTCATCGTGTGGATCTGAGCAGCCCGCGTCAGTGACGAGAGCACCAGCACCGCCAGGTAGGCCGCCAGGATCCACAGAATTCCCTCGAGGGGCTCGCCTGGAAGGAATGGATCCAGAAACGTGCCGGCCGCAGGGTCGGGCTTCAGATACCGGTCGACCGCGACCTGCGTCAACAGCGGCCAGGACACGCCGAGCGCGGAATTCAGCATCAGCAGGGCCAGGGAAGCGATCGCGAGGCCAGCGTAGGGTCGCAGGTACTGCCACAAGCGCCTGAGCAGCGCGGCGTCGTAGATGACGGCCGACGAAACATCTTCCCGCGCTAGGTCGCGCCCGATGGATCTTCCCGTGCTCATCTCCGGGACAGTTCCTCCTCGAGCCGCTGCCGCTCGTGCATCCTTGCATACAAGCCGCCCCTGCTGATCAGCTCGTCGTGCGTTCCCGTATCAACCAGAGCCCCCTTGTCGAGGACGGCGATGCGGTCCGCAAGCCGCGCGGACGAGACGCGGTGGGTGACGATGACGAGCGTGCGGTTGCGCATTCCGGCTCGAACGCGCCGCAAGAGCTCGTGTTCGGTCTCGGCGTCCAGGCTGGATGTCGCATCGTCGAGAATGACGATGCTGGGATTCCTCAGCAGGGCACGCGCCACGGCCACCCGCTGCTTCTGCCCTCCCGAGAGGGTAATCCCCCGCTCGCCGACCAGCGTGTCGAGCCCGTCCGGAAAGCTGTCCGCCTCGGACTCGAGCATGGCGGCACGTGCCGCATCCCGGATCTCGGCAGGCCCTGCGTCGGGATTGCCCATCCGGATGTTCTCGGCAATGGTCCGGCTGAACAGGAATGTCTCTTGCGGAACGTGGCCGATGCAGCGGCGGAGCACCTCCAACGGCAGCCGGCGCGCGTCGATGCCGTCCACGAAGACCTGTCCCTCGAGGGGATCCATGAGTCTCGGAACCAGATTTGCAAGCGTGGACTTGCCGCTTCCGACGGGTCCGATCAGCGCGAGCGACTCGCCGTCGTTGACATCCAGCCTGACCCGGTTCAAGGCCGGAACGGACGCATTCGGGTACTGGACGGTGACGTTGTGCCAGTCGATATGCCCACGAACATGCTGGAAGCTCCACAGAGTTCCGGCGTTGTCGGCGATCGCGGGCCTCTGCCGGAGCAGCTCGTCAAGGCGGCCCAGCGAAGCGACCCCTCTCTGGGTGATGTTCACGACCACGCCCATGCCAGCCATGGGCCAAGTGAGCATCACCAGGAAGTAGAGGAACATCGTGAACGTGCCGATGGTAATGTCGCCCTGGAGTACGCGCCAGCCTCCGAAGCCGAGCACGGAAATGCCTGTGATTCCGACCAGGAACTCAAGCAGCGGGTAGAACCTGCGCCAGATACGGACGAGACCCAGGCTCGCATCGAAGTACTCGTCGTTCGACCGTCCGAAGCGCCGCTGCTCCTGGTGCAGCTGCCCGTACGCCCGCAGCATCCGCAATCCGGACAGGTGCTCCTGGACGCGCGTGCTGATGCCGGAAAAGCACGCCTGCACTCTCTGGAACTGCTCGTGGGTCCGGCGTCCGAAGTAGCCGACGGCGAGCGAAATCAGGGGCATCGGCGCGAAGACGAGCAAGGTCAGGACCCAGTCCGTCAGCGCCATGACCGTGAGAACGGACAGGAAGACCACGCCGATCTCGGCCGAATACATGAGCCCAGGCCCAAGCAGCGATCGCACCTGCGAGAGGTCGTTCGTCGCCCGCGCCATCAGGTCGCCGATCCGGTATCGCTCGTAGAATCGCCGGTCCAGGCGGACCAGATGCGCGCTCAGGTCGTTGCGCAGGTCGTACTCGATGTCGCGAGAGATCGTGATCAGGGTCCAGCGCATGGCGTACTGGGCGATCCCCTTGCAGGCCGCCACGGCAAGAAGCATCGCCACGAGCCGCTCTGCATCGGCCTGGCGGCCGTCCGCCAGCGCGTCAATCGCCTGGCCTAGTAGGTACGGGAGGGCCGTCGCGAGCAGCCCGCGGAACACAAGGGCCGTGAAGCCGCCGGAATAGCGCCAGCGGTAGCGCAGGAGGTAGGGAGCCAGAGTGCCGAGTTTGGACAGCAAGGCGGCCTATCCGTGATACAGCATCAAGTAGATGACCACGCCAGTCACCGACACGTACATCCAGAGCGGCCAGGTCCACCGGGCGATCCTGCGGTGCCGCTCGAAATTCCCTCGAGCAGCACGGAGCAGCGTGAGGGCTACAAGCGGGACGATCACGGTGGCGAGGACAATGTGACTGATCAGGATGGCGAAGTACACAGGCCGGATCCAGCCCTGGCCAGTGTAGGGGACGGATCCCACCTGCCAGTGATAGACGAGATAGCTCGTCAGGAACGCCGCGGACGCGGCGCAAGCGCAAACCATGCTGGCCCTGTGACGCCGCATGTCGCCACGGCGGATCCAGGTGTACCCGGCTGCGAGGAAGGCCGTCGCCACCAGGTTCAGGCACGCGTTCAGCATGGGCAGGTCCGAGAATTCCATGACAGCGTGCCTCGACCAGCCGGCCTGGCGATTAGGCGAGGTGCGCGGCCTCGGTCCTGGATGCCCGGTACCACGCTCCGATGAGCATCGCTGCCCCGAAAACGCCCAGCACGAGCCAGCACGTGGCCGAGGACGGAGAGAGTCCCGGTACCGTCCCGTCCAGCAGTCGGCGCAGCTCCGCGACGCCGTAGGCGAGGGGATTCGCCGCGGTCAGCCAGCGAACCCAAGCCAAGGAGCCGTCCATCGGGAAGACACCTCCCGACATCAGCCACATCGGCATCAGCAGCAGGTTCATGATCGAATGGAACCCCTGCACCGAGCCGAGCCACCAGGCCGCGAAGAAGCCGAGCGCGGTCAGCCCGAACGCCGTGAGAAAGAGGACTGCGAATACCGCGGGAAGCGATGACAGATCGACTGTCAGGCCCGCCAGGGGAGCGAGCGGCAGCAGCAGGGCCCCTTGGATGGCCCCTAGCGTCGTGCAGCCAAGAACCTTTCCCAGGACCAACGAAAGGCGCGACACGGGCGCGACCAGCACTCCCAGGAGAAATCCCTCCCGCCGATCCTCGATCAGGGAGATATTGGCAAAGATCGACGTGAACAGGACGGCCAGCATGACCGTTCCGGGAAAGAAAAAGCGCGCGTAGCCGCCTGATTCGGCGAGCAGTGAGGATCCGAATCCGGAGCCGAGAACGAGCCAGAACAGGATCGGTGTCGACAGGCTGCCGATGATCCGGCTGGGCTGGCGGTAGAATCCCCTCAGTTCACGCAGCCACAAGGTTCCGGCGCACAGCCAGAACTTGGGGGACGGGGCGGACGCATCGGCGGCCACCGGCATCGCGACGGCTGCCCCTGGGGGCTGAACGGGCATGCAAACTGCTTGCAAGGGCCTCGCCGAGGCCAACCTTGACCTTCCATTCTACGGGATTCCCTGCGCCCCAGCCCCGGGGCGGGCGGCTCAGAGCTCCAGCAGGTAGCCCTGCTTGCCGACGTTCGCGGCCAGCGTCTGCCCCAGACGGACGACTCGCCCGGCGCCTTCGTGGATATGCCCGCAGAAGCAGTAGGCAGGCTCGTACCTGTCGATGTAGTCCCGCACTGCAGAGCTGCCGAAGTGAAGCCCGGGAGCAGCCTCGTCCAGTTCCGTGTCTTTCGGCGGGGCGTGGCAGATCAGGACCTGTGGCTGCAAGCTGGCGAAGCCCGCAAGGCGCTGCGCCAGCTCGTCCTCGGCGTATTCCCCTGGAGTGTCGAAGGGCGTGGGATTGGAGTAGCCGAGTCCGACGAAGTGCATGCTGCCGATCTCGATGGCCCTTGCGTGGAAGTTGCGAAATCCGTGACGGGCACAGAACTCCTCCACCTGCGTCACGGTCTCGTTGTTTCCCGGCATCACCCAGAGACGCTCCCCCAGGTGCGCGAGAGCCTCGGCGCAGGGATCGAGAGGAGCCGGCCAGGTCACGAGATCGCCGGCGGCCACATAGATGTCAGCATCGATGGCCACGGCCTTGCGCAGGCTCGGAATGTCCCCGTGGATATCGGCGAAGACCTGAACTCGCATGGGCTCCCGTTCAGGAGACCCGCCGCGTGGCGGCGAGTCGTACCCGCGCCTTGCCTAGGACTTCAGACTCGGCTTCGTCGCGCGTACCGGCCTGCGCACGGGCAACATTCGCGCCAGGCGAGACGTTGTCCGCCTTGGCATGCCAGACGGAGCCGATGCGGTACGTCGTGATTCTCACGGGCCAGCCCGAGAGTTCCATGGTGCGGACGGTATAGAGCTCGGCTCTCATGCGCCCCTAGCGACCGGCGCTCCAACCAGGTTGCCCCACTCGGTCCACGAGCCATCGTAGTTGGTCACGCCGTCCAGACCGAGCAAGTACTTCAGCACGAACCAGGAGTGGCTGGACCGCTCGCCGATCCGGCAGTAGGCGATGACAGGCTTGCTGCCGGTAATCCCTGCAGCGCCGTAGAGCGCACGCAGGTCTTGCTCGCTCTTGAAGGTCCCGTCTTCGTTACATGCCTTGCCCCAGGGGATGTTGCTGGCGCCGGGAATATGGCCCCCGCGCTGGCAGGTTTCGGGCAGGCCGGGAGGGGACAGGATCTCGCCGGTGAATTCGGCCGGGCTGCGCACGTCCACGAGTTCCACGGTCCCCGCTTCGACGGCCGCGCTGACCTCGGGCAGATAGGCACGGAGGGAGAAATCCGGATCGGCAGCGGCGTAGCCGGCGCTGGCGAGGCTGGGCGCCTTCGCCGACAGGTCCCGGCCCTCTGCCAGCCACTTGACCCGGCCGCCGTTCATCAGGCGCACGTCCTCGTGGCCGTAGATCTTCAGCTGCCAGAAGGCCCACGCAGCGAACCAATTGTTGTTGTCGCCGTAGAGAACGACGGTTGTGTTCGGGCTGATACCGCTTGCGGACATCAGGGACTCAAACGCCTCCTTCGAAACGATGTCACGACGCACCGTGTCGCAAAGCTGGCTGTCCCACGCCCAGCCAACGGCACCCGGGACATGGCCCTCATCGTACGAGGCAGTGTTGACATCGACCTCCACGATCCGGACGCCCGGATCCGCGGAATGCTCCGCGACCCAATCCGTGCTGACTAGCACCTCGGGGTGCGCATAATCTCCCATGACAATCCTCCTGTCGCCCGCCGGGCGGCGGGTCAGTGGCGAATCCCAATTATAGGTTCATCCGAGCGCTGCGAGAGCGTGTTTCGGACGGTCAGGCGGAACCGATGCGGACGAGTTCCCGGCCGTATCGAAGCAATAGGCCCCTGTCGACGACCGCTGTTCCGTAGAGACGGCCTTCGACAGACAACCGGTTCGCCGAGACCCGCACGAACTCGTCGCCCGCAGACACGACTTCCGTCAATCCGTCGACGCCGAAGAAATAGACGCGCTCGCCGCAGCCGATGGAAGACGCCCAGCACTGGCCCTCCAGACGGGAATGCCAGACGCCTTTCCCGGTATCCCCGCGCAGGCAGAACGCCACGCCGGCCTTGTTGACCATGTAGATCTTGCCGCGATGAGCGAGGGGGGAGCTGAAGTACGAGGAGGCCTCCTCGGCCCGCCACGCGACGGTCGGGATCTCGCTCGCGCTGGAGCCGAATCGGATCGCTACGTTGTGTCCCTTGCTGCTGGAGCCGACAATTGCCCCACCGGCCACCGGCGTCGGCGACGCGATAAAGGCGCCCTGCAGTCCGTCCAGCGTCCAAAGCGGAGATCCGTCCTCGGTGTCATAGGCCTCGACCGAATCCCCGGCGCTCACCAGGGCGATCTCCCGCCCCGCATGGCGGACAACGGTTGGGGTGCTCCACGACACGCCTTCCGGTCGGTCCCGTTTCCAGACGGTCCGGCCGTCTTCGCGGTCAAAGCAGACCAGGTACGACGGCCGGTCGTGCGCAACTAGCGCCAGGACCCCCGCCCGGCAAAGACGGAGGGAGCTGCCGATCCCGTGGCGGCCGCCGAACTCCCCGAACTCCTCGGTCAGGCTGCGCTGCCAAAGCCGGGTTCCATCCTGACCAACTGCCAGCAGATTCCCGGTCTCGAAGAATGCGTAGACAGCTTGGTCATCGGCAGCAGGCGTCGGGGCGGCCTTGCTGACCATATCGGACTCCTTGATCCGCTGGCTGGATGGCGACCGGTGGGTCCAGATCGCCTCGCCGGACTCCAAGTCGAACGCCGTCACAAGCAAGGTCTCCTTGCTGGGACCCTCGACACCGGTCGCGAACGCCTTGCCTCGCCCGGTGACGGGGCTGGATTGGCCGTACCCTGGCACCACCGACCTCCAGGTGACGTTGCGCGTGTCGGTCCACTCGCTCGGGATCGCCTCGCCGCCCGCCAGCGACAAAGAGCCGTTGCCCAGGAATTCGGTCCAGGGCGCAGCCCACGCTGCGCCCTGGGCGGCGACGGCTCCGAGAAACGAGCGGCGTGCCAGACCGGAGCGGGATCGGAAACTGGTCGCGGCCCTGTTCGAGCCGTGCCGGTGCGCGCCTTGAGAGCCATTCGCGGAACGAGTGCCGGGACGGGCACTCTCAGACCGCAGGGAATCAGTTCGGACGCATGTCCGGGTACTCTGCATCACCGTTCTCGCTTCCCGGCTGATCATACGTTTCGGAGCCGAGTTCCGTTCCCGAGTGGCGCTCCATCTCGAAATTCGCAGCGCTGTCGGCCAGGAGCGCGACGAAGCGCTGGTACTGGGCCTCGGAAAGTGTCAGCGTGGTCAGCCCCAGCTGAACGTGGACAAACCCGTGACTGCAACGGGCGACGGAACCGAATCCGTCGTATTGGGCTAGCAGTGCAGATTTGCAATGCATGGCGTTCCTCCAAGTTATCGGGAAAGTCGCCGGCTCGCAGCCGGAAAGGGTCGATCGCACGGATCGCAGCACTGTTGCAAACTCCGCGCATATCCGCTGGCTTGCAAGTATCCTGCAAGGCGAGCGGAAATATACAGCAAATACGGCATCGCAAAGCGAATTCTAGCAACGAGAAGCCACCGCGTTCGCGGGGATCGACCTCAAAAAACTACCACAAGTTGCAACAGTGTGTCAAATAATTCCGGGAGGTCCGCAGGTGGAGCCGTGCGGTCCGAACTCCCCGGTGGCGATTTCGCCGCTCGCCGCGTTCCCAGCTTGCTCGGGCGGATGAACGCCCCGCGTGCCGGCTAGGCGGCGAGGCAGGCGTCGATGTCTTGGCGGGAGACGCCGCCCTGCTTGATGACGCGCCATTGCGGAGGGGTGATGTCAACGGTCGTGGCGGCCGGTCCCGAGATGACGCCGCCGTCCATGATCAAGCGGATGTGTCCGTCCATGGTGCCGAGCACTTCGAACCCGCTCCGGCAAGTAGGCCGGCCCGAGACGTTGGCGCTCGTGGCGATCAGCGGTGTGCCCAGGCGCTCGATGAGGCTCCTCGCGAGCGGCGACGACGAACTGCGCATGGCGAGACGTCCCGTGTTCCCCGTCACGCGCAGCGGAATCTTGAACGAGGCCGGGACGATGATGGTCAAGAGGCCGGGCCAGAACTTCCGTGTCAGCAAGTAGAAGCTGGAGGAGAGGCCCGACGCGTAGTCCTCGGCCATCGGGATGCCATCGACAAGGAGGGGAAGGGAGCGGTGCACTTCCCGCCGCTTGGCCTCGTAGACCTTTGCGACGGCGTTCAGATTGAAGGGATCCGCTACCAGGACATAGAGCGCGTCACTGGGGATCGCCACGACTTCCCCGTCCCGGACTGCTTCCGCGGCGACGGCAACGGCCCGCTCGTCCGGCTCGCCTTGGGTCGTCTCAATCAGGCTCGTGGTCAATCTCAGCGGTCACCGATTGCACGCTGACCCCAGAATCGCCCCCGGGGCAACCCCATTCTACTGCAGGCCGGATCCGGGCTCCCCCGGTCCCCGGCCTGGAGGGGCCAGGCGGCGGACCCGAAGGAGCCGCCATGCAGCGCCTGATTGCCGGACCGGAAGGGACTGCCGGCCGCGTTCCGATCGCGATGGGAAACTGGCGGTTCCTATACTGGGCCCGTGGGCCGCGTCCGTCCCGCGGTCCGGAGGTCATGCCCCTACCGCCGCACTGGGAAAGCTTGCGGGAAGCAGCCTGGGAGATGCCCGCCTCGCCGGGCGTGTACCAGTTTCTCGGTGCGGACGGCCGAGTTCTCTACATTGGCAAGGCCAAGAGCCTGCGTGACCGGATCCGCAACTACTTTTCGAGCGAGGCGCTGGCCGATGCCAAGCGCGGCGGCCTGCTATTCGAGTCGGCCTCGCTTGGCAGCATCCTCGTGCACAACGAAAAGGAAGCGCTGGCACTCGAAAACAACCTGATCAAGCAGCATCAGCCGAAATACAACGTTCTACTTCGAGACGACAAGACCTATCCGTACATCAAGCTGACTCGCGAAAGGTATCCGCGTGTCTACGTGACAAGGCGCCTCAAGAAGGACGGCTCAACCTACTTCGGGCCCTATTTCCCGGGCAATCTGGCTCATCGCCTGGTGCATTTCATACACAAGCACTTCAAGGTGCCTTCGTGCCGGATCGACCTGACCAGGTATCACCCGCGGCCCTGCCTGGAGTATCACATCCACCGCTGCTGGGGCCCGTGCGTCCAGGGACTGGTTCCCGATGAGACCTATGCACGGGCAGCGGGCGACGTGAGGGCGTTTCTGGGTGGGCGCCGGCGAGAGCTCGTCAAGGACCTCAGGCAGCGCATGGTCCAGGCCTCGGAGGCACTGCAGTTCGAGAAGGCCGCGGGCCTGCGCGACCTCGTCACGACGGTCGAGGAAATCACCGAGCGCCAGCGCATGGCGGCGGCCGAGGGCCGCGACATCGATGTGTTCGGACTGCACGCGGAACCCCCTCTGGTCGCCGCCAACATATTCCACGTGCGCAACGGAAGGGTCGTCGACCGTCGCGAACTCTACTGGGAGGACGTCAAGGGCTTCGAGCCTTCCGAGTTCCTTGCCAGCCTGCTGCCCCAGGTGTACCTCGGCCAGCGGCACGTGCCCTCGCTGGTGAGGGTTCCGTCGGAATTCGAGGGAATGGCTGCACTGGCCGAACTGCTGGCGGAACGGCGAGGGTCGAAGGTCGGCATCGCGGTTCCCCAGCGGGGCTCGCACAAGGCCCTGCTGGACCTTGTCACCACCAACGCCCGGAACTGCTTCGAGCAGCGGTTCCGCGTGCGGAAGCCAACCCCCGCGCAGACCGCCGATGCCTGGCGAGAGGCGCTGAGCCTGCCTCCTTCCGAGGACGGGTCAACCCCGAGCACGCGGATCGAGTGTTTTGATATCTCGCACACCCAAGGGATCGAGGTCGTGGCCTCGATGGTGGTGTGGGACGACGGCAGGATGAAGAAGGGCGAATACCGCAAGTACATCGTGAGCCGGCAGGCCAACGACGACTTCGCGGCCATGAGGGAGGTCGTCGGTCGCCGCTACCGGCGCCTGAAGGCCGAGGGAAAGCCGTTCCCTTCGTTCGTGCTTGTCGACGGGGGCATCGGCCAGCTTCACGCCGCCGCCGAGGCTCTCGAGGAACTGGGAGCCGCGGCACAGCCGCTGGCAGCGATCGCGAAGCGCGAGGAGACGCTATACGTGTTCGGCCAGGAAGACGATCCGATCCGGCTGGACCGGTTCAATCCGGTCCTGCACGCGATCCAGCAGATCCGCGACGAGGCCCACCGGTTCGCCATCACGTTCCACCGGCAGCGACGGTCGAAGCGCAGCCTGCACTCGGAGCTGCTGGACGTCCGTGGCGTGGGCGAAGCCACCGCCCGCAAGCTGCTGCGCACGTTCGGCAGCGTGGCCGGCGTCCGGGACTGCCGGTTCGAGGATCTCGCCGCTGCGGTGGGCAAGCAGCGGGCGGAGGCAATTCGGGACCATTTCGGCGGCGCGAAGGGCCGTCAGGCCCAGCAGCTGTAGTACCCGTCCTTGCAGTCGACCTCGATGGGCATGCCATAGACCTGCGACAGCGTCTCGGTGGCCAAGAGCCGCTCCTTCGGGCCGTCAGCGTGAATGCGGCCGTGGTTGAGAAGGATCACGCGAGTGACTTCCGGGACGATGTCAGGCAGGTGGTGGGTGACATAGATCAGGCTCGTGCCCAGGGAGGCGATCCTGCGAAGAGTCTCTCGGAGCTCCAGAGCCGCCCGGATGTCGAGACCGTTGGAGGGCTCGTCGAGCAGCAGGGCCCGCGGCTCGTTGACGAGCGCGCGCCCGATTACCACGCGCTTGGCCTCGCCTGTCGACATCGCGTTCACGGGCTTGTCAAGAAGGTGCCGAGCGTTCATCAGACGCAGTACCTCCCGGCCCCGGGCCTCCATGGCCTCGGTTACCGGGTGCTGTGGCCACAGCTCGAAGCTGGAGTAGTAGCCGGACAGCACGACGCTCCGGCCCGTAGCGCTCTTGGAGCAGGCCTGGACCATCTCGTTCGACACAACCCCGATCAGCTTGCGCATGTCGTGGACATGCCAGTCCGAGCGTCCGAAGAGCTTCATGACGGGACGGTAGCGCCGCACGGGATGGTCGTATCGCATCATCGTTCGAATCAGGGTCGACTTGCCCGACCCGTTCGGCCCGATGATGGCCAGGTGCTGGCCACAGGGAATGGACAGCGAGATCCCGTCAAGTGCGAGCGTTTCGCCACGATAGACGGTGATGTTGCGGAAATCCAGCAACGGGGGATCGGGCGCGGCTTGGGTCATGGGGCCTCGAATCGCGGAGGAATCCTAGGACTTGGATTCGCGGTTAGCAGGCTTCAGTTGCGCAGGAAATTGCCAAGCAGTGCCTTGCCGGTCTCGGTCAGGATCGACTCGGGATGGAACTGCACGCCCTCCACTGGATGTGACTTGTGGCGGAGCCCCATGATGATCCCGTCCTGCGTCCAGGCCGAAACTTCCAAGTCTCGGGGAAGCGACTCGCGGTCGACGACGAGGGAGTGGTATCTCGTAGCCACGAAGTCCTGCGACAAGCCCTGAAAGACGGTCCGCCCGTCATGCCGGATCAGGCTGGTCTTGCCGTGCATCAGATACGGTGCCCGGACCACCTTGCCGCCGAACGCCTCCCCGATGGACTGATGGCCGAGGCACACGCCGAGGATTGGCACCTTGCCGGCCATCTCCCTGATGAGGTCAACGCAAATGCCGGCCTCTCGGGGCGTGCACGGCCCGGGCGATACGACGATCCGGTCGGGATTCATCGCGCGCACGTCGTCGACCGTGATCTCGTCGTTCCGCTTGACCGTCATCGAGGCCCCGAGCTCGCCGAGAAACTGCACGAGGTTGAAGGTGAACGAATCGTAGTTGTCCACGACGAGGATCATCTTCTTCTATTGTGACCTCCTGGGTCGACACGCCTCGGGCGCGCTGCGCGCACCCACTCCGGGCAAGGCACTGGCGGCACCGCGTTTGATTGCGCTTGCGCAGGTGGACGGGCGAGCCCCGCTCGACGCCTGGACTGACGCCGTGGAGTACGATGTAGCGCGAACCTGTCGAGCTCGGCAAGCGGTCGCAACGCCTCGGAGGCCGCGACCGCCCCGGGGCCTCCGGGCCGGAGCGACCAAGTGAATCGAAGAACGTTCGTCACATCCGCGGCTGTCGGGGCCGCCGCAGCCTCGTGCGCCACTGAAACGGTCGGTCCAACAGCCGCTCGCTCGGAGATGAGAATGCATGTCGGAGCCCAGCGGAGCCCGACCAACGTCGAGATCCTGCAGTTCCTGAAGCGGCACGGAGTCAACCATTGCTGCGGGTATCCGCCCGATCCCGGGGAGCGGGGTCACTGGCTTCGCGAGGATCTGGAGAAAGCGCGCGAGCTCTGCGAGTCCGAAGGCGTCGCGCTCGACATGGTCGCGCTGCCGTTCCTGGCGTCCTCCCACATCGACAGGGAGAGCCGGGGGGCCATCATGCTCGGGCAGTCGCCGGAGCGCGAAAAGGATATCGAGGATATCCACAAGATGATCGAGGCCTGCGCCGAAACGGGCATTCCGGCGTTCAAGTACAACATGAGCATTCTCGGCGTGCTGCGCACGGAGAGGACTCCGGGACGCGGAGGCTCGACCTATTCGACCTGGAGGCTCTCGGAGGCAATTCCCGACCCGCCGCTGACCCGGGCCGGGCAGGTCAACGAGGAGGAGGCCTGGGAGCGCATCACCTACTTCCTGGACCGGGTGATCCCCGTGGCGGACGAGTACAAGGTCCGTGCCGCCTGCCACCCCCATGACCCGGGTGTACCGCCCGAGGGCTACCAAGGCGTCGCAAGGGTCTTGGGGACGCCGGAAGGCCTGTACAAGTTCATGAGCATTCAGGAAAGCCCGTATCATGGCTTCAACCTCTGCCTCGGCACGACGGCCGAGATGCTCCAGGACCCCGCGACCGAAATCCACAGCGTGATCCGGCGCATCGGCGGAGAGAAGAAGATCTTCAACATCCACTTCCGCAATATCCGGGGCAGGCGCGACAGCTTCCAGGAAGTCTACCCGGACGAGGGCGACATGAACATGGTCGAGGTCGCCCGCACGCTCTGGGAAGTCGACTATCCCTACATGCTCATGCCCGACCATGTGCCGCAGCACCCGGACGACCCCAATGGACGGCAGGGTTTCGCCTACGGCTTCGGCTACATCAAGGGGGTGCTGCAGACGCTGCGCGAGACGGCGTAGGGCAGCCTCCTGGCCCAGCCTGACCCGGAGCGGCCGCCCGGCCAGGGTGCCGGAAGGCCTGTGCTACCGTCGAGAGGTCGGCGAGGTCCATGCAAGAGACACCCGCAGTGGAAGTTTCTGGATGCTCGTATAGTTACGGCAGGTCCCGCGCTCTGGATGACGTCAGCTTCCAGGTGCCGCACGGTTCGATCTTCGGCCTGCTCGGCCCCAACGGGAGCGGCAAGACAACTCTGTTCCGGATCCTTTCCACGCTGCTCGTCCCGGCCGGCGGCTTCGCCAGGCTCTTCGGGATCGACGTCGCGAAGGAGCCGGTCGAGGCGCGGAAGCAGGTCGGCATCGTGTTCCAGTCGCAGAGCCTCGATCGGCGGCTCACGGTCGAGGAGAACCTGGCCCACCAAGGCCACATGCACGGTCTGTGGGGAGCCTCCCTCTCCGCGCGGATCGGAGAGCTTCTCGAGAAGGTCGGACTGGGCGAGCGGCGCAAGGACAGGGTCGACAAGCTGTCGGGCGGATTGCGCCGCCGGGCAGACCTGGCCAAGGGCTTGCTGCACGGACCGCGCCTGCTCCTCCTTGACGAACCGAGCACGGGCGTCGACCCCCGGGCGCGCCTGTCCTTCTGGCGGTACCTGGAGGAATTGCGGGGCTCGGAAGGCGTGACGGTGCTGCTCACGACTCACCTGCTGGACGAAGCCGACGGATGCGACCGTCTCGCGATTCTCGACCGTGGCCGGCTGATCCGGGAAGGGTCCCCGGACGCGCTGAAGGCGGAGATCGGCGGCGAGGTGGTCACTCTCGAGTCAGCCTCCCCGGCAGCAGTCGCCGAGGCCCTGGCAGCGGAGTACTCGGTGGACGATGCTCGAGTCAGCGGAAGCAAGATCCGTTTCGAGCATGCAGAGGGATCGAAATGGGCAGCCCGCCTGATGGAGAGATTCGGAAGCCGGATCGCGTCCGTCAAGGTGTCGAGACCCAGCCTGGAAGACGTGTTCCTGCACCACGCGGGTCACGGCTTCGATCCGGACGGCAGTCGATGGAACGGGGCGACGCAGTCCACGTCCTAGCCATCGCGGCTCATCCGGACGACATCGAGCAGACCTGCGGAGGCACCCTGCTCAAGATGGCCGAGCGGGGCTACCGCACGGCCATCCTGGACCTGACAGCCGGCGAGATGGGAAGCCGGGGAACTCCTCGGCAGCGCTTGGAAGAGGCGGAGCAGGCCGCGCGGATCCTGCAGGTGTCGGCACGCAGCAACGCAGGCCTGCCGGACGCCCGGCTCGAAAACACTCTCGAGGCCCGAGAGCGGGTTGCGGCATCGATCCGCGCCTACCGGCCGTCGGTGGTGATCCTACCGTACTGGGAAGCCCGCCACCCGGATCATGCGCGGTGCTCCGAGATCGGATACGAGGCCTGCTTCCTGGCTGGCCTGAGGAAACTGGAGATCGACGGGGACCCGCACCGCCCTCGGAAGATTCTCTACGCCTCGATCTATGCGGACGTTCGCCCCAGCTTCGTCGTGGATGTTTCGGCGCAGTTCGAGCGCCGCATGGAATCCCTAATGAGCTACCGGTCCCAGTACGCAGATCAGAACCAGGCCTCGGGACTGTTTCCGGGGGAGGCAGATGTCGCCGAGCGGCTGCGCACCGCGGCGCGCACCTACGGGGCCCTGATCGACGCGGAGTATGGCGAGCCGTTTGTCGTCAAGGAAGCGATGCGAGTGGACGATGTCGTGGGCCTCGGCGTCCGAAGCCTGTAGAGCCTCGATCCCGTCAGATCGCGTCGGTGTAGTACCCGTCACGGGCCTGCACCTTCACTCCCTTGCGGGCGCTCTTGAGTGTGATCTTCCGGAATCCTGCCCGGTCGAGTCCACGTTTCGGGCTGTATCCAATGCTGTACTGGCTCCGCATCTCGTCCTCGATCTTGCGGAAGATGTCGGCGAGCCGGTTCCCTCGCGAAACCCTGAAGAAGGTTCCGCCTGTCTGCTCCGACATCCTCTTGAGCGTCCCGCCGCCTGATCCGAAGCTCATCAGGCCGTGGAAACTCCGGTCGAAGTACTCGATCGTGTAAACCACGATATCGGCCCGCTGCGCGGCCTCGATCGCGGTTCGAAGCTTGACCTTGCTGCCGAAGTCGACGCCGTCGGATATGATCACCACGGCCTTGCGCCCGACCTGGTTGCGGAACATCTCGTCCGCCGCGAGGTACAGCGCGTCGTGCAAGGCCGTGCTGGTCTGCTTCTTGCTGCCGGTCGGATTCGGATGGAATCCGCCCGACGGCACTTCCACTTCCAGTTCGCCGAGGCCCCGCTCCAGCAGGCGGAGCGAGTCCGTGTAGTCCTGCAGGAGCTCCACATTGCGGTCAAAGCTCATCAGGAAGGCTAGATCCGTCTTGGGGCGGAGAATCGACTGGAAGAAGAGCATCCCGGCCCGGCGCTCGTCCGGAATCAGCATTTGCTGACTCCCGCTGGTGTCAATGAGCAGGCCAATCGTCAGCGGCAGATCCGTCTGATGCGCGAAGTACTGGATGTCCTGGCGGACGCCATCTTCCGACAGGATGAACTCGTCCTTTGAGAGGTCGCTGAGGAGGCGTCCGTTGCGGTCCTTGACGGTCGCTAGGACATTGACGACCTTTACGTCGAGCGTGAATGTCGGCTCCTCGCCCAATGCTCCGATATCAGCTTCCTGGGCCCCGAGATGGGCCATTCCCAGCAGCACCGCCAGCGATCGTGCAACAAGCCTCATCCTATTTCGAGAGACGCTCCAGACGGAGCCGGGGTTTCCCCCAGGGTCGGGACCGACCGCTAGAGGCTGATCGCGTCCCACGGCTTGCGGGCCTTGCGGCCAAGCATCCGAGAGGCCGCCGGGTCGTTGAGGAAATCCTCCCGTTCCGCATCCCAGACCAGCTTGCGCGCCGCTCGGCAGGCAATGTTACCGAGGTGCGCGACCAGGGAGGAGCGATGCCCCGCGACGGCTTCCGAGCGGGGGTCTCCCCCTCCCGCACGCAGCGCACGAAATGCTGTGCGTGCAGAGCCGAAGGCTCGGTTCCGGACTTGTGCGTACGCTTGAGCTCGCTTGCAACGAAGGCCTCGCGACTGCTGAGGGATCCGCCGTACGGGCCCGTTTCCGGGATCAATTCGTAGCCCAGCCGGTCGGCGATCAACGTTCCATTGCCGCCGTAGAACGCCATGCCGTTGGGCCGGTTCGTTGGAGCCCGGGCCCCGTGCAGCGGCCTGCCGGAGGTGAGTCGCCCGATGCTGCCGAAGGAATTGATGCTGCAGGTCTCGTAGCTCAGCACGAATCCGGGACATTCGTACGCCACCTGAAGCAGGTCAGGCTGGTCGCCCATGCCGCTCACGGCGAAACGCCCCCCGGCTGCAGTCGCGCTGCTCGGCTGGTCCGCCCCCATGATCTGATGCTCGGTGTCGAACCGGTGCGTACCGAAGTCGGTGATCCAGCCTCCGGCACAGTCGTAGAAGTCCCGCTGGGGCCTCAGGAAGCGCATCTCGTTGAACGGAACCCATGGAGCGGGACCGAGGCAGAAATCCCAGTCGAGACCCGGCGGGGGATCGGTATCGGGCTTCCTGCCCGGTCCGGACGGCATCAAGTTGGCGTAGTTCCATACCCGCATGAAGTGCACATCCTTGAGAGTCCCGCCTGAACAAGCTCGGCGGCCTCCAAGGAATGCGGCTGGGAGCGGTGTTGGGTACCAGTGAGGAAGACAGCCTTCGACTCGGCGGCGGCCGCAAGCATCGCCTTGCCTTCCAGGACGTTGTGCCGAGAGGCTTCTCTACGTAGACGTGCTTTCCGGCGCGGATCGCCTCGACGGCGGGAAGCCCGTGCCAATGATCGGGTGTGGCGACGTGGACCGCGTCGATGTTCGGGTCGTCGATGACTCGCCGGCAGTCCCGGCCGATCTTGCCCTTACCTCCGGCCAGCGCTTCGCGAGCGGACTCGGCCTGCCTGTCGCACACGGCGCAGAAGTGGGCGTACTCGACACCCTCGACTGCAGCCACTTTCGACGCGACGCTCCGGCCGGGGCCGCCGCAGCCGACGAGGGCGACCCGCAAACGGGAGCTGGCTCCGGCCACGCGGGAAGCTGCCGCGGCGGTAAGTGTCGCGCCACTCGCAGCCCGGAGGAATCGGCGTCGCCGGATTGAGCCCTTCGGACTCGTCACGGCAGCCGGCATGTGCTTGCGAGTGGGTTGCCCTGCTCGTATGTTTGCATCAAGCCGAGTCTGCGGCCCGTTCCTCCTCGACCTCGGCGGCTCCCTTCCCGAATGCCTCCCTCAAACCCTTCGGCGCCATGACGGCTGCTGTCCTGGCCACGTTCATGACCCACGGAGCGATCTTCGAATCGGCCACGAGCCGGGAGGTGCCAGCAACCGGCTGGAACGCCACGAGGCCGAGCACTAGGACGGTCGAGATCAGCAGGCCGCGGATCATGCCGAATCCGGCCCCCAGCGCCATGTCCAGCCAGCGCAGGCCTGTCATTGTCCAAACGCCGGCGAGGACATACGCAAGCAGCGCGCCGGCGATCAGGCAACCGAGGAAGATCGACGCGAATGCAACGACGGACGCGACCTTGCCGCTCTCGATCCATGGCCGCAACTGCTGGGCCAGGACTCCGTAGCCCCACATCGCGACGAGCAGGCCGACGACCAAGGACGCGATGCGGATGGCCTCCTTGGTGATGCCGTTGCGCGCCGCCGCGAAGACCGAAACGACCAGAATTCCGATCAGGACGATGTCGAGCACGCTGCGACTCGCGACCGGAGCTGTGGAATACAGCCGCCGGTCCGCTAGCTGCGAGTATAGCCGAGGCTCCGGGCTGGGTTGCCGTTCGACGCCGTCCCGTTGGCGTCGCGAGGATCGCGGCAGGTGATTACGAAGGCAGGAGGCACGTTCATCAGCACAAGGGATGAGTCGACGGTATGGAAGTACCGCCCCATGAATTCACCAACGTCGAAGGCCTCCACGCGTCCGCCATGCATGCGCATGCGATGGACGTACTGGAACTGCGTGATGGCACCGCCCGACCCCAGGGCGGGTAGCAGCGGACGGAAGATGCCGTCCGCCTCGGCCGAGTCCATCATCCCGATCCCTAGCGACGAAACGACCCCGTCCACCATCCCGATGTCCCGCCGGCGAAGTTCTTCCGCCGCCGTTTCCGCGTCTGCCGGCACGACCTGCAGCCGGCGATCGGCGATGCTGTCTCGAAGGTAGGTCACGAACGTCGGACTGATCTCGAATGCCAGGAGCGTCCCGTCGGGGGCGAGCACGTCGAGCAGCTCTCGAGTGATGACACCCGTGCCGGGTCCGAACTCGACCACGACGCGAGGAAGGGTGCCGCGCAGGGGCTCCACCATGGCGCGGGCAAGCTGCCTGGAACTGGGCAGGACGGCCGCCGTGCTCCGGTAGTCGGCAATGGCGTTCCTAGCAAATGTTGCAAGGCTCACGAATCTTTGCCCGCTCGAACCAGCCTCCGGCCGTGCCGAACTTCCTATGATATGCCCGAACGGCATACCTGCCGGTTTCAGCTCCGTGCGACACTGAGGCAGCAGTGACGACAGGGTTTCTTCGTGCGGGCCCGATGGCGGTGCTGGCTTGCCTGCCGGTCGTCGCGCAGAGCCTTTCCCTCGTTGGCACTCTCGCGCCGCGACTGAACCGAGGCGTGGCGGCGATTTCCGCAGTCGAGAGCCCCTTCTACGACGAGGTCCCGGTACGGAACGGGGGATTTTCCTTCCGCGGGCTCGAGCCGGGCCCGTACACGCTCACGGTGATGGACCCTGAATGGGGCGTGACGCGCAAGACCGTTCAGGTCACCCCGTCCTTCGCCGACGACAGCGGACGGGTCCGGGTCGAAGTCGACCTGGAGCGCTCGGACGAGGCGCGCTCGCGGCGCGTGGAGCAGCAGGGGACAGTCTCGGTCTCCGCCCTGAAGGTCTCTGCGAAGGCTCGCGCGGCGCGGCGCAAGGCGCAGACCCGGCTGCGCAAGGGCGACGAGAAGGGCGGGATCGCCCAGCTGCTCAAGGCCGTCGAGATCTCGCCGTCATTCACGGAGGCTTGGAACGAACTGGGGACGATTTCCTACAAGGCAGGACGCTACGTGGAAGCCGAGGAACGATTCCGCAAAGCGCTCGAGAGCGAGCCTCTCGCCTACGCGCCGATGGTCAACCTGGGCGGGGCCCTGCTCTCGCAGAACCGCTTTGAGGAGGCGCTGAGCTTCAACCTGATGGCTCGCAGCCTGCAGCCCGAGGACGCTCTGGCCAACTCGCAGCTCGGAATGAACTTTTTCTACAAGGGCCAGTTCCAGAAGGCCCGCGAGTTCCTGCTGCGTGCCAAGGAGGCGGACCGGTCCCACTTCAGCTATCCTCAGCTCTTCCTCGCCGACATATATGCCAAGCAGGGAAAACTAGGGGATGCTCGTGCGGAACTCGAGGAAACCCTTCGGCTGCACCCGGACGCGAGCGTCGCGGTGATTGCCCGGGAAGCGCTGCGCAGGCTGGAGGAGGCAGCCGAGACGCAATAGGCGCGGGTCGTCCGGCAGGGACCGCGACCGGCTCGCCGGGCGACAATAGGGAACCGCCCATGCCACTGCGCGTCATCCTGGCTTTCGCCATCGCCATCCCCGTCGCTTTACCGGCAACGCCGGACCTCCCCAGCTTCGTCGTAATCCTGACCGACGACCAGGGTTACGCCGACCTCGGAGTGCAGGGGCATCCCTACATCCGGACGCCCCGGATCGACCGGATGGCGTCCGAAGGGCTCCGATTCACGGACTTTTACGCCCAGCCGTTTTGCGGACCCGCTCGGGCCGCCCTCATGACAGGCACTTATCCTGCTAGGAACAGCCTGATGTTCAACCACATTCCCCGGGCTCGCACGGGGATTCACCCGAACGAGATCACCATCGCGGAACTGCTGCGCGACCGCGGCTACGCGACGGCCATGCTGGGAAAGTGGCACCTCGGCGATGCACCGGAGTTCCTGCCGACCCGCAACGGCTTCGATTCCTATTACGGTCTCCCTTATTCCAACGACATGTGGCCGTTCCATCCCAAGATCGTGCGCCGGGCGGACGAGAGCAAGCGCATGCAATATACACGCGAGCGTACCGCCTACACGGGCTATGCCCAGTCCGAGGAGACCTATCCGGTGGACTGGTTTCCTCCGCTGCCCCTAATCGAGAACGATGCTGTTATCGAAACCGACCCGCGCCAGGAGGAACTCACCCGAGAGTACTCGGACCGGGCCATCGAATTCATCCGCTCGCACCGCAACCGGCCTTTCTTCGTCTACATCGCGCATGCCATGCCGCACGTCCCGCTCTTTCGCGGCCGTCCGTTCCGCGACGGCTCCCTGCGAGGGCTCTACGGAGACGTGATCGAGGAAATCGACCATCACACGGGTCGGATCCTGGACACCCTGGAGGAACTCGGCATCGACGACAACACCTTGGTCATCGTCACTTCGGACAACGGTCCCTGGGCGGGCTACGGCATCGACGCGGGTTCGGCAGGCCTGCTTCGGGGTAGCAAGGGCACCGTGTACGAGGGCGGCGTCCGGGTCCCTGCGGTCATGCGGTGGCCGGGCCGCATACCGGCGGGAATGGTCACCTCCGAAGTCGCCTCGATCATGGATATCTTCCCTACGCTGGCCAATCTGTCGGGCGGGGAGCGGCCGAAAGACCGCGTCATCGACGGCCGAGACCTGCAGCCGCTGTGGACCGAGCCGGACAAGGCGACAGGCCACGATGCCCTGTACTTCTTCGAAGGCGGCTTCCGCTACCGCGCAGAGGACGGCCCCCCCGAAAACAATCCCCTTCTGCGGGCCGTGCGGTCCCGGGAGTGGAAGTTGCATCTGAGCACCGAGCGGGACAGTGAAACCGGATCGGCAAAGATCCGGCCCGCCGAGCTGTACCAGATCCACTGGGATCCGAGCGAGACAAGGGACGTCGCACCCAAGCATCCCGAGGTCGTGGACCGGCTGACAAAGCAGTCGCAAGCCTTCCTAGCCCGCCTCCGCAAGGACATCCGGCCCCTCGGCCGTCTCGCTGACTGAATCGGGCGCCGGCCCGCTGCTACTCGACCGTGTAGAGACCGAGATCCAGGCCCCGCAGGCCCTCGGCCAGCTCTCCTGTCGCGGCAAGCACGTTCGAGCCCTCCCTCAGGGCGCTCGCGCCGCCGCTCAGGTCCATGTGATGGTAGTGGCGGCCGCCGGGGCGGATGTCTCCGAAATCGAAGACCTTCTCGCCGTTGAGGTAGACCGCCCCGCTATCGACGCCGCGGTAGCTCTCCAGCCAGAGGTTGTCCGGGACCGACGCCAGGTCGAATGTGGTCCGTATCCAGACGGGACCATCCTCCCAGACCGTGCCTGTCGGGAAGTTCGGGTTCTCGCCGGACTGGAAGGGTGCAGGGCCCGTGCGCCAGCCATCGCCCGAATCCGTGGCCGCCCAGTCGCCGGGGGGAGCGTCGGTTCGGTACTGCCACTGGCGCGGCTCCTGCTCGGAGGTGGCGAGCACCACCCTGGCCATGCCTTCGGACGAGTAGATCCGGCCGTGCAGCTCGTTGACGAAGTCCCTGTCGAACTTGACGAGCTCGCGATCGTAGGTCATCAGGCCGTTGACCTCGCCCTCGACATCGGTCGTCTGCGTGTAGATGGCCGCGGCCAGGCCGAGCCCGCGCGGGCCGACCAGGTTGCCGACCACCTCGTCGTACTTTGCCTCCAAGTCCTCCCGACTGAAGTAGGTGCGGTAGCCCCAGTTGCGCTTGTCGGTCCACCACAGATGGCCCTCGACGGGCCAGCCAAGGCCGCCGAACTCGCCCAGCAGCGTGGCCCGCTCGGGCGGGATCCGCTCCATTCCCGGACCCGGGTACATGTGAGCGTCGTACACGTCGCCGATGCCACGGTCCGTCCATCCGCTCGTCGCGTTCACGAGACGCGTCGGGTCGCGCTCCCGCAACCATCCGTCGATCTTCGCGACGTCGTACTGGCCCCAGCCTTCGTTGAACGGCACCCACATGACGATCGATGGGAAGAACGAGAAGGTGTCGACAAGCTCGGCCAGCTCGGCCTCGAACTGGGTCGCGGAGTCCTCGGGACGCTCGGCGTCCTGCTCGTCGTCCCAGCGCACGAGCAGGCTGCCGGGATTGCCCCGGCGCAGGTTTCCATTCGGCATGTCCTGCCAGACCAGCAGTCCGAGGCGGTCGCAATGGTAGTACCAGCGGGACGGCTCGACCTTGACATGCTTCCGCGCGGTGTTGAATCCGAGCATCTTGGTCACCTCGATGTCGTACCGCAAGGCCTCGTCGGTCGGTGCCGTATAGAGACCGTCGGGCCACCACCCCTGGTCGAGCGGACCGAACATGAACACGGGCTCGCCGTTCAGCAGCATCCGCGTGAACCCGCGGGAATCCGTGCCGAGCGCGACATCCCGGATCGCGAAGTAGCTCCCCACGCGGTCGAGGTGGTCATCGCCCCGGGCCAGGACCACGTCGAGGTCGTACAGGTTCGGCTCGTCGGGGGTCCATAGAAGAGGATTCTCGACCGAGAGCTCGATGGCCTGCCCCGGGTTGCCGCTCGCATCTCCGACCTGGCTGCCGTCCCGGCTAGCCGCGAGCCGCACCGTGCACCCCTCGCAGTCGCCGCGCACCGACACGCGCACCCGGACGGCGCCTGCGGACCGGTCGGGCTCGATCGCCAAAGAGGCCACGGATGCCGGTGGCACGGGCTCCAGCCAGACCGTCTGCCAGATGCCAGTGACAGAGGTGTACCAGATGCCTTCAGGCTCGCTGACCTGCTTGCCCCGAGCCTGCGTCCAAGTGTCCGTCGGATCCCACACGGACACCGCCAAGTCCTGTTCCGCCCCTTCCGCAAGCAGATCGGTGACGTCGAAGCTGAACGGGGTGTAGCCGCCCTTGTGCTCGCCCGCGAACTCACCGTTCACGTATACGCGGGCATGCCAGTCTACGGCTCCAAAGTGCAGCAGCAGGCGGTCGTCGCGCCATTCGGGCGGCACCTCGAACGAACGGTGGTACCACAGCGACTGCCCAGGCGTGGGCGTGCTCCCGACACCGGAAAGCGTCGATTCCACGGCAAACGGGACCAGGATCTCGCCGTCGAATGCGTCCGGTCTGGGCGCATCCTTCGGCGTCAGGGCGTATTCCCAAGGTCCGTTGAGATTCAGCCAGCGTCCGCGCGTCATCTGGGGGCGCGGGTATTCGGGCCATGGCATCTCCATGTCGACATCTGCGGCGAACTTGCTGACCATGGGGCCTTCTTCCGAGGAACCGGCGCATCCCGAAAGCGCAGCCACCAGGGCGAGGGCCACGGGGGAAGCAACAAACCGAAATCCTTTCGTTCGATGCATAGACCAAAGGCTAGCAGACTCCCGAATTCCTCAGGACTCGATTCCCAAGGCGCGCGAGCTCACCGGCCAGGGCGCCCGGCGAGCCCGTTGCGGCCCTGTCGGCAATGCGAGAAACTCCGACTTGAGCCGATGATCCTGACCGTCACCCTCAATCCCGCTATTGATCTGGCCCTCGGCACGGAAACCTTCGAGTTCGGCGAACGAGCCTTCGTAACAACGGAGGCCGAAACCGCGGGGGGAAAGGGTATCAACGCTGCGAAAGTGGTCCGGGCGTACGGCGGGGAGGTTCTGGCCCTGGCACCCGTCGGAGGACGGCGGGGCCGCCGGTTCCAAGCCCTGCTGGGCGCCAACCGCTTGCCTGCAAGGCTCGTCGAAGTCCAAGGAGAGACGCGTCGGAACGTGGCCGTCACCGACGCGATGGGTGCGACACTCAAGCTCGATCAGAAGGGCCACCCGCTCTCGGAGTCCGAACTGGTGCGGATCGAAGCCGCAGTCGCAGAAGAACTGCCGGGCCTCGACTGGCTCATGCTGACAGGCAGCCTCCCTCCAGGAACGCCGCCTGACACCTACCGGCGCCTGGCCTCGCGGGCCAAGCGGGCAGGGGCCAGGGTTCTTGTCGACACGAGCGGCCCCGCGCTCGCCGAGGCGCTTGAAGCGGAACCTGACCTCGTCAAGCCGAACCGCACCGAAGCGGCGCTGCTGCTGGGCCGCGAGATCCCGACGATCGACGACGCAGTCCTGGCCGCGCGGCAAATCCGCGCAATGGGCGCCTCGCGGGTTGTTTTGTCGCTGGGCGAGCACGGCGTGGTCGCCGATTCGAGGCTCGGCAGCCTCCTCGCCACTCCGCCGCGCGCGAGCACAGGATGCCCTGTTGGGGCCGGGGACGTCCTGGCAGCGACGTGCGTCTGGGCGATGGACCGCGGCGACCGGTTCGAGGAAGCGCTGCGCTGGGGAGTCGCGGCAGCGACAGTCGCGGCTTCCCTGCCCGGCCTCGGATTCGGAACACTGGCCGAGGCGGATTCGCTGCGCCGTGGGATCGAGGTACTGAGCTGCTAGCCCTTCGATCGAACGTGGCGATCGAGTTCTCCCGAGAGTTCCTTCACGCTCTTCCCCACTGCGGCGGCCATCCGCGAGACAACCGCCCGGACCTCGCTGGCCGGCACGTCCTCGGTCACGGCCGATGCTCCGGTCCACACCACATGCCCGGTGCCAGCGTCAACCAGTTCCAGCGCGATTTCCGCGACGGCCCGAACCGGACCGTCGTAGTCGACCTCCTCCAGGCGCCGCAGCTCCCCCCGCAGGATGAAGTCAGCCTTCGTTCTCCCATCGAACGGAGCAATCGAAGCGAAGGTGCCCCGGGCCAGCAGCTCGTTGAGCAGCGACCGGGCAACACTGTCTTCGGGGTCTTCGGCCCAGCGGTGGTATTCGTAGAACCCGACCTGTTCCGGCGACTCTCGATACACGATGCGCCCCTGGCCGATCACCGTGCCAACGCGCAGCGGCATCAGGACGGCCGTGCGGTCAAGCCGGTCGGCGGCCGGGGCCGGGGCCGGGATGTCCAGCACGTAGTAGTTGGTCGGCGGCGTATTGCCTCCGCACGAAACGCACGCGGCAGCAAACGCGATGACCGCCGCAAAACGCAGGCACGGGGGGGGTCGCATGCTAATCTGAGCCAGCAAGTCATTATGCCGGATCTGGCGCTTTCCTGCTATTCCTGCGGTCACGCGTTGCGATTGATGCCCCGCGAGAAGATCCAGCGCCTCGACACCTGCCCGAGCTGCGGCACGGACCTGCACTCCTGCGTCCACTGCCGGTTCTTCGACCCGGGCCGAAACAACCAGTGCTCGGAACCGCAGGCAGAGTGGGTCCGCGACAAGGAGAGCTCGAACTTCTGCGGGTACTTCGAGGCCCGGACCTCGATCAATCTGACGGCGCGCGGGGGAGGGAGCCGGACCGTGGACGCCCGGGCCGCCTTCCACAACCTGTTCAAGAAGTAAGGCCCTCGCTCGCAGGGCAGTCCGGAGCACCAGCCATGCAGGATCGTCCCGCAGCCGCGACGGCCCAAAGCGTCCTGGATCTTCCCTCCGGGCGGTCGACCATCGACCAGGTCGCCCGGACCTACGGCATCGACAGCTGGGGCTTCGGCTATTTCGGCGTCAACGAAGCCGGTCACCTTACCGTCGCGCCGCACAAGATCCCGGAACTCTCCATCGACGTGTTCGAGGTGGTCCGCCAGCAGGTCCGGGACCAGCAGTCTGCCCCCTTCCTGCTGCGCTTTCCGCAAGTCCTTGACGAGCGTCTCGGCTCGCTGCACCGGGCCTTCGCGACGGCAGTCGAGGAGTTTGACTACGAAGGTCGGCATATCGGGGCCTATCCGGTCAAGGTCAACCAGAAGCCGGAGGTCCTGCAGCGGCTTGTCCAATCAGGCTCCCGGTACGACTACGGACTGGAGGTCGGCAGCAAGGCCGAACTCGTCGCAGCTCTCTCGATGCCTCTGGCCGAGCGTGCTCTGATCGCCTGCAACGGGCTGAAGGACGAGCTCTACCTTCGACTCGCGATGCTGGCCGCCAAGCTGGGCAGGCAGGCCGTGATCATCGTCGAGGACCTCGCGGACCTCGAAATGACGCTGGATCTGGCGCGCACACTGCAGCTCTCGCCGCCACTGGGCCTCCGTGTCAAGCTGAGCGCCCGCGGTAGCGGGAAATGGGAAGATTCGGGCGGGGAATTCGCGAAGTTCGGCATGAGCACCCTGGCCCTTGTCGAGGCCCTCCGGCGCCTCGAGGAGGCGGGAGCGGGCGACCAGCTGAAGATGCTCCATTTCCATATCGGCTCCCAAGTCAACGACATCCGACGGGCGAAGTACGCGTTCAAGGAGGCGGCCCGGGTCTACGCGAAGTCACGCCAGATGGGCTTCGGGATCGAGTACCTGAACGTGGGGGGCGGGCTTGGCGTGGACTACGACGGGTCCCGCACGGCGAGCGAGTTCTCGATGAACTACTCGGTGCAAGAGTTTGCGAACGACGTCGTCTACACGATCGGGGAGGTCTGCGACGCCGAAGAGATCCCGCCGCCCACGATTGTGACCGAGCATGGCCGCGCGACAGTCGCGTACCACGCAATGCTCGTGGTCGACGTGCGCAAGGTCGTCGCGCCGGGCGTCGTGGCCGCGGGCAACCTCGAATCGATCGAGTCTGAAGCGGAGCCGGTACTGGAACTCGTCGACCTGGCGAGGGGGATCAACGCGAAGAACTTCCGGGAGCGCTACCACGACGCCGTGCAGCAGCGGGGCGACCTGAACTCCTTGTTCGAGCTTGGCTACCTCGGGCTAGCGGACAAGGCGAAGGGCGAGTGGCTGTTCTGGAACGTCTGCCGCGAAGTCGCCAGCCTGTCGAAGACCATGAAGGACCGTCCCAAGGAGTTCGAGGACCTCGATCGGATGCTGGCGTCGAAGTACGTCTGCAATTTCTCGATGTTTCAGTCGATGCCTGATTTCTGGGCCTTCGACCAGCTGTTCCCCGTCGTGCCGATTCATCGACTGGACGAGCTGCCGACCGAGCGGGGGGTGCTCTGCGACATCACGTGCGACTCGGACGGAACCGTGGACCGCTTCGTGGACACGAAGCATGTGAAGGAATCCCTGGAACTGCATGCCCTGCGTCCCGACGAGCCCTACTATCTAGGGTTCCTGCTGCTCGGGGCGTATCAGGAGACCATTGGGGACATGCACAACCTCTTTGGAATCGTCACGGAGCTAAACGTGGAGATCGGGACGGACGGCGCCTGGACGACGGGCCAGGCGATTCGTGGCGACAGCGTCCGCGACGTGCTCGGCGCCATCGGGCACAAGCCGGAGGCGATCCGGGAGGCCATCGCTCGCCGACTGGCCGAGCGAAAGGCGTCCGGCCTGATCGGGGACCAGGACGAGCACGACGTGCTGGCGACCTCGTCGCGCGTGCTGGACGACTATACTTACTTGGTCTGAGCCCCGCGGCCCGCGGGCTCCTCGGCGGATGCTCTTGACGAGCCCTTCGGACTCCTCGACGATCGCGGATCTGCTGGCCCCGCACCCGTCCGATTCACCCGCCATTCAGGACGAGAGCGGCGCGCAGACGAGCTACGGACAGCTTCGGGATCTCATGGACGCGACCTCCGAGTCGCTCGGTCGCAGCGGGATAGGGCGCGGCGATCCAGTAGCGCTCGTGCTCGGCAACGGCCCCCATATGGCTGCTGCATTCGTATCGGTGGCGTCCGCGGCCGCCGCGGCTCCGCTCCATCCGGGACTGCGACAGAGGGAGTTTCGCGAGAGCTTGGAGAGCCTCGCCGCCAGGGCGCTGGTCATCGAGGCCGATTCGGACACGACGGCTGCGAGCGCAGCGATCGACCTCGGGATCCCCGTCCTCCCCCTGGAACGGACCGGGCCCGCGGGCGGTTTCCGCATCGCTCCGGGCCCGGCGGCCAAGCCGGCCAGGCCGGGCCAGGCCAGGCCAGGCGACACCGCGCTCCTGCTGCATACGTCGGGCACGACCTCGCGGCCCAAGCTGGTCCCGCTGTCGCAGGCCAACCTGTCGTCGTCCGCCCGCCACATCGCAACGACCCTGAGGCTGGGACCTGCTGACAAGTGCCTCAACATCATGCCGCTGTTCCATATCCACGGCCTGATGGGCGCGCTGCTTTCGTCCCTGAGCGTGGGCGCTGCCGTGGCGGCGAGTCCGGGCTTCCAGGCAATGCGGTTCTTCAAGTGGATGAAGGAACTGCGCCCGACCTGGTACAGCGCGGTTCCGACCATGCACCAGGCCATCCTGCAGCGCGCTCGACGCAACCTTCCGGCGCTGGCAGGAAGCGGCTTCCGGCTGATCCGTTCGTCATCCGCCGCCTTGCCGCCGTCGGTCCTGGATGCGCTGGAGAGCCGGTTCGACTGTCCGGTCATCGAGTCCTACGGCATGACGGAGGCCTCGCACCAGATGGCGAGCAACCCGCTCCCTCCCGACGAGCGCAGGCCCGGGACGGTGGGTGTTGCTGCCGGACCGGAAATCGCCGTCATGGGGGCTGCCGGGGATTTGCTGGCGCCCGGCGAGACCGGGGAAATCGTGATCCGAGGCCCGAACGTAACAGCCGGGTACGTGGACAATCCCGAGGCGAACGCAACCGCGTTCTCGGGAGGCTGGTTCCGGACGGGGGACCAGGGGCTTCGCGACAGAGCCGGCTATTACACCGTCACGGGACGGCTCAAGGAACTCATCAACCGGGGTGGCGAAAAGATCTCCCCGCGGGAAATCGACGAGGTCCTGCTGGAGCATCCGTCGGTCGCGCAGGCCGTGGCGTTCGCCGCCCCGCACCCGAAGCTCGGCGAGGAAGTCGGAGCGGCCGTCGTGCTGGAGGAGGGGGCCAGCCTCACCCAGCGGCAGTTGCGGGATTTCGCCGGCGAACGGCTGGCCGCGTACAAGATCCCGCGCATTGTCGTGTTCGTCGAAGCGATCCCGAAGGGCCCCAGCGGCAAGCTGAAGCGCGTCGGGCTGGCCGGGGAACTCGGGATCGGCTAGCATCGGCCCTGCGGATGCGCTCCCCGCCTGGCAGCGCTTCTGCGTGCCGGCCAGCGCTATCCCGTCTCGAACACGTCCGCGATCGTACCTTGAATCGCATCGGCCGCAGCGCGCGGATCCGGTGCGTTGCGGATCGGTCGGCCCACGACGATGTGGTCAGCCCCGTTCAGGAAGGCCTGGCGAACGTCCACCGTCCTCTTCTGGTCATCCGCAGGCCGATTCTCGACCGGCCGAATTCCGGGCGTAACGACCAGCAGCCGGTTGTCGACGCTTCTGCGCAGTGCTGCGGCCTCCAGGCCGGAAGAAATGACGCCGTCGCATCCGATGTCAAACGCGCGGCGCGCGCGCGACAGCACGAGCTCCCGCGGGTCGCAGCGGAAGCCGAGATCGTCGAGGTCTCCGCGGTCCAGGCTGGTCAGGGCAGTGACTGCCAGGATCTTGACCTCGCCCCGGTTCGCGCACGCAGCCTCGAGCATGGCGTCGTTGCCGTGGACAGTGCAGAAGGTCACTCCCTTGCCGTTCAGACGGCGTACCGCCCGGCCGACGGTGGCGGGAACGTCGAAGAACTTCAGGTCAACGAAGACTCGCTTGCCCTGAGAGGTCAGGTGCCGCACCAGCGAGAAGTACTCCCCGTCCATAAAGAGCTCGAGGCCCAGCTTGTAGAACTCGACACTCGGCCCGAGTATGTCCGCCAGCTCGCGCGCCGACCTGACGTCCGGCACGTCCATCGCGAAGATCAGCCGCTCCCGCAGGGGCACCGGGTTTGACGACAGGGGCATTTCCGTCTAGGCTAGCGCGACGCGATCCGGTGTCCGGGGCCCGAAACCGCCTCTCGAGGGGGCCCGCCGATCCGGTCCGCACAGTAAACTGGGCGCGTGAATTGGTGTCGCGCTTGCATCCTCGCCGGGTTGGTTGCCGTAGCGGTTGCCTGCACGAGCCAGCCACCGCCGGCCGCCGACCCGCTCGCAGGCTATCGCTTCGTCGACCTGACCCACCCGTTCGATGAATCGACTGTCTTTTGGCCGACCGGCCAGCCGTTTCGCCACGAGCGAACGGCATGGGGCCGCCAGCCTGCCGGCTACTGGTACAGCTCGTACGATCTCGCCATGAGCGAGCACTGCGGGACGCACCTCGACGCTCCAATCCATTTCGCCGAGGGCAAGCCTGCAGTGGGAGACCTGACCCTGGACCAGCTTTCGGGCCCGGTCGCGGTGGTCGACATCGAGGCGCAGTGCGAGGCGAATCCCGACTACGCCGCTACCCCCTCCGATCTGGACGCGTACGAAGAGCGGCACGGCACCGTGGCGGGCGACACAATCGTGCTGTTCCGGACGGGTTGGAGCCGGCGCTGGCCGGACACACTGAAGTATCTGGGCGACGACACGCCCGGGAAGGCGGACGACCTCCACTTCCCGGGCATTTCCGCCGAGGCCGCCCGCTGGCTGGTCGAACGCGGGATCGCCGCGACCGGAATCGACACGGCGAGCATCGATCCGGGCAACTCGTCGGATTTCGCCGCCCATCAGGTTCTCGCCTCGCAATCGATCCCGATCCTGGAGAACGTTGCCCGCTTGGACGAAGTGCCCGAGCAAGGAGCCCATCTGCTGGCCTTCCCGATGCGAATCGGGCACGGCTCCGGCGCGCCCTGCCGGATCGCCGCGCTGGTGCCCTCCGGCTAGCGCACCGGCTCAGGTCGCCCCGGACACGATGTCCGAAACGGGGCGGATGAGGAGCCTGTTGGCCACCGTGGCCGGCAGCGTGGTGAGCAGGACGAAGCGCGTGCCGGTACGCGGGTCAGCCCAGGCCAGCGTGCCCGTCGCCCCGCCATGCCAGAACGTCGCATCCGAACAGCCAGCTCCGGCCCCGTTTCCCAAGGCGAACCCGAGTCCTCTCGACCGACCCAAGTGCGGCGTGTGATTCCGCACCATGAGCTCGGCGGTTTCGGGCTTGAGCGCCCTGGCCTCCCGCGGCGCGAGGAACTCGAGGAAGAACCTCGACACGTCGGGGGCGCTGGCGTGGGCGCCGCCCCAAGGCGAAGCGAGCTCCCGCCAATACGAGCTGTTCCAGTCCCAGTGGGCCGCCTCCGGCTTGCCCTGGCCGCCGTGAGGCGGCCCGTGCTCCACCTGGCTGCGCTGGGTGTCTTCCAAGGCGAACCGGCCAAGGCCCAGCGCCGAGCTTTCCATCCGCAAGGGACGGAAGAGGTCCTTTTCGAGAAACTCGGGGAATGTGATGCCGGTGATGCGCTCCGCAATCTCGGCCAGCAGCAGGATGCCCATGCTCTGGTACGAGTACCGCTTGCCCGGCTCGAACAGGAGATCCGTTCGGATCGTCCTCTCGACGAACTCGCGCAACGGCGCGTTGCGCTTGCGCAACTCGACGTTCTCGGGCAGCTGGTCCGGCAAGCCGGAAGTGTGCGTAAGCAGGTGCTTGACCGTGATGCGGGACCTGGCTCCTTGGCGGAATTCCGGAATGAACCGGCGCGCGGGATCCGCCAGCTTCAACTCGCCCCGATCCGCCAGCAGCATGATGCCGGCTGCCGCCATCGGTTTCGTGATCGAGGCCAGCAGAAAGATCGAGTCGATTGAACCGGCAGTTCCAAAGGACCTGCTGAACGTCCGCTGGCCGGACCGGATGTCGAGAGAGGCCCCGCGGACCGCCCCGCTATCGATTTGCCTGCCGATCAGTTCCGCGGCGGAGTCGAAGTCACTGCGCGCCGCCTTCGCCACCGAAGCTGCCAGCGCGCCCGTCAGAAACACCCTTCGATCCACAATCCGGCAATCGTATCACTCCGCCCGGATCTAGTGCGTTGCAAGCCCGAAGTCCGAGCGGATCTTCGCGACCAGGTTCGGCAGGTAGGCACGGAACCGCGCGTTCATGTCCCGAAGCTCCGTCGGGAGCCCGAGAATCTTTTCGAGGGAGGGGCTGGCCCGGTCGTCCATGTAGTCGAGCGCGTTCAGCGCGGCCATCGACACGTAGATCCCGTGGCGCTCCCCGTCAGCGAGGTTCACCAGCGTGGTAAGCGCGCGCCTGGCGTCGTCTTGGCGCCCGTAACGGCCGAGAGCCTCACCTGCAACCACGCGCACAGCGGGGTCCTCGTCTTCCAGCGCCTCACGCAAGACTCCCGAAAGCGCCTCTACCGCCTCACCTCCGCGGATCAAGGCTCCCAGGGCCGCCCAGTACCGCACCGCGCCATCGCCATCCTGGAGTCCCGCTCGCAGTTCCTCGTTGACTTCGTCCCGCATCGAGGTCGCAAGCTCTGCCATTGCCATGATGCGTCCCATCGGATACCTTGCGGGGTCGGCTCCCATGGAGTGCGGCGCATCGCTTCCCGACCGCGAGTGAATGGCGCTCTCGGGCAGAAAGCCGAGATCGCGGATCGACAGCGACCATTCGTGACGGGCGGCACGCATTCGGGCGAGAACCGCCCGGTGGGCCGGACTCCCGGCCAAGTTCCTGGTCTCGTCCGGATCCTCGTCCAGGTCGTAGAGCTCCTCCGGGGGCTTGGATTCCCAGAAATGCGTCCGGGGAGGGCTCAGCTTGCCCTCCCCGAAGAGCCGGTGCCACACAGCTGTCGTCGGGGTTTGGAACATGTACTGGATGTACTGCCCGTAGATCCGGTGCGGCATGAAGTTGCGGATATAGATGAAACGCTCGTTCCGGACGCTGCGGACCATGTCGTAACGCTCGTCCATGCGTCCCCGGAAAGCATATGAGTACGGCTGGGGCGGGGTCTCGAACCTCCCGGCGAAGGCGTGACCCTGGAAGTGATCCGGGGGCTCGATGCCGGCCAGGCTGAGTACGGTCGGCGCGAGATCCACGAAGCTGACCAGGCGGCGGCTTCCCCCGGGTCGGGTGTACTCCGCGGGCCGAAGTTCGCGGAAGACCTCCGGAACGTACAGGATCATGGGAACGTTCAGCCCGGAGTTGTAGGTCCAACGCTTGCTGCGCGGCATTCCCGGACCGTGATCGGCCCAGTAGAAGACGATGGTCTCGTCCGCGAGCCCGTCCTCCCGCAGCTGTTCGAGCACCTTGCCCGCCATGCCATCCATCTCGGTGATCTTGTCGTGATACTGGGCCCAGTCCCGGCGGCTCTCAGAGGTGTCGGGGTGGTACGCCGGGACCCGTACCCCCGACGGATCGTGTACGGCCTCGTGAGGCCGCCGGCGAATCTGGGACTCGTGAGTCACGGTGAAGTTGAACACCGCGAAGAACGGCTGGCCCGGAGCACGGTTCCGCCAATGGGCCTTGCGGCTGGACTCGTCCCACACCTTGCCGGGCTTCTCCAGGTTGTAGTCCTCCTTGGCGTTGTTCGTGACGTAGTAGCCCGCCTCCCGCAGGTACTGCGGGAACATCTTCATCGAGGACGGGAGCCGGACCATGGACCGCATGTGCTGCGAGCCCGTTGACGGGGGATACATCCCGCTGATGATGGTCGTCCGGGCCGGGGCGCAGACGGGCGCCGTGGACCATGCGTTACGGTAGATCAGGCCTTGGCGGCCTAGTGAGTCCAGGTTCGGGGTCACAGCGTACGAATCCCCGTAGATGCCAAGATGCGGGCCGTTGTCTTCCGAACTGATCCACAAGATATTGGGCATGCTGGCGATTGCGGACCCAAGTGATCCAATCAACAGCAGTGTCACCCGACTCAGCATGTCCCGAGTATAGCTGTCGCTGAGGTTGGGTTAGAATCGGATCTAGTCCGTCCAAGCCCATGCTTTGCCCGTTCTGCTCGCACCTCGACGACAAGGTTATCGACTCCCGAATGAGCAAGGAGGGCGACTCGATCCGGCGCAGGCGCCACTGCCTCAGTTGCGGGCGGCGCTTCACGACCTACGAACGGATTGACGACATCCCGTACATGGTCGTCAAGAAGGACGGCCGCAGGGAGAGGTTTGACCGCCAGAAGGTTCTCCAAGGCCTGCTTCGCGCCTGCGAGAAGCGGCCTGTCACGATGGCCAAGATGCAGGAAATGGTCAGCGCAGCAGAGTCGCTGGTCACGCATTCGCACGACCGCGAGTGCAGCACGCGCAAGATCGGAGAACTGCTCATGCGGGAGCTTCGGTCGGTCGACAAGCTCGCATACGTCCGGTTTGCCTCCGTGTACCGTGATTTCCAGGACGAGGAGCAGTTCCTTCGGGAGATCCGGGACTTTCCAGACTAGTCACCCGGCTCGGGACTCCGGAATGGTTTCGTAAGGCAGCCCTTGAGCCTTCGCTGCAGCGGAGCCGAGATCCCTGCAAGTCGATGTGCGGGGTGAATTGCAGGCCGGCGCAGCCAGGCATGCAGGTTATGCCGGCGCGAACCCGGGAGACTTCGAGTCCTCAGTGCCGTTCATCGACCAAGAAGGCCGTTCCCTTCCCCTCCCCCCGCCAAGCGTAGAAGAGCAGCAGGTCGTCAAGCGCCTCGGTGCTCTCTCCCCGCACGAACTTGACGCTTTGGTAGCGGAGGCCCTCGTGCGGCGCGAGGTTCCTCGCGCGGCGCCAGTTGGCACCTCCGGCGTCCGAGACCCATTCCTCGACGCGGTCGCCCCACCCGTAGCGGTTCATCTCGCTGGGCTCGTTGGCCTCGCCGTCCCCGGCGATCAGGAACGCCCGGAACGACCCGTCCGGCCGCCGGACTAGGTGCGTCGAGTTGAACGGGTGCCCCGTTGCGGTCAGCGGGACCCGCTCCCAGCGCTCTCCTGCCATACGGACGAAATAGAAGGTCGAAGCGTACGGTGTCTCGCCGGACACCGGCAGGAGGAAGTGGGGCTCGCCCCGGTCGCCCAAGGCGATCGAAGGGCCGACCGAGGCGCTGCCGCCTTCGGTGTCCCACACGAGGCAGTCGCGTTGGGCAGTCGCGAAGTTGACCGGCCGGGGCAGCTCCTTGTCCGAGGCGTTGAAGACCTTGCCGGTCTCAAGATCGGCGCGCACGTAGTAGAGATTGTGGCGGCGGGTGTAATCGTGCAGCACGCTCCCGTATCGGTCGCTACGGACCGGGTTCTCGACCTTCCAGATGAACGCGATGTGCAGCGTGCGGCCGTCCCCGCTCACGCGGGTCGTCTGATACGAGCCCGCATGCGACGCCACCGGGGAGGCGTGCGGCGGTGCGTCCATGTCGATCACGGGAGACCGTGGCCGCTGCCACGTCCGGCCGGCATCGCTGGAAATCCTGTACGTCCAGAACCCAAGGTGGCCGCTCTCGCGGAAATAGAAAAGCGTTCTGCCTCCAGCAATCGGGTGCACCTGCGGGTACGAGACCGAGTGGGAAATCTCGGGTAGCCGCTCCCAGCTCTCGATGTCTCCCGGCCGGGCGGTGGCAAGGTGGTAGCCGGCCGTGCGATGAAAGCCGAACGCGACGTGCAGGCGGCCGTCAGACTCGGCCCATACGACGGGCGAATAGTGGTGGTCCTTGCGGAATCGCTCGCCGTCAATCTCGACTCCGATCCCGTCCAATAGCATTCTCGGCTTCGAGAATTGGCGCGACTCGAGTTCGTACGCCCGGATCCACGGCAGCCCCTCATCCCCGCGCCAAACCAGATAGACTCGGCCGCCGCTCTCGACCGCTTGGGGGTACATGCGGTTGTCATAAAGCATCTTCAGCGCTCCGTCTTCGGCGAACCGGACCGTGTCCGCAAGCAGCGCGGAGCCGGTCAGGAGAAGCGACAGCATGATGCGGAGCATGGCTGGTCCTAGGATAGTCCGGCCCGACGGAACCCCGACACTCGCATCGATTCCCGTGCGAAGGAGTCTCTGTCTGACCGTCGGAAACGGACTCCGCGCTGTTGGGACCCTCGATCGGGGCCAGGCGAAACCGGCTGGGCCGGTTCTCGTTCCGTTCCTTACCCATTGCGAATCCACGGCGGACCGGGAGCCTGACCTGGCATATACTGAAGCATATGTCGCTCGAATCGGAGCTGGCCCGCAAGCGTCGCGCCAAGCTGTTCAGAAACGGCCGCAACCAAGCGGTCCGAATCCCCCGGCCGTTTGAACTGCCAGGCGATGAAGTCTTCATTCGGAAGGAGGGCCGCCGACTGATTGTCGAGCCCGTCGAAAAGGGGTCGCTGCTCGAGTTGCTGGAGACGCTCCGGCCGCTTGAGGAGGATTTTCCGCCACTTCCGGACCCCCCGCCCGATCCGGTGGAACTCTGATGCGCTACCTGCTTGACACGAACATCCTCTCGGACGTGATTCGCAACCCGTCCGGGCTGGTTACGGCACGGATTCGCGATGTTGGCGAAGCGCAAGTGTGCACCAGCATCATCGTTGCCGCAGAACTCCGCCACGGAGCCGAAAAGAGGGGCTCGCCACGGCTCAAGGCACAGGTCGACGCCGTGCTCGATCGCCTGGACATCCTACCTTTCAAGGCGCCCGCCGACGCCGTCTACGGTATCCTCCGCAACCGCCTGGAACGGGCTGGGCAGTCGATCGGTAGCAATGACCTGCTGATCGCCGCCCATGCCCTCACGTTGGACTGCGCAGTCGTGACGGCCAACGAACGTGAGTTCGCAAGGGTCGAGGGTCTGCATTGCGAGAACTGGCTCCGGCTGGCACCGCACTCGATACATCAGCGGTCTTACGCTTCCGCCTGCCGAGGGTAGTTCCGCATCGCCGTGGCCGGACCGGGCTGTCGCGGCCGTGCCACAGCAGCACCGGCGTCCGGGCGGGAGGCTGGGGAAGCGGCGAGCCCTGCCTGACAGGCCTCCCGGACCGCGATCTCGCAGGCGACCGACGCGTCATCCTTGTGCTAGGCTGAGTTTTCGAGAGGGTTTCGGCGCGGCCGGCCCCGGAAGACGCTCGACAGCAGGGGCCGCAAATGCCGAAGAGAACGTACCAGCCGAATCGGCGCAAGAGAGCCAAGAAGCATGGCTTCCGCGTTCGTATGAGAACTCCCGGAGGGCGACGTGTGCTCGCAGCCCGCCGCGCCAAGGGGCGGAAGCGTCTCAGCGTCAGCGACGAGTAGGGGCCGGCCAAGCCCGGCTTCCGGGCCGCGGCTCGGCTTCCCGCCAGAGCGTCGTATCCGGAAGCGAGCCGAGTTCAGGGCAGTTTATGATGGAGGGGCCCGGGTCGGAACCAAGCTGTTCGCGGTGTTCGTTCGAACAACCGGTTCGGGGCTGCCAGGTCGGGTCGGGTTCACGGTCACTCGCAAGATGGGCAATGCGGTCGTGCGGAACCGCTGCAAGCGTCTCCTGCGCGAAGCCGTCCGGAAGCATTGGAGCCTGGTTCCCGATGGAGTCGACATGGTCTTGCACGCGCGGCCGGGACTAGCCGAGGCACGGGCCGAAGATGTGGAGAACGCTGTTGTCCGAACCCTGCCCAAAGCCGTCCGAAGGCTCGGCTGAGCCTGCGACGCGCCTACCCGTCACAGTTCCGCAGCGCGTCGCGCTGGCGCTGCTCTACCTCTACAAGACCGCCCTGTCCCCGCTGCTGATGTCTTCCTGCAAGTTCCACCCGACATGCTCGGCGTACGCGCGTGAGGCGATCGAGCGCCATGGTGTCGTCCAGGGCTCGCTCCTGGCCGCGCGGCGGCTGTTGCGTTGCCGTCCGTTCGCGCCCGGCGGGATCGACCCGGTACCCGAGAGGCATGGTCCTGCTGATGCCTGACCCCCTGAACGACGATCAGTTCATCCAGCGCCGGATGCTGCTGGCCGCAGTGCTTTCCGCCGTGGTGATGGGTGCCTACGTGTTCCTCGCCCCGCGGCCGGAGCCGCCGGTGCGACCCCAGGAGCCTGTCGACGTCCCGGAGCTTTCCTCGGTCGCGCCGGATTCCGCGGATGGAACCGCGAGCGCGGGCGGACCCTCGACAGCGCCTCCGGGGATTGAGGCCGGAATGGTGGACTCGGCGATCGAAGCTGCTGCCGAGCAAACCGTCACTGTCGAGACCGACACGTTCCTGGTCGAGTTCACGAACCGCGGCGCCGAAGTCACGAGCTGGAAGCTGAAGCAGTACAACGACGCCCGCGGCGAGCCGTTGGACCTCGTGCACCGGGACGGAGCGGATCGTCTCGGCAACCCGTTCCGGCTACTGCTGCCGGGCGGGGAGTCGATCCTCGGAGCGGACGAAGCGCTGTTCAGCATCAGCCCGGGTCTGCCCGTCCGTCAAGCCCCGGAAACCTTGGTGTTCGAGTATGCCCGGGACGGCCTCGGGATCCGCAAGACCTTCGCGTTCGAGCGCGCCGGCTATACCGTGCGGGTCGAGACAGAGGTCTCCGAGGGCGGCAGGCCGCAGCGCCACCTCATCGCATGGGGCGGCGGTTTCGGAGACTCGGCCCAAGTCGGGAACGCAGCCTACAGCCAGACCTTCTACTACGATTCCGGAGGGATCGAACGCGTCCCGGCCTCGGACGCGGAGGACGAGAGGATCGCCCGGTCGGGACCGTACCCATTCGTGGGAATCGAGGACCTGTTCTTCGCCGCAGCGGCCATTCCCGAGCCTGGCAGCGAGATTCACCTCGAGACCAGCGCAATCGAGATCGTGCCGGCTAACGCCGAACCCGGTGACCTGGAAACATACGTGGCGGCAGCCTTCGGCGGCGCTCCGCGCAACGAAGTCAGGTTCTACGTGGGCCCGAAGAGCAGGGAGGCGCTCTCGTCTGTCGAGGGCCTCGGCAATTCGTTCCGCAGGATCGTGGACTTCGGGTTCTTCGCCTTCATCGCCGAGCCCCTGTTCGCCATGCTGCGGTGGGTCTACGGCAATGTCGTCGCCAATTGGGGGTGGAGCATCGTGATCGTGACGATCATCATCAACACGATCCTCTTCCCGCTCAAGTACAAGAGCACGAAGTCGATGCGCAAGATGCAGCAGCTGCAGCCGCTTGTCAAGCAGATCAACAACAAGTACAAGGGCGTGACGATGCGGGATCCCCGCAAGGCCAAGCAGAACGAGGAGCTCCAGGCGCTGTACAAGAAGTACCAGGTCAACCCGATGGGAGGCTGCCTGCCGATCCTGCTGCAGATGCCCTTCTTCTTCGCGTTCTACAAGCTGCTGACGGTTGCCATCGAAATGCGTCAGGCCGAGTGGCTGTGGGTAGCCGACCTGTCGAACCCCGAGACGCTGGCGATCCGCGTCCTCCCTCTCGCAATGGTCGCCACGCAGTTCTGGTCCCAGGCACTGACTCCGACGCCGACAACCGATGCCATGCAGGCGCGGATGATGAAGTTCATGCCGCTGATCTTCGGGTTCATCTTCTACCAGTTCCAAGCAGGCCTGGTGCTATACTGGCTGACCACTAACTGTGTTGGGATCGGCCAGCAGCTGCTGCTAAACCGCCTTCCTCAAGAGAAGCTCCAGCTTGATTCCGGGCAGCAGCGCGGCAAGCGCAAGAAGCGAGGCAAGTAAGCAGGTCGACTGCTCGCACTCCGTCGAACCTGATTCGCCATGCAAGAGATCGAGTGGACGGTGGAGGGAATCGCTCCACGAATCGAGGGGTTCCTCAATCCGCTACTTGATGCAGCCGATTTCGACCTGGACTACGACATCTACGAAGTCGAGCGCAGGGACGAGGCGATCGGACCGGAAATCGCTGTGGACTTCGAGGGCGAGGACTCGGAGCTCCTGACGCACAATCGCGGCGAACTGCTGCTTGCCCTTGAACAACTGACTCTCGAGGCGCTCCGCGTTCCGCACCAGGACCGCTACCGGCTGATCTTCGACGTCGATGACTATCGGATGCTGCGTATCGAGGAGCTCTGTCTGAGCGCCAAGGCGGCTGCCGACCAAGTCAAGCGCACGGGCAGGCGCTTCAAGTTTCGTCCAATGACGTCGCGCGAGCGCCGCATCGTTCACCTCGCCCTTCGCGACGAGGATGACGTGACCACGCTGTCCGAAGGCGTCCCGCCCCGCCGCTACACGGTCGTCGAGTTGCGCAAGGGAAGGCGAGCCTAGGTTGCGGACGGCTGCCCGCTCCCCGGTCGGAGCGCGGCCGTTGGATGCCCAGTGCCACCGATCGACCCGAACGTCACCGCGATCGGCAGCGACACGATTGTCGCCCCTTCCACGCCCGCCGGTCGCTCCGCGATCGGAACGTTGCGTCTCTCCGGCCCGCGATCCGAAGAGATCGCCTGCGCTCTTGTGCCGGGAAAGCGATTCCGGCCCCGAGTCGCGACTTTGGGAGCACTGGTCGACACCGATGGCGCTCTGGTTGACCAGGTGCTGGCCACGCTGTTTCCGGCACCGGCGAGCTATACCGGCGAGGACGTCGCCGAGATCTCCAGCCACGGTTCACCGCCCGTACTGCGCTTTGCCGTGGAACGGGCCCTGGAGCTTGGGGCGCGCCTGGCGGAACCGGGCGAGTTCACCCGCCGCGCCTTCCGCAACGGACGCATGGATCTCGTGCAAGCCGAGGCGGTTCGGGACCTGATCGACGCCTCGACGCTCTACCAGGCTCGTGTGGCCGCGCGCCAGACGTCCGGAGCGCTGTCGGAAAGGCTCCAAGGCGTCAAGGGCCAGCTTCTCGAGCTGATCGCGCTCCTAGAAGCGGGCATCGACTTCGCGGAAGACGACGTCGAGGTGGCGGCGCCCGGGGAAATCCTGGAACGGCTCAATCCGGTCCGGGCCGAGGTGGGGGCGCTCGCCGAGGGATTCGCCTTGGGCAAGGTCGTGCGGGGAGGGCTGCGGCTCGCCATCGTGGGACGGCCGAACGTGGGAAAGTCAAGCCTCTTCAATCGGCTCCTCCAGCGTGACCGGGCCATCGTGAACGCTGCCGCGGGCACCACGCGGGATGCGATCACCGAAACAGCATCGTTCGACGGAATCCCGGTGGAGCTTGTCGACACTGCGGGGATCCGCACCACGGGCGACTCGATCGAGTCCGAAGGTGTCGAGCGGTCCTGGCAGGCCCTACAGGAGGCCGACTGCGCACTGGTCGTGGTCGACCTGTCGGAACGCGCGGCCGAACCGGACGAGGCCCTCTGGCAGAGGGCGAGCCGGGCGTGCCCGGCCCTGCTCGTGGGGAACAAGAGCGACCTTCAGGACCGGTACGGGTCGCGCGAGCAACTCCTGCGCGTGTCGGCGAAGTCAGGGGACGGAATCGACGGACTGAGGGCGAGCATCCGGGAACGGGCCGTTCCGGGACTGGAGGCGCTGCACGAAGGGGCCTTCGTGACCAGCATCCGGCAGGAGCGGCTCCTGCGCGAAACGCATGCGGGGCTCGGCAAGGCCTTGGAGGCGACACGCAGCCGTGTGCCGCACGAAATGCTGCTCCTCGACCTTTACGAAGCCCTGCGACCCCTTGACGAGATCACCGGGGGCACTACCCTCGATGACATCCTGGACCGGATCTTTTCCACCTTCTGCATCGGGAAGTGACCTCGCGGCGACGGGCTCAAGCAGCGGCGCGGCAATTCCGGACTCGGGCGGCCGGGATTCCCGCCCGGGGCCGCGCACGTATAATGTGGCGTGCGGGCAATCATCCAGGTCGCGTTCAAGAAGACGGTTCTCGATCCTCAAGGGCGAGCCATCACCAAGGCGCTGCAAGGCCACGGCCACGAGGAGATCCTGGGGGTCCGGCAAGGCAAGTTCTTCGAGATCGACCTCGCTCCGGGTACGACCCCCGAAACGGCGCGCTCCAATTTGGAGAAGCTGGCCGCGGAAGTGCTGTCGAATCCAGTGATCGAGGACTTCGAAGTCAAGTTGCTGGACCAGACGTAGGGGAAAGCCGCGAGCGATGGCCGGAATCGTCGGGTACGTCGGGGCCGCGCAAGCCGGCCCCATCATTCTAGGAGGCCTGAGAAGGCTCGAGTACCGCGGCTACGATTCGGCCTGCCTCGCGGTCGGTTCCCGCGGTGCGGTGCACGTGTGGCACGCTGACGGGAAGCTGCGCAACCTCGAAGCCGCGGTGCGACTGGACCCGGGGGCGGGTACGTTTGGCATTGGCCACACCTGCTGGGATGCCGGCATGCGGCAAGCCAGGCAGGGCGGGCATCGCGAGGTCGGCAAGGACGAGATCGTGGTCGCCATGTCCGGCAAGCCGAGCAACATCGAAGAGCTTCGCATCCGGCTGGAGGTGGATGCCAAGTACACCGACGCAGACGTGATTGCCAGCCTGATCCGAAGCCACCGAGGACCGTTTGCCACCCTGGAAGACGCGCTGGGGGAGGCGACCTCCGAGGTCGAAGGCCGATGTGCCATCGCGGTCATTTCAGGGGACGAGCCCGGCAAGGTCGTGGCGGCCCAGCTGGGGCTTCCGACAGTGATCGGACTCGGCAAGCATGAAAACCTCGTGACGTCCGACATTCCGGCCATTCTCAATCGCACTCGCAACATGATCCATCTGGAAGACCGGGACATCGCGATTCTCACCGCGCGCGGGGTGCTCGTGCTGGATACGGACGCCCGGCCTGTGTACCGGCAGGTGCACCATGTGCTCTGGGACCCGCTCATGGCCGAGAAGAGCGGCTACAAGCACCTCATGCTCAAGGAGATCTTCGAGCAGCCTCGCGCAATCCGGGAGACCGTTCTGGGCCGCATAGACGAGGAGACCGGAAAAGTCGTGCTTGACGAGCTGGGAGTGACCGTCCGCGAGCTTCGCGAGATCCGGCACCTGAACGTGATCGGCTCGGGCAGTTCGTGGCACGCCGGCCTGGCCGCCAAGGCCATGATCGAGCAAATGGCGCGCGTTCATGTGGAGGCTGAGTACGGCAGCGAGTTCCGCTACAGCGATCCTGTCGTCGACAGGTTCGTGCTCTCCCTGGTGATCAGCAAGTCCGGGGAGACGGCGGACACAATCGCCGCCCAGCAACTGCTCCACGAGAAGGGCTCCAAGACTATCGCCGTATGTAATTCGGTGGATTCCACCATCGCGAACATGGCGCGCGGAGCAATCTACACGAAGGCAGGCCCGGAACTAGCCGCCGCCTCGACCAAGTCATTTGCATCGCAGCTGACGGCCATGTACCTCTTTGCCATGTTTCTCGCGCAGTTGCGCGGCACGCTGAGCGACGAAGCGTCGAGGCGATGCGCAAGCGACCTGCTGGAGCTTCCCAGCCTCGTGGAGTCCGCCCTCGAGCTCTCGGGGCGGTGCGAGCGCCTAGCCCGCACGATCGCCCAAGCGGGCAAGGTGCTCTGCCTCGGTCGCGGAGCCCACTTTCCGATCGCGCTCGAGGGTGCGCGCATGCTGCAGGAACTCTGCAGCATCCACGCCGACGGGTGTGCCGCCGGCGAGATGAGACACGGTCCGACGGCACTGATCGACGAGGACATGGTCGTCGTGGCCTTGGCGACAGTTGACGAATCGCACGAGTCGAGCGCCATGCGCTATGAGAAAACGCTCGCCCAGGTGCAGGAAATGACCGCGCGCCAAGGGCGGGTCATCTGTATCGCGAACGAGGATGACCAGCGCCTTCGCAACCACGCGCACGAAGTCATCCCGGTACCCCGGACCACGGAACTGCTGCAGCCGGCCGTCGAACTGGTCCCGCTCCAGCTGCTGGCCTACCACGTGGCCGTCTTCCTCGGGCAAGACGTTGACCAGCCGAGAGACTTCGGCAAGAGCGTCACGGCCGACTAGGCGGACGCCCGGAACGATTCAGCGGCGCTTGAGAGTCGGCCGCTCGTCCTCTTCTTCCTCGGTCGACTCCACGTCAATGTCGTCGGTCGGGATCGTGCCGCCGGCGCTGGTCCTCCGCAGGCGGGGCCTGTCCGGATCCTCGGTCGTGTTCTTGCGCCTCAGCACGAGCTGCGCGAGCCGATCCTTGACCTCCAGGAACTCGGAGGTGTTGACGACGTACTCGGGCTTGTTCGGAAGGAGTTCTTCAATTGTCTTCTGGGTCTTCCGGATACGCGAGCCGTGCGGGGGATGACTTCGGAAGAGCTTCGACATCGTACCCGGCCGCCGCTTCTCCGCTGCCAGCATCTTTTCGAAGAAGTCGATGAACGATGTCGGGTCGTAGCCCGCCTTGTAGAGGTACTGCACGCCGAGGAAATCCGCCTCGGATTCCATGTTGCGCGAGAACTTCAGGAACGTCATCGGGATCAGGAAGCCGCTCGCCTGGTAAATCCCGTATCCGGTCCAGCCGCCGATGAACAGCAGCGGTATCGTCGCGAATTGCACGAGCTGGGCCTTCGTGGCCTGGCGCGTGCCATGGCGGGCCGCGACGTGGGCGATCTCATGCGCCATGACGCCTGCAAGCTCGGACTCGCTTTCAGCGCGCAGCATCAGTCCGCTGTTGACGAAAAAGAAGCCGCCCGGAAGGGCGAAGGCATTGACGTCCGCACTGTCGATCAGCTTGATCGTGAAGGGGACCTTCGCGTCGGAACTGCGGACGAGGTTCTGTCCCACGCGATTCACGTATTCGGCAATTACGGGGTCGTCCACGATCTTCGAGTGGCGCTCGACGTCCTGCGCGAGCCTCTTGCCCAGGGCGATCTCCTTCTCGATCGAGTAGAAATTGGGGCCCTTCGCGACCTGGCGCTCGCCGATCGCCTCGACGTCCTGCTTTGCGGATCTCGGCTTTCGCTTCCGGGAATTGCTGTCGTTTGCAACGGCAGAACAAACCAGGACCAAGGCCAAGGAGAGGGGGAGGGTTCTTCGTATCCGTGTCATGGGCGTCGCTTCGTCCTCGCCGCCGGGCTCATCTACCGCTCGCACCGGCATGATTAGTATAAACCCCCCTCAAGTGCGATAGGCGGTCGAATACCAGCGGGAAACGCGCCTAAGCGGGCGCGGAGCCCTGCCGCGGGCCGCGAGCCACGTCGAGGGACGTCCCGAGGTTCTCCAAGACACAATGAACAACTACGCGATTCGCGAGCAATTCCCGGTAGCCGCCGAGTACGCCTACTTCAACCACGCGGCGATCGCTCCACTGCCCAGGCGAACCGCCGACGCAATGCAGGCCCAAGTCTCGGACGCGATGCGGCACGGCGTGCACGGCTTCGGGCGATGGACTGAAGAGTACGCCGCTCTCCGACGCGCTACGGGCGAGATGCTGGGCTGCGGCGCGGACGAGATCGCCATCACGAAAAACACCTCCGAGGGGCTCTCGGCCGTCGCGAATGGATTGGACTGGCGTACCGGCGACACGATTGTCGGGCTCGAGAGCGATTTCCCGGCCAACTACGTGCCCTGGCGCGCTCTGGCTGATCGGCAAGGCGTCCGGTTCAGGAGCCTGGAGCTCAGGAACGGCGTGCTCGAGCTGGACGACCTCGACCGAGCTTGCCGAGGAGCAAGGCTCGCCGCGCTGAGCTACGTGCACTTCCTGACGGGGTTCAGGTGGGATCTGGAGGCCGTGGGCGAGATCTGTCGCCGGAGGGGATGCCTCCTTGTGCTGGATGCCGTCCAGGGAATGGGCGCCTTTCCGATCGACGTCAGACGATGCGGAATCCACGCGCTATCCGCCTCCGGGCACAAGTGGCTGCTGGGACCTGAGGGCGTTGCCGTCTTCTTCGTCGACCGTGAATTCATGCAGGAGCTGACTCCCTCCGAGCTCGGGTGGGCCAGCCTGGTCGGATTCGAGGAGTACCTTTCGGACGGGGATCTGCATCCCGATGCCAGCCGATTCGAGTGCGGCACGCTGAATTCCGCCGGCTGCGCGGGCCTCCGGACCTCGATCGAGTTGCTGAACGCGGTCGGCCCGACCACCACTTCGGCATCGATTCATGCCGTGATCGAGAGACTGGTGGATTCCGCAACTGCCAAGGGTTACGAATTCGCCGCAGCGAGGCAGCGTGCCACTGGTTCGGGAATCGTCTCGCTCAGAAAGCGAGGAACGGATTCCGGGGCAACGGTTCGCGACCTGCTCAAGAGCCGCGTTTCGGTGGCCGAACGGCTCGGATGGATCCGAGTTGCGCCGCATTTCTACAACACGGCCGGCGAAGCCGACAAGATGGCCGAATTACTCCCCTGAGCATTGGCTCCGAGCCTTGCCGGGGCGGGTATGATGCTGTTCAAGATGAGAGGGAATCTTGGGCTGCTTTCGGCCTTCGCCGTGGTTTCGACTGTGTTCGCCCAGACCGCGACCTACGACGAGCCGTACCGCCCGCAGTTCCACTTTTCCCCGGCTGTCAATTGGACCAACGATCCGAACGGCCTCGTGTACCACGACGGCGAATGGCACATCTTTTACCAATACAACCCGTTCGGCGATCTCTGGGGGCACATGAGCTGGGGCCACGCCGTGAGCGAGGACCTGTTCCACTGGAAACACCTGCCCGTCGCATTGCCGGAGGAAGGCGAGGTCATGGTCTTCTCGGGCAGCGCTGTTGTCGACCGGCTCAACACGTCCGGATTCGGGCGTGACGGCAAGGCGCCCATGGTCGCGGTCTACACGAGTCGGACCGAAGCCGACCAGACCCAGTCCATTGCCTACAGCCTCGACCGAGGCCGGACATGGACTCGATACGAAGGCAATCCGGTGCTCGACGTCCAGGATCCGGCATTCCGCGATCCCAAAGTCTTCTGGCACGAACCCACAAGACGCTGGATCATGGCCGTCGTTTTGGCCGACCAGCGCAAGGTCAGCCTCTACGCGTCACCGGATCTCAAGATGTGGACCCATCTGAGCGATTTCGGCCCGGAGGGTGCCCATCCGGTAAGCAACTGGGAATGTCCGGATCTCTTCGAACTGCCGGTCGATGGGGAGCCCGGTTCAACGCGGTGGATCCTGCAGGTCGACTCGGGCATGGGCCACCCGTGGCTGGGGTCGGGATGCCAGTATTTCGTGGGATCGTTCGACGGCACCCGGTTCACCAGCGAGAATCCTCCCGAAACGGCCCTCTGGCTGGACTGGGGGCGCGACTTTTACGCCGCCCAGTCCTATTCCGGCGTGCCGGCACGCGACGGCCGCCGAATCGTGATCGGGTGGATCAGCAACTGGATGTACGCGCGGCAGAAGCCGACCTCGCCCTGGCGCGGTGCGCAGTCGGTTCCGCGCGAGCTGCGGCTGCGTCGATTCCCCGAGGGATTGCGCCTGGTTCAGCAGCCGGCGCGCGAGGTCGAGGGCCTGCGCACCACCAGTCTCAGCATGGTCGAGGCGAGCGTGAAAGAGGCCAACGAGCGGATTGCCGAGGCCGGCTTCGAGGGCGACAAGCTCGAAATCCAGGCGGTGATCGAGGCTCGTGACGCGCAGCAGGTCGGATTCCGCGTCCTCCAGGGCCGGGACGAGGAAACCCTGATCGGCTACAGCGCCTCGCCGTCGGAAGTGTATGTCGACCGCACGAAGTCGGGGAACGTGCAGTTCCACGAGACGTTTCCCGGCCGGCATTCCGCCAGGCTCCAGCCGCTTGGCGGCCGCGTGGACCTTCGGATTATCGTGGACCGGTCGGTCGTCGAAGTGTTCGCTGGCGGCGGAAAAGTGGCGATCACGGACCGGGTTTTTCCCCGCCCGGACAGCACGGGACTGTCGCTATTCGCCGAGGACGGAGACGCCCGCATCGTCCGGCTTGACGCATGGCAGCTGCGCTCCTCCTGGGAGTGAACCGCTGCTTTCTCACGGCGGCTTGAGAGGGCTCCCGGCCCCTTGGAGCGTGACCTCGAAGACGCACGTTCCGGCCCGGAACTGCAAGGATCTAGGCGCGGATTGCCTATGTTAACCTGTCCATTGGCCGGCCCCGCGCTCCGGCAGCTCTATGCTCCTGGAGCTTTCAGCGATACGCAAGAGTTTTGGCGGTGTGCAGGCCTTGCGGAACGGCTCCCTCAGCGTCAAGTCAGGCGAAGTCCATGCTCTCGTGGGCGAGAACGGCGCCGGAAAGTCGACGCTAATGAAGATCATCGCCGGCATGCAGCGCCGGGAAGGCGGCGACATGCGCTGGAAGGGCCGTAGCGTCGACTTCACCAACCCGGCCGAAGCGCATGCTCTGGGTATCGGCATGGTGCACCAGGAATCGCTGCTGGCGCCGCACCTGACCGTCGCGGAGAACGTCTTCCTCGGCAGGGAAGTCCAGCGCGGCGCATGGCTGGACCAGGCCGAGATGGAACGCGAGACGACGCGCATCATCAAGGCGCATCGCTTCCCTCTCCGGGCCGCCTGGAAGGTGGAGCGACTAAGGCCCGCCCAGAAGCAGCTGGTCGAGATCTGCCGGGCCCTGCACGGGAATCCGTCGCTGCTGATTTTCGACGAGCCCACGTCGTCCCTGTCCGAAGCTGAAACGACGAAGGTCTTCCGGACGGTACGGCAGCTCCGCGAGAAGGGCATCAGCATCATCTACATCACGCACAAGCTCGTGGAACTGATGGAGATTGCCGACGAGATCACGATCCTCCGCGACGGCGAGACCGTTCACACCTGCCCGGCAAGCCAGACCTCTGTCGGCGAGATCGTGCGCCATATGGTGGGACGCAGTATTTCTGCCTTCTACTCCCGCAAGACGCTTCCTCCCGGCGAGGTGAGGCTCAAGGTCGAACTGCCGGGCGTGGAGTTCAGCGTGCGAGCGGGTGAGATCGTGGGCGTTGCCGGATTGGTCGGTGCGGGACGGACGGAGGTCTGCGAGACCGTGTTCGGGATCACGCCAGCTCCGGCTGGCTCGATCAGCGTGAACGGCCTGCCGCGCGATATCCAGTCCCCGAACGACGCGGTCAAGGTGGGGATTGCCCTGATCACCGAGGACAGGCAAAGAACAGGTCTGGCCGCCAGGCTATCCGTTCGTACGAATGTCACGCTGGCAAACTTGAAGGCCGTCTGCGCGGCAGGCGTCGTTCAGCCGGGCAAGGAGAGGCAGACCGCAGAGGAATACCGCGCAAGGCTCAAGATGCAGGCCGACAGCGTGGAGCAGGATGCCCGGCTGCTCAGCGGCGGGAACCAGCAGAAAGTCGTGATCGCGAAGTGGCTGTTCCGAGACACCGACGTGGTGGTGTTCGATGAGCCCACGCGCGGCATAGACGTCGGTGCCAAGGCTGAGGTCTTCGCCCTGATGGACGAGATGGCGAAGCAGGGCAAGGCCTTGCTCATGGTCAGTTCCGAACTCCCCGAACTGCTGCAGGTTGCTGACCGCATCCTGGTCATGCGCGAAGGCGCGCTGGTGGCTGAACTGCCGCGCGAAACGACGCAGCAGGAGATCATGCATCACGCCGCGGTGGGGGAGCAGCAGGAGGACCGGGCCTATGCGTAACCGCTCCGCGGCCCTGCAGAAATTCCTGCCGTTCATCAGTCTGGCCGTCCTCTTCGTGGCGCTTTCGATCGCCTCGCCGTACTTTCTGACGGCGACCAATCTCTCCAGCGTGATTCGGCAGACGGCCGTGATCAACACGATGGCCTTGGGAATGACCCTGGTCATCGTGTCCGGTGGCATCGACCTTTCCGTCGGCTCGATCCTCGCCTTTTCCGGCGTGATCGGCACGATGACGATGGTGGACAGCGGGTCCGTTCTGCTAGGCATTGCGGTGGGGGTCGCCTGCGGCACTCTCTGGGGTTGCGCAAACGGACTGATGATCTCGGCGCTGCGCATTCCGCCGTTCATCGTGACACTCGGGACGCTGGGTATCGTGCGCGGGCTGACCCTGGTCATTTCCGGCGGGCTACCCGTGGTCGGTCTGCCGAAGGAGCACAGCTTCCTGGGAGAGGGTTCCGTCGGCCCGGTGCCCTTCGTGCTCGTGGTGCTTGCAGGCTGCGCCGTCCTGATGCACTTCGCTCTGCACTCGACCAAGCTGGGTCGCTACACCTACGCAATCGGCAGCAACGAACCCGCAGCCGTTTATGCCGGCATTCCCGTGGGCCAGTACAAGGTGGCGATCTACGCGCTCTGCGGCCTGCTCACCGGCCTCGCGGGAATGATCGAGACGTCGCGCCTGATGACTGGGCAGCCGACCGCCGGCGTTTCCTACGAGCTGCAAGTAATCGCGGCAGTCGTGATCGGAGGCGGCAGCCTCGCAGGCGGCGAGGGCACGGTGATCGGGACCCTGATCGGGGCCTTCATCATGGGGCTCCTGTCCAACGGCAGCGACCTGCTGGGCGTCAATCCGTACTGGCAGCAGGTGATCATCGGCGCGATCATCATCCTGGCGGTGGCGGTCGATCAGGCGCGCAAGCGCCGATTCGCGACGTAGCGCCCGGTCCTACAGGACAGGGCATAGTCGCCGAATCCTCCAAGCAGCCCGGACGGCAGGGTCGGCAAATGCATCCGAACGCGGCGCATCGAGCGTCGCGAGAAGGACTTGATCCACGGCGTGACGCCGAGCGCGAGTCTCATGGATGCGCCGGATAAACCTTCATGCTTCTGCGGCGGAGACGATTTGACGCAGTAACGCCGCGGAGAACCATCAGCTCTATCCACGCGAATCCGATGCAACTCGCAGGTCCTTTCCCCGGAAATCCCTTGATCGACCAGGAGCTTCCACAAGGCGCCGGAGGCCCTCACGCAAGCAGCTTTTCTATGACGCGTCCTCCGACGTCGGTGAGCCTGAAGTCACGGCCCTGGTGCCGGAACGTCAGCCGTGTGTGGTCGAGCCCGAGCAGATGCAGTATCGTCGCCTGGACGTCATGCACGTCTACCGGGTCCTTGGTGATGAAGAAGCCCAGCTCGTCGACCTCTCCGATCGCCTGACCGCCCTTGATGCCGCCTCCGGCGAACCACATCGGGAAGTTCTCGATGTGGTGGTTCCGGCCGGGCAGCTCGTGTATCTCTCCCATCGGGGTCCGGCCGAATTCCCCGCCCCAGATCACCAGCGTGTCCTCCAGCAGGCCTCGCTGCTTCAGGTCCTTGACGAGAGCCGCGCAGGCGCGGTCGACCTCCAGCGACACTGAGTCCAGCTTGTACGCCAGATTGTTCTCGCGGTTTCCGTGATGGTCCCATCCTGTGTGGTACAGCTGCACGAAACGGGTCCCGCGCTCGAGGAGGCGGCGCGCGACAAGGCAGTTGTTGGCGAAGGTCGGCTCGCCCGGCGTGGCGCCGTAGAGATCGAGCGTCGCTTTGCTCTCCGTCGTCAGGTCCATCAATTCGGGCCCGCTGGTCTGCAGGCGATGCGCCAATTCGTAGGAAGCGATGCGCGTCGAGATTTCGGGGTCTCCGACTGCCGCCAGGCGGGCCAGGTTAAGGTCCCGGATGGTGTCCACGCGAGCCGCCTGGCGCCCGGCGGAAAATCCCGGCGGGCTGGAGAGGTTGGGGATGGGATCCGACGAGCGCAGGAACTCGACGCCTTGGTAGGCGGTGGGCAGGAATCCACTGGCCCAGATGCTGGTCCCCCCCATGAGGTTCTGTGCGCCCGACCGCAGCACGACGAACGCAGGCAGGTTCTGCGCCTCGCTGCCAAGGCCGTAGGTGATCCACGAGCCCATGCTGGGCCTGCCAAACCGCGTCGAGCCGGTGTTGAAGAAGAGCTTGGCAGGGGCGTGGTTGAAATTCTCCGTCCTCAGCGAATGGACAACCGCGAGATCGTCCACGATCGAGGCCATGTGAGGGAAGACTTCGGAAACCCACGTTCCGGACTGGCCGTGCTGCCGGAACCCGCGTTGCGGGCCCAAGAGCTTGGGACGCTCCTTTGTGAATTTCTCCATGAAGGCGAAGCGCTTGCCGTCCAGGAACGAGTCCGGGGTGCGCTCGCCGTCCAGTTCCTTGAGTTTCGGCCGCCACAGCCAGGTCTCGAACTGGCTCGGCGCGCCCGCCATGAACAGATACACGACCCGCTTGACCTTGGGAGCGAAGTGGGGAGCCCTTGGAGCCAGCGGGTCGCGGACGCGGCCAAGAGATGCTGCGTCGAGCCGGGCGCCGCCCAGCAGCTCGCCGAGTGCGATCCCTCCGAGGCCCACGAAGCACCGGCCGTAGAAATGCCGTCGCGTGACCTGCAAGAGCCTATTTTCGTTTTGTGTCATGGCTGTCTACTCTCTCGTGATGAATTCGTCAAGATTCATCAGGACGCCCGCCACCACGGTCCAGGCAGCGGTTTCGGCCCTGTCCAGGTCCCTGCCCGAATCCAGGGTCAGGACGTCGCCGGCCTGCTCGGGGTGGGTCCGGAACTCGTCCAGCTGGCTCGAGGCGAGGCGGGCGAGCGATCCGAGCTCGCCCGGCGACGGAGACCTCGCCAAGCACGCGCGGAACGCGTGGGCGGCGCGGGCGGCCACGTCGCGGTCAGGCATCTCGACGAGCACCCTCCTGGCCAGCCCCTGGGCGAATTCATGAAACCCGGAGTCGTTCAGCAGAGTCAGGGCCTGCAGGGGCGTGTTGGACCGGTTTCGACGAGTCGAGATGGTGAGCGAGTCCGGGCTGTCGAAGACCATCAGTCCGGGATGCGGGCTGGTTCGCCAGAAGTGGGTGTACAGGCCGCGCCGGTAGCGCTGCCTACCCTCGCTCTCGGGCCAGGGCTTGCGGATCATCACTCCTGGGGGCTGGGAGGGAAAGACACTCGGGCCCCCGATTTCCGTCTCGAGCAGCCCGCTCGCAGAGAGCGCCAGATCGCGAACGATCTCGGATTCGACACGCAACCGGTTCTGGCGCCCGAGCAGCTCGTTGGCAGGGTCGCTCGCAGCGAGTTCGGCACGGTATGCCGAGGACTGCCGGTACGTGGACGAGGTGACGATCAGCCGGTGCAAGGATTTCAGGCTCCAGTCGCGGGCCACGAACTCCGTTGCGAGCCAGTCCAGAAGTCGAGGATGGCTCGGCAAGTCGCCCTGCGTGCCGAAATCATTCTCCGTCGGCACTATGCCGCGTCCGAAGTACCGCTGCCAGATCCGGTTGACAGTGACCCTGGGAGTCAGAGGGTTGACCGGGTCCACGATCCAGCGAGCCATGTCCAGCCGGGTCGGATGCTCGACCTCCAGGGGCGGCAGCACGGCCGGGGTCCCCGGTTCCACCCGCTCTCCCTTGCGGAGGAACTCTCCCTGGAGCAGGATATGCGTGGGACGGGGCTCCGGCAGCTCGCGCATGACCAGCGTGCTGGGAATCTTGGGCAGCAGAGCCGTCACGGCCTGGTTCGCCTTGCGCCGCTCCAGAACTCCCGTGTCCTGGCCAAGATATGCGTTCCTCACGAAAGATCGCCTCAGCTCGAGACGCTCCTCGGACGGGACCTTCAGGATTTGCTGCACTCCGATCGGAAGCGCTTCGATCTGCTCCTCGGTCAGGCCGGCCTCCCACTGCGGCTGTCGCTCCAGCAGCTCCTTCTCGTAACGGCCCTGCTCCTCCTTCATCGCATCGAGCTGCGCCTGGAGCGCTTCGCGGCGCGCGTACTGGCCGTCGGTGCCGAATTCGAGCAAGGGCTGATAGGCGCGGGCCCGGCCTTCCCCGTCGCTGAACTCCCCGCTCAGTTCGTCGATGCTGTTGAAGAACGAGAAGAACTCGTAGAACTCGCGCTGGGAGATGGGATCGTACTTGTGGTCGTGGCACCGAGCGCACCGAAGCGAAAGGCCCAGGAATGCGATGCCTGTCACATCAACCCGGTCGACAACCGCTTCGACCCGGTACTGCTCGAAGTCGATGCCGCCCTCCAGGTTCAGCAGCGTGTTGCGATGGAATCCCGTGGCAACCAGCTGCTGCTTGGTCGGATTCGGAAGCAAGTCCCCCGCGATCTGCTCGATGACGAAACGGTCGAATGGCTGGTCACGGTTGAGCGACCCGATCACCCAATCGCGATACATCCAAATGTCGCGAGCCGCGTCCGCGTTGTAGCCGTTGGAATCGGCGTACCGCGCCAGGTCCAGCCAGTGCCGGCCCCACCGCTCGCCGTAGCGCGGGGAGGCAAGCAAGTGCTCGACCAGCCGCTCGTAGGCGTCGGGACGCCTGTCGTCGACGAACGCGCGAACCGCTTCGGGCGACGGAAGGAGGCCGGTGAGATCGAGGTGCACGCGCCGCGCCAAGGTCTCTGCCCGTGCCTCCCGGGACGGCGAAAGGCCCGCCTCTTCCAGCCGGGCGAGCACGAAGCGGTCAATCGGGTTGCGCACCCAGTCGCGGATGGACACCTCGGGCGCTGCAGGCCGCGCAGCCGGCTGGAACGACCAATGGCTGGTGCTGGGTTTCCTGGCCGGCTGTTCGGAGGCCTCAGGCCAAGGGGCGCCGAGTTGGATCCACCGCTCGAACGCCGCTACCTTCTCCGCCGGCAGCTGGCCATCGGGCGGCATCTTAAGGTCCCCGGTCCGGCGCAAGGCCGCCAGGATCAGGCTCTTGCCAGGGTCGTCAATCGAAACAGCCTCGCCGCGATGGCCCCCTTCCAGGATGTCGTTCCTGGAGGCTACGGAGAGACCGCTGGTCCGCAGTTGCGCGCTGTGGCACTGGACGCAGCGGGTGTGCAGCGTCGGCCGGATTTCGGTCTCGAAAAAACGGATCGATTCCGGGGAATAAGGCGGACCGGGCGCAGCTGAGGCAATCAAGGCCGTAGCCAGGAAAGCGATCGCTAGTGCTGCAAACGGGCTACGCATCCCGTTTCGAATCCCCGCCGGCGCCGGGTGGCAACGGTCTTCGACCGAAGGGGGCTGGGCGGATCGACCGCCCCAAGCCTAGCACAGGACCTGCTTCCGGCAGGGGACCTGAATCCGCTCGCCACCTGCCTCGGGCCCGTGCTCAAGGAGGCGGGGCCAGGCGCGGAGGCTGCGAATGCGGCGGGCGCCTTGGCCGCGCCAATCTCTGCATGCCCGCCTCTCTGCCTCCGGCGGCAAGACTCAGTAGAATTGAACCGTGCAAGTCGTGCCGAGCACCGGTCAGCGATTCGGATTTCGGGCGGCGCTTCTCGTCTCGGCGCTTGCGATGGTTGCGGGAGCGGTCGCGGAAGACAGCGCAGTGCCGCGCGATTGGGACCGCAATCCGGACCTGAACGGCATCTGGCAGGCCATCGGGACCGCGCACTGGAACCTCGAGGACCACCCCGCCGGTCCCGGTCATCCGGACCTAGGTGCGATCGGTGCGATACCTCCCGGGCAAGGTGTCGTAGTCGGAGGCGAGATCCCGTATCTGGACGAAGCTCGGGAGCAACGCAGGAAGAATTTCGAGAACCGAATGTCTGACGACCCGGAAGCGAAGTGCTTCCTTCCCGGGGTGCCCCGCGCGACCTACCTGCCGTATCCCTTCCAGATCATCCAGGGCGACAGGAAGATCATGATCGTCTACGGCTTCGCCGAAGCCAACCGCACCATCCACATGGACAAGGAGAATCCCGAGCCTCCTCCGATCGACAGCTGGATGGGACGTTCCCACGGACGATGGGAGGGCGACACGCTGGTGGTGGACGCGGAGGGCTTCAACGGACAGGCGTGGTTCGACCGTGCGGGAAACTTCGCGAGTTCCACCCTGCGTGTCGAGGAGCGATACACCCCGCTCGGCAAGAACGCCTTGCAGTACGAGGCGACGATCAGCGATCCCGCGGTGTTCCAGAGGTCCTGGAAGATCCGGTTGCCGCTCTACCGGCGCCTTGAAGACAACGCGCGCGTACTGGAATTCAAATGCGTGGAGTATGCGGAGGACCTGATGTACGGCCATCTGCGCAAGAAACCAACCAGGTAACCAGCGATCGGGGGGGAATAGGAATGATTGGGATCCGGCAGGCCGCGTTAGCGGCTCTTGCAATTGCTGCGAGCGCTCCGGAGGCGGCGTTCGCCGCGGCGATTCATCATGTCCAGATCACCGCGGCCAGCCCTTCGGAAGCGGTGCGCTGGTACGTCAGGCATCTCGACTGCCAGCCGATGGCGGGGCGAGACGACGCAGCGGACTGTGGCAGCATCGAACTGTTGTTCGCGGCCGGACCGACGATGGGAAGCACACAAGGGACGGGTATCGATCACATCGGCTTCTCCTACGCGGATCTCGAACGGAAGATGGCCGAGCTGGAGGCCGTCGGGGTCCGCGGCTCGGGGGTCCGGCTCCAGCGATTCGATGGCGGGGCGACGCTGCGCGACGTGCCGGGCTACTACACGCACGGTTTCATATTCGATCCATGGGGGACCCGGATCGAGCTGGTCGAGGATTTGGACCGCCTAGGCTTCCACCATGTCCAGTTGAGCGCGACCGACCCCGAGGCCACGTTGGCTTGGTATCGCGAGGGATTCGGCGGAATGCCCGCCAAGTTCAAGGGTCGCGAGGACGGTCTCCTGTTCGGCGATGTCTGGCTTCTCGCCCAGCTCCATCCGTCCGGCAGTCCCGCGCCCACCAATCGCCGGGCAGTGGCCCTCATCGCGTTCACCGTGGAGAACCTGGCGCGCATGGCCCCGCGGATGCGGAGCAGGGGCGTCGAGTTCGATGCCGATCCTGCCGTTCCTCCCAACGGCCGCACGCAAGCCAGGCAGGCTTTCGCTCTCGGGCCGGACAACGTGACGGTCGCCGCCGTCGAACCGGGCTTCGCGGGGGCGGTAGCGGTCGAGGCGGCGACGATTGCGAGCAACGGAACCGCACCGTACACGGCTCCCCGGACTCCGTGGGGCGAGCCTGACCTCCAGGGGGTTTGGACGGGCAACGCGGCGCACGGTATCCCGCTGGAACGACCCGAGGACCTGGCCGGCGTCGAGGCCCTGACCGCCCGGCAGGCTGCCGCTCGCCGGGAGCGCGGGACGCTGGGCAGCATCTGGGGGTACGAACGGGAATGGCGCGACACGACCCTCGGCTACGACAAGATGACCCCGTCGACCCAGGTCGCGATGATCGTCGATCCGCCGGACGGCCGGCTTCCCGCCCTGACACCGGAGGGCAGGCGACGGGCCGAGGAATTGCAGCGTGACCGGCAGCGCAAGGCCGCGCGGCCTCCGGTCGGGCCCGAGGACCTGACGCCGTATGTCCGCTGCATCACGCGGGGCCTTCCCGGCATGATGATGCCGGGGATTTACAACAACGGCCTGCAGATTGTTCAGGGGCCGGGCTTCGTGGCGATCCAGAAGGAAATGATCCACGAGACCCGTGCCATCCCGACCGAGCCGCGCGAACCGGTGGGTGACAGCCTGACGTCTTGGCTCGGGGACTCCCAAGGCCACTGGGAAGGCGACACTCTCGTCGTCGAGACCCGAAGGTTCAACGGGCGCGGCTCGTATCGCGGCGCGACGAGCGGAATGCGGCTCACCGAGCGCTTCAAGCGAACCGGGCCGGCCAAGCTCCTGTACGAGTTCACCGTGGACGATCCGGCGGTGTGGGTACAGCCCTGGACGGCGATGTTCGCGTTCGATCTCGACGACGAGCAGTACGAACTGGTCGAGTACGCATGCCACGAAGGGAACTACGGGATGTTCAACATCCTCAGCGGTGCGCGCGCCCGAGACAGGGAAGCAGCCCAAGCCGCGAAGTGAGCGAGGAACACGTCATGACAAGGAAAGCAGCCCTCAACTGCGCGGCCGCGTGCCTGGCTCTGCTCGTCGGGCTGGCTCCCGTCGCGGCCCACCATGCGTTCTCCTCCGAGTTCGACGCTTCCAAGCCGGTGCGTCTGCGCGGAAAGATCACGAAAATGGAGTGGATCAACCCCCATGCGTGGATGCATATGGAAGTCGCGGCCGAGGACGGAACGACGCAGAACTGGATGATCGAGGCGGGACCTCCGGGGGCGCTCGTGCGCCGGGGATGGCGCAAGGACTCCGTGAAGCCGGGTGTCGAGGTCCTGGTGGAGGGCTATCGTGCGATTGACGGCAGCAACAAGGCGAACGGGCGAGACGTGACGCTGCCCGACGGCACTCGGCTGTTTGCGGGGTCTTCGGGTACCGGGGCGCCTTACGACGCTCCACGATAGACCTCTCGGAACACTGGTTGCGGCGGTATTCAAGTAAGGCGCCGCGACCGGTTCGGGCCTATAATCTGTATGGTGTCCGGCACTTCGAATGGCCGATGGAATGGCGGCTGCACCGGCTTCGCAGCGGTTCCGTCGCAACGGATGACCAGGCGCTTCCGCCAGCTGATTCGCATGGTGGTCGCCGGGCGGCACCCGCTTCCCAAGGAAGGAGCTTCCATACGATGCCGATTCGCGTCCTGGCACTAGCAGCGTTCGTGGCGTGCGCAACGCCGACGGCATTCGCCGAAGAGGGCGAATGGACCTTGCCTCGCACGCCGTGGGGTGACCCGGACATGCAAGGCGTTTGGACGAACGAGACGATCACGCCCTTCGAACGTCCCGCCGAGCAGGAGGGGAAAGAGCATCTCTCCGACACGGAGGCGGCCGAGATCGAAGCCGACCTGGCGAGGCGGCGCGCCGCCTCGGACGGTACGTCGCCGCCCGGGAGCGTGGGAGGCTACAACCAGTTCTGGCTCGACTCCGGCACGGAATTCCTGTCCACTCGCCAGACCTCCCTCGTCGTTGACCCGCCGAGCGGCAGGGTCCCTACCAGGTCCTCTGCCGAGGCGAGGAGAGATTACAATCGTGCCCGCCAAGGCGACTCATACGCCTACATGAGCGTGTGGGACCGCTGCATCACGCGCGGCGTTCCCGGTTCGATCTTCCCCGCCGGGTATAACAACGCCTACCGAATCCTGCAGACCCCCGACCATGTCGCGATCGTTTACGAGATGATTCACGACGCCCGGATCATTCCGCTGGAGGATGGCGCGCACGTTGACAAGGGAGTCCGCCTGTGGATGGGCGATTCGCGCGGCCGCTGGGAAGGCGACACGCTGGTGGTCGAGGTGACAAACTTCAACGACAAGGGCTGGATCGCGTCCAATTCGGCCTCCCGTCGGGTCAAGGGCATTCCGCACACCGAGGATCTACGTGTCGTGGAACGGTTCCGGCGCGTCAGCGAGGACACGATCGAATACGAGGTCACCGTCCAGGACCCGGAGATCTACACCGCCCCATGGAAGATCGCCATGCCACTGACCCACAACCCGGAGTACGTGATGTACGAATACGCGTGCCACGAGGGCAACATGGCGGTGGAACTGATCCTCGGGGGCGCGAGGGCGGTGGAGAAGGCCGGGCAAGAGACCTCCGAAGGCCGCCCGTAGGTCCGACCGGCGTCGCGCAATAAGCCGGACAAAGCTCCGCTGGGAGGCGCTACGGGGACTAAGCCGCCAACAGGGACGACTGTGCGATCCTTGGAACCGTCCCCCGACAACGTTGAGCGCCGCAGGTTGCGGACGGCCCAGCCGGATACGAAGCGCAAGCAGGAGGAAAGAAGAATGCCAAGCGTGATCCCCGGAATCCCCTATATCGATCCCAACGTCGACCATGTCGGCATGGATCGGTGGCAGGAGATGACCGCCCCGTCGCTGAAGAGGCTGAAGAGGACGCTGGTCGTACGGGATGGCGACAGGCCGCTGGCTGTTGTAGTGCCGTTCAAGACGTTTCTTCGTATCCAGCGGGAAATCGACAGGCTAAGCAACTTGGTCGAGGAGTTCGAGGACCGGCAGACTGACCCGCTTTACTTCAGCAGCTTTCCGGGCTTCGACGATGCCGGCTTGCCGGACCTCGTGGGCGATCCCGACGACGACTCCGGCGTTTCGAACGAGGACGAGACCGCCCCCAGTACGGGCGAGGGAAACCCGGACTAGGCCTTCCACCGACGCAACGCGAACCGCCAGGCCGCGCTGGGAAGCGCCGGCCGGCACTGTTGCCCCCCGCGGGCGAGGATCAGCTGCAGCCCGAGGTCGCGCCGCAGTTCGGGCAGCGATAGCAGCTGCCGTTGACGGTCATGATCGATCCGCACTCCGCGCAGAGCGGACCGTCGACCGGCACGGATTGGAACGGCAACTGCTCCTGAGGGTCCGGATCCGTCACCGCGAGCTTGTCCGCGCCGCCGACTTCGCTCATCGAGTATTCGGCGGAGATGAATTTCGATCCCATCCACCGGAAGATGTAGTCGGTGATCGACTTTGCGTAGTGGATGTCAGCGTTGTTCGTCCAGCCGCTCGGCTCGAACCGCACGTGCTGGAACTTGTCCACCAACGTCTTGAGCGGGACGCCGTACTGCAGGGACAGCGAAATCGCCGTGGCAAAGTTGTCCATCAAGCCGCTGATGGTCGACCCTTCCTTCGACATCACGATGAAAATCTCGCCGGGCGTCCTGTTGTCCTCGTATAGACCAACCGTGATGTATCCTTCGTGTCCGCCAACCGAAAACTTGTGCGTCACGGACTGGCGCTCGTCGGGAAGCCTGCGACGCAGCGGGCGCCCCTCCATGCCGGACTGTTCCCCTGCTCCCTGGTCGTCCCCGCCACTGCCAGTGTTCAGCGGCTGGGCGACCTTGGAGCCGTCCCGGTAGATCGCAACGGCCTTGAGCCCAAGACGCCAGGCCTCCATGTACGCATCCGCGATCTCGTCGACTGTGGACTGCTCGGGCATGTTGATCGTCTTTGAGATCGCGCCGGAAATGAATGGCTGCACCGCAGCCATCATCTTCAGGTGCCCGCGGTAGTGAATCGTCCGCTCTCCGTTCTGCGCCTTGAAGCTGCAGTCGAAGACCGGCAGATGCTCGTCTCGCAGGCCGGGGGCCCCCTCGATCGTCTCGGTCGAATCGATGTGGTTGATCACCACGTTCACCAGGTCGGGACTGTACCCGATCTGCGCCAAGGCCTCCGACACCGAATGATTGACAATCTTGATCACTCCGCCGCCGACGAGCTTCTTGTACTTGACGAGCGCCAGTTCCGGCTCGATTCCGGTGGTGTCGCAGTCCATCATGAATCCAATCGTGCCGGTCGGTGCGATGACGGTGACCTGGCCGTTGCGGTACCCGACCTCGCTGCCAAGCCCGAGGGCCTCGTCCCAGACCGATTCCGCGCTTTCGCGCAGATCCGGCTGGACGCCGTCCCGGCCGATCTGCCGCGACGCGCTGCGGTGCATGTGGATCACGTCCAGGAAGTGCTCGCGATTGTGATCGAAGCCCGCGAACGCGCCCTTGACTTGCGCGACCTGAGCGCTCGTCAGATAGGCCTGGCCGCACATGTTGGCCGTGATCGCCCCGGCGATGGCCCGGCCGCGGTCGGAATCGTACGGCACTCCCATTGACATCAGCAGGGCGCCCAGATTGGCGAAGCCAAGGCCGAGCGGGCGGTAGTCATGAGAGTTCTCCGCGATCCGGGCGGTCGGATAGGCGGCGTTGTCGACCAGGATTTCCTGCGCGAGGATCAAGGTCGCAACCGCTTGACGGAACGACGCAACGTCGAATTCCCCTTCCTTGGACTGGAAGTTCTTCAGGTTCAGAGATGCCAGGTTGCAGGCCGAGTCGTTCAGGAACATGTACTCGGAGCAGGGGTTCGACGCGTTGATCCGATCGGTGGCCTTGACGGGGTTCCACTTGTTGATCGTCGAATCGAACTGCATCCCTGGATCGCCGCACTGGTGCGTCGCCTCGGCAATCTCCTTCAGCAGCTCCCTGGCGCGGTGACGATCCTTGGGCTGCTTGCTGAGAACCGAGCGGGTCCACCAGTCGTTGTCCGCGTCCGCCGCCTGCATGAATTCGTCCGTAACGCGTACCGAGTTGTTGGCGTTCTGGAACGAGATCGTGGAGTAGGCATCGCCGTCGATCGCGCCGTCGTACCCGTTCCGGATCAGCACGTGCGCCTTCTTCTCCTCTTTCGCCTTGCACCAGATGAAGTCCTTGACATCGGGGTGGTCGATGTCCAGGATCACCATCTTGGCCGCGCGGCGAGTCTTGCCGCCCGACTTGATCACACCTGCGAACGCGTCGAAGCCTTTCATGAACGAGACCGGTCCGGATGCCCTTCCTCCGCCTGCGAGCCCTGCATCGTTTTCGCGGATCCTCGAGAGGTTCGTGCCGGTGCCCGAGCCCCACTTGAAGAGCATGCCCTCCGTCTTCGCCAGATCGAGGATCGACTCGAGCGAGTCCTCGACCGAATTGATGAAGCACGCCGAGCACTGCGGACGGTGCTCGTCGGGATTCAGCGCGGTCGCGCGCGCCTTGTCCTGATCCCACGCCCAGCCGTAACCGCGCGACTCCTTGAGGACACCGACGTTGAACCAGACGGGGGAATTGAAGCTCGCCTTCTGCGTGAGCATCAGGTGAGCCAGGTCGTCGCGAAAGCTCTCCGTGGCCTCGGCGGAGCCGAAGTAGCCGCCCTTGGCTCCCCAGGCAGCGATCGTATCGACCACGCGATGGACGAGCTGGGCAAGGCTCCGCTCACGCGAGGAACCGCCGATCGTGCCGTGGAAGTACTTGCTCGCGACGATATTGGTCGCCGTTTGCGACCAGGTCGTCGGCATCTCGACGTCGTTTTGCTCGAAGACCGTGTTGCCCTGAGCATCAGTAATCACCGCGGTCCGCTTCTCCCATTCGAAAGCGTCGTAGGGCGTCCGCCCGTCCTGCAGGTCGCGGGTAAAGTACCGTTCAAAGGCGAGGCCGCGCCGGTGGGCGGTCTCGCCTTCGGCCGGCGGCGCGCCAGCCGGGGCAACTTCCACCCCGACGGTTTTCTCCAGCGTTCCGACACTTGTTGTATTCACCACAGTCCTCCTCTCCTGTCAACCTGAGGGTTCGCGCCTACCGAACAAGCAGCGAGCCGGGCGCGGACCGTCTACGATGCGGCACTATTTCGCGCAACCACTGCACATGAACTTGGGTGTTGTTCAAGAAACTCCCTAAATGTAGTAGCGACGTTCCCAAACCCGTAATATCTTAACAGAGCTTTCATGATCGTCAAGTCCCGTTCCGCGACGCTCGACGGCGGAGTCGCTGCCAGCCGGCACTACAATTTGCTAGCCCGCTCGACTACACCAACATGTAGTGGACGCGACGCCAAGAACCGGGCGATCCCGACTCCCAGGCAGAAAAAATATTTGTCGGAACTTGCTCTTCGTGACAGTTCCGTTACGCTCCCGCGCTTACCACCGCTCGCTCGGAGGCGCGAGGGTCATGACAGCGACCCTCACCGATTCGGGTCGCGCTCCAGCCGCGTTCCGGAGGCCGCTATGCCCAGATCGACTGGGCCGCCTCGCGGCCCAGCCGGGCCTCGCCGCTTTGCACGATTGCGAATTTCGTCGCTATGGGACCGATCATTTCGTAGACCACGACCGCCGAGAGGACGACCGTCGAGATGACGGTGTAATGCTCGGGAAACTGGCGCCCGATCGTCATCACGAGGCCGACCGCCAGGCCCGCCTGCGTGAGCAGTCCGAATCCCAGGAAGTTCTGCACCTGGCTCTGCAAGCCGACCCTCCGGCTCCCGAGCCACGCACCGACGAATTTCCCCCCGCCCCTCGCGAGGACGTAGGCGATGCCAATCACACCCATTGATGCCACCCGGCCGACATCCAGCTCGGCGCCGGCCAGAACGAAGAAGATGGCATAGAAGGGCGGGTCCGTACCGGCGAGCGTCCGGAACAGGCGCCGGCTGCGCCTCGACAGATTAACCATCGTCGCCCCCACGGCAAGGCTCGCGATCAGGGCCGAGAGGTCGAGGAGCCTCGCGACTCCCACGCAAAGCAGGATCGAACCCGCGAGCAGGATGAGCATCTCACCGGTCTCGCTGACCTGGCGAGCCCAGCCAGCGAGCATCAAGCCGGTCAGGAACCCGAGCGCTACGGAGCCGGCGAGCTGCCATACGAGAGGGAACCCCGCTTCGAAGGCGGTGCGTGCGAGGGTTTGCTGCCCCCAGCTGCCAACGAGATTCACGAACGCCGCGCAGATCAGGTAAGCGATCAGGCACACGATGTTGTTGACCGCGATGATGCCGAGCAATGCGTCGCTCAGCGGTCCTCGGGCATTGCACTCCCGGATCACCATCAGCGTCGAGGCCGGAGCCGTGGCGATCGACACGGCTGCCAGCAGCAGGGCCAGCTGCCACTGCAGCCCGAGCACGAGCATGCTGCACAGCACCATGGCGGCGGCAAGCATCGACTCGACCATCGTCAGCCGCACGATCTTCCGCCCGATGCGACGCACGAGATTGATTTCGAACACGGATCCGATCGAGAACAGGATCAGGCCGAGCGCAACCTCGCTCAGCGCTTCGAGCGCGTGGATGTTGTCATGGCTGAGCCACCCCAGGACAGAGGGTCCCAGGGCCATGCCTGCGAGGATGTAGCCGGTCACTTCGGGGATCCGAAGCACGCGCACCAGATGCCCCGACAATAGGGCCAGCAGGAGGATCAGGCCAAGCGAGGAGAGTTCATTCATCGGTCTGCACCAGGGAACCCCAGAGACGGCCGCGCCGCTCCAGCACGACGTGGACCGGCCGCCCGCCTGCCGTGGCAAAGGCGACCTCGAGATCCGCGAATGACTTGGGCGGTCGCTGGTTCACCGCCACCAGGCGGTCGCCGGGCCGGGCCCCGGCGCGATCCGCCAGGCTGGCTGGAATCACCGAATCGATCGACAGCCCTGCAGGCCGGCCCACGAATCCGCGAGTCGAGACGCCTGACTCGGTCGCGGCGCGCGCAAGCATCCGAACCGTCCGCTGGCGGTTCGCGCGCCAGATCCGAAGCTCCCTGACCTCTCGCGAGACCGGTAGGAGGAGGCTCTGCAGATCCGCCAGGGATTCGACGGACGAGTTGTCGAGGGCCAGGATCAGATCTCCGGGCAGCAGGCCGGCCTCGTGCGCCCTGTAGCCCCACCATGTCTCCTTGACCAGCACACCCGCATCCCGGCCGAAATGGCGGAGTTCCGGTTCGCTCGCCGGCTCGGCTCTCACGCCGTAGCGTTGCGCCAGCTGGTCCTGCACCGTCGGTTCGGAGCGCGCCTTGGATTCGAGCGAAGCGGCTTCGGCCGCGAGCGGGCTGCCCAAGCAGTCGAGGACAATGGCCACGAGGCCCCCGTCCAGAGAGAAGATGCCCGAGCCGGGCTGTATCGAGCGCAGATCGAAATTCGTCTGGACCTCGGCCAGTTCCAATTCGCCACAGCGACCGTCCGTGACGCCGAACAGGTTGCCCGGCGCGTACCGCAATCCTCCCGCGCGCGTCCGCCAGACCGCCAGCAGCCAGGCGCCGCGACCGTACAGCCGCACCGGCCGGCGGTCGCTGACGGCAGCGTCAAGCGGGGCGGCCAACAGTACGAAGGGGAGGTGAGGGGCGGACAGCGTCGTCGTCAGCACCACTTCCCTGCTCCTGAGCGCGGTCCGGTCGCGACTCGGAAAGGGGCCCAGCCCCGAAGAGGTCACCACCTCGCCGCCCTGCCAGACAATACCGCTACGCCCGGTCGCGCCGAGCAGCACAACGCTGTCCTCCACAAGCGATGCGACGTGCGCGAAGTAGTCCGCGATGTGCTCGACTTCCCTTCGTTGTGCTACCCGTTCGAACTGGAGGATGTCAGCAGCCACGCTGGCCGGGGAAGGCTCGCTCTGCTGGTCCCGCGGCCTCGTGAAGGCGCCAATCAGAAGGATCAGGAAACATGCCACCGCGAGTACCGCGATGTACATCGAATCGTTCCTCGACCTTGGCATGGACGTTCCAGGGGGTGATCAGATCAAGGTTGGGTCGCCGGTGATCCGATAGTCGCCCACTAGGATCACCAGTGCCGCAAGCGCTCCAGCAAAACATCCAACTACAGCGAGGAGCAGCTTGTCGGCCCCGGACAGCGCGACGAGCATTCCGACCGGCCATCCGACCAGCAGGGCCGCCGCCAACGAGGCCTGCAGGGACAGCGCGATCCAGCGGCAGCGCCAGAGACTTGAGGGCCAGTTCGCCAGCCGGAGCGCGAGCGGAAAGAGCACGCCCATGCCGAGACCGAGCAGCGTTACCCCGACCATGGCGGCAGGTGGCCAGGCCATGGCGAAAAGGATCAAGACGCCCGCGGATCCCAACCCCGCGGAGACGCCGAGCGGAGCCAGGTTCTCCCGGATCCGCGGGAATCGCCCAGCCGTCGTCCAGCCGACAGCCAGCGCCAGCCAGAAGCCGGCTAGCACGACCGCGCCGCCCGAGAGAGAGAGGCCGAGCTCACGTGACAGGTAGGCCCTCAGCCAGACCGCCGTGAGGCCGCACGCCGAGGCCTGTAGAAGCAAGCTCGCCGCAAGCACAGCGCTGCGCGGACCTGTGCCGTGCGGAGCGTCATGCCAAGGCTCTCGGCCTGCGGGCAAATCGAATTGCAGCCGACCCGCACGATGTGCGGTGAACGCCAACAGCGCCGGTACGGTTGCCGCGCAGAGCAGGAGCGAGCGCGATGACGAAGCGCTGACCGCGGTTCCCGCGACGAGAGTCGCCGCAAGGCCGCCCAAGCCAATGCTGGCCCCGCAGAGTCCAAGCAGCACCCTCGAGTGCTTGGGCGGCTGCATCGCAAGCGCGAGCCAGACCGCGAGCCTAATGCTCCCTCCGGTAGCCAGCCCGAGCAGGAATAGCGCGAGGTGTTCAACGCCTTCGAATCGCACGAGCGCCAGCGCAGACAGCCCGACGCTTGCCACGATTCCCCAAGCGGCAAGGTATGCGCGCATCCCCGAACCGGGCACGTCGACTCGTGAGAACCAACCGCCTGGCAGCAGTGCGGCGATCGAGCCCGTAGCGGCTGCTACCGCCTCGCTGGCGAGCGGCGAGGGTGAAACCGGGCGGTAGACGAGGACTCCGAGAAAGCCCAGGCCCAGCCCGACGGCAAAGACCGCCAACGCGCCCAGTCTTACGTGCGCAGGTACGGGAGTCCGTGCCGCGCCCGGCGCCTCGGCCATGGGCGCATTGTATCAGCGACTTGCGAACCTTGACCCGGCCGGCTGCACCCGGCTCCCTAGGCCTGGCCAGCGCTCGCCCGAAGCTGGCCGGTCAGCCCTTGCACCGCTCCCCAAAGCAACGTCACCTCGGTGGAGCAGCCAATCAGCTTCATTCCTCTCCCGATCCAGAACTCCGCCAGCCGCCCGTCCCTGACCTGGATTGCCGGCCACAGCCCGTGCTCGTTGCAGGCCGCGATCACGCTGTCCACGGCATCGACGAGCCTGGGGTGGGTCCATTGTCCGCCCACGCCGAGAGAGATGGACAGGTCCGCCGGGCCGATCAGGAGCGAGTTCAGGCCCTCGACTGATGCCAGTTCACTCACGCACTGCAACGCCCGGGTCGACTCGACCTGGGCGATCAAGAGCGTCTCGCTGTTGCAGTGGGCGGTGATCTCGTCGAACGACGCGGCCTGATAGCCGATCTGGGCAGGCCCCAGCCCAAAGCCGCGGTGGCCGAGCGGAGGGAATTTGGCTCCGCGGACGGCGTGTGCCAGCTGGTCCGGATCCTCGCAGCGAGGAAAAATGATGCCCTCCGCGCCCGAGTCAAGCGCCCGCGCCACGAGATCGTACTGGAAATCGCAAACGCGCACGACCGTCGTGACATCGGTCATGCGATAGGCCCGGATCAAGTCGTGCAGCACGTCGCTGGAGAATGGGCTGTGCTCCGAGTCGAGAAAGACCCAGTCGAGATCGGCAGCCCCGAACATCTTCGGAATCTCGCAGGTCGGCAGCTGGGAATGGGCGATGCCGACGGCGACCCGGCCGTCTTCCAGAATCCGCTTCGTCTTGTTGGGACGCATTGCTCCAACTCTATCGCAGAGTCTTTCGGCCCCACCTCACGGCCGGCTCTCCGTAACGGGGAAATCCCGGCCCGGAAGGAGGTCAGGGGATCAGGCTCCAGACCACGGCAATGAAGAGGGATCCGTAGGAGACCGCACAGGCGACTAGCGCCAGCCTGCGCCACAGCGGCGGCCGCAACGGCTGCGGCAGCAATCTCGTGTTCACGAGGAGGATCTGAATGCTGGAAAAGGCCAAGATGAAGCCGCCAGCGTTACCGAGCCACTTCATCATGTCCATCGCAGTTCCCCAGCGGACAACGAGCACGAACCAGGCGGTGAACCCGACGAACAGCGCGTAGTAGAGTGTCCGGGCATGGTTCCGCACCAGCCCGCGGATCGCGGGGCTTCCCGCCCAGGCGATGTCAGTCAGCATCCGCACGAGAATCTCCGTGTTCCCTAGATGCGTGGAGAACAGCACCCAGAAGCCGTTCAGGAGCGCGAGGAACCAGAACCCGTGCCAGAGATTGCGCGCGAGGTACTCGGCCTGGTAGGCACCGGCGCCGATTTCGGACAGGTCTGTGCCGGGCGGAACGACACTGGCTGCAAGGTTCACGTTCAGGTACATCCCCACGAAGCAGCCGACGCCCCAGAGCCAGATCTGATCGGCCCGGACATACTGCCACCATCGCTTCCAGCGGAGCATGCTGGCCCGGCTGGGGTGGAATACGCTGCCTGTGGGCGCGACATCAATCGAGCGGGAACTCGTGGCGGACGCGATAGCGCCCGAATGCGCGGCCATGCCGAATCCCTTGTCGCGGAACCAGTTGGAAATCGCGAGGTTGCCGAACCCACCCGAGCCGGCCGAGGCGGCGAGAGCGCCCACCAGCGCCAGGTCGACGCCCTCCGGCAACCCGCCGACCGAGAAGAACCCGGCGAGCGTCGACACCCAGTCTCCAACGGGGACGAAGAAGATGTTGACAACCGCCAGGAAGCCGAAGATGAACACGACCATCACCCAGGACACACGCTCGAGAGTGCGCTCGACCGTTTCTCCGAAAAGCAGCACGACCAAGGCGAGCGCAAGGACCCCGTACGTCGCAAGCGCCAAGGCGTCGCTGTCCTGCTGGCCCGGCATTCGCCCGGCCAGCGTCGCGAACACCGTCGCTGCGCTCCCGGCGGCGAGGGCTGGCAGGCCGACCTGGGCCACGCAGAGAACGGCGTAGACGGGAGCCCAGAGCCGCGGGCCGGGTCGCAGCCGCATGAAGCCGGTTACGATCGGCTCGCCGGTATACATCGTGTAGCGGATCGCCTCAAGGTTGAAGAGCAGTTGCATGGAGATCGCCGCAGTCGCGATCCAAAGCAGGTTCCGGCCGTACTGAACGCCGATCGCCGGACCGACGAGCCACTCCCCGCCACCGATCGAGGAGGCAAGGAGGATAGCGCCGGGTCCGATCACGCGGAAGAGGTTCCCCATCGAAAACGGAGGGGCCTCCGGAAGCTCGCGAGTGTCCCAAGGGGGCAGTGCCTTCATGTGATCCCTTTCCGTGTCGACGTCCGTTGGGGCCGCCTCACTCGTCTCCCCGGTAACGGAGCTGCGGAAGCAACCCGGCCGCACTTCCCGCTCAGCACCTCGTCGGACCGCAGCAGTACGCCGAGGTCCTCGCCTCGCAGGACGGCTTCGCTGGTCCCGGCCTCGACCTCGAGCGACCGTTCCGCCGCAACAATCGTCCCGTCCACCCGCTTCTCGGATACAACGTCCAGGCCGTCCAGATCGCCGTCCACCCAGTCCCCGGGATTCGCCGGCAGCCCTACGCACGGAACAGGCACCAGGAGCTCTCCAAGGCACTCAGCCCCGTAGGCGTTCGGGACGATGGAACGGGCAAACACCGGCAGCGCGTCTCCCGCGATCTCCGCGCTATCGCGAATCGCGCCGTCGATGGCGACACCGGCCACTCCCCGAATGCGGGTCATATAGGTATTGGCGCCTCCCCACGGCGCCATATCGCGCTCACCGAGACCGTCGATCACGAGCTCGAGGGAATCCGGGCATTCCGAAACCGCCTTGCCCGCCATCAGGATGTCTCCCACGTGAGCGCGCGCCGGGAAGCGCTGGCAGGTTGCATCCGGATCGAGATCCCGGGCTCCGACCGGCGGCTGCCAATTGTCTCCGGAACCCATTGCGATGCAACGCCAGCCAGTCAATCGAACTTGATGTAGCCCTCGCCGGAGGGCATCATGACCTGGGCGGGGTTGATTGCCCCGTACTTGGCCTTGTTAGCGGTGATCTCGAAGGCTTCTCGCACAGATTCGATGCCATACAGCCCGTGCGTGAGCATGGGCCCCAGCCGCACCTGGCCGGAAGCAACCAACCGGACCGTATGCTGGAGGTGGGCGTACGAGCTGATGTCGGGGAACAGCACGCGCAGGCTCCTCTCCCGCAAGCCGTCCACGTCGATCTCGAGCGGCCGCCCGAACCAGGAGACCACCATCAGCTTGCCCCCCGATCGGACAGATCGGATCGCCTGCTCGAGAGTGCTCGCGCCGGCCAGCCCCTGACGCGGGCTGCCGCCAGCGCATTCGAAGACGACGTCGGCACCCTGGCCGCCGGTCAGATCCCGGATCGCCGACACCGGGTCCTCCGTGCGGGCGTTGATCGCCACGTCCGCGCCCAGCTCGGTCGATATTTGGCACGCCTCGTCGCGGACGTCGACCGTCACCACGAACCCGGCCCCGACGCTTCGCACCGCTTGCATGCACTCCAGTCCCATGCTGCCCTGGCCAAAGACGGCGACCGACTCGCCGAGCTGGACTTCCGCCGTGTCAACCGCAGCGAGGCTGTCGCTGAGCGATTGCAAGCAGGCCCCCTCGCAGTCGCTGATGGAATCGTCGAGCTCGACGAGCGCGATCTCCGGAAGGAGCGCCCGCTCCGAAAAGCAACCCGGTAGCTGGAATCCGATGATCGGTCCCGCACGACAGTCAGTGGCCCGACCGTCGTTGCAGAACGGGCAGTCCCCGCACGGCAGCTTCGCTCGCGCAGCCACGCGAGCGCCAGGACGGAATCGAGACTCCGGCGGGCTCTCGAGCACTCGCGCGCAGAATTCGTGGCCGAACAGCCTGACCGGCGCTTCGGTCTCGAGCCTCGTCTTGATCTCGTCAAAGGCCAGGGTCGGTACGCCGAACGCGAGCTGTGCCTCGGTCACGCTGGGCTGCACGCAGAGGACCTCGACCAGCACGTGGCCGTCCCGGAGCACGGGATCGGGGACTTCCTCGAGGCGCATGTCCCCGAAGCCGTAAAATTGCCACGCTCGCATAGGTCCGGTCCCGAAGGATTTCGACCGCAGTGTATCAGCCCTGCCGCGCCCTGGCGGCGATTTCGCGCGATTAGGCCTGACGAGTGCTCAGTGCTCGCTCCGACACTAGAGCCGGGCGGTCAGGGAAGTATTGAGAAGCGTCTGCGAGTCGCCGCCGGGAAGGTTCCGCATGACGAACGGTCCCGCGAAGGACCGGGACAAGCCGAGCTTGAGCTCGAACCAGGTGGCTGGCCGGTACGAAACGACGACATCGAGTTCGGACCCGATCGAACCGCTGTCGGCACGCTCCTGATTGGCCCCGGCGCCCAGACGGGTTTCGGGACGCGACCTGAGTGCGGCTCCGAATTCAATCCACCGATCCGGCTCCTCGCCTCCCTGCGCACAAGGGCCGCCTGGGTGGAATCCGAGAATGCTTGCCAGAATCAGGCCTGTCCAAGGGAGCCCCCGCGCCAGGACATGCTCTTGCCCCATGGCTCCGGGGTCCCGGGCCACTCGCCAATCACGCCAGCCAGAACAATTCTCATCTATCCTACATTCACTTCGGCCGAAATTCGATTGTTCCAGACAGCTTCGGCGCCCGGGCTGGAAGCGGCCCCTGCCACGAAGCACAAGCGATCCGCTTGCGAAGGCCGAATGCCCGGCGCAGCACCGAGCGTCGGGTTCCCCTCGGACGTGGCTAGAGTTGCACCGCCAGCGCGGTCAGCAGCATGGTTTGCGACTCACCGCCCGGCAGGTTTCGAATGACAAAGGGGCCGGCGAAGAACCGGGATACGCTGAACCGGAATTCCACGGCGGGCGACAGACGGTACAAGACCACCAGATCCAGCTCGGAGCCCACCGAGTCGCTGGCAGCCCCGCCGGGAGGCGGGGCGATTCGGCGCCTGAAGCTCGTCTGGTAAAGGCCGTCCCGGCGGCTGGCGAGCCGGTAGTCAAGGAAATCCAGGATGGCTCGCAGGTCTTTTCGCGGTGTCAACTGGAGGCCGGCCTTGAGGATCTTCACATTGCGGAAACCGACGATGTCCTGCTCGCCGTAGATCCGGTGCGGGGACGGAAAGAGCGTGTCGAAGGTGCCTGTCCGGCCGTCGAGGGGATCGCTGTCGCCGCTGGCGTAGCTCCATTCGAAGCCGATCCTGGGGCGAGCCGGGGCCTTGTCGATGGTCCTGCCGAGCCCCCATACGCCGGCCCAGGCTCTCTGCGGGGAGTCCGACTCGCCTCCACCCTGCGCCGCGAGCAGGACCTGATAGTCCCAGCCCTGCCCGAAGGTTCCCGAAATCCGGGAACCGGCCGTGCGGAGGAGGCCGCCCAGGTTGGAGGCGATTGCGACAGGACGGCGGGTCGTCAGCAAGAACGGCTCGATCAGCTGGCCCGGCGCCCAGGACTTGACCGAACCGAACGCTCCGTAGACGAATCGGGTGCGGGACGGCACGTTCAGGCCTTCGCGAATGTCGACCTGAGAGTACGCCAGGAGGTCGATACGGTCCTCGCCACTGCGGAGCGTCAGCATCGACCCGTCCCAAGTGGGAGAAATGTTGTGCCAGTTCCGCCCTCCCAGCAGACGGGCATCCATGTAGTTGAGCTCCCGCCGCCCGACGGACACTGTCCAGGGACCGTCCTCGCGGCCGAACGAGACATAGGCCTGCCGCAGGTCCAGCGGGTCCCGTGCGGAGCGGGGGTTTCGGACCGGCGCGAGATCTGCGACACGCGAGTCCTGAGGCTGGAGGAAGACCTTGACATGCCGGCTCGGCCGGAACGTTAGATCGAGACGCAGGCGGGAGATGGCGAACCCGTCTTCTCGCGCCGGGTTCTCTCCAACGCCGTTCCGCGTCTCGGCACGCACGCGGATTTCGGCACTGACTTCGAATCGTGGCGGAGCCTGGCCCGGAACGGCTTCCGAAGCGGTGGCCGCGGACAGCCCACCGGACCAGGCGAAGGCACTCCAAAGAGCCAGCCAGCGCCGTGCGCGCCCGGCCCCTGCAATGCCCTGGGTCCGAGGACGAGGCAACGAGATCGCGGATGCGGGGCCTGGATGCTTCATTCGTCGCCGACGCTCAGGACAGCCAGGAACGCCTCCTGGGGGATATCGACGCGGCCGACGCGTTTCATCCGCCGCTTGCCTTCTCTCTGCCTCTCGAGCAGCTTTCGCTTCCGAGTGATGTCCCCGCCGTAGCACTTGGCCGTGACGTTCTTTCGAAGGGGCGCGATGTTGTCGCGAGCCACGATCTTGTTTCCGATCGCCGCTTGCAGCGCGACCTCGAACTGCTGCCTCGGAATCAGCTTGCGGAATTTCTGGATCAAGGCCTTGCCGCGGTCGTAGGCCTGGTCACGGTGCACGATGACCGACAGCGCGTCTATCGGATCCCCCGCCACCAGGATGTCTAGCTTGACCATCGGCGAGTTCCAGTAGCCGGAAAAGTGGTAATCGATGGACGCGTAGCCGCGCGAGACCGTCTTGAGCCGGTCATAGAAGTCCAGCACGATCTCGTTCAGCGGCACTTCGTAGGTGAGGACTGCGCGGTTGCCGGTAGCGTACTCGAAGCTCTTTTGGACGCCCCGTTTGTCGTCGAACAGCTTGAGGATGCCGCCGAGATAGTCGGATTGAGTGATGACGGTAACCGTGAACACGGGTTCGTCGGTCCTGGCGATCGCCTGCTGGGGTGGCCACCTGCTGGCATTGTCCACCTCCACGATCTCGCCGTCGGTCTTTGCGACACGGTAGCGGACGCCCGGTGCGGTTGTGATCAGCCGCAGGTCGAACTCGCGCTCAAGCCGCTCCTGAACGATTTCCAGGTGCAGCAGGCCCAGGAATCCGCACCGGAAGCCGAAACCCAGGGCGACCGAGCTCTCCGGCTCGAACTGGAAGGACCGGTCGTTGAGCTGCAGCTTCTCAAGGGCTTCCCGCAGGGCGTCGTGCTGGTGGGACTCCACCGGGTACAGGCCCGCAAACACCATCGGCTTGGACTCGGCGAATCCGGGCAGCGGGGCTTCGGGCAGATCGGCGTCGTCGCAGATCGTGTCGCCGATCTTGGTCTCGGTGACGTTCTTGATGTTGGCAATCACCCAGCCGACCTCCCCAGCCGACAGGACCTCCGTCGACACGGGCTTCGGCGTCCGGAAGCCAAGGTCCTCGATCTCGTAGGTTCGGCCCGTGGCGAAGAACCGGACTTTCATTCCTTTCCTCAGGACTCCGTCCACCACTTTCGCAAGCATCACGACGCCGCGGTACGAGTCGTACCAGGAATCGAACAGCAATGCGCGCAACGGAGCCTCCGACGCGGGACGGGGAGGCGGAATGCGCCGGACAACCCCTTCCAGTACGTGCTCGACGCCGAGCCCGGTCTTGGCGCTGATGCGCAGCGCGTCATGCGCTTCCAGTCCGATCGTCGCCTCGATCTCGTCCTGCACGCGGTCCGGATCGGCTGCCGGCAGGTCGATCTTGTTCAGCACCGGAACGATCTCGAGATCGTGTTCCAGCGCCAGGTAGGTGTTCGCCATCGTCTGCGCCTCGACCCCTTGCGCGGCATCGACAACGAGAAGGGCCCCCTCGCACGCGGCGAGGCTGCGGGACACCTCGTATGCGAAATCGACATGTCCCGGCGTGTCGATGAGGTTGAGCTGGTATGTCTTCCCGTCGGAGGCCGGGTATTCCAGCCGGACCGCCTGGGCCTTGATGGTGATTCCTCGTTCGCGCTCAAGGTCCATCGAGTCGAGCACCTGCTCCTGCATTTCCCGGCTGGTCAGCGCGCCGGTCATCTCGAGCAGCCGGTCCGCCAGCGTCGACTTGCCGTGGTCGATGTGCGCGATGATCGAAAAGTTGCGAATGAGGGAAGGGTCCATGCGGCAACGGAAGGCTGGGTCAGCGTCACGGCGGTCCGCCGGCGGCACGCCCCTGATTCGATTGTAGCCAGAGCCCCGCCGAACCTTCTCGCTCGCTTCGGTCAGGCTGCGAAGCTCCCGAGCATTCGGTGAATCCTGTCCAAGGCCGCCCGTCCCCGATCGTCGAAGCCTGACCACTCGAACGTTCCGTCGGGCGTGAATCGCGCTCCGGGTGTGACCGCGACAACTTGCATGAGCCTGTTCGGGTCGACTTTCGAATCCTCGCGGAATTTTATGACCAGCCGGTTGCCTCGGCGTTCGAGCAGCGGAATGCGCAGTGACTCCACGCGATGCTTGAGGATCGAGTGGTCCAGCAGATTGTTGACGGCTACGGGAAGCGGTCCGTAGCGGTCCCGGAGATCCGCTGCCGCATCCTTTCGCTCGTGCTCGTCGCGCACGTCAGCCAGCCGCTTGTACAGCTGCAGTCGCTGCGTCTCCTCGGGCACGTAGTCGGTCGGAATGTGGAAGTCGAGCTGCAGTTTCAGCTGCGTCTGCACGGTCTCCTCAACCTCCTCGCCCCTGAGTTTCCGGACGGCCTCCTCCAGCAACTGCGTGTAGGTCTCGAAGCCGACCGCGGCGACCTGCCCGCTCTGCTCGCCACCGAGCAGGTTGCCCGCGCCTCTCAGCTCGAGGTCCAGCGCGGCCGTCTTGAAACCGGCCCCCAACTCGCTGAACTCGCGCAGGGCGGCCAGCCGCTTGCGCGCGACCTCGCTGAGTTCCCGCCCGGGCGGGACCAGCAGATAGGCGTACGCACGCCGGTTCGAGCGGCCGACCCGGCCGCGGAGCTGGTACAGCTCGGCCAGTCCGTAGAGGTCCGCCCTGTCGACGACGATCGTGTTTGCCAGAGGGATGTCGAGTCCGTTCTCGATGATCGTTGTCGCGACCAGCACGTCGAACTCGTGGCGCATGAAGCCGAGCATGACCTTCTCGAGGTCGCGCTCGGCCATCTGGCCGTGGCCCACGCGAATGTGGACCTCCGGCAGCGCCGAGGCTAGCCTGCTGGCAACCGAGTGGATCGATTCGACGCGGTTGTGCAGGAAATACACCTGGCCCCCGCGGGCGACCTCGCGGCGGATTGCTGTGTGGGCGATCCGGTCTTCGTACTCGGTCACGACGGTCTGCACCGCCAGACGGTCCTGCGGCGGGGTCTTGATGATCGAAACGTCCCGCAAGCCCATCAGGGACATGTAGAGGGTGCGGGGAATCGGGGTCGCGGTGAGGGCCAGCACGTCGATGGTCTTGCGGATCTGCTTCAGCCTCTCCTTGTGCCGGACGCCGAATCGCTGTTCCTCGTCAATGACCAGCAGACCGAGATCCCGGAACTCGACGTCCTTGGACAGCAGCCGGTGAGTGCCGATGACGATGTCGACTCGCCCGTCGCGCAGGCCCTGCACGACAGCCCTCTGCTCCTTGGGAGTGCGGAATCGAGACAGCATCTCGATCTCGATCGGAAAGGCTTCGAATCGCTGGCGGAACGTCTCCAGATGCTGGAACGCCAGGACCGTGGTCGGGACCAGCACGGCCACCTGCTTGTCGTCGCCCAAGGCCTTGAAGGCCGCTCGCATGGCGACCTCCGTCTTGCCGAACCCGACATCCCCGCAAACCAGCCGGTCCATGATCTGTGACGACTCCATGTCGCGCTTGATCTCTACCGCGGCTTTCAGCTGGTCGTCGGTCGGCTCGTGCGCGAATGACTCCTCGAACTCGCGCTGCCAGTTGCTGTCCGGGGAGTAGGCGAATTCTCGCCCGAGCTTGCGCCGCGCGTACAGCTTCAGCAGGTCGTCGGCCATGTCGAGCAGCCGCGCCTTGACCCGCTTCTTCGTTCTCTCCCAGGTCTGGCCGCCAAGACGGTCGAGCTGCGGCCTGGGTCCTCCGGCCCCGTGGAACTTGTGGACCAGGTCCAGCCGCGCCAGCGGCACGTACAGTCTCGCCCCCTCCGCGTACTCGAGCAACATGAAGTCCTCGCTGCGGCCTGCGGTCTCGACTCGGCGGGACCCCAGGTACCGCCCGACGCCGTGCTGGGCGTGCACGACGTGATCGCCTTCCCGCAGGTCCTCCAGATCCGAGAGAAAGGCGGCGGTTGCGGCCTTCCGCTTGCGGGGCTTGGGCAGCAGTTCCGAGCGCGAGAAGATGTCCTGGGTCCCGAACACGACCATCCGTGAGTCGGGCAGCACACAGCCGTGGGAGATCGAGGCCCGCAAGAGAATCGCCGACGCGACGGGTCCGGCTACATAGGCCTTCTCTTCGAGGTACCTGCTCAGACCCCGAGTGCGCTCGCGCAGGACGAGCTGGTATGGAACTTCATACTCGCGGAACAGGTCCGCCATTCGCTCGAGATCACCAACGGACCCGGCCGCGACGAGCACCCTCGCGCCAGCGGCGATCTGGGCGCGTATTTCCTGAATGCAGTGGACGATGCTGCCCTGGAAGTGCGCGGCGGATTGCGACGGGATGTGCCAGGAAGCGTCCGGCTTGCCGAGATGCGGCGGTCTAAGCCCGAGCTCGTCAAACGCGATCTGCTTGCGGGAACAGGCCTCCCGGGCGAATCGGTCGAATTCGAGGTAGAAGTCGCCGGGATTCCCTTCCGATCGTTCCGCTGCCTGCGCCATGCGCTCGCGAAGCTTCGCGGCCTCTTGCGATGCCTGCTGCGGCTCGTGCCAAAGGACGATCGCGTCCGGCAGCAGGTCCAGCAGCGTGCCGGAGCGCCACTCGGGCCCGATCGCCGAAAACTCCCACCCCGGGGGAAGCATGCCTTCCCCGGAACCGCCTGCGGGCAGTTCCTGCATCGGGAGCACGGTGACCGAGTCGCGGCGCAGGACGGACTGCTGGGTGCCCGGATGGAACTCGCGGACGGACTCGACCTGGTCTCCAAGCAGGTGCAGGCGGACGGGATTCTGGGATTCCGGCACGAACACGTCGAGGATGCCGCCACGGACCGAGAACTGCCCCACCATCTCCACGGGGTCCCGTCGGGCGTAGCCGAGCTCTTCCAGGCTCAGCTCGAGCTTCTCCAGGAAGACCTCGTCGCCCACCTCGATCTGCCAGGCCAGGTTTTCGTAGAGGCCGGCTGCGGCAACCCGCTGCAGCGCGGCGGCGATCGGGGCGACAACGACCGAAACCTGCTTCTCGGCCATTCTCCAGAGCGCGATCCCGCGACTTTCGGAGATATCGGGATGGGGAGAAAGCCCGTCGAACGGAGTGACGTCGTGCGCCGGCAGCAGGCACGGGGCGGGTGCGCTGCCAGTCCCCCCGGCAAGGTCGTGCCAGGCCGTGGCTGCCTCGTGGAAGGATTCCGCGCCAGCCTGGGTTCCGGTCAGCACCAGCATGGGACGGCTGGCCTTCCGTTGCAGGAGGACCGCGTAGGCGGCGCAGGCGGCGGGAACAAGGCCGGATACGGCCTGGAGGGAGGGCTTTCGCGGCCGGAGCGCCGCCAGCATTCCACGGAACGCCTCGTGAAGGGCGAGCTCCTCCACCCGCTCCCTCAGGCCCTGGGGGGTCAATCCGCACGCATCCCGAGGATGTTCCCGACGATGTCCGTTGTCGAGTAGCCCGGCTCGACCGGAATCGCGAGCACATCGCCTCCGGAGGCCTCGACGATCTCGCGCCCGGCAATCCAGTGAGCCCAGTCCGCACCCTTGACAAGCACGTCGGGCAGCAGCACCTCGAGGAGGGCGTGGGGCGTTTCCTCGCCGAACACCGTCACCGCGTCCACCGAGGCCAGCGACGCCAGCGTCACCGCCCGCTCGCGCTCGGGCAGGATCGGTCGCGCCGGGCCCTTCAGCCCGCGGACGCTCGCGTCGGAGTTGACCGCCACGACCAGCCTGCTGCCGTGCTTGCGCGCCCGCTCGAGCAGACGCACGTGGCCGGGATGGAGCAAATCAAAGCAGCCATTCGTGAAGACAACGCGCTCGCCGCGACGGCGCCATTCCTCTCGCAGGGCAACCAGGTCGCCGCGGTCCAGCACGACGCCCATCGGCCTGCCCGCCCACTCCGCGAGGGACTAGTAACCCAGGGCCAGCTCGGGTTCGAGCTCGCTGGAAACCGGCATCAGGAACGGGAATTCCTCGACCTTGCGGTAAACGGGACCGTTCTGGGTCAGCATGCTGCCGTACAGCGCGAAGGTCTCGGGCTCGATCGTGCCGAACTCGCGGCTCGGCAATTCCTCGATGGCCTCGTTCATTTCCGTGAGGTCGCACTGGCCTCGCAGCCGGCCCAGCGTCAGATGCGGAACGAACGGCCGCACCTCGGGCGCGATGCCAAGGCGGGCAAGCTGGGCGTCGACGCTGCTGGCCAGCTGCCGCAGCGGCGGCGTGTTCTCGGCGATCACCCAGAACACCCGGGGACTATGCTCGTACGGAAAGAATCCCAGGCCGGCGAGCGGCACCTTGACCTTGCTGGTGATGCGTACACGGCCCAGCGCGTCGGTGACGAGATCCAGCCGATTCTCGTCCCATTCGCCGATGTACTTCAGCGTGACGTGCATGTTTCGCGGATGCACCCAGCGGACGGGGGCCATGGGAGCGAGGCGGCGAACCAGTTCGGTCAGGTTCGCGATGACTTTTGTGTTGGGTTCAAGTGCGACAAATAAACGCATGGGTCACTCGTGCGGCCGGTGATCGCGGACCGCGGAACTATTTCTTGTGAACAGAAACCTGGGTTGACGGGGCTTCGAGAACAATGGTTTTCGTCTGCTCGACCTCGGTGAGCTCGATCCTCTCGCCGTGCGTCTTGTAGCCATCGCTGATCACCTGGATCAGAACGTGGCCGCGCTGCAGCGGCGGAACCGGGGTGCTCCCTTCGTTACTCGTCTTCAACTCGAGGGCAAGACGTTTTCTCGGCTTGAGTTTCTTTCCCTTGAGCGGCCTGACGATCACGCTTGCGCGAGGAACGGGGCGGCCCTGGTTGTCAGTGACCAGGATCCGAAGGGTCGTCCACGCCCGGGCTGCCCGCAGCGCGCCGGCTCCCGGCAGCGCCGCGCAGAGCGCTGCCAGCACCGCTCTGCGCGGCGGGCCGGGCCGTGGTCGGGAATGCCAGGATGCGGTCACGGCGCTCAGAAAATGTAGCTCAGGGCTCCGGAATAGCTCCGGATCGCCTGCAGCAGGTTCAACACGCGTCCGTCCGCCACGTGGAGCGGAACGTACCCGGTCTTGAGAATGTTGCGGAACTCCGCGCTGGCCTCGAACTTGCCCGGCATGCCGCCGCCGATCGGGAGCGGCTGCCGCAGCGCCAGGTTCAACCCGGGCTCGGACCGCGAGGCGAAATCATTGAACGGGTCCGCCGCCACGACCGACGGCCTGCTCGACCACTGGTACGAGGCGCTCACGGCAGTGTCGGCCCCCGGGATCTCGGCCGAGACCGAAGCGAGCAGCAAATGGGCGCGCTGGGCTTCCAGCACGGCTCTCAACTCGTCCGACATGCCGGTGCGCAACTCGCCGCGCGACGGCGTGAGAACCCCGGCGTAGCCGTAGCCGAGGGCCGCCTGCAGTCGGTCGCGAATCTTGCGGGCGTAGGAAACCCGCACGCCGGGCGAGCGATAGTTACCCGCGTTGAGCGTGGAGGTCGATGCGTACAGGTCCGGCACGGCCTCGGCGGCGTAAAGGCCGTCCGGAACCGTCGCGGCAACAGCTGCGTCCCGGATGGAATCACGGTAGACGGCAGCTTCTACCAGATTGTTGCCGAACTGCTCGCGATACGCCACCTCGACATGTTCGGAGCGCTGAACGGTTGGCCGGCCCTGCATGATCGTGACCCGGGGGAACATGCCGAGCTGCTGCACGTTGCTCTGCAGCGCCGTCTCCTGGGCCGACCGCGACGCGGTGGGAGGCGGCACACCGGATGCGTACTTGAACGCGACCTCCCGCCCCGGGGCCAGCTTGTACACGGCCTTGCCGTACGGGCTCGCGAATTGCAGGCGGCTGACAAACTTGACGGACTCGAACAGGACACCGTATTCGACACGGAGCGCGTCGGTGACGTCGACGGAGTCGCCGAATTCCAGGGACAGGGTCTCCAGGCGGGGCACCCCCTGACCGTCGTGCTGCGGTCCGAACACCCCTGTCGCCGCGGCGGTGGACGTCTGCAGCTGGCGGACCGTCAGGGCCACCTCGGGCCTCGCGAGCCCGATCTCCTTCGCGTAGGTCGTCCGAAACGCCCGCGACCCGCCGGTTGTGACGGACCGTCCGACGCCGGGGCTGCCGCTGACCGTCAGGTCGTGGTTACCGAAGAGCGAGGTCGCCACGGCAAAGGCCGTGCCCAGATCCTGCTGGGAGCGGAGGCCGTTCGAACGGTTGCCCTGTCCGGCGCTGAACTCCGCGTAGGCCCGGGTATCCTCGAATGTCCCGCTAAGCCTTCGCAGGAACTCCTCGCGCTCGTCGTGCGCTGCCGGGGCGAAGCGCAGGACGTTGCGGCGCGAGTGCCTGGCGCGAAGGACCCATTTCCAGCGCTCCGACATGTCGCGGACCTGACTGCCGTAGGCCAGCTGCAGGCTCGCGAAGACTCCTCGCAGACTCACGTCGAGCACCGTGCGCTTGCCGGGCTTGACCGCAAGCTCGGCCTTCCGCGCCGGCGAGAAATTCGGCTGGCGAACCTCGATCGAGTACTCGCCGGGAAACAGTTCGACAAACTGGAACCACCCCCGGTAGTCGCTCTTGACGGTCTGCGCGACCCGCCCGTCCGACGTGACCAGGTCTACGGCCGCGCCCATCTGGGGAACACCCGTCTGGTCGCGCACGAGGCCGGCGATGCTTCCTCCGACCTGGGCCGATGACGGAAGCGCCACTGCCAGGGACAGGAACGCGAGCCATCCGAGCATGGCTTTCATTGCTCGCCGGGGCCTCTGCATGCTGGTTCGAAGCGCGATCCTATAGCACCTTGAACGTCGTCGTCTCGGACAGGGACTCGTTCTTGATATGGTCCTCAACCAGGAGGTTCAAGCGGTACTCGCCCGGTTCCAGGCTCCGCAGCGGAAGCAGCTTCTCGATCACGACCTGCCGGGCCGACGCACCGCGGATCTCGTTGACGTCCTCGGTGAAGTTCAGCAGCAGGTCGCTCGGATCGTCCAGGCCTGCGATCTGGTAGGTCACGTTGCCCATGGGGCGGCTCGTCTCCTCGCTCTGCCCCAGGTTGTAGATCTGCATGTAGATGCCCATCCGCTCGTTCTGCTTGAACGAATCGTCGATCCGCGGGCGCACCTTCGAACTGCCGATCACGAACTGGCCCGTGCCGAGCGAGCGGATCGGGACGCGCTCGATCTTGTCCGCGATGATCAGTGAGCTCGCCGCCAGTGCCTCGTCGTCGTACTCGGGCACGCGCATCGCTGTCCGGTAGGTCCCCATGGTCTCCCCGACCAGGTCCTTCACGACCAGCTCGAGCCGGTACATCCCGGGAGCCAGCGGCACGGACTTGTTGTAGATCGACGAGCGGCCGACTTCCTGGTGCATGCGCTCGGCGGTTGTCTGGATGCTGACCGTGTCCTCGAACGTCGACTGCACGCGACGCGTCATCGTCGTGATCCGCCCGAAGATGTTCGCGACCGCCTTGTGGAGACCGTCCTCTTCCTTGAACATCAGGTTCTCGTTCCGCAGCAGCACCGTGACGCCGGAAAGCACCGAGCTGTTGGTCACACGGACATAGTGAATGTCAACTTCGTAGGCGAGCGTGTCATAGTCGATTGTCGAATTGACGATGGCCTCGAGATCCTTGAACTTGACGGCCGGCGGCTTGAAAATGTTGGCGTAGAGCTGCAGACGCTCGAACTGGTTGTAGCGGATCGACTGGGCGCCGCCGATCGGAGTCCCCATGCGCGTGCCGTCGGTCCTGCGGAACCGGTCCGCCTTGGTGGTCAGGCCCATCTGCTCGGAAAGCGTCAGGCCCGCCCCCGGGACATGAAGCAGGGCGTCCTTCTCGGAGGGGTCCATCGTGAGCCGGTACTCGCCAGTCATCGTCGGGTCGACGAATTCCAGGAGGATGTCGCTTCCGATGCCCTCGATCCAGCGGTAGCGCCAGATCTCGAAGGGGTAGGTCGAGGTGAATCCGCCGCCTTCCTCGTAAGGTCGCTGGTACTGGCCGCCAGACGGGTGCGATTCGATTTCGTCCGGCGGGCCGTGGGCGATGTAGATGCGGCCCCGGTCCGTTCTCCAGCCCGGGATCCCCGACGCGTAGCGGTCATTGGCGTAGGCGATCCGGCGGTAGTGCTCTTCCTTGTACTCGTTCTCCATGGAGTCGGGCGTGGGGTCCCTTCTCAGCCAGAACGACTCGATGAAGTTCTCGCGCTCCTCGTCCGTGGCCATCTGGATGAAGGCCTTGCGTTCCTCAGGAGTGATGATGTAACGCACATCCTCGTCGAGCCAGCGCTTGAACGGGCCGCGCAATTCCTTGCGCAGACGGTTGAGGCGGCGCCGCTCCTCCTTCGCAGAGAGCTTGGCCGGCTCCTCGCTGTTTTGCGCGGGTAGCGGAGCCGCTGTCCCTCCAACGAGAAGGCCCGCGATCCACAGTATGAACAGATTACGCATGGAGGCTCCTACTCGATAGTACGCCCGGCAAACCGCTTGGGTTTCCCGCCCCCGGCAACGTGGCCGGAAACGCGAGACCTTTTTCCACGTCCGATTCTAGTGCCTTCGATTGGGTTGGTCAAGCGATTCAAGAAATTCGTCGCAGGTGTCCGGCTTCGCCGTGGCTCGCGCAGTCAGGGCCGATCGTACCCGAGTGCGAGCAAGGTCAGGTCGTCCTTCCGCGGGGAGTCGCCGGCATGGTCCCGCACCTTCTCGAGCAGGCCGGCGAAAAGCCTGCCGGTTTCCAGGGATGCGAGGGAGGCTGCGGCCTCTTCCAGACGCCTCTCGCCGAATTCCTCTCCCGCGGGATTTCGAAGCTCGGAGACACCGTCGCTGTAGATCACGAGCTTGTCACCTGACAACAGACGGCAGGCATCCTCTGCGAACTCCGCGTCATCAAACAGGCCGACCGGCCGGCTGGTCGGCTCCAGTCGCTCGATCTCCCCGTTCGAGCGGACAAGGATGGCAGGGCAGTGCCCGGCATTGCTCCATCGAACCTCCCCGCGCTCGTCGATTGTGAGAACGAAGACCGTCGCGAACCTCAACTGGTCCGATCTCTCGCACAGATAGCGGTTGATGCGCTGAAGCGTGCCGGAGAGGGAATCTTCCGGCCCCGCGCCCAAGAAGAAGGCTCCCTGCAACAGCGAAGCAAGAATCGACGCGGCGATGCCCTTGCCCGAGACGTCCGCCAAGACCGCGGCCCACTTGTCGGGAGCGACCTGCATGAGGTCGTAATAGTCCCCGCCCAACTGGGAGCTCGACTCGCAATGGCCCCTCGCCACCAGCCAGCCCTCGCTCGGCAGCGCGGCCGGCAGAAGGGCGCGCTGAATGCCGCGCGCCATGAGGATCTCGTGCTCGAGGCGCCGCTTCTCTCGTTCCTCCTCGATCAGCCGCGCGTTCTCCAGAACGGTCGAGATTTCGATCGCGAGGGTCTGCAGCAGCGCCTGGTTACCGTCGGCCAGTCGCACCTCCGGATCCCGCGTGTCCATGTACAGCACTCCGAGCGTGTCCTTCTTGGTGGAGATCACGCTCGTCTCGCTCGACTGGCCGATTCGCATGCGCAGGATCGGCACGCACAAGGCGCTTCGCAGGTCGAGTTCCGAAGCGGTGTTACCGGGATCGATCCCGTCGGTGTCTCCTGACTGGCCCACCGACACCGAAAAAAGCTCCTGACGCCGGTCAAGGGCGTCCGCGATGATGGACCGGGGGACCTTGAGATCGTCCGGCTCGCGGTCACCGCCCGAGGAGTCCCTGGCGGCCTTGACCTCGAGGTTCCCGTCGTCGTCCCTGAGGAGCAGGAACGCCCGGTCGGCGCGGGCGATCGTGAGAGCCGCCTCGACGACAGCCTCGAAGACGGGACCGACTCCTTCTGAGACCTCCATTGTGCGGGCGACGTCGAGGACCGCGGCCAAGCGGCCGAGAGTGCCAGTGCGGCTGCGACTGTCCGAGAAGCCGGAAACTCTCCTGAGGAGCGGCACCTCAGGGCTGCCGGCGTCGCAGACCGTGAGATGGTAGGAGTCCTCGATGCCGAAGCCGATCCGGTCGCCGACGACCAGCTTGGCGCTCCCGACACGTTCGCCGTTTACCGTCAAGCCGTGGCGGCTGCCCAAGTCCTCGACGGAGCACTCGCCGTCTTCCAAGCCGATCCGGACGTGCCGCCGCGAAATCCGGCTGTCGCGCAGAGTGAGGTCGCAATCCTGGAGGCGTCCGACGACGAAGGAATCGCTCGAGACGGGCACTTGCATGCACTCGCCAGAATGCGGTTCCACAAGCAGCACCAAGGTTCCGGGGCCCATCTGTTCGCGCTCAGAAAGGGGCCAAGCCGGAGGAACCGACCCTAGGGAGTCGAGCGGGCTGCTGACTGGCTCCGGGCAGCCTTTGCCGGAACATCGGCGCTCAGATCTCCCTGCTGGCAGTCGGCGCAGTACCCACCTAGTTCCGTGCGGCAAACGTGGACCTTGAACCCGAACTGGGACTCGACTTGGTTCTTGATTTGCTGAAGGGGGTCCCCGAAATATTCGACCACCGAACCGCACCCCATGCAAACGATGTGAGCGTGCTCGCGCTTGAGCCGGGTTTCGTAGTAGTGATGCTCGCCCTCGTAGTGCATCAGGTCGAGCTCGTCAACCAGCCCTTGCTCCTTGAGGACCTTGAGCGTGCGGTACACGGTCACCCGGTTGATCTTCGCGTCCCGCTTCTTGGCCAGCTCAAAGAGCTGCTCGGCGTTGAGGTGCGTGTGCGAGTTATGAATCAGGCCGAAAATCAACTCGCGCTGCCGGGTCAGCCGGATGCCGTGCTGACGGAGCGGTTCCCTGAGACTCTGCGGGTTTGCTGCCGGCGCCGCCACAGGCCTTAATCTAGCACAGCCCACTGAAGGGACCGGGACCTCTTGGAGGCTAAAATAGAAGGGACTTTCCGTATTCTTTGTCGGGCCGTGGCGCAGCCTGGTAGCGCGCTTCCTTGGGGTGGAAGAGGTCCCGAGTTCAAATCTCGGCGGCCCGACCAATATTCGCAATCGCCTCGAGGCGGAGTCTCCGAATCACTATCCCGAAAGCCCCTCACGATGGGCGCGATCCCCAGGCCCTCGCCCCCTCGCCCAGATTGCGGTTGCCCCGTTGTGAACGGGAGCTCTCGCCTCCCATCGAAGGCAATGCCGGCGGAAGCCGGCGACCTAGTACGGCACCGGCTCGGTCCGCGGACGAATCCCTAGCGGCAGCGCGCCAGCTGAGGGCCATCGCAAGCGTCGTCGGCTGACTCTTGATCGAACGCGACGTCGCCAGGACTCGCGCGGAGGCCTTCAAGAGCGCGCGGGAACGATGACTTCGATGCTTGCGAGCCAAGCCTTCGCTGGGACGATTCGCCGGTCCAGCGTCACCATCACGGCTCCACTCGTTACGGCAATCGCGAGGAGGCAGGTGTCGGTCACCTGGTTGTGACCCAAGAGGCGCTGGAAGTGATCCCGGACGCTTGGAAGCGATGGCAGCGGCTCCAGATAGCGATGCTGGCCAACCTGGACGAGCGCCTCCAGCATAGCGAGTGACTCGGCAGACGTCTTCCGCACTCCGACAACGACGGGATTCGAGGAGAGCCTTACGAATCCAAGCTGGGTCAGGGCACATGTGGACCAGACAGAGTCGGGCTCCCGTTCCAAGCGGGCGACCACGTCCCGGTGCGACTGATGGTTAGGCCAAGCCAAGGCCAGCAGCGCATTGGTGTCTAGCAGTAGTGGGAGGCAAACGGCCCTAGACGATGCCGTGCTCATCAAGGACTCTTTGCACGCGCGAAATTGGGATCAGGCGCGTGTCGGACGGTACCTCGAACGAGGGAAAGCGCCTGCTCGTGCCTGCTGTTGACTCCGAGCCTGGTTCGGCTCGCAATGCCTGCCTCGCCATCTCCGAGAGCACGGAACCAAGCCTCCGGCCAGTTGCCCTCGCCTGGCAAAGCGCCGCTTCGTATACGTCGTCGTCCAGAGTGACCGTCGTTCGCATGATTCAATGATTCAGTGCTGCAGTTGTATCAAATCGGGGCGCCTCCCTCAGAATCTGTCGCTCCTGGCGGGAGAGCCATCCGAGGGTCGGGTCAGCCCGGAACCCACGGGCCATTCCGATGGGGTCGCGGACGGCTGGCCGGCCGCATGAAGGCGAGCCGGTCGTGACAGGCCTCTCGGGACGCTATCGGCCGGCCGAGCACTCCTATTCGTGAAAAGGCGCTTCGAGCCCGGATCTTAACGTGGCCCGCCTGCCGAGACCCGGCGGCACGAACTGCCGGAGCGTGGCCTTGCGTTGGCTGTACCAGCGACTGCCGAGCTCTTCTCATCCCGAGCATCCTCTCGTCGCAGCAGCTACCGCGGCGGATCTGCGCCCTAATGAGCAGCGCCAATCATGATCCGTTCAGCTGCTCATCGATCCCCGAGCCCGAACTCGAAATCGAGACGCCTCGCGCGCAATCGCTGGACTCCCGCCCGGACCGGCTGCTAGCCTGCCTCAGGCGGTCACCCGCCGGTTCCCCGGCGGCACCGATGGGCCTCATGGACCGGCGTGGGTTCTTTATCCGCTTGGCAGCTGCTGCAGCGTCGAGTTCTTGCGCGGCTTTGACACGCGCTCGGGCAGCAGCCCAGGATCGGCTCGAGATCGGCCGTGTCGACCCATACGTTGTGCGCATCGGTTCCGGCAAGGACATCGTTGTCTGCCGCGTCGAGACGTCCGACGGCCTTCATGGCTGGGGGGAGGGCACGTCGCCGCCGAACTTCGCGCCGACGGTAGCGCAAATCCGTTCGCTTGGAGAGCTGATCATTGGAGAGCGCGCCTGGGATATCGAGAGAATCTGGCGGCGCATGTACACGGTCGAGGAAAACACTCTGGGCGGCACGCTCTACGCAGCTATCTCGGCGATCGACATCGCGCTCTGGGACATCCTCGGCAAGCACCTTGACGTGCCACTGCACGACTTGCTGGGCGGCCGTGTCTGGGACAGGCTCCGACTCTACACTTCCTACCGCTGGGGCGACATCCCGAGAACGGCAGCGGCGTATCGTCGACGGACTGAGGAACTGATCGCCGACGGCGCGAAGGCCGGCAAGTACGATCCCTTCGGACCGTACCCGGAACCCTCCCGCCAGCTCCCTACCGCCGTGCTGAACGAGGTGCGCGAGATGATCAGCGGCATCCGGGAGGCGAGTCCTGACTTTGATATCTGCATCGAGTGCCACGGCAAGTTCAACGTGGCGTCCGCAGGCCGCATCCTGCGCGCGATGGAGCCGTTCGATCCCTTCTTCGTCGAGGAACCGCTACCGCCGGAAAACGTCGAGGCCCTGGCCGTCCTGCAGCGATCCACGAACATTCCGATCGCGACAGCCGAAGGAATCCAGGGCCATTTCCTCTACAGGCAGCTGCTGGCCGAGCAAGCCGCGCGCATTTGGCAACCCGACGTTGCCAGGGCCGGCGGCGTCACGGCAATGAAGAAGATCGCGGCCTTGGCGGACACGGGATACATCACAATCGCTCCACACAATCCGAACGGTCCGGTCTGCGCGGCCGCGAGCATCCATGTGGCCGCGTCGATTCCTAATTTCCTGATCATGGAGGAAGGTAACAAGGAGACGGAACAGTACGAGGAGGTCTTCGCGGACGGCTGGAAGCAGGGGCTCGACGAATGGAGAATACCGGCGGGCCCGGGGCTCGGCGTGGACCTGACACCTGAGTTCCTCCGCGAATACGAAGTGAAGGTCTGATTCGGGTCGAGCCGCAGGTGGGCTCGCGCACTCGGATTCACTGTGCATCGCTTGCAATACACAGAGCCTCTGGACACCGCGCCGAGCCGAGAGCAGAATGCGCCAAGCCGCCGTGGGGCCAATGCTCCCAACAGAGAAACCGGTGACAGACCTGACAGACTCGGTCGCCGGAGGCTGATCCGCTCTGCGCGCTCGCTCCGGAGACGAGCAGGGGCGGCCAGCGGCGCGATCGGGCCTGTGAGAACATTGGTACCTTCGCCGTCATCAGCGGCGCTTGATCGCATGCTTCGCAAGAACGTATTCCCCGCCAGCTGGCTCGTAGCCGGCTGTGCCACTTTTCTGCTGACCGTCACGGCCTGCTCGCCCGCAGGCGGCCCGGGTGACCGGCCTCCCAACGTGGTGGTGATTCTGGCGGATGACCAAGGGTGGGGCGACCTGAGCCTGCACGGCAACACGAACCTCTCGACCCCCCACATCGACTCGCTGGCGCATGACGGTGCGATGTTCGAACACTTTTACGTCTGCTCCGTGTGCGCGCCGACACGGGCCGAGTTCCTCACCGGCAGGTACTTCGCCCGGGGAGGCGTGCGAGGCGTGTCGACAGGGCAGGAGCGCCTGAATGCGGACGAACACACCATCGCCCAGACCTTCCGGGCCGCCGGATATGCCACCGGCGCATTCGGCAAGTGGCATAACGGCACGCAGCATCCCTACCACCCCAACGCCCGCGGCTTCGACGAGTTTTATGGATTCACGGAGGGGCATTGGGGGCAGTACTTCGACTACGAAATGGACCACAACGGCGAGATCGTGAAAGGCGAGGGGTTCGTCATCGACGATGTCACGAACCGGGCGCTGGCCTTCATGGAGGAGCACAAGGACGGTCCGTTCCTCGCGTATCTTCCGTACAACACGCCGCACTCTCCCATGCAGGTGCCGGACGAGTACTGGGAGCGGTTTGAATCCCGGGAGCTCGCCATGCGCCACAGAGACCCGGACGCCGAAGACGTGCCCAAGACGCGGGCCGCGCTCGCAATGGTCGAGAACATCGACTGGAACGTCGGACGCGTGCTGAAGAAACTCGACGAGCTGGCGCTGGCGGACGACACGATCGTGCTCTATTTCAGCGACAACGGACCCAACAGCTGGCGCTGGAACGGCGGGATGAAAGGCCGCAAGGGTTCGGTCGACGAGGGAGGCCTGCGATCGCCGCTCGTTATTCGCTGGACGGGGACGATAGCGCCGGGAGGGTCAATCAGCGAGGTGGCGGGTGCGATCGACCTGCTGCCGACCCTCGCAGATCTTGCCGGAATCGAGCCGGGCTCGACGAAGCCCCTCGATGGCCGTAGCCTCGTTCCCCTTCTGACACGCGACGGCATGGGATGGCAGGACCGGATCCTGTATTCGCTGCGGATCGCGCGAGGCCGCAAGCAGCTGAGCGTTCGCAACCAGCGATTCCGGCTTGACTCCGAGGGCCGGCTCTTCGATATCGACGCCGACCCGGGTCAGCACGAGGACGTCGCGGACCGGTTTCCGGACGAAGCCGCGTCGATGCGCAGCGCGGCGGCTGCCTGGCTCGAGGAAGTCTCGCCGCACGTGGGACCTGACGACCGTCCGTTCCCCGTGGGACATTCCGAAGTGACCCTTCTGCCTGCCCGCGACGGCGTGCCACACGGAAGCATCGAGCGGAGCGCTCGTGCCCCGAACTGCTCGTACTTCACGAACTGGACCAGCGCCGACGACATGATCACCTGGGATATCGAGGTAGCAGAAGCAGGCGACTACGAAATCTCGGTCTACTATGCGGCCGCCGAGGCTGGCTCGACAATTGAGGCGTCGTTCGAGGGCGCCTCGGTGCAGGGCAAGGTGACGGAGGTCCATGACCCGCCGGCATACGGCGCCAGTGACGACCGCGTGCCGCGGGTGGGCGAATCGTTGGTCAAGGACTTCCGGCCGCTTGTACTGGGAACGGCTTCGCTGCCGAAAGCGCGCGGCCAACTGACGCTCAAGGCAGGGGACATCGCCGGAAAGCAGGTGGCCGAGATCCGTTACGCCGTCCTGAAGGGCCTATAAAGAGGGCCACGATCCGGCCAGCCCCAAGGTTGACGAGCGCTTGGCGGGCCGGGCGCCTCTCGCACGGGAATGGCCTGGTCTCTGCCCCGGGTGTCCAGTTCGTCAGAAGCCCTTGAGGATCCGGGCCGGGGCGATCCGCATCACACCGCGACTGCCCAGGGTCGCGACGAGCCCAACTGCGACGAGGACCAGCCCCGAGGCGGCGACTATTGTGGGTGCGTCAGCCTGCGCAACGCCATGCATGTGGCGCCCGATGGAGCGCACGCCAAGGACACCGGCGATCGAGCCAAGAGCGACCGCGACGAGCCCGACCTTGAAGACACGCCCCACTATGGTCCGCAATACGCCATGGTGAGTCTCTCCAACGGCCAGTCGAACGGCCAGCGATTGCCTGGACTGCGAAACGGCCTCGCTGACGCCGCCATAGATTCCGGTCACCGTCAGCAGTAACGCTACTGCGCCGATCAGGAATGCAATGCTCGACATGTTCCTCAGCGGTTCCGCATAGCGGGCTACGTTCGCTTCCAATACACCGGTTTCTTCGAGGACCTGGCCGGACTCGTAGTCCAGGATTTCCTTCGCGAGGGCCGCGATCGCTCGGGACGGATCGCCCTCGACGCTTGCAACGACAGTCACCGAACTCGGGGCTGCCTGACTCAGAGGCAGGTAGTACTCGGACATCGGCTCCCGCAATGGTCCGAAGACTCGGACGTCGCCGACAACGCCGATGACGAGGTACTGATCCGTGCCGTCGCTGAGCCTCTTCCCGACAGCCGTTGAATCCGGCCACAGGTTGCGGGCCAGTCCCCTGCTGACGATGCTCACGGGAGCAGCATCCCGCGTGTCAAGACGGGAGAAATCCCTCCCATCCAATAACGGAATGCCCAGAGTCTCGAAAAAGCGAGGTGCCGCGGCCCTGGCACTGGCCGACGAGACGCGGCCCTCCGGCGTACGGGCGGTTCCCAGCGTAACGGTCTTGGCGACACCTGGCACCTGGTCCGAGACGCTGGCCGAACTCACGTACGACAGATCACCGATTTGGTCCAGCAGCCCGGCCATTCGATCTGCTCGCGCGGGCTCATAGCCCGGACCTGCCTCCCGCAGCCGCGAGACAGTGGCGTAGACGATGCCGTCCGGGCTGTATCCCACCGAGATGTCCACCAGTGCCGCCACGGAACGCATACCGGACCAAGAAGCAACTGCCAAGGCTGTCACGGAAGCGATCTGCAACAACAGCAGCAGGCTGCCGAATGACATCTGAGAGCGGCTGCGCGCACCAAAGTGCCCGGTCGCCAGGGCTGCCTGCACCCCGTCCCGCATACCAAGGACGTACCTGAGCGGGTACACGCTCGCGAGCAAGGACAAAGAAACGACGAGCACTACGGCCACGGCGACGGCCCTCCCATCGATACCGACGGTGGAATGCGAGGGCCATGCGGCCGGCATCGCGAGTTCTCCCACCCTCAGGACCCAAGTTGTTGCCAGCGCACCGGCAGCACCGCCAACCGCAGCGAGAGGAAGGATCTCTTTCACCAGATGCCCGAGCAGGTCTCGGTTCGACGCACCCAGAGCAATCGCTGTGGCGAACTCGGATTTCCTGGCCCTGATTCCTGCCAGGAGGAGAAACGCAACGTTCGACCAGCCGATGACTGCGACCGCCACGGTCATGCAGGCCAAAGCGAATAACGGAGCAGCCAGCCCCCTCGCCAGGTGCTCCTTCAGGGTCGATACCGCCACTTGCGGCTCCGCCGAACCGGGCGAGGCGTCAATCGGTGCGACGAACCGGTGCTGCACGAAATCCCGCTGCTCGGCCAAGGCAATCCCAAGGTCGGCACCCTGGCGAAGACGTCCCAGCAAGAGCGGTTTCGTCAGCGTGCCGGCGGCAGACAGCACCCGCTCGTTGTGGATCGAGGGAGTCCAGATATCCACGCGCTGCGGATACGACCGAACGCCGTCGACCACGCCAACAAGCTCGAATTGGACGCCATCCACTCGGATCAGCTCGCCCATCGCGCCAGCTCTGCCACCGAACGCAGAATTCCAAAGGCCCGCGCTAATGACAGCGACCGGCTCGGCGTTGGGGTGGTCCTCGCCGGCGAGAAAATGACGTCCGATGAGCGGCTCGGTGCCGAGAATCTGGAACAGGTTCGCAGAAGCATGAACCGCCCGAACACGACGGCCTCCGGAGGCCCACGAGATATTGGAATCGCTCACTCCAAGAAGCGCGGCGTCCTCGAATGCGTGCGATGTGTCCTTCCACTGCTGGAGGGTTTCCGGGGCTTCGACAAATCCGAAGATCGCCGATCGCGGGAGCTGGTCTACCAGGGCAAGCCGGTCCGTCTCAGGAAACGGGAGCTCACGAATCAGGACGGCGTCCAGGAACGTCCATGAAACGAGTGCCAGCGCGATCACAATCGCCACGTTGGCGACTATGGCAATTGACGCGGCCGGCCTGCGCGCGTACGTTCTAGCGAGCGCCCCGAGCACCTGCAGCAACTCCACAGCAGCAGGCACGATGCATTCCTCGGATTCCTCGTCGACGCTGCATTCCCGACCGATTCAAGCCTCTACGCACTCCGGAGCCTGGCGGTTTCCTCCTTGACCCTTCGCTGGCGAGGTACAAGTACCGGTCGGGGGGGCGACCGGCCTGCTGAGACCCTTGCAGCGGAACCATCTTCAGCGCGATCGCTCACCACCGTCGTAGAGGATCGATCGATTCGGCATCCTTGGTGAAAGTCCCGGCAGCACGGTCACCGGACAATTTCTAGCCGGGCTCATGCATCTCAATCACCCGGCTCGTCCGTACGCCTTCCAGAACCTGGACGGTCCCGCTGGGCCAGCGCACTTCGACCTCGACCTCTCCATCCAGTTCACCTAGGCCGAAATGCACCCCGTCGTGGCTGGACGAGGCGTATCCGACAGCGCTTGTCATGGAATTGGTCTGCCCTTGGACCCGGATCACCGCGCCGATGCCGTCTCGGTTCGAGCGGGCGCCCACCAAGCGGATGTTGAGCCACGCGCGATCTCCGGGACTGACGTTTTCCCAGAGTTCGGCCGGATCTCCCAACGAAGCGACCACCACGTCGACCCTCCCATCGCGATTGAAGTCCGCGAACGCACAGCCTCTGTGGACTCGTGCGGCCCCGGTGAAGTCAGCCCCGGCTTCTCCGGAGAGATCCTGGAACGTCCCGTCCCCTCGATTCGCAAAGACCGTGTTCGGCTCTCGATAGGGCGTGGCGTCCTCGAACTCCCGAATGATGTCGTTGACGTGGGAGTTTGCCGTGAACAGGTCCTTGGAGCCATCGTTGTTGAAGTCGTAGAGTCCGTTGCCCCAACCGCTGTGGCGGTTTGAATTCGCCGCCATGCCCGATGGTCCCGTCACATCCTCGAAGAACCCGTCGCCGGTATTCCGGAACAGCGGGAACGTCTCCGCAATCAGAGCCGTGACCGCCACGTCCGGCAGCCCGTCGTTGTCGTAGTCGCGAAAGTCAACCCCCATGCTGGCCACCGGATCGCCGTGCTGCAGCAAAGCCGTCCCGGAGAACATCCCGGCTTCCTCGAAGACGCCCTCTTGGCGATTCAGGAACAGGAAGTTCGGCAGGTTGTCGTTCGTGACCAGCGCGTCGATCCGACCATCCCCGTCCGCGTCGGCAAACGCCACGCTCATTCCGCGGCCGGGATGAGCGGAGATCCCCGCGGGCCTGCTGGCATCCTCGAATCGTCCATCGCCGACGTTGCGATAGAGGCGATTGGCGATCGGGGTGAGCTGCATCGGGTCGCAGTACGCGCGGAGACCCCGCTGCTCGTCTCCGCAGAACGTGTCGAACTCCAGGCTCCATCGGGCGTAGTTGACGACAAGCAGGTCCAGCAGACCGTCGTTGTCGTAGTCGAACCAGCCGGCCGCGACCGACCAGTCCTTCGCGTCTAGACCCGCAGCCTCCGTCGAGTCTTCAAACGTGCCGTCGCCGAGATTCCTGAACAGCGTGAGGCGAAACACACCTGCGACCAGCAGATCGACGTCTCCGTCGTTGTCGTAGTCGGATGCGGCGGCGCCCATGTCATAGCCGTGGCCAGCCACGCCCGCCTCCTCGGTGACATCCGTGAACCGCATGTCCCCATCGTTGCGGAAGAGCCGGTTCCAGAATTCCGGCGATTCCTTCTCCAGGGAAGGTATGTGGGCGCCGTTGGTGAAGTAGATGTCCGTGAGACCGTCGCCGTTGTAGTCGAACGCAGCAACACCTCCGGCCATCGTCTCGATCATCCTCTTCTCCGGGGTCGGGAAGTTCTGGAGAACGAAACGGACGCCGGATTCCGGGGCGATGTCGCGAAACCGGATCGGCGCCGGGTCCGACGCGATTGCGGAACGCGACGAGCCGAGAATTGCGACGGCCAGCGCGACCAGCAATGCGAGAGACGCGCAGGCTCGGCCGTTGCGGCCTACTCGCTCTTGATCCATCGGTCGAATTTGCCGCGGTCGCGGGCGAACGAACTCTTCCGCATTTCGACGGACCGGTCAAGAGCCGCCTTGGCTTTCTCGAGATTCCCCAGTCGCCGATGGGCCTGGAAAAGAGAGTAATGGATATCGCCGTAGTAGTCCAGCACCAGGCCCTTCTCGAGCTGCCCGGCGGCTTCCTCGAAGCGCCCGGCGCGGAGATAGGCTCGCCCTAGGCTCGGACGGGCCTCCACCAGGTTGGGGTCGAGCCTCAAGGCACCCTCCAGGAATCGAATCGACTCCTCGTGCTGCTGCCTGGCGACGTACAGGCGCCCCATGACGTAGAGCGTTCTCGGATTCGCGCCGTCAAGCTCAAGCGCCCTTTCCAGGTGTCGCTGTGCTTCGTCGTACGAATTGTTCAGCAATTGGATCAGCCCGAGGCTGCGATGGAGATCGGGCTCGTCCGGCTTGAGCTCGATGGCGCGACGATATTCGTGGATCGCCTCGTCGTCGGCCTGACGCTGGCGGTGCGCCTCTGCCCGCAGCTGGTGCACTCTCCAGGAGCCGGGAGCGACCTCCTCCACTCTCTGGAAGCACTGGTCAGCGAGTGACTGCAGCGTCCGAACGGTCCAGTACACCGCTTCGGGAGCACCTCCCGCGGACTCTCCCATGGCGTGCGTGAATGCAATTGTCGCGCGTTCATCCTGTCCGAGTGCGAGGTAGGCCCGACCGAGCAGGATCAACTCGCCTCGAGTCAGGGACGGCCGCGATTCGAGAGCGCGAGCGCAGGACTCGTACAAATGCTCCCGGCAAAGGTCCGCCGGGTTGCGTGATGCCGCCTCACGCGGCGGCGCTCTGTCGATTTCTCCGGCAAGAAGAGACCGCTGGCGGCTGGCGCGCTCTGGGTTGCCCGCCTCTTCGAAGAGCTTGGCTTGCAAGAATCGCGAAGGCCCGCCATCGGCCCTAGGTAGCTTGCCGATCAATTCCAATGCGGATTCCGGCGAAATCGGTCGTGCCGGAAAATCCGACTTGCCCCCGAGATGCTGCGGATTCGAAGCCCAGATCTTCGCCACGCGATCGAGAGCCAAGGCCGCATCGCCGCTGACCAGGTCCAATTCGGCAAGACCCAGAAGGGCTCGCTCAGAGCGCGGAGCAATCCGGAGCTCTGCCTCGAAATGCCGCTCGGCCGACTGCAAGTCCCCGAGCCGGAGGTACGCGCTGCCAGCCGACCCGTGCAAGCCGGCCAGGTCGGAATCCTTCGAAAGCGCGGCCTCGTAATACCCCGCAGCCGCCTCCCACGCCTGGCTCAGGCCCAGCATGTCGGCTCCGAGGCGGGACGCCCAGACCGAATCGGGCTGGCCGATCACCAGGCTACCGGCCAACTCGCTCATCAGATTCATGTAGTCCCGTCCGAGGCGGAACCAAGCCCCGGCCTTGTCGGGATCATGGGCGAACGCCGCCTGGAATTCACGGACGGCTCCGGCGTAGTTCCCTTCCGCCAAATGGCACGTGGCCAGAGCCCTGCGGGCCTCGAGATTCGCCGGGCTGCTCTCCAAGCTCCGCTCCAAGGGCGGTATCGCCAGGTCCGGCGAGCCTAGCTTGAGGTGGCCTAGGCCGAGAAACAGATGTGCGGCGGCAAGCTCGGGTTTCTCGGCAGCGACGCGCTCGAGCTCTGCAACTGAGCCTGCGTACTGCCCCTGCAGGTACAGCACCAAGCCGAGATTGGCACGCGCCTCCGACAGGTCCGGCACGAGTTCCAAGACCGCCCGATACTCGGTCTCGGCAGCGGCGAATTGCCCGGATTCCATCGCCGTCCCACCCGCGGCAAACCGGGCCATGACCGCTGCTCGCGAGCTGTCGTCGATTTGGGCGGAGGTCGCGAGGCAAAGCCAGAGCCAAGCCAGAAGCGAGACCGCAAATCGCCTGGAATTCATCCGTCTTTCGCGGCAGTGCCCTCAACCGCCCCTCCGGGGCAGCCGGCTCCGCGTTGCCTCCCTAACAAAGGAAGCGGGAAGGGCGGCCAGCCCTTCCCGCTCAGATCACAGCGCTCGGGCCGAGGCCGTCAGAACAGCACTCGCAACCCGAATTGCACAAGTCGCGGCACCCCCCGTGTTCCGCCGATCACGCCGAACTGCGGCGTCCCGAGACCCGTGCCTGGATGCCGAAATACCGGCGTGTTGAAGAGGTTGAAGAACTCGGTCCTGAATTCCAATCCCACGCGCTCACCGATCTGAGTTCGCTTGAAGATCGCGAAGTCCCACTGCGCGATGCCAGGACCTCGCACATCCGGCAGCACCCTTCCGGAATTCCCGAAGGTGAACGCCGCCGGCTGGCTGAACACGTCGGTTCTGAAGTATTTGTTCAGTCGCGTCTGCGGGTCCCCGGAGAGTTCCGCACTTGTTCCGTTGTTGTCCGGGTACTGGGAACCGCCGAACGAGTTGGACAAGTTTCGCGAGGCCGTGACACCAAGCGGGAAGCCGCGCTGAATCGTGGTCACCCCGTTAATCCCCCATCCGCCGATGACCTTGTTTGCGGCGCCGGAGAGGTTTCCGCCGATGGGCTTGCCCTTGCCGAAAGGCAGGTCCACTACGTAGCTGAGGACGAATCGCTGCGACACGTCGAACGCTGCCAGCGATTTGAGGGCTCGCAGGTCGTTGTTGTTTCCCCCAGTGGCCCATCCCTGGGCGCTGAATCCTTCAAGTCCGTCAAGCCATCCGGTGAGAGTGCCTGCGTCGGTGATCAGCTTGGCGGCCGTGTACGAGGCCAAAATGCTTCCGCCGCCGCCAAACCGCCGCTCCACCTTGGCCTGGAACGAATGGTAGGTCGAACTGCGATTTGTGGGCCCTGCCATCGCCACATTGGTGAACTGAGGGAAGGGCCGCAGCAACTGCCCTCGCGCGACGGTCGGCTGAGACAGCGGCCCGGACGCGATTGATGTACCGTGGAACGGATTCGGAACCTGCTCCTGGAGCTGAGCTCCGAGGGCCAGGTGCTGATCGGGCAATTGGTTGATGGTCTGGGCATTCACTGGCAGACTGGTTCCTTTCGACCCCGCGTAAGCGACGTCCACCAGAGTGCCGTCGGCAAGCTGTCGCTGGATGTTGAAGTTCCATTGCTGCATGTAGCCCAGCGGCTGGTTCGGGACCGGCGATCGGATTCCGAGACCGCCGACCAGGGTGTTGAGGAACGTCGTGTCGCGGCCCGGAGGCAAAAGAATCCCGTCCGGGAACGGATCGTTAAGTAGGTGGTAAGGTGTTACGCCCCCGTCGAGCGACGGAATCCATGGCGTAAAGATCGTGTTGACGATATCCAAGTTCGGTGCCACCGCGAAGGCGACGTCGTTCGGTAGCCAGAAGACGCCGTATCCGGTCCGGATCACTGTCTTGTCATCCACGCGGTAAGCGATTCCCAGGCGGGGCGCGAACGAGTTGCGATCGTCGAGAGCCGTTCTCGGCCTTCGCAGATCGGAATTCACCAGCGCCAACTGTCCCCTGAGGTCGAGCCCTGTCTCGGCCGACAGGGGATTGACCGAGTCAAGCGACAGTGCCGTCATGTTGTCGAAGCGCTCTGAGAAATTCCCGGAGCGCTCCCAGCGAAGCCCGATGTTGAGCGTGAGCCTGTCGTTGACCTGCCATTGGTCGTTCAGATAGGCGGCGCGGTAGATCATCTGGCCAGCAACCAGCCCGGGGGTGTTGATTCCGCCTCCGTTGCCGGTGCCCAGCAGGAACGACGCAAAACCCCACCCGCCGACTGGGTTGAACGGGTCGTTCGCCGTGAACTTGGAGTTGAAATTGAATATTCCGCTTGGGGTGTTGCTCTGCGCGTAGTTGTGCGTGAGACGCCGGACGTCGCCGCCGATCTTCAGCGTGTGGCGCCCCCGGATCAGCGTGAGGCTGGGAAGCATCGCGACATTGTCCTGCCGGGCAATGATGATGCTGCCCGTGCCCTGGGCGCAGAAGACACTGTAGCTCTCAACGCACGGTGTCGGAAGGTGACGCAGGTTCTCCGGAATCTGGGAGACCAGGGCCGAGGGCCATCCGAACTGCGCAAGATCGATGCCCTGAGTTACCGGCGAGCGGTCGTAGCGGAATCGGGTCCACGAAAGGCGCAGGTCGAAAATGGTCGTCGGCGATATCAGGTAGGTGTCGCCGAGCACGAACTGGTTCGTGGTAAAGGTCTCCGGCCCGGCGTCGATATGCGCGCCCGTGCCGTAGGGTTCCACGCCGAAGGTCAGGTTGTCCCACCACGTCCAACGGCCCATGATCCGATGCTTGTCGCTGGCTGTCCAATCGACGCGGTTGTTGAACTGCGTGTTGTTCCCGCCGTCGCTGGCGTTGGTGGCGTAGTTGTTGTTCAGGCCAGCCTGGTTCGGCTGGTCCCAAAGGTGGCTCAGGGACCTCGACGTGGCATCCTGCATAGCATCAGGGATCCTGTTGTTCGGAAATGGCGTTCGCGGTAGATCGGCGGCGCTCGACACCGAGAACGGGTCGTGGATGACGTGCCCCAGCTGCTCCTGCACTTCCGAGAAGTCTCCCTGCTGCTGGAGGGGAGTCGGCGAATCCAGATTGAGGGACCGACCCTGGCGCTGCTTGTAGGCCTCGTACGACGAGAAGAAGAAGACCCGGTCCTGCACAATGGGCCCGCCGACGTTTGCGCCCCACTGGTTCTGGACGAATGGAGGCGTGCCGATGCCTGCAGCGTTGTTGAAAAACGTGTTCGAGTTGAGGACCTTGTTGCGGAGGAACTCGTACGCGGAGCCGTGGAACTCGTTGCTGCCCGACTTGGTGGTCATGTTGATCACCCCGCCGGCGAAACGGCCGAACTCGGCACCGAGATTGTTGGTCTGGATCTTGAATTCCTGGACGGCGTCTTGCGTTGGCACAAGGGCGGTCAAGTTGGCGTAGCCGATGTTGACGGGCGCGCCGTCCAGCGTGGTGGCGCTCTGGTTCGATTGGCCGCCGCCGATCTGGTAGTTGCCCCAGGCGAAAATGTTCACGCCTGTCGGGCTCTGCATCGACTGTCCCTGCGGGACGACACCCGGTGCCAGGGCCACCAGATTCAGGACATTGCGTCCGTTCAGCGGCGTTTCGGTGACTTTTCGCGACTCAACCACCTGACCGAGTGACGATGTCTGTGACTGCAGCAGAGGGGTGGTTGCCATGACCTCCACCACCTCGGTGACCTCACCGATTTCCAGCACCGGGTCGATACGGATACTGGCTTCGACTTCAACCACGATCGGCTCCTGCACGAATTGCTTGAAACCCTCGGACCGCGCCTCGAGCCGGTACTGGCCCGGCACGAGATTCACGAAGCGGTAGAGCCCGGATGCCTCCGTTTCCTGTACGCGTTGCTCACCCGTGCCAAGGCTGATGATGGTGACACTAGCACCGGGAATGACGGCACCGGTCGAATCCTGAACAGAACCGACCACCGTGCCGTAAAAGGTCTGGCCTAATGCCGAGACCGACAATAGTGCCACGCACGCTGCCAGCGTAATTGGCAGCCTGAAGCGTTTCACCGAGAACCCCCGTGGATTGTAAATTCGGGCGACGAAAGCCAGCCCGTTTCACGCAGCATAACATGACGCACAGACACGGCTGGCGGCCCAGTTCACGCCTTGATTTGCTCATAAGGCAGTGGCCGTCGCCCGCCTGACCCGCGGAACGTCAACGGACCACGAGGTTGCCGGAGCGGCCCGGGCACACGGCGGCTCCTTGTTTGACACACCGTTGCAATCTCTGGTATTTTCGGATCTCCGAGCGGGCCGGTCGCGCCCGTAATTCCCCCTTCCAAGAGGCAACTAAGTTGTGATGTTGCGATTCCTGCGCGTTGGCTGCCCTGCCCTGGCATCGTTCCTGCTCGCAGCCATTGCCCTGCAGGCCCGCGTAGTCAGCGGAGAGCTAACCGGACGGAACGGTTTCCCGATCGCTGGTGCGACAGTGGAAATCGTTGGGACCGGCGAGACTGCGCTGTCCGATGCAGTTGGCCTGTACAGTCTGGCCAACGCTCCCGAGGGCGCGTTCACGCTGCGGGTCACGTCGGAAGACTTCGAACCGGTCGAGGTTCGCGCTTCGGCGCAGACAACCGAGCTCTCGGTGGAACTGACCGAGATCAGACGCAACATTGCGTCAATTGAGGTCGTCGCGTCGGTCGAGGACCTCCGAACCGCGATTCCCGGGTCGTTGCATGTGATTAGCAAAGACGATTTGATCTCGTCAAAGCCGATCGACGCGAACGAGGTGCTCCGGCGGGTCCCCGGAATCAACTTGCGCGAAGACTCCGGGCCCGTCGCAATGCGGCTGAACATCGGAATGCGCGGCCTCAACCCCAACCGAAGCCGCAAGGTGCTGATGTTAGAGGACGGCATTCCGATCGCCCTGGCGCCTTATGGAGAGCCGGACATGTACTACTCGCCCCCGATCGAACGGATGAGCCGCGTCGAGATCCTGAAGGGCAGCGGGCAGATCGCTCACGGCCCGCAGACCGTGGGCGGGGTCGTGAACTTCGTCACTCCGGAGCCACCGTCGAAGTTTCACGGCGATGTGGACCTGGAGGGAGGCCAGCGCGGACTGTTCGTGGGCCAGGCATCGCTTGGCGGAAGCAACCGCGACCAGTCAGTCGGATGGATCACCAACTATCTACACAAGCAGGGCGACGGCTGGCGGCAATTCTATTACGACATCGAGGACGTGCAGACCAAGTTCTCGCTCAGACCCGGCGACCGGCATGCGATCGCGTTGAAGGCGGGCCTCTACGACGAGGTCTCGAACTCGACCTACCTCGGACTCACGACCCCGATGTTCGAATCGGATCCGGGCCAGAACCCCGTGCCTTCGGACACGCTTGACGTGGAACGGGTCTCGGGCTCCTTCTCCCACGCCTATACGATCAGCCCCACCGCTATCCTCAGCAGCACGGCGTTCCTCTACACCACCAAGAGATTTTGGGGCAGGCAGGACTTTGACCGATACGACCGCGGCCGCAACTACCTCGGGGTCTTCGGTGATACCAGTTCCCCGGGGGGAGCGATCTATCTGCGTGATTCGGCCGGTAATAGGAACCGACTGTTCAACGTCTACGGGGCCCAGACCAACTACGGGCTGCAGCACGCCTACGGCAATCTCGATGCCGGCGTTCGCTACATCTACGAGAAGGCCCACGACCGGCGGGTGAACGGTGACGGGTTCGATGCGAGGACAGGTGCCATTCGGGACGACGAATTCCGGTACGGCAGGGCGCTCGCCGGATACATCCAGAACCGTTTCCAGATCGGGTCTCGGGTCACGCTGACACCCGGGGTCCGCTTCGTGCATTACAACCAGGAACGGCACATCACCCGCAAGCGAGTGTCCGGTGAGCCGACGAACGTCGATATTCGCAAAGACAACGGCGTCACCACGGCGATCCCGGGCTTGGGCTTCTCTGTCCGGGCGCATGACGACCTCACGCTCTTCACCGGCGTGCACCGTGGATTCGCGCCTCCGGGGACCAAGATCGCAATTACGAGCAGCGGCGAGAACCTCGACCTGGACTCCGAGCTCTCCTGGAACTACGAGGCTGGCATCCGCCTCGCGGGCCAGCGGTCGGTTTCCGGCGAATTCACCTTCTTCCGCATGGATTTTTCCAACCAGATCATTACGGCGGCGGAGTCGGGCGGGGCCACGACAACTGTCACAAACGGTGGTGCCACGCTGCACCAGGGATTCGAGAGCTCCGTCAAGCTGCACTGGAACCGGATCGCCGGGATCACTGGATGGAGCGTCTACACCGACGTGCGGCATATGTACCTGCCGACGGCTGAATTCACGGATAACGAAATCTTCGGCGGGAACCGGTTGCCGTATGCTCCGGAGCAGACGTTCGGCATAGTCTTCGCCGCCAGGCAGCACGGGGGCTTGAGCTTCCAGATGGATCTCAATGCGGTGGCCGGCCAGTTCGGCGACAACCGGGAAGCGGTCGAGCCATCCTGGGACGGAACGATCGGGCGGATTCCCTCCTACCAGGTCGCGAACCTGGCCATCGGGTACGAGATCCGTCGGGAACGCTGGATGTTTGAGCCCTACTTCACGATCAAGAATGCCTTCGATGAACTCTACATTGCCTCGCGCGCTCCCCAAGGGATCCAGCCGGGGCTGTTTCGTCAGATGAACGGCGGTCTGCGGATCAGCTTCTAGGCAACTTTCCGGCTGCCCACACAACCCGGAAACTACAATTGGGCTCGTCCCGCCATGCCCGAATCGAATCCTTGCCCGACCGCCCTCGACCGCCGCGGATTCCTCTCGACCTCAGCGGCAGGGATCGGCGCACTGCTCGGCTGCGCCGGGCCATCAAGAGAAGCCAAGGACCCCCGGCCCCCGAACATTGTGTTCATCATGGCCGACGACCTGGGATACGGCGAACTCGGCTGCTACGGGCAAGAGAAGATCCGAACTCCCCGAATCGACCGGATGGCATCGGAGGGGATGCAGTTCTCGGACGCGTACTCGGGCTGCTCGGTGTGCGCACCGGCCCGCAGCGTCCTCATGACGGGAATGCACATGGGCCACACGTCCGTGCGCTCCAATCCCGGCGGCGTCCCGATCCTGGCCGGCGACACCACCGTGGCCGAACTGCTCAAGGAACAGGGCTACGCGACGGGATGCTTCGGCAAATGGGGCCTGGGCGATATCGGCACGGACGGCGTCCCCTGGAAGCAGGGATTCGACGAGTTCGTGGGATACCTCCACCAGGCGCACGCCCACTACTTCTATCCGCTCTACATTTACGACAACGACAAGCAGCTCCCGCTTGAAGGCAACGCGGGGGACGGGCGGGGAACCTATTCCCATGACGTCATCGCGGACAGGGCGCTGCAATTCATCGAAGGGAACAAGGAAAGGCCTTTTTTCTGCTACGTGCCATTCACGATCCCGCATGGGGAATACGTCGCTCCGGACGACGAGATCTACGCCGGGTACAGCGGGCGGTTCGATGAAATCGAGCTTGCGGAGAACCCCAACCGCCCCGGGCGGCTGATCCGTCCCGAGGAGCCCCATGCCACCCTGGCGGCGATGATCACCCGGCTTGACCGCGACGTGGGGCGTATCCTGGACCTGATTGCCAGCCTCGGCCTGGACGAGCGTACGCTCGTTTTCTTCACGTCAGACAACGGGGCGGCAGCCGCCAACTGGACGGGCTACTTCCGCAGCAGCGGACCGCTGCGCGGATCCAAGCGAACCTTCTACGAGGGCGGAATCCGCGTTCCCATGCTGGCGCGGTGGCCTGGCCAGATTGTAGAGGGCTCGCAGAGCGACCTCGTGTGGGGATTCCACGACTTCTTGCCGACTGCGGTGGATCTGGCCGGAGGGACGCCACCCGAATCGACGGACGGGACCTCGGTGGTCCCCACCCTCGTCGGTAGCGGCAATCAGGTGCTGCACGAGTACCTGTACTGGGAACTGCCCCGCTACGAGGGCGCAACCGGGGACTTCCGGGACGAAACTCCGGAGCAAGCGCTGCGGATGGGGACCTGGAAAGCAGTGCGGCCCGAACCGGACGGCGAACTAGAGCTGTACGACCTGAACGAGGATCCCGGCGAGGAACGGAATCTCGCGACCGAGCGTCCGGACGTGCTGGCCGAAATGGAGAAGCGGCTCGCGAGAGCGCGGACCCCACCCAGGAACCAGACCCAGCCGGATCACATCTGGTGGGAACGAAAAGGCTGAGCATCGCGACCGGATCGACAAGGCGAGGCGGAGGCGGTCGGTCGCGGCCGCCGACGGACAGCCCTATAGCGGCCGACTGTGCCCTTGGCTCTTATAGAGCTCTAGCAGCGTCTTGAGCTGATTGACGATTTCGGGCTGCTCGGCGAACTGATTGCGATCCTCGTGGCGGTCCGCCTCGAGATCGTAGAGCTGGGCTGGCGGGTCCCCTCCCTGCGGGCCATCCCACTGGTTGGAACCCGGACCCTGGCCGTCGATGTACTTCCATTTGCCCATGCGAATGGCGAACGTGCCATCCACCGAATGGTGCACCGTGGCCTCGCGCAGCGGGGCGTCATCCTCGCCCAGCAGCGCCGGCAGGACGCTGACGCTGTCCTGGCCTGCGTTCTCGGGAAGGTTGGATCCGACGATCTCGGCTGCCGTCGCCATCAGATCCGTCAGGCAAATCGTCTGCTCGCTGCTCGAGCCGGCCACGACCTTGGCGGGCCAGCGAGCGATGAAGGGCATCCTGTGACCGCCTTCCCATGCGTCCCTCTTCTTGCCGCGCTGGATCGCGTGGTTGGCGTAGTGGCCGAATTCCTCGATGTGGCTCGGATCCCACTCCGCGCCGTTGTCGCTCGTCACGATGAACAAGGTGTTCTCGGCCTGGCCCGTCCTTTCGAGGGCGTCCATGACCATGCCGATCGAGGCATCGACCTGCACGACGAAGTCACCGTACTTGCCCACTTCGGTGCGGCCCACGAACTCCTCGGTCGGAACCCATGGCCAGTGCGGTGCCGGCAACGGGAAATACAGGAAGAACGGCTGGTCCGGAGTTTCCGCCTGTTCCTCGACGTATTCCACGGCGTGGCGCGTGAGGTTGGGCAGAACGTCGAAGAAATCGAATCCCTCCGCAGCCTCGCCCGGGCGCCAGAAGACAGGTCCGTCGAATCGCCCGGGCTCGTGAGCCGTGGCGGGCTTCTCGCAGGCGTTGTTTTCCACGTAGACGTACGGCGCCATGTCCAGGGAGGCGGGGATGATGTACGAGTAGTCGAACCCCAAGGTTGCCGGACCGTTGGTGACCGGCTTCGTGAAGTCGATTTCGAGACCCTCGGGCTTGGAGAAGTCCGACGGACCCTGGAAAGCGGCGGACTTGTCCCCTTCGTCCCACGTCTCGGGCTCGGAGTGCGTGGCCCAGTCAAGGCCGAGGTGCCACTTTCCAATCACTGCGGTGTGGTAACCGTTGTCCCGGAGCATGCTCGCGACCGTCATGCGATCGGGTTCGATCAGGGCCCGCGAGTATCCGGAGAGCACGCCTCGCTTGAGAACCGTCCGCCACGCGTAGCGGCCTGTCAAGACGCCGTACCGCGTGGGCGTGCAGACAGCGGACCCGGAGTGTGCGTCGGTGAATCGCATGCCGCCGGCCGCGAGCGCATCCATCGACGGGGTGGGGATCTTCGAATCGGCGTTGAAGCTGCCCGGATCTCCGTAGCCCATGTCGTCCGCCATCAGGAAAATGATGTTCGGAGGCCGGTCGGGCTCGGGGGTCTCCGCGCCGCAGGATGACAGCGCGATCCCCGCTGCTGCGGCGAAAGTCACTGCGAGACAGGATCGGGAAGCATTCATGGTCTTCTGCCGATTGTAGGGCACCGCGTTCGGTGACAGTTCGCCGCCATCCCCGCCTGCCGGGCGTCGTCAAGGGTCGCTCCGCGATGCGGTGTACTACACTCTCCAGCGTCGTGCCGACCCGTCCGTTTCGAATCGCAGTCCTGTGGGCTCTCGTGCTCGTGAACCCCTCCGCTGCGGAGAAGCCCCCGAACTTCGTGCTCATCTTCGCTGACGACCTCGGCTACTCGGACCTGTCCTCGTACGGCGCGACTCGGCACCAGACACCTCACCTCGACCGAATGGCGGCGGAAGGCGTCCGGCTGACCGACTTTTACGTGCCGATGCCGTTCTGCGGGCCGTCCAGGGCCACCCTCCTGACGGGGCGTTACCCGTTCCGCAACGGACTGGTCACGAATCCCGCCCCTGACGCCGGCCGCAACGCGATCGGGCTGCCGCCTTCGGAGATCACCATCGCCGAGGCCCTCAAGCCGCTCGGCTACTCGACCGCGGCGATCGGAAAGTGGCACTTGGGGCACATCGAAAAGTATCTGCCCCGGAACCAAGGCTTCGACGAGTACTACGGGATTCTCTATTCGAACGACATGAGGCCCGTGCAGATCGTCGAGAACGAGACCGTGGTCCAGTATCCGGTCTTGCAGTCGGAGTTGACCCGTGACTACACCCGCCGTGCAATCGACTTCATCGCGCGGAACCGTGACCGTCCGTTCTTCCTCTATCTGCCGCACGCGATGCCACACAAGCCGTTGGCGGCCTCGGAAGACTTCTACACGCCCGAGACACCCGACGATCTCTACAGCGACGTGATGCGGGAGCTAGACTGGTCCGTCGGCCGGATTCTGGAAGAGCTGCTCGACCAGGGTCTTGACGAGAACACGTTTGTCTTTTTCACGTCCGACAACGGCGCGACATTCGGTGGCAACAACAAACCGCTGCGAGCGATGAAGGCGTCCAGCTTTGACGGCGGCGTCCGCGTCCCGGCCATCGCCCGCTGGTCCGGTCGGATCCCCCCGGGTCGCGTTTCGAACGAGGTGGTCTCGTCGATCGACATCTTCCCCACATTCGTTCGAGCGGCTGGCGGCTCGCTGCCTGAAGACCGTGTGATCGACGGAATGGACATCCTGCCGTTGCTCGAGGGTCGCGTTTCCGCATCGCCCCACGACGCAGTGTTCGCGATGTCGGGATTGCAATTGCGGATGATCCGCTCGGGTCGCTGGAAACTGCACGTGCGAGAACCCACTCCAGGGTTCCGGTGCCTTCAGGACGCGAGTGGCTGGAAGGACGAGCGCGGTCCGGATGGAATCACGATCATCGCCCAATTCGAGCAGGCGAATCCGACGCAATGTCCGGGGGTAAACACCGGTCCGCCACCGCAACCGTTAATGCTGTTCGACATGCACGCAGACGAATCCGAGCAGCGGGACGTCTCCTCGAAGCATCCAGAGGTTGTGGCCCGGCTGAAAGCTCTCTTCGACCGCCTCGACGCGGAGGTGCCGCGGGACTTCGATATCCCTACCCGACCCCCGAGGCTCCTTTGGCTGCAAGGCGGGGAGCTTCGATACGACAGGGAGATCAAGCCCCTGCCGCTCCAGTAGCGGTTTCGAGCTTGCCACGGCGCGAGGGCCGGCAGCCGGGCGGCGGCCCCTCGGGTCACGCCGGGCTATGGCCGCACGATGCCCTCGAGCACGTCGAAGAACTCCGGAAAGGACACGCTGGCGGCCTCCGCGCCGGCGAGGCTCGATTCACCATCGGCAGCGAGGGCGGCCACGGCGAAGGCCATCGCAATGCGGTGGTCCCCGCACGAGTCAAGCTCCGCGCCCCGCAATCGGCAGCCCCCTTCGATGTCCATGCCGGTTTCGTATTCCTCGACGCCGACTCCCATCTGCCGCAGATTCGCCGCGACAGTCGCGATCCGGTCGGTCTCCTTGACACGCAATTCCCCGGCGTCGCGGATACGCAGACCGGACTCCGAGACGGCGCCGAGGACGGCGAGCATCGGGATTTCGTCAATGACTCCGGAGGTGGTCGCTCCCGCGATCTCGCCACCCGCGAGCGGACCGGCGCCCCTCACTTCGAGCGATCCGACTGGCTCGGCGCCCTCCACCGATTGCGAGTGCGTTTCGATCCGGGCGCCCATACGCCGCAGTACGTCAAGGACCGCGGTACGCGTAGGGTTCAGGCCAACTCCGTCGATGAGCAGGCTGGATCCGGGCAACAGGAGCGCAGCCGCCAGGAAGAAGACTGCTGAGGAAAGGTCGCTCGGTATCCGCATGTCGCGCGCGATCAACCGCGGAAGCCCGACCAGGGCAATCTCGCGCCCGCTCACGCGTACTTCGGCACCGAGCCGCCTCAGCGCAACTTCGGTGTGGTTGCGGGTCTCGACCGGCTCGACGACTTCAGTCGTGCCCGGCGCGCTCAGCCCGGCGAGCAGCACCGCACTCTTGACCTGAGCGCTGGCGACTGGCAGTTCGTAGCGGATCGGTCGAAGGCGACCACCCTGAATTGTCAACGGAGGGTACTGCCCGTTGCGCGCGTAGACAGAAGCGCCCATGCCTTGCAGGGGAAACATGATTCGCCTCATCGGGCGCCTGGACAGGGATTCGTCGCCCACGATGGTCGACTCGAACGGCTGGCCGGCGAGAATGCCGGACAGAAGTCGCATCGTGGTGCCGGAGTTCCCGGCGTCCAGAGGCGCGGACGGGGCGACGAGCCCTTCGCATCCGGCCCCATGGATCCGCACCGCAGTCCCGTGCTGCTCGAGCTCAACGCCCAGCATGCGCAGGCACGCCAGCGTCGATGCGCAATCCGCTCCGGTCGAGTAGTTGGTGAGGTCGCTACGTCCCTCCGACAGCGCGCCCAGCATGGCGTAGCGATGGGAGATCGACTTGTCGCCAGGCAGGGAGATGGCACCGGTGATTGCGGAGGCTGGCCGGATGATCCGCGACATTCGTCCATCCATTATCCGGAACGGAAGTCCTGTGGCTCCCGAAGCCGGGTCGACCCACGCCAGCTGCACAAGCTTGCGAGTCCGAATGGCTTCCGGACCCCTTGGAGCGGTGCGCGCCCGGGCTGAACTGCACTCTATGGCTGCCCGGCATGTCGAGGAACTTCCCCGTTGCTGACCTGCACTGGCGGCCGCACTTCGTCATGGTCCGATTCGGCTTGAAGTCGCCGCACGCCCGCAATCCTGCCAAAGTCCTCCCCGCTCGTGGCGAGCAGACATTTCTTCCTCGAATGACGGTTCGGGCTGGGGTTGACATCCGAGATTTGTCGGGTACGTTTGAACCAAGCTGCGAGACGGGGTCGAGTAGCTTTCGGTCTTGTGGCGACCCGGGAGGATACGACATGCACGTTCGCTTGCTTGCAAGAACTGTCTTGGTTGTGTTCACAGGCTGTATTGCAGCTCTGGCGCAACTCGACACCGGCAGCTTGCTGGGGACCGTCTTCGACTCCAGCAGAGCCGTTGTGGCTTCGGCCCGCGTGGCCATCGAGAACCAAGGGACCGGGGCATCTGTCGAGGCCGCGACCGATGCGCAAGGCAACTTCCTGGTTCCCGTGCTGCCGGTTGGTACATACCGGATCACGGTCTCGTCGGACGGGTTCAAGAGCCAATTGAAAGAGGACATCCGCCTGAGCGTCTCGGACCGTGTCCGGCTGGTATTCACGCTCGAGCCGGGATCTGTCACGGAAACGGTGACCGTTTCCGGGCAGGCACCCCTTGTAGAGACTGCGTCTTCCACGCTCGGCCTCGTAGTCGAGACGGAGCAAATCAACGCGCTGCCCCTGAACGGGCGCAACGTCAGCGACCTGCTGCACCTGGTCCCGGGCAATGTCTTGCGCACGCAAGGCACCAAGCAGGCATTCAACGGCGCCAGTCTGTTCCGGCAGCAGGGAGGCTTGCGCTTCCTGCTCGACGGCGGGGACGCGAGCCGGATCGACTTTGACATTCTCGACAACACCTACGGATCGAGCAAGGGTCGGATCTCTCGCAGCAGCACCGAGGCCATCCAGGAGTTTCGGGTGTACACCAACTCCTATTCCGCGGAGTTCGGGCAAGTGCTGGGAGGCGTGGTGAACTTGATCTCGAAATCAGGTTCCAATGAGATACACGGCTCGCTGTTCGAGTACTTTCGGAACGAAAAGCTCGACTCGCGGAGTTATTTCAACCACACAGGTCAAAAGCCCCCGTTCCGGTTGAATCAGTTCGGCGCGTCTCTCGGGGGGCCGATCGCCAGGGACAAAGTCTTCTTCTTCGCCAACTACGAAGGCGTCCAGCAGCGTCTCGGGAAAGTGCAGAATGTCCTGGTTCCGACCGCGGAATTCCGCGAGACAGTTGACTCGGCTGTCAGGCCCGCGATTGACATGCTGCCCTTGCCGAACGGGGCGATTTCCGACGCCGAACCGCGGTTGGGGTGGTACAACCGCGGAGTCGCGGACAGGCTCGAAGAGAACACGGTGTCCGCCAAGATCGACTACCAGCTGTCGGACAAGGACAGCATCAATCTCCGGTACAACCTCAATCAGAACGAAACCGGCGACTTCTTTGGCGTGGCGCGCGGGCAAACGAAAGTGGCGCCGGGCCGGTTGCAATTGGCCAAACTTACCTACAATCGCGTGATTTCGCCCACCGTCTTCAACGAGGCGGGTTTTGCGTTCAACCGCGTGCGCATCGATCCACTCAGCGCTGAGACCGAAGAGATCCTCAATTTCCCCATTGTGGCGCTTGGCAGCGGATCGGCCGGGGTGGGACCGAGCGGGTTCGGCCTGCTGGTGGCCAACAACTCCTTCACATGGCTGAACACGCTGTCGTGGGTCCAGGGAAAGCACCAGCTGAAGGTCGGTGCGCAGATCGTTCGCAACCAGGACAACAAGGCCGGGGTCTTCCAGATGAATATCAGCTATCTGTCGCTGGACGACTTCGCCCGCAACGCTGCCTGGGCAATTAGCACCTGGGGCCAGCCGCGCGCCGGGATGCGCAACACGTACAACAACTTCTTCATTCAGGACGACTACCAAGTCAACCAGAAGGTGACCTTGAACCTGGGACTGCGCTACCAGTACGACACGGCGCCGACCGAATCGAACGGAAGGATGGCGAACTTCAATCCGGCGACCGGCGACCTGGACCCCATCGGCACAAGGGTACTGAACGCACCCGCGACCAACTTCGACCCTCGGATCGGGATCGCCATTTCGCCATTTGCCTCCAACAACACCGTGATCCGGATGGGTTACGGCATCTTTCATGCCAGCCTGAACGCGGCGATGGCCCAGAACATCCCGAACAACATCTTCCAGCAGACTGCGTCCGTCAATGCCCTGGAAGTCCCGGACCTCCAAGGCTTCCCGCCGCCGTCGAACTTCAACTTCGTAACCGGGGCCAACATCACCGCGCTTCCGAGAGACCTCAAGCAAGCCTATACGCAGAGCTGGAACCTCAACATCCAGCAGGGTCTCGGGGACCACTCGATGCTGCAAGTCGCGTATCTCGGAAATCGCGCCCTCCACTTGACAACCGGGCAGAACCTGAACCGGGTCCGGGACGGGGTGCGCCCCTATCCCAATTTCGCCAACATCAATTCAGTCCGGGACGACCTGACCTCGACGTACAACGCGTTGCAGGTCAGTCTCCGGAGACGCTTCAGCAAGGGTTTCAGAGCGAATGTCAACTACACCTGGTCGCATGCTCTGGACGACGGCGGCATACCGTGGGGCAGCGGCACACAGGACGACACCAATCCGCGCGAGGCGTACGCTGATGGCGACATGGACGTGCGCCATGCGCTGCAGTTCGATTACACCTACGAGCTTGCCCGCGTGCCCAAACTGCCGTATTGGATCGGTGGCGGCTGGCAGATCAACGGAATCACCGTGATGCGCTCCGGCTTGCCAGTGACACCTCTGTGCTGGTGCGATCCGCTGGGAGTGGGAAACTTTTCCGGACGCCCGGACATCGTCCCGGGAGAGCCGCTCTACCCGGCCAATCAGGACATTCCCGGGAACCAGTTCAATATCAACGCCTTTACCCCGCCCAAGCCTGGCGTGCTCGGCAACGCGGGCCGCAATATCCTGAACGGTCCGGCGGCATTGAATTGGGACTTCTCGCTGTTCAAGAACTTCAATGTCGGCGAAGGCCGGACTGTGCAATTCAGGGCGGAGATGTTCAATGTGTTCAACACGCCACAGTTCAACAACCCGCATGCAATCATTGCCTTTGTCGGATCGTTCGGACAGAGTACGTCGACCCACACGGTGCCCTTCACCGGCTTCGGATCGAATCGACAGGTTCAGTTCGCCTTGCGCTACTCCTTCTGATGCCGTGATGGCAACCAACGACCGCCCCAGGACCCGGTTCGAGTCAGTCCTCGGTTCGGGCGGACTCCGAGTCGCGCAGATGGCTTGGCACTACCAGTGCAAATGGCTGTGGAGCGTCTTTGCCGCCGCTCTCCTCGTCACGCACCCAGCTGAATCCCTGGGCCAGGATCCTTCGAGCTACGAGCTTCCCGCGGCACAGCGCACGGGGTCGATCCGACAGATCTTTGTCGTGTCCCACAGCCACCTCGACATCGGCTTCACGCGGCCCCCGGACGAAGTTGCGCGGGACTACAAGGACAGCATCGACACTGCGATTCGGCTCGCTCGCGAGCACCCGGATTTCCGCTGGACCATTGAATCCGCCTGGATGCTGCAGCAGTGGTTGCGACGCACCGACGACGATGGATTGGTCGCGGAGCTGACGAGTCTCCTGCGCGAGGGACGCCTGGCCCTCGGTGTGGCCTTCGCCAGCATGCACAGCGGGCTGATGGGTGCCGAGGAGTCCAACCGATTGGTCTATCTGGGCCACAAGCTCCGGCGCCAGCTTGGGCTCGAGGCACCAGTCGCCTTTCAGAACGACGTGCCCGGGTTCAACTGGGCGTTCCCCCGTGTGCTCGCGGGCAGCGGCGTCAGATACCTCGTGAACGGTCTCAACCTTTTCATCGGCGGCGGAAACAATCTCGGGGTGGGCAAGAATCCCTTCTATTGGGTTGGCCCGGACGGCAGCCGGGTTCTCACCTGGTTTGCGTACGACTCCTACATGGAGGGATATCGATGGAAACTCGGGGCGGAGTTCCCGGCGGACGAACTGGAGCGAATCGTCCCCAGGCGCCTGGCCTGGCTGGAGCAGAACGGGTATCGATACGACACCTACATGCTGATGCGAGGCACGGGGGACAATTCCGGTCCCCTCGACGCCCTCGGCGCGCTGGAACGGATACGCGAATGGAATCGCAAGCATCCCGAACTGCCGATGAAGATGTCCACCGCGGACGAGTTCTTCCGGTACCTGACGGGCAAGTACGGCGAGGATTACCCGACAGCGTCAGGGGATGCGACCGGGCATTGGGCGACCGTGAAACTGCGCGTGCCGGAGACCACGAGCAGGCTGCGCGAGGCCTCGAGCATATTGCCGGCAGCCGAAACGGCGGCGACGATCGCCTCTGTCGTCCACGGCTCGGTCTTCCCGCGTTTTGATCTGGAGGAAGCCTGGCAGACCCTGCTGACGTTTCAGGAGCACACCACGGGGAGCGGTCCCTGGCCGCACTACCTCAGCCGCTGGGAGACTGACTGGAACGAGGCGGCTCAGTACGCTTTCTCGCTGGTCGGATACTCCAACGCAAAGCAGCAATTCCGCAAGGCGCTGGTCCGGCTTGCCGCCCCGGTCGAGCATCGGAACGCGGACGAGGCCTTGATGGTCTACAACGGCCTCTCCTGGCGTCGAAGCGGCCTGGTGGTGGTCGAAGGGTTACCCGCCGAGTTGCACGACGGGCCGCTGGTCGCCGTTGATCTTGCCACCGGCGCGGAGGTCCCTTGCGAGGACATTCCGAACACCCGACGGCAAGTCCAGTTCTTGGCGCGCAATGTGCCGGCAGTGGGCTATCGGCTGTATTCGATCAAGCCGGCTGGCCCGTCGAGTTCGGCTCCGCAAGGAGAATTCCGATTACGGGCCAGGTGGGATGATTCCGGCACGCTCACCTCGATACTCGATACGGAATCCGGCCGGGAAATGCTCCGCGCCGAAACCGAGCGCGTGTTTGGCGGCTTGTACGTCGCTCTTGACCGCAAGGAACACGAAGCAGCGCGAATCGGCCCGGCCAAAGCCCGGCTAGTTGAAGGGCCGGTTTCCCGCCGCGTGGAATTCGAGCGTTCCGGCTCGGCACTTCCGCTCACTGTGCTGAGTACCTACCGCGACACGGACTACGCGGACCTGGCATTTGACGTGGACCTCCGAGTGCTACGGGAGGAGACGGCCCATCACCAGGCGTACGGCATAGCGCTCCCGCTAGCCGACAGCCAGGAATTGTTCATCGATGGCGCCGGCTTCGTGGCGCATGTTCCGGAAGACCGGCTGCCCGGCAGCGATACGCCTCAATACACGCCGCAGTCTTTCACCCATGCTCCACGCACTCCGGAATGGGGCGTGACCCTCGCGAACAAAGACGGCTTCTGCATTCGTCCGGACATGCTGTTCCTGGTGAGCTGGGAAGACATGCTGGTGCAGACTCGCGAGGAGGGCGTCCAGCGAGTCTTCCGCGGCGAGCCACAGAGTTCCCCGATCCAACGGTTTCGGTTTCGCTTGGCGATCCAGCCCAGGAGCCCCGGGGAATGGAAACGCTTCGGTGCCGAGCTGAATCTGCCCTTGCAAGCCCGCTTTGTACGGTCCGACGACCTACCGCCAACGCGCGAGTTCTTCCATATCAGCCATCCGGGCGTGCAGCTGCTGGCGTTCAAGCCGGCGCAGTTTCAACCCGGCTGGTACATGCTAAGGCTGCAGGAATCCACCGGAGCCGCCGCCGAGGGCGTTCAGTTGACGACTCCGCTTCCACTCATCGACGCGCAGCTTGCCAGCACAGTGGAGGAGTTCACGGGCTCCACGTTCGATCTCGCGGATTTCTCCATGGAGCCTTGGCAGACTCGGACGATATTGACGAGAATTCGTGTTGAGGGGCGCTGAATGCACAGGTCAGAACTCGCGATCAGCCCAGCCGGTACGGCGTTGCAACGGACTCCATCCGGCGCGACAAGACTACCTTGGGGAACGCCGGCTACTTCGGGGCGGTGATTTCCAGGGAAGCTCCGGCTTCGGTTTGCTCCCGTTTAAGGGCATCCAGCGCTTGGTATTGGGCAAGCGCCTCGCGGGCCTCCTCGCGCATCCCCAATCGCTGGAGCGCCTGGGCGTATTGGTAGTGGATGCTCCCATCCGTGTCAAGATCGAGCGAGGATCTCAAGTGCGGCAATGCCTTGTCCGGCTCGTCGAGCGCCAGGTAGGAACGTCCCAGGTCCAGGCGGGCGGTTGCCGGGGCACCCGGCAGGGCAAGAGAGGATTGCAGCAGCGGGACTGCTTTCTCATAGTCCTGCTCCTGTGCCAGCACATTGCCCAGCATCGCTCCCCATCGGGGATCGTTGGGGTCCGATCGGTAAAACCGCTCCAATATCGGCCGTGCCTCCTCGATGCGCCGGGCGAGGTACAGCAGTTCCGCCAGCTGCCGCTCCAAGCCCCCCGATCCGTCTCCGAGCTCAAGCGCTCGACGGCAGGCATCCGCCGCGCTGGAGTACTTGCCCTGGGCAGCGAAAATGTCCGCAACCAGGGTGAGTTTCTCGATCGATTCCGGTAGGGAGGCCAGCTTCCCGAAGGACTCTTCGGCGAGTCTGGCATGAGACCGAGCCGCCCAGAACAGGTCGGACAACGAGGAATCCGCCGACAGGGACGGTGCGAGATCGAGCCGGCCTGCTGCGAAATTGCATTCAGCGGATCGCGACGCGGCGCAGTCCGGCTCCGGCAAGGATTCGGCCTTCTCCCGCTCGATCCTCGCCCAGTCGGGCTGGCCAGCGCCCTCGTACACCAAGGCCAGCGCTTCGTGCACGTCACGGACGCCGGGCTGCCTCTCAAGCGCGCTCCGGAACAAGTACAGGGCACTCGGGTACTGACGGGCCGCAAGCTTTGTCCGTCCGAGAATTCGCAACATGTACGAAGACTCGGGGGAGCGCAGGCGTAGCTGCTCGATCGCCGAAGCCGCCAGTTGCTCGTTGCATCGGACCAACCCGGCGTGAGCATAGGGTCTTGTCGGGTCAAGGAGTGCGACCGCTCGCCAGACAGTCGCAGCCTCGGAGTGCTCTTCGACTGCCTCGAGCGCCTCGCCGAGCAACATGTGAGAGAACGTGTGCTGGGAATTGATTTGCGTCGATTGTCGGAGCGGGGCGACTGCCTCCGCGTATCGGCCGAGCCGGGACAGGCTTGCGCCTAGCGCAAAATGGGCCGGGAACGATGACGGCATAGCCAGCGCCGCCTCCTGGAGGGGCTCGATCGCCTCCGCGTCCCGGGCGCTGAAATGCAGGGCCATCCCGAGATTGGCCTTCAGGGTGGGTTCGTTCGGAAACCTGCTTGCCAGTCGGCCATAGATCTCCGCGGCTTCGCCGAATCTCTGCTCAGCCATCGCCTGGCGAGCAGATTCAGCCAGGTCATTCGGGTCGACCTGGGCAACGACGCCGACCGCCGGCACGATCAGGAGAATCGCGCCAGCCACCGCACGGCGGACACTCTGATGGCTGAATTCGCGGTGTCGCATCACCGTCCGGTCTGTCCAGCTTCATGTTGGCATAGAGGGAATTTAGCGGCCGAGATCGGAGGCGGGCTGTCGACGCCGGATCCGTACAGGTGAAGCAAGCCGTGTTCGACGGGAGCGGGCGGTACGTCCCGGGCTGCCGCGGCGGAGACAGGGCCTGTGCGACGCGCATGCGAATGGAGCATTGGACCGGTGATGCGAGTCGGTCGATTCCATTACGGGCTGGCGGCTGTCCTGCCCTTGAGCGCTGCGGTTCGAGGGGCGATGCCCAATCCCGTGCTCCTGCGGTCGCGCGGATTCAGGTTCGCGTGGTGCATCGAACAGGCCGATGGACCGGAAAAGGAACCGACTTGAGGATTCATGGCGATTTGGATCGAGGCCACTGCGGCGGTGGGGCAGCCGGATAGACGACTGGCGGGTACATCCCGACGATTCCCAACAGTAGCTCTGAGTCGACGGCTCCGGCCTGTCACGAGCCGCCCGGCACGGACGCGCGCCGACAAGGGGCCGCTGAGCATCCCCGTCAGTACAATCTGGGACATGGTCAGTCTGCCGGGGCACGTTCTGCCTCGCATGGCGACATGGTCGCTGTCACTGTGCATCCTGCCTCTCGGTGTACCTTGCCAAGCCGAGATTCGCCTCGAGCCCGTTCAGGGCTCGGGCATGCTCTTCACCCTGGAAAACGCACCCACTCCCTCGAAGCGACCGTTTGAGACGTTGGCCGGAGGGCTGGCCGTTTTCGACTACGACGGTGACGGCAGGCCCGATGTCTTCTTTACCAACGGGGCTGCCCCCGATTCGCTGCGAAAGAGTGCACCGCGATATCGCAATCGCCTGTTTCGGAACATTGGAGGGCTGAGGTTCCTGGATGTAACGGATCGGGCAGGAATCGCGGGAGAAGGGTACTCGATGGGCGCGGCATCCGCCGACTACGACAACGACGGGAATGTCGACCTGTTCGTCGCGGGCGTGTTTCGAAACTTCCTGTACCGCAATCGGGGGGACGGCACGTTCGAAGACGTGACCACGCGATCAAGAATCGACGACTCCGAGTGGGGCGTCGCGCCGGGCTGGTTCGACTACGACAACGATGGACTGCTGGATCTGATGGTCATCAAATACGCGGACTGGTCACTGGATTCTGACCGGTATTGCGGCGACCGAGCTCGCGACCTGCGGGTGTACTGCCATCCGAAGAACTTCACGCCGATTGCCAACCGCTTGTATCGCAACCTGGGCAACGGGGAATTCGAGGACGTGACAGAGCAAGTCCGCCTCTCTCCTTTCCGGGGCCGCGGCATGAGCGTTGCGTTCGCTGACTTCGACCACAACGGCTGGCAAGATGCGTTCGTTACGAACGACTACCTGCCGAACTTCCTGTTCCTGAATCAAGGCGGAATCTCGTTTGCCGAGGACGCCCTCCTGGCCGGAGTGGCGCTGCTGGACCACGGGAGGCCGGTCGCGTCCATGGGTGTCGACATCGGAGACTTCGACAACGACGGGGATCCAGACCTTTCTGTGACAGCGTTGAACAACGAGACATTTCCGCTCTTTCGCGACGAGGGGCAGGGCTCGTTCCGTGACGCTACGGTCCCGAGCGGCTTGGCGAAGGCGTCTCGGAGCTACGCGGGATGGGGCAACGTGTTCGCCGACTTCGACAATGACGGCAACGTGGATCTTTTCACCGCCAACTCGCATGTCAATCCCCTCATTGCGGAATTCGACCCGTTCTCGTACAAGCAGCCGAACACAGTGTTCCGGAATCTCGGAAGCGGCTTCGATGGTGCCCTGGAGGTCGGCAAGCCTGGTGCGCACAGGGGAGCAGCGGTTGCCGACTTCGACGGCGACGGTCGCCTCGATGTGGTGGTTAGTGCGCTTGGGGAACCCGCAACCCTCTTGCGCAACGTGTCGGAACCGACCGGGAACTGGATCGCATTGAACCTCGTCGGCACTGTCTCGAACCGCGATGGTCTGGGAGCCCGGGTGAGAGCCCGAGACCAATCTCGCTGGATGAAGAGCGCCGCGGGCTATGCCTCGTCCAGCCTGAGGCCGGTACACTTCGGAATCGGGGGCAGGGTGGCTGCGGTGACAGTCGAGATCACCTGGCCGAGCGGGGCAAGTCAAACAGTCGAGTCGGTTCCGGTGAATCAACTCACCGTGGTTCACGAGCCGAGGTAGCTCAGCCGTCGGGATGTTTGTCCCCGCGACTAACTTGCCCGACGAAACGGCATCGCCACCGACGGGCAGACATCGGGCGAGACGGGTACGATTTGTGCCATCGCTCCCCCTTTCCGGCCGTCCAAATGCGCTCACTATTGAGTGGAAGGAATGCGGGCAATTCACTCCGGGTTGACACACGTTTTGGCCGGATTGCTTTCAAACATTTATTGTGTTAATGTTTCTAAATGGTGCGGGCGGCACTACTTGGGTTGTTGCTCGTTCCTCTTGGGCTGGGCCTGCAAGCAAATCCTCGCGTGCACCAATCTCGAAACGGGAACGGCAACGGTGGCACCGAGCAGTGTTGCGCCGACGATTCCTTCCTGAAGTTCCGACCAGGGGCCGGTTCCGAAGTGCACGCGATAGCCAGGCCAGACCTCGAGCGGTACGTGCGTGTGGTCGGGCTTTGCCTCGAGGTTGACCCCGCATTGATCCTGGCGTTGATCCGCATAGAGAGCGGGGGCGATCCTGTCGCGATCTCCCCAAAGGGCGCGGCAGGACTGATGCAGCTCATGCCCGGAACCGCGCGGCACTTCGGAGTCCGCGACTCGCTGGATCCCTATCAGAACGTGCTGGGCGGGGTGAAGTACCTGCGATACCTGATGGATCGATACTCCCGCCGGCTGCCGGACGTAATCGCTGCGTACCGGTTAGGAGAGGGGCGATTCGACGGTCTCGCCGGCAAGCCCCTGCATCCCATCACGCTGGGCTACATCAAGCGCGTCTTGACGGCCCGTGACGAGGCGATTGCGACCGCATCCGCTGTTGACGCCAGGCAAGGGCCGGCCCACGAACCGGACCTGCCGGACGACGGACGCCAGAGGGGCGGCATCCCGAAGGCGCGTTAATGAGAGGGTATGGCCGAGGAAGCACTCCATAGCTCGGCAGGTCTTGCGGTATGACTCGCTCGCATCGACTCATCCCCGCCGCGGCGGCTCTGGCACTGGCCATCGCTGCCGTCCAGCCGGCGCTCGCTGCATCCAAGAGGGAACTGGCAGCGAGCCGCTACAAGTCCGCCTCCCAACTCTACGAGGATCTCACTCAGGTCCCGAGCCTAGAACTGGGCATCCGGCAGTATGAACTGGTCATTGCGGCGCTCGAGCGGGTTCATCGCACGGACCCGTCCAGCGGATACTGCGACGACGCGCTGGTCAAGGCCGCCGAGGTCTACGAGCGGATGGCCGAGCGATTCGGCCAGGACAAGTTCCGGCTGAAAGCAATCGAGACCTACCGGTTCGCCGCAAGGCAATACCCGCAGAGTAAGCACAGCCAAGCGGCCCTTTCAACAGCCGCGAGGCTGGAGGGCAGTTCAGGGACTGCGTCGCGGGCCGCGAGCGCTGCCGATGCGGCCGCTCCAATCGAAGGCTCGGCTCTATCGGACAGCACTCACGTGGCCGGGGAGATCGTCCGCGCACCAAATACGGAGCCTGGAAGTTCCGTCGCCAAGATTTCGCAGGTCCGTCATCACAGCTACGGCGACGGTACCCGCGTCGTGCTGCACATGGACGGCAGGACGGCACTCAAGTATGACCGCCTGTCATCCCCGGAACGACTCTATATCGACCTGTTTGACAGCAGGGTCGGGGCGGCCCTCATCAAGGGCGTCCAACTTGATGTCGACGACTCCCTGCTCTCCTCTGCGAGGCTCGCGCAGAACCGTCGCACCAAGTCGCGCCTAGTGCTGGACCTCAAGAGACCCGTTTCCTTCGATGCGTTCTGGCTTGCCAATCCGACTCGCTTCGTTCTCGACATTCGAGCAACGGGTGTCGCGAGGGCGCCACGAACACTGCAAGCCGTGAATCCGGAACTCGCGGAGGGGGCCGCACGGCCCACGGTGGGAATCCCGCGAGCAGCCGATACGACCGCGGAGGGCCGGATGAGCCTGACGCGCGCCCTCGGCCTCAAGCCCGGCCGAATCGTGATCGATGCCGGCCACGGCGGCCACGACACGGGCTCCGTAGGCGGGCGCGGGCTGCGCGAGAAGGATGTTGTCCTGGACATTGCGAAGCGCCTCGGAACGCTTCTGGAGACGAGGCTCGGCGCCGATGTGGTCCAGACGAGAGACTCGGACGTGTTCGTCGAACTGGAGGAGCGCACTAGGGTTGCGAACGAGGGCGATGCCGACTTGATGATCTCGATCCACTGCAATTCGACGCGGACCTCCAGCGTGCGGGGCATCGAGACCTACTACCTCAGCTTGACCTCGGACCCCTGGGCGCTCAGCGTGGCGTCGCAGGAGAATGCGACCTCGAACCGCTCGATTCACGAACTCCACGACCTGGTGACCGAGATCACCCTGGGCGACAAGACCGAAGAGTCGAGGGAACTTGCAACGCGCATCCAGTCGAGCCTGTACCGGGGAGTGGCCAAGCACTCGTCCAGAATCCGTGACCGGGGCATCCGCAAGGCACCGTTCGTTGTACTGGTCGGGGCGCGCGTCCCGGCCGTGCTGGTCGAAATCGGCTTCATCAGCAACCGTTACGACGAAGGACTCATGCGCAAGTCATCGTTCCGACAAGAGGTCGCTGAATACCTTTTCGAGGGCATCGCGGGCTACATGCGGGGCTTGGGCACGACAACGATGCAGACCTCCCTTTCTCCAGGGTCGGCGCAGCGCGACTGAACGGTTCGTCCTCAGTGATGCAAGACCGGTTTACTTCGGCCGGAACCGTAGCGCCTTTCTGCTGATCGTTGCGAGCGGCACCTCGGCCAACTCGTCAACCGACATCCAGCGGTATCCTTTCCCGGGGTCGCTCAAGGCGGACGCTTCGTAGACGCGGCAGCGGTAGCTGGTGTCGGTAATGGCGTGGGCGAAGGCGCCGGAGTACATCGGGCTGGCCGACCGCAAGGGGCCGAGACGGCCGAGTGCGTCGGCCGCGCCCTCCACGCTGGGCAATTCCCAGAAGCCGGGCATGACCGAGGCGCCGGGGGGTCTCTGGCGAACCAGAATCCGGTTGCCCTGCCGTGCGATAGCGATGGAGATCTCGACCTTGCGCGATGGTCGTCGCGCACCCCTTGACGGCAGGTTCGGAGCGGACCCAGCGACGAATCCCTCGCAGGACGGGGACCACGGGCAGGCAGGGCACTGTGGGGCGCGCGGGACACAGACCGTGGCTCCCAGTTCCATCAGGGCCTGGGTGAATTCACCCCGCTCCCCCGTCCCTGTCGACTCGATGAGCGCTTGGCCCAACTGGTGCAGCGAGTGTTTGGGAGCTGACCTGCGGATATCGCGTCGCTCGTCGCTGAGCCTAGCAAGCACGCGGAACGCGTTGCCATCCAAGGCCACTCTCGGCTTGTCGAACGCAATGCTGGCGATGGCGGCAGCAGTGTAGTCGCCGATCCCGGGCAAGGCCCGGATCGCGGCATGCGCGGCGGGCCAGCGCCCGTCGTGCTTGTCGACGACGAGCCTGGCGGCATCGTGCATCATGCGGGCCCGCCGGTAGTATCCGAGCCCAGACCAGCTCGCCAGCACCTCCTGCCGGGGCGCGGCGGCCAACGACTCGACGCGCGGAAAGCGGGCCAGGAAGCGCTCGTAATAGGGAATCACGGCCTCGACCCGAGTCTGCTGGAGCATGATCTCCGAAACCCAGATGCGATACGGATCCTTGTCGGCCCTCCAGGGGAGGTCCCTGCGATTGGAGCGATACCACTTGAGGAGCCGTTCGGCCAGACAGTCACGCGATCCCCCTAAGGGCCCGTGGAACCGGCCCGTTGGCGGCCCGCCTTCATCTGGCACTGGAATTCGCATCAGGGGCGGTGCGGGCGAACCGTGTCGGCCTGCAACTTCGGCGTTTCAGGGGCCTGGTGCGAAGAGCAGCTTGTCCGCCGTCATGCTGATCCAGAGGCAGGCCTCGTGCGGCCGAGGCGACACCGAATCCCTGGACGATGACCGCTGGCACCGTGCTGCGCTCTTCGGCCAGCCGGGGCGAAACAAAAATCAATGCCCGGGGAGATACACTCCCCGGGCACAATCCAATCAACTCAGTGATGAGAATTTCTACAATCAGGCTCTGCCCAGCCGCTTGGGCCGGACGTTCTGGCCGCGGACGCCCGCAGCTCTAGCTGGCCTTCTTGACGCTTTCGACCGACGTGACCTTCATCCCATCAATCGAACCCATGACGGTGACTTTCGCACCGGCGTGATCCTTGAGCTTGGCCTGGTCCGCCACCTCGTAGATCTTGCCGTCCGCGGTCACCACAACCGCCGCCTCGCCGCCGCCGATGCAGCCCTTGGCGCATCCTGCGTGAGCCTCGCCGGCCTTGCCGGCCTTGGCGCACTTCAAGTCGGTCACGTAGCCGGTTACCGAGCCGGCCATGCAGAGCGACGTGACAGCGAGCGTCAAGACTAGCAGAGTGAAGATTCTCTTCATTATGATTCTCCTTCGTCCCCGGCCAAAAATCCGGCCAGAACCGTTAGGATACGCGAGGCCCGCGCTTGCGTCAAGCCTTGCAATACGGTTTCGGGGGAATTTTTTTTGGCTCTCCGTCTCAGACCAATTGACGGGCAACCGCCGAGAGCACCTGAATGGCCGCCGAGCAGCGCTTCCTAGTACCCGTTGGCCCGGAGAACGCGGACCAGTTCCTCGACCGCGTCGGCGCTGGCATCCAGCGCTGCCTGTTCGCCAGCTTCCAGAACCAGTTCGTAGACGTGCTCCAGTCCGTGGGAGCCAAGCTTGCAAGGCACGCCGACAAAGATCCCGCTTCGCCCGTATTCCCCTTCGAGCAGGGCCGCGCAGGGCAGCACCTTCCGCTTGTCCTTCAGAATCGACTCGACCATTTCCACAACAGCGGAAGAGGGAGCGTAGTAGGCACTGCCGGTCTTGAGGTGCTTGACGATCTCGGCGCCGCCGTCACGCGTGCGCTGGACGATCGCTTCGAGCTGCTGGACCGGCAGGATCTGGTCGATCGGAATCCCGGCAACGCTGGTGTACCGAATCAGAGGAACCATCGTGTCACCGTGCCCGCCGAGCACCATCGCCACGACGTTTTCGACCGAAACACCGGCCGCTTCCGCCAGGAAAGTGCGGAAGCGGGCGGTGTCGAGCACTCCTGCCATGCCGATCACACGGTTCCGGGAAAACCCGGACGTGCGGTAGGCGACATCGCACATGGCGTCGAGCGGGTTCGAGACCATTATCAGGATCGCGTTGGGTGAGTACTGAGCGGCCTGGCCGATGCAGGACTGCACGATCGAGGCATTCTTGAGCAGCAAGTCGTCGCGGCTCATGCCGGGCTTGCGCGGGAATCCCGCTGTCATCACGACCACGTCGGAGTTCGCGGTGTCCTCGTAGCTGTTCGTCCCGACAACCCGGATGTCCGAGCCCTCGACCGGGCAGGCCTCCGACATGTCCAGGGCTTTCCCCTGCGGGACGCCCTCGATGATGTCGATCAGGGTGACGTCAGCAAGTTCCTTGTCCGCGATGCGCAGGGCGCAGCTCGCACCGACGTTTCCCGCCCCGATGACTGTGACTTTCTTCCTCATCGCGTGAACCTTCCATTCCTTCAGTCCATGTGTCGTATCACCGCAGCTCCGAACTCGCTGCAGCGGACCTTCGTCGCGCCTTCCATCTGGCGGTGCAGGTCATAGGTCACCGTCTTGGCCGCAATCGCGCCGGTCATGCCGCGCTCGATCAGGGCGGCCGCCTCCGTCCAGCCCAAATGCTCGAGCATCATGACTCCCGACAGGATCACGCTGCTCGGGTTGATGACGTCCTTGTCGGCATACTTCGGCGCCGTGCCATGGGTAGCCTCGAAGAGGGCCTGCTCGTCGCCGATATTCGCTCCCGGGGCGAGGCCCAGGCCCCCGACCTGCGCCGCGCAGGCATCGGAGAGATAGTCGCCGTTCAGGTTCGTCGTGGCGATGACATCGTATTCGGCCGGCCGGAGGAGGACCTGCTGGAACATCGCGTCCGCGATCCGGTCCTTGACGAGGATCTTTCCATCCGGCACCGAACCGTCTGCGCCATCCGACCAAGCCTCTTGCTCGGTCACGCAGTAGTCGCGAAAATCCTGAGTCGCCACTTCGTAGCCCCAGTCCCTGAACGCGCCTTCCGTGAACTTCATGATGTTGCCCTTGTGGACAAGGGTGAGGGAAGAGCGGCCCTTGCTGCGGGCGTAGTTGATGGCAGCACGAACAAGGCGCTTCGAACCGGTGACGGAGACGGGCTTGATTCCGATGCCCGAATCCATTCTGATGCTCCGGCCCATCCGCTCGTTCAGGAACTCGATCACCTTACCGGCGTCGTCGGTGCCGCGCTCCCATTCGATGCCCGCGTAGACGTCTTCGGTGTTCTCGCGGAAGATCACCACATCGAGCTTGCCTGGATCCTTCATGGGAGAGGGCACGCCCGGGTACCACTTCACTGGCCGAACGCACGAGTAAAGGGTGAGAATCTGGCGCAGGGCAACATTCAGGCTGCGGATGCCGCCTCCGACGGGCGTCGTCAGGGGCCCCTTGATCGCTACCTTGAACTCGCGAATCGCCTCGACCGTGTCGGCTGGAAGCCACGTTCCCAAGCGGTCGTGGGCCTTCTCGCCGGCCAAGATCTCGTACCATGCGATCCGCCTGGACCCGCCATAGGCTTTTGCGACCGCCGCGTCGAACACCGCCTTGGAGGCCTTCCAGATGTCCCGGCCCGTACCATCCCCTTCGATGAACGGCACAATCGGGCTGTCGGACACCACGCATCGGCAGTCGTCTACGCGGATGGGCACTCCATCCGAAGGGACAGGGATACCGTTGTAGTCAGGCATGGCGTTCCAAGAATTGGGAGGAGAATTCCCGGCCGGGACGCTGGGAATGATCGCGTCATCAGCGCCCGAATGCGCCGACGAACCCGATTGCCCATGGTAGCACCGCCGACCGGCGGCGAACAATCTGGAAGCGCTGGATGTGACTCACCTTACTAGCCCGTTTCAAGCGCCTTTCGGAGACCCTCGGTTGGATCACTTCGCTATTCCCTCCGAGACCGCAATGTCAATCGAGACGGCACCCGAATGGTCTAATATCGGCGCTACATATGGTGGGGATTTTGCAGGTGGGTGAAACGTTAACCTCGGCTAGGACGGTGCCAGCCTCCGGGTTCGTGGGTTCAGTGGCCGGTGCCGCACTTGCTGTTTTGCTCCATGCCGGATTTGCTCCGAACGCTACTGCTCAAGGCATGGTCGGAGGGCGCGCCGTCGGAAGCGCACCGGCATTCAAGTACGAGGGACCGTTGCCCGCCGTCCAATACCACGACATCGCCGAAGACGCCGGCCTCACGTTCCACCATGTCGCGGCGGACCCCGCCCGAAAGGAGTACATCATCGAGACGACCGGCAGTGGTGTCGCTCTCATCGACTTCAACCAAGATGGCCTCCTCGACATCTTTCTTGCGAACGGCAGCCGTTGGGATGCGGACTCTTCCGAGGCGGAGCTTTCCAACCGGCTTTTTCGCAACAAAGGAGGCTTGCAATTCGTGGACGTGACGGAGGCTGCCGGCTTGATGCGAGGCGGATGGGGACAGAGCGCGTGCGTGGGAGACTACGACAATGACGGCTATCCGGACTTGTTGGTGACCTTCTACGGGCCCGATTCGCTGTACCGCAACTTAGGGGACGGGTCCTTCGAGGATGTAAGCGAGTCGGCCGGTTTCGCCGCCCACAACCGGCGCTGGAGCACGGGCTGCGCCTTCTTCGACTATGACCGTGACGGTTTGCTTGACCTGGCAATCGCCAACTACTTGGAATTCGATCGGGACGCCGTCCCCAAGCCCGGCGAGAACGAACTCTGCGAGTATCTCGGGCATCCTGTCGTTTGCGGCCCTCGAGGACTCCCCGGCGGTACGAATGCCCTCTATCGTCAGGTCTCTCCCGGAGAATTCGCCGACGTTTCCGCCGAGAGTGGGTTCAATGAGCCGAGCGGATACTATTGCTTCTCCGTCCTGCCGGGAGACTTTGATGAGGACGGCTGGACAGACGTCTACATCGCGTGTGACTCAAGTCCCAGCATTCTCTTCCGAAATAACAGAGATGGCACGTTCTCCGACGAGGGCCTGCTTTCGGGAACGGCCCTGAATGCTGACGGCAAGGAGCAAGGTGGCATGGGAGCTGATGCCGGTGACTTTGACGGAGATGGCCGAATGGACATCGTGAAGACCAACTTCGACGCCGATATTCCGTCGCTCTACCGCAATGAAGGCGACGGGCACTACGCCGACTTGGCGATACAGGCAGGTCTAGGAGTAAACACCCACTTTGTCGGCTGGGGAGTGGCCTTTCTCGATATCGATCATGACGGACGCCAGGACCTGTTCATGGCCAACGGGCATGTCTACCCGGAAGCTGACGAACTCGGCGGGAAGAGCCGATTCCGGCAATCCAAGAACGTCTACTGGAATACGGGTCAAGGAGGTTTCATCGACATTTCCGCGCATTCAGGCCCGGGAGTCACTTCTGCGAGATCCGGGCGGGGGGCGGCCGTCGGAGACCTCGATAACGACGGTGATATCGAGATCGTGGTCAACAATCTGGATTCGGGTCCCAGCCTCCTGGTGAATCGCGCGGAATTGGCTAACTGGCTACAGGTGAAGCTTCGCGGTGTTGCGTCGAACCGCGACGGTCTAGGCTCCGTCGTTCGTGTTCAGGCAGGCCGGCTGAACCTCGTCCGCGAGGCTCGCAGCGGGGGCAGCTTCCTTTCCAGCAACGAGCATCGCCTTCATTTCGGGCTTGCAGACAACGAACAGGTGGATCACATCGAGGTGCGCTGGCCAAGTGGACGGGTTGAAACCCACGGGCCCGTCGCTGCAAATCGCGAAGTCACCCTGGAGGAGGGCCGGGGCTCTGCCAGCCCACAGCAAGCTCGCTGATTTGGGCCGGTCGGGCACCCCCATGTCCTTCACTCCATGCAAGGCCGGCCCTGTTGCCCGAGTCGGCTAGCACGGCCCATCATCGCCCGTTGATGGACGACCCCCGTAGTCGCCAGAGGACGCCCTTGACGCTGACACGAGCATGCCGCAGCGGGGAGGAATGGGAAGGCTGTGGAACGTAGACGGCGTTTCGAAGAGGTGATAACTACATGGCAGAACCGGATTGACGGCCGCCTTGGCAGCCAGTATGATCGGACCGGTCGTCGAGGATTGCTGGGATTGGCAAGCTTCGGCTGCAAGCGTGGATCTCGAACGGCCTTGTGATACCTAGGCTTTGGGTTCCAGCCCCTCGATTGGCGACTCAAGCAATCTGGAGGCAGCCATGACAGCACCATCGACCGGCCCGCGCATTCTGCGGTGCCTGATCGCGTTGGCGTGTTTTTCGTCCGTTGCGTATCCGCAAGGGATCAGCCGGGGAACAATTACAGGCACTGTGTCAGATGCGACCGGTGCCGTGATCCCCGGAGTGGCGGTGACCGCAACGCATGCCCAGACAGGCACCACGCGTGTCGTCGAAACAAACGAGAACGGGGTCTACGCGATTTCCTCGACGCAGGCCGGGGTCTACGACGTGGTCGCCGAGGCGGACGGCTTCCAGCGCAAGGTGATGCGAGGCATCGAACTGCAAGCCGAACAACGCGTGGGGCTCGACATCGCCCTCGAAATCGGCGAGATTACCACCACCGTCGAGGTAACAGGTGCTGCGCCGGTGCTCGAAACCGAGAGCGGCGAAGTTACCACGCTCGTCAGCGAGCTTCAAGTCGCCGAGATGCCCATCAACGGGCGGAACTGGTCCCAATTTGGTCGCCTTGGCGCAGGGGTGATCGCCCAGAACACGGACTCTCGCGGCCTCGGCCAAGAAGGAAACCCCCTCCTTGCCGTCCACGGTGGCCGCACGGACAAGGTCCGGTACGCCATTGACGGCATCCAAAACATGGACACGGGCGGTCAGCGCGGAATCAACAACTTCCCGCCGCCCGAGGCAATTGCAGAGGTCAAATTCCTGACGAGCAACTTTCGGGCGGAGTCTGGCAGCTACGGTGCCGGCGTAGGGAACATCGTCATCAAGGGTGGTGGCCAGGAATACCATGGCGCGCTTTACGATTTCTTACGCAACAATGCCATGGATTCCGCGAACTTCTTCGCCAACGAAGCGGCCCCATTGAAGCTAAACCACTACGGATTCACGATTGGTGGTCCGGTCTCCCTAGGAGGCTACAACCGGGACAAGAGCAAGACATTCTTTTTCTACTCGCAGTCGTTCTACGCCCGAAGGGGACCGTCTTTCGTAGGCGCTACCCTGCTGGCCCGGACGCCCACCGCAGCAATGCGACAGGGAGATTTCAGCGACCAGCAGGCGATCCGAGACCCCGACACCGGCGAGGACTTCCCGAACAATCAGATTCCCGTCAGCAGAATCGATCCCAATGCGACCATTTTGTTCGATGAGTTCTATCCCTTGCCCAACCGCGTGGGAAACCAAAACTGGATTGCACAGCCCAGTCAACCCACGGACTACCACGAGGAACTCGTCCGAGCGGATCACAACTTCTCGGACAATGTGCGCCTAATGACCCGGTACATTCAGGACGACTGGTCTCAAGGCCAGGCGAAGGCGCTTTGGTCAGCGCAGTCCTTCGACACGATTCCGTCAGAGTATTCGAAACCGGGCAAGAATTTGGTTTCCAGCCTGACACACATCATGAGTCCGTCTCTGGTCAACGAGTACACCTTCGGACTTTCCTGGAACACGATTCACCGACCGGCTCTAGGAGTGGAGCAGCGACCCGCCGGACTGAATATCCCGGAATTATTTCCCGGGAACCCTGGCAACAAGATTCCTGATATCCGCCTGACCCAGGGTTGGGGCAGCATCAGTGGCTCCAATGTGCCGTACGACAACGGCAACCCGATGCTCACCTTCCGGGACGACTTGTCCATCCAGAAAGGAAACCATAGCCTCAAGTTCGGAACGGAAATCTTGCGCATCCGCAAGTGGATCGACAATTCGACGCGGCCACAAGGTGACTTTCAATTCAATGGCGGCAAGACACGCCATGCAGTCGCCGATCTCGTTCTGGGGCGAGCCCGCACGTACTCCGAGCAGCAAGGGGAAAACGTACCCACGAACTGGGTCGCATGGCAGGTCGACTTCTACGCTCAGGACGACTGGAAGGCAACGCAGAATCTAACGATCAACTACGGTGTCCGATGGTCCTCATTCCAAGGAGTCCTAGGCGCTGAGACAGGCGGCCTGTTCGCCTCTTTCCAGCCAGAGCTCTTCGATCATGCCAGCGCCGTCACTGTGCAACCCAACGGACAGATCGTGCGAGGCAGCGGAGATCTGCTGAACGGGATGCTGACGCCTACCGATCCCAGAGCCGAACAGTTCGGCGGGGACGACCTGTACCGACGACAATACAATGACTTTGGCCCGCGCCTTGGCATTGCATACAAGCTTCAAGAAAAGACCGTGATCCGGACAGGAGCGGGCGTCTACTATGGTCCGGGCCATATCGGGCGGAACAGTTTTCAGCCGCCGATCCTGCAGAATCCCCTGCTTTTTGACCCGTTGCTGAGCAATCCGGCCGGCGGTAACGCAGACATTCTGCTTCCCAGTAACGTCCACGGTCACGACACGGCGGGCGACGCAACCCCCAGCTACCAGTGGAGCTTCGGCATCCAGCAGGAGATTGCGCGGGATACGGTGGTTGATGTCACGTACGTCGGGAATCGCGTCACGCATCTCGGAATTCGGCCGAACCTGAACCGGCCCGCGCCTCGCGCCGACCGCGGCAATATCAATGCGGACCGTCCTTTTCCGGGATTCGGGAACATCCTCTGGCAGCAGCCCGCCGCGACATCGAAATACCACGGTCTCGAGTTGACGTTGAAGAAACGGTTCGCTCAGGGACTGATGTACGAGGTTGCCTACACCTATTCCAAGAACCTGAGCCACGGCGACAACGTAGGCGACACGGTGCAAGATCCGCGCAATCTGGCTGCTGAGTGGAGCTTCTCAGACCTCGACCGCACCCATCTTTTTATTTCTAACTTCCTGTACGAACTGCCGTTTGGCAGAGGCCAGAACACAGCCATGAAGAAGGTCTTCGGAGGATGGTCAATCGCCGGAATCGTCACCTTCCAGAGCGGCATGATGGGAACGGCATCCCTGGCGGGCGATAACGGCCGCGTTGGCGGCGGAGGCCCGCAGCGTCCGGACCTGGTCGGCGATCCAAACGACGGACCCCAGTCCCAGGCCACGTGGTTCAACACCTCAGCATTCGCTCAACCAGCACGGGGCACCTTCGGAGATTCGGCACGGGCCAACATCCGGCTTCCGGGCCTTTCGAACTTTGATCTGACGCTGGCCAAGAACGTGCAGATCGGCGAGCGGGTGGAGGTCCAATTGCGCGGTGAGTTCTTCAACGCCTTCAACCATCCGCAATGGAAGGGAGTGGCTCTGGGCTTCAACAACGCGGCCTTCGGTCGTGTCACGAGCGCACATGATCCGCGGATCATGCAAATCGGGCTCAAGTTGACTTTCTAGTACGGCTCCGCAAGACGACGACGGCGGCTCCCGAGACAGGGGGTCGGGTCTCCGCCGAAGGGCGGAACTATGATGGGGAGGATGGCCTGGCCGGCAACGGCAACTAGGTGGGCAGGAGTCCTGTGTTTGGCGGCCGCCGCCGGGGCCCAAACGACGCCAGGCCCTCAGGAGGCGTCAATCCGGGCCTACCGAGCGATGGAAGCCGGCGACATGGCAGCGGCTGTGCCGTCGTTCCTAGAGGCGATTGCCGCCGATCCCGACAATGGCCGCCTGCACAACGACCTCGGCACGGCCCTGATGCGGCTGGAGCGCTACGAGGGCGCTCTCGATCATTTCAAGACTGCGGCTAACTTGCTCCCCGAGGTGATGGAAATCAGCCGCAACGTCGCGCAAGCATACTTTCAGCTAGGGCGCTACCCGGAAAGCTCGAGCTTTCTGGAGAGATTTGTTGCAGCCCGTCCGCGAGACCGCAGGGCCGTACAGTTGCTGGCCCTGGTCTATTCATTGGCGGGCGAACCGGAATCGTCGATTACATTGCTGGAGCGCCTACGCTCTGACGGGGAAGGCGACCTGGGAGTGCTCTACGCCCTCTCCTCGGCCTACATGCAGGCGGGGCTCTCTGAGGACGCGCAGAGCGTGATCGAGGAGATGTTCCGGAAGTATCCAGAAGCGCCTGAACTGCGACTTATGCTTTCCAAAGCGCTCGAATCCCAAGGGCAGCACGAGCGTGCACTCTCAGAGGTCGACGAAGCGCTCGACACGAGACCCGATTTGCCGTCGGCGAGGTTCCACCGAGGCAAGCTGCTGTGGCACCTACTGCGTGACGAAGAAGCCGAATCGGAACTTGACCTCGCAGTAGCAGCGTCGCCCCGCAACGCCGAGACGTACATCTATCGAGGTTCGGTTCGGGAGAGACTGGGTAAGGCGCCTGGAGCCGAGGCCGATTTTCGAAAGGCGATCGAACTCGCGCCGAAAGACTACCGTTCCTATTACCAACTCGGCCGCCTCTTGCACAGGCAGGGGAACGCAGCCAACGCGCTCCCGGCCCTGGAGAAAGCGCTCGTGCTGAGGCCGGATCACGCGGAGGGCAACTATCTCATGGGACGAGTGCTGCTGCAGTTGGGGCGACGCGCAGAAGCTCGACAAGTCTTGAACCGGGTGCGGAGGCTCCAAGATGAGGAGCGAAAGGCACTTGAGGCAAAACTCTCCGGGAAGGACTAGGCCAGGTCGGCTCGCTTTCGGTAGCGGCGCCGCGCAGTCGAGCCGCTCGGCGAGTTAACCTCCACCAACCTCCAGGCACCGCCAACCGCAGCCTCCAAGCACCTAGCCGAGAACGGGGTACCATGGGGTTTCGGAAGCCAGAACGGCACAAATCCCGGCGATGAAGAAGAACCTGGCCAAAGAGTCGAAACCCGCGGAATCCTCCCGCAAGCGTGCGTCCGAGCCCTCGCGCGGCGTGGTCGCCGAATGGACGGTCACGATCCTGCTTCTCCTATTCGGCACGACCACGCTGGTCCAGGCGTTCGTGATCCCGACAGGCTCGATGGAGGATTCGCTGCTCATCGGCGACCATCTGCTCGTGGACAAGCTGGCGTATGCCCCGGAAGGCGCCATCAGCAAGTACCTGCTCCCCTACCAGGACGTCGAGCGCGGTGACATCGCCGTGTTCCGCTACCCGATCGACCTGCACCAGACCTTCGTAAAGCGGATCGTGGGCGTGCCGGGGGACCGCATCCGCATTTTGGACAAGCAGCTCTGGGTGAACGGCGAGAAGGCGGTCGAGCCGTACGTCGTGTACAAGAGCGACTATATCGACGCCTACCGCGACAACTTTCCCTCAGTGCCGACATCGATGCAGATCTACGAGCCTGCCATGCGGATGCTGCGGGAGCATGTCGAGGACGGCGAGATCGTGGTGCCGGAAGGAAACTACTTCGCGATGGGTGACAACCGGGATCAATCCCTCGACAGCCGCTACTGGGGATTCGTGCCGCGCGACCACATCATCGGCAAGCCCCTCATCATTTACTGGTCCTACGATGCTCCGACGGCGCATCTGCAGGATCCGGGCATCTCGCTCGAGCACTTGCGGGACCTGGCTCTGAACTTCTTCACGAAAACGCGCTGGACGCGGACGTTCAAGCTCATCCGACCCCACGACCTGGAAGCGCGCTGAGATCCTTGGCAACGTCCGGTGGCGACGAACGATCACTGCCACGCAGTCATCCTCGCAGGGGGACGAGGAGTTCGCTTTTGGCCGCTTAGCCGCGCCGCGCGCCCTAAGCAGCTCCTATCGCCACTCGGGGGGCCGTCGCTCCTGCGACGGACCTTCGAGCGCCTACGCGGTACCGTCCCCCCGGAACGCACCTGGGTCGTTACGGGCGCACCGCTGCACGATGCGGTCGCGCGAGAACTGCCCGAACTGCCCCCGGCCCGCATTGTTGCCGAGCCCGTCCAGCGGAACACCGCGCCCGCAGCCGGCCTCGCGGCCGCACTGGCGCTGCGGGAGGATCCCGAAGCGGTGATGGGAGTCTTCCCCGCCGATCACCACCTGCGGGACGAGGAGGCCTACCGCGAGTTGCTAGGGCGGGCGCTCGAGGCTACCTCCGACAACAGCCTGATCGTCCTCGGCATCCAGCCGACCTCCCCCGAGACGGGCTACGGATACATCGAGTTTCCCGCAGGGACAGAGCCCGGATCGGCCAAGCCTGTACCGGTGGTGCAATTCCGAGAGAAGCCTGACGGCGAAACGGCGAAGGGCTTCGTTGCCTCCGGCCGCTTCTATTGGAATAGCGGACAGTTCTTCTGGAAGGCACGGGTGCTCGCAGAAGAAATGCGCCGCTACCAGGCGAACACCTGGGGCGCGCTCTCCTGGATCGCAGAAGCGGGAGCGGGCCGGCTGGCAGGCCGGCTCGCGGAACGCTACCCCGAATGCGAGAGCATTTCGCTGGACCACGGCATTCTCGAGCGATCTGACCGCGTCGCGGGATTCGCTGCCGGCGACTTCGGCTGGACTGACCTGGGCAGCTGGGAGGCGCTCCGGTCTCTACTGCCGAAGGATTCGCAAGGCAACTGCGCCCGGTCCGACGGAACCTTTGTCAGAGCGGAAGGCAACTACCTTGACGTGCCCGGCAAGCACGTTGCTCTACTGGGTGTCGACGACCTGATCGTGGTCGAATCGCCCGACGCCCTTCTGATCTGCCGCCGGAGCGAATCCCAGAGTATCCCCGCCCTGGAGCGGGCGCTCCGGGAGGCCGGACGCGACGACCTCCTATGAGCACCGGGCCGGTGCCTTGTCGAGCCACCGCCGCAATCGCTCAGGAATCGCCGGATCGAGTCGGAGGCGCTCCAGATCCGCCGGCGTGTCCACGTCGTATCCTCTCGTCTGTGTCGGGGCGGCCCGGAGACCGGCTGCTCGCAAGGCCCGCAAGCAGCACTCGCGAGTGTCGACCTCGGACCAAGCCACGCCGCTGAACATTGCCGGGACCGTGCGAACGGCGCCGATCAAGGTGAAGCCGCCGTCCTCGGACGGGCCGAGCACCACGTCGGCCGGGCCGAGGGCAGCGATCGCCTCGCGGATCTGCGCCGCCGGGATGGTCGGGGCGTCGCTACCGACGATGAGTGCCCGGGCGTAGCCCTGGGCCAGGAGGTCATCCAGGCACTCCCGCATTCGCTCGCCGAGATCGGCCCCGCGCTGGAGCCGGAATCGGTCGGTTCCGGCCGCCGCCTGGAACGGGTGCCACGGGCGGTCGCAATAAAGGTACCGGTCTACCGCCCGAATTTCGGATAGCCGATCCCAAGTCGAAAGGGCGCAAACCCCGTGAAACCGAGCCGAGTCCTCCGGCGAAAGGGCGCCGATCAGCCTCGTCTTGACGGTCCCGGCACGCGGAGCCTTGGCGAACATGGCGATCGCCGTGCGTGCGGAGTCCGGCATCAAACCCCAATGCTACACTCACGCTATTGGGCACAGGCCATGCCCGGATCTTCCCAAGAGAGCGGGATCATGACCGCGCTGGTCGTAGACGACGAACAGCTTGCCCGCGAGGAACTCAGCTTTCTCCTGCGCTCGTTTCCGGAGGTCACGGTCGTGGGAGAAGCGGCCGACGGTCCTGGAGCCCTCGAACAAATCGAGACCCTCGCTCCGGATATTGTCTTTCTCGACGTCCAGATGCCTGGATTGAACGGTTTGCAGGTCGTCCGGGAGATTCTGGCACGGGGCGGTGCCCTGCCCCACATCATCTTCGCGACTGCCTTCGACCAGTATGCGGTCGAGGCATTCGAGGTCAACGCCGCGGACTACCTGCTCAAGCCCGTCGAGAAGGACCGGCTCGGCCGGTCAATCCAGCGGGCGCGCGAACTCGTGCGCTCGCCCGGCCGCGAGTCGGAACGGATGGTCCAACTGCTCTCGAGGATTCGCGACCACGCCAGCGCGCCAACCAAGATCCTCGTTCGGTCGGGCGTCCACATGATGCTTGTCGACGCCGCCGACGTGATCTTCGCGACGGTCCGGGACGGCGCAGTGAGGATCATCGCGACGGACGTCGAGGGGCACAGCAACTACAAGACGCTTGATGACCTGCAATCGACGCTGAGCGACCCGCTATTCTGGCGTCCTCACCGTTCCTACATTGTCAACATCAACAGAATCAAGGAGGTTGCGCCTTGGTTCAAGTCGAACTACCAGCTGGTGATGAGCGACCGAGACCGGACGGAAATCCCGGTTAGCCGCGGGCAGACGAAGCGGCTGCGCGAGCTGTTCCGCCTCTGAGAGCGAGTATCCTAGGTCCAATGCGCGGCACTGGCTTGCGGCTGGCGGCGGGACTGTTAGCGGCGTGGCTGTCGGCTGCACATGCCCAGTCGGTCGGAGGGAGCGTTTCAGGCACCATCCTCGATCCGGCGGGCGCCCGGGTGCAAGCGGAGGTTTCGGCAACCCACGTGGCAACCGGCCGCCAATACGCGTCGCCTTCCTCGGCGGACGGGCATTACAGGTTTCCGGCCCTACCGCCAGGGACCTACGACCTGCTGCCGAAGGCCCAGGGCCTGAGCGCTCCTGTTGCACGCATCCAGGTGAGGGTCGGCACGAGCGTGCGGCTTGACCTTCCGATGTACCTCGAAACAGTGCGATTCAGCGTCGAGGCTTCGGATTCAACTCCGTTGGTAGAGGCCGGCACAGCCGCTTTCGGGACCGTCGTAGAGAGGGACGCAATGCGGAACCTTCCGCTGAACCAGAGAGTGTTCGTCCCTCTGACGCTCCTTGCAGGCGGAGCCCATGCGAGCGCGCCCGGCTCGGAACTCTCGACCCAGAACGACAGCGGATTCCATGTCGCGGGGGGCCGGGAAGTCTCGAACAACTTCCTGCTTGACGGAATTGATAACAACGATCTCTACATCAACCGGCTTGTCGTGGGTCCGCCGCTGGACACAGTAAGGGAGTTCCGATTGCATGCATCCGGGTACAAAGCCGAGTACGGCCGGAGTGCGGGCGCCCAGGTCAACGTCGTCAGCCGGTCTGGCACGATGCAGCTTCACGGCTCCGCGTACGAATACCTGCGCAACGATGCGCTGGACGCACGCAACTACTTCGACCCAGCCGGGCAGTCCTTGCCGCCCTATCGCCGTAACCAGTTCGGAGGCGCCCTGGGCGGGCCTGTCCTGGACAGGGGCACGTTCTTCTTCGCAGGCTTCGAGGGAACGCGTATCCGGGACGCGGCGACGCGGACCGCATCCGTTCCGACCGCCGACCAGCGCTCGGGCGATTTCTCGGGCCTGGGAGCGCCTGTCGTCGACCCGTTCGCGAGAGCGCCGTTCCCGGGCAACCGGATCCCGGTGACCCGGCAGAGTCCGGCAGGGAGTGGCCTGGCGGGGTATTGGCCGGATCCGAACCGGCAAGATGCCGCCCAGAACTATGTCTCCACTCCGCTCGGCGACGCGCTGGTCAACCAGGCGATGGGCCGCCTAGACCAGGATGTTGGCGCGGGAAGCCGCATCTTCGTGCGCTACAACCTCAGTCACACTCGCAGTTTCGATCCGTTCTCCGACAGCGACGTGCCGGGATTCGGCAGCTTTACACTCGACCGCGGGCAGCATCTTGCCACGTCATTCACCCACCCGTTCTCGCCGTTCACTTTGCTGGAAGCGAGGGCTGGGTTCAACCGCCTTCGCCGCGAAGTCTTGCACCAGAACGTCGGACGGGATATCGCCGGTGAACTCGGCATTCCCGGGCTCTCCAAGGACCCGCGGTTCATCGGTTTCCCGGGCGTGAATGTCGCTGGGTTCGCGAGCCTTTCCGACGACACCGCGCTCCCGATCTCGCGCATTAGCGGCACCGGCCACTTCTCGGTCAATCTGACCCACGCGGCAGCCCGGCATCGCCTTAAATGGGGCGGCGAGTACCGCGGCGTAAAGATCGACGGGACCCAAGGCCTGTTCGGTCGCGGACAGTTCAACTTCCTCGGTGCCATTTCGCAGCATCCCGTATCCGATCTCCTGCTGGGAATACCGACCTACAGCATCCAGACAACGATCGACAACGATTTCCGCCAGCGCGCGGGATTCTGGAACTGGTATGCGCAGGACGACTGGGAGCCCGCAGAGAGCCTGACCGTGAGCTTGGGCCTCCGCTACGAATACAACAAGCCCGCGTATGACGAGGACGACCGCTTCACGCAATTCGACCTGGCGTCCGCCCGGTTGGTCGCGCCGGGCTCGACCGCGCTGGGTCGAGCGGGATATCTCTCGGACAGGAACAACCTCGCACCCCGCATCGGCATCGCGTGGAATCCGGCCGAGTCGCTCGTGCTGCGAGCGGCCTATGGCGTCTACTACGAGGTCAACATCCTCGAAGCCAACTCCGGATTGTATTTCAACCCACCGTACTTCGACCTCCGGCTGTTCTTCCCTTCCCCCGTGTCCCTGCCAACCCTGGCCGACCCGTTCCCTGGTGGCGGATACACCCCTCCGGCTTCGGTCAACGCGCTGCAGCCCGACTCTCGGACCGGCTATGCCCAGCACTGGAACGCGGGTTTCGAGCGGGGGCTGCCGGGCAGGGTCGTCCTCAGGGCCTCTTACATCGGGTCCAAGGGATCAAAGCTGCTGCGGAGGCGGAATCTCAACCAGCCAGCCCCGGGGCCCGGGGAGGTCGATCCCAGGCGGCCGATCGGTGGGTTCGCGAACGTCGCCCTCTTTGAATCCGGAGCGTCGTCGGTCTACCATTCGGGAGTCTTCACGCTGGAGCGTCGTTTCAGCGCTGGAATCGGGTTTCGCGCCGCCTACACATGGGCCAAGTCCATCGACGACGTGTCGGCCTTCCTGTCATCTTCTGGCGACCAGTCGTTCCCGCAGGACAGCCACGACTTTCGCGCGGAGAGAGGCCTGTCGAATTTCGACCAGCGCCACCGCTTGGCATTGGCCGCGCAGTACGCGGTGCCGAGTCGTCATTGGCTTCTTGGCGGCTGGCGCGCGTTCGCGATCGCGACGTTTGGAAGCGGACGTCCAGCCACCCCCCAGCTCGCAGAGGACAACTCGAATACAGGCAATACTGGCGGCATTTTCGGGTCGGACAGGCCCGATCTCGTCGGCGATCCCATGGCTGGTCGGCGCAGCGCCAATCAGTTCTTCAATCCAGCAGCATTCTCGTTTCCGCAGCCGCTGTCGTTCGGCAATGCAGGGCGCAACATTCTCACGGGGCCGGGCACGGCCTCTGTGGATCTCGCGATTGTCCGGTCCGTGCGCCTCGCCGACGGTGCCACGGCGGAGTTGCGGATCGAGGCATTCAACGTGACCGACCACACCAATTTTGACCTTCCCGAACGCACGTTCGGCTTGCCGACATTCGGACGGGCCCTGGCTGCAGGCCAGGCTAGGCAGCTCCAGCTGGGCCTCCGGTTCACGTTCTAGCATTCTCAAGCGGGAACTTGCCGTCAACCGGCGGCGGAGCGCCCGCGTCGCAGCAAGGAGCCGCACGTGGTGGTCGGCGGCGCGTCGGACGCGCCCTGGATCAATCGCGGGTGCCGCGTGGCGGTCAGGTCCGGCACACTCTTCTCCCTCGGACACTCGTCGGGCAGGGAAGGACTCGCACCCGCCGGCGATGCTTCAGCGCTGCAGTGCAAGCATGCGGACGTGTCCGCCACGGAAGCGACCGCAGGCGCCTATTTCTGAAACACGCGGAAGATCTTCCGCAGCGGGTCATAGAACTCATCCACCACCCGCTCCTTGAGCGGAATGATCGCATTGTCGGTGATGGTGATGTGTTCCGGGCATACTTTCGTGCAGCACTTCGTGATGTTGCAATAGCCGATGCCGTCGTCACCTCGGAGTTCTCCAACCCTGTTCTCGGTGTCCAGAGGGTGCATCTCGAGCGCCGCGGAATACACCAGGAACCGCGGTCCTATGAACTGCTCGTGCAGGTGATGCTCCCGCAGGACGTGGCACACGTCCTGGCAGAGGAAGCACTCGATGCACTTGCGGAATTCCTGAACACGGTCGACGTCGCGCTGCAATATCCGCCAGGTCCCGTCCTCGGCGTCCGGCGGCCGCGGGGTGAACGCCTTGATTCGCTTTTTCACCTCGAAGTTCCAGGACACATCTGTCACAAGATCCTTGACGACCGGGAAGGCCTGCATGGGCTCGATCGTGACAGGCTTGTGCAAAGGCAGTTGGTTCAGGCGTGTCATGCACATCAGCCGAGGGGATCCGTTGATTTCGGCCGAGCAGGACCCGCACTTGCCGGCCTTGCAATTCCAGCGGCAGGCGAGGTCATTGGCCTGCTCGGCCTGGATCTTGTGCACCGCGTCGAGCACGACCATGCCCTCGGAAATCTCGCAGCTGTAGTCGCGGAAGCCGCCTGCGCCTGCCTTGCCCCGCCAGATCCGGAATGTGGCCGTTGGCATGTCTGCTTACCTCACTTCCTTGCGTCGATGACCTGCTGCAGTTCATCCGGAATAGTCGCGATGGGCTCGCTCGAGACTGAGAGGCCGCCATCTTGACCCTTGCGGATCACGATGGTCAGCTTCCCGAAAGTCTCGTCCTTGTCCGGATGGTCGAGGCGGGTGTGGGCTCCTCGACTCTCCTTGCGTTCCAGCGCCGCCCTGGCGATTGCTTCCGAAAAGGTGAGCAGGTTCCGCAGGTCCAGGGCCGTATGCCAGCCAGGGTTGTATTCACGATTCCCGCTCACGGCAACGCGCCTCGCTCGGTCTCGCAGGCGGGCGATCTGCTCAAGAGCATCCTGCAGGTCCTGTTCATTGCGCACGATTCCCACCTGATCCTGCATCAGTTCCTGAAGATCCTGCTGAATTCCAAAGGCGTTTTCGGCACCCTCCGCATCGACGTTGCGGTCAAACGGCTCCAGCGCAATTCGTGACACCTCGGCGATTTGGTCCTCGGCAATGTTGCCGGCCGCGTTCTCTCGTGCGAAACGAGCGGCGTATTCTCCGGCACGCTTGCCGAACACCAGGAGGTCGGAAAGGGAATTGCCCCCCAGCCGATTGGCTCCGTGCAGCCCGGCGGCACACTCTCCTGCTGCGAAGAGGCCAGGCACGTCGGACATTTGCGAGTCCGGGTCCACGCGCACCCCGCCCATCACGTAGTGGGTTGTCGGGCCGACTTCCATCGGCTCCTGCGTGATGTCGATGTCAGCGAGCTCCTTGAACTGGTGATACATGCTGGGCAGCTTTCGCTTGATATGCTCCGCTGCGTTGGGCAGTTTCTCCTTGACCCAAGCGATGTCGAGAAAGACCCCTCCGTGCGGGCTTCCCCTGCCCTCCTTGATTTCGCGCACGATGCAGCGCGCCACATGGTCGCGAGTCAGCAGCTCTGGCGGCCGGCGCGCATCCTTGTCGCCCTGGGTATAGCGCCAGCCTTCCTCTTCGTTGTCGGCCGTTGAACTGCGGTAGAGGGGCGGAATGTCGCCGAACATGAAACGCTCGCCAACCGAGTTCCGCAAGACTCCACCTTCTCCGCGCACTCCCTCGGTGACCAGGATCCCGGCGACGCTGGGAGGCCAGACCATGCCCGTCGGGTGGAACTGGACGAATTCCATGTCGATGAGCGCCGCGCCCGCGCGATAGGCCAGAGCGTGGCCATCACCGGTGTATTCCCAGCTGTTGCTCGTGATCCGAAAGGCCTTGCCGACGCCGCCAGTGGCCAGCACGACGGCCTTGGCACGAAAGACCTGGAACGTGCCCCGCTCCCTGTCGAACGCGAAAGCGCCGACCACACGGTCCCCGTCTGTGAGCAGCTCGATCACGGCACACTCCATGTGGTCATCGATTCCCTGATGCACGGCGTGGTCCTGCAGCGTGCGAATCATCTCCAGGCCTGTGCGATCGCCCACGTGCGCGAGTCGAGGATAGGCGTGACCGCCGAAATTCCGCTGCAGGATGCTGCCGTCGGCTGCGCGATCGAACAGCGCCCCCCACGCCTCAAGTTCCCGCACGCGTGCGGGAGCCTCCTTGGCGTGCAACTCGGCCATGCGGCTGTTGTTGAGGTATTGACCGCCTCGCATGGTGTCGGCGAAGTGCACCCTCCAGTCGTCCCGGTCGTCGACGTTCGACAGAGCGGCAGCGACGCCGCCCTCGGCCATCACCGTGTGCGCCTTGCCGAGGAGCGACTTGCAGACCAGGCCGACAGAAGCGCCTTGGGCGCGCGCTTCGATAGCCGCCCGAAGCCCGGCTCCGCCGGCGCCGATCACAAGGACGTCGTGTTCGATGGGCTGGTATTCAGTCACTACAGAATTCTCCAGTCCGTCCAAACGCCCATGGAGCAGAGACGGACATAGAGATCGGAGAATCCGACCGAGAACAGGCTCATCCACGCCCAGCGCATGTGCTGGCGGTTCAGGCAGCTCACGCAATCATAGGTCTTGGCAGCTGCAGGGGAGCCGGAGAGCAGATCCTTCCGTCCTCCCACCAGGTGCCGAAGGGAATGGCAGCCGAATGCGTAGCCCGCGAGCAGGGTGACGTTGACGAACAGCAAGACGCTGCCCACTCCGATTCCGAACTCGACCGATCCGGTCGTCGGGTTCAGGAACCAAAGCCCCTTCCAGGCGTCATAGGAGAGCATGACGATGAACCCGAGCGCAATGTAAAGGAAATAGCGGTGGACATTCTGCACGATGAGCGGGAATGACCGCTCGCCAAGATAGCTTGATCGCGGTTCCCCCACCGTGCACGAGGGCGGATCGGCCCAGAACGCCTTGTAATAGGCGCCGCGATAGTAGTAGCAGGTCATGCGAAACCCCAGAGGAGCCCAGAGGATCAGGTATGCGGGCGAGAACGGCAGCCACAAGGGCCACCAGTCGGGCTTCGGGCCGAACCAGCTATGCTCGGATGCGCCGAAGATCTCCGGCGAGTAGAACGGCGAAAGGTACGGGCCGGCGGTGTAGTGCTCGGCTTGAATGATTGCCCAGGTGGTGTAGACGATAAACGCGGAAAACCCCAGGAAGACAACTAGCGGCTGAATCCACCATGCGTCCGGCCGCGACGTACGCCCGAATCCGCGCTTGCCTAGAGGTACATCGATAGCTGCCATCCACCCTCCTGCCTGCATCAAGCAGAACCTCGAATCATATCGGGGGCTCCTGACGATTTTCAAGCGACTCCAACGCGGGCGCCAGGAACCTCACGCTGATCCAAGCCTGGCAGGGCCGTCTCGACAATTCGCCCGCCCACGCGATCATGGACTTTGCCTCGGTGTTCGAACGCGCTTTCGACCACAGGCAAGCGAGCGTGCGAATGCTGGATGCGGACCTCTGCGACCCCTGCGCGGGACCAAATCCCACGACTTGCCGGTCGCGTCCGCGTTCGAGCTCCACTTCTGCTCCACCAAGCTCAACGCACGTGACCCACTCGGAATCGGATGCACGTCGAAGCAGTCCCGAATGACCATGGCGCATGGCCCGGGCGTCCGGATGCACCTCACCCCGCGAGACCGCAGGAGAGAGCCTCGTCCAGGCACGAGCATTACGAGGGATCACGTCTTTGCGAACGCCAAGATGCACGGTGCAGCCCTCGCAAGCGTCTTGCACCAGATAGAGGCATGCCAGTTCCCCGCGTCAAGGGCCACGGCCCGGCAGGTGCCGGACCGTCCTCTCCCGAGCGCCGGCTCTCGGACGACCGCGGCGTCACGGCAAGAGCAGCCCGGTCCCAGACCGACCCGACAGCGGCGAACTCACCGAGGAAGCGCGGGCGTCTCGACCTCGAGCAGTTCGTGGTCTTCAACCAGCAGTTCCTCGCACTTATCCGGGCGGGCATGCCGATCCCGCAGTCACTGGAACTCCTCTCCGGCAACGTCCGCGGCAAGGCCCTTGCCGGTCACGTCGCGGCGGTGCGCGACGATGTCCGCGTCGGCGTCCCTCTGTCCGAGGCCTTCGCAAGGCGCGGCGCCTTCCCCCCGATCTACGTCACGTCGCTCCTTGCCGGCGAGCGGTCGGGCGCGCTCGACTCGGTTCTAGAGCGCTACGTGACCTACGAAAAGCTGGCCCTGGCGATCCGGAAGAAGCTTCTGGTCTCGCTGATCTATCCAGCGGTGCTGGTCGTCCTGGTAGCCGTGCTGGTCGTGTTCCTCGTGACCTACGTCGTGCCGGAGTTCTCCCAGCTCTACGAGACGATGGACGCCGCGCTGCCAGCCTCGACGCAATGGCTGGTGGCGTTTGGCGGGGCCGCCCGCGACAATGCCCTGCCCCTGCTCGCCTGCCTGGCGGCGCTGGCAGCGTCGGGCGCATGGGCCGTGCGGCGGAGGACGGTTCGACAGGCCCTGGAACGCCTGACCTTGCGGACGCCGATGATCGGGCACCTCTGGATCCGCTACCAAGTGGCCCAGCTCGCGCGCCTGCTCAGCACGTTGCTGACTGGCGGCATTCCACTCGTGCGGGCGCTCGACACAGCCGGCGAATCGATGGGGTCGGGCCTATTGCGGTCCACCCTGAGCTCCGTCAGGGAGCGGGTCAAAGAGGGCCAGAACCTGGCGGGCAGCATGCTCGGAACCGGCATCTTTCCCACCCTGGCAATTGAAATGGTGCGCGTCGGGGAGTCGACGGGAGCCCTGCCGCAAATGCTCAGCTCCGTGGCGGAGTTCTTCGAAGAGGAGGTGCAGACGAAGACGGCCGCGTTGCTGAACCTGGTCGAGCCCGCCATCATGATCTTCATGGGCATTTTCGTCGCGTTCGTCCTGATCTCGCTGTACTTGCCCATCTTCAGCCTGGCCGGGCAATTCTAGCGAGGGGCAAGCCGGGCCGGCCAATCCACGCTACCGGCCCGCCAGGCGTCTAGAATCTAGGACCCTCCCTGTCCCGCGCAATGGCCACGTCGGAAGCACCGGTCGAAGCGACTCCGGAATCGGAAGAGCGGGACGCGCGCAACCTCGCCTCCCGGTACCGCTATCCCTATCTCGACCTGGAAGCGGCTCACATCGACAGCGACCTGTTCCGATCGATTCCGGTCGACCTGATGTTCCGACACAACTTCGTCCCCATTGCCGAGAGCAATGGCTCGCTGGAAATCGCGATCGCCGACCCGAGCCGGCTTCCCGAGCTCGACGAGATCGCCTCCATGCTGGGGAAGAAGCTGCGGATCTCGATCGCCACGCTTTCCCAGATCAACGACCTGCTCAACAAGACCGAGCAGTCGCAGCGCGTTCTGGAAGAGGTAACCGAGGAGTTCACGCTCGAGGTTGGCGCCGCCGAGGATCCTGACGAGACGCTCTCGATCGACAGGCTCACGAAGGACAGCGGGATCGCACCGGTCATCAAGCTCATTGACACGACGGTATTCAATGCCCTCGAACGGAGGGCCAGCGACATCCATATCGAGACCCGCAACACGGACGTAGCCATCAAGTACCGGATTGACGGGGCGCTGCACTTCGCGATGCCGCCGATCTCGAAGGACTGGCACGAAACGATCCTGTCGCGCATCAAGGTGATGAGCGAACTCGACATCGCCGAGCGACGCATACCGCAGGACGGGAGATTCCGCGTGCGCTACAAGGGTCGCCAGATCGACTTCCGAGTCTCGATCATGCCGACGGTCTTCGGCGAGAATGCGGTCCTTCGGATCCTTGACAAGGAATCAATGGGCGAGAAGTTCAAGCGGCTGTCGCTGGACGTGGTCGGCTTCAGCCCTGACGACCAGAGCCGCTTCGCACACTATATCCGCGAGCCGTACGGCATGGTGCTGGTGACCGGCCCTACGGGTTCGGGCAAGACGACGACCCTCTACGCCGCGCTGAGCGACATCCAGAGCGACGAGGACAAGATCGTCACCATCGAGGATCCGGTGGAGTACCAGCTCCACGGAATCACCCAGATCCCGATCAACGAGAAGAAGGGCCTGACATTCGCTCGCGGCCTGCGCTCGATCCTGCGCCACGATCCCGACAAGATCATGGTCGGCGAGATCCGCGATCCAGAAACCGCGCAAATCGCGATCCAGTCCGCGCTCACGGGCCACCTCGTCTTCACGACCGTGCATGCCAACAATGTCGTCGACGTGCTCGGACGGTTCCTCAACATGGGCGTGGAGGCCTATAACTTCGTCTCGGCGCTGAACTGCATCCTGGCCCAGCGCCTGGTCCGTGTGGTCTGCACTCACTGCCGCTCACGCCGACACTATTCCGCCGAGCGATTGCGTTCGTCGAACCTGCCGCAGAGCGAGTGGGGAGACTTCGAATTCAGCGAGGGCGACGGGTGCATCGAATGCTCCGGCACAGGATTTCGCGGCCGGACCGCGATCCACGAGCTGCTCGATATGTCGGATCGGATCCGCGAGCTGATCCTGGGAAAGAGACCCAGTTCGGAAATCTCCCGAGCGGCACGCGAGGAAGGCATGCGGACGCTCCGCGAGTCCGCAGTGGAGCGTGTGCGGGCAGGCATCACCACGCTGAGGGAGATCGACAAGGTGACGTTCATCGAGTAGCCATGGGAATCCTGCTTCAGACACTGGATCGGCTGATGCCGGACCCCCAGCCGGCCTTGGTCTTCGAGATCGGCGACGGGATCCTATGCGGAGCCCGACGATCGGGGCAATCCATCGAGGCCAGGACGTCCAGGCCGCTCCCGCTGCCGCCTGACGAGGCCCCCGCCGGGGAGCCCGCGGCCGTCCTGGAGTCCGCGGTCGAAGAGATCCTGCCCGAACTCGCGCCCCTTCCAAGCCCGCATGTCGCGGTGCTGCTCCCGGACCACGAGACACGGATGGCGGTGTTCGAGTTCGAAAAGCTCCCCAGGCGCCCGCAAGAACTGCGCCGCTCCGTCGAGGAACGCTTCAGCCACAGCCTGCCGTTCGACGCTCGCAGCGCCCGTATCGCCTACCGGACGCAGGGCGGCTCCCGGCGTCCCTCCGTCCTGGCGACGGCGGCTTCCGCCGCGCACGTCCGCCAATGCGAGTCGGCATTCGAGGCGGCGGGTCTCCTGCCGGGCTATGTGGGATTGTCGACGGCAACCGTTCTGAACCTTATCGACGCCGGCCCGATGACGGTCCTGGTCAAGCTTGGAGGGGAGGCGATGACCCTCGTTGCCGTCGAGGGCGGGCTTGTCCGCCTCGTACGGCGGATCGCTCTTGCGATCCCTTCTGAGGCGGAAGCCGAGGACGCGATCGGCGAAATACTCGCCGATCTGTTCCCGACAATCGTGTACATCGAGGAGAACCTCCGAACACCTGTGTCCCGGTTGCTGCTATGCGGATTTGGCGAACTGCTCGGGCCCGCGCTCGAGATCATGCGGTCCGAGCTGCAGACGTCGGTAGAGTCCTTGCTTCACTCGAGCAGCGGCGGCGAGTCTCTAGCCCCGGGGCTCTTGGGTTATGTCCATGGTTGAAGCTCTCAAACGCATGGCAGGCCTGGCCGGTCGCGCGGGGGCTGCGAGGAGCGCCGGCCTCAATCTGGCAACCACCCCGGCTGGCGGCTACCGGGCCTTCTTCTCGCTGGCATGCGTCGCGGCGGCCGCGCTGCTGGGTGCGGCTGGAGTGCTGGTCGCTGATTTCGCGCGGTCCGAGGGACCGCCAGAGGGGCTTCTCGAGCAGGAGCGGCGGCTGCTGGCGGAGCGGCGGGCACTGGACCAGCAGGCAGCGCAGGCGTCGGCCGCGGTGAGAGGCACCCGTGCCACGGAAATCCTTGACAGAACGGCGTTGCTGAACGAGCTGCTGATCCGCAAGGGAGTCTCCTGGACCCACACGTTCCTCGACCTCGAGCAGGTCCTGCCGCCCAATGTGCGCATGCTTACGATCGAGCCGGAAGTGGCGGTGGGCGACACGATCTGGCTTGACATGACGGTCAGCGCCAAGGCTCCGGCCGATTTCATCGGATTCCTCAAGGCACTGGAGGGCTCCAGCCTGTTCGGTTCCCCGGCGCTGCGGGGGAGCGCGCCGCCGGCCGACGGCGATCCCACGTTTCGCTACCAGCTTTCGGTGGAGTATGACCAGCAGCTCTGAGACCCGGCCGGTGACTCAGACTCCGGCTCCGTGGTTCCGTCGCTTCCCACCGCGGACCGTGCTTTTTGCTCTCGGACTGCTCGCCCTTTGCGACCTGGGATTTTACGCGTTCGCGGTGAGGCCTGCGACACGGGAGGAACGCGAGCGCACCGCGCGCAATGCCCAGCTTGCGAAGCAGGTTGAGGAGGCGCGACGCGGTGCCGATGCGGTCCAGACGACGGCTAACCGCATTGAGACGGCGGACACGGACGGCCAGGAGCTCGTGCAGCAGATCGCGCTGCCCAGGCGAAGCGCATTCTCCGCGCTGCTGACGGAACTCGGAGCCGCGTCCGAGGAGGCGGGCATGGAAATCCGCGAGACGAGCTACTCGGTCGAGGCGATCGAGGGCAGCGAGAACTACGGAATCCTCGCTGTCAACGCGAATTTCCGCGGACGCTATGACAGCCTCGTCCGGTTCCTGTACCGCCTGGATCGATCGAAACTCTTTTTTATCATCGGATCCCTGGGGGCAACTCCGCGCGACGACAGCGGGACAGGCGAGCTGCAGATCAACATGCGGTTCGACACATTTGTGAGGGACCTGTAGGAGAAGGCATGGAACTTGGCGCGAACAGGAAGTCGCTGGTCCAGCTCGGCGCTGCCCTGGCGGTCTTGGCGGCCGTGGTGTACTTCCAGTTCCTCCGGGATCCCGGTTCGCCAGTCCAGCAGCGACTCCCGGAGACGCGTCCGACGGCGCCAGCCGAATCGGCAACTGGCGAGCCCGCGCCGAGGCAAGTTTCTGCAATCCGCAGGACCGGGGGAAGATTCCGGCCGCGGCTGGGCCGTCCGAAGGCGGACGAGGCTCCGGATCCAATGACAGCGGACGCATCGCTGCGGACGGAACTGCTCGACCGGGTTCGCGGAATCGAAGAACCCTCGATCGAGCGCGATATCTTCAATTTCGGACGGCCTCGCCGGCCCGAGGTCAAGCCCCCCACGCCGGACGAGACAGCGCGGGCACAGGCGCGACTCGAAGCAGCGCTGAAGAAGCCGAAGCCCGCTCCGCCGAGGCCGGCTCCCCGGAAGGCCCCGCCTCGGGCCAAGCCTCCGGACTGGAAATACTACGGCCTCGCGAGCTTGCCGGGACAGGACACCCGCCGGGCGTTCCTTCTCGACGGCGAGGAGATCCTCGTGGCATCGGAAGGTGCTCTGATCCAGGAGCGCTACCGTATCGGCCAGATCGGGCTGGAAACCCTCGTGCTGGAAGACGTGCGGGCCCAACAGGAATTCACGATTCCCCTGGAGGTCTCCCGGTGATCCGCACCGCACCGGGCATGCCGGGCGGCCAGGCGGGCTATGCGTTGCTGGCGCTGCTTGCATCGTCCGCGATTCTCCTCGCGGGCCTGGCCCTGAGCCTGCCTCGCATGGCGATGCAGGCACAGCGCACCAAGGAAGAGCGACTGATCGAGCGTGGCGAGCAGTACATGCGGGCAATCAAGCTCTTTTACCGGGAGCACAAGAAGTACCCGCGGGAACTGGAAGACCTCGAGGACACGGACGGAGTTCGGTATCTGCGCAGGCGCTATACGGAGCCCATGGTAGAAACGGGTGAATGGAGAATCATCCACATGGGCACGGACGGACGCTTCGAAGACTCGCTGCTTTACGACCTTGCCAGACCGGAGCCCGGCCAGGGAATAGGCCCGTTCGGAGGTGCCGCGGCAGGTTTCGCCGCCGGGCCTGCGGGGTCGATGCCCGTGTCTCAGGCCGGCCCCGGCCCCCCGGGGCTGGCGGAAATCGCGGATCCTCGAGCGGCGTCCGGCCCGCAGCCTCTTGTCGGCGCAGCGCGGGCACGAGCGCCTCGCGAGTCGGCGGCGCCTGACCTGGCTAGTCGTAGTCGCTACAGCCAAGGATTCGAATTCAACGCCAACCAAGCAGCCGATGCCCCGCAGGAGGCCGAAGGGGCCGCCGGCGGCCCACCTGACTACAGCCGGATGCTTCCGAGCACAGTGCCGATGGACGAGAACGATCCCCGCAGGACGAACCCCTACGGGATCGCCGGTCAGCCCGGACCGAACCCTGCCGCCACCGCCGCCCAAGGTGCTGGAATCCCGGGATCAGGACCGGTCTCGCAATCTCCCGGAAACCCCGCCGGTCTGGCTGCCGGCTCAGGAGCGGCAGAAATGATCAACAGGCTGCTTACCTCGCCGCGCCCCGCGGGCCTGACAGCCCCGGCTGGCGCCCAAGCGCCGCTCGCATCCGCGCCTGTCTTCGAACGAGGCATCGCGGGCGTGGCCAGCACGAGCGAAGAGTTCGGGGTGAAAGTCTACGGCGGCAAGGAACTCTACAACGAGTGGGAGTTCGTGTACGACTACCGCAAGGACGCCGACGTCGAGGGCAGCGCTGCTGGCGCGCAGGCCCAGTCGCCCGGCCGGCAGCAGCCCACGCGGGGCCAGACGGCCACGCGCGGCCGGACCAGACGGTAGGATTCGCTCCGGACTACCAGCGACAGGGCGCGGATGCGACGGCCTGTTGCCATCGGAGTCCCGGTATCCGCAACCGAGTTGACTGCGCTGCTGGCGCCTGGCTTGACACCTGTTCTTGCGGGCGGGCTACAATCTCCCGAGCGAAGTCAAGCGTTTGCCCGCCGAAAGGACCGTGTCTCGACGAATCGCTCGCAATAGTCTCCGGCGGATTTCCGGTTACGGGACCCAAGGCTCAGTTCCGAAGGGCATCGGGAAATGCGGAAACGAGGCGTCGAGAGTTGAAATCGACCCGTGCTGGTCGGACAAGGCAGACCGGATGGCTAGGCTTGGCAATCCTGTTGTTCCGGCCTGACCCCAAGCTCCTGCGCCCAATCCTCCGGCGACATGGCGGGCTGAGGACTGCCCTGCCACCGTTCTGGGTCCGACGCCATTCAGGGAACGGCAGGTGATTGCGTGAGGCTTTGGGCCCTATCTGACCTTCATCTGGCCAGTCCGTACAACCGGGAAGCGCTCGAAGCGATCCCGGCGTTCCGGGATGACTGGCTTATTCTGGCCGGTGACCTGGTCGATGGCCCGCACCAGCTGGATTGGTGTTTCCGTGTCCTGACCGAGCGGTTCCGGAAGATCGTGTGGGTGCCCGGCAACCACGAGCTCTGGACCAGACCTGACCGACCGGACGAGTTGCGCGGCGTCGCGCTGTACGAAAAGCTGGTCGAAATCGCCCGGGGACGCGGTGTCATTACCCCGAAAGATCCATACCCCGTGTTCCCGCACCCGTCGGGAGCGGTCCTGATCGCGCCGCTGTTCCTGCTGTACGACTACAGCTTTCGACCCAGCGAGATCAGTGAGCACGAGGTTGTCGCGTGGGCGGCCCAGGGGAATTCGCTGTGCTCGGACGAGTACTACTTGCACCCAGACCCGTTCCCTGACCGTGCGGCGTGGTGCGCGGCCCTGTGCGCGGAAACGGCGACCCGGCTGGAGGCCTGCCCTCCTGATCTGCCGAAAGTGCTGATCAACCATTTTCCGCTGGAAGAGGAGCCGGCGGTGCTCCCGAACGCGCCCCGATTCACGCCATGGTGCGGAACCCGTCGGACGCGCGGCTGGCACAGGCGCTTCAACGCTCGTGCGGTGGTCTTCGGCCATCTGCACATCCGGGGAACCTGGTGGATTGATGGCGTTCCGTTCCAGGAAGTCTCGCTCGGATATCCGTCACAGTGGGATCGCGGACGCGGGATCGGGAGCTACCTTCGAGAGGTGACGCTGGCACCCCTGCGAGGCTTCGTGGGATGAACGCAGCCGACAGACCTTGGTGGGCGCCTCTCAGGGCGATCGACGGGATCGAGATCGTGCACGTCGATCTCGCGATCGATGCCGCTCGCGAGAGCGAAGCCCTGTCGTGGCTCGACGCCTACGAGAAAGAACGCTGGGGTCGGTTCTTGGTGGACCGGCCACGTAACGAATTCGCCTTGTGCCGCGCGGCGCTTCGCATCCATCTTTGCGACAGGATTGGCTGTGAAAACGACTGCCTCTCGTTCGGCTACGGCGAACACGGCAAGCCTTTCGCCGTCGTGAACGGATCGCCTGCTCCCTTCAGCTTCAACGTCAGCCACAGCGGCATGCACGGCCTGCTCGCGTTCGCCTCCTCGGGAAAGGTTGGAATCGATGTCGAGGAACGCAAGCTGCGGACGGATATTGACGGAATCGGCGAGACCGTGTTCGGGCGGAATGAACTGGCCGCAATGGCGGCGTCAAGTGGATCACAAAAGGTAAACCTGTTCTTCAAGTTATGGACGATTAAAGAGGCACTGATTAAGGTGATTGGAACTGGTTTTTCGCTTGACCCATGCTCGTTCGAAGTGCCGAATTCCATGCTTTATGGTGCGGAATTTTCTACATTTAGATTTCCACATTTACCTACGAAACCGTGGAAAATATCAGATTTCGGGGAAGAGAGATTCGCCGCCGCCATTGCCTATGAGTAAGGCCTGCGCTCCTGGTCCGGGGTCACATGGTGAGCAGGCGCTGCAGACCGGGCTCTCGCAGCAGGCCGGCCGGAATCCGCCAGGTCAGGAGTGAATCGGAGTGTAAGCCCTGACGAGCGTTCCGGACCAGCTGACGCGGCCTCGTCAGCCCGCCATGCCGAAATGGAAGCACCTATCTGGCAAGCGCGGGCAGGCTCACCGAGCCTTCGCCGAGCCCGAGCCCGTCCACGACCGCATCGAACACTTCCTGGATTGACTTCCCGCCGTCAATTCGGAGCAGCATGTCGCGCTCCGCGAACAGGTCCAGCAGCGGCCGGGTCTTCTCGTGATATTCCCGTAGCCTTTGACGCAGCGCCTCGGGGTTGTCATCCGTGCGCTTCGTGAAGCCGCCACCCTCTCCGGCCTGCACCCTCGCCATCACACGCTCGTAGACGGTCGATTCGTCGAGGTCCAGGTAAATCGCGCGGTCCAGGTTCCAGTTCTCGAACAAATACATCGCCTGGGCAGGGGTGCGGGGAAAGCCGTCCAGGACGAATCCGTACCGCCAGTCGTGCATCTCGAGACGATCCTGGACGACCCTTTCGACGACGTCATCGGACACTAGCCGGCCTTCGCTGGTGATGCGCGTCACGCGCGACCCGAGCTTGGTGTGATTGCTGACGTTCCAGCGGAAGATCTCCCCGATCGAAATGTGGACGAAGCCGAACTTCTCTGACAGGAGCTTGGACTGGGTGCCCTTGCCCGCGCCCTGCGGGCCGATCATGATGTATTTGTGCATGGGGATTGGCGGAACCTAGGCAGACGGGGCCCCGCATCGAACAGTAAGTGGCCGTAACGCTATCGTAATACGGCCGCCTTGCGAGGGACTTGCGGTTGTGCCAGCGAACAGATGGGCTCTCTTCGAGGCAAGGTCGTAGCAGTTACTGGAGCTGGCAAGCGCATCGGACGATCGGTGGCTCTGGAACTCGCGCGGCACGGCGCGCGTGTGGCCGTCCACTATCGGGACTCCGCGACCGAGGCCGAGCGCACCGCAGCGGAATGTGACGGGCTGCTGTTCCGCGCGGACCTGGCCCGCGTCAACGAGATCCGGCGGCTCTTCGACGAGATTTCCCAGGCCTACGGACGCTTGGACGGCCTTGTCAATAACGCCGCTGTCTTCCGTGCCGTGGACCCGCTCGAAGCAACGGAGGATGACTGGGACGCTATCCACGATGTCAACCTCAAGGGGACGTTCTTCTGTTGCCAGTGTGCCGCGAAGCTGATGATCCGGTCAGGGGGCGGCCAGATCGTCAACATCAGCTCGCTCGGGGGGCTCCGGCCCTGGTCGAAGCACGTGCCCTACTGCGTTTCGAAAGCGGGCGTGGTGATGCTGACGCAAGCCCTGGCAAAGGCCTTGGCGCCGGACATTGCAGTCAACTCCGTTGCACCGGGTGTGATCCAATTCGACGAGGACCTGCCGGAAGAAATCGCGCATCTGGTGCGGATCACACCGATGCGTCGACACGGAACTGGCGAGGAGGTTGCGGACGCGGTGCGCCTGCTGTTGGAGGGACCGTCGTTCGTAACCGGCCAGATCCTCGCCGTCGACGGTGGGCTCGGGCTGAAGTGAGCACGGCTTCGTCAGGGGGCATCGTCCTGCGATGCCACCAGGCGCCGAATCGAGGCGACCTGCGCCAGGAGCCGCTCGAGGCGATCGAGGCTCAACGCGTTCGCGCCGTCGGACAGAGCCTGTCCAGGATCCTCGTGGACCTCGAGGAAGAGCCCGTCGACTCCGCACGCCGCTCCGGCCCGTGCCAAGTGAGCGATGTACTGGGGCTGGCCCCCGCTGGAACCGCCGGCGGCTCCGGGCAGTTGCAGGCTGTGGGTCACGTCAAGGACGACCGGATAGCCGAACGAGCGCATCCGTACGAGGCCCCGGAAATCGACCACAAGGTTGCGATACCCGAAGCTCGTGCCCCGTTCGGTGAGCAGGATTCTGCGGTTCCCCGAAGTGGCGACCTTCTCCGCCGCGTAGCGCATGTCATCCGGTGCCAGGAACTGGCCCTTCTTGATATTGACCGCGCGGCCGGTACGGCCGGCGGCCACCAGCAAGTCGGTCTGGCGACAGAGGAAAGCCGGGATCTGCAGGACGTCGCACACTTCCGCAACACGTTCGGCCTGCGAAGGCTCGTGGATGTCGGTAAGCACGGGCAGACCGGTCTCGTGGCGGACTTCCGCCAGAATCTCCAGCCCTCGCTCGATGCCCGGCCCTCGAAAGGACGCGGCGCTGGTGCGGTTGGCCTTGTCGAACGAGGCCTTGAAAGCCAGTTCAACGCCTGCCGACCGGCCAGCAGCGGCCACAGCGCATCCCATTCGCAATGCGTGCTCGCGCGATTCGATCACGCATGGCCCGCAAATCGCGAACGGCCGTTCCGTACTCAGAAGCGTTGAGATTCGATCGTCCATGCCGTGCAGCGGGCTCCGAGGCGGAATCAGCGTCACCATTCCCGCGAGCGCACGACAGGGGGCCGCGTCGTGACGCGCGGGCTTGATCCAGCGTAGGCGATTCGAGCGGTCTCGGACGTGGGCCACAGCGTTAGCCAGGTGGGCGGACAACGCTGAACTTCCAACTGGGCTTCAACCCTGGGGCTGAAGTATGGCCGAACCGCATTGAATGACCCGCCCTCAGCTGGCAGGCGTGCCCCGGAGATCGAGTCGCTGATGTCGGTCAGTTCAGCGACCGGGCAGCCCAAGGCCCGCCAATCGGCGATGTGGGCACAAGCGGCCTGGATGGAGGTCGCGGGGGTGGCCGAAGAGGATTCCTTGCGGTCCGTGAGGAGGGGGATCGGGGTCGTCGCGAGAGGTGGGTCTGCCGCACTTGCGCAGGGACTGAATCAGGGGGCCAGAGCGTACTCAGTCGAGGGAGGCGAGATGCTGGAGCGGGTCCTGGCGGCGCGCGTAGTCCGTGTTCGCAAGCGTTGGATCGGATAGAACCGCCCTGTCGGCAGCTTTGTTCGGGTACGGACAGCTGCGCGCAACTTGGTTCGTAAAGCGTTCTCCATTCCACCCAGTCATGACCGGCCTGGTCCCAAGCCGATGTCAGAACCGCGCAAAAGCCCCATCGGCAGCCAGCAGTTCACAGCGGTGGCGGTATAATGTTCACGCTAATTTGGCGCTCTTGGATTACGGGTCAGCGCATTGCTTGCGTCATGCCGAACACGGGCCGGTTCGTCACTTGGGGAGTGGCGGGGAGCCAATGGGGCTCTCGATCATCTCGACGATAATCCTTCCGATTCTCCTAGCCGCCCGGTCCTCAATTGGCAGTTTCACCACTTGGCGGTAGAGCGAGCCGGATCGGTTTTCTGCCGGGCAAATCACGATGAGTAGAGCGATAGGCTACGTGGTAGCGGCTGCTATCGTCGCTGGCTCGATCTGGCTGGCGTCCTATCTGGTTTCGCTAGCACCTGAGCCGGAGCGACAGGAGCCACCTCCCCAGATTCCCTTCGCTCAGACTGGGCAGGTCGTAGCCGGCTCCGGCGCTATCCCGGTATACGGGGCGGGCACGGTGAGAACCAGTGCCGAAGTGGATATCGCTCCGCAAGTCAGCGGCCGGGTCACGTGGATGGAGCCGGGTTTCCAGAGCGGCGGCCGCATCGAGAGTGGGAAGGTAATCTTCCGCATCGAGGATACTGATTTCCTGCATCGCGTGCGGGAAGCCGAAGTCACGATCGAGGCCCGGCAGGCAGAGCTCTCAGTGCTACAGGAGGAGGCGGCCTTCGCCAGGACCGAATTCGAAGAGTACTCCCGCCTGCAACTCGAGGCTGGTTCTCCGGTCGGCCAACCTGGACCCCTTGCCCTACGAGAGCCCCAGATCAAGGCGGCCCAAGCAGCGCTGGAGGGCGAGAAAATTCGGCTTGCCGCTGCCAAGCTGGCCCTCTCTCGCACCGAGGTGCAGGCACCGCTTGACGGGTATGTGCTCGAAGAGTCGCTGGAAGTCGGGCAGATGGTGACCGCCGGCCAGGTCGTCGGACGACTGTCCGCGGCCGACGCGGTAGAGGTCGTCGTTCCGCTGTCGGATTCGAAGGCAGCCTTGATCCCAAGGCTCTGGAGGCTTCGCGCCGGGGATTCAGACCGGCGAATTGCCGCTCGCGTGACAGCCCGCTATGGCGATGCGAGCTACGCCTGGCGAGGCTACGTTGACCGGGCTGAAGTGTCGCTCGACGAGCAGACCCGGACGATTGACGCGATCGTGCGCGTGCCCAACCCCTTCGTTTCGGGCAACCGGGTGGAGGCGGCCAACAGTCCCGGGGGCTCTCCCCCGCTGCTGGTGAGCAAGTTCGTAGAGGTCGAGATCCAGGGCATTGCGCCGGAGCGCTATTTCCGGGTGCCGCGGCCTGCCCTCAGACCGGGCGACGAGGTTTGGGTAGTGGGGACGAACCGGAGGGTGAGCATTGTCCCCGTGCGCGTCCTGCAGCGGGTCAACGATGAAGCCGTGGTGGTCGGCGCCCTGGAAAACGGGCAGTCGGTCATCACCGGCGGCATTCAGTTCGTCACCGACGGCATGGTGGTACAAACAGCGGCCGGTCTGGCGGAATGAGCCAGAACGAACAACGACCGGCGGAACCCGGTGGGCCAATCGCCTATATGGCGGGCAACCGTGTCGCGTCCAATCTGCTGATGTTCGGCATCCTCGCCGCCGGCCTCGTGTCGCTGACCGGCCTCGAGCAGGAGGGCTGGCCCACGGTGCCCTTCTACCAGTTCGAAATCTCTGTGCCGTTCCCCGGTGCGACGCCCGACGAGGTGGAGGAGGCCATCGTCGTCAAGATCGAGGATGAGGTCCGGGGACTGGCAGACGTGAAGGCGGTCAGGTCCGTAGCGGCCCCGGGAATAGCGTCCGTCAGGGTCGAATTCAAGTCGGGTACGGACATGGGCGAGAAGAAGGATGAAATCGAGTCGGCGGTCGGGCGTATTCAGACGTTCCCGGGCGGAGCCGAGCGGCCCCAGATCCGGGAAATGACCAACGCCCAGAGCATGATGCGCCTCATCCTCTACGGCGACGTTCCCGAGCGCTCGCTGAAAGAGCTCGCCTACCGCATCGAGGACGATCTCGCTTCGCTCCCGAACGTGTCCCAGGTCGAGGCCAGCGGTGTGCGCAACTACGAGATCTCGATCGAAGTGCCACTGCAGTGGCTGCGGACCGTTGGGCTTACTCTGACCGATATCGCCAGCACGATTCGCCGCGGTTCCCTAGATCTGTCTGCGGGCAGCATCAATACCGAGCAGTCCCAGGTGCGGATTCGGACCCTCGGTCAGAGCTACGATCAGCAGGATTTCGAGGACATCGTCATCCTAGCCCGCAACGACGGCACAGTGGTGCGCCTGGGTGATATTGCCGAGGTGCGCGACGGCTTCGAGGACTCAGACTTGATCGTGCGGCACCAGGGCCATCCGGCCGTGTTCGTCGAGGTTTCGCGAGCCGACGGCGAGAGGGTGATGGATGTGTCGCGCGCCGTTCGGGACCATGTTGCGAACGAAATAGCGCCCTCGCTCCCCGACGGCGTGGGCATCAATATCTGGAGCGACGACTCTTCGGTCTTCGTGGAGCGCGGCCTCATTCTCCTCAAGAACGGAGCCCTGGGGCTGTTGCTGGTCTTGATCGCGCTGGGCCTTTTTCTCGAAGTCCGGGTGGCGTTTTGGGTCGCCGTCGGTCTCGGGGTTTCCGCGATCGGCGCCCTGGCCGCCATGATGATGTTCGACATCCCGCTCCATGAGGTGTCGCTCTTCGCTTTCGTGCTCGCCATCGGAATCGTCGTAGACGATGCGATCGTCGTGTCCGAGCACATTCATCAAGAGCGAACGCGCGGCACGCCGGGGGTCGTTGCGGCGATCCGGGGTGCGCGACGAATCAAGGTGCCACTGGTCTTCGCCGTGCTGACAACGATCATGGCGTTCGTTCCGCTGCTCTTCATACCCGCGGGCTTCGGAGAGGTCTGGAAGGCACTGCCGATCATCGCCATTGCCACGCTGCTGATTTCGCTGGTCGAATCGCTGCTGGTGCTGCCCAACCATCTCTCCCATGGTCTGCACGGCCCGGATTGGGTGCCCAGTACAGGCATGGAACGATTCGGCGCCCGGATCCGGAATCGTGTCGATTCCTGGTTGAACAGCTTCGTACAGGGGCCTCTGGATCGCGGGATACAGTTCGCGACGGACTGGCCTGAGGTGACGGTCTCGGGGGCCATTGCGCTGCTCATCCTGAGCATTTCCCTCATTCCGGCCGGCATCGTCCCCACCACCTTCGCAACAGCGGTCGAGGGCGACTTCGCAATCGCCACCCTTGAGATGCCGGACGGAACGACCGCGCAGCAGACGTACGCAGTGGCGCAACAACTGGAATCAGCCGGTCGCCGGGCTGTGGAGCGGCTTTCCGAAGGCCGGCCCGCGGATGCGCCTCCTCTGCTCTCCGGCGTTACGGCCGTCGTCGGTCAGCGTTCGCGGATCGAAACCGGGGGCCTCAACCCCTCTCCCACACTGAACCCGGAAGCTAACGTCGCCACCATAGAGTTCAAGCTCCTGAGCGCGCAGCAACGGCGTATCACTTCGGGGGATGTCGTGCAGGCATGGCGCGAGGAGGTGGGTGTCCTGCCTCATGTGCGTGCGATCACCTTCATCAGCGAGATCTACACACTGGGCAATCCGGTCGAGGCCGCGCTGTCCCACCCGGATCCGGAACGCTTGGTCGAGATCGCATCTTCCACAGTCGCTGGCCTGGGCAGAGTCGGAGGCGTCTTCGACATACGCTCTGATCACACTCGCGGTATCCCGGAAGTTCAGGTGGGATTGCGTCCTGAAGCGCGCACCCTCGGCCTCACGCTTGATGATCTTGCCTGGCAGACGAGGGCCGCCTTCTTTGGCGTAGAGGCCGTGCGGGTGCAAAGAGGACGTGAAGAAGTTCGGGTCTATGTGCGGCTACCCGAGGAGCAGCGTAGTGCGATCACCGACGTCGAGAGCTACTGGCTCCGTACGCCAACCGGTGCCGACGTGCCGTTGAGCCGCGTGGCTTCGCTGAGTTCGGGCACATCGCCGCCGGCCATTCGGCGCCAAGACGGCCAGCGCATTGTCACGGTTACCGGTGATGTGGATACCAGTGTGATTTCCGCGGCGACCGCCAATGACATCTTGGAGAACACTATCCTCGCGGGACTCATCCACGAAAACCCGGAACTCACTTACACCTTCGGAGGTGAACAGCAACAGCAGCTCGACTCTTTGGGCGGTCTCTATCGCGGATTCGTGATCGCATTGCTCATGATCTTCGCGCTGCTGGCCATTCCGCTGCGCTCCTATACCAAACCGTTCATCATCATGGCCATCATCCCGTTTGGGTTCATCGGTGTGATCCTGGGTCACTGGGTCCTGGGGGTAGCCTTGAGCGCGGAGTCGTTTGTCGGGATATTCGGCCTCGCAGGCGTGGTGGTGAACGACTCCCTGGTGATGATCGATTTCACCGATCAGAAGCTCAGGGAAGATATTCCGACGCGAACCGCGATCATCGAGGGCGCGAAGGGACGGTTTCGCCCGATCATGCTTACTTCCTTGACCACATTCCTCGGCTTCACCCCCCTTATCCTCGAAGACGCCATTCAGGCGCAGTTCTTTGTTCCCTTCTCCGCCTCGATCGGCTGCGGCATTCTCTTCACCACGGCCCTCGTCATGTTTCTGGTGCCCGCGCTTTCCTCGTTGCATCTGCGCCTGACCTCGGCGCGGGGCTGACGACCGGCGGGGAAAGTGGCGCCCGCGCCGAGGCCTCCCGGGGAGAACTGGCCAGCGAGGTTCCCGGTTGACAGGGCAAGTTAGGGAGGGGCCTCCCCCGGAAGGATTGGCCCGGGCGTATTCCGAGCGAAACTCAACGATGAGAGCTGCGAAGCGACGCCTATTCGCCGGGATGCATCGCCGGTCGAATGCCGCGCTACGTCGGCTAAAGGCCGCTAATTACGCCTGAAGAGGCCGCCGCGCCACGAAACAGTAGAGCGGCGTGAAGATCCCGGCCCTGCCCCCGGCGACATAGGCGTTCGCGGTCCGGTCCAGCAGCCCGACGACCTCCGTCGAGCCCTTCGGGAACGTACCGAGAAATTCGGCCATCCTGGATCCCCTCCTCACAACCTTGCGACCCATCGGGGTCCGGCGTAACGCGCCGCCGAGCAGTCCGCCCCGGGCTTCCATGGGCTGATACCACGGCGTGATCGGACCGTGCTGGTCGCCGGCGAGGTCCAACCCCTCCATGACTTCAAATCCCGCAGTTTCGAGTGCCCGGTTGACCTCCCGAAACGTCGCGATTTCCTTGAGCGCGATGCCGTGCATGAGTTCTCGCTTGATGGCGCGATGCCGATCGTCACCGGGATCGAACATGTCCGTCATGCACATTTCCTGGCCCCAGAAGAGGGCTCCGGGTTTCAGGACACGATAGATTTCGGTGAAGGCAGCCACCTTGTCGGCCGCGTGGCAGGTCGATTCGATGGCGTAGCCACGGTCGAACGTCTTGTCCGCGATGGCGCCCATCTCCATGAAGCTGCACACCAGGCAGTCGGTCATGTCATCGAGCCCCGCAGCGGCATTCAGCCGCTTGGCGGTGTTGCACTGGACTTCACTTACGTTGATCCCGACAACCCTGACATCGGCCTCGCGGGCGACCCGGCGCATGGGACCGCCGATCCCGCATCCGATGTCGACTACCGTCATGCCCGGGCGCAGTTCGAGCTTGGAGATCATGAGTTGCTGGTGCCGGATCTTGGAGTCCTCCAAGCTCTCGCCAGGCGACAGCGGCGCGAAGTGCAGGGACTCTCCCCAACCGAAGACCATGAACCCGCTACAAAGGTCGTAGTATTCCTTCACGGTCAGCGTGTGGTCGTAGACCGCTTCGGAATCCCGGTGGGACACCCTGTTGGTCCATCCTTCGAAGTCCCGCACGCGACGGACGACGTTCGACCCGTCGAATGCGGCCTTCAGCGCGTTGGATAGTTCGCGGAATTGCCTCGCGGGCTTCAAGGCATGCTCTCCAGTCAATCCAGGACGGCCAGGCGGGCAAGTGACGTGCTTAGCCCGCATAGCTGACCAAAGGGCGTGGCGTGGGGCATGAAATCGTAGTAACAGATTTCTTATTAGCGATTTACGTGCTACCCAACGAAACGCCCTAGGCCCACGCACTGTATCACAGTCGATCTCCCCAGTCAGGGCCGCCGGAACGTGCGTGCCCGCTTTGACGGCGGCCGGGTGTCCTCCGATGGCGGGGCTCTGCTGCTGCGGCCCGCCGACCGGCGCATTGGCGTGACCTGGCGTCTGGCAGCCTGCTTCGCTGATCACCGCAGTTCCGAGAGGATGCGTCGGGATAGGCAGCGGCAGAGACAGTCAAGACGCTGTGCGGGGCGGCTGGACTGGAGGTGTGTCTACGAGGCGCCCGTAGCCCGATCGGACCCTCAGCAGTGTCCCGAAACAGGTCACGATTCGCCGGGGCAGTGGCTGGCCGAGGCATTTGCCGCACGACAGGCGGGGACCCAAATGCGAGCCCGCTCGCGACAGCCCATTGCGGAGGGCAAGACGCCAAAGCCCGACCCTCACCAAGGTTGGTGAATCACGCGGGCTTGCCCCTCCCCGGGGGACTCGGAATCGCGGCGCCTGAACCGGGCAGGTACTTCCGGCAGCGGCGCGGAGAATTGCGTGCGTGCTCAGATCGGGTTCGCGACCTCAGCGACGCGGAACTTCAGCTTCTTGCCGGGGGCAGCTGTTGGGAATGGATTGATGACGAGCTTGTGGTCTCTCGGCAACACTTCCAGCTTCAGGTGGTGCGCGATGAGCAGGAGATTGACGCCCATCTGAAGCTCCACCCACCGATTCCCCAGGCACATGTGCGTGCCTAGGCCATAGGGGGCGTAGGCACCCGGCACCGTGTGCTCCGCCCGATCCGGCAGGTAACGGTCAATGTCGAATTTCAGCGGGTCCTTGAAGAGCTCGTCGTCGTAGTGCGGTGCGGTGTGGCAAATCAATACTCGCGTTGGAGGTGGAATTTCGAAGCCATCGACTATGCAGGGATTCATGACCGTCCTCAACTGCCAGGGAATCACCGGATACAACCGTGCGGACTCCAGGTAGAGACGGTGGGTGACGTCGACGGCGTCGCGGGTGAACTCCTCCGCTTTCGGCTCGCGCCCGCCCCCGAAGAGCGCCTCGGCTTCTCGACGAATCCTCGCGTACACATCCGGGTTGCGAACCATGCAGTAGACGGCGAAGGCAAGCGCGCTGCCGAGGTAGAGGCTAGCGACCATCGCTGCGACAAACGGGAACGTGAGGTCCGTTTCCGGCAGGAATTGCGGGTCGCTTCGATGGAGGCCTAGGATCGCATCGGCAATGTCCGGTGGCTTTCCCTTCCTCTGCGCTGGCGTGTGCGACGCGTGGATCGCTTCCTGAAGTTCAGCGACACGTTTGCGCGCACGCTTCATCTTCGGCGTCGACAGCATGAATCGGGGCAATGCGCGCTGAACCCCAACGATAAGCGCACGATGTTCGTATTCCAGCAGTTCGTCGACGTAATGGCTGCAGTCCACTCCGATCGCCAGAGCCGAGACTTGACTGCTCATGTGCTTCTGGAGGGCCTTGGTTGCACTGAGAACGTCGCCTTCACGCCACGAGCCGATCGAATTCCTGCAATCGGAGATCAACTCCGGTAGCCTCCGCGCAAGCGCGGCGCGGGAATAGGCACCGCTAAGCGACTTGCGCATCTTGTAGTGTTCCGCACCATCCATGCCCGGCAATGTTCGAGATGCGCCGAATAGGCGTTCGAGGCCCTCGATGTAATCCTTCGAGCGAAGGTAGAATCGACCATGCCTGTTGACCCATTGATTGGTTTCCGCCCCAATCAGGGCTACGACAGTCGCGCTCGCCATCTTGAAGGGAGCCTGTACAACCGGCCCATGCCTCCGAAAAATTTCGAGCATCGCCTTAGGCATATTGCCTGCGCGGAAGTCACGCTGCCGCAGGATGTCTACGTACCGGAGTTTCGGGATCGGCTTGGCTAGCAGTGCTTGGCGGGTCTTCGGCTTGATGACGCTCTCACTGACTGCGCTAGCGACCGACCTCCCGACCAGGTCCAGCTTTGCGATGGTCTCGATGTGCTCGAGCTTTTCCTCGTAGTCTTCGGGCGCGAGCACGAGCTTGAACCCGTCGCACGAGTGCATCAAAGCAACGAGGATGGCGTCGCGCGGGTCCGGGATCGCATCGTCCAAGATGACGCTCAGGATTCTTGCCTTGGCTTCCTGGCTGACCTTGCTGCCGGACGTCGGATAGCTTCCCGAGCGTGAAACGCCACGCGAGAGCCTCCAGAAACCGCCGCTCTCGAATTCAAGAATCCCCCTCTCCACCAAGCGGTTCAGCGTCACGCTAACGATTTCGTCGCAACGGGCCGTGTTCCGCTCTATCCAGAATTGCGCGTCCGCAGTCTCTTCGGACTCGCTTATCTCCTTGAGCGTCGGGTCCAAGAGAATGTTACCGGTTGGCTCCGGGTCGATGACGTACAGCGATTCCAAATCGGTGTCGATGCGACCCACCAGCGCGAGATCGGCGATCACGGCACCGGCCATGACGCACGAGAAACCCCAGCCTGGAACCATCTCCAGATAGCCGCTCCGTTCATTGAGCATCAGGAGGATCAGCTCTTCGGCAAGGCTGATTGGGATTTCGTCGGTCTTGGTCATGCCTCCCCGATCCAGATCGGATGGCTCTATGCCGCTTTCACTCAACACAAACCAGCCCGCGTGACCCGCTAGTCACCAAGCCCATTCGATTCGAGTGCCGCCGCTGACCACGAATCGATGCCCCCGCTGTCAAGAAAAGGGCGTAGAGAACATTCAAGGGTTTGTGTGCGAATCATAGCAGACCGGCCCCACGGAGGAGGTGCCAAGCTGGCGACCCCGAGATCCGCATTTGAGCCCGCCGCTGGAAGGCATCTCCGAGTGAGATTGGCCAGGCGACTCCCGAAGCGGATCTGTTGATCTGGCCAGAACCCTGATCTGAGCATCGGCCGGTCGCAATGCGAGCCATTCCGCCAGCCGTTGCCGCCGTTTCACGCTCCTTCGTCATCCGGGGCACGCGGTTCCGAAGCTACATTGTCGCGTCTGCTCCGTGCGGTCGCATGGTCTTCGCACGCCAGCCCGGCTCCGGCCGTCCCGCTTGGGATCGAAGCCGGCTCCGACAAGAACTGCCCTCACCAGGAAAGGAACAGGAGACGCCGCCGAATTGAAGTTTCGGCCAGTGGCGACAGGGAACCAGGCATCCCACCCAAATGCTGTCAATCTGAACCGACCGGTCAAGACCGCTGAGAGCGAAACGTCCCTGTCTGAGCATCCAACTCAGTTGATGTTTTCTGGAGATCTCCGGAGACCCAGAAACTGCCCGTGAGGGTTGTGGCGCGTGCGATCCTTTAGATACGGGAGGAACGCGCAAGACCATGTTGCGGTTGGTCGCCGCGGACGGCTGTACCCCTGCCCGCGGCCGCACATACGTCGCACGAATCCAGGACAGGAGCCAAGCCTAGACATGAGCATCCGACTTGCAACCGCGTTGTCAGCCCTGCTGATCGCATCTTGCTCGAAGCCGGTACAGCTGCCCGTTCACCAGTTCAACGTCCCGGCGCCCGAGGTCTGGCTAGGAGCAGCAACCGAGCCCTTGGCTCCCGGCTCGGACTGGTGGGCCTACTTGAACGATCCGGGCCTCGACTCCGCGATCCGGAAGGCGCTGGACTGCAGCCAGAGCCTGCGGGCGGCGGCCGCCAGGATCGAGGTAGCCACTCAGGAGCGGCTCATCGTGGGTGCGTCCGACTGGCCGGAAATCAGCTTGGGAGCCGCCCGCGCCCGCCAGCGTCAGAATTTCGTGGGGCTACCGTTTCCCGGCCTTTCTGATCAGGTTCTCAAGAGCACGTACTCGACTGCGGGCCTGACCCTCAACATCGCCTGGGAAGCGGACCTGTGGAACCGGCTCGGCTCGCAGAAGCTAGCGGCAGACGCGGGCGTCGCCGCCCAGGAGGCAGACCGTCTCGCCGTTCGCCTGTCCTTGAGCGGGCAGGTGGCCAAGGCATGGTTCGCCGCTGTCGCGGCTCACGAGCAGGTTAGAGCCGCGCACGCGGTGTCGGAACATCTTGAGGGGGTGAGGCAGTGGACCGAGGACTACTACCGGCACGGCACCCGATCGCTCGTGGATCTGCAAGTCGCCGAAAGCGACATCGAAAGGGCCGTGGCCGCCGTACGAGTGCACGAGCGTGCGCGCGACCTGTTCTTGCGCCAGGTCGAGGTGCTGGCTTGCGAGTATCCAGCGGGAGAGCGAGTGCCGACTGCCGAATTGCCGAGCCTGCCGCCTCAGGTGCCTGCGAGCCTGCCTTCCGAACTGGTCCATCGCAGGCCGGACCTGCTTGCCGCCGAGCAGGCACTGCTCGCCGCGGACGCTCGAATTGTGCAGGCGCGGGCGGCGCTGCGACCCAGCTTCGCGTTGACGACAGCCGCCGGAACCGCCAGCAACAAGCTGCTGGACTTTGTGAACCCCAACCTGCAGGCATGGAGCTACGCGTTCGGCCTCGCGCAGCCACTCTTCAACCGCGGGCGCCTGAAGGCAAACGTCCGTGCGACGGAGGCGCGCTCCCACGAAGCGGCTGCCAACTACGAGAGTCTGTTGTGGACGGCATACCTGGAGGTAGAGTCGGCGCTGGCCGCCGAGGAGTCGTTACGTAACCAGCAGGGCACCCTGAGGGACTCGCAGGGCACGACTCGGCGAGCGATTGAACTGGCGAAGGACCGCTACGCGGCAGGCTTCGGAGACATCTTCCCGATCCTGGCCTTGCAGAGGTCCGTACTAGAAACCGAGAGCGCCGTGCTGGCGCTGCAACGGGCCCGGATCGACAATCGAGTCGATCTGCATCTCGCACTCGGCGGCAGTTTCGACGACCCGCCTCCCGTCCAGCGAGCCCAGGCCCCCTAGGGCCAGACCACGCAAGAATCCGCCGACACACCCCAACAATCTGCTGAGCCAAAGGCGGTCTCGCCGCCGCCATGTACTCCGCGGCCACCCGGTGATCGGTAGTTCGAGCGAAGGTTTGTCGATGCTCGGATCGACATTGGACGCGTGGCACGCCAACTCAGTCAAACGGGGTGTCACACAAGCGTCCGTCAAGGAGTTTGGGATGGTTTGACCGTTGTACGGAAGAAGCCCGCACGGTGGCGCGGGACGCACTCACGTGACTCGCTCAAGTCTGACGATTTCCCAGCCTCATGTAATCTAAGATCAAATCCCGTAATTGTGACCCACTACTTGGTACAGAGACGATCGCTGATGCTAGCTGCAGTAATTGCTGAGGAATCATGGAAAATCGAGTCGAGCGAAAGGGCACGGCTTTGCTTTCGCCGTTCCCCGAGGGCTGGTACTTCGTTGCCAGCCGCCAAGCCATCCTGAAGGCCGGGCTTATCGAAAAGACCTGGATGGGCGAGGAAATCGTCGCCTGGTGCGACGCCGACGGGCGCATCTGCGTGGCTGAATCGGTTTGCCCGCACTTAGGAGCCGCCCTGGGCCCCACCGCTGGCGGCATGGTGCGGGATGGCTGTCTGGTCTGTCCGTTTCACGGCTTCGAATACGATGCGAGCGGCCAATGTGTTGCGACACCGTTTGCGGCGGCGCCGAAGTCGGCGACGCTGAGGGTGTTTGAGACGCGGGACATTCTCGGCCTAGTCTTCGCGTGGTGGGGGAGCGGCGGCCGGCCGCCGCAATGGAATCTTCCGGCGGATCCGCCGACTGAAGGCGACTGGACCGAATTGGAGTTCCGGACCATTCGCTTTCCCGGACATCCCCAGGAAACCACCGAGAACTCCGTGGACCTGGCGCATCTGCGGTACGTCCACGGGTACGACGCTGTCAGTCCGGTCGGACCGGTCTCGGTGGACGGCGCCCATCTCCGGAGCGCCTTCGATTTCAAGCGCCAGCGAACCATCGCCGGGATCTTCGATTTCTCGTTTGATGTCTCCGCCACTGCCCACGTCTACGGACTGGGATACTCGTTCGTTGAGATCCATGATCGCTCTATTGGCATGGACGCTCGTCTATGGGTACTCGCAACGCCCGTCGACGGGAGACTTGTCGAGGTCGTGCTCGTCGGGCAAGTGAGGGAGATGCGCGAGCCGAAGCGGGCGATCTTGGGTATGCGGTTCCTTCCGCTAAGCCTGCGCGCCAGGACCATGAGGAAGATCCTCCTCACCGCGCAAAAGCGGGACGTGCTGCAGGATGTCGTGATCTGGCGCACGAAAGCGTATAGACCTCGTCCTCGACTGTGCCGATCGGACGGCGCGATTGGAACCTATCGACGCTATTGCCAGCAGTTCTACCCGGAACTTCACGAATCCGGAATGAGCAAGCGGAAACCCAGCCTGACCGCAAGCGACCAAATTGCCCAAGAATCGTCGGCTGCGCGTTCCACTTACCAGATCGGGCTCTGATCCGCCACCAGTTGACTGGGTTGCGGTCCGGGAGTATAATTCAAACAAACGTTTGATTGACCCCGTGCCGCATTCCGGAGATACCAAGGACTTGATTCTCGACGCCGCGGAACTGCTGTTCAGCGAGCACGGGGTGGAAGGCGTGTCATTGCGTGCGCTAACCAGGAAGGCCGGGGTCAATCTCGCTTCGGTCCACTACCATTTCGGGTCGAAGGAGGCAGTCGCACAGGCAGCGTTCTGCCGTCGAGTCCGGCCGATCAATGCCGAGCGTCTCGCGCTGCTCGACGAAATCGAACGCGAGGGCACTCCGGACATCGAAGGAATCCTCACTGCGCTGTACGCGCCCGTGATCAGGCTGGCCCAGTCGCCCGTCCACGGCCGGCGGTTCATGCGGCTGTGCGCCCGCTTCTACAGCGAGCCCGGCGAGTATATCAAGTCCGCCTTCGAGGAGGAGTTCTCCATCGTCATCGAGCGGTTCGAGGGCGCGCTTCACCGTGCCCTGCCTGGCCTGCCATCCTCGGATCTCCGGCGTAGGATGCACTTCGCGATCGGCGTGATGGTGCACACGATGCTCGATTCAAATCGAACGAGGCAGTGGACGGACGGAGCCTGCGATCCTTCGGACATAGGCGGGACCCTCAAGGCCATGGTGTGTTTCGTCGCGGCCGGCTTTCGGGCAGAGACTGAGAAGCACGCTCTTGCGGCGAGGGCAGAGGAAGAGACCCAGGCAGCGTAGACATGAGCACTCGAATTGCAATTGCAGCACCCGCTCTCCTGATGGTGGCCTGCTCGAAGCCGGTGAAGCTGCCGGTTCACCAATTCCAGGTCCCGGCGCCGGAAGCCTGGCAGGGGGCGACGACCGCGGCGCTGGTGGCGGAATCGGACTGGTGGGCCTACTTTGAGGACCCGGGCCTGGACGCGGCCATCCGTAAGGCGTTGGATTGCAGCCAGAACCTGCGGGCCGCAGCCGCGCGGATCGAGGTCGCCGCCCTGGAGCGTCGCATCGTGGGCGCGGGCGACTGGCCGGATATCAGTGTTGGCGCCAACCGGCTGCGACAGCGCCAGAATTTCGTCGGGCTGCCGTTTCCCGGTCTGGCCGACCGCGTGCTCAGTAACACGTATTCGAACGCCGGCATGACGTTCAACGTTTCCTGGGAGGCTAACCTGTGGAACCGGGTCACTTCCGAGAAGCTAGCCGCTGATGCGGGCATTGCCGCGCGCGAGGCCGACCGGCTCGCGGCCCGGCTCTCCCTGAGCGGGCAAGTGGCCAGGGCGTGGTTCGCGGCCATCGAAGCCCATGGGCAGGTCGAACTCGCCCGGGCGGTCGTCGAGCATCTGGAAACCGTGGCAGAGCGCACACGGGAGCGCTACCGGTATGGATCGCGCTCGTCGGTCGACGTGCGGGTGGCCGAAAGCGACACCGAACGAGCCAAGGCGACTGTCCGGGAACGGGAGCGGTCCCGCGACCTCTTCGTGCGCCAGGTCGAGGTGCTGGCCTGCGAGTATCCGGCGGGGGAAAGGGCGCCGGGGGCGGATCTGCCGAACCTGCCTCTGCAGGTGCCGGCGGGCCTTCCCTCCGAACTGGTCCAGCGGAGACCGGACCTTGTGGCAGCGGAACAGGCCTTGCTGGGAGCGGACGCACGGATTGTGCAGGCCAGGGCGGCGCTGCGGCCCAGTTTTTCGCTGACCACGACGGCGGGAACGGCCAGCAACAAGCTGCTGGACATGGTGAACCCGAACCTGCAGGTTTGGAGCTACGCGTTAGGGTTCGCGCAGCCGCTGTTTAACCGGGGCCGGCTGAAGGCCAATGTGCGGGTCACCGAGGCGCAGGCGCAGGAGGCGGCGGCAAACTACGAGAGTCTCATGTGGACCGCCTACCTGGAGGTCGAGTCGGCGCTTGCCTCGGAACAGACGCTGCGCGAGCAGCAGAGCGCGCTGCGGGACTCGCAACGCGTTACCAGGGAAGCCATCGGGCTGGCGGAGCAGCGTTACGGGGCCGGTAGGGGAGACGCGTTCTCGATCCTGGCCCTGCGCAGGACCGTTCTGGAAACCGAAAGCGCGGTGCTGGCGCTGCAGCTGGCCCGGATCGACAACCGCGTCGACCTGCACCTGGCGCTTGGGGGCAGTTTCGACGATCCCCCGCCCGCCCAAGTGGTCGCGGCGCCGTAGGAACGATAGGAGTAGACCATGAACAAGATTCGGCTCGCATTGATGGCCGGCCTGCCGATCCTCGTCCTTGCGATGGGAGGCTGGACGGCGAAGACCCTGATCGATTCCTACGAGCCGCCGCAGCCGGAGCCGATCGTTGTGGAGCCGCCCCTGGTGCGCGTGATTCCAGCCGAGCGGACGAACCTGACGCTGCAGGTGCGGGCGGAAGGCACGGTCGCGCCGCGCACGGAATCGCAGCTGGTGCCGGAGATTTCGGGGCGGGTGGTGGAGGTGTCGCCGTCACTAGCCGCGGGCGGGTTCTTCGAAGAGGGGGACGTGCTGCTGAGAATTGAGACGAGGGTGTACGAACTGGCGATCACGCGGGCGGAGGCGACGATTGAGCAGGCGAGGCTGCGGCTGACGACCGAGCGGCAGGAAGCCGAGGTGGCGCGTCTTGAGTGGGAGTCTCTCGGGACGGGCGAGCCTTCCCCGCTGCTGTTCCGGGAGCCGCAGATTGCCGAGGTGCAGGCGAGCCTGGCAGCGGCGGAGGCAACCCTGGAACAGGCCCGCTACGACCTCGACCGCACAGTGCTGCGTGCCCCGTTCTCGGGGCGTGTGCGCTCCAAGCAGGTGGATGTCGGCCAGTTCGTGCAGCGAGGCACGTCGCTGGCCACCCTGTATTCGGTCGACCTGGCAGAGGTGAGGCTGCCCATACCGAATTCCGAGCTGGAGTACTGCAGGTTGCCTCTGGCCTACCGGGACGGGTCGTCCGAGGTCGCAGGGCCAAAGGTCAAGCTGACGGCCCGGTTCGCTGGGGAGGATCACACCTGGCACGGGCGCATCGTCCGTACGGAAGGAGAGATCGACCCGCGCACGCGGATGGTAAATGCGATCGCCCAGGTGCGGGACCCCTATGCGCGGGGGGAGAACTCCCGCCGGCCGCCGCTTGCGGTCGGCATGTTCGTACAGGCCGAGATCGAGGGGATTCGGGTGCGTGACGTGATCCGTGCGCCACGGACAGCCCTGCGGGAAGGAAACGTCATCTTTGTGGTCGACAGGCGGGGCCGGCTGCGATTCCGGGAGGTGGTGCCGCTGCGGGCGGAACGGGACGTGGTGCTCATCAAGGAGGGTCTTGAGGAGGGCGAACTGATCTGCCTGTCGCCGATGGAGGCAGCGGTCAACGGCATGACGGTCAGGACAACCACGGAAGGAGCGGCTGAAGGCGGCTCCGGCTCCGGCGGAGCGCGGAAATGAAGGGCGTCATCGGCTGGTTCGCGCGCAACGGCGTCGCCGCGAACCTCATGCTGCTGGTCATCGTGGCCAGCGGCGCAATCGTCCTGACCGACCTGAAGCAGGAGGTCTTTCCTGAATTCTCGCTCGACGTGATCACGGTCACGGTTGAGTACCGGGGGGCCGCCCCGGAAGAGGTCGAGGACGCGATCTGCCTGCGCGTGGAGGAAGCGCTTCAGAGCATCGACGGCATCAAGACAATGACCGCGAGGGCGAACGAGGGCCGAGCCTCGATCACCCTCGAGGTCCTCTCCGGCTACGACGTCCGCAACGTCCTCGATGACATCAAGGCGAATGTCGATGCTATCGACACGTTCCCCGAAGAAGTCGAGAAGCCGGTCGTCCAGGAGGTGACCACCCGGAACCAGGTCATCAACGTGGCCGTCGCAGGTGACACCGATCTCGCGACACTGAAGCGAATCGGGGAGACGGTCCGGGACGATCTGACAGCGCTACCGGAAATCTCGCAGGCCGAACTGCTCAACGCGCCGCCGTACGAGATTTCGATCGAGGTGTCGGAGGAGGCCCTGCGTCAGTGGGGGCTCACCTTCGACCTCGTCGCGAATGCCGTACGCGAATTCTCGGTTGACCTGCCCGGCGGCTCGGTGAAGACGGCCAACGGGGAAATCCTGTTCCGCACCAAGGGACAGGCTTACTCCGGGGAGGAATACGAGAAGCTTCCATTGCTTACGCGACGGGACGGAACGAGGATCTACCTGGAAGACGTCGCGACCGTGGTCGACGGATTCGAGGACGTGTCGGTGTCCGCGGTCTTCGACGGAAACGCGGCCGTAATGGTGAAGGTATACCGGGTTGGCGACCAGAATGCCGTGGCGGTGGCGGAAGCCGTCCACGAGTACGTCGAACGCGCCGCGGCATCTCTCCCGGAGGGCATCGAGGTGTTCACGTGGCAGGACAGCGCCCGCCTGCTCAAGAGCCGCATTGACCTTCTGGTCAAGAACGCAATGACGGGGCTCGTACTGGTCTTCGCGGTGCTGGCGCTCTTCATGCGCCTGCGGCTGGCGCTGTGGGTCACGATCGGCATCCCAATCTCGTTCCTCGGCGCGATTGCGCTGATGCCGGTCTTCGACGTCTCGATCAACATGATGTCGCTGTTCTCCTTCATCCTCGTGCTCGGGATCGTCGTTGATGACGCAATTGTCGTCGGAGAGAACATCTATACGACGCAGATGCGAACGGGCAAGGGGACGAGCGCGGCAATCCGCGGGACCCACGAGGTCCTGGTACCGGTCACGTTCGGCGTACTGACGACGATGGCGGCGTTCTCGCCGATGTTGTTCGTGCCGGGAATCATGGGCAAGATCATGACGGTCTTTCCCCTGATCATCCTGCCGACGCTGTTCTTCTCGCTAGTGGAGTCCAACCTGATCCTGCCTTCCCACTTGTCGCACTACAAACGCCCTCGGGAGCAGGCCAAGCCAAATCTGGCCAAGCGCCTGTGGAACGGCTTCTTCGACCTGCTCCCTGGCGCGCTGGCCTGGTTCATCCGCAGCGTCTACCGGCCGCTCCTGCGCGGAGCGCTGGAGTGGCGCTACCTGACGCTGTCAGTGGCGGTTTTCTCGGTGCTGCTGACATTCGGACTGATCGGATCGGGCGTCGTCCGGCTCGTGCTGTTCCCGACCGCCGAGTCGGACAACGTTGTCGCGTTCCTGACGATGCCGAGAGACGCCCCCGCCGAATCGACGAGGGCGGGATTGGAGCGGATCAGCCGCGCAGCGGCCGAGGTCCGCGCGGAATTCGTCAAGGAGGAGGGACGGGACCCTGTCGTTCACGAGCTTGCTTCGCTCGGCCAGCATCCGTTCCGGGAGGTCCAGGGCGGCCCGGTCGTCGACGGCGCGACCGCCCGGGGGGACTATCTCGGAGAGGTCAACCTCGAACTGCTGCCCTCCGAGCTGCGAACCTTCAGCGCTGAGACGATTGCAAACCGGTGGCGCGACAGGGTCGGCGCGATTCCGGGAGCCGTCGAACTTTCGATCGAGCACGACCTGCTCGGCGGAGGCAAGGCGATCGACCTCCAGCTCAGCGGCGAGGATCTCGGCATGGTTCGCGAGGTCGCGGAAATCGTGAAGGAAAGGCTGGCAGGCTATCCGGGCGTGATCGACATCACCGACACCTACCGAGCCGGCAAGCCCGAGATCGAGCTTGCTCTTACGTCCGAGGGCGAGGCACTCGGACTGACGCTGCAGGGACTGGGCCGACAGGTTCGACAGGGATTCTTCGGCGAGGAAGCCCAGCGCATCCAGCGGAACCGGGATGACGTCCGAGTCATGGTCCGGTATCCGGAGGGCGACCGCCGCTCGCTCGGTGACCTGGAGCAGATGCGAGTGCGCACGCCTGGCGGCGACGAGGTTCCCTTCGCCACGGTGGCGACCGGATCGATCGGGCGCGGTCCGGCGGCAATCACACGGACGGACCGGCGCCGCTCGATCAATGTCCAGGCGGAGGTTGATGAAGACATTACGACCGGCGGGCAAGTCATAGACGCCCTGGAAGCGGACGTCCTGCCAGGACTGATGGCCCGGTACTCCGGGATCTCGTACTCCTTCGAGGGCCAGGAAGCGGACTTCGCCGAGTCGATGGAAGGGCTGGGGCAGGGATTCGGCGTGATCATGTTCGTGATGTTCGGGATGCTCGCAATTCCGCTGAAGAGCTACTGGAAGCCTGTGATCATCCTGAGCGCCGTTCCTTTCGGGATGGTCGGCGCGGTCTGGGGTCACGCGATCCTCGGCATGGAAGTAAGCTTCCTGTCGATGTGCGGGATGGTGGCGCTGGCGGGCGTCGTGGTGAATGACGGCTTGGTTCTGGTCGCGTTCATCAACCGGAACGCGCGCCGGCAGGCCTCGCTGAAGAATGCGGTGCAGCAGGCGGGCGAGGCGCGCTTCCGGGCAATCCTGCTGACCTCCCTGACCACGGCAGCGGGAGTGACGCCCCTGATGCTCGAGAAAAGCCTGCAGGCGCAGTTCCTGATTCCGATGGCCGTGGCGCTCGCCTCGGGCGTGCTGTTCGCGACCGCAGTGACGCTCGTACTGGTCCCGTCGCTGTACCTGATCATGGATGACGTCAGGTCGACGCTTCGCTGGCTAGTTTTCGGAACGCGGCAGAAGGGCTTCCAAGCGGTCCCGGCGTCGGCCGGCAGCCAGCCGGTCCCCGGGGACTAGTTCGACAGCCAACCCCCCAGATCGACGAAACGCGACAGATCCTGGTCCGTCCTAACGGGCCTCGTGCGCTCCGATCGGGGCCTCGAGTGGTCTGAGAGAATGAGCGAAATGGGTCTCTTCGACGACGAACCTTTCCACCGAATAGGCCAGCTCCCGAAGTACGTCTTCGCGGAAATCAACACGATGCGCTCCAAGGCCCGCCGGGCCGGCCTGGACGTGATCGACCTGGGAATGGGCAACCCGGATGGCGCCACCCCTCCGGTCGTGGTGGAAAAGCTCACCGAAGCCGCGCAGGACAAGCGCAACCATCGCTACTCGCTGTCCCGCGGGATTCCGAAGCTCCGAGAAGAGATCTGCAAGCGGTACCAGGCCAACTACGGGGTGCAACTGGATCCAGAAGCCGAAGCAATCGCGACCATGGGCTCGAAGGACGCTCTGGCGCATCTGACGTTCGCGACGGTGAGCCCGGGAGAGGGCGTCGCGATGCCGGATCCCTCCTACCCCATCCACCAATGGGGCGTCGTGATGGCCGATGGACAGCAGATCGCTGTTCCCATGCCGTCCCCGGACGAGTTTCTGAACCGCATCGAGGACATCCTCGGCAAGCCGGGCCGGAAGCCGGCGATGATCCTGACGTCGTTCCCGCATAACCCGACGACCCAGTGCGTCGGCGAAGACTTTTTCCCACCGTTGGTGGAACTTGCCCATCGCCACGGCACGATGCTGGTGCACGACTTTGCCTACGCTGACATCGTGTTTGACGGCTACCGTGCGCCGTCAATGCTGCAGGTTCCGGGGGCGACCGATGTCGGCGTCGAGATCTTCTCGATGTCGAAGAGCTACTGCATGCCGGGATGGCGGGTCGGCTTCTGCCTGGGCAATCCGAAAATGATCGACGCCCTCGCGCGCATCAAGAGCTACCTGGACTACGGCATGTTCCAGCCAATCCAGATCGCCGCGATCATCGCACTCAGGCAATGCGAGGAGTTCACCCGCGAGACCGCTGCGATGTACGAGGAGCGACGCAACGCCCTGATCGACGGGCTCGCCAAGGGCGGATGGGCCATCGAGGCTCCGAAGGCGACCATGTTTGTGTGGGGGAGGATTCCCGAGCGCTACGCGTGGGCCGGCTCCCTGGAGTTCTCGAAGCTGATGCTCGAAAAAGCGCTTGTCGCAGTGTCGCCGGGAATCGGGTTCGGGCCGGAAGGCGACGGGCACGTTCGCTTCGCCCTCGTGGAGAACGTCCACCGCATCCGTCAGGCGACCAGGGGCATCCGCAAGCTGCTCAGGGATTGACCCCCGGCAGCAACCTATACTGAGAGAAAGCGGCACCTGGGCCGGTGGCCGGGCCGCTCCGAACCCGACCGCGGGTGCCCTTTGCCATGCTTCGTTTCTCGACAATCCCCTGCCTTCTCGTTGCCCTCGCCGCGACGACTGGAACGGACTTGCGCGCCCAGTCCGTCAACAAGACCGTGGAGGCGGTCGAGCGTCACTACAACCGTCTGAGCGCGCTGAAGATGGGCTTCGAGCAGTCGATCGAATACGCCGGGCGGAAGCGGAGCTCGGAAAGCGGCACCCTCTACCTGCTGAGGCCCGGGAAGATGCGCTGGGAGTATTCCGACCCCGAGGGCAAGCTCGCCATCAGCGACGGGAAGATCTTCCGGATGTACAACCCGAACACGAACCAGGTGCGGCAAATGGAACTCGCGGCGATGACGGATTTGCGAGCGCCGCTGTCCTTCCTGCTGGGCCGGATGCGGCTGCGCAGGATGTTCCGTAACCTGCGACTCGAGCAGGTCGGCGAGCAGCAGGTCCTGGTCGGCGAGGGACGAGGCGGCCGGGACGTCTATTCGAGAGTGGAATTCACGCTCGGCGCCGACGACTACAGAATCACGAGCATCCGGATCGTGGGCCGGGACGAGTCGATCAACTCGTACCGGTTCTCGGACGAGGAGTCGAACCCCAGCCTTTCGGCAGCGATGTTCGAGTTCCAGGCGCCGGCCGGAGCGGAAGTGGTTCCGCTCACCCGCGGCTTCAACGAGGTCCCATTCGAATCCCGCTAGGGACGCGCCGCTCCAACGCCTATTCCTCGACTTGCGCGGCCTCCAGGAACACCGGCAGGATCGGAACGTCTTCCATGGGTCCCCGTCGGCTCGTCTGGACTCTCGAGATGCGATCCAGGACGGCCATCCCGTCGATCACGCGGCCGAACACGGTGTAACCGAAACTCTGGCTAGCTCGATTCAGGCTGGCATTGTCCTTCAGGTTGAAGAAGAACTGGGAGGTCGCGGTGTCCTTACCCCACTGGCGCGCCATCGCGACGGTTCCCCGATCATTGCGGATTCCGTTCTTCGTCTCGATCCGAACGGGCTTGCCGGTACGCTTGGGGGTGAGTTCGGGCGTGAATCCGCCGCCTTGCACGACGAAGTCCTCGATGACCCGATGGAACACGGTGTCGTCGTAGAATCCAGCCTCTACGTAGCCCAGAAAATTTCGCACTGTCCTGGGAGCGACTTCGGGATACAGCTCGATCCTGATGTCCCCCTTCGAGGTCTGGAGTGTGACGACCGGCCGCGCTGCCTCGGAACGAGCCGCAGGGGCGACGGCTGCGCAGATGACGGACAGAAGCCAGCGTCGCGAGAGACGCGTCGCCATGCGTAAGAGCATAGCGGAAAAGGCAAACCACGGTTCGCCGCACGGGCCTGTAAGTGGTGCCGGGGGGCGGGATCGAACCGCCGACCTACGGGTTATGAGTCCGTCGCTCTGACCGACTGAGCTACCCCGGCCTCAAATCCTATGGTAGCGGCTTGCCGCCGGAGTTCAAAGGAGTCGACTCACAGGACCGGACCGATCCGCCAGGTCATCATCTCCCTATGCCCGAGCTTCTCGCTGCACGTCCTTCGACCCGACGCAACCTCAAGCAGCATGTCGTACATCCGGTGACCCAAAGACGCAATGTCCTCCTCGCCGTCGGCGACCGTTCCGGCGTTGATGTCCATGTCCTCGTCCATGTGCCGTGCCGTCGCGGAATTCGAAGCGACCTTGATCACGGGCGCCGTCGCAAAGCCGAAGCAGCTGCCGCGGCCCGTGGTGAAAAAGCAGATATTGCACCCTCCCGCGACCATGCCGGTGACGGAGGCCGGGTCGTAGCCCGGGCTGTTCATGAAGACGAAGCCCTTCTTGTCGATGCGCTCGGCGTAGTCGTACACGGCACTGAGTGTCGAGCGACCGCCCTTGGCGACGGCGCCGAGGGATTTCTCGACGATGTTGCTGAGGCCCCCCGCGATGTTGCCCGGCGAGGGATTGCTGTTGAAGGTCACGGAGTCCCTGAATCGCCGCACGTAGTCGAAGTACCAGTCGAGCATGTCGAGCAACCGCCGGCCGACGTCGGGGCTGGCGGCCCGGCGCGTGAGAAGATGTTCCGCGCCCCAGATCTCGGTGGTCTCTCCCAGGCATGCGGTTCCGCCCTGCTTGACGACCATGTCGGCGCAATAACCCACGCCCGGGTTCGCGGTGATGCCGGAAAAGGCGTCCGAGCCGCCGCATTCCAGCGAGATTGTGAGTTCCGAGACCGGGCAGGGCTCCCGCTCGATGCGGCCGGCCGCGTCGATCAGCTCCCGGACGGCCTTGACGCCGTCCTCGACAGCCTGCCGGGTACCGCCGCTCTCCTGCAGCGTCAATCCCTTCCGCGGGGCGTTGCTATCCGCGCCGGGGCGCAGGTAGTAGCCCACCTGGTTAACCTCACAGCCAAGCCCGACAACCACGGCCGCCGCCACGTTGGGATGGTCGGCGAGCCCGTCAAGAGTGTTGCGGAGCAAGCGCATGTCCGCTTTCTCGGACTGCCCGCAGCCGTCCGTGTGGGGCAGCGCCACTACCCCGTCAACGCCGGTGCCTTCGAAGCTTTCGTCGCGAAATGCGGCCGCGATGCGCTCGGTGGCGTAGGAGGAGCAGTGGCTCGCACCGACGATTGCGACGAAGTTCCGCGTTCCCGCCCGGCCGTCAGCACGAGGATAGCCCTGAAAGGTGGATCTGGCGGGCATCGCAATGTCCGACAGATCCGCGCGGACCGTACCGAATTCGTAGCTTCGATCGTTGACATCGAATTCGAGGTTGTGGGTATGAACCCACTCACCTGCAGCAATCGGCGATCCTGCGCGTCCGATTTCCTCGCCGTACTTGTGGACAATCTCCCCCTTGGCAATCGGACGGGTGGCGATCTTGTGCCCTGGCGAAATCGCCTGCTGCGTACGAACCGACACGCCCTCGAAATCGAGTGCGGCGCTGGCGGGAATGCTGACCCGGGCCACGACGACGTTGTCGGCTGGATGCAGTCGTATCCAGGGGTTGCGGGGGACCTGGCCGGGATCCAGTGCTACGAGCTGTGTCGGCATCAGGGTCGCTCAAGGGCGCCGGCAAGGATCGCGCCCGCGCGGGACAACCAGTCGGCCTCGGCCGCGCTGAACTCGCGCTCGTGCGCGACCGCGACACCGAGCACCCCGACGAGCCGCCCGTCGTCTTTCATGGGAACACAGATCGACCCCTGCATCCCCGTTGCCCGTGCGCCCGGACGCGCGTCGCCGGTCGAATCCGTCTGCAGGTTGCAGATCTGGACGGGCTCCTTCCGCTCGGCCGCCAGGCCCGCCATGCCCTTGCCGATCGGAATACGCTGAATGACCAGGAGCAGCCGGTCTGGAATGGTGCCGGCATGCCGGACGAGGTGCAGCAGTCCGTCCGAGCCGATGACATGAACCGTGCCGGTTTCGGCCTCCATTGCGGCGAGAATGCGCTGCAGGGCATCCGCGACCGGCAGGCGGGCAAGTTCCCGTAGGTTCGAGGTCTCGACCATGGCGGTTAAAGGTCTCCCGAGGGCGATGTCGCGCCGTCTCCCGCACGCGAGGCTTGCGCGACGAACCAACCGTTCAGCAGATCCTCCTTGTTGTACCGCAACTCGCGATCAGTGCCGTGCTTGAGCAGCCTGCCGCCCGCGGCGTTGAGGATCGCGTGTGCCGCGGCGGTGTCCCACTCCATGGTGGGAGCCAGGCGGGGATACAGATCGGCCGTCCCTTCGGCGACTAGGCAAATCTTCAGAGAGCTGCCCATTGCCACAAACGCGATTTCACTGAAACGAGACCTCAGCCCGTCGATGTACGAACGCGTCGCGGGCGAAAGATGCGAGCTGCTGCCGACAATCCTGAGCGTTCCGGACGCAGGCATCTCGGAGCATCGAATCGGAGTCGCCCGTCCCTGCGCCTCGGCCTTGAACGCGCCGGACCCGGCCGAGCCCCAGTACATCCAGCCGCGGGCGGGCGCGTAGACCACACCGGCGGCAGGGCGGCCGCGCTCCATCAGGGCGATGTTAACGGTGAACTGGCCGTTGCGCTTGACGAATTCCTTGGTTCCGTCCAGCGGGTCGACCAGCCAGTAGCGCTCCCAGTCCCGGCGCACCGCGTAGGGAGCGATCTCGGCCCCCTCTTCCGAGAGAACGGGAATCTCCGGGAACTCGGAACGCAAGCGCCTCTCGATGACCTGGTGAGCGGCGGTATCAGCCTCGGTGAGAGGCGAGTTGTCATCCTTCCGTCGCACGCTGAAGCGACGCGAGTACACGTTCATGATGGCTTCACCGGCCTGCCGCGCGATGGAGAGGATCGGGTCAAGATGCATGGGAAGGCCCTGGCCGCACCAGCCTTCATTCTGCGACATGCGCGGAATCAAGCGAACGTGCCAAGGCAAGACCGAGAATTCGGTAGAATCCTCCCGTCCCCACCGGACCCAGTTGCCGGTTCCGCGGCCAGGAGGCCTGTCCGTTCCATGACCGTCGCCCGTCCATTCCATTCCCTCGTTCCATATCGGCCGACGCTCGCTGCGATGCTCTGGTGTAGCCTTGCCCTTTGCACCCTGGCGACGGCCTTCGGCCAGCCGAACGACGCCCAGCCGGGCCGTCTGCGGCCGGATGCCCCGGCCCAGCACGAGGTCGCTCGGAAGAACATCCCGGACCTCGGTGCCTCCGAATCCTTCATGGATCCCCGGGATCCGGAGCCGGAGCCGCCGCTGGACCCGCGCATCGTGGGCGCAATGCGGCTCACCGAAGACTCGCGCTCGGATGATTTCCCGGACATCGTCACAAGCCCGAGCGACCGTTCGGTTGTATGGATGTGCTGGGCCAGCTTCGACGGCTACCGGGACGAAGTCCGGCTGGCCCGCTATGACAACGAGGAGCTGCGATGGGGGACATGGACGCAAGTTCCGGGCGTGAGCGGCGATGTCTGGAAGCCGCGACTCGCGTTCGACGGGGAGGATCGCGTCTGGATCATTTGGTCCCAGCAGATCGAGGGCAACTTTGACCTGTACGCTCGGTGGTACGACGGCACGACTTTCGGGGCGTTGCAGCGCCTGACGAGCGCGCCTCAGTCCGACTTCGATCACGATGTCGCGTTCCGCGACGGCAGGATCCATGTGGTCTGGCAGGCGTTCCGCGGCAAGCAGTCTGACGTCTACTACATGGCCTACGGCGACGGCTCCTGGAAGGGGGAGATCCTGGTCAGCGACAGCCCGAGAAACGACTGGGAGCCGGCGGTGGCCGTCGATTCCCAGGGAACTGCGATCGTGGCGTGGGACACCTACGACAAGGGGCGATACGACGTGCTGATGCGCCGGATCGCCCGCGGCCGGCCGGGACCGATCCTCGACGTCGCTGCCACCGAGAGATTGGAAGCACGGCCCGACCTGGCCGTTGACAGCCGCGACAGGGTCTGGGTCAGTTACGAGGCCGGCCGGGTCAACTGGGCGAAAGACCAGGGACGTCTCGATCCCGTGGGGACGGCTCCAGGCTATCCGATCTACGATTTGCGAGGCGTGGAAGTCGTTGCCTACGAAGGCGATCGCCGGCTGGGCATGGCGGCCCCGTTCGAGATCGAGCGGGGCGACAAGATCTACACGCCGGAGAGCGGCCAGCTGCATCACTACGGAAGACTGGCGATCGACGACCAGGATCGCCTGCATCTGCTTGTGCGAAACCGCCAGGGGCGCACACGCGCGGACTACTGGCGGTTCTTCGTTTCCACCCTCACCGAGGAAGGCTGGGCCCCGCCCGCCATGGTTCCCTACAGCCGGGGACGCTCGAGCATGTTCGCGGCCACTGCTCCAGCCGGAAACGGGCTTTGGATCGCCTGGCCGCGCGACGGGCACCCGACCTTCTCGGTCATGGTGAATCTACCCGAGGAGACGGTGATCGAGAACGTTTACGCCGCTCGCTACGAACCGGGCGTTGGGGCGTCGCAGCCGAAACTCAGCGAGCGAAAGCCGACGGTGCCGTCACGGCCTGCCGCGCATCCGAACGAGACCCAGGACGTGCAGCGCATCCGGCACTACAGGGTGCGCGTCGGCGGCAAGCAGCTCCGCATCCTTCGAGGCGACACCCACCGGCACACGGAACTCTCCATGGACCTCCGCGGGTCGCCCGACGGCTCGATCCTTGACTTCTACCGATACATGCTGGATGCCGCAGCGATGGACTGGGGATTCATCTCGGACCACCAGTACGGTGGTGACCGCTCCTACTGGTGGTGGCTGACGGAAAAGGCCGCCGATCTGTTCCAGACCGAGGGATACGCCTCGCTGTTCGGGTACGAGCGCTCGGTGCGCTACCCGAACGGGCACCGGAACGTTTTCCATACCAAGCGCGGCATCCAGAACGTGCCCTTTTTTGTCAAGCCTGAGGAATACATGCAGCGCCACAACGGGATCGGCGCGGTGATCGAGGGCGACACCAAGATGCTGTACGAGGAGATCCGGCGGACCGGCGGCCTCGCGATCTCCCACACTTCGGCCACGACGATGGGGACCGACTGGCGCGACAACGACCCCGAACTGGAACCCGTGGTGGAGATCTTCCAGGGCGACCGCTACAGCTACGAATGTATCGGGTGCCCGTTTGCGGACAAGGGCGACGACTACCCTTCAGCTGGCTCAGCGATGCTCGAGGAGATCCACCCGGACGGCATGGTCGCCGCGGCCTGGAACAAGGGCTACCGGCTAGGAGTGATCGCCAGCTCCGATCACTTGTCGACGCACATGTCGTACGCAATGGTCTACGCCGAGAGTGCGACACGGGGAAGCGTGGCCGACGCCATCCGGCGACGGCACACGTATGCGGCTACCGACAACATCATCGTGGACTTCCGGATCGGCAACGCCTTCATGGGAGACGAAATCAGCACCGAGGGGGCAGTGCCGGCGATCCGGGCACGGATCCTTGGCACGGACATCGTCGAGGAAGTCGCTCTGGTCCGCAACAACGAGGTCATCTACACAGTGAATCCGGACCAGAAGGACACGGAATTCGAATTCACGGACAGGGAGCCCGAAGCCGGCGACAACTTCTACTACGTGCGGGCGATCCAGACCAACGACGAGATCGCCTGGTCGTCTCCGATCTGGGTCGTCCGCAACTAGTTCCAGACCGCTGCCACGCCGTTGGAATGTTCGGCCGTCAGGCCGCCCACTCCACTAGCGCGACCGCAGGAGCTGCTTGGCATTCTCCATCGCGGCAGGGGTCACCTCGGCTCCGGAGAGCATGCGGGCCAGTTCCTCGACCCGCTGCGCTTCCGTGAGCTCCGCAACCGTGGCAGCCGTGCGGCCTGCCTCGTCCGACTTGGCGACATGGAAATGAGCGTCGGCGAAGCGGGCGATCTGAGGGAGGTGAGTCACGCAAAGGATCTGGCTCCGCGCGGAGAGCTGCTTGAGCCTCCGGCCTATGGCCTCGGCGACGCCCCCGCCCACGCCGGTGTCGATCTCGTCGAATACCAGTGTTCGGCGGTCCGAGCTGTCAGTCGCCCGGCCCTCGAGGCAGGTCTTCAGTGCGAGGGCTACCCTCGACAGCTCACCACCGGATGCCACTTGTCCGATCGGTGCAGGGGGTTGACCGGGATTGGCCGAGAATACGAGCGCAACCCTGTCCACACCGCTCGCGCCCCACAAGCGCGTCTGCTTGAACTCGATCGAGAACTTCGCCCCTCCCAGGGCGAGCTCGCGGAGCTCGGATTCGGTCCGGACCGAAAGGTCCTCGGCGGCACGCTTCCGGCTCCGCGAAAGCTGCGAAGATCGCTTGGTGTAGTCCGTAGCGGCCGCGTCCAGTTCCCGCTGCAGGCGCTCGATCTCCAGATCGGTTCGGTCCAATGCGGCAAGCTCCTTTTCCGAGCTGGCGGCGTAGTCGAGAACCTGGCCGAGCGACGGTCCGTACTTGCGCTTCAGCTTCTCGAGCAGCGCGAGCCTTGCCTCGACCTCTTCCTGCCTTTCGGGATTCGCCTCGACGCTCTCCAAATAGGCCCTCACGTCGAAAGCAACGTCGTCCACGATGCTCCGGGCGTCCTCCAGACTGTCTGCGAACCGTTCGAGACGCTCGTCGAAGGCTGCGACTGAAGTGAGCGAGGAGGCGGCCGACTTGATCTGCGAAGACGCCGAAGCGGCGGAATCGTAGAGGGCGTCGTAGGCGCTGAATCCGCTATCGCGGAGTCTCTCGGCGTTGGCGAGCCGGTCGCGGTCCCGGCCGAGCTCGACGTCCTCGCCCTCCACGACCCCTGCGTCCCGGATCTCCCTGATCTGGTATTTCAGCAGGTCAATGCGCTGCAGACGTACCTGCTCGCCGCCCTCCAGGCGCTCGAGTGCGGCTCCGGCCGAGCGCCACCGGGCATGCACGGCCCGCAGGGCGGCAGTCTTGCGGCCATTGCCGGCAAAGGCGTCCAGCAGCCCGAGCTGTTGAGGGGGGGAGAGGAGCGTCTGCTGCTCATGCTGTCCGTGAATGTCGCCGAGAAAGGGGGCCAGGTCCCGCAACAGCCCCAAGGTGGCTGGCGACCCGTTGATATAGGCTCGGCTCTTCCCTCCCGCCAGGACCTGGCGTTCCACAATCAGCTCGCTGCCGTCGCAATCGATGCCCGAGTCCGTGAGTCTTGCGCACGCGGGCTCTTCAAGCGGCATGTCGAACCGTCCCGAAACCCTAGCCCGGCGAGCACCGGAGCGCACGACGTCGGCACTTGCTCGACTACCGAACAGCAGAGCGAGGGAGTCGACCACGATCGACTTGCCGCTGCCGGTTTCCCCGGTCAGTAGGTTTAGTCCCGGCCGGAAGGCCACTCGCAGGCGGTCAACGACGGCGTAGCCCTGGATGTCAAGTTCCTGCAGCATGGCTCGGCGCAGCCGGGGCCGCGAACAGTCGCGAAGACCCGGCCTGGAGATGCACGGAGACCCGGTCCGGAGCGGTCGCAAGCGGCGACACGCCCTAGGATAGCGGGGGCAGCCTGGGGTGCGTCGGGATTCTGTGAAGCAGTTCCCGAGAGATTGGCACGGGCGATCCTTCTCCAACCGCGACCCGCCTGAACGTGTACACCTCAGCAGGTGCAACAACGTATAGTATGAAGGTAGTATATTAGCGGAGAACGGACGCGTCTGAGCTGATCCGGAATCCGCGTATTCAGAATACGTCTTGCCATCACCGCTACCGATTGCTTTTCTGCTGCAGGCCGTCGCCGAGGAGGCAGCCGAGGTCGACCCTACTGCGGCCGAGGAGGTCGCTGCGGCCGTCGACCAGTCGACGCTCTTCAGCCTGTTGCTGGAAGTCGGCCCTGTCGGAATCGTGGTGTTCGCGATCCTGGCGGTCATGTCGGTGCTGTCTTGGGCGCTGGCATACTCGAAGCACAGGCTGCTCTACAGATCGGCACGCACCAACAACTCCTTTCGGCGAGCGTTCCGACGCGTCGGTTCGCTGGCAGAAATCAACGCCGCCAGCGAACGTTACAGACCCTCCCCGCTGGTGACTGTCTTTGACTACGGCTACGCCGAGGTGGCCCGGCAGGTCAACACTCACGGGCGGATTCGCAACACTGCTTCAGTCGAGCGGTCCCTGGCGCTCGCTGTCAGCGAGGAAACCTCGAGACTGCAGCGGAACCTGGGCTGGTTGGCGACGACGGCTTCGGCCGCGCCGTTCATCGGGCTCTTCGGCACCGTCTGGGGCGTGCTGGAAGCATTCCGCGGCCTCGGCCAGTCCAGTGGCGCGACGCTGCGGGCGGTGGCCCCAGGAATTGCCGAGGCACTGCTGGCAACTGCGCTCGGCCTGTTCGCAGCGATTCCTGCACTGGTTTTCTACAACATCTACGCGGGAAAGCTGCGAGAAATCCGCTCGCGCATGCAAGACTTTGGATTAGAGTTCTTCAACCTGGCGGAGAGAGACTACGGAGCACAAGATGGCGCTGCGAGGAAGCAACCATGATTCCGGGGACGACCAGATCGCCGAAATCAACGTCACGCCCTTCGTGGACGTGGTGTTGGTGCTGCTGATCATCTTCATGATCACGGCGGGCGTGGTCGAATTCGGTCTCGAGATCGACGTGCCGCGCACGCGGGAGGTTTCGGTCACGGACCGGGATTTCGCGTATGTGAACATCACCTCGAAGGGAGAGCTCTTTTTCGGGGACGAGCCGGTGAGCGTCTACGACATCGCGGAACTTGCCATGGAGAAGAACCCGGACGAGCCCGGGATCTACCTGAGGGCCCACCGGAGCACGCCTTGGGAAATCGTCGCGCCGGTGATCGCAGAATGCGGGGTGAACAAGGTGAACGTGAATGTCGTCACCAAGCCCCTTTCGAGGGATCCGAGAGCTCGCCGCTAAACGCCGGAGCCAGCAATGAGGCAGGTTCGCGGAACCCCGGAAGACGAGGAACGGCTTCGAGGCCCGCTGGTGGTCTCGATGTCGTGCCACGGAGCCCTGCTACTTGCGTCCGTGGTCTGGGGCTTCCTCAACCCGACCATCAATCTCGGATCGCCCGACGCCGCCGGCGGCGGAGGCATCGTCTCCGTCAGCACCGTACCGATCAACATCGCTCGGGCGGACACTCCCAACCCGGTGGCGAATCCAAGCCGGCACGACGTGCCGGCTCCCCCGGGGTTCCGGCGATCGACGGAAATCGAAGCGCCCGAACCAATTCCCGCGGAGGCGCCGCCGGCCCCGGTGCCGGACACCAAGCGCCGGCAAGCCGACCAGCAGCAGGAACGGGCTGTCGGGCAGCGGAGCGCTGGAGAGTCGGAGATGAACGAGCTGCGCTCCTCCCAAGGCGCCACGCTAAGCAGCGATCTCTACCGTGCTGCGCCCGGAGGCGCCCTTGGCTTCGGAGGCCAGAAGGGCGGTCCGTTCGGCAACCGGTTCGGCTGGTACGCGCAGATCCTGCAGCGGGCAATCGGAGAGCAATGGCGCAAGTCGCTCGGCCAGGTCGCGGGAGGCTCGTCCAAGCCCGTCATCACCTCATTTGTCATCCAGCGCAGTGGCCAGATCAACCAAGTCGCCATTTCGGAGTCCAGCGGGAACCGGTCTCTCGACTATTCCGCGGTCCGGGCAATCACCAACGCCAGTCCTGTGCGGCCCCTGCCCGCCGGGCTGGGTCGGCGCTCGGTCGTCATCGAAATGCACTTCCGGCTCGACTGATGCGTCTGCCTCGAATCACTTGCGAAAGGGAAACACCATGAATCACCGCTTGACTCGTTGCCTCGGACTGCTGCTCGGGGCCGCATTGCTGCTGGCGGCCCAGAGACAGCCCGACGCGGTCATCGAGCTCACGGACGAGGCTCGCGACCCGCGCATCGCTGTACCGGAGATCCGAGGGCCGATCGGCGCCGCAGCTGCGATCGACCGATTCAACGACGAGCTCTGGAAGGCGCTTGACGCGTCTGGCCGGCTTGAGCTCGTGCCCCGCAGCTTCTATCCCCGCAGCTCGCCTCGCGAGCCGCGAGACCTGCGCACCGACGAGAAGAGAATGCCGAAGGATCCCGGGGCCCGTGGTCTTTGGCTGGGAGGCTGGGAAGAAACGCCCGTCATGGCCCGCTACCTTGCCTACGGACAGATCAACGATGCGGACGGGCGCCTGATGCTTTCGGGGTACGTTTCCGACGTGACTCAGGACTCGACCGAGGCGTCGTATGTCTTCGGCAAGCGCTACTACAGCGAGGCAACTGGCACGGGCGCGCGCGGGATGGCCTTCGAGTTCGCCCGCGACATCCTCAGGAATCTCGGCCTCGGCGACGGACTGGCCGGGACAAGGATCTACTACGTGCATCGAGACGACGACGACGACCGCAAGGAGATCTGGGCGATGGATTACGACGGGCGGAACAAGCAGCGGATTACGAACTACCGCAATCTGAGCCTGACGCCGGCGATCTCGCCCGACGGAAAGCGCGTCGCCTTTACGACGTTCCTGGAAGGCATTCCCAAGATCTACCTGCATTCGCTCGAGACGGGACGCCGCCTGCAGTTCTATAACCAGGAAGCCTCCCTGAATACGACACCGAGCTTTTCACCGGACGGCAGCGCTATCTATTTTGCATCCTCGCCTACGGGGCGGAGCCAGATCTATCGCGCGGATCTCGACGGCGCGAACTTGCGCAGGATCTCCTACTCGAATTCCATCGACGTCGATCCGACGGTAAATCCCCGGACCGGGGCGCAGATCGCCTTCGTTTCGGATACGACCGGCCAGCCGCAGATCTATCTCATGGACAGAGACGGCGCGAACCGGCGGCGCATCTCGGGTGGTGGCGGGGATGCGGTGCAGCCAGGTTGGGACCCGACCGGAGAGCGCCTGGCCTTTGCCTGGACCAGGGGCTACGAGATCGGCAACTACAACATCTTCCTCGTGGACGTGGCGAGTTCGAGGTACACACAGCTCACACACAGCCGTGGACGCAACGAGCACCCGACGTTCTCGCCGAGCGGGACGCACATTGTCTTCGCCTCCGATCGCATGGGGAGCACGCAGATTTGGTCGATGCGGGCGGACGGGACGCAGATCAAGCAACTGACCAGCCGGGGGCTGAACGAGTCTCCGGTCTGGGCTGCCCGCTAGGGTTTTTGCAAAAAGCCGCATTCTTGCAGCAGGGTGGTTGCGGTATCCTGTTTGGGATACGATATTGTGTCTGGAGTCTCCGCGTTTCTGCGGCGACGAAGATGGAGGAGAAGTAGTTCACATGCGATCAAAGCAGAGCATTATTCTGATCGCGGCCGGAATCTTTCTCACGCTATTCGCGTTCGGCTGCAAGAAGGAAGCCCCGCCGCCGCCACCACCACCACCCCCCCCGCCGCCGCCGGAGGCTCCGGCACCCAGTGTCAGCATCACGGCAGAGCCGAGTTCGATCGAACGTGGCAACTCCGCCACGCTGACGTGGAGTTCCTCGAACGCGGCGAGTGCCGAGCTGAACCAAGGCATCGGTGCGGTCGCGACGAGCGGAAACCGCGAAGTCTTCCCGACGCGTTCGACCGAGTACACGATCACGGTGAAGAACGCGGACGGCAAGACTGCGTCGGCCTCGGCCATGGTGACCGTGCGCGCCCCGCCGCCGCCGCCGCCGCCGCCGCCGCCGAAGCCGGATCTCTCCGAGGCATTCGGCGCCGCCAACATCCAGGACGCGCTCTTCGACTACGACAAGAGCGATATCCGCCCGGATGCTGCGAGCGTGCTTCGAAGCAATGCGACTGCCGTCCAGAATCTGCTCGAGGACTACCCAACAGCAGCTTTCCTGATCGAAGGGCACTGCGACGAGCGGGGAACTACCGAGTACAACCTCGCTCTGGGCGACCGGCGGTCGACGGCAGCCATGGAATTCTTGGTCAACCTCGGCGTACCCGCGAGCAAGCTTTCCAAGGTCAGCCTGGGCGAGGAGCGTCCGGTCTGCACCGAGGAGGAGGAAAGCTGCTGGCAGCGAAACCGTCGCGCCCATCTGCGGCTCCGCTAGCAGCGCATGAGTTCCGCTTCCAATCAATGGACCCGTTCGGCCCGCGTGGCCGGACGGGTTTTCATGCGTGGAAGCCGGAGAAATATTGGATGCAGTCTCCGCGAGGAACGCAAGCAGCGCCCGGCGCGTCTGTTCTCGTAGGGCGGGAACCCGTCGGGCACGCCCGTGTTGGAGGTACATCGTGTCGACTAGATCCCTCGCCATAGTTGCTCTCTGCGGCGCCGCGCTGCTTCCCGCAGCCCACGCCCAGAGGAAAGAGCTCATCCAGATCCAGCGTGACATGGCACTGCTGCAGGACATCCTGCGTCAAAACGAACGCGCCGGTTCCGAACGTCTGGCAGGCCTGGAAGCCCTGATCAAGCAGAGCGCGGAAAAGCAAGACAAGCTCTCGGCCGGACAGGCAGTGATCGAGCGCAACCTCGCGGCCCTCGACGATGCCCTGACGGAGCCTCAGAGGTCCACCACAGCCAAGGTCGACTCCCTCACCGAGCAGTTCGGGGCCTTGCGTGCAACGGTGGAGGAAATGGGAGCCGCGGTCGAGCGGCTGCAAGCGGACGTGCGGGACATCAAGACGCACCTGACCACGCTTCCACCCCCGATCGAGGGAGAGGAGGGCGAGGAAGGCCAGGCTTCCGCCGTGCAGGCGAGCGAGGCGATCTTCGAAGGGGGCTTGGGCGACTACTTGCGAGGAAATCTCGACAACGCCCGTGGCCAATTCATGGACTATCTGGCCCTGTACCCGACCCATTCGAAGGCCGGGGAAGCGCAATACTACCTCGCTGAGACCTACTATTCCGCTGCCGACTACGAAGAGGCGGCGCGCCAGTTCGACCAGGTCTACAAACGTTACCCGCTCAGTCCGATGGCACCGGACTCTCTGTACAAGATGGGCATGTCACTCAAGAATCTGCGCACGAGAAACGACGAGGCTATAAGGGCATTCGAATCCGTAATCGAACGATTTCCGGACTCGGACGTCACCAGGCTTGCCGTTCCCGAACTAAATAGCCTCCGCAACACGAAGCCATCGCCGGGTCTGTGAACGCGGGTGCCTGAACCGGGGGCGGAACGCGTCAAGCCGAACGTCCTGTTCCTCTGCACCGGCAACTCCTGCCGGAGCCAGATGGCGGAAGGGTTGCTGCGATCCATGGCGGGCGACCGGATAGAGGCCTATTCCGCCGGCACAGCTCCTCAAGGGATAAGCTCCGGCGCTGTTGCCGCAATGGAAGAGCTCGGTATCGACATCGCAGACCAGAAGTCGGAACACGTCGACTCCTACCTCGGCTTCGGAATCGACACGGTCATTACCGTGTGCGACCGGGCCGCGTCCAACTGTCCTACGTTTCCCGAGCAGGTCCGGCGGGTTCACTGGAGCTTCGACGATCCAGCTGCGGCGCAAGGCAGCGACGAGGAGCGCATGTTGGTGTTCCGGAGGGTACGAGACGAAATCGCAGCCGCCCTGCGCAATTGGCTCGCGCAGGACGGCCCTGCATGATTCGCTGCCCATCGGCAGCATTGTCTTCCACGGCCTGAACCAAGGCCCGCTGCCGGCCGAGGATGCCCGCGAAGATGCGGAAGCCCAGTGGTCGACCCGTCAGAGCTCCTGCAAATCGGCGTAGCCCGCCACGAGCCTCTTCATCCCGTGGTTCCTGAAGTAGACGGAGAGCTTAGCGTTCGGACCCTCCCCATCCCGACGCTCCACCACCCCAATCCCGAACTTGCTGTGCCGCACGCGAGTCCCTCGCGCGAACGGGCCCTGCTTGCGCAGTTCTCTCAGCGCCTGGCCCAACCTAGGCGCCTCCCGCCGTAACCCCGGGGACGCGCCGCCCTCGCGTATCGCGGATCGCCTCGCCGTCGATGCCCGGGACGTTGCTGGCATGTCCATAGAGATGCCCTTCTCCCGGAAGAAGTCCGCGACCGCGGCGACGGAATCATGCGTTTCAATTCCGGCGGTCGCGACAAGGCTTGTGCGACGTGGCCCTGAGGCGGATCCCGTGCCTGGGAAGGACCCCGCGGCTTCGCCTGCGTGGCGACTGGCCCCAGGCTGCCACACCCGCGACGAGCGATCTTCGACCAATTCAGGCGGAATCTCCTTCAGGAACCGGGAGGGAAGCATCCGCACCGGACTGTCCCCGCCGTACTGCCGGCGCGTTTCAGCGCAACTCAGCAGGAGGTGGCGGCGCGCGCGCGTCATTCCCACGTAGCAAAGCCTGCGCTCCTCCTCGATCGCGCTCTCGCCTGCGGCGAGGCTGCGCGCGTGAGGCAGCAGCTCCTCTTCCATCCCGACCATCGCAACAGCGGGAAACTCCAAGCCCTTTGCGGTATGCAGCGTCATGAGCAGGATGCGAGCGGCCTGGTCGATGCCGTCTGAATCCGCTACCAGCGCCGCGTGGTCAAGAAAGTCCTCCAGCGAGCCGTCGCGTTCGACCGTTTCCCTCGCCGCGACGACCAGCTCGTGAATGTTCTCTAGCCTGGATCGCGCCTCGGCTGACTCATCGGATTCCAGCATCCTCCGGTATCCGGTTTCCTCGAACACCCATTCGAGGACGGCATCCACCTCCTCGTTCTCGACTCGTTCCCGCAACTCCGCCATCAACTGCCGGAACCGGTCGAGCGCTGTCAGCGCGCGGGCGGCGAGAAGGCGTCGGTCCACGGCTTCCCCGATCGCCCGCCAGAGGGACAGCCCCTCGCCGACCGCGATTTCGCCCAACCGTTCCAAGGTGGTTTTTCCGATGCCTCGCGCCGGGACGTTCACGATGCGCCGCAGGCTCACGGCGTCGTCCGGCGAGACGGCTGCCCGCAGATACGCGAGAAGGTCCTTGACTTCCGCTCGCTGGTAGAAGGCGACTCCGCCGACGAGCAGGAAGTCCCTGCCCTCGTGGTGTAACGCCTCCTCGAACAGCCGCGACTGCGCGTTCGTGCGGTACAGCACTCCGACCCGCAGCTCGGGGTCCTCGTCCAGGCGCCGTCCGATCTCGCGCGCTACGCAGCGCGCCTCGGCATGTCCGTCCGAGACGCGGAACACGACCGGAGGGCTGCCTTCCGGGCCGTCGGTCCAGAGCCGCTTTCCCTTCCGCTGCTTGTTGTGCTCCACGACCGCCGTGGCCACCCTCAGGATGCTGCGCGTGGAGCGGTAGTTCTGCTCGAAACGGATCACTCTTGCAGAGGGGAAGTCCGATTCGAATCCCAGGATATTGCCGATGTCGGCGCCGCGCCATGAATAGATCGCCTGGTCCTCGTCACCTACCACGCAGACGTTCCGGCGGGTTCCGGCAAGCAGCCGAACGATTTCGTACTGTGGACGGTTGGTGTCTTGGAACTCGTCGACTAGCAGGTAGCGATAGCGAGCCTGCAGGGATTCGCGGACCTCGTCGAAGGTCTCCAGCAAGCGGACTGCCTCCAGCAGCAAGTCGTCAAAGTCCAAGCCGTTGGCGGCGAGCAGGGCGTCTCGGTAGAGCTCGAAGACGCGGGTCAGGACCCAGGATTCCGCGCTATCCCTGCCCTGGAGCTGGGTGATCCGGCCATTGCGGTTCTTGGCCCGGCTGATCGCGCCGAGCACGGTCTTCGGGTTGAGTCCCTCCGCCCGCATCCCGATCTCCTTGCAGGCCGTCTTGACGACGGCGAGCTGGTCACCGTCGTCGAAGATCAGGAAATTGGTCGCGAAGCCCGGTCGGATCTTCGACAGGCACTGGCCGTGGCGTCGCAGCAGGCGGACGCAGAAGGAATGGAAGGTCGAGATCGCGGGAGCCGAACGCTCCGGCAGGCCGTTTTCGCCCAGCAGGCGTCCAACCCGGTCCCGCATCTCGCTGGCCGCCTTGTTCGTGAACGTGACACCGAGGATGGACTCGGGCGCGACGCCCCTCTGGAGAATCAGGTGTGCGATGCGGCTGACGACGACCCTCGTCTTGCCGCTACCGGCCCCTGCCAGGATGAGCAGGGGGCCTTCGGTGTGCTCAACCGCCTCGCGCTGCTGCGAATTCAGGGAGGCGAGAATTGGCATCCGGCGCCTCCTTATTGTAACGGGGACCCGGCGCCAACCGAATTCGGGATCAATCGCCTCTGTACAATGAGGCTGGCGGCAGACGATGGCTAGGCATGTGCAGTGGGCGCGCACGCGTCGGGAGCTACTGCGGGACACCTGCTGCGGCATGGGATACCTGGCGGCCCAAGCGATGGCGGGCGAGCAGGAGCTGCGCGCCGCCTCGCGGGAGGATCCGCTCGCGCCCAAGCCGCCGCACTGGCTGGACCCGAAGGCCAAGGCCGTGATCTTCCTGTTCATGGCAGGCGGTCCCAGCCATATCGAGACCTTCGATCCGAAGCCGCTGCTCAACCAGCTGCACGGCCAGCCTCGGCCGGCGGAGTTCGGCGAGGCGAAGTACCAGTTCGTCAAGCCGGACGCCAAGCTGCTGGGAACCAAGCGGACATTTCGCAAGTACGGCGAATCCGGGATCGAGGTGTCGGATCTCCTGCCCCACGTTGCCGGCTGCATCGACGATATCGCCGTGCTGCGTTCGTGCCACGGCGACATGGTGGTGCATTCGGCGGCGCAATACGAACTGATGACGGGACGCATCGTACCGGGCTTTCCGTCGATGGGCTCGTGGGTGGTGTACGGACTGGGTGCCGAGGCGGAGTCTCTCCCCTCCTACGTGGTCATGCCAGACCCGGACGGTGCGCTGGAGGCCGGCCAGCCGATGTACATGCACGGGTTCCTTCCGGCCGTCTACCAGCCGACGACCTTCAGGGCGGGCGACAAACCCGTGCTGAATCTTGATCTCCCGGACGGAGTGACCCTGGAGGAGCGTCGCAAGACAGTGGACCTGATCCAGGCGCTCAATCGCACCGCGATCGACGAGCCCAATGATGAGTTCGATGCCCGGATCCGGACCTACGATCTCGCGTTCCGGATGCAGACCGAGGCGCCAGCAGTCTTCGATTTGTCAAGGGAGTCGGATGCCACCCTGCAAATGTACGGTGTCGGCACCGAGCCCACACACGACTACGGCCGGCGATGCTTGCTGGCCCGTCGGCTCGTGGAGCAGGGTGTGCGCTTCGTGACCGTGGTCTCGGGGGGTGGGCCCGGACGGCTGCAATGGGACGCTCACCACGACATTGAGGAGAATCACCTGCGCATGGCCGCCCAGACCGACCAGCCCGTGGCCGCATTGCTCAAGGACCTCAAGCAGCGCGGCATGCTCGACGAGACATTGGTGCTATGGGGGGGCGAGTTCGGGCGTTCGCCAGAGGCGGAGACGAGGCGGGACGGCAGTGCCGGGCGGGACCATCACAATCTCGGCTTCACCATGTGGATGGCAGGCGGCGGCATCAAGGGAGGGCAGACGGTCGGAGCGACGGATGCCATTGGGTTGCGTGCCACCGAGAAGCCGTACCATTTCCGGGACATCCACACGACAATCCTGCACCAGCTAGGCCTCGACCAGTACAAGCTGACGTACCCGCATCTGGGCCGTGAGGAGCGCTTGACGCTCGTGCACGGCAGGGTGATCGAAGAGATCGTCTGACGTCGCTCCCCGCGATAGACTGGGCCGGATGCCAGCCAATTACCAAGCCGAGGTTGTGGGTGTCTTTGGACAACCCGTGGCCGAGAACCCGACAGGCGTGATGCAGGAGGCCGGTTTCCAGGCCGCGGGTCTGAACTGGCGGTACCTGAATTTCGAGGTGCCGCCCCGCAAGCTGGGTGCGGCCATGCAAGCGATCGACGCGCTCGGGATGCGGGGTATGAACCTCACGATCCCCCACAAGGTCGCGGTGATCGAGCACTTGGATGAGCTGTCCCCGGAAGCCCGGGCGATCGGGGCCGTCAACACGGTGCGTATCGACGGCGGCAGGAAGATCGGCGAGAACACCGATGGGAAAGGATTCCTGCGCGGTGTCCGGAACGACGCAGGTGTGGAACCGGCGGGAAAGCGCATCGTGATGCTGGGCGCGGGAGGGGCCGCCCGCGCGATCGGAACCGAGCTGCTGCTAGCTGGCGCAGCGGACCTCCTGGTGGTGAACCGCTCGACAGAGCGGGGCGAGTCAATGGTCGCGGACCTGCGCGCAGCGACGGGTGGATCGGTCCGGTTCGAGCAGTGGCAAAGTACGTTCGGTGTCCCCGATACGAGCGATCTCCTGGTCAACGCGACGTCGATCGGGCTGTTCCCGGATATCGACTCCATGCCAGCCGTCGACCTGTCATCGGCTCCGGGCGGCATGCTCGTGGCAGACGCCGTTTTCAACCCGCCAGAGACCCGGCTTCTCGCGGCAGCGAGGGCGAGGGGCCTGCCAACGCTTGACGGGCTCTCGATGCTCGTGTACCAGGGCGTGATCGCGTTCGAAATGTGGACCGGGCAGTCGCCGGACGAGAACGCGATGAAGTCTGCCTTGCTAGCAGCGCTGGGAGTCAGCTGACGGGCCGGTCTCACCCAGAAGCAGGAAGGGCGGCCCCGAGGGACCGCCCGGTGCTGCACAGATGGAGGTACGGTCCAGGCGGCCCCCCGCAGCGAAGGGGGCCGGGACTCGTTTGGCGGCTCAGTCGCGGTTCCAGCCGCGCCCGCCGCGATTCCGCTGGCTCTGCCACGGGCCCCTGTCGAAGCCTCCCCCTGGCCCAAAACGGCCTCCCCGGCGACCGAAGCCTCGGTTGAATCGGCCGCGGCCCCGGGGGTTCCATCCGGGCCCGGGCCCGAATCGCGAACGGTCGGCGCCGAAGCCGCGAGCCCGGCCGTCCCGGCCGGGGCCCTGGCGCTCCATCTCGGCCAAGCCGAGGATGGCGGCTCCTGCGAGAGCCTGCATCGTCTGGCGCTGCTCTTGCAGTTCGGCCAGCTTTGACTTCTGGTCGTCGGTCAGGACATCCTGAAGCTTCGCTCGCTGATCGTCGCGCCAAGCCCGGGACTCCTCCCGGTTCTGGCCCCTGGGAGGCCGAGCCCGGCGAATCTCGCCGATACTATCCATCTGCTCGTCCGAAAGTCCGAGCGTGTCGCGAGCCGCCTCGATCGCACCGGCGCCCGGTCCGCGACGGCCCTCCCGGTCTTGGGCATGCGTAGCGGCCGAAACCGCCAGTAAGAGGAAAGCGCCGAAGGCGACGCGCTTAGCATGAATCATGGTGATCTCCTGGCTCGTTGAGATTCGCGGAGAACCCCGCCTGGGCGGTGCCGCGAACTGCTTCTGAACGGAAAGACGAAACCCGGGCGGACTCGTCACTCAGGAACCTGTAAAGTCCTGGTTAAAGCAACACGGCGAGCCCTCCGGGCTTTGCTAGATGGAAACGCTGTAGCTGAGCACCGGCTGCCGGCTCCGCACGAGCAGGAACGTGAACACATGCCGCCCGTGCCTGAAATTGATCAGGGGGTGGGCATGGACTCCGTCGAAATCAGCATCGAACTGAAGCTCCTGGCGAACCCCACCTTGATGCCGCCGATCATACGCAACCTTTCCCGATAGGTCCCGTAGGCCAGTCCCAAATACGGGGCAATCGGAGACCTCGTCTCGCGCCTGAGGTTCTTGCTCGCGGTCGCATAGAAGCCCTGGCCGCCTGGAGTGGCGATCCGGTCCGAGCTCGTGCCGACAATCACGGCGGGAGTCTTCAATCCCTCTCGTATCGGCAACCAATTCACCAGGGAATTGGCCCGTTCCCAAGTCGAGCGCGGGTTGAACTCAACGCCCACTTGCAACCGAGGCGTGATCCGGTAAGTCAGGGTGGAGCGCACTTAGGCTCGCCGCAAGATGCCAGGGATGGTCCTCACGGTGAAGGCGAACCTGTTCTTGTTGCTGCCGTCTGCCCCGCTCATTGCGCGGCCTTTCCCCGGTCAAAGAGGTCAGGACGGCACTAGTGTGCGACCGGGCCGATGGGTAACGGCCTAGACCGGTCGGATGGGTAACACTATAGCCGAGGCCGCTGGTGCTTCTGGGGGGCGCAGCAACCGGAGAGCGATGCGCCCCGCGCGGTCGAGGACAGCAGTTGCGGGAAGGGCCGTCAAGAGCCCGAAGCGCTCCGTGGCCTGCGCCGTGGCACGAGTCCAGATCCGAAACAAGATTCTGCGCTCTTCAAGGAACGGTTCGATTCGGTTCCTTGTGCTGGTATCGCCTGTCGAAGCCCTGATGAACACCACGCCTTCTTCGGCATGACGGTCCAGCAAGCGAGCGAGCATGGGCATCTCCTCCCGGCACGGAACGCACCACGTGGCCCGGAGATTCAGAATGACGGGCTGGCCGGTTTGGTTCGAGACTACTCGTGGCTCACCCGCTACGTCACGAAGGGAGAGCGGTGGTGGACCGGGAGGTATCGCAGAGAGAATCGCGGCAGCGGCCAGGCACGACGCGACTGCGGGGAACCTCGTGCACAGGATCTTTCGACAGGAGTTGGTGGTGAGCCAGCGCCGCTGGTGGACCAGGCGCTCGATTCGCGCACTTCTGCGCCCGGGAATCGCCAACCCTAGCCGCGTGCGGGCTCCAATGACATAATAATGACGGCTGCTCGCCAGACTGGGAGTGAAAAAGGAAACGCTATGAGATCGGAATGGGTGGCCAAGCGCCTTGGAGACTCGGTGCGGACGCAGATTCACTATGCGCGCCGCGGAATCGTCACAGAGGAGATGGACTACGTGGCCAAGCGCGAGCGGTTGGCCGCCGAAACGATCCGCGACGAGGTGGCTCGCGGAAGGATGATCATCCCCGCGAACATCCGCCACACCAACCTCGAGCCGATGTGCATCGGGGTGGCGTCCCGCTGCAAGGTCAATTCCAATATCGGCAATTCGGCGACGACTTCCGACATCGGCGCGGAACTCGAGAAGCTCCGCTATTCCGTTCATTACGGGGCGGATACGGTCATGGATCTGTCCACCGGCGGAGACATTCCCAAGATCCGCGAAGCGATCATCCGCGATTCGCCTGTGCCGATCGGGACCGTGCCGATCTACGAGGCCTTGACCAGGGTCAACGGCAGGATCGAGGACCTCACTTGGCCAATCATGCGAGACGTGATCGAGGAGCAGGCCGAGCAAGGCGTGGACTACATGACGATCCACGCGGGCGTGCTGATTCAGTACGTCCCGATGGCGGTGAAGCGGGTCACCGGCATCGTGAGCCGGGGCGGCTCCCTGCTGGCGGAATGGATGGTCCGACACCACCGCCAGAACATGCTCTACGACCATTTCGACGAGATCTGCCGGATCTTCCAGAAATACGACGTGAGCTTCTCGCTTGGAGACGGCCTCCGTCCAGGATCCATCGCCGACGCGTCGGATGCCGCGCAATTCGCGGAGTTGGAGACCCTCGGCGAGCTGACGAAGAAAGCGTGGGAGTACGACGTCCAGGTAATGATCGAAGGCCCCGGCCACATTCCCATGGACGAGATCAAGCTGCAGGTCGACAAGAATAACGAGCTCTGCTACGAGGCACCGTTCTATACGCTGGGCCCCTTGGTCACGGATATCGCCCCCGGGTACGACCACATCACGTCGGCCATCGGCGCGGCGATGATTGGTTGGCACGGGGCGTCGATGCTCTGCTACGTCACCCCGAAGGAACACTTGGGCCTGCCGAACAAGGACGACGTCAAGCAGGGGATGATCGCCTACAAGATCGCGGCGCATGCTGCGGACGTTGCTCGCCACAGGCCGGGGGCGAGGGCGTGGGACGATGCTCTTTCAAAGGCCCGCTTCGAATTCGACTGGAACCGCCAGTTCGAGCTCGCCCTGGACCCGGAAACCGCACGAAGCATGCATGACGAGACGCTTCCCGAAGAGGGCTACAAGTCGGCTAGGTTCTGTTCGATGTGCGGCCCGAGCTTCTGCTCGATGAACGTTTCCTCGCGCGTCGCGGACTTTACCGAGGAGGACGCGCAGAAAGTCCTGCTGCAGATCCAGCCGTCGGAGAGCCAGCCGATGGTCGCCGCCAGCGGGGACTAGCAGAAGGGGGCCGCACCGTTCCCTACCGTGTCCTGAAGACCGTTTTCCCGCCGAGCACGGTTTCCAGCACCTTTGTCTCGCGAAGATCCTCGACCGGGCACCGCAGAATGTCTCGGTCAAGAATCGCAAAGTCCGCATACTTGCCCGGCTCGAGCGATCCCTTGACGTCTTCTTCGAACGACAGATACGCGGCGTTCCAGGTCCACATGCGCAGGGCCTCCTCACGGGAGACGCGTTGTTCCGGGTTGTGCACCGAACCGTCCGCGGCGATGCGGGTTACTGCGACCCACATCCCGAAGAACGGGTCATACGGATTGATCGATTCCCTGGGATCGAACTTGATCATGTGGTCCGATCCGCCCGCGACGACCACGCCGGCATCAATGATCGACCGGTAGGGATGCAGGCTCGCCATCCGTTCCGATCCGAGGACGCGAGACAGCGCTGGCCCGTCGAAGTGATACCAAGCAGGCTGCATGTCCACCACTACACCCAGCCTCGCAGCGCGCCGGATCGCCTCGCCGCTGAGAAGATTGGCGTGAGTCAGGGTGAACCTCCTGTGTCTGATCGCGACCTCCCTGCTGACTTCCTCGTACGTTTCAAGCAGGAGGTCCGTCGAACCGCCGCCCGCCGTGTGGGCCGTCATCTGCCAGCCAAGCCTGGCGGCCAAGCTGACGATCTGTCGGAGCTTGGAGCGGCGGATGCGAAGCACCCCCCTGTAGCCGGGATCGTCGAACCCGTAGACCTGCGTGTTCTCGCCGTACGGCGCGCGCATGTACGCGGTTCCAAGGAGGATGCCACCATCGAGAATCACCTTGAGCGAGCCGATTCGGAACATCTCGTCTCCGTGGCCCGTCACCTGGCCCAGCCCTTCGATCTCCGCGAGCACCTCGTCAAGCGGCCGCTCGGCATTCACGGTCCGCGTGGCGTAAGTGCGGACGCGCAGGGCTCGCTTGCTCCAGAGTTCCTGATACGCCCGCAGGCCGGCCGGTGTCTGACTGCGGTCAATCACGCTCGTCAGCCCGGCTCGGCTGTAGGCTCGCTGCATCGCCTCAAGGGCCGTCACATTCTCCTCGTGGCTATAGATCCTAGTTTCGAGCAGGGGGCTGAGAAGCTGGCGGGCTCCGATGACAAGGCCGGTCGGCACGCCTTGGCCGTCGCGAATGAGTTTTCCGTTCGCGGGGTCCGGAGTCGAGGCGGTAATCCCCGCTAGACGCAGGGCAGCGGAATTCAGCACGGCGGCATAGCCGTTGTCCAGCACCACCGGCCGGTCCTCGGAGTAGCTGTCAATCTCCCAGCGATTCGGATAGCGCCCTTCCTCCAGCCTGGTCGAATAGACCTTCGGAACGAACACGAGCCCCGCTCTACCCGCGAGTGCATCCTGAACGTGCGCGCGAATGTCTTTGAAACTTCGCAGCACAGGGATCTCTCCGTCCGATTCGGCAAGGGCGGCCTTGATCGGATGGACGTGGCTGTCGATCAGTCCGGGCACAACCGTCTTGCCTCGCAGATTGATCTGGACGGTTCGAGGACCTGCCTTTCTCCCCACAAGCTGCGTGGTTCCGACATCCAGGATTCGGCCGGCGGCGACCGTCATGGATTCCACGACCGGGCGCTCCGGCCACATCGTGACGATCTTGCCGTTGTAGTAGAGGGCGTCCGCCGGTCCTTGTGGAACCTCGCGCTGCGGAGGCCACTCCTGCTGTGCCGACATGCCCGCAAGCGCCAGCAGGCCCAAGATCGCCGGCCGTATCAGCGTCATCACATCCGGCCCCCCGGGGAGACAGGGGCTGCAAGGGCGTCGAGCAGCGGATTGGGTCCGCTCTGGCAAGCTGCCGCTACCAAGTCGGGTCGCCCGGCCGTCCTGCCGTGGGCTCACCTTCCAAGTAGCCGAGCGAGGCCAGGAACCGGTCCATGTGCCAAACGGTGTTCGCATACGCTACGCGGCTTCGCGTGTAGTTAAAGAACCCGTGGGGACGGCCGTCGAAGCCTACCAGCTCGCAACGATTCCCTGCGTCTTGCATGGCCTCGCAGAATGTCTCTGCCGTCGCGAATGGAACGGTCGAGTCGGCCCTTCCGTGAAACACGATCGTCGGAGGGTCTCCGCGGTCGACGTGCTGCAGCGGAGACCCGTCAAGCGCACGGTCGCCCCACCGCTGGATCGCCGAGATATCGGTGACCGGATTGAATAGCACAAGCGCATTCGGCTTCGAACTGATCGACAAATCCTCGCCCTTTTCATCCAGGCCGTCGATCACACCCGTCGTCGCCGCCACATGACCTCCGGCCGAGCCCCCGCCCGCCGCGATCCGGTCGGGGTCGATTCCCAGCTCCGACGCGTGCTTCCGCATCCAGCGAACCGCAGACTTGCCGTCGGCAACGCATTCGAACGGCGACGTGCCATGGCTGTTGCTCGTGCGGTACTGGGCGCTGACCGCGACCATTCCGCGAGACGCCAGGTACCGGCTCTGCGAAAAGAACTGCGCGGGCGTGCCTGATCTCCAGCCGCCGCCGAAGAAGAACACGATCGCGGAGCGCTTGTCACTTGCCTTCCAGCCCTCCGGGAGGAAAACGTTGAGCTCGAGCGGATCCTTGTCGAAGCTCTTGAAGACGATCTCTCTGTCGGGCTTGAAGTCACGCTGCTGCGCAAAGCCGACTGCAGCTCCGATCACGAGGAAGCAAGGCAAGATCCGCCATTTCATCGCCCCAAGTCTAGCAGCGCGGAAACGCGCTCGATGACGGGAAGGAGCAGCGGCGGGCGGGGCAATGTAGGCTGAACTGGCGTCCGCGTCGCTGGTTCGATATCGCGAGCATAGCTGCATGGACGTAGGTCGCCACCATGCCTGAGGAGGAATTCCATGACGCGCTGGTGTGTGTAGTCTTCGGAACGGCCGCCCTAACGTTCGTGAGTCTCCGCTTTTTCGCGGCGCCCTACGGCCGCCACTACTCCGGCAGAGGCTGGGGACCCCATGTCCCCAACAGGGCCGGGTGGGTCGTGATGGAACTTCCATCGACCCTACTCTTCCTGTACGTCTATTGTTTCGGATCGGCCGTTTTCGGGGCCGCACCGCTCTTGCTCCTCGGGATGTGGCAGTGCCACTACCTCAACCGGACGTTTGTGTACTCCTTGCGCACACGGACTGCGGGCAGGAAAATGCCGGTCCTAGTGATTGGCTCGGGCTTCGCCTTCAACGTGGTCAATGCGTACGTCAATGCCAGGTTCATCTCGGAATTCGGTGACTACGGTCCCGAATGGCTGGGCGATCCCCGGTTCCTGGCCGGGCTTGCGGTGTTTCTTGCGGGCCTGGTCCTGAACATTCGCTCGGACAACGTCTTGCTCGGGCTGCGGAAACCCGGCGAGGCGGGATATGCCATCCCGCGGGGCGGTGCATTCCGATATGTATCCTGTCCCAACTATCTGGGGGAGATCGTGGAATGGGCCGGCTGGGCGCTGGCAACCTGGTCGCTGCCCGGACTGGCGTTCTTCGCGTACTCTGCAGCCAACCTAGTCCCTAGGGCGCTCAGCCACCACAATTGGTACCGGACGCAGTTCAGCGACTATCCATCCGGCAGGAAAGCCATTCTACCAGGGCTTCTATGAGTGCCACGGGCAGAAGGACCGCGTGCCGGACGCACTGCGCCGCGGACAAGCCCCAAATACAATCGCGTCGCTACTCGTACTCCGCAACGAAGGCCTTGCCAGGCTCCTCGGGCACCGCGTGGATCGAATGGCTGATCTCGGTATCGATTCGGTCCCCGGCTGCGGTTCGAATGCTGATGCTTGTCATCATCTGCATCACGCGCCGCAGGTCATCGACCTCGATCCGCACGGTCTTTCGGTCGGGCAGTAGCCGCACGCTTCGGACCGGCATCACTTCGACCCCCGGCTGGCCGTCCAGCTGCCACCTATCCGAGCCGTAACGGCTGAGCCACTTGTAGTTCCAGCGCCTCAAGTGGTAGTTGGCCGGATTCTCGGCCGTTTCCGGATCCAGCTCGTGCAGGAAGGAGACGTCGATTCCCTGCTGGCTGACATGAAGCTCGCTGGGCACGAGCACCTTTCCCCCGACGTGTCTCGCGCGATAGAAGCCGCCCACGGCCTTGCGCTTGGTACCCCAGCCGTACAGACCGACCAGGTAGAGGTTGCCGTCACTTGCGCGGAAGTCCGGTCGCATGAGACCCGTGTCGAAGTCGACCGGCAGCTCGACCGCCCCTCCCTGCACGGAGTTGCCCACTTTCTCCATGAGCACCAGGAAGATCTTCCCGCGGCCGAAGGAGGAATGCACCAGATGGCCCTTGAACGGCCCCCACTTGTCAGTCCCAATCCACGCCTGGCCCGCTCCGGAATTGTCGACGCTGATCGGGAGCCAGGTGATCGGGTCGTCGTATCCCTCCATGTCCGGAATGCTGCCACCCCATTTGTACCCGTGGAAGCTCCCCGGCGAGCACAGGTTGACGCGCGTCGACGGGATCCAGTGCCCTTCCTGGTCCGAGGTGGTGATCTCTCCGTTCGGGCCGACCGCCACGCCGTTAGGCACTCGGAATCCGGTGCAGACAACCTCCAGGTTCTTGCCCTCCGGATCCATCCTGAAGATCACCCCATGGTGCTTGACGTTGGCCGGGAGCGCGTGGCGCGCGGCTTTCGCGAAGTAGAAATTGCCCTCGCGGTCCCGGTCGAGATCGAACGTGAACTCGTGGAAATGGTGCGTGACATGAAAATCGTTGTTGAAATTCTCGTAGTAGTCGGCCTGGCCATCCCTGTTCAGGTCATGGAGGACCGTGATCTGGTCCCTGTCCAGGACATAGACTTTGCTATCGACGACCTCGAGACCCTGCGGCATATGGAAACCTACCGCGTGCCGGGTCCACGTCAGCTCGTCGAGGTCGTCGTCAACCCCGTCGACAATCCAGATGTCACCGGACCACGTCGCGACCGCCGCCCGGTCGTCGTCGAAGAATGCGAAATCGGTTGGGCGAAGCCAGGATTGCCATGGATTCTCGAAAGGTAGCGAGATCTCGTCTACGGCCCATGGCCCCGGGCCGTCGCCCAGTCGGCCCTTGGTGACAACTGGCTTCCTGTAGGTCCTGGGACCGCCTCGCGTGTACGGCTCGAGACGCTCGGGCCGGGGAGCCTCGCGCAGGACGCCGGCGAAAGGCCCAAGGCGCTCGGGCGGCAGGCTTGCATAGTAGACGGTGAACCGCTGCACCTCGCCTGACCGGGGAACGCGGAGCCGCACCTCGCCCGGTGCGGAAAGATCCCAGCGCGCCTTCTTCGCAATGCCGGCGACGCCGACGACGGTCCCCGTTTCCGGCCCGAGGTGGACCAGATGATCCACCGCGGCCCCCTGCCCCGGAACGAGCTTCCTGAGCGACAGATGGCGCGCCTCGGAGCCGTCTGAAGCCGCCACTTCGAGCACGAGCGCCTCACGGGTCGGCCCAACCTCGAACGTTCGCGTCAGCGCTTCGACGCCCCAGTCCGACTGAAGGCCTGCCATCTCGTAGACATCGGTTCCGCCGACGCTGTAGCGCAGCACCACCCTGTCTCCAAACATGTACCGGCCCTTGTACTTGGCCCAGTCCGCCGGCAGGGGTCCAAAGCCCTCTGGCCTGGGATCCGCGAAGCTTCCGTCGCGTGCCCACCCGGGCGCCACGGGCGTCTCGAACACGGGGTCGCCGTCCAGATGGGGGTGCGGCCCATGCTTCCAGTCGTAGACCGTTCCTGTCAGAACATACTGCGGCCCGTTCCAGCCTGCGGCCATTCGCAGCAGCTCGGTATCGAATATCACGCCGGCCCGACGCTCCTTCGCCAGCATCACGGCGTGGGACTTGTAGCTGATGTTGGTGCTAGGTTCCTTGTCGGCGCGGGGATCCTCGGGCTCCCTGACGGTGACACTTGCCGAGATCACCGGGCCGTAGTCCATATGCAGCCACGGCTCCTCTTGGCTGCGCGTACTGTCATCGAAACGGTTACTGGCAAACGCCGCGCCCTGATCGATCCATGCGCGGAGAATGCTGATCTGCTCGTCGCTCAGCTTGCCTCCGGTCGGAGGCATTAGCAGGTTCTCCTCGAATCCCGCGACCAAGTGGATCAAGCGGCTGTTCGCGCTATCGCGCGCGGCTATCGCCGCCTTGCCGGAATACCCTCCGCGCACCGCGGACTTCCTGCGCCAAAGGCTGTAGCCATTCATCGCGGCGTCGTCACCGTGGCACATGTAGCAGTGCTGGACGAAGATCGGATCGACGTCTTCCATGAAGTCGATCTTCCGATTGACCGGTGGAGGAAGGTTCGCGAGATCCGCAGCTAGGACGGGAATCCCCAAACCAATCGACGCACACACGAGGAGGGCAGGCTTGAAGCAATTCGACATTGCAATTCGACAATTGTAGGTTGAATCTCTCGGCACTGGCCGAATGCCGCAATTCCCCTCAATCCAGCGTAGCTTGAGCTGCCTCGCCCAACCCGCTGCCGAACCAGCGACCGCGCGTCAAGAGCGAGGCTGTCGGTACCGAAGGTCAGGGATTCTCGCGTTCCGCACATCCATCGTTGGATGTCCCGCAACCCGGGGCCGGGCCGCCCAAGCCTCCCGCGCAATCCGCAATCCCGTCGCGGTCACCGCAGAAGCCTGCCCATTCGCCCGTTGCGCCGCCCCGCGGAACTCGCGCGACATGAACACTCCGATCCAACGCCGGGCTGGATTGCGCAGTCGGCGCCAACTGCTGGACGTCTCAAGAAACCCTTTCCAAGGCCTCTCGCGGATTTCGGTCGGGCGACGCGAACGGATCGACGACCCGGACCCCGTCAAGGACCTGCCCGTCCTGCAAGTCCTCTGTCAACAGGATTCGGCAAGCACTCGCCTGAGCGGCAGCGACGATGAGGGAGTCCCACCAAGAGAGCCGATAGCGTTCCTGAATCGCCCATCCTCGCTGAAGGAGAGCGAGGTCGGTTTGAATCGGTCTCCACACAGCGAGTGTCTCGACGATCTCGCGCGCCTCGGAAGGCGGATATCTCGGGCCCCTCGTCCAAGTGAGGGTCGCGAACAATTCCTGCAGGACCTGAAAGCTGACACGGCCTGTCCGGGTAATCGCCAGCCATTCGATCCACCGTTCGGCGAGCCTCTGCTTGGCCGGATCTGACAAATCGTGGCGGTAGACGAAAACGTTTGTGTCAACGAAGACCGGCCCGGTCATGCAACTCCTCGCGTGTCGGCCTGCGACCGCCGGGCCAGTCCAGCTTGCGCGGCCTGATTTCCAGGTAGCGTCGCATCGCAACCTCGTAGCGGTCCTCGCTGACCCGCATCCTCTCGAGCAACTCGGCAAGCCATCGGGATACGCTGCGGTCCTGTTCGGCTGCCTTGACGCGAAGCCACCGAGCCAGATCCTCGGGCAGGGTGATCGTGATGTTCTTCATTACCGATGTCGCCCCGAACACTACACGAAAACAGTGTAACACGGAAACCGTGTGTATTTGCGGCAGGACGACCAGGTGATTCGGGCGGCAACCCGTCCATCGGGAACTCAGTCTGTCCAGGCGTTTCGAGGCGCCGCGCTCAGGCTCGCTCCTCCAAGCTTCCAGCGGAGCCCGTGGATGGGAGTCCCTCGTCGCTTGATCAAGTCTGCCGGGCTCCTGCCCAACGACGCGTCCTGGATCCGAGGCTTCCCGGTGCGCAAGGACTTTGAGAGGGTCCTTCTTTACCCTTTTCTGCAGCGATCCGTGGGACAGATGAGCACAGGGGAAATTAAGACGATTCGGTCCAGCATCCCGGTCTAGTCCACGGATTGTCGACCTTCCTCGTCGCCACGGCGCAGGTGCTTCCCCTCAAGGCAACTCCGTTCAATCGTCTAGCGAACACTCTCTGAGAAGCTCACGACTGCGGAGGCGACAAGGAATTCCTCGCCTGTTCATCGAATCCATCGAACGACTCCTTGACGATTCGCTCGAGATCATCGACCTCTCGATCCGCTAGCGGCGCGAACTCTCTCTTCCGGCGTCGGATTGGCAGCGTGCCTCGGTTCTGGCAGACGAACAGCATGAATTGAGCCGCAAGTCGGTCGGGCATTTCGACCCGGTTCATGATTCGCCGCAACGCTTCATCATGACGTTTCAGATAGTCCGCCTCCCTTGGAAAGTCGCTCTCGACAGTGCGACGAACGCATCTGTACAGGTACTCGGCGTGTGGTGTGGCATCGAAGAATCTGTAGAAGTCAGCGGTGTCGTTGAGGACCTCCACGTTGCCGCTATCAGTAGGCTTCCATTCGATGACGGGCATCAATCGACGGGAATAGCTCTCCAAGGTCCGCCGATAACCGTCAATGTCAGCTAGCATCGCAGCCGAAACCGGAAAGGTCACGCCTTGAGGAGCGAAGCCTTGGCGTGCCAAGACATGATGGAACAGGTATCTGTGAATTCGTCCGTTGCCATCGACGAACGGATGGGCGTAGACGAACCCGAAAGCCAACGCTGCAGCGGCGATGACCGGATCGAAGAGTCGGTCGGAGGCCCGCTCGAAGGCGATCATACCGTGAATGAGCGACTCCAGATCCTCCGGCTTCGCGCTGATGTGGACTGGCAACGGCTCGCGTGTCAGTCGGTCGTGCTCTCCGACAAAGCCGCCTTCCCGGCGCAAGCCCATCGTAATGAATCGCTTGTCTTCGATTAGAATCTCTTGGAGACGCAACAGCTCCTCCGTATCGAGCGGGTGCCTGCCTGCCTGACCAATGGCACGACCCCATCGCTGGATGCGGTTACGCGGCGGATTCTCTCCCTCAATGGAGTAACTCGCCTTTGAGTCCTCGAGCAGCAGGAATGCGGCTGCCCGAGACAACAGATCGGACGGAATGGCACCGATGACTCGGGCAGCTGCATCCGCGAGATCCAGTCCCACATACTGATTGAGTACCGGAGTCCTCGCCACCACGGGGCAGAAGTCGGGCGTACCTGGTAGATTGTTGACGACTCGATGCCGCGCGCTGCGTGTGCCGTGGCCAGTTAGATACTTGTTCCGGTCCATGACGGCCACATATTTCATACTTCCGAGGCAATCTGGAACGTCAAGAGTGCGGCCGGTCAGCCACTCATAGAGGAACCAAGTGCGTCTGGCATGGACACCAGTCGGCTTGGCCCGCACGATGCTCTCGACCGCGTCGGTGTCCAATGTGAGAAAGAGGCGCTTGAGGACCGCTAGGTCGAGCCGTTCGTGCTTGAACGCGAATGTCAGATGCCCTTGGAGCGAGGCCTCCGGCTGATGGCGCGGAGTCACAATCCTCCATCCGTCCCGGCAAACGATTCGATGATGGGATCCGATGGCCGTTAGTGTCTCGGGTAATGGAACAACTAGCCCGAATTTGTCGATCAAGGCTGCCTGTCCCACCAGCATGCCCGGCTCGGGAAGCCGTCTCTCATGAAATACATTCGTAGTTTGTGAAAAATCAGTGTGTGAGAAAAAAGTCATGAATTTAATTCTAGCATGTAGTTTTCTGTGAATCTCATATCGTCACGATTCTTGTCTAAAGACGTCTGAAATTGGTATTACTGCGATACTTGCGCAAGGACGCAAGAACAGGGAGGGCTCACTTTCCTGCAATCGCTCGTTGGCAGTATGGACAGCATTCCCGTCAGAGTGTACGCAATGTCTCGATCCATCCCGATTGGGGATCCGAATATTCTCAAATTGCGATCTAACCCACTGAAAAACGATCGCGACGAATGAAATAATTGAGGGTCTTGCATATTCCATGAATTCGATATCAAAGAGAACCTATCTTCCGAATTTGTTTCTTCTATCAGTTACGAGTGATCTCTCACAAGGCCGGTGACGCACACGCAAGCGATGCGAACATGCGATGGCGACGGCACGTAGCGGACCCGTTCGCACTGTTTCGCCTTCAAAGACCAGCTCCAAGCCCCTAGCTCGAGTGCAATTATGAGTGGCAACGAGAATTCACCGCTTTCATCGTTGTGGAACTGCATGGCCCGGAAGCTAGTTCAGGTCAGATCGTCACCATTGATCCAGACTCGCCATAGCGAAAAACCGGAAACACACGCGATCGCTCCGCTCAGTGCTGCCATCCCCAGGCGGCCATACAGGAAGTGGCCTGTTGCGAATAGGAACGCGTATATCGCAGCAGATCCCAGGAGTGACGCGAGCAACGGGACGGCGAGCGACCGGGGTCGGTCGCTCGCAACCGGCTTCGCGACCCTCGCCACCGGTGCCCAGCCAGGACCGCCGGGCCGAATCCTTCGGTAGAACGCGATCAGCGTAGCCTGGTCGGTCTGCGGTGCCAGGTAAGCGCACGGTAGCCAACACAGGGTCGTCAGGGCGACTCCAACGAGCAGCTGCTGCCAGGCCTCCAGACTCCCCCCGAAGAACGGTATTGCCAGGGCGACGGAAAACGAGGCGAGCATCGCTACGATTTCGGTCGCGGCGTTCACTCTCCACCAGAACCAGCGGAGCAGATACAAGAGGCCGGTTCCTGCCCCGATCTGGAGCAGGATTCCGAACACTTCCAGCGCGCTCTCCACGATCAGCGAGACTGTGCACGCGAATGCCATGAGCAGGACCGTGAAGAGCCGTCCGGCCCACACCAGCCGCCGCCCGCTCGCGTCGGGGCGGAAGAAGCGCCGGTAGACGTCGCTGACCAGAATCGACGAGCCCCAGTTGACGGAGGTGGACATTGTGGACATGTAGGCGGCTGCCAGCGAAGTGACCACCAATCCGAGCAAACCGGCGGGAAGGAACGTCAGCATCGCCGGATACGCCAGGTCGTTGCGCACGACGTCTTCCGGCACATGGGGGAAGCGCTGCTGGATGTCCTCCAGGCCGGGAAAAACGATCATCGACGCCAGCGCAACGAGGATCCAAGGCCAGGGTCGCACGGCATAATGCAGCACGTTGAACAGCAACGTGGCTCCCAGCGCGTGATTCTCGTCCCTCGCGGACAGCATGCGCTGGACGAGGTATCCACCGCCGCCCGGCTCAGAGCCCGGGTAGTAGGCAGCCCACCACTGCACTAGCAGGGGGATCAGGAACACCGGTGCCAGGTCGGTCCATGCCATGGATTCGAATGAAGGCCAGAACGCGATCTTGTCGCGAACGGCCGCATTCGAAAGCAGGCCTTCCAGGCCGCCGACCTGCGGGAGTCGCACGATGTGTACCGCGGCGGCAACCGAACCGATCATTGCCATGACGAACTGCGCGAGATCGGTCAGCAAGACCCCGTGCAATCCCCCCAACGCGCTGTAGACCAGCGTTACGCTCGCCGCGACGACAACAGTCTGGACCGGACTCCAGCCGAACATCACCGAGCCGATCTTGATCGCTGCCAAGGTGACCGCGGCCATGATCAGCACGTTGAAGACGAGGCCGAGATACACGCCTCGGAATGCCCGAAGGAACGCAGCTGTACGGCCCGAGTAGCGGATTTCGTAAAACTCAACGTCCGTCGAAACGCCCGACCGGCGCCAGAGCTTGGCGTAGAGGAACACCGTCAGCATGCCGGACAACAGGAACGCCCACCAAGTCCAGTTGCCGAGGACACCGTTTCCCCGGACGATGTCGGCCACCAGATTGGGCGTGTCGGTGGAGAAGGTCGTCGCGACCATCGAAACGCCAAGCAGCCACCACGGCTGTCGCCGCCCGGCCAGGAAGAAACTCGCGAAATCGCTGCCGGCCAGCCTCGAAACCCGCAGCCCGATCGTGAGGGACAGGGCGAGGAACCCTCCCACGATGAACCAATCAGCGGTGGTCAGCTGCACCCGGGAAATCCTCTCGCCGGTCGTCGCTTGGCGACGAGCCCGGATCTACAGCAAACGCCTGAAAGCACCTGGCTGGCAGCCCCGCGCGACGAGGTTCGCGCGCGTGTCCGAGAATTCATTTACAGCTGCTGGACCGCCTTCAGGAGCCCCTTTACAGAGCGCTCACTGGCCGCCGCTTTGCTGCCGTCCAAAGTAAAGTGAGTCTCCAAAGAAAAGACGCCCTGGTAGCCGTCGCGCAGAAGCGCCCTCATCTGGCCAACGTGGTCGAACTCCCCGTCCCCAACGCCGCACCATTCGAATTTTCCGTCCTCGAGACGGCGATAGTCGCGCAGGTGGACGTGCCAGATCCGACTGGGATCGAGCAGTTCGTAGCCGGAAGGAAACGGTTCCGGATCGCCGGCCCGAGCTGAGTTGTTGGGGTCCCAGGTGAGGCCCAGCCCGGGTGATCGCACCGCTTTCAGCAGGTCCGCCGACTGCGCTGCAGTCGCCACGTAGCTCCCGGCGACGTTTTCTACGGCAAGCCGGAATCCGGCGGCGAGAGCACGCTCGGCGGACTCCTCGACAAGGTCGTAGATGCGCGGGTAGGCGCTCTTGTTGGGCATCTCGTTCCGCCCGTACGTGAACGCGAACGTTCGAATCAGTCGGGTGCCAAAAATGTCAGCCCGTTCGAAGGCCCGCTCGAGCAACTCCCACTGCCGCTTGGTGGCTACGGCACCGTCGACCGTGTCGGTCCCGGGAAGAGGGACCTTGAAAAACGACGTGTCCAGGATCACGAGCCGAATGCCGGCGTCGTCAAGCATCGAACGGGCTTCCCGGATCCTTGCGAGCGGCAGCGAGGTGTTGTACTTGCCCCAGAGCTGGCGAATCTCGCAATGCCCCAATCCGTGACGCCCAAGAAACTCAAGCGCTACCGAGAGGTCGTCGTCGATCTCGTCGGTCGTGACCGCCAAGCGGACCTTGGGATGTCCCGCGACGGCCAGGGAGGCGCATAGACTGATTGGCAAGGCGCCGCTTGCGCCCAGAAAGCCCCGACGGGAAATCCGTTGCACAGTGTCGGGGATTATAGCGGTTTCCGGCGATGCACCGTGTTTTCGAGTTCTGGAAGCAGCGAATGGTCGGGTGCGTGCTGGGCCTCGGAGGGTGCTTGGTCGGGAAATGGCTCGCAGCGGCCATCCCAAGCGCCTTGGCGTGGGCGCTCGCAGGGGCGGGCGGCGCGGAACTGGTGGATGGAAGGTTCGGCCCGGACCTCGTTGTGCCGAACGAGGCGCCCTGGCTCCTCCATGCCGCCAAGGAGTTCGGCACCTTGCTCGCCCACTTCGTGGGCTTCCTGACCGCCTTGTGGCTCGCTCACCGTCTCGGGAGCGGGCAATCGCTCCTGGCGACATGCCTCGCTGTCGGGCTCGCGGCGCCGGTCTGCCTCGAATTGCTCAGGTACGCCTGGTTCCGGCGGAGCGCGCTGGAACTCCTAGTCCAGAGCCTCGGCATGCCCGCCGGACCACAGCCTGTCCGGCAAGCCGTGGCGGTCGTCGCGACCGCGGGGATCGTTCTGCTGTTTCGGGCCGCATTGCGGCGAGCCGGCATCGCTCCGCTGAGCGCCCTCGCGGTTCCGGCGTGCCTGGTGTATGCGATTAGTCCGGAGCCCCGCATCGAGTTCCGTTTTCCCGAAATCGCATGGCTTGGATACATTCCCGCCTTCATTGCTGTCGCAGCCGCGCTGGCCGCGTCGTGGCCGCCTCACTCGTGGCGAGCGCCGCCGAATGCCCTGGCTGCCGCCGCCGCCGCCGCGGGTGTTCTGGCCTGGGTCGCGCCTTTCCCCGACCCGACCGCAGATCGCAGCGTCGAATGGGCGGAGGAGTCGTCGAGGAATTGGCAGGGCCGGTTCGAGGCAACCGCGTTCCCTGCGCAGAGGCGCGCCCTATGGCTGGCAGGTGCAGAGCAGCGCTTGGAGACGTACGGCGAACGACTTGGACTCACGAAAGAAGGACCACCCATCGCGCTTTACGTCTCCGCGTCGGAGCGAGCCCTGGCTAACGTGTCCGGAACTCGGGCGCCCGCAACCAGCTTCATCGTGGAGTCGTTGTCCGGCACCGCGACGATGGGCACGGCAGGCAACCAGCCCGAGGACCCGAGGATCGAGCCCTTGCTGGCCATGCGACGGGAATGGGGGGAAACTGGCTCCGCCGCAATGGCGCTTGCCCTAGCGAGGTATGCCATCGGCGAATTCCGGAATCAGAGCCTGCTCGAAGCCGGCTCGCGGGTCGCTTGCGAGGAGCAGCGCTACCCGGCCCATGCCGTCTTCGCCGTCGACGGTCGGTTCCTCTCTCCCCTCGTGCGCGACGCCGTCGGCGGGGCGTGGGTAGAGAATGCCGTGGCCCTTCACGGTCGTAGCGTGCTCGAGAAACTGTACAAGCGCCGCCTGCCCGAATCGATGGCCCTCTGCGAGGATTGCGTCCCGAAGTGCGAAGTCCGCTTCGCGACAGAGGTTGCTCCCCGGCTCGCGCCCGCGTACTTGAAAGGAATATCGTTCTCCCACGAGATGCGAGGCGGCGGTTACGGCAGCCTTGCCGCCAGTCGGGAGCTGGGCAAGATCCGCGATCTCGAATCGAATGCGGTCGCCCTGGTGCCTTACGCGTTCACGGGGGCGCCAGAAGAGCCCTCGATCCGGTTCCGGACCCTCGAGACAGATGCACGTCTCGTCAGAGCCGCTCGCCGTGCTCGCGAGCTGGGACTGCGAGTGATGCTGAAGCCGCATCTCTGGGCAGGACGCCGCTTCCATGGCGCGATCGAGTTTCAGAGCAAGCCGCGTTTCGAGACTTGGTTCGGAGACTATTCGCGCTGGATGCTGCACTACGCCCGGCTGGCGGAAATGCATCGAGTTGACGTGCTCGCGATCGGCAATGAACTGGCTGGACTGACGGTCCACGAAGACGAGTGGCGCACCCTGATCAGAGACGTGCGACGGATCTACCAGGGTCCCCTTACCTATGCGGCGCACTGGGAATCGGAGCTTGCTCGGATCGCATTCTGGGACGACCTGGACTATATCGGCGTGAACTTCTACTTTCCTATCGCCGGGCCTCGGGAATTGCCCGAGGCCGACTCGGCCAAGATGGAGCGGGCGAGCCGAACCATCAAGACCATACAAGCCCGTTTTGCCAAGCCGTTGCTGTTTACGGAAGTGGGCTTTCCCGCTGTCGCAACCGCAGCGGCCAGGCCTTGGGAAGAGAACGCCTCCGCGCTCGATCCCGAGCTGCAAGCCCTCTGCTACCAGACATGGTTTGAGCGCTTCGCTCGAGAGCCCGGCGTGAACGGAATGTTCTGGTGGAAATGGCCGAGCCACGGTCGCGGAAGCCCGTTCGATCCGTCGCACCGCCCGCTCGCCAAGCCCGCGATGGAAGTGCTGCGAGAGTGGTTCGGCCGGCTATAAGCGAGTCGGGACCTGCCACCAATCGTGGCAGTCGAGGCGACGGAATTCAGCATCTCGTCGACACAAGCCGACCGTGCCGTCAGGTCTGGTTTAATCAATGCCTGGACGAAGGCCCAGCCCGTCATCAGGTCCCTTCGGCAGGTCGTCCCGGCGCGCTCGCGTGCCGGCTCCCGGCGCAGCGGAAGCACGATGCCGTCTGCGGAGCTCGCCGCTTCATGGCCGCAACGGCCTCGAAAATCCCGGCGGCCAGCCCTGTGGTATGCTTGGTTTCGCAGAGCAGCTGGGCGCTCCGCATCCCGACCCCGGGGATCGGAACAGGGGATCAACCAACAGATCGAACAGGAAGAGTTTCGCCCAATATGGGACACAACATCTTTTTCGGCAATCTGCCGACGTGGGTCACGGCTGACGATATCAAGTCATGGCTCGAAAGCAGCGATCTCGTCTGCGACGCTGTGCGCGTCATCCGCGACTTCGAGACACAGGAATCGAAGGGTTATGCCTTCGTCGAAGCGCCAAACGAAGAGGAAATGGTTGCCATCATTCGTCGCTTCAACCGGGCTCCTATTGATGGAAAGCTATTGCGGGCCAAGGCTGCTCATCCCAAGGGAGACCGGCCGCAAGCCCAGCGCAAGGGTGTGCGCCGCCGTAACTCGGGCGGTAGCGCGAAACCCAAGAGGGAATCGGCGGAAAAGCAGGTTGGCGCCTTCGGGGAAGCGCTGCAGAAAGCCTTGTAGAACGTCGGGGCCGCTCACGCCGCCGGGCGCTTTCTGTACGCAGCGGGCGCGTCAGGATCATTGGTCCCGTCTCCCTCGTATCCGGGGTGCCGGGGCGGAGCACGATCCAAGACACGCTCCGACTCCGGGTCGAAGCACATGAGCTTTCCGGACCGGTAGGAATCCACGCCGAGCTTGATCGCGACCATCACCTGGTATCCGAAATAGGCGTCGAAAACCGGCTTCTGACGGCTTCTGACGCAATGGAAGAAGTCCAGCATGTGTGCGGTGCGAGCTTTCTGCTGGTCCCGATTGTCGACCTCGATGTGGACTCGATCCTTTCCCGTGCGACGGTGGAATTCCTCGGCGTAGATTCCTTCCGGGAGAGCCTCGACCAAGCCCGGCGACATCGAGATCGACGCACGCTGGCCGAAAATGGCGGGGCCGTGCAGCACGTTCGAGGCTTGGGAGCCACACGAGCCGACCAAGTTGATGACCATGTCCGAGTATTCGATCGTCGTCGAGTAAGTGTCCGGAACCTCGCGGTTGCGGAACAGGTAGATCCCGCCATGCCCGCTGACCCGCTCGGGGAACCGCGGGCCAACCGCGTACAGGAGCGGGCTGAGCCGGTGGTACAGGAAGTCCGTGCCGATCCCGCCAGAATAGTCCCAGTACTTTCGCCAGCGGAAGAACCGCTCGCCGCTGAAGGGCTGCTCGGGTGCCCCGCCGAGGAATCGCTGCCAGTCCACCGTCGTGGGATCCGCCTCCTCGTCGACGTGGTACTGCCAAACCCCGGAAACGTGGTTCGACGAGTAACTTGACTGCGCCATGACGACCGGACCGGTCAGCCCGGACCGGATCATGTCGCGAGCCTCCCTGTATGCCGGATCGGAGACCCACTGGCTCCCGACCTGCAGGATCCGGCCGGTTTCGCGGGCAGCCGCCGCGATAGCCCGGGCCTCCGCGATGGTCCGGGACATCGGCTTCTCGAGATACACGTCCTTCCCGGCTCGCATCGCGTCGATCGCCATCCTCGCGTGCCAATGGTCGGGCGTGGCGATCACGACGGCGTCCACATCGTCCCGGGCCAGGAGGTCCTCGTAGGCATGATGGACATCTCGGTCGGAAAGGCCGATCAACTCCCTCGCCCGGAACTTCGCCCGGTCGTAGATGTCGCTTGCGGCGACGACATCCAGGATTCCGTCCTGCCGCATCATCGGCAGCAGGCGTCGCTGCAGGTGCCGCGTGCCGATATTGCCAACTCCGATGACGCCGACCCGGATCCGGCCGCCTGCCCCGGCCACTCTCGTTGCGGAGGCGGCAAGCCCGGCACCCATGAAGAATCTCCTCGACGGCCTGGGCACGCTCATGGTGGGATCATTCTGGCACAGGCCGCAGCTACAGGTTCAGCAGCATGCACTGGGCTTCGTCATATCCGTCGAACCGGCGTTCGTCGGCGAGAAATTCCGGGGTATGCACCTGCCGCCGGCTTCCGCGCCGCCGGACCGGGTGCTTCAGATGCAGCATTTCGTGGAAGAGGACGTATGCGAGCGCGAGTTCCGGCACGCTGAGATCGTCGAAGATGCTGCTGATCACGATTGCATCGTGGGCTCGATCGTAATGGCCCAGCCTCCTGCGGGAGGGCCGAACACTCCAGCCCAGCGCGGGCTTTCTCAGCTTCCCGCCGAAGTACCGCCCGTTCAGGTCGTCGAAGAATGCGTCAAGGTCATGCACTAGCCCGCCAGGAGGCAGCATTTGTTTGCGTTTGCGCTCCCTGGTGATCGCGAAGATCTTCTGCTCGGTCGCCGGGCTGTTGGCCCAGCGGTCGTACGCTTGTCGCGCCCGTCGCGGGATCGGTTTCCCGTAAAGCTTGCAGAGCAGGACCGTCGCGAGCCCATCTTTCGCCTCCGGGGGGGCGTCGCGAAGCAGGTCGCTCAGATTGACAAGGATCCGGCCCGGTTCTTCCTCGAAACGGACATTCGCTCGCAGACTTGAGAACCGGCGGTACCTCACGTCGAAGACCGGCGTTGCCGATCGAGGTTTCAGTTCTCGGAAGACCCGCCGGTAGGTCTGCTCCGCAGTTTCGACCGCAAGCCGCAGCTGAACGGCGTCGAGGGCTGCGGGCCGGGCCGAGCTCTTGCCGGACATCGCTCGGCAGCCTCTGGCGCCGCTATTTCTTCGACGCGGCCGTCCGCTGCGCCACGTAGTCCTCGTATCGGCGATGGACTAGGACGTGGAAAGTGGGCTGTTGGAATTCCTCGATCGCGTAAAGGTATTCCTTCTGCCTCAACTGGAATAGCACGTTGCGGACCCAAGACTGCTGCGATCGCGTCATCCCCTTCTTCGAGATGTCCAGGCAAGCACCAGTGAGATGAACCGATGCCTTGGGACCGGTCCACGGCGCCGCGTTGCTGTTCCGGCGGGCAAGAGATCTCTGATAGCTGACGGTACGAAGCAGGCTGGTCACCCTCATCTGGCGGCCGAAACGGCTGCGGAACTGACGGCTGATCCGCTGCAGGAACACGTTTGCCCACGGACGCAGATACTGGTAGTCCGACGGCACCGCGTGAAGGTAGTAGTCGCGCGTCTTTTCCTTGACCGGAACCAGCAGTTGCAGGCGCGCCCAGCGCTGCACCATCGCCTTGTCCTCCATGCGGGAAAGATGGTCGTCGTCAGCCAGGCGGTTCTGGATCGCCTGGGAACTCGAATCCGCACGCAGGCTCGGCTCGGCTTGAGCCGCTAGAGACAGGCCCAGAACAATACCGAGAAAAATTGGTACACGAGCCATCTGTCCCAGAATACCAGAGGGTGCGGTGCCGGCTCCGTGACGCCAGGGCGGGCGGATTGGCAAGACGGATGCACTGTTCATTGCTAGAATCGAGCACATGTCACCAAGGGGGGGCAGCACTGGTGAATATCTTTCTCTCAACTCGAGCTGCCGCTGTTGGAATCGGCATTGGGCTTGCTTTCCTGCTGATTGATGCTATCCCGCTCCAGGCCCAGACCAACACCGGCGGCATCCGCGGCTCGGTTTTCGACGAAACGATGGCGGTGGTTCCCGCCGCCACAGTGCGAGTCGTCGAGGATAACCGGGGTGTCGAGCGCCAAACCCTGACATCGGAGACCGGGGAGTTCGCGTTCAACTACCTGGACCCGGGCATTTACTCACTGAGAATCGAAGCGGAGAATTTCGCGCCTCTGACGATAGAGGGGCTAGAAGTGCGGGTGGGGGAGAATGCGACGGTATCGCCCCAGCTCGCCCTCGCCGCCACCGAGGAGCTTGTTGTCGTCACGGCAGAGTCCGCTCGCTCGGCGATCGAGCCGGAGCGGGTACAGCAATCGGACCACATCGACTCCGTTCGCATTCAGAACCTTCCGATTAACCGTCGGGACTACCTCGACCTGGCGCTCCTGACGCCCGGCGTCGTTGACGCCAACTACGTGGCCAACGCGACGGATCGCCGCATACCCGCCACGCCCACCTCCGGGCTGGGGATCGGAGGCACCAACGGGCGCGGCAACACATTCATGATCGACGGTCTGGACAACGGCTTCAATACCGGCACGGTGCGCTCCACGATCAGCCAGGAAGCGGTCCACGAGTTCCAAGTGAACAGGAACTCGTTCTCGACGGAACAGGGCGGGGCCCCGGGCGGAGCGGTCAACCTAGTCACGAAGAGCGGTACGAACGAGCTTCACGGATCCCTGTTCGGTGTCCTGAGGAACCGTCGATTCCAAGCTCGGAACCACTTCGATCCCGGGAGAAGTGCTTACACAAGAGCGCAGAGCGGTGCATCCGCAGGCGGACCGATCAAGCGGAACAAGACCTTCATGTTCGCCGCCTACGAACGGCTGGACCGCCACGAATCTCAGATCGTCCCGCTCCTTGCGGACAAGACGTTCCTCACCTCCCTGCCGGAGCCGCAGCAGGCGCTGGTCGATGCCCTCACCGCCTCCGGGCCCACGGCTATCCAGCCCCTGGTGAGCCAGATTGCAGTGTCGCTCGTCCCGGGCAACTACCCCGATGTCATCTCCATCTTCGAGGAGAACAGCGGTGTCTTTCCATTTTCGGAAGAACGGCAGCAGTTCGTGGCGCGGGTCGATCACACGCTGAGAGACGGCCACAACACGTTCGGACGCGCCAACTGGACCAAGCGGGACGCCCAGAATACGTCGTTCGGCGCGCTGCTCGCACGGAATCGCGGCTACGACACCCCGGGCGATGACTACTCCGTGGCGTTCGGGGACACGATCGTGATCAGCCCCCAGTGGGTCAGCGAGACGCGCCTGGGATACTCTCGTCTGGCGTCAGGGAATCTTCCCACTGATCCCGACGGGCCGGCCATTGACATCAACGGGTTCGGCAACTTCGGTAGGGACTTCATCCTTCCGACGGAAATCACCGAGCGTGTCCTGCAGGTGCGGCAGAACCTGATTCGCGTATCCGGCCGGCAGACGCTGAAATTCGGAGCCGACTTCAATTTCTTGCACGACGACGTGCGGTCCGAGACATTTTTCGGGGGCCGGTTCGTCTTCGGCGAGGCGATACCGCTCTCGAACGTCGTCGACGGGGCAGTTGGCCCGGGGACAACGACTGCGGTCAAGGCATTGCTCGGGGCGATTGGCCACGGACACCTGGCAGGCAACCTAGACTTGCCGATCTCGTCATTGCAGGCATTCGCTCTCGGGCTGCCGATCATCTACCAGCAGGGTTTCGGCAACCCGTACTGGCAGGGATGGGCGAACCGGATCAACTACTTCGTCGAAGACTCGATCCGTATCACGCCGAAGTTTCTGCTGACTCTAGGCGTCCGCCACGAACTGGAGCTGAAAACACGCTTTCCCCGCGACTACACCAACATCGGGCCGCGGGGCGGGTTCGCCTGGAGCCCGGACCCCAAGACCGTCGTGCGGGGTGGCTACGGGATCTTCTACGCACGGATCGACGGTCAGATCGTTTACGTCAACGACCTTCTCGGGGAACAGCAGCAGATCAACCAGGTCTTCATTCCGCTGACAGGCCTGCCGGGCATCAACAGCCCGCTCACCGGCGGGCCTCTGACGTCGGCGGAAATCTACCAGACGGCCAAGGCCAGGGGCGTGCTGGGGAAGCGGGGAATCCAGCGCGAGGACCTGGCGATCCACGGGATCGAGCCCGGTCCCGGCTATCCGCTACGGGTCGGATTCCGTCTTGCGGAAGATACCGTGAATCCCTATGCGCAGCAGGGCAGTTTCGAGATCCAGAGGGACGTCGGTGGCTACGCACTGTCCGTTGGTTACAACTACAACCGCGGTGTCCATATCATTCGACCTCTTGACCTGAACGTCTACCAGGCGGGAACCAACGAAGCCGGCAGGCCCATCGTGGGGTTCCACAATCCCCTGATCCTCCAGGACAACGTGTACGGAAGCTGGGGCCGTTCCTACTATCACGCGATGATCGTGCAGCTCAAGAAGCGGTTCTCCCGGCAATTCACGCTTTCGGCGCACCACACCTGGAGCAAGCACATCGATGAAGTCACCGACTACAACTCCTCGTTCGAGCCGCACTTGCAATGGGACGCCCGCAACGAGCTCGCTCGCTCGCATTTCCACCGGGGACACCGATTCGTTGCGAACGCCGTGGTGCAGTCGCCGTGGAAGGCAGCCAGAGGCCGCGGATTCGGACACAACCTGCTTTCCGACTTCACGTTTTCGGGCATCCTGCTGGCACGGTCGGGGGCGCCGTTCAACCTCAACGCCGGACTCGACACGATCGGGGATCGCCACACCGACACCCACCGCCCGTGGGGACTCGGTCGGAACGCAGGAACCGGTCCGAGCTTTTTCGGATTCGACATGCGCCTTGCACGTTCGTTCACGATCGGGGAAGGAATGGCGCTGCAGATCGTGGGCGAGGGCTTCAATCTCCTGAACAAGACGAACTTCAAGGCGGTAAACGGCATTGTCGGTGACATTTCGATCGACGATCTGCCCGCATCTCTGACAGGTCGGCGAGGACCGGTCACCGAGGCCTTTTCCTTCGCCTCGGCCTTCGACCCCCGCCAGTTTCAGTTCAGCCTGCGCCTTACCTTCTAGCGCGAACCACGTCGGTGCGGCTGGCGAGAGGCGCGCCAAAGGGCTGAGCTGCGGGCACCGGAGTCGATCGCCACCGGGCCGGCACGAGTCCGGGGGGGCCGAAGGCCCTGTGTTCTCATGAGTGCACGCCGACGGACATCGTCGGCATCCGCACTTGCGGGGCGCAATGCCGAGACTGGATCGAGCGAGATCGACGCTCTGTCGCGCGTTCGCGCGCGTCCTCGGCTCACTGGCCCTGCTGCCGGTTTTGGCCGCGCAGGACGGGTGGGTTGCCGAGAGCCCGCATTTCCGGGTCCTCGTGCAAGCGTCACCAGACATGGACTCCAGCGCCGCTGCGATTTCGGCAAGCGATCTGGAAGCGATCCGTCTCGCCTTCGAACAGGCCGGACTGAGCCTTCCCCGCAAGGAGGACGGAAGGCTTGAGGTCCTGGTCGTTCCTCGCCGGGTGGAACTGCACGCGCTCGTCGGGGATCCGCCCGAATCACGCACGCGCGGAATTACCATCAGGGGAATCGATCGCGACTATGTCGCCGTACCGTGGCACGAGCCTCCGGGCCCGAGGGTGATCCTCGCGCACGAGTACGCCCACCAGCTGGATGATGCTGGATGGCCGCCCTGGTTCAGCGAAGGCCGGGCCGTCTACGTCGCGCGTCGCACGGAACCGCGAACGGACGCTGATCCTCTCACCGGCCTGGTCGCGATGCTGGGTCGTTCGGCGTGGATACCTTGGAGCGACCTCATCTCGGCGGAACGCAACAGCCCGGTGACGGACGCGGAACTGTTCCAGGCCCAGTCGTGGCTCCTCGTGCACTGGCTGGCGAGCAACCGCCCCGACCTCGCGCAGCTTGCTCCCGAGGACGCCGAGGCGATGCAATCCGAGCTCGGACCCGAAGGCTTCGACGCGACGCTCCGTCTTCACCTGGCGGGAATCCGGGACATGGGGCCCGATTGGCTGGTTCCGCTGGGAAGCCCGCCGTTCTTCGCCGAAGCTCGCCCCGCCGAAAGATGGGAGATCCCGCTATTCGAAGCAGAGGCGCGACTGGCGCTCCGCATGCTCGACGAGTCCGAAGCGGCACTGTCCAACCTCGTCCGCATGTTCCCGGAGCAGGCGCGGGTCCAGGCAGCAGCGGCCGCACTGGACCTGGTGCGCGGGAGACAGGACCGTGCGGAGCAGGGCTTCGGCTTGGCATTGCGGCTCGGCGATCTGCGCGCGAGGACAGCCTACCGCTACGCCGTTCTCCTGATGAGACCCGGGTTCGCGCCGCATGATCGAGCCGAGCAGGGGCTTCGCTACGCCCTTCAGGCAAGGGATCAGATGCCGCGGATGCCCGCCCACCACCTGGCGGTCGTGCACGCCCGGATGCTGGCCGAGGACTGGAACGGCGCGTTCTCGGACCTTCGGGAGCTCCTTCGGTTTCCCGGTTGGGCGGCACGAGCGGCTCGGGAAGCACGGGAGATTCAGCGGCGGATCGTCCAAGCGACCGCAACAGCTCCTCTGCCGGTGGTTTCCGCTTCCGTTCCACCGGCATTCGCGCCAGTTCCGGACCCGCCCCGACCAGAGCCTTGGGAAGAGACCGGCGATGACGTCAGGCCGGTAAGGGCGCGCTCTCGCTGGCCCCCGTACGGAACGTGGCTCGTGCACGGACGAATCTCGTGGGTGGAATGCGACGAGCTCGGGAAGAGGGTCATCGTGCAGTCGCCGTACCAACGGCTGGTGCTGCGGGAGAACCCCGACCGTCCGCCCCGGCTGATCAACCGGCCGTTCCGGAGTCGTACGCTGCCCTGCCACCGGCGCGGATGGCGGGTCGCGATCGCCTACCGAAAGCTTGACGATTCGGGGGAGGTCCGTGGCGAGATCGTCGGAATCCGGTTCTGAAGCCCGCTACATGATTCCGTACTTTGCAAACGCCTCGCGGCTTGGCATGCCGGCCTCGATTTCCCTGCGCACGACATTCTCGCCGCGTGCCTTTTCCAGCGCCTGCACGAAGACGTCCTCCTCGTGCCGGCGAGGCACAACGCACACGCCGTCCCTGTCTCCGACCAGGATGTCGCCGGGCAGGACGGACACCTGCCCCAGCTGAATCGGCGTGCGATAGTCCACGACCTTCCCGCGCGAGCCTTGGTCCTGCGCGTACGCCCCGTGACCGAACGTCGGGAAATCCAAGGCGATGATGCCGTCGGTGTCCCGGTAATAGCCGTCAACGACCGCCCCGGCCGCCTGCAGCAACCGGGCGCGAGTGCTCATGAGCTCCCCCCATAGCGCATAGCCGGAGGAGCCGCCCCCGCACAGGTAGACTTCATTGGGCTTCAGGTCGTCGAGGGCCTCCAGCATCAGCCCGAACGGTGGGTCGCTTTCGGACTCCCCGGGCATCTCCGGCAGATCGATCGTGTGGACCGGCATCGCGCGACCCACAAGCCGCATCCCGGGCAGGATCGGCCGGATCTCGGGCGGCAGGAACTGCCGCAGCAGGCCGGCCTGGTCCATTACGTCCCCGACCACTGCGGAGAACAGTGACGTGCGAACGAGTTCGAACAGTTCGTCGTCGGTGGTCCAAGGCAAGGGCATCCGCCAAGCCTCCTAGGCAGCCTGCCGGCCGACCGGCGAGATCGCGAGGTCCGGCCCGAAGCGAGCGATCATGTCCAGGACCAGCCGTGCGCGACGAACGCGCTCCTTCGACAGGCTCATTGCGGTGCCCTCGATGTGCGAGCCGCTCGGATAGATGTCAGGCGCGTTGCGGAGCCCGAGCTTTACGTAGAGCGGTGCGGCCACGCGGATGAAGTCGGGCACTTCGTAATGCCGGATGAAGCCGCCGATGTTGTCGGGTGCCTCGACGTAGAGGTCGATCGGAACGTCGATCGCCGCCCGAATCGAAGCCAGCTGCGGCAGAGAGAGGTCGGACGGAACGTTGATGGTCGAAGCGCCGAGGTCCTCGAGGACGCGAGCCGAGGCCGCGTTGGCAGGCGCCATCATGACCGAGGTCTTGAGGATGAGATCCTCGGGCATGTCGCCCGCCCGCTTCATCCGCCCGAGTACTGCCAGCAGGCCGATGTCCGAAACCAGAACGCTCCGGATGCCAAGTTCGGCGGCTCTGCGCACGTCCTCGATGGCGTAGACGAGCTGCTCGCTTCCTCGCAGGCTCAGCCCGAGCGCCTTGCCAGCAGGGGAGTAGGCCTGCGCCCCAATGTCGAACGTCGCCCTGGGACCGACGAAGAGGTTCACCTCGATACCCCGGGGCGATCCCAGTTCGAGCATTTCGGTCACCTCGCGGTCGCTGAGCAGCATGATGCCGCTGCCCTGGCTGACACGGTGAACCGGAACGTCCAGCAGGTCTGCTTCGTAGAGCAGGGCACGGAATGCCTTGGGCCCTTCCGTGCTCGGAATCTCGATCCGATACTGCGCACCGTCGGGAAACCTGAGCCTCGACGTCGGCGCCGGATGCTCATCCTCCGAGGGCCAGCCGAGACGGTCGAGGGCTTCTCGAGTCTTCCTCATGGCGTTCCCATACCGTCCTTTACGATAAGCCCGGTACGGTCGAGATAGGGAAACATGATCTCGCTGCGGCAGTCAACCCTTTCGAACTCGCGCGCCACGGCGCCAACCGCTTCCTCGCGGCCGGTTTCGTAGAAGACCAGGATCGCCGGACCCGCTCCGCTGAGAGCGCATCCCAGCAGCCCGGGCACCCGCAGCTTCAGGATTTCGGGGAGCCCCGGCACGTGGGACGCCCGATAGGGCTGGTGGAGCCGGTCTTCAAAGGCGACAGGGAACGCGTTGCGGTCTCCCTTGAGCAGCGCCGCGACTAGCAGAGTGGCTCGCTGGATGTTGAAGACCGTGTCTTCGCGCGAGTAATCGGAAGGAAGCGCCGCCCGCATGCTGGGGGTCGCAAGTCCGTAGTCGGGGCACACGACCGCCACCGAAAAGGCGCGCGGCACCTCTAGGCGGACGGCCCGTGTCACGCCGTCGTCGCCGATCGCGGCTGTCGTGACCGAGCCGAGCACGGCAGCAGATACGTTATCGGGATGGCCCTCGATCCGCGCGGCCTCGTCCAGGAGCCGATGCTCGTCCCAGCCCAGCCCGAGGACGCGATCGGCAAGCACGACGCCGGCCACCAGAGCGGCAGCGCTCGAGCCGAGACCCTTCCCGACGGGAATCTGGTTGTCGATGGCAAGGTCGACGGGAGGCAAGTCCGCCCCCTGCGTGGCAGCAACCTGGCCGGCCGTGCGGAGAATGAGATTCTCGCCGTCCAGCGGAATGGCATCGACGTCGCGGCCCGAGACCTGAACCCGGGTCACGGGCGCCCGCTGGAAACGGCAGGTCAGATAGATCGCGAGCGCCAGGCCCAAGGTGTCGAAGCCAGGCCCAAGGTTCGCGCTAGAGGCCGGCACACGCACCTCGGTCAGGCCGGCCATAAGCCCGAATTATAGCCCAGTCCGTGGCCTGGCCCGACCGCTTCCATCCATCACCGCCTTGGCTCGCAGCGGGCTCTCTAGATTACAAAACCTTTGCATTCAACGGAATGCCAAAAAGAACACGATCCCGGCAGCAGCGATCAGCAGGGCGTTGACCCGTTCGGGGCGCCACCGGGGCGTCCGGGGCGTTCCGCTGGCCGTCTCCGTCGCGACCGCGGCTCTCGACCGCTCCAGCCAGCCTGTGCCTGCACCTTCGTAGCGCTCTCCTCGACGGCAGCTAGCCAGTGTCAGCCCTTTGGTCTCGTCCGCACTTGCCGGCCCCTTCAGGACGGTCCACGCGGCCACCGCGACTCCCGTGACCGCCACGGCCCACAAGTAGCTCCACCACACGTTTGTCGCCCAGCCCGGCAACGGCCAGCCGAAGCGGTCGCCGGCCATCGAGAGGACACCGCAGGCTATGCCGGCGGCCATGCCCGCGACGCCGGACCCGGCGTGAGCCCGCGTGAGCGCACCGATCGCGAACACGGTCGCCAACGGGACGATGGCGACGCTGGACAGCCGCAGGTAGAACGCCACCATTCCTTCCCCGAGGAACGGCAGGTAAAGGAACGAGAGCGCGATGCAGGCCACAGAGGCGGCCCGCGAGGCCGCGAGGACTGCCCGCTCCCCTGCTCCGGGCGCAAGGAATCGGCAGAACACGTCCCGCGTGAACACAGCACCTAGCGCAGAGCCGATTGAGTCATATGTCGACAGGCAGGCCGCCAGGACCCCGGCGAGGACCAAGCCGGCGAGTGCCCCGTCCAGATGATCGACGAACATCCTCGGGAAAGCGGCATCCACATGCCCGAGGCTCGGGTAGAGCGCCCGGCCCGAAACGCCCAAGGACACGTTGCACCACATCACGGGGAGCAGCACGGCGGAAGCCAGTGCTGCAGCCGCCCGCATGTCCCATTCCGACCTCGCCCCAAGCAGGCGCATCGACTGCGAGTGGTTGACAATGCAATACGCGACATGGACGGAGATCCAACCGAATAGCACCAAGGCGACCGGCACCCCCGGCCCCGACAGGCCGCCGTAGCTGAGAACACGATCCGCCAGGCTCTCGTCCGCCGCCGCCAAGCGGCCCCTCAGGGCCTGCCATCCGCCGATACCGTTCCAAACAATCCACCAGAGCAGGCCGGAAGCGACCGCGATCATGACGGTCTGCATCGAGTCCGTAGCGACCACGGCCCGCAATCCGCCGCTCGCCGTATACACGGCGGCCAAAACGGCGAGTCCGATGACCAGCCACCACGCGCTCGAGCCCCATCCGGTGACTGCGCCTAGCAGGAGGAACAGCGAGAATGCCATGTTCCCCATCACGTGAGTGCGCTGCTGGATCTGAACCAGCGCCCCGAGCAGACGCATGGCCGGGCCGAACCGGGCTTCGAGGTATTCAGCGTTGGTGAAGAAGCCGGCGCGGTAGACGGGGACCAGGATCACGCCGGTGGCCACGAGCCATCCCAGCGGAATGCCCAGCCACCAGGTCGACAAGTAGGCGATTCCGTATTGGTACGCCCCGCCCACCACGGCTACGAAGTCGCCGCTGTCGATGGCTGTCGCGAAGAGGGACAGGCCGACCGCGGGCCAGGCGAGCCTCCGGGCGGCGAGCTGCCATTCCACGGCGCTGCGTGGCCGCTTGGCCTGCAGCCAGCCCGCCACGACGATGGCGAGATTGAGCCCGAGGGCGAGAACCCAACCTGTCCAGTTCATGCCGTCCGGCCCACCGACGGATTCCCTAGTCCCGCGTTAGTTCGACGACGAATTGCTGGGCGGCTGCCTGGTGCGCCTGCACGGCGCTCGCCATCGACGAGTAGTCCGGGGGATCGTGCTGGAGGACCCAGTTGCCGAACCGGTCCCGTCCCCGCACGAGCACCGCGACCTGCCCGGGGCGCTCGGGCTTGACCTCGGGAGTCATGTAGCGAATCGCGAAACCGACCCTCGGACGGTCGGATGCGTTGGCACGGGATCCGTGAACCGCTCTCACGTGATGCAGGGACATCTGGCCCGGCCTCAACACTATGTCGACGACGTCGGCCTCGTCGTATTCCGCCTGGACTTCCTGGCCGCGGGTCAGGAGGTTCTCGGCAGCATAGGTATCCGTGTGAGGAAGGATGGACCAGCAGTGGGACCCGGGAAGCAGGCGCATGCAGCCGTTCTCCACCGTGCTGTCGGTCAGGGCCACCCAAGCTGTCGTGACCTGACCGCCTTCCAGCCCCCAGTAGGTTCCGTCCTGGTGCATGGTGATGTATCCGGGGTCGCGCGCTCGTTTGGGGAAGATCTGGGCGGACCATAGCATGATGTCCGGTCCGAGCACGGATTCGACGGCATCGAGCACTCCGGGATGGAAACCCAAGTCCCAGGCCCATCGGTAGTACCGATGGATCTGAGCCATCTGCACGGCCCTCGGTGATCCGCCTAGGGCCGTGGCGACAGCGTCGTATTCTGCCAGGCAGCGCTCCGCCTCCTCCGCTTCGAGTGCGTCGATCGGAAACAGGAAGCCGTTCTCGCGGTATGCGTCGATCCGGTCAGCCGTTAGTTGGGGTCGCATCACCCTTCCAGCCGACCCATGATACGCCGTCGGGCCGTGCCGGCTGCCTGCGAAGCAGGTCGGTCGAAATCGAATCCGGGGCAGCCTGTCGGGGTCGCGGGCGCTATAGACTGATCCATGAACCATGCGCAGCCAGAATCCCCCTGTCCAGCCGGTCGGGCTCTCGAGGAGGGACTTGCTTCGGATCGCCGCTGCATCGGCGGCACCCGTGCTGGGCCCCCAAGGCACGTTTGCCGCCGCCCGGGAAAACGCCAAGCCGCTCGACTTGCGGGTCACCGACCTGCGGTCGTGGATTGTCAACCATTCGACGAGCAAGAACTACGTCTTTTGCAAGGTCTACACAAACCAGGGGATCGTCGGTGTCGGCGAGGGATCGGTCACGTCCAAGGCGGCCACGATGAAGGCGGCGATCGACGAGCATCGGCGGTACCTGATAGGCGTGGACCCGACGGACATCGAGATGCACTGGCAGGCGATGTACCGCTGGCCTAGATGGCGGGGCGGCCCCATCCTCAATTCCGCGATCAGCGCGGTCGAGATTGCGCTCTGGGACATTCTCGGTCAGGCCGTCGGCCAGCCGATCTACCAGCTGATCGGGGGCAAGGCGCGGACCCGGGTCCAGATGTACGTGCACCCGGGCGGCGGCCCGACGCCCGAAGCCTACGCCGAACGATGGGTCGCCGCCCGCGAGGCTGGCTGGACCGCCGGAAAGGGCAGCTTCGTCACGACTCAGGACGACGTGATCGAGCCGGCGCGGTCCGTCAGGGAAGGCATCGCCAACCTGCGCGCCGTGCGCGAGGCGGTCGGCGACGACTTCGCGATCTGCATCGACGTGCACGGCAAGGCAACGCCGACCATGGCAAGTTCGTTCTGCAGGCAGGCCGAGCCGCACAACCCCTACTTCGTGGAGGAGGCGACGCAGATTGAGGACCTGGAGGAGCTGGCGCGGCTGCGCTCGATGACAACGATACCGCTCGCCACGGGGGAAAGGCTGTTCACCAAGTACGGCTTCTCCCAGATCTGCCACAGGCATCTTGTCGACTACATCCAGCCGGACGTGGTGCATTGCGGGGGGATTCTCGAGCTGAAGAAGATTGCTGCCATCGCCGAGGCGAACCGCATCGAGCTGTGCCCGCACAACCCGCAGAGCGAGATATCGACGCTGGCATCGCTTCACGTGGACTTCTCGACACCGAACTTCGCGATCCAGGAGATCTCTTCGGGCAAGAGGGATCCGTTCTGGGACGACTTCTTCCTCGGGGGCGGGCCCCGCTACGAGGACGGATTCGCGCTGCCGCCAGACAGTCCGGGGCTGGGCGTGACGTTCGACGAGAAAGTCGGCGAGCGCCGGCCGTACGTCCCGGTGACCCGTCAGCAGTTGCGATTCCCTGACGGCGGAGTCGCGGACCACTGAGCGCAGCGTCCGGCCGGTTACAATCGTTCGCTTGGCCTCCGACGTGCCATCTCTGGATGTCGGCTGCGGACTGAACAAGCGGCCCGGGGCAATCGGCATTGACCGCAACCCCCGCACGGCGGCAGACGTGCTGGCGGACATCGACCAGCGGGCCCTGCCATTCCGCGACTCCACGTTCGGGTCGGTCAGCCTGGTCCACTTGATCGAGCATGTCGGAGACGTGGTTGCCGCCCTGGAGGAGGCACACCGCGTCCTGCGACCGGGTGGTCGCCTGCTGATCGAGACCCCGCACTACTCGGATGCGAGTTCATTCGCTGACCCCACGCATCGCTGGCACTTGAATTCGTTCTCGTTCCGCTACTTCACCGAACCGGGGGGGTACGATTACTACTCCCGCTGCCGGTTCAGGCAGGTGCGTCTCGAGGTGAAGCTATTGCGCTTGTGGAAGCTGCTGGGCTTCGAATTCGCAGTCAATCACTCCCGGGCGTTTCGCAAGTTCTGGGAGTACTACCTGTGCTTTCTGGTACGCGGAAAAGCACTCGTCTTCGAGCTGGAAGCCGTCAAATGACGCTGTGGTATGCTCCGAGGAATGGATCTGGTCGGGGTCTATGCTGCGCTCGGCCAGGACCGTTGCACACGGCTTGTCCGGACCATTTCGATCGGCGCCTTGCGCACGTACGGCGTGTACCAGGCGATCAAGATCCGCTCCAGACTGCACACCTTCAACCGGCAGAAACTCCGGGCCGCCTCCCAGAAACTGTGGAGGCGCATACTAGACGGCGATGCGGACCTCGCCCGGGATCTTTCCCAAGGGGTGCTGGTCTCAAACATCCCGCTCGTCGTCGCGGTGCTGGACTTTCTCGAAATCCAGCACGACGACAACGGTTTCTTCGCCAAGGATGACGATTACTCGCAACAGTTCGCGGCCGGCTGGCCGGAAGCGGTATTCGAGGAATTCAGCGGGCGGTTCTCCGAAGACCTCGTCCTCCTCTACATCAACCATCTGGGGTGGGAGACCGGAGCGCTGGACATCCCGTACATGGGTCCGGACGACGGACGCCTGGCGGCAGCGTCGGAATAGGGCACCGAACGGCCCGGCTTGACCGCGGGAACTCTTGGAGGGCTCTCCTTGCCATGACGGCGAAACGAATCGGAATCCTCACCGGCGGCGGCGACGTCCCTGGTTTGAACTCGGTGATCAAGGCATCGGTGCACAACTGCGTCGACCGGGGTATCGAGGTGATCGGCATCCGTCGCGGCTGGAAGGGCCTGACCCACATCCACCCGGTCAAGGGCGCGGACCCGGAATACATGCTGCCCCTCAATCGGCTCAACACGCGAACGGTCGACCGCAGCGGCGGAACCTTCCTGCATTCGACGCGGACGAGGCCCTCGCATGTGAAAGTGGCCGACATTCCCAAATGGCTGCGGCGCAAGCTCGGATCCATGACGGAGGTGCAGCCGGGAATCGTCGATCTCACGCCGGTAGTCCTCGACAATCTTCACAAGCTCGGAATCGACCACTTGATCGCCATTGGCGGCGACGACACGCTGAGCTACGCCCGGAGACTGCACGACGAGGGCTTTCCGGTGGTCTGCATACCGAAGACGATGGACAACGATGTGCCGAACACGGAGTACTGCATCGGCTTCTCTACGGCCATCACCCGTGCCGTGGATAACATCAGCCGACAGCGAACGACGGTGGGATCCCATGAGAGGGTCGGCATCTTCCGGATTTTCGGCCGCGATGCTGGCTTCACGGCACTGTACACCGCCTATGTCACCGGCATCCACTGCTGCATCCCCGAGCACGTGTTCGACCTGGAAACGCTGCTGTCCCTGCTCCAGGAGGAAAAGCGAACGAATCCGAGCAACTACGCACTGGTCGTGCTGTCGGAAGGTGCGACGTGGGAAGGCCGCTCCGTTCAGGAGTACGGTGAGCCGGACGCCTATGGGCACCGCAAGAAAATGAGCATCGGGGAAGCTCTCAGTCAGGAAGTAAAGAGACGCATTCACGAGGAGACTATGGTGAGCGACCTCACCTACGACCTGCGCGGGGGCCCGCCAGACTTCATCGACCGGCTCGCTGCGACGACGTTCGCCTCCATCGCCGTGGAGTGCATAGCTGAAGGCGGGTCCGGCAGGATGGTGGCGATCCAGAACGGGTGCTACGTTGACGCCGAGATCCCGGGCAAGGGAGGAAAGTCACGCGTGGTCGACGTGGACACGATGTACGACGTGGAGCGGTACCGGCCGCGGTACGGCCTGAAGGCGGGCCTGCCGATCTTCCTCAACCGAATCTGATTCAGCAGCGCATCCGCGCGCAGAGTCCGCCGGCGCTCGCGAAACGGAATCAGACCCACTTCAGGGCGCGCTGCCGAAACAGCCAGACGTATCCTGCGATCAGAATGGCGAGAAAGACCAGCATTTCGACCAAGCCGAAGAGGCCGAGCACGTCGTATTGAATCGCCCAAGGAAGCAGGAAAATAGTCTCCACGTCGAAGATCACGAACAGAATAGCGACGAGATAGAAGCGAATCGAATAGCGCCCCCGAGTGTCGTCTTCCGGCGCGATCCCGCACTCGTACGCCTCGAGCTTGACCTTGCCGGGCACGCTCGGCCGAACCAGCTTGGCCGCGATCAGGGTGACGATCGGGAAGGCAGCGGCAATCGCGGCAAAGATCAGGATGGGTATGTAGCCTCTCGGCATGAACCCAAATTATACCGCTCGCGAGGACGCCACCGGCGCGACTCCTCTTCGTCGACGAGGTCCTTCCAACCGCAACGGGACGCTCGGCGAGTCAATCCGGGAACTGAGAGGTGTCCGGGTCGATTGGATCGCTGGGCGGCCCCAGGTGAATGTGGGGACCGGTTGATTGCCCGGGAATCGCTGTGCGGAACGCGATGTAGGGGATGCCCAAGTTCTCGAGCATGTAAATAAGAAACATGCCCTCATCCGAATCAGGATGGACGGCCACATCGATCCGTCCCGTGTGGTCGAGCCCCATCGAGCGATGTAGCTGGGTGTCCCCCTCGGCGCTGATGGGCGGCGCCGTGCCGAACGTGGCCCGGTACATTTCCCCGATCTCGTACAGCAATTCCTGTTCGTAGTCCTCGAAGCCGTAGAACCGGTACGACTCCTCGTCCCCTTCGAGCTCTTCACGGTACGTCTCGGCGTCGTCGATGCGGATCATTTGCCTTATGAGGTTCGCCCGGGACTCGGCCAGTTCCGCCTGCCGCTTCGCGGCGTCGAGCTGATCCTTCGCCTCCCGGAGCCGATTGGCGGGGACGACCTGGGCATTGACTTGCGCCAGGACCGTGTCGAATCGCTCCTGCACGATCCTCTGCAAGCCCTTGGCGGCATCGAGCATCGTTTCGAGCTCCAGCGGGTCGAGCTTCTCGCTCAACAGCGTGCGGCGCAGAGTCTCGCGATATCTGCGTTCCAAACGCCTGCTCTCAGCCTCGACAAGGGCCTTGCGAGGAAGGGCTCCTGCCTTGACCAAGTCCCGCACGCGCTGCAGGTCGGCATCCGCCTGGGCGCAAAGCGCGGAAACCGAGCTTGTAGCCAGAACGGAGGCGGCAAGCCAGCCCCGAAAGCGCATACCTGATCATTCTAGCGGCGGACCGGCGACCAAAGCCCAAGCGCATCTCCGAATCGGCACCTGCCGAGGTTGCAGCCGGCCACCGCTGGCGGGAATCTCTCTTCGCTTGGGTCACCGGACGGGCCGTCAATCGTGGCTACACTAGGACAGAGCGCCGAATCCGAACTAGATCGACTCGTCCGCATGGAAGACTGGGAACTCGCCGTACAAGCCGCACTTGATCGCAAAGCAATCGACCCGACAGTCCTCGACATCGGCAGGGTCAGCACATTCACCGAGCAATTCGTCATCTGTCACGGAACCAACTCGCGCCAAGTCCAGGCCATCGCGGACTCCATCCAGGCCGAACTCAAAACGGAAGGACGAAGGCCCCTGAGTGTCGAGGGCTATCAGCAGGCCGAATGGGTGCTGCTGGACTACGGCGACCTGGTCGTCCACGTCTTTGCCAAGGACAAGCGATACTACTACGACCTGGAACGGCTCTGGAGAACGGCGCCGAGACTTCCCATACCCGTCGCGGCCTAGACGTTGGGATCGCGGGCGCGCCGGTCTAGGCTGCGTCGATGCGAGTCCGGAGGGCATTGGCTCGCTCGAAATGCCCCTCCCCGTTATCCTCGGGGAGCGAACCTCGAAGCCCCTCGACCTCGCGAACAAAGGATTGGAGCGCTTCGTCGATGGCATCCGCATTGGTCTCGAGTATCGCGGCCCAGACCTCGTGCGGACTTGCTGCGAGTCGGGTCATGTCGCTGAGACCATCCCCGGCGACCTCGAGATCCCCCGCACGCTCGAGTTTGTCCCCGAGCGCTGCGGCCAACGCGGTCGATACCAGCTGGGGCATGTGCGAAGTCCAGGCAACAGTTCGATCGTGCTCGGCCGGGTCCATCACGCGTTGCCGGCATCCCATCGCCTCCAGCCAGCCTCGAAATGTCCTGATGACGGCAGAGTCGGGCAACGACTCCCCCGTCGGCACCAGGGCGTACACTGCCCCGTCGAACAGTCCCGCTTCCGCGACATCAACACCGCGGCCTTCCTTGCCGGCCATGGGATGCCCTCCGATGAAGTCCGGCCCGTCAGAGAACAGTTCGCGGGCTCGCTCGACGACCCGCCGTTTCGTGCTGCCCGCATCGGTCACCAGCGCGTGGGCGGGTACCAGCCGGCGTACCTCCTGGAGCTGGTCCAGGATTCGAGTCACGGGCTGGGCCATGTAGACCAAGTCCGATGCGGGCAGAGCGTCGGCCAGGGAGCAGCCCTGGTCGATCACGCCTAGGTCGAGCGCCCTCGAGATCGTCGACGGCGAGCTAACGCCCAGGATTTGGCCGGCGAACCCGACACGTCGCAAGGCCAGGGCGAACGAGCCGCCGATGAGGCCGACCCCGACTACGGATACTGTGCTGATCGGCGGCACGAACCTAGTCGATCCGATCCTGCTGCACTGCCCGCATTTCCCTGAGCACGGCCCGGTAGATGCGCTCGAGCGCCGAGTCTGACAATGGCCCTCCGTTCGACGAAACGATGTTGTCCACGACGCCCTGCTCACGGTCCGGCTCGTGCACCGACAATCCTTGCTGCCGCTTCAGGGGAGCCAGGCCGAGCACTTGCTCAGCACGACGGTTCAGGAGGGCAACCAGCTCGCGGTCCACTCGATCGATTTCCTCCCGCCACTCGCTCAGATCCTTCATCGGTGCACCGCCGCTGCCTGTCCCGGTTGTCGATGCCACTTGAGTCCCCGCTTGAATTCCCGCGCAAGCTCCTCCAACCTCGACTCGAGCGACGAGTCCTTGGAGTGCTGCTCTATCAGCCGCATGAATCCGCTGCCAACAACGGCCCCTTCGGCGTAGGGAGCGATCTCTTCCATGTGCTCCCGCTTCGAGAGGCCGAATCCCAATGCGAGGGGCAGGTCAGTGGCGTCACGGGTACGTGCCAGGAGCGGTACGGCCTCACTCGCGATGCTGCTGCGCACCCCCGTGACACCGGCTCGCGACACTGCGTAGACGAAGCCGCTGCTATGCCCCGCGATCTGCGAGATCCGTTCCCGGGGCGTGGTCTGCGTGACGAGAAAAACGCAGTCGAGTCCTCTCTTGCCCATTTCCGACACATACTGGCCTGCCTCCTCGACGTTGAGATCGATCAGCAATGCCCCGTCAACACCGGCATTCGCCGCATCGTCCGCAAACCGCTCGAATCCGTAGCGCAGTATCGGGTTCAAGTAGCTGAAGACCACGACAGGGACGGCCGAGCTCGTGCGAAGCTCGCGAACGATTTGCAGGACCCACCGCACAGTGGTGCCAGATCGAAGGGCGCGCTCGCTCGCCCGCTGGATCACGGGACCGTCAGCGATCGGATCAGAGAACGGCACGCCTAGCTCGATGATGTCCGTTCCGCCCCGCTCCAAGGCCAGGATGAGGGAAGCGGTACGGTCCGGCGAGGGGTCGCCAGCAGTCACGTAGGCGATGAGAGCGCGGCTGCCGGTCGAATCGGACCGTGCGAATGCCTGGGTGATTCTTCCGGGTTCTTTGCGGGGCAACACGGCGACGTTGGATTCCGCGACCCTCACAGCGAATCCCCATTGTACAGAGCAGCAAAGACGACTCTGGTTGGCCCTATCCGACCCTTTCCGCCAGAGCGGTACAGTGGCCTCGCCGGACGGATCCGAGCGCAGCGAACCGGCGCAAGTCACGGGCAAGTCGGGGGTTCCTACCTCTGGTATATTCCTGCTTGCCGCATGAAGGTCGATAGCGTAGAGGTCTCGCGATACCGGATTCCCCTGGAGAAGCCCGCCGGGGACTCCACTCACGGAATCATTACCCACTTCTCCCTGGTCACAGTCATTGTGCGGACCGGCGACGGGCTCGAAGGCTTGGGATACACCTACACTGTGGGCAACGCGGGCGGCGCCGCGATCGCGTCCATGATCCGGAACGATCTCGCTCCGGTGGCGATCGGCCAGGACCCGCGTCGCATCGAGACGCTCTGGACGGCGATGTGGGAAACCACGCACTATGTGGGGCGCGGCGGACCGGCCATCTTCGCGATTTCGGCGGTCGACATCGCTTTGTGGGACCTGAAGGCCAAGTGCCTGCAGGAGCCGATGTGGCGCCTGCTCGGGGGGAATGACCGCAGGGTCCGGGCCTATGCGGGCGGAATCGACCTGAACCTGCCCCTCGGCGAACTTGAAGAGCAGACCCGAACCAACCTCGGGCGCGGTTTCCAGGCGATCAAGATGAAGGTCGGGCGACCTCGGCTGGTAGAGGATCTCGAGCGCGTCAAGGCAATGCGCGAAGTAATCGGTCCCGAGAGACCGCTTTTGGTCGACGCGAACATGAAATGGAGCGTCGAAGAGGCGATCCGAGCCTCGCGGGCCTTGGCCGAGTACGACGTGTACTGGCTCGAAGAGCCGACATCGCCGACAGACTACCGTGGCCACGCGCGGATCCAGCGGGAGGGACTGCTGCCAATCGCGGCCGGGGAGAACCTGCGCACCCTGGGTGAGTTCGAGGCGATGATCTCTGCCGGAGGCTGTTCGTTTCCTGAACCGGATGTCTCGAATTGCGGAGGCGTCACAATCTGGATGAAGGTCGCACACCTAGCCGAGGCCCGCCAGCTGCCCGTAACGTCGCACGGCGTTCACGATTTGCACGTCAGCTTGCTTGCGGCAGTGCCCAACGCGTCGTTTCTCGAGGTCCACGGCTTCGGGCTGGAAAGCTTCCTCGTGAACACAATGCGCTTCTCGTCAGGCTTTGCCGAGGCGCCTGACCGGCCGGGGCACGGCGTTGAATTCCGCTGGCGCGAACTCGACCGGCACCTCGAAGACTAATCGCGCGGACCACGAGCCCCGGGCGGGTCAGCGGATGTATCCTGCGAACATATTGGCCGATTTTCCCGAGAGTCAATCCCTGAGCGGCCGTCTGCATCGTCCTGCGCCGGCCGGGGGGAACGTTCCCAAACCCCGGCGAGGCACCTTGCACCGACTCCCCAAGGGCCGTTCGGAACCGTCCGACAGACTTCAGACGCGATGAGGAATTTCGGCGAACTCGAACATCGGCGGCCGCCCGATGGCAGCTTGGCTGACAATCGCCGTCCCCCTTGGCGGTCTGCGGTGCTGGCGACAGGCACTCTGCTCGCGCTCTCGGCTGGACTCATTGGCAGTCCCGGAGCCCAGGCCCAGCCTCCGACGCTGATTCAGGACGCCGTCCTGATCGACGGCATCGCGAGCGAACCCGCTTCCAACAGCGACATCCTGATCGAGGACGGGCGCATCGCGGAGATCGGACGGACGGGTTCGCTGGAAGTTCCCAGCGGGGCCGTCGTGGTCGAAGCCACCGGAAAGACTGTGATACCGGGGATCATCAATGTTCGCGGCATCGCCGGCCTTGTTCGGAGCCCTCAACGTCCGCAGGATCACTTCCTGCGGAGCGAGACGCTGGGCAAACTTGGAGCCTTCGCGGCATACGGCGTTACAACAACGGCAACACTTGCGCCGGATGCCGCAGTCCCTCGGAGAATCGGGCAGGACATCGAGTCGGGTCGCGTCCGAAGCGTGGCCCGACCAGTCACACCGGTCCGTGCGCTGGCCATGGCGGTCCCCAGCGCTGCACGATTTCCGGCCCTTCGACCCGCATTTGAAATCGTCGGAAGCCCGCAAGCAGGACGCCGGGCAGTGGACAGGCTGAAAGCGGAGGGGGCCGAATACATCGAGTTATGGGGCGCTTCCGACCACCCTAAGCGCGTTGGCAGCGCAGCCGTTCCCGCAGCGATTGTCGAAAGGGCCTCGAACCACGGCCTGCAAGTGGTAGTCGTGGCTTCGGACGAGACAGCGGCCAGCCGCCTTGTCCAGGCGGGCGCCAAGGTGGTGGCGAGCAGCATCAGTGACGCGGTTGTCAGCGACGCTTTCATCGCTTTGCTGCTTGTGTCGAATGCGGTCTATGCGCCCTCGCTCTCAGCCGAGTCCGCCGCAGTCGAGTACGGGGATGAAGCCCCATGGCTGGACGACCGGTACTTGCGGCGCTCCATGGTGCCTGGCATTGCGGGGCTGCTCCGCGGCCCGGTACGAATGCGCCAAGCACTTGATCCCGACCGGGCTCTTCGCCTCCATCGCTTCGACATCGCGCGTCAGAACCTGCGCAAGATCGAAGCGGCCGGAGTGAAGATCGGCCTTGCCAGCACATCCGGTTTCCCGGGCACGTTCGAGGGCTTTTCCGACTATCGCGAGGCCGTGCTGATGAAACGTGCCGGCATGTCACCTATGAGTGTGCTCCAAGCGTTCTCGACCGGCAGTGCCACCGCTCTCGGAATCGAAGAGGAGCGCGGCGGATTGCAGCCCGGGCACCTGGCGGACTTGGTGATTCTTAACGGAAATCCCCTGGAGAACATCCACAATTTGCGTGAATTGCACGCGGTGTTCATTGGCGGCCAACTCGTGAAGCTCTAGTGCCGAACCGATCTCGGAAACTGAACTGAAGTCCTTCGATTGGCACTCGAATTCCAGAATCGCCAACATTGCCAATGATGGACTGGCTGACTCGTCTGCGCCGGTCACGGCCCGCAGGGCACGGATGTTTCGCGAAGGTCCCCGCCACTGGTCTCGGCCGATGGCGAAGGTACCCGAAGGAGCAGCCCGCACGAGACGGCGCGACCAGCAAGCCCGCTTCTATTCTTCGCCCGACCTCTGGCCCACCCAGAACGGACTTGACCATGCCAGCGCTCCATCCATCTGGCGAACGCGCAAGTAGTAGTAATCTCCCGGTGCGGGCTCGTCTCGGTCGGTGTAAGTGAAGTCCTGATCAAGGGCGCCACTGGACGGCACGAGCTGGACCGACAGAGCATCGGTGTGTTCCAGCACCTTGTATTCCCTACGATCGACCTCGCCGTTCAAGTCGCCCAGGCGGAACACTTGGGTGTTGGCCGGGAGCCGCTGCGGAGTGCGCTCGTAGCCTCCGGAACCGGGCCGCTCTCTCGTCGCACCCATGTCGACGACCACCCGGGTATCCGCGGTTGCCCCGCGCAGCCTCAGGATCAACGACGTGCTACGACCCCGGGTGTGCATTGCGAAATGAAGCCTTCCGCCTGTGAGCCGAGCGCCGTACGTGCCGGGATGTCGGAACCACGGCTCGTCGAAACCGGCAATTTCCGCCCCCTCGACACGGAGAACGCCCACCCACGGCCTGTCCCCGCGCGGCACCTGCCTCCGGCCGATCACCTCCGTGGAGGCCTCGAAGCTCACCTGGACATGAGCGTCCCCGGAGATGTCAGTGCCCAGATACCGCTTCGTATAAACGATCGCGCCGTTCTTGATCACGTCGATCGCATCGATCGGAGCGGTGCCGTTGACCGTGCAGCGAATGGTGCGATTAGGTACGTGATTCTGCTCCTGCCCCATTCCTGCGCCATTCAAATCAGCGGTTAGCACAATGCGCTCCCCGGTCGTGGCATACGTCGAGCGCCCACGGAGTCCGTCGAATATGGCATCGGGCGTGTTTTCGCTGGCTAGCACCGCCGCCAGCCCGCCCATCTGACGGTTCGTCATGCCGCTGTATCCGGGGTGGCCGACATGGTTGTCCGAAGCCCCGACGAAGCCGACCCTGAAGCCGTTCTCCAGGTACTTGTTGCCGAACCAGTCGAACGTTCCGTGGCCCGACTGGATCTCCACGAGCCTCTCCAGTGCGCCGTCGCTGTTGGTCCAGTCGCCTGGCTGGTGCGCGTGCGGGACGACGAGCACGTCGTCCGCGTCATTCCGTCGAGCCAGCCCCTCGTAGAGCTCGTCAAGGAGCGGCGCTTTCTGGTTCGGCACGCGAAGCCGTCCAGGCGTATTCCGAAAGAACACGTTGTGATGGCCGCCGTATAGCAGGCGAGACGTCCATTCGAATCCCAGGATCGTGGTGAACTTCCCTGGAACACGATACTTCTCGACCAACTCCTGCAGGGTCTTCCATTCGAAGTCGTCCATCCAGATGTCGTGCTCGGAAAGGCTCAGAAAGTCAAGGCGGGCGACGTCGCGTCCGAACTTGTAATAGCCGTCAGGCGACCCCTGTCCTTCGGCGAAGCCGGTGTGCCCATGGGTCTCGCCCCAGAAGATCCTGTCGCCCGGGTCGCTCTCGACCCGAACCGGGTTGCTTGTGCCCCGGAGGGCGCCGTCGCGGGAGCGGACATGGAATCGGTACACGCCAAGGGTGTCGAGACTGATGCCGTCTAGCCGGTGCATGGCTGGGCTTCCCGAGGGAATTCGTCGCACGGTCTCGCCGTCAAGCTGGACTTCGAGCGCGGGCGCAGGTCCGGACGCGAGGTTCCTGAAGCGATCCTCCGAGCGAACATGAAGCGCGAACTCCTCGCCGGGTTCCACGACGCTAGGCGCGATGGCGTTCACGAAGCGGATCCGCTCTTCGCCGATGACCTCGAGCGCCGGCCATTCCGGAGTTAGGAGCCAGCCGTTTGCCTCGAGGTCCAGGAAGGTCTTGAACACGACTCGATCGTTTGACCAGTTCTGCAGTTCCAGTCCAGGTCCGCCCCCGCTCTGATCGCCGAATGTGAGGGTCACGGTATCGCCCTTGGCCAAGTCCGTCCCTGCAAGCCGGAACGCGATCGTATTCCGCGTCTCGAACGTGGCCCACGTCCCCCAGGGCTCGGATGGCTGGAACCGGGCGTCGGGATTCGAGGTTCGGACGGAGACGAAGTTTGCGGCTTCCGGATCGGACGTCTGCAAGCGGCCGCCCCGTCCCTGGCCGACAGCGATGCCGCCTCCCGCGGACATTGGCATGTCACCGACCTGGTACGTCTCGCTGACGGTCACGAATTCCCCGGCCCGGAACGGCCCGTTCGAGGACAGCGTCAGTCGGCCGATGTTCTCGGGATTCTCGTCCTTGATCTGGAATTCCCGGGCGTACTGGGCGATGAAGCCGGACACCAGCGAGACGGGCATCTGAGCGCCTCCCGGTGGCAGTTTCTGGAGTCCCCGGTTCGCGTTCGATGCCAGCTGGGGAAAGGCTCCGGGGACCGGGCCTCCTGTCAGCGAATAGGCGTTGGCCCATTCCCAGAGGGTCGCCAGTCGATCGGACAGAACCGCCACGTCGAATGACTTCTCGTGCGCCTCGGTCTTGAGCCTCTGAACACGATCGCGTAGGTCCGGCTGCAAATAGTCGTCATCCCGGACGCTCTTGACTTGAGCCGAAAGACACCAAATCAACAGCGTTAGCGGTCCGAGCAGCGTGATGAGCTTGAATTTCACCGCAGTCCTCCATCGCACGACACGAACCGGTACAGAGTATCTTGTTCAACGCCTGCGAACCAATGGTTCCAGGAGACGACCAGCGCGGGGAAGCGCATTCGATTCCGACAGCGCTCTTGGCGACCCCGACATTCGCGCAGCCCAGGTAACTCATTCTCCCTCAAGGGGCCTCGCCGGACGCGACTGGGACGACGGGGCTTTCCTGCAGAGAGCTATTCCGGCTCGACCGAACCAAGCAGTCAGGTCCTCGCGGCGAAGACCGCCCGACGCTGCGCGAACGCCCGGGCGCTCAACGACTGCCCCAGCCGAACCGTCCGAGCGGCACTGGACATGCTGTCGGCGTGCGATCAGGCCGGAATGGTCCGTAGGGACCTCCGATCAGCGTGCTGAACACGCCTGGCGCCTTCTGGAATGGAGCGGTCGAGGGTCGCTCTCCGGGAGCTAGGCTGACTTGGCGGTCGAGGGTCGCTCCGCCTGACGAGCGGCAGGGGCCCGGACTTCGGCAGCCCGGGCCAGATTCCCCAGCATGTTGCCGAAGATCAACCCGTGGAGGGGATAGAGGGCATACCAATATAGATGGCCCATCCAGCCGGACGGATCGAATTCAGCTGTCTGCCGCAAGGTGCAGCTCGGGCCGTTCGGCTCGACCTCGAATTCCAGCCACGCCCGGCCAGGAAGCCGCATCTCTGCTCGGAGCCGCAGCCGCCTGTTGGGCTCGATCAGTTCGACACGCCAGAAATCGACTGTGTCGCCGGGCAGGAGGCGCCGCGGATCCCGTCGTCCCCGGCGCATGCCGACTCCTCCTACAAGCAGGTCCAGGAACCCGCGCAATCGCCAAAGCCAGTTCGCGAAGTACCAGCCCGTCTCTCCGCCGATCGCCTCGACGCTGGGAAACACCTGCTCCGCCGAAAGAGGAACTGCGATAGTGCGGGAGTCGACTATCCGCTGGCCGAAGCGCACGCCCCCCCAGTTGGCTCCGCTTCCTCGCGCCGGGTACGCATCGGACCAGCGCGTCTGAGCGAATTCCCGGTCCTCATTCCGCAGCGCTCGCTGCATCGCGGTGCTCGCGGTCATGGGCCGGATATCAAAAGCCCTCAGCGCCGCGGTCCCGGTCACGACAGTTTCGTTGCGCACGCCCTCGATCAGATGCCTCCCTATTCGCGCGTACACTGGCGTGACCAAGCCCAGCCAGAGACTGGAGAGCCTGGGCGTCAGGCACGGAACCGGCACGATGAACCTGCGAAGACCCCGGATGCGGGCGTACGTGCGCATCAGGTCGAGGTACGAGACCCGGTCAGCGCCCCCGATCTCGAAGACCTTGCTTTCCGGAGGGGCCAGATCCAGTGCAGCTACCAGGTACGACACGACATCCTCGACGGCGATTGGCTGGGACAGCGAGCGAGTCCACCGAGGCGTCACCATCACCGGCAGCCGATCAACAAGTGCCCGGACGATCTCGAAGGACAGGCTGGCCGATCCGAGGATGATCGATGCCCGGAGCTCTACCGTCGGGACGCCCGATGCCCGTAGCACTGAGCCCACCTCCTGGCGGCTTGCGAGATGTGACGAGAGGTTCGTACCTGTCCCGAGGCCCCCCAGGTATATGATCCGGCCGACTCCCTGCTCGCGCGCGGTCCCGCCGAATGTCTCGGCTGCGCGACGGTCGGTCTCGCGGAAGCCGGTTCCCGCTGCCATCGAATGAACGAGGTAATACGCGACGTCCACGTCTGCCAGCGCCTGTCGCAGCGACGAGGCGTCAAGCACGTCTCCGCGCACAACCTCGGTCAGGCTCCCGACCCTGGGCCGCAGCGAATCCGGGTCACGGCTGAGACACCGGACTCGACAGCCCCTTGACTCAAGCTGCGCCAATAGCCTGCCCCCGATGTATCCCGAGGCTCCCGCGATCAGCACCGTGGGCTGCGGACCTTCGCTCCCGGATTCGGGGACTGTCATCGAGTTCGTTCGAAACCTAGATTCAGCCTAGCCCCTGAGGCAGGGCAGTGCTAGGTCGATGTTTAAATTACTCAAAACAAACGCTTATGTGATAGCAATCGATGGGTCGTGAGCGATGCCCCCCAAGGGCCTCCGTCGGGTGCCTGGCCGCAGCGAGGGATTGCACCAGATCGTCACTGCGCACCAATCGGGTGCCGGCGGTAGCGTCCGGTTCGCCGTCGCAATCTGAAGCGGGCCGCGCTGACCTGCTCATCCGCCGGGCCATGAGATACTGTTGCCCGTCGGTCGGCCGGACGCCCGGCTTCTGGCAAAGACCAATGCGCCGGAAGGTCCCTGCACTCCTTTTCCTGCTTCTGGCGGCGACCCACTCCCACGCTTCGAAGCCGAGCATTGTCTACCTGATGGCCGACGACCTCGGCATCGGCGATGTCAAGTGCTATGGGCGGGACCGCTGCCGCACGAAGACACCGGCATTCGACTCCCTGGCGCGGGACGGAATGCTGTTCACGGACGCACACGCAGTCGCGTCGGTCTGCGTGCCGTCACGGATAGCGATCATGACAGGACGGTACGCTTGGCGCTTTGCGAAACCCAGCCGGAGCGGCCCCTGGGGCTTCCTCAATCCTCAGCTGCCTGTAGGTACATTCACGATCGCGTCGATGCTTCGAGATGCGGGCTACCGAACGGGCTATGTCGGCAAGTGGCATCTGGGGACGCTGATGCAGACAACGGACGGCAAGAACCAGGGCCTTGACAACGTCGACTACGACCGTCCGCTCAAGATCGGTCCGAACGACTACGGATTCGACTTCTCGTTCATCCTGCCCGGGTCGCTCGACATGTACCCATACGTGTTCGCGCGGAACGGTCAATTCCAGGGCAACGTCACGGCACGGAAAGGGTGGAGCGCATTCAATCGAGTGGGTCCTGCGGCCGAGGACTTCGAGGACTACAAGGTGCTGGACGCCTTTGCGACAGAGGCGGAGGCGTTCGTCGATCGCTACGCTGAGAACGCGCGGAACGGGAAGCCGTTCTTTCTCTATGTCGCCCTCACGTCCCCGCACACACCGACGAGCCCGAGTCCCGAGTTCGAAGGGACGAGCGACCTAGGCTTGTACGGTGATTTCGTGGAGGAAACCGACGCCACGATGGGGCGGGTCTTGAAAGCCCTGGAACGACATGGACTGACCGACAGCACGCTCGTGATTGCCACTTCCGACCACGGTGCCGCGCCCTATGCGGGCAACGTCCGCAAGGCGACGCCGAACCTGATTCGCGAACTTGAGAAACTTGGCCACTACTCAAGCGGGATCTATCGCGGCTACAAGTTCACGGTGTTCGAAGGCGGGCTGCGAGTCCCGTTCGTTGTTCGGTGGCCTGGCACAGTCGAGCCGGGATCAGTCTGCGAGAGACTTGTCGGGCTCAACGACATGGCCGCGACCCTGGCAGAGGTGGCGGGCGTCGAGACGGGCGCGGAAGAGGCGCCGGACTCGTTCAGCATGCTCTCGCTGCTTAGGGATCCCGCGTCGGCCGGGGCGGACCGGGCGCTGGTCATGCAGTCGCCGCTGGCCTTCGCTGTCCGGTACAAGCAATGGAAGCTGGCGCTGACTCCCAGCAGCGGCTCACGCGGGCTGTGGGGCACCCTGCCAGTGCCAGAGCAGGCCTGGGGGGACGCCCTCGCGTCATTCGGCTCGGTGCCCACGGAATCGGACCTGCGCAAGGCGCCCTTCGTCCAGCTATTCGACCTGGACAACGATGCGCGCGAAACGAGGAATCTTGCCGCAGGCCGACCTGATACCATCCTCCTGCTGAACAGCGCTCTGGACGATGTGATCCAGCGAGGCCGAAGTACGCCTGGGCCCGTGCTCGGCAACGACGTGCGGTTCGTCGAGCTCCACAGGAACGCGACGGCCTGGATCAGGCGGCAAGCGGATTCGAATTGAGCCCCGATGGAGCCAGCCGGCCTCGGCAAGCCGTGCGTTCGCGACTCAGGCGGTTGACGGTGCAGCACACGAACCATCTTCCGTCCGGGTAGGCGAAGCCATGAGGAAAGCAGTCGCCTGGTACGACAAGCACGCGGACGTCGTCGCCGAGCAGTACGAATCCGTCGACCCGGAGTCCCTGCATCGGTGGCTGGCTGACCTGCTGCCCGAGCCACCGGCGATCGTGCTCGATGTCGGGGCGGGTACCGGACGGGATTCGGCATGGCTAGCGAGCAAGGGCTACGACGTGATTGCCGTGGAGCCGTCGAAGGCGATGCGGCGACTCGCCAGAGCCCTGCACCCCTCGTCCCCGGTGCGATGGATCCATGACTCGCTGCCCTCGCTGGAGGCCACATTCAGAACGGGCGTCTCGTTCGACGCGATCCTCGCCTCTGGGGTGTGGATGCATCTGCCCCGCGGGCAGAGACCGAGGGCATTCCGCAAGCTTGTCAACCTGCTCAAGCCGGGTGGCGTCATCGCGATCTCTCTACGAATCGGACCGGCAGACCAGGAACGCGGCATGCATCCTGTCGATGGTGCCGAGATCGTCTCGCTGGCCAGGAACCACGGGACGATCGTGCAGAGAGAGATGGAGAGCGCCGATCAGCTCGGTCGCGACGGGATCCACTGGTCCAACTACGCATTGAGACTTCCCGACGACGGCACAGGTGCGCTCCCGCTGCTGCGGCACGTGATTCTGAACGACGACAAGAGTTCAACGTACAAGCTCGGCTTGCTGCGCTCGATCTGTCGCATAGCCGACGGAACCGCTGGACTCGTCCGCCGGTCGGACGACGAGACGGTCTCGGTACCGCTCGGATTGGTCGCCCTGACGTGGCTTCGGCTGTTTAGACCACTGATTGCCGAGAGCTTCCCGCAGAGCCCGACAAACGATTCGAAGGGCCAGAGACTCAGCTTCGTGCGAGAGGGCTTTTGGGGTATCAGGTCTCTGGCGAACCTTGACTTGCGGACGGGCATGCGGTTCGCCGGGGCAAAGTCGGTGGCTCTCCACCAAGCCCTTCGCGACACCGCCAGAACAATCCGAACAATGCCCGCGCGCTACATGACGTTTCCGGACGGAACACCGATCCTTCCGGTTCGAAACGTGGCACGGCAGTCGAGGGCACCGTCAAGACTGGTCATCGACGAAGCCTATCTGCGCAGCTTTGGCGAGATGCTTGTGCCGTGGAGGGTCTGGCAGGCCCTCCAACGATTCGCCGTCTGGATTGAACCGGCTCTCGTCGACGAGTGGATTCGCCTGATGCGCCAATACGCCGAAAGGCAAGACCGCAGGCTGAACAGGGACCGCTTGGCAGCTGCCATGAATTGGTCTGATCCGATGCGCGACGTGAGCCTCCCAAGGTTGCGGGCGGATCAGGTGCTCGATTCGGGCAAGTTGTACTGCGTCTGGAGCGGCAAGGAACTGTCGAAGGGGTCCCTGGAGTTGGACCACTGCTTCCCATGGTCGGTGTGGCCTTGCTCAGACCTGTGGAATCTGATGCCGACCGATCCGACAGTGAACCGGGACGAGAAGCGAGCGAAACTGCCGAGCGCGCGATTGATGGTCTCGTCCCAGGATCGAATCATGACTTGGTGGGAGGCGGCCTACGGCGCGGCGAACACGGCGATTCACGAGAGGTTTGTGATCGAAGCCTCGTCGAGTCTGCCTGGCGTGCAGCCTTCCGAACGAGACCTTGATGCGTTCTTCGACGGGGCACTCACCCAACGGGCTAGGTTGCGGCACGATCAGCAGGTTCCCGAGTGGGCAGGAGAGAAGTACTCCTAGCGCAACAACGGCTCGTTTCGGGGCGGGCCCGGCCAGGTGCGAGTCTGGCCTGCGCCTGCCGGGTCAATTCGCCCCGGACAGATCAGGCTCGCAAGGACCGCTCGATTCGGACAAGCCTACTCGCTGGAAAGCGACGTGATTTCGAGTTGGATGCGGTCCGCAAGCTCCTTCATTCCGCCGTCTGTTGCGAGCCGCTGCGCGTGCTCCAATTCGTCCCTGGCCTCGGGTTCGCGTCCCATCCGCCTGTACGCACGAGCGAGCGTGAAGCGAACGAACGCGCCACTGCCGTCCTCCGGGCCTAACAGAGCAGCCTCGAGGTGCGCCGCCGCTTCGGGGGCCCGGCCATCTTCGAGAGCCCGCACGCCAAGATTCATCCTGGCGGGGCGGTTGTTCGGATCATTGGCGATTGCCTCCCTGAAGTGCGGGACCGCATCCTCGACCTGGTTCAGCGACGTCAGCGCCACTCCGAGGTTGGCGTGAGCCCTTGCGGAGTTCGGATTGACTTGCAGCGCCTTGCGGAACGCAGCGACGGCGGCCGTCGGATGCTCCTGGGCGCCCATCACGACCCCCCAGTTGTTGTGCAGTTCCTCAATGTCCGGGTCGATCGAGCTTGCCACGTCGTAATGGGCCCTGGCCTTTTCGAAGTCCCCCGCTTGCCCGTAGGCGCCGACGAGATTCGCGTGAGCCGACGCCATCTCCGGAGCGAGCTCCAGTGCCTTCTCGTACGAATTGATCGCCTCGGCCAACTTCCCCGCAGCTTCGAGTCTCTTGCCTTCGTTGAGGAAATGGTGCTCGTCGGCGGCCAGCGCCTCCACGCGAGCAAGAACCGGATCTTCAAGGGGAGGTTTGTCATTGCTTGCCGCGGCAAGCATCCGTAGGTGCCGTTCGGCCTCTTCCTCGTTTCCCGCGTCGCGATTTGCCATCGCCAACGCGTAGCGCGCCGCGCCCGAACCGGGAGAAAGCGACAGAGACCGTTCAAGCAGGGGGACGGCTTCGCTGTGGTGACCGAGGTCGAGCAGGACGCGTCCCAAGGCGTAGGTCGCTGCTGCCTCGGCCCCTTGCAGCTGGACAGCGAACCGCAACGCGGCCGCCGCAGCCTCCAGGTTGTCGGCGGCGGCCAGCGATTCGCCGAGCCTGATCGCCGCTGGAGCGTACGACCTCTTGTCGAGCGCGCGCCTGAACGCAGCAGCGGCGTCTTCGTGCCGTCCGGCGTCCTGGAACGCTATTCCCTGCAGGTAGGCCCAGCGAAACTCTCCTCCCGAGAGCCTATCGGCACGTTCGTAGAGTATCGCCGCAGATCCCAACTGCCCGTGAGCGTGGAGGATCGCTGCCAAGTCCCCGTTCGTCCATGGATCGTGCGGGTTCTGCTCAAGTGCCCGGATCCGCCGGCTCGCGAGGTCCCGTGCGATCTCGGGAAAATCCTCGCCGGCAACCCCGGGAACCTCCGGCAAATGACTCTCGGGACCGCTGCCGCACGCGGCGAGCGAGGCTGCCAGGACTGCAGCCAGTAAGCCTCGGTATCCGCGCACTGCGAACCCTCTCGTTTCCGGACTACCGGAAGTTGAACCAAAGCATGAGGACCGCCAGGCCGACCAGAATCGACAGTCCGCCGAGCAGCTTTTCGCTTCCCGCCGCTTGCGCATCTCGGCGACGGCCCTCCCAATCGACCGTCAGGTCCACGACCCGCGCCAGCACCGGTTTCTCATCGAGCTTGCTGACCAACCAGAACAGGGCGAGACAGCCGATGAACACCCCGACGCTGTAGTTCAGGAACGAGATATGGACGAGTCCGTTGAGCGGGCCGAGGTCCATGCCGTACGCCTTATAGAGGATGTCGAGCGAGAACCGGCCTGCCCCTGCCAGACCGCCTACGATCAGGGTCGTGATTGCGGCTCTGGATGTCCCGCCACGCCAGAGGATTCCCAGCACGAACGTCGCCGTGATCGGTGCGCCGATATACGCCTGCACGCTTTGCAGGTACTGGTAGACCTCGCCGCTCAAATAGCGGATCATCGGAATCCACAGGATGCTCAGCAGCACCACGCACCCCGTGACCAGGCGTCCGATGAACACCAGGCGCTTCTCGCTGGCTTCGGGGCGGAGTTTCTTGTAAATGTCCATCGTCACCAGCGTTGAGCAGGAGTTCAGCACGCTGCTGAGAGAGGACATCAGCGCCGCCAGGAGCGCTGCAATCATCAGTCCGGAAAGCCCGGCGGGCAGCAGACGATCGACGAGCAAAGGGAAGGCCGTGTCGCCGGTCGCTTCCGCTGGCCACAGCGCGCGCGCGATCAGACCAGGCAGGACCAGGATGAACACCGGCAGGATCTTCAGTGCCGAAGCGAAGATCGTGCCGCCGCGAGCGTGAGGGAGACTGCGGGCGCTGAGGGTTTTCTGGACGATGACCTGGTCAGTGCACCAGTACCACGTGCCCAGGATCAGCGTTCCCAGCGTCGTGCCTAGCCATGGATACTCCGGGTGGCTGATCTCCTTGACGATGTGAAAGAAATCGTCGGGGAGCGCCTCCCGCAATGCTGCGAACCCGCCAGCTTCGCTGAGACCCAGCCAAGTGAGGAACGCCGACCCTCCGATCATGATGAAGGCCTGCAGGAGATCCGTGTATATCACGGCCGAAAGCCCTCCGGTGATGGTGTAGATGCCGGTCGCGATCACCAGCAGGACCGCCGTTGTCATGTAGTCCCAGCCGAAGATCTCTCGGGCGAGGATCCCTGCGGCGAAAAGCGCGACAGAGATCTTCGTCAGCACGTAGGCAAGAAGCGAGACGGTTGTCAGATACCAGCGGCAGCCCGGACTGAACCGCTTCTCAAGAAACTCCGGCATCGTGAAGATGCCGCTGCGGAGGTACTGGGGAATGAAGATCCAGCCGAGCAGGAGCAGGCAGAAGCTAGCGGACCACTCGTAAGTGCCGACGGCGAGGCCGCTTGAAGCGCCCGAGCCCGCCAGGCCGATCACGTGCTCGCTGCCGATATTGGTCGAGAAGAGCGTGGCGCCCACCGCGAACCAGCCGATGTGCTTGCCCGCCAGGAAATACTCGGTCGTCGTGTCCTTGTTCCGGGAATGGTAGAAGCCGACCCCAAACACGGCGATGAAGTAGACAGTGATAATGAGAGCGTCCATCGGAATCGAGAGTATACCTTGACCCGTGACGGAATCGGCCTGATCGTGTTCGCGCACGGCTCCCGCGTTGTCGCGGCCAACGAAGCCGTGAAAGCCGTGGCCAGTAAGGCGGCCCTCCAGGCCGGCATCACCGCATATCGAACCGCGTTCCTCGAACTGGCGGTCCCGACTCTGAGCGAGGCTGTGGGCGACCTCGCCCGGGAGGGTATCCGGGACATCGTGGTCACGCCGTACTTCCTGACCATGGGGCGGCATCTCGTGGAGGACCTCCCGCGACTACTAGAGGCGGCCCGGTCGCAGCATCCGGACGTGCATCTCAAGGCCTCCCTGCCGCTGGACGGCCACCCGGACCTTGCGGGAATCCTCGCCGAAAGGGCCCGCGACTTGCTTGAGGAGCGCGAGACAGCACCCTGAGAGCGCTCGCGACCTGACGCGATCCGGTTCGTTTTTGGAACAAGCCATGCCGATGATCCAATTGATCGAGCACCGGCCCTTGAGCGGCCGTGCCACCCAGTTCTCGTTCCTTGCCCCCTTCCGGCACGGGCCGGGCCAGTACGTGGCTCTCCGGGCGGAAGTCGCCGGAACTCTATCGCAGCGCTACTACTCGATTGCATCGCCACCGCGACGGGACGGGACGATCGAGCTGTGCATCCAGCACGAAGGGAAATTTGGCCGGTACCTGCTGGGCCTGAAATTCGGGGACGCCGTCGAATGCAGCGAGCCTTCAGGGACGATGCGGCTCATGGATCCCGACAGGCCCGCGGTCTATTTCGCGGCAGGCACGGGTGTCTCGCCGATGCGCGCAATCCTCCTGGCACACCTATCGGCAAACCCGAAGGCGGACGCCACGCTCGTGCTCGGTGCCAGGCAGGTCGATGAACTGCTCTATCGCGACGAATTCGAAGCGCTTGCGTCCCGCCATCCAAGGTTTCGATTTCTTCCGGTCGTGAGCGGGACCGATGCCGACTGGCCAGGGAGCCGCGGGTATGTCACGGACCATCTCCAAGTGGCGCTCAACGGCCGTAGCGACGTCGACGCGTATTTTTGCGGACAACCGGAGATGATCACCGAAATGCGCGGGAAGCTCGCAGCCGCAGGCATCCCGGATGAGCGGCAGTCCTTCGAGAGATACTGAAACTTGACAGCGGGCTCGCTCAGACGCCCGTTCGTTTCCTGGAATGCCCAACATCGCAGTCACTCTTCCGGACGGCAGCCAAGTGCAGGTCGCGCAGGGCACCACAGCCTTCGAGGTCGCCGAACGCATCAGTCCCGGCCTGGCCCGGGCCGCCTTGGTGGCAGAGGTCGACGGGACGCTGGCCGACCTTTCCGCGCCGCTTCAAGCGAACGCGAGCGTGCGGTTCCTGACAGACCGGAACGAGGAGGCTCTGGAGGTGTACCGGCATTCGGCGGCGCACTTGCTGGCCGCCGCGACACTCGAGCTGTATCCCGAGACCAAGCTGGGCGTCGGCCCGCCGACCGAGCAGGGATTCTTCTACGACATGTACAGGGAGAAGCCCTTCACGCCGGACGACCTCGACAAGATCGAGGCAAGGATGCGGGAAATCGCCAAGCGGGACCCGAAGAACGAGCGCGTCTGGATCCCGCGCGACGAAGCGCTCGCCGAGTACAAGCGCCAAGGCGAGTTCATGAAATGCGAACTGGTGGAGGAGAAAACGGACGAGCCCAACGTCTCGGTGTACAAGACCGGCGACCTGTTCACGGACTTCTGCCGCGGCCCGCACGTGCCTTCGATGGGACGGATCAAGGCATTCAAGCTGCTGTCGGTCGCAGGGGCGTACTGGAAGGGCGACGAGAACCGAGAGCGCTTGCAGCGCGTGTACGGGACCGCGTTCTTTTCCAAGAAGGACCTCTCAGCCCACCTGAACCGTCTTGAGGAAGCGAAGAAACGGGACCACCGGAAACTCGGACGGGAGCTCGACCTGTTCAGCATCCAGGAACTCGCCGGGCCGGGCCTGATCTTCTGGCACCCCAAGGGCGGAACGGTCCGCCGTGTGATGGAGGACTGGCTCCGCGAGCAGCTTGTCGCCCGAGGCTACGGCCTCGTATCAACGCCGCACGTCGCCAGGCACGGGCTTTGGAAGACGTCGGGCCACACGGAGTTCTACAAGGACGACATGTTCAAGCCTATGGAGCTGGACGATTCGCTCTACCAGCTCAAGCCCATGAACTGCCCGTTCCACATCCTGATCTACAAGAACCAGTTGCGGAGCTACCGGGACCTCCCTGTGCGCCTGGCGGAACTGGGCACTGTGTACCGCTACGAGCGCTCAGGCGTCATGCACGGCCTGCTCCGCGTTCGCGGCTTCACGCAGGACGACGCGCACATCTTCTGCACCCCGGACCAGGTGGAATCCGAAGTCCTGGGCTGCGTGGACTTTGCCATGGAGGTCCTTCGGGCGTTCGGCTTCACCGAGTTCTCCGTGGAGCTCTCGACGTGGGACGGAGGATCGAGCGGCAAGTACGCCGGGACGCCCGAAGAATGGAAGCTGGCAGAGGACGGCCTCTTCGAGGCGTTGCGCAAGCGCGACATCGAAGCGAAGGTCATGCCTGACGAAGCCGCCTTTTACGGTCCGAAGATCGACATCAAGATGGTCGACGCGATCGGCCGCTCCTGGCAGCTGTCAACAATCCAGTTCGACTTCAATCTTCCTCGGCGGTTCGGCCTGGAGTACGTCGGCCCCGACGGGAAGGCTCACTCGCCAGTGATGGTCCACAGGGCCCTTTGGGGATCGGTCGAGCGGTTCTTCGGAGTTCTGATCGAGCACTACGCCGGTGCGTTTCCGCTCTGGCTCGCTCCTGTGCAAGTCATCGTCCTCCCCATTACGGACAGCCAGATCAGATACTCCGAGGCCGTGGCCGAGGATCTGCGGGCTGCGGGTCTGCGGGTCGAAGTGGATTCGCGCGGCGAGAAGATCGGCTTCAAGATCCGCGAGGCTCAGCTGCAAAAGATCCCCTACATGCTCGTTGTGGGGAAGCGCGAGGCCGAATCAGGCTCGGTTTCGGTGCGCCATCGCAAGGCGGGCGATACCGGCGCGAGAACACCGACTGAGTTCCTCGCTGAGGTGAAGCCCCTGATCGAGTCGCGCGACGCGAGTGTATAGCTTCGGTCGTGCACGAGAGCGGAACGGCCCTAGCCCTGCCGCCGGACGACAAAGCCCACCCTGGATCCGGAATCGCCGGACTGGACGAGGAATTCAGCGTCCTCGCCGAAGCATAGCTGGAGACGTCTCTCGACGCTGCGGAGACCGTGCCCGCGCTCGGGCAGCGACCGCGGGTCGAATCCGGGTCCGTTGTCGACAACCTCGACGCGAATGCCGCCTTCCTCCGAGCGCGCAATCACACTCAGGTCTCCACCTTCGGCCATTCGGCTGATTCCGTGCTTTACGGCATTCTCCACCAAGGGCTGAATCGAGAGTGCGGGAACCAGGCGAAAGCGCGCCCGGTCGTCCATCTCGATTCGGGTCCTGAGGCGCTTTCCCAAGCGGAGGCGCTCAATCTGCAGGTACGCTTCGACGATCTCCATTTCCTCTTCCAAGGGGACGAACTGGCGCTTACCACCCAGCGAGTACCGGAAAATGTCGGCGAGATTCAGGAGTGTCCGCCGGGCGTCGGACGCGCTCGCCGGAATGATCGCGTTGAGAGCATTGAACGCATTGAACAGGAAGTGAGGATTGATTTGAGCCCGAAGGGTCGCCATTTCAGAGTCGCGCAGCAGGTTTTCCTGCTCGTCGCGGCGCATCCTCTCGACCCTGCTAGCTACTTCGGACGCCAGCAGGTCAAGTTCCGCAAGGTCCATGCTCAGATAGCGCCGACCGCCTTCCCGGGCTCCAAGCAGCAACGGCCTCTGCGCGCCAGCTCCGTCTCGAAAGGGCACGACAGCCTCGCACCAGACCTGCTCGGTCGGCGTGAGCGAGTCAAAGCCGGGGGCAGGTGCGAGCTCGGACCTTGCGAGGGCCATGCCGCTTCCCGGCTGCAGCAGCTTCCAGGTTTCTGCCGACGCGAACTCGGCCAAGGTGCGGGACGCTTCGTCGAGGAACTCGGCCTCGCTGCCTGAGTCAGCTGCCCGAATCCTCTGTGCCGCATCGCGAACATCCTTGCGGCGGAACAGGGTGTTCTCAACCCAGACGCCCGCCCTCTGGAGAATTACGGGATAGACAAGAATGATCGCGCTGGCAACGACCACGAATACAGCCAGGCCAAGCGTGGTCGCGTTGCCAATGTTGACGAGGCCAAGGGAATCGGCGAGCCACAACAGCGATGCCGCGAAGGCTGCGGCCAGCAAGCAAGCCCCAACCAGGCGGACGAACACATCCAGCAAGAGGAATCTGTAGTCCTGCAGCAGAACGAAGAGTGCCAGCGGGATGCCCGCATGGTGAAACACCAGCTCGTGGAACCACGCCCCCGGCTCATGCGCCCGTCCGAAGTGGACGAAGGACGCCGCGAGCAGGAAGAGCGCCATGGCTGCGAGAAAGCGCATGCCGGCACCATGGCGCGGCGTGCCACTACGTGCAAGGAGCACGGCCCCCACCACGGCCAAGGCGCCGAAGCCGTAGATGATTGCCGAGATGCCCGCGGCTTGGGAGACGATCGTGAGACCGAACGCGTTCGAGAGATGGATGGCCGCGGCGATGGCGCCGATAACGTACCCAACACCGTTCAGCCACTTGTGCTCCCCTTGCAAAGCCGAGTGCAGGAGAGTGCATGGCAGGAAGCTCAGGACGGCCAGGCTGATTGTCGCCACAATTTCCTGGACAGGGCTGGCAGTATCGACGAGCAAGACGACCACGGAGCCGAGGTTCCAGCACAAGGCAAGCCCAGCCGCCGCGGCCGGGACGCGAATCCCTGGGCGTGGGCTTCGGAACAGCAGCACCATGAAGGCACCGAAGGCCGTGATCCCGGCAGCGTGGCCGAGCACGTTCAGAAGAATCGGGAAGTGAACGAGGAACTCCACTCTCGGACGATCGCCCTGAGGTCACGGTACAGCACTCTGCAAGTTGCTGGCAGCCGCACAGCGCGGCAGGGCGTGGCTTGGCGAGCATCGCGTCCCGTACACGGCCGGTCACGCCTCGCAGACCAGCCGTCAGGTGCCGTCTGGAGGAAACACAGCCACGAACACACGATCCACGTGATACAACAGCGGGCAGGATGCACGCAGCGCAGCCGGACCGATTGCGGACTCTTATCGTCGACGACGAGGAAGCGGCGCGCGAGGTGCTGAGGCGGGATCTCGCCGAGCTCGACGGGATCGAGATCGTCGGGGAAGCAGGGAACGGGGAAGCAGCGCGGAGGCAGATCGAGGCGCTGGACCCTGACTTGGTGCTGCTCGACATCCAGATGCCAGTTTGTGACGGGTTCGAGGTAGTGCGCGGCATACGCGGCAAGCTACCCTCGATCGTTTTCGTGACTGCATACAGCGAGCATGCGATAAGGGCCTTCGAGGTCGGGGCTGTCGACTATCTGCTCAAGCCGTTCAGCACGACCCGGCTGAAGCGATCGATTGACCGCGCTCTAGAGGCAAGGCGCAGTCCGCGAAGCAACGCCGAACGAGTCGCCCAGGCCCTGAACGCGAACGCGGCGCGCGAGCACCGGACCCAAAAAATCGTAGCCTGCCACGGGCGTGACTTCCTGCTGCTGGACCTGGACCAAGTCTATGTGTTCCGCGCGTCCGGGGAGATTGTGTGGATCCAGACCAAGGACAGGCAGTTCCGAGCGACTCAGACCCTTGGTGCTCTTGCGAGTCGGCTCTCCGACACTCCTTTTCTCCGAGTGCACCGCAGCATGCTCGTGAACAGCAACAAGATCAGCAGGATCAGCACGCTGAGCAGCCGGCGATGGCTGCTGACGCTTGACAACGGCACTCAATGCACTGTCAGCAAGCGCAACGCCGCAATGGTCAGAACGCTTCTTCAGTAACGCGCCCCTTTCGGGCCCACGGTCCGGGGTCCTGGCACGGGTTCGCCAGCCCATTGCGGCAATCCCGGCCTGTTTCGAGAAACGCTCGCTCGATTGCCGGGCAGCGTGGACGTCAGCGTTCCGGTCGCACGCCATCCCATAACTTCTCGACCTGCGGAGCATCGTGGCGGCCGAATTCCTGCAGGATCGCGCGCGGGTCCGTTCCTTCAAGTAGCAGACGTCGGTGAGCCGGCTGAACAAACCGGTCGGCAGTGGAGCGGTCGAAGAATGCAAGTAGCAGATCGAAGTAACCGTCGACGTTCAGCAATCCGATCGGCTTGCGGTGCATGCCGAGCTGGGCCCAAGTGAGGATCTCGCAAAGCTCGTCCAGCGTGCCGAATCCTCCCGGGAGGGCAATGAAGGCATCTGCGAGGTCGGCCATCAGCGCCTTGCGCTCGTGCATCGAGTCCACGACCTGGAGCTCGGTCAGTTGCCTGTGCGCCACTTCCCAGTCCTCGATTGCCTTCGGGATGACCCCAACAACCCGGCCGCCCGCAGCCAAGGCCGCATCGGCGAGCACTCCCATCAGGCCGATGCGGCCACCTCCGAAGACGAGCGTGACGTCCTGCTCTGCCAGCAGCTCACCCAACGAGGCAGCGGCCGCAGCATAAGCGGGATTCCGGCCACTACCGGAGCCGCAGAACACGCAAACCTGCTTGGGAGTCGCCATCTTGCCTAGGTTAGCCAGCCGGATCGACGGAGTCGGCGTCGTGAGGACCAGATGCAGGGGAGCGCCCGCTCGCGGTTCCAAGCCGACCTCAATGCATGACCCGCATGTTCCAATGCCCAGTTTCTGTGTCGCAAGAGGAGGATGTGCCGGCAAGTGCTCACGACGAGAATGCGCGATGGCTGTGGCATACTCAGGATTCAAGAGGCGCCGACCCTTGCCATGCGCAAACAGCCACTGCTGCCGCTCTGCCTGTCGGTCCTGATTCCCGGATCTCTCCTCGCGCAAGGAGTCGCCAGTCCGAACGCCCAGCCTGTCAAGGCTCTGGAGGCTTCCGGGCTTCCGTGGAAGGCGAAATTCGTCGACATCGCAAGGAATGCCGGCCTGAGTCTCGAATTCACGTACGGGGGGCGGGAAACAAAGAGTTACATCATTGAGTCCAATGGAACGGGTGCCGCATTCCTGGACTACGACGGGGACGCCCGGCTGGACATATTTCTGGTCAACGGATCGACGCTGCAGGGTTTCCCGCAGGGCAAAGCGCCAACCAACCGCCTCTACCGCAACGTCGGGGACGGCAGATTTGAGGACATGACCGAGAGCAGCGGCCTCGGGCGATCCGGCTGGGGCAGCGCAGTCTGCGCCGGTGACTACGACAACGACGGTGGCCTGGACCTATTCGTGGCGTACTGGGGCAAGGACGCTCTGTATCGCAACAATGGGGACGGCAGCTTCACCGAGGCTGCGGACAGAGCCGGGGTCGCGGGGGGAGCGAACCAGTGGAGCTCGGGTTGCACGTTCGTTGACTACGATCGCGATGGATTACTCGACCTGCTAGTCACGCAGTACCAGCAATTCGACCCGAAGACGGCCCCTCCCCCCGGCAAGACATCCAACTGCGAATGGAAGGGCATGCCTGTGTACTGCGGCCCGCGGGGCCTGCCGTTCGGCGGCGTGACGCTCTACCGAAACCTTGGCAGCGGAACGTTCGAGGACGTGAGCGAAGCTTCGGGTGTGCGCGATGTGAGCGACTATTACGCATTCACGGCAGCCGCTGCGGACTTCGATGGGGATGGCTGGCAGGACATCTACGTCGCCTGCGACTCGACACCCAGCATCCTGTTCGCTAACAACGGTGATGGAACCTTCACGGACTATGCGACCGAGACAGGCGTGGCCTTCAACGAGCATGGCTTCGAGCAAGGCGGTATGGGGGTGGGAGTCGGAGACTTCGACCGAGATGGCTGGCTGGATCTGGTCAAGACGAATTTCGCGGACGACTACCCGAACCTCTACCACAACAATGAGGGGGTGTACTTCGAGGACATCTGCGTCCGCGCAGGGCTGGCCTCCAACCCCAAGTACGTCGGATGGGGCGTGGAATTCGTCGATCTGGACAATGACGGCTGGCAGGACATCTTCCAAGTCAATGGGCACGTCTACCCCGAGCTGGATCGCCAGACTAAGGTGCGGGAGACCTACGCGCAATCGAATCTGGTCTACCGGAACCTCGCCGGCGAGCGATTCGAGGACGTCACGGCCCTGGCAGGAGTCGGGCTGCGACAGACCAGATCGAGTCGAGGAGCCGCGTTCGGCGACTACGACGATGACGGGGATATCGATGTCGTTGTCATGAACATGGCCGACCAGGTGTCATTGCTTCGGAACGATCTGCCCCGCCAAAGCAACTGGATTCGCCTGAGCCTACGGGGCACGCGATCGAACACGGCAGCCATCGGCTCTCTGGTGACCATTGAAGCGGGAGGCTCGCGGCAGACCCGCCCGGTCATGAGCCAGTCAAGCTACGTGTCTCATAACGATCTCAGAGTCCACTTCGGGCTGGGAGAGTCGAAACGTGTTGACAGCATCAAGGTTCGCTGGCCGAGCGGCGAGGAGGAGGAGTTTCCCGGGGCTGCCGCAGGCGCAACATGGCGGCTGGCAGAGGGCTCCGGCGAGATCGTGACGGTCCCGTGACCCAGCGCTGGATCGATCGGGTGTCGAGGAGGGCCATCGCGGCCCTGCCGGGCGCGCTGTGGCTTTGCTCGCTACCCGGAACCCAAGCCTACCAAGCCTCGGATCCCGCAACTCTGACCGACCGCGGGCTCGAACTGGCCCAGAGCGGTCAGACTGCGGCCGCAGCCGATCTCTGGCGGAAGGCGCTCAAGCTTGCGCCAGACTACTTCCCTGCGCTGTTCAATCTCGGGTACATGCATTTCTCCGCGGGCCAGTTCGAAGCCGCGAAGCCGTTGCTCGAACGGGCGTCGGCAGCATCCCCCGAAGATTTCAACGCGCTATACCTTCTGGGAGTCGTGAATCAGAAACTAGGCCGTGGTGACGATGCCTTGCAGGCGTGGCGCGACGCACTAAGGATCCGGCCGGATCAATTCCAGTTGATGCAGGTAATGGCGGTCGAGTATGGCAAGGGCAGATACCACCGTGAGGCGGCGGACCTTGCAATCCGGGCTCTGCGGCTCAGACCGGACGTCGAGGACCTGTACTACATGGCGATTCACGCCTGCAGAGAGGCAGGGGATCTCGGCGCCGGACTGGAAATCGCGTCGAGGGCAGCGAAGCGGTATCCGCTGTCGGCTCGGGCCAACTTCGAATATGCGTGGCACCTTCAGAAGGACGGACGGTTCGACGAGGCGTTGCCATTTCTTCGCAAGGCCATCGAACTGGACCCCGATTACGAGGAGCCGCACTTCTTTTACGGGGACTGGCTCGTGAAGCAGGCCCGCTACGAGGAGGCGATGGAACCGCTCGGCAAGGCGGTCGCGTTGCGAGCGGACTACATGCCGGCGCGCATCGCCATGGCCCGTGCCTTGATGGGCGCCAAGAGATGGACGGAGGCGGTCGACACACTCGAAGGGGCAGTTCGGATCGAGCCCCGGCATCCGCAGCCTCATCTGCTGCTCTCACAGGTGTACTTTCGCCTCCGCGATCGCGGTAAGGCACGCTCGGCCAAGGAGCTCTCGCTCCGGCTCCGACGGGAAAACCCCGCATTTCTCGAAGCCGTGCAGTCGCGTCCCTTTCCGGAATGAGCAGGGAACTGCCCGTCGCTGCGTGACGGGGCATTTCATCGAGCCTTAGCGAAGGGGTTTCGCACCATCACGCTTCCGTAGAGCCGTCCGTGAGCAAAGTCCTCGGATATGATCTCCGTCAATCCAAAGACCTCCGCGTAGGCCCACAGGTGCGCGTCGAACCACGACAGGCCGTAGGCCGCGAAGCCTCGCAGGGCCGTTCGTAGCACGGCCTCGTTCGGATGGACGATCGGGAACTGAGCTAAGATGTCCTCCGCCTCGCGCAGGGCTTCTTGGGAGCTGAGCAGCCGCGTGGCCGGGTCGCCCCGCGTCGTCGCCGCCACGAATTCGACAACTACCTGATGCGGAACCCTAGCTTCGCCCGCGTCGATTGCAGAGCGCAGAATGTCGTTGGCAATCTCCTGCTTCCGGCGAAACCGCGCGTCGTACCGATACACGAAGACGTTGGTGTCAATCAGTACTGCCACGGCGGTACAGCTCCTCGCGCGTCCATCCTCGCCCTTCAGCCGGTGCTCGCCTAGCCCGGGATTCGCGGGCTCGCTGCCGCAGCGTTCCGGCATCGAATAGCGCCAGTCGCTCGCGCCGGTCTAGCTGGCGAGGCGGGGCCGCATCGGGAGGCAGCACCCGGATGACGTCGCCTGCCGCCTCAAACGAAATCGAATCGCCAGGCCGAATGGAGTATTGAATGGCAATCGACTTCGGGATCGTGACTTGCAGCTTGGTGGTGACCCTGGACATTTCCTTACTCCAGCAAGGATAAAATCCTTGTCGATTGTGATGGGGCCGGGAGCCTTGCAGACGGGCCTTGCGGCGACGGATGGGAATCTCGCTGCTACGCTGCACTCGGTACAAGGAAGCGGTCCCGCCGCCTCGCCCCGCACTCTGGCCGCGGCAACGGAGACCGCGTGCTGCCGTTCAGTGCCGGCGCCGCCCGGCTCGCAGGCGAACTGACGGATAAACCTCGTGCGGCCGGCGATTCGCCCGGCTTCGCGGACGTCGCGATCGCGGCCACCGTTGGGAGCCGTGACCTGGCGATCCTCGCTCGGAACCTACGCCACTTCAGGCCATTCGGCATTCCCGCGATCGATCCCTTCGAATCGCCGCCCAAGGCCTGATCCGGTCGAGCCCGGGACGGAAGTCCCCCGGGTTGCGCGTCAGCCGGTGCTGTAGCGGGCCGCCAGCTCGCGCAAGCGCGCCAGATGGCGCGGCACCGCCGTGAAGGGATCCTCCGCCGCCTCGTACTCGAGCGCCATGTAACCGCGGTACCCGGCGTCGGCAAACATCGCGACGATCCGGTTCCAGTCCGACGGCTGGTGGTTCCCCAGATCGTCGCGGATCTGGACCTTGAACTGGGAGTTCACGGCAAACGGGAGGCTCATCTCGATCTGCTTGTAGGGCTCGCTGCGAAAGTTCCCGGTGTCAAGATTGATGCCGACGTTCGGATGATCGACCGCCCGCACGATCTGGATGATGCGCTCCGCTCGGGAGGTGATTCCACCGTGGTTTTCCAGACCCAGGACCACGCCGTGATCCGCTGCGTAGTCAGCGGACCGCTTCAGGATCTCGGTCACCCACGAGGCAGCCTCGTCTTCCGTCCTGCCTTCCGGAACGTGGCCTCCGAATACACGGATGTGACTGGAGCCCAGCCGATACGAAATCTCGACCCAGTGTCGGAGCCAGGCGACTTCCCGTTCCTGCTCGCGAGGGTCCGCCTTGCAGAGGTCGCTCCGAATCGCGATGCTCGGCAGGTCGACGGCGGCGAGATAGGCCTTGCGGCGAAATGCGGAAAGAAAGGACTCCAGGTCGTCACGCGGAAACCAGTAAACCGTCGAATCCAGCCCGTCGACCCCGTTCTCGACTGCCATGTCCACGAGGTCCAAGTAGCTCAGCGACCCGTCGCCGAGCGCCTTTCGGAACGAGTAGGCACAAATCGCGGTCTTGAGGCGAGGGCCTTCGCCATCAAGCTTCGGAGCGCCGGCCCGCGCGGCGGCGGGAACGAGGGCAAGGGATGGAATCAACTCGCGACGGGTCAGCATGACTCGGATTATAGGTCGGCACCGGCTATTGGGTTCCTTCCGCGCTCGACGAAAACGGCAGCGTACGCATCTTTCTGCAGCCAGGCCGGCTGAACGTATGATGGGAGCAACGTGGACCTGCCAGGACACCGCAAGCGGTCGGTCATCTTCTGGATCGCGTTCGGGATCTGCCTCATCGCTCTGGCCGTTGCACTGAATATCGGCTGGCTTGTTGCCAACTGGCGTAGCGGTGTGGTGCTCGCCCTAGGCGTCATCGCGGGGCTGTTCCTCATAGGCGGGCTCGTCCTCAACACCGTGTTCCTCGTGAGGGAAATCCGTCGCAACGAGAAGCACGACGCCTTCATCAACGCCGTCACGCACGAGCTCAAGACACCCGTAGCCTCCCTCAAGCTCTACCTGGAAACCCTCCAGTCGAGAACCGTCGACGAGGAGCGGCGGCGCGAATTCTACGGGATCATGCTGGCTGACATGGATCGGTTGCAGGGCACTATCGAGCAGGTCCTGCGGGCCGGAGCTCTCGGCTCCCGGCGCACGACGCAGCAAGCCCCGATCGACATTCCGGATATGGTGCTTGACTGCATCAACAGCCTCCAGCGCAGCCATGACCTTCCAGCCGGGGTCCTTCGATTCCGCAACCGGATTCCCCAAGGCGAGAGGGCGGTTGTCATGGGCAACGGCGATGAGCTCCGCGCCGCCGTCTCGAATTTGATCGACAATTCGGTCAAGTATTCCGGGGATCAGGCCCAAGTCTGGATCGAAATCGCGAAGATGGGCGCAGCAACCGTGGCCATCAGCATCCGGGACAACGGTATAGGAATCGCTCCCGACGAGATCCGGCGCGTCTTCCGGCGGTTCTACCGGATCCAAGGAACCCTCCGTGCCAAGGGAACCGGGCTGGGACTGTACATCGTTCGGACGGTCGCCAAGAAGCACGGCGGGCGAGTGTTCGGCGAGAGCGACGGAAGAGGCCGCGGCAGCACCTTCACGATCGAACTGCCCCTGGCGGTGCCGGCGTGAAACGCGTGCTGATCGTTGAGGACGAGCACCACATCGCTAGGGGCCTGCAGTTCAACCTAGAGGCCGAGGGCTTCGCAGCCCGCGTTGCCGAGACCGGCGAGGAGGCCCTGCAGGAAGTGCGGGCCGGAGGATCGTTCGACGCCCTCCTGGTCGACGTCATGCTCCCGGGCATGGACGGGTTCGAGGTCGTGCGGAAGCTCCGCTCTAACGGATGCTACGTGCCCGTGATGATGCTGACGGCCCGGCGCAGACCCGAGGATGTCGTCGAGGGCCTTTCCGCTGGCGCGGATGACTACCTTCCGAAGCCGTTCGACCTGGCCGTGCTACTCGCCCGGATCCGCGGGCTGCTCCGCCGGCACCGTTGGAGCGCAGGCGCACAACCGCACGCTGTACCGGATACCTACGAATTTAACGGACGAAGGGTCGACTTTGCGAAACAGCAGCTGACGGTTCACGGAGAGATCCGAGACCTGACCCTGATGGAAGCCAAGCTGCTGCATCACTTGATCGCGAACGAAGGCCGTAACGTGACACGGAAGAGTCTTCTCGAGGAGGTATGGGGAGTCCGCGAGGACACCGACACGCGGGCCATTGACAACTTCATCGTCAGGCTGCGACGTTCGATCGAGCCGGATCCGGCGAAGCCGCGCCACCTAGTCACCGTGCGCGGCGTGGGCTATCGGTTTGTCGCAGAGCCCGGGCCCGGCCTCAGTCGTCGTCTGTCGGGAGCGGCAGCGAGACGGTTTCGCCGTCCGTGATGCCCACTACCCACCGGAATGCCTCGAGCCACATCTTCTGAATGTCCGGGTCGTCCCAGACTTCGTTGCGGTGGCCGAGGACACACGTGAAAACGCGGCCCTTGCCAAACTCTCGGACCCACGCCATGGCGAAGTCGCCGTCCTCGCGCTGGACGCCTTTCGCTGTGAGGTCGACGCTCGACGGATCCATGCTCAGCAGGACCCGCACCGTGTCGCGGGAGTAGCGGTTCAGCTGGTAGATCTCGTCGGTGATTTCGAAGGCGTCCGGGAAATGCCGGCTGATCGGATGCGCGCGGTCCTCGACACGCACGCGGATCTTCTGGTGCCAAGGATGGTTGACGAATGCCCCGCCGACCATGTCAATGTACTCGGGCCATGTCTCGCGGAACGAATCGGTACCGCTGTGGGCCACTAGGACCCCCTTGCCGTCCTCCTTGACAAACCGCATCAAGTCGGCCTTCTGCTCCTCGCTGACTTGCAGGTCGCCCTGCGTGTAGAACATCACCGCGTCAAAGTAGTCGAGGTTCTTGCGGTTGCCCCCCAGCTTCTGCTTGGAAACAAGCTCCATGTCGGTGCGGAATCGGACGTCGAACAGGCCCGTCCGCTCGCCGATCTTGGCCATCGTAAACATGGCATGCGAAACCGCGTCGTGCGCGAAGAAGTCGGATCCGCCAAGCACCAGCAAGTGCATCTTCTCGTCGGACTGAGCCCTTGCGTCAGGCACCAGCGCCGGCGCAAACGCGATTGCAACGGCGGCGGCCGTGATCGACCCTGCAAGCCTCATGTGGGCTAGTTTCGCACAGACGGCCCTACAGCCGATTGATGAGGGTGGCGACATAGGCGGCACCGAAGCCGTTGTCAATATTCACGACCGACACGTTGCTGGCGCACGAGTTCAGCATGCCGAGAAGGGCCGAAAGGCCGTTGAAGCTCGCGCCATAGCCAACGCTCGTGGGGACAGCGATGACCGGCACCGACACCAGGCCGCCGAGCGCGCTGGGCAGGGCCCCTTCCATTCCGGCGCAGCAGATCGCCACGCGGGCAGCCTGGATCCGCTCCATCCGCGAAAGGAGCCGGTGGATCCCGGCGACGCCGACGTCATAGATGGCATCCACGTCGTTGCCCATCACCTCCGCTGTCACGCGGGCCTCCTCGGCCACGGGGATGTCGCTCGTCCCGGCGCAAACGACGGAGATCGTGCCCTTGCCCAGCTTCTTGCGATCGTTCCACACACGGACCGCTCCGGAACGCGGGAAGTGCTCCGCCTCGCCGTCCAATTCGCGCACAGCTTCGAACATGGCCTGGGTCGCCCGCGTGACGAGGAGGTTGGGCGACCGTTCCAGCAGATTCCCGGCAATGGCGCTCACCTCGTCCACGGTCTTGCCCTGCCCGAGGATCACCTCGGGCATGCCGTGCCGAAGCGCACGATGGTGGTCCACTTTGGCAAAGCCGAGATCCTCGAATGGCAAGTGGCGCATTTCCGCCACAGCGCGATCGACGTCGCACCGTCCGTGGCGCACGTCTTGGAGGAGGGCTCGAAGCTTGGCCTCGTTCATGGCCTGGCTCTTGTCGGAAAGTACGTGCCGATCTCGATCACGGGATCGGGACCCATCCCGGGAGGAGTGTCGATGACCTGCACGACCTCCCTCTCCGGAACGGATACGATCCAGATCTGATCCTTGTCCTGCACGCCGGCGAACGCATAGGTGCCGTCTTTCGACAGTGAAATGGAAAGCGGCTGCCCGCCGAGCGCGATCTGCGCAATCTCCTGGCCGGATTCGATGTCAGCGATGCCTACCGCCTCGCCAGTTTGCAGAGAGTAAACCAGCAGCGTCTCGTCGGGCGTCGCGACGACTCGGCTCACGCCGGGCCCGGTCTTGATCGACCCGATGTTCGCCTTGGCTGCGGTGTCGATAACGTCGATCCTGCCCTCGTCAAGGCAGGTCACCCAGAGGCGCGTGCCGTCGCGCGAAAGCAGGCTCCCCTGCGGTCCCTTTCCGACTTCGATGAGCAGCAGCTCACCGGTCACCGCGTGCACCGCCCCGACCGTGTTACTGGCAGTGTTCGACACGTAGCCCCAATCGCCGTCCTTGCCGAAGGTGACCATGTGCGGGTCGGCGCCGCCGTTGTCGAAATCCTTGATCACCGACCGGGAATCCAGATCCACGAGCACGATCCGGTCCGGGTTCTCCGCCGTGACGAACGCGCGGCTCGAGTTCGGGTCGGGAGCAATGCCGTGGGGCCGATGGAACTTGCCCAGCGGCAGGATGCCGACGCGCGTCCGGTTCGCGATATCCACGATCGAGATGGTGTTGCCGCCAGGCCCTTCGTAGTCCATCCACAGGACACCGTTGTCGGACACGTAGGCGAAGCGGCCGTCGCGGGATACGATCATTTCGTGCGGCGTCTCGCCCACGGCCACCGCCGCGACGCGCTTCCCGGACGAGGAATAGAATCCGAGCGTGTTGTTCTTCTTCTCGACGACAAGGAGGTCGGCGCGCTCCACGGCCGGAAGCTCCGCGGCGAGCGCCCCGGCGAGCGCAACCAGAGCCCTTCTTCCGGACAACATCCCCGTCACATTCCGGCCGCCCGCGCTTGAATTGCCCGGACTGTTGATTGTACCGTGGAATCCATGGCTAGCAGTCTGAACAAGGTGATGCTGATCGGCAACTTAGGTAAGGACGCCGAGACGCGTCACACCCCGAGCGGGACGGCGGTGACGAACTTTACGCTGGCCACGACGGCCCGCTGGAAAGACCAGAACTCGGGCGAGTGGAAGGAAAAGACCGATTGGCACGAAGTCGTCCTGTGGAGGGGTGATCGCGTGGCTCAATACCTAAGGAAAGGGAAGCAGGTCTATGTCGAAGGCCGGCTCCAGACCCGATCCTGGGAGGATCAGAGCGGGCAGAAGCGCTATCGCACGGAGGTGATCTGCGATCCGGCCGGCTTGATGCTGCTCGGGGGCCGCGAAAGCGGTTCCGGGGGCGGATTCGGCGGCGCGCCCCAAGGCGGACAGGGGGGCTACTCCTCCGGTGGCGGACAGGGAGGCTACGCTTCAGGGAGCAGTCAGGGCGGCTCGGCCGGGCGAGAGCCCGGAGGCCCGCAAAGCGGCGGCGAGTCGCTGGTCGACGACGACGATATCCCGTTCTAAAAGGGAAGCCCGAGCTAGGCCGGTGACGGCTGGCCTTCGTCGAGTCCAGGCAGTGCGGGCGGTGCTTCGGGTGCCACGGGCTGCGGAGTTTCGGGCCCACCGGAATCCTCGTCCGACGGAGGGGGTATCGCCAGGGGCGGCAGGTCCTCGCCATTCAGCAGGGCCGTGACCTCTTCCCCGTCAAGCACCTCGCGTTCCAGCAATGCCTCGGCAATGCGCTTGAGCCCGTCGGAGTTTTCCTGGATCAGCTTCCTGGCGCGGGTGTAGCTGTCGGAGACGATCGCTTGCACCTCCGAATCGATCCGGATCGCAGTAGCCTCGGAGTAGTTGCGCTGCTGGGTGATCTCCCGGCCCAGGAAGACCTCCTCGTCGCGCTTGCCGAACGTGAGCGGTCCCATGCGGCTCATGCCCCATTCGCACACCATCTGCCGAGCCAGCGCCGTGGCGCGCTCCAGATCGTTCCCCGCCCCCGTCGTCATGTGATCCATGAACAGCTCCTCCGCAATGCGCCCGCCCATGAGGATCGCGAGCTGGTCGGAAAGGTACGCACGCGTGTACGTGTGCTTGTCATCCAGCGGCAGCTGCATGGTGAGGCCCAGAGCCTGGCCGCGAGGAATGATGGTCACCTTGTGCAAGGGGTCGGCCTGCTCGAGGAGGGCAGCCACGACTGCGTGGCCCGCCTCGTGGTAGGCCGTATTCTTCTTTTCCTCGTCCCGCAGGATCATCGACCGGCGCTCCGCGCCCATCATCACCTTGTCCTTCGCCAGCTCGAAGTCGGACATGGTGACGACCTTGCGGTTCTGCCGCGCCGCGAGGAGCGCTGCCTCGTTCGCCAGATTGGCCAAGTCGGCACCCGAGAACCCCGGCGTACCCCGTGCCAAGACCATGAGGTTGACGTCGGCTGCCAGCGGAACCTTGGTCGTGTGCACCTGCAGGATTCCCTGGCGACCCCGCACGTCCGGCCGGGAAACCACCACGCGCCTGTCGAAGCGACCGGGACGGAGCAGGGCGGGGTCCAGCACGTCGGGACGGTTGGTCGCCGCCATCAGGATGACGCCCTCGTTGGAATCGAACCCGTCCATCTCCACGAGCAGCTGGTTCAGCGTCTGCTCGCGCTCGTCGTGACCACCACCCAGGCCCGCGCCGCGGTGCCGGCCGACAGCGTCAATCTCGTCAATGAACACGATGCAGGGAGCGCTCTTCTTGCCCTGCTCGAAGAGGTCCCTGACGCGGCTGGCACCGACGCCGACGAACATTTCAACGAAATCCGACCCGGAAATCGAGAAGAAGGGCACATTGGCCTCGCCAGCGACCGCGCGCGCCAGCAGGGTCTTGCCGGTTCCCGGAGGTCCGATCAGCAGCACGCCCTTGGGGATGCGCCCGCCGAGCTTTTGGAATTTCTGCGGCTCCTTGAGGAACTCGATGATCTCCTGGAGCTCCTCCTTCGCCTCGTCCACCCCCGCAACGTCCCTGAAGGTGACCTTTTTCTGCTGTGCGGTCAGCAGGCGGGCCCGGCTCTTGCCGAAGCTGAGGGCCCGGTTGCCACCAGCCTGCAGCTGGCGCATCATGAAGATCCAGAAAAATACGATTAGGACAAGCGGCGCGACACGCCAGAAGACCGACCAGAAACCGAGGGAGGCCTGGTCCTTGACGTTGACCGTGACCCCCTGCCCCGTCAACAGGTCGTACACCTTGGGGTAGTCGCTGGGAATCGTGGTCTGGAATTTTCCGGAACTCGACTCCCCCTCGACCTTCTGGCCGGCAGCGGTGACTTCCTGGACGTTCCCCTGCTCGACCTCTTCCATGAACTCGGTGAAGCTCATGGTCTCGATCTTGTCGCCGCTCTTGGCGTTGACCGCTCTCCAGAGCAGGACCGCGGTGCAGAGCATCACGATCCAGAAAACTGCGGTCTTGAATGTTGAATTCACTGCGTGGATCCTCTTCCGCGTTCTCTCGCTACTGAGTAAGACGCATCCAGACCCGATTTCGATACCTAGACCGCGTCCGGGCCCCGCAATTCGTCCAAAGCCAAGACGTTGCGGCTCGAAGCTGTGGCGGCCATATCGTGAGCCGGACCGAACTGCCGGGCCCAGACGATGCGGCCCGGCTCGGCGGCATCATCAGCCGCCGTCACGACGGGCCAGCCGGCTCGTCTCCACGCGCTAACGCGAGACCGCCGAAAGAGATCCCTGATCTTTCTCGGCGCATTCTGCCCGACAGGCCGGTATCGGTCGCCGACCCGCCAGCTCCGCAAGCGGAGCAGCCTCGGGACGCGATCCCAGTCAAGAAATGCAGAATCCCCTGTATTGTACCGGGTTTTGCCGACTTGCATCCCCAGCAACCGCGCCCGAATCGACGCAGCCGGCTCGCCCGGCAGCCGCGCCAAGCCCGGGACGGGCAGCGGCAGGTCGAATTCAGCAGGCTCGCCACGATCCCGCGGAACGAACCGAATCTCGCCGCAAGAGCGCACCGCGCGAGCGCCAGGAAGGTCGACCGCGCCCGAGCCGCCTGGGGAACGAATCAGTTCGCGCACGGCATCGACATGGGCGAAGCCGGAGCGCCCAGCGCCGAATTCCGGGCGCCGCAGGATCGCGTCCAGGAGACGCCGCTGCTCGGCCACGTGCAGCCCGCGCGCCGCCTCGACGTTCAGCAGGAAGCCGGAACCTTCCTCGCGGACGCACTTCCGCAGCAGCCTTCCCAAGCGGTCCTGCCAGAACCGCTCTTCCTCAAGGGCCCAGTCGCCCGTGTTGGACAGCACGCCCTCGATGTTCGGATTCCAGTCGCGCTCCAGCAGAGGCAGGAGCGAGTGGCGCAACCGGTTCCGTGCAAAGGCGGGGTCCGCGTTGGTGGCGTCTTCGCGCCAGGAAAGCCCGGCACCTCGGAGGTATTCCAAGACCTCGCTTCTCGAGACGTCCAGCATGGGACGGACGATCCCCGGCCGCCGGAAGGGCCAGATGGCGCTCAAGCCGTTGCCGCCGCTTCCACGGAGGAGGCGGAACAGCACGGTCTCGGCCTGGTCGGAACGCGTGTGGGCTGTCGCGACCACGTCGCACGCACCCCGCTTGATGAGCTCCCTGAAATAGCGGTAGCGGCAGCGCCTGCCAGTCTCCTCGATATTCCGGCCGGACGACGCAGCCGTCTGCGCCACGTCTTCCCGCCGCACAAAAAGGCCGATATCAAGGTCCCTCGCGAGGCCTCGGACGAAGTCCTCGTCAAGGTCCGAATCGGATTCCCGCAAGCGGTGGTTCAGGTGGACCGCCGCGAGGGGCCGATCCGGAAGGAGCTGCCGCAGGGCGTGCAGCAGGGCAACGGAATCGGCCCCTCCGGACACGGCGACACCGATGGTCGGGCGGCCCACGAACATGCTGTCGCGCTCGACTCTCCTGGCGATCTTCGCCAGCACAACCTCACTGTAGTCGAACAGCCACGCTCTCCCGAAGGCTTGACTTCGACCTGCGAGCGACGACTCCCGGCGCCGCACCCCCGCGGCCTTGGTCGCGCCTGGCTACTGGCTGGGCACGGGCACGGAGGCCGCTTGGTGCAGGGCCTGTCGCGGGTTTATCCTCTCTGGTATATGCGGTTGTTCGTTCCGCTCGCCTTCGCGCTGACAGCCCTTGCCCCGGCCGAGACATTCGAAGCCTGCGATTCCGTCCCGGTCTACAGCCCGTGCGAGATTCGCATCGAGATCCCGGCCGAGGAGGCGGCTGCGCATCCGAACCCGTACTCGAGCGTCACCCTGCGGGCGGAATTCCGGTCTCCCAAGGGCGGGAGGACCAAGGTCATGCCCGCATTCTGGGATGGCGGCAGGCAATTCTGGATCCGGTTCTCTCCCGACAACGAGGGTCGCTGGGACTTCCGCATCATTTCGAACATCAAGCCCCTCGACAAGCAGACAGGAAGCTTCCAGGCAGAGTCGGCCAAGACACCCGGGTTCATCGAAGTATTCAACACGCGCTATTTCAAGTACCCGTCAACTAATACCCCCCACTTCTGGCTCGGGGATTCCCTGCTTGGGCTCGGCACGGTACCGTGGGAGGCTTTCCGGCAGGTAGCGGACCGGCGCGCCGAGCAGAACTTCACGCACATCCGCGCTTCGGTACTGGGTTCGCCGGACCAGGCGTCGCAGGTCTTCAAGGGACCCGAAGAGCCGTGGATCGAGTACTTCCGGGAACTCGACAGGCGCGTGGCCTATCTCCACGGCCTCGGCATCGTCACGGATCTCGTCCTCAGCAATTCCGGGGAGGAAATCGAGCAGCTCTTTCCGCGGGTGCGCCTGCGCGACCGCTACGTCCGGTACGTGTGCGCCCGATACGCAGCCTACAGCGTGACGTGGCAAGTGCTGCTGGAATGGGAGAGCCACGACGACGGGGCAAGAATCGCCTCGCAGCTCGCCAAGTTGCTGGACAAGTACGACCCTTACTCGCATCCGAGATCCACCGGTGCGACGGTCACCTCCGCGCCTCTGGCCGAAGACGGGTGGCAGGACTACATCATCCAGAACCGCGTCGATCCGGCGCTCGCGTCGATCGAGTACGAGACGCATCCCGCCCCGTTTGTCAACACGGGTGTCGGAGCCGGCGCAAGCGCGGTCGGAGCCCGGCGCCAGGCATGGACCGTGGCGACGCGCGGGCACTCCATCACGCTTGCCGATGCCGGAGCCGGAGCCGACTCCCCGGTCGCCGAGCAGATCACGATCCTCCAGCGGTTCTTCGCACAGTCCAGGTACTTCGACCTGCAGCCGCACTACCGGGTCGTCGGGGGGTCGGCACTCGCGTTGCAGCGAGTGCCATACAGGGCGGAAAAGCCGGTCGGAATCGAGTACATCGTCTACGCCGAGGAGCCTGGCCTGATCGAACTGGTCATGCCCAGGCACGAATACTCCGTGAGCTGGTACAACCCGGACGACGGCTCGTGGCTTGACCAGAAGAAGAAATTCAAGGGCGACCGGTACCGCTCCCGGACCCCCGATAACACGCGCGACTGGGTGCTCTACCTGCGGCGCGAGGGCAAGAAGCAGGATTACAACAAGTCGTTCATCCTCGAATCCAAGGTGCCCAGGATCCGCGACGTGGAGCACGCGCAGTCCGAGTTGCCTTTCGAGATCCAGCTTCCTGACGGGAACGAGATCCAGGCCGGGCGAGAGCATGACTTCAACGCCACGCTGACGAAGAACACGATCGCAGCCAAGAGGATGCTGTGGCTGTGGACTGGCGAAGTCGCCGGCTCTGGGCGCCGCTCGCGCATCCTGGGAACCACGCAGTCCGGACGCTTCGGCGTGCCTGGCGAGCTTGCTGTGTCCTATCCGGCAACCCTGTCGGTCCGCATTTCGGGAATCGACGGGGCGGGACGGCTCTTCGAGGCCTTCCGGCCCTACACGCTCAAGGCACCCGAATAGCGGCCTTCCGGTACGATGGGGCCGATGACGGGGCCGGAATCCGGGCGGTGGCGCCGCAGGGAATTCCTGCTGGCGACGGGCGGTGCGGCGCTGCCGCTCCAATTCGGCTGCGCCACGCGGATGCCGCGTGCCAGCCGGGCCGATATCGCGGAATTCGAGCTGGCTCAGGTTTCGGTTCTCGAATTGCGCGCCGGCCTGGAATCCGGCCGCTGGACCACCAGATCGCTCTGCGAGGCCTATCTCGAGCGCATCGCCGCGATCGATACGGCAGGTCCGACTCTCAATTCCGTTATCGAGGTCAATCCCGACGCCCTGAGCGACGCGGACGCCCTGGACCGGGAGCGGCGGGAAGGCAGGCTTCGCGGGCCACTGCACGGCATTCCCGCGATGGTCAAGGACAACATCGCCACCGCCGACAGGATGCAAACGACTGCGGGATCGCTCGCCCTGGAGGGTGCCGGGGCGCCCCGGGACTCCTGGGTCGCGGCCAGATTGAGGGCAGCAGGGTCTGTGCTCATCGCGAAGACCAATCTCAGCGAATGGGCGAACTTCCGCTCGACTCGGTCCACGAGCGGTTGGAGCGCGCGGGGCGGGCTGACGCGCAACCCCTATTTCCTGGAACGAAACCCCTGCGGCTCCAGTTCGGGCTCCGGTGTGGCTGTCTCCGCAGGCATCGCCCCGCTCGCCGTTGGCACGGAGACGAACGGATCGATCGTGTGCCCGTCGTCGATCAACGGAATCGTGGGGGTCAAGCCAACGGTGGGCCTCGTCAGCCGCGCTGGAATCGTGCCGATCGCGCACACCCAGGACACCGCGGGGCCGATGGCCCGCACGGTCGCGGACGCTGCGGCAATGCTCGGCGTGCTGACCGGGCGCGACGCCCTGGACGAAGCAACTCAGGTCAGCGAGGGCCGGTCCCACGGAGACTATACGCAGTTCCTCGACAGCGATGCCCTGCGCGGAGCCCGGATCGGGCTGCTGCGCGAGTACTGGGGCAGGCACGCCGGGATCGACGCGCTACTCGACGAGTCGGCTGCCGCGATGCGCGACGCCGGAGCCGAGCTAGTCGATATCGGAGAACTTCCGGGGATCGAGGCGACAAACCGGCCGGGCTTCGAACTCATGCTGTTCGAGTTCAAGGCGAACCTGAATCGCTACCTCAGCCGTCTGGGACCGCACGCATCGGTCCGCACGCTCAGCGACGTGATCCGGTTCAACGAGGAGAACCGAGATCGCGAGATGCCCTACTTCGGGCAGGACATCCTCGAGGCGGCCGACCAGAGAGGCCCTCTGACGGAACCCGCCTACCGGGAAGCGGTGGCGCAGTCGAGAGACGTGGCGCGAGCGGCGATCGACAACACTGTCCAGAGCCACGCGCTGGACGCATTCTTCGCTCCGACGACGGGACCCGCATGGGTGACCGACCTGGTCCACGGCGACCGCTCTACCTTCCGCGGATGCTCCTCGGCCGCGGCGCGCGCCGGGTATCCACACGTTACCGTGCCAGGCGGGTCGGTTTTCGGGCTTCCAGTCGGGGTGTCGTTCTTCGGGCCGGCCTGGTCAGAGCCACGGATGCTTGCGCTCGCGCATGCTTACGAGCAGGCCACACAGCACCGTCTGCAGCCGGGTTTTCTCCCGGGCGACAGCGGCACGGGGGGTGACGACCGCGAGATCTGACGGACCGCACGGCTTCAGTTGGTGGTGACCCAGATCGGCGACGACCAGGCGACGTTGCCGTCGCTTTGCTCGACGCGGACGTAGTAGTAGTCCTCTCCGACCTGCTTGCTCTTGTCCTCGAATGTGAATTCGAAGTCCTGGGGAAGCTTCTGGCGCGTGTACCGGAATTCCTGGTTCTTGATGATGTCGATCTGCCGGATCGGCGAGGTGCCCAGGATCTTGACAAGGAGCCGGAACGGGCCGCCGGCCGTCACGATGTCCCCCTGAAGGTACTCTCTGCCGTTCGCTTCCATCCGATAGTCCAGGACGATGTTGTCCGTGGCGCCGTAGTTGTGCCTCAGCTTCATCGCGTCAAGCAGGCCCTGGCGAGTGAAATCCTCTGCGATCGTGCAGGCGTACGAGTAGTGCGTCGAGAGGTGATCGGACGCGACCTGAACCCCCAGCTTGTAGCCCTTGGCCCACGCATTCCAGACATAGCCCTCCGGCCGGAAGCCGCCGGCCTGGGTCGTGGGCCGCTCGCGGTGAGCGGCTAGCGGCGCGCCCTCGTACTCGGCGGAAACCCGATCCCCCTGGAAGATCTCGACGAGCGGCTCGACCTCCGGGTCGTTGTCCCGCCAGTCGGTCCCCATTCCCGTCGCCGAGGTGTGCGAGATCGCAATTCCGCCGTTCCTGCGCAGGTACTCGTAAAGACGTCCCGCACCGCTGGCATGGCTCGACTCCTCGGGAAGGATCGGCAAGGTTGGCGTGCCTCGCTCAGACAGGAGGATGTTGCGGTGCCCGTCGGGAAAGCGGATCGACCTCTCGTAGCCGTAGAACGGCTGAAACGTGCCGGAAACCGAAAACACGTCCACCGCTTGCTGCAACACCCAGTTGATGTACTCGTTGTCCGGGCCGCCCTGGAAGTTGTGCTCGCTGACGAGCAGGTAGTCGAGGCTGGCGGCGTCCAGGGCGTAGCGGTACGTCTGGTACAACGAACCGTCGTTATTGCCATCCATCGAGAACTCGGTATGGCGGTGCGTGTCGCCGCGGTAGATTCTGTACGTCTTGCCCTCGGAATTGATCTCGTACCCGCGCAGCCTCCTCAGATCCTCCTGCTCGGTCGGAGCCACGTTGTGGAAAAGGACCCTGCGTTCGGGCCGCACGCGCAGTTCCGGCGGCTCGGTCGTGCGGCCAAGCGCCGGCAGCTTCGCCGCGTACACGTCCGCGTGCTCGTACAGGAAGTCGTAGAAATCGCGGCCGTCGTTCGCCCACGTCGCCACCAGGTTGCCCGAGCCGTCGGAGGCGACACCCCACCGCACGTCCTGCCGGCCTGCGGTGAACGGAATCTCGTACGGCTGGGTCCACGAGCCCCCGTCGAGCGTCGAAGCCCAGATCTCCCAGGCTGCGCGATGTAGCGGCGTTTCATCCGGCATGTCCCGTTGCCGGATTGTGCGGTGCCGACCGAAGAGCCAGACGCGACCCTCTGGGTCGACCGCCAGCTGCGGGAAGTCGTTGTGCCGCCTGTCGATGTGCGCTGGCATCGCCGCATTGATGTCCGCGGCGGGCTCGTGCCATGCGATGCCGTCCCGAACCGCCACGCGCACCAGCCGGTACGCGTAAAGGAGCGTGCCTTCCACGGGGAGCAGGAACCCGGTGTCCTTGCCCCAGTTCAGGCCGCTCTCGTTCCACGCGGCCCACAGGCGGTTCTGCAGATCCACGGCCAGCGCGACGTGCGCCTCGTAGAGAGGGGTGTTCGCGATTGGCTCGACACCGGCGGCCCAGCGCTCGCCGTCCCAAGTCCGAAGCATGACGTCGTAGTTGCCCGAATCGTAGCTGTCCCAGGCGATGTGAATCTCGCCCTGGAGGCCCGCGGCCACGACCGGCTCCCAGTCGTTCGCGTCGGACGAGGACACCTTCTGTGCCGCGCTCCATTCGCCACCGAAGTGACGGCGGGCGAAGATGTCCGCCTGTCCCTCCCTGAAACCCTGCCAGACCAGCCAGAGGCTGCCGTCAGTTGCGAGAGCCAGGTTGGGAAAAAGGTCGGGCTGCGGTGCCTCGGTCAGGCGGACGGTCGAGGACCAGGCCCCCTCGCGCAGCGAGCGCCCATACAGGTCGAAATTCCCGGCCTCTTGATGGGACCAGACAAACCAGACGGCGCCGTCGCCGGACCGGCCCATCTCGACCATGTGGATGTCGCCGGGACGTTCCGTCACAGTCTCGGCGGGACTCCAGGCACTCCCGTCGTAGGTTCGCGTGAGGATCTCGTTGGCTCCGTCCCTGTACGCGACCCACGCCGCCCTGACACCTCCGTCGGTTCCGCCCAGGATCGCGGCGAAGTCGTCCTGATACGCCTCGGTGGACAGCTTTTCGACGGTGGGAACACGCTCCACGACCGCCGCACCGTCCAGGAATTCCACGGGCTCGCCGAGCCGGACGTCGCCAAGCGGGAAGCTGAAGTCACCCTCGGCAGTGGCTATGCGGACATCGGCGCCGGACGCACCCTCGATGTCGAGGATGACTCCGGGAGTCCAGTAGTAGACGTTGACCGCGCGATCCGGGAGGTTCTCGTAGGGCCGCCAGTTGTAGTTGACGCCCTTGTGGGTGGAAAGCTTCCACGATCCGGACGGATCGACCGAGTTCTCGGGCCGAGGGTGCCAGTCGCGGACGCGGACCAGAGTTCCGTCCGAAACCGACACCGACCCGTCCCAGCGGGTTTCCGCGGTGTCGAGCATTCCAAAACGGACTCGCAGCGAGACGGTAGCCTCGGCGTGCAGTGGCAGCGCGGAACAAGCAAGGCCGCAGAGCAAGAAAACAACGCGGGTTCTGGACATCGGAATCACTGTGAAATCGCCGTGATCGGGGCGAATCGCCCGATTCTACCAATGCAATTCCAGCGCCTCTGCGGCGGCAGGGCACCTGCGCGACTCACTCGCGGGAGTGTCGGACCCGTACGATCCGGTCGCTGGCTGCGGAGGTCCCGGCGAAGTGCTACGGCTCCGTGGGCAATGTCGAATGCGAATCGATCGGGTCTGCCCGGAAGCCTGTCCTAACGGACAACAACGACCCCGCTGGCCTTGCCGACGGGAACAGCCTCCCAAGCCCGGTCAGTACTGACAATTGGCATGCCCTCGGCGATGCCGAGAGCAAGGCAGGCCCGATCTCCGAGCGAGAGTCCCAGCGACCGGGTCGCTTCGCAGAGGGTTCCTGGCGCGAGCGCGGCTCCGCATTGGATCTGGATTCCGACCGCCCCGCACAGTCGGGCTGCTCGAGGTTGCGTGTTGACCCGACCGACGAACCATACGCGCACACCCCGGGGGCGGCTCGTTGCAGCGAATCCCGGGCAACTGGCAACCCCTTGCTACGATGTGCGTTGGCGTCCGTTCCGACCTCTTCGAACGTGCGGAAGTCTGTCCTGGCGAACGGCCTTCGTGTTCTCAGCGAAACCATGCCGTCGGTACGCTCCGTATCGCTGGGCGTGTGGCTGAACGCGGGTTCGCGACACGAAGTCGATTCCCAAAGCGGCATTACCCACTTCACGGAGCACATGGTCTTCAAGGGGACCGATCAGTTCACTGCGCGCGACATCGCCTACGCAATTGACGGCCTTGGCGGGCATCTCGACGCATTCACCTCGAAGGAGACAACGGCGTTCACGGCCAAAGTGCTGGACCAGCATTGGACCCGCGCGCTGGAGATCCTCTCCGACATGGTCCAGAACCCGACGTTCGCGGATGACGACATCGAGCGGGAGAAGGGCGTCGTGCTCGAGGAGCTGAAGATGGACGAGGACAACCCGGACTACCTGCTCGGCACGACCTTCGCCCGCAGCTTCTGGCCGCGACACGGAATGGGGCGTCCGGTGATCGGCACCCAGGAATCGATCCGAGCCTTCGGCCGCGACCAGTTGCGGGAGTTCTTCGGAACCACGTTCCAGGCGTCGAATCTGATCGTTACCGCAGCCGGCAATCTGGCGCACAAAGACCTCGTTCGCCAGGTGGAACTTCGTTTCGTGGCGCTCAACGGGTCCGGTACCGGCCGGTCCGACCCCGTTCCAGTCGCAACCCCGGCAATCGTCCTGCGTGACAAGCCATCGCTCGAGCAGGTGCACCTGGCCCTCGGGATCGAGGCGTTTCCCGCTCGCGACCCGAGACGCTTCGCCGGATTCGTGCTCAGTTCGATGCTCGGCGGCGGATTCAGCTCGCGTCTGTTTCAAAAGATCCGGGAGGAAGCCGGCCTGGCGTACAGCGTCTACTCCGATCTGAGCCTGTACTCGGATACCGGATGCCTCTCGATCGGTGCCGGGACTTCGCTCGACGCCCTGCCACGTGTCCTGGAATACACGCTGCGCGAATTCCGGGACCTCAAGGAGAACCTAGCTTCCGAGTCAGAGATCCGGAGGGCCAAAGACCACCTCAAGGGCAGTCTGATGCTGAGCCTAGAGTCAACCGGCAGCCGCATGGCCAATCTCGCCCGCCAGGAGACCTACCACGGACGGATCCGTTCTCTTGACGAAGTCATCGAGGCGATCGAGGGTGTGAGTGCCGCAAGCGTGCGCGACCTTGCCAACGAATGGTTCCAGCAGGACCAAATCGCACTGAGCGTGCTCGGCGATCTGCGGGATCTGCGAGTCGGCCGGGACGAGCTCGTGTGCTAGCCGGGTCCTCTGCCGGGACGGAAGCGGCCACTCGCGAGCAAGGGTGGGTTCGTTCAGGCCGTAGCCAACGAGGTTCCGCCACCTGGCCGGGCCGAGATACTTCATCCCAAGGGGCGGCGCAGTGATCCCGAGAGTAGTCCCCTGCCCCCCTCGCCGACCCTTTGGAAGCGTCTCCCTCGCTGCAAGGCACTCAGGCAACGGTACAATTGAGCGGTTTCCAAGAGGGAGGTCGCCATGCAGAGATCATTCATTCGACAACGGGCCTCCGCAGCCGCTCTGGGTTTGCTCTTGTCAACGGCTGTCGCCATTGCCGCGGGGACGGGCGAGCGACCCAACATCCTGTTCATCTACACGGACGACCACTCGTACCGGACGGTCGGGGCCTATCCGCAGTCGTACTCATGGGTACGGACGCCCGCGATGGATCGACTGGCCGCGCAGGGCGTCCGATTCGACTACGCCTACATCGGGACGTGGTGCATGCCCTCCCGAGCGACGCTGCTCACCGGCCACCATCAGTTCGGGGTCGAGTCCATGCGAATGGTGGGTCCATATCCGGGCAGTACCTACGATCCCGAAAAGAGCCCGTTCTGGCCCAAGGTGTTTCGCGAGAACGGCTATTTCACCGCGCAGATTGGCAAGTGGCATACCGGCACCGACACCGGGTACGGACGGGACTGGGACTTCCAGATCGTATGGAACCGGCCCAAGTACACCGAGACAAACCAGAACTACTACTACAACCAGCCCATCACCTATCACGGCGGCGAAACCAAGGTGCTCGAACGCTACTCGTCGGACCAGTACACCGATTGGGCGGTGGACTTGATCAACGGCGAGGACCGCGATAAGAGCAAGCCGTGGTACCTGTGGCTGTGCTACGGGGCCGTCCATAGCCCGTTCACTCCCGCGGACCGGCACCTGGACGATTACCCCGGCATCGATTTCGACACTCCTGCAGACATCTTTCCTCCCCGGCCAGGCAAGCCCGACTGGGCCCAGAAGATCAGCTTCTGGGAACGCGGCCCGGGGGGGACGCCGATGCACCGGGGGCGCTCGCTGACGTCCTGGACCCGCCAGTACCACCAGGGCGTACTCGCGCTTGACGAGGGAATCGACCGCTTGCTGAAGGCCCTCGAGGAATCCGGCCAGCGTGAAAACACGCTTGTCATCTGGACATCCGACCAAGGATTCGCGTGGGGGCAGCACGGCTTCCGGCAAAAGGTCGCTCCCTACGACGCCACCATCCGCTCGCCCCTGGTCATCTCGTTCCCGGGGCGCATCCCGGTGGGAGCCGTCAGCCCGAGACCCGTGGCGGGGGTAGACCTGGTGCCCACGATTTTCCGGTTCGCTGGAATCGACCTGCCGTGGGAAATGCATGGCGAGGACCTCACTCCCCTTCTCGAAGAGCCCACAAGAGAGTGGCCGCATCCAGTCTTGTTAACCTCGACGGGAAGAAAATACGGCTCCGACACAAACGTCATCCCGACCGGCGAGGACGTGATGCACTCAAACGTGCCGTGGTACGTGATGCTGGTCGAGGGCCGCTACAAGTACGTGCGGCCCTTGGTGCGCGACCTGGAAGAGCTGTACGACCTCGAGAAAGACCCGGAAGAACTCGACAACCTCGCTGTCAAGGCGGAATTCCGGGACACGCTCGTACGACTGAGAGAAGCTGCTATCGCGGAACTTCGAGAGGACGGCGCGGGTTTCGTGGACAACATGCCAGCGGTGCGGGTAGCACGCTGAACGGGGGCGCCGGAAACACTTGGCAGCGCTACGGCTTGCCCACTAGCGGCGCGTGCGGCTGTGTCTTCGGGCGATGCTCGACAATGGTCCGGGAAGGGCCGCTCCTTCCCCGACGCGCGACCGAAGCTGTCGACTGTCTCCCGGCTGACTGCTAGCCTAGTCTGCGAGAAAACCCACCCGGCACGTCATGCCTCCAGATCGGATCCTTGACGCATTTTGGGAGCGCGGCCTAGTCCTGCTAGGGGACCGAGTGCGCCAAGAATACGCGCTCAACACCCCGATTTTCATCGACCTGCGGCACGGCCTCTACGACGATCTCGAACTGCTGGACGAACTGGGGCGGGCGTTGCACCGCAAGATCTTCGAGCTGGCAGGCGCTTCGCCGCGGCCGCAGCAGATAGTAGGCATCCCGGATACGGCAACGCCGCTCGCGTTGGCCGCCGCGCTCGGGTCCCGGGGCACAGGCCGCCCTCTTGCCTACGGCCAGCTCCGCAAGCAGCCCGCCGCCTACCCGGGGGGGCACTCGGGCACCAGCGCCTACATGGGAACATGCGACCCCGAACGGGAAATCACTCTCGTGGACGACGTGATCGCCTCCGGGGCGACCAAAGTCTGGTCAACGCAATTCCTGCGGGAAGCCGGGCTGGAGGTAGCTCGAATCCTTGTGGTCGTCGACAGGGAGCAAGGCGGGGACCACCAGATCAGACAGATGGGTATTCCGGTCCACAGCCTCTACCGGATCCGCGAGGTTGTTGCCTACTACCGCGAGCGGAACATGGTCGACGAGCGGACGGCGCAGCGGGCGCTGGCGCACGTCGACCGGAGGCGGCCCGCTGGCACCGGCACGACTTGACGGCCTCCAAGCCTCAGCTCCCGAAGAACCCTCCGAGCGCGATGTAGCACATAAAGAAGGAAAACAGGACTGTCACCGCAAGCCCTGCATTCAACGCTCGCGAAGGGGTGCGGTGGCCCACGACGTCCCGCTTGTTGAGGAGAACCAGCACGAACAATGCGAGCAGAGGCATTGCCACTGGGCTGACGGCTTGCGAGGCAATCATGATCCGGATCGGGCTGCCCCCCAAGACGGGGACCACCAGGCCGAAAAGCGAAGCGCCGACGACCATGGCGCGGAACGCCGGGCGGCCCATGCGGCGGGGAATCCCCATGAAGTCGGCAGTCATCCACGGGCCAAGCAGGTAGTTGGGAAACAGGGACGACAGTCCGGCTGCCAGAATCCCGATCACGAAGCCGCCGGCCGCGAGAGGTCCGGCCAGCGGTTCCAGGGTCTTGACCATGTCGATTGCCGCCTCGATTTCCGTGCCCTGGCGATGCAGGGTCCCGGCCGCGCAGGCCATGATCGCGGCGTTGAGGAAGAAGAGCATGGTCATGGAAAAGGCCGAGTCACGTGTCACCAGGGGCAAGTCCCGGGCCTTCCAGCCCTCCTCCTTGACGAGGATGCTGCGCGTGAACAGCACGACGGAAGCCATCGTCGTGCCGACCATCCCAGCGATCAGCAGCCGCGGACTGCCAACCTCGGGAATGCTGGGGATGAGTCCCGCAGCCAGGTCGCGCAGATCTGGCAGGACCATCCCGGCCGTGCAGAAGAACGCGATCCCCATCACGCCCACGAAGGAGGCCAGCACCTTGAGGAAGAACGCGTGGCGACCCACCCAATAGAGCGTGAGAAGCAGCAGAGTGAAGAACACCGCCGAGACCAAGGGATCGAACTCGAAGCCGAGGGCCGAACCCGTCCACTCGCGGAGGACATCGACGACAATTGCCATCACGCCAATGATCGACGTGAGCTGGGTCGCCGCCAGCGACACGATCATCAGCAGCGTGACGGGATAACCGAAGTGCCGACGAAAGAGATGCAGCAGCGTCTCGCCGGAAAGAATCGTCAAGCGGCTGATGCCGACGATCATGAAGTGCGTGAACAGCGAGGCCAGTGCGAGCGTCCAGGCCAGCGACATGCCGTAGCTGGCACCTGCCGAACTCATGGTCGTGACGCTTCCGGTCCCGATCACATAGCCAATGATGAATATGCCCGGTGCGAGGCTGGCCGCGACCCGCTTGACAACGTTCCAATCCACGGTGGCGAAAGCATATCACCGCAGCCGAGGACCCTGCGGGCACGCCCTCGAACCCCCTTCCGGTCCTGTGCGCCATACTGAGAGGAATTCCATGCCGCATCGAATGGTCCGCACGCTCCTGTGCGCGTTGCTTCTCGCCGCTTCGGCAGCGGGTCAAAGGGTCGAGGTCGAGGAGTTTGCCCTCGAAAACGGCATGAAATTCCTCCTGCTTCCCAGGACGGGCGATCCGAACGTCGCGGCGGGCTGGATCTCGAAATTCGGCTCGGTCAACGAGAGGCCCGGGGTCACCGGCGTCGCGCATCTCTTCGAGCACATGATGTTCAAGGGCACGCAGACGATCGGGACGAAGGACATCGAGCGCGACACCGAGATCATCAAGGAACTCGACGCGTTGCGTGCACAGATCCAGACTGAGAGGGCGGTGCTGCTCGAAAAGGAGCGGCGGGGGCTCATCGACGATGCCAGCAGCCCGGCCCACCGCAGCGCGAGGCACACCGAACTCATGGAGCAGTTCAACAAGCTCCTCGCGGAGCAGCGAGAGCTGATTGTCAAGGACGAGTTCACGCAGATCTACACGACAAACGGCGGGTCCGGAATGAACGCGGGGACGACGAATGACTTCACGATCTACTTCATCAACGTCCCGTCGAACAAGCTCGAGCTGTGGTTCTGGATGGAGTCGGACCGCCTGAGCAACCCCGTGTTCCGGGAATTCTACAGCGAGCGCGATGTGGTCAGAGAGGAACGGCGCCTGCGCACCGACTCGACGCCGACCGGCAAGCTCAACGAACAGCTCGAGACGATGTTCTGGATGTCCTCCCCATACGGCTGGCCGGTCATCGGATGGCCGAGCGACCTGGATGCAATCACGCGAGCCGAAGCCATGGAGTATTTCGACCGGTATTACTCGCCGAACAACCTGGTCGCATCCCTGGTGGGCAACTTCGAAGTCGATACGGTCAAGGAGCTAGCGCGGAAATACTTCGGCCGCCTGGAGAATCGGGGGGATCCCCCGGGAGCCGTGCGAACTCGCGAAGTGGAACAGCAGGCAGAGCAGCGCCTTACGGGCCATGCCGAGACGCGCCCCCAGGCGACGATCCGGTTCCACACCGTCCCGGACGCGCATGTGGACGAGCCCGCTCTGATCGTTCTCTCGGCGATCCTGAACGGCCGCACGGGAAGGCTCTACAAGTCGCTGGTCCTCGAGCAGCAGGTCGCCGTGCAGGCAGGCTCCGGCGTGGACGGCCGCAAGTACGACGGCTCGTTCCAGATTGGGGGCGTGGCCGCGCCCGGCAAGACGCCGGAGGACGTGGAGGCCGCGCTGCTCGCCGAACTCGACCTGATCGCCCGAGAGCCCGTCGGCGAACGGGAGTTGCAGAAGGTCAAGAACCAGCAACTCGCTGGAGATTTCCGCAAGCTGCGATCGAAGTTCGGCCTGATGCTCCAGCTGCTCACCTACGAGGCCTTGGGCGAGTGGAGCAACATCAACGCCTTCTCGGACCGCATCCAGGCGGTGACGCCCGAAGACATCCAGCGCGTCGCGAAGCGGTACTTCACCGAGACGAACCGCACCGTGGCGCTGTACTACACGAAGGAGGGGTCGGGACCACCAGGCCGCAGGCGCCCCGGACCGGGGCCGCCTCCCCAAGGAGGCCCCCGATGAAGCGGAGAGATTGGTTCAAGGCCGCGGCGGGCGGCGCCCTCGCGACAGTCGCGAGGGGGCAGGAAGCCCTGCCGAAGCATCCCCGCGACCTGGTGTTCCCCAAGCTCGCCTACGATCCACCGGACCCGGCGGCCTACCGACGCGAGCTCGATTCCGGTTCCGTCGCGTACCTGGTCGAGGATCACCAGCTGCCGCTTGTCACGGTCGCGGTAACGCTACGGGCCGGCTCGTACCAGCTGCCCCCCGAGAGCGCCGGGCTCGCGTCCTTCACCGGTGGCCAGATGCGCTCGGGAGGTACCGCAACGCGCAGCGCGCGCGACTTCGACGAGGAGGCCGCGTTCCTGGCTACCCAGCTCAGTTCCAGCATTGGCTCGACCTCCGCGCAGGCCTCCGTCAACTGCCTCAAGCAAAATCTCGACGAGTCCCTCGGCATGTTCTTCGACATGCTCAAGAACCCCGGATTCGACCCGGAACGACTCGAAATCGCTCGCGCCAGGAGCCTGCAGGGCCTGGCGCGCCGGAACGACCGCCTGGAGGGAATTCTGGGACGCGAGTTCAGCCGGCTTATCCGTGACAAGCACTTCAGCACCGTCCAGTCCACGCAGTCGTCCATTCAAGCGATCGCGCGCGAGGGGATGCAGCAGCTCCACGCACGGAGCTTCGATCCGTCCAGCATGTTCTTTTCGGTTTCGGGTGACTTCGATACGGACGACATGCTCCGCCGCCTGAACGAGGCGCTGGCCAATGGCTGGCCGTCCGACCCAGTCAAGCCCGCGGAAATCCCGGCGCCGTCGCACGAGCCGAAGCCTGGGGTGTACGTCGTGGACAAGACCAGCCGGGAGGTGAACCAGTCCCACGTGAGGATGGGCCATATCGGCATCCAGCGAGACCATCCCGACGTGTTCAAGATCGGAATCATGAATTCCGTCCTGGGCGGGGGCGGGTTCACCTCGCGCATCATGACGAGGATCCGCTCGGATGAAGGCCTTGCCTACAGTGCGTACTCCCGGTACCAGCCGGGCACGTACTATCCCGGCACGTTCAGCGCTGGATTCCAGTCCAGGAACGCGACCTGTGCGCAGGCGGCCGCGATCCTGGTCGAGGAGATCGAACGCATGCAGCAAGGGAGAGTCACCCAGCTGGAGCTTGACACGGCGAAGAACTACCTGGTGGAGATTTTCCCGAGGTTCTTCGCTACCGCGGGCCAGGTCGCCGGCACGTTCGCGAGCGACGAGTTCACGGGTCGAGAGAAGGACTACTGGAAGACCTACAGGGAGCGGATCGGCGATGTCAGCGATGACGACGTGCTCGACGCCGCGCAAGCCCACCTCCGTCCCGACAAGCTCGTCGCGCTGGTCGTGGGCGACAAGGCGGCCGTGCTCGCGGGAAATCCCGACCGACCGGAGTTCTCCTTCGAGTCGCTCGCCCGTGACGCAGGGATCCGCTCGATCCCGCTCCCCGATCCGCTGACGATGGAGTACCCCGAGGCCTGACCTCAGGCGCGCGCGGCCGGTGCACCCAGCATGCCCTGGATTTCTCTGTAGATCGCCCGCGTTGCCGAGGAATGGTTCAGGGTGTAGAAGTGGAGACCGGCGACGTCCGCCTCGAGTAGCCGGCAGCACTGCAGCGTCGCATGCTCGATCCCGATGCGCCGGACCGCTGCCGCATCCTGCTGCACCGCCTCCATCCGGGCCAGCAAGTCCCTCGGAATCCTGGCCCCGCACATCTGGGCGAAACGCTGTGTCTGCTTCAGGCTCCTGATCGGCATGATGCCGGCAACAATTGGCACACGAATCCCGCCCCTGACGGCCCGGTCCCGAAAGCGCAGGAAATCGGTGTTGTCGAAAAAGAGCTGCGTGATCAGGAACTCGGCTCCCGCGTCAACCTTTCGCTTCAGGTTGGCGAGGTCGGTCTCGGGGTCCGGTGCCTCGGGATGCGTCTCGGGATAGCAGGCGCCACCCAGGCAGAATTCGTATCGCGGGCGGATGAAGCCAACCAGCTCGCTGGCGTAGCGAAAGCCGCCGTGCACCGGCCGGAACCGGTCCTGGCCGCGGGGTGGGTCCCCCCGCAGTGGAAGCACGTTTTCCACGCCGCCTGCCTCGAGCGTGTCGAGCACTTCGGCAATCTCGTCGCGCGAGGCGCCGACGCAGGTGAGATGAGCCATCGACTCGATCCCGATCTCGTGCTTGATGCGCCGTACCAGCTCGACGGTCTTTCGCCGTGTGCTCCCACCCGCGCCGTAGGTGACCGAGACATAGCTCGGCTGCAGAGGGCGCAACGCCTCGATCGTGTCGAAGAGCCGGAGGAACCCCTCGTCGTTCTTGGGCGGAAAGAACTCAAAGGACACGGTCGGCGTCCCCGTCTCGAGCATCTGGCTGATTCGCATCGCCGGAAGTCCAGCCTAGCAAGGGCCCTGGCCGGCCGACCGGTCGCGCGGACCGCCTCCGGCTGCACCTGAGATCCCTACCCGATTGCTACGCTGAAGCGATGCGGGCTCCGGCTGAACTGCTGAGCAGGGAGACGCTCGAGAAGCTCGAACGCCTCACGATCCGCTGGAGCCAATCCTTCCAAGGCCGGATCGGAGGTGACATCGTCTCTCGGTATCCGGGTGTCGGGCACGAGTTCCTCGACCACCGCAATTTCCAGCAAGGGGACGACCTCCGGGCCGTGAACTGGCGTGCGTTCATGCGGCTGGAGCGCCTCTTCCTGAAGCTCTTCCGGTCCGAGCCGAGGATCCCGGTGCGCATCCTGATCGATACGAGCGAATCGATGGCTTGCGGCGGGACCGACCCGGCCGAATCGAAATTCGCCTTCGCCTGCCGCCTAGCTGCTGCGCTTTGCTACGTCGGGTTGGTCCGGCTGGAAACAATTGTCCTCCAGCCGTTCGGCAACGAACTCGCCGAGTCGTTTCGCGCGCACGGCGGCAGGATGCGATACGCTCAGGCCGCCCGATACATCTCGGCCCTCGAGACCGGTGGGGACACGTCGTTTCAGCGGCCGGTCCGCGAGTATCTGATGAAGTACCGTGTTCCCGGACTGACCTTCATCTTGAGTGATTTCCTCGACCCAGCCGGGCAGGATCTGCCCCTGGATCATCTCGGGGGAGAAGGTCATGAAGTCCACTTGCTGCATCTTGCCGGGCCGGCGGACCGGGACCCGCCTTGGCGAGGCGAATTGGAGCTCTACGACGCGGAGTCGGAAGCGATGATCCGAATCAGTCTCGACGACCGCTCGGCCCGCGAGTACAGCGAAGCCTACGACAGGTTCTGCTCCGACCTCGAAGAGCACGCTTCCCGCTCGCAGGCGCATTACCTCCACATCGCGACGACGACGCCTCTCGAGCAGGCGCTCTTCCAGCAGGTTCAAGCGACCCAGGCGAGTTCCCTTCGCGCCCCTGAGCGGGGGCGGGCATAGCGCAATGGGGCTCTTCAATCTGGCGCTGGGCCAGCTGCTCGGACTGTTTCTCCCCGTCGCCGGACTTCTAGTCGCACTGTATTTCTATGACCGCTCGCGGCGCAGGGTGCTCGTCTCGACACTGCGGTTCTGGCCGACGCGGCCCGCACCCGCGGTCCGGCAGCGGCACAAGCGGATCCAGCACCCGCTGTCTCTGGTCCTGCAGCTGATCGCGCTGCTCCTGCTGCTGCTCGCCATCGCCGACCCGCGACCGGCTGCCACCGGTACGGCAGCGCGCCACCGGGTCATCCTGCTCGACACGTCCGCGGCGATCGCGCTGCCGGACGAAGACGGGAATCCGCTGATGAACGAGGCCAGGCAACTCGTCCTCAGGTATCTGGACCGCATTCCGCGACGCGACCGCGTTCTGCTGATCGAAGCCGACGGCGCACCGACGGTCAGAGTTCCGTTCACCCAGGACCGGGACCGCTTGCGGGACGCGATCCTCGCGGCCGAGCCGGGATCGACTGCCCTTGACCTGCAAGCCGCCTTCGACCTCGCGGAGGGCACGCTCCGCCTGGCACTCGATGTCGACGGTGAGCTTTCGCCGGACCTCGCCGGACTCGGAGAGACGGTATACGTGGGGCCCGGCAGATCCGCGGGCCGTCACGGACGCCCGGGAACGCTTCCCGCGATCCGTTTTCTCGAAACAGGCGCGCCAAGCGACTCGATCGGCCTGCTAGCGCTGCGTGCCGCCGCCGACCCGTCCGAGCCAGGCAAGTGGGACATCGAGCTGGTCACCCGCAACTACGAGGCCAGCGCCCGGTCCGCCCGGGTCGAATTCCTGTTCGACGGGAATCCGCTCGGCCACAGGGACCTCACGATCGCGCCGGCGGCCGACCAACAGCTTGCGTTCACGCTTCGCACGGGACGCCCGGGCGAGCTCACCGCCCGGACTGTAGAGGCTGATGCCCATACGGCCAACAACGAGGCGGTCATCCGGATCCCCAACGTCCGAAGGACTTCCCTGCAGGTCATCGGGGCGTCCGAGGAAGCATTCGAGGCGCTCGTGGCATCAGGCGCCCACATCCAACCGAGCTTCGTGGCTTCGCGCAACGAACTGGACGAGGAGGCAATCCATGTCTGGGCGAGAGGAGGCCAGGCAGGGCTGTCACAACGGGCGATTTACCTGTCGCCGCCGGGAACGGTTTCCCCGATTCGCGAGGCAGGCTCGGCCCGGGACCGGCCAATCCAGGCGTGGTCGGCATCCCACGCGCTCGCACGCGGGGTACGCGACCCGGATCTCGCACCGGCGCGTGCGCGCTTCTTTGAATCCATCCAAGGGGACGAAGTCGTCGCGGAGATTCCGGAAGGGCCCGTTATCGTTGCCCGAGACACAGGCGAGAGCCGGATCGTCGCTTTCGGCTTCGACCTGGCCGGGGAATCCGTCCGCAACCGGCTCGCCGCGCCACTGCTGTTCGCCAACGCAGTCGCGTGGCTCGACTCAGGCGCCTTCCGGGCGGAGTCGGTCGAGGCCCGGCCACCCGGCACAATCGAGATTGAGGCCCCGAATTCCTCCCGAGAGCAAATCGCCGTCCGCAGCGACGATGGCGGCACCGTCCCGTGGATTCTGGAAGGGGAGAGCGTCCGGTTCTTTGCCGGCCGGCGGGGAACCTACCGCGTCTCGACTGCGGATCGCGACGTCACGCTGTTTCTGAGCCAGGCCGAAATCCCGACCACAGCGTGGGAGCCTCCCGAGGAGGTGATGCGGGGGCTGCCGTCCCGGGCCTCCGGCGGAGCCAAGCCGTGGCTCCCCTGGCCGTGGCTAGCGGCCGTCGCGGCGCTCATACTGCTCTACGACTGGATCCGGTTCGGACGAGGGCGCCGACCAGCGGCCGGGGCCCAACAGCCGGCGGAGGCAAGCCCGGAGGGTGTCCCATGAGCGTCGCGACGGCATGGCCAGCCCTGCTGCTGATCCCTTTGGCTGCATGGTTCCTATGGGAGTGGAACCTGAGCTCCCGGCGCCTTGGACTGCTGCTGAAGGTCCTGGCCGTGGCAGCTGTATGCCTTGCACTGACCGGGCCGCGCTGGCACATCCAGGAGACGTACTTGGCCATCGCCGTCCTGAACGACGCCTCCGAGAGCATTCCTGAGGAACAGCGCGTCCAGCAGGCGTCGTTCGTTGAGGCCGCCCGCTCAGCGGGAAGCGGTCACACCCTGCGGGAGCTTGAATTCGGTTCGATGCCCCTGCGCGAGATCCGCGAGCCGGCGGCAAGCCACTCGACGAACATCGAAGCGGCCGTCCGCAACGCGCTCAGCGCGCTGCCCGCGGATCGCGTCCCCCGGCTCGTGCTGCTGAGTGACGGACTGGTCAACGAGGGAGCCGTCGAGCGCGCAGTCTACCAGGCTTGGAGGCAAAGGGTGCCGATCGACACCGTGCCCCTTGCGGGCCGTCCGGAGCCGCAGCTCCGCTTGGCCGGCCTTCGCGTGCCGCACCAGGCCTTCGTCGGCGAGCAGTTCCCGATCGAATTCGATGTCGACAGCCCGGAGGCGGTCGAGGCCCGGCTGGAACTGCGGGCCGAAGGCAAGCTGATCGGCGGCGAGTCGATGAGCCTGCCGGGCGGGCGGAGCACCGTGACGGCCCGCGCCAGAATCGAGTCGCCGGGAGCCACGCTCGTGGAAGGCGCGCTCGCGGCGGGAGAGGCCGGGGAGATCCGATTCGCCGGGTCCGTATCGATTCGAACGCCAAGAGCCATTCTTGTCTCCTCCGACTCCGTCCAGCAGAACGCTCCCCTGGCGAACGTTGCTCGCGCGGCAGGATTCGAGCTCGACTGGGCTTCCGGTCCGGCGCTTCTCGCCGAGACGGACGAACTGGGGTACGACGTGGTTCTCTGCTCGAACGAGGACTTCGAAGCCTGGCCCGATGGCGTGAAGGAAAGGCTGGCAGGGTTCGTGCAGGGGGGTGGCGGATTCTTCCTGATTGCCGGCGAGAGAAACCTCTACCGGGATCGCGAGGACGAGGTCGAGGACGCGCTGCAGGCGATGCTACCCGCAACGCTGGCGCCACCGAGAACCCCCGAGGGCACGGCCGTCGTCCTGGTGGTGGACAAGTCCTCGTCGATGGAAGGCAAGAAAATGCATCTTGCCCGCCAGTCGGCGCTCGGAGTCGTCGAGAACCTACGTGCCATCGACCAGGTCGGCGTGCTGGCATTCGACAACTCGTTCGAATGGGCGGCGCCGCTGCAAAGGAACGAGGTGCCGGCCCAGACCAAAAGGCTCATCAGCGGGATCGTGGCCGATGGTGGCACACAGATCGCCCCGGCTCTGGCCGAGGCGTACCGTCTCATCAAGCCCAAGCAGGCGGTCTACAAGCACATCCTGCTTCTGACCGACGGCATCTCGGAAGAGGGTGACAGCATCGCTCTCGCCCGGGAAGCCGCCCAGAACGAGGTCACGATCTCGACAATCGGCCTCGGACAGGACGTGAACCGCTCGTATCTGGAGCGCGTCGCACGGAGCGCGGAGGGCCAGTCCTACTTCCTGATCAATATCTCGTCCCTGGAACAGATCGTGCTCAAGGACGTGATGGAGCATACCGGAACCTCTGTCACGGAGAGGGAGTTCGTCCCGGTCTCCGAAAGGGACGTCGAGCTGCTTTCCGGACTCGACCTGAACGAGCCCGGCCCGCTTCTCGGCTGGGTCAAGTTCGAGACGAAGCCGTCGGCGGAAACGGTCTTGCGGGCCGCGGAAGACGATCCCCTGCTCGTGCGATGGCAGTACGGCCTGGGCCGAGCCGCGGTCTTCGCATCCGACGCGAAGGACCGCTGGGCGACCAACTGGGTTGCCTGGGACGGCTTCGACACGTTCTGGTCCAACGCGTTACGGGACATCCTGCCACGCGCCGCCGCCACTGAGACCGAGACCGAATACGACGCGGCCAGCGACGAGATCGTCGTCCGCTTTCACCCGACGAGAGAGCCAGAAGAAACCTCGGTACCGGAACTCTTCGCGATTGGACCGCCAGGTTACCGGCATGTTGCCAAGCCGAAGCCATCGAGCAGCGGGTACGAGGCCCGATTCCCGACGGAAGGCCGCTACGGGCTGTTTCGCATCCGGCCCGCCGACCTGTCGCGGGCGTTCCCGGAAACGGCTTTCTACCGGGAGAATTCCGAACTCAGACGCTACGGATCCGATCCCGAGCTTTTGCGCTCGATCGCGGCCGCCACCGGTGGGCGCGAGAATCCCGCTCCCGAGAGTTTGTTCGAAACAGGCGGCAGGGCGGTCGCGCGGTGGATGGATCTGTGGCCTCTGCTGCTGGCGCTGGCGATCATCCTGAACCTGGTCGAGCTGGTGGCTCGCAAGGGTTGGCTGCCGATCCTCGGACGCTGGGCGTAGACGGAACCGGGACCCGAATCCCGGCTGTTATTCTGAAGCCCTGACATGCACATACGGGTCTACACCACCAATTGGTGCAGTGACTGCTGGAGGGCGAAGCGCTTTCTGCGGGAGAACGACATCGAATTCGAAGAGATCGACATCGAGCAGGACGACGAAGCCGTGCAGCTGGTCATGGAGAAGAACGGCGGCAAGCGCAGAGTGCCGACATTTGACATCAACGGTTCGTACTACGGAAACCCGACGATTCCGGAACTTGCCGGCGTCTTGGGCGTCGCGATCTGACCGGGCCGGGCTTGGCGGGCGCCAGAAACCAGTACCGCTTCCCGCGACGCGCAACGATGGCCGAGCAGGATTCCAGTTTTCCCGCCTTCGCCAGGCGAATGACGGCGTGGCGCCTTTCGGATCTGGACCGGGAACTGGACCGTGCGCAGTTTGACCGCGGCGCGGACGCCGTCCACGACCTGAGAGTCGCGGCACGGCGCCTGCAATACACGCTCGATTGCTTTCGCAGCATGCTGGACAGCCCCGAGCTTTCGCGCCTGCGCAAGCGGGTCAAGGCGATTCTGGCCGCCGGGCGCTCTGTCAGGGATCGCGACATCGCGATGGAATTGGCCGCGGAAGCCGGCCTCGGGCCGGGTTCCGAGCTGGTCACGTCGCTTTCGGAGCAGCGCGACGCAGCTGCCGAAGCGTTGCGGAGCCATGTCATGCGACCCAGGTACCGCGGCTTCGAGCAGCGCTGGGCTGACCGGCTCGGCCTGGCGGAGGGCGAGGGTCCCACGTGCGAGGCCCGACCGCAACGGACGATGGACCACAGCACGCGACACCCCGGCTGGGATTCGGCTGCGTCGTGCCTCGCGAATGCTCGCAGGGTGCTTCCGCGACTGGTTTCCGAGTTGCTCGCCCGGGGGCGCGAAGTCTGCGCGGGGGAGCCGGCCCCTCAAGAGCTCCACCAGCTGAGGCTCGCAGGAAAGCGCCTGCGATACAGCCTGGAACTGTTCCGCGGGCTTTGCGGCCCGGGCTTGGACGAGCTGCTCAAGACGCTGAAGTCTGTGCAGACCATCCTAGGGGACATAAGCGACTGCGACGCGACAGACGCTCTGGTGCGCACCGAGGGCCTGGCCAATTCGGCGGACGGCAGCGATCTGCTGCGATCGCTCGAGGCTCGCCGCACCCTGAAGGTCCTGGAGTTCACGCGGGAATGGCGTACGTCGGCCGAGTCCCCGGATTCCGAGCGGCGCTGGGCGGAGGCCCTCGGCGGCCGCTTGCAGACGCCCGGCAACAGCCACTGAGCGGCCCTCAGGAACCGCACACGCCGCCGAGAAACAGTTCGAGAAATCTCGGGGCATCGACCCGCGTCGCTACTCGGACCGGAGATCGAGCGGAGCCGGTACGGTCAATGACCATCGCCCCGCGAGCCAATCCCTGGGAAACAACGACTTCGCAGCCCATGCTCTCGGTTGTCACCAGGTCCGGATCGATTGCGACCGCAACTGCAAGCGGATCGTACAGAGCGCAAGCGTCGCCTCCGCTCTCCTTGCGGCAGAAATCGAAGTACGGGCGGGCGATGTCGTCCACGAACGAGCGGAGATCGCCGGGGGGCATGGCATCGAGTCGCTCGTGGAAGAGACCCCGGGAAAGCCGGGCCTGCTCGGTCACGTTCAGTCCGACGAGAGTGACCGGCAGGCCGGATCGAACCACGGCGTCAGCAGCTGCCGGGTCTGAGTAGAAATTGAATTCCGCGGCGGATGTGGCGTTGCCCCGGCCGTCGTCGGAACCGCCCATCACCACGAGGTCAAGAATCCCGGACATGGCCGCCGGGTCACGCTCAATTGCCGTGGCTACGTTGGTCAAAGGGCCGAGGGAGACCACGGTGAGATTGCCGCGATAGCGTCGGGCAAGGTCCACCATCGCACTGGCGGCGTGCCCTGGACGAGGCCGCAGGCTCCTGACGGGATAACGGGTCGAGACCCCGCCCAAGCCGTCGCTCCCGTGGACGTGCTCGGCTCGCGCGACCCGTGGGCTCAGCGGATCCGCGCAGCCCTCGAACACTGCGGGCGGCAGCTCAGGCCGGAGAAGCTCGAGAATCCGAAGGACGTTGGCGGTGCAAGCTGGCAGCGGGACGTTGCCAGCCACCGCGGTGATCGCACGAACGTCGAGCGCCGGCGAACGCAAGGCCAGAATCAAGGCCAGCGCGTCGTCCAGGCCGGGATCCGTGTCGATCAGAACGGGCTTCGGAGTCCTCATCGCGCCCGATGCCGGTTCCCACTCCAGGCCCCGCTACTGTTCAGGAATGGCGAGCCAGACGGCACCGGCAGAGGACGGCCCTACCGGGCGGAAGGCCTTGAAGACGAAGAGCTGCTGCTCCCGCCTCCGTAGCTCCTGCTTCCCCCGGACGACCTGGAGACCGATGAGCCGCCACCCGAGGATCGCGAGCCGCCGAAGGAGCCGCCGGAACTGCTCGAGCGAGCCCCCCCTCCGTAGGACCTGCTGGACGAACTGCTGCGGCCCGACGAACTGGAATAGCTCCCCCGGCTCCCGCCCCCGGACGACCCATAGGATCGCGAACTGGACGAGGACCTCGACGACGGATAGCTAGAGCCCCGGTAGCCGCCTCCCCCGTAGCTCGAGGCACTCCGGCTCCGGCTGCCGCCCGGGAAGTACGACGGGCCCGAGCTTCTGCTGCTCGGGGAACTCGGCCGAGACCGCGTGGTGGCCCTTGATCGGGTTCTAGGAGCGTACACGCTCGCGGACCGGCTGGTCGCACTGCCAGAGGTGGGCCCTGGGTACCCGGACGATCCGATTCTCGACCGGTTTCTCGGCGTGTAGACCGTCGCCCGGGCGGGGGTGCTCGTGCCGGACGGGCGGGGGGTTCTGGAAGCTCCGAAAGTCGGTCGGCTGCTGCCTTGGCGCTGGAGGCTCGGCGTTCCGCTCGGTGTCCGCGAGACGGTTGAAGGCCGGGTCAGCTGCACCGGGTCCAAGCGCGATTGCGCCCTGGCGACCGTCGGGCGGCCTCCGCTGGCCGGAGGCTGCAAGGTAGCGCCGATCCGCGACCTCGCCCGCGGCACGTAGGACGGCTCCCGGGACGAAGCGCCGTACGTTCGTGTCCCGACGCCGGGGCTGGAGGGAGAGCGCGGAGCGGGGCTGACGCCCGCACGGACGGCCGACCGGGCGGTCGATGGAGCCCTGACGCCTGTCGAAAGGCTCCTCGCCGTTTGCGCCGGAAGGACCGATGGAACCCTGGTCGCACGAACCGCCGGGCTCGAGGCGGAACCTCGCGCCACTGCAGCACTCGCGGCAGCGTTCGAACCGGCCGAGGCGGCTGCCGCCCTGTACGTGCTGCGAAACTGCTCGACGGACGCCTGGATCTGATTCCTCTGGGTGTCAAACGGCACGCGCGCCGTTCCGTCGCGCAGAGTCGTAGGCCCTGGGCGGCGCAACGTCTTCAACACAGCTCCCCCGCCGTCAGACGACCGGCCTCCCAAGAGGCGTCCCTGGCTCGCACGGTCCGGAACGACCGGCAGTGCCCCCCGGATCGCCACGGGTGATCCCACGTCCGCGGTCCGGAGCGCCCTCGGGACCTGGCGCGCTCCGGCTCCGAAGTTCCTGGCCTCGACATAGGAGACTCCGCTGTTCTCGCGGGCATTCCGGTAGCGGTTGTAGACGCGAACGCTGTTGTCCACGACGATGCTTCGAGGCACGCCGCCGCTGTAGTACCGCCTCCCATACCAGGGGCGGTACACCTCGCCGGGCGCGAGCGGGCACCAGCCGATGCCGCTGAAGCCTCCTCCTACGCCGGAGCCACCCGCGAACCCGAAGAATGTCACCAGGGCGGGTCTCCAGACGTGCCGCAGACCGGGGCTGCCGGGGTACCATCCCCAGCCATACAGCCTGTGGCGATACCACCGACCCCAGTGATACGGTGCCCAAGCCCAAGGCTCCGCGCCGACCCAAGTCCAGCCGTAGTAGTCGATCCACGACCAGCGGCCGTGGCGATACGGCGTCCATGAGACCGTCACGTATGGAAACCAGGAGTGGCCCACGCTCGGGATGTACCGCCATTCGCCGTAGGAGTCGAGCTGGTGTGCGCCGTAGATGTCCCGACTGACGTTGTTGTAGGAAGTCGTCCGGCGAGCTTCCTTGTCCCTAGCGGCGGCCCAGCTGTCGAGTTCGGAATCGGGAACGCCGCGGCGCGTCTCGAATTCCGTCCCGCTCGGTCCATCCCGGACAATCATCGTGCGGCCTCCCTCCAGAATGCGCGAGGTGAGCTGGAAGGCGACTTCCGTACGGCCCTTGGCAACGCTGATATACGTGGCGCTCGCCAGGACGCTCACGATATAGCGGCCGGCCTTCATCGGACGGACCGCCGCCAACGGAGTTTCGATGTCGATATCGGCCTCGCTGTCGGGCAGCTCGCTGTAAATCGCTGTGCCTTCCAAGAGGCGGACCCGGAACAGGTTGCCTCCAAGCTCGAGAAACTCGACCTCGGTATCGCTTCCCAGCCGCAAGAAGTTGCCCCAGGCAAGCTGAACCTCGGCTCTTCCGCCGGTGTTGACCTGCATGGAGTCGCCTTCGACGATGGGCATGTTCGGGGTCGCGGCAATCCAGTCGCCTGAATCGCCGCGCATCGTGGCGACGTCGCCGTGGACGACGCTGATCCTTGCCACGCCCAGCGCAGGGCCGGTGCTCAGGTCATCCGCGACCGCTGGCGTCGCGGAAAGCAGCAGAAAGGCCACCATGGCCGTGAAGCCGATGGAAACTCGCATGGGACTGTACCTCCTTCGAGTACATCTGTGCGCTGCCTTAGATGAATGCGAGCGCATTTCGGTTCCACGTCACGGAAGAATTCCTCGGATTTCTCCGGCGCGACAGCGAGGCCTTGCAAGTCAGTCTATCGCGGTCAGTCCAGCTCCGCTATCGGCAGCCCGGCTCCCCGAGAAGGGACCGGCACGCAATCGCCTTTCGGTTCCGGGTTCAAGGAGCCGGGTCAATACGTTGCCCTGAACTCGCAGGGGCGGTTTCGGTTGGTGCCATAATCGGCCCGTGCAACGAATCGCTCCGCTGCTTGGCCTGTGCGCGTCGGCATTGCTCGCCCAGGCGCCGTACGACATCGTGATCCGGCACGGACGCGTGATTGACCCGGAATCGGGCCTGGACGGCGTCCGCGACATAGGAATTGTCGCCGGACGCGTGGCGGCCGTCAGCGAGGAACCGCTGAACGGCCAGCAGGTCTTGGACGCCTCCGGCATGGTTGTGGCGCCGGGATTCATCGACCTTCATCAGCACGGACAGAGCCTCGAGAACTACGCGGCGCAGATTCGCGACGGGATTACCACGTCGCTGGAACTGGAGATCGGCGTGGAGGATATCGAGGGGTGGTACGAAGACCGCCAGGGCAGGGCGCTCGTCAACTACGGGGCCAGCATCTCTCACCCGTACTCTCGGCAGATGGCGATGCTGGGCCGCAACCCCGGCCTGGCAGGGGAATCGCTCGCTTCCGAGCTGAGCGACGAGCAAATGCGCAGACTGCGACGGCGGATCGAGAGTGGTCTCGACCAAGGCGCGGTGGCCGTCGGGTTCGGCCTGGCCTATACGCCTGGTGCGACGCGTGGGGAAATCGTCGAGATGTTTCGCATTGCAGCGCGGTACGGAGCGAGCTGCCACGTGCACATGCGCACCGATCACGAGACCCTCGCCAACCTCGAGGAGGTCATCGAAGCGGCGAGGGAGACGGGCGCCCAGGCCCACGTGGTGCATATCAACAGCAGCGCCCGCGACAGGGTGCTCGACTACCTCGCATCGATCGAAGAAGCGCAAGCGTCCGGAGTCGATGTCACCGCCGAGGCCTATCCGTACAACCGTGGCTCCACGCTGATCCAATCCCACCTGTTCAACGAATGGGAAGAGTATTCGGACGAGCAGCTCGCCCAGTTTATCTGGGTCCGGACGGGCGAGACCCTGACGCGTGAGACGTTTCCCGAGAGGCGCCGCATGGGAGGCACCATCATCCTGCCGCCCCTGTACAAGGAAGAGAGCGTACGGCACGCGATCGCCAGCCCGCTCGTCATGATCGCCAGCGACGGAATGTGGCTCACCGACGGGCGCGCCCACCCTAGATCGTTCGGGACGTTTTCGAGAGTGCTCGGGCGGTTCGTGCGCGAGCAAGGTGTGCTCACCTTGGCCGAGGCGATCCGGAAAATGACGCTCATGCCGGCCAAGCGGCTCGAGCAGCGCGTTCCGGCGATGCGCAACAAGGGCCGCGTACGGCCGGGGGCCGATGCGGACCTCGTGGTATTCGACCCGAAGAAAGTCATCGATACGGGAACCTATTCGGACCCCGCTCGAGCCCCCAGAGGTATCGCCCACGTGATCGTCAACGGCGTCCTCGCGCTCGAAAACGGCCGTATTGCCGAAGACGCGCGTCCCGGGCTGGCTGTTCGCGCGGAGAGGTCCTATCCGTTTGCGCCCGGAACGACCTGGAGCCACCCTGGCCAGTGACCGGCCGGAACAGGCAGGGTGTCTCGAGCCGGATCGGTCGAGGCACAGGCTGCTCGGGATACCCGGACCCCGTCCGAGTCTCCGGCCCGGTCGATCGCTCGCAGAGAGCCAGATGGTGAGGCGGCTGGGACTCGAACCCAGGACCCACGGCTTAAAAGGCCGTTGCTCTACCAACTGAGCTACCGCCTCACATCGGCCAGGCGCCGCCCGGACCGCCCGCCGCTGCTGAGCCCTCTCCGGCCGCACTCGCTGGACAGACACAACCATGTCGCAGGACGCGGTTGCCGAGACGGCCGCTGGCTTCCCTCAGGTTAGCAATCGGGCAGGGTCGCCCGACCGGAGCGCACCCGCTGAGCCAAGGACCGTGCGACACGCGTTGCAGCACCTGCACCTGGGGCGGGCCCGCGGCAGCGTCAGCGGCGACCTGCCAGTGCTACCCTGCACGGGGCGCCGAGCGCCGATTCGTCAATGCCAGCAATGCAGCGCAGGCTTGGGCTCCTCAACTGCACAACGATCAACATGTCGAACATGGTCGGGATCGGGCCGTTCATCGCGATCGCCCTGATCCTGCAGACCCTCGGAGGGCCGCAGGCCTACCTTGCGTGGATCGTGGGAACGGTGATCGCGCTTGCCGACGGCATGGTGGTCGCCGAGCTGGGCGCGGCGAGGCCGGCTGCGGGAGGAACCTATGTCTTCCTGAGGGAAGGCTTCGGCTCGCGGACCTGGGGCCGCATGCTGGCCTTCCTGTTCGTTTGGCAGATCCTGTTCGCCGGTCCCCTGGAGATTGCCAGCGGCAACATCGGACTCGTCCAGTACCTGCGAGTGTTCCTGCCGGATATGGGCAACCTTGAGGGCAAGCTCCTCGCCGCGGGCATCTGCGTGCTGCTGATCTACGCGCTATACCGCCGCATCGACGACATTGCGAAGCTCATGTTCTGCCTGTGGTCTGCAATGTTGCTCACCACTGGCTGGGTGATCGTAACGGGCATCCTGCACTTCGATCCCGCGCTCGCCTTCGACATCCCGGAAGACGCGTTTCGCCTAGACCTCGGATTCCTGGTCAGCCTGGGAGAGGGATCCGCCGAGGTTCTGTACCTGTTCCTCGGGTACTACCAAGTCTGCTATCTCGGCGCCGAGGTCAAGGACCCGGGCCGGACGATCCCGCGGGCGGTGCTGTATTCGATCCTCGGGGTGGCGGCCATCGACATTGCGATCTCATTCAGCTTCATCGGCGTGGTCCCGTGGCGGGAAGCGATGGAATCGCAGTTTCTGGGAGCCCTCTTTGTCGAGCGCGTCTACGGCCCTTGGGCCGCGAAGTTACTGGCGGGCATGGTCGTGATCACGGCGTTCGGGTCGATCTTCGCCCTGCTGCTGGGCTACTCGCGAGTGCCCTTCGCCGCAGCGCGCGACGGCGTGTTTTTCCGCCAGCTCGCGGTCCTGCACCCGACCAAGGAGTTCCCGCACCGGTCGCTCCTGCTGATTGGCGCCGGCGCGATTGTCGCGAGCTTCTTCAGTCTCGACCAGGTGATCAAGGCGCTGATGGCAGCGAGGATCCTGATCCAGTTCATCGGGCACACGATCGCCCTGTTCCTGATCCGTGCGCGCCAATCCGGCAGCGACAGGCCGTTCAGCATGTGGGGCTACCCCCTGCCCGCGATCGTCTCGCTGGTGGGCTATATTTATGTGTTCCTGTCGCTTGGCACGTCGTTCGTGCTGTTCGGCACCGGCACGCTGCTACTCGGAGCCGTCGCATACCTGTTCATCGCTCGGCGGCAGCGGGAATGGCCGTTCGCCGCCAAGGTCGAGAATTCGTAAGGACGGACGACCGCCATGAACGCCGCACGCCTCCTCTCCTTCCTCGCAACTACGGTCATTGCCATGCAACTTCCAGCCGAACCGATCCGAGTCATTGCAATCGGCGCGCACCCAGACGACTGCGACATCAAGGCCGGGGGCATCGCGGCCAAGTACGCGGAGGCGGGCCACAGGGTCCGGTTCGTGTCCGTCACGAACGGCGACGCCGGCCACCAGGCGGAAGGCGGCGGGATGCTGGCCGCCAGGCGCCGGGCCGAGGCCCGCGAGTCGGGCCGCCGGCTCGGCATCGAGTACCTGGTCCTCGACAACCCCGACGGGGAACTCGTGCCCAGCCTGGACGTGCGCCTGCAGATCATCCGGCAAATCCGCGAGTGGGACGCGGACATCGTAATCGCGCCGCGCCCCAACGACTACCACCCCGACCACCGCTACACCGGGATCCTGGTGCAGGACGCCTCCTACATGGTCACCGTTCCGAACATTGCCAGCGACACACCCGCGATCAGGAAGAATCCCCTCTTTCTCTACTTCTCGGACCGCTTCAGCAGGCCCCAGCCATTCCGTCCCGACATCGTCGTGTCGATCGACGATGTCATCGACAAGAAGTACTCCGCGCTGGACGCCCATGTCTCCCAGTTTTATGAATGGCTGCCCTGGCACGCGGGAATCCTGGACCGGGTGCCGAAGGATCCGGAGAGACGCCTTGCCTGGCTCAAGGAGGCGAGGAGCTTCGCGATTCGCGATGCATGGCGCGAGGCGGCGCGCAAGCGGTACGGAGATGCGGCAGACGGCATCAGGAACGCGGAGGCGTTCGAAATCACGGAATACGGCACGCAGCCCGACGAGGACGAGATTCGCAGGCTGCTGCCCTTCTTTCCGGAGTGAACCCGCAGCCGGTCCGGGCCTCGAAAAACTGGCGCGGTCGGACATCCCACGATACCCGCCCGTCCTATTGACAGGTACAATATTTGTGCCATGTTGTGCCTGAGCTATCGTGCGCTCCTGCCCGTGGCGCTGGTTTATGCGGCAGTGCCGGGCGGAGCAGCCGTGGATTTCCAAGCCGACGTCCGGCCCATCCTTTCGGACCGTTGCTACACGTGCCACGGCCCGGACGAAGCGACGAGGATGTCTCCCCTGCGCCTGGACACGGAGGAGGGTGCGTTCGCTCCGCTCGCCAGGGGCGGATTCGCGATCGTCCGCGGCAGGCCGGACCAGAGCGAGCTGGTCAGGCGAATCGAGAGCGACGACAAGTCACGACGCATGCCGCCCGGGGCCCTGGGCCACGCGCCGCTGTCCCCGGACCAGATCGAGACGCTGAGGTCCTGGGTAACCGAGGGTGCGCCGTGGTCGAGGCACTGGGCGTTCGAGCCGCCCCGCAAGCCGGGCGACGCCAGCGCCCGGTCCGATTCCTGGACCCGCAACCCGGTGGATCGATTCGTGCTCGCCCGGCTGCGCGAGGAAGGGATGGAGCCGGCTGGCGAAGCGGACCGCGCCACCCTGCTTCGACGTGCCAGCCTCGATCTGACGGGTCTGCCGCCGACACCGGGCGAGGTTCGGGCCTTCCAGGCGGATGGGGCTCCGGGAGCCTTCGGGCGTGCCGTTGACCGGTTGCTCGCGTCTCCCGGATTCGGTGAACGGATGGCGTTCCGCTGGCTGGACGCAGCTCGCTACGCAGACACGAACGGCTACCAGAACGATCGGCCGCGCGACATGTGGCGCTGGCGCGACTGGGTGATCGAGGCGTTTAACGCCAACATGCCCTTCGACCAGTTCACGACCGAGCAGATCGCGGGCGACCTGCTGCCGGAGCCGTCATTGGACCAGCTGATCGCGACCGGATTCAACCGCAACCACCGAGGCAACGCCGAGAACGGCACGGATCCCGACGAGTACCAAGTCGAGTACGCCGTCGACCGTGTCGAGACGACCGCAACGGTGTGGCTGGGCCTGACGATGGGCTGCGCGCGGTGCCACGACCACAAGTACGACCCGATCTCGCAGAAGGAGTTCTACCAGTTCTACGCGTACTTCAACAACGTCTCGGACCGCGGACGCTACTACAAGTACGGCAACACACCTCCGATCGTGCACGCCCCGACGCTCGAGCAGCAAGCCCAGCTTGCGGAACTTGACGAGCGCATTGCGGGACTCGAAGCGGACCTGGAAACCCACAACCCGGAAATTGAAAGGAATCTGTCCCCTGGCGGCCTGCCAGCCGACATTGACGGTTGGGCCTATGCCGAGAGGCTGGCCGCGCGACGGACCTTCGACGAGGCGGGCGAGGCAGCGCACGGCCTGCACGGCCGGGCGGCGCGCCTCGACGGACGGCGGCACTTCAACCTGGGAGACATCGCGGACCTGGACTTCTACGACCCGTTCACCCTGTCTGCCTGGATCCGACCGGAGGCCGCGACAGGCGGTATCGTGGCCCGCTACCAGCCGGACGCGCCAAAGGGATACGGTCTGTTCCTGGTCGGTGGGAAGCTGCAGCTGCGGATCGACACCGCGAGCATTTCCGACCGCATGCGGATCGAGTCCCTCGAACGGATCCCGTTGGATGAGTGGACACACGTCACCGGGGTCTACGACGGCACGCGGGCGACGTCAGGCATGCATCTGTTTGTCAACGGCCGTGAGGTCGAGGCGAGAACACTGGTGGACGAATCGTTGAATTCGACGAAGGTAGCCGCCCCGCTACGGATCGGATTCGGGCCGGAGCCGGCCGATCGTTTCCGCGGGCTCATCGACGACGCGAGAGTCTACACGCGAGCCCTGAACGGTGACGAGACTGCTGTCCTGGCAATCGCCGAATCGCCTTCGGAGATTGCCGCCATGCCGCGCGAGGGCCGCACACCGGCCCAGCGCCGGAAGATCCGCAGGGCCTACCTGGAAACGGCCGCGTCCGGCCAAGCCGCGGCCACCTGGCAGCAGCTGCGCGGGCTTAGGCTGGAGCGTGAGGACTTCGTGGCCTCACTCCCGACGGTCATGGTCATGGACGAGCGCCGGGACATCCGCCCCACCCATATCCTGTTCCGGGGCGTCTTCGATGCTCCCAGAGAGCAGGTCGAGCCAGCCCTCCCGACCGCTCTCCCCTCGCTTTCCGAAGGCTTGCCGAACGACCGGCTCGGACTGGCCCGGTGGCTCACGGACCCCTCCCATCCCCTGACCGCCCGCGTGACGGTCAACCGGTTCTGGCAGATGATCTTCGGGCGGGGGATCGTGGCGACTGTCGAGGACTTCGGCTCGCAAGGGGAGGCCCCGTCGCACCCGGAGTTGCTGGACTGGCTGGCCGCGGAATTCGTCGAGAGCGGGTGGGACATCAAGGGCCTGCTACGGACAATCGTGACGAGCTCGACCTACCGTCAGGCTTCGAAGGTCACGCCCGAGTCGCTCGAGCGAGACCCGGAAAACCTCCTGCTCGCGAGGGCACCCAGGAGGAGGCTCCCGGCCGAGTCGATCCGGGACCAGGCTCTGTCGATCGCGGGGGTGCTCTCGTCGGAATCCGGCGGGCCGTCGGTCAAGCCGTACCAACCAGGCGGCCTATGGAAAGAGCTTTCCAACTGGGGTGCGTACGAACACGACCACGGCGACAAGCTCTATCGGAGAAGCCTGTACACCTACTGGAAGCGGACGCTGGGACCCCCGGCGATGCTGGCATTCGACGCGGCCCCGCGGGAGTCCTGCGTCGTGAGCGAAGTCCGGACCAACACCCCGATCCAGGCGCTCAACCTGATGAACGACCCGACGTACACCGAGGCGGCCCGGCTGTATGCGGAAAGGATGCTGCGCGAGGGCGGCCAGAGCGACAAGGAGCGCCTCGACTACGGGTTCCTGCTCGCCACGGCCCGCGAGCCCGGCAGCGCGGAGGCGGCCATCCTCCGGGCCAGCCTCAACCGCTACCGCGACCGCTACGCCACGAATCCGGGCGATGCGGAAAACTACCTCTCCTCCGGCGAGCATCGACGCGACGCATCGTTTGAGCCGCCCGAGCTGGCCGCCTACACGGCGGTGGCCAGCATGCTGCTGAATCTTGACGAAACGATCACAAGGGAATAGGCCATGACGTTCCAATCCGATCTCGCCCTGACGCGCAGGCAGCTCTTCTCGCGCGCCGCGAGCGGCCTCGGTGTTGCCGCGCTCGCGAACCTGATGGCGGAGGACCTGGGCGCGACGTCGGGGCTGCCGGGGCTGCCGGGCCTGCCTCATTTCACGGCTCGCGCCAAGCGGGTGATCTACCTGTTCCAGTCGGGCGGCCCGGCGCAGATGGACCTGCTCGATCCCAAGCCCGGCCTTCTCGAGCGCCAGGGAACGGAATTGCCGGACTCCGTCCGGGGAAGCCAGCGGCTCACGGGCATGACCGCGGCGCAGACCAGCTTCCCGGTTGCACCGTCCAAATTCTCGTTCTCGCGGCACGGAGAGTCCGGCCAGCAATTCAGCGAGTTGATACCCCACATCGCGGAAATCGCCGACAAGATCGCGGTCGTGCGGTCGATGCACACGGAGCAGATCAATCACGATCCAGCGATCACTTTCCTGCAGACCGGCCACCAGCTGGCCGGACGCCCGAGCCTCGGGTCATGGCTCTCGTACGGGCTCGGAAGCGAGAGCAGCAGCCTGCCGGCATTCGTCGTGATGGTTTCGCTGGGGAGTTCGGGCCAGCCGCTCTATTCCCGGCTGTGGGGCAGCGGATTCATGCCGACCCGTCACCAGGGCGTCAAGTTCCGCGCGGGTAGGGAGCCGGTCCTGTACTTGAACGACCCGGACGGCTTCAACCGGCAGGACCGCCGTCACTATCTGGACGACCTCTCGGCCCTCAACCGGGTCCGCTTCGACGAATACGGGGACCCGGAAATCGAGAACCGCATCGCGCAGTACGAGATGGCGTACCGCATGCAGGCCTCGGTCCCCGAGCTGACGGATCTCTCCTCGGAACCGGAGCATGTGTTCGAGATGTACGGCGAGGACGCTCGCAAGCCCGGTACGTTCGCCAGCAACTGCCTGCTGGCCCGACGTCTCGTCGAGCGCGGAGTCCGTTGCGTGCAGCTCTTCCACCGCGGGTGGGACCACCATGCCGCGCTACCGGCTCGACTCAAAGAGAAATGCGAGCAGACCGATCAAGCCTCGGCGGCCCTGGTCAAGGATCTCGAGCAGCGCGGCATGCTCGACGACACGCTGGTCGTCTGGGGTGGAGAGTTCGGCCGGACCGTCTACTGCCAGGGAGAGCTTACGGCCGAAACCTACGGACGGGATCATCACCCGCGGTGCTTTTCCATCTGGCTCGCGGGCGGCGGGGTCCAGGGGGGCGTGACGCACGGTTCCACCGACGACTATTCCTACAACATCACCGAGAATCCGGTTAGCGTCCACGACTTGCACGCAACGATCCTGCACCTGATGGGTGTGGATCACAAGAAGCTTACTTTCAAGTACCAGGGACGGCATTTCCGCCTTACCGACGTGCACGGGGAAATCCTGAAGCCGGTCTTGACGTAGAACTCCCCGTCTCGGCCACGAAAGACAGACCAATCACGAACGCAACCCGTTCGAACGGAGAATCCGCAATGTCCCAGGAAGGCCCTGTCGCCCTCGTTACCGGCGCCAGCCGAGGAATCGGCCGGGCGATCGGCATCGAGCTGGCGAAGACCCATCAAGTCGTCGGGACCTACCGGGGCAACCTCGAAGCCGCGATGAGCTTCAGTTCTGAATCCGGCGCGACGATCTTCCAGCTGGATGTGGCGAGCAGGGAGAGCCGCGAGACCGTGATGCAATTTGTCATGCAGAAGCACGGCCGGCTCGATCTTCTGATCAACAATGCCGGCATGGCGCCACGCGAACGGAACGACATCCTGGAAGCGAGCGAGGAGAGCTTTTCCGAGGTGCTCAACACCAACCTTCGCGGACCGTATTTCCTCACCCAGGCCGCGGCAAACGTGATGCTCGAGGCGGGCTCCGGACGAATCGTCTTCATCACCTCGATCTCGTCCTACACGGCGTCCGTCAACCGCGGGGAGTACTGCATCTCGAAGGCGGGGCTGACCATGGCATCCCAGCTCTACGCCGCGAGACTGGCTGGAGAGGGAATCGGCGTGTTCGAGATCCGGCCTGGGATCATCGAGACGGACATGGTCGCGCCGGTGCTGAAGAAGTACAGAAAGCTGGCCGCCGAAGGCCTTCTTCCGCAAGGTCGGCTCGGGCAGCCGGAGGATGTCGCCGCAGCCGTCCGGGCAGTCGCCGACGGCAAGCTGGACTACTCCGCGGGACAGGTCATCGACGTGGACGGGGGCTTCAACCTCCGCACTCTCTGAGCGGCCGGTATACGGTCTCTACCGTCCCACTCAGTTGCAGAATTGGCGGCGCCCCCGACTGACTACAAGGAGCTTGCCGTTGACGAATCGCGGTTGCACCTTGAAATTGCGGTCCGGTCATCGTAACTGGGATCCAGTCCAAGGCACTTCCGAGTCTATGGGAGCCACGTGGGAGACCGCCTGTGGCCACGCCGCGCAACAGAGAAGACCATGCGGCCAGTCCCGCAGGGAGTGTCCGAATAACTGTGTAAGCGGATAGGTGCTGGAATCAAGAGAAGGAGGCACATCCGTGAAACAGATACCCGAAGAGCTGCTTGAGCAGTTGCTCGAGGGCTACGAGAAGCCGGAGGATCTGCTGGGCAGCGACGGGCTCCTGGCGAACCTGCAGAAGGCCGTCATGGAACGCGCCCTGGAGGCGGAACTGACGGCCCATCTGGGCTATGAGCGGCACGACCCGGCCGGCCGGGGCAGCGGCAACAGCCGCAACGGCCACGGCAGCAAGACGGTCCTTACCGACCGCAGCGAGGTGGAACTGGCGGTGCCGCGGGACCGCAACGGCAGCTTCGAACCGCAGCTGGTGAAGAAGCGCCAGACCCGGCTGCCGGGCTTCGACGAGCAAGTGATCGCCCTGTACGCGCGGGGCCTGAGCCAGCGCGACGTCCGCGCCCATCTGGAGGAGCTGTACGGCGTCTCGGTGTCGCCGGAACTGATCAGCCGGGTCACCGACGCGGTAGTGGAGGAACTCCAGGACTGGCAGAAGCGGCCCCTGGATGCGGTCTACCCGGTGGTCTTCCTGGATGCCATCCGGGTGCGGATCCGCGACGAGGGCATGGTGCGCAACAAGGCCGTGCATCTCGCCCTGGGCATCCGCCACGACGGCAGCAAGGAGGTGCTGGGGCTGTGGATCGAGCAGAACGAGGGCGCCAAGTTCTGGCTGCGGGTGATGAACGAGCTCCGCGGCCGCGGCCTGCGCGATATCCTGATCGCGGTGATCGATGGCCTGAAGGGGTTTCCGGAGGCGATCCGCAGCGTCTTCCCGGAGACCCAGGTCCAGACATGTATCGTGCATATGATGCGGCACGGGCTCAATTTGTGTTCCTGGAAGGACCGTCGCCGCATGGCCCGCGACATGAAGACGATCTACCGGGCCGGCAGCGTGGAGGAGGCCGCCGACCGGCTGGACGAGTTCGAGCGGAACTGGGGCGGCAGCCACCCTTCGGTGGTCCGCGGCTGGCGGGCGAACTGGGAGGAGATCATCCCCATGTTCGGGTTCGCCCCGGAGGTGCGGCGGCTGCTGTACACGACCAACGCCATCGAGAACCTGCACCGGGGCTTGCGCAAGGCGGTCAAGACCCGGGGGCATTTCCCCAGCGACCAGGCCGCCGCCAAGCTGCTGTACCTGGCCATCCGGAACATCGAGAGGAAGTGGAAGGCAGCCCCCATCGAGTGGCGTCAGGCGCTGAATCAGCTTGACATCCTATTCGGGGACCGCCTGCAAAGAGTGAGTTATTGAGGCAAATGGCATCGCTGCTGCTTACACGGTTTATCTGACAGTCCCGTCCCGCAGAAGATGTTCGCGCAACACATTGAGTGCCTTGCCGAACTCGCCAAGGCAACGTTGGGACCTGACGCTGAAGGCTGAGAAATCGGCGCTACGACCGTCAAGCTCATCTTCGACAGTTTGGTTTTTGTGACCTAATAGATTCAACAACTTAGACCCCCGAAAATACGGGCGTGGCACTACACGGCTCCATTGTGGCATCGATTGGGGGCAACCCTGCATTAATTTGCCGGGCTGGGTGGGTCCCGTATCCCGGGGACCGGCTGCAGCGTCCTTCCGCGGTCGTCCCGGCGCACCGCTGGCGGCAGGCTCGCCCCCACGCAGCGCACGATCTGCGCCACCGCCCCCTGCGCCTGCGTCCGCACCGCGAACCGCTTGCCCTGCAACTCCACCACCGTCTCCGACAGCCGCCCCAGATCGCGCACCACATCCGCCCACTCCGCCTCGATGCCCGCCTCCCGCATGCGCCGTCCCAGCTCCTGCTTCAGCACCAGCGCCAGGAACGAGCAGAACACGTGCCCCCGGATCGCCTCGTCCGTGCGGTGATACACCGGCCGCGTCCGCAGCAGCGACTTCGCCTCGCGGAAGCAGCGCTCCACCCGCCACAGCTCCTTGTACCGTCGCACCGCCTCCTCCGCACTCAGATCCGCTCGCACCCGCAACGCCCACAGCCCGTCGTAGCGCTCCTCGGCAGCGACCTTCTCCTCGTCGATCGCGAACCCCTCCCCGCGGGCCTCCAGGTACCGTCGGAACCCCCGGTTGCCCACCAGCTCCTTCGCCCCCCCGCCCAGCTTCGCCTGCAGCTGGGCCACGATCTCCTCCCGCACCGCCTTGTCCCGCCGTGCCTGCTCCTCGTTCCGGCACAGCACGTAGCGCCGCTCCGCCGCTGCCTTCCCTGCCTTGGGAGGGTCCGTGACGAGCACCTCGCGCACCCCCAGCTCCAGCGGCTCCTGCCGCCAGGCCCGCTCCACCTCGATCCGCGTCTCTTCCTCCTCCGTGCCCAGCACCCGCTCTCCGAACTCCTTCGACGACCGCATCCGCACTCCCAGGATGTAGCCCCAGCCCTGCTCCTCCAGCGCCTGCATGGTCGCCTTCGCGATCATCCCCCGGTCCGCCACCAGGCACACCTGCCCCACCCCGAAACGCTCCCGCAAGCGCTCCGCCACCGGCAGCAGCGCCGTCACGTCCGCCGTGTTGCCCGGCCAGATCTCCGAGCACACCGGCTGCCCCGCGCTGTCCAGCACCGCGCCCACCACCAGCTGCCGGCACTGCGGCCGGAAGTCCTTCGACTTGCCCCGCCGGCCCAGCTCGGTCCCGCCCTGGCCGTGGAAATAGTGCGAGGTGGTGTCGAAGAAGACCAGGTCCAGCGCGCTGAACAGGTCGCGCCGGCGGGCGAACAGGTCCTCCTCCAGCTCGTCCTTGACGCAGCGCACGGCCGTGGCGGCCTTCCCGCCGTCCTCGGGCGGCTCGCTCGGAGCGGTCGCGCCCTGCGGATCCGGGAGTTGCTCGCCGAGCCAGGCCATGGCGCGGTAGAAGTGCTGCAGGTCGAGGGCAGCGGCCCCGTCGACAGCCTGGTCGCTCATCCAGCGGAGGGCCTGGCGATCGGAGCCGGGGGCGATCAGGCGGTGCAGGACGGTGAGGAAGACGGCGCGTTCGACGTCGAAGGCGAAGCGCCGGGGGGCGAGGGCGGCCCGGAGGGCGTCGCGGCAGCCGGTGAGGCGCCAGAGGGGTTCGAAGACGAGGGCGGGGCCGAGGATGCGGGCGGGGAAGCCGTCAGCGAGGGCAGAGTCGCGGGCAGCGAGGACAGCAGCCTGTTGGGAGAAGCGGGCGACGGAGAGGAGCAGGCGGTCGAGGGCACCGGAGTGCTGGAGCTGGTCGAGGCGGCCGAGAGTGGCGAGGATGCGCTGGCGGACCCTGGGGCCGTCGCGGAAGGACTCGACGAGTTGGAGGTAGGTGCGGTTGCCGGTGGACTTGGAGCGGAGGAACATGGCCGATCCGTACCATTACATGGTACCGGGAAGATGAGGGTTAAATCAAGGTAAAACAGGAAAACATCGGGCAGATATCCCAAACTCACGTGGCACTACAGATTTCGCAAAATGGCACTTTGGAGGTCGTAAACCCTTTAGAATCAGCATCGGCCTCAAAAACGGTGTCGAAGATGAGTCAAGGCGGGACTAGCTTGGCGCACCTTCGATGCGATCCGATTTCCTGTCGCTCCAAATGAGAACGAGATTAGCGAAGGCCAGCACAACGAAGCCAGGGAATCCGAGGATTCCGTTCAAGAATACAGAGTCGGCGGCGACCATGAGTACGCAGACGGAGGCGACGGCGTTCAAGACACCGTGAAAGATTGATGCCGCAAGGACCGAACCGGCCCGCTCGCGCAAGCGACCAATTAGCGGGCAAATCAGCAGTGTGAAGCCGGTCATCATGAGGGGCCCCCTGACGGGCTCCCCGGGGTAGTTGTAGCCGGCGGCGATGATGGGAGCGTGCCAGACACCCCACAAGATTCCGGTGAGAACCGAGAGCCGCCAAAACCCGAGAGGCCTCCACTGAGACCACAGGTATCCTCGCCAGCCAAGTTCCTCAGTTAGCGCCAAGATTCCGTTGAGGGTCGCCCCAGCAAGGACGGAGGCCGCAAGCACTACGGGCAGAGGGGGTAACTGGCCCTGGATGGAACTGACCTGATCCGGCAAGGCCGCGCCGATGCCTTGTTCCAAACCGACGAGTTCGACACCGGGCAGCAGCGCGCTCGCATACGTTGCGATCAAGATCAGGATTGCTGGCACAAGCACAGCCGCGACCCACCACCAGTTGGGACGATACGAAATCCCCAAGACCTCTCTCCAGCGAGCGCGGTCGTACATCCAAGTGGCCGCTAGGGCACCTAGTGCAGGCCCCCACATGAACAGGAAGAGGAACGGTCCCTCCGCGAGGCCGACCCCGTCTCGGAACAAGCCCAAGCTCCAAGCAGCGCCAAAGACGGCCCAACTGAATCCAAATGACAGACTGAGAAAGACAATGGTTCGTTGCTGCATCGCGCCTTGGCGTGAGTTTACCCTTTGGGAAGGCAGCCCAGGATCGGGAGGCACGATCAGAGCACCCATCAACTCGAAGACCCGGATCGGCGAGCCCCTCATTGACAACTGGAGAAGCGTTCTCGCGAATCCAATGGGCGAGCCGTGTGCCGAGCCCGCCAGCATATGACGACCCGACGAACTCTCGCCAAGGCCGCCGCCCTGACGGCGCTGTCCTACCAGCGGATCCAAGGAGCGAACGAACGTGTGCAACTCGGCTTCATCGGAGTCGGCAATCGCGGCACGTCACTGCTGCGAGCCACCAAGGAGTACGCTGACCAGCAGACTGTCGCGGTCTGCGACGTGCGCCGCGACTACATGGAAAACGCGGCGCACGTTGCCGGATCGTCGCCGGCGCTCATCGGAGACTACCGGGACCTGATCTCACGGCCCGACATCGATGCCGTCGTCATCGCGTCTCCCGATCACTGGCACGCGCTGATGATGATCGATGCCTGCAACGCGGGCAAGGACGTCTACGTCGAGAAGCCGCTCTCGCTGACGATCCACGAAGGCCGGCGAATGGTCGAAGCCGCCAAGCGGACCAACAGAGTGGTCCAAGCGGGAATCCACCGGCGCTCGGCCCGCTACTGCAAGGACGCAGCCGAGTTCGTCCGCTCGGGTGCGATCGGACACGTTACCGTGGCGCGCGCCGCGCGCGTCGCCAACGAGTACCCGTACGGCATCGGCAATCCACCCGAGGCCGGCCCGCCACCGGGTGTCGACTGGGACCTCTATCTCGGTCCCGCCCCGGCCGTCCCGTACAACGAAAACCGCTTCAGCTACAAATTCCGCTGGTTCTATGACTATTCGGGCGGACAGCTGACCGACAACGGCGTCCACTTCCTGGACCTGATCCAGTGGGGGCTCGGCCGGGACGCTCCGCTGTCGGTGACCGCTGTTGGTGGCAAGTACGCCGTCGAGGACAACCGCGAGACCGCCGACACGATGCAGGCCCTGTGGGAGTTTCCGGGTGGCACGCTCGTCAGCTTTTGCGATTTCGGCTGCAATGCTGCGCCCGTTAGCGCCACGAGGCCTTTCCTGGCCGAATGGCGGGGCACCCAGGGCACCGTCTACGCTTATTTCGACGGCTGGGAGGTCGTCCCGGAACGCCAGGCGGCCATGCCGGACCCGGGAGGTAGCCCGCTGGACGGGAACCGAGACCTGCGCGCGGCGCATCGCGGCTCTTTCGCGTCCGCCATGGAAGCCCGGCAAGCCGAGGGGCGGGCCGACACCCGCTTCCATGTCCGGAACTTCCTCGACTGCGTCAAGAGCCGGGAGACCCCCAATTGCGATGTTGAATCGGCCCACCGGGCCACGACGACCGCCAACGTGGCCAGCATCGCCTACAAGACCCGTCAGCACCTGGCGTGGGACCGGGAGACCGAGCGATTCACCAACAGCGAGGAGGCGAACCAATACCTCCACTACGAGTACCGGAGTCCGTGGAGACTCGGGTGAATCGCAGTGGGTGGCTCCTCCTCGACGAACCGCCGGGTGAAACCGCCGGCACTCTACGGTGCCGGCCGGACTGAACCGCAATGACGAGTCAGCAGACACCGAGGGTCCCCGTCCTCGCTTGTCGGGGCAACCTGCCAGACTGGATGCGCGAGGCATCCGTTCTTCAGGCCAAAGGCCAGTAAGGCAAATTGGCGTATCCTTCAAGGGCCCCAGCGGCGCCGCGCCGACGAACTGCAAGCCGACGAGGGATGGCCGACTGACGGGCTAGTTGTCCGATCCGGGTGGACGCGACGGGAGATACGGAAGAGGGTGCTGGAATGCGGAACCAACGGTGTTCGAGAGTCTTGGCACGAAGGGGAAGTATCGCGTTGGCAATCTTCCTCCTCGGATGCAACGGTCGCTTGGACGGGCCTGCCGAGCAACCGCCGCCGCTCAACGTGCTGCTCATCACGGCCGACGATCTCGGTCTCCAACTGAGCAGCTACGGGGACGACGTCATCGAGACTCCGAACCTCGACTCCCTCGCGGAGAGCGGTGTTCAGTTCGACGTCGCATATGTGGCGCAGGCCTCTTGCAGTCCCTCCCGCAGTGCCATCTTCACCGGCCTCTACGTGCATAGCAATGGGCAGTTCGGGTTGACCAACGCGTCGGATTTCAGCCTCCATCCGCACCTGCACGACGCAACCATTCCAAACATCCTCAAGCGGGCGGGGTATCGAACCGGCATCATCGGAAAGTTGCACGTTGCCCCGGAAGACAAGTTCCGGTGGGACCTCCGATCGAGAGTCGACGGACGCGACGTGAAGGGGATGGCCGCGGCCGCCGAAGAGTTCATCGCCAACGGGGAGGAGGGTCCCTTCTTCCTGATGGTCAGCTATATCGACCCGCACGCCTATCGGGAACGAGACCCGCAGACACGGGAAATCATTGGGGACTGGACATTCCTGGACCGCTTCGAGGGCATTCCCGAGACCTTGGTCGGGCCCAGTGAAAAGACCGTGCTCCCGTTCCAGAGGATCGACACGCCGGAGCAGCGAGCCAGAGTGGCCGGCTACTACAACGAAGTCCGACGCGTGGATGTCGGCATCGGACTGCTCCTCGAGAGCCTCGAGCGCACGGGTCACTCCGGAGACACGCTGGTCATCATGACAGGCGACCACGGACCGCCATTCGATCGCGGCAAGACCACCGTCTACGAGGGCGGCGTGCGTGTTCCCTTCCTCGTCCGCTGGCCCGGAGTCTCTACGCCTGCGCGAAGCACGGCGATGGTCTCGACCGTCGATATCCTGCCGACGATCCTGGATGCGACTGGAGCACCTGCCGCGGTCAAGATGCAAGGGATGTCGGTCCGGCCGGTACTGGAGAACCCCGACGGGGAGTGGCGTGACTATCTTGTCGCCGAGTTTCACATGCACGGGCCGCCATGGTTTCCCCGTCGCGCCATTCGGGACAGCCGGTTCAAGCTGATCCACAACCTGCTGGCCGCTTCGGCAAGTCCCAGGCCGGTAATCGACGGCGACCTGGGATACGCGACGTCTCGCGAGGCACGCTATGAAGGGACGCCGATACGGCATGCCTTCGACATCCTCGCGAATCCTCCGGAGTACGAACTGTACGACCTGGAAGAAGATCCCTGGGAGTTCCAGAATCTCTCCGAGGAACCTGAGCATGCCGAAACGCTGCAACGATTGCAGACGGCCCTGGAGGACTGGCGTCGCGCCACGGACGATCCATTGCTTGACCCTGCTTTCGTGGAAGAGATGAGACAGCGGGTTGACAGCTACTGATGCCTAGCGGAGAAGGTCCCCGCGCGCACGGACACGGGAGGCCGGGTGTACCGCAACCTCCGCACGAGACTGACTCCCGCCTCCGTTGGATCGAAGCCGCGCGGAGTCGTGTGGCGAGAGCTTGGGGCTCGCGGAATCGGTTGCAGGCAATCGGACGCGAACGCTGAAAACGGGACCGCGGGATGACGCGAGGATTCTCTGGTTAGAATCGTGCCATATGCGCGCTCTATTTCCCCTGCTCTGCCTCTTGACGGGAGCCGCCTACGCCCAGGAAGCCACCCAAGCGGGTCGCTTTACCGTGGAGCATCCGACGCTCCACAACCTGGGTTTCGAGTGGTCGATCACCGGTGATGTCAACCGCAACGCCTCGGTTTCGGTCAGCTTCCGCAAGGTCGGCGACTCGGCTTGGCGCGAGGCACTTCCCCTGGTCCGTATCGGAGGCGAGCGGGTATTCCGCACGCGGGAGCACCTCGACTACACCGTTCCCGACGGCTTCGCCGGCAGCATCCTCAATCTTGAATCCGGTACGGAGTACGAGTGCCGGTTCGAACTCACCGATCCCGACGGAGCGTCCGGCGACACGAATCAGCTGGTCCGGGTGACGACGCGCTCCGAGCCGCAGCCTTTCGAGGGCGGAGAAATCAGGCACGTGTACCCGCCCGATCACGAGGGCGAGAAGCTGGAGCCGCATTTCACCAGCCTGCTGCAGGCCTATTACGGTGCGGGCCTCGGGGACTGGAATGTTGTTTGGGAACGTCCCGTCAAGCCTGGCGACAGCATTGTGGTCCACGCCGGGCTCTACCGGAACGACCGCTTGAACTACGTCGATCCGATGATGACACCGTTCGATGGAACGAACTGGCTCACCATCAAGGCCACCGCGGAAAAGCCGATCACGATACGAGCCGCCGGCGACGGGGACGCGGTCTTTGACGGTGCCGGCAACCACCGCCTTTTTGACGTCAGTGCTTCGGCGCACCACATCTTCGACGGGCTGACGTTTCGGGGCACTGATATCGCGATTTTCGCGGGTTTCAAGGGGGTGGGCGGGGCCGTCGGCCTAACTGTCAAGAACTGCCGCTTCGAAGACATTGGCTTCGGTGTCTGGACCGAATTTGCGGGCTCGAGCGATTTCTACATTGCCGACAACATCTTCCTGGGGCGAATCGAGCAGCGCAATCTCCTCGTCGGATGGACGGGGCCGCTCTGGCGCAGCGCGGGTCCTTATGGCTCCCACGAGGTCCGCAGCTACTACGCCGTCAAGGTGTACGGGCCGGGCCATGTGATCGCTCATAACGCCGTGGCTTACTTCCACGACGGCATCGGCATCTCGACATACGGCACGCCCGAGAGCAACCCTCGCCGGCGTGCCTCGTCGATCGACATCTACAACAATGACATTCACATGTCGGGAGACGATTTCATCGAGACCGACGGCGGCGTCCACAATATCCGCGTCTACAACAATCGCGGAGTCAACGCAGCACACGGAGGCTATAGCTCCCAACCGGTCTTCGGAGGCCCGGCCTACTTCTTCCGGAACCTCCTCTACCACGTTCCCAGCGGCGTCGCCTTCAAGTTCTCGGCAAAGGCCGCGGGTCTGTTCGCGTACCACAACACGATCATCGGCGAGCAGGTGGCGGGCGACCCGACGTCCAACATGCACTATCGAAACAACCTCTTCCTGGGACGCGACACACCGGAACGCGGGGTGATGCGGTGGTCGAACGCCACTGCGGCACACAGCTCGGACTACAACGGCTTCCGGCCCAACAGCGGCGTCACCGAGCAGTATCGCTGGCTTGCCCCTCGAGAGGGTGAATCCCTGTACGAACCAAGCCCGGCAGACTGGCGGACATTCGCCAGTCTCGCGGAATTCACGGCCGCCACGGGCCAGGAGGAGCACGGCATCGAGGTTGACTTCGACATCTTCGAGAACATGGCGCCGCCGGATCCATCGAAGCGCCACGCCGTCTACTACGCCAAGGACCTGGATTTCCGGCTCAGGCCAGGCAGCAAAGCCGTGGACGCCGGAATCCGAATTCCCACAGTGAATGACGATTTCGCAGGTGATGCGCCTGATCTCGGTGCCCTTGAAGTAGGTCGTCCCCAGCCCCACTACGGTCCGCGATGGCTCAACGGCGAGCCCTTCTACCGGTAATGGGTTACCGGACCCTTGTTCGCGATCCATTGCAATGCGAATCCACACTGACCCGAATGTGCGCAAGCGCGGAACAGGATCTGTCGAAGGCGCCTCGCGACTGACCTAAGATGTCGGCTGACGGCACGGAAACGCCGCGTCGCAGGCAGACGCGGTTTGCAGGTGCTACGGCCACGACGTTTGCTCAGCCTCTCGTATCGCGAAACGTATGGGCGCAGCCAACTGGCTGTTGCGCACACCCGTCGCAGACTACTTCGTGAAGCCATACCATTCAAGTGCCGATGCGGCCGATGAGGCAGCCGCGCCGGAGCTGTCCCAAGTAGCACGGGCCGCAGGCCTGCCGGTACCGCTGCTCATTCCGGCCATCCCCGGAGAAGCCGTCTGTTCTGAGGACGGTCTGACGTTCGCGCTCACTGAGTATCTCCGTGACACGACATCCGGTGCGGCGCTCTCGATTCCAGAGATGGCACAGGCCGGCCATACGCTCGGATCGCTTCACACGTGCCTGCGCGGGCGGACGGGACTCCGCGACACCACTGCGAATTGGCTCGCATTCGACGGGCATCGAAAGCGGCTGTGGTTCAAGCACTATTTCCCGACCATCGAGCGTCGCAGCAAGCAGGATGACTTAGATCTCCGGACGGTGGGGCTTCTGCGCCGTCGACTTGAGCTACTGCCGAAGGCGGCCGCCCTGCTTGTCTCGCTTCCGCCCTTGACACGACAGGCTATGCACGGCGATTACTGCACTCCAAACATCCTGTTTCGTGAGGGCGCACTCGTCACGGTCGTCGATTTTCGACCCCCGGAACTGTTCCTGCCCGCTCTTCAAATCGGAAGGGCGGCTCTCGGCCCTGAAACGATGACCGACGGTCCCAAGTGGCTGGATGGGGCTCCCGTCTTCGTCCGGGAATATTTTCGGGCCAACCCGGACCTCGCCCGTTCCGATGTCCGCTTCGCTCCCCATGTGTGGGCGCTTCAGCTCATCCGGAGCGAGTACGGGGCGTGGCAGCACTGTTTCGGCCCGATCGAGCACCAGGGTGACCTAGACCGGTTCTGGTTCAAAAGGTGCGAGACGGTCGAAATTGTGCTGAGTCATCTCGATGAGCTATCGGAAAAGTTCGCCTCCATTGGGGACCGCCGTCAAGGGTGACGTCGAATCAACCCCACCTCCGTTCGAGCAGATCGAGTCGCCAATTGACGACCTCGGCACCGTTGTTGTTGACTCTTGCCAAACCGAGCTTCCAAGCGTCGTGCGGTGTGCAGAAGCGATTCTGCCTATAGCAAGTTCGGCGAACGGGAAACGCGAATCCGGTCTCCGCGGACAGTTACGATCGCTTGATCTTCCAAATCCCTCCAATGCTGTTCGAGGACTTCGGAAATCAAAGCGATGCACTGATCGGGCGGCACGTCAGGAAGACGTAGCAGCCCTTTGTGGGGTGCACCGCCCAGGTAAACCAGCTGGCCAAAATCGGTGTCCATTGTCACGAGTACTCTGCCTTCGGCGGCAGGCCGATTCAGGAGGGCCAGATCGCCCGGATCAGCGCCCAGCTCGCGAGCTTCTATGACGTCGTGCCCCTCGCCTCGCAGCCATTCCGCCAAACGGCGACCGACGCATCGGTCAACCAGAAATCTCACCGTCTTGCGATCGACACGGCGGAGAGCGAGTCTTCCGCAATGACCGCACATGCATAGGCGGCGCATGCGCGTATGTCATCCAGCTCAAGGCCCGGATAGTCTCCCACAATGGCATCCGGTGTCATGCCCTGCGCTAGCAGGCTCAGGACGCGTTCCACCGAGATTCGCATATCCCGCACGATCGGCTTGCCGCCGAACACGTCCGGGCGCGCGGTGATTCGAGATAGCAGTTCGGAATGCGCCATGCCTTCAATCTCCGATTCGTGGCTCCGTCAGTGCTCACCGCGGCGACGAGAGCGACCTCATCGTGCCGTCTCTTCGATTCGGAGACTGCCGAGACCTGACCCCCGGTCTGGACACGGGATAAGGATGCAACCTCACTAAACGAGATTGCCAGAGCTTGCAAGGCCGAATCAAGCGCCCACAGGGACCGAGTCGCCCTCCCATGTCAACACCGACTCGACCCGCGCTTCCATGGCGTGCTGCAGGATTCACTTCAACGGTCACTCAAGGTGGCCAATTCTCACTCCCCAGGGCCAGCAGCAACTAGACGGAGATTTGATCGATTCGTCCAGTACGAGGCCAACGGACTCAACAAGGACACGTCCACCGTTGGACGCTCGGCCGTGGGGTCAGCCCCAGCCAGGGCACCAAGCTCAACGCAGACCCGGAATTGCTTCGGCCTCAGACCTAGCCCCACCAAGTCTCTCCATCAGCTAGGTGGGCCCTGACCACGTCGGGATCAAGCTCGATTCCAAGACCCGCCTTGTCGGGAACCTCGACGAAGCCGCCGTTCGCCAGCGGCCCGTCATGCACGATGACATCGTCCATCCAGCCGCCGTCGAAGAATACCGTCTCGCAAGCGAAATAATCGCGGATAGTCGAGGCCCAGTGGATGGTCGCCATGCCATTGACGATGCTCCCGGTGTTGTGGTTGGCCATCGGCAGGAAGTACAGGTCGGCGAGGTCGGCCATGCGCTTGTTCTCGAGAAACCCGCCGGAATTGCGCAAATCCGGGTGCAGAATGTCGATCGCGGCGTTGACCACGAAAGGCAATGCATCGGCGCGGCGCATCCAGTTCTCGCCGGTGCAAATAGGCACGGGCGACATCTCCGCCAGCCGCTTCCAGCTCTCGGAGTAGGCAACCGGAAGCGGGTCCTCCAGGAAACGAGGCTTGACGTCCTTCAGCGCGATCGCCATGTCGATCGAGCTGCGCAAGTCGAACTCCCAATGGCAACCGATCAGGATGTCGTGCTCGAAGCCGAGTGCATCGCGGCAATTTTCGAAACCTTGCCGCAAGCGCCGCAGCTCATCGCTGGAGAGCATGCGATTCGAGGGGTCACGGCCGGGATCGATGCCGGGGCTGTTCCGCAAGGGGCCGAACTTGTGCATGTTGATCCCGAAGGGGCTCTCCTTCACCTGCTGGGCCCAGTCCCGCAGGACGGCCTTGTCGAAGAAGTCGTCGGGGCGCGAGTGATCGTAGAGGCGAACCCTGTCTCTGAATTTCCCGCCCAGCAGCTTGTGCGTCGGGACGTCGAGCAGCTTGCCGGCGAGGTCCCAGAGGGCCATTTCGATGCCGCTCATCGCTCGCTGCTGCGCGTGGGCACTTCCGTCGGTGTAGCGATATCCCGTGTAGAGGCGGTCGATCTGGAGCGGGTCCTTGCCAACGAACAGCTCCTTCAGTCCGTGAATCTCTTCCTTGACCCCCAGGCCGGGGGAACCGTAGGCTTCGGCGAACCCGTAGATCCCGGCGTCGGTGTCGACGCGGACCAGCGTATACGTCCGTGGACCCTGCAAGATCATGGTCTTGACGTCGGTGATCTTGACCTTGTTTTGGTCCGCCGCACTGAGGCTCCGATAGCTTGAGAGCCAGGCCGGCGCTGTTGCCGCCGCAACCGTGGAGAGGAACGAGCGGCGCGTGGACTGAGTCATACCGGCCGCCATTATAGAGGCGGCCAAGCCATCCATGGCGCCGTCTACCGGGGCTCTTCGCCCCCTACCCAGATGGGTGACGACCACGCCATCGCGCCGTCGAGCTGCTTGACGCGGACGTAATAGTAATCGCCGTGGTCGGCGGCTCCGTGGTCGACATATTCGAAATCGCAATCCAGCGGCTGGTCGTCACTGACGAGCTGAAGCGTTACCCGGTCCGAGTCCGGATCTGCCGGCAGGTCGTGCTCCAGCGAGCCGTCCCTGAGGTCGGAGAAGCGCAGCGGAACAGTCAGTGCAGGGTGGGTCCGGTAGGCGCGAACGTGGATCGGAGCCTTGCCGAATTCGGTGCCTTCGTCGAGGCGCACGATGATCTCCGTCGAGGGGCTCGCGTTCTCCATGTCCAGCAGGACGGAGTCGGCGCGGCCGCGCGTGGCCGTCCGGAAGAGAACCCGGTTCCCTTCCCGCGCCCAGCGCTCATGATGGCGGTTCTCGACATGAGGCACCCGGTAGGCGACGAGATCGGCCCCGCGGACCTCGATCGTGCCGCTCCACCGGCGGACCCCGCGTGGGCTGTCGCGAATGAACGGTTCGGTGGACGACTCGAACGAGACCTGAGCCGTGACACGCCCCCCCATGGTCGCTCTCAGCGGCCGCATGCGATACACCTCGTCGCCGTTCTTGACGACCGCGACCTCGGAAACCGGGGCAGTTCCCATGACGCGAGCGCGGAGCCGGCGCTCGTCGCTGAACGCGATCCTCCGCCCCATCCCCGCGCCGTTCAGCTCGAGGTCGACGATGATGCGGTCGGCCGTCGTCGCCGCATAGACCCGGCGCTGCTTGAGAGCGTCGAAAATGGCGTCGCCGGTCTTCTCGCTTGCCAGCGCGGCGGCAAGCCCCCCGAACTGCGACATGCCGCGGGCGCGCGTGCCGGTGTAGCCGGGATGCGTTCGGTGGTCATCCGAGGCTGCAAGGAACCCCACCTGATGGCCGTTCCGGAGATAGTAGTTGCCGAACCACTCGAACGTTCCGTGCATCGACATGATCTCGACGAGTGTTTCCATGTCGGTGTCGCTATTCCGCCAGTCCCCGGGCTGGTGGGCATGAGGAATGATGAGAACGTCGTTGGTGTCGTAACGCTCTCGCAGGCCCTGATACAACGCGGCAAGGTTGGGCGCCATCTGCGCGCCGACCCGCTCTTCGAAAGGCCGCCGATAGAAGACGTTGTGGTGACCTCCAAATCGCCGCTGGACAGTCCACTCGTATCCGAGAAAGGCGATGAACTTCCCGGGCACGCTATACCGGCCGACGGCCTCGCGAACGTTCTTCCACTCGAAGTCGTCCATCGCGGTGTCATGATCCGACATGCCGTAGAAGTCGAGCCGTGCGTCGTCCCGCGCGTGACGATACGCTGCGTCGATCGAGCCCTGCCCTTCCGCCAGTCCGGCATGCGAGTGGGTCTCGCCCCAGTAGATGCGGTGGGGAGGGTCTTGGCGAACCCAGACCGGGTTGCTAGTTCCGGCTATCTGCCCGTCTGCGGACTCGAAGCCGAAGCGATAGACTCCTTCCTCTTCCAGACAGATGCCTTCGAGGACATTGAAGGCCGGACTTCCGGCAGGGATGTTCCGGAAGGACTTTCCGTTGAGGGTGACGTGGTATCCCGGGATCGAGCCGGTCGCCCGATTGAAGTTCACGTCCTCACTGCGGACAGCCATTGCGAAAGCTTCCCCCGGTTCGACCACCGAAGGAACGAATCCGTTCACCCTGGATGCTGCCGCGCCCACGACCTGGAAGGCTGGCCAGTTGTGAGCGGGGAACATGCCGTCGCCCGAATGATCGACGTAGACAGGCACGACGGTCAGGTCGTTCTCGTAGGTATGGATGTGCCAGCCGCGCCCTCCATCCTTCCTGTCGCCCAGGACAAGCGCGAAAGAGTCGCCCTTGGCGAGATTGCCTTGCTCGAGAAGGAACGCCGGTCGCGCTCCCACCGCGCTGTAACGCTCGGGGCCCCTGGGGATCTCCACCTTGGCGAAGCGGACGCCGGGCTTCGAGGCTCTGATCGTCACGTAGCCGTCCCCGGGGCCGTCGTTTTGGAGGTCCCCGCGATCCCACTGCGAGCTGCGCCCGACAACAACTCTCGCTCCCTGCTTCAATGGGAGGTCGCCAACGGTATAGATCTGCTCGACCGTGATCCATGAATCGGCCGTGAAGGGTCCGCTCGAGCTGAACTCGAACTTGCCCAGAGCACCGGGCTGCTCGTCCTTGAGGCGAAGCTCCTCAATGACCTGATCGATCCTTGCGTCGGCATACACGGCGCGACCGTCAGGCCGCTGAACAAGGGACACCCTCGGCTGACGCCCTTCGCGCCTTGCTTCGAGCAGTTCGCGGAACGCCGTCTGGAGGATTCCTGTGGCACGCTCCGGAACAGGGCCACCCGAGAGGGCATAGTCATTGATCCAGCGCCACAGCACCGGGGTCCGTTCGGCAAGGTTGGATCCGTCGGTCGGGTTCAGTACGGCATCCGCCTTGAGGGCCTCGACGCGAGATCGGGCATCTTCTGACATGTAGTCGTCCTGCCGCGCACTCTGAGCTTGGGCAGGGTGAGTGCACAAGGCAAGGAGGGTGGGCAAGCCCAGCGGCAACGCCAAGCGGCGACCGGATCGAGTGGTTCCAAGCATGTCTGTCTGTGCCCCCCGGGTCAGGGCCAGCATCATGTTGCCAGATCGGAGAGTGATGGATCGGCGGAGCGTTCGGCTCCTGCGGATGCTGTTACGGCCCAGAGATTCCACTTATTGCCCGGTCGGCGACGGCGGCGGCGCCGCTCAGAATGACTCGGCTGCCAGTTCAGCCCGCCCCGCTGGGGCGCCCATTCGCAGGAGCGGTTCCTACCGGCCTCAGCCGCCGCTACCAGTGCCGGTTCCGCTAGCTCCACCGGCGTCGCCGTCGGAATCCGCGGATGCGCGGTCCGGACAGGCTGCGGCAAGCGCCCCGTCAGGTGACAGATCCGCTGACGCTTCGATGGTCATCATTGCCGCCGGATCCGACCAGTCGTAGACCTCGGGAGGGAAGCCCCCGCACCCGTGAATTCCGCTGTGGACATGAACAAAGCCTTCCTCGGTTGCCGCCGAACAAGAACCGAAACGCGCCGGAGTCGGGCACGGCGCCGGTATCTGGGAACAGAGTTCCGTATTGGCTTCCGAACCCGCGTCCCAGCCCCCGAGCAGATACGTTCTCGACCCCTCACACGGCACTTCGGCTGCGACCAGGGAGACGAAGCCGTCGTTGGTCATCTCAATCATCGAGGCGGACGAGACGAGCCTATGGTCGGCATCGAACTTGACGTTGACCGTCGCGCTGTTGCCCGGCCGTACGAACGAGGCCAGCCTGGTCACATCGAGCACTCCGGTTTCCGCACGGAACTTGTTGGCCAGCCCGAACGTGCTGCCCTGCTCGGCAACCGAGGACAGTTCGGTGCTAGCCGCTTCGCCAGGAACGAACACGGGCGGCGTCTCGGCGTTGTGCGTGATGAAGACCGTAGGGGTCAGGATCTGGCCCTTCATCAGATTGGTGACCTTGATCGTCGCGACCGCAGACTCCACATCTTGGGCCCGCGACAGGTTTCCAGATCCTGCCGAAAGTACCGCCGCTAGAGCGGTAAAGGCGGCAAACTGTTTCACGTTCTCAGCCTAGCACCCGCTATCTCGAGCGCTAGACGTGACCCTATCCCCTTCATTCCAAAGCCCATGCCACCTCTCATGCACAGACTCTAGCTTCGCGACCCTACACTGCTCTCGATTCGACTCGGAGGCCCTTCTCGCTGGGGAAGCCCCTCGCAATGGCAGCCTAGCCATAGGGTCTAGGCGCACGGGTCGCCCCGCGCAGGGCCTCCACGATCCAAGAATTGATGCTCAACCCCTCGGCCGCCGCCGCCGATGCGACCGCCCAGTGGAGTTCCGAGCCGAGTCGGACATTCAGCTTGCCGGAAAACGGCCTCCTAGGCTCAATGCCGTCTTCCTCGCACCAAGCGAGGTACTCGTCGATCGAGCGCTCGAATTCTCGCCGAAGCGAATTCGTGTCCGTCGCTTCAAACGTGGCGATTGGATACGGGCCGCTGTTCACGACCCGACCGTGCAAGATGTCGGCCGAATCATCGAACTCCACGTACGCCACATACCCCTTGTATTCCATCATGGTTCTACCCCTGCGGCTCCAAGGAATGCCGCAATGTCACGTACCGTGGCCCGACCTGCAACCGGTTTGGGATGAGGTCGGTGGACCACAATCCTCTCCCTGCCTTTCATTAGCCCAACCCTTGATCCGGAACGCTCGACGATGTCGACCCCGCAAGCTCGGAGCATCGCCTCGATGTCTTCCCATCGAATGTCAACTGGAGTGGGTTTCTCGTAGACACGAGCCAAGATCCTGCGGTGCTTGGCTCTCACGTTACACTAGCCTACCTCAATTCTGGTACTGGATCCGGTACCGTCGATTCGGTCTCGACGGCCCGTGCGCCAGCTGCACCGCGACGATTCGAGGAAGACGTAGTCCCCATTCGCTGGCAGGGGCTCGTAGGGCTTGACGGGTTCGTCAGGCAAGGTACCGCAACGGTCATGGTCGTGCGGGCGACCGTACAGCGTTCGCACTTATATTATTAGTCATTATTAGTAAATTGACAAACTGTGTGGCGTCCTTTCATCCTCGTAACAGTGAGGGAACAACTCAACCTCCAGCTCAACATCGATGCGGGCAAGTATTTCACTCCCAACGCCCCGATAGATGAAAGGGCGCTGTTCGCTGGGCGTCGCGAACAGCTTCTAGGCGTGATCGACGCGGTAACCCAGAAGGGACAGCACGCAATTCTCTACGGAGAGCGAGGGGCAGGCAAGACGTCTCTTTCTTCCGTCATTTCGCAATTCCTGAATGTCGATCCGATTCTCTGCCCGCGTGTCAATTGCGACAGCACTGACACGTTCGAATCGGTGTGGACGAAGCTCTTCAGCGAAATCGAGATGGTGAGAGAACAATCGGTGCCCGGACGTAGCAAGTCTGTCGCTCGCGACCGGATCAGCGCAAGTGCCTTCTTCCAAGGCGACCAAGCCCCCAACGATGTTCGCAGGGTCCTGTCAAGGCTATCGACAGATGCACTGCCGATCCTCATCGTGGACGAGTTCGACCAATTGCCACACACGACCAAGAGTGTCTTTGCAGACTTAGTGAAGATGCTGTCCGATCATGCTGTTCCGGCAACGGTTGTTCTGGTTGGAGCGGCAGACAGCGTTGACGAGCTCATTGCCGAGCACGAGTCAGTGGAGCGGGCCCTGGTCCAGATTCAATTGCCCCGGATGTCGGAAGCAGAAATCGGTCAGATCGTCGAGAACGGCGTGGTCGAGCTCGGGTTGCAAATCGAGCAGGCAGCCCAAGACCGGATCGTGCTTCTGTCCCAGGGGCTGCCTCATTATGCTCATTTGCTCGGGCTGCATTCGGTCAGGTCAGCGGCCTCCGGACAGGCAACCGATATCGTCACGCTCTCGGATGTAGACCATGCAATCAGGAGAGGGCTTGCCAACGCGCAGCAAAGCACCCGCAACGCATTTCACAAGGCGACCACGAGCCCAAGAGCCGACAATCTGTACAAGCAGGTTCTATGCGCTTGCGCTGTTGCCAAGATCGATGAACTGGGCTACTTCGCCGCTGGTGACGTGCGGGATCCGATGCAAGAGATCACAGGCCGGAACTACGGCATTCCTGCATTCGCCAGACACCTCAACGAATTCTGCGGGGAGAAGCGCGGGCGGATCTTGCAGCGGATCGGAACTCCACGCCGCTATCGATTCAGGTTCAGGAACCCGCTAATGCAACCCTTCACGATCATGAACGGGTTGGAATCCGGAATGCTCGCACCCGAGTTGCTACGGGCTTAGCCGTCAGGCCAGGCGGTCTGGGCCCACTGGCCCGACGGCACCGGGAAGAGAGGCCTCGCGACTTGCCCGGAACCCCCCGCAATCGGGATGCGCGGTCGATCAGACACGCGTTCCAGTCGGGAGCTCTCGGCGCCATCGCGCAAGCTACGGGGAGGGACAGACGTATGGAAGCGAACGTAAGGCGTTCGCATCTCTATTGCTGGTCAATTGACAAACTTTGCAGCGTCGTTGCGCGTGATCACCGGTTTCTGGCCGGAATGTTCGCTAGCGAAATGAACAGCACGGCTCAGGCGCTCCCGCCCGACAGCCGCACGTCCCTACCGTCGCGGTCGCTCTTTCAGTCGCGCCGCCTTGCCCCTGAGCTTCCGCAAGTAGTAGAGCTTCGCCCGGCGAACCTTGTTGCGCTTGACGACGTCGATCTTCTCCACGATCGGCGAGTGCAGCGGAAAGATCCGCTCGACGCCCTGGCCGAAACTGACCTTGCGTACCGTGATCGTTTCGCGGATACCCGAGTTGTTGCGGGCCAGCAGGATGCCTTCGAAGATCTGGATCCGTTCTTTCTCACCTTCCTTGATCTTGACGTGGACCCTGACCTGGTCGCCCGGCTCTAGCTGAGCCACGGACGGCTTGCGGTGGGCTTGGTCAATCTTTTCGAGAATCGCGTTCTGCATGTTCCACTCTCCAGTATCTTGCAATGGCTGCCCGCGACTGCGGGACCAGCTTCAATCCTTGGCCGCGCCCCCATCCGCCGCAGGGTCCTGACCGCACCCTCGCAGCAGGTCGGGGCGGTTTGCGCGGGTCTTCTCCAGCGCCGCCCCCCGACGCCAGCGCGCTATTTCCGCATGGTGGCCGCTGAGCAGCACCTCAGGAACATCCCAGCTCTCGCCCTGCGAGCCTGCCGATTCGTAGCGGGCCGGGCGCGTGTACTGGGGACAGTCAAGGATCCCGACTCCTCCTGCGGCGAGCGGGGCGAACGACTCGCGCTCTGTCGAAGCCTCGTTGCCCACCACTCCTGGACGGAGCCTTGCCACGGTGTCCACGACCACGCCGGCCGCCCATTCCCCTCCGCTCAGCACGTAATTCCCGATCGAAAGCTCCTCGTCGACGAGGTGCTCTGCAACTCTCTCGTCCACCCCCTCGTACCGCCCGCACACCAGAATGACCTCGTCCAAGCTAGCCAGACGCCGGGCGGCAGTCTGGTCGAACAGACGACCCTGGGCGGACAGGAGGACCTTCCGCGGGGCGCCGTGCTCGCACTGCGACGAGATCTCGGCGAGCGCCGAGTCGATCGGCTCGATCTTCATCACCATGCCTTCTTCGCCCCCAAACGGCCTGTCGTCTACCGTGCGGTGCACATCCGATGTCCAGTCGCGCAAATCGTGAACGCGGGTATCGACGATCCCCGCGTTCCTGGCCCGGCCCAGGATGCCGCACGAGAACGGATCCCGAAAGAAGTCCGGAAAGATCGTCACGATGTGAATCCGCACTTCAAGCCTTCAGATCTTCCATCCCTTCAGGCAGCCGCACCGTGATCCGCCTTGCTTCGATATCCAGGTCCCTGCAGATCTCGTTCGCCAACGGCACAAGCATCTCCTTGCGGCCTTCGTCAACCACTGAGAGCAGCAGGACCCCGCCCGGAGGTTCGTACACATCCTCTACCGAGCCCAGCTCACGACCAGTCGCTTCGTCCACCATCTTGCAGCCCACCAGGTCGTCCAAGTAGTACTCGCCGTCCGGAAGCGGCCCCAGTTCACCCCTCTTGACCACCACTTCGGCGCCACGCAAGCGTTCCGCGTCCGAGATCGCGTCGAAGCCGGCGAAGCCCAGGATCAAGCGTCCCTTGTGCTCCCAGGCGCTCTCAATCTCAAGCTCGAGCCTCTTGCGGTTCGGAAGAGCAACCTCGACCTTTCGACCGGGCTCGAAACTGCGTAGGCCCCCGGAAAGGTTTTCCGCCGCGACCTCGCCCCTGTTCCCTCTCGGTCGAGTGATTCTGGCCAGGGTTAGATACTCGTTTTCCTCCTTCATGCACGAAATCGGCCAGTCGCCGGCAGCACCTCAGTCGTCTTCGAGAATCTCGAGGGTGTAGCGATGGTTGTACTTCATGCTGACCGCGCCGAGAAGCGTCCGGATCGACTTTGCCGTTCGGCCCTTCTTGCCGATGACCTTGCCCACGTCGGACGGATGAACGGACAGTTCGACGACGCAGCTGTGGTTTCCATCCACTGCCTCGACCGACACCTCTCCGGGATCGTCCACAAGGGACCTGGCGATCACCTCGACCATCTCAACTACGGAATCCTTGCTCTGTTCCATCGATCAGTCACCCAATCCGGTCCGCGTTCCAGGCGAGTTCAGGCAACGAGCCGCCCGGGCTTCGCCCTCCGCCCTCGCACGACCTTAAGTGAGTCCCTCAATTGAGGTCCTCCGGTATCTCAACCTCGGTATCGTCCGACCAGTCCCCGCCCGCTTCGTCGTCGCTCGGCTGGCCCGGCTGCATGGCCTCCTCGCCGGCAGAAGCCTCGGCAGTCTCCTCTGGGACAGCAGCCTCCGCGGGCGCTGCCTCGGCCGCAGTCGGTTCAGGCTCGTCAGCTTCGGCCGGGAGCCGCTCGTCGTAGTGCTTGACAAGGCGCTTGACCGTGTCTGACGGCTGGGCGCCGACACCCATCCAGTAGTCGATCCTGTCGCGCTTCAGCACGACCTCGATCGGATCCGGACGCGGATTGTAGTGCCCTACGATCTCGATATTCCTGCTGTCCCGCGCGCGGCGCTTGTCGATCACGACCACGCGGTAGCTGGGCTTCTTCTTCGCGCCGGTCCGCGAAAGGCGTATTGCAACCATCGTTTCCTCCGAAACAAACCCGTGTGGCGCTAGCGTCCTAGCAACCTGCTGATGTCCATGCCGCCAGGCCCCATCGGCCGCGGCCCTGCGCCGAGAGGCCTCGATCCTCGCCTGCGCTTGCCCTTCCTGCCCTTCTTTCGACGCCGCGTGCCGGCCGTTGCCGGTCCGAGGCCCCGCATCATGTCGCGGGCCTGGCGGAACTGCTTGAGGACCTGATTCACTTCCTGCACGGTCGTCCCGCTGCCGGAGGCGATCCGCCTGCGACGGCTGCCGTTGAGGAGACCTGCGTTGGAGCGCTCCCTCGCAGTCATGGAGTTGATGATCGCCTCCGTGCGCGTCAATTCCTTGGTGTCAAGGTCCGCCCCCTGGAGCTGCTGGAACGGACCCGCGCTGGGGAGCATGTCGACGATGGACTTCAGCGAGCCCATCTTCCGAACCTGGCGGAGCTGCTTGCGGAAGTCCTCGAGGGTGAACTGGTCCTCCAGCATGCGCTGCTGCATCTCGAGCGCCTGCTTCTGGTCGATCTGCTCCTCGACTCTCTCGATCAGGGTGAGCATATCGCCCATGCCGAGCAGCCGGGAGACGATACGGTCGGGATGGAAGATCTCGAACGCGCTGGGTTTCTCGCCAACGCCGAGGAACTTGATCGGACAGGCGGTAACCTGACGGATCGAGAGTGCCGCGCCCCCACGGGCGTCCCCGTCCATCTTCGTGAGAACAACGCCGGTCAGCGCGATCCTCGAATGAAACTCGGATGCTGACTTGACTGCATCCTGGCCGGTCATGGCATCGGCGACAAACAGAATCTCGGCGGGATCCAGCTTGCCCTTGAGCTGCTCGAGCTCTTCCATGAGCTCGTTGTCGAGGTGCAGGCGCCCGGCGGTATCGACCAGGACGACGTCCCGCCCTGTCTGCTTCGCTTCGCGGAGCGCGCCGACGGCAAGTTCCACGGGCGACGTCTCGGCTTCCGAGCCCCGATAGACGGGCTGCGCGATCTGGCTGGCGACGATCGCGAGCTGCTCGCGGGCAGCCGGCCGGTGAACGTCGACCGAAACGAGAAGCGGCTTGCGACCCTGCTTCGACAGCCAGAGCGCCAGTTTCCCGGTTGACGTCGTCTTGCCGGACCCCTGCAGACCCACCATGAAGTAGACCGAGGGGGGGACGGATCCGTGCTTCAGCCTGGCCTGCCGGGTGCCGAGAAGCTCGACGAGCTCATCCCTGACGACCTTCAGGATCTGCTCGGCAGGCGAAAGGGCCGTCAGGACTTCCTGGCCGAGGGACTTCTCGCGAATGCTCGCGATGAGCTGCCTGACTACCTTGAAGTTGACATCCGCCTCGAGCAGGGCGAGACGGATTTCGCGAAGGCCCTCCTCGAGGTGCTCTTCGGTCAGATTTCCCTGTCCGCGCAGGTTCTTGAACGCGCGTTGCAGCTTCTCTGAGAGGTTTTCGAACATCGAAGTGGAATCGGGCTTTCGCGCACGAGATACCGAGAACCGGGAGCGGAGCCCTCCGCGTATTCAAGAGGCTGGGGGGAGGCAGCGACCCACGCAATGCCCCCCGCAAGGGCACTGCCACCATTGTAAGCTTCGGGAGCCTGCCCGGTCAACGGAACCCGCAGGTCGAACGGCCCTAGGGAAAGTCCCGACCTGTTAGAATCTTGACGGGACGCGGATAATCGCGGCCTGCAAGAGGAAAGGCAACTCCATGAGCAAACTCTCAAGACGCGCGGTTATCCTGAGCGGCGCGGTGGCTGCGGCGGCTGGCCGGTCATTCGCTGCCCTCGCGGTGGGCGACGAAGCACCCGATTTCACCCTTCCGGGCTCGGATGGCAAGGACGCCACCCTATCGTCATTCCGGGGCAAGAAGAATGTTGTTCTCGCGTTCTTCCCGAAGGCCTTCACAGGCGGTTGAACGCGCGAGATGCAGGGATACCAGGCTGGTATCAAGTCCTTCACAAGCACCGACGCGGTGGTGTTCGGAGTGAGCACCGACCCGCTTGAGACGAACAAGAAGTTCGCCGAGTCCCTGAGCCTCGATTTCGCGATCCTGAGCGACGAGGGCGGCGCGGTCTCCAAGAAGTTCGACATCCTGAACGAGCGGATGATGTCGAACCGCACGACCTTCGTCATCGACATGAAGGGGAAGATCGTGCACGTGGAGAGTGGCAGCGAGGCCATTGACCCAGCAGGCGCGGCGAACGCCTGCAGCCGGCTCTAGCCGGAACCGCCGATTCAGAGTTTCAGCGGCCCGCCACCGGCGGGCCGTGCCCGGGGTACTTACCAAGCTCCTTCGAACAGCCCGGCTGCGCCCTGACCCCCGCCGACGCACATCGTGACCACTCCGAGTCCAGCCTTGCGGCGCTTCATCTCGTTCGCGATCGTGCCGACGAGGCGCGACCCCGTCATTCCGAAGGGATGCCCCACGGAAATGGAGCCTCCGTTGACGTTCAGCCGCTCGTTCGGGATGCCGAGGCGGTCCCTGCAGTAGACGACCTGCACGGCGAACGCCTCATTGAGTTCCCAGAGATCGATGTCATCGATGGTCTTTCCCTGGTTTCTCAGAAGCTTGGGCACGGCGAACACGGGACCGATTCCCATCTCGTCGGGCTCGCAACCGCTCGTCGTGAAACCCCTGAACACAAGCTTGTAGGGAACGTTGAGCTGGTCGGCCCGCTCCTTGGACATCACGAGCGTGACTGATGCGCCGTCGGACAGCTGCGAGGAATTGCCCGCCGTGACCGAGCCTTGGCCGGAGTGCGGATCGAAGTACGGTGGCAAGCCGGCCAAGCCCTCAATCGTGGTGTTGGGCCTGTTGCACTCGTCCCCGTCGAGCACGTGTTCCTGCTTGTCGACGATGGACTTGGTCTTCCTGTCGACCACGCCGCGCGTGACAGGCATCGGGGCGAGTTCCTCCGCGAAGAAACCGACACGCTGTCCCGTTGCGGTGCGCTGCTGGCTCTGCAGTGCGTATTCGTCCTGGGATTCCCGGCTGACGCCGTAGCGCCTGGCCACCACTTCCGCGGTGACGCCCATCACCATGTAGACGCCCGGGTTGGTCTCCTTGAGCGTCGGGTGAGGCGACTTGTCGGGAACCATCATGGTGATGGACTCGACCCCGCCAGCCAGCATCACGTCCTCTCCCTCGGCCATGATCTGATGCGCCGCCATGGCGATCGACTGGAGCCCGGACGAGCAGAACCGGTTCACGGTGGTTCCCCCTACCGAAGAAGGGAGGCCCGCAAGGAGGGCGGAGATGCGCGCGACGTTGTGGCCGGCAGGACCGTGAGGCTGCCCGCAGCCAAGGATGACGTCACCGACCTCGTCCGGATCGACCTGAGGGTACTTCTCCAGGAGGGCGCGGATGCAATGCGCGACCTGATCGTCAGGGCGCGTCAGATTGAGCGATCCGCGGAAGGACTTCGCGAGCGGAGTCCTGAGGGAGTCGACGATGACGGCTTCACGCATAATCCGTTAGTTTCGCGCAACGGATAGGCTCCGTGCAAAACGCGGCCGAACGCCCCAGGGCCGGCCTTCTGTACGCGGATGGCTGGTGTACCATTGGAGCTAGGCGCGCGCTCGTAGCTCAGCTGGATAGAGCGTCTGGCTACGGACCAGAAGGCCGGGGGTTCGAATCCTCCCGAGCGCGCCATGTTCTCCCCTGAAGGGGTGTCGAAGGGGGCAGGCTGTGTCTCGCGCGGGGGAGGTCGGCCGGGCGCTGAACCCGTTACGTCGACCAGGCTAGCCGCCGAAAACGCGACCCCGATGCTGGCCAACCAGCAGCTGGAATAGCCTGTGCGCTATCAGTTCGTGCAGGGTCAGGAGCTCCCGGTTCGACTGCACGATGTCACCCAGGTCGGTCGAGGCTCCGGCCCCGGCTCGCAGCGCCGCGGTGGCCTCCTTCATGACGGGATCCTCGATGACCTCACCGGCGATATTCCACAGGGTGATGAACCGGTCTACGGCCGAGGGGAAGCTGACTTTCCAGACACCGTAGTTCGAAGTGGTCCGCGGCGGTTTGAAATCGAGGTTGAACGGCCCCTCGTAACTGTGCGAGCGCAGCAGCACCAGGACGTTCAGCCAGTCAAGCGGATTGACGACGCCAATTCCCAGGTCGACATCGTGCTTGAGGGGGTACCCGTCGTTGATGTCGAAATGGAACAGCTTCTTGCACAGCAGGGCTCGCGCGAGCACGGCGCGCGTCGCGCCGCCCCACATCAATTCGTGTAGGTACTCAGGGTTGAGACCAACCATGTCGGGATGTTCCAGCAGACCGCTTGAGATGAAGGCAAGCATCGCGTCGGAACTCGGCAGAAGGATCTGCGCCTGCGGCTCGAACGGCTTGGCCTCTAGGCAGTGCTTGAGCGTGGGACGGCCCTTTTCTGCCGCCACTTCGATGTCACGGGCGCAAGCTGCGTTCAGTCCGTCGGCGAACCAGCGAAGGGTATCGGTTTCGTCGATGGCGCCCTGGACCATGTATCCGAGCGTGCCGGGCCAGTACACTGCAAAGCTGGCTCCAAGCTCGTGGCCGATGTCGACGGTGTTCCGGAGCCGGCGAGACGCATAGTCCCGGACCTCCGGCGCCTCGGCAGCCGGGCTGGCTGCGAAGACCGGGTGAAAAAAGGTCTCGCACGTGACCATCGAGCACCTGACGTCGTTGTCGTCGAGCGCCTTGTTGATGCGCGCGACAACGTCCCATTGACGGTCCGAGAGCAGGTCGTCGGTGGCGATGACATCGCTGTCGTGGGTGGTCCAGCAAGGAATCCCGATCTCTCCCAGGTGCCGGATGACTTCCTCGAAGCCGACCGGATCTCGAGTCGGCGCATGAAATAGCGCCTGGCCCTCGTAGGCCCCGGCCCACTGAGGACCGCTGATGTAGTATTCCCTGCGCTGTTCGGGGGTGTAGCTACCGCCTGCAAGCTGCATCAGGCGGTCGGTTAGAGAGCGTTGCTCCGACGGAGGAATGGAGGACATTGAACCCAGTAGAACCGGCGGGAGAGGTGCCAGTCAAGCCGCCCGAAACATCAGCGCTCGTTGTCTTCAGGAGGGCTTCCGGCGGCTTGGCCGAACGCCGCGCGCAAGGGCTTGCGCACAAGCAGGTCGAAGAGCTCCAACGGCAGCTGGACCAAGTCATCGACGAATGGTCTCGCTCCGTGTCCAACGATCAGGACGTCCCTGCGATGCAGGAAATAGCTGACGACGGTGGTGAACATCGAAAAGACAACGGACACGGCGACGCTCTCGTAAAGCTTCTCCGTTCCGCGCAGCGAATGGACGGTGAACTCGATGCCGTGTGCCACAGCCGGCAGCGCGAACATTATCACGACGCCAGCCTCCCACGCCGGCTGCACTCGACGGAACGCCTGGGAGAGCGACGCGAGAGTGCCCACCACAGGGGCTCGATAGAACAGCTCGGTTACCAAGGCGTCAAGCGCGCTGTCCCAGCTCGCCGTGAGGTTGACCGTGAAAAAGATCGTAGCCCGTGCGACCGCGCTCAGGAGCGCGTTCTTCCAGTTCCAGTAGCGGACCATCCAGCGCAGCGGGTGCCTGGCCAGCGAGGCCAGCGCGCCGCCGAGTGAAGTCGGGATCGAATCGTCGTCCGTGGACTCTCGCGTCGGTTCGTCCGGTTGCATGGGCGCAGCGAGGCGTTGCCGGGTCGCGGCACCCCGCAGACTGTGCCTGCGCCCGCTCCAGCGAGTTCCTAACCCATCATCGCAGTCCGCAAGGCCAACTAAGGGACTTCGGACTGGCGTCGGCTGCGCACCCTCGCTACAGGGCATCAGCTCTTTCTCTTGAGGAGGTACGGGGCACAACGGATCGGCGTTCGATCTGGATTCCCCGGCTATCGCGGGAGAACCGACCAGAGTCTGGGCGCGACGGCCGGATTTGACCGCAGGCTGCATTCAAGCGAAGTCCGAGGCCATGACGTGCTTCATTCCAGCAGTTGGAGCGGGGCCGCAAGACCCGTGCTCCCGGTCGAGCTTCTTGTTCTAGCCGGCCTCTGCAAGCCGGCTACGAATCGGCTCGTAGGGATCCTCCGGACCGACCGCCGGATCTACATATCGGACTAGGTCCCGCACGGCGATTACCGTGCAACCGCGCTCCTTCAGATAGTCCATGTAACGAATAAAGTCCTCGGGGTCGGTGTGAACCCAGGGGTGCTCCACCGCCGGCACTCCGTGAAAGGTCAGCACCGCAATCTTGCCGTCCTTCGCCTGGTCAACGGCCCATACGAGGTCTTCGAAACCCCATTCGGGACCCGCATAACCTGTCGTCGGAATCAGGAGCGGATGGTCTTCCGCCGGATCGTAGGGGAGTCCGCGCGCCCCGCTACCGCCATCAGGACGCTCGGGACTGACTCCGCGACGGGCAAAGACGTATTGCATCTCGTCGAGCACCTCGACAACTGGCAGGCTGTTGCGCCACCCCGGGTACACGAAGGTCTCGGGTCTCGGAATGCCGTGCTGCTCGCAACGCTGCTCGATGAGTTCCAGATTGGAGCGGATCGCATCCTTCGACAGGCTGGCCATGTTTGGGTGCGATCCCGTGTGGTTGCCGACTTCGAAGCCCAGGTCGTGCAGCCGACGGACATCCTCCCAGGAGACGTAGCGCTCTTTGTCCGGGTCATCCGCGAAACCGAGACCCTCGGTGATGTAGAAGGACGCACCGAAGCCATACTCCTTCAGCGTGGGCGCGACGAACGTGATGTCCGACTTGTTGCCGTCGTCGAATGTGAGAACGACGAGACCGTCGGGAATCGGGGCAAGCCCGCTTTCCGACGGGCCTTCGCAGGCAGCAAGTCCCGCGACCAGTGTCGCGACGGCTAGGAGGCTTTTCCTTCTCATACCAGTCCCCAGTGTATGCGCGGTGCCCTTGAGAGACGAGCTTAGGCAACGCGGCTGGGCGAGGTCCTGCATTCACGATCGAGAGTCTGTCGCCGCTGTCGAGGAAGGGTCGATAGCGGAAAGGCCCGCCAAGAGACGCAGTTGTGTCCTAGATCTCCCGCGACTGCTATCGACAGCACGCGGGACGAGGCGTTGCGAAGAGCCCCGCGGCCCCGGGGTCCCGCATGCCGGGGAGTCCGCATGGACAAGGAGGGCGCTTTCTAACCGGTCATCACGTGTGGTAATGTTCCCCGGAAAGACCTGCTCAGGCCAAACGATTCGGTCGCGCCAGGCAATCGCGCAGCAATTCCCGATCAACGGCAATGGGAGTCAAACTCGTAGTAGCTGTCACCGATGGCGATTGGTTCGAGATGCTGCGACGGCATCCCGACTTGACCGAGGTCAATTTCTGGTCGCCGGGCCCGAAGACTTTTCGGGTGCTCCAACGGGGCGAGCTCTTCCTGTTCAAGCTCCACGCACCGCGCAACTTCATTGTCGGTGGAGGCATCTTCGGGTATGCCAACACGCTTCCAAGCTCCCTTGCCTGGGAAGCCTTTGGAGAAGCCAACGGCGCCCGCTCACTGCGGCGAATGCGCGAGCGCATCGTCAAGTATCGAAAAGACCAAGCGGATCCGCGAAGCGATTTCACGATTGGCTGCCGGATCTTGACTCGGCCCTTTTTCTTCCGCGAAAACGATTGGCTTCCGGTTCCGTCGAGCTGGAAGCCCAATATTGTGTCGCTCAAGGGATACGACACCGACGAGGCCGACGGCCGTCGCCTGTGGGAAGCCGTTACGGACCGAATTGGCCGACAGGGAATTATCGACCAAGCAACTCCCGTCGATCGCTATGGGAAACCGCAGCTGATCCTACCTCGGCGCGGCCAAGGGGAGTTTCGCTTGCTCGTCACAGACATTTACAGGCGACGGTGCGCGGTCACGCAAGAACGCACGTTGCCAGCCCTTGAGGCAGCTCATATCCGTCCTTTCAGCGATGGAGGGCAGCACAAGCCGCAGAATGGCCTCCTCCTGCGGCGCGATATACACCGGCTCTTTGACACGGGCTACGTGACGATCACCCCGGATCTGAACTTTGAGGTCAGCCCGCGAATTCGCGAGAAGTTTGAGAACGGGAGGGACTACTATTCCTTGCACGGTAGACGGATAGCCACTCCCCGCCGGCCCGACCTCCGTCCGGATCCAACCGCACTTGCATGGCATAACGACCACTGCTTCTTGTAGGCGAGGCACGTGGCGATGACCGAGGGCACCCGCGACACGCAGATGCGCATTGCGGCGTTCAAGCGTGTCCAGGACCTTCAGCGGGTCTATGGCCATTTGACAGCGAGCGAATTCAAGCCAGGATTCGACTTCGAGGGCCAGCGCATACCACTGGTCAATCCGCAACGCGGCATTTTCAAGCCGAAGCAGATGCGATTCCTGCTTTCGATCAGAACCGTGTTCCCAAAACCAGGCGGCAAGGTCTGGTACGACGACCAGCGGAGGGTTCATGGCCAGATATACGGGAGCAACGACACCGTTGACTACGCCTTCATGGGCACGAACCCCGATGCGGCCGATAATCGCTGGCTCCGCGAGGCATTCGAGAACCGCATTCCCGTGATCTACTTCCTCGGCATCGCTCCGGGCAGGTACCAAGCGATGTTCCCGGCCTTCATTTCAGGCTGGGACGCCAACGCCCTGAAGGCGAGGCTTGCCTTCGGGCTTCCTGTTCAAGAGGGTGTCGTGACCCACAGATCGTTTCCGGAGGCAGTCATTGGCGTCTATCCGGAGAGCCCCCTGGAACGGCGGTATGCGCTGCAATCGGTCAAGCGAAGGCTGCATCAGTCATCGTTTCGCGAGGCCATCATCCATGCCTATGGCGGTCGTTGCGCGGTTTCGGGAATACCGGAGCCATTGCTGCTGGATGCGGCACACATTGTCCCGGACAAACACGAGGAGCTTGGCCAGCCAGTGATCCCGAACGGTCTGCCGCTGTCGAAGATCCACCACGCCGCATTCGACTCCCATCTAATTGGTATCGATCCAGACTATCGGCTCCACGTGTCCGACCGGCTGCTTGAAAAGGAGGACGGCCCGCTCTTGGAATCGCTGAAGCGGCTCGCAGGCGGAAAGATTCACCTACCAAGCCGACAGGTCGACCGGCCAGGTCGAGATCGGCTTGCGCTTCGCTTCGAGTCATTCAGAGCGGCGGCGTGAACCCGGGATCCAGCTCGCTACTCTTGGCGGCGCACCACCGATGAGATCCGAAGTGCCTCGGCCGGCGAGATTGAAGCCGATGACGAGGGTCCACTCCGCCACCCAGTGGCTGGGCGGTCGCGGCGCGGTCGCCTATACGACGGCGGAACGCTAACGATGGGTTCGGGCGCGGTCGTCTGACGCTGGTGCTTCTGGCAACGCGCCACTCAGGTGCAGTGCGAGCAAGGGATAAAGGGTACCGCTGTAGGTGATGAAGTGGTACTCGTCCGTGTTCAGGGAACGGGTCCACCATCGTCCGGACTCGCGCTGGTTGCGGAGCAGCCATCGGACGCCTCGGCGAACTGCGGGATCCTGAGCGCTGACTCCGGCCTCGCGGAGTGCGATCAGCGCCAAGCCTGTCTGGTGACCGTCGCTGGGGGGATCGGCGAACTCGTTCTCGCTTCTGAGTTTTTCGGCCCGGCCCCCGTCGCCCCACTGTTCTGGCTTGGCAAAGGATCGGATGGACCACCCACCATCGGCACGCTGCTTCCGCCGGATCATCTCAATGATCTCCGCCTTCTTTCGATCGTCGAGTAGACCTGGCAGCCGGGCCGACGCCCATAGGAGCACCGCCCGACCGTAGTCGTGGGGCGGCTCGACCTTTCGGAAGTAATCCTTCAGGCGTTCCACGCCGGCCATCAGCCTTTGGTCGGTCAGGCCTGACAGCCATCCCGGCGCCACTCCGACTGCCATCGCAGCGACTGTGGCTTCTTGGAAGGCACTGGACTCCAGGGGGGGCCAGGAATCAAGAATGGGCTTCCACTCGCCAGTGGGCAGTTGTCTCTCGAACAACTGCTTCAAGGCCAGGCTGGTGTCGGCGGACAATTGTCCCGAAACGTGGGCGTCCCATTCCGCCAGGCCGCGCGCAATGTAGATCAAGTGCGAGTCGCCCAAGTCGCGACTTTCCCCCAGTTGCCGAATCCCGCCCCGGAGGAGCTTCACGAAAAGGTCGCGGACTTCCTGGTTGGGTTTCCCCAATTGGCCTGACAGGGAGGGGCGAAGGGCCAGATAGGTACCGTTGGTGTGGCACGTGACGCATTTTCGACCTCGAGTCCAGGCAACAGCTCCCTCCTCGATGTACTGCGATGCCAAGTCCAGCGAGAATTCATGGCGAACAGGTTCAGCGGCCTGAGCCCCGGGGATCCTTATGGTTCCAAACTCGTACTGATGCTCAAGAGCCTCCGCTCCCTCGGCGACAAAGGGCAGTCCCAAGAACAGGGTCATTCCCATGCCGGCGCAACCCAGCCGCCGCTTTATTGCTCGCCCCATTGCCTGCCTCCCTCTTCTTGCTTGACCGGTGCCATGATACTGAACCGCATCGTCGGCTGCTTCCTGTCAGAACGGGAAGGAGCGATCAGCGTGGACTCTCCAACCTGACGCCCAGAAGCGCGGATTGCTTGAGCGGGTCGCCCGCTGCGTGCGGACTTCGGCCCTTCTTCAGGTTCGGCTGCACGCTGTTGTTGGCCACTCCAGCCGGGCCTACCATCGTTCTCAGACTGATGGCCTCGGTGGTCCCTCCATCAAGCCGGGAGATGATGCGTCGGTTGCCCGCCAAGCTCACTGTCCGAGATCGTGGCACAGGTAGCATTCGTTGGACGCCTGTCTCTCGGCATGGCAGTTCATGCAGGCCACCATGTTGGTGGAGACCTCCTGGCTCAGGACAGGGCGTGTCGCAACCGGTCCGTGACACGATTCGCAGTCGACCTCCGCCTTTGCGTGTTCGGAATGGCTGAAGAACACAAAGTCCGGCACCTGATAGGCGCGCACCCAGCGAATCCTGCTACCGGCCGGAAGTTCCGCCAGCGCGCGCACTGCGGGACGGTCGACGGCGATTGTTTGGTGGCAGAGCATGCATTGATCTCGATTCGGCAGCCCGGCCCGTTCCTTCGACGCCGCACCGGGATGGCAATCCACGCAGGAGATGCGATGCCTCGAGTGCAATACATGGCTGAAGGGAACGGGCTGCGGGTCGAGCACGCGGGGCAGATCCTCGGGTGGGGACTCGTAGGGCGCCACTTGGGACGCGACGCCGTAGCCAGCTGGCAATGCCGCCAGAATGAAGAATAGCCACGCTTTCCGGCCGGCCGGCATCCGAACTCTATATGACGCGCTTGTTGATCTGGTACTGCGTGAAAGGGGACCCAGCGCCGTCGATCTCGATGTTGACCAAGAACGGCTTCTCGCTTCGGAAGGCGCGATCGAAGGCGTCTTCGAGCTGGCCCGGCGAGGTGACGTGCGCCCCATCACCTCCAAAACCCTTCATCACGAGGTCGTATCTCGTGTTCCTCAGCTCGCAGGCGACGGTATCGGATTCCGGGTAGAACGCCTGCTGCAGCTCTCGCTCGATCCCCCAGCCCGCGTCGTTGCCGACAATGATCACCATTGGAAGCCCGTAGCGGACGGCTGTGTCGAGCTCCCCGATGTAGAACCCCAGCGAGCCGTCGCCTGTTACGACGACAGTCCGGGAATTCGGCCGCAAGATCTGGGCGCTCAAGCCGACTGGCAGGGCTACTCCCAGACCCGCCAGAGAGCCCAGGCGCATCCATCGCCCGGCATGCCGAGCCTTCAGCAAGTATCTGCCCCAATGGACAAAGTCGCCGCCATCCCAGCAGATTGTGGCGTCTGGCGGGATCTTGTCGCGCAGGACCTGGTAGGCGTGCAGCGAGTGCATCGGCGTCCTCGGACGCGCTGCGAGCTCCGCGACTTCGGCCGCGTAAGCATCGCACCCCCGATGCACTTCGGCCAGCCAATCGGCGCGGTCCGGTACGGGGCGCCCTGCAAGAGCGTCATTGAGAGCAGCAAGCGTAGTCCGCACGTCGGCTAGCACCGCGACTTCAAGAGACCGATTCATGCCCAGCTCCGTACCGCAAACATCGATCTGCACGGTCTTCGCGCCGTTCGCGAAGAGCTGGGGGCCTCCCATGCGGACTCCGTAGTCCAGGCGCTTGCCCGCGATGACAACCACATCGGCCTGCCGGAGCGCGTTCTCGGCACCGCGGTTGAGCGTTGCGTCGGCATAGCCGAAGCAGAGCGGATGCTCGTCGGAAACCATCCCGCGGGCAAGATTGGCGGTGAAAAGCGGGATGCGCGCAGCCTCGACGAACGCGGAAAGCTCCGCATCCGCACGCGACCAATAGGCCCCGGAACCGGCTATGATTGCAGGCCTCTCGGCATTCTCCAGCAAGTCCACGATCCGGTCGACATCCCCGCTCGCGGGCGCGCTCCGCACGGCCTCGATGCGTTCCGTGGGAACTGGGGCGTGCGATTCGTTGTTCTCGGTGAACAAATCGACGGGAACACTCAAGTGCGCGACGCCCGGGCGATCACGGAGCATCTCCAGGAACGCGCGCTTGACGTGAAACGGAATCTGGCCGGAACGTGCCGGCACGGCTGAGTACTTTGAAATGCCCTGGACCAGCTTGAGCTGGTCCATGTCCTGAAACGCGAAACGGTCCCGGGCATTGGAGTCGCTCATGCCGCTGACAGCAAGCATCGGAACGGCAGTGGCGTTGGCCGTGGCAATCCCGGTGATCGAGTTTGTGTGGCCCGGTGCCCCGGTCACCAGGGAAACGCCCGGGTTCCTCGTGAGCCGCGTCCATCCGTCCGCCATGTGCACGGCCGCGGACTCGTGGCGTGTGTCATAGATCGACATGCCCTTTCGGGCGGCAACCTGCAGGACGTCGTTGAGGTGGTCGCCCACCAGGGTGAAGATGTGGTCGATTCCCTGGCTCTTGAGACTGTGGACAAACAGCTCCGATCCCGTTGGCATGACCTTGCAGGATACTACCCCGGCGAGACTCAATTCCCTGCACCAGGACCAGTTCCGAATGGCAGAGCGCGCGCCTCATCGGCGAACATCACCCGCCCGCGACATGCCCCCGTGTCGCTGCGACCGGTGTCATTGGAGCAGGAATCAGGCTATCCCGAACGCGGTTTTTAGGGTGTCGAATTCGTGGCCAGGAATGTAGAATCCTAATTGGGGCAATGTCCAAGGAGTTTGGATTGTCCGAAACTCACCCCAATCGGTGTCGTGGTCAGGCAGCGACGGCGCCGCCTCAGGGCGGAGCGACCGGCCTGGGCCCGAGACGGACACGCAAGTGCGCGGCCGTACTGCTTGCGCTCACAGCCTTCTCGGGAACCGCCTTTGCCCAAGCCGGCACCGCCGACTGGAAGTCGCTCCGCCTCGATCCCGATGGCATCGTTCTGGCTGGCGCGGGCTTGTCCCAGGATTTCCTGGTAACTGCCGTCGACTCGCGGGGCAACGAGGCGGACGTGACCCGGGAATGCACCATTGTCTCCGCAGATCCCAGCATCGTCGTCGTGGACGGCGGCAAGGGCCGGCTCACCGGGCGAGCTCCGGGCCGTGCGGAGGTCCGCGTTGAACTAGGCCCGCTGGCTGCGACGACTGCGGTCCGTGTGGGCTCGCACGCCAGCAAGATGGCTGTCAGCTTCGCTCCGGACATCGTCTCGATCCTCACGCTGAAGGGCTGCAACGGATCCTCGTGCCACGGGTCCCCGGTCGGTCAGAACGGCTTCAAGCTCTCGCTGTTCGGATACGACATCGCCTCCGACCACGAAATGATCGTCCATGAGAATGACGGTCGGCGGGTCGATCTGGCTCGACCCGAAGAGAGCTTGCTGCTCCGCAAGCCTGCCTTCGAAGTCCCGCACGGTGGGGGGCGGTTGATGACAGCCGAATCGGAGGAGTACGAGGCGATTCTCAATTGGCTGCAGCAGGGCGCGCCGTTCGACACCCGCGGAGTGCAGCTCGAGCGGCTGGAACTCTATCCCCGCGAGCGCATGCTCGTCGGCACCGGGGCCGAGCAGCGCATGGTTGCGATCGGACGCCTCTCCGACGGCAGTACACGGGACATGACGCAGGAGGTTCGCTATTTCGCGCACAACGACGCGGTCGCCGACGTTTCGTCGGACGGCACGCTTGCTGCCTCCGGTCCCGGGCTGACAACGGTCATGGCTCGGGCAATGGGCAAGGTCGCAACGTCTCAAATCGGCGTGATCGAAGCTCTCCCCGGAGCTGACTACCCTGCGTACCAGCCGCTGAACTTTATCGACGAAGCGGTGTCTTCCAAGCTCCGGCAGATGAATGTGCGTCCCGCCAGCTTGTCCTCGGATCGGGAGTTCGCTCGCCGAGTCTACCTCGATGCGATCGGCTTGCTGCCAGCCGCGCAGGAACTGCGCACGTTCCTCGAGGACCCCCGGCCCGACAAGCGGTCCCGCCTTATCGACGCCCTGCTCGAGCGACCGGAGCACGCATCCCTCTGGACGGTTAGGTTCGAGGACTGGTTCCGGAACTGCCAGCTCCACTCGCAGGGCCGCTCGATGGGGGTCTTCAAGGACTGGGTCCGCGGCTGGCTCGAGGAGGACCGGCCGTATGACGACTTCGTACGGATCCTGCTGACCAGCAAGGGCGACACCATGCTGAACCCCGGCGCGAACTTCTGGCACCCCGCGACGGACTTCATGCTCAAGGAGTTCAGCGTGGCGAAGGTGACGCCGACCGTCTCGCGGCTGTTCCTCGGGGTTCGCATGGAATGCGCCGAGTGCCACAACCACCCCTTGGAGAACTTCACGCAGGACGACTTCTACGGCCTCGCGGCGTTCTTCGCTCGGCTGCGCGTCAAGCATGGCTACGGCGAGTACCGCCGAACCTGGTATCTGGACGACGAAGGCGAGATCGAGCACCCCGTCACGAAGGCACAGGTCGCCCCGAAATTCCTGGGAGGGGCGTCGCCGCGGATCAGCGAGGGAGAGGACAGGCGCGCCGTGCTCGCCGAATGGATAGTCTCGCCCGAGAACCCTTACTTCGCCAAGGCCACGGTCAATCGCATATGGCACCAGTATTTCGGCACCGGAATCGTCGAGCCCTACGACGACTTCCGTTCCACGAATCGGCCTTCGAACCCCCAGCTGCTGGACCGGCTGGCCGACTACTTTGTGGCGAATGGCTACCGGCTCAAGCCGCTCCACCGGCTGATCCTGAACTCGCGCACTTATCAGCTCACCTCGAAGTCCGACGATGCGGACCCGCTCGATCCCACCCTGTTCGCCCGCTACATGCCGCGCAGGCTCCAAGCGGAGGTGCTGCTGGACGTCCTGGGCCAGGTCACCGGGATTCCCCATGCGTTCGAGGGCTATCCGGAGGGAACGTCCGCCAAGGACATTTACGTACCCGACGGGCCTGACTATTTCCTGGTCACCTTCGGACTGCCCCGTCGCGACATCATGAAAGAGCGCGTCCAGTCCCCCACGCTGAGCCAGGCACTGCACCTGATGAACGGCGAGTCCGTGCGCGAAAAGGTCGAGGCGGAGGAGAACATACTCGGCGAGCTCCTCGGGCAAGACCTGGATGATGGGCAGATCCTGGCGGGACTCTACGAACGGGCTTACGCCCGTCCTCCGACCGGGGCCGACATGAGCCGCTTCAGGGGCTTTCTCGCCAGCGAGCGCTCCGCGGGCCGGAGCCGCCGCCGCGCCTTTGAGAACGCGCTCTGGGCCGTACTGAACTCCAAGGAGTTCCAACTCAATCACTGACGGGAGGCAATGATGCTGAATGTCCAACCTCCAGGCCGCCGAACCGGCGCAAGCCGCCGTGACTTTCTCAAGGTCGGCTCCCTCGCGGTCTCCGGCATCCATCTGCCCAGCCTGCTGGCGAGCGAGCAGGGGAGCAGCGAGCGCTCCTGCATCGTCATCTTCCAGCACGGAGGCGCCAGCCAGCTCGACACGTTCGATCCCAAGCCGGAAACGGTGGCGGACATTCGCGGAAGCTTCAAGGACATCCCGACGGCCCTTCCGGGCGTTCACTTCTCAGAGCTCTTGCCCCGCTCCGCAAAGGCGGCCGGCAAGTTCTCGATCATCCGCTCGATGCATTCGGACGAGGCGATTCACGAGCGCGCCAGGCAATACGTCTTCAGCGGCACGAAACCGAGGAACGAAGTGCTGCAGCCCAGTTTCGGGGCGACTGTGGCCAAGGAATGGGGTCCGCGCAACGGCCTTCCGCCTTTCGTGGCGGTTCCGACGTCCGATCTCGCCGCCGAGGCCGGCTTCCTGGGCCCGACCTACGACCCGTTCGTCAGCGGCGACCCGAACACCGAGGATTTCTCGGTCAAGGATCTGACGCTGCCCGGAGGAGTCAACCTCGACGAGGCGCGCTCGCGCGCCGACTTGCTAGGTGCGCTTGATCGCCAGTTCCAGTCCGTCGCGAAATCCCCGCTGATCGACTCCATGGACGAGTTTTTCGAGAAGGCGTTCGACCTGATCTCGTCTCCGGCGGCGAAGAAGGCGTTCGACATCTCCGCCGAACCCGACAGCCTGCGCGACGCGTACGGCCGCACGACTCTCGGACAAGGGGCATTGCTAGCCCGCCGGCTCGTCGAGGCCGGCGTGCGCCTCTCGACGGTCTTCCATTCGGGATACGACACTCACGTTCAGAACGAGCCCAGGAACAAGGAGCTGGTTCCGGAGTTCGATCAGGCGTTCACCGCACTGCTCGAAGACCTGGAGCAGCGCGGATTGCTGCAGACAACGCTCGTGCTGGTCGTCGGCGATTTCGGACGGACCCCCAAGATCAACTTTTCGGGGGGCCGCGACCACTGGCCCGGCGCGTTTTCCGTGGCGCTGGCAGGAGCGGGCATCCAGGGCGGCGTGGTCGTAGGCAAGACGGACAAGCACGCGGCGGAGCCGGTCGAACGGCCCGTCACGGTCGAGGACCTGGGAGCCACGGTTTACAAGGCCCTGGGAATTGACTACCGCAAGAACTACCACGCCAACGGCCGTCCGATTGCAATCAACAAGGAAGGCCATCCCGTCCAGGAACTGTGGAGCTGAGTTTTGCGACGCCTGTGGCCGGTGCTGATCTGCGCCTTGGGTTTCGAAGCCCTTGCTGAGGGGCTGACAACTCCGACCATAAGCCGCGTCTACCCTTTGGGCGGGCAGCGCGGAACGACGGTCAGCATGCAGATCCTCGGCGAGTATCTCTCCAATGCCGAGACCGTCGAGTTCGATTCCCAGGACCTCGCATGGTCGTCCACAACCCATGCCAGCTCAGGGAAGCTCGAAGGAACCGTCTCCGTCGCTCCGGGCGCGTCGCTCGGCTCGCATCGCCTGAGGGTCCGGACCGCAGAGGGCTACTCGACGTCGGCGCTGTTCAATGTCGGCCAGTTCCCGGACCTGAGGGAGGCCGAGCCCAACGACCGCATCGGTCAGGCCCACAACGTTTCCGCGGCTCCCGTTGAAGTGCAGGGCGTACTGGAGGGAGCAGCCGACATCGACATCTACTCGATCGAAGCGCGGGCAGGCGAGCGCTGGGTCGCGGATCTGCGTTCGATCGAATACGGTTCGGCGGTGGAAGCCAAGATGTTCCTGCTGGACCGGGAGGGCCGGCGCGTCAGCTTCAATGACGACCGCGACGACTATCTCGAATCGCCGCTCATCGAGCACACCTTCGAGAGGGACGGCAAGTACTACATCAAGATCGACCAGTACCGCGGTCCGCGCGGATTCAATTTCGGCAAGAACTCGACTTACATACTCCGCATCAGCTCGCTGCCGACAATCGACTACGCGTCTCCCCTGGGCGCGGCAGTCGGTGCCACCGCCAGGGTGTCCCTCCATGGAAACGCATTGGACGGGGTGGATCGCGTGTACCTGACGGAGGCGCGCGGTGCGGAATACGCGCGGATGACGTACCCCTTCACGATGCCGATTCACTTTCGGGCCGACCCACCGCGTGGTGACCAGGTGCCGCGCATCGACGGCAGGATCGTCCGCGCGGGTCCAGAAACCGTCGAGGCGGAATTCGACATCCCCGAAGATGCCGGTGCGGGGCTTTGGCGCATCTGGGCCTCTGACCCCGGGGGGATCTCCGACGGTCCCATGTTCGAGCTGGCCGGGCTTCAGGAATTCAGCGAATCCGACGCGTCTCGCGCCGACTGGCGAGATGGCGGTTATGCAATCAACGGGGTGCTGGATGTGCCCGCAGAAAAAGACATCTACGCCATTCACGTGGTCGCCGGACGGCCGCTTCGTTTCTGGACGCTGGCGACCCAGCTCGGAGTGCCTCATCTGGACTCCGTGCTCACCCTGCGCAACTCGTCGGGCAAGAAGCTTGCGGAGAGCGACGACGTGGTAGCCGGCCAGGGGAGCCTGCTCGGGAATCCCGACAGCAGCCTGTTCTACACGCCAAAGGACACCGGCGTGCTGTTCCTGGTCGTAGAGGATCGCACGGCGCGGGGCGGGCCGAGCTACCAGTACCGCCTGAAAGTCCGAAGCGAGCGACCCGGCTTCCAGCTGTTCACGACGCCGGAGAACTTCGCCGTGCCTCGGGGAGGAGAAGCCGAAATCAAGATCCATCTGATCCGAGAGGAGGGATTCGAAGGAGAGGTTTCCTTCTGGTTCGACGGGATGCCACCCGGGGTCGAGGCCCCGCGCGGAAAGTTCCGCGCCGACCAGCTGTTCGAGCCAAATGCGGACGGGGCGGACATGATCATTCCGGAGTTCGCATTCCGGATCTCTGCTCCGAAGTCGCTGCAGGCCGGATCCTATCCGATCCGCGTCGTGGGCACACCCACAGTGGAGGAATCGAGCCCGGATCGTCGAACCGTGGAAGCCGGAACGACACTCATCCAAGGCCCCCTGCTGGATCTTTGGAATTTTGTCCGGCGGCCGCTTCCCAGAATCGAAATGACGGTGGTAGAGCCGTCCCCTGGCCGGCTCACGAGCGCAGAACGGGCGCTTAGCCTTTCTCGGGGCGGCCATGCCGCACTCGCGCTGACTACCGCGAACTTGCCGGAAGACGCCGAATTGCGCGTGGCCGGGCTTCCGCAGGGAGTGGAGTTCCGGTCAAGCCGGCAGGGCGATCAAATCACAGTCATGCTGGAAGCGGCATCGGAGGCGGAACTGGGCTCGTTCGACATCTCTGCGGAGGCGCGCGTCGGCGACCGCTGGGCGCCCACCGGCGTGATCACCCTTTCGGTCAAGCCGGCAGGTCGGCTACATGCAAGCCAATAGGCTCAGCCAGGTTCGCCATCGCCGGGCTGGAATCCTCGACGGTATTGGGGCTGACGAGCGGGGCTGATCGTGACCGGGACGTGTCCGATCCAGTGGAATACACAATACAAGCCCTCGAGTCGGATCCACCGAATGCCTTGCGCGGCGCTGCGGGTTCGGACTAGTCGTTGGCTCTCCCCTCAATCTCCCGACAGCGGTCGACAATATCGGTGAACGGCTCTTTTTCGTCCAGAAGCATGCCGTCGGCAAGCATTCGCCGGTAGTCTTCGGCAAGCGCCTCATATGCTGCTCCCGTCGGCACGAGTCGCAGTGAATTGGTGACGGCGGCCTTGTAATCGACAGGGGTACCAGCAAGGTCATTCTCTCGGAAGAAAGCTGCCTTGTGGCGGGCCACAGCTAGTGCGACTGCTCGGTTGGCCATCGCCGAGTCCGAAAGCCCCGCATCGTCGAGACGAACGACATCATGCCAGTGCCGGGAAAGGCGCTCGCCACGGCGGCGACGTTGCAGGCAATAGACATGCATGGCCGTGGCCTTCTCCCAAAATGTACGCTCGACGGAGAGCACTGCTGGACAAGCGGATGGAAATTCCAGTTCTGGAACGAGCTCAGCCGCGTCGCAAATCACCGGTAACGAACGCCGTGGCTCCCCCGTCGAGCGCGCGCCCAGGTCCACGATGACCTCAGGTCTGACGAAACTCGAGGCATCGAACAAGGGCGGGTACCCGATGCGAAGGTGGTTCCCCTGGGCGCTGACCCGAGAGGCCCATCCATCCTCCCTCAAATGCCCCCTCACACTGGGTGCCAGGAAGACCTCGACCCACTCTGACAGGCGCGCCCGAATCTCCCTGGTCCAGCGCTTCCCCTGGCTACGCGTGGGAGGGATCGCTTCGGGCCCCGAAGTCGCTACCAAGTCGGGCGCGAAGGCCCGGATGTCGTAGGTGATATCGATGTCTTCCGAAAAGCGACGAATCGCCCGATACGCCTTGGCCAGAGACGTTCCCCCCTTGAAGGCAAGGTCCTTGGCGCACGGTGCATCAAAGAGCGCACGGAGGGTCTGCACGATCCAAACGTCCTTCTCAAGGAGATGGGCTGGGCGACCGCTAAGATTCGCCGCGAATTCCAACGCATCGCGACGGTCGCTCTTGGAGAGCGATTGGAACCTGGATCTAGCCATGAACGAGCAGTTGACTCACGGCACGGGCCATCCAGGCCGGCATGACCGCCCGCGCTGCGCACAACTCGGCGAGATCTTCGGGAGGCAACTCCCGGGCGATGAGACGGACGCAGTCCTCGGCCTCTGAAGGCCCCCTCCAAGCCAGCGCTCTTATGGCACGACCGGCCAAACGATCCGGAGCGGTTAGCTGCCATCGGGGGGCATGTCGTAGGACCACAGCCTGCCTTCCCAAACGCAGGCGCCGGCTTGGTCCTGAGGTGAGGTACACCAACCGGACGGGTACTTGGCTCGTCAGGCCAAGCATGTTCGCCGCTGAGCCGCCGCACGGAACGATCGTGTCCCCCCACAGTGACGACAGTGCGGCAACCACCTTCTCGACTGCCGGGGCACGGGATCCGAATCGAGTGTTGACGGGCCGCATGTAGACCCCCTGACAGATCCGCATGAGCCGCCCGCCCCTTGCGAGACGAGACAGTGCCTGATCGATAGCCGCTCGATTACCGAGATGCTGCAGCGCGGCCGGGCACAGCGGCGTAGCCTCCGGCTGCGCTTCGGCATTGTCAAGGATGCGACGTGGCAGGGAGGACACGGGAACCTCCTGGAACCGAAACCAGTTCTGTCAGAATTATAGTGTGATTTCTGACACAATTGCCGGAAAGGGGACTCAGATCGAAGCGGCGAGTCACTTGAAGGATCACGGTCTCAAGGTTACGATGGAAGGGCGGGTTGAGCCGCACGGCGCAGGTTTAGCGTCGGCGAATGCGTCCCGCGGAACGGTAACGCAATGTTCCTAACAGACGAATTTCGCCTGAAGGTCGGCTTGGCGGAGCAGCTCAAGGGCGGCGTGATCATGGACGTCACCGACGCCGACCAAGCGCTTGTAGCCCAAGAGTCAGGCGCGGTCGCCGTCATGGCCTTGGAGCGCGTCCCGGCCGACATCCGCAAGGAGGGTGGCGTCGCACGGATGGCCAGCATCCAGAAGATGCGCGACATCATGGCTGCGGTGTCGATCCCGGTAATGGCAAAGGCCCGGATCGGGCACTTCGCGGAAGCCATGGTGCTGCAGGCGCTGGAGGTCGACTATATCGATGAGAGCGAGGTCCTCACGCCGGCCGACGAGGAGCACCACATCGACAAGCACGCTTTCCGCGCCCCCTTCGTGTGCGGTGCCCGCAATCTTGGGGAGGCGCTCCGCCGCATCGCGGAGGGTGCCGCAATGATCCGCACCAAGGGCGAGGCCGGGTCCGGGAACGTGGTCGAGGCCGTGAGGCATATGCGCGCAATCCGCCAGCAGATCCGGCAGCTGACCGTGGTTGAGAGAGACACTCTGCCGACGTGTTCGAAGGAACTGCAGGCACCGCTCGAACTCGTCGACTGGGTGGCGCGCGAGGGGCGCCTGCCCGTGCCGAACTTCTCGGCGGGCGGGATTGCGACCCCGGCTGATGCCTCGCTGGTGATGACCCTCGGCGCCGAGGCGGTTTTCGTCGGGTCGGGGATCTTCAAGTCCGAAGACCCCCCGCGCAGGGCAGCGGCCATCGTCAAGGCCACGACGTTCTTCAGCGACCCGGACAAGCTGCTCGAGGCCTGCGAAGACCTCGGCGAGCCGATGCCGGGCCTGGACGTGTCCAAGCTGGACGAATCGGAACTCCTGCAAACTCGCGGCTGGTAGCGAGACGCGTCACGGGTTGCCGGCACTAGTGGCCGCGGCGGTACTGCACGGGCGATGAAAATCGGCGTTCTTGCGCTGCAAGGCGACTTCGACGCTCATTCGCGCCGTCTCGTGGAACTTGGCGCGGAGGCGGTCGAGGTTCGCTACGCAAGCCAGTTCGACAAGGTCGACGGCTTGGTCCTTCCGGGCGGGGAGAGCACAACGAACCTGATCCTGATGGAAGAAGAGAACCTATGGGAGCCGCTGAACAGGTTTGTACAGGACAAGCCCGTGCTGGGCACGTGCGCCGGCGCGATCCTGCTCGCCACTGAAGTCACGAATCCGACCCAGCGCTCGCTGGGAGCCATTGGGATGCGCATCGAGCGCAACGCATACGGGCGGCAGGTCGATAGCTCGATCCGTACCGTCGAGCCGGAGTCCGGATTCATCGAACGCACGCACGGCGGAGCGCTGGAGACCGTGTTCATTCGAGCACCGATCATCCGATCGGTTGACCCAGGGGTCTCTGTTCTCCTGAGGGACGGCCCAGATCCCATCCTCGTCGAGCAGGGTCTCCACCTTGCTGCAACATTTCATGCGGAGCTGACTGCCGACAGGAGGCTTCACCAGCTGTTCCTGGAGAAAGTGAGGCGGGGCTGAACGGCCTTGATCCCCTCGCAACCGGCTTAGGCGGGAAACCGCCGCCAAGACCTGGGTCGAGCGGCTCGGCCCGTTGACGGCCCTCGGCCGCGCCTGGAGGCTTCGAAAATTCGAGTACTTCGGGCAGACCTCTTCGTCTGCAACTCTCCGATCCGCGCCAGCGATTGCGGTCAGCATAACTGGTCTTGTTTGGAATCGAGCCGTTTGGTCAGCCCGGCCAGCCGCTTACCGCCTAAATTGGCTAAAATGGATATATGAGAGAGTTTGCGGCCAGCCAGGCAAAGAACCAGTTTGGGCTCTTGCTTGACACGGTGCAAAGCGAGCCGGTCCGGGTCACCAAGAAGGGCAGGCCGGTCGGCGTGATGATGTCCATCCAGCAGTATGAACGCCTTCGAGGTGCCGCTTGGGAACGGTTGCTGGCGACGATGGACGCCGTTGCAGCTGAGGCAGCATCGAATGGCTTGACCGACTCCAAGCTCGAATCGCTTCTTGCCGACGATAGCTAAGCGTGTCGTCTTCGACACGAATGTGTTGATCAGCGCCGCCTTACAGCCGAAAGGGCCGTCTCGTTCCGGGATTGAAGCGGTCGCATTCTCCGGCGGCGTGATCTTGTTTTCGCAGGCCACATTCGATGAGCTGTTGACCCGCTTGAATCGTCCGAGATTCGATGCCTACATCAGTCGAGAGATTCGAGAGGTCTACATTCGGCAGATCGAAGCTGTTTCCCAGTGGATACCTATCACGGGAGCCAGGCTGGGCTGTCGCGATCCAGACGACGACAAGGTGCTTGAAACTGCCCTGTCTGGAGGAGCCGACTGCCTGGTTACAGGAGACAAGGACCTGCTTGTCCTGTCCAAGTTCGCAGGGGTACCGATCTTGACCCCGAGCCAATTCCTGGCCTGGTAGCCGGCGAATCCCGAACGAAGGACGGTTTCCTTGTGCGAATAGATCCTGGTTGAACAGTTCGGAACGGGAGCCCTCGGTCCCGCAGTTTCCGAACCGGGCCGTGGGCAAGACCAGCGATGATCGGTCTCTCAGGCGTGGAGCCGCGCCCGATTTGTCGCTGTTACGATAACCGTTGAATGCCGTTCTTCAGGAGCCTGGTTCGCGAGGTAGTCCGAAAGGCTGCCCAGGACCCGCGGGTGCGCGACACAGCGAAGCGGGTTTTTGAGGACGAAATCAAGCCTCGCGCCAAGGACGCTTGGGATAAGGCGAAGCCCGAGGTCGAAGCAGCTTGGGAGCGCGCCAGGCCCGAGGTCGAAGCGGCCAAGGAAAAGGCGATGAAGAAGGCCGCGACCCTGGCTGACCGGGTCAATCGTGGCATCCAGGAATCGGCGGCAGCCAAGCGCAACGACAGCGATACGGACACCGAGAAGGAAAAGGCCGAAGAATAGTGACGGGCTCGCGATGAGACAACCGTGATGAACGGGGCATCGATGGAGCCGACGGGGCAACGTGTGCGAATCCCGGTTTCGGCTGTCCGCCATGCCGGATGGCGCTGCGTATACTGCTCATGTCACCGCTAGGGATACCGGATCTTGGCTTCTCCGGGCATCTACATCTCGATTCCGTTCTGCGCGCAAAAATGCACGTATTGCAACTTCCGGTCCGACGTGTATGCGCGGACACTCCGGTCCGACTACATCCGCTTGCTCGTCCAGGAAGTTTGCTCCAGCGAAGTCCGCGACGGAAACAGCCTCTACTTCGGAGGGGGCAGCCCAAGCCTGCTTGACCCTGAGGAGTTCGATGAGATCGCCGCAGCGCTACCTCGTGCTGCTTGGGAAGAAGCGACAATCGAAGTCGCTCCGGGCGAGGCGACACCGGAGAGGATTTCGTCCTGGGTAGCTGCGGGGACCAACCGAGCCAGTCTGGGGGTCCAGTCCTTCGATGCCACGGTCGCCCGGGCGGCGGGCCGCAAGCACGATGCCGAGACGGTGCGGACAGAGATCGACCGCCTTTCGAAAAGCGGCGTTCGAAGCGTCTCTGTCGACCTGATCGCCGGCCTGGCGCACCAGACCGCCTCGACCTGGCAGCGATCCCTGGAGTGGGTCGACAGGCTAGCGGTTGACCACGTCTCGGTCTACATGCTGGAGAGCGACGACGCGAGCCGTCTCGGCCGTGAGCTACAGGCAGGTGGCAACCGCTACGGCGCGAAGCAAGTCCCCTCTGAGAACGAGATCGTCGACTTCTACGTTCTGGCAGTGGAGCAGCTGCAATCCATGGGATACGAACGCTACGAAGTATCCAACTTCGCGCGCCCCGGCAGGCGCAGCATTCACAACCTCAAGTACTGGCGCATGGAGCCCTACTTCGGGTTCGGGAGCGACGCTCACTCGTTCTGGGGCCACTGGCGGTGGTCCAATGTCGGCAGTGCGCCGGAATACGTTCGCCGAATGGCGGAGGGCCAGTCCCCGAGGGGCGACATCGAGGACCTAGGCCCGAAACGGATGCTGGAAGATCGTGTGCTCACCGGCATGCGAACCAGTGAGGGGATCCGCCTCGAGCAACGCGACTGGCTCGGCCTGCTGCCGAGGGCCGAGACCCTGGCGGCTCGGGGTTGGCTCGAGATCGATGAACCGTCTCTTCGACTCACCCACCAAGGCATCCTCTTCGCAGACCAGGCGATCGCCGAGCTCCTGGGCTGAGCCGGTCCGATGCGGGCGGTCCCCCGTCAGCGGTCGAAGAATTCGGCCACGTCCTCAAGACGGCTGGTCCGGGCATAGTTCGGCAGGCTGTCGAGAAAGATCTTGCCGTAGGCTTTCTTGACGATCCGGTTGTCGAGCAAAGCCAGCACGCCCCGGTCAGTTGCCGATCGAATGAGCCGGCCGAATCCCTGCTTGAGCGACAGCACCGCCGCTGGAATCTGATAGTCGCGAAACGGATTTCCGCCGGCCTCGCGGATCTGGTCGATCCGCGCCTTCACGATCGGGTCCGATGGGACAGCGAACGGCAGCTTGTCAATGATCACGCAGCTGAGCTGCTCGCCCGGCACGTCCACCCCCTGCCAGAAGCTGGCCGTCGCGAACAGCACGCAGTTCTTCGTCCTGCGAAATCGCTCCAGGAGCGTGGCGTTCGAACCGCGTCCCTGGATGAGACACGGAAAGCTGAGAGAGCGCGCCACTTCCTCGTGGACCCTGCGCATCTGCTGGTAGCTGGTGAAGAGAACAAACGCACGCCCCCGGGAAAGCTCGAGCAGCTGGAGGATTTCGCTGGCAGCGCGATGGCTGAATTCCTCGGTGTTCGGGTCAGGCATGTCGGCCGGGAGGTACAGCAGCGCCTGGCTCCGGAAGTCGAAGTGCCCCGGAATCGCCAGCTCGTTGGATGCATGGAGGCCGAGCCGGGCGCGGATGTACTCGAAGCTGCCGTCCACCGCCAGGGTGGCCGACGCGAGTACCGCCGTCGATCCGTCCCGGAAGAGGGCGTCATCGAGAATCGGCGCGACGTCGATCGGCGTGGCTTGGAGAAAAACTCCCCGCCCTCGCTTCTCCAGCCAGTAAACGAAGTTGTCGTACCGATCCTCGATGAGCAAGCTCAGGACTGGATGCTCATGGATCTCGGCCGCCTCGTGCGGCTCGACGTCGCTCAGCAGAACGCGGAGGGTCAGCCGGTGCGTGCGGGTGCGGGAGCGGAGCGTTCCGACAGCCTCGGGCGGGTCCTTGAGCAGGCCAAGTGCTGCTTCGAGGCCGTCGAGGGCCGTCAGCAGCGTTCCGTACTGCGCCGAGTTTCGTTGCCGGAATTCGGTGCGCTCCTCGAATGTGGCCCTGGAAGGCTGGTCGTCGAACAGGCTGAAGAACTCCTTCGAAGCCGCGCTCAGCGCCCTGAGACGCCGGTCGAGGCTCTTGGAACCGAATCCCTCCTGTTTGGCTGCTGCTCTCGTGTCCCGCACCAGCTCGTTGAATTGGAAGTTGCTCAGGTGGGCCCCGAAGAACTGGCCGACCACGCTTTCAATCTCGTGGGCCTCGTCGAACACCACCGCCTGGTAGGGCGGAATGATCGGGCCGAAGTCGTCCCTTCGCAGCGAGAGATCGGCGAAGAACAGATGGTGGTTCGCGACGATCAGGTCGGACTCGTGGGCCCGCTGGTGCATCCGTGTCACGAAGCAGTCCTCGAATTTCTCGCACTTCCGGCCGGTGCAGGCCTCGCGTCGCGCGTCGAGTTCGTTCCAGAGCTTGCTGTTCGCGGGCAGATCGGTCAGTTCGGCGCGGTCTCCGGTTTCCGTCTTCTTCGACCACTGCCTGATCAGCGCAAAGTCCGTCAGGGCATCGACACCCTCCAGCCGCGGCTTCGCTTCCATGTCCTCGAGCTTCTGAATGCAGAGGAAGTTCGACCGCCCTTTCATCACGGCCACTCGCAGGCGGCCGCCCAGCACGCTCTCGAGAAAGGGAACGTCCTTGCGGATGAGCTGGTCCTGAAGATTCTTCGTGCCCGTCGAGACCACCGCCCGTTTCCCCGTCAGGATCAGGGGTACTAGGTAGGCCAGGGTCTTGCCCGTGCCCGTTCCGGCCTCGACGATGAGGTGGCGCCTCTCCGAAATAGCGTTCTCCACGCCGCTCGCCATGTCGTACTGGCCCGGGCGGTCCTCCCAGGAGCGCATGCTCTCCGAAAGGAGCCCACCGGGGCGAAAGAACCCCTCGGTTGTCAGCTCTGCATTTCCGCCCGCCACGCGGTTTCCGGACCTCACTACTGTAGTTGCCGCGAGCCTCGATTGGACTCGTGCCCGCCGGCGAGTCCCCGGAGCAGCCTCTCGTAGCTGTCTGTGACCTCTTCCCAGTCGTAGCGCGCCGTCGCCTCGCGCGCCGTCGCCTCGCGCAGTTCGCCGAGAGCCTCCCCGCTCAGCTCCGAGAGTTGCTCGATTCGTGCGCAAAGAGAACCGGGCCGTGCCGTGTAGACCAGCCCCGAGGGGCCGGCCACCTCCCGGTTCTCGGGCGTGTCCAGGTACAGCACCGCGCAGCGGCGCCCCATCGCCTCGACCAGTGCCGGGTGCGTCCCTCCAATCTCGGTCGCGTGCACATAGGCGAGGCAGTGCGATTGCAGCTCGGCATAGCCCTCGCCGTGGACTCGTCCGGCGAAGAGGATCCTCGGGTCTCGTGTAGCCTTGACCCGCCCGATGTAGGAGGCGGCATACGGCGCGTCGCCGACCATGACAAGCTTACGGTCCGCCCGGCTCCGCTCGAACTCCCTGACCACCAGGAGCGCGTTGTTCTCCGGCTCGAAACGGCTCACGTACAGAAAGTACTTTCCGGGCTCGAGGCCGAACTCCTGAAGTTTGCCCGTGGAGCGGGCAGGGGAAGTCGGGGCGCCGTACGGGATGTAATGAGTGGCGAGCCCGTACCGCTCGGCGTAGTAGCGCTGGATCACGCGGGCATCCGTGACGACCGCGCTCGGACAGAGGCTCGCCAGGCGCTCGGACAGGTGGTACCAAGCCCGCGCCGCGCGGTTCCATTTGCGACGCTTTCGCTCCAGGCCGTCCACGTTGAGCACGGCTGGGATGTTGAGGATCCGAGGCCAGCAGCAGAACACGGCGTTGGCGCTGTTGCAGACAATTGCCGCGTCCACTTGGCGGAGAGTCAAGTGCAGGAAGGACAGGATCGTATGGACGGCCGTGTCGAGATGCTTGGTGCGGATTGTCGGCAGCACGACGAGCCGGGCCCCCCGCCACGCGCGAAGGCCCTCCTGTGCGTAGTGGGACCGGCAGTAGACAGTGACGTCGTGTCCTCGCTGTGCAAGCCGCGAGGAAATCTCCTCGGCAAAGGTCTCGAACCCGCCGTAGTTGGCCGGGATACCGCGAGTGCCCAAAAGGGCGACTTTCATGTCGCTCAGCTGCCGAGACGCCGCGGGACGAACTCGGGCTGGTGTACCGCGGCTGCGGGTTCGCGTTGGAGCCGCTTGCTAACCGGGCGATAACGGAACCAACTCGCCATGTACGAATCGTCAACGCGCCGGCGCGCCTGGACGAGGCGGCGCTTCTTCAGGGTACTCTCGAGATCCCGGAGGAGATAGTAGAAGGCTGGCAGGGAGGTGCGTTCGATCAGCAGGCAGTAGGCCAGGATGCCCAGGTCCCGGACGGTGATGGGCAGCAAGTTCCGCATGTAGAGTCCCGGCGTGATGTTCTTGATCCGCATCAGAAACCGGTTCTTGACCGAATGCATGTTGATCCCGGCGGGCAGTTCGCTACGCATTCCCGGCCTGAGCTTTCGCACGTGGTAAGCCGCGGCGCGGGGATTGAAGATGCACCGCCAACCCAGCAGCTGCGCTCGCCACGCCACGTCCGCGTCCTCGCGATAGGTAAAGAAGTCGGAGTCGAAGAACTCTCCCTCAACGGAGATGTCCTCGATCATTTCGCGGCGGTAGAAAGCCGCGGCAGCCGTGGCACCGAACACGTACTCGTAATGACGGTAGTGGCCGTTGACCGTCTCCATGCACCCTCGGTCCTTGTGCCGCAGCATTGGGGTGAAGTACATTCCCGTCGAGTCCAGTCTCTGGCTGCCCTCGATGTCGAAGGTTGCGTCGGCAAGCAGGAGCTTGCCGCAGATCGTGCCGGCCCGAGGATCCATGGACCCGGCTGCCAGCAGACTCGACACGAAGTTTGAGAGCAGGAGGACGTCGGGATTCAGGGTCAGCACCCACTCGCCCCGGGAGAGGGCAATGGCCTGGTTCTGGGCGGCGGCGAAGCCGATGTTCTCCTGGTTGTAGACGATGAGACAGCGGTCCTCGAACGGTTCCAAAATGTCGGTCGTCCCGTCGGTCGAGGCGTTGTCGATGACGATGACCTCGAGGGGCTCGTGAACCTGCTCAAGTACTGATTCGAGACAGCGACGGATGAAGCGGCCGCTGTTATAGGTAACAACCGTGACAGAAACTAGAGGCTTGCCCGACATGGCTAGAAAGCGGCTAGAGAGCGGCGTAGACCAGATGCGCGGCGTGTTCAAGAAGCCCCGTACCGGCGTGGGAAATTCGTGCGGACGAACCGCAGGGTAGCTCCATACGCATCAGCAGTCGACGAGGACTCACCCCCGACCAGGCAATAGAGCTTCCTTAACGCTAACCCGACCATCACCGCGTGCCGCACGCATCGAAACCTGCCGCGCGGGTAATGCTTCTCGGCGTAACGCAACAATCCACCATACCAAGCCCCCAGCCTGACCCGCTCGGGGAGCTTGCGGACAGCGTGCCCGCCGGTGTGGCGTGCGACGCTGCCCGGAACGTAGAGCAACGCAAGCCCCACCTCCTGGAGCCGCCGGCAGAGGTCGACGTCCTCGAACCAGACGGGGCGGAACCCCTCGTCCAGGCCGCCGACGGCCTGCAGGGCGTCGCGGCGACACATCAGGAAGGCTCCCGCGGGCTGTCCGACCTCGCTCTTGCGTCTCGGGTCCAGGCCGAGCAAGCGATACCGGCGATTGACTGGATTGGTTTCCCAGATCCGGTTGATTCCCAGGACCTCGAAGACCAGCGCCCAAGGCGTCGGCAACGAGCGGGCGTTGAAACCGACTTGCGGCGTGCCATCCGGGTCCACCAGCCTGCCTCCCGCGCCGGCGACGCCGGGCTGGCGGCAAGCATCGACCAGGTCCTCGAGTCCGGTGAGCAGCTCGCAATCCGGATTCAGCAGGAGGATATAAGGAGCGCTTGTCGCGAGTATCCCTTGATTCACAGCCCCGGCGAATCCTCGGTTAGTGGGATTGTCGATCCAGGAAACCCACGAATACAGCCCGCGCAAGTACGGGGAAGACGACCGCTCCGGGTCGTTGTCAACGACGACGGCTTCGGAAACCCTGCCCTGCAGGGCTGAGAGGCAGATCGGCAGTTCGTCGGTTGACTTGTAGGCGACGACGACCGCTGCGACGGGGGGAATCATGCGGTTTCGCCCCCGTGCGGTCTGGCGAGCCGAAAGTACCACTTCCAGTACGCGTCCCATCCCCCCGCTTGCTGAAATCTCGCGATCTCTTCCTCGCTGGCGCGCAGCGCCGCCGCCAGCCGGCTGTCTCCGGTTCTAGGCGCGGCCTGCCAGCGTTCCCGGCAATCCCCCAAGCCGAGCCTGAAGCCGCGCAGCCAGGCCTTGAAGCGCCCGCGCGAAAGGGCGAGCACGGCCCACAGCAACTGGGCAACGACCACCGCGAAACCGAACCGTAGCAGCATGGCTTCCGAGTAGTGCTTCGCCAGGATCAGCAACTGGTGGCGAGTGATCCACGCGACGGTCGGGTCGCTCCAAGGCCCCACCGTCTCACTTCCGAGGTGCCATGACACGGCTTCCGGGACGTAGATGCCGCGCAGGCCGAGTCCCGCGGCGCGCATGCCGAGTTCCACGTCCTCGAGATAGGCGAAGAAGGATTCGTCGAATAGCCCGGCCCGCTCGAAGAAGTCGCGTCGGAACAGCGACGCGGTCGCCGAGGGAAAGTACGTGGCCCTGGGCCGGGAGAACGCGAGACCGTCGGGCTTGCCGTGCCCGAGTCTCCAGGCCACCCCGCCGCGGCAGGCGGCGTCCCCCGCGCCGTCGAGCAGGTCTGCCCGCATCCCGCCGAACACCTTGCCGGTCGCAAACCACGCATCGGCTCCCGAAGCTGCCTCCAGCAAGCGAGCGAGCCAGTCCGGCGCGAGGTCGACGTCGTTGTTGAGCAGGACGATCCACTCTCCCGTGGCCTGCTCGATTCCGCGGTTGAGCGCGTGGCTGACCCCGCGATTCGTACCCAGCAGGATCGTTTTCACCCCGCGCCCGGCAGCAAGCTCGACCGAGGCATCGATGGATCCGTTGTCCGCGACGATCACCTCCAGACCGACGCCAGGCGGCAGCCTCTGGGCGTCCAGGGAGAGCAGCACGCGCGACAGCAGATCGGCGCGGTTCAGATGCGGTATGACCACGGAAACGGTCATCGCGAGCAGGCGGGCACGGGCCGCACCCCAAGACCTACACTATCGGAAGGCTGCGGGAACCCGCACGGGCCGCGCCGGTTGGTAAGGCATGGCTTGCGCGTTTGACACAGCCTGGGCTCGATCCCAGTTTCCCGCACTGGAACCGCGGGACGGGTCGCGGTCCGAGATCTACTTCGACGGACCGGGCGGGACCCAGGTGCCGACCCGGGTTGTCGACGCGGTCGCCGGGTACCTGTCCGGATCCAACGCCAATATTCACGGGGCGTTCCGAACCAGCCGGGAAAGCGATCTTGTCGTCGAGGAGGCGCACCGCGCCGCCGCCGACCTGCTTGGCTGCAGCGCGGCGGAGGTCATGTTCGGGCCGAACATGACCACGCTCGCCTTCTGGCTGAGCCGCGCGCTGGCGTGCGAACTTTCCCCCGGCGACGAGATTGTCGTGACGCGGCTCGACCACGACGCAAACCAGGCGCCGTGGAAGAGCCTCGCGGAGCAAGGGGTCCGCGTCCTCGAGGTGCCGTTCCGGCAGGAGGACTGCACCCTGGACCTAGGCGATCTCCGCTCGAAGCTGGGCGGGCGGACCAAGCTTGTCGCGATCGGTTACGCCTCCAACGCTGTCGGCTCGATCAACGACATCGCCGCGATCACTCGCGATGCGCACCTCGCGGGCGCGCGTGTGTTCATTGATGCGGTGCACTACGCTCCGCACGGGCCGATCGACGTCAAGGCGCTCGACTGCGACTTTCTGGCATGCTCGGCGTACAAGTTCTTCGGACCGCATCAAGGGCTGCTCTACGGCAAGCAGGAGCACTTCGAGCGCCTCCGGGCCTACAAGGTGCGGCCTGCGGACGACGGGCTGCCGTGGCGGTTCGAGACGGGCACGCAGAACCACGAGTGCATGGCGGGGACAACGGCCGCTATCGAGTACCTCGCGGAGCTGGGGGGCCGCTGCTCCGGCGACAGCGGCGCCACGAGACGGGACGGTGTGCTCGCCGCGATGCGAGCCATCCAGCTGTACGAGCGCCAGCTCATGGCACGCCTGACGCGGGGATTGCTGCAGGTCCCGGGTCTGGCCTTCTACGGGATCCGGGACGAGGCGCGATTCGACGAGCGGGCGCCGACTGCGGCTGTCCGACTGCGAGGCCTGTCGCCTCGACAGGTCGCGGAGTCGCTCGGCAGCCAGGGAATCTTCGTATGGGATGGCAACTTCTACGCGCTGAGCGTCACGGAGGATCTGGGCTTGGAGGATTCCGGGGGTCTGGTGCGAATCGGGCTGGCCCACTACAACACGGCCGAGGAGATCGACATTCTCCTGGACGCGCTCGGCCAAATGGCCGGGACGGCGACGGCGTAGCCGTCAAAAGTCCGGGAGGTTCCGCATCATCGAGGAGGTGTCTCCGCCGCGGGCCAGTCGGGCCGAATCAAGGATCTGCCGGGACGGCTCGTGCACCGTGCCGAGGTAGCGCATGTCCGCCCGGGTGCCTCCCATCATCACGACGATGTAGCTGCGGGACGGGTAGCGGAGCACCTGGAACTGGAGCTCGTCCTCTTCGCCGCTGACCCATTCCTCGGACTCCGCCCCCCCGAGCCTGCCGACAACCTCGAAGTAGGTGTTGCTGGCCGCAAGTCCGAGATAGCGCTGATCCGCCGTGGTGGTATCGACCTTGAAGAGCGCTTCGAGCGGGTTGTGGAGTCCGCCAACGACTGCGAGAAAGCCCACTACCGAGACCAGGAGCGCAGCGCCTATGGCAATGCCCAAGAGCCGCAACGTCCGGGCATCCGAACCGCTGAGTAACCGCCGTGGCGGCGGCGGGGTGGGTACGGCCTTTGGCGCTCGCGAGGCCGGCGTAGACGGAATCTCCGTGACGACGCTGCGGTACGGGTAAATCCCCCCGGCCTTGAACTCGAGTTCCCGCCGCAAACCAAGAATGGCGACCGGCCGGTCGGTGCTGCTCAGCCCGCCAAAATGGCTGCGCGGAATCCAGAACTCCTGCCCTGACTTGCCATTGCGAACCTGAACTTCGGACCACGTGGAATCCGTCAGGGTCCACTCGTTGTGATCGATGCCGCGAATCGCGGGATAGAACGAGAAGCGGCGGTTCCGCAGCTCTTCCAGCGGCGATTGCGGTGTGTCCGAGGACATGTCAGGGACCGCCGTATTGTCTCACGCCTTCCGCATCACGAGGACGCGAAACGTCTCGCCAAGGCCGAACAGCAGCGACTTGAGATGCATGCGCAGCTCTGTCTCCCGCAGCCTGGTTTTCGCGGCAAGAGCGTAGGCGAACTGGTCCGCCTCGCCCGTCTCGAGGAGGAAGGCCTGCTGTGTCTGCAGCGGCGCGACCTCGAAACCAGCTTCCCGCCCCGCATCCGCCAGCGCACTGAAATTGACATGGGCTGTGATGTCGCGATGCCCCGGGTTGGCGAGCACGTCCGGATCGGCGCGGTGCTCGGTATACCCCATCAGGGAGCCGTCGGGAAAGCGCCCACCTCGTTCGATTTCCTCGCGGGTGTAGCCGTAGTCGATCACCAGCACGAAGCCGCGCTCCAGGACGGACCCGATTCTCTCGATCGCGTCGAGCTGGCGGCCGCAAGTCTCGATACGCCTCCCCTCGGCAATGCGCGGCAGTCCTCGCGAATCCCCTTCGAAGGCGGTGTCCTGCCAGGCGAGGCGGCCGCCGGACAGGCCGACACGTCGCTCGACCCAGTCCCCGCCCCGCCTTTCGGCCACGTCGACCGGAAGCGCGTCAAAGAACTCGTTGCAGAAGACCGCTCCGGTCAGAGAGCGGTCGGGCCAGGGCTCGCCCGTGTCTACGGGGATCCATTCGACATCCGGCATGCAACGCCGCACCTCGTTCCCGGTCTCGCCCCGTCCCGGCCCGAGCTCCAGTACGCCAAAGCGCTCGGGCGAGCCCATCTCACGCCTCCATCGGTCGAGCCGCTGGGCAACCAGCCGTCCGAAGACGGGCTGCAGCTGCGCGTTGGTGAAGTAGTCGCCGGACTTGCCGAAGGGATCCCTGAAGCCTGAATAGTAGCCGAGGGTCGGGTGGTAGAGGGCCAGTTCCATGAAACGGTGGAACGGCATCGGGCCCCCGTCGCGGATCTCGTCCGCGATCACTTCCGTGATTTCCAACTGCCCCCCATTTATCGCTGCAGTTCGTAGGGGGCGGCGGGGTTGTCGAGGCTCTGCGGGGTGTACACGAACATTTCAACGAAGTAATCGTGCAGGCCTTCGAAGATCATGCGCTGGAGGATCCAGCGGAACTGCTTGTGAGCCAGATCCCGGGGATGAATCTCCAAGTAGTATGTATGGATATTGGCGGGTTTCTCCTTCAGATCAATGACCAGTTCGATCCGGCCCGCTTCGGTTTCCCGCACGTCGAACGTCAGGAGCGGATGCGAGTATTTCTCCAACTCCCTCCGAACGGCGGCAAGCGCCTCGGCATTCCCCTCCATATCCGGCAAGAATAGCAGCGATCCGATTGAAGCCCCGCCGGATTCGACGGCGGCCCCTCGATGAGCGGCTGGCTCGAATCCGGCCGCGCCGACGGCGGTTCCAAGGATGCATCCGAGGGCTGGCCGCGCGCAGCCGGCCGGATCCTCGTCGCGTGCATGACACTGCTGGCGCTTGCAGCTGGCTGGCTCGTCCTGACACGTCCCGTTCACCGGATCGAAGGGGATTTCCTCGAGCGCGAGGACCGGCGCTTGGTGGACGACTGGCTTCGCGAGCAGCTCGAGAATCCGATCGCGGAAACCCGGGCGAGAGCGTACGTGGCGCTGTCGCGGATCGAAAAGCGGAACGCACTGGAACAACTGGTGGAAGCGACGCGCGACCCGGCCCCGTCGGTTCGGGCAGCAGCGGCATTCGCGGTGGGGAACATCCTCGACTCGCGGCTGGGATCCCGGCCGGCTCCGGAGGCCGCGCCGAATGCCCTGATCGCGCTGCTCGCCGACGACGAGCGGATTGTGGCCACCCGCGCGGTCGAGGCCCTCGGCAAGATCGGCTGGCGGGCCGCCGCCGGGGACATTGTCCGAACCGCAGCGCCAATTGCGACCTCGATGACCGCCCTGATTCGCATGGATGCCGAGGGCCAGTCCGCATTCGTCGCGGAATACCTGGACTCGGACGATCAGGACAGCCGGTGGGCGGCGGCCCTCGCAGCGGAACATCTTCAGCTCGTCCGCGAGCCTGCAGTGTGGGCGCGGCTGCTTCCTCTTGTGACGGATGACAACGACTTTGTCCGCGCCGCGGCGCTCAGAGCGGCAGGGAACGGAACGGCGGACGACTCGCTGCTCGAGCAGATCCGGACCGGTCTCGAGCACCGCGATCCGAAAGTGCGGTTCGAAGCCCTTGCCGCGATCGCCTCCCTGGAAGGCTCGCCGCCTGCCGACCTGCCTCCGGTTGGCGAGCCCTTCCTGGATGCCCGAACGATACCGGCACCGGACACCCGCCTGCTGGCCGACGGGGACTATCAGCGCGCCGCCAAGACGCTTGGCTTGCGACTGCTCATGCGAACCTCCCAGGGAGAGTTCGAGATCGAGCTGGACTACGAACAGGCTCCGCTTTCCTCGGACTATTTCCGGCAACGGGCAAACGCCGGAGCGCTCGACGGCGCGGTGGTTTCCGCGGTCCGACCGAACGGGTACGCCGTCGTCGCCGCCCCGCTGGGCCCCATCCGGTCGGAACTGAACCCGAAGCCGTTCCTGCGCGGAAGCCTCGGCATGCTACGCCAAGGTGACGCTTCCGGGGGCGGGTTCTTCCTGTGCCTCACCGCCCTGCCCCTCACGGACAGCCGCTATGTCAACTTCGGGCGCCTGGTGTCAGGGGACAGCCTGCTCGACAGCATCGCCCCGGGGGCAAGGGTCCTCGGGGTCAGGGAACTGCCGTAGCAGCGCCAATGCTCAAAAATCCCCCGCGCGCACATTGCCTTGGCCTGTGTTTTGGTATAGTGCAATGCACCAAAGGTCCGTCCCGTTACGGGGGCGGATCACAATTCCAATTGAACACTCTGGAAAGGAGAACGCCAGGTGAGTTCTAACAAACCCCACGACGGGCCCGGATGCGGGCCCCAGCACGAACCGCAGAAAGGCTTTTCCCGCCGCACCTTCATTGAGGGCGTCGGAATCGGGGCCGGAGCGGTCGGCGCGCTTGGGGCAGCGGACCAGGCCCGTGCTGACAACCACGAGGTACTCGGCCCTGATCCGGTACCGATCACCCTGAGCATTAACGGCAAAAGCCACAACCTGAGCGTGGAGCCACGCGTGACCTTGGTTGACGCGTTGCGGAACATGCTCGACCACACGGGCGCGAAGAAAGTCTGCGACCGCGCGACCTGCGGAGCCTGCACGGTCATCGTGGACGGCAGTCCGGTTTATTCGTGCACCATGCTGGCCATCGAGGCCCAAGGGCGCCGGATCGAGACCATCGAAGGCATCTCGACCGACGACGCGATGCATCCCGTCCAGGCGCAATTCGTCGAGCACGACGCCCAGCAGTGCGGGTTCTGCACGCCGGGACTCGTCATGGCGGGCAAGGCGATCCTCGATAGCAACCCGCGTCCCTCGATGGCGGACGTCGAGAGCGGGCTGAGCGGCAATATCTGCCGGTGCGGCACGTACGTCGGGGTCCGCAAGGCCGTGTACGACGCGGCCAGGGAGAGTGCGTGATGGCGACAAAGTACGACTGGCCGGCAGCGGAAGACCGCAGCCTCATCGGCAAGAGACACAACCGCGTCGACGGGCCTGACAAGGCACGCGGCGTAGCGAAGTACTCCTATGACCGCAACCCCGAGGGCCTGCTCCACGCACGCCTCGTGACGTCGACGGTTCCGCACGGGCGGATCATCGGCATCGACACGTCGGCGGCGGAGAAGGTCAAGGGCTACCAAGGACACGTCAACATCCAGAACGTTGGCGACGAGGTCCAGTGGGTCGGATCGGAGATCCTGGCAATCTGCGCCGACACCGAAGAGCACGCACGGGACGCCGCGGCCGCGGTGAACGTGCACTTCGAGACCCTGCCTCACTGGGTCAAGGACGAGGACGTCAAGAAGGCGGGCGAGGCGAACCGTGTCAAGCCTGCCAAGGACGACACCAAGGGGCCCGACCTGGAAGAGGCCTGGAAGAGCGCCGACGCCGTGGTCGAAGGCTACTACGGCCTGGCCGTGATCACCCACTGCTGCCTGGAACCGCACGGGCAGGTGGTCGACTGGACCGGTGACGAGATCACGGTCTACGCCTCGACGCAGGCGGTGGCTCGCATCCCGGCGGATCTGGCCAAGGGGCTCTCGCGGGACGAGTCGATCGGCACTATCGACGCGGGAAACGTCCACGTCATCACGCCGTACATGGGCGGCGGCTTCGGGTCGAAGTTCAACATCGACACCTGGGGCATCGCGTGCGCAAAGCTCTCCAAGAAGACCGGCAAGCCGGTCAAGCTGATGCTCGACCGCGACGAGGAGCTGATGGTTGCCGGAGGCCGGCCTTCCGACTTCGGCAACATCAAGATCGGCGCCAAGAAGGACGGCACGCTGGTCGCCTACGAGTCCGAAACCTGGTCGACGGGCGGCATTGCCGGGCGCGGCAGCCCGCCTGTTCCCTACGTCTACAACAACGAGGAGCGGCTCGCCCAGAAGGCCCGTCACCTGAACGTCTCGACCAACATCGGGCCGGCCCGCGCGTGGCGCGCGCCGAACCATCCGCAGGCCGCTGTCCTGACGATGTGCCCGATGGAGGACCTGGCCGCCAAGCTGGACATGGACCCGGTTGAATTCTTCAAGAAGAACGCCGACCTGACGGCCCGGCCGGAAGTCTACCGGTACGAGATCGACAAGTGCGCGGAGATGATCGGCTGGAAGGAGAAATGGCACAAGCGCGGCGACTCGGGTTCCGGCCCGGTGAAGAGCGGCCTGGGCATGTCTCTCCACACCTGGGGCGGCCGCCCGCACGACTCCACGTGCGAGGTCCGCATCCAGCCCGACGGCGGCGTTTCCGTCAACATGGCTAGCCAGGACCTTGGCGTCGGCACCTACACGACCCTCTCAGTCATCGCCGCAGAGACGCTTGGACTGCAGATCCCGGACATCACGGTCAACATCGGCAGTTCGAGGCTCCCGATCTCGGGCGCCTCCGGCGGCTCGACAACGGTCGGTGGCACCTCGGCTTCGACGCGCCGGGCAACCGTCAACGCGCTTGACGAACTCAAGGGTGTCGTGGCCGAATCCCTCGGCGTCGAGGCAGGCGACCTGGTGGCAAAGGACGGCAAGGTCTTCGCCAAGTCCGACACCTCGAAGTCGCTGAGCTGGCAGGACGCTTGCAAGAAGCTGGGCAACCGGACGATCACCGGGCAAGGCAAGCAGCCGGATCGCAACGGCGGCAAGCTGAACGACTCGGGCGTGGGCGGTGTCCAGATGGCCGATGTCTCGGTCGATGTCGAAACCGGCGTGGTCTCGATCAACAAGGTCGCGGCGGTTCAGGACGTGGGTCTGGTCATCTGCCTCGAGCAGTGCGAGAGCCAGGTGTACGGATCGCTGATCCAGGGCGTGGCATGGGCGCTGTACGAGGAATCCATCTACGACCAGACAACGGGCAAGATGCTCAACCCGGACATGGAGTTCTACAAGCTTCCGGGAGCCGGGGACATCGGCGAGCTCGAAGTCCACATGGTTCAGAACAAGTACGACGACCGGGGCGTCATCGGCATAGGGGAACCGCCGGCGATCTCGCCGGGGGCCGCGATCTCCAACGCCGTGGCGAACGCGATCGGCGTGCGGGTCCCGACGCTGCCGCTCACACCGTACCGCGTGCTGGAAGCACTGGCGAACGCATAGGGGAGGTCACGAATCATGAAGAACTTCGAATACATCGCTCCCACGGATACGATGGCCGCCGCGCAGGCGCTTAGCCCCCATGCCGGGGTGACCGCAGTCCTCGCTGGCGGGACCGACCTGCTCAGCCTGATGAAGGACCATGTCGAAGCGCCGGCGCGGGTCGTGAGCCTCCGCAACATCAGGGATCTCCAAGGGATCTCGAAGAAGGGCGGAGGGCTCCGCATCGGCGCGATGGCGACGGTCGAGGACTTGCTCGACTCGAAGGCCGCCCAAGGCTACAAGTCGCTCATGCAGGCAGCGCGCGGCATCACCGCGCCGCAGGTAAGAGCGGCCGGCACCATCGTCGGGGACCTGCTGCAGCGTCCGCGCTGCTGGTACTACCGCAATGGCTACGGGCTGCTGGCCAAGCATGAAGGAAAGGCGCTCGTCCCGAACGGCGAAAACCGCTACCACGCGATTCTCGGCAACAAGGGGCCGGCTTACTTCGTGAATGCCTCGAGCTTCGCTCCCGCGCTGATCTCGCTCGGCGCCACGGTCACCGTGGCCGGGCCCGAAGGCGAGCGCACAGTCTCGGTCGCGGATCTATTCCAGATCCCTTCCTCGGATTCGGAGCGGGAGAACACCCTCGCGCCCAACGAGATCGTGACGGAGATCAACGTGCCGGGCGCAGGTGGCTGGAGCACGGGGACCTACGAAGTGCGCCAGAGGCAGCTTCTTGACTGGCCGCTGGTTACCGCGTCGGTCGCGCTTCGCATGCGCGGCGGCAAGGTCTCCGACGCGCGGGTCGTCCTGGGGCACGTGGCTCCGATCCCATGGCGCTCTTCCGAGGCGGAGACGGCCCTCAAGGGCAAGGCAGCCAACGAGAGCGCGGGCGAGGAAGCCGGCAAGGCAGCCGTTTCGGCAGCGACGCCGCTGAGCCAGAACATGGCCAAGGTGCAACTGGCGACCATCGCGGTCAAGCGCGCGGTCGCGATGGCGGCGTAGCCGCGAAGAGACTACTACGGCCGGCGGGGCACGGGCGCTCGCGCCCTGTTCCGGCGGCCGTATGCATTTGAACCAGCGAGGCGAACCATGTCCAGAAACCGAGGCGCAGGCCTGAAAGCCCTGACCTACCGCTGCTCGGACCTGCGGTGGAAGGGCATGTACATCGACGCGGACGACGACCCCACGGTCCAGCTTTCCAACACCAGGATCTACTGGTGCGACCAGACCCAGAAGCCTGTCGGCCCGGACGGGGACATCGTCGACGAGGATACCTGCACGGCGTCGCGCAGATGCTTTGACCCGCTATAGCAATTTCGTCGGCTGGTCGGACGGCGATTCGGAACGGCGTCTAGCACTCACGGTCTTTGAGTCCGGGAGGAATCCGCTGCCGGGAAAAGCCAACCGCCCTGTGGGATGGATTTGCAGTGCCCGCTCGTCTTCCCCGTCATGCGGATTCGATGCTGTTCGGACCACTCATACGGTCCTCGCTTGACCCGACTTCCCTTGTGGGCAGCCCATAGCCTCACTAGCTTCCCAGACTCAGCGGCCTTCGGTTGACTACCTGCCGGGATCAGCTCCGGCTGGATCCGGATAACCCGGCGAACTGGTCGAACAAGCCCATCGCCCAAGCCTTCTCGAACATGTCGGGGCGGAAGCGGATTCAACCCAAACGATGTCGCCTTCGAGCTCGTCCTCCAATTCACTCACGAAGAGCCGAAGCTTGCCATTCGTCCCGGAAAGCGCTCTGGGAATCGCCAAGAATCCAGTTCAGCCGAGCCTCGCGGTCGCCGGGCGCCCCGGGGGCTCAGTGCCGTCGCGCTTGCGCCAATTCGTAGCCCACCTGCACGCGCATCCAATGGTCTGCCGTTCCCCAACCGAATTCTTCCAGAGCCAAGGCCCTGTTGGCGGACAGACCGGACCTGCCGTTCAGAAAGCGCGACAGCGTCCCGCGCCTGGAGCCCATGCGGGCTGCTGTCTCGGTGACGCTCCAGCCGGGTTCATCCATGCTCTCGCGGATCAGTTCGCCGAAGTGACGCGGGTCCAACATGGGACCCATTCACTCGCCATCAATCCCCTTCATCGGTCACGCTACCTTTCGGTCAATGTGGTCGATCAGGTCCGCACCCAGGGCTTTGCCGCCTTCAGAGCGGAAGACCACACGCCGGTTGGCGGGGACACGCACGCTCCACTCGCCTTCCCGGTCGCCCTTCAAGGGATGCAGCCGCAAGCCGGGTGCGTCCGCGTCACTTCCTGCGAGTGAAACAGGATGCGAGGGAGCCGTGACACCAATCGGGCAGGGAGGCGCGATCAGTCGTCCCGCTCGTGGAGTCCGCGCAGTCCCTTGCGCCTGATCCTCCATTGTCAAGAGCAGCGTGGGTCGTGTCCCGCGTAGCGGTGCAAAAGAGACTGGGGTACCCGGCTTGGCATAGTCGGGCACCCCAGCCAGGTGCCGATTCGTGGCTTCTGACGGGGTTGACGTCAACGGTAAGAACTCCAAGGAGAGAACCACGATGACAAACGACGTTACGCATCTTCGCACACTGCTGGAGCAGAGCTCGGACGCGGATCTGCTGCGCGAGATGATCGGCCTCACTACCCAGCGCCTGACGGACCTGGAAGTCCAGTCCCGCACGGGCGCTGCCCATGGCGAGCGCTCAGCGGACAGTCTGACCCACCGCAACGGCTACCGCGACCGCCTCTGGGAGACCCGCGCCGGCACCGTCGAGTCGCGCATCCCGAAACTGCGCCAGGGCAGCTACTTCCCGGGCTTCGTCGAACCCCACCGCATGGGCGAGAAGGCCCTGGCGGCCGTCATCCAGGAAGCCCATATCCAAGGCGTCTCGACCCGCTCAGTCGACGACCTGGTGCGGGCCATGGGCATGAGCGGGACCTCCTCGAGCCAGGTCTCGCGGCTGTGCGGAGAGATCGACGAGCGTGTGCAAGGCTTCCTCGAGCGGCCGCTGGAAGGGGACTGGCCCTACCTCTGGCTCGATGCCACCTACGTGAAGGTGCGCCAGGGCGGGCGCATCGCCCGGTCGCGGTGACGGTGGCCGTGGCGGTCAACGAGCGCGGCCGGCGGGAGGTTCTGGGCATCGCCATCGGCGCCTCCGACGCCTAGACCTTATGGACCGACTTCCTGCACTCGCTGACGAGACGCGGCCTGCGCGGCGTGCAACTGGTCATCTCGGACGACCACGAGGGGCTCAAGGCGGCCGTCCAGCGCGTGCTGCAGGCCACCTGGCAGCGCTGCCGGGTGCATTGCACGCGCAATCTGCTGGTGCATTCGGGCGCCAGGGCCGGCGGGTCATCGCCGCGCTGCCACACACCGCCTTCGTGCAGGACAGCGCGGAGGCGGCCAGCTGCGGCCCAAGCTGGCGACGGTCATGGACGAGACCTTGACCTGCACCTGATCGTCGACAACAGCAGCACGCACACGACCGAGGCGATTCGGGACTTCCTGACCGCTCATCCGCGCTTTCACCTGCACTTCACGCCGACCAGCGCGTCGTGGCTCAACGCCGTCGAGACCTGGTTCGGCCAGCTGGAGCGGCGCGCCCTGCGGCGCGGCAGATTCACCAGCGTGAGCGCACTGCGCGATGAGATCCGCCGTTTTATTGAGGCCCACAACATGCACGCCGCCAAACCCTTTCGATGGACCAAGTCCGCGGGTGCTATCCTCGACGCCGTCGACAGGGCGCGCGAGGCATTGCGTCAAGAAACCTCCCGCATGGACCACTAGTCCGCCAGCGACAGCATCCGCGTCCGACTCCACCAGATCGCGAGCAGGACGCTGCCCACCACGATGAGACCGGTTGACACCCCGATCCAGAGCCCGACCACGCCCCAGCCGGCCATGAAGCAAAGGAGGTAGCCGACTGGCAGCCCGAGCATCCAATGCCCGGCGAGATTCAGGAGCATCGGGGTCCGCGTGTCGCCCAGGCCGCGGAGTGTACCGGTGGCCACCCCCTGCAGCCCGTCGAAGACCTGGAACAGCGCGACCAGCACGATGAGTGTAAGGCCCGCCTCGACAACCCGCCCGTCTGTGGTGAAGATCCCCAGGATGAAGCGTGGCGCAACCAAGAACGCCGCGGCGGCCGACGCCATGAAACAGGTGCCGAGCGCTATGGCGGTCCAGCCTGCTGCCGACGCCCCCTTAGCATCCCGCCTGCCGACGGCGTGCCCGACCCGGACGGCTCCCGCCGAGGCGATGCCGAGCGGCACCATGTAGGTCAGCCCGGCCAGGTTGATGACGATCTGGTGGGCCGCCAGCGTCGACGGCTCGAGCCGCGCCGCGAGCATCGTCACGGCGGCGAACGCGCCGTACTCCAGCGTCGCCTGCGTTGCTGCCGGCCATCCAAGCTCCAACAGACGCCGGACGCCCGTCATCCGCACGCCGGCCATCAGCGTCCAGGGCCGGACTCCCCGACGAGCGACCGCGACCGCCAACACGATCGCCATGTAGGCTCGAGAGAGACACGTGGCCCAGCCGGCGCCTTGGACGCCCAGAGCCGGTGCGCCGAGGTTGCCGAAGATCAGGACCCAGTTCGCGGCCGCGTTGACGACGTTTGCGGTGACCAGGGCGACCATGATCGGTCCTGCCGCCGAGACCGCCTGGAGGTAGCGCCGGAAAGCCGCGTACAACAGCAGTAGAGGCAGGCTCCAGGTAACGGTGGTGAAGTAGGGACGCACCAGCACCAGCACGTCCGGATCGAAGCCCCAGACTTCGAGACCACTGCCCGCGATCCGCGCGAGCAGACCGACCGGCACTGTCAGCACCAACGCCAGGAAGGCCCCGTGCCGGAGCCAGCCGTCGCACCGCGACCGGTCTCCCGCGCCAAAGGCCTGCGACACGAGCGTGTCGAGACCGAGCAGCAACCCCATGCCGAAGACGGCGAACGCCAGGAAGAGCGCGCTACCCACGCCGACCGCGCCGATCTCCTCCGGACCGAGTCGGCCGACCATGGCGATGTCGACGATCTGCATCGCCACCCAACCGACCTCGGCGATCACGACCGGCGCCGCGAGCGACACCGTCGGACGCATTTCCGGCCGGAGCGTTGTCAACAGGGACGTCATTGGCAGTCTGCCCCGTTCCTGCGGCGCAGACACCTAGTGTCTATCACCATGGTTCGCCAACAACTCCAGCGTGTCTCGGGTCCGGGTTCGCTGGGCCAATTCGCGATTCCCGGAATCCACGAACTTCGGAGACGAGACACTGGGCAGGCTAGAGGTGCACGCCCAACGGATGGCCTCCGCCGATGTCGGCGACGGGTCCGTCTCCGGGAACGCCGGAGGCAACCCGACCAGATGGCGGGCCAAGTGACGCTTACCAGGCTTGCGGGACGACGACCGACGGTTCGCCCCGGCGCCGGCGAGCTTCATCTCCGGCCGGTGACGCCTCGGACGGCGCCGCTGAGCACGTCGTGGGGTGGGCGGCTCATCCGGTCCGGCCGACCACGACGGCGATGGCGGCCTCGTGCCAGATGCACTCCGCCTCGAAGCCCGCCTCCCGCATCGCCGACAGTTCCTCGTCGAGCGGGAAGTAGGTGTCCTCCTCCGCCCACTCCTCGAGGTGCTCGAACGCTCGTGCCTCGTCGATGCCGCACGACGTCATGTGGTCGACCCACAGCCGGTGGACAGCCCGCTGCCCCGCGGAGTCCGACGGAATCGTCGCATCGGCGTTCACGAAGATGCCGCCCGGCCGAATCGCGGCGCGAATCCGCCCGTACAGGGCCCGCTTGTCCACCATCTTCGAGATGTGATGCAGCGCCAGCGTCGCCGCCGCGCCGTCACACGGCGGCAGCGGGGCGAGGAACGACATCTCGCGGAATCGGACGCGTCCCTCGAAGCGTGCGAGCCGCGCGCGGGCCTGCGCGAGCATCTCCGGATCAACGTCGATCAACTCCACCGTCCGCGCGGCGTCGTGCGCGAGGATCGCCTGTGACAGCGCGCCGGTGCCGGCCCCGAGATCGATCACGCTATCCGGACCCGAGTCGGCAAGGGCCCCGGCGACCGCCTCGAGCATCGCCTCGTACCCCGGAGTGAACCGGCGGATCGTTTCGTCGTAGGCCGCCGGCTCGATGCGCAGGTGACGCCTGACCGAGTGGATGGACATGGGGTGCGGACAAACAAGGGGGGTCTGACCGGCCCTTCCGCGCGGGCAGTCTACCACTGCGCAGCCGGGTCGTGGCTTGGGCGGCGGCAGAGGCTGGCGGGTCGGGCCGGAGGAAGAGCGCCGGGGGCGCAACCGGCAGCACGGGCGGATGGCGCGTCGCAACGACACGCTGCTCGACGCCGCGCGACTGGTGGGAGCGATCCTGGTCGAGCAGAACGATGAGTGGGCCGTGCAGAGGGCCAAGTACATGACACTGGACACGAAACCGGCCAGCGGTGATAATGACCTCTTCAAGTTGCCATCGGTGGCCACTTGAACAAGACGGAGCAACCCCGGGGGGCGCGAATCGATAAGCCCTGTTACACCACTTCCGGGACATGACCGCAGCGCGGGGCGCTATGCGCCGCAACTGGTCCCAAGCTCGGCACTCCCGCCTCTGGCTCAAGGGCCATTCCATAGCTCCTTCCCGCAGTACAACGAGCCTCTCCGGAAACAACGCCGAAAAACAGGCCGGCAACGAGAAACAAAAGGGAATGGTGGCCGTGTCTTCAGCGGGACTGAATCCGTCCGTAGGGCTCCTCGAAGTACTTCTCGAAGATCCAAGCAGGCTGCCAGCGGTCTCGGCTCTGCTCGCGCCCGGTTAGGTCAATCTCTTTAGGCCCCGGGTTCGGAACCGACAGAGGATGGCTGTCCCCCACATGGTGCTGCCACTCGCGCATCACATCGGTCAGGTGGGCAATCCGTTCCTGCTGCGACGGGTCATCGGCCAAGTTCCGGGTCTCATGCGGGTCCGCCTGCAAGTCGAAGAGCTGGGTATGGTCGATCTTGGGGTATCGGATCAGCTTCCAACGGTGATCCCGCACTGCCTTCATCAGATCCCGAAATGACGTGAATATCGAATTCCGGAGCGATACGATCTCGCCCTTCCAGACACGCGACAGGTCAAGGCCGTCAATTTCCACAGGAGGTTCCACACCGGCTAGAGAGCAAATCGTCGAGAAGATGTCCATCAAGTAGCAGAAAGTGTCGGATTCCCTGCCCCCGGGAATCCCGGGACCGGAAAAAATCAGGGGTGCTCCCATCGAATGCTCGTAGAGGTTCTGCTTGCCCAGCAGTCCATGGCTGCCGACAGCGAGGCCGTGGTCGGCCGTGTAGATGACAATCGTGTTCTCCGCGTGGGGGCCCGACGCCAACTCGCGAAGGATGCGACCAACCTGCCGGTCCATTTGAGTGATCAATCCGTAGTACTCGGAGAGCTGGTCCTGCACAACCAGTTCGGTCCGTGGCCAGGGCCCCAAGCTCTCGTCGCGACCAGTCATATGGCCGTTATTGAATGGATGGTGCGGAGCGAAGTTCGGGGGCAGCGGCGGTGGGTTGCGGTAATACATGCGGCGATACTTCGGCGGTGGGTTCCGGGGATCGTGCGGGGCCGTGAACGCCACGTACGCGAAGAACGGCTCGTCTCCCTTGTGGTTGCGGAGGAAGTCGATCGCTGCGTCAGCGAACAGCGTGCTGGAGAATCGCACGCCTTCGCGCTCGGGGGTAAGCTTGCCGTCGAAGCCTAGATCCACGATCGGAACCTTGGCATGGTTCGACATGCCGCCGAACATGACGCTGCGACCCGACTGGAAACTCTTCAGCCAGGACTTCTTGCCGTTGTGCCACTTGCCCGTGGCGAAGGTTGCGAAGCCCTGTTGTCCCAGCAGCTGGCCAAGCGTGGTTTCCCCGTCCATGTCCATCGGGATACGGAAGTAGCTCTTGCCGGTGTTGAGCATCGCGCGGCTCGGTACGCAGACAGCACCGCCCTGAGCTCCCATGCAGTAGGCTTGTCGGAAGCTGAATCCCTGGGCCGCAAGCCGGTCCAGATTCGGGGTCTGGATGTACGGGTTGCCGTGCGCGCCGATCGTGTCGGGCCGCTGGTCGTCGGCGAACAGGAGCAGGATGTTGGGCGGCTCGGCCTGAAGCGCCGCAGCCAGCAGCAACGCAAGTATTGGCTTCCAACACTTCATATTTTGCCCGGCTAGTATACCGGCCTTAGCCGGCTCGGATGTCCGTGCCAGCGGATCGCCTCGTTCACTCCCATTTGTTCCTACCTTCAATGGACCGGCCGAGCACGGATCCACGCAGCAAGTTCAGCCTCCGACACCTGGCCCGAGGCAAGACCTTCAATGGTCCGGATTGCATCGAATGGATCGAAACTAAGTCGGTAGCCGTTATCGAGCAGGAACAGGCGAGCCGCGACCCATGCCGTGCGCTTGTTTCCGTCGACGAAGCCCTTGTTCGAGACCAAGCCATAGGCATACGCCGCTGCCAGATCGGCAGCATCTGGATCACCGAAACTCGCCAGACTGACCGGGCGGCCGAGAGCCGAGTCGATTAAACCGAGGCTCCGTATGCCTTCGGGCCCGCCGTGCTCGTCGAGCTGACGGTCATGAATCGCGATGACGACATTCAATCCGACCCATCGCCACCCCCCGGTGTCGCCATCTGTCACTTGGCCAACGCCCGCAACACCTCGCGGTCGTCATGCATGATCTCTTCAGAGAGAGCCATCTGGCGAGAGAATTCGGGGTCGTACGGCGTGAGGCGATAGCCCCCGCCTGGCGCTTCCGTCAGATACAGGATGTCGCCCTTCTTCACCTTCAGAAGAGCCATTGCCTCCTTGGTGAGAATGATGCCGGCAGACGAACCGACAGTAGTGATTTTGAACGAGAGCATGGCGGCACTGCCCTATATAACCCTGACTATATAGGGCATCGGACAGGGCTCAAGCTCTGGTGGGATTCCGGCGGAGGACTGGCTATCGCCGGGAACGAACCTAGAACGGAACCGCCTCTTCGACCCACGTGCATTCGGCTCGGCGTAGGTTCTTGACCACGACTCCCGAACGTATAGTGGTACGGGCATGAGCGATTTCCGACAATCTCTGATCCGATGCTTCCTGATCGGCTGTTTGCTCTCTCCGAGCGTGCTCGCGGACCGGCCGAACATCCTGTTCCTGATGTCTGACGATCACGCCGCTCACGCACTGGGTGCCTACGGCGGACGGCTGGCCCGTCTTGACCCGACACCCATCCTTGACAAACTCGCCTCGGGGGGCATGCTATTTGAAAACGCGTTTTGCACCAACTCGATCTGCACTCCCAGTCGCGCAACGCTGCTGACCGGGCAGTACAGCCATGTCAATCTAGTGACAACGCTGACCGGCCACCTGGAGGGGGATCGGCAGTACGTCGCCAATCTCATCCGGGACGCCGGCTACCAAACGGCGATGGTCGGAAAGTGGCATCTAAAGCGAGAGCCCGCCTTCGACTACTACTGCGTGCTCCCCGGCCAGGGATCGTACTTCAATCCGGTCATGCGGGAGTCGGGCAGGCCATGGCCCGACAATCTGCGGCGTTTCTCCGGCTACGACTCCAGCCATTCGACCGATGCGATCGTCAAGGTGTCCATCGACTGGCTGAAACGACGGGACAAGGACCGGCCCTTCTTCCTGATGAACCACTTCAAGGCTCCGCACGATAACTTCGAGAACGCGGAGCGCTACGACTTCCTCTACGAGAACATCGCAGTCCCGGAGCCAGACAGCCTGTGGAAGACCCCGAACCACGGCTCGGAGGCCACACGGGGGGCCGGAACCTCCATCGGCAAGCGCAACACGCGCCGCAACATGGGCCATCACATGTTCGTGGACCCGAGCCTTTTGGCCGAGGCCTACAAGCGAACGTCATACCAGCGCTATCTGAAGAAGTTCCTTCGCACAGTCAAGGGTGTCGACGACGGTGTGGGCAGATTGCTCGATTACCTGGAACGAGAGGGTGAACTCGACAATACGGTAGTTGTCTACACGTCGGACCAAGGGTTCATGCTTGGGGAGCACGACTACATCGACAAGCGATGGATGTACGACGAATCGATGCGAATCCCGCTGCTCGTGCGATACCCGGGTACCGTACAGGCCGGCTCGCGAAACGACTCGATCGTCAACAACACGGATCTCGGCCCGACGCTACTCGCGCTGGCCGGCGTGGACACTCCGGATTTCATGCAGGGAAGAAGCCTGTTGCCCTTGCTGAAGGGCAACGAGCCGGCAGACTGGCGCACATCGACCTACTACAGGTATTGGATGAATTACGCCCACCATGACGTGCCAGCGCATTACGGGGTGCGAACCAAGGACTTCAAGCTGATCTTCTTCTACGGCCTGCCGCTGGATGCGCCCGGCGCCAAGTCATCGGACACACAACCCGGGTGGGAACTCTATGACTTGCGCAAGGATCCCAAAGAAATGCGGAATGTCTATGGGGCCGACGCCTACGCTGAAATCACAAGAGACCTAAAGGCCGAACTGCTACGACTCAAGGAAGAGGTCGGTGACACCGACGATAGTTACCCCGACCTGATGGAGATACGTCGGAACCATTGGTAGCAAGGCTTGGGCTCCGGGCCTAGTCTCGCGACGTTGATGTCGACGGAAGAGTACCTGGACGATCCAGGGTCAACCAGCTTGCGAGGGTCGCGGGTCGCCGCTGCTCAGGCCCAGGCGGAGCATTCCCCTTGGATCCATCGATAGAGTCCGAGAGCCCGGTAGTCGGAGGAAACGCTTCTGTGTGTGTCTTGGCTCCATGGATCGCAGATGTCCACATTACTGCGTTGTATCTGTCCGAAAAATCATATATTCAGGACAGATACTGGTGTCGAGGATGAGCGATCGCATGGAAGCAAGAGCCCTTCGCGTCATCAAGCGCGCGGGACGAGGCTCCGCCTTTTCCCAGCGAGACATCGCCCGTCTCGGAAGCCGTGCCGCAATTGAGCAAGGCGCTTCAGCGTCTCTCACAGAAAGGAATCATCCGACGTGTGGCTCGTGGCATCTACGAGTACCCTCGATTCAGCAGGCTCCTAGGCCGGGATCTTAGGCCAGACATCGATCAGGTGGCTTGAGCCCTTGCCCGCAAATTCAGCTGGCGAATTCAACCCAGCGGGCCTGCAGCGCAGAACATTGTCGGATTGTCCACCTAAGTGCCCGCTCGAATCGTCTACTTGTCGGACGGGCCGGACCGGTCCTATCAGATAGGCTCCTCAGCTCTCGTCTTCGATCACATCGCCCTGAAGGAGGCCGCGTTCAAGCACCGGGAAAGTTCTCTGGTCGTGCAGGCACTAGAATCGCTAGGCCCGGATCGGATCACGCCGGATGTCATCGCAAGACTTTGACATTGGCTCGATCCCGCAATGCGGCGAAAAGCCTTCCTTGACACCGAGACGTCAACGGGTTGGGTCTTTGCCGCGATCCAGCGCGTCACCCGAGAGGACCTGAATGAATAGGGTCGCGCAGCTCTCCCGGTCCGTTCGTCGTGAATTTTTGCAGGAAACGGCGGCGATTCGAGCGGTGAGCCCAGCGGTGATCGAGAATGGCCTGTGAGCTTGCTGGGTCCTGAAGGAGATCTCGGGTGATCCGGTCGTGGGGTTCCTGCCGGTCTTCAAGGGTGGAGCGTCCTTGTCGAACTTCGATCACCTGGTCGAACGTTGCTCCGAGAACATTCACCTAATCCTGGACTCGCGTCATCGTCATCGGCTAGGTCCTACGGAAATGGCCAGCCAACGAGAATACGACGGTTCGCGTGCAAGTCCTCGGCGGCTCGCAATTCGAAACTCCGGCTTTCGATATTCGAGGATTGCACCAATGATTCCTTGTATATCGAAAGTCTCTCTTGCAATTTGCACGAACGATCCCTCAACGCGCTGACTCGACCGCAGGGGCTACACCGAGCTGTCAGGCTGCCCTCCCAGACGTTGGAGCGCGCCAAATCGGAACAACCACGCTATCTCGACAGATCGCCGAGGTTGACGGGACAAGCTCTTTGGTACTGTCGGAATCTGCGTCAGGTCAGACGTGGATTGCGACTTATGAATCAGCTTGCCGTGGCAGGGATCATCGATGCTGGGAATCGAATCCGCCTGATGATCAGCGCAGCCTTACTTGTCGTCGCCACAGTGACCCTGTCCTGCGGGGGAGGTCCCTTCAGCGGAGAAGCGGAGACACCGAACATTGTGCTCATCGTTGTCGACGACATGGGTTGGGCCGATCTCGGATCCTATGGCTCCACGGCAATCCAGACTCCCAATTTGGATCGCCTCGCGAGCGAAGGCATGCGCTTTACGGACGCCTACGCGGGGCACACTGTCTGCGCGCCTTCTCGGTGCGCCTTAATGACGGGAAAGCACACTGGCCACGCGACCGTGCGCGCAAACGCAGGTACCGCACCCATCCGCGACTCTGATGTCACAATCGCCGAGGTGCTCAAGCCGGCCGGATACACGACCGGAGGTTTCGGAAAGTGGGGCCTTGGCGTCATGGGATCCGAGGGGGCGGCCGAAAAGCAAGGATTCGACACGTTCTTCGGGTACTACCACCAAGTCCATGCCCACACCTACTACCCTCCCTTCCTGGTTGAAGATGGAGAGCCATTCCTCTTGCGCGCTAACGCAGGAATCTACGATCTGGAGCCCGACGAGCTCCAGTCAGACCTGCAGGCCTATCAGGCGTACAAGTCGATGAGCCCAAAGGGACCGTTCGTCCCGAGAGCGACGCCGGACGGGGACTACCAGTTCTCGCATGACCTGGTGTTTGAACGAACGCTGGAGTTTATCCGCAAGAATCGAGACGGTCCGTTCTTCTGCTACGCGCCGTGGACGCCTCCCCATGCGGCCTATCACCTCCCGGAGGACGAACCTGCGGTCCAACTCTACCGAGGCAAGCCATGGTCCGATCGCGCTAAGGTGCACGCGGCATTCGTCAGCATGGTGGACCGGCAGGTCGGTGAGCTCATGCAGGTGCTGAAAGAGCTTGGGATTTCAGACAGAACAGCTGTCTTCTTCATGTCGGACAACGGCGCTTCCAATCGCTTTGAAGGCGAGCTCGATTCCAGCGGCCCCCTACGCGGAGCGAAGCGATCCATGCACGATGGAGGGATTCGCTCGCCTCTGATCGCCCACTGGCCTGGAAAGATCGCTGCCGGCGCGGTGAGCCACCAAGTCACGTACACGCCGGATATGATGCCGACGCTTGCCGAGTTGGCAGGGGCCGAGGAGTTCGTTCCGCTGGATGTGGACGGATTGTCGATCGCGCCGACGCTGCTCGGAAATGGAGACGAGCAAGGGCAGCATGACTTCCTTTACTGGGAATGGGATCAACGGGGCCACGACCGCGCGCTTCGTCATGGGGAATGGAAACTGGTATCCAGCGAACCAGGCGTGTGGCAGGTGTTCGATCTGGAGACAGACATTTCCGAGTCCAACGACGTCGCGTCGGAACACCCGGACCTGATTGCGAGGGCCGAAGAATGGATCAAGGCAAACCGGACTCCACCCGACTAAAAAGGACTGCAGGACGATTGCGGGCCTCCAAGAAGGTCTCGGTCGGAGTTGCGCTCGCGCTCGTCCTGAGCGCGGGGGCGAGCGGTCAGCAGCCGAACATCGTATTCGTGATGTCGGATGACCAAGGGTGGAATGACGTGGGCTTCAACGGAGGCGAGTTCTACGAGACGCCCCACCTGGACCGCATGGCGCGCGAGGGAATGATCTTCAGCAATGCCTACAGCGGCGGCCCGAATTGCGCGCCGACCCGGGCCAGCCTGATCTCAGGGATGTACGTGCCTCGGCACATGATCTACACGCCGGGAGGCAAGTCCAAGGTCGATCCCCATCGCATGAGCCTTTGGGTCCCGGTTCAGCAGCGCTTCTTGGAGCGATTCGAGGTGACGGGCCCGGATACGGACCCGTTTGAGACGCGCCAGGCTCTGGAACCAAGGGTGGTCAGTATCGCGGAAGTGCTCAAAGAGGGCGGATACGCAACCGCCCGGTTCGGCAAGTGGCACGTCGGGCCGGACACCCAGGGATTCGACGTGAGCACCAGCGATGGCAGGCCCGGAACGGAGAAAAACCACTACAACGACCCGGACGTGACCTTCGAACTGACGGACGTTGCCGTCGAGTTCATCCGGGAAAACCGGGACCGGCCCTTCTTCCTCTTCCTGGCCCACTGGGATGTCCACGGCCCGCTCGTCGCCCGCCCGGAACTCGTGGCGAAGTACGAAGAGAAGCTCGCTACGTGGACAAGGAACAAGAATCCCTACAATCCGACCTACGCGGCCATGGTCGAAGCGGTTGACACGAGTGTTGGCCGCATCGTCGAAACGCTGGAGGAACTGGACCTCGCTGAGCAGACCTTGGTGATCTTCTCTTCGGACAACGGGGGCACGAGAGTATCGATCAACGAGCCCTTGCGCGGAGTCAAGGGCTCGCTCTACGAGGGGGGTGTTCGCGTTCCGACATGCATGAAATGGCCTGGAGTGATCGAAGCCGGAACCAACTGCAGCACTCCAATCACCAGCGTCGACTTCCTTCCTACGTTTGCCGAGCTGGCAGGCGTACCCTTGCCGACCACCCAACCGGTTGACGGCAAGAGCTTCGTGCCGCTGCTGAAGGGATATCGAGCGTTGAGCAATCGAGCGATTTTCTGGCACTACCCGCTCTATTTGACCGGTCGCGCGAGTCCGGCGAGCGCCATCCGCAAGGGCGACTGGAAACTGATCGAGTACTTCGAAGACGGGCAATTGGAGTTGTACAACACTGCAGCTGACGTCAGCGAATCCAGGAACATGGCAGAGTCTGTGCCCGCCAAGGCCAGTGAGCTGCACGAGGATCTCATTGCCTGGCGCAAGGCGACGGACGCTGTCGAGCCACGCGCACCGAACCCGCACTACAGCGGAGTGCGGAACGCCCGACCCTGATTCGTATCGATAGCCGACGGACGGGCCGCGCAGGATCCGCGAACGTCTCGGACCCGATTTGGGCTCGCCATCAATATTGCCGTTCGCGTCGAGCCATGAGTTCAAATCGCTTGTAGGATTCCTGCGGCGGTATCGTGAGTCCCGATTGCTACAATGAGGCTTCTAGCGCAATCTAGGAGGACATCAACCATGATCCAGATGACCGACACGGCTGTTTCCAAGGTGAACGAGATCCTTAGCCAGCAGGAGCCGAAGCCCAAAGGCCTCCGGCTGTCCGTCGTTGGTGGAGGATGCTCCGGCTTCCAGTACTCGATGGCGTTTGAGAACAAGCAGCTACCCCTCGACAAGGTCTACCACTACGACGGACTCAAGGTTTTCGTGGACCAGGCCAGCTTGCTCTACCTCGACAACTGCAGGGTTGACTATGTCGAGACCATGGAGGGAGCCGGCTTCAAGTTCGACAACCCCAACGTGACCTCCACCTGCGGCTGCGGCAGTTCGTTCCAAGCCTAGTGCGCGTCCTCCGCGCGGCGGAGGGCTCCCAGCAACGGACCGCCGACAGGCGGGCCAGCTTTCCGTCTGATCTTGCAACCCTGATTGCGTGGAGAGTCAGGTGGCCACACTATCGGACTGGGACGCCAAGTACCGGGAGGCCGAGAGGTCGGTTCCCGGCCCTGATCGCTTTCTGTCCGAGGCCCGCCAGTTCATTCCCCGCAAGAGCGACTGCGTTGCAGCAGACCTTGCCTGCGGCGGTGGACGGCATGCTCTCCAGATAGCAGCTTGGGGTCTGCGGACCGTTGCGATTGACTATTCCCTTGAAGCGCTGCGCCTGTGCGAGGAGCGCGCAAGCCTCGCTGGCGTCGAGCTGGAGACGCAGTGTATCGACCTGGAGGCTCCGGATGTCGACTTGGGGAACGAGAAGTTCGATCTGGTCGCAGTCTTCAACTTTCTTCATCGTCCGCTGATTCCAGCCCTGAGGCGAAGCGTGCGTCCGGGTGGCCTCGTCATCTACAAGACCTACACTCGAAAGCAGGCCCAGTTCGGTACGGGACCACGAAGCCAGAGATTCCTTCTTGGCGATGGAGAGCTTCCGGAGCTCTTCTCCGACTTTCGACATCTCCTGTTCTACGAATCATGCGACACCGAAGCCACCGCAGCACTCGTCGCGCAACGACCCTAGCCGCGCTCGCCCTCCTGGCGTGGGTACTGCCAAATCCGGGATATGGGCAAAGCCGTCCAGGCCGTCAGTCGGATGCAAGCGTCATCCTGCCGACCGGACAGCGCATTACCCCAGCCGGAACGCAAGTGGTCGTGAACAGCATGCCGATGTCGGCGGAGCTGTCACGGGATGGACTTTACCTGGTTGTGCTCCAGGCGGGGTTCGAAACGCCCTCGCTAGCGGCCATTGAAATCGAGTCAGGAAAGATCGTCAGCCGAATCGAGCTGGCCGACGCGTGGCTCGGCCTAGAGTTCAACAACGCTGGGGACCGGATCTACGTCGGCGGCGGAGCGAGGTCGAGTGTGTGGGAAGTTTCCTTCACCGAAGGAAGACTCGCAGTCGAGAGGGAATTCTCAATTCCCGCCGAGTGCAATGGCAGGTGCAACGCGCTCATCGGGGACCTGCGACTCCATTCCGACGACCGGACGCTATATGCCCTGGACGTGCTGCGCGACAGAGCGGTCATCGTCAACACCCAGTCAGGACTGGTACTGGGAGAATTCCAGACCGGCTCGGCGCCATACCGGGCCCGTCTCGCACCTGGAGGCGGCCATCTGATCATCAGTCATTGGGGAGAAGCCTCGCTTGGCCTGTACCGGCTTTCGGACCAGAGGCTGGTAGAGCGGATTCCGGTCGGCGAACACCCAACGGACATCGCGATCGTTTCCGGAACGGTCCAGGTGCCGGGCAGCGGTTTCGACGGGGACGAGGAACGGACCTATCCGGCCCGGCTTTTCGCGGCTTGCTCGCACGCTGACAACGTTTGGACGTTTGGAATCGCTGGACCCGAGAAACTCGAACTGCTGGACGCTCGTAGCGTGGCCCCCCTGCCCGGATCTCCGCTGGGCTCAATGCCGACCGCCCTGGGAGTCAGCCGGGACGGGACCACGCTCTACATCGCGAACTCCGGGAACAACATCGTGCTTGTCACGGATATCTCGGAGGCTCTGCCGGAACCGGGCGGTGCCATACCGACGGCCTGGTTTCCCACCGCCACGGTCGGGCTGCCCAACGGCGGCATGGCCTACCTCAGCGGGAAGGGCGATTCGCAAGTCCCGGGCCTCGTTTCCCTGTTGCCTGCACTCAATTCCGAGCAGCTCGAGTTCCTGAGTGCAGCGGCCGTTTCGAACCTGTCGGGCGGGCCTAGCGTTCCCGACGAGCCTCCTTCGTCGGCAAGCCACGTCGCGCTCGTGCTGACCGATGCAGACCCCGCTGATTGGCAGGACATGTTCGAGGGATCGGTATCCCTGCCCGGGTTCGTGCCGCCAGTCGAGGGAAGTCTCGGCCAGATCGCGTGGCTCACTGGAGGCATGGAAACCGACTTCTTCGCGAAGCTCGGGCCGGCAGTAAGCGCCGGGCGCCTCACGGAGAGAATGCTCAGGTCGGCGGGAAGAGCCGCGCGGCCCGCAGCCGGAACCCTCTGGTCGAACGCCTCGGACGCATCGATCAGAGTCGAGACGTACGGGATTGGGGGCGGGCGTCCCTTCCACGCGCTGCTGGCAAAGCTACACGCCGAAGCCGAGCCAGCCCGACTGACGGTTGTCCGACTCCTCGATGCGGAAGACGAGCAGATACTGTCATTGAGGGAGCTCGAGACTGCTTGGAGCAGTCACCCGGCCTACGGGTCAACCGCGCTCTTCGTCCTGTCGATCGGGGGTAAGCCGGGTGCTGTCGTGGCGGGCGGGGCAGTTGCCGGAGAGTCTGCCAGAGAGGGCTTCGTTTCCGCGCCTTCCGTGCTGCACACCATCGAGTGGCTATTGGAGCTGCGCCCGATGACGCAGTTCGACATGGCCGCTCCAGTCCTGACGGAGCTGTTTGCCACCAACCCCTGACGCGGGAACCTCGCAGCCGAGCCAGCCTCGAAACGGAGCCTGGACTCGTATCCCACTGCACTCCGAAGCATTGCGAGACACTAAGGAAAGCGACCTTCGACAGCTCATGAGCAAGCCCAAGTTCCAGCGTGCCAAGCCGATCGTCGACTTTCCCGCGACCGAGCACGAGGTCAGCCGGTTCTGGGAGGAGAACCGTATCTTCGAGAAGAGCCTGGCGATGCGCCAGGGTGCCGAGCGGTTCATCTTCAACGAAGGCCCCCCAACCGCGAACGGCCTGCCGCACAACGGCCATGTCCTGACCCGAGTCTTCAAGGACGTATTTCTCCGGTACCGCACGATGGCGGGGCGATACGTTCCCCGCAAGGCGGGCTGGGACACGCACGGCTTGCCGGTGGAAGTCGAAGTGGAGAAGGAACTTGGCATCCACGGCAAGCAGGCCATCGAGGAGTACGGTGTCGAGCGGTTCATCCGCAAGTGCATGGACTCGGTCTTCCGCTACACGGAAGAGTGGGAGAAAATGACTCGCCGGGTCGGCTTCTGGGTCGACCTGTCCGACGCTTACGTCACCTATCACAAGTCCTATGTCGAGAGCGTCTGGTGGGCACTCTCGCAAATGTACCGTCAGGGGCTCCTCTATAGGGGCCACAAGATTGTCTGGTGGTGGCCACAAGGCGGCACTGCGCTCTCAGCCGGCGAGGTCGGCCTCGGGTACAAGGCGGTCGAGGATCCTTCGGTCTACGTGGCCTGCCCCCTCGCCGACGAGCCGGACGTGGCTCTGCTTGTCTGGACGACGACGCCATGGACCCTGCCTGCAAATCAGTACGTGGCGGTGCGTCCCGATTTCGAATATGTGCGGGTAGCGGCACAGGGGAGGTCCCTGATCCTGGCGGCTGCCCTGCGCGAGACCTTGCAGCAGAAGTTGGGCGAGGATCTGCCGGTCGAAGAGGAGTTCACCGGGGAGGCGCTGCTTGGGCGGCGCTATGTTCCGCCGTTCAAACACTTCCGCGAATCGCACTGGGAATCAGCCGGCGAGCTGCGCGAGGGCGGGCGGGAGCCCTACATGTGGAAGGTACTCGCCGGCGATTTCGTGACACTGGACAGCGGCACGGGTCTCGTGCACGAAGCGCCTGCCTTCGGCGAGGTCGACTACGAGCTGCACAAAGAGGTTGCAGCCCGCTACGTCGAGCCGGAGGCAGTGCCCCTGCTCTGCCCCGTCCGGCCTGACGGGACCTTCGATGACAGCGTGACGGAAGTCGCGGGCCAGTGGGTCAAGGACGCAGACCGGCAACTGGTCCACATGCTGCGGGAAAGCGGCGCGCTGGTGCTAAGGGAAAACTACCGCCACGACTATCCGTTCTGCTGGCGTGCCGACGACGACCCGCTGATCCAGTACGCGCGCCCCGCATGGTTCGTCAGGACGACTGCCCGCAACCGGGAGGTCCTGGCGAACAATGATGCGATCAACTGGGTGCCCGAATACATCGGCACCGGGCGTTTCGGCGACTTCCTGCGCAACAACATCGACTGGGCTCTCTCCCGGGAGCGCTACTGGGGCACGCCGCTCAACGTCTGGATCAACGACGAGACCGGGGCGATGGCAATGCCATCCTCGTGCGCGGAAATCCTTGAGAAGAACCCGGCCGCTTTCGATCATTTCCATAGGGCCAAGGAGGCGGACCCGGCGCTATCGGACCACCTGATGGTCCACAAGCCGTGGATTGACGAGGTGACGTGGGCGGAGCCCGGGGAGCCCGGCGTGTACAGGCGCGTGCCTGAAGTCATTGACTGCTGGTTCGACTCGGGGTGCATGCCGTTTGCCCAGTACGGCTACCCGCATCAAGGAAAGGCGGAATTCGAAGCCCGGTTCCCGGCCGATTACATCACCGAAGCGATTGACCAGACACGGGGGTGGTTCTATTCCCAGTTAATGGTTTCCACACTCGTATTCGACGAGGAGTGCGCGCAGGACCTCGGCATCCCGGCTCAGGACTACCCCCACCCGTTCCGCAATTGCGTTGTTCTGGGCCATGTCGCCGACCCGAGCGGGAAAAAGGAGTCGAAATCCCTCGGCAACTACACCCCGCCCGAGGTCATCTTCGATCTGGTGGCTCAGGACTTCGCCGTCCGGAACAGCGGGAACGGGACCGGCACCGCGAATCCGGGCGAGGCCGTGATTTCTCGGCAGGATCTAGAAGCGCTGGACCTGAAGCCCGGCGATGCCGTGAAGGTCTCGGTTCCTGGCAACGGCGACGCGGGGCTGCGACTGGCCGTCAGGCCGGGCAAGCGCATGCCCCGACGGGCAGTGCTGCTCTCGGACCAGGACATAACGGCGATCGGGGCCCGGCCCGCTAGGGGCGGAGAAAGCGTCAAGCCTATCGACGTGCCTCGGCTGCCGGCCGGGGAGCGGGTCAACCTGGAAGTGCCGTCGCCGGCACCTGGAGCCGACGCGTTTCGGTGGTTTTTCCTCGCCGGCAACCCGCCGTGGTCCCCGACGCGGCACTCGCTCGCCAACGTGCGGACGATCCAGAAGGAGTTCCCGCTCAAGTTCCGCAACGTGTATTCGTTCTTCACGATCTACGCCAACATTGACGGATTCGATCCCTCGTCAATGTCGGGCCGGCCGGCCGCCGAACGAGGCCTGCTTGATCGCTGGATCCTCTCCGAGCTCGACATCGTGGCCGATCGAGTACGCACTTACATGGACGCCTTTCTGGCCTACGAGGCGGCGGGCGAGCTCAGCCAGTTCGTTGACGGACTGTCGAACTGGTACCTGCGACGGAGCCGCAGCCGGTTCTGGAAGAGCGAGTTCGACGCCGACAAGACGGATGCCTACGCGACGCTCTACGAGTGCCTCGTCAGCATCTCCAAGCTAAGCGCGGCCTTCACGCCGTTCATGGCGGAGGAAATCTACCAAAACGTCGTGCGCGGCGCGGGACTGCACGGACCGGAGAGCGTGCATCTCTGCGATCTGCCCGTCAGCAGGCAACGCGAGGACACTGCCCTTTCGCAGGAGATGGCGGCGGTTCGCCGGATTGTCTCGCTCGGCCTGCGCGTGCGAACGGAGCACCAACTGAAGGTGCGCCAGCCGCTGCGCCGGGCCGAGGTGGTGATCGCCGATCCTGGCTTGCGCGAACGCGTGGCTCCGTACGCCGCCCTGATCGCGGACGAGCTGAACGTACACGAGGTCCGGTTTGTCGAGGGCCAGCAGGCTCATGTGAAATATGTGGTGAAACCCAACTTCCGGCGACTCGGCCCGAGGCTGGGCAAGCGAATGAAGAAGGCGAAGCAGGTCTTTGCGGGCCTGGACGCCGCCGCGCTACGCGCCAGCCTGATGGAATACGGCAGCGCAACAATTGACTTCGACGGCGAGAGCCTCGCGCTGGACAGCGAGGACGTGCAGGTCAGCGTCGAGGCAGAAGAGCATTTCGCCGCAGCCGGCGATTCGTCTATGGTTGCGGTCCTGAGCACCGAACTCGACGAGCAGCTGCGCGACGAGGGCTTCTACAGGGAGCTCCTGCATCGCATCCAGAACCTGCGCAAGGAGACCGACATCGAGTACACGCGCCGCATCGAGCTTTCCCTGGAAGGTTCCGAACGGTTGGCGCGGATCGTGGGGGATAACCGCGAGCACCTCATGTCCGAAACGCTTTGCACGAACCTGCGGGACGGAGCGGACGGCACCGCTGACGGCATCGAGCGCGCGTTCGAGATCGACGGAGAGCGGATCCGCCTTGTCATGGAAACCGTCTGAAATCGGGATCGCGGAAGGTTCAGGAAGCGGCGCGGGCTCGGCGCGAAGAGAGACAATGCTCAGCTCGTTAATCGGCCAGGATCTAGGCGAACTGACCAAGCTGGCGGTCTCGCTGGGAGAGCCCCGATACCGCGGAAAGCAGATCTACCAGGGCCTGTATCGGAAGGGCCGGAGCGGGCCCCGCGAGATCCTGACGTTGCCGCAGGGCTTGCGTCAGCTTCTGGAACGGGATTACGGCGGAGGACTGCCTCAAGTCGACGAGCGCGTCGAGTCCGTGGACGGAACGGTGCGGTATCTGCTCGGCATGCGAGACGGGCGAACCGTGGAGTCGGTCTTCATCCCCGAGGGGGGACGGGACACGCTCTGCATTTCCACGCAGATCGGCTGCCCCGTGGACTGCAAGTTCTGTCTGACAGCTCTGATGGGCCTGGAACGGAACCTCGACGCGGGCGAGATCGTCGCGCAGGTGCTCGCCCTCGCCCGGGACCAGAACCTGGATGCCACGAAGCGCCCCCTGAACGTCGTGATGATGGGCATGGGAGAACCACTGCTCAACCTGCGCGAGGTGATGAAGGCAACCAAGCTCCTGGCTGATCCGGAGGGCGTTGCGATTCCACAGCGGAGGATTACCGTTTCGACCTCGGGAATCGTGCCGAAGATTGCAGAGTTCGGCAGCCACGAGGTCCGGGGCAAGCTCGCAGTCTCGCTGAACGCCTCCAACGAGCAGCAGCGCATCGAGCTGATGCCGATCACCTCCAAGCACAGGCTGGGAGCGCTGCTTGAAGCGTGCCGCCAGTATCCGCTCCGGCCGTGGGAGCGTCTGACCTTCGAATACGTCCTGCTAGGAGGGGTCAACGATTCAGATACCGACGCCCGCAATGTGCTGCGGCTGCTGTCCAATCTCAAGTGCACGGTCAACCTGATCGCCCTGAATCCCGGACCGGGAATTCCGTACGTGACACCGGACCCGAAGCGTGTCGAAGCCTTCCAGTCCATCGTCCAGCGTGGGATCCCGTGCTTTGTTCGCAAGCCGAGAGGACGCGACATCTTCGCAGCCTGCGGCCAGCTCAAGCGGACGGTTTCTCCCACGAAGGCGTGAGCCGGGCGGCTCGTATAATCGCGCTATGGAAATCCAGACCACGGTGGTGGGCAGCTATCCAACTCCGCGATGGCTGTACGGAGACGAGTCCAAGGGCACTCTCAGGGACGCCGTCTCGGTCGTCCTGCATACGCAGGAGCTTGCCGGGATCGATGTCGTGGCGGACGGGGAGCTGAATCGCTTCGACCCCTCGCATCCCGAGACGAACGGCATGATCGACTATTTCGTCTCGAAGTTCTCGGGGGTCCACACGAAGTACTCGGTCAGCGACATGGATGCGTTCAAGGCGGACGCTGGCATGGCATTCCGGTTCGCTCCGGCGGGCGTGGTTACCGACGCGATCGGGGAAGGCACGCTCAATCTGCCCGCGGACTACGTCTTCGTGAAGGATCTGACCAATCGCCCGCTGAAGTTTACGTGCACTGGCCCGCACATGCTTTGCAAGACACTGACGGATCGCTTCTACGGCAGCCGCGAGAGCCTGTGCATGGCGATCGCGGACGTGTTGCGCGGTCAGCTCGAACGGATTCCGGCGGCCGTGATCCAACTGGACGAAGCGAACATCACGGGGCATCCCGATGAGGGGGAGTGGGCGGCAGCCGCCATGAACCGAGTGCTGGACGGGGTCTCAACAACGAAGGGAGTCCATCTCTGCTTCGGCAACTACGGAGGGCAGCAGATCCAGATGGGAATCTGGAAGGACCTGTTGCCGTATCTCAACGCGATCCACGCCGACTTCTTCCTCCTTGAGTTCGCACGCCGCGGATATGACGAGCTTCACTATCTGAAGGATCTGAATCCTCGGTCGAGTATCGGCCTTAGCGTCGTGGACATCAAAGACAACGAAGTCGAGAGCCCGGATCTGATTGCCTCGAGGATCGAGCAGGCCGCCAAGACGCTGGGCCAGGAGCGTATACGCTTCGTCAATCCGGATTGCGGCTTCTGGATGCTGTCGCGGAGCGTCGCGGACCGCAAGATGCGCGCGCTCGTTGCCGGTCGGGATCTTTTTCAAGGATCGTGAACCACCGGGCATTCTTGGTCGGTGCCCGCAATTTGACAAGAAGGCGGAACGACCTCCAACAACGGTGAGAAAGAGTCAGATCGGACCAGTCGGCGAGGGTCGAGTTCTCGGATGGCCGACCGCGATGGCGTTCCACCGCCACTGGGGCGCTTCGACCTTACGGATCTGCATCCTCACGGAGATCGACCCATGACACGGGCCCGACGTAGCGCGAGGGGCGTCCTGAGCACGGGCGATCTCGCAGCAGTGATCGCTCTTGGCGAGGGCTTCACAACAGAGTTCAAGCGAGCGGAGGCATCTGGCCTCGGGCGCGAGATGTGCGCATTCGCGAATGCGACCGGAGGAGTAATTCTGATTGGCGTTACCGATGCGGGAGAGATCGTGGGAGTGCACGATCACAACGCTTCAAAATCGAAGATTCAATCCGTCGCGCGTTCCGCGGACCCGCCTATCGCCGTCGATCTAACTTCCATCGACGACGTGTTGTGCGTGACGGTCCCGGAACAGTACGGAAAGCCCTATTCATTCGGAGGCAAGTTCTTCCTGCGCGTCGGTGCTACGACCCAGCAGATGTCGAGAGACGAAATCCGGGAGTTCTTCTTTCGGGAGGGCCTCGTCCGATTCGACGAATCTCCCTGCCGGAAATTCAACCTGGAGACCGATCTCACGCTCGAGGTCTGGAGACGGTTCGCTAAGCGCGCGAGAATCCCCGAGGATATGGATGCTATCGGCGCCCTGGAGAATCTTCACCTGCTGACCGACGGTGAAATGACGAACGCCGGTGCATGGTTGCTCGCCACAGATATCGGCCGGTTCAGCGTGCAGGCAGGAGTGACCTGCGCAGTTTTTCGGGGCAAGACGAAGGCCCACATCTTGGACCGCAAGGAATTCACTCGCGACGTTGCTTCAAACTTTCAGGACTCGATGGCCTACATCCAGTCAAAGCTGAACACGGCCCTCCTTCCGAACGCTCGAGGGAGAGAGGAGAGACTGGAGCTTCCCGAGGATGCCTTGCGTGAAGCCCTCGTCAACGCCATCGTGCACAGAGACTACCGGTCGACGGCGAACGTGCAGGCGTATGTCTTTCATGACCGCCTGGAAATCGTGAGTCCCGGCGGCCTGCCGGCCGGTATGCGCGAAAGGGATTTGGGCACCCGGAGCGTTCCGCGAAACCCGCTGCTTTTCGGTGTGCTCTATCGCATGGGACTGGTCGAACAGATACGCAGCGGAATTCGGAGGATTCGGCAACTGTGCCGTGAATACGATGTTCCGGAACCGCTCATCGAAGTCTCCGAGAACTGGTTCTCGACGATCTTCATCCGTCCAGGGGATTCCTCGCCTAGCAGGGGCGCTGGGCATGCCGACTCGGGACAAGCCCTGCAAGTCGCCCCGCAAGTCAAGGCGCTTGTCAGGGTTCTCGACGGTGAGCTAACCCGGTCACAGATTCTGATGAAACTGGGCTTGAAGGACCGGCTGCACCTTGCCTCGCACTATCTGAGGCCCGCGCTGGACGATGGCTACGTAGAAATGACGTATCCAGACACTCCCAGGAGCCGCAACCAGAAGTATCGGCTCACGGAGAAGGGCTTCGCGGTGCTGGAGCGCTTGAGTCCTCCACGAGCTCCAGCCAAGAGGCCAGCACGCCACGCGGCTCTGCAATTGCGTGAAGATGACCCCGCAAGCACCCCGCATGTACCCCGCATGTACCCCGCATGTACCCCGCAAGTCGCAAGTCTTGTACTAGCACTCGACGGCGAGCGCACAAGGTCGGAAATCCAACAGGTCCTGGGGCTTCGCGACCGGACCCATCTCGCAACGAAGTACCTGGCTCCGGCGATTGCCGATGGGCTGGTGGCAATGACGTTGCCGGACAAACCCCGCAGCAGCAATCAAAAATACCGCCTGACGAAGCTTGGCAGGACACTACGGGATCGATTGAGAACGCGGTGATCCCTGCATCGGAGCATTCCGCGCTATAGGACCTGGAATCTGCTGGCAAAGGCTTGCAAGTGTGATCAGGAGTGCGATCGGTACCGATAGCGCCACGCTTGCAGGGCGGTAGTAGCCGTTCGGCAGGCGCGACTCATACTCGCTTCGTTGTTTTGCTCATTCGTTCCCGCTCTCGAGATCCCTGTGCGTGAGGATCAAGGGTTTGGCCTTATGAATCCGTTGCGGCAGGCTGTCGATATCCACCCGCAAGCCGGTGTCATCCGTGGAGACATCAAGGATCGACCCGATCCGATGCAGTTCCCCGAGGGCCAGGAACGCCATGGCGACCGCCCCGACGGCGACGCCGGGATCCCCTTTCTCAAGCCGCACTAGGGTGCCTTGGGAGACGCCCACGCGGACGGCGAAAACCGCTGCTGGCATGCGTCGTTTCTTGCGTGCGATCCGAATGTCCCGACCTAGCTGTCGCAATGCACGCTGGACGGACGGTGGATAGGGCCTTTGCTTCATAAGAGTCCGAATATAGCTTGCATGGGATCTTGAACAAGGAATCTGGATATCTACGGACTGAAGCACATCACCAATAGCCCTGGTCGGTCATTTCGTTCGAACGACGACGAGGGCAACGAATACTTCGCTCTACAACGAACCCAGGTGGACCACTCTTTGGACCCGGCTGGGTGTAAGTGAATCCCGATGCGTTCGGGAAGCATAGATGTTTCACGAAGATGCGAGATGGTCGCTTCCTGGCACTCTCGGAACAGTCCTCACGAGAGGGTTGTCAGCAACCCTGGGGCCGCGGAGTCTTCGCCTTTGGAACTCTCGAAGATTCTGGAGATCCCTTTGTCCTGCTATAGCGAGCAGAGTTGCCTTGCGGCTGTCTCGATATGGTCACCGGCTCTCGTGGGTTGACTGGCAACGCCACGACTCGGAATCAGTGGACTGACCGAGAATGCCAGTCTTCAACCAGAAGACCCTGGATCCGCCCCATGTGCCTGAGGTCGCTGCTTACCAGAGTCGCGCCCAATGCCATCGCATGGGCAGCGACAGCCGCGTCGAAATCCTCGATCCGAATCCCGCGACGCTCCAAGTCCGCCTTGACTTCCCCAAACGTGCGACTGACCTCATCTGTCCACGCGACTCTCGGAAGCTGATCAAGGAACATCTGGAAGCGATTGAGCAGGCGCTCGCGCCTCTTTGACCTTGAGAGCCGTGTAAGGCCGTATGCAATCTCCGCCACAACCGGTTGTGGCAGCAGCACATCGGTGCGAGAGCACGACAGCAATCGCGCGCAGATGGATGGCTCTCCAGCCAGCGCATTGGACAGCGCATTAGTGTCCAAGACGTACTTCATAATTCAGGCGGGGGCTTGCTCGTACGGTTCGCGGCCAAGACTGCTCGCATCTCCGCCAGAGCCTCCCGCCCGTCCTCGTCCGATCGCGCTGTTTCCAGTTCACGAATGAATTGCGGACTCCACTGGGTCTCTCCTTCCAGCGCACGTCGTAAAGCGCGGACAATATACCGATTGCGGCTCAGCCCCAGTTCCCTCGCCTGATGGTCGACGGCCTCCAGGAGATCCGGGGGGAGATGGACCGTAGTAGGCATGGCGAATATATTACTATTCTATTCGACCCACCTCCAGTTCGCTTGAACAAAGCCCGCAGACCGGCGCCTTCCCTTCGACAGTCACGGCCTTGCGATCTGAATCGGCCCTTGTCGCTGCCGCTACGGACGCTCCGAAATCGGAAGACCTTCACCATTTCGGGCGCAGTTAGGGAGCCAGATCGCCAAAGGAACGACGGGCCCAGGGGGTTGCAAGCATCCACCGGTGCCGAATCGATCGGGACAGGCAAGTGAATCAGGGAGACCCGCTTAGGTTCGTTCCGTATCTGGCCAGCGGGCTGAGGCCGATCGCCGCCAAGCACGCGAGATCGACGAACAGCAGCGGTGCAAAAGCCGGCGCACCATGCACAAAGTCTTCGAAGAGGCTGGCCGACAAGCCATTAACGTCAGCCACAACGTGGAGGCAGAAGCCAACCAGTCCAACGATTGCTTGCAGGGCAAGAACACCGAAACAGATCCGGAGGTAGGGCAGATTGCGCTCGATCAGCGCAACCGTCAAGAAGCCTCCCGCCAACGCGCTCGCTATAACTGGCCACCATTCACTGGTGTAGAAGAAGCCGTTCTGCGCGTGATCGCAGAGGGCCAACACGAACACGCCGAGGAAGCCTCCCAGGGCGAGGAAGACCACCCACCGATCCCACTCATCCGAATCAGACGGCACCATTCTGTTCAGGAGCAGCAGGAATCCGAGGCCGGAATATGCCAGCGGTGCGGCGAACGGCGCGGTGTATACCAAGCTGCGCATTGTCCATTGCGAGAAGAACTGGCTTTGCAAGTGGTAGATGACACCTGCAATTCCGAGTGCGACGGAACCGAACCCGACAACGAGGCCAACGCGATGCGCGTAGGATCCGCGATTCGCCCAGTCCTTGCGCGCAACCGCCGGGACCAGGAGTGCCGTCGCGACGGCCGAGAAGATGAAAGGGAACCACTCGGCGTAATGGCGAAACCTGTTGACCGAATGAGCGAGGAACACGTCGAGGACGAGAAAGGCGAAATTCGCGAGGACGAACCACTCAAGCAGCACGCTCTTTCGGCGAGCCACCCAGCTAGTGATTCTTCCGTTCATCCCTCAGCTCGTTTGCCATGTCCTTCATTTCGGCGAGCTTGAGAAGCAGTTCGTAGTTGCCATGCCATTGCACAAAGTCAGCCCCGCCCATGAACGCGCCGTGCTTGGCGGTGCGCCCGAAGTAATGCCAGTAGTCGAAGTAGAGGAACTCGATCGGTTCGTCGAACGGTTCAGGGGTCAGCAGTCCCTCGTCGCGCAGTGCGGCCATCAACGACTCCCCTTCGCGGACCCGGTGGTTCGTTGCTGCTAGAACGGCCTCCGCTTCCTCGTAGAAGCGCGTGACGCTCGACGAGGCGTGGCATCGAAGGCACGTCTCCTGCATTTCGCTCTGGGCCCGGGCGTGCCCGGGACGTTTCTCCGAGACCGGTGCGAACAGCCAGTACGACAGCCTTTCCGTCGTGTCGTGGGTCACCTTGAGCCCGTCCAGCCCGCTGAGGTGGCAGGTCGCGCACGTTGGCACCGGCATATCGGCCGTCGTCAATCGCTTCGGCTCGACGCGCAGGTCCATGGTCGTGCGCTGGGCCGCATACAGGGCACCGTGCTTGGATTCGTTGTAGATCTCGATTTGGGAGTGGTCGGGACCCATGTGACATTGCCCGCAGATCTGCGGCTCGCGGGCCAGCTCGATTGACGTCGAGTGTCGCGAGTGACACTCCGTGCAGCTTCCGATCGACCCGTCGCGATTCGGCCGGCCGATCTGGTGGCAGCCCAGACACCCAGTCTGGGTGGCGGCCAAGCCTTCCTTTTGCGCGAGGGCATTAGCCGGGCGATCTACTGCGCCGGGATGGTGGCGCTCCCCGAACGCCAGCTGCTCGGACGACATGCCGTCGGTACCGCTAACTGCGGACCATGCTGGCAGGGCGTGCCGGCTTCGCGCGAATTGCTCGTACTCCGTCCGATGACATCCGCTGCAGTTCAGCGAGGTGACGTCGCTAGCCAGGCGGAAGTTGTAATGGTCATAGGCTTCCTGCCCGTCGCCAGCTTGATGGCAGTCGTAGCAAGTGACGTTGGCGCGGCTGTGCTCGCTGCGCTCGAACTGGTGGACGACAGCCGGAGTCTCCTCGCGGTGGCACTGTGCGCAACGCCCCGTCGCACGGACCAATTCGGGCAGCGGCTGATCAGTGTCCGTCCGGGGTCTCGCCCGGTGAATCAGCAGTGCGGACACCAGCAGTGCGCCGCTAATGGCGATGGCAAGGAAAATCGACCGAAAGGACATCCGCGGGCAGGTACGTTAGGTGACAGGCTCCATTCTCATCATAGGTTCCCGCAGAGATCGCGACCCTCGGGGTTACTGAGGCACCTTCCACAGCGAAGATGCCGCCCTTGGGTAGATGGAGAGAACAGTAGCCGTCGTGATCATGGAGCAAAACGTGATCGCGAATCGAGGAAGATGGGCCAGTCGGAGGGTTGCAGACCACGAGCTGTCTCGGGATCGTGTCGTCCCAATATCCAAGATGCGGGCCTAGCCCGAGCTCAGTGCGGTCTCTGGCTGGAGTTCTATTTCAAAGTCGTCGCCAGCTACCCTGCGAGCAAGGGACGCCACATCGCACTTGCCGAGATGGTCGAGTGAGCCAAGAAAGGACATGGCAAGCGACGGTCGTGCGAAGCGCCCATCGTCCGGAAGACTCTGCATGTCGACAGGGTCTGGGAGGTTCTTCCGAGGATCGCAATGTAAGAGCCCCGGGCTCCGAACCGAAGAATAGTTGGCGCACCTCTTCGCGCCCGTGGGCTCAGTGACGAATCTGAGGCCCCAAGACGCTGAGGGCTGCGGCTGCAGCCATCTTGTGGTCCTTGCGCCACGGCGGTCCCGCCTGTCGGCCGAGCCTGTCGATGAGGGAGGTGACCTCGTCTAAGCCAACAGCCATCGCTTCGGCAGCCAGGACAGCCTGGTCGGTCTTGCGAGAGTACCTGCGGACCTCCATGCCGAGTTCCCGAGCAGCCCTGGCGAGGGATTCACGGTACAGCATGCCGTCGGCCGCGAGGGTTAAGGGACGCGAGTTCAGGATCTCATCCAGGGAGTCGGGCAGGCTTTCATACGGACTCGTGGGCAGGATCAACACCTGAGAATGATACGCAGTTCGCATGGTCGAGAGCGCTGCGGTCGCGTGTTCCGCGACCGATCGTCTAACGCGGTTGACAAGGTCGGTGGCCGAGCCGATGTCCAGTGCCAGAGCATCGTGGTGGTAGGGGGCGGTCGGAAGGCATTGGTCGATCAGCTCGACGCGCCGCCGATCGAGGAAGACGGGAGCACCTTCTTCGACCGCGAGAGTCACCAGTTCGGCCCGCGCGTAGTGGTCGGAGACTCCGATGACGGCTCCGGCACCACCCATCAACGACGACTATATCGCGGGCGGGAGGCAGGCCCCCCCCTACTATTCACATCCCCAGCGGCTGCCGGTTTCGAAAAGGCCCGTGACGCCTTGCCGCACAACCAGCGGTATTGGACGCAGGGCTGGCTCTGCGTGGACGCGTCATCGACCGTGCGTAGAATTTGCCAGTGGCCAATGGCGTCGATTCGGCGCGAGGGCGCCGCTGACTTGTGTGTGTTGCTATCGTCCGGACGAAACTGAGATTACACGGTTCACATGATCCTGATTGACTAGTTCTGCGACGAGGAAAGCGGCAAGATCCGCCCGCGGGATCGTCTTGATGGGGCCGGTATTTGAGGCGACGATGCGGCCTGTGGCGGGTTTGTTCGTCAGGACTGCCGCTCGCACCGCCGTCCAATCCAGCGCACTTGACGCGAGGATTTCTTCCTCGCGGGCATGTTCGGCGAAGATGTTCCTCAGCATGGTGCGGAACACTAGGAACACCAGCTTTAAGTACCACGGGATCTGCTGCCAACTCTGGCCCACACCGGCGGCCGAGATGAAGACGACTCGCCGAATGCCATGGGCCTTCATCGCCGAGGCGATATTGGCGGCCCCTTGGCTGAGAGTAGTTTGGTCTTTGGTGCTGACCGGACCGAGGCAAACCAGCACGGCATCTTGTGCTTCGATGGCTTTCGAGACCGCATTGGCGTCCAGCACGTCGCCTTGGACTTTCGCCATGGGTTCATCGGCATAGCGTCGCTCGACGGAGCGACCGAAGACGGTTACGTCATGACCTGCTTCGCGGAGCAGTCTCCAAGCGTGCTCTCCGGTCTTGCCAGTGGCTCCAAAGACGACGACGCACAAGCCCCACCCTATCTCATCGAGGACGCCCCAGACCAAGAGGCCTCGCGAAATGGGTCGAGTCGCCCGACGGGATCTCACCCTCGGGCGCTCCCACGTAGGGTCGAGGAGAGGCGCGCCGGCAGTAGCGCGAGGGAGTGGCAGTTCGCCGGCCGCTCGAGCCTGCCGCCAGTGCGGCCTGCCAGCGCATCAGTCTCGCGCCTTCGCCCGCCAGTCCCCTAGCATCGTAGCGAGGCAGAGTTCGATAGCGTCCGCGAGATTGGTCAAGGCCTGCTTGCGAGTCGCGCCTTGGAAAGCACAACCCGGGACCTACAGACACTTGGCAATGATGAAGGCACCAGCCCCTTACAAGACCTTCGCTGGCAGAGTCTGAAGCCTGTCCAGATCCATGACGCGGAATCATCATCCGAGAGCGCTTGGACAACCGGTGTCGCCAACATCAAACTGCGCGGGCAAGACCCGAAGGTGTCCGAGCCAACTGCGGGCATTTCGATTGATCGTCTCCAGATAGTGCTACCGGGCTCAATCATCAAGTCGATGATCCCGGACTCGTATCGGACTCGACTACCTCCCAATCTTGCGAGAACGGCGACACCCGAGAGGGCACCGATATGCCCACACCGGCTGCCGGTGGAGTGCCGGTCTGATAGGATGTGGCCGCGAGCCTAGCCCATGAACCACATTCTCCCGTCCAAGCTGATTGCTCTTTCGGTCTTTGCCTGCGGTGTAGCTACCGCACAGTTCAGCGGTGCCGTCGAAGGCTACGTCAAGGACGGCACCGGTGCCGTCATACCGGGCGCCGAAGTCGTTGTGACCGACGAGAACCTAGGCCTCGAGCGAGAGGCAACTTCTAACGAGACCGGCTTTTTCCGCATTGGCGAGCTCCCGGCTGGGTCGTATGCCGCCAGCGTCACCTCGCCCGGCTTTGTCACCTGGTCCACGACTGGCCTGTTGGTGCGGAGCGACGAGACGCGGACGCTCTACCCGGAGATGCAGATCGGGGAAGTAACGACCTCGATCACCATCGAGGCCGATACAAGCGCTGTGAACACGACCGAGGTCGACAACACGAACTACATCGACGAAGAGTCGCTGAAGAACCAGCCCCTACCGCGCAACACAATCTGGCAGCTTTCCACTCTTGTGCCCGGCGTTACCGGCACGGGGGAAACAAGCGCCACCAACGGAGCATTCGTCGACAACTACCAAGGCGAAATGGGACTGCGGATCAACGCTTCGGGCCAGAGGCAAGGGGCGAATCTGGTCATGTTGAACGGCAGCTACGCGGAGGTGCCTTCCAGAGACGGGACGTTCATGGTGAGCCCGATCCCGGACTCCCTGCAGGAGTTTCGAGTCGAGGCACAGAACTTTTCTGCGGTCAAGGGCAGGTCATCCGGGGCATTCCTTGAGCTGGTGACCAAGTCCGGAACCAACGAAGTCCACGGGACAGTCGGCTACTTGTACACCAACAACAGCCTCACAGCACGCACCATCGCGCAACGCGAGATTACCGACTTCGCGCAGAAGAACCTCTAGGCAACCATCGGGGGGCCTATCAAGCGCAACCAAACGTTCGTATTCGGAGCGTTTGATTTCCTGAGGGCAAGCACCTCGACTGTAAGCGTCGGCGTCGCCGAAACGCCGGAGTTCCGCAACTACGTCAGTTCGAACTTTCCGCAATCGATCGCCTCTAGGATCTTCGCTCTTTCTCCGGGCATCGATCCGACCAGCGACATCATCACGGTCGGGGATCTCAAGCTGAGGAATCCTGGCCAGTTTGATGGCATGTCGACAATTCCGGACTCATTGCCCGCCGTCGGCACAGTGAATCAGAGCGCTTCAGTGCCCCGCGAGGGGGAGCAGTTTCAGGTCCGGGTTGACCATCACTTCGGTGCGAGCGACAGGCTGTTCGGCTACTACTACAAGTCAGACGGGCGCCGGCAGTTCGCGAATCTGATCCGACCTGCCTACACAAGGTGGTCACCGGTGCTGAACGACTGGTGGAAACTCGACTGGAACCATGTCTTTTCGGCCACCTTCATGAACAGCATGGGCTTCCGGTACTCAAGACAGACGGGCGAGCAGCAGGCTCCCCTAGGCGACGGCGCAGTGGACGTTCCGAATATCGCGGTCCTCGGGACTCAGGGCTTCGGAGCATGGGGCCCGGGGGGATGGACGACGCCGACCTGGGAGTGGCGTGACATGGCAACCCTCAACAAGGGCAAGCATACGGTGCAGTTTGGGGGTGAGTACGTGCGGCCGGACGACACCGTTCCGTGGCGCAAGACGCTGACCCGGCCGACGTTCGTCTTCTCGAACCTGCTGGATTTCGCGCAAGACCAGCCAACATCGCAGTTCGGACCAGCGGTGAACCTTGCCACGGGCGAGGTCGGTGGCGCGTACCTCAGCTATCACACGTCATTTGTCGGCTTGTTCGTCCAGGACAACTGGCGTATTCGGCCCGGCTTCTCCCTGAATCTGGGCGTGCGGGTCGACAACTACGGCGAGGGTATCCGCTATACCGAAGCGTCCGACCAAGGCTGCTATCTCTTCGCGGGCCAGGGTTCCGACTCCATGGAACGGATTGCCAACGGGTTTGCCGAATGCCGACAGACCGCCACCGACAGGCTGCCCTGGATGATCAGCCCTCGGCTCGGCTTCGCCTGGGATGTATTCAGCAATGGATCGTTGTCGATTCGGGGAGGATACGGAATGTATCGCGACCGAATTGCCCAGAACTGGTTCTCGACGCTCAATCTGCTAGGGCCTCCAGCTACGGCGACGCCCAGCCTGAGCGTGCTGCAGGGAGACGCTCTGACGTACGGGCTCGGGAACTGGGGCGAGTTGGACGCGCTCGCTCAGGACGCGTCGCCGGATATCTGGCCGAAACCGAACGTGACCTATCAGCTGAACGAGCGCGGTGGAGTACAGGGCCTGCGATCCAGCATCCTCAGCGTGGACCAGAACATGAAGATCCCCACCGCGCACAGCTGGATGCTCAGCCTCCAAAAGCGGCTCGGGCCAGACTCGATGGCAGAGGTAAACTACACCGGCTCGGCGGACCACAATCTGACTGTCCACAGCGACATCAACCGTTTCCCCGGAGATCTGCTGGATGGGCGACTGGACCGGCTCAACCCGTTCTTCGGCTCGGTGCAACGGCGCTGGACAGGTGCCAACTCGAACGCGCACCTGCTGTCGCTGATGTTCCACAAGCGCCACACCAGCGGCTTGTCGATGAGGGCCGTTTACACCTACGCCAAGGTCCTGGATCACTTCAGCACCAGCGGATTGCCGCAGGCTTCCGTTCCGGCGACGCCGGTGTTCGACGTCTGGAATCTGCGAGCTCAACGGGGCCGAGCCGACTTCGATGTCCGGCAGCGCCTGACGTTCGATGCGATGTGGGAGGTTCAAGTCGCCAAGGGCGGCATGGCTCCAGCTCTGCGCTCGGTAATCAACGGATGGCGATTCGGCACGGTCGGGGTGATGCAGTCCGGCCTGCCCTTCACCGTCCTGACCTCGGCACCTTATCCTGCAGGAGACTTCAACGCCGACGGACTCAACCGCGATCTGCCGAACGCACCGACATTCGGCAATTCGCTGAGCGGGCTGTCCAGGGGCGACTATCTCAGCGGGATCTTCCAGGTGTCGGACTTTCCGACACCGGCCGCCGGCCAGCAAGGCAACCTGGGGCGAAACACCTTTTCGCACCCGGGTGTCTTCAATGTCAGCCTGCTGATTTCTCGGGAATTCCAAGTTCCCGGACTCTCGGAAGACACGATCCTCCAGTTGCGCGGCGAGATTTTCAATGTCATAAACCGCGCCAACCTCGACCGTGTCGTCAACAACATGACCAGCGGGCTGTTCGGCAGGGTGACGAATTCGATCGGACCTCGATCGGCCCAGATCGGATTGCGGTTCCAATTCTGAGGAATTCGCCGGTGGCCGGACGATGACCTCCCCGGCATCCGAACTGTTCATGGGAGTGCCCAGCTAGCGGCTAGAGTATTGCGCTCGTCCAGAAGAGAGCTGCTCGCGCTTCTCGCGCCAACGCTCGCGAGCGGGCAGGGTGTGGCGACACGCAATGTCCGCGCGCAACGAAGGGCTGAGACCTCAGGCAATCCGTTTGCCGCGAACTTCGTCGATGTATCCGCGGATGCTGGCTTGCGCCATCCCACGATCTACGGCCCTGTGGACCACAAGGACTACATCGTAGAGACCGTCGGGTGCGGCTGCGCGTTTCTCGACTACGACAACGACGGATGGATGGATCTGCTCGTGCTGAGCGGCTCTCGAGTTGCCGGCGCGCCGCAGGGCACCAGCAGCAGGCTGTACCGCAATAACCGAGACGGGACCTTCACGGATGTCACGGAAGAGGCCGGACTCTTGCGAGAGCTATGGGCTTCGGCGGTAACGGTCGGTGACTACGACAACGACGGACACGACGATCTCTTCATTACTGCCTTCGGGCAGAACGTTCTCTATCGGAACAACGGAGACGGCACTTTCGAGGACGTCACTGAAGAAGCCGGGCTGATCGATTCGGAAACCCGCTGGGGAGCGGGCTGCGCTTTCGTCGACTACGATCGCGATGGTCACCTGGACCTGTTCGTATCGAACTACTGCCATTTCGACTTCGATGACGTGCCAGGGCCAGGCATGGGGACATGCAACTGGAAGGGAGTTCCGGTTCATTGCGGTCCGCGCGGGCTTCCGTTTTCGCGGCATTCCCTCTACCGGAACAACGGGGACGGGACATTCCTCGAAGTCAGTGAAGAGGCAGGAATCTCGAAGGCCCGTCCCGGATACGGAATGACCGTGGCCGCTGCTGATTTCGACAATGACGGATGGCCGGACATCTATGTGGCCTGCGACTCGACGCCCAGCTTGCTGTTTCGCAACCGGCATGACGGAACGTTCGAGGAAGTCGGCCTGGTCCGTGGTGTCGCCCTGAACGAGGATGGCCAGGAGCAGGCCGGCATGGGAGTCGGCGTGGCGGACTTCAGCCTCAGCGGCGGGCTTGACATCTTCAAGACGCACTTCGCAGACGACACGAATATCCTCTACATCAATGACGGTTCCGGCCGTTTCCGGGACCGAACTCTGGCATCGGGACTCGCGGTCGAGGTGCGCAACGTGTGCTGGGGCGCCGGGATCGTCGACCTCGACAACGACGGGCTGCCCGATATTTTCTATGCGACCGGGAACATCTACCCGGAAATCGAAGCCAAGCTGCCGGACTATCCGTTCAAGACGCCGAATGTCTTGTTTCGAAATCTGGGTGGAGGCCGTCTGGAGCAGCTATTCGACGAAGCCGGGCCTGCAATGGCCTCGGCACATTCCAGTCGCGGTTGCGCTTTCGGGGACTTCGACAACGATGGCGACGTCGACATCCTAGTTGTGAACCTCAACGAGCCTCCATCCCTTCTGCGCAATGACATCGATGGCGGGGGCAACTGGCTCAAGGTCAAGCTGATCGGGACGGTCTCGAACCGCAGCGCGATCGGGGCGCGCGTGACCTGCGAGTTCGGGTCGCGCCGCCAGGCCCAAGAGGTCATGTCGCAGTCGAGTTACTATTCATGCAACGATCCGCGGCTTCATTTCGGACTCGGGAACGAGACATCCGCCTCGCTGGAGATCCGATGGCCCCGCGGGATCACTCAGGTTGTGGATGACGTGCGTGCCAATCAGATTGTCACGATCCGGGAACCGGCAGAACCGGATCGACCTTGAGATTTCAATGGGACGCACGGCCCGGCCCTCGCGCAGTGGTGCTCGGGCCACTGCGACCGAGAGGACGGAGTGCTTGACGTCATTAGGCAACAGGCATTCCAAGATTCTTCCGGAACGGCAACTGGGCTGGGTACTGCCGGGTTCTCTGCTGGGGCTTCTCTTGGTCACGGTCCTCGCGGGAGCAATCCCGGTAGTCCGCGCCGCAGACGGCCCTACTGGGTTGGAGCATCTCCGTGCGGGTCGAGTCGACGAGGCGCTCGCCTTTTTCAGGAGCAGCCTCGAAACGAATCCCGACGACGTCACGGCGCTCAACATGGTCGGTGCCATCCTCTGCATCAAGGACGAACCGGAGTCTTCAATCGCCTACTTCGAGCGCGCCCTGAAGCACTCACCTGACTTCGTCCCAGCTCGCAAGAACCTGGCCATCGCGGAATTCGACCTAGGACGCTTCCAGTCCGCCGAAGAACACCTCCGGAAGTTGGTCGCAGTTGAAGAGGCCCGAGAGCAGGCGAGCCTGTTCCTGGGGATGATCAGTTCCGAGTCCGGGCGGCACGTCGAGGCCGTCCGGCTCTTAGACGAAGCTGGCAGCTTGCTTGCCAGCCAGCCACGCGCGCTGATTGCCTACGCCAGATCCTCGCAGCAACTTGGCCGAACGGAAAGCGCGAAGGAAGTCCTAGCCGCTGTAAACTTGCGAGACGATCTCACGGGTCCTGATCTTGTTGATTTCGCGCAGGTTTCGGCAGCCGCCGGACTCGTCAACGAGGCTCTTGCGGCACTGCAACGGGCCGAAGCAATTGACCCAACGATCGAGGGAATCGGAAGCAAGAGAATCGCGGTACTAGCGGCAGCCGGACGAGAGGAAGAAGCTCTGGCCCTCGCCCGAAAGCTGACAACCGGGGCTCCGAGCCGGGCTCTCTTGTCGCGCCTTGCCGAGCTGGAAGAGGGCGCTGGTGACCTCGATGCCGCGATCATGGCGTTGAGGAGGGGGATTCAGGTCGACCCAGGAAACGAGGAAGGCTATATCGACCTCAGCGAATTCTGCGTGAGGTACAGGAATCCTGAACTCGCGCTCGAGATTCTGGACCTTGGGCTGAAGAGAATGCCAACGTCCTACCGTCTACTGGTGCAGAAGGGCATAACGTTCGGCCAAGGTCAAAGATACGAAGCAGCGCGGAAGGCATTCTCCGGTGCCGTGGAGCTCCAAGCGGAGCATTCGGTGGCATTGACCGCGCTGGCCGTGACCTTGATCCATCTGGAAGAGATGCCGGAAGCCCTGGAAACGCTGCGGAACGGTGTTGAGCGGTTTCCAGAGGACTTTTATGTCCATTACATCTACGGCTTCGCGGTCGACAGGTCACGAGCAGAGAGCGGTAACGGGGGGTGGGAGGCACTTGCCGAGAAGCATTTCAGAATCGCGATCAAGCTAAATGACAAGTACCCGTCAGCCTTTTACCGGCTCGGCAAGCTATTGGCCGACCGGGACGTCGCAGGAGCAATCCGCAACCTGGAGGTGGCAGTACGGCTTGACCCGTCACTGACGGCGGCGAAGTACCAGCTCGGCCAGCTCTACTTGGACAGTGGCCGTGAAGACGATGGCGCGCGATTGATGCGGGAGATCGGAGAGGCGAAACAGCGAGAGCTCGAAGAAGAGCAGATGCCCCAATTCCGAGCGGTCAAGACGGCAACGAACTAGTGAGACGGGCCGAGGAGCTTCATGTTCCAAACCACCCATCGCACATAGGATGCAGGTCGTCTCCCTAGAGGGCACCGTCGTGTCCAAGCCAACGCTCGAGGACCCGGATTTTCCGGCTCTTCGGGCCGGTGAACCAGATTGTTCCCGAGGGAACTGACCATCCCGGGCCCTACGGCAGCAGCATTCCTCTTGGGCTGCTGTCCCGGATGGTACGACGTCGTAAGAAGGACTCGAATGCCGGCGTGGTGTCAGACGGGCGAGAAACGGCTACCGCGATCGACGACGAGCTGGCACCTGAAACCCCTGAACCTTGTGTCATGCACGGCGGCAGACGATCGGGACTCGCGGCCCATCCACGTCAGGTCGACTCATTAGCACCGGAATCAGGAGCAGACTGGCTAGGCTTGGCGGAGTTCCAGCTCAATTCGCATTCCGACAGCCGCAGCGGCGCGTTTGAGAGTATCGAGCGTTACCCCTTCGTTCTGAGGGTCGAGCAATCGGTCTAGCTGCGAGCGACTAGTTTGCATTCGCTTCGCCATTCTCGCCTTGGAGAGATTCTGCGCCTTCATCGCCTCTTGCAGCTTGTAGGCCAGAACCGACTTGATGGCATCGCTCTTGATGTCTTCGTATGTGCCGTCTTCGCGCAGCAGACTCTCCAGCGTGGACCCAGCGTGCGGATTCTTCTCATCCATGACGTTCGTACTCCTTCATACGCCTTACGGCAGGCTTCAGTTCCTTTTCAGGGGTGGACCGAGCCTTCTTGATAAAGCCGTGCAGAAGGATCATGTTCCTACCCGACACTGCAAAGAACACCCGTGCGATACGCCTACCCATTAGGTTGCTTCGCACCTCGAACAAGCCTGGAAAGCTAGTCAGAGATGCGCAGAGAGGAGGACCGCACGGCCAACCGAATTCGACTCGCATCAGGTCGTGGCCAATCACTCTGCGGTCCTCACGAGGGAGCGCGGCGAGCCATTCACGTACTGGCTCCCGGCCACCTGCCAGCCGAAAGAACCGAGCAAGGATGACCTTCTCGGGCCTTTTAACCGATCAATTGTACCATAATCGGTACATTTGCTGCGGCCTCCGCTGATGGTGTGCGAGCAAGGCAGGAATCCGGAAAGGCGCACAATTGAGAATTCGAAGAAGGAGGAATCCCTCGATTCCGACCCGTCAGGATCGCACCGAACCAGTGACACGGGTTGCGGAAGCTTTGCACTCAAAACCACCCATCGAACATAGGCTGCACGTCGTCTCGCCTAAAGGGCGCCGTCGCGTCCGGGCATACGCTCGAGGATCCGGAGCCTCCGGCTGTTCGGGTCGGTGAACCAGATTGTTCCGAGCGGATCCACCGCCAAGCCGGACACGGACAGGCCAGCTCCGTCCGCGGGCTCGCCATCGCCAGAGAATCCCCCTTCTCCGTTCCCTGCAAGCACGGAGAAAGAGCCGTCGGAGTTAATCAACCGGATTCGGTAACCGCCCCCGACGTAGACGTCTCCTGCGGGACCGACCGACAGTGCTTCTGGTCTATAGCCTTTCGTCGTCAAAACCGTCTCGACGGATCGAGCCGTGGTGTCGATTCGCAGGATCCGTTCAGTTCCCGCATCGGAGACGTACACCGTGCCAGCCGAGTCTATCGCTATATCGGAGGGGTCTCGGAGTGCGACTTCGAAGTCAGGCCTGCCATTCCAACCGGAGAGCGCCCAGACTTGGCTTGCAAACAGGCCGATCTTGCCGGCCGTATCGATTCTGAGTACGTACGGCAAGGTCACGCCGTTCTCTGACTCAAGGAGGTACAGGTTTCCGAGTCGGTCCAGCGCCAGCCTCTCGACACAGTTCAGACGGGCTTCCAGCGCCGCAACTGAACCTTCGAGGATGACGAGCCGACCGTCACTCCCGCGCGTCCCGGCGACCGTCGTGATAACGCCAGACGTATCAATCTTGCGAACCGTGCCACATTCGCCCACGAAGACATTGCCCTGCACATCCGTTGCGAGCCCCCGAGCGGATCGCAGCCTGGCGTCGATGGCGAGGCCTCCGTCCCCGCTGAAGCCCCACTCCCCAGTGCCCGCGAAGGCGGTGACGGTCCCCGTCTGCCGATCCAGCTTCCAAACGCGATTCGAATCGACGAAGAGGACGTTGCCGGCCCCGTCCACGGCGGGCGATTCCGGACGAGCGAACCTCGCACTGGCAGCAATGCCGCCTTCCCAGCCTTCATTCCACGTGCCAGTGCCGGCCAACGCAAAAATCTCCCGGGTATTCGGGTCAACCTTCCGAATCCGGTGATCCCCGCTGTCGACGATGTACAGATGCCCTACACCGTCCACAGCCACCCCCCTCGGCGATCGGAACGGTCGCTCGCCCACCGGGCCTCCGTCCCTTCCGAAACGCTCCCGCCGGTTGGGATAGAGCCTCGTGATCGCTCTCGTCGCGCCGTCAATTCTGTGGACCGAAGCACCCTGCGGATCAGCCACGTAGACGTTGCCCTCGCGGTCCACTGCCAGACCCTGCGGGGCCAGAAACCGCGCCCAAGTCGGAGGACCACCGTAACCTTCGTAGCCACGGTCGATTGAACTTGCCAGGATCTCAAGCGTTTCCGAGGCGATGTCGACCCGGCTGACCAATCTGCGAGTCGGGTTTGCCGCATATAGATGGCCGGACGAGTCCACAGCCACCCCCCAGCCGCCAAAGCCAGCCGGCAGAGCGGGGCGGCCATCCCCAGCCAGTGCCCACGACTGCCTGCCTTTCAGCGTTGCAATTGTCCGAGTCACCGGATCGACCGTGCGCACGCGGCCGTTTCCGAAGTCCGCGATGAAGACACGCCCTGCATCGTCGACCGCCACGCCGGTCGGCCGGGCCAGATGGGCCATTGTCGCAGGCCGGCCGTCGCCTTCGTACCCGGGGTCTCCCGTTCCGGCGTACGTCGAGATCACCCCGGTCAATGCGTCGATCCTTCGCACGCGGTGGTTCTCGACGTCCGCCACGAGCAAGTTTCCAGCCGCGTCCATCGCCATTCCGCAGGGAAAGCTGAGTTGGGCGTGCGTCGCAGGGCCTCCGTCCCCGCTATAACCCCAGTCGCCGGTCCCGGCAACGGTCGAGATTATCCCGGCCGAGTCCACGACACGGATTCTGTGGTTCCGCGAATCCGAGACATAGATGCTGCCGGACGGTCCAACCGCGGCAGCGCACGGATCGAAGAGCGTCGCGGAGACAGCAGGGATACCGTCGACGACATCGGTCCTTCCAGCGACAGACCGGATCGCGAACCGAGGCGACTCCCCAGTCTCGGCGGCAGGTTCCGGACCGTCGGCCTTGCCATCGTGGGAATGGACCCGTTTGGGAATCAATTCGACGTTCGTAGAGGGTTCCGTCCCAGCCGAGGAAGCTGCAGTCAGGAGGACGGCCAGGCAGGCGAATCGGCCGACCCGAAGCCCGACGGGAACCAGGTATCCGACCGTCCCAGGCGTGAATTCGGTCTGGGTTGCGAGACGCCACGCGGCATTGTGAACCCTAAGCCCCACCGACATCGTTCTGCGTGGGCTCATCGTAACCCCAATGTCGCGGGCAGCGGGCGATCTGGGGCGAAGCGGCAACCGCGTCGCGAGTGCCATCGGCACAAAGCACTCGATGGCACTGGGTCCGAACTGGAACCGCCGAATTGGTTAGGGATGATTGCGTATAGAGATCGCTAGTCCTTTGTCGAGTACCTGTCGACAATCAACCCCGATTCACTGTCACCTCGTACACACCCGTCGTCACCCCATCCTCTGCCGTCACTCGGATCTCTATCGTGTTCCTACCCGGCTGGAGGCCGGAAATCGAAACGATCCGTCTCCGCAGGTCGCGCATCTCTATGTTGTCGAGTTGGATGCTATGGAGCTCGATGTCGGCTGCCTGAACAGCCAAGGCCGTGCCATCAGGCGCCTGGCCGGTCTGACTGAGAGACGCCTGCGACGGGCACAGGATCCCCATCTTGACTGCAGTCGCGCGTGCAGGAACGATTGCCTGGTACGACCGAATGGCCGAACGGAATCCTGGCCGCAGGATGCCACCTCCGGTCGGGATTTTCAGGCCGAAAGAGTCCGCCGCTCCTTCTGCCAGTGAGAGGTCCCAAAGCCTCGTGTCCCTGCTGGGCCACAGCCGGACGACCTCCACCGTGTACGTTTCCGTATTCGAGCCATCCTCGGCGGTCGCCACGACCCTGATCGTGTTTCGCCCCAAGGCCAGCCCCGATACCGTCAGGTCCTCCACCGTTAGCTCCTCGCCGTCGGACGCGGTCGCGCGGACTTGAACGGCCGTTCCCGCTTCCTTCCGTCCAACTGTCAGGGTCAGGCTGGTGACCCGAAAAGGAACGGCCGCCACATAGGACTTCGTGTCACTTGGAAAGGCGGGAGTAAGGTCACCCTCGGATAACGACAGACCGGTCAATGTCGAATCGCTGCCGAACGTCTCAGCGCGCGTGACCGTCACGAGATAAGTTCTTGGATGGTCAGGCATTGCATCCGTGGCAACTCTGATCCCGATTGTGTGTTCCCCGAATCCTAGCCCGTCGAACGACACGAAATGCAGACGTTCGGATCCCTGCATTCGGGACCAGGCCCTGCGAATCAGGTTGTTCCCGTCCGGCCCTGTGGACCGATCGACGGCGGCCTTGGAGGCGGAATCTCCCCGGAGGATCAGTGTGATACCGGAAGCGCTCCGAGGGACGTGAACCGCATAGGATGAAGAGCCATCGGAGCGGCTCAACGGCAGCGAGGGAGAGGGTAACGGGAATACCTCGGGCTCACTCTCGAAAAAACCAAGATAGGCCTGCAGGGAATTCGGATCCTGGGCCGCGGCGTCGCGGGACAAGCCTGTAAGCGTGATCCCCGCGACCGACACCACGGCCAGTTGGAACAAGAGGACTCGAATCTGGCGAGCCTGTGCTCCGCGGTCGGATGGAGCTGCATCCCTGATCCATCCGCAGGGTGCCCATGCTGGCGTTCCGCGTCGGTTCCTAGGTAGTTGAAAGTTCACGGCGACCCTACACGAATAACGTTCATATCGTATTGGAAGTTTCCAGATCGAGGTATGGCGACCGCAATTCGGAGAGAAGCCCCCGTCGGCGAAGGTGCGGACCGCGGCTGCTACTCCGGCTGACGCGACCAAGCAGACTAACGGCCCGAGCGCCCTGTCGAGGCCGGCTCCTTAGGATACCTTCGACAATCTGCTGGCTGTCAACGCATTTCGGGCGAACAGCCCTGACGTTCCACGGCTCGGCAACCTGACAACGAAGCATGAGATGGCCTTCGAGGAGCCGTAACAGCCAAACCCAATGCACCTGTTGGATCATCAGGTTAGGTGAGGTCATGGACCGTAACGCTGAGCGCGCTAGCGATGCGCTTCATGGCCGTGACTGAACCGGGCTTCCTCCCATTCTCGATGTCGGAAAGATACGAGGCCGCAATCTCGGCGCTCAATGCAAGTTCGCCCGCCTTCATGCCACGATGCTCACGCCACACACGCACTGGATGTTCTCCACCGGCGATGCGCTTGACCAGTTCGAACGGCACGAGCTCTTGATCGGGACCTTCCAGGACTCGCTCAATGTATGCAGAGTCCTCGGCATCTTCAGCCACGGCGTTTCGCAGCGTCTCGTATTCGGCACGCGGAACCACGACATACTCTTCTCCGCCGAGTGAGATGATTTGGGGGGCTGGGGTGGTCATCGGTATGCCCCTTAACGGGGCGCGATCGCGGCGATCGTCAGTGTTTTGGCTCTTGTGTTTACCGCACATGACCCGCGCCAATTGCCGACTCGCAGTCTAGATTGATTCGGTCCCCCGGCCAACGCATCCGACTCAGGAGAAGAACCCGCGCAATGACCCCAGGGTTTCCTCCATCTTCTCGAACCTGAGGGCGCAGATTCGCTTGGCAACGAGCGAGGAATGCATCGTAAACAGCATTGCCGTCTTCACCATCGATGCCTTGGGGAGTCCACCTTCCGCGAAGTCTTCGTGCTAGAGATGCACCGCGTACGGGTCGTCCGTGATGTGGGAGGCAACGGCCGCCAGCACGAGAGCCTCCCCGGCAGCATGAAAGAAATCCAGGGAAAGGATCAGCGCGGGGCGTCTCTTCGATGATGTGAGATCGGTGAAGGCGAAGGAGTCGAGAACGATGTCGCCCTGTCTATAGGCTGTCGTAGATGGCATCCTCCTCGTTCTCCCAGAACTCGAAGCTGCGCTCCGAACCCTTCAGCCGCAAAACGTCCGCCGCAAGCTCCTTTAGCTCGGTTTCGGAGAAAAGGCGGTAGACCCCGCCGGGTGTGGGCTCCTCGACCTCCTGAAGAGGCGCGAAGACCCCATCCCGGTATTCCACCCTGATGCTCACGACCCCTTGACCCTATCAGGCAACAGGCAACACAGCGAGGGTCGCACGGAGTGTCCACCGACCCTGCGGGCTAGAGGCACGGAATGCGACGTTCGCGTCCGCCTCAAGGGCTGAGCGGGCATTGGCCCGCGCCGGTTTCCTAGCGGAGTCTGATGATGTTGCCAGTCACCGTTCTGCCGGCCTCCGCGCAGAGCCAGGAAATGACTTCGGCGACTTCACTCGGAGACGCGATGTGGTGATGCTCCAGATCCCGGGCGACAAAGTCCCGGACTTCGTCTGTGATCCATCCGGTGTCGGTGACCGGCGGGTAGACGACGTTGGCAGTCACGCCGTCGCCGGCCATCTCCGTGGCCGCTGAGAGCGTGTAGCTGATCAAAGCGGCCTTTGCAGCGCCATAGGAAACCTCACCGGGGAAGTGGCGGCCAACTCCTGATGTGAGCGTAACGATCCTTCCCCAAGTGGCGCCCCGCGCTCGATGCCGTCTGATGAACTCCGCCAGCAACAGCGCGCCCGCTCGAGCATCGACGTGCAGCTGACTGTTGATCGTCTTCTCGCTGACAGGTTGATTGAGGAGACCGAGGTAATCGACGCTGGCGGCTGCGAAGCTGTCCGTGCGCCAGCCGCTCGCGTTGTGCACCAGGACCGAGACAGGACCCAAGGCTCGTTCGGCCTCGTCCATCAGCATGGTCGGAGTCGCAGGGTCGGATAGGTCGCCTTCGATCGTGTGGCAGCGTCTTCCGGTGGCACTCACGGCTGCACTAACGGCCGAGCCGTCAGTCGAGCGCGCCCTGTTGTACGCGTCGGTCTTGTCCGGGTCGCCCGTACGGAGGTAAGAGGCAACGACATCGGCTCCGCGTTCTGCCAGAGCAACGGACGTAGCGAATCCGATCCCGTGATTAGCACCGGTAACAAGCGCGACGCAGTTTTCTAGCGGCGGCAATCGAGTGTCGTTCATGGGCTCTCCTGTTGCCGGTCTAGCGGACCGACTCGCGACGCTCCCGCCATCGTACAAGCCTGAGATTGACTGTCCCCCCTCCGCGCAAGGAGACCGATTCTCATTCTGGTGTCCGGCCGCTCCATGTTTTCCTCGCTCTTATACCCGGTGACCTGGTCTCGCTCGCCGTCTCTCGTGCTCGGGACGACGATCTACGCTCGAACGAACGGGAACCCGCGGGAACCAACGAACGCTCCACGAAGTTCAACGGAACGGAGAGTTCATCGTTGGAGGACCGAACCGGCAACCGGCAGCAACCCGAGCGCGGGTCGGGCCGGTTGAGTGCGTCGCCTTGGCAACCGGGACCTTGTTGGGGACAGTCATGGACCGTCCTTTCGCGCAAGTACCTGAACTTTTTGAATACTTGGCCAGACTTCGAGCGGGAAGGAGTGTCTGGGTACGTGTCAAGGAACCCGTCGCGCAGGGTCTCTTGCATCTCGAAATCGTGGGGGAGCCCGGCGAACGGGGTCGATATCAGGATCGCGCCCGGCACAATGTGGCCACCCACTCCTGCGACGCGGACGTTCCCTCTAGCCCCCGCTCACCACCAAGTTGAAACCGCCCACGCTGTGCGTGATGATGAGAACAAGAGGGGTTCCTCCTGAGAATGAGCCGGCCGTTTCCAGCAATCACCGGTCAAAGCGCAGGCCTCATATTCCTGCTAGTCGCCGCGATATTCGTCATCGCCTGCGCTCGTGAGACGCCCCCCGCAGCGCTGGAGGTCTACCCGGACCACACACGCTTGCGTGTAGGTGACCTGATCCGCTACTCCGTGTTTCAACGACAAGATGGAGCGGCGGTCCCGGTCAAAGACTATAGCCTCACGCCCAAGGACCCGACAGTGATTCGTGTTGTCGGCAAATGGCAGCTCGAGGCCGTGTCACCCGGAACAACGGAGGTGCTCATTCGCAGCGACGTGGGCGAGCGGGAGGTATCCATCTACGTCGATCCAAAGGCACGTCCCCCAATCCCCGCGACGCACTACTCGGATGTCGAACGGATCGTTGGCGAGGAATTGCTATTTGTCGGCCACGCCAACCTCGACGGGTACGACCATACGGCGGTGGCCAAGCCCGGAATCGACCGTCTAGTGCGAGAGTTCAAGGAGCGAGGCCATCCGGTCATCTATTTCGTCAGTGACCTGTATCCGTACTGGTACACCGACGACCGCGAGCCTGATCTGGCGGTCGTGACCGAGGGGCAGGAGCATGAAATCTTGGTCGATGCCGAGCGGATCGTGTTCACCGGCGGCGATTTCATGTTTTGTACGCCTCGGAACGCACAGATGACATTGCACGGCATGCTCAATGCCGCGAATCGGGAACGCATCCATTTCGTTCTTGCGACCGATGCGATATGGGCCGTCGACATCTTCAGTCCGGGGCGCAATCGACCGTACCCCGCTCCTATGGCTCTGCTCGATGACCTGTTGTCGGAACACTCGTCTAGCCGAGACCGGTACGAGCGGGTCGTGGTTCCGTTCCTGGAACGACTCATCGACGATTTTCCGGTAGTTGGCTATCCGGACAGCGCGCCGGAGCCTCCTTTAGGGGAACTCGTTGACGGCTGGACAATTGAAGTGGCGTTCGACGACGGTGTCACGCAACGCTACCGGCCGGGCGACCCTAACAAGGTGATTCTGTTCGAATTCGTTTCGAACCGCGCAAAATCGTAGTGGCTCCGGAGTTTCTGGCGACCGGCTTGGATTCCTTGCCTCTCTGATGGAGGCGCAGTTGCCAATGGCAGGATTCATCATCGTCTCGATGATTCCTGAAACCACGTTCGCCCTCCTGATTGTCGGCGCTTGATCAGTGCTCGAATCGAACGTCGTCGCGTTTTGCCTCAGTATCTTGTCTCAACGATGAATTCCCCTTCTCCCGACTTCCCCCGCCATGGGCCCCCGCTGCTACCTGAGAGATTCGCGCTCTTGTCCGACCAAAGGAGCAGCTATGAGAAGGTGCGCCAGGCTGTGCAATTGACTGGTGGCATCGTTGATTCCCCTGCCTCTGAGGGGCGTCTTGCCGACCCCATTGATTGATCGGGACGGGCCGCCCGGCGACTTCGACCGCCAACACAGCGAACCGGACGGTCAATCGAAGAGGTGGATCCCCACGGAGATCAGGACGCCACTCGTCTTGTACCGGTAGTCGAGACGCAGATCGGGCACATCGATGACCCAGTCAGTGATCGAACGGAAGTAGCGGACTCGAAAGTCCACTGGCCACTTCAGGCGCAGCGTCGTTCCTCCGCCGATCCCCCACGACCACCTGCCCAGGCGCTCCCGGTCTTCGCCAGCCACTCCAGTCTCCGGGTTCGTTCCACCGGTCGCGAACTCCGTCCAGCTTCGACGGATTCCGCCCAAGGCATAGACCTCGGCAAGGCCGGCCGCGAGCCCTCGCCCCAAGATTATGTTGCCGCCCGCTCCCGCCAAGTCACTGTAGTCCCACCGGCCGGGCCAGACATCGTGGACGTTCCCGCTCGTGGTTGGGGAGATCGTGCCCTCAAGCGTGCGCTGGCTGGATACGACGCCCTCCACCTCACCCCTCATGAGCCAGTTCCGAGATAGGCTCAGGCGTAGCCCAGCCGCTACGCTGCCGAGTAACGAAAGGCCTGAAGAGGATGAAGTGCTGGAACTCGATCCTCCCTGGATGGTTACCTTCTTGGTGTGCTCGACCGTAGTTGCACCCATCTCAGGAGCAACGCGCATGTAGAAGCGGGACTGCGCGTCAGCGCCGCTCATCCCAACATGCAGGCCCGCTACCAACGCTAAGAGCATCAGTGCTGTGTGGCCGCGGTCGTCCGTTCTCAAAGCTGCTCCTGCCAGGACGTCGGGCAGTGTAGCAAGCGGTTCGCACTTGCAGTGGAGCCATCCCGGATTTCGGACGACAAGTCGGAGAGAGCCCCGAAATCGCCCGGAGCGTTCCTTTGGGTTCTCTTGGAGGCGAGGGCTCGGACTGAGTGCGTCGAGGAAGACAGCTCAAGAGAGAGAAGCCTAGCCCGCCTGATCGTAGCGAGACAGATTGGCTAACTTACAAGAGAGGTACTCCTAATGGCTCGTTTGAGGCAAGCCGCCGCGATTCTCAACGCCGCCGACCAGTGGAAGCAGCGCTGTCTGGTCGATGGCAAATCTCTCCTCTCCGAGGAACGGCTCTGGACGTTGGCGAACTTCGAGCAACTCCGGACCCATTTCGTTGAGAATCCGGATGCCGGAAGCGGCTCGTTCGAAGAAAAGCTAAGGCGTCAACTCGATCCCGCCCCGCCGGAGACGAAGCGATTGTGGGCGGAGATGACTTGGACAAGGGACCTGATAGCAACCAACGTTAAACGAGTGACAAAGCTCAGTCGTATTCGAGCGGCCTGGGAGCAGTCCGGCACGTCGCTGCCGCAAGACCATTGGGCCTTGGGTGAGGTGCTTGACGGTGGAGTGTCGCACCCAGGCACGGCCTGGACCGTTTTCGGCTGGCGTGAATTCCGATTCATAGTTAACGTGATGATGGCCTGGTTTTCCCTAGCTGCCAGCGAGCAGGATTCGAGGCTGGCCGACCCTTGGCGATTTGCCGAGTGGATCGATAGCCAAGAAGACAGCCGTCAGCGTCAGTTTCGGCATGTCGTGCTGTTCCTGCTCTTCCCGGACTCATTCGAAAGAATGGTGACAACAAGCCACAAAAGGGATGCCGTTAAGGTCTTCGGTGGCCCAAGGGACGAGGAGATTGATGTTTACGAAATGAGCCTTGTCGAATTGGACCGGGCGTTGCTGGAGATTCGAGGACGCCTGCAGGACGAGCATCCCGACAAAGAGATTGACTTCTATGAGTCACCGGTGAAGGAAATCTGGCGACCGGGACCTGCACCACCGCCCGGCCCGGGTGGTGGCACGGATGACGACGAGACATGGTACCGTGAGCGGTTTGGCGATGCGGACGTCTGGGCCATTGCTCCAGGGGACGGTGCACGCTTGTGGCGGCACTTTCAGCAACATCAGATTGCAGCAATCGGATACGACTACGCAGGCGGTCTGGGCGATCTCCGCCAGTACGACTCTAAACAAGCCGTTCACAACGCGGCAATCGAGAAGGGCTTCGGGAAGAATCCCTACAATGTGTCCCTCGCTGCGTGGCAATTCCCCAGGAGGTCAAGATCGGGGACATACTACTCGCCAAGAAGGGCCTGTCGGTCTTTCTAGGCTGGGGAAAGGTTACCGGAGACTACAGGTACGAGCCCGAGCGACCGGAGTACCGCCACATCCGAAGCGTCGAGTGGTATCCGTTCGTGGCTCCGATCAGATTGCCGGACGGAGAACGGACCGTCAGCAAGGCCTTTACGCGGTTCACTCTTTTTCGGGAATGGTTGCGCCACCTCTTCGAGGGCATTGACGTTAGTCCACCACAGCCCCTAAGACCGTATGGCATCGATCAGGCGCTTAATGAGCTGTTCATTGACGATGTGCAATTTCGCCGCATCCTCGACTCGTTCGGTCTCCGCAGGAATCTGATCATCCAGGGGCCGCCTGGCGTTGGAAAAACATTCATCGCGAATCGGCTCGCGTGGTGCCTGATCGGCAGGCAAGACTCCCACTCGATCGAGATGGTGCAGTTCCATCAGTCCTATGCTTACGAAGACTTTGTGCAGGGCTGGAGGCCGAACGAACAAGGTGGCTTCACGTTGCGGAACGGCGTGTTCTACGAATTCTGCAAGCGTGCGGAACAGGAACCGGCTACACCGTTCGTGTTCATCATCGACGAGATAAACAGGGGAAACCTCTCTCGAATATTCGGCGAGCTCCTCATGCTGATCGAGTCGGACAAGCGCGGCCCGGAACACGCGATCCGACTGACATACAGCAGCGCAGGGGAGCGATTCAGCGTTCCCGACAACGTGTACATCCTCGGACTGATGAATACTGCGGACCGCTCCCTAGCGATGGTCGACTATGCGCTGCGCCGCCGGTTCGCATTCGAAACGCTCAAGCCGGCCTACGGCCAAAAGTTCCGCGACTACCTAGTCAACGCGGAGATTGACCCCGCTCTTCTCGATCTAATCGTCCAGAGAATGTCTGACCTCAATGACGGCATTCGTGAGGACAAGGATCTCGGGCCGGGATTCGAACTCGGGCACAGCTATTTCGTCCCTGACGAGCCTGCCGACGCGGACGAGCAGTGGTATCTCAATGTCGTCGATACGCAGATCGAACCCCTGCTGCGGGAATACTGGTTCGACCGCCCGCAGCATGTAGATGGCTTGGTTAAAAAGCTCCGAGCGTGACAAAAAGTAAAATCCCTATCGCCAACGTCTACTACCTCCTTTGCTACGCGTGGAGGCACATGGAAGAGGCGAATGTAGTCCGTCTCAAGGAACTCGAGGAATTGCAGCGAGTTCACGATCTGCTGGGCAAGGTGCTCGCAGAAGGGACATTTCGGCTTATTCGTCGAGGCATCGACCGTGGCTACCGTGAGGTGCGGCGAGATCTAGCGGGCATCCGCGGAAAGCCCGCGATCGGTAACACGGTGAAACGGGCGTTGCGCGCCCGCGGACGGGTTGCATGCGACTTCGAGGAACTGTCGCGCGATGTGCTGCATAATCGCATCCTGCGATCAACACTCGGCCTGCTGCTGAGACTTCCTGACTTGAGTCGCGAAATAAGGGCGGAGGTCCGCAGCGCGTGGTTGAAGCTCGAAGGCGTAAAGGAGGTAAGGCTGAACGTCACGTTGTTCGGGCAGGTGCAACTAGACCGTAATCGTCAAGTCGAACGATTCCTGCTGGCGGTGTGCCGGCTCGTGCATGATCAGCTCCTGGTCGACGAACGGTCTGGAGATGCGAGGTTTGCCGATTTCACCGAGAGGAGGATGGAAAAGCTGTTCGAAGAATTCGTCATTGAGTTTTATCGCCGTGAACTCGCTGACTATCGAGTGAATCCCAGCGGACGCAGCATCGCTTGGGACGACGACGGAACGTCTGACAGCGAGCGATCGATGATCCCGAGGATGGAGGCTGACGTAATTCTCGAAGCACCGATAGGTCCGGCTCAGGCAGCTCGGCGGATTGTCCTCGACACGAAATATTACGTGGAAGCAATGAGCGGACGATTCGGTGCTGGGAAACTTCGTTCGGAAAACCTCTACCAGCTTCTAGCCTATCTGCGAAACCGCGAGGCGACCGCGCAACCGGGTCCAAAGCACGAGGGTATCCTGCTCTATCTGGTGGTAGGCGCACCGCTGAGAGCAGATGTCTGCCTAGAGGGGTTCTCAGTGCGGGCGCGGAGCATTGACTTAGGTCAGGAATGGCGTCAGATTCATGTAGATTTGCTGAACGTGATCGCTTAGAGTTAGGGTGCGGTCAGGCAAACAATTCATGGACTCCTCACCGAAACGCGTGGCCAGCGGCTGGCAGGTCGGGAAATAGAAACGCACGCATCAATCGGAGTCCCGCTGCCCCCACCGACTTGTGCTGACCGTTCGAGGCTTGCGGGCACTCCCCGGGAGCATGTATGCAGGGTCGTTACTAGCGAGGATGCCGCTCCGGACTCTGACCGCACTGTGGGCCAAGGACCAATGGTTCCATCCCAATGTCTCCGAGCCAGCAAACGCCTGACGGTGCCGTAGAACCAAAGTCTATCTCGCTCCGACCCTTCGTGGTGCAACCGGTCCCAGTCGCGCGCGAAACTGGCCCAGGGCTCCCCGTCCTGAAGCGGGCGGACAGCAACGGAATTGGGGACCTGTGGCCACTCGCAGGTCTTAAGTTGCGAGACTCGTGTCCTCCGCGTCTCAACCAACCAGTGGGCTGTTGGGATCGGACGGGGCCGGTGCACTCGTCGGAGTCGGGTATGAAGAGGGATCTACGCGATCTGGTGACACAGTCCTCTCCAGCAGCCACATGGTCTTTCGGTGAGCCGTCGAACCCGGCTCAGGGCTCGCTCAGACGAAAGACGTAAAGGGCGTTGTGGCCTCTTGGGCTCACGAGCTCGGGTGTGAGGAAGGTGGGAATCCTCCATGGGCTCCCGCCACCCCTCGCCGTGGCCACGGCCACATACTGAACGCCGTCCACCTTGTAGGAAATCGGGTAGCCCATGACCGAGGTGCCGAGACGGCTATTCCAGAGCACTTCACCAGTCTCGACGTCGTAGGCGCGAATCCAACGGTCGAAGTCACCGACGAAGACGAGCCCACCCGCCGTCGTGAGGGCCCCGGTCAGAATGGGCGCGCGTTGCTCCACGCTCCACACCTCCTCCAGCGTTACGACATCGTATGCGGCCAGCTTGCCGAAGCGCCCGTCGGTTCCAGGCATTTCCATCCAGGCGCGGTCAGCCTGCGTGCCGCCGGAGCCCACCTCGAACGCGGTCTTCCTGCCAGCGATTTCCATACAGCTCTGGCTTAGCGGGACGACCAGTAGACGCGTCTCCGGATGGTAGCCAGACGCAGGCCAGTTGTGTCCACCGGCGGTCGATGGGCAAACCGAGACCCATTCCCCGACCTTCGCGTTCGCGATGTCGGGGCGGTAGCGCACCTCGCCCGTCTTGGCGTCCACATCCAAGATGTTCTGGAACACTGTCTCGGTGAGCCCGAGAAAGGTCCCGTCGCGACGGTCGAGCTTCCAGAGGATCCCGTGCTTTCCCACCGAAAGCACAATCGGCTGCCCGTCGATGTCGACGAGGATCCTCTCGAAGGCCTCGTCCAGGTCCAGCGACTCGCCGGGTACGTGCGCGAAGTGCCAGTCGATGTGTCCGGTCTCAATGTCGAGCGCAAGAGTCGAGTTCGTATACAACGTCGAGTCGGCCGTGCTCAGGCCCCGGCTCGCGGCGACCCATGGCTTGGCCTGCGCCGTACCGAAGTAGACGAGACCCCGTTTCGGGTCCCAGCTCCCGCTAATCCACACATCCCCGCCACCGCGGAACTTGAGCGGCAAGTCACCCCAGGTATCGCCGCCTGGTTCCCCCGGCCGGGCTATCGTGAACGTGCGCCACAGCTCGCGCCCCGTGCGCGCGTCGTGGGCGGTGATGAAGCAGCTGTCCTCGTAGAAGCGCTCGCACCCGTTGATTCCGTTGATCACCCTTCCGTTCGCGACGATCGGACCGGAGGAGTTCGTGTAGCCCTTCTCGCGGTCTGCGATCCGGGTCTCCCAGCGGACCGCACCGGTGGGTGCGTCGAGGGCAACCATGTACGCGTCCGAGGTGGCGACGAAGATGAGGTCCTCCCAGATTGCGAGCGTCCTGAGCTGGTTATGGCCGCCGCCATCGGGGAACTGCCGGCGGTACTCCCAGATCGGCGTGCCGTCCCTGGCATCAAGTGCTTGAATCACGTTCCCCGGGTTGCTGAGGAAGAGAACTCCGTCCCGCACCAAGGGCGCCTGCTGACTGCGTCCGTCCTCCATGCCCCAACTCCAAGCAAGCTGCAGCCGGTGGACGTTATCGATTCTGATTTGGGTGAGAGGGCTGTATCCCCACGAGCCCGGATTCCCGCGCCAGTGAAGCCAGTCACCGCTCGGAGGGTCAGCCAGCTCCGCGTCCGAGGGCGGATTGAACCTGTCAAGCGGACGATATCTCCGCGTGACGCCCGTCGGGGTCTCGCGAACCTCTCCGACCCCTTCCGGCGCCCGATCGACCGCGTGCGGAGACGGCCCGGTCCCGGGACGACCCGGAACTGGAGGGATGCCGCCGACTCTCGAAGGGAGCCTTCGCGCTGTCGGCTCGCCGACGGCGGACTGTGCCCCTTCCCCGATTCCCACCCGCCGCGGAGATAGTGGCGCCGGATCGCCTGCGCTCGAGCGCACATCCGACGAGTAGCTGAGCCGCGTCGGGCCAGGCGGGACGCCGTTCTCGCTGAGCATGTATGCCACGACCGCAGCGTACTCGTCGTCGCCCAACGAGGCCGGCTCCGCCACCGGCATCGTCTCACGGACGTAGTTCAGCAGCTCGGTGACCAGTACATCCGCCCATTGCGCCCGAAAGTTTGGACCGGCCAGTTCCGGGGCCTCGAAACTGCCCCGGAGGCTCTCGAGGTGGCACGCCGAGCACGCCGCCCTATAGACCAGCAAACCGGCTTGAGCCTGCTCGGCCGTATAGGCGGCTTGACCGACAATCTCAGCCTGCTGTGCTACGGCCCTCGCCTGCGGCAGCGCCAAAACGACTGCAATAGATAGGACGAGCCTCCGGGCGTTTCCGAAGCTAGTCACAGTTGCTTCGCGTCGTCTCCCGCCGGATTATAGCGTTGCGGTTCTGGCCGGAGAGGCCGCCGAGGCTGGCTGTCTTGACTCGCGATCGTGCCAAGAAGATTCGAAAAATGGTTTGATTGACTCCTCTACTAGATCGTCCTTGGACAGCGGAGGTGCCGGTGAGCTGAGGGCCATGAGTAGTCGTGAAGCGCTCGCCCCACCAGGCTGGCCTTCCGACTCACCGACGCAGGATGGCCGATTCCCGGATCGAAGACCGCGACGCCCGCCATCAAGCCCGGGAAGGCCATTGGGTTCGGAATCGAACCATTCTTGCGGGCGCTGGAGAAGGCCCTCGACCTAGCCCACGGGTATGAGGCGTTTATCAAGATCGATGGTTCCGACCGCCCAAATTGCGATCTCACCGCTAGCTCGCCCCATGGACGGCGCGTCAGATTCGAACGGGTGGCGGTGAGACCGACGGCCAAGTGGCGGGACGAATGCCTTCCGACGATTGGGCGGTCGGACCACCCAGGGCCTTCTGCTTTGGGAGTAGCGGCTCCGTGCTCAAGGCATGTTCGCCCGCTTGCACCCCAACTCGATCGTGCGAATTCCTGGTCCGCTCAGGTCTCACCGTTCAGGATGCGGCCTAGCGTTTTTCCTCGAATCGAGTTCAGAAGACGACGTCCTTGAGGACAAGCATCTCTCTACGAAAGCTTGGGTTCTGAGGTTTCCATTCTTTGCTCAGTTTCTGCGCGTGAGCGAGTCCGACATCGGCGAATCGACGTCTGGGGCTACTCTCGTCTTGAGACGACATTCCTGCCGCGTTCCGCCTAGCGACACCGACCTCGAGACCCCAACGAACGCCCCGGATAACGGGCCGCCGCGCTGATTTATAGCGGATACGCTATAAATCATTGGGGGACTGGTGGGTCGAGGCTGTCGTCGTCGCCGATTCCGACATCGCGGTGGTACCGGCCCAAGCTCCGTGCACGGATGGTTCGTCTGCTGGAGATGGTGGAGAATGTCGGCCTCGACCACCTTCGTGAGCCGCATGTCAGGCATCTTGAGGGAAAGCTGTGGGAGCTGCGGGCCAAGTCGCGGGACGGGATCGCCAAGGGTATATACGTGACCGCGACGGGACGGCGCGTCGTGGTTCTGCACGTGTTTGCCAAGACTTCGCGGCGAACACCGCGGCAAGCGTTAGCGACGGCCAAGGAATGGATGAAGACGGTGAGACCATGGCGAAGCTGAAGGACCTGAAAGAGCGTTTCATGAAGGACCCGGCGTTCCGCGAGGAGTATGCGCGGGCAGACGAAGAGTATGCGTTGGTTGAGGCAATGGTCCGTGCCCGCACGGCAGCGAACCTGACGCAATCGGAACTGGCCGGGCGTATCGGCACAACACAATCGGCGATTGCTCGTTTGGAGGGAGGCAGGCTGTCTCCATCGGTCAGGACCCTGCGGCGTTACGCCGAAGCAACGGGCATGCGGCTGACGTTCGGCTTCGAGCGCACCGACGGTTAAGGGCTCGTTCTCGCGGTTGCCCCAGGCACAAACAAACGGCGATCTGTGGCCTATCCGCTGTAGTCTGCTGAAGGGGATTGTGTCAGACGTTCAGCGTGTCGAGCGTCACTATAGCTGCATCAACAGCGAAAGGACTTATTCGAGTTGGCTGTTGCGGTGGATAAGCCTAGCGGTCGCCTTGACCGCTGGCAGTGTCGTGTCCGTATCGGTTCTTGCCTACAAGGGAGGCATCACTCGGCCAGATCGTTTGCAAGAGCTTGCAGACGTTCTTGAAGCTGTCCGTAGGGGGAGGATTCTTCGGGAAAACCTGATCATGCAGGTCGAATACTTCTTCAGCCGAGTGGAACGCCAATGTATCAACCGGAAAGAGAATTTCGTCATAATCCTTGATTCGTCGTACACGCACCTTCATCGCGAGCATGTGCTCGGCGGATGCGGCCGTAACGATTAGGTTGCGGTCTCCGTATGCGGTTCGGGCTCGGCCGTCGGTGCCGCGCGGAATTGCTGAAACGGCTTTTTCGTTGAGCCAAGTCTCAAGCCACCCACGACGGCGGCCGATGGTTCTGACAGCGTCGGTCACAGGGCTGTGTCCCTCGCGACTGAGTGCATCTATGTCAAAAGTTAGTCGCCGGGAGTCGAACCCGAGCGCCATCGCGGCACCGCCGATGACATAGACGTGAGCCTGGACCTGTCGGCGGGCTAGCTCCTGTGAGAGTTCCCGGAATGCGTCGCGCAAGTCATCGGCCGAAAAGGGGCTCCCTAGTCTCGCTGTCCCTCGCGTCGGCCGAGTTCCCTATTGCCGATGATGATTCCATGCCGCAGAAAGGCTGCGGGAGTGTCGCGATAGAGTGCACCGGGAAATTCATCCACGTACTCCTCCATTGGGAACCAATAGATCGTTAGGGACCGTCGTGGATCGTCGCACCAGCCTGGAACAGGATGGTCATGCGTGGTTGCAACGTGCTCAGCTGTAGCTGCAAGCAGGCAATCCCATTTGGTGCCTGTCAAGGGCGGAGGCTGCTCTAGGGCACGGCGCTGGGTCTCGAAGGTCGATGCGTGGAAGCGACGGGCAAGGTCGGAAATCAGCATTCGGAAGCACTCAGCCGTACTTCGTGCGTTGCGAATTGTGTCGACATAGTCAGCGACCTGCCACAAAGGCTTCGGAGCCACGGAGTCGCTGGACCGCTTGCCCCTCTGCGGGCGATGCGAGAGCTCGGCGGACGCATCCACACGCTCATCGTACTCGAACTACGCAAGTAGCGAGTTCGCAGCATGAGAACTGAACCGTGGTCCTAGTGACCGCTTCGGCACTCTCGAAAATCGATCCAAATCGATGGCACCGGCGGTCGCATTGCGCTTCGCGCGAAGAGAGCGCGGAACTCGGAAACTGGGCGCCTTCACGCTCCCAGCCTTCTCGCCCGAGGTATAAGCTCCGTTCGAGCACTGCGGTCACGGGATATCCGAGCAAGACCAGCCGCACGTTCGCCAAACCGCCAGCGGCGGCATGATTGGGCATTCTTCGCCCGCGCGATCGCCAGTCGTCATTTGGGGCCAGCCTCTCAGGAGGGTGAGCGGGGGCCTTCGGCGAGGCACAAGACATAGCTGACAAGGAACGCTCAGCTGGTTCAAGCAGAATTCGGATGCGCAGAGGTCCGGCTGACTTCTCGACCTATCAGCGCCAGGCTCACACATAACTCCGAAGTACCCGTTGCCGTGCTGGCGGCGGGCAGGGCGATTGTGTGAGGGATACTGGGCAATCGCCACGGACGGGTCCGGACATGAGGCTTGACCTAAGACAATGCGGAGTGCGGTCGCTACGCGAAGCGGACGCCGTCGAACTGGCACGACATGCCAACAATCGAAAGGTTTGGCTGCAGCTGCGCGACCGGTTCCCGCACCCCTACAAGGTCGACGATGCGTGCAGGTTTATTGCGGCCGCGCGTCGCGCAGATCGCGAGACGGAGTTCGCGATCACAGTTGGCGGCCTAGCTGTCGGGGCAATCGGGATTACCCTCGGCCAGGACGTAGAGCGATGCTCGGCAGAAATCGGGTATTGGATAGGCGAGCCGTACTGGGGTCGAGGGATTGCGACTCGCGTGCTTGTGGAGTTTACCCGCTTTGCATTTGAGTCGTATGACCTGGAACGGCTGTACGCCGTGCCTTTCGCTTCGAACGAAGCGTCGTGCCGGGTGCTGAAAAAGGCCGGGTACCGGCTTGAGGGCCGTATGCTGCGGAGCGCCATCAAGGACGGGACGGTGCAGGATCAGTGCCTGTTTGCCATCCTGCGCGGGAAGAGAGCGTAGCCGTATCCCATGGGACGAAGGCTGGGGCAGTGCCCGGTGCCGGACACCGTCACGCCGGGTTTGACGATGCGGGGGAATGGTGGCCAGGTGTGAGACTGAGGCGCCGGCAGTCCGGCCTTGTCGCACGCGAAAGCGGTAGGCGGACTGCTACTGCTTCGGGCTACGGCAGGCATGCCTCTCCTCGACCCTGCCTGAAAGCACCCGAGGGTTAGACTCCCTCGGGCGACTAGACCGCAACATTCCTGCCCTGTTTAGTTTCTGAGCGCATTGGTTCATGGACCCCGTTGAGAGTGCCTGACCAGTGGCCCCGCCAAGGGATTCCTCTTGTGGGTTCCATTTATTCGGGCAGGATCTTCCGGAAATCCCGGCACACCCGGAGAAGGGCTGGGGAGGTGTTTCATGAGGCAGTCTCCTGGTCAGACAGGGCCGGTCTCGGCTTGGCAGTGAGAGGAAATCGGACGGCCTCCTGTTTGAAGGGGTTCACGACGGAAGCTCGAATTCCAAGGCGTTTGAGTCTGCCAGGGTTTCCGGAACCTGCATCTGTCATGTTCCGGACCAGATTCGATCCCTCTGTGACCAAGGATGAAAGAACGAACGGAGAAATCTATGATGATCATCGGAATATCGCTAACTTCAGGTTCGATGCCGCGCTGCTGGCCTGCTTAGTAACCTAGGATCAGAAAAAGAACGGAGAAATCTATGATGATTACTGGAATATCGCTAACTTCAGGTTCGATGCTGCGTGTTGCTGGCATGCTTATTCTGGCCGGCGCCGTCTCTGGTGCGCATTACGCCTTGGCACAGGAAACCTGCCCGCTCGCTACTGGCTTGGCTCCTCCTGCGGACCCACGTGTGACGGCGCAGCAAGTAGAAGACGGCAGTGCCAGTGTGATGGACTTCGCGTTGGCCGCGAGGGATCGAATCGATTCGCTGGGCCAGGAAATAACGACCCTTGAACAAGCATCGTACTTTGGGTGTGTCATCAGGCAGGAAGGGGCTCCATACCGTTCCGGATCCACCTACCTTGTGTCACTGACGCCCGACGGCAGGGTATTGATTCACGCGAGGGCAATGGCGTTGTCGGGCAGGCAACTCAACCCCTTGATCTATGGCGAGATCCTTTCCGCACTAGGCGTGTCCCGAGCCGACCTCGCCAACTTGGCTTCTTCAGATCCTGCGACCGTCGCCCGGTCCGGTGCCGCCGTGTTTCGCACACTGTTGCAAGAACCGCATGCTCCATTCGATGCGACCACCCCTATTTCAGGCCTGCGACCGGGAATTCCAGGCGCCTCAGGCTATGCCGCCGTATATCTGTCGGCCAATTTTGGGAGCCCGATCCTGCTGCTTGCCGGATTCGATCTCGATGAATCTCACGTAACTCGAGAAGTCATCGACTACGGGGATCCGACCGTTTCCGCCAGGGACGTGGTGGATCGCGAAACCCTGAAGGCCTTCGTTGCGGAAGCGGGGGAGTTCCTTCTCGATATCTTCAAGACCGCCGATACAGCCGCCATCTCGAAAGCCAGGGTTGCCTTGCGGGATCCGAACGGACCGTGGCGACACGGTTCCGTGTACCTCTACGTATTGGATCGCAGGAGCAATATCGTCTGGGTTCACGGTGCGTTCCCAGATCGGTTCGAGCTTCGACCTCTAATAGGGACTGTCCGAGACGCGGTTACCGGAGAACTCGTTCTGCCGCAGGTTCTTGCTGCTGCGACGAGCAGCCCGGAAGGCGGGTTCGTGGAGTACCACTTCGACGATCCGGATGACGACTCCGACAGCGCCGAGATTCCCAAGGTGGGCTTTGCCCGCTCGTTCACACACAACCCCCAGCCGGCTGACGGAACGAAACCCCCAGTGAACTTTATCGTCGGATCGGGCTTTTACGCGACCTCTACCGAGAATGGCTCGCCGGTGACAAGCAGCTGCAACGATCGCAGCATCTCTGCTAGCGCTGTTCGCACGCAGAGCGACATCCGGGCGTTGGTGGAGTGTGCCGAGGTCTACATGACCCAGCACGGCACTGCGGAGGCCCGTCGCGCCTTCAACGAGGACGAGCGCTGGAAGCACGGGCCCACCTACGTGTTCGTCGACGGCATCGCCGAGTCCGGCACCGATTCCAGGACGTTCGTCTACCCGCCGGACCCCTCCCGCGAGGGCCAGGTCTGGGGGGAGGCCATCGACGACTTCGGCAACGATCTCTTCTACGAGGTCTACCGCATGACCCAAGCGGTCGATGCCGGCTGGATCTACTACTCGTTCCCCAATCCGTCGACCGGCAAAAAGTCGGCCAAGGCCTCCTACATCATCGAGGTCGACTGGGACGGCGAGCCCGCCGTGATCGGGGCGGGCCTCTACGCGCGCGATTGGCCGGGGACCTGCTACGCGGACGAGGTGAGCGCGGCAGCACTGGGAGCCGATCCGAGCGCGGAGAGATTGCGGGAGTTCGTGCGCTGCGCGGCGCTGGTGCTGGAGTCGGACGGCTACTTCGCAATGGAGGAGTTGGAGGGCGACCCGCGCTGGTCGGACGGTGCGCACTACGTGTACGTGCTGGACATGACGGGCAACCAGGTGATGTCGGGTAACCGGGTGCGGGTCAACGGCAAGGCGCTGCACGAGTGGGGGCGCGGAGGTATGCGCGCGGACCAATTCGGCGGGCGCGACATGGCGGACATGGGCGGGACGTTCGGGGAGAGCTACGTGTACTACCGCTCGTATAACACGCAGACGGGGGCCCACCAGGCGAAGGTGGGCTTCTTGAAGCGGGTCGTGGCGCAAGGGGTGCCGTTGCTGGTGGGCGCGGGCTATTACGCGGGAGCGGAGCCGGACGCGGCCGGACCGGGCTGCGCGGACAACTACGTGACGGCGGCGGGGGTGCGGACGCAGAGTGACATCCGGGCGTTTGTGCGGTGCGCGGCGGAGTACGCGCTGGAGCACGGTGAAGAGGAGGCGCGGCGGGCGTTCAATGAGGACGCGCGCTGGAAGTCGGGGCCGATTTACCTGTTCGTGGACGGAGTCCAGCCTGCCGGGGAGGACTCCTTGGCGCACGTGTACGCTCGGGACCCGTCGCGGGAAGGGTCGCCCTGGGGGGAGCCGATCCTCGGGTTCGGGAATGACTATTTCTACGAGCTACACCGTATGCTGTCGCTGGTGGACCAAGGCTGGATCTACTACCTCTCCACGCACCCAGCGACAGGCCGCAGGCAGCCGAAGAGCTCGTACGTGATCGAGATTGACTGGAACGGGGACCGGGCGGCGATCGGGGCCGGAATCTACGCCCGGGACTTCCCGGGGGCGTGCTACCCGGCGGAGGTTAACGCGGCAGACCTGGCGGCCAACCCGGGCGACCAGCGGGTGCAGGAATTCGTGCGCTGCGCGGCGATGGAGGTCGAGACGTCGGGATACTTTGCCGGCCCAACGCTGTCGAGCGATCCTCGCTGGAAGCATTGGCCGATCTACATCTTCGGTATCAACGTCGAAACGGGCACGGTCGAATTCAGCGGAAACCCCGCCAGCTTCGCGGCCTCGGGACGGATCCCGGAACTCTTGTACGACGGGAGGGACGCGATCGAAGCCGCCGCGCTGTTCGGGGAGTCGTTCTGGTACAGCAGCTTCAACAATCCCGCGACGGGCGAGGCCGAGGTCAAGGCGTTGTTCTACAAGCTCGTGCGGGCGCAGGGAATTCCGCTTCTGGTCGGATCCGGCTACTACCCCTAGGATCGACGCCCGAGCAGGCTCCCCTCTCCACCGAGCTGGTTCCGTGATGAAGGCACAATGGACGCGAGGGTGAACAACGCGGTTCTGAGACGAGCATAAGGCCAGGCTGATTTCTTTCGTCTGGTTGGGACATCGCCTTGTAAGCAACAGTAAATGCGGATTCCGTATCTGGAAGTGCTTGAGGCTCTCAGATACGGACGTCCAGCATGCCCATTCCTGTCGCCGTCCACGGCGCGACTAGCGTTGGTCGCAAGCATCTGGGCCGGCTTGCGCTGCCGGTCGCTCAACTCGCCCTGCTGCAGGTAGCGTCGGACCAGCCGCGTTAACTGAGCCGGGGACGGCTCGTGTTGCGAGAGAACCGGATCGCCACCTCCCAGGTGGACCCTCGCTGGTACCAAGGTGCGCGGGGCCCTCCCAAACCAGCTCAAGGTGGCTCGTTGGGAATGGCTTGTTTGCCAAGGTGAAGGATACGGGACAGGTCCCACGGGGAGCGGGTCTGCCTGAGGTACTACCTAAACTAGAAGGGCAAGGAAATCCCGCCGGAGCTTCTCGCGGATAGGTTTCAACGACTCATGTTCTTCACGCTATTGATCGTCACTCTTCTCATTGCCCTCGTGGTGTCCTTCGGCGTCGTGCGACTCTTCGATCGACCCGTAGGCTCGATACTGCGCCGGATCGTGGCCGATGAACTGAGCGGAGCATGGCACCGCTACATCAAGTTCGCGGCCTACGTTGTGGGCATCTCAGGAGGAGTTCGCATCCACGAGCTGGAAAGATATATCTCGGCACCCAAGAAGGACGAGGACGTTCTTGTCCTCACATCCGAGCGGTGGACGCTGGAGGTCTATCGAACGGTCATTGAGACGCTTCAGGGAATTGCCTGGATGCTTCTTCTGGTCTTCGTCGTCGCACTGGTGGCGTACGTGCTCGCAAGAGGCTTCGAGCTGAAACGCGATCTGGCATCCCGGGATTAGCCGTCAGGAGCTGCTCTACATGCGGCGTAGCGGTCGGACTCGGTCGGGAGAGCGAGGCTGAAGCGTTCAGCGGCGTCCGGGCTTCGGCTCTAATGGCACACTGCTGGTTCAACCGGTTTCGGGCGTCTCCTCTTCCGGTTTCACAATTGCTCCCACAAGAGCCCCCGCTATGACACACGAGACCAACGCCTCGAAGAACCAGCTCAATGCCAGCGTCAAGGGAATGGGCATGTAGGAATAGGAGCCGAATCCCATGGAGATGCCGGTAGCCAGTCCGAATAGGGCTCCGAGCTTGATTCCTGCCATCAATGACTTTCTCGCGACGAAGTGTGCATAAACCATCACGAAGCAGGCCGCAGCTGCCAACGTGGTGGCATACATGGGAGCCATCTTGATCTCGTCGATCGGGCGCCAGAGCTCCGCCGTAGCCTGATAGATGGGGTCCAGCAGCAGAGCGTGAATGAGAAAGTCCGTAATCGACCATGTGACGAATACGGCAACGACGCCTAGTATTGTTCGCTGGAATTGCCGGGACATTCTTGTCACATCCTTCCTGCCGGCTGAGCCGCGCGGCCCGCTCAACCTAGCGAGGAGCGTATCCGGCCTCTCAAGCCCCAACAGTCTACATAACCCATCCGGGCAAGCCGGCCATGACCCGCCGGCTAGCCCTCTCACGGTGGGCGACTAACTCTCCGCTGACAGTAGTCCGCGTCGTAGACGAGGCCAACTCCACCGAAGGTCAGGGCACGCTCCGCGGTTCGATACGATGGGATTTCGGGCGGTGTCGCAGATGGCGAATCCCAGTCCCGCTCCAAAGAAGGCTGTGGTCCTGGCGGCGGGGCGCGGCACGCGTATGAAGTCGTTGACCGACGACTGCCCCAAGCCCATGCTGCCGCTAAATGGGCGCCCCATGCTCGCCCACCAAATGGATCGATTCTCGGCGGCCGGCATTTCGCGTGTTTGCATCGTGATCGGCTATCGAGGGGACATGGTCCGCGAGTACTTCAGGGCGCATCCGGCAGACGGAATCGAGATCGATTTCGCCGTCCAGGACGTCCCAAATGGAACCGGCAGCGCGGCCCTGCTGACCCGGGATTTCGTAGGGAATAGCGAATTTCTATTGACCTTTGGCGATATTCTTGTCGACCCGCAGGTCTACCTCAAGCTCTATGAACGGTCTCCCGGCTCGGAAATCGTTCTGGCCCTCGCTCACGTCGAGGACCCCTACCGGGGCGGGGCTGTCTACGTGGAAGACGAGCGTGTGACGAAGATCGTGGAAAAGCCTCCGAAGGGTACCTCGACGACCAACTTCATCAGCGCCGGCATCTACCTGTTCAAGTCCGCGATCTTTGAAGAACTCTCGAAACTGACTCTGTCTGTTCGGGGCGAATACGACTTAACAGACGCCATTCACAGCACCGTGCGTGCCGGGAAGACGGTGCGCGGCTTCGAGGTTCCGGGTTTCTGGCGCGATGTCGGACGGCCGGAAGACCTCGCACCTGCAAGCGAATTCGTAAGGCATTCATGAGCACTAACTCATCCCAATTGCTCGCGGTGGCACGGCGCGGCATCGGATCAGTCGACCTCCCGTCGGAAATCAAGGAATCCGCCGTCGCCAATCTCGAGGCATGGACAGCAGAGGACAAGTTCACCGGCCTTGTGTCTCCCAGCGACTACAGGCCGATCCTCCAATGGATGGTCGAGGCCGGGAAGTTCGACCTACTGGTGGACAGCTTCTACCAGATCATTCCGTTCGGAACCGGGGGCCGTCGCGGACCGGTAGGCATCGGGCCTAACCGCATCAACCCGTACACGATTGCGTCGTCAGTCCAAGGTCATGTCGAGTATCTGCGGCAGCGCCTTCCATCAGCCAGCGGGCTGAAGGTGGTCATCGCCTATGATGTCCGCTGCTTCCACGATCTCCGGGGGGCCTACCCGGCCGAACTCGAAAATCCGCTGCTGGGACTGAGCTCGCAGGACCTAGCTCGGATCGCTGCCTCCGTTTACGTCGCGGCAGGGGTGACGGTCGTCACCCTGCCCGCCTCGAGCGGGGACTACATCTCGACTCCGGAACTGTCGTTCCTGATCCGATGGCTCGGAGCCCACGGCGGACTCAACGTCAGCGCCTCCCACAACCACCCGGACGACAACGGCAGCAAGTTCTACAACGGCGAGGGGGGCCAGGAGATCCCACCCGATGACGAGGAGCTTGCGGCGATCGTCGAGCAGGTCCGCGAGATTCGAACTGCGAGCGCAAGCGAGGTCGAGGAGTCAGGGCTGGTCGTCGATGTCCCGGAAGAGGCCCGGCAGGGCTTTATCGACATGAACCTGAACCTGCCCGTCCGAAACGGTGCAAGCGCCGGCAGGTTCGTATTCACCAGCCTGCATGGAACCGGGGTGAATACCGTCGGCCGGTGCCTTGAGGAAATGGGCTATCGCCGGGACAGCCAGCTCTTCTACGTCGAGAAGCAATGCGAGTACCGGAGCGACTTCAAGTACGTGATGTTCCGAAGCCCGAACCCGGAGGTGCCTGAGACGTTGGCGATGGGCATCGAACGGGCAAAGGAAGTCGGGGCGGATCTGCTCCTCGCCACTGATCCGGACGCCGACCGGCTGGGCGGTGCGGCCCGCGACCGTGACCGTTATGCGTTCGTAACGGGGAATGAGTTCGCGTCGATCCTGACGCGCTACCGGCTCGAGTCCCTTGAGTCGGACGGTCGGCTGCCGGCACGACCGCTTGGGATCAAGACCGAGGTGACAACGGACTTGGTCCGAAAGCTCGTCGAGTCGAAGAACGGAGTCGTGATCGGCGACCTCCTAGTGGGATTCAAGTACATCGCTGCAGTCCTCGGCTCACTGGAGCGAACGGGACGGTTCAGGGACGTGTCGGCGACCCTTGACGACTTCATCCTGGCGGCGGAGGAGAGCCACGGCTTCATGCTGACGCCGGAAGTCCGGGACAAGGACGCAGCAGGGGCGGCCGTAATCCTGGCGGAACTGACTTCGGAGCTGTGCAAGCGGGACATGTCCGTCTATGACTATCTCGTCGACACATACAAGCGCTACGGCTACCACAGCAATACGGTGCGCTCGACGGTCATGCAGGGTGCAACCGGGTCCGCGAACATCCGCAAAATCCAGCAGTTGCTGCGCGACGACCCACCCAGGGCAATCGGCGGGCGGGAAGTGCGCGGTGTCAACGACTACTGGGATGAATCGCGATACGGCCCGTTCCTCTCGGAGACGGACAGGAGCGCCAGGAACCTGATCAGTTTCTCGATCGAGGGCGGCATCAAGGCAACCATCAGGCCCTCCGGGACTGAGCCGAAGAACAAGGTCTACCTGGAGCTTGCCGCGGGACCGCTCGGACCCGATGCGACACGGGCCGAGTTCGAGTCGCACCGGCAGGAAGTGGACCGCGAGGTGAAGGAGTTCTCGAATCGCTTCCTGTCGGAGATGCTGTCCCTGATCGGAGTCAGCGTGCCGGAGTACGCCTTCGAGATCTCGGACCTGGTGGCCCTGCCTTACAAGGTCGATTTCTGCGACCGATTCCTGCCGGAGTTCGAAGAGCGAGCGGGGTCAGTACTTGGGGGCGAATGCGACGAGACGTCCGTCCATTCCTGGGTCGACGAAACCTTGAAGCCGTACGGCCCTGACGCTAGGGTCCTGGTGCGCCACGCCTTCGACGCCTACGCGTCCACCTGCCCTCAGTCCGATCGCCTCGAAGTCCAGCGAAGGGTCTTTGCAGCGTAGCCCTGGCCTCCGGGAGCAGCAGCAGACAACTTCAACTGCGCTGCTATACTCGCGCGTGCCTCAGGTCAATAGCTGCCCGATTGGCGCACCCTCAATTCGACCTCGCGGGGCGAAATGACGGGTCACGGGGCCGACTGGATGCCAGGCAGCTGAGCGCCTTTGGGCATTGGCAGAGGACTCGTGGCCGGGCCGCGAGTCGAGCAGAACATACACATGGGCGTGGCGGACGGAACCCAATTCGAATCGAGTATCGAAACCAAGCGCGAGGGTTCGTTCCCGCTCGATACTACGGACGCCGAAGACGAATCATCCGGCCCTGACGATTCCGCGGCTGTCCTGAGACCTAGAGCCATGCTCGATTGGAGGTCTCGGCGCCTTGGGAATGAGGACGACTACCAGGCGCGCGTGGCGATCGACCTGTCACTCCGCCCAGATGATCTGGCCCGATGATGTCGAAGCTCAGCGAACACATATCGGATCTTCGTGCCGACGCCCGCTCTGCGAATGTCTCCGCAGCCGTGTTTGTAGGAGCGGTCACGGGGATGAACGCGGTCATCATCGAGAACGCCCTAGGGGCTCTCGTCTTCACCGGTCGATTCGAGCCCTACGTCCTTCAAGGCACGGGCCTGTTCCTGTTCGGGACCTTCGTGCTCTGCCTTGTGATCGCCCTGACCAGCGGGTACCGCGGCTCGATTTCGGCACCGCCAATTTCCACCACGATGACCATCGCGGCCATCGTCGCCACGATGGGGGCGCAGGGCGCCACCCTGTTCCCGACAACTGTCGCGACGTTGGTCATTGCGGGTGTCGGGTCTGGCTTGTGCTTCCTGGCAATCGGTCAGCTTCGCCTGGCCAACGTCATGCAGTTCATTCCCTTCCCGGTGTCGTGCGGGTTCCTCGCCGGAACCGGAGCAGAAGTCTGCGTGGCCGCGATGTCGATGATGGGGTTGAAGCTGGAATGGCAGGTTCTGCCCCGACTATTCGAACCTCAGCTGTTGTGGAACTGGTTGCCGGGGCTAGGGTACGCGCTGGCCATGATGGTTGTTGCGAAGCGCTGGAGACACGTTCTGGTGATTCCGGCGAGCTTCGTCGGCGTATCGGTCCTCTACCACCTAGGCATGGCGCAATTCGGCGTTTCCGTGCCCGAAGCTCGAGAACTGGGCCTTCTCTACGGGGGCATGGCCGAGGCAGACATGTGGCCGCCCATGGGTATCAGCGATCTCGCACTGGTCGACTGGGTCGCTGTGGTTTCGCAGATCCCGAACATCATCACTGTCATTCTGATCACGCTGATCTGCGTGCTCATGAACGTCAATGGACTCGAAGTTGCGACGAACACCGAGCTGAACTGGAACAACGAGTTCAAGTCATCGGGTCTTGCGTCCGTGCTGTCGGGCCTCGGGGGAGGGCCGCCTGGATGCGTCCTGATCTCCGGAGCGATGCGCAGTCGAATGTTCCAAGCCGAGACGTGGCTGACCGGGGTATTCGCGGCACTTGTCATCGGCCTCTGCCTGTTCGCCGGTGGCGATCTGCTGCAGGTCGTTCCTATTCCGTTCATGGCGGCGATGGTGTTCGTAACGGGGTTCGCAATGGTCCGAGACTGGCTGGTCAAGAACCGGAGGAGGCTGCCGGGGACTGACTACGGCATCGTTGTATTGATCGTAGTCGCGATCGTGGCGTTCGGGTTCCTCGAGGGCGTGGCGCTAGGGATGATGGTCACGGCTGGCTTCTTTGCCGTTCGTCTGAGCCGGGTGGATCTGGTCGAGTCTGAGTACACTTCCAGCACGCGCCACAGCACAAAGGCCCGCTCGATTCCCGAACTGGCGCTCCTGCGGGAGGAGGGTGACCAAGTTCGCGTGTACCACTTGCGCGGATACATCTTCTTTGGTAGCGCGCATCGCCTGATCGATCGACTCAAAGCTGATTTGGGCGGCGATCCCCGTCCGACTTGTGTCTTGCTGGATTTCAGTGCCGTCTCTGGCGTGGATCTCTCCGCCGTGAACGCACTGTGCCGCTTCGTTCGGTACGCGCAGACTGCTGGAACCCAGGTGGTGCTCAGTGCAGCGTCCGAGCCCGTGCGGGTGGGCCTCCGTCGAAATCTTCCCCCGCCCGCACACAAGAAGCTGTTGTTCGACGCCAACGTCGATGCGGCGCTGGAGCAGTGCGAGGATCTCCTGATCGCATCGAAGAGGCAAGACTCGACTGGAGAGCTGGCCGCTCGGGAAACGCTACTCGACACTGTCGCGGTTCACCTCGAGGACCGCTTGGATCGACTGATCGTCTTCGAGAATCTCATGGAAGAGCTGCAGCATTGGCTGGAGCCTCGAGAGTTCGAAACGGGCGAGGCGCTTGTCAGGTCCGGAGAAGTTTCGGAGAGCCTTCAGTTCCTGACCAAAGGCCGGGTTTCCGTCTATGATTCGAGAGGCGCTCGGATTTCCCAGTACATTCCTGGAGACGTTATTGAGCCCACGGCGGTGTTTGCCAAGGAAGCGTCAGAAGCTTCGGCAAGCGGGGATGAGTCCTGCGAAACGCTTGTCCTTACACCCAAGGCGCTCCAGCGGCTGGAACGCGACGATCACCAATTGGCCCTAAGGCTCTACAGATATTTGCTTACAACTGATATCCGCTCGGATCTTCGTCGAAAGGCATAGTGCAACGACCTCAGCACGTGCGGGTGTTGCTCGAGCGAGGAGCGCGCAAGAGGGAACTAACTCAGTCGTCCGGATCCCAATTGAAATGCCGGAGCCGCCGTCGAGAGTTCCGGGAGCAGACTCCGGGCAGTCGTGTATCTCATAGAATCGGTTGGTCGTACAATAGGGGTGTACGACGGACTCTGGAGTTGGCGGCACCTTCGCGGAGAGGTGGCCGAGCGGCTTAAGGCGCACGCTTGGAAAGCGTGTTTAGGGGAAACCCTAACGAGGGTTCGAATCCCTCCCTCTCCGCCATGATATTTCTGGAAGTCATTGATAAAAAACTACTTACATTAACAATAGCATGTGCTGATCCACTAAATGTCCCACAATAGATTGAAGGTAGGAAGGGCGCCAGAATCCGTTGCCCGCTGCTGCCGAGGCCCGCAGGAGAATGCCGAGACTCACGAGCTGGTTGATTCTCGCGGCGCAAACGGCGCGATGGAACCAGTCGCAATTGCGGATTGGTGGAGCAGGCGTCAAGGCTGCCGGTACACCTGCCAAGGCTCGGACACGCTCGCGGACAAAATTCGTTATGAATCGCGAGGTGTCCACAGCCACCACTCAATTTCTATAATTCATTCTAAATATGGGACTTATACAGCGTCCTAAGGGTAAGCTATTTCTTGGGATTCCACCTGAGATTGAGCGATGGCCCGGCATCGTGCTCGCAGCCGACACCCGGCTCGGCCCTGGCGCTGGGCCAGACCAGGCTGAATTGCACGATCAACACGGCAATGCAGACCGGTCCATGAGCGAGGTATCTTCTTAGGACAGCCAGAACGAGGCGTCGAAGCTCCAAAAGGTCTGCTGTGACTCGACCATCGGCCCGCCGCGCCTTGCGAATCCAGGTCGCGGACGCAGCGCCTGCATGTCGACGGGCTCTGCCCCGGATATCAAGTCGCGCTGTGGCACGTAGCAGTCGCCCCTGACCGTCCCGCGGAGCAAGGAGATGCTGAGGTGCGCCGTGATCTCCACGACCACGCCCCGGACCCGGCACCGCCCGGGACATCTTGGGAACCTTGCCGCCCACGAACGGCACTCGCTCGTTGTCTCTTGTATTGTGGTTCATGGCGTACGTTTCCTTCCTTAGCCGGAAACAAGTTCAACGACTCTCGTCGCTAAGAAATCCCCTCCCCCAGGTCATACACAGCCTCCGGGCATTGCCCCGCTCAGTCTCGATGTTTCATCCCCACCTGAGAGAGCACCCGTATTGGTCGGTCGTGAGTCAGACGCATGGAAGTTATCGAACTATGGGACAACCGGCGTGCCGGAGTAGACGTCAAATGAATGAGGCGTTTCTCGGAAAAAGGCAGCCGTGGCCTGCGAACCTAGTCCTGCAGCACCAAATCATCGTGGCGCGGACGAAATGTGGCGCGGAAGGGTGGGCTGGGCAAGGCGTTAGCTGGGGAATGCGGGAATCAGGACATGGCCGACGAATTTAGCCTACGTAAGGTTGAACCGGATGTGGATGCGGTTGTGACGGCAGCGCAGATTGCGCACGGAGTCCCGATTCCCGCGGTATCGAGACTCGCGACGATGTCTGCGGACGAGTGGGAGCAATTCACCGAAGAATGGTCGACCTATCTCAAGAACCAAGGTGAGTACTGTCGAATTCGGCGATCGTCGGGGTCGGGCGATCGTGGACTGGATATCGTGGCGTTTACATCGGAACAGGGTTTTGCTGACCCATGGGACAGTTTCCAATGTAAACACTATTCCCGAGTATTGGGCCCACGCGACGTGTGCATTGAAGTAGTCAAGGTGATCTATCATTCGTTCAACCGCACTATTCCCTTCAACCAGAAATATCGGGTGCCGCGGCGGCATGTGTTCATTTCGCCGAAGGGAGCGGGTCTGACGGTTCAGCGCTGGCTCGAAAACAAGGAGGAGTTCAAGACGGAAGTCAAGAACCGGTGGGATCAGTGCTGCGTCACCTCGCTTGGCAAGCAGGTCCCGTTGGTAGGCAAACTACTGGAGTATGTCGAGGCCTTCGATTTTGGCATCTTCGATGACCGATCAAGCATCGAACTGGTGGAGCAGCACGCACGGACCCCGTTTCACACGGCACGATTCGGAGGCGGGCTTCCGCCGAGAGGAATAACGCCACAGCCTCCCGCCACACCAACGCATGAAGAGAGCGTTTACATTCGAAAGCTCCTTGACGCTTACGAAGACCATCTTGGCACGACACTGGCGACAAGCGCCGACCTAAATGAGGTCCCGGAAATCAGACGGCACTACAACCGACAGCGCGAGATGTTCTACAGCGCGGAAGCCTTGCGTAACTTCGCTCGCGACCGCACACCGGAAGGAACCTACGGGTCGTTCAAAGAGGATATCTACGATGGTGTCGTCGATCTATACGAGGAAGAACACGACTCGGGCTTCGAGCGCGTAAGGGCCACCGTAGGAAGGGCAGCCCTTGTAGGCATAGAAGGAAACGCACTAGTTGGTGTCGCGCGTGTCAAGGACAAGCAGGGAGCATGTCATCAGCTGGCCAATGATTGTGTTCTGACTTGGGTCGGCAGTGCGAAGCAGGAGTAGGGAGTGACACCTTTCAACAGTGCGCTCGAAACGGGAGTGCGGTCGCTGGTCTTGTTGGTAGCGGCGCACCCGCGAGCCCACGACCTGCAACGGTTGGTGCAGTACGACTACCTGATAGTGCATTCCGCGGACGCGGGCGGGCCTCCTAGCCTTCATCCCGCACTTCCGTTGAGAACCGGTGAGTTGCTAATTCGCAGGAAAATCGTGGAGCGGGGTCTGATGATGATGATCAGCGCGAAGCTCGTGCGTAAGGTTCCAGGAGCCAGAGGATTCTCTTACTTGGTGGAGGACGCTGCGGGTGCCTTCGTTGCGAACCTAGCTTCGGAATACCACTCGGACCTCAAGAGCAGGGCCCAGTGGGTCGTGGATACGTTCGACTCGCTCGCCAGCGGGGAACTGGATGAGGCAGTGAGGAACCTACTCGAGGCTTGGACAGTTGAGTTTCAACCGGCGCAGCCATCGCACAGTCCGGGTATGCAGGCATGAACGCTCTTCGGCTCGGTGGTGTGGCTTTCCTTGGCCCTGAACGCGAGACCGTGAGTATCCCATTCCATCCGGGTGTGAACGTGATCTGTGGGGCGTCCGAAACCGGGAAGTCGTTTATCGTCGAAGTAATCGACTTCATGCTGGGCGGGCAGCAGCCGTTGAGGGACATTCCTGAACGGTCGGGGTTTGATCGCATCAGAATGCCGGTCATCTGCGCGGGCTGGCCAACGCTCGGATTGGAACGAAGCACCGAAGGCGGCCACTTCTCGGTGTACGACGAGAAACTGCTCGAGGACGAACCGACGACCGAGCGCCGGACGCTGCAGCAGCAGCATAGCGCGGCAAGGGAAGATACGCTGTCCCACGCACTTCTCACGCGAATCGGTCTCACATCCAAGAGACTTCGCAAGAACCGCCGCGGCGAGACGTCCTCCCTGAGCTTCCGGAATCTGGCTCGCCTTTGCGTGGTAACCGAGGAGGAAATCCAGCGCCGCGGGTCCCCGCTTCTCTCGGGTCAATTCACACAACCAACGGCGGAATACTCCGTCTTCAAGTTGCTGGTGACCGGCACGGACGATAGTGCGCTCGTATCACCTAAGGAAGCTGGAATGAAGCGTCAGTCGGTCGAGGGAAAGCTTGAGTTGCTCGACGAGATGATCGGGGAGTTGGAAGGCGACATTGGAGACGAGGGCCTCGATCAAGGGAAGCTTAAACAGCAGCTGGAAACGGTCGAAGGGGAGATTGGCCGGCAAAACGAGGCGCTTGTCGAGGTTCAGGCACGACTGGACGAGATACTGCATCGTCGGGCGTCTGTGGCTGGAGAGATAAGGAGACGTCGAGAGCGAATGGCCGAAATCGACGAGCTATCGTCCCGTTTCGACCTTCTTGGTCGACATTATCGGAGCGACTTGAAGCGACTAGAGGCGATTCACGAGTCCGGGTCGATGTTCGTCCATTTGGAGCGAAATACATGCCCCCTATGCGGTGCCGAACCCGAGGATCAGCATCTCGAGTCGGATTGCGACGGAAATACGGAGGCGCTGGTTGAGGCGGCCGACGCGGAAATAGAGAAGGTGCGCCAACTGGACCGGGAGCTGGGAGCGACGGTGGCCGTGCTGCGGGGGGAGCGGGAGCAGATCGACTCGGAGCTGCCCGCTCTACAGGAGCAGTACGGCGAATTGGATTCGCGGGTGTCGGAAGTGGTTGCGCCGGCGGTGATCTCGCAGAGAGCGTCGTACAACGAACTTTCGTCGAAGAGAATTGCAATTCTGCAGTCAGTTCAGAGACTCACGCAGCTAGAGAAGCTGGCGGGGCAACGTCGGGAACTGGAGGTAGCAGAGGAAGATGAGAAGGAGACGCCGGAGTCGCGAACTGAAATTGGCAGCGCCACGCTGGATTCGTTCGCGCAGACGGTGCAGCGGATCCTGTCGGACTGGCACTATCCAAACGCGGGACGGGTGTTCTTCGACGAGGCCAAGAAGGACTTCCAGATCGGCGGAAAGAGGAGAGGCAGCACTGGGAAGGGGCTGAGGGCAATTACCCATGCAGCTGTGAACATCGCGTTGTTGGAGTTCTGCCTAGACAGAGGTCTGCCGCACCCGGGGTTCGTGGTGTTGGACTCGCCGTTGTTGGCGTATTGGGAGCCAGAAGGAGACGAGGACGACCTTACCGGAACGGATCTGAAGGAGCGGTTCTACGAGTACCTCTTGGGAATGAAGTCAGACCAGCAGGTTATTGTCGTGGAGAACCAGCGCCCGCCAGCCTTCGTCTCGGAGCAGGGCAACGTGGTAGTTTTCACGAAGAATCCCCACCAGGGACGCTACGGGTTCTTCGCGGGGTAGGTCCAGCTAGGCAAAGGAACCGATTTACATAATTCGCTGAAGAGAATTGCAACTGCTGCCTTATGAGTGCGCAAGCGTCAAGGACCTAGCGGTAGTTTACTGAACCAGCGTCACCCTCACGGGGGTGCGCCCCACTAAGTGATTGCAGCCACTACAGTTGCACAGCCGCATGCACCTCGCGTTATGTATTACCCTATATTGGATTTCGGTTATCTTCCTTGGTGAATGATTGACATATCCATTATCCTGCTGTAGTATTACCCTATATGGCTTCCATCATCCGCAAGAAAAAGGGCCACCAGGTCTACTACTACGTCGCCACCTCCGCCCGCGTCGACGGCAAACCCCGCATCACCCACCAAACCTACCTCGGTACCGCCGAGCGCCTCGCCCAGCTCGTCCGAGACAAGGCCGCTCCCGTCCCCCTCCAGGCCTCCGCCCGCGATGCCGGCCTCCCCGCCGCCCTCTGGCAGGCCGCCCAATCCTCCGGCGCCCTCGACGCCCTCCTCTCCGTCTGGCCCGCTCCCCGCCAAGGCCCCTCCCTCCCCCATTTCCTCCTCCTCGCCGCCTTCCACCGCATCTGCGCCCCCGGCCCCAAGACCGAAGTCGCCGACTGGTACCGCCACTCCGTCCTCCCCGACCTGTGGGGCTTCTCCCCCGCGCTCTTCTCCTCCCAGGCCTTCTGGGACCGCTTCGACGCCATCGACGTCAGCGACTCCCTCTCCCAACCCCGCTCCGACGAGCTCGAACAAGCCCAGCTCGCCCTGCTGCAGGCCTTCCGCGGCCGCAACCTCGTCAGCCAGCGCGTGCTGGCCTACGACACCACCAACTTCCCGACCTGGATCGCCACCACCAACACCCGCAACCAGCTCGCCCAGCGCGGTCACTCCAAGCAGAAGCGCCACGACCTGCGCCAGATCGGCCTCTCCTACGCTCTCGACGGCGAGCACGGCCTCGGCCTGTGCCACCACGTCTACCCGGGCAACCTCACCGACCGCGACGAACTGCCGGCCTGCCTCGGGCGCATCACCCGCCTGCTGGACGGGGCCGCCATCCCGCGCGAGACCGTCACGCTGGTGCTGGACAAGGGCTCCGCGGCGCTGGCCAACACCCTCGAGCTGCAGGCCAGCCGGCTGGGCTGGATCGCGGCGCTGCCCTGGGACCAGGCCCCGGCGGCGCTGCGCTCGCGCCCGCTCGAGCAACTTGAGGCGGTGGCGGGCGAGCCCGGCCTGCGGGCCGGCGCCGAGCGCACGCTGGTGCACGGGGACGAGTACCTGGGCGTGATCCGGCATTCGGCCGGCTTCGCCGCCGAGCAGTTCCAGAGTGTGGGCACGTCGCTGGCCAAGGCGGCCCAGAAGCTGCGGGCGCTGGCACGGCAGATCAGCCAGCCCCAGGACCGGCACACCGAACGGGGCTTGCGCAACCGGATCCAGCGCTGGCTGCAGCCGAATTTCGTGGGGCAGGCGCTGCGTTACGAGCTGCGGCGGGGCGCGGACCGCAGCTGGGACCTGCAATTCACAGTCGACAGCGACGCGCTGCACCGGCTGATGGCGGAGCGCTTCGGGCGGACCACGCTGGTGACCAGCCGGCTGGACTGGAGCGCGGCCCAGGTGGCGACGGCCTACAACGGGCAGCAGCACGCCGAGAGGGTGTTCCGGGGGCTGAAGGGCGGGGACTGGCTGGGCTGGGGGCCGCTGCATCACTGGACCGACAGCAAGATCCGGGTGCACGCGTTCTACTGCTTGCTGGGAGTGTCGCTGTTGCAGTACCTGCACCGCAAGGCGCGGGCGGCGTGGCCGACGCTGACCATGGAAGGCCTCAAGCACGAGCTGGGCCAGATCCAGCGCATCGACCTGCTGTATCCGCCGCTGGGGGAGAAGGGACCGCCACGGGTGGCGACCATCACGTCCAAGCAGACCCTGACACAAGCGGCCCTGGTGTCCGCACTGGAACTGGAGAAACTGCTCAAGACCGAGAGTGGGTAATACAGCCGCCTGCGGCCTAATCACCATCGAATCAGTATGTTATGACTGTGTCTTCTCGCCCGCCCGTAAACTACCGCTAGATTCCTGAGTCTCTGCGCTCTGAACGATTGACTACTTGGGTCAGCAGCGGTGCGGCGTCTGTGGTCCGGCAGCTATCCGATAAGATCGCGAGCGAATGCAACGACGAGGTGAAGAGCGAAAGATCCCGGGTACCGACGACCTGCGGGCTACGGCGGGTAGACCATATATCGCCACCCATGCCTTGTGTCTGAGGCACAGCGTGAGGATGACCCATCAACCGTCAGTGCGCTCGAACCCGAACAACGTCAGCTGCATACCGGTTGCTTCGGCATGACGGCAGAGGGTCCTGACCAGCGGCCACAGCCTGTCCCCTTCCAGCCGTGCAATGGCCGGCTGTGTTGAACCGATACGCGCTACCAACTCCGCTTGCTTCGTCCAAGCAGCTGTGCGGGGACTGACCATCACCTCCACCAACGCATTCTGCTCGTGTGCACGCGCATATTCCTCGCGAAACACCCGGTCCTTCATGAGAGGCTCTTGGTGGTCCTCCAACTTCGCCATGATCAAACCTGGTTCATTCGATCCTTGGCAGACCGGCTGAGCGAAATCCTAGGCATCGGCACGTAGACGGCAATGGCCTCGATCACAGCTGTTGGTGACAATGAGGATTCAAAAAGCGGAGGAGTGTGGCACGACCTGCCGAGGGATGGTGCCGTAGGACTATTTGACAGACGGAAATCAGCACTCGGAGGGCATTTGTTGGCAAACGCGAAGTAGCGTACGTTCGAACCCTTCCGCTATACTCTACGTGGTCGGGTCGTAAGCCATGGCTAAGCATCCGGACTAGCTGAGAATGCGGCCGTGGCGCATACTGGAAACTAGGAAATTGGGAGCCGTGATCGTCAAGGTCAAGGCTTGCGCTCTTCCTGGCGTGGATCGCACGGACGCTTCTGAACAGCGACCAGCGCTTCATGGCGAAAGGGCAGGTCGTCCGGGTGGCGCGACAGAATCCAAGCCGACTACGATTGGAGGGAGCGATCTCAGAGATCGTCTTCCAATCTCGGAGCAATTCACAAATCGATCGTACCGATGTCACGGAAACCTGCTACTGTCAATGTCTCAGCGAAGTCGACAAGGACAACAGGACGCGGACCGCATTGCGGTCTACAGCCATCAGGGTTTGAATAGGAGGGAGCAAGTTCTCGCCTAGACCAGGACTCAGCTCGGGAACGAATTATCCATTGACAGTAACCAGTAGCAAGTTCTACGAACCATTGATGACATACACTTAGAAGACAGAGTTCGGAGATCCGATGTGTCGCCTGAATTCGGCATCACGGATTTCAGTCGTGACTACTTGATGCCTCGGATCAACATCTTCAAACTTCGCGTTGCCAAGTGAAACTAGATGAGACCGGTCGACACACATATCAAGGATGAGTTGGACACTCACATTGATACCATCGGTGCCGAACTGGATGCAGATGTCGTTGCTGTCGTCAGTCCGATAGTGCCTGGACTCGACCTTCGCATACGAGACGCAATAGATAAGCTCTCCCCCAAAAAGCGTTCAATAGCCGTGATCCTCGACACCCCTGGAGGAATTGTCGAAGTTGTGGAACGGATTGTTACGACTCTCAGGTGGGCCTATGATGAAGTTGTCGTCATCGTACCAGACCGTGCAATGTCTGCCGGCACGATATTCGCTTTGAGCGCAGACCGGATCGTGATGGATTATTTCTCTTGTTTGGGACCAATCGATCCCCAGATCGAAAGAGACGGGAAACTAGTTCCTGCACTTGCTTATTTGAATCAGTTCGAACGTCTCAACGAAAAGGCGAGCACTAGTAGCCTCAGTACGGCAGAATATGCTCTCGTAAGCAAACTCGACCTCGGTGAATTATACCAGTTTGAGCAGGCGCGCGAGCTATCCATAGAACTGCTTGTTAAGTGGCTCTCAACATATAAATTCAAGGGTTGGAAGAATACTGAAACGAGAAAGAAACCGGTCACTGATGAGATGAGAGTGAAACGAGCAGAAAAGATTGCAGCTCTGCTCAACGAAACTGCTAGGTGGCATTCCCACGCACGCGGAATCGACATAAGGACCTTACGCGACGAGGTCGGCCTGCAGATTGAAGACCTCTCAGGCAATTCGAACCTGCACAGGTATGTGAGGACTTATTTCGAGTTACTGAAGGATTACATGAGTCGCGAACAGTTATTTTCCTTCGTCCATACAAGGGGGTACTTCTAACATGAAGACCAATCGAATCAAACCGCTATTGGATCGAGACAAGGCGTTCAGCCAGAACCCGAGTGTCGATGTCGCCGTCGTAACTGCCCACGAGCAACTTGAATTGGAGCTCAAGAGACTCGGCGTAGAAATCAAACCGGTCTTCACCTTGGAGCCAGCACTTGGGCGGGATAGAACTCGCATTCACAATCATAGTCGTCAGACGACGCACGGCAATCGTCGAGACCCTATATTGGCGCAGTCAATACAGCGTTAGGCTGGAGTCTAGATTCCAGCTCATCCAAACAATCCAAACTTGAATTGATTCGTTCAGGGAAACGGAATCTTATCACAGGGCAGTCTATCCTTGGAAAGCCTACTAGGAACACTGACATAGTCGATTCACTCTTAGCTCTAAGAAAGAGTCCAAGACTCGAGACTAAACGGTCTTTATTGGCTAAACCAGATCGGCATGTCACTGTCAAATATAGCAGAAGGACGCGGATAAAGATGGTTTTCGGCGCTCCCTGATCTCGACTTTGTGCAACGTCAAAGCGTACTCCTATTTCCATACGTTCTCCGGATCCAAACCAAGAGATCTCTCACCTCATAATTGTTCTGATTCAAGAAATAACCTTCGTCTTGGAGCGCCAAGTGGTCCGTGTTTTGGCTCTGGTGATTTTTTAGCCCGATCACATCGGCGTATGGATTCCACTCGTCTATATCAATGTCCACAAAGTGTCGACCGTCTTCCGAACTCGATGTAGCGAGAACACATTGCAGCGAGCCTTTCGCTCGCTTTTCTCGCCACGAGTCGAAGCTGTACGCATCAGGATCCATTCCGTTGTTCGCAAGAAACTGTCTCAGATTCCGGACATGTTTCGGTGAGAACAAGAGGTCGAGTTGGCTCTTTCCAAACTTGGAATTATCCTCAAGGACGCTACGGAATCGATGATCGACTTCCACGTAGACCCGTTGCCGCGTGACGCAGGCGATTCCCACTACCCCACCGACCAGCCTTGATTCCGAATCCGCTTTTGTCGATTGGGTGGATTCGTAATAGACTCGCTCTCGTCCGCAGATCTCAAAGCCTCCTTGGTCCGTTGCGATCTGTCCCTGTCTCACGAGCCGGACACACTCGTCGAACCAATAGCGAGTCCAACCGAACTGCCAAGCGGAATCGCCCGATGATGCCATGAGTTTCGCCAGAACGTTTTGCAAACTCGCCCTCTGCAACTCAATGTCGGATTTTCCAGAGGATAGCAGTGATCTGACTGTGTCGTAATCCGGTACGATCAGTCCTGCGTCGTACCACTCGGAATCAATGACGCTGATCGTATCGTCAAGTAGCATCCCGATGACCGAATCTTCCGAGTCTAGCGGAGCTTCCGAGGACATGAACATTTCGTCCAGCATGAGTGAATCCAAGTACCAGATGCCAGCAATTGCGCCGACGAATGCGACAGCGAAGGCTCCAATGGTCCGTTTCCTATTCCACACGATGTCCTCCGTAGGTGTCTCGCGCCTCTCTCCTCTTCGACAGACCCGGGCCACCAGGAGAAACTCTGCCCGGGCGTTGTAATCGAACTCGCGATCAGTCCTTGCGGCGATTTGGCGGAATCTACCCGGTCACCGCTCCTCCAACATTCTCCCACGGATCCACGCAGTCCCGGAGAGATTTGGCGACATTCTCAACGCGCGACAAATTGACGTCGCACAATCGCGTGAACGAACTGCAGAGGCCCACACACCGTCGCTTGACTTCGGAGACGCGAAATAGGTTCTGTTTGATCGGAACATCTATTCTGGGAACTCCGGCACGCCGTCGAACTGATGCGTAGGCGTGTCCCGAGGAGGACCCCTTGCGAATACCGCTAAGTGAAGGAGAGCGAGGGAGTTGAGGCACACTTCGACGTGCTGAGCAGAGGAGCCCGAGGTACAGCGTGAAATGTTCGACCGTCACAACCTGGACCAGCTCAGTATGAGGGAGATCGCCCGCAGACTAACGGACAGGTAGTCCAACACGCGCCAGGAAGATGCGCGGGAACTGATCGATGATCTAGGGCATGTTGAGCAATCCCGCCAATTGCTGGCGGGCGTGCGACGGCAGCACGGGGACGGTCTCAGGGCAGAGCGTCATGCGGCCATTGCAGGGGCCGTGCAAATTCCCTAGTTGGTAGACGGTGTTGGCGTCAATGCTAATTTGCACATTTTCGACAAGCCAAAATTGCACACGTTTCATCGGCGGGTAGACCGCTGCTCCACCATGTGGGCAAGGCCAAGTGGAGGGGCGGAAAGATGTACGGCATGGAGACGAAGATGTTGCTGAAGCATTATCTGGAACAAGGGGTATCGAAGGTCGAGCTGGCGCGACGGTTCCAACTCAGTCGGCGGACGATCCACTACTGGATCGAGTCCGGTCAGTTGGACCGGGAGCTGCACGCGGGAGCGGGTGGCTATGCGCGGCGGGCACCGGTGGCGCACAAGCTGGATCCGTACAAGGGGATCATCGAGGCGCGCCTGGAGGTGTATCCGAAGCTGACGGCGCAGCGGCTGTACGCGGAGGTGCGGGCGGCGGGCTACGCGGGCAGCTACGGCGGCGTGCGGGACTATGTCCGCCGGGTACGGCCCCGGGAGTCCGCGGATCCGGTGGTGCGGTTCGAGACGCCTCCGGGGCGTCAGGGCCAGGTGGACTTCGGATACTTCCGGCTGCCGTGGGGCCAGCGACACGCGCTGCTGGTGGTGTTGGGGTACTCGCGGTTGCTGTGGCTGCGGTTTTTCCAGCGGCAGACCATGGAGGTGCTGTGCGGTGGTCTGGAGGCCGCGTTCAAGCGCTTTGGGGGTGTGCCGGAGGAACTGCTGTTCGACCAAATGCGGTCCGTGGTGGTGTCGGACGACCGCCTGGCGGGCGGGCAGTTGGCGCTGAACGCGGAGTTCTTGCGGTTCGCCGCGCACTGGGGCTTCCGACCGCGATCGTGCCGGCCTTACCGCGCCCGGACGAAGGGCAAGGTGGAACGGCCGATCCGCTATCTGCGACAGAGTTTCTTCTACGGCCGCCAGTTCGTCAGTGACGCGGACCTGAACGCGCAGGCGGAGCAGTGGCTGGCGGAGACCGCCAACGTGCGGCGGCACGGCACGACCGGGGAGCGTCCGCAGGAGCGCTTTGAGCGCGACGAGCAGTGGGCGCTGGGGCCGTTGGCGGCGAGTCCCTATCGGCGGATGGGGGCCTGGACGCGTCCGGCAGCCCCGGCCCGGGTCCAGCCCCGGACGCCGGTGGCCGTCGAGCGCCGGCCGCTGCGGGTGTATGCGGAGGTGGTGCGATGAGCGCGCCGGGCGACGGGCGGCGCGACCGGCTGCGGGCGATGCTGGCCGACCTGAAGATGCCGGGCGCCCTGGAAGCGGTGGACGGTGTGCTGGCGCAGGTGGACAGCGGCGCGGTGACGGCCGGGGAGGCCCTCGAGCAGTTGCTGGGCGCGCAGATCGCGCTGCGCAACAACCGTCGCCTGGAGACCGCCATGCGCGCCTCGCGGCTACCGGCGGTGAAGACCCTGGCGCAGTTCGACTTCGCCTTCCAGCCGAGCATCAAGCGCGAGCAGATCGAGAGCCTGCACGAGCTCGGGTTCCTGACCCGCAAGGAGAACGTTTGCCTCCTGGGGCCGCCCGGAGTGGGCAAGACGCACTTGGCGATCAGCCTGGCCCTGGCCGCGGCCGAGTCCGGGCGCCGGGTCTACTACGGCACACTGGCGAGCCTGGTCGAGTCGTTGGAGCAGGCCCGCGCGGCAGGCCAGCTGGCGCGCCGCCTGCGCGTGCTGAGCCATCCGGCGCTGTTGCTCGTCGATGAGATCGGCTACCTGCCCGTGAGCCGCGACGGGGCGGTCCTGTTTTTCCAGCTGATCAACGCGCGCCACGAGCGGGCCTCGACGGTGCTGACCTCCAACAAGGGCTTCGAAGACTGGGGGGCGGTGCTCGGGGACGACGTCATGGCGGCGGCCCTGATCGACCGCCTGCTGCACCACTGCCACATCGTCAACATCCGCGGCAACAGCTACCGGATGCGGGCTCACCAGGAGCTGTGGCGTTCGATGCAACGGGCGGACAGCGACGCCAGCCCGACCCGCAGGAGGGAAGCATGACGGCTACCGCACGACTGGGGGCGGCCGGCTCCGGTCGCTCCGCTCCCTCCGCCGCCCACCCCCAGCCCTATCGCAACAGAGGGGGGATGTCCGCAAAACCCGCGGCGGATCTCCCCCCCAATGTGTGCAATTTTCGTTTGTCAGAAGTGCGCAATTTTCGTTTGTCATTGACAGACGGGCGGGCTCGAGCGTCCAAGCGAGGAGTGGACCGAGATTCCAGCGCCAACCTTGGTGAGCGAGGATTAGTTCGAGCAAATCCAGGAGCACTTCCCTGCGAACGAATGGCATGTCACGCGGCGGACGAAGGAACTGACGCTGATGCAAGGCATGCTGGAGTTTCGGCGGTGCGGCTGCGCTTGCTATCGGACGGCGTGGCCGGCACCGATGAGGAAGCTGGGTTCGTACTGCTTCGTTGAGGCCTCACGGAGGCACTACGAAGCGGGAGTGCGTTGTCCGAGCCAGCCAGTCCTCCAGGACTGGGTGGACGCGGTATTGTTGCAGTGGCAGGTCCGGCTGCTGGTGTCAGCTAGCCACAGCGATCGATAACCCGACAAGTATGGAATCGGAGAGCGAGCATTGGCTCCTACGCAAATTCGCGAATCGCCTTAACCGCATTGGGGAGACTGAAATTGGTATCTGCCGACAAGAGAGTCCCTTGACGACGCCTGGATTATGATCGAATCCAAGCCGTCGATTAGGTGGCACCTAGATAAGGATTTGACCGTACATGTTCATTAATCATTGTCCACGAATCAAATTGAATATATCAACCGGAAGAGCTACGCCCAATATTAACGCAGTATTGGTGCTATTTATGAGCGGATTTCCGGGAAAAATAGATTTGTTATTGATCGGACTTATCGTTGGAAATCCATCTAGGTTCTGTTCGGTATTCACGTTCTCAAAGCGCTTGAACTTAGACTTGAGTTCTGCATACTCTTCTAAGTCAGGTAGATTCGCTACATCTTGTGCCAGCTGCCGTGCTGCTCTCATAAATCCCGGACTTATTTCCAGTCCCGTGCGCACAGAAACTCCGCCGACGATTTCGAGATATCGATTCAGACCAAGTCCAAGGCCAAATACAAAACCATCGATGCTCTCAGAAGAGGCAGTAGAGAACTCAAGAGATAGTAAGAAATCCAGAGTCTTTCTTTCATTCAACTTCTTGGGGCCAATACCTTGAAACTCTAGAATATTTACCAAGATCCCGGCAACAGCCGAGGGCCGTAGACTGCTATCATTCTCAATCAACAGTATATTGTTTTCGACTTTGAAATCGATCTCGTCGTCTCGCCTCCATGTATTATTAACAGCAAAAACGGGGCGAATGATACTGGGATCATACACAACAGCTGGACCGGGTGTTCTACCTCTAGTATTGATCTCTTTACCCTCAATGGTCCAATCGATGATACCGGCCGATACTTCGCGCTTAGCAGCAGTCAGCGTGAACTTGGCTGAGTTATCCTTGAAGACATTCTCATCCGGAGGCGGAAGAAATTTGATCTGCCTTAGATTGCCGGTGCCTAGGATCTCTCGCCGCAACGTGAATTGAGCACTAGGTGCTGGAGCGACTAGGACTGATTTAGGGATTTCAATCCTCAGTGTGACGTCAGCCCTCGATTCAAGACCGGTTACTGTGCATTCCCATTTTCTATAATCAGCATCGACAGAGGAGCCCTTGCAGTGAAGGTCCTGTGAATACGCAGATGGAGCAGAAGCTGCCATCATGATGAGCAAAGCGACCAATCTTAGAATAGGAGGCCGTTCGAAATCCTCATTCCTATGTCGGTGACGGTTCGCAGTCTGCATTGGAATGAATAGGACTACGTTGTTGCGCTGTAGCCGTCGTGGAAGAATCACGTCGGGCGACGAGAATCGATGACAGTCACTAGTATAGCATGAGAACTCGTAGGCACCAAGTTGTTGGTTGCACCGCATTCTTTTCCCTAAAAGCTAACGCGGATCAATCTACGTGAACGAGCGCAACTGATACAGCAAGACCGAGGAGCTAGGCGGGTGCAGCGAGGCTCCCGAAGTCACTGGCACGCATCGTTATAGGAAGCAGACCCACGAGAGCGAACATCTGCCTTTTTTGGGATACGATCGCATCGACATTGCCAAGAAAGAGTCAAATGCAGAGGATCGATTCGCAGCAGCATCATTCGTTTGGAGACAAGCCTGATTGAGCCTGAAAAGTCGAAACTGAAACGGATGGATCCTTCACGTGACAAGAGACGCAGGGTTGGTCGTGTCGGCAGAGGCTGCGGCCAACGTCTCGCATCTGGTGGGTGGTCAGTTTATTGAGCATTGCAGACAAACCGGCGCGCACGTCGCTACGAGTCCGCCGAAAAACGTGGCGACAGAATTCGAGTTTGTGTTGGTGAGAAGGCGCGACCAAACCGGCGCGAGCCGCTTCAATCGGCTGGATTTTCTATACCTTCGCTTCTTGCAAACTTGTCATCGAAGGGCGGCAGTGCTTGAGAGCGGGTTCAGGCGATCCGGCACCTGAGTCGGGACTCGATGTTCCCGAGATGATCAAATAGCGAAGATGGTGAAACGGCTAGCTTAATGACGACCGGCCCACATCTGCGGCTCTGCCGAGCCGCTATCTTCCGGCAGTCAGGCGTGGTCGACGTGAATTCGCGTTCTAGTATGGGTCTCCCAGCTCTCAGGATGGACACGAGCGGAGACAGGGGACTGGCAGGTGCGGGTTGGTAGCACCCCTCGGCAGCGCGGTCGATCTTCTAAGAACCTGACGCTCGGTCTAGCCCGACCCTAGGATCCAAACTCTACTTGGGAGACAAGTCGACGTGCCGGAGGACGAGTTTGACGCTATCCGTTGATCAGCGACCACCGGAGAACCTGATGTGTGCTCCTTGCTCACGTAAGTTGTGATAGGGCTCACGGCCCTTCATTTCCTGCGAATCCGTCGAGGTTTCCCTAGCGATCAGATCCCGGACACATTACTGAGGCCTTGGAAGTGGGCCGGGACGCCGCAAGGTTTCCGGCCCCGCCCTCTTGAGTCAGCCCACCGCCAAGAGCGAAAGCCGCTAGATCACTGGGGCTTCGGGCGCATCTTGGACTCGCCAAGTGCACGGGGGCGGCTCGCGATCCAGTCTTGGATCTCGTCCGCACGCCAAGCGACCGCTCGCTCGCCCAACTTTAGCGGCAGTGGGAAATCTCCTTCCTGCATCTTTCGATAGATGCTCGCCTTGCTCAATCGGGTTAGCCGCTCGACCTCTCGGCGGCGGAGAATCCTGGCTTCCGTTTGCAACCTCCCTGGCAACTACGAAACCGCACGGGCATCACCCCTGCGGAAACTATAGGCAGGCTACAGCAAATAGGCCGTATATCCCCTGAAATCAAGGACCTGTGTGCTCAAACCAAATCTGGCCGCCCGGGCCCGGCGTGGGGCGGTCGCGAATCCCACCGCCTCCCCGAGGAGCGTGAAGACCCGCGCGGCCCACAGGAAGCCATTCAGATCGTGCCTAATTTTCAGTCCTGCATCTCGTCGTTCACGAAAACGTAAGTGCGTTCGAGCCTTCCGGATGAGTCGTAATTGTGCTGGCGGCCGTGCCGCAAACCGTTCCTGTACGGGATTTCCTTCCGCTCGCCCGTGTTCCAGCGCAGTACCCAGAGCCCTTCCTTCTTGCCATTCAAGTACTGCCCTTCTTCAACGTGATGCGAGTCCGAGGGGACGTTCGCCGGATGGTAGCGATGGACCCAACGGCCTTCCTGCTGGCCGTCGACGTACTCGCCTTCGCCGCTCCCCTGGTCACCACGCCCCTCCCAGCGGCCATGCCGCTTGCCGTCTCGCATCACCCCGCTCTCCTCGTACCAGCCGGCGCCGCCACCGGCCCAACGCCAGGTCTCCCTCAGGGTTCCCGCTCCGCTCACCAGGCCGCTGACGCAGTCGCCATCCCAGACCACGTGCTGATTGGGGACGGCAACGTCCCACAGGTAGCATCCAGGCTCGTTGTCGAGCTCCCGCCAGCAGGGCTCCATCAGCTCCATTCCCGGGCAAGTTGGCTGCCGAACCACGGGTCGCTGCGCTGGCTGAACCGCCGTAGCCGGCGCCGGCGAACGAACCCGCGAGGCTTCCGAGACCTCCGGGGCGGGCGGAGTCGCCGCCCCAAAGCGGTACGTCACCTGCCGTCGGCCAAATTTTGGCGGCTGCCCGTCGAACGCGAGCACGTAGGCCGTCGCGGCGGCTTCCTCGCCCGGTCGCATGCCTGACGGCCGCTGGATTGTCTCGAAGCTGCCGGCCCACTGCACAGGCCCGGGATACTGGCCCAGTCCGGTCCAGTTCGTGCACGGCGGCCACTGCGCCTCGATCTGGAAGTGCGCCGTCAGACCGGACAGCGGCTGGCCGGACCCGTTCAGGGCGCTGTAGTCCAGGCGCCACACGTGCAGCGGCCGGCCGTGGTTCGCCTTGGTCTGCTCGTAGGCTTCCCGGCTTTCGGATTCCTCAAGGACCTGGCAGATTGCGGCCTCGCGGTGGATCATTCGGACCGAGCCGGACAGTGCCACACCTTCCTTCTCGTAAAGAACCTCCCCCTGCGTGGTCGCGGCTAGCAGGGCCGCCGCCAGCGCGAGTCGAGTATTCGGTGCATTCCTCGCTCCACTCGTAGCAGAGGTCATTGCGGTGTCGGCCCCCTTGCCTGGATAGCCCTCGGCCTTCTGCCGGAAACCACATACATACTGGGCTGGGTCGCAGAACCCTGCCCCGCTCCATGATTCCCAGCGCCGGTCAATCGAGAAGCTCCTCGGCTCGGTTGCCGCTGCGGCACCTGCTACTTTACGACAGATGCGATTTCGCAGCGCAGGCTAGCTGCGATCCACCGAGCCCAATTTCTGGCCTTCGTTATCCCTGAAGCGGGAGACGATGCGCTACCTGGCGGAGACGCGGCACTCGACGAGCGGCCGGTCACGCAGGTCCGGATCAGCAAGGACTTCTAGCTCGGAAAGCACAAGTTGAGGTAGGAGGAGTGGGAACACGCGCCGCGGGCGACGGCAAGCGGGGACCGCTACGCGGAGAACCCCGGCGATATCGCTTGGTGCGACGACGCGCTCGATTTCGGGGCGTCGCGACCTCCCTGAGTGTCCGGCGCAGGGCGTCGAGGCGCTCGAAGTTCGCGACGGGGAAGCGGACCTTGAGGGCGGGGTTGCGCGGCACGCTATTCATGGTGTCGGTAGTATCGATACCTCCCTAGCTACCCGTAGCAAAGAACCGGTCGCGAGCGGTGCCAGCCACCTCGATGCCCGAAAACAGCTGGTAGGCCCCGGTTGCGCAGCTAGATGAGGTCGAGGATCGGAACCGCGCCGGAGGGCGGCCAGGGAGCGAATTCAGGGTGCAGGTACCAAGCGGCCGCACCCGCTCCCGCGGCGATCGCCGAACGGCCCGTCAGCATGGCGAGCCCCCCTTCAGGGGCCTGTGGTTCGTTCGCCGGGCGCTCGTTCGGGGAAAGGGCCGGGTTGACCGGGAATCGTCCCTCGTCTGAACCGGATTGGCCCCCCTCGCTGAACAGGATCGGGGCGGACAATCCCTTGCGGGGCTGGGGTTAACTTTTCGGCCGTGGCGGACGGGCGAAACTGTTCAGGAAGTGTGTGGGGCGGGAGGATCTTGGGACGACAACATCCCTGGAAACAGCCATGAGGCCCGAGGCCTGGAACCCTCTCGGCTGGATGATTCTCGGCACGATCATCGGCTTGATCATGGCCGCCCCCGCGAGCCCCGACGTCGACTTCTGGCAGCGACCCCGTCTGCCCGCGTACATATGCTGGTTCTGCCATGGTCCGGACCCTCATCGCCGCGCTCGCAGTCGCTACCGTTCCTGCAGCCGCCGCCACTCTGTACGAGGAGCGGGGCGTCAGCCTCGAGGGCACGGTGCGCCTCGTGGGCCGCAACGCCGCCACCTGCCAGGTTCTCGCCGAGAACGAGTCTCCCGAGACCTACGAGGCGACGAAGGCCAACCACGGCCGGCCCCTGCACGTGTGGCGCCTTGACTACGGAGCGCTGAACGCATCCGGCAAGGCGCTGTCCAGCCTCACGGCGCACTTCCAGATTGAGGCCGAGTGGCCGCCCTGCACGAACTGGACGGGACTGGGGCAGTACCCCGGGCCCGTGCAGTGGGCGGGCAGCTTCGAGACGATCCAGCGTACGAGCGGGATGGAAGTCGGCGGCGAGGCACGCGAAACCCTGTACGTGCTGGCCATCGACGGCCAGCAGCCGCTTATCCGCAACTGGCAGCTCGATTTCCAGTTCGGCGCGGTGAGGGCACCAAGTGAGCCCTCGTCCGAACCGGCGGCGTTCGAGCCGGAACCGCCCCCTTTGCCGTTCCCGCCGGAACCGGATTGCGAAGATGCCGACTTCCTTGACTCATGCTGGTTGAAGCTTGCCAATCCTCCGAATTGTTACCTATGGCGAGACCTGTACACGTTTGAAGTCCTCGAATGGGGCGGCGAGTGCTCTAGTGGCCTGGCGACCGGGACGGGAATTCTGGTCGAGAGGATCGAGTACGCCAACGGGGAAACCGGTTCCCAAGAGGCAGAGGGACTCATCCGCTCAGGGAAGCAGCAGGAACGCTGGACGCATCGCCTGACAAACGACGTGATCGAAAACGGGCCCTACGCGGACGGAACGCGGCAAGGTCGCTGGACAATTCGCTGGCCAGACGGAGCCACCGAGGAAGGACCGTATGTGGACGGCTGGCGGGAAGGTCATTGGACAAGTCACTATGCGAGCGGGGCTGTGGCAGAAGGGGCCTACGTCAGGGGTGAGGAGCACGGCGTCTGGAGGGGACGCAGCTCAAGTGGCAAGACTTGGGAAACGCCCTACGTAAATGGCGTCCGGCACGGACGCTACTATGAGCGCAGCGCGAACGGCTTCACGCAGGAAGGGAACTACGTCAGGGGCGAAAAAGACGGACCTTGGGTCGCGCGCTGGCCTAGCGGCATCACCAAAACCATTGTCTACAAGGACGGGAAGAGCATCCGCAGCTACGAGAACAATTGACAGGCTAGCGCGTGGTGGTACTAGCCCGGCCCCCGCCTAGCACCTGTAGAATCCGCCCGTGCAGGCTGGTGACCGGAACCACGATCCCGACGCCCGCTCCGCGCTCGCCGAGGACGCCGTCATCCTCGGCCCCAACGAGTCCGATCCGCAGCGGCTCGAGGAATCGCTCGCCCATTGGGCCGAGGCGATCCGCCTCGACCCCGGTCAATTCCGGGCTGTACTTCGAGCGGGCCAGGGCCCGCACTTCATTGGACCGCTACGAGGAAGCCGTCGTCGACTACGACAGGGCAATCCAGTGCGACCCCCAGAATAGCGCGGCCTATCTCGGCCGCTGCCGCGCCAAGTCCGGGTTTGGCAATCACGAGCAGGCCATCGAGGACCGCGACCACGCGATGTATGCCCGCCTTGCCAAGTCGGCCGAGCCGCTCGACCTCCTAATAGCGGAGGATCGACGTTACCGAACGTAACCTCTCAGTTAACCGCGGGACCATGGGAAGCCTAAGGGCCATAAGCAGCAGTCCGGCAGCTAATCCATCCCGGAAGTCCAGGTCAGCAATGCGATCCCGGCTCCATCGCTGCCCCTACTGCGGGCGATCCTTGACCCTACTACAGGGGGCGCACCGCCTCTTGCATCGCGCGTGGTGCATTCAGTTCAACTAGTTGCGGATGCCAGCCAAACCCTCCACCGGCAGCAGCCCAGCGGCGAGGTTCGCTACCGCCAGCGACCGGGCCGATAGTCCCTCGGATCGAGACACCCGTCGTAGAAACTCCGGTCCATCCGAAACCAGTCCGTACGGTCGATTCCCCGTGTCGCCGTCGCATGCGGAGCATGCCGAAAGGCGGAAACCACCTTCAGCCAGGTGCCTGCGGTCCGCGCAATGTCACGGACTTCGAGAGCAATCTCCGCCAAGTCCTGGTCCTGGCTGAAGATCAGCACCACATCCAGCTCTCCGTTCCGAGCCATTCGCACCACGTCGAGGCCGAGCCTCAAGTCGATTCCCTTTTCACGTGCGTCTGGGATCTCCTGAACGGATCCGTGGGGCAGGGGAACCTTCTCTACCCGATAGCGAAGGGGACGGGAGGTGACGACGATACCTGCCCTCCTAATCGCTGTCAGGCGACGGGTCCAGTATCCGTGCCACTTCGGATCCCACTTAACACTCGGAGTGCCGGTATAGAACCGAACACCTCGATGAAGCCAGCCGTGATGCAAGCAGACCGTGCGAGCTAGCTTCTTTGGATCATCGTTCGGATGATGGTGGCCAAATGCGTCTTTCGCGTGCCGGAACAGGTTATGACCATCTATGAATGAGACACACCGCTCCTTAGAGGGTTCGGTGGGCAAGAAAATACCCCGCCGGGGCCTTTTCGGCGAGTCCGTCGGGGACCTACTGATCCTAACCATGCACCCGTTTTGCGCCGTCGGTCAATCGGAACGGACCCGGAGACCGAGTCGACAGAGTAGATTCGATCGCAGTTCTGCCAACTCAGCGCGCGCGGCAGAAGAATCGACCCCCGGTCCAGCGCTAAATCCAGCCGCGGCGTCCCGCTCGGATCACCTTTGCTCGCGGTCTCCAAGCGCGGCTGTTGACACCCTTTCTGACGGTTGTATCCGGCGTTTCGCGTCCAGAACCGAAGAGGTGACCTCGCCAGCTGGGTTGCCCGCCCTCGTGAATTGGCAGCGTAGGGTGAACTGAACATCCAAGCTCTCAAGCAGGATCGGCTGGTGCGGGCTACTGGGCGTAGCCAGTATATCGCTTGAAATCATGGAATTGCGCTCGAAGTGAATCTGGTCTCTAGAGCCGGGCTGGGGGGCCTAGGCCGCCGTTGCGGCCAAGGCCCAGTTCGTTGCAGAATCCTCGTACAGCTCCTTGAGCAGCGGGTCCCGCTTGTGGGCGTCCCGCACAATCCGCGCCAGGCGGTCGCGCCGGGACCGGTCCCACGGGGCGTAGTACCGCTCCGTGGTTTGCACGCTGCCGTGGCCCAGCAGCATGCTGACATCCTCGATCGACACGTCGGCGAGCAGCAGCTCGACGGCGAACGTGTCCCTGAGCCGGTGCGTGCGGAAGCCCTTCACGCCGCCCCGGACGGCAACCTGCGCCAGTCGCTGGCGCCAGTAATTCGCCACCGTGGCGGGCTTGGACCGGCCAGTCCAGAAGAAGTGGTGCTGGCCGCGCCCCAGCTCCAGGAGGTCGTCCGCGACCGGCCGGGGCAGCTCGCAGATCACCAGCTCGCCGCTCTTGGCCCGCCGTATAGTGAGCGACGTCCCTTCCACAGCGTTGTGGCGCAGCGTCGCGGCGTCGCGGATTGCCAGGCCCGAATACCGCATGAGCATGAGCAGGGCTCGCTCCCGGGTGGCGTCCCCCGCCGCTGCGAACATGGCACGGACCTCGTCGCGGGTCAGCGGCATCGTCGGAGGAGCGTTGTTCTTCGGCGGCCTGAGCGTCGCGGCCGGCGACTCGGCGATCCATCCCTCCTCGACCGCGAAGCCGAAGAACTTCCTCAGCAGGATCAGGCGCAGCTGCTGTGACGAGGGCTTGAGAGTCCACGACGCGCGCCATTCGCGCAATGTCGCGGAATCGAGATCGGAGACGTCGGTCATCGCACGTTCCTCCGCGAAGGCGCAGAGCAGTGCGAGCATCGACCTGTAGTTCCGGACAGTGGACCGTTTCAGGTTTCGCGACTCAGCGTCCCGCAGGAAGGCTTCGCACCCGTCTGACAGGTTCACGCAGGCCCCACTTCGAGATGTCCGGTGTAGGCTTCGGGTGCCCCTCCGGGAAACCAGCGGTAAAGCGTGTTCCTGCTGACACCGAATCGCCGGGCGACCTCGGCAGCGGGAATGCTCGGATCCGCCAGCAGCTTCTGGGCCACTTGGACGTTCGCCCTGTCGTGGAACGGCGAGGGGCGCCCGAGGCGCGTCCCTGTCGCCCGCGCCACCAAGTGCGCATTGGCCGTCCGTTCCCGGCTGCGGTCGGCTTCGAATCGGGCCATTGCGCGGAAGATCACGAACACGAGGTGGCCTTCCGCCGAGGTGGTGTCGATGGCTTCCGTCAGGGACACCAGCTGGCATTGGCGGCGCTCCAGTTCCCCTGCGAGGGCGACCAGCTGCGTGAGCGACCAAGCCAGCCGGTCGAACCTCCAGACCACGAGCGTGTCGTTCGTGCGAAGGGCATTGAACGCCGCGTCCAGTTGGGGACGTTTCTCTCGACGGCACGAGCATCGATCAGCGAAAATCCTCTCGCAGCCTCGTTCTTGCAGCGCTCGTATCTGGCAGACATGGTCCTCGCCCGCTTTCGAGAGCCTTGCGTAGCCGACGTTCATGTCCTCATCGTGCCACCACCCCCGGAATCGCGCCAGGCCGTTTCAGAAGCGCTTTCGTGACACTTTCTATCACTTATGTTCTCAAATCGGCGTCTCCGAGCGTCACCCCGTACGGCCACTATTTTCCGCAACCCTGGCTGGCCGGGGTCCGAACCCGGAATTCTGATCAGCGCCGGGTTGGCTGCATATCCGAACTCGAGCCGAATCCTGAGGGCCAGCCTGGAGGATGGGACACGGCTCTCCGCACGATTGCGACGTTCGTGGCGGTGACGCGGCCACTTCCTACCGTATTGCGAAGAGTCAGGCAGACAGGGGACTGATGTAGTAAATGAACGGGTTGGCGAAGCGGGGGCACCGGAACGGATCGGGCCTTCTCCGCGCGAGTGGAGTTGGGGTGCCGACGGATGCATTCCCGGTCGCCCGCAACGCGCTTCTCAGGGTTCCGGGGGAATGTCCGATCCTTCCCAGGCGGCGAGGGCCTCCTCAAGTCGGTCCGGCGGGACCTTCTGGATCGCGGCATTGACTCGTTCCACGGCCGAGTCAAACTCCAGACCGTCCAGCCAAGCCTGCGGCTCCCTCAGGACCTGTTCGATCGGTCCGAGCAGTACCGTCTTCCGAGGCGGCTCGCGAAACGCCTGCACGACCAAGCCCGCGGGCCGGCCGTTCGAGCGGACCTCCCGAGCCTCGATGCCCTCATCGAGCCGTTCCAGGGGCATCCACTGCAACGCGCATCCCGGAGGGTAATCGCGCGGGTCCGGGTCCTTCGCCATGACATCCACTTTGTCGGAGGGAGGACTGGCTGTCGAGAGGTTGCAGGAGGCGGTCGGAGCAGGATTTCCCCGTTCTCCGAGCACAAAGCGCCGAGGTCTTCGTTGGTGCCGTAGTCGCACACCTGGCGGGGATCGCCTTACCGGAATTCGGCTCGCCGCAGCCACCCAGATTCATCGCTCCGGGGCGAGCAAGCGACCGGCCACGAATGCTGATTGAGCTGCGGTTGATCGCGCGAGCCGATTGCGTGCCGGACACCAGGAGCAATCGAATCTGCGTTCCGGGACAGCAAGCGACGGGGACGGGGTTACATCGCCAAGGGGGTACCGGATTGCGTCATCGCTACTGGATGTATTACTTACGCCCAGTAAGCACTATATGTTGTGTTTGTTGACACCACCATATCTGGGCGTGCGCATCGGAGGCGGCACAAGCCCCGAATCTGGACGCTAGGCGCCGGGCAGCCAGGAGGCTGCCTTGCCGAAACCGTCCAACACCGACCGCCATCCCTCGCGCGGACAGGCCCAGATCGCCTTCGGGAAGGCCGTCGAGGCGCTGGCCCGCGAACCCGACGTGCGGGAGGGCCAGATCGAGTGGCTGCGCCGCCAGCGCCCGGTCGCGATCGATGTCGACGACCGGGTGCTGCTCACCTATCCGTCCGAGGTCGAGGCCCGGCTCGCGCGCTGCAGCGAGGCGATGGTGCGACTCGACCACAAGCTGCGCGGGGAGCGCCTCGCCGCGGGCCTGTCGTTCGCGGTCGCGCACGTCAGAAACGGCCCTTCACGGCCGCAGAGCCCTTCCCCGGCGCGGCCGGCGGCCCGCTCGGGGTGCGCGCCGTGGGAGCGGCAGCCGGTGTACCTGCCGAGCTTCCTCGTGGCGACGACGCTGCCGCACACCGACCCCAAGGCCTCCGAGTTCACGCGGGTCAACGGCAAGATCCGGACGACCCTGCACGCGCCGAAGCGGATCGGCCTGCCGTACGGCGTCTACGCCCGGCTTATCATGATCCACCTCGCCACCGGCGCCGTGCGCACCCGGAGCCGGCGATTCGTCGTCGGCCGCTCGATCAACGAGCTGCTCGCGCGGATGCGCATCTCCAACAGCGGCGGGCGGGGCGGCCAGTCGACCCGCGCCAGGAACCAGCTGGACCGCCTCTGCGCGACGACGTTCACGACGACGACCCTGCTGGGCAACCAGGGGGAGAATCTGGTGATCGCCGACCGCTGGCTGGAAAAGGGCCCGAAGGGCCGCGAGGTCATCCTCGGCGAGCGGTTCTTCGAGCAGGCCACGAAGTCGGCCGTGCCCCTCGATCCGTTCGTCGTGCGCACGCTGCGCCCGTCGCCGCTCGCGCTCGACCTGTACGCCTGGCTCAGCTACCGGATGGCGTCACTCAAGTACACGGTGACCGTCAGCTGGCCGTTGGTCGAGGCGCAGTTCGGTTCGGAGTACGCCCGCCCCCGGGACTTCCGGGCGAAGTTCCGCAAGCAGCTGGCGCGCGTGACGGAGGTCTGGCCGGGACCGCTGGGAATCGAGGCCGACGAGCGGCGCGTTGTCCTGGATCCGGGACCGCCCTCGGTCGCGAGCCGCACGGAACGCTGGGACGCGAAGCGCGGCTAGCGGGCAGCGGTTTGCGCCGCTTCGGTCGCGCTTTCTCGCCGAAGAGCTTCTCCCGGTTGCATACCGGAGTTTGCGCCGCTTTGGTCGCGCTTCTTTTCGAGCAAGTTATCCACAGTTTCGCGTCGCCGGTTTGCGCCGGTTCGGTCGCGCTCCTGCGCCGGTTCGGTCGCGCCCTTGCGCCGCTTCGGTCGCGCCCCTTGCGCCGCTTCGGTCGCGGATCTGCGCCGCTTCGGTCGCGCCCACTCAATATAGTGGGCCGGTAGGCCCTGTAGTTACCTGTAGTCTTGCCGGTAGGTTGCGCGCGCGAGGCCGGACAGCCCCTCCGCTGCCACCGGGACCACAGGCGCCGCTGCTGGCGCAGCAGCGAGAAGCGAGCAGTCGCGGGTCACACGGATTCCCGGCCCCGGCAGCGATCGGGAGGCTCACGCGCGGCCGGGAGGGCTGCGGCGGTCTCAAACGGCTTCCGGACAGTGCGCTGGCGGGAGGACCCGCTTCGCGATCCGGGCCGCCTTCGTATCCAGAGGCATGCCCGGCCCCGGGGGCCGGCGCCCGTGGATGCGGTTTCCGGACCCGGACGGCAACGGCACCTCGCCTCATTGGGACGGTCCGCGCTGGCGGCGTGGACAGGCCGGGGCTGCGGCGCGAATCTGGAACGGCGCGCCACAGAGCGCGCCAGGAGCAGTCGATGCAACAGACACGCAGGATGCGAATCGGAAACAGGGCGGCGCCCGCGGCGCGCGTTCTCACCGCCCTCGCCCTCTCGGCAGCACCCCTGCTGGCGGGGGCCGTCACGCCGACGGACCCGTGGTCCAGGGGGATCACCGTGATGCGGACGTTCTTCACGGGCATCTTCGCCCAGGGGATCAGCCTGATCGCGGTCGTTCTGGGCGGTGCCATGTACGCCCTCGACGACGGCGGCGGCTCGAAGAAGAAGCTGGGCGCGCTGCTGTTCGGGACGGGCCTGATGCTGCTGGCCGCCAACTTTCTCAACTGGGTCTTCGGGACCACGCTGTAGCGATGGCGATGGGGACTCGCCGCTGGACGGCGATCGTCGCGCTGTCGGCGCCGCTGACCATCCTCGGCGTCGAGCGCCGCTGGTTCATCCTCTCGCTGACGGCCTCGGCGGTGATGCTGAACCTGTTCAAGGCGTTCTTCGGTCCGGCGCTGCTGTTCGGCCTGCTGTACGCGCTCGGCCTGCTGGCGCACTACCGCGATCCGGAGATGCTCCGGATCGTGGCGAACTCGAGCCGCTTCCGGGCCCGCTACGACCCCGGCAAGACCGCCGCGCGCCCGCGGACGGTCGAGGTTGCGGCCTGATGCCGAAGGACCTGGCCGCCGCCCGGCGCCGGCACGAGGACGCCGCGCCGCTCCACGAGGAGATCCCCTACTGGGGCTGGCTGCGCGATGGCAGGACCTGCCTGACCGTCGGCGGGGAGCTGGTGACGCTTGCGGCGATGGAAACCTACGAGTCGAGCGGCCGACCCGGCGAGTACCTCGACCACGTGCTGGAGCGATGGGTGCGCCTGCTCTCGGCGGCGGGGCCGCGGACGCGGGTGTACCTGTACCTGCTGCGCAGGCCGGCGAGCGACTTCCCGTCCGCCGTGGCCGCGCAGGGGCCCCGCGCGGACCTGGCCCGCGTCGCCCTCGAGGGGCGCCGGCGGTTCCTGGAGCCCCGGCTGCAGACGCTGGACGTCGTGGTGGCGTGGTCGCGCGACGCGCGGCTGAAGCAGCGTCGCGAGAAGGCCTCGGCGCTGGAGCGGGCCATGCGGATCTTCGGCCCCTCGTCGGCAGTCTCGTTGTGGGCGCTGTCCGAGATCGAGAGGGAGGCTCGCGAGATGGCCGACGCGGTGGACGCCGCGGCAGGCCTGGTAGGGGACCTGACACCCCTGGACGTTCTCGGGCCAGAGAGGGGCTCGCACGTGCTCAGCGAGCTGGTCAACGCGCCGGGACGCTCGCGCGGCCAGCGCTTCGGCGGCACGCCTCCGCTGTCGTGGGCGCTGGCGCTTTCGGAGATCGAGGCGGAGCGCTCGCACCTGCGCGTGGACGGTTCGGCCGTCTCGCTCCACTCGCTGCTGTCCCCGCCCAGCGAGGCGCGGGCGAACCAGCTGGAGGACGTTCTGCAGCTCCCGTCGCGCACCCTGGAGCTGAGCTGGGAATGGGCTCCGTACTCGGGCGACCGCGCGAGGAAGCGGCTGCGCCGGGCGCAGCGTCACTTCTGGCAGAAGCGCTACTCGGCGGTGTCGCAGATGACGGGGGGCGGCGGCATGGTGGATGCCGCCGCGGCGACCGAGGCGGACCGCATCGCGGTGGCCGGATCCGAGCTGGAGAACGATGGCGTCGCCTATGGCGACCTCTCGCTGTGCCTGGCCCTGCACGGCGCCGACGAGGAGGAGACGAAACGCTCGCTCGGCGAGCTGCACCGGATCTTCGGGCAGGTCGACGCGAAGCTGATCCGCGAGCGCTACAACCAGCTGGGCGCCTACTTCGCACGGCTGCCGGGCCAGCCCCGCCCGCGGCAGCTGCGGAAGGTGTTCGTGTCGGCGGGAGCGGCCGGCGCGCTGGCGCCGCTGTTCGGCCCTTCCCGCGGGCATCCGCGCAGCAGGCACCTCGACGGGCCGGCGACGGCGGTCCTGGAGACGCGGGCGCGCACCGCCTACCACTACGACCTGTTCGGCGGCTCGGACGTCGGCCACACGCTGATCCTCGGCAGCACGGGGAGCGGGAAGAGCTTCCTGCTCAACTTCCTGCTGGTGAACGCCCTGCGCTACAACCCGCGGGTGGCGGTCCTGGACCTGGGCGGCAGCTACCGCTGGCTGACCAAGCTGGCGCGCGGGGGGTACCTGGCTCTCTCGCCGGAGGATTCCGGCACGGCGCTGAACCCGTTCGGGCTCGAGCCCGGGGAGCGCTCGTACCGGTTCCTGGCGGGCTGGGTCGCGCAGCTGCTCAGAATCGGCGGCTACCGTCCCGACGGCGCCGATTCGTCCGAGATCCGGGCTTGCGTCGAGGACCTGTTCCGCCGCGCGCCGCGCGACCGGCGGATGGGGACGCTGGCGGCAAGCCTCCCGGTGCGCATGCGGCCGGCGCTGGACCGGTGGCACGGGACCGGGCCCTGGGCGCCGATCTTCGACACGGCGGAGGACAGCCTGCAGGTGGCGGACTGGCAGGTCGTGGACCTGGCGGGCGCGGCGCAGTACGACGACCTGGCCACGGCCTCGATGCAGTACGTGCTCGAGCGGCTGAGCGCGCAGATCGAGGACGAGGCCGAGCGCGACCGGCTCAAGATCCTGGTGGTCGACGAGGCCTGGAAGTTCCTGCGGGACCCGGAGATCGCGGGCTACCTGCTGGAGGCCTGCAAGACCTGGCGCAAGCGGAATGCGGCCCTGATCCTGGCGACGCAGTCGGCGGTGGACGTCTCGGAGGGCTCGAACGCGCAGGCGCTGCTGGAGAGCATGCCGACCAAGCTGTTCCTGCCGAACCCGTCGATGGACGCGGAGCGCTACGGGCGCGTGTTCGCGCTGGCGCCTTCGGAGACGGACCTGATCCGCAAGCTGCAGCCGAAGCAGGAGCTGTACCTGCGTCGGCCCGAGGAGGCCGAGACGCTGCAGCTGCGCGTGGATCCGAGGAGCTACTGGCTGTTCACGTCCTCGCCTTCGGACGCGGCGAAGCGCGAGCGGGCGATCGGGGAGCTGGGACTGGAGGGAGCGCTCGAGGCGCTGGCGAGAGGAGAGAGGCAATGAGAGGCTCGGGAGCGAGGGTACTTCCGTCATTGATGACCGCCGCGGTCCTGTGGACCGCCGCGGCCCTGACGGCGGCGACCGCCCGGCACGTGGAGGTGACCGACGACACGGTCGTCGAGGTCGCCACCAAGGTGCGCTACACGACGGTGATCGTGGTGCCGGAGGACGAGAGCATCCTCACTTTCGTCTGCGGCGACAGCGAGTACTGGGGGCTCGAGGGCAAGTCGAACGTCGCATTGCTCAAGCCCATGAAGGAGGGCATCCGGACGAACGTCGCCCTGATCACCGACCTGGGCCGCATCTACACGCTGACGGCGGCCGAAGGAGGCGAGCCGGACCTGAAGGTCTATCTGCACCGACAGGACCGCGAAGCGGACGGGCCGGACCTGATCGGGACGCCGCTGGAGGCGCCGAGATTCGTCGCCGCGAGCGAGCTGGCGGACTACGAGCGCCAGGCCGAGCTGGCGCGGGACCAGGCCCGGGAGGCGAAGCGGACGGCGCAGGAACTGCTTGAGCAAGGGATCGAGGACTTCCGGCGGCGGTACCCGGGGACGCTGCGGTTCGACTACCGGCTGCCCGGCGAGGCGGCCGCCGCCCCCTGGCACGTGCGCGCGATGTGGAACGACCAGCGCTTCACGTACCTGCTCTCGGACGCCCCCGAGGCGCCCGCGCTGTACGAGGAGAAGGAGGGGCTTCCCGCGATGGTGGCGTTCGACTACGAGGACGGGCTGTACGTGGCGCGGCACGTGGTCGGGGCTGGCTGGCTGCAGGTCGGCAAGCGGCGTCTGAAGTGGCGCTACGACCCGCCGAGGGATCTCCCGTGAGCCGGTGGGTGAACCGGATCCGGGAGCCTGCCGGAGCGATCCCGGCGAGCGCCCGGAAGCTGCTGGTCTGCGGCGGGGGCGGCGTGCTGATCCTGGCAGTGGGCTGGTCGACATGGAAGCAGGAAGCTGACGCTCCCCCGCCGCCTCCGAACCCGGCCGAGGCGCAGCCGCCGCCGGCTCCGGAGGTGATGAACCAGGCGGACACGTTCGTGAAGGCCTCGTTGCGGGAGCTTGACGAGCAGGAGCGGCTGGAGGCCCTTCAAGCGGCGGACCGCAGGCTGCGGGACCAGAAGCGGCGGCGCGCTCTCCAGCAGGCGGTTGGCGACCACATGCGGGATCCGGCCGGGACGCTCCCGCCGTCGCAGCTGCTGCCGGAGGGCGAGTACGAGGAACTCGACGTGGTGGCGGAGGAGATCCGCCAGCAGGAGGCGCGGCGGCGCTACGAGTCGCTGCGCGCACCCCAGATCGTGCTGGCTGCTGAGGAACGCCAGGCCGAGTCTCCGCCCGCGCAGGAAGGGCAGAGCCGCCCGGAGCCTCCCCCGGGCGAGCAGCGTTCGGCCGCGGAGAGGGTGTACGAGGGACTGGCCCGGGCGCTTGAGAATCCCGAGCGATACGGGTCCCTGCTGCAGGGAGGCAGTGCGGGAATGCCAGCCCCAGAATCCGCGCCGCCACGCGGACCGTCGGGGCTCGCCGACGACGCTCCGCCGATGCTGCGGGAACCGGGCGATCCCGAGGGCTGGGAGCGGCTCTACGAGGGCGAGTTCCTGGAATGCGTGCTGGTGACCCAGTTGCGCGGCGATTTCCCGGGTCCGGCGAACGCGATGGTGGCGGTCGACATGTGGTCCCGGGACCGGCAGAGGATCGTGGTGCCGCGCGGGAGCCGCGTGCTGGGAACGGCCTCGGCGGTCTCGCAGTGGGGCCAGGCACGGCTGGGGGTGGCGTTCCACCGGCTGATCCTGCCCGACGGCCGGTACGTCTCGCTGGACCAGTTCAGGGGCCTGAACCAGGTCGGCGAAACCGGCCTCAAGGATCAGGTCAACAACCACTACAAGTCGGTATTCGGGGCCGCGGCGGCCGTAGGCCTGCTGTCGGGGCTGACGGTGCAGAACACGAGCGTCCACGGGCCGGCGGGCGAGCGGATCCGCGCCGGGGCCGGGGCAAGCATGGCGCAGCAGGGCATGGCGATCACGGAACGGTTCCTGAACCGGCTGCCGACGGTGACGATCCGGGCAGGCCACCGGGTCCGCGTGTACTTCACTGCGGACGTGCTGGTGCCGCGAGGCGAATTGGAGAGGTAGCGAAGGGAGGCAATCATGCGAGTTCTCACGGGAAGAAGGACCCTGGCCGTCGCGGCGTGCGCGGTGCTGGCTCTGGCAATGGCGCGACCGGGCAAGGCGATCATCGGGTCCCTGCTGCAAATCGCCCAAATGGCCACCCTCGTCTCAAACACGGCGAGCCTGGTTGCGGAAGCGGAAAAGCGCTTCGACCAACTGACCGACACGATCGGCGACATCCGCGGGATGAAGGACCGGATCGAGGGCAAGGTGACCTCGGTGGGCAGCATCGTCACCCAGCTGGGCTCGGGCTGGCGCGACCTCTACGCCGATTCGGCGTCGCTGCTGCGTGACGCAATGTCGCTGCCCTCCGACCTGCGGGCCGCCCACGGGGGCCTGTTTGACTCCCTCACCAGCATGGCGGGTTCCTCGTCGCCTGCGGCGGACTGGCGAGCCTATACGGGGGCCCCGGTCCCTGCGGCGGACCTGGCGCGCACACTGGGCGCGAGGCCCGGGAGTGCCGTGGCGAAGACCCTCGAGGCTTCGCTGGGGGCGGTGCAGCGTACGGAAACGCTGGGAACGGCTGTCCGGCAGGCGGTGCGCTCCTCAAGCGAGGCAGCCAGGTCGGCGAAGGCCGCGAACGAGAAGCATCGGCAGCCTGTCCAGCTGCAGAACGCCTCGCAAGCCGCCCTGCTGCAGAAGATCCTAGCCGCGCAGCTGACCCAGAACGAACTGCTGGCCTCGATGGCGCAGGTCCAGGGCATTTCGGCCGCGGCAGGAACACTGGCAACCGAGGAGCGCTCGCGCCAGCGGAACGACGCGGCAGCGGGGCTGGCGGCGTCAAGAGCGGCGCTCGAGGCCGAGCGGGCGCGTATCCGGGCGCTGCAGGAGCCGGAAGCCGCCGAGACCGCGATGGAGGGCCTCTTCTCGCTGGCCTGGATGACCCAGGGGGACTAGGTGGCCGACGCAGTCCCACACGATCCGGCGACGGTCGCAAACTACCTGCGCGCCAATCCAGGCGACATCGTCGGGGTGTTCGACCAAGCCGCGTCCGGGTTCTTCGCCGCGGCCTCGGCACCGGTGCTGGACGCGGGCCAGTTCATTGCCGGGGGGCTGGCCCTGATCGGGACGGTGCAGCGCGGGGCGGGCTACGCACTCGGCGGGCATGTGGATACGGCCGGGCTGATGCGGTACCTGCTGCAGGTCGCCTTCGTGCTGGGTTTGCTGCAGTTCTGGAACAACGAGCTTCCGGGAACCGGTCGAAGCATCCCTCAGTTGATTGCCGGCCAGGGCGCATGGCTGATCAACATGCTGCTGTCGACCGCCCTGAGCGACATGCTGGCGCGCCTAGAGGGAATCTGGACGGCGTTTACCAGCGGAACGGTGAGCGGAGCAGTCTGGACGACGCTTGGGGCGCTATTCACCGGAGGATCCGCCGTCCTGCTCTACACGGTGCTGGGCCCGGCGGTCACGGCAACGCTCGTGGTGCTCGCTATCGGCACCCTCGCGGCGGGTCTGGCCCAGGTGGTCTGGGCGGGCGTGGCGATCAGCATCTGCATCATGCTCGGCCCGATCCTGGTGCCCTGGCTGCTGTGGAAGCCGGCGGAGTTCCTGTTCTGGGGATGGCTCAAGACGGTCATCACCTACAGCCTGTACGGCGCGGTCGCCGTGGCGGTGATCCGCACGTTCATGGACGCGATGCTCGTGCAGGTCGAGGCCGTGGTCAACTCGGCCGACTGGGGCAGCGGCGGAGCGCAGCTGATGGCGTCCGCCGTGACGGCGTTCCTGCTGGCGATCACGTCGCTGATGGGCATGATCAAGGTGCCGGCGCTGGCGAACGGGCTGGTCAGCGGCTCGGGCGCGGCCGGCAGCGGGATCGCCGAGGCGGTCACCCAGGGCGCGGCGGGGTCGGCGGCTGCCACGGCGGGGCCGGCGCTCAGCGGAGCCGGGGCCTCGGCGGCCGGCTTCGGAGCGCCGCAGGCCTCGCCGTTCAGCAGCGGCACTCTCGGCATCGGGGGGAGCCGCGTGGCATCCGCCGCCGTGCACGCCGCGGGCACGGTCGCTGGCGGTGCCGGGCAGGTGGTTTCCGGGATGGCGGGGCGTCAGCTGCCTCTGACCAAGCCCCGGCGCGACGGAGGATGACCATGAGGAACCCGTTTCAGCGCAAGAATTCGAGCGAGCAGGCACCAGAGCCCAAGCCCGAGTCCCGCCAAGACAAGCGCGCCGAACCCGCCGAGCAGTTCGCCGAGATCTGGGGCGAGGCGATGGTCGCCTCGCGGCACCTGCGCATCGGGACCGCGGCGCTGGCCCTGCTGTGCCTGGTCCTGGCGGCCGGCTGGTGCACGTCGGCGGGCCGGACGCTCAAGCCGATCGTCATCCGGGTCGACGAGATCGGCCGCGCGGAGGCCGTCCGGTACGAGGCCGTGGAGGCGAACCCGACCGCGACGGATCCCACCGTGCAGTACTTCCTGCACTCGTTCATCGCGGACCACTACTCGCGGAATCCGGCGACCGTTCGGGAGCGCTGGACGCGGAGCCTGACGTTCCTGTCTCCCGACGCGGCCTATCCGATCATCGAGCGGACGACGCCCGAGATCGCGCTGGTGTCGCGCAGCGCGGTCACCGAGATCTCCCAGGTGGAGAACGTACTGCTGCGCATAGAGCCCGGCCCGGAGCCGCCCTACCGGGCGAGCGCCGACTACGAGACCGCCCACTACGCGCGGGGCGAGGAGCGCGGCCGCGAGCAGTGGACGGCGCACCTGATGTTCACTTTCGCGCCGGTGTCGCAGGAGCTGATCGCGACCAACCCGCTGGGTCTGTTCGTAGTGAGCCTCGAGACGGCGCAAGCGCTTGACCTGAGGGAGACGCGGTGACCGCGAACCAATTCGCCTTGGGGCTGTCGATGGTCGCCTGGGGCGTCCTCGGAGGGCTCTTCATGCGGCACATGGAATGGATGCGTCCGCACATGACGCTCGTGCTCGGGGAGTACGGTGACCGGATCGCGGAATACCTCGCGGCCGCGGCGATCTGCCTTTACGCGGGGATTTACCGGACGGCACGCTGGCTGGGGATCGGTGATCTGGGCCGCAAGATGGACGTCCTCGAACTCGGCCTGCGCTCGGACTCTCCGCACGACGAGGCGCTGGCACGGGCCCTGGCGCGGCAGCGTTCCGGCGAGGGTCTCTGAAATGTCGCGCTGGCCCCGGCAGGATGCGGACCGGCCCCACGGGCTGCCGCAGGATGCGAGGCTGGCGCCGGAGCGCTCCCGAGGCCCTGGCGCTCGGCACGAGGACCCCCGACATGCCCGCGGACGAGGGCCGAGAACCCGGCGCGACCGCGCGCGCGACCCGCGCGAGCCCCGGCTACCGTTCGAGGAGCGCAAGCGGCTGGCGCTCGAGGACCTCGCGATCTACCGGGCGGTCAGCTTCCGGGACTTGTCCGATGCCCGGTTCGGCGGGAACGACTTCGCCGCGCGGCGCGGTGTCTCGCAGTTGCAAGACGCGGGCCTATTGGTCCGCGGGAAAGGATGGGGCCCGCGGGGGAGGCCGTTCCTGATCCTGGCCGCAACCGCGTCCGGAGTCCGTTCCGCCGCACGGCGCGGCCCGGCGGACCAGCGGCGCTGGCACGGCCTGGTGAAGCCGGGCGAGGCCCACCACGACACCGCCGTCTACCGGGCGGCACGCGAGAAGATCGCCCACCTGGAGGAAGAGGGCTTCACGGTTCGTCGCGTCCGGATCGACGCGGAGCTGAAGAGCGAGCTGGCGAAGGCCGCGGAACGTGCGCGGGCCGAGGGCGGGCCCGAGGCTGCGCGGCTCGCCCAGCACCGAGTCGCCAGGGAACTGGGCCTGCCGGTGTCCGACGGGAGGGTGCATGTCCCGGACGTGCAAATCGAGTTCGAGCGCCCCGGCGCGGAACCCGGCCGGGTGAACGTCGAGGTGGTCACCGCGTCGTACAAGGACCGGGCGATCAAGGCGAAGGCGGCGATGGGATTTCACCTGGCGGCGAGCGGCTCGGCGGCGCTGCGCAAGATGCGGGCCGCTCTGGGCGGAGACGAGATGGACTTGGGCGAGACCGAGGGCCGCGGGGGCGGGCGCAGGCCGGATGCAGAGCTGGAGTTCTGATGGCGGGGAGCGGGATGTTCGACACGGAACTCGCGACGGAAGCCGTGGCGGACGCGACGCAGCTCGGGCGGCGGGCGGCGGAGTGGACGGCGCACGCCGCGCTGCATTCCGGAGTCTTCACTCGGCTGCAGCTGCGCGCCTGGCTGCAGAGCCCGAATCCCGACGCCGAGCGCGCGGAGGCCTCGCGGATCATCACGGCCCTGAGAGATTCCGAACTCGCCGCCGAGGAGGAACTGCCGGGCGTCGGCCGCTGCGTGCACATTTGCGCCAAGCAGGTCTACCGGGCCCTGGGCGAGCCGGACAATCGCAACCGGCGCCGCCCGGCTCGGGAGAAAGCACTCGAGCGGCTGCTCTGCCTCGACTACGTGCTGGACCATCCGGACGAGGCCTGGCTGCCAACGGAAGGCGGCAAGACCAAGGCCTGCGAGGAGGCGGGAATCGACCGCGGGACGTGGCCCCGGAAGGTGTATCCGGCGAAGGACGGGGAGAGCGAGACGACGAGGTATTTCGTGGAGAAATTCCCACTGGCGGTGGACCTTGAGAGCCGCTGCGCTGTGGCGGGGTGCGTGAGCCCGGGCACGACAAAGACGCGGCTCAAGAGCTGGCTGGAAACCTACGGGCGGTTGCTCGAGGCCCTCGGTCGAGCGGGCTTCGCGCTGACGCTGGTGCACGTGTCTTCGCGTCCGGAAATGGAGGAAGCGGCGGCCAGGGAGCTGGCGAGGGCGGCGCGGAAACTCGGCTCCGGGGACCCGGAGGAAGCGGAACTGGAACGCATCCGCACCGCGATCCGGGCCTGCACCAAGGAATCGCTCGAGTCGGTCGGCGGCCTCTCGCAGGCCCTGGAGACCGTGCGCAAGATCAACGCGCGACGGGCGACCGAACGTTCCGTGGAACCAATGCGGGTGACGACGCGGGCCTGGACCTCGACGCGGATCGCGCGGCCGGAGGGCGGCCCATGACGGTCCGGAAGCCGTCGGCGAACGCCTCTGCGGCCCCCCGGGACCGCTTGGCCTTCCTGCAAGGAAAAATCTCGGGAGCGACCTCTCCGAAAGGCCCGGCTGTGCAAGCCAGGGCCGTTTTCGGGGGGGGTCGCTCCCGCCCCGCCGGCCGTTCGCCGCCGCTGCCCCGGTCGTCCCGCCCGGATCGGTAACCCGCTGCCAAACGAGGCACTTGCACGGATTCGGATGATTCGCGGAAGGGGCAAACAGTGCTTCGCTCGCGGACCAATCGTGTTTCGCCAGGGCAATTTCCCCGAAACAACGGGAGCGAAATGTTTCGCCGGTGCAACCACAGCCCGCGAGGCGCGGGAGCGCGCGAAATGACGGCGCGGACGGCGGTCGCGGTGACGGCGGGAACTGCCGCCTGGTACCTGCACCTGGAGCACGTGCCTTGGCCGGCCGCGGGGACCGTTCCGATCCTCGATCTGATCGCCCTGCGCAATCCCGGCGCGTTCCTGCTGTTGCGGGCATGGTGGTTCCTGGCCCCGCTGGCGACCGGGATGACGCTCGCCGCGGCCGCGATGTCGGCGTGGACGGTATGGGGGCCCGCAACCAGCAGGCAAGCGGCCAGGTGCGGCTCCCTGCCCGCGGATCCGTTCGACCCGTCCGGCGAGGAGATCTCGGTGACGGTCGGGGAGCTGCACCACCCGACCGAGCCGATCGAGTCCCCGAATCCGTCGTGGCTGTCGATACCGGCGCGGGGCCTGTTCACCGGCGTCTGCATCGTGGGCGCGGTCGGCTCGGGCAAGACCTCGGCCTGCATGCATCCGTTCGGCGAGCAGCTGCTGGGCTGGCAGGCGAACGATCCGGAGCGGCGCGCGGCGGCCCTCGTGCTCGAGGTCAAGGGAGACTTCTGCTTCGCCGTGCGCGACATGCTCCGGCAGGAGGAGCGGGCCGAGGACTACCGCGAGCTGTCCCTCGGCGGGGAGTGGGCCTGGAACCCGCTCAACGAGCCGGAGATCGACTCCTACTCGCTCGCCTACTCGATCGGCTCGCTGCTGAACCAGCTCTTCGGCAAGGGCAAGGAGCCGTTCTGGCAGCAGGCCTACACGAACCTGGTGCGCTTCACGATCGAGCTGCACCGGCTCGAGGAGCGGCCCTGGTTCACCCTCCAGGACGTCTACCGCCTGGCGATCGCAGGGGACCGGTTCCTGGCTCGCATCGAGGAAGCCGGCCAGCGCATCCCGCCGGAATGGGCGGCAGGTGCGGAGGAGGACGCAACGCCGGTCGAGCGAGCCCGGATCGAGGCCGGGGACCTCGCTTCCAAGGTGAGCGAGCTGGCCCGCTGGGAGTGGGTCCAAGCATCCGGAGGAGGTTACGAGACGGCCGCATCCGCGTCGGACTTCGAGGAGCTGGAGCGGATCCTGGGACGTCCGCCGCGGCGGATCGTGCCGGCCGAACTGGCCCTGGGAACGAGCGGTCCGAGCCGGGAGGAGCGCCGCGAGCTGCGGCTGCGTTTCGAGGCCGTGCAGCGCTGGTTCGTGGACGACTGGGCCCAGCTCGACCAGAAGCTGCGGACGTCGATCGTGGAGGGGATCAGCTCGTTCCTGTCGCTGTTCGACGAGCCGGGCGTGGCGGACGTGTTCTGCCCGCCGAAGCCGGGCAGCGAACGCCCGGGGGCGCGGCGGCTTCTGCCGCCCATGGAGGAGCTGATCGAGTCCGGAGCGGTCCTCGCGCTGAACATGCCCGCCGGCGCGAACCCGGCCCTGGCCCGCGTGATCGGCGTCATGCTCAAGCAGAGCTGGCTGCAGGCCCTGCTACGGCGACCGCGGGCAATGGCGGACCCGGCGAACGCCAGCCGGTACTGGCGCCCGGCCGTGTTCCTCTGCGACGAGTACCACTCGTTCGCGACGACCGGCGGGGACGATCCGGGCGGGGACGAGCGGGCCTTCGCGCTCTCGCGCCAGTCGCGCTGCGTTCCGGTCGTCGCCACGCAGTCGATCTCCTCGCTGCGCTCGGCGACGCACGGCACGGATTCCTGGAGGACGTTGCTGCAGACGCTGCGGACCAAGGTGTTCCTGAGTCTGTCGGACGACTTCAGCGCCGAGCAGGCCTCGAAGATGTGCGGGCAGGCGGAGGTGCTCAAGCCCAACTACTCGTTCTCCGAATCGGCGTCGCGGGCCGGCGTCTCGCTGCTGACCGCGAAGGCGGGGGGCTCGCGTGGAAGCCTGAGCGCGTCGCGGAGCTACTCGCCGCGGCTGGAGGCGAAGTTCAAGCAGCGAGACTTCGCCGAGCTCGACAACGCGCAGGCGATCGTCGTGCCGTACGACGGCGTGCGGACACTGCCGGCGACGCGCTGCTATCTCAAGCCCCACTACCTGCCCCGGAACCGGCCGTACTTCCGCCAGCGCGAGAGGGGAGAGCTGTGAAGGCGGTCGCGAGGGACGAGGCGCTGGCGCCGATCCTGCCATTCCTCGGCCCGATCGAGGACCTGCTGCTGGACGAGAGCGTGACCGAGATCATGGTCAACTCCGCCGACGAGGTCTTCTGCGAGCGGAAGGGCACGCTGCTTCGCTGCCCGGCGCCGGGCTGGACGGAGCGGGAGCTGGAGCGCGCGATCGTGCAGATCGCCCGGAGCCTCGATTCGGACATCGGGCCGGCCGAGCCGCTGCTGGACGCCCGGCTGCCGGACGGCTCGCGGGTGGCCGCCGTCCTGCCCACGGTCTCGGAGGCACCGGTGCTGACCATCCGCAAGCACCCCGCGAAGGCCTTCACGGTCGGCCAGCTGGTGGAGTCGGGGACGCTCCCGCCGGAGGTGCTCGAGGCGGCGCGGCACGTGCTCGCGGCGAGGGGCAACATCCTGGTGGCGGGCTCGACCAGCTCGGGCAAGACGACCCTGCTCAGCGCGCTGCTGAACGACCTCGAGCCCGGCGAGCGCTACCTGGTGATCGAGGACACGGCCGAGATCCGGCTCGAGCAGCCCCACACGCTGCGCTTCACCGCGCGGAAGGCGGCGCCCGGGCGGCCGGCGGTGACCATCCGCGACCTCGTCAAGGCGGCCCTGCGCCACAGGCCGGACCGGCTGGTCGTGGGCGAGGTGCGGGGCGGGGAGGCCTGGGACCTGATCCAGGCCCTCAACACGGGGCACGGCGGGGCGATCAGCACGATCCACGCGAACACGGCGGAGGATGCGCTGATGCGGCTGGCGACGTGCGCCCTGATGCAGGAGGGATCGGCCTCGGTCCCGTGGGCGGCGCTGGCCTCGATCATCGGGGCGGTGACGGACCTGGTGATCCACGTGGCGCGTTGGCAGGGCGTGCGCATGGTGGGCGAGGTCCTGCGGGTACGGCGGTACGACCCCGGCCGGCAGGCGTGGGAGACGGAGGCGGCGTGGCCGCGCCCCGCCGGAAAGGAAGTGAAGCGATGAGGCGCGATGCATCGGCATACATCCGGAACAACTTCGAGCCGGAGGACCGGCTGGCGGTGGTCCTGATCCAGCAGGTGGGGAAGGAGAGGGGCAAGGTCGTGCAGAGGTTCTGGTCGGCCGAGGAGGCGGCCTGGCCGAAGACCCAGGCGTGGCTGCGCTACAAGAACGCGCGCGGCTGGGATGTCTACGCGAGCGCGAACCCGCTCAAGCCCGGAGCCGAGGGACGTCGCAAGGAGGACGTGCTGGAGGCGCGCTGGCTGTATCTGGACGCAGACCGGTTCGGCGACGCGACGCTGCGGGAGATCGACGCCGACGCCGAAGCGGGGAGGATCCCGCAGCCCACAGCGGTCGTGAACACGAGCCTCGGGCGCTATCAGGTGCTGTGGCGGATCCAGGGAACGCAGACGGCCCGGGCGGAGGATATGCTGCGCCGGCTGGCCCACCACTACGGGACGGACCGCGCGGCGACGGACTGCGCGCGGGTTCTGCGGCTGCCGGGCTTCCGGTCACGCAAGCGCGACGCGCCGGTGCGGCTGCTGCGCTACCGGCAGAGCCCGCCCGCGAGGCTGGAGGACTTCCCCCAGAACCTACCGCTCCCGACTTCGCAGGGGGCCGCAAGGGAGGGATTGGCATCGGAACAGGGTCCCGGGAAGTCACGAGGCAGCGGCGGCGACACGTCGAAGTCGGGGCAGGACTGGGCCTGGACCCGCGAGCAGCTGCGGAAGGGCCGCAACCCGGATGAAGTCACGGCAGAGCTGGCGGCCAAGCGTCCTGACAAGTCGAACCCAGATCAGTACGCGACCCGCACGGTCCGGAATGCCGAGCGAACACTGGCGGCGGAGGCCGGGCGCTCGCGCTGAGGGAGGCGAGGTGCCACGCTCGCTGCTACGGGCCTGGCGCCTCGCGCTGGCACTGCCGGTCGCGACGGCAGCCGCGCAGGACCCCTGCCTAGCCTTCGAGGACATCGCCGAGCGGATCGCCTGCTATGCCGCTGAGGACTCCTCGATCCGGGACGCAGCCGATGGGGAGGAGACTCCGGGATGGCGCGTTGGCGAGGACACGGACCCGATTACCGACGAGACGAGCGTGATCCTGCGACGGCACGCGGCGGTGCCTCATCGGGACGTCAACAGGGCACTGGCCCTTCCGACCCTGACGATCATCTGCTACCGGGGACGGGAGGTGCTGCTGAGCCTGGAGGCCTTCGAGCCGATAGCCGAGGGCGACGGCGCCGCGCCGGCGGAGACCCGGGTCACGTACCGAATCGGCAGCGACGCTCCGGTCGAGCGGGACTGGACCTCGTCGCCGCCGCACTACCGGGATGCCTACCTGGACCGGCACGGCGGATCCGTGATTCTGGCGCGGGCCCTGGCGGAGGACGACTCGGGGGAACTGCGGTTCCGCTACCGGACCGTTCCGGACGGCGGGTTACGAACGGTGAGATTCGGTTTGGACGGTCTGGCGACGCTGCTGCCGCGCCTCGAGCAGGCCTGCGGGGCGCGGTAGGGGCACGGGGCTACCGGCGATGGCATTTCGGCCCCGCGAGCGCCGCTGGCGCGAGCCGAGACAGCCGGGCAGGAGCGGGAATTGAAAGCCGAGCCGGCAGGAGCGCCCGAGGTCGCCGATCACCTCCGCCGCGTCACCGACGGGCTGGTCGCCGACCTCGAGGAGGGCGCGGCCCCGTGGACGCTGGCCTGGAGGCCGGGACCGGCGGCCCTGCCGTACAACCCGAGAAGCGCCGGCTCCGTCAAGCTCGCGAACCAGCCCTGGCTTGCCAGCGTCGCGCGGCGTCGCGGCTACCGGGATCCCCGTTGGTGTACGTACAAGCAGGCGCTCGAGACGGGCTGGCAGGTGCGGCGGGGCCAGAAGGGCACGCCGGTGATGGCCTGGAGCGCCGGGCCCGGAGGGCGTCCCGAGGTGCGTTTGCAGCTGGCCTTCAACGCGGAGCAGTGCCGCGGCGCCGACCTGCTCGAGCGGCCGGAGCCTGATCTGTGGCAGCAATGCAGGGAGGCGGAGCGCCTGCTCGAGCGGTCCGGGGCGGCGGTCGAGACCACTGGCACTCCGTACGCGCGGTACGACCTCGGACGCGACCGGATCGTGCTCCCGGCAGAAGGGGAATGCGGAGCCCCGCCCGCGTACCATCGGATCGCGCTCCACGAGCTGGGCCACTGGACAGGGCACCCGGCCCGGCTCGCCAGGTCGACGCTCGTTCGGGGGACCGAGTCGGGCTTCGCGTCGCCGGATTTCGCCCGGGAGGAACTGCGGGCGGAGATCGGGTCTCTGGTCATGGGCGACCTCCTGGGGATCGGGCAGGATCCCTCGCGCCACGCGGCCTACGTCGGGGCGTGGATCGGGGTGCTCAGGAACGATCCGGGCGAGATCTTCCGCGCCGCCAGCGACGCCCGGAAGCTGTGCGACCTCGCGCTCGGGATCTCGCGGGGGCGGCCGCCCGGGCCCGAGCAGCGAGTTGAGCCCGCCCCCCGGTCCCGGCTGCTTGAGCGGGAAGGGACGGATGCTCCGGAGCGATAGGCGTTCCCTGCGGAGGCGGCGGCAGGCGATTCCCTATGCTGGAAGCATGAACCGCAGGGAGATCTACGTGGAGTGCAAGACAGCGGAGGAGGTCGGTCGCGCCCTGGCCGCCGGCTACGCCGTGACCACCACGATGGAGGTGGCCGCCGAGCTTGGCGCCGAGTTCGAGCATCCGGCGGACGTTCCCGCAGCCATCGAGTCGCACCGGCGGCCCTACGGCGACCAGGAGCCTCCGCCCGGCCCGCTCTACGAGGAACTGGACTGATCCGGCGACGGAACGGACCGTGCGGGTTCCGGGCGGATCCTCCGCGGTTCCGGCGTACGCACCGAGGTCCTCGAAACAGGGCAGGATCGCCACGAACTGCGGGCGGCATAGGCCCGATGGTGCCGCCCGGAGCGCCGCGGGCTGTCGCGAAGGCCCGTCCCGCCAGCGCTATGCTGGACGCGTGAGCAAGGCCCGTACGGTTGTCGAATGCGCCACTGCGGAGGGAGTGGGGTGCGCCCTCTACCACGGGTACACGGCCGTTTGCCCGGAAGAGGTTGCCGAGCAGTGCGGTGCCCGCTACCACGAGGAGGGCGTGGACGCGTTCACTACGGAAGAGATCCTCTAGGCGATCGAGCGTCCGTACGGGGACCGGCAGCCGCCGCCGTACTCGGACTGCAAGTATCTCCTGACCGGGGTCTCCGAAGAGTGGGGAGGATAGAGCCGGGAGGTCCCGGGCCCGCGTGCACCAGCGGCGCCGCCCTCGCGGACGGCGGTACAGCCAAACGATCAGTCCCGCGACACCCCAAGGCCGCGATTCTCCAAGCCGCCAGCGTGCGCCGCGCCGGATCCGGGGATCGGCAGGACCCTCCCCGGATGGCCGGGGTACAGCCGTCCCGGCGCACCGGCGCAGTGCACCTCGATGGACCGACAGCCACGGGGAACCGGTACCGCGCCGCCCTTCGATCGGGTCCGTGCTTCCCAGACACCGCTCTTACTTGACCGAGGGCGGCGTCGCTCGCGTGTTCGAACCTCTTCGCGGGACCCGCCACAGGACGCAAACGGCCTCCCAGGGGCTTGCCATAAACAGGGCTCCCGGTGAAGATCGTTGCATGGCGAAGAGTCTCAATCGCGTCGACCTGCTGGGCTACCTGGGAGGTGACGCCAAGATCAAGGAATTCCCGAACCAGACATCGGTCGGGGAGGTGTCGGTCGCAACCGACTACAGCGTCAAGGACGGGAACGGCGGCTGGAAGGAGCGCACCGAGTGGCACTCGGTGGTGATTTGGGGCGCCGCGGCCGCGGCGGCGGTGCTGAAGAAGGGGGCCCGGGTCCACCTGACCGGGCGGCTCCGGACGCGGTCCTGGGAGCAGGACGGCGAACGACGGTACAGGACGGAGGTCGTGTGCAATGCGTCCGACGTGATCGTCGCATGGCTGCCCGGCCAAGGCGGAGACCCCGGCGAAGGCACGCCGGAAGGAGGGGGCCGTGACGGCTCGTCCTAGGGCGGGCAGGCTCCGCGGCACGCTGGCAGAGCGCGCGTCATCGCCCGGCCGCTATCCCGGAAGGCGGCAGCCGTGAGCGAGGCGGAGGAGATCGCTGTCGAGTTCTCCGGACCGGAGACCGTGACGGAGTGGCGCGTCCGGCTCGTGGACGCGAAGGGCGTGCGCGCGACGCAAACGTACCGGCTCCGTCACCGCAGGGAAGAGCGGCAGGCTGTCCTGAAGGACGGCTGCGGCGCCGAGGTGGCAGCGACCGCGGGCATGACGGACGAGGCGGAGCTGCGGGCGTGGGCCGGAGCGCATGCGCGTCGTGACATGGCGCGGCGGCCGGACCCGCGGCAGCGCGCCTACGAGGTTGTCGCGAGGATCGCGACGGGTCCGGCCGCCGGCAGCACGGCCGGTTCGCGGAGAGTGCTGGCGCGCACCTCGGCGGAGGCCCTGGATATCGCGAGGCGGGGCTGGGACCTGACCGGCGAGCTGGGACCTGGCGAGCACGACATCGTGCTCGCGGCGTCGGCGCAGGAGGACCCGCGCGACGCCTCGACAGCGTGCCAGTTCGTCGAAGCCGGGCGGCCCACGGTTCCTGGGGAGCCCCGCGGGCTTGCGCGGGCGGTCGCGGTGGAGCGCTAGGCCGATGAGCGAGGCGCGACGCCGGCAACTCGTCCTTCCGGCGCCGGCACTGGGAGCGATCCTGGTGGCGGAGGGCTACGCCTCCCTGGCCACCGAGATCCTGGCCCTGCGACGGATGGTCCCGTGGGCGGGCAGCGCCGTCTCGGTCACCGCCCTGCTGCTGGCGGTCTACCTGGCGGCTCTGGCGGGAGGGTACCGGCGCGGGGGGCTGCTCGCGCGGCGCGGCGACCCACGCCCGCGCCTCGCGGCCCGGCTCGCGGCCGCCGGGGCCCTGGCGGCGTTCTGGCTGAGCGACCTCGGGACGCTGGCGGCGTTCGGCCTGCCGGTCCCGCCCATGGCGCAGGTGGCGGCGTACTCCGTGGCTGGGATCGCCCCGGTGGGCTGGCTGCTGGCCGAGAGCGTGTTGCTGGCCCACGCGTGCGCCCCGGAGCGGGACCCTTCGAAGAAAGCTGGCGGTATCTTCGCGCTGTCGACGGGCGGCAACGTGCTGGGGGCCCTGCTGACGACGTTCCTGCTGCTGCCCTGGCTGGGCACGGCAGCCGCCGCGACCGTGCTCGTCGGGGGGCTGTTCCTGGCGGCCGTGCTGGCGAGCCCGCGCAGCGTCCCTGTCGCGGCGGCGGCCGCGATGGCGGCCTTTCCTGCCCTGGACCTGTGGGTCGAGGCCTCGCAATACGTGGAGCGGAACGCCTACGCGGACTACCGGATCGTCGCGCTCGGGGACGGCGGCCGCATGCTCGAGGTCTCCGGGCAGGGCGCCTCGCGCCACGACGCGGACGGGCGGGGCTGGGATTACGCCGAGCGGATCGAGCGGACGCTGTGCGAGGCGGGGGAAACGCGCGTCCTGGTGCTGGGAGCCGCGGGGATGACCCTGGGCAAGGGGGCTCCGTGCGCGCTGGACGTCACCTTCGTGGACATCGACCCGTCCCAGGAGCGGATCGCCGCGCGATTCCTCAGGGTGCCATCGGGCGAAGCGGGTCGGTTCGAGGCCGGTGACGCCCGCGCCTGGCTGCGCGGCGACGCGGGCAACTGGGACGCGATGGTCGTCGATACCTACTCGAACAGCCGGACGCTTCCCCAGCATCTGCTCACCGCCGAGTTCCACGGCCTCGCCCGGGCGAGGCTGGCGGAAGGCGGCTCGCTGTACGTGAACCAGCTGACCTGGCCGCACGACGCGCTCTTCCGGACGCGAGCCGAACGAACGCTGCGGTCCGTCTTCGCGGACTGCTCGACATGGCCGGTCGGGATCGAGCAGGGCCGCGGATGGCATGAGGCGCTGTCGGGGGCCGGGAACTTGCTCTTCCGCTGCCGCAAGTCCGGGCTGGACGGCGACCGGGCGATCTATTCCGATGCCCTGCCGCGGGCCGACCTGGACCGCTCGCTGCGGTAGCCGGGGCTGCTCGTGGCCGGCAACAGGCGATCAGGTCGTTGGGATTGGCGATGCCTTGCGGGAGCGAAACCGGGAGCGGATGCGGCAGGACCGCCGATCGGAGTTGCGCGATCTCGATTCCGTGCGTCCGGTTCCAGGCCATCCCCCGTGAGATTCGACGCAGCGGATTGCGAGGAGCGCATTAACACCGACAGGACAGCCCGACACGAAGCCACGAGCCGGGGAAACACGGGTGGGTCCATCGCGAGCTATGCGGGATCGATCAGGCGAACGATGCGTTCCAAGCGCTGGACAATCGCATCAAGCAAGGCGTCTTGCTCGACCCCGACGGGCAACTCAACGGGCATCACCAGGGAGTTGCCCATGACAATGAGTCCTAGCGGGTCAGTCCAGCGGAACGATTCGAGGTTTGCCAGTATCTCGCTGACAGGCCTTGCAACGGACGGTCTTCCTTCCTTGCCCCAGAACGAGAGCCACAAGGGGGTGTCGCGAAGCGTGGCCCACTTCCGGTAGTCAATCCCCCACGCGGCGGCTACCCCGGCGAACGTAAGGTACCGAACATATCCGGTTTCCGTGTGAGTGGCCCGGAGACCGGCGGTGCTGGCCAGGCCGCTGCCAACCAACCGGTGGGTGGCGCGGTCGACGAGACCCTTCAGCCCCATCAGCCGACGCGGGATATCCGGGCCGAGTTCCTCCGCCCTCAGCGGCAGGAATGCAGAAGAATCCTCTCGAGCGGCGAACCCGCGCAACTGTGCGATGTCAGCCTCGGTCTGCGAGTCCCCGGCGGCAGATGCTCCGGCAGCCATGCGATCGAGCAGGCTGGTCCAGCTGACGAGCACCAGCCGGCGGGCTCCGCCTGCCGCAGCGCTGCGAAGCGCATCGTCGCTCTTCTCCGTTTCCAGCACGATCCCCGAGTCCGACATTGCGATGCGCCGCCCCAGCTCCGCCCAGAGGGAATCAAGCCGGGCACCGGGCGCGACGAACAGCAGAGCGGATGGCTTGCGGGCCTCCAGACGCTGAAGGTAGGCGAGGGGTTGGTTGCCGGTGAGCCCGGCCCAGAACTTCGCTTCGATCAGAACGCACTCGGAACCGTCCCCGTCGAAAGCGGCGAGGTCCGGCCTGGCACGGCCCGCCCCGGTGGCCTGGGTTTGCACGCCGGCGATCCGCCCGATCTCTGCGCCAGCAGCACGCAGGAGGTCCGAGAGCGCGTCGCGTGACGGCTGAGAGCCGGAAAGAATGTGCCCGAGCCCTTCCACCGCGATGTTCTCGGTCTGTCCCCTGAACATCGGGGCCAGCTTCGCCAGCAGGGTCGGGCGTTGCTCATGCATCTCGAATATCCTCCAAGTCCACTAGCCCACCCTCCGCGGGCAACGGTGCCAGCATTCTCACATAGGTCCACGGGCGCAACGTCCGTGAGACCCGCAGCGCACCTGCCCCGGCACCACGACGACGAGGGACGCGTCGGCGTTCCGCTCGGCTTGCCGGTTCCGACCGGACTGCGGAACCTTGGCAGGAGGCCCCGGAATGCGGACTTGGCGGCTCTCGAACCCGGGCCCCGGGCTCTTACCGATCGAGCCTCCCGGATCCTGTCGTCGGGCCGATCAGGGGTCACGTCGGGATTCACAAGAAACGAATTCACGGTTACGTTGGGCCCATGCAACACACACCTGAATTCCTCGTCGAATGCGCCACGGCGGACGAGGCGGACCAGGCCCTGGGCCTCGGCTTCGCCATCGAGACGACGCCGGAAGTGGCGGCCGAGTGCGGGGCTCCCGCACCCGGCGACGGCCACCTCGAGGACTCCCTCGAGGACATCCTCGAGGCGCACCTGCACCCGTACAGCGATTCCGAGCCGCTCGATGACGGCCAGGGGACGGAACCCCGATGAGCGGCAGGCGCAGGTTCGGTCCGCGCCCCGCCGGCGCGACGAAGAAGAGCGAGGCGTACTACCGCAAGGTGGCGAACCAGCTGATCGCCCAGATCGAGCGCGGCACCGCGCGCTGGACCCAGGCCTGGCAGCCAGGCGAGAAGGCGATGCCGCGCAACGTGGCCACGGGCAAGGCCTACCGCGGCGGCAACTCGGTCTGGCTGGCCAGCGTCGCCGACCAGCGCGGCTACGGCGACGAGCGCTGGGGGACCTACAAGCAAGTGAAGGGCCTGGGCGGCCAGGTGCGCCGGGGAGAGAAGGGTTCGGCCATCCTGTTCTGGCAGTTCGAGACCAGGAAGCTCGCCCGGGACCGGGACGGCCATCCTGTTCTCGACCAGGACGGCAAGCCGGTCTACGAGACGGTGCCGCTGGAGCGGCCGCGGTCCTACCCCTACACGGTCTTCAACGCCGACCAGTGCGACGGGCTGCCGCGGCGCGAGCCGCGCCCCGGGGCGTACGCGTGGGATCCGATCGAGCAAGCGGAAGGGGTCCTGAAGGACTCCGGGGCGTCGATCGAGAACGCTGGCAAGAACCGGGCCTATTACGACCTGCGCCGGGACCGGATCATCCTGCCGTACAGGGACCAGTTCCCCGACGCATCGAAGTACTACCAGACGGCGCTGCACGAGCTGGGGCACTGGACGGGGCACCCGACGAGGCTCAACCGGGCCTCCCTGACGAGGGGGATCGAGGAGGGTTTCGCGTCACCGCATTACGCCCGGGAGGAGCTGCGGGCGGAGATCAGCTCCATGATGACCGGGGACCGGCTGCTGATCGGCCACGACCCCACGCGGCACGCCGCCTACGTGGGTTCGTGGATCCAGGCGCTGCGGGACGACCCGCGGGAAATCTACCGGGCGTCGCAGGACGCGCAGGTGATGAGCGACTACGTGCTGGGCCGGGTCCGGGAGAAGCCGCCCGAAAGGGAGTCCGAGCCCGTGGAAGAGCGTGAGCGCCTCCCGAGGAATCCGTTTCGCCAGCCAGTGGATCGGCCTGAACACCGGAGCCTGTTCCGCAGAGACATTGCCGCGCCGAGCCGGTAGGGAGATTCGCCAGGCGACCAGGTGTCGAGGGGGTACGCCCTTTTCATGACACGGGACGATCTGGGTTGCAAAGAAGGCGCTGCTGACGAAGTTTTGCGAGACGACGCCGGTCGAGCGGTCGTAGATCTTGGCAGCGACCGAGCGCGAACCGAGGCCGGAGTCGGCCGGACATCGTGGCTACTCCTGGAAAAGAATGGGACGGGGTGCCTGGAATCGTTCCTGCAACGACGGGCCGAGCCACGATGCTCTGTTCGATCTATTGTGCACGCGCGCAACCCCTCCCACCAGGCGTGTGACCCAACCCAGCAAACTGAGTTCGGGGAAGACCTCCACGGGCGAAGCGTGCGCTACTTCACATGGGCAGGGAACCGTGAAGAGTGGCTTGAACGAAGCGCTGGCGAAGGCGGTTCGACGCGCAAGGTACCGAGGGTGGGACGCAGGCGTGATAGGCCGCGACTTCGTCAAGTCTCTCTACGAGAGGCGCGACTGGCGAGAAGACCCCCTCATTCGTGACCTACGACGAGATCCTACTCGGGACCTTGGCGAGCCCTTGATGATCGAGCGGCTGGAGTTGGAACCTCGCGTACTGCAAGAGGTTGAATTGCAGGCCGAAAGAATGGCGAGGGACTATCGGGACCCTGAGACCGGTCGCGTCGGGAGCGGCGTGTTTCTGCTAGAGGGCGGTCCAGCGACGTTGGCGCAGACACCGATGCCGGATTTCGCGAGGCTGCTAGGGATTGGTGCGGCCCGAATCGGACCGGCGCAAGTCGCCGAATTGGTCCAAGGATGGGTCGAAGGCGAATCGCTGCGAACCCGAGAATGCGTGCTCGTCGAGGGAATCGGGATCGAGGGGGAGATCTCGATAGCAGGGCACGGAATCAGGCTGTCGAGGATGCCGCTGTCGAAGGATGACCTGCCCGTCTCGTTCCCGGAGGGATCCAACCTCTCGGTGACCCGGCTGCGCCGAGGCGTGATCCTCTCAGTGGACTGTGAAGTTCGTCCGGCCCTTTATCGCCCGAGTGGCATCGCAGGCGAGGGCCCGCAATGGGACCTGAGAACGGAACCTCCCGCAAGTCGCGCCCTTCGAGGCTATACCGTTGACGGCTTCTGCCAGCACCTCGCCTTGGCGACAAACGGGTACGTGGGGTCGAATCTGCGATGGGAGGACTTCGGCGAGTTGAGGGCCTTCTGCCTCGGGGTCGGCAGGAGCTTCGGGTACGGCACCGACATCGGTGCAAGGGGAACGCCGACGACTCAAGCGGAATTGCGAGAAGCGGTTAGAACTTTCGAAAGAGTGGGAGAGCTCGACGCAAGGGGCCTGAGGAAGTTCAATATCGCATTGAGCGGGTGGGTGCAGTCCAAGCGACCAAGGGCGCTGGAGCACCGGCCCATCGACACCTGGATCTCGCTCGAGGCGTTCTACGTGGTTAAGGGGAGGCGAAAAAGAGAGCATACCGGCACCAACAGTGCGCTTCATTTGGGTGGCACAGGGGAGGAACGGCTAGCCGTAGCGAACTGACAAAACAGGTGTACAAGGATGCGCCAAACATCATTCACGCGGGGGCAATCGACGACAAGCAGGGGGCGGACGAGCGGCTGAACCGAGTCCAGAACATCTGCCGCAGGAGCTTGTCGAAGGTGCTCAATGACGGCGGATTCCCGGACTGGCCGAGCTTGGGACTCAGCGCGGGCAAGTGACGGAGGGCCTGATCGACGAACTACACCAGGGTCGACGGATGTCGGTCCGGCACTGAAGATCCTCGGACGGCTGACGAGAACCTGTGGCGCCCCGCCACGGAATTGACGGTAGACCAAGTGAACGTTATATGGGCTGCAGGACATATAGCGTTCACGTGGTTACGGCCTGCGTGCGCGCTGAGTCGCCCATTGGCGATCTCTTTCCTCGCAGTGCTTCAGCCCATTTCGTTACCTCCATGAGCCGCTCCGATTGCTTCCGGCTGGAACGACAGTTAGCCGGGCGGGTTTCGCACCCGCTGGGTTCTAGCGCCTTTCCACGGCGCACGTTGAATCCCACATTGATTCGTGGGATCGTCGCGTCTAGGCCCGGATTACTTCGTTACGGATTGGGTGGTAAAGCGGTCGAATCCGGGACGGGCGGTTTCGTAGGGTGCGGGCCGTAGCCTCGAAGCTGGTGCTGCGGGGTCTCGAGCCGGAGAGGGATTAGCCGGGCGCGTCCTGCCGGCCCTCGCGGGACCGAGAGGGAGGTACCGCGCACTGCCTTCGGCTTCCGGATCGGTCTTGCTCGTACGAACACCAGCAGCCCAGAGCACCGCCCTCGCCCACCTTCTGTGTGGCAGGCGAGTGCTCTTCCCCGGTATGTGCTCGGCGATGGACTTATCTGGCAGCTTGGGCATCTGGAGAAAGAGATCCCATGCTCGTGCCCAGGGATCCGGTGCTGGTAGGTTGGACAAATCCGTATGCCTGAATCACCCGACTCGTTCGTATTCAAGACTGACCGCCCTTGGCCCAACCCCTCCCTGACGGTTGCCGCCATCGTGGGCCACTCAACTCCGACCAGCGCGCGACTGTGGCTCCGCACCGGGCGCACCGGACAGTTCACCCTGCTGCTGTATCCCCAGGAGGAGATCACGGATGCGGTCGCCCGGGCGGCCTTGCGGGAACGCCTGGGCCACGTGCCGCTGGGCCTGGCCGACGCGGCCGCCCTGGTTGTCGATGCCCGCCAGGTGGATTTCGCCATCGAGAAGCTCGATTCCGACACGACCATCGTGCTTGACCTGGAGGATCTCGCTCCCGGCACGCGCTACGGCTACCTGCTGCATTTCCGTGACGAGGACCGCGTTCTCCTAGGCCACAACCGCCTGCGCGGCTTCCGCACGCCCCCTGCCTACGGGGAGCGGCGCCCGTTCCAGTTCGCGCTCTTCTCCTGCCACATGCCCTACGGGAAAAGCGGCCTGTTCGGGAAGCGCACGGAAGTCCGGAATCTCGAGATGTGGGACTATCTCGGTGCCTCGCTGCGCCGCCACGCCGGACAGATCGATCTCGTCATCGCGGGAGGCGACCAGTGCTACGCCGATGGGGTGCCGACGCTGGACATCTGGCGGTTCCTGAATCGGAGAATGCGCAAGGAAGGCGAGGACTTGCTGCCGGACGAAGCCTCGATGCTGAGCTGGTACCGGGACATCTATGGCGGGTACTGGGGCTTTCCGAGCGTTCAGGAGGTGTTCGAGAGCTTCCCCACGTACATGATCTGGGACGATCACGAGATCGGCGACGGCTGGGGGTCGCATGATTTTGGCGAGGATGGCGACGGCGTGCAGAGGATGCTGCCGGACCTTGAGGAAAGAGGGCTCACCCAGTCCGAGGGACGCGAGCTCGTCGGGCGGATGTTCCGAGCCGCCGGAAGGGCGTACCGGGAGTACCAGCACAGCCACAATCCGCGCACGGAGGAAGGAGTGCTCGACTATGCGTTCCGTCGCGGGGGCTGCGCGTATTACGTGCTGGACGGGCGCGGCCAGCGCGACATCGGCCGCGAGAACTTCCGCATCCTGGGGCAGGAGCAGTTCGACCGGTTCGCCGAGTGGGCGGCGGGGCTGGATCCCGAAGAAACGCCGTTCGCGTTCGTTGTCTCGGCGGTGCCCGTGCTGCATACCCGGGCCGGGCTGGTGAATGCCGACGAGCAGTGGCTGATCGACCGGCTTGGCCTGGGCGACGATCTTCGGGACTCCTGGGAGCACGAGCTGCACGACGAGGAGCGGGGAGCCCTGCTGGAAGTGCTGTTCGGGGCCGCGGCGGCCGGGATCCGGGTCTGCGTGCTGAGCGGCGACGTGCATGTCTCCGCCGTGTTCTCGATCGAGGATGCGGAAAACCGCCGCATCTATCAGCTCACGTCGAGCGCCATCACGTACGGCATCGGGCGGCCTCTGTCGTGGGTGCTGAGCGCGGGCGCCGCGGATGACGGGGAGACAGCGGAAGGGCACCGATTCCAGCGGCTGGCGCTGTATGCGGACAGCTCGTACGCACTGATCAGCGTCGATCCGGGGGCAGGCGAGGCCTGGTTCAAGCTCTACGGGAAGCAGCAGCTGGAGCCGCCGCCCTCGCTGCGAGATGCTGACACCGTCGCGCTGAACCACTCGGTCGCCAAGTTACGGCTCTTCTAATTGCGGTCATGTCACGCCGTGCGACGTCGCGACCAAGCCCAAGGGAGGCGCTTCCGGCCTTGCGCCAGCAATCTGCCTATGCGAGACTGACGGCGCAATTGAAAGGCAATCCTGAATCATTCGCCCGTATCCAGCGCTAGTTCGAGTTGAACGATACCGAACTGTACCCATGGGGCCCTGGGATCTTCATTGCCCGTTCCCTGTGGGTCATGGTCTGCCTGAGTAACCATCAGCAGAAAATGGTTCCCATCAAACTCGAAGATATCTCCGGCCTTGTTCAGGAGCGCCCCCTGCGCCACGGGACTCCCATTCGAAGAGATCCGATACTGACAATACCCGCCTTCGAACGAGCCGACATCCAACACGAACGGGTGCGGGCTTAGGCTTACACTCTTCGCCTGAGCGCTAAGTGCCTCTGTGTATAGGAAATCCTTGGGGCTGAGCCTGTTAAAGAGTTGAAGAGTCCTCAACGTGTTTACTGGCACATGTCCGAACGAGAATTCTTCGTCACCGGCTGCCTCGTCACTGCCCCTTTCGACCCGAGTGGACAGTAGAAGTCCCCTGGGCTGGAGCCCCGCACTCCAAGGATGGTTTTCCATGGCGTCAGACTTCGGTATCTGGACTCTCGTCACACCGTCGACGGACACGGGGACAGGCTTGCCCGTATTGAGATCCAGCACCAGCAAACTCCCCGGGGAAGGATCTATCGTAGTCTGTTGCACGAGTTTGTCGTCGACGAAATAAGTGAAAACCAGGAACGCTGCCGCTGTGCCGCCAAGCCGCACGGAGCCGGTCGTTATCGATGCTCCCTGAATTCCGCCGAGAAATCGATAGATCGCGGCGGCAACGCCGAGTGAAAGCACCACTGCGACGAGAATCGGCTTGAACTGCAGGTGCTGTGCGAGAAGTGCACCCGGTATGCCTAATACGACCAGGGCAATCACAACGACATCTTCAGAGCTTAGTTTCATGAGGTTCCCTTACCGGCACGAAGCAGTGGTTTGATTCGCCCCCCAACTATACCGCTAGCAATCTATTCCTTGGTGTGATTCGCCGGCTCTCACTGGCTTGCAGCTACGGCCGGATCAGCCGGGCGGACCACCCCGAGCACGCGCATGGCCTCGCGGGGCAGGTAACACACGCTGCCCTCTGCGTCTTGATCGGTCTTCGAGCGTCGCAGGCCAGCATAGAAGAGCACGGAGCAGTGGGCGATGTCGGCCAGGCCTCGCTCTCGGGCTCCTTTTCGGCTCTCGATCTGGCCCGACTGCCGCCCAATGTGCGGCTGGCAGGCGGTGGCCCGGATGGCCGCCAGCTCGGCCAGGCCCATGGTCCGGGCCTGAAGCTGCGGCGCCGCGGTCTTCCGGACGAGTTCCACGTCGCTCGTGGCCAGCCTGCCGGAGGGAAGCGTGTCCCATAATTCCCCCTTGTCGGGCATTGAATGACTGCTTCGCGTGTGATGAGGAGCGCTTCCGCTGATAGACTCGGGTTAGCGTTCGCCGGGAGCGCCGGACCGAGTCAAGAATCCCGGCCATCTGAAATCTCGTCATGGACCTGGAACTGATGGCAAAGAATTCCTGCATATGGCACATCGCAGTTGTTGGCCATCACGGAGGCGTCACGTGCGATCCATTGGACTTCGAGTCTCACGAGGAGGCGCTGGCCGCGAAGGAGCAGCTGCGCTAAATCGGTTACGCATCGGGAGACGGAACCATGGTCGTGCACAAGAGCAGGCATGAAGCCTGCGAGCATGGGGGCATGGAAAATCCTCGGTGAGCCTGGAACCCGTCCCTGAAACGACCTGCACCCTGGAAGACGGCCCGCGTTCGCTTCGAGATCGCGGCGTATGCGAACGACGTGAGGCGCTGCTGGACCAGCCCCATGTCCGCACGTTGACTCAGTACGTACGCGACCTGAGAGAGCGGAACCTGGGCGAGGTACCGTACTTCGATCCCCTGGATGGCGGAATTGATGCTCGCGTGTTGTTCCTTTTCGAAAAACCCGGACCGATGACAGACAGTCGGCCTAGGGCGGGGCGGAGAAACGGATCGGGATTCATTAGCAGAAACAATGACGACAGGTCGGCAGAGGCCACGTTCTGCTTTATGGTCGAAGCTGGTATCCCGCGAGAACTGACTATCACTTGGAACGTAGTGCCTTGGTGGAATGGAACGCGTCGAGTTCGAGCCCCGGAACTTCGCCGGGGCGCCGAGGAGGCCAAGAATCTGATCGGCCTTTTGTCCAAACTCCAGGCCATCGTGTTCATTGGTGGAAAAGCGAACAGGGCCCGCCAATATATGGAAGGCTTGCCCCGAAGCCCGCTTGCGTTCTTATCGTCAGCTCACCCGTCACCCATCGTCAGGGCGACCAGACCAGACCTCTGGCGGTCGATCCCGGGCGATTGGGCCAGGGTCAAGCCAATCCTTGGATTGAAATAGCAGCTCACGTCGAGGGGACCGGTGCTGGAAGGCGAGGGTCTGCCATCGTTCCGGACCGGAAGGCAAGCATTGCGTCCTGCATGGCCGTGGCCGGATCAGCAAGGCGGATCCTGCCACTCCTCGAGGTACTTGGCCACGGCCCCGTTCCGCGCCGTCTCCTTCCACGTGTTGCGGATCACCATGCCGGCCGACTTCCACCCACCCGCGGCGGCCGACCTGCCGGACCGAGAGCCCGAACACGGGATCCTCCGGACCGGCCTCCTCCGGCCGGACCGCCTCGAGCGCCTCCATCGCCGCCTGGGCAGGTAGCGCGCGCTGCCCTCGGCTTCCGGATCGGTCTTGGAGCGCCGCACCCACAGCAGCCCGCTGCCGTCGGCGGAAGCCTCGATGTCGCCCCATGCCAGCGCCGCGGCCTCGGAACGGCGCAGGCCGGTATAGAAGAGAACCGGGCAGAGGGCGATGTCGACGAGCCCGCGCCGGCGAGCGTTTTCCCTCGACTCGGTCTGCCCGGACTGGCACCCCCTGCGCGGTTGGCAGGCGGTCGCCCGGATGGCGGCCAGGGAGCTGGCAAGCGCCTTCCGGACGCGCTCCGCGTCGGGAGCGGCCATCCCCGGGGGTCGGAGGCCTCCGGCGCGTCCGGAGGGGAGAGATGTCCAACAACGTTGTCGAGCCGCACCGACCAGTGCTCAGCACGAGGACGGGTGGCATAGTGCTGACAGCCATCTTTCTGCGCTGATCAGTGATCCTGACGCGTGAGTCGGTCGGCGAGCAGTGCCCGCATGATGGCAGCTGGCCAGAAGTCGACACGCTGGCCCGCGAGAGAGGTTGCGATGGGACGCCCGTCAGGGCCACGGACGCCGCTGTCCACGGGCGGGAAGAGCGCTTGGTTCCAGTGCCAGAAGACGGGGATTTCGACATCTGGGGGAATGCTCCATCCTCGCGTGCGAGCGACAGGTCGCCTTCGTTCAAGTCATGGAGAGTGCCCTGCGAATTGCCACCGTGGCCTTCCGGGCCGCGAGATTGGTCGGAGCGGTGATACTTGGTCCCGAACGCGCCCGAGGTCGTTCCGAACCCGTACTGCGCCGGTGACGACTCGCAGAGAATCGACGCCTGGTCGCCGTACGTATTCGATGCTGTCGTGATCGAGCAGTGCCCGCTGTCGCCTTCGAGCAGGACGTGGTACACGACGCTCGCACTGAGGGCGACACTTCTCGAGTCGCCCCTAAAGCGCACTCGCCTCACCCAACTCTCACGCACGTCATTCAGCTGCAGGAAGCTGTACCCATCCGAGGCGCGGTCAGAGAATTGCGAGTAGGTGCCACGACAGTTCGAGACGAAGGCCACATACTCAACGCTGACGTCCCGCAGGAAGTCGTCGCCGTCCGCGAAAGTCTGGACGAGTTTCGGTCCTCCTCAGCAAGTCGTCGCGACGAACTCGTAGCCGGCCTGGAGCGGCTCCTTGAAGCGGGCCACGTTGCCGTTCACGGCCACGACCTCGAGCGTGCCCAGGAAATCCGAACGCAAATCCTTGCCAGTCCCGGAGGAATCCATGAAGAATCTCTCGATCAATGCGTCGTCGCCCAGCGGTTCATAGAACCGCTGCAACTCAGGCAAGGTGTCCGGCACGATCCCGCTCAGGCGCACGACGTCGCCGACGGAGATTGCCGCTGTATTGACGACCGGTTCCTGACGCTGGCCTCCTTGAGCACCACCTCTTTCCGCCGAATGCGGATGCCCACGGCGCCGACATCGTCCGGCCCGAGCAGCAAGAACCTCCCCGTCGGGAACCATACGACCGGGAACCCGTTGCGGGCCTCGGCCGCGGCAATGGCCAGTTCGACTGCGTCGCGGTCCGAGAGGCCGTCATCGGGAATCGCACCGAACTCTGTTACCGCAAAGCACCTGTGCGTCTGCCGCGTGACGGCGGGCGGTTGCTCCGCGGCCGATCCAAGGCCGGGATAGGAAGAGTCCGGGAGGCTGTCGATGCTCGCTACCGGTGCCCGCGCCTGCGGCTCAAGGCCGCCGCCTGTCCGAGCATGACCCGGTGAGCCGGCGTATACGGCGAGGAGAAGCGACGGCGAAGCCATCCATTTGCATGCTCGGATGAACGTCGGCATGAGGCTCAACGAGACGGCTCCAGAACGCGTATCCGCCGGTTGAAGGGATCCGAGAACCAGATGTCCCCTGACGAGTCCACTGCGATTCCGGAAATGGAAAGCCCGGCTTCGAGGGCGCGATCCCCGTCGCCACTAAAGCTGACTTCACCAGACCCCGCGACCAAGAACGACGAGCCATCGGCATCGATTTTCCAGACTTGATTTCCGGCCGCGACATAAGTTCTTCCGAACCCGTCCGCAGTCACCGCCGTGAACGGGTCGTCAATGCTGTCCGACAGAACTGTCGCGATGGTTTGGGTCGAGATGTCAATCTTGAGCACACGAAGACGCTCCAGGACGTAGACGTCTCCGCTCGAGTCGACCGCGACTCTCTTCGGGCTATTCAGCTGCGCCTCGGTCGGCGGACCGTCGCCCCCTGCGACTCCCCGGACCCCAGTTCCGGCGACCGTCGTGATGATCCCCGCCGGGTCGATCTTGAGCACACGGTGGCTGTCCGCGTCGGCCACGTAGACGTGTCCGGTGGTGTCGACCGCCACGCCCGTCGGGCGACGCAACCGGACCTGATTTGCGGGGACGCTTTCCGCGCCGATTTCAAGGCTGCCCGTGCCTGCAACCGTGGAGATGTCCCCGGCGGAGTCAACCCTGACCACCCTTGCGTTCCCAGTATCGGCGACGAATACATTGCCGGTCGCATCGACCGCCAGACCCTCCGGCAAATGCAGGCTGGCTCCGCTCTCCCCGCTGCCTCGCGGCACGCCTGACCCGGCAATCGCAGTGACGGTCATGAGTTGCAAGTCCAGCTTCCAGACACGATTGCCGTCGGTGAAGATCGGGTTCCCTGCCGGATCCAGGGCGAGGTCATTCGGGGCGACGATCCAAGCCTCATCGGCCGGGACACCGGTCGCCGCAGTGAGTTTGCCAGTGCCGGCAATGGTGGCAACAGCTCCGCTCGGGCCAATCTTCCAGACCAGGTGGTTGCTCGTGTCTGCAACGTAAACGGCCCCCGCGGCGTCCACCGCCAGACCAACCGGAGACTCGATTTCTGCCAGGCTCGATATCGTGCCTCCCGAGTCGATCTTGCGGACACGATTGTTGAAGCGATCTGCCAGATAGAGATTGCCGACTGCGTCCGCCGCCACTCCCTCCACACTGGCGAAGCGGGTCTCGGTCGCCGGAACGCCATCCCTGGCGGGTCCCCACTCCCCGCTCGCCACCGTGGAAATGATCCCCGCTGCATCGATCTTGCGCACTCGGTTGATCCACGCGAATTGCTTGGCCGAGAAGGCAATCTCCGTAAAATAGAGGTTGCCGGTCGCGTCCACCGCAACGGAACGCGGACTGGACAGCTGCGCTGCCGTTGCCATGCCCCCGTCACCGACCGAGCCGCTTTCTCCCGTTCCAGCAGCGGTGGAGATCAATCCGTTCCTATCGATCTGTCGGATCCTTTGGTTCCCGAAGTCCGCCACGTAGATGTTGCCGGCCGAATCGACAGCCAATCCAGTCGGCTCCGACAGCTGGGCTGCCATTGCCGGCCCGCCATCGCCCCCAAAAGCCGAATGCCCCGTTCCCGCCACGGTGGTGATGACTCCCGTCGTGTCGATTTTCCGCACCCGGTGGTCGCCCTCGTCCGCCACGTAGACGTTGCCCACGGCGTCTACGGCCACACCGCGTGCGGAGCGGAAGCGGGCTTGAAGCGCCGGACCTCCGTCCCCGCTGTAGCCTCCCTCGCCGGTGCCTGCGAGCGTCTGAATGATTCCGGCCGAGTTGATCCTCCGGACGCGCCGATTCGTCGTCTCGGCCACAAAGACATTCCCCAGCGCGTCCACCGCGATACCTCGGGGTCCGACAAGACGTGCCCTCACCGCCGGGATCCCCTCGGAGCCTGCGATGCCCCTCGCGACTGATCGAATACCGTAGGCTGGACCCTGGTTGGTGGCCTCCCAACGCCCTTGGGCCAATTCCAGGCGGTATCGCCACCCACCGCGCCTGTAGTCGAACCCGTTCACGTCCGTGACGCGAGTAGAACCGACCCGCCAGGTCCCGTTCGGCTCCTGGCTGAGATTCAGGCTCCCGCCACGATCCAGTTCGACAGTCTGCGACTGCGGTGCAAGCGTCGCGGCGATGCCGCCTGACCCGCTCGTGACGGTGTAGGTGCTGAAATCGGGGGCCGTGACGCGGCTTCCGTCATTGATCGGGCGGCCGTTATACCAAAGGCTGCCGTCGCCACGGACCGTGATCTCCAAGGACCCTTGGCCTGCGCCGAGGGGGACCCTCCCGCTCGTGACCCTCCACTCTGCTCCTACCTGTCCAATTACCATGTCGCTTCCGCCGTGGGGAATGCGGTGGCCGGACTGCACGAGATCGTCTCCGATCCTCCACTCACCCTCCACCTTCGCAATGGAAACGACACTTCCCCCGGGCAGTCGAATCGACTGGGCACTCGGGACGAGCGGGGATGGCTCCAGCACACTGACCGTTCCGGCTACGGTGTCAGTGACCCAGATGCTTCCTCCCGGATCGACTGCAATTCGCAGAAACGATGTCTGGCCAGGCGAACGGTGCTCCGTGGTGGCGATTCTCGAGATCCATCCAATCCCTGGCTGAACCATCCAGACGACGCTGTTCCCCGCATCGGCGAGGTACAGGTTTCCCTTGGCGTCCACCGCGACATCGGTGAGATGGCCAAACCGGGTTCTGTCGGCGGTCCCATCGACTCGTCCGTTCCCATTCGCGCCCGTGACCGTCGAGGACACGAGCGTTGTGGCGTCGATCCTGGAAACAAGATTCGAACGACCCAGGACGTAGACGTTGCCGGCCGCGTCTGTCGTCGCTCCAGACCCCTCGCTGAACTCCGAGATCAGGCCCGTGCCAGCCTCGATCCTTCGAATCTTGCCGAATTGAACGTCCGCGATGTAGATGTTGCCCATCAGATCCATTGCGAGTTCGCGCGGTGTTCCCAACTGAGACCCCAACGCCGGGCCCCCGTTCCCGCTGTCACCCGGCTCCCCGGTGCCCGCGATCGTGCTGATGATGCCCGTGCTGCGGTTGATCATCCGGATGCGGTGATTTCCCGAGTCCGAGATATAGACGTTGCCGGCCGCATCCACCACCACTCCAGCCGGGCGGGCCAACCGGGCTTCAGTGGCGGTGCCGCCGTCGCCGCTGAAACCCCTGACCCCGGTGCCGGCGATACTCTCTCTCGCACCCGTGGCGGCATCGATCTTATAGACGCGATGGGCCCAGAAGTCCGCGACGTATGCGTGACCGGACGCGCCGACAGCCAGCCCCATCGGAGACAGGAAGCCCGAGGCCACCATCCTGGAGGGAGAAAACCGTGCATGCCTCCAGATGCCGTTCCTCAATTCCAAGAGGTATTCCTTGCCGTTCCGAGAAAGCCGGTGCGGGCTCGACACCCGCTGCCTCCCGATCCGCCATATCGCTTCTCGGGAATTGGTCAAAGTGACCGCTGTTCCGCGGTCGTCCAACGCTACTGACTGCTGCTGCGGCATGAACCTGGCCACAATGCCATCGGTGCCGGTCTCGAGGGAATACCGGCTGCCGTTCGTCGCCGTCACCCACTTGCCGTCTGCGAGTCGCGAGCCTGACTTGTCCAGCAATCCTTCTGTCGCCGAGTGTGCGACAAATGCGGTCTCGCCGCTCGTTCCCAAGCGCACTTCGGTCATTTCGGGCAACACCACGTGCGCTACGGGTATGCCGGGCAGGTCGGCTGTCCCAGACGGCTCCGGACCAGCTGGCCGCACGGTCAACTCGGCCGAGTGCGAGGCGGCTGGCAAGCTTCCTCGTGTCGCCCCGACCGTGATGTCGGTGGTCTGGCCGGGCCCGAGGCTTGCTTCGGCCGGACTTACCACCAGCCAGGTCTGGTTGGAGAAAGCCGTGAATGTCGCTGGGGCGTCTCCGCGATTCGTCAGCCGGATGACCTGGGTTGCGGACTCCTGAGCCGGATCGGAAATGAACGTCAGTGCACATGGCGTCGCGTCGAACTCGTCGAATTGATCCATGTAGACCCGGTCAGGGTCGCCCTCTATATCCGCCCGTCGAATGTACTGGGCTTCGATCCACGTCTGGGCGGGACTGGCGGTCACCTCGCGGACTCGATCCGCATCGTCGTGCCACCGTCCGTAGACATATTCCTGCTGCCAAAGTGGCGCCTCAAGGACATGAGCGCTGCCAGCGGGCCAGTAGAAGGTCGCGGGAGTGGAGACCCTGTAACCGTCCACGACGACCTCCAGTCCGGACGGGTTCGTCGCGACCACGGTGGGTTCCGGGCTTTCTCCATAGAACCGCCGGACCCCGTCGATGTCCCCCAGAGACAGAAAGCCATCGGCTCTGGCATTCGCAATGCCGATTCCCGGAGGGATGCTCTGGAACCAGCTACCCCCGTAGTGCATTACGGACCGGTAGTCGTAGGGACCCTCTCCCCGGCTGGCTGACCGGTCGTAACTGCCGCTCTGGAACGCAACCATCACGTAGGCGTCCCGGTCGGCCCGCTGATGCTCGTGTTGGAGACCGATGGCGTGACCGATTTCGTGGACGATGGAGCGGACCCCGCAATCCGCCGCCCAGACGAGTTGTTCACCGCCCTTCCGGCCTACAGCGGAGCGGCAATAGCCGTCTCCCTTGCGTACGAATCGCAAGAAGTCCGACTCTCCCGTCCTCGGGACGAGCTTGACTGGCGTGCGAGCGTTCCATTCGGCGACCGCAGAGCGGATCCTACCGAGTTCTGCATCTGTTGCGGTGTCCTCGGTCACGTATGGAACGACACCGCCAGGCCAAAGCCGACCTTCGGGGGGAGGGTCGTCGGGGATCCCGATCGCATCGATGTTGCGTCGGGTGACCGGCCCCGTGATGCTTTTCTTGAGCCGGGCCGAGTCGGGTCGTGCAGGCTCCAGGTCCCTGACGCGACCGAGCACGATGTCCCCGTCGTGCACCGCCCAGCCGTCGACGATGGAATACCACACCTCCCGCCCGTTGACGACGGCAGAACGGAGGCCACGCGATGCCCAGGGTCCGCCAGCATCGGTTCGACTTCCGGGCTGGTCCCGGAAGGCGGGGCTGTGCAGTTCCTGCGCCCAGCCCACCGTCATTGCAAGCGACAGGACAAAGCACCGGGCTGGTCCCCGAGGGGTTATCCGCAACGCTGTTCTCCCAACTGTGCCGGACCCGGCTCGAACCGCATGGCGGCTACCAAGCGTCTGTGCCGATTGCTCGTTGCCGCGAATCGCTGTCCGTCCACTTGCTTTACGATAGGCAAGATTTGTGAATTTCCAGTGGTGAATGGAGAGGTTCTGGTAGTGCTTTGGTGCAGATGCCAGACATCGGACTGGTCGGACCGCCATCCGGTTGATTCGCTGACCCGCTCCGCGTGGTCCTAGCGCTCCCTGGCGCATCCGCAAGCGATGCCACGCGCGTTGTCGCGCCCGGACCGGATCCCGGGGCGACATCAAACAGGGAGACAGTGCGAGACCCGTCCGCGCTCTTCCGCTCGGCTTGTTGGCGCTCGGAGAGCTCCAACGCCGGGAAGCGAGAATTCTCAGCCGGATTGTCTTCTGAGGTAGCTAGGTCGGTTAGCGCGGGCTCGGTTGCGAGCGTTGCAGGAGCCGCGGCGGTCTTCCAGTCGTGGAGATAGGCGGTACGTGGGAGCCGTGGTGGCTCACCACGATCACCGCTGCGCCGTCGGTGCGGGGGAGTGGCCGACATGGCGGAGGTGGCGAGGCAGGTCGTGCCAGTCCTTGGAGCCGACGGGCCGGAGGCAGCGGCAGGCGCGTGCGTGCGTTGTCAGGTCTTGCAGGCCCCGCCGCTCCCCGCCGTGTGAACCAGGGCACTGGCGAGAACGCCCGCGATCACGAACTCTCTCCACTCCCTCCGATCCCGCTGTTCGCAGACATCGCGCTCAGTCATGTACTCAACCAGGCCGATCACCCCCGAATCCAGATATCGCGGGCCATCGACCAACAGGGCGGGGACAGGTCTTTATGACTTCACCACAATAATGTCAAACAGGGCTAGGTGATTGACTCCACACGCCACCATATGTTGTGGTGAGGCTGGTGGGGCGAGATTACCCCAAGACACAGGCCGAGTTCGATGAGCGATTCGCAACCGAAGAGGCCTGTCGTGCGTACGTGGCTCAGTTGCGATGGCCCGACGGATTCGTCTGCCCGCGCTGCCGGGCCGGATCGGCTCGGACGGCCACTCGGAACCGCTTGATCTGCCGTTCGTGCCGCTATCAGGCATCGGTCACGGCCGGAACGATCTTCGAGGGCACGCGCAAGCCCTTGGCCATGTGGTTCCGAGCGATGTGGTACGTGACAGCCCACAAGAACGGAGCCCGTGCGCTCGGGCTGCAGAGGGTGCTCGGGCTCGGGCAGTACCAGACAGCTTGGACCTGGCTGCACAAGCTGCGGCGGGCGATGGTGCGTCCGGGGCGCGAGCGGCTCGCGGGCACGGTGGAGGCGGACGAAGTCTACGTGGGCGGCAAGGCGAAGGGAGTGCGCGGGAGATCACTCGAAAAGAAGGCCCTGGTCGCGATCGCGGTCGAAGAGGACGGATCCGGCATGGGACGGATCCGGCTGAAGCGGGTTCCCGACGCTTCGGCGGCGAGCATGGAGGCGTTCTTGCGGGAGGCTGTCGAGCCGGGCAGCTTGATCCGCACGGACGGCTGGCGGAGCTATGCGCGGTTGCGCGAGCTGGGCTACCGGCACGACAAGGCGGTCACGGGCGGGGATCCGGGCCGCATGGATCGGGACTTCCCGCGGGTTCACCGAGTCGCCGCCTTGCTCAAGAGATGGCTGCTGGGGACTCACCAAGGCGCCGTCGAAAGACAGCACCTGGACTACTACCTGGATGAATTCACCTTCCGCTTCAACCGCCGGACATCCCGTTCCCGCGGCCTGCTGTTCTATCGCTTGCTGCAGCAAGCGGTCGCGACCGACCCAGTCCCGCGCAAGACGATTCTCGGAGGCTCGCGAGCCCAGCGAACTGCTCGGGAAGGCGATGCGGTGGAAAACACCTAGATCGGATCACAACATATTGGGGTGTGTGGAGTAATGCACCTAGCCCTGATGTCAAAAACTTTCACGAATTCACCTCAATGATCGCCCGAATTCAAGCAAGGGCTGGAGCGGACCAGTAGTCTTAGTCGATTCGGAAGCGATCGCCATGATGCCGCTGCAGCCGGAGCTGAGCGCGTACGACGAGTTGCTGGAGACGGTGCCAGCGAAGGAGGCGGGATGAGCGCGGCGAGCGAGAGGGCCGAGCGGCTGGAGCGGCGGCTGCGCGACCTCCGCCTGCCGTCGTTCCTGGCCCACTACCGGGATCTGGCCGGGAAGGCGCGGGACGGGCAGTGGGAGCCGGAGCGCTACCTCGAGGAGCTGGCGGAGCTGGAGGCGAGCGAGAGAGCGGACCGGCGGATCGCGCGGTTGCTGCGGGAATCGAAGCTGACGCGGGGCAAGACGCTGGAGACGCTGGAACTAGGACGGCTGCCGGACGCGGTGCGGGGCCGGACGCGCTGGCTGTGCTCGGGGGAATTCCTCGAGGAGGCCACGAACGTGTGTGTGTTCGGGAACCCAGGCGTGGGCAAGACGCATCTGATGGCGGCCGTGGGCCGGGCCCTGGTGGAGCGCGGACAGCCGGTGCTGTTCGTGGCGGTGCAAGCGCTGGTGGAGCGGCTGGTGGAGGCGAAGCGGGACTTGCGCCTGGCCCGGGAACTGCGGCGCCTGGACCGCTATGCGTGCGTGTGTCTCGACGATATCGGCTATGTCCGGCAGGACCGGGCGGAGATGGAAGTGCTGTTCTCGCTGCTGGCGGAGCGCTACGAGCGGCGCAGCGTGATGATCACATCGAACCTGGTGTTCTCGCAGTGGAGTCAGATATTCCACGACGACATGACCGCAGCAGCCGCGATCGACCGGGTGGTGCATCACTCGGTGATTCTGGAGCTGACCGTGCCGAGCTACCGGGCCGAAGCCGCGAGAGCTCGAACACAAGGAAAGGAGGAGTGAGGGAAGTACAATGAACGCCGCCGGAAGGGGGGCGGCTCCGGTCGCCCTCCGGGCTCCCTCCGCCGCCCCCCTTCCGCCACCGCCAACTCCGAGGCACGGGCGGCCATTCTAGTAGGCGCCACGCGCGGCCAAAGTAGTTGTCGCCAGCCAGGTGGCGGTGACCCAACTTCCGTACGGCGCAAGATCGCCGAGCTAGGTGCGGTCCTGCCGCCGCCCGGCCCCGGACTCCGGAGTCCGGGGCCGGATCCCTGCAGAGGGACCCTTCACAGTCCTATTGTCAACAGACAAGCTAGTGAGATGAGTGCGGCTCAATGACAGCGACTGGCTTGCTTGGCGAAGCCTTGCAGGGATCTGAGGTGGATTGCGTTCGCGGCCAGACTCTCAAAGCCGCTGCCACCGAGCGACGTGGGGTCGCGGGCAGCCCCAGAGCTCGAGAGAAGCATGATCCGACCACGGACAGTTAATCGAAGTCACCCGTGCCAAATCAATCGGAGCTCATCAAGCATGGGCTGGTTGTGGTCCTGTCGGTAGAGTAGTACGAGCGACTGAGGGCGCTGAATAGCGACAGTACCGGCGAAAGGACACCAGCGCGAAAGGCATTGTCAACGCATCACAAGCTGACGACAGCCCAAGATAGGAGCGGTGAAACTACGTCTGCATACCCGATATGGCGTTGTGGTATGTCAGCAAGCCAGCAAGCAGTTAACTTATATTGACAATGCATGTGCTGCTGTCGTACCAACTGCGTGTGCTCCTTGTTCGATAGCATCTCACCAACCGCTGGCGACCTGCCGTCACCCTCCGAGCGTCCGGCGCACACTGATCACTCCGCCAGGTGTGGCGCTAGACCACGGGGCTGGGCGGGAAATTAGTGCGGAGGGGAGCCGCACGCAGAGTAACGCTTATAGAAGGCCAAGCACTGAAACGGAGAGCCGCTCACAATGCATCGGAGTTTCTTGAACAGTGTCGCTCTCGCGACCTTGCTCGGTTTCGGCGCTTTCGCGACCGACGCGGACAGCATTGAGGGCAGCGGGATTTCGGTAACCACTGACGATCGGATTCTGGTAGAGCTCAAGCCTGAAGATTCCACGCCCGCTAGTCTCTTCGACCTGAACGGGCGGACGCTGAAATTCATGCCGGATGGTTCTGACGGGTATTCCCGCGAGGTCACCGATCTCGAGTGGGAGGAAGAAATCGGTCAGGCGTTCGGACACGGCACCTTGATTCCGCTGGAACAGTTCACATTCGATTTCGCAGGCAGCAACTGGGATGCTTTTTACTTGGACCGGTATGGTTCGGTGACCTTCGGGGGGCGATCGGAATTTGGGTACCGTGGCGAAATGACCATGCGCGAAGTAGCTAGAACGCTCGGAGCGGTCCCGCGAATCAGTCCGCTGTACAAGCCGTCTTTGTTTCAGGCTTGGACCGCTCAACAAGGTTCTGCTCACGTTTCACGGCGGTCGGACCGTGTGGTCGTAACATGGGTTTCTACGGAACCCAGTCATCATGTGCATGGCACCCCACCCGACACGCCCTCCCGAATCCAGCTAGCTCTTCATGCTGATGGCAGAATTGTCTTCAGTTACATGGATGTCTTGTTCGGCGATGGCGTTGTCGGCTTGTTCTCAGGCCAGACGCCAACCAAAGACAATATCATCGCCAGCTTTGACGAAGGAGCCGACGACCAGCTCCCTGGATTCCTGGATGTGCTGAACGTTGCAATCTATTCAACGAACAGCGGGGATGCAATCGTAGAATTTACGACACGGGGGCCTGTTCTATCGCCTTCCGAGGGCGATGCATACGAATATCGTCTGTACTTCGACACCGATAAGCCGTATTGGGATCCGTCGATGCCACACGCACCTTACTCCGATGCGGATTTCACATGGTATCTAGGAATAAACGCGGATGGATGGTGGTCCAGCGGGAATCTATTCGAGACAGGTACCGGCAATCGAATTGCCTATGTGCTAGACTTGAGCGGCAACGGAGAAGTATCAGGATCAATCATTGTTGATGCTATTCACTGGAAAAACGACACTTTTTTCATGCACGATCTTTCCAATCCAGTGGAAATAAAAATACCCTATCAAGCGATTGACTTATCCGAACCTGAAACTCTATTCTCGCAGCATCATAGAGAAATCTTCCATTATCCAGGTGTACCGAATCTCACTGATATTTCTTGCCGGATCATTAACTCTCTAGGAGACATATTCGATGCGCTCGTCTTTCACAACGAGTTTCGGATTGATGCCTCAGATTCGGCAACTCCGTGGTGGGGATTCGGTGAACGCCCCAAAGGAATAGGACGGTGGGGCCTTGGACCTGTACCGTGCGGTAGCGGTAGGCTCAAGGGGCATTGGGCGCTTCCTGTTTGGATGAAGTCATGGGTGGTCTTTGACGAGCGACTCGGAGACGACATGGGTTTTGATGAGGGGAGCTATCACTTCGCGCACGAATTGGGACATACGTGGTCCGTTTACATTTCGTACGACAAGGATGGGACCAAGGTTCCACTGTACGGCGACATTTGTGGTTGCCACTGGCGTATGGATCTTGCTCAGCCATTGGCTTTCCATTGGCGCAACGAAGTCGAAGCCTCGCTCATGGGGGGAGCTAACTGGATCGAGCAGAGCAACGGAACATTCATGAGGTCTGGGCAATGGAGAGGGATTTCTTGGCTCGACCTGTACGTGATGGGTTTAGCTGATGCGAGCGAAGTACCGGACATGATGATCCTCAGAAATCTGCAGACCCTCCCGGGACAAGACCCCCGTTGGGGCCTTCATACAGCAGAAAAGGAAATCGTTACGATTGAGCAGATCATCGCGGCAGAAGGTCCCAGAGTGCCAAGTCAAATACATGCTCAAAAGACTCTTAATGTGGGATTCGTCTATCTGTTGGAGCCAGGAAAAACGCCATCTCCTGATCTTTTTTCTCTGCACGCTAGGTATCGTGAGAGGGCGATGCAATATTGGTCTCACGTGACTGGCGGACGATCGCAGATTACGACCTCTGTTGGACGAGAGAGCCCGAGATAGGCGGGATAGGCACATACATCGCTACACCGCTTTGACTGGCCCGGTTAACTGACGCCACGTTCACAATCATCCCCAGTTTTGACTGCGGGCGCACGGCAACCGCTGTGCCCGGGGCGGCTGAAGCTCTCGGTACAGTTCTGCGGCTCGCTCGCCGACCATGGGCTGCCACTCGACATGCGGGCGTACGGCGCACTTGCGGGTTCCAGAAACTCTGGCACACTCTGACGCCTTGAGATTTGAACTTCCGCCGTGTACCCCTTCAAGCGGGAGGCCGTCCGAATGCCTCTCGCTGGAGGGGGATTCCGGAGTGCTCGATGCGACCAAGCGTTTTGAGATCGAGGTCCTGATCAAGGCCGGTCTGCCAAAGGCCCGGGTGGCGGAAATCGCCGAGGTCTCCGTGCGGACCGTTCATCGGGTCCGGGCCGAGGCCGAGGCTCGCGGCGCCGCAGCGGATGCAGGCGGCGCAGTAACGGTCCCGGAGGAGTCACCCGGCCAAGCCGAGGCTGGCCCGCCGGGCGGCGGGCCGGGCCGGCCTTCCAAGACCGCCGACTACCGCGAGCTGGTGGCTTCCATCTTGCAGGCGCAGCCCGGACTGAAGACGCTCGAGGTGCTGCGCCGCGCGCGCTTGGCCGGCTATCAGGGCGGCAAGACCGCCTTGTACTTGGTGCGGGAGCTGCGACCGCTGGCCGTGCGCCCGATCTGCCGCTTCGAAGGCGTCGCGGGCGAGTTCACCCAGCACGATTTCGGGCAAGGTGCGGGTGCGCTGGAGGGGCAACGGCCGACTCGAGCGGGTGCAGTTCTTCTGCAGCCGTTTGAAGTTCTCGCGCTATTCCCTGCTAGCACTGGTCGACAACCAGCGCACCGAGATCCTGGTGCGCTCGATGGCCGAGCACTTCGAGCGGATGGGCGGGATCCCACTGCTGGCAGTCTTCGACCGGCCGACCACAGCGGCGCTGAAGTCGGATCCGAAGACCGGCGAGGTGCTGGAGTGGAACGCGGTGTTCGCCGACGCGACGCAGCGCATGGGCCTGGGAGTCGACCTGTGCTGGCCCGCGCGGCCGAATCAGAAAGGCTCCGTCGAAAACCTTGTGGGCTGGGCCAAGGGCTCGTTCTTCAAGGTCCGCCAGTTCCACGACCGGGCCGATCTGCAGGCGCAGCTGGCGGACTGGCTGGTGGAAATCAACGAGCGCCGTCCCTGCCGGGCCACCGGCCGCGTGCCGGCCGAGTTGCTGGCCGAGGAGCGTCAGCGGCTGCGCCCGCTGCGGCTGCGCCCGGCCGAGCTGGCCCTGCGCCTGCCGGTCAGCATCGGCCCGACCGCCATGGTCGAACACGAGACCAAAAAGTACCCCATGCCGCCGGAAGCGTGCGGCTTTCCCGGCACGCTGCACCTGTTCGCAGACCGCCTGCGGATCGTGGCGGGCCGCTACCGCGCCGAGCATCCGCGCCTGCCCGCCGGCAGTCGGGGGATCTCGAACCTGCCCGCCCACCGCCAGGCCATGCTGCAGGCGGTCAGCGGCAAGCGCGGCCGCCAGTACCGCATGCGCGAGCATCTGTTCCAGCTCGGCCCGGCCGCCAAGGAGGTGATCACCGAGATCATCTACGCCGAGCAGCGCTCTTGGAACGACAGCATCGAGCGCCTGCACGAACTGCTCCAGCTGTACGGCGACGACGCCCTGCGCGCCTCGTTCCAGCGCCACCGCGGCCGGCCCGGCTGCCGCGTCGCCGACATCGCCCGCGAGTTCGCTGTTGGGAATCCGACTCACCGGTTTGACCCCACGAACGGGCAGACAGGCGAGCTGCCCAGAGAACCCTGAACGCAGACCACGCCAGCCCGTTACCCGCGAAGACCGGACTGTACCTCAGCGAACTATGGATTCCCCTCTCGACGATCCTAGCGTGATCCGAATCTCCCTACGAGAGCCGCCTCTACCGAACCGGCACGCCATTCCGGGCTCGAATCCCTTTGGCGTGACTCCCGGACGCGGCTTGGCCGGTGGCACATGCCCAAGCGAGGCCGCCAGATGCCAGGCTGCCGCTGGGGATCGCTGCGAGGTCCCTGGACGCATCCGATGTGACGACGGACGCGCCTTCCGTGGGCACGAAGGGGGCGGAGAGCCCCGGATCGAGAGTTCGGGATCGGTTTGGCAGCGCTCCCAGGATGGGGGAGCGCAGGCCTTACACGCGCCGGCCGGTGCCCGCCACAGCGTGATGGCGACCGTTGACGCCGCGGGGCGCAGCGACGAACCAGTCAAGTCCGGCTTCGGGCCCGACGAAATGGACCGGATGGCCGCACGGTGGAACGGACCGCCGCTCTTCGCACGCCTGCGCGAGCTTGCCGCGCCTAGCGTTAATGCCCGTGCCGAGTTGAGGGAGCCCATTCAGCTACCGATCCTTGGCGGTTCGGGTCTGCACGATGGCCGGTTGAGCAACAAGGGTCATTCCACGGCCGTATTGCGGCCGATTGTCGTGGCATGGTTGCTGGCCAGCGCTCTGGCGGCAAACGCGCCGGTACGATTGCTCGGCGCGACCCAGCACAACGAGAGGGTCGCCTGCGGAAGTCTGCACTCTGTTCACGAGACCGTGTTCGTGCACCGGCAGGAGCTTCTACACCAGCCGGAATCCAACCGGTCCCAAGCACACGGTGAGTCGAGCCCCGTCCAGTCCGGCGACATCGCGCTGATCGAGGCCACACCCGAAATCCTGGTGTCTCCCAACCAAGTCGACCTGTCGGGACGGCGCCTAACGATCGCTACCGGTCCAGATGGATTCATCATCACGGGTGGCACCCTGCCCGCCAGGTCAGCGGTCGCAGGGCTCGGGCTGCCCATCAACCTCGGCGATGATGACTTTGCAGCCGTCGAACTGCCGTTTTCCTTTCCGTTCTACGGTGCCGAGTACAACCGGGGATTCGTGCATTCCGACGGAAACCTCACGTTCGTCTATCCAGACTCCGCCTCGACCCCCAGGAGCTACTCCCGCGCCATGCTGGGGCCGCCGCGGATCGCGCCGCTCTTCAGGGACCTGGATCCCAGCCAGAGCGGTGGCGTGCGGATGGCGGTCGAGGGTGGCAGCGCCCGCCCGACGTGGCACGAAGTGCCGCTGTTCACCAATGCCGGCGTTGGCAGTGGCCAGACATTCCAGGTGGTGCTCCAGTCCGACGGCAGAATTGAATTCCGCTACGGCCACCTCGACACGGCGGATGGTGTAGTCGGGATCTTCCCGGGAATCGCCGACCGGAACGCGGTTCCCGTGGATTGGAGCAGCTCGGAAACGACGACGGTTCCGGATCATCCGATCCTGGCCGAGGTGTTCTCAGACGAGCCCAAGCTGGACGACCTGGCGATCGCGCACGCGTTTTTCAGGGCTCACGAAGATGCCTGCGACACGCTGGTCCTGTTCAACGACATTGGCCTGGAATTCGGTGACGGCTCGGTGGCCTATGCCGCGCCCATCCGCAACGACATCGAAGGGATCGGCTCGCCCCTCGTTGACGACGGCGCGCGTTTCGGATCGGCGCGGAGGCTCTCTTCGTTCGTCAACATGGGGGCAGTCTCGAGCTATACCGCGAGCCCGGTTGCCCCGCTTCCGAACGTGCCGGGAGGCTCCATGCTGGTGGTCCTCGCGCATGCACTCGGCCATCGATTCCTAGCCTATGCACCCTACGGGATCCGGAGACGGGCGAGAAGTCCCAGGCTCTGCTCGGCCGGCAGTTCTCGCACTGGAGCTTCTTCTTCAACTCCAGTGCCTCGATGCTCGAGGGGAACTGGATCACGGACCACGGGCCGGAGGCATCGCCGCGGTTCGAGACCGTCGCTATCGTCCAGTCCTTCAGCGAGCTCGACAAGTACTTGATGGGCCTGCTGGAACCAAGCGAAACCAGCTCTACGTTCCTCGTCGATGACCCGGCCGGCGGTCCCGGCCTCGACGACGCAGGGAGGAAGCCTGAAATTGGAGTGAGGTTCGACGGAATCCGCAAGGAAGTGAGGGTCGGGAACGTCATTGCGGCTGCGGGGCCGCGTCGGCCGGATGCCTCGGATTCGCAGCGTCACTTCCGCTACGCCTTCCTCCTTGTGGTCGACGACGCGAATGCCCCCGATCCGGACTCGATTCGCAAGCCCAACCTCCTGCGGACCTATTGGCGGATATTCGCCAGCAAGGAGTTCGGCGACAGGGCATCGTCGGCCACCGACCTCGTAAGAATGCTCCATCTCACAACCTGGCCGGCCGGCGGCGTGCTTTCGGGCGGGACCGGCACTGCACGGGCCCTGATTGCCGAACCGCGGGACACCGACCTGACCGTTTCCCTCACGCTGCAGGACCCCGTTGCCAAGGTGCCTCCGACCTTGGTGATACCAGCCGGCCGGGTCTCCGCGGAGTTCCGGATCACTGGACTGCAATCCGGAACCACGACGCTCACCGCCATGGCTACTGGCGCCGGCTACGACACAGCCGTGACGCGGCTGAACGTCCGGAAGGGCGCTGCCGGGCTGAGACTGGAGTCCCTGCAGCCGGAGGAACTGCCCGCGATCGCGGACGGCGCCTCCACTCATCGACTCGAATACCGAGTGTCCGACGAGAACCGCGTTCCCTACAGCGGGATCGAACTGGTATTCATGGATGGCGCTGCCAACGATGCAGGCATTCGCGAGGCCACGACCGGCTTTGACGGCAGGGCATCGATCGAGTGGCAGCCGGCCGATGAAGAGGGGGGCTACCAGCTCACGGCGAGCATCTAGGGTCAGCCTGAAATCCAGGCGCTTGCGAGGACCTCTGCTGCCCTCCAGGCGCCGGCCCTGATTGCCTCGGGCACCGTCAATGCCGCGAGCGGGGACGGGGCTCCTGCGGGGGCTGGGTTCGCGCCGGGCAGCCTCGTGACGATCCATGGGGCCGGCCTTGCAGCGATCTCGGCGGAAGCGCCTGCGCTCGATACGTCGGGGAACAGTTCGCTGCCGCATGAACTGGGCTCGACTCAGGTCCATGTTTCGGGAGTCGCCGTTCCGCTCGTTCTGGTCGCTCCGGATCGGATCACGTTCCAGCTTCCCTTGGAGATCACGGGAGACGCGGCCCGGGTGGCTGTTACAGCCGCCCACCGGCGTAGCGATCCCGTAACGATTCCGTCGAGCGCCGTTCGGCCCGGCATCTTCCCCGGACGTGTAGGGGGCCCTCCCGCCAGCGGCGACAGCGCAGCACCGGCCAACGGGGAATCGCTCACGGCCGGCGGGGCCTTGCATGTGTTCGCCACGGGTCTGGGTGCTGTCAGTCCGCCGGGCCGGACCGGCATGCCCGGCCATTCGGATCCCCCGCACCTGGTGGTAGGCGCGACGACGGCGAGAGTGGATGGTCGGGAGGTCGACGTCAGTCCAGCAAGCTGGATTTGTCCGAAGCCGGTGTGTACGTAGTGGCCCTGGACCTGCCGGATGATCTCGCTACTGGAACACACACGCTGAGGATCGCGGTGGACGGGATTGAGAGCAACGAGGTGGAGTTCCATGCGGAGTGACCGGACCCGGGACCTCGGCTTCAACCCGCAGCGGCACGATTCCCGGCTCCCCATGCAGCCGGCTGCCGACCCGCCGCTCCGGCCCGTGCCGGCTGCGCCTAGGAGACGGCGCAGAAGTCGATAGGTCGCCGGGCCTTCACGGGCCCCTTTCAGGATGTCGAAGAACCGGACAGTTGACCGGGTATGTGGGCAGGGTCTCTGAGAACACCACATCCCCTGCAAGCCAGCAGAGCGCAAACTCCCATCTTGCAATCGGGGCGTCTCGATAGACGGGCTCGATCCGTTCACCGGCCGGGTCTTCTCCTCACCGGGCCCGGGGCGGAAGGCGGGCGTGCTGCAGCAGCGACTGTTCCCCCGACCGGGCACCCTCGCGCTTCACTTCGCTGTGACCAAGTCAACTCGCATTGCGAAAACCGCCTCGATCAAGGCGGGAGCGCGAATCCAGAACGTTCTCAACCACCCGACATTCGTCGCGGGAAGTACATCGATCGAGTCGACACAGTTCTGGCGCAAGGAGGGCATGATCACCAGCCCACGTCGGATCGAGCTGCCGGTTCGCTACGAATTCCAGCCCGGGGATGAACGTGGGCCAAGGCTGGCCGGGGAGATCGCGAGAGGTCCGTGCACACCCAAGCCAAGGCAATGGCACCGCGCCAACAAGGAGACATTGACACCTTGAGATGGGAGATTCCGGCGCCGTCCGGCGAATTCAGCGTGATAGGTGTTGATGGCTATCGGATCACCGTGCGGCGGCATGGGATGCCAGGTGGCCTGCGGCTCGTTCTGATCCACGGTGGCGAGCATGCGATCGATGCCTATTACCCGTTCCGGTCTCATTTCCTCGATCGGTTCGACTGTTTCGTCTTCGATGTCCGCAACCACGGCCGGAATCCGGTCCTGGGTGACCTTGCCAACCACGGCGTTCCCTTCTTCGTTGACGACAGTAAGCGCATAATGCGGGCGATCAAGCGCCGCTTCGGACCGAGAGCGGTGATCGGATTGTTTCACTCGCTCACCTCGGTTGTGGCCCTGCATCAGGCAGCCAGAGACCGAAGCTTCGCGGCGCTCGTGCTGTTCGATCCGCCGATTCAACCGCCCGCAGGCTCACGTGCCGATATGCGGGCTGTCGGACGTCGCATGGCTGCCGTGGCCCGCAAGCGAAGATCCCGGTTCGACAGCACTGATTCGTTCGTCGACTCTCTGCGTCGGAACCGAGCATCCAGTCGTATGTGCGCCGCGACCTTGGAACCCTTCGCTCGAACCACGCTCCGACCCGTTGCTGATGGTGCCGGAAGTGCGGTCGAGTTGCGTTGCCCACCGGAATACGCGGCTCGGTTCTACAAGCGGGCCTTCGCCTGGACGATGAACGCTGACTTCGGTGAAGTGCCGTGCCCGGTCAAGGTCATCGGCTCGGATCCTACGGTTCCGCATTCGTTCCTGCCGAGCACGAGACTGGACCAGATCCTACACGTCGAGTGCGACTTCGTACCGGAGACCACCCGTTCCCTGCAGCTTGAGCAGCCGGAAAAGCGTGCCGGCCGAGCCATGTCCTGCCACGCGGTATCCGCAAGCCAGCCTACCTCCAAATCGACGCGAGCCATCGCGTGCACCACGTCGAATCTATCCGGCTCGAAGAGGACCACTCACTCGAAGCTCTCGCGCGGTCGAAGTCGCCGGCGTGCCGGTGTGCTTGGGCCAACGCCGGACAGCCCGAGGAGTCCACGGATAACTGTCCTACGCACGCTTCGAGCGCCGCCTCCCCTTCGGTGGGTCCCATTCGATGCTGGACCGCGCTGAGCCGCGAAACCGGCGCGGTGTTCGTTCCGGCAAGTCCGGAAGCACCGCCTGCTCATCGAACGGATCCGGCTCCCGTCCCAGGCCCCCCTTGTGCCCCTGTTCGTGCAGGTGATTGAGAGCCTTCTGCGGTTCGCGAGTCTCCACCTCCGCTCCGTGTGTCGTTCCACTTCAGCGTGGCCGAATCGAGATTCCCGAACCTCTCGTTGCTGGCGACTCCGTGCAGTGTGACCGTGATCCCGTCCACGTGACCCGGGCAAAGCTCACCCCACGATGCAGCGGTGCGGCCGAGTGCCTCCGCCCCGGGCGGCTCCCGCCCGGAAGGGTCGGTCGACCGAAATTGGAACGCCACACGCCGGATCGCGGCCAGTCTCTCGAATTTTCAAAGAACACCACGAGTTCACCCCGGCAAAGGAAGGTTTCACCACGGAGATTCTATTCGAGATCCCTAAGCTCACGGGATATGTACCATCCGTGCCTGGGGATCGTCGGTTTCGCCGGTCTCGGGGCAGTCCCTGCCAATCGCGCCATGGCTACCGTAACGGTCCCGGCGGTGTCGGTGCAGCCCATTGCGACGGTCGCCGAAGTCGCCCGTTCCGTGATGGGAGGCTGTTCGGTGCTGGCGGGCGCGCCGACTGAGTGGCGATGCCCGCAGGTGCCGCGGGCGCGGCTCGTAACCCGCCCACCAATCAGTGATGACGCTGCGGAGCGCGACAGCACGGTCGCTGTGGCGGTCGGGGGGGGGGGCGGCTACGTCGGCACCGCGTCCTCGGCTGCGGGCGACGCTTCGTTCGCGGGCTGTTCGTCGACTCGCTAGGGGAGCCCCTGGACGCACTCTTTCCCCCCATCCAGCAAGATGCTTGAACGGGAACGGCGTTGGATCATCGAGGGTAATCCCTCGCCGCAAGCGCTTGCGGCCATCCTCCTGGCCGTCGCCGCCGCCCCCTTGCTCCTGCAGGCCGGGCCACAGACCACTGACGAACGCGTGCCGATGGCGGCAGCCACGGGAGGCCAGGTCCCCAATCGGTCATATCCGTCGAGCGAGTTGTTCACCCAGATCAGCCCGCAGATGAGCGACCGCTCCCACCAGCAGCCGACCGTCATCAACGGCTACCTGCTGCTGGCGGGCAACGGAGTCCACGAATTCTGGGACATCTCGGATCCCTATGCGCCAGTGCGGTTGTCGGAGATGTTCAGTCCGCACCGTTTCGGCCAAGCCGAGTCCCATCAGGTCTCGTACGCCAAGTTCCCGGACGGGAGTCTGTATTTGGTGACCATCTCCGGCCGCGGCATCGATCTGTGGGGGATCGACAACGTACACCAGCCCTCGCTGCTGAGCGCCCTCGAACTGCCGAACATCAACTACGGCGATATCCACCATGCCGTTTGGGGCGTCGCCTGGGAGGGAGACTACATCTACGTCGGAGCGACGTCGAACGGTCTTTACATTGTCGATGCCAGCAACCCGGCCCAGCCGGAGCTGGTCGCCTCCATCCCGACCTCCGAAATGGGCGGCGTACCTACAGGGCCGCTGTTCGCACTCGGCAATCTGCTGGTGATCACGACGCCGAAAGAACACAAAGGCGTCGTCACCATGGACATCAGCAATCCGGCCAGTCCGGCCCTGCTCGATTTCGAGAGGCCTGGAACTCCATCCTACATCGGCTCGTTCTACGGCAGGAATGCGCATCTGCTCGATCCGTTCCGCACGTACGACGTCACCTCCGACCCCCGCAACATAGAGCTGATCGGTTCCGACTCGACGCCGGAAAGCGAATACATGAGCTTCGCCGACGGCCAGCTGTTTCTCGGCGGGGTGCACGACGCCTCGGCAGGAATCTGGAAATACGACATCGGCGACCCGAACCACCTCCAGTTTATGGGCCGCATACCGAGCCGCGACATCGCTGTTGTGGACGACCAGTTCTCGGTGGCGATCGGAAACCTGATCGCCATTAGCAATGATGAGAACATCGACGTCTACGGAGGCTCCTTCCTTGCCGTTCACGCCACCCAGCCCGACACCCAGCCTCCTGTAGTCGAATATGCCAACCCACCGGACGGGGCTGTCGAACAGGCATTGAGCTCGCGCGTCGCGCTGTCGTTCTCCGACCAGATCGAGTTCGCCTCGGTCGACAGCTCGACGCTCATCGTGCGCCCGATCGGCGGGCAGGCCCTGACCGGCAAGTGGGGCCATACGCAGACCGTCGTGACGTTCTGGCCCGATCAACCGCTGCAGCCCGACACGGGTTACGAAATCGTCGCTGTCGCCGGCGGGATCACCGATCTTGTCGGAAATGCGCTCGCGAACGAGTTTCGCTCCGCATTCCGAACGGGCACAGCATCGATACCCCAGGTCGGCGGTATCGCCCCCCTGTCTGCCGTGGCGACCGGCCAGAACGCCGATTTCGTTGCCAGGCCGACACCGGGTTCCCAGCAGTACCGATGGGACTTCGGTGACGGCCACCAAGCCAGCGGTGCAGAGGTCTCGCACGCCTACGACGCCCCGGGCCGCTATCCGGTCACCCTGTCAGTCTTCGGACCGGACGGTCGCGATGTCTTCGAGGCCGAAGCAGCCGCACTGGCTCGCGGCGCGGTTGTGGAGAACATGCGTCGACGCTACTTCGGTACCGGATATGCCGCCTATCGAGGAGCGCCGTATTCGAGCTCTAGGGTCGAATGGCAGATCGGGCGCACCGGTCCCGGCAATGTCGACATCGTCGTGCGCTACTCCAACGGCTCGGACACGACCCTGCCCTTGGAGCTCGTAGTCAACGGCACCACGATCGAGACGGTCGCCTTCGAAAGGACTCGTTTTTGGGGCCGCTGGAAGTTGCTGACGATCAACGATGTACCGCTCAATGCCGGCACCAATACGGTTGCGCTGATCGCACGGGACGGCATCGGCCCCAATCTCGACCGTCTGAGCCTGCCGTCCGAGACCTTGAGGGAGGTAGCCTCCTACAGTGCCGTTCAGATCGTGCACCGCCCCCTCACGGCAAACGAGCCTTCGCGCAGCGGCACGGTGATCGTGACGGCCGACCAGGCCAGGGCCTGGACCGTCAACCCGGACACCGATACGGTGACAGCAGTCGATACAGGCTCCCTCAACAAAGCGTTCGAGAGCAAAGTCGGCCTCGCGCCGCGCACGCTGGCGCAGGCGCCGGATGGAACGATCTGGGTCGTCAACGAGGGATCCTACGACATCAGCGTGGTGGATTCGAGCAACGGGGCGGTGATCGCCAGGATCGAACTGCCATATGCGTCGATGCCCTACGGCATCGCGTTCGCGCCGGACGGGAGCGCAGCATATGTCACCTTGCAGGCACTCGGTCAATTGCTCAGGATCGACCCTGCTTCCCGGGCCATCGTCCAAACCCTGGCACTGGGGCCGGATGCAAGCGGGATCGTGCCGAAGCTGCGCGGCATAGCGGTCGACGCTGACAGCAGGCGCATTCTGGTGACACGCTTCGTTTCGCCGGACCAGGGCGGCGAAATCTACGACGTCGGTGTCGCGAACCGGACCATGTTCCTGGCCCGCGCCATCGCGCTCGCGGTTGATCCCGGCCCCGACGCCACGGACGGCGGCCGCGGCATACCGAACTACATCAGCTCGCTGGCGATCAGCCCGGATGGCGCCCGCGCCTGGGTGCCGTCCAAGAAGGACAACATCGAGCGCGGGCTCAATCGCGATGGCCTGGCCCTGACTCACGAGAACGCCGTGCGCACCGTGATTTCGCAGATCGAACTGTCATCCGGTCTCGAGGACCTCGCGGCGCGCGTCGATCTCGACGATCACGACATGGCGTTCGCGGTGGCATTCAGCCCTTTGGGCGACCTGCTGTTCACAGCGATTCAGGGCTCCAACGCGGTCAGCGTCATCGACGCCTATAGCGGTACTCAAGTTGCCGGAGTGGCCACCGGTCTGGCACCGCAGGGGCTGACCCTGGACGATCAGGGCCGACTCTACGTGCAGAACTTCATGGGCCGCAGCCTGTCGGTATTCGATGCCGCTGCGCTGCTGGCCGGCACGGCAACCTCGGCACCGTTGCTGGCGGAGATCGACCTGGTCGCCAACGAGACGCTGGCGGACCAAGTCCTGCGGGGCAAGCGAATCTTCTACGACGCTTCTTCGAGCAAGATGAGCCAGGACGGCTATATCAGTTGCGCCAGCTGCCATCTGGATGGCGGACAGGACGGCCGCATCTGGGATTTCTCCGATCGCGGCGAGGGCTTCCGCAATACGATATCGCTGCACGGGCGCGGCGGTACGCAGCTTCACGGCCCTGTGCACTGGACGGGCAATTTCGACGAGATTCAGGATTTCGAGAACGACATCCGCTCCCATTTCGGCGGCAGCGGGTTCATGAGCGACGACGCTTTCAACGGCGGCACGCGCAGCGATCCGTTGGGCGATCCGAAAGCGGGGCTGAGCACCGAACTGGACGCTTTGGCGGCGTACGTCTCGTCGCTGACCGGGGTTCTGCCCAGCCCGTACCGCAATGCCGACGGCACCCTGACGGCCGAAGGCGAACTCGGCAAGCAGGTGTTCGCGCAGCAGGGCTGCGCGGAGTGTCACGGCGGGGCCCAATTCACTGACAGCGCACCGGGAGTCCTGCACGACGTCGGAACGGCCGGCCCCTCCTCCGGCGGGCGGCTGGGCGAGCTGCTGACCGGGTTTGACACGCCGACACTGAAAGGCGTTTGGGCGACGGCGCCGTATCTGCACGACGGTTCGGCGTCAACACTCGCTGAGGCCATCGACGCCCACAGCGGTGTATCGCTTGCTGATAGCGCGCTGAATACGCTCGCCAGCTACCTGCAGCAGATCGACGAGTTGGAGGCGGCAGCGATCGACCCGATGTTGTCGGACGCGACGCTCGCTTCGCTGTCGCTTTCGGGGATCGACTTGGAATTCGACGCCGACACAACGGCATACGCGGTGCCGGTCGGCAATCAGGTGGCTTCGACGCTGGTCGTGGCAGAGGCGTCGCATGAGAGGGCGACGGTGTCGATTCTGCCTGTGGACCCGGACCCGGTTGAGGGGCACCGCGTGGCAATGCCGGTCGGCCAGACGATCATCACAGTCACAGTGAGGGCCGCGGACGGCGCGACGACCCGGACCTACACCGTGACGGTCACGCGGGTCCCACCGCCGGAGGTAACGGTCGCGCCGGCGGCGAACCCGGTGACGGAAGGGGCCGCGGCGGAGTTTGAGGTGAGACTCGCGGAGGCCGCGATCGAGGCGCTAACGGTGGCACTGAGCGTGACGGAGACCGGCTCGATGATGTCAGGGACTCCACCGGCATCGGTCACGCTGGCGAAAGGCGACACGAGCGCCACCCTGAGGGTGCCCACCACAGGGGACCGGATCGTCGAGGCGGACAGCACGGTGACGGCCTCGCTCGTGTCAGGGGCCGGTTACGCCGTCGGCACAGAGTCCTCGGCCACCGTGACCGTCGAGGACGACGACGAAGCCACGTTCGGGGTGTCGGCGGCTCCGCTGCAAATCAAGGAAGGGGAGAGCGCGACGCTGACGGTGGCGATCACCAACGGGGTGACCTTCGCGGAGGACCAGTCGGTCTCGCTGGCCGTGTCGGGCACGGCGTCCGCGTCCGACTTCACGGTGGTGCCGACGGAACTGGCGCTTGCCACCGGGGCATCATCGGCGACGGCGGAGCTGACGGCCTCGGAGGACGAGGAGGACGAAGAAGCCGAGACGGTCACGGTCACGGCCTCGCACGACGGATCCGCGATCGGCTCGGCTACGGTGACGATCACGAACGTCTCGCACGACGCGACGCTGAGCTCGCTGAGCCTGTCCGGCATCGACATCGGCACGTTCGCGGCGGGCACGACGGCCTACTCGACCGAGGTTGCGCACGACGTAGCGAGCACGACCGTGGTGGCAACGGCCGCACACCCGGCGGCGACCGTCGCGATTCAGCCGGCCCCCGAAGTAACGCTCGCGGAAGGTGCGAACGAGGTCACGGTCACGGTCACGGCCGAGGACGGCACGACGACGCGGGCCTACACGGTGACGGTGACGCGGGCGGGCCCGCCGGTGGCGACGATCGCGGCGGGCACCACTCCAGTTGCCGAAGGCGCGGCGGCGACATACACGGTGACCCTGGACCGAGCGGCACCGGAGGTGCTGACCGTGGCGTTGAGCGTCACGGAGAGCGGCTCGGTCCTGTCCGGCACGCCGCCGGCGTCGGTGTCCATCACCCAGGGCGCGACCAGCGTGACGCTGAGCGTACCCACCTCCCGGGACAGCGTGGTGGAGGCGGACAGCACAGTCACGGCGACGCTGATTGCGGGTACCGGCTACTCCCTCGGCACGGACGTTGTCGCCACGGTGGCCGTGGAGGACGACGACGCGGCAACGTTCACCGTGACCGCCGAGCCGCAGACGGTTGCCGAGGGCGAGAGCGCCACGTTGACGGTGGCGATTTCCAACGAGGTGACGTTCGCCGAGGACCAGACCATTTCCCTGGCCGCCTCCGGCACGGCGTCTGCGTCCGACTACACGGGCGTGCCGGCGACACTGACGCTTGGCGCGGGGGCGGCCTCGGTGACGACTACCCTCGCGGCCGCGACGGACCAAGAGGAGGAGGAAGCCGAGACCGTCACGGTCACGGCCACGCACGACGGTTCGGAGATCGGCTCGGCGACGGCGACGATCAACTCGGTGTCGCACGACGCGACGCTGGCCAGCCTGAGCCTGTCCGGCGTCGACGTCGGGACGTTCTCGGGCACGGTGACTGCCTACACCGCGAGCGTCGCGAATTCGGTCACTGCGACAACGGTGACGGCAACAGCGACCCACTCCGGCGCGACCGTGTCGATCCGGCCGGGACCGGAGGTGGCCCTCGCGGAAGGCGCGAACGAGATCACGGTCACGGTCACCGCCGAGGACGGCACGACAACGCGGGCCTACACGGTGACGGTGACGCGGGCGGGCCTGCCGGTGGCGACGATCGCCGCAGGCGCCACTCCAGTGACGGAAGGCACGCCGGCTGAATTCACTCTGAGCCTCGACGCGGCAGCACCCGCGGCCCTGACCGTTGCGGTCAACGTGGCGGAGAGCGGTTCGGTCCTGTCGGGCACGCCGCCGTCCTCCGTCGCGTTCGCGAAGGGAGCGACCAGCGCAACGCTGAGCGTGCCCACCGCCGGGGACAGCGTGGTGGAGGCGGACGGCACAGTCACTGCGACGCTGATTGCGGGCTCCGGCTACTCCCTCGGCACGGACGTCCTCGCCACGGTGGCCGTGGAGGACGACGACGCGGCGACGTTCACCGTAACCGCCGAGCCGCAGACGATCGCCGAGGGCGAGAGCGCCACGCTGACGGTGGCGATCTCCAACGAGGTGACGTTCGCCCAGGACCAGACCATCTCGCTGGTCACGTCCGGGACGGCGTCCGCGTCCGACTACACGGGCCTGCCAGCGACGCTGACCTTGGGGGTGGGCGCGTCCTCGGCGACTGCCTTGCTCACAGCAGCAGCCGACCAGGAGGAAGAGGCAGCCGAGACTGTCACGGTGACCGCTTCCCACGGCGGTTCCGCGGTCGGCTCGGCGACCGTGACAATCGAGTCGGTCTCGCAAGACGCGACGCTGGCCGGCCTGAGCCTGTCCGGCATCGACATCGGGGTCTTCTCTTCCACGGTGACGGCCTACACAGCGAGCGTCGCGCACTCGGTCACCGCCACGACGGTGAGGGCGACGGCAACCCACTCCGGCGCGACCGTGTCGATCGCGCCCGGACCCGAGGTGCCCCTCGCGGAAGGCGCGAACGAGATCACGGTCACGGTCACCGCCGAGAACGGCACGACGACACAGACCTACACGGCGACGGTGACACGCAGCGGCCTGCCCGTGGTCTCGATCGCGGCGGTCGAGGAGCGCGTGTCCGAGGCGGAAATGGGGCGGTTCAGGATATCGCGCACCGGACCGATAGCGGAGCCGCTGGAGGTGCCGGTGCTCTTCGCGTCGAGCAGGTCCAGGAGGGCACGGACCCTGACGGTCCGGTTCGTGCCCGGCCAGCGCAGCGTGACGAGGCGGGTCCAGGACGTTGACGACACGATTGTCGAGGACGACGTCACCGTGACGTGGACGTTGCAGGCGGGCGAGGGCTACGCGGTGTCGGGCGAGCGCGGCTCGGCGTCGCTGGTGTTCGAGGAGAACGACGTGCCGGAGTTCGCGGTGACGCTGGAGCCGGGCGAGATCGCGGAGGGCGAGACGGCGACCCTGACGGTCGCGATCACCAACGGGGTGAGGTTCCGGGCGGCGCAGACGATCACGCTGGCCGCGTCCGGGACGGCGTCGGCGTCGGACTACAGGGGCCTGCCGGAGACGCTGCGGCTGAGTGCGTACGGGACCTCGCCCAGGTTCTCGACGACGGCGCGGCTGAGGGCGGTAGCGGACCGGGAGCAGGAAGCGGCCGAAACGCTGACGGTGACAGCCTCGCATGGCGGCTCGGCGGTCGGCTCGGCGACAGTGACGATCATGTCCGTCGCGCGGGATGCGACGCTGAGCGCGCTGAGCCTTTCGGGCATCGACATCGGGAGGTTCTCGGCGGCGACGACGGCCTACCGGACGAGCGTCGCGCACTCGGTCACGGCGACCACGGTGACGGCGACGGCTACCGACCCCGGCGCGACCGTGTCGATCGCGCCCGGGCCGGAGGTGGCCCTGGCGGAAGGCGCAAACGAGATCGCGGTCACGGTCACGGCCGAGGACGGCACGACGACGAGGACCTACACGGTGACGGTGACACGCAGCAGCCTGCCCGTGGTCTCGATCGTGGCGGTGGAGGAGCGTGTGTCGGAGGCGGAACAGGCGCGGTTCAGGGTGTCGCGCACCGGGCCGGCATCGGAGCCGCTGGAGGTGCCGGTGCACTTCACGTCGACCAGGTCCAGCGAAGTACAGAACCTGACGGTCCGGTTCGCGCGCGGGCAGCGCAGCGTGACGGAGCGGGTCGAGGCCGGCGACGACACGATAGTCGAGGACGACCTCACCGTGACCTGGACGCTGCAGGCGGGCGAGGGCTACGCGGTGTCGGAGGACAGCGTCTCGGCGTCGGTGGTGTTCGAGGAGAACGACGTGCCGGAGTTCGCGGTGACGCTGGAGCCGGGCGAGATCGCGGAGGGCGAGACGGCGACCCTGACGGTGGCGATCACCAACGGGGTGAGGTTCCGGGCGGCGCAGACGATCGCGCTGGCCGCATCCGGGACGGCGACGGAGTCGGATTACAGGGGCCTGCCGGAGACGCTGCGGCTGAGTGCGTACGGGACCTCGGCCACGTTCTCGGCGACGGCGCGGCTGAGGGCGGTAGCGGACCGGGAGGAGGAAGCGGCCGAGACGCTGACGGTGACGGCCTCGCATGGCGGCTCCGTGATCGGCTCGGCGACCGTGACGATCACGTCCGTCTCGCGGGACGCGACGCTGAGCGGGCTGAGCCTCTCGGGCGTCGACATCGGGAGGTTCTCGGCGGCGACGACGGCCTACCGGGCGAGCGTCGCGCAGTCGGTCACGGCGACCACGGTGACGGCGACGGCGAGCCACTCCGGGGCGACGGTCGCGATCGAGCCCGGGGCCGAGGTAGCCCTGGCGGAAGGCGCGAACGAGATCACGGTCACGGTCACGGCCGAGGACGGCACGACGACGCGGACCTACACGGTGACGGTGACGCGGGCGGGCTCGTCGCTGACGGCCCAGTTCCTGCAGCTGCCGGCGACGCATGACGGTCAAGCCGCGTTCACGTTCGAGCTGCGCTTCAGCAGGGAGCCCGACCTCAGCTTCAGGACGCTGCGCGACACGGCGTTCGAGGTGACGGGGGGGAGGGTCAGGAAGGCCAAGCGGGTGGTGTCCGGATCGAACCTGCGCTGGGCGATCACGGTGGAGCCGTCCTCGGAGGCGGACGTGGTGCTGACGCTGCCGGTGACCACGGACTGCGCCGCGGTCGGGGCGATCTGCACGGCGGGCGGAAGCAAGCTGGCGCAGGCCGTCAGCGCGACCGTCCGCGGGCCGCAGGTGGAGCCGGCAGGCTTCCCGCTGGCGCGGGCGAACAGCCGGCCGAGCGGGGTGTGGTCGGACGGGGAGACGGTCTGGGTGGCGGACCTGGAGGACGCGAAGCTGTACGCCTACGGGCGGGCGGACGGTGAGCGGGAGCCGGGCAAGGACATGGCGACGGAGCCGGGGCCGATGGGGCTGTGGTCGGACGGGGAGACGCTGTGGGTGGCCGGCTTGGAGGGGGGCCTGCGGGCGCACCGGCTGGCGGACGGGGCGCGGCTGGCGGAGCGGGACCTGGCGCTGGAGGGAGAGGAAGCCCCGGCCGGGGTGTGGTCGGACGGGGAGACGGTCTGGGCGGCGGGATGGCTGGGCGACCGGGTGCGGGCCTACCGGCTGGCGGACGGAGAGCGCCTGGCGAGCCGCGACATTCCTCTGAAGGGCGAGAACCTGATGCCGGTCGGGCTGTGGTCCGATGGCGAGACGCTGTGGGTGGCGGACTGGCGGGAGCGGCTGTACGCGTACCGGCTGGCGGACGGGGGGCGAGTGCCGCAGCGCGACGTGGAGGTGTCCGGGACGGACGCGGACCCGACCGGGCTGTGGTCGGGCGGCGGAACCCTGCTGTGGACCGGCTGGGAAGGCCGCGAGGTGCGGGCCTACCGTCTGCCGGCGGTTGCGGGCGATCCGGATCCCGGAGGCCACGGCGGCTGGACGGACAGCGTGCCGATGATCGCCGACCCCGGCCTGCGGGCGGCGATCCGCGCGGCCCTGGGCAAGGCCCCCGGCGAGACGGTGAGCGCGGGCGAGCTGGCCGGGCTGGAATCGCTCAGCGCGCGGAACTTCGGGGTGCGGGACCTGGCCGGGCTGGAAGCGGCAACGGGCCTGAAGGAGCTCGACCTGGGCTTCAACCCGCTGGCGGACCTGCGGCAGCTGGCACTGCTGCCGGCCCTGGAGTCTCTGAACCTGGACGGCGCGGCCCTGGACCTGCGCCCGCTGGCGGCGCTGGCGGGGCTCAGGCGGCTGTCGGTCCGGCACAACCTGCTCGACGACCTGCAGCCGCTGGCCGCACTGGGGGGCCTGACGGAGCTGGACATCGGCGACAACCGCATCGAGGACCTGCGGCCCTTGGCCAGGCTGGCCCGGCTGGCGGTGCTGCGGGCGGATCGCAACGGCATTGCGGACCTGTGGCCGCTGGCGTCGGTGACGGGGCTGGAGACGCTGGACCTGGGAGCCAACCGGATCCGGGACCTGCAGCCGCTGGCCGGGCTGGAGCGGCTGCGGACGCTGCGCCTGCACAGAAACCGGCTATCCGAGCTGCACCCGCTCTCGGGGCTGCGGGGACTGGAGGATCTCGGTCTCGCGAGCACGGCGGTGCGGAACCTGGAGCCGCTTGCGGGCCTGGACGGCTTGCGGCGACTGGACTTGCGCGGCAGTGCCGTTCGCGACTTGCGACCGCTGAGGAGGCTTGCGTCCTTGGCGTCGGTCCATGTCGGAGGGAGCCGGATCCGGGATCTCGCCCCTCTCGACCGCCTGGACGGGCTGGCTGTGGACGGTCGGGACGACCTTGAGCCGCCCGTCGCTGGCGACGCTCGGCTCCGGTGATCGGCTAGCAACTGAGTGGTAGTGCATTGGGTTGCGAAGAAGCTTCGTCCCAGACGGGTGCCAGATTTCCGCGAAGAGAGGATAGCCGCATGATTGACAACGCTTTCCTGATGGACGGCCTTGCGGAACGAGAGTGACTCGCATTCCAGTCCGACTTCAGGGCCAGACGCAAGGATGCAACCGTTGGAGTGCTGCTGGCTCTCTTCCTGGGCGGCCTTGGCGCTCACAAGTTCTATATGGGACACATCGGTTTGGGAGTTCTGTACTTGCTGTTCTTCTGGACCTTCATTCCGGCAATCGTTGCGTTGGTCGAGATCTTTCTGATGCCCGGGAGAGTCCGGAAATACAACTCGGACACCGCTAGGCAGATCGTGCAAGAGATCAAGGCTCTCCGCTCCGGGTGAGCGCGGCAGCCGATTGAGTTCGAGGCACAAGGCCTGTGGGCTAGCTGCTTCCAGGCAAGGAGTCGCCGGCGCATCTACGGTAGGAGAGAAGGCATCGCGGCGAACTGCGGCGTGTCCACTTCGCGCGGTCAGTGGCCGGTCCGGTCACCCTGCATGCGTCAGTCGATCGACAACAGGGTGTGGCGACTCGTTCTCGAGAATCGTCAACCTCTGCCGCCATCGAATCTGCTGGGCCACTTGGCTGGGCGAACTGGCAGGGGTAAAGCGGGGCGCCCCAGAGGCAGTTGGGGCGAACACGTTGACTCGCGGGCGTCCAACGGCGAGGATGCGAATCGGTCCCAGCGGCCGTTGTCGTCTCGTTGTTGCCGGCGGTGCCAGCGATACATGCGAAACCATCTCCACGCCCGTGCCATTCTGGACATTTTTCGAACTTGACTTGCAGTCTCCAGCTGACTCAGCGATGCGACCGCGGAATCACCCTGGGGGGTAGGCTGCTGACGAATGAGCTGTGAACGACAAGTCGGTCTTCAGTAGTTCCGGCTGCGGCGGCGTTGTCCAGCCAATCGGAATGCTCCGGCAAGTGAATTCCGACGGCGACCGGCGCGAATCCGCGTTCCGCCTGTCGCGCTCCTTCAGCGAGGCCGGGATCCGGTCTCCGTAGCGCTGGCCGATCTCACCCCGCGATGCAGCGGTGCGACCGAGTGTCTCCGCCCCAGGCAGGTGGCATGGCCGCTTACAGCCCGGCCTTTCCCGGGCTCGGTCGGCCGCGGCTCCCGCCCCGAAGGGTCGGCCGACCGAAATTGGAACGCCGCATAACGGATCGCGGCCAGTTTTTCGAATTTTCGGGGAATACCACGAATTCACCCCGGCGGGGGAGGGTTTCACCACGGAGATCCTATTCGAGATCCGTAGCTTTATGAGAAATATGCCATCCGTGCCTACGGATCGTCGGTTTCGCCTGTCTTGGGGCAGTCCCTGCCGCTCGCGCCATGGTCCGTAACAGGCTGGGCGGCGTCGGTGCAGCCCATTGCGACGGTCGCCGAAGTCGCCCGTTCCGTGATCGGAGCGATCTTGGCAAGGCGCTGCATAGTCGACCGTGCTGGGAGCAAGCCTTCAACACTTGGAGTCTGGCGCCTCCGTTTCGGTCCGTCGGGGGATCGTCTCGCCGCGAAGCGCCCGCCGCAAAGTTCGGCATTCTCCGCGACGTGGCAAGGCGTGCGGCAGATTCGGACCGCCTGCCGTCGAACTCCCGGGGCAGAGTGCGGACGGTCAGCCGTGCACTCGCGGTACGCCTCCTCGGGCGGCCAGTCCTCGCCGCAGCCGCAGCCCTGGCCGCGCTCTGCGGGCCGACCCTTGCGCAGGCCCAGACCGGCACGGTAACCGTGGCTTCGGCGAGCGCTGACTGGACGCGAGTCACGCTCGGCTTCGGCCAAGCACTGGACGGCGACTCGGTTCCGCCGGCGAGCGCGTTCTCCGTCCTGGTCGGCGGCACCCCCCGAGCCCTCGCGGGAGTCTCGGTGTCGGGAGCTTCGGTCGTTCTCGCGCTGACGCTGCCAATTTCCCGGACGGACGTCATTACTGTCTCCTACGATGCGCCCGCCGATGGCGGACTGGAGGACGAGGCGGGCAATGCGGTCACGTCGTTCACCAGGGTTACGGCAACCAACGACACCCCTGCGCGGCTGGCGACCCAGGGACCCGGGCTCGGCAATCTGATATACAGCGAGTCCGAATCATTCGAGGCCGTGTCGTGGATTCAGAACCTCGGCCCCAGGCGCGACAATCCGAATCGTCAGCTCGGCGTCAATCTCGGACTTCTGCTGAATGGCTACTTTGTGACCGTGTTCAGCGCTGATGGCGGGCGGGGTCCCGGTGGCCTTTTGTTCTACGACATATCAGACCCGCGAAATATCCGCCAGGTGCGGCGGATATACGACCCCGACGGCGAAACCAAGGAAATTCGCGAAGCGCACAGTCTTCCTCTTGCCCGGATCGGCAGTTCGGTCTATCTTGCGGTCCAGAGTACCAAGGGAATTGAAATCTGGGACTTAACCGATGTGGACGACATTCACCGCGAGTCCAGACTCAGATTGCCTGGTGTGGATAGGGGCGATTACCAGAATGTTGCTTGGCAGACGTCCTGGCAGGCGCCCTATCTGTACGTCGCGTCATCCAGTCAGGGCATCTATATCGTCGATGTCAGCGATCCTGCAGCTCCGTTCATCGCGAATCGCGGCCATCGCCGTCCCAATCCGGTTCCGCCGGTGGAATATGGCGGTTTCCGCGCCGGCCCCATATTCGCCATGGGCAACCACTTGGTCGTTACTGGTATGAAGTGGGACGGATGGTCGAGTCTCGACATCGGCAATCCCCTAAACCCGGTGCTGTTGGACACGGTGGGTATCTCGCCGAACGAACGGTACTACGCGAGCTGCTTCGACGGCCAGCGTGTCTACTCCAGCCCGGACGGGCGTACGGCCGACGTGGTTGCCTACGATCTCGCTGATCCCACCTCGTTCGTCCGGGTGGACACTGGCCTGCGATTGGGCAACAGGAAGTACTGCGGGACCCAGGACCATTTCCTGTTCGAGGGAGGTCAAGCGAACTTCAAGAAGATCGACACCGGTACCAACGGCAGTTGGGTCGAGGCGGGAACCGGGACCCTCGGCGTTGGCGACCCGGATGCCGGTCAGGTCTCACCGATGGGCAACCTAGTCTTCGTCGGCAACGATCATGGCACAGGGAGCGCGTTCTTCGTCCACAACACCAATCCGGACCTTACACCGCCGCACGTGATCCAAGTGTCCCCCCGCAACCGCTCCATCAACCAGCCGGTTGCCACCCGAGTAGGGATCGCATTCTCCGACTCGGTACTGTTCGAGTCTGTCGGCGCGGATAGCGTACGCCTGCTCGACGGCGAAGGAAGCACGGTCAGCGGGACGTACAGCGCCGCATTGGGCATAGTCAACTTCGCTCCCGCGGAACCACTGCAGGCGAACACGACCTATACAGTGCAGATACTGGCGGACGGCGTGTCGGACTACGCCGGAAATCGGGTCGAGACCGAGTTCCGCACCACCTTCACCACGTCGCCCGATCTCCCTGTCGACCCGATCCACCGCTGGGAGCTCGCGGACCACGCGGAGGACTGGTTCGACCGCAATGACGGAACTGTCGTCGGCGCGGCTTTCGAGACCGGTGGCGGGGTGCGCCTAAGTGGACAAGGCGCCTGGATCAAGCTCGACAGAAGCCTGTCCAGGGTGCTTTCCGGCCACGCGTCAATGGCCTTCTTCCTGAGCACGACCCAAACCGGCAACGCGGCGGCCGGTCAGGCACCCGGCGTGACCGGCGGCGAGGATTCCAATGGGACGGGCGACGCGTATTGGGGGTGGCTGGATGATACCGGCCGACTCCGCCTGTCCGTTGGAAATGGCGATGGCATTCGGTCGAAACAGCCCGTCAACGACGGCAACATGCACCACTACGTGCTCACCCGTGATGGAACGACCGGAAGGCTCGCGATGTACCGGGACGGCGTCAAGGTCGGGGAAGGAACTGGCGATTCCGGAACCTAGGACGGTGGCGGTAGCTACGATCGGCTCGGCGCCATCGAAGGCAGCACTGCGAGTCTGCGCGGCGTGCTGAAAGACATCCAGGTGTTCGACCGAGTGCTTACCGACTACCAAGTCTCGCTGCTGTTCGGAGGAGCGGCGACCGGATTCACGCAGGCCACGCTCGATGCGTTTGCATTCGTCGGGGTCGCCACGAACTTCGAGGCCGAGGCCCACGGAGATGAGACGACGACCTATCAATGGGACTTCGGCGATGGGTCGTCTAGCGCCGCTTCCTCCAGCCGGACCGCCACCCACACCTACACGCAGCCCGGCCACTATACCGTCGTGCTCACGGTCAGGATAGGCTCGCGCGTGCTCCGTTACAGCCATGTCTATTCAGTTGCGTATCCGCGCACCCGCGCACCCCCGGCCGTTTCCTCCAGCATCATCGGCGCCGGCAACCTGGTGTATAAGTCGAACCCGGATAACTTCTCGGTCACCGCAATCGACCGCAGAGCACTGAGCCGCGTCTGGGAGATCCATGTCGGCAAGAATCCGCGGACGGTCGGAACGGACGCCCTCGGCCGTGCGTGGGTCGCTGTCCAGGGCGATGACAGGCTGGCCTGCTTGGACACCTCCGGCGTCGCGTGCGGGTCAATCGAGACCGGCCATGGCAGCGCGCCCTTCGGCATTGCGTTCCTGCCTGGTACGGATATCGGCCTAGTGACTCTGCAAGGTTCCGGTGAGGTGTTGCGCTTCGATGCTTCCACGGCTGCGGTCTTGACGCGGCGGAAGGTAAACGCGGAGCCGCGAGGGATCGCGATCTCGCACGACGGAGCCCACGCGTACGTCACGCGCATGCGGTCCACGGGAGCGGGGCTTGTCACCAAGATCGATGCCTTAACTCTCACCAATCTCTCAAGCATCTCCCTGCAGGTGGACAGAACGACGGTAGATGCCGAGAACCGCGCGCGCGGCAAGCCGAACTACCTAACGCAAATCGCAATCTCCCCCGACGGACGCACGGCTTGGGTACCGTCGAAGCAGGACAACGTGCTGCGAGGCAAGCTCCGCGACGGGCTGGCGCTGACCCACGACAGCACGGTGCGCGCGATCGCTTCGGTGATCGACCTTTCCAGCAGCCAGGAACTGTCCTCCCGGCGCATCGATTTCGACGACCGTTCCGGCTCGGTCGCCGTTGCTTTTTCGCCCCTCGGCGACTATGCCTTCGTGGCACTGCAGGGGTCCAACTCGGTTGCTATCGTCGACGCCTACACAGGTTCTGTTCGGGGCGCATTGGCCGGGGGCGCGGGCTTGGCACCGGACGGAATCTGGATTGACGAGTTGGCGCGCCGCGCGTTCGTTTCGAATTTCACAACTCGTAGCGTGTCTGTGTACGACATCGCGCCCGTGCTGGCCAGCGTCTCGTTCGAGCCCGCCTTGGAGCAAGAAATCGGCACTGTGGGTTTCGAGCGCCTCGGCTCTGAAGAGCTTCGCGGGTTGCAGATCTTCTATAACGCGCGGGATCCCCGCATGAGCCGGGAAGGCTACATCAGTTGCGCCAGTTGCCATCTAGGCGGTGACGAGGACGGCACGGTGTGGGACTTCACTGCGCGCGGTGAGGGACTGCGCAACACGATCGCGCTCAACGGCCGCAAGGGAACGGCCTTCGGCAATCTGCACTGGACCGCCAACTTTGACGAGGTCCAGGATTTCGAGCACGACATCCGCAACGCGTTTGGCGGTTCGGGATTCCTGACGCAGGCCAATTTTGGGGCGACGTCGGAGCCGCTCGGCGTGCGTAAGGCCGGCCGCAATAGCGACCTGGATGCCCTGGCGGCATACGTTTCCGCGCTCGACGACTTCGGCAGAAGTCCTTACAGAACATCAAGCGGGGGGATCACCGAGGCCGCGACTGAAGGCCGGCGGCTATTCGGGGAACTGGGTTGCCAGAACTGCCATTCCGGAACCGGCTTCACGGACGGCGAGCGTCACGACGTGGGCACGATTGCTGCAGACTCCGGAACCGGATCCGGACAGGCCTTGGCGGGCGTCGGCTTCAAGACGCCGACACTGCTCGGAGTATGGCGCACCGCGCCGTACTTTCACAATGGTTCGAAGTCGACACTGGCGGGCGTCATCGACTCCCGGCACGGTGGCGAGCGTGCCCTGACTTCGGCCGAACGCGACAAGCTGGTGGCATTTTTGCGGTCCCTCGAAAGACCGACGGCGGGGCGGGATGCATTGCTGGCGAAGATCAGCAACCTGCCGAAGGTGCACGACGGCAGCACAGAGTTCTCGTTCACGTTGGAATTCAGCCTGGAAGTCCAACTCAGCTTCCGGGATTTTAGGGACGGGTTGTTCGAGTTGACCGGGGCCGGAGTCTCAGGCGTGCGACGGCTAGAGCAGGGGAGCAATAGGCGCTGGGAAGTGACGCTACGGCCCACCTCGAGCGGATTCGCAACTATCGTCGTGCCAGCGAATCGAGACTGTTCGCAAACCGGGGCGGTCTGCTCGAATGGATTGCCACTCTCAGAGCGTCTCGCAGTGAGTGTGCCGGGCCCGGCTGTCCGAACATTGCCAGTCGCCGCCGTATCGGCAGTGACGAGCCCGATCACGGAAGGCGGGGCCGCGTCGTTCATAGTGAGTCTGGATTCGGAGACGGCCGAAGCCCTGTCAGTGGCTTTCTCGGTTTCGGAGACAGGTGGGATGCTCTCAGGCACCGCGCTGACCGAGGTCGCCTTCGCTTTAGGCGAGTCCAGCAAGACGGTGTCGCTGGCTACGACAAACGACGACATTGTCGAGCCGGATAGCACGGTTACGGTCGCCCTGGCTGAAGGTAACGGCTATACGCTTGGCGAGGCGAACATGGCCGGATTGACCATACAGGACGACGACGCGGCAACGTTCACCGTATCCGCCGAGCCGCAGACGATCGCCGAGGGCGAGAGCGCCACGCTGACGGTGGCGATCTCCAACGAGGTGACGTTCGCCCAGGACCAGGCCATCTCGCTGGCCACGTCCGGGACGGCGTCCGCGTCCGACTACACGGGCCTGCCAGCGACGCTGACCTTGGGGGCGGGCGTGTCCTCGGCGACTGCCTTGCTCACAGCAGCAGCCGACGAAGAGGAGGAATCGGCCGAGACCGTCACCGTCACGGCCTCGCACGCCGGTTCCGCGGTCGGCTCGGCGACCGTGACAATTCAGTCGGTCTCGCAAGACGCGACGCTGGCCGGCCTAAGCCTTTCCGGCATCGACATCGGGGTCTTCTCTTCCACGGTGACGGCCTACCAGGCGAGCGTCGCGCACTCGGTCACCGCCACGACGGTGAGGGCGACGGCAACCCACTCCGGCGCGAGCGTGTCGATCGCGCCCGGACCGGAGGTGCCCCTCGCGGAAGGCGCGAACGAGATCGCGGTCACGGTCACCGCCGAGAACGGCACGACGACGCAGACCTACACGGTGACGGTGACACGCAGCAGCCTGCCGGTGGCGACCATCGTTGCGGGCACCAGTCCAGTGACGGAGGGCACGGCAGTCTTGTTCACGGTGACGCTGGACCGGGCGGCGCCGGAGGCGCTGACCGTGGGTGTGAGCGTGACAGAGAGCGGCGCGGCCTTGGCCGGCGCACCGCCGGAATCCGTCTCCTTCGCCCAGGGCGCGACCAGCGCGCCGCTGAGCGTACCCACCGCCGGGGACAGCGTGGTGGAAGGGGACAGCACGGTCACGGCGACCGTGACGTCGGGCGCCGGTTACGCCGTTGGCACGGCGGCCTCCGCCTCGATGGTCGTGCAGGACGATGACATAGCGACGTTCTCGGTGTCCGCGGATGCGGAGGCGATCCGCGAAGGGGGAAGCGCGACGCTGACGGTGGCGATCACCAACGGGGTGACCTTCGAGAAAGACCAGTCGGTCTCGCTGGCCGTGTCGGGCACGGCGTCCGCGTCCGACTACACGGTGGTGCCGACGGAACTGACGCTTGCCGCAGGGGCGTCGTCGGCGACGGCCGAACTGACGGCCTCGGAGGACCGAGAGGAAGAGGAGCCCGAGACGGTCACGCTCACGGCCTCGCGCGGCGGCTCCGCGATCGGCTCGGCAACGCTGACGATCACAAACGTCTCGCAAGACGCCACGCTAAGCGGGCTGAGCCTGTCCGGCATCGACATCGGCACGTTCGCTGCCGGCACGACGGCCTACTCGGCCGAGGTCGCGCACGACGTAGCGAGCACGACGGTCACGGCGACGGCCGCCCACCCGGCCGCAACCGTCGGGATTGAGCCGGCCCCCGAGGTAACGCTCGCGGAAGGCGCGAACGAGATCGCGATCACTGTAACCGCCGAAGACGGCTTGACTACCGAGACCTACACGGTGACGGTGACGCGGGCGGGCCTGCCAGTGGCGACGATCGCCGCGGGCGCCACCGCAGTGACGGAAGGCACGCCGGCTGAATTCACTCTGAGCCTCGACGCGGCAGCACCCGAGGCCCTGACCGTTGCGGTCAACGTGGCGGAGAGCGGTTCGGTCCTGTCGGGCACGCCGCCGTCCTCCGTCGCGTTCGCGAAGGGAGCGACCAGCGCAACGCTGAGTCTGCCCACCGCCGGGGACAGCGTGGTCGAGGGGGAGAGCACAGTCGCGGCGACGCTGATCGCGGGTTCTGGCTACTCCCTCGGCACGGACGTCCTCGCCACGGTGGCCGTGGAGGACGACGACGCGGCAACGTTCACCGTGTCCGCCGAGCCGCAGACGATCGCCGAGGGCGAGAGCGCCACGCTGACGGTGGCGATCTCCAACGAGGTGACGTTCGCCCAGGACCAGGCCATCTCGCTGGCCACGTCCGGGACGGCGTCCGCGCCCGACTACACGGGCCTGCCCGCGACGCTGACCTTGGGGGCGGGCGTGTCCTCGGCGACTGCCTTGCTCACAGCAGCAGCCGACGAAGAGGAGGAATCGGCCGAGACCGTCACCGTCACGGCCTCGCACGGCGGTTCCGCGGTCGGCTCGGCGACCGTGACAATCGAGTCGGTCTCGCAAGACACGACGCTGGCCGGCCTGAGCCTGTCCGGCATCGACATCGGGGTCTTCTCTTCCGCGGTGACGGCCTACCAGGCGAGCGTCGCGCACTCGGTCACCGCCACGACGGTGACGGCGACGGCAACCCACTCCGGCGCGACCGTGTCGATCGCGCCCGGACCGGAGGTGCCCCTGGCGGAAGGCGCGAACGAGATCACGGTCACGGTCACCGCCGAGAACGGCACGACGACGCAGACCTACACGGTGATGGTGACACGCAGCAGCCTGCCGGTGGTGTCGATCGCGGCGGTGGAGGAGCGCGTGTCGGAGGCGGAACTGGGGCGGTTCAGGATATCGCGCACCGGACCGATAGCGGAGCCGCTGGAGGTGCCGGTGCTCTTCGCGTCGAGCAGGTCCAGGAGGGCACGGACCCTGACGGTCCGGTTCGTGCCCGGCCAGCGCAGCGTGACGAGGCGGGTCCAGAACGTTGACGACACGATTGTCGAGGACGACGTCACCGTGACGTGGACGTTGCAGGCGGGCGAGGGCTACGCGGTCTCGGGCGAGCGCGGCTCGGCGTCGCTGGTGTTCGAGGAGAACGACGCCGCGGAGTTCGCGGTGACGCTGGAGCCGGGCGAGATCGCGGAGGGCGAGACGGCGACCCTGACGGTGGCGATCACCAACGGGGTGAGGTTCCGGGCGGCGCAGACGATCACGCTGGCCGCGTCCGGGACGGCGTCGGCGTCGGACTACAGGGGCCTGCCGGAGACTTTGCGGCTGAGTGCGTACGGAACCTCGGCCACATTCTCGGTGACGGCGCGGCTGACGGCGGTAGCGGACCGGGAGGAGGAAGCGGCCGAGACGCTGACGGTGACGGCCTCGCACGGCGGCTCGGCGGTCGGCTCGGCGACCGTGACGATCGAGTCGGTCTCGCAAGACGCGACGCTGGCCGGCCTGAGCCTTTCGGGGATCGACATCGGGAGGTTCGCGGCGGCGACGACGGCCTACCGGACGAGCGTCGCGCACTCGGTCACAACGACCACGGTGACGGCGACGGCGACCCACCCCGGCGCGACCGTGACGATCGCGCCCGGGCCGGAGGTGGCGCTGGCGGAAGGCGCAAACGAGATCGCGGTCACGGTCACGGCCGAGGACGGCACGACGACGAGGACTTATACGGTGACGGTGACCCGCAGCAGCCTGCCCGTGGTCTCGATCGTGGCGGTCGAGCAGCGCGTGTCGGAGGCGGACCAGGCGCGGTTTAGGATATCGCGCACCGGAACGGCATCGGAGCCGCTGGAGGTGCCGGTGCTCTTCACGTCGACCAGGTCCAGCGAAGTCCAGAACCTGACGGTCCGGTTCCTGCCCCGCCAGCGCAGCGTGACGGAGCGGGTCGAGGCCGGCGACGACACGATAGTCGAGGACGACCTCACCGTGACCTGGACGCTGCAGGCGGGCGAGGGCTACGCGGTGTCGGAGGAGAACGGCTCGGCGTCGGTGGTGTTCGAGGAGGACGACGTGCCGGAGTTCGCGGTGACGCTGGAGCCGGGCGAGATCGCGGAGGGCGAGACGGCGACCCTGACGGTGGCGATCACCAACGGGGTGAAGTTCCGGGCGGCGCAGACGATCACGCTGGCCGCGTCCGGGACGGTGTCGGAGTCGGATTACAGGGGCCTGCCGGAGACGCTGCGGCTGGGTGCGTACGGGACCTCGGCCACGTTCTCGGCGACGGCGCGGCTGACGGCGGTGGCGGACCGGGAGGAGGAAGCGGCCGAGACGCTGACGGTGACGGCCTCGCATGGCGGCGCCGCGGTCGGCTCGGCGACGGTGACCATCCAGTCGGTGTCGCGCGACGCGACGCTGAGCGCCCTCGACCTGTCCGGGGTCGACATCGGGACGTTCTCCGGCGCAGTGACGGCCTATCAGGCGAGCGTCGCGGAGTCGGTCACGGCGACCACGGTGACAGCGACAGCGAGCCACTCCGGGGCAACGGTAGCGATCGAGCCCGGGGCCGAGGTGGCCCTGGCGGAAGGCGCGAACGAGATCACGGTCAGGGTCACCGCCGAGGACGGCACGACGACGCGGACCTACACGGTGACGGTGACGCGGGCGGGCTCGTCGCTGACGGCCCAGTTCCTGCAGCTGCCGGCGGCGCATGACGGTCAAGCCGCGTTCACGTTCGAGCTGCGCTTCAGCAGGGAGCCGTCCATCAGCTTCAGGACGCTGCGCGACACGGCGTTCGAGGTGACGGGGGGGACGGTCAGGAAGGCCAAGCGGCTGGTGTCCGGATCGAACCTGCGCTGGGCGATCACGGTGGAGCCGTCCTCGGAGGCGGACGTGGTGCTGACGCTGCCGGTAACAGCGGACTGCGCCGCGGCCGGGGCGATCTGCACGGCGGGCGGGAGCAAGCTGGCGCAGGCCGTCAGCGCGACCGTCCGCGGGCCGCAGGTGGAGCCGGCAGGCTTCCCGCTGGCGCGGGCGAACAGCCGGCCGAGCGGGATCTGGTCGGACGGGGAGACGGTCTGGGTGGCGGACCTGGAGGACGCGAGGCTGTACGCCTACGGGCGGGCGGACGGTGAGCGGGAGCCGGGCAAGGACATGGCGACGGAGCCGGGGCCGATGGGGCTGTGGTCGGACGGGGAGACGCTGTGGGTGGCCGGCTTGGAGGGGGGCCTGCGGGCGCACCGGCTGGCGGACGGGGCGCGGCTGGCGGAGCGGGACCTGGCGCTGGAGGGAGAGGAAGCCCCGGCCGGGGTGTGGTCGGACGGGGAGACGGTCTGGGCAGCGGGGTGGCTGGGCGACCGGGTGCGGGCCTACCGGCTGGCGGACGGAGAGCGTCTGGCGAGCCGCGACATCGCGCTGAGGGGGGAGAACCTGATGCCGGTCGGGCTGTGGTCGGACGGGGAGACGCTGTGGGTGGCGGACTGGCGGGAGCGGCTGTACGCGTACCGGCTGGCGGACGGGCGGCGAGTGCCGCAGCGCGACGTGGAGGTGTCCGGGACGGACGCGGACCCGACCGGGCTGTGGTCGGGCGGCGGAACCCTGCTGTGGACCGGCTGGGAAGGCCGCGAGGTGCGGGCCTACCGTCTGCCGGCGGTTGCGGGCGATCCGGATCCCGGAGGCCACGGCGGCTGGACGGACAGCGTGCCGATGATCGCCGACCCCGGCCTGCGGGCGGCGATCCGCGCGGCCCTGGGCAAGGCCCCCGGCGAGACGGTGAGCGCCGGCGAGCTGGCCGGGCTGGAATCGCTCAGCGCGCGCAACGGCGGGGTCCGGGACCTGGCCGGGCTGGAGGCGGCAACCGGCCTGAAGGAGCTCGACCTGGGCTTCAACCCGCTGGCGGACCTGCGGCCGCTGGCACTGCTGCCGGCGCTGGAGTCTCTGAACCTGGACGGCGCGGCCCTGGACCTGCGCCCGCTGGCGGCGCTGGCGGGCCTGAGGCGGCTGTCGGTCCGGCACAACCTGCTCGAGGAGCTGCAGCCGCTGGGCGCACTGGCGGGCCTGGCGGAGCTGGACATCGGCGACAACCGCGTCGAGGACCTGCGGCCCTTGGCCGAGCTGGCCCGGCTGGCGGTGCTGCGGGCGGATCGCAACGGCATTGCGGACCTGTGGCCGCTGGCGTCGGCGACGGGGCTGGAGACGCTGGACCTGGGAGCCAACCGGGTGCGGGACCTGCAGCCGCTGGCCGGGCTGGAGCGGCTGCGGACGCTGCGCCTGGACGGGAACCGGCTATCCGAGCTGCACCCGCTCTCGGGGCTGCGGGGGCTGGAGGATCTCGGTCTCGCGCGTACCGCGGTCCGCAGCCTGACACCGCTTGCGGGCCTGGACGGCTTGCGGCGACTGGACCTGCGCGGCAGTGCCGTGCGCGACTTGCGGCCGCTGGGGAGGCTTGCGTCTTTGGCGTCGGTCCATGTAGGAGGGAGCCGCATCGAGGACCTCGGTCCGCTGGATGGCCTGGACGGGCTGACGGTAGCCGGGCAAGACGATCTGGAGCCCCCCTCGGTAGGTGAGGGTGGGCTCCAGCGATCAGGGCCACTGACCGACGAGCGCAAGCCCAGCCCTAACTAATACTGTCGGCGGGAGAGTACTATCTCCCGCCCGGGCGACTGGAAACGACCGCAGAAGGCGGGCCTCGGGGATGAAGGAGCACCAAAGAGGCGATCCGGTGGCACCTCGCCGACCTGTGAGGAAGCCGTGGCCGTCGCGGCGATACCCAGGACCCTCGCGTTCGAGGACCGACGAGTCCGATGCGCGGATGCGGCTAGAACAGTACGGCTGCCGGCAGCACTAGTCGTAATTCGCTATCGCCACGCAAGGAGTATTCGGGAAAGCGCTTAGCCAGCCTTCGCGTCTCAGTGCGGATCCTGGGAACACCGTCACCGCGCTGCTCCATGAGCTTTCGTCTCGGAAACTCGGGGTGCGATGGACACCTAGACAGGAGGGAAACCACAAGCGGGTTTCGCGTTGCTTGGCGCAGATGGAGCGCGTCGATGGTCAGCATGTTGACCAATCCACCGGGCACGGATAATTCGATGCGGTCAGCAAACATGTGGAGCCGTATCCTGCTCCCGGCAAGGGAGTAGTCGCGGTGGGCGACAGCGTTCACCAAGGCCTCAAAGACAGCCTCTTCACTGTATTGCGCAAGGTCTTCGCGCCCCAGACGCTTGACAGCACCGATACGCATGTTGCGACGGACGAAATCAAACGCTTCTTGAACCTGAACGTCGAGCGGTCCTACAACATCCTTGGCGTCTATCTGGTAGTGCTCATCCTCCCGATCTCCGGCGTAGAGGACCGCCTGAATGTATGCCGCGTGGAGCCATCGCTGCGGCCTCGATGTGCACATCAAGACCCCTCCTACTGACAGCCGTGCGGCACCGTCGGCATCCTCGACGATCAGCCCCAACTTGCGCACGGCAACATCGAAGTTGGCTTCCTCGCTCACGAAACGTTCGGCAGCGGACCAATCGAGATCTTCAGGATTAGTCCCGGACACTGGCCACTCGTCAAACGTCCTCATGCCGGTACGCGCCCTTTCCATCATCAAGCGCTGTAGAGCAGTGGGTTCGATCGTGCGTTTCGAGCTTCCAATCCGGTGGAAGTAGCCTCCGGGGCTCTGATGCACAAAGAGGCTTCGCGAAATCTCGACCAGTAGGACCGGCCTCGATGTGCTCGGTTCCTCGAGGCCAGGTTCCGACGGCACTTGCAATTCGTGCCGGTAGATCCCTGCTTCCAGTGGGGGTTTGATCGAATCGTTGCAGACCTCCCGGACAAGGTCTTCCACGGCATCAAGTCGGTCCTGCGGAATCCCGGTCACCCGTCTAGTCTTGTCGTCAACGCCTAGGACGACAAGGCCTCCCCGCGAATTCGCAAACGCCGCAAATTCGTCCGCGAGCTCTGTTCGCTTTGGACCTTCGACCCTCTGACCCTTGAAGTGGACTTCCTTGAGTTCGAGTCCCCCATCCTCGCCGAGGCGTATGCTGCTCTCCAAGTCCCTAATTCTCATGCGTCAGCTCCTAGCTGAACAGAGTACGGCTTGACCCGTCCGCTCGTGCAAGAAAGTGTCCGACACAGCAATAGACGTCTCTTACCTCACCGCGCGACCCGCTGCTCCAGTTCCACAAACCTGGAATCTTGTGGAATCGTTGCGTCAGCTTCCCGCAATGCGTTTAGCATACCCACAAGAGATGCCCTCGCCCACGGATCGATGCCGACCTTTGGAACGATACGGTACAAGAGGGCAACGGCGGCACGAGGATGGGGCTTCCACGTATTCTTGTGGTAGCAGACCGTACCGATTTGCCTGTCGTTCAACGCCATCAGATAGCCATTCGCCCAGTTCACTGCTTCCGGGAATGCATCTCCCGTGGCCATGATGGCTTCCACGAGTGCGGAAGAACTCTTGCCAGTATTGAGCGCCTTCTCGCGCGGCCAGTATCGATGAAGCCATGGACGCACAAATTCCTTCCATACCTCTTCGCGCGGTTGGTCGTACCCTTCTAGCACTTCCCGAAGAGCTATGCCGACATGCCACGGGTTGTCCTGGATCACAACACGCGCCGTCTTTCGACACGTCGCCTCGTCGATCAGTTCCGACTGAGGAGACATGCTCACAAACACGAAGAATCGAACAAGGTTCTCCCCGCGGTGTAGTTCCTTGTGCTGTTGAACTGCTTTCCAGAGGTCTGAACCCAGGATCCGTACGAGATCATGGGTGATCGAACCGCGGAAAGCGACCACTCCCCAAAGGGCGCGCACCTCCTCGTACAACTCTCCAGAGGATGTAGCCCTCTCCCAGCGCATTCGTGGAATGACATTTCGAGTCGTCCAGTCGGTCGCATTGCTGTAGAGCCAGTCCACCCAGAACACGAGCATTACAACGCCGGCCGAGCCAGAGTCATCACCAGCAATCCGATCGAGAACAGAGATCTGCTCATCAGTCAGGCGTCCGGATGTCTTCCTGGTGACCGCCAGGATTCGCTTCATCGCTGCACCCGTATACTTGCCAGCCGTAGTGTTCATCGCGTGGGCAAGGGCGTCAACGGGACTTAGAATGCCCGACTGTTGAGAGCGATGTTCCCAGCCGTTCATCCATAGGTGCCAGAACTGCCTTTCGTCGGTTCCCGGCCACCGCTCTGCGAGGACATCCAAGAGTTGCGCGATCTCATATTGAAGGCCTTGGAATAGATCGTCAGGGGTTTCCAGAAGGATCTCGACTAACCCCCTACTGCGTCGAAGATCCGACTTCGTGTCCCTTAGCTTCGTCTGAACCACATCCAGCGCCGTCTTCCACATCTCGGCCGGCCAATCTCCGCTCCGTCCGAGTTCTTTGAGCGCGAGCATCGCGGCGACCGGGCGCCGCTGTGCGAACTCACGTAGTGTGGCAGCGTTGACTGGCTCCCTCCGCAGCGCTGCAGCAACTTCCCGGATTCGGCCATTGAGCGCGACCGGTGTGGCTTCAGATTCCTTTCTGTGTAAAGCGTCTCGCCTTTTCTGGAACGTGGCGAGGACCCGGACCGAAGCCGGGCTCAGAATGACCCCTCCTTCATGCAGAGCGGCCAACCGGAGTCCGACCTCTGCCACGATGGTCCCGTCAGAATCTGGCTGGGGCATTCCGGGACCCGCCTTGCCTTGCACGGCGTCCAACAACTCGACTTGGAGTTCCGACGATGCCCTAGTGCCTACCTGCCCAAGGACTGCTAACACTTCCCGGCGGCAATCGCGATCCCACAGCAACTCTTGCGCATTGCGTTCAAGAATTGGACGGACCAGATCAAAATCGGCGGTGCTGTCCTGCTCGATGACTTCTAGGGCAAGGCGCCAGAGCATTTTTTCGTCACTGGCAACCCAGTAACGAAGCAGTTGGTCGCGCTCTCTACCGTCCTCCGGAAGCGCGCGGTAGCTGGCTCGAACCCAATCCAGCAATACCGCCCATGTGCCGACAAAATCGTGCAAGGACCTTCGCCGCTCGTTGTTCGTCGTCCTTGCCGCGGCAATTGGGCCGTCCTTACGAGCCTCGACGTCGCCGGTCCAAAGCGCCATTCCATAGTCGTCGCTGGCAAGTGCATTGGAAAGCTCGTGGTACATGAACCCTGCGTCGGCCCGGTCACTACGTTGCAGCAACACCAAGGCGGTCCTTAGGTACTCCGCAAGCGTGACGGCGTGCCGTCTCAAAAAGTCCGGAAATTCACCGGGTTCGATTTCCGCTATCACATTGAATCGCGAAGCCTCATCGCGGCACCCCAGGATGACGTCGGTATGACCGCATGAAAGCAGGGTGACCTGTTCCGGTGTAGAAGTATCCGTCGAAAGTACCCGATACGGCGGGGGTCCGGAAAACACGCCGAGCCGAGGGCGGAGCAGCCGTAGGAGAATGTCGTCCGTCGCTTCGGAGTGTTCGTGAGAGAGGTTGCTAAGGATACCGTCCAGACGCAATAGAAACTCGGCATCCTCTGGAGGCTCGGCAAGCAATAGCGTCCAGAGACGAGCCAGGCGCGGCGGAATGCCGGGCAGTTCATTCTCACCCGAGACCAGACGGTCCCAAAGTCGGCGACGGAGTTCGAAACCAACGTTGTGCCCCTGGCCAATCACCCACTGGAAAACTTCTGGTGAGTGCGCGTGGATCTCAATCCAAGATGCAAGCGCATTGGCGACGGAATTCGTTTGCAGCATCTGCTGCTCCGCACGAACTGTGATTACAGGCCCCGCGGGGCCTCGCTCTCGGGGCTTGGGCTGATCGGTCCCCGCCAAGAGACCGCGAACAGCAAACTCGTGAAGCCACTTTGCCGCGTACGCACCTCTAACCGGAGTGTGTCGTATTCGACTTAGCGCTGGCCAACTGGCAGCCGGGTCGGACAGCGCCCAGGCCACGCGATCAGGATCGGCCTCATGATCTGAACTGTCCGGTGCTCTCCTGAGCCCTGACAGCGCAATCTGGACCCGGTATTGGTGAGGATCGGCTGTGAGTTTGGCCCACTCTTCGACTGTGTGGACCAAGAGCCCATGGTCGTTTCCGGAGTGGTAGAAGATTGGATGGATGCCGATTCCGCTCCACTCCACTTCACGTTCCTCACGTTGCTCTTCGTCCTTGTACCCCACAAGGGAATAGGTCCGATGGTCGCCACGCCGGCTCGTGAAAGCCCTGGTAAGGTAGCGTAAGACGATGTCCGCCATGCTGTAACCGACGAACATGACCGTGTAGCGGTCCATGAGGCTGGATACAAAGTCGGCGGCCCACTTCTTCTCGAGATACGCCCTGCCAAAGTCGGTGAAGGTAAGCACTAATGGGGGTACAAAAGGCTCTCCCTGTGAGGCTTGTATGCGGCCGTGAAGGTGAACGACAGAATCCCATTCGTCCAAGTCTGGAAGTGTAGGCCCTGCGTGGAAATGGAGGTCATCCGGTCCTTCCACGAGGGCGAAGTTGTTGTCATAGTTCGTCGTGACCAGATGCATGCCGGACGGGCTACGCGAGACTCGAAGCAAGGCTCGGTGCAGCCGCAGAGAATGTGGCTTCGGAGTAGAAGACAGCAGCCGTACCACTTCTGAACGCACCGCATTGTGGGTCAGTCGGCCCTCAAGAAGGTCTAGGGCTTCGTCGAACCTCACTTGTTGAATCAACTTCTTCTCGCCGCAGGTGGGGGAGATTCTCAGCGACTCGTAGAGAGATTGAACGAGCCCTCGGAAAGATGGCAGGCCGGTTGGAACGGAAATTCCGGCACCACAGAAGAACACCATCTCACCGGCTTCCTGTTTCCGGATGAGATCGTCGGGAATGTCGGGGCCGTCGGGAACAAGTCTGGGCATCGGAGGTGTTGGGCCTAGAGCTGCCGAGTTTTGAAGAACATGGGTAACTTCGAAACGTCCGTCAACGGGCCGACTGGGTTCTAATCGGTTTGAACGCGCACCAGCAGAATTCCGGGCAGCGCAGTGCTAGGTGCCGATGCTCGCCATCCAAGGCGTTCGAACACATCGTGCCATAAGGGACGCTGGACCGAAATCGGAATGGTGCGAATTGCTCTCTTGGATGCCAATTGGCCATCACATCCCAGACATGAATGCGCGAACCTCGAACGCACCAACATGGAACGCCTCTGCATCAGAGCCGCTGTCTAGCGATTGTTTGAACCCTATGCAATTCTAACCTAGCCAGCTATAGGCTGGGACTGGCCAAACCTACGATTGGCTATCGTTGCATCGTCCATTGCCTGTGGGTTCCGAAAACTATGGCCGGTGCATTCCGGAGTTCTGGCCGGTCAGCTGCTGTCGTAGCAGGAGCAGGCGGGGAAGATTTGAGGCTTGTGTCCGGTAGCAAGGCGGGATCCGCGCATGGAGTTGGGGTCTGGGCAGCGCGTGGCTGATGGAGCGGCCGGTCGGACAAGGGCGCAGCGACACGCTCGATTTCCGCGTCCGGCCGCGCTTGGCCCCGACGCTGTTGAATCTCACGGTGGTCGGCGGCGGCGTCCAGCTGGGCAGCGGTTCCGCAGTCACAGCAAGGAATCTGATCGTGATGGGAGAAAGCCCCCTATGGCGTCGGAGCCTACTCCCAGCGCAGTTCGAGTTCGCGGGGATCGAAATGCGTCAGCTGGCGAGCGCCCTGCGTTCAACAGCTGTCAGTGCACTATGCGAGCTGATTGAGAACCGCACGTTCGTGGAGGAATTCAGGTGCCAGATCGGCACCGGTGGCCCACACGATGGTGTCCAGTTCGCGGTCCACCCGAAAGCCACGGAAGACATCGGTGTTCTTCAAGGGCTCGAATACCTCGCCCCACAGTTCGCCCTCCAAGTCGATGATTCCTTGAAGGCCATCGTCAAACGTCACATGGATCTTGTATTCCCCAAGATACTCTGCCCGCACGAGTCTTGGTGTCATCTCCCTACTCCAGCGGCGTGATCTTCATCAGCGGCTTCCTCTGCTTGGCCAGGAGCCAGTCTTCCCGCAATTCACTGCGGTGCAATTCCAGCCACTCCAAGACCAAACCTCTTGCCCTGCGTGGAAACTCGCCTGAGAGAATTCGCCCGTCCTCAATCGCGACCCGAACTGCACCGTCTCCATACCCTGCATGAAAGTGGGCCGGCTCGTGATCGTTGTAGTACATCGCGATAACGATTCCGATGAACCCGACAGCTCCGATCAGCAAACGAGAGTAACGACAATTCCCACCAAGAACGCGACAAACTCTGTCGCTTGATATACGCCGTGACAACCTACAGCAAGCGACCCCTCAGGCTGCCCGCACTCGGATCGAGCGCGCAGACTCAGCCTGCTTCACGCCACCAATCTCCACTATATCGCCGGGTGTGCAAGACCATGTCGTACAGCCGAGTCGCCGCGGCCGGACGCCGCAGAGGGAAATGTAATGGCGGCAGCAGACTTGATGCTAGTGCCGTTGCCCGAGGTGTGGAATTCGCCAGTCGGAGAGGGAACATGGCCAAGACTGTAAGCTTGCGGTTGGAGAAGGACCCGTACGATGAGTTGCGGGAGACTGCGGCCGCCCAGCAGCGGCCGCTGGCGAAGTTCATTGCGACGGCTGCTCTGGCACGGATCAGGGAGGCGCAGTTCGTCGATGACGGAGAAATGGCCGAGATCCTAGGCAACGACGCGCTGGTCCGTCGGCTGAAGGCCGGTTCGCACCAAGCTCACCAGCGGAAGGGCGATTTCGTTGCATGAGTACCGGATCTTCGAGGCCGAGCAATTCCGCAAGGACCTAGCGTCGATCATCCGGGCAGGTCACGAGGAGATTGCCAGCAAGCTTCGGCGATCCGTCTACCTACAGTTGCGCGAGCACCCTCACCTTGGGGCCGCACGTTCGCAAATTGAAGGGTTACGCGCCGAAGACGTGGTGATGCCGGATCGGGGTTTGGCGATTCTTCTACGAGATTGATGGCCAAGAATGCGTCGTATCGATGATCGCAGCGTCTCACCGCAGCTCGGCGTAATGACCTCCTTGCCTATGTCCGCCGTTTCGCTCCGGTTGCGGCGATGGAGGGAGCTAGGGAAGTACTTGAGACTGACGAAGATGCCCAATGGATCTTCTTGGGGACGCACCACGCCAAGCAGAATGACGTTACTCTCCGGAGCCTTCAACGAGCGGCAGCTGTGGTCGGACGCCGTGTGAATATCGAACCGGTGCGGGAAGCCCCGCCCAAAGCAAGAATGGCGGGTTATCCGGCTGGAATTCGCTGCTCTCGGTCATGCGGTTTCAGGCCGGCGGCTTCCTGGGCCACCCGAGATGTCAATCGCGAATCGTGATGACGGTGCCTGCAGGAGCACCCTCACGGAATGAGAAGAATGGGGCCGTTCCACGGTGTGGTGATCTGTAATGCTTGACAGTACGTACTGTTCTTCATTGCGATAGGAATTGATCCGGAGCTTTGCAGACAAGCGCTCGGCGGCGGTCTTCGCGGGGCATGCAGTTCGTAGCTTGCCGTTGCAGATCCAGCCGTGCGCTCGCGCAAAGCTCCTGATGCTTGACGCGGCTGTTCGGCTTGATGATCTGCGTTCACCTCCTAGCAACCGCCTCAAGGCGCCAAAGGGAGACCGACGAAGTCAGCACGGTATCCGTATCAACGATCAATGGAGGATCTGTCTCGTTTGGCGAGATGGCGAGGCAACGGATGTCGAGATCGCCGATTGCCATTGACGAGGATTGAGCATGAAAATCAAGCGCGAAGATTTGGACCGGCGAGCGGTTGACTTCTCTGATGTGGCTACTGGGCGGCGGCTATCTTCCGTGCATCCTGGTGAGATTCTGCGAGACGAATTGCTAAGGCCCTTGGGGCTCAGCGTGTATCGCCTAGCCCGCTCGCTCAAGATTTCGAGGCCGCGGCTAAACGGGACTTCATCCCCCAATTCGAGGCTATCTGCAAGTAACCAAAGCAGGTAGCGAGGCTTCAACCTGTCAGGTTACTGGCAACAAATCGCGCCGGGTCCACCCCCAGCAAGTCGAATGCCTTCTGCTGGACCGGCGTCGGCCGCGCGTGCAGCGGAAACGCGTGTTCCACCTCGTTCAGCGTCAGCGTTGCCAGATCCGAGGCAAATGGCATCGCTGCTGTTTACACGGTTTATCTAGCACTCCCCGCCAGCAGCGTCCTCAAGCTGTGCACCGGCAGCCCGTCCGGCGTCCGCTTGCTGGCCGCCTTCGCCTCCGTGCTCTCCGACACCTGCGCTTTCTCCACCGGCGTCTTGCGCCGCTGCCGCGCCGCCTCCCGGTCCTGCTCCTCGAACAGCAGCGGCGCCAGCCGCCGCCGCAGGTGCCATTCCACGTAGTAGGCCAGCAGGCACACCAGCACGTGCCCGCGCACGTGGTCCTCGTTGTACACGTACACCGGCCGGACCTCCAGCTGCCCCGTCTTCAGCGAGCGGAACGCCCGCTCCACCTGCGCCAGGCTCTTGTACGCCTCCACCGTCTCGTCCGCCCCCAGCCGGTCCGCCTCCAGGCTCGTGCGGATGATGTACACCCCGTCCAGCTGCGCCTCTGCCGCGATCCGCTCTCCCCGCCGCGACCAGCGGATCCAGTCCGCCCCCACCTCGATCTCGAAGTGCTTGGCGACCTTCGTGCGGCCCACGTCGCGGCCCACCCGCCGGTTGATCGCCTCCCGGCCCCGCAGCTGCTTGCCCGGCCCCCGCACCGCCTTCGCGATCGTCTCCAGGGCCGCCTCCGTCGCCTGCAGCAGGGCCTCCCGCTTGCGCGCCCGCTCGGCCCGCAGGCGCGGGTTCAGGCACACCAGCAGGCGCTCGTCGGGATAGTCCGGGCTGCGGATCTCGGCCACCTGGGAGGCGAGGGTGCGCGGGTCGCCGGTGTTGCCGGCGAACACCTCGACGGCGACGGGGCAGCCGTCGGCGGCGCACAGCAGGCCGAACACGAGCTGCTGCTTGGAGGGCTTCCCGTCGCGGCTGTGGCCAAAGGCGGCCAGGGGGCAGCAACGTCCCTCCAGATAGGTCGAGGAGACGTCGTACAGCAGCAGGGTGGCGCCGGAGAGATGGCGGCGGGCGAGGCTCTTCTCGATCCACTTCTGGCGGGCCAGCAGCCAGTCGAGCATGGCGAGCAGCTCGTTGCCGTGGACGGGGCCGAGGCCGAGCAGGGGTCCGAGGCTGGAGGCGGCGGTGTCGGCGGAGAGGGAGCGGGCGGTGGCGAGCTTGGAGGCGGGTGCGAGGACACGGGCGGCGATGGCAGCGAGGGCGAGGTCGCGCTGACGGGAGGGATGGCGGTGGAGGAGGCGCTCGAGGCCGAGCTGGCGGCAGAGGCCGAGGACGGCGGCGACGTGGCCGTGGGGCAGGGAGCGGCGCAGGGAGAAGGCCTTGGCAGGGGACGGCAGGACGAGGCCGCCGCGGAGCATGGCGCGGATGCCGTCGACGATCTCGGGGGGGAGCTTGGAGAGGTTGGCGAGGGTGCGGCGGCGGATGCGCTTGCCTTCGCGCCAGGCTTGGCGGAAGAGGATGGCCGGGGGGCTGTTGCGGTTGGGGATGACGTCGACATGGAAGGACATGAGGGGCTCCTTACATGGCAACACATTGCCAGTTGCCGGGCCGGAGCGCCAGGCGACAAGGCACCTGATTTCAATAACTTGGGGAGATTGTTACGGACTCAGGGGGAATGAAGGCCCGGCTAAACGACATCGTGCTGGGACGTCGCAGCATTACCATCGATACCGCGCTTCGTCTCGGACGCTACTTCGGCACAACGCCAGAGTTCTGGATCAATATTCAGGTACGACACGATCTGGATGTTGCCGAGCAGGCTTTGCGTTTGGAGATCGAGCGGGAGATAGAGCCGCACACCACGCCTACGGATCTCGTCTCCTTAGGCGGTGCCGGAGCGGCTTGAACAAAGTCGGCTCCAGAAGCGATAGTCTGACCTGAAGTAATTGACGTATTGATGGTGTGCAATCCAACAGCGACTTAGTTCCATGTGCTGGGTCTAATCCCACCGACTTTCGGTCGGTCCGCTTCCAGCGGCCGAATGGTCGGGTGGAGGGCGCTGGGGCTCGACCGTGGGGATGGCTGAATACCAGACGGGTGGACACGCGAAGTACGACATCAAGCGCCCACCTAGCGTGGATCACGAATTACCGTTACAAGATCTTGACAGAGTGCTTCCGCCCGCCAGGGCGGCGTCGTGCAGAGCGCCGAACCTACGTGTGGAGGCCACTACCGGGTCAGCCGCGGCCGCCCCAAGGCCTGTGAGGTTGCCGTACCGGGCACCGGCCGGATCGCAGGTGCTGCCCACGATTTCCGGCGCAACGGAATCAAGGTCAAGGTTGTTGCCGAGACGCAGGCTGGATTCGCTCAGCTGAGAGGCGGCCCCGCCGGGTTTCGCTATCCCCGCACGGTTTGGCGGTCTCCTACAACCTGTCATTTCCGGGTTCGGTCGTGGGGGGCTCCTTGTCCGGAAGGGCCGGTCGGCTGGAATCGGTCATTGCCAGCCTCACGAATTTTCGGATAACGCCACGAATTCACCCCGGCACAAGCCGTAGTTGCCACGAAGATTCTACACGGGCTCCCTATCCTCTTAAGATGGTGAGCCTTAGGCCTCAGGATCATCGGCTTCGCGGGCCGTCGGGGGGCCCTGCTCCCCGCGCGCGATTTCGTCCCTTCCGCGCGCTGGGATCTCTCTTCCGGGCCCGATGGCACTGACCGGGAGCCGCGGGCTCGGTCCGCATCCACCCGTCAGGGTCGACCCGCCACGCACTGAAGCGCAACGGCCTATGATGATCCGTCCCCGGATCAAAGCCTCGGTGCCCATCGGCCGTGCCCGCTCGCGGGCCGTCGTGCACGTCCTGACGGCAATGCTGGCAGCGTTCGCCTGTGCCGGACCAGGCCTGCGGGCGCAGGCCGTCGAGCCCCCGGAGTCGAAATCGGTGATTGATGTGGCGGTGTTCTGGACGCCGACTGCAGGTGCGCACCTGAGGGGACCGGCCGCAACCAGGGCCGAGATCGACCGGATGATTGCCGGGACCAACCAAGCCTACGAGGACAGCGGGGTACACCAGCGCCTTTCCCTGGTCTTGGCGCAGCAAGTGGAATTCGAGGAGACCGACCCCGACCTGATCCGGCCGCGGGCCAGGGCGGAGGCGTTGATCCTGCCGCAGACCATGCGCTGGTTGACGTCCCCGGATGACGGGCGTTTGGACGACATACATGACCTGCGCGACGAGTTCGGTGCGGACATCTGCGTGCTGCTGATCGGCAATCTGCCCTACGCCGGCACGGCCGCCGCGGTGGAGGCGGGAGCATCGTCAGCCTTCGCGTTGGTCGGGGCGGGCACCGGCATTGCCGGCTTCGCCCGGCAACTCGGGCACCTCCAGGGACTCCGCGGAGACCGTTATTCGGAGTGCTCGCCGGATGGCGTCTGCCCGAGCGGTGCCACAGCGTACGGGTACGGGTACGTCAACCAGCGAGCGTTCGAGACGGACGCGCGGGAGTCGTCTCGGTGGCTCACGATCATGGCAACCGACGCGCAGTGCACGGCCAATGGGGTCGACTGCCGGCGACTGCTTCGCTTCTCGAATCCCGACCAGGTCTACCCGGACCCGGGCGGCGATGCGCTGGGCGTGGCGGGGCGGGCGAACGCCGTGCGCAGGCTGAACGAGCGGCGCAAAGCGGTAGAGAGCTTCCGGCTCGGACCGGCGGGCCCGACGCTTTCGGTCGCGCCGGCCATCACTCCCGTGACGGAGGGGACGGCGGCAGTGTTCACGGTGACCCTCGACAAGACCGCCCCGTACACGTTGGATGTGCCAGTGGAGGTGAAGGGGGTCGGAGCGTCGCTGCTGGGGACTCCGCCGACATCGCTGGTGATCCCGCCCGGCATCACGAGGGCGACGCTGAAAGTGCCCACCGATCAGGACGCGGTAGCAAGCAAATCCGGTACGGTGACCGTGATCCTGAAGGACGGCTGGGGCTACACCCCCGGCGAGCTGGCCTCGGCTTCGGTAACCGTGTACGACCAAGGTCCGGTTGTCGGGGCCGGATCCTTGGCAGCGCCGGGCCAGGTGGCTGTGCCACAGGTCCAAGAGAGCGGCCTGCATGCCCTGACCGTCAGCTGGAGCGAGCCGGATACCGCCACCGTAGTCGGCACGGCTTACGACCTGCAGTACCGCAAGGCCGGTGCTGAGGACTGGAGCGACGGTCCGCAGAACCGCAGCGGCACCACGGCGGAGATCCTGGGACTGGACGGCGACACAAACTACCAAGTGCGGGTGCGAGCCAGGAACGCCGCCCTGGCAGGACCGTGGTCGGAGCCGGCCGAGGGCACCACGGCGCTGTTGCTCGGAACCCTGACGGTGGGAGCGCTATCTCCAGAGGCCCGCGGGTTCTGGGGATACCAGCGGACATTGAACAGCTCCTCCAACAGCTTTGGCCAGCTGACGCCAGCGTCGTTCACCTACCACGGGGTCGAGTACCGGATCAGGATACTCGCCATGTTCCAAGGCCGGAGGGCTCTGGGCAGCGCCTACCACAGCAGGGCGATTGATATCTACCTGCTCGATCACCCGCTGCCGGACGGCTGGGTCCTGCGCATTGACAGGACCCGACTCCCGGTGAGCGAGGGATACCGGTTGGATTTGGGGAGGGTCGGGAAGAAGGTCATCTGGCCGGACCCCGGCGTCTCGCTGTCCCTGGGCCAGACCTACACTGTGGCGCTGTCGAGGGAGCCCTCCGCCGAGAAGGATGAAGAATTCGACCCCGGCACGCCTTTGACCGTCGAGATGAGCGACCTACCCAGGATGCACAACGGGACGGCGCCGTTCACGTTCCGGCTACGGTTCAGCGAGGACATCGACATCCAGTCGGAGGCGTTCCAGAACGGCGTTTTCGAACTGTCGGGCGGGACGGTAACCGCCGCGAGCCAGACCTCCTGGCTGAGCAACCAAGGCTGGGAGATCACGGTACAGCCAACCGGGCCGGGACCGGCCTCGGTCGCCATACCGGGGAACCGCGCCTGCGGGACACCGGGCGCGATCTGCACCGCGACGGGCAAGAAACTGGCCGCTCGCGCCATGGCGACGGTGCCGGGCCCGGCGGTATCGGCGCAGCCTGTTGCGACGATCGCGGCAGTCGCCGGTTCGGTGACGGAAGGCTCGCCGGCCTCGTTCACGGTGACCCTCTCCACGGCAGCTCCCACGGATCTGACCGTGCCGGTGAGCGTGACGGGTGGCGGCTCTTTCCTGGCCGGGACGCCGCCGGCCTCGGTGGCTTTCGCCAGCGGCGAGACGACCGCCACGCTCAGCGTGCCCACCGACGGGGACAGCGTGGTGGAGGCGGACAGCACGGTCACGGCCACCGTAGCGGGCTCCGCCGCTTCAGCCTCGGTCACGGTGCTGGACGACGACACCGCGGCATTCACCGTGTCAGCGGACCCGGCGTCGGTCATTGAGGGCGAGACCGCGACGTTGACGGTGGCGATCTCCAACGGGGTCACGTTCGCCACCGACCAGCTCATTCCCCTGGCCGTGTCCGGCTCGGCGTCCCTCGCCGACTACGCGGACGTGCCGCATGTCCTGACACTGCCGGCGGGAGCCTCGTTGGTGGAGTTTTCCCTGCAAACCACGGTCGATCACATCGAGGAGGAAACCGAAACCGTCACGGTCACCGCTTCCCGCGCAGGCTCCCCGATCGGTTCGGCGACGGTGTCGGTCGTTTCCTACTCGCACGACGCGACGCTGAGCGCGCTGAGCCTGTCGGGCATCGACATCGGACCCTTTTCCAGCGGAACGCTGTCCTATCGGGCAAGCGTCGAGCAATCGGTCGATGCGACGACGGTCACGGCCACCGCGAGCCACCCTCGTGCGACGGTCTCGATCGAACCGGGGCCCGACGTGAGCCTGGCCGAAGGTGCCAACGGGATCGCGGTCACGGTCACGGCCGAGGACGGCAAGACAACGGCAACCTACGTCGTGGCGGTCACGCGGCACGGTCCGCCGGAGGCTTCGATCGCGGCGGGCAGCGGCAGCGTCCCGGAAGGCACCCCGGCGTCATTCACCGTGAGCCTGATCAGGGCGGCCCGGGAGACCGTGAACGTCTCGCTCCTCGTTTCGGAGACCGGCTCGCTGCTGGCGGGTTCGCCGCCCGCTTCAGTGGCGATACCCGCAGGCTCCACCAGCGCGTCGCTGAGCCTGCCCACCGACCAGAACGATATCGCGGAGCGCGACAGCAAGGTCACCGTGGTGATCTCGGCGGGGGAGGGCTACGTTGTCAGCGAGGCGTCCTCGGCCAGGATCACCGTGGAGGATGACGAGTCGCGGAGAGCGCCGTCCGAGGGGCCGGCAAAGATGGACGCCCCGACCGTTTACGACGCCGGACTGAACGCCCTGACGGTGACTTGGGCCGAGCCGGAGCCATTCGATCCCCGGATCACCGCCTACGACCTGCAGTACCGCAAGAGCGAGGAAGCGAACTGGACCGACGGCCCCGAGAACCAGACCCGTTTGAGGGCGCTGATCGAGGGGCTGGAGATCGACACGAACTACCAGGTCCGGATCCGCGCCCGGAACGTGGCGTTCCACGGCGAGTGGTCGGAGCCGACCGAATGCGTGACAGCGTTTTGGGTGTCGACCCTCACGGTCGGGGCCATGGGTGCCCCCGGGAGCACGACCCGGCTGCAATACCAGGGCTTCCAGGGACTGCGAATCCTGTTCGGAGAAATGACGGGTTGGACCCCAATCTACGACGGGGTCGAATATCCGATCGAAACCCTCGCTCAGTTTCGGGGCCGCAGAGCCGGGCTAGGCGGGTCCCACGGATCGGCGCTGGACCTGCATACGACCGTCCAGGCGATGCCGGACAACTGGATTCTGCGCGTTGACGAGACCAGGTTCGCCACCAATGACGCAGTACGTATCACCCTGGCCAAGGGGTCACCCCAGGCCACCGAGAAGCTGATCTGGATCGAGCCCGACATCTCCTTTGCGATCGGCGACAGGTACGAGGTGGCCCTCTCGCGACAACCCTCCGCCAAGAAGGCCCGGAACGTCGGCTCGGGGCTGCCCCTGTCCGTTGCATTCGACAACCTGCCCGAGACCCACGACGGCGCGACTCCGTTCACGGTCGGAGTGCGGTTCAGCGAAGAGGTCTCGCTCGATCATCGAGACTTCGGCGACGGGGTGCTTGCGGTGACCGCCGGAACGGTCCAGGGCGCGAGGCAGCGCACCCAGGGATCCAATCTGGCCTGGGACATCACGGTGCAGCCCGCAGGCAACGGCACGGTCCAAATTGCCATGTCGGGGGACCGGAACTGCGACTTGCCGGGGGCTGTTTGCACGGCGGCGGGCAAGAAACTCTCCAACTCCGTCGAGGTCCGAGTCCTGGGCCCGGCGGCGCTGCAGTTGCCCACGGCGACGATCACATCCCGCGCAAGTCCGGTCATCGAGGGCATGCCTGCGGAATTCACAGTCACCCTCGACAGGGCGGCGACGGAACCCTTGACGGTATCGGTGAGCACAACGGAGAGCGGAGCGGCCCTTTCCGGCACTGCGCCGGGCTCTGTGACGATCGCGCAAGGGCAGACCAGCGCGACGCTGAGCCTGCCAACGGCCGCGGACAGCGTGGTGAAGGCGGACAGTCTCGTCACGGTGGCGATATCGGCGGGGGCGGGCTATCTCGTTGGCCTGCCGTCGTCCGCTTCGGTCGAGGTCGAGGACGACGACGCACCGATCTTCACGGTGTCCGCAGACCCGCAGGAGATCGCTGAGGGAGAGACTGCCGTCCTGACGGTGGCGATCGCGGACGGGGTGAGTTTCGCGGAGGACCAGATCATCGGCCTCGGCGTTTCCGGCACGGCGTCCAGGCCCGACTATTCCGGCGTCCCGCCCTGGCTGACGCTGGCCGCGGGGACATCCTCCGTATCGGTCATCGTGGCGGCTTCGCCGGACCAGGAGGAGGAGGACGCAGAGACATTGACCGTCACGGCGTACCTCGGGGACACAGCGGTAGGGGCGATTGGTTCCGCGACGGTGACGATCACGTCCGTGTCGCAAGACGCAACGCTGAGTGCGCTGAGTCTCTCGCGCGTCGACATCGGAACGTTCTCCGGCGGGGTGACGGACTATTCGGCGAGCGTCGCCGGTTCCGTCAGCTCCACAACGGTAACGGCAACGGCCAGCCACCCTGGCGCGACCGTCTCCATTGACCCTGGGCCGGAGGCGAGCCTGGACGTCGGAGCGAACGAGATCGTGATCACCGTAACCGCGGAGGACGGCGCGACGAGCAAGACCTACACGGTGACGGTGACGCGCGCGGGCCTGCCGGTAGCTACGATCGCGGCGGGCGCCACTACAGTGACGGAAGGCACGCCGGCTTCGTTCACTCTTAGCCTCGACGCGGCAGCACCCGAGGCCCTGACCGTAGCGGTCAACGTGGCGGAGAGCGGTTCGGTCCTGTCGGGCACGCCGCCGTCCTCCGTCGCGTTCGCGAAGGGGGCGACCAGCGCAACGCTGAGCGTGCCCACCTCCGGGGACAACGTGGTGGAGGCGGACGGGACAGTCACGGCGACGCTTGTTACGGGTTCGGGCTACTCCCTCGGCACGGACGTCCTCGCCACGGTGGCAGTGAAGGACGACGACACGGCAACGTTCACCGTATCCGCCGAGCCGCAGACGATCGCCGAGGGTGAGAGCGCCACGCTGACGGTGGCGATCACCAACGGGGTGAGCTTCGCGGTGGACCAGTCAGTCTCGCTGGCCGTGTCGGGCACGGCGTCCGCGTCCGACTACACGTTGGTGCCGACGGAACTGACGCTTGCCGCCGGGGCGTCGTCGGCGACCGCCGAACTGACGGCCTCGGAGGACCGAGAGGAAGAGGAGGCCGAGACGGTCACGCTCACGGCGTCGCGCGACGGCTCCGCGATCGGCTCGACTACGCTGACGATCACGAACGTCTCGCAAGACGCCACGCTAAGCGGGCTGAGCCTGTCCGGCATCGACATCGGCGAGTTCTCCGCCGTGACGACGGCCTACTCAGCCAACGTCCCGCACGACGTAGCGAGCACGACGGTCACGGCGACGGCCGCCCACCCGGCCGCAACCGTCGCGATTCAGCCGGCCCCCGGGGTTTCGCTCGCGGAAGGCCCGAACGAGATCACGGTCACGGTCACCGCCGAGGACGGCACGACAACGCGGGCCTACACGGTGACGGTGACGCGGGCGGGCCTGCCGGTGGCGACGATCGCCGCAGGCGCCACTCCAGTGACGGAAGGCACGCCGGCTGAATTCACTCTGAGCCTCGACGCGGCAGCACCCGAGGCCCTGACCGTTTCGGTCAACGTGGCGGAGAGCGGTTCGGTCCTGTCGGGCACGCCGCCGTCCTCCGTCGCGTTCGCGAAGGGAGCGACCAGCGCAACGCTGAGCGTGCCCACCGCCGGGGACAGCGTGGTGGAGGCGGACGGCACAGTCACTGCGACGCTGATTGCGGGCTCCGGCTACTCCCTCGGCACGGACGTCCTCGCCACGGTGGCCGTGGAGGACGACGACGCGGCGACGTTCACCGTAACCGCCGAGCCGCAGACGATCGCCGAGGGCGAGAGCGCCACGCTGACGGTGGCGATCTCCAACGAGGTGACGTTCGCCCAGGACCAGACCATCTCGCTGGTCACGTCCGGGACGGCGTCCGCGTCCGACTACACGGGCCTGCCAGCGACGCTGACCTTGGGGGTGGGCGCGTCCTCGGCGACTGCCTTGCTCACAGCAGCAGCCGACCAGGAGGAAGAGGCAGCCGAGACCGTCACGGTGACCGCTTCCCACGGCGGTTCCGCGATCGGCTCGGCGACCGTGACAATCGAGTCGGTCTCGCAAGACGCGACGCTGTCCGGCCTGAGTCTGTCCGGCATCGACATCGGGGCCTTTTCTTCCACGGTGACGGCCTACACAGCGAGCGTCGCGCACTCGGTCACCGCCACGACGGTGACGGCGACGGCTACCCACTCCGGCGCGACCGTGTCGATCGCGCCCGGACCGGAGGTGCCTCTCGCGGAGGGCGCGAACGAAATCGCGGTCACGGTCACCGCCGAGAACGGCACGACGACGCAGACCTACACGGTGATGGTGACACGCAGCAATCTGCCCGTGGTCTCGATCGCGGCGGTCGAGGACCGCGTGTCCGAGGCGGAAATGGGGCGGTTCAGGATATCGCGCACCGGACCGATAGCGGAGCCGCTGGAGGTGCCGGTGCTCTTCGCGTCGAGCAGGTCCAGGAGGGCACGGACCCTGACGGTCCGGTTCGTGCCCGGCCAGCGCAGCGTGACGAGGCGGGTCCAGAACGTTGACGACACGATTGTCGAGGACGACGTCACCGTGACGTGGACGTTGCAGGCGGGCGAGGGCTACGCGGTCTCGGGCGAGCGCGGCTCGGCGTCGCTGGTGTTCGAGGAGAACGACGTGCCGGAGTTCGCGGTGACGCTGGAGCCGGGCGAGATCGCGGAGGGCGAGACGGCGACCCTGACGGTGGCGATCACCAACGGGGTGAGGTTCCGGGCGGCGCAGACGATCACGCTGGCCGCGTCCGGGACGGCGTCGGCGTCGGACTACAGGGGCCTGCCGGAGACGCTGCACCTGAGTGCGTACGGGACCTCGCCCAGGTTCTCGGCGACGGCGCGGCTGACGGCGGTGGCGGACCGGGAGCAGGAAGCGGCCGAAACGCTGACGGTGACAGCCTCGCATGGCGGCTCGGCGGTCGGCTCGGCGACAGTGACGATCATGTCCGTCGCGCGGGATGCGACGCTGAGCGCGCTGAGCCTTTCGGGCATCGACATCGGGAGGTTCTCGGCGGCGACGACGGCCTACCGGACGAGCGTCGCGCACTCGGTCACAACGACCACGGTGACGGCGACGGCGACCCACCCCGGCGCGACCGTGTCGATCGCGCCCGGGCCGGAGGTGGCCCTGGCGGAAGGCGCAAACGAGATCGCGGTCACGGTCACGGCCGAGGACGGCACGACGACGAGGACCTACACGGTGACGGTGACACGCAGCAGCCTGCCCGTGGTCTCGATCGTGGCGGTCGAGGAGCGCGTGTCGGAGGCGGAACAGGCGCGGTTCAGGGTGTCGCGCACCGGGCCGGCATCGGAGCCGCTGGAGGTGCCGGTGCACTTCACGTCGACCAGGTCCAGCGAAGTACAGAACCTGACGGTCCGGTTCGCGCGCGGGCAGCGCAGCGTGACGGAGCGGGTCGAGGTCGGCGACGACACGATAGTCGAGGACGACCTCACCGTGACCTGGACGCTGCAGGCGGGCGAGGGCTACGCGGTGTCGGAGGACAGCGTCTCGGCGTCGGTGGTGTTCGAGGAGAACGACGTGCCGGAGTTCGCGGTGACGCTGGAGCCGGGCGAGATCGCGGAGGGCGAGACGGCGACCCTGACGGTGGCGATCACCAACGGGGTGAGGTTCCGGGCGGCGCAGACGATCGCGCTGGCCGCGTCCGGGACGGCGACGGAGTCGGATTACAGGGGCCTGCCGGAGACGCTGCGGCTGAGTGCGTACGGGACCTCGGCCACGTTCTCGGCGACGGCGCGGCTGAGGGCGGTAGCGGACCGGGAGGAGGAAGCGGCCGAGACGCTGACGGTGACGGCCTCGCATGGCGGCTCCGTGATCGGCTCGGCGACCGTGACGATCACGTCCGTCTCGCGGGACGCGACGCTGAGCGGGCTGAGCCTCTCGGGCGTCGACATCGGGAGGTTCTCGGCGGCGACGACGGCCTACCGGGCGAGCGTCGCGCAGTCGGTCACGGCGACCACGGTGACGGCGACGGCGAGCCACTCCGGGGCGACGGTCGCGATCGAGCCCGGGGCCGAGGTAGCCCTGGCGGAAGGCGCGAACGAGATCACGGTCAGGGTCACGGCCGAGGACGGCACGACGACGCGGACCTACACGGTGACGGTGACGCGGGCGGGCTCGTCGCTGACGGCCCAGTTCCTGCAGCTGCCGGCGGCGCATGACGGTCAAGCCGCGTTCACGTTCGAGCTGCGCTTCAGCAGGGAGCCGTCCATCAGCTTCAGGACGCTGCGCGACACGGCGTTCGAGGTGACGGGGGGGACGGTCAGGAAGGCCAAGCGGGTGGTGTCCGGATCGAACCTGCGCTGGGCGATCACGGTGGAGCCGTCCTCGGAGGCGGACGTGGTGCTGACGCTGCCGGTAACAGCGGACTGCGCCGCGGTCGGGGCGATCTGCACGGCGGGCGGGAGCAAGCTGGCGCAGGCCGTCAGCGCGACCGTCCGCGGGCCGCAGGTGGAGCAGGCAGGCTTCCCGCTGGCGCGGGCGAACAGCCGGCCGAGCGGGATCTGGTCGGACGGGGAGACGGTCTGGGTGGCGGACCTGGAGGACGCGAAGCTGTACGCCTACGGGCGGGCGGACGGTGAGCGGGAGCCGGGCAAGGACATGGCGACGGAGCCGGGGCCGATGGGGCTGTGGTCGGACGGGGAGACGCTGTGGGTGGCCGGCTTGGAGGGGGGCCTGCGGGCGCACCGGCTGGCGGACGGGGCGCGGCTGGCGGAGCGGGACCTGGCGCTGGAGGGAGAGGAAGCCCCGGCCGGGGTGTGGTCGGACGGGGAGACGGTCTGGGCAGCGGGATGGCTGGGCGACCGGGTGCGGGCCTACCGGCTGGCGGACGGAGAGCGCCTGGCGAGCCGCGACATTCCTCTGAAGGGCGAGAACCTGATGCCGGTCGGGCTGTGGTCCGATGGCGAGACGCTGTGGGTGGCGGACTGGCGGGAGCGGCTGTACGCGTACCGGCTGGGCGACGGGCGGCGGGTGCCGCAGCGCGACGTGGAGGTGTCCGGGACGGACGCGGACCCGACCGGGCTGTGGTCGGGCGGCGGAACCCTGCTGTGGACCGGCTGGGAAGGCCGCGAGGTGCGGGCCTACCGTCTTCCGGCAACTGGCGCCGGCCTTGCGGCGGAACAGGCCCGGGGCCACGCCGGCGCGCCGGGCGGCCTGCCGGTGATTGCCGACCCGGCCCTGGGGGCGGCGATCCGCGCGGCCCTGGGCAAGGCCCCCGGCGAAACGGTGAGCGCGGGCGAGCTGGCCGGGCTGGAATCGCTCAGCGCGCGGAACTTTGGGGTGCGGGACCTGGCCGGGCTGGAGGCGGCAACGGGCCTGAAGGAGCTCGACCTGGGCTTCAACCCGCTGGCGGACCTGCGGCCGCTGGCACTGCTGCCGGCCCTGGAGTCCCTGAACCTGGACGGCGCGGCCCTGGACCTGCGCCCGCTGGCGGCGCTGGCGGGGCTCAGGCGGCTGTCGGTCCGGCACAACCTGCTCGACGACCTGCAGCCGCTGGGCGCACTGGCGGGCCTGACGGAGCTGGACATCGGCGACAACCGCATCGAGGACCTGCGGCCCTTGGCCGGACTGCCTCGCCTGGCGGTGCTGCGGGCGGATCGCAACGGCATTGCGGACCTGTGGTCGCTCGCGTCGCTGACGGACCTGGAGGTGCTGGAACTTGGAACCAACGAAGTCCGGGACCTGCGGCCGCTGGCCGGGCTGGATCGGCTCCGAATGCTGCGACTTGACAGGAACCGCCTGGCGGAATTGCACCCGCTCTCGGGCCTGAGGGGACTTGTCGATCTCGGTCTCGCCGGCAACGCCATCGGGAGCCTGGGGCCTATTGCGGGCCTGGACGGCTTGCGGCGACTGGATTTGCGCGGCAGTGCCGTGCGCGACCTGCGACCGCTGAGGAGTCTTGCGTCGCTGGTTCTGGTACATGTCGGAGGGAGCCGCATCGAGGACCTCGGTCCGCTCGATGGCCTGGACGGACTGACGGTAGCCGGGCAAGACGATCTGGCCCCCCCCTCCGTAGGTGACGGTGTGCTCCAGCGATCAGGGCCACTGACCCACGAGCGCAAGCCCACCCCTGACTAGTGCTGGGGGCGGGCGAGTGCTACCGCCCAAACCGCCGCCTAGAAGCAACCGCGGAAGACGGGCCTCCGGGATGGAGGAGCACCAAAGAGGCGATCCTGTGGCACCTCGCCGACCTCCGAGGAAGCCATGGCCGTCGCCGTCGCGGTGATGCCCAGGATCCTGGCGTTCGAGGACTGGGGTCAAGTCCCCGCAGAACCTGGTCGGCCCGTAACGGAAGCGGTCGTTTCCTTCGCACGCTCGTGAGTCTAGGGCCTGAGGCCTGCGGCATCCACATGTAGCGGTGAAACTAGTGCTCGGGCCGGAATGGGGGCGCAACATCTGGGATGCGAAGGCCTCCGTTCCGGAACCCCCTCTGCTGCGAAGCAGCTCATCCTGTGGCCGGGACTACTCTCCTGCCGGCTCAAGCGCTTCCGCCGAGCGGAACAACCCCGCGCCCTCGATCAGGCCTTCCAGCCGCGCGATGCGTTGCTCGACGCGGCCCACTCGCCCGGTCAGCTCGCGCAGTTCAGCCCCGAGCGCGTCCATGCGCTTCTCGAAGGTGTCCAGCCGCTTGTCCGTGCGGACCTGAAGGGCGAGTACCAAACCGCTCAGGGCCACGCCCACGCTCAGGATGCCGATCAGCTCCGCGCTCACGCCTCGAGCCTAGCAGTCGCGAAGTCGAGGAGTTGCGAAGTCGCGCAGCTGATTCCTCGCGGGCTCGACAAGTCAATTCTCGAAACATAGAGTTGTCGGTATGCACACGTTGACACTGATCGCGCAGAAGAGCGGCACCGGCAAGACGACGCTGGCCATCAACCTGTCGGTCGCCGCGGAGGCCTCCGGCTGGCGGGCAGCCCTAGCCGATGGGCACGCCTTTTGGCAAGAATTGGAAGGATCTGATTCTTGCCAGAGGTCGTTGGCCAGGGGCCAGCTGTAGCGCCGCCGGTCGCGCGGGTTCGGCTCCGTTGCGGGCCGGCCCATCAGCCCGGCCGACCGTCGAGTGCGCCAGCCGCACCCCCTCCGGGACCCGTCCCGAATCCTGCGCCTGGCGGATGACCGCCTTCACCGTCAGGCGCGGCTCGCGGTCCTTGATCGCGGTCAGCAGGGCGGCCACGTCCGCCAGCAGGCTGCGGGACTGGCGGCGGCCCGGCTGGCGGCCCCTCCGTAACCCGCACCGCCTCCTCCACCTCCTCCAAACTGCCTGTCAGGTGGTGTTCGAGCAGACCACGAGGCGCTCGTCCGGATACAGTGGCGAGGGGATCTCGGCCAGGTTGCGGTCGTCGAACAGGGGCATCTGCACGCTCTTGTCGTCGGCCAGCTTGCGGATGTCGTCATGGCACAGGGCAGAGATCCAGCCCAGGCCGGGGTACTGCCGCAGGGTCTCGATCTAAGTGTCGGTCAGCATGCCGCGGTCGCCGACCAGGACGAGCCGCTGCAGTCCGAAGCGGCTGCGCAGGGTCTCGATCCGGTCCGGTACGGCGGTGTTGCCGGGGTAGGCCTGGACGGCGACCGGGCATCCGCGCTTGCCGTCGCGGCTGTAGCCGAACTGAATGAGCGAGCAGGCGCGGCCCTCCTAGTACAGTGTACCCGTTAGATTTTCGGATATAGGCTCTTCAGTTTGATCCGAGCATCGCGAGTGGTGAACTGCCAATCGACCGTCGCGTCCCGGTTGTTCCGATCCTGTTCCCACGCCCGCATCTGCTCGCTCACCGTGGCAAGGTCGGGCATCCGCCGGTTGAGGCATTGGCCGCACAGGGCGCTCAACTCGATCTCCGCGATGTTCAGCCAGCTGCCGTGCTTGGGCGTGTAGTGGATCTCGAGCCGCTCGGCCAGCGCCCGGGCTTCCTCCGGCGGGTAGGTCGCGTACAGCGACTCGATCCCATGCGTGTTGAGGTTGTCCATCACGAGCACGACCCGCTCGGCCTGCGGATAGCGTTCCTCGAGCATGCCGCGGATCCAGCGGGCCCAGTCCTGGCGCGTGCGCCGTGCGCTCGCCTCGACATGCCGACGCCCCGTCAGCGGCTCCACCTCCAAGAAGATCTGCGCCACGCCGTTGCGCACGTATTCGTGCTCCCAGCGTTCCGGCTGGCTGGGTCGGAGCGGGAGCTTCTGGCGCACCTCGCCGATCAGCTGCTTGTTGGTCTCGTCCATGCAGAGCACCGGCCGACGGGTCTCGTAGGGCCGGGCGTACACCTCCAGCACGTCCTCCATGCAGGCCACGAACGCCGCGCTGGCCTGCGGCGGGATCCGCCAATACTTCTTCAAGTGAGGCTTGAGTGCGTTTTTTTCAAGATCCGCTGGACCGTCATCGGCGACACGCTCGGCGTCAGCCCCAGCTCCACCGCCTTCTCCGCCAGCAGGCGCACCGTCCAGCGGCGCCGCCCCGCCGGAGCCTGCGAGCAGGCCAGCGCCACCAGGCGCGCCTCGAACGCCCCGTCGAAGGTCACCGCCCGCGGCTTGCGCGGCCGCGGCTTGCGCCGCAGGGCGGCCTCCAGCCCCTCCTCCACGAAGCGACGCTTGAGGTGCTCGATCGTGCGCGCCGAGACCCCCAGGGCCTCGGCCGTGGCCGCGACCGTCCAGGCCGGCCCATGCGGGCCCTGATCGCACAGCAGCAGGGCCCGGGCGCTGACAAACACCTTGCGGGCGGTCTTGCCGTTGCGCGTGAGGGCGAGCAGCTCCTCCCGCTCGGCGGCCTCCAGCGTGACCCGATATCTTGGTGCCATGGGGAACCCCCTCCTACAGGTTCCCATGATGCTACCACTATATACGAATATTCACATGATACATGATACTAGTAGCTGGAGGAGACGTCGCAGAGCACCTGGGTGTCCTCGCCGAGATGGCGCTGGACGAGGCGCTTCTCGATGCGCTACTGGCGTTGGAGGTGCCGGTCCATGGCGTCCTGGAGATCGTCCTCGTCGGCATCGAGGAGGGCGAGTTCCTGGGCGAGGGTGCAGGAGTGCCAGAGGCGGGTGGTGGCAACGCGCCCGGCGCTGACCGACAGTTGGTGCAAGAGGCGGCACTCGGTGGCGGTCAGCCGCACCGGCCGGCCACGCTCACCCGACGTGCCAGGTAGGCGACCTCCAGGATCCCAGCCTGTAGGGCGTCGCCACCAGCTCGGTCGGGGAGAAGGGCTGGACGACGTAGTCATTGGCTCCTGCCTGCAAGGACCGCGCGACCGGTTCGTTCCGACCGTATCCCGACAGGAAGATGACCGGGATGTCCAACAGAGCCGGAATCCGCGACATGAGCTCGATGCCGTCCGCGCCGGGAAGCACCAAGTCCAGCAGGACAAGATCGGGCCAGCTCGTCTGCATCAGGCCGGCCACCTCGCCCGGGTCACCGGTCAGGACCAGGTCGTAGCCGGCCTCGGCGAGCGCGCCCCGGACGTGCCGTGGCGTGATCGGGCTGTCGTTGTCCACGACGAGAACGCGCACGGGTCCCGGTAGCGCTCTCGGCGGCTCGGCGGCAGCTTTCTCGGGAGTCTCCGCCGGCTGTTCGGCAGCCGGGACCGTGAAAGTGAACCGCGTGCCCAGCCCCGGGCCCTCACTGCGGGCCCAGATGCGACCCCCGTGCGCTTCGGCCAGTCCCTTGGAGATGGCCACGCCCAGCCCGGATCCGCGGAGCCCCTGCCCGGGTTCCCCGTTTGCCCAGGACCTGCACGATCCGGCGCCGGTCCGCCAGGACCCGCGGCAGTTCCGGTGGGAGGTCGATCTCAATGGTGGGACACCGGCCGCCGCCGCTGAGAAACCTGCTCCGGACCTGGCCGACCAATCCGGTCAAGGCGGCAGGCTGGGGATTCACCGATGGCGTTCCGGTCTCGATGCGGCCCGCGACCAGCAAGTCCCTGATCAGCGAACGCATGTGGGCGGCCTGCAGAGAGAACCTATCAGAGTAGCCTTCAACGCATTGGTCTGGACGACTCCTGACGCGAGACTGGTGGCGATGGGACGGCAAACCGGGGACGGTAGCGCCGTGATTTGTGACCGCTCGGGTGAATCCACGGAACCACCACGCATTTTCACGGAACATCCACTGTTTGTTCATGACTATTCGCTATGTTAGATGCGATCAAAGCAAGTGTCCGGCTGTGGCCAAATACTGGAGACCGTGGGGCGGTACACGGTACGGGCGGCGGGAAACAGCGGGAATGAGGCGTCCCGGAGTGAGTCTTCTTCCGCCATTGATGGAAACGCGACCCGTTCTACGCAGACGGACAGAGCACTTCGGCGTCCAGCCCTAGGGCTGACGAGTTTCCGTCGTAGCACGCGGCCCGCGACACCAGCGCCTGAACGGAATCGACGGGAGCCGTCAGGCCAGCCGGTGCACCTGGCCGTGTGTCAGCTCGACCTGTGGGCCGAATTGGGAAACCCGCTCGACAAGCCGGCCTCGCCCACCAGGCTAGTCGATCGGCGGAAGCTTCGACTCGTCCACCTCGCTGATAGCGTACAGACGTTTGCCCACCGACCGGATTCGATAAACTCCCTCCAGAGTCCGAACGGATCCGGCCACCACCGTGCCGTTCACCACCAGAATGACGGTGCTGTGCTCCGATGCTTCGATCCGTCCCGAAAGGGAATAGCCGGACGAGGTGGGCGCGACTTCCTCGATGACCGCAGTGAGAACCGTGTCGTCGAACAGGTTCAGCGTCAGTCTCGTCGGTGTGGTGTCCGGCCGGCCGGCCGAGGCCCTGGACAGGGCGAGCATGTCGAAGTCAATCGTGACCTCGCGACGGCGCATTGTGATGTCGTCTGGCGGGGCCAGAGCCACGCTCCGAAACTCCCGCGGCTCCACCGGGGAAAACAAGCCACTGTCCTGCTGCCGGTCGTCGGCACCATGCGCCGGCGCGAGGGCAAGCAGCAGCGCCAGGACCAAGCCCGCTCCGGCAATTGCACCCCAATGCAATGGTCGGGAATCGCCAATCCAAGTCATCCGCTTGCTCCTCCGCGGGCCACTTCGACAGTAACACAACCTAGCACAGCAAGAAACCACTCAGTCCCACTGCGAATACACGGACGGGCAAGTGCCGTGACATGTCTCGCGGTCCTTTGCCGGGAAGGCGAAGAATTGCCGTCAGGGCCGTCAGGGGAGACGCAGTGCTTCAGTCGCAGGGCCGCTTGATGCACTGGGAACGGAATCCGCTCCGCCTCCGACGGGGTTTGTGGAGGACATGGCTGGCACTGGCCATCCTGGCGACGGGCGCGGTTGGGCTCCGAGCGCAGGTCAATGGAGACAGCGCCGCAGAGACGACGACGATCGACGTCGGGTTCTTCTACACGCCCGCCGCGCGGACCTATTTCGGCGGGACCGCCCAGACCGAAGCCGAGATCGATCTCCGCATCGCTGCCACCAACCGGGTCCTTTCAGATAGCGGAGTGCATGCCCAACTCTCGCTCGCAGGGGCTGAAGAGGTGAGCTACGAGGAGCAAGACTCGATTTCCAGCGACCTGACCAACCTTCAGGGCACAGAGGACGGTCACATGGACGGCATCCATGAAGCACGCGACAGGATGGGCGCGGACATTGTCGTTCTCATTGCCTACCTGGAATCATCGTGCGGCATAGCTTACGTGCCGGTTGCGCCGCAAAACGCCTTTACCGTAATTGGGGCACGGTGTAGCACCCAAACCCTCCCGCACGAGGTCGGACACCTTCTGGGTGTGCTGCACGACCGACACAAAGAGCACGGAAGCCTGAACGATTCTCTGCAGTCGTATAACTACGGCTACGTCAACCAGCGCGCGTTCGAACACCCTGGGGAGAGGCGGAGGCGGTGGCGCACCATCATGTCGTACTCGCAGCAGTGCGCCAATGCGGGCATCTATTGTCAGCTGGTCCTCGCATTCTCTACGCCACATCGGATGTTCCGGGGCGATCCCATGGGTGTGGCTGTCGGCGACCAGTCGATGGGGCAGGGGCCGGCGGACGCAGTGCGAACGATGAACGAGACGCGGGAAACCGTGGCGAGCCACCGAAGTCGGCCACAGGTGCCCGTACAGCCATCGATCACGGTGTCGATCGCGGCGGTGAGCACTCCGGTGGCGGAGGGCACGGCAGCGGTCTTCGAGGTGACGCTTGACGGGGCGGCGCCGGAGCCGCTGGCCGTTTCGGTGAACGTGAATGAGAGCGGCTCGGCGCTGGCGGGCACGCCGCCAAACTCCGTGACGGTCGCCGACGGAGCCACGAGCGCCAGGCTGAGCGTGCCCACCGAAGGGGATCGCGTCGTCGAAGCCGACAGCATGGTCACGGCGACGGTCGCGGAGGGAGTCGGATACACCGTTGGCACTGAATCCTCGGCAGTGGTGAAGGTCGAGGATGACGACACGGCGACATTCACGCTCTCGGCGGAGCCGCAGGCGATCCGAGAAGGGGATAGCGCGATACTCAGGGTGGCAATCTCCAACGGGGTGACGTTCGCGACAGACGAGGTCATCGAGCTGGCGGCGTCAGGCACGGCGTCTCCGGCGGACTACATTATTCAGCCCGTTGCCCTAACGCTTCAGGCGGGCTCGATGTGGGTCGAGGGCCTGCTTACGGCCCGGGCTGACGGGGAGGACGAAGAGGACGAGACGGTGACGGTTGCGGCCTCTCACGGGGACGTCCCGGCCGGCTCGGCGACGCTGACGATCACGAACGCCTCGAACGACGCGACGCTCAGCGCTCTGAGCCTGTCGGGCATCGATTTCGGCACGTTCTCCCCCGACGTCACAGAATACGCGGCAACAGTGTCGTACGAGACTTCGGCCACTACCGTGACAGCAACGGCGAGCCATCCGGCGGCATGGGTCACGGTCGAGCCGGGGGTCGAGGTGGCCCTGGATGTGGGATCGAACATCATCCAGATCGGTATCGAAGCCGAGGACGAGGAGACAAAAAGGGTCTACACGGTGACGGTGACGCGGGCCGGCCCGCCGCTGACCGCGAGTGTGGTGTCGGTACCGGAGTCGCACGCGGGCTCGGGGACATTCGTCATCCGGGTCCGGTTCAGCGAGCCGGTGGCGACTGGCGACGGGATCCTGCGGGGCAGCAGTTTCTCAGTCACCAACGGGAGCGTGCGGAACGCCCTGCAGGTCGAGGGCCGCAGCGATCTGTGGGACATTGTCATCGAGCCGTCGTCGGGCGCGGACGTGGTCGTGCTGCTGCCGGCGGCGGCGGACTGCGCGGTCTCCGGAGCGGTATGCACGGCGGACGGCAGGGGGCTCTCGAACCGCATCGAAGCGACCGTTCCGGGTCCTGTGCCGGTCGTGACGATCGCGGCGGTAAGCGATTCGGTGCCGGAGGGGTCAACGGCGGCCTTCGCCGTGACGCTGGACAAGGCCGCTCCCGCGGCGCTGAGCGTAGCGGTGAGCGTGACCGGCAGCGGGTCGGTGCTCTCCGGAACACCGCCGACGTCGGTGACCGTTGCGCAAGGGGATACGAGTGCGACGCTGGCGGTGTCGACTGAGGCGGACTCGGTTGTGGAACCGGATGGCACCGTCACGGCGACGGTTACGGCCGGGACCGGCTACAGTGTCGGCTCGGCGTCCTCGGCGGCGGTGAAGGTGGAGGACGACGATGCGCCGGGGTTCACTGTCTCGGTGGCCCCGGAAGTGATCGCCGAAGGCGAGACGGCGACCCTGACGGTGGCGATCACCAACGGGGTGACTTTCGCGGAAGCACAGCCGATCCCGCTGACGACTACCGGCACGGCATCTGCGGTGGACTACACGGGCGTCCCGCCGACACTGACGCTGGCCGCGGGGGCGACCTCGGCGACGGCTGCACTGGCGGCCTCGGCGGACCGGGAGGAGGAAGAGCCCGAGACGGTCACGGTGACCGCCTCGCACGGCGAGGTCGTGATCGGCTCGGCGACCGTGACAATCGAGTCGGTCTCGCGCGACGCGACGCTGGCCGGCCTGAGCCTGTCCGGCATCGATATCGGGAGGTTCTCCGCCGAGACGACGGCCTACCAGGCGAGCGTCGCGCACTCGGTCACCGCCACAACGGTGACGGCGACGGCAACCCACTCCGGCGCGACCGTGTCGATCGCGCCCGGACCGGAGGTGCCCCTCGCGGAAGGCGCGAACGAGATCACGGTTACGGTCACCGCCGAGAACGGCACGACGACGCAGACGTACGCGGTGACGGTGACACGCAGCAGCCTGCCCGTGGTCTCGATCGCAGCGGTCGAGGAGCGCGTGTCGGAGGCGGAACAGGCGCGGTTCAGGGTGTCGCGCACCGGGCCGGCATCGGAGCCGCTGGAGGTGCCGGTGCACTTCACGTCGACCAGGTCCAGCGAAGTACAGAACCTGACGGTCCGGTTCGCGCGCGGACAGCGTAGCGTGACGGGGCGGGTCGAGGTCGGCGACGACACGATTGTCGAGGACGACCTCATCGTGACTTGGACGCTGCAGGCGGGCGAGGGCTACGCGGTGTCGGAGGAGAGCTCCTCGGCGTCGGTGGTGTTCGAGGAGAACGACGTACCGGAGTTCGCGGTGACGCTGGAGCCGGGCGAGATCGCGGAGGGCGGGACGGCGATCCTGACGGTGGCGATCACCAACGGGGTGAGGTTCCGGGAGGCGCAGACGATCACGCTGGCCGCGTCCGGCACGGCGTCGACAACGGACTACACGGGCCTGCCCGGGACGCTGACGCTGAAAGCGTACGGAACCTCGGCCACGTTCTCGGCGACGACGCGGCTGACGGCGGTAACGGACCAGAAGGAAGAAACAGCCGAGACAGTGACCGTCACGGCCACCCATGACGGCTCGGCGGTCGGCTCGGCAACGCTGACGATCACGAACGTCTCGCAAGACGCCACGCTAAGCGGGCTGAGCCTGTCGGGCATCGACATCGGTGAGTTCTCCGCCGCGACGACGGCCTACTCAGCCAACGTCTCGCACGACGTAGCGAGCACGACGGTGACAGCGACGGCCGCCCACCCGGCTGCAACCGTCGCGATTCAGCCGGCCCCCGAGGTAACGCTCGCGGAAGGCACGAACGAGATCGTGATCGCTGTAACCGCGGAGGACGGCGCGACGATCAAGACCTACACGGTGACGGTGACGGTGGCGCGGGCGGGCCTGCCGGTGGCGACGATCGCCGCGGGTGCCACCCCAGTGACGGAAGGCACGCCGGCTTCGTTCACTCTGAGCCTCGACGCTGCAGCACCCGAGGCGCTGACCGTGGCGGTCAGCGTGGCGGAGAGCGGTTCGGCCCTGTCGGGCACGCCGCCGTCCTCCGTCGCGTTCGCGAAGGGAGCGACCAGCGCAACGCTGAGCGTACCCACTTCCGGGGACAGCGTGGTGGAGGCGGACAGCACAGTTACGGCGACGCTGATTGCAGGTACAGGCTACTCCCTCGGCACGGACGTCCTCGCCACGGTGGCCGTGGAGGACGACGACGCCGCAACGTTCACCGTCTCCGCCGAGCCGCAGACGGTGGCCGAGGGTGAGAGCGCCACGCTGACGGTGGCGATCTCCAACGGGGTGACGTTCGCCCAGGACCAGACCATCTCCCTGGCCACGTCCGGGACGGCGTCCGCGGCCGACTACACGGGCCTGCCCGCGACGCTGACGCTGGCGGCAGGAGCCTCCTCGGCATTAGTGGAGCTAGCGGCTCGGGCCGACCAGGAGGAGGAATCCGCCGAGACCGTCACCGTCACGGCCTCGCACGACGGCGCCGCGGTCGGTTCGGCGACCGTGACGATCAGGTCGGTCTCGCAAGACGCGACGCTGTCCGGCCTGAGTCTGTCCGGCATCGACATCGGGGCCTTCTCTTCCACGGTGACGGCCTACCAGGCGAGCGTCGCGCACTCGGTCACGGCGACCACGGTGACGGCGACGGCGACCCACTCCGGAGCGACCGTGTCGATCCGGCCGGGACCGGACGTGGCCCTCGGGGAAGGCGCGAACGAGATCACGGTCACGGTCACGGCGGAGGACGGCACGAAGACGCAGACCTACACCGTGACGGTGACACGCAGCAGCCTGCCGGTGGTCTCGATCGCGGCGGTGGAGGAGCGCGTGTCGGAGGCGGAACTGGGGCGGTTCAGGATATCGCGCACCGGACCGATATCGGAGCCGCTGGAGGTGCCGGTGCAGTTCGCAGCGAGCGGGTCCAGCAGCGTCCGGAACCTGACGGTCCGGTTCGTGCCCGGCCAGCGCAGCGTGACGAGGCGGGTCCAGAACGTTGACGACACGATTGTCGAGGACGACGTCACCGTGACGTGGACGCTGCAGGCGGGCGAGGGCTACACGGTGTCGGAGGAGAGCGCCTCGGCGTCGGTGGTGTTCGAGGAGAACGACGTGCCGGAGTTCGCGGTGACGCTGGAGCCGGGCGAGATCGCGGAGGGCGAGACGGCGACCCTGACGGTGGCGATCACCAACGGGGTGACGTTCCGGGCGGCGCAGACGATCACGCTGGCCGCGTCCGGGACGGCGTTGGCGTCGGACTACGGGGGCCTGCCGGAGACTTTGCGGCTGAGTGCGTACGGGACCTCGCCCAGGTTCTCGGCGACGGCGCGGCTGACGGCGGTGGCGGACCGGGAGGAGGAAGCGGCCGAGACGGTGACGGTGACGGCCTCGCACGGCGGCTCCGTGATCGGTTCGGCGACCGTGACGATCACGTCCGTCGCGCGGGATGCGACGCTGAGCGCGCTGAGCCTTTCGGGCATCGACATCGGGAGGTTCTCGGCGGCGACGACGGCCTACCGGACGAGGGTCGCGCACTCGGTCACGGCGACCACGGTGACGGCGACGGCGACCCACCCGGGCGCGACCGTGTCGATCGCGCCCGGAGCGGAGGTGGCGCTGGCGGAAGGCGCGAACGAGATCGCGGTCACGGTCACGGCCGAGGACGGCACGACGACGCAGACCTACACGGTGACGGTGACGCGCAGCAGCCTGCCCGTGGTCTCGATCGTGGCGGTCGAGGAGCGCGTGTCGGAGGCGGAACAGGCGCGGTTCAGGGTATCGCGCACCGGGCCGGCATCGGAGCCGCTGGAGGTGCCGGTGCACTTCACGTCGACCAGGTCCAGCGAAGTACAGAACCTGACAGTCCGGTTCGCGCGCGGGCAGCGGAGCGTGACGGAGCGGGTCGAGGTCGGCGACGACACGATTGTCGAGGACGACCTCACCGTGACCTGGACGCTGCGGGCGGGCGAGGGCTACGCGGTGTCGGAGGAGAATGCCTCGGCGTCGGTGGTGTTCGAGGAGAACGACGTCCCGGAGTTCGCGGTGACGCTGGAGCCGGGCGAGATCGCGGAGGGCGGGACGGCGACCCTGACAGTCGCGATCACCAACGGGGTGACGTTCCGGGCGGCGCAGACGATCACGCTGGCCCTGTCCGGGACGGCGACGGAGTCGGACTACAGGGGCCTGCCGGAGACGCTGACGCTAAGTGCGTACGGGACCTCGGCCACGTTCTCGGCGACGGCGCGGCTGACGGCGGTAGCGGACCGAGAGGAGGAAGCGGCCGAGACGGTGACGGTGACGGCGTCGCATGGCGGCTCCGTGATCGGTTCGGCGACCGTGACCATCACGTCCCTCTCGCGGGACGCGACGCTGAGCGGGCTGAGCCTCTCGGGCGTCGACATCGGTAGGTTCTCGGCGTCGAAGACGGCCTACCAGGCGAGTGTCGCGGAGTCGGTCACGGCGACCACGGTGACGGCGACGGCGAGCCACTCCGGCGCGACCGTGGCGATCCGGCCGGGACCGGAAGCGGCCCTCGGGGAAGGCGCGAACGAGATCACGGTCAGGGTCACTGCCGAGGACGGCACGACGACGCGGACCTACACGGTGACGGTGACGCGGGCGGGCTCGTCGCTGACGGCCCAGTTCCTGCAGCTGCCGGCGACGCATGACGGTCAAGCCGCGTTCACGTTCGAGCTGCGCTTCAGCAGGGAGCCCGACCTCAGCTTCAGGACGCTGCGCGACACGGCGTTCGAGGTGACGGGGGGAACGGTAAGGAAGGCCAAGCGGGTGGTGAGGGGATCGAACCTGCGCTGGGCGATCACGGTGGAGCCGTCCTCGGAGGCGGACGTGGTGCTGACGCTGCCGGTGACCACGGACTGCGCGGCGGTCGGGGCGATCTGCACGGCGGGCGGGAGCAAGCTGGCGGAGGCCGTCAGCGCGACCGTCCGCGGGCCGCAGGTGGAGCCGGCAGGCTTCCCGCTGGCGCGGGCGAACAGCCGGCCGAGCGGGATCTGGTCGGACGGGGAGACGGTCTGGGTGGCGGACCTGGACGACGCGAGGCTGTACGCCTACGAGCGGGCGGACGGGGCGCGGCAGCCGGGCCGGGACATGGCGACGGAGCCGGGGCCGATGGGGCTGTGGTCGGACGGGGAGACGCTGTGGGTGGCCGGCTTGGAGGGGGGCCTGCGGGCGCACCGGCTGGCGGACGGGGCGCGGCTGGCGGAGCGGGACCTGGCGCTGGAGGGGGAGGAAGCCCCGGCCGGGGTGTGGTCGGACGGGGAGACGGTTTGGGTGGCGGGATGGCTGGGCGACCGGGTGCGGGCCTACCGGCTGGCGGACGGAGAGCGTCTGGCGAGCCGCGACATTCCTCTGAAGGGCGAGAACCTGATGCCGGTCGGGCTGTGGTCGGATGGCGAGACGCTGTGGGTGGCGGACTGGCGGGAGCGGCTGTACGGGTATCGGCTGGCCGACGGGCGGCGGGTGCCGCAGCACGACGTGGAGGTGTCGGGGGCGGACACGGATCCGACCGGGCTGTGGTCGGGCGGCGGAACCCTGCTGTGGACCGGCTGGGAAGGCCGCGAGGTGCGGGCCTACCGTCTTCCGGCCACTGGCGCCAGCCTTGCGGCGGGACAGGCCCGGGGCCACGCCGGCGCGCCGGGCAGCCTGCCGGTGATTGCCGACCCGGCCCTGGGGGCGGCGATCCGCGCGGCCTTGGGCAAGGCCCCCGGCGAGACGGTGAGTGCGGGCGAGCTGGCCGGGCTGGAATCGCTCAGCGCGCGCAACGGCGGGGTCCGGGACCTGGCCGGGCTGGAAGCGGCAACGGGCCTGAAGGAGCTCGACCTGGGCTTCAACCCGCTGGCGGACCTGCGGCAGCTGGCACTGCTGCCGGCGCTGGAGTCGCTGAACCTGGACGGCGCGGCCGTGGACCTGCGCCCGCTGGCGGCGCTGGCGGGCCTCAGGCGGCTGTCGGTCCGGCACAACCTGCTCGACAACCTGCAGCCGCTGGCCGCACTGGGGGGCCTGACGGAGCTGGACATCGGCGACAACCGCATCGAGAACCTGCGGCCCTTGGCCGGACTGCCTCGCCTAGCGGTGCTGCGGGCGGATCGCAACGGCATTGCGGACCTGTGGTCGCTCGCGGCGCTGACGGAGCTAGAGGTGCTGGATCTCGGGACCAACGATGTCCGCGACCTGCAGCCGCTGGCCGGGCTGGATCGGCTCCGGATGCTGCGACTTGACAGGAACCGCCTGGCGGAATTGCACCCGCTCTCGGGCCTGAGGGGACTTGTCGATCTCGGTCTCGCCGGCAACGCCATCGGGAGCCTGGGGCCTATTGCGGGCCTGGACGGCTTGCGGCGACTGGATTTGCGCGGCAGTGCCGTGCGCGACCTGCGACCGCTGAGGAGTGTTGCGTCGCTGGCTCTGGTACATGTCGGAGGGAGCCGCATCGAGGACCTCGGTCCACTCGAAGGCCTGGACGGGCTGACGGTAGCCGGGCAAGACGATCTGGAGCCCCCATCCGTAGGTGACGGTGGACTGCAGCGATCAGGGCCACTGACCCAGGAGCGCAAGCCCACCCCTAACTAATCGAGCCCACCCCTAACTAATACTGTGGGCGGGAGAGTGGCCATGCCACAGGATGCGGGGTAGTGGTGGGGGTCTACTCTGTCATGGCAGCGACAGGCTCCAGGTGCCTGGTTCTTTCCAGCAGCACGGCCTGATTCTGCTCGACAAGCCTGAGTCTTGAATCCAGGCCGTAGATTCTGTCATCCTCAGCCTTCCGTGGTTGATGTCAAGCGTTTTCCCTAGTGGTGCAAGAATTGGTAGCGGAATTTTGCGAACGTCCGTACAGTTTGCGCTGCCGGTTCTCTTCGTCGCCTCGGGCGAGATCGCGTACGAGCTGGTCGAGATCCAAGGCGAGGTCTGAGCCGGAGCGGGCGGAGGTTTGCTGCAAACCCTCCGGCGGGACTGGGCTATCGAGCGTTGCGGGAAGCATGCGCCTACTCAACTTCGCTCAGGCCAGGGACCCGGCAGCGGGGCTGTCGGGTGTCCACGGGCGGTCGTCGCGGAGCAAGGCCCCGACCAGGGCGAGCAGCTTGCGCATGACCGCGACGAGCGCCACCTTGTGCGGATTGCCCCGGGGCCGTTAGACGCGCATAGAAAGTGCGGAAGGCCGGGTTGCAACGGATCGCGGAGGTGGCGGCCATGTACAGCAGCTTGCGAGGATGCTGGCAACCGCCGCGGATGCGGCGGCGACCGTGATGGCCACCGGAATCACACGCGTAGGGCGCGAGGCCGGCCAGGGCCGCGGCCTCGGCGGGAGTGGCGGAGCCAAGTTCCGGCAGTTCGGCACACAGGCTGGCGGCGGTAAGCGGGCCGCAGCCTGGAACGGAGCGAATGGTCTCGCTACGCCGGCACAGAGCTGGATCGGTCTCGATGCTGGCCTGGATAGCATCATCGGCCTGCTGGATCTTGGTGGCAAAGTGTTCCAGCAGGGAATCGAGCAGGCTGGCGGCTGTCGAGCCGGTCTCGGAGGCGTGCTTGCGCAAGGCGTCGCGCTGTTCGACGAGCTTGCGCCGCAGGGCGAGCAGGTCACCTAATGCCCGCTGGCTCTGCGGCCTGGGCGCGGTGCCCTCGAGGCCGTCGATGCGGGCGCTCTTGGCTTGCTGGCCTAGGGAGCGGGCGAAATTGCGCATGCGCTGCGGGTTGGCGAGGACGACCGTCACGCCGTGGTCGTGCAGGCACTGATGGAGTTCGCGACGGTAGCGGCCGGTCGGTTCCACGACGACGCGCCGGACGCTGAGCTTGCGGAGCCAGTTGCGGAGGGTGCGGTGGCCGCTGCCGGTGTTGGCGAAGCGGCGCTCGAGCGCGGCGGGATCGATGAAGACGTCCAGCCAGTGCTTGCCCACGTCGATGCCGACGACGGATTCGGGGGGAGGTGCTGGGGGGTGTCATGCGTTGCTTGATATCCTTTTCACTGGCCGGGGGCATTCCCGGGAACCTCTACTTTTGGAATGCGGGCGGGAGTGTCAGATAAACCGTGTAAGTGAGGAAATGTTTCAATTGCAACAAGGAGGCACCCCCATGAAACCGATACCTGACGAACTGCTCGAGCAGTTGCTCGAGGACTATGAGAAGCCCGAGGACCTGCTGGGCAGCGAGGGCCTGCTGGCGAGCCTGCCGGGGACCAGGCCGCCGCTGCCCTCCGACGCCGCACCCCCCACTGCACCCGCCTCCGGCCTGCCGGCGCCAAGGATTGGAACGATCTGCTGCGCTGTTCCCCGCGACGCTAGCGCATGTTCGACATTGCCAGCCGTAAACTATTGAATCTACAGGGTCGCAATTTGGTGTTGTGACCTAGACGCTTTCCTCGCCCCGGCCAGCGCCCGAATCGAGTGGGGATCAACCGGTGATCCGTGCCGAGGTACGATCCTGTCCGACCTCCGTTCTAATGGACGGTCCTGTCGACGCCTGCCGCCGGTTGGGGGACTTCCAGTTTCACTCCCAGGGCCTGCAGCACCCGGCGCGCTTCGCTGCTGTGCCCGCCGTCGTCGCCGTTCACGCACACCCCCGCCTTGGTCGTCCCGCCCGGCAGCTCGAACTCCACCAGGCTGACCGCCTCCAGAGCCGCCCACGCCGCCCGCGAACTCAGCAGATCCAGGCCCGCCCGCTCCAGCTTGCGTTGCAGCACCCGGTCGCAGGCCAGCGCCAGCGCCGCCACCAGCACGTGCGCCCGCACCCGCTGCTCCACCCGGTGCCACACCGGCCGCAGCTCCAGCACGTCCTTCATCGAGCGGAACGCCGCCTCCACCCGCCACAGGTCCTGGTAGGCCTGCACCGCCTCCACCGCGCTCAAACCCTGCTCCTCCGTCTCCAGCAGCCAGTGCCCCTCGCGCCGCTTCTCCGCCGCGCAGCTCGCGTTCTCCCAGTACTCCAGCTCCCCCGTCTCCCCCAGCCGCCAGTCGTAGTAGCGCTGCCCGTGGTCCCGCGCCAGGATCCGCCCCGCCGCGTCCCCGATCAGCGCCGCCTCGTCCTTGGCCTCCTCCGGCTTCCCGGACCCCTCCCCGCCGTCCTCCGCCGCCCGCTTCTCCCGTACCTTCCGCTCCCGCTCCGCCTTGCGCGCGAACTCCCCCGCCGCCACCCGCGCCGCCAGTCGCTCCAGCTTCTGCCGCACCTTCTCCTGCTGCGCCCCCCGCAGCTTCCGCTCGTGCCGCTCCCGCTCCGGCGAATGCACCACCAATCGCCGCACCCGCTCCCCCTCCCGCGTCACCTCTTGCACCTGCGACCCGTTCTGCTTGGCCTGCCCCGCCGCGTCCTCGCAGGCCTGCCAGGCCCCCTCCTCCAGCCGCTCCAGGGCCTCCTCCATGCGCGGGCTCCGCCGCCCCTGCACCGCCATCAGGTAGCCCAGCCCCTCCCCTTCCAGCGCCGCCACGGAGGCCTCCGACTTCATCCCCCGGTCCCCCACGAACACGAACCGGCCCAGCCCGAACCGCTCGCGCAGGTCCGCGATCACCTCGCGCACCGTCGTGGAGTCCCTGCGGTTCCCCGCGAACACCGTGTGCGAGACCGGCAGCCCGTCCACCATGGCCACCCCCACGAGCACCTGCGGGGCGTCCGGCCGGCGGTCCCGCGAGTAGCCGCGCTGGCCCAGCTCGGACGGGCCGAGCCCCTCGAAGTAGGTGCTGGTGAGGTCGTAGAAGACGAGATCGCACTGCGGCGCGAACAGATCCCGGAAGCGGTCGAAGAGATGCTCCTCGAGGCGGTTCTTGAGCGGGAGCAGGGCGTCGAGGGTGCGATACCAGCGCTGCAGCTGGAAGGCCTGCACGCGCACGCGGGGGGTCTTGGAGGCCTTCCTCTCGGCCTCGGAGCGGTAGGCAGGAGCGAAGCGGCGGCCCTGGGAATCGCAGGCGAAGTAGGTGCGCAGCCAGTCGGCGAGGCCGTGTTCGGAGGCGGGGGCGGTGAGGCGGTTGGCGACGAGCACGAGGACGCGGTCGGAGAGGGCGGGACCGAGCAGGTCGTGCAGGCTGAGCTCGTGCCAGAGGGCGCGCAGGGCGAGGAAGGGACCGACGCGGAAGGAGCGCAGGGGGACGGGGTCGTCGGCGGCGGGGGGTTTGTGGCCGCGGCAGAGTTCGTAGAGGCGGTCGAGGAGGGGTTCGAGCTGGTCCTTGCGGCCGAGGGTGGCGACGATGCGGCGGGAGGAGCGGCCGTTTTTCCAGATGGACTCGCAGAGGCGGACGTACTCGTAGGAGCGGCCGCGGGAGGAGGATGTGGTGGTCATGAGGTACATCAGATGTGACCTAGACCATGGTAGCAGGGAAAGCCGTCAGATACAAGGAAATAATGGTATCAAATGAAAATATGGTGTTACCTATGATTTCTGGGGCAGGTTCATGGAGATCCTTTATTCGCAAGGGATTTCATCCCCGCATCAGGAAAAACCTGTCGAACATGCGCTAGCCGCTTCTCCGATCCGCGATCGACTGCACCATCGCCGCTCCTCGATCCTGTCCGAACACGCCGCCTCTCTCTGCTACTAGAAAACTCCCGCCAGCCGCGGCCCCGACCGCACCCCCCTCAATTCTTTCTGCAGTAGCGAATCTACTTGAAAAATCCCCGCTTCCACTGCAGAAACAAAGTGGGATTCGCCTAGCGAATTAATCCGGGATACAACAACCCCAGCAACGCGTTACAGGGCGCGGCAAGCGCTCCGCCCGTCGTGCCGCCTCCCGCGCCGGACTGTGGTTCGTGGCCTTTAGCGCGGGATCAGCCGCATGGCTGTCGAGCGCCGAAATGACGCCGCAGGAGATGGTAATGTCCTGGCTCATCGCGTCTATCTGCGTAGTCTCCAGCGCTGCACGGTTTTTGCGCGCGCTGCTTGCAGCCAGAAGGGCGTGAGCGGCCCGGGCACTCAAGGTGTCTCTGGGATCAGAGGGACCAGCCGCCCGGCCCGGCACGGAGCAGCATTTTGAGCACCCGCGAGCCGACGTGGCGGATCTCGCCGCCCAGGGCGAGTTCAATGCGGTCGGGCAGGTCGAGGAGCCGGCGGTCCTGCCGCCGAAGCGATTCCAGAACGGTGGCCACCATGCCCCTGCGGAGCGCCGCGAGGGCCGCCTGGTCACCTTCGCGCGCCAGGTGCCAGCGCAGGAGGCTGAAATAGGGCTGGCTGCCGATACCGGCAGGGACGAGGCCGGTTGTTGGATGGACAGCGCAGAGGACGACGACGGCGCGGGGCCGGCCGTCAAGTGTTGGGAATCACATTAAATCGTGAGAATCGGGTGATTTTACAACGCTACAATTTCGCCGGTGGATCGGTTGGAAAGCGGAATGGTCCGAGGACCCTGACCAGGGTGCGGCAGATCGATCAGTAGGCTTCACAGGCCACCAGTGCCCCTGCTCCCTCTTGCAGGAGTGAGTCTGTTTGAGAAAACTCCGCCGGCGGTGCAGAAATACTCTGAGAATTCTCAATCGGAATAATGTGAGCGCCACCACCACGCTACGGGCACGCCTCAAGGAGCTTACCGAACTCGCTTGCCAATCCCGGGACGCATTGGCGGTGCCCGGAGAGGTTGCTTCGCCTGCCCCCACTTCCACTGTCAGACTGCGTCGTTGCCCGACCTATGGCTCGTTCCGTTCAGTGTCAGGAATGTCGCGGCCAGAAGGTCATAGGGGCAGTCGATGCGGGGCACGATGTGCGCTCTGACCGACTTCCTCGCGTTTTGCCATCACTGCCAGTGGTCGGTGTGTCACCACAGCCGGTTTACGCCGTATTGATCAAATACTCGTTCGTTGGAAACGAAGTCGAGATCGTGTTCCAGAGCCTGGGCGACCAGCATACGATCGAAGGGATCCCGGACGGGACCTCCCAAGCGTCCGGCGCGTTCGGAGTCCGCGACCGTGATGGGCAATTCCCGGAAGTCCTGATCCGCGATGCAGGCGCGAATGTCGTTTGCTAGCGCTCCCGCCTCCGGCAACTTGCCGAGACGATACTTCGTGGCGATCTCCCAAGCCGACGCAGCGCTGACGAGGACTTCGGATTCAACGGACGCGATGGCCCGTCGCGCGGAATTCGAGAGTCGGTGATCGCCAGCCATCCACCAGAGGAACGCGTGCGTATCGAGCAAGATCCGCACCATCCGCTATGCGCCTTCCCAAGCCTTCAACTCTTCGCCGGGCAGTGGCTCAAAAAAGGCGTCGGTGATCTGGATTTGTCCCTTCATGGCACCGAACTTGCGCCGCCCCAGCGGCTTGCAGCGCACGAGTTTGGCGACCGGCTCCCCTCGACGTGCAATGACGATCTCTTCTCCCGCCTCCACTTGCGCCAGCAACCGGGAAAGGCGCGTCTTCGCTTCGTGAACATTGACAACAGTCATCACCTGACTCCTCGCAGTCGGTCCAATCTAGCTAGAAACATGGTCCGATTGCAAGCGACGGTATCGCCGGGCGGACGTCAGGGCGCTGTGGGGAATCACACTAGGCCCTGAGAATCGGGTGACTTTACAACGCAAAAGTCTCGCTGGATCGGTTTGACAGCGGAATAGTACGAGGATTATGGCTAGGATGCGGCAGATCGATCAGTAGGCTTAACAAGCCACCAAGCGTCGTTCCCCCTCTTTCAAAAGTGAATCTGTTCGAGAAAACTTCGCGAGTGGGCCAGAAATAATCTGAGAATTCTCAATCGAAATACTGTGAGCGCCAACAGTCAAGGCGCTCGACGACGACAGCCTGAAGGTCCGCCGCCCCAAGCACCCGGACCGTCTGTCCGACGAGGTGCCGCCGGTTTCCCGCCGGCACGCCCGGCCAGTAGAGCGTGTACACCAGCGCGGGCTTCCGGACCGCCGAGCCGACCAGTCTGCGACCCAGTGCCAGGCGCTTCAGCCGAGGCGCGGCCGCGACCGTGGCCTCCATGAGAGCGGCGGCGCGCTCGGGACCGGCATCGGCCGGCAGGTTCCGGACGGCGAACGACCCGACCCGGCCGGCCGGAAGCGGCGGCCAGGAGCCGGCGGCAGGCGGGGCCCGCCGAGCGCGGCCGTCGCGACGACGTGGCGAAGGCTTGCGTCGCCCAGCATGTCGATGGTCATCCGACCACGCCCCTCGTGTGTCCGCTCGCTCCCAGTCCACCTCCCCCCGCCCGCCCCCGGGCAGCCAGCAGCAACCCCTCGAGGTCGGCCCGGAACTCGGCGCGCCGGAGCGCCCCGGCGTCGTCGTCCGGGCATGGGCTGAGCGGCTCCAGGTACTGCCGGCGCCAGCCTTCGCCGGTAACGAGCCGCCAGCGCCAGGGCGCGGTGCGCTGCCGGAGGCGCCGCCAGGTATGGGCGCGATTGCGCCAGTACGCGTAGGTCGGAGAGTCTGCCGTTTATCAGGGGCGGTCGAAGTCCTCCTCGTCGACCTCGAAATCGAGCAGCCGGCCCGCGGCGTTCCCGGGAGCGGAGCGGCCGTCGTCGGGACTGATCCGGCAGGCAAGCACATGCAGGTGCCGCGGCGGCCCCCTGTGGGCGACAACGAAAGCCTGCCGCGGGAGCAGGTCCAGCAACCGGATCGTCTCCTGCGCCGCGCACAGCACCCCAGCCCCCCCGGTACGGTCGCCGCGCGCCCAGCTCAACGAGTAATGCCAGAACGGGCACTCTGGGACGGCTCCCCGGATCTCGGCTGCCCGCTTCCGGGCGGGAGCCGCGGCGACGGTCTCGTTCATGGCGGCGAGGGCCTCGCCGGGGCGGTTGGGAACGTTGTGCCCCGCGCACCAGGCCACGCCCTCGCGGGGCGGCCAGCGCCCGATCAGCCAGGGGCCGATGCCGAGGTGGAGCAGGCGGGCCAGGTCAGCGCCGATCTCGCGCCGGCGCTGACAGAGGGTGAGCATCCGCCCAGCGTCCGTCCGGCAGCTTCACCCGTCAAGTCCCCCAAGGAATGCCATCGCCTCGTCGAGCTCTTCGGGCGTAACGTCGAGCATGGCGCCCTCGAGGCGATCCAGCACGGCGTGGGCCTCGAGGCCGTCCAGCCAGCCGGCAGGCTCTCCCAGCGCCTCGGCGATCGCCCCGTGCAGCACGGTCCGGGGCACTCCGCCACGGGTGAGGTGGAACGCGGCACCGATCTCGCGGCCGCGCCACAGCAGCACGCGGGCCTCGATGCCGCCCTCGAGGTCCTCGGCCGGAGACCACTGCAGCGGGTTGCCCGGCGCTGGCCGGAGCGTCTGCGGATGTAGGTCCATGCCGTCACTGTGCCGCAGGCACGGCCGGCTGTCCACCGGATCGCGCCGGAAGCGCCGGAGGGCCGATGTTGCCGCAGTCCGGGCACGGCTCGCCGGGACCCCAGGTGGCGGGGCAGCCGCAGACCGAGCAGGTTTCCCCGTGTTGTATCCAACATTATTTCGCTAGACGGATCCCAGATTATTCCTGCAGAAGTGAGGCACGAATCTCACTCTAATTCGCTCCCGCAGAGAGCAATCAATGGACGTGGCGAGCTGCGTCGGCGGCCAAGTGTGCAGTCCGTCAAGGGTTCCGGTACGCGTACCCCGGCAAAAGAGCGTTCACCTCTCCCGAACTATTCCGCTTTCCCACCCATTACGTAACGGGATAATCTGGTCCAAAAACCTGACGATCCCACGGATAAGGTCATGTAGCTAGCTACATCAAGTGCGGGAAAACTGTACGGGCCGTTTGAGCGGCGGACGGAGGCCAGCCCTGCGGGGCGCCTCCTCCGAACCGACAGCGGGGAAAGGTACTCCCGCATGCAGCGCTCTCGATCTGTATTAAGTGCCATTGGTAGGCGGGCTGCCCCCGCAGATCGGGGCAGTCGAGCTGGACCCGCGGGCGCGCAACCTGCGCCGGGAAGGCAACCCGGACCCGCGGCCGGGATCGCGCTCGGCCGCCTTGGCCGCAGGCGTCGCGGCAGGGGAGACCGCCCCGCGGGCCATACTCGACGGGACCCTCGCCGGAGTTTTCGGCGACCGCAACTGGCTCGAGGGCTGGACCCTCTTCGGCCGGGAGAGCGACTACGGCACGCGCCCGTCGCGGTGACCGCCGAGAGGGAGGCCGGCTAGCGGCCACGGCTCCCTCCCCGACGTTTCCTACCCGGACCGGGCGGGACGAACACCTAAGATAGAGGGGCCTTTGGACGGCGACGCGGCATGCCCTTCAGGCAGGAGTCATTACCGCCGGAAACGGGCCGGCTGGCCGCTGCGCCGCCAAGCGTCTCCGGAAGACCGCTCGGCGGCAGGCCGGTGCGGACACGAATCGGGGCTACCGTGACGGACTTGAGATCCGCCGGTTGTTGGACACGCACTGACTGCCCGCGGAACCCTGGGACCGCGGGAGAGGTACGCCTACCGGGAGCCATGTTTCTCGGAAGCGGGAGAATTGAGGTTGCCTGCCTCTTAGGTCTTGACCCGACCAATCCGCATGACACCGTGGTAGCATGGTTCGGGTCTGGATGTCCAAGCAATCACAAGCACCCAGTGGCCATGAATCCAGACCTGACGGATGCCAGCGAGGGCACTGCTTCAGCAGTGATCCCCGGCACTGAATCGGGTGCGACAGCACCGAAGGTTTGGGTTGTCCGCGTCGCCAGCTGCAAATATGCAGACCGTTTCTTCTCCGTCTGCTATGCGACCGTCGATTGGTTCGATTTGTCGTCCGCGGAAAGCCGGGAAGAACTTCGAACGCTCTATAAAGTAGAGTACTCAAATGCGCCTGCCGGCCAGATCGCCGACGAGGTCGGCACGCTCGCGGCGTTTCGTATGGAAATGGACGAAGGGGGCTACATCATCACACCAGCCTCCGAACGCCAATCGTTGCAATATAGTCGAATCGTCGGTCCCTGCACGGCCTTTGGGGGCGACGACGAGTGCCGATTTCGGAATCGCCGGGCCGCAACTAGGCCGATACACGGCTTAGGCGCTCGAGCTTCGATGAGTCGTTCCAGCGCACACTCGTCTCGTCTCGCACGGCGTTCCCTGTCAGCCACCCCGAGGAGTTCCTTGCCGCAGTCGCACGTCTTTCAGATGTGTCGGGGAGCGACAGCATGAGCCAAGGCCAAAACGCCGGGCATGGGAGTTCAGAGCTTCAGGACAATTCCGACCCGCAGATCGAACAGGATTCGATGTCGGATTCTGTGCGGCCCTTGGCTGGAACCATCACCGGGCGGGTCTGGGACATCGCCGACGAGATTACACGGAAGAAGGGTCGCTGCGCCGAGCGAAGCGAGGTCATCGAGCGTTTCGCGGCTCAAGGGGGAAATAAAGGCACTGCCAGTACGACGTACTACAACTGGAAGCGGGTCTACGACGCTCGAACGTTGACTCACGCCACCGAGGTCAAACCCGGCGATATCGGCAAGGATCACCCGTCGGCCGGTAACGAAGACGACATCGAACCGGACAGCGGTGTCGAGGAGGAATGGGAGGATCCAGATGCCGCGATCGAAAACCCATTCGATCCATCGAAGATCAAGGTTCGCACGATCCCCTTCCTTGTTGATCAACTTGTGGAGCGCATCAAACACGCCGAGATCGATCTGGCACCCGAATTTCAGAGGATGCGAGGCATCTGGAAGCCGGTCAACAAGAGCCGATTGATCGAGTCCCTTTTGCTGCGAATCCCGATTCCGGTGTTCTACGTCGCCGCCGATACAGACGACAACTGGGAGGTGGTCGACGGCGTGCAGCGGATGTCGACCCTGTACGACTACATCACCGACGAGTTCAAGTTGACCGGACTGGAGTACCGGGTGGAATTCAACGGCAAGCGTTTCGGGCAACTGCCGCGCGTGATGCAGCGCAGGATCCGCGAGACGCAACTGGTCGTGAACGTCATCGAGCCGGGAACCCCGCCGGAGGTGATGTTTAATATCTTCAGCCGCATCAACACCGGCGGAATGAAGCTCAATGCGCAAGAAATCCGCCATGCCCTGCACCCCGGGCCGGTGCGGAATTTCTTGAAGACATTGGCAGATTGCGACGCTTTCCGAGCCGCGACGAATCGATCTGTTCGGCCGGATCGGATGATCGACCGCGAGTGTGTGCTGCGGTTCCTTGCATTCCACATCGAACGGTGGGAGCTCTACAAGAGTCGCTCTCTTGACGGATACCTCACTGGGATCATGAAGCGGATCAACTCCATGACGCCCGGCGAGCGAGACTTGCTTCGCGCCGATTTCGAGAAGGCGATGCTGGCCGCGCAGCGTATCTTCGGGAGCAAGGCGTTCCGAAACCTCCGCAATGAGCGCGCTCGGGTCAACAAGTCGCTCCTCGAGGCCTGGGGTGTTCAGTTGGCACGATGCTCTCCCCATGACATTGACAGGCTTGTCGGACATCGCGAGGACATTTCGGAGAGGTTCGAGTTGTTGCTGGAGGATCCGGAATTCGACAAAGCGATCTCGCAATCGACTGCCATGCCCCAGCGAATACGAAAGCGCTTCAGCGCGGTCCGTGACTTGGTCCAGGAGTTCGTCTAATGCTCCGGCGGATCGGATTGACCAACTTCAAGTGCTTCGAGGAGCTGGATCTGCCATGTGCGCCGCTCAACCTTCTTTGCGGCCTGAACGGGATGGGCAAGAGCAGCGTGCTTCAGGCCCTGCTGGTGTTGCGGCAGTCGTTCGAAACAGGGGACCTGCAGGAAGGACGGCTCGTACTGGGCGGCACGCTGACGGATCTAGGGGCCGGATCGGACGTGCTATACGAGGACGCTGGTGACGAAGTTGTCGGGTTTATCCTGCACAGCGACCGAGGGCATTCGGCCTGGGCTCAGCGCTTCGAGTATTCGCACGGCAGCGACCAATTGGCCGCTGCGAGTCCGGATTTCGGTCTACCGGCAGCCTGGCTTGAAACCGCGCCCTTCGGAGGGCGCCTCGTCTACGTGCAGGCGGACCGCGCCGGCCCGCGCAAGTCCTACCCTCTGTCGGAAGTGCTGGCACGTCGCGGCGATTTCGGCAGACGAGGCGAGTACTCCTGGAATTACTTCAATCACCACCAAGACGACTCCCTTGCGAAGGGAGACCCGCGCTGCGGGGACGGTTCGACGCGCCGACTACGGGGTGTCGTCGACCACTGGTTGCAGGACGTATGTCCCGGCGCACACCTGCAGCTCGAATCGGTCCTGGCCGCCGACGCCGTTCTCGCTGGCTTCACCTTTGACCGCCCAGGCGATGTGGCGTCACGGCGGTACCGGGCAACGAACGTCGGTTTCGGGCTGTCCTACGTGTTCCCGGTAGTGCTGGCCCTGCTCTCCGAAGCCGGAACACTCTGTCTCATCGAGAACCCGGAAGCGCACCTCCATCCTCGCGGGCAGACGAAGCTGGCGGAACTGGCGGCGCGTGCCGCGTCGGCAGGCGTGCAGGTCTTCATCGAATCGCATAGCGACCACTTCCTAGACGGCGTGCGACTTGCAATCCGCGACAGTCTGATTGTGCCGGACGACACCGCCATTCACTATTTCGAGCGCGATGGAGGACGGGCGGTGGTTTCCTCACCAACCGTCGATGCCGATGGACGCCTGTCCCAATGGCCGGCAGGTTTCTTCGATCAGCACGAGGAGAATCTCGCGCGGCTGCTCGCACCGCGGAGCTGACGTGCGCGAGATGATCCTGAACCATGCGAGCCTGGAGACGAGCGGCTGGCACGACGCGCTGGCATTCCTGCCGGACCTGGCGGAAGGCATGGCGGCACTTGTAAAGTCCGGAGTCGCTCAATCTACCCTGCGAATGTCCCGGTCCCTGCACGAGACGTACTGGCCGGCCGAGAGATCGCTTTTCGAAGCCCTCCAGCGGGTGAGACAGCACGGGGGGAGGGATCATTACCTGTTCTTCGTGAAGTTGAGCGAAAAGGCACCGCTCTTGAGCAGCCTCCCGCCGGAAGCCAAGGATCGGTTCTTGAAGTGCGAGGCGAAGACGTTACCACCGGACGACGGTGCGCCGCTCATTCTCTGCGCGGTCATGGACGCAGTTTGCGTCGGCTTCCCATCCGAGCCGGTTTGGGATTCCGACCGACTAGGGATCGAGTTCCAGGAACTGCTGTCCGACGGGACCCTGGAAGATACCCAAGAAGAGATCGACAATCTCACCCGGTCGCTGCACGCCGGTCCAATCATCGACCGCCACCGTGGCCGGCTTCGGCGGCAAATTGCGGACGCTGCCGACCTGTGGGACCGACGGGAGCAGATTTTCCCGCACTTGACTTTCGGACCGGACGTGGAAGACCACCTCGCCGGGTTGAATGCCGGGTGGCTCTCGACGCTCGTCAACAGACTGGCGGACCTCGACGCGACGGCCGAAGAGTGGCAGCACGTCGGGGGCAACGCTCCGCCGTGGAGAACACTTGTGACACCGGAGAGCGAACGATTGATGAACAACCCGGTGCTGCGAGAGGCGCGGCGCTTCCGGTCTGGGCACGGTTCGACGCTGCTGTTCGAGTGGCATGCGCGATTCGGTAGCGGAGCGAGAATCCACCTGCGCTTCGATGCTCGGGCTCGGCAGATCGAGATTGGCTATATCGGCGTCCATCTCCCAATCTGAGGCGGCTGCACGCACCTTTGCATCTTTTTTCGGGTTTTTGGTACGTGGTGTACGACACCGCTCTGAGATAGGCCGCCAGCGCTCCTCCTGCCAACTGCGCTCCGCGCCGCGGGCCCAGTCCAACTCCTCCAACGTCGCATACGTGCGCGGGCAGTTGCCCTTGATCTGGACCAGGATGTGCCCCCCGTGCTGCTCCACGATTGCCCGCTCGGTCTTCCGTCCCGCGTGCCCGGAATCCAGCGTCAGCGCGCAGCCCTGCAGGTCCACCTCTTCCAACAACGCCCGCATCGCGCCTTGCTCGCCACCTTCCTCGCGGTAGCTGCGACTCGCCACCGGGATCCCACTTGCCGTCGGCCACCAGCTTCTGCATCGCCGCGAGGCGACGGCCCCCGCCGATCACCATGGCACCTTCCTCGCTGCCGCTGACGATCAGGGGCTCGAGCAAGCCGTGCGCGTCGATGGACGCGGTGAGCTCACGGAGCTTGTCCGGATCGGGTGCGACCTTCCGGACGTTCTGGACGCTCACTTGCAGCCGCTGCAGCGGCACGTGGACCAGCTTCATTTCAGTCACTTCTGTTTCTCCTTTCGGCATTGCCGCTACGCGATGGGCGGCATCCTGCGCTTTTCGAACAGATCGTTGAGCGCCTCGGCGATCACTGACTGGAGGGTGCGGCCCTCCTGCGCGGACAGCACGCGCAGCTGCCGGTGCACGGCCTCGGGGAAGCGAGCGCCGACGAGCTTCGGCGGACTGCCGGGCGAAGCGCTCCCTTCCGGCACGCCGCGCGGCAGAGGCTCCGCCCTGGCGCTGGCGCGGAGGGCGTCGTTCAGGGAATTCGTTTTCGGCATGGTCCACTCCTCCTGCCAGCCGGCTAGCCGTCCAGACGCCTCCGAGCCCAGCGGAAGAGGGCGGCGATCTCCGCCGCTGCCTTGCCTCGCGGCTCGTGCTCGAGCACGCCCAGCCCGTTCGTCAGGGAATGCTGGAACGCGACGCGCGCGCCGATCCTGCACGGGGCGACCTCGCGCCCCCGCCCCGTCACCGCCTCGTCCGCCTCGTCCGGGGGCGACCCCCGCGCCGAAGCCTGGTTCAGCACGACCGCGCTGCGAGCCCCGGCCAGCGCGCAGATGTCGGCCGTGGCCCCGAGGGCCGGCAGGTCGAGCACGCCCGGCCGGAACGGGACCAGGGCAAGGTCCGACGCGCGCGCCGCGGCCAGGGCCGCGGACTCGGAACGCGGCGCGGTGTCGATCACGGCGAGGTCTGCCCCGTGACCGCTCCCTGCCTGCAGCGCGGCCTCGAGCCGCGTCGCCGGGACCGCAGCGACGGCGGGGCGCTCCCCGTTCCGGTGGTCGCCCCAGCCCGCGGCGCTCCCCTGCGGGTCCAGGTCCACCAAGGCCGCCCGCCAGCCGGCCGCCTCCGCAGCGACCGACAGGTTGATGGCCAGCGTCGTCTTGCCGGCGCCGCCCTTCTGCGCGATCAGCGTCAGCGTGTACATACCGACCACTCTATGTTTCGAGGATCGACTTGTCGGCTTTTTGCCTTCGCGCCTTTTTGCCTTCGTGACTGCTAGGCTAAGGGCGTGAGCGCGGAGCTGATCGGCATTCTCGGCGTGGGTGTTTCGATACTGGCCGTCGGCGTCGCGCTGGCGGGGCTGATCCTGACCGGCAAGCGGGATACGGACCGGCGACTGGCGGACATGGACCGGCGACTGGCGCGGGTCGAGGGTCTGCTGGAAGGGCTGGGCCTGTCGGGCAGGGCCGTCGCGGCGAGCACAGTGCCTGGAGACTAGCCCCGGCCACAGGATGCGCTGCTGCGCAGCAGAGAGAGCTCCAGAACGGAGGCATTCGAACTCCAGATGTTGTGCCCCTAGCCCCGCCCGGGCAGCTGGATCACCTCAACATGTGGATGCCGCAGGCCTCAGGCCCTTGAGGTGCGCGCATGCGAAGGAATCGATCCCCTTGTGAACCCTCTGATCAACACACCCTCCGATGGGGCCGGCGTTTACCGAAAACGGGGGGCTTTGCAACAACCGCGGAGCACCGGATACGACCATGACTATCCCCTTCAGATGGCGGCCCCGGATCAGCACGGTCTCGCTTGCCACGTCCCGAATCATAGTCGATGCTGGCCGATTCCGCGGAGGGTTCCTCGAGGCCCGAACAGCAGCTGTTCTTCTGATTGCGGGATGCCAGCTTGGGGGCCTTGGGGGTAGTGCGGAGCGCGAACGCGCGGCAAGCCGAGACCGCTGCTGGGAGAGGCGCACAGGACTTGGTTTCCGCCCGGGAAGCGGCCGGCCAAGAAACTGAAGGCCGGGGCGTCAAGGACCCGGAATCACCGGGAGAGGACGTCGCACTCGAGAGACGATTTATCGAGCTGCGTCACGAACTGGTGGAGCAGCGCGCGAGCTCAATTGACCTCTGGCTCGGCGTGATCGGGCTGGTGCTGACGTTCTTTGGAATCGTGATCGCGATCGCCGGGGTTTGGGCGTTTCGTCGATTCCGCGAAATAGAAGAAGAGGCCAAGAGTAGTGCCGACTCCGCAGGGGGGCACGAGAAGAAGGCTCGCGCACTCCTGCAGACCATCGTCCAGCACAAGGCGGAGTTGGAGGAGCACTTGAGAGAGCTTTGTGGAATGACGGCCGAGGCGGCTCAAGAGGAGCCCCAGCAGGCATCAATGGCGGCGGCCGTCCGCGTGGACCCTGATGCGTCTCCGATCGACAAGGCCATTGGCCGCGCAATCTCGCTCCAACAGCAAGGGCGACCGGACGACGCTATCCAGCTCTGGCGCTCCGTTGCAGCGGTGGCAGAGGGATTCGACGACCGCCTCGCGGCGCGGGCATGGTTCTCCAGGGCCTACCTGCAATCGGTGCCAAATCCACGGGAAGCGATCGCCGACTACGACGAGTCCATCCGGCTAAACCACGAGAACGCCGTAGCTTTCAGCAACCGCGGCCTTGCGAAGTCCAACCTAGGCCAGTACGAGGAAGCGATCGCCGACTTCGACGAGGCGATCAAGTTGAACCCCGAAGACGCAAGGGCCTTCTACAACCGCGGCCTTGCGCAGGCCAGGCTCGAGCGACACGAGGCCGCCGCCGTCGACTTCAAGGAGGTGCTCCGGCTGAACCCCAAAGACGCCGGGCTACAGACCCGGGCAGAGACTGCGCTTCGAGGCCAGAATCCGGGAGGACCGAGAGCGAAGTAGGGTTAACGGGCCTAGCGGTTCCTTGTCGGTGGCTCCCTCCTGCTCGCGCAGGACGCGGAACGCCTCGGCCTGGTCGACCGGGTGCAGGGTTTCGCGCCCGGTGTTCTCGGCCAGCGAGAGTTCCATGTTGCGCCGTCCAAGCCCGGGCGATTCCGCCGTGTCGGCGGGGATCCCGTTCGAAATCAGGACGCAGCCGACGGGGCGGTCGGGCTCCCACTTGCCGTCGGCCACCAGCTTCTGCATCGCCGCGAGGCGACGGCCGCCGCCGATCACCATGGCACCTTCCTCGCTGCCGCTCACGATCAGGGGCTCGAGCAAGCCGTGCGCGTCGATGGACGCGGTGAGTTCGCGGAGCTTGTCTGGATCGGGCGCGGCCTCGGGGAAGCGAGCCCCGACGAGCTTCGCCGGACCGCTCGGCGAAGCACGCCGTTCCGGCACGCCGCGCGGCAGGGGCTCCGCCCTCGCGCTGGCGCGGAGGGCGGCGATCTCCGCCGCCGCCTTGCCTCGCGGCTCGTGCTCGAGCACGCCCAGCCCGTTCGTGAGGGAATGCTGGAACGTGACGCGCGCGCCAATCCTGCACGGGGCGACCTTGAGCCCCCGCCCCGTCACCGCCTCGTCCGGGAGCGACCCCCGCGGCGGAGCCTGATTCAGCACAACCGCGCTGCGAGCCCCGCCCAGCGCGCAGATGTCGGCCGTGGCCCCGAGGGCCCGCAGGTCGAGCACGCCCGGCCGGAGCGGGACCAGGGCAAGGTCCGACGCTCGCGCCGCCGCCAGGGCCGCGGACTCGGAATGCGGGGCGGTGTCGATCACGGCGAGGTCCGCCCCGTGCCCGCGCACCGCCTGCAGCGCGGCCTCGAGCCGCGTGGCCGGGACCGCCGCGACGGCGGGACGGTCCCGGTTCCGGTGGTCGCCCCAGCCCGCGGCGACCGAAAGGTTGATGGCCAGCGTCGTCTTGCCGGTGCCGCCCTTCTGCGCGATCAGCGTCAGCGTGTACATACCGACCACTCTATGTTTCGAGGATCGACTTGTCGACTTTTTGCTTTCTTGACTCTTTGCCTTTTTGCCTTCGCGACTGCTAGGCTACGGGCGTGAGCGCGGAGCTGATCGGCATCCTCGGCGTGGGCGTGGCCCTGCTGGTCGGGCTCGGCGGCCTGATCCTCACCATTGGCGGCTGGCTGCGCGGCGACATCCGAGCCCTGCGCAGCGAGACGCAGGCGCTGGGCGAGCGCGTAGCCCGGCTGGAGGGGCTCATCGAGGGGTCCGGCTTGTTCCGTCCGGCCGAAGCCTCCGAAACGGCAGGAGACTAGCCCCGGCCACAGGCGCGGCTGCTGCGCAGCAGGGGGAGATTCGGAGCGGAGGCCTTGGAGTCGGGAGCATGCGAATGAAACGACTTCATTCGCGACACGCCAACCGCGCGCAACGCCTTAGCGACAGGCCTAAGGGCGAAGGGACCAGCTCCAACGCGCGGCCGGCATGCCAACTGCCAGCATCACTCCGGCTACCGCAATGCAAAACATGACAAGTGCCAGCACGAGCCACGCTGTACCCAGCGCCCTGTGCCCGACTACGGGTTCCGGCATCAGCAGGCCCCGAGCCGTGACCAACATCGCTCTGAGGCTCCACCGGAAAGGCATCGGATCCTTCCCTACGCCCGGCCCGACGGCAGCAGCGACGTCAGGGTAGTGCCAGAGGAAGAGCAGCGTCCCGCGTCCCGCACCGATCGGCGCGGCTACGGAGAGGATTACCCGGTGCGGGATGGCCATCCCGACTGGCGACGGCCCCCGGGGACGACGGGCCGGTCGGAACGATCGGCGGACCGCGCGGACGGTTCCCGTGAAACGGCGAAACCGGAAGGGCCCCACTCCTCCGCGACAAGGTTCCAGCGATACCTGGACGTTTCGGTGATCGCGGCGGCGGTGACAACCGTCCCGATCATGAGCCTCCAGATCTCTGGGCACGGGTCGGCGGCGATCATTGCAATCGATTAGCTGCTGTGGGCCATCTTTGCCGTCGACTTGGTCGCGGGCGTCTCCCGCGGCGCGAACCCGCGGATCCATCGCGTCCTCAATGCGGTGATCGTGGTCGCGAGCTTCCCGTTGCTGCCAGACCTTCTGTCCGCGGTTTGCCTGACTCGCCTGGTGCGCCTGTACCGCGTGATCCGGGTAGTGGCGGTGATCGGCCGGGCCACCCCCGCTCTTCGCGCCACTCTGGGGCGCGCCGGCTTTCTCTACGTCGCTGGCCTCGCGCTCCTGGTCGTGGTTGCCGGTGCGGGCCTGCTAGCCGTGGTAGAGCCGGAAACAGCGGGCTTCGGGGAAGCCATTTGGTGGGCACTGGTCACGACGACGACCGTTGGCTACGGGGACATCGCCCCGGTGTCCTTCGCGGGCCGCGCGATTGCCGCGGCGTTGATGATTTGCGGAATCAGCCTCATCGCGGCCCTCAGCGCCTCGGTCGCGGCATACTTCGTCGACGCCGACTCGGACGAGCGCCTGGAACGCATCGAAATGCGCTTGGAGCGGATCGAACAGGCTCTAGGGCCAGAAGGGCAACCGGGAAACGACTAGGCTATTCTTCTCCTTGCTGGCGGTCTGCGTCGGCGCCGCATCCGCCGAGAGGTGGGCCAGCGCGGCCAGAAGCGTGGTTTTGCCAGTGCCGGTGGGGCCGATCACCAGAATGTTGCGCCGCTCGCGGATGCATTCGAGCGAGGCCTCCAGGACGGAGGAAGGAAGCATCCCGTCCGCAACGAGCTCCTCGGCAGTGAAATCCGGCATAGGCCCAAGGCATGCGAGCCGTCCGCCGCGAGCAAGCCGGCAATGGGAAGCCCTGGACGCCCCCGTCAGTTCCGCCGCCGCGGGGGCCTCGGAGGAGCCGGGGGTGCAACGGTCCTCGGCGGCCACGGTCCGGGAACCAACGCCGGAGGCCCCATCGCGAACGATCCGGTGGCAGACCAGCGTTATCGCGACTCCGGTGACGAGGCACACCAGGGCGGGAATCGCCTTCCCGAGCCTCAGGGACGCGAAGGCCACGAGGGGCAGCAGACAGCCCGAGAGGCCCCACAGCAGCAGGCAGGCCCGCCGGATCCGGGCGCGGCGGTACTCCTCGAGCCCTGCTGCGAGCGTGTCCTCGGCCGTCATGTCAGCGCATCCTCCGCGTAGCGGACCGCCCGGACCCTGCAAGGCGTCACGCCCCCGCCGCCCCTTGCCCGGAAAGCCCCCCGAAGGCCTCCCAAGCCTCCTCGAGGTCGTCCCGCGGCACGTCCAGCAAGGCCCTCTCTAGACGGTCCAGAACCCGCCAGGATTCCAGGCCGTCGAGCCACCCTTCCGGCTCGCCCAGCGCCTCGGCGGCCGGCCCGTGAAGCACGGTTCGCGGCAGGCCGTCGCGGGTGAAGTGGAACGCGGCACCGATCTCGCGGCCGCGCCACAGCAGCACGCGGGCCTCGATGCCGCCCTCGAGGTCCTCGGCCGGAGTCCACTGCAGCGGGTGGCCCGGCGTTGGCGGCGGCGTCTGCGGATGAAGGTGCATGCGGTCACTGTGCCGCAGGCACGGCCGGCTGTCCATCGGATCCCGCCGGAAGCGCGGGAAGTCCGATGTTGCCGCAGTCCGGGCACGGCTCGCCGGGACCCCAGGTGGCGGGGCAGCCGCAGACCGCGCAGGTTTCCCCATCCGGGACCTCCGCGGGCGGCTCGACCGCCCCCGGGCCCGGGAACTTCAGCGCGAGCCAGCGGAACACGTAGTCGACGATCGAATGGGCGTAGCCGAGCCCGCCCGGCGTCCAGCCGGCCGGCTCGAACCGGACCAGCGCCAGCTGTTCGACGTACGCGGCGAGAGGCACGCCGCTCCGGAGGCCGAGCGAGACGCTGACGGCCAGAGCATTGAGCAGCCCCCGCAGCACGGCGCCGGCCTTCGACATCCGGATCTCGAGATGGACGGGCCGGCCGTGCTCGTCGCTGGCCACGGTCAGGTAGCCCTTGTGCCCGTCGATCACGAAGCGGTGGGTGAGCGAGCTCCACTCCTCGGCCGGGACCTGGGGCTCGGCGGGCACGGGCTAGTCCCGCCCCCGGGAGCGATTGCTCGCGCGCCGGCCCGAACCGACGAAAAACCCCCGGGACCGGCCCCGGAGAAGCCAGACCCAGGGCCCGGCGAGGTAGAGCGCGGCTCCGGCCAGCGGCCAGTCAGAGAGGGCCACGAGCGCCAGGCCCGAGGCCATCAACGCCGTGGCCGCAACGAAGACCAGGATCTGGGCAACCCTCTCGCGGCGCATCCCTCGGAGCTGCGCGGCCGCGGCCGCGCGGAGGCTGTCGCGCTCATCCATCCGGCCGGCCCCTCATCGCAGCGAACGGTCCAGGTCGGATCGCGGCACGGCGTCGGAGTAGACGGCCGTGTCGCCGTCGAGTTCCGACTTGCGGCAGCGGAACAGCAGGTTGGCGTGCCCGGTCACGGCCTCGTGCCAGCCCCGTCCCTTCGCGGCGCAACGCTCCAACCAAGTGAGCACGGAAGGAGAACATGGACGGATGAGCACCCCACGCTCCCGTGGTTCGGCCTCGACCCCGGCCCAGAGTTCCAGTACAGCGCCGAGGCTGCGCCGGAATCGCGCACGGAAGTCACGAGGCCGCCCGTACTCCGAACCAAACTGCGCCTCTAAGGACCTCCAGCCGATCAACGTGTCTTGCCTGACGCGGGATACGCGACAAGCGTAGGCATCGAGGTTGAGCGAGGATCGGCGGAGCTTGCCCACGATGCCCGCATCGAGCGGTACGGCCCCGGAACGAGCCAAATCGAACGAGTCCGCCTCGAGCGTGACCTCAAGCCCCCTCCCCGGAGAGCGCTCGAAGCGCTTGGCGACTCGCACGCCCTCCCAGCGCTCCTGCTCCTTGTTCCTGCTCTCGTAGGAGAACGCCGTGCGAAACAGCCGTCGAAGCTGGTCGCCCCACCGGTGTCCCCGATTCCCATCAGGGCCAGGAAATCGTTCGCCGATTCGCCGACAGGGAACGTCCGCTCCCTTCGGAGCACCGCCATCGTCGTCAGGTCCATCAGCGCCAGGCGCGGGTCCACACCGAAGGGCAGTCCCGGATCCTCGTCCGCGAGCAAGGTCAGCACGCGCAGCTGCCGGTGCACCGGTTCGGGGAAGTGAGCCCCGACGAGCTTCATCGCGCCGCCCGGCGAAGCGTCCCCGCCCGAGCCGCCGTCCGGCGGCAGCACCGACTTCGCGCTGGCCCGCAGAGCGTCGTTCAGGGAATTCGTCTTCGGCATGGCTTGCAATTCTCCTGCCAGCCGGCTAGCCCTCCAGGCGCTTCCGGGCCCAGCCGAAAAGCGCGGCGATCTCGGCCGCGGCCTTGCCCCGCGGCTCGTGCTCGATCACGCCCAGCCCGTTCGTGAGGGAATGCTGGAACGCGACGCGCGCGCCGACCCGGCACGGGGCGACCTCCAGCCCCCGGGCCGCCATCGCCTCGGCCGCCTCGTCCGGCAGCGATCCCCGCGACGGTGCCTAGTTCAGCACGACCGCGCTGCGAGCCCCGGCCAGCCTGCCGATGTCGGCCGTGGCCCCGAGGGCCCGCAGGTCGAGCACGCCTGGCCGGAGCGGCACCAGGGCGAGATCCGCCGCGCGCGCCGCCGCCAGCGCGGCAAATTCGGAATGCGGCGCGGTGTCGATCACGGCGAGGTCCGCCCCGTGGTTGCGTACCGCCTGCAGCACGGCATCAAGCCGCGAGGCCGGGACCGTCGCGACAGCGGGGCGACCCCCGCCCCGGTGGTCGCCCCAGCCCACGGCGCTGGCCTGCGGGTCCAGGTCCACCAGGGCCGCCCGCCAGCCGGCCGCCTCCGCGGCGACCGAAAGGTTGGTGGCCAGCGTCGTCTTGCCCGTGCCGCCCTTCTGCGCGACCAGCGTCAGCGTGTACATACCGACAACTCTATGTTTCGGGGATCGACTTGTCGACTTTTTGACTTGTCGACTTTTTGCTTTCGCGACTTTTTGCTTTCGCGGCTGCTAGGCTAAGGGCGTGAGCGCGGAGCTGATCGGCATCCTGGGCGTGGGTGTTTCGATACTGGCCGTGGGCGTCGCGCTGGCGGGGCTGATCCTGACCGGCAAGCGGGATACGGACCGGCGACTGGCGGACATGGACGGGCGACTGGCGGCCCTGGACCGGCGACTGGCGCGGGTCGAGGGGCTGCTGGAAGGGCTGGGCCTGTCGGGCAGGGCCGCCGCGGCGAGCACAGTGCCCGGAGACTAGCCCCGGCCACAGGAGGGGCTGCTGCGCAGCAGAGGGAAGTCCGGAAAGGAGGCCTTGGAGTCGGGAGCATGCGAATGAAACGACTTCATTCGCGACACGCCAACCGCGCGCGACGCCTTAGCGACAGGCCCAAGGGCGAAGGGACCAGCTCCAAGGCGCGGCCGTCATGCCAACTGCCAGCATCACTCCGGCTACCGCAATGCAAGACATGACAAGGGCCAGCACGAACCACGTTGTACCCAGCGCCCTGCGCCCGACTACGGGTTCCGGCATCAGCACGCCCCGAGCCGTGACCAACATCGCTCTGAGGCTCCACGGGAAAGGCATCGGATCCTTCCCTACGCCCGGCCGACGGCAGCAGCGACGTCAGGGTAGTGTCAGAGGAAGAGCAGCGTCCCTCGTGCCGCGCCGATCAGCGCCGCTACGGAGAGGATGACCCGGTGCGGGATGGCCATCCCGACTGGCGCCGGTCCCCGGGGACGACGGGCCGGTCGGAACGATCGGCGGACCGCGCGGACGGTTCCCGGGAAACGGCGAAACCGGAAGGGCGCCACTCCTCCGCGACAAGGTTCCAGCGATACCTGGTGTTGTATCCAACATTATTTCGCTTGACGGATTCCAGATTATTCCTGCAGGAGTGCGCCGCGAATCTCACTCTAATTCGCTCCCGCAGAGAGCAATCAATGGACGTGGCGAGCTGCATTGGCGGCCAAGTGTGCAGTCCGTCGAGGGTTCCAGTACGCGTACCCCGGCGCAAGAGCGTTCACTTCTCCCGAACTATTCCGCTTTCCCACCCATTACGTAACGGGATAATCTGGTCGAAAAACCTGACGATCCCACGAATTATTGTGGGATACAACACCTGGACATTTCGGTGATCGCGGCGGCGGTGACAACCGTCCCGATCATGAGCCTCCAGATCTCTGGGCACGGGTCGGCGGCGATCGTTGCAATCGATTGGCTGCTGTGGGCCATCTTTGCCGTCGACTTGGTCGCGGGCATCTCCCGCGGCGCGAACCCGCGGATCCATCGCGTCCTAAATGCGGTGATCGTGGTCGCGAGCTTCCCGTTGCTGCCAGACCTTCTGTCCGCGGTTCGCCTGACTCGCCTGGTGCGCCTGTACCGCGTGATCCGGGTAGTGGCGGTGATCGGCCGGGCCACCCCCGCTCTTCGCGCCACTCTGGGGCGCGCCGGCTTTCTCTACGTCGCTGGCCTCGCGCTCCTGGTCGTGGTTGCCGGTGCGGGCCTGCTAGCCGTGGTAGAGCCGGAAACAGCGGGCTTCGGGGAGGCCATTTGGTGGGCACTGGTCACGACGACGACCGTTGGCTACGGGGACATCGCCCCGGTGTCCTTCGCGGGCCGCGCGATTGCCGCGGCGTTGATGATTTGCGGAATCAGCCTCATCGCGGCCCTCAGCGCCTCGGTCGCGGCATACTTCGTCGACGCCGACTCGGACGAGCGCCTGGAACGCATCGAAATGCGCTTGGAGCGGATCGAACAGGCTCTAGGGCCAGAAGGGCAACCGGGAAACGACTAGGCTATTCTTCTCCTTGCTGGCGGTCTGCGTCGGCGCCGCATCCGCCGAGAGGTGGGCCAGCGCGGCCAGAAGCGTGGTTTTGCCAGTGCCGGTGGGGCCGATCACCAGAATGTTGCGCCGCTCGCGGATGCATTCGAGCGAGGCCTCCAGGACGGAGGAAGGAAGCATCCCGTCCGCAACGAGCTCCTCGGCAGTGAAATCCGGCATAGGCCCAAGGCATGCGACCCGTCCGCCGCGAGCAAGCCGGCTATGGGAAGCCCTGGACGCCCCCGTCAGTTCAGCCGCTGCGGGGGCCTCGGAGGAGCCGGGGGTGCAACGGTCCTCGGCGGCCACGGTCCGGGAACCAACGCCGGAGGCCCCATCGCGCGAACGATCCGGTGGCAGACCAGCGTTATCGCGACTCCGGCGACGAGGCACACCAGGGCGGGAATCGCCTTCCCGAGCCTCAGGGACGCGAAGGCCACGAGGGGCAGCAGACAGCCCGAGAGGCCCCACAGCAGCAGGCAGGCCCGCCGGATCCGGGCGCGGCGGTACTCCTCGAGCCCTGCTGCGAGCGTGTCCTCGGCCGTCATGTCAGCGCATCCTCCGCGTAGCGGACCGCCCGGACCCTGCAAGGCGTCACGCCCCCGCCGCCCCTTGCCCGGAAAGCCCCCCGAAGGCCTCCCAAGCCTCCTCGACGTCGTCCCGCGGCACGTCCAGCAAGGCCCTCTCTAGACGGTCCAGAACCCGCCAGGATTCCAGGCCGTCGAGCCACCCTTCCGGCTCGCCCAGCGCCTCGGCGGCCGGCCCGTGAAGCACGGTTCGCGGCAGGCCGTGGCGGGTGAAGTGGAACGCGGCACCGATCTCGCGGCCGCGCCACAGCAGCACGCGGGCCTCGATGCCGCCCTCGAGGTCCTCGGCCGGAGTCCACTGCAGCGGGTGGCCCGGCGTCGGCGTCGGCGCCTGCGGATGAAGGTCCATGCCGTCACTGTGCCGCAGGCATGGCCGGCTGTCCACCGGATCCCGCCGGAAGCGCGGGAAGTCCGATGTTGCCGCAGTCCGGGCACGGCTCGCCGGGACCCCAGCCCGAGTTTGCCACCATCCCTCGTATGCAGCCGAATTCTGGACTTTTTTTAACCGAATCGCACGAATCCTGGAAGGAGCTCGCCGCGTAAGTCCTTTGTCCTCAGTGGGTTTACATTTGATTACTTTTTGTTCGACCAATTGTAGTGACATAAAATACTATTGTTTGTCATTTGTGCGTAGCGTGTTCGCTTCCGCCTGTCGCATGCTGGTAGCACCGTGTTCATCCGCCGCGTCCACACCCGGCCCCGCCCCGGCTCCCAGCCCTATGCCTCCTTCCGCCTCGTCCGCAGCGTCCGCTCCGGCGGCTCCGTCCGCCAGATCACTCTCCTCAACCTCGGGGCCCAGTTCTCCGTGCCTCCCGACCAGTGGCCCGCTCTCTGCGAGCTGATCGACTCCCTCCGCTCCGGCCAGGCACCCCTGCTCGCTCCCGATCCCGCCCTCCTGCAGACCGCCCAGCAGATCGCCGAGCGCCTCAGCCTCTCCGCCCTGCCCGACCCCTCCGGCGACGACCTCGCTCTCGTCCACCTCGATTCCCTCGACCACCGCTCCGTCCGCTCCGTCGGCGCCGAGCGCCTCGCCCTCCACGCCCTCGACACCCTGCACTTCGCCAGCACCCTCCAGACCCTCGGCGCCTCCTCCCGCGACGCCCGCCTCGCCGCCGCCCTGGTCCTCGCCCGCATGCTGCACCCCTCCTCCGAGCGCGAGGCCCACGCCTGGCTCACCCGCCGCGAGCGCACCCTCCTCGGACTCCCCGGCACCATCGCCTTCTACGACCTCACCAACACGCACTATCACGGACGGCCCCGCGGCGATTTGCGCCACGGGAGATCGAAGCAGAAACGCCATGACTGCCCCCTGGTCACCCTCGGGCTGACCCTCGACGCCGCCGGCTTCCCCTGCCGCAGCGAGATCCTGCCCGGCAACGTCTCCGAACCCACCACCCTGGCCGCCGCCATCGCCCGCCTCGGCCGCCTGCTCGGCGACGGCCCGCGCCCCACGGTGGTCATGGACGCCGGGCTGTCGACCGCCGCGACGATCGCCTGGCTGCGCGCGAACGGCTACGACTGGATCAGCGTGCGGAGAGGCGGGGAGGATCCGCCCGCAGGCGCGGCCGAGCTGGAGTTCGAGACCCGCCACGGGACCGCGGCGCGGGCCTGGCGGCTGCGCACGCAGGACGGGGAGAGCGAGCTGTGCATCTGGAGCGAGCAGCGCCAGGCCAAGGACGACGCGATCCTGGCCAAGCAGCGGGAGCGCTTCGAGGGGGAGTTGCAGGCCCTGCACGAGGGGCTCGCGAAGAAGGGCTGCACGAAGCGCTTCGACAAGGTCGTCGAGCGGCTGGGCCGGCTCAAGGAACGCTACCGGCGGGTGTCCGGCCAGTACACGCTGCGCATCGAGAAAGCCACTTCAGATGCAGCGGACCCGGCCCGTGCGGAGAGCGCGACCGGGACGGGGACCGCCGGCAAGGGCGGCGGCCGCCGCACCAGCAAACCCGGCCAGCAGCCGGTGCTGGCGGCCGCCGTGCTGTGGGAGCGCAATCGCCAGCACGCCAGCAAGGACGCCCGTGCCGGCACGTACGTGCTGCGCACTTCCCACACGGACTGGACCCTGGAGCGCGTCGTGCGGACCTACTGGCAGCTGACCGAGATCGAGGCCACCTTCCGCAGCCTGAAGTCGGAAATCGGTCTGCGGCCGATCTGGCACGAGAAGCCGGACCGCATCCGCGCGCATCTGTTCATCGCCGTGCTCGCCTACCACGGGGTGCATCTGCTGCGTCGCCGTCTGGGAGCGCACGGTTGCCACGACAGCTGGGCGACGATCCGCCGCAAGCTGGACGGCTGGGTCCGCCTGACGACCACGCTGACCACGGCCGGCGGGGAGCGCATCGAGTGCCGCCAGGACTCCCGGCCGGACCTGGAGGCGGCCGAACTGGCCCGGGCGGCCGGCGTTGCGCCGGCCCTTCATCGCGTCAGGACGCGCACACCGATCGCCTGAAACCGAAGCCCGATGAAAAATCCTGTAGTGACATACTAGAGTTGCGCCAATCCTTATGTCATTGATATATCACGACTTACGAATTAGAGAAATCTCAAACTGACGAACTCGGGCCAGGTGGCGGGGCAGCCGCAGACCGCGCAGGTTTCCCCGTCCGGGACCTCCGCGGGCGGCTCGACCGCCCCCGGGCCCGGGAACTTCAGCGCGAGCCAGCGGAACACGTAGTCGACGATCGAATGGGCGTAGCCGAGCCCGCCCGGCGTCCAGCCGGCCGGCTCGAAGCGGACCAGCGCCAGCTGCTCGACGTACGCGGCGAGAGGCACGCCGCTCCGGAGGCCGAGCGAGACGCTGACGGCCAGGGCATTGAGCAGCCCCCGCAGCACGGCGCCGGCCTTCGACATCCGGATCTCGAGATGGACGGGCCGGCCGTGCTCGTCGCTGGCCACGGTCAGGTAGCCCTTGTGCCCGTCGATCACGAAGCGGTGGGTGAGCGAGCCCCACTCCTCGGCCGGGACCTGGGGCTCGGCGGGCACGGGCTAGTCCCGCCCCCGGGAGCGATTGCTCGCGCGCCGGCCCGAACCGACGAAAAACCCCCGGGACCGGCCCCGGAGAAGCCAGACCCAGGGCCCGGCGAGGTAGAGCGCGGCTCCGGCCAGCGGCCAGTCAGAGAGGGCCACGAGCGCCAGGCCCGAGGCCATCAACGCCGTGGCCGCAACGAAGACCAGGATCTGGGCAACCCTCTCGCGGCGCATCCCTCGGAGCTGCGCGGCCGCGGCCGCGCGGAGGCTGTCGCGCTCATCCATCCGGCCGGCCCCTCATCGCAGCGAACGGTCCAGGTCGGATCGCGGCACGGCGTCGGAGTAGACGGCCGTGTCGCCGTCGAGTTCCGACTTGCGGCAGCGGAACAGCAGGTTGGCGTGCCCGGTCACGGCCTCGTGCCAGCCCCGTCCCTTCGCGGCGCAACGCTCCAACCAAGTGAGCACGGAAGGAGAACATGGACGGATGAGCACCCCACGCTCCCGTGGTTCGGCCTCGACCCCGGCCCAGAGTTCCTGTACAGCGCCGAGGCTGCGACGGAATCGCGCACGGAAGTCACGAGGCCGCCCGTACTCCGAACCAAACTGCGCCTCCAAGGACCTCCAGCCGATCAACGTGTCTTGCCTGACGCGGGATACGCGACAAGCGTAGGCATCGAGGTTGAGCGAGGATCGGCGGAGCTTGCCCACGATGCCCGCATCGAGCGGTACGGCCCCGGAACGAGCCAAATCGAAAAAGTCCGCCTCGAGCGTGACCTCAAGCCCTCTCCCCGGAGAGCGCTCGAAGCGCTTGGCGACTCGCACGCCCTCCCAGCGCTCCTGCTTCTTGTTCCTGTTCTCGTAGGAGAACGCCGTGCGAAACAGCCGTCGAAGCTGGTCGCCCCACCGGTGTCCCCGATTCCCATCAGGGCCAGGAAATCGTTCGCCGATTCGCCGACAGGGAACGTCCGCTCCCTTCGAAGCACCGCTATCGTCGTCAGGTACATCAGCGCCAGGCGCGGGTCCACACCGAAGGGCAGTCCCGGATCCTCGTCCGCGAGCGAGGTCAGGCGAACGTCACCGTTGACCCGGGCGAACCGGGATCCGAGCTTCTTTCCATGAGGCATGGTGACGTTCACCAGGAACGACGGCAGGTACAGCACGTCCTGCCCAGGCGGGCCGGCCCGCCAGCGGCGCACCCTCCGCTTGGGGTGTTCCGGGGTCGTGACCCTCCGATCCGTGCCCGCGGCCAGTCTCTGCTCGCGAAGGACGCGACCGAGGCGCATCATGGCCGCGCGGCCGCCGGCTTCCGCGGCCGCGGCAGGCGTCGCGTACTCCAAAACGATCCGGCCGGCTTCGTCGATGCCGATTGGGCGCTGCGACGTAAGTACGGCCTGGTCGTCGCCGGACAGCGCCCGCAACGCTTCAAGTTCAGCGAGAGCCTTCATGTACCGCGCGGACGCCTCGCTGCGGGCCTCATTGGAGAATCGAACGGTCGCTCGGTGCAGCAGGACAGCCTCCCCGGCTGCCCGGCAACGCGCGTATTCCCTTTAGCGGCGGACCGCTAGATATAGTCAGTTCCCGGACGACCGGCATGCAATGGTCGTCAGCTTGGGGACTCGGGCGAAACCCCATGCGTTCTTTCCGCTTGAGTACGTCGGGGTGATGCGGAACTGGATTCACCGCGATGAACTGATCGCGCACGGACATCAGGTGGATCGCTTTGCTATGGACGGTGGCAACGATGCAGAGTTTCCCGGTCCGTTGCGCGAGTCCGATGCATTGCTGGAGTGGGCATGCAGCCAGCAAACGGCACTAGAGGAAGTGTTCTCCGATTCGAGAATCGCAACCACATCTGCGGAACTCGCAAGGATCGGCGAGGACTATATGGGTGCTCAAGACACCGAGACGCTTGCCATCCACGGTTCCATCGAACGAAGCGGCAATTCTGTCTCCCGGCATTCCGGTTCATCCTGAACGACAGGAGGACCGTCGGCTGTCCGGACCGCGCACGGGACCTTTGCGCTCTCGCCCGGCGGTAAGCTCCGCAGCGTGCTCTCGACGACGCTCCTCGTGCCGCGTTTCCTAGGAAGGGCGGACCCGCGGTGGTCTTTCCCGCTGGACCTGTGGGTCGAGGCGACTCTGCTCCTGCCCAAGCAGCAGAGCAGCAAGAAGCAGCGTGCAGCAGCACGTGCGAATGAATCGAGCCGTCATTGATCCGCCGTCCAATCAAAAGCGCCAGTCCGGGTTGCGCTACCTGCTCGCACGACAGGCTGCCGCGATTTCATGAACGGCCGCGGGTCCCTAGGCCGACAGCCCAGACAGTGCTAGCACCTCCCGCAACAAGCCGGAAGCGCTGACCCCTCTCGTGTGGAGGGGCGGACTCTCGACCGAGCTCACGATCGACGCGACTCCAGGCAGCGCACCGGGCCTATGTCCAAGCGGCACCGCACAGCGACCGGTGCCGCTCGGCGTCCCACATCACATCCCGGTGAACGTCCCGCAGCTCAGCTCGGACAGATTGCCTTGGTCGGCGCCTCGCGAATCGAGCATGCGGATGACCAAACGGACGAAACGCGCCTGCGTGCCGGCCGGCAGGTAGATTCGGGACCGACGGTTCGAATCGAGGCGTATGCGTGCCGTGGAGCGGGCGCTTCCCAAGCGCCGCACTGTGCGCCAGGCAAAGTCGTTGTTCGTATAGGAGAATTGCGCCTCGGGATCGTCCGAGACCTGGACGTGGAATGCTCCGAAGTAGTCCTGGCCGGGAGCCGTGCGCCGAGGGGCGACGAGCTCCACGAAGTGGATCGGCTGGCGGGTGCCGAGGTCGAGCACGAGACCCTTGACGCCAGACCAGCGCAGGGAGGCGGGTCCGGTCGCATTCGAGGAGTGATCGCCGTCAATGAGTCGACCCGCCAGTCGTTGGCTCACCGGGTGGTCGATCGCAGCTTGGACCAAGGGCTTCTCGATCGCCCTCACCTCAGCGAGGTACTGCGCTGCGTTCGTGTAAACGATGCCGTTGCTTGCGTGCGAGATACTCTTGTGATTCAAGGATCGCGGCTGGAGCCAGGCGTCTTCCGGCTGGGCATAGGTGACACTCGCATCGCGAGGGCGCACGAAGATATAGAGCGGCTCGCTCGTGCTCTCTTCCGCAAGGCTGTTAACCAGGACTAGCCGCATGCGCCACGCGCCAGTCGGCGGCGGCGTCCAGTCCAGCGAAGTCACGCCCTGGTCGAAGCTCTCGGCGACGACAAGTTCCTCCACGTCGAGGTCGTGGCCGCGGGCCGCGTGCAACTGCACCCGCGCCAACTGCCGCCGGTTGAACTTGGGATGCAGCCGCACGGCGGCGGATATCACCTGCCCCTCCGTCACGACAGTGCCATCGCCCGGCGAGCCGATGTCGATCTGGCTGTAACGCGTGATTCGCTCGAACGAGTCTGCGCGCGACCTGATCCAAGCGGGCACCGCGCCCAGCCTTGCGCGAAGTTGCTCCTCGAACAGTGATTCGGGTCCTACCCGCTGCCCCTGATGCATCAAGAGCCTCACCTCCGCTTCCACATCCGCGATATCGAGCGGCTCGCCGTGCAAGCCGACGATGAGCGGCCGCATGATGGTCGCTGGCCAGAAGTCGACACGCTGGCCCGCGAGAGAGGTTGCGAAGTGACGTCCGTCAGAGCCGCGGACGCCGCTGTTCGCGGGCAAGAAGAGCGCTTGGTTCCAGTTCCAGAAGACGGTGAATTTCGACAGGTGCGGGGGCTCTCCACCCTCGCGCTCGAGCGACAGGTCGCCTTCGTTCAAGTCGTAGAGAGTGCCCTGCGGATAGCCGCCGTGGCCCTCGGGGCCACCAAACTGGTTGCTGCGGTGATACACGGTCCCGAACGCGCTCGAGGTCGCTCCGAAGCCGTGGTGTGCCGGGGACGACTCGCGGAGAAACGACGCCTGGTTGCCGTAGGTGTTCCCTGAGGTCGTAATCGAGTAGTGCCCGTTGTTGCCTTCGAACAGGACGTCGTACACGACGTTGTTCTTGCCGTTCTCGCTGAAAGTGATACCTCTCGAGCCACCCCTAAAGCGCACTCGCCTCACCCAACTTTCGCGCACGTCGCTCAACCGCAGGAAGTTGTACCCATCCGAGGCGCGGTTGAAGAAGTGCGAGTAGGTGTCACGGTAGTTCGAGACGAAGGCCACATCCTCAACGCCGACGTCCCGCAGAAAGTCGTCACCGTCCGCGAAAATCTGCACGAGTCTCGGTCCTCCCCTGTAGGTCGTAGAGACGAATTCGTAGTCGGCCTGGAGCGGCTCCTTGAAGCGGATCACGTTGCCGTCCACGGCCACGACCTCGAGAGTGGTCAAGAAATCCGAACGCCAGTCCTTGCCACTCCCGGAGGAATCCATGAAGAAACTCTCGATCAATGCGTCGTCGCCCAACGGTTCGAAGAACCGCCGGAACTCAGGCAGGGTGTCCGGCAAGACGCCGCTCAGGCGCACGATGTCGCCGACGGAGATTGCCGCCGGATTGACGACCGCGACCTGGCGCTGGCCCCGGCGCGGCACTGTAGCAAGATTCGCGAGCGTCTTGGCTCCCCGCCACCCGGTGGCCGGATCGAGTACGGGCCGGAACAGGAAGGCGGATTCCCCCTCGCTTTCGCTCGCCAGGAAGAGCTCGGTCCCGCCCGAGTACATGCCGGCTCCCTTGAGGACCACCTCGCTCCGCCGAATGCGGATGCCCCCGGCACCGACATCGTCCGGCCCGCGCAGCACAAACCTCCCCGATGGGAACCATACGACCGAGGGCCCGCTGCAGGCCTCGGCAGCGGCAATGGCCAGCTCGACCGCTTCGCGGTCCGAAAGGCCGTCATCAGGAATCGCACCGAACTCCGTTACGTCGAAGTACCTGTGCGTCTGCCGCGTAACGGCGGGCGGTTCCTCCGCCGCCGATCCACGACCGGAATAGGAAAAATCCGGGAGGCTGTCGATGCTTGCTACCGCCACCCGCACCTCCGGCTCGAGTCCGCTGCCTGTCTGGGCATGACCCAGTGAAGCGGCGTATACGGCCAGGAGCAGCGATGGCGAAGCCATCCAGTTTCTCGCTCGAATGAACATCGACATGCGCCTCAACAAGACAACTCCAGAACGCGTATCCTCCGGCTGAAGGGATCCGAGAGGCAGACATCCCCTGACGAGTCCACTGCGATTCCAGAAATGGAAGGTCCGGCTTCGAGGGCGCGGTCCCCGTCGTCCCTGAAGCTGATTTCACCGGTCCCCGCGACCGCGAACGACGAGCCATCGGCATCGATTCTCCAGACCTGATTCCCGGCCGCGATGCCCTTGGACTCTCCACCCCGGCAGTGCATTCCGTAGGGACCTTCTCCGCGGCTGGCCGACCGGTCGTAACTGCGGCTCTGGAACGCAACCATCACTTGGGCGTCCCGGTCGGCCCGCTGATGCTCGTGGTGGAGCCCGATGGCGTGACCGATTTCGTGGACGATGGCAAGGACCGCGCAATCCGCCGCAAAGACGAGTTGTTCAGCGCCCGTCCGTCCTACAACGGAGCGGCAATTGCCGGTCCCCGTGCGTACGAATCGCAGGATGTCCGCCTCCCGGGTCCTGGGCACCAGCTTGGTTGGGGTGCGAGCTTTCCATTCGGCGACCGCCGCGCGGATCCTACCGAGCTCTGCATCTGTTGCAGTCTCCTCGGTTACGTATGGAAAGACACCGCTAGGCCAGAACCGATGTTCCGGCGGCGGGTCTTCGGGGGTCCCGATCGCATCGATGTTGCGTCGGGTGACCGGCCGCGCCGTGTTCTTGCCGGGCCGGGACGAGCTGGGTCGTGCAGGCTCCAGGTCCTTGACGCGACCTAGCACGACGTGCCCGTCGTGCACCGCCCAGCCGTCGACGATGGAATACCACACCTGCCGCCCGTCCACTTGCTTAAGGAATAGTCAAGCTTTGTGAATTTCCAGTGGTGCATGCTGGGAATCCTGTAGTTTTCTGGTGGAGATGCCGGACGTCGGACTGTTCGTACCGTCCTCTGGTTAATTTGCTGGGCCGCTCCGGGTGGTCCTAGCGCCCATTGGCGCATCCGCAAGCGATGCTACGCACCGTGTCGCATCCCGGATTGGATCTCGGGACGACATCAAGCAGGGGCGCTGTGCGAGACCCGTCGGCACTCTTCCGCTCGGAGTGATGGTTATCGGATAGTTCCAACGCATGGAAATGAGAATTCTCAACCGGATTGTCTTCCGAGGGAGCCTGGTCGGTTCGCGCGGGCTCGGTTGCGAGCGTTGCAGGAGCCGCGGCGGTCTTCCAGTACTGGAGATAGGCGGTGCGTAGGAGCCGTGGTCGCTCGTCGCGATCACCGCTGCGCCGTCGGTGCGGGGGAGTGGCTGACGTGGCGGGGATAGCGAAGCAGGTCGTGCCAGTCCTTGGAGCCGACGGGCCGAAGGCAGCGGCAGGCGCGTTCGTGCATGACCAGGTCGCGCAGGCCCTGCCGCCCCCGCCGTGTGAACCAAGGCCCCGGCGAGTCTGCGTGCCGTCGGCAATCGTGCGCGTAGCGGAGGCGGGTGCGCGATCTGGTCGCAAAGTGCTGGAGAGGTTCCCGCTCGCCTACCTCGTCTTGTTAACTGGCGGCTGCTGCAGGGCAGTCCGACTACGGCCCTCCACCTTCGTTAGCATGTACTCGTTTCAGTTGGTCTCGGTCACGCCTGACGAGTAGGCCGGGTCGCCGACCCGGCAGGAGTCGGAGCGACTTTCTCGCCGGTGATGCCGACGGCGGGAGGATCCGTCACGGCTTGGTCCACCTCAGTTCTGTGGCTGCCCGCAACACGCACCTCGTGGATATTGCCCTGGGTCAGACCGTCTCAGCCTCGAATCCTGTCAGGTTGCGGGTCTCGGCGCTGAACTCCAGCCCCACCAGGTGGACCGGCTCCCCTCGGCCCAAGTAACGGTCCGCGTATCCCCGCTCCTTCAGCTGCCGCAGCGCGGCCCCCGGTCCTGACCGTTCCCGCATCTTGAGCTCGAACACGTAGACCCGCCCGAATCCCCGCACGATCAGGTCCGCCCGCCCCCGGCTACCGCTCTCCCCAGCCGTCACCTCCGCTTGGGCCGCGATGCAGTACGCCTGCAAGAGGCTCGCATACCAGCCCTCGTAGCTCCCCATCGGGTTCCTGCCGTGCCACTGGTGCGGAACGCCCGCCAGGAGCGCCCTCAGTTCGGCTTCCAGGCCCGCCTGATCGCCCGCCGCGAGCACGCCGCGGAGACGCATTGACCGGCTCTCCCGTTCCCGCTCCTGGCCCGCCCCCAGCACCCCAGCCAGCAAGTCCCGGTTCAGGCTCTGGCGTACTTCCCGGTTCGGATACCCCAGCCGGTAGCGCGGACTGCCGCCAATCTCGAGCCGCTCAAGGACCGTCAGGTAGCCGGTCTGGAACAGCAACGCCTCGGCAGCGATGGCCCCCACGTCGAACTGCGACAGCAGTTCCTCCGAACCCACCATGCCGTCGAGATCGTACCAGGGGATGCCCTTCTCCAGAAGCAGGTTGACGAGGAACGTGGAGTTGCCGGTCTCGCACCACCAGTTCCGGAACTGGCGCTCGTCCAGCAGCAGGAGCACGTCGAAGGGGTTGTAGACGCGTTCGTTGCCGCCCCAGCTGTAGCCGTTGTACCACTCGCGGACCCGCTCGCGGTCGAGCCCTTCCAGCTCGGCGGCGAAGACCGTGTCGAGGTCATCCTCGGTGTAGCCGCAAATGGAAGAGAAGCGCGGGGAGAGGGTGATGTCCTTGAGGTTGTTCAAGCCCGAGAAGAGGCTGACCTTGGAGAATTTGCTCACGCCCGTGAGAAAGCAGAACCGGACGTGTGCGTCACAGCGCTTGATGACGGCATACAGGCCGCGCAGGAAGTCACGGTTGGCGCGGGCGATCTCGGGATCGTCGAGCACATCCAAGATCGGCTTGTCGTACTCGTCGACGAGCACGGCCACCCGACGGCCGGTCCGCTGGTGAAGGGCTTCCAGCAGCTCTGCGAGGCGCTCTGATGCGTCCGGGGCTTCGAGAAAAACGCCGGTTCGGCGCTCGTGCGAGCGCACCTGTGAAAAGATGCTGCGACGCAACCCAGCAGGTTCGTGAAGGTCTGCTCCGCTCAGGTCCAAATGGACGACCGGGCGGGGGCGAGACCAGTCCCAGCGAGGCTCGATCGCCAGACCTTCGAACGGTTCCTGCTCGCAGTGTCAATGGCAACCGAAAATTGCGCACTTTTGGCAATTGAAAATTGCACACATTTGGGGAGAGGGCCGCTACGGGTTCCGCGGACCTCCCTCCACAGTTCCGGGGCGGGGCCAGGCGTCGGGCAGAGGGAGCGGAGCGACCGCCGCCCGACGCCTGGCGCTGTGCTACGAGTCGGCGTGCCGTCATGGTCCCGTTCCTTGGGGCGAACGCCCGTCCCGGCCCGCTCCCTGCATCGAGCGCCATAGCTCCTGGTGGGCCCTCATCCGGTAGCTGTTGCCTCGGATGTTCACGATGTGACAGTGGTGCAGCAGACGGTCGATCAGGGCCGCCGCCATGACTTCGTCGCCGAGCACGCTGCCCCATTCCTCGAAGCCCTTGTTCGAGGTCAGCACGGTCGAGGCCTGCTCGTGGCGGGCATTGATCAGTTGGAAGAACAGCACGGCCCCCTCCCGGCTGACCGGCAGGTAGCCGATCTCGTCGACGACCAATAGCGCAGGATGGGTCAGCACTCGCAGGCGCCGCGCCAGTTGCCCCGCCGCCCGGGCTTCCTCCAGCGAGGCGACCAGGCTCGCCAGCGTGCCGTAATAGACCCGGCGCCCGGACTCGGCCGCGGCGATCGCCAGACTGATGGCTAGGTGCGTCTTGCCCACCCCGGGCGGGCCGAGCAGAATCACGTTCTCGCGCCGGGCCAGGAACCCGAGCTCGTGCAGACTCTCGATCTGCTCCCGCTTGATGCTCGGCTGGAACGCGAAATCGAACCCTTCCAGGGTCTTCACCGCGGGGAGCCGCGAGGAGCGCATGGCCGTCTCCAGGCGGCGGTTGTTGCGCAGGGCGATCTGTGCGCCGAGCAGCCGCTCGATGGCCTCGGCGGCCGTCACTGCGCCGCTGTCCAGCTCCGCCAGCACGCCGTCCACCGCCTCGAGCGCTCCCGGCATCTTCAGGTCCGCCAGCATGGCCCGGAGCCGGTCGCGCCGCCCCTCCGCTGGCGCCCTCATCGCACCACCTCCGCATACGCCTGCAGCGGCCGCCGTTCCACCGCCACAGTCACTGCGGCCCGCACTGCGGCCGCTGGACCTCTCCGCGCCCCCACGCGCCGGTACGGGCCGCTCGCCAGCGGTCCCAGCGCCTCCCGCTCGTCCCGCTCGAAGCGCTCCCGCGGACGCTCCCCTGTCGTCCCGTGCCGCCGCACGTTCGCTGTCCCCGCCAGCCAGCGCTCCGCCTGCTCGTTCAGATCCGCGTCGCTGACGAACTCCCGGCCGTAAAAGAAGCTCTCCCGCACGTAGCGGATCGGCCGCTCCACCTTGCCCTTCGTCCGCGCCCGATAGGGCCGGCAGGACCGCGCTCGGAAACCCCAGTGCGCCGCGAAGCGCAAGAACTCCGTGTTCAGCACCAAGCCCCCGCCTGCCAGGCGGTCGTCGGATACCACCACGGACCGCATTTGGTCGAACAGCAACTCTTCCGGCACACCCCCGAACCGCTCGAACGCTCCCTCCAGCCCGCTGCAGAGCACCTCCATCGTTTGCCGCGGGAAAAATCGCAGCCACAGCAGGCGCGAGTAGCCCAGCACCACCAGCAGCGCGTGACGCCGTCCCCACGGCAGGCGGAACCCCGCGAAATCCACCTGCCCCTGCCGTCCTGGTGGGGTCTCGAACCGCACCACCGGCTCGGCCGGCTCCCGCGGCCGTACCTGCCGCACATACTCCCGGACCCGCACGTAGCCGCCCGTATATCCGGCAGCGCGCACCTCCTCGTACAGCCGCTGCGCGGTCAGCCGCGGCAACTCCTGCAGACGGGCCTCGATGATCCCTTTGTAGGGATCCAGCTTGTGCACGGTCGGCGCCCGCCGCGCATAGCCGGCGACCTCCGCGTCCGGATCCCGGTCCAACTGGCCGGACGCGATCCAGTAATGGATCGTCCGGCGGCTGACCCGGAACCGCCTGGCCAGCTCGGCCTTCGACATCCCTTGGTCCAAATAATGCTTCAGCAGCATCCTCGTCTCCCAGTCGTACATCTCCCCGCCCCTCCATGCGGTACCAACCTCATGGTGGAGCGGGACCTCACCCGCAAGTGAAAAGTGCGCAATTTTGGGTTGCCGAAAATGTGCAAATTAGCATTGCCGCTAACACGCAGGCGAACAGGGACTTGAGCGTGCTGACCAGCAGGCTCTTGCCGAACCGTCGCGGGCGCGACAGAAAGTAGCGGCTCCCGGATTCGACCAGGTCCCTCACGTACCCGGTCTTGTCCACGTAGTGGCACCCTTGCTTACGTAGGTCCCGGAACGTCTGGATGCCGATGGGCAGCATGCGTCCCACGATCTGCAGTCTAGCGGACGGCTGGCGCACGGCGGCCAGGGCAGTCAGCGCCGAGCAAGCCCAGATGGAGAAGCGATCATGACGATCCAGCGACCCCACACCCCGGCCCCGCTCCGGTCGCTCCGCTCCCTCCGCGGGAGCCGGGGTGCCACGTGCCTATCTTGAGCCCCCCGGGAAGTGTGCCATTCACCGATGCCCATTGACAGTGTTTGGCCGGGGAGTGGCGGGAGCGTTCTTCTGTGAGTGATCGGGAGGCCTCAGCTGCGGAAATCGCCGGAGCTCGCCTGGAGGCCCCCGTGGGCTGTGGGAGAACCGCCATGCAAGGCCGTCGGCCGACATGGCCGGCAAAGCCACTTACACCACGGGCTGCTAGTGCACTCTGTCGGCGCACGCGGTCGAACGGATCCGGCTCCCGTTCCCAGGCCCCTCTTGTCCCCCTGCTCGTGAATGTGATTGAGGGTCTTTTGGGGTTCGCGAGTCTCCACCTCCGCTCCGTGTGCGGATCCACTTGAGCGTGGCCGAATCGAGCTTCCCGAACCCCTCGTTGCTGGCGAATCCGTGCTGTGTGACCGTAATCCCGTCCCCGTAACCCGGGCCGAGCTCGCCCCGCGATGCAGCGGTACTGCCGGGTGCTTCCGCCCGCCAGGGCGGCGTCGTGCAGAGCGCCGAACCTACGTGTGGAGACCACGCCCCGGGTCAGCCGCGACCGCCCCAAGGCCTATGAGGTTGCCGTACCGGGCGCCAGCCGGAACGCACGTGCTTCCCACGATCTGCGGTGGAACGGAATCAAGGTCAAGGTCGTTACCGAGACGCAGGCTGGATTCGCACGGCTGAGAGGCGCCCCCGCCGGGTTTCGCTATCCCCGCACGGTTTGGCGGTCTCCTACAACCTGTCAATCCCGGGTTCGGTCGTGGGCGGCTCCCGCCCCGAAGGGCCGGTCGGCCGGAATCGGTCATTGCCAGCCTCACGAATTTTTTCAACCAATGCCACGAACCCACCCCGGCACAAGGCATAGTCACCACGGAGATTTTACACGGGCTCCGTATCCTCTTGGAATGTCGAGCCTTAGGCCTCAGGATCGTCGGCTTCGCGGGTCGTCGGGGGCCCATCTCCCCGCGCGGGCGGGTTCGTCCTTTCCGTGCGCTGGGATTCCTGTTCCGGGTCCGATGGCCCTGGCCGGGAGCCGCGGGCTCGGTCCGCATCCGCCCGTCAGGGTCGACCCGCAACGCACTGAAGCGCAGCGGCCAATGATGATCCGTCCCCGAATCAAAGCCTCGCTGCCCATCGACCTTGCCCGCGCGCGCGCCATGGTGCAGGTCCTGATGGCATTGCTGGCAGCGCTCGCCTGTGCCGGGCCAGGCCTGCGGGCTCAGGCCGTCGAGCCCCCGGAGTCGGAATCGGTGATTGATGTCGCGGTGTTCTGGACAGCGACTGCAGGTGCGCACCTGAGGGGGCAGGCCGCAACCAGGGCCCAGATCGACCGGATGATTGCCGGGACCAACCAAGCCTACGAGGACAGCGCGGTACACCAGCGCCTGTCCCTGGTCTTGGCGCAGCAAGTGAACTTCCAGGAGATCAACCCCAACCTGATCCGGCCGCGGGCCAGGGGGGAGGCGTTGGCCTTGTCCCGAACCATGGACTGGTTGACGACCCCGGGTGACGGGTATTTGGACGAGGTTCATGACCTGCGCGACGAGTTCGGTGCGGACATCTGCGTCCTGCTGCTCGGCCATCTGCCCTACTTCGGCAGGGCCGCCGCAGTGGAGGCGGGAGCATCGTCAGCCTTTGCTTTGGTCGGGGCGGGCACCGGCATTGCCGGCTTCGCCCGACAACTCGGGCACCTCCAGGGACTTCGCCGGGACCGTTATTGGGAGTGCTCGCCGGATGGCGTCTGCCCGAGCCGTGCCACGGCGTACGGGTACGGGTACGTCAACCAGCGAGCGTTCGAGACGGACGCGCCGGAGTCGTCTCGGTGGCTCACGATCATGGCAACCGACGCGCAGTGCACGGACAATGGGGTCGACTGCCGGCGACTGCTTCGCTTCTCGAATCCCGACCAGGTCTACCCGGACCCGGGCGGCCATGCGCTGGGCGTGACAGGGCAGGCGAACGCCGTGCGCAGGCTGAACGAGCGGCGCAAAGCGGTAGAGAGCTTCCGGCTCGGACCGGCGGGCCCGACGCTTTCGGTCGCGCCGGCCATCACTCCCGTGACCGAGGGGATGGCGGCAGTGTTCACAGTGACCCTCGACAAGACCGCCCCGTACACGTTGCATGTGCCAGTGGACGTGAAGGGGGTCGGGGCGTCGCTGCTGGGGACCCCGCCGACATCGCTGGTGATCCCGCCCGGCATCGCGAGGGCAACGCTGAGAGTTCCCACCGATCAGGACGCGGTGGCAAGCAAATCCGGTACGGTGACCGTGATCCTGGAGGACGGCTGGGGCTACACCCCCGGCGAGCTCGCCTCGGCTTCGGTATCTGTGTACGACGAGGGCCTAGTCGTCGGAGCCGGGTCCCTGGCAGCGCCGGGCCAGGTGGCTGTGCCACAGGTCCAGGAGAGCGGCCTGCATGCCCTGACCGTCAGCTGGAGCGAGCCGGATACCGCCACCGTGATCGGCACGGCTTACGACCTGCAGTACCGCAAGGCCGGTGCCGAGGACTGGAGCGACGGTCCGCAGAACCGCAGCGGCACCACGGTGGAGATCCTGGGGCTGGACGGCGACACAAACTACCAGGTGCGGGTGCGAGCCAGGAACGCCGCCCTGGCAGGACCGTGGTCGGAGCCGGCCGAGGGCACCACGGCGCTGTTGGTCGGAACCCTGACGGTGGGAGCGCTATCTCCAGAGCCTAGAGGGTACTGGGGATACCAGCGGCTGTCGAACATCCCCTCCAGCGACTTTGGCCAGCTGACGCCAGCTTCGTTCACCTACCACGGGGTCGAGTACCGGATCAGGATACTCGCCATGTTCCAAGGCCGGAGGGCCTTGGGCAGCGCCTACCACCGCACGGCGGTTGATATCTACCTGCTCGATCATCAGCTCCCGGACGAATGGGTCCTGCGCATCGACAGGACCCGACTCCCGGTGAGCGAAGGACACCGGGTAAATCTGGGGGGGTACAGGAAGACGGTCATCTGGCCGGAAGCCGGCGTCTCCCTGTCCCTGGGCGAGACCTACACAGTGGCGCTGTCCAGGGAGCCCTCCGCCGAAAAGGATGAAGACTTCGACCCCGGCACGCCTTTGACCGTCGAGATGAGCGACCTCCCCGGGATGCACAACGGGACGGCGCCGTTCACGTTCCGGCTGCGGTTCAGCGAGGACATCGACATTCAGGCGGAGGCGTTCCAGAACGGCGTGTTCGAACTGTCGGGCGGGACGGTAACCGCCGCGAGCCAGACCTCCTGGCTGAGCAACCAAGGCTGGGAGATCACGGTACAGCCAACCGGGCCGGGACCGGTCTCGGTCGCCATCCCGGGGAACCGCTTCTGCGGGACGCCGGGCGCGGTCTGCACCGCGACGGGCAAGAAACTGGCCGCTCGCGCCATGGCGACGGTGCCGGGCCCGGCGGTATCGGCGCAGCCTGTTGCGACGATCGCGGCGGTCGCCGGTTCGGTGACGGAAGGCTCGCCGGCCTCGTTCACGGTGACCCTCTCCACGGCGGCTGCCACGGATCTGACCGTGCCGGTGAGCGTGACGGGTGGCGGCTCTTTCCTGGCCGGGACGCCGCCGGCCTCGGTGGCTTTCGCCAGCGGCGAGACGACCGCCACGCTCAGCGTGCCCACCGACGGGGACAGCGTGGTGGAGGCGGACAGCACGGTCACGGCGACCCTGGCGGGCTCCGCCGCTTCCGCCTCGGTCACGGTGCTGGACGACGACACCGCGGCATTCGCCGTGTCAGCGGATCCGGCGTCGGTCATAGAGGGCGAGACCGCGACGCTAACGGTGGCGATCTCCAACGGGGTCACGTTCGCCACCGACCAGCTCATTCCCCTGGCCGTGTCCGGCACGGCGTCCCTCGCGGACTACGCGGACGTGCCGCATGTCCTGACACTGCCGGCGGGAGCCTCGTTGGTGGAGTTTTCCCTGCATACCACGGTCGATCACATCGAGGAGGAACCCGAAACCGTCACGGTCACCGCCTCCCGCGCAGGCTCCCCGATCGGTTCGGCGACGGTGTCGGTCGTTTCCTACTCGCACGACGCGACGCTGAGCGCGCTGAGCCTGTCGGGTATCGACATCGGACCCTTCTCCAGCGGAACGCTGTCCTATGGGGCGATCGTCCAGCAATGGGTCGATGCGACGACGGTCACGGCGAGCGCGAGCCACCCTCGTGCGACGGTCTCGATCGAACCGGGGCCCGACGTGAGCCTGGCCGAAGGTGCCAACGGGATCGCGGTCACGGTCACGGCCGAGGACGGCAAGACAACGGCAACCTACGTCGTAGCGGTCACGCGGCACGGTCCGCCGGAGGCTTCGATCGCGGCGAGCAGCGGCAGCGTCCCGGAGGGCGCCCCGGCGTCATTTACCGTGAGCCTGATCAGGGCGGCTCGGGAGACCGTGAACGTCTCGCTCCTCGTTTCGGAGACCGGCTCGCTGCTGGCGGGTTCGCCGCCCGCTTCAGTGGCGATACCCGCAGGCTCCACCAGCGCGTCGCTGAGCCTGCCCACCAATCAGAACGATATCGCGGAGCGCGACAGCACGGTCACCGCGGTGATCTCGGCGGGGGAGGGCTACGTTGTCAGCAAGGCGTCCTCGGCCAGGATCACCGTGGAGGATGACGAGTCGCGGAGAGCGCCGTCCGAGGGGCCGGCACAGATGGACGCCCCGACCGTTTACGATGCCGGCCTGAATGCCGTGACGGTGACCTGGGCCGAGCCGGACCCATTCGACCCCCGGATCACCGGCTACGACCTGCAGTACCGCAAGAGCGAGGAAGCGAACTGGACCGACGGCCCCCAAAACCTGACCGGTTTGGGTGCGCTGATCGAGGGGCTGGAGATCGATACGAACTACCAGGTCCGGATCCGCGCCCAGAACGTGGCGTTCCACGGCGAGTGGTCGGAGCCGACCGAATGCGTGACAGCGTTTTGGGTGTCGACCCTCACGGTCGGGCCCCCGGGTGATTCCAGGGATGCGCCCCGGGTCCGATACGCGGGCTTTAAGAGGTTGGGAAGCTCCTTCGGAGAAATGACGGGTTGGACCCCAATCTACGACGGGGTCGAATATCCGATCGAAACCCTCGCTTGGTATCGGGGCTTCAGGTATGTCGGAGACGAGCCCCACGAATCGGCGCTGGACCTGTATACGACCGTACAGGCTATGCCGGACAACTGGATTCTGCGCATTGACGAGGCCAGGTTTGCCACCAATGACGCAGAGCGTATCACCCAACTCGGGGGTACACCCTCGACCACCACCGAGAAGCTGATCTGGATCGAGCCCGACATCTCCCTGTCGCTCGGCGACAGGTACCAGGTGGCCCTTTCGCGACAACCCTCCGCCGAGAAGGCCCGGACCGTCGGCCCGGGGCTGCCCCTGACCGTTGCATTCGACAACCTGCCCGAGACCCACGACGGCGCGACTCCGTTCACGTTCGGAGTGCGGTTCAGCGAGGAGGTCTCGCTCGGTTATCGAGACTTCGGCGACGGGGTGCTTGCGGTGACCGCCGGAACGGTCCAGGGCGCGAGGCGGCGTACCCAGGGATCCAATCTGGCCTGGGACATCACGGTGCAGCCCGCAGGCAACGGCGCGGTCCAAATCGCCATGTCGGGGGACCGGAACTGCGACTTGCCGGGGGCTGTTTGCACGGCGACGGGCAAGAAACTCTCCAACTCCGTCGAGGTCCGAGTCCTGGGCCCGGCGGCGCTGCAGTTGCCCACGGCGACGATCGCATCCCGCGCAAGTCCGGTCATCGAGGGCACGCCTGCGGAGTTCACAGTCACCCTCGGCAGGGCGGCGACGGAACCCTTGACGGTATCGGTGAGCACAACGGAGAGCGGAGCGGCCCTTTCCGGCGCTGCGCCGGGCTCTGTGACGATCGCGCAAGGGCAGACCAGCGCGACGCTGAGCCTGCCAACGGCCGCGGACAGCTTGGTGGAGGCGGACAGTCTCGTCACGGTGGCGATATCGGCGGGGACGGGCTATCTCGTGGGCCTGCCGTCGTCCGCTTCGGTCGAGGTCGAGGACGACGACGCACCGATTTTCACGGTATCCGCAGACCCGCAGGAGATCGCTGAGGGAGAGACCGCGATCCTGACCGTGGCGATTGCGAACGGGGTGAGTTTCGCGGAGGACCAGATCATCGGCCTCGGCGTTTCCGGCACGGCGTCCAGGCCCGACTATTCCGGCGTCCCGCCCAGGCTGACGCTGGCGGCGGGGACATCCTCCGTATCGGTCATCGTGGCGGCTTCGCCGGACCAGGAGGAGGAGGACGCAGAGACATTGACCGTCACGGCCTACCTCGGGGACACAGCGGTAGGGGCGATTGGTTCCGCGACGGTGACGATCACGTCCGCGTCGCGCGACGCAACCCTGGCCGGGTTGGGCCTGTCCAGGATCGATATCGGGACGTTCTCTCCCACGGTGACGGCCTACCAAGCGAAAGTCGCGCACTCGGTTGCGTCGACCACGGTGACGGCAACGGCGAGCCACTCCGGCGCGAGCGTGGCTATCCGGCCGGGACCGGAGGTGCCCCTCGCAGAAGGCGCGAACGAGATCACGGTCACGGTCACCGCCGAGAACGGCACGACGACGCAGACCTACACGGTGACGGTGACACGCAGCGGCCTGCCCGTGGTCTCGATCGCGGCGGTCGAGGAGCGCGTGTCGGAGGCGGAACTGGGGCGGTTCAGGATATCGCGCACCGGACCGATAGCGGAGCCGCTGGAGGTGCCGGTGCTCTTCGCGTCGAGCAGGTCCAGGAGGGCACGGACCCTGACGGTCCGGTTCGTGCCCGGCCAGCGCAGCGTGACGAGGCGGGTCCAGAACGTTGACGACACGATTGTCGAGGACGACGTCACCGTGACGTGGACGTTGCAGGCGGGCGAGGGCTACGCGGTCTCGGGCGAGCGCGGCTCGGCGTCGCTGGTGTTCGAGGAGAACGACGCGCCGGAGTTCGCGGTGACGCTGGAGCCGGGCGAGATCGCGGAGGGCGAGACGGCGACCCTGACGGTGGCGATCACCAACGGGGTGAGGTTCCGGGCGGCGCAGACGATCACGCTGGCCGCGTCCGGGACGGCGTCGGAGTCGGACTACAGGGGCCTGCCGGAGACGCTGCGGCTGAGTGCGTACGGAACCTCGGCCACATTCTCGGTGACGGCGCGGCTGACGGCGGTAGCGGACCGGGAGGAGGAAGCGGCCGAAACGCTGACGGTGACGGCCTCGCATGGCGGCTCCACGGTTGGTTCGGCGACCGTGACGATCACGTCCGTCTCGCGGGACGCAACGCTGAGCGCGCTGAGCCTCTCGGACGTCGACATCGGGACGTTCTCCGGCGCGGTGACCGCCTACACGGCGAGCGTCGCCAGTTCCGTCACCTCCACAACGGTGACGGCAACGGCGAGCCACCCGGGCGCAACCGTCTCGATTGACCCTGGGCCGGAGGCGAGCCTGGACGTCGGAGCGAACGAGATCGCGATCGCTGTAACTGCGGAGGACGGCGCGACGATCAAGACCTACACGGTGACGGTGACGCGGGCGGGCCTGCCGGTGGCGACAATCGCGGCGGGTACCACGCCAGTGACGGAAGGCACGCCGGCTTCGTTCACTCTGAGCCTCGACGCTGCAGCACCCGAGGCCCTGACCGTAGCGGTCAACGTGGCGGAGAGCGGTTCGGTCCTGTCGGGCACGCCGCCGTCCTCCGTCGCGTTCGCGAAGGGAGCGACCAGCGCGACGCTGAGCATGCCCACCTCCGCAGACAGCGTGGTGGAGGCGGACGGCACAGTCACTGCGACGCTGATTGCAGGTACCGGCTACTCCCTCGGCACGGACGTCCTCGCCACGGTGGCCGTGGAGGACGACGACGCGGCGACGTTCACCGTAACCGCCGAGCCGCAGACGATCGCCGAGGGCGAGAGCGCAACGCTGACGGTGGCGATCTCCAACGAGGTGACGTTCGCCGAGGACCAGGCCATCTCCCTGGCCACGTCCGGCGCGGCGTCCGCGTCGGACTACACGGGTGTGCCGTCAACGCTGACGCTGGCTGCGGGATCAGCCTCGGTGACGGCCACGCTCACGGCAGCGGCGGACCAGGAGGAAGAGGAAGCCGAAACCGTCACGGTCACGGCTTCGAACGCGGGCTCGACGATCGGCTCGGCGACCTTGACCATCAACTCCGTCTCGCGCGACGCGACGCTGGCCAGCCTGAGCCTGTCCGGCATCGACATCGGGGCGTTCTCGGCAGCGACGACGTCCTATCGGGCGAGCGTCGAGGAATCCGTCGCGGCGACAACGGTGACGGCGACGCCAAGCCACTCCGGGGCGAGCGTGTCGATCGATCCGGGACCGGAGGTGAGCCTGGTGGCGGGCGCGAACCGAATCACGGTCACTGTCACGGCCGAGAGCGGGACGAAGAAGACCTACACCGTGACGGTCACGCGAATGAGCCTGCCGGTGGTGTCGATAGTCGCGGACGAAGAGCGTCAGATGGGCCCGACTGGCGAGGTCTGGCTGTCCCGCACGGGACCGACGGTGGGCCAGCTGGAGGTCCAGCTGCTCATGGCGACGAGTCACGGGGGGAGGCCAACGACCGTGACAGCGCGATTCCGGCGCGGCCAGAGCAGGGTGAGGCAGCGGATCCAGACCGGCGACAACCTCTACGTCGAGGACGACATCACGGTGACGTGGACGCTGCAGGAGGGCGAGGGCTACAGCGTGTCGGCGGAGCAGTCCTCGGCCTCGGTGGTGCTGGAGGAGAGCGAGGTCTCCGAGTTGTCGGTGTCGGTCAGTCCGGCCGAGATCGCGGAGGGTGAGTCGGCGACGGTCACGGTGGCAGTCACCAACCGGATCAGGTTCAAGCGGGAGCAGACGATTGCCCTGACTGTGTCCGGCACGGCGTCCGGGGCGGACTACACGGGCTTGCCGGCGACGCTGACGCTAGCAGCACGGGCATATTCGGCGACAACGAGACTGACCGCTGCGGTAGACCAGGGGGAGGAAGGTGCCGAAACGGTCACGATCACGGCCTCGCACGAGGGTTCGGAGATCGGTTCGGCGACGGTAACGATAGCAGCGAGCGAGGCGTCGCCGCCGTTGACGGCCGAGTTCCTGCAGGTGCCGGCGACGCATGACGGTCAAGCCGCGTTCACGTTCGAGCTGCGCTTCAGCAGGGAGCCCGACCTCAGCTTCAGGACGCTGCGCGACACGGCGTTCGAGGTGACGGGGGGGAGGGTCAGGAAGGCCAAGCGGCTGGTGGCCGGATCCAACCTGCGCTGGGAGATCACGGTGGAGCCGTCCTCGAAGGCGGACGTGGCACTGACGCTGCCGGCGACCGCGGACTGCGCGGCGGTCGGGGCGATCTGCACGGCGGGCGGGAGCAAGCTGGCGGAGGCCGTCAGCGCGACCGTCAGCGGGCCGCGGACGGAGGCGGCAGGCTTCCCGCTGGCGCGGGCGAACAGCCGGCCGAGCGGGATCTGGTCAGACGGGGAGACGGCCTGGGTGGCGGACCTGGAGGACGCGAAGCTGTACGCCTACCGGCGGTCGGACGGGGAGCGGCAGCCGGGCCGGGACATGGCGACCCAGCCGGGGCCGATGGGGCTGTGGTCGGACGGGGAGACGCTGTGGGTGGCCGGCCTGCAGGGGGGCCTGCGGGCGCACCGGCTGGCGGACGGTACGCGGCTGGCGGCGCGGGACCTGGCGCTGGAGGGGGAGGAAGCCCCGGCGGGGGTGTGGTCGGACGGGGAGACGGTCTGGGCGGCGGGATGGCTGGGCGACCGGGTGCGGGCCTACCGGCTGGCGGACGGAGAGCGCCTGGCGAGCCGCGACATTCCTCTGAAGGGCGAGAACCTGATGCCGGTCGGGCTGTGGTCCGATGGCGAGACGCTGTGGGTGGCGGACTGGCGGGAGCGGCTGTACGCGTACCGGCTGGGCGACGGGCGGCGGGTGCCGCAGCGCGACGTGGAGGTGTCCGGGACGGACGCGGACCCGACCGGGATGTGGTCGGGCGGCGGGACCCTGCTGTGGACCGGCTGGGAAGGCCGCGAGGTGCGGGCCTACCGTATTCCGGCAACTGGCGCCAGCCTTGCGGCGGAACAGGCCCGGGGCCACGCCGGCGCGCCGGGCAGCCTGCCGGTGATTGCCGACCCGGCCCTGGGGGCGGTGATCCGCGCGGCCCTGGGCAAGGCCCCCGGCGAGACGGTGAGTGCGGGCGAGCTGGCCGGGCTGGCATCGCTCAGCGCGCGGAACTTTGGGGTGCGGGACCTGGCCGGGCTGGAGGCGGCAACGGGCCTGAAGGAGCTCGACCTGGGCTTCAACCCGCTGGCGGACCTGCGGCAGCTGGCACTGCTGCCGGCCCTGGAGTCCCTGAACCTGGACGGCGCGGCCCTGGACCTGCGCCCGCTGGCGGCGCTGGCGGGGCTCAGGCGGCTGTCGGTCCGGCACAACCTGCTTGACGACCTGCAGCCGCTGGCCGCACTGGCGGGCCTGACGGAGCTGGACATCGGCGACAACCGCGTCGAGGACCTGCGGCCCTTGGCCGGACTGCCTCGCCTGGCGGTGCTGCGGGCGGATCGCAACGGCATTGCGGACCTGTGGCCGCTGGCGTCGGTGAGGGGGCTGGAGACGCTGGACCTGGGAGCCAACCGGGTGCGGGACCTGCAGCCGCTGGCCGGGCTGGAGCGGCTGCGGACGTTGCGCCTGGACGGGAACCGGCTGTCCGAGCTGCGCCCGCTCTCGGGGCTGCGGGGACTGGAGGATCTCGGTCTCGCGAGAACCGCCGTCGGCAACCTGGCGCCGCTTGCGGGCCTGGACGGCTTGCGACGACTGGATTTGCGCGGCAGTGCCGTGCGCGACCTGCGACCGCTGAGGAGTGTTGCGTCGCTGGTTCTGGTACATGTCGGAGGGAGCCGCATCGAGGACCTCGGTCCACTCGATGGCCTGGACGGGCTGACGGTAGCCGGGCAGGACGATCTGGAACCCCCATCCGTAGGTGACGTTGGACTCCAGCGATAAGGGCCACTGACCCAAGAGCGCAAGCCCCCCGCTAACTAATACTGTCGGCGGGAGAGTGGCCATGCCACAGGATGCGGGGTAGTGGTGGGGTTCTACTCTGTCATGGCAGCGACAGGCTCCAGGTGCTTGGCTCTTTCCAGAAGCACGGCCTGATTCTGCTCGACAAGCCTGAGTCTTGAATCCAGGCCATTGATTCTGTCATCCATCCAGAGGAACCTTGTCAGCATCATTCCGGATTCTTCATTCCGGGGCGTAACCTCACGCACAAGAAGTTAGGCAAGGGACTGGCTGTCTTCCGAGCGTTCCTGTATGCATGGAGTATGGCCGTGCACTCGCCGACCTCCCAGGAAGCCATGGCCGTTGTTATCGCGGTGATGCCCAGGACCCTCGCGTTCGAGGACCGGCGTCGCAGAAGCGAGCACCGGGCAGCCTCCAGGCCGACGAACCGGACTGTCGTTCTGGTCAAGCGGTGCGAAGTGTCATCCACCGTCACCCGGGAACAGGTGGTGGGCGGGCTACCGGCCCTACGGGCTGGTTCCCGCCGGCCCGGTCGGCCTCCGGTGAGTGGGATTGCCGCGTGACCCCGAACCGCTTGCGGCAGCTGGGACGCACGCTCACCGACCGTCAGGTCTCGGCATGCGATAGCCGACCCCGGACTCGGTGAAGATATAGGCAGGGTCCCTGGCGTCGTCGCCCAGCTTCCGGCGCAGGGTCTTGATGAAGGGACGGACCAGCCGGGAATCCTTTCCGTCCGGCTCGCCCCATACCCGGCGCAGCAAGGTGTCGTGGGGCAGCACCTGCCCGCCGCTGACAGAGAGTTCGTGCAAGAGGCGGTATTCGGTGGCAGTCAGGCGCACCGGCCGGCCGCCCACGCTCACCCGTCGTGCCGCGTAGTCGACCTCCAGGGCTCCCACCCTGTAGGGCGGCGGCGCGACCCGGTGCTCGCGCAACGCCACCGACACCCTCGCCACCAGCTCGGTCGGGGAGAAGGGCTTGACGATGTAGTCATTGGCTCCTGCCTGCAAGGCCCGGGCGATCGTTTCGTCCCGACCGTATCCCGACAGGAAGATGACCGGGATCTCTAACAGCGCCGGAATCCGCGACATGAGCTCGATTCCGTCCGTGCCGGGAAGCACCAGGTCCAGCAGGACCAGTTCGGGCCGGCTCGTCTGCATCAGGTCGGTCACTTCGCCCGGGTCACCGGTCACGACCGGCTCGTACCCGGCCTCGGTGAGAGCGCCCCGCACGCACCGCAGCGTGATCGGGTCGTCGTCCACGACGAGAACGCGCGTGCGTTCCGTTAGCGTCTTCGGCGGTTCGGCCGCAGCTTTCCCGGAATCCTCCGCTGGCTGTTCGGTAGCCGGGATCGTGAAGGTGAACCGCGTGCCCCGCCCCGGGCCCTCACTGTGGGCCCAGATGCGACCCCCGTGCGCTTCCACCAGTCCCTTGGAGATGGCCAGACCCAGCCCGGATCCGCGGAGCCCCTGCCCGGGATCCGCGCTTTGCGAACGAGGGTACTTCCGAAACAGGTAGGGCAGCCGCTCGGGCGGCACGCCCGTGCCCTCATCGGCGACCGAGACCGCAACATGGGCTCCCTCGCTGACCGCGGAGATCCGGATGGGGCGCGAATCCGGCGAGTGGCGGGCCGCGTTCGAGAGCAGGTTGCCCAGGACCTGCACGATCCGGAGCCGGTCCGCGAGGACCCCCGGCAGGTCCGGCGGGAGGTCGATCTCAATGCGATGCCGGCCACGGCCGCTGAGGAACGTGCTCCGGGCCTGGTCGACCAATCGGGTCAACGTGGCGGGCCGGGGATTCACCGACAACGTTCCGGTCTCGATGCGGCCGGCGACCAGCAAGTCCGTGATCAGCGAGCCCATGCGGGCGGCCTGCTCGCTGATGATCCGGAAGAACTGGATCACTTCGGCCGGGTCGAGCTCCGAAGCCTCCTTCAGCGCCGTGTCGGCCGAACCCGCGATCGAGGTCAGCGGGACCCTGAGTTCGTGGCTCACCATGCCCAGGAACTCGGTCCGCATGCGCTCCAGCTCCTCGAGGGGCGTCATGTCCTGCAGCGTCACGACCACCGACTCGGCTTCGCCGCCTTCCGAACGGATCGGCGTGGCGTTGACCAGCGTGGTGACGCTGCGGCCGTCTGGGACCTGCAGGACGATCTCCTCTGCGCGTACGGTCGTGGCCGGACTCAGCAACTGCGACAGGGAGAGCTCCTGGAGGGAGAACTCCGGGCCTGCGGCCCGGCGGACTGTCAGCACGTCCAGCAGCTGCTCGGCCGAACCACCTTCCTCGCGCAGTGCACCGACGATGCGCTGCGCCTCGCGGTTCATGGAAACCACAGCGCCGGTCCTGGCATCGAAGACAGCCACTCCCACGGGGGCGGTGTCGACCAGTGCCTCCAGATAGGCCTTGGCCCGCTGCTCGTCCCGGTGTCTGAGCGCGTTCGCAATCGCTGTCGCCGCCCGCGACGCGAACAAGACCAGGATCTCCTCGTCCTCGCTGTCGAACTCCTGTCCGGCTTCCTTCCCACCAAGGAAGAAATTCCCCACGTGAGCGCCGCCGTGCCGCATCGGTGCCGCGAGAAACGTCTTGAGCGGCCCGTTACCGCCCGGCAGCTCGCCGGGAATCCCCAACGACTTGATGTGGGCCGACAGGTCCTTCAGCTTCAGGGGGCCCGGCAGCTGGCGCAAGTACTTGTAGAGTTCCCAGCGCCCCGGGAAATCCGCGAGCTGCTGCTGCTCTTCCACCGTGAAGCCCGCCGTCACGAATCCCGGGATCTGCCCCGAGTCGTCCAAGGCCGTGATCACGCCGTAGCGAGCGCCGGTAAGCGCACAGGCGTTCTCCACGGATTCTTCCAGAACCGTATTGATGTCGAGGCTCTCGCTGACGCGCAGGGTGGCCCGGCTGAGCCTGGCAAGGCAATCCTTAAGCGCCTGAACCTGCGCGTTCAGCGCTCCCACTTGCGCCTTGAGTGCCTTCACCCCATTTTTCATTCCGGTCAGTCCCAGGCCGCCCAGTTCGCGTAGTCCCCAAGCGTCTGCCAAGTGACTGGCCCGCATAGCTCGCCAAAAGGGGGCGAAGCGAGATGAGTCATCATAGCAATCCACCTGTTATCAGCAATTTACGTCCCACCCCGAAACACGCGTCATACCCTCCGGCGGCGGTATCCCGTGGCTGCGCACCCTCGATCAGCAAATCGGTCTGACCGAGCACCCGGCCGCGTGCTTCCTGCTTCACCGGTCACCTCGAGTCCCGCCCGAACAGGGCCTCAACCACCGAATCCCGAGTTCAATGACATGCGGTTGCCAACCCTTCAGCGTCCGGCGTTGCGGCAGGCCTCCTCGGGGGCTGTCCCCCTGCCAGGAACGGGCACTGCGGAAGCCCGGACCGCAGCGGCGGTTGCAGCGGGTCTGACCGGAACCGACGCCCACCGGGCACGACGCATCCCAGAGCGCCGGCCCCGTATCCCTAGCCAAGCCCGGGCGCCTCGCAGCGAGGCGCGGGCCCGTTCCAAACGTGCTTGCACCGGCCGGGGTCACGCGGGCTCTAGCTCCTAGATCGATGTTCCGGCCAGTCCGGGGTCCAGCTCTACTAAACGCTCGTAGTCGGCGAGGGCCTCGTCGTGGCGTTCGAGTTCGGCGTATGCAACGCTGCGGCTGAGGTATGCCGCAGCGTTCTCCGGATCGAGTTCGATGGCCCGGTCATAGTCGGCCACGGCTTCCTCGTGCCGCTGAAGCCCGGAGAGCGCGGTGCCTCGCTCGAGGTAGAGTCGCGGGTCATCTGGCGAGAGGCGGATAGCTTCGGTGCAATCAGCGGCCATGTCCTCGTACCGCTCCTGCTCGGCGGCGGCGTCCCCGGGGACGCCCGGGTGGAAGGCTGCATCATTGAGCCGGTTCCCGTTTGAAGTCCAGTGCTCGGTGCGCGGACGATTCGGGCGGTCATCGCCGGGCGCCGCCCCAGGATCGACCGCCGGTGATGCGAGAAGCAGCCGGGGAAGCGGCCAGGGCGGCTGGCCAGACGCGTCGAGCGGAGCCTCGGACTGCGGGATCAGGTTCGGGTGCCCGGCTGCGACGGCCCGGGCCACGGCGGCGCCGAACCTCGCCTCTGTCGCAATGGTGCGGAACTTCGCATGGGCCCACATGCCCCCGACGCCGATCAGTGCAGCCAGTACCGCGAACACGAAGCCGCTGGCTTCCCGCACGCGGACGATGCGCCGCTCGCGTTCGTCCAGCAGATCGCTGCGGAGGTCGTTGATCTGCCTCTGCAGGTCGACAGCAGCAACTCCAGGCAGGCCACTGTTCCCGCCGGGGACGGGGGATTCCGGACCCGTGCCGCGGGAGGCCGCGGACTCCGCCGGCTGGGCCCGGAGGAGTGGCGGGACGATCGAGAGGGTCGTCGCGAGCAGGGTCGCGGCGACGGCCGTCCGGGCAGTGCTGGCTCTAGTTATTGTCGCCGTCATCCTCCCCCGTCGTGTCATAGTCGGCCTCCGACCCGAACAAGGTCCACTCCTCGAGCCAGTTGGAGTCCTGGCCGAAGGCGCCGATGTAGTTCGGCGCCTTCGGCTCCCCCTGCTCCGGCCCTTCGGCTTCCCGCCCGTCAGGCCCTTCGCTCGATCCTTCGACCCGGCCGTTCGACTCCTCGGCCTCGCGCGGCTTCAGCGCCTTGGAGCCGGCCTTCGGGCGGGGATCCGGGTTGGGCGCGTAGCGCACGTCGCGCAGCATGGGATTGCGGTTGAGGAACTCGATGCCCGAGCCGACCTGCTCGCGCAGCCGCCCGGGGACCTGGCGGATGCCGTTCAGCCAGAACAGGGAGCTGGCGACGGAGCTCTCGCCCTCGGAGAACAGCAGGGTGGCGCGCGGGCCCGCGGCGATCGCGCCGCCGCGGAAGGGGGTGATCAGCAGGTCCGCAGCCCGCACGCCGCTGCCGGTGCGCAGGCGCAGGCCGGCGGCCTTCCTCTCGCGCTTGCCGTAGGGATAGGCATGCACCAAGGTGACGTGGGAAAGCGCCGGCAGAGAGCGCGGCTCGAGGTCCCAGCCCTGCTCGTCGCCGGCCCCGTCGATGCCCTCCGTGCCCCCGCGGCCGTGCTGGACGAAAAGATGGGATGCGGACCCGAGCCAGCCGCGCTCCCAGGCCAAGCCGGCAGCCCCCGAACCGCTGGCCACGCAATGGTCGCAGGAGGCCGTGCCGCCGGAGAAGGCGATGCCGGGACCCCCGCTGGCGTGGGACTGGAGGTGCTCGATGACCGTGCCGTCGCCGACCCCGTACAGGCCGACGGCCGGGGCCGCGGAGCCGGGTTCCGCGCCCGCTCCCGCGAACTCCACCCGCACATAGCGCAGGCTGCCGCTGGAGTCGCGGGGGTCGGAGCCGCCGTAGACCGGCCGGTCCGCGGGCAGGACGCCGTCCGCCACGCCCTCCAGGCGCGTCACCGGGGCCCTGCCGAGAATGCGCAGCCCGGCCCAGCAGCCCGGCTCCCGTTTCCCGACCGCCAGGCTGCAGGTCAGCACCACCGGTGCGGCACGGGTCCCCTCGGCGACGATCCTCCCGCCCTGCTCAACGATGATCGCCGCGTGGCGACCCCAGGCCTTGATCACGGTGCCGGGCTCGATGGTCAGCGTGGCACCGTCGCGCACGAACAGCTGGTGGCCCAGGAAGTAGAGGTAGTCCGGGGTCAGGGTCATGTCGGACCGGACCTCGCGGTCGAAGTCCCGCCGGTTGAGCAGCCGGCCATGGCGGGCGACGGGGAAGCTGGCCCAGGCCCGCCGGATGCCGCGGCTGGCCTCCAGCTGCTCGTCGATCTCGTCCTCCGGGCCGGCCGCCCCCTCCGGTCGCAGGTCCAGGACGAACCGCCAGAGGCCGACCTCCGGAGCGGGCCCCTCCCACACGAGGGCCTTCTCGGCGGGGAAGAGCGTGCGGGCCGTGGAGGCCCAGGCGGGGATGCCGCGATGGTCGACGGCCTCGGCGCGCAGCGTGCCCTCGCCGTCGATCGGGGCGAGGTAGCGCCGCTCGCCGCCGCCGGCCTTCTCCAGGTAGACGAACGTGCGGTAGCGGCCGCGGTCGTCGTGCGGGTGGAGCGTGCGATAGAGCCGCACCGACTGGCCGGCTACGTAGCCGAGCCGGTCGGTCCAGAGCGCCAGCTGCAGCGGCTGGGGCTTGCGACCGGATGAGGAGGAAGCGCCGCTCGCGGCCCGTTGCGCGCCTTTCAGCGGCGGGAGCGGAGGCGGGTCCCCGCCGTCGTTATCGCGCACCCGCACGGCCGCCTCGTTCGCCGCGCCGGGCACATACAGGGGCGACGGACCTAGGTCCGGCTCCAGCCGGTAGAGGATGTAGCCGCTAGGCTCGGCCGCCGCGTCGTCCACGGTCGCGACGGTGAGCACGGCCGTCGCCACTCCGGACGGGAAGGTCGCCGTCGTCGGGGGAGAGCCGGAGAACAGGTCGCCGTCGGTTTGCACCTCCAGCGAGACCGTGAGCGGGTCGTCCAGGGGCGCCCCGTCGCGGCGCAGCTCGAACAGCGCCGGGGAGCCCTCGTCCACCGCCGAGGCGAGGGCCCGGAGACTGAGGATCGGAGTGTCCGGCCCCGGCACGGCGTGGTCCAGGTCGTGGGACAGCGGGGCGCCCCCGGCGGTGCACAGCGCCCCCGTGCCGGCGCAGTTCCCGCCGCTGCGCAGCGAGACGACCAAGGCGGCGTTCGAGTCGGGCTGGAGGGTCACCTCCCACACGTTTCCGGAAACGCGCCGGGCGGCCGTCAGGCTGCCGCCGGAGGCGCTGGCCGCATGGTCGCGGAACTCGTCCTCGTCGGTAATCGCGATCTTCTCGCTGAACTGGAACTGCACCGTGAAGGGGGCGCTGCCGTCGTGCCGGGCCGGTGCCTGGGACACGCGCACCGCCAGGGCGTGCGTGGTGCCGAAACCGGGCTGCGACCACTCCGAGTCGCCCTCGGCGCTGGTGGCGCGGACCTGCACCTCGTAGGTCGCTCCCGCCTCCAGGCCCGTGATCTCGGCGATGGCGGCGGGCCGGTTCTGCGGGCCGTTGCGCCACGTCGTGTCGCCGCTCAGGCGGTACTGCAGGTCGTAGCTGGTGGCGGGCGGGCGGTCCGGGGTCGCCGGGCGCTGCCAGCTCGCCGCCAGGCTGGTCGCGCTCCCGAACACCGGCTCCAGGTCCGGCGGGCCAGGAGCCGGCGGCGGCTCGCGCACGTCGGTCAGGCGGATCGTGACGTCGACGGTGTCACTGCCGCCGAAGCCGTCGTCGGCCTTGACGGCGAGCTCGTAGCGGTTGCGGGCCTCGTAGTCGTAGTCGGCCCCGGAGCGCGTAAGGATCTGGCCGGTGTCGGCCTCGATGTCAAACGAGGCGGCGTCGGCGCCCACCAGGGAGTACTCGAGAGTCTCCGCTTCGTCGGGATCGGTGGCGGTCAGCGGGGTGCCCACGACGAGGCCGCCGGGGCTGTTCTCGGGGATGTCGAAGGTGGCCGAGGAGCGGGCGAAGGCGGGCGGGCGGTTGCCCACGGTGTTGGTCGAGCCGGTGCCGGGCTGGGACCAGGGGCCGTCGCCGTCGGCGTTGGAGGCGCGGACCTGGACCTGGTAGGCGGTGCCGGTGACCAGCCCGCTGACGCTCGCCATGGTGACGGTGACGTTCTGCGGGCCGTTGGTCCAGCCCCCGGAGGAGCCCTCGCGGTACTGCAGGTCGTAGGAGGTGATCGGCGGGCCCGGGTTGGCCGGCTCCGTCCAGGCCACGTCGAGACTGGTGTCGCTGCGGAAGGCGGCCGTCACGGTGGGCGGGGCCGGGGCTGCGGGGAGCTCGATGAGGTTGGTGACTTCGACCGTGACGGCGGCGGTCGAGCTCGCGCCGCGGTCGTCCTCGGCCCGCACGAGGAACGCGTAGGAGGACCGGGTCTCGAAGTCGAGGGGAGCCTGGGTGCGGACCTGTCCGGTGGAGGGGTCGACGGAGAAGGAGGACGCGTCGGTGCCCTCGAGAGAGTAGGCGACGTCGTCGCTCTCGCTGTCGGTGGCGGCGACAGGGCTGCCGATGGCCCGGGTGGCGGGGGTGTTCTCGGCCACGGTGAGGACCACGGAGGGCTGCGCGAAGACGGGGGCGCTGTTGTCGCGGCTGTTGGTGCGGCCGGACCCGGGCGGGGAGGACCAGGGAGAGTCGCCCTCGTCGTTGGAGGCGCGCACCTGGACCTGGTAGGCGGTGTCCTCCGCCAGGCCGTCGAGGATGGTCTCGGTGGCGGACACGCCCTGCGGGCCGTTGCTCCAGCCCCCTGCGGTGCCTTGCCTGTACTGCACGTCGTAGCCGCTGATGGGGGGCCTGCCGGCGTTGGCCGGGGCGCTCCAGGAAACCCGCAGGCGGTACTGGGGGTTGAGCACGTCCGCGATCGGGACCGCCGAGACGGCGGGCGTGGCGGGGGCGTCGGGCGGCTCGTCCACGTCGGTGACCTCGATGGTGTAGGCGATTGCGCCGACCGCCCCTTCCGTGTCGGCGGCGCGGACCGTGACCGAATAGCTGCTGCGGGTCTCGTAGTCGAGGGGGCCGTGGGTCCGGACCTGGCCGGTCGACTCGTTGATGGCGAAGTGCTGGTAGTCCGAGCCTCCGGTGGTCAGGAAGCTGTACGCCAGGGTGTCGCCGTCGGGGTCGGTGGCGGTCCGGCCCGCGCCAGGGATATTCGTGCCGGCCGGGGTGTTCTCGCCGACCGAGACGGTCGCGGAGGGGACGGGGAACGCCGGGATCTGGTTGGGATTGGTGGCGCCGTCGGCGGGGTCGGAGGGCTCGCCGGCGCCGGCGGAGTTGATGGCGGAGACGCGGTAGCGGCGCATGCTGCCGGAGGGCAGCGGCTGGTGCTGGTAGGCGGTGAGGATCGAGCCGGTGTCGGCGACCACGTCGGTCCAGTTCGTGCCGCCGTCGGAGGAGACCTCGATGCGGTAGCCGGTGATGTCCAGGTTGCCGTCGAACTCGGGCGCGGTCCAGGACAGGTCGAGGCGGTAGCGGCCCACGGCGCTGGCTGCGAGGCCGGTGGGCTTGCCGGGCGGGCCCGTCTTGACGATTCCCCGCACCTCGATCACCAGCGCCCTGCCGTCGGCGTCGGCCTGCCAGTTGCCCCCGCTCTCGATCGCGAAGGTGTCGGCGATGCTCCAGCCCGGAAGGCTCTCCGTATCCTCGTCGTCGGAGGCGTTGGCCCGCAGCTCCACGTCCGTCCCGTCCGTTGCGGGCCGGAGGACCGCCACGTAGGTGGTGTCGGGGTCGAGAACGATCTCGGAGGGAGGCGAGAAGTACGTTTCCGTTGTCACCAACTCCGGATGGAAATAGTCGGGGGCCTCCAGCGACGCAACCAGGGTCTGCGGGTGCCCCTGCTCGTTCGCGGTGTAGAGAGCGACCGTGAAGGGGTCCCTTTCCGAATCTTCGTAGCCGACGGCGATGCCGCCGAAGTCGTAGCCGTGGGGGTTGCCGCCGGTGGTGAACGCCTGGGACCTCCCGGCTGAGGTGTCCGAATCTCCGCTCGCAGGGGGTTCGGCACTGAGATCGTTGCCGGCCAGCAACGGGGCGATGAACTGCAGGACCTCGGTGATACCGTACAGGCGGCGCTCCTCGGTGCTGTCCGCGACCATGCCGCTGTAGAGGGGGCCCGCGTCCGGGGCCGCGGAGCCGGGCGCGCCGTAGCCCGCCTGGCTCTCACCGAGCGCCCGCGATACCGACCCCTCGAAGAGCTCGGTGCCGTCGTGGCCGCTGCCCGTCCACACGCCCTCCTCGACCGTCTGCAATTCGCCCAACTCGTTCCTGGCGCCGATCTCGTCGTCCCAGTCGCCGTCGTAGAAGTCCTCGTAGTCGTCGGCGACCTTGCCGCCGTTCACCCAGTAGATGGGCACGCCCTTGTCGTCGTCCGTGTAGGTGGTGCCGGTATTCAGCCTGGCGTCCGCGTGCCGGGTGCTGACCAGGGCCCTGAACAGGGAACGAACCGCATAAACAATTCCGCCAACACCCGATCGGCCACTGAACGATTGCACCTTGGAGTTGTAATCACTCGTCAAGGAACTCGAGGCCGCTAAAAGTTCGTCGAACCCGACGAAGAGCAGGCGGTATCTGTCGCCGAAAGCCAGTTCCGGGGGTATGTATGTTTCCCCCGCAGTAATCTTGGCCGACTGCCTAAAGGTTCTGGTAGAAACGGCCTCCGACCAGGCTCCCGGCCCGTCCGCGTTGACCGCGCGGAGCGCCACGTAGTAGAACGTTCCGGCATCGAGACCGGGCAGGGTGGCCGTGGTGGCGGAGACGCCCTGTGGGCCGTCCTGCCATTCAATGCTTCCGAATAATAGGAAAGGTGGTACCCCGTAGCGGACGTCGTAGCCGGTGACAGGGGGACGTCCTGCGTTGTCGGGCGGACCCCAGTAGACGGACAGGGAGTCGATGGTGCCAGGCGTGGGGACCACGCCCGGCCGGAAGGGGGCCGGCGGGGGCTCGAGCGTGACGTCGGTGAGGTTGACGGTCACGCTGGCGCTGGCGCTGGCCCCGAACGGGTCGCTGGCGGTGACGGTCAGCGAGTAGGAGGTCTTGGTCTCGTAGTCGTAGACGGCGCCCTCCACGGTGCGGATCTGGCCCGACCCGGAGTCGATGTCGAAGGAGTCCGCGTCGGTGCCCCCGAGGCTGTACGACAGCTCGTCGTCTTCGGGGTCCGTGGCCGTCACGGGGGTGCCGACGTCCTGCCCGGCGGGCGTGAGTTCGGCCATGCTGAGAGTGACCGCGGCCGGGTCGAACTCGGGGGCGAGGTTGACCTCCGATCTCGTTTGGCCGGAGCCGGGCTGCGACCACCCGCCGTCGCCCTCCAGATTGCTCGCGCGCACCTGGACCTGGTACATCGTCGCGGACGTCAGGCTGCCGATGGTCGTCGAGGTGCCGCTGACGTCCTGCGGCCCGTCCAGCCAATCGCCGCTGGTCCCCTCCCGGTACTGCAGGTCGTAGCTGGTAATCGGCGGCCCCGTGTTGGCGGGCGCAGCCCAGGACACGTCAAGGCTGGTGGGGCTCCCGGTCCGCGTCACGGTCGGCACGGCCGGGACCGCCGGCGGCTCGTCCACGTCCGTGACGCTGATTGTCACCGCGACCACGGTGCCGGCAAAGGGATCCGAGGCTCTTACTGCCAGCGAGTAGGAGCTCTGGACCTCGTAGTCATAGGTCACGCCCGGCCTCGTCCGTATCTGCCCAGTCGTGGAGACGATGTCGAAGGAGTCCGCGTCGGTGCCCTCAAGGCTGTATCTCACCGTGTCGTCGTTCGAATCCGTGGCCGTCACGGGAGTGCCGACGTTCTGGCCCCCGGCGGTGTTCTCCTCGAGGGAAAAGCTGAACGTTCCCATGCTGAACATCGGAGCCATGTTGTCGGGCCCACCCTTGGCATAGCCCTTGATGGCGATCATGAGCGCCTTGTTGTTGATCGTCCGCCCCTCCAAGTTCGTCAGCCGCTGGTTGACTGTCGACCAAGAAGTTGAACCCGGTTCCCGGTTGAGGCTTGCGTCGTCAATGTTCCAGTGGGGCTGACTTCCAATATCTTCGTCGTTGACGCTCGAAAGCCTCAGCTGGTTCGAGGCGGTTCGACCGTCAATCACCACAAAATAGGTCTGGCTGGCTGTCAGATCGATGCCCGTCGTCGTGTAGGAGTTCAGGGCGTTGGCGGTGAAACTCGACGGGGCCGCGAGCGTGCCGAGCGAAGTGCCCGGACGGCCACCGGAGGCCGTGTAGATGGCCACGGTGTTGACCTGGGTTGGACTGTTGGCGACCCACACTTCGATGTCAATGCCGGTCAGCGTGTAGCCATGAATGTGGCGACCGGTGGTGAAGGCCTGCGCGTAGTCGAGATTTAGAAATTCCGCGATTCCTCGCGTTCGGCTGGTGTTACTGACCAGGGTGACGGTAATCTGGGCGGCGGCAGAGGCGGCGCCGAGCAGCGCGAGCAGGACGGCACCTGCCAAGGTAAGCGCACCGCGCGCCAAGCGCCTCGTGCAGTTCGACTCAGGACCTGAGGTCATGGGATCTTCCTATCCGGCATCCGCCCCGGCTCCAAGCCGGTTCGGCCGTTCTAGTTCCGTCGGCCCGCCTCCGGGACCGTGCCCGCGGTGGCGAGGGCACCGCCAGCGCTCGCGCCGCGGCCGGTCCGTCGCATGGGCAGCTCCCCGCCCGGGGTCGCAGATCGGGTGCGCGGGCCAGCGGCTCCGGGCCCTTCCGGACCAGGCTCAGGCGCTGGAGCCGCACAGCCCCGAACGCAGTCCCAAGGACGTCGGTCGCGCTGCAAGCGACCCCGCAGATCACGTATCACCATTGCCGCCTTCTTCTCGGATCGCGTGCGAAGGGGCGACTCTCCGGCTGACAGCCTCCACATATCTTCAACTACAGGCCAGCCTACACGGTAGATATCAAATTTCTATGATTTTTACAGATAGTAATAACATTAAAATTTCATTCTATGCAGATAGAGCGGTGCTCTCATTGAAAACGCTCGGATATCGGCCCGGTTTTACTACGGAGAGATCCTTATTTGGATTCGACATATCAAGATCCGCAGCTCATTGGCGCCTCCGCAAGCGGAGTCGCGATTTGCCGTTCCGGTGCACGCAGGACGCACCGCCCGCCCCCCGCTCCGCTTCCGCTTGGGTCAACCGATGCGTGCCGTACAGGCGCGGGACGGCAAAGTGCGGTCGGCGACCGACTCCACTCTCCTGTCCCTCGGTAAATGCCGCCAGGGGTGGCCGAAGGGGAAGATCGACGCAGGGAGAATCCCGGCAAACAGGGGCGGGATCCCGCCCGACCCCGACCGGTCGGGTGGGCCCGGCACGGAACCCCTGGCACCGGGGCTGACGCAGTCCGTGAGGGGGCGCCTCCTGCCCGGCGTCCGCCTGCACCCGGCAGGCTCCGTTTCCGAGCCGATCCGGGGCCTCTACGCCTGCCGCTCGGCAGTTCATCTTCGAGCACGGATTCTTCTGGCACGGTCATGACTGCAGGAAGGCCCATGTGCCTCGGACGCACACAGCCTATTGGGCTGCAAAGATCGAGCGGAACAAGGAGCGCGACGTTGCGAGCTTGCACGGGCTACGAGCAGTGGGCTGGGACGTGCTCGTGATCTGGGAGTGCGAAATGAAGGATCGGCGCACGCTCGGATCGAGGATCAAGACCTTTCTGGATGGCTAGGACCAAGACTGCACGCCGTCAGTCAATTCATCCCAACGCGACAACGGGTCTGTGGCCTTCACGCCCGGATCCCAAATTCTCGAAGTGCTACTGCACGGTGCTTCTGGGCCTCGCCGATAGCGGGAATAGGCTGAGAAGGATTGGAGCGCAAGAAGCAAGACCTTCGGCCGGTTGGGTGCGCGCGAATGCCGCCGGCACGCTCCCCATCTTCCGCCTGAGGCACGTCGCCGGCTTCTGGGTGTTTACGTTTCCCGCAAGCGCTGTGATGGATCGTCTGGACAGGATGGCGGGTGCCTCGGAATGCGTCTTGAAGGACAACGTGGACGGCGACAAGGCGCAAGGCCTGCCCGTTACCGCAGCAACAATCTGACGACTCGTCGTTGGGGGGCCACGCCTTGGGTGGCCCGGCGGCATGCCAGAGTACCGGCGAGCCCCTTCTTGCCGAAACCGGAAAGCCTGGATCCTCAGGAGCGCGAGGCTCGATTGCCGGCGAATCCGTAAGGCCCGGATTCCGCCGCTGCCGGGGGTGTCAATGCCTGGAGTTCGACCAGGGCAAGGACTTGTGGTGCGCCCCCGTGCGCAGGCATCCACCTCAAGCAGATAGCCGGAGCTCCCGGTCGTTTTTCAAGTATTGAAGATGTTCCGAATCGTGCGTAGCCATGACGGTCGCCAACCTCATTCCAACCCATTCGGCGACCGGTGGGGTCACCGCATTGCCGATTGCATGGTATCGGAGGCTGTCGATTCGCCTTGCCTGCTTCTCTTCAACCACCCGCGGCAATGTCCAGTTGTCGGGAAAGCCCTGCGCCCGCTCAACCTCGACTGGAGTCAGCCTCCGCACGCGGCCGTCCGGATACCAGACGTAATTCCGGGACCAATCCGTGCCTGTGTGTCGTGCGGACTCTGCGTAGATGCAGTGCGCAATGCTCTTTACGAGGGGCCCTTCGCGAGAATTTCCAATGATCGTCTGAAAGAGGGAGGGAGCTTTCTTCCCATTTGGTCGACTCTTCGCAGTATTCCAACCGCCGCATTTGGGCTCAAAAAGTACTTTTCCGGGACCTCCCCGATCTCTATGGATGGCAACAACGTAGACGCGACGGCGTTGTTGGGGGACTCCGAAGTCTTTACTGTTAAGCACACGCCACGCGACACCATACCCGAGTTCGTCCAGGGGTTTGAGGACGATCTCGAAGTCTCGTCCTCCATGGCTAGATAGAAGGCCGTGCACGACGTCGCCGAACCCGATATCGATCTGGAGCGGGATCACGGCGGACGCGAGACGGGCCGTTGTCCGCAACCGAAAACCTCCATATGCCAGATCGCCGCGCATCGGTTCCCCTACGATCCGCTCCGCATCGAAGATCAGTCCATCGTGCTCAACCTCGTGAGCGCAGACGTCCCCGAAGATCTTCACCATCGGCTCCGTTTCGCGCTGCCCGAGCGCAAGCAGATCCAGGTCACGCGTCATGCGAAAGGGATCCTCGAGCCACGTGGCGTAGAGCATCGCCCCCTTCAGGACGAAGCGCTCCTTGTGCGGCGATTCGCTCAACCTGAACAGAAGCCTTTCCAACGCGTATCTCGTCAGCACCCGCTCGAAACTCGCCCGGTTCGCCCGCGCCAGGTTTGCAGCCTCGCACGCACCGAGGCAGCAATGTTCCGCACCTCACCCGCCATCGGCGACCACCGTTTCAAGATAGGGCCTCAGAACGGACCAGATGCGCGTCTCCCGCGCGTACTGAACAATCTCCGCCGGTTTGGCCTTCTCCGACTTCATGACGCTGTGCAGACCCTCGAGCGCCACGTCGAAACCGACGTGCCTTCTGAACCGAAAGCAATCGACCACAGTCTTGCCCGGGTTGAAGATCGGCACGGCCACGCCGTCGATGCGGTGCACCTCCACACCGAGCGAAAGCGCCCGGCTTCCGAATCGCACGACCCGGATCGCCGGGTACTCGAACTTCGGCTTTCGCGCCTTTGCGCCGATGGCGACCCAGACCCGGCTCGGCATCTGCAGCGTGAGCTCGTGAAACCGGAGCGCCGAAATAAGGCAGACGACCCCTTTCGGCACCAGCTTCGCCACCTCGGCCATGGCATGGGGCGTAGTGATGTCGGCGTCGGCGAGCTGATAGAGTCCGCGGGTGACGCGGATGAGGCTCCCGTCCTCGACCAGCCGCGCGAGCGTTTGCGGGTGCACGCCTGCCGCACTCAGTTCGCTACGACGCATGGCACCATGATGCTTGAGCAACTCGACCGCCCGATCGCCCTGCGAATTCCGTCCTATGCCAGCCATGTGACTTAACGTCGGTCTTTAAAGTGCATCGTCTGACATTTTATCACACGGTTGTTCGCCGTGACAATCTGAAGGACACCATCCACCTGCCCATCCCGACCTACGCCCCGATTCGTCCCGCCGCAAGATCCCGGATGCAGATTTTCCGCGAGCACGCCTTCATGCGGGGCTTGCTTGCAGGCTGAGACCGTTGGTCGCTACAGTGCGACGCACCGCCCCACAATAGATTGACGAGACGGACAGACAGAATGCTCGATCAGTTCACCGCTGCCCGACCGCGGTGTCCGATGAGGGTGATTGGACGGCATCGGAACTCTGAGGATTCCTTATCGAACCTCACTAGTGTCCGGTTCGCGAGCACCTCATCGCGTGTAAGTCGCTGTTTCCCATTGAGCTAGAAGAGAATCTGGGTGGTTGCGATTTGAACTGAACCGGGATCCAATGAGGCGCTCTCACCGTGGGTTGCGGTCCTCTGCGGGCCAACGGTATTCCATCTGCGGCAACTTGCAGCGAATGGTCTTCATTGCCCTCTGCCTGCTCGCGCTCAGGCTGAACTCTGCCGGTCGGCAGCCTACCAGCACTGGATCGGATGTCTTCGTCAACAACTGCGTACTGTGCCACGCGGGCGACGGCAAGCGCACCAATCGCGGGCCCAGAGTCCGGCGGCTACGATCCCGAACTCAATATCCTCTATTGGCCGACAGGCAATCCCTGTCCGGATCTCAACGGCGACCGCAGGCCCGGCGACAACTCATACACAATCTCAGTGCTAGCCCTGACGCCGCAGACTGGTGAGCTTCTGTGGTACTTCCAGTTCTCTCCCTACGACACCCACGATTGGGACGCTCAAGAGCCATTGCTGCTGGTTGACGAGGAATTCCGAGGCGAACCGCGCAAGCTCCTTGTGCAGGCCAACCGCAACGGTTTCCTATACGTTCTGGATCGCGTCACGGGTGAGTTCCTGCTAGGCGAACCGTTTATCGAGCAGACCTGGGCCCATGGGTTGGACGAGAACGGTCGCCCAATCGTCCGTCGGGGAAGTGACCCCACCGTGGAGGGCAGCGCGGTATGCCCGGCGATCCGCGGCGCTACCAACTGGTGGGCCTCGGCCTACAGTTCGGCAACGAAGTTGTTCTACATGATGGTCCACGAGTCCTGCGTGCTCTATATCAAGGGCGGCACGCCGTGGCAGCGCGCGCCGTCGTGGCTGGGCGGGGCGTTCCGCCTCGCAGATGGATCTCCCAACCAGCGCCATATTCGGGCGCTGGACATTCAGACTGGCGAGATCGTCTGGAACTGCCCCCAGACCGGGGCCTCTACGACCTATTCAGGCGTCCTTTCCACCACCGGCGGTTTGGTGCTCTTCGGGGAGGACAGTGGCGCCTCCGCCGCCCTTGACGCTGAGACCGGAGAGCCCCTGTGGCACTTCCAAGCCAATCAGGACTGGAAGGCATCGCCGATGACGTTCATGGTCGGAGGCCGGCAGTTTGCCGCCGTCGCCTCCGGAATGGGGTTCTGGGCGTTTGCGCTGCTGGAATGAGAATCAAAGAGTCGCTAGCCTCGATTCCCAACTGACGTTGTTCATGTGCGGGAATTGGTGTTCTTTCAGTTCCAAATCGATGCAGACTGAGAACTTGCATACGACAGGTATCATTTATATATGCAAGTTTGCCAGTTACGTCCAATATTCTGTCATGTATCCGCTCCGTAGCAGCCCGCCTTCACTGCCCATCTTGCTTGGACCCGTGAATCCCGAAAACGGACAATGCCTGGCGTGACTCCAGCCGGCCTAGCTCACCGGCTGCCGCGAATCGCTTCTAACATCCACATTCTAAATAGTTTCTAGTATCTGAATTCCGGGGATCCGTGCGGAGCCCCCCGCACCGCCACTCCCTCTCCCCGGACCTTCCCGGACCGCTCAGCGTGCCGCCCCTGCTCCCCCGAGATCCGGCCGGACCTTGCCCACGCTCTGGACACTTGACCCAGGAGTTCTATTGTGATATTGTGGATATCACTCTCTAAGAGTCATAATTCCATGCAAGACCCCGCCCAGCACTTCCTCACTCCCGTCAACTCCACTCACCGCCGCTACGAAGCCCTCCGCGCCCTCTTCGTCGACCGCGCCTCCCTCGACGAGGCCGCTTCCCGCTTCGGCTACGCCTCCGGCACCCTGCGCAACCTCCGCGCCGCCTTCCTCCAAGACCCCGACCGCCCCTTCTTCCTCCCCGACCGCCGCGGCCGCCGCAAGCCCCGCCCCGGCCCCGACCGCGACCAGCGCATCCTTGCCCTGCGCAACCAACGCCAGCTCTCCGCCGCCGAGATCGCCGCCCACCTCACCACCCAGGAACACCTCCCCGTCAGTCCTTCGACCGTCGCCCGCGTACTCAAGCAGGCCGGCCTGCCCAAGCTCTGGCGCCGCTCCGCCGAGCAGCGCTCCGACGCTGCTCGCCCCACCCCGGCGCCCGTTGCCGACCGCCGCGAACTCGACCTCTCCCCCCGCCGCTTCCGCACCGACTTCGGCGGCCTCTTCCTGTTCGCAGCCGACCTCGCCCGCCTCGGCCTCGACGAGCTGCTCCGCCAGCACCGCCTGCCCGGCTCCGCCATGATCCCCGCCGGCTGCGCCGTCCGCTCCCTGCTCGCCCTCAAGCTGTGGGGCATCGGCCGCCCCTCTCGCGTCACCCCCGACACCCTCGATCCAGGCCTCGCCCTCTTCGCCGGCCTCAACGCCATCCCCAAGCGCGCCACCCTCAGCGAGTACTCCTGCCGCGTCGACCCCCGCCTCGCCCCGCCCCTGATGGACGCCTTCCACCACGCCGCCCACGGCCTCGGCCCCGCCCTCGGCGGCGGCCGCTCCTTCGACCTCGACTTCCACACCGTGCCCTACCACGGCGACGAAGCTCTGCTTGAACGCCACTACGTCTCCAAGCGCAGCCGCCGCCAGAAGGGCATCCTCGCCTTCCTCGCCCGCGACGCCGACGCCCGCCTGTTCGCCTGGGCCAACGCCCGCGTCCGCAAGGCCGACCAGAACGACGAGATCCTGCGCTTCGCCCAGGCCTGGCGCTCCCGCACCGGCTCCCTGCCGGCCGAGCTCGTCTTCGACTCCCGCCTTACCACCTACGCCAACCTCGCCCGCCTCGACGCCCTCGGCATCGCCTTCCTCACCCTGCGCCGGCGCACCGCCAAGATGCTCGCCGAGCTGCTCGCCGCCCCGGCTGACCAGTGGCGCCAGGTCACCCTGACCAACATCGGCCGCATCTACCGCACCCCGCGCGTCCTCGAACGCCAGGTCCGCCTGCGCGACTACCCCGGGCCGATCCGCCAGCTCGCCGTCGCCGACCTCGGCCACGACAAACCCACCCTGCTGCTCACCAACCAGATGGACGAGCACCCCGCCCGCCTGATCGACCGCTATGCCCGCCGCATGGTCATCGAGAACACCATCGCGGACGCGATCGACTTCTTCCACATGGACGCGCTCTCGGCCGCCGTCCCCATGAAGGTCGATTTCGACCTCCAGCTCACCCTGATGGCCAGCTCGCTGTATCGCCTGCTGGGCGTGCGCGTCGGCAACGGCTTCGAGATCGCCAAGGCCCGCACCCTCTTCCGCAAGCTCGTGCACACCAGCGCCAGCATTGAGATCACGGCCTCGGAAATCGTCGTCAGCCTCGGACGACGGGCCAACAACCCCCTGCTGCTAGCCGCCGGCTTCGCCGATCTGCGACAACCCCTGCCCTGGCTCGACAACCGCGTCCTCAGACTGCGCTTCTTCTGAACTCAGATCGGCCACATTATTCCCGGCCGTTGGGAATCGAGGCTAGGCGATGTCCCTGACGGGGAGAGATTTCGATTTCGTGGAGCGGAATCTAGTTGGCGATTACCACTCTCTGGATGGATGCGAAGGAAGAGGCTTGGTCTTGATCGCAATGCGAGCGTCGCATGAGCTTCTTGTAGGCAAGGAAGTGTGGCAGCGGTCAGCATCGTGGCCTGAATTCTCGAAGACGTCAAGGACCGACTGTGGATCCGCCCCGTTGCCGATAGCACAGGCCAACGAAGCCAAAGCAGCTGCCGGGCCAAGCCTCGTAGGTACTCTTCAGTACAGATAAACCGCCGGGATCGGAGGAGATATCGGATGGCAAGGACAGGGTTCGCACGGATCACCGAATCCGGAGTCTTCGAATGGCCGTGGGCCGAATCCCGCGGTTTGCTGGTTATCACTGGGGCGGCCGGTGGCGGAGGCGGTGGCGGTGGCGCATTGTGTCTCGAAGGCCTCAATCTGTACGGTGCGGGTGGTGGTGGCGGCGGTGGCGGCGGGCTTAACGAAGGAAAGCCTGTCGAAGGTAATCGCGGAAAGGGGTGCCACTATGGCGATGGAGGCGATGGTGGAAACGGGGCGGTCGTGCCGAAGGCTGACGGACGCCTCGCTTCAAATGGCGGCAAAGGTGGCAAGGGATTTCCGGGAGAAACTCAGATTGTTGAGCTTGCCGATCTATCTGTCGGCGATCGCTTCGAAATCAACGTTGGTAGAGGCGGCGGAGGGGGCGGCGGTGGCAAGGGCTACGAGAATGGGGGTACGCGTGCCGAGGGAACACACGGACTTGTGCTGTTCATTCCTACGCTAGCGGAGGAGCGAGACTGAATGATGATGGTTTCTGAACAGGCAGATGCCGGACACGCAAGTAGGCTAGACAGCCTGTCGGCAGTGGCGGACTTGAGGGAACTTGGCATTCACGGCGAAGGATGCCTTCGGATCGACGAAATCGATGACCCTCCGAGAATGGCCTGGAATCCAAGCACCGATTCCGGGCCTAGCTTCTTCAGTCAGGGCGAAGGCGGGGTAAGCGGGATGCCCCCAGCCTTGGCATGGCTCGAAGCTGGGGCGGTTGCGCGGGGTGGTGCTAGTAATCCAAGCCTTGATGCCGCCAACGAGGCGACCCACGATGCCAAGCCAGATGCCTACAAGTCGCGTATCAAGTTCTTGCGGAATGAGGCCCTACATGATGGCAATGTTCTGAATCCTGCTTCCGAGTTTGACTTCAATCAGTTCGTTGGGTCGGAGCGTAACATCCGGAAGAGTAACTTGATCTTGATGGATAACGGAAACCTGAGAGCAATCTGGAAGGACGGGCAGGGCTCACATCTTGGCTTGCAATTTCTAGGGGGCAGAATGGTTCAATACGTGATTTTCAAGCGGCGCGAGCACGAACAACAGATTTCAAGAGTCTCTGGACGCGACTCTCTAGAGGGACTGGTGCGGCAGATTGACGCCTTTGAATTGGGTTCCTTGATCTACGAATGATGCGAATCGATCTGCCAGCAGGCGCCCAAATCGTGCGCTAGGTGAAAGGAAGCTTGATCCAAGAAGATGGGACCGTAGACGGTTCGGACTTTCGTTTGCGCCCCCACAGGCCCGATGAAACAGGTCTGTCTGTCAATTGGCTCGAGGCTCTTGGGCCGGGCAAGGCGCACCAGCTGGCCGAAGTGCGCCGCCTGTGTCGATTGGGCTTGCGACCAAGCGGGCGATTCGCCGAAATGAACGTCGGCACGGTCATCCGCAAGGTGGCCGTTGAGTTGGACACTCCGCGCATTGTCCAAGATCCACTCGAAGCAACGGTGGAATACGAAGAGGACCCTTCGCACGCGGAGATCGTCGGTATGCCACCGGGAGACTCCGATCAAGCTGCACTGATCGGCGATCTGATCGTGGAGTGCATCATCGGCTTGCATCCGGCGATTGTCGGACATGATGGATGAAACCGCGATTCTGGGGATCCATTTAACCGGAGTTAAACGCCCCTTCTGCTCTCCATCGGCGGATTGCGGGACACCTTACCCAGTTCGGCGGATGCCACCCTCGACGCCGCGCGAAAGGAGGGCAATTCCGAGGCCGACGCGTCACGATCAGGTCGCGGTATCGCACGGGGACACGCGCCACGGCGAACATGCTGCGTTCCGCTGGGAATCCCCCCGCCGCCGGCCTTCAGGTCCGGCTTACTCGCCTAACGCATACGAATTAGGCCGAGTTCCGGCAAGGAAGCTGCCGCTTGAGCTACCGCCGGCAGAGGAGCCGCAGGAAATCCGCGGTGATTCTGCCGGCGAGAGGAACCGAAGTCAGCTCGCATGTCCGGTTCGGGGCATGTCGCCCGTTGCCCGCGGGCGACTCGCGATCCACTCGTGGATCTCGTCGGCGAGCCAAGCGACTGCTCGAGGCCCGAGCTTTAGCGGCATCGGGAAGGTTCCCATCTGCATCTGGCGGTAGATACTCGCCTTGCTCAATCGAGTGAGCCGCTCGACTTCTCGGCGGTGGAGGATTCTCGCTTCCATTTGCAACCTCTCTCGCAACTGCAAATCCGCGTGATGCCAGTAAGCCGCCAGAAAGTATAGGAAGCCTTAGGGCTGATCGCCCCGAATTTGCTGACAGTCAGGACCAGAGCGACCCAATCGGGTGCCCGAGCGGCGCCACAAGGGCGTTCGTCGACTGTGGACAGAATTGGACATCCCCCGCATGGTGCTTCGAGATCTCTTCGTGGCCGATCGTTCCCCTCACCCTGGAGGATGGTCTCCCTACCGGGCGCGCCCTGAACCGCTTGTGGATGTCGATTCTCACATCGTAGGGTCGGTGTTGTATCCCGGATTCAGGGCTAGGTGCTTTACTCCACACACCCCAATATGTTGTGATCCGATCTAGGTGTTTTCCACCGCATCGCCTTCCCGAGCAGTTCGCTGGGCTCGCGAGCCTCCGAGAATCGTCTTGCGCGGGACTGGGTCGGTCGTGACCGCTTGCTGCAGCAAGCGATAGAACAGCAGGCCGCGGGAACGGGATGTCCGGCGGTTGAAGCGGAAGGTGAATTCATCCAGGTAATAGTCCAGGTGCTGTCTTTCGACGGCGCCTTGGTGAGTCCCCAGCAGCCATCTCTTGAGCAAGGCGGCGACTCGGTGAACCCGCGGGAAGTCCCGATCCATGCGGCCCGGATCCCCGCCCGTGGCCGCCTTGTCGTGCCGGTAGCCCAGCTCGCGCAACCGCGCATAGCTCCGCCAGCCGTCCGTGCGGACCAAGCTGCCCGGCTCGACAGCCTCCCGCAAGAAGGCCTCCATGCTCGCCGCCGAAGCGTCGGGAACCCGCTTCAGCCGGATCCGTCCCATGCCGGATCCGTCCTCCTCGACCGCGATCGCGACCAGGGCCTTCTTTTCGAGTGATCTCCCGCGCACTCCCTTCGCCTTGCCGCCCACGTAGACTTCGTCCGCCTCGACCGTGCCCGCGAGCCGCTCGCGCCCCGGACGCACCATCGCCCGCCGCAGCTTGTGAAGCCAGGTCCAGGCCGTCTGGTACTGCCCGAGCCCGAGCACCCTCTGCAGCCCGAGCGCACTGGCTCCGTTCTTGTGGGCTGTCACGTACCACATCGCTCGGAACCACATGGCCAAGGGCTTGCGCGTGCTCTCGAAGATCGTTCCGGCCGTGACCGATGCCTGATAGCGGCACGAACGGCAGATCAAGCGGTTCCGAGTGGCCGTCCGAGCCGATCCGGCCCGGCAGCGCGGGCAGACGAATCCGTCGGGCCATCGCAACTGAGCCACGTACGCACGACAGGCCTCTTCGGTTGCGAATCGCTCCTCGAACTCGGCCTGTGTCTTGGGGTAATCTTGCCCCACCAGCTTCACCACAACATATGGTGGCGTGTGGAGTCAATCACCTAGCCCCGCCCGGATTAATTCGTGGGATCGTCAGGTTTTTTGGACCAGATTATCCCGTTACGTATTGGGTGGGAAAGCGGAATAGTTCGGGAAAGATGAACGTTCTTGCGCCGTGGCAGGCCTACCGGAAGCCTTGACGGACTGCGCCCTTGGCCGCTACTACAGTTCGCCAAGTCCATCGATTGCTCCCTGCGGGAGCGAATCTAAGTGAGATTCGCGGCTCACTCCTGCAGAAATAATCTGGGATCCGTCAAGCGAAATAATGTTGGATACAACAGTCGGAATGCCTGCTAAATGGAAGTCTGTACATGGCGCCGAGGGTGACCCTTCGACTGCGGCAGCCACACCATCCGGCTGCTAGCCCTGCCACGGCTTGCCCTGATGCACAAAAATTCATCGAAAAACACCAAAACCCCCACAGAAATTTCATTCTCTGCGTATAGACTAACCGCGAGTAAGCTTCATAGGAGGTAGCATGATTACCAATACAGTCAATGAATCGAAGATAGAGTTCCGCGCCGAGGTGGCCAGTGGCGGTACGCACAAGGTGTTCCGCGAGGGTGCTCCGGTCGGCAGTCCGCAACCTCTCGACGACCAGGCGCTCGAGAAGATCGCCGGCGGATGGTCGGGGACGGTCACCTTCCCTGATGGTTGCACGTACACAGTCGAGAACGCCAGTAGCTGGGAAAATGCGCTTGAGGTTGCGTCGGTCGCACACTCCATGGCGCACTGACAGTCTCGCGTCCGCGTAGTCAGAGCAGCTGGCACTCCGCTAGCTCGGCGAAGGCCCCTGCGCGCGCGGTCAGGTCGTCAAGCCTTGAAGCGGGTGGCGAAGCGGTCGACGGCGCCCCGTTCCTTCTCGGCCGGCTTGTCGAAGTAGCAGTAGGGGCCAGGGCTATTTTTTAGTCCGTGTTTGAGGCGGCGCACAGGCGTGGTTGACAGAGGTTCCCCGGAAAGCAAAGGCTAAATTGAGAATCGTTGCCTTCGTTAGACCAACTGGCGCTTCGCGAGCTGTGCGAAGACTCCGTCGCGCGCGATCAGCTCGTCGTAGCGGCCGCTCTCGGCAAACCGTCCGTTGTCGAGGACATAGATCTGGTCCACGTCGCGAACCGTGCTGAGACGATGGGCGATCACGATGCGGGTAATGCTGAGCTTCCGGAGCGAGTCCTGCACGATGGATTGAGTGTGGTTGTCGAGCGCGCTCGTTGCCTCGTCAAGCAGCAGGATGCGGGGCTTGCGGGCCAGCGCGCGGGCGATCAGCAGCCTCTGCCGCTGCCCCCCCGAGAGCCCGCCCCCGCCCTCGTTCACCGTTGTGTATAACCCCATCGGCATCGCCCGGACGTCGTCCTCAAGGCCTGCGGCGCGCACCGCTTCCCAGATTTCCTCGGAGTTCAGCCCAGAAGACCCGGCAACATTCGCCCGAATGGTGTCGGCCGTCACCTGGCTGTCCTGCAGGACGACGCCCAGATGACGGCGGACCGCCCCGGGGTCGAGATTCAGGAGGTCATGGCCGTCGAACAGCACAGCCCCTGAGTCCGGGCGCTCGAAACCGAGCAGCAGCCGGTAGATCGTCGACTTTCCTGAGCCGGACGGGCCGACTATGGCGACATAGTCCCCCTGCCGGATCCGTAGGGACGCGCCCCTGAGCACATCCTCGCTGTCGGGCAAGTATCGGAAGTGGACATCCCGAAGCTCGATGTCGCCGGCTAGGTCTCGGGGGTCGGTGCGGTCCCCAGCCGTCTCGGGATCAGCCTCGAGCAGCGGCTTGACGCGCTCGAAGAGAGGAACCAGGGCGGTCACTGCTGTCGCGGCCCCGATGAGTCCCGTCATCCCCGCCGCGAACTGGCCAAATGCGGAGAAGGCCACTAGAAACGGCGCGAGGCCGAACGACGAAGATTCCCCGCCCGCGATAAGGAACATCCAAATCACCGCGAGCAGGACCGCCCAGGCGAGGGGCGTGAAAAGGCTATTGAAGGCGAGCTGCGCCGCCGCCCAGCGGCGGGCCTTCAGTGTCGCGCCCCGCTGCCTCGCAAAGATCCCGGCCCAGCGGGCGAGGACGTAGGTCTCGACGTTGGCAACGCGGAGCTTGGCAAGGCCCGTGATCACCTGGAAGATCATCCCGTCGATGACTCCCTGCATCTTGAGCGCCTCCCGGTGCTGCCGCACCTGCGCGCGGGCCAATAGGAGGCTCATCAAGACGAGCGTCAGCACCAGCGCGCCGGCCACGGCGGCGAGGCGCAGGCTGTAGTACAGCAGCAGCGCGAAGCTGGCGACCGAAAAGAATCCGCCCACGATGGATCGGACGGCGACCCGGGACAGCATCGACCGGATGGCCGGCAGCCCTCCCAGCCGGACGGCGAGATCACCAGCGGGGTACTGCCGGAAGAAGCTGGCCGGCAGGGAGAGCACCCGGCTCCATAGCGCGCTCTGAAGACGCTCGTCCAAGCGACCCTCGATCCGCATTAGGGCATAGGCCTGGACGACTTGGAAAACGGCGGCCCCCACGGCGGCCAGCGCTAGGGCGGCTAGGCCCGCGATCCACATCGGGATGTCACCCCGGGGGATTGCCGTGCCGAGCAGATACCCTGTCAGAATCGGCGTGGCTAGCCCTACGAGACCGCTCAGTGCGCTCATGAGAAGCACGCTGCGGACATCCGCGGTCACCGCTCGCACGGAATGGCCGAGGGCCGCAATGGCGCCTCGAACACGCGCAGGGAAATCCGGATAGAGCATCACCGCGTCGGGTGAGATGCCCGCCTCTTCCCGGCGCCCGACGCGGAACGACCGGTCCGTCGACGGATCCACCGCGCGAAAACGCCCCGGCCCGTCCGAGAGCACAGCGACCGGCTGCCTGTCCCCGCTCGTCACCCCGGCGAACGAGGGACCGTCCTGTCTCCACCAGCCCGGTCTGAGGGTGACCCTTCGGGCACGAGCCGCCGTTCCGCGGGCGAGGGCCAGGTACGCTTCCAGTGGATCGGCGGTCTCGGCCGCAACACGGCGCAAAGGGGTTTCGACGCCGACCGAGTTGGCGAGGAGCTGCATCACCGCTGCGGCTGGGGTACGGTCTCCCAAGGCTGCGGAGCCTCCCACCCTCCTTGTTTCCAAGACAGACGCCAAGTCGCGCCGGGCGGCCCGCTTCGCGTTCCGGTGGGCATCCCGGACGCTTCGATGAAGCTCAATGAGTTCTTCCGCGTCTTCGCGCCTCGCCTGCAGTGAGTGGCGAAGGACGAGAGTGCCGAAACGATCCAAGGCTGACCAGAGCGTCCTGTCGAGAAACGCCCGGGGCGTGTGAACAGCAGATACCCGCGTCTCCTCCTCCGCGGTCTCGACCCATGTGCGTTCCGAGAGTGGCAGGACCGCGCCGGCATCGACACGTAGGTCTGCGCTCCCCATGAGTAGGAACGGCCGATCGGCCGACATCCAGACCACGTCCAAGTGGTGGGCGCTCAGCGTGCTGCTGGCTGGATAGGGCACGTCCGGATCCGCCTCGAGCAGCACGGTTCCGCGTGGAACTGGACCGGCCAGCCGGGCCACCAACTCAGAGAGCCGACACACCCAGTCATCAATGCAGGTAATCAGCTCTAGATCGAGAGTGCCGTCGGCCAGGCTGGACCGCTTCCCCTCGGCAATTAGCGCGTTTCGGGACGGCACGCCGAGCAATCCGACGACGCGGTCGCCCACCGCCGAACGCGGCGTGCCGAACGCAACCGAGCCAGCAGGGACACGGGTGGCGAATGGACGCCGGTTCACCACCTCGGAACCCTGGAACTCGGCCGCGAAGATGTCCAGGTGACCCTGCTCGACCACGTAGATCCGTCCGGGATCGTCGAGCGGCAGCGGCCGATGGGCTCCGGCCGCGAAGGACCTGGCGCCGATCCGCTCGGTGAGGCCTGCTTCGACCGCCATGCTTCAACTCGATGCGACCAGGGACCGGTACAGTCCCCCGTCCTCGAGCACCAGTTGCTCATGCGTCCCGCGCTGTGCAACGTGCCCGTCCTTGAGGACGATGATCTCGTCCGCATCCCTGACCGTGCTCAGCCGGTGGGCGACGATGAGGCATGTGGAGCCACGACGGCGCAGGTTGTCGTCGATGGCAGCCTCGGTCACGGTGTCGAGCGCCGCCATTGCCTCGTCGAGGATTAGGACTGCGGGGTCGCAGGCGAGAGCCCGGGCGAGAGCTAGACGCTGACGCTGTCCGCCGCTGAAATTCCGCCCGTTCTCCTCGACCGGCGCGTCGTAGTTTCCCGGCCGGCGCATGACTTCGTCGTAAACAGCGGCGTCGCGGAGGGCGCGGGTGATCTGGCGCTCGTCGATTGTCGGCTTCCATAGCGTGATGTTTTCGCGTATGGTCCCCTGGAAGAACGCCGCATCCTGGTCCACGTGGGACACCATGGCCGCGAAGTGGCTCGGCGGAATGTCCGCGACCGGGCGCCCGTCGATTGAGACCGACCCGGACCAGGGTCGGAGCAGCCCCGCCAGCAGCCGGGCGACGGTAGACTTGCCGCAACCCGATCCTCCGACGAGGGCAACGCGCTGGCCCGAGGCGATTGAGATGCTCAGATTCTCGACCAACGGCGGGTCGTGGGAGTTGTAACCGAAGGTGACGTTATCGAAGACGACCCGGCCGCCCGCCTCTGGCGGCGGGTCCGGCGGCGGACCCAGCAGGGCGGCAGCGGCCCGCTCGTCCGGTTCGTACCGCAGCACGTCGTTGAGCCGTGCGAGGTCGCCGCGCACAGCCTGCAGGCTCGCGCCCAGCCCCATGATCCGGGTCATCGGGGTCAAGAAATTCGTCGTCAAGGTGAGGAACGCCACCAACCCCCCGGGACTGAGGGCCCCGTCGAGCACGCGGAGGCCGCCGACCCCGAGAATGGCGACGGTGCCTAGCGAAAGCAGAAACGGGGGCACGACGTTGAGTAGGCCGGTAACGCGGGTCAGGTCCTGACGGGCCGCGAGGGCGTTTGCGTGCATTCCTGACCAGCGGGAGAAATACTGCCCTTCCTCGCTGCCGGCCTTTATGGTCTCAATCATGCCGAGGCCGTTGAGCGCGACGCCATCCACCTTCCCGTTCTCCTTGAGCATGAGCCGGGTCGCGTTCTCCCGCGTGCGGGAGACGCTGCGGAGGGCAACGAGATTCGCGAGCGCGAGCGCGACAATGATGAAGGTCAGTCCCGCGTCGTAAGAGAGCATCGCGGCCCCGTAGAGCACCATTGTGAGCAGCCCCATGGCACCGCCCACCAGTTCGCCCGACAGCAGCCCTGCGACCCGGTCATTCGACGCGATCCTCGCTGTGATGTCGCCAATCAGCCGCTGCCCGAAGAACGCTATCGGCAGGGTCACCACATGCTCCAGAAAACGCGTGATCATCACAAGGGAGAGCCTGATCTCGATGCGGGCCAGACTGGCCTGCTGCAGCCACGTGAGCCCTGCCTGCACCATCCCGGCCACCGCTAGGCCGAACAGTACGGGCATCACCCAGGTGCCGTCTCTCGGTATCAGCACGTTGTCTACGAAAACCCTGACGAGCGTCGCGACGGCGAGGCCCGGTACGACCAAGGCGACCGTCGCCAGTAGCGCGAACCAGAGCCCCGAACGGGCCTTGCCCAAATGCGAGACGAGGCTCCGCGCGGCGTCCGGGGCCCTGCCGCGGCGCCGCCACTCCGGCCCCGGGGCGAAGGCCAGGCAGACCCCCGTGAACCCCTGGTCGAATTCCTGGAGAGACATGCGCTGCGGGCCGGTTGCCGGGTCGACGACCCATAAGCGGTTGTTCCGAATGCCTTCGACCACAATGAAGTGATTGAAGTTCCAGTAAACGATGAGCGGGAACGGAAGGTCGAAGAGCTGGTGCGGCTCACTGCGGAAGCCCTGGGCGATCAGCCCGCACTCGCGGGCTGCCCGTAGCATCTGGCCAGCTTTGCTGCCGTCACGGGACACCCCGCAGAGAACGCGCAGCTTCTCAAGCGACATCCAGCGCCCGTGGTAGGCGAGGATCATCCCAAGACAGGCCGCGCCGCACTCGGTCGACTCCATTTGCAGGACGACCGGCGTCTTCCGCCGGCCGCCACGGCCGCGGCGCAGGTTGGCCTTCGATCGGAGGTCCGTACTCATCCGTCCAGGAGCCGTCGGAGAGCCGGAGCGACCAGGCTGATCGGTGGCCGGCTCGCCACCCTGATCTCGACTTCGACCAGAGTACCGGGGGAAACGGTACGACCCGCCCCGCGGGTCGAGGTCCACGCGAGGCCACTCACAGTCAGCGGGTCCGGGTCGAGGGAAACGCGGCTGGCGTACGGCGGCCCGTCGGAAGAGAACTCCTCAGCAAGGTCGGGACTCTGCAGCACCGCGACCATGCCCTGCAAGCTCGCCGGGAAGGCGGCTATCTCTGTGATGCGCCCCCGTATGGATCCGTATTCCTCTTTCCTCGCGCTGGACGGAGATACCAGAGCCTGCATCCCGGCGACGATGCGCTTGCCGTCTGCGGGAGGAACGTAAATGAGCGCCTCGAGCGTCGCAGTCGCCGGCCGGATACTGAGCACGGGGTCACCAGAATTGAGCACTGCGCCGGCCGCCGCCTTTATTTCCGCAACGCGACCGGACACCGGTGCCAGAATCTCATGGGTGGCGAGGCGAGCTTCCAGTTCGCTCACCGTGCGCCTGGCGGCCTGCAGGCTCGCCTCTTGCTCGGCGATTTCGGCTTCCTGTTCATTCCGATGACGCAGTTCGGCGTACTCGACTTCGTCGCGGTCGCGAAGTACACCGAAGAGCTCCCGTTGGGCCGAGGCGAATTCCCGTTGGCCCGTGTCGAGATCGACTCTGGCAATGAGGCCGTCGGCTGCCAACGTGCGGCTGGCCTCGAGGAATTCTCGGGCGGCCTCGACCGCGGCACGGGCGATCTCTTCCATCTCCTGATAGCGGCGGCGCTGCCTCGCAACGTTCTCGGTTCGCACAATACTCTCGGCCCTTTTCGCCGCCCTTAGCGCCTCGAGCGCCCGGGCATGCTCGTCGACCAGGAGGAGCGCCGTGCGATGAAGCTCCTCGGCCTCCGAATCGACCATCACCGCGACAACCGATCCCGCCTCAATCCGGTCGCCTACGGCGGGGAGGACCCTGGTCAGCGCGCCATTGCCGCTGGAGACGGCATCCACGATCGCCCCGCCGCGTCCGAGCAGGATTCCAGGCGCCGCAACGAAGGTGGACACCTGACCCAAGACGGACCACGCGAGAACAGATGCCGTCATGCCGGCAAGCATGGTCAGCGCCAGCCATCCCTTCGGCGACGACACGGCGAGTGTCTGATCGAGGCGGTCGGAGGTCGAGAGGCGATCCAGCGCCACCTCGCGGAACACGCTCTTCCGATCAGTCGTCATGAGGATTCTCGACCTTCCCGATCCCCGCAGGTTCGGTTCTCACCTAACAGCCATCACGCGGCTGGATGCTTAGCGTCCTTTGGTGGAATGGACTTCTCGTGCTGACTTGCGTGGCATCCACCCCGAGAAACCCACGATCCGACTCTATCCAATGGCGGTGTTGAACTTGTGAAGATCTTCTGCAGGACAGAGGAGGTTTTGTGGTGGAACGCGTCTCTTCTAGGCTGATCAGCTAAGCTGACGACCACGTTGAGTTGTCCCGAGAAACGTCAGCGAAAGAAGGAAGCGCGCCCCAACCGCATCTCGAGGCCGACCGCGACAGTACCGGTCATCGTCGCAAGGCGCGGAACCAGGCCGGTCCCAAGCCCGACCGCGGCCGGTCGCCGTCAGCCCGGCACCCGGCATTGGCGAGGCCGATTCCAATCCGGCCGACCACTTACGAGTTCTCCTGACGTGCTGCTAGGTCAAGCCCCACGAGGAGGGCGATCTGGCCGCGATGATCCGGCGAGCATGGGGGTCTGACAACCGACCGTACGCTGGCGCTGGTGAGCGGCAATCGGAGTCACTGCGCGGCGGTCACCGCCTGTCAAGGCAACGGTGCGGGCGGCGGCGCGCTGGCATTCGGTATCTCGACGCATTCCCGCGATGGAACTGCGGCGGATTGAGGCCTTCCGGATGTCGTCGATCTCCAGCTCTTCGACAAACCCAGCCACCTGTTCGCGAACGTCGGGTAGGCGCACGGCCACGCTCACCCCCACCCGAATCCCCGCACGCGCGACGCCGTATCCTGCAACGATTGCGGCTGGACTCTCGTCGTCAACGATGTGCGGGATGCGCGCGGAGCCAATTCCGCGCACTGCCCCACGATGGCGGTCGCGAACAAGGCGGCCGATCCGGCTTTGCCCAAGAAGATATTCGAAGATCCGCACTGCTCCTTGTTGAAGCAGTGGCTGCAGGGCGGGTTCGCGCCGAGGTTCGGTGCCTGTCGATCGCGCCTGCGCGGGACCTGTTCAGGCTTCTCTGGACAGATTTCCCCATAGATCCACACTAGGTAACCCAATCGCCACAGAATTCTCACACTGGCGGTGTACCGTTCGATTCAATAGGGCGGTTTAATTGAAGGGCGAAGATCGAAACGACGCGAGTGCATCGTCCGATAGTCAGCCCAGCCCTCACGGAAGGAGTAATGAAATGAGCGCAGATAAACCCATTCAACAAACGACCAGCCTCCGAGTGGCTGTCGGCGACGACGGAACTCACAGCGTGATCCGGGAGGGCGAGACGGACGACAACCCGCGTCCCCTCGGGGATGAGGAACTCGACGCAATCTCTGGCGGGGCCACATTCAACTTTAACTTTTCTGATGGCTGCACCATTTCGGTCCAAGGTACCAGTTTTACCCACGCAATGGAAGCAGCGATCGAAACTCACGAAATCCTGCACCCACAGGGCTAAACCGCTTCGCGGTATCGGTGGCTGATCGATAGCGCGTTAGCCCGTCCTTCGACGGGTCCGCCAGCAACGGCCAGTCCCTCGGCCGCGTCGGCTTGCGGGGAACGTCGCTCTGCGGAAAGCATGGGGCGGTGGCCTATGGCACAGCATCCCATTCGAAACCGGAAAGGAGGCCTTGGACCAAGATGCGGTTCTGGCCCGGGAAGCCATCCGCCACACGATCCGGGAGATCTGCGAGGAGCGGATCGACCAGCTGCTGGGGGTCGCCCAGGGCGAACGCCGCAACGAGGACCTCAAGAGCCTTGGGAGGTGCAGGCTCGGCATGAGAGTGGCGCATCGGTCCGCCCGGAGAGAGCGGCTTGGCGGAACGAAATCACAGGAATGCCTACTCCTCGCAGGAAAGCGATTGCAGCCATGCGCATTCAGGTCAGGGCGCTCGTCTTCGTCCTGCTTGGGGCGACGACCGCTGCCGGCCAGGGTGCGGACCAAGGGCATGACAGGACCGGCACTTGGAGAGCTTCGGGCGCGATCGTCCCCACTGGCATCGCGACCCTTCGCGGGCAGGAGGTTCCCTACGAGGTGGTCGACGGGCTGGCAGTCTACGGGGGCGACATGGTCTTGGGAACGGTCGAGGAGGTGGTCGCGAGGTACGGCGCGAAGCGCTCGAGAAAGCTCTCCACGGCCGGGTGGCCGGAAAGGAGAGACCTTTCTGTGGCACGAGATGAATACCTCTGGCCAAACGGCGTGATCCCGTACGTGATTGACTCGAGATTCAACGAGAAGGGGCTCCGGCGCATCCGGACGGCCATCGCGGAATGGAACACCGAGACAGTCATTAACCTGGTCGAGCGAACGACCGAGTTCGACTATGTCAGGTTCGTGCCAGGGGGCAGCAGATGCGCGTCTATGGTTGGAAGGGTCGGCGGCGAGCAGAGAATTTTGCTGAAGGACGCCGACGGCTGTTCTGTCTCCTCAACGATCCATGAGATCGGACACGCCGTGGGACTGCTGCACGAACATCAGCGCTTGGACCGTTGGCGCTACGTTACGGTGTCGGAAACACAGAGGTTCGGGCCGAGATGGCGCCAGTATCGTCCCCTTCTACCATCGTCGAGATCCTATGACTACGCTTCCGTCATGCATTACAAGGGCGTCGCAACGATTCCCCCTGGAATGCCGGTGCGGTCCGGCAGGCTGTCAAGGGGAGACGTCGATGGCGTCTCTAGGCTGTACGGAACGGTCCCGCGAACCACCACAGTCTCGACAAACCCCCCGGGCCTTGAGGTCGTCATCGACGGGGAGCGCATGGTGACTCCGGTGCGTCTCGAGTGGAGCGCCGGAAGCCAGCACACCGTGGAAGCCGTGTCTCCGCAGACCGTTGGGGGATACCGGTTCGTTTACGGGCGCTGGAACGATGACGGCGGGCGCGAGCACTCGGTCATCGCCGGCCCGGAATCCACGTGGTTCGAGGCGAACTACATCGTGCAGCGAAGGATGCTCGCCTGTTCTGATCCACGCGAGGCGGGCACGGTAACGTTCAAGCCGGCATCGCCGGACGGATTCCTTGTTGTGGACCAGCCCGTATCAATCGAGGCGGACCGGGCACCCGCCAGCTCCCGGGAATTCGTGCGTTGGCGGCCGCCCCCCAGCTTGTGGCGTCCCCCGGACCGCCATCACATACCGGTGCTTCCCGGTCCGTCCTCGAATCCAGCTGCTGGTTCCCCATGGTTTTGGGATGCTGAGTCTTCCCGCCTTGCTGAGTCCGTTGCGGTCTTCGACACGACGCCGCGCTTTCTGATCGAATCGAACGTCGACGGAATGGAGATTCTCGTGGACGGAATCCGCGAGACACTCCCGTGGGCAGTCGCCGCAGACGCATATCTTGACGGCGTCTTGGTGGAAGCGCCCGCAAGCGTTCCCGAGGAGTCCGAACTTGGTGCACGCGATGTCAGATATCGCTTCGAAAGCTGGAGCGACGGGGGGGGCCGCGCCCATAAGGTCACTGTACCCGCAACTGGTGGAAGGGTCCGTCTCGAGGCAACCCGCGAATACCGGCTCCGCGCCCGCGTTCGGACGGATATCCAGAGCGGGGAACCCGCAATCCTGATCACGCCATCTTCGGAGGATGGCTTCTACCCTGAAGGCGCGCGAGTCACTGTCGAGGCAAGTCTACCGTCCGGGTGGCGTTTTGCCGGATGGGTGGGCGAGGTTTCGGGGACTGAGCCACGGCAATCGTTTGTGATGGACTCCGCCAAGTCACTGGAAGCTATCTTCACGCGTGGCGAACAATTGAGACGTGGCGAAACGCAATCGGTGATGCTGCAACACAGCGATCGGTTTCGGCTCGACAGCGGCTATTCCGTGGTGGTCCCGGCCGACGCGGCCGAGCTGACGGTGCGATTCCAATCGTCGGCCGACGCGGAGGTGGACCTGTACGTTCGGCGGGGATTGGAGGTCTCCCTAGAACAGCAGGACGGAGACGGATCGCCGCGTATCCTTGCCGACTTCGAGTCGAACTCCGCAGGCGCCAGCGAGACCATTCAGATCCGGCGGGAGTCGGCTCTGGGCCTGGTGAACGACATCTACTACATTGGTCTCGCCGTTCCGCCAGAACAGCAGGGAGTTCGAGGGAGCCTGTCAGCGGAAATCCGCCGTAGCGGGATCGTCAGGGCGGAGCCCCGTGCCCTCGCGTTCGTGTCGCCGCCCGGGTCGGCGATCGATCCGCAGACGGTCGAGGTGACTCACGACGGAGCCGGTGCAGTCCGCTACAAGATCGATTCGGACGCGAGCTGGCTGACAGCCAGCCCGTTGGAATGGGTCTCCGCGGGCACCGGCGTGCAACAGATTTCCGTGGAGACGAACAGTGCGGGTCTGGATCACGATACCCGCCAAGGAACGCTAACGGTGTTGCAAGCCGGCAGCGGGAACGGATCAAGCAGCTGGACCTCAACCGGCATCGAGATACCGGTCGCATTGGCGGTTGTTCCCGTCAACGGCAGCGGCGTGGATAGCGGGATTTCGAACGCAGTGAGGATCGCCAGCCGCCCGCCCGACGGTGATACCTACGGCGCGGGCGAGGCGATCGAAGCCAGGGTGGACTTCCCCGCGCCCGTTTACGTGACTGGGTCCCCCACGCTGGCGCTCCGAGTCGGAGATCGCATACGCCAATTGCCATGGAACAAGCTTGGCTGGCAAAGTGATTGCGAGGGCGGTTACACGAGCCTCTCATTCGGGTACGTCGTGCAAGCTGACGACCTGGACACCGACGGCGTGAGCATCGCCACCGATGCACTGACCCTCAATGGCGGCACGATTCGCACGGCTGATGGTTCCGACGCAGCGATCCGCCTGGCAGCACTAGACACAGGCGGCGCCTCGGGCCAGAAGGTGGACGGCAACATGGTAGTCGTGCCAAGAGTGACGGGGGTTTGGATCAAAAGCCGTCCGCAGGACGGCGATTCCTATGGCCTAGGCGAGGAGATCTGGGGTCAGGTTCGATTCAGTCAGCCCGTCGAGATGACGGGCAGCCCGACCCTGGCACTGACGGTGGGCCCGCGCACTCCGTTGGCGTCGCTGTCCTCCGGAGGGGACCGCAACCTGTGGTTTAGCCATACGGTGCAGGCGGGGGACACGGACGCGGACGGCATCGGCATCACCGCGGGAGCGCTCGCGCTGAACGGCGGCAGCATCCGAAGCTTAGCGGGAGGGGACGCTGCCCTCGATCTCGGCAGCAACGCTATCGCCGACGATCCGGAGCACGCGGTGGATGGCACCAAGGTAGCCGCGCCGATCGTGACGGGGTCATGGATCACCAGCCGTCCGCAGGACGGCTCCTCCTATGCCTTGGGCGAGAAGATTCGGGTACGGGTGCAGTTCAGTCAGGCTGTCGAGACGACGGGCAGCCCGACCTTGGCGCTGACGGTGGGCGCACGCACCCGGTTGGCGTCGCTGTCCTCCGGAGGGGACCGCAACCTGTGGTTCGGCTATACGGTGCAGGCCGACGATTCGGACGCGGACGGTATCGGTGTTCTTGCGGGCGCCGTGGCGCTGAACGGCGGCAGCATCCGTAGCGCCGCCGGATTGGACGCCGCTCTCGACCTTGGCAGCTACGCCTTCGCCAGCGACGCGGGGCACAAGGTAGACGGCAGCAAGGTGGCTGCGCCGATCGTGACAGGCGTATGGATTAGGAGCCGTCCGCAAGACGGCACTTCCTACGGGTTGGGCGAGGAGATCTGGGGGCAGGTCCAGTTCGATCAGGAGGTGGAGACGACGGGTAGCCCGACGTTGGCGCTGACTATGGACGCGCACACCCGGTCGGCGTCGCTGTCATCTCAAGGTGGCCGCAACCTGTGGTTCAGCTACACGGTGCGGGCGGGGGACACGGACGCGGACGGCATCGGCATCCGTGTGGATGCGCTGGCGTTGAACGGAGGTAGCATCCGCACCCCGGCCGGGGCGGACGCTGCCCTCGGCCTTGGCAGCTACGCCTTCGCCAGCGACGCGGAGCACAAGGTAGACGGCAGCAAGGTGGCTGCGCCGGTTGTGACAGGCGTATGGATTTGGAGCCGTCCGCACGACGGCACTGCATATGGCTTGGGCGAGGAGATCTGGGGGCAAATTCAGTTTAGCCAGACCATCGAGATGACGGGCAGCCCGGCTCTGGCGCTGACTATGGGCGCGCGCACACGGTCGGCGTCGCTGTCATCTCAAGGTGGCCGCAACCTGTGGTTCAGCTACACGGTGCAGGGCGAGGACACGGATGCGGACGGCATCAGCATCCTTGCGGGCGCGCTGGCGCTCAACGGCGGCAGGATCCGCAACACAGCCGGAGCGGACGCTACCCTCGGCCTTGGCAGCCATGCGGTGGTCAACGACAGCAGCCACAGGGTTGATGGTGGCGGATAGACGGTCGTTAGATACCGGACCGTCTATCCGATAACGGCACATCCCGATAGGAGCCGGTTCCTCGAAACGAACGGCGCTCTTACACCAGCTCCGGGGACATGCCCGGTCACGCTCTGCAAGCCGCCCTTCTTCGTGGGGTTTGCACTGCGCGACAAGGTGCTTGATGTGGCGATAGCGCTTGAAGGCATCTATGACCTGCTTGAGAGCCTGCCGAGGAACTCGTTTCGGAAGCCAGCAGATCGGCCCGAGCACCAGAGGCTGTTCCAAATAGAGGTTGCCATGCCAAACCGGCAAGGAAATCCGCAACCAGACCAGATGCTCGCTATGAAAGTCCTGGGAGGCGGGTCCGGATTTCCTGCTGGTGCCGGAGGGGGGCGTTGAGTCCCACTCCAAGCGCTGGAAGCGGCGGGCGCGCGCTGGCCGATGCAATGGTGCGGCACCGGCGCAGCGGCCAAGGCGGGCGGAATCCATGACGTGCGAGCGTTCCAACGCATGGTTGGCTCTCTGGGCGGCTTGGGCTGCGCCGAGAGCCTGATGCTGGAGAGCGCCATAGCGGAGTCCAGCATCAGGCGCGAGCGCTGCGGGCAATACAGCGCTCGCCAAGGCGAGAGACAACGGGCGCATAGACGCGCTCTCGGCTGCCGTGATCGCGACGGGGCTGGCGGAGATCAGCGCCGGTCGCAAGCCTGCCGTGCGCTATATGGGTCTTGTGGCGTGATCTTCCGTCACGAGCGCCATCCGGCGCGGTTGCCGACGTGGGGTGTAGTCCCAGGGCTATTCTTTAGTCCGTGCTTGAGGCGGCGCACAGGCGTGGTTGAGGGACCGAGCGGGCCTGTCGGGTAGACGTTGCGATCCTCGGTTCAGGCTGGCTCGGCCACGCCAGCCTCGATACCACACACCACTACGCGGAAATCGGGATCCGGACCAAGGTCGCGGCGCTCGAGACCTGCCTGCGGCCGGTTGCTGACGGGGACGACCTGACCACGGTGCGCGGGTGGCGCAAGGCGCCGGACCTGCTCGACTACCTCGACTCACTCTGACGCGATGCGACGACCACACGCATGGCCGCGAGCCCCGCCGAACGAACAGGACCACGTTAGGGGCACATATCCCGGGCGGGCACGTAACACGAACAAAGACGGAGAACGCGCACTCAGGATGGCCAAGATCAAAATCAAGGTCTCAGGCTGCTTTCGCGCGCAAGGCTGCAGAGAGGCCTATGCCCGCATCTCCAGCTACCTGCAGTCGATGGCCGCGCTCGGCTAAAATCCTCTCGTCGCCATTCAGATCGCGCTCGCCGGCCAAGCTGCCGACATGGTCAAGCAACACGATGGCCCGACCCTGCCAGAGGCATGAGTAGTTACCCCAATGGATCTCGTTTCTGAGCGCCTTGATATATGAGGCCCCTCGCCTTGGGCTGGGACGCAAGTGCTAGGATTTGTGCCGAAATCGCGACAATTTCGGATTCGGGCGCGGACGGTTCGGTTCTAGCTGCGGTCTCTATCGGATTCCGCTGGGAGGATCGGGTCGGCTGTTCACGGTCACCACGAACGACAGGCTGTCGGAGCCACCGCTTGGGGCACGAACGGTGTAGGTCATCCTGTACTCTCCGGCCGTTCCCGGCGTGCCACTCAGCCTGCGCGTGGCGGAGTTGAAGCTCAGTCCGGGCACACTGGGCGAGAGGCTGTACGTCAGCGTCCCCACACCACCGCTACCGGCCGGAAGCGTCGTGGTGGCGATGGCAGTGCCGACCTCGTATGTCTTGTTGCTGATTGTTGCGGAGCCGAAGCTCGGCCCGGCGCTGGGTGAAACGTATTCATCCGAACGCTCGACAAAGTTGCGTACGGCGAGACCGAGGCTGCCGTCTTCAACCAGCAACAAGCCCGAGAACCCGTTCTGGCCTTGGAGCCTGTAGTAGCCATACCTGTCCGTCGTAAGCGCACAGGGAAGGGCATCGCCCGCGTTGACGAGGGTTTGTCCCAGCGGAGCGATTGCGTACGCCGTCGAGCAGGTTGTGCCCGACCCATCCTGAAACGTGATCACAACGATCTCCGATCTATCGGCGTTGGGATTGACCAGCACCAGCCGCTCGTGGACCGAGGAGGTGACTCCGCTGTTGACCCATGCCTCCAGGTAGGTCGGTGTTGACTCGATGGCGGTGATGCCGTTGGTTGACCGGATGATCGCGCTGGCAACGATCGATCCCTCAGGACTGGAGGTCAGATCGACCCACCCGGTCCTGGCCGAGTTCCGCGAATCGGTCGAAATGGTCACCGATTGGTGGGCCCGCAAGCTGACGTTCTCGCTGCCCGACGCGAGCGTGCCGCCGATCGGCATCTGGAGCGGTGATCCGTTTGCGGCGCGCAACGTGAACGAGTAGACCGCGTCGGAGTCGGAGATGTTGGACAGAACTATCCGGGTCCGAAGATTGCCTCCCGCGGCGCCCGCCGAGGCAATGTAGGGCAGCATTCTCCTCGGACCATCGAGAACGGCGTGTCGCGCGGTCAAGGTTAGGTGCAGGTCGGGCACCTCAGATGCGCCAAACGAGGTCGGCGCCTCTCGGAGGGATTCCCCGGGCGGCGACTCCGCGTGGCTCATGCCAGCAATCGCCAGCTGGAGCGACAGCAGGCAAGCCAGGCGAGTCAGCCGCCTGGCGGGCAGGGATTGATGTACGTAGGAGATGTAGTGCATTTTCTGTTCCACGTGTCGGATATCGATCCATTGAGACTTGCAGGGCGCCTATTCACGATTTTTCTTTTGGGCTCAGTAATGCGGACGTGACACTATCCACGACTGCACGACCATTCTGATTGCGGCCGCTACGCCAAACTACGCTCGCCGACCGCGGCTCAGAAGGCCGCTTGACCCTGCCTCAATCGCGAACGTATCACGGAAGTATGCATAGATTGTGGTGTATTGGGACTTCTGCGGGGTATTTTCGTGGTGATCAGAGCACGGTGATTGACGAGGCGGCAATGGCAGGGCAGGCACTCCGCAACTCCCACCCTGCCGGATCAGGGCCGTCCTCGTCGCGGTGATCCAGTGGAGCCTCGCACTCGAACGCAGTCGCCCATCGCGTGCGGGTCCTGGGACGCGGTCGGTCTCCCGGGGGTCGCCCTGTAGCGCCTGCACCCACGAAACCACGCAGTCGGCGCGCCGCGACGGTTCGTCGCCCTGCTGCAACCGGTCGCCGGCCGTCATCGACCTGATCCCCGCCCACGGCTCCTCGCGCGTGTTGTACGGCGAAGCGAAGCCTTCCTCGATCCCCTTCGTCGGGTCGTCCGGTCGAGCGGGTCCGGCGCCCGGCCCAGTACCGAGCCCTTGCCAACGTCTTCCGCCAGTCGGCAGCACGCGGCGGGAACGGTTACCTGGGAGGCAGAATGATGCGATCCCTGCCCGGGCCGTAGTGGTCCCCGTTCGCGCGGCGTTCTCATTTGTCGCCGCGGATTCCTTCTTGGCGCTTTCCGCCTCTCCGGTCAGATCCCGGGAGTGCGCCCCCTACGGCAATTCGGGCTTGGCCATCCGGTAGCCGACCCGGTGCACGGTGAAGATGTAGGTCGGGCGGGCCGCGTCGTCGCCCAGCTTCTCCCGCAGCTTGGTCATGAAGGCGCGCACCCGTCGGACGTCGCTCGAGTCGCTTCTCCGCCAGACCCGGCGCAGCAGCACCTTGTAGGTCAGGACCTTCCCCGCGTTGACCGAGAGCTCGCGCAGCAGGTTGAACTCGGTGACTGTTAGCTCCAAAGGCTGACCGGCCAGCGTCGCGCGACGTTCCTCGTAGTCGATCGCCAAGTCGCCCAGGGTGTAGCCTGTGGCACGCCGGGTGCGACCCCGTAGTGCCGCCTGGATCCGCGCCACCAGCTCCGTGGGCGAGAAGGGCTTGCCCACGTAGTCGGCGGCCCCTTTCTCCAGGGCCCTCGCCACGGTCTCCTCCTCGCCGTACCCGGACAGGAAGATCACCGGCAAGTCCCGCATCGCCGGAATCTCGTCCATCAGTTCGATACCGTTCGTCCCGGGCAGCATCAGGTCCAGCACGACGAGGTCCGGCCGCTTCGCGTCCAGCAGGCTCGCCACCTCCCCCGGGTCACCAGTCAGGATCGTCGAGTAGCCCGCTTCCTCCAGAGTGTGCCGGACGTGCCAGAGGGTCTGCGGGTCGTCGTCCACCACCAGGATTCTCTTGTCCCCTTGCGACACGTCGCGGGCCCCGACCGCCACGGCCTGGTCCGCCGTCACTTCCGCCACCGGCAGCGTGAAGGCGAACCGCGTCCCCTGGCCTCCGCGGCCCGTCTGGACCCGGATCCGCCCCCCGTGGGCCTCCACCAGCCCCTTGCATATGGCGAGGCGCAGGCCGTATCCCGCGCCCCCCGGACTGCTCTTCTTGCCGCCCGTCTGGAAGAACTTCCGGAACACGTGCGGCAGCATCTCCGCCGACACGCCCTCACCCTCGCAGCTGACCGAGATGTCAACGTAGACGCCGTCCCGCTCGGCCGCCACCCGGATAGGCGCGCCTTCGGGCGAGTGCCCGGACGCATTGGACAGCAGGTTGCCGAGCACCTGGACGATCCGCTGGCGGTCCGCCCGGACCCACGGCAGGTCCGGAGGCAGGTCGATCCGCAGCGGGTTCGCGCCCCCGCCGCTGACAAACGTCTTACGGGCCACTTCCACCAGGCCCGGTACCGCCGACGCCTCGGGCTCCACCGACAGCGTGCCGGTCTCGATGCGGCTCGCGTCCAGCAGGTCCGCGATCAGTCCGCGCATGCGGTCGGCCTGCTCGTCGATGACCCGGAAGAACTGGCGCATCTCGGCCGAGGGCGGGTCCGACGGGGCTCCCAGCACGCTGGACGTGCAGCCCTTGACCGACAGCAGCGGCACCTGCAGCTCCTGGCTGACCATCCCCAGGAACTCGGCCCGCATCCGCTCGAGTTCCTCGAGCGGCTTCATGTCCTGCAGCGTCACCACGACCGACTCGGCCTCTCCGCTCTCCGAACGGATCGGCGTCACGTTGACCAGCGTCGTGACGCTGCGGCCGTCGGGTACCTGGATGACGATCTCCTCGGCCCGCACCGTGGTCGCCGCTCCCAGTGCCAGCACGAGCGGGGACTCCTCAAGGGAGATCTCCCGTCCGTCAGCCCGGCGGAGGGTGACCACCTCCAGCAACTCGTCCAGGGAACGCCCCGGCGTGCCCAGCACCCGCACGATCCGGTGCGCCTCGCGGTTGACCGAGAGCACCTCGCCGGTCCTCGCGTCGAAGACCACCACCCCGACCGGAGCGGTTTCGACCAAGGCCTCCAGGTCCGCCTTGGCCCGCCGTTCGTCCCGGTACCTGCGGGCGTTCACGATCGAAGTCGCCGCGTGCGACGCGAAGAGCTCGAGCACTTCCTCGTCCTCGCCAGTGAACTCCCGCCCGCTCTCCTTCGCGCCCAGGAAGAAGTTGCCAAGCTGCATCCCTCGGTGCCGCATCGGCACCGCCAGGAAGGCCAGGGACTGCCCCAGCTCTTCAGGAATCTCTGCCGGGATGCCCGCCGCATCCAGGTGCTCGGCCAGATTCCGGAGATTCAGCGGTCCCGGCAGTTCCCGCAGGTATCCGTACAGCTGCCAGGCGCCCTCGACATCCATCAGGCGCTGGCGCTGTTCCGGGGTGAAGCCCGAGGTGATGCAGTCCGGGATGCTCCCCGAATCGTCGCTCACCGTGATGATGCCGTACCGTGCCTCGGTCAGAGTGCGGGCGTTTTCCACGACCTCGCTCAGAACGGTCTTGACGTCCAGTGTCTCGTTGATGCGCAGGCAGGCCTCGCACAGCCTGCCGAGACGGGCGCGCAGCGCCTCGATCTCGCTCCTCAGTTCATCGACTTGTCGCATAGGGCCGCTCGGATCGGATTGCTGTACAGGCCCGTTCCGGCAGGTTCGCCGGACGACCGATCACGAACCCTGAATGCAGGCCGCGCCGTACGCGCTCACGAATCACATTATCCTTACATTGGCTCACGAAGATTGCAGCATCGTACTTATGATAGGCGAAATAATCACGAGAGCGTAAGAACTTCGGTCGATCGGCCGCCGGATGTCCCGGTACCTGCCTGGGTGGGACCGAGCCGGGACACCGGGGCTGCGAACGGCGTTACGGTCCGTGCTGCCCCCTCCGGACGCGCAACCGGCCGCCCTCAGCCCTGGCCGGGCTTGGCCATGCGGTAGCCGACCCGGTGCACCGTGAAGATATACCTCGGTTTGCGCGCGTCGTCGCCCAGTTTGCGGCGAAGATTTGACATGACGGTGCAGATCCGCCTCCAGTCGGGGGCATCCGGCCTGCGCCAGACCCTGCGCAGGAGAGCTTCGTGGCTCAGCACGCGACCGGCGTTGACCGAGAGTTCTCGGAGCAGGTCGTACTCGGTGGCGCTCAGCTGCACCGGCTGTCCGGACAGGGTCACCCTGCGCTCTTCGAAGTCGACGACCAGATCGCCATGGACAAAGACCGTCTCCTGCGGTGGCCGCTCTCGTAGCGCCGCCCGGACGCGAGCCAGTAGCTCCTTCGCGGGGAAGGGCTTCACCACGTAATCGGCGCCTCCCGTCGCCAGGGCCACGGCCACGACTTCCTCCCGGCCACACGCGGACACGAAGATGACCGGGACCTCTCGCAGGCCCGGGACGCGTTGCATCAGCTTGATCCCGTCCGTTCCGGGCAGCACGAGGTCGAGCAGGACGAGCTCAGGCCGCTTCGCTTCCAGCAGGCGGGGCACCTCCTCCGGATCTCCGGTCGAGATCGCCGTGTAGCCCGCACGCTCCAGGGTGCGCCGGATGTGCTCGCGTGCCTGGGCATCGTCGTCAACCACCAGTATTCGCGCCGCTGGCCGCACCGCGCTGCGAGGACGGTGGGGAATGCCTTGAGCCGCGCGCTCTTCCGCTACGGGAAGCGTGAACGTGAGCCGGGTACCCTGGCCCGCTCCGTCGCTCTCGGCCCGGATGCGCCCCCCGTGGGCTTCCACCAGCCCCTTGCAGATGGCCAGGCCCAGGCCTGACCCGCCGGACTTCTGGTCCCCGTCCTTGCCGTTGGACCGGACAAACTTCCGGAACAGGTGCGGCAGCATCTCGGCCGGCACCCCAACCCCTCGGTCGGTCACCGAAACCGCAACCTGCATGCCGTCCCGCGATGCCCCGATCCGGATGGGGGCTCCCTCGGGCGAGTGCCGGGACGCATTGGACAGCAGGTTGCCGAGCACTTGGACGATTCGCTGGCGGTCCGCCTGTACCGGCGGCAGGTCCTGGGGCAGTTCGATGCGTAGCGGATTCGTGCCGCCCCCGCTGAGAAACGTGTTCCGGGCCTGGTCCACCAGATCCGGCACTTCCGCGTCCTCGGGCCTTACCGACAGCGTTCCATCCTCGATCCGCATCGTGTCCAGTAGGTCGCCGACGAGACCCTGCATGCGGTCGGCCTGCTGGTCGATGATCCGGAAGAACTGCCGCACGTCGACCGGGTCCAGCCTGCCTTGTGAACTCAGGACGGTCGCCGCGCAGCCCTTGACCGACGACAGCGGGGCCTGCAGCTCGTGGCCGACCACCGCCATGAACTCGGCCCGCATGCGCTCCAGCTCCTGCACCGGCGTCATGTCCTGCAGCGTCACGACAACCGACCCGATTTCCCCGGTCTCCGAACGGATCGGCGTGGCGTTCACCAAGGTGGTCACGCTGCGCCCGTCGGGTACCTGCATGACGATCTCCTCGGCTCGCACGGTCGTCGCATCTCCCAGCGCCCGCGTCAACGGGGACTCCTCCAGGGAGAACTCTCGCCCGTCCGCCCTCCGGACGGTCAGCACTTCCAGCAATTGCTCCACGGATCGGCCGGGCATGCGCAGCTCCCCGACGATCCGTTTCGCCTCACGGTTGACCGACAGCATGGACCCGGTCTTGGCGTCGAATACCACCACGCCGACCGGAGCCGTGTCGACCAGGGCCTCCAGGTCGGCCTTGGCACGCTGCTCGTCTCGGTGCTTGCGGGCATTGGCGATCGCCGTTGCCGCCTGTGACGCGAACATGACCAGGACTTCAAGGTCTTCCTGGGCAAACTCCCGCCCCGTGTCCTTTCCGCCAAGAAAGAAGTCGCCCACATGGGCGCCCCGGTACCGCATCGGCGCCGCCAGGAAGGTCGTATGCCGACCGTAGTCGCCCGGCAGGTCCCCCGGAATGCCGAGTTCGCTGATGCGAGCGGTGAGGTCCCGGAGCTTGAGAGGGCCTGGAAGGTCCCGCAAGTAGTCGTAGAGGTCCCAGCGGCCAGGAAATTCCAGCAACCGCTCGTGCTCTTCCTCGGTGAAGCCCGAGCTGACGAACTCCTCGATCCGTCGTGCGTGGTCGCTGACCGTAATGATGCCGTACCGGGCGCCGGTCAGCAGGCGAGCATTCTCCACGACCTCCTGCAGGACGGTATTGACATCGAGGCTCTCGCTGACGCGCAGGCTGGCCTCGCAAAGCTTGGCGAGGCGGTCTCGCAGTGCCTCGACCTCTGTCCCGGTTTCGGTCCGTTGGGTCATTGGTCCGTTCCGCCGGAACCGCAAGCCAGCCTCGCCCCGATAGCTGTCCGGAACGGCCAGCTCCCGATTGCGTAACGAAAATACCTCCAATACTGATCATATTGACAAAAGACAGATATAAGATCCAGATTCTCGCAAGTTATCGATGCTAATGTGGATCTGGATCACCCATTATTGATACTTTCGATTGACACGGTACCTTTAAGACGTGTTCATTTTGGCAATGGAAATAGAATTCCTACGCATGGCTTCGAGGACGGAACTGAAGACCAGCCGGGCCATGGCGCTGCAACGGCGCGGCTTCCCGGCCCCAGCACCTTCTTCGGCGGCGCGGCGCCCGCCGACCGCATTTTCGGGTCCATCCACTCCCGGTTGCTCTCGGCCACCGTCAGGCATGAGCGAACATTTCCGGCTCCCGGTCCTCGAGGCACCCAATAACTCAACACAGGAGAGCCGGCCGCGTCGCATCGCGCGCCACCAGGCCCTCCTCGGAATGAAGCGTGTGGACTCCGCGCCCGCAGGCCCCGACGCTGCCGTCCATCGCACCGGTCCGAACCGAATGCGTGGCACCGTGGCGGTGTCCAAGGTCATGCGCCCGCCACCCCCTGCACCACACTCCCCTGCCTCGAACGCAGGCCCTGCTCCAACCCCCGGGCAACGGAGCGCGTCGGCCTAGGCGACAGACTACCCCCCAAGGCAAAGAGAGGTCAACCATCCATGCAACTTCACGTTCTCGCGCTCTTGGCAGCGCTGACCGGAGCGGTCACCGTACCGCCGTCACTCGCACAGAACCAGTCGAAGCAGCAGCAGCAGCAGGTCAAGCGGGATCTGAGGGTCCAGCAGAAGGCCGAGGAAGAGGCGGAGAGGCGCCAGGAACTGCTGGAAGAGGTCCAGCCCCTTGCGGACCGGTTCGCCGAGGCGATGGTCACTCGCAGGTACTCCGACTCGCTCGTCCAGGGCTACCTGGGTTCCCTCGGCCAGAGCTTGGTTCCTCCTGAGACCGCTGCATCGACGACGTTCTCCTTCCGCGTCGTGCAGGACATCGTCCCCAACGCGTACGCCCTGCCGGACGGTAGGATCTACATCACTACCGGCATGCTGGCCATGGTGCTGGGCCACGAGATCGGCCACGTGATCGAGGAGCACGCCCTGGAATCGCTGCGCAGGCGGCGCTCCGGCCAGCGTCGCAACAGGATCGTCGGCGCAGCCGCCGGCGCGGCGCTCGGCGGACTCCTCGGCGGGAAGAAGGGTGGCAGCGGCGCGGCGGCGCAATTGGCACCTTCGCTGCGACCGTGGCCAATTCCGTAATCCGCTCCAAGTACAGCAAGGAGCAGGAAAAGGAGGCGGACCGCATCGGCACCGAGCTCGCCCTCGAGCGCGGCTTCGACCCGCAGGAGGCGGCCCGGTTCTGGGACCGCCAGCACGAGCGCTTCGGCAAGCGCAGCCTCAGCACGAAGGTCGAGCATTCCCTGTTCGGCTCTCATCCGCGGGACCGCGTCCGTGCGGAGAACATCCGGGCGCTGCTCGCTGACGATCTCAAGGCTTCGATCGAGGAGAAGCGGTCCGGAGACAGGCTTGCCACGGGCACACCGCGCTTCGGCGGCGTAATCTCGGGCCTGATGCGTGACACCGGCACGCTGATGGCCGAGCGCAGTGACCGCCACGACCTGGCGATCGGCCTGCTGGAGAAGGCCCGCAAGTACCGGCCGAACGACCCCCGGCTGCTGTGGGCTCTGGGACGCACCCACCGGATGGTCGCGCGGACGGACGAGCAGCTAGCGGAAGCCGACAGCCTGCTGGCGATGGCGGCTGCGCAGGACAAGCGGGGCATCTTCCCGGCCATCCACCGCGACATCGCCTACGCCATGGCCAGCGAGTCGGAAGACTACGCGACGGCAGCCGGTCATCTCCGGCATTACGTTGTCGGCCATCTCGCCGTGCACGATGCGCTCCCCCCGGACATCGACGACGTCTACGACAAGATGGTCCTCTTCGGTGACAACGAGTGGGTGCCCGCAGCCGCCGAGGTCACCGGCTCCGAGCCGGCGCCGCAGATGGCCAGCAGGGCCCGCTACCACCCGACGGTCTGGCAGACGCGGGCCGACCTTGCGGCCTACGACGCCGCCCTGCAGGCGTCAACCCAGCAGATCGAGGACTCCTTCGGGGGCGCGCTGCGGGACGATCGGGCGGAGGGGGAATAGGGGCGTCACCTTCCCTGAACCACTTGCGAGAGTCCCGCCCACGCAGCGGGCACCATCGCGACCCTGCTTCCGCTGGACACACGGGCCAGCGATGGCGTTCGTCGACGACTGCATCGTTCTGGGGGCTGATCTGGCCTGCCCTCGGCGCAACGCACACCGAATGGATGCCGTCGCGCCCGGCATCCAGGTCCAGAGCGAACTGGAGGGTACGCCTTGGTACCAGATCGGATGGAGAGAGACGGGAAAAAACGCAATCCCGGCGAGTGGCTTCGCCGAAGGGTCTTTGGGCGAATCGTGGATGCCACCTTCCTCGCGACGTTCGCGGCCGGATGGCTCTGCGGCGGGCTCGCGGGGGCGCTCGCCACCGAGCTGGGTGCGGCAGGAACCGTCTTGTTCGTGCTGTCGCCGGGTGCCGCGTTGCTGGGGCGCGGCATTGCACAGGCTCGCGAAGGGCTGGCGATTGCCGGACATGCGGGAGGGCGCGCGCGCCGAGGAAAGGGTCGGACAGGCACTCGAATACGCGCTGACTCGGGAGCAGTGCGCAGTAGCGCACCATGTGCGGGAGATCGCCAGGGTTGGGGACATCGACCATCTGGTCTCGACGCCGCAACGGCTATGGGTCATCGAAACCAAGCATCCGCGCGTGCCCGGCGCGCACTTCCAGGAGACCTTGCGCCGAATCGCGCTCAATGTCAAGGCCGTCCGGAAGTGGGCACCCGGAATGCGGGTGACCGGATGCTTGGTCATTGACGACGAGCAGGGCAGGCCCCCGAAGCCGACCTATGCATGGGGAGCGGAGACGATCCGGTGCTTCGGGAGCGCAAAGGCACTGATGCGCGAGGTCAAGCGCGAGGCGGACGCCAAGGGCGGTTCAACCGACATTGCACGGAGGGTCTGGCGGCTCGGCAGGGTGAAGTGAACTTGGCGCCGCAGGGTGGCCCGCTCGCTGAATCCGCCCGGAAAAGGACCCTCCGTTTAGGTCCCTCGCAGTCCGGACGTTTCGTCCGGCTCCACCTCCTGAGCCATGCCAGTAGCCCGCCCACGCGCAACTTCCGGCAGGCTCGGCGGTCGACCGGCTTGCTGAGCGCCTCCAGAGGGCGTTGCCGGGAATCACTTCGCTCCCGTCACTGACATCGGCCCCGCGCAGGCTCCGGATCCGGCCATGCCATCACGCCGTCAATCTCCATGATGTCGCAAGAGCTCTGGTGGGAGCTTTGGTGTCGGAGCCAGTTCCGATCCAGCCACCAGCGTCATCCACATGGTCAAGTCATACCGTGAGGCGAAACGCGTAACGACGTGCCGTAGCCACGCGGAAGGAGCCGCGGTTCTGGCCCTGAACCCGATTACTTTCCCCGTGTCGGCACCTTGGCGGCTTCGAGCTGCTACCCGTCGCGCCCGTCATTGGAACTCTACGGCGCTCTCAATGCATACAGCGTCAGGATCAATTCCGAATCATCCGCCATGCGGTAATCGGGGCTCTTGCCGGACAGGGCCTCGCTCCGAGACAGAATGATCGGAACGCCCTCCCCCCGCTTGTCCATGATGTGCGAGCGATGTCCTGCTATCTCTGGTCGTTCCACGGGACAGCGTGCCAGCAAGCTGGTGACGGCCTCGTTGCGCGAAACCTGGCGGTACTCCAGCGACTCGGTCGTCATCGTGTTGGGCAGGTGCCCGGGCGTGTACAGTTCAAGGCGGTTGTCGAACATGCGCAGGCGCACCTTGCTGCCCGCGACCGAATAGTCGCGGTGCGCCACCGCATTCGTGATTGCCTCGAAGACTGCCAGCATGTCGTACTGGGGGAGGTCCTCCCGCCCGCCATCCGGAAGCTTGCGGGCGGCGGTGAACATGTTCTTCCGAACGAAGTCGCACGCACCGAGGATCTGGCGATCCAATGGGCCGGTTATGTCAGATGCGTCCCGCTGGTAACCCTGCTCGGCGGCCCCGGCAATTTCGTTTCCTCGGTACGCCACGGCCTGGATGAACGCTCCCGGCAGAAAGGCCTCGGGATGGCTGGAGGCCATCAGCAAGCCCGCTACGGTCGGCCTTGGCTGCCCGGAATCATCGTTCGCAACGATCGCGAGCTTCATCAACTGTTCGGCCGCCGCATCCTGGGAGGTTGGCCGAAGGAAGCGGCGCCACAACGGATCCTCCAGTGCGGCCAGGGTAGACGCGGGCACGGGCGTTTCGTCGAACCGAATCCGCCGGGTGCCGCTGCGCTCCTCCAGCAGGCGGGCCAGCAAGTCCGTAGCCATCAATCGCTTTGACGAGCCGACCCGGATGAAGTACCCGCCAGGGCTCCTGTGGACGAACAAGCTGCGCGGGACGTCCGCGGCGATCACGGCTCGACTCCTCCCGGCATTGTCGGGCAAGGTCAGGCGCTCGATCACGGGGACAACCGGAGGCTCGATCGAATCGACACAGGCTTGGTAAAGTCGCTCTTCCACGGTGTCCAGGCTGTCGCGGGGCACACCCGAGACCTCGCGAGTCTCGTCGCTGACTCCGAGTACCAGCGTGCCTCCTCTGCCGTTGGCGAAGGCAGCGAGTTCGTCTGCCATGTCATTCTGGGTAGGGCCGCGAAGGGTACCGTTGGCGAAGCGCACCTCCTTGCATTCCAAGTACGTGTCTTCCCCGAGGATGATTCTTTCGTGGAGGTCGCTCCACCGCTCCAACCTTTCAGACATCGCGCCCGAGTCGTGCCCACCGGCGCTCGAACGCCGTCCGGCCACCCTCCATGATTTGGCAAACCTCCTCCCTTACGTCGCGGTCCTGGAGCGCCCCGCTCTGAACAACGCGGCACTGGCCGCTGCGGAAGTCGAGAGCATGCACGAGTTCCGCATCTCCGTTGACGACGACGTTTGCGTTGTGAGTGACGATGACTAACTGCCGCCTGTGCTTGTTCTCCAAGATCTGGCGCACGATCAAGTCGTAGATCAGGTGATTGTCAAGGTCGTCCTCCGGCTGGTCCAGCACGATCGGCTCGTCGCCGAAAGCCAGGAGGAACGCCAGCAAAGCCGCCGAGCGCTGCCCCTGCGACCCGTGCGAGATCTCGGCCCAGTCCTGGCCGTCCGCGGATCGGCTGTACTGGATCCGCAGGTCGTCTTCCGGAAACCAGCAGAGAACACGGTCGGCAAACTCGGGTTGCCTCTCCCGTTTCCGCTTGAGGAAGTTCCTGAAATGGCCGCCAAACCCTTCGTCGTCTCGCAGCAACCGCTTCCTGATGCCTTTCAACTCGGATTCCCGGTCCTTCGCCTGCTGCTGAAGAGAAGTCCCGGGCATTGGTTCTTCGCTGCACGCCAACGACTCTATATCGTCCGCAAACCGCTCGTCTTGGACATCGATGAGGTCTCGCAAGCTATTCACCGTCTCATGACCGTACGGAACGACCTCCATGCGGACGAAATCGTTGGATGCCAGGATCTTGGCGATGAAGTCGGACCGCGCCTGGGTGATCGCGCGACGGGCCGCGAGTAGTCGTCGCGCCTGCTCCTTGCGCTCGGTGACGCGCAACTCGCGTTCTCGCTGTAGGCGGTCCAGCTGCTCGAGGTCCGTTGCCACGCGCTGCCGGTCGTGGACCAAGCGGGTGAAGTCCTGAGGGCTGCCGACACCTTGTGCGGATAGCGATTCCTCTAGTGCCTCGTGGTCCATCCGGGCCTGATCGGCGCGGGAGCGCCAAGCGGCCAGCCGCTCGTCGGGAACGAGTCCCTTGATGTCGCTGGCGAGGTTTCGGCTGTAGTCCTCCAGCGATGCACGTGCTTTGGAAACGACTCGCCGGACCTCCAAGCCCCACGCGATGACGTCCTCGTCGATGTTGGGGTCCAGGACACCTTCGGGCCAGTCATCGAGCAGGAGATTCTTTGCGAGGTCCTCGATCCGGGGGGGCATCTCGTCCAAGTCCTTGAGCGTCCGATCGATTTCCCGGATCTGGCGAAGCGCGCGCTGGTGGGCTTGCAACACCCGAGCATGCTGCGACCGCTGGAAGGCCTCGATCTTTCGGTCCAAGTCCTCTCCCCGGAGTTCCAGTTCCGCGCGCTCTTTCAGCTTCCGATCCATCGCCCGAACGTCAGATCGCAGGGCCCGGTAACGCTCCGCCTCATCCTCGGCCGCTCGCTTGAGGTCGGAAATGCCAGCTGCCTCGTCAATCACGTCGAGCAGGGCTTGTCGGCCGCTGCCGGACATTTCGGCGATCTGGCCCTGCGAGAGCATGCGAACGGGAAATCGCTGGGCAGTGATGGCGCTGCTCGGTGCCCGCTCCCAAGTTCCCCCCGGGGCTTTCCTTTCCACCGCATTCCCCTCGCCGTCCTGTCGCCAGCGCAGCCGATAGGCCTCGCCGTCTCGAACCAGCTCAACGCGTACCTCAGAAGCTTGGCGCAATCCGCCTTCGCCCTCCCTGCCGGCAGCCACTTTCCGAAATTGTTCGAAGCGGAGGCGGGGTTCGGAGTCTTTGCCCAGCGCTGCGAGGTCGTCGTCGCGGCGGAAGCCCAGTCGGATGGCATGGACCAGAGTCGATTTGCCCGTTCCCCGGCCGCCGATCAGGGCATTGTAGAACGGCGTCAGCTCGATCGATACCGGATTGTCATTGCCCATGTACCGGGCAGCCTCAACCTCGATCCTGGTGATGAAACGCTCCGGCGGTTCGGGTGGCTCCGTCTGATCCACGTCGCTTCGCCTGATCGAGACATCGTTGCCATCCAAAAGCGCTAGCCGCAGGCCCTCGCAGGTCGGACGGGCCATCTTGACCCAACTGTACCGGCTACCCGGCGCACGGGGGCCTCGGAAGCTGTGGCAGTCGCTGCCGAGCACCTGCGCCAAGCCGTCTGCCTGCCGCCTGACGCATTCGGGCACCGGGTTGCCCATGTCCCGCCACTCGACCGCAACCAGACCTCCCCCCTCAAGGATTTGGCGGATGGTATTTGCATCAAGATGCGGGCTGTTGCCCTCCGACAGGCGCAGCAAGCCCGAATCCGCATCGGCGTGAGCTGGAATCGGAATCGCCCCGGCACTCAGGACAGCATCCACGACTTCAGCCCCGCCACTCCGGGTCACGCCATCGGAATCGCCCCGGGTGCCCACGTACCCGACATCGCCGAGAAGAGCATCGACATCGCTAGTACTTGCGCTCGGATCGAAGATCGCTAGTAGATGGAAGCCCCCATGCACGGACAACTCGACGCCCGGGAACAGCGTGAGTGGGCGAAAGCCGTCCGGCGGGGATCCGGTATCGCTGACCGTCTTCATTCGGGAATAGGTTTCCTTCAGACGATCAACCCATGCCCCAGTGTTGTGGTCGGTCACCGCAACACAATCGATCCCGGCAGCCATGAATCCGCGCAGCCAGTCTTCAGGGGATAGCGGCACCTCGTTCTTGGTCCAGTACGAGTCTGCCGAAGCCGGCGAATGCGAGTGGAAGTCGAACTTCCACCATCGAGCGCCAGGGTATGGCCAGTTCAATTGGCTCATCTGCAACAAGCGATCCCTTGCGAACGGTTGTCGGAACCTCGCATGCCTGACCCGGAAACAGTCGCGTCGGATTCCGCCGTCACGGCTGGAGTCGCCACGGATGGGACGATACGGCTTCGACAGGGTGCCTTGGAGGAAGACACGATCTAGTCTTCAGTATCTCTTCAAGCGGAGGTCGTGTGCGAGACTTCGGTAGGCGGAGTACGGACAACTCAGAGTCGGAACTGCGGGGTGAGATGTTCGCAAGTCTGTTTGCAAGGCGTGCCAGCACCAGCCCTACCGCCTCTGGGCTGGCGATGACGCATGGGAGCGTTATTGCAAGCGGATGCAGCTGCGGAACGGAAGGGAAATTCGAGGATCCTGCCCCAACCGCCCAGTAACCGTCGCGGAACAGCTTGATCTCACGCTACCTGACCGGCCAACAGCCGCCCCCATCTCATCATCCCTATGGATGCTGCATCGACCGGTGTCCACCCCAACTCAGTGGGTCCCCAAAAGCACGATCAACAACCCGATGATGTTCAGCCCCGCTTGCAGGTCGCGAGCCCGATCAACGCGAAGCTGAACCCATTGACCACTGCCTCATGTATTGCGGAGGACGACGAAGGTGATCGAGACGCTGCACCGGGGATGGTGTGCGGCGGTCGAGGCACGGGGCATCTTCCTAGCGACTAGCACGACGCCAAGCATCTATACTTGGCCATCCGGAACATCGAATTGAATTGGAAGGCAGCCCGACGCTGTGGCGTCGAGTTCAAATCGGCTTGAATATCCTGTTCGGCGACCACCTACCAAGGTGCGTTTTCGAAGCGAATGGCAACTCTGTTTCCTAAACACCTAGGCTGACAGGCTCCCGCTGCCTTCGATGGCTGCTAGGAGGAGACCGATGAACACGAAACGAATCTCTTGCAGCCTCGTCCTGGCCCTGCTCGTCGCCGGGCCCCTGCACGGCGAGACCCTCTACGAGAAGGACGGCATCACCCTTGAGGGCTCGGTCCGCGCTGTTCACCGCAACGCCGCCACATGCCAGATCGTCGAGGAGAACGAGTACCCGACGTATATGAGCGCATCCAAGCCAACCACGGCCAGCCACTGCACGTGTGGAGGCTCGACTACAGCGCGCTGAGTGGGTCAGCCCGCCACCAACCGACCGTTTGGCACACGCCGGCGGACCTCGCGGCCTACGTCGCCGCCTTGTGGGCGTCAACCCTGTAGATCGAGGACTGCTTCGGGGGTGCACTGGGGCACGAGAGGCCAGTGGGCGAATGGAAGCGTTGCTTCCTCTGAGACAGCTGCGAGCGTCCTGCCTCGGCGACGGGCGCCATCGCGATCCTGCTTCCGCCGGGCCCAAGGGCCGCCGTCGGGTTTCGACGAGGCCACCATCGTTCTCGCGGCGGGCTTGGCCCACCCTCGCCACAGCGCGCGGGAGTGGATGCCGTCGCGTCCGGCATCCAGAAAGGGAGGATACTGGAGTGAACGCCTTGGCACCAGGGCGCACGGACAGACCGAATGAAACGCAATCCCGGTGAGTGGCTTCGCCAAAGGCTCTCCGGCCGCATCGTGGACGCCACATTCCTCGCGACCTTCGCGGCCGGATGGCTCTGCGGCGGGCTGGCGAGTGCGCTCGCCATCGAGCTGGGCGCGGCAGGGATCATCTTGTTTGTGCTGTTGCCGGCCGGGGGGTTGATGGGCGCGGCGTTGCACAGGGTCGCGAAGGGCTGGCGATTACCGGACATGAGGAAGGGCGCGCGTGCCGAGGAGAGGGTCGGACTGGCGCTCGAGTTCGCGCTGACTCGAGAGAGGTGCGCCGTGGCGCACCATGTGCAGCAGATTGCCACGGTTGGGGACATCGACCATCTGGTCGCGACACCGAGCAGCCTATGGGTCATCGAAACGAAGCATCGGCCCGTGCCCAGCTCGCACTTCCAGGAGACCTTGCGGCGAATCGCACTCAACGTCAAGGGCGTCCGGGCCTGGGCGCCGGAAATGCGGGTCACCGGATGTCTGGTCATCGCCGGCGAGCCGGGCCGTGCTCCCAAGCCGAGCTATGAATGGGGAGCGGAGACCATCCGGTGCTTCGGGAGCGCAGAGGCACTGATGCGCGAGGTGAGGCGCGAGACGCACGGCGAGGGCGGGTCTGCCGACATTGCGCGGAAGGTGTGGCGACTTGCCAAGGTCGCGCGGACCTAGCCAGGTCCCAAGGGCGCGTTGGCGGCTGCGGAGGAGCGGCGCCAGATTCTCAATGTTCGGGCACCCGCAAGCCGCTGAGCATGTCGATCGACGAGCCGTCCAATCCTGTGCTTGCTTCCGTCCTTTCGGATTGCTGTCGCGCGCCAGGGGCCGACTGGGCATTGGGATCGGAGAAGCGCACAGGGCGGGGCACTCACCTGCTGTTGGGCTTCGGCATGCGATAGCCGACCCTAGGCTCGGTGAAGATGTAGGAGGGAGCCTTGGCGTCGTCCCCCAGCTTCTTGCGCAGTGTCTTCACGAAAGGCCGCACGAGCCGCGAGTCTCTCCCCTCTGGCTCGTGCCACACCCGGCGCAGCAGGGTATCGTAGGTCAGCACCCGCCCTGCGTTGACCGAGAGTTCGCGCAGCAGTTCGTATTCTGTGGCGGTCAGCCGCACCGGCTGGTCGGCCACGCTCACCCGGCGCTCCGCGTAGTCGACCTCTAGGTCTCCCAGCCGATAAGGCTCTGGCGACGCCCGCCGCTCCCGCAACGCCACCGAGACTCTCGCCACCAGCTCGGTAGGGGAAAACGGCTTGACGATGTAGTCAATGGCCCCGGCTTGTAACGCCCGCGCGATCGTCTCGTCCCGACCGTATCCCGACACGAAGATGACCGGAATGTCGGCCAGCGCCGGGACCTGTGACATGAGCTCAATCCCGTCGACGCCGGGCAGCACCAGATCCAGCAGGACCAGGTCGGGCCGGCTCGTCCGAATTAAGCCGACCACTTCGTCCGGGTCGCCGGTCAGGACCGGATCGAAGCCGGCTTCAGCAAGCGCGACCCGGACGAACCGCAGCGTTATCGGGTCGTCGTCCACGACGAGAACACGCGTCCGTCCGGATGCTGCCTTCCGAACCTCGGGGCCGGCCCCGGCGAGGTCTTCTCCGACCGGTTCGACCGCCGGGATCGTGAAAGTGAACCGCGTACCCAGGCCCGGGCCCTCGCTGTCGGCCCAGATGCGGCCTCCATGCGCCTCGACCAACCCCCTGGAGATGGCCAAGCCCAGGCCGGATCCGCGGAGCCCGTGCTCCGGCTTACCGCCCTTCGACCGCACGAATTTCCGGAACAGGAGAGGCAGCCGCTCGGGCACCACGCCCGCACCCTCGTCGGCCACCGTTACCGCGACCTGAGCACCCTTGATTGCAGCAGAAATCCGGATGGGCGACGAATCGGGCGAGTGACGAGCCGCGTTGGAAACCAGGTTGCCCAGGACCTGGACAATCCGGCGCCGATCCGCCATGACCCGCGGCAGTTCCGGCGGCAAGTCGATTTCGATCGCATGCCTGCCTCCCCCGCTGGCAAACGTGCTTCGAGCCTGATCGACCAAGCCGGTCAACGACGCGGGCTGGGGGGCCACCGACAGCGTTCCGGCCTCGATGCGGCCCACGTCCAGCAGGTCTCTGATCAGCGAGCGCATGAGATCTGCCTGTTCGCTGACGATCCTGAAGAACTGAATCATTTCAGCAGGGTCGAGTTGCGCCGATTCATTCAGTACAGTGCTGGCCGATCCCGCGATCGAGGCCAGCGGGGCTCTGAGTTCATGGCTCACCATGCCCAGGAACTCGGCTCGCATCCGCACCAGCTCCTCAAGGGGAGTCATGTCCTGCAGCGTTACGACCACCGAGTCGGGTTCGCCGCCCTCCGCGTGGATCGGGGTGGCGTTGACCAGCGTGGTGACGCTGCGCCCATCCGGGACCTCAAGGACGATCTCCTCCGCCCGCACGGTCGTGGCGGTTCCCAGCGCTTTCGCCAATGGAAACTCCTTGAGGGAGATCTCGTGCCCGTCAGTCCAACGGACAGTTAGCACGTGGAGCAGATCCTCAACCGGCATGTCCGTCTCGCACAGTGCCCCGACAATCCGCTGCGCCTCGCGGTTGAGCGTCAGAACCTCCCCGGTCCTGGCAGCGAAGACGACCACACCAACGGGTGCAGTGTCGACAAGGGCCTCGAGGTCGGCCTTGGCCCGCTGCTCGTCACGGTGCTTGAGGGCGTTCGCGATCGCCGTCGCCGCCTGCGACGCGAACAGCAACAGAATCTCCTCGTCCTCGCCGTCGAACTCCCGGCTGGCCTCCTTCCCACCGAGGAAGAAGTTGCCGACATGCGTCCCCCGATGCCGTATGGGCGCCCCGAGGAATGTCGTGTACGACCCATAGTCGCCCGGCAGGTCACCCGGAATCCCCAGCTCCCTGATGTGGGCTGTAAGGTCCCGCAGCTTGAGCGGTTCCGGCAGTTCGCGCAAGTACTTGTAGAGTTCCCACCGGCCCGGGAAGTCCGCCAACTGCCGCTGTTCTTCCGGCGAGAAGCCCGCGGTCACGAAACCTGGGACTTGCCCCGAGTCGTCCAGGGCCGTGATTACGCCGTAGCGGGCCCCGGTCAGGGCACAGGCGTTTTCAACCACCTCCTGCAGGACCGTATTGACGTCGAGGCTCTCGCTGACGCGCAGGCTGGCCCGGCTGAGCCTGGCCAGGCGGTCCTGCAGGGCCTCGACTTGCCTTTCTAGCGTCTCGACTTTGGCTTTCAATACCTCGACTTGGTTCATAGTTCGGATCCGCCTATACTCGCCCAGTGCACATGCCCCCTACCCTCTGTTCAGCGCATCGCCGCCTTGGGACGAGTGCCCTTGGTCTGGCGGTGTATGTCGTTTTTCGTTTTGGCTACAGAATCTGTGCTAAAGCGTACCTACTCTTTATAACGTCTTTTCTGGAGACTGCCGCAACCTCCCTCAAGGGCGCCAGCGAGCGCTGCAGGGTCCGGGCATGCCCGTCCTCCCAAGGGTGAAACCGAATCAACACACCGGCGACCCGAACGGCAGCCGGCACCCCAATGGCACTAACTTAAGGTTTCGGACGCTAACTTAAGGTCCGGTGGTTTCCGGCAGTAGTTGCGGTCAGTTTCGAGCACTCAATTCATGAAGCTGGGACCGGTTGCGGCTCTGCACTCGGGGCCGGTGTTTTCTTCGCCTTTCTGGTCTTGCGGCGCGACCACTTCGGGGCGGGCTGCAGGCTGCGCCGCGGATACGAGCGGTTGGGACGCGGCTTGCGCCGTCCTGTCCCGACCCATGCGCAGATGCGCTCCAGCGTCTCGTGCACATACGCGCTGTGGCGCATCAGCAGGCCCTCCAGATGTTGCCCCAGCGCCGCCAGGCTGTGCTTGAAGTTGGCTTGCGGCACCGGCTGGCCGGCGGCCGGGCTGGCCGCCGGATGGAGGCTGGCGTCCCGGTTGGTGAACAGCCGCCCCATGGCAATCAGGTTGAAGTGCGCATACAGTTCCTGCTTCACCAAACGCTCGCTCTGCCCGTGGAATTGCTCGACTTCGAGGAATTGCTTGCTGATCTTGTACATCTCCTCGAGCCCCCAGCGCGCATGGTAGAGATCGGCCAGGTCGCCGCTCCGGTAGCGGCGGCGGTCGAGCAGGGTCGTGCCCAGCACGTAGGTGGTGGAGGCGTGGGAGTACTTGACCAGCCGCAGGCGCAGCGGGTGCCAATGCGTGCCGGGGTACTTGCGCGACAGCTCCCGGAGGGTTTCGCGGCCGGGCAGGATGGCGAGGCACTCCTCGCTGCGCTCGGAGTCGATGAACGCGTCGATGGCGGGGCCGAGGCTGCGCTGGAGGCGGAAGACGGCCTGCAAGCCGCGTTGGAGATGGGCCCAGAGCAGTTCGAAGGAATAGTAGCCGCGATCGTAGACGACGACGTCGGGGGCGCTCAGGGCGTCGAGATGGAGCAGGGCAGCGGCGCGCTCGTTGCCGTGGGGGAAAAGATCGAAATCGACCGGGATGCGGGCCTGCAGCCGGAGCAGGCAGCTGAGCAGGCCCTGGGGGTAGTGGGCCTGCGGGCCGGGCGTGCGGTAGCCGGCCGCGGCCAGCGGGCGGGGCAGGTTCAATTGGGAGCCGTCGACGGCGAACACCCGGTGGCCGTGCCAGAGGCTGGCGGAGAGGTCGGCGCGGCCGAGGATCGCGGCATGGAACTGCTTGAAGATCTGCTCGTGGATGCGCGGGCGGGCCTTGCACATCGCGGCGTCGGAGACCGGCTGGGGCTGGGGCAGGGGGACGTCCAGGGCGCGGCACTGGGCCCACAGCTGGGCCAGCGTGGTGGTGTAGCCCTGGCGGCGCGGGGCGAACACGAGGCGGAACACGAACAGCATTACCAGCAGCGTGTTGAGCACCCGGCTGCGCTGCTGCCACTGCCGATCATGGGCGGCGGCCAGGGAGCTGAGCGCACCGATCAGGCCCTGCCACAGCGCGATGAAGTCCGCGTCGGGGACCTCCGCGGGGAACGCGGGCGCCGGCGGGCGGGCCTGCCGGCGCGGCCCGTGCAGCAGGATCGCGCGGAAATCCCGCGTCAAGGGGTAGACGTACACGTCCTTGCGCGTCCGCCCGGCATCGGCACGCCCCCGGGTCTGGCCGATGCACCGCCAGTTAGCCGCCCGGTAACACGTGCCCCGGTAGCGCTGGGCGTCCACAAACGTCTCGACCAGGACCGGTTTCGCCCGATAGCGCTGCTGCCAGTCCTGCGGCAGCTGGCGCAGGGCCAGCGAGAGCGCCTTCGACGCCAGGCATTGCACGCGCACCCAGGGGAACACCAAAAACCGCGGCTGGCTCACCACCAGGTCCAGGTGCTTCCTGTACTGGTCCGCGGGCCAGCCGATCCACTCGTCGCGACAGGCCAGCGCATGGGTCGCCTGGCTGAACAGCAAGCAGCCCAGCCGACGCCCCTGGCGGTCCAGCAGGAAGTAGCGCAGGTGCGGGCCCCGCGGCTGGCGGTAGCCGAGGTAGTGATGCCGTTCCAGGTACTCGTTGAACAGCGCAACGTCCTCGCCCTGCTCGACGCAGAGCAGGCGCAGCGGCAGCAGGTCCCGCAAGCCGGTCTCGATCCGCGGCTGGGGATCGCTGCGGGGAGTCAGCGGCGGCGGCTTGCGCGGTCCCGAGCGCATGCTGGCGACGCGTTTGGGGGGCAGTTGGAGGATGCCCGCCTGCTCGAGCTGCTCGAGCAGTCCGAGCGCGGCCGCGACCCGGTTGGAGCCGCTCGGCGTGCGCCAGTTCAGGTGCTCGCAGAGGGTCTGGGCCAGTTCCTTGCGGCTCAGAGCCGGGAAGGTGGCGACGGTGAGCTGGATGTCGGCGATCTGCCGGCGGGTGAAGCGGCGGCCGAAGAAGGTGGTGGACTGGAGTTTCTTGATCAGCGGATCCACGCGATTGCCCGACGATTCCAGTTCACCATCGCAAATCGGAGCTGGGATGTCAAGGGGTTGCGAGAAAAAATCTCAGCTCTCCTGTAAGTGCCATTAAATCAACGCACTGGACCATGCTCAAAAAACTCGGCCCCGGTCCAGCCTAATTCAGTGCCATTGGCCGGCACCCTAGCGCCGTCGAGGCTTTCCGCTCGGCGCTCGCTCCGGTAGGCGTCGTGTGTTCGTTGCCCGCCAGGCCCGATCCGGCAGGAGCCTTCCAGGAGGCGGTCTTCCGTGCTGAAGATACGGGAAGCTCCGACTGAATTCCCGGGCTGCGACCGGCCTCTTCGCAACCTTCAAATCGATTGTACGTGTATTGATCGCTGACGCCCGGATCCGGCAACTCGCTTGCTGAAGGCCCTGTCCGGGCCTTTGTCCTGCCGACCGGCTGTGCGCTTCCGGCTGGGAAATGTAGCTCGCGGTTAACGGCACGCCGGACCTCTCGACTGTCGCCGGGTCGGTGTTCGTCGAGGTCCCGTCCTCGGCCTTCACTGAGATTGCGATCGCGTTCGGGCCTACGGGAAGGAGCGTATCCGGGTGCTGCTCGATCACGACCCTCGTCCCGACGTGGCTCGCCGTCGCAGCGACCGAGGTGCGGCAAGCTTCGTGGGAGACCGTCGCCGCACAGTCTCTGGTGCCGTGGGAGTACGTGCCAAATCCGATGCGCGACGCGCCCACTTTGCGCAGCTCCGCATCGTCAGCGACGGAACGGCTCGCCTCGGTCACCGAGCTGATCACCGCCTTGCCGTGCGAGGCTGTCAGAGTGACCGTCTCGGCCAATTCCCCGTCCTGGTCCGCCGAGGCTTCCAGCTCGGCCGTCACCGAGGAAGCCCCGGCGACAGGCTTCAGTGCGGCGGGTGTCAGCGTGCTTTCACCCTCCACCACTTGGTCTCCGACAGTGGGCACGGCCAGCGAGGCGCTCGTGTCACCTTCCGCGATCAATCCGAGTGGACCCGAAGGGCTGGTCGCGTGCCTCCCTCGCTCCACACGCGGTCTTCTCCATCACAGTTCCCGCACAAGTCGCGCGCGAAATCTGGACTCTGTCCACACAATCACCCCATCAATTGGCGGGTCGACTAAAATATTGACCGAATGCGTACGATTGCAATCGTTTCCATTGAACGCTGCACCGGAAAGACCACGCTTGCGTGTAATCTCGCTGTCGCTTTCGAAACGGCCCAACGGGGCTCCGCAGCAATCCTCGACCTAGACCCACAACGATCGGCCCACGAGTGGAGCCAAGTCCGCAATCGCACTCCACGCGTCTACATTGCAAATGCGAAATCCATGCGTCATGCCAAAGTAGTCGCCGAGTCGGCCGAGGTCGACCTGCTCCTCGTCGACACCCCTGCCAACTCTGCCTCGATCACGCTGGCTGCGCTTGAAATCGCCGACTGCGCGGTCATGCCAATCCAACCCGCGTTCTTCGACCTGCTCACCGCCCGCAGGGCGATCGATCTTTGCTCAAAGATTCCGACGCCCCTTGCTACCGTCATCAACAATGCCCCGCCTCGCGGACCTCACGCCCACCGAATTGCCGAAGCACTCTCGAACGAGTGCCATGTCTCACCCATCCATATCGTGCAACGCGTCGCCTACGTTGCAAGCCAAGAGAAGGGTCTGGGTGTGACCGAACTTGGGCCCGCTGGCCTCAAAGCCGCCAGCGAAATCGAAGCTCTACTCGAAGATCTTCTCGATAGCCAGCCCTCATGACCATCAAGCCCGATCCCCTCGAATTCACCTTCTCGCTGGAGCCAAACCCGGCAAGCGACCCTCGAGATGCAACGGTTCGGTCAGCATCCTCCCTGGCGTGCAGACCCCCGTCCGACGTCTGCGCGATTCAACTCGAACAGAACCCTCCAGCCAACGGCTGCAGCACAGCCTGTTTCTGATGCACTTGCATCGCCTTCTACCTGTGGCTCGACGTGGACACACCGCCCATGGTAGAGACTCGGCCTGTTACGACAACGCCTCCCGAAGGGGTCCTAGCGTCACTCGGACAATCTTCCGACGTCAATTCGGACAGTCCGGCCCCGACAATCCATCTCGCTCCTGGGACGATTTCCCAATCATGAATCCAGGCGAAGCGCCCGTGAAGTCCAGCATCGCTCGGCTCCCCCCGTGTCCGGCTCCTTCCGGCCGGTTGCATCGATCCGGCACACTCCGCGTCCAGCTGACCCGATGCAACGCAAATTCCTCTGATCACTGTCCGAAATGCCAATCCCCTCAAGTCTGGGCCGGCATTAGGTCGCCCCGTCACGAAGTCCAGTGATTCGACAAAGGCTCGTTCCACCCAACCATGGACCCGCGACAGAATTGCCCTCTCCACGAATCCACCAATCGCCGCGTTTTCGGGTACGCTGCGTTCACGCCCCTTGTCGCAGTCTTCCACCTGGCCACGCCCCCCCTGTGACTGGGGGCAACTCATGAATCCCGTTACCATTCGCGACGGAGTCATCGATATCGCCATCTACAGGGACGAGCATGTCCAGATTGTCCCGGTCGCACCTGAGAGCACTGAGTTGCTGCTCGTCGGAACTGGAGGGAAGTCCGTGACGATTAGAGGGCAATTCTCCGCTGTCAAGGTGCGGCACGCGATACATCGCCCCGCGCCAGTTCGAAAGAGGGACGACGAATAGATGCCTTCCTTGTCCTGGCCGCATTCGCTCTTGCGTTCGCCGTAAATTCCGTCTACCCGGATCATCTCGAGGAATACAATTCGCAAGGACGCCATGCTCAAGGCATCGAGTGCCTCGGCTTGTTCACACCGTTCGAGCAGTTTCTTGCCGCTCGTGGCACTAGCCGTTGATGGCAAGACCTACCCATCGCTCGAATGCCTCCACCGCTTCGTTGAACGCCGCGCGTGCCAACTCACACATCCTTCGCGACTCAATTCGCGGCTACGGTTCTGACCTGCTTCACGTTAGGCTCATGCCTGTTTCTTACATGGCCTACCCTCCCACAAGGCCGCCTTCTATCCGGTTTCCGTTTCCCAGCCAATTCGACCCGGGCCGGACCGGATCCCTTTAGCAGCACGATGCACTTCCCGCTCGTCTCCCCTTGGAGCCGGCCCCCAGGTAGCCTCGTTCATCCGTTCCAGGACCCGCGTCCACTCCTCGATCTCGAGGACCAGCCGCTCCAGCGTCTGGCTGCGGGACCGGCCCGGACCGGATCCGCTGAGCCAGCCCCAACTCGCGATCGAGACGAGCAGCAAGAGACCGATCCTTGCCGCCAGCGGCAGGTCCCCCGATCTCCCGCTAGATCGTTGCCGGGCACGCGATCACCCCGATGGTCTTCGCCTCCTCTTTGTGGGTGTTCGCCCAGGTGCGCGATCTGATTCAGGTTAATCCCGATCCGCGTTACCTGCCGCATCCGCTCCCGGCAACTATCAGAGACCCTTCAGGTAGTGATGCGCGAGCGTGAGGGCTTGGCACCGCCTTGGCGGAATTCCGGGCAAAATCACGTTATGCCCACAAACTGGGGGAGAATTTCATCAGAAACGCCACATGGAGAACGTAGCATGGACAACGAATTCGATTGCCGGCGCGGATGCACAGCCGACTTTCGGCACCACGACAGTGAGCACCCAGACCTACACCTCTGGAGCTCTCATTGTTCCGCTGACGTTGCCGGCAGCCAGCGAAGGTGACGGCACCCTGATCTACAGTCTCTCTCCCAGCGTGCCTGGATTGACCTTCAACCCTTCGACCGGGAGCCTGACTGGCACGCTGAGTATTGCCGGCACGCGCACCACGACCTATACGGTCACGGATGCCGACGGCGATGTGTGTGGCCCGGCGCAGCTTCATACTGGTGGTCTGGTGGTGAATCGTGCATCCGTGCCGACCGAAACCACCGGCGAGCACATGCCAGGGCAATTCCGGAAGGTGCGTCCGGACGGGATCACGATTGGCCAGTTCGGCGCAGGTGAGTGCATCGTTTTCGGGGCCAATTTCATTGCCAGTTCGAAATGGCAGCGGAGGGCCCATCCTGACAGCCCGTGGGTCGACGTTCCGGAAACGGAGCAGACCGGTCGCGTTTGTCCCTACGAGCCGACCGAGCCCCGTCAGTACCGGCAGGTCGGTGTGATCAATGTCGAGGGCGAAATCGGCTTGTGGCCTTCTAGCAGTTGTCTCCCTGCGGACCCGTGAGCTGGACGCCGTATCGGACTAAACGGGCCAGGGTCAATGACAGTACATGCAATTGCTGCTCGGGCTTGTCAAGACGAAGTGCGTAAGTCACAAAGAGAAGACGTTTTGTGAAGATCGCATCGCTCGTAGCGCTAGTCCCAGTCATCACCATTGCCAGTGCCGGTTGTGGAGGGGACAAGTCGGCTGCACCAACCCCAGTGAGCGTACGTCCACCGTTGCCAAGTGGACCCATTTCGCCACAAAGCACCCTAGAGGCAGCGAACGACAGCAAACGAATATCCAATGTCATTGCGGTGCTTAGGACAGCCGCCTCTATCGATCTCAACAAGGCGGGTAACGCGATCGCGGTCAGGGTGGAGCATGATCCTGCAATGTCGATGGTTTCGGTGCGTAGCGGCTCGGAATGGTCGATTGGAGTCTCCGACGGGAGTCCCACGACAATAGAGGGTGGTTTCGGACCATGGGCGGCTGTTTCCATGGGGAAGGATTTAGGGGAGGCGGCTCTCTATGTGGATGTGTTCACGGACATTGAGGCACCGCGGGAGCGAGTGGTTGATTCGGATGGGACGCTAGAGGGTCTCGATCGCTCACTGGCACGGCTCGAGAGCAATACCACCGTTTTTTCTGAGTCTCACGGGATTAGTGGTCTCCGTGGAACCTATGACGGCATGGCAGGAGTGTTTAGCTGCGTTTCACCGGGGAATACGCGATGCCGGGCAAGCAGGGGTAATCTGCTAGATGGCAAGTGGACGTTCTTGCCCGACCGTCCAATGGGAGCAAAGGACATAGACGGTGTCGCTGGTGTTGTCTTTACAGGGAATTTCAATCCAGATCGGACAGCGGGAACATTGGATGGAGAAGCTGGGTATTTTAGATGCACGTCTCAGGCATGTGATCGAAGCGTATCTGAGGGTCGGCTGATTTCGTTAACCGGGGACTGGATATTTGTTCCTACCACTCGCGAGATAGTCACCGAGACAGACTCGGACTATCTGGCGTTAGGAGTCTGGCTGGTTGTTCCTGCCGACGAGTCTGCCGCGAGCGGCTATTCATTCGGATCGTTCGCCACAGGCAATGACCCGTTCGACCAAGGGATCCTGTTATCGTTGAGTGGTGCAGCGACATACCGGGGGAATACCGTTGGGATATATGCCAGCCGGACAGACGAAGACGAAGTGGGCCGCTTCACTGGAATTGTTGAACTGATAGCCAGATTCGGTGGTTCCTCTTCGCTGGGCACGATCAGGGGCGCCGTAGACGGATTACGATTCAATGATGACCCCGTCAATATAGCGCTCGTACTAGAGGAAACTGCTATAGGGTCCAGCGATTCAGGGTTGTTTGAGGGGGTCCTAAGCGGTTATTCCGGAGGGATCACGTATGCTGGAACATGGGGCGGAAGGTTTTTCGGTAACGACGAAATCAGTATCAAGCCTACATCCGTTGCAGGAACAATCGGCGGAAGTTCGGATAGCGGCATGGTTACGTTGGTCGGTTCCTTTGGTGCATACCGAAGTCAACCCTAGGCTTGGCAGCCGCTACGGCGGGACTGGGTCAGCGGGCCGCTCGCAGCGATCCTGCCTCACGTCACCGTAATGGGCCGCTCTGGCCTCGATTTCACACCGAGTACGCTATCGGACACGGAAGGAAGTTGCACTCCACGGGCTTCCTAAACCGGCCCCCGGCCAGGGGCTTCCGGGGGGTTCACTGCTTCTGCATGGCATCGCCCCGGAGACACACGGAGAATCCAGAGGGATTGAGGAGGGTATTCCTCCGAATGGCCCGCGACCGCGTCGCTGGCCGGCCTTGCCGCCGTGGCAGCGCCCGACCCGGCCCTCGGCAAGACTGGTCCGCCCCCGGACGCCCCCGCGTGGCCGCGCTGGCGGACCCGCGGTTGGTTCTGCCATTGCTCGACACTGCCGGGACCTCCGCCTACGGGAAGCTCTCGATGGTCCTCGAGGTCACCACGGTCTCTGATGCCGAGACCCACTTCACTGCGCGGCTGCTCGGCGACGGCGGCGGCTCGTCCCTGTCCCTGCTGGTCGAGATCACGGACCTTGGACTCTTTCCGCTATCCATACTGCGAGAAATGGCGCCCGCCCATACCGGGCAGCCGCTCCTGTTCTCACCCCGAGACGGCCCCCCGGGGGACCGGCTCCGGATCGTCGGGGTGGACCCGGCCAAGACCACCAGCCGGAACCGAGTGTTGCGTGGTGCGGGAGCGACCCCGGCTGCGAAGCGTACACAGGGAGCCTGTAGGCCGCGTGATTGAGCCTCGAAGGAGAATAGGCGCGGAGCCGACGTCCTTTGCTGTACGGAAGGCAATATCCACTGCATCGCAGTGGCCGGATGCAGGGGGTCCGCCGGAGTCGAAGAGTGGGGCATGCAGGCGGAGGGCCGCCCAGGAACCTTGGAAACCTCACCGTCTCCACCAGCAATGAGCGGCGCGGGCGCTGCAACCGAAAGAGTCTGGGCTCGGGACAACGCCCCGGTTCCGGGAAGTGAACGAGGCACCGAGTGATGCCGCCGACCGAAGGCAACGAAGCTAGGTGGTGGGACGGTCGGCGAGGGGTCGTCGTCCGCCGGTCGTACTGAAGTCGGGGAAACCGCCCAACGGGAAGCGGCGGTCCGGGCATGGGGCTTCTCGAGGGACAGATGGCGAGTACATCGGGTCGAGAGGTCATCTCAACACGATAAGAGAAGCTAGCGGAACTGGCTCGGATCGAGCCGAAGCGGGGACTTACGACGCTGGCGCACCACATCGACGAGACGTGGCTGCGCGAAGCGTACCATCGCGCCTTGCATGGAGAGGCATCGCGAAACTCGGGCATGTCGAAGACGGGCACCGCGCCCTGAGCTGGACAAAGCGTTTACAGACAGATCGATGGACTTATAGCGTTTCTGTATCTGGCAAACTGTCAACTCGGGTCTCGCGCCTCTGGAGAATTACTCTTCGCTTCGATGATGGTGGCGCTGCGGACGTCGATCTGGTTGGCCATCACGAGGGCGGGTCATTGCCAATGCTCAATCCCTCGCACCCTGGACCGATTCTCCGAGACCTCTGGATGGAATGGCAGAGCGCTGCCGGGATTGCTCGCCGACTGGGGATCAACGAAGCCAAACTAGCTGCCTTCCTCGACGGAGAGACCGCTCTCACTCCGCAGCTGGCCCTTAATCTCGAACGGATAGGCTGGTCCAACGCCGAGTACTGGATGCGTCTCCAAGCCGCCTCCGACCTCGCTCGAGAACGCCTCCGGCGGGCAGCCGCCGCCTGATCCCGCACGATCCCTCGCTGGCCAGCGCCAAGAAGGTGCTTGCTACTCCGCAGAGATCTCCGTCTGCAGGAGACGGGCATTTGGGCATAGACCAGACGCAACTCCTTTCCCTACAATGTGTTCTGTCGATGGATGGACCGCTCGTTGCTTCCGTAACGTGTCCGATAATCCCCCCTTATCGGGCACCAAATAGAAGGCGGGCCATTTCCGGCGGAAAGCTCCGCGATGACGGTCCGGCACTAGCTTCCCGGGCTGGAGCGGGGTCGTGAGAGCCTGATCTCCAACAGTTAGGTCCGAGTTCGATCAGACGCCCGCAACGATCGCCGAGCCGTCGAGCCTCCCAGATGCCGTGGGCGGCTCGTCCCGGTCGGCCTATAATCCCCTGTGTTTTGCCGATCTAGGATCGAGCTGGTGGAATCGAAGGAAGGACAGTCCCAATGAACCGAGTTACAACCCGGATCGTTGCTGGCTTAGTGCCGGTCCTGCTGTCTGCGCAGCTCCCGCCCGAGATCCAGCTGGACCGCTACCTCTTGAGAGCGGAGCAGCGAATGCAGGAAGGGAATTTCCTTGATGCGATGGAGTCTCTGGAGCGCATCCTGGATCTCCAGCAGCAGCACGACATCGAGGTTCCGGAAGCATTCCTGTTCACCTACGCCCAGGTGTCGCTGCGAGTCGGCCTCTATAACCAAGCGATCGAGTCCGTGACCCGATACCTGACGCTGACGGGCCGGGAAGGGGAGCATTACCGCGAGGCCTTGCGATTGCTCGACAGCGCCGAGGTGGCGAAGGCTGCTGCGCTCGAGGCCGCCGAAGAGGCACGGAGGAGAACGGAAGACGCAAGGAGGACGGCGGCGGCGGTGAAGGCCGCAGCCGAAGAGGCGCGGAAGAAGGCCGAGGCGGTGATTGCCGGGATGGAGTTTGTCTGGATCCCGGCGGGGGAGTTCCGGATGGGCTCGACGAGCTCAGAAGCGGACGATGACGAGCGTCCGCGGACAAGGGTGCGGATCAGCCGGGGTTTTTACTTGGGAAAGTACGAGGTCACGCAGGAGCTATGGCAGGCGGTGATGGGCACGAACCCCTCGCATTTCTCCGGCTGCGACCGCTGCCCGGTGGAGCAGGTGTCTTGGGACGGTGCGCAGGAGTTCGTGGAGAGCCTAACCGCACGGTCCGCTGGGAAGAGCTACCGTTTGCCGACGGAAGCGGAGTGGGAGTACGCGGCGCGGGCGGGAACGAGGGGGGACGATTACCCCGAAGACCTCGACGGGGTCGCATGGCACGAAGGCAACAGCGGGGATCGCACCCATGCGGTGGGCCAGAAGGCGCCGAATGCGTGGGGGCTCCACGACATGCTGGGAAACGTGGCCGAGTGGGTGCAGGATTGGTACGGGACCTATCCGAGTGGCAGGGTGACGGATCCTCGGGGTCCAAGCGCAGGGAGGCACGACCTCCGCGTCTATCGAGGCTGCAGCTGGTTTATTGGCGGCGGCCCCTATGACGCTGACTGCAGGCCGTCGTCTCGCCTCTCTTGGGGCGTCCTCTCCTCGCCCGATGACGGCAGCTGGCATATCGGTTTCCGTCTGCTACGAGTGGAGTAGCGTGACCCTACTGCGGAGATGGAGACGATCCCAGAACGGCGAGCGGCGCCGAGGAATCCTCGCTCTTCGTTGTGAACCGGAGCTGTTGCCGGAACGGTCGCGGTCTCGCCAGAGCGAGGGGCCTACCGGCTGTCGAGGTGCTTTCGCCACGGACCCCCTTCTCGCCATCTCCTTCCGCGTATAGCGGATCACCATCACTAGGGCGGGTCATTGCCAATGCTCAATCCCTCGCACCCTAGATCGATTCTCCGAGACCTCTGGATGGAAGGGCAGAGCGCGGCCGAGACTGCTCGCCGATTCGGGATCACCGAAGCTAAACTAGCTGCCTTCCTCGACGGAGAGACCGCTCTCACTCCGCAGCTGGCCCTTGATCTCGAACGGATAGGCTGGTCCAATGCCGAGTACTGGATGCGTCTCCAAGCTGCCTACGACCTCGCGCGAGAACGCCTCCGGCGGGCCACCGCCGCCTGATCCCGCACGATCCCTCGCTGGCCAGCCCCACGAACTGAGGTGCTCGCTCCTCTACAAAGACTTCCGTCTGCAGTAGACGGGCATTTCGGCATAGATCGATCGCAACGCCTTTCTATACAAGGGGTTCCGGCGAGAATGGACCGTTCGCTGCTTACGGAACGTGTCCGATACCCCCCTTATCGGACTCGTATCGCTGGAGATCGTCGAGCTTTCGATTCCCGCGAACTGGCCGCTGGGGGCTCCGCCACGAAGACGGCAGCAGATCGGAAGGACACTACCTGAACGGCTTGTTGCATGGACATTGGGATGAGCTCCAGACCGTCGGCAAGTCATTGGATTTCCGAACTGTGGGAATATGGCGAGCGCCAGTGAGAGGAAGGGAATCCGAAGAGGGTCCATGAGAACGCATCGGATTTGGGGTGCTCTATGTGCGGCTCTGCTGCTGGCGGTCGGCTCTGCGGCTGCCACGCTGTGGGAGAAGGACGGCGTCAGCCTCGACGGCAGCGTGCGGATGGCCGCTCGCGCCGACGCCACCTGTGAGGTCTCGCCCGAGGAGCAGTCCCCGGAGGCCTACGAGGCCATGAAGGCTAACCACGGCCAGCCGTTGCACGTGTGGCGCCTCGACTACAGCGCCGACAACGGCTCCGGCCGCGCCAAAGGAGGATTTTGATGTCGAGGCTAAAGCAGATTGCTACTAGCGTCAGAAATGTTCTTGAGCGCTTCATCGCATTGGTCTTTATTTTCTTGCTCGCCTTGGGGATGCTGGTGATCTCGGCAATTACAGGGGCGACTGCCGAGAGTGAGACTGAGGAGCTAATTACGCACGCCCTTCCGGACGGCTGGGAACACCTCTTCGGAATTCCGATTCCAGTAGTAGTCGCGTTCGTGGTCGTAGCGCTCCCTACGATCGTCATGGGGTTCCTAAAGGAACATGCGATGAACCAGCTCAGAACGTCCTGGAGCCAAGCGAAAACGCAAGCTTGGGAGTACCTTCTGGGGAGAAATCAACGGCGGGCGGGCGCAGTACTTTGGGCGTTACTGCAACTGGATCTTATGGTCATATTCCCCTTTGGTGTTCTGGGAGGACTAGGGGACAAGTTGGGACTGCCGCTACAGGCCAAGGATATTATCCGGCCCGAACCCGAGATGCGTTACATCGTGCAGCCGATCACGCAGCGGATTCAGTTCGAGAAAGCCGCGCTCCGTCCGGACGGCGGTTTCGAGAAAGCTGGTAGCGACCTCCCTGGAGGTGCGGCGGACATGCTCCAAAAGACCGTCTGCGAGCTGCGCAGCAGCTCCGGATGCGGTGCATCAGTTTCCCTGTACGGGTTTTCTAGTAACGAGGAATTCAAGGGTGCGAACGACTCGCACTGGAAGAATCTCCAGCTGGCGGACCACCGCGCCGAAGCTGTCCACAATGCGCTGTTATCCTTGCCCGAACACAAGGAAGAGTGGCTGATCGTCAAGCCGCCGAAGCGATGGACACCGGCGATCAAGCCGGAGAGCGCGCAACGCCCGTGGGAGGAGATGCGCAAGAAGCGGAACGGTCTGGTGCAGGCCGGCCTGACAGGAAATGCCCGCAATCCAGACGCGGATCGCGTAGTCATCTTGGAATGGAGGCTGGACGCGCCTTGCGAAGTGCCTGCCGCAGCCGAGAAAACCGAACCGAACGAGAGCGGATGACCACCTAATACTCTCGACCGCACGCTGGTCGCGGCCCCGCTGCCGACCGCCACGCTCTGGGAGAAGGACGGCGTCATCTCCGACGGCAGCATACGCCTCGTTGCCCGCGACACCGGATTAACCAAGCGGTTCCTCCTGCTCCTCGAGGTACTTGGCCACGGCTCCCCGCCTCGCGGTCTCCTTCCGCGTGTAGCGGATCACCATCCCGGCCGACCTCCAGCCGCCGGCCGCGGCGATCTCGTGGGTGGAGGCGCCGGCGCGGCTGAGTTCGGCGGCCAGGCCCGTGCGCCCGGAGTGCCCGGAGAACCCGCTCCCGAGGCCGGCGGCTGCCGCGGCTGCCGCGACGCGCCTTCCGATCTGCCGCCCCGAGAGCCCGAACACGGGATCCTCCGGACTGGCGTCGTCCGGGCGGACCGCCGCGAGTGCCCGGACGGCCTCGCGGGGCAGGTAGCGCGCGGAGCCCGCGGCCTCCGAGCGCCGCAGCCCCGCATAGAAAAGCACCGAGCAGAGGGCGATGTCGGCCAGCCCCCGCTCGCACGCCTTTTCCCTCGATTCGGTCCGCCCGGACTGGCGGCCGGTCCGGGGGCTGCAGGCGGTTGCCCGGATCGCCGCCAGCTCGGCCAGGCCCAGGGCCCGGGCCTGGCGCTGCGGCGCGGCTCTTTCGCGGACCAGCCCGGCCAGCGCCCGCTTCACCAGCTCGCTCCCCGTCGGGTCGTCCATCCCGGCGGCGCGGTGGGCGGCCCCGACCGCGGCCCGGCGGACTTTCAGGGTCGAGGCGGAGGCGGTCCCGGCGAGCGCGGCCAGGTGCGCGGCGACGGTTTCCGCGGACGCCGGGGCAGGGGAGTAGCCGTTCCCCGCGCACCAGGCGGAAAAGGCCTGCCAGTGGCCCAGGTAGGCCCGCCGGGTGTTTTCCGCGAGCGCGCTGGCAAGGGCCCTGCGGACGCGCTCCGCGTCCCTGGCGGCCAGCCCGCGGGGGGCGGAGGCCTCCGGCGCCTCCGCAGGGGAAAGATGTCCCATAACGGCAATTATCGGACATGGAGAGGGCGGCCCGCGGAGGCTTTCCGGCACCCTGCGAGGAATGCCCCTTGCGAGCTGCCCGCCTCTACACGGAGGACTGGGAAAGGACGGGTAATCAAGGTGGTCGGCAAGGGCAACTAAGCCCAAGGGACGTCCCTCGACGCGGGCCATTTGAACCGTTTTCACTCGGGTCCAGCCGGATCTGCCGCCACTTCTCAGTCGGAACTCGACGATTTCGGCGAGCCAGCGAACCCGCAGCTGCCCTTCCTCGAATCGATTGGGGCACGTAATGACGGGCTCTCCGTGTGGATCTCCCAGAGCCCAAACCCGCACTGCTTCCGTTCATCGGAAGCCCTCCCCAGTGTCAACTATGATGTAGCGCTAGATCCCAGAGAGATCAGGAAGGTTTGTGTACTATAATTCGATTGCAGTGCCGGCCATGGCGATTGCCTGAAGGAGACACCATGAGAATACCCGCAAACCACATCGTCAGCGATGGTGACGGCGGCTGGTAGGAGCAGAGGCCATTCCTTTCTGGCAGCACCTGATTCTAGCGCTGATCAGTCCGGCGGCAATTCTGACTGCAGCGTTTTGGGCGTGGAGAACGCAGAGACGAATCGCTGTTCGCAAGGCGACGATCGATTTCATCTCCAAGCATGAGGTCGGCAATCGGGAATGGCGAGAAGCCAAGCTCGTGTTTGCCGAAGTCACATCCAAGCCCGATCATCCGAAACCGCTAATCGCACTGCTTGCACCAACAGACGAACAGCAGTGGGAAAACTATCTTGTGGTCACGTCACTGCTTAGCCACTTCGAGGCCGTTGCAGTTGCCATTAAGCACCAGACTATCAGCGAGGAAATTTACAAGGACTGGAACAAATCTGCCTATGTCAGCGCTTGGGAGAAGGCACAGTCCTACGTTAACGAGCGGCGAGTGAGGAAAAACAGGACCTCAATATACAAAAACTTCCAGAACCTCGCCGAGAAATGGACTCAAGGGGCGGACGCCGGGAAGTGACAAGGATCGCGACCCTGGACGGCTTCATAGGAAATACCTGCAGGTGCCAGTCGTATTGATCGCCGGCAGATAATCCAAGAGGTCGAGTAGGAGGGGTCGCACATACCGCGCCCCTCCCCTCACGGACCCGAGCGTGCGCGTCTAACGCACTCGGTTCCTCACATGGCAGGTTCGCTCAAGAGACGAGCGGAGCGGTGTTGGCGGGTCGGAGCCGTGGCCGCGGCAGGGGGTGTCTCCGGAGGAGTTCTTGCATCCGGTCCCAGTTCAGGCGCGCTCTCCCGCTGCGTCGCGATAGCCATTTGCGCCATATCCGCGTGACTTGGTATCGAAAGCTCGACAGCCGCACGCTGTTACCCCTGAGCCCGTAGTAGTTCCCGTGCCCCCGTAGCACGCTCGTGAGGTGTTCCCACTGCTGGCGCACCGTGTCGTGCCGATGTCGTCGACACCAGTCGTTCACGGCTTGCAATGCACGCGCAAGTCGGCTCTTGGCCGTGGTCTGGCGCACGACAGCATATCCGTTCCGCGACTGCACCCAGTAGTGGGTGAAGCCGAGAAAGTCGAAGGTCGCGTCCTTCCCCCGCCCCCGAGGCCGGTTTGGTCGGAAGTCCAGGTACTGCGTCTTGTCCGGGTGGAGCCGTAGCCCGTACCGGCCAAGCCGCTTGTCCAGCACGGCGAGCGCTCGCTGGCCGTCCCGGTCGTTCTCAAAGAGCATCACAGCGTCGTCGGCGTACCGTACGAGCAGGCAGCTTCCCTGCAGGCGCGGCTTTACCTCCTGCTCGAACCACTGGTCCAGCACGTGGTGCAGGAATCATGTTGGGAGTCCAGACATGTTGGCAGTTCGCTACAAGTGCCTTTAGACACTGAGCGTTATGAACGAAACTCCCAACATGACTGGTTAGGCCGGATCGATGCCGCGAGAGCCGGTTCCGGTCGTCAGAAGGCGGCAACAAGGGAAGCGGGCAGGCATTGCGGTATCCCTTGGCGATGGCATCGAACATGTTGGTCGGGGGCCAAATCGCCCGTTCAGGGCATGCGGGCCTCGCTAAGGGTCGAGAATAGCCCGGAGAGTCAACCGCCAAGGCGGTGTTTGGTAGAGCCTCGGATAAGGAGGTTCTTATCATGTTCCAAACACTGTTTCGTGATCCGGCGGTGCTGCGCCGCCATCGAGAGGGTCCGCTGCTCAAGGAGCGTGTTGCCTATCTGCAGGAACTAGCGTCCAGCGGTCTGGCTCACGGCACCATGGTCGGCAGGGCCGTGAATTGCCTGAGGGTTGCGGTTGCGATCAGCCGTCACCCCCCGGAGCACGTGTTTGGCCTGGACGAAGTCGGGGCGTTGCTGCCCTCGCTTAACGATTCAGGTCCCGCGGCTGGCGAGCCGGTCCGATCGCCAAGCCCTGCCCGTTTCCGGGCCACGGCTATCGAGTTCCTTGACAGTCTGGGCCGACTACGGCCGGACCCACCCCGTGATCGAGGTGAGCACGAGGACAAGCTGGACACATTTCTCGCCCGCCAGCGCGAGTTCTACTGGCAGTCCGAGGCTACCTGCCGGACGGCCCGCTGGCATCTGCAGGCCCTCCTTGACCATCTGCATCAGCGGGCTGTCGCCTTGTGCGAGGTTACGGCCGAAGACCTGGACCGCTTCTTCGAGGCCATGAGTTTGCGTTGGAGTCGGGGTTCGCTCGCCGGAGCGGCCGGCTCCCTGCGCCAGTGGCTGGATTACTGCGCCCAGCGCGGATGGGTCCGGCCTGGCTTGGGCGCGACCATTCAGGGACCGCGACGGCACAGATTGGAGGGACTTCCCATCGGTCCGCCATGGGAGACCGTCGGTCGGATGCTCGACGCGATCGGAAGCGACGAACCGGCAGCGATCCGTGACCGCGCGATTCTCCTGCTGCTGTCCGTCTACGGCGTGCGATCCGGCGAAGTGGGGCGACTGTGTCTCGACGACATCGACTGGAGCCGTGACCGGATCGTCTTCGAGCGGTCCAAGAGCCGGCGCCGGGAAGAGTTCGCGCTCCATCCTCTCGTCGGCGAGGCGATCGTCCGCTACCTGCGGTTGGCTCGGCCGCGTGCGAGCAGCCGGTGGGTCTTTCTCACCGTGCGCGCGCCACACAGGCCTCTGACCGCCGTCGCGCTGCACGGCATCGTCCAACGCCGCTACCCCGAGGGGGAGGTGCCGCCCCGGGGACGCGGGCCGCACGGGCTGCGCCACGCTTGCGCCCGGCATCTTGTCGAGTCCGGGCACAGCTTCAAGCAGGTGGGCGACCATCTCGGCCACCGGAGCCCGGCCAGCACCAGTGTGTATGCGAAGGTCAACCTCCGTTCGCTGCGCGAGGTGGCCCCGGATGATCTGGGAGGCCTGGCATGACCGTTGCCGCTGCTGTCGAGTCATATATCCGAGCTAAGCGCTCCCAAGGCGCAATCTACCAGAAGATCGAGCCCCTGCTGCGCTCCTTCGCCCGGACCGTCGGCGACATCTCGGTCGAGGAGGTCTCCCCCGACGCGATTCGGACCTTCTGCCGGGGCCACGGCCCGCCCACCCGATGGCAGGCGAACAAGTACAGCACGCTCAGGAACTTCTTCCAGCATCTGGTGGCCCGCGCGCACTTGAGCGCCTCCCCTGTGACGGACCCTCCTCCGTGCGTGCGCCGCGACTTCGTGCCGCACATCTACTCCCGGGCGGAGGTGCGGCGACTGCTCGACGCGACGCGCATTTTGGAGGACCGCTCCCGCCCGCTGCGGCCCCAGACCTTCCGCACCTTCCTGCTACTGCTTTACGGCACCGGCCTGCGTTCTTGCGAGGCGCGGCGCCTACGGCTTTGCGACGTGGACCTGGACCAACGTCTTCTCCGAGTTTGGGACACGAAGTTTTTCAAGTCTCGTCTCGTGCCCTGCGGCATGGATCTGCGTGCTGCCTTGCAGACGTATCGCGAAGCGCGCCAAGCCCTGCCTCTCCCGTCCGCGGACCGATCTGCCTTCCTGGCCACCTCCCGCGGTGGCACGCTGTCGGCCGATTCCGTGTCCCGGACCTTCGCACGTGTCCGGGACCATGCCGACGTCCGCCACGATCCCCAGGCTCGCTGGCAGCCGCGCCTACATGACCTGAGACATAATTCCGAGTCCCGGATTATTCCGAGTCAACCTCAGACAGGTTCATAGAACTTTTGTAGATTCAATGCGATAGAAGGGACCACGGTGTTCATTACTCGGAATAATCCGATCGTCTTCCCCAGATGGCTGTCCCGCTCCCATGCTGGGGAGACCTATGTCTATCGAACTCTTCTTCCCCAATCCAGAAAGCCAACAGAGGTTGCGGGACGGGCCGCTCGCTGACGATATCGAGGTGTTCGCTGCTTGGCTCGCAGTTGAAGGCTACGCCTGTTTCACGGCCAAGCAGAAGCTGCAGTTCGCTGCGGATCTGAGCCGTTGGATCGAATCCCGCGAGCTGGCCGTTGAAGACCTCGACCATAAGCGAGTCGAGGCCTTTCGGTCCGATCGTGATCCGCGGCGCCAGCGACGCGGCGACGCAGCGACCGCCCGCCAATTGCTGGACTCGCTGCGCGACTCCGGCCGTATCCCGCCCCCTCGTTCCGATCCGCCTGGCGACGATCCGCTTGAGCAGATCACCCGCACCTACGAACGCTTCCTGGTGGACGAGCGCGGCGTCAAGCCGGCCACCCTCACGAACTACCTGCCCACCGTCCGAGCCTTTCTCGTCGACCACTTCGGGACGCGAGACATCGCTCTCGAAAGCCTGTCTGCGCAGGACGCCAATCAGTTCATCCTGCGTGAGGCGCAACGTCTCGGCCGCCCCAGGGCCAAGCTGGTCGGCACGATCCTGCGCAGCTTCCTCCGCCATCTGCACCAGCGCGGCGCCATCTCCGCAGACCTCGCCGGAGCGATTCCGCCGGTCGTGAACTGGAGCCTGACGGGCCTGCCGAAATCGCTCAAGCCAGAAGAGGTCGGGGCGATCCTCTCCGGCTGCGACCGGAGCACCGTGGCTGGACGGCGCGACTACGCCATCCTCCTGCTGCTGGCCCGGCTGGGGCTGCGTGGCGGCGAAGCGGCCGCGCTCACTCTGGACGATTTCGACTGGGACGCCGGGATCGTGACAGTGCCCGGCAAGGGACAGCGGCGCGAGCCCCTGCCCGTGCCCTGTGAGGTCGGCGAGGCGGTGGCGGACTACTTGCGCCAAGGTCGTCCGCCTGGTTGCCCGACCCGCCGGGTTTTCGTTCGCCTGAACGCGCCGCATCGGGGATTCGCTTCCACCGTGGCCATCGACGACATCGTGCGCCGCGCGCTGGCAAGAGCACACTTGGACCCGCCCTTCAAGGGAGCCCACTTGCTGCGGCATTCCCTCGCCACCGGGATGCTCCGCAACGGCGCCACGCTCGAAGACATCGGCCAGATCCTGCGGCATCGTCATCCCGAGACCACGCAGATTTACGCGAAGCTCGATCTGGAAGCGCTCCGCACCGTGGCACCGCCCTGGCCCGGAGGTGCGGCATGAAGGATCTCCTGACGCTCCTCGACGAGTATCTCGCCACGCGGCGCGCCCTCGGGGCCGGCCTTGCCGGCACAGAGCGCATGCTGCGGAGCTTCCTCGCGTTCCTCGGGCAGCGCGAGGCTGCCTGCATGACGACGCAGCTTGCCCTGCAATGGGCGACCTCTCCCAGCCACGCGCAGCCGGCCTGGCAGGCACAGCGACTCGGGGTCGTGCGCGCCTTCGCGCACTATGCAAGTGCGGCGGACCCGTGCCACGAGGTTCCTCCCGCGGGACTGCTCACCGCCCAGTATCGTCGCGCAACTCCTTATATCTACAGCGATAAGGAGATCGCCGACCTGATCGGCGCAGCGCAGCGGCTGCGCGGAAACACGAACTTGCGGGCTCGCACCTACTCCACGCTCCTGGCGTTGCTGGCCGTCACCGGGATGCGCTCGTCCGAACCGCTGCGCCTGGACCGGAACGATGTCGATCTCGCCAGCGGCGTGCTGACGGTCCGGCATTCCAAGTTCGGGAAATCGCGCTGCCTGCCCGTTCACGAGTCCACGCGCCAAGCTCTGGCCGACTATGCGGCACAACGCGATCAACTCTGCCCGCATCCCGTCGATCCGGCCTTCTTCCTCTCCGAGCGCGGCACCAGGATCGTGCAGAACACGCTGCAACAGACGTTCGTGCAACTGTCGCAGCAAGTGGGCTTGCGGGGCCGGTCGGATTCGCGGGGCCCTCGCTTGCATGATCTGCGCCACCGATTCGCCATTGGCGCCCTGCTGCGGTGGTACCGCGAGGGTCTGGATGTCGAGCAGCAAACCCCCCGTCTGGCAACTTACCTCGGGCATGTGCATGTCAGTGACACCTACTGGTATCTGACGGCCACCCCGGAACTGCTCCAGCTCGCCGCCCGGCGGCTCGACCGCACCGCCCGGAGACCCGCATGAAGCCCGCCGCTGAATTCCCCCAGCTGCTGGCCGCGTTCTTCACCGACCGCCTCATGCAGCAGCGCCAGGCCAGTCCGCATACCATTGCCAGCTACCGGGACACCTTCCGCCTGCTGGTCCAGTATGCCCTGCGAGCATTGCGCAAGGCGCCCGCAGCCCTGGACATCGACGACCTGGACACGGACTTCCTCGGGGCCTTCCTGACCCATTTGGAGACCGAGCGAGGCAACGATGCCCGCAGCCGCAACACCCGCTTGGCCGCGATCCGCTCGTTCTTCGGCTACGTCGCGGTGCAGGAGCCCCAGCATGCGGCCTTGGCGCAGCGTGTGCTGGCGATGCCCGCCAAGCGCTACACCCGCCGCCCCGTGGCCTTCCTCGACCGCAACGAGATCGAGGCCTTGCTGCAAGCCCCCGACCTGCAGAGACGGGCTGGACGCCGTGACCGCACGCTGCTACTCGTCGCCGTGCAGACCGGCCTGCGAGCGTCCGAACTGATCCATCTGCGCTGCCAAGATGTCCAACTCGGCCCGGGTGCCCATCTGCGCTGCGAGGGCAAGGGGCGCAAGCAGCGGTGCACGCCGTTGCGCAAGGATGCAGCGGCGGCCCTTCGGACTTGGATTGACGAACGCCAAGGCGAGCCGGCGGATTCGCCCGTTTTCCCGAACCAGCGCGGAGGCGCTCTCAGCCACGACGGACTCGCCTACCTGCTGGCCAAGCATCTGGCCGTCGCCAGGCAGGCCTGTCCCTCTCTGCAAGGCAAGCGAGTCACTCCCCATGTCCTGCGCCACACCGCGGCCATGGAATTGCTGCAGAACGGCGTCGACCGCGCCGTGATCGCGCTCTGGCTTGGCCACGAATCGGTCGAGACGACCTACGTCTACCTGCACGCCGATCTCAAGCTGAAGGAAGCGGCCCTGGCCAAGACGACTCCAACGCAAGGGAAGTCGGCCCGGTACCGCCCTGATGACGAGGTCCTGGCCTTCCTGAACAGCCTGTGATTATTCCGAGTCCAATGCGCGCAAATGTACGAGCACCGCCCAAGTTCCACTGTCTACTCGGAATAATCCGGGACTCGGAATTATGTCTCTTATTCCGAGCTCGGAATAAGAGACACACCTTTGCACTGGAGCGATTGACCTCGTGGTACCGCCAAGGCAAGGACGTGCAGCGCCTCCTGCCAGTGCTGTCCACCTACCTTGGCCACTCCAGCATCGCCGGCACCCAAGCCTACCTGACGATGACACCCGAACTGCTCGCCGAGGCCTCGCGACGCTTCCAGCGCTATGCCGAGCCCCGGCTCGAAGGAGACCGCCCATGCCATCCAAGCACCTGATCGGGCCGTTCGTCCGCCGCTTCCTGCTCGAGCACGTCACGGCGGATCGAAACCTCAGCCCGCACACTCGCAAGAGCTACCGAGACTGCCTGCGCCTGCTCTTCGAATACATCGCGACCGACCGCGGAACTGATCCGACACAGGTCACCGTCGAGCAAGTCGACGCCACCCAGGTGCGCGCGTTCCTGCGCCATCTTGAGGACCGTCGCGGGAACTCCATCGCCACACGCAACAGGCGACTGGCGTCCCTGCGGACGCTGTTCCGGTTCATCGCAGGCCTGCAACCCGAGCTGGTGGATCATGCTGCTCAAGTGTGCGCGATTCCGGACCGCAAAGCCCCGATCCCCGTCATGCCCTATCTCTCCAAGCGGGAGGTCGAGAGCTTGCTCGCCGTCCCGAACCGCTGCACGGACCATGGCCAACGCGACTATTGCCTTCTGCTTCTGCTGTACAACACGGGGGCCCGCGCCAGCGAGGCGACCGGGCTGACCGTCGGCGACCTTTCCCTTGTCGGCTCGCCTTGCGCCCGCTTCCTCGGCAAGGGCGGCAAGCACCGTCTCTGCCCCTTGTGGCCTCGTACGGTGGACATCCTGCGCCAGGTCCTCGGAATTCGTCTCGATGGCCCGCCCCACGCGCCGGTGTTCCTCAGCCAGCGCCGTCGGCAGCTGACGCGTTTCGGCGTGTACGAACTCGTCAAACGCGTCGCCCGCATGGCGACCCGCAGCACGCCCTCACTCGCGAAGAAGCGAGTCAGTCCCCATACCTTGAGGCACTATTCCGCGTTCTCGAATATTCCGAGTTGATCGCTTGAGACGGGCGGATCTCGTGCGTTTGCGCGCATCAGACTCGGAATAATCACAGACTGTTCAGGAACGCCAGCAGCTCGTCGTCAGGGCGGTACCGGTTCGGCGTCACCTGAGAGGGAGTAGTTTTGGCCATCGCCGCCTCCTTCAGCTTGAGGTTCGCGTGCAGATAGACATAGGTGGTCTCGACAGACTCGTGGCCCAGCCATAGCGCAATCACGCTGCGGTCGACACCGTTCTGCAGCAATTCCATGGCTGCGCTGTGGCGCAGCACATGGGGGGTGACGCGTTTCCCTGCCAGCGAGGGGCAGGTTCTTCCAGCGACGGCTACGTGCTTGGCCAGCAGGTAGGCGAGCCCGTCGTGGCTGAGCACGCCGCCACGCTGGTTGGGAAATACCGGTGCGTCCGGTGCGCCGCGCCGTTCTCCAAGCCAGGTTCGCAGCGCCGCCACCGAGTCCTTGCGCAACGGCGTGCAACGCTCCTTGCGTCCCTTGCCCTCGCAGCGCACATGGGCACCTGTGCCGAGCTGGACATTCTCGCAACGCAAGTTAATCAGTTCCGATGCTCGCAGCCCGGTCTGTACCGCCACGACCAGCAGGGCGCGGTCGCGCCGACCCGCCCGGGTGCTCGTGTCCGGAGCTGCTAGCAGGGCCTCGATTTCGTCGCGGTCGAGGAAGTCGACCGGGCGGCGCGTATAGCGCTTCGCCGGCATGGCCAGGATGCGTTGCGCCAAGGCCGCGTGTCGCGGCTCCTGGACGGCGACGTAGCCGAAGAAGGAGCGAATCGCGACCAGACGGGCATTGCGGGTCCGCGCGTCATTGCCGCGCTCGATCTCAAGGTGGTTCAGGAAGCCACCGAGGAACTCGGTGTCCAAATCACCGAGTTCCAGGTCGGCAGGCGCTTTGTGCAATTCCCGCAGGGCGTAACGGACCAGCAGGCGGAAAGTGTCCCGGTAGCTGGCGACGGTATGGGGGCTGGCCCGGCGCTGCTGCTGGAGCCGGTCGGTGAAGAAGGCGGCCAGGAGGCGGGCGAAGTCGGCTGCGGGCGTCATGCGGACAGACTCCGGGTCGCGCTGTCGAGGCGCTTGGCGGCAAGCTGGAGCAGTTCCGGGGTGGCCGTGAGATACCAGTAGGTGTCGCTCATGTGGGCATGCCCGAGATAGGTCGCAAGACGGGGCAGATGACTCTCGACGTCGACGCCGTCGCGGTACCACCGCAGCAGCGTTCGGACAGCGAACCGGTGCCGGAGATCGTGTAGGCGCGGGCCGCGGGAATCCGACGGACTGCGCAAGCCGACTTGCCGGGACAGCTGCACGAACGTCTGCTCGAAGGTGTTCTGCACGATCCGGGTGCCGCGCTCGGACAGGAAGAAGGCCGGGCTGGAGGCCTGCGGGCACAGGTGATCGCGCTGCGTGGCGTAGGATTCCAGCGCCTTCGCCGTCGACTCGTGAACGGGGAGCAGCCGCGACTTGCCGAACTTACTCTCGCGGACCGTCAGAACGCCTTGGTCGAGGTCGACATCGTTCCGGTCCAGGCGCAACGGCTCGGAGGAGCGCATCCCGCTGGCGGCCAGCAGCGCCAGCAGCGTGGCGTAGGTGCGCGGGCGGAGCCCGGTCCTTCCGGACAGACCTCGTGCCGCGCCGATCAGTTCGGCAAGCTCGTTGTCACTGTAGATATAAGGGATTGCGCGGCGCGGCCGGGCGGGGAGCAGACCGGTGGGCGGGACTTCGTGGCGAGCGTCGGTAGCATTGGCGTAGCGGGCGAACGCACGCACTGCCCCGAGACGGGCCGCCAGGTGAGCGGGCTGGGCGTCGCGCGGCTCGGTAGCCCACCGCAGCGCGAGCGCCGTCGTGACGAAGGTTTCCTGGCTGCGAGCGAGGAACGCGAGGAAGCTCCGCAGCATGCCCTCCGCGTCTGCGAGGTTGGCTCCGAGGGCACGCCGGGTCGCGAGATACTCCTCGACGAGGAGCTGGAGATCGTTCATACCGCACCTCCGGGCCAGGCCGGGGCGACCGTGCGGAGCGCCTCGATCGCGACTTTCGCGTAGATCCGGGTGGTGTCGGGATGCCGGTGGCGCAGGATCTGGCCGATGTCTTCGAGTGTGGCGCCGTTGCGGAGCATGCCGGTGGCGAGCGAATGGCGCAGCAGGTGAGATCCGCGGTAGGGCAGGTCCAGACCGGCGCGTTGCAGTGCCCGACGCACGACATCGGCGACAGCATGGTAGGAGCGGAAAGCCTCGAGCGGAGCCCGTGCTCGGAGGAACAGGGATCGGGTCGGGCTCTGGGGCCGGCCATTCCGCAGGTATGTCGCCACGGCCTCTCCCACCTCGGTGGGCAGGGGTAGCGGCTCGCGCCGCTGCCCCTTGCCGGAGACGGTGACGGTCCCTGCGTTCCAGTCGAAATCGTCCAGCGTGAGCGTGGCGACCTCGCCGGCCCGCAGGCCCAGCCGAGCCAGCAGCAGCAGGATGGCATGGTCACGCCGTCCCACGGCCGTGTCGCGGTCGCAGCTGACGAGCAAGGACTCGACCTGCTCCGGGGGGAGCGCCTTCGGCAGTCCGGACAGGCGCCAGTGCACGACCGGGAGCACCGCGCTGGCGAGGTCGGCCGGTAGATCCCCTCGCTGGTGCAGGTGGCGCAGGAAACTCCGCAGTGCCGTGACGACCAGCTTGGAACGGGTCCGGCTGAAGCGCTTCGCCTGACGCAGCACGAACTGGTTGGCATCCCGGGCCGCCAGCCGCTCCAGTGCGACCGGCCGAGTGCCGAACCGCTCCGCGAGAAAGGCCCGAACAATGGGCACGTAGTTGCTGACCGTTGCCTGGCTGAGGCCGCGCTCGTGCACGAGGAAGCGTTCGTAGGTGCGCGCGATCCGATCGATCGGGCCATCGCCATCGGGCTGGGGAGCGGCGGCCGGGACCCGGCCGTTCTCTCGCAAGTAGTCCAGCAGTTGCCGGACCGTCGTGGATTCCCCGCGAGCAGATCTGCGCCGCGGTTCACGAATTCGCAGGAAAGCATCCATCCGCTGCTCGTCGAGCGCTTCAGGGCCGTGGGCTTCGCGAAAGAGCCAAGCACCGAGAGCGCTGATGGTTCCAAGCTTGGGCTTGACCGACGAAGGGAGGTATCCCGCTGTCGCAAGCCAGTCGGCGAAACCGTCGAGATCCGCTTCCAGCGGACCGGCTCGTGACCGCAGTCGGCTCGATGAATTGAGGTGGAAGAACTGACAACACATAGGTTTCCCCAGCATGGCGACAGGTTGTCGATTGAGGGAAGACGGCCGGATTATTCCGAGTAATCAAACCAACCACTGCTTATAAGACATTGAAATTTCTAGAATTTTGGTCCTCCGTGAGCGATTAGCTCGGAATATTCAAGAACGCGGAATAGTGGCGCCTATTCCGAGCTCGGAATAGGAGGCACAGCACCGCAGTCCATCTGCTGCAAGCTGGGGTCGACATCAACACGATCCGGGCTTGGCTCGGCCACGTCTCTCTCGAGACCACGAATCGCTACGCCGAAGTCGATCTGGAGACCAAGGCTCGCGCCCTGCAGACATGCGTCGAAAGCCTGTCCGAACCATCCGCTGCGAACAGCCCGAGCTGGCACCGGGATTCGGATCTTATGGCATTTCTGGGGTCTCTGTAGGGCGGAACGCCTAACCAGTCATGTTGGGAGTTTCGTTCATAACGCTCAGTGTCTAAAGGCACTTGTAGCGAACTGCCAACATGTCTGGACTCCCAACATGATTTCTGTGATGTTGGATCCAACATCACAGAAACAGGTTGGCGAGCAGGGGGCTGATTACGCCTCCAACACAAAAGGTAACTTCGCATTTGATCGCGTTTGCGACTTCAATAACAAGGCTTGACATTAGACATGTACTGTATATATTATATGTCACATGGCCCGCGTCAGCGATGCCGAGAAAGCCCAACGGCTCAATCTCGCCCGCGCGCTGCTGCAGGAATGCCCGCACCTGCCGGACGCCGTCGAACGTCTCGCCGGCCAGCTCGCGATCTCGACTCGCCAAGCCTACCGCTACCTGCGCGAAGCCCAGCAACTGACCGCACCCGTGCCCGTCTCCGACGGCAAGGACGTCCTGTCCGTCCGTCTTCCGCGCGGCTTGATCCAGCGCTTGCGAGAGCGCTCGCTCGCCACCGGAACCGCGGTCAGCGAGCTAGTGGCGCGAGCCCTGCACGTCTTGCTCGCGTCCCGCGAACCCCATGCCTGACAGCGGATCGCTGGCGGTGCGCCTCGAGTACCGCTTCGACCGCCATCTGCCCGACAAGCTGGCCCGCGCCTACGAGCGGCTTGCACCGCTCCGGCAGCGGCCGGCCCGACCCACCGCCCAGGAGGACGTGACCCATGACCAAGACCGCCGCCATCTATGCCCGCGTGTCGTCGGACCGCCAGAAGGAAAGCGGGACGATCGCCAGCCAGACGGCCGCCCTGCAGGCGTGCGCCCAGGAGCGCGAGTACATCGTGCCGCCTGAGTGGGTGTTCGAGGACGATGGATTCAGCGGGGCGCGCCTGGACCGGCCGGGGTTGGAGGCGGTGCGCGACCCAATGGCACTGAATTAGGCTGGACCGGGGCCGAGTTTTTTGAGCATGGTCCAGTGCGTTGATTTAATGGCACTTACAGGAGAGCTGAGATTTTTTCTCGCAACCCCTTGACATCCCAGCTCCGATTTGCGATGGTGAACTGGAATCGTCGGGCAATCGCGTGGATCCGCTGATCAAGAAACTCCAGTCCACCACCTTCTTCGGCCGCCGCTTCACCCGCCGGCAGATCGCCGACATCCAGCTCACCGTCGCCACCTTCCCGGCTCTGAGCCGCAAGGAACTGGCCCAGACCCTCTGCGAGCACCTGAACTGGCGCACGCCGAGCGGCTCCAACCGGGTCGCGGCCGCGCTCGGACTGCTCGAGCAGCTCGAGCAGGCGGGCATCCTCCAACTGCCCCCCAAACGCGTCGCCAGCATGCGCTCGGGACCGCGCAAGCCGCCGCCGCTGACTCCCCGCAGCGATCCCCAGCCGCGGATCGAGACCGGCTTGCGGGACCTGCTGCCGCTGCGCCTGCTCTGCGTCGAGCAGGGCGAGGACGTTGCGCTGTTCAACGAGTACCTGGAACGGCATCACTACCTCGGCTACCGCCAGCCGCGGGGCCCGCACCTGCGCTACTTCCTGCTGGACCGCCAGGGGCGTCGGCTGGGCTGCTTGCTGTTCAGCCAGGCGACCCATGCGCTGGCCTGTCGCGACGAGTGGATCGGCTGGCCCGCGGACCAGTACAGGAAGCACCTGGACCTGGTGGTGAGCCAGCCGCGGTTTTTGGTGTTCCCCTGGGTGCGCGTGCAATGCCTGGCGTCGAAGGCGCTCTCGCTGGCCCTGCGCCAGCTGCCGCAGGACTGGCAGCAGCGCTATCGGGCGAAACCGGTCCTGGTCGAGACGTTTGTGGACGCCCAGCGCTACCGGGGCACGTGTTACCGGGCGGCTAACTGGCGGTGCATCGGCCAGACCCGGGGGCGTGCCGATGCCGGGCGGACGCGCAAGGACGTGTACGTCTACCCCTTGACGCGGGATTTCCGCGCGATCCTGCTGCACGGGCCGCGCCGGCAGGCCCGCCCGCCGGCGCCCGCGTTCCCCGCGGAGGTCCCCGACGCGGACTTCATCGCGCTGTGGCAGGGCCTGATCGGTGCGCTCAGCTCCCTGGCCGCCGCCCATGATCGGCAGTGGCAGCAGCGCAGCCGGGTGCTCAACACGCTGCTGGTAATGCTGTTCGTGTTCCGCCTCGTGTTCGCCCCGCGCCGCCAGGGCTACACCACCACGCTGGCCCAGCTGTGGGCCCAGTGCCGCGCCCTGGACGTCCCCCTGCCCCAGCCCCAGCCGGTCTCCGACGCCGCGATGTGCAAGGCCCGCCCGCGCATCCACGAGCAGATCTTCAAGCAGTTCCATGCCGCGATCCTCGGCCGCGCCGACCTCTCCGCCAGCCTCTGGCACGGCCACCGGGTGTTCGCCGTCGACGGCTCCCAATTGAACCTGCCCCGCCCGCTGGCCGCGGCCGGCTACCGCACGCCCGGCCCGCAGGCCCACTACCCCCAGGGCCTGCTCAGCTGCCTGCTCCGGCTGCAGGCCCGCATCCCGGTCGATTTCGATCTTTTCCCCCACGGCAACGAGCGCGCCGCTGCCCTGCTCCATCTCGACGCCCTGAGCGCCCCCGACGTCGTCGTCTACGATCGCGGCTACTATTCCTTCGAACTGCTCTGGGCCCATCTCCAACGCGGCTTGCAGGCCGTCTTCCGCCTCCAGCGCAGCCTCGGCCCCGCCATCGACGCGTTCATCGACTCCGAGCGCAGCGAGGAGTGCCTCGCCATCCTGCCCGGCCGCGAAACCCTCCGGGAGCTGTCGCGCAAGTACCCCGGCACGCATTGGCACCCGCTGCGCCTGCGGCTGGTCAAGTACTCCCACGCCTCCACCACCTACGTGCTGGGCACGACCCTGCTCGACCGCCGCCGCTACCGGAGCGGCGACCTGGCCGATCTCTACCATGCGCGCTGGGGGCTCGAGGAGATGTACAAGATCAGCAAGCAATTCCTCGAAGTCGAGCAATTCCACGGGCAGAGCGAGCGTTTGGTGAAGCAGGAACTGTATGCGCACTTCAACCTGATTGCCATGGGGCGGCTGTTCACCAACCGGGACGCCAGCCTCCATCCGGCGGCCAGCCCGGCCGCCGGCCAGCCGGTGCCGCAAGCCAACTTCAAGCACAGCCTGGCGGCGCTGGGGCAACATCTGGAGGGCCTGCTGATGCGCCACAGCGCGTATGTGCACGAGACGCTGGAGCGCATCTGCGCATGGGTCGGGACAGGACGGCGCAAGCCGCGTCCCAACCGCTCGTATCCGCGGCGCAGCCTGCAGCCCGCCCCGAAGTGGTCGCGCCGCAAGACCAGAAAGGCGAAGAAAACACCGGCCCCGAGTGCAGAGCCGCAACCGGTCCCAGCTTCATGAATTGAGTGCTCGAAACTGACCGCAACTACTGCCGGAAACCACCGGACCTTAAGTTAGCGTCCGAAACCTTAAGTTAGTGCCATTGGTGCGCGACCTGGCCGCCGAGGGTCGCATCGAGGCCGTGCTGGTCTTGTCGCCGGACCGGCTCAGCCGCAAGTACGCCTACCAGGTGCTGCTGTTGGAGGAGTTTGCGCGCTGCGGGGTGGCCTGCGAGTTCGTGGAGTCGCCGCCGGCGGAGACCCCGCAGGAGCGCCTGCTGGTCCAGGTGCAGGGCATGATTGCCGAGTACGAGCGAGCCCTGATTGCGGAGCGATCCCGGCGTGGCAAGCGGCACAAGGCGCGCAACGGGTCGCCGAGCGTGCTCTCGGGAACTCCCTACGGGTACCGCTACGTGAAGCGCAGCGAGGGGGTCGAGGCGCGCTACGAGATCTTGGCGGGGGAGGCCGAGGTGGTACGCCAAGTCTTTGACAGATATACGCGGGAACAGTGCAGCATCGGAGCGATTGCGCGCAGCCTGACGGAGCAAGGGATTCGGACGCGCACGGGCAAGAAGCGCTGGGAGCGCTCGGTGATTTGGGCGATCCTGCGCAATCCTGCCTACCGCGGGAGGGCCTGTTACGGCAAGACGGGAACGGGTCCGAGGCAGAAGGTCACGCGACCCTTGCGGGGGCAGTTCGCGAGCCAGCAGGTGAGCGGGCTCGAGCGTCCGCGCGAGGAGTGGATCGAGATCCCGGTGCCGGCCTTGGTCAGCGCGGAGCAGTTCGAGCAAGCCCGGGAGCAGCTTGAGGCGAACAAGCGGCATGCGAGGCGGCGGACGAAGGAGCCGACCCTGCTGCAGGGCATGCTGGCGTGCCGGCGTTGCGGCTATGCCTACTATCGCTGTTCGACGCGGACGACGAAGCGGAAGCTGTACTACTACCGCTGCCTGGGCTCGGACGGATGGCGCTGGGAGGACGGCGTGCGCTGCCCGAGTCGGCCGGTGCGACAGGACCGTTTGGACGCGGTGGTTTGGCGGGAGCTGGTGCGGCTGCTGGAAGAGCCGGCCTTGATCGAGGCCGAGTTGGCGCGGCGGCTGGAGGCAGGGCGCGAGGCGGATCCCCAAAAGCGCCGGCTGGCGGAGCTGCGAGGCGAGCGGGAACGCTTGGAACGAGCGGGCGCGCGCCTGGTGACGGCGTACCAGGAGGAATTGATCGGGCTGGAGGAGTTGCGCAACCGCATGCCAGCGATTCGAAGTCGGAAACGGGTGCTGGAGGCCGAACTGGAGGCGATCGAGAGCGCGGCCGGGGAACGCGAGCGCTATCTGCGGATAGCGGAGACGCTGGAGAGCCTCCGGGACCGGTTACGGGCCAGCGCCGAGGCACTCGACGTGATCGAGCGGCAGAAGGTGCTACGCTCGCTGGTCAAGGAAGTGCTGGTTGGCGACGGGGAGATCACGATCCGCCATTCGATACCGATGACGGAAGGGAAGGGTTCGTCATACCGCAAACCGGCTTCGAATTCTCCAAGGCAAGACCCTGGACCCCAAAGTTACCTATTGCGTTGGGGGAGTGGTCACGCCGCCCTGCGGGGTGCCCTCCCCGGTCCGGTGCAGGACGCCCTTGTCGAGCACCCCAGCCGCGAGCCATTTGTCCAGCGCCCGCCGGACCACTCCGTCCTTGATCCGCAGGTCGAGGAACTCCCGCAGGTGCTTGTGCGAAATCGTGTCGAAGTAGTACTCGACACACTACCCATCTCGAAGAGCTTCCGGAGTCGGTTGCAATCACGCGGCCGTCCCATCCGCTGGCTGGCACGACCGTACCGGTCCTGACGCAGGCAGTTCGGAACGAAGAGCTCACCCTGCTGCTGCTATTCCCCAATGGGGATCGCCGATTCGTACCGGTCGCATGGACCGATGCTGTCCCGGCCGTGTACAGGGATCCCCGGCCAGGTCGCGACGCAAGCCTCGCTCCCCTCGGCGACTTGCTGCGGACACGCGCCATCGTCGACGCTCTCCTACAACGGCTCCCAGCCGTTCAGGAGACTCCCGATGCAAACCGCTCCCCCGCTGCCCCGGCGGCAGCTGACACTGCTGTTCCCGGACACGCCCGCCCCGAGCGAGGCGATCTGGGAGACGCTCGACCCCGCCACCAGGAACGCCGCCCTGCAAGCCCTGGCCCGCATTCTGGCACGCACCGCGTTCCAGCCTGGCCCGCAGGAGACCCGCGATGACTGAAACCGGTATCCTGCCCGCCCACCACCAGCGCAAAGCCTTCGTCTACATCCGCCAGTCCAGCCCGGCCCAGGTCGAGCGCAACACCGAGTCCAAGCGTCGCCAGTACGCCTTGGCCGGTCACGCCGAAGCCCTCGGCTGGCACCCCGACCAGATCACCATCGTCGACGAGGACCTCGGCCTCTCCGGCGAGTCACTCGACAAGCGCGACGGCTTCACCAGCCTCGCCGCCGACGTCGCCCTCGGCCGTGCCGGCATCGTGCTCGGACTCGAGGTCTCCCGCCTCGCCCGCAACAACACCGACTGGTACCGCCTGATCGACCTGTGCGCCCTGACCGACACCCTGATCGCCGACTTCGACGGCATCTACGACCCGGCCCGATTCAATGATCGCCTCCTCTTGGGAGTCAAAGGCACCATCAGCGAAGCCGAGCTGCACACGCTCAAGGTGCGCCTGCTGGAAGGCATCCGCAACAAGGCCGCCCGCGGCGAGTTCCGCTGCACCCTGCCGGTCGGCTTCGTCTGGGGCGAGCGCGACGGCGAAGTCCGCCTCCATCCCGACGAGGAAGTGGTGCGCGCGATCCGCAGTGTCTTCGAGCGCTTCGCCGAGCTCGGTTCCATGCGCCGTGTCTGGCTGTGGTTCCGCGACGAGGGCCTGCAATTCCCCGTCCGCCTGCGCAGCGGCGACGACGTCCGCTGGATCCCGCCCGCCTACAGCTCGATCGTCCAGGTGTTGAGCAATCCCGTCTACGCCGGGGCCTACGCCTTCGGCAAGTCTCGCCAGGAACGCTTCCTCGATGAGCACGGCCGCATGAAAAAGCGCCTCCGCAGGCTGCCGCGGGCGGAATGGCGCGTGCTGCTGCCGGGCCATCACCGCGGCTATATAGACTGGGAGACGTTCGAGGCCAACCGGGCGCGCATCGGAGCCAACCGCCGGCCGCGCCCGCACAGTGTCGGAGGAAGCGTGAGAGAGGGATCCGCCTTGCTCCAGGGACTCGCGATCTGCGGGAACTGCGGGCGTCCCCTGCGCACCTACTACCTCGGACGCCGCTCTTCCCCGAACTACCACTGTCCCGGCCAGAACATTGTCGAAGGGAGGGCCACATACTGCCTGCAGATCGGCGGGACGCAAGTCGACCAAGCCGTGGCCGCCTGCGTGCTGGAGGCGGTTCGGGCGGGCGGGGCCGAAGCGGCGCTACGGGCGATCGAGCGGGTGGAGAGCGACCGGGACGCCGCCCTCGGGCAGCGGCGCCTGGCGGTGGAGCGGGCCGCCTACGAGGCGACCCGGGCCGAGCGGGCTTACCGGGCCGTGGATCCGGAGAACCGCCGCGTGGCCCGCGGTCTGGAGCGCGAGTGGGAACAGCGGTTGGAGGAGCTGGAGCGCGAGCGGGCCGAGCTGGCGTTGCGCGAGCGGGAGCGCCCGCGGGAGCTGAGCGCCGAGGAGCGCGAGGCGCTGCTGGCCTTGGGCGAGGATCTGCCACGCGCTTGGGACGCTCCCACAACGACCGCGCGGGACCGCAAGGAGCTGTTGCGGGCACTGCTGGAGGAGGTGGTCCTGGATGCGCCGCGCAACGAGCCGCAAGCGCGGATCCGGCTGCTGTGGCGGGGCGGGCTCTCGACTGAACTCACGATCGAGCGGCCGCGCAACCGTCCCGCGATCGTGCGCACGGACGAGGACACGATCGAGCTGCTGCGCCGGCTCGCGGCACATTACCCCGACGCGGTCATTGCCGGGATCCTGAACCGCCAGGGCCACCGGACCGCGTACGGGTTGCGCTTCACCCAGTCGCGAGTCTCGAGCCTGCGCACGCACTGGAGAATCCCCTGCTTCAGGCCGTCGGGACAGCCTGCGGACGGCGAGGTCGTCAGCGTCCGGCAAGCCGCCAAGGCTCTGGGCGTGGCCACGTCCACGATCCACCGCATGCTGAACGACGGATTCCTGGCCGGCGACCAGATCACGCCGGGAGCTCCTTGGCGGATTCGCCTGACCGAGGAGTTGCGCCAACGCTTCGTGGAGGACGCGCCCGAGGGCTACGTGGCGATGCAAGTCGCCACGGCCCGGTTGGGCGTGTCCCGACAGACGGTAATGGAGTGGATCAAGCGCGGCAAGCTGGATGCCGTCACAGTGCTCCGGGGACGCCGTGGCGGATTGCGGGTCCGGCTGCCCGCCGATGACCTCCCGAGCCTGTTTGAGGAGCCTACACGCCCTGGAACGCTCAGTTGCAATGAGTCAAGTTCGCCGAGCCCGGAGTCGTCCAATCGCGCCAGTCATGCTACAAAACACTGACAACGAAGGAGTTATGAATCAATTACAGCCCGTTCGGGCAGTTCGCATCAGTTGGAGAGCAGTATGAAGACAACTCCAAGTAGTTCGAGATGTCCGCGTCAATCACCCACCGCTTACCCGTCATCGCTCCCTGCCGCACTGCGTGCAGGGCGTCATGGGCAGAGCGGCCCGGGCGGAACCCGTGCGAGCAAGGCAGGAAGTCCGCCTCGTACACTGGCTCCAGCAGCATCACGATCGCTCTCTGCGCCACCTTGTCCTCGAACGTAGGGATGCCGAGGGGGCGCATCGTGCCGTCCGCCTTCGGGATGTTGTGCCGCCGGACCGGCGGCGCGGTGTAGCTTCCGGACTTGATCCGGCCCAGAAGGTCCAACAGGTTGGCTTCCAGGTCCTTCTCGTACTCCGTTGCCGTCACGCCGTCGATGCCTGCCGCGCCATCCTTGCGCGTCAGCCGATACGCCTCCTGCATCCATTCGAGGTCGATCAAGCGGTGCAGCGTCGTGAACACCCAGTCGGGGTGCTTCCTCGCCTGTTCGGCTATCCACTGTCGTTTCGTGGACGTGTTTGCGAAGCTCATGGTCTTCTCCAGCGTTTCCCTCCAGTGGTTCTGTCCATGTGGCACCCCCCTTCCCTCGGACGGGTCCCGGCGGTCCCGGTTCCCCGCCGTCACCAGTACTATGAGGGCGCTACGACTCCCCGCACTGCTTCCCTTCGGCTTATTGATTCACCAGCCGGTACCACGCCTTGCCTGCTTATTCGCTCCCTCTCCCCCGCAGGCGGGGGCGGGCCCGGACCCTTTGTTACGGCCGGTGGTCCGTGTTCCGGCCTCTGCGCGTGGACAGTACGGGGCCTCTCAGGTTCCCCGGCGAGCCATCCCGTGGCTATGCAGACGTTCTCCGACCCCGGACGACCCGTTGCGCCTCGCCGATAGCGGCGCTTCCGGTGCGGCCCCCGATATTGCGAAAACGAAGGCGTCGTCATTGTGAATTTCGAGGCTCAATAGCGTCGCTTCACCACCCGCTGTGTACGCTTCACGACGTGCGTTGCCGCACGCCATGCAACACTCGCTCCCGGCTGGCGGGCTGCGCCTCTGCCGGGCAGGCGTCGAACCTGCTGGCTCGCGGTGCAAGGTTTCAACTCATTCGCATCCTCCCTGCCAGGGCTTTCCCTGACGCACCGCAATCATCGGACAGAATTCTGCTTCGCGAAAACGCCTCAGGAATTGCTGGGTCCCTGCTCGGCTTGAGGCTCCGAGCAGGGACCCAGCCTTACGATCCGAAGAGCCGGGCCAAGCAAGAGCGATGAGGTCAGAGCGAAGACGAGGATCGCTGCAGTCCTTTGCATCGGCAGGCCACAATTCCGGAGCGCTATTTCTCCTTCCCGAATTGATTCACGCCATGCACGTAGTCGGTCCACGCGATCAACCGTCCGGAGGAGTCGTAATGGTTCTCACGACCGTGCCTCAACCCGTTCAGGTAGCCCATGTCGGTCCTGCTCCCGTCGCTGTGACGGAATACCCAGCGACCGTGCCTCTCGCCGTCCTGAAAGGATCCTTCAGCGACGGTCTTATGATACTGAACGACCCAAGCGCCGGTGTGCTTGCCGCCTCGCAACAAGCCCGTACTCTCGGCGTGGCCGTCCCAAGGGTTCGATCCCCCTTTCCAGTACAGCGTTCCCGCACCGTCCGCCCGCCAGTCGATGCAGTCGCCGGTCCACCTCACGGACCTAGCCTGCGGCACGTTCGGGTTCCATACGTAGCAGTCGGGATGGCTCTCCAGTTCCTTCCAGCACGAGGGGCTTTCCCGATCCCCGCTGCAGATCGACTCCCAGGCTGGGCGGGCTTCTGCGGCAGGCTTCTCTCTTGCGGCGGCCGCTTCAGCAGGGAACCGGTTTGCCGCCGGCAAATCGCTCCCGGGGGCCCGCAGCTCCGCCAGCCGAACCTCCGCCAGCGCACGAAACACACCGTTTGGGAACTGTGCCAGATACGCCTCGAACATCGCCGGGTTCGTGCTGTCCACGATCGACTGCCAGAAAATGTTCTCCTGCTCAGGAGTCGGCACTGGCCCCATCTGTTGCTCCGCGGCCGCTGACCCGAACCCCGGCGACGGCGGAGCGGCGGCGAAATAGAAATCCATGGACCAGTTCGTGAACCGCGGCTGCGGATCCCCGCCTAGCACGATGAAGAGCTTTGTGCGGGTCAGGGTCTGACCCGGCGCCACGACGTTGCGGCCGCTCTCCTGGATATGGCCAATCGAGTTCGCCCACTCAATGGGTTGGGCAAACCTGCCTGCATCAGGTCCATCCCAGTTCGTGCAGTCCGGCCACGCCGAGTCGATCTGGAAGCGCGCGATCAGGTGGTCCAGCCAGCGACCGGATCCGTTGCGCACCGAGAAGTCGAGGCGCCAGATGTCCATCGGCGCGCCATGGTTCCCCTTCTTTGCCTCGTAGCTGGTGTCCGATTCGAGCACGTTGCACGTGCCGCCGCCGGACATCACGAGCTGCGCGGTCCCGCGCAGCTCGATGCCGTCGACCTCGAGAAGCTGCCGCCCTCGCAGATCCACCGCGTGAGCGGCGAACAGGACGAGCGTCGTGGCCAGGCCCCTGAAGCACGGGGTCATCTTGTTGTCCCTGGGCTGCCAGGCTCGCGGCGGACACCGCGTGGGGATCTGGTGCACCGGCGCACGGCGGCCCCCGCCATTGTACAAGCGGATCGGACATCGGGTCGGACTCCAGATACCTGGCATTCGCGCAGGACTCTGCGCCGCCAGCCGCTGCCTACGGGTCAGTTCCCTCCGAAACTCGCCCCTTTGTTCCGACACGCTATAACGCGCAACAGATGCAATTATCGGACATCGACGGCACGCTCCGCCGGCCGGATTCCGGCGGCTACCTCACTGGTTCGGGAACCAAGCCTTCGTTCGCTCGCCGTGTTCGTAGTCCTCCAGCATGAGATGGTGGGACGTGTCTCTGTCCTCCGGCCAGGTGTTTCTCCAGCGGCCGTGCTTCCTGCCGGCGACAAAGCTCCCTTCGGAGACGACGTGCCGGCCATAGGCTTCGACCCAGGCACCATGTCTCTTGCCGTCCCGGAAAGCGCCCGTGTGTCGAACTTCGACCTCGTGGCCTTCAATTGGATGCTCGGTCATGACGACCAAGTCCCCCCGGCCGTTCGCTAGACCATTGAGGCACTCGCCGGTCCATTCTGGATGTCCGTGCCAGTCTTCGAGCGGACGCCACGCGTAGCAGTCCGCAGGGCTCGTCATTTCGTACCAGCAATCGAACCACTTGTCGGTGCTGTCGAAATCGCAGATGGGCCGGGGCACGGGCGGGCGCTCGGGTTCCGGCGGCGGATCCGGCCGGGCCGGCGCCGCTGCCGGCGGCGTGCTGGCCGAGTCCGCCCGAGTTGCCTTATCAAGAGCTCTCAGCCGGTTCTGCGCGAGCGATCGGAACACACCGTTGGGGAACTGCTCGAGATACGACTCGAAATCTGCCGGGTCGGTGCTGTCCACGATCGATTGCCAGAAAAGGTTCTCCTGCTCAGGAGTCGCCACTGGCACCATCTGTTGCGCCGCGGCCGCTGACCCGAACCCCGGCGACGGCGGAGCGGCGGCGAAATCGAAATCCATGGACCAGTTCGTGAACCGCGGCTGCGGATCCCCGCCTAGCACGATGAAGAGCTTTGTGCGGGTCAGGGTCTGGCCCGGCGCCACCACGTTGCGGCCGCTCTCCTGGATATGGCCAATCGAGTTCGCCCACTCAATGGGTTGGGCGAACCTGCCTGCATCCGGTCCATCCCAGTTCGTGCAGTCCGGCCACGCCGAGTCGATCTGGAAGCGCGCGATCAGGTGGTCCAGCCAGCGACCGGATCCGTTGCGCACCGAGAAGTCGAGGCGCCAGATGTCCATCGGCGCGCCATGGTTCCCCTTCTTCGCCTCGTAGCTGGTGTCCGATTCGAGCACGTTGCACGTGCCGCCGCCGGACATCACGAGCTGCGCGGTCCCGCGCAGCTCGACGCCGTCGATCTCAAGAAGCTGCCGCCCAAGACCTTCCACCGCGAGAGCGGCGAGCAGGCCGAGCGCCATGGTCGGGACTCTGAGGCGAGGGGACATCTTGTTGCTCCTGGGCTGCCCGGCCCGCCGCGTCCCCCAAGCGGGGACCCGGTGCACGAACCGGCGATTGTCCTGGCCATTTTACGACCCCTGATCGGACATCGAGCCGGTCGGACACCTGGCGCTCGCCAAGACTCGGCCCCATTCGCTAGAGCCGGGTCAGTTCCCCCCGAACTGACGCCCTGTGTTTCAGAGCCAGATGACTGGCACCAGCGGGGACTAGTGGACACGGCAGGAACGGTGCTGCGAAATGTCGGTCCGGACCCCTCAAGTCGGCGCCTGTAAGCTGTACGTAGTGGCGCGGGGAGCACCGGGCTGGAGGAGAGAACCGATGAGCGCTGTCAGGGAAGTGGGAAGCGCTTCGGCGGAGGAATGGCAGGACCTGCCGAAGGAAGGTGTGTTCTCGGCACCGCTGGTGCAGACCGAGGACACGCGCTGGGGGCGCGTGCGGTTCGAGGGGACGCGCGTGCCGGTCGCCACGCTGTTCGACTATCTTGCGGACGGGCAGTCTCTGGCGGACTTCCTGGAGGCGATGCCGACGGTCCGGCGCGAGCAAGCCGTCGCTGCGCTGCGCCTCGCCAGCCGCGTGTTGGCGGGAGAGCGTGGATGAAGGTGCTGTTCGACGAGGACCTGGATTACAAACTGGCGCAGTCGTTCCCCACCGGGTTCGATGTCTATTCAACCTAATGGATGGGGTGGTCGGGGATGTCCAACGGCGATCTGCTGCGCGCTGCCGTAGCGGACGGCTTCGATGTTCTGGTCACGGCGGACAGGAACATGAAATACCAGCAGCCGCAACCGTCCATGCCAGTTCTGGTGCTGGAGGTCGGGAGCACGGCCCTGCGGTACCTGCAGGAGTGCGTTCCACAGATTCCAAGGGTGCTTGCAGGCCCCCTTGAGCCGGGATACTACGTCGTCAGGCAGCGCGAACGCGGATGAGACTTCAGCCGCTAAGCGCTGTGCTGCCACCGGCAATCCCGGAAACGTTCCGCAATCGGCCCCTCGAGAGCCGGGAAGGCCGCAATGCGCCAGAGATCGCAACCGGTGCACAGAGGCGATTGTCGGACCTCAGCGGCGCGCTCTGCCGGATCAGAGAGAAACCAGCGGTGCGTGCCTTCCGGCCCAGCGTCAACGTGAAACATGTGCCGGCAGAGAGCGCGCCGGCAGCCGGATCCAGCAGGGTCGCCAGTAGTCGCTTCGCTCGTCGTCCTTGTAATTCTCGATGAGGCGACTTTGGGAATCGTCGTCGTCGAAGCCATAGGAGATCCAGCGGCCCTGCCGTTGGCCGTCGACATAGGGACCCTCCTTGCGGAGGCCGTCGACTCGCACGTCCAGCCACGGACCGTGCTTCTTGCCGGCACGGAAGGCGCCCGTGGATTTGCGTTTCCAGTCCTCTTCCGTGTAAGGATTCCACCCATTGGCGATGAGCCTGAATTCCTCAGTTGGATGAGGTGTTCGCGACCGCTTTGGCTGTGTTGGATTGTCGCTTTGGCAGGTCGAGACAGCTCTTGGGTCAGGCCGGCAGCAGGCCTGGCGGTGGCTTCGGCACCCGTCCCCGGAAATATTTCCGCAAGACGCGAGCCAGAATCTCGCACCAACCTCCCGCCGGGCATAGCCTGCGAGCCGACCAAATCCACTTCGGTCCAGGGCCGCTTGCTCCAAAGCAGTACCTTCCGTCGATCGTCGTGGACCGGAGTGCCCCAGTCCTGGCCACCCTTGAGAACATTGCGCGTGTTGGGAAGGATCCCTGCGAACCCTTCCGTCACGCACAGCACGTCGCACCCCGGGTTCCGCCAGCGCGGCCTTGACAGGCTTCCCCTTGGGGCCGGCGGGCCCGCCCACTCTGTCTTCCATGTACCGATGCGGACAGTCGACGAATCGCGGCTCTCGGTCACGTTGTTGCCGTGGCGCGTGCTCATTCAAGCGTGCCGCCCTGATCGCCCTGGTTTCGCCGGACTCCGAGCCGTGCAACCGAGGCGTCAGGCCGCACCCAGAGCGATTCGCGCCTGGCCTTGGTTGCGCCCCCTCTCGAACCCCTCACGCCTCCTGCGCCTCGATCACCGTCAGCAGGTGCTTGGCGCGGGATCTCGCGACATAGCGGTTTGCACTGGCTCGGGCGCTGTTGCCGCTCCGCGCGGGCTTCTCGATGATCACTACCGCGTCCGCCTCCAATCCCTTGAAGCGCTTCCAGGACGTGATCAGCACGCCCTTCCCCTGGTTCCACTGCTGTAGCTCCTGGGTCAGCGGAACGCTGCCGAAGCGAGCCGGCAAGGTCTCACCCGAGACCAAAGGCACCAGTACTGCGACCTGGGATCTCGCCAGGCCGCCCTGGCCGGGCTGGCAGAGTTGCAGCACGCGCCGCTTCGCCTTACGGTATGCATCCTGCATGGTCCGGGCACGGACGACAGCGGGCTCGTCTCCCTGCGGCGCCCCGTCGAGCACCCGGTTCTCGTATCCGGCCAGCGCGGCGCAATGCGCGGCGATGCGGACCGTGTTCCGACAGTTGACCGGCAACTCGTACGGCCTGCCGAGTTCCTCGGGCAGGGCCGGTTCGTCCACGTACAGGTTCTGCTTCGGGTCGTAGAAGACGTAGTAGCACCCGTCGCCCGGGCTCCGGAAAACCGCCTCGAGGCTGGTCCACCACAGCTCGTGGAAGTCCTGCCCCTCGTCGACCACCAGCGTGTCGAACTTGTGCTCCGGGCCGAGCAGGTCACAGGCCTCGAGCAGCGCCTCGGCGGTCTTGACGTCCCAGAAGTCCTGCTCGTTTTCCTCCCGCCGCTTCCACAGCGGCACGCCGGCCTCCCGGCAGAGCCGGCTGGCGAGGCTGTGGAAGTTCAGTACCACCAGGTCGTGGGCGAACGATGCGGGCACGGCGGCCTTGAGCCAGTCCTGCAGCGGCTGGTTGTAGCACAGCAGCAAGGTCCGGCGCCCCGCCCGCGCCTCCCTTTGGGCCTTGGCCAGGGCCAGCATCGTCTTCCCCGATCCGGCCACTCCGCGGATCGCCGCCCTCGGCTGGTGGGCGAGGCAGTCGAGCAGGCGTTGCTGCTGTTCCGTGAGCCGGCGCAGGCGTGCCTCCTGGTCCTCGATCTTGCGCCAGGTAACCGGGACCAGCGCGTACCGCGGGTACAGCACCTCGCGAACCGATTCGACCTCCCGGTCAGCGAGCTCCCGGTGGTGCGCCCGCCGGAAGCTCTCGAAGACCCGCCGGACCGCGCCATCCCCGTCCCGCAGCCGGCCGGCGTCCAGCACCAGCTCGGGCTGGATGCTCGGCGGCAGCGTCCCGGAAACCCGGCAGTCCGGAAACGCCACTGCCGCGCCGTACGTGAACGGCAGGTCGCCACCCAATGGCACTAACTTAAGGTTTCGGACGCTAACTTAAGGTCCGGTGGTTTCCGGCAGTAGTTGCGGTCAGTTTCGAGCACTCAATTCATGAAGCTGGGACCGGTTGCGGCTCTGCACTCGGGGCCGGTGTTTTCTTCGCCTTTCTGGTCTTGCGGCGCGACCACTTCGGGGCGGGCTGCAGGCTGCGCCGCGGATACGAGCGGTTGGGACGCGGCTTGCGCCGTCCTGTCCCGACCCATGCGCAGATGCGCTCCAGCGTCTCGTGCACATACGCGCTGTGGCGCATCAGCAGGCCCTCCAGATGTTGCCCCAGCGCCGCCAGGCTGTGCTTGAAGTTGGCTTGCGGCACCGGCTGGCCGGCGGCCGGGCTGGCCGCCGGATGGAGGCTGGCGTCCCGGTTGGTGAACAGCCGCCCCATGGCAATCAGGTTGAAGTGCGCATACAGTTCCTGCTTCACCAAACGCTCGCTCTGCCCGTGGAATTGCTCGACTTCGAGGAATTGCTTGCTGATCTTGTACATCTCCTCGAGCCCCCAGCGCGCATGGTAGAGATCGGCCAGGTCGCCGCTCCGGTAGCGGCGGCGGTCGAGCAGGGTCGTGCCCAGCACGTAGGTGGTGGAGGCGTGGGAGTACTTGACCAGCCGCAGGCGCAGCGGGTGCCAATGCGTGCCGGGGTACTTGCGCGACAGCTCCCGGAGGGTTTCGCGGCCGGGCAGGATGGCGAGGCACTCCTCGCTGCGCTCGGAGTCGATGAACGCGTCGATGGCGGGGCCGAGGCTGCGCTGGAGGCGGAAGACGGCCTGCAAGCCGCGTTGGAGATGGGCCCAGAGCAGTTCGAAGGAATAGTAGCCGCGATCGTAGACGACGACGTCGGGGGCGCTCAGGGCGTCGAGATGGAGCAGGGCAGCGGCGCGCTCGTTGCCGTGGGGGAAAAGATCGAAATCGACCGGGATGCGGGCCTGCAGCCGGAGCAGGCAGCTGAGCAGGCCCTGGGGGTAGTGGGCCTGCGGGCCGGGCGTGCGGTAGCCGGCCGCGGCCAGCGGGCGGGGCAGGTTCAATTGGGAGCCGTCGACGGCGAACACCCGGTGGCCGTGCCAGAGGCTGGCGGAGAGGTCGGCGCGGCCGAGGATCGCGGCATGGAACTGCTTGAAGATCTGCTCGTGGATGCGCGGGCGGGCCTTGCACATCGCGGCGTCGGAGACCGGCTGGGGCTGGGGCAGGGGGACGTCCAGGGCGCGGCACTGGGCCCACAGCTGGGCCAGCGTGGTGGTGTAGCCCTGGCGGCGCGGGGCGAACACGAGGCGGAACACGAACAGCATTACCAGCAGCGTGTTGAGCACCCGGCTGCGCTGCTGCCACTGCCGATCATGGGCGGCGGCCAGGGAGCTGAGCGCACCGATCAGGCCCTGCCACAGCGCGATGAAGTCCGCGTCGGGGACCTCCGCGGGGAACGCGGGCGCCGGCGGGCGGGCCTGCCGGCGCGGCCCGTGCAGCAGGATCGCGCGGAAATCCCGCGTCAAGGGGTAGACGTACACGTCCTTGCGCGTCCGCCCGGCATCGGCACGCCCCCGGGTCTGGCCGATGCACCGCCAGTTAGCCGCCCGGTAACACGTGCCCCGGTAGCGCTGGGCGTCCACAAACGTCTCGACCAGGACCGGTTTCGCCCGATAGCGCTGCTGCCAGTCCTGCGGCAGCTGGCGCAGGGCCAGCGAGAGCGCCTTCGACGCCAGGCATTGCACGCGCACCCAGGGGAACACCAAAAACCGCGGCTGGCTCACCACCAGGTCCAGGTGCTTCCTGTACTGGTCCGCGGGCCAGCCGATCCACTCGTCGCGACAGGCCAGCGCATGGGTCGCCTGGCTGAACAGCAAGCAGCCCAGCCGACGCCCCTGGCGGTCCAGCAGGAAGTAGCGCAGGTGCGGGCCCCGCGGCTGGCGGTAGCCGAGGTAGTGATGCCGTTCCAGGTACTCGTTGAACAGCGCAACGTCCTCGCCCTGCTCGACGCAGAGCAGGCGCAGCGGCAGCAGGTCCCGCAAGCCGGTCTCGATCCGCGGCTGGGGATCGCTGCGGGGAGTCAGCGGCGGCGGCTTGCGCGGTCCCGAGCGCATGCTGGCGACGCGTTTGGGGGGCAGTTGGAGGATGCCCGCCTGCTCGAGCTGCTCGAGCAGTCCGAGCGCGGCCGCGACCCGGTTGGAGCCGCTCGGCGTGCGCCAGTTCAGGTGCTCGCAGAGGGTCTGGGCCAGTTCCTTGCGGCTCAGAGCCGGGAAGGTGGCGACGGTGAGCTGGATGTCGGCGATCTGCCGGCGGGTGAAGCGGCGGCCGAAGAAGGTGGTGGACTGGAGTTTCTTGATCAGCGGATCCACGCGATTGCCCGACGATTCCAGTTCACCATCGCAAATCGGAGCTGGGATGTCAAGGGGTTGCGAGAAAAAATCTCAGCTCTCCTGTAAGTGCCATTAAATCAACGCACTGGACCATGCTCAAAAAACTCGGCCCCGGTCCAGCCTAATTCAGTGCCATTGGGTCGCCACCGGCCGTGCGGAAACGGAGCCTGACGAGATCGATAATGTCGTGCATGCACTGGGTTGCCTGGGCGAACGGGTCCTTGTTCAGGAACCGCATCTCGCCCCGGACCTCGCGGACCCATTCCCGGCCGTCGAACACCAGCGAGCCGCCCTTGACCTCGACGAACAGCACCCCTCGCTTGCGATCGAGCAGCACGAAGTCGCACTCGCCTTCCCGGATCGTGCCGCGCCGGTCCCGCGAAAGCCAGTTGAAGCTATGGAAGACCTCGACGCGACGCGGCAGTTGCTCGACCAGCACGCGGGCCACCGCCCGCTCGCCGGGGTTCTGGATCTCTTCGGGATGGAGCGCGGGGAACAGCCTGCCCATGAGTCGTTCCTGGGTGACCTCCGTGTCCAATCGAGCATAGCCAAGGCAGTCCCTGATCCGGGAGTGGCCGGTCTGCGGGCACTTCCGCCCCGGATGGTGACGATAGGGCCGTGCAACCGGGAAGCATCCAGGTCCCGCCTCTCTGGCCGCCGAGCGCGGAACGCCGCTCGCCAGGGACCCGCGTACGTCTTGGCCGGCTTCGTACCAGCCCCGCACGCGGTCGGGTATCCGGTCCGCGAGCAGGCTCTCGGCCCGCTTCGCCGCGCTGATCGAGTCGATCCGCCCGGCGATCCTGCCTCATAAGACGATTCCCGGAAGGCGCCCGATGACAGAAGGCAGCCAAGTCAGCGACGGTCACGCCCGCAATCAGGGCGAAACCTGCGAGGGCTTCGGAATTGCCTGCACGGACCTGACGAGCCCGTTCCCTACAATTGGTGGGGCATGGGATCGAACCGAATGGCATGCGCGCTGGCCGTGGCCCTGCTGGCGGCCGTCGCGGCCCCGGCCGCGACCCTCTACGAGAAGGACGGCATCACCCTCGAGGGCTCCGTTCGCATGGTTCACCGTGATGCTGCCACATGCCAGGTCCTCGCGGACCACGAGTCCCCCGAGGCCTACAAACGCACCAAGGCCAATCACGGTCGGCCGCTCCACGTGTGGCGGCTCGACTACAGCGCCCTGAACGGGTCGGGCAAGTTCCTATCGGACCTGACGGCGCACTTCCAGATCGAGGCCGAGTGGCCGCCGTGCACCAACTGGACCGGCCTCGGCCAGTACCCCGGGCCAGTGCAGTGGGCCGGCAGCTTCGAGACGATCCAGCGGCCCTCCGGGATGCGGCCGGGCGAGGAAGCCGCCGCGACGGCCTACGTGCTGGCGTTCCATGACCGGCAGCCGCGCTTCGGCAGGCGGCAGGTGACGTACCGCTTCGGCGATGCCGGCCCGCAAGGACCGCAAGCCGAGCCAGTGCCGGGGCCGCTGGTGCCGGTCCTGCCGGAGCCGCAGTGCCTGGGCCTGGCGGAAGGTGCCCAGTGCTGGATGGAACTGGCGAACCAGCCCGGCTGTTACGTGTGGGACGAATACTACGATCCTGGAGCCGATGCGCCGACTTGGACCGGCGAGTGCTCGGACGGGCTGGCGAGTGGAATGGGAACCGTCACTTGGCGATTCGATGAAAGGACCGTCCGGGTTACGGGTCCCGTCCGGAAAGGCAAGCACCACGGCTGTTCGCGGGTGAGCACTCCGGATGACTATGACGAAGAGGGCACCTATGTGGACGGACAGCGGCAAGGCCGCTGGAATTGGTATGACGATTCCGGGCGGCTAATGGGATGGGTTTTCTTCAAGGACGGTCAAATGGCCGACCTGCCGGACGAGGAGCCCCCCAGTCCTTGCTGACTTGTCGCCGCGGCGGGAACCGCATTGCGACGGGGAAGAGCAGGCTAACGATTGCTTAGAGATGGTGGCTAAACGGCCGGGCTACCGCCTGTTGACCGAGGCTGACGGCCCGCCCTTCCGGACCCAATGGCCCGGCGCGTGCATCGAAGGGCCGGCCAGCGGACTGGGAACGATTCGGTGGACTCACGAGGACGAGGTAACCGAGTTCACCGGTCTGTACAGGAACGGCCGGGGGGAGGGCGTGTGGGTGGAGCGCTTCTCGAGCGGGCTCGTCCGCGAAGGGCCCTTCGTGAACGGCACGGCGCACAGTGAGTGGATCTCACGGGACCCGGACGGCACGGTCGTTGGAGTGCTCTGTGACCACGGCAAGATCCACTCAGTCGAGGAAGTGCGGTAGCCGCCTACCTCCATCGCCCGGATACGCTCCGTCCTCGCGAGGGGGGCTTCGTCCGGCCGGATGCGATTGCATCCAGATACGTGGTGGAGGGTCCGCGTCTCGAAGTCGATCCAGCACCTGCGCATGAGGTCGGGGCCGACTTCCTCGAAGAACGCGCCCATGTCCTTGTCCTTCTCACGGGCCGGCGTCGGCAGAAACCTGTGCCAACCGGTTCACACTTGAAGCCGGAAAGCCGCCCTGGAATCATCGCTGACCGAATGACGAATCCAGCCGACGAAATCCTGTTTGGTGTCCGCAATCGATTCAGGCGATGGCCCACCGCCGTTACCGCAAGCTCCACCGTCAACAGCGAGAAGGAGAGGACACGGGCAATCCAGCGTCCACCGAGGGACACCAGGGGGCGTGCCGGCTGGGATCCCGAAACCGGGTCCGTCCCCTTGCATCACAAACCAGGATCAGAATCGACACTCACGCGCTTTTCGAATCGCTGCAAACGCATCGCCCCAAACGGGTGAGGGTATCGCGCCTCGATCTCACCGCGGTCCATGAATCCCGCGTCCGCGTAGTATCGACGGAGGAACTGGTTGTCCGCGACGCAATCAAGACGCAGGAAGAGCCTTCCCTTCGCCCGCGCGTCCCGTTCGACCCACTCGAGTGTCCGGAGGCCCACTCCCCGATGCCCCCAGCCACGCTGTACAACGAGATTGTTGACATAGATGGCCTCGCCCCTGCGGACATCGGGCCAGACCATGCGATCCTCGCTCAGGAGGCGAACGGCGCCCAAACGCACACTGTCGAAGCAGGCCCAATGCACTTCGCCGCGCTCGATGGATGTGTCGAAGTACGAACGGGTGTCGCGAAATGAACCTGGAGAATACTGTCGGACGCCGCGCGCCGTCAGCCACTCGGCGATGGCCTCGAGCAGGTCGATGTAAGGGCCGATGTCACGTGGGCGCGCCCTCACGAGAGTGAGCCCCTGCGTCGCAGGTAGTTCGCATTGGGAGCCAATTCGGTGCACGCTCGATTCTCCGGGGAACTCGATCACCTAGCCCCTCAGTTCGATGGACACGAGACTCAAGGTTTGGTCCACGATGTGCACGAGCAGTAAGACGACCGTGGCGGCGAGCACGCTGACTGCTGGGCGGAACCCCACGCTAGTCCGACACAGCGCTCAGGCCTAGCCAGCAACCAAGCTTTCGAGTGCTGCAGCTTGATTGGCCTGCATTCTGCGATACCAGTTCACACGCCGTTTCCTCGCAAGAGCCCAGTAACACAGGGCGACGAATCAATCGTAGACCAGGCTCCAACCATCATGAAATCCATCGCACCCCGATCTATCGATTCCGGGAACAGAGCCACCACGAAGAGCACTCCAATGGAAAAGGCACTGCACCGATCAGCGCCAGGCAGCGGGTACATCCCATCCGCCTGCCTTTGAAGGCACCGTACCCGGTGCAAACGATCGCAACCGGGATGAATGGTCGTTCCGCAGAAAGGCCATTGTTCGATCACTGGCCCCGGCTCGCCCATGGTTCGCAAGAATTGCAACTCACTTCTGCGAAACCACCGGCGTACGGTACTGATTCACGGACACCAATAGACGGACTGAACGGCTACCTGCCTACATGGCTTCCAGCGCCGCTGGGCTCACTCGTGGCGGGGAATCGAACGATGCCCGCGTCTGACAGACCGTCGGAATCCTTCACGGACTCGGAGGTAGCGAGGATGGAACGATCCCGAATGAGAAGCATTGCGGCTCGTTCCCGGCGTCTCAGCCGACGATCGGCGCTACAACGACAAGCGCGGCGCGACACTTGCGGGATTGCGAGGACTGCGACGGGCCGCATGACGGGCGTGCCCCCCCGTGGAGCGGATGCGTTGACCCCCAAGGAGTGTCGGAAACCGCGCTGCCATTGCCGGGGCGGGGATCCTGGCCGAGACTGGAACTGTTTCCGGATGAGGTTTCGAGAAGGACAGTTCCGGGAGGTGCGCCTATGGCCGATCGGCTGCCCTTCCGAACGCGCGCGAACGGACGTTGCTACGAGTCGCCGTCGCCGAATGTGAAGGCGCTGGACCCCATCGGTAGATCGGACGTGCTGGATGGCGCCAGCGGAATTCCCGAAGCAATCGATCAAGGGACCCGTCCGGGCACCATGGGTGCTGACTCTGCCGGCCGATAGAAGAGTGCTTGGAATCGAATGAGTTAGATACGTAGCTGGTCATGCTGCATGTTATTGGCAGGCAGGCGAGGGCATTCGCCGCGGCTTCCAGGCGCACTCCTGCGAGACCGGCCCGTTGATGATGGGATTGCCATGCTTCCTCGCCAGTCCGGAAGTCCCGTCGGTCCGTAGCATGGGAAGGGACGAGTCGGATCGTGCACCGGTTGTTCCGCATCAAGGGCCGCCTTTTCTGGCTGGATGACGCCACGGGCGAACCGCATTCGGGAGATCTCGCCAAGGGGTGGCCCGTTGTTGCGGATGTCCGGTACGAACTGCGGCCGTCTCCCTGTCATCCCCTCCAGGTCGATGTCCTTGGCCGCGACCTGCCGAGCCTGGGACAGGTTAGGGAACGCTTGGTGCTCGACAATGGCGTCGTCCTGACCGGCCGGACGTTCGGGGGAGCATTCGGTGGGAAGAGCGGCCAGGCACGGAAGCGCAGACTGGTAGACATCGAGGAGTCGAAGATCGAACTGTTCCCAGCGGAAGCCGGTTCGTCGTTTCCTGAAATGGACGCCGCAGTGCTGGGCGTGGTCTCCAGCCGACCGCTCGCACTCGGGGCTTGCGCAAGAGGAGCGGCGCGCCCGGGGCTCCCGTTCAGCTTTAGGCCCCGACTCCCGAGGCAACTGGGACAGGCGGCCTGGAGCACCGCCGCACTGCGGCTCCATCGCGAAGGTGTTGAGATCACATTCGTCAGCACCTCTGGCTACTGGCGAAACATGGTGGATGCGCGGCTGCTGGACCAGGATTCGATCGTGGGCATCCGCCGGGTCGACCGCGGCATCTTGGAACGGGATGAGTTCTACCGGGTCGTGTTGCTGTTGTCCGGATTCTTGGGATGGATCAACCATTGCGTGTCTCCCGTTTTCCACGTCAAGGGCTACCGGGAAGGGCGGCTGGTGTACAGGGGCTTCAATCTGCACGCTCGCCCGACCGTTCGGAGGGATGCGTTCTCGTGGCTGCCGATGTTCGGCCCTCAAGACGAGAGCGGAGCGCACGCTGACGTGGTGCAAGACCTCTTGGATCGGTTCACCCGGGCATGGGACAGGAACGTCGAGGACAACGGCATCTTCCATATTGCTTTGAACATTCTGGGCAGCCGCTCGAAGGGATCTCCGCAGGACAGTGCCGCATTCGGCTATCTACGCGACACCTTCACCGCGTGCAGCATCCTCTTCGGCATGCTGAGCGGCAAAGGCGGTCTTTTGGCTCGACCGGACATCATCCATGGCTGCCTGAAGAAGATCGGAGTGGACGACAAACTCCCGCTCAAGGGACAACAAGACGGCGCAGAGTACTTGGTGCGAGAGCACCCCAAGCTATGGTGGGGCGAGGGGAAACGCAAGGTTCTGGAGGAAGAGTTCGGAAACCTTAGCCGCCCGTTGGCCAATGTGGAGAATTGGCTTCTTCACATTGACGACCCCAAGAATGCGAAGATGCTGCTGGATCTGCCGGTATCTGTTCAGCATTACTTCGTCGAGGTCTCAACGTGGCTGGCCGACTTGATGACCTTGAAGGTAGTCGGATATCGAGGATGGTACTTCAACAGGCTCACGCGAGAGACCGAAGTGGTCCCGTGGGCCGGTTGAGGAGGCCGGGCGCATCGAATTCGTGATCGTGGAAGTGTGGCGCAGGCCACGCTCGGAAAACACGGACATCCAGGGGTGCCTGCGAAGCTCGGATTTCCACGCGACCACACGACCACCCTCCAAAGTCAGGCGCGGGTCCGGTCCGTCTGCTTCCCGCCAACGCCCTTGGATTCGGCCTTCGGTGACTTCGAGAATTGAGCAACCATGATCTGTCTGCCAACGTTACGAGGCCGCATGCGGGGTCGACGGTGCCGTTAGCCGCAACCGCTGCGATCATCTCGCGCAGGGACCTCCGGTCTCCAGGGGCACGCAGGGCAGCAACTGGCTCGCGGTCGCTTGGCAGGGCCCGTTGTAGGCTCAATTGGCATGTCCCTCTGGCAACCGCACAATCGGGCGGACAATTGGTTATTCCTGCTGGGGCTCGGAATCTGCCTTCTCGGCTGGATGCTCGGATGCTGAGCAGGACCGCGCTGACGCACCCGCTATCAGTTGGTCTGAGTTCCGCAATTCAGGGTCCCCGTACCATTGATCGACTACCCGCTGCCCTGGGTCCTCTACTGCGGCTGGCACTGGCCGACCGCGTGCGCGGCGAGGATAGCGGCGAGCGGCATTTTGACGCGCGATGTCCCGGGCCGCGTACGCCGCTCGGCGAGAGGATCCTCGAAATCGATCAGGCTCGGGCCGAAGCTACGGTTCAGCCGCACGGCATGACCGATGATGGCCGATGGGAAGCGGTGACCTTGATACCGGGACCTCGTCGATCAATGGTCGACGGCCGACGCTCGGTTGACAGTAACCGATTCAGAGTTGCAGGCGCTGTCTCCGACACCGAGCGGGCGGGATCCGAAGGAATGCCGGGACGCCCCGGGGCTACAGGGTCCTCCCCATCCAGCGAACCTCGCCGATAACGTCCGAACCCTGCCACCGGACCGGTGCTGACTGACCGTCATCGCTGACCAGCTGGCGACCATCGCTGAACCTGGCAGCCCGCCTGGCAACAACCCCGTCGCCGGTGCTCGCCACAAAGACCGCGCCGTCGCGGAACTCCTTTCCCTGGAGGTCCACCAGAATCGAGCAGCCGTCCGGCAGAGCCGGCTGCATGGATGCCCCGACGGCGCGAGCCACGCGGCAATGCCGCGGCTCGAGTCCGTGCTTGCTCAGCCACTGCTCGCCGAAGTACAGGTAGCCCTCGACGGTCTCGTCCCAGTTCCGGGTGCCGCTGCCGGCCGTGGCCCTGAGCTTCCGGATCGCAACCGCCCTGCCCTGGTCTCCCGGCATCCTCACCGCCCGCGGGTCGGTGATCCCGGCCAGCGTCCCCTCGAGACTTTCCTGCAGGAGCTTGACGTCTTCGTACACCTCGTCCCATCTCAGCCCACCCGCCTCCGGGCCCTCGATGCAGTCCGCGGCCTCGGATTCGCTGGCAGGCTCGTAAAGCCCCTGGCCGATGGTCATCGGAGGGAGAGCGGCGAGCGACCCGGATGCCGGCACGTCCTCGCCCTTCGGCAGGCTGACCGAGAGTTTGAAGCCCAGGCTCTCGCAAAGCCGCGCCATGCTGTCGAAGCTGGGCGTCACGCCCTTGCGGAGCTTGTAGATCAGGTACGGATGCCCGGACGCGCCACGGGAGACTTCCGCAGCAGTGAGGCCCGTGGCCGTCATGTACTGTTCGATCAATGCGAGCAGATCCTTCGCCGTCATATTGGAAAGTATATCAATATTCGCAGCTTTTTTCGCAGGACCCCTTGATAAATGGAAGATCAGCCATTATTGTATTGGCATGTCCGCCAATCTCGATGTTCCGATCCCACAACCGCCATGGCCGCACGGGGGCAAGCCGGAAGCCCGGTCGCGACCAGCCCCCCCTGGAACTCGCGGCCCCCGGGACGCCGCTCTCCCTCGGCGCGGGAGGGAGGCCATGCAGGGCATTCTGGAGCTGGGCCTTGCCCCGGCATCCCGAGGCAGAACCGCCGCGAATTCGCCGTCAATGGGCCAAGGCGGCCTCGTGCCATCTGGCGCTCCAGCGCGGCCGCTCCCGGTTGTTGGCGGCCCGCATCCCGCGATCCGGCCCTACCAGTCATTTGGCTTCCTCTGCTTCTCCGGCAAGCGGCAGCGAGCGATTGGCGAGGCTTCGCATGTCTTTTTCGAGCTGGCAGGCGCCGGGCCCGGACAAGGGGTCGTGGCGAAGCTGCGACCCGCGCCAGCTGATGCATTGGAAGGCACGTTCGAGTGCACGACGCTCTGCTATGCCTCGGGTATCGGACGGACCTTCGATCCGGAAACCCGGCTGACCTACTACGCGCGAGCCCGCCGCATCCAGCCTCCGCCCGCCTTGCGCGCCCGGTTCGACTGGCAGCGGGCCGAGGTCATCCTCATGGAACTGGGCAGCTACGTCCAGCTGCGCGAGGCTCACCTGCGCCGCGATCCCTGCGATGTCGATGCGCTGACCCTGTTCCCCCGCATCGACACCCGCCGCCTGGCCGCCGTGGCCAGCGCGGCGCGCCTGCGAGATGCCGGGGCCTTCATCGACCTCACGCTCGCCTGCTTCCCCGGGGATGCCTACCCGGTCTCCGAGGACTCCTATCCGTTCGCATGCGACGAGAGGATACCGGACAGGCTGCAGTCGATCGTATCGATGAACACCCGTCGCTTTGGGTCGTTTCTGAAAGACTCGGCTGCGGCGTCCGAGCACACCGGGGAGGGGCCGCACCGGGACGGCGAGGCAGGGTGGGGCACGCAGCGCCCTCCCGAGAGCGAGCAGTACGCCAGGAAGATCGATGATTCGTTGATGACGGAGGAAGCGAAGGAGATGGCGCGGCGTGAGCTGGAGCGAGGGAGCATCGAATACGTCGAAACGCTGCTGTCCCTGCCGTGGGGCAAGCGCAGCGAAGTTCGCGTCAACCTCGCCGAGGCCCAGCGGCGGCTCGACGCGGACCACCACGGCCTGTCCAGCGCCAAGCGCTGCATCATCGAGTTCCTCGCGGTCCAGGCCCTCTCCGACCGGCCGCCCCCGCAGGTCCTCTGCCTCGCCGGCCCACCGGGCTGCGGCAAGACGTCCCTCGGCCGCGCCATCGCCAGGGCGACCAACCGGGAGTACGGCCGGCTTTCCGTCGGCGGCATGCGGGACGAGCTCCAGTTCCTCGGCTGCAAGCGCGACTACGGGAAAGCCCGGCACGGCGAAATCATCGAGACCCTCCGGCGACTCCAGGTCAGCAACCCGGTCCTGCTGCTCGACGAAGTCGACAAGATCGGCGCATCCGACCGGTTCGATCCATCCGCGGCCTTGCTGGAAATCCTCGACACCGAGCACAACCATGCGTTCCGGGACCACTACCTCAACGTCCCCTTCGACCTCAGCGGCGTGCTGTTCGTCTGCACGGCGAATCGCGTCGATCGCATCTCGCCGCCGTTGCGAGACCGCATGGAGATCATCCGGATCGAACCCTACACCGAGCAGGAGAGGATTCGCATCGCCCGCGATCACCTCCTGCCGAGGGAAATCGAACGTGCAGGACTGGCCGCGCACCTCGAGAGCGGTCGGATCGAAATCGCCGTCGATGCGCTCGATGCGCTGGTCACTGCGTATCCGCACGAGGGCGGCGTGAGAAACCTGGCGCGGCGCGTCCAGTCCATGTGCCGCCAGATCGCCTATCGCGTCGTCATTGCGGACGAGCAGCAGACCGCGCTCAGGCTCCGCATCCACAAGGAAAACATCGCCCGATTCGTCCCCAGAGCCGCACCTGCTCGGTCATCGATCGGGTTCGACCGGGCACGCAAGTGAGATTGGAGATTGTCATGATGGAACCGACCACCGCCCATTTCGCGTTGGGTGCGGCCCTTGCGACAGGTCTCGGGTTGCTGGTGCGTGCGCTCGGCGCTCGCCGGTCGCCGACGACCCGCTCTGTCATCCGGGCCGAAAGGAAGCGGATCGTCCGCCTCTGCAAGCAGGCAACGGATGAAGCACCGGTGCTGGCACCGGATGTCCTGGAGCGGATCGGGCTGGCCGCCGCAAGAGACGAAACGGGCGGGCTCGGGAAACCGGGCCAGTCCCGGCTTCGCGCTGCCGCTCGGGACGTTCTGCGCACCCAGCTCATCAAGATGCTCTTCGAGCCGTCCGGCCTGTCGAGCGGCGGCGCCACGAGAGTCCTCGCCGACCTGCTGGATCAGCTGCAGCCCCACACCGCCGCGCCCCCTTCCCCGGATGGTCAGAGCATCGAGCGCGACGCCAGCCGCCGACTCTTGGAAGGCGCGATCAATCGCCACATCAGCACGGGCGATGCGACGCAGACTCTCGCGACGGTCCTGGACATTGTCCGCAATCACACCATCGACTACGCGCAGCTCGTCGAGACCGAAGACGAGGCGGACATGGCATTCGCGCCTGAATGGACATGACGCATCCCGCTGCCGGCAAGGGTGCGGCCGGGTCACTCCGAAGTGGGCGCGCAAGCGCGGAGCGCGATGACGGTGCCATTGAGCTGACGGGAACGGTGTTCCAGTCGGCTGTCTCGATGTCGCTGAGCCAGACCCCTCGGGTCCGGAACGCGAGCGAAGCGGCGAACCGTGAAGGACCCAGCCGAAACAAAGCGCGACCAAATCGGCGCAAACTGTTTTCTCCATGCGTTTTCTCACGCTTTGGCAGTCCAGCTGGCTTGCGACCGAGCGCGGGCGCGCATCCAGGGCGATTCGCGGTCGCCCGCTTCCAGGCGCAGCTGAACCAGCGAGGCCCTGACCACTCACACTGGAAGGTTCTCGAGGTTCGCGCGGACATCCGGCTGGGGCTCGTCTGAGAGGCCCCGCCGCATCTCGCGGGACGGCCAGCACTCCCCGAAATCGATTCGGGCCGGCCAGTCGAACAGCGCTGGTCTCGCCACCATCCCCCGAATCTGCCGGACTCGCGGCAGCGTAGCCAGCCGGTACGCTTCTCGAAACTGGCCCGCCGGACGAGGACGGTTCAGTCGAATCGCAACCTGGAATCCTCGAAAATCTCGTCAGAAACCTCCAGTTGCTGCGTATCGGATTCGGCCTGCACGCCGACTGGCCCGGAATCCGGCTGCACCCTGCACGAGAATCCCGCTATGCGGGCTTTCACTCCGGTCGGCATCACTGTCGGTCCGCAGTCAGTCGAGTGGCGCCAGGTAGGAGAACCGGGCAGTCATTGCGTGTACGCGTTCCGCGGCACATCGCCCGTTGCGCGTGGGCGGCTCGCGATCCACTCATGAATCTCGTCGGCACGCCAGGCGACTGCCCTTGGTCCGAGCTTCAGTGGCATCGGGAACGTTCCCATCTGCATCTGGCGGTAAATGCTCGCCTTGCTCAATAGGGTGAGCCGCTCTACCTCTCGGCGGCGGAGGATTCTGGCTTCCATTTGCAACCTCTCTCGCAACTGTGAATCCGCATGATGCCAGTAAACCGACAGGAAGTATAGGAGGCCTTCGGGCTGATAGCCTTCAAACCGCTGACTGCTTGAATCGGTTACTCACACGGCGCGACCAAGGTGCCGCCAGCTTGTTGACCGAAGAGGACATCCCCCAAGAGTGCCTCGAGATCTATCAAGGACCGATCGTTCCCTTTATCTCCAAGAAAATAGTCTCCCTGCCCGGCGTGCACGGAATCGTCCGTCGAGGTCGATTCTCGCATCGCGGGGTCGAAGTACCCGCAGGCGGGAAGTCTGTCCAATGCAGCACGCGTTCCCGGCTCCTCATAACGTCCGGGCCGAACACAGATGGCGTTCTCGGGCGACAAGCCCGATCAAGAGCGTGTCCGCGACGGTGCGGTTGTGGACCCGGAGAAACCGTGACAACGACGATCGGCGCTCAAGCGCAGGCTCTGAAGCTCGTCGCATTGGCAGAAACCCCCTCGCTCTGGCATCCGGTGGGCAGACCACGGAACTGTGACCCTTGGGAGATGAACTCGGTGGCTTCGACAAGACCTGCCAGGCCAACCTGACAACAGCCCTTCCCAATGGTTCAGGCGACGTTCGGGACGCCAAGGGGCAGGATGCCCTTCCCGGACTGGCCGCTTGCGGGGCCAGTCCGGGAAGCGTGATCCGAGGCGATGAGATCCTGGCACAAGTCGTAGTGGGTCCGGTTCTTGCCGAAACTCTCGATCATCGCTCCGGGCTGACCGACATAGAGGAATCGCACGACCGGGTTTCTTCCTGCCGCAGAATCGATTCCTGAGCCTCCGCGTCCGCCCACGAAGGAGGCTTGGCTAGACTGTCGGGCGCGGATCGGCGTGGCGACTTGACCGATGCGCCGAGGGAGCCTCCCGTCAGACGCCGGTGGCAGCGCGAATCTCGTCAAGAAAGCGCGCGCCGTAGCGCTCCAACTTGCGGGGACCAACTCCATGGCATTCCGCCAGGGCACCCGGCGTGTCCGGCAGCCGGACCGTCATTTCCATCAAGGTGCGGTCCGGAAATACCGCGAGCGGCGACATGTCTTCCGTTTGGGCGATTTCAAGCCGAAGTGCCTTGAGCTTGGCAAACAGTTCCGGATCATGTCTGTCAGAAAGATCGGATTCCGAGATCAGGTCTTGCGATTCCGGGTCGTGCGCATCGTCGGAAGTCGCTGGAATGCTCCTTGCCGTGTTGAGCACGGCCAGGAAGCGTTCGCCGTAGCGCTCAAGCTTCTCCGCGTCGACGCCGTAGCATTCTGCCATCGCTTCAAGCGTCTTCGGTTGATTCCCTGCCATTTCCTGCAGGGTGAACTTATTGAACACCGCATACGGCGGTACATCCTCTGTTCGGGCGATGTCATGCCGCAACGCCTTGAGCCGACGGAACAACCTTGCGTCGAACTTGCCCGCAAGAACCGGTTTCGCCGCCGGTCTTCCCTGTTCCGCCTCACGAGCGGCCTCCAGTGATGGCTTGATCTCCCCCGCATCGTTGAGCACCGCCAGAAACCGCTCGCCATAGCGCTCCAGTTTCGACGCGCCCACTCCATGGCAGCCGGCAAGCTGGTCGAGACTTTGAGGCTGGTGAGCGGCCATGTCGAGAAGACTGCGATCGTGGAACACAACGAAGGCTGGCACCCCCTCCGTGTTTGCGATCTCAAGCCTGACTTGCTTCAGCCGCGCAAACAGCGCAGGATCGATATTCCCTGGCGGGCGCACCGCTGCCTTTCTACGCTTCTTGGGCTGCCTGGCGGCCTCACCGTGCAGCGCCACGCTCTCGGCCCCTTGCAGCACGGCGCGCCCCCGGCCGCCGAGTTGCAGAGCGCCGTAGCCGCCTATGTCGATCTTCAGCACGTCCGCCGCCACGAGCTGGCGCAGATAGGAGCGCCAGAGCGGCTTGCCGATATCGGCGCCTACGCCGAAGGTCGGCAGCCGCTCGTGGCGGAACTGGAGCACCTTCTTCGTCTCCTCGCCGCGCAGCACGTCGACCAGATGCTGGGCACCGAAGCGCTCGCCGGTGCGCAGGGCGGCCGACAGCGCCTTCCGGGCGATCACCGTGCCGTCGATCGTCTCGACGGGCGCGAGGCAGCGGTCGCAATTCCCGCAGGGGTTGCAGGGCTCCCCGAAATAGCCAAGCAGCGTCTGGCGCCGGCAACCGGCAGTCTCGCACAAGGTCAGTAGTGCGCTGAGGCGCTGATGCTCGACCCGCTTTGCCTCCTCCGGCCGGTTGGAGTCGTCGATCATCAAGCGGCGGATCCGGATATCGTCCATGCCGTAGAGCATGAGGGTTTCCGCCGGCAGTCCGTCACGCCCGGCCCGGCCGATCTCCTGATAGTAGGCCTCGACGGTAGACGGGATGTTGGCGTGGACGACAAAGCGGACGTCTGGCTTGTCAATGCCCATACCGAAGGCAATGGTTGCCACCATGACGACGCCGTCTTCGGTCAGAAACCGGTCCTGATTCCGGTCCCGGACGACCTGGGCCATTCCGGCGTGATAGGGCAGTGCTGTGCGCTCGGGCGACGACAGGCGCTGCGCCGTCCGCTCCGCTTCCTTGCGCGAGAGGGTGTAGACGATGCCGGACCGCCCAGGGTGTCGGCCCAGCAGAGCATCGATCTGCCGCACTGCGGAATTCCTGGGGGCTATGCCGATTTGCAAGTTCGGACGATCGAAGCCGGCGACGAAGATCTTCGCCCGACCGCCGAAAAGCCGTTCGACGATGTCCTGCCGCGTAACGGTATCGGCCGTCGCCGTGAAGGCGCTGAGCCGGGCGTCCGGGAAATGCTCCGGCAGTTCGGCGAGGCGTCGGTAGTCCGGCCGGAAGTCGTGGCCCCATTGCGAGATGCAGTGCGCCTCGTCGATGGCGAACCTCGCCGGTCCAAGCCGGGCGAGGCCATCCAGTACCTCCGGCTGCATGAGCCGTTCCGGCGAGACGTAGAGCAGGCGCAATCGACCGTCGCGAAGCTGGCGGTGTGTCTCGGCAGCATCCGACCGAGGCGTCGCAGAATTGAGCGCGCCAGCCGCCACGCCGTTGAGGCGCAACGCGGTTACCTGATCACGCATCAAGGCGATGAGTGGCGACACCACCACGGACAGGCTTTCGGTCGCGAGAGCCGGAAGCTGGTAGCACATCGACTTGCCCGATCCGGTTGGCATCACCGCCAGGACACTCTCGCCTGCCAGCAATGCCTCGACGATTTCCGCCTGCCCGGGCCGGAACCGGTCGTAGCCGAAGGTGCTCTTCAAGATCGTGAGGGCAACGTCGAGAGTTGGCAACTGCATTGCTCCGATTGGCATCGGCTCGCGAAAGCCTGGGAACCGATCGTCAACCGGCAGAGCCGTCAGGAAGATTGTCCACGGTCGGAGATGGCTTGCGCGAGAGGAACAGTTGAGGCACGACGACTTCCCAAGTCTCGGAACGCAGCCTCCGTTTGCGTTCTTCGTTTTCCTCGTCGCCGGCCCAGCGGGTGAAGATTCCCAGCACCGAGGCGCGAGCGATGGCCATACCGTGGAGCAGGGTCCAGCTCTTCGCCATGCAACCTACTTGGCGTCCCGCCTGGTCGAGGATTTGCCGCTGGCCGTCCTCTTGCGAAATGGACAACGGGTCCCCGGGCGAAAGCGCGGCTATGGCGCGGTGGCAGTTGCTTTTCGCCGCTCTCCAGCCGGCGAACGACAGGACGACATCCCCCATGGTGCACTCGGCGATCCGGATGTCCAGTCCCGGGTCGGAGATGTCGGGACGGGGAGCCTCGCGTTCCAGCACCGACAGAGAGTTCCCGAGCGGTTCAAGCAGTGACACGGCGCGTTCGTCCTGTTTCGCCGGGAGCGGCTTGTCCCGGACATCCGTGCGTGCGGTATCTTCGAGCTGCACCAGCGCCAGGGTTTCGCGGGCGCGCGTCATCGATACATAGTACAGACGTCGTGCGGCATCGAGATCCTCTGCGTCGCCCGCAGCCTTCCACCGCCCGTCGAGGATGACGACGTGATCGAACTCCAGGCCCTTGGCCCGATGGGCGCTGGTCAGAAGGAGCCCCTGTGGCCTGCGCCGTATCTCCCTGCTCCATTCGCCGAGCCAGTTTCGCAAGTACGCGATCGGCAGCACGGTCGCATGGCCTTCCTCGAGGAGAAGCTCGTCGAGCGCCTGAGCGAGCAGTTCAGCCCAGGGATCTCCGCCCATTCTCGCGCGATGGCGCCGAATCTCCTAAGTCTCGATAGTTTTCGAATCGCCGGATTCGAGAGTGCGGAGGAGCCGCTGTGTCTCGCGGGCGCGCCAGAACGACGAAAGCTCCTCGCGTGCGCTCTGAACCGGTATGCCGTGGCCCGGGCAGGCGCTTCTTGCCGGATCGAGGTCGGCCCAGTTGCTGGCGACTATGGCGCATCGGTTCCATTGCCAGCCCGGGTCGAGCGCGGCGAGGCGCCTGAGTTCCTCGAACGCGGCTACGGCCTGCGAGAGTTGGCCGCACCTGACGCGGAGGATCTGGACCTTGGCCTGTGCGAGCTCGTCGCGGGCGGTCCAAACTCCTCCCGGCGGTTCCGCGCGCCGGCGGGCGTCGATGCGCAGCCCGTGTTCCCGCCTGAGACGCTCTGCCGCGACGTCGATGCACCGGCTCGCCGCCTCGATAATGCACCGGCTCGAGCGGTAGTTCTCGACGAGATACTCCTCTTTCGCGCGGTATTCCTTGGCGAAGCGGCGGATGAAGCGCACCGACGCGCCTTTCCACGCGTAGATGTTCTGGTCGTCGTCTCCTACCGCGAACAGGTTCCGCCTCGCGTCGTCCTCGGCGACGGTCTTTCCGGCGAGCGCGGCGATGAGCTCGTACTCGGGCTCGCCGATGTCCTGGTACTCGTCGACCAGAATCCAGTTGCGGCGCCCGAGCATTTGCTCCCGGGTGACGAAGGCGTTCGCCTGGTCACTCTTCAGGAGGCGGGCGGCGCCGCGAAGAATGGCATTGAACGTTTCGTCGCTAGGGTTCCTGGCGGCCTGCCCGAAGGAGATACCCAGGATTCGCATGGCGACCGCATGACAGCTCATCACGTTGACGCCGCGCGCGTCCGTCTGGATCAGGTCGTCGAGACGCCTCCGCGCCTCGACCGCCGCGTGGCGGTTGTAGGTGAGTGCCAGGATGCTCCGCGGGTTCTCGCGCCGCACGCGGATGAGGTAGGCGATGCGGTGCACCAGCACACGTGTCTTGCCCGACCCCGGACCCGCGAGCACCAGGACGTTGGTGCGCTCCCGATCGTCGGCGACGATCCGCTCCTGGGTCCGGTTACCGAGCTTCCTGACGATAGCCTCGTAGTGCTCGGGAAGGGTGTCGCGCCCGATGGTCGTCTCCTTGCCCTTGAACCGCTTGCGGACGAACGCTTGGCTTTCGAACTCGAAGTAGTCCACCGCAAGGCGTGGCGCGAGGCGGATGTCGTCCACGCCGAGCTTCGCGTACTCGGCGACGACGTGAATCTGTGCGGTCTGCTCGGCGTAGTGCTCTTGCAGCGGCTTGAAGTCCGCGATCGTGAACGTCCTTCCGTCCCGTGTGACCTTCAACGTCATCGCCGGACGGAACACGGTGAGGCCGCGATTGAGAGTGACGACCTCCTGCTCGTGCATCCAGAGGAGCGCACGGTCGACGAGCGCTTGGGTCGCCTGGTTCTTCAACTCCGATCTCAGCATCAAGTCGTTCTTGATGGCCTGCTCCAACGCCCCGTAGGTCGTTTCCATCAGCAAGTCCACCCCCCGGACACCATCCGGCACCTTGCCGAGAAGATGTTCGAGAATCCGGCCCGCGCCGTCCCGGCGAAGCCGCGCGATGCGATCGATGGAGGCCCAGTTCCGGCGTAGGCGCACTCCGACGGTCTCCATGTCGCGGGCACGGATCTCGATGCTGCGCCTGGCATCGGGCTTGTCGCGGCCGCCGGCGGAGATGCTCCGAAGGAGCCGTACCAGCCGTTCGGGGGCGGGTTCTCGATGTCCTTCTGGCGAAGGCTCTGGGCGAGAGGGTGAAGCGCGAGGCGGGTCCAGGTGTCGATTCCCTGGTCGGGCGCCTCTTCGCGAAGCTCCGCGATCAGGGGCTCTTCAAGCTCCCGGGCCAGCGTCAGCCGCCGTGATGAGGCGTTCTCCACGCCGGCGTGGACATAGACCGTGATGCGCATGTCGTTCGACGCGACCCCTATGTCCTCGAGCGTGCTGAATACCTTGCGAAGCTGTCCCATCGTGCAGCCGCACTCGTTCATCAACTCGTCGGTGGAGACGCCGATGTCCGGTTCCGCACGCGTCAGGGTTTGTACAACGCGCAACATCTGCGTGCGCACGTCGCTTCGAGTGTTTCGCCTGCGGCCCTCCCCCTCTATGCGTTCGCGCGCCGCGCCCAGGTTGGAGACGCGCAGATACGAGGGGAAGACGGAAGTGTGGTTTTCGTCGCGTCGCGCGAGCTTCGATTCCTCGAGCCACGCGATCGCGGTGCGCACTCTGTCGTCATCGGTGGCGCTGTCGCGCGTGAAGTCGCCGTCATCGCCCTGGAGAAGGATTTCTCCCGCAGTCGCGATGACCGAATCCTCGCTGTCGCCGTGGTGACGCCGACGGCGCTGGTCGAGGCGGCGAATCGCACGCACCACCGCCTGGATTTCGCGCCGCTCCAGCCGCGGGCGCGCGGTGAGAGAGAACTGCTGCTCGGCGTCCCCGGGCTCGAAGAGCAGAAGGCAACGAGCGCGTGCGCCGTCTCTCCCCACCCGGCCGGCTTCCTGGAAGTAGCTCTCGAGCGAGCCCGGAATCTCAGCGTGCACGACCGCGCGAACATCGGGCCTGTCGATGCCCATGCCGAACGCCTTCGTGGCGACCACCACGTCGATGTCGCCTTCGTGGAATCCGCGCTGTGTCTCGCGTTTGCGCTCCGGCGAGAGGCCGGAGTGAAAGTGCCGGGCGGAAAGCCCTTTGTCGGCGAGCGACTGGGCCGTCTCCTCGGTGCTCCGCTTGGTCCTGCAGTAGACGATGGCGCCGCCCGAGCCCGCCCTCCCGAGCGCGTCTTCGACTGCCCGATGGATGTGCTCGATCCGCTGCGATGCCGACGTCGGCATGACGACGAATTCCAGGTTCCGGCGTTCCGCCCCACCATCGATGACTTCGAGCCGCGCCTGAAGGGTCTGCTCGAAATGCTGGCGGATGTCTGCGACGACGTCGTGCCTGGCGGTCGCGGTGAGGCACAGGATCGGCACCGAGTCCTCGCAGTGATGCTCGGCGATGTACCGCGCGACGTAGCGGTAGTCGGGGCGGAAGTCGCGTCCCCACTTCGAGAGGCAGTGCGCCTCGTCCACCACCCAGACGCCGATCCGGCGTCCCGCGGTCGCTTAGGATTCTCTGCTCGTCTGTCCACCCGATCGACCTCGAACAGTTGTGGCGCTCGCACGCGCGACGTTCCGGTAAAGCGAGGATTCCTTGATGCGATTGGCCTTCCCGCCGAGGACGGCACTGGACGGATGCTAAGCCGCGGATTGGTTCCTTCTCGACTTCCCTGCTGCAGAGCCTGACGATCTGGAGCGGATGGAGACGTCCGGTAGAGCCTCTCTCTGCCGCCGTGCCCGCTTGATTGCGATATGGACGCTTGAAAGTTGCTGGAAGTGCCCGAATCCGTAAGACGGGAATCGGTGCGGGCGGCTGGACCTGGCCGAGGGATTCGGGATGTCGTTCAAGAACTTCGTCAGACTGATCTGGCGGACGCTTGGAGGCCGGACCTGAGATCGTGACCGAATTGAACGCTTTCTGGCGGCGATGCGTGCGGAAGTCTCGAAAGGAGCGCTGGGCAACAGGAGTGCCTTCGTCCCAGCCGCTAGCGAGCACCGGCCTCGCGGAGAGCGTTGAATATTGCGGGGCTGAATCTCTTGGCCATCAACAGTGCAGATGAACTCTTATGGTTCGAAGTCCGTGCGTTCAGGTCGGCACCGGAGCGTATGAGCAGCAATGCTCCCGGATAGCAGCGAGCCCTGATCACGTAATGAAGCGGAGTCCAGTTGTCCTCGTCCCGTGCGTTGATGGATGCCCGCCGGTCCAGCAACAAGATCATCGCTTCTGTCAGGCATCTGTCGCACGCTATGTGGAGCGGCGTCCTCGATTCCCATCCGGCCCGCACGTCAGGATTGGCACCCAGGCTCAGAAGCATACTCGTCCGCTGCGCGTCGTCGGCTCGAACGGCCCAGTGCAGCGCCGAATACTGGAAAATGCTGCTGTCGAGACCGTCAATCGACACTCCCTCGTCCATCAGTCGCTGAACCTCGTCCCTGTCTCCGGCCCGTGAGGCATCGATCAGCGTGGTCGGGCTCTGGCCGCACACCGAACTCGCGAGCATTACCCATCCCGCAAGCCGGCTTGCGAATCCCAACCTGTTCATAATTCACGAACATTCTACTCGAAACCTGAAACGGGGGGGCGGAATTGGGTTGCGTGATGGAATTCTCCGGACGATCCATCAGTCGGCTAACCGAGAACAGCTCCGAACCGCATTGGCGAACTGGGAGACGGCGCATCTTCCACAATCACGCTGGTCGTAGGCGAGAGCGATCCTGTGCAAGCTGATAATACGACTCTCTCAGCCTGCTCTAAGGCCCACTCGCCCGCTGTCGTTCGATCTGCTTCGCGATTGCACTCTCTTGGTGCCCCAAGCGCTGAATCACCGTCTTGATTCCGAGTCCCGGAGTGGTCCGAGTTGAATGTGGAACTTGGGCGGTTCCCATGCGGTGGCTCGGGATTCTCTGTACACCACCGCTTCCCCCCTGCTCCAGGCTGCCGGCGTTATCAATGCAATCCGCGTCTGGATTGGGCAAGGCTCTTTGAAACCAACCAACCGCTACGCTGAGATCGACTTGGAGACGAAGGCGCGCAGCCTTCGCGCATGCGCCAGCAACATTCCCGAACCTGCCCCTGTCGCCCCGAACTGGCACAACGATCCGGACTCAGGCATTGAGCAGAATCGTGGTGGCGCATTCGGCAAGTGAGTCGGAGATTGCAATCACTTGCACCGGATTTCCGGCACATCCGAACTCACCGCGTTCTGCGATCAGCGTGTTTCAAACGTCGCCGCTCCCTCCGGGGCCAAGCGCATCAATTCGTCGTAGTCCTCGATCGCCTCCTCGTGACGGCCGAGTTCCGATCTTGCTCGGCAGCGACCGAAGTAGGCCGTGGCGTTGCCCAGGTCCAGGCTGGTCGCGCGGTCGAAATCTGCGACAGCCGCCTCGTTGCGCCCCAGCGAAAACAAAGCGTTCCCCCTTTCGAGGTAGAGCTCGACGTTGTGCGGGTTGCGACGGAGCGCCTCGATACAATCGGCGATGATTTCCTCGTTCCGTTGCAACTCGGAATCGGTGCAGTCGCGGACTTCAGGGCGATCGAGCGAATCGCCTGTCATCGCCAATTCGATGTCGGAAGCGGTCGCCCGTGCGAGCACTCGGTCCGACGTCACGCCGGCCAAGCCCCTGAGCCCGCCAGCCGCACTCCTCTCCCTCGGACGCTCGAACAGTGCGAGGAGGCCCTATCCATTCGGCTTCGCAGCTGCAGTCCCACCGTCTCCGGAGAAGTCGCGACGAGAACCGCCATTCACCGTGGGGACAAGACGCGAATCGCAGCCTGGCCGTTGATTGGCGATCCTTCCGGAAGGGCGCTTGAGGCTGCGGGAAGTTCTCGCCCGCCGGGTCCCGGCAGGCGTCTGTCGTACCCACCCCAACTCGTACCGGCACCAGCCTGCGCCGGCACTGCCGCTCCGATCCTGCCCTAACGGCGATCCATCGGATCTTGGCATTGATCCAGATGCCACCGATGCCGATCACAATGCCAAGCAATGCTCCATTGAATTCCTGCCTCAGATCGATACTCCTTGCGCGCTCGTCCAGCAGATCACTTCGCAAATCGTTGATCTGCCGCTGCGACTCGACGATCCCTGCCTGAACGGATGTTGGATTCCGGACTGGCCCCTGCGTCGAGAGATCACTTGCCTCCCGAGTTGCGGTGCTCTGCTCCGACGCTGCGAATCGTGCTCGTGCCTCGATCGCAACCACGGCGATGCTCGCCCCCAGAGCGACCGTCGCCGTCGCGATCCTGAGCGCTGAACGGCTCCGGTGCAAGTTCCCTCGGGCAGTCGCCTCGCTTCCGGCCGCGAGCGGTAGCGCCGCGGCCACGCGACTGCGGTGCGTCCCATACATGCCCCTCATTGGCGTCTGTCCATCACCTGCCCGGCTCCGGAACCGATTACAGCGTCTGCGCTCGACAGTCCTGACGGTGGACCGGGAACTGCCTTCGTTTCGAATTCGGACAGGATCCATGATCGCGGAAAAGAGTTGCGGAATTGTCCCGATGGCCCCGGAAGGTTCGACTCGGCTTGCGGGAGTGCAGGGAAAGCTGTGCAGTGAGTCCCCGCCCGCCGGAGCACGTATGGACTTCCACCGCACGACTGGCGGTTCCCCGTCGGCCGATCCGGCCCGTGTGCAGCCCGCCTCGAGTGAATCTGCCGGTAGCGAGCGGCTGTAAAGTAGCCACGCGTTCCTGATACGTCGACGTCAGCCACTCCTGAGCAATCACACGACCTACCTCCCCAGCACAGCAGGCGCCTACGAGTTCATTCGACAACGGACCTATTCCAACTCAGTGCCGAGCTTGAAGAGTGGGACTGGTCTCGCAATCGGCGAACCGATCGAGTGGTTCCCGGTCGGCGCAACACCGGTTGGTGTGAATCGATTCTTCCGCCCTCGAATCACAGCTGCTCTCGCCGATGCGCCATTCCGATTCAAGCCCGACTTTACCGGATTCGCGAGTTTGAAGCAGTCATATCGCCGTAAGTCGACCCAGCGCATAGGCCTATAACTCATTGAAACCATTCGTGTTAGCCGCGTTGCGCCCGGCGAGCAGCTCCGCTCCTCCGCCATTGGTCCTTGTATGACCTAACTGCATATTGCCTGAACATCTCCGGAACTGTCCTGCTGTCTTTCTGTATGCTATTGATTAATCGCTGCTTATCAGAACAGTTCTGCGTCACTATGCTTGACATCGCCTCTCCATCCCTGCTATTATATGACCTAACACCATGGCCAGCTTGGTCCGAAAGCTCATCCGCGGACACCCCTACTTCTACATCCGCGAATGCCAGCGCGTCGACGGCAAACCCAAAATCGTCTCCCAAACCTACCTCGGCCGCGCCGACACCATCCTCGCCCGCCTCCAGGCCGCCAAGTCCCCGCCCCAACCCCTGCATGCCCGCGTCCGCGAGTTCGGCGCCTGCGCCGCCCTGCTCGCCCTCGCCCGCCGTCTTGCGCTCCCCGACCTGATCGACCGCCACGTCCCCCCCCAACGCGGCTCCGGCCCCTCCGTCGGCGCCTGCCTGCTCGCCGCCATCCTCAACCGCTGCCTCGCCCCCGGCTCCAAGGCCGCCCTCCTCGGCTGGTACCGCTCCACCGCCCTGCCGCGCCTGCTCCCCCTGCCTGCCTCCCAACTCTCCTCCGAGCGCTTCTGGGAACACCTCCAGCACATCCCCGCAGACGCCATCCCCGACATCGAGCGCGACGTCGTCGCCCGCATGACCCGCGAGTTCGACGTCGACCTGCGCCGCGTCCTGTTCGACGCCACCAACTTCTTCACCTACATCGACTCCTTCAACCAGCGCTCCACGCTGGCCCAGAGAGGCCATTCCAAGGAGGGCCGCAAGTCCCTGCGGATCGTCGGCGTCGCCCTGCTGGTCAGCGCCGATGCCCGCTTGCCCCTGCTGCACCGCACCTATGCCGGCAACCGGCCCGACGCGCCTACCTTCCACAGCCTAGCCGCGGACCTGGCCGCACGCTGCCGGGAACTCACCGACGGGGCCCAGCAGGTCACGCTGGTCTTCGACAAGGGCAACAACTCGCGCGCGAATCTCGAACTCGTCGAGCAAGGCCCGTTCCACTTCATCGGCTCGCTGGTGCCGACCCAGCATCCGGACCTGCTGGCCGTGCCCGCCGAGCGGCTGGCCTCGCTGGCGGCCGCGGGCCTGCCCGGCGTGCGCGCCTGGCGCACCCGCAAGACCGTGTTCGGGGTCGCGCGCACCGTGCTGGTGACGTTCAACCAGGAGTTGTTCGACGCCCAGGAGCAGACGCTGCTGCGCGAGATCGACAAACGCCGTCGGCAACTGCGCGAGTTGCAGGGGCGCTTGCGGCGCTGGCGGGCCGGCCCCGTGTCGGGCGGGCGCAAGCCGAGCCTGGCAGGGACCCGCAAGCAAGTGGACGGCTGGCTGCGGGCCCGTCACATGCGCCAGCTGTTCGCGGTCTCGCTGGAGGAGCGCGACGGGCTCCCGGTGGTGCGCTACCGGTTCCGCCAGCGGGCCTGGCAGGCGCTCCGGCGCGAACTGCTGGGCAAGACCCTGATCTTCACCGACAACGACGATTGGAGCGACGCGGAACTGGTGCGCGGCTACCGCGCCCAGCACCACGTCGAGAGTGCCTTCCGGCAACTCAAGGACACCGACTGCATCGCGATCCGGCCCCAGTATCACTGGACCGACCATTCGATCCGGGTGCACGTGCTGTGCTGCGTGTTGGCGTTGGCGCTGTGCGGGCTGTTGCAGCGAGAACTGGGACGGCTCGGCGTGGACGAGTCGATCCCCGCGTTGCTGCGGGACCTCGCGGGGATCCGGGAGGTGGACGTGGTGTATCCGGCGCAGAAGCGCGGCGCGCAGCCGGTCGTGCGGACCACGCTGACGGAGATGACAGCCGAGCAGAAGTCGCTCTACGAGTTGCTGCAACTCGCCCAGTACAACGTCTGAGCGAGCCGTCGGCAGCGACGATTAGGTCATACGAAGGAGACCCGTGTATGTCCCTGCACACCATACACTTACCTTGCTACCTGCCGATGAATCCGGTAAGTCGGGCTAGAGATACGAATTGCAGCCGCTCCGCGCTTACAAGTTCCTGAGTATCTCCCGACCACCAGTGACATACGGGCTACTACGGGTAGGCCTCAATGGATAGCGGCTCATTCAAAGACTCTCCGAGAGTTCGAAGTCGTCGCGGAGTAGGAGAGCAATTGAAGGATTAGATCAGGATAAGCGTGGCCGTTCAGTCGGATGCAATTTGGTGCGAGCTCCGGTGAGAATTGGGATTGATAGAAGCCGACGCTGGCCGCAATCGGGAGGTAGCCTGAAGCCTCCTGAGCGAATGTTCAGGACGGGTGCTAGACTTCTACCGAGGCAGTCGAAGCCTGCAGCCGTCCGACTCGATGCCGTTCTGCTCTCCTTTGCGAGTGCGGTATGGCGCGATTCTTGGCCACTGCTGTGATTCGGACCTAACAGGACGGGCGGTAGCGGTGACGATGTCAAGATGGCGACAGGCCACACCTGACGTGGCCGCACCCGGGTCCGCTGTTGAATCTCACTTTGATTCGTGGTTCGTCGCGCCTAAACCCGGATTATTTCGTTACGGATTCTGTGAAAAAGCAGTGAGGCTCTAAGTCACCAGCGCCTTAGAATACTCGCGCCCAGACGCTACTACCTTAGCCTCATTCTCGCTGTAGAAGGTGCTGAATCCCGTCAACTTATCTGGAGTCGCCGATAGTCTGAGAACCATTGCTCCATGTACTGCGGATTCTGGGTTTTCCCAAGTCAGGATAAGATTCCGTCCGACGATTCTGCCCTTATACGTAAACACGCTGACTTTGTCCGGACGACCGGGAGCGCCTTTAGCTTTCTTCCGCCAGACTTTTGCCCTGATACTCGCTCCGGTTTGACGGATTTCCATCATTCTTCCGCCGGGAGCAGTCCATGTCGTTTTGTCTATTTTGGGGACCCCCACCACTAGTCGAGCATAGGAGGGAACGAGAACATTCTTGTAGGCAAGTTGGACTAACAGGCTAAGAACCGCTCCAATGATCAGAGTCAAGAATTTCTCCATGGCGTTGAGCATCGTAGCCACCGATGCTTCGGGCTGTCAATGGCCGTTTACCGGGCTGGATGCGCGTCCGCTTGCTTAGATGGGAGACATGAGATAATCCACCGATCGCTAGTGCGTCGGATAGGCCCGGGCACCGGCCATCGTTGAGCGCGGGAAATCGAGCTTGACCGGTAGAGCATAGCCGGAGGAAGCCGCCACGGTGTTGCTAGCGGCTGCTGAGCGGGACAAACAGGGCATCCATCCGGCCGCCCACGCAGACATCGCACACGCCATGGCGATTCAGTCGCACGACTACACTAGGCCGCCCGGGCATCTGAGGTGGTAGATCTCCCGCGATCTCGCCCTGCACGGCACGCCGCCGTCGGACATCGACAAAGTCTACGACAAGATAGTCGTGTTCGGCGACAACGAGTGGGTGCTGGCAATTGCCGAGGGGGATGGCCGCGAATCGATGTGCCGGTCGGGGCCGGCTAACACCCGACGGTCTGGCACACGCCAGCCGACCTGGTGCCTACGACGATGCCATTCAGGCGACCACGCAGGAGATCGTGAACTCCTTCGGGGCTCGCTGTCGGACGAGCGGGTGGGACGTGAGGAGACGCTGCTGCCGCTGCTGCAGCATGCTAGGCAACGCCCGCTCACCTCGGCGCCATATGATGCTTCCAATCCTGTGCCGGATGGCAACCAATTTTGGGGCAATTGATTAATTTGAGGAGGAACGCGCAATGCACGAAACCGACTCGACGCCGCCAGAAGCCAGCCCATCCCGCCTCGGTCTCGCCCTTTCCGGTGGGGGATTCCGGGCTGCGTTCTTCCACCTCGGCGTGTTGGCACGGATGGCCGAATTGGATCTGCTGCGCCGAGTGGAGGTTCTCTCCACGGTTTCCGGTGGAAGCGTGATCGGGACCATGTATTACCTAAAGGTCCGGAACCTCTTGCAGGAACGTCGCGACCACAAGATCGAGTGCAAGGATTACGTCAAGATCGTTGGTGAACTAGAGCGGGAGTTCTACGACGGCGTTAAACGCAACCTGAGAACCAGAACCTTTGCAAACGTCCGCGGGAACTGGCGCATGTACAGCCCTTCCTACTCCCGCAGTGACCGGATTGCCGAACTCTATACCGAGTACCTGTTCGGGCCACTCGTCGGGTGCGACATCCTTCCGGCAATTCCTTTGAGGCAGACTGTCATCCAACCCTTCGGCGAGGCTCCTAAGTTCCACCCGTTCAACAGCATAAACGGACGCACGGCGAACGACGGGCGACGCAACAAGGTTCCAGTCCTCCTGCTGAACGCGACGACGCTCAACACGGGTCACAACTTTCGGTTCACTTCCACGTGGATGGGAGAGGCACCTACACAAGGATCCCGGCAGGAGATTGATCAGAATACAAGGCTCCGCCGCGCCAAGTTCTCAGATGCCGATCTCCCGGAGAAATATAGGAATCTGCCTCTTGGCATCGCGGTGGCGGCCTCCACCGCGGTCCCCGGAGTCTTCCATCCCCTGGCACTGACGGACCTCTATGAAGGATGGATACCGCAACTGGTGGACGGCGGTGTTCACGACAACCAGGGAATCGAAGGCTTGCTGGACAACGACTGCACGCACTTGATCGTCAGTGACGCGTGCGGGCAAATGAAGGGCGCTCCCGACCCGAGCACCAGAACGCTCTCCGTATTGAAGCGCAGCAACTCCGTGATGATGGACCGGATCCGCGAGGAGATGTATGAGACGGCCTGTCTCAGAAAAAAGTGCAAGCAACTGCAAGAACTTGACTTCCTCCACCTCAGACAGGATCTGGAGCAGCCAGAGCTGACCTGGAAGGGGGGAATACCAAGGACTCAGACCGTGCAGGGAGTGGGTGGGACGACCTCCTACGGTGTCGACAAGGGCATCCAAATGCTCCTATCAGGGATCCGCACCGACTTGGATTCCTTCTCGGAAGTCGAGGCGCAAGCCCTTATGGCCGACGGCTACTTGATTGCTAAGTGCCGGATCGAGTCGAGCTTGGCGACAGTACCTGATCCCTCGTGCCCGGCGGATACCCATAACGGCACGTGTCGCTGGGGCTTCCTTCGTGTCCAACCCCATCTCGCAAACCCGAATCTGGATTCCCTATTTCGTCGCCAGCTCGCGATCTCTGAAAGGATTGCATTCAAGGTTTTCGAGCGCTTTCGGTGGTTGAAATATGCGGTGATCGTCATGGGCGTCCTATTGGCCGGTACGCCCTTCTGCTACATGGTTTGCAATGCAGCGAACAACTCCCTAGGGTTCTCCACCGTGCTGAAGGAGTGCCTGAAGACCTACCGGGCGCTGGAATGGACGGTACTCGCGATCCTCCTATACGTGGCGCTGTTCCTTCTGACGGGGAGGAAGAGATGGGGCACAATGCTGCGGGATTTTCTCCGGCGGCTAGCCTTGGGAGCAGGAGCGGTAACGATCGCGTCAACCGCGGCCTGGCTTCACATTCTGGTCTTTGATCGGCTATACCTGTGGCAAGGTCGTGTTGCTCGACTGAAGGGGATTTCCAAGGATCCAGTCGACAAGGGCTAGCATCCACGTCGCGGCCACTCTCCCTGGTCGATGCATTCTCCAGTCTCGATCCGTGGCAGTGTCTGCGTCCGCGCAGCTCCACGCGGCAGCAGCGACGGTTTGACCGAGAGCTTGGGGCTTCGCGATGTGATCGATTGCGGTTGTGCCAGCGGCTCTCATCTCTAAAGGCAGTTATTGTAGGGCCCCGGTTCGCGGCACGTCTCCCGTTGCACGCGCGCGGCTCGCAATCCACTCATTAATCTCGTCGGCACGCCAGGCGATTGCCCGCTGCCTGAGCTTCAACGGCATCGGAAACGTTCCCAGCTGCATCTGGCGGTAGATGCTCGCCTTGCTCAGCAAAGTGAGCCGCTCAACCTCTCGGCGGCGCAGGATTCTGGCTTCCAGTTGCAACCTCCCTCGCAACTGCGAATCCGCATGATCCCAGCAAACCTGCAGGAAGTACAGGAAGCCATCGCAATGATAGGCCTCACTCCACCCGAGGACAGGGTCCTCGCGACCGCCATTTGGAACGGTCGCGGGTTCGTTGTCGGCCGTGCTGGCCGCCACGGTTGAGTCCCACACGGTCATGGCCACTGCGCTGGATTCGTCAGGAATGGTTTGGGGCTGAACCCTAGCCGAATGTGTGTCCGGGAATCCAAGGAAGGCGATAACCTCGGCCAATTCTGGACCCTGATTGCTCAGCCTGTACCAATCCGGTTTCGTCGGCTTGCAGTTGCTTAGGGTGATTCGTACTTCGTTCGCAGCGCCAGCAGAATTGGCCGATGTCGGTCCAATCGAAACCAATCCCGGAGCAGTTCGCAGCTACCCTCGAACATGGCAGAGATGGATTCCCAACCTCCGCCTGCCGCCCCTGCGGGTTCCGGGTCCAACGATCAGCCCCGACTACTGACTCTCCGCACTGCCAGAATGAGTCGTTGGCTTCGGGCACTCCCACACCTGAGAGGCTTCAGGATCTCCGACAGCCCTCATCCATAGGGATCATCCTTCGAGATATAGTCCGCCCACGACTGCATCAATGCGCGGCGCCGCTCGAAGAGATCTGTCCGCATGTACGCAGCTTCGACGCGATCCGAGTTCACGTGGGCGAGCGCCAGCTCGCTAACCTCTCGCGGTGCGTTCGAGCACTCGGCGCACCAATCACGAAAGCTGCTGCGGAATCCATGCACGACCGCTGGAATGCGTTGTTCGCGGAGCAGCTTCGAGAGTGTGTTGTCGGACAGCGGCCGTCCCGTGACACTTGGAAAAATCAAGCCTGAACCGTCGGCCCAATCGCGGGCCTCGGCTAGGATCTGCAATGCCCGTTTGCTGAGCGGAACGCGGTGCTCGCGCTGCATCTTCATCCGGTCTGCGGGAACGGTCCAAGTTGCCGTCTCGACGTCGACTTCATCCCATCGGGCCCTCCTCACCTCGCCCGAGCGCGATGCGGTCAGGATCAGAAACTCCAAGGCGGCAACCGTGGCCCAGTGCCCACGTGACGCCCGGACCGTGGAAATGGCGCCCGCAACCTCGGCATGCGGCAGGGCGCGATGGTGCTTCTTGGCAACGCTGTGTTTCGGCAGGGCCGCGCCCAGCGCGTCTCCGGCGGGATTGTCCTGCCGGTGTCCCTGCGCCACGGCCCACTTCATGATCGCGCCGACCCGCTGGCGCACCCGTCTCGCGGTCTCGGGCTTCTCGTTCCAGATCGGCAGCAGCACGGCCATTACGTCAGCCGTGGAGATGTCGCTCACCCTCAGCTTTGCAAGCCTCGGCATGGCGTAGTCCCGGAGGCTCGCTCGCCATTGGCTGGCACTCTTCCCTCCGTCCTTCCATCCCGGCTCGTGAATCCCGATCACCGTTTTCGCCGCCTCCGCGAAGGTCGGAGCCCGCTGCAGGGCCTGAAGCGAGCGGGGATCCCCGCCCCCCCGCGCCAGCTTCCGGTACTCAAAGGCAGTCTGGCGCGCACCGGCGAGAGAGACGTAAGGCCAGCCGCCGAGACCGAGGTCGACGCGCTTGCCGCGCACCGTGCCGCGCCATATCCACTGCCTGCCACCGGTCGGCATCACGCGGAGCATGAGGCCATGCTGGTCCCCGTACTTGTCCGGCCCGGCTCTGCCGCTGTGCCGGACGCTCTTCACGAATGCCGAAGTCAGGAGGCGCATTTGATGTACCGAACTATACACCAAAATGTCCCACAGTGCAATCGAGAATCCGGGATTCTGTGCAAGACCTTCGGAGGCAGAATGAGAACTTAACTGGCTATATATGAGTTCTTTACGAGAAATTCAAGAACTTTCGAAGATCGTAGCTAGGCGGGCTCCCTCTCCGCCACGTTATTTCCGGAAGTCATTGGGACAAACGAGTTCCATCAAGCGGAGGCCAAAGAATCACCGACTCGATGCGCAATTGGGTCCAAGGATGTGGATGACCGGAGCCATGATTCTCGTCGCTAGGTCATGAGAGTGGCACACATGATTCCTTTTGAATTCACCCTATTAGGGCCGCCATTGTCCCAACAAGCGAAGAGTTCGTCCCGGAAGCAATGGAAGACGAGAGTTGTGCAAGCGGCTATGCAGAATCTACCCAACGGTAGCTCGCCGGTCTCGCACGAAGTGGCGATTAGCATAGTCTACTACTACGAAGGCGAAACGCCGGATGTGGACAACGTCATCAAGCCGATCCAAGACGCGCTGAAGGGAGTCGTCTATCTCGATGACGCTCAGGTCGTCAAAGCGGAATCTGCCAAGGCCCGTATCGATGGATCGTTCCAGATACGCGGGGCCTCGGAGATCTTGCTGCGAGCGTTCTCCGAAAGGGATCCGTTTGTGCACATCCGTGTCACTTTGCCTCCCGATATGAGTAAGCTGACATGAGCCGAGCAAAACCAAAGGATAGAGAACTTCGGAAGACTCAACAGCTTGCACGTCATTACGAGAGGCACGGCTTCCGAGTGTCCGTGCAGCCAAGAGGCGAGCAATTGCCCGAATTTCTCCGCGAATCTCGGTACAGGCCCGACTTGATCGTCGAGGGTCCCGAGGAGTCGATCGTAATCGAGGTGACTTCGAGACGTTCTGCAATGCGGTTGAGGGAGCTGTCGGACGTGTCCAGGACGATAGAACGACAGCGCGGATGGGAATTCATGCTCGTCATGACCAACGCTCAATTGCCAAGAGAACCGGACTTCCCAGTACACGTAGCTGAGATCGGCGATCTTAGGGACGCGTTCCGTTGGGTGGAAGAGCTCCATGAACAATGCAAAAAGGATAGCGGGAAGTACTCGCACGCCGTCCTTTTGTCCGTGTGGGCAATTGTCGAGGGCGTTATTCGGATGTACTTGTACACAGGAAGGCGGAACCGGCAGCAGGTTCGGTCTGCCCACTCCCTAGTACGCGATGCGGTTATGCTCGGATTCCTCGAGCTGGATGACGGCGAGTTCTTCGACAGAATGGCCTCGGCAAGAAACAATGTTGCCCACGGTGTCGTTACCGAAAGTGTATCAGCGGCTGACCTCGAGAGGCTGGTTCGGCAGTGTAAGTTGTTGCTCTCAACGATTGGTTGATGTAGAGGGCATTTGGATGAAGCACATTAGGCGCAGTCGACACGGCAAGACGCGACTGCATCCGTACAGACTCGGCGGTATTCATGCTTATTGCGCAATTGGCGGCGTTGGCGTTGGCTCTCGAACAAACCGACAAGGCTCTCGGAGTGCACAGCGGGCACAGCAAGGGGAATCGGAAGTTGGTCGAGACTGTGCTTGGTGAAGTAACGGGAACCGGTAGCGCGAACTAGAAATGTCAATGGCCAGTCGAGGCCCCCGAGCGACTTAATCACAAAGAGGTGCCGTTCGTTGGCAACTCCATCGCTAGGCCGGATGAACAACAGACAATCGGTCGCCAAGTGCGGGCCGGTTGATTCGGCCGACCGGGCGGATGAGAATGTCGCCAGGGTGGGTCGGTTCTCGAGCAGCTTCGAAAGTCGGCCCTTCGACAGGTCGTCGCCTACACCACGGGGGTGTTCTCGTCGCGACCGATTGCCCGGAGCATCAACCGGTTTCGCCAGCGGTACTTGGAAGCGTTCGCCAGGCTCATTGTCGGAGCGATCGGATGCAAACCGACGAACAGCGGCAGGAGCGGAAGGTCCAAACCCGTCATCCCGGGCGACTCGCCTGCAGCCAAGGCTCACCCGCGTTCAGATTCTGTGCAATGCAGGCATCATTGACGGGCAAGGTGGAACAACGGTGATACCCTTAACGATGGGATTTGGTGCTCACTATCGCGAGACTGCGGACCTAGACCAAACGACAGGATCCGTGTTGCTCGGAATGATCCTTGACCACGCGTGCCCGGCTCACAACAGGTACAGCATCTTGCGATACCGGCGCCTGGCGAAGGCCCATTGCGCGGACTAGCTTTGTCACAACCCAACCCAATCTGCCCGAGATGAACTGTACAATGATAAGCACTCGGCTTACGAGCCACAGCCCTACGTCCCGCGAGGCGTTATAGCCGTCTAGAGTTGTGCGCGGTATCGACCTATTCTCGGGAGCGGGCGGCATGAGCCTAGGAGCGCGTCTTGCGGGGATTAACGTCGCAATGGCCATCGAACGAGATTCTTGCGCCGCAGCTACATTTCAATCGAATCATCCCGATTGTGATCTCTTTGTCGGCGACATTCGCAACTACCCGACAGAATCCATCGCATCCATACCGAAAGGGTCAGGGCCAACCGTGGTATTCGGTGGGCCGCCCTGCCAAGGTTTCTCCTATTCCAATACCCGTACCCGAACGCTGCATAACAAACGCAATTGGCTGTTCGAAGAGTACTTGCGATTTGTCAGGATCTGGCAACCGGACTTTGTGGTATTCGAGAATGTACGCGGAATCATCGACACCGCAGGTGGCATATTTCTGAATGCTGTCATCCGACGCTTGCAACGGCTGAACTATTCGCTCACCACAGGTGTGCTAAACGCCAAGAACTATGGCGTACCGCAAGACCGCGCCCGCTTCTTCCTGGTCGGCAGCCTGCATGGGAAAAAGATCATATTACCAACACCAACCGGCACGCCTAGCCCAACCGTGAACGATGCCATCAGTGATCTACCGCCCCTTCAGAACGGTGCATCACAGTCATGGCTACCCTATGGGAGCCAACCACCTTCAAACTATGCCTCACTCCTACGTACAAGCGGGAATCTCTCACCAAATCACTTGGTGACACGGAATGCGGGCTACATACTTCAGAGATACTACCATATACCACAAGGTGGAAATTGGGAGAATATCCCAAAACCACTTATGCAAAACTATCGCGATCCTACACGTTGTCATACGAAAATATATCATCGGCTAAAACTTGATTCCCCCTCCACAGTAATCGCTAACTACCGCAAGAATATGCTAATTCATCCACTCCAACATCGCGGTCTTTCAGTCAGAGAAGCTGCACGTATCCAATCGTTTCCGGACTCATACGAGTTCATCGGATCTATTGGATTCCAGCAGCAGCAAGTGGGAAATGCAGTCCCACCTCTCCTTGCAAGGGTAGTCTTTGACGCTCTTATTCACCAGACAGCGTAATGCCTGGCGAAGATTCTCCGCAGCAGCCCAGCTCCCTAGTCGACTGGCTCGCAGAACGACGCGATACGGAGTTTCCACCACATGACGGTATAGCTTATCCCGACCGTTTCGAGAACGTCTCCAGTATATTGAATCGTCAAGTCCATCCACACGTCACCCACGGCGCAACATTGGCCGACGGAGGCTTCCTTACAGATCATGGACCGGATCACGTTGACACTGTCATCCGACGGGCTACATCGTTGCTGTCGCATCCGATGGGGACGTTCCCACAACTGTCACCTTACGAAGTCTATCTTCTTCTCCTCGCCATACATTTCCATGATGTAGGCAACATTTATGGCCGACAACATCATGAACAGGCGAATATTCCGGTTATTGCGGAATTTCAATCCTTTCTTGGCAGTGAAATGGTCGAACGACATGCTGTCCAAAAGATCGCCCAAGTGCACAGTGGCAGGATCAATGGCAACAAAGACACTATCTCAACCCTTCACCCCGAAGCGCCCGTGCTAGGCCACAAAGTGCGATATCGGATACTTGCTGCAATTCTACGGTTCGCTGATGAACTCGCAGACGACTCATATCGGGCGTTGCGGATTGGCCAAACACTTGATATCATACCCCCCGAAAGCAAAATTTTCCACCATTACGCCAAGAGTTTGCATTCTGTTGTTATTGATGCGAGCAAACACGTAGTCAACTTACACTTCGCTCTTTTAAAAAAAGAAGCGACAACAACATTTGGAAGGCCGGGCTCAAACGGCACCCTAGTACAGACGTATTTGCTGGATGAAATATACGAGAGAACCCTTAAGATGCACTTTGAACGTAAATACTGCATGAGATTTCTCCAGGAAGTGCTTCGAATCGATGCGATTGAGGTTCTGATTGAAGTGTACGAAGATGAAAATAGCCCCAGCCCCTGTGTCGAACCCATTGGCTACCGCTTGGAAGATAGAGGATATCCTACACGCGATGCCAGAACCGTGAGCGAGATTTGCCCTCACGTAGTCCTAGACGGTGAGACCCTTGATCAGCAGCTTATGCGAGCACCCGGAAATGACTAGCCAATTCCTCCAGAATAATCCCTTCAAGGTCTTCACTCCTGAAGACATGGAAGCCACCGCTGTCCATGCACTATTCGTCCATCCATTTACAGACTTTAACAAGATTCAGGAGCCGGGCCACATCATGGTCAATGGTCCCCGTGGATGCGGAAAGAGCATGATTTTTCGTTACCTCCTACCGGACTGCCAATGTTTGGCTCTACACAAGAACGTCACTGAGATACCGTTCCTGGCGTTTTTGATATCCATTAAAAACACCGTTCCGAACCTCACAGAGTTTCGTCGTCTTCGGGATCGCCATGCAGATGTCATCCTGAGTGAACATTTTTTGACGGTTTTTATCACCACGAAGGTATTTCAAGCAATTGGGAAACTCGATCTACCAAGTGACCGAGGTTCGCATGTAGAGGCAAGGCAATTCGTCCGACGGTCATTCCTACCTCGTATACGGCATTGTGGCAGTAAGATTTCTGAGTTCAACGGCGACACCGACACAGCACGTTCAGTCTTTGAAGAGCTCACCAAGGTTTGCGACGGGCTATACGGTGAGGTTATACAATACGGAAGGAGATTGGCATTTCAATCTGCCTCAATTCCTCCTTATGACTCTGCACTGTGTGGCTACACTGATTTTCTCTTTCCTATACTAGAAGACTTAAAAAGACTATCGTTCCTTCCGTCCGCGCCGATATATCTCTTGATCGACGATGCTGACTATCTCAGTTACTCGCAGACGGTCGCATTGAATTCGTGGGTTTCCACGCGTACTCAGGGTGAAGTCAGTATTAAGATATCTACCCAGCTTAGGTATAAGACTTATGACACCTCAATGGGGCTTCCTATTCAATCACCCCATGATTACCAAGCGATTGACATAGCAGATATCTATACCACACGACGTGGCCGCTACCTAAGGCGAATTGAGGAGATTGTCAGTCTTCGATTGAAGAACTCTGGCATCGGCGCTAATCCAAGGGAGTTTTTCCCAGTTGATATGGAGCAGGAAATCAAGATTGACGCAATAGCACGTAGATTGCGGGATGATTGGCTTCAAAAGGGTCGCGGCAATCGTCCTGGCGATGATTCGCTTCGCTATGCTAGGCCCGAGTACATCCGGTCTCTTGGTGGCGTTTCGAAATCTCGTAGCACTTATAGCTATGCCGGATTTGAACAATTGGTACACATCTCCTCCGGCCTAGTGCGGTATTTTTTGGAGGCGGCGGCGCTTATGTATGATCAGGAGTGCAGTTTGGGCTCAGTGCGGTCTGTCGAGTCCATTTCACCTGGCATTCAGAATCAGGTGGTCCGTGACGAAGCGAATCGATTGATGCTAAGCGAATTTCAACGGATCGAGCAACAGGGTGATGTTGAGCTTTCGAAGATGGGACGACTCTACAATCTAATTCAATGGTTGGGCGGTACGTTTTTCCTGAAGCTAGTCTCAGCCGATTCCGAGCGACGTGTATTTTCCGTAGCGATATCGGGGAAATCAAATAGAGAGATCGACGAGATATTTGATTTGGGAGTCAGATACGCTTACTTTCATCGCTCTTCCATTGGCAATAAAGACGGAACTGGCAGGACCCGTCTCTACGTTTTGACGCGACGGCTGGCACCTTATTTCTCATTAGATGCCACCACATTTGCTGGATATTTATGGATCACCAGCGACTTGCTTGGAGAAGCCATGGAGAACCCTGACAAGGTGGTTCGGCGTATCAAGAATCGAGGCGTGTCGCATGTGTTAGAAACTGGGCAACTCACGTTGTTCGACTAGGGAGGGGACATGGTACAGACCAATACGCTCGGGACATTGTGCGAATACCTCGGGCCTCGTGCGGTGGATGTGTTCATATGTTGCGCCAGTTTCGAATCACGCTGCAAGTCGATCTCAATGAACTTGAATGTCAGTTCAGTTGGTAGTGCCGTTATTTTTGTTAACCAAGACTACGCCCATTTGGCTAGTCGCAATGTACGGGACTTGGAACAAGTATTTGTAGGCAAGCACACAACAGTGGAGTTGGACACTACTAATCCGTTGCTGACTGCTGATCGTATTTCGTCCAGCCTTGCGCGATTTACGGGTGCGAAGTCCGACGCTAGGATCGTTATTGATATTACATCGTTTACAAGGGAGTCGCTTCTAATTTTGTTTAAGTATCTTTTTGATCGTCAAGGTCGGGGATATTCTGTTGAATTCTTGTACGCAAATGCAAAGGAATATTCGATCGGTGATGTGAGCAAAGATAAGTGGCTATCCAAGGGAAATCGAGAGGTAAGGTCCGTGATTGGTTACCCGGGTGTTTTAGTACCATCTAGGCAGTGTCACTTGATCGTGTTGGTTGGATTTGAGGACCAGCGCGCACTTAGTCTAATCAACGAATGTGAACCGGCGCGTATTTCGTTGGGTATAGGTGATGAATTGGAGTGGGCTACGGCTCCGCATCAGTGTATTAACGTGGATAGGATGCGAAGATTGACGAGCGCTGTTGGCGTAGTTCACGAATTCAAATTTAGCGGCTACGACGCTAGGGGAACTAAGCAAACAGTTGAGAAGATCGTAGACGGTGCGACGGGTTACAACACTGTCATTGCACCGATGAACACGAAAATCTCTACGCTTGGGGCTGCGATGGTCGCTCTAGTTAATGAAAGCGTACAGGTCTGCTACGCACAGGCCAACATCTATAACGCTCGAAACTACTCCGAGCCCGGAATGTATTTTTTTCACCTTTCGATGGCTGAACTGATGTGAAGGCTTGCTGGATCTGCACGGCTCGGAGTCGCGTCTACAGCAAATCTGACCGGTGCCCAGGCACATCGCTACTCTTATAGCCCTCGAGGCGATTCAACTCGTATCGGAATTGTGCCGCCGACAGATGCTAGGACATGGTCGGAATCGTGCCGCGCCCAGAGTGCCACTGATCAGATGGTAGTGGGAACGCCAGCATCACGTGAACCTATACGTATAGACTTGCGGGCTCGCGCTGGATCTGGTTGACCAAGCACCGCAACCCGCTGTCAGTGTCGTCCCGAACTGAGTTCGAGCAGGGACTCCTTTGATTTCAGCCACTGATCGACGGTTTCAGCCGCTGTTTGCACCAAGTCTGACTCCCGAAGGGTACATTCCCAGACGATAGCTACTCTCCAACCGCTTGACGAAAGCTGAAGTCTCACCTTATTGTCGCGTCGCATGTTGGCGGCAAACTTCTTCCTCCAGAATTCGGTGCGGGTGGCGGGCATTGTTGCGTATCGGCAACCTTGGTGTCGGTGCCAGAAACAGCCGTGAACAAAAACGACGGCGCCGAACTTTGGGAAGACCAGATCGGGACGACCGTAGATGTCACCCGCGTGGAGACGGTACCTGAGGCCACGGGCATGCAGAGCCTTGCGTAGCGTTGTCTCCGGTTTGGTATTCCTTCCCTTGATGCTCGCCATCATGCGCGAGCGGGTCTCCTGACTTACGATATCTGTCACGATCCTCTTTGCTTCCCTTGTTCTGCCTGCTATACACACAAGCAAATAGTCTTGGCTGGAGCTCAACTTGCCTTCGTTGTTCGGTGTAGTCGATCTGTTCGCGGGACCAGGAGGTCTCAGCGAGGGGTTTGCGTCGCTCTCGGAGGCAGGTCACGCGCCTTACCGAATCGGTATCTCCGTTGAGAATGAGACATCAGCCCATCGTACCCTCACATTGCGTGCATTTCTTCGGAGATTTCGGCGGCGCCATGGGGTCCTTCCGGCCGAGTTCATTGAATTCCACGCCGGTATCACTCCAGAACCAGTCTGGTCAGGGGTGGACGCGGAATCGTGGCGGACTGCGACCGACGAGGCCCGAAACCTTGAGCTCGGTACCCCTAGGACGACGGTAGAGATCGATCATGCAATCAATAAGCTTCGGCGCCGGTTCGATGACACAATTCTGATCGGAGGACCACCATGCCAGGCCTATTCCCTCGTAGGCCGGGCTCGGGCACGAGGCACGCTGGGCTATGTCCCCGAAAAGGACACACGACACTATCTATTTCGCGAATACATTCGGGTCCTCGAGAAGCTTCGACCGGCCGCGTTCGTGATGGAGAACGTGAAGGGCATGCTGTCCTCCACCGTTAAGAGCCGTCTGGTCTTCGAGATGCTGATGGAGGACCTTTCCTCGTTGGGGACTGGCCGTGGTTCCCTTTACGAGTTGCGCGCGATCGCAGTGGAGGACGGACGCAGCCAACTGAGCGAAGCGCGTCGGCCATCGGATTTCGTGGTACGTGCGGAAGAGTTCGGAGTCCCGCAGCGCAGGCATCGTGTAATCATCATCGGTCTTCGCACCGATGTGGTGGCGCGGGCCTCCAAGGAATGCATACCGATGCCTGAGCCGGGGCGCCCCCTCGAAGACGCTATCGGTGACCTGCCGCCGTTGCGCAGTGGACTGAGCCGGAGTCTAGACAGCGTGGATCGCTGGCAACTGGTCGTGCGGAATGCCGCTGAACGTCTTGCCGGTTTGCATCGCGAGAACGGGGCGGGAAGGTTCCACGATGCATTTAGGCAGATTGCACAAGGTATTCAGGAGGGCACACCACGGAAGAGGTCGGCGACGAGGCTTCCTTCGGGTTACGGGACCTCGAACGACGAGCTACATCGCTGGCTCGAGAAACGGGAACTGCACGCGATAGCTCAGCACGAGACGCGAGGTCACATGGAGTCCGATCTCTCCCGGTATCTGTTCGCCTCGGTTTTTGGACGCATTAACGGGAGGAGCCCCAAGGCCGATCACTTTCCGCCAGCGCTCAGCCCACGCCATCGCAACTGGCGTTCCGGAGTCTTCACGGACCGGTTTCGCGTCCAGCTTGCCCATCAACCGTCGACCACGGTAACTAGCCATATTTCCAAGGATGGGCACTACTACATCCATCACGACCCGTTGCAGTGTCGCAGCCTGACAGTGCGTGAGGCAGCTCGGCTGCAAACCTTTCCGGATGACTATCTGTTTCTCGGAAACCGTACCCAACAGTACGTCCAAGTTGGCAACGCCGTGCCGCCCTATCTCGCACGCAAGATTGCCCTGCTTCTCTTTCGCGTGCTCGACGGTGGGTCCACCGCCGCCCGACCGTCCGACGGGGACGCTGGCAATCCGACAGCACGCGAAAGCAGAGAGACCTCGTTGTTTAGTAGCGCGGCGGATCGCAACCTGCTTAATAAGTAGTCGAGAGCGTTTTGTTCGCTGGAAGCCAGATTGAGTTGGCCCTCCTGAAGCGAGTTCAATGCCTTCGCGGACTTTGGAGAAATCCAGCCGCGCTCTCTAGCAGTCGCAAGGACGCGCATGGCGGATAGAGACACGTCGTGGTTGGAGTTGCCCACATTCTTCTCAGAGAATTGGATTTGGTGCGAATCCGCCTCGTCTCCGGCCGCCCCATGATGCAGGTTCTTGGTTGGATCTGCTTCCGGGGGCTTCCGGTTTACCTTGACCGCGGTCGTAAATCCAAGCTCGGCTGGTATGTCGAATGCTGTGTCAAGAATCCCCGCCAATTCGCCAGAGGGGAGGTCCGCGAGGCTCCTTATCTCGTTCCAAATCCTGATGCGGAGGGCAGCCCGTCTCATGATGGGCTCCATCGCGCCTCTTCCGTGGCGTTGCGAAGCCCTAAGCCACGCCTCGGCAATCGCTCTGGCCAGTACGGGATCGCCGCCCAAGCTTGGCCGCTCCGTGATCTGAACAAGCGCGTCTTCCGTAAGTTCGTCCAACAATTGCCAGCGCTTCCGGTGACCGGGTCCCCTGTCGAGAGCCCGCCCACGCATCCACAGTCGTTGAAACGTGTTCCGCATCCCTCCGAGATATCGTTCCCGGACAGCCCCAAAGCGCCAGTTAACGATATCCGGTGCCAATGACGTCCCAACAAAGGTCCAGACATCGTCCCTGAGTGCTTCGCCGCTCGCGAATAGCGGATCTTCGGCAAGCATCGCAGCCATTTGGGCATCGAACTTTGCATGAGAAGCGCGAGTGTCGGTGGCCCCCAAGCCATTGGACCGGGCAATCCGCAGCATGCGGTCCCGCAACACTGCGAGCTGGGTAGGGCTGACCGGGGAACCACCCGTCGCGGCAAAGCGAATAGCTTCCGGGAGGTCGAGATGGCCGAAACCGGACCATGCAGTAAATCCATCGGGCATGTGCTGGTCGAGTAGGATCTCGGCTGCGGGAGGGGGCAGGCGGGGTAGGAGGGTGACCATCTATGCCTCACCGAGTTCGGCCATGGCAAGAAAGGCGGCTCGAAACTTACCCGGGTGGCTCTCCAGCACTGATCGAATGAAAGCCGCGTTCTTCTCAGGCCAGACCTTGTGCAGCCAAGCTGTTGCCTGGGCACCCAAGGATCCCGGCTCAGATTCAGTCATGATCTCATCGGCTTCGGAATCGATCAGGAGCCGCTCGCATATCTGACACATGACATCTGCGAGCAGGGCTTGAAGCGTGGGTCCGTCATGCCGTTCAATTCTCTCGATAAAGTCGGCTAGGTCCTTGTTGAGATACAGCCGTGCAGCGCCGTGGAAGTCTCGGTTCCAGTCAAGGGGCGACCAATGGAGGTACCAAGGTGTTGAGGCTGCTGTTGTGTTCCCCAGTAGCGTCCTCATGTCGGCAATTTCAATTGGGAAGCGAGGCTCCTGGCCCTCTAGGCGAATGCGCAATGTGTCGGACCAGAGACGGTCTGCAATTCGGTGTGGCGACAACGGTTTGCAATCCTCGAACGGTGCTGCGAGCAAGACTTGAGTCTGAACATCAAGAACCGACGATAGGTGTTCTCCTGGGACCTCGATATCGAAATCTTCCTGCCATTTGTCTACCGCAAGTTCTCGGCAATTTCGAATGACGATGATCCTAGGCAATCGTCCTGAGCCCGTACCTATGCGGACACCAAGCGAAAGGCGAAGATTCTTCGGAATGACTCCGAGGTCATCCGCTACGATACGGGGATCCAGTCTCAGCGTGCGCCGGAAGCGAATGAGGCTGGCGGCATCCCAGTCAGCCAAGAAGTCGCCAGCGGGACTCCAGTCGCCTCCATTGAGCGAGCAAGACCAAGGAGCAGCGTCGATAGCGGCATCAGACAATGTCAGGAAGGGAAACGCAACGCGCCGGTTCATGGTGGGGCCTGCGAGAGCACAGTTGCGTCTGCGGTAACCGCGCAGTCGTCAGGAACAAGAATTCGTATCTCGAACCTTCCTTCTTTGCCAGCCAACTTCAGACTGTCGCCGTTCACAGAAAGTTGGCTGTCTGAGGAACGGATCGAACGAACGATCGGCTGTTGGATGGCCTTGTCCATACGGCCCGCGCCTGATCCCTCGATGGCTACGGATGCGTGCGCCGTAAGCGACGAGCCACTGTGACGAGCATCTTGGCTGACTTCGGTCGAAAATACGGCAACAGGCCCTGCTTCTGTGAACTCAAGACGCTCGAATAGAGGCATGGTGGCCCTAGCTCGCATTGGGCGCGTCTGGCGTCCTCCACCTTTTCTACGCCTCGTGCCAGCACCGTTGCCGCCGACGCCTTCCAGTGCGGCGCCAAGACGGCCCGCAACACGAGCCAGCGGAGGGACCCCATCGGAAGATCCGGGATCTCCTGTTGCCGCTAGTCCCATTTCGGCTGCAATTCCCCGGAGTTTTCTGAGGGCGATAGTTACGTAGCTCTTGGCCCTGCTGCGAGGGAAATTGTTCGGAACCCAGTCGTCGTGGGCCGGTGGCTCCGAGTCGGCAAAAGCGCGCTCGACCTCGTCCTCAGGGCTGGCGACGAAGACTCCCGCCCATTCGAGACGCTCGTCCGAAAGGGGCGTTCCTTCGAGGTACTTCACCACCAGCTCGATGGGTCGCATGAGCGCAATGTGATGAGCGACATTTGGGAAGAGGGAATCGTCGGCAACGAGCGGGCGTCGCGGCGTCCGCAGGCCCCGTTCCATCGCCAAGGTTCCGAGCAATTTCGCCGGCCTCTGAGAAGAAACCTGTCGAACATCATTTCCTAACCCGCTACGGGCCGCTCGCATGGCCTTCGAGAAAAGGTCGAGGGGTGGAAAGTCTTCCGGAAACGGGATCGGAAGTGGCGAGCCATCGACCTCAACACGACATGAGAAGCGTTGGTTGACCGGAGTGTCGCGCATCATGCGCGGCCAAAAATTCCATAGGAGTCCTTCGATCACCTTGCTTCCGATCAAGGCAAGCTCTTCGCCCCCCGTGTCGAAGTCAAGGATCATGATCGATGTTCCTGACAGGGACCCGCTCCTCTCAGGTAGCCCGAGTCCAGTTGCAAGATTCTTGGCGTCAACACCTGTGATCGGATCGACGATTCCGTCATCGGGATCTCTAGAACCCCACCAGTGTCTGCCGGTAAAGCGGCTGCACATGTCGTTCTCGGGAAGATCAAAGGACCGGCCGACATGACTACCGATCAGGCGGCGACCGTCTGGTCCGCCTCCATGCGGAAGGGTGTCCACGATGATTGTGCTGCACTTGCTTGCGCGATACAGCGCTACCTTGCCAAAGCCATACGTGCCACCCCCCTGCACGGTGTCCCGTGGGGTTCCGATGTTGCGCAGAAAGTCAACGAAATCAGTGCGTTTCTCTCCTGCTGGAATACGATTGGAACGAGTCGGACCTCCAAGGCCAACAGTACCGAAGTCACAGATTTCCATCACCACCAGTTCTTGGCGTGACCGCATTGAGGCGAGAAATTTTTTCGAGAGGGGTTCCCGCGGCAGTTCAAGAACGACCCGGGAAGCGAGAATTCTGCGCTGATCATCTGTGAGTCTGCGCAGTCTTATTTCAATTCCCGGCCCGGTATCCGGCAGTGCAGCGTCTGCAACGTTCTGTACTGCTTCACGGAGAACGGTCTGCAACGGATCGAGAGACGGTGCGCCAAGCAGGCGCTGGAAGTTCTCTCCGATGTTTCCTGTCGAGCCGTATCGCTCCGATTGAAGACGGAGGCTCTTGGTAGTCATAGACACAGTCTCTCCTCTAGAGCGGCATGGACGGCCTGGTCGCACAAGAACGGATCCGCTACGGACAGGTCGATCTGGTAGGAGATCTTGTGGACGCCAAGGGGCGCAGTGCCGTTACCCAACATGGAGTTCGTGAGCCGAGGAAAACCCGGTCGAATCTCGTATAGATGCTCTGATTCAGACCGGAACCTGTGCCGATTCCAGTCCTCGGCATCAATGTTGATGCAGCCCACGGCGGCCAGCAACTCACTGAGTCTCTCAGGTTCGTCGGCCTTCGAAATCGCGACCCGCGCCAAGCTGGATACGGAGAGCATTCCGCCGCTCACGGGCTCGAGAACGAATCGCAGGAGGTGCAGGGTGCCGCCAGTTGGTGCTTCGAGTTGCTGTAGACCATTGATGATGACATAGGGTGCACCTAGTCGGAGGGATGCCTTAACCTCCAGCGACGTGTCACCGGCCCGAAAATCGTGCCGTTGCCCTGCGGGTCCACTCCAAGCCCGCCATGCCGAAGACGAGCGATCCAGCAGTCGGTTTAGGACGAGGAGTTCGGCAATGAGTCCAGCAATTCTGCCCTTGTCGATTCGCGCTGCACCTGCGCGAATCAGAAGCGAACGAAAATCCTCAATCGTGGATCGAGCGGCATCGACACAGCCGATGCCACGAGCGATACGTACAAGCATCTCCTCCACAACTTCCCCGAATACGGTTTCTAAATCTACCGAAAGACAGATCAAATCGAGGAAACGAAGGATTTGTCCCTTGTGATTGAACGACGAAACGGCTATCGAGAGCGCACTCCCACCTTGAATTGTCGTCGGCGACTCTCGGTCGCCCAAAGGCAAGAGGATGCGCGGTTCTCCGTTGGGTCCGATTGCCAGCCGAACCTGCTCAGCAGCTGTGGATACATCGGTGGAGATGGTCGGAATTTCCAAACCGCTAGTTGGTTGAACACCAGCACGCAACAGGGCCCAATTTCTGGTGGCTGTTGTCGTCGAAGCTTTACCCGACACCCGCAGCCTCCGCCTGTGCCGCCTCTTCTGCAGCAATCTCGTCGATCTCGTCAGCCGAAAGCGGCCTAAGTTCGAGGGAAACGTAATTGCCTCCTTCGGTCACCGACCCAGGGAAAACGATCCCATAGCCAAGCACATCGAAAGTCGCGTTGAGTGCAGTGCGGACATTGCTCTTACGCTTCGGTTCGGAGGTGCGGTCTATCGGATACAGCAGCAAGAGAGGAACCTGGCCGACGGATTCCGAACGTGCGGCCTTGAGATCATTCCATCTCGTCCCATTCGGCATGTCCTCGCCGCAATCAATAAGAAGATCGCGTTTGGACATTAGTGCCTTTATGTCGGCAAACGAGTTGCTGTCTGCTAGCCGTGCGCGATTGACCATCCTAACTGTCGGCGCAACGCCGAGCGATTCCGAGGATTTTGGGCCGCGGCCAGCTTCGATAATTCCTACGTTCCAGCGTTTGAGACGCGGATCGTCCTGCGCGAGGAAGGGAAGGAGCATGCCCGACGCCAGATCGGCGTGAGTCGCGTGCACCCCATAGGATTCGAAGAAGGACCGGATCAATGATCTCGGGACTTCGCGCCAGAGCTTCCTTCCGAGAGCGTTAGCCGTGTGGTCTCTGAGGCCGAGCTTGTCAGCATGACTGACGAGCTCCGCTGCTGTAGCCCAGTTGCGGCGCAGCAGTTTTTCGTCGCGATGGTCAAAACGGAACGTCTGACGGTGCGTACCCCAGTAACTGACGGCGCACCGACGGGCTGCACGCATCCTGTTGGCAGCGGTTATCGCCATTCCTGGGATCGCACGGATCCTCACAGCGATGTCCATCGGTGTCAGGTCTTGCCGTCGATACTGCTCTATGTCATCCCGGATCTCCTGTTCAACGGCAGCGAGGGCCCGAAAGCGCAGCCTGAGCACCTCGGGCATCCAGATCCGTGGAAGGTCTTCGTAGCGGGGCCTGTAGCCGAACCAGCGGCCCATCTGGAGCAAGGTGTCATACTGGTTCGCTGTGCGCAGGAAATAGCTAACTGTGAGCCCTTCGAGTGTCAGTCCCCGGGCTAGGATCGAGCCGCCGACGACAATGTATGTCTTAGGCTGTCCGGTGTAGTCGATCCGATCGTCGCTCGCCCCGTTTTCAACAGGAAACTCGACCGTGTCAAGTACGGTTTGGAGGTGCTCGAAGATCCGATCAACAGGAACCGACGGTGCATCGGTGATGCTGGCAGGAATGCAACTCTGCTCGGCAGTCCAGATTTCCCGGACGCGTTGGCCAACGTCTGACTCTTGATCGAGAATCCCCTTCCGGTTGTCATACACCCAGTCATGGATGAGTTCGGCTACGCGCTTGTGAGCGATCACATATGCGGATGTATGGACGAGCATCGTCATATGCTTCGCGCCATCGCCTCGAGCGCGCCGCGCAGCGCAGCTAGCAAGGAAATACAGGATTGCTGCTTCCAAGCTGTTCGTCATCAAGGGATGGAATGAGCCGCGCTCACGTCGGCTCTGAGGTTGAAGGAGCGCCTCTTCCTCGCCTGGGACGTCGCGGATCATGTCCAGGCCCTCTTCTTCTGGTTGGACATCGTCAGGGTCAGATGGCGTCGCTCCGAAAAGCCTCTCTGTTCCGAAATAGCTATCGGGCTGCGGGAGCGCTGTGATGAAGTCTTTGGGATAGAGGTCGTCGAATTCCTGGCCATCAACACGATAGGGATTGATCAGCACGTTCGCAAATGGTGTGGCCGTATAGCCTATGTATGTCACTGCGGGCAGTAACGACAATAGTTCACGGATGCGGCGGTTGATCGCTGTTATGTCCAGTTCACCGAGGGCGGAATTGATGCTTGCCTGATCGCATTCGTCGTCGATGACAAGTATCCGCAGTTGGCTTCGCACCGCGGGAAGAGTCCGCTTCACTGCGTTCCTCAGCTCCCCCAGCGGGGATACGTTTTTCTTGATGACCGCCAGCTGCGCCTTGTCCACATGGGAGAGGAAGCCCCCTTGGGGTGGCGCGCGAAAATCGCGATCCGGTTTGTTGGGTGTAAGGACCTGCCAGTTGATCTCATTGCGACCAACGAGATCGTCGAACAATCGTAGTTGGGTCTGGTACCGGAGCTTGTTGGTCAGACCGGCAAGGACGATTACGGTGTCATAGCCAGCATCGAGAGCCTTAGCGGCTACTGCGGTCATGTTCGCCGTCTTGCCGGACTGCACATGGCCGACAACAAGTCCTCGGCAAGAGAAGCTTGCTTGTCCAGGATTCCCCAGCAGCGACACTACTTCGTTCGAAGCCTCGTCAATGCCGTTTACGTCTCTTTCCGACCAGCCCTTAGCATTCAACAGGAAATCGCGAACAGCAGGCCAGTGTAAGTCGCTTGGCTTGGGGCCGAAATACCATCGAGGCCTTGATTGAAAAACCGAGTGATTGTGGAGTATTTCGATCCTGTCGAACTGTTGCTTTACGCGTTTCCGAGCCTCGGAGAATTCAGCGGAGAGGTCACTCGACAATCCGGGTGCCAGCTTTTCCACTCCTTGGCGCACATCTTCGACTGCTGCGTCGAGATCCTTAACTCGAGGCAATGCAAGCAGGATTCGACGTTCCAGTTCATCGACTTGGGCTCCTGGCACAAATGGTCTCCTGAAATTCCTACACTAAAGCGAGTAGCCCCCACTGGAGTTCAGCGTGGCATGGAGATTCTACTGAATCATGGACGATTATGAAACAAGCGCCGGTGCTGAGCTTCCAGACCCTAATGGTCGACCTGTCGAACCTCGTCCTCAACCGGGTCCGCTTGCCCGCTCGGGAGAAGCCTGCCATCACCGTCGCGACCCAGCCCAGCAAGCTCCAGCGTCCGATCTTCGACCTGCTCGCCGTCGAGCCGCAACAGATAGTTTCCATGACGGCGACAGCTTGAGAGCCGTGCCAAGATGGTCCAATTCCTGTGAACACAACACTCTATGAATTGACCCCGCCTTGAACCTGCCGTGAAGTTCTTCCGGCTAAACCCCCGTCACCCGCGTCTCGCAATTGGAGCGTTCGACTACGAATTGGGCTCCATGGTCCACGACAAGCGAACGGCGCGATGCCATTCTTGGATCATAGATGGAATCGATTTATGCAGTCTTCTGAGGAATCTGGAACTGGGTGTGAGAACCGAAAGTGTCGAAGTCGTCCGACCTAGAGTTCTTCGAAAGCCTGTCAGAGATGTCCTCTCCGAAGTCAACAATCTAGACAGTCCGTTGACTTGATTGATGAGCTTCTCGAGTTGTGGACCAAACCCTTCCACCGCATCGCGGTTGCTCAAAACCAAAGCGGATCTTGAGTGCGTACAATCAGATAGGTAAAGAATGCGCTTCTCTATCGAACCGGAGCGAGAGGAAGACGGGCGCTGGATCGCCGAGGTGATCGGCCTGCCTGGGGCGATGAAAAATGGCCAGACCAAGGCCGACGCGATCGGCAAGTCCAAGGCACTTGTACTTCGTATCTTGGCGGAGCGAATCGAGGTGGGCGAGAAACCACTCGAATCAATTGAAATCCGGTTTTCCGCCGCATGAGTGCTTGGCCAAGTGCTCGAGCACGCCGAGTACTGGCCGCGCTTGAATGCATAGGGTGGAAGGTCAATCGAGTATCTGGATCTCACCGGATCTTGACACGAGGCAATGCACGCGATTCTGTCTTCGAGTTCCATGACCGTGAGGAAATCGGTTCCCGTGTGCTTGCAAGAATTGCTAGGCGAACGGGGTTGAAACCACGCGATCTCTGACCTCAGAGAGCTGCCGGTAAAGAACCCGCGAGGCTCTGATCTAATCAGTTGGCAATCTGTTGGTCGACCGGGTCCCAAGCGAAGTGCGCAATGTGTCCACAATCGTCGGCAGTTTGACTGGCCTCCGCTCGTCTAAGAATCAGATGCCGCAAACATCGGAGATCCCTTGGTGTGGCTCCGAGAGACTGCTCCTCGCGACGTTCCCAACAAGGCCGACCAGCCCTATTTCGTAGATTGGCTGCCCGTGTGTCGCCGACAGCCTACCGGGGCAGCCCCGCGACTTCGATGGTGAACGGCACAGTGCTAACCTTCTTGCGTCGCTGCACCTGGACCCAGATCCGATACATTCCAGGCTCCGGGAAGATGACGTTCATCTGGATCAGCTTCCCACCTTCGGCAATGCTCGGGTGACCGTGAATCATCGTCACCAAGTCGTCCTTGACAGCCAGCATGTGCGCCCATGCGCCCAAGAACTTCTGCAGTCCCCGCGCCGTATCCAACTCGAAGAACAACAGCGTCAGGAATCCTGCCATTGGCTCAGGAGGCTCAGTTCGAATCGACACGGTTACGTTCTCGCCCTGCTTCGTCACACGATCGGGCTCCAAGTCTAAGGTAAGAGCCTCGATCGGCTCCTCAAACCCCCGCGTCGTCAACATCATCGGAATCATCTGCGGCGTCCCGCCAGTGGGAAAGAAGTCGCTCATCAGGCGGTAAGCCCCCGGTCGCTCGAAGGTTGCCTCGATCCGAAACAACCCGTCCTCGCCAAGCACCGGATGCTCGTGGCGGAATACCTCTAGGTCGTGGCTCACCCAAAACAGGTGCATCAGCTTCTCGTGAACGATCTCAAATTCCGTCTGGCGCTCTCCGGAATCCGGTTGCAGCACCTCGAGTTCGAGTTGCACAGGCATACCTGGATCGATGGCTCGGGGCTTCGTACGCAGCAGCACGGGGTATTCGCTCGGAGTAGGTAGCCCTAGCACCAGCTTCATCCCGCAGCGCGAGCAGACGGTAGGAGTCTCGGACCGAATGTCGGGGTCCATCGGGCAGACGAACGGAAGAGGTCCGTACGGAGCCTCGTCTTCTTCCAAGGCAATCGCAACACGCTGACCTGCCAATGGGATTGCCAACAAGAGGACCAGTCCCGGAAGCGAGCAGACTGCAAGCACACCCCCAAACGAGCGGATAATTGCGCTGGCACCTGCGAGAGCGGCGATTGAATGAGGCCCGGACATTAGCCAGTCGCGCCCCTCGAATGACGCGGGTGACTCGCCCCGTGGCTCACGAGGACGAGTGGATTCCTCCCCCGTTCTCCGCCAAGGCCGCAAGACGGATGCTCGCGTTGCATCCATGGACACGATCATAAAGGCTCGCACGGTTGTGGCAGAGCTAGCGCCCCAATTGACCGAACTGGCGACGATTACCCAGGAGAGCGACTGCAGCCGCTTAGGACAGGCCGACGTCCTTGAAGAACCCGCCCATCGCCCGGAACTTCGCATACCGGTTGTCCACCACTTCCTCGGCTGACATCTTTGCGAGGTCTTTCAGATTACGCACCAACGCGTCACCGAGGAGCTTCGCGGCTTCATCCACGTCGTTTTGCGCTCCGCCGGACGGCTCAGGAACGATTTCGTCAACAAGGCCAAGTTTCTCCAGGTGCTTGGCAGTGAGCTTCAAGGCCTCGGCGGCCAACTCGGCCTTCCCGGAATCCCTCCATACGATTGCAGCGCAGCTCTCCGGTGAAATCACACTGTAGACCGAGTTCTCCAGCATCAGGACCCGGTTCCCTACTCCGAGCGCCAGAGCCCCGCCACTGCCCCCTTCGCCGATGCACGCCACCACGAACGGAACGGTGATGTTGGACATCTCGTACAGGTTGCGGGCAATGGCCTCGGCCTGTCCCCGCTCCTCCGCATCCATTCCCGGATACGCACCAGGAGTGTCCAGCAGAGTCACGATCGGCCGCCCGAACTTCTCCGCCAGCTTCATGGCTCGTAGCGCCTTGCGGTAACCCTCCGGGTTCGGCATGCCGAAGTTCCTGTACAACTTCTGCTCCGTCCGCCGGCCTTTCTCCTGGCCGATCACCATGACGGGCTGGCCCTTCAGAAAGCCGAATCCGGACACGATCGCGGGATCGTCACCGAAAGCGCGGTCGCCGTGAATCTCGCTGAAGCGGTCGAAGATCCGCTCGATATAGTCGGTGGCATGCGGCCGCTGGGGATGGCGGGCCAGCTGGACGACATCCCACGACGTCTCCGTTTTTTCAGTCGCGGCCGGCACGAGCTGTTCTGGATCTGGCTCTCCGCTGCGGCTCTTCGCCTCAAGCTCGTCCATAAACGCGAACCCTGATTGTAGCGATTTGTATTGGATCCAGCCCCCAGTTAAGGCTCTGACCTCTATAGGCAGCGGATCCCATCCGCATCTTTGCTGGCCTCGGGTCAGGCATCCCCGTCTTTTGGACTGCTCTTGTTGACCTCGTATACGAGGCTCAGAGTGCCCGTCTCCTCATAGAGCCTGTGTTCTACGAAGGTCAAGGCGATTCGCTTGGCCGGCTCGGCGACAAGGGGAATGCCTGCACCGAGCAATACCGGCACGATCGCCACTTCCACCGTGTCGACGAGCCCTTCCTCTGCAAGGCTGCGAAACAGCGACCCGCCGCCGAATAGCCAGATGTCCTTGCCCTCTTCCTCGCGAAGCGACTGCACCACCTCCTTCCAGTTCTCGCCGATGATCGGAACGTCCTTGTGGTCGCTCTGGCGCAGCGTCCGCGAAAACACATACGTCCGATTGCCGGACGATGGAGGGGAGACCTGTGAACCGGTCACCTCGAACGTCTTGCGGCCAAGCAGATACGTGTCGAATTCCTCGGCCATCGCCTGGAAGTCGAATTCGGGATCGATCACGATCCAGTCGTACTCGCCGTTGGGTCCCGCGATGAATCCGTCCAGGCTCATGGCGCAGCTAAAGCGAACCTTCCGCATTCCAAACCTCCGTCCAGTGATCTACCCGTGCCCTAGCTTCAACCCTTGCGATCGCATCGTAGCCCCCACCTAGCTGGATTGGTCAACGGGTCGCCTCGACCTATCCGTCGATCCCGCATTCGCCACCGGCCTCCGGACTCATCCCGAGCAGCATGGGTCGGACTTTAGCAATCACATGAGGAGACGAGCAACGCCATTCCCTGGAGTCGCGTAACACATCTGATAGTGTGCTGGCACCTACGATCCTGAGTGAACGCCCCGTCCATGAGAAGCCGCCGCTTGAATACACTGAAAGCCGTGGCTTGCCGAGCAATTCTCGTCGCCGGGCTCCTCGCTGCGGTGGCCGCGCCCTTGCAGGCTCAGACCGAAGAGCAGCTGGTCGCCGACATCCGCATGTTCACCGTCATGGCGGCAATCAACGTTGGAGGCTATGACGAGGGCCTGAATGCCGAGGCGGTCAGTCCCGTGCGGAATGCCCTCCGCGACGACCTCGAGTCCATGGATTCGGGGATGCGGACGCGTCTGCAGACGTACTACGAGCAGAAGAAGCAGCCCGATCCGGAACTCGACCTCTCGCAGTACATATCCTTCGCCCTGATGTGCGGCGAGGCCCCCTTCTTCGACCTCAAGGCCGAGGTGCCGACCGATCTGCCAATCGATGTCCGTCCCATCCGGGGCCTCTCGGCACTGCTCCGGGAGTTCTACGACGTAGCGGACATCGAGCAGCTGTGGCAAAAGTACCTCCCTGCCTACGAAAACGAGATGCTGCGCTACCAGGAAGCCCTGATCGAGGCCGTGTACGAGATCAACGGGTACCTGCGGATGCCCGCCTCCAGCCGCGAGACGCGCGGATTCCGTGTCTACTTCGACTTGCTGGCCGCACCCGGGAGTACCAACATGCGCGCATACGGAGGGGACGTCAAGGTCGTGATCCACTCCTCCACGGAACTGCGAACCGACGAGATCCGCGCCGCCTACCTGCTGCACCAGCTCGACAGGCTCTCCATCCGCTACTCGGAAGCCGTCGCCCGCAAGGAGAACCTTTCGCGGTTCGCCATGTTCGCTCCGGCACTCGAGAACGCGTACAAGACCAACTTCCAGCTGCTCGTGACCAAGTCGCTCGCCCACGCGGTGCAGACCCGCATGCGCTACGAGCCGGAAGAGGGCAAGAGACAGCGCATCGGCGAGCATCTGCGCCAGGGATTCATCCTTGCGCCGTACTTCTACGAGAAGCTCGCCGAGTACGAGAAGCAGCCCCAGTCGTTCCGGCGCTACTACGAGGAAATGATCGACGACATCAACATGCGCCACGAGGCCGAGCGCATCCAGAGCGTCAAGTTCGCCGAGCGCCCCACCGTCAAGCGGCAAGAGCCACGCCGCAGGGTCGTCCAGCCGAAGGTCTCCCGAGAGGAGAGCCTGCTCTCCCAGGCCGAGGGCTTGCTGCAGCTGAACGAGCTCGACCGAGCCCGGAAGGTCTACGAGGAGGTTCTGGCCGGTGCCGGCCCTGGGAGGGGCCAGGCCAGCTACGGCCTCGGTCGGATAGCGCTTGACGAAGCGGATCCGGACCTGGCGCTGGAGCACTTCGCGAACGCCGCCGAGCAAACCGAGGACGCTCGCATACGGGCGATGTCCCACGTCTACATGGGCCGGATCCACGACATCCTTGGCTATAGGGAACTCGCAATCGATCACTACCAGAGCGCGCTGGACTCCGGGGACACGTCCCCGATCGTCCGCGGCTTCGCCGAGCAAGGGCTGAAAGAGCAGTTCTTCGGGATAGAGGAGGAGGACGAAGAAGAGCCCTGAGGCGATCGGCCTCAGCCGCTCTTCCAGACCTCGTATTGGGCACCGAGGCCCTTTGATAGGATGAGGTTTGGGGGCTCGCCCCTTCCCAGCAATGTCCAATTCCGAGGAACTTGAGATCGAGGAGCAGGCTGCGGAGCCCGTCACTGCGGAAGTAGCCGAGTCCGCGGTCAGCATGAACGGAGACGGTGCCGCCGTCGAGGAGCCAGCACCTGCCGATCCGGCAATCGAAGAGCTCCGGGCGGAACTGGAACAGGCCCGGCAAGAGCGCGACGAAATGCTGGACAAGCTGAAGCGTGCCCAAGCCGAATTCGAGAACATCCGCAAGCGCCTCCAGCGCGAGAAGGACGACGTGGTCCGCTACGCGGCCTCGGACACCATCCAGTCGCTGCTCCCGGTCGTCGACGACTTCGAGCGCGCTATGGGGGCTGAAGGCGTCACGCCGGAGGTCAAGAAGGGCCTCGAACTCATCCATCGCCGCATCTTCGAGGTCTTCTCGCGAGCCGGGCTGAAGGAAGTCAGCCAGCACGACACGTTCGACCCGAACCTGCATTTCGCGGTTGACCGTGCCCCTGCGACCGACGAGCAGGAGGACCAGCAGATCCTCGACGTCTACCAGAAGGGCTACTTCTTCAAGGACCGCCTCGTGCGGGCTTCGATGGTCAAGGTCGCAGTTAAGGAATAGGCTCCTCCTGGCGGAGCCTCGCGGGTCAGCATGGCGGAGAAACGCGACTATTACGAGGTGCTCGGCGTCGGCCGCAATGCGGACGAGTCCGAGTGCAAGCGTGCCTACCGCAAGCTCGCGATGAAGTACCACCCGGACCGCAATCCGGATTCCAAGGAGGCCGAGGAAAAGTTCAAGGAAGCCTCCGAGGCCTACGGCGTCCTGAGCGACCCCGAGAAGCGCAGCCGCTACGACCAATTCGGCCACGCCGGCCTGTCGGGAAACGGCGGGTTCAACGCGAGCGACTTCCCGGACATCTTTGGCGATTTCTTCGGCGACATCTTCGGCATGGGCAGAGGCGGGCGCTCGGGCGCACGTCGTGGCGACGACCTCCAGTACGAGCTGGACCTTGACTTCGAGGAAGCGGTCTTCGGATGCACCAAGGAGGTCCGGGTCCCGCGCATCGAGGAGTGCGAGCGCTGCAACGGAACCGGCTGCGAGCCCGGCACGAGGAAGGTCAACTGCGGGACCTGCGGAGGCCGCGGGCAGATCTACACCCAGCAGGGCTTCTTCACAATGAGCCGGACATGCTCCCGCTGCAGGGGGACCGGCCAGATCGTCCAGGAACCCTGCAGGTCGTGCAACGGGGACGGCTTGAACCGAGTGCAGCGCAAGCGCAGGGTCGACATCCCGGCCGGTGTCGACGAAGGAAACCGCATGCGCCTGCCAGGCGAGGGCAACTCCGGAGCGAACGGGGGCCCGCGCGGGGACCTCTATGTCCTCATCCATGTCCGGGAGCACAAGCTGTTCCGGCGCGACGAGGCAGACCTCCACTGCACAGTCCACATCAACGTCGCCCAGGCGGCTCTGGGTGCGAAGGTCAGCGTTCCGACTCTGGAAGGCGACGAAACCCACAATGTCAAGCCCGGCACGCAGTCCGGATCCCGCCTGCTGCTCCGAGGCAGGGGAATTCCAAAGCTGCGAGGGAGCCGTCGCGGGGACCTGTACGCCCACGTCGAGGTGGACATCCCGCAAAGGCTGACCAGGGACCAGAGAAAGCTGTTCGAGGAGCTCGGACAGGCCCTTGAAGGCGAGTCGAAGCAATCCGACGGCGGGCTGTTCGGCAAGTTCCGCCACAGCCATCAATAGAATCCCGCGAGCGTTCGGATAGCGCCTTGAGTTTGGTTCCTATCGGTTAAGATCAGGGCGTGCCCGCCCCGCGGCTTTCGTCAATCGCCGCGCTCTTGCTGCTTGCGGGACTGGTTCCCGCACCGGGGCAGGACAAGAGCGAGCGCCTGATCCTTCAGGTGGAGCAGCTGATCGCCGGACAGCGCGGAATGCGGGTCTACGACTGGGTCGGCTTCTCGGTCGACGGCAACGTCGTGACCCTGGAAGGCTCCGTCACGCGGCCAAGCCTCAGGGAGAGCATCGAACGATCCGTCGGTGCCCTCGAGGCGGTTTCCTCGGTTCGCAACGAGATCGAGATGCTCCCCAGAAGTGGTGACGATATCGGGGTCCGGATTAATGCGTACTGGCGGATCTACGGACATCCGGAAATCAGACGTTACCTCGGAGAGGAGTCGCGCTTTCGGCCTCGGCTTCGCCGAAGCACCGGAGACACGCAGCGGGTCCTCGTCCAGCCAATCCACATCGTAGTCAGGGACGGCCACCTGGTACTGGAGGGCGAGCTAGAGCAGCAAAGGGAAAAGCGTGTCGCCGGGCGCCAGGCGCACGCCGTCCTCGGCGTCCGCTCGGTCACCAACAACATTGTCGTGACCGGGGCCGACACGGAAGAGTTCGAGCCCATTGACTTTGAAAAGGATCCGTGGTGGACCGACTCCGAATCCGTCACCGAACCGGTGCTGCGAGTCGAGAACCCCTCTGGAGGCGTTCGAGTGCAGGTGGTGAACACCGAGCGGGTTCGCGTGCGCCGCAAGAGCCGGACTCGGTCCGTGCGGGCTGGCGATACGAAGACGACCCGCCTGGGTCGGAAGATGAGGATCCGCGCTCAGCCGCCAGACGGAGCCCTGGTCGATCTCGACATCGATCTCCCCTACGGGCATCGCCTCGAAGTGGAAACCGTCGACGGCCCGATCGCTCTCAGGGGGCTGGTGCGTCGAGCGCAGTTGGAGACCGCCGTGGGACGAGTGGAGCTCTCGATTCCGTGGCGAGGCGTCCGTCTCGAGGTCGCTACGGACCAAAGGCCCCTTACGGTGGACATTCCGCATCAGCTGCGGGCATCCCTGCAGAGCCCCCCGGAGGGATCGAATCCGGAGATCTGGACCCTGCTCGACGTACGGGATCCGCGGAATAAGCTCTATGGCTCGATCCGGCTCGATGCAAGGCACCCTGACGCCCTGATCTTGCGCGATGCCAGGATCCCTGATGATTCTCCGGTCCGGATGCACTGGCAAGCGCCCGAAGCGCTCGGCTCGATGCTCCGCAGGCCCTTCCGCATGAGAATGACCCGTCCGGGCGGCGACGGATCCAAGCCCGGCACGGAACAGACCGCTCTGTCCGAAGAGGTCGCGCGATTCAACACCGATGTCCGCCTGGTCCAGCTATCTGCGTCAGTCGTCGACTCCATGAACCGTCCAGTGTCAGGGCTCGTACGCGAGGATTTCGAGATCTCGGAAGACGGGGTCGACCAGGAAATCGGAATCGTGCAGGACTCGGAGGCGGAGTTCAACCTGGTGCTGCTGCTGGACTGCAGCACTAGCACTCTCATCGATCGCAAGGCGGTTCTGGAGGCTGCCCGCCAGTTCATTCTCACTGCCCGGCCCGCTGACCGCGTCGGGATCTACGTCCTCTCGGACGCCTACCTCCACGTCGTTAGCCCGCTGACTCCGGACCGCGACGCGCTGCTCCGAACGATCAACCAGATCCCCCGTCTGTCTGGGGGCACCCCCTTGTACGACGCAATCACCCTCTCCTACGCGCAGGAGCTGGCCCGACGGCGATGGGAGCGCAACGCGCTGATCGTGATCAGCGACGGCATGGACAACGATCTGCTCCCGCGCTGGAGCCGCTCGATCCCTTCGCAAGTGCCGTTCGAGGACCTGCTCCGGGCAGCAGCCGAAATGAATAGCGCGATCTACCCGATTTTCCTGGAACCGGACGAGCCCGGTGTACGGACGGAGCGACGTTGGCGCGAGCGCTTGCGGCGCTCGACGGACCAAGCCCGGAAGCGCATGGAGGAACTCGCAACCGCGACAGGCGGACGGCTGTTTTCTGCCGAGTCGATTCAGGATCTGGACAAGGTTTACGGTCAGGTGGCCGAAGAGCTGAGGAGCGTTTACACCCTCGGGTACTACCCTTCGAATCAGGAGTTCGACGGTGCTTGGCGGCGGATCCGCGTCAAGGTCACGGACTCGGAGGTGCATGTCCGAACAAGGCCCGGCTACTACGGCTGGTAGGAGAACCTGGCAATCTACCTGAATGGCCGCCCGGGTCGGCGCGACATGCAAAGGAGCCAGCAAGCCCGGCGCCTTGGGTGTTCAGCCTCTGCCCGTTCGATCCGGATACCTGGTCATGCAGGACCCGCCCTTTTTCTGAGGTCCACGTCATTGATTTGCCAGCACTTCGAAATCGAAGTGCCGACGATGTCTCCGGAGGACTGATTGATACTTTCGACCGGATGAGCGTTCATGCGGGCTAGAACGCGACCTTGGCCATCATCTGGAAGGTCCGGGGGAACCCGCGCGTTCCGGGAATGCTGCCGAATTCATCGCTTCCGATCACGGTTCTGGGGCCACGCCAATTGACGCTGTTCAGGAGATTGATGAACTCGAACCGGAGCGAGATGCTCGCGCCCTCGGACAGTGGAATCGTCTTCTCGGCCGAAACGTCCCAGTTGAACAGGGCGGGCGTCCGTGCGGAATCCGTGGTGTGCGGCCCGCGGCTCAGCTTGAGTCCGTCGGTCGGTACGATCGAGGCGGCTGTCAGGTAGCGATCCGGGTTGCTCTCGGGATCGCTACCGATGGAGACGACGCCGCTCTCCGGGCGCTGGTGGCTGAATCCGTAGGCTCGCAAGGGGTTCTCGTTCTGCGTGATCACCAGGGGAAAGCCGCTTCGCAAGATCGCCGACAGCGACAATGCCCAATTGCCCAGCAGGCGGTTTCGGCTCCGTGTCTGATAGTTGAGATTGATGTTGGCTTGATGCGGTACGTGGAGCCTCGAGAGCGAGTAATCCGACTCCAGGACCGGGCATTTTCCAATTGCGCATCCATCCGGAGTGTCGTAAACCTCCGCGGTCAGACTCTCGGTCAAGGTGTTGTCCTCGTAGATGTTGTCGTGATGCATCGTGCGGGTGTAGTTCACCCGCGCTCCCCACGCCCGGCCGAAGCGCCGTTCCAGCTCGACCCGAAGGCTGTGGTACATCGACCGGCCCGCAGTCACGTGACGGGCGTATACGTTCCGGAAGTGCGGGAACGGGCGGAGCAGCTGCCCTAGCGGCAGCGTGGGCTCGCCGGCAAAGGACCCGAACCGGGAGTCCCCGTGAAACGGATTGCGGTGCTGATCGTTCAGACGGTCTCCGAGCGCCAGGAACGGGTCAGACAGCTGGTTGATGTTGATCACGGAGTTGCGTGTCCCACCGATTGGCAGATTCGTGCCTCGGCTGCCGACATAGCCAGCCTTCGCGGCGACGTTCTTTCCGATTTCTCGTTGCACGTCCAGCGACCACTTGGTGATGTAGGGGGAGTCTCGATATTGATCGTTGAAGTAGACGTCGCCGCCGATGTTCTGGAAGCGCCCGTTTGCATTTCCAACCGGATCCAGGATGCCTTCCGGAAAGGGATTCGATGCGGTTGCGGTCGGCGGGGTGATGCCGTCGATACTCGCCGCCAGGTTTGTCACGGCCGTAAAGCCGTAAGTGCCGATCTCCGAGGCACCGGTGCCGCGCGGAATCGCGTACGGTGCCCAGAACACAGCAAGCCCTCCGCGCAGGACCGTCGCGGGCCCGAGGGTGTAGGCGAAGCCCGCGCGCGGGCCGAGCTTGACTGCTGGAGGATTCCACTGGTGAGTCGGGTTCCCGTCCACACCCGCGTACATGAGGCCGCCTTTCAACGGAAAGCCCGGCGCGGAGTCCGCGAGTTTCGAAGGGACTTCGACTTGCACCGGGAAGGGCCTCCGTCGATCCCAGCCGACGGCGAAGTCGTTTCCGTGCTCCTGCAATCCCGTTTCGCGCTCGACACGGAGCCCCAGATTCAGCACAAGGTTCGGTGTTGCCCTCCAGTCGTCCTGAACGAAGCCGCCCCAGTAGTCCACATAGACATCTGCGGGGAACGCGAGCGTCGCGGCACCGCCATTCGGCACGCCCAGCAGCAGTTCCGCCAGGGCGCTGCCCGAGCCTGTTACCGGATGCGCCGGGTCCGGGCCCTGCGTGAACCTCTTTGCGAAGTCCAGCGCGAAACCGTTTCCGAAGTTCACCGTGTGCAGGCCGAGACGTCTCCACTGGGCGCCCAGCTTCAGCGTGTGGTTTCCGACGAACACCGAATACGAGCCGCTCGTCTCCTGGGAAGTCCAGTTCACGTCGTCATTGGTTCTCCCGCCGTGCGTGTTGCCACCGTCCCCGAAATCGGCGACGGAGATCGATGGGAACTGTCCCTTGTAATCGTCCTGTGAGTAGATCTTGTCCAGAAAGCTGCCTTGGACGTCGAGCTTCGTTCTCAGGTCTTCCTTGCCGAACTCGGGACTCGACCAGGAATCGTCGAAGTATGTCTGCCCGTATCGCAGGGTCAGCACGGAGGCAGGGGAAAGAACGGTGGTGGCGTTGACCGCGAGCGCACGGACATTCCTTCCAAGCAGGGAAGCGCCGATGCCGAAGTCGGGCCGCGTTTCGGAATTCAGCAGGTCTTGGTAGTGGCCGAACAGCGGCTCCTCCGATCGGTAATGCAGGAATGTCGTCGAGAAGTTCCACTTCTCTCCGACGGAGTGGCTCAGGTTTCCCGTGGCCTGGATGGCCCGGACTCTCTGGATCCCGGAGGTGGAGATGCGGCCACCCGGCCCAAGGCTCGCGAGCAGGCCCGTCAGGGCCGAGCCAGTGGGGTCAACGCGGTCGGCGGGAACGCGGTTGTTGGGCAGCGGCAGCCTGACACCATCAGAGCTGCGGCTGAACGGGTCGTAAATGGTCGCGCCGCTTGAGGAGAAGTCTCCCGCCGCTTCGGCCGCGGTTGGAAGGGTGACCGTCGTGTTCCCAATCGCGTTGTCCGAATATCCTTCGGACGCGAGCCAGAAAAACGTCCGCCCCTGCTGGATCGGACCGCCGAAGGAACCGCCAAAGAGGTTGTATGGGGCGTTGCCCAGATCGTCTCGTCCGAGCAGTCCCCGGTCGAGGTCCCTTTGCTGGAAATACGCAAGCTTGCGCCAGAACGTGTCCAATTGCCCCGGACGGAACTGGTAGTGCGCGCTGCCCGCCCAGTCGTTCGTGCCGCGCCTGTGGATTGTGTTGAAGACCCCTCCGCCGGTCCGGCCCATCTCCGCGTCGTAGGTGTTGGTCTGGACCTTCAGCTCCTCCACGGCGTCGAACACCGGGATGATGACGGACCGGTTTCGCAGATCGGTCATCGAGACTCCATCGATCGTGTAGTTGTTTCCACGGAGCGGTCCGCCGCCCAGCGACAGGAGCGATGAGTTCGTCTGGTCAGACTGCTTCACCCAGACCGGATTCCCGGTGTGGACGACGTTGGGCGTGGTCACCGCGAGGATGAATACGTTTCTTCCGGGCGAGGGCAGTGCCTCAATCTGCTTGCGGTCGATCGTGGAGGCAACCGAAGCCGAGCCGTTCTCTATCAGCGGGGCCGCGGCGCTGACTGTGAGCGTTTCCTCGATCCCCCCGATATCCAAGGTGATGTCCTCGACCAGGAATGCGGCGATACCCACCATCAGCCCTTTGTGATGCGATGGGGCGAATCCTTCCGATTCCGCTCGAACCGAGTACGTGCCAGGCTCGACGTTGGCGAACGAGTATTCCCCCGACGCGTTGGAAGCGGTACTCCGCACGGTGCCGGTGTCCTCGTTCTCAAGCGTGAGGCTCGCTCCTGGGATCACTCCGCCGACTGCGTCTTGGACGGTCCCCCGGATACCGCCTTGGAACGACTGCGCGCCAGCGCTCGTCGCGAGCACCAAGCCGGCAGGGAGCAAGCTGCACAGCATCCAGAAGGACCGCATCACATCCATTGTCCGGCTCTCCCGTGTCCGGCCGCCATCAAGGCATGCGTGTACTTGGCAGCGGACTCGGCAGGACAATTCATTCTGACAAGGTAAGCGGTCCTTGGGCGGGGCTTTGTGGCATTAACTTATTCATTACAGGTAATTTAACTCTATAAGGAATGCGCGCTCCATGTCAGGTTTTTCGATGGAACTTCCAAGCTGGAAACACACCATCGCCAAGAGGTGATCTCATGGACATGCACCACGCTCTCCTCAACGTCGGATGCCTCGTGGTCTCGGCCAAGGTTGCGGGGAACTGCTACGGCACGTAGAAAAGATGCTGGTTCGGCGCGGCAGACGGATGAGCCAGCAAGCCCGGCAACTTGAGAATTCAGCCTCTGTCCGTTCGGTCCGGAGACCGGGTATCGAAGTGCCTCAGGCTCATCCCGCAGTTGATAAGCGGTTTATTCGTAATCACTGGAATGAGCAAGTCGTCAAAGATGAGCTTGGCCGTCCATCTGGAAGACATGGACCGGAGTAGGGAATCCGAGTTTCGAATCGTGGCGCCTCCAACCAAGGCACGCACACGGCTTTAGGACTCGATCCGCGATTTCACGAACATCTCGGTTTCCTTGTCCATGAAGTGCACATAGCAGCCCTTCAGGCCGCGGGACAGCAGCACTCGGTAAGAGTTCTTGACAAGGTCGACAAACGTCTTCTTGGACCGTCGCACGACGGTGTCGTGTGACGCGTCCGGGAATCCGTCCCAGCAATGGTGGTCGAAGCTGTAGCGTAGATCCGGGCCAATGATCACGCCGACATAGTCAAATTCGAATCCCTGGGCGGTGTAGATGCAGCCGATCTGCTCGATCCCGTTAGGATCGTGGGCCCACAGGGATGCTTTCGGAATCCCCTTCGCGAGTTTTCCGCTCTCCGGCCTTGCGTTCCAAGGGCGACGATAATCCCCGATGTCGACGTCCTTGACGAGGGTTCCGTCGCGATTCGGCTTCGACCATGGCCAGCAGAATCCGGCGGTCATTCGGGCTGAATGCCCTTCGCCCACCTTCTCCCGTATCGCCTCCTCAAGGGCCCGGGGCGACCCGAAGATCCGGAAGTCGAAGGCGTCGGAAGGTTCCCAAAGCACGTTGGCCGTCCGTGTGATCCCGAGCGTGTTGTTCACCCAGTTCACGAATCCGTCGGACCCTGCGCAACGGAACTGGGCTTGGAGCTCGAAGTCGAGCGTATTGCACCCGCGTTCCTTGGCCGCCTTGGTGATCAGCTCCGCGGACCCGACCTCGTTTGGGCGCACGACCTGCTTGTCGTCGACAAAGCACACGAGTACCTGAGTGGCGTCAAGGAGTTCGTCGACTTGACGGCGCGAGGATCTCTTGGCCTTGGGCGTAAACCGGCTGTTGCTGGTCTCGCGAATCCGGTGCGCTTCGTCACAGATCAGGACATCCACCACGTTCGGCGCGGCCTGCATGTAGCTGTTGAAGTACTTGAACTGGATTCCTCCGCGAGGGCCAATGATCTTGCGGAGGGTTTCGGTAAACGCCTTCGAACCAGTAGCGTATTGCGCGTTGATCTCCCTCAGGAGGAGGTCGCTCATCAAGTTGAGGGCGATGACCGACTTGCCTGTGCCCGGCCCCCCTCGCACGACCAGCACCGTCTTCCGGCGGTCATGGAAGCCTTTTCGGGCGATCGCCAGAACCTTCTCGTAAACGACTTGCTGTTCGTCAAGAAGCACATAGGCAGGAATCCCTTTGATGACTCGCCCCACGTGGTCCATGAGCTTCTTGCTCGGCCGGTATCGGCTCTCCTCGACGCGCACCAGGACGTCGAGGCCTTCGCCGGCTTGGAGCCTTCGGTCTAGATAAGTGGCAAGCGGATCGACGTCGTCCGCCGTGAAGGCCGGGGAACGCTCGAGAATGCCGCTGTATCTCTCGGCAAACAGCGCGTCGCCCGCCTCCGCTCGATAGTTGTGGAGATAGGCGCAGGAACTCAGACGGATCGGGGCGGGACCCTCGTAGAAGGCCGTGTGGGAATCCGCCAGATACCTCTGGTACTGCCCGACTTGCGCCGACGGGTGCAGCACGTCGCGCTCTGCCCCGCCGACCCACGTCGACACCAGGTTCTCCCCGTCGGACTGCTGGCACTTGTCCCATTGCTTTAGCTCGACTATGACGGCATTGTCCTGGTGCTCGTTGTCCCGACCGCAGACCAGGCAGTCAAGGCGCTTGGATGTCAATGGAAGCTGATACTCCAGCACAACCCCGTGATCCTTGAGTTCGGCGAGTTGGATCACGTGGGCCATGGCGCTGAGGGAAACCTGCCATGACCTCACTTCCGCTGGAGAGGGGTTGAAACGATAGTGCTGGAAGAACGACTCCCTGAGCTTTTCCGAGATTTGGTTCCGCGCGGTATCTCCGACGAACTGCTTGGAACTGCCGGAATAGAGACGCATGGTTACAGCTCGGAGTACTTCTTGTTCGAGCCCCGGGCCTTGTCCGCCGGATAGCGTTCCGCGTTCTTGATCATCTTCCGATCGAATGCGGCGACGAGATCGATGTCAAAGCGATCAGCCAGGCGTAGCAGGAAAAAGAGCACGTCCGCCATCTCGCTTTCGATCCTCTCGCGTTTCTCGGGATCGTCGAACGATCGGACGCAATCTTCCTCCGAGAGGAATCGAAATCGTTCGAGCAATTCCGCCGCCTCGGTGATGATCCCGACAGCTAGGTCCTTTGGGCCGTGGAACTGGTCCCAGTCCCTTTCCTCGCAGAATCGTCGGACAGCCAGGGATAGGGAATCCACGGTAGTGCTGGCGTCGCTCATTTACTGAATGTCCGCCCGCATCACTACCAGAAACAGATCGTCCCTGCATGATACCCGAGGGCATTCGGACCGAAGCCGGCGCGCTCTTTGGTTAAGCCATTGGGGAATCAGGTGATTCGCCTAACGGTAGGACTCGAAATAGTGCCGGTGGGATCCGCAGTAGGCGGCAGTGCATGAATCGCCCGAGCAACCAGGACGCCTCTGGGAATCCCGTAGCCGCCAGCGGGCTGACATGAAGTTAGCCCTCGTTTCGGGAATCTGTGATCCGCGGTCAGATGCTGCGTTTTACCAAGAGAGTGAGCTATGCGGTCTGACGGCAAGACCTTCGTGTTGGACGCAGACAATCGGATCGAGCCCTTCGAAGCCCAGAATCATTTGGCAGAGGACTGGCTGCAGGTCTTGGCGCAAGAGCACCCGGAAATCCTTGCGGGCGGGCAGATCAGTCCGGAAGGTCCGCGCAAGTGGCTGCTATTCTCTGGCGAGAAAACTACGCCTCGCGACCAACGTAATGCCTTATGGTCGCTCGATTACCTGATTCTCGACCAAAACGGCGTGCCAACCCTTGTTCAGGTCAAGCGTAGGTCCGATATCAAGACTCGACAGGAGCTGGTCGGCCGGACCCTCGCACACGCTGCGACCTTGACCGACTGCTGGCCAGCACAGCAGATTCGGTCGAGATTCGAGGAGGACTGCGCAGCAATCGGCGATTGCCCCAGGTCAGCGGTGCGTGAATTCCTTGGTGTCGCTGGGGATGCAGCTGAGTCCTCGGTAGATGAATTCTGGCAGAGAGTGGAACGCAATCTCAGGATCAAGAGGCTGCGGTTGCTCTTCGTCGCGGATTCCATTCCGGCGCCGTTGCGCCGAGTCGTGGAGTTCCTCAATGAGGTGATGTATCCGACAAGGGTCCTGGCGGTCGAAGTCCTCCACTTCAAAGGCGAACGGGTCACGGCCCCGGCCCCCAGGTTCATCTGCCAGGCAGAGGCAAGGAGAAGGGAGAGTCCAGCAGGGCGGCGTGCCTGGGATGAAGCGATGTTCTTGAGCGCGATCCGCACCCAATCGACCGCCAGGCAGAATGTCTCCGTTGCGGTGGAGGAGCTTCTTGCCTGGTCGAAGCTCTCCGGACTGGAGCTTGAGTTCGAAAGTGCAAGTTCTGGCTTTCGATGCTCGATTAGACTGCCCGGGGCAAACACCTTGCTGCGAATCGAGACGCGCGATCAGAGTGTGTCTCTGGTCGTTACCGGGTTGCAAGAGGAGCCCCCATTCGACAGCCCAGCAGTGAGAGACCTCCTGAATAGGATGCTGGAGGGCATTCCGGGGTATTCGCTCAAGTCGGAAGGCACGAGCCTGTGGCCCGTTATGGACCTGACAAGGGTTGTTCAAGAGAATCGGCTGATCGATTTCGTCAAGGTAGTGGATTGGATGGTGGAAGAGTGCGAGCTTGCCGCGACGGCGAGCCTCGTGATTGGTCCGAAATACGTCAACTAGCGACATCTCTCCGAGTCCCTTGCCTTCGTACCGCAGCCTTGGGGCGACCGCAGCGGCCACCGGTTTTCGACCGATTACAGAAAACTCACCCGGGATCCGCTAGGCATGTGTCCGCCGCGAAACCATCCCAGTCAGGGGCCGGATCGCACAAATTGGAGCGGTCGACGGCTCGGAGTCCGAAAGAACGCGAATCCCCGACGGTCCCAGGTCAGGATTTCGAATACCGAGATCTGCTCTGCCAGCAGAATCAGCGTTGCATCCGCGTAGTCCATGCGCGAATCCCAGTGACCTTCCTCCATCAGTGCGACCGCCTGGCCAATCTGCTTAGGGCTCGACGAACGATGCAAGACGGTCCTAGTGGCCCGTAGGAATGCCGCGAAGAGCACAGGCCCTAGTCGTCGAGGAGCGGCAAAGTGCATGACCTCTGCGCCAACAGCCGTTGTCGTGTGGAGCTTGCCTCAGATCTCGGACAGTTCACGAGTGAGCCAATGAGGTTCGGGATCGATCCTGTCTAGGACAGCTACAGCCGGTCCCGTATCGAGCAGGAGCAACCTCAAGTTCTCCAATTTCGCTCCCGTAGCTCGCGATGCCGATCATCATCCTGCCACTCGGCCGGCCCGAGCTTGCCCGCAACGTGAGCCGCGCGGTCACCGACCGACCGCTCAGAAACAGCGTCCTCCAGGATGTCCCGGACGAATTCAGACACGGATTTCCCGACGCTGGCTGAATGCGCCTTGAGTGCCTCACGTAGCTGAACGCTAGTACGGACAGTAATCGTGCTCCTCATGCACTACAAACGTATTGCAAGCGTGGTACATGACTCACTCTCTTGACTCGCCGAAAATCCGAAGACCCCCCTTGTCCACTCTCTTCATCGCGACCCGGTATCTGGACCCGTAGCGCTCGAGGTTGTCGATACGCAGGTTTCTTGGTGCAATCGAGGCACCGATCAAGAGACGGCCAGAGGAATCAACCGGCCAAGGGATAGCATCTGCCCCGATACAGCACCTGCGGTCGAGAAATAATGTATACTAAAGCGTACAGATTAGACACCACCGGGCGGTGGTGTCTGGGGCGATCGAGAACATGAGCAGCGCAGTTGACCAACTCGAGGGACTGACAAACCAGGACTACAAGTACGGCTTCGTCACCGACATCGACCAGGAGACATTGCCTCCCGGGCTGAACGAGGAAACCGTCCGATTCATCTCCGCCAAGAAGGACGAGCCGGAGTGGCTGCTCGAGTGGCGGCTGAAGGCGTTCCGTCACTGGCAGAAGATGAAGGAGCCGACCTGGCCCAACGTCCACTACCCCGCGATCGACTACCAGTCGATCTCCTATTACGCCGCGCCCAAGAGCGCCGACGACCGCCCCAAGAGCCTGGACGAGGTCGATCCGGAGCTGCTCGCCACCTACGAGAAGCTCGGCATTCCCCTCGAGGAGCGCGCCGCGCTGGCCGGCGTGGCAGTGGACGCCGTGTTCGACAGCGTCTCGGTGGCAACGACCTTCCGCGAGAAGCTGGCCGATGCCGGCGTGATCTTCATGTCCATCTCCGAGGCGGTGCGAGAGCATCCCGAGCTTGTCCGCCAGTACCTCGGCTCTGTCGTGCCGGCCTCGGACAATTTCTTCGCCGCCCTCAACTCGGCGGTGTTCTCGGACGGGTCGTTCGTGTTCATTCCCAAGGGAGTGACCTGTCCCATGGAGCTCTCGACCTACTTCCGCATCAACGCGATGAACACAGGTCAGTTCGAGCGCACGCTGATCGTGGCCGAGGAAGGCAGCTACGTCAGCTACCTGGAAGGCTGCACCGCGCCGATGCGCGATGAGAACCAGCTGCACGCGGCAGTGGTCGAACTGGTCGCGCTGGACCACGCCCGCATCAAGTACTCCACCGTCCAAAACTGGTACCCCGGCGACAAGGACGGCAAGGGCGGCATCTACAACTTCGTGACCAAGCGGGGCGCCTGCCGGGGACGCAACTCCAAGATCTCCTGGACCCAGGTCGAGACGGGCTCGGCCATCACCTGGAAGTACCCCAGCTGCATCCTGATCGGCGACAACTCCGTCGGAGAGTTCTATTCCGTTGCCGTCACGAACAATCACCAGCAGGCCGACACTGGCACCAAGATGATCCACGTCGGCAGGAACACGACCTCGACCATCATCTCGAAGGGCATTTCGGCCGGTGTGTCGAACAACTCCTATCGCGGCCTGGTCAAGATCCTCCCGAAAGCCGAGGGCGCGCGGAACTTCTCGCAGTGCGACTCGATGCTGATGGGCGACCGTTGCGGGGCGCATACCTTCCCCTACCTGGAGGTGCGCAACAAGTCGGCCCAGGTCGAGCACGAGGCGACAACCTCGAAGATCGGCGAAGACCAGATCTTCTATCTGAACCAGCGGGGGATCGAGACCGAGGACGCCGTGTCGATGATTGTCAACGGGTTCTGCAAGGAGGTCTTCCGCGAGCTTCCGATGGAGTTCGCAGTGGAGGCGCAGAAGCTGCTGGGAGTGAGTCTCGAGGGAAGCGTCGGCTAGAAGGCGGCGGGCGCAATCGAAGGAAAACGAAATGCTGCACATTCGAAACCTTCATGTCGGTGTGGACGGGCAGGAAATCCTGCGAGGTGTCAACCTCGACGTGAGCCCGGGAACCGTTCATGCGGTCATGGGGCCCAACGGCTCGGGCAAGAGCACCCTGGCCTCCGTGCTGGCCGGGCGCGACGGCTACGACGTCACGGCCGGCACCGTCACCTACCGCGGCGACGACCTGCTCGAGATGGATCCCGAGATCCGTGCCAGGGAGGGTATCTTCCTCGCGTTCCAGTACCCCGTCGAGATTCCCGGCGTGACGACGATGTATTTCATGCGCGAAGCGCTCAACGCCGTGCGCAAGCATCGCGGCGAGTCCGAGCTCTCGGCTGGCGAGTTCCTGAAAATGGCGAGGTCGAAGATCGGCCCCCTCGGCATGGACGCCGACATGCTCAAGCGCGCAGTGAACGAGGGGTTCTCGGGCGGAGAAAAGAAGCGCAGCGAGATCTTCCAGATGGCGATGCTGGAGCCGACCCTGGGCGTCCTTGACGAAACCGACTCGGGCCTCGACATCGACGCGCTCAAGATCGTGGCGCACGGCGTCAACGCGCTGAGGAGCCCCGACCGCTCGTTCGTCGTGATCACCCACTACCAGCGCTTGCTCAACTACATCGTCCCGGACTACGTTCACGTCCTTTCCGACGGACGGATCGTACGCTCCGGAGACAAGTCCCTGGCGCACGAGCTCGAAGCGCACGGATACGGCTGGATTGAAGAGCACTTGCGCGAGACCGCGGCACTGGGAGCCTAGGCGTGCCAGCCACGACCGAGAAGCTCAGCCTCTACCTCGACCGCTTCAGCGAGACGCGTCGCCGAACCGACGGCGAGCCTCTCTGGCTGCAACGGCGGCGGGAACTCGCGATGGAGCGGTTCCTGACGCTCGGGGTGCCCACCCACCGGGACGAGGAATACAAGTACACGAGCCTCGCAGCGCTCTCTGACGGCGGGCTGCTGCTGCAGCCTGTGGAGGGTAACGGACTCCCGGCGGATGTTCCGTATATATCGGAAAGCGACCCGTCGCTTCGATTTGCCGGCGACCGTGCCGTGATCTCGGCTTGCGGATCCTTGCCCCCGGGAGTGCGCGTGCGCCGCATTTCCGACGCACTGCGACAGGAGCCAGCCGCTCTGGAGGAAACGCTTGCGGCAATCGCGCCGTTCAAGGATCACGCTCTGTGCGCCCTGAACACAGCATTCTTCGAGGACGGGGCCCTGATCGAGGTGGATCCCGGGGTGATCGTCGAGGAGCCGATTCACGTGGCATTCGGCGACGGGCCGGCCGGCCGGCATCCGCGCGTGCTGGTTGTCGCGCGGCGCAATGCGTCAGTCCGGGTTGTCGAGACGTACGCTGGATCCGGAACGTATTGGCGAAACGCCGTGACCGAGATTCGCGCGGAAGCCAATGCGCGCGTCGACCACTACCGTGCCCAGCTCGAGTCACCGGACGCCCACCACACGGGCCTGTTCCAGGCGACCCAGGAGCGGGACAGCTACGTCGGCTCGTTCTCTCTGAGTTTCGGAGCCGCTCTCGCCCGCAACGATATCGGAACCCGCCTGAACGGCTCCGGATGCGAATGCTCCCTGGACGGACTCTACGCGGTGCTTGGCAGCCAGCACGTTGATCACCACACGGCGATCGATCACGCGATGCCGCACTGCAATTCCCACCAGCTCTACAAGGGAGTGCTGGACGGGCGTGCCAGCGGGGTGTTCAACGGAAAGATTTTCGTCCGTCGCGACGCGCAGAAAACAGACGCCGTCCAGAGCAACAAGAACCTGCTGCTCTCCGACGACGCCGAGGTCAACACCAAGCCGCAGCTGGAAATCGACGCGAATGACGTCCGCTGCACGCACGGAGCGACGATCGGACAACTGGATACGACAGCGGCCTTCTATCTCCGTTCACGCGGGATCAGCGCCGCCCACGCCCGCAACATCCTCACCTATGCCTTCGCTGCGGACGCTCTGGAACGGATCCGAATCGATCCGCTGAAGGACCACTTCGAACAGCTGTTGCTGGCGCGGTTCGCCCCGGAGGACAACTGATGCAGGACCTGCGAGGCACGCACCGATGACTCTGGCGGCCGCAGCGACCCTGCCCGCTCTCGATGCGGAGACGTTGCGCAAGGACTTCCCTGCCCTCCACCAGACTGTTCACGGACGTCCGCTCGTATACCTCGACAACGCGGCATCGTCCCAGACACCTAGGCAGGTCATCGACGCTCTGGTCGGCTTCTATGAGAACGACCGCTCCAACGTGCACCGTGGCGTCCACGAGCTCAGCCAGCGCGCCACCGAAAAGTACGAATCGGCCAGGCTCCGCCTGCAGCGCTTCCTGAATGCGGCCGAGCCCGAGGAAATCGTCTGGACGAGGGGAGCCACGGAGAGTATCAACCTCGTCGCCTCGAGCTGGGGGCGCACCAACGTCAGAGCCGGGGACGACGTGATCATCTCGGCCATGGAGCACCACTCCAACATCGTTCCGTGGCAGATCCTCTGCGAGGAGAAGAGGGCGAACCTGCGCATCATTCCGATGAACCAGGCCGGCGAGCTGATGCTGTCCGGCCTGGACGAACTGCTCTCGGGGCAACCCCGGATCGTAGCGGTAACACAGGTGTCGAACGCCCTCGGGACGGCCAATCCGGTTCGCGAGATCGCGGCCCGCGCACATTCCGCCGGCGCGGTCTGTCTCGTTGACGGAGCCCAGGCAGTGCCCCACATGCCGGTCGACGTCAGGGACCTCGACTGCGACTTCCTAGCGCTTTCCGGTCACAAGATGTGCGGCCCTACAGGCATCGGCGCCCTGTACGCACGGCGCGAGCTGCTCGAGGAAATGCCGCCCTACCAGAGCGGCGGGGACATGATTTCCTCGGTGAGCTTCGAGAAGACTGTCTACAACGACCTGCCCTACCGCTTCGAGGCCGGCACGCCGATGATTGCCGGCGCGATCGCCCTGGGCGCGGCGGTCGATTACCTGGAGGCCATCGGCATGGAACGAATTGCCTCCTACGAGGCCGAACTGCTGGCCTACGGAACGGAGAGACTGTCGGGAATCGAGGGACTGCGGCTCATCGGCACGGCCGAGGACAAGGCCAGCGTCCTTTCGTTCGAGGTCAAGGGCATCCACCCGGCAGATCTCGGAACCATCCTGGACCGCCAGGGGATCGCCCTGCGCGTCGGCCATCACTGCGCAGAGCCGGTGATGCGCTTCTACGGGGTGTCCGCAACGACGAGAGCGTCGCTCGCCTTCTACAACACGCGTTCGGACTTCAACGCCCTGGCGGACGCAATCGAGACAGCAAAGGAGATCTTCGCCTGATGGGAATGCTGACGCTCGGCCTCAACGAAACGCCTGACAAGCCCGATACCAAGCCGGCCTCGGACGCGGCGGAAGCGCCGTCCACGGGAATGAACACGGCAGCCCTGTCGCAGGCGCCCAAGTACGGCGACTTCGTCCCAAGCATGCACTCGAACATGACGATGACGTCGCCCCTGCCTCCCAAGGAGCCGGAGTACGACCCGGACGCGACCTTGGAGGAGAAGGTGGTCGCAGTGCTGAAGACGTGCTACGACCCTGAAATCCCGATTGACATCTACCAGCTCGGGCTGATCTACAAGGTGACCGCTCCGCGGTCGCCGGAAGAGCCGGACAAGGTCAAGATCCTGATGACCCTCACGGCCCCCAACTGCCCGGCCGCACAAACCCTCCCGGCGGAGGCGAAATACAAGGTCGAGCGTCTGGACGAGGTCCAGGACGCGGAGATCGAGATCACGTTCGAACCGCCATGGACCCCGGAGAAGATGAGCGAGGAAGCCAAGCTCGTCCTGAACCTTATCTGAGGCAAGATCATGCAACTCAGTTCCCAGGAAGAATTCGGATTGCGGTGCCTCCTGCGCCTGGCGCAGGCGGGCCCCGGTGAACTTCTGAGCATTCAGGAGATCTCGCACGCTGAGGGGATTTCCGTGCCCCACGCTGCCAAGTTGATGCGAGCTCTGCGCGAGGGTGGCCTCGTGGCGAGCGAGCGCGGCCAGGCCGGCGGCTATCACTTGACGCGACCGGCCCACGCGATCAGCGCAAAGGAAGCCATTCAGGTGCTCGGCGGCGAGTTCTACGGCAGCGAGTTCTGCGGGCGGTTTGCCGGCCACGAAGACCACTGCATGCGCTCGACCGACTGCTCGATCCGATCGCTCTGGAGGGCGATCCAGGGGGTCGTTGACCAGCTTCTGAGCCGGACGGCCTTGAGCGACCTGATGTGCGGTGAGCATGAGATGGACCGTTTCGTCGGAGATCTCGTCGTGCTGACCAGCGCCATCGATTCGGCGACGGCAGGTGCCAACCATGGCTGATCAGGAGCGGGTCCAGGCGGCACTGCGGACCGTGGTGCACCCGGACTACGGCAGGAACATCGTCGAGCTGGGCCTCGTTCAGGACCTTTCGGTCGACGACGGTGCGGTGCGATTCAAGCTCCAGAACACCGTGCCCGGCTCGGGGAGCGGGGAATCTGTGCTGCAGGAAGCAACCGCTGCGGTGCAGGCGGCCGCGCCGTCCGTGCAGGTCGAGGCGGAGCTGACCGCCAGCACGCGCGCGAACCCCGCCGGCGTGTCAGGGAAGGGCTCGATCCCGGGCGTCGCGAACATCATTCCGGTCGCCTCCGGCAAGGGCGGAGTCGGCAAGTCGACGGTTTCGGCAAACCTGGCCCTTGCCCTTGCCAAGACGGGAGCCAAGGTGGGCCTGCTCGACGCGGACGTGTACGGGCCAAGCATTCCCCACATCATGGGCGCGGTCGAAGGCCCCAGGCACGGCGGCCGCGGCATCATCCCGGTCGGGACCCACGGCATCCCGATCATCTCGACGGGCTTTTTTATCCGCAAGGACCAGGCGGTCGTCTGGCGCGGCCCGATGCTGGCGAAGATGGTCGAGCAACTGACGGGCCAGGTCGAATGGGGCCAGCTCGACTACCTGGTGATCGATCTGCCTCCGGGGACCGGCGACGTGCAGCTGAGCCTCTGCCAGCGCCTGGCGCTGACGGGAGCGGTCATTGTGACGACCCCCCAGCCCATGGCGGTTCAGGTGGCCGAAAAGGCAATCATCATGTTCCAGCAGCTCAAGACGCCGCTGCTGGGCGTGGTCGAGAACATGAGCTACTTCGAGTCGCGCTTGACCGGCGAGATCGAGCACATCTTCGGCTCGGGCGGGGCGGACAGGATCTCGCAGCAGTGGAGCATCCCGGTACTGGGGAGGATCCCGCTCGCCACGACAGTTCGCGAGACCTCCGATGACGGAACCCCGATCGTGCTGGCGGACCCGGACGCTCCGGCCGCCAAGGCGTTCCTGGGAGTCGCCAAGCAGCTCGCGGCCGAGATCGCCATGCACAACCTCAAGGCCGAGAGCGAGTCGATGGTCCAGATCAACTTCTGACGTGGACTGGCGGCCGGGTCAGAGGCTGTTGGCGCCGGTTTCGGCAACGAGCTGGGAGGCGCGCAGCAAGCCGTGTACGGTCCCGGCATCGGTCCACCAGCCATCGAGGAAGTCCCAAGTCATCGTGCCTTCCCGGATGTACTGGTTGTTGACGTCGGTGATCTCCAGCTCCCCGCGCGCGGAGCGTTCGAGTCGGTCAATCTTTTCGAACACCGTGTCGTCGAACATGTAGATTCCCGTCACGGCGTAGGTGGACGCCGGCAAGGCCGGCTTCTCCTCGATGATTTCGAGGGCCTCGCCGTTAAACCGCGGCACTCCGTAGCGTCCGGGATCCGGCACCTGCTTGAGAAGGATCTTGGCCCCGCGCTCCTGGCGGCGGAACGCCTCGACCGCGCCGACTACGTTCCCCTGGATGATGTTGTCACCGAGGACGACGCACAGCTTCCCGCCGCGCGAGAAGTGCCGCGCGAGCTCGAGGGCTTCCGCGATTCCACCCTCGCCCTCCTGGTGGGTGTAGTCCAGGTGCTTCAAGCCGAACTCCCGGCCGTTGCCGAGAAGCTGCAGGAAGTCACCGGCGTTCCGACCCCCCGTCACGATCATGATGTCCTGGATTCCCGCGTTGACCAACGTCCGGATCGGGTAGTAGATCATGGGCTTGTCATAGACGGGAAGCAAGTGCTTGTTGATGATCCGGGTGATCGGATCCAAGCGGGTTCCGAGTCCGCCCGCTAGGACAACACCGCGCACAAGCATTGGATTTTACTAGCCAGGGGGCGCCGGGCCCGCTGACGGACCTTCCGGCGCAATGCTTGGCGACGTCGATCTAGTCAACCGTTCTCCGCACGACACGCATTTCGAAGAACTCATGGATCTGGCTCCGAACCATCGCAACGGACCCCAGCACGGCGACCAGGTTCGGAATGGCCATCAGGGCGTTCATCGTGTCCGATATCTGCCAGACAGCTTCCAGTCCACCGATCGCTCCGACGAACACCGCCGCCGTCCAGATCACGCGGTAAGCCTTGATGCTTCCCAGGCCGAACAGGTACGCGATTCCCGTCTCGCCGTAGTACGCCCAGCCGATGATGGTCGAGAAGCCGAACATCGTGACCGCGATCGCGACCATCTGGCCTCCCCACTCCCCCGCCAGGCCTTCGTTGAAGGCCAGTGCCGTGAGCTCGGCCCCGGTCTGGCCGGAATCCCAGACGCCTGTCGCCAGCACGATGGACGCGGTGAGCATGCAGACGACCAGAGTGTCGACGAAGACTCCAAAGATGCCGTAGACGGCTTGACGGGCAGGGTGGTCGGTGACCGCGGCTGCGTGGACGATGGGCGCGCTGCCGAGACCTGCCTCGCTCGAGAACAGTCCCCGGGCGACGCCGGTCCTGGCTGCCGTCCGCACGGTCGCACCGAGGAAACCGCCGATCGCCGCATGCCCGTTGAACGCTGAATCGATGACCAGAGCGATGACCGAAGGCAACTCCCTGAAGTGCGCGAAGAGAATGGCCAGAGCGCAGGTGATGTACAGCACGCACATCAAGGGAGCAAGTACGGAGGTCACTTCAGCGATTCGACGGATGCCCCCGATGATCACGAGAGCCGTCAGACCCGCCAGAACCAGGCCGGTCAGCCACGCAGGGACCCCGAACGCTCCGTGAACGCCGTTCGCGACGGTGTTTGCCTGGGTCATGTTGCCAATCCCGAACGCCGCCAGCGAGCAGTTGATCGCGAAGATGAGGCCGAGCCAGCGCAGCCTGAAACCCTTCTCGAGGACGTACATTGCCCCTCCGCGTAGCTCGCCTTGCTCGTCCCGGTGTCGATACTCGAGCGCCACAGCGATTTCGGAGTACTTCGTAGCCATTCCCACGAGTCCGGTAACGAACATCCAGAACACCGCTCCCGGGCCCCCGGTGGCGATAGCGATCGACACGCCCGCGATGTTTCCCACGCCGACCGTCGCGGACATGGAAGTGGCAAGTGCCTGGAACGGAGAGACCGACCCCTCGGCCCTCGGATGCCTTCGTCCGGTCAGGACCTGGCGTACGGCAAAAAAGAACTTGCCGAACTGAATCCCGCGCGTAGCAAACGTCAGGAAGAGCCCGGAGCCGATCAGGGCAATCATCATCGGGGTGCCCCAGACAACGGAATTAACGCTACTATTGAGTTCAAGAAGCCAATTCATGGGCCCCGGATTCAGGTCCATTGTAGGGTACATGCACAGAGGAAGAACCGGCACGGAGGGCAGCGGATGGAAGTGCAGCTAGCATTCGACCGCGACGGAGCGGCCGTACAATTGCCGGACGATCTCGAGACTCACGTCCTGCGGCCCAGGTTTGCAACAGGCCTGCCGGACGAGGACGCTGCGCTGGCCGAGGCGATCGCCAATCCGATCGGCTGCCCTGGACTCGAATCGCTGGCGCGAGGCAAGCGCACCGCGGCCATCGCTGTCTGCGACATCACCCGGCCGGCACCGAACAAGACCGTGCTCCCCCACGTGATCCGGGCTCTGGCAGCGGGCGGTGTTTCCGCGGAGAACATCACGATTCTCATTGCGACGGGCTTGCACCGGGAAGCCACCGAAAGCGAGCTCGACGAGATCCTGGGTGCGGAAATCCTCAAGCGGCATCCGGTGCATTCGCACCGGGCCAAGGAAATCGATGAACAGGTATTCGTGGGAGAGACCGCCGGCGGCACGCAGTCGTTCGTGGACGAACGGTTCGTCGAGGCCGATCTGCGCATCACGCTGGGCTTTATCGAGCCGCACCTGATGGCAGGTTTTTCCGGTGGGCGGAAGCTGATCTCCATCGGACTGGCTGGCGAAAGGACGATCAAACGCCTCCACAGCCCGCTCTTCATGCGGGACGCGAACGCGGTCGAAGGCTCGTTTCCGGACAACCCCCTGCATCGCGAGCTGCTCGAGATCGCCGCGCTCGCAGGTCACGATTTCATGGTCGACGTGGCGCTGACCGACACGCGCGCGATTGCCGCGGTGTTTGCCGGAGAACCTGTTGCAGCTCACTCGAAGGGCGTGGAATTCGTCCGTCAATCGACCCTTGCCAGCGTCGGGGAGCCGGCCGACGCCGTGATTACCACCTCGGGAGGCTATCCGCTCGACCTGACGTTCTACCAAGCCGTCAAGGGCCTCACTGCCGCATCCCACATCGTGCGGGACGGGGGAGAGATCCTGCTGGCCGCCGCGTGCAAGGAGGGGCTCGGGGGTCCCGAGTTCAGCAGCTTGATGAGGGCCGCTGACGATTCGTCGGAGTTGCTCGACGCGTTGGCGAACCGGGCAGTCGAGGTCGACCAATGGCAGGCCGAGAAGCTTGCGATGGTTGCCGCGCGTGCCCGTCTGTCATTCTGCGTGCCGGGCCTGTCGTCGGAAGACCGGTCGAAGCTTTGGGGGCCCGCGCACGCGGATCCGCAGGAAGCAGTGGACGGAATGTTAGGCCGGCTCGACTCTGGTGCCCGGCTGGTGGTCATTCCCGAGGGGCCTTACGTGTTCACCCAGCTGGGTTCTGCTGCTGCCTTGAACGCGTGATCGGGCGTCGCTAAAGCACGCTGTCTCCAGCACTTCAGCCGAATCGTTACTCGCACCCCTGCTGGCAGCCTGGGGTCCGAGTACCGTAAGTTCGCGTGGACCAAAAGACTCACAGCGCGCCAATCCCTCAGGAAGTAGATCCCGCGTCGGGACTGTCGATCGGTCCGAGGGTCGCTAATTCCCAGCCTGCTGGAGCACCTCAGCGCATCGTGCTCGAAGGGCGCTATATGCGGCTCGAGCCCTTGGACCTCGTCATTCATCGCGAGGATCTCTTCGCCGCCTCGAAGCCGCCGGACCGGGCCGCACGTTTCCGCTACATGTCCCAGCCGCCACCAGACTCGCCCGAGGAATTCGATTCCTGGCTTGCCGGCGCGGCCGCGTCCGCGGACCCGCTCTTCTTCGCGGTGATCGATCGTTCGACCAACCGGGTTGAAGGCAGGCAATCGCTGATGCGGATCAATCCCGTCCACCAGTCCATCGAGATCGGCCACATCTACTGGGGTCCTCGGATTGCGGGCACGCGAGTCGCCACGGAGGCGATGTACCTGTTTGCCGTGTATGCCTTCGAGACCCTTGGCTATCGGCGCTTCGAGTGGAAGTGCGACGGACTGAATGAGCGATCACGTAGGGCGGCGGTACGCTTCGGCTTCACTTACGAAGGACTCTTCCGCCGAGCCGCAATCATCCGCAACCGAAGTCGGGACACCGCATGGTTTGCCATGATTGCCGAGGAATGGCCACCTTTGAAGGCAGCCTACGAGCAGTGGCTCGCACCGGGTAACTTCGACGATCAGGGGCAGCAAAGGACCCGACTGAGCGACCTAACCTCAGTCGTGCTCGATCGCGTGCGCCGGTTTGCATGACGCTGTAGCGGCGAAGTTGAGCACCATCCATCGAGGGGATCTGATCGGCGTCAATCCACGGCGGTCGAGTGCCGAACAGAATCGACCGGCTGGGACCTCGCTAGAGGAGCCGATTCCAATTATCTGGAGAGGGCAAACGAGACGTCCAACTCCGCGCAGCGCTTGATTCTATTTGATATTCGGGAGACAATGACGGAGAGAATTGGCGAAAGTCCGATTTCTTCCTCTGGCTCGGGCTTGGTGGCCGAAACGAGCAGGGACAGAGAGTCGCTTCGGTACGAGAGTTCACACAACTGTGGCCTTCCACCGAAGGATGGGTGCCCGCCATGGTCTCAACGAGAAGCGCCAGCCCGCGTTGCGACCTTCAAATAGAGGCCCCCGGCGTCGGCAGGCGCGGACGGCGGGGGCTTAGAACTTTCCTCATTGGATAGCCCCTTTCAGTCGAATCATACCACAACTCCAACCTGATCGCACGACAGTGCCGATACTTCCAAATTAAATTGAGACATAATTTTTTGATACCGTCGACCATGGCAGCAACACGGCCGTGGCCGGCGGACTAAAGTTCATGGCGACTAGGAGAATGGAGTCTCCCTAGCGAGCCCCACTGAGGATGGTGGACACAAGAGGAATCTAGATGCAGCCAAGGTGCGCCCACTGCACCTACATCGACCCAACATTCCGGCATAATCTTTATGAAATGATATGAACTCGGTAAAAATTCGATAAATCACCAGTTCCCTTGCGCGTCGCGGCGAAATAGCCTACTATTGAGACATGGCACGCATTCGAAGCCCGAAGTATCCGTACATTGATCTAGAAAGAGCAGTTACCCGAGTTCGCGAATTCTACGGCCGGGAGCAGATGAACCGAGTAAACACCGCGGTCGCGGTGAGGCATTGGTCTTACAACGAAAAGAGCAGCGCGGGCAAGCAAACTGTGGCTGCGCTGGTAGCATTCGGCCTAATGAGTGATCAGGGGCAGAAAGCGAATCGATCGGTTGCGCTAACTGATGTAGCTCGGCTTGTCCTTCTCGCAGACGAAGATGCTCCGGACCGGCAGCAGCAGTTGCAAGAATGCGCGCTCAGGCCGAGTATCCATCGCACAATTTGGGAACGATTCAACGGGACACTACCCTCGGATGACGCCCTCCGACACTATCTGCTCTTCGAGAATACGCCCCGCTTCAACGAGAACTCGGTCGACCAGTTCATTTCTCAGCTGCGAACGACCCTGACCTTTGCTCAACTTATCGGGCCTGGTACGACATATACGCCGGAAACACCTTACGACACAGAAGATAGTCCCGAACCGCCCAGGGTAACTGTAGGCGACTACGTGCAGTGGGAGTCCGGTGGCAGCTACCAGTTCAAAGAGCCGCGTCGTGTCGCGAGAATCGAATCTAAGGACAACAGTGAATTTGCTTTTTTTGACGGCGAGACAACAGGTGTTCCGGTGCGGCAACTCATCGCCCACGAGCCCCCTCCGGAACAATCGCACCATCCCTCACTGCAGCCAGCATCGCCTAGCCCCTCTCGGGAAGCAGTGGGAACAGGTATGCAGTCTGGTACGAGTGAAATCCGAGAGGACGTCTTCTCACTTGACGAAGGCATTGTGAGAATTCAGTGGCCCCACCCGATGAGTGCCGAGTCATTCGAGGATCTAAAGGCCTATGTTGAAATAGGTTTACGTAAGATTGGGCGGTCCGTCCTCAAGAAGGACCTGAACGATAGCACCTCGACTAAACTGAGTTGATTGGATTGAAGAGGCTAACTTAGGTCTCTCTCCCGGTATAAGAGCCTCTCGAGCTTGTCGTGCGGGTAGGTGATGAGATTGGAAGGGACAACACACGAACAATGACCTAACAAACGCGAGACGCGTCCGCGCACATGCCAACACTTCGCCAATGCTCGATCCCGAAGATCAGATTGCAAGGCATCCGATTTCAGTGACTGCAAGAGCTGGCTTCAGCGTCAAGGGGGGCGCGTTCTGACTAGGCCGAGGATCTGACCACTGTCGTGCTCGATCGCTTGCGCCGGTCGGCATGACGCCCTATCGGCGAAGTCAAGGGCCAGCCGCGAGAGGGATCCGCCTCCAGGGGCCGCCGGAGCCATCGATCCGTGGGAGTGGACCGTCTGGAGCGGTCTGGCACTACTCTCGTGGCGGGCTGATCATCACGTGCGCACCGGCGGTGCCGGGGTACATCAGCCAGGGAGCGTTGCCGGGAGTCGTCGTGATCCCGGTGGATTCCGGGGTCGCGTACGGCGTGTAGATGACCCAGCGCAGATAGGGCTCGAGCACCTCGTTCTGTTCAGCGTCGTAACCCTTTCCGGTCAGGACATACAGCATGCGCGCCTCACGAGGCATCTCGACGCGCCCCTCGTCTACGTCCTTCCAACGGATTTGATGACGCTCCTCGCCCTCGTAGCCCTCTGCCGAAAGCTCCCGCCCGCGCGCCATGAAGGGCTCGAGGTCCTTGTGATAGCAAGCCACTGAAAAGGAGTCGTCGCCCGGGTTGTCGGCAAGGCAATGGAGGTCGTTGGAACCCTCACGGAGAACCACTACTGATCCGCTGGAGTCGTATCCAAGTACCGAAGCGCCGTCTCGGAGCTCTTCCGGGGCCGCCTGAACGCTGGAAGCGATCTGGTGAGCCGCTGGTGGGACTTCAGTACCGCAGGCGGAGACGGCAAGTATCAGGAATGCGAGGGCGAGTCTCATGAGTCCATTCGGCACGGTGGAAGTCCCATCACCCGGTGAGCTGGATCACGACGGCTTCCTGCGCGAAGCTTCAGTCTATCCCAATGGATGATTGAGCTAGAATCCGCTCTGGCCGCTGTGTCGCTGGAACGGCCGGTTCACACGCCAACCGTACAGGCGAGCCCGAACAAGGCTGATTCGCCACGCGATCCCCGGTTCGAGGCATGTCGCGCAGCGACCTAGGCCTGAACCCATGATTGCGCCGCGTCTTCAATGGCCTCACGCATCCCGGGCCGGGATCGCCCGTCCGGAGGCCTGCTGTGTGGCAGGATTGAGAGCGAAGCGGCATCGGCCTCCACGAAGCCCTAACCGCAGAAGGACAAGCTCTGACAAGGACGTCGCCTGACCGAATGCGTTTCCTGGGTCCAGCTGTCGTCCTGGCTTCCGCCGTATGGGGATGCCAAGCTGACGGTCCACCGTACAGCCCCCAAGAAGCCCTTGCGACATTCGAAATCGAACCGGGCTTTCGGATCGAACTGTTTGCAGCGGAGCCGGACGTCGTCGATCCCGTCGATATGGAAATCGACGAGAACGGGCGGATCTATGTCGTTGAGAACCCGGGGTATCCCCTGGAAGTCCAAGGCAAACTCGGTCGTGTCAAGCTCCTTCGCGATTTGGACGGCGACGGGCGTCCGGATCGTGCCACCGTGTTCGCGGACAACCTCACAATGCCCACCGGGGTGATGCGCTGGAAGGAAGGCATATTGGTCACCGACGCTCCGGATGTCTGGTATCTGGAAGATACAGACGGTGACGACCGGGCGGATGTGCGGCGAGTGGTCTTGACGGGATTTGCGTTCTCCAACCCTCAGCACACGGTCAGCAGCCCGACGTATGGACCAGACAATTGGATCTACCTGGCGGGCGAGAGCCCCGTCGAAACGCACATCTTCCCCGAGAAATTCGGGGATATGGGGAGCGACCTCCGATTCCCTGATCGAAGTGACTTCACTCCGGTAGCGCAGCACGGTCGCAGCGTCCGCTTCCGGCCTGATTCGTTTCAGCTCGAAACCCTGTCAACGAATTCACAGTTCGGCCATACCTTCGATGACTGGGGACACTATTTCACGATTGGCAGCGCAAGCAATGGCCACCATGAAGTGATTGCCGCTCGCTACCTGGAGCGGAATCCCGAGATGCTGTTGAGGTCGACCGAGCAAACCCTGTCGACGGACACCGCGGTTTTTCCCATCACCCAGCGCCCCGAGCACCAGATGCTCACTGGCATCGGGCAAATCACGTCGGCCTGCGGGATTACGCTCTATCGCGGCGGAGCCTTCCCCGAGTCACTGGGCGACTTCGTGTTTCTGGCAGAGCCCGAACATAACCTCGTTCTGGCGAGCCTCTTGTCACCTGCCGGCGCGTCGTTCCAGGTGCAACGCCTTCATGAAGGGAGGGATTTTCTGGCGTCGACAGATGGCTGGTTCCGTCCTGTCAACTTCTATGTCGGACCGGACGGTGCCCTATACCTTCTGGACTACTACAGGCGCGTCATCGAGCATTCGGAGTGGACCACTCGAGAGGTCTACGAGTCGGAAACGGTATACGAGGGCAACCAGCAAGGCCGGATCTACCGCATCGTGCCCGATTCACAGGCTCCTGTCCCGACTCGAGACGTCCGGCTGGGCAAGGCGCCTGATGAGGAATTGGTCAGGAGCCTGGAGAATCCAAACGTTTGGTGGAGGATGACGGCCCAGCGGCTCCTGGTTGACCGCAAGAGTCCCGACAGCGTGGCGATGCTCAGTCGCCTCTTTCGGGAATCCGAATCCGGAGCAGCTCGCGTACACGTCCTCTGGACGCTTGAGGGCATGGAGCGACTTGAAGTCTCTTTGATCGAGGAAGCGCTTGGCGATCCCGTAGCGGGAGTCAGGGAAAACGCCCTCCGACTTGCCGAGCCACGGCTGCATGGCAACCCCGCGCTCACGCGAAGGGTTGTCGGGATGAGCGATGACCCGGCTCCCCCGGCGCGGCTTCAACTCCTCCTGACATTGGGAGGTCTCGTATCTTCTGCTGCCCGGGCAGCGCGAGAGCGGCTGCTGGAGGGTGATCTCGAAGATCGGTGGTTCCAGGTGGCGGCCCTGACCGGTTCGTCAGACGACGTGCCCGGAATGCTGCACGCGGCGATGTCCGGTTTGACGGATGTCGGCACGGAGGGCCGACGCGAATTCTTCCGTCTGGCAGCTGCGGCTGTGGGAGCGCGCCAGCGACGAAGCGAGATCCAACGGGTGATCCAATCCGTCGCGGAATCCTCTGGCACGAGTTCGAGTTGGTGGCGCGCCGCAACCTTGCGAGGGCTTGCCGAAGGGATCAAGAGCAAGGGCGGATTGCCTGTCGACAGCGCGTCTGCGCAAGCTCTATTGCTCAAACTATCGCAGGGGACCGAGGCTCCGGTGCGTCGTGCCTCTCTGGCGATGCTCGAAGTCCTGAGACTCCCAACGGGGCCTGCGGTTGCTGCCGCAATGGTGCAGGCCGAAGCGATTGCACAGAACCGCGAAGCCGATCCAGGCCGGAGGGCGGACGCAATCAGTCTCTTGGCGCTTCAGGATCCCGCCGGCTACGAGGCAATGCTGAAGGGTCTCGTCAACCCCCAGGAACCGGATCAGGTGCAGACGGCCGCGGTCCGTGCGATCGGAAGGATCCCCGGCGACGGGACTGGCACGTATCTGGTTGGCAAGTGGCGAGAGATGACAGCCCCGGTCCGAGACGAGGCGGGCGCGGCGCTGACCAAGGACCCGGGGCGTTCGCGAGTCCTAGTCGAGGCAATCGAGAGCGGACAGGTGCAACCTTGGACGCTTCGATTCCGGCAGAGACTGGCATTGCTGATGCATGCAGACGCAGGTATTCGCGAAGACTCCCGGGCACTCCTCATGCAACAACCGCAAGATCGGGAGAGAGTCCTCTCGGAATACGGCGAAGCGCTAGCGCAACCGGGAAACGCGGGACGAGGCCGGGAGGTCTTCGAGAGTGTCTGCGCGAAATGTCACCGATTCAACGGAGCCGGACAAGCAGTTGGTCCGGATCTGGAAGAGGTCCAGAATCGACCAGCCGAGGTCTTGCTCGCTGACATCCTGATGCCCAACCAAACAATTTCGTCGGGATACGAGGCATACGTCGTGCAGACCGCGACGGACGGAACGATCGAGGGAGTCATGGGCCCGCAGACATCGACCACCATCACGCTCCGACAGGAAGAAGGAAAGGAGCAAGTGATTCGACGCCAAGACATCGTGGAATTCTTCGCTGCCAATCTTTCGGCCATGCCCGGGGACCTTGAACAGCAAGTGGACATTCGACAGATGAGCGACTTGCTGACGTATCTGAAGTCAGCGCACTGAGGAACCCCTTGCTGCAGAGGGTGGCATGAATTTGCAACTGTGGGAGTCAGTCGTCGACGGAGATCGACAAGTTATTCCGTGAGGTGCCCTATGCGAGGTTCGTTACCGCTTGTGCTCGTCGTAATGGCGGCAACAGTGTCAATAGCAAGTTCAGAATCTCTCACGGTTTCGAGGGTCGAGCTGCCCGTTGATCCGGCCGACCGGCCGTTTTGCGTCAGTCTTACCGAGGACGAAACGCTGATCGCGTTCCAGTCAACGAGAGCTGGAGGATATGGTCAGAACGACATCTGGCTTGCACGCTTCGAGAACGGGCGTTGGTCGGAACCCTTCAACGCGGGTCCGGCCATCAATACGGACATCCACGACGTGGACGCGAAGCTCTCGCCCGACGGCACCACGATGGTCCTCGTTCGAAGCGCGAACTTCTCAAAGTCCACGCAACTCTACATCTCGCACCTGAGGGATGGCACGTGGACAACGGCCGAACCGCTCGGGCTGACCGTAAGCCCACAGGACACGATCGAGTTCGGCGCCGTTCTTTCCCGGGACGGTAAGCGCTTGTACTTTGCCAGCAATCGGAACGGCGGTCACGGCGGGACGGACCTCTACTACAGTGACCGGGACGGCGATGCTTGGGCGAAGCCAGTGAACCTAGGTCCCCCGATCAACTCGAAGGACAACGAAGCGGATTTGGCCCTCAGCAGAGACGGCAATACGATCATCTTCCCCGCCACCCGTGCGGACTCCATCGCAGGCAGCACCGACCTGTACATCACTCGACGTGTGGATGGTGCTTGGACGCCGCCGGAGAACCTCGGGCCGCGCGTGAACACACCGGGCACCGACACCTGTCCTTGGCTTGGCCACGACGGTCATACGCTTTATCTCAATTCGGATTCGGGAGGGCTCCTTCAGGGAGAAACGGGCCCGTTGCTGGTTTGGAAGATTCACTACTCAAAGGGGTTCTAGTCCGCTGATTCGAGGGTCGTTGACCACCGATCCTGACAGGGCGCCGCAAAACCTCCGAAGAGGGACACGACCCATTGAACTTTCCCGCTACGATCCTGCAACATTGTTGCAAGAGGCTTGGCGTTGAGTCCTGGTTCGGATCCTGAAGCGCCAGGCTCACCGTAATGGGGAATTGCAATGACCGACAGTACTCCTCCCGACGACCAACTGCCTGGAGCGGGACTCGACCTCGCAAAGATGCCTGGCCACTGGCTGCTCGCTCGTATGGGCAAGCGGGTGCTGCGGCCGGGAGGTCTTGAATTGACCCGCAGGATGCTTGACGGGCTCGCCATCGGGGTTGAGGACGCCGTTGTGGAACTGGCGCCTGGGCTTGGTACCAGCGCTCGACTCGTCCTCAAGAACAATCCCGCCTCCTACACGGGGATCGAGCGCAACGAATCGGCGGCAGTCGCTGTCAGGCGCGTCCTGGCCGGGGCAAATCGCCGTTGCCTGACCGGTACGGCCGCGAACACGGGCCTCGAAGACGCATCCGCCTCAGTCGTTTTCGGCGAGGCGATGCTGACGATGCAAACGCCTGCCCAGAAAAAGGCGATTGTCCAGGAGGCTCTGCGGGTGCTGCAGCCGGGCGGGCGGTATGGCATTCACGAGCTGGCCCTCGCGCCGGACGGATTGGGCGACGAGATCAAGGAGCAGGTGAGTCACGACCTCTCGAGCGTCATTCATGTTGGCGCCCGACCGCTAACCAGCTTGGAGTGGCGGTCATTGCTCGAGTCGGAAGGCTTCGAGGTCCGCACGGAAGCCGCTGCGCCCATGCACCTGCTCGAGCCGAGGAGACTGATTCGCGATGAAGGCCTGCGCGGTATGTTGCGAATCCTATTCAACGTGCTCCGCACGCCGGCGGCACGCCGGCGGATCCTCGCGATGCGAGGTGTATTCCGGAAGCATCAGGGCGTCATGCGCGCCGTGACGTTCGTCGCAGCCAAACCAGAAGCGGAACCTGTGTCATGAGGGCATTCGCACGTAGTGTCATCGCTTGCAAGCACTGCGGTCATTCGGAGCGACGGTGGAACCCTTCGTCGCGTCTCGCTCTTGGAATCGCGCTGCTTTTGGCGTTACTTGCCGCATGCGCCCCGCCAAGCGAAACGGATGTGAGCAGCATCGAACCGCTTGGGGACAGCGCCGAGGATCCAATCCCCTTTCTCGGCACCTGGACACATGAGTTCAAGGTGGGTCCGGACAGCCCCCACGTCGCAACCTACGTCGTGGCATCGGATCGCATTCACTACACGCTCACAGGCAGCGTCGGAAGCGCGGACTACGTCATGATTCGGGATGATTTCTCCGCAAGCGACAACCGTTTCGTCGGGCACACCAACGACGGCGAATTCTATGTGCTTTTCGCACGCGACATTAGCGACCAAAACATAACCATCTATAAGCAGAAGGTCGATGGACTGACCGTCGCCCTGGAACTCCCGGAGCCCCCGATCGACACGACCGAGAGCCATGGGTGGAACACCTACAGGAAGAGCCAAGACGGATCTATCCCGGAATGAGCGCGACTCCCTCCGCTCAGGAAACCCCGGAAGGGATTCGGTCGTTAGCGTGGCGCGAATCTCGTTTTGCCAGATGCATCATTCTCGTGGCGCTGCTCCCTTGCCCCTCTGCAGTCTTGGCAGAGGAAATCGCTGTTGGCTCGCCTTCGGTAGGCACAGCATCGACAGCCGTCCTTAGCGGTGGGCCATCTGCGTCCCGTACTGCCTCAGTGGGCTGGATGCATCATTGCTGCAACACGACCGTGATCGCTGCCCCGTCTTCGCCGACGACGAACATGCACTTTTCGAACTTGGGCATCCCGAGTTTGTTGAACGGTCCGCTGAACGCGTAGGGCTCCTTGGGCATGCGCATGAAGTTCCTGTCGAATTTGTAATTGGAGTTGAGATCGTGGTACACGAAAGCGCCGTACTCGCCGGGTTTAACTTCAACGTCAGTCACCAGCGGACCGTCGTCCCTTCGTTCGGAGATGTCGACGGACTGCGACCCGGCGAAGTTGTCGGGATCCCTGTCCATCCAGTGGGTCGCATCGTAGATGACAACGTGGACGGTGCCCTTGTTTTCCTTGATGTTGTCGACGGTGACGGTGAGATTTGCGGCGAATGCGGCAGTGCCAAGGGCGGCAAGGCACACAGTGGCGACATTGGGAAATCTCCGGCCCCAGTGAGCTGCACATCGCTTCATTACTCCTAGTTTCCTCAAGTTGGCGACCAGTCTGCCAGACGAGGAGGTTCAATCCAGCCGCAGGGGAATGGTCGTGGTTCTACTACGCAGGGTGCAGCTTGTGGAATGAAATGTGTCGCCAGGTTGCGCTCGGGCCGGTGAGCAGTGATCCCTTCTGATGAATCACTTGTGCAGGAGACGTGGTGGACAAGATGGAAAGCGAGCGGAGCGGAAACCCTGGGCAAGATCCAATGGCCTAGGCAAGCCCTGGGACAGCGGGAAGGTTGATTGTCATCATTTACGAAACACTACACTAGGGTCGTCCGGAGGGGGTCATCCCATGGCGAGCCGCGTAGTCTATTTCAACGGTGAGTTCATTCCCGAGCTTGAAGCGCGCATCTCGATTTTCGACTGCGCCTTGATGTTCGGCGACATGGTGTTCGAGGCGACTCGGACTTTCAACCAGAAACCGTTCCGTCTGCGCGAACACCTCGACCGTCTCTATGCCTCCATGCGTTATACCGAAATCGACTGTGGACTGACCATTGAGGAGATGGAGGCCGCCACCTTCGAGACGATCGAGCGAAACTTGCCGGCGCTCGATGGCCTGGACGTCCAGATCATGCACGACGTGACCCGTGGAGCGCTGCCAGTCTACGCAGGACTCGCCAAAGAGGGCCTGGCTCCCATCGTCTGCATTAACGTGATTCCTCTTGTCCGCCACACCGGATTCTTGGCGGAGAAGTACGAGAAAGGCGCCCATTTAGTGATCACGCCACAGCGGTCTGTGCCGGCGCGCTATATCGATCCCAAGGCGAAAAATCGTAGCCGCATCTACTACAAGCTGGCCGAACTTCAAGCCGCGCGCATGGAAGAAGGAGCGCTGCCTCTGCTCACGGACGAACGCGGATTCATCACCGAAGGTACTGGCAGCAACTTTTTCGTCGCACGTCATGGCGAGATCTCGACGCCAAGACCAAATGATATTCTGCGCGGCGTTTCCCGCCAGGCCTGCATCGAACTGGCGGGGAAACTGGGAATCCCGGTGAGAGAAGCTGACATCGAACCTTACGATGTACGGGAAGCAGACGAAGCCTGGATTACGAGTACGCCGTTCACTATGATCCCGGCCACCCGCTTCAATTTCCAGGACATTGGCGACGGCAAGCCGGGCAGCATCTACCGGCGGCTATTGACTGCCTGGAGTGACGAGGTGGGGGTGGACATAGCCGCTCAAGCTCGAAAGTACGCGGCGCTTGCCAAGACCTGGAGACCGTAGCGGCACACTGTAACCGCCAGAACTCAAGGGCAGCCACTAGCGAGAGCTGCCGTTCGTTTGGGCAGCCCGATCATCTGGCCGGCGGCGGTCGAGGCTATCGCCCTACCCACCACTTCCGCGACGCAGACGGACTCTTCGACGGGCGGGGCGTCGGTTTTCGCAATCTCCCCGTCCCCTAGCTACAAGCAATTCTCCATTCCGACACCACTGAGAACGATCGGGAGAGCTACGAGGGACCAATGGACGGACGGGTCCATGCAGCTCATGTTCCAATCGGCGCGCGACGAAACGTTGTTCACCAGGAATTGCAGACCGGCAACCGTAGGCGACATCACTCAGGTCCCAGATCTGCGGACGGAATCAAGAAGTCCAGCGGGGCCTAACCGGCGAAAACTGGCATTCGGCCAAATCCCGATATGCAAATGCTGGTAATTGCCAGATTTCTGAGCCTCATTTAAGTCCCTTCTTTTCAATAAGATATTAAGATCTTGTGTCGGAGCCAAAAGATCCGGGACCGAGCTGTCGCATGCGCTGGCATTTCGGGTATAGCAACTCGCACGAGCCCCGGCTTGGAAGGAGAAGCTCGCATGGCTCTGGAGATCTCCGGGGGCCTTCGAGAAGACGATCAAGCGTGCACCGCTACGGAAGGAGCCGGCACCTGTCGCAGCCACGCGATTCCGGCCTCGACGCCAGCGCAAGCGAACCCCGGGGGAGAACGCGCGCCTGACCTCCGCTCCAATGTCGAGGGCAAGATCCAGGAGATCCTCGAGACAAACTTCGAACTGCAAGAGCGTATTACCGACGACACCAACTTTGGCGAGGCGCTCAGGGACCATCACTGCAACGAGTACATCCCGTGCCACAGGCGAGTGGAGGAGCTGCTCAAACTCCAAGAGTCGAAGACGGTCGAATTCAAGTCGAGCCATTAGTGGAATCTGCGGGAGGATCGCAAGGACGATAAGAACGTGACCCACGCGGCCCTCAAGACCATCGCCACGTTCCACAACACCGAGGGCGGCGACAACTCGACCGGAGTCGACGATGACCGCGCAAGATGCTCGGCGTCGAGTACGATCGCCTCCACGATGACGGCAGCTTCATGCACCATTTGGCTCAGGTCGTGCGCCATGGCCTAGGCGACCCCGGGGGGCCGGAATCGACCCCAAGACTCAGATAGTGGATGCCAAGACTATCTGCCTCGTGATTCACCGCACAGAGTCCGGAACCAGCGTACCCACCCTGGAACGGACTCGTTCGATCAGATCCGAACAGCGGGTGACGGCGTGAATACTCGGCGGTTGAAGGATCGAGATCTGGTCGGGGACTCTGATTCCCGGGGCGCCGCCGCGAGGCGATGGCCTATGACCGACTGCGACACTACATATACAAGCATTTGCCGACGGCCCTCTATATACTGCATGCATGTTGACAGCAGTAGCGCGTCGTGCTATGATCGCGACGCTTCTTTGGGCGAAAGCGTAAGGGGGGATTCCGGTGCCAGAGATTCTCGAGATCGAACGCAAATATCTCTTGGAGAACCATCAATTGCTGGTGGCAAGGCATCCGAATCAATTTCTGGTCATCCAGGGAGAGCAGGTATTCGGCGCATATGACGACTACGATCAGGCCGTCGATAGCGGAATAGAAAGGCTGGAAGGCGATTTCCTCGTACGCCACGTCAACTGTCCGGAAGATCCGGTCGTCTTTATTCCAACCGTTCTGGAACTTCCTCTGGGTGTCAGGGCTGCCGGATCGACGATTGACTCGCCTAGCCAGGCCAGATAGCCTGAATCTCCCAGAAGGTGCTGTCGTACGCGTGACGATCGCGAATCCGGAGTCGCCCGCCGGAAGCGATCCGTTCAGCGGATGGGGGATCATCGATACTGGCGCGCCTACCACTTGCGTTTCGCGCAAGGTCGCCAAACTGCTCAGATTACGATCCACCGGCACGGTGAGAATGAACATTGCTAGCCAGTCCAGCTCGGAGTCGTTATCGCCGATCTACCGAGCATCGGTTACGCTGCCAATGCTCAGTGGTGCGAATCCGGCAAGAGTCGCAATTGGGCTCAGGAATCTCGACAATCTTGACGTTCATGCGTTGATCGGCCACGACTTTCTCAGGCAATGCTCGTTTCGGTATGACGGGCCAAACTGGAGAATCTCTCAATTGAGAGTCGAGTAGGTCCACATGCCAGCTTCGATTCGTCCCCGTCAACCGCTTACAGCTCGTGTCGACCATCGAAGGTAGCCCCCACCATCGACCTTGAAGCGGGGAAGCGAGGATGACCGATCGCGCCACGTCAGCTCACGCTCTGAGTGGAAGCGACTCCCGACCTCCGCCAACGCCTGTCTACTGAGTGGCCCTTCGGATGCCCCAAAACCGAGGAGAACCTCCACGTCGGTTGGACGAAGCACCGCTGCCTGCTGCGCCTTGCGACTATCTCGACAACACCGCTGGCGTCTCATCGGGGAACCAATCGATTCGTCATTGGAGGCGGTTGGCTCGGATGCAAGATTCAACGGTTCCATGAGATCGCAATCGTTGGTGAGGGTTGCCTGTTAGTTGCGAATGCCCTCTTGATATCGCGCATTTCGCAGCGGAATCTCCAGGTAGGAGTGCCGTAGCTTTGACCGTGCCGTCGACCTCCAATCCTGCCATGAAGGCCGATCTATCGACACGGCCTCATCGATCACGAATCAATTCCCGCAGGTGCTCGGCGGCCTCCTCGCCCCTCACACCGACGGCGCGCAAATCGGAATAAACGCGCGGCCAGGGTGCAATGCGTAGGTCGTCTCTCATCAGAGCCAACGACTTCGACGTGACCGTGGGAAACGGACGCAAAGTCAGCCGCCCGCCTTCAATTGGCCGCAAGGCGGCTATCGAGGCCACCCATTCAAGCCCAGCAATCGTCATCCTATCGACGTAAACCTCGCCCGTAGCGACTCTCGTCAGATAAGGTGCGATCACCGATGCTGCTACGGTTCCGGTAGCAGCCCAAGAGATTCCTTCGTTATCCCAGTGCCGACCGGTCTCGCGCACTCCGCCCACGAAGTCACGCCAAGTTACGCCGACCGTCAAAGCGATGGGCGACATCATCGCTGCCGCTGCGGTTGCGTAGTTGTCCAAGAGCTGGTCCAGATCGTCTATGCGGCGCGCGGAGTTGCGCCCACGACGCGCAGTTGCACTCAACAGACCGAGATCCGTTAGAGTGCGCAGTGCATTTGTACAGCCTCCGGCGGAAAGCCCGGAAATGTTCTGCATGGTACTGACCGTTGCCCCTCCGCCGCAGAGCAAGGCTTCGGCGACGGCAAGGACTGTTGGTGTCCAATGGGGCGGCTTCTGTTTGGCTGGAGAGGGACGTCCACTCCTCGAGACGATCAGGGTTCCAAACACGATCTCCGCGGCACCGGTTTCGTCAACCCAGCCGATACCAGCAGCCGAAAGGGCTTCCTTCGCACCTGGGGAGATTCGACGGGCCGCCACAACATCCGGTCGGGTGTTCTGGCTCTCGATCAGCTCCCGAGTTTTTCTCAGCCCTCCCTCTCCAAGCCATTTGACCGCGATTGTTAGTCCATTGAGTTCTAAGTCCACCGTACGCTCTTCTTCTCGTCCCCGTAAGATTCGGACTGAACGCGGGAGCACCGCCGCAACTGCGGCCTCGGCGCGATCAGCAATACGGTTCGCAGTCACTCGTCCTCCGAGATCGCATTAACTCAGAAATACGATATACCTCATCTTCATTGTGATATATACCTTGATCCGATCATCTTGGACTTGACTCATCTTCAATAGGAGAATTCAACTCGCCGTGCCAAGACCACTACTTCGAACGTGCTCAAGGGCAATCTGTATCTGTGAATCACAAATACGGCGAAAGACGGCTACGGCGGCCTCTGAGGCCAATTGCTCAAGGCGGAGTCGACTTTCCGAAACCCCCACTTCACCTTGATGTGGTTCTCGCCTCTCCGAGCTGACGCTGCCCACTGATACGAAAACCCGTCGGCACTGAAACGCTTAGCTGGTCCACTTCTAGATCAGGGGGGCCCTCATTAGCTGGACCCACTGCCTATTTCGCGGTTGGAAGCCCGCGTCTAAACTCGTGTTCTGTTCTCGTGTCGCTTTCCAAGGCCAGGCAGGAAGCGCCCGCCAACAGCATCCGGACCCTCCCGCGCCGCTCTCTGGGTTTTCGACCCTGCAAAGGCCGGGGCTCGCATTGTCACGCGGGCGGGTGTCACCGCACCTATCGCGGCCCGGCCACATCCACCGTCGTTTCTGCAGTCACGGCTCTGCCTGGGCCAAAATCCGCGCCGAATCGGACGGTCGATTGCGCCTTGTCCGGCGCCCCGGAGTAGGTGAGCATCAGCCTGTCCCCGACCGCGACGGCGCTGCTGATGAGCCCGGCCGAGTTGATGGTGACCTGCTGAGCGCTGAACGCCTGCCGCACTTCAGGGTGACGCAGACGGAGGGAACGGCCAGCCGGCGCATCGGTCGCCCTGTGAGCGGCCAGAAGCCCGCACCGCACGGTTCGTCTTCGCAGAGAGCCAGTGATTCGGTCCCTCCCCTCCGTCTGCGCCGTTTGACGTAACGCGGCCAGCTGGCGAACAGCAAGGCAACGACAATTGCCGTCGTAGCCGCTCCAGTGTCTGGTACTCCTGCCAGTGTTGCCATCGGCACAATCCGTCCCGTCTGCAGGGTCAGCGGGTGATGGCTCGCACGAATGGCCCGCCAGAATTGTGCGGATCAGGAGTTCAATGCCCCTTGCCGAGGTGTCGGTCGGCACCTATGGGACTCGAATGGAGACCTCCCTGACCTCGCCCGGGCAGACTGAGGAGATGGTCTCGTCAATCTCCCGGGCGCGGAGGCGGACGTCGGGCCAAGCGGTGGCGAGCAACACCACGATGCCGATCTGGCGCCCCGCAAGGTTCTGTTGATGTTGAAGGTTCTGATCGGTCGTGACGAACACCTCGTAGCCCTCGGTTTCCGCCAGGTCGAGCAATTCCCCGTTGTCCTTCTCCGACCAGCCTTTCTCCGCGAGCGTGTCCGCGGTGTGCTCCGGAAGGTAGCCCCTCAGAGGCGCCGGAGTCCCCTGGTCGAACAAGACTTTCAATGCGTCGCCGGTGCCCGCAGGGCCTTCGCCTCGTGTTCGAGGACGGCGCGGACCTGCTGCTCATCCACGCCGGGGAACCATTCGACAAACTCGTTGATCGTGGCACCGCGGGCCAGATTCTCATAGAGCGCCAAGAGTGGAATCCGCGTGCCCGCAAACACCCAGGCACCGCTGACTCTCCCCGGTACGCGTTCGACCGCAGCGCAGGTCTCCCAGTCAGTCATTTGCGTCACCTCGCATTGGCGATCTCCATGCACATGGTGAGCCACATACAGCTTTCGACTCCCCTGCGAGAGCACTGTCAAGCTGGCGCACTCGAAGGCGGTGTCCCCTGAACGTAGTCTAATCCCCCTTCGGTTCGCAAGCACCGGCAGCCGTCCGCCCGGGGCCACCCGGACCCGGCAGTTGCCGCTCACGGCCCGTGCAACCACTGGTGGCGGCAGAGCAACTGGCTTGGCGATCCCTCGGCACGGCCGCTGGGAAACCAGAAGGGACAGTGGGAGAGGACCTCCCGAAAATGCGATTCGCGCGGTGCGCACTTGGACCTTGGGGAGCGGGAAGTAGGTCCGCGTTGAGGCCGAAAGTGCTCTGATTGCGTTGGTGACGGGCCCCGCGATTCGCAGCAAGGAATCAAGAAGTCAAGCGTGGTCTCACCCGTAGAAACCACCATTTTGCCAAATCCCGAAGTGGTATCTCGAGCGGTAACGAAATCCTATGATTCGATATAAGTCCCGTTCTATCAATCTATGGGAGATTAGTGGTGGACGACATGGGACTTGAACCCACAACCTCCGCATTGCGAACGCGGCGCTCTCCCGATTGAGCTAGTCGCCCACTTCTAGTCGCACTATAACATCGGCACCGAAAAACGGCCCTCCCTGGCGCCCGGCACTGCGGTCAGACCCGGTTCCAGGCGGCTATGCTACCGTGACCTTGCACGGTGGCGGCTAGACATGATTCCGGTGCAGCCCGCCAATTGAAAGTTCCGGCAAGACGGAGGACACCCAGAGTGAAACGACGTACCTTTCTTGGCGCGGCGGCCGGGGCCGGTCTCGCTTCTAGCCAGTCCAGGGCGGTGACGGCCAGCGACAAGGTCAGCATCGGAATGGTGGGCGTGGGTGGTCGCGGCCGGGGGCTGCTGGGGACGTTCAGCAGCCTTCCGGATGTCAACGTCTCCTACCTGTGCGACGCGGACCAGGCTTCACTTGAGCGCGCCAGCAAGATCCTCGAACGGGCGGGCAAGGCTGTCCCGCAAACCACGAACGACATGCGCCGGGTCTTCGACTCGAAGGACGTCGACGCCGTGGTCGTCGCGACGCCGGATCACTGGCATGCACCCGCCACGATCCTCGCCTGCGATGCGGGCAAGGACGTGTACGTTGAGAAGCCGGCGTCCCACAACGTCCGCGAAGGCCGGCTGATGGTCGATGCGGCCCGCCGGAACGCACGCATCGTCCAGGTGGGGACGCAGTCCCGCAGCCGGCCGTCGAGCCGCAAGGCAATCGAGATCGCGCTCTCCGGCGATCTCGGCGAGATTCTCATGGCCAAGGCCTGGAACGTCCAGTTGCGCGACAACATCGGCCGCAAGCCGAACAGTCCTGTTCCGAAGGGCGTCGATTACGACGCCTGGCTGGGTCCCGCGCCATGGATCCCGTTCAACGAGAATCGGTTCCACTACAAGTGGCACTGGCACTGGCATTTCGGAACGGGTGACGCGGGAAATGACGGTGCGCACCAGATTGATATCGCCCGTTGGGCCCTGGGCGTGGACTACCCGCAAACCGCGAGCGGAATGGGCGGCAAGATCTTTTTTGACGACGACCAGCAAACGCCTGACACGATGAACGTGACTTTCCGCTACGGGCGGAAGGCCCTGATCTGGGAAATGCGCATTTGGAATCCGTACGGCATGGACGGCCAGGAGAACGGTGTCGCGATCTACGGGACGGACGCCTCGATCCAGGTCGGCCGGTGGGACCGCCGTTGGGGCTACAAGCTGTTCGACGGCAAGGGCCAGCTCGTGGAGCACAACGACGCCGATGACGAGTCGGACGACCACATGCGGAACTTCGTCGATTGCATCCGCTCAAGGGAGCTGCCCAACGGCGATATCTCGATCGGGCACCTGTCCGCAATTCACTGCCACCTGGCAAATATCGTCTCGCGCACCGGTCGAAATCTGTCATTCGATCAGGAAACGGAGACGATCGTCGGCGACCCGCATGCGAACCTATATGTAAAGCGAGCCTACCGAACGCACTGGAGCACGCCCAAGGGCGCCTAGTGCGGGAATCAAGTGAGAATGCCGTCCGACCCAGACCCGGACCCCGACAGTTGGCAGGCGACTCGCCTCCGAACCGAAATCGCGCAGCGCCCGGAGCCGGGCGGATCCTCAAGCCCTTTGCCGGACGGCAGCGACCGAATCCCCGCGATTGCCGACGCACCCCATTTGAGAGGAAGGAGACGGCGCGCTAGGACGGGAGGGCCGGCATGACCCTCCTTATCGTCGTCGCGGTCCTGACGGTCCTGATATCGAGCATCTGCTCGCTGCTCGAAGCAACGCTGTATTCGACCCGGATCGGAGCGCTCGAGGCCGAGAAGTCAGGCGGCAAGCGCCCTGCCCTGGCGGGGCGGCTGATGGAAATGAAGTCGGAGATCGCCCGGCCCACCTCGGCGATCCTGGTGCTGAACACGATCGCCAACACCGCAGGCGCGGCAATCTGCGGGGTTCTGGCGGCAGCGGTTCTCGGCACCCAGTGGGTCCTGCCGTTCGCGGTCCTGCTTACCGTCCTCATCCTGCTTGTGGGCGAGATTCTCCCCAAGACCATCGGTGCCACGCACTGGCGAGGCATCTGGCACCGGATCGTGTGGCCGCTAACGGTCATGCAGAAGGCCCTTGCGCCTGCGATCTGGATCACGCAGCGGTTTGCGAACCTGTTCTCGTCCAACCAGGGCGTTCCTGCCGTAACGGAGGACGAAATCCAGGCGAGTATCGAACTGGGAGGAAAGGAAGGCGAGCTGTCGCCGTCCGAGATGCAGCTGCTCAATGCGGTGTTCCGCTTCGACGAAACGTTGACTCGCCAGGTCATGGTCCCTCGAACGGACGTTGTCTTCCTCGACGTCAACTGGCCGCTGGGCAAGGGCTTCGAAGTCGCGAAGCAATCCCGTCACACGCGGTTCCCCCTGTGCGAAGGCTCCCTGGATTCCGTGGTGGGTCTGGTGCATGTCAAGGACTTGGTGGGCGTGGCTTCCGATCAGGACGTCGACCTGCGATCCGTGTCGCGGCCCCTCGGCCATGTCCCCGAGACACTGCCGATCAGCCAGCTGCTGCGCCAGATGCAAAGCAGCCACCAGCACATGGCGCTCGTGGACGACGAATACGGTGCCGTGGTGGGGATCGTGACGATGGAGAACGTCGTCGAGCAGATCGTTGGCGCGGTCCAGGACGAATTCGACTTCGAGTCGCCTGAAATCGTGTCGGAGGGCGGAGGGGTCTACAAGGTCAGCGGGCAGCTGCCGCTCGAGCGCCTCAACCGCGAGCTCGGCCTGGACCTGGAGTCCCACGACGTCGACTCGCTGTCCGGACTCCTGGTCAGCCGCCTGAACCGCCTCGCACTGGCGGGCGACAAGGTCAAGCTCCAGGGAGCCGTGGCACACGTGATCGAGGAGCAGGACGGGCGGGCGACGCAAGTGCGAATCTGGGTCACCGAGCAAGCGTAAGCAAGCGGTTCGCCCGTTACGCGTCCACACACGCCTCGGGGCCACCCCTCCGTTGCTAGAACCTCACACCGACGCCGCTGACGAGGCCATAGTCATTTCTCTCGACCGATGCGGCCGGCTTGGTGTGGTACCGATCAAACAGCCGTAGCGAGTACGTGAATCGGCCGGTTATCGGCACTCGCAGCGTGCTATCGAACTCCGCTCGTATATTGCTGGAGTCGAATGCGTCCGGATGCACGGTCAACTGCGTCGACAGCTCGATCCCTCTGAAGAACGTCGTGTCCCAATCGATACCTACGAAGGCCTCGCCTGTTGCCCGGTTCGACTCGTGGCGGAAGCGCTCGTGAACATAGGCGAAGCCGCCCAGCAGCGAGAGGTCGGTGCTGCGGCTGGCCTTGAGCCGCCAGCCGAGACCACCGCCGAGGCGCGTGCGCAGATCCAGCCTGCGCCGCTCGTTACGCTCCAGGCCGGTCAGCCCGTATGTGAAGACCCGTGCGTTGAGGAAGCGCTCCAGGCGGGCGTTCAGCGCGTGGCGGCTCTGCGCACGCGCTCCGTTCTGCCTGGCAAAGAGAGAGTCGAGCCGACCGGAGAACTTGTAGTGCGCTGAAGCGTACTCTGCGCGGGCACCGAGCGACGACTGCATCTGATTCTGGTTGCCACGGGCAAGGCTATACCCGATGTCAACCTCTCCTTCTAGAGCGGAGAGCACTTGTGCTGGGCCGCCCTTGGCCACACCCGGCGCGATTCGAACGATGGAGCGCGATTCCATCCGAGTAACCTTTCCGCCCTCCTCGGAAATGACGGTCTCTCCGTCCTCCCTCCGCAGCCGTCCCTCGAGCCTCCCCCCGTCCTCTGTCAAGACCGAGAAGCTCGTATCGCTGTCGATTGACCGAACATTGGACCACTTCATTCGCACCGTACCCAGAAGGTCGGTACAAAGAACGAGACTCCCGTCCTCCAGGCCCTTGATCGCCCCTGTGATCCGGTCGCCGTTCACAAGCACGACAGTGCCCGCAGTCAGAGGGCCCGGGCTAGTCAGCAGCAAGGAAATCATGAGGAGAAGTCGGTATGGGCACACGGGAGTAGTCCGAGGGGGACCGCCGCGAGGAAAGCGACGGCACTTCTCACTCTAAAGCGGGCATTCAAGGAGCCGCCGCACCCGGAGAGTTCCGGGAGTTGATGGAAGGAATCGCTCGGAGCATTTGTGCTGGATGCCCGGACAACCTCCAGTGACTTCGAAAGGCGGGAATCCATCCAGCGTCCGAATGGCGGGGGCCAAGTCTCTGGAATATGGTCATTCGGTGCGTCGTTCCGACGCTGTCAATCCGAACGACCAAAGACGGCTTCGCGCAAGGTGCTGTTCAGTCGCGACTGCCAGCCAGGCCCCGTCGAGCGAAAGTGCGCCGCTAGATCGGCGTCGAGGCGAATCGAGATATGTTCTTTCGTCGCCGCCTTCTGTTTGCCGCGCCGTTGTCTGGATCGCTCCACGATGAGCGGGTGCTCGTCGCTGACCGGGCGGGCCCTTGCGAACCACTCCTGGTCAAGTTCCTGTGAGTCGGGGTCCGCCTCAATGGCAGCCTGAATTGCGGCCTCCTCCTCAGGAGTGGCGTCAGTAGTCTCGGGTTTGAGTCTCGGCATAGCGTCTTTGCTCCTGTGCGGTAGCTCTTCGCAGGCTGATGACACGGACGATGCTGCTTTCGCGAACGGCGAAGCAGACCACGTGAAGCCTAAGGCCTATGTATCCGATTGCTGCCCAGCGCGGCTCGTCATGGCGGCTGTCTAATGCTTCCACGGCAGTCTCCCAGTCAAATGAATCCATTTCGGCAAAGTCAACTCCGTGCTTGGCTAGATTGGCTCGCCGCTTGTCCTCGTCCCATTCGTACATCTAAGCGAAGCAACTCTGCACGAGTTCTTATTGTATATACAATCTGAAATGCAATACATGCATTTTCGAGCCTGTGTCAACAACAGGCCCAATTGCGTTTGAGGGCTAGCGGGGAGGGGGGCGGCATTCTAATCTCTTGTGTGTAGTTCAGCGCCCCAGCCAGGCTTAAAGACTCGTCTCGAGCAATTTCCTCGGGCACAGGGGCGGCCGCCCCTTTCACGAGATCCCCAAAGAGCGTCGACTTCCCAGCACATGGCTAGAATGGACGCGGTCGCAGGCGCTTTCAATTCACGGGTTCGCCGAAGCTCGATATGCTCCTGCCACGCCCTTGAGTCTCTCAGCTTGGTCGCCCGTAATTGCCCCTCGACTTACCTTAAGCAGTCCAATGACCAGGGGCTCGCGGATCCCGGCTGCTCTTAGAGACAGGGTGCTAACGTTGGATCATCCGAGATGCAAGTCATCGCCAGAGCCATCCTGGTCCTTGCCCTTGCACAGGCCTTGAACGGGGCTGGCCATCCCAACGTTCTCTTCATCGCGATCGACGATCTCAATGATTGGACAGGCTTCCTGGGGGGACACCCTCAAGCCAGGACGCCCAACATGGACCGGCTGGCGCTTCGCGGCGTCAATTTCCGCAACGCTCACACCGTGGCACCGGGCTGTTCCCCAAGCCGGAACGCTCTGCTATTCGGAGTGCAGCCGTTTCATTCGGGTCTCTACCCGTTCTACGACACGGACAAGATTGACGCCGAGACCATCGACCGGTACACCAGCCTGCCGGAACACTTCAAGAAGCACGGCTACCAAACGTATGCCTCCGGAAAAATCCATCACGGCACAGCTTGGACTTACGAGCGAGAGGGCGGCAGCCGGGAGTGGACCGAGCACAACGCACGGAAGATTGCGTCGCTTCCTCCGCTCGTCTACGAACCGGAAGCCGGCTACATCCAGGGAACGAGCCGCAAGATGGCGTTCTGTCCGACATCGTCTCCCCTGGAGCACCACAGGGACTACGTCACGGCTCAATTCGGCGTTGAGATTCTCAGTCGCAAGCATGACCGGCCATTCTTCCTCGCTGTGGGTTTTCACAAGCCCCACCTGCCATTTATCGCCCCGAGGAGGTTCTTCGACATCTTCAAGGACGGCGTCGAAGCGCCGCCGGTGAAGGCCGATGACCTGAAGGACGTCTCCTGGGCGGCGCGCCGAAACGTCCGGCTCAAGGATGATCTCCGGTATCGTCAGGACAACGCTTGGGAAGATGTCCGACGGGCCTATCTCGCCTCAATTGCGTGGACTGATTGGAATATCGGCCTTGTGCTGGATGCCCTTGACGCGAGCCCCTACAAGGACAGCACGATCGTCGTGCTTTGGTCCGACCACGGATACCACCTGGGCGAGAAGCGCAGCTTCCGGAAGTTCTCGCTGTGGGAAGAGTCGACGCGCGTTCCGTTCATCATTTGGGATGCCCGCGGGAACGCCGCCACCGGGCGTCACTCGGACGAGCCCGTCTCACTCATCGACATTTACCCAACCCTCGCCGAGCTCGCGGGTGTTCCGAAGCCCGCCTACGTTGACGGCGAGAGCCTCGTTCCGCTGCTGGAAGACCCCGTACGCCGGACGGCGAGTCCGGCCATAACGACCTGGGGTCGGGGAAACTACACGGTCCGGACCGTCGACTGGCGTTACATCCGCTATTTCGACGGCAGCGAGGAACTCTATCGCCACACGACCGATCCGCAGGAATGGCACAATCTCGCGGGGGACCCGTCATTGCAGGACCTCAAGCGGGAGTTGGCGGCATGGCTACCAGAGAAGGAAGCTCCCCTTGTTCTGAGCGGGAAGGCGCTGCACAGCGTCATCGACGCCGATTTCCCGGACACGACGGGTATCCGCAAGGAGTGGGACCGGATCAACGCGCAGATTGAGCCGCCGTTGGAATGATCAGCCCGGCCAAGTCTCGGTTGTCACCGGCTCTCGACACAGGGGGATCCTCGACGATTACCTGGTGGCGTTCGAGCCGGGTACCGTGGGATCGCCTGGCTGCGGGAATCGTGGCGGCGGGGGTATGAGACCGTCCGGGTCGAACAGCCGTCCGGGGAGGTAGTCGCTTACGCGGGAACCCTCGACGGCCCGGATTTTGATGTTGCGGTACCAGACGGGATGGTTGTGGTGGGTCAGGGCGATGTGCCCGGGACCCTTGAATCCGAAGCCGGGCACCCGCTTGAACTTCGTCCGTTCGACCCGCCTGAGGAAGTCGGGCGAGTTGAATTCGTACTCGAGGATCTTGTCGCCATTGAGCCAGTGCTCGCCATGAGTGCCCCGCACGACGATCCGGGACGTGTTCCATTGGCCGGCCGGTCGGACCGGCTTCCCCTCGGCGGGCTTGTAGAGCAGGTAGAGCGACCCGCTGCTGGAATATTCCCATCCGGGCCTGCGGCGGTTCAAATTGTCATCATCTAGTAGCTGGTACTCCGGACCGGTCGCTCGCAGCATCGCCCGGCGCTTGGCGTCGGGGCTGAGGTGCGGCCGGTAGCCGGGGCTGGCCCAGGCCTTCTGGACCAGGTACTTCACCCCGCTGTTGCCGCCCTTGACCAGCTTCCAGTCAAAGACCAGCTCGAAGTTCTCGAACTGGCTCACGGTCACGATGTCGCCGCCGCTGTTGTCGGCAAGCGTGCGGAGCGTGCCGTCCTCGATCGCCCAGGACGTCTCGGGAAACGGCGTGTTTTGGAAGCCCTCCCAACCCGTCGACGTTGCGCCGTCGAAGAGCAGCTGCCAGCCGGCGAGCTTCTCGGCGTCGGAGAGACGGTTGTGGACCGGCTCGGCGAGGCTGGTGCCGGCGGCGATGATCGAGATCGCGAGAAGGCGCAGCATCTTCCGCTCTCGCCGTACAGGATAGCCGATCAAGCCCGGCTTCCCGGGAGCGAGATGTACGTTCCGGTTGGCAGACCTACCGGACGAACAGAAACTCCGCCGTGTTGAAGATCGCATGCGCCAAGTCGGCCCAGACTCCCGGATCGTCGGCGCCCGCCGATCCGCGAGCCGCTGCCTGGCTGTCGAGGAACTGTCCGATTTCCGCGATCTCGCTCTCGACCGGCTCCCGGCCGAATGCCTGCACGTACATGCTGCGGATTCGGTCCTCAGCCTGCTCGTGAGCGTCCAGTTCCCTGTCGGCCCAGACCGCGGCCTGACCGTTGATGAATTCGTTGTTGAGCATCAGGAGGGCCTGCGACGCAACTGCGGACACGCCCCTCCGGCCTGCCGTCGAGATCGGCAGCGGGTAGTCGAATGCGAGGAAAAGCGGCGGAAGAAAGTTCCTGCGGACCTGCAGGTACACGCTACGCCTGCCAAGGCCGTCGATAGGTCCGGATTGCGGCTTTCCCCTCCCGTCCTGGTAGATGCTGATGTGCGGACTGACACCCGGGCCGCCCACTGTGCGATCGATCGTCCCCGCGACCGAGAGGACGGAATCGCGGATGGCCTCCGCCTCGAGTCGACGGACCGGGAAGTGAGACAGCAGGCGGTTCGAGGGATCCCTTTCCTGCGCCTGATCCGATTCGGTGCTGCTGGCCCGGTAGGTACTGGAGGAAACGATCATCCGATGCAGCTCCTTGACCGACCAGCCCGACTCGACGAATCGCCGGGACAGGTAATCGAGCAGCTCGGGATGCGACGGCTGCTCTCCCATGCGTCCGAAGTCGTCGGGGGTGGGGACGATGCCGCGTCCGAAATGGTGCTGCCAGACGCGGTTTGCCATTACGCGCGGCGTCAGCGGATTCGACGGGCTCGCGACCCGCATGGCCATGCTCAGGCGCCCGGAGCCGTCGCGGAATGGCTGTTGGTCGGTTCCGGCGATCACCTGAAGGTACTGGCGAGGCGCGATCTCTCCCGGGTTCTTGTGGTTGCCTCTCACGTGGATGGGCGAGTCCTCAGGCATCCAGTCCCGGCTGGACATCGCGAAGGCGGATTCCGGAACGCTCTCGTTGAGCTCTCGGCGGCGGGCTGTCAGTGTCTCGAATTGCGTCGTTTCCGAATCCTCGAGCCATTCGGCCGCGTCCTCGGAGTTCATCTGCCCGAGGATTCCGGCGAGAAGCGCCTTATCCTCCGGATCAAGATCCTGCGAGCCCGCCAGGTGCGCGGCAAGTCCCTGGTAGGCACGGGCCAGATCGTCCAACGTCCCAATCGACTCGTCCCCCACAAGCTCGAGCACGCGCGGGTGGACCGGGCCGGCGATGGGTGGTGGCTTCGGACTGGATGAGAAGACGATTTGGTCGACCGCGATCGATCCGGTCCGGTCTCGGTCGATGATCTCAATCGAGCAGATCCGGCCGCGTTCCTTGGTCATCGCGATCGTCCGCCACTGCAGGCGCCCGCTGCCGTCGGCCATGGCATGGCCGGACTTGTGCTCGTCGGCGATCACCGTGAAGCGGACGGGTGCGTTCTCGCGAAGCGCCGGCTTGTACTCGGGACCCGCGAGCCGCACATGGACGAACCTGGCCGGCATGCGGAACTTCTCCGTCGTCAGCGTCCCTACGAGGGAGTCAGCTCCGCCGCCGAAAGACGCCGCGATTGCCTGTCCGGAGAATCCGCCGAGCCGTTGCCCCGCCGGCACCTCCCGAACGGGACCGTCCCCAAAGGCCGCTCCGCTCGGCTTCCAGTTCCCAAAACCCTGCTCGAAGTCCTCGTACATCTCGTCGCCGCGCTCGGCCCACAGCGGATGGGAGCGGTGGGCCTTGGAACTCCAGTCCGCCATCTCCTCCCGCAGCTCGCTGATCCAGTCTGCGAAGTCCCCGGGGTCAGACTTGGCCTGCTCGTCCGCGGCCCGCGCGAAGGGGTAGAGCCAGTGGCTCGGCTCGCCGAGTGCGTACTGCAGCTCCGCTCCGAGGTCCGAGGGCTCGTCCGAAGCGATCTCGCCAGCCGCCGAGACCAGCCGCTCCGCCACCGTTCGGGTCCCGCGCTCGCGAGCTGGTTGCAGCAGCGCATCGATACCGTGGTTCACTTCGGCGATGCGGGCCGAGATGTCGCGGATCTCGCGCTCCCGGCGGGGCGAGTCGATGCAGACCTCGCTGATGTGGGTCGAGTTGAGGATGCCGAACAGGGAGTAGTAGTCCGCGGTCGGGATCGGGTCGAACTTGTGGTCGTGGCAGCGCGCGCAAGCAACGGTCAGCCCCTGGGTGGCTTTCGTCAGCACGTCGATCTGGTTGTCGATCTGGTCGGCCCGGGCCTTGACCGAATCCGTCGGCGAATTCAGGACCTCCCACAGCCAGTACATGCCGGAGGCGATCGGGTTGACGTAGTGCGTGCCGTCCGCGGACAGCCTCGCCGGGAGCTGGTCGCCCGCGATCTGCTCCCGGAGGAACTGATCGTACGGCAAGTCGGTGTTGAAGGACTCGATGACGTAATCCCTGTAGCGCCATGAATCGAGCTTGTTGTTGTCGAACTCGTGGCCGTTGGTTTCGGCCCAGCGCACGAGATCAAGCCAGTGGCGCCCCCAGCGCTCGCCGTAGTGCGGCGAGCCGAGCAGCCTCGCGACAACCCGCTCGTAGGCGCGAGGGCTCGTGTCCGCGATGAAGGCATCGATTTCGCGCGGTGTCGGCGGCAGGCCGGTCAGGTCGAACGTGATGCGACGCAGCAGGGTCAGAGGGTCCGCGTCGCCGGCCGGGCCCAGGCCCGCCGATTCCATCCGGGCAAGCACGAACCGGTCGATGTCGTTCCGTATCCAGGATTCGTCCGTGACGGCGGGCGGGGCCGGATTGCCCACGGGGCGGAAGCTCCAGAACTGCATGCCCGCAGCGAGGTCGATTCCCTCCTCTTCCTCGGCTTCCCGGTGAACGGCCACCTCCGTCCGCGGGTCCGGGGCGCCCATGCGGACCCAGGCTTCGATGTGCTCGATTTCCTGGTCCGATAGCCGGCCGGCCGGCGGCATCATCAGCTCGATGGAGGCGTACGAGACAGCCCTGACAAGAAGACTGCCTCCTGGGTCGCCGGGAACCAGCGCCGCCCCGCGGCTCCCTCCCCGAAGCACTCCCTCCTTGGAATCAAGCGTCAGGCCGCCCTGCGCCATTGTCTCGGCGCTGTGGCACATGTAGCACTTCTCGGCAAGGAGCGGCCGGATGTGCTTCTCGAAATGCTCGTAGTTCTCCGGTTGCTGCGCCGATGCCGCGAGCGCCAGCGCCGTCAGTGCGAAGCATAGAATCTCTGTGCGAAGCATTCCGCAGCCCCACCTGAAATCATACGCGTTCCGCTCGGTGCCGGCTGCCCCGACGGGTTTGAAGCCGGGCCCCGCCCGCGGCTCCTGATTGGGCATTCGGGCTCTTGTACGATTGGGGCAGTGTCCTTGCTTCGCGCCTCAATGCTCGCCCTCGTGTCCGTTTCGCTCGCCTCGCCGCAGGACGGAGGAATGATCCCGCGCTGGCAAGTGGAGGAGCTTGCGCAGAGCATCGTCAAGAACGTCGACACGGCCGGCAAGGTGATCATGGAACTGCGCCCTCGGGAATGGATTCAGGACGGCGCGCCGCAGGCCTACGTCGAGCAGCACGCGACGCTGATAGAGGAGATGGAACAGGTCAAGCTGTCGGCGATGGCGCTCGGCAGGGAACCGGAATCCCTCACCTACACGGTTGACACATACCTATGGCTCGACCGCGTCGACACGCTGCTTTCGTCTGTCACCGGAGGTGTCAGGCGCTACTACAACAGCGCGGTCGCAGATGTGCTGGATTCGGTCCGGAATCGCAATTCGGACGGGGTCGCGACGATCAAGGCCTACATGCGCCAGCTGGCCGTCCACGTCGAGGACACGCTGAAGGTCGCGCACCGCGAAGCCCAGAGGTGCCGCGAGCAGATTATCTCGCGGCCCCCGGGGTAGGCTGGTATCACCGCCGCACGAGGAGTTAGAATCGGCCGCTGCGCTCCTCAAAATGAGTCGGCCTGTCCAGTCCGGCACCGCCTTGCCGAACCCAGTCGGCCACGCGCTCGACCATCTCGTCGAGCGTGACCGACGGTGGGCCGAACAGTGACCGGCAGAGCGAGGCGTCGCTGAGCAGGGCGGTCGGCTCCTCCGAGCCGCGGAAGACGGTCCTGGTTCCGAATGCCTCTCCGAAGCGTTCCGCCAGAGTCCGCACGCTCAGCCGCTCTGCGCCGGTGACATTGAGCACGAATGGCGGCGACGAGCATCTCTCGAGCAGGCGCAGCGCAATCGAATTGGCGTCACGCTGCCAGATCACGTTGACATGGCCCATGGCAAGGTCGACCGGTCGGCCCGCACGGATCTTGTCGGCGAGATCCCGCAGGACGCCGTATCGCGGCTCGACTGCGTAGTTCAGGCGCATGATCGATGCCGGTGTGCCGAAGCGTTCGCTGAAGTGCTCGAACAGCCGCTCCCGGCCCAGCACCGACTGGGCGTACTCGCCGACCGGATCCGGGATTCCTGCCTCGGTTGGGCCTCGCCCGTCCACGTCGCTGAAGGGATACACGTTGCCGCTGGAGAACGCGACGATCCTAGACCCCTGAAAGCGCTCCGCAACGAGAGCCGGCATGTAGGCGTTGGCGGCCCACGTCGCGCTGGGAGCACCGATCGTGCCAAACTTCTGGCCCGCCATGAAGACGACGTTCCTGGCATCCGGGAGCGCCTCGACATCATCGCGATGCAGCAAGTCAGCTCGAATCGTGTCGATCCCCCGCGCCTCGAGCTTCGCTTGGACCTCGCCGCTGCTGAACCGGGCCACCCCGCATACCTTCCTCGGCACGCCTGCCAGGTCCGCTGCCCTGCGGGCGAGCAAGGCAAGAGTCGGCCCCATCTTGCCGGCGACGCCGAGAATAAGGATGTCGCCATCGAGTCGCCTCATCAAGGCGACGTCTTCACCTCCGGGTTCGGAGAGCTCGTGCTCGAGTTGCGAGGGATCCGGGCCGGCGCCCGACATCTCCTAGGCTCCCGGAAGTTCTTCGGGGAAGAGGGCGATGCCTTCGGGCGGGGGCAGCTGGGACCTGAGCAGCATGAGCCTCGCGCGGATCAGTTTGCTGGGCAGCTGCTTGGGCCCGCGGTCGAGGTCGATGTCGCAGCAGAGCCCGTGCAGGTAGAGCATCAGCGTGTCCTCGAGGGCCTGACGCTGGTACCGTGCCAGAACGTTGGCCATTCCTTCCGCGTCGCCCCGGTAACACTGCAATTCCTTCTTCAACTGCCAGGCGTTCTCGAAGACCTCTCCCCGAATCCGCTTGGAAAGCTCCGAATTGACCATGGCATAGAACGGCTCCGAGAATTCGTCGCCGGCGAGGGAAATGATCTTGGCGGCGAGATTCCGGTAAAGAAGCACGTGCGCGTCGAACAGCCCCTCGTCCCGGATGGCGAGGAACAGGTAGTTTTCCCCGTTGGATCCGTGGAAGGCGGCGAGGCAGCGCTTCTCGTCTGGCGGAGGCTGGAAGACGATCGTGTGGCGGGGGTTCTCTGCCCCGTCCGAAGTGTCGGATTCCAGGTACGGGACAAGGATCAGCCGGAGATTGGGGATGATCTCCGAGAGCCGCGGAGGAAAGGCGCTGGTCGGGTCGAGAATCAGGCGCTCGGTCTCTTTGTCGTCAATCGGAATAATCGAGAAATAGGCCAGCGACCCGGCAAGGGGGATCATCGTGTCGCGGCACTGGGTGACGAACTCGGAGGTCGTGAGCCTGGCCGCGAGCGGCGGTTCGGCCTGGGTGACCGTTTCAGTGGAAATAGCCTGCATCGGCAACGAGATATCCCGAGTCTATCAGACACCCTCGGGCGCAACGGCGGGTTCTGTTAGGCTGTGGCACAACACGCTGTCCGGCAAGGCAGCACACACGGATATTCATGAATGAGAACGTCGAATCGGCCGTTGCCGAAGTCCCCGAGCAGATCTACAGGCCTGAGGCGGGAGAGCGCCAGCTGACGACGCGGTCCATCGTCGCGGGCTGCCTGCTCGGAGGCGTCATCTCCTGCATGAACATCTACATGGGCCTCAAGATCGGGTGGTCGTTCGGAGGATCGCTGATCGCAGCCATTCTAGGATTCGCCCTGTTCATGGCGATCGGGCGCTCGCTGTCGGTCCTCGAGTGCAACATCACCCAGACGTCGGGTTCGGCAGCGGGCACGATGGCATCCGCTGCCGGGCTCTTGGCCCCTGTCCCCGCGATGGGCTTGCTCGGCTTCGAGATCCCGGTCCAGGGCCTGGTGCTGTGGGGGCTTTCGGTTGCCTATCTGGGCGTTTTCTTCGCTGTGCCGCTTCGGCGACAGATGATCGAGGTCGACAAGCTTCGGTTCCCCACCGGCACGGCCACGGCGGAAACCATCCTGGCCATGTTCGCCAAGGCGCGGGAAGCGGTCGACAAGGCGCGGGCGCTGCTGTGGGCGGGGGCAGCGGCCGGAGGTTTCACGCTGGTCACCTACTTTGTTCCGCAGCTGGAAATGCCTCCGATGGAGGTGTTCGGCGTGTCGGCCCTGGCCGTGGCCTCCGCGTGGGGATTCCGCTTGTATTTCGGACCCATGCTGTTCGGCGCAGGCATCCTCATCGGCCCGCGAGTCGGTGCGAGCCTGGCGCTCGGAGCGGTGGTCGCGTGGGGAATTCTCGGCCCATGGGTGCAGGCAAACGGGTGGGCTCCCGGGGCGATTATGAGCTACACGGACGGCCCGCGCGGCTGGTTGCTCTGGCCTGGAGTAGCCATCATGGTGTCCGAGGCACTCACGGCCCTGGCACTTAACTGGCGCACGTTCGTGCGCACCTTCCGGGGGGGGCGGATCCTGGGCTCGAGCGAGTCCGGGGCCGAGCGAATCCCGACGACGTGGTGGCGCAATGGACTTGCAGTCGCCGCTGCCGGCACGACGGTGGTCGCCTGGTACTTGTTCGACATTCCGCCGCACCTGACGGTCCTCGCCCTGATCCTTTCATTCGCGCTCGCCGCGGTGGCCGTGCGTTCCACCGGCGAGACCGACATCAATCCGGTGGGAGGCATGGGCAAGGTCACGCAACTGGTTTACGGAGGCGTGGCGCCGGGAAGCATCGGCACCAATCTGATGGCCGCCGCTATCACCGGTGCCGGGGCCTCGCAGTCGGCCGACATGATGCAGGACCTCAAGACCGGGAGGCTGCTCGGTGCTTCGCCGCGACGCCAATTCATCGCCCAGCTCTGGGGCATCGGTGCCGGCGTGGTTTTCTGCGTGCCGGCCTATCTGCTTGTCACCGCCGCATACCCGCTCGGCGGGGAGCAGCTGCCGGCCCCGGCAGCGTTTGCGTGGAAGGCGATGGCCGAACTGCTGACCCAAGGGCTCGGGGCCTTGCCGCCGCAGGCCGAAGTCGCGGTGGCGGCGGGCGCCGCCTTCGGGGTGCTCCTGCCCATCCTCCGGCGCGTTCCGGCGTTGGCACCATACCTGCCGAGCGGGCTCGCCTTCGGCATAGCGTTCATCGTCCAGGCGTTCTACTCGCTGGTGATCTTCTTCGGCTCTCTCGTCCTGGTGGCATGGCAGCGAACCAGCCCGGAAAGCGCGAAGAAACTCAGCTTCGCGGTCGCTTCGGGACTCGTCGCAGGCGAGGGCCTGTTCGGGATATTCAAGGCGGCGATGACTCTGCTGGGCGTTCCAACGATGTAAGCAACGGCGGAAGGGGCGTTCGCTCAAGAAGCGTCGCGCGGCGTCCCGTGGGTGCTTGCCACAACCCGCTCGCTGCGGTACACTTCGCCCGCCCGAACAGCGTCGGGACCGCTGGCCCATGCGCCCCCAACTGCTCCTTGCCATCTTCTCCGTCTCCGCTCTGACAGCCCAGTCGACTTTGGAGATCAAGCCTCCCAAGAGGGAACTGAGCCAATACGTGCTGGAACGGCTCAACGCAGCCGACCGCGACCTGTTCCGGAAGCTCGCGCGGGCCCCCCTGGAGGCCGTGTGGTCACAACTGGCAGCGAAGGGCTACGAGCACTGTTTCATCAACGAGCTGGAAGCGCTGCATCCCGAACGGCGTCTGGTCGGCCGGGCCCGGACCATCCGGTACCTGCCGACGAGACCCGACCTTCGCGAGGAAATCTACTCCAAGCGCAAGCAGCTGAACTACGTTTCGGCAGAGGAAGCGGAGCCTGGCGACGTGCTGGTCTTCGATGCAGGAGGCGACACCCGCTCTGCGGTTTCGGGTGAGATCACGACCGTTCGTTTCCTGGCGCGCGGCGGGACCGGCCTGATCGTGGATGGCGCCATCCGGGACGTGCCGGAGATCGCCGGAATGCCGTTACAGGTTTACCAGCGTCGGGGCCAGGCCTCGTCCGTGCGGCCCAACCTGATGAGCGTGGACTACCAGGTCCCGGTTCGGATCGGCAACGTCACGGTTCGTCCGGGGGATCTCCTGCTTGGCGAGCGCCACGGAATCCTCGTCATTCCGGCGGCGGTTGCCAGCGAGGTCGTGGACGCCGCGCTCGCCAAGGAAGACCTCGAGAGCTTCCAGAGGAAGCTGCTGCTCGAAGGGCGGTCGATCTACGGCGTATACCCGCCGGACGACAAGACCCGGCAGGAGTTCGAGGCTTCCCGGAAGTCCAAGGGCGCGAATTGAGCGGTCGCTGGCACGACCTGCACATCCCGCCAGGCCCTTGGAAGCGGCTGGAAGGGAATTGGTACCGACGGATGGAGTCGAACCATCGACCTCCTGATCCACAATCAGGCGCTCTAACCAGCTGAGCTACGTCGGCATCGGAATGCCGTCGCGAAGAGGTAGCGGCTCTAGCCGCGACGGGAGCGGCCCGGGCCGCTCTTGCCTTCAGAATACACGAAGCCGCGCAATTTCGTGCTGCACAATGGTTGCGTGATCACTCGGCGTCGCTTCCTCGCAGCCGGCGCGGCCGCTCGCGTCGCATGGCCCGGACTGGCTGCCGGCTCGGACTCCCCTGCTGGCCTGCGGCTCGAGTACGAAACCTCTTCGCCGCCCGAGGTCCCTCCGCCGCTGGAGCTCGAATCGCCTCCAAGGCTCATTGCGGAAATCGGAGCGACGGCGGAGGGTGCACGCTGCAGCCTGGGACTGAGGGTCACCCTGGACGGGGAACCGTGCCTGCTCCCTCTGGCGATGTGGACCGGCGACCCACGGAACTACTGGAGGTGCAGGGAGATGCTGCGCCTGCCGGCGTTCCCGGGCCGCGTGGAATGGGACGGGGACCGGTGGTCGCTTGGCGTCGCCGGCAGGACCGCGTATTCGGCTCGCCCCGCCACACCCCCAGAAGAACCGGCTCAGGGCCAGCCCGGACTTCCGTGGGTGACTTTCAGGCACGCCCTGCATGCCGACTGGAGGCAGGGGCCGCTCGACGGTCCCGTGGAACTTTGGGTGCTGGCTCCGTCTGGCGACACGGTTTCGCGACGGCTTCCCTTGGACGCAGTCGCGACGACGGGATCTCTGGACAGGTGGCTAGCGAGGCTGGGCGCCTCGGGCCCCGTGTCGGCCAGTGCCGTGTCAGGCTCCGAAGCTCGTAGCGGAGAGCTCGCGCACGAGATGGACGCCAAGTCGTTCGAACCGTTCTCCCTCAGGAACTACCCGGCAGGCTCGCCGGGTGCCGGCCTGGCCGACACCTCCTACCTGGAACCGGCGGACCTGGACGCGTACCGTGACCGTCGCGAGGTCCGCCTGTCCGGCGTCATGCTGGTTGCCGTCGACGTGTCCGTGGCAAGCGCCTCGGTGGAGTCTCTCCTCCCGCCGCCGTGTGTCGCGCCCGACACCGCCGTCGTGCGGGTCATGTCAGTGCGAGGGCTGGACGACCCCGGCCTCGACGAGGCCTGGCTCTTCGCCCAGTGCGTAGTGGAAGGCAAGCGGTTCTGGTACGCCGTCTCGCACGTCCGGGGAGCGATCGCGGGCTCGGAATTCGGCCGGGAAATTCTGGGATATCCCACGACGGAAGGGTCCGTGACCGCCACTTTGGGAGCGAGCCAGTTTTCCTCGACCGTGTCCCGCGCCAGTTCGAACCTGTACCATGCCGCGGGCTTCTACGGCGGGTTCTCCACCGGCACGTCCCTGGCCGACATGCCAGTGGCGGCCCTGCGCCTGCGGTGGGGTACGGGCGGGGCGCAGCCGAAAGGCGAGCTCGTGACCCAGCCCTGGTACTTCCAGGGCCTCCGCAAACCCGTCCGGAGGGAGAGCCTCTACGCGTCCTTCCCCTCGGCGGAAGGCGACGCCCGAGCAAGCGCCTGGAATCGAATGGGGCCGGCGAACGCGTACTGGGCGATGGTCTTTGACAGCGCGACGATGCAGCGCTTGCCCGGCACAGTCGTGGCGGAAGTCGAGCTTCCGGGGCCGTTCTACAGGGACCGCTGCAACGGCCGCCTGCCCTGGGAGAGCCCCGGCGCCGACCGGGAGCAGGACTCCTCGGACTAGGCGAACTCGTTCCGGGCCCTGCCGAGGCGATCGTCCAGTGGCACGAAGTCCGTCTTTTCCGGGCCGAGATAGATCTGGCGCGGCCGCGCGATCTTCTTCTCGGGGTCCGCCATGAACTCTTCCCAGTGGGCCAGCCAACCCGCCACGCGACCGAGCGCGAACAGCACCGTGAACATCTCGGGAGAGAAGCCCATCGCCTGGTAGATGATGCCCGAGTAGAAGTCCACGTTCGGATAGAGCCGCCGCTTGACGAAGTAGTCGTCCTCCAGCGCGATGCGCTCGAGTTCCTTGGCGAGGTCGATCTTGGGATTCCTGCCGGTGACGTCGAAAACCTCTTCCGCGACGCTTCGGACGATTTTCGCCCGGGGGTCGTAGTTCTTGTAGACACGATGCCCGAACCCCATCAGCCGACGCTCCCCGGCCTTCACCTGCCTCAGGAACTCCGGGATGCCGTCAATCGACCCGATCTCGTCCAGCATCCGGAGCACAGCCTCGTTGGCTCCGCCGTGCAGCGGGCCGTACAGGGCCGATGCCGCCGCGGCCAAACTGACGAACGGGTCGGAATTCGCGCTCGCGACCTGCCGCATCGTCGATGTCGAGCAGTTCTGCTCATGGTCCGCATGAAGAATGAACAGCTTGTCGAGGGCCCTGGCCAGCACCCGTGCATCCTCGCGCCGGGGCTGGTTCCGCGTACCGCTCCACAGCATGTGAATGAAGTTTTCGGTGTAGGAAAGCTCCCAGTCCGGGTCGGGATACGGGTAGCCCAGGCTCTTGCGGTACACGTAGGCGGCAATGGTCGGGATCTTTCCGACCAGGCGGACCTGCTGGAGGCGCCTGTTGCTCCGGCTCCCGATCTGCTTGGCCTCGGGGTAGTAGGTCGAGAGCGCAGCGACAGTGCTGACCAGGACTCCCATTGGATGCGCGTCATAGAGGAAACCGTCCATGAACTTCTTGACGTTTTCGTGGACCCGCGAATGCTCGATGACCTCCTGGTTCCAAGCTTCCAGCTCGTGGCGCGTCGGCAGCTCGCCATTGAGCAGCAGGTACGCCACCTCGGTGTAAGTGCAACGCTCGGCGAGTTCCTCGATGGGGTAGCCCCGGTAGCGGAGAATCCCTTTCCCGCCATCGATATAGGTGATGCGGCTCGTGCAGGAAGCCGTGTTCGTATAGCCGGGATCGTAGCTCAGCATCCCGAACTCGCCGGGGTCCTCGCGAATCTGACGCAACTCGATCGCGCGAACCGAGGAGTCCTTGATCGAAAGTGCGTAGTCTTGGCCAGTGCGGGAGTCGGTGATCGTCAGCTTTCCTTGGTCCAAATCCGTCTCCTCGCCATCCGCCCCCACCGGGCCCGAATCCCACAGAATACCAAACGCCTTTCAACTCGGTGACAAGACCGGCCCTGCCGGCGGTCTGTATACTCGGGGCGGAGGATAGAACCCATGAAGGCAGGATCTCTCACGCGACGGGGACTGATGCGATCCGCGGCGATCGTCCCGTTTTCGGCCGTGGCTTCGAGCGCGGCGAACTCCGCGGTCACGGTCGGCATCATCGGCCTCGGGGGCCGCGGAAGCAGTCACGCAAGGCATCTGTCCTCGATGCCCCAGGCAAGGCTCGTCTCGGCCGCGGAAGTCTCGGACGCCTCGGTCAAGCGCGCCTGGGAGAAGGTGTCGCTGGACGGTGTCCAGCTCACCAGGGACATGAACGAGGTCCTAGGCAGCGATGTCGACGCGGTCATCATCGCAACGCCTGTCTACATGCATCCGGACCACTTCGAGGCGGCGATCAAGGCGGGCAAGCACATCTACATCGAGAAGCCCGCGGCGGCGGATGTTGCCGGTGCCAAGAAGGTGATGCGGCTGGCGGACGCGGCCCCGAGGGAACTCAACATCACCTTCGGCTACCAGCAGCGGCACGGAGACGTCTACCACGCGGCGAAGAAGCTGATTGACTCGGGCGAGATCGGCAAGATCAACCTGGTTCACTCGCACTTCCTCAAGAGCGGAATGACCGGCAAGGAGCCGGTCCTGCCCCCACCGAGCAACGAGACGGAGAAGCTCGCGCAGTGGAAGCTGTGGCGGGCCACGTACGGGGAGATCATCACCGAGACCTTCTGCCACAACATCGACGCGATGAACTGGTTCGTCGGCGCCCACCCGATCAAGGCGATCGGCACGGGGGGCCGGTCCGTGATAAAAGCCGGCGATCTGCTCGATCACCTGAACGTGACCTACGACTACCCGGGAAACGTGCAGGGCAACATGGTGGGCTCGTACCTGTCGCCCTCGTTCTACAGGGAGGTCTACGAGCGCTACTTCTGCCAGGACGGCGTGGTCGAGACCGCCCGAGGATACTGGAAGCACTTCCGCGGCCGGAACGACATCGTCGAGGAGCGCTCGCCGCATGACATCACGATTGACGCGCTCGAGGAGTTCTTCGGACGGATCCGCGAAGGCAAGCCTGCGAACACCGGCGTCCGCGGCGCCGAGAGCACGCTGACGGCCCTGCTCGGCCAGATGGCAATCGACCGCAGGACCGAGGTGACCTGGGACGAGATGATGGCGAGCTAGGGGCCCTGGGCCGTCACTCGGTGCGCGAGAGAGCTAGCAGCCAGTCGACATCGAAATGGCGTAGGAGTTCGAAGCAAAACAGATCCGGTGCATCCAGGTGGCGGATCGGCTCCTCCAGAATCGTCTCCAGTGACTCTAGTCCGCCCTGAATGACCACCTCCGAGAAAGAGCCGGGCGACAGCGCCGCTGCCGCCAAGGCAGCGACTTGGCTCCGGTTGCCCTGGGTTTCGAGTCTCGCCCCGGGGCCCAGCCAGTCCCCGAGCGCCAGCAGCTGCGCCACCTCAATGCCGAGCGGGCGCTCGCCGATCGCGGCGAGCACCTGGATGTTGCGCTCGGGTCGGTTGCCGGGCAGCGTGGCGTCGCCGGTGAAGATCAGGTCCGCGGCGAGAACCCTTTCCCCGCGATTGACCCTGTCCGCAGCAGCCGCCGCGGCAGCGGCCTTGCCTTCGTCATGGAGGAGGATCGTTGCGGGCCGTGGCTCGGATCCTCCCTCGATCGCCGCGAGGAGGACGCCGGTCGCGCTGAGGCCGTTGTCGAAATCGAACCGGTACGACCGTGTGTCGAGGCCCTTCATCCTGGTTCCAGACAGGAACCACGCGTGCTCGACCGCGACGGGGCTGTGGCGGAGCGTGTCACGGAGCACCTCGCGCTGTTCGGCGGCCCAGGCCTTGCGCTCCACAGGATCCAGCGGGATCGCGTCTCGCTCGATTCGAGCGGCAAGCTTGCGGGCAACTCCGAGAATCGTCAGGTTGTCCTCCGGCAACCCAACCTCGAGCTCGGCGGCCGTCTTGAGTTCGTCCCCGACAGGCAGGTCCCGCTCGACCGCGGCCAAGCCGAACCGTTGCGCGAAGAACCGGTACGCCTGAAGCCGGTTGTCGGCCTGGTAGTTGTGGTCGGCGGGATCGAAGTTTTCGTGGAACAGGAAGTCCTCGCGGGCTCCGTACAGGTCCCAGATGGGCGCCAGCGCGTCAAAGGTGCCCGGCTTGACCCGGTGCGACCGGAAGATGTCCTCCGCGTTGTGGATCTGTAGCAGGGGCCGGGGCGCTACCAAGGCCGTCAAGTGCGTGTACTCGAACTCGGACAGCACATCGCTGCCCTTTTGCTCCCAATCCCCGATATCCCCCGACCCGAAATCCTCGATCCGAGACACGAGAGAGGAGTGACCGGCGACCGGAACGGCCACGCGGACACGTTCGTCCAGCGCGCTCAGCAGCACGGTCTGCCAGCCGCCTCCGGAGAGGCCTGTCATTCCGATCCGGTCCTTGTCCACATCGGGATGCGCGTGCAGGTAGTCCAGGCCCCTCCTCGCTGCGAGGTAGAACAGGCCGATGCCGTTGGCGCCCACGAGGTCGAGGTGGGCGCCGAACCAGTGCTGGTTCTCCGGATGCGTGAGTTCGCCGAAATACAGCCAGTCGAGGTTGAGTGCGTAGATGCCCTGCTTGGCCTGGTTGATGCAGCGCTTCTGCTTGTACTCGATTTCCTTGCCCATCCCGTAGATGTGTCCGTTGACGTTCAGAATTGCGGGCGCGGGGCTCGATGCGACCTCCGGCTCGTAAAGGAGCGCTGCGATCTGCAGTCCCGGTATGACCTCGATCCGTAGCTTGCGGATGCCGTACCCCGGACCCGCACCCTCAACTACGCCAGCGTCCTCGACGGCCAGCGGACTCTCGACCCACTCGCGCGGCCAGCCGTGCAGAATCGTCGAAAGGAGCTTTGGCCGGATCTGCTTCGATTCCTGGGTCCACTCGTCTGCCGTGGCGGGCTTGGGCGCTAGCGGCACCCGGGTCATCAGGTAGCGGCTCAGCTGGTACTTGACGACTTCCTGGGAAATCAGCGGCTCGCCGAGAATCTCCTCCAGCTGCGATGCCCTGGTCTGACCCAGGCCGCAGGGAACGACCGCCAGCAGCGCCGCGGACGAAACGGCAACCGCTGCGGCGCGCGCATCTGAGAGAAGGGACGACCGCGTTACGTGCGGCATTCGGCGGTGCGTCATGGGCACCCGCCAATATAGCGACCGGAGCGTCATCAGGTCGCGGTTGCGCGGCTATAATCCAAGAGGCGCTGTGCCCAGGAGGTGTCTAGTGACCCGAGTTCGAATTTCTCGCGCGCTGCTTGTCGCGGCGTTCTCGCTTGCGGCGGCAGCGGCATATCAGGCTGCCACGACGGAGTCGTTGATGGCGGACGCCGCCAACCGCTTCCTCGAATCCCTGAATCGCATGCAGAAGATGGGAACCGTCTTTTCGATGGACGCCGAAGAGCGCACGAACTGGCACTACTTCCCGGAAACCGGATTCGCCGACGAGTACGGGTACGTCCGGAACGGGATCACCTTCAAGGACATGGAGCCCAAGCAGAAGCATCTCGCATACGGCCTGCTCAGCACGGGCCTCGGGCGAGCCGGGTTCGTCAAGACGATGAGCGTCATGGCTCTCGAGGAGATCGTGCGCGTGATCGAGGACGACCACACCGGCTACCGGGACACGGAGCGGTTCCACTTCACCGTCTTCGGCAAGCCGTCCATGACGGGTGACTGGGGCTGGCGCGTCGAAGGCCATCACGTCTCCCTGCACTACGTGATCCGAAACGGCGAGCTCGTCGCCGCCAGCCCGACATTCCTCGGCGCCAACCCGCACGAGGTGGCGCAGGGCCTGCACAAGGGCATGCGCGCCCTCGAGCGCGAAGAGGATCTCGCGCGGGCCTTCATCAAGTCGCTGGCTCCGGCCAAGCAGGAGAACGCGATATTCGACAAGCAGGCGCCGTACGACATCGTCACGCTGGCGGACAAGCGGGCGAAGCTGGACGGTGACCCGCAGGGCCTGCCGGCTTCCGCCATGAGCGAGGAACAGTATGCGGACCTGCTCGCCCTGATCGCGGAATACGCGAACACGATGCCGCCCGAGATCGCCGCCCGGCGCATGAAGGCCGCCCGCGATGCGTCGCGCGAGGAGCTGTACTTCGGGTGGGCGGGCGATATCGAGCGTCCGGCCGCCAAGCCGGTCGAGATCGGCAGCAAGACCACCGAGAACCGGCACCTCGCCGGGAACTACTACCGCATCCAGTCGCCGACGTTCCTGATCGAGTACGCGAACACCCAGAACCAGAGCAACCACAGCCACGCGGTCTGGCGGGACTTCGAAGGTGACTTCGGCTACGACGTGCTCGCTGCGCACTTCGGAAGCCCGAGCCACGTTTCCGGGACGGCCCTGGCCGACTGACGAATCGCTTTCGCCCCGGGCGGAAACGCTCCTCGCCCCGGCTTTCGAGGCTGGCGGTGCTGCAGCGCCAATCCCTCTCCGGAGTGGCCGAAACCTCGTTGCGCAGTTATGCGAAACTCTCAAAGGCCGAGGCCTCGCCACGCGAGCCGGCCTTCTCCGATGCCTCCGTTGCGCTTCGACGAAGCCCGCGCCGTCATTTTCGAGCGCCTGCAGGAGCACCGGCTGCTGCCACGGACCGAAACCGTGCCACTGGACGAGGCCGACGGCCGGATCCTGGCACAGGACATTCTCGCGGACCGCGACTATCCGCCATTCAACCGGTCGGCGCGTGACGGATTTGCCGTCATCGCCGCCGACGTGGCTAAGGTGCCGGCCGACCTCGACCTGATTGGCGAGACGCGGGCCGGCGAGCCTTCGCGGTTCAAGCTCCAGCCCGGACAGACCGTGGAAATCATGACCGGTGCCCCCGGTCCGGAAAACGCGGACGCCGTGGTCATGGTGGAGCACTCGAGCCGGAATGGATCGCGGGTCACGCTGCACAACTCGGTCGCCTCGGGGAGGAACCTGATCATGGCCGGATCCGAGACGAAGGAAGGGCAGCTCGTGATGCCCGCCGGCCGGTGCATCGGATACTCCCAGATCGCGCTTCTCGGCACGGTCGGCTGCTCCGAGGTTCCCGTGTGCCGGCGGCCCGATGTCGCAATCCTCTCGACCGGAGACGAAGTCCTGCCAGTCGACGCACGACCGGAGCCCTTCCAGATCCGGAATTCAAACGCCCACTCCCTCGCAGCCCAGGTCAGGCGGCGGGGCGGGTTGCCGCGGATCCTGCCGATCGCCCGGGATCGCCTTGACGAGACGCGACGTCTCATCGAGGACGGCCTGCGCAGCGATATCCTGCTGCTCTCCGGAGGCGTGTCGATGGGCAAGCACGACCTGGTCGAGGAAGTCCTGTCGGGGCTCGACGCCGAGATCTTCTTCACCACCGTGCGCATCCAGCCGGGCAAGCCCCTGGTGTTCGGCCGGGTCGGCGGAACGCCGGTCTTCGGGCTGCCGGGAAACCCGCTCTCGACCATGGTGACGTTCGAGGTCTTCGCGTCGATCGCCGTCGACCTCCTGGGAGGGTCGACCGACTCACCCTTGCGGTTCCGACGCGCCGCGCTGGCTGCGCCGTTCCGGCACAAGCCAGTGCTGACCCGCTTTCTCGGAGCGAGGCTCGAGGGTGAGTACGAGAACTCGACGGTCCGGCTGGACCGGGGCCAGGGATCGGGCGACGTGACAGCCTTCGCCAGGGCGAATTGCCTCGTGGTGGCCTCGGAAACCCGAGCGTCATGGGACGCGGGAGACCTGATCGAGGTAATGCGGCTTTGAGCGGACTTTCCCACTACAACGAGGCTGGGGCCGTGTCCATGGTGGATGTCGGCTCCAAGCCCGCCACACGGCGTTCGGCGACCGCCCGGGCATTCGTTAAGATCCGTCCGGAAGTGCTAGCGGCGCTGCCGGACAACCCCAAGGGAAACCCCCTTGAGGTGGCCCGCATCGCAGGCATCCAGGCGGCCAAGAAGACAGCCGAGCTAATTCCTCTCTGCCATCCCCTTCCGCTAACCCATGCGGATATTGAAACAGAAGTGCGGAGCGATGGCGTGGCGGTCACCGCCACGGCCTCGACCGTTGCGGTGACCGGTGTCGAGATGGAAGCCATGACGGCCGCCGCCGTCGCCAGTCTCACGGTCTACGACATGTGCAAGGCTCTCGATAAGGGAATCGAGATCCGGGAAGTCGTCCTCGTCGAGAAGACCGGGGGCAAGAGCGGCAGCTACGTCCGTGGCTCGGAACGGGAAGGGAGCCGCGCCGGCACCGCGTAGGCGACACTAAGGATGGCACGCGCGATGCTTCGGCCCTGTTGCGGTTCGAGCCGGCCCCGTACCTGGCTATTGATCCTGCTCGTCCTGTCAGCGGCGGGGCTGTCCGCGCAGGACGAAGGCGATCTGTTCGACCCGGAAACGCTCTTCGAGTCCGACCAGCCCGCGATCTTCCTGGAGGACATCGAGGAGGTCACGGTACCACTCACCGTGCGCAGCCGACAGGGCGACTACATCCACGACATGATCCAGGAGGACTTCACGATCTTCGATAACGATGCGGAGCAGCGGATCGTGGGCTTCGACGTCAGCTTCCTGCCGATATCGATGGTCATTTGCGTCCAGACCAGCGACCGCGTGGAAGGGATCCTCGGCGATATCCGGAAATCGGCCTACCTGTTCACGGAACTTGTGCTGGGCGCGAACGGCGAGGCCGCGATCCTGACGTTCGACAGCCGCGTCAAGCTGATGCAGGACTTCACCAACGACACCAAGAAGATTGACAAGGCCCTCAAGACCATGCGCATCGGAACCTCCGCCGTGGCAATGGCCGACGTGACCTATTCGGCGATCCGCATGCTGCTGAAGCGACCCGAGAACCACCGCAAGGTCATCGTTCTGATCTCCGAGTCGCAGAACAACGGCAGCCGGATCGGCTTGGGAGAGAGCCTGCGCACCGCGCAGCTATACAACATCGGGATCTACGCCGTGCGGCTTTCGACGCTCTCGGCACGTTTGAGGCGAAAGCCGGAGGTCAGGCCCCCGAACATCCCGGCCGGCGTGGTGGTGCGCCCCACGATGCCGGGCACGCCCAGCACGCCGACTGCCCAGCAGCAGAGCAACTACAGCATCACCCCGAACATGATTCCGATCATCATCGACCTCGTGCGGGGGGTGAAGAACCTGATTTTCGATAACCCGCTGGAGATCCTGGCCGACGCGACCGGCGGCCGCGACTTCAGTCCTCGGACCAGCAAGGGAGTGCAGGATTCGATCATCCGGATCGGGGAGGACATCCGTAGCGAGTATCGGCTCAGCTACCGCCCGAACAACCTGAACGAACGCGGGATCTACCACCGCATCAGGGTGGAAGTGCCGTACGAGAAGCTCCGCATACGGCATCGCGTCGGCTATTTCCACGGCCCCACTCCCGTCCTAGGGGGCGAGCCCGCAGAGCCGGCCGGCGATTCAGGCGCTCCGTGATCGGCGGCGCCACTGCCGGGATCGGTGCGGGCGGCCGCGCCAACGGGACCATGGGATCGAAGCCCCTTTCGCTGTGTTAGAGTCGGAACTAGGCATGGCGATCCCGAACACTAGGAAGTACTCGATCTACCACCCGGAGACGAACGAGCGCGCGACGATCGTGGCGGTGCTTCCCAAGGGTGCCGACATCAAGGCGTATCTCGACGATGCCACGAAGCGCTTCGACTGGAAGTCCTGGTCGGACCAGAAGGCATCGGTGAAACGGGTCCGCATCGGCCAGCAGAAACAGCGCAGGCGCTAGCTGGCAGTCTGAACGAGATCGGGTCCGCTCCGGCCGGGCCTGGCCCAGCAACCAACACCTCGCGCTCTTCGCCTTCACTACTTCGAGGTCCTCTCATGAAAGGCGCACCCGCGCTCCTTGCGCTCCCCATTCTCCTTTCCGGCACGGTCCAACTGGCGGCACAGCCCAGCGACGCGACGAAACGCCTGCTGGAGCGGAACAAGATGTTCGTGCCGACCATCACCAAGGTTGCCGAAAACGTCTACACGGCCATCGGCTACCAAGTCTCGGCAAACTCGATGATCGTCGGTGACGGCGGCGTCATCATCGTCGACCCCGGCCAGATACCGCCGGCTGCCGGGAGAGTTCGGGCAGCGTTCGAGGAAATCAGCTCTCTGCCTGTGAGGGCGATCATCTACACGCACGGGCACGGGGACCATACCAATGGCGCGCCGGCATTCTACGAGCCGGGCAAGGACATCCAGGTGTGGGCGCGGGAGAACTTCGGCTCCGAGACGGCCAACGTCCAGCGGAAAGGGCTCGCGGGCGGCATCCGGCCCTCCAATTCCCAGGGGTTCGACCTACGCCCCGAGCAGAAGATCGGCATCGGCATCGCGATACCGCCCGAACGCCGTCCGGCCGGCAACATGATGCGGGACGGGCTGCAAGGCAGATCCGGCCCCGGGGCAGGCCGCTCCACGATGCGGGTCGAGCCGACCCACACGTTTTCCGAAGAACGCAAGGCACTCGAGATCGCCGGCGTTCGCCTGGAACTGGTCGCTGCTCCCGGCGAAACGGCCGACCAGCTCTATGTCTGGCTTCCCGAGCAGAGAGTGGTGTTCGCCGGCGACAACTTCTACCAGTCCTGGCCGAACGTCTATCCGCTCCGCGGTACCGCGAGACGCTCCTTCAGGGACTGGATCGCCAGCATCGACAAGATGATCGCGGAAGATCCGGCTCACGTCGTCGGAGGCCATACCGCACCGATCCTCGACGATGCCAGGGAAGTCCTGACGAACTACCGGGATGCAATGCGATGGGTACTCGACCGGACGCTCGAGGGCTTGCGGCAGTTCATGACGCCCGACGAGCTGGTCGAACATGCGCGACTGCCGGAGCGGTTCGCCAGCCTTGACTACCTGGCCGACTACTACGGCACCGTCGAGGGCACGGTCCGGGATCTCTACGCCCAGGACCTGGGCTGGTTCGACGGCGACCCTCTGAGCCTTCACCGGGAGAGCCCGGAGAGGCAGTCCGAGCGCATCGCCGACCTTGCGGGAGGCTCTGACGCCCTGCTGGAAAAGGCACGAGAAGCGATGGCCGGCGACGACCCTCTTGGGGCCGCGCAGCTGCTCCGCCATGTAATCAGGCTGCGTCCGGGCGATCGCGACGCCAAGCTCCTGATGGCAGACGCGCTCGCGATTGTCGGGGAGCGCACGTTCAACGGCCCCGTGCGGAACTACACGATATCGTCCTCAAATCGATACCGCCGGGAAGCCGAGGAAGGGCGCTAGCGTAAGGCTAGAGGCGTGCCCGCAAGACCCGCAGGGACTCGATCGCCGACGACGCAACCTCGCCGTTGCCGTCCTTGGTCAGGTTCTCGAGGTACGGCACGCTGTCCTCCGTGCCGCTCCGCGCAAGCACCACCGCCAAGTGCCGCCGCTGCGGCGCGGTTCCGGTGGCAAGTGGTACGTAGAGCTGGCTCAGGATCGACGGGTCGCGAGCGAGTTCCACAATGAGGGGCCGCGCTTCCAGCCTGTGCACTTTGGAATTGAGACCCTCGACCAGCCGCGCCAACTCCACCTGATTGCCAAGCATGACCGCGGCGAAGGCCATCGAAAGCCTGGCCCGTAACGACCTTTCCTTGGCGATCAGCTGGCCGAGCAGCTCCAGGTCCGCGGAGGTGCCAATTCGGGCGATCCCCTCGGCCCCGGCGGCCCGCATGTCGTCGTCCTTGTGCCGGAGATAGCTGATGAACAGCTCGCGCTGCCCGTTGTTCGGGATCTTGGCGAGCGCCACCAGCGCCTGGATCCGGATTCGCGCCCTGGTCGTCTCGTCGAGGATCCGCACCAGATCCGGCACGGCCTCGGACGTGCGCAGCTGGCCCACGGTCTGGATCACCGCCTCCTGCAGGACAGGGTCGAGATCTCGCAGCAGGAACACGATTTCCGGCCCGGCCGAGGTGTCCTGCAGCTTCTTGATTGCGAGGACACATTCGATGATGACTTCCGTGTTGCGCGAACGGACGCCTTCAATCAGGGAATCCAGCTCGCTTCGCCCGTAGAGGACGCCGATGGCCCGGGCGGCGTTGGCGCGAGCGTGGTCGCTCCGACCATTCTGCAACACCTCCCCGATCGCCTTGACCGCCTCCGCACTGACCTCGACGTACGCGGGGACAGTCACCGGGTTCGGCTTGGCGAAGCGAGTCCTGAGAGCGGTCGAGTAGGTCGATATCGTCGTCATCCGGCCGATCTGGGCATACTCCGGGACGTAGAAGTCGACAAGTCCGTCAACAGCCATCGACTGCACCCTGGACGAGAGGTCCGCGGCGGCCTCGATCAGCAGGGGCTGTGCCTCGTTGGCGCGCATCTTGACCAGCGCGGTGACCGTGGACGCCCTCACTTGCTCCGACTCGTCCTGCAATAGCGGCCTTAGAAGATGCAAGTACTCGGACCCGTCAGGTAGGTCGCCCAGCGTGCGCGCAGCCTTGGCTCGCACGGTCGGTTTCCGATCGGATAGCCCTGCCTCCCAATCTTGCTGAGCGCTCGCCACCAAAACGGCTAGAAGCGAGCATGCGATGAGTCGTTGCCACGAGTGCATCGTTCCCCCTCCGGACCTGCGAGCCGAGCGGCTCTGTCGCAGGCCGGCTATACGTATTCCAGGTGGACGCTCCGCGGGATCAGGCCCGCGGAGTATCCCATGTCAAGCAGGCGCTGGCCTGCTTCCATTACCACCGGAGCCATGTCCGTGGTGTAACCGTTGACATACATCCCGACGAATCGGTCTGCCAGTCCTGTCTCCAGCCCGCGCGAGAACTGGAGCGCATACTCCAACGCTTCGTCCCGATGGTCCAGAGAGTACTGGATCGTCTCGGAGAGCTTTCGGCGAGCCTCTTTCTGGACGGCGGAAGGCAGGCTGCGCAGGATGCAGTTGCAGCCCAGCGGCAACGGAAGGCCCTGGGTCCGCCGCCACCATTCGCCGAGATCGACCACGCTTCGCAAGCCCGAGTCAGCGAATGTCAGCTGGCCTTCGTGGATGACAACCCCGGCGTCAACGTCGCCTCGTCCGACGACATCCAGGATCGTGTCGAAATCGCAAACCACCGGCTCGACAGCCGGCTCGTAGAGCTTGAGCGCGAGATACGCCGTCGTGAGCAGACCGGGCACCGCGACGCGCCGACCGGCCAGGCTGTTGGAGTCGAAACCGGGTCGCGCGACGACGATCGGGCCGTACCCGTCCCCGACGCTGGATCCGGCTGCCGTCAGGACGTAGCGGTCCGCGACATAGGGGTACGCATGGTACGAAATCGCGGTCATGTCGTACCGGCCGGAATGAGCGTCCTGATTGAGGGACTGGATGTCCTTCAGGACATGCTTGAACTCAAGCAGGTCGGACTCAACCCTGCCAGTCGCCAGCGCATAGAACATGAATGCGTCATCGGCGTCCGGGCTGTGGGCAATGGTGAACTCGCGCTTGGCCGCCATCCAGTTGCTAGACTCAGACTACCAGAGTGCCCGGAACCCGACGGACCGTGGAATCGAAACCCCCCAGGCGCGTCCTAGCCGCCATCCCGGACCTCTTCTTCGGCTCCAAGGTTTCGGGCGCCGCCCGCCATCTCGGTGTCGAGGTCCGGTTCGCGTCGACACGGCAGGCGCTGCTCGACGGAGCCCGTTCGCAGCCCGACCTTGTGATCGTCGATCTGGACGCGCAGCAGGTCGATCCCCTGGTAGCGATTCGCGAAATCCTCTCTGCAAACGAGTTACGCCTGATCGCCTTTGCCAGCCATGTCCACGGCACTCGCCTCGAGCAAGCTCGCGCTGCCGGCTGCCAAGAGGTGCTCACGCGAGGCAGCCTGTCTGCGAACTTGCCCGAGCTGCTTGCGTCGTTGTAGGCGCGGCTGCCTTCAGATCGCGACCGGGGTGATCGGGATCGCCGTTCTGGCCCCCTCCACAACGACGATTCCGGTACTCGACACGTGGTATCGATCATGGTTTCTTTCCTCGTCGAAGCCGATCTGGACGCCTGCCGGTATTCGTGCGTTCTTGTCGATGATGGCCCTGCGGATCTGCGCGCCCTCGCCGACGTGGCACCGCGCCATGACGATCGAGTCCTCTATCATTGCGCCCGACTCGACATGCACGCTCCGGCCTAGGATCGAGCGGCTCACGGACGACCCGTTCAGGACGCAGCCCTCCGAAACAATTGAATCGATCGCCTCGCCATGGCGTCCGGCCTGGTCGGTGCAATAGCGGGACGGTGCAGCCGGATACTCCGCCGTCCTCAAGGGCCACTGCGGGTTGTGCAGCTGGAGGGGCGGCCGCATCGAACGCAGGTCCATGCTGGCGTCGTAGTACGACTCGATCGTGCCGACATCCCTCCAGTAGCCGTGATTCTCGGGCCTCTCGCCGGGCACGACGTTAGTCAGGAAATCGTACGCGTAGATCGGCATCTCCTCGACCATTTCAGGCAGCATGTTCCTGCCGAAATCGTGCTGGCTGTCGGGCCGCGCCGCGTCGCGGCGCAACTCGGCCAAGAGCACGCTGGGCTCGAAAATGTAGTTCCCCATCGATGCAAGGCACCATCCGGGCCGGCCTGGAATCTCGGGCGGATCGGAAACCTTCTCAAGAAACCGGACGATCCGCCAGTCCGAATCGACTTGCATGGTGCCGAACCGGCCCGCCTCTTCAACCGGAATCGGCAGGGCCGCCACCGTGCCCTTGCCACCCTTGGCGCCGTGATACTCGATCATCTGGCGGATGTCCATGTAGTAGATGTGGTCGGCGCCGAACACCGCGACCATTTCGGGCTGGGACAGCTCAATCAGGTGGATGTTCTGATGGATCGCGTCCGAGGTGCCCTGGTACCACTGCTCTCCCTTGCGCATCTGCGCGGGCACCGGGATGATGAACTGGCTGGTGAGCAGCTCGGAGAACTGCCAGGCGTTGCGCAAGTGCTGCAGGAGCGACTGGCTCTTGAACTGGGTGAGGACGTAGACCGAGTAGATGCCCGAGTTGACGAAGTTGCTCAGCACGAAATCGACGATCCGGTACTTTCCGCCGAACGGCACCGCCGGCTTGCTGCGCTCCTTGGTCAGGGGGAACAGGCGGGTGCCCTTCCCGCCTGCCAGGATGAGTCCAAGCACTCTCGCGTTCTGCATGCAATCAAATCTCCTGCAGGCGTGGTCGGCGGGTCCTGGCCAGCCCTAGGCTCCCCGCTCCAAGCGCCCGTCAACCAAGTCTGCGCGCTCCGGGAACCGCGCCGCCAGGTCCGCGCTGTGGGTCACGGCAATCAGCAGGATGTTCCTCTCCCGGTGCAGTTCCAGCAACAGGCTGCCGACCCTTTCGGCGCTGCGACGGTCCAGATTCCCGGTCGGCTCGTCGGCGAGAACGACCGGTGGGCTGTTGATCAGGGCGCGCGCGATCGCCACACGCTGGCGCTCGCCTCCGGAAAGCTCCGAAGGCAGGCGGTCCATGCGATCCACGAGTCCGACTCTGTCCAGCAGATCCTTCGCCCTGGCGGCGTCGTCGGTCGAGCTCCCTCCCCGAGCGAGCGTCGGCACGAGCACGTTCTCGAGGCTCGTGCACTGCGGCAACAGATGATGGTCTTGAAAGACGAAACCAATGCTGCGGTTGCGAAACCGGGCCAAGGCCGCCGTGTCCAGCGAGAACGGATCCTGCCCGCAGATCTCGACGGTCCCGGCGGTCGGGATCTCGAGCGAGCCGAGGATGTAGAGCAGCGTGCTCTTGCCGGAGCCGGAAGGGCCCATGACCGCCAAGGCCTCTCCGCGCGACATGGAAAGCGAGAGACCGGCCAGCACGACCAGCGCGCCCGATGAGTGGGGGTACTCCTTGCGCAGCGCGCTAACGAATAGGTCGGAGGGCATCGCAGCGTCGCCGGCGTTGCGGCTTGGCGCCTGATTCCAATTGTTCCACATCCAGCCTGCTCATCCGCGCTCCTGCCGGTCGGTCGCCAGCGCCGCGCCGTGCGGCGGTTGCCGACTGAGAGAACATAGAACGCTGCGGTCGATCTCCTCTCGGACCGGCCCGCGCAGGCGAGGATGCCCCCGTGCTACTGATCGGCCCTCCGGGCAGCGGCAAGACGAGCCGGATCCTCGGCTTGCTGGAGGGCGCGATTCGCCTGGGGCGCAGCGAAGAGGTCCTGCTGCTCGTGCCGACGGCGAGCATGAGGCACCACCTGCTCAACGTCCTAGCCAGAAGGAACTTGATGGTGCCCGCGCGGGCGGTGTCGACGATGGCGGAGTTCGTTCGGGGATTGACGCCCGGATCCAGGGAGGCTCAGGGAGCCGTCGAAGCCAGGCTGCTGCGAGACGTCATTCGCCGTACGGCCTCGCGAGCGTTCGGGCCCCGATCGGACTCTGCGGGCCTTCGTCGGCGCGTCGCGTCGCTGATGAGCGAGTTCTGGGCCGCGGGAGCCGACAGCTTCCAGATCGAGCATGGAGCGCGGCGGCGGGGCCAGCGGGCGTTCCTCGAAGTGTTCCGCGAATACGAGAACTCGCTGTTGGAACTCGGCTTGGTCCATCACAACCAACGCATCGCGCGGGCAGCGGCCCGGATCCGCGAGGAGGGCCTGGGACCGGTGCGCCAGGTGCTCGTGGACGGCTTCGACCGATTCACGAGACAGCAAGAGGAACTCCTCGACGCACTCGCCGAGCAAGCCGAGGAGATCGCTGTAGCGATGCCCGAGGGACTCCCGCGGTATCCCCTGGAGACACTGCGGACCACCCATCTGCCTGCGGCCGCGGATTCCGTGCTGGAAACCGAGGTGGTGCAGGCTTCCACTCCGAGGGCCGAGATCCTCGAGGTGGGCCGGCGCATCCTCACAAGCGGGCGGCCGCTGAACGAGCACGCGATTGTCCTGCGTTCCCCGGAGCACTATCGGTCCGCCATCCGGGAAGTTTTCGAGACACTCCGCATCCCGTACCGGAACTGGGAGCGGACCTCGCTGGCGGACCATGGCCTGGTCCGGCACTTCTCGCGCTGGCTGCAGGTGATCGAGCGGCAGTTCCCCGGCGAGGAGTCCATCTCGGCCCTCATGTCGCCGCTCACACCGGAACGGTACAGGCTGGGGCTGGACGAATTCGATTTCGCCGTGCGAAAGCGCCTTCCCGGTGGAGGCCTCGACTTCTTCTGCGACGCGGCACGGGCGTTTCCGGGCCCGTCGAGCTTCTTCGAAGGCCTGCGGCGCGCGGCCGGCTGGCCGGGCTGCCGTTTCGGATCCGACCGCTGGAGCCGGGAGTTCCTGGATCTGCAGAGTCACTTGCAGGAACTCCAGGTGCCGGTGGGGCCCGGTCCGTTCCGCCGGACGTGCGACTGGCGAGAGGCCCTGGACGCCCGGAAAGCCTTGCGTCGAGGGATCGAGGACTCCGCGAGTCTTCCTGAGTTCGAGGGCCGGAGAATCGGGTTCGGGGCCTTCTCGGAGGCCCTGGACGAAGTCCTGCGCGCCGCCCTCGTTCCGGTCCGCGACCAGCGCTACGAGGTTGTGCACGTCCTCCCGGTTCTCGAGGCAAGGCAATGGTCGGTGCCGGTAGCGTTCGTGTGCGGCCTGGCCGAGGGATGGTTTCCCAGGCGCCGTTCCCAGGACGTCCTGTTCGACGACGACGATCGCAGGCAGTTGCAGGCAAGGGGCATCGCGGTCAGGACAACGCTGGACCGCGCGGCCGAGGAGCGCTTCCTGTTCGAGGTTGCATCAACGCGCGCGAGCCGGAAGCTCGTGCTGAGCTACCCGCTCGCCGACCATCGCGGCAAGCCGCTCCTGAGGTCGGACGTTTTGGACGGACTTCCCGAGCCCCGAGGAGCGCCCTGGTCTCGTCTCGGGGACGCCGTGGTCCCGAATCTGCCCGCGACGACCGAGAAGCTGCCGGCCGGTCTGCGCAAGGCGGTGGCCGACTGCAATGCGCGATTCAGCGTTTCCGGCATACAGGACTTCCGGCAGTGCCCATACCTGTACTTCTCCGGCAAGACCCTGCGTCTGGAGGGACGGCCTCCGCTGCCGGAACGCAGGCTGGACAACGCGGTGCTGGGAACCGTCGTGCATCGTGCCCTCGAGCAATGGAACTCGAGGAGAACCAACATCGGCGAGGTCCTCGACCAGAAGTTCGCCGAGGAACTGGCAAGGCTGCACCTGCCGGTCAGCTTCCGCACCGAGAGACTGCGCCTGTCGCTTCGCTCCGACCTAGTGCGCTTCGCGCGCGAGCAGGGCGCTTCGATGCGCGCAATGGACGGCCACCAGGCGTTCTTCGAGGAAGACAAGACCTACCGCATACCCGTCCTCGAGTCCCGGCCCGAGGTGCGTTGCCGGATCGATCGCTTCGATTTGGACGAAGGACGGCGCTGCGTTGTAACCGACTACAAGTACGCCCGGCCCGACCGCATCAAGGCGATGCTGCGGGAGCACCTTGAGGGGGAGCAGCTCCAGCTGATGATCTACCTGGCAGCACTCGAGCAGGACATCCGGTGCGAGCCCTCCGGCATGGCACTGTGCGGATTGCGCGGACAGACGAGCTACGAAGGGGTCGCAGTGGACGGCACGGGAGGCCTGCAACCGCTGGCCAAGGAGGAACTGCACTCGCTCCTCGAGAAGGCGCGGGCCGAGGCCGCCGACACGGTGGCAAGCATCCTGGACGGAGCGATCTCCGTTCTGCCGAGGGACGAGGGCTACTGCGGCCGAATCTGCGAGTTCGGCAGTGTGTGCCGGGTGAAATGGCACGGGCTCGGCAGGTCCGCCGACCCCGAAGGGAAGTCGGCGTCGTGAAGCTGACCGACGCGCAGCGCCAGGCCGTCCGCAGCTGGGACCGGGGCGACATCTGCGTCGTGGCCGGACCGGGATCCGGCAAGACGAGAGTGCTGGTCGAGCGGCTCCGCTGGCTGATCGCGGATCGCAAGGTGGCGCCCGAGCGCATACTCGCCATCACGTTCACGGAGAAGGCTGCAAACGAGATGCGGGCCCGGCTGGTCGGGGGCAGCGGCGTGTCGTCCCTCGAAAGGGCCCAGTTCGAGGCCGCCCAGATCTCCACGATCGATGCGTTCTGCAACCGCCTGCTGAGGGAGCACTCGATCGAGGCAGGAGTCGATCCGGGCTTCGAGATCCTTGACGAGGACGAGTCCCGGGACCTGTTGCGCGACGCAATCGAGCACATGCTCGACGAGGCATACGTCGAAGACGAAGCGAGCATCCGCAGGTTTCTCGCCTCGTACGCCGCGTCGGGCCCGCGGTCGGCGCGAGACGCCACCGCGAGCCTTCAGAACGACCTGGCCATGCTGGTCCACCGCGTGCGGAGCTACGGCTGCGAGCCCAGCCTGCGCGATGAGCCAGCGCCTGCCGCGGACCTGGCGGCCGCGTTGCGGGAGCTGGCGGAAGACAAGGGGCTCCCCGGACTGGCGGAGCTCGCCGCGCGGCTGGATACCGACTCGGACAGTGACGGCGGCGCCCAGGCGAGCCTGCTTCGGGAAGCCGAGCGGGCCGTCTCGGGAATCCGCAAGGCAGGCCCATCGAAGGCGCTGGTCGAGGCGATCAAGAACGAATTGCTGCCAGCGTGCCTCGCGGCCGCGACGGCCGCAGCCCATCGATCGCAACGCGAATGGCTGCTCCAGACGACGCAACGAATCCTGACGGCGTTCCGCGACGCCAAGCTTGCCGCGGGCCGGATGGACTTCGATGACGTTCTCGCGGCCGCTGCGGATCTGCTCGCTTCCGACTCGTGTCCCGAGCTTCGGTTCGAGCATGTCCTGATCGACGAGTTCCAAGACACCAATCCGCTGCAGGTCCTGCTTGTGGAGCGCATTCTGGAGGCGCAGGGCAGGCAGCGCCCGGTACGTTTCGTGGTCGGAGACATCAACCAGTCGATTTACGGATTCCGGCATGCCGACCAGAATGTGTTCCGCCGGTACCGCCTCAGCCTCGAGCGCAGAGGCGGCGACGTGATCCGCCTGCTCGACAACTTCCGCAGCCGCCCCGACGTGCTCGCTGCCGTCCATGCCGTGATGCCGGGCGGGCCGGGCAGCGGAGTGGAAGCGCATCGGCTGGCGGCCACGAACCGGTTTCCGGCAAAGTCGGAACCCAGTGTCGAGGTGCAGATTGTCGCTCGTGGCGGGGCAAGCGCAGCTGAATGGGAGGCAACCCGGCTGGCGAGACGTCTGCACGAGCTGAAGCGGAACCTGCGCGTGGCGGACCGGCGAGAGGGGGGACAGGGCTCGCGGTCCCTGGAATGGGGGGATGTCGCGGTCCTCGTGCGAACGCACAACCGCGCGGCCGAGTTCGCGGGCGTGCTCCGCCGGCTTGGCGTGCCGTGCCGGACAGGCGGCGGTCGCGGGCTGTTCGCAGCCCCGGAGACCGCCGAGCTGGGCGCGTTCCTGCGAGTCGTGCGCAATCCGCGGGACGAGATCAGCCTGGCTGCCGTCCTGAAGTCACCGTTCTGCGGGATCGACGACGCGGCCCTCCTCCAGCTCAAGAGGAAAGGCAGGAACCTGTCGGAGACGCTCTCGGTCGGGGACGTTTCCGGCGGGACCTTCGCCAGCCGCCTAGAGCGGTTTCGAGACCTGCTGGCCACTACCCGCGCCGACCGGGCTACCATCCCGGTCCGAGCCCTGCTGGCGCGGGCCGTTGCCACCTGCGGCTATCGGACCTACCTGGCCGTTCGCGAGGACGGTCAGGAGGCGGTCGGCAATCTGGATCAGCTCCTGGAGTGGATCGGACGGCGCGAGGAGCAGCGCGGCGAGGGCCTTGAGGACGTCTCGGCGGCGCTGGACAGGGCACTTGAGACAAGACAGCCGGCAAGCGGGACCCCGGACCATTCAGCACGCGGCCCTGCGGTCGAGGTCCTTACGATGCACGCGGCCAAGGGGCTCGAGTTCCCGGTCGTAGCCCTGGCCTCCCTGCAAAGCGAGGCGCGCGCTGCCGCGCCCGGGCTGGTCTTTTCCCCGGAGCATGGCATCGGAGCCCGGTGGCTGGATCCAGCGGGGAACGGGGCGAGTCCTGACCAGGCCTACCGTCTCGTGTCCGCCGAGACGAAGCAGCGCGAGCGCGAGGAAGCCGACCGGCTGCTGTACGTGGCCATGACGAGGGCCGAGGAACACCTGTTGCTGAGCGCTTCGTTCCCGGGAGACCCGCAAAAAAGGAACTGGTGCAGGCCACTGTTCGACCGCCTGAGCATCGATCCGAAGGAAGAGCTGTCCGTCGACTCGGAGGACCGTCCTGCCGCCGGCTTCCGCTTCGTCTATCGGCGTGCGAGCGCCGCGCCGGACACAGGAAGGTCAGGCCAAGGGCCGGTCGTTGGGGGGCCGGAAGTCCTGCAGCCGCTGGCCGCTTCCGCGCAGGCCGACTACATCGCGGCCGTGACGTCCGTGACTGCCTTCGCGCAATGTCCCCGAAGGTACTTCCTGTCCCGGTACCTGGGCCTCGAACCGGACCGCGAGCAGCCGGCCCCCTCCGACTGGAAGGCGGAAGGGGAGGACGACCAGCGGGACGGAACGGACGCCTCTCAATTCGGCTCGGAGGTGCACAAGTATCTCGCGGGGGAACTGGACAGCCCGACTCCGGCAGCCCGCAGGCTGGCCGCGCGGTTCCAGCAGCACGATCTGGGCCGCCGCGTCGCCATGGCCGATTCCGTCGACAGGGAGATGGCGTTTGTCTTCATGGTGGGCGACTACCTTCTGCGGGGAACCGTCGACCTGCTGTTCGAGGAGGGCGGCGAGAGGATCTTGGTGGATTACAAAACGGACCGGGTGCGGGGCAGCGACGTGCGGCAGGCGGCCGCCAAGTATGCCCCGCAGCTCCAGCTCTACGCGGCCGGTCTGGCAAAGTCGGGACGGCCCGCGGGGCAGGCGGTCCTGTTCTATCTGCGGTGCGCCGAGCCCGTGGCTATCGACATCGGCGTGGACGCCATCGCCGGGGCGGAGCGCCTCGTGGGACGGTTCTTCGAGGCGCAGCGCCGACAGGAGTACCCCACGAAGCCGGGAAGGCAGTGTCGTTTCTGCCCCTACGTCGACGGGCCGTGCCCGGAAACCTACCCGCGTCCGGGGAGGGCCTAGGCCGCCATGTCCCTCGCGGCCTCGGCGATGCGCCGGGCCGAGATGCCGAAGCGATCCAGAAGCTCGGCCGGCTTTCCGCTGCGGGCAATGCCCCGCACGGCGAGCTGACGCACTCGCGCGCCGTTTTCCGCCAAGGCGGCGAGAACGGCGCTGCCGATTCCGCCGTGGGCGTAGTGGTCCTCGACTGTCACTATGTTGCCGCCGCAGTCCGAAGCCGCCGCGCGCAGTGTCTCGCTGTCGATCGGCTGGACGCTGAAGAGGTCGATGACCCGCGCCCGGATGCCCTCCGAAGCCAGCTGGTCGGCCGCCTCAAGCGCCTCATAGAGCGTGACGCCCGCTGCCACGATCGCAACCCGATCCTCGGAGCTGCGGCGCAGCACCTTCGCCTGGCCCGTCTTGAACACCTCGTCCGGGCCGTACAGGATCGCGGTCTTCGGCCGGCTGGTCCGGACGTAGACCGGGCCGTCAATGCCAGCCGCAAGTTCGATGGCGCGCCAGGCGCTTGTGGCGTCGGTCGGATAGAAGACCGTGTAATTCGGCTCGGCGCAAGTCATCGCCAGATCCTCGAGCCCCATCTGCGAAGGCCCGTCCTCCCCGATCGAGATCCCGGCGTGGGTGCCCACGAGCTTGACGTTGGTCGAACTGATGGCCGCCAGACGCATGAAGTCGTAGCCGCGAGCAAGGAAGCAGGCGAAGCTCGACGCGAACGGGATCTTGCCTCGACAGGCCAGGCCCATCGCCACGCCGACGAGGTTCTGCTCGGCGATGTAGCACTGCAGGAGGCGGCTGGGATCGGTCTTCACGATGTCGGTGGTGAAGGTCGAGTTGCCGACGTCCCCGTCGACGCCCACGACGCGGCTGTCCGATCGCGCCAAGGCCTCCAGCGCCGCCCCGTAGGCCTGGCGCGTCGCGACCGCCGAACCTCCGATCCGGTACGGCGGGAGTTCCACGGGCCTCGGGCCCGCCGCCTGCGCCGGCATGGCTGGCGGCAGGTTCGGCCGCCATGCGGAGCCCGCGCCGTTGAGTTCCGACTCCAGCGACGCAATCGTTTCGTCCGCTAGCGGGCCGGCGGGGATCGGCTTGCCGTGCCAGCCGTCTTTGTCCTCGGCGCACGGAATGCCGCGCCCCTTGTAGGTCTTTGCCAGCACCACCGTGGGCTTGTCCAAAGAGGCACCGGCCTGCTCGTACGCGGAGATCAGGGCGCCGAGATCGTGTCCGTCTACCACCAGTGCCTCCCAGCCGAATGCCTCCCAGCGGACCCTGTAAGCCTCCATGTCGTGCTGGAGCATCGTGGGCGCGCTCTGTCCGAGGCGATTCACGTCGACGGTGGCAATCAGATTGCCGAGCCTGTCGTTGGCCGCCATGGAGGCCGCCTCCCAGACGGCGCCCTCAGCGGCCTCGCCGTCGCCGAGAAGCACCCAGATCCGGCGATCGTTCCCGTCCAGCCTGCACGCGTGCGCCATTCCGACACCGACGCTCAGGCCCTGGCCGAGCGACCCTGTTGCCACGTCGACGAACGGGAGCGTCGTGGGAGGATGCCCTTCCAGGTCGGAGTCGATCCGGCGCAGGTTCAGCAGATCCTGCTCGGCCAGAAAGCCCGCCTCCGCCCAAGCGGCGTAGAGCACCGGCGCCGCATGGCCCTTCGAAAGAATGAACACGTCGTTCGCCTCGCTGGCCGGGTCCTGCGGGTCGTAGCGCATGGCGTGGAAGAACAGCGCTGACATGATCTCGGCCGCCGATGTGCACGTTGTGGGGTGACCGCTCCCGGCACGAGTCGTGGACCGAACCGAATGGATCCGCATTCGGGTGGCCTTGTCGTGCAGGGCTGTGAGGGCGTCCTGTGGAAGCGAAACTGACATGTTCTTTACCTGAGGTCTGGTTCCTGGGATCGGCCCCAGCGCAGGTCTCGCAAAGTACTCGGATGGAGCGAGCGCCGTAGCGGCCTGGGAGGAATTGCGGGGTCGGGTCGGCGCCGGCGGGACGGGCGGCCTGCCGCTCCGAGGCACCGAACCTCCATCATACCCCGAGCCCGCTGCACCGAGGTCGCCGGATGTCGGAACCTATAAGGAGGAGCAACGCCGGATGAGCGTATCGACATCCTTCGCCCAATTCGACTCGATCGAGCTCGATTGCGGCCAGACCCTGGGACCGGTGGACGTCGCCTACGAAACCTACGGCGAACTCAATGCGGACCGCTCGAACGCAGTCCTGGTCCTGCACGCGTTCTCCGGCGACGCCCATGCGGCCGGCATCAGTTCCGAAACCGGCAAGCCCGGCTGGTGGGACAACATGATCGGCCCGGGCAAGGCCTTCGACACGCGCCTGTACTTCGTTATCTCGACCAACGTGCTGGGCGGATGCAGCGGCACCACCGGCCCGAGTTCGATCGATCCCGGGACAGGCCGGCCCTACGGATCGCGATTCCCGCCAATCTCGATCGCCGACATGGTGCGCTTGCAGCAGATGCTGACCGAGTCCATGGGCATCCGCCGGCTGCTGTGCGTGACCGGGGGGTCGATGGGGGGCATGCAGGCCCTGCAATGGGCCGCGTCCTTCCCGGACCAAGTCGCTTCCGTAATCCCGATTGCCACAACGGTCCGCCATTCGGCTCAGCAGATTGCCTTCAACGAGGTGGGCCGGCAGGCGATCCTAGCCGATCCCGACTTCAACCATGGTGACTACTACGGAAGCAGCTACCCGGAGCGCGGACTGGCTGTCGCCCGTATGGTCGGTCATATCACCTACATGAGCGATGACTCGATGCGGCACAAGTTCGGGCGCCGGCGGCGCAAGAGCCCGGACCAAAGCGACCTCTTCGAAGTCGAGAGCTACCTGCGCTACCGGGGCGTGCAGTTCGTCAGCCGCTTCGACGCCAATTCCTACATCGTCATCACCCGCTCGATGGACACGTTCGACCTCACGGAATCCGGCGACTCGCTAGAGGACTGCTTCGGCCTGGGCGACGCGCGGTTCCTGGTCCTGAGCTTCACGTCGGACTGGCTGTACCCGAGCTACCAGTCCCAGGAGATCGTGCGCGCCCTCCGCGCGCGCAACCGTGACGTGGCCTATATCGAACTCGAGTCCAACTACGGTCACGACGCATTCCTGCTGGAGGTCGGCGAACAGACAGCGCTGATCAAGGGCTTCTTGGAAAACACGTTTCAGCGACTGGCGGCCTGAATGGACGGCAATTTCGCGCTCGCGCGCCGAATGTAGTTCGCCTCCACGGCTTCCGGAGACCGGCCCAGACCGGCCTCGATGTCGATTCGCGCGACCATCGCAACAGGCACTGCCAGCGAACGGGGCCCCGGCTCGCGCGGCCATCCGGCAGCAGCTGCGGCCGGACCACTCGCTTCGAAGATCTGCGGCTCGTTTGCGACCAGCACCGCATCCAGTCCTTCCATGAACGGAGACAGGTCCTCCCATTTCCCCAGCATCTCGGGCGCCAGTGGAACCAAGTCCTCCCCGTAGCATCCCGCGAACAGTTCCCCCCTGCGCGCGTCGAGGAGCGCAGCGCGAGGTGACCGGCCCGGACGCGAAGAGGCAAGGGCCCGAAGGCTGGACACGCCAACCAGGGGCCTGCCATTCACCTCCGCGAGAGCCTTCGCCGCACCGAGCCCGACCCGGATTCCGGTAAAGGATCCCGGTCCAGTTGCCACCGCAAATGCGTCGAGGTCTCTCAAGCGGAGCGAGCAGCCGGACAGCAAACGCTCGATCGCGCCGAACAGGACCTCGCCGTAACGGGGACCCTCCCCGAGCGGCTCGGTGTCGGTCCGCGATCCGCTCCGGAGCAGCGCGAGACTGCCCTCGGCCCGGGCTGTGTCGATTGCCAGGAGGTTCATCGCGCGGAGCCGGGGGTCACGACCGCTTTGCGCGCGTCCTGCGGTTCGTGCGACCCCCTTCGGCGAGGCGAGCCTGGCGCGCCTGGAGCAGGTCGACGGCCTGGTCGATCGTGACGTCCTCGGGTGTGAAGCCCTTGGGAAGAGAGGCGTTGATCTCGCCGTCCGTCACGTAGGGCCCGTAGCGCCCGGAAAGCACCCTCACCTCCTTGCTGGTCACCGGGTGCCCGCCCAAGACCTTCAAGGGTTCGGCCCTCGCTGCCCGACGCCGGCTCGGCTTCTCCCGCGAAAGGATCTCCAGGGCCTCCGGGAGCGAAATGTCGAGAGGACTCGTCCCCTCCGGGATCGACCGGATGTCGTCTCCGCTCTTGACGAACGGGCCGTAGCGGCCGTTCGCGGACACCACTTCCGCCCCGGTCCTTGGATCGCGGCCCAGCGTCCGCGGCAGGGAGAGAAGCTTCAGGGCGGCTTCGAGGTCGATCGCGGCGGGGTCATCGCCCCGCAGCAGCGACGCCCGCTTCGCCTCTCCGTTCGCGCCCGAATCCCCGAGCTGGACGAACGGGCCGAAGCGGCCGTGCTTCAGATAGACGGGAAGCCCGGTTGCGGGATCGTGCCCGAGAGGGGCTGGGGCCTTGCTGGCGATCTGCAGCATCTCGCGCGCCTTGTCCGGGTCCAGTTCGTCTGGCGCGAGTGTGTCGGGCACGCTGCAACGGGAAGTACCGTCGGTCAGGAACGGGCCGTAACGGCCAATCCGGACCCGGAACTGCTCCGACGCGCCGGGCTTGCCCACGGGTAGGCTGCAAACCGTGCGCGGGTCGATGCACTCCTGACCTCGCTCGATCAGCGCGTGCAGACCTGCGTGGCCGTTCCCGAAATAGAATCCCTTGAGGTAGTCCAGCCGTGCGAGCTCCCCGCGGGCGATCGCGTCCAGCTGGTCTTCCAGCTTCGCCGTGAATGTGTAGTCGGCGAGATGCGCGAAGTGCTCCTCAAGGAGGCCGACGACTGCCATCGCCGTAAACGTCGGCACCAAGGCGCCACTGCGCTTGAAGGCGTACGAGCGGGACTGCACGAGATCAACAATCGTGGCCCACGTGCTCGGGCGCCCGATGCCGAGCCGCTCGAGGTCGCGAATCAGGGTGCCTTCCGTATAGCGTTGCGGCGACTGCGTCCGGCGCTCGGTCGCTTCGATGCCGTCCACAGACAGGCGGTCACCCTGGCCGAGCCTGGGCAGGATCTTCTCCGCAACGGCGTCAGCCTCGTCCCCGCCGACCGCTTCGCTCGAGTATGCCTTCAGGAAGCCTGCGAACTCGATTGTCCTGCCTGTCGCCCTAAACCGCGCTTCGCCAGCATCGACGTGCACGGTCGAGTTGGTCCCTCGCGCGTCGCGCATCTGGCTGGCCAGTGTCCTCCGCCAGATCATCTCGTACAGCTTGGCTGCTTCCGTGCCAAGGCGAGTCCGCACCTCGCCAATAGCTCGGAATTTCCCGCCCGCCGGACGAATCGCCTCGTGCGCTTCCTGCGCGTTCTTGACTTGGTTTCGGTAGTAGCGGACCGACGGCGAGAGGTAGTCTTCTCCGAACTTTTCCACGATCAGTTTCCGAGCGGCGGACTTCGCTTCGGCGGAAAGCACCGTCGAGTCGGTACGCATGTACGTGATGAAGCCGTTCTCGTACAACTGCTGGGCCAAGCGCATCGTATGCCGAGCCTGAAAGCGAAGCTTGCTGTTGGCTTCCTGCTGCAAGGTGCTGGTTACGTAGGGGGCCTGGGGCGATGCCTTGAACGGCTTGTCCTCGACCGAAGCCACGCGGGCGCCCACCGACCGGACCGCGGTCTCGAGCCGCCTGGCCGCACCTTCGTCGAGCAGGGCGGGCACGTCCGAAGGGCCGCCGGACTGCTTCTTGAGCTTTCCGGTATCCGGGTCGAAGTCCTTCCCGGTCGCGATCCGCCGGCCGCCAACGAGCACCAGCTCGGCGTCAAAGCCGGAGCCGTCCTTCGAAAGGCGGGCCCTCATGCCCCAGTAGCTGGCTTCCGTGAATCGGATCCGCGCCCGTTCCCGCTCGACGAGGAGCCGTACCGCAACGCTCTGAACACGTCCAGCACTGAGACGGGGCACCATCTTCTTCCACAGCAGAGGACTCACTTCGTAGCCGAAGAGGCGATCGACGATGCGACGGGTCTCCTGGGCGCTCACGAGGTCCTGGTTGATGACCCGCGGTGTGTCGAGGGCCGTCTGGATCGCGTCCTTGGTGATCTCGTGGAAGACCAGTCTCTGGAACGGCACGCGTGAGCCGATCAGTTCGAGAAGGTGCCAGCTGATCGACTCGCCCTCGCGATCCTCGTCCGTTGCGAAGTAAATGTGGTCCGCCTGCTTGACGGCAGCGCGGATCTCCTTGACCAGGTCTTTCTTGTCCTTTGGAATGATGTAGACCGGCTTGAAATCGTCTTCGACGTCGACCCCGAGACGAGCCCAGGGCTTCTTCTTGTACTTCGCGGGGACGTCGGTTGCACTGTTGGGAAGGTCGCGCACATGCCCCACCGAGGCCTTGACGACATATCCTTCCGGCAGGAACCTCTCGATCGTCCGTGCCTTGGTCGGTGACTCGACGATAACGAGGACCTTCGAACTTGCGGGCGCAGCCATAGTGCTTACCTATTCTCTATAGCACCTGAGGAGGCAGGGTCGGGAAACGCCGTATTCGCTGGCAGTTCAGCGATGCTGCCCGAACTCATAGACGTAGATCGGCTGCTGGGCTCCGCTCACCGGAACGGTCACGGTCTTGGACGGGTTCCATCCTGGAACCTCCCACTTGTAGCTCGCGACTCGAACGCCGGGTCGCAGCTCCCGGTCAAGCTTCGGGCGCAGCTGCCTGTTGGCAGAGGTCATGAGGACCAGCGTCACGACCGTTGCCGGAGCGAGATCGGCCTTGAATATGTCCATCTGCCGGATCTCGACGCGATCCTGAACGCCGGCCGCGCTCAGCGCCTCTCGCGCGTCTTCCACCAGGTGCTCGTTGATCTCGAAGCCGACACCCCGGGCCCCGCGGTCCCTGGCAGCTCGCAGCAGGATGCGTCCGTCTCCCGAACCCAGGTCGTACACCACGTCGCCCTCCGAGACGGCCGCGATCTCGAGCATCCGGTCCACTACGTGCCAAGGCGTCGGCACGTAAGGCGCGACGCTGCGAGGATCTACCAAGGGCGCCGTTGGCTGGGCCAATGCGTGGAGAGTCCCGGTCAGCAACAGCGTCGCGAGACGAGCGGCTGCACTGATCGAAAGCCGTGTTGCTTGCGCCATGCCTGCCTCCCTATCGCACCAACTGCCCCCAGTTACTATAGAACGCCGGGGGGCGTCGAGGAAATTTCGCAGGGGAAGGATGGTCCCCAGGGAAACCGAATCGAGCGGTTGCGCGTCCCACTTGACGCGGGGATGCGCCTCCCGCACACGGACCGAGTGTCCCCCGACTAACAAGCGCCTCTCTCCTGCTATGATCCCTCGGGGTTCTGCGGAAATGAACACCGCGATTGCTCGAAATACGGCAATCGGAGCAAGGGTCTTCCTGCTGGCGTTCGTCCTGTCGCTTGCCGCGGGACCGGCTCGGGCTGCTGACGGCGAATCCGATTGGCAAGCCTCCGACGGCTCGTTTCCGGACCACGGTGGCTGCACCTTCTTCGGCCCGCAGGAAGATGTCCGGCCGATCTACACGGCCGCGGACGATTTCCGTGCGATGCGGAAGCGCACGGCGGACACGAACCGCGTGCTCGCGATGATCCCCCAGCCACGACGTGGCGGGGTCTTCGCGCGGGCCGCGGAGGCGGTCGAGGAACCTACCGTATCAACGCTGTGCACGGGCATCGACGACTGCATCCAGAAGGCAGCCGACGCGGCCGGCGTGCCCCTGACGTATCTCACCACGGACGCCGAGTTTCTCCGCCGGGCCCGGCTTGATCTCACCGGCCGCATCCCGACCAAGGACGAGGTGCTCGCATTTCTCGCGGACACTTCGGAGACGAAACGCGAAGACCTGGTGGACCGGCTCCTGGGCACGTCGGAGTGGGCCGACCGATGGGCAGTGTTCTTCGGCGACTTGTACCAGAACACGCAGGTCACGGCGCAGGTAAACCGGTACCCGCACGGACGCGACTCGTTCCACCTCTACCTGAGGGACTCCCTGCGCGAAAACAAGCCCTACGACCAGATGGCGCGAGAGATGATCGCCGCCGAAGGGGTAAGCGACGGAAGGACCTATCCGGACCGGTACACGAGCTTCGAGCACTGGCAGAGCACCTACCAGGACTTTGTCGGAAACCCGGTGAAGGCCTCCCCGGTGGGCTGGGCCTTGGGAGGCAGGACGATCGGGGGGCCGATCCAGGACACCTACGATACGCTGGCGTTCTTCACCGCGAGGGACTTCCTTGGCATTTCCTTGATGGACTGCGTGCTCTGCCACGACGGCGAGGGCCATCTCGACGCGCTCAATGTCTGGGGGACCAATGCAAAGCGCCTCGAGGGATGGAACATCGCAGCGTTCTTCTCCGATATTCCGCGGTTCCAGCAGTGGCGCGTGCCGGGCAGGACGCTGCCCATGGATCCGGTCAGTAGCCGGCGCGTGAACGCGAACTACTACTTCATCCATGATCTCGGCCAGGGCGTAGAGCGAAGGGCCGGAAACGGCGACACGGCCGGCATCTACCTCGGTCAGACGTACGGAGGGAACCGCCCAGACCGCTTGCACCAGGAGCGGATCGTAGAGCCAAGCTACCCGTTCGTCGGCGATGCGATGGTCGACACGACCCTTCGTCTGCGCGAGCAGCTGGGCTTTCACCTGACTGCCGACCCGCAGTTCGCTCGAGCGGCAGTGAACTATGTCTGGCGCCAGTTCTTCTCGCGCGGACTCGTCGAGCCGCCCGACCAGTTCGATCTCTCGCGGCTGGATCCTGCATCCCCGCCGCCCGAAGGCTGGACCATCCAGCCGACGCACCCGCGACTGCTCGAAGTCCTGGGCAAGGGCTTCGCGGACAACGGCTTCGACCTGCAGTGGCTGATGAAGGAGATCACCACGTCACAGACGTACCAGCTCTCGTCCCGCTACGAAGGAGCCTTCAATCCGCTGTACGAGAAGTACTTCGTCCGCCACCAAGCCAAGCGTCTGACGGCAGAGCAGGTGCACGACGCTCTGGTCGTCGCAAGCGGGGTCCCAGCCTACTACAACGTGTCGCGGACGATGCGGGGCCTGCAGTTCGCGATGCAATTCCCGGATGTCGTCAACATGCCGCCCGGCAACGGCCGGTACGGCAGGAATACGAGAGTGCTCCTGCAGGCTTTCACTCCGGGTGACCGGGAGTCGGCTCCCCGCAGCGGGCAAGGAAGCCCGCTGCAGGCTCTCAACCTGATGAACAATCCCTTCGTGCTGGCCAGAGTGAACCCGAACGCCACGACCGGCACGCTCGCGGAATCGCTGGCGATGTCGGACGACGTGCTCGTCGCCAACCTCTACCTGAGCGTGCTGAGCCGGCAGCCGACCGAGAGGGAACTCGCCGCCGGCGTGAAGTACATCCAGGGCGGGAACCGGGAGGATCGAGCGGGCTACCTGATCTGGTCACTCTTTAACAAGACGGACTTCTATTTCAACTACTGAGCGGACTGCAGGGACGGGCATGACCGAACGCGAACGATTCGACAAGATTGTCAGCAGGCGGCAGCCGGTGCACCGGTGGTTCTTTGAACGCGAGCACTTGTCGAGAAGATGCTTCTTCCGAGACTCCCTAACAGGGTTAGGAGGATTTTTTCTGGCGGACCGCATCGCGCAGGGCGAAACGGAGTCGGCCGGGAGCGTGACGCCGCAGAACACGGCGAAGAGCGTGATCTTTCTCTTCATGCGGGGCGCCCCGAGCCATGTCGACATGTTCGACTTCAAGAACATCGAGGGGATCACTCCAACGAATTTCGCCCCCGAAACCTTTGACGGCGTCACGCTTCCGACAGGACTGCTTGGAAATACAGCGCGAGTCCTCGACAAGATCGCGATCATCCGGTCAGGCCTAGCCTGGGCGCGGGCACACCCGCTGGCACAAACCTGGCTTCAAATTGGGCGGAATCCGACCTCCGCAACGGGCCGCATCGCCCCGCACATCGGCAGCGTCATTGCAATCGAGAAGGAACCGGAGCGGCTGCCCGGCCAAGCTTTCCCACCGTTCATTTCGCTGCAGGCCCGAAAGATTTCCGGGTCAGGCTACTTTCCTGCCGAACTGGGCCCATTTCAGACATTTGCCTCGGCCGACGGAATGGCGAGCGCCAATCATCCCGGAGGGAAAGGACCGTTCACCAGCCGCTGGAACCTGCTGCAGGCAATTGACCGCGAATTGCGCGGCGAAGACTCGCCGCTGGGACCGCAGGCGGCCAGCATGGGAAGGCTCTACGAACACGCGAAGCGGCTGATGTTCAATCCGGCCGTCGAGTCTGCGTTCACCTTCACGCCGGAGGAGAGCGAGCGGTACGGAAACTCGCCGTTCGGCAACGCGGTCCTCACGGCGAGGAAGATTGTGGAGCAGGACCAAGGCACGCGCTTCATCCAGATCGAGTCGAACGGCTGGGACCACCACGGCGACATCTACCTCGATGCCCAGAACAACAACCTCTACCGGCAGACGCGGGAGTTCGACCCGGCGTTCGCCGCGCTGATCGAAGATCTCGAGGCTTCCGGCAAGCTTGCGGAGACAATGGTGCTGGCCTGCGGCGAGTTCGGGCGGACGCCGGGCCAGCTCTCGGACGGACGCAACGGGCGGGATCACTATCTTCAGATGTTCTTTGTGCTCGCGGGCGGCGGGGTCCGCGGAGGCCAGGTGATCGGCGCTACGAATGACAGTGGGGGCCGCGGCCCTGGGTCCTTCACGACGGAATTCGGTTGGTCTCGCGAGCGCGACATACGTCCGGAGGACATCGAGGCGACTATCTATTCGGCGCTCGGAATCGACTGGACCACGGTCCGGTACGACGACCCGCTAGGTCGGGGCTTTTACTATGTCCCTGTAGCGGACGACGACGCCTATGCACCCGTCGACGAACTCTTCTAGACACCAGAGCCTGAGACGGAAGCGCCGCTGGCCTAGGTGCGACGATTCCAGAATGGTCGACGGGAGCCGCGGCCACGGAACTGCAACGCTTCCGGATTCGGCCCGAAATCGTCGGCGCCGGACGGTTTGATCCAAGCAGGCAATTGCGAGCGAGTCGAAGCGACCCGTTCAGGAGCGACGCCGTCGGTGCGACGGATGCCAGGACCGCGCACGAGCCGCTCCTGAGGCACTCTTGGGATGGACGGGCGCTGGCTGGACTCGCGAACGGCGCGGCGGTTGAATTCACGGAAATGAATTGAGCCTTCCCGTCCTGTTGGAATCGCTGGGGGAGTGAAGACCGATGATCGAACCTACCATCGACGTACGAACCACGCAGCTGGCTGGCGGCAAGGTGGCCATTCTGAGCGTCGACAACCAGGCCAAGCTCAATGTCGTCGGCCGAAAGCTGGTTCAACAGTTCTCGGCGGCTGTCGACCGCCTGGCTGTCGACAGCTCTATCCGGGCGCTGGTCGTACGCGGCGAAGGAAACCGCGCGTTCATAGGGGGTGCCGATATCCGTGAAATGGTCGAATTCGACCAGGCGGCGGCGAGAGCGTTCATCACGGATCTCCACGGGATGTGCAAGCGCTTGCGCGACTTCCCGGTGCCCACCCTGGCCCGGATTGATGGCTACTGCCTTGGGGCGGGAATGGAAGTCGCCGCAAGCTGCGATCTTCGCGCCGCCTCTGCCGACGCGAAGTTTGGCATGCCTGAAGTCCGCGTCGGCATCCCGTCGGTGATCGAGGCGGCGTTGCTTCCGCACCTCCTGGGTTGGGGACGAGCTCGCGAGCTCCTCTTGACCGGCGACATTTTCGACGCAGAGGCAGCACATGCCATGGGCTTTGTCCAGAGACTCGTTCCGGGACCGGAGCTCGATGATGCGATCGATGGCTGGCTGAGTTCGATCCTCTCGGCCGGGCCGAGGGCGATCCGAAGCCAAAAAGAGCTGTTCCGCGACTGGGAGCGAGCAAGCCTGGAACAATCGATCGAGGCAGGCATCGACGCGTTCGCCGAGGCCTACTGCACCGCCGAGCCTAACCGCCGGATGCGGGCCTTTCTCCAAGCCAAGTGATCGCTTCCTCGGGATTGAAGCCCGAGGACTAGCCTCGATTCCCAACGGCCGGGAATAATGTGGCCGATCTGAGTTCAGAAGAAGCGCAGTCTGAGGACGCGGTTGTCGAGCCAGGGCAGGGGTTGTCGCAGATCGGCGAAGCCGGCGGCTAGCAGCAGGGGGTTGTTGGCCCGTCGTCCGAGGCTGACGACGATTTCCGAGGCCGTGATCTCAATGCTGGCGCTGGTGTGCACGAGCTTGCGGAAGAGGGTGCGGGCCTTGGCGATCTCGAAGCCGTTGCCGACGCGCACGCCCAGCAGGCGATACAGCGAGCTGGCCATCAGGGTGAGCTGGAGGTCGAAATCGACCTTCATGGGGACGGCGGCCGAGAGCGCGTCCATGTGGAAGAAGTCGATCGCGTCCGCGATGGTGTTCTCGATGACCATGCGGCGGGCATAGCGGTCGATCAGGCGGGCGGGGTGCTCGTCCATCTGGTTGGTGAGCAGCAGGGTGGGTTTGTCGTGGCCGAGGTCGGCGACGGCGAGCTGGCGGATCGGCCCGGGGTAGTCGCGCAGGCGGACCTGGCGTTCGAGGACGCGCGGGGTGCGGTAGATGCGGCCGATGTTGGTCAGGGTGACCTGGCGCCACTGGTCAGCCGGGGCGGCGAGCAGCTCGGCGAGCATCTTGGCGGTGCGCCGGCGCAGGGTGAGGAAGGCGATGCCGAGGGCGTCGAGGCGGGCGAGGTTGGCGTAGGTGGTAAGGCGGGAGTCGAAGACGAGCTCGGCCGGCAGGGAGCCGGTGCGGGAGCGCCAGGCCTGGGCGAAGCGCAGGATCTCGTCGTTCTGGTCGGCCTTGCGGACGCGGGCGTTGGCCCAGGCGAACAGGCGGGCGTCGGCGTCGCGGGCGAGGAAGGCGAGGATGCCCTTCTGGCGGCGGCTGCGCTTGGAGACGTAGTGGCGTTCAAGCAGAGCTTCGTCGCCGTGGTAGGGCACGGTGTGGAAGTCGAGGTCGAAGGAGCGGCCGCCGCCGAGGGCGGGGCCGAGGCCGTGGGCGGCGTGGTGGAAGGCGTCCATCAGGGGCGGGGCGAGGCGGGGGTCGACGCGGCAGGAGTACTCGCTGAGGGTGGCGCGCTTGGGGATGGCGTTGAGGCCGGCGAAGAGGGCGAGGCCTGGATCGAGGGTGTCGGGGGTGACGCGAGAGGGGCGGCCGATGCCCCACAGCTTGAGGGCGAGCAGGGAGCGGACGGCGCAGCCGGCGGGGATCATGGCGGAGCCGGGCAGGCGGTGCTGGCGGAGCAGCTCGTCGAGGCCGAGGCGGGCGAGGTCGGCTGCGAACAGGAAGAGGCCGCCGAAGTCGGTGCGGAAGCGGCGGGGGGAGAGGTCGAGTTCGCGGCGGTCGGCAACGGGCGCCGGGGTGGGGCGAGCAGCGTCGGAGCGCTGCTCGGCGGAGCGGCGCCAGAGCTTGGGCAGGCCGGCCTGCTTGAGTACGCGGGCGACGGTCGAAGGACTGACGGGGAGGTGTTCCTGGGTGGTGAGGTGGGCGGCGATCTCGGCGGCGGAGAGCTGGCGTTGGTTGCGCAGGGCAAGGATGCGCTGGTCGCGGTCGGGGCCGGGGCGGGGCTTGCGGCGGCCGCGGCGGTCGGGGAGGAAGAAGGGGCGGTCGGGGTCTTGGAGGAAGGCGGCGCGGAGGTTGCGCAGGGTGCCGGAGGCGTAGCCGAAGCGGGAAGCGGCCTCGTCGAGGGAGGCGCGGTCGACGAAGAGGGCGCGGAGGGCTTCGTAGCGGCGGTGAGTGGAGTTGACGGGAGTGAGGAAGTGCTGGGCGGGGTCTTGCATGGAATTATGACTCTTAGAGAGTGATATCCACAATATCACAATAGAACTCCTGGGTCAAGTGTCCAGAGCGTGGGCAAGGTCCGGCCGGATCTCGGGGGAGCAGGGGCGGCACGCTGAGCGGTCCGGGAAGGTCCGGGGAGAGGGAGTGGCGGTGCGGGGGGCTCCGCACGGATCCCCGGAATTCAGATACTAGAAACTATTTAGAATGTGGATGTTAGAAGCGATTCGCGGCAGCCGGTGAGCTAGGCCGGCTGGAGTCACGCCAGGCATTGTCCGTTTTCGGGATTCACGGGTCCAAGCAAGATGGGCAGTGAAGGCGGGCTGCTACGGAGCGGATACATGACAGAATATTGGACGTAACTGGCAAACTTGCATATATAAATGATACCTGTCGTATGCAAGTTCTCAGTCTGCATCGATTTGGAACTGAAAGAACACCAATTCCCGCACATGAACAACGTCAGTTGGGAATCGAGGCTAGGAAACGGGCCGAGCCGTCGCTTTATCTGGAGGACAGCGTCGCCAGCGGTCCCGAGCGGATAGAAGGAGCCGGGTCGCGCCGGTCAGCGGTCCCTGACGACGGCCCAATGTGCTGCTGCATCGGCCAAGGCCTGCTTGTGAGGGGACTCTGGAAGCATTTCCAGACCTTCCAAGGCAGCGTCGCAGAATCGCATGGCACGGCGGCGGACCTCCGTGATCGTGCCGTACCGGTCCAGGACTTCGAGGATGCAGGCAAGCGAGACCGACCCGTAGCCGCGTTCCCGAACGACCGTTTCGACCATCGACCGTTCCGATTTCGTGCACCTTCGCAAGGCCAGGATCATCGGCAACGTCACCTTGCCCTCCTTCAGATCGTTGCCGACAGGCTTCCCAAGCACTGCCTCGGTGGCCTCAAAATCCAACACATCGTCGATCAGCTGGAACGCCATTCCGAGATTCCAGCCGTACGCCCGGAGACGCTCTTCCGTTTCTTCCCCCTTGCGGGCGAGCAACGCCCCGAGTCGGGTGCATGCCGAGAGCAGGCAGGCTGTCTTGCGATGAATCAGATCGTGATACTGCTGTTCCGTCACATCGAGGCGGCCGATCAGTTCGGCCTGCATCAGCTCTCCCTCGACCATCATCTTGGTCAGGTCGATCAGGATGTCGAGGATCGCGAAACTGCGTTCTCGTAAGGCGATGCTAAACGCCTGCATGTAGAGCCAGTCGCCCGCCAGCACGCTGATCTGGTTGCCCCATTTCTGGTTGGTCGAGGGCCTTCCCCGGCGCACATCGGCGGCATCAATAACGTCGTCGTGCACCAGCGTCGCGGTGTGAATGATCTCCATCACCGCCGCCGTGCGGATCGGAGCGTCGCCGTGTTCGCCGCAGGCGCGGGAGGACAGCAGGACAAGCGCGGGCCGCAGGCGCTTGCCGCCGCTTGAGTTCAGGTACCGGCTAATCGAAGTGACAACATCCTCGCAGCAGACGGTATCGACAGCGATTACCTTGTCGACCCGGCGGAGGTCGGAGGCCACGAGAGAGAACAGTTCCACTTTGGAAAGCGGACTGGGGCGGGACGTTGCCATCGATAGAATCGGATCGGTGCCTTCAGTCTATCGATTTCCGATCGCCCCAAACGAACCCGGATTCCAATTGCCGGAATCGCCGGCGGGCTTGCTGCGAGCGTGACAGGTATGCCCCGAGTGCGTGTAGCCTGTCGCGCTAGGCAGCCTCGGCTTTCACCATCCCGTCTGTCAGCTGTCCGTCAGCGTCGAACTCGATTGGCCTGGCGGAGCCCTGGATCTCGATGGTGGGATTCGTACTCAGTCCGTGCAGGAGATTCTCGCTCACGCGCATGCGGCCCAGTTCCATGGTGTTGCGAATCCACACGACACTGCATTCCGCCAAGTCTGCGCGACCGCACGTCGCGAGGATTTTCTCGATGCACTCCCGGTCGGTCGGAAAGTGTGGCGGGCACATGCATCCGACGGTGCTGGACGCCGTGAACGAATTGATCCACGTCTTTGGAAAATCCACGGCGGCATGCAGACGGTCGTGGATGATGTCACAGAGCCCGATCCCCACGGCGTTACCGCCTCCATGCGGGGTGAGGCTGCGGGCGTAGATCCGTTCGATGCGCGGGAGCTGTGGCCAGCAATTACGCCCCATCCCTGACCGGTTGATGACCTTGGTATCCATTCCGGAGCCCGAAATGTTCTTGCCGATCTCGTCCACGATCAGCAAGTCGAATGACGGGACTGGGACATTCGCTTTCCATCCCTTCACCCGCTCTAGCAGTTGCTCCTCGTGGGAAACCATGTTCGCTGCGCCCACCGCGTGGACCTCGGCGGTGTTGTGATGGGCGTCCTCTAGGATTGCCAGTCCCCCGAGCATCTGTCCGGTGTCCAGCATCACGCGGCCGACCTCGCGAATCACTTCCTCAAGCCCGAGCCGGATGGCCCACATGTGGTAGCGCTTGGCCCCTTCCCACTTGCCGAGGCCGATCGCCATCATCTTGTGAATGCCGCTTTCGAGCTTTCCATCGAAACCGGTATGCCACTTCACGCGGCTGCACAGCATCACGCCATCCGCCTCCCGGGCGGCCTTGTCCATCGAGACGGCAATGCCCTGCGGCGACTCGCCAATACGGACCACATCCAGCGTGCTGACGACCGGCACCCCCATCGCCGCCTCGGTGATCCCGTAGTGCGCCAGAACCTCCCGCTGTCCCTCCGCAGTGCCCCCTCCATGACTGCCCATGACAGGGATGATGAAAGGCTTGACACCGCGGTCCCGCCACGCATCAACGACACCGCGGACAATCGAATCGATGTTGGAGATGCCCCGGCTCCCGACTCCCACCGCGATCCGGCTCCCTGATGGCACCCTCGCCACCCACTCGGCCGCTCCCATCTCGTCGCGAACCGACTGGTACACGTCGGGAAGCGAGCGATTCGGTAAACGCTGGCGGATCTCGATCAGTCGGGGCAGGCCCATGGCACAGAATTATACCGACGCAGCCCGGAGATAATGTTTCCGATGCATCGCGTGCTGTCGTGCAAGCGCATGTCGAGGCGGCACATTCTGGGCCTGGGCGCCGGCATCGCCAGTGCGGGGCTGGCCGGATCGGAGGCGACTGAAGTGAATTCGACTTTGACGGCCGTGCCCGGGATCCGGGTCGGCCACTGGACCCATCGCTCCGGCTCGACCGGATGTACCGTTATCCTGGCCGCCGACGGCGCCGTAGCAGGCGTGGATGTCCGCGGAGGAGGCCCAGGCACGCGGGAGACCGAACTGCTCAGGCCCGAGATGACCGTCGGGTCCGTCCACGCAGTTGTGCTCTCGGGCGGAAGTGCGTATGGCCTCTCGACGGCTGACGGGGTGATGCAGCACCTTGAACGACAGCGGATCGGATTCCCTGCGGGCGATGCGGTCGTCCCGATTGTGCCGGCTGCAATCCTGTTCGACCTCGGAGTCGGCGACCCGACGGTCCGGCCCGACTCCAAGGCAGGATATCTGGCCGCCGAGGCTGCCTCCGACAATGCCGTGGAAATGGGGAGTGTCGGGGCTGGGGCCGGCGCGACGGTCGGCAAGATGCTGGGGGCGCGCAGAGCGATGCGAGGGGGGCTAGGCTCGGCGGCGATCGCACTGGAAGACGGTCTCGTGGTCGGCGCGCTCGCGGCGGTGAACTGCCTTGGAGACGTCGTCGACCCGTCAAGCGGAGAGATTGTGGCTGGCGCGCGCAAGGCAAGCGGCGAGGGGTTCGCCGACAGCATGACACTGCTTCGCACGGGAGGCTGGAAGGCGGGATCGGGAAGCGCAGCGAACACGACACTCGGAGTTGTCGCAACCAATTTGACCTGGTCAAAAGCGCAGGCGACGAAGGTTGCGCAGATGGCTCACGACGGACTGGCCCGGGCGATTCGTCCAGCCCACATGCCGCTCGACGGCGACACTGTGTTCGCGCTGGGAACGGGCGGACGCTCCGCGGGCACTCGGCTGGTCGGCTTGGTCGGAGCGCTGGCGGCGGATACCATGGCGAGCGCGATCGTCGCCGCAGTGCGGGCCGCCGCTAACGGCTTCGGCCTGCCAGCGGCGGATGGCTAGTGGACCCGACAAACCAAGGAGAACCGTGGTCGCGGTATTTCGCGTCCCGCCCATGAGACTCCTACGCCGCTGTGGCTCAAAACACATCGAAAATGAGACACAGTGCGTCTTGTCACTCATCCGCGAGACACCAATTCCGTTGCGGCTCAAGAAACTCGCCAAATGAGACACAATGCGCTTTGCGTCTCATCCACGAGACACAAGTACCGCTGTGGCTCAAAAAACATCGAACATGAGACGCAGTGCGTCTTGTCGCTCATCTGTGAGACACTAATTCCGTTGCGGCTCAAAAAACTCGCCAGGTGAGACACAAATACGGCTGTGGCTCAAAAAACATCCAGCATGAGACGCAGTGCATGACCAGCAACAATTCAGATCTAGCGTTCACGGCTAACAAGAGAGCCACACTAGGTCGGAACACAACCCAGACCTCGACGGATACGCCCAGATCCGCCGCGTTTAGCACCTACCCAGAAGTGAGAACGGGGCCAGTCCCTAGATTGCATGAGCGGCAAAAACAACCACAGGGGCAGGGTGCCACGCGCGACTTCGGAACTAGGCCCGGCAGGCTATGACACCCGTTCACTACCACGAAGGACGGTTCCCGCCCGAGGAGCGGCTTGACTGGAAAAAGCTGATTCCGCTGATTGGGCCAGCTTCCAGCGCAGTCGCGCGATACGACGGGATGCTCGCGGCAATACCGAATCCCGGTGTCCTGCTCGCGCCGCTGACAACTCGTGAAGCCGTCCTCTCTTCAAGAATCGAGGGGACTCAAGCGACCATGGGTGAAGTGCTGGGGTTCGAAGCCGGGCAGCGCGCAACCTCTCCGGAACGATTCGGTGACATTCAGGAAATCCTCAACTACCGTGCTGCGATGTACAAGGCTGAAACGATGCTTGCGGATCTGCCGCTCTCTGGACGCGTGATCCGTGCAGCGCACGAGACGCTCCTTTCAGGGGCGCGAGGCACCAACAGGGCACCAGGGGAATACCGGCGAATTCCCAACTGGATCGGCCCGCCCGGCAGCACGATCGAGGCGGCGAAATACGTTCCTGTAAGCTCCGAGCATCTCGTCGAGGCCATGAGCAGATGGGAACACTACCTCCACAAGGATGCCCCGGACCTATTGGTACAGGCGGCTATTCTGCACGCCGAGTTCGAGGCACTGCACCCGTTTCTGGACGGTAACGGCCGCCTGGGACGTATGCTGATACCTCTCCACCTTTGGCAGCGAGGCGTCATCAAGGAACCGGTCTTCTACGTCAGCGCCTATTTCGAGGCGCACCGAGATCGGTATTACGAGCGGCTTCTGGCTGTTTCTCGTGACGACGACTGGACCGGATGGTGCGAGTTCTTTCTGGAAGCGGTGCAGAGTCAGGCCGACGACAACTCAACCAAGACCCAAGGGATCCTTGATCTATACAACGACCTCAAGAACCGCGTTGCAGAGGCCACGCGGTCACGCTACGCCATTCGGGCTCTGGACTGGATCTTCAAGCAACCAATTTTCTCGAGCGCTAGATTCCCAGACGGCACAGGGATTCCAAAACCCACGTCTCGCCGGATCCTGACTCAGCTCGAACGACACGGAATCCTAAGCGAATTGGTAGCAGCCAGCGGCACCAGATCGTCGATTCTCGCGTTTCCTGCCCTCCTAGGCGTCGTTGAAGGAAACGGCTGATCCCGCTAAAGAACACGACGCGTTCTCCCACGTCGCGGTTCAGGAGCAAGGGCGAATCGACGGTCTCCGTGATCCCCCGCATTGCAGCGTATCCAAACGGTTTCGATCCCGAGCCGGCAGTGAGCCTGGCGCCGACAGGTGACTCACGTGCCTCTGATACAATCCGTCGAAGCTAGAGCCATGCCAGAAGAGAAATCCGTTAGCCGTCGAAACTTTCTCGGAACCGCCGCAGCGGCTGCAGCTGCAGTGCCGGCGAAGGCTCAGGACGCGGCTTCGCGGCGGCGCGTGCTCGGCGCCAACGACCGGATCAACGTCGCCCAGATCGGTGTCGGGGGGCGCGGTAGCAGCCTGCAGCGGCTGATGCTGAGGATGATCGAGGACGGCCAGAACTTCAAGATCACCGCGGTCTGCGATGTCTACGAGAAGCGGCGCAGGCTTGCCCAGGAAAACAGCAAGGCCGAGTTCTCGACTCTGGACTACCGTGAGATCCTTGCCCGTCCGGACGTGGACGCGGTCGTGATCGCGACTCCCGACCACTGGCACGGGACGATGGCCATCGCGGCGATCGAGGCCGGCAAGGACGTCTACCTCGAGAAGCCCATGACGCACACGATCGAGGAGGCCAAGGCGGTTGCCCGAAAGGTCCGCGAGTCGGGCGCCGTGCTCCAGGTCGGATCGCAGACGACCTCGGCCGACCAGTGGTGGAAGGCTCGCAAGGCCATCGAGGACGGCATGATCGGCAAGCTGATTTCCAGCCAGGGATCCTACCATCGCAACTCGTTGCGAGGGGAATGGAACTGGACGCCGGAGCGGGGTCGCGGGTGGGTTATCGAACCGGACGCGGGTCCGCACGGCCAGGGAGTCAACTATGTCAATTGGGACATGTGGCTGGGACCCGCGCAGAAGCGCGAGTGGGATCCCCACCGCTTCTTCCGCTTCCGCAAGTACTGGGACTACTCGGGCGGGATCGCGACGGACCTCTTCTACCACGTCGTCGCGCCCTTGAACATCTGCTGGGGGCAGCCACAGTTCCCGTACCGGGTCACCGCCACCGGAGGCAAGTACATCTTCAACGCGCCCGGCGACCGCGAGGTGCCCGATACCTTCAACCTGCTCGCGGACTTCGCCCAGGGGCATTCCCTCGTTCTGAGTTCCACGATGGCCAACTCGCGCCATATTCCCGGGCTGATCCGCGGGCACGAGGGCACCATCGTGATGGTGGAGCACGGCCGCTTCGAGGGACGGACCGACTTCATCACCGTGGAGTCGGAACCGATTTTCCGCGACGCCTTCGTCGGGAAATACGGCACGGAAACCGTCCAGATCAAGGTCGAGGATCGCGGGCGCGATGCGCACATGAAGAACTTCCTGGAGTGCATGCGCACCAGGGAGCAGCCCCGGCTAGATGCCGATACGGCCTACCGGGCCCAGGTCACGATCTCAATGGGCGTCATGGCACTTCGCCAGGGCAAGGTGCTGTACTTTGATCCCGACCTGGAAGAGGTGACAGACAGCGCGCCAAGGATGGCGTAGTGCTTCACCGAGCCGCCGCCTCTCTGGCCGCGCTCCTAGCCATCGGCTCAGGGTGCAGTAGTTCTGCGCCGACCGAGCGCTTGCCGAATGTCCTGCTGATCCTGGCGGACGACCTCGGCTACGGCGATATTGGCGCCTACAACGACCAAGCCAAGGTCCAGACCGAACATCTGGACCGGCTCGCGCGGGAAGGACTTCGGTTCACCGATGCGCACAGCCCGTCGACTGTCTGCACACCAACCCGTTACGGCATCCTGACGGGCCAAATGCCGTTCCGCACCGGCATGGCTGAGGTGTTCACGGGCGTCGAGGGCCCATGCCTGATCGAAGAGGGTCGCCTCACGCTCCCGCAAATGCTCCGCGAAGCAGGGTATGCAACTGCGCTGGTCGGGAAGTGGCATCTCGGAATGACATTCTTCGACGGCGACGGCCGGCCGGTTCACGAGATCGACCTGCCGGCCGGAACGCGGGAGGAGCGAATCGCCGCCGGAGTCGAAAGGGTAAGGCGCGTCGACTTCAGCCGCTCGATCCCGGACGGACCGCTTGACCGCGGATTCGACAACTTCTTCGGGACAGTAGCCTGTCCGACGACGGACTGGCTCTACGCTTGGATCGACGGGAACCGCGTCCCTGTTCCACCCGAGTCCTTGCTGGACCGGGGCCCACTGCCGAAGCATCCGTACGCCCGTGACAACAGGCAGGGGCTGATCGCTCCTGACTACGACCTCGAACGCGTCGACCTGGTGTTTCTGGAAAAGAGCCTGGAGTTTCTCGAGAGCCACGCGGCCCGTTCGCCGGACCGGCCTTTCTTCTTGTTTCACTCGATGCAGGCGGTGCATCTGCCGTCGTTCGCTGCGCCCGAGTTCGAGGGCAGCAGTGGTGCAGGGCCGCACGGGGATTTCCTGTTCGAAACAGATCACATCGTGGGCGAGCTGATGTCCGCTCTGGACCGACTTGGCTTCGCGGACGAGACCCTGGTGCTATTCACCAGCGACAACGGCCCCGAAGTGACTTCGGCCTATCACATGCGGAAGGATTACGAGCACGACGGAGCCCGGCCCTGGCGTGGCGTGAAGCGTGACCAGTGGGAGGGCGGCCACCGTGTACCAGCGATCGCACGGTGGCCCGGCAGGATCCAGTCGGGAAGCACGACGGACCAGACCTTCTGCCTGACCGATATCATGGCGACTCTCGCTTCCCTGGTCGGCTATGTCCTGCCTGACGAGGCGGCCGAGGACAGCTACGATTTCTCGTCGCTTCTGAGGGGCACTCACGACGGCCCGCCGATCCGCGAGTTCACGCTGCACCAGACAAACCGCTTGGAACTCGCGATCCGCGCGGGTCCCTGGAAATACCTGGATCACTCCGGGTCGGGCGGCAATGATTACGGTCGGCCGGAATTGGCTGGCTTCGTGATCGACGACGGCGCACCCGGCGCTCCTGCACAGCTGTACAACCTCGCAGACGACCCCGGCGAGACGAAGAACCTCTATTTCGACGAACCTGAAACGGTTGCCACGCTGAAAGCGAAGCTGGACTCGATCGTGGCGGCGGGTCGCAGCGTCTCGCGGCGCTAGCGGCCGCCGGGAGGCTTATCCCAGTAACGCAGCAAGTGCCGGAAGTCCGTAGAAGAGCGCGATCAGGTACCCAATCGCCAGCATCTTCGACCGCGTCGCGAGATCCGCGAACCGCCTGACCATGCGCAGCACAAAGTTCCGTAGTGGCGGCCACGGATAGATCAGGATCGTCCCTGCCAGATTGAACGCGAGGTGCGTCAGCGCAATCTCGACTCCCGCCTGGGCGTTGGGTCCGGAGACTGCGAGAGATGCCATCAAGGCTGTCAGCGTGGTACCGAGGTTCGCTCCGATCGTGACGGGGAATGCCTGTTCGAGCGTGATGATGCCGACTCCCGCCAAGGGGACCAGCAAGGACGTGGTGATGGAACTCGACTGCACCATCGCCGTCACAAGGCACCCTATCGAGAGGGCGATGAGCGCGGAGCGGCCGAGCGACCGCTCGAGAACAGACTCAGCCTTGGAGAGCAGCGTCGCGTGCAGCACTCGCACGATCAGCATCAGGGCCGCGAAGATCAACGCGCCGCTGGCAAGCACGATGACGATTCCCTGCCCTTGAGGTAAATCGAAGAGCGATTCGGCCAGCGCCCGGACCGGAGCCAGCCCGGACTTGAGCAGGCTCGCCAGCGGGCTCTCGAACGAGCTGCCCCCGACGACGTCGAGACGGTCGGCGAGGGCGGACGCCGATCTGGAAAGGAAGCCCGTCGCCATCTCCAGGGGCAGCAGAACGAGAACGCTGAGGTAATTGAAGAAGTCGTGGCAGGTCGCGACCGAGAATGCTCTCCGAAACTCGTCGGGCCGTCCGATATGCGCGATCGAAACGATCGTGTTGGTCACCGTGGTCCCGATGTTCGCTCCCATGATCATCGGTACGGCATTGACTAGCGGGAGCGGGTTCTCGGGCGCAGCCACGAGACCGACCACCATTGATGTCGTCACAGACGAGCTCTGGACCAGAGTCGTCGCCAGAAGGCCGACCATCAATGCAACGAACGGATTGGAGGTTGCGGTGAAAAAGGCGTCGAGGAGGTCGCCGCCGAGGAGCTTGAAGCCGTCGCCAAGGCCACGGACGCCGGTCAGAAACACAAGCAGGAGAGCCAAGACTGCCAATACCGCCAGCCACGGCGCAGGGCGGGACGGCGTTTCGAGTGGATTGCCCGTTTCGGAACTCATGGTCTGGCAGCGAGTCGGCTGGTGCGGGCTTCCTGATGTTGCGACGTTGGCTCTAGCGCCGACGGTTCCCGCGAACGAGGGAACGCGACTTGTAGGAACTCGAAACCGCTCTCGGTATCACCATACGGATCCGGGCTCCTCAGGCTGAACGGGCATGGCACTCACAGACGCAATCTGCGAAATGGGAGGAATTATTGTATCGCTATCCTGGCCAGACTCCCGGACTGGACCGGATTCCAGAAAACGCCTGTCGAGGAGCCTCTTCACATCGATGTTGCCCATCGCGGAGAGCAGGTTCTCTCCGACGTGCGGATTGGCCTGCCTGAGCTCGGCCAGAAAGCCGCGGAGCTTCTCGCGAACCGTTCCGGTCTTGTAGGAGCAGACACAAGGCGTGACCGGAAGGCCCGCGCTCTCAACGTAGCCCCGCGTCACTTCCTCGGACACATACACAAGGGGCCTGATCAGTCGGAAACCTCCGGATCGCGAGAGCGTCACTGGAGGGAGCGCACTGAGACGACCCGTGAACAGCGCGTTGCGCAGCAACGCTTCGCAAAGGTCGTCGGCAGTGTGGCCCAACGCGACGACATTGCATCCGAGCTTCGAGGCGACATCGTACACGGCGCGCCGCCGATAGCGGCTGCACGTGTCGCAGCCGTGGCCGGGCTGATCGGACAGCAGTTGGAACGACGGCTCGTCCCGGTAGTACGTCCAGGCGATACCCCGCTCGGCAAGAACCTCCCGCAGAGGTTCGACCGGGCGCACGAACTTCCCCTGCTCGATCGTGAACGCTTGGAGCGAGAACTTCACGGGAGAACGTCGCGAAAGGCAGTGCAACACGTCGACCAGTGCCAGCGAATCCTTGCCGCCTGACAGTCCGACAGCTATCCGGTCGCCTTCCCGAATCATGCCGAAATCCGCGATCGCCTTCCCGGTCTTGCGGAGCAATGTCTTGCGATAGTTCACGATCCTTGCCAGCTCGGCCTACCCGATTATATGTCCCGGGCTCTCTCAGCCGATCTGCTCGACACGCCGCCGAATCGCCAGCGCCCGACCGGTGCCGGTATCCACGTCAATCACGGTCGCATTGAGACGAGCTGGTCCCCGGGCCGGCTCGAAGCGTGTGGGCAGCGCCGTGAGGAATCGGCGTGTCGAAGACTCGATGCCCATGCCGATCACCGAATTGACAGGGCCGGTCATCCCGACATCGGTGATGTACGCGGTTCCGGACGGAAGAACGCGCTCGTCCGCGGTGGGCACGTGGGTGTGGGTGCCGATGACGGCGCTAACTCTTCCGTCCAGGTAGTTGCCAAACGCGTTTTTCTCACTGGTGACTTCGGCGTGGAAATCCACGATCCGGACTCTGATGTCAGGACCGAGGTCTGCCAGCATCTGATCGGCGCATCGAAACGGACAGTCGGTGTGTGGCATGTAGACCCGCCCTTGAAGGTTCAACACCGCGTAGGGAACGGCCGAATCCGTCAGTCCGACATAAAGGCCGGTACCCGGGGCCTCGGGGTAGTTTGCCGGCCGCAGCAGCCTCGGCTGCCTATCGAGATACGGAAGGATCTCCTTCTTGTCCCAGATGTGGTTTCCGGAGGTCAGGACGTGGATCCCGGCACCGAGCAGCTGTTCGGCAATCCTCGGGGTCGTTCCGAATCCGGCCGCGGAATTCTCGCAATTCGCGATCGCGAGATCGATCCCGTCCTCGGCACTGATGTCTTGCAATGCCGACAGGACTGTCTGACGGCCGGTGCGCCCGACAATGTCGCCAATGAATAGGATGCGCATTTCGTCGAACGCTCAGTCTAACCCGGGGCGCGCGTCGTCGCGCTTCGAACGGCTGGGGGCCATGCGGCAGGTCTTCATGCCCGCACAGATGCGGCCAGACCCTTGCGGGGCCGCCAAGCCGCCGGATGGTGTCGCCTACGCTGGCGGATCCGGATAAAGGGCCTTGGCGGCGGGCGGCCTCGCCGGGAAGGGGTCGCCGGTCCGGTCCGCCCATTCCTCCAGCTCCCGGTGGAGCTCGGCTTGCAAGCCGCGAAGCCCCGGTTGCCCCGCGAGGTTCCGCCTCTCAAGCGGGTCTTCCTGCAGGTCGTAGAGGCTCTGCACGTTTCCGAACTCGGATCGCACGGTCAGCTTGTAACGCTCGGTGACGATCGATCGCCACGGCGCCTGATACGGGCTGTTTTCTGAAGCAGGAGCATCCGGAGAGCTGGAGACCTTCCCTTCGCAATACACGGACTCGACATCGAGTGCGGCGCCCTCGGACATGGCAGCGGCCGATAGGTCACGGCCTGCGCAGGACTCTTGCGCAGGCATGCCGCAAAGCGACAGCAGCGTCGGCATCAAGTCCACGGAATTGATCAGCGTCCGTGGCTCGGCCCCGGCCGGAATGAGGCCTGGCAGGCGCATGACCAGCGGGACGTGTAGTGATTCGTCTTCCGGCTGTCCCTTGCGATACATGCCGTGAGATCCGGCAAGCTCCCCGTGATCGGAAGTGAAGATTACCAGAGTCTTGTCGGCCAGCCCCGCTTCGTCCAGGAAAGACATGATCCGCCCCATCTGGTGGTCCAGGGATTCGCAAAGTCCGTAGTAGCCGGCCAGCTCCTTCATGGCGCGCTCGCGGTGCGCGGCCGGAACATTCGCACGGGGGACAATCTCGGCGGGCTCGTACAGGTCGTGGGATCGGGGAGGCCGGAAAGGCGTGTGGGGCGGGCCCCACGAGAGATAGCAGGCGAACGGTCCTTCCCTGCTCCGGCTCATGAAATCGATGGCCAGATCGGTTTGGAACGCTGGCTCGTAGTAGGGGTCCGACCTTGCCTGTTCCGCGTCGAGGAACGGCTCGCCGTTGTCGTCGAACCCCCAGGGCTTGTGATAGATATGACCGCGGTTGAATCCCTCGAATGTCTCGAATCCGCGGCGCCTCCAGCCCTTGGGGACGAAGCCGGGCTTTTCGGTACCGTCCAGATGCCACTTTCCGACATAGTGGGTTGCGTATCCCGCCGAGCGGAAAAGTTCCGGCCAGCAGACCTCTGCCGGGGGCAACTGCAGATCGTTTCGGATCATGCCGGTCTGGTGTGAGTACCGCCCGGTCAGGATGCAGGCTCGATTCGGCGTGCAGACAGGGTTTGAGGCGTAGGCGCGCTGCCAGTTCGCGCCCTGCCTGGACAGAAAGTCGAAGTGCGGCGTTCGCACCACGGCATCGGAGCCGAAGCCGAAGGCGCTGTGGCGCCATTGGTCCGCCAGGACGAACAGCACGTTCGGACGGTCCTTCTCTCTCGCGCGGGCAAGCTGACCCGCGGCGAGCGCGGCCGACGCGAGGAAGCCGCGACGGTTGATTCCAGGCACGGCGGCAAGTCTAGCAGGGGTTCGCCCTGGTCAAGCCTTCCCTTTCTCCGGAAGCCTCGCCCGCCCCTGTCTCAGCATCGAGGCAGCGTTCAGCCCAGACGTCATCCCGGCTGCAAGGCCTCGAGTCCGACAAGCAACAGGGCGGGGCGAGCATCACGTCTGCGGCACCGGCCGCAACCGGATTCTGGGAGAAGGCGCACTGCCCGCAACCAATCGATCCAGAGCGTGGTCAGGAAGTGGATGGCGCGAGGCGAACCAACTCGTCGCCCAGCGACAGCGTCTTCCCCCCCTGGTTGGAAGCCAGCAAAGTGTTCACGGAAAGCCGGTAGTAGTGACCGTACTCGCCGAGTTCCGACTCCTTCCGGCGGTACCGCTCCCTCAGCCGGGCGAACCTTACCGGGGTCAGGTCTTCGTTCCCCGGCCGTCCGGCAGAGTCCAGGCTGGGAACGATGCATCGTGAACACGGATTCGTGCCAAGGAATTCCACCTCGCCGATCCGGAATCTACGCGGCTCGCCCGGCCGGCCGAACAGCAAGTCCTCCTCGAATGGCTCAAGACCGGCAATCTCGAGGTTGGCTCGAAACCGTCGGCGGACCTCCTCGGGAGCCAGCCCGAACCACGTTGCGACGGAATCGACCGATGCCGAGCCGAGAACCGTCGGCCCAGTGGCCTCCAGATCGTCGAAGAATCCCACCCGGGTGTCTCTGCCGACGGCAACATGCTCGCCAAGTGCTCTGCAGAAGAACTCGCCCAGCGCCTCCAGGCTGCCGGCGATGTCGCAAGCGAGATTGCCGGTTCGGGATTGCAATTCGACCCTCCGTCCACGGTCGCTGTACCGGGCACGAATCGACAGCAGCTCCGAGCCAAGCCGCTTGGTGTTCAACACGCGGCCACTAGCGTCGAACAGCGCAAACTCGCGGTCCCGTACCAGACCGGCGCCCTCCAGCACCTGCACGCTCTCGAGACTTAGCGAGCCAAGCGATTTGATCGGGTACAGGAGTATTCGCGCGAGATAGGGCTTCATGGCGTTCTCCGCGACGGATCGCCCATCATCGCACTCGCGAGGAGCCGGCTGCTCCCGGCAGGGGGGAGCCAGGGAGTCGAACTGCAGTGCGGGTCACGCGGCTCGAATTCCGGACAGGGGCGTTGCCATGCCTCCGGCCCTTCCGAGATACGCTAGAGAAGCTGTATGCCGGCGACCCAACCGATCGGTCGCGACAGAGTCGAGGCCGCCGTCCTCGACACGCTCCGCGCCCTCCTCAACGAACTCGGCTCGGCCGACGCCTCCCGGAAGGTGTCGCTTCGCTCGTCGCTGGACCGGGATCTGGGGCTTGGCAGCCTGGAGCGAGTGGAACTCCTCGTGCGGCTCGAGGCCTCGCTCGGGCTGCGGTTCCCGGAGGCTGCGGCGCAGGACTCAGAGACTCCGGGAGACTGGGTACGGGCGGTGCTAGCAGCGGGCGCCGGAGCCCGGACAAGAACGCGGTGGCCGATCACGCAGCCGGCCAGGGAGGCCACTCCCGCTCCGGCTGACGCCCGGTCGTTCGCGGAAGTGCTCAGAGTCCGTGCGGAACAGGATCCGGCGAGAGTGCACATTCACCTCCTGGACGGAGATGACGGCCGGGATATCAGTCACGGGCGGCTCCTCGAGAGTTCCTCCCGGATTGCGGCAGGACTTGTCTCGTCCGGGTTGCAGCCGGGCGAGACGGTGGCGATCATGCTGCCCACCTGCGAGGAGTTTTTCAGCAGCTTCCTCGGCGTAATGCTAGCTGGCGGGGTCGCCGTGCCGATCTATCCGCCGGCCCGGCCGAACCAGATCGAGGAGTATATCCGGCGACAAGTTCTGATCCTACGCAATGCGAGGGTTCGGTTCCTAGTCTCCTTCGACCGGGTCCGGACTGTCGCGAGTGTCCTGGAGAGCGAGCTACCGACCCTGAGTGAGGTTCTGAGCGCGGATGAACTCGCAGCCCGCGGAAGCCTCGGGCGGCTTCCACCGATCGAGACGCCGGACACCTTCTTCATCCAGTACACCTCCGGAAGCACCGGGAACCCGAAGGGCGTCACCTTGACGCATGCCAATGTGCTGGCGAACATTCGCGGAATCGGGTTCGCCGTGGAAGTCAGACCCTCCGACGCCGTCGTGTCGTGGCTGCCGCTCTACCATGACATGGGCCTGATCGGATCGTGGCTCTTCAGCCTGTACCACGGCCTGCCGATCACGGTCCTCTCCCCTGTGGATTTCCTCGTGCGCCCGGAGCGCTGGCTCTGGGCTCTGAGCGATTCCGGAGGAACTCTATGCCCGGCACCGAACTTTGCGTTCGAGCTGTGCGTGCGGAAGGTCAGCGACGACGCGATGGAGGGTGTCGATCTCTCCAAGTGGCGCGTCGCGATCAATGCAGGCGAGCCGGTTCTGGCGAACACGCTCGAGCGATTCACCAGCCGGTTCGGGCAGTGGGGCTTCGACCGCCGCAGCTTCATGCCGTTCTACGGTCTGGCCGAATCGTCCGTCGCGCTGACCTACCCGCCGTTCTGGCGCGGACCGGTCGTGGACCGCATCGAGCGGGACGCGTTCGAGTCGAAGGGCCAGGCCGTGCCGTCGGGGCACGCTGCGTCCAAGGATGTGCTCGACTTTGTAGGCAACGGGCAGGCATTGCCGGGCCACGAGGTCCGCGTGGTCGGGGAGGACGGCGAGGAACTGCCCGAGCGGGTGCGGGGTCGAATTATCTTCCGCGGGCCGTCGAGGACCGACGGATACTACCGCAACCCTGATGCGACGGCGGAGGTGCTGGACGCCGAGGGGTGGCTCGACTCCGGCGACCTCGGCTATGTGGCAGGCGGCGAGCTCTATGTGACCGGAAGGCTGAAAGACTGCATCATCAAGGGCGGACACAACATCATTCCCCAAGATGTCGAAATGGCGGCCTGGGAGGCGGAAGGCGTGCGCAAGGGGTGCGTCGCCGCCTTCGGTTCGACGGATCCGGTCACGGGAACCGAGAGACTGGTTGTTGTCGCAGAGACACGCGTTACCGATCCGGCCCGTCGGGGGCGGATACGGGCTGCCGTGACGGAATCCGTCGCTTCCATGGTGGGAATCCCGCCGGACGATGTCGTGACGGTGCACCCCGGCTTTGTTCCGAAGACCTCCAGCGGCAAGATCCAGCGCCTGGAGACCCGGCGCCTCTACGAGACCGGGGCGGCTGCTGGGGGGCGCAGCTCCTCGACATGGGTGCAGATGGTCAGGGTCGGCGCACGCGGGGGGGCCCGGTCGTCGATCCGGGTCGCGGGAAGCCTGGCCTCCGGGTCCATCCGGGCCGCAACGGGCTTCCTGGGCGAATCCGTTGCCGTAGCTGCGGGACTTGCGGCGAGGCTGGCCCCGAATCCGGCCGTCGCCCGCTACGCCATCGGTCCCGCCGCACGGGTCGCAGCTTGGCTGGCGGGGTCCCGGAACCCGGGGCGGATTCCCGGCAATGGGACCCGCATGCTGCTTGCGAGCCGTGCCTCGCCGATCGACCCGTTGCTGGTCGCGGCCGCGATGCGATCTCCATTCGTGTTCGCCGACCGGACCGGCTTTCAAGGCCTCGGCCCCGGACAGGCTTTCCTCCTCGAACCGCTGGTGGCAACGGCCCGCGCGCCAGGGCCTCCATCGAACGGCAACAGAGGGGCTCGGTACGCCTTTGATGCCGGCTTCTCGGTCGTCAGCCTGGCGGACAGCCCGGCCGGGGAGCCGCCGTCGCGGACCCGCTTTCGGGCCGAGAGTATCGCCGCCGCTGCCGAGTCGGGTGTGCCGTTGGTCCCGCTCGCGCTCCGCGCCGCAGCGGACGGCAGATCGTACGCTGTCCAGAGCGATCCGTCAAGGACCGTGAGAGCAAACGGGAGCCTTGCGGACGCGAGGCGAGCTGTCCGGAATGCCCTGGAGGCTTCGCTGTCGCGAGGACAGGGGTAGAATAGAGTCCATGCCGATCTACGAATACAAGTGCACCGACTGCGATATTCGCTTCGAGGCCTTGGTTCTGGGATCCGCACCCGAGCCGGACGCCTGCGATTGCGGCAGCAGCTCGATCGAGAAGGTCTATTCGACATTCTCGGCCCAGTCCGGCAACTCCGTGCCTGACGTCTGCCCTACGCCGGCCGAAGGACGTTGCGACGCTCCGGCCTGCATGGGCGGCATGTGCGGCGTTCACTGACGCCTTGGCGGCAGAACGGCCGGTCGTTTCTCTTCCGTCGAGATCAGAAGTTGTAGGTCAGTGACGCCTGCATGATCCTGGGCTGACGGGCTCTGGTGATCAGACCTCCCTGGATCGAGTCGAACTGGCCGGCCAGCCCTCCGACCCCCGCCAACTGCGTCATGTTCGGGGCATTGAAGGCGTCAAGCCGGACTTGAAGCCTGCGCCGGCCTTCGAAGCGGAAGTTCTTCTGGAGGCTCAGGTTGACGTTGACCACGCCTGGCATGTCGAGAATGTTGCGACCCGAATTGCCGACTTGGAAGGGCGAGAACCCGTGAGCGCTCTCCACGCACTCCACTCCGTTCCGGTTCTCGGTGCCGATGCAGGGAACGCGCTCGAAGGCCGTCAGGTCGTACCACGGAAAGTCGACACCCTTGCGGCCGGGAAACGCCTCCGGCTCCAGGTACCCGTGGGCGATCCGATTGGGACGGATCGATTCCCCTGCGTTGAGGTCCACGTTCGCAGTACGCACCGTGAACGGCTGGCCGGAATAGGCCCTCATCGTCACCGCGAGCTGCCACCCGCCGAAAACCGCCTGCGCGGGGCCCCGGAGTCCCGGCAGGAAGGTGCGGCCTCGACCGATGGGCAGTTCGTAGCGCCCGGCAACCGTGACGGTATGGCGCTGGTCGAAGTTCGAGCGTCCGCGGTCCAGCCGGAGATTGAATGTGTCCAGGGCTCCCGCGCCGCCCGTCCCAAAGTTGTCAACCGCGGACGACGCATCGTCGATGGACTTCCCGAATGTGTAGTTGACGCGATAGAAGAATCCGCTCCTGCTGCGCCGGCGCAGGGAGGCCTGCAGGGCGTGATACGTGGAGTTCGACCCGAACGACGTGTACTGGAGGTTGTTGAATCCCTCGATCGGGCGGGGAAAGACGAGCGTGCCGTTAGCCCCCTCCGTGGCAAGATCCGGGTCGCGCAGAGGCTGATTCAGGTTGTAGCGGCGCTGCAGGTGTGTCCCCTTGGAGCCGACGTAGCCTATTTCCAGAGCCTGGCCGTTCCCGAGATCGCGCTCGATGGTCAGGTTCCACTGCTGCATGTACGCAGTGGGGGGATCGGGATCGAAGCCGTTGACGTTCTGGATACCTGAGCCGCCGGTCCGGGCGCGCCCTTCCGGGAACGGATTCTGCAGCGTGGGAGGCGGGACGCCTGGCCTGCCGGTCGCGTTGAACGTCTCGTTGAACGTGAACGGGAAGGTGCCGGCCAGCTGGTTTCGCACCGGCCCGAGCAGGTAGCCCTGGTAGAAGATTCCGTAGCCTCCGCGGAATACGTGGCGCGTGCCGCCGAACGGACGCCATGCGAAGCCCACGCGCGGAGCGAGGTTATTGAAGTCCGGGTCGATGAGCCTGCGGCTCAGCCCAACCTCGCTGGCAAGGACCGTTCGGCCGCTGAGGCCCTGCTCGGACAGAATTGCGTCCAGGTTCGGCAGACTCTGGTCCCCTGCCAGCACGACCTTGTTCAGGCCCGGCAGATACGTCGAAAGCCGGTCGTTCACGTCGTATGGCGGCAGCTCGATCTCGTAGCGAACGCCCAGGTTCAAGGTCAGGTCGCGCGAAACCTTCCAATCGTCGTTGACGAACATTCCGATCCCTTCCGCGCGCAATTCATTGAACGTGGTCTGGACACGCCGGTTGACGTTCTGAAGTCGGCCGAGCAGCAGGTCCCCGACGGAATGCCGGGTGAAGCGCCTGCCAAACCGGAAGTTCCCGCGAACGTTGTTGTACTGCGGCCGGTCGAAAAACGTTCGGGAGTAGTCGAACCCGGTCTTGATCGTATGCGTTCGCTTGATCCATGACAGCCGACCGGCAACCTGGACATCCCAGACGTCATCCTCGCGAGGCGTGTTCGGCCCCTGTCCCAGCGGCCAGTAGCCCTGCACGGTGACACGCGGAAGGCCCTTGAGCTCCGGATCGAGATCCGGCGGCAGAGGCAGGCCCAGAGTCGCCGGGTCGAACTCGGCCGCGATCGAATTGGCGTAGAGCCCGCGGCGGCTGAACCCGCCGGTGAACTCCATGACGAGCGTCGGGGAAAAAGTGTGCGTGTGCCGCGCCGAGACAAGCTCCCGGCGGTCCCGGATCTGATCGCCCCACATCGCCAGGGCGCTTCCGGCGAAGGGATTCTCGAGATTGTTGTAGCGCTTCTGGTAGCTCACCGCGAAAGTGTCCCGGGCCGAGAAGTTGTGGTCAAACTTGAATACCGTCTGGTACCACTCGTCGTCATCCGTCGCCGTCGAGATGCTGTTGAGGCGGATGTGGTCCCTGTTGGGCAACGGATAGAAATCGACCAGTCCAAGCGCAACCGGGTCGAGGCGCGACGCCGGAATGACGTTGTTTGGGAAGCAGCCCCGCTGCACGCGGCGGTTGCAGGCGCCCCTGCGGTCCGGGTCGTTCAGATACACAGGCGGCGGGACCCCGCCAACCAGTGCGCGGGCGAGATCGAGCGACTGGGAAAAGTCCCCTTGCTGCTCCATGGCCGTCGGAACGCTGCCTAGGCGCGTCCGGGCGATTGACTGGTACCGACCCTCAAAGCTCGCCAGGAAGAAGCTCTTGTTGCGGACCACCGGCCCCCCGAGCGTGCCGCCGTACTGGTGACGCCGAAGCCGGAGGCGTTCCTCGTCGAAGAATCCTCGCGCGTCGAGCACCTCGTTGCGCATGTACTCGAAGACCGAGCCGTGCAGTTCATTCGTTCCGGAACGCATCGTGATGCCGATGATGCCCCCGGAAAAGCCTCCGAACTCGGCGGAGAAGCCGGAGGTCTCGACACGGAATTCCTCGACTGCGTCCAGCGGCGGCCGGACCTGAGCGCCTCCGTTGACGGGGTTGCGATTGCTCACGCCGTCGACATAGAAGTTCGTTTGGTCGCCACGGGCGCCATTGATGGAGGCGAACGAGCCCTGCCCCCGGCCCCTGGGCATCACGCCGGGAACGAGGAACGCAAGCTGTGTGAAATCGCGCCCCGGCAGCGGCAGGTCCTGAATCTCCTCGTAGACGATCACGTCGCCCTTGACAGCCCCTCGCTCCAGATTGATGGACGGGGCTGCCGAGGTGACCGTGACCGACTCGGTCAGAGCGCCGATCTCCAGCGCCGCGTCGAGCCGGAGCTCCTGACCTGTCTCGAGCTCGAGATTCGGGCGGACAAAGCGGCGGAAGCCCTCTGAGACAACCACGAGCTCGTACGTCCCGGGAATCAGGCTGAACAGCGTGTAGTACCCGGCCTCGTTGGTCTCGGCGGCGGTCTCGATCCCGGTCTGGACGTTCGTGATCGTGACGCTCGCACCCGGTATGACGGCCTCCGCCGAATCGGTGACCACCCCTGTGACCGTGGCGAGGCTGGCTTGGGCCTGCAGATTCGCAGGAGTTAGAAGCAGTAGCGAGACACCAGCTACTGCCGAGCACTTTGCAATCATGGTACCCCCTTGCCGGCTGTGACCGGATATTGAATCAAGTTGCTTAGATAAGTTCCCCACTGTCCACACCTAACCCTAGGGCGAACACTATCACTGGTCGGAGAATCATGCAGGCTCGACGTGTCAAGAATCGGCAAAATCCTAGCTTCGCCGGCCTCATCCGTGCCGGAGCAGCGCAGTGACGCCAGGGCCGGGTCAGGATGCCGGTCACGCCCCCGTGGACCGTCTTTCCCGGGAAGCCAGCGAGACAGCCACGAGCGATAGCGCGGATAGCGGCACGATGACGGCGACCGGCATAAGCCCGGTCCCGCCGATGCTGTACGGCCCGTCGAAGGACAGCGAATCCCAGAAGAAATAGGCCCAGAGAGCGACAACAGTCAGGATCGACGCGGCCGCGCCCGGAGCTGTCGCCCGGCGCCAGAAGAGCGTCGCGGCGAGCATCGGCAGAAGGCCTGCAAATCCGGTCAGTGCCCACGTTCCCAAAGCAAAGATGGACTGCGAAGCGACGAGCGAGCACGCGAATGTCAGGGCAAGGAAGGCGAGAACGAAGAGCCGCCCGAACCAAACCTGCCGGTCTTCCCGGAGCTTTCCATGGAAACCGTAGTGCCTGACGATGTCCTGCGTGAACATCGCTCCGAGCGCCAGGATCTGCGAGTCCAGAGAGGACATGATCGCGGCGAACACGCCAGCCGCCAAGCAGCCCGCCAGAATCTCGCCCGTGTTGGCGACGATGAGCTTGACCAGGATCGGGCCGTCGAGAGGAGGGTCGAACTGAAGCCGGCCGACGGCACCAAGCGCCACGCTGGGAAACCAGATCGCTGCGACCAGCACGGGATACGCGACGATGGCAAGCCGGAACGAGCGGGCGCTGCGCGCCGAGAGCCAGTGGCCATAGAGGTGCGGAAACGCCCCCGTGCAAAGCGGCAGCAGGAGGAACGATCCCATCTGGAGCAGGGAGAAGCGTCCGGAACCGAAATCCAGCATGCCGGGGTGATGCGACCTCAGGGTTTCCATTGCCCCCTCGAGGCCCCCGACTTCCTTCATCACGGCGTAGTAAGCCGCAATGCCGAAGAGCAGAAACACCGTCGTCTGGAGCGCGTTCACCCAGGAGGTGCTGCGCATCCCTCCGTAGCTGACGTAGACGTAGGTCACGGCACAGACCGCCAGGCTGCCGACCCATGGCGGCAGCCCGGGACCAGCACCGGCCGTCAGGACGGCAAGGGCATCGCCCCCGCCCTTCACCCCGATCAACAGGTACGGCAGCATCAGGGCCACCACCACAACGAAGAGCAGGGCCCCCAGAGCATCGGAACCGTACCGGTGACGCACGAGCTGCACCTGCGTGACGTAGCCGAATCGCTTGCCGAGCTGCCACGAGCGGATGCCGAGGTAGTAGATCAGGAAGGGTACGATGATCGCGGTGCTAGATCCCATCAGCGCGAACACGACCACGCCGCGCCGATACGCCTCTCCCGAAGCTCCCAGGATCGTAAACGCCGTCATGTTCGTACCGAACAGCGTCATCAGGAGGATGAAGGACCCGATAGAGCGACTCGCCAGGAAGTAGTCCTCGCCCGTCCCGCGGAAGAGCCGATGGCCGAAGAGGCCGACGCAAAGCACCAGGGCGAGATAGCCGGTGAGGACCGAGACAACCATCAGCAGCCACTAGTCCTCGTCGGCGTCGCGCGGCCATCCCCAACGGACGATTGCCGCAAGCAGGAGCGAAGCGGCAGCACACAAGCCCAGATGGTACGCCAGGTTGACAGGCAAGCCCAGGAACAGGCCACTCTCGGGCCACATCCACCAGTTCTCGAACGCTGCCGCGAGCCCAAGGCATGCCATCAGGGGCCAGCGTGGATGAGGCGGGTTCATCGTTCCGATCCCCGGATCAGAATCGGCAGCACGGAGAATCCTCGGAAGTTTGGCGTCGTCACCCGGCAAGCCCCTTGAAGGTCGACCTCCCATACGCGGCTCGCTGCGAGCAGCTTCTCGAACAGCAATCGCGCCATGATCCGGGCCAGCGGTGCCCCCACGCAAAAGTGGATGCCCTTGCCCAGTCCGAGATGCCGGTTGTCGGTCCGCTCGATCTCGAAGCGGTCCGGGCGGGCGAAGGCGCGCTCGTCCCGGTTCGCCGCCCCGATGTGCAGAAGCACTTGCGCGCCCTCGGGAATTGTCCTTCCGTGCAACTCCACGTCCCTGGTTGGCGTTCGGACGAAGCCCTGCGCAGCCGCATCCCAGCGCATGCCCTCCTCGACAAAGCCGGGGACCATGGCCGGACAGGCCCTTAGCGTTCGGTAGGCCTCAGGGTGCAGGGCGAGAGCGTGCGCGAGGTTCGTGAAGAGGTTGTTCGTGGACTCGAAGCCCGCCGTCAGGAACGTCATCGTGGTGACGACGACTTGGCTACGGCTCAGCGTCCTGCCATCTTGCTCGGCCCGGAGCATGATGCTCATCAGGTCGTCTGACGGGTGCGCCAGCCGATCTCCCGCCAAGCAGTCAAGGTAGTCCCTCAGCTTGCGCATCGCGACGCCCTGCCTCGTCTCCTCGCCGACTGCAGACTGCTCCCGGAGGAAGAAGTCGTCCAGCCACTGCCTGAGCCTGAGGAAGTCCTGTTCCGGCACTCCGAACATCGCACCTAGGATCGAGGCGTTGAACGGAGCCGAGATGTCCTCTACCATCTCGACCTGCCCCCGGTCCCCGGCGGCGCGGGCCAGTTCCTCCGCAAGCGCATTGATCCTGGGCGAGAGCCGCTCCACGGTACCCCGGGTGAACGCCTTCTCGACCAACCCTCGCGCGAACCGGTGGTCGGGAGGGTCGGTCGTCCCGAGAGTCCTGCCGATCCGTTCCGGCATGTCGTTGAGAAGGTTGCCCCTCCGCTTCGAAGACCATGTCTTCCAATCCCGAAAGGCGCCTGCAACGTCCTTGTATCGAGTCAGCACCCAGACGCGCTCCGGATCGGAATAGTGAGCGGGGTCCCTGTCCCGAAACTGCCGGTATGCCGGGTAAGGATCCTCCGCTGCAACGATCGAGAGCCGATACGGCCTCACTTCCCCAACCCCTGAGGCCCGTTCTCCATCGCCGTCACGACGCGGTCGAGAGCATCGAACACCGTGCGTTCCTCGTCGCCACTGCCTATCGTGGACCACAGGTCCTGATGAAAGCTCGACGCCGCCGCTTCCCAGAGTTCCCGTTGAAGTTGGCGGCCCGCTCGCGTGAGATGGACCTTGCGCGCCCGGCCGTCGCTCGGGTCCGGCTCGCGCCAGACCCAGCCTCGGTCCTCCATCAGCCGGACGAGCGCACCGGTCGTGCTCGGGTCCGAGTAACAGCGGTTGCCGAGTTCCTGCTGGCTCACCCCATCCCGTTCCGCCAGCAAGCTCAACGCGACGAACTGATCAGCGGTCACTTCAAACTGCCTCCGCAGCTCCGCATTCGCACGCCTGTGCAGCGCTAGGTATGCCCGGCGAAGGCGGATTCCGAACGAATCTGAGAAGCTCGACATTATGGGCTCGGAAACTGTCTAGTGTTGCGTATGCGAACCGCGATTTCCAAGGAACTACTGTAGAAAGATGCCTTTCGCGAACCTAGGCTGGCTCACGGCCAGCTATCGCGTGGAGGGCCCCGAAGGCAAGCCCGGGCTGGTGCTCCTGAACTCGCTCGGAACAGACTACCGCATCTGGGATGGGCTGGCGCTCGCAATGGACGGACGATATCGGATCCTGCGTTACGACGAACGTGGCCAGGGTCTCTCCGACAGTCCCCCGGCACCGTATACGATCGGCGACCATTCGAGCGACCTGCTGGCCCTGCTCGATCTCCTTGAGTGGGGCCCGACCGTCCTGTGCGGCCTCTCGATCGGTGGCATGATCGCCATGGACGCGTGCGCCAAGCGGCCGGATGCGATTCGAGGCCTGGTACTGGCCGACACGTCGGACTCCATCGGACCCCGTGCGTTCTGGGACACCCGGATCCGCCAGGTCAGGGAGCAGGGGATCGAGCCGATCGCGGAATCGGTCATGGAGCGATGGTTCGGCACGACCTTCCGGCGCGAGCGACAGGCCGAAGTCCGTGGCTGGACGAACCTCCTAGCCCGGGTGCCGGTTGAAGGCTACGTGGGTTCGTGCGCCGCCCTGAGAGACGCTGACCTGAGTTCTTCGGTCTCCGGGATCGAGACTCCAGCGGTATGCATTTGTGGGTCGGAGGATCTCTCGACCCCGCCGGCCACCGTCAGGAGCCTCGCATCGCGACTGCCGAATGCCGAATACGTTGAGATGGAAGGAGCCGGGCACTTGACACCGGTCGAGCGGCCAGGTGAATTCGCTGAGATCCTCGAGAGATTCGCGGAGGGGCGACTTGGGTACTGATGACCGTTACCGAGAGGGCATGCGCGTCCGCCGCAAGGTGCTTGGCGACTCGCACGTGGACGCTGCGGAACACAGCAAGACGGCGTTCGATGACGCGTTCCAGCGCTATATCACCGAGGCGGCATGGGGAAGCGTTTGGACCCGGCCCCAGCTCGACGCAAGATCCCGCAGCCTCGTCACTATCGCCATTCTCGGCGCGCTCGGGCACTCCCAGGAGCTCGAGATGCATGTCAAGGCGGCCCGGAGGACGGGTGCCAGCCAGGCTGAGATCGCGGAGGTGCTGCTCCACGTAGCCGTTTACGCGGGGGTCCCGGCCGCCAACCGCGCCTTTGGAGCGGCCAAGCGGGCCCTCGGCATACACGCATCCGCGGAGGTGCCGGAGTGAGCGCAGTGACGAAGCTCAATCCGCGTGACTGGCGGTCCCATCCGGACCAGGGCCATCAGGCCTACAAGTCGACGCACCTCAGGTCGCAGAGTCGACGCCTGGTGCCCTTGGAGCAATCGATCTCCGAGCTCTCGGCTCCGGTGTTCGGACACGATTCGGTGCGTGTATTGGACAGTGATCTGACGCGCAGCGCGATCCGTGACGGCAAGCCGCTCGGAGAGCGGATCATTGTCGCGGGGCGCGTGTTGGACGAGGGCGGCAAGCCGCTCACAGGGGCGCTGGTCGAAGTTTGGCAAGCGAACGCGGCCGGTCGTTACCACCACGTCCAGGACACGCACGATGCGCCGCTGGACCCGAATTTCCTCGGGACAGGCCGCACGCTGACGGACGGCGACGGGCAGTACCGGTTCGTCACCATTCGGCCAGGCGCCTATCCGTGGCGCAACCACAGCAACGCATGGAGGCCCGCCCACATCCACTTCTCGGTCTTCGGAACCGCCTTCGTACAGCGGCTCGTGACCCAGATGTACTTCCCGGGCGACCCTTTGCTGGCGCTTGACCCGATCTTCAATTCCACCCCGGAGCCGGCAGCGCGTAGCCGGCTCGTCTCAAGATTCGCCCCCAATCTGACGGAGCCGGAGTGGGCTCTGGGCTTTGAGTTCGATATCGTTCTGCGCGGCCCCCTCGAAACGCCGCAGGAGTCCTGAGCCGATGCCCAGCCAGACGCCCTCGCAGACTGTCGGTCCGTTCTTCTCCCACGCCTTGACGCCTTCGGGTCCCGGGGCCCGCGCAGTGCCAGGAAACCGGCTCGCGGAGGACGGCACACCGGGGACGGCGATCTGTATCGAGGGCGTGTTTGTCGATGGCGCCGGCAATCCCGTTCCCGACGGGATGATCGAAATCTGGCAGGCCGACGCCGACGGGCGGTACGCGGATGGGTTCAGCCGCTTCCTCGGATTCGGCCGGGCAGGCACGGACGCATCCGGAAGGTTCTCGTTTCGGACGATCAAACCAGGGGCGATCAGCTCGCGGTCGGCGCCCCACATCAACGTAGCGGTCTTTGCCCGCGGCATGCTCAACCATCTGTTCACGCGGATCTACTTCTCCGACGAGCAGGAGGCAAACGCCATGGACCGTGTCCTTGGGAGTGTCGCTCCTGCGCGGCGCGAAACACTCGTCGCACGGCGGCGCGAAGGCGAGCCCGTAGCGGCATACGAATTCGCGGTCCGACTGCAAGGCGAGCAGGAGACAGTGTTTTTCGATGCGTGAGGCTTACGGGCGGGACCCGGCACGGCGGGGGTGGAACACCTAGCGTGACGGTTTCCCCGCTGAACTCGGCGCTGCTCGGACCGCTGCTATCGGATGCGGAGACAGCCGGGCTCTTTTCCGACGAGGCCATGATCGCCGCGATGCTCGAATTCGAGTCCGCGCTCGCACGGGTAGAAGAGCGCGTCGGTGCAATACCCACAGGTTCGGCCGCGGCGATCACGGCGGCGGCGAGGTCCCTGGAACCGGACCCGCGGCTGCTAGGAGCCGGATCAGCCGAGTCCGGCCACCCGGTCGCGACGCTCGTTGGCCTGCTCCGCAAGGAGTCCGGCCCATTCGCCAACTGGGTCCACCATGGGGCGACGGCGCAGGATGTGATTGACACAGCGCTGGCCCTGCGCCTGCGGAAGGCCGTCGATCGATTCGACGGATGGCTCGCCGAGATTGTCGGCTCCCTGGCGGACGTGGCGCGTCTGCACCGAAACACCGTCATGGCGGGGCGCACGAGGAGCCAGCAGGCCGTCCCGGTCTCATTCGGGCTGAAGGCAGCGGGTTGGCTGGCACCGCTGGGTCGGCATCGGAAGCGGCTTGCGGAGCTGCGGCCACGCGCGCTGGCGATACAGTTCGGCGGCGCGGCCGGGACCCTGGGCGTCCTGGCCCGCCACGGAGAGGAGGTCATGGACGGCTTGGCGCGCGAACTGGGTCTGGCGGTTCCGCCGACGCCCTGGCATACCCAGCGTGACGGCCTGGCGGAACTCGCGGGCTGGCTCTCGCTCGTTTCGGGATCGCTGGCGAAGATGGGCCAGGACCTCTTGCTGCTCGCGCAGACCGAGGTAGGAGAGGCGGGCGACGGAAGCGACGGAGGCTCCACTGCGATGCCCCAGAAGTCCAATCCCGTTCGATCGGAAGTCCTGGTGGCGATCGGCCGCGCCAACGCCGGCCTGCTGGGATCGATGCATCTCGCCTCGATTCAGGAGCACGAGCGCAGCGGCAGCGCCTGGACGCTCGAATGGCTGACTCTTCCGCAAATGACGGTCCTGACGGGAGCGTCCCTGCGTCTGGGACTGGAGGTGGCGCGGTCGATCAACGTCAATGCCGACCGCATGCTGCGCAATATCGAGTCGTCAGCGAGCGTGATCCTGGCCGAAGCCGCCGCCATCGCGCTTTCGAAGCACCGCCCCTTGGAGGAGGCCCGCCAGATCGTGGCGAGCGCGTCCCGAACGGGCCGGGAGACTGGCGAAGATTTGATCGATGTGCTTGCGCGGGAATCGCACGCGAACGTTGACTGGGCGGCGTTGCGAGACCCGACAAATTGGCTTGGCTCGGCCGATGCGTTTATCGAGCGGGCGATCGAGTCATCGTCGAGGCCCTAGAGGCCGTTTCCGCGGCCGCGAGTCCAGGAAGCCGGCACTGTCCCGGCAACTCCTCGTGCGTGCTACTACAATATGGCCAGCGTGGATTTCGGTCAGCTGGCTTAGCGGCAATGGTGATGATTCTGGGCAACCGGCGGTACGTCGAGATTCCGGGAGACGACTCGTTCGAACTGCCTCCGTTCCTGCTGAAGTCGAGCCCCGATGATGGCGGACTCGGAGACTTGGTCGACAGCGCCGGCAGCATTGTGGATTCGGAGTCCTTGATACCCGGGCCGACGCAGGACGCGCTGAACGCGGGCAACAGGCTTGATAACGTGCGGTTCGGGCTTGCGGCGAGCCTCGTCGATCAATACCGCGAGTTCGTCAAGCACTGGACGTGGGGAGAGTCCGTGCTCGAGTGGATCCGGCAGTGCGAGATCAGCTTCGAAACGCAACCGAACCTCCGGACTCTCCTACGTCCCGACGTCTGGCCTCACGCAGGACGCGCCAGCTTTGTGACGTTGCTCGAGGACAAGCAGGCTACAGCTGCCGATATCGTCCTCGAGAACGCCATGGGCTACCGGCTGACGTTCCGCCAGCCGCCTCCGATCGAGTTCCTGTCAGAGAAATTCCTGTTTCTACTCAACTCGTCGCTCGCCGCCACCGCTTACGAGGCCTGGGCCGGAACGGGTCGCAACGACGAGGCGCTACTGCCGCCCGAGAGATTCCAGTTCTTCGTGATGACGGATGAAATCCGTGAGGTCTGACCCCCATGGGTTGGCGCCCGCCGAGATGGATCCGCTGAGCACGCCGCGGCTGGCTCTTGTACGGTCAAGGAGTTCGAGCACCTAGCTCGCGTTGAGGGGAAGCGGTCCATATCCCCTGGATTCACACGCAGCTCCGGGCGGGATCGACATTCCGCTACCGGCGCGGGACCGCAAGGCACTTCGACTCATGAGATCCAGCAACGCTACCGCCCAGCAGGACGTTCTCTACGAGCCCCACGAGCGTCCGCCCCTGCCAATGACCGTGGGGCTGGGGCTGCAATACGCCCTGATCTCCATCGCGAGCATCGTGCTTACGCCGACCGTCATGATCGCCATCGCGGGAGAGAGCGAAGCCTATCTTTCCTGGGTGGTGTTTTCGGCGCTAGCGATCAGCGGCATCACCACGGCAATCCAGGCGCGTCCGATAGGGCGAATCGGCGCAGGATACATCCTGGTCATGGGGAGCACGAGCGCGTATCTCGCGGTCGGGGTTTCCGCGCTCGAGCAGGGAGGCCCGGGCCTGCTCGCGAGTCTCATCGTCATTTCCTCCGTGATCCAGTTCGTGCTCGCAACCAAGATGCCGCTGCTGCGAAAGGTGTTCACGCCGACCGTTGCGGGAACGGTTCTGATGCTCATCCCCGTGACCATCTCGCCGATCATCCTGCGCAAGCTTGTCGACGTTCCGGAGGGCGCTTCTCCAGCGGCCTCGCCAGTGACTGCCGGCGTGACCCTGTTTGTGATGGTGGCAATCGCGCTCCGATTCACTGGCTGGTTGCGGCTCTGGGCGCCCGCGATCGGGATCGCCGCGGGTTACGCAACGGCCGGACTGGGTTTCGGCATTCTGGACACCCGCTACATCCGCGACGCTGCCTGGATTGGCCTTCCGCATGCCGAGTATCCAGGGCTTGATTTCGGGTTCGGCGCAGAGTTCTGGGCCCTGCTTCCCGCGTTCGTGCTGGTGACCCTCGTCGGCGCCATGGACACTCTCGGGGACAGCATCGCCATCCAGCGGGTGTCCTGGCGCAAGCCGCGAGCCGTGGACTTCCGGTCGATTCAGGGGGCGATTGCTGCCGATGGCCTGGGCAATCTGCTGTCCGGACTTGCAGGCACCGTCCCGAACACAACGTATGCGGCAAGCATTTCCACGGCCGAGCTCACCGGCGTGGCTTCCCGCGCTGTCGGCGTGTGCGTCGGCATTGTCTTCGCGACGCTTGCCTTCCTGCCGAAATTCCTAGCCGTCATCATCGCGACTCCCGGGCCGGTCGTCGCCGCCTACTATGTCGTGCTGATGGCGCTGCTCTTCGTCTTCGGTATGAAGATTCTCCTTCAGGACGGCCTCGACTACCGGAAAGGACTCGTCGTCGGCGTGGCCTTCTGGATTGGTATCGCATTCCAGATGGACTGGATTTTTCCGGAGTACTTCCAGGGGCAGTGGAGCGAACTGCTGGGCAATGGGATGACCGTGGGAGGCTTCACGGTGATACTGCTGTCGATGTTCAGAGAGCTTACAGGGGGGCGCCGGCAGCGCCTCCTGACTGAGCTGGACGAAGGGGCCATGCCCAAGATCGACGCGTTTCTGGAGAAATTCGCCACGAGCCGGGGCTGGGACGCGCCGATGGCCCAGCGCCTCCGCGCGGTCGGTGAGGAGACGCTGCAGGTTCTCCTTCCCCCGGTGCAGGACAGGCCCGGCGACCAAGTTCGGAAGCTGCTGCTGATCGCGCGCCGAGACGGCGCGGCCGCGGACCTGGAGTTCCTCGCCGCGACTGACGAAACAAACCTCGAGGACCAGATGGCGATGCTGGGCGAAGGCCCCCCGAGCGTGCCCGTTGCGGAAGAGACTTCCCTGCGGCTGCTCCGGCACTATGCCTCATCGGTACGGCACCAGCAGTATCACGACACCGATGTGGTGACGGTTCGGGTGGAGCCCGGGCTGTCGATGTAACGAGGCACGCTGCCCGGCTCACCGCGCGCAGCGGCTCCATGCACGCCACTCGCGCTGCCCCCAGCGTCAGGCCTTCTCGTCGGGCAGGTCCGGCACGGCCCGCTGCCGATTGGGTCCCCGGAGGACAGTTACAATGAACCGAACCGGCAGTGTGCGCTGTGCTCATGCAGCCACGCTGTCTGCGGGCAAGGAACTACACGCATGTCAGAGAAAACAGCCTCGTCGAACACCTCGGAGGCCGACGTCACCCGCCGGAACTTCATGAAGGGCTCGGCCGGAACTGCCGCGACCGCGGCAGGGCTTCAGATCGTACGGCCGCCGGCGCTGCGCGGCCAAGCCAGCGAGAAGCTGTCCATCGGAATCGTGGGCTGCGGCGGGCGCGGCACGCGCGGCGTCGCGGAAGCGATCCGGGGCAACCCGAACTACGAGCTTCACGCGATGGGCGACTTGTTCGAGGACCAGCTCGAGCGGTCGCTGCGCCGTCTGCGCGATTCCGACGAATTCGAACCGGAGGTGAAGCAGCAGATCAAGGTAGCCCCGGAGAACCGGTATCTCGGCTACGACGCGTACAAGAAGGTCGTCGACTCGGGCGTGGACGTGGTGTTCCTGCACACGCCGCCGGGCTGGCGGCCGCTGCACCTCGAATACGCGATCAACGCCAACAAGCACGTCTTCGCCGAGAAACCGCTCGCCACCGACTGCATGGGCGCCCAGAAGGTCATCCGACTGGCGAAGGAGTCGGAACGCAAGCAGCTGACCGTCATGATCGGAGCCCAGCGACGCGCCCAGAAGGAATACGTCGAGTCGGTGCAGCGCATCCACGACGGCGAGATCGGCGACGTGGTGGCAACGTACGCAAACTGGATCTCAGGCCCTGTGATCAAGGGCGCAGACTTCGAGGAAAAGCTCGACCAGGAATCTCTCGCATGGCAGCAGCGCGCGTGGTATTCGCATGTCTGGATCTGCGGGGACCAGATCGTCGAGCAGCACCTGCATAACATCGATGTCATCAACTGGGTGATGGGTGATACGCATCCCGTCAGCGTGGTGGCGTCGGGCGGGGCCATCTGGCGGCCCCGGGAGAAGCTGTACGGCAACATCTACGACCACGTGCACGCCGATTTCGAGTATGCCAACGGCGTGCGGATGTCCAGTCACTGCCGACAGTTCCCGGAGCGGAAGGTTCGTCGCGTCAACGAGCTCGTCGTGGGGACCCGGGGCCGGTCGACCGTGCGGGATCTGGGCACACCGTCGAAGACCAGCCCCTATGTGCAGGAGCACATCGACATGGTGGCGTCGATCAACGGCACCGGTCCCTACAAGAACCAGGCCCTGGCCGTCGCCTACTCGACAATGACGGCCATCATGGGGCGCGAGTCGGCCTACGCGGGCATCGAAGTCACCTGGGACATGGCGATGAATTCCAAGCAAAACCTGATTCCGGACAATCCGTCGCTGGAGGGCAAGTTCGAGATCCCCGAGCTGCCACGTCCGGGCGAGTACGAATTCGTCTAGCCGGGGTCCGCAGGAGGCCGCCGAGTCGTAGGCACGCGGCGGAGGAGGAAGGTCCAGCGTGCACCGTCGAACGTTCTTGCAGGCAGGGTTGGGCTCGTCGCTGCTCGGCAGTGCCTGTACGGGGCGCCGAGCCGGCACGGAGCCGGTATCCCACCGCCTCATCGCCCAGGACAGAGGGCACGTCGCCGTGGTCAACGCGGACGGGTCCGTGGACTGGTCCTGGCAGAACGGCGCCAACGCTCACGATCTGCACCTGCTTCCGAACGGCAACCTGCTGGTACCGACCGCGGCGAACGCCATCGTCGAATTGACGTCCGAAAAGGAAGTAGCTTGGCGCTGGGAGTCGACACCCGCCTCCGACGCGGTCGAGAGGGTCGAGATCCACGCGTTCGAGCGGCTCGACAACGGCCTGACAATGATCGCGGAGAGCGGGAACCGGCGGCTCATCGAAGTCGACCGGCACGGAGAGATCCAGCACGAGATCCCGCTCCAGGTGAACCAGCCTGATTGGCACAAGGACACACGCCTCGTGCGGCTGACCCCGGAAGACACCTATCTTGTCGCTCACGAGAAAGACGGGGTGGTTCGCGAGTACCAGCGGGACGGCAAGGTGAAATGGGAATACGAGATGGAGCTCACGGGCCCGGCAACGCCAACACATCGCGGGCACGGCACGGATGTGTATTCCGCCTACCGGCTGCCGGGCGGGCACACTCTGATCGGCGGCGGGAACAACAACCGTGTCCTCGAGGTCAATGAGGGCGGCGAGATCGTCTGGAGCCTGGAGAGCAACGAGATCCCCGGAATCCAGCTGTTCTGGGTGACGCAGCTACAGGCGCTGCCGAACGGCAACGTCGTGATAACGAACACCCATGCCGAGGGCGAGACGCCTCAGATCTTCGAGGTGACCCGGGACAAGGAGCTCGTCTGGGAGTTTCTCGACTGGGAAACGTTCGGCAACGACCTCTGTGCGAACATCCTCCTCGACGTCGAGGGAGACGTGATTCGCTAGCCCAGTGAAGGGGCGGTCAGCTGGCCGGTCCCCGCGGGCGATCCCGCCTACGCCTTCGCAGCGGCGAGCGGAAGATTCTCAGCCACCATTGTCGAGTTCTTGAGTTCGGAATTGACCGCCGCAATCCGGGGATCGCGCAGCGCCCACACATAGCACTTCTGGGGGACGGACAGACTTCCCGGAACTGCCTCCTCGATCATCGCCACGCGGCGCGGGTCGTTGGGCTGGTCGTTGTCCCGCCCGTGGTGGCAGGGCCGCGCAACCTTCATCGCGATCACTCCGACGTCGGCTTCGCGGGCCTTGTCCAGTGCGGAATCGACGTATGCGCGATTCACTATGTTGTACGCGATCATACCGGCCGAATACTGTCCGGACTCCACGGCGCCTTCGAGGACTCCACCGGGATCGCTGTGCGCAGAGAAGGCGAAATGGCGCACTTTCCCCGCTGAACGCAGCGTCTCGAAGGCCTCGAAGATCTCGGGAAACGCCGTCACTTCGTGCGAGCTGCTCGCTCCGTGCGGAACCATGAGCAGGTCCAGGTAGTCGGTGCGAAGCGCCCGGAGGCTGCGGTCAACGGACTCCACCACGCGATCGCGGTACTCCGCGCGCCGGTCGATCTGGTGGCCGTAGCCCGCTTCCATCGCATTGCTGAGCAACGCGGCTTCCAGCTCTCTGCGCTGCCCTCCGAAATAGTTGCAGATGTGATCGGGATCCAGCGACCGGCGACGCTCGATCTCCTCGCGCACTCTGGCCTGGACCTTCGCCTGCTCGCCGGGTGCCAGGCCGTCGTAGATCTTCCGAAAGGTCTCGTTCCGGTTGATATCCCAGACGCTCACCTTGGTGTTGACGAAGACGCGGTCGCGCTTCGCGCCCGCGATGACCTCCGCATATCCCAGTTCGCTACGCCCGCGTCCGTATGCAGGCGCCGTGTCCACGTAGTTCAGGCCCCGTTCGATCGCCTCCTCGACATGGCGGTAGTTGTCCGGAGCGATGGTATTGCCGCCGCACACGATCTCGGAAATCATGTAGTTCGTGCGCCCGAGCCGCCGGTAGGCCATCTCCGGGTTGCGGTTGCGCCACTCGAGGGCATCGCCGGCGTTTCCCGCGTCGGCCTTGCCCCGCAGGGCGGTGGCCAGGGTTGCGGACGTTCCTGAGCGAATGAAGTCGCGCCGGTTCCAACGCGCTCGTGTCGACATGCCTACATGATAGGCAACGGGGTCACAGCGAATCGTGCTCTAGACCGTGCAGAGCTCCACTGCTTCCCGCAGCGACGTCATCGGATCGCGTACCGGAATGAACTCGTGAGCGAAGTAGCCCTCGAATCCGAGATCGGCAATCGCTTTTGAGATCGCCTTGTAGTTGAGTTCCTGGGTGTCGTCGATCTCGTGGCGCCCGGGATTCCCGCCGGTGTGGAAGTGGGCGATGTGGTCGATGTTCTCGCGGATCATCCGGATCACGTCGCCTTCCATGATTTGCATGTGATAGATGTCGTACAGCAGCTTCACCCGCGGCGATTCGACCCGCTTCATCAGTTCCACGCCCCAAGCCGTCTTGTCGCAGTGGTAGTCGGCATGGTTGACCTTGGAGTTCAGCAGCTCCATCAGAATCGTCACGCCCTCGTCCTCGGCCTGCGCCTTGATGCGGTTCAGCACCGCGGCCGAGTTCTCCCAGGCCTGCTCGTCGGACATCCCGCGACGGTTGCCGGAAAAGACGATCAGGTTGGGAACGCCGCTCCTGGCGGCCGCTGCGATCAGGTCGCGGGCGTTCCTCTCGATGCTCGCGTGGTTCTCGACGCGGTTGGTGCCGTCCGGAATCCCGCAGATGCCCCTGCCGATCGCGCAGGTCAGGCCGTACTTCTTGACCGTGGGCCACTGCTCCTTGTCGAGGAGCTCTACTGACACGATGCCCATCTTGGCGGCGTGCTCGCAGAGGCTCTCGAGATCCATGTTCCGGTAGCACCACTTGCAGACGGACTGGTTCAGACGGCCGTCGGAACGGGCCTTCTCGGCCGCCAGGCCGGCCCTGGTCGCGGCTGTCAGGACGCCGAAAGATGCCGCGACCTGGAGCGCGGTGCGGCGAGTGGCGGTGCTGGATAGATTCTTCATCGCAGTCGGATTCTAGCATCCGCCTGGATCGTCCCGGCGTCGATCGGCGACGGTCCCAGGCCTAGAGATCCTCTCCGGTGATCGTGACATAGGCCTCGACATACTTGTCGGATGTGTTCGCGACAACATCCTGGGGAAGCTCGGGGCCGGGCGGGTTCTTGTCGAACTTCACGTCCTCGAGGTAGTCCCGGACGTACTGCTTGTCGAAGGACTCCTGGCCCCGGCCTGGCCGGTAGAGGTCGAGAGGCCAGTAGCGCGAGGAATCCGGGGTGAGGACCTCGTCGCCGAGCACGATCTCGCCGTTCAGGGTCCCGAACTCCAGCTTCGTGTCAGCAAGAATGAGCCCGCAAGCCAGCCCGTGCTGGGAGGCGCGGTCGTAGACCTCCAGAGTAAGGTCGCGCAGCTTGCCGGCCGATTCCTGGCCCACGATGCCGGCGGCCTCGTCGAAACCGATGTTTTCGTCGTGCCCGGTCACGGCCTTGGTTGCGGGAGTGAAGATGGCGCCCGGAAGCTTGCTGCATTCGCGAAGGCCCTCGGGCAGCGACACACCGCAGACCGCGCCCGTGCGCCTGTAGTCCTTCCAGCCCGAGCCTACGATGTAACCCCGCGCCACGCATTCGATCGGAAACATCTCCAGGCGCTTGACGAGCATCGAGCGGCCTTCCAGCTGGTCGCGGTGCTTCTGGATCGCCACTGGGTACTCCGAAACCTCGGCGGTGATGAAGTGCGTGCCGATGAGGTCCTGGAGGAAGTCGAACCAGAAGATCGACAGTTTCGTGAGCACCTCGCCCTTGCGGGGAATCGGCGTCGGCAGCACGACGTCGAACGCTGAGATGCGATCGGACGCGACGATCAGGAGACGGTCGTCTCCGACGGCGTAGAGATCCCGGACCTTGCCGCGGGAGAGCAGGGGAAGCTCGGGGATGTTCGATTCAACTAGAGGATTGGGATTGGACATAGAGACTCCGGGGTATCGCTCGCGAGCGCGGAACCGGGGAGTGTCCCGTCGGCCGCGAGCCAGGGTAGGCTTCGATTCGGCGTCAGGCTCGGGCAACCTCCGCCCAGACGGCTGGCGGGCTCATCGGCAGGCGCTGCACCCTGACCCCAACGGCGTTCCGGATCGCGTTCGCGATCGCCGCCGGCGGCGGGACGATGTTGGCCTCGCCGACGCCGCGGACACCGAAGGGATGCCCTGGATTGGCGACCTCGACGATGCAGGTGTCGATCATCGGCAGGTCCAGAGAGGTGGGCATACGGTAGTCCAGCAGAGTGCTGTTCTTCATGGTCCCGTCCGAACCCATGAAGTACTCCTCGTTCAGGGCCCACCCGATGCCCTGGACCGACCCGCCTTGCATCTGGCCCTCCACGTAGCTGGGATGAACCGCCTTGCCGACATCCTGGACGGCAGTGAAGCGGAGGATGTCGACCTTCCCTGTCTCGGGATCGACCTCGACATCCACAATGTTTGCGGAAAACGACCCGCCGACGCCGCGCGGCTTGACCGTCGCTGTCGCACTCACGGGCCCGCCTGTCCGGCTGCTCTGGCCGGCGAGTTCCTGAAAGGAAATGCTGTTCCCCTGCGCGGAGTAGACGCCCTTTGCGTGCTCCACATCCGCTGCATCCACCGACCACAGCTTCGCCGCTCGCGCCTTCATCTCCTGCACGATCTTCTGCGCCGCGTCGTGAGCGGCCCAGCCGGTGGCGAACGTCGTGCGGCTGCCGCCGGTCACGGACGTGAACCCGACCGAGTCCGTGTCGACGACTTCCGGGAGGATGTCCTCAGCCGGGATGCCCAGCACCTCGGCAGCCTGCATCGCGATCGAGGTGCGTGTGCCACCGATGTCAGTCGATCCCTCGACGAGATGGACGGTGCCGTTCGAGTTGACGTTGAGGGTGCATGTCGACTCGAGGCCGACGTTGAACCAGAATCCGACCGCGATGCCGCGGCCGCGGTTCGGGCCGTCGAGCGGGGCCCGGTAGTGCGGGTGATTCCTGACCGCTTCCAGCACCTCGACGCAGCCGATGCGGCGGAACTTCGGTCCGTCCGCCCGCCGCGTGCCTTCCTTCGCGGCATTGCGCAGGCGGAACTCGACTGGGTCCTGGCCGAGCTTCTCGGCGATCTCGTCGACCACCTGCTCGGCGGCGAAGGCCGCCTGGGTCGCGCCGGGAGCCCTGTAGGCGGCGCTGCTCGGCTTGTTCACGACAACGTCGAAGCAATCGACCGAGACGTTCTCGCAATCGTACGCCGCGAAAACGCACATGCCGCCCGGGGCGACGAACGAGCCGGGATACGCGCCAGCTTCGTACGCAAGGGTGGCCTCCATCGCCTGGATCTTGCCGTCGGACGAAGCTCCGATCTTGACCCGCGCGTGCGAGCCCGCGGTCGGGCCGGTTCCAAGGAAGACGTCGTCCCGAGACATCACGATCTTGACGGGACGCCCGGTCTTTTTCGACAGAAGTGCGGCAACCGGCTCCATATAGACCGGGATCTTGCCCCCGAAGCCTCCGCCGATCTCCATCGGCGTCACCTTGATATTCGAGACCGGCATCTCGAGGACCGTGGCTGTCACGTCGCGGACGACGAAAGCACCTTGGGTCGAGCACCAGATGTGCAGTCGGCCGTCGTGATTCCACAGGGCCGTCACGTTGTGGGGCTCGATGTAGCCTTGGTGCACCGTAGCGGTGTCGAATGTCCGCTCGACGACGACATCGGAGTTCGCGAAGCCCTGTTCCACGTCGCCGAGCGTCCAGACGAAGTGCTCCGCGATATTGGACACCTTGTCGGTCTGCTCCCCGAACTCCTTCGTGCGAAGGTCGTCGTGGAGCACCTCCGCGTCGGCCCGCATCGCTTCGGGGGCCGTCAGGGAGCAGGGCAGCGACTCGTAGCGGACCTCGAGCGCGTTCGCGGCCTCAAGCGCGACATGCGGGCTCGAGGCGGCCACGGCAGCGACCGCATGCCCTTCATAGAGCGCCTTTCCCTTGGCAAGGATGTTGCCGTGGACGTAGGCGAGCCTGGTGTCGCCCTCGCCCACGTCGACCAGCTTGTCCTCGGCGGGCGGCAGATCGTCGGCGGTGAGGACCGCGAAGACCCCGTCCATCGCCTCTGCCTTGGATGTGTCGACGGAGAGAATCTTGGCGTGAGCGTGCGGGCTGCGGAGGATCGCCCCGTGCAGCGTGCCGGGCAGCAGGACGTCGGCCCCGTACAGCGCGCGGCCCGTGACCTTGTCAGTGCCGTCGTGGCGCACCGGACGCGTGCCGACGACGTCGAACGTCTTGGTGGCGAGCACCATGTTGGACTCGTAGCCGTTCTGGCTCGGAGCCCCGTTGCCGGAAGCCCTGGCCGCGGTGGCGGCGAGCTGGGGATCGAGACTGGCTGTGCTCATGATGCGGTCTCCTGCTGCTGCATTCGGGTTGCCGCCGACTGCACGGAGCGGATGATCTTGTCGTATCCGGTGCAGCGGCATAGGTTGTTCGCCAACCAAAGCCGGATCTCGTCCTCGGTCGGGTCGGGATTCCGGTCCAGAAGGGCCTTCGACGCGACGATGAAGCCGGGTGTGCAGACGCCGCATTGCAGGGCGGCCCCCTCGAGGAACGCGGTCTGCACCTCGTGGAGTGCGCTGCCCTTGGCGATGCCCTCGATCGTCAGGATGCTTGCCCCCTCGGCCTCGACGCCCAGCACCAGGCACGCCGGCACAATGCGGCCATCCATCTCGACGGTGCACGCGCCGCAGTTTCCGTCGTTGCAGCCTTCCTTGGTTCCCGTCAAGCGCAGGATGTCGCGCAGGACTTCGAGCAGGGACTGCCGCGGCTCGCACAGGAACTCTGCTGGCTGTCCGTTGATGGTCGTTCGAACGTGGGTGGATTGCATGTCCCAGTGCTTCCTTCTAGTCGAGCGACGCGCCGGCTCGACGAACTGCGGTCTCGAGCGCTCGGCGAGTCAAGACCTCGCACAGATTCAGGCGGTATTCGGCCGTTCCCCGCATGTCCGTGATCGGGCTGGCAGCAGCTTTCGCAGCGGCGCCCGCGCTTGCGATCGCCTCGCGCCCGACAGGCTGCCCACGGAGGGCAGCGCCAGCCGCGCTTACGAGGATCGGGGTGGGAGCAACCGAGGCCAGGGCGACGCGGGCGTCGCGGAACAGGCCATCGTCGAGAGTAACCGAGACGCCCGCTCCGGCAACGGCGATGTCCATTTCATTCCTAGGGATGAAACGCAAGTAGCATGCCCCGGAATTCGGGACGGGTGGAGGCAGGTGCAAGGAAACCAGAACCTCGTTCGATGTGAGCACGTTGCGACCGGGCGCGATGCAGAAGTCCTCGACCCGGACCTGGCGCTCGCCCGCAGTCGAAGCGATCCTGCAGGTCGCCCCAAGAGCGATCAGGGCGGGCACCGCGTCCGCGCTGGGCGCTGCGTTGCAAAGATTGCCGCCGACCGAAGCGCGTCCCTGAATCTGGGTGCCGCCGATCATTGAAACCGTGTCGATCAGGCCGGGATACTTCCGGCTGACCGTCTCGTCCCCGTACACCTGGTAACAGGGAACGGCAGCTCCGAGAATGAGACCGTTCTCGTCGTCGTAGCGGAGTTCGTTGAGCTCGGGAACCGCCTTCACGTCCACCACCACCCCGTTCTTGCGGCGACCGACGCGCATCTGCACGAGCAGGTCGGTCCCGCCCGCGAGGGCGCGAGCGTCGGAACCGTGCTCGGCGAAGGCCCCCAGGCACTCGTCGAGAGTGCGCGGGCGAAGATAGTCAACCCAGTGCAATAGCCGGATCCTCCATCAGGTCCGCCCTCCGGCCCTGCGGGTCGGGCCGGCAGGAGGTTCGAACCGGATACCCATTATAGGAAGGCGGCACGCCCGGTCTCTGACCGGGTCGCCACCCTCCGGCGACTAGCGGAACCCCAGCTTGCCGGTTCGGATCGATCGTCCACCGGCCAGCGAGACATCGGTTGACACTTCGTCGCGACGGGCCGACAATCTTAATTGGAAGCATCCTTGCCATAAGAATGCCCGGCTCAATCGTCTAGGCATTGAATGGCAATGGGCGCTCGCAAGGTGTTTCGTGCCCACGCCCGGTCATTCGGAAGCGATTCAGCAGGCCGCATGGGAGACGGAGCAGCTGTTCGCGGAGCATTCCTCAAGCCTGATCGGCTACTTGCGCAGTGGGGTGCGCAATATCACGGACATCGAAGACATAGCCCAGGAAACGTTTATCCGCTATTTCCAAGCTCGCAGCAACGGGGAATCGATCGACAACCCCAAGGGTTGGCTGTACCGGGTAGGCCGGCGCCTGGCGCTGGACCATGCAAAGAAGGCCAAGCCAGTCCTACTCGACGACGCAGGATGGAGCAAGGCGGAGGCGCAGAATGCGTACCGTCCGCCTGCGGACTCGGACGACCGATCGCTCCGGTCGCCGAACCTGCCCTGGCACTTGCTGAGCGAGACGGAGAGGGAATGTCTGCTGCTACGTGCAGAGGGACTGACATTCCGAGAGGTTGCGGAAGTACTGGACGTTTCGATTTCGACCGTCGCGAGCTACGTGGCTCGAGCGGTCAAGAAGCTCCGACAAGCGGTTGCTACACCCAGTGAGACACCTGACCACGGAAGAACTGCTGCTCTACGCTGAAGGCGAGCTAGAGGAGCAAGCGTTGTGCCGGCATGTGCCGGATTGCGTCGACTGCAAGGCTCACCTCGTCGACATCCAGGAGAGTTACGTTTTCGCCGCGCACGCGATCCGCTCGCATGCCCATACACCGGCCGCGCAACCAGCCCAGCTGCGTAGGCTGCGCCAGCGCCTGGCGGTCGAAGCGGAACTCCTCGCAGCGCACCTGTCCACCGAAGATCTGCTGCTATCTGTCGAGCGCGGGCTGGATGCCGACAGTCAGGCGCATCTCTCGGCATGCCAAGGCTGCCAAGACCGAGCGGCTGATCTTCATGTCCAGCTTGCCGAAATTGAAGTGGAGCTTCATCGCCGGCTGGCTTTCGAATTCCCCGCGGAGCGACGGGCCGCTGCTCTGGCCGCGCTGCGAACCCGGCTTCAGCAGGAAGTCGAGCTACGCACGGCGGAGAAACCCGGGGCGTGGCGCTGGCTCCCTGCGTTCAGCCTGCCCCGGATTCCCGCATTCACCCCGTACGCGACCGCGTTTGCAACCGCACTCCTGGCCGTTCTGGTCTGGGCAGCCGCTTCCTTGACCGAAGGGGTTCCGGCTCCGGAGTCCCTGGCCCGGCTCGGAACCCCCGGCGCACCCGAGCTGACAGCGGTCGTACCGGCGGCGCGAGCCGTGGCGGCAGGCTCGAGCGAGGTCTCCCCGTTGCCACGACGCTTCAATCTGGGAATCATCCCGGCGCTGGCCGGGCCGGCGGCGTCGACCGGGCTCGAGAGCGCCGAGGTCCCAGAGGTGATCCTGGCCGTCCACGGGGGCGATCCGATTCCGTTCGATCTCCCGGCCCTGGCCGACCTGCCCGTCCCGCCACCCGCCGAGGAGACGCTGGCGGCAGGCGGGATTCCCGTGACGGAGCGCTTCGCCCAGCTGCCTCGCGACTCGGCGAGATTCGTCGCCGACGGCACCTGGATGCTCGTCCAGACTGGTCTCTGGAAGCAGGGGTTCGAGGCCGGCGGCACCGAAGGGCGGATTCGACTGATAGGCTCTGTCGCGAGCGAGCGCGACCGTCTCGCCGCGGAGAACGCCCTCCTTGACGTGTCGGGCGGCCGGCCGGTGGATTTCGAGATTTCCGTTCGGTCACCTCGCTCCGGCCTGACCGCTGACTTGGCTCCGGCCCTGGCCGGACAAGTCCGAAACCCGGGTGGGCTGGTCCGCAGCTCGCTGATGGAGCACTTCGAGGACGCCGCCCGCCGTTCGTTCCAGCAACCGGACACGAGCCTGCTCGAGGGCGAGCTCGAGCGCTACGTGAGCGAAGTGCTCCGGCATGACGCGGAGCTGCTCTCCCACGTGCATGCACTGCACAGCCTGCTGAACCGCTTCGGCATGGACGAGGCAGAGGACACCGACAGCTTCCGCAAGGTTGTCCGCTTCCATCTGGATGGAATCTCGCGCCACGAGGCAGGGATCTACGACCGGCTTTCGGAGGCGTTGCCGCGCCGCTTCTGGGCGTATAGGAACGCAAACCGCCTTCCGACGGGGACCGCGGGCTTCGGAGCGGCGAGCTCGGAACTGCTCGAAGATGCCCTAGCGCTGGACCGCGCCCTGAATTCGCTGCTCTTCCCGCCCGCCGAGGCTCTTGACGCAAGGGAAAGCAACCTCTCCAGCGCGACCCTGCTGGCTCGAGTCCGCCAGCACGCCCGTCGACTCAAGGCTGCCCTCAGGCAATAGCTGGCATAGACTGAAACTACTGTGGACCACGCCCTTAAGGGTGTTCTTGTCGTAGTGTTGCTTCCCCTCTTGGGGGGGCTGGTTCCGGCGCGCGCGCACGAAGTTCAGGGACACGCCCTGGACGAGCAGCAGGCACCGATCGCAGGCGTCGAAGCACAGCTGATCAACCTAGCCAACGCGCGCGTCCTTCGCCGCAGCACTGGTCGTGACGGGGGGTTCCTGTTCGAAAGCGTTCCGTCTGGCAGGTACTCCCTTGCCTTGGTCCATGCGCGCTACACGGCGTGGCGAAGCGAGGCGTTCGAGGTGCTGCCGGGCATTCCGATCGCTTTCCCGCCGATCGTCATGCGACCGCTCCGGCCGCCGATGACCAGGCCGCGCTCGGGTCTCGAGGAGATGGCGCTGGAATACGGACTCGTGCGCGAGCAGATCGAGGCGCTGCCGATCGTGATCGGCTCGGAAGGCCGGACGACCGTCGACAAGCTTCTCCATCTCGTGCCGGGCCTGACCCCGGCGACCGCCCTCGACATCGATCCGTTCACCGGGCGGGCAGCAGCCGTGTCGGCCAATGGCTCGCGCAGTTCCTTCATCAACTACAAGCTCGACGGCGCCTCGAACAACGCCCAGAACCGGATCACCGGCGCGCAAGCCGCGAACTACGGCCCGGTCCCGGAGGCAATCGAGTCGCTGCAGGTGATCACGCACACCTACTCGGCGAGCGAGGGACGCAATGCCGGTGCGGTGGTGGCTCCCAGGTTCCGGTCGGGAGACGACCAGTGGCACGGGCACCTGAGGGGCTACATGCGACCGCCCTGGAACGAGTCCTTCGGCGCCTTCGACGGCTCGCAGGACCGCGTCAGCGGCTGGGCGAGCGGCGGCCAGGCAGGCGGGCCGCTGTGGCCGGACCACAAGATCCATGCGTTCCTGGACGCCGAGGGCTGGATGACGGATCGGTCGCACCAGTCGCTGAGGCGGGTGCTGAGCGACAACGAGCGAAGCGGCAACTTCTTCGGGTTCCAGGAGCCGCCCGTCGACCCGCTGAGCGGCGAGGGATTCCCGAACGGGAAGATCCCGACCTACCGGCTCGATCCCCTCATGCAGAGCTACCTGGACACATTCGTCCCCCGGGCCAACCTCGAGGGAGGCTGGCTGCAGTCGGAAGAGGGACTGGCGAGCTACGGGCAGGTTTTCCTGGGGCGGATCGACCGCCGGTCGAAGGCGCTGGCCCATAACCTGAGTCACTACGTCTACAACAACAGGGTCCGGGAGCCCACTCCCGAGGCGTTCACTACCTCGCCCGGCACCGTTACGGACCGGAGGCAGGTCTCGCAGCACGCGCAGTACGCATTGACCCACACCCCATCCCCTTACTTCGTGCATTCGCTGCGTCTGGCATTGCAACGGCTTTCGAGCAAACAGATCAGCGGTCACAGGGCGTTCCGGAATGTAAGTGCCGAGGACTTCGGGTTCGACTACTCCGGCTCCGACCTGAATCCGACGACCATCCCCGACGTCCGGCTATGGCACGACACCGGCCAGTTACAGCTTTATGTGGGCCCGTTCATCCATTCCGAAGACTCCGTCCAAACCACCCTCCAGTTGCTGTACGACCTCGAGGTCCGCTACCAGCGGCAAGCGATCCGGGCGGGCCTGATGGCGCAACAGGGTTCGTGGCCCTTCGCGAATGCGGAGAATTCCGCAGGTAGCTTCAGCTTTCCGGCACCGCCCGCACCGCCTGCGCGGTTTCGAGGACAGGGCCTGCGGGACATGCTGCTCGGGCGTCCTGGTGAATTCCGCCTGCAGACGCCCCGCAGCCTGGATCTGCAGTGGCAAGAGTTCGCGGCCTTCGCCGAGGCTGAGATCCGCCCGTGGCGCGAGCTGAAGGTGACGTTCGGGGTTCGCTTCGAGGAGCAGCCGCCCGGCACGGACAGGTGGGACCGCCTGATGACCTTCCGGGAAGGGACGCAGAGCGTGCGGTTCCCCGATTCCCTGCCCAATCTGCTGTTTCCGGGTGACACGGATCCCGAAGGGAACATCCTGCCGAGATCCACGATCCGGTCCCGGGGCCGAAACTTCTCCCCGCGGGTCGGCGTGGCATTCTCGCCATCGTGGGACGGCCGTGCGGCGCGCTGGATTCTCGGGGAATCCGGCCGTTCGGTGTTCCGGGCCGCCTACGGCGTGTTCTTCGACCACGGTACGTTTGCCGGATCCAGCGCCGCCGCGCTGTTCCAGGCGACGTACCCGCCCTTCAGCGTCGACAACCGCTTCGCCCTGCACGACCCCTCCGGGGCATTCCAAGCCCCAATTGCCGCCTTGCCCAGCCTCCGCCCGACGACCTTCCGGCCCACGGTGGCTCGATACCCGATCCTCGTATTCGACCCGGACTTTCAGAACGCGCAAGCGGAGCACTGGAATGTGAGCTGGCAGCGGCTGCTTCCGGGGCGCGTGTTCCTGACTGGCAGCTATCTCGGCACGCGGTCGCGACGCCTGCAACAGCAGCGCGAGCTGAACACGTTCGTTCGCAACCCGCTGCGCAGCTTCGGGTCCGTCCGCAACATGCGGAGGTTTTCGAGGTTCGACAACATTCGGTCGTTCGAGAGCTCGGGCGGGGCGCGGTACGAGTCCGTCCAGCTGCGGGCCAACCGCTACCTGCATCGCGGCCTGGCACTGGATGTCGGGTACAACTGGAGCCAGTCGTTCGACAACGGCAGCACGGTCTTCGGTGACGAACTGATCGGGGAGGCCTGGACCTACTCGAACTTCGACCGCCGGCATTCGCTAACAGCCGTATGGCACTACCGGCTGCGTGTGCCGCGTCGCTGGAGCGACAGGGCTCGCTGGACTGACCGCTGGACTGTAAGCGGTGTCTGGAGGTGGCGGTCCGGCCTACCGCTTGACATTCGTCAGACCGAGGATCCCACCTACACGTTCCAGCAGGTAGGCCGGCCCGACCGCATTGACACCTACCGACAGCTTGACCCGGGAAGCCTCCAGACGTTTGCCATGGGCAGCGGCCAGGACCTGAACGCCCGATTCGCCTTCGATCCGACCACGTTCCGGGCAGTGCGCCCTCGCAGCTTCCACGATGTCCGCCAAGGAAGCTCGACGCGCAACGAGTACCGGATGGCAGGGTTCCAGCAGTGGGACTTCCGTGTTTCGCGTCCGGTCGAGGCCGGCGAGCTGCTGTCGATGGAACTCGGATTCGACGTGCTGAACGCATTCGGAAACCGAAACTGGGCGGCGCCGTTCAGCAACATCGACCACGTCTACTTCGGGGTCGCCCGGATGTCCGGGCTGGGACGGACCGTGCAGGCGGCGATGCGCCTTCGGTTCTAGCGGCCGGCCGCGACGACCGCTTCCTCGCGGAGCAGGCCCAAGCTCTCCAGCACGCGTTCGACGATCGCGCAACTCGCCGCCGACGGCCTAGTCATAGGCAGGCGGTAGACGGCCTGGTCGAGCAGGCCCATGCGCTCCATGGCCACCTTGACCGGACCCGGGCTGGTCTCGCAGAAGTTGGCCTCCATCAGCGCCAGGTACCGCCGGTGGACCACGCGGGCTCCGGCGAAATCACCCGCGAGCGCGAAATCGCAGAGACGCGCCATCTCGCCGGGAATCTCGTTCGAGACAACCGAGATCACGCCAGACCCGCCAAGGGCCATCAGCGGCAGCGTGATCGAATCGTCCCCGGAAAGGACCGAGAATCCCTCGGGCACGGCCTGGCACACGCGGGCCATCTGACCGATGTCTCCCGAGGCTTCCTTGACCGCAACAACGTTCGCAAGGCCGGCCAGCCGCGACAGGAGATCGGGTGTGATGTTGCAGCAAGTGCGACCCGGCACGTTGTAGACAATGATCGGAAGATCCGAGCTGTCAGCCAGGGCCGAGTAATGCCTGAACAGGCCGTCCGGCGTCGGTTTGTTGTAGTACGGGGTTACAGATAGCAACCCCTGCGCGCCAAGGGCCTGCAGGTCCTTCGCCAGACTGACGATCTTGGCAGTGTCGTACCCGCCGCATCCAGCCACCACAGGAACGCGGCCGGCGGCCTCCTCAAGCGTGATCTCGACCAGCCGCAGGTGCTCGCCCGTTGTCAGCGTCGGGCTCTCGCCCGTGGTGCCGCCGGGCACCAGGAAGTGAATGCCGTCGTCGACCTGGTGGCGCACGAGCCGGCGCAGGGCGAACTCGTCCAGCGAGCCGTCCGCAGCGAACGGAGTGATCAAAGCGGTTCCGCAGCCCTTGAACATCGCAGGGTTCAATCCGCGTCTATTCTCGCACGCGATGTCGCGCACTGCGACGGAAGGCGGACCGAAGCCCTCGGCCTCCCGGGATCAGCAGCCGACGCCTGACCCGCAGCGTGCCGGATAGGAGTAAACTCTGGTTGGAGTTGCACATGACCCGAAACTCGCCCAATCCCGCGGCTGCCGCCGTTCGCTCCGCTCCGGCGTTGCTCGTTCTGGCACTGGCCCTGGTGCCGGGGCCCGGCTACGCGCAGGACTATGAGGCACCTCTCACTCCGGATGGCAATCCCAACTTGAACGGCATCTGGCAGGCGCTGGGCAGCGCGCACTGGAACCTGGAAGGCCATTCGGCCGAGTCTGGGCCAGTCGTGGAAATGGGCGCGGTCGGCGCGATTCCAGGAGGGCTAGGCGTCGTGGAGGGCGGCGAGATCCCCTACCAGGACTGGGCGCTCGAGAAGAGAAACGAGAACCGCAAGAACTGGCTGAAGCTGGATCCGGTGGTGAAGTGCTACATGCCCGGAGTCCCCCGGGCCACGTACATGCCCTTCCCGCTGCAGATCGTGCAGACGCCCGACCACATCCTGATCGCCTACGAGTTCGCAAGCGCATCGCGCGTGATCTACATCAACCGGCCCGACTTCGAGCATCCCGGGGATGCGTGGATGGGGCATTCCCGCGGACGCTGGGAAGGCCAGTCGCTCGTCGTGGACGTGACCAATCACGTGCCCGACACCTGGTTTGACAGCGCCGGAAACTTCCATACTGACGCCCTGAAGGTGGTCGAGCGGTACACGCCGATCGGCCCGAATCACCTGATGTACGAGGCCACGATCGAAGATGAGAACGTCTACACGCGGCCGTGGAAGATCCAGATGCCGCTCTACCGACGTCTGGAAGAACACGTGCAGCTACTGGAATTCAAGTGCGTGGAGTTCGTCGAAGAAATGATGTACGGGCACCTGCGCAAGAAGGAAGAAGGCGAGTGACCGAGGAGGGTGAGTGATGAAGCGCCTACTATGCTCCCTTTTCCTGGCGGCGCTGGTGGCGGCGTCGCTCCCCGCGGCAGAGGAAGCCGCTGCCGCGAAGCGGGAGCGGTGGACCCCTCCGCGCACGGCTTGGGGAGTCCCTGATCTTCGCGGGGTCTGGGACTTCCGGACGATCACGCCGCTGGAGCGACCGCGACAGCTAGCGGCAAAGGATACGTTCGACAGTGCCGACGAAGCCGACGCGTTTCGGAAGCAGGAGCTCGGCCGCCGCAACAAGGACCGGCGAGCTTCGGACGGCATCTCCGCGGAGCAGGACGTGCGCAACGCTTACAACCAGTTCTGGTGGGATTTCGGGGACCAGCTGATCGAGGACGGCCGGACCTCGCTGATCGTCGATCCTCGGGACGGTAGGATTCCGGCCCTGACAGCGGGTGCGCAGAAGCGATACGGCGCGATGCGGGCTGCGAGGGCGCGCGCTCCCCACGGGCCGGAAGACCGCGGCGTGGCCGAGCGCTGCATCCTGGGGTTCAACGCCGGCCCTCCCTACACGCCCAGCGCGTACAACAACAACGTCCACATCTTCCAGACGCCCGGCTACGCGGTCCTGCTCATCGAGATGGTCAACGACGCGAGGATCGTGCCGCTCGATGGCCGGGAGCACCTGCCCGGGCACATCCGGCAGTGGCGCGGCGACGCGCGCGGCCGCTGGGAGGGCGACACGCTAGTCGTCGAGTCGACCAACTTCACGGACAAGACGTCTTACCGGGGATCGGGCAGGAACATGCGCCTCGTCGAGCGCTTCACGCGCGTGGCCCCGGAGAGGGTGCTTTACGAGTACACGATCGAGGATCCCGAGTCATTCGAAGGCTCCTGGACGGCGGCGATTCCGATGAAGAGAACGGATCAGCCGATGTTCGAGTACGCCTGCCACGAGGGCAACTACAGCATGTTCACGATGCTGGAAGGGGCGCGGTCCGCCGAGAAGACCGGCAAGCCCCACACCGGGTCAAACCTTCCTTGACCGAATGATCCCGGTCAACCTCTCCGCTCGCGGGCTGCCTGTGGACTCCGCCGCGATTCGCTCCGGCCGGCATCACGGCGGCTCGCTACCAGGTCGTCAAAGACGGACCCGTCCCCAGTTCCGAACGCATCGAGGGTCCTGAACGTCACTCCGGCGATCGGTGGAGTAAGGTACACTGCAACGGAGGATTCAGCCCATGTCGAGCAGGACAGCTTACGTTTTGGCCGGTGTAGCGCTGGCAGTCCTTGTGGCGGCCGTGCCCTTGGCGGCCCATCACGCGTTCTCAGCCGAGTTTGACGCGAACCGGCCTGTCCAGCTAAAGGGCACGGTGACGAAGATGGAGTGGATCAACCCGCACGCCTGGATCCACATCGATGTGACCATGGACGACGGCAAGGTCGAGAGTTGGATGGTCGAGGGCGGGACGCCGAACACCCTCTTCCGCCGCGGATTCACGAAGAAGTCGCTGATGCCTGGTACCGTGATCCTGGTAGACGGGTACCAGGCGAAGGACGGGACGATGAAGGCCAACGGCCGCGACCTCACGTTCGAGGACGGCCGAAGGCTGTTCATGGGCTCGTCAGGGACGGGCGCGCCCAGGGACGGCCGCGATCCCACCGAACGGAGGCGCTAAGTCGAGAGGGACCGATCGGAATCCGGTTCTCACCGCGATTCGCGATCCGTTGCCGGGTCCTAGTAAAACGCGATCCACCGGCCGGAGAAGCCGACGCAAAACCAGAGCCCCATCGATGCGAGGGCTGTCAGCCGGCCCCAAATGGGTCCGAGCCTCGCCTCGTCCGCCGCTGTCACGCGCTTGCGCACCGTAAACGTGTACACGGTGGCAATCACCAGGAAGAGCATCTTGTACCAGAACGGAGGGCTGTAGTAGCACTTGATCGCTTCCGAGAGGAACATCGGAATGCCGGTCGCGATCATGGTGACCAGCCCGCCCACCAACCACGGATGGACGCTCTCGGCCAGGAGGGCGACCGGCTGGCTGCGCAAGCCGAATCCCAGCAGGCGGAGATCGACTAGCAGGATGGTGCCGCCGAGCAAGGCCAGAGCAAGCAAGTGGACCGCCTCGATCACAGGGAACAGCCAGAGGGACTCGCGGATCGCCGCGCCAATGGCGGTGTCTTCGAACCATTGAAAGACTGCCAGTAGGTCCATACGCCAGATCCCCTAATCGAACCAGTTGTAGGCCTGCATGCGTCCGCAGATGACGACAACGCTCCAAAGTGCCAGCGAGGCGAATCCCGCGACGCGAGCCCGGAAGGGGATGATGTCGGCGTCCTCCCATTCCGACACCCAGCGGAACACCGTCCTGTGAAAGACGAAAGCGTTGAGGCCGGCCAGCGCGATCGCCACCATCTTGACCTGGAAGAAAATGTTCTGCGAAGCCCGTACGGGACTGGAAACGAAAAGCATCGATCCGCTGATCACCATCAGCACGAAGCCCGCGATCGCCCACGGAAACAGGCGGTTGATGACCTCAGACACTGGCACCCTCCGCATCGCGACACCGACCAGGCGGAGGTCCCAGGTCGCAGTCATTCCGAGAAACAAGCACAGCGTCAGGACATGCGAGGTCTCGACCAAGGGATAAAACAGGATCGACTCGCGGATCGCCACGCTTGCCCAAGTCCCCTCGAGCCACTCGAACAACGCTGGCAGCGACATGACGTGGAGGCCCCCGCGGAGCAGCCCGAAGCGGCCTTGGCTAGAGCAGCCGGCTTCGGAAGGGATTGGCCAGAGTAAGACAAGACTCTAGCAAAGCGGGGCTTGTCTGCGCGTCCCGCTCGCCCGTAGTGCTCCCGCACGCGCTAAAGTGGATGCCAAGCCGGGACACCGCCATTCCGCGTGCGAGGCCATGCGAGGAAGCGGCAACGCCCGGGAACCTTGGAAAGTAAGCAATGCAACGAAGCAGTCGCTGGAAGTCCGCAGCATGCTGGGCGGCTGCCTGGGTCGCAGTGCTGGCGGCGGCCTGCACCCCGGGCGGCGGGGATGGCTCCGCCTCGACCCCGCCGTTCAAACCGGTCGGCTCGGTCGAGGACCTGATGCACGACGTGATCTATCCCAATGCCGAAGTCGTCTGGGACGCGGTCGGGACCATCATCACGGCAGAGGGGACTAACGAGATCCGCCCGCGAAGCCACGAGGAATGGGAGGCTGTGACGCAGAGCGCGCTCACGGTGGCGGAGGCGGGGAACCTGCTGATGCTGGAGGGCCGGGCCAAGGACACGGGTGAGTGGATGGAGCGGTCCGCCGCCCTGATTGACGCGGCCATTCTTGCATTGGAAGCAGCGGACGCCCGCGACCCGGAGGCCTTGTTCGATATCGGAGGCGAGGTCTACTACGCCTGCAACAACTGCCACGAGAGCTACTGGGAAAAGCCTCCCTCCGCAATGCGGCCCTAGGCCGCGACCGAAGCCCGATGGAAGAAGGCCTGCCGTCGTTACAGATTCGATGTCGGCGGACGGGCAGCGCGACGGCCTGAAGGAACGCCCCACACAGGACCCGAAAAATTCAGAATCGCCGCGACCATTCCTGCGGCCAGCGCTCGATAACGACCTTCTTGTCGGTGTAGAACTCGACGGCGTCCCGGCCCTGGCCGTGCATCACGCCGAAGAAGCTGTCCTTCCAGCCGCTGAATGGGAAATACGCCATGGGCGCGGCTACACCGATGTTGACCCCGACGTTTCCCGTCGGCACTTCGCTGCGGAACTTCCGCGCGGATGCGCCGCTCGCAGTGAAGATGGACGAGGCGTTCCCAAAAGGACTCCGGGCGATGACGTCGATCGCCTCGTCCAGGCTGGCAACGGGCGTGACGCCCAGGACGGGCCCGAAGACCTCGGTAGTTCCGAGATATCCGCCGCAGTCGACACGGTCAAGCACAGTCGGACCGACAAAGTTCCCGTTCGGGTATCCGTCCACCCGGATGCCACGACCGTCAAGCACCGCCTCCGCGCCCTCGGCGGCGCCGCGAGCGATGGCTCCCTCGATGCGACTTCGGCTGTCCGGGGTGATCACGGGCCCCATCTGAATGCCCTCGCCGAGGCCGGGACCGACACGAAGCGATCCCGCAGAACCGACAATCGCGTCCAGGAACGGATCGTGGGCTTCGCCCACCGTGACGACTGTCGATACCGCGAGGCAGCGCTGCCCGGCGCATCCGAACGCGCTGTCCCCCACGATTTTCGTCGTCGTGTCCAGGTCCGCGTCCGGCATGACGACGACATGGTTCTTGGCCCCGCCCTGGCACTGAACCCGCTTCCCGTGCCGCGCGGCGGAGGCATAGACGTGCATCGCGACTGGGCTGGAACCTACGAAGCTGATGGCGCGGACGTCCGGGTGTTCGATCAGCGCGTCGGCGGCGGACCTGCCCCCGTGCGCCAAGTTGACGACTCCTTCCGGCAATCCGGTGCGCTCCAGGACCTCGATCACCCTCCGGATCGAGAGCGGAACCTTCTCTGAAGGCTTGATGACGACGGTGTTGCCGCAAGCGATCGCGTACGGCAGGAACCAAAGCGGAATCATCACCGGAAAATTGAAGGGAGTGATCACTCCTACGACACCGAGCGGGCCGCGGATCATCGTCTCGTCGATGCCTCGAGCGATGTCTTCGAGGTTGTACCCCTGCATCATCGTGGGAATGCCACAGGCCACTTCCACGTTCTCGATGCCCCTTCTCAGCTCTCCGGCCGCCTCGGCGTAGGTCTTTCCGTTCTCGCGGGAGACCAAGCGCGAGATCCCTTCGAATTCCTCTTCGAGGAGGTGCTTGAAGCGAAACAGAAACTGAATCCGGTCACCTGGGGGCACGTCGCGCCAGCCGGGGAAGGCCTTGGTCGCCGCGGCCACCGCCTGCTCGACACCCTCCTGCCCGTCGACGGGCACCGTCGCGAGTATCTCGTTCGTGGCGGGATCGATGACGGGAGTGACATCCGTTCCGGCGGCTCCTACCCAGCGTCCTCCGATGTAGTTCGTGACACCTTGCATGGAACCGATTATTGCGGATGCGGAATCCCGCCCCGAGTTTGGCCGGGGTGCGAACGCTGGACGTTCAGCGGCGATCTTCGATCAAGTGCTCGAGTGCCGGCCTGCAGGGCGCGGACGCCTTCCGCATCGCTTCCAAAAGCATCTCGTCAGCTCGCGCCGACGGCCGGCGGCCGATGGCGTAGCACGCGGCAGCGACGACGTGCGGGTCTTCCGCCTCGAGCATCGGACGCAGAGAGTCGAGCGAGCTGTCCGTGCCGATGCGCCACAGCCGGCGGCAAACTTCCTGCTTCGCGGCAATGCTCACCTCCGCCCCCAGCAGCGCGGCCAGCGCCTGCTCGATCTGGAAACGCGACTCTGAATCGCCGTGCGACTCGTTGATCAGCCGGTCGATCTCAAACAGGGCATCCGTGGACTCCCCGTAGTCGTATGCCGCGAGCGACCGGGCGGCCTTTTCGATCCGTTCGCGTTGCATCGTCAGACCCTCCAGGGAGCGCGCATCGTGCGATAGCGCATGTTGTTGGCCTCGGGGTCGCTCGCGAAGCGTTCGCGGCCTGGGTCCCAGCGAACCGGCCTGCCGAGCCGCAGGCAGATGTTCGCGCAGTGCGCGATCGTGTGCGAGCGATGCGCGGCTTCAGGGTTGGAAACCGGCTGTTTGCGGCTCCGCATGCAGGAAAGGAAGTTACGTATGTGCTGTTTCTGGATGTTGTAGTGCGCGTCAGGCATATCCAGACCGGCAAGGACGGTCGCAGGCCGGGCGTCGATTCCGCCCGTGTCGGAGAGGAAGATCCAGCCCTCGTCCCCGATGAACATCAAGCCCTTCCGGCCCGTGTCCATGTACAGTCGCAATCCGTCTCGGTACCGTGCGCGGACCTCGTACCAGTACGGGATGTTGTTGATGCCGCCCTCGTCGCGGTACTCGGCCTCGCCCTCGTATTCGACCGGGGCGTCGAGGGGCTCGCCACGCACCCACTGCACGGTCTCAATGAAGTGAGGACCCATGTCTGCCACGGCCCCGGCACCGGTATCCCAGTTCAGTCTCCAGAACCGCACCCGTTCCGCCGAGTACGGTGCCCACGGGGACTGGCCGAGCCACCGGTCGTAATCGAACAGTTCGGGATCGGGAGCCTTCTCGGGCTTCGCGAAACTGTTCTGTTTCCAGCCCCCGGTGGCTCCGAACGAAATCCGCACGGTATGGAGTTCACCGATGCGACCGCTGTGAATGGCATTCACAAGAAACTCGTAGCCGGGATTGGAGCGACGCTGCGTCCCGCACTGCCAGACCGTTCCATGCTGACGCATGACATCGACCAGCTGGCGGCCCTCTGCGATGGTCAGGCAGAACGGTTTCTCGCAATAGACGTCCTTTCCCGCCTGGGCGGCGAGCGAGCTCATGACCGCGTGCCATCGATCGCCGGTCCCGATCACGACGGCATCGATGTCGTCCCTCTCCAGCACTTCCTCATGGAACCGGGTCGCCTTGCAGTCGTGGTTGCCGTAGTGCCCGTCCACCAACTGCTTGGATTCCTCGCGACGATCCGCGAAGAGATCGCAGACAGCACGAACATGCACATCATCCTGATTGAGAAATTCCTGGATGTTCCGGCGATTGCGCGAGCCCATGCCGATGCCCGCGAGAGCGATCCTGTCGGACGGAGGGGTCGCTCCCCCGAGGCCGAGCGCGGAGGCCGGAAGGACGAGCGGCGCTGCGGCGGCCTTCGCGAAAGCGCGACGGGTCGACAAGCCGTTTCTCGCCATACCGGCCTAGTGTACCCGCATTGCAGTGCGTCCGCCAATTCCCTCAGAGCCCTGACAGCCGAATGGTTTACGCTGTTCATACGCACTTGACGACTTGCCAAGGAGGAGTGAAATGTCGGAGAGCAGAAGAGATTTCGTGAAGGCTGCAGCGGGGCTCGGCATCGCAGCAACCGCAGCGGCAGCGGAAGCGGTTCCGCGACGCAAGCTCGGCAAGACCGGCCTTGAAGTCAGCATCGTAGGGCTCGGTGGCGGACGTGTAGGCACGCAACGTGACGAGGCGGAGGCCCTTCGCACGATCCGGCACTCCTACGAATCCGGGATCAACTACTTCGATTCCGCCGCAGCAGGCGCCTACGGCCTGAGCCAGAGGCGTTACGGGATCGCCCTCGACGGCGTGCCACGCGACCGGCTGATCTACGGAACCAAGACCCGCCACCGGACCTACGCTCATTCGGAACTCGACCTCATCCAGAGCCTTGCAGGGCTCCGGACCGACTACATCGACCTCTATCAGGTCCACAACGTGATGCACATGGAAGACATCGATTTCGCCTTCGGTCCACGCGGCGTGATGGAGATGATCGAAAAAGCCCGGCGGGACGGAAAGATCCGGCATGTCGGCTTCACCGGCCACATGGACCCCCGCGTTCTGGCAAGAATGCTCGACGCATATGACTGGGATACGGTGCTGATGCCGCTCAGCGTCACCGACGGGGCAAACAGCGAACTCAGTTTCGAAAATACGGCGCTGCCCGAGGCTGTTGCGAAGGGCGTGGGCGTGATGGCCATGAAGACGACCGGGGTCGGCGTCTTGCACGAGCAGGGGATCTCGACCCTCGAGGAGAACCTGGACTACGTGTGGTCGCTACCCATCGCGACGGCGATTCTAGGCTGCACGTCACCCGAGCAAGTGGATCAAGACCTTCGGGCGGCGCGCGCGCACCGCAAGCTGAGCGAGAGCCAGATGAGCGCCCTGCGCGGAAAGTGGTCCGGTGTCGACTTCGCGAGACTCGAATCGTGGAAGGTGGACCAAGGAGCGACCCTGGCGTCATCCGGTCGCAACTATTTCGGCGACTGATCCGCGAAGGGCGCAGGCCAGAACCGGATCACCTGAAACGTTCCTTCCATACCGCCGGCATGGGACTGCCATGGCCTCAGGGAGACGTGCAGGTCGACACGCCGCAACGAAGCCGCAATCGAACTGCGCGGCAGGTCGCGGGATTACTCGAAGACGATTTCGGCGATATACAGATTCGGCATGACCTGATTCCAGCCTTCCGGTATATCGTCGAAGGGAAGTCGGAAGTCTCCTTGGGCCCCGGGTGCCAAACCCTGGCTAGCACGGACAATCGTCGATAAGACGCGGTGCAACTCGATTCCGTAGACATCGAAGAAAACGCAATTGATCCGGATGCTGCGGACGTGCCGGTTCCCCATGTTGCTGATCTTCCCGGTGATTTCAACTAGCGTATGGCCGAGTGCGTTGTCCGTTGCGGCCATCTCAACTCCACCGAGATCCAGCTGCGGCAGATACGCTCGGGCCTCGTCGGTGAGGACAATTTGTTCAGGGGGCTTCTCGGACTCCTTCTTCCACTCCACGTAGGCGAGGCTGCCGATTCCTGCCGCAAGGAGTGTCGCGATCAAGAGCGGCACCGCCTTCGCACTCTTCTTGCGAATCGTCTGGCCCGTTTCAAGCATTGTGGTTCCGAATCGCCGGATGGGCCGTATCGAGTGCAGCCCCCGGGAACCGGGTCTTGGTCATGATCGCAGACTCTGCTCGACGGGCGACGCCTACCGCGCCAACCATCCGAGGATGAAGTCTGCCGAGGCTGTCCCCTCCTCGATATTTAGGCTTTCGGACCGTCCCGCGGCACCGAACGCAGACCGGTACCACGCGACCGGAAAACCCTCAGGCGCGTTATGCAGCATCAGTTTCCCGTCGGAGACAAGCGCCGCGACTGCCCGGAAGTCGCCCGCACGACGCAATCCGGGGATGAACAGGCCCTCGACGTAGTTCGAGTCGCTTGCCGCATCGAATCCGTCGACATCGGCGACGACCGACAGCAGCTGTCTGTCCAGCGCCGCGGCCAGCAGCGCCCAGAGGCCGGCGCGACCGTGCCCTATCAGGCGAACCTCTCCGGTCGGGCTTTGGCCTCGCAGGAAGGCAGCGGCGGTGAGGATATCCTGGACCCGGTTCGCGTCATCGCTGCGATTGAACACGTGGTAGTAGCGTTCGGTGTTCCTGCCCGCGCCGGCAATGTCGCGGTCCGCGACAGCGGAGCCCGTCTGGAACGTATCAATCATCAATACCGGTACACCGCGACCGATCAGGGCCCGCCCTATCTCGGATCGCTCGGCAGCGGCCTTGCCGTCGGCATGGACGAGCAGCGTCGGCGGCTCCTTGCTGGAGTCCGCACTCAGGAACGTCGCGGGAATCCGGTCACCGACGCCGTCACGGCCAAGCAGCAGCTCGCCGTCATCCAGAGGCTGGAATACGACGCGGTCGGACTCGGGCACCTCGGCGAGAAGGGCATGACCCAGGCGTTCCGCGAATGCGCGCTTCGCCCCTTCCAGAGTCTTCGCGTCTGACGCCGCCAGCGCTAGCGTGTCCGCCTCGGACGCGGCAATTCGCTGGCGTACGAGTTCGTCGAATCCCACAGAGCCCTCCGGCAGCGCCCGGCCCCATAGGTAGAGCAGTGAACTCAGCTGCTCGGGCCGCGATGCCCGCTCTGCGAAACGGGAGGAGTCGGCGTCGCCGAGTATGTGGTCCCCGAAGAAGGCATAGACCGCTTCCCTGCTGCCCTTGTGGTAGTTGTGCGGCGAGTCGAATTGACGCCACTCGACGTTTGCCGAGGCGTCGAGCAGACGGTATATCCCCTGCACCGCAGGGAACTCTTCCGTCGGTACGTTGACTGTCCAGTCTCCCGTCGCCGACACCAGCAATTGCGGCTTGGGGGCGAACACAGCTGCGAATTCGACGTTGTTCGTTCCTATGCGTAGCAACGGGGCGTTTTCGCAGGGGGATCCACCCTGCATCTGGAAGGAGACCATGTTTACGGGAGCGGAATAGCCGATTCGGTCGTCGACAGCGGCCAGCAAGAATGCCTGGGTGCCGCCGCCGGACGCACCCGTCACACCAATCCGGTTGTCGTCGACATCGTCGAGCGAAGCCAGGTAGTCGACGACCCGAATGCTGTTCCAAAGTTGCAATCCGAGCGTGCCGAAGAGCCACAGCTCTTCCCTCGGCCCGGCGAATCCGTGCGGAGCCTGCATGGTGTCGTTCCAGCCCACCATGTCGTACGCGAAGACGACGTACCCCTGGCGAGCCAGGCTGATCGCACGGCCCGGCACGGAATTGATCTCGGAGTTCTCGAAGCGGCCGTACCGCCAGTGGCCGTGCGGCGAGACGACGGCGGGGTGTGGTCCGGGCATTCCCACCGGACTGTACAGGTTCCCACCCAGGTAGAACCCGGGATATGTCTCCAGCAGGACACTGGCAACCGAGTAGTCTTCATGCTCGGTGACCTTGCCGACCAGCGGGTCCAAGGGCTCCTTGCGAGGCAGGGGCAGCAAGCCCGCCGAAAAGAGTATCTGCTTGCGCAGGAAGGCTGCTCGCTGCTGCCATTCGGCCCTAGTGTATTGGGGCAGCGAATAGCGCAGGTCGGTGTGGCGAATCTCCGTGTTCCTGCTGTCGTGGCTAGGGATCTGGGCAAGTCCGGCAACACTTGCGACCAGACTGCAGGCCAAATATGCGGCTGGCTTGGCGATCACAGACAAAGGCTAGCAGCCCGCTCGCCCAGGGCGGGCAGATTGGGCGCCATCCAGCCCTCCAGAGGAGCTTCGCGAGGATCCCAAGAGGTCCTGCTAGCGAATCCAGTGCTTCTCGTGGCAGCTCTCGCAGGCCTCGATGATCTGATCGCCGACTCCCGTGATGGCGTCCAGGTCCTTGGCTTGCGCCGCCTTGAGCGCTGCCTCGCCAGCTTTGGCCAGCGCTCGAGAGGTTTCGTTCCAGACTTCCGAAGGTTGCGCTCGGTTCCCGATCAAGAGCAAATTGCCCGACTCGGCCAGCACAATGGCATGATGCCTGACCTCGGTCCACCCTTGATCGTCCTTCGGGGGCTGACGCGGAACGTTGAACAGCGCATTCGAGGCGGGAATCACCATGGCCTGCATGAGTTGCGTGACCGAAGCGACCGGTTTGAAGGGGACCTCCTGCGTCGCGGCAGCCGCTGCCAGCAGCAGGGTGCCGGCCGATACTAGGAAACCCGTCGTGGAACGTCTTGTCATTGCCTGCTCCGCCCGGCCACGGACTTTGCCACCCCAAGCCGGTCCTGCTGGCAAGGATACCCCTTCGGACGAGGCGCTGTCCCGAAACGAGGGGACCGCGATCCGAGACCGCGTGCGAGGGAAGGCGTGATTCCCGGCGGGACAGCGGCCGCTCGAAAACGCCCAGCGTGCTAGCCTCAATGCCGAGGATCGGCGCGGGCCTCTACGCCTGTGCCCGCAGGAAAGAGCATGGAGATCCGCAAGCGATCAGCGCTCGACTACCACCGCTACCCACAACCCGGCAAGATTTCGATCGCTCCCACCAAGCCGTCTGATACGCAGATTGACCTCAGCTTGGCCTATTCTCCCGGTGTCGCGGAAGCATGCCTGGAAATCGTGCGAGACCCGCAGCTTGCAGGCCGCTACACGACGCGATCGAACCTGGTGGCCGTCGTCTCCAACGGCTCGGCCGTCCTCGGCCTCGGAAACATCGGGCCGCTCGCCGGCAAGCCGGTCATGGAGGGCAAGGCGGTCCTTTTCAAGCGATTCGCCGACATCGATGTGTTCGACCTAGAGATTGCAACGACCGATCCGGACGAAATCGTCCGTGTCGTCGAGCTGCTCGAGCCGACGTTCGGGGGCATCAATCTCGAGGACATCAAGGCTCCGGAATGCTTTCGCGTGGAGCAGGAGCTCCTCAAGCGGGTCAGCATTCCCGTCTTTCACGACGATCAGCACGGCACGGCAATCATCAGCGGGGCGGCCCTGCTCAACGCAACCGAGATTGTCGGCAAGGACCTGGAGTCAGCGCGGGTGGTCGTGAACGGTGCCGGGGCGAGCGGCATCGCGTGCGCGACCCTGTATCTCAGCCTCGGCGTGGTTCCGGAAAACCTCTTGCTGCTCGATTCGAAGGGAGTCATCTACTCGGGCCGGACCGCGGGCATGAACGCCTACAAGGAGCGCTTCGCCCGAGACACGAAGCTGCGAACACTCTCCGAGGCGGTCCGGGACGCGGACGTGTTCGTCGGACTCTCAAGAGCCAACGTGCTGACTCCCGAGATGCTGGTTTCGATGGCCGACCGTCCGATCGTCTTCGCCCTCGCGAATCCCGATCCGGAGATCGAGTACGGCCGGGCAATTGCGACCCGACCGGACGTGATCGTCGCGACAGGCCGGTCGGACCATCCGAACCAGGTCAACAACGTCCTGTGCTTTCCTTCCCTGTTCAGGGGCGCGTTGGACGTCGAGGCGACCTGCATCAATGACGAGATGAAGCTCGCGGCAGTGCGGGCTCTCGCGGACCTGGCGAAGGATTCGGTCCCCGATTCGGTTCGGCGCATCTACACGTCAGAAGAACTGGAGTTCGGGCCCCGCTACATCATTCCCAAGCCCTTCGACCCGCGCGTGACCCTGGAGGTTGCTCACAAGGTCGCTGAAGCCGCGATCCAGAGCGGGGCAGCACGAAAGCGAATCTATCTTGACGACTATCGCCAGAGTCTGGCTGTCCGGTTCGACAGCAGCCAAGAAGTCTTTCAGCTGATCATTCGGCGGGCCAAGGAAGATCCCCGCCGGCTTGTCTTTGCCGAAGGAGAACACGAGAAGATTCTCCGCGCAGCCCACATCCTGCGGGAGGAGCGCATCGCCCAGCCGGTGCTACTCGGCAAGCCGGAAACGATCCTGGCCCAGACCGAGGAGCTCAGACTGCCGTCGAGCGGGTGGGAAATCGTCAACCCCTCGAGATATCCACGCACAGACGAGTATGCCAGCGAGCTGTTCCGGCTGCGTCAGCGCAAGGGATGCACGCTCGAAGATGCTCGCAACATGCTGCGTGACCCGGTCGGATTCGGCGCCATGATGTTGCGGCTGGGCGAAGTGGACGGCATGGTGGCGGGTATTGCCCGCCACTATCCGGAAACCCTCCGGGTCGCCCTCCGAATCATTGACAAGCGAAGAGGGGTGCGGAAGGTGTCGGGCCTCTTCATGATGATCCGCCAGCGCAAGATCTATCTGCTGGCCGACACCACCGTCAACATTGACCCAAGCCCGAAGGATCTTGCAGAGATCGCCCTGCTGACCGCGCAGCGCGCAAGCCGGCTGGGCATCGTTCCGCGGGTGGCGCTGCTGTCCTTCTCAAACTTCGGCTCGGCGCGGTTTCCGGACTCCGAGAAAGTGCGACGCGCGGCCGAGATCTGCGCAGAATTGGACCCGGAGCTGATGGTGGACGGCGAGATGCAGGCCGACACCGCGCTGGATCCGGCCATGACGGAGGAGTTCTTTCCGTTCTCCAAGTTGCAGGGGGAGGCGAATGTCCTCGTGTTCCCGAACCTGGCGTCTGCCAATATCGCGTACAAGCTGCTCAAGCAGTTCGCGGGCGCACGGTCTCTGGGACCGATCCTGATGGGGATGGACAAGCCGGTCGCGGTCCTGCAGAAGGGATTCGACATCGAGGACGTGATCACGATGTCGGCGATCGCGGTGCACGATGCCCAGCAGCGGGTTCCCGCCGCCTCCGCGATTGCAGCCGACTGAGGTCTGGACTCCGCGGCCTCGTGATCAGGGGACGCTCCATCGACGTTCGACGGCGCGGCGGCCAAACTGCAGGCGGAGACGACTAACCGCCCGATTGCGGAGACGCCCGATTGAATCGCAACGGGTACCCTGTTATCGGGATTCGCCGATGCCACCTCGGCAGCGGGCGACAGGCCTGGGCACACAACCCATCGAATCGAGGCGGCACGCTCGCCGGCGCGTGGGGCAAGTCGCCCGCAGCCGGAGACCCCGGATTGGGGAATCCAGCGCTCTAGTGCTTCGGGCCCCAGGCTACGCCTGGTCATCTGGATGGATATTGGAATTGCTCCTACGTGGCTGACCCTCTTCTTCACTCCTTGTCTCGTAGCGCAGGCAACGCGACGTGTTCGGACCTGGGTGGACTGGCGAGACACGGCTAGCGGGCGAACTCAACTCCGTGGTTGGGACGGTGATCGAAGCGAAGACCGGATAACGGCAACCGGCGAGAACAGGCCGACGGGCCGGAACCTCCCCGACCGGGACGGTCGCTCGGATTGCCGGGGAGGGTCTTCGGCGTAATGCATCGAGTCGTCTGCTGATGCCGTCAGACACCTCCGTGACACACGCACGAGAATCCATTATGATTACGATGCGGGCTCAAACCTCCTGGTCGTCCCGTACCTGCCACGGTCGCGACATGATGAAGGCCTTTCTCGCAACCGTCCCGTCGAGTGGGTATCTGGCTTCCGGGTCGCGACTCGCCGCCTGTGCTGCGGCCTGGTGCGGACTGCACTGCGCGCTCACACCGTTCCTAGTTGCGGCGACACCGGCACTCGCGCTCTCCGAAGGCGTCGAGCGAGCCATCTCGGTCGGGACCATTTCGCTCGGCACGGTGATGCTCGCCCTAGGCCCAGCCCGCAACAACGGGGCTGTGATCGTCGCCTTTGTCGGGGGGGCCGTGCTCTGGGCAGCCTCCCTCGCCGGTTGGCTCGAGCCGCTGCCCGAGACCGTGACGTCGGCTGCCGGCAGCCTGATCCTCGCAGGCGCCCTCATACAGAGTGCCCGTGTCTGCCAAGCCAGCGCGTGCGCAGTATGCGGCGACGAGGAGCACGCGGATCAAGGAAGCTGACGACTACCCGTCATCCGGCCGTCGGGGTAGGTCGCTTGGGCGACGGTCGATATCGTTCCGTCACGGAGCGTCATGACCCTGCACACCCGCTTCAGTGCACCGAGACACCCGTCAGCGCCGGACGATCCGGCGCGCGCACTTGAGCGTCAGTCGTCCCCTGACGCCTGACGAGGCCCGCGAATACGGCCAAAGGATGGTACAGTCACTCGGGCTTGCGGCCGGCTACCGAAACGTAAACAACCTCGCAGGTGAGGGGTGGTTGTCGGAAATGGACCTTCCGGGCGGCGGGCTTCGGTACGAGTTGGCCGGGCGCCCGCATCACCTCCACTTCCTCTGCCGCCACTGCGATCAGGCGTTCGCCGTCCGTCGGGGTCCGGGTGAAGTCGGGGAACTGGCGCCCGAGGGATTCGAGGTCGACGGCCACGAGCTGATTCAATCTGGTCACTGCGCGGAGTGCAGGTGACGGGCCTCATGAACCAGCCACTCAAATGCCCAACGAATTCGGCGGCCTGGAGGCGATGGCAGTGCCGTTAGCGGGATCGATGTGCCTCCGGGAAGACTGTCTGGAACACGTGGCGCCATGGCCTTCTGCCCGCTGTATGACACACCCCGAATCGGGCTCCTCAATATACGGGAGGAGATGTGGACGGCACGGGTCTTCCTTCCTCGGAGCGGGAATCGCGCAGGACCGCAAGGCGTGACGCCAGCGAGCCACGATGAGGCTATCCCGCCTTTGTTCCGGCAAGTGGAGGTTTGAACGTCTATGGAACGCCATGAACGACAGTGGGTCCCGCACCTCCGCGAAGCAGCGCGAGAAAGGCGCATCGATCGAACTGGCGGAGCCGATGCTCCTGACAGCCAGCAATCAGGACCTTCGGACGCGCCTTGAGCGGAGAGATTCCCAGATTGGGGCGAAGGGACTCGGCGAAGTCTCAGGAAACCTCGGGCTCGCGCTCAAAGGGCATTGGGTGGCAGCGCGGGTGGATACGCGAATCCCCGGTTTACGCTATACGACCTTGCCATTTCTCCAAGGCGGCCGGCAGATCGCTTGGCGCCCGAAGGGCGTGCACCCTCGTCCCGGCCGCTGAAGCAGACTGGATTCCGGTCGTTGAGTCCTCGTATACCAGGCATTCGCGGCTGTCCTCGATTCCGAAGGCACTCCGTAGCTTCGCGAGTGCCAGCAGATACGGCGCCGGATGGGGCTTAAGACATTCGACGTGATCGCCGCAAATGACGAATTCCATGCGGTCCGCCACGCCTTGGCGCTCCAAGGTCGGGACCACGTCCGGTATCGCGCTGGACGAGACGACCCCCATCGGAACGACGCCGTGGTTGCGATCGATCCACTCCCGGACCCGGGGGTCGATCTTCAGCTCCTCAATCGACCGAGACCGATAGACTCGATGCTTCCTGCGTCGGCCCTGCTCGATCGCCTCGGGAGTCACGGCCTTTCCCGCCAGGCCGAGAAAGAACTCGCAGGCCCGCGTGTCACTGATTCCGACGAGCTGGCGGACATATTCCTCCCAGCTCAGGGTCACCCCCCAAGGCTCGACAGCCTCGAGCCACGATTCGTGGTGCAGGTACTCGCTGTCGACCAACGTGCCGTCGAAATCGAACAGCACTGCTCGAATGGTGGTATCGGTCGGTTCCAACTGCCAGTGTATCGCCGTTCCCGCTGCCCTCATACCCCTCGCCGGACGGCTCGCCTTGCAGAACCGGATCCTACCCGGCCTTGCACAACTCGGGCGATTCTGCGGTCGGCTATAATCGTGCGTCGCCGGTGGTCTACGCACGGCTGATCTGGATGCTTTCCGCCTGCGCGCTGCTTGCCGGATGCGGCGGTGCCGAGGGGCCGTTCCCTGCCAAGGAGATCAAGCTGATTGTCCAGGCGGCACCCGGCGGCACTTCCGACACCGTGTCGAGGGTGATGGGCAGCCTGGCCGAAGGAAGGCTCGGCGTCCCGATCGTGTGCGAGAACAAGCCGGGGGCCAGCGGCGCCCTGGCATTCTCGTATGTCGCGCGCAGACCGGCAGACGGGTACACCATCGGGCACGCGCCCGTCGAGATTGCAATCGTCCGTTCTCTCGGGTACGCCGACATCGGTCCTGCGGATGTCTCGCTGATCTGCCTTGTCTCGAAGACCGCCCCTGCCCTTGTCGTCGGCGCCTCCTCGCCCTGGATGACATTCGAGGACTTCGTCGATGCAGCCAAGCAGGATGCGGGTCGCATCGTGATGGCCAACTCGGGCATCGGCTCGATCTGGCACTTCAACATCCTGCTGATGGAGCGGGGAACCGGTGCGCGGTTCACTCATCTGCCCTACGGCGGTTCCACTCCGGCGCTCGTCTCGGTCATCGGAGGGCACGCCGACGCGGCCGTGGCGGGCGTGGGCGAGGTGGTCTCCCACGTCCACGCCGGCAAGCTCCGGGCTCTAGCGGTCTTCGACTCCACTCGCTCTAGCGTCCTGAGTGACGTTCCGACCAGCCACGAGCTGGGATTTCCGATAGGAGCGCCAGCGTGGAGCGGATTCTTCGGCCCGGCAGGAATGCAGGAAGAACACGTCGGGCTGCTCTCCGAAGCGTTCGAGTCGGCCTTCGGGACTGCGGAATGGAAGCAGCTCTGTCGCGAGCGTGGGATGGAAGCGCTCTTCCTCGACAAGGACGCATTCGCTGAATTCGCAACGGAGCAGCAAGTCTTCTTCGAGAGCGAGATTCCGAAACTGGTACGACTTGGGAGTCCGTAGTTGACCCGCTTCGATTCCATTCCGGGTGCGGTGTTCCTGGCCGTCGGACTCGGGCTGGTCGCAACCGGGCTGGCCTTTCCCGAGGGCGTGGGCGGTCTCCCCGGGGCCGGATTTTTCCCGAAGGCGATCGGCGGGGTGATGGCGCTACTGGCGTGCGGGCTGCTGCTGAGGGGACGCGAGCCGCCGTCCGACCAGGACGCGGAGATCTCCAACTTTCGGCAGGTCGCCGGCACTGCCGCCCTGCTGTTCGCGTACCTGCTGCTCTGGGGCACGGGTTTCTTTGTTCCTCGTACTGCAGTCTTCCTTGCATTGATGCTGCGCTTCCTCGGGCAAGGCTGGCTTTCCGCTCTCGGCTACTCGGCAGCCCTGACGGCGTTCGTATATCTAGCCTTTAATATGGGCCTCAACGTGTCGCTGGAATGAAGCCCTCAATCGTATTTGGCGCGAGCCGCTTCCCGGCGATGCCCGCGAGCCAGGAGTCCGTCGGCGCCACGTTGTCCGTTTGGAATTCAAGGAGCGGGTCTTGATTGCGGAGATCCTGGCCGGGCTGGCCGCCGTCCTTGACTGGCACGTCCTGGGATTCCTGGCCGTGGGTGTCTCGCTGGGCGCCGTGTTCGGGTCGCTGCCCGGCCTGACCGCCACGATGGGCGTTGCCGTCCTGACCCCGCTTACGTTCTGGGTATCGGCCGAGCAGGGCCTTGCAATGCTTCTGGGCATCTACTGTGGCGCTATACCTGCCGGAGGAATTCCGGCGATTCTCATCAACGTGCCCGGGACTCCGGCCTCAATCGCGACGTCGTGGGACGGTTACGCCCTGACACGCAAGGGCCAGGCAGGGCTGGCGCTCGGCGTCAACGCCCTCGCGTCCGCAATCGGGCAGTTGACGAGCATCCTTTTCCTCGCCTTTCTTGCGTTCCCGATCGCGAGTTTTGCGCTGAAGTTCGGGCCAGCGGAGTACTTCGGCCTCGCACTCCTGGGCATCAGCCTGATGGCGGGCGTTTCGGGCAGGTACGTGCTCAAGGGCATGCTGGCGGGGACGCTTGGCCTGGCATTGGCTCTTGTCGGCCTTGACCCGATGACCGCCTACCCGCGCTACACATTCGGCATGTCGGAATTCCTGGACGGAATCTCGTTCGTCCCGGTGATGATCGGCCTGTTCGGACTGGGCGAGGTGCTCGTCCAGATCTCGGAGAGGCATGAATCCAGAAAGGCCGCCTCCTCGGTGATCGGCCGGATCGTGCCGACCACCTCCGAGACCAGGACGATGATCGGCGCGACGTTCAGCGGCGCCACGGTGGGCACGATGGTCGGCGCCATTCCGGCGGCCGGCGGGGACATTGGCTCGGTGATCGCATGGGAACAGGCTCGCCGGGCATCCAAGGACAAGGAGTCTTTCGGCAAAGGGTCGCTTCGCGGACTGGCTGCCAGCTGCTCGGCGTGCAACGCGGCGATCGGCGGCGCGATGACTACGATGCTGACCCTGGGCATTCCGGGAGACGCCGTTTCGGCGATCCTCATCGGCGCGCTTCTCATCCACGGCATCCAGCCGGGCCCGCTTCTATTCGCCAACAACCAGTCGTTCGTCTTCTCGATCGTTTTCCTGCTTGTCCTGGCTTCACTGCTGATCATGGCGGTAGGGATGCTGGGTGCGAAGCCGCTGGCCCGGATCCTCAACATTCCCTCCCCCTGGCTCTGGACCGGAATCGTGCTCTTCGGAACCGTAGGCTCGTACGCCCTCAACAACGCAGTCGTGGATGTGTGGGCGATGTATGCGGCCGGAGTCGCCGGTTTCCTGTTTCGCAAGGCCAGAATCCCCCTGGGGCCGCTAGTTCTGGGATTGATCCTCGGTCCGATGATGGAATCCAACCTGCGGCGCGCTCTGATACTCAGCCGCGGAGACTGGCTCGGCCTGCTTTCGCGTCCGATCCTGCTCGCCTTCCTGGTGGCGACGATCCTCTCGCTTCTCTGGCCCCTGATCCGGGCGAGGCGGGCAGCGAGGGCCCCTAACCTTGAAGCGTCGTAGGACGCCTATTCGACAAAGCGCCGGTTTGCCTCGGCCTCCCGAAACCGGGAGGCTGGCAGTGCCGCGTCGCTTCTGTACGCTTGTATCAAGGAATCCAGAGGGACTTGAAGATGCTATCCACTCTCACCTGTGTCACCAGAAACGCCACGTCGCAAATGCCGGTCCTGGCAGCCGCCCTTGCCGCGGTGGCGGGCCCGGCCATCTCGGCGGGTCCCGAGGCCAAGGACGCCTGGCGGCAATGGCGCGGGCCCAACAACAACGGCGTCGCGGAGAGCGACGCGCCACTGAAGTTCTCCGACACGGAAAACGTCAAGTGGCGGATCCCGATTCCGGGCAAGGGAAACTCCACACCGGTGATCTCGGACGGAACCATCTATCTGACGACCGCCAGAGAGACCGGCACGGATGCCGAAACGGGCGCTCTCGTGAAGCACGACTTTCTCGTCATCGCAGTCGACATGGAGACGGGCAAGGAAGTCTGGCGCAAGACTGCGACAACGGCAGAGCCTCACGAGGGGTATCACCGCAGATACGGCAGCTTTGCGTCGAACTCGCCCGTGACGGACGGCGAGGTTCTGATTGCGAGTTTTGGCTCTAGGGGCGTCTACGCCTACGACTTGGACGGAACGCTGATCTGGAAGAAGGATCTCGGCCCGATGCACATGCGGATGGCATTCGGCGAGGGTATCGCTCCGGTGCTCCACGGAAATTCCCTCATTCTCCAGAACGACCATGAAGGGCAGTCGTACATCGTGGTCCTCGACAAGAGCACGGGCGAGGAGCGTTGGCGCGCGGAGCGCGAGGAGCGGAGCAGCTGGCCGCAGCCGATCGTGGTCGAATACGACGGCCGAGAGCAGCTCGTCACCAGCTCAACGCGGGTACGAAGCTACGACTTCGAGACCGGCGACCTGATCTGGGAGGCCGGCGGCCTCGGGGCGAACGCGATTCCGGCCGTGATCAACGTCGACAACGAGATGGTGATCGCGATGACCGGGTACCGCGACCCGAACCTGCTCGCGATCAAGCTCGGCGGCAAGGGCGACATCACCGACAATCCGGACTTCGTGAAATGGACCAACCAGAGGGGCAACGCCTACTCGGCTTCGCCAGTCCTTCACGACGGCATCCTCTACTTCGTGACGGACCGGGGCATGGTGAACGCCTTCAACGCAGTCACGGGTGAGAAGTACTATCACCAGCAGCGGCTGCCCGATTCGTACACGTTCAAGGCATCCCCGGTGGCAGCTCACGGAAAGCTCTACCTCGCCAGCGAGGAGGGAGACGTGATCGTCCTGAAGATGGGACCGGAGTACGAAGTCCTTGCGGTCAACAAGATGGGAGACGAAATGTTCGTCTCATCCCCTATCGTGCTGGACGGCAAGCTCTTCCTCAGGAGCCAGGACGAGCTCTTCTGCATCGCCAGCGACTAGGAGGTTCCCCGTCCCGCGCTATCTCGCCACCAGCCAGGCCGGGATCGCTGCCGAATTGGAATTTCATGCACCGAACTCTCGCATTGCTGCTGCTGTCCGGAGCGGTTTCCGCGGCCCAGGATCGAGCCAACATCGTGCTGATCGTGTCCGACGACCAGGGCTACGCGGATGTCAGCTGCTACCCGCACCCGGACGAGGTATCCACTCCGCATATCGACCGCATCGCCTCGGAGGGAGCCCGCATGACCGACGCCTACGCAAGCTGCCCGGTCTGCGCTCCGACCCGGGCCGGACTGCTGACCGGCCGCTACCAGCAGCGATTCGGATTCTACACAGCCGCCGATTCACGCGCCGGGCTGCCCACCTCGGAGATCACGCTCGCCCAACTGCTGCGGGACGCGGGCTATGCCACCGGAGTATTCGGCAAGTGGCATCTCGGATACGCGCCCGCCTTCCGGCCCCTTGAACGGGGCTTTGGCACGTTCTATGGATTCCTGGGCCATGGCGGCCACGACTATTTCGATCTCGCCATCTCGGACGACGTCAGGTCGATCTACCGCGACCGGGTTCCGATCAACGACACCGGCTACCTGACGCGCAACATCACGCGCCACGCGGTCGAATTCATCGAAGAGAACCGAGACCGACCGTTCTTCTCCTACGTTCCCTACAACGCCGTCCACAACCCGATCCAAGCTCCGGAGGACTACGTCAGGCGCTTCTCGAACCCAGATCCCAAGCGAAACACCTACCTCGCCATGCTGGCCGTGATGGACGAAGGGGTCGGCGAGATCCTCGACGCCCTGAACCGATTCGGCATCGCGGACGAGACTCTGATCATCTTCTTTTCCGACAACGGGGGAGCGCGCGGCACGACGGCGGTGAACGGCGCGTTGCGGGACTACAAGCACAGCGTGTACGAGGGCGGAGTGCGCGTGCCGTTCCTGCTTCGCTGGCCAGACCGGATCCCTGCGGGAACGGTGTCGGCCGAGCCGGTGATTTCAATTGACGCGTTCGCAACGATCCTGTCTGCGGCACGGGTCGAAGCTCCGACGGACCGGACCATCGACAGCCGGGATATCGTACCCGTGCTGACGGGCACGCGGGACGGCCCGCTTCACGAGGCCCTTTTCTGGAACTGGATCGACAAGGGATCGGAGCTGGGGTGGGCCGTACGGATGGGCCAGTGGAAGCTACTGCGGAACAAGGCCGGGCTAGAGCTCTACAATCTGGACGCCGACCTCTCGGAAACGCGCAACGTCGCGCCGGAGAACCGCAACGTCGTCAAGGAGCTGCTTGCGTCCTACGAGACGTGGAGCGAAGGCATCGTGCCCCGGATCCGAAGGCGCCGTTAGAGTGCCACGGCGGCCCGCTTCAGGTGGACCCGGTGGCCATTCCTCGTGCCGGACGCGCCTCTTGCTATTCCGGACCCGCCGTGCCGGTCACGTCTTGGAACCTGCCATCTTCGAGATTCCTGCAGAGGACTGTTGGCTGGCTGTAGGTCTTGCCGACGGGTGCCGCGTCTACCTCCGGGTAGACGTGGACGTTGGCCAGCATCGGGTCCGGCGCCCCCGTCCTCGTCCGCATCGACGAAAACGACTCCCCAGCCCGGCAGCTGATGCACCCCGAGCCCGGCCTCGAACGCCACGCCCTCGTTGCTGTAAAGGGACTGCAAATCGCCGGACCAGTTCGTCTTGGCGATGTCGGGAAAGGCAAGGGCGCCCCAGGGCGACTACCCAACCCCACCATAGGCAGTTATAGGCACAGTCCCCGGGGTGGGTAAAGCGGGGATCACCCTTGCTAGGCGAGAAGATCCCTTACAACATGTCCGTGAACGTCGGTGAGACGGAAATCGCGCCCGGCGTGCCGGTAGGTCAGCCTCTCGTGGTCCATTCCCAGCCTGTCAAGGATCGTCGCTTGGAAATCATGCACCGTGACGGGATTCTCGGCAACGTCGAAACCCATCTCGTCGCTGGAGCCGTAGACCGTTCCGCCCTTGATGCCGCCACCGGCAAGCCACGAGCTGTAGGCCCTCGAGTGATGGCCGCGGCCCTCCGCCCCCGGAGACGGGCACGTCGGCGTGCGTCCGAACTCGGTGGTCCAAACGACGAGGGTCTCGTCGAGCATGCCGCGTGCCTTGAGGTCGCGGATCAACGCCCCGATCGGCCTGTCGACGTTCCTCGCGAGCCTGTTGTAGGTCGCCATCTTGGCGTGGGTGTCCCAGTTCTTGTCGATCATCGTGCCGCCGTCGATCAGCTCGACGAACCGGACGCCGCGCTCGACAAGCCGGCGGGCAACCAAGCACTGCCACCCGAACCCCTCGGTGCTGCCTCGCTCGAGGTCGTACATATTGAGGGTCGCGTCGGACTCCTTGGAAAGATCGAAGGCCTCGGGAGCCTCGGCCTGCATGCCGAACGCCGTTTCGAATGACCTGATGCGTGCGGAGAGGTTGGTGTCGCGTTCCCTGCCCTGCAGATGCTGGCGGTTGAAGTACTCCAGCATGTCCAGCTCGGTCCGCTGCTGGCTGGCGGCGTTGCGACGCCGCATGTGCGCGATCGGTTCGTCCCCGGGGACGATGCGCGTGCCCTGATGCAGAACGGGAAGGAAGTCCGAGCCCCAGACTTGGCCGCCGGCATAAGGAATTTCCGGCGCGATGACCATGAACGACGGCAGGTTGCGGTTGAAGGTCCCGAGACCGTAGCTGACCCAGGAACCTATGCTGGGGCGATTGAACGTCGCGGAGCCGGTGTGAATCCCCAGGGTCGCACCGAAGTGATCGCCGTTGATGTTTTTCATCGAGCGAACCACGGCGACATCGTCGATGACCTTGCCGATTTCCGGGAACAGGTCGCTGACTTCAATGCCGCTCTGCCCGTAGCGACGGAATTCCCAGTCGGCTCCCTTGTAGACGCGATTCTTGCTGTGCCGCTGGTCATGGTTCTGCCGCAGGAACGGCTTGGGGTCGAACGTGTCCACGTGCGAAACACCGCCTGTCATGAACAGGAAGATGACCTGCTTGGCCTTTGCTGTATAATGCGGCCTTTTCGCGGCGAGCGGATCGGCCGGCTCGCCAGCCAGCATCTCCGACAGCAGACCGGGAAGCAGCAAGCCACCGCCGGCTAGCGAGCGGATCGTTTGGCGACGATTCAGTCCCGGGACGCGCAGCATGGCAGTCCTATAGTAACGCGGGGCGTAGAAATTGAAACGTTACGACTGGTTGTTCCTGGTGCTTTCGGGATTTTTCCTTGCCAGCCTCGTGCTGGCGAACGCGATGGTCTTCAAGTTCGTGGACGTTTCACTGCCGTTCGTCGGCCTAGCCACGATCAGCGTCGGCGTCCTGCCATATCCGATCACGTTTCTTTGCACCGACCTGATCAGCGAACTCTATGGCAAGAAGCGCGCGGACGCGATCGTGGTGACGGGCTTTCTCGTCAGCATCTACATGCTCGGGCTGCTGCAGCTGGGACGCGTCCTCCCGGTCTCCCATCTCCAGGACGAATCGATTCAAGGGCACTACCTGGCGGTGTTCGGACAGAGTGCACGAGCGATTTTCGCGAGCATGGTTGCCTACCTGCTCGCCCAGCTCATCGACGTACGCCTTTACCACTTCTGGCGAAAGCTGACAAACGGCAAGCATCTCTGGCTGCGCAATAACGCTTCCACCATGCTCAGCCAGCTGGTCGACACGACTGCCGTCGTGACGATCCTGTTCTTTGGTGTCTGGACCCTGCCACAGATCGGTTCGGTGATCCTGGCCAGTTATGTGTACAAGCTTCTGGTTGCCGCGGCCGACACGCCGCTGATGTACCTCGGCTCGTCTCTGCTCAAGGACATCAAGGAAGAGTCCCGGAAGCGGGGGCTGATTCACGAGGCGGCTTGAGCCGCTGCCGCACTGGCCAGCTGCAAGGCTCAGGCGGGTTCGACCACCCGGAGGGTCACCGATTCCACCAGGTGGCCAGCCTTGTCGCGGAGCGCGGCCATGTGCGGTGCCCGGGAGTGCGCCTGCAAGGCCTCCATGCTCTCCCACTTCTCGACTACGGTCACTCTCAGCGGGTCCATGGCCTGGGATTTCCAGCCCGTGTCGGCGTCCACGCACGGGACGTACTCGATGCAACCCTCCTCGGCCCGGACATTTGGCAGATTCTCCTTGAAGAGAGCCAGGTATTCGTCCCGGCAGCCTTTCCTGATACGAATGGACGCGATCACGTTTATCATGTAGCCCCATTGTCCCAACCGGTTTGTCGAGAGTCGGCGAGCCGGGCCGACGCAAGAGACCGGCGGGTTTCGGAACCCGTGCGGGAGCCGTTGCGGCCAGTTTGGATGAGCCGGCTGAACGGCGTTCTTGGATGACCGAGGCGTTATGCCGTCGCGGTAGGATGAGTCCAGCGAGTCAGTCGGCGAGGCGTCATCCCGCCGCAGGTCGGAAGGACCGGGGTTGGGGAACCGGGGCAGGAGAGCAAGACCTCCGGCCAGCGCGGGATCTGCCGAACGTAAGGGCAGAATGCCCAAACAAGGACCGGGCACTTGCGAACGGGTCGGCAGCAAGGCGGATGCAGCAGTGCAACCCTACGAATCGGCGACCGATTGACGGCGGCCTTTTCCAGCGCGCTCCCGCGACATTCTCGGTTTCACCCTCACCCGGATCATGGACTGGGACGAGCTCTTTCCTGGCGAAGAGGGCGATTTCGAGCGCCTGCTCGGACTGCCGGACCGCTCGCCGTCGAAAGCGGTGGACGATCTATTCCGGCCTCTGCGTCAAATCGAGCGGAGGGTGAACATGGGCGGAGGGCTGTGGAATACCAACGCCTTCGCGCTGGAGCACGTCGACTTCCTCCAGCGCAGTCCCCATCTCGCCGAATGGCGGGAGGCCGTGGCTGGGATCTTCGCCAAGGTCGATCCTGTGCTGGACACCGATGTCGCATGTTCCGGCAACCCGCGGCTCGTGGTCGTGATGTCTCCTGTCGAGGTGCCGATGGGGCCGGACCGAATGTGGACTCGGCTACGCGGCCATGGTCGCGTGCCAGCGATTCGCGAGCCCTCGAGCGGCAGCTGACCGGGACCTCTGGCCGTCAACTCGCGGCCGAGCCGTTGGTCGGGACTCGCCGGCTCGGCCTGCATGCCTGATGCACCTTGGCTATGGCCCGGGCGGCATCCGCAGCGTCCTCCTGCGTGCCCATGAACAGGGTCAATGGAAGCCAGAAGGAATCGCGGGTCGCCTCCTCGGCGACCGCGCACGGAAGCGTCCTGTGCGGCAATTGTCGGAATACGGGATTCGCGTACAGCGGATGCGGGTAGAAGGGACGAATCGGGATTCCTTCGGCCTGCACCGCGCGCACGAAGTTGTCGCGCTCCAGACCGAACACCCGTTCGACGATCCGGCCGGGAACGATGTATCTGGTCTGGACCGTCGCACCCTCCGGGGCCTCTTGCAACTCGAGGCCGTCGACTTCGACAAGACCCTCGCGGAAGCAGGCGAAATTGGCTGCGCGGAGCCTGATCTGGTCCTGCAATCGCTCGAGCTGGCCGCTGAGCAGTGCTGCCTGCACCGCGGTCATTCGGAGGTTGGTTCCGATTTCGAAGTGCTCGAACCACCCGCGGCCGGGAACCCTGCCGGCATTCGCAATGGACCGAGCCCTGGCGGCCAGGGCCTCGTCGTTCATTGTCAGGATGCCTCCCTCCCCGGCTGTCATCGCCTTCGAATTCTGGAAGCTGAATATCCCGCAGCTGCCGAGACCCCCAGCCCGCGAGCCGTACCACTCCGCCCCATGAGCGTGCGCAGCGTCCTCGATCACGAGCAGGCCCCGGTCTGCGGCCACGTCCGACAGGCGGTCGATGTCCGCAACGACACCTCCGAAATGCACGGGGATCAGCGCGCGCGTCCGGTCGGAAACAGCTTCGGCGACGCGGTTGGGATCGATGTTGTAGGTGGCAGGCTCGATGTCGACGAACACTGGAGTGGCGCCGACCCTGCTAACGGCCAGCGCGGTTGCAACAAAGCTGTGCGCGGGCACGACCACCTCGTCCCCGGGACCGATGCCGAGTGCATGAAGGGCCAGTTCGAGCGCCATCGTCCCGCTGGTCACGGCGAGCCCGTACGAGGAATCGTGGTATTGGGCGAAGAGTTCCTCGAATGCCTCGACGATTTCCCCACTGCCGCCCCAATGGGAACTCTCCAGGACTTCGCGAACCCGCTCCAAGTCACCCGGGCCGAGGGCCGGCCACGAAGGATACGGCACGCTACGCACCGCCTCCCCCCCGTTCAAGGCCAGATCCTGTCCCGGCATGCCCTCCCAGTGTAGTCAGCGTCGCGAATCTCGCGCGCAGCGGTTTCGGGGACGAGCCAATGCCTCCGGACGGAGGCTTGCGGCAGCCTCTCGTCCTGTCGCGAATTGCCGCTGGTTTCGCCGCTCTGGTACTGTATCGGCTTAGGATTTGTCGGGAATGGCCAAGCAGGACGTTTTGAATGCAATCCTGGACGTCGGCATCATCCCGATCGTCCGCACGGACACACCTGGGCACGCGCTGTACGCCATCGAGGCGATCCAGAGCGCGGGCATTCCGGTGGTGGAGGTCACCATGACCGTTCCCGGTGCGCTCAAGATCCTGGAAACCGCCTGCGATCGATTCGGCGACAGCCTCATCCTCGGAGCGGGAACGGTCCTCGATGCCACCACGGCCCGCCAGTGCATGCTCGCCGGAGCGGAGTTCTTCGTCACGCCGTCGCTCGACCTCGACACGATCGAGATCTGCAACCGCTACTCGAAGTGCGTCGTCCCCGGAGCCCTCACGCCGACCGAGGTCATGACCGCCTGGAACGCAGGGGCGACGCTGGTCAAGGTCTTCCCGGTGGGTGCAGTGGGTGGCGCGAGATATATCAAGGCTCTGAAGGCCCCGCTGCCGCAGGTCCTGCTGGTGCCGACAGGCGGGGTCAACCTCGAGAACGCGCCGTCGTTCTTCGACGCCGGTGCAAGCGCAGTCGCAGTCGGTTCGGAACTGGTGAACAAGCGCTGGCTCAGGAACCGGGAGTTCACCCGCATTGAAACCGCCGCGCGTGGATTCCTGAACATCGTGGCCGAGTCTCGCGCGGCCTGAGTCGGCCGAGTGGAAAGCACGATCCTCTCCCAGCTCGGCGACGAACCGTTGATCGCTCTGATCCGGCTCCGATCACTTGGCGACACCGTTCTCGCCACTCCGGCGTTCTCGATGCTGCGGCGGGCCGTCCCTGGCGCTCGCATCCATGTCGCCATGGACGATCGGTTCGCCGACCTGCTCGATGACCAGCCCGATATCGACGGCGTGCTCCGCGTCAAGCACCGGGCGGGCGTGGCTGGCAAGGCCCGGCTGCTCATGCAGATTCGGGCCCTGAGGCCGATTCTCTGCGTCGACATGCACGGCGGGTCGACGGCGGCCTGGCTGACGGCCCTTTCCGGAGCCGCATGGCGGGCAGGCTTCGCCCACTTCCGCCGGTCCTGGGCCTACAACGTTCGCGTGCCGCGAGCCCAGGACGTGCTCGGCCGCGCACCGGACGCCAAGGTGCATACCGCCGAGCACCATGCTGCGACGGTCATCCACCTCGGTGCTAGCCAGAAGGAGATCCCTCGGGCGCGCCTCGCGGCCGGCTGGGTGGGGGAATCCCCCCCCTACGCGGTCATTCACGCCGGAGCGGCCTACGCGACGAAGGCCTGGGAGGCCGAGGGCTTTCGCACCGCAGCCCAGGAACTGAGCGAGCGGCATCGTCTGGAGCCGATTTTTGTCGTCGGCCCGGGCGAGGAGGATCTGGCCCGCCAGTTCGGCGACCACGACGTCCAGCTGGGGTTGCCGATACCTGCTCTCGTATCCTTGATCGCCGGCGCTCGGCTCTTCGTAGGCAACGATTCGGGGCCGGCCCACATCGCCGCGGCGTTCGGCGTTCCGTGCGTGGTCGTATTCGGTTCGTCCGACTCATCCGCATGGCATCCATGGCAGACGCCGCACCGGGTGGTCGAAACGGACTGGGATTGCAAGCCCTGTCCGGGAGACCGCTGCTATGCGTTCGACGAGCCGCGCTGCATCCAGTCGGTCGAACGCTCCGCGGTTTGCAGCGCGATCACGGAATTGCTGGCCGAGGACGAGAGGGCTAGCTGAGCAGGTAGATGGCCGAGTCAGCACGCATGTTCGGCCAAAGGCTTACCGGCCTTCCGCCCCTGAGGAAATGGACCTTCTCCGCTCGCAGACCCTCCTGCCGAAGCAGATCCTCGAAATTGAGGACCGTCAGTACTCGGATGTTCGGCGAGTCGTACCACTGGTAAGGAAGATGGCTCGTCCGGGGAGCCCTGCCAGTGCGCAGGAGCGACAGGCGGACCGACCAGTGGCCGAAGTTGGGAAACGCCACGATGATGCGACGGCCCACGCGCCTCATTTCGCACAGCACTTCCAGCGGGTGCTGGACAACCTGCAGTGTCTGGCTAAGGATCACGTAGTCGAAGCACGCGTCCGGATAGTCGGCCAGGCCTTGGTTGATGTCGCCCTGAAACACGGAGAGGCCGAGTTCCACGCATCGGCGGACCTTTTCCTGGGCGATTTCGACACCTCGGGCCTGCACTCTCTTGTGTTGCACCAGCCACGCGAGGAGGTCACCTTCCCCGCATCCGAGGTCCAGAACCCGGGATCCCTCGGCGATCAGGTCGGAGATGATGCGATGGTCACGGCGATCGAGGGCCAGCGGGACCGGGCCGGCATCCTCCGTTACCTCCATTACAGGCATCGGAACAACTACCCGATTATAGTGACGCCCCGACTGGAACAGAGATGTCGATGCCGATCGCATCATGATCGGACAGGGGCGGTACGCGGCCCTCGCGAAACTCGTGCAGCACGACCGGCGAAACTGCACTTGCGTCCCGCACAGCGAACCAGTCAATCTTCAGCGGACACCTGCCGTCGAATTCCCGAAGCGCCCAGCGAATGAAATCGAAGCACCACTCAGGAACCCACTCGCGCAGGTTCTTGTACGTCTTCGCGTCCTGCACGTCGTAGGAGGTCGTCCTCTCGTCCAGCAGGTTGGCCCCTCGCCAGTCGAAACCGCGCTCGTCGAGCAGACGAAACAATTCCCTTTCGAAATACGTGTAGGGGCGGAGAAAGTGATTCCGGATCGTGTTGCGCGCCCCGAGCATCACGCGCACCCAGTATCCGATGATGGCGGCTCGGGCGCTCGATGAGTCGAACGTCGTAGTATTCCAGTCGCCACCGATGACAGCTGGCCCGGCGGGGGGAAGCCCGTCGATGATTGCCTGCATCTGGTCACGACGATGGCGTTGCCGGGATTGCGCGTCCAGGTGGGCGGAGCAGACTGTGAGGTCGAATCCCGGCAGCCCTATCTCGGCCGCAATCGCGGCCTGCTGCCCGAGCCGCTTCTCGCGGCCTCGCATCTTGTCCTTCCCGTTGCCGAGGTGGATTGGACGCGCGTTGCGAATCGGGTAGCGGCTCAGGATTGCATTGCCGTGGAGTCCCACGGCGTTCTCGCCCGCGACGTCATTCTCGACACCGGCGCCCTTGGCCAAGTTCAGGTAGCACGGAACGAAGGCATAGTCGAGGTGCAGTTTGCGCGCCAGCTCTCGGGCGACATTCCGATTCCCCGACCGGGCCATGCCGATGTCGGTTTCCGTCACCAGATATACATCCGCCGATGCAAGGTACGGATGAGACCGAAAGGCGTCCAGCTGCCCTTCGAAGTGGATGCCGCGTTCGAGATTCCAAGCCACCAAGCGATAGAAGGGCTTGTGGGGCGCACCAAGGAGAGCGAAACGGCCGGTCTCGGTGGTTCCTAGAACCCTCTGCGCGATGGGCCGGATTTCCTCGTAGGCGGGATGGACCAGGAGTTCGGCCGTTGACTGGCAGGCGGCCAATTCAGGAAACCGGGGCCGCAGCCGCTCCCGCACGATGCGGGCGACCTCGTCATGGGCGAGGCTGTCTTCCGCTTGGCCCGCGATCGCCTCGCTGGTTTGCCGATCCAAATTCCAGTCTATCGACGGATTTGCAAGCGGACGGCTAACCTGATGGGGGATGGCGTTGCGACGCATCTTCGTGGAACAGATCGAGGATGGCGAGGCGCTAGCGACCGGGAAGACGGCGCATCACTTGGCACGCGTCGCTCGGCTACGTCCGGGAGAGCGGGTCGAGGTTTCCAACCAAGTGACTGCCTACAGAGCCGTGACCGCGACTTGCACCCCAGCCGAAGTGAGGTTCCGGATCGAGGAACCGCTCCCCGCTCAGGCCCCGTCCCCCGCGTTGGACGCCGCACTGGCCATCATCAAGTTCCCGCGGTTCGAATGGGCGATCGAGAAGCTGACTGAACTGGAAGTGCATTCGATCATTCCCGTCGTAGCGGCACGTAGCGACCCAGCACTCTGCGCATCCGCCACCAAGCGGCTGGCCCGATGGCGCCGGATCGCACTCGAGGCCGCGCAGCAGTCCAGGCGCCTGGCAGCTCCCTCCGTGAAAGCGCCGGCCCGATTCGACACGTTCGTGCGGAGTTGCGAGGCCGGGTCGCGAATCCTCGCGCAGCCCGGGGGGCCACAGTCTGCAAGCCCCCATCGCGACAGATCAACGTCATTTCTTGTCGGGCCTGAGGGAGGATGGACCGACGCAGAGCGTCAACTGGCGGGAGAGCACGGCTTCGAACCGGTCGGGCTCGGTACAACGGTGCTGCGCGCCGAAACAGCCGCGATCGCCCTGGCGGCGATCTGCGGAAGCCGGTCCGCAGTCGGGTGCAAGGAATGACAGCATCAATCGACGATCGCGTCCTCCGCTGCATGGAGCTCTTCGACGCGGCGAATGCGGAGGATCCCAACAAGGAAGCCGACGGGGCGCCGAAGGAACTGGTCTATTCGAGGCGAATGTCGGTGTGGCTGGAGAAGCTCGAGCCGAACGCGCCGGCCGAGGTCGAGCTGGCGGTTCGCGCCCAGCACATCCGGCGCTGGGAGATCCCGCGCAAGAGCTACCCGAAGGGACGCACGGCCTACCTCCGGTGGAGGAAGGATCTTGGCCGGTTTCACGCGGACACGGCTGGCGCGATCATGAGCGAATGCGGATTCGATCAGGAGACAGTGTCGCGCGTGCAGGCGATTATCCGAAAGGAACGATTCAAGGTCGATCCTTGGGCCCAATTGCTCGAAGACGTCGCTTGCCTCGTATTCCTGGAGCACTACTTCGATGCGTTCGCCGACGACCAGGAAGAAGCCAGCATGGTCAACATCCTGCGCAGGACCTGGCTGAAGATGTCAGAACGCGGGCACGAGGCAGCCAACAGGATCAGCTATTCGCGTCGCTGCGCGGCCTTGCTGGCCGCTGCTATTGGATCGGACTAGATCTCGGCGTTTGTTGATTGGATCGAGGGCCGTTGTAGGCTCTTGTCTTGACGCAACAATGAGATGTGCGGATTCCTTACGTTCGAAGCTCCAGTCGCGGCTTGTGAATAGGCGTCTCAAGCGCGGCAAAAGGGTCTGCAATGTAGTCGAAGGAATGGCTGGCGGGATATCCAGGCAGGGCAATCCCCGCAGAAATCCAGGCCAGCTCCGATGAGGGCAGTCTTGGGGAGCCTTCCATCACCCCGGGGATCTCCGGAGAACCGGGCGAAACAAGCGCGAGCAGCGGCCAGCAGATTCTTACAGTTCCGCTGCAAAAGCCCTCGCGAACCGGCTGATCTCCGCGCTAACCGAGGAGCTTCCGAATCACGTTCCCACTGACATCGGTAAGGCGAAAGTCGCGCCCTTGGTGCCGGAATGTAAGGCGGGTGTGGTCCAGCCCCAGGCAATGCAGGATCGTTGCCTGAAGGTCGTTGACACTGATGGGATCCTCGGTGACCCGCAGGCCCAGTTCGTCGGTCTGGCCGATGGATTGGCCCGGGCGGATCCCTCCGCCGGCAAGCCACATGCTGAACGCAAGCCGGTGATGGTCCCGGCCCCGGCTCGCCTCGCGGCTGGGCGTTCGGTCCTCGACCATCGGCGTTCGTCCAAACTCTCCGCCCCAGACGACCAGAGTCGAGTCAAGCAGACCACGTTGCTTGAGGTCCGCTACGAGCGCAGCTGCCGGCTTGTCCGTTGCAACGCTCTCTTTCTCGATCCCTTTCTTCAGCTCGGCGTGATGGTCCCAGCTGGCATGGACGATTTGGACGAACCGCACGCCGCGCTCGACGAGGCGCCGGGCCAGGAGGCAGTTCCGCCCGAACTGGGCAGTCGGTTCGTCTTCCACACCGTAGGCATCGAGCATCGCCTGCGACTCTCCGGAGAAGTCCAGCAACTCGGGTGCCGCCATCTGCATGCGGAACGCCAGTTCGTAGGAGGCAATGCGCGCATCGACCTCCGGATCGCCGCTCTGGGCGCGGTGCATTTCATTCAAGTCGCGCAAAGCATCGAGCCGGGCGCGCTGGGAAGCGCGGCTGTAACCGGGTGGATTGGACAGGTGCAGGACCGGGTCCCCCTTGCCGCGAAACGGAACTCCCTGATAGCTGGACGGCAGGAAGCCGCTCGACCAGATCCCGCTGCCGGCGTCGGCGCCGCTCCCGGAATTGAGGACGACGAATCCGGGCAGGTCCCTCGATTCGCTTCCCAGGCCGTAGGTGACCCAGGAACCCATCGAAGGGTGGCCGACAAAGGGAGTGCCGCAAGCCATCATGAGCTGGCCGGTGTGGTGGTTGATCTGGTCCGTGGTCATCGAGCGGACGACGCAAACGTCATCCGCGCGGCGTGCGGTGTGGGGGAGAAGATCCGAGAATGCCGTGCCGCTTTCGCCGTGCCGGTCGAATTGCCTCGGACTGGCCCAGATCTTGGCATCGGGCCGAATGAAAGCCAGTTCGAGGTCGCTGGCTAGCGATTCCGGGAGGGACTGGCCGTCCCAGCGCTGCATCGATGGCTTGTGGTCGAGCAGGTCGAGCTGACTGGGCCCTCCAGCCTGGAACAGGAAAATCACGTTCCGGGCCGTCCCGGCGTAATGCGGATCTTGCGGGAGCAAGGGATCAAGCTCCGCCGCCAGCAAGCCGTCGTCGGCAAGCAAGCGAACAAGGGCGATGGCGCCGAGGCCACAAGCGGTATCCAAGAGGAAACTCCGCCGGTCGATGCGAGGTCCGCGCGAGGGGTCAGCGCCAAGCGGCGGGGCCTGCGCACGCCGACCAGGACGGCGTGGAATCGGGCGGCCGCCACGCACCCTGCTTGCTAAGGTCCGGTCGCTCATGTCCTAGTGAGGAATTCCGTCAGGTTCAAGAGGACGCTGGCGACGGCCGTCCAAGCAGACGATTCCAGGTCGTCCAGGGCAGTTCCAGCGCCGCCTTGGGGTCCCGGTCCCGCCTCCGCGGCGAAGATCCGGCGCTGGCTCGCGTAGTAGTCCAGCAACCGGTCTTCCTCGGCCTGGCTCGGGCTTCGCGACAGGCAGAGCGTGAATGCATGACGGATACGGTCTCGGGCCGTCGCGCCGCCTTCCCTCGCAAGACGTCTCGCCAGGACCGTGGCCGCATCGGCAAAGACTGGATCGTTTAGCAGGGTCAGGGCCTGTAGCGGAGTCGTCGAGCGGTCCCTCTTGCACGCGACCTGCACGGTGTCCGGCGCGTCGAACGTCGCCAGCTGGGGATACGGCAGCGTCCGTTGCCGGAATATGTACAGACCTCGCCGGTAGTTGTCCGCCCCAATGCTCTGGGGCCATTGCACGAAGTTGCCGAAACCGATCTCCGTCGCGCCTTCCGGCAGATACGGCCGGACACTGACTCCGCCAATTCGTCGGTCAAGGCTCCCCGCCGCCGCGAAGGCTGCATCGCGGATTGTCTCGGCGGGCAGCCGCAGGCGGGACTGGCGGGCGAGCAGGCGGTTCGACGGATCGATCTCCGAGAGTTCCGGACGCAGGTCCGACGATTGGCGGTACGTGGAAGACGTGACGATCAGGCGGTGGAGTGCCTTGAGGTTCCATCCGCTCTCCATGAATTCAACCGCCAGCCAGTCGAGGAGCCCGGGGTGGCTCGGGCGTTCGCCACGCATCCCGAAGTCCTCGGGCGTCGAGACCAGGCCCGTGCCGAAGTACTGCTGCCAGACACGGTTTACGGTGACGCGCGCCGTAAGAGGATTCTCCCTGGACACCAGCCAGCGCGCTAGCAGCAGGCGGTCGGCCTGGCCCTCCGGCAACGGCGGCAGCGCCGAAGGAGCGGAGGGACTGACCGGAATGCCCGGCCGGCGATAGTCACCGCGCACCAGGAGGCGCGTTTGGGGCGGGTTCGGATTCGCCGCCATCGCGTAGGCCTGCGTGAGAGCGGGATAGGCACTCTCCAGCTGCTTGTATTTGCCTTTGAGCTCGGCGAAATCGAGATTCTCGTAGCCGTCGGGCGTCTGGAAGTCATAGCCGCCCACGACATTCCGCACGAAATAGCTGGACAGGCGATCGCTCTGTTTAGGGGTGCGCAGCCTGACCGGCGTCCGCACGGTCTCTGTTCCGCCGTCGAGCTCGAACAGAAGAAGATCCCACAGGATCTTCCAGATGGGCTCGAGTGCCGAGCTGGGATCGGTAGCGGCCTCGAGGATCCTTTGCTCCCAGTAAGCCTGGAGCTCGGCCACCTTGTATTGCTCGAACAGCTCTCCGCGTCGCTGCTCGAACTCCGGCCGCCGCTCCAGGTACGGGCCCAGCTCGCCCGGTAGCGGGGCATCGATGTCGGTCTCCGCAGCCGTGTTGAAGAATGCATACAGCGCGTAGAAGTCCTTCTGGGTGATCCGGTCGAATTTGTGATCGTGGCATCGGGCGCAGCCAGCCGTCAGCCCCAGCCAGACTGTCGCCACCGCACTCGTGCGCTCGACGGTCCGCTCGACCCGGTCCATCTCGATCGGAAAGCCGCCCTCCCGGTTATGCAAGGAGTTCCTGTGGAATCCGGTCGCAACGCGTTGCTCGACGGTCGCTCCGGGAAGCAGATCGCCAGCGATCTGCTCGATCGTGAACCGGTCGAAACCGAGATTGCGGTTGAAGGCGTCAATCACCCAGTGGCGCCAGCGCCACGCAAAAGGCCGGATGTAGTCGGCCTGGTAACCATCGCTCTCCCCGAACCGCGCTTGGTCGAGCCAGTGCAGCGCCTGCATCTCGCCATGGTGCGGGGACGCGAGCAGGCGCTCCACGGCGCGTTCGTAGGTGTCCGAGTCGCCTTCGAGACCCGCGGTCTCGTCCGGGTCTGGCGGTAGTCCGGTCAGGTCGAGGCTAAGCCGGCGCAAGAGGACGCTTGGCTCCGCTTCCGGGGACGGCCTGATTCCCTCGGCTTCCAATCGAGCCTTGACGAAGCTGTCGACCGGATTGCGGACCCACGCTCTTTCGAGAACGCGAGGGATACCAGGACGAACCGGCCGCTCGAAGGCCCAGTGAACCGCAGCAGGCCGTTCTCCCGCACGGTCGGTTGAATCTTCCGGCCAAGGTGCGCCTTGGTCGATCCACCTCGCTAGGAGGTCGATCTGGCTAGCAGCCAGCGGTTCCGCACCGAGAGGCATGACTGGCCCGTCCTGTGCGGGCCGGGAGAGCACCCGGATGAGCAGACTTGCTGCGCCGTCCCCTGGGTTGATCGCGATTCCCGAATGCCCCCCCTTCATGGCATCGCGGGAATTGTCGAGCCGCAACCCTCCGGATTGGATCGCCTCCCCATGGCAACCTTGGCAACGCTCGCGGAAGACCGGCTCGATGTCCCGCCGGAATTCCACCACCGCCCGCTGCGCGCTCGCCAACGGGGCACACAGGCTAAGGGCCAGTGCGATTGGGCAGGCTGCTCTCACTTCGCTTGCGAACCGGCTGAAAGCCACGTTACCAGACTCCCGCCCGGCCCTCCGCCTACGCTTCGGACGCCCCGGCGCTTGATCGGGACGGCCTTCAGTGCTTTGATGGGACCGGGCGCTAGGTCCGGGACTCGTCCAGATGCATCGCCGGGACGCAATCAGGGGCATTGCCGGAGCGGGAGCGCTCGCTTCGGGGGGCTTCAGCCAGCTAGGCATACTCGGTGCCGCCGAGCAGGCTGTCTCGCCGGACATGGTGCAGTTCGGGCCGGATATCGAGCCGCTTGTCCGTCTCATCGAGGAGACGCCGCGTGAAGACTGCATCGAAGTCCTCGCCGCTCGACTGAAATCGGGGCTCTCGTACCGCGATTTCCTCTCGGCGCTTTTCCTTGCAGGCATTCGGAACGTCAGCCCCCAGCCTCCCGGGTTCAAGCTCCATTGCGTCTTCGTCCTCCACTCCGCGAACCAGCTCAGCTTGGATGCCCCGGTGCGCGAACGGCTTCTACCGCTGCTCTGGGCCCTTGACTACTTCAAGGAATCGCAGGAACGCGATGCCGAGGAGGGCGACTTCCGATTGCGCGAGGTCAAGGGCGAGCTGCCTCCGGTGAGTCAAGCGTGGAAGGAATTCCACGCGGCGATGGAATCGTGGGACGAAGAACGGGCGGATCGCGCCATCGCGGCGCTGGCTCGGAGCAAGGGCAGACACGAGGTTATCGAGGGCCTGTGGCGCTACGGCGCGAGGGACTACCGGAATATCGGGCACAAGGCGATCTTCACCGCCAACGCGTGGCGCACGCTCCAGACGATCGGGTGGCAGCACGCCGAACCGGCCTTGCGATCGTTGACGATGGGTCTGCTGGACTTCGGGACAGACGTCCGCATGAACGGGTACGCTTTCGAAGATCAGTCGCACGGCGCCAATACGGAAATGGCGCGCAAGACGCTCCCGGAGCTGCCGGACGACTGGGTTTCGAAAGAAGCGGCCAGCCAATCGGCGGCCAGCGAAGTCCTGGCCGCGGTCCGGGAGGCCGCACCGGTGGCGGCGAGCCGCGCCGTTGCGGGGATGCTCGAGGGCGGGAAGATGAACGCGGGCGAGGCATGGGAGGGAATTCACCTCGCCGCCGGCGAGCTGATGCTTCGACTTCCGGGAATCCTAGGTGTTCACTGCGTGACCTCCGCGAACGCCTTGCATTACGCATTCCGGATGTCGAGCGACGCTGAGACACGCCTCTACCTTCTGCTCCAAGGAGTCGGGTGGATGAGTCAATTCGTCAACTTCATGTCGCGTGAGGAGACGTTCAGGGACCTCGGGATCACAGATCTCGAACGGTCTGAGATCTCCGGCGACAGGGATGAAGGAGCCGCCGAAGTACTTCAAACCCTATCGGTGGATCCAGACGAAGCCGCTCGCAAGGCCCTCGGCTACGCAATGTCGCACTCCGACCTGAAGTCCTTCTACCGGCTGGCCCGGAGCGTCTTGTTCCGCAAGGTGGAAGAATCGCACCATTTCAAGTTCGCCGCGGCTATCTTCGAGGACATCGCCTTGGTGAGGCCAGCCTGGAGGCCGCACCTGCTTGCGACGGCGGCGTATTACCTGCGGGGCAGCGAACACCCGGATTCGGAGGCTGTGGAGCGTGCGCGCAAGGCGTTAGACCTTGCATGAATTCGTCCTCGGGTTGGACCTCAAGAGACAGCTGCCTGCAGGGCACGCGACGCCATGTCCCGAACCCTGCCGAGCGGTGGACGACACTGGCAAACGCATGAAGGCGTCGGCCACGGCAAGCAGCGGACCCCCATTTACCTGTGTGTCCAGCTTCGAGCCGGGAGGACGCGAGCAGTGGTAACGGGCGTCTGTGTCCTTAATGTCGCTGTGGACACTTCTAGGGCTCTTCCCGTCCGATGAGCCATGCATGGGCGGGGCGGCTGGCAGGTTGCGTTCCCGCCTACAGACGGCTCCAGGTCCTGGCCAATCAGCTCGGGCATGGAGGGGATTGCCTTGGAGTGCCAAGACCCATCAGAATTTCCATCCGGCTAGACTGCCCCTTAAGTCGATCGATTCCTGTAGCAACTCAAGTGTAAGACCCTCTTTGCGTACCCGGGCGTCAACATAAAATAGAAAGCCCAAGATTGGTTCAACTGGGCTTACAAGTGAAGTTACGACGATGGAAATAACACTAGAATATACCTCGGAAAAACCCAGAACGCTCATCACATAAAACACTCCATAGGACAGCACATAGACAACAGTAATCACGAGAATGAGTCTAAATAAACGCCCCCATTGTCCGCGCACGAGACGGCTGCTTCTTCTCAATGCATCCGAGTAGTAGACACCTTCGGTTACGATGGCCGACGCGCACAGGAACCAACGAACAGCGAAGATGATACCCGGAATGATGAGTGCAAGCGAAAGAAGAACAGTCAATATAGACTTGAGGAACGTTGTTCCGATCATCTTCAAGATGAGGTGGCCAGTCAGTTGGCCAAGGACATACTCGAACCGAGCTCTCAAATCTATGAAATGCAGCAGACATACGATTAAGACGGCGACTGTAAGGAAGCAATTCAAAATCAATGCTGACGCGGTGATAATCGCTAAATCCAAATAATCAGGGTTCACATAGGGGTTAATTCCGCACACGAGGAGTATGCACCCTGGCAAGGCCGCAAACAGAAGACCAAGGCCTGCCAGCACACCGAAATTCCGGTGGTACAACCCGACCGCACGCCAAATGAGCCGCACAATTCCGGCAGGCTCCAACTCTGAGACGGAGATTCCCCTGACTACGGTCACGACTGATTCCAGAGCCTGGGAGAGCGACCGTCAGGGACCGGAGTCAAGCCTCGGGCGAACAGGGCGGGAGCGGGTTCCTCCGGAATAGCAGGTCGCCTTCGAGGATCCCTCCCGCCTCGATTGGCGCCTGCGGCAATGACACCCGTTTCAATGGGACCAGCTCCCGTGCGGCCGCCGTTCGTGCACCAGGCGTTCGCCGGAGCCAGAAGCCCCGCATCCGTGCCGGTGAGTCCCTTCACGCTAGATCCCCTTCTCCCTAGTGACCGCAGCGGTCACGGCGACGCAGCAAACGCCGACGAGCGCCTATCCCGTGCTTTGCTTCAAGTCCGTTAAACGCACGCCGAAGCCAGCGATCACACGTTTCTGGATAGGTGCCGGCTCGTCTGCTCAAATAGGGATGGACTGGGAGCCGAAGCAGCGTTCTGCTTCCTTCCGATCTAGAGCCGACTGCAACATCTCATGCCTGACGAACTGCGATCGCTTTGGCTGCGGGCCATCGCCGATTCGCGTCGCGAACTTGAACGGCTGAAAGAGGACCAACCCGGCATTGATCCGGAATCGGGCCTCGACTCCCTCTTTGCTGCCGGATGGCCGAAGGCGCGTGAAGCGGCGATCGAAGGTCTTGCCAGAGAGGAGGCCGGGGACGACGAGCGCCTTTACCGAGATGTCCGCCGTCGATTGGACCGGGATCTACCTAGGGAATACCCCTATGCACGGCACGACGAGGACTCCAACCAGTAGGCCAGCTTGCGCCGCTGCGCTGGGTACGCAGGAAGGATGCCTTCATCGGCCAGATTTCAGAGCGGCCGCGCACCAGACCGCATTCGAGCACGAAAGCGCGTCCTGAGCAGGCGGAGGCCTCGGTTGAGCCTGGTGGCCGCATTGGACCGAGAGATCTCTAGCCGTTTGGCGGTTTCTCTCGTCGAAAGCTCCTGCTCGAACCGCAGCTCGATCACTTCCCTGTAGGGTTCGGGAAGGCGAGCAACCATCTCGCGCAGAACGCGGACCATCTCGCTGTCAAGCGCTTGGACCTCGGGGCTGGGTGCGGGATCTTGCTGCTCCACGTCGGTGACCATCACCGCGCCGCTTCGGACACGGCGACGACGGATGTCCCGAGCGCTATTGGTGACAATCACGCGGACCCAGTGGCATGCGGTCGGGCCGCCCTCGAAGGCGTAGACGGCTCGCAGGACCTTGGTCCAAGCTTCCTGAAGCGCGTCTTCAGCGAGGCTCTCGTCGCCGAGCACGCGCCTCGCCAGGGGGCGAAAATACCTTGAGCAGCAGACAGTCCATTCATCTGCCGCTTGAGGATCTCGAAGTAGCGGACAGGACTCGGGAAGCGACGGAGAAGATGATGTCGTATTCCGCTTTCCCGTCATGGTTTGCCTTGAATGCCGAAGCGCGTAACTTCATGATGAACCAACGTTTTCGAGCCGAAACTACACTAACGAGTGGTGTCTGTCGAACTTCTGTTACGGCGGATCGCCAGTGGAAGCGCGCCATGCCGAGAACGAGCCCTTTCGTCATCGTGCTGTCTCGCGAGGAGCGCCGGGAACTCGTCCGGCGAGCCACTAGCTATACGTTGCCGTATTTTCAGGTGATCCGGGCCAAGATGATCCTTTTGGCGGCGCGCGGGCTCGGAAACCAGAGCATTGCCGAGCGCCTTAGCACCTGCCGCGAGGTCGTTAGTCTTTGGCGCAAGCGCTTCTTCGAGCGCCGCCTTGACGGGCTCGAAGAGCTGCCACGCCCCGGACGGCCACCAGTCGAGAGTCGCTGAGGCCGCAGTCCCTCGCAAGCGGCGATTGCCGCCGAATCAACGTCGCCGGCTTGCGAGGCAGCGACCGGGCTCTGATCTCGCCTTTAGGGAATCCGGACGGGCACCGGCCTGAAGCGTTCTCTGCTCCGCCGATGGACTACGGCCGTCGGGAGGCAGCGTTGGTGTATGCTTAGCGTCTATCGTCAATATCAAGTCCGATTCGTCAATGCACTTAGGCCTCCTACTGCTTTTGCTGGCATTCCCTTCGCAGGCGGTGACCCAGCAGCCTCTGGACTTCTCCCATAGCGCCCACGTGGAGAAGGCCAAGATGCAATGCGTGGACTGCCACACAGGTGCCGTGTCGCGGGACGTAGCGGGAATACCAACAATCAGCAAGTGCATGCTCTGCCACCAGTTCATTGGCACCGACCTTCCCGAAGTGGTCCGGCTGACCGAGTACTGGGAAAGGAAGCATGAGGTCCCCTGGGTACGGGTCTACGGCTTCAAGAAGGACGCGGCCGTCCAGTTCCGGCACGCCCCGCACGCCCGTGCCGAGGTCGCGTGCTCAGAATGCCACGGAGACGTCGCGTCAATGCGGGTGGCAGTCAAGGCCGTGCACCACACAATGGGCAGCTGCGTGACCTGTCATCGAGAGAACAAGGCCAGCGACGATTGCCTGGCATGCCACTTCTAGAGGGGAATCGGCGTTGACGAGAGCCGGAGCCACCACGGGATTACGCGGAAGGACCCCTGCACTCCGCCAGCGAAGACATTGGGCGAGGACTTGCCCGAAGGTCGCTTGAGATGGATCGACGCAATTTCTTCAAGCTGGTCGGAACCGCCTCGGGAGGTGCCATTACCGGCGCTTGCGGCAAGCAGGCCGAGCAGGTCATCCCGCTTCTAGTCAGCGAGGAGGAGATTGTTCCGGGCGTCGAGGAATGGCATCCCAGTGTTTGCGGGGAGTGTAGCGCGGGATGCGTGACGCAGGCCCGGGTGATGGCGGCCGAGCGGGAGATCGAAGTCGACGGAGAGCCACTCCGCCAACGGGTCATGGCGATCAAGAACCTCGAGGGGCACCCCTCCGATCCCGTCAGCGGCGGACGACTCTGCGCTCGCGGTCACGCGTCGCTGCAGTCCATTTACAACCCTGACAGGCTGCGCAGCCCGATGAAGCGAGTAGGCGAGCGGGGTCAGGGCAATTTCGAGCCGATCCCTTGGGAGCAGGCCTTGGAAGAGGTTGCAGAATCACTTGCGAAATCCGTCGCGTCGGACCCGAGCAAGATCCTGTTCCTAGCCCGTCCGCAAGCGAGTTCCCGCTCTGCGTCCATTGCCCGCTTCCTCGAATCGGTGGGAGCTCCTCCCGCGAGAAGCACCGGGACCGGGGACTTCGCGGCGGAAATTGAAGCTTCCAGGCGCGCCTTCGGTTGGAACGGGATTCCGGTCTACGAAATCCAGGACGCAACCATGGTGCTTTCCATAGGTGCGGATTTCCTCGGTGGCTGGGTTTCGCCGGTCCTCTATTCCAGACGTTACGGCCACATGCGCCAGGGCCGTCGCGAACTTCGTGGGCGCCTCATCCACGCGGAGTCGCGCTTCTCCCTGACCGCTTGGAACGCGAACCGCTGGCTGCCGGTATTGCCGGGTGGAGAGCTGGCGCTGGCACTGGGAATCGGACACTTGCTCGTCTCCGAGGAGAGAGCGCCTGCCGTGGCCGGGGCACCGAAGGAGCTCGTCTCCGCGTTCTCCGGCGTCGATCTGGAATCGGCAGCGAAGAGCTCCGGGATCCCGGTGGAAGCCATGCGCGAAGTCGCCGCTGACCTGTCGCAGGCCTCGGCGCCGGTCGTCGTTGGTGGTGCGTCAATGGTGCGAGAGAATTCCTCCGACGCGGTAACGGCCGCGTGCGCGCTCAACGTGCTACTCGGCCGCGTCGGCGAGACAGGCGGCGTCATGCCGCCACCCGTCACCGGCACCGGCCTGGAAGGTACCAGACCGTCTCCCCAAGACTGGGAGAAGAGGCTCGCCGAAGCGGAAATCGTATTCGTGGATGGCGTCAACCCCGCCTACAACACGCCGGCTGCCGCGACCGCGCTGGACACTGCCGGATCCATCGTCTGCTTCTCGCCATTCTTGGACGACACAGCGGCGTTCGCGGACCTCATCCTCCCGGACCACGACCCTCTCGAGCGCGGCTTGGCCTCCGTGCCGGACGTGTCTCCAGTCCCTGCGGTCAGCGCCGCGGAAGCGTTTGTAGCGCCCCTGTACGACACGCGCGCCACCGAAGACCTGCTGGCTGCGCTGGCAGAGGCCGTCGGCAGGCCGTTCGCGCGCGTCGACGCCGAAAGCGTGCTTGCCGGCCTGAGCGCGCGAGCAGGATCGCCGGATCCGAGTCCCGAGCAATTCGTCCGAAAGGCGCTGCGCGAAGGTGGATGGCGCGGGGAACGGACAGCCTCGCAGAACGCACGGCCTGATCAGTTCGGCAGCTTCGAGGTGGCGGCGAAGCAGGAAGGACTGCTGTTCCAGGCATACTCGTCGCTTCAGTTCGGCGACGGTGCTGGAGCGAATCGGCCCTGGCTGCAGGAGCTCCCTGACCCGACTTCGAGCGCGATGTGGGGCATGCCGGTGGAGCTGGACCCCGTCACAGCGGCGCAGCTGGGGGTGTCCAACGGAACCATTGTGCGGGTCGAGTCGGCGAGTGGTTCTCTGGAAGCTCCGGCCTACGTCAACCCAGCCGCGATTCCCGGGGTGGCTTCCATGGCGCTGGGACAGGGACACGTCGTTTATGGCCGGTACGCATCGGGACGAGGCGCGAATCCCATGGTTGTCATTGGCAAGCCCCGGGACAAGTCGACCGGCGCCGTCGCGCATGGTCCTGTCGCAGTGACGATCACGAAGTCGACGGAGAAGGGTCGCCTCATTCAGTTCTCGCGCCAGGACCGGGACGAGGCGCCGCACAGGGTGTAGGGAAAGGCAGCGTTGAGTGGCTGAGAACGAGAATCCCAATAATCCTCAATCCGCGGAGCACGTACCGCAGTGGGCGATGGCGATCGACCTCGACCGCTGCACGGGATGCGAAGCCTGCGTCGTAGCCTGCGCTTCCGAGAACAACATTCCAACCGCTGGCGACGAACAGGCGTCGCTGGGTCGGGCCAAGCACTGGATCCGCATCGACCGTTACTACGAAGGCGAGTTCCCGGACATCAAGGTCAAGTACCGCCCGGTTCTCTGCCAGCAGTGCGACAGCGCGCCCTGCGAACCGGTCTGCCCGGTATACGCGACCTACCAGAACGCGGAGGGTCTCAACGTCCAGATCTACAACCGCTGCATCGGGACCCGCTACTGCGCGAACAACTGCCCCTACACGGTCCGCTTCTACAACTGGTTCACGCCGGAGTGGGCCGAGCCCCTGGGGTTGCAACTCAACCCGGACGTCTCGATCCGCCCGGGAGGCGTCGTGGAGAAATGCACCTTCTGCGCGCACAGGATCAAGCGGGCGAAGCTCGATGCCAAGGCGGAAGAGCGTCCTCTAGCGGACGGCGACGTGCAGCCGGCATGCGTCCAGTCCTGCCCTGCAGAGGCCATGGTCTTCGGCGACATGAGCGATCCCGGCACCAAGGTTTCCAAGGCGATCGCCAGCGGACGGTCCGGCCAGCTGCTCGCGGACATGGGCACGAAGCCCAGAGTGTTCTATCTGGAAAAGGCGGACTAGCTTGCAATCGCCTCAATCCGCCGGCATGCGACCGGACAGTCGTGGGAGCAAGTCGGTGCGGCCAGTCCCAGGGGCTGCCTCGAGCTCGACGCAACAATGACGCCCCAATCCCCCTTGTCTGTGCCGGCCAAGACCTTCTCGCAGGTCCGGGCTGAGATCCTGGGCCGCATGGGAGGATGCAGCGCGGCGTACCTCGCGGCGGTCGGGATCAGCGGTGCCGTCGTCGCGTGGGCGCTCTTCGCATGGGGGTTCCAGATCGCCGAAGGAATCGGGCACGCAGGCCTGCGCCGTCCCGTCTACTGGGGCCTTTACATCGTCAATTTCGTGTTCTGGATCGGCATCTCCCATGCGGGCACCCTGATTTCGGCCATCCTCCGCCTGACCGGAGCGGGCTGGCGCAAGCCGGTGACCCGCGCTGCCGAAGCGATCACCGTATTCTGCCTGATGATCGGCGGGCTCTTCCCGCTGATTCACATCGGACGCACGGCCTACTTCTACTGGATGCTCCCCTACCCGAATGACCGGTTGCTTTGGCCGAATTTCCGCTCGCCTCTGTTCTGGGATCTGACAGCGATCCTGACGTACCTGACCGGCAGCCTCATCTACCTCTACCTCCCGCTCGTGCCGGACCTTGCCGAGATCGCTGGCCAGAGCAAGGGAATCAAGCGCAAGGTCTACCGCGCGCTGTCGCTGGGCTGGACGGGCTCCGACCGACAGTGGCAGGCGCTGGAGCGGGCAATGAAGCTGATGGCCGTAATGATCCTCGCAATTGCCGTCTCGGTGCACTCGGTCGTCGCTTACGACTTCTCCATGTCGGTCGCGCCGACCTGGCACAGCACGATATTCGCCCCGTACTTTGTCGTGGGCGCAATCTTCAGCGGCATTGCAGCGCTGGTGCTCGTAATGGCGGCGTTGCGCAAGACGATGCGCTTGCAGGAGTACTTGCGGGAGATTCATTTCGTCAATCTCGGCAAGCTCCTGCTGCTGATGAGCCTTGTGTGGTTCTACTTCACGTTTTCCGAGCACCTGACGACGTGGTACGGCAACTTTCCGCGCGAGATCAATGTTCTCAACGTCCGGGAGCACGGGCTCTACGGCTTCCTGTTCTGGACGATGGTGGCGTGCAACTTCGCAGTTCCACTGGTCCTGCTCGGCATCGCACGGCTGCGCAACATCACGACGGTGGCGATCAGCAGCGTCGCCGTTCTCGTCGGGATGTGGCTGGAGCGCTTCCTGATCGTCATCCCGACACTCGCCACTCCCGCGCTTCCGGCCGCTTGGGGGGACTACGCTCCGAGCTGGATCGAGCTCTCGATCACCGCCGGAACCTTCGCTGCGATGATCCTGCTCTATCTGCTGTTCGTCAAGGCGTTTCCAATCATTGCCATCTGGGAATATGACGAAGGAATACCTGCACGCTGAATTCCGCACCGGCGAGGCAGCCGCCGCGGCGATCGAGTCCGTGGCAGCCGCCGGCGTCTCGAAGAGCGCGATGGAGTTGTTTTCGAGGCGGCCAGTGGAAGCGAATCCGTCCCTTCTTCCACGGCGCAGCCGCATGTCCCTAGGGGCTGTGCTGAGCGCTATCGCGGCGGGCTCCGGGGCGACCGCTCTAGTGTTCTGGACTCAGCTAGACTATCCGCTCGTGACCGGCGGGATGCCGATCACGTCCGGATGGGCGACCGCGGTAGTGACTTTCGAAACCACGATGGCTGGAGCGGTCTTCGGAACGCTCTTCATGATGATCCGGGAAGCCGGACTGATGGGCTCGAAGAGCCGGGCTCCGGTCCCTGAACTGCCCGACGAGGGTGTCGTCCTTCAGGTTCAATGCAGCGGAGGCCAGGAACTCGATGTCGTCAAGACCCGACTGGCCGAGGCCGGAGCCGAGCGGATAGAAACGGCGCCCGGCTCCGCGTAGCAGTCCGGGCCAAGCGTCAGCGAGCCGTCCACCAATTGGTTGCGTTGATGAACCGACGGCGGGAATTGCGGGCATGGACGCCCTATTCAGTTCCCACGAAACAAACGCCGCATGTAAGATGGGTCTGAAGATGGGCGTTTTTCGCAAGTTTGGCAGCGTGGTGCCGGTCTGCGCGGTGCTCTTTGGATCGGGCAGTTCCCTCGGTTCGGATTTCGAGTCCAACGTGCTCCCGATCCTTGAGCGACGATGCATCGTATGTCACGGCGATAGCCCGCAGGGAGGCCTCAGGCTGGGCACTCCGGGCGACATCCTCGAAGGCGGCAAGTCCGGTGCCGCCATCGTTCCGGGATACCCGGACCGCAGCCTGATCCTGACCAAGATCGTGTCGGGCCAGATGCCGATGGGCGGACAGAAGCTGCCCGAGGCCGAGATCGATGCGATCCGCTCCTGGATCGACGTGACCGGGCGGGCCGGCGAGCTGGCGTCGTCCAACCATACAACGGAGTCCGATGTCCTCCCCGTCCTCCAGATGCGCTGCGGGCGCTGCCACGGCAAGCGGGCGCAGGAAGGTGGTCTCGACCTTAGAACGATGGCATCCCGGTTGAAGGGCGGACAGTCGGGTCCAGCGCTCGTGCCGGGCAAGCCGGAGGAGAGCCTCTTGCTGCAGCGGATCGTCGACGGGGAGATGCCTCCGCCGGACATGCTCTTCGAGAACAACGTCAAGACGCCGACCGACACGGAGGTTGCCCTGCTGCGCAAGTGGATCGCCGAGGGAGCTCTGGCCACGGAGGACGACGAGCCAGTCGCCGACCCGCCCTTGACGGAGCAAGCACTGTCCCACTGGGCCTTCCAACCGCCGTTGCGGCCGGATGTTCCACAGGTCACAAACGCCAAGCAGATCCGCAATCCGATCGACGCGTTCCTGCTGCGCGAGCTTGAGGCGGCCGGCCTCACGCTGTCGCCCGAAGCGAGCAGGCTCACTCTGCTGCGCAGGGCGACGCTGGACCTGACCGGAGTCCCGCCAACACACGAGGAAATCCGCTCGTACCTTGACGACCCGCAGCCGGAGGCCTACGAGCGGCTGGTGGACCGTCTGCTGGAGTCGGAGGCATACGGAGAACGCTGGGCCCAGATCTGGCTGGACCTTGCAGGCTACGCCGACTCGGAGGGCGTCATTGACGAGGATCGCCTGCGGCTTCACGCCTGGCGCTACCGCGACTACGTCATCCGCGCGCTCAATGCGGACAAGCCGTACGACCAGTTCCTGACCGAGCAGCTGGCGGGCGACGAGCTGGTCGACTACTCGAGTCTCGAGACCGTCACCCAGGACCACGTGGATACGCTCGCGGCAACCGGATTCCTGCGCATGACACCCGACGGCACGTATGGCTCGGCGACCGGATCGCTCGCGGAGCGGTTCAACGTGGTTGCGGACGAAATGGAAGTTCTCAGCTCGGCGGTGATGGGCGTTACCGTGGGCTGCGCCCGCTGCCACGACCACAAGTACGATCCCCTGTCCCAGAAGGAGTACTACAGCCTCAGCGCGATATTCCAAGCCGCCCTTGACCCGTACGACTGGCGGGACCCGACCGAGCGGTTCCTGGAGGTGGGCCTGCAGTCCGAGCGCGATGCCGCCGCGGAAGCGAACGCACCGGTCCAGGAGCAAATCGACACTCTGAGCCGGGAATTCGACGCGCTGGTTACTCCCTTCTTCGAGCGCGAGCTGGAACGCAGGCTGGCGGCAATCCCGGAAGGGATTCGAGAACAACTTCGGGAAATTGCGCACACTCCGAGAAAAGAGAGGACCCGGCCCCAGAACACGCTCGCGAAAGAGCACGAGGAACTGCTGAAGATCCCGAACGCGGACGGCGAATGGCACCAGATTGCCGAGGCCTTCCCCGAACTCAAGGACACGGCGGGACCGATCAATTCGAGAATCAAGGAACTCAAGGCCAAACTGATTCCCGAGCCGCAGATCCGGGCAGTCTACGACATGGGAGGCGAGCCGTCCCGGACCTACCTGCTCCAGCGAGGCGACGCCCAGGCGATCGGACAGCGCGTCATGCCCGACGTGCCGCGGATGCTGGCGGCCAAGGTCCCCACGAAGTACGAGCCGGAGCCGCCGCGCGACGGAACAAGCGGAAACCGCTTGGCGTTCGCCCGGTGGCTGACGCAGCCCGGACATCCCCTGACCGCCCGGGTGATGATGAATCGCATCTGGCTGAACCACTTCGGGCGAGGGATTGTCACGACGCCGTCGAACTTCGGCGTGACGGGAGCGGCGCCCACGCATCCGGAATTGCTGGATTGGCTGGCCACGGAGTTCGTGCGAGAGGGCTGGAGCATCAAGTCCATGCATCGGCTGATCATGACCTCGGCGGCATACCGGCAGTCGACCCGGGTCGATCCGAAAGCCGCGAAAAAGGACCCTGGCAACACACTTCTGTCGCGGATGCCGCTACGGAGAATGGACGCCGAGATGCTCCACGATTCCATCCTGCAGGTGACCGGCAGGCTGGACCCGAAGCGCTTCGGCCGACCTGTCAAGGTCACCAAGAGAGAGAACGGGGAGATCGTGCCGGACTCGACCGAAGCCGGCTGGCGGCGGGCGGTGTACGTTCTCAGGAAGCGCCGGATGCCGGTTACGCTCCTGGAGGTATTCGACGCGCCCAAACCGGCTCCGAACTGCACCGAGCGTCGCGAGTCCAACGTCGCCCCGCAGGCACTGCAGATGATGAACGGCGATGCCGCGCTCGAACACGCAAGGTTCCTGGCCGGGCGCCTGATTGACGAGCACCCCGGAACGCCAGGGGCTCAGGTCGGCGAGGCATACGCGAGGATTCTTTCGAGACCGGCGACTGCCGAGGAAGTCAAGCTGGCGAGCGCCGATCTCGCCGCACTCAACGAACACTGGCTAGGGCACCTCGACGAGGCACGCTACGTCGGGCCGCGCCAGCAAGCGGCCAGCTGGATGGCACTGGGCTCGCTGACGCACGCCCTGCTGAATTCGGCGGAATTCCTGTACATCGACTGAGGCTTCCATGAACCGACCAAACCGTCGCGATTTCTTCTCTCGCATAGGCGATGGCATTCACGGGGCAGCGCTCGCCTGGCTGCTGAACGGCGAGCTGTCAGCGAGCGATACGCGGGCGACCTACGACCAGAAGGCCCGTGCCCCGCACTTCGACCCGAAGGCGAAATCGGTCATCCACCTGTTCATGAACGGAGGGCCGAGCCAGGTCGATCTCTTCGACTACAAGCCGGAGCTCGAGAAGCATGCCGGCTCGCCCGCCCCGCGGGATCTCGCCAACCAGCTTGAGTTCACCGACGAGGTCGGCACCCTAATGCCGTCCCCCTACAAATTCCACAGGCACGGCGAGTGCGGGATGGAGATTTCCGACCTCCTCCCCGGCCTTGCCACCGTGGTCGACGACATCACGCTGGTCCGGTCGATGTACGGCGAGCATTTCAATCACGAGCCCTCGCTGTACCTGATGCACTCGGGACGCACGCTGCCGGGCCGGCCAGCGCTGGGCGCCTGGGCCGTGTACGGGTTGGGAACGGAGAACCAGAACCTCCCCGGCTACGTTGTGCTGGACGATCCGTTGGGTTACCCGATCAACGATCTGCAGAACTGGCAGTCGGGCTGGCTGCCTCAGGTCTACCAGGGCACCAAGTTCCGGGCGGAGGGGCCGCCGGTGCTCAACCTCAAGCGGACGGAGCAGCTGCCGAGCCCGCTGGTCGAGGCCGAAAGGTCGCTCGTGAGGCGGCTGAACCTCGCGCACCGCGACAAGCGGCCGTTGCAGCCCCAGCTCGACGCCAGGATCGAGAGCTACGAGCTTGCGGCGCGCATGCAGATGGCAGCGACGGACGTCGCCGATCTCTCCTCGGAGAGCGAGTCGACCAAGGAAATGTACGGCATGAACGACGAGCGGACGCGCGCTTACGGAGCGCGGCTGCTACTGGCGCGGCGCCTGGTGGAGCGCGGAGTGCGGTTCGTGCAGGTCTTCATCGAGTTCCAGATCTGGGACAACCATCTGAACCTGGACCGGGAGCTGGGCTACGCATGCAGGAAGACCGACAAGCCTGTGGCGGCCCTGATCCGCGACCTGAAGGAACGAGGGCTGCTGGACTCGACCCTGGTGATCTGGGGCGGCGAGTTCGGACGGATGCCGCTGGCCCAGATCGGACAGGCGGGGACGAGCGGCCGCGATCATGGGCCGGCCGGTTTCAGCGTCTGGATGGCGGGCGGCGGCGTGAAGGGCGGCCACGTTCACGGCGCGACGGACGAGATCGGGCACAAGGCAGTCGAGGATCGGGTCAGCGTGCACGACTTCCATGCCACGATGCTGCACCTTCTCGGTCTTGAGCCGGAAAAGCTGGTCTTCAACGTGCACGGGCTGGACGAGCGGCTTATCGGGCAATACCCGGCACGGGTCGTGAAAGAGATCCTGGCCTGAGGGAAAGTCCGGCACTCCCGACACGACTGGGGATCGCGGCAGAGGGGCGGGGACCGCACCTCAGGCCCTCCGGCCATGAGCGGTTTTGACAGAGGCTGAATCCCGCCTGTGGGGGGCACCGGAGAAAACGGAGAGCGCGGGCACTGGGGAGCAAGGTTTATGCTCCAAAGAGAGCCCGCTGTGACAACCGTGAAGGGAGCGCGAGGCGCTAAGAGCGACGCCTGAGCCTTCCGGTTCAATCCGGCTCTAACCAAGCACTAGCGTGTCTATGAGCCCATCCAACACCAACATCGAAATCGCACGCGCTGCGAACCTAAGGCCGATCCAGGATGTCGCCACCAAGCTCGGCATTCCTGGTGAGCACCTGCTGCCTTTCGGCCACGACAAGGCCAAGGTCTCCGGCCGCTTTATCGATTCCCTTGCAGGAAAGCCTGACGGCAAGCTGATCCTCGTCACTGCGGTCAGTCCCACGCCGGCAGGCGAGGGCAAGACCACAACCACGGTCGGACTTGGCGACGCCTTGAACCGGCTCGGCAAGAGGGCCGCAATCTGTCTCCGCGAACCGTCGCTCGGTCCGTGTTTCGGAATGAAGGGCGGAGCGGCGGGAGGGGGACGTTCCCAGATCGTGCCGATGGAGGACATCAACCTCCACTTCACTGGCGACCTCCATGCGGTGGCCGCCGCCCACAACTTGCTGGCCGCGCTGATCGACAACAGCGTCTACTGGGGCAACGCAGCCGGAATCGACGTGCGGCGCGTGGTCTGGCGCCGGGTGCTGGACATGAATGACCGTGCGCTCCGCCGGATCGCGTCGTCGCTGGGCGGTGTCGCCAACGGATTCCCGCGCGAGACCGGCTTCGACATCACTGCAGCTTCCGAGATCATGGCGATTCTTTGCCTGGCGCACGACCTGCGTGATCTGGAACGCCGGCTGGGCGAAATTATCGTCGCGTACCGGCGCGATCGCTCTCCGGTGGCGTGCCGCGACCTCAAGGCCAACGGCGCGATGACCGTTCTGCTCCAACAGGCGATGCAGCCAAACCTGGTGCAATCGCTCGAGAACAACCCCGCCTTCGTCCACGGAGGGCCGTTCGCGAACATCGCGCACGGGTGCAATTCGGTGATCGCGACCAAGACCGCTCTCAAGCTCGCAGACTACGTAGTCACGGAAGCCGGATTCGGAGCGGATCTTGGCGCAGAGAAGTTCTTTGACATCAAGTGCCGCAAGGCCAGCCTGAAGCCGCATGTGGCGGTAATTGTCGCAACGGTGCGGGCACTGAAGATGAACGGCGGGGCCAGCAAGAACACGCTCGGTGAGAGGAACGTGGAGGCGGTACAGAAGGGCTGCGCGAATCTCGGACGCCACATCGAGAACGTCAGGCAGTTCGGAGTGCCGCCGGTGGTCGCGGTCAACCGATTCGAAACCGATTGCGACGACGAGATCTCGGCCATCCAGGACTACGCGAAGACCCAAGCCACGGATGCAATCGTGTGCGGGCATTGGGCCGAGGGCTCGGCTGGTGCCGAAGCCCTCGCGCATCGCGTCCTCGGGATGGTGCGGGACAGCTGCGCGAAATTCACCCCACTCTATTCCGACGGACTGCCTTTGCTTGAGAAGATGCGGACCATCGCGCGTCGCATCTACCGGGCTGACGACGTCGTGGCCGACAAGAGCGTTCGCAGGCAGCTAGGCAAGTGGGAAGATGCCGGCTATGGCTCGCTGCCGGTGTGCATGGCCAAGACGCAGTACAGCTTCTCTAGCGACTCCAAGCTGCTCGGGGCACCGACCGGCCATCTCGTGCCCGTGCGGGAAGTTCGCCTGTCTGCCGGTGCCGGGTTCGTGGTCGCGATCTGTGGCGAGATCACAACCATGCCGGGTCTGCCTCGCGTACCGGCGGCGGATAGCATCGGACTAGGCGACGACGGCCTGGTCGAGGGCCTTTTCTAGGCCGTCCGGTAGCCCGATTCGGTCTGACGTTGGCTCTCCCGGCCCGATTGTCGGCTTCGTTACAATTGCCGTTGTGCCTCGGATAGACCGTCGGCGCTTTCTGCAGCAAACCGCTGCGGGGATTGCTGCAGCGACCGCCGCCAACCGGTCGCACGCCGCGGGGACCATCCCTCCCCACGAGGAAACTCGCGTTCCCGGGCTCCACGCATACGTTCAGCGCAGCTTGGATGCTGGTGGCTCGGCGGACTTCCGGGTGAGCAGCGACACTCCGTTCGAGCTAGCCGTCTCGCGAACGGCCAGCAAGCAGACGGTCGCAACGCTAAAGGAGCGTCACCCCACCGTCCAGCCGATCCATCCCGGATCGTACGTTCAAGTGGAGCGGGGGTTCGAAGGTAAGCGATTCGAGGCGCTGTCGATCGAGACATGGGTTCGACGCTGGGACTCCGAGGACCGCCAGGGTCTTGTCACCGCGTGCGACGGAGACTCGGGTTTCGGGCTTTTTGTGTCGCCAAAGGGCTGGATCGAGTTCCTGCTAGGTGAGAGGCGGTTGGCCCATGTCCCCCTGCCGGTGCGACAGTGGCGGCACGTAGCCTTGGTATGGAACGGCGAGATCGTCGAGCTGTTTGTCGACGGGAGCTTCCAGGGAAGCTGGCGGCAGCCGGGCAGAGTCGAGACAGGCAGCGCTCCCATACGCCTTGGCGCATCCGGGACAGGCGGCACCGCAACTGAGTTCCTCGACGGTGACATCGCGATGCCGGCCATTTACGACCGGGCGATCACGGCCAGCGAGGTCAAGCTTCGATACAAGGCGCAAGCCCTTTCGGTGCCGTCCGATGGAGTGATCGCTTGCTGGCCGCTGGACGAAGAGAGCGGCATTCTAGTGCGCGACATCACCGGGCGGCACGACGGCACGATCGTCAATCGCGGGACCTGGATGATCGGCGGGCCTTCCTTCGATGCCTCCGGCATTCCACGATACGCAGACTACGATCCGTCGTCAGACCCGCAGCGCGGCCACGGACTGCGATTCGCCTCGGACGACCTCTACGATTGCCGGTGGGATGTGACGCACGCCGTCCCGATTCCGGCCGACGCCAAGTCAGGCGTCTACACAGGCCGGTTCGCATTCCGGCGCAACGGCAAGCGTCTCCGCTACGACGTGACATTTCTGGTCCGCCGTCCGTCAGGCCGCCCGAAGGCGTCCATCCTCATGCTCTGCTCGACGAATACCTGGCAGGCATACAGCGCGACGCCGTTCGCGGTGAACTCGCTGGAACCGTTCTGGGAGACAACGGGCCAGGACAACGCGCACCCCCGCGCACCGGCCTACTGCTGCTACCGGAACCATGCGCACGGCCAGCCGTGCTATGCGATCGGCATGAACGTCCCTTGGCCCGTCGCCGGGCCTGAAGTGGTCTTCAGCAGGAACACAAAGGAACTCAACTACAGCCACCTGATGCGGGGCGAGCTGTTCGCCCACCTCTGGCTGGAGGAGAACGGTTACGACTACGACGTGGCCAGCGACCACGACCTCCACCGGGAACCCGGCCAACTCGATGGCTACAAGGTCGTGGTCATCAACGGGCACAGCGAGTACTGGTCCGCCGAGGCTTACCGCGCCGTGGACGACTTCCTTCGCTCTGGCGGAGCCGTGATTGTCATGAGTGGCAACACGATGTTCTGGCGGGTGTCCTACGACGAAGACGGAACAGCCATGGAGTGCCGCAAGCACGGCATCGACATCGGAGGGCGCCAGGGCGCCGGCGTAGGCGAGATCTACCACAGCCATGACGGACGCCGGGGCAGTCTCATGCGGTTCTGCGGCTTACCCGCCTGGGAGGTGCTTGGCTTGGAGTGCATCGGATGGTGGCCGATCGACGCGGACCACTTCGGTACGTACAAGACCGTGAATGCGGACCATTTCCTGTTTCGTGGCCCCGAGGCGGTGGGTGTCCGCGAAGGCGAGACGTTCGGGGAATCTCCCGAGGGCAGCCCGCCTCGTGTGGGCGGGCACGAGTCCGACGTGCGCCCGAGCCTGATACGGGCCATCACCAAGCAGGTCCAAGGTGAGTTCACGGTCCCCGGCGACCCTCCGGGAATCGTTCCGCTCGCCCAAGTGATCGACAAGAAACGCCGGGGGATCGACTACTTCGGACGGTGGGAACCTCTCGAGCACGGCATCTACGCCGAGTTGACGTACTGGGACCGGCCGCAGGGCGGAAAGGTTTTTCACACGGGCTGCATCGCGGGTGGATGGGCGCTTTCGGCCGATCCGAAGATGCAAGCCCTCATGCGCAACGCCCTGCACCACTTCGGCGTCGATCGGAAGGCTTGAGCACCTGCAATCGTACGCTCTAGGAGGAACAAACATGGCTTGGAACCGACGCCAGTTTCTGGAGAGATCGCTAGCCGGTCTCATACTCCCGGCTTTCCCCGCGCTAGCCGCCGGGCGCGGCCTCAACCCGGCCATCATCGGAGCGAACCCCTACTACCCTGGCTACGACCTTTACCGCTCGATCGGAATCTTGCACGGGCTTGGGTTCCAAACCATCGAGCTGCATCCGATGGGATCGCCGGATGCCCGCCCTGGCATGCCGCCGGGATTCGAGTTCGCCAGGATGACGGACAACGACAAGGAGCGGCTCAAGGAGGCGCTGCAGCCGTTCCGTTACGTCTCGACGCATCTGCCGTGGGTCGACACGCCATATTTCTCTCCGTTCGAACCGTCCCACGAGTACGGCGTGCACCGCATCGATACGGCTCTGCAAGCTTCGGCTTTTTTCGGAGCCGAATTAGCGAACATCCACGTGCAACGCTCTGCACACATAGGCCTTGAGGACGCCTGGCCGATGCTGGTCCGCACCTTTCGCCGGTGGGGGGACGTGGCGGGCGATCTCGGGCTGCGCTTGGCGATCGAAACCGGCTACCCCGAATCGGTGCGGGAATTCGTGAAGCTGATCCACGACGTCGATCATGATCATGTCGGCGCGACAATCGATGTCGGGCACCAGAAGAACTACGCTGAGCTCACGGCTCGCGTGAAGCCCAAGGACAAGGGAACGCCGGAGGGAATCCGAGCCTACAACGATGTCACCCTCCAGATCATCGACGAACTCGGGGCAAAGACCATTCACATGCATGTCCACGACATCGAGCCGAACACATGGGCCGAGCACAAGCCCCTGGTGCACGGTTTCGTCGACTATCCGAGGCTCATTGCAAAGCTCCGCGAGATTGACTATCAAGGCCTGTTGGTGTTCGAAATCGGGGGACCTGTCGAGGAATTGACCGGCTTTTTCCGCGACGCCAAGGCCAAGCTCGAAAGATACCTGGACGAGGGCGTGTAAGGCGGGGCGGGGTCAGAACCTTCGCCGGATTCTTCCTCGGCTGCCTGAACGTCCGGACCAGAGTGCAGCTTCGGTTCGCCGTCGACCCGCACCCTCCTGCCTGACTCTGGCGGTCCGAATGTCGCGGACCGTCCAGACAGCCGCGAGGTCGGGCTGTAACGGGGTGGCAGCCCGCGGAAACGGAAATCAGCGGCCGGAGCGGCGTCTGGCTTCCAAAGGAATTTCGGCCTTCTGGCTCAGCTCGGTATACTTCGCCGCCAGGTCAGCCTCGCCCAACGCCCTGTAGATCCGCGACAGTAGGTAGTGCACCTGCATGTCGAGAATCACTCCGCCCCGATCCTCAATCCCCAGAGCGCGCTCGGCGTGCGTCCGGGCACCTCGCAAGTCCCCGAGCTTCTCGGCCAGCTTCGCTCGCTCGTAGTGGACGGCCCGGACCCCACCGGCTTGCCTGGCGGCTTCGTCCAGCTGAGATTTCGCCTCCGAGAGCCGATTCTGCTTCATGAGGTAGCGTCCGTAGTTGTAGGGGAGCATTGGATCGAACCGTGGCCCGCGATTCCTAGCGAGCCCCATGCGGTATGCGGCCTCCGCCCTGTCGAACTGTCCCTGGGCCTCGAGGTTCAGAGCCAGGTAGTCGTAGGCCTGGGGATCCGACGGGGCTAGCGAAAGCACCTTCCGGAACCGCTCCGCCGCCTTCGCGTGCTGTTGACGGCTATCGTAGAAGACCCCGAACTGGAAGTGCGCCTCGGGTTCGTTAGGGGCGAGCCCGACAGCCCTTTGGAACAGCTGCTCCGCCTCGCGCGCCTGGCCGAGGCCCGCATGGACCTGCGCCTGCATTAGCGCCACCGGCGCACACTCCGGGTGACTCGACGTCAAGGCGTCAAGCCGGGTGAGAGCAGCTTCCGCCTGCCCTCTCGCGAGAGCCTGCTGCACAAACGAGAGTCCGTCCTCCGCACCGATGCAGCTCGCCTGCACCGAACCGGACGACCCTAGCCCTGCCGCCAGCGCAATCAAGCATTTCCATCCGCCCCCCGCCATCTTCGACTGCCGACCTGATGGCTCCAGTCTAGCTCCGGGCGCTCATCGCTCCCGCTCGCATCGACTCATGGCGCACGCAATCGGAATGCTGCAAGCCGTTCGCGTTGGGGGCTAACGGGTGTTTCCGGCGGATTCGACCGGGCCGCGAAAATCGGAACTCCGGTCCGGGCGGCAGCTCAGCCTGCAGCAGTCTCGCTGGGGTCACCGCGGACGCAGGACACGTACCAAAGCTGGATTCCGGACGGACCCGCGATGGTGGTGTCCGCCCGAGGAACGCGAACAACGATGGATCGCGTTCGGAAGTTTGAAGACATCCTCGACGCAGGTCAGAGCCGTTGTCCCTATGGCGAGGAAAACTTCCTTTCGATCGCGACTGGCCGGGTCCTCTGCGCAACAACACGCAGCCGGGGGAGCTGTCAGTGAATCCAACCTACGAGGCGCGCGGACCGGTTCCGGGGTAGCACGGCCTGACAGGCTGCAGTTCGTGTGAGATTGCGCCAATGTGCCAGCCTCCGAGATTGGCGAACACGATTTCGTTTGGTCGCAGCGCCATGTTGGTCGGCCGGTTCATCCACTCTCCAAGAAAGTCGCGGAAGAGCACCTCGAAGGTCCCGTCGGGACGAACGACGCCGATCTGGTCTGGCGAGTAGAACGCAATGTAGAGGTTTCCGGCCGTATCCAGCGCGACGCCGTCGGGGACGGTGTCGGGCTCGAGCTCGATTCGCCGTACAGGCTCCATGCTCGCCAAGCCGGGGCCATCGGTCTGAAACGCCATTACAGACGGTCCATTGCTCTCGACAACGTAGAGCAACGACGAGCCGCTGTCGAAGAAGACGCCGTTTGCGAAACGGAACGGCCCCGGATGGATGCATCGCGTCTCTCCTCCGGCCTTGATGACGTGGAGTCGACCGGTCCGCCTTTCCGGACGGAAGCTCCCGGACTCCGTGAAAAACAGGTTGCCGAGCGGATCCAACGCGCAGTCATTGGGGTTGTCAAGGGCCCCCGTCGACAGCGATTCGACCTCGCCTCCGGCCCCGATCCTGAGAACTTGATTGCGTCCCGCGTCGCACGCATAGATTGCGCCGGACAAGTCCGCACAGAGTCCGAGGACAAACCCGCCCGTATCCGCAACAACCTCAGCGTTGCGCGATGCCTCGTCTATTCGGTAGATCTGGCCGGCCTCTCCCCCGGCAAACAGCGCGCCGTCCTCCGCGAGGCAAAGGCCCTCGGGGTGGTCGAGGTTCCTGCAAACGAAGCGGACAGGTCCGGGCGAGCAACGGTTCATCCTAAATTCCTCAGTTGGATAGGGTGCCATGAGCAGAAGAGTCCGGTCTATAAAGGGTTATGGCAGAGGATTTGACAGTGTCTGGCGCTCACCCGCTGGGTGAACGCTCCTCAGGGGTTCCGGCCCGCCTGGAGGAGTCGGTTCCGGTCGACAGTTTCGCGGGGAAAGTGGAAGTCCGCTGGGCTCCCGAGGAGGCGGTCACGCCGCTGGGGCAGCTGCCGTTTTTCGTGGACTTTCTCAAGCAGGCGGACCTGTTCGATCCGTTCGTGCGGGAGGCGCCGCTGGAGTACACCAGTCCGAATGCGCCGCGGGTGCGGGACGTGCTGGGCACGCTGCTGCTGTCGGTGGTGTCGGGGGCGAGCCGCTACGCGCATGTCAACGCGCTGCGCTGGGACGGGGTCAACCCGGGTCTGCTGGGGATGAAGCGGGTGTGCAGCGACGACTCGGTGCGGCGCGCGATCGGCCGGATGGACGCGGAGGAGGCGGGGCAGTGGCTGCGGCGGCATCTGGATTTCGTGACGCGCCCGCTGCTGGGGGAGGCGTGGATCCTGGACATCGACACGACGCTGAAGCCGGTGTACGGGCGGCAGGAAGGGGCCGAGGTGGGGTACAACCCGAACAAGCCGGGGCGGCCGTCGCAAGTGATCCATGTGTATGAGATGAGCGGGACGCGGCTGGTGCTGGAGGCGGAGGTGGAGTCCGGCAAGCGGAACCATTCGATGTATGGGCTGGAGGGACTGGGACGGCTGCTGGACGGGCTGCGACCGGAGGAGCGGCCGACGCTGGTGCGGGGGGACCGCGGCTACGGGACGGAGCGAGTGATCGCGGCCCTGGAGGCGCGCGGGCAGGACTACCTGTTCAAGCTGATGATGAAGCCGAAGGTCAAGGACTTGGTGCGGAAGCTGGCCGGGCAGGGAGGCCGGGCAGGGCTGGGAGGCGGCCGAGGCCGCGTTGCAGCTGTCGGGCTGGACGCGCAGCCGGAAGGTGGTGGTGCTGCGGCGGCGACTGCCGGACGCGCCGCCACGGTCGCGCAAGACGCTGAAGCGGCGGCAGCTGGAGCTGCCGTTCACGGAGGTGGTGGAGGAGGGCAGGCAGCGCTGGGAATACTCGGTGCTGGTGACCTCGCTGGAGTGGGAGCCGCTCACGCTGGCCCAGCTGTACCGGGATCGAGCGGATACGGAGAATGCCTTCGACGAGCTGAAGAACCAGTGGGGCTGGGGCGGATTCGTGACGCAGGACCTGAACCGCACGCGCATCATGGTGCGGCTGAACGCGCTGTTCTACAACTGGTGGTCGCTGTTCGTGCGGATGATCGATCCGGACTCGCGGCGCGAAGCCAGGACGAGCCGACCGCAGATGATGGAGGGGGTCGGGCGAGTGACGCGGCACGGTCGGCAGACGACCTTGCTGCTGACGGTTGCGCACAGCGCCGCGGCCGGCTTGCGGGCAGCGTTCGCGGCGATGACCCGCTTCCTGCGAGAACTGCAGAATGCGACGCAGTTGACCGCGGTGGAGCGATGGTGCGAGATCCTGGCTCGCGCCTTGCGGAAATATTTCCGGGGGCGCGTGCCGAAGCCACCGCCAGGCCTGCTGCCGGCCTGACTCAAGAGCCGTCTCGACCGGCCAAAGCGACAATTCAACACGGCCAAAGCGGTTGTGAACACCTCATCCAACTGAGGAATTTAGGTTCATGGACTGCCGCTCGCCTCCCGCGATGTCGGCTTGCATTACAGGCTACGACACTCCGCAACGAGGGACCCGGGGACGACCGGGCCCCCACAGAAGACCAGCCTCAGGAGACCGGTCGCATCACAGCACCCCCGGAGCCTAGCCGGAGATCCGCCACGTTGCTTGGCGCAGGACTGCGTAGCGAGAGCCGGCCATTCGCTCATACCACACGGTGACCAGCGAACCGTCGTCGAGTTCGGCGGTTGAGGGGTAGCCGAGATCGGACCCTATTCCGTCGGAGGAGATCGTCATCGCGGGGGACCACGAGTCCCCGTTGTCCTCGCTCAGCCGGGCTTGATTGCCGAATGGCTCGCGTCGGTGTCCGTAGCTCATGAGCAACCGGCCGTCGCTCAGTCGCAGCAAGTGCGACGGCAACCCCCAGACACCGATGGGATGCGGCACGGACCATGTGCGCCCCCCGTCCTCGGACTCGGCCTGCAGCGTTTCACGCTCGTTCGTCTTGTTGTGGTTGCGGATCTGAGCGACCAATCGTCCGTTGGCCGCCTCGACGATGTGCAGCTCATGGTATTCGGTGAAGTCATCCCCGTCACGCGTCGGAATCTCGGCAAGCCATCGCCATGTCCTGCCGTCGTCATGCGAGTCCGCTACGCCGATCCGACGCTTCTCGTGCCAAAGTCGCTTGCCGGCGTAGATGATCCGTCCATCGGACAGCGGGATCGGTCCGTGAGGGCTGTTGACAGGTACGCGATAAGGCACGGACCATGTCACACCCCCATCGGTCGAGCGGAGCATCCAGGTTCCGAGCATCTCTTCCCGATCGGCGGCTGGCATGCGCTCGTGCGCGGCCAGCCAAGCCTCGATCCTCGCCTCGGTCCATTCCATGAAACGGCCCTTGGTGCCGGGCTTCGCCGCATTGAGATAGTCGACATACGCGAGGGAGGTGAAGGTCGTGACAAGCAGTGACCCTTGTTGGGTCTCGCACACACCGGCGTCACGGTCATCCGTGGCGGAGTCCATCAGGACTCTGGGCCAGCTCCAAGACTTGCCCCCGTCCCTGGACCTCATCAGCTCCACCCAGCCGAACGGGCAGACGTGCGCCTCCCTGCCTCCCGAGCACACGAGAACCAGCTCTCCGTTCGAGCGGCGAGTCACGGTCGGCCAGCCGTGGTAGAGTTCCGGACGCTTGCTGACGACGTGGGTTTCCTGCACTATTGCGCTCTGCGCGCCTGTCGATGACTTCCTGCCAGCCAAGCAACCAGAGCCAAGCGCCAATGCACGGACCAGATCACGTCGAGTGCTTTGCAATTTCGACACCACGAAGAGCTTAGCGAATCAAAGCCGCCTCGTACGAACCGAATTCCAATAGCATGAGTCGCCGAACGGTCATAACTCCTACACAGATTGTGACTTGCCTTTAGGGAGCCGCCCCTGAGTCCCCCAGACACTGTGGGGCCGCGACCAACGGTAGCCGCCCCTCGCCCAGCGCTCAGGCCCTCGACAGGGACTTGAATGGGTTGACGATCGTCAATCCCTCGATACGTTGTCCGTGCTGCAAGTCCTCACTGTAGAGAGTGCTGCACCCGCCTTCGAGCGCGACCGCCGCGATGAGACTGTCATACACGGAGAATCCATAGCGTGCCCGCAAGTCGAGGCCGCGTCGATAGAGCGCGCGGCTAGGGCATATCGTGCAGAGCGGGAAGAGCACGTCCTCCATCAGCTGGCGCACCTGCCCTGGAGTCGCCCCGAGCTTTCTGGCCAGTACGTTCATCGTTTCCCGGATGACCTGATAACTGATGCAACCGCTTCCATCCGCCAAGGCTCCTCGAACGAGCCCGTCAGCGACGTGACGCTTTTCGGGCGCGGTCTCGTCGAAGCGGTAGACGAGGACGTTGGTGTCCTGGAAATCTTCAGCACTCATTCATCTCGTCCCTCGTGAATCGTCTTCCGCCGGTCGACAACTGCCGCCTCAATGCCCGGATCGTTTCGACCGCCGCTTCAGGCTGCCGCCTGCGCCCGACGTAGTCCGCCAGCCAACGCCGGAACTGCTCGTTCAGGGTGGTTTGCTGGCTGGCGGCTCTCCGGCGCGCCTGCTCGATCAGGTTCGCGTCGGCGCTCAATGTGATGTTCTTCATGGCTCTGCTCCCGGTGTGACCACGAACGAAGTGCGCACGAATGCACGGTAACCCACTGGACGGCATCCTCGCGATCGCCGAGGTTTGCGCTGGCGGCGAATGGCACGGTCGACCATCGCCGTCAGCAGCCTTGGAAACTGCACGGACGCTGCAGAATCAGTCCAGGCGCATCTCGGCGCGGTTGGGAATCCGGCTTTCTTGCTGGTTCCCGGTCGCGCCGGAATAGCCGATGGAGACGGCATTGATAATGGTCCGGCGCATTTCGATGCCAGCATGTGCTTTGCCTGCCGCCTCGACGGCGCAGGCTCTGGAGCGATTCAAGCCGTGCCGTACCGGGGACAGCGACACGGCGAAGCGAGATCTCAATGCCCCCGAGGCGACCGGCTAGCGGATTGGCCGGAGTCGGTGCAGTGAGATAGACACCGCTTGCTCGCATCATGAGGTCGGTCGTGTCTCGATGCACCCGGCGGCATCCACTACGACGGCAGATACCCGGTTCGGGGACGAGTTGAGAGAGACGGTCGGGTTCCTGGGCTCGGCGTGGCCATCGAGGGTCGACGGGCCGCTTGTGTCCGCTCCTATGCCGCCCACCGGACTAGGCCCGAGATGCGCTCGGTCGCCAGGCGCTACAGATCCGTGACCGGACCGGTGCTGGTATTAAACCGCTCCGCTTCGACCCCCATGTTGCGCGCCAGCGTCAAGTGCAGGTTCGTGATCGGCGTTTCTTCCGGTAGCACGATTCTGCGGCCGGGATTCAGCTTCCCGCCTCCGCGACCAGCGAGCAGGATCGGGAGGTTCTGCGTGGTGTGGCCGTTCCCGTTCTTGAGGGCGGAGCCGTACAGGACCATGGTGTTGTCGAGCAAGGTCCTGCCGTTTCGCTCCGGAATCGATTTCAGCTTCTCCACGAGGTAGACCAGCTGGGAGACATACCACCGGCTCACGATCGTGTAGGGCTCGGTCAGTTCGGGACTCTCCTTGTGGTGCGAGATCGAGTGATGGTCCCCGCTCACTCCTTCCAGGAAAGTGAAGTTCTGGCGGCTGAAACCGTGAGCCATCATGAACGTCGCCACTCTCGTCGTGTTGGTCTGGAACGCCAGCACGATGAGGTCCAGCATTTGGCGGAGATGCTCGTCGCGCGTCGGCGGAACTCCCGCTTCCGGACGGTAGAGCTGAGGCTCGACCAGCGGCTTCCAGTCGGCATCCGGGTCAGACGGGTTGAGGTTGCGGTTGATCCTCTTTTCCACGTCGCGGACTGACGCCAGGAACTCGTCCAGCTTCCGCCGGTCGGCCCCGCTGCCGCGCGCGCGCAAGCCTTGGGCATCCTCGAGCACGTGATCGATGATGCTGGCCTCGTCCGCAAGCTGCTTGCGCGTCTTCTTGCTGATCCCGAAGAGCCGGTCGAATACCGCCTGCGGCTCAATTTCCGGATCGACCTTTGTATTGTCGGAACGCCACGAAACGGTGTTTGCGTAGGAAATTGCCAGCCCGTTCTCACCGCCCGATCGTGGCGGCTCGGTCCCCACTTCCAGCGAGGCGATGCCGTTGCGATGTCCAACCCGTTCCGCGATGAACTGGTCCAGTGAGGTGCCCATGTTGGGCGTGTTGATCCGGCCAGCAGCCTTCTTGTGGAGGGGAGTGCCGGTCAGGAACGACGAGGTCGCTCCGACGTGGCCCTGGGCACCCGTGCCGAGGTTCGAGACCACCGAGACGTCTTCGCGAACCGCTTCCAGTGGTTCGAGAATGCGCGAGAGCTTGTAAGCTCGACCGTCCCCTTCCGGATCCCAGTTCGGCGGATACACGCCGTTGGGATGAAAGAGCGTAGCCAGTCGGACAGGGTCCTGTGAGGTCGCGATGCGCGCAGCGCCCGAGGCAGGTTCGGTTACATCCAGAAAGGGCAGCGCCAAGGTCACGCCCATGCCTCGCAAGACAGCTCGCCTGGAGATAGGACTTCGTGTCATTGATCGCTCACCTCACCCGCGTCAGCGTTCCCCCGTCGGAAACGGAAGGGGTAGCTGCTGACAATTCTAGCGATTAGGCTGGAGGCACTGAAGTCGCTTTGGATCAAATCGCGGCTGATTTCCCTGATTGTCGGCTCGTCGAAGTACTCCAATTCGCGCCCGAGGGCGAACTTCAGCATTTGCGAAGTCACCATTCGCGAGTATTTCTCTCGACGCCCGAGCAGAATCTCCTTCAACTCCACCGGCCCCTCGAAGCGCTCACCGCTTGGCAAGGTGCCGGTCGCGTCAACAGGCTGACCGTTATCCTCGTCGCGCCAGCGGCCGATCGCGTCGAAGTTCTCCAGCCCGAAGCCGATCGGATCGATGCGGTCGTGGCAAACGGCACAACGCTCCTCGTCGCGATGCATCTCGAACATCTGCCGCAGTGTCATGCCTTTCGAGCTCTCGCCCGGCTCCGGCAGTTCACCTGCGTCAGGAAGAGGGGGAGGCAGCTCTTCGCCGAGCATGGTCTCCAGGACCCACTTCCCGCGGACAACGGGACTGGTGCGGGTCGGGAGCGAGGTCGCGCTGAGGACCGCCCCCATGCCGAGCACACCGCCACGCCGGCGATCGTCAAGCTTGACCGGCCGAATCCGCCGTCCAACGACGCCCTCGATTCCGTAGTGTGTCGCCAGCTCCTCGTTGAGAAAGCTGTAGTCGGAATCCAGCAGTTCCAGGAGGCTGCGGTCCTCGCGAACGATGCGATCGAAGTACTGCTCGGCTTCCTCCAGCATGGCCTGGCCCAGAGCTGGAGTGAATTCCGGGAAGGCGACGTCGTCCGGCTTGATGGTGCTGCCAAGTTCCGCGAATCCGAGCCACTGCCCGATGAACTCCGACGTGAATGCGCGTGACCTCGGATCGGCTACCATCCGCGCGACTTGGCGGTGCAGCGTCTCTTCCTCACCGAGCGCCCCGTCGAGGGCCAATTCCATCAACTCGTCATCGGGCATTGACATCCACAGGAAATACGACAGTCGCGACGCGAGTTCGTGCTGGCTCAGCCGGTACTCGCCGCGAGAACTGCCTCCCCGCTCGACCCGGTAAAGAAACCGGGGCGAGACGAGCGCTGCGCGCAACCCGAGGCCGACGGCCTCCGCGAACGGATCGCCCCGTTTCGAAGCCCTGTTGTAGAAGCCCATCAGGCGCTTGACGTCATTCCGTTGCAACGGCCCGCGGTACGCCCGCCCCGCAAAGTTCGTCAGAATCCGCCGTGCTGCCTCACGCTCGCCAACCCTCCCGCCTGGTTCCGCGATCCACACGAAAGACCCGTCCTGCCCGGGTTCCAGATCCTGCTTGATCTCCAGCCAGTCGAGCGACAGGAGAACGGGACCCTTGGGAGGGGGCTTTTTTCCGGCGACCTTCGCATCCTGCCGAAGACGGCTCGCTTCCGCGGCAAGCCGTCGGTTGCGATCATTGGTCTCGGCCGTCTTCGACTTGAACCAGTGCAGTGAGACGCGATGGCTGCCGGGCAGGATGTCCGCCTCGAATGCATACACTCCGGGCTCATCCACGTCGGCCAGCACATGCGACTGGCCGACGATCTTCCCGCCTACTCGCAGCGTGACGCCCGGAGATTCACCTTCGATCGGGGACTCGCCCCAAGCCCGGACCAGAAAGCGGTGCCGGCCGAAACGAGGGAACGTGACGTACCGGTAGACCGTCTGCTGATAGTTGCGGAGATCCAGACCGTAGTCTGTGAACTCGTGATTGGTCTCCGTCCGCAGGAAGTCCTCGATTTCGAGCCGGACGTTGAGGGTGTCGGCGGGTCTCCGGGCCTCGATCAGGGCATCGACGACACGGGTTGCCGCCTCAAGATACTTCTCAGCCAGCAGCGGGGCGACGAAGAGCCCGTCACGATCATTGCGGAATCCGCTCTCACCCTGCCCGTCGACCGGAAACGAGTCGGCCGGACGCAAATCGATGCCGGTGAGATCGCGAATGGTGTTGTTGTACTCGGTGCGGTTCAGCCGAGGGATCGTGACCGAGCCCGGATGCCGGAACTCGCTCCAGTCGAGATCATTGATGGCCTCGTCAATCCACTCGACCAGAGTCTGGCGCTCCTTGACACTCGGCTGCGGGCCCTGTGGTGGCATCTCGTTTTCGCGCAGGACTCGCAGGGCGCGAACCCACACCGAACGCGCTCGAACGACCGACGGATGGTCAGTAAAGTCGGAAAAGGAAATCCCGGCAGTACGGAGGTCCGGACCGTGGCAGCGCGAGCAGTAAGTGGCAAGCAGCGGACGGATTTCGTTCTGGAACGAATTCTCGATCTCGTCGTTCTTGGACGATGCATGGAGTGACCCGACGAACGCGAGGAGAATCAGAACCCGCATGAGTTGCGCCATAACAGAGCCCCGCGAGGTGGCCGCATCAGGGAATCCCGCAACGAACCGGTCGACACCTTTACAGCCGCTCCCGGATCCGCCCAGCGAGCCGCTGACTCGGCACCCGCATTGGAGACTATCACAACCCCTCGCATTCCGACGACAACCGGTGAGGCCGACAGTCAGCGGAGCGAGTCGTCCTTCATACTCTGAATGGAGATTCCTCAATGTCGGATAAGCCCGTAGGCCGATTCCGCGCTGTCGCGCGATGGATGCTGCCGGTCGTGCTGGCTGCAGTTCTGGCTCCCGCCTGGGCGGTTTTCTTTTCCGGCGGCTTTCCGGCGATCATCGGCTGGGTGGTCCTGATCTCAGCGGGTCAGATCCTGGCTCCGCTTTCGTTGCTGATCTTGCTGGTCCATGGAATCCGAAAGCGCCGGTTCAGCCGCCCCATGCAAGCCACTCTCGTCCTGGCTGTTCTGGCACTCTGGCCCGGCCTGTGGGGCTTCGGCATCCTTCCCCTTACGTTTCCTTCCGATCTCGAGACCACGACCCCCGCGGCCACGATCCGCATACCCTCCAATGAAGTGCTGCGTGTCGCCTGGGGCGGAGACAGCATCAAGACGAACTACCACGCGATGGCACCGGACCAGCGATGGGCGTACGACCTCCTGGTCGAGCCCGCGGCGCACGGATCGGAGAAGCTCGAGGACTACGGCTGCTACGGCACTCCCGTCATTGCGCCGGTTACCGCACGAGTGCATTACGCAAGCGACGGGGCTCCGGACGAGGTTCCGGGGAAGGTCAGCATGAATCTGAAGAATCCGGCCGGCAACACCGTCGTATTCGAACTGAAGACCGGCACCTACCTCGTCATCGCTCACCTAAAGCCAGGAAGCGTTCTGGTCGAAACCGGAGATCAAGTGGCCGAAGGGGATCAGATCGGGGAGTGCGGCAACTCGGGGAACACGAGCGAGCCTCACATCCACATCCACCACCAGCGACAGGATCCGAAAGGCCGCCCCATCAACTTCTCGGAGGGCCTGCCGCTATTCTTCAGAGATCACGAGGGCGATCCAATGCCCGAAGGCGGCGTGGAAGAGCGCGACGGGAAGTACGTGATGACGGGGGCAATCGTCCGGCACGGCAGCAAATCCGAGATCGCCTCGCCTGAATGAACGCGCGACTGCGCGCAAACCCGGCTCCGTTACACGTGGGTTCGGAACCGCTCCTTGACGACCGTCACGACTTCGTCGGGATCTCGCTGCCACCAGTCGCGCTCGGAAAAGATCTCCACCTCGCAAGGGCCCTTGTATCCGGCCTTCTCGACAGCGCGGCGGACAGCGGGAATGTCAATCACGCCATCACCCATCATTCCCCTGTCGAGCCTCAAGTCACGGGTGTCTGGCAGCCAGTCGTTGACGTGAAAGGCACAGATCCGCGATCCCGCGATCTCGAGTTCCCTCTCCATCCGGGGATCCCACCACACCGCGTAGGTGTCGACCACGATCCCGACTGCTTCTTCGTCGCCCAGCACGTCGCACCAGTCGTTGGCCTGCTCCAGGGTGCACAGAACCGCCCGATTCGCGCAAAGCATGGGGTGCAGCGGCTCGAGCCCGAGCTTGACCCCGGCCTGACGGGCGTCCGGTACCACTTGGGCAATCGCGTCGAGCGCCCGCTCGCGTGCCCCCTCAAGATCGTTCGAATCATTCACAAGCCCGCCCGACAGCGTGACCACATGGTCGGCGCCGATCGTCGCGGCCTCCTCGATCACCCTCCGCGTCTCGTCGACCGACGCTCGCCATTCCTCCGGGTTCGGCGAGGTCACCAGCCCCCCGACCGACAGTCCGGTTACCTCCATGCCGTTGTCACGCAGAACCCGGGCCCCTTCGTCGACACCGACCTCCTGCAGCTTGTCGCGCCACACTGCCGTTCGCCGCACGCCGTGGCGCGCCAACCCCTCAATGGATTCACGGAACGACCACTGCCGGAGAAAGGTGACCTGATGGATGGCCAGTCTCGATTCGTCGGTCATTATGCTCTCTCGATTCAGTAAGTGGAGCGTCCCCCCGAAAGGTCGAATACCGCGCCGGTGCAGAACGTGCATTCGGGGCCCGCAAGCCACGCCACCATGTCGGCGACCTCCTCGACCGTGCAGAGGCGGCCCATGGGGATCTTGGCCTTGACCATGGCGATGTACTCGTCCGTCATCTCGGCCAGCAGATCGGTCTCGACCATTGCCGGCGCAACGCAGTTCACGAGGACGCCGTCATCGATGAGGTCCTTCGCCAAGCTCTTCGTCAGACCGATCACGCCTGCCTTCGCCGCCGAGTAGGCGGCGGCTCCCGCGTTGCCCTCCTTCCCGACAACGGAGGATACGTTCACGATGCGGCCCTCGCCCTTCTTGCGCATGTGCGGGATGACAGCCCGGCTGCACAGAAAAACCCCCGTCAGATCCACGGCAAGCACGCGTTCCCAGGCCTCCAGCGGGTATTCCCACGCAGGCACTGTCGGCCCATTCACCCCGGCGTTGTTCACCAGGATGTCGATGTCGCCAAGGGTCGCGAGGGTTTCGTCGAGGGCGCGACTGATGGACTCCGGGTCGGTCACGTCTGTCGCGACTGCATGCGCGAACGGCCGCTCTGCCTCCAGCGACGCCGTATTGATATCCCAAGCAGAGACATTACACCCGTCTCGCTCCAGACGCTTGGCAATGCCGGACCCGATCCCCTTGGCGGCCCCGGTGACGACTGCGACCCGGGCTTCGGTCGTGGCGCCTTCAGGTCGCATCGCGGGCCCGTAGAATAGCATCGATGAGCGATTTCCATGTCACGGTCGGCCATGCGGTCAGCTTCACCAAGACAGTCAGCGAGAGCGATGTCTACCTTTTCGCCGGCATCACCGGGGACCTTTCACCGAATCATGTCGACAAGTCCTACATGGAGCGCTCCATATACGGCCGGCGGATGGCGCACGGCGCGCTACTGGTCGGTTTCATGTCAACCGCCTCGTCCATGGCGATCGCGCATTGCAGGGACGACGAATCCGAGACGCCGGTTTCGGTGGGCTTCGACAGGGTTCGATTCATTAAGCCGGTGTTCCTTGGCGATACCGTCACGGTGGGCTACGAGATCACTTCGGTTGACCTTGTCCGCCGCCGATCGGTGTCCAAGATCGAGATCACCAACCAGGACGGAATTCTAGTCGCGGTCGCAAGCCATATCCTGCAATGGGTCCCGAACGCCTAGTGGCACGGCGGCTACCGGAGCAGGCGATTGCTCCGTAAAGAAATAGCATGCATTCCGTGCTATCAAGGTACCGTGATTGTTTCGTTCGCTTGCGATGGAACGAAAGACATCTTCAATGGCAAGCGTACGAAAGCAGCGCGGAAGACGCGTCCACGGATACTGTGGCGAAGAGCGGTGAGGAAGCTTGACCAGCTGAATTCGGCCACTGCACTACTGGACTTGGGAGCGCCTCCGGGGAACCGGTTGGAACCGCTGCACGGCAATCGAGCCGGCCAGCACAGCATTCGGACCAACGACCAGTACCGCATCTGCTTCGTCTGGTCAGCGTCCGGCCCGATTCAGGTGCAGATCGTGGATTAGCACTAGCAGGAGGATTTCACAATGCTTTTCCCGACCCACCGAGCACCGACACATCCCGGGGAAATGCTGTTGGAAGACTTCCTTGGCCATTGGGCCTTACCCAACGTGCTCTGGCGGACGCGATCGGAGTGCCCTACCAGCGCGTCAATGAGATCGTGCGAGGTCGACGGGGCGTGACACCGAGCACGGCATTGCGACTCGCGAAGTTCCTCAATACGTCACCGGGATTCCGGATGAATCTGCAGTTGACATGGGACCTGTTTCATGCGCAGCAGGCCGAAAAGGGGCATCTCCAGCGAATCTCACCGCTCCCGAGGTCTTCCGAATTCCTCGCAAGTTAAACACGCTGATCGGCCGGCCGGGCCGAAGGGCGTATCGGGTCGACTTGGTGCGGACGTATCACATCCCGGCAGACCACTCGCGCAGGTTCCAAGAGCTGGGCCTGCGCGGAGCCGACCGCACCGGCGGCAGGCAGTGACACTACTGCGACTTCCGGGCCGCGAGCCTAGCCTTTTCGTAGGTTCCTATATGGCGAGGCCGCACGCCCTCGGTCGACAGGTCTTGCTTTGCCATCAACTCCATGACGGCTGCGATCGTCAGAGGCGCTGGCTTGAAGTTCCCGGGCCGGTAGCCCTCGGCGATGTACAAGGGTGTCCAGCCGTGCCTGTTCGGCCGACTCCACAGCGCGGGGTCGGCTCCGTTCTCGGCCAGCAGCTGGATCACCGAGGGAAAGCTCCCGTAGGCCGCTCCGTGCATGACGGTCTCACCGTTGTTGTCCACGGCATTGATGTCGGCACCCAGCTCGAGCAGGAGTTGCGTCGCTTCGTACGCTTCCTCTTCGGTCCCTGCCTCCTCAAGAGGGGCCGTGGTGCCGAGGCCGGCCGCCGCATGCAGGGGCGTCGTGTTCTCGACGTTCGGCAGGAGCGGGTCGGCGCCCAGTTCGAGCAGGACTCTCATCAGAGGCACGTCCGCCTTGTCCGCGGCAAACAAGAACGGCGTCGCTCCCAGAAGGTTGATCTTCGGGGCCCAATGCCTGCCGTTCTTCAGCCCTCGATTGATATCTGCGCCCATGGCAACGAGCGTACGCACGAACTGCAGGCTGGACAGGTTCCCCGAGCCTTCCGGGGCCGGGTCGCTGCCGAAATCGCTGACCTTGGGCTTGCGCACCCACGTGATGGTGTGGAGTGGCGTGTATCCGGTTCGCTCGTCGTTCGGGTCGGCGCCGGCCTCCAGAAGGGCAACGGCCAGCTCGAAATGGCCGTTTTCGATTGCCAGCAGCAACGGGCTCATGCCGCTGTTCGCGTACTGATACTGCGGCCGCTTTCTCCGACGCAACGGCTGATTCACATCGATACCAGCCGTCATGAGGGCGCGCACCACATCAATGCGTCCCTCGCGCACCGCGAAGAACATCGCGTTGAATCCGGAATCCAGGGTTCTCCGGAAATCGGCCCCTGCGGCAACCAGTGCCTCGACGACCGGCGCGTGCCCTTCGGCAGCGGCCCACATGAGCGCAGTCTGGCCGTTCCGCTCCGCTGCGGTGGCATCAGCCCCGGCCTCCAAAAGCGCCTCCACGGACTCCAAGTCGCCGGCACGCGACGCCGCCATGAGAACGGTTTCGCCACCCTCCAGCACGGCATTCGCGTCTGCACCCGCTTCCAGAAGGAGCTTGACGAGCGGTCCGTTCCGGTTTGTGCAAGCCAGCGCCAGAGGGGGCACTCCGTACCGGTTCGTGGCATTCGCGCTTGCTCCCGCTCCCACCAGGCGGCTCGCCGTTTCCAGGTCGTCGTGATAGGCGGCCCAGTGGAGGGCAGTCGTGCCGTCGCTCTGCGCGACATTGGGGTCAGCGCCTTCGGCAAGCATCGCTCGCACTGCCGCGGCATTCCTAGCCTCCGCCGCATCCGCGAGGCCGTACCGGGCCTCGGCCAGGGCGACACCGGCCGTCGTGACGACCAGGAATACTGTCCCCGCAATCCGTCCCCGATACATTGTTCGTTCTTCCTGCGAATGCGCCAGTGCCGCTCTCCGCACAGGCGTCACACCGGGACGCTCTGGAACAGGTCGTCGATCTTGCCGTCGCTGTCGCCGAACGATTCCATGTGAACGCCGATGCGCTCCAGCAAGGTCAGGTGCAGGTTGGCCAGCGGCGTGCCTTCTTCGTACTTCACGTGCCGGCCTCCCCGGACACCGCACGACTTCCCGCCAGCCACGAGGATCGGAAGGTTGTCGTGATCGTGCGTGCTGGGATTGCCCATGCCGCTCCCGTACAGCAGGACGGTGTGATCCAGTAGCGAGCCGTCTCCGTCTGGAGTTGCCTTGAGCTTCTCGAGGTGCTCCGCGAAGAGCGAGACGTGAAACGTGTTGATCCGGGAAATCTTTTCGACCTTTTCCGGATCGTTGCCGTGATGGCTGAGCGGGTGGTGTGGATCGGGCACTCCGACTTCCGGATAGGTGCGGCCGCTGAGCTCACGCGCGAGTTGGAAAGTGATGACCCTGGTGATGTCGCCCTGGTACGCCAGCAGCTGCAGGTCAAACATCAGCTTGGCGTGGTCCGCATAGGCGGCCGGTACCCCCCTAGGCCGGTCCAGGTCGGGCAGCGGGTTGTCTGCTGCGCCGGCCTCTGCACGCTGAATCTGGCGCTCGACCTCGCGAATGCTCGTGAGATAGTTGTCCACACGAACGCGGTCGGCCTTGCCCAGCTTGCCCTTCAAGCGGGTAATGTCGTCCCGAACCCAGTCGAGCAGGCTGGCCCGCTCGCGTAGGGCGGCTTGCCGATCGTCCACGCTCCCGCCTTCCCCGAAGAGCCTCTCGAACACCGTTCGTGGGTGGGCCTCCGACGGAAGCGGCGTCGTCGGCGAGGACCACGAGAGATTGTTCTGGTAAACGCAAGCGTATCCGTTGTTGCACTGGCCAACGGTCTGGAGCAGGTCCATCGACAGCTCCAGCGACGGGAGCTGTGTGTCCTTGCCCAGTTGGCGGGCCGCGTGCTGGTCGACAGTCGTGCCGAGGTAGTAGTCCGAGCTCTCCGTGTGTTTCGCGAAAGCCGCGCTGAGGAACGCGGCGTTCGAGGTCGAGTGGGTGCCCGGGTAGGCATTTTTCAAATCGAAGTTGGTGAAGACGATCAGGTCGTTCTTGACGTTTGCAAGGGGGCTGAGGATCGGAGACAGCTCGCCGAGTTCCGACCCTCCGGACGGCGTCCATCGCGAATGGTCGCAACCCATTGGGATGAAGACGAATCCAAGCCGCGGCACGGGCTTGGCCGGCGTCTTGTCCAGAGCCGTCGCGGCCGGGATCATCGCGTCGAGCAGCGGCAGCGCTAGCGTCGCCTGCATCCCGCGGAGGAACGTCCGTCTGGGCAGCGCCTTCTTCGTGATGATCATGTCGCCTTCCGCATCCGGAACGGTACGCTTCTAACGATACCGAGGACGATGTCCGAAAAGCGATACCGTGCGGGCTCGGCATCGCGAAGAATCCGGCGAATTGCCGGTGCATCGTAGTGCTCGACCCCTCTTCCGAGCGCGAATGTCAGCAGCTTTCGGGCGAGCGTTCCGGCGAAAAGGTCCGGGCGTTGCAGCAATGCATCCTCCAAGCCGGCAACCCCGCGGTCCGTCTGCGGGGTTCCGGGCAAGCCTCCGGTCGCATCGACCGGACGGCCGTCGATATAGTCGCGCCATCGGCCGAGGGCATCGTAGTTCTCGAGTGCGAAACCGACAGGGTCGATTGTCATGTGGCAGCTTGCGCAGGCCGGGTTGTCCCTGTGCGCGCTGAGCCTCTCCCTCATGGGCAGCTTCGCGGACACGGGGTTGTCGAGCGCCGGGACGTTGGGCGGCGGGGACGGCGGCGGGGCGCCGAAGATGTTCTCCAGGATCCAGGTGCCGCGCAGGACGGGAGAGGTGCGGGTCGGGTACGAGGTCACGGTCAGCACGCTGCCGTGCCTGAGCAAGCCTCCTCGCTTGCTGGCCTTGCCAACCGGCACGCGCCGGAAGCGGGTCCCGTAGATGTCGGGGATCCGGTAGTGCCTTGCGAGTCGCTCGTTGAGGTACGTGTAGTCCGCCCGGATGAGGTCAAGCACGCTACGGTCCTCGCGAAGGACGCTCTCGAAGAAGCGCTCTGTCTCCTCGCGCAATGCCTGCCTGAGATTGTCGTCGAAGTCCGGAAACAGCCTCTGGTCGGGGGAGAACGAATCCAGACTCCGGATATGGAGCCACTGCCCCGCGAAGTTGCGGGCGAGATTGGACGAGCGGGGATCAGACAGCATCCTGCGCGCGTGCCGTTCCAGACCGCCCGCCTGCCGAAGCTCGCCCCGGACGGCAGCCTCGAGCAACTCGTCATCCGGAATGCTGCTCCACAGGAAGAACGACAGCCGCGACGCCAGTTCGATGTCGCTGACGCGATATGTATCGCCCGTCTGGACGCCCTCGGGATCGAGTTCCGTGCGGAACAGGAACTCGGGGCTGACAAGGACGGCGGTCAGTGCCTTTTCGATGCCCGCGTCAAAGTCCCCGGTATCGCGCCCTTGCCGGTAGAAGGCCATCGCGCCCGCGACATCCTCATCCGTTACCGGGCGTCGATACGCCCGTCGTACAAGCGCGGAAAGAAGCCTCTCCGCACAGCCGGCCTCTTCGGATGGCGAGGTCGGCCGGCAAGTGAAGAGCTTGCGCCGGCTGGGTGTGTCCCGGGCCCCCTTCGGCTCGTACGGCCCGGTCACTGAAACCTGGAACACAGCCGGCACGGTACGCGGGTGACGGTGCATGTTGAAGCGCGACTGGGTGGGCTGGCGCATCGTTTCGAGGAGTGAAGATTGCGTCTTGGGAAAGGTCACCGCGACCTTGTGCGGGCCGGCGTCGACATCAAGCCGCATCTTCAGATGCTTGTCGACTTGCGAGTGGTCGATCCGATCGGTCGGTGGCTGGACCCTGAAAGTCCGGACGTGCTCGCGATCCAGCAGCATATGCAAGTCGTGCGCCCTGCCGAGACCCTCGATCTCCTCGTTGCGGTTGCGGGTCAGCCAGATCTGGATCTCGTACTCCCCGTCCTGCGGGAAGTTGAAGGGAATGGAGACGCCTCCTCGCGTGCCGATGGGAAGGCCCGGGACGTGACGCTCCTGCGAGACGTCGGGCCGGACCCGGACGATCTCCGTCTGAGGCGAGGACGCGGTGCTGCCCACTGCCAGGCGGGCGATTTTCTGGGCAGCAGAGATATACCTGTCCAGCAGGGTGGGAGAAAGGTCTCCGACGTTGACGTTGTCGAACCCATGTCCGCTCTCGTCATGCGGAAGCAGGGACGTGACATCGATGTCGAGAGCGAGAAGGTCGCGAACGGCGTTCCGGTATTCGGTCCGGTTCAGGCGGCGCAGGGACTCGGTCCGTCCCGGGTTAGGGTGCTCGACCGCGAGTGCATCCAGCGACGATTCCAGTCTTGAGAGCAGTTCCGCTCGAGCCAATGCCGGCGGCTGCGGCATGCCGGCCGGCGGCATGGTGCCGGTCCGGAGCTTGTGGGCCACCCGCTCCCACATTTCCGCGTCTTCGCCGACGGTCTCGAGATCGGCTCGGTCGAGCCGCAGACCGGCATTGGCGGCGGTGCCGCTATGACAGGCAACGCAATACTGCTCGAAGACCGCGCGATCCTCAGCGGCGGATGCTGCACCGGAGCCAACTTGAACGAAAACAAGCGCTTGTGCCGCGAGGAACGCCGCCGGAAGTCTCGGCTTCGATGCCAAGCGGGCCCTGATTGACGCCGTCGCTACGCCGACGCCATCACCGCTCCCTTCGGCAGAAATCAACATTAGACGGCCTCTGATTCGGGGCTATTCGACTGCTACTCTATCGCATCGGTGTCTCGGTCGCGTCCGGTCCGACAACACCCGATCCCTTGCAGGAAATGGAGTTCCGTTCCCTGCAGCACTCGAAACGGAACCGGTGAGGCCCGTTCCAAGGTGGCGATGTCCACCGCCGTAGCGGGTGTGGTGGCGGGCTTTGCCTTGGCAAAGGGCTCGGCAGCCCGCTCGCTTTCTAGTCGGCTCAGCGATCTTGAGTGCGGAAAGGAATTCGCCCGTTCTAGTGAGACCGAGCGGTGGTGTGGACGGGCTGCTCGTACCGTATGGCACTGGCTCGCGGATGCCGAACTGACGCCCCTCGATCAGATGGCAGCCGACCGTTCTGAAACCGCACTACCAAGTGACGGCATTCGAGCTGGCGATGCCACCCTTGCCCGCCGATCCGCCCATTCCATTAAGATCGAGTGACACGTTGCGGCACGGGAGATGCTCGTGGGCGATCTCTGATGCTTGCCGCACGTTTCTCAAGCCATCGGCGACGCGGATCGTCACGTTTCTCAAGAACAAAGAAGAGGCCAATGCCCGTGGCACAGGCTGATCAGCGCGAGGACGAAGGTTGTCCATGACGATTGCGCCGGAGATCTCACGACGATGAACCTAATGCTGAGATCCCCCCTGCTTTGCTGGCTGGCTCTGGGGATCGTGAGCTGGGGTCAATCGGCCGACCTACCGCCTGAGGAGAGCAGGCCGCTGCCGCAACTGGAGGCGTTCCTTGAGCAGGTCAAGAAGAACTTGACAGGAGACCGATTGCTGCAGAGCGAATACACTTTCAACCGCCACGAGACCACCCAGCTGATTGATCGACAGGGAGAAGTGAAGCGGAGTTGGTCAAAGGAATGGGAAGTCTTCCCTTCGGTCGATCCGAAACTCTCCTATGAGCGCCTGATCGAGAAAGATGGAGAAACAATCAAGCCCACCCGAATCGAAAAGCAAGACCGAGAGCATCGCAGGAAGACAGAAAAGATCAAGAACCTCACGCCCGAGCGCGTCGAGAAGAAACGTCGGGAGGAAAAACAAGAAGAACAACGCCAAATCGAGGAGCTTTTTCGGCTCTTTCAATTCCGGATTCAGGGAAGGGACACGCTTGAAGACGTCTCCACCGTTGTCGTCTCATTCGAACCTCGGTCCGGCTACCGACCTAAGCTCAAGTCGGTTCGTCCACTGCGCAAGACGCGAGGACAAGCATGGATCTGTGAAGACGACTATCAAATGGTCAAGGTCGAGATCGAGCTAATGAAGCCTGTGTCCCTTGCCTGGGGTGCAGTGGCCCGTTTGCACAGTGGGGCCCGCCTGCGATTCACGCGACGGAAGGTCAACGACGAGATCTGGCTGCCAGCCGAGTCCTATTTCGTGGGTTCGGGTCGCGTCCTGCTGGTAAAGGAGTTTCGCACCGAGGTCCGCAACCGCTACTCCGACTACCGGAAGTTCACCGTGGAGGAGTCGGTCGACTATGTCTCTGATCCAATCTCTTTGCCGGCCAACTGAATCGCCACTGCTATTGGTTCCAGCTGCAGCTGCGGTCGGAAGTCTCACTGGCACCGGCTCATCATTTCTGGAGAGCTGAAGGGACGTTTGGGCCCGTCCACCCTTACTCCCGGTGCTGCGCGGGAAGAATGATCCTCTCCCCTCCCAGAAGAGGAAGTGTCATGATCGCTCCGCTTGATGGATCGAACGCGACCTCGGCGAGCCGGTCAGCGTAAGGGCGATACACCTTCAGACCGGAGGGAGGGATCATTGTTCTCGGCCCGAATCCACGTCGTAGAAACTGTCCAAGTGCGATCCCGGGAGCTACCTCCTCTACGGTTCCGTTGAGAACGACGGTGACGTAGAGATTGATCGCCAGCGTGGAAGGCGCTCCCCGACACCATTCATTGGAATTCGCTTCAAGGCATTGGCTGGGGTTCTTCAACACGGCCGCGGCCCTCGTCTCCAGCTCCTCGCGAGTGGGTCCACCAACGAACAGCACGTCGTGGTCGCCTCGGTCCGCGACTCTCGCCAGGTAAATCATCCGTATGAATCGACCTTGGGGGAGGAAGGAGACAGCAGTCACATCGGGTCGTTCAAGCACGGTGACCTTCCCGTCGTGGAAGAATCGCGTCTGATCGTGCGTGATCCGTGAGTCACCGTTTCCGGCTACCGTGATCGAATACCAGCTCTCCTCGTATCCAGCGAGATTCGCCGACGAGCGCACTTGCAGATTCAACCCTCTGGCACCATTGGGACCGACTGATTCGACTGTCAGTTCCAATGGTTCGGAATCGTCGTGAAGAACCGGTCCGACAACCTTGAGCCTTTGGCCCGAAACGACGTCCATGAAGTCCGAGGTCGACGAATGGCCGTAGGGAATGCGATACGCATCTCTGACGCCGAGCGGAAACGCTTCCAGGACTCGCCTCACGAATCCACTGCGGCCATCATGCGGAAGGCATCCGCGATCGCTCAGAATGTCTGCCCACCGCGATAGCCAGCCGGGAGGACTTGCCTCGAGAGCCTCCTGCCGGAGTGCAATCTTGACCGCCTTGCGCCGGACCCTTACCGAGATCCCCTGGTTGGGAGACGCGCAGTCGGGTTCGCGGACTGGCTTCCGAACCGCGAACGTCTTCTTGTTGCCCTGCAGCTTCCGGATACCGGGCGGTACGAGTACGGGCTTGGCCAGATCTCCGAGGATCCGGTACGATTCAACGTATTTTCCACCGCAGCCGGACCACCACATACAGGCGAGGCCGACCAAGAGCGCAATAGCCCGCGCAGCCTCGCTCCCGGTCCCGAGTCCGACGGGGCGTTGTTCGGCTGCAGCCGGGCCCATGAAAGCCCCGACGCAGTGTCGATTGAATGTGTTTCGATTTCCGCGAGCCTCGCGACTCTAGCTGCTCCTCTCGGTTCCGGCTCGCTCTGGGATCGTCGGAAACAACGCACGGACGCTTCGACTGGCACTTGTCCTAACCAGCATTGGAAAACGCCGGCTCGACGGGCCCACCCCGGCTCGCAGCCACCTGCACCGCCTGCGCGGTCGCTAAGGTTGCCAAGCCATCTCGGGGACCGACGAGCGGCTCGGCCTCCCCGCGAACAACGTTGCAGAAATTCCGAAGCTGCATCGCTAGAGCGGCCCGCGGCAGCGTAGGACGATCTCGGGCAAGGATTCGGCGACCCCAACCGGGCTCGCCGCCTGTCTCGTAGTGCCATGTCCGAATAAGGGGAAACTCGAACGATCCCGCGGTCCCGAAAAAGTGGTAGCAGTTCTCCCCGGACGGAGGGATCGCGGGATTGTCGGCGGTGCCCCGTTCCCATCCCCAGGGAGACGGGGCCAGGTCGGAGAACGAGATGGTCGCGCGCACGCCGCCGGCAAAGCGGAGTAGGATCGCGCCGCTGTCCTCGACGGCCAACCCGCGGTTCCCAGAGGTCGTTTCCGCGTACACGCTCTCGACTTCTCCGCACAAGTGCCGCAGCATGTCGATGTCGTGGATCATGTTGATGAGGACGGGCCCGCCGCCGGAGGCGCACCGCCATTCGACATCGAAGTAGGAATCCGGCTTGCGCACGGCCCAGATTCCCGAGACGCCGATCAAGCGTCCGATTTGCCCGCCTTCGAGAATCTCGCGGGCCTCGGCCACCGCCGGGTCGAAGCGGCGATGATGCCCCACTGAGATCGCGACATTGGCACCAGCGGCCGCTCTCGCAAGCTCGATACCGGACTCGAGTGCGTCCGTGAAGGGCTTCTCCATCAGCATCGGGATGCGTCGCGCAACCAGTTCAAGGCCGATTTCCGCGTGCAGCTGGGTTGGAGCAGCAACGATGACTCCCTCAAGTCGCTCGCAATCGAGCATTTCGACGTACGAGCGGTAATGCGGCACGCCGGTGCTGGACGCAATCTCCGCGACTTCCGGGGCTGGATCTGCCAACGCAACGACTCGGCAGTGATTCTCCGCGTTCGCCAGCTGTAGATGCCGCTGGCCGATCACCCCGACGCCGACGATCCCCAGTCGAACCGGCTCTCCACTCTGGCTCATCTACTAAGCACCTCAGATTCCGTGAAGATCGCCGGGGCCATCCGCTGCGGGTCCCCTTGCATCAATGGCGCAAATCCCATTCGGTCAAGGATATCGGTCTTGAGATCCAGTCCTGGTGCTATCTCCTCCAGAACCAGGCCGCTCGCCGAGAGCCGGAAAACGGCCCTCTCTGTCACATACATGACCTCCTGGCCATTGCGTACCGCTTCCTTTCCGCTGAACGTGATCTGGGCGACGCTGCGCAGGAACTTGCGCACCTCCCCGTAACGAGAGATCCGCAGGCACCCTCCCCCGATTTCAATCCGAGCGCCTTTCGCTTCGAACGTCCCGCAGAAGACCACCTTGGCCGCGTTCTGGGCGATGTCAATGAAGCCCCCGGGACCGACCGGAACGCCCTGCAGCTTCGAAACATTGACGTTTCCGTCGGCGTCCGCCTCGCCCATTCCGAGAAACGCGAGATCCAAGCCTCCGCCGCTGTAGAAGTCAAACTGCGATGGCGAGTCGATCATGGCCCGGGCGTTTCGTGCAAATCCAAACAGGACGCCGTCGAGCAGATCCCCGCCGTATGTGCCGTGCTCGATGGTCTGGTAGAAGTCCTCGACGTCGTCCCGGAAAGCCACCAGCTTGGCGATCGCGTCGGGGATTCCGAAACCGTAATTGAGAACCGCATCGGCACGGAGTTCCCGGGCTGCTCGACGTGCAATGACCTGCCTGACATCGAGCGGGCCGAGCTCGGGCCGCACCGGCTCGCTTCCGCGAGCCGGCAACGATCCGGAAATGGCCGGGTCCGACCCGGGTGAGTAGCTCTGCCTCTGGGACGCATCCACCACGATGGCATCGACCATCGCGCCGGGCACGCGGATCGAGCGCGCCGGCAAGGAGCCGCGCTCGACTTCCTTCCGCACCTGAGCCAGGACCTTTCCGCCGGAGTTGTGGGCGGCCAGCGCCAGGGCGAGCGCGTCAAGGGTCGCCCCCTCCTCGTCAAGGCACAGATTCCCGTCAGCATCCGCGAAGCTGCCCCGGATACACACCGCCCCGACCGGAAACGGCTTGTATCGCAAAAGCGTCCGGCCATCGATCTCGATGAGCTCAACGAGATCGTCCCGGGCAGCCGCGTTCATCTTCCCGCCCTCGACTCGAGGATCTACGAACGTGCCGAGCCCGACGTGGGTGATGAGCCCTGGGCGGCCGGCGCCAATCTCGCGCATCAGCTGGGTGATCACGCCGGCAGGGAGCACGTAGGCTTCGATCTCCTCCGCCTGGGCCATCGCTTGCATCCTGGGCGACCATACCCAATGGCCGCCGATCACCCGCCTCACCATTCCCGGATGAGCGAACCGGTTGACTCCCCTGCGATCGCGATCTCCAAGTCCCAAAGCGTGGACCAGCGTCAGGTCCTTCGGCGACCCGGTCTCCAGAAAGCGCCGTTCGATGGCCTCGAGCAGGGTGTCGGGTTCGACCAGCCCGCCACCGCCGCCTGTCACGCCGACCGCGCAACCGTCCGGAACCAGGGCGGCCGCGGCTCTCGCCGATGCGATCTTGCTGCGCGGCATGGAAACGAACGGCTCTGACCCCGGGGCTAAGGCAGGATACGCGCCTTGCGGTACGTCTCCAGGATCTCGAAGAACCGCGCGAAGCTATTGTCCCAGCCGTCGAGGCCGTGGCTGCGAGCCCTGTTGTGGCAGAGGATCTCATCCCAATACCGCTCGAGCGTGGCGTCAGCGAATGGCCAGTTTGCGACGTCGTCCAGCGTCGTCTGGCGAAGGCCGTTCCTGTCGCAGATCCGCCGCCAAACCTCGTGCTTGTCGTCCATGGCTACGGCCAGGGAACCCGGGCGCACGGTTCCCAATTCGACCTCGAACCGGCGCGCGAGTTCAGGCCAGATGGCATTCCACCTGAAGAGGTCAGTGTTCGTAATGTTGAATGCCTTGCCCGCACAATCAGTATCGGTGGCTATCTGCTCCATGGCACTCACCAAGACTTTCAGCGTCGTCACTTGGGTCAGGCTGGTGTACGCCCCGGACGGACCAGGAAAGTCGAGCCGTATCCCGAGTTCGCCGCAGATGGCGGCGTAGGAACCAAGCGTGCTGACGATGTTGCGTGCAATGTGCGGCGAGTAGTGGAGAAGCGTGTTCGGGCGCGAGGCCGACCAGGTCCATGCAGCGTCCTCGGAACGATCGCAGAGGAAATCCTGCTGAGCATGATTGAAGTTCGGCTCGGCGCATCGGCCCTGGCCTTCGCGGGCCGGCGTGGGAAACGGTCCCAAGTGGACGCCGTAGTACTTGCCGCCCTGGACCAAGTGAACGTGGCGCAACCCGGGAGACACCCGACCGACCGCCACGATAGCGTTCTCCAACAGGCGCACGTTCTCGCTGGTACTCTCCACAGGCTGGTCAGAGTGCGTCACTCGAGCACAGTAGAAGATATGGGAAACGGGACGGTGCTTTGCGATGGCCTCCGTGCAAGACGCTGGCTCCGCCAGGTCGCAATGCAGGTACGAGACTCTCTCCACCGGGCGTCGAGGGGCCCTGCGCGAAACCCCGAGCACGGTCCAAGTCCCGATGGAAGCCAAGTGCGAAACCAAGGCTGTTCCCACCGCACCAGTCGCCCCGACGACGAATGCTGTGTTGCTGGGCACGTGCAATGCGGATACTCCCTAAACTTATTCCTGAAATCAGTCGTCGCGGGCGGGAATACTGCATGGTATTCTCTGGCATTCCGGAATGGCAACAGGACTCGAGAACAAGGTCGCAGTTGTCACGGGCGGAAGCCGCGGCATCGGCCGAGCCATTGCGATGGAGCTGGCACTCAACGGCTGCGATTGCCTGCTGGCTGCGAAATCCGAGGCCAACCTGATCGAGGCGCGCCGGCAGATCGGCGACGCGACCGGGCGACGGATCGAGATCGTCGCCGGGGATCTCCGAACTGCCCAAGCCTGCGCCGCGGTTCACGCCACTCTGATGGACTCGTTTGGTGGATTGGACATCCTTGTCAACAATGCCGGTGCCACCAGAGGGGGCGACTTCCTCGAGCAATCTGACGAAATCTGGAAGGACGGGTTCGCGCTGAAGTTCTACGCATGCGTCCGGCTCAGCAGGTTGTTCTGGGCGGAACTCGTCAAGAGCCAAGGCTGCATCGTGAACATCATCGGTGGGTTCGCGCGCACGCCCGATCCCAATTTCTTGATCGGTGGCGCGGTCAATGCCGCGATGGCGAACTTCAGCAAGGGCCTGTCGGCGCGTGGCAAACGCGAAGGCGTCAACGTCAATGCCATCTACCCTGGCTTGACGGAAACCGAGCGCGTCCAGGAACTCTTCGAGGGCCGCGCCGTTCAGCTCGGCCTGTCCGTTGACGAGGTGCGGGCGAAGGCCATCAAGAAGCAAGGGCTGCGCCGACTCGGGACCCCGGAGGATGTCGCGAATCTGGCAGCGTTCCTGTGTTGCCCGGATGCGCGCCATATCCAAGGAACCGCGATTGCCGTCGACGGTGGGGCGACGGAGGACCTCCACTGACCGGGCGGGCGGTCCAAGCGGGACGACTTCTTGCGGATGCATGGCGATCCGGGGAGCGGCTTGCCTCTCTGGGCGACTTGCACCCGCGGACCCGGGCTGAAGCCTACTCAGTGCAGGAGGCCATGGCACAAGCAGTCGGCCTGAGAATCGCTGGTTGGAAAGTCGGTGCGGCGACACCGGCGATCATGGCGGAGAGGAAGCTCGAAGAGCCGATTCCCGGCCCGGTCTACGAGCCGCGCTGCTATAGCAGCCCGGCAATGCTAGCGCGATCGGACTTCCCGTCCGCGAGTCTCGAAACAGAATTCGCGTTTTGCATGGTGGAGTCCGTGCACCCTCGTTCAGCGGCCTACGCTGAGGAAGAGCTCTCGGACGCGGTCGTCGCTCACGCGGCGTTCGACTTGACGCAAACGCGATTCTCGAGCGCCCCGGACGCGCTTGCGGAGATCGCGGACAGCGGGAACAGCGGCGGGGCGGTCATCGGCCCGGAGATCCTCGGGTGGCGCGACCGGGACCTGCAGGCAACCGCCATCACGCTGCGGCTTGACGGCAGCCCTCCGGTCCGCACGTATTCCGGGAGCTGGTGGAGAGACCCGCTGGATGTCTTGACCTGGCTGGTGAATTGCCTTAGCCAGAGAAACATGGGACTGGCCGCGGGAATGTTCGTTCTGACCGGATCCGTGACAGAACCGCAGCCTCTGCACCCCGGAATCTGTGCATCGGCGCTCTTCGAGGACGTGGGCGAAGTGCGAGCATGCATTGGAAAAGACACGTGACGGACCTGAGACACCCGCGGCACGTCGTAATCCTCGGCGCGGGCGCGATGGGCTGCCTGTTCGGCGGACTGCTGAAGGAAGGCCGTTTGAATGTCACCCTCGTCGACATCTGGAAGGAGCACGTCGACGCGATCAACCGTCACGGTCTCCTCATGGTCGGATTCGGTGGCGAGCGTGCCATTCCCGTCCGGGCAACAACCGACGTGGCGAGCGTTCCGCCGGCTGACATCGTTTCGGTGCATTGCAAGGCCGCTCAAACGCCGGAAGCCGTAACGTCGGCCGTCAGTCTGTTTCACGAGGGCACCGTAGCGATCAGTTTCCAGAACGGAATCGGGAACGAGGAGGCGATTGGGGGAATTGTCGGCAGCGACAGGGTGCTTGGAGGATGGACAGCAATGGGGGCAAGCATAGTGCGTCCAGGCGTGGTGCGGAATTACGGCGAGCAGCTCACACAGGTTGGAGAGATGGAGGGCGGGGTATCGGACCGGGCACGGGCCATCGCAGGAGCGTTCAGCGTGCCTGGCCTGCCGACAGAGGCCAGCGGCGATATCGTAGGCGGGATGTGGAAGAAGCTGCTGGCGAATGTCGGGCTGAGCGCACCGTCCGCGATCACCAATCTCCCGATCAGCGACGCCGCTTCCGTGCCTGAGCTGAGGGCCGTGATCGACCAAGCGGTCGACGAAGCTGCTGCTGTTGCCAACGCGGCAGGGATCCGGATCGACGCGTCCGAGACGCTTCGAATCCTCGACCGACTCGTCGGCGAGGGAGGCACTGGCGCCAACAAGGCGAGCTTGTGCATTGACGTGATCAACGAGCGTCGGACGGAAATCGACGTGATCAACGGAGTCATCGTTCGGCTGGGACGCAAGCTCGGAGTGCCGACACCCGTCAACGAGGTGTTCGTTGCGGCCGTCAAGGGGCTCGAGTGGAAATACCTGACGCGGTCCTCGGGATCATGATGGCTTCCGGGATCGAGACTCTGATTGCCGTCGCGAACCATGTGACCCTGCGTGTCAACGGCGAAGTGCTCCACGTGACCATCAACCGACCAGATGCGCGGAATGCCCTCCATGCGGAAGCACATTGCGAACTGGCGCGAGCATTCGACGCCTTTGCATCGGACCGGAGTCTCCGCATCGCGGTCATCCGCGGCACGGGAGAGAAGGCATTCTGTGCGGGGTCGGACCTGAAAGCCAAGACGGAACGCGCCAAGGGCGAGCTCCCCGACAGCGGGTTCGCGGGGCTCACGCACCGTTTCGATCTCGACAAGCCGGTCATTGCGGCCGTCAATGGATACGCGCTGGGAGGGGGGCTGGAGATCGTGCTCGCCTGCGATCTCGCGGTCGCGGTCGAGTCTGCCGAGTTCGGCTTTCCGGAGCCGCTCGTCGGCCTGGCGGCGATGAGCGGGGGCATCCAGAGGGCAGTGAGGCACATCCCGAGCAAGCACGCAATGGGCATGCTGCTGACAGGCCGTCGCATTGACGCCGGGACCGCTATGGAACTGGGCTTGATCAACGAGGTGGTGGCCTCATCGGAGCTTGACCAGGCGATCGACCGCTGGGTCTCGCAGGTCCTGCGATGCGCTCCCCTCGCAATCCAAGCAACGAAGCAGGTCGCTAGAGAGACCTTGGAGCAGGGGTCGCTGGCGCAGGCGATCCAGCGCGAGTACCCCGCAGTCACTGCGATGCTTGGCAGCCACGACGCGCTCGAGGGCCCGCGCGCGTTCTCGGAGAAGCGCGCTCCTGCTTGGAAGGGCCGCTGACTGCCGCACGAAGATCCGGCCCGAGGAGGAATCCTTCATGAACTTTGCAGTCTCCGAAGAATCGCGGCTGATGGTCAGCACGCTACGACGATTCATCGAGAAAGAGCTGAGGCCGCTGGAGGAGGAAGTCGAATCCAAGGGGTTGCTCGAACCGGCCACGGCCCGTGCGATCTTTCTAAAGTCCCGCGAACTGGGCTTCTACGCGATGAACATGCCAGAAGAGGTCGGCGGCGGGGGCCTGAGCGCCGTGGACATGTGCCTTGCAGCGCAGGAGATGGGCCGGACGAGCGACATCCTGGTGCGCCGGGCATTTGGAACTGTCTACGAACTGCTCCTGGCATGCAAGGGCTCGCAGCGGGAGGAGTGGCTGCTGCCGGCAGTGCGGGGGGATCGGACGTGCGCGATCGCGATGACAGAACCCGGGGCCGGGTCCGACGCCGCCGGGATCCGGACAACCGCGAAGCCGGTCGGGGACGGCTGGGTGCTGGACGGCGGCAAGCACTTCGTCAGCGACGGCGCATTCTCGGACTTCTTCGCGGTGACGGCTAGAACCGACCCAGATGCCGGCGCGAGGGGGATTTCCGTCTTCCTCGTGGACAAGGCCATGGAGGGAGTCACGGTCGGCCGCAACCAGCCGATGATGGGCTTGCGTGGCGGTAGCCATGTCGAGATGTCGTTCGACGGTGTCAAGCTCGGCAGGAAGCATCTGCTTGGCGAACGGGGCCGCGGCTTGCGCCTCATCCTCGGCACGATCGGACGCGTGAGGCTCTTCGACATCGGCGCGCGAGCGGTGGGAACGGCGACCCTGCTACTGGACATGATGACCCGGCATGCCCGGGAACGACGGCAGTTCGGCGAGCCGATCGGAGCATTTCAGATGATCCAGTCGCTGCTAGCGGACAGCGCGATCGACATCGCCGCAGCGAGGCTCCTGTGCCTAGAGGCAGCATGGGAAACCGATCAGGGACTCGACCCTCGAGAGAAAGTCTCCATGGTCAAGGTTCTTTCCTCTGAGATGCTGGGACGTGTGGCCGACCGCGCTGTTCAGGTCTTTGGTGGGCTGGGCTACTGCAAGGACCTTCCGATCGAACGGATCTACCGGGACTGCCGGGTCATGCGCATCTACGACGGAACGTCGGAAATCCACCGGATTCAGATCGCCAAGGGCCTGTTGCGGGCCTGACGGGCGGGAGACATGGCTACCAGACGGACCTTTGTCCGCCACGTGCGGGCACCCGCTCGGTAGGTTACGGCTGCCTGCGCTCTCGCAACCCGGCCCGTCAAGCCAGCACGCCCGATCAGATGCCTGTTCAATGCCACTCAGTGGCAGACGGGCCAGGGCCGGGCAGGCTGTGGCGGCAGCGGCCTGACGTCTCGAAAGCGGGTTTTTCGTGAGCGGCCGGGACGCATTCCGGGGCGCCAAGGCGAGCGCTTGAAGAATCAAAACAAATCCCCAAAAACTTGTAGAACTGTGAAAAACCCGTGCTGAGGGACCGATTTTCTGTTCCGATTTCCAGATTCCATAGAAAAAATTCCAATTTCCATACTTCGAAAATGGTATCGTTCGCCGCGGCGCGCAGTTCCTGACGCGACTCGTCACTGGAAAGATGGCGCGCCTAGGGAACCACGACTGAATACTGGAGGACGAAATGGTAAACAGAATTCTCATCGGTCTCGGTGCGCTACTGGCGCTCGTTATCGGCTTCGCGCCTGCCGTGATCCCGGCGAACATCGCCATGCTCGTTCTGGTTCTCGGAGGCATCGTATACGCCGCCCTCGCGGTCGATGCCGAGGACTCGAACGCCTACTTGATCGTCACTATTGCGGTGGGAGCGGCTGCCGGTGCGGATGCGCTCAACAACATTCCGGCAATCGGCGCGCAGCTGGATGGTGCGCTGGGTGCCATCGGCACATCGCTGAACGGTGGTGTCGCGACGGTGCTCGCAGTGCGGATCGTCAATCGTCTCAAGGGCTGATGCGAATCTGGACCCCATAGTGGGTCTTAGGCCGTAGCGGCTCTAACTCGCCGCGGGAAATTTCTTCCGGCGATCGAGCCGGTGGCCAGCGCCTGACGAGGGCGGGCATTGCTTCCATCGAGGGATGTTCGGTCCGGGCGGCGTGAGTAGCCGCTGGCTTGGCAACTCGGGTCCACGGACACCGGGGGACCGTTGCGCGGCCCACGGTGCGAAGAACTGTCGCGACTAGTGGCCTAGGAACTGTTGGCTGTCAAGAGCCGGCGCTGTGCCGAGTGCCAGGGCGACGACCTGTCGCGAGGCACGGCGAACCGGCTGACGGCAGCCAGCGGCCTGCGGGCCCGGTTCGTAGGCGGCGTTCGCGGGATTGGTCCGTAACCGAACCCGCTCAAGAGTGGGAACGAGCGAGGCCGGCGTCGTTCATTCCCCAAGGCGGAGAGTACTGCCCTTGCGGGACGATCGAATTCTCGCAGTGCGGCAAAGCGAGTTGTGGTACCGCTGAGGTGACATTCGCGCAGACGGAGATCTCCTCTGTCTCAATTGGTCGCGCATCAGCGGAGCGAGAGTTGTTTATATACTCAATGAGTTAGGCCCTTAGTCTCGATGCAGGTGCTCATTGCAATCTGGCTTGCTTTGCATGTGTTCGCGTCGGTTGCCAGCGCCGGCGAAGCGGAGCGAGCGATTCGAATCCTCGCAGAAAACTGCCTCTCCTGCCACGGCCAGTCACAGATGTCGGATCTGGACCTCCGAACACGGGACGGAATCCTGCGAGGTGGCAAGCGGGGCCCTAGCATAGTCCCGGGCGACGCCGGGGCAAGTGTCCTGTATCAGGCGGTGCGTCGCGAGGGCGATCTTAAGATGCCGCTCCAAGCCGACCATCTTCCGGAGGACGACATTCGGGCGCTGGAGGCCTGGATCGACGCGGGCGCGCATTGGCCGGTAACGATCTCGGTAGGTTCGGGAACGAGATGGTGGTCCTTTGAGCCGGTGTCGCGGCCGGAGGTGCCGAGGCACGGGGAGGGCTGGGCGCGAACACCGGTCGACAGGTTCATCGCGCGCAAGCTGGCCGTGGGTGACATCAAACCAGTCGCTGAAGCGGACCGGAGGACATGGATCCGTCGTGCAACGTACGATTTGCACGGGCTTCCGCCGACTCCAGCCGAAGTCGAGGCATTCGTGCAAGACGATGCACCGGATGCGTTCGAAACGGTTATCGATCGTCTTCTCGAGTCGGATCGCTATGGAGAGCGCTGGGGCAGATACTGGCTGGACGCTGTGCGCTACGCCGACAGCGGCGGCTTCGAGACGGACATCTATTTTCGAGATGCATGGCGCTATCGCGACTATGTCATCAAGTCCTTCAACGACGACAAACCGTTCGACCGATTCGTCAAGGAGCAGGTCGCGGCCGACGAGATCTGGCCAGACGATATCGAGCTGCGAGGATCGTACGAGATTCCGGACGAGAAACAGAGACACCTGGAAGCCCGTATCGGAACGGGACTGTACACGGTCGGCACCGTATACCACGAGGCGGCGCTGAACGGCCACCAGCTTAGGTACGAGTGGATGGTCGATTCAGTGGACGTGACGGGAGAGGCGTTCCTAGGCCTTACCGTGGCCTGTGCCCGATGCCATGACCACAAGTTCGACCCGATTTCCCAGAGGGACTACCACCGCATGATGGCGTTCTTCGAGGGCAGCGAGATCCGTCATATCCCGGTAACCAACAAGATGACCGAGTTCGGGTACTATTCGTCGTACCCGAAGCAGCTCAAGGTCTTCGAGTACCAGCAAGCCCTGAAGGCTCTTGAACAGAAGGCCCGCGAGCGGCTCGTCGACGAGGTCGCGCTGGGGTTTGGCGAGGAAATCGTCAAGGCCTACCGCACACCGAAGGCCAATCGAACGGTCCAGCAGCAGGTCAAGGCAGCCGTCCTTGAACGCGCTCTGACCGAGGCCGGTTTGCTCGAGAATCCGGGCGGATACGCCAGGGACCTGCAGTACACGCCCGAAGAGCTCGATCGTCGCAAAACGCTGATCGCCGAGCTCGGTGAGGCCGCGTTAGCCGCACGGTTCGACCTGCCAATGGCAACTGTGCTCGGCAGGGCGGAGGTGCGGTATCCGGTGCGGATGACGGACCGGGGCGAATGGAAGTCCACAGGCGAGGCCGTAGGAGCCGGGACCCCTCCCGCTCTCGGGAGAATCGAGGTGTCGGGTCCGGGCGCACGGCGCACGGCCTTGGCCGAATGGCTGACGGCCCCGTCCAATCCCCTAGTCGCCCGCGTGATGGTCAACCGGATCTGGCAAGGGCACTTCGGCCGGGGCATCGTGGGCACTCCCAACAACTTCGGCCGTCAAGGCGATCCCCCGTCTCATCCGGAACTTCTGGACTGGCTAGCCTCGGAATTCGTCGAGCGCGGCTGGAGCGTCAAAGAGATGCACAAGCTGTTGATGCTCTCCAGCACGTATCGCCTGTCCTCCTCGTCCAGCAGCGAGAATGCCGCGAAGGATCCAGACAACCTCTCCCTGTGGCGGATGAACCGCCGGCGTCTCAATGCCGAGAATATCCGCGACGCAGTACTTTCCGTCGCCGGGACCCTGAACATAAAGATGGGCGGGCGGCCGGTGTTGCCGCCGCTGTCGAAAGAAGAACGACTGGGCATGTGGGACAAGGACGACTGGCCCGAATCGCTCGATCCCTCGGAACATGACAGGCGTAGCATCTACATCTTCGCCAAGCGCCAGTTCCCATACCCAATGTTCAAGACCTTCGACGCGCCCGATCCGGCAACAAGCTGCGGCAGGCGCGCAGTGACGACGGTCGCTCCGCAAGCCCTGACTCTGCTGAACAGCGAATTCATGCTGCGCTCGGCCCGAGCTCTCGTAGAGCGCCTCGAGCCCGCAAAGACCCCTGAGGAGATGGTCGAGCGTGCTTGGGAACTAGCGTTCTCCCGGCCACCGGTATCAGCCGAGACGGAGAACTCCGTGGAAATGCTCGCCCGTGCCGGGCCGGAGGAATTCAGCTTGATGCTGTTCAACCTGAACGAATTCGTCTACATCGACTGAGGATCACCATGTTCTGCAGACGCGAAACGACAGCCGCATCGCGGCGCGAATTTCTCGAAAGCGCGGGTCTCGGCTTCGGCGGGCTCGCCGCATCGTGCCTGCTCGCCCGCGATGCCGGCGCCGCGTCAACGCAGAATCCGTTCGCCGCGAAGATCCCGCCACTGGCAGCGAATGCGAAGAGCGTGATTTTCCTGTTCATGCACGGCGGGCCAAGTCATCTAGATACATTCGATCCCAAGCCGGTGCTGCAAGAGTACGACGGACAGCCGGTGCCAGAGTCCTTTCGCAACCGGGACTTCCAGTTCACGAAGATGGACAGGGTCCCGCTGCTGGGCACTCCGAGGACCTTCAGGAAGCACGGGCAGTCTGGTCTGGAGATCTCGGATCTGTTCACCAATGTCGCGCGCCACGCCGACGACTTGGCCGTCATCCGTTCCTGCCATCACAACGGCTTCACCCATATCACGGGCCAGAACTGGATGAACACTGGATGGGCCCAGGTCGGCAGACCCAGCCTGGGATCCTGGGTGGTCTACGGACTCGGGTCGGAGAGCGAGAACCTACCGGCTTACGTGGTCATGCTGGACGGCGGGATCAAGTCGGGCTCGCCCGCCTACGGCTCGGGGTTCCTCCCGGCGATGTACCAGGGCACGGTGTTGCGTAGCGAGGGACCACCGATCCTCAACATTCGCCGGCCCGGACCGGTAGATCCCGCGAAACAGCGGGCCCTGATGGAAAAGCTGAGCTGGTTCAATCGGAAGCATCTCGCCTCTCGCTCGGAAGACTCCGATCTCGAGGCGCGAATGACTGCGTACGAACTTGCATTCAGAATGCAGACCTCGGCTCCCGAACTTGTCGATATCTCCTCCGAGCCTGCGTCGACGCAGGTTCTGTATGGTCTGGACGAAGCCGTCACTCGTCCGTTCGGGAAGCAGTGCCTCCTGGCGCGGCGCATGGTGGAGCGCGGCGTCCGGTTCATCCAGCTGTATTCCGGGTGCGGCAACAACGGAGCCGGCGCCGGCTGGGACGGGCACAATCAGATCGACTACAACCACGAGACGATGGCGGCGCAAGTCGACCGGCCGATCGCGGGGCTACTGGAAGACCTGAAGTCGCGGGGACTGCTGGACGAGACGCTCGTTATCTGGGGCGGGGACTTCGGCCGAACGCCGTTTACGGACGGCGGCGAGGGAGGGGCCCGCAACAATGCCGGCCGGGACCACAACCCGTACGGCTTCACCGTTTGGATGGCCGGGGGAGGGGTCAAGGGAGGAAAGGTGATCGGTTCGACGGACGAGATCGGACTCAACGCCCGGGACAACAAAGTGCATGTCCACGACCTCCACGCCACGATCCTGACCTTGCTCGGACTCGAGCACGAGGGCCTGACGTATCCCTTCCAGGGACGGGAGTTCCGGCTGACCGACGTCGGCGGGCACAACGACCTCGTCAGGACGCTCACCGCCGGGTAGCGCGGGCCGGAGGCGACAACCGACCGCTACTCGCCTCGGTCTGGCGTGACGATCTGCATCACGCGGTCGATCAGAAAGGCCGTGAACGCCTCAGTCTTCGGGTCGGGAGTCAATGTGGCATCTCGCACCTTGTCAGAGGCGAGGAGCCCGCGCCGGACAAGGAGGCTCTTTTCCATGCGCAGCAGCAGCTCCATGTTCTGCAGGCTGAAGACGAGATAGGGAAGGACTCGCTCGAACCGGTCCGAGGCCGCGTTCATGTCCCCCGCGCTGGCAAGGTCGAAAGTCTCCTGCAGCACGTCCGCAACGCCGAGCGCCGGCATTGCCCCGCAAATTCCCGCCTGGATTCCCTCGAGAAGGTACAGGCCGCCCCAGCCTTCGAGTACCTGCACAGCGCCGCGAGTCTCCTCGAGGATCTCGACGACTCTCGGGGCCATCAGCGGCTGCTCGAGCTTTAGGTAGCGGAAATGCGGGTATTCCTCGTTGACCCGTCGGGCAAGCGATGCGCCGATCGTAGGCCCCCCGGGGTTGAAGTCCTGCACAAGGACTGGAAGAGAGGTCGATTGGAGGACGCTCTCCAGGAATCGGAACACGTCCGCTTCGGAGATATCGAACATTCGCGGGATCGCCACGGAAACGATGTCAGCTCCCAGCTCTTCGTTCTTGCGGGCGATCTCGCCCGCGAGGCTGCCCGCGAAGTGGTTGGACTGGGCGATGATCTGGACCCTGCCGGCCGAGGCACTGACCGCCGCCTCGACCAGTTCGTATCGCTCGTCCATCGTCAGCTTGTAGAACTCGCTCGCGTAAGCCGGAATGCAGGCAGCGTCGAGACCCTTTTCGACGCAGAACGACACGACCCGCCGGAGCGAATCGAGATCGATCGCGTCATCGGGCCCGAACGGAGTCGGCAGGACGGGAACAATTCCCCTGAGCTCGCCTCGCGTCATTTCGGAGCCGATGCCGCGCCCACCACGCAACCGCCGTCGCAAGTAATGGTCGTGCCTGTCAGGTAATTCGAAGCGTCCGAGACCAGGAATCCGACAACATCGGCGACATCCTCGGCCTGCTGGATCTTCCCGAGCGGTATGAGGCTCATGAACTCCTCGCGGAACTCAGGAAAATCCTTCAGTTCCCGGGCGGTTAGCCCTGCCTCCACAATCCCAGGCGCGATCGCGTTGACGGTGATGCCATGGGGCGCCAACTCGAGAGCGGCGCAGCGCGCAAGCATCCACACCCCGGCCTTGGACACGCAATACGGGGCGATCAGCTTGTATGGGACGTCCTGCACCCATGACCCCGTGTAGATGATCTTGCCTTTGTGCCGGGATTCGACCCAGTGCTTCGCGACCTCCTGAGTGACATGGAAATAGCCGTTGAGGTTGACATCCATGTGCTGGTTCCACTCCTCGACGGTGTACTCCAGGAAGGGAACGTTCATCGAGATGCCGGCGTTGCACATGCACACGTCCAAGCGGCCGAACTCGCGCCAAACTCTCGCCAGCGCCTCGCGCACCGCCTCCCGACTGGACACGTCTGCCTGGACGAACAGCACCCGCGCTCCCTGCGCTCGGAGTGCTTCGACCCGGTCCGCATTCACCTTGATGTCGAGTAGGACCGTGTCCAGGCCCATCTCGACCATCTTCTTGGCACTGGCGTAGCCCAGGTCGCCTACACCGCCAGTGATCAAACCGACTTTCTTTCCGTTGTTCTCCATGGATTCCTTATCCTGACTGCTCTCCGGTCAGTTCGACATCGATGTCCTGCTCGTCCTCTGACCCCAGTATGCTCGCGACCTCGTACGGCCAGGTATGGCGGTCAAATCGCTCCCCGTCATGCTGCTTCGGCCAGCCCGACAAAGTTGTCCGCCTGGGCCGATCCAGCATGTAATTCGCGTATATGGTCCGTGCATGCTCCCGGTGCGGAGCCACAGCTTCCGGCGTGTACCGGTACTTCTCGAGCCTCTCGGGGTCCAGCCGCAGGCCGTGCCCGGGGGAATCCGACAGGTGCAAGTGCCCGCCCGTCCAGTCGAACTGGCCGCCCTCGATGACGTCATCGCTGACATGAATTGTTTCGTTATCGATTGGGTGGCAGGTACGCGGGGCCCGGCCCATGTAGATGCCAACTCGCTCCGGCTCCTGCAACAAGGCGGAAGCCATCGCGCCGCGAAAGGCGAGTTGGGTGCAGAGTTCGAAATTGCTGTGGATCGCGATGTGCAGGCCCATGAACTTTGCCAATTGCCCGAATCGCCAGAGCCCCCAAGGTCCCAGATTTATGTCCGGGACGGCTACGTCCGCGCCCTCATAGCGCTCCAGCATGTACCAGTCGGGCTCCCACCGATTCGCCATGGGACTGGCACCAGCAGGATGGATAATGGGCGGCCACCAGTGACACGACAGCGGGGTGCGCAGTTCCCCGCGGAGCGAGGTCATGCGCCGGTAGTAGTACTCGGCTTGGTAACTTCCCTGCCCCGGCCGACGCTCGGGTGGCCTTTCCGACCGAGGATAGAAGCGCTGGGGCAGCAGCGAGTGGACAGGCTGCTCGGCGTACTCCAGGTTGCAGTCTTCGACAGCGTGCAGGATGCGCCTAGCCTCCTGGTAGTTCCAAGTGCCGTGTGCGTCGATTCGAATCGCCGTGTCCGGCCCGACCGCTTCGCGGATCCTGTGGATCAGATCGACATGGTCCTCCGGCTGGTATGCCGTCATGGAAACCTTGACGGCCGGGAAGCCCTCCCGTGCCCGGGCGGCAGCGAACTCTGGCCAGGTTTCGTAAGTGATCGCGTCGTTACCGTTAATGTCGGCGAAGCGCTGCCAAGTGTAAGCAGCCATCGGCACCCGGTCCGTAGGCTTGTACTCCACCTCGAACAGGTCGGCCCAGAGCCTGTGTAAGGGCCTGCCCAGTACCTGACCGACCAGGTCCCACCACGCCATGAAAAGGGGTTCTTCCAGGCTCGGGTCCAGGAGATTCCGGCCGGGCTGGGTCCTTAAGGCGGCGACGCAATCGCGGGCCGCTCGATCCAGATCGACGGACCATTCTCCAATTCCGACCGGGCCCTCGTTGGTGCGCAACTCCAAGAAGGCCCAAGAAACGGCCGGCAGCGCCTGCCACCCGGGGGTGTAGACTCCGACCATCGGGATCAGTACCTTGTGGACGCGGATCTCGCCCAGAGTCAGGCAGTGCGGGGCGAGCTCGTCGGCCAGCTTTTCTCGAAACGATCCGACGCGACCCTTGAGCATCGCGTCAAAACTGCGAATGTCGTCGATGTAGTGCAATGTGTCCGGACCCGTGCTATCTGAACGGGAGAATTCGACGCCGATCCCTCGCCGCTAGCGGCGGGCCGGCCAAGCCGCAGTCCCCTGCGAACTGAGCAAGTCCGTAGTGTATCGCGCAAGGTTCGGCCCGGAGGGCATGGGTCCGCGGGGCTACCCAGGAACGGGCGTTCCGGACGCCGAGATTCCCGACCTCCGCGGAACGGTACTGCCGGGCAGACTCCAGCGGATGACCCTTCGCTCTCCGGCGTGGTTGGCAATTCCCTGACTGGTCCGCAACCCGATCCGTTGAAGGACGTGCGAAACCCTCAAGGGGCCTTATTCGGAAGCTGCTAGGATTTCAGGTCGCCGGTCCGTCGCCTTTCAGAGCCCGGACCCGCTCAGCCGAAAGAGACCATGCCTGAAGACGAATCCCCCCTGGAAGACTCCGGACGCTCTATCGAGGAACTCGAACGCCAGATCGCTGACTTGACAGAGCAGATCAACGCGAAGAGGAGGGCCTCCCTGTCAAGCGAAGTCCCGGACTACACGCTGCAGACGCTTTCCGGCCAAGTGCCTCTCAGCCAGCTTTTCGGCGGTCACGACAAGCTCCTGGCAATCCACAATATGGGCCAGCGTTGCCGCTATTGCACGCTATGGGCCGATGGCATCAACGGCTTCGTGCCCCATCTGGAGTCGGCGATGGCTGTCGCGCTACTCTCCAAGGACCCACCTGACGTGCAGCGCCGCTTCGCAAACTCGCGTGGCTGGCGCTTCCAGCTCGCGTCCCACATGGACGGCGACTACATTCGCGAGCAGACCACCATGGAGGGTGAGAACAACATGCCCGGCGCGGTGCTTTACGAGAAGCGGGATGGCAGGATCTTCCGAAAGAACGCCGCTGTGTTCGGCCCGGGCGACATGTTCTGCTCGGCCTGGAACTTCCTGGCCATGGCCGGGCTTGGAGCCGATGATTGGACCCCTCAGTTTTCCTACTGGCAAATGCCGACCAAGCTGGACGACGGCGGTGCCAACCTGCTGCCGGTCCAGTTGCTGGAGGATTGAAAGGGTCGACCCTCCGGAACTGTCAAATGCGCGGCGGAGACCCGCAGTCTCTACGCATACGTCGCCGTGGCCCGGGTTACCCGCTCCGCGCCCTACAACGGCTTGATCCGGATATTGCGCAACTCGACCTGCATGGCGGGGCCGGAGTGTAGTTGCACCGCAATTATCCCGCTTGCCGTCTTGCCGTCAGTGCCGTCGAACGTCACTCTCCCATTAAGCGTCAGTCGCACGCGATCCCCCTGCGCAAGGATCTCGTACTCATTCCAGTCGCCTACTCGGACGATGTCCTTCGCCCTCTGCCAGCCTTCGTCCGGCGTTGCCATGATGCCCCTGCGTCGGCCTTTTTCCTCGTAAAAGTTGCCCCAGGCCGAGCGGTCGCCCGCATAGGACAAATCCGCCTGATAGCCGTGGACTACCCAGCCGGCACCCGGGATGTGCTGGCTCCGGAATTGGATGCCGCTGTTGCCGTTGCGCAGTCTGACCTCAAGTCGCAATATGAAGTCGGAGAAAGGCTTCCCGTATACGAGATACGTGTTGGTGTCGACCGAATGACCGTCACTCGATCCGACGATGGCTCCGTCCTTTACCGACCAGAGCTTCGGGTCCCCGTCCCAGCCGTCGAGCGTCCGACCGTCAAATAGCGGCTCGAATCCCTGCTCGAGTTCGGCGCCGCCAAGCCCGCTCGATTGCGACAGCAGCATCACGGTGACCGCCAAGAGAACGGCGGTTCCGGATCGACAGCTGTGGTTCATCGGTTCAATCGGACGCAGTCAGCCAGACTGCATCATTTCCTCCCACGTCACGGTCCGGCCTGTGTCCATAGCCATGCGACCGAGAATGGCAGTGAGTGTGCTTTCGGCCCCGCGAATGCCGACGTTTTCCGTCTTCCCCTCGGCCACGCGCAAGACGAAAGCCTCGACAGAATCGTGGTCGATGTTCCGCGGCGGCTCCCCGTGCAGCACATCGTCCCGCCCGCGATAGTGCTTCCAGTAGTGCCGGGCCATCTCGATCATGGAATCCGATCCGAAGATCCGCTCGTGCACTTCCCGGAAGAAGGGTGGTGTGATGTGCGAGCCGACGAGCGTGGCCTGGATCCCGTTCGGGTACTCGTAAGCCACCGTCACGTGGTCGGCCATGTCACCGTCCTTCCGAATCGTCCGGCCACCGTCCCCCACAGCCTTGAGCGGGTGCTGGTCGCCGAGGAACCAGTTCAGCACGTCGATCGAGTGGCAATATGTCTCGACGATGATGTCGCCGTAGAGATCCCGCCAGTGCTTCCACTCGCGCACCTTCTCCAGCATTGTCACGGGGCGCTCCCGGACCGGCTCTTTGCCGGTAATCGGTCCCTTCAGGAAATGGGCCACCGCCTGGCGGACCTGACCGACACCGCCGCTTTCCAGGACTCTCCGCGCCTGCTGGTACGTCCAACCGTAGCGCTGCTGGAACCCGACGGAAACGTTCAGTCCGGGCCGGGCCGAGTCCGCTGCCTTCATGACGCGCTTGCAGCCAGCAACATCGACACCGGCGGGCTTCTCGACGTACACGTGCTTGCCTGCCTGGACAGCCGCCTCGAGGTGTTCCGGGTGCAGGAACACCGGCGTAGCGATGATCACCGCATCAATATCGCTGGCCAGCATCTCGTGATAGTCCTTGTAGACACGCGGATTCTCGACGGGGATGCGCTTCTTGGCTGCCTCGATCTGCTCGTCGAAGAGATCACAGAGGGCAACCAGCCTGGCCTGAGGCACCTGGACGACGTAGCTGGCGAGCCGCGTACCGCGGCCACCCGCCCCGAGCAGCCCCACCTTCACGGCGGAGTTCGCAGCGGTTCCGCGCATTGCGGCGAACGGCACCACAGCCGCCGCTTGAACCAGGTTGCGCCTCGAAAGGACATTATTGTGTTGGGCCATGTCTGCCTCCCCGAGCAGTGTACCGCGGAAACAGCTTCGCCGCAGCCGTGACCGCGGCACTCGAAGGAAAGCTGCGAACCCGCGCCGAACTTTGGCCTCGCCACGGTGCCCGGTTGCCGCACGACCCTCCCCGTCGGGCCAGTTGAAACGCCGGACGCCGAGCCTAAGCTTAGGGTCGCCTGATCCTGGAAATCGCGGAAGTGGCCGCTGCCGCAACGTCAGCGTCTTCCCGATAGCGCAAGGGTGCCAGTACCTTGATCGCTGCCGGATCCCTGCGGACGCCGATCGAATTCACCACGCCGACGAGCAAGGACCCTTCGACCTTGCCGACTGCTTCCCGCAACGCCCGGTCTACTGCCGCTCCTGGCATCGGTTCGAGCGCGGTGCGCGCGTAGTGCGCGAGCTTTGGATGGCCCAGCAGGGACGCTAGAGCTGGAACCGACGACTCGTCGCCCACCATCGCGAGACGCTGGCATGCCTTGGCCTTGGCAAAGTCGCTGGAATCCGGATCTTCGAGAATCCTCCGTGCGCCGGCGGAGTCCAGCTTCATGATCTCTTCCGACTTGTGCGGCGTCGAGGCAAGTTGACGGTCAGTCATCGCTTGCAATTCATTGCGGTTCTGGCCGCGCAACCGCTTGCGGATTGCTACGCCGGTCACTGCCAGCGCGAAGAGCGTACGTCTCAGCATTCCAAGCTCCTTTCCTAGGCCAGCCGCCACGGCTCGCGCATCGCCCGGGAACGCATGCGGTTTGCTTCGTCGTTCGAGGGGAAGCTGTCGGTGCTGGGATCGAATTCCAGCCTCTCGTCGAGTTGATAGGCGATATAGGCGGCGTGGCAGGCTACATGCGCCTGGCATGCCGCAAGCGCGTGCGCCCGGGTCTCGTTACGGGATTTCACGCAGTTCACGAAATCCCGGACGTGGCGGGTCGTTGCTTCCCGGGCATCGTCAAACGTCCGCCGGTATTGCTGCAGGCTGTCGGAGGCTTCGACGATTCCGGCATCGCCCGTCTGGACCCAGCCCTGGTCCCCCTCGAACCGCACCGCGCACGCTCCGAGCCCCTCCCAGCCGGTGTCCCGGAGAACGAGTTTCAAGCCGTTCTCGTAGCGGCAATTCACCGAGTAGGGCGTGTTTCCGTCGGGCCGGTGCGGCTCGTAGCTCACCGGAGCCGTCTCGTCGAGGCTGGCGGCGGCGTGGCAGAGGTCAACCGTGTGGGAGCCCCACTCGAGGATCCCGCCCCCGTGAAAATCGAAGAATCCCCGCCAGCGGCTCTTGACGTACAGGGAATTGTAGGGCCGCCAAGGAGCCGGACCCAGCCAGCGATCCCAGTCGACGACGCTCTTGGGGGGTTCGGGCTCTCCGGGCAGCCAGTCATGGGTGGTCAACGGGGTGTAGCGGTCACCCGGAGCCGCGTTGGCATGCAGCGACCGCAATGTTCCGAGGCTTCCGTCCCGGGCAAGGTTGATGCAGTATTCGAAATTCGTTCCGTTCCTGCGCTGCGTGCCGGCCTGGTACACCTTGCCCAGTCTCTGGTAGCTGTCCGCGAGCGCACGACTCTCGGCGATTGTCATCGAGCACGGCTTCTCGCAGTAGACGTCCTTCCCCGACTTGGCAGTGAGGATCGAGAGCAAGGTATGCCACCGGTCCCCCGTCGCGATGAGCACGCCGTCAATGTCCTTGCGGTCCCAGAGTTCGTACATGTCGGCATACATTACGCAGTCGTTGTTGCCGTGATGCTTGTCGACCTTCGACTTGATGGCCTCCCTGCGTTCGTTCCGAGCGTCGCAGATCGCACGGAATTGAACGTCGTCTTGCATCAGGAATGAGTCGAGGACCCGCTCGCCTCGACCTCCGATCCCAAGGCCGGCCACATTTACCCTGTCGCTTGGTGGAACGGCACCGGACAGCCCGAGGACGCTGCCGGGAATAAAGAGAGGTGCGGCGGCACCGAGCAGGTTGCGTCTGGAAATCGGTTGCGATTCGGCTGTTGCGCTCCGTGAAATCTGCATCCAGCTGCTCCTTCCAAGATGGCTGCAGTCGCGCCAGGCGCGGTGCAATCAACGATGCTAGCGAGTATATCCGACGCGACTTGCTGGCCACTGCCTTGGCGACCATCGGCCGTCGAGAGCTGCAAAGCCATTGCACGCATCCCTGGACACGCGGAGATCTTGTCGGTTGTCCCTTGAGGTCGGTATGCTGAATGCCCGAGACGCCCGGAGCCAGCGAATGCCAGGAAGGGCGCTGCCCGGACGGGCGGCCCGCTCGTCTGCTCCCCCAGCAGTAGCCAATGATCCGATTCGCCCTGAGGAATCCCTATGCTGTGGGCGTAGCGGCCCTAGCCACGGTCGTCCTGGGCATCGCTTCCTTCCAAAGGCTCCCGGCCGACCTCCTGCCGATCTTCAAGACGCCCGCCGTCCAGATCGTCACGTTCTATCCGGGGATGCCGCCAGAAGTGATGGAACGGGACATCATGAGCCGCCTCGAGCGATGGACCGGGCAATCAGTCGGTATCGAGCATCAGGAGGCGAAGGCCATGCTTGGCGTCTGCGTGGTCAAGGATTTCTTTCGCGAGGGCATCAGCCTGGAAACGGCGATGAGCCAGGTCACCTCCTACGCCGTCAGCGACATGTTCTACCTGCCACCCGGGACGATTCCGCCGATGGTCATGCCTTTCGATCCCACAGCGTCCGTTCCGCTGTGCCTGGTCAGCGTTTCCAGCCCCGTCATGAACGAGAAAGAGCTCTACGACATTGCCTACTTCGAACTTCGGAATCGCCTCCAGTCGATCCAGGGCGTGATCGCTCCAGCCGTGTACGGAGGGAAGCTCAGGCGCATTCTGGCGTATGTCGATCGCACGCGCCTCGAGGCGCGCGGGCTCGGACCCATGGACGTCGTCGAGGCGCTCAAGCGGCAGAGCGTGTTCATTCCCGCGGGAAACCTCAAGGCTGGCAACCTTGACTATCAGATCTTCGCCAACTCCATGCCCTCGGAGGTGGAAGATCTCAACCACATGCCGCTCTCGGTGCGGGACGGCGTTCCGGTCCTGGTCGGCGATGTCGCTGATGTCCGCGACTCCAGCCAGATCCAGACGAACGTCGTCCGCATCAACGGGCGCCGACAGGTTTACATTCCGATCTACCGCCAGCCCGGAGCCAACACGATCGAGATCGTGCAGTCGATCCGCCGCAATCTCGAGCGCATCCAGCAGCGTCTCAAGGAAATGAATCCCTCGGCCCGGGACCTCTCGATCGAGGTCGTCCTCGACCAATCGGTCTATGTCCGCAATTCGCTCCGGGCGCTGCAGCTCGAAGGGGTTCTGGGCGCTGGTTTCGCCGCCCTGGTCGTGGTCCTGTTCCTCCGTCGATGGCGCCCGACCGTCCTGATCCTGACGAGCCTGCCACTGGCGATCCTGGCCGCGGTCACCGGGCTTTACTTCATGGGATTGACTCTCAATGCCATGACCATCGGAGGACTGGCGCTGGTTGTCGGCATCCTGATCGACCAGGCTATCGTCGTCGTCGAGGCCATCGTTCGCCACGTCGACGAGGGACAAACACCGTTCCAAGCAGCCCTGCGCGGGGCATCCGAAGTGGCGGCTCCCGTGCTCGTGTCCACCGCGACGTTCTGCATCGTCTTCTTCCCGGTGACATTTCTCTCCGGCATGGCGAGCTACCTGTTCAGCCCGGTGGCGGTTGCGGCCACCCTCGCCATGGCTGCCTCGTTCCTGTTCTCCATCACGCTGGTGCCTGCTTTCTGCGCCCGGGTCTTGAAGCCGGTCCCCGGCAAGACAGCCGCGGCTCGGGCCGGCGGCCTTGCTGCCTCGTACGGAAACTTCGTCCACCGCATCCTGCCCCACCGACGCGCCGTGGTGGCGGGTTCCATCCTCCTCCTGGGTGGCTCTCTGCTCCTGCTGCGCTCAACGGGGACGGAGCTGTTCCCGCCCGTCGACGCCGGCCAGTTCCAGATCATGGTCCGGCTCCCATCCGGGACCCGCATCGAGAACACCGAGGCGAGGCTGGCGGAAATCGAAGCTGTCCTCGTCGCGGAGATTGGCGAGGCAGACCCTTGGGATCCCGAGCGGCATCCGGATTCGGACCTCCGCATGCTCATCTCGAACATCGGAGTGCTGATGGACTGGCCAGCGGCCTATACCCCAAACACCGGGCCGATGGACGCCTTCGTGCTGGTCCAGCTCAAAGGCAAGCCGGGCCGGCCCGGGACGTTCGAGTACGTGGAGCGCCTCCGTTCCAAGCTGTCCGAACGGTTCCGGGATGTCGAGTTCTCATTCGATACCGGCGGCATGCTGACGGCCGCACTGAATCAGGGCGAGCCGGCGCCGATTCACCTGCAGGTCTCGGGCAGCAACCTCGAGACATCGCACCGCATCGCCGGGATCATCGCCGACAGGGCAGCCAGCGTGGAGGGAGTCATCGACGTGCGCATCGCGCAGCGCATGGACTATCCCATCCTCGATATCGAGATCGACAGGGTCAAGGCTGCCCTGGCGGGCCTCGAGACGGAAGACGTCATGAAGAACCTTGTGACTGCAACCAACTCCAGCATCGGGTTCGATCCCGCCTTCTGGATCGACGAGAGAAACGGGAATCACTACTTCATCGGAGCCCAGTATTCGGAGGAGGATCTCAATTCGATCGAGACGCTGCGCGACATCCCTGTCAGCGGGACAGGCGGGAAGCGTCCGGTGGCGCTCCGCTCGCTCGTGGACATGAGCAGGAAGACCGGCCCGGCGACGATCAGCCACCGGAACATCACGCGTGTGATCGACGTGTACGCAACAGTGCGCCCGGGCCATGACATTGGCTCCGTCGTCTCGCGGATCGAGGAATCGGTTGGGGCATCCGACCAGCTCGCCCCGGTATCCCGCGAATCGGACCGCGGTACGTACTTCGAGGTGACTGGGCCCGAGTTCGCCGACGCAGGCTACAGCTACAGCCTCACCGGGGAGGTTGCCACGATGCGTGACGCGCTCGACCAGTTCCTGCAGGGATTCCTGCTCGCCGTGGTCCTGGTGTACCTTGTGCTGGTTCTGCAGTTCCGCTCCTTCCGGGATCCTCTCATCGTGATGCTGGCCGTGCCGCTCGGTCTCGTTGGGGTCGGCGCGATGCTCTTCGCGGGGGGCACTCCCCTGAGCATGATGTCCGCGATGGGCATCGTCATGATGGTCGGACTGGTGGTGGCGTACAGCACGCTGCTCGTCGACTACGCGGACCGCCGGCTGGCCGCCGGTGTCACCCTCCGGGACGCGATCGGCGAAGCGGCGGGAGTCCGGATCCGTCCGATCCTGATGACCTCCCTCACGACTGTCCTGGCGTTGATGCCTATGGCGATCGGCGGGCCGGGCGCCGAAGCCAACGTTCCCCTGGCACACGCGATCATCGGCGGCGTGCTCGGCGCGGCAGCCCTCACTCTTGTCGTGGTTCCCTGCCTCTACGTCATGCTCAAGCGGCCAAGTCGAGAACGAGATGCGACACCCGCGTGAATTGGTGGGCCTGGCGGGCTCCGCGACGATCCGCGACAGCGTCGCGCCCGCCGGGCTCCATGCCGGCGTGATCAGGGCAGGATATCCGTTGACCGCGAGCCTCGCAATCTCGGTGGCGCTGGCCGCATCGCTGGGCTCCCTCGGCTGCGGAGCGGGTAGCGCCGACTCCGCGGCACCCGAAGCGGATCGGTCGGACAGATCCCGGGTAGACGTGCAGGTCGTGTCTCCCCTCCGCCAGGAGATGACACGCCAAGTCGAGCTGCCCGCTAGCGTTGCGGCATTTGAAACGACAACCCTGCTCAGCAAGGTCAGCGGTTACCTCGCCAGCATCACCGTGGACATTGGCGACTCCGTGCGGAGTGGCCAGCTCATCGCACAGGTCGACGTGCCGGAGCTGCGTGACCAGGTCCAGGAGGCCAAGGCGGAGCTCGAGGCGAAACGCGCGGACCTTGCCGCTTCCAAAGCGGAACTCGAAAGCGCGCGAGCCGAGCTGGGGCTTCGCCGCATAACCCACGAGAGAATCCAGGCCGTTCGGAATGAAGAGCCCGACGTGATGCCGCAGCAAACTCTTGACGAGGCCCGGGCTGACTTCGAATTGGCCAGCGCAGCCGTGAGAGTCGGCGAGAGCAGGATCAAGCAAATCGAGGGCACGATCAAACAGGTCCAAGCGTCCATCAAACGCCTTCAGACATTGGTCGGGTTCGCGAAAATCCAGGCACCGTTCGATGGAGTGGTGACGCAGCGGCACGTGGACCCTGGAACCCTGCTCCAAGCGGAGACATCGTCCCGGATGGTCCAGCAGATCGTCACGATTGCCAGCGTCAATCGCGTCCGTCTCCGCGTCGACGTGCCGGAGGCCGAAGTGCCTTTCGTGCAGGTCGGCGACGCGGCCAGCGTGGTCATGGATTCCATGCCGGGCAGGGTGTTCGAGGGATCAGTGACGCGATTCGCCGGATCTCTTGACCCGTCGACAAGGACGATGAGAACCGAGATCGACCTGCCGAATCCCGAATTGATCCTGCGGCCTGGAATGTACGGCCGGGCCACTCTGTCACTCGACACAAAGCCGGACGCGATCACGATCCCGGCCGACTCGCTCCGAGTCGACGGGGAGGCCGAGTTTGTCTATTGCGTCGTCGACGGACGCGCACGGCGGTTCGACGTCAAGGCAACCGTCGGCGACGGCGTGGTGGTCGAAGTGACGGACGGCCTTGAAGGCACCGAGAGCGTTGTGGTGACTGCACGGGGTCCGATTGTCGACGGCGCTCCGGTCAACTCGGCGGAGCTTCGACAGGAGGGATACCGTTGAACGCGCGCGGAGTGGCGGCGGCACTGCCGGGCCTGATACTGGCGGCACAGTTTCTGTGCGCCACGGAGACCGATGCGGTAGAGGTCCGCAGCTTGTCCTTGGACCAAGCCGTGAGGTCTGCGTTGTCGCAGCATCCGATTCTTCGCCAAGCAGAGATCGACATCAACGTTGCCGAGCTCCGCGTAAGGCAGGCGCGATCGCAGCGGCTACCCCAAATCGACGCGGGAGGGCTCGCCAAGGTCGGCCTTGCGGGCTCGGCCAACCTCTTCGCCCTCAATGGGCTGGCGGCTTCCCCGGACCCGGAAGGCATGGCGTACTCGGCAAACATCTTCCAGGACCTGCTGGACTTCAAGCGATCCAAGTTCGAGTCCGAAGCGCGCCGCGCGGAGGTTGAGCACTTCGAGGAAACCCTCCAGGCAGAGAAGTCGAGGCTGGTTCTCGAGGTGAGAACGGCGTTTTACTCGGCACTGAAGGCAACGCGGCAGATCGGCGTGGCCGAGCAGGCCGCCAGGGAGGGAGCGCTCGCCGTTCGCGAGGCAACCTCGCTCCACCGGGCCGGCCTCGCATCCAAGCTGGAAGTGGACGAGGCTCAGACCGCCCTTGCCCGCGCCCGACTGGAGCAGACCGCGGCGAGAGAGTCGCTGCACCGGGCCCTGGCCCGTCTCAACGAAGCGATGGGCGAGAACACGGCCCAGGCCTACGCGTTCCAGGAACCTGAGATCTCGGCTGCCGAACCGGAACCGGTTGAGTCGCTGGTGGCCGAGTCTCTTGAATCGAGACCCGAACTGGCTGCCGTCGAGGCGAGAATTCGAGCGGCCGAAGCGTGGGTGGAACGGGCAGAGCGAGAGAAGTACCCGAGGATCATGACCATGTTCAGCGGCGGCTGGACCCGTTTTGCCGAGCTGACGCTCGGCAAGCTCTTGTTCGGGGGGTTCGGAATCCAGCTACCGCTGTTCACGGGCGGCAGGCTCGAAGCGACCATCGAGCAGACGAGGCTCGCGGTGGAGAAGACGAGGGCCGCACGGGATGATCTGCTTCGCGCGGTCCCTCGCCAAGTCGCCGAGGCCCGCGCCGAAGTGGCAACCTCGTTCGAGGCGGTCAGGGTGACCGCCCAGGCGCTCCAGCAAGCTCGGGACGCCGAGAGGCTGGCAAGCGCTCAATACAGGCACGAACTGGCAGACCTGCTCGACCTGACCGTCGCGCAAACAGCTCTGAACGCTGCTGAAAGCGAGCGTGCGCAGGCCCGTTACGACTACAAGATCGCCGAGGCGGAACTCGATTTCGCGACAGGGAGGGCGGTCCGGAACTGATTCGTCCGGAGGCGCCCGCTGTTCGGCCCGCGCGAGGCCGGCGAGCGGGATGAGGCGCGAATCCACCACCCCGAATCCCGGTCCGCCTCACGGTCCTTGAGACAGATGCGGGACGCGTCGCTGCAGGTAACGGACAGCCCGCGATCAGCTGCAATTCAGCCGCGGTTGTAGTAGTGAAGGACGCCAGCGCCGATCCCGGCCAGCGCCGTCCCGCAAGACCACAGCACACCCCAGGTCACTCGATCGCTGCCGAATCTCGCTTCCAGCATCCCTGATATCGCGCTCATTGAGCCGACGGCAACGACCTGGGAGGCGATCATGTAGGCACCCAGCAGCCGATTGGCGAAATACCATTCTTCGGGCGTCGCCATGGTGCTGGGCGTGCGGAAGCCGTAATAGGGATTCGGAGGAACCCATCCCGCGACCATGGGAACGGCGGTCGCGGCAATGATGATCGCGACGGTTTCTGGCAGGTACTTCGACGGCCTCTTCTGACGGAGGGCGGCCCTCGCTCGCGCGAAATCCAGCAGGAACCGTCCCATCGCCCACCAAGAATGGCACAGAATGCCGGCGAGCCCGCCATCGCCGCTCCGCCCGGAGCAGCGCACGGAAGGGGCGGGAGATCGGCTATGCCTGGCCGTAGACCTCCGACAGCGCCTGGTTCTCCACCCGGAGTCGCGTCCGCAGCACCAGCAGGTTCAGCACGAATGCAATTATTGCCAGCAGCCACGCCCCGAACATTAGCGGAACCACGGCTATTTCCCCGCACACGATCAAGTAGTTGGGGTGGTTCACGTAGCGGTACGGGCCGCTTCGAATTCGTTTCTCTCCAGGCACGACCATCACACGAGTCGTCCACCGCGAGCCCAGGGTTACGATCACCCACACCCTCCCGCACTCCAGCAGCACGAACACGGCGAGCAGGGGGATCGAGACCGGCGTCCGCGGATCAACCGTCGCGAGAAGAGCCAGAAGCCAGCCAGCGTGCAAGGCGACGAAGGCGGGATAATGCCGCTTGCCAAACTCCAGGGCTCCCGCGGCAACCAGGGCGCGGTGGTTTCGACGGGCGACGGCCAGTTCCGCAAGTCGCTGGAGAACGAGAAAGCCGACAACGATGTACAGAGGGCTCATGGGAAACGTGAAGGCGGTCATGCCGGTTGCAGGAGCAAGAACGCAGCCGAAAACCCTGGTCCCAGGCTCGTCAGCAAGAGCCGATTCTCCGTTCGCTCCCTGAGGATGCGGTCGAGGACGAACAGGACGGTCGCGGCGGACATGTTGCCGTAGTCACGCAGGATGGCCCGCGAATGCTCTAGTCCCCCGGCGGGGAGCTCGAACGCCTCTTCAAGAGCGTCGAGCACCTTGGCTCCGCCCGGGTGACACACAAAGCCATCGATGTCGCGCAGGCCGAGGCCCTCGGATGCCAGGAACTCCTCCGTTGCGCGCCGCATCTCCGTCCGGACGAGGTCCGGGATGCTGCGCGAAAACACCACCGCAAGTCCGTCGTCGGCCAGATCCCACCCCATCACATCAAGCGAATCGGGCCACGTGTATTCACCCCAAGCGGAGATCGCCGGCCCCGGTCCTTCCTCGGTCAGCAATGCCGCCGCAGCGCCGTCGCGGAACAGCGCAGTGGCGACGAGGTTCTTCGCCGATCGATCGCGGCCGCGGAAGGTCAGGGTGCAAAGTTCGACGACCAGGAACAGGACGCGACTGCCGGGGGCGGCACGGGCGCATGCGGCGGCGCGCGCCAGCCCCAGCACCCCTCCGGCGCATCCGAGTCCGAAAATCGGCAGCCTTTGCACGTCGCGCCGGAACGGCAGTTCTTCCATGAGCCTGGCATCCAGGCTGGGGGTCGCAATGCCGGTCGTCGAGACGGTCACGATCAGGTCAATGTCGCCCGGCTCGGTGTCGCCGGAGGCTAAGCACTCAATGGCCGCTTCTTTCAGCAGGGCGACCGCATTCTCGACGTATAGGCGGTTCTTCTCCTCGAAGCCGTGCGCCGTTTCCTCGTACCACCCTCTGGGAAGGCAGCAATATCCTTGCGCGATCGCCGCGTTCTCGTAGACGTCCAGCAGCCGACCCAGGCCGGGGACGTTCTCGGCGAAGAAGGCAGCCCCGAACTCCCTGACCTCCTCCTGGGTGATCCTGTGGGCCGGAACCGCAGTGGCGACAGACCGGATTCGGGGTCTCGATCCGACCGTCACCGGGGTCGCACCTCGCGTTCGGACCCAAGTTGGCAAGGCCGCCTAGCTCGAACGGCGGCGAGACCGGCCCCTATGGCAAGACCTCGTTGCTTGATGCGCTGGTCCCCCGTGCCGGCCACAAGGAACCGGTTCGGCCAGTCGTGGCATCGCAACTGGGGTTGAACTGCCACAACTCCGGATCGTCTCCCGCGCCACCTCACGGCCCGTGGATCAACAGTAGCCGATTCAGCGGCCCAAGCATAAGAGGCCGTGCAGTCCCCAAGGCAGCGCCCGGTCATCGAGCGGACAGCCTGTCACGGCGCGTCTTCGCGGGCCCGTTGCTCGAATACCTCGCGCGCCTGCTGGAATTGACCGAGCACATGCTCTCTCTCCTTGTCGGAGCGCCAGCCGGGGTGTCCCCTGGCCTGCCGCGCGATGTCGTCGATCCAGCGGATGAAGTACTCTGCATCGTCGCGCGAGCGGATCGGCTGGTCGCCGCAATAAACGAAGACAGGACCGGTCTCGCCATGCAGATGCGTGTCGTCTACCGGCATCACAGGATCGTCCGTCGACGCGCGCAGGGTGTACCAGCCGCTGCGCTCGACTTGTAGCCGCTTGCGCAGCGAGCCCGAACGGCCTCCTTCGTCAAGCGGAATGCTCTCCACCACCTCGCCGTTCCGGATCAACTCAAGCCGCTCGACAGGGAATGCCGATTCCATGAGCGCATCCACTTCAACGCTCCCTCCATCTGGCGGCAATAGCACTTCGCCCCCCGCGATCTCGCCGTTGATGCTCAGCTTCACCAGCGGTCCATTCGTGATGAACGTGCGGCCGTTGCGCATTGCGTCGACCCAACCGTCCCAAGTGAGGCGGCTTCCGACATGGGCGTACATTCGCGCCGCTCCGAGGGCTGGCGTGCGGTGCAGGTCCGTGATCGAATCCTCCCCTCCCGAGGCAGTCACCTTGAACCCGCTGTTCAGGGCACGGTGCCAGACCTTGGCCGTGTTCACCGCCTGTCGCGCGCTGGTCATGACCTCCAGGTAGGTGACGGTTCCGAGCGCCAGGTCGACCGGAAACCCTCGCGCGCCCCCGTAACCGACCGTGGAAGGGTCGCTCGAGTACGGATGGACATACCCTCCAACGCCTCCCTGCTCACGCGCCATCCGGAAGAGATCGGTGTTGCTCGGGTAAAGGCTCTCGATGGCCGTGCCCTCGTAGCCTGTGGTGTACGGCGAAAGCAGGTGCTCGGTGAGATTGATGAAGTTGATGTGTCCGTAGAAGGGAGGCCGGTACTCCTGCCCCCAAGCCAGCATCCTCTCGGGAGTCGACCGCGCGTTGTCCACCGGGCCCGGGTAGTACTGGTGGTCGAAGACCCGATTGTCCTTGTTGGCGATCTTCTCGCCCACCACGTCCAGGTCCTCGGCGTCGGCCATGAAGAGCAGGTTCTCGGGCGTGTTGCGAAGATTGCCGCCGTAGTTCATATGCACGTGGTCGCTTCCGCTGAACCAGCCGCGGGCACCCCAATCCGTGAACCGGGGAAGAGCGAGCCGCAACGACGCGACCCTTCCGGCTTCGATCGTGGCCGTCGCCCGGACGGGCTCGCGCTCGAACCCCTTCATGGCCAGAACGGAAACCTCCCCGGCCGGCAGATTTACCGAAAACTCCCCTCCCGTATGGAAGAAATCGAAATGAAGCGCCCGGGCCGCGACTCGCTGGTAGGTCCCGCTCGGGGCGTAGGTCTTTCCATCGGCGGCGCGCAGCAAGACCCGTGCCGCGGTCTTTTCTCCGGTTTCCGCGTCGGCTACCGTCACGCGCAGCATCCCCCGCGGACGTCTGTACGCCCTCTGGCGGATGTTGACCACCCGTTCCTCGCCCCCAAACGTCTTCAGAAGCCGCAAGTCCGTCACCCCGTGCTGGTTCGAGACGTAGACGATCCACTCGCCATCCGGCGACCAGCGCGGCTCGAAGTGATCCCACTCCCCGAACGTAAGCTGATACGGTTCGCCACCCTTGACAGGCAGGACGTAGAGGTTGCTGAACTGGCTCCCGCGATGGGAACTGTAGACAATCCGCGTGCCGTCTGGAGACCACTGCGGACGGGTGCGGTACAGGGTTTCCTCCCGGAGGACTTGCGTAGCGTCCGACATCGCGTCCGGCTTCAGCGGCGCGCGCCAAATGGCCCCCGAGCCCAGCGGGATCCCGCGATTCGAAACAAGGATCATCTCGCTGCCGTCCGGCGAGAGCGTCGGCTGGATGTGAAGGTCCTGGCTGCCGAAGTAGAGTCGCGAGTTCGGATACGCATTGTCCTCGGTCAGTCGAGTCGGTTCGCCTGGAACACCGCTGGCAAGCGGCAGCGAGTAGAGGTTGTACCAGCCGTCGGGAACGGTCGAGACATACAGCAGACGGGAACCGTCGGGAGACCAGACAGGATCCAGGTTCACGTGAGAGCCGGTGGTGAGATCAGTGCTTTCCCCGGTGGTGGTGTCCAGAAGCATCAAGTTGATGCTCCGGTACCGATCGTCGGCGGTATACGCGATCCAGCGTCCGTCCGGGGACCAGGCTGGGGACGAGTCATACGTGGCGTTGGCGGTCAGCTCGTATGCAACATCCCCTCCGACGTGGATTCTCCACAGCGAGCCGCCCATGCTGAACGCTATCCATTTGCCGTCCGGCGAGAAGGACGGGCGCCAAGGCGTGGTCGCCACGGGCGGGAGGTAGTAGTTGTGCATGTAGTTGCCGCCGGTGCGAGCTGCCGGATACGCATCGAACACAGAGGCGCCCGTGGGCTGCGCAGCGAGGGGAAGCACGGCACAGACTATCCCCACGGCTAGCACGGCTGCACGAAACCGGAAAGACAAACGCGACTTGCTCATGCCGGGGATTCCCACCGCATCAGTGTCTCGCAGGCGCGAGCCGGCCGTCACCTTTTGAATGAAAGGACCAAGTGTCCCGGGGGGCAGCCCTGGGTCCTACCAGTGGGCAATGTAGAGAACCACGAACAGTGCCACGGTAAGTGCCCACCACAGGCTCACCCGGCGGTAGACCGGGTATCCGGCGGCAATGACCCTGAGCGGGAGCCTGAGCACGGCGCGCGTCCAGATCACGCGCTCGACGGATCTCGCGTCAGGGGCCGGCGTGACCAGGCTCAGGCCAGTCATGCAGGCGAGAGATGCGACGTAGACGATGCCGGCAATATTGAACGCATTCATTTCGACGCCGGTCAGCCGCAGCCAGTAGGGAAGGACAAACATGGGAAAGCAGAGCCCGAGCGTCCAGGCCGCGGCCGTTGCCGTTGCCCGCCGCCAGAAGACGGCCAGCAGGAAGATCGCCATAATTGGCGCGGCAATCAGGAACCAGCACTCCTGGAAGTAGGAGAAGATGTTGCCGAAGCTCATGACGACCGGCGCCCAGAGCGCTCCGATCACCAGGATCGCGACACCGCAGCGCCGGCCGAACCGAATGAGTTCGGCCTCGGTAGCCCCGCGCCTGTAAAGGCCCTTGTAGAGGTCGACGGTCAGGATCGTGGCGCTGGAATTGATGAGCGCCTGGATCGTCGACATGATGGCCCCGCAAAGGCCGGCAAGGATCAGTCCCCGCAGGCCAACCGGAATCACTGTCTTGATCAGGAACGGGAGTGCCTCGTCCCCGGTCGCCAGATCCGGCCGGATCGCGTAGGCCACCATGCCGGGAAATACGTATGCAAGAGCCGTGAAGACTCCAAGGAAACATGCCAGGACGATGCCCATGCGGGCATGCCACTCGTCCTTCGCGCCGAGCGAATTCTGGTTGATGTACTGGTTCGTGCAGAAATACCAGGGACCGGTCGAAAGGGCCAGCACGACCATGGCTGTCCAAGGAAGGTCCGGGTCCGACGCCGGAAGGACGAGATTCGCGCGCGCGCCCGATCCGACGATGGCCTGCCACCCTCCCGGCACCTCGTTCAGGCCGAGAAAGAAAACGAGCAGCCCTCCGGCGATGAGCAGGGCGGACTGGAAGACCTGGGTCCAGGCAACCGAGCTCATGCCGCCGTAGACGGTCAGGGTGCCGGACAGGATCGCGAGCCCCCAGATGCCGGCCTGCAAGGGGATGCCCAGCATTTGCTCCAGCAGGAACGCTCCGGAAAAGATCACGCCGGCTAGATTGATGAAGACGTAGCTGATCACGCTGATCACGGCGTACATGCGCCGGACGGTGATGCTGTAGCGAAGCTCGAGGAACTCCGGCATCGTCACGATGCGATTGCGTAGGTACACAGGCAGGTAAACACCGACCAGCAGGCTGTAGCCCACGAAGTTGAGCCACTCCCAGTTGGCGACGGCCATGCCGTGCGTGTAGGCGTAGCCGACCACCCCGACAAGCTGCTCGGTGCTGAGCGAAGCTCCGATCGTCGAGAATCCAATCACCGCCCACGAGAGCGTGCCCGACGTGAGAAAGAAGTCGCGCGAGGACTCCTTCTTCCTTCGCCCGGCCCAGAAGCCGATCGCCAGGGCAACCACGAAGTAGCCCGAAAACACACTGAGATCGAAGGATCCCATGGCGTCTATTTCGGACAAGTGCGCCTCCTTGGTACCGATGCCTTTAGCCAGCCGCTACGACTCGGCTTCGAAACGCAGCGTGACAATTTCCCAAGCATCGATCTCGAATGAGGCGGTGCTCCCGCTAAGGGCGATTTCCGGCAATGCCATTGGGCGACCGTTAAAGTCCACGGCTTGGCAGGACTTGGCGGCTATCGGGAGTTCGACCCTCACCTGCCCGCTCCGACCGGCGGTGTCGTGGAGGCGGATCTCGTATCCGCCGTCGCGGTAGAGCCAGCTTGAAGCCGCGATGCTGGAGGGACTTGCCGAGACGAAGCTCCTCTCCGAGGGCAGGTCGGCTCCCTTGCGGGAATAGACGTGCCGGTACTGGCAGGGGTGGATTTGCTCGTCCGCGACCTGGGGAATTCTCGCCGCGCGCCAGTCCCCCCCATGCGGAACCAGCGAATAGTGAAAGCTGTGCTTTCCTTGGCCGGTGAAGTATGGATTCGCGAACAGGTTCTCCATTTCCCCTCGCGGCTCGATTGTCATCATCAGGATATGCTCGAGCGAGCGTGTCTCGGGATGGAATAGCCAGCCCCTCTTGCCCTCGGCACCGAGGATCACCAGGCCCTTGCCCTCGTGGCTGTAGTCGACCCAGTGATGCGCGAAGAACACGTTCTTTCGCAGCAGTTCCTCGTTCGGATCGGTGCCGTCCCCCCACGGCTCGCCGGAGAGGTCCCGCCGCTCGGCGCCGAAGGGTATCCCGGCTGTCGGAATGGCGTCGAAGTCGAACACCGCGTTGGCAGCAAAGTACCCGGAGCCGCCGACGCTATCGATTTCCAGAGCGAAGTCTATCCGTTCGGCAGAGTGGTTGAGCGAGACGGTGAGTTCGACTCCGTGGTTTCCAATTCGGCCTTCCATCCTGGCGGACGTACGCAAGGGACCGTCCTCGACGAGGCGCCAACGGGCTTCCGCAATGCGCTCCTCGCCCGTCACCGGGCCTCCATGCCAGGGCCAAGGATCGTCATTCTTGTAGAACACGGGGTTTCCGGCGCCGCGGTAGGCCGCGTCCCGGCGCTTGTCGCGAATCTCGAGGATTCCCTCGGCACCGAGCTCGATCCTGGCGAAGTCGTCTTCCAGGGCGCTGACGGCTTCGTCCGGATACGCAGGTTCCTCGTCGCCTTCGGCGGGAACCACGCTCAATGTGGTGTAGCCGAGGGCCGGAACCTTCGCATTGACCAGGAGCCACGCCTCCTTGTAGGTGTTCTTGGCACCTGGGGGAAGGTGCTCGCTGGAATTGTTGAAGTGTCGGACACGGAGCAGCTGATGGCGCAGTTCGCTTCCATCCGGAGCCAGAACCTTGAGCTTGGTGGCCCTCGGCTCGGCGAATACGGCCTTGATCTCGATCGTTTCGCGTCGATCCCACGCGAGGGGGTTGAAGACCGCGATTGATTGGGTATCGCCTTCGGTCCGGATGCGATGGGTCAGCAGGCGCATCGCCTCCCTGCGCAACCGTCCTGCCTGGAAGGTCACGTTTCTCCCGATCTCGATGGCATCTGGCATGTCCTCGTCCCCTACGTACAGGCCATCGTGCGGATAGAGAGTCAGCGCTTCGTTCCAAAGTTCCTCGATCTTCGCTTCCGGGTACTCTGAACCCGCGCACGAAGCGAAGGAGCTGTAGACTTCGGCTTCGACAAGCTCGTGATTGACGCGATCGCGCCAGTTATCCAGGCCTCGGCTGCCGCACTGCCCGTACCAGAACGGCCATCCGACTGGATCAACCGGGCCGCTGAATCGCGGGATCAGGTCGCGGGACTTCTCCAGCTCCGCAAAGTACTCCGTGGGAGTAACGAACCGCAGCGGCACCGTTTCGCGCTGCTGCCAGGCTCTCACAAAGCCGGGGAGGTCGAGCGTCGGTTCTCCGTCCACTGCAGTGTTGTAGGTCGGCAGAGACAGCGGTAGCGTGTGGTCCAGCCCGACCGGCAGCCAGATGACCTTGGTCTCGCTGGCCGGCATGAGGAACCGGAGCGAAGAATCGTACAGGGCGCGCACGGCACCCTCCCAGTTCTCCTTGTATCCGTTCAGTTCGTCGAGATAGCCTCCCGGTCCCTTGCCCATGCCCCAGCCGCCAGCAAGCCAGCCGTAAGGGCCGTAGGTCAGCGTGACCTCGCTGCCGTCGAGGCCTTCCCAGACGAACTCGCGCTTGTATCCCTTGCGGTCGAGCGCCCAGATTGGCCGCGTGAATCGGTAGTAGCTGTACCCGGCCTTGCGCAAGATTTGCGGCATCTGGGTGTGGCCGGGATGGATGTCAATGAAGCAGGCCACATCGAGCTTGGCATCGGGGAACTCCCGCTCAAAAAACTTCCGCCCCAGAGTCATGTTCCGAATGACGGCCTCGGGCTCGTTGAAAGGGTTGTCGTTGTTGGCGACGGTGCCCGCAGAGATTCCGACGCGGCCAGCCTTCGAAAGCTCCTTCAGTTCGGCTAGTATCTCCGGCTTGAGCTCGGCAGTTCGGTCAATCCGCTCCAGCCTGCAATCGATGAACCACTTGAAGTTCTCGTCACGGCGCATGATCTCGACAGCTCGCTCGTCGATCAGGGCCGCGCGCTCCCAATGCCAGGCCTCGGATGCGAACCAGGAGAAGTCGTTGTGGCTGTAAGGCACGAGCAGGATCTTTGTGCCTTCGAGCTTGCTCCGGACTTGTTCGTAGGATTCCGATTCCGGATCGCCCGTTTGGGCTGCAGCCTGCGCCGCTGCGCCAAGCAGTGCCAACATGCCAAGGAAGTCTCGACGATCAATCGACATAAAGACCAAGCTACCGCAGACCGGCGGGAAATTCCGAGTCCGGCCCCCTACGCGCAACGGAAAGCTGTCCAGTACAGGGCCTAGCTTCGGTATGAGACCCGTCCGCCTCGGGAACGAACTAGTACGAGTGCGCCCGAGCCTACAGCCAAGATCGTGGCGCTCGCATCAGGAACTCTTCGAGGCGGACACCGTCGCCCCCGACCAGCACCCTGCGAGCCGCGCCGTGGGCAGCGACAAAGGCTTCCATGCCCTACACGCTGTTCCGTGGCTTGCCGCCCTTTACCTCGATCAAGGCCAGCTCGTTGCGGTCGCGTAGCACGAAGGCGGCCTCTCGATTCCTGTCCCGCCAGTAGAACAGCTGGCAAGCTCCCCTCGCAGCGGCATTTGCCGAGTGCGTCCCGATTGCCGATTCCGTCAGCCGCCCCGTTTACTCACGGTCAGCGCGCGGTTCTTCGAACCTCTTGCCGGAAACCGCACTCAGGCCTGAACGCCGTCTTCCGCCCGCAGAGCGACGCTTGGGCGGCGTCTAAGCCTTCATCCAATCCGACCGCCACGAGGCGGTCGTGACCCCTCGCACCGACCGGTAACGCCCGGCGCCATCAGCCCGAGACCGACTTGCGTCCCCAGCGCGCGCGACTGGTCCAGTACACCGCCAGCAAGACCGTCTGCTCGCTTTGGACCATCCTGCTCGACGCCGAGCGCTCTACCGGGGGCCGGACCTCGCTCGGCTCTATCGTCGCCGCTGGAGCATCGAGGAGTGCTGAAAGATCAGCAAGACCATGCTCGTCGTGGAGGAGTTCAAGGGCCGCAAGGATCGGCTGGAGCGACGGGAGCTGTGCGCCCACTTCACGCTGGCAGTACTTTCCCGGCTGTTCGCGGACTACAGCGAGGAGGCCTTCCGCGAGAGTCCGGACGGGCGCTGGCTAACTTCCGCCACACGCGGCAAACGGTGGGGCGCAATCTCGAAGGGCGCTTTCTGGAGCGCGCGAAAACGGTGGGCGTTGTGCTGCAGCGGATCCTGGACGGGATCGGGACGCGCCGCCGCGGGCAGCGTCACGACCGCTCCTACCCGCGCCGTTTACGCAAGCCCGCGACGAAGTGGAGGAACCGCAAGACAGGCGGAGTCGCACGTGCAGCTGCAGCCTGACGCCGCCGAATTTCGGAAGCGAACCCGAATTCCTCAAGTCAATGCGTCTCCGTGACTAAGTCATCGCCAATGGGGCGGCACAGGCACCGAACTCGCGGACGGCCGAGGAAGCGGACTGGGGGGCGGCAGCCTGGATTTTGGCGGCGATGGACTCGGCGCGGCCGAGGTAGGTTGGAATACGATCTTGGGCTTGCCGTCGACGCGTCGGCATTCGCGCACATATTTTGCAATAGGGGTGGCCGTGGATGACTTTCTTGACGAGCCTGGCCATGTCTATGGGTCATACAGGAACCACAGGCGGCCAGACGCCCGGACCCGGCCGGAACAAAAGTCATAACTTCCACTATATCAATGACTTGCAGTACATTGATCACTGATTTTCACGGCATTATTAGGGCCTAACCACGTAGAGTGCTCGGGCGGGGCGACGCCCCGGGTTCTGATTCTAAGTCCTTTGACATCAACTGATTGCACGCGCTCCTAGACAGTTTTGCCTGTTGCTCGGTGTAGGCATCATATCAATTCATCTGATCGATGTATCGATCCAATTGCAGCTTGCGAAATGGAGCTCAGCGGCCAGATTTGACTGAAATACAACGGGTTATCCCCTCGTACTGGACCGGAGGGTAGAGTTTTAGAAAGACTGATATCTTATTTCACATGCTATATAATGCCTAATATGACCGACGCGCCTCCCCCCGCTCGCCGCTCCCATCCTCTCGCCTTCTTCCTCCAGCCCTCCCATCCCCGCCAGCGCCGCTACGAAATCCTCCGCGCCTTCTTCGTCGAACAGCTCCCAGCCCGCGAGATCGCCCGCCGCTTCGACTGCTCCCGCCACGCCGTCTACTCCGTCGTCCGCGACTTCCGCTCCCTCCCCGAGCCCGCCAGCTTCTTCTTCCGCTCCCCCTTGCCCCGCGGCCGGCCCCCGCTCTCCCCCTCCGCCTCCACCCACGACGAGATCGTCCGCCTCCGCAAGCTCAACCTCTCCGTCCCCGACATCAAGGCCCGCCTCGACGCCTCCTCCGCACACTCCCCCAGCGAACGCGCCATCCGCGCGATCCTCGACAGCGAAGGCTTCGCCCGCCTCCCGCGCCGCTCCCAGGCCGCACGGGCTGCCGCCGGTCCCGCTCCCCACCGTGCGCCCGAGTCCGTGCCCCTCCTCCCCGACCACGCCGAACGCTTCCAGTCCGCTCGCGCCGCCGGCATCCTCTGCTTCCTCCCGCTGCTGCGCCGCTACGGCCTCGACGAGGCCATCCACAGCGCCGGCTATCCCGGCACCTCCACCCTCTCCCCCCTGCAGTCCGTCCTGTGCTTCCTCGCCCTCAAGCTCTCCAACATCCGCCGCTACAGCGCCGACGACGTCTGGTGCATGGACCGCGGCCCCGGCCTCTTCGCCGGCCTCAACGTCCTGCCCAAGGCCGCCTGGTTCTCCTCCTACTCCGACCGCACCACCCGCAACATGAACCAGCGCCTGCTCGCCTCCCTCGCCCGCCTCCTCGCCGCGCGCGACCTGCTCTCCGACTCCGCCAATCTCGACTTCACCACCCTGCCTCACTGGGGCGACGACCAGACCCTCGAGAACCACTGGGCCGCCACCCGCGGCCGCGCCCTCACCGGCTTCTCCGCCGCCCTCGCCCAGGATCCCGACTCCGGCCTCCTGCTCCGCTCCGACGCCTCCATCCGCCGCGCCTCCAGCCCCGAGTCCGTGCTCGAGTTCCTCGACTTCTCCCATGCCGGCGGCCTCCGGCTCCGCTTCCTCGTCTTCGACTCCCGCTTCACCACCTACGCCTGCCTGCAGCGCCTCGACCAGGCCGGCATCCGCTTCGTCACCGTCCGCCGCCGCGGCCGCCACCTCGTCCGCGCCGCCCAGGACGCCCCGGCCGAGCAGCGCCGCAAGATCCGCGTCCCCGTCCACCAAGGCACCCGCCTGCTGGAAGTCGTCGAGTCCATCACCCCCCTGCGCCACTACGGCGGCGAGATCCGCCAGATCGCCGTCCTGCACGGGGCCAGCCGGCCCGCCCTGCTGATCACCAACGACTTCGACTCCAGCCTCGCCACCCTGCTCCGCCGCTACGCCCGCCGCTGGCTCGTCGAGCAGGCCATCTCCGCCCAACTCAGCTTCTTTCACCTCAACCGGCTCTCCTCCTCGATGGTGATCAAGGTCGATTTCGACCTCGCCATGACCGTGTTGGCCTACAACCTCTACCGCCTGCTGGCCCTCGAGCTGCCGGCGGGCTATCGCCACTGCACGGCCCGCACGCTGTTCGAGTCCTTGCTCGAGACCGCCGCCGATATCCAGCTCGGACCCGAGCTGTGCACCGTCTCACTGAAGAAGAAGCGCAATCTGCCGGCGCTGATCGAGGCGCTTGGCTCGGAGCCCTCCGAGCCCTTGCCGTGGCTGGGCAACCGGCGCCTCGCCTTTAACGGTGCCTCCCGCACCTGAACCCGCCGACCGCCCCTCCCGATTAGCCCTTTATCTGCCGTGAAAATCAGTGTTGATGAGACGGGTCTACGTCTTCAATTCAGAGAAAGAAGATCACGAGCTCGGTACACCTGGGTTAGGGGTTGTAGCCGGAACCGACGAGCAGCGGAATGCCCTGGGCCTTTACAAGCTTGACGAACGCCACCTTGGACTCCACTTCGCCCGTCGATGGATTGTTGAAGTTGTAGTACCAGAACGTCTCCCCAAACAGCTCGCCGGCTTCAACTGCATCGCGCCCGTCGAAGAGCAATTCCGGAATCCGCCGCGATGTTGCGAAGCTGCTGGGGTTGCCGCTGAATTCGACTACTCCGTTTTCGGTATTGATGCCGAAAATGTAGATCGGGCCGGAATTCCAGCGCGGGTCGGCTGACAGGACCGGACCTGCGAAGTACCCCGAGGATTCCACCAGCATCGCCGCGCAGCGCACGAATTCCTGCAGCCTCTGGTAGCCTTGGTTGGCCGCTAGGTCTGCAGCCGTGACGTCAGACGGGTCGCATGTCCCCGGGAAGTCGCGCGAGTAGATCCCGGCGCCGATCGCCGCCCGGTCCCCGTTCCACTCGATCTCCATCACGTACGAGCTCTTGGGCTGCCATTGCCCCGTCGCCGGGTTGTCGAACGCGTAGTAGATCCAGCCCTCGTCCACCAGCGACAGAATCCGGTGCAGCTCGTAGAAGTAATCGTTCCCGAAGCCATCGATCGATGTCCCCCAAACCGACCCCTCCCGCGACGGGTCCGGCGGGAACACATGCGTCAGGGAGTCCTCCCCGAACGGCTGGACCCCGTCCACGAACACATAGGTCCGCCCCGATTTCCAGCGCACGTCCTCATTGAACGCCCGCCGCGCCTCCTCTTCTCCGTGCTCGAGCGCGTATTCCGCCGCGCACTGCACGAACGCCTGGATGTCCGCCTGCGTGCGCACCGCCGCTGCAGTCACGTAGTTGTCCGCGCAGCCCGGCCCGGCCGCCGCCGGCTCCGGCCCGACGTGGTAGCCCGAACCCACCAGCAGCGGCACGCCCTGCGCCACGACCCGCTTCAGAAAGCCCACCTTCGCCTGGTAGGCCCCCGTCCGCGGGTTGTACGACCGGTAGTACACGTAGCTTTCCCCGAACGTCCTGCCCATGTCCGCCATGTCGCGCCCGCCGAACTGGTCCCCGTGCAACCGTCCGCGCCCCCACTCGTGCGGGGCCGTGCCGTTGACCCGCACCCGGTTGCCCGTCATCACCTGGTTGCCCATCAGGTCCAGCACGTACACGTAGTGCGCCCCGTCCGTCCAGCGGCCGTCGCCCTCCAGCTCCTCCATCGCGAAGTAGCCGTCCGACTCCACCACCATTGCCGCGCACCGCACGAACTCCCGCAGGGTCTCCGCACTCGGGTCGGCCCCCAGAGCCGCCGCGCTCACCTCGTCCTCGTAGCAGGTCCCCGGCAAGTCGCGAGCGTAGATCCCCGCCCCGATCACCGCCGGCTCCCCGTCCCAGTCGACCTCGATGATGTAGGAGGCCTTCGGCACGTCCCTACCGGTCGCCGGATCGGGGAACGAGTAGTACGTCCAGCCGGCATCGACCGCCTGCATCATCCGGTAGACCTCGTAGTAGAGGTCCGTCCCGAAGTCGTCGATCGCCTCGCCCCAAGGCCGGCCCTCGCGGGACGGGTCCGGCGGGAACACGAACGTCATCGCCTCCGTGCCCGACTTGGCGATGCCGTCAACGAAGACGTAGATGGATCCGTGTTTCCAGTGCTCGTCCTCGTTGAAGGCGCGGCGGGCTTCGGCCGTGCCGTGCTCGTCCAGGTACACCGCCGCGCATTCCACAAGCGCCTGGATGTCCCTCTGCGTGCGCACCGCCCTCGCAGCAATGTTGCGATCACTGCAGCCGCTCGTTATCGTTCCCGAGCTGCCGAGGTAGATGCCGGAGCCTATGACGGCCTTCTGCTGCGAGTTGGGCACCGAGAAGCTCACCGCGTAACCGAGCTTCGGGGAACCTGTGTCCTCGTCTCCCACGATGGTGGGATCGTCGTAGTGGTACTGCAGGAACTTCTGACCCTCGCGCCGCGCACCTCCGAGCAGCTCCTCGGCGAACCTCACTCCGTTGACGTCCGTCCTCGTCAGGTCGGTGGGCCTGCCTTCGCGAAATGGCTCGGTTGCGTGAAACAGGATGACGCCCCCGCCGCTCACGACCCACAGGTAAATGGATCCTGACTTCCAGTCTCCCCCTTCCAACCGGAAGGCGTTCTTGATCCCGGTAAGGGTGCTGTAGCCTTCGGACAGGGCTTCGCTGTATACCCTAGCCGCTTCCTCGACAAAGGTGATGAGTGTCTCGCGGTCCCTGACCTGCGATGCGGTGACGGCCGGCTTCGGCAGGTCCGGGATCAGGATTGGGACATGGGAGACGTCCTGCGAGTAGCCACCGACCAGCACGAATCGTCTTCCGGTGATCCCTGAGGTGTACGTGACAGCGTATGCCGTCTTCGGCTCCCCGTCGTGGTACCTGACGAAACCGCCGCCTCGGGCAGCGGCCGCGAGGAGTTCCTCGACGACCTTGAGTCCGTTGTCGTCCACGACACCCAGCAGATTCTTGCTCTCCGCCGTGCGATCGTTCCCGTGGATGAACGGCTCCCCGGTAGGGAGGAAGATGATGAGGAACATCGATCCAGACTTCCAGTCGCCCTCCGTTCTCAGCCTCTCCCTGAGGCTTGCTCCTTCGTTTATGTCCGTGATCGCCTCGATTTCCGCCTTCGCCCCCAAGGTGAAGGCCTCGAGGCTTGCATCGTCCCTGACCTGGCTGGCAGTTGTCTTGGCCTCGACAGCCCCGCTCGCCGACATGACCAACGCCAGAATGGAGAGAGCCAGCGCTCCCTTCCGGTTCGATTCCATGGCATTTTCCTTCATGATGTGACCTGAATGGCTACATGATCCTATCATCACCGGGTGCATTACCAATGGCCTTTACCGAGCGCGTCAGGAACGTTATTGAGTCTTGATGGATGCGGTTTCGGAGAGGTCAATGGCTGTTTCCTCGTCCCGTGCAGTCGCTGGGGCGGCGCTGAGGGCCTGCCGGGTTTGCGGGTGATTGGACTACGACGCGTGCCTGGACGGGGACGGGGCGCCCTGTCTCTGGGCCGGGCCGGATGGTCAAGTACAAATAGTTCTGCAAGAAGCTGGCGGGATAGGCGACTGGGCTCGGCCCAACTACCGCCGCAAGGGGGCCGTTCAAGCGTTCGCGATGCCCCGGCCAGTGCCAGGCACAGCCGTCCGGCGTGCCCCACGGTAGAGATAGATGGTCACAGCAAGGCCAGCAGTCGCAATTCCCGCGAGAAAGAGAAAGCTGTTCTGGTGGCCCGCAATGCCGGGCGCGGCATCCAGCAGACGGCCCGCGATCGGGTAGAAGAAGATGTCGGGAGTGTAGCCCAAGACGGAGATCAAGCCGACGGCGGCACCCGTCAGAGAACCGGGTACGCGAGTCTCTTCAAGCAAGGCGAAGTAAACGCCTCGCAAAGCGAATACCCCGAAGGCCGAAACCAGCAGGTTGGCATAGACCAAGAAGAGTAGACTCGGACTCGCATCAAGAACGGCAAGCATCGTGTAGCTGGCCACGAGGGACGAGAACAGAACCGCAATGACCTTGGCGATACCGAACCGATCACCCACGAATCCAGCCACGATCGCTCCGGCTGGCCGGATGTACGCGAATGTCGCGGTGAACCGAGCGGAACTCGTTTCGTCCATTCCGAGCGCGTCGTAGGCATACACCGAATAGTTGTCCAGTCCCTTGTAACCGCAGTAGGCGCAAACGACGATAATCGCCTGTAGCCACACTGAGCGATTCCTCAGGACAGCCCGCACATCAGACAAAGCTGTCAGGGCAGATCGCTCCTCTGTCAAAGGGGAATCCGGTATGAACAGCCAGACGACCATTCCGGCGGCGAGGGTCAGGGCGCTGTAAAAGAAAACGACCAGCTGAAACGCCTGAGCGCGTTCGTCGGCACTAGCAATGGTCGGGTCCGCCCCGATCTTGGCACTGAACAGGGCTACGGCAAGGCTTGCAAACATCGCGGCCAGAAGGCCGCGGCCACCGTCTAGGAACCCGAATCCTCGCCCCTGGGCGACCTGCCCGCCCCACATCCGCGTTGCCCGGATCAGCGCACACCAGAACGGCAGTACGCTTGTAGCGCCCCAATACGCATACAGAACGGACGTTCCCAAGACTCCTGGCAGAGTCATGAAATAGAAGCCGCCCAAGCCTGTCGCGACGAGGGCAACCGTCATGAGCTTACGTGGCTGGAAACGATCGGCGAGTATTCCCCCAGGGAAATAGCAGAGCATCGCAACGATGCCGTAAGGCACGAATATGTCGCCCAGGTCTGTGTTCGAAAAGTTGAACACCTCTCGAACGGACGGCCGAAAATAGCGCGTCAAATGATGTGGCAGGCTGTAGACCATTTCGCCCGCAGCAACTAGGGCGAGCATGGCAAGGACGCGTGATCGACGATCCGATGATGTTCGATTCCGCATTACACCCATATTGAGGAAACAGCTACAGACCTGAAGTAGAGACTGGACGGTTGGTCCGAGTCAAAGGTGCGGCAATTCGTCCGATACCTCGAGCCAGGGCGTTGACCGGTGCCACTCGAGCAGTGTTTCGCGCAACCGGTATCCGATTTTGGCCTGCGCGTCTCGTCCCGCCAAGTTGTCGAGTTCGTAGGGGTCGGATCGTAAGTCGTGGAAGACTGCTTTGTCGTTCCGCACGATCCGGTCATCCTCGTCGACCTCGATGCCGTACTTGTGGGAAGGCGACCGAATCCCCATCATCGAATACGGCATCGCGTAAGAAACGCCTTGATAGCCGGCCGCTTCGACGAAGCAGTAGTCGCGATCGAGGGACCGCCTGCCCCCCGTAATCACAGGCAGGAGGCTTTGTCCCTGCATGTGGGCGGGTACAGTCAGGCCACAAGCGTCCAGAACCGTCGGGGCGATATCCACATTGGATGCGACCTGGGCCGAGGTCTCGCCTGCCTGGAATCCGTTCGGGTACCGGTAGACCATGGGAACGCGGATTGCCTCTTCGTACAAGCGGTCCTTGTTGTAGGTGCCATGGTTCCCTAGGAGTTCCCCATGGTCGGAAGAGAGCACGACGACGGTGTTGTCCGCGACGCCGTTCTCGTCCAGTGCATTCATCAGGTCGCCGACCAAGTCGTCCGTGCAGGTCACGGCGCCATAGTAGTAGGCGGTAAGGTCGTTGAGATCAAATCCGTCCGGCAATGTATCGCCGGGAGCGTCCGGCGCTCCTCCTCTTGTCCTCCAGAAATAGTCCCATTTGGTGTAGACCTTGAACCACCATTCGTCACGGTGAAGTTCGCCGTTCGAATCGAAGACATTGTCTCGGAGCAGCACGTCGTCCTTGGTGTACATGTCAACGTACTTGTCCGGCATGTTGCCTGGACCAATCGGCATATGCGGTAGCGACACCGAGTAGTTCAGGAAGAACGGGCGGTCCCGATTCTTGCGGATGTACTCTCGCATCTTCCCGCTTGCCGCGTGGGGCATGAAATCCTCGACAACAGCATCCTCGCCGGTCGCGGTCGAGAGCTTGCCGTGCGCGCGAGTGGCCTCGCGCATCGCACGTCCGTAGTAGCGATGGGGAATCTCGACAGGGTAGTAAGCGTAGTCGAATCCCAGAAGGAATGGGTCGACATGCAGGTGCCACTTGCCGATATGGCCGGTGGAGTAGCCGGCATCGGCCAGGACTTCGGCCAGCGTCGGATCAGGAAGCCGAGTGCGCTCGTCGCCGATCGAACCGACGTTCCGGATCGACCCGGTACACGTCCTCGCGTACTGGCCGCTCAGCAAGGTGGCCCTGGCAGGAGAACAGACCGGGCTGTTCGTGATGCCGACATCGAATTGAAAGCCCTCAGCGGCCAATCGGTCGATGTGTGGTGTCCGCACCACCGGATTCCCGTAGCATCCAATCTCAAACGGACGCAGCTGGTCGGTGAAACAGACCACTACGTTGGGCGGGGTTCCGTTGTCCTCTCCGCAGCCCGCTGCGAGCGCTGCGGCACCGAGAGCGGATCTGGATACGAAGTCGCGGCGGTTCATGGCATTTCGGTCATTGGAACCCGTCAATTCGAAAGATCCAAGAGCGGTCGAGACGGCCGCCAGCCCGTTCCGCCAGCGGCGCTACCTAGGGTGCTGGTAGCCATCAGTCTATCCACTTCCAGTGCATGGTCGCCCGTCGGTCAGCCGTTTGCACGCATCCTGTCGCGCGGAGACGGGTCCTTGAATGCGCGCTACGGCATCCCGGGAACCGCGAAGATCGAAATTTGCCGGCCACACAATGGGGCTCGCTTCTAGCTCAATCCGGGGGGACAGGTTCAGCATGGAAGGACTGTCCTGCGCCTCGGTGGCAGACCCGTCCGGGCCGAACGTGCTCGCATTGGCCCGCGCTCCCGGTCCCTCCCGGGGATTTCCAAACGTCCTGACAGTCCGTCGCCGCTGAGACCTCGGCGAGCGAACTGTGACGAAGCCCCGCTTGAGCTGACTCGAACTCGTCTACCAAGTCCGAATTGCATCGTTGCCGGGAACTTGCGGTTCCAGCAAGACCTTCCAAGGCATGGTCAGCAGGGCATCGGACTCCAAGGCCGCCGGCAACCCATCGGTTCGCGCCGAGAGTTGGGAGAATGGGGCTCGCCTCGGCTCCGAGCAAATCGGATCGAAGCGTCCGTGCAAACAAGGAAGGAGCCTCCCACTTGACTGGGCCCGCCATCGAGTACAACGAGCATCATCCCCAGCTGGAAGAGATTCTCACGTCGATTGACCGGAGCGGCGACTACTTTGCAGAGGGAAGGATTGAGAGGCCACCGCCTCGCATGAGCGTGGAGACAGTTGGAACGATCGCATTCCCAATCCTGCTGACCCAAGCCCAGTCGTTGATCGAGGCCGCCGATAGGGCACCCTACGGGCGTGGGGAGGCAACGATCCTCGACAGGTCGGTACGCGACTGCTGGCAGATCGGTGCCAGTCATGTCCGGTTCGAAGGTTCCCGTTGGGACCAGACGCTTGCTTGGATCTTGAACTACGTGGCGGAGGAATTGGGTCTGCCGGGGGACGGTATCGGCGCCCAGCTCTACAAGCTGCTCGTCTACGAAACCGGGGGGTTCTTCTCCAGTCATCGCGACACAGAAAAGGTCGATCGAATGGTCGCCACGCTCGTAATCTCCCTTCCAGTAGAGGGAGAAGGCGGCGAGCTCGTAGTCCGGCATAAGGACCGGGAGTCCGTCATCGACATGTGCGTCGACGATCCAGGTGAGGTGGCATTCGCCGCCTTCTACGCCGACTGCGTCCATTCAACCAAGCCAGTGCGAGCCGGCCATCGGGTGTCGCTCGTGTACAACCTTGTCTTGAAACCGGGTTCCCGTTCGATTCCCGCCATCTCCCCTGACAATTCGCTACAAGCGCAAGAGGCCGGGCGGATCCTTTCCGCATGGGCCGCTACGGAAGTGCATCCCAACAAGCTCGTGTGGCTCCTAGAGCACGACTACAGCGAAGCTGGCCTCGGGGTCGATTCGACGAAAGGAATCGATGCTTCGGTTGCTCGGACGCTTGCGAGGGCTGCTGAGATCGCCGACTGTGCATTGCACTTGGCAATTCTGTGCATCGAGGAAGAAGGACTCCCGGACTACGAAGTCGTCTACGACCGATGGGGAGGTGAACCAGACGATTCAGCTCCCATCGTGGAAGTCTACGGCGGGACCTACACGCTATGCGGTTGGGTCGATTGCCTAGGAACAGCATCTGCCGCTCTTCCGGAGATTCCCCTGAGAAAAGGCGAAGCGCTGCCGCGGGGCGCCCTTGACGAAGTCGAGCCAGACGACCAGTACTTGATGGAGGCAACCGGCAACGAGGGCGTTTCGATGGAGCGCAGCTACCGACGGGCGGCATTGGTGATCTGGCCAAAGTCCAGGGCCGTCCCTGCAATTGCCGAAGGAAGCATCGAAGGTGCCGTGGACTACGTGGCCCGCGCCATCGAGGGAATCAATCCTTCGACAGACGGGCGTTCCGTCGGGCCTCGCTTGGTAGCGCAACTCGTCGACGCTTGGCCCGCGAGCGTTCCCTACCAGGATTCCAAGCGATTCATGGAACAGCGGGGAAACAACATGCTGCGGATGCTCCGCATCCTGTCTGACGTGGGTGACAGACAGCAGACGGCACGGTTCCTAGAGACTGTCGTTACCAAGCAGTATCACGAGGACTTGAACGACTTGCTTGTGCCTGCTCTTGAGACCGTCGGACCAGCAGGTCTTCAGTCATTCGTGCCCCAGTTCGTTGCGAGCAACGCAACGGCGAACTCCGGCGGAGTGTTCAACCTGCTGGTTCGGCTTGACGAAATCCATGAAGAGCAGGGAGCCGGGTGGGGGCAGGACCTTCTTCGTTCCGGCGCGGAATACGTGTTCGAAGCCCTGCCACGCGCTCTCGAAGAGCCGAAGAAAGGCCCGTATTCGAGATGGCGCGAGAAGCCGAGGGCCCTAGGACCCGGCGCGATACGTGACCTGTTTCTCGCAGGCGACAGATTCGACCTGAATGCCGAGGCGGCCCGAGCCGCTGAATTGATTGCATCTCGGCCGGAGCACGTGGACCCGCATCGCACCCTGCCAAGGGCGCTCAAGGAGCTTTGCGACCGAGCCAAGCCGGTACGCAACCGGCTAGCTCTTGTCTCGCTCTGGGAGTACTCTTCCAGGCATTTGCTTGCTCGAAGCGGGAGCCCTCCGCCCGGACCCGAAGACAAGAGCATCGACGCGTCAATCGAGTGTGACTGCGAGCATTGCCGCAGCATCTCGGCGTTTTGCCGGGACCGCACCGCGACGGTGCTGAGATATCCCGTGCGAGCGGAGATCCGGGGACACCTGAGGGATGAGATCCGGCATGCGGAAATCGATCTCGAATGCGAGACAGAGAGACGAGGCCGCCCATACACGTTGATGTGTACGAAGACGGTGGCCGGCTACGAGAAGCGCGTCAAAAGGTACGCTGCCGATGTTGAGTCGACCCGGCTTCTTATCGCGACCGCACCAGAAGTTGATTCAACGGCCATCCGGGAAACCCTGGCGAGGCTCAACCGATCCGTCGCGCTCGCGCAGTCTCAAATGCGTGAACAGAGCTATCCGCAGGGCAGATAAATCTCGAATTCCCTTTAGTTCTTCGTCGATTGTTCGGCAATGGATTACTTGACCGACAGGGAACGACGAGGCCTCCTATCGGTAACGTCTACGCCCTGGAAGCATTCCTCGGGCACAAGCGCCGCTGGCCTTGAATTCGACGCTACGGGAATCAATGATCTTGAGGTGCACTCGGCGTGAATTCCGGCGAGCCAAGAGTCGACCAGCGACCAAGCGTGGGCAGTTCGGCGTGCTAGCGGTATCGACTGTAGGGGCCTCTCCGGGCTGGCTTCCGGCTATTGCGTGCATTGCGCCGCCACCGCCAGCCTCGCCTTATTGCGGCAAGGACGATCTGTGCGCAGGCCTCGGCGTCAGAACCCGCTTCGTGGTGATTGAGCGGAATCTTCAACTTCCTGCATACGTCGGGCAGTTTCGTCGGGTAGATTCCCCATAGGGATCGCGCCAGCGCGACGGTGCATTGGAAGCGTTGGGATGGCCGGGTCAATCTGTAGCGATCGCAGCAGGCGTAGAGTACGCCCCGGTCAAAGGGGGCGTTGTGGGCGCACAGGAACTCGGCACCAACCAATGAGGGAGCGAGCTCGTCCCAGACCGCGTCGAAGGTCGGAGCCTGCTGCACGTCTTCCCATTTCAGACCGTGGATATACGTGAATTCGAACTCTCTGGTTGGCGGGCGAATCAGCCGGGTCTTCAATGTCTCCACCCGGCCGCTCTTCACAATGGCGATACCGACCGAGCAAGCGCTGTCCGATTCTGAGTTGGCGGTCTCGAAATCAATTGCTGCAAAACGGGGCGCGTACGATTTCGGTTCCATGGCCGTGCCTCTCAGTCTCCCACGGGAATCGTAGGCTCGTAATCAACGGTTGTGTTGCGCATATTCGAGTGCAGAGCCGCTCCGAGTGCCCGCCACCGACACACAGGTGACCGCCCCAGCACCGTGCCCTGACTCAAGAGCTGCTGCCTGCTTCGGCTCCGGTTGCTCGCTCTCCGGATTCCTTGGACCGTGTCGGCCGGCTATCGGTCTCGGACGTCCCTCGAGGATGGTTCCGTCGGGGCTCGCCGCGCTTCGTCCAGAACGATCGAAAGGGTTCGGGCGGTTTCTGCGTCGTCCGGGTTGTCACGCAGTATCGCTTCGAGCTCTTCGATTCCCTCGTCCCACCGGCCAAGCCGACACAGCACAAGCGCTAGGTTTCGACGAGTGACTACATTGAGCGGCTCGATTCGGAGGACGGTCCGATACCTGTCAAGAGCTTCGGCGTAGCTGCCTTCGTTTTCTAGCCGCACCCCTTCACCGTGGAGCCTCGCCATCTCGAACTCGTTTTCGCGAGCCCGGTCGCCCGATGCGATCATGCGCGCCAGCGTCTCACGATATCGCTGGGATTCGACGATACGGCCTGCCTTGTGAAGCGCGCGCGTCAGATTGTAGACAACTGACCGATCGTCGGGCTGCAGCTCGTGCGCCTTGCGGAATTGCCCGGCCGCAGCGTCGTAGTCACCTCGTCGCTGCAACTCAATTGCCAGCTGGTAGCGAGCATTGGCATTGTCGGGGGCCAAGTCGACTGCTCGCTGGAACATCGGATAGGCTTCGTCCTCCCGCAGGAGTCTCTTTCGGGCCAGTCCGAGCGCGAGGTGGACTTCGGCGTTCCGCGGGTCGAGCGCGATGGAGCGCTCGAACTCCTCACCGGCTTCCTTAAGCCGGTCTCTCTCGAAATGCAACTTGCCGCTGAGAAAGTGAAGACGAGCCAGATTGCCTTGATCCGATTCGAGACTCAGCGCCTTGGCCATGTGCTCTGCGGCCCGATCGAATTGTTCGCGGGCGGCTAGGATGAGGGCGATATTCAGGTGCGCGTCTCCCAGGCTGGGATCCAGCGAAATCGCCCTCTCGAACACTTCCAAGGCAGCGTCTTGCTCTCCAAGCCGCGCCAGCGCCGCGCCGGCGGAAGCATGGACACGCCCCTCGTCCGGGCTCAGCTCGATCGCACGTAGAAGTGCCTTCACGGCCTCGTTGCGCTGGGGTACCAGAGACAGCGCTGAGCCGAGCATCAGCAGCGCATCGACGTCGCGGGGCCGAGCCTCCAGGACAGCTTCCAGCAAGGAAATCGCTTCGCTCATGGCACCCTGCTGTACTAGCTGGGCTGCTTGGGAGAGCCGCGGGTCGACATCGGTTGCCGGAGCTTGCGCCCCAACCGTCAAATGCGAGGCGACCATCGCAACGACGATGACGCGGGCAAGCCCGCGGGAAACCCTCGTTGTCAACGGGCGAAAACCCTCGTGCGGCCTGGAGTAGTCGCACGACCAAGCGGGCTCATGGGTCATCATCGCGCTGTGGGGCGCAGCTTGCGGGACGATTTCCGGTGCGAAGGCTCACGACTTTCGCGGGCTGCGCTCGACGATTCGTCAGCTGCGGGACCGGACGCCCAGGCCCGGTCCCGCAGCACAGTTCAGAATATTATCTTCAGCCCAAACTGCACCTGGCGCATGGGCAAGACGGTGTTAAACACCCTGCCCATAGTCGGAGAGAGGACCGTGGAATCCGGCGAGCCGTAGTTCGCCAAATTGAAGATGTTGAAGAATTCGGAGCGAACTTCCACCCAGCGTCCCTCGCCCCATCCAAACCGCTTGAACAGGGAGAAGTCGAATGCCGTAACAGTTTCCGAGTACACGAGCCCGCGTCCCGCATTGCCGAAACTGCCGAATGCAGGGACCTCGAATGCACCTGGATCGAACCAGCGAGCTGACGATCGCGCGCCAGCGTTCGGATCGCCAACCACGTTTGGACGCATATAGCTCCACCAAGCCACGGTGTTGCCAATGTTGGCTACGTCTCCGCCGACCACCATGTTGATCGGCTGGCCGCTACGAACTTGGAACAGACTGTTGGCGTGCCAGTTGCCTAGGACCCAAGCGGCGGGTCCGCGATTGAAGACGCCCTTGCCTTTGCCGGCAGGAATCTCCCAGACCGAAGAAACCGAAAGGAAGTGCGGAATGTTGTATCCGGCAACCCCCACGTTCTTCTCGAGGTCGTAGAAATCCTGGACATACGAACTTCCCCCAGGGCCGTTCTCCGCAGTGAAGTAGCCGCTAGCCCCGTTGTCGATCGCCCTTGACCAGGTGTAAGACGCGAGGAACGAGAATCCGTCCGAGAACCGGCGTTCTGCCTTGAGTTCCAGCCCGTGATAGTCGGACCGTCCCCGGTCATCTCCCCAGAACACTGTGGGCATGTGCGGCTGGGGCTTTCTGGCTTGCACCTCGTCGGGACTGCCGGTGCCGGGCCTGGCCGTGTTGCCGAGACCGGTGATCTGGAGGCGACGGCTGATGCTGCCTACGTACCCTCCCGAAAGCACCAGGTTCTGGTTGACCTGCTTTTGCAATTCGACGTTCCACTGGTGACCGAACGGTCTCTTGTTGTTGTGGTCGACGCACCAGCAGGTGTCACCCCAAGGTTGCGGGCCGGGAAGCGGGCTCCCCAGCTTGTTGCGGAGTTCGTCGACGAAGCGCACCGGCTCGCCTACCGCATTTGTGGGCTCGAAGAATCCTCCGTTATCCGGCCATCCGCCGATTCCGCCTTGCCATGATTGGTTAACGCCGGTCAACTGATCGAACACGATGCCGTATCCAACCCGTACGACGGTGGTCGGGTTCATGCTCCAAGCCATGCCAAACCGCGGCTGCCAGTTGTCCCACGAGGGAATCGGTCCGATGCTGGGATGATCGGCGAGCCTGATCTTGTCTCCGTTCGGCACGTCACCCAAGCCGTTGCCCGGTATGCAGGGCGCGACACCGACTTCGTTGCACGGCGGGGGCATGGACTCGAGACCGATCAGGAAACCGCCCGAGGCCAGATCGTAGTTCGTCTTGAACGAATCGGTCTCCACGTCAGGCCACATCAAATGGTCAAAGCGCAGGCCGATATTGAGCGTCAGGTCGGGCCGCACCTTCCACTCGTCCTGGACGTAGGCACCGAAGGTCTGGTAGCCCAGGAAAACTCTTCTGGGAAGCCCCCCGGACAATTGCGAGGGTACTCCGATCAGGGCCGTGGCAACTGGGTCACCCGTCGACCCCACTTCGGCAGGCCTGAGACCTTGCGTCGGCACCTCGGTGAAGTTGAAGCTGAGTGAGCCTAAGGGGTTGGGAGTCAGCGTGTGGCGCAGGGTCTGCGCGCCGAACTTCAGCGTGTGATTTCCTCGGATCCAGCTGAGGTTCCCTGTGTAATGGTACTGCTCGTAATGGAATTCCAGCGGGCCTTCCATACGCCGCAGCGCTCCCACATCGCCACCGGCAAATCCGCCGCTACCGATTGCGATCCGTGGAATCGCCTCGACACCTTCGATGGTGCCGAAGCCCGCCGCCAGTGCGGGACCGTCCCCGATTGAGTCGTCCGGGAGCGTTCCCTGGCGGTAGGGTTCCTTGGCATAGCCGAAGCTATGGTCCATGATCACCGTCGGTGAGAAGCTATGGAACCACCCACCCCCGTAGTTGAAGAATGGGAACTCGCCGACTTCGTTGATCAGCTGGGTGGTCGGCGTGAGCTGGGCGCCGTCGATCTTGCTGTAACGGAACCACGCCCGGTCCAGTTCGCTGAATTGATGGTCGACGCGGACCTGTAAGTTGTCCGCATTGTTAGTCGCTGCGTCTCCGTTAATCACGTTGAACTGGGGATCACCAGTCAGGTTAGGCCGGTCATAGTAGCCCCTCAAATAGGTCTGCATCGACTGGTTCAGGTTCGACGAGGGGATCATGTTGTTTGGGTATTGGTCCCGGATGAGTTCACCGGAAGCGGGGTCAGGTCGGGTCGTTAGCGGGTCGTAGATGTCACGTCCCGTCGGCCAGTCGGAAAAATCCCCGTTGAGCTGTGAGTCGGTCGGCACGTAGTACCGATTCGACCTGGGGTTGGCGAAGCGCCAGCCCTCGTACGCAAAGTGGAAGAATGTGTGGTTCTTCACGATCGGTCCACCGACGGACGCACCGAACTGGTTCTGCCGGAATGCGGCCGGCTTTACGTTGAACTCGTCGGCAAACGGATCCCGAGCGTTCAGCGCGTCGTTGCGGACGAATTCCCAAAGACTGCCGTGAAACTCGTTCGTGCCGGTCTTGGAAATGACGTTGATGATGCCGCCGAGGACGCCGCCGAACTCGGCCTTGTCGTTGTGGGACTGGACCTTGAATTCCTGGATCGCGTCGATGATCGGAGGAATAACGTACATGTTGCCGATGTAATTGGTGTTGTTGAGCCCGTCCAGCAAATGGATGTTCATGCGGTTCCACTGGCCGTGGATGGATGGGTTCGAGAAGGATGCGCCGGGAACGCCGACATTGGCAAGGTCGTGACTGCCGATGCCGTTGCTTTGCGCAGTGCTCACCGGCGTCGCGCCAGGAGTCAACGTCAGCAGTTGCGTAAAGTTCCTGCCATTCAGCGGGAGATCCTCGACAGCCTTCACGCCGATAACCGTGCCGAGCTCCGAGGTGGATTGCTGCAGCAGCTCGGCCTGCGCCAGGACCTCGATGGTTTCGGTCACGGCTCCCACTTCAAGGGAGATGTTCTGCGTCACCGTCTGGTTGACGCCGACATTGAACGTCGGCAGGGTAGTGGTCTTGAAGCCCGTTTGCTCGACGAGAAGCGTGTAGTTGCCCGGCTGAACGTTTACGAACACGAACAGGCCGGTGGCATTGGATTCGGACGTGACCTCGACGCCGGTCCCGATGTTGGAGAGCGTGACTGAAGAGCCGGGTATTGAAGCGCCGGTGGCGTCTGTGATTGTGCCGTTTACGCTGCCGATCGTGCTTTGCGCGAATACTGGCGACGCAGCCAGCAGACACAGCGCGAGCAATCCGGCAAGGCGCCCTTGGTGATGCAGGGATTCCTTCATGTGCGTTCCTTGGTTGAGTGATTTACGGATTCCGTCCGGTCAGATCAAGGGAAATAACCGCACTCCGAGTCGAACGACCCGGCTGACCCCGCGCCCCCATGGTACACTGATCGCGGCTTTTTTCGCAACATCGGCGGGCGGTTAAGGCTTGTACTTCAAGGGCTTTCAGGACGATATGGAAGCTCCCCACGTGGCTGCGGTGCAGCATCTGGGTGCTTGATGCGTGAGCAAGAAGAAGCGCATTTCCAGACCGGCTAGAGCACGACGGGTGCCGGGCGTCGAGCCCGCGCCAACACGAAATGCTCGCTCGACGCGGAAAGCCGCGATTCTGGCAGCCGCGGTGCTCGTTTCCTTGGCGGTCGTCTGGGTGGGGATGCGCCAGCCCGAGCAGCAGCCCTCCAGTGAGCCGGACGAGGCCTCGGTTATTCGATTCGAATCGGAGTCTCCGGGCGTTGACTTCATTCTGAACAACGGCACCACGGAAGAAAAGCCGATGCCGGACTCGACGCTGGGAGGCGTCGCGGTGTTCGACTGCGACAACGACGGCCTCCTGGACATCTACTTCACGAACGGCGCGCGCTTCCCGGAACTTGCGAAGGTCGACCCGTCATTCCACAACCGCCTCTACCGGAACCTCGGGGCCAGGAGGTTCGAGGAAGTGGCGCCGGACGCCGGCGTCGCTGCTGCCGGATACAGCATGGGCGTCGCTGCTGGAGATTACGACAACGACGGCTGGGTGGACCTGTACGTGGCGGGTGTCAACCGCAATGTCCTGTTCCGGAATCTCGGCTCCTGCCGGTTCGAAGATGTGACGCAACGTGCCGGAGTGGACGCGGGAAGCCCTCCAGCCAAGCCGTGGTCCGTCGCAGCAGCGTGGCTGGATTACGACAATGACGGCAAACTCGACCTGTTCCTTGTTAACTATCTCGACTGGGCCTGGGAGACAAACCGGGTTTGCGGCGACCCGGGGCGGCGGCTCTCTTGCTCGCCTGCGCACTACGAAGGGCTGCCGAACGCTCTTTTTCGGAACCGGGGCGACGGCACCTTCGAGCACGTTACAGATGCGACCGGGATCGGCACCCACATTGGCAAGGGCATGAGCGCCGCTGTCGCGGACTACGACAGCGACGGATTTGTGGACGTGTTCGTCACCAACGATTCGGTTCGAAACTTCCTGTTCCGGAATGTGATGGGCGAGAGATTCGAGGAAGTCGGAGTGCAAGCGGGTGTGGCGTTCACCGGCGACGGCATTCCAGTCTCCAGCATGGGGCTGGACTTCCGCGACCTCAATGATGACGGTTCGCCGGATGTGACGGTCACGGCATTGGCAGGGGAGACGTACCCGCTATTCCTCAACCGGGGCGACGGCGAGTTCTCGGACGAAACCTATACCAGCAAGATCGGCCTCGAATCATTCACGATGTCCGGCTGGAGCACGGGCGCGTACGATTTCGACAACGACGGGGACAAGGATATCTTCGCGGCGAATTCGCACGTCAGCGAGAACGTGGGGCTGTACCGCAGCGTCGCATACCGGCTGCCGAACGCGGTATTCCAGCGCCGCTCGGACGGTACCTATCGCGACGTCGGGGCAGGGGCCGGCCCGGCAATGCAAGAGCGTGCCGCCCATCGGGGTGCTGCATTCGGCGATTTGGACAACGACGGCCGAGTCGACGCCGTCGTCTCGGCCATCGGATCCGGGGCGAAAATCCTGTTCAACGAGTCCGACGGGGGGAACTGGCTGATCCTCGACCTGAAGGGAACCACGAGCAATCGGTCCGGGATCGGGGCGCGAGTCCGCATAACCGACGACACCGACCGAGTGCAGTACAACCAAGTCTCTACCGCCGTTGGCTACGCAAGCTCGTCAGACGGCCGTGTTCATTTCGGCCTTGGAGAGAGCCGGCTGGTGCGAAGCGTGGAAATCCGCTGGCCGAGCGGCACGATCCAGACACTGGAAGATGTGCTGGCAGACCAGATCCTCGTTGTAACGGAGTCACGCTGAGCTCGAGTGGTGGCCTTCATGCATCGAGAAGGCTGTCGGCAAGCTCCTCGAAGTCCCTTACTTCCAGGTCAGGGAGCAGGCTCGAGTCCTCGTAGGGCAGTCCGTAGCGGTTCACGTAAGCTCCGCGATAGCCGCAGGCCCGCGCGCCCAGGATGTCGAACGCGTGCGCAGCGACCATGAGGATTTCTCCGGGCTCGCACCCGAGTTCCGCAGCGGCTGTGCGGTACACCGAGGGATGGGGCTTGAAGCGGCCCACTCGATCGACCGACAGGCACCGGTCGAACTCCGCCTCCAGACTGTGGCTGATCAGGTGATCGACCAGATGCCGATCGCCGTTCGAAAGCGCCACGAGGCGGTAACGCTCGCCGAGCCGGACCAGCCCGCCCTGGGCATCGTCGAACGCCCGCAGGCGATAGAACGTGTCCAGCAAGGACAGAATGTCGTTCTCGTCATGGGAGATGGCGTGGCGCCGGAGGGTGTGAACGAGAGCCCTGCGCGCTGAATCGAGGTACCCCCGATGGCCCAGCATGAGGATCGTGTCCTGATGCTGCTCCAGCCGCTGGCGAGAGCGCCAGTCCTCCCAGACTCTGGAAGCATCGATGGTCGGCTCTTTCGTGGCAAGGAATTCCCGCAAGGCCGGGACGAGACTGCCGGAAAGGTCCAGAACGGTTCCGAAGATGTCGAAGGTCAGCGTGCGGACATCGGAGAGACCCCGTTCCATGAAGCCGATGGTAGCGAACGCGTGCGCGGCCCGAGCGGGGGCCGCCTAATCGTTCGCGTCCATGAAGGGTTTGCGAAAGGACCCGCCCGGTGTCGACTCGTCGTCACCCGCGAAGCCCAGCAGCCGCTGGCGCTTGCGGCGTGCCACCGTCGCCCAAGGGCTGGTGGGGTCGAGGTCGAGATATCGCTGCCAGTGCTTGGCGGCGTCCAGGAATTGCTCGCGCCGTTCATGGACGAGTGCGAGATTGTAGTGCGCGTCGGCATAGTCGCTGCGGTAGCGCAACGCAGACTCGTAGTGCTCGGCAGCCTCCTCGAGCCGGCTCGTCTCCTCGCAGACGTTTCCCAGGTTGTAGTGGGCAAGGGCGTATTCGGGATAGGCTCGGATCGCCTCCCTGTAGCTTTTCTCGGCGAGTTGCAGCAATCCCTGCCGGTAGTGCAGCGTTCCGATATTCACCCATGCACCCGCCGCTTCCGGGTTGTAGTCCAGGACCTTGCGATAGATTTCGATGATTTCGTGCGGCGGGGCGCCTGACCGTTCCAGATCCAGCGCGTACTGGAACCAGTACTCTTCGCCTTGCGCGCCGCGGCCATGCTGCTGCTCTCGATCCTTCCGTTTCAGCGTGGAAACGGGGCGCAGTCTCTCCGCCTCGAAATTGAAGAGCATCTGGCCGGTAAGCGCCTCCATCTTCTCGCCCGGGAGCTCTACCGCGATGCGGCGGCCGTCAGAGACGATTTTGAGCTCGTCCAGCGGCCGGCTGACATTCGCAAGGCGGGTACGGAGCTGCTGCATCGCTTCGCGGATGCGCTTGGCCGGAATCTGGTTCTCTCGTAGGCTTTGCAGCGTCTTGAGCGAGATTAGGTCCGCGAAACTGTAATCGTCCCTGGGCTCGGTCAGGCCCACGCGCTCCCAGGAGCGCAAGCTGTTCTCGTTGATCCCGAGGATCCGGCGGATTTCGGCCCTTGTATAGGTTTCGGAAGCCCTTGCAGACTCCACGCTGTGAGTATATCGCAGGGGCACCGGATCGAGGCTTCGCAGGCCTACTGGATGGGTCGCAGCTGGTCCGGATTCGAGCGGCCGGTCGTCGCTGCAATCGCGCCGCCCGCCCCGGAAATTCCGACCACCAAGATCGCTTCGAACAGGAGGCCGAAAGCGACTGTCATCGCGAATACGGCGGGATCCTCGAGGAACTCCACCATGTCCGATGCCATGGGCAGGCTTTCAGTCTGTTCCCGCATCGGTCCCAGGACCGCCTCCTTGCCTTGGGTCAGAATCACCCCAACCTGCAGGAGAAACGACGGAATGAAGCAAAGCAGGCCCGCCACAGCCCCCAAACCGCAACCTTGCCAGCCGCTTCGTACCACCGAGTGCCGCTGTTCGAACAGGCGGACGGTGACATACCCGGCCGCTCCCGGCGCCAGAAAGGAAAACAGCGCGAGCCAGGGACTCGCGACGCCCATCGCCAGTCTCAGGAGCATCGCTCCCAAGGCGGGAAACAGAGCCGCTCGAATGTAGGCCTCCCTGCTCGGACGGGCCGGTTCGAAGGAGGTCGCGCTCGGTTCGCCGAGCTGTCCGAAAGGGTCTGCCGGCTCTCCGACGCCCGGGGCTAGCGGGCGTCCGCAACGAGGGCAGAATAAGGCCCCGCCCGGAAGCGGACTGCCGCAACTGCAATGCGAAGCCATCTAGCTGAGGTCTCCGGAACCGGTCCGGGCTCGGTGTCCCCATTGTATTGTCCGACGCGGAAACACCATGCCCGAAGCGCCCTGCGGGCCGTCGAGAGCGACCCGCCAGTCTCCGAGGTTCGGCCCGCCAGTGAGTGGATCTCTGATCACCTCGCGGTGGTTCGGATGATTTCCAGGATCTTGGAACCGAACTTCTTTGCGATGGAAGGACCGATCCCCGGTGTCGCGAGCAATTCCGCTTCGCTTCGTGGCTTCGACTCCGCGAGCCAGTCGAGCGACTGGTTGCGCAAGATCTGGAACGCCGGCACGCGCCGCCGCTGGGCCTCGCTCTTACGCCAAGCCTGCAGAGCCGACCGGATGAGCTCGTCCGCCCCGTCGCGGGACGGAACGTTCCCCAGTCCCAGCTGCTTGCCTTGCACGGGCTGGTCCGGCCTGCGCTGCTTGCGACCGGAAGTGGCGTTCTTCTTTCTTGCCGCCTTCTTGATAGGAGCCAAGCCGGCACCTTCAGCGGGCAGCTTGACACGGCTGGCGGGCTCCGCGGCGCTCCTTCCGGGTTCGGTGAGGCCGAGCCTGCGGAATTTCACAAGCTCCCCTCTCGGGTTCACAAACGAATCGTTCGCGACTCGCCCCAAGCCCGATTGCACGACGCCATCGATCAGCCGCTCGTACGCCTTGCGTTCCATCCGATGCGGTTCCGCCCATTCGCGGTAGAGCCTCCCGACGGATTGCATATCGTGCTCGCGCAACGCTCCCATGACGCCGTCAAGAACTCGCCCTTCCAAGGCCGTGGGCTCGCGGAAGGTCTTCACCACGCAGGTGCTCGCGTCGCAGGTGTCGCAGCGGCCGCACGGCTTGAGCGAGTCTTCCAGGTCGCCGAAGTGCCGCACCAGATCGAGCATCCGGCAATCCTGCGAGCGAGTGAAGTCGGTCACGAGGTCGATCTGCGCGAGCTTGTAGTCACGCTGCCGCGAATAGCTGTCGATCCAGGCCTCGCTCCCGCGTGTGGCGTTCTCGTCCACGTCGATCGCCACGCCGCCATGGATCCAGAGTTTCTCGATCGCCTTCTCGAACTCGGTCGAATCGCCTGCGAAGTGGCTAGACAGCTCCGCGAGAGGGACTGGGCTGGCGGACACCGCCCTGAACAGATTTTCGAGCTTGGCAGGCGCGGGGTAATCGCGGTCCAGGAAGAACTCGTGCGTCTTGCGGTCGGCCCAGGAGTAGAGCAGGATTGCCTTCGAGGGCAGGCCATCGCGGCCGGCACGACCGATTTCCTGGTAGTAGCCCTCGATCGAGCCCGGGAGTCCCGTGTGGACCACCGTCCGAACGTCGGGCTTGTCGATGCCCATTCCAAAAGCGATCGTCGCGACAATCACGTCGAGGCGGCCCTGAAGGAACGCCGCCTGCACGCTGTCGCGGTCCTCGGGCAGCATGCCCGCGTGGTAGGCAGCAGCTCGCAGCTCTTGGGCGAGCACCTCTGCCTGCTGTTCGGCTGCCTTCCTGGTCGGGGCATAGACGATGGCAGGGCGTCGGGAGTCATCGCGCAGCAAGCGTTGGAGCGCGGGGGGCCGAAGCGAAGGAACCAGTTCGACCAGCTCGATCTCCAGATTGTCGCGGCGGAATCCATGAATCGAGCGTTCGCAGTTTCCCAGGTCCAGCTGTTCGATGATGTCCTGCTGCACACGAGGCGTGGCAGTTGCCGTCAACGCAATCACCGGCGCTGGACGCAATGTCGGCACGCGGTCGCGCAAGCGCCGGTACTCCGGCCGGAAGTCGTGGCCCCACATGGAGATGCAATGGGCCTCGTCGATCGCCACGAGGCCGGGAGTCCTGCGGGCCAGCAGTTGCGGAAAACCCGGCACCGCAAGCCGCTCCGGAGCGATGTACAGGAAGTCGAGTTCCCCTGCCAGATACTCTTGGCAAACGCGTCGGGAGTCCATCCGATCGCGACCCGAATGGATCCGCTCGGCCCGAAAGCCCTGCTGCCGTAGCTTTTCCGTCTGGTCCTCCATCAGGGCGATGAGCGGGCTGACAACGAGCGTCGTCGCACCCCGCGCGATACCGGGTAGCTGGTAACAGAGCGACTTTCCGGCTCCGGTGGGCATGACAAGCAGGACGTCTCGGCCTGCGATAACCTGCTTGCAGACGGTCTCCTGGTGGGGGCGGAACCGGTCGTGGCGGAACCGGCCCCGCAGAAGGTCCAGCAGCTCCGCCGCAGACACCCGGACCTCTTGCGGCGGAGAAGCAAACTCAACGGACGAAGTTGAGGCGGCTGGTTGCGCCGAAGCCGAGAGGCGAGACCTGCGGGGCTGAAGTGATCCGTCCCGGCTACCGCGTGGCAGGGCATGGTCGAGATTCCCGCCCGGCACCGACGACTGTACCGGCGGGCCCGGCCTGCCATTCGTCGACGTCCCGGCCCGCTGCGGAACCTCCGAGGCGCGAGCCAGGGCACGTTGGGCCGACCGGGGGCGCGGTTCCGGACTTAGGCCTTGCGAGAGACCCCCACCCACGGCGGGTTCCGCTGCGGGCACCGTGATCTCGGGCTGGATTCGAGGAGAGGTCAGCGGCGATTCCTCGGAGGGACGTCCTCTGTCGTTGCGCGGGTCGGCCTGGGTGCCGTTTGCCCCGACAACTTCGCGGACGAAGCCCTCGATGCCTCGCATGAATTTGTCAAAGCCGCCGTTCCCCCGCTCGATGCCGCGCAGTTTCGATTCCCACTCGCCCGTCATTGCCGGGCTGCGAACCTTGGGATGCACGATCTCCAGCAGGCGGATGCCCTTCTCCGTCGCGCTCAGCTGCTTTTTGTCCCGCGTCGCATACTCGCGTTTCAGCAAGGTCTCGATGATCGATGCCCGCGTCGCGGGCGTGCCAATCCCGCGCTCCTTCATGGCGTCCGAAAGCTGCTTGCTGTCGAGTGTCCGCCCGGCCGACTCCATGGCGGTGAGCAGGGTCGCCTCGGTGAACCGAGGGGGCGGCCGCGTCTGCTTCTTCACCGCCTCTGCCTGCACGAGCTTGACCCTCTGCCCTTCGACCAGCCCGCCCGGCAGCTTCGGCTCGTCCCTTCCCTTGCGGGCAGTCTTGATGTCGAGAGCCTTCCACCCTTCGTCGTCCACGGCAGTGCCGACCGAAAGGTACTGGTCTGCGTCCGCCCGGGACGCGATACGGGTGATCACGGTGGTCGAGGAGTACTTGTGATCGCCGTGCCAGGCCTGAAGCAGCCGACGATTGACGAGATCCAGCACCTTGGCTTCGGGCGAACCCTCCGGGACATCGCGCGCCAGGCCGGTCGGGATGATCGCGTGGTGGTCGGTGACTTTGGCATCGTCGACGAACCGCCTGCCTAGGGGTCTCGTGCCAGTTCCCTCCGCAATCAGACCTGGATCGTAGCCGTTCGCGACGGTCCGGGCGATTCGGGCAAGCTGCGCGGCGACATCGCTCGATAGATGCCGGCTGTCGGTGCGGGGGTAGGTAATGGACTTGTGCTTTTCGTACAGCTGCTGCGCAATCTCCAGCGTCCGGCTGGCACTGAATCCGAAGAGGCGGTTGGCGTGCCTTTGTAGCTCGGTCAGGTCGTAGAGGAACGGGGGCGGGAGGCGCTTGCGGGTTTTCCGGATCGATTCGATGTCTGCGCGTCCGGCCTTTGCACGTTTCAGGATCGCGGAAGCCGCCTCCCCGTCCGCTGGAAGGCGGGTCTGGCGCTTGCCCTTCTCCAGCCTGAAGTACGTGCCTCGGTAAGTGCGCCCCTCGCCCGCATCGAAATCTGCCTGAACCTCGAGATAGTCCTCGGGCACGAAGTCGCGGATCGCGAGCTCTCGCTCGACCAGCATTGCCAGCGTGGGCGTCTGGACCCGCCCGACGGACAGCAGCTCGTCCTGATCCAGAGTGTAGGCGCGGGTCAGGTTCATTCCGACCAGCCAGTCCGCCCGGCTCCGCGCTCTTGCTGCGGCGGCGAGGTCGTCGAATTCGCTGGCCGGGCGGAGCGCCGCGAATCCCCGCCGGATCGCATCCGGCGTCAAGGACGAGATCCACAACCGGTCCACCGGCTTGTCGGACCCGGAGACCTCGTAGATCTGGCGAAAAATCAACTCGCCCTCGCGGCCGGCGTCTGTGGCGCACACAATCCGCCCGACGCGCGGACTCGTCAGGATTCGCTTGACAACCCCAAATTGTTCGCTGCGATTTTCATCAACGAGGAGCGGCCACCGTGCTGGAAGCATCGGAAGCGAGGGGCGCCGCCATGTCTTCCAGTCCGGATTGATCTGGTGCGGCTCCGCCAGCTGGACCAAGTGGCCGATCGCCCATGTCACGATCAAGCCATTGCCGGAGAAGTAGCCGTCGCCGCGGTTGCTTGCCCCCAGCGACTTGGAAATGTCGCGAGCCACGGAGGGCTTTTCGGCGACGACCGCGCTGAGCTTGGATGGCCCGATTGGCACTTGGATCGTTCTCAGTGTACCTAGGTGGCGGCATGTCTACGCGTGAGTCACAACCTCGATCCCCGGGTAAGACACCCGGGCGAGAGGGCAATCCTCTTTTCGGGTGAAGAGCGGTGTCCTAGCGCCCGCCCTGCCTGACACTGCCTGGGTCCCGGCGTCTGTTGGATCCCAAGTCTCCGCCCCTGCTGGTAAGATCAATCTGGTTCGGTTCAAGTTGGCCTTCGGGTCTCGCCCTCATGGGCTTTGAAATCATCGGCGGCCTCGCTCAGGTTGAGACTTTCGCGGTTGGTCGGGCGATCCGGGAAGTTGCTCGTTTGAACAGACGCTATGGAAAGGCTCGCTGGCGCAAGCGAAAAGGCATTGGACATGTGAGGCTGGCTGATGGGTCCGTGCATCGCGCGGAGCTACATTGGTACGAAGCTACAGGGATAGGCACGAGGGAACACAAGATCAAGCGCTATCTGGACTGAGGATGTCATGGCGACGGTAAGGGAATTCGTAATCTGCCTCGACAATCATGGGTACGAGGTTTCTCTGGAGCGCCGAAAGCTGTACGAGGTACTGCCGGACCCGCAAGCTGCAATGCACGAGCAGGTCCGGGTGATTGATGAGTCTGGCGAAGACTATCTCTACCCGTCAGGCATATTCTCCTCGATTGATCTGCCCCGGCCACTGCGGGAGGCTCTAGCATCCGCCGCGTGACGGCGTTTCTTCGCCACTCGCACGCTGCCGCGCTGTCAGAGGCGAGAATTCGACAGGAGTGAGTCGCTCGCTCAGCCGGCCGTAGGGCGCATGGTCTGAATGGGGTGCGGTTCCGGCTCAGCCAAGAAAGAATGTTACGGAGACGCGAGAGGACCACTGGCCGGTCGACAGCATCATCGATCTGGGGGTCAGATGTGGACCTGCTGGGCGGTCGGGCAGACGCACGACCCGCAGCCGATACGCAAGATCAGGCCCTCGAGACTGGACCGTGCTGAGGCAACGGGCATCTTGATCCGCCTCAGGAAGCCCAGACAGTCGGACGCAGGTGCCCGCTACGGTCAGGCTTGCTGCATGGACTTCTGAATGCTCGTTTGACGGGGAGCTGCATCACGTCATTAGAGCCAAGTTCTAACCTTCGATGCATAGCGGGAGCTGTGCGACGAGGGGTTGTTTCCACAGTAGAATCGAGATTCCCGGCCAAATGAAGCCTGATTGGAAAACTAGCTCCTCCCTTTCAATCCGGCTCGGAGCCGAGGGATGAACCGACTGGCTGAGCGTATCCGTGCCGGTGACCGCCGTGCATTGGCGCGAGGCCTTAGCGCGGTCGAGAACAAAACTCCGGGCGCGGACGAGCTGCTTGCAAGCCTGCACACGGCCGAGAGTCGCGCGCTCCGTATCGGTGTTACGGGCGCGCCAGGCGCCGGCAAGAGCACGCTGGTGGACTGCGCGGCCAGGCGATTCCGCGACAACGGCGAGACGGTAGCCATCCTCGCTGTGGATCCCACTAGCCCGTTCAGCGGCGGAGCGATCCTCGGTGACCGTGTTCGGATGCAGCGGCATCACAACGACCCGGGAGTGTTCATCCGTTCGATGGCGTCGCGGGGCCAGCTGGGAGGGCTCGGCCCGGCCGTGATCGATGCGCTCGCGCTCCTGGAAGCGTTCGGCGTGGATGCAGTGATTATCGAAACGGCCGGAGTCGGGCAAAGCGAGGTGGACGTTGTCCAGCTCGCCAGCACAGTGGCGGTTTTGCTGGTGCCGACGCTGGGCGATGATATCCAGGCCGCCAAGGCCGGCATCATGGAAATCGCCGACCTGTTCGTCATCAACAAGGCCGACCTGCCGGGCGCGGACGAGCTCGAGCGCCAAGTCTTGGCCATGACCGCCCTGATCCCCGAGGGGAACACCAGACCGCCGATCGTGCGAACCGTGGCATCGCGCTGCGAGGGCGTCGATGCCTTCGTCGATCAGGTGCGGGAGGCCGGCTTGGCCGGCATGAATGCCGCTTACTGGAAGCGCATGCTGCTCGAGAGAATCGGTGGGGAGATGAAGTCCATGATTGGATCGGGCCCCGCGTTGGGCGCGGATCTCGACCGGGCTGCCGAGGCCATCGCCGCTGCCCGGCTCAACCCGTACACCTACGTAAGGGAAGTGCTGGACCGGCTGCGGCAACAATGGAAGCCATGAAGATTGACCACATTGGCATCGCGGTCCACTCCATTGACGAAGCCCTGGAGCTGTACCGCGACTCGCTGGGACTGGATCCGGTCCGGCGGACCGTGGTGGAGCATGAGAGGGTCGAGGCCGCAGTCCTTCCGACCGCGGGCGGGCGAATCGAATTGCTCGAGCCCACCTCGGACGACTCGGTTATCGCGAAGTTCCTGGACCGGCGCGGCCAGGGCGTGCATCACGTGGCGCTGCAGGTCGATTGCATTGAAGCCGCGGTCGAGGCGCTTCGGAAATCAGGCCGCAGGCTGGTCGTAGACCGGATCCAGATCGGGGCGGAGGGATACAAGTACGTCTTCGTGCACCCGAGCGGCACCGGAGGGGTGCTGCTCGAACTGGTTGAGCGAGAGTAACCACACGCGGAAGTCCGTCGAAGGCTTCGCGAGCTTGACCAAGGCAGGAACGTCGCAATCCCGCGAGCCCGTAGTACGCAGCTAGAATCGAATGCCCTTGCGTAGCAGCATGGCGCAATAGAACGCGAGTTCCCCGTCCAAGGCACGCCGGACGTTCGCTCCGTCGCGGAATCCGTGCGATTCGCCCTCGAACAGGTAGTAGGCCACCGGGATCCCCCGAGCGCGCAATGCGTCCACCATCGCTTCCGTCTGGTCCTTTGGAACGACCGGATCCTCGGATCCCTGGAAGAAGATTGTCGGGGCAGTGAGCTGGCCAGCAGCACCGAGAGGCGACCGGGCCTCGTAGGTAGAGCTCTCCGCGGGCCAGGGACCGATCAGCGTCTCGTGGTAGCGCGATTCGAACTTGTGCGTGTCGCGGGCCAGCCCCTTTAGCTCGCTGATCCCGTAATACGAAGCCCCGGCTGCGAATTCGTCGCGAAAGGCCAGGCAGCAGAGTGCGGTATACCCTCCCGCGCTTCCTCCCTTGACAATGATTCGATCGGGATCCGCCTGGCCGGTCCCGGCGAGGTACCGGGCTGCAGCGACGGTATCGTCGACGTCGACGACACCCCACTGTCGGTTGAGGCGCTCCCGGTAGGCGCGTCCATAGCCGGTGCTTCCACCGTAGTTCAGATCGAGAACCGCGAATCCCCGGCTCGTCCAGAACTGCGCAGAGAGCGACAGCGAATCGCTCGCTGCTGCCGTGGGCCCGCCGTGCAGCCGGATGATGAGGGGCGGCTTCTCGCCTTCCGGAGCGGCAAAGTCCGGATTCCGGGGAGCGAGGTGAAAGGCGTGGACAGCCTCGCCGGTCGCGGAGGGGAAGGACACGGACCGCGCAATCGACACGTAGCGGCGCAGGTCGCGCGAGAGCTCCGCCGATCTCTTTAGGACCTCGCGTTCGCCGGTGAGCAAATCGAGGCGAACCAGTGCGGAAGGCTCGCTCGGGGACGCACCCCGGAAGACAGCCGCGCTTCCCGTGACGTCGATTCCATCAATCTCGGTGTACGGCGTCTCGATCCAGTTCAGCTCCCCGCTGAGGTCGACAGTGCCCAGGCTCCAGCGCCCGTTCTCGCAGTACGCGCAGACTATGATGCCCTCATCTGAGATGCCATAGGTGGACATTCCAAAGACCCATTGCGGCAGGCCGAACTCGGCATTGCGCTCGTGGACCGAGACAGCGACACCGGACTCGTAGCGGTACAGGTTCCAGAACCCGGTCCGGTCCGACACGAAGTAAAGCCCACCGTTCGGGGCCCACTGCGGCTGGAAGATAGACTCAGATGGGCCGCCGGCAACCCGGTAGCATTGCCGGATCTCGCCCTCCTCCCCAAGCGAGCCGATCCAGAGCTCCGTGCCGTCCCAGGGCATGTTGGGGTGATGCCACTCCAGCCAGCACACGCTCTTCCCGTCCGGGCTCGTGCGGGGATTGGAGTAGAAGTCGGCCCCGGAGCGAAGCGTGCGGGGAGGCGCGCACGATCCGTCCAGGTCGATTGCAACGATCGACTGCACGGCTTCCCGTTGCGGGTCCGAATGGTCCTCGCGCACCGCCAGCAAGCGCCGTCGGGGGATATCGAATTCAAAGTCCGCGTACCGCCAAGGGCCCTCGGGAGTGAGGGGTTCAGGGTGCGCCCCCGGCTGCGCTGCGTAAATCCGCTGGTCGCGGTTCTCCGAGAAATAAACTGTCCCGCCGACTACCCCGTACGCCCCGCCGCCGTACTCGTGCACGCGGGTTCGGACGTTCCACGGTGCCGGCAGCTCGTCCCGAACCCTTCCACCGGGCTCCCGCCGGACGAGCGCCGTGCGCCCGCCCTCGGCCGGCCGGCCCTCGAGCCAGTAGACCGAATCACCGTCGATCCGGGGCTGGCTGAGGCGAATCGATTCGCCTGCAACCAGATCGGAGGTGAACGGCGAATGCCAAAACCCGTACTCGGCAACTTGCTTCATCCGCCGTCGGCACTCATCGCTAGGACCGATTCCGCATACAGCAGGTCACCGGTGAGCCCGTCGTAGTACTGGACCACAGCCTGCGGCCGCGGGTAGGCAACCCAACGCGGTTTTCCCTCGCTGTCCGGCATTTCGAAGACGTTGTTGATCCGGATCACGCAGTAGACGGGCCGGGTACGACCTTCTGGCGCGGCATCGTCGAGGAAGAACGTCGACCACCGGATCTCGGCCGTCCGCCCGCGGGAGTCGAACCGCCCGTTCGCCGGTCGCCCGGCTTCGGACACGAGCGCGTGGTTCCGCGAGCTATGCGGCCCCGAAGCGAACTCCCAGACGTTGTCGCTGACCCGGATCGCGATGCTGTTGTGCAGGTCACCGGTCAGCACGAGCACCGGCTTTCCGAGCGCGTCCCAGAAATCAATCAGCTCATTGCGCTCGGCCGCGACCGCCGTCCACGCCTCGTCCTTGTTCGGGCCGCCCATGCCCGGGCCGACGTGCGGGACCATCAGGTTGACCGACGAGATCACGAAGAGGAAGTCCGCCCTGCTCTTCTGCATGCCATCCTTGAGCCAGCGCTTCTGGCGCTGGCCGAGCATCGACACGCCTTCCTTGAACGGATCCCCGATGTCGTGCACCTGCCGGTGGCTCCTGGTGTCAAGGAAAAAGAACTCGGCGTTGGCAATCGAGCGGCTCCAGTAGTTGAGCCGCCCGATCGAGTACGAAGACACGCTGTCGGCAAGGGGGGCAGGGCGCAATTCCAGCGAGGTGTTGTCGATAATGCGCTCGACCGCGTACACCCCCGCATTCGGATCCCCGCCACGACCATCGAGCTCCTTGACGTTCACTCCGGCATCAGGCTCTCCCCAGTGCACGGTCAGGGTCGCGGCCAATTCCATGTCGAGCTTTTCCAGACCGCCCGATTCGTCGCGCAGCACAGGGCTGCCGGCCTCCAGCCGGGCCCTTCCGAAGAAAATGTCCTGGTCGTGGGGTACCGGGTTGGACCAGCCCAGGTAGTCGTACCAGCCCTGCACTCCGATGTCGCGGAACGCCGCTCGCCGGCTGCGGAGGCCAACGGTCCCTGTCCCGTTGACGTCACCGAGGATCTCGTGATCGTCGAAGACAAAGAAGCTGGGGATCTCCCTGTGCCAAGCAGCCATGTCGGCCCCTCGTTCCAGGTACAGCTTGTAGTTGCGCCATACGCCGGCGATTGTCGGGGCAAGTTCCACCAGCCGCGGGAATCCGGCGCTGCCCGACTGCCGCAGCCACTCGGACGGAGGGTAGTCACGCTCCTCCTCGTAGAGCCAGTCGCCGTTCTGGATCGCGAAATGAATGCGGTCTCGGAGCTCGCGCAGCATGGTGCGGAACGCCGGCTGGTCCGGACCCAGCTGCTTGTTCCCGCAGGCGAATTCGAAGCTGAAATTGAAGAGCCCCCGCGGATTGTGCCGATCATCAACGAACGCTGCGGCACGAGGCAACGTGCGAAACGATGCAACCGGGGGTGTCTCTCCGTCCGCCTCCAGGCGGTAGTAGTATCGCGTGTCCGGCTGGAGTCCGGTAAGAAGCAGCCACCCTGTGTTGTCTCGATCCAGGCTGGTTGCTGCCGGTGCGGACAGCCGGTCGAGGCTGGCGGCCGTCCTGCCGTACCGGACGCGGAACGCGCCGGGCCGGCCGGTGCGAGCCCAGATGCCGATTCCCTCCGACGACAGGCGCCCCAGAATCGGCCCGTGGGTAACGGACTGCGCCAGCGTCGGAGACACGAGAGCGCACGTGCCGACCAGCGCCGCCAGGAGCGAAAATGCCTGCCATTGCACCGTCCGGGAGCGGACACGGGCGGGCGGCATTACTGTACGGGCTGGTCGGGAAGCTGGTCCAGGAAGTCCTCCACCAGCTGGCGGTTCTCTTTCTCGTCCAGGTTCTTCTTCAGCAACTGCTCGGCTGCGCGAATGGCAAGGCCGGCAGCTTCTCGGCGCAGTTCCGCAACAGCGGCCCGCCGCTCCGTCTCGAGCTGCCGGCGCCCGTCGTCCATGATCTTGCGGGCTTCCTCGCGGGCTTCCTCGCGGGCCTGAGTCCGCACGCGCTCGGCTTCCTGCCTTGCCTCTCCGACGAGTTCCTGGGAGCGGCGGAGAGAGGCCTCCATGTTGGCCTTGTTCTCGGCAATGGCCCGCTCGGCTTCCGTCCTGGCTTGCTCCGCCTTCTCGAGGGATTCGCGGATCCGTCCCTCTCGCTCGTCCAGCGCACCCAGCATTGGCTTCCAGGCAATGAGGCGCAACGCGACGAATGTGAACAGGAACGTCACCGCGGTCCAGATCATCAGACCGGGTTCGAACTGGAGTAGCGCGTTACCGTTTTCGGAGGCCATCGATGTCTCCTGGCGAGCAGACCTAGAACAGTAGCGCCACGAACAGGACGCCCAGACCGATCACTGCCACGCCTTCGAGCAGGAACAACGGCAGCTGGAAGGCCGCGCGAATGTCCTTGACGGCTTGCGGCTGTCGAGCGATGCTCTCCACGGCCGCGGCGGTGAACTTGCCGATGCCGAGGCCTGCGCCGACGACGATGATGCCGGCACCGATCGCGCTGCCCGACGCCTTGTCCAGCAGCTGTGCCGACGCGACAGCCGGCAACGCCAGCAGGATGGCCAGCACGAACAGCATGTTGATGGTGGTTTTCATTGGTTGGATTCCTCCGATAGGGATGGCAAAGGTTCGACGAACTCTCAGTGTTCGTCAGCCACGAGCATTCCGACATAGAGCGCCGTAAGCAGCGTGAAGACGTAGGCCTGGATGAAGGCCACGATGATTTCCAGAAGCGTGATCGCAACTGCGAGCGGTACCGAGATCGTCGCGAGGGCAACGGTCTGGAACATGAAAATGAAGCCGAGAATGATCAGGATGACGATGTGCCCGGCGGTCATGTTGGCGCCAAGACGGACCATCAGGGAGAACGGCCGTACGAGCATCGATATGGTCTCCAAGATGACGACCACGGGAGCGATGACGAGCGGCGTGCCGGACGGCACCATGTGCTTGATGAACCCGACCGGGCCGAGGGCGATGAGGCCGGTGATCAGGAACGTGAAAAACGACATCACGGCGAGGGCGCCAGTGACGTTCAAGTTGCTGGTGGCGGTGAACCCGCCCGGCACGAGCCCCAGCAGATTGCAGATCAGGATGAAGAAAAACAGTGTGAGCAGGAAGGGAGTGAACCGCCGTCCCCACTTCTCGCCCATGTTGCCGATCGCGATTTCGTCGCGCACGAACACTACGAGCACCTCCAGGGCGTTCGAGATGCCTCGCGGCGCCTCCCGGCCCGCGTTCGGCCGGCGTAGGAACGCTGCTGCCATCACGATCAGGATTCCCGACGCGATGAGCATCATCAGGACGGCCTTGGTGATTCCCAAGGTCTCGAACACTGGGTGCAGGTACGGATCGAGCCACGCCGGGAGATGGACGTCGCTGTTCGTGATGTGATGCATGATCACATCGGCGAGACTCTCTTCCTCGCCGGACGCGGCCAGGAAAGCAAACGGCAGTTGCGTGGCTAGCACCGCTCGAAATACCTCGCGTAGCGGACACCCTCGAAGACCTGCGCGGCCAGGTAGCCGAGCAGCAGGGCCGGAACGACCAGCCGCGGATCACCTAGTCCGGCAGTGAGGACCCAGAAGAGCAGTGCCAGGACCCATAGGGCCCGCAGCGCCGCCCCGACCAGGAGGGCTCGGAACAGGCCGCTTTCCACGATCGTCGGAACCGCGCGCAGGACGGCTTCCGAAACAGCGGCCGTCGCCAGCCCGCAAGCCAGCCCACCTGCCATTTCCCAGATCATTCTCGCGTCCACATCGCCTTGGCCAAGTTATAGAAGCCTGCCAGAATCCCGACGAAGAGCCCGATGACCGCAGCCTTCGGATTCCAGTCCCACCGCTGCCCGACCAACGCTCCTAGCAGCAACCCGCCCAGCACCGTCCCGCTCAGCGACAATGCCGCAGCTACGGCGGCATTGCGGGGGCGGGTAGGCACCGTCTCTTCCTGAGATTGGAATCGGGTGTGCTGCGGGAACCTGACGGGGTGCTGGGGCTCGAACCGCAGCTTGATTTGAAAATAGCAAAATCGGCTCCCGGGCTACAAGACCGACCTAGCGCTCAGGCACAGTTGACGCAGAGGTACGGCGGGACCTGGCAGCGTAGCTGCTGCGCTGGAGGGACCCTACGGGAAGCTGACCGACTGGGTGGAAGAGCAGATTGAGGAGACGTTTACGTTCTCCGGGCGGCCGCGGGAGCGGCGCGAAGAGACGCTACGCCAAACGGCGTGACGTCGCGGGGAGCGTACTAGGAATTCTTGGCGAACATACTTGCCCCAACCCGTCGACGGACGCGTCATTAGCGGCTCGATTGGTCGGAATCTACCGATCGACCTCCTCGCCTTTCGCTGGTGACAGGCAGTCGCGCTCTTGGAGTTGCACGCAGCCTTGCCACGGAAGGGCGCTCTTACAATCACGGCGATGGACGACGGATTTAACACGAACCGCCTAGTGCAACTCGCGGACCGCCTTCCGGCTGAAGCGATTCCCGCAGCAACCCGCTAACTGGAGTATTTGGCCGATCGTGGAAGTCCGTTCGTTCGGCACTTGTTTGAGGCTCCTGAGGAGGAAGAGAATCTTAGCGAGGCTGGCCAGCGCCTCGTGGGCGAGGCGTACGACGATATCGATGCGGGCCGCCTGTGCGGGCATGACGGACTGAAGCAGGAGTTCGGCCCCTGAAGCGGACTCTTTCCTATACCCGCCATGCGCTCCAAGACTTGAGGCGACTCGATCCTTCGGTCAGGATGCGCATAACCAAGGCGATTGATCGATATGCGCAGAATCAGGTAGGGGAGATCAAGCGCCTGAAAGGGTCGGTGAAGAACACGTGGCGTCTCCGTGTGGGGGGATTGGAGAGTGTTTTACACATATGAATCCGTCAGCAGGACCATTGTCGTTGCCAGGCGGGTTGCTCCTGGCCCGAATCGCCATGCTGGAAGGCCCTCCTCGTCGTCCTCGTCATCGGACCGTTTGCACTGGTGCACTGGATTCCCTGGTATCTGGCTGCGCTCCCAGCGGCGTGCCTGCTGGGTAGTTGGCTGGGGTGGGTTTTCATGCAGCTCGATAACGGTCAGCAGCCGGGGGCGGCGACATCGATCAGGATGCCGTATTGCGGGGTAGAAAAGGCCCATCCCAGCGTTCCAGCGATTCTGTGGGTATTGCCCCCCGTTTCCGGCACCGATCCGAACGGCTAGCGCCGTACCATTGCGCACTCGCCAAGCGACTATCGAAGAGCGTACCGTCCCCGGATTTCGTCGCTATGTCGCCACAACGTGGCATACTCGTACTGCGCTTGCGATCCCGTCGCGCGGTGCCTAGGGAGAAGCAGCATGCACACAGCCAAGATTGTCTACTGGGAGGAAGACGGCGCCTGGATCGGCTATCTCCAAGAGTTTCCCGACTACTGCACCCAGGGAGACACCCTGGAAGACCTCGAATCCCACCTCCGCGATCTCTACAAGGACTTCACAAGCGACGAGCTGCCAGGAATTCGCAGGGTGGCTGACATCGCTGTCGCGTGAAACGAGCCGCGCTCGTCAAGAGAATCAAAGCGGCTGGCTGCGTGCTGGTTCGGCATGGCGCCAAGCATGACTGGTACCGCAATCTTGGGACGGGTGCCTCCCAGCCCGTACCACGAGATCAAGGACGGCCTCGCCAGGCACATTCTCGCGAAGCTCGATTGCCGCTAATCGAACAGGGCCCACGCGTCAACCCTGCATTCCGAACACTCTGCCTTGGCCAAGCAATCTCCATAGCGAGCGCCGCGCCAGGCGGTTGCGTCAGTGGATTGGCGCCCGCGCCGCGCCAAGGATGCGCTACGGGGTCCTCGTGCAGCGTGAGGCGTCTCCCGAGCATACTGACGGCGTGCTCAAGGCGGGTGGAGAAGTTCGACGGGGAGCGGGCGAAGAAGCGATCTTGCCTGTGGACAGGTTTCAGCCGTAGCACATCTTGCAGGCTAGCGGCAGACACAACAGAGCCATGCGAGAGCCGCATCGAACTGGACGCTATTCGACGGATGAGAATTCGGATCAGCGGAGAATCTGCAGTGCAATTGTCGTGAAGGCCACTGCGAATCTGAGTTACAGGTCCGTTAGGGACGGGCACTCGTGACCTCGAAAGTCTGCATCGCCCATACGGCAGGCCCGTTCGACGACCGCTTGCGAGGGAAATTCGAGGATTACGACATCGTCTTGGTCGATCGCGATGGGGCGTTGGCATTTCAGCCAAGCGACATCGGCTGGCGAAAGGAAACCCGTCGCTTCGGCTGCGTCGACGGCTTCGGCGTATGCGGCAGCCGCCCGCGCGCGACCGAACGGCCTCCTCAGGGTCGAGGGAATCAAGGAAAGAGCGTTGCAAGGCGGCCTCCCAGCCGCCCGACCTGCCTTCGTCGCGTAGAGGCTACTTGTGATGTAACTGCTACGCCCCCATACATGTAGGGGTAGGGTAGACCACAACTTGTAGTGTTTTGTCACCCGAATTGCGGCGGCCCTCATGCTCACCAAGTCCACGTCCCGCTGCCGCCTGGGCGAACTCGCCGACCTGCAACTCCTAACGTAGCGCCAACTCACCGTCTCCGGCTTCGAACCGCGAAGACCAGATCGCGCTGCTCGGGTTCAGCATCGAGAACCGCCCCTTTGTCAGCTGTGATCGAGCGCTAGAAGACCGACTGAAGAGGCTAGGGGACCGCGCAGACGTGACGCACGCCTCTCGTTTGGCAGCCCGGAGCCTTGACTGGCGAGAGGAACTTAGGGCGCAGACACGCAATCCGTCAGCCGGTTGAGTCGAAGTGATCGGGCGGTCTGCGTGTCCGGCAACTGGCGTATCATCGTTCGTTTCGGCGGCAGCAGCCTCAGGAATGTGGCTTCTTTAGAGAATAGCTAGGAGGATAGGAAGATGCCGATGAAGAATCCCCCTCATCCCGGCCTGTCCGTGCGCCACGACTGCCTTCAGCCTCTAGGGCTCAGCGCGACCGAGGCTGCGCACAAGCTCGGGATCAGCAGGAAACAGCTGTCGGATATTGTCAACTGCCGTTCGGGGATCTCTCTGGAGATGGCCATCCGCCTCGACAAGGCGTTCGGTGGCGGCGCGGATGCATGGTATCGGACCCAGTCTGCCTGGGATCTGGCCCAAGCGAAGAAGAAGGCTCACCGCGTCAAGGTAGAGCGACTGTCGCCAGCGGCCTGAGTCAGTCGTGAGGGGTTCGGTCGTCTCCACCTGTTGCGTCTCTATTGACTTGGAGGTGTCCGACGATCGCATCCACGCAATTGGTGCGGTGCGCTCGGATACCAGTCGGAGCCTGACACACGCGGGTGCCAATCTGGCGACGGCGCTGGCGAGGCTCGATCATTTCGCCGACGGCGCGTCGTTCGTGTTGGGCCACAACCTGATCGCTTTCGACTTGCCACACCTGACAGCGGCGAAACCGAACCTCCGGCTGCTGAAGCTACCGGCGGTGGATACGCTGCGACTCAGTCCGCTCGCCTTTCCCCGCAATCCCTACCATGGCCTCGTAAAGCACTACCAAGACGGGGGACTCAAGCGCGGGCGGAGGAACGACCCAGAGCTGGATGCCCGGATCGCGCTGAAACTCTTCGGCGACGAGCGCAAGGAGTTGGCAAAGGCCTCGCCGGATTTGCTCGCCGCCTGGCACCGGCTGTGCACACCCGACTTCCAAAGCGTCGATCGCTCGCTCGACAGAATATTCTTCAAGACTCGGTTCGCTCGCCGACCGTCTCGAGCCGAGGCCACGGCGGCGATAGGGCAGCGACTGGAGAATGCCGCCTGCGCGACCCAAGCACGCGAGGTGATGGCTGATGCGGACAAACTCGGCTGGTCTCTGGCCTACGCGTTGGCTTGGCTGTCCGTGGCCGGAGGCAATTCGGTGATGCCGCCCTGGGTCCGCCATCAGTTTCCGGAAGCCGGGCGCCTAGTGCGACGCCTCAGGGACACGGCTTGCAGCGATCCTGCTTGTGGCTGGTGCCGAGAGCGGCATGACGCCCAAAAGGAACTGAAACGCTGGTTCGGCTTCGACGGATTTCGCCGCGAACCGGCGGCAGACGATGGCCGGTCCATGCAGCAGGCCATCGTCGAGGAATCGATGGCGGGGCGGCATGTACTTGGGATTCTTCCCACGGGCACGGGGAAGTCGCTCTGCTACCAGATCCCGGCGCTGTCTCGCTACTACAAGACTGGCGCGCTAACGGTCGTGATCTCGCCCCTCGTCGCGCTCATGGCGGATCAGGTTGACGGGCTGGAAGCGCGAAGAATCAGCTCCTGCGTGACGATCAACGGGCTGCTGTCGATGCCCGAGCGCGCCGACGCATTGGACCGGGTACGGTTGGGAGACGCCGGTATCCTCCTGATTTCGCCGGAGCAGTTGCGCTCCCGCTCCCTGCGTCGGGTGCTTGATCAGCGCGAGATCGGCGCCTGGGTGCTGGACGAAGCGCATTGCCTGTCGCGCTGGGGCCACGACTTCAGGCCCGACTACCGATATGTGGGCCGATTCATCCGGGAAAAAGCGCGCGACGGACCGGTGCCCCCGGTGCTGTGCCTGACCGCGACCGCCAAACCCGATGTGATCGAGGACATAGCCACGAATTTCCGAGACCGACTCGGCATTCAGTTGACTGTCTTCGACGGCGGCTCGGAGCGGACCAATCTGACGTTTGAGGTTGTCCCGACCAGTGGGAGCGAGAAGTACTCCCACATTCATCAGATTCTGACTTCGGGCCTGCCGTCCGACGTCCCGGGTGGCGCAATCGTCTACTGCGCCACTCGTCGGCAGACAGAGGATGTTGCGGAATACTTGCAATCGAAGGGCGTCGCCGCGGACCACTTCCACGCGGGATCGCCCCCGGAGACGAAGAAGGACGTGCAGCGGCGCTTCATCGCAGGCCGATTGCGTGCGATCGCCGCCACCAACGCCTTCGGTATGGGCATTGACAAGCCGGACGTGCGGCTAGTCATTCACGCCGACATCCCGGGCTCGCTGGAGAACTACCTGCAGGAGGCAGGCCGTGCTGGACGCGACCGTGCTGCCGCGCGTTGCGTGCTGCTCTATTCGGCGGACGATGCCGAGCGGCAGTTCGGCATGTCCGCGCGCTCGCGGCTAACCAGGGCAGAGATCCACGGCATCCTGAGGGCATTGCGTAACCTCGACCGGAAAAAACGATTCGGTGGGGAGGTGGTGGCGACCGCGGGGGAAGTCCTCGGCGAGGACGAGGACAAGGCATTCGAGCGCGACTCGCTCACCGACGATACAAGGGTGCGCACTGCGGTCGCTTGGTTGGAGGAATCGCAACTCCTGACTCGGGAAGAGAACGTCGTCCGGGTGTTTCCGTCGTCCCTCCGGGTGGGTTCGGCCGAGGAGGCCACACGAAGGCTCGCCAAGGCAGGTATCACGGAGGCGTACCGCCGCCAGTTGCTGCTCATCGCGGAAGCGCTGATCGAAGCGGGTGCCGACGAAGGGGTCAGCACCGATGAACTAATGGGGATCTCAGGATTGAGTTCAGAAGGCGTTCGAGGCGCACTGTACGATCTCGAACGGTTCGGTATCGCCAGCAACGACACGGCGTTGACGGCGTTCGTCCATGCGGGGGTGAAGCGCTCGTCCCAGAAACGCCTTGAAAACGCAACCGCGTTGGAAGCCGCTTTGATCGCGCACATGCGAGAGAAGGCTCCCGATCTCGGGAAGGGAGATACATCAGACCTACACCTGCGCATCGCGGCACAGGTACTGCGGGACCAGGGCTTGGCCGATCCGCTGCCGGAACGGCTGTTGCGTATCGTTCGTGGCATCGGCTACGACGGTCGCGGCGAGGACGATGGCGCACCGGGCAGCCTCTCCATTCGCAATCGGGATGCGGAGACCGTCAAGGTTACGCTGCGGCGCGAATGGACGGCGCTGGAGGAAACGGCCGATATCCGGCGCACGGCGGCCGCGCGCCTGCTGGAACATCTGCTTGACTGTCTGCCGCCGAGAACGCAAGGGACGGATTTGCTGGCCGAGACCACCCTCGGAAAGCTGCTGCAGGCGATCAATTCCGATCTCGATCTGAAGAGCAGGGTCCGGAACCCCGCCAAACTGCTGGACCGGGCCCTGCTCTGGCTCCACGAGCAGGAAGTGCTCCGCCTCAACAAGGGACTGACGGTGTTCCGCCCCGCCATGAAGATCCGGCTGGAACGCCGAGATCGTCGCGGTTTTTCCAGGGCCGACTTCGAGCCTCTTGCCCTTCACTACAAGGGAAAGGTGCTGCAGGTCCACGTGATGAAGGAGTTCGCCGAGCGGGGCCTCTCAGCCATGAGCGAGGCGCTGCGTCTGGCAATGGACTATTTCTCGATGAAGGAGGAGGCGTTTCTCACACGCTGGCTCCCAGGACGGGACAAGGAGATCGGCCGACAAACAACCCCCGAATCATGGCGAGCCATCGTCGAGAGCCTGAACAACCCCGTTCAGCAGCGCATCGTGGCTGACGAACGGGAACAGACAAACGTGCTGGTGCTGGCCGGCCCCGGTTCCGGCAAGACGCGCGTGCTGGTGCACCGCATTGCCTATCTGATACGCGCCAAGCGGGAGAACGCACGGGGCATCGTTGCCCTAGCCTACAACCGACATGCCGCCGTCGATATCCGCCGGCGGCTTGCGGAGTTGATCGGCAATGATGCCCGCGGCGTGGTGGTACTAACCTGTCACGCCCTTGCAATGCGGCTGGCGGGCGCCAGCTTCACTGGCCGAGCGGAACGCCCCGACGACGAGATGTTCAGGAAGGTGCTGCGCCGAGCGACCAAGCTGCTCCGCGGCGAGGGCTTGCCGCCTGAAGAGGTGGATGAACGCCGCGAACGCTTGCTTGCCGGATTCCGCTGGATCCTCGTAGACGAGTACCAAGACATCGGACCCGAGGAGTATGAGCTGATTTCGGCCCTTGCTGGCCGGAAGGTGGAAGACGATGCGGGCAAGCTCACCGTGTTTGCGGTCGGGGACGACGATCAGAACATCTATGCCTTCAGCGGCGCTTCGGTGCGGTTCATCCGGCGATTCGAATCCGACTACGGACCGAGACCCACCTACCTGACCGCAAACTACCGGTCGACGGCAAATATCGTAGAGGCGGCCAACGCAATAATTGAGCCCGCATCTGACCGCATGAAGGCTGAGCATCCCATCCATGTTGATCGGGCTCGTGCAAAGGACCCACCAGGCGGAGAGTGGGATGGGCGGGATCCGGTTTCGCACGGCCGCGTGCAGATCCTGCCGGCAGGTGGCGATCCGGTCTACCAGGCACGGGCGGTGATGGGCGAGTTCCAGCGTCTCGCCAAGCTCGTCGGAAATTGGGACTGGTCGCGTTGCGCGGTGATCGCGCGTGAGTGGGAGTATTTGTTCCCGGTTCGGGCGTTCTGCGAAGCGCACGAGATGCGGGTGCAGATGGCGAGTGAGGACATCCCGAACTTCTGGCGCCTGCGGGAAACCCGGGAGTTCGTTGATTGGCTGCGCGAGCGAGAGCCCCGGGTCGTCGACGGCGCGGTTCTACGCAACTGGACGGAAGCACGCCCATCGAACCTCTGGCACGACCTCCTGCGGCAGGCGGTAGAGGAGCATGGGTTGGAGACTGGTGGCGGGGAGACTCCGGTCGACCACTTCCTCGAGTGGCTGGCGGAGTGGGGCCGCGATATACGCCGTCGCCAAAGTGGACTGCTACTGCTGACCGCTCATCGTGCGAAGGGGCTGGAATTCGATCATGTGGCCGTGCTGGACGGCGGCTGGGATCGCATCGGGCGAAACGAAGATCCGGACGCACCGCGCCGGGTGTACTATGTGGCGATGACTCGTGCGCGAAAGACGCTCACACTCGCGCGATTCGAAAGATCCCGGAGTTTCCAGAGCGAGTTGATGGACCTTGACCCAACGATACGGCGGGCGGCGGTGGGGCTTCCTCCGTGTTCAGAAGCGGTCGAGCATCGCCATTTCCGGACCTCCCTTCAGGATGTCGATCTCGGTTTCGCCGGACGCCGTCGTGTCGACCAGCCGATTCACGACGACCTCGCCGCGTTGTCGATAGGTGATCCGCTGAATGTACGCGTTGAGGAGAACGGGCGTTGGGCGTTGCTGAATCCTTCGGGCCGCTCCGTGGGTCGTCTCGCGAAATCCTTCAAGCCGCCTCCCGGCATGCGGTGTCGGGGCGCCAACGTCTTCGCCGTGGTCAGGCGGAGCCGTGAGGCGTCGGAACCGCAATATCTCGACGCCATCAAATGCGATGAGTGGGAAGTTGTCGTGCCCGAGCTCGTGTTCGAGCCCGTACGCTGAGCGACCGTGGTGTCCCATTTCTCGGCCGATAGCGAAACCGGTTGGGGTGTCAGCACCGCACGTGTCTTTGCGGCGATGCGAGCGGGGACGTGGCTGGAATGGCGGACAGGACGCAACCGCCGGCTCCGCCTGGTCGACGGTGCATGGGAATCGACGGGTGCCGAACACCCTCTAGCTAAGCCAGCAGCTGATTCACCACATGGCCGTGCACATCGGTCAGGCGGAAGTCCCGTCCCATGTGGCGGTATGTCAGCTTCTCGTGGTCGAACCCGAGAAGATGCAACAAGGTTGCCTGCAAGTCGTGCACGTGAACGGGATCCTCCACGACGTTGAGACACAGGTCGTCCGTCTTTCCGACAACTTGGCCGCCACTCAGACCGCCGCCTGCCATCCACATGCTGTAGGCGTTCGGATGGTGGTCGCGACCGGCATTGTCGGCGTCGTCCGGCCGGCGGAGTTCCACCATCGGCGTTCGTCCGAACTCGCCTCCCCAGACCACCAAGGTCTCGTCGAGCAATCGGCGCTGTTTAAGGTCCTGGATCAGGAACGCGTTCGACTGGTCGACCTTCTGGCAGCGCTTGGGAAGGTTCTTGTTCAGCTCGCTGTGGTCATCCCAGCTGGCGTCCATCATCAGCACGAACCGAACCCCTCGCTCGACCATGCGGCGCGCCAGCAGGCAGTTCGTCGCGTACTGCCGCTGGTCCTCGTCCTCGCTGTTGACGCCGTAGCCGTCGAGCACGTGCGCAGGCTCGCCGGAGAAGTCCAGCAGTTCCGGGGCTGACATCTGCATGCGGTACGCGAGTTCGTACGACGAGATGCGGGAGGCGATCTCCATGTCGCCCGTCGCCTCGAACCGCATTTCGTTCAGCTTGCGGACAGATTGCAGGGTCTCCTGCTGCAGCGCGTCGCTGACGCCGTCCGGATTCGACAGGTACAGGATCGGGTCCCCGGTGTTGCGAAACACCGTGCCCTGGTAGTGGGAGGGGAGGAAGCCGCTCGAGAAGTTGCTCGAACCGCCGCTTGTTCCGCGTCCCGACGTCAGCACGACGAAGCCCGGCAGGTTCTGGGACTCGCTGCCGAGGCCGTATACCGACCAGGCGCCCATGGTGGGCCGGCCGAACTGAGTGTGGCCCGTGAACAGCTGCAATTGACCTGGATGGTGATTGAACGCATCCGTGCGCATCGATCGCACGAGGCAGATATCGTCCGCGACCTCCCCGAGGCGCGGCATCAGCTCGGAGATTTCCATGCCGCTCTGGCCGTGCCGGCGAAACTCGAACTTGCTGGCCATGACCTTGGCTGAGGGCTTGATGAACGCGAGCTTCAGATCCTTGGTCATCGACTCTGGCAGAGCTGTGCCATGGTGCTTTTCCAGCTCGGGCTTCGGATCGAAGAGCTCGTACTGGCTCGGCCCGCCCTCCATGAACATGAAGATGACGTGCTTCGCCCTGGCTGGAAAATGTGGCTGCTTGGGGGCCAGAGGGTTGACGTCCGGCAGATTGGCCGCCGTCAGCCCGTCCACGGCGAGCAGGTCCCCGAGGGCAGCCATGCCGATCCCGGAAGCGACGTTCTTGAGAAAGTCGCGGCGGCGCTGAATTGCGTGGAATTGCTGCAAGGTCATCGCGTTACTCCCGCGTGATGTATTCGTCAGTGTTCATCAGGATCCGCCCGATGCCCATCCAGGCCGCGATCTCAACGGGGCCATGGTCCCGCAAATCGATCCGTGCGAGCTGTCGTGCGTCTGCGGGGGAATGATCCAGGATGCCTTTCTGGCGCCGGTAGGACTCCGACAGCTGCTCGACCTCGCGGTCGGCCGGTAACCGGCTGAGTGCCAGCTGAAACATGCGGCGGAGACGGGCGTCCCACTCCGGCGAAGACTCCGACAGGACGCGGACCGCAAGCGCCCGCGCCGCCTCCAGGGAGACTTCGTCGTTGAGAAGGTTCAGCGCCTGCAATGGCGTGTTGCTGCGACGACGCCGACTTGCCGTGCGATTCGAGTCGGGAGCATCGAAGTTCATCATCTGCGGGTAAGGCGCGGTCCGCTGGAAAAAGGTGTAGAGCCCCCTCCTGTAGCGGTCAGGGCCCCGGCTGTCCATCCAGCGGTCCGTGTCCCAACCGTAGGTCAGCTCCTTGACTCCGTCGGGCTGCGGAGGGTAGACGCTGGGGCCTCCGATGACCGGCGACAGCAGGCCGCTGACATGCAGCGTCGAATCTCGCAGGATCTCGGCCGACAGCCGCAGTCGATTCTGGCGCGCGAACCAGGTGTTCTCCGGGTCGACCTCAGCAATCTCGGGCCGGGAATGGGAGGCTTGGCGGTAGGTCGCGGACGTGACGATCAGCTTGTGCATCCGCTTCATGCTCCAGTCCTGAGTCCTGAACGTTGACGCAAGCCAGTCGAGCAGGAGCGGGTGGGAGGGCATTTCGCCCTGAATGCCGAAGTCCTCCGACGTGCGGACTAGGCCCCGGCCGAAGAACTCCTGCCACATCCGATTCACCGCTACGCGGGCAGTCAAGGGATTGTCCTCCGACAGAATCCATTGCGCGAGATCAAGCCGGGTAGCCTGGCCGGGCGAGGGGGGCTGGGGCAGGAAACCCGGGGGCTGCGGCTCGACCTGGATGCCCTTGCGGTCCCATTGCCCGCGGACCCGCAGGAAGGTCTTTCCGGACTCGTCCCGCTCCCGGATGATGCGGGCCTCGCTCAGCTGGGGGTACGAGGACTTCAGATCCTTGAGCTTCTTGCGGAGCTCGTTGAACCGAAGTTCCTCAATCCGCTCCTTGGAAACGACCGTGTAGTACCAGTCGATGAAGTAATCGGTGAGAGTCTCCCGCTCCCGAAACGTCCGTTCGGCAGGGTCCTTGTGAAGGACGTGCCAGCCATTGTCGGTCATCTGGAACAGCACGTCGTAACAGAGGTCCCAATCGGTGCGCTCGCCGGGATTCTCGCCGGCGATCTTCATTTGCCGTTCCCATTCCGGCTGCAGCTCCGGCACGTGATGCTCGTCAAGTAGTTCATCGCGCTTTCTCATGTACTCGGCGCGCTTGCGCAAGTACGGCCCCATCTCGCCCGGCAATGGCGCGTCAACATGCACGTCCTCAACGTTGTCGAAATACGCGTACAACGAGTAGAAGTCCTTTTGCGTGATCGGATCGTACTTGTGGTCGTGACACTGTGCGCACTCCACCGTGAGCGCCAGCCAGGTCGTTGCCACCGTGTTGGCCCGGTCCAGGGTCTCCTCGAAGCGCGACTGATCGTAGATCGTGCCTCCCTCCCGGTTACGCAGGGTATTGCGGTGGAATCCGGTGGCAGCTAGCTGGCTGGGCGTCGAATTCTCAAGCAGATCAGCAGCTAGCTGCAGAGTGGTGAACTCGTCGAAGGGCATATCCTCGTTCAGGGCGTCGATCACCCAGTTCCGCCACCGCCACGCAAACGGACGTCCCAGATCCTTCTCGTAGCCGTCGCTATCGGCGTAGCGGGCCAGATCGAGCCAGTGGCGCGCCCACTTCTCGCCGTAATGCTCCGAATCCAGTAGCCTGTCGACCGCCCGCTCGTAGGCGCCGGGAGAGAAGTCATCCAGGAACGCCTCGGCTTCCCCCCACGACGGCGGAAGCCCGATAAGATCGAGGCTCAAGCGGCGTAGTAGAGTCAGCTTCGAGGCTTCCGGCGAGGGACCGACACCCTTCGATTCCAGCTTCGCGAGGACGAAGCGATCGATTGGATTGCGGGGCCAATCGGCCAGACGGACATCAGGCAGTTCCGGGCGCTCGATCGGCCGGAACGACCAGTGCTCGCTTGCCGGGATTCGGGACGATGCCGCCTCGTTCGGAACCTCCTCGGCCCAGGCAGCACCCTGGTCGATCCAGGCGCGAAGGATACCCACCTCTTCCCGGGTCAGGCGCGGCTCCGCCGGGGGCATCCGGAACCCGTCCACCTGACTGGACACGCGATGGATCAGGGTGCTGGTGCCGCTATCGCCTGGCAGGATGGCCGGACCGCTGTAACCGCCGTTGAGTGCCGCCTCCCTCCGGTCGAAACGGAGTCCGTTTATCTGGACGGACGGACCGTGACAGGCGTAGCAGCGCGCGTGGAGAATAGGCTCGACATCGGCTACGAAGTCAACGCGGCGACCAACCGCCGGTGGCAGTTCGGGTACAGCCGCAGCGGGGCTCGGGATTGGAGGCGATCCGACCGCCGCCAGGGCGAGGAATGCAGTGAACCGAAGCAACGAATGCATGGTGATACGTCTCTCTCGCACCCTCATTCTAAGTCCGCAAAGGATTCCGACGACAGGACTCTGCCTCAGTCTTGGTCGACGAACGGACGCGGACAGGGGCGTCCGGAGTCTGGCCGAGAGAAAGCGGAGCATTTGCTGATCCTCACTCCCGGGTAATGAATTCGTCGGTGTTCATCAGGATCCGACCAAGGCCCGTCCAGGCCGCGATCTGCACTGGATCGTGTTCGCTCCAGTCGAACTGGACAAGACGTGTGACGTCCTCGGGTGCCTGGCGTAGCAGGTGCGTCTGACGACTGTACGATTGCAGCAGCTCTGCGGCCTCGGCCTCGGACGGCAGGCGGCTAAGGGTGATCTGGAACATGTGGTCAAGGCGCTCGCGCCAGTCGTGCGGAGTGTCGGTCATGACCCGTAGCGCCAAGCCCCGGGCAGCCTCCAGGAAGACCTCGTCGTTGAGGAGGTTCAGGGCCTGCAAGGGCGTGTTCGAGCGGCGACGCCGACTGGCCGTCCTGTTCGAGTCGGGGGCGTCGAAGATCATCATTTGCGGATAGGGCGCGGTACGCCGGAAGAACGTGTAGAGCCCGCGTCTGTAGCGGTCCGGGCCCGTGCTCTCGGGCCAACGCTCGGTGTCCCAGTCGTACGTCAGCTCGGCCACACCCTTCGGCTGCGGGGGATACACGCTCGGACCACCGATCTTGGGGGCTAGCAGCCCGCCGGTGAAGAGAGCGGAATCGCGCAGTACTTCCGATGGCAGTCGCAAGCGGTTCTGGCGCGCGACCCAGGTGTTTTCGGGATCCCTCTCCGCAAGTTCCGGACGGGCGTCCGTCGATTGGCGGTAGGTCGCTGACATCACGATCAGCTTGTGCATGCGCTTCATGCTCCAACCGCCGTCCATGAATTCACGCGCCAGCCAGTCCAGCAACTCCGGATGGGACGGCACGTCGCCCTGCGTGCCAAAGTCCTCCGAGGTTCGGACAAGGCCGCGGCCGAAGAATTCCTGCCACATGCGGTTGACTGCCACGCGCGCCGTAAGCGGATTCTGTTCTGAGAGGAGCCACGTCGCCAGGTTGCGCCGCGTGGCCCGCCCCTCGGCCGGGAGCCTTGGCAGGAAGGACGGAGTCCGCGGTTCCACCCCGATGCCTTTGCGGTTCCACTCGCCCCGGACCCGCAGGAAGGTCCGGCCAGGCTCGGTCCGCTCCCGAATGATGCGCGCCTCGCTCAGCTGGGGATACGAGGCCTTCAGGCTCGTCAGCTTCTTCCTCAGCTCCTTGTACTTCAGCTCTTCCGTCCGCTCCTTGGAAACCACTGTGTGGTACCAGTCGATGAAGTAGTCGGTGAGCATCTCCTGCTCCCGGTACGTGCGTGCAGCCGGATCCTTGTACAAGACCTCCCAGCCGCCATCGGTCATCTGGTACAGGACGTCGTAGCAGAGGTCCCAGTCGGTGCGGTCGCCGGGATTCGCCGCGGCGATCTTCATTTGCCGCTCCCACTCCGGCTGCAGTTCTGGAACGTGATGCTCTGCAAGCAGCTCCTGGCGGTTCTGCTCGTACTCCGCGCGTTTGCTCAAGTACGGACCCATTTCTCCCGGAAGCGGTGCGTCGATATGAATGTCACTGACGTTATCGAAGAACGCGTAGAACGAATAGAAATCCTTCTGCGTGATGGGATCGTACTTGTGGTCATGGCACTGGGCGCATTCGACCGTGAGCCCGAGCCACGCGGTCGCGACGGTGTTAGCGCGGTCCAGCGTCTCCTCGAAGCGCGACTGCTCGTAGATCGTGCCGCCTTCGCGATTCCTCAGGGTGTTGCGGTGGATGCCCGTGGCGGCGAGCTGGTCGGGCGTCGGATTCTCGAGCAGGTCGGCGGCAAGCTGCAGCGTGGTGAACTCGTCGAAAGGCATGTCCGCGTTCAGCGCATTGATCACCCAGTTCCGCCAGCGCCACGCATATGGTCGGGCGAGGTCCTGGGTATACCCGTCCGTGTCGGCGTACCGGGCAAGATCCAACCAGTGCCGCGCCCACTTCTCTCCGTAATGACTTGAATCGAGCAGCCGGTCCACGAGCCTCTCGTAGGCTTCGGGGTCAGGGTCCTTCAGGAACACCCGAGCGTCGGAAAGTGAAGGCGGGAGCCCGATCAGGTCGAGACTCAATCGGCGCAACAGGGTCGATTTTTCGGCCTCCCGAGAAACCTCCGCTCCCTCCGACTCAAGCTTCGAGAGAACGAATCGATCGATGGGGTTCCGGACCCACTCGCTCCGCATGATTTGCGGCGGCTCGGGGCGCCGGATCGGCTGAAACGACCAATGGGATGGGGACGCTGGCGCGTGCGGCGCATCCTCGGACGCCTGCTCGGGACGGTCCCAGGCTGCGCCTTGGTCGATCCACGCCCGAAGGACGCCCACCTCTTCGCGAGTCAGGCTCGGGCCTTCAGGCGGCATACGGAACGCTTGCTCGCCACTGGCAACACGATGGACCAGGGGGCTCTGCTCGCTGTCGTGCGGAAGGATCGCCCGGCCGCTGTATCCGCCCCGTAGCGCAGCATCCCTCTGGTCAAGCCGAAGGCCGTTGATCTGGACCGACGGTCCGTGGCACCCAGCACAGCGCTCCCGGAATATCGGTTCGACGTCGGAACTGAAGTTGACGACTCGGCTCACCGGGGCTGGCAGCGTCGGCGTGTTCGCGTTGGCGGCACCCGGCGACGAGGCCCCGAAGGCTGCGAGCACTAGTCCGGCCACAAGCCGCAGGCCTTGGGCCAGGCCCTTGCCTTGTACTGAGTTCGCTTGCACGGCCGTTCTTCCCGTCCGATAGTCTCTCACCTTCGGGTTCTCGCTGGAGAGGCGCTACGGATGCGAGCGAAGGACGCCCCCCCTCTTGGGCCCGCAGATCCATCCGGTCGGACGCCCGCTCTCGTTCCAGGCGCCGGGAATTTCCCCGGTTGCCAAGACCGCCAGCGGCACGGTTCCACTAGAAAATGAACTTCAGTCCCAGCTGGATGATTCGCGCCTCCTGAAGCGTTCGCCGGTAGACACCGAACTGCGATTGCGGGTCGAGGCTGAACGAATCTCCGGGAAATGGCCCGAACTGCGTGTGATTGAGCAGGTTAAAGAACTCCGCCCGGATCTGCGCGGTCACGCGTTCGGTGACTCTAGCGTTCTTGAAGAGAGAGAAGTCCACGTTGTTCAGGCCGTCTCCGCGGAGGATGTTGCGGCCGCTGTTGCCGAATGTCCCCTCGCCGGGCTGGGCGAACGCGAACCGATTGAACACGCGCTCGGGATCCTCCGAATCCCGCCCGTTGGGGTCCCCGACCAGATTCGCGCGCGGAAAGAAGCTGCTGCGGGTGCCGGACACGTCCCTCGCCTTGATGCTGAAGGGGAATCCGGATTGGACTTGATAGATCGTGTTGACCTGCCAGCCGCCAAGTATGAAATTGGCGGCGGCGGACAGGTCGGAGCCGAATCGTTTCCCCCGGCCGAACGGTATCTCCCAAATGCCGCTGAACACGAACCGATGGGTGACGTCGTACGAATTCGGACCGTAGTCCGCTCTCAGGTTCCACACGTTCTGGCGGCCCAGGCAAGCATCGTTGCCAACGGAACACGCACTGGACGCCAGGCTCAGCCCCTTGCTCCAAGTGTGGTGGGCGTTGAAATAGAAGCCATCCCGGAATCGCTTCTCCAGTCGCACGAATCCGGCGTGATAGTTCGAGATCCCCTCGGTTCTGTCGATCAGAATGAAGGCGAAATTGTGATAGGGGAAGAAGACTTCGGGATCGGGACCGGGTCTCACCAACATGCCTTGGGAAATCACGCTGCGAGTTGCCAGCTTGGTCGACTTGGAGCCAAGGTAGCCCACCTCCAGCGCCCAGTTCTCACCTAGTTCCCGCTGGATATTGAAGTTCCATTGCTGCACGTAGGGCGTGCGGTTGCGACGATCCAAGCTCAGCGAGGACATGGAACCCGCGATGGGCACTGGCGTGTCGGCCGTCGGGAACAGGTTCTCGAAATCGATCGGGTTCTCCAGCGACGCGTTCACGGCTGAAGTCTTCTGCCACGGGGCATTCAGCACCGAAAAGATGTACTCGTTGAATTCGAACGTCGAATAGAAGACCCCGTAGCCAGCCCGCACGACCGTCCGGTTGTCACCGAAGGGTCGGTACGCAAGGCCCACCCGGGGAGCGAAATTGTTGAGGTCGGGATCGATGAGCCCGCGGGATGCTCCCCCGCCGATCAGAGGCGTGTTGAGCCGATCGACGACGGCCTGGTTTGGTGTCAGCATGCGCCCGCCCGGATAGTCAGGATCGAAGATCGAGACGCGATCGAGCTCCTCTAGGAGGGGCGTACGGTATTCGTAGCGGAGTCCCCAGTTGATCGTCAGGTTCGGAGTGACCGTCCAGTCCTCCTGAAAGTAGAGGTTATACACCTGCGCATGGAACCAGCTTGAGAATTCGCCCTGATTGACAGCGGCTGAGAACGGCAAGCCCAGAACAAAGTCTGCCACGGAGTTGCCCGTCGCATTCTCAGGGTTCTGCGTGAACAAGCCGGTGAACCCGATGTGACCCCGCGGCCGGTAGGAATTGACTTCCTTGAACAGGAAGTTGCGGAAATCGATACCCGCCTTGATCTTGTGCTTGCCCGTTGTGTAGCTGACAGCGTTCACGACGCTCCAGGAGTTGGTCAGGTAGTTCAGGGGGCCATTTCCCGTGCTGCCCACTCCGGAATAGTCGCTCAGCCCGATCGCGGGAGCTCCGAACGTGACGGGTGCCGAGTCCGTGCCTCGGAACAGGGATCCGGCTATGTCCTCCTCGAACGCACCCTCTTGAGCGCGGAGGCTGATAGGCCTGCTGAATCCGATCCGAACCTCGTTCAGCCACTGCGGCGAGAATACGCGTGTCCAGGCCAACGCGATGTTCCGGCCTTTCTGTTGCGTGATGAGGCCCCCGTGCGGCCGCAAGGCTCGGCGCAGGATATCCTGATCGCTGAAGGATGCCCGGATAAACAAATTGTCCTTCTGGCTGGCGAGCCAATCCGTGCGGCCATGATACTGCGTGATGTTTTCCGGAATGGCAAGTGTCTTGACGGTGTTGAAGCCCGTGCGTGCTTGCACGTTCGGCTCCGGGAACAGGAACAGAAGGTCCCGGCTCTTGGCGCTGATCCGGCTACTGGGAACCTGGTTGTTCGGGAACTGCTCGCCGGTAAGGTAGTCCGTGACGGGCAGTTCGCCGGAGAAATCCCCGTTTAGCTGGGCCGACGTGGGATACCGGGCGGACTGCTGGGCGAACGTGCGGACTCTCGTGCCCTCGTAGTTGAAAAAGTAGAACAGCCGGTTCCTTGCGATTGGACCGCCAATGCTGGCGCCGAACTGGTTGTACCTCAACTGGGGCTTCGATCGCCCCGTGACGGGATCCTCCTCCGCAAAGAAATTCCTCGCATTGAGGACGTCATTGCGCAGGAACTCGTAGGCCGTACCATGAATCTCGTTCGTGCCGGACTTGATCGCGATGTTGATCTGCGCGGCGCCTCCCCCGAATTCGGCGCTGTAGTTCTTGTTCATCAAGCGGAACTCCTGGATGGCGTCGATCGGAGGAGTGATGGACGGGGTCTGGAATCCGGGATCGTTGTTCTCGACACCATCGATCATGTAGGCGTTATCACCGGCCCGGCCTCCGCCGATGAACGAGCCTCCCCCCGAAACGCCGGTTCGAAAGATGCTCTGCTCGTTCGCCAGCGCGCCTTGATTGTCAGTGACCGTCGCGGGACTCAGGACAATCAGATCGGTGAAGTTGCGGCTGACCATCGGCAGGTCGACGATCTGCTTGTTCTCCACGACCTTGCCGACACTGCTCGTGTCAGTTTCGATTAGAGTCCCCACGGCTGTGACTTCCACGACCGTCTCTACGGTGCCGGGCTCCAGCACCGCGTCAAAGCGCAGATTCTGGTTCACCAGCAGTGTCAGCGCGGGGGAGGCTGCTGTCTTGAAGCCCTCGTAGGAAACCTCCACCCGGTACTGCCCGGGTATGAGGCGCGCGACCGCATATCCCCCCTCGGCTCCGGTGGTGACCTCGTTCGAGATGTTGGTGCCGATGTTCGTGACCCGGACGGTGGCCCCGGGAATCGCCGCGGCGCTCGGGTCGGTGATGGAGCCGAGGATGGTGCCGTAGGCCGTTTGGGCGCTGGCCGGCGCGGCGGCCAGGAGCATGAGCGCGATTGCCAGTACCGGCAATCGGAGGCGCAGGGTTGTCATAATCGGAGCCCTCCTCGGTTGACTCTAACGTCACATTGGTCAGTGACAGGCCTCAGCAAGGCCGACCAAATTGTAGCACCGGGGGGGATCGGTCAAACTCAATCGTTCAGAGGCGGGCAAGTCCACCGAAACGGAGGACGGGGTGGAAACTGCAGCGCCCGCGCGTTTCAGGCTGACTCATTCCGCCCTGAACCCACGCCGCCAGCCACGCTGGCGAAGTCCTGGACAACGGTCGATGGAATCGCCCAACTATAGGACGCGGCGGCGGAACGGAAACTTCATCGGCCCAACGCGGCCGACTCCGAGTCAGCGAAAGAGCGACGGCTCCGCTTGGCCACACTGGCAAAGCAGCGTCTGTCGCCGGGGTGCGCCGACCTCCACGATTTCGGGATAGGTGCCTTTTATGGTAGGGGGGTGCCGGAGAGAGGGCTGGTCACCGCTACCTCGGACTCTCTCTTCCCAGGGCCGCAGGTGGCGATAGCCACCGCTGCGGCAGGTAACAGATCCCTCCCTGCCCCAGTGCAGGGAGGCCCCGGTGGGGCCTGGCCAGGCCCCACCGGGGCGACGGGCCGGACCGTTAGTGCCTCGGGTTGCCAGACCCGTGTTCTAGCTTGGTCGGCCCGTCGCAGCAATTCCTGCGCGACCTGGACGGAAGCGTGGGTACAGACCCGAATCGCAAGAGGATAGGAACGCAGGAATGACTACCACCCACTCTATTGTCGTCGCCGGGGTCGACGTCGGCAAATTCAAGCTCGACGCTCACATTCTCGACGGCGATCTCGACCGCCAGTTCGACAACTCCAAGACCGGCCGCCGCGCCCTGCGCAACTGGCTGCTCCGCCACGGCGTCACTCGCGCCGTCTTCGAACCGACCGGCCGCTACCACCGCAACCTCCACCGGTGCCTCTTCGACTCCGGCCTCCAAACCGTGCTCGTCAACCCGCTGTGCTCCAGACGCTTTGCCGAGGCCCTCGGCCAGTTCGCCAAGAACGACCGTGTCGACGCCGCCATGCTCGCCCGTTTCGGCCTCCTCGAGGGCCTCGAAAGCAGCCCGCCCCTAGAGCACAACATCCAACTGCTCAGTGACTTGCTCGCGGTTCGCCGCAAGCTTGTCGAGCAGCTCGCCGCCCTTCGCAAGCTGTGCGCCGAACTCGATCCCGAAGCCGCTGCAGGCTCCGCTGCGGCCCTCCAGGGGATGCAGGCCGCGATCGCCACCTGCGACCGCCAAATGCAGTCCTGCATCGCCGCCGATGCCACCCTCTCCCGCCGCGCCGCGGTGATCCAGTCGATCCCCGGCTTCGGCCCGGTCAATGCCGCCTGCCTCTGCGCGGACATGCCCGAACTCGGCCAACTCGACCGCCGTCAGGCGGCCTCCTTGTTCGGTCTCGCTCCCTTCGACCACGACTCCGGCCAGCACCGCGGCGGTCGCCGGATCCGCGGCGGTCGCTGTCAACCCCGTCACTTGCTCTTCATGGCCGCCACCTCCGCGATCCGCTACGAACCCGCATCCAAGGCCTGCTATGAACGCCTACGCTCCCGGGGCAAGCCCCACAAGGTCGCCCTGGTGGCCGTCATGCGCAAGCTCGTATCCGTGCTGACCGCCTTGCTGCGGGAGGACCGCCTCTGGCAGCCTGCAGCCCCCTCCCGTCCACTGGAGGTCGCCGCATGAGCACGCTGTCGGCCAGCCCACCCCCATTGCACACCTCGGCGAAGCCCATTCGCCTTCGTACCCTCCTAATCCTGTCTCTACCCTCAACTACCCTTGACAAAAAACACGGAAGCTAGTTCAGCCAGGACTCCACTGGATTGATTCCCAGCGCAACCGAGAGCGCCTCTCCCAGGGAATCCATCTTCGCTGCGCCCAAACTCCCGACATACTGTGTCAGCTGCGACTTCCGCAAGCTCACTAACTCGTCGCAATGCACGCTGCTGTCATGCCGTAGCCCTTCGTCAGTCCCGATGTCCACTTGCGTCGCGAGGCCGTGACGCGACGAATATACCGGGGCGCAGATCACCGTCGAGAAACGTGAGTCGATCAGCGCCTGCCGGCTGACCACAACGAATACGCGAAAGCGCTTCGGGTCGCGCCCTCTAGGTCGCCCGACGCGGTATAGCTCACCTCGCCTCATTGGTCCGCTTGGTATCCGAGCACATCCATTGCTTCGTCGTTGAGTTCTTCGGCATGCAGGTCAATGAGTTCCCGGTCGCGATTATCCACGGCCGCTCGTTTCGTCGCAGCGAGACTCTGCCGCAAGAGTCTCTCGATTGCCTGGGACCGACTCTCGCCCTCTAGCGCAGCCGCATCGACGGCTGCTACGACTCGGCCTTCGAGTGTGATAGATGTCTTCAGTTTCATACCGTAATCATACCGGGCTGAGCCCGTCGCACGGCGAGCCGGGGCGTACCGAGCCGCCTGTTTCTGAGCCCTACGCAGCCCCGAACGGTCGTAGTCTCCGGTCCAATGAACTGCGCGATTCTTGCCGGAAAGTGTCGCTGTCCTGAATTCATGCGGGCGGCCCCGACCGACGAAGTCCGAGGCAGGATCTGTCGGAGGCTGACCCGATCAATTCGATCATCGTGGGCCGCTCGACAAGCCAGTCAATTCACGGGTCTCGGTCGACGCTGCCGGGAACAGGCCGGTGGTAAAGACGCCAATTGCGAGCGGCGCGAGCACGAGGATCTCCCGGGAGCCCGCACGAGAAGATCGAGAACAGGACGACGAAACGGGGCATCGACTTGCGCAGACCGACGACCTGGTGGTCCTGAACGAGGACTCGGGGCCCGGCGGGAACGCGCAAGAGTACATCGCTTGAACTGGAAGACCGGTTCGCCCGAATCGCAATCGCGCTGGTACCGCCAACGCGCAGCTCCGGCCCGCTGACCGATCAACGGGAATCCTGACTCCAGCGTCACCATCGGTCTGAGGCTGAGGCTCAGCGCGAAGTCGACGGACTGATCGGAGAGAAATGGATCTGGCGCGTGAGTTCCAGGTGGCCGTTGGCGTAAAGGGCTTCGCGGTCTGGATTCGGTTCATGAGCCGCCTTGAAGCATTCCGATCGGAGGTTTTGGCCGTATCCCTTGCAGCTTTGGCGAGATGTGGAGAGGGCATCATCGGCGTCCATCCACGTGCGTAGTTCAACGGGGATCTGCTCACCGGTCCTGCCACGATCCAATGCTCTCAGCCTGGCGACCTCCCTCGGCTGTGTCTCGCGAATGAAAGCGAGGACCGTATCGGGAAATCTCGCGAGCTTCCTGTCAAAGCTGCTTCGGGCGCCGCACGTTGTCGTTCGACAGCAGGTGCGCCTCGATGACGGTTCCGAAGGCCGCTCCGCCCTTGCTCGTCGTCTCACCGCCGCACTCGGATCTGCGACTCTTCCACGATCCACAGCTCGCCATCGAGGACACGGTCCGACAGTGCATTCAAGAACCGCGCCCAATCCCCAAGAGGTGGCGACGAGCCTGGTGATTGATCCGAAAGACAACGATGCCAGAGTGCGCGTCGGGTGGGTACGCGCGAATGTCGGCGAAATCCAGGTCCAATGTGCCGATGGCCCGATGTTCCCTCACACAGGTCCGCGCGAGATCGGCATCCCTCGCCCCACCAAGTCGCTGGTCGAACACGCTGACGGCGTCATGGCCGGCTTCACGGAACAACTCCGCCAATTCAAGCGGTAGGTTCTCGTCTAGTTTGAAGCGCACCCCAAGTGCCTATCCTGCCAGCGATACGACCCGCTCGGCGGCAAAGCAGACAGTTGCCCGGATGGCTTCCCTGCTGACCGTTGGGTAGCTTCTCGTAATTTCATCTGGGCTTAGACCGTCCGCTAGGTTCGCAGGAATCGTGCTCACCAAGACGCGGGTTCCAGTGATGCAGGCCCTTCCATGACAGATTTCGGGGTCGACAGTGATGTATTCTCGCCAGTTCACGGTCTTCGACCTCCTGCCCTTGCTGTGACGGAGCCTTGTACAAGCTTGAGCGCTCCAAGATAACGGCAAGTTGCCCGGAGCACGCTGGGACTACCGATCCGACCCGGCGGATCGGTGCAGGTTGATGTAGCGTCGGCCTCGCTAGACCTCCCGTGGCGAGCGTCCTCGCCCGCCATCAGGGTCGCCTTGCAGGCGCAGCTTGGTTATCCGTGCCCTTGCCGGTGCGGTCGCTGCAAACAGCACATCCTCCATGGCTTGTAGTTATGCCGATGCCCGTCAGGCACCTGGCTGAACGCCTTGCCATCGTGCGGGATCTTGCGCATCGCTCATTCCGTTTAGTTACTCTTGCGAGCAGAGTCGGGGACCATGTTCGCAAGGATCGAGCGCTCGCTGTCGGAGCCAGTGGCCGTCAAGGGCAACGAGCCGCCCGCAGGAATGTGCTGCGCGGAGGGTTCCGACAATGCCTCAGGTTCGTCGAGCATCGACTGCACCGTCCTCCACGCTCGTCTGAAACAAGGAGTCCAGCGAGCTATGGTATGCCGAAACGAACTCCGAATTGATCCTAGTGCGCGCGTTATCGTGAACTCCGTTGGAGCACAAGACGACGAGCTGGCGAACCCGGCCGATCCAGCGAAGAATGGCCAGGCCGAGCTCAATCGGAAGGCGTCCCGACCGCCTCAAGCACCGCCGTGGCCTGCTCGACAAGCCCGTTGACTGTCAATTCAAGGGTCTCGGTGAGCGGGGCCGGGAACAGGCCGACCGCAAAGACGACGACTACGAGGGGCGCGAGCGTCAGGATTTCCCGGGCTCCCAGATCGGGCAACATCGACCCTGCAGGAGTCGAGGGCTGCCCGAGCGCGACGCGCTGCAGCATCCAGAGCATGTACGCGGCAGCCAGGACGATGCCGCCCATCGCGAGCAGCACCTTGAGCATTCCACCGTACGAGGTGCCCACCAGGACCAGGAACTCGCCTACGAAGTTCCCGGTCCCCGGGAGTCCGAACGAAGCGATCGAGAAGATCGACAGCAGGACGACAAAACGGGGCATTGACTTGTGCAGGCCGCCGTAGTCATCGATCATGCGGCTGTGTGTCCGATCGTAGAGCAGCCCGACCGCCAGGAACATCGCTCCGGTCGAGACGCCGTGGGCGAACATCTGCATCACCGCGCCTTGGATCCCCTGTCCGTTGAAGGCGAAGATCCCCAGCGTCACGAAGCCCATGTGCGAGATCGAGGAGTAGGCAACGAGCTTCTTGAGATCGGACTGGGCAAGTGCCAGGCATCCGCCGTAAAGGATCCCGGCGATCGAGAGCCACAGGATGACGGGAGCGAAGGTGGCCGATCCTTCCGGCAGCGCGGGCAGGCAGATCCGGAGGAACCCGTACCCTCCCATCTTTAGGAGCACGCCTGCCAGGATCACGCTTCCGGCGGTGGGAGCCTCCGAGTGCGCGTCGGGTAGCCACGAGTGGAAGGGAATCATCGGCAGTTTGATGGCGAAACCGAAGAACAGCGCGGCGAAGATCCAGTTCTGCGCGTCAGCGGCGACGCCGGTGGCAATGATTTCCTGCAAGTCGAACGTCCGGCCCGCCTGCAAGTACAGCCCGAAGATCCCGACCAGTAGCAGGAGGCTTCCCGTTAGGCTGTAGATCACGAACTTGATCCCCGCGCGGATCCGCTCCGGCCCGCCCCAGAGGATGATCATGAAGTACATGGGAATCATCGTGACTTCCCAGAGCATGAAGAACAGGAACAGGTCCATCGCGGTGAAGACCACGATCATGGCGCCCTCGACGAGGAGCACCAGGCTCATGAAGGCTCTGACCTTGCTTTCGATTGACGTCCAGGACGCGAGCACGCACAGCGGCGCCAGCAGCGTCGTGAGAAGCACCAGCACAAGGCTGATGCCATCGACGCCGACGGCGTAGTGGATGTTGAATGTCGGCATCCATTCGACGCGCTCGACAAACTGCATGCCAGGGACAGTCTTGTCGAAGCCCGACCAGAGCACGAGCCCGAGGCCGAACGTGACAAGCGAACTCGCGAGCGCGCACCAGCGGGCCCAGGCTTGGCTGCGCACCAGCAGGACGGCAGCGATGCCGAGGAACGGAACGGCTATCAGCGAACTGATCAGGTGGTCGGTGAGTAATGAAGTCACTTGAAGCTCCGTCTTGATCGCGGCTTGCGTGGAATCCTCATGGCGCCCCTAGATGATGAGCCAGTACGTCAGGCCGATCGCCAGAGCAAGCCAGCAAACGATGGTCACCAGATGATGGCGGAGCGTCCGCGGCCCGACTCTTGGTAGCGTTTCGCCGGTGTCGCCCGCAAGTCGGTCGGCCCTTCGCAGCGCCGCGTCCGTGCCGCGCCGGTCGATGATGCGCCAAAACAGTCCCGACGCAAGCGCGAAGCCGCTCGCCACAACGTGGGGGGCGCGCTCGATCAGGCCTAACTCCGCCGTTCGCTCCAGCCAGCCGGTCCAGCGCCGTGCCACGCCCGCGACAGCGTGGACCGGGCGCTCGATCAGGACCGTCTCGACTGTCCGGGCCAGCCATCCCGCACAATGCCTGACGAGAATTGCGAGACCGTGCACCGCTCGGTCGATCACGCGCAGGTCAACGCCGCGCAGCAGCCAGCGTGAGAACCGCAGTGTCGGCTGCACCGCGACCGCGTCGTGAATCTCGTCGAAATAGAGCTTGTTCAGCAGCAGCACGTAAGCGGTCTTCGCCCACTCCCGGCGCGGAACAGGCACGGCGACGGGATTCAGATGCCGGTAGTACGCGAATCCCCAGCCGGCCACCGCCACTGCTAGCGGCGCGGCCAGCCGGAGGGCGAGTCCGGAAGACACCTCGACCGGCGGGCCGCCCGGGAGGGCCGGTCCCAGGAACTCTCTGAATAGCGACCAGAGTCCGGTCAGAAACGCTGTTGCCAGGATGGCCACGACGGCTAATCCCGGTACATGGGCCATCGAGGACAGGCGGGGCCGGGTGCTCAGGGCCCGGCCAACGGAACTCCCGAAAAGCGAAACAACGCCGCGAAACGCGTAGAGTGCCGTGAGGAAGACCGTCGCCAGCCCGATAACCCAGAATGCAATGCCCGCCGTCGGAATCTCCTGGGCGCTCCAGATGCGCTCGTACGGACCGGTGAAGAACACGAACGGGGGCACGCAAGCCAGCAGCAACGCTCCCAGGGCCAGAGGCCGTAGCCTCTCCCCGCGCACTGAGCCGGAACCGTGGCTGTGGGAACCTGTCGCAAACAGCGCATCCCCGGTGGAAAGGAAAAGGAAACCCTTGAGGAAGCCGTGCGCAAGCAGATGGAACACGGCGGCACCGAACGCACCGACTCCGCAGGCGAAAACCATGAATCCGATCTGGCTGATCGTCGAGTAGGCAAGCAGCTTCTTGATATCGCTTTGCGTCAGGGAGACCAGGGCCCCGTAGAGGGCGGTTATCGCGCCGACGACGGCGATCGCAACCATGGCAGCGGGCGCAAGCAGGAGCAGGGGACTCATCCTGACCAGCAGGAACGGCCCGGCGTTCACCATCGTCGCGGCATGGATCAACGCCGAGACGGGGGTCGGAGCTTCCATGGCGAATGGCAGCCATATGTGCATCGGAACCTGGGCTGACTTGCCTACCGCGCCGCTCAGCAGGCAGAAAGCGATCACGGTGTTCCTCTCGATCTCGAATCCGAGCAGGGAAAGGGTCTGGCCGTCCATCGTGGACGCCCTGGCCAGGATCTCCTGGATATCCAGAGTTCCGTACGTCGCAAAGGCCAGCACCACGCCGAAGCCCAGCCCCACGTCGGCGACGGCGTTGACGAGGAACGCCTTTGTCGCGGCCCGCCCGGCCGAAGGCCGCTCGGCCCAATGGGAGATCAGCAGGTACGAGCAGATCCCCATGACTTCCCAGCACATGTACGTGACTAGCAGGTTGTTGCTCATCACGAGCATTGCCATGGCGAAGGTGAAAAGGCCCATCACGGCGAAGAACCGCCGGTACCGGGGGTCGCCGATCATGTACCGCGAAGAGTACACGTGCACGACGAAACTGACACCGGTCACCAGCGGTAGCAGCAGTACGGTCAGCTGATCGACATAGAGGCCGACATCCACCGCGAAGTCGCCCACATCGAGCAAACGATATAGAGAGACAGAGATCGGCCCGCTTCGCGCAACCTCTGCCAGCGCGGCAATCGAGAGGCCGAACGACCCGGCGACGGCGGGTATGCCGATTCGATGGCTCTTCTCGCCCAGGCGGCGGCCTCCCAGGGCGAGAAGCAAGGCCGCCAGAAGGGGAAGGACCGGAATCAGGAGATAGGGCGACATCCTAGCGAGATTCCATCCTTGCAAGGGGGCTGTGCTGCCTGCTTGTCATATCGCCAGGCCCCCGGTCGCCTCCATGAGTGCCCTCACGATCGGGTCGCTCCAAATGCCGAGCCCGAGGATCGCCGCGGCCAGTGCGGCCATGCTGGCGCGCAACGCCCACGGTACGATCGCCCGTTCCAGCTGGGGCTCGGCGTCCCCCCGGCGGACGAGCCGCTCCAGGAGCCTCGCAAAGTAGCCGAGAGTCACTAGGGTAGTCACGACAACGGCTCCCGCCGCCAAGTAGTTGCCTGCCTCGAGAGCTCCGAGGATGATCCGCAGTTTTCCGAAGAAACCGCCGGTCGGCGGGAGTCCGACCATTCCGAGGGCGACGACCACGAATGTGCCGATCACCCACGGGTTTCGAATGTTCGCCTGGCCGGCATCGTCGAGCGAACGCACCCCGTAGCGCTGGGCGACGAATCCCGCCAGCACGAAGAGCGCGCACTGCATCACCGCATCGTTCAGCAGGTAGTAGACAGAGCCGGTCAGGCCGGTCTGGTTGGCCTGGCCGATCCCGATCAGCACCAGCCCGACGTGAGAGATCCCCCCGTACGCGAATATGCGCGTGAGTTGCGTTTGGCGCAGCGCGATGCATGCCGCGGCGACGGATGCGAGGATTCCCAGGCTTGAAACCAGAGTGAAGATGCCGGCGGTGCCTTGCACGCCGCCGGCAGCCATGACCCAGAACAGGATGCGAACCCAAACGAGCAGCGCGACCTTCGTGACGAGGCCGGCCAGCAAGGGCACGGCTGCCGTCGGCCCGTCGCTGTAGGCATCGGGGAGCCAGCCGTGCAAAGGCATCAGGGCCATCTTGATCGCGAGTCCGATGAGCATGAAGATCAGGCCGCCCATGACGGCCTTGGAGTCGAACAGAGCAGGAACTTGCTGGGCTAGATCGGCAATGTTCAGCGCGCCGGTCGCGGCATAGAAGTAGCCGACGCCAAGGAGGTAAAACGCCGTGCCGAGAGTGCCCATCAGCAGGTAGCGGAATGCAGAGAGAAGGGCCCGGCCGCCCGGCACCGCCACCAGCGCGTAGGCGGAGAGGGACACTACCTCGAGGAAGACGAAGATGTTGAACAGGTCCCCCGCGTAGACGGCTCCTGCAAGCCCGGCAACGAGGAGCAGCACGATCGTGTAGTACGGAATCGGGTGGCCGTCGTGCGTGCGATCGTCGATCGCCGCTCCGTAGACCAGGCAGAGGACGCCGAGCGCGCTCACCCCGACGATCATCATCGCCGCGAAGGGATCCGCGAGCCATTCGATACCGATGGGCGGCACCCAGCCGCTGAACGAGTACCGGACCTCCCCGAGGGAAAGGACGGCCCAGAGGCTCGCGACCGACAGGACCGCCATCGCGGCCACGGACACCAAGGCGAGCGGCCTGCAGACGCTCTTCCTCATGTGACCGACCACAGGCATGCAGATTGCCGTGGCCAGCGGGACGAGGAATACCAGCGCTGGAAGTTGTTCGTTCATTCCAGTGTGTCCAGGATCTGGTCCTCGTCGAGGCTTCCGAACTTGCGATAGATCCGGGAAACCAAGCCCAGGGAAACGCCGAGGGTCGCGATCTGAACCACGATCGCGGTCAGCGTCAGAACCTGCGGGAGCGGATTGACGTAGGCGTCTGCGGTGAACGGAGCCGTCCCCTCGAGGATCACGGGCACCGTCGCGCCCTCCTTGGCTCCGGTTGTCACGAGAAAGAAAATCACGCTGGTCTGGACCAGGTAGAGCCCGATCAGCTTCTTCACGAGATTGTGGTGGGTGATGGTGATGTAGAGGCCCCAGAGCAGGAGCACCACGAAGGCCACGAGATTCGGGCGGCTGAGCGCGGCATCGAAGAGCTCAGGCATCGCTGGTCCCTCCTCCCGCGCTGCGAGACAGGCTGAAGACAATCGAAACCGCCGCGACGGCCACGTCGAGGGCAACCCCGATCTGCGTCAGCAGAATCCCCATGTAGCGCCGGCTCGCATCCGGCAGCCCGGGGATCGGTGCCTCGGAGTAGTTCAGAAACTGGCCGCCGCCGATCAGGCAGAGGCCCCCGACCGCGATGAAGAGGAGCAACCCGATGCCGTCGCCGAAGAGCAGGCTTCTGGCACGTCTTGCCGACAGCCCGTCACCGCCGAAGACGAGCAGGCCGAGGACGAGGCTGGCCGAGATCATCACCCCTGCGACGAAGCCGCCTCCCGGGCCGTACTGACCGAAGAAGAGGACGTAGAGGGCAAAGATCTGCACCAGCGGAATCAGGAGCGAGCCCGTCCGCCGGACGATCAGGCTTTCGAATGGCGTCCCGATCATTCCGGATCCCTCCGCAGGAGCAGCCAGCAGGCGATGCCGGAGGTGAAGACCACCACCGTCTCGATGAGGGTGTCGAGCGCCCGGTAGTCCATCAGCACGGAAGTGACCACGTTCGGTGTCTGCGTGTCGGCAAGGCTGTTCTCCAGGTAGTGCGGCGACACATGGGTACTCGCGGGCGATGCGGGATCGGCGAATCCGGGCAGGTCGTTGGCCGCATACAGCAGGAGCAAGCCCAGCAGCGGCAGCGCTACGACCGCGACGACCGGAGGCCTGGGTCGCCGGATGCGGGTGTCCTCGGGAGCCGTGTGGAACAGCGTGAGGAGAAAGAAGACCGTGGCAAGTCCGGCACCGACGACAGCCTCGACGAAGGCCACGTCGGCAGCTCCCAGCCATGCCCAGATCAGGGCCAGGAAGAAGCTGTACGACCCCAGGAGGAGGACGGCGCTGATCAGGTCCTTCACGATGATCGCTCCGCCTGCCGTCAGGATCAGCAGAACCAGCAAGGGAAGTTCGAACGAGTAGGTCATCGCCTGTCTTCCCCGACCGGCTTCTCGCCGGTGCGCAGCGCAGCGCGAACGGTCGCGTGCGAGATAACTGGATTCACCAGGTAGAGCAATGCAAGCACCACCAGAATCCGGAGCGTGTTGGTGCTGGGTCCGTGATAAACGGCAAGTCCCGTCAGGAGGAAGAACGCGCCGAGGGCGTCCGTGAGCGCGACAGCATGGGAACGCGCGAAGACGTCCGGTAGACGCACCATCCCGACGGCGGCCACGACAAGGAAGAACAGGCCGAGCACAATCAGCGTGGTCACGAGCACCGACATCTAGGGCCGCCCCCTCTGCTCGAGATATTTTGCGATCGCCAGCGTGCCGATCAGGTTGAGCAGCGCGTAGCCTGTCGAAATGTCGACGAACATGTCGACGCGCTCGTAGACCGTCCCGATGACGATCAGGAGAATGATCGCCTTCGTAGAGATCCCGTTCAGGCCCAGGACTCTGTCGTAGAGCGTCGGTCCACGGATGACCCGGTACAGGTACATCACGATCAGGACCGCGATCAGATTCATGACCAGCAGGAGGTTCATGACCCGTCGCCTCCGGACCCGAATACCGCGGTGACCCTGCGTTCCAGCCGCCCTGTCGCTACGTCCTGGGTCGATTCGTCGTCCATCGCGTGGACAATGAGTTCCTCGGTGTTTGCCTCGACCGTGACCGTTCCCGGTGTGAGCGTGATCGAGTTCCCCATCAGCATCACCGCCTCTTCGTTCCCGAGCCGGACCCGATGACGGAAGAGTTGCGGCTTGATCGGCAGGCGGGGATGAAGGATCAGGTAGGAAAGATGCAGTCCGCTGAGGAAGATCCTGCCGAACAGCCAGGGGAAATACAGAAGCGCGTGCGCCCAGCGGACCGTGTAGGCCCTCGACACCGACGGGTCCCTGCTGAGCAGCGCGATGAGCAAAGCACTCGCCAGCCCCACCGCCATATGGGCCGGCTTGAAGGTCTCGGAAAGCAGCAGCCAAAGGACGAAGAGAACAAGGGTCCAGAAGGCCACCTGCTTGGTGTGACGGTTGGGCATCGGTCTAGGCGGCCTGCTTTAGTGTCACTCCGGTCCAGCTTGCGTCGGGGCCGTAGCGATGGAACTCGTTCGATGCAGGGTCGAACGCCACGAGATTTACCCATTGGTTGTGGAACAGGGTCTGCAGCACGTCGTGTTTCTGGATGATTTGGGATATCCGTTCGGTCGGTGCCTCGATGATCGCGAGAAGGCGCATCGGCTCGTGGTAGCGTCGCGGGCCGTCCAGCACGCCTTGCAGGGGAAGGCCCCCCTGCAAGTCACCCTGGCTCCCCAGCATGACGCCCACGCCACTGACAACGTTGTGGATCACCTTGCTGCCGCTGCCATAGACCCAGGGATCCACGGAAGAGAAGTAGTACTCCATGTTGATCCACTCGCCCACAATCAAGGGGGCGGTCATGATGCGCTCCAGGATCCCTCCGTCGGGGTCCGAAGAAGGGTCATAGGAGTGCAGGAACACCCTGGATTCCAGGTCCAGCCCCTTGGTTAGAGCGCGCCGTCCGATCAAAAACGCCGCGTTGCTCGAGAGTCCCCACTCCGGGCGAGGATTCGCCCAGTCGACGCTCCGGCTCACCGTGTGCTGCACCGCCTGCCGGGGCTTGAGGCCCCTACGGGCGCCCGGCAGCCGCGCGATACGCTCCCTCGCCTGCACCGCTCCCGCCTCGACCAAATCCCGGTCCAGCTTGCGGAGGTCCTCCGCATGGCTTTCGGGCAGATCGACGAGATCGTAGAAGCTGACCCGATCCGTGGCCGTCTCGTGCTTGCCTGCGACGAACCGCACATCGTCGGGTATCTCCAGACCCTGTGCCGCGATCGCCCGGCGCACTTCGGGATCGTTCGCCATCGTTGTAAACGCCCGGGCATTGGGATCGCCGTGCGCACCGCCGCACGCGCCGCAGTTGTAGGCCGCTGCGTACGGGTTGTTCTCGGATTCGGACCCGTGACCGCAGACGATCACCAGACGGCCCAGACTCCTCGTCAGCCCGATCATGCGCAGCCCACCCCCGACGAAGGCGGCGCGCTCCTCGAGCGTGAAGCCTCCCGGGCCGCGGGACTCGCTCTCGATCCTCTCCAGGGGCAGGTGCGTGCGCAGTTCGCTGCGGAAGCGGCCCCTCAGCCAGGCGCGCAGCCGCGCGTAGGGCCGTTGAAGCAGCGTCTTGCCGACCAGTCCGATGCTGAACAGGAAGCCCAGCGCGTCAACCAGCATGAACGCCCCGACCGGGTTCTGCTTCAGGTCATGGAACAATTCGTCACCCAGACGCCGCCAGCGGGTGCCCGAGGCATAGCGCTCCAAGGGGGCTGACTCTTCCGCCCGGGGTTCCTCGTCGACAGCGCGCCCCGGCTTGAGGAGCACTGGGCACAGCGCTAGGCGGTCATGGCTATCGAATGCCTGGTGGCTGATGGGCACTCCGAAAAAGCCTGCGTAGCCGAAGGTCTCGTAGGGTCCTTGCGCCTCGATGTGGCGACGGAACGGTTCCGACCGGGCGTCGATGCAGAAAATCAGCTGTGCCGCCGGACGCTCCCCCGGTGGTTGCGCCGCCCTCGGATGGCCGGCGATCCGCCCGAGGAGCCGCTCCTTGTACGTTTCCTCGTACGCCGCCAGCCATACCGGCCCGTGGCGGTCCTCCGGAAACCGGTCGAGCCAATTCAGGAGGGTCTTCGCCCCGTCGGCGGTCAGCGACCGCACCTGCAACGGAGTCATTTCGAGACGGACCGCGAGCATGTACAGCCGGGCGGAAGCCGACGCGTGCCGATCCTCTGCACGCCGGGCGCTCGCGTGCTCGAGCGCGTAGGCTCTGACGCCCGGGAGGGTGCCTGTCACGCCGAGCTCCCGCAGGCAGGCAGTGGAAACGAGCTCAACCTCGTAAAAGACCCGTACGGCGAGGTATTCCACCAAGTCGACCGGGTGATCGCGCTGACCAGGGTACTGGGGGTTCTCGCTTCGCCAGCGGATGAACCCCGCCCAGCCCGGAAGCTGGGCCAGCATGCGTGCCTGGTATTCTTCCCGGCCCTCTGGCGGGATTCCCAGTCTCTCCAGGCCAAGCGCGATCGCCTCCTCCGGCGATTCCGGGAGGGCGCGAATCTTCGCAGCGAGATCGCGGATCCCGAGAAACCGGCCGGACCGGTCGCGCGGGGCCAGATCCCGCCAGCTGCGGTAGAAGCCTTCCGACCGGGATGGCATCCCCCATCCGGCCATACCCTCGTCCAGGAACGCCGCCGACCACTTGATCATCTCGTCGTTAATCGCCTCCACGACCGACGAGCCCGCCAGTGTCCCGACCCAGTCGCTGAGCGTGCGCCGAGGTGGCAGCCCCGCCTCTCCGTTCGGGCTGACCGCGTCGAGGTCGAGGGAATCGCAGATCGTCTCGGCCGCGGCAAGCAAGTCCGCCCGCCCTTCGGCCTTCGCCTGCCACTCGAGCACCGACCGTTCCGGCGCCTCGACGCCTGCAGTCAGATGGACCCAGAGCACCTCGTCCGCCGCGATCGACCGGCCCTCGGCAGCCACTCGATCGGATTCGACCGGCGTGCACGCGCCCTGCAGCGCGAGGCGCAGATGCTCGTCCTTGATCCTGCCTTGTCGACGGAACTGGCGGTACTCGCTGTTGCTGAGAAAGCCCGCCCCGCCGATCACGCGGGCCGCCTCTCGGATCCCTTCGGCGAACGGGAGGTTCTCGTATCCGCGCACAGGGTTCCGGTAAGCAAAGGTCTTCAGAGGCCAGATCTGGGCCGCCGGGCGGGCGGCCTCAGTGACCTGCTGGCGCAGTGACTGGCGATCGTCGGAATTCATCGGGGTTCTCGGGACGGTCCGTCAGGGTTTCCTAAATCGGGCGGCGGTCGGATCGTCCGAGACAGAACGATGCCCGTCCAGCCCCTCGATCTCAAGGCGCGCCCCGTCCTCTTCAAATTCCTTCTTGATTTCCTGGAGCCTTTCCATGACCGTGTGGTCAACAACGGCCGTCCCGGACAGGTCGACGGTTACGGGAGTCTCGCCCTTCAGCCCTTCAATGCGCCGCTTCAACCCGATCCAGGTGGAGAACACTGCCGAGTCCTTCACCGCCACGGTGGAGCTTTCCTCACCTGTTTCGACTTCGACCCGGAGGCGGAACAGCGAGGCGATCGGCACGCCGTTGACGAGGTGGATCAGGACCTTGACCACGATGCCGATGCCGATGCCGACCAGCAGGTCGGTGGCCAGCACGCCGACGATGGTGGCCACGAAGATGACCAGCTGCTCGCGGCCCACGTGGTACATGTGCACGAACTCCTTGGGCGAAGCCAGCCGAAAACCGGTGAAAACAAGCATCGCTCCGAGGGCCGCCAGCGGGATCTGGTTGATCAGTGCAGGAGCCAGCGCCACGAACACCAAGAGGAACATGCCGTGGTACATATTCGCGAAGCGGGTCTTCGCTCCGTTGTCGATGTTCGCCTTGCTACGGACGATCTCGGAGATCATCGGCAAGCCCCCCACGAGCGCGGACGCCGTGTTCCCGACACCGATCGCCAGCAGGTCGGCGTCGTGGTTGGTCTTCCGGCGGTACGGATCGATCTGGTCCACCGCCTTGGCGCTGAGCAAGGACTCGAGGCTGCCAATCAGCGAGAAGAGAATGATGTACTTGACACCTGTCCCGGTCAAGACTCCGGAAAAGTCTGGGAATGTCAGCGCCCCGAACATGTTGAAAGGCACGGAGACGAGAAACTCGGAGCCCAAGCCGTAGCGCAACCCCATCGGCACGGTGACCACCAAGACCACGAGAGGCGCCGGGATGGCTCTCAGGCCCGGTATCTTCAGAAACGGATATCCGAACATGATGACCAGGCTGATGATGCCGATCAGGCCCACCTGAGGGTGCATTTCAGTGAAATAGCTGGGAATCCTGGCCAATAGTTCGAGCGGCGTCCCCTCCGAACCTAGCCCGAGGGTGACGGGCAGCTGCTTGGCGAAGATGATCACCCCGATCGAGGCGAGCAGCCCGTGGACGGCTGCCGGGGGGAAGAACTCGCCCAGGATGCCGGATCGGAACACGCCGAAGAGAATCTGGATCACGCCTGCTACGACGCCTACGCCCAAGGCGAGCCGGTACGCCTCGATGTCCGCGGCGGGATCGCGGCCCGAGGTGAAGCCGAAGTCCGTCACGCACCCGATGGCGATGACGATGAGGCCAGCCGCCGGACCCTTGATGGTCAGCTCGGAATTGCTGAAGACCGTGCCGACGATCCCGCCGATGATCGCGGTGAAGATGCCTGCAATCGCCGGATACCCGCAAGCCAAGGAAATTCCGAGGCAGAGGGGCAGAGCAATGAGGAACACCAGGAATCCCGATAACAGGTCGGGACCCCAATAACGCCGAAAGCCGGAGCCGTTGCCCAACGGAATGTCTTCTGTCGCGCTCATAGAAGAAAACATGATACATGGATCGGCCGCAGAGGATGAAAGAACCCTTTCGGGCGGCCTGCGATCGGCCCGTCTAGCCTCTCGAGCCGTTCGGGCAGGGCAGCCAGCGTTGGCGCAACTTAAACAAGCCTTCCGGCTGGCAGGCGGACCTACCCCGGGGCTTCCTCGACCCGGACCTCAATTCCCGAGAACGGCGTCGCCGGAGCCGATCACCTCGGCGCCAGCGACGATCAGCGGATCTGGCTGTCCCACGACGCGGACGTCCTTGTTGGTATACGGCAACGCGGCCAGAAAGTGCCTCATGCAGTTCAGCCGGGCGCGCTTCTTGTCGTCGGCCTTGACGATCGTCCACCGGGCGTCGGCGGTGTCCGTATAAAAGAACATGGCCTCCTTGGCGTCCGTGTACTCGTCCCACTTGTTGAGGGACTGGCGATCGATCGGCGAGAGCTTCCACTGCTTCAGGGCATCGTTCTCGCGCGCCTCGAAGCGGCGCCTCTGCTCCTGGCGGGTGACCGAAAACCAGTACTTGAACAGCCGGATTCCGCTGCGCACGAACATCCGCTCCAGCTCTGGCGCCTGACGCATGAACTCCAGGTACTCCCTGGCTCCGCAGAACCCCATGACCCTCTCGACGCCGCCGCGGTTGTACCAGGAGCGGTCAAACAGCACGATCTCGCCTCCCCGCGGCAGGTGACGGATATAGCGCTGGAAGTACCACTCGGTCCGCTCGCCGTCGGTGGGCTTGTCAAGGGCCACCACCCGGGCGCCTCGCGGATTGAGATGCTCCGTGAACCGCTTGATGGTCCCTCCCTTGCCGGCGGCATCCCTGCCCTCGAACAGGACGACAATCTTCTGGTCCGTCGCCTTCACCCAGTCCTGAACCTTCAGTAGTTCGACCTGCAGTTCGGCCTTCGCTCGCTCGTAGGGCCCGCGGGCCAGCTTGCGCTTGTAAGGGAACTCGCCGGTCTCAAAGAGCCGACGGATGGCGTCAAGGTTCCGGTTCGACCCAGCAGTGTCGGATGAGCCAGCACCGTCTTCGACCGCGACGCCAGCGTCTCGCTGGGAATCCAACCCAGGCCCGCTGCCATCTCCGAACTTCGTCGTGTCCTCTCCCACGGAAGCACAGGCTATCACGTCTCGTTGCGCGGCACCCCCCATTCGCTGCGATCGGTCTGTCTGCGGAGGGATCGCAGCCTCGAGCGGCCTCGAGATCGTTCTGTGCCTGCAGTGCGCCCAAGGCGTCGCAGTTTCTGCTGGTCCCAGTCGGCCGCCGCGTCACGGCGCGGCCGCAGTCGCTGGCGCAACGCTGCCCCTTCCCCCAAGGTCCAGCGAACGGCATGCAGCCCGCCAAGCGGGTCTGTCACCGAATGGTGGCGCGAGCTGCGGGGAATCGCTAGCGCAAGGTCGTGAGGACCGACTCTCCGGCGAGGTCCAGGAACCGTTGCGGCAATACTCCGATCACGACCGTCAGCACGCCGCTGCCGACCAGCGCGACCCTCGTCCCAAGGCCCAGGTCGAGCGCGGCGGGCTTGTCGCTGCTGCCTGTCAGCCAGCAGGCACGGATGATCCGGAAATAGTAGTACGCCGCCACGGCGACGTAGAGCGCGGCAAACACCGCGAGCAAGTAGTAACCCTCCCGGAGCAGGCCCAGGAAGATGTAGTACTTGCCGTAGAACCCCGCCATGGGCGGGATGCCCGCCAGCGAGAGCATGAAGATCGCCATCAGGATCGTGTAGCCGGGAGCCCTGCCGAACAGGCCGTTGAGGTCGTCGAGCTCTTCCGCGGCTTCGCCGTCCCGCCGCAGCGCCGCGATCAGGGCAAACGCGCCGTAGTTCATGAAGACGTAGGCCAGAATGTAGATCGCGATTCCGCGGAGTCCGGACTCGTTCGCGGCGACCAGGCCCAGAAGGATGTAACCTGCGTGCGCAATGGAACTGTACGCTAGGAGACGCTTTAGGTTCGATTGGGTCACCGCAGCCAGGTTGCCGATCGTCATCGTGACCAGGGCGATCGCCCCAAGCAGCGGCATCCACGCGTCCGCCGCGCTGCCGTAGGCCGACAGGAAAATGCGGATCATCAGCGCGAAGGAGGCAGCCTTCGACGCGACCGACACGTAGGCGGTCGTCGGTGTCGGGGCCCCTTCGTACACGTCGGGCGCCCACATGTGGAACGGCACGGCCGAGATCTTGAAGAACAGGCCCACCGAAGTGGTGATCAGCGCGAGAACCGTCGCCCAGTCGCCGTCAGGCCGCGCAGCAACCGCCTTCCCGACCGCCTCGAGATTGGTTGACCCCGCGATGCCGTACAGGACCGAGAAGCCGTAGACCAGCAGGCCGCTCGAGAAGGCACCCAGGATCAGATACTTCATCGCCGCCTCGTTCGACTTCTTCGAACGGCGCAGGAATCCCACCAGCACGTAGAAGCTCAGCGCCATCGTTTCGAGCGCGACGAACAGCACGACGAGGTCGTTGCCGGTGGCCATGATCGACATGCCTGCCTGGGCGAACAGCAGTAGGGCGTAGTACTCGCCGCGATGCTCGCCCTCGGACTCCATGTACCGAGCCGAGAGGATCACTGCAAGGATGGCGGCCACGACAAAGATGAGGTTGAAGAAAACCCCGAACCCGTCGATGAGGATCGATCCCGACAGCCCCGAGAACGCCCCGCCCGAACGCACGTCGTCCAGGTGCTGCAGTACCGCGATGGTGACGATGCCCTCGCCGACCAGGGCCGTGATCCCGTTGAGCCAGCGCTTCCCGGTGCGGCGCACCAGGAACGCATCGGTGAGAAGGATTCCGCAGCCGAACAGGCACAGAATGATGGCCGGCTTGAGGACGTGGAAGTCGTTGGCTGTGAAAACGAGTTCCATCATTCACTCGCTGGAGGGCCTTCCGCCAGCAGCCGGGCCAGACGGCCTTCGGGCGCTGCTTCGTCCGTCGCGTTCCTGCTGAAGTAGCCGGGGTCCAGCCGCTCGACCAGCTTGTTCGTCGGCGCCTCCAGGATCTCGAAATAGGGCTTCGGATAGAGTCCGATCCAGAAGCAGCCCGCGATCAGCGGTGCCATCACGACGATCTCGCGCAGGTTCATGTCCCGCACGCCCTCGTTCTTGGGGTTCGTGATCGGTCCCAGCATGACGCGCTGGAAGAGCCACAGCAGGTACGCGGCGCCCAGGATGATGCCCAGGACACCGAACGCGGCCCACCACACGCTGACCTCGAAGGCGCCTCGCAGGATCGTGATCTCGCCGATGAAACCATTGAGGCCCGGCATGCCCATGGAGGCGAACAGCGCGATCGCGAACAGGACCGTGTAGACCGGCATCCGGTTCGCCAGCCCCCCGTAGTCGGCGATCTCGCGGGTGTGCCGCTGGTCGTACACGATTCCGACCGCAAGGAAGAGCAGGGGCGTGGACAGGCCGTGATTAAATCCCTGCAGCATGCCGCCCGCGATTCCGGTGGGGTTGAGGGCGATCAGGCCGAGCGTGCAGAAACCGAGGTGGCTGACCGAGGAGTAGGCCACCAGCCGCTTCCAGTCCTTCTGCATCAGCGATACCAGGGCCCCATAGACGATGCCGACGATCGACAGGACGGCGACGAGCTGGACGGTCAGGTCGTCCGTGGCGCCTTTCGGGAACATCGGCATCGCGAAGCGCACCAGACCGTACAGGCCCATCTTCAGGAGGATGCCCGCCAGGATCACCGAGCCGGCCGTCGGCGCCTCGGTGTGGGCGTCGGGCAGCCAGGTGTGGAACGGGAACATCGGCACCTTGACCGCGAAGGCGACGAAGAAGCCCCAGAACAGCCAGAACTGCATCTCCGGACCGGTGTAAGCCGCCACGCGCATCAGATCCTCGATCGCGAAGCTGTAGAAACCGAACTGCTCGTAGTGCCTGAAGTACACCGTCAGCATCGCCAGCAGCATCAGCACGGAGCCGGCCAGCGTGTAAAGGAAGAACTTGATCGCGGCATACAGGCGCTTGCCGCCGCCCCAGATGCCGATGATGAAGTACATCGGCACGAGCATGACTTCCCAGAAGACGTAGAAGAGGAAGATGTCCAGCACCATGAAGACGCCGAGCATGCCCGCCTGCAGGAAGAGGAAGAATGCGTAGTATTCCTTGACCCGGTCCTGGATCGACGCCCATGAGCAGAGGATCGAGAGCCAGCCGACCACGACCGTGAGGAGGATCATCAGGTAGCCGAACCCGTCGACGCCCAGGTAGTACTGCGCCCCGAGGGCGGGGATCCAGTCGAACCGCTCCACGAGCTGGAAATCGCCGTTGGAACTGTCAAACGCCCGGATCATCGGGATCGTGACCAGCAGACCGAGGACGGCGAAGCCGTTGGCCACGTACCGGATGAGGTCTTTGCTCTCCTTCGGCAGGCACATGACGGCGAGCATGCCGATCAGCGGCGTCAGCCAGATGATGCTCAGAATGTGTTCGCTCATGGTGTCGTGCGATCCGGACAGTACCGCCCGCTCTCCCTTATCTGAATAGGTAGTACCCCGCGACGATCCCGACGCCGATCAGGAACAGCAGCGCGTAGTTCTGCACCAGTCCCGTCTGGAACATCCGGACCGGGTAGGAAACCAGCTTCACTCCGAAGCCAATAACGTTCACGATGCCGTCGACCACCCACTTGTCGAAAAACATGGTCAGGCTCGACGACATGCGCGTCACCAGGCCCACGGAATTCACGGCTCCGTCAACTACTCGGCTGTCGAATGAGGCCAGCTGCCCTCCGCCGCCCTTTGCGGCGCCGCGGACGAATAGCGCGCCGTAGATCTCGTCCACGTTGTACTTGTTCAGCAGGACCTTGTGGAAGCCCCGGCCAACGAGCGCGTGCATGGGCTCGCCCTCGTAGCGCGCGGTGCGAAACATGCGCGTAGACAGCCAGATCGCAGCCAGGGCAAGCCCGACCGAGAGCGCCATCAGGCCCCACTCCAGAGCCGCGCTGTGATGCACGGCAGCCTCGCCGTGCGCCCCTTCGACAGCCACGGCCGAGCTCAGCCAGTGCTCGAAGCTCGGGAGGGCGTCATGGACGGGCCCGAATACGGGCGGCGTGCCGATCCAGCCGGCGAGCACGCTCCCGACGGCCAGGATGATCAGCGGCCAGGTCATGGACGGCGGTGACTCGTGAACATGGGTTCCGGGCGCGACGCGGTTGTCGCCGTAGAACGTCATGTAGATCAACCGGAACATGTAGAAGGCCGTCATCATCGCTGTGACCAGCCCGAGGGCGTAGAGCAGCAAGTGGTGCGAGGAGTAAGTCTTCCAGAGGATCTCGTCCTTGGAAAAGAACCCGGCAAGGCCCGGTATGCCGGCAATGGCCAGCGCACCGACGAGCATCGTCTTGTAGGTGACCGGGATCTTGTCCTTCAGGGCGCCCATCTTGCGCATGTCCTGCTCGCCCCCCACGGCATGGATGACGGAACCTGACCCGAGAAAGAGCAGGGCCTTGAAGAAGGCGTGGGTGTAGAGGTGGAAGATTCCGACCCAGAACGCGCCCACGCCGCAGGCCAGGAACATGTACCCGAGCTGAGAGACGGTCGAGTAGGCCAGCACTCTCTTGATGTCGTACTGGACCAGGCCGATCGAGGCGGCGAAGATTGCGGTCAGGCCGCCAATCACGGCGACCAGCAGCATGGCGTTGGGTGCCAGCATGTAGATCTCGCTGGAGCGTGCCACGAGGTAGACCCCGGCGGTGACCATGGTGGCGGCGTGGATCAGCGCCGAGACAGGCGTGGGGCCTTCCATCGCATCCGGCAGCCAGACGTGCAGCGGGAGCTGCGCCGACTTGCCCATCGCGCCAACGAAGAACAGCAGGCCCATGAAGCTCAGTGGCCCCCAGGCGTCCTCGGCGTGGAACCCGCCGGCTGCGAGAGCGGGGCCAATCTCGGTGAATTTCAAGGTGCCTAGCGTGCTGAACGTCAGCAGCATTCCCAGCACGAAGCCGGCGTCGCCGACGCGGTTGACAATGAATGCCTTGTTAGCCGCGGTGGAGGCCGATTTCTTGCGGAAGTAGAAGCCGATCAGGCCGAAGCTGCAGAACCCGACGCCTTCCCAGCCGACGAACAGCAGCGCGTAGTTGTTCCCCAGGACGAGCAGCAGCATGAAGAACAGGAACAGGTTGAGGAAGCCGAAGAACCGGTAGTACCCGCCGTCATGCGCCATGTACCCGGTCGAGTAGACATGAATCAGGAATCCGATCCCGGTGATTACAAGCACCATGACGGAGCTGAGCGAGTCCAGCAGGAATCCCCAGTCCGCAGCGAAAGGCCTCATGCCGACGCTGGTGCCCGACTCGGGGCCAGCCAGCCAAGTCCACTTCACGACCTCATAGCTGTGCCCGTCCACTCCTTGGAGCTGGAAGATCGCGCCCACCGAAAAAAGAAACGAGACCAGCACCATACCCGGGCAGAGGATGTCGATGATCTTGCGGCCGGGCGAGGGATGGTGATGGCCCGCATGCGCGTCGTCCTCCGGCGGGCCAAGCGGATGCTGCTTGTCCAGCCTGCGTCCTACGAGCAGCATCAGCGCCGCTCCCAGCAGCGGGAACATCGGTATGAGCCAGATGCTTTCGAGGAAGAACACCGATCTCACTCCCTACCAGCGCAACAGGTCGATCTCGTCCGCGTGGACGGTGTGCTTGTTGCGGAACAGGGCGATCAGGATGCCCAGCCCGACCGCCGCCTCGGCTGCAGCGACAGTGATAACGAATATCGAGAACACCTGGCCGTGAACCTGCTGCAGTGCCGCCGAGAACGCGACCAGGTTGATGTTGACGGCGTTCAGGATCAGCTCAACCGACATCAGCAGCACGAGGATGTTGCGACGGGTCAGGATTCCGGTGACGCCAACGAGCAGCAGGAGGGTGCTGAGGACGACGTAGTGGGAGGTGGTGACTTCCATGGTCGTTGCGCGGTCTAGCTTTCGGTCTGACGGGTTCGGGCCTTCGACATCACGATGGCTCCGATAATCGCGACCAGCAGCAGGATCGACGCCAGCTCGAACGGCAGCAAGTATTCGGTAAAAAGAACCATTCCGACTCTCTCGGAATTCTCGGTAAGCGAGCCCGGACCTGGCGGCGGGGCCATGCCGGGATGGTCCAGCTTCCCGACCCCCTGCACCACGATGACCGCCAGCATGCCGAATACGGCGGCACCGCAGACAAGCGCAAGCCATTTCTGGTTCGAGAATCGTCTCTGGGTGGCCTCCTCCTGCAAGGGAACCAGCATGATCACGAACAGGAAGAGGACCATGATCCCGCCGATATAGACGATGATCTGGACGCCCGCCAGGAACTCGGCCCCCTGCAGGAGGAAGATTCCGGCCACGCCGACGAGCGTGCTGATGAGCCAGACGGCCGAATACACCACGTTGCGGCGCGTGATTGTCATGACCGCGCTGCCGAGGATAAGGGCCGCCAGGACGTAGAAAAGAACCGTATCAATCAGCATGGGATGCCCGTGCAGCCAGGGCGGTCCGACAGACTGTCCAGCATATCACCTACGGAGAGCGGCGTCCGCGACAGAATCCGGTGCCGCAAACCGGCCGAAACGAATCCGTTTCGCGTGGAGCTCGGCTGCCCTTGGGAGCCCCTCAGTGCCTGTACTCGACAGGCAGCGGCCCTTCTTCGAGCATCTGGCGATCCCAGATCTGGCCCTCCCTCGTGTACGTCGCGAGCTCGAAGTCCTGCGTGAGTTCCAAAGCGTCAACCGGACACGCGTCCTCGCAAAGGCCGCAGAACATGCAACGCGAGACGTCGTAGGTAAACGTCGTCAGGTCCTTGCGCTTGGTTTCCGGGTTGCGCTCGGAGGTAACCACGATCAGCTGCTCCGGGCACGCCAGCGCGCACAGGTTGCAGGAGATGCAGAGGGTCTCTGATGTCTCGGGATGGTTGTTCAGGCGTGGAGCCCCGCGGTACCGCTCGGCGACGGGCGGTCGGACCAAGGGGTACTGCTCGGTGATGACCTTGGAGGGCCTCTGGTTCTTGAAAGTAGTCCAGAGCCCCTTGAGCAGGTCGGTCAGCAGGAACGTCTTGATCAGGTTGGCCATGAACTGCCCGCTTTCATTATCGCACCGTGACTACCCTAGCCACGAGCCAGAAGCTGCACGGCACCGTTGAGGATCAGGCCGATCATGCTGATCGGGATGAGCCACTTCCAGCCTACGTCCATCAGCTGGTCATACCGGAACCGCGGGAACGTGCCGCGGTACCAGATGAACAGGTAGACCATCATGCACAGCTTCAGCGCGAACCAGAACAGGCCGATCACCAGCGGGTTGGTCAACGGCAGGACGAAGAGCCCGGCAAGCCCGAGAAAGGCGGTCGCTAGGGCTGCCATCACCAGCCGGAAGCCGAAGATGACCTGCCTGGTGATGCCCTTCAGGCAGCCGAGGGCGATCAGCAGGCACAGCGCGGCCGGAAAGACCACGTTGAGTGGGACCTCGAGGACCGCGACGTTGGGGAACGGCCGCAGCCAGCCGCCGAAGAACAGCGTGACGCAAAGCCCGCTGATCACGACGATCGCCGCGTATTCGGCGAGAAAGAACAGCGACCAGCGGAAACCCGAGTACTCGGTGTGGAAACCCGCGACCAGCTCCGACTCCGCCTCCGGCAGGTCGAAGGGGGCTCGATTCGTCTCCGCCGTCCCCGCGATGATAAACAGCACCGTCGGCACGAGCATCAAGCCGTAGTTGTCGAATGCGCCCCAGATGCCGCGCTCGAACTGCGCCTCGATGACGCCCTGGAGCGAGAGGGTGCCCGCGCACATGATGGCGGTGACCGTGGCGAAGCCAAGCGGCACCTCGTAGCTCACCATCTGCGCCGCGGCGCGGAGGGAGCCCATCAGGGAGTACTTGGAGTTCGCCGACCAGCCGCCGAGGATCAGGCCGAGCGCCCCGATCGAGGACATGGCGAGAATGAACAGGATGCCGATGTTGACATCCGCGACGTAGAGCCAGTCGCTCAGCGGCAAGACCGCGAGCGCTGTCAGCCCGGTGAAGGTGGCCAGAACCGGCGCAAGCCAGAAAATCCACTTGTCCGAACGGGCCGGAATGATGTCCTCCTTCAGCATCAGCTTGAGGGCGTCGGCCAGAGGCTGCAGTACGCCGTAGGGCCCGACGCGCATCGGCCCGAGCCGGACCTGCAGGTCGGCTAGGACCTTGCGCTCGGCGAGCACGATGTATCCCACGATCAGCGGGAACACCAAGATGATCGCGACCGTCAGGATCAGCGGCGGCACGTAGGGGTTGGCAAGCAGTTCTTCCATTGCAGGTCCTAGCGGTCCACTTCGCCCAGCACGATGTCAATGGTGCCGATGATCGCGACCACGTCGGCGACCAGTGTGCCGCGGCACATCTTGTCCAGGGCCCCCAGGTTGACAAAGGACGGTGGCCGCACACGGACGCGGTAGGGATTCAGGGACCCGTCGCTCACAACGTAGTACCCGAGCTCGCCCTTGGGCGCTTCGATCGAGACGTATGCCTCGCCGGGAGGAGGCTTGATGACCTTGCTGACCTTGCCCTTGATGGGACCCTCGGGGATCGCCCCCACTGCTTGGCGGATAATCCGGCAGGACTGCTCCATCTCCTTCATACGGACGATGTAACGGTCGAACGTGTCGCCGTTCTCTGCGGTTGGAATGTCGAAGTCGTAGTTCTCGTAGCCGCTATAGGGCTGGGCCTTGCGCAGATCCCACTCGACTCCGGCGGCGCGCAGCACCGGACCAGTGACGCCGTAGTCCTTGCAGTCCGCGGCATTCAGAATGCCCACGCCCGTGGTGCGCTTGACCCAGATTCGATTGCCTGTCAGCAGGGCATGGTACTCCTTGACCTTCTCCTCCATCAGGTCGCAGAACGCGAGGCAGTCCTTCTCGAACGTGTCGTACGTCTCGTACTGCAGGCCCCCTATCCGGAACGCGTGTGTGGTCAGGCGGGCGCCGCAGTACTTCTCGAAGATCTTCAGCGCTTCCTCCCGCTCGCGGAAGCAGAGGAACACCGGCGTGATCGCCCCGATGTCGAGCGCGTGAGTGCCCAGCCAGAGCAGATGGGAGGCGATGCGGTTGACTTCGGTCAGGATGACGCGCACGGCCTGTGCACGAGGCGGGATTTCCACATCCAGCAGCTTTTCGACCGCCAAGCAGTAACCGAGGCCGTTCGAGACGGCCGCGATGTAATCCATGCGGTCGACGTACGGAGCGAACTGCTGGTAGGTGCGATTCTCCGCAATTTTCTCCACGCCCCGGTGGAGGTAGCCGATCACGCAGTCGGCACCCAGCACCGACTCGCCATCGAGCTTCAGGATCACCCGCAGGACGCCATGGGTCGAGGGGTGCTGTGGCCCCATGTTCAGGACAAGTTCGTTGCTGTCCAGAAACGTGTCTTCGCCGACAAGGGCGGGGGCGAGAGTTGTAGCTGCCATTACTGCGCGCTCTCGATCTTGAGATTCTCTCGAACCCAGTCGACATCTTGCTGGATGATGCCGTAGTCCTTACGTAGCGGGAATCCCTCCCACTCGTCAGGCATCAGAATGCGCCGGAGGTTGGGATGGTTCTCGAACTCGATGCCGAACATATCGTAGACTTCGCGTTCCAGCCAGTCTGCGGAGCTGTACAGCGGGGCCGCGCTGGGAGCCGCTTCACCATCGGCAAGCGTGGCCTTCAGCCTGACGCGCTCGTTGGAACCGAACGAATAGAGGATCCAAACGACATCGAACTGGCGATCCCGCTCGGGCCAGTGAACCGCCGTGACATCCACGAGATAGTCGAAACCTTGCTCGTCCCTGAGGAACGCTAGTATGTCGCCGGCGATCCGGCTCGCAGCAACAACGAGCTTCTGGCCTCCGAGGACGACGGTCGTTTCGATCCCTTCCCCGAACCGTTCGCGAAGGGCGTCCGGCAGGGCGCCTTCCCAAGGGGACGAGGGCATCTCTTTGGGCTTGCGCGACACCGGCCTCCTGGCCGGCCTCGCGGGGCGGTCCCCTCGAGGTGGTCGCTCGGAACGGCCCTCCCGCGGTGGCCTTGCGGGGCGCTCTCCCCGTGGCGGCCTCTCGGGGCGATCCTCCCGGCCCGACTGCCCGGGCCGTTCGGGCTGGGGTCCTTCAGGAGGGGTGGAATCGGACATAGAAGACCGTGTGGCCGGCAGGAGCGCCGGTCCACGTCTTTCGCAGCATACCAATTCAAGCGGTCGCGAACGGGGCGATCTCGGACCCCCAAGTCACGCCAGGAATTTCAAGCGGGCGGCTCCGCGAGCTTCCAGAGTTTGCCCATCAGGAAGCGGCGGTGGGAAAATGAGTGAATCGTCGTGCTCTCCGGCATGGGCCCGCCTGCCTTGGCCAGCATGCAGACAGTTCGGGCCCGCGGAGAGCCGCATCGCGACCTGCATGAATTCGTTCTTGACCAAAGACTCCCTGCCGGTCAACGGCAAGACCTATTCGTTTCACCGTTTGACCGCCCTCCGGAACGGAGCCGCGGCGAGGCTTCCCTACTCGCTGAGAATCCTGCTGGAGAACCTGCTCCGCTACGAGGACGGCACCAGCGTGACCCGTTCCGACATTGAGACGCTGCTGGATTGGGCACCCCAAGCCGCTCCCTCCGCAGAGATCGCTTACCGACCGGCAAGGGTGCTCATGCAGGACTTCACCGGCGTGCCCGCGGTTGTCGACCTGGCAGCGATGCGGGACGCGATGCTGCGCATGGGCGGGGACCCGGCCGAGATCAACCCCCTCCAGCCCGCCGATCTCGTTATCGACCACTCAGTCCAGGTCGACAGTTTCGCCTCGCCTGACGCGGTTTCGCTAAACAGCGTGCTGGAGTACCAACGCAATCGCGAGCGGTACCAGTTCCTCAAGTGGGGCCAGAACGCGTTTCGCAACTTTCGCGTCGTGCCGCCGGAAACGGGTATCGTCCATCAGGTGAATCTCGAGTTCCTCGCCAAAGTCGCGTTCACGTACGAGCGCGACGGCGAGTTGTGGGTTTGCCCGGATACGCTCGTCGGCACGGACTCCCATACCACGATGATCAACGGCCTCGGGGTGCTGGGCTGGGGTGTCGGCGGAATCGAGGCTGAGGCAGGAATGCTTGGGCAGCCCGTGTCGATGCTGATCCCGCAGGTCGTGGGCTTTGAGCTGAAGGGAAGGCTGGCGCAGGGGGCAACGGCGACGGACCTCGTCCTGACCGTAGTCGAAATGCTGCGGGCGAGAGGGGTGGTTGGCAAGTTCGTGGAATTCTACGGCGATGGCCTGGACGAGCTGCCGCTCGCCGACCGGGCCACAATCGCGAACATGGCTCCCGAGTACGGGGCGACGTGCGGGCTCTTTCCAGTCGACCAGGAGACCCTCTCCTACCTGCGTCTCAGCGGGCGTTCCGACGAGGAAGTGGCGTTGGTCGAGGCGTACGCGAGGGCCCAGGGGACGTTTCGATCGCCTGGCGACCGGCCGGCTGAATACTCGGACACGTTGTTCTTGGACATGGAGGAGGTCGTCCCGTCGATCGCTGGCCCCAAGCGACCCCAGGATCGGATCGCCCTGCGGGACGCCGCGAAGTCCTTCTCGAGCGTCCTCGACGAAGTCGTCGGCGCATCGGCACCCTCCTTCGGCGCCCCCGCAGCCGCGTCCGAGGCGAGGGCCGGGGTGCGGACCGTCATCCGCGGATCGGAGTGCGAGCTGCGTCACGGCGCGATCGTGATCGCAGCCATCACAAGCTGCACAAATACTTCCAACCCTGCGGTGATGGTCGGAGCAGGCCTGTTAGCCAAGAAGGCTGTCGAAAAGGGTCTCCGGGTCAAGCCGTGGGTGAAGACGAGCTTGGCCCCAGGGTCGAAGGTGGTCACCGACTACCTGGCGAAGGCCGGACTCGACACCTACCTGAACACGATCGGCTTCAATCTGGTCGGCTACGGGTGCACGACCTGTATCGGCAATTCCGGACCGCTCCCGACGGAAGTGTCCGACGCGGTCCGGGACGGAAACCTGGTCGTAGCCTCGGTCCTGTCCGGTAACCGCAACTTCGAAGGGCGGGTGCATTCGGAAGTGCGAGCGAACTACCTGGCCTCGCCACCGCTGGTCGTCGCCTACGCCCTTGCCGGCAGCATGGAGGTCGACATCGCAAATGACACCCTGGGAACCGATCGGTCAGGCGACCCCGTCTATCTCAGGGATCTGTGGCCGACCCAGCAGGAAATCTCCGCGATCACCGGATCCGTGGTGGATTCCGCCATGTTCAGAGCGAGCTATTCGGACGTCTACGCGGGAAGCGAACGCTGGCGCGTGCTCGACGCGTCCGACTCGGCGCTCTTCGGATGGGACCCCGGCTCCAGCTACGTACGCCGGCCGCCTTACTTCGACGGCATGGGAGCGGAGCCCGGCGAGGTGGAGGATATCCGGAATGCCAGGGTGCTGGCCGTACTCGGCGACAGCGTGACGACGGACCACATATCGCCTGCCGGAGCAATCAAGGCCGACAGCCCAGCAGGACAGTACCTGCAGGGCCGCGGGATCGCGCCGAAGGATTTCAACTCGTTCGGCTCGCGGCGCGGAAACCACGAGGTGATGATGCGCGGAACATTCGGAAACATCCGACTGCGCAATCTCCTCGCGCCGGGCACGGAAGGGGGCTGGACCCTACACCTGCCCGGCGGTGAGCAGCTTTCGATCTTCGAGGCCGCGATGCGATACCGGGCCGAAAGCACGCCGCTCGTCGTGCTCGCCGGCCGCGAATACGGGACGGGGTCGTCGCGCGACTGGGCCGCGAAGGGGCCCTCGCTCTTGGGAGTGCGGGCCGTCATCGCGGCCAGTTACGAAAGGATCCACCGTTCGAACTTGGTCGGAATGGGCGTGCTCCCCCTACAGTTTCCCGATGGCGAGGACCGCGCGACTCTCGGCCTTTCCGGCCGGGAGACATTTCACATCACCGGCCTCGAGAACGGCTTTGCTGAAACCGCGCGAGTGGAGACGGTCCCGGACTCTGGAGGACCGCCTGTCTCGTTCGAAGCGAGGGTGCGCATCGATACTCCGAAGGAGGCACAGTACTACCGCCATGGCGGGATTCTCCACTACGCACTTCGGCAGATGTTGCGGTCCTGACGGCGATACCCCTCGCGCAGGACCCGGCCTGGGAATGCGAACGGCATGAATGCCTGGCAGGACAACCTCCGGATCGTCCTCGTCGCGTCAAGGAATTCGCTGAACATCGGCGCCGCGGCGCGAGCGATGTACAACTTCGGGTTCTCCGACCTGTGGTGCGTCCGGCCGTATGAGCTTGCGTTTCGGGCGGCTCGGTCGGCGGTCGGGGCGGCATCGGTTCTCGAGAACGCCCGCGTGACCAGCGATCTGGCCGAAGCGCTGTCCGAGGCCGAGCTGGTGGTGGCCAGCACGGGGCTGGAGGCGCGCAGGCAGCGCCACGTGCGGCGCGAGCTTCCGTCCGGGGCGGTTTCTATCCGAACACACCTGGAGCACCGCAAGGCGGCTCTTGTGTTCGGGTCGGAGAAGGTCGGCCTGACAAACGACGAACTGAGCCACTGCGACTGGGTCCTGTCGATCCCGACAAGTGATGACTGCCCGTCGATGAATCTGGGCCAGGCTGTGGCTGTCTGCTGCTACGAGATCGGGCGGAACGCGGCGCCGCAAGCCCGGTTGCAGGTCCCGGCCGGAGTGAGCGCCGGCGTGCGCGAACGAATTCTGGGAATCCTGCTGCCCATGCTCCTCACATCGGGGTTCCTCCGCGAGGACGGCATCGAAGAGCAGACCAGGAAGCTTCGCCGGTTCATCGGTCGCCTGCGGCTAGCCCCCGAGGATGCGCGGATGCTTCAGGCCATCCTGCGCCAGATTGACTGGAAGCTTCACCAAGTGTCCGTCGACGGGGCGCAGGCCGGCACGGGCGGCAACCCGGATCGCTCATAGCAAATGGTCGGAAATCTTTCCTCCGCCCTTCCTGGACGCGTCCGTGGCCGGACGTGCTCTTTTCGGCCGGTCCGGCCGGGTGCTACCCGTCGCAGGCGCCAAGGTCCGGCGCCCCGTCCTCTTGCCGCCCGGACGCGGTGTGTGAGCCTCGGCTGCGGGGGCGGCACGGACGGCAGCCGTGGGCTGGCCCTCGCGTCTCTCGGTGTGAAACACCCGCACGAATGAACCGTACAAGAACACGCGGTTGCGGCGGTGTCCAGTCGCCTCCTCCAGGATTTTCAGATCGGCGAGTCGCGACACGAGCGTGTTGGCCGCCACATACGACGTGTTGGTGATCTCCCGGACGTTGGCGACGGACGCGAGCGGCAGCCTCACCATGCGGTCCAGCACGAGAAGACCCTTCGAAACGGCGTAGCCGAGATGATTGCCCATGGTCTTGCGATGCTCGTCGCGCAGCACCGCGGCACGCGCGATCTGATCGACACAGACCTGCGCGGATTCAGCGACGGCAAGGAGGAAAAAACCGATCCAGTCGGACCAACTCCCTGATTGCACGACTGTGTGCAGCTTTTCCCGGTATTCCACGGCTCGACCGTGCAGGAAGCTGGACAGCGGAATGGCGGCGCCGCACCGCTGGTTCACGAGCGAAGACCCCAGAATTCGCCCGACGCGGCCTCGCTCTGGTCCGAACGGACCGGCAAGTTCCGTCCTCCCTTGGGCGAGCCCCGCCCGGATGACTGCCGGCAAATCCGCGCCATCGGCGCCCGTGTCGAGGATGTCCCGGAAGAACTCCCGGACCCGGACGTTCGATCCCTCGGACCCCTGCAGGATCGCCACGACAGCGGCAGCCGACTCCGAAGATACGGAATCTCCAGGGAGGAGCCGCAGTGAAGCTTCCAATGCCCTTAGGCACCGAGCCGCGATCCGGCCGGCGGAGCCGTGCTGGGAAGGGGCCTGGCCCGCTTCGAGCGCGAGCAAGTCGGGCAATGAAGCCGGCTCTCCGTCCAGCAGGCACGTAGCGACTGCCTCGGCCCGAAGCTGCGTGCGAACGAATGCCTCGAGGTCGGGGGACACGCTAGCGGCCCCGTGGAGGCGCGTCAACGCGATCTCGGCTTGTCCTAGCAGCACCTCGAGCCCGCCATCCAGCCGTAAAGAGGCGCTGGGAGGAAGCTCTCCCAAGTGGGCAGGCTGCGCTTGCGGGGCCGGACGCGGTCCAGCGCTTGCTAATGGCACGGGCACACTCGCTCGATGGAGTGGACTCCCGCGGATGCGCAAGTGCCAGCCGCCCGAGTGGCAAGGCAAGCTTGTGCAAGGCAAGACATAGCAAAACTGTAACACAAGTTTTGGACTCGAAACCGGCCCTGCGCGCGAGACTACACACCGGAGGAGCCTTTTTGTGATAGAAAGACTTCAATACAGGTCGAATGCCGCTCAAAATCCCTGCCAGTGGCGAAAGCAGGCGCCAGGTCCGTGGCGGTAGCGCATGTACAATAGCGATGTTCCCATGGCAAGACTCCAGGACACGCTAGGCGAAGCCGAATTCCGGACTCGTCTTCGGACATGGCTCGAGGAAAACGCTCCCAGCGTGGAGAAACATGACGTCGACGGGCTCAAGCAGTGGCAGCGAAAGCTGTACGAAGCAGGCTGGCTGGGCCTGACATGGCCCTCCGAGTACGGCGGCCAGGGCCTAGGCTTCCGGGAGCAGGCGATATTCAATGAGGAAGCCGCACGGGCTAGGGTGCCGCCCAGCATCAACAACATCGGGTTGATGATCGCGGGCCCGGCGCTGATCGCGATCGGCAGCGAGGAGCATAAGGGTCGCTACCTCAGGCCGATCCTCACCGCCGATGAGATATGGTGCCAGGGCTTCTCGGAGCCTAACGCCGGATCGGACCTAGCGGCCTTGCAAACCCGAGCCGTCAGCGACGGTGACGATTACGTCCTTACGGGCCAGAAGATCTGGACTTCGAACTCCCTGATCGCCGACTATATCTGGCTCTTGGTGCGGACCGATCCTGACGCTCCGCGCCATAAGGGAATCACCGCCCTGATCGTGGACATGAAGTCGCCGGGGGTAACCGTCAAGCCGTTGCGGCAGATCACGGGCGAGGCCGAGTTCGGCGAGGTCTTTTTCGACGAGGTGCGGGTCCCCAAGGCAAACCGAGTCGGAGCGGAGAACGACGGCTGGATTGCCGGGATGAAGACATTTACGCGAGAACGCGCCAACATCTCGATCAGCCTGAGCGTCCGCCTTCAGCAGCAGTTCGATCGCCTGCTGGAGGGAGTGCGGGGTAGCGACGTCCCGCTGGACGCCCAGCAGGCCCGCGAAGTCGCGCAGGCCTACGTCGACAGCCGGTGCCTGACCCTGACGTGCGAGCGGCTTGCGTCGCGCCTCTTCGGGTTCGAATCCTCGGTCGTGAAGGTGGCGTGGGCCGAAATGAACCAGCGGCTGCAGGAGATCGGACTGTCCACGCTCGGCCCGGACGCCCCGCTCCTGTCGGGCAACGGGTTCACGCGGGACGGCGAAGCGTCATCGACTTGGGGAACCGAGGCTCTCGCAGAAAACGGCGAGGCCTACGCGAAGACGTGGCAGTTCGGCTACCTCCGAGCCAGGGCCAACACGATCGAGGGCGGCACATCCGAAATCCTGCGCACTGTGATCGCCGAGCGGGTGCTGGGCCTTCCGCGGAAGTAGAGAGAGCTAGCGAACGTGGACTTCAGCCTGAACGAAGAACAGACCCTATTGCGCGATTCCGCGCGCGACTTCCTGAACGCGGAGTGGCCGGTTCCGGAACTGCGGCGCATGCTCGACCCGAGCGACGCCTCCTCGGCAGCGGGGGCCCTCTGGCTCAAGATGGCCGATCTCGGCTGGCCCGGGATCGTGGTCGCCGAGGACGACGGCGGTCTGGGCCTCGGTATGTTCGATCTCGCGACGCTGATGGAAGAGACTGGCCGGCGGCTGATACCGGGGACGTTTCACTCGAGCGGTGTCCTCGCGGCGAGCGCCATCGGCTCGATGGGCACTGACGCGGCGCGGCAGCGTTACCTTCCGGATATCGCCGACGGCATCACCAAGGCCACCCTCGGAATCTACGAAGCCGGGTCGGGGTGGACGCCGATGCTGCTGGAACCCTGCAACGGTGGGACGGCCACGAAACGGTACGTGCCGGATGCTGGGGATGCGGACCTGATCCTGTTTCTCAATCGCACTGGAGGCAACGCCGTAGAGCTCGTCGTCGCTCACGAGCCTGCCATCGTCAACCTGAATTCCATGGACGTGACCCGCCCGCTGTACGAGGTTTCCTGCGGACCGGGGATGCTTGAGACGATCGGAGCCGGGACGCTTGGGGACCTGCAGGCGACTGTCGACCGGGCTACCGTCGCGCTCGCGTCCGAGATGGTCGGCGCAGCGGCGCAGGTGCTTGAGATGACGGTCGACTACGTGAAGAGCCGCAAGCAGTTCGGTCGACCCGTCGGCAGCTTTCAGGCCGTGCAGCACAAGGCCGCCGACATGCTGATCGCGATCGAGAAGGGGCGCACAGCGGCGTACTACGCGGCCGCGGTCGCGGACGAGAGGTCCGAGAGCCTCGGCGAGGCGGCCTCTATCGCCAAGGCGGCAGCCAACGCGATGTTCGTCCAGGCCGCGCAGGCAGGAATCCAGCTGCACGGGGGCCTCGGGTTCACCTGGGAGCAGGACCTGCACCTGTATCTCAAGCGAGCGAAGGCGAGCGAATTCACGTACGGCGATACGAAGTGGCACCTTGATCGGATCGCGCACGGACTCGGCCTGTCCTGAACGGCCCGGGCTCCGGCGACCTGAAGGCAGCCGCCGTGCTACGCTCGGGCCCGCAATGCCCCGCCTTCTCGTCACGTTACTGCCAGTCGTGCTCGCGCTGTGTGCCTGCACCGGAGGGCCGGAGCCACGACCGGAGCGGCCGAATATCCTGTTCGCCATCGCCGACGACGCGTCGTACCCGCACATGAGCGCGTACGGCACGGATTGGGTCAGCACGCCCCACTTCGATCGAGTCGCGAGGGAAGGCGTGCTGTTCCATAGCGCCTACACCCCCAACGCCAAGTGCGCGCCTTCGCGCGCCTCAATCCTCACCGGACGCAACTCATGGCAGCTCGGCGCCGCGGCCAACCACATGCCCTTCTTTCCGCCGGAATTCAAGAGCTATCCCGAGGCGCTGGCGGAGAACGGTTACTTCGTGGGAATGACGGCGAAAGGATGGAGCCCGGGTGTCGCGAACGACGCCGACGGCAATCCCCGCCGGATCGCCGGCACTCCTTTCAACATGCGCGAGGCCGACCCACCGACGACAAGGATCTCGCGGACCGACTACGCGGCGAACTTCGACGACTTTCTCGAGGCGGCCCCCGAAGGCCAGCCGTGGGCATTCTGGTACGGGGCTCGCGAGCCGCACCGATCCTACGAGTTCCGTTCGGGCGCCGAACAGGGAGGCAAGAGCCCGGAGGACATCGACCAGGTCTTCCCGTTCTGGCCGGACACCGAGACGGTGCGGCACGACATGCTCGACTACGCCTTCGAGATCGAGCACTTCGACACCCACCTCGGTCACATGCTGGCCGCGCTCGAGGAGCGTGGTGAACTCGCCAACACCCTCGTGATCGTGACCTCGGACAACGGCATGCCCTTCCCGCGCGTGAAGGCCCAGGAGTACGAACTGTCGAACCACCTGCCGCTGGCCGTCATGTGGCTGGACGGCGTCCCTCACCCTGGCCGTTCGGTGGATGACTTCGTAAGCTTCGTCGATCTGGCCCCGACAATCCTCGACGCTGCCGGAGTGGACTGGAAAGCCGCCGGCATGAAGCCGGCTGCGGGGCGCAGCTTGATGGACATTCTCCGCTCGCAACGGTCGGGCCGGGTCGATCCGGAGCGAGACCACGTCCTCATCGGGAAGGAACGCCACGACATCGGCAGGCCAAACGACCAAGGCTATCCGATCCGCGGCATCGTCAAGGAGAACCTTCTCTACCTTCGCAACTACGCCATTGACCGGTGGCCCGCAGGCAACCCGGAAACCGGGTACCTCGCGGTGGATGCCAGCCCGACCAAGACTGAGATCCTCGAGCTACGCCGCTCGGGCGGCGACGATAGCTACTGGCATCTGTCGTTTGGCAAGCGAGGGTTTGAGGAACTCTACAACCTCGACGACGATCCCGCGTGCATCCGCAACCTAGCGGCGGATCTGGAATACGCCCCGGCCAAGGAAGCCTTGGCAAAGCAGCTCGTCGAGGAGCTGAAGGCGCAGGAGGATCCGCGAATGTTCGGCCAAGGCGACATGTTCGACGCATACCCGAACGCGACCCGCTGGGCGGGCTACTACGAGAAGTTCCGAGCCGGCGAGATCGAGGTCGCGGGGTGGATCAGCGAGAGCGACATCGATCCGGCGATGGACTAGTCCAGGCTCGATTCACGCGGCGCCGGCCGGGTCCATGTCGCGTTCCGGGACGCGGTTCGCCTCGAGCAGCGCGGGAATCTGAATCCGCACGCGTACTCCGCCACCCTCTCGGGGCTCGAACAGGAACTGGAAGTCGTTCCCGAACAGCACTGTCAGGCGCTCACGAACGTTGCTGACGCCGATACCCTTGCGGAACACGCTGGGCATCGCATCAAGGGGGATGCCCACGCCGTCGTCCTCGATCTCGATCTGGAGCCGTTCCGAGCGCAGCCTCCCGCTGAGCCGGATGGTACCGCTGCCCAGTTTCGGACCGATCCCGTGCTTGATCGAGTTCTCGACGATGGGCTGGAGGATCATGCTCGGAACCAGCGCGCCGGCGACCCTCTCGTCGATCTCCTTCTCGATCCGCAACCTGTTTCCGAACCGCACGAGCTCGATTTGCAGATAGTCGTCGATGAACGAAAGCTCCTCCCGTAGCGGCACGAGGGCCTCCTGCTTCCGCAGCAGCGTTCTCAGGATCGCGGAGAGGCGATAGACCACCTGGCGGGCCTGGTCCGGGTCGCTGCGAATCAGAGACGCCACGGAATTCAGCGTGTTGAAGAGGAAGTGTGGATTCATCTGGCGGGTGAGATTCAGCAGGCGGGCCTCCGTCAGAAGGCTTTGCTGGTTCTCAATCTTCCACTCGTTCCGAGTGTTGTTCCAGACCTTGAGCGTCAGTCCGATGCCGATGACGGTAGCGCCATACACGAGCAGCCACGCCAGAGTGTTGAGCGACGCGGTAGTGTCGAAAACCGCGAAGAGGAGGCCCTGTCGCTCGAACATCAGCGCCAGCTCGGTCCTCAGGAACTCGATGCCCAGGCAAGCAACCAGGAGCATGGACTGATACGCTCCCTGGGCGTGCCGGATCTTGCCGCGCGCCCAGGCGACCAGCGAGAACATGAAGAACGGCGAGAATTGCCAGACTTCCTCCGGGTCGGGAGCGAGGGAGCGCATGAGACCGCCGAGCGCGCCGACTCCTACCAGCAGAGGCAAGGTGACCCATTCCAGCTGGGGACTGAACACCGACGGCAGGGAAATGAGCGCGCCGGCCACGGCGCCCGGCACGTAACCGCCGACGAGCCCGGAAACGAACGCTCCCTCGAGCCCGACCTCCGCGGCACGGTAGCCGAGCACAATCCGAACGAGCGAGCCACCCGCAAACACGACCCCGAATAGGGCCGCAAGCTCGAAGCGCTGCCGGATCGTCCGCTGCTCGCGCAGGAACAGGCGCTTGGCGAAGTTGGGCCGCAGGGCAATGCTGGCCATCGAGGCCAAGACCGCGATCTTGACCAGGAGCGTGACAAGGAGGTCGGTAGTGGCCATCGGAAGCGCGAGGTTGGTCCGCACCGCCGTGTGACGGCGCTGCCTATAATGATTCTCCGGGGGCGCGGAGGAATTCAACCCGCCTGAGGTGTCCGGCGACACCTTCCAGCAGCCTGCACTCCCCATGCCGGATTCCAGCAATCACGCCTCAGCCTATGCCGTCGAGCTGGTAGCCGAGGCCGACTTCCCTACGCGGTCGGGGAATTTCCGGATCTGCGGATTCCGCGGGAGCGGTCCCGGTGGGCTGCAGGAAATCGTCGTCCTGAAGAAAGGCGCTGTCGGCTCCGGAAAAGCCGCTCCGCTGCTGAGGATCCACTCGCAGTGCCTGACGGGCGAGGTGTTCGGAAGCTTGAGGTGCGATTGCGGCCCGCAACTTTCGATGGCGCTATCGAAGATCGCGGAGTCCGATTGCGGGCTGCTGATCTACGATCCGCAGGAAGGCCGCGGCATCGGCCTGCTCAACAAGCTCATGGCCTACCGGCTCCAGGACGAGGGCGCGGACACGGTCGAGGCCAATCACATGCTGGGATTCGGCGCGGACGAGCGCGATTACGCCCTCGCGATAGCGGTCCTGCGACACTTCGGGATCACCGAGGTCCGCATGCTCTCCAACAATCCGACGAAGGTCGAAGCGCTGGAGCGGGAGGGCATCCGAGTCGTGGAGCGCGTGCCGTGCGCGCCGGAAGCCGGCGATCTGGCGCTCTCGTACCTGAGGACCAAGCGCGACCGGCTGGGGCATATCGTCGAGGGAGGCTGAGGCTCGCGGCCGCGCTCGGGGGCCGCTCGATCAGGTCGGCAGCTGGCCGTACGAGAGAACCTGGACCCCGTTTTCGGCGACGACTCGCTTGACGAGCGGCGAGCAAAGCGCTTCGAGTTCCCTCTCGCGGCTTTGCTTCAGCCTCGTTTCAGCACGCAACAGCTCCGGGCCGCAGATGCCTGGGTGGCACATGAATTCAACGACGCCTTCGGGAAGCGAGGCCAGCAGCGAAGCCAGCCAAGGTGCTGCGAGCGATCCGGTCGCGACGAAGCCTGCAAAATGATCGGCGGTCCGGCAGCGCGCGCGCCGGAGGCGATCCTCGAACGGGATCCGGAATGGCCTCAAGGCGAGAGAGAGACACGTCCGGAGATTGGGGGCCATGCCGAGCGGGATGTCGAACGGCTTCCGGATCCAGGAGATGCTGTACTCGTCCGCCACCAGAGCAACGGCGTCGAGCACGGGGGGAAACAGGTGGACATGCTTGTGCGTGTCGAGGTGCGTTGGACGGATCCCTCGGGACAGGAGCGCTTCGACCTGGGCCCGGAATTCGTGCCTCGCCGCATCGGTGGAGAGCGAATTCGCAAACAGCTGCGCAAGCGTGGACGGCAGTTGCGTGCCGGGCCGCGACACGGACTCGCCCTGGACGAGCGTCAGATGGCAGCCGACTCCGAGAGACGGATGGCGCTTGGCGATCCGAACGGCGTCGTCGAAGGCCGGGCCGTTGGCCATCAAAGAGGCGGACCGCACGATGCCGTCAACGTGACCGCGCAGGATGCCCGCGTTGACGTCCTGGGTGAAGCCGAAGTCGTCGGCATTGACGACGAGGCACTTCACGCGAACGGAAACTTGCCTGAAAAAGAAAGCGGCGGAACTTTCGCTCCGCCGCTTGTGTCAACCACAGGTTCACAAGGAGAAGGTAATCGAACCGTAGTTTGTGTCAGCACTACCTAAGACGATTGAAGGCGACGGTCTTACGGCAAGGATGCCGAAAAATCGAAAAAAGTTGCGCATACGCACGAATCCGTCGCCCCACCGGCCAAATCAGCACATGACGGGGTTGTTTCCAAGGCAGGACAGGCGATTCCCGGATCAGAAGCGGTCGGCGAAGAGGCCGTAGCTGAAGAGAAGACCCAGCAAACCGGCAGCGACGACGTAGTAGAACATCGGGAAAATCGTGCGGCGGATCAACAGGCCCTCCCGACCCACGAGTCCTACCGTGGCGCTGGCTGCAACGACATTGTGGACGGTGATCATGTTGCCGGCGGCACCTCCCAGAGCCTGCAAGCCCAGAACAACCGTGTGCGAGACGCCGATCCGGTCGGCGACGCCGTACTGGAACAGGCTGAACATCAGGTCGCTAACAGTATTCGAGCCGGCGACAAAGGCCCCGAGCGCGCCGATCATCGCCGCGAAGAAAGGCCATGCGGCTCCCGCGACCGCAGCGGCGAACTCCGCAAGCTCGAGGGGCATGCTCTGCAAGCCCGAGGCGTTGACGTCAGAGTCGATGAAGACCCTCACCAGCGCGACAGCGAACAGGAGGGCGAAGGCTGGCCCGGCCAGCATGCGGGCCGAAGCGGACCACGCCTTGCGGACCTGCCCCCCCGACATCCGGTGCAGCCCTGCGGTGACGAGAGAAACGACGAGGAAAATCGTTCCCGGCAGGTAGAGCGGCTGGAGACCCTGCGACAGGCCCGTGCCGAGGATGTCGCTCCACGAGACCTGGATCGACGCCAGCCACGACTTCAAAGGCAGAACTGGGAGCCGGGTGATCACGAGCAGGGCCGCCACTAGGACGTAGGGGAGCCAGGCCCGCGAGAGCGACATCGTGGTCTGCTGTCCGTCCACTTCGCCGCTGAACGTCCCCATCCACTCCGGCTGCCAGCTCTCACGAGCAGGGAAATCCCACGGCTGCACGCCCGAAAGGAGGAATCCCTTGCGTGCCGCCGTGACGACTATCGCGAGGCCGAGAAGGCCTCCCAGCAGGGTCGGGAACTCGGGTCCCAGCAAGATCGCGACGAGGAGGTAGGGCACCGTGAATGCAAGGCCCGAGAACACGGCGAATTTCCAGATGCCCAATCCCTCCTTGAAGGATCGGTTTGCACCGAAGAAGCGGGTCATCATGCAGCAAATGATCAGGGGGATCAACGTGCCGACTATCGCGTGGGGTATGGCCGCGAAGACCCCGATCTGGTAAATGAACTCCATATAGGGTATTCCGGCTTGCGCGAGGGCGGTCTCGACCGTCTCGACGTTGAGGGACTCCGCCATGCCGACCAAGATGGGAGTTCCGACCGCGCCGAACGTGACGGGCGTGCTCTGGATAATCAGCGTGCACATCACGGCGGCGAGCGCAGGGAAACCGAGGGCCAGAAGCAGAGGAGCGCCTACGGCGGCCGGCGTACCGAATCCCGAAGCCCCTTCGATGAACGCTCCGAACATCCAGGCCACGATGATGAGCTGCACCCGGCGATCCCGGGACACGTCCATGAAGCCCTGGCGGATCGCGGCCGCCGCACCGCTCTCGGAGAGGGTCTGAAGCAGCAGAATGGCACCGAAGATGATCCACAGCAGCGAGACGGCGATGATGCACCCGCGTATGGAGGCCGCCGCTACGTGAACAGCTGATACGTCCCAGAACACGAGTGCGAAACACGCGGTCATCAGGTATGCGACGGGCATCGCTCTGGTCGCAGGCCAGCGGAGCACGACCAGGAAGAACATCACCGCCAGGATGGGAAGCAGCGCGATGAATGCGTGGAAGGCGGAGACTTTGGGCATGGGAGCACCAAGGCTACTGGCCAGCGCGCCCCGCTGTCAAGAGAGTTCCTGCGAGAGATTGACCTTGAGCCCGGGCTTCAAAACCCCGAGCGTTTCCACCGGCTCGCGCCTTGCCCGTCCGCCACGGGTCTTCAAAAGCACCTGATCGATACCGCGCCGAATCCGGCACCGCCCATTGCACCGGACGGGCATTTCGTGCAGAGTAGGCAGTGTATGGTCCGCGCTCGGCCTGCGAGCACTGTCCTCGCGCTTGGCTTACTCGCTGGGCCGACTCCAGTTTCCGCGGAAACCGGGGAAGAGTATTTCGAGAAGCGAGTCCGCCCGCTGTTCCACGAGCAGTGCGCCCAGTGCCACGGCGAGAAGCTCCAGTCCGCGGACATCGACTTCCGCAAGGCGGAGACGGTCATCGGAAACGCCGTGATCATCGGGGACGAGTCGAGCCCGCTGATCCGGGCGGTTCGCTACGAGAGCTCGATCAAGATGCCCCCGACATCAAAGCTTCCCGACGAGGCGATCGCCACCCTGGTCGACTGGGTTCGCATGGGAGCTCCCTGGCCGGGTTACGAACCGGTCGCCGAGGCCGGGCCTGACGCGACGGAGGAAGCCGTCGAGAGCAGTCACTGGGCATTCCAGCCGCTCGCGAATCCGGAGGTCCCCGCGGTCGGTGATTCACAGTGGGTCCGCAACGACATCGACCGGTTCGTGCTGGCAAGGCTCCGCGAAAACGGTCTTGAGCCGCCACCCGAGGCCGCAGGCCTGACGCTGCTGCGCCGGTCCAAGTTCGACTTGCAGGGACTCTCGCCCGAGCAGGAGGAGATTCGACGCTTCGTCGCCGACAGGGGACCGGATGCGTTCGAGAGTCTGGTCGAGGAGCTGCTGGCATCGCCGCACTACGGCGAGCGCTGGGGACGCCACTGGCTGGACGTTGCGCGCTACGCCGATTCGACCGGGGTCGACGAGGACAAGCCGTTTGGCGACTCCTGGCGCTACCGGGACTACGTGGTAGCGGCGTTCAATGACGACCTGCCGTTCGATCAGTTCGTCCGCGAACAGATTGCGGGCGATCTCCTTGACGCTCCGGACGGAGCCCCGGTTAACACGCGCGGCATCATCGCCACCGGGTTTCTGGCGGTGGGCCCCATGGCACTGGCGCAGCGCGACCCGATCCAAAAGAAATACGACGTGGTCGACGAGCAGATCGACACGACATCGAAAGCGTTCCTGGGGCTGACGGTTGCCTGCGCGCGGTGCCACGACCACAAGTTCGATCCAATCCTGACGACCGACTACTATGCCCTCGCAGGAATCTTCGCAAGCACGCGAACCTTAGACAACTGGCGGAACAATGGTTCCCCGTACTACAAGCACCCTCTCGTCGAGGAGCAGATCTATGCTCGCTTCAGGGAACACGCCGATGCGGTCGAACGGCTCGAGCGTATTCAGCGGGTCTCCCGCCAGGTCGCGTTACAGAGATACATCGCGACCGGCCCTGGCCAGGAGCTTGCGCGCCACATGCTGGCCGCGGACGGGGTCGGTCGCTTAGACGAAGTCGACCCCGAGACGGTCGATTGGTTCCGCGACTACCTCGAACCTCGTCCCAGCCCGCGCCCACATCTCGCGCGATGGCGGGAATCCGCGGAGGAACGGGTGGCGGTCGCGCAGGCATATCAGGACGAGGTTCTGGGCGCCCTCCGCAAACGCACCGAGCGGTTCGAGCGCTGGATCGAGGAGGCAATCGCAGCGTCCGACTCCGAGCCCCCCGCAGAACTGCCCGAATTCCCGAGGGACCTGCCTGGGTCGCTGCTGTACCGCGATCTCCTGGGTGATGGCGGTCCCTTCGAGATCGAACCGGAAGAAGTCGCGGATCGATTCAGCGAACAGGACCGGTCGCGACTCGACGATCTCCGGGCAAGGATCGCGACTGGCAGCAAGGCGATGCCCGAAGAGCCCCCCATGGCAAACAGCGTCGCGGATGGCGAGATCGTCCGGCAGCGGGTCTTCCGCCGCGGGCAGCACAAGAATCCAGGGAGGACAGTGGCGAAACGCTTCCCACTCGTGCTGGCGGGCTCGGAGCAGCCGGAGATTGCTTCCGGTAGCGGGCGACTGGAACTGGCGAACTGGCTCGCATCAGAGAGCAATCCGCTAACTCCTCGAGTCATCGCGAACCGCATCTGGCAATGGCACTTCGGGGAAGGGCTGGTCCGGACACCGAACAACTACGGTATCCGTGGCGAGGCACCGACGCATCCGCTGCTCCTCGACTGGCTCGCCCGGCGGTTCATCGAGAGCGGCTGGTCGGTCAAGAGCCTCCATCGGCTGATCATGGATTCGGCCACGTACCGGGCAAGCAGCTCCATCTCCGCGGAGGCGTTCGCGAAGGATCCGGAGAACCGGCTTTGGTCCCGGTTCGAGAGACGCCGGCTGACGATCGAGGAACTTCGGGACAGCTACCTGCAGATCAGCGGCCGGCTTGACCCTGCGCTCGGGGGCGACACCGACGTCGGCTCGGGAAGCATTGTGGAATTCGAGCGAAACAACCGCCGCATCGACCCCGACGACTACACGCGCCGGAGCGTGTACCTGCCGCTGATGCGGAACAAGATCCCGAACCTGCTGGGACTGTTCGACTTCGGCGACGCCACGACGGCGAGCGGGCAGCGATCTGTGACGAATGTCGCCCCGCAGGCACTGTACCTGATGAACAGCGATTTCGCGCATGGCACGGCGGAACGGGTCGCCGACGCACTTTCCGGACCCTTCCCGGAGCGGGTTGACCAAGCCTACCGGCGCGTGCTCGCCCGCCCCCCGTCGGCCGGGGAAGCCGATCGCGCAGTCGGTTACGTGCGGGCCTATTCCGCTGAACGCGACGGCTGGACCAGCCTGTGCAAGATGCTGCTCGCCTCAAACGAATTTCACTACGTGGACTGAAGCGGCCCGCCGGGAGGCAGCGCATAAGCCGGTGCAGAATGAGTCGTGTCGGCGCCCGGAAACTGTGGGGTCGCCATGCCGGCCGTCCGAAGCCCCGTGCCGGTCCACCACTGCCCTACCCATAAGGCCTAGCCGATGTTAGGCTGGTTGGGTCGTGTCGGTCGGAGAGCCGGTTTCCCGTCGGGGGATGCTCAGGCGATCAGCCTTGGGGTTCGGCGCGCTGGGGCTGTACTCACTTCTGCAGGACCTTAGCCTGCTGGCGGCCCCCACCGGCGCCGGACCTCTTGCAAGCAGGAAGCCTCACTTCACCCCGCGCACAAAGCGGATCATCTTCCTTTTCATGCACGGCGGCGTCTCGCACGTCGACACATTCGACCCTAAACCCCGCCTTGACAGCGACCACGGCAAGCCCCTGCCCATCAAGCGCTCCCTGACATTCAACGCGGCATCGGCCGGGGGATTGATGCGCTCCCCCTGGGCTTTCAAGCCGCGGGGCGAGAGCGGGATTCCGGTGAGCGACCTGTTCCCGGAAGTTGCCAGCTGCGCTGATGACCTTTGCGTGATCCGCTCCATGGTCGGGGAAGGCGTCGACCACGGGGCAGCAATGCTGCAGCTGTTCACCGGCACGTTTTCCTTCTCGCGACCCAGCATGGGAGCGTGGACGCTGTACGGCCTTGGCACGGAAAACCAGAACCTCCCCGGATTCATAACGATCAAGCCGACCCAGTGGCAGGGCGGCGACAAGCTTTTTGCGACGAGCTTCCTTCCGGGAGCGTATCAGGGAACGCCGATTGGATCGGCTCCGATGGCGGTCGACGACATCATCGAGAACCCGATCGACCACGTGCTGCCGCAGGCGGGAGCGGCGGAGGAGCAGAGGCTCGAGCTCGAATTCCTGCGCCAGATGAACCGTCGTCACGCGGATGACAGGCGGCTGGACCGTGACCTTGAAGCAAGGATCCAGGCGTTCGAGCTGGCGTTCCGCATGCAGGCGGAAGCGCCCGAGGCGTTCGACATCTCGCGCGAGACGGAGGCCACTCGGAAGATGTACGGCCTCGACGAGGAGGTCACTCGGGACTTCGGGTGGCAATGCCTGCTAGCCCGGCGGCTGAGCGAGCGCGGAGTGCGCGTCGTGCAGGCGACGCACTCGGGCATTGAGGAGAAGTGGGACCATCACGCGGATATCCTGCGACTCCATCCCATCCGTTCGCGCGAAGTCGACAAGCCCATCGCGGCGCTGATCAAGGACCTGAAGGGCCGGGGACTCCTGGACGAGACGCTGGTCGTTTGGGGCAGTGAATTCGGCAGGACGCCGTTCTCGGAGGGAGCGGACGGGCGCGACCACAATCCCTACGGCTACTCGATCTTCATGGCGGGCGGCGGCGTCAAGGCCGGATCCATCTATGGCGCAACGGACGAGTTCGGCTACCACGCGGTCGAGGATCGCATGCACATCCATGACTTGCACGCGACGCTCCTCCACCTGATGGGCCTGGATCACGAGCGGCTCACGTACCGCTATAGCGGTCGAGAGTTCCGCCTCACCGATGTCGCGGGCAAGGTCGCCACGAAAATCATCGCGTGAGGCGGCGCTGGCCGGGCTGCGGTCAACCGCGGCTTGCAAGCTGGGCCAGGACGGCCTCGCGGATCTGGCGCTTGGCGAACTTCCCGGTGGCGATTCTGGGGAGCGGGTCGGTACGGAACACGATGCGGGTAGGGACCTCGAAGCGTCCCACGTGCTCCTCCATCAAGTCGCGGACGCGCTCCTCCGTGAGGAGCGCTCCGTTGCAGGGGACGACGACTGCAGCCAGTTCCTCCCCGAGCCGGTCGTCCGGTACGCCGAACGCCACGGCTTCTTCGACGCCCTCGCAGCGATACAGCGCGTCTTCGACCCTGAGGCAGCTGATGTTCTCGCCGCCACGAATGACGATGTCCTTGACCCGATCGACGAAGTAGATGAAGTCCTCGTCGTCGACATACGCGAGGTCGCCAGTCTTGAACCAGCCGTCCTCGAAGGCGCGCGCGTTAGCCTCCGGCTTGTTCCAGTACGCCCGCACCACAGTGGTCCCCCGCACCCAAAGCTCCCCGGTCGCGCCGCGAGGCACTTCTGCCCCTGATTCCGGGTCGACGATCTTCATGTCCAGCAACACAGAGCAGCGCCCGCTGCTGGTCGGGACCCTCAGGTAGTCCGGAGCAGCGATCTGGGTGCCGATGGCGTTGGTCTCGGTCATGCCCCAGCCTGTCCCGGGACGCGCGTTCTCCAATGTGTCGCGGATCGCGAAGACCTGTCGGGCGGGGCGGTGGGATCCGCCGCCGCCGACTCCGAGCAAGCTGGGGAGCGGACGTCCCTGGGCGGCGGCCGCGCGGACAAGGTCGCCCGTGACCGTAGGCACGGAGATGAAGTGGGTGATCCGATCCCGCTCGATCAAGTCGAGCGCCTGCTCGGCGTCCCATCTGTACATCAGGGTGAGGCGGCGTCCGTATCGCAGGGCACTCAGCATGCAGCAGTGGCAGGCCGTCACGTGAAAGAAGGGAATCGTGACAAGCATGCGGAACTGGCCTTCGAACGGCTCGTGCGGCACCCGCCCGCCACGCAACAGGGCCTGGGCGCGGTTCTCGATCTCCCACGAGAAGAGTGCGTGAACGACATTGCGGTGCGTCGATACGGCCGCCTTCGGTCCGGCGGTCGATCCGGAGGTGTAGAGCATCAGGCAGTCGTCGTCGGGCGAGTTAGGGACCGGCGAGAGTTCGGGAGCACTGGCAGACCCGAGAGCCTCGTCCCAGGCCACGACGCCCGTGGGCAGGGGGCTTTTCGCTCTCACCGCGATCGCCCGGACTCCCAGAGCCGGCAAGTCGTTCCCGATCCGCGACAGGCGCCCTGCGTCGACGATCAGGGTTCGGGCTCCCGCGTCCCGCAGTCCGTACGCGATCTCCTCCCTGCTCCACCAGCCGTTCAGGGAAACCGTGACCGCCCCCAGTGCCATGGGTGCGAAAAACGCAGCCGGCCACTCCGGGAGGTTGCGCATGCAGACCGCAACGCGATCGCCGCGCCCGACGCCCATCCGCCTGAGGGCCTCGGCCAAGCGGGCCGTCTGCGCGATCACGTCGTGAAAGGTATAGACCTCGCCCAGGTACTCGAGGTACTCCAGGTCCCCGAAACGGCGCGTGGCCGTTAGGAGATCAACGGCGTTGCCGGGCGCGCTCCGGACCACACGGCAGACAGTGCCGCCACGAACCCTGCGCTCAGCAATTTCGTATTCGCCGCCCGGGCCAGTGAGGGCCTCCAGAACCTGCCGGCGCGCTCGTGCTGACATGGCGGAGCGGGAACTATTCTGCCACGGAATGTCGAGGCGCCTCGTGGCCTGCGGGAAGGGCGGACCTTACCCGCTCTCATCCACCACCGGGTTCGAGAGGGTCCCGATACCCGAGATCTCTACCTCGATGCGGTCCCCGGGCTTCAGGAAGACCGGAGGATTGCGCGCATTGCCGACACCGCCGGTCGTGCCTGTCGACACGACGTCGCCCGCCTGCAGGGGGAAGACCCGAGATATGTACTCGATGAGGAAGGGAATATCGAACACCAGGTCGCTGGTCGAGGCGCTTTGCATGACCTCGCCGTTGAGGCGCGTCTCGAGGGAGAGCGCGCCAGGATCCGGAATCTCGTCGGCTGTCGCCATCCAGGGGCCAAACGCGCCGGAATGCCAGAAGTTCTTGCCCGGGGTGAACTGCGTCGTGTGCCGCTGGAAGTCGCGCACGGAGCCGTCGTTGTAGCAGCTGTAGCCGGCGACGCACCCGAGCGCACGGGAGGCGGGGATGTGGCGGCCCCCTCGGCCGACGACGAACGCCAGCTCGCCCTCGAAGTCAAACTTGCGAGAGACGATCGGGCGGACCATGGCCTCTCCGTGCCCGACATGGGAATCCGGGAACCGGACGAACAGCACCGGGTACGCGGGGATCTTCCGTCCTGTCTCCTCGATATGCGACTTGTAGTTCAGGCCGACACAGAGAATCCGGCCCGGATCGAGAATCGGGGGGAGGAAGCGGATCTCCGCGGGGCCGAAGTCGGGGCCGAGAGCGGCCGCTTGGGTCTGCAGTGCTTCGATCGCGCCATTTCGCAGCGCTGCCGACAACGACGGCCACCGGTGCGAGTTCCGAGCTCCCAAATCGACAATGCCGTCGTCAAGGAAGGCACCGTAGCCGGTGCTTCCGTTGCGGCTGAAACTGAGCAGCTTCATGGACCTACCATTGAATCCGGTTTCGGCCCCGGAATGCACGCCGGCGACCCAGGCGCCTCTAGGCGCGGTCGCTGCGGGCGCCAGTGCCAGCCTTCCCGAATCTCTGGTGCAGGTAAGCAAGGCCCAGCAGGCTCAGGCCGAGGCCCATGAACGAAGCGGCTCGCAGCAATCCCGTGAGCCCCGACATGTCCACCAGAAACACCTTGCAGATCGTGAGGAAGAGCAGGGCCATGCCCCCGCGGTACACACCCGCTCCGTATCGCATCCCACCGGCTAGTACCGCGGCCACCGCCATCGAGAGCCAGACCAGCGAGTAGGTCGCCATCTCGCCATCGGAGGTGGGCGAAATCACGTCGAGACTTGTCTGCCACAAATGCCGGATCTCAACGGTCACAAACACGAACAGCGCGACCGCAGCGACCCCGCCCGCCAAACGGGCTCCCCGCCGTTCGTAGTACCGGTTCACCAAGAATGCCAGCAGCACCGGTGCACCGTAGGCCAAGAGCAGAACATTCCAGATCCTGGTTCCGGACACCGGCTCGAGGGTATGGACCGGATTCAGGGGCAACACGACACTCGCGTAGCTCCCCAATGACATTGCCAGGAGGATCCTCGCAGCCCAGCGGTACACTCCTGCCAAGTGTTCGCTGACTTGCGAGCGCCAATGGTAGACAAGCCCCAGAGCCGCCCAGACAGCGGTGTTGATCGAGGCTTCCGTCAGTCCGTACTCGCCGGAAAAGACCTCGCCGTCGTAGAGGAAGTCACGCGTCACGGCCCAGCACGTCAGCACGAGCAGATGAACGGCCACAGCCTCGATCCAGCGCCGCAGCTTCGGAAGCGAGCCTGCCAGCGGGCTCGCGAGCATGCACGACAGGGTCGACCCGCCGTACGTCCACAAAGTCCAGCGCGCTCCCTCGGTGTAGGTGGCAAGCCACGGATTGAACGTCAGGCGGATGACCAGTAACGCCAGGACCGCCTTCGTCATCCATGCGACATACGATGTTCCGTGGCGGGCGGCGAGCCATGCCAGAGGAACCGCCTGGACGGCGAGAGCCAAGGTCAGGCCCGCATCCCGGAAAAGCATTGCCGCAGCGAGCGAATACGACGCCGAGCAGCCTAGGATGGTCCACGTCGCGAACGATTCAAGCGATGAGCGGGAGAGCAGCCAGCCTGCAGCCGTGTACAGCAGCCCCAGCGTCACGCCGACAAGAGCCCATTCGCGTGAAATCGCCAGGTTTGCGGCGAGCGCGTAGGCCACGGCCAGCCAGCAGACAGGCGAGGCGACAGCTAGCGAAATCCAGGCCGGCGCGGAATCGTTGGCGCGCAGATTCCAGCTCGCCAGTAGCGTGTAGATGACTGCGCTTGAGGCCGCGTACACAGGTAGCCCGGTTCCGCCTGCCTCGAAGGTCGAATCCCAGACGAGCCGGAAGTCCTCGATCGAGAAACCAGTTCCCAGCCAAGCGGCGACCTGTGCTCCCAGCGAGATCCAAGGGAGCCAGGCGAAACTGCCGCCAAGCCGCCCCGCGACAAAGAGCACGACGACGAGCGGGATCCAGCCCGCCGCCGACCAGACGGTAAAGGGCTCGACGGCAAACGAGATGCCATGTGCCAGAACCAGAACCAGCAGGCCGGACTGCAGCGGTGTTTTGGCCGCCGCCCTCAACCCGGACGCTGCCGTCGTCAGTGGCTGCCAGCCATGCCCCGGCGCAGGTGCGGAGCGAGCGATCTCGCGCAACCGCGGCCACCAGTCGACCGCAGGGAGGAACAGTAGAGCGGCCCCGAGCAGGCCAAGAAAGATCCCGCGGAAACCGTCTGCGGCATCCTGACCCGTCGAAACCAGCCACCAGAAGAGCGACCCAGCGACCACGCCCCGCCAGAGCCAGGCACGGTACGCGTAGCGGATCACGAGCAAAACGGCCACGCTAACGATCAGGCAGTAGGCCAGGACCTCGACGATCCGACCGCTGTCCCCTCCCACGAGCAGAGGTACCGCATAGCATCCAATCAGGCCGAGCGCGGCAAGCACGGGACCGTGCCGCAGGGCGAGCAGCGTTGTCGCCAGCGACACGAACGCCAGGAAAGCGAACGCGGCGAGCGGCGAAACGAGTTCGTACAGGTGGAGCGCTGCCAAGGAGGCAGCGCAGAGCGTGAGGCTCGCGGCCGCAGCCAGCGCCGAGAGCGCGGGGTGACCCCGACCGGTCTTGCGGATCATCCATTCGGCGAGCGCGTGCATGGCGAAGCCGCTGCCTGTCCCGAGGGCGACACGAGCCCAGGGCGTTAGCAATCCCTGTTCAATCGTGTACTTGACCAGGAAGACGCCAGCCAGCGCGACGCAGATTCCGCCGAGCCACACCATCCAGCCCGCTTTGACGGGCTGGGCAGATGCTCGTCGTGACACGCCTCCTCTAGCCTTGATGCGCCCGAGCAGCCCAGCAGGCTTGGCCAGGCTGCTTCGCGCGGCCCTGTGCTTGTCAATCGCAGGATCTGCGGCAGGGCCGGGACGTTTGGCGGGCTCGGGCGCCGGAGCCTCTGGAACGGACTCGGGGAAACCCGCGTCGATCCGTCGCTCCAAACGATCGACTCGCTTGGCCAATGAGCGCATGCGCAGCAAGGCGGCCGCTGCAAGCGCGAACGCAAGGAATTCGAACACCGGGGACGTACATTTCTAGCACACCGTGCCCGAGGGTCCGCCTTGATTCACACCGGTGCGCTCGCAGGGCGGAGTCTGGGCCTGAAGGCGGGTCGTCGCCACGCGGGTCCGGGGGCGGTCTACGGCTCTGAAGTGTACAGTGGCTTCATGGCTCGGAGGTTCAGGGCCGTCGTTATCGGTGCCGGCTATTTCTCCGGGTTCCAGTACGAGGCCTGGAATCGAATTCCGGAAGTCACCATAACGGCGATATCGAATCGGACCGAGTCCAAGGCCCGGCAGAAGATGGCGGAGTACTCAATCCCTCGCTTCTACGGTCACTGGCGCGAGATGATCGACCGCGAGCGACCTGACTTCGTCGATATCATCACCCCTCCGGAAACCCATGAGGAGATCTGCGCCCATGCCGCTGCGGCGGGAGTAGCGATAGTTTGCCAGAAGCCCCTGGCCCCGACTCTCGACGAGAGCAGGCGGATCGTCGAGGATGCCCGGAAGGCGGGTGTGCGGTTCATGGTCCACGAGAACTTCCGCTGGCAGCCGTGGTACCGCGAGATCAAGCGCCTGCTACAGCAAGCTGAGATTGGCTCGCCAACCCATCTGTACTTCCGGATGAGGACAGGGGACGGCTGGGGAGACGACGCGTATCTCGCAAGGCAGCCCTTCTTCCGGGACTACCCGAGACTGCTGGTGTACGAGACGGCAGTCCATTTCATCGACACCTTCCGCTACCTGCTGGGCGAGATCGTCGAGGTCTTCGCCAAGCTGCGCCGGCTGAATCCCGTCATTCGCGGCGAGGACACGGGACAGATCCTCTTGTCGTTCGAGAGCGGTGCCACCGCGATTCTGGACGCTAACCGCTACAACGAGGCCGAAATCGACACACCCAGATTCACGTTCGGGGAACTCCGCCTAGATGCCACCGGCGGCCACCTGGCGATGTCGGCGGACTCCTCCATGCGCCTCAAGCCTCTCGGCGAACCGGTGCGCCCCCACGAGTACGCGAGGGCGGACCGTAACTTCGCGGGAGACTGCGTGTACAGCCTGCAGCGGCATTTCGTGGACTGTCTAGCCAGCGGCCAAGCCTTCGAGAGCGATGGCGATGACTATTTGAAGACCCTAGCCGTGGTCGATGCCGTCTACGAATCGGCCCGCACAGGGCAGGCAGTGCGGCCGTGAGGCCGCCTCAAATCCGAGCCGGCACCGAAGCCCTATGATTGAGGGCGCGATGCACCAGACTGCTATCTGCTCTTCGAGTCGCCCTTCTCGTCGCATGGCACTCGCAGCCAGCTGGGCGCTGGCGTTCTCGCTCTCCGGGGTCGACTCGCTGGCCGAACCTCTCCGGGGCTACTCCATACCGACCGTCGACGTCTCGCAGGAAACCCACCGCCAGGTGGTCGTCGACCGAGAGCCAGGCCAGTATCTCGGACATCCCTCCACGCTCCTGCTCCCGGACAACAAGACGATCCTGATCGCCTATCCCAAGGGGCACGGGCGAGGAGCGATCGTCCACAAGAAGAGCTTCGATGGGGGCCTGACGTGGACCGACCGCTTGAAGACCCCGGAGAACTGGGCGACTTCCATGGAGGTGCCGACCCTCTTCCGCTTGCTCGATCCGCACGGCGTGCCGCGGATCCTGATGTTCTCCGGCAAGGCAGGGGGGATCCGCGTTTCCCGTTCAGAGGACGAGGGCGAGACGTGGTCACCGTTGCAACCAATCAGCACCTCCGGGCCGAGCTACGGGGGAATCGTCACGATGGGTTCGATGGTCGAGCTCAAGGACGGCAGCTACATGGCCCTGTTCCATGACGACGGCCGATGGCTGCGGAACCCACCCGAGCACCCCGAGGGCAAGCGGTTCGAGGTCTACAGCGTCGTCTCGTCCGATGGTGGCCTGACCTGGTCGCAACCGAGGGTCATCGCCCGGCACGCGGTTGGCCACCTCTGCGAACCGGGTGCGCTGCGCTCTCCGGACGGCAAGCAGATCGCTGTCCTGCTACGGGAGAACAGCCGCCAGCTGAACTCCTTCGTGATTTTTTCAGACGACGAAGGCAATTCGTGGAGCGAGCCCCGCGAGCTACCTGGCGCGCTGACAGGAGACCGCCACACGGCGAGGTACGCGCCGGACGGCAGGTTGTTTATCAGCTTCCGGGACCGGACGCATGTGAGCCCGACCTGGGGTGACTGGGTCGGCTGGATCGGAACGTACGAAGACATTGTCGAGGGTCGCGAGGGCCAGTACCGTGTCCGGCTCATGGACAACCACAGGCGCGCCGACACCGCGTATCCCGCTGTGGAGCTCCTTCCGGACGGCACGTTCGTCGCAACGACATACGGGCACTGGATCGAGGGGGCGGAGCCGTTCATCGTAAGCGTGCGGTTCAAATTGGAGGAGCTGGATGCCCGGGCGAAGTTCGCGGAAAGCGAGCCGACATCGACCGTCCGTGGGGCGGGGCGTCCGTCGGAATCGAGGTACGACCCGAGCAACAAGCCGAACGTGCTGTTCGTTGCGGTCGACGACTTGAACGACTGGGTGCTGGAAGACAATTCGCCTGTGAAGATGCCGAACTTCCAGAGGCTTTCCAGGCGGGGAGCTCTGTTCAGGCGTGCCTACACAGCGTCCCCGGCCTGCAACCCTTCGCGAGTCGCCCTGCTGACTGGACTGAGCCCGCCGACGACCGGCGTCTACGGCAACCGCTCGGATTGGAAACGAGCGCTGCCAGACGCCGTGACGCTGCCGAGGTACTTCATGAACCACGGGTACCGAGTCGAGGGCGCAGGGAAGATCTTTCATCACCACGACAACAGCGCCTTCCACGACGACGAGTCATTCCACCGGTTCGAGAAGATGCAGCTCGACCCGATGCCGATACGGAAATTCAACGGGATTCATGCCATCCGCAGCCTGAACTTCGACTGGGGGCCGTGGCCTCTCGACGAGACCGCGACTCCGGACTCGCGATCGGTCGATTTTGGCATCCAGTTCCTATCGCGCCGACACGACCAGCCGTTCTTCCTGGCGATCGGCCTGTTCCGGCCGCACATGCCGTTTCACGTGCCGCCAAAATACTTCGCCCATTACCCGAAGGCCAGCGTCGCGATGCCGCGCACGAACGAGGATGATCTGATCGACATTCCGTCGGGCGGCCGGTCCCTGCTCATGCAAAAGGAGCACTTCATTCGAGCCATCCACGACGCGGAAAAGAGCGCTCCGGGGACGTGGGCCGAGGCCGTCCGGTCCTACCAAGCGAGCTGCACCTTCGCCGACCACCAGCTGGGCCGGCTGTTCGACGCTCTTGCGAGATCGGAGCACGCACGCTCCACCCTTGTCGTCCTGTGGTCGGACCATGGATATCACCTCGGGGAGAAGAACCACTGGGAGAAGTTCGCGCTGTGGGAAAAGACCACGCGCGTTCCGCTCGTCATCGTGGCACCGGGCACGATCGAGCCCGGCACGGTTGTCGAATCACCCGTGTCGCTGCTGGATCTCTATCCGACGCTTCTTGAACTGTCTGGTCTGCCCGCCAACCCGAATCTCGAAGGAGACAGCCTGGTGCCGCTGCTCAAGGACCCGGACAGGGAGCGGGCAGTGACCATGACGTATCAGCGAGGAAACCATGCCGTGCGGTCCACCCGGTGGCGGTACATACGGTACACCGACGGCAGCGAGGAGCTCTACGATCACAGCGCCGACCCGAGTGAGTTCACCAATCTGGCTCCTGATGCGAGCTACGCGACGATCATTGCCCAGCTGAAGGGGGCCCTTCCCCCTCGGAACGCACCTGACGCGATGGACTTGCCCCGCTAGCCTGGCAGCGACCGAGGGCCTCGATCTGGGCGTTCAGCGACAAGCCGAGCAGCCGCGCGGGAAGGGTTCCCGTCCAGGGAGCTCTCCGCCCCAGGTCCACACGTCGACCAACAAAACGGGGGAGGCTGCCCGCTCGGACAGCGACGCCGAACAGACGACGCTCTTCTCGGGCTGAATCTTGCCCCCTGCTCGGGGTCTGCCTGTTTACGTCCGGAGGCAGGCGGTAAGTCCTCGCCTCGCATTCGAACTGGGGCATCCAACGACCGACAATCTCTTTATCCTCTCTGCGAGGAACGCCAGCACAACATCGCAATCCAGTGCTGACCCTCATCCCCGAATCGGTTCCGATCGACATGCCGAGGTGCCCACCAGCACCGGTGCATCTGAGATCTGTTATCATGACTGTGTGAGCTGATAACATGATCAGAACGCAAATCTCCGTTGACCGAGAACTCTACGAGCGGGCCAAGTCCATGGCGAACCGACATGGTATTTCGCTAGCTGAATTGTGTCGGAGGAGCTTGCAGGAAACCATCTCGCGCGAGCCGGTGAACAATCCCTGGATGGCATACGCAGGGGTATTGGACGGCGAGCCGGACGATAGTGGAACCGTCGATGAGGTGGTCTACCGTCGATCCGCACCATGAACGGCAGCAAAGTCTTTCTCGATACGGGAATCTACATCGCGCTTCTGAACAGACGGGATCAGCACCACGGGCAGGCGTTGGATCTGTTCGGAGGGCCGAAACCGAATTGGTACACGTCGATTCTGGTCTGGTCCGAGGCCCATTCTTGGTTTCTTCACCGGCACGGGGAGAATGCGGCTCGATCGTTTCGAACGCTGGCATCAAGCCTCGAAGGCCTAGAGATCCTGGGTGCCGATCTGAACCACCATTGGGACACACTCCGGATGCTGGACCGTTTGCGAGGCGCTCGGCTCACGTACGTCGACGCCTCCAGCCTGACGCTGATGGCGCGTCACGAAATCCGAACCGCGTGGTCGACCGACTTCCACTTGGCCTTGACCGGAGCGACAGTCCTTCCGAGAGGCTGACTCAAGGATTCTGAAGTACGGGAATTCCCTCGCGCGCGCAGACCCCCGCCGGCTCATGGCTCGCTGGGGTTGGGTGCAGAGCGGGAAGACACTACCGTGGCGCATGCACGGCGGGCGGCCCCGAGCCAGCGACTGGTCCGAGATCCGTAAGCAACTTCCCTGGATTGCGGGCCGGACGTCGAGACGGCAAGCGAAAGATCCTCATGAATCCGGGCACCTTGTCACTCAAGTAAGGGCACCATTCTGGGACGCCAAGGCGACTCAGGCCACTTGCGGAAGAGCTGTCAATCGGAACCGCCGGCCCTCGGCTCAACGCGAGTCTCGGTTGGTGCCGCTCATCTCTTAAGAGGGGTAGCCTCGCGGCAGCGGCTTAGTCCGGCGCAATGAGCGCGACCCCAGGGAAGTACATTCGGTATCGCTGAACATCCCTCGTGAGGATGGTGAGACCGTCGAGTTCCGCATGCGCTCCGATGTAGAAGTCCGGCATGGGTGACGACCGCAAGCCACCTGCCCGGCGGTACCTGAGAAACGCCCTTCCAGCTGCGAATGCCGCATCGTAGGGGAGGTTCAGGCGCATCAACAACAAGGAGTCCAGTGCTTGATCCAATGCTGCCGCGTCGTTGAACGCGAGTGACGTCTCCGCGTAGATCAACGGGTTAATGCCCGCCAGACCCGCTGTTCGCGCTTCGCCGAGCGCGTTCTCGGACCAGGGTCGCCAGATCTCGTGGTCAGTAAAGATGTCCAGCAGGACGTTCGAGTCCACAAGGACCACCTATGGCTCCTCCCCCCTTGTCAGTTGCATGATTTCGTCAGTGGTGCGCCCGGCCGTGGCGACGCCACGCGCACTTCGAAGCCGCTGGTCCATGAGGTCTCTGAAGCCCAGAGCTGGCCGGATCAGAGCCCCGTCATCCAGCTCCTCGAACACGACCTCGGTGTTTGGCAGTAGGCCGAGTCTCCGCCTAAGGTTCACGGGAATGGTGACTTGACCTTTGGCCGTAATCCGCATTTTAGAATTCTTACTTAATAATATCTTACATATCTGGCAGATGGATTTCGATGCTTGGCCCGTCATCGCAGCCCTAGCGTCCACGTAGTGGTCCTGTCCGATGGAGACAATAGCCTCATAGCCAATGGCCGCGTGGGAGGACGATCGATGATTCGCAGGTTTGGCCAACCCGCATACCACTACGCCCGCATCGACACCACCATGAGGGTCGCAGCGGAGAAAGCGCGCTCCGGCTGTCCGGAGGGTACGGTCGTGACGGCAGATCTTCAGACCGCCGGGAGAGGCCGGCATGGGCGTGCCTGGCACTCGGAGCAAGGCCAGGGACTCTATCTCTCGTTGGTGTTGAGACCGAAATGCAGTCCGGACTCGGCCCCTTTGCTGACGTTGGTGGCCGGACTCGGCGTCAAGGACGCCCTCGAGCGAATGGCAGGCGTCCAGTGCGATATCCGCTGGCCCAACGACATTCTCATTCGAGAACGCAAGTGCTGCGGCATCCTTGTCGAAATGGAGGCGGGCAAGGGGGGTGTTGACCATGTGATTGTCGGCATCGGCGTCAACCTCAATCACCGCGAATTCCCGGCAGGCATTGAGGAGAACGCAACCTCGCTTCGTATCGAGACCGGAAGGGACTGGACCCGCGACTCGATCCTGGGCCCGCTCCTCGATTCTCTGCAGTCCTGCTACGACTTGCTAGCGGCCAGCGGACCTGCGCCCATTGTGGAAGCGTTCCAGCAGGCATCCAGCTACGCTCGAGGCCGACGGGTCGTCATCGAGGGTCTGCCGGATGGATCGACGAGGCTGCCCCGAGGTGTGACGGCCGGGCTGTCACCCACCGGCCTGCTTCTGCTCCGAGGCGATGACGGAACTGTTGCGCCAGTCCTGGCGGGCAGCGTCCGGCCGGACAAGGGCACAATGTAGAGGAATGTTGCTAGCGGTTGACGTCGGGAACACGAACCTGACGATAGGCCTGTTCGACGGGTCGAAGCGCCTTGCGGACTGGAGGCTCAAGACCGACTCCGAGCAGACGATCGACGGGTGGGGTGCCCTATTCCACAACCTGCTTTCGCTCGCCGGACACCGTCTAGAGGACGTCAGTGGATTTATTTTCTCCTCGGTAGTGCCGCAACTCGACGCGTCGATCAGCGGCATGGCGAGCCGCTACCTGCAGCTCGAGCCGTTCCAGGTCACTGCGTCCAGCCAGACCGGCTTGGGCATCCTCGTCGACAAGCCCGAGGAAGTCGGGGCGGACCGCGTCGTCAATTCTGTCGCGGCGGCGGAGCGCTACGGCTGTCCGTGCATCGCGGTTGACTTCGGCACGGCGATCACCTTCGACGCAATCTCGAAGGACCGCGAATACCTGGGGGGCATCATTTGCCCGGGCATCCATGTCTCGTCCCAGGCGCTTGTCCGTCGCACCGCTCGATTGCCCCAGATCGACTTGCGGCAGCCCGACAAGGTGATCGGCACGAACACCGTGGGCAGCCTCCAATCCGGCTTCTACTACGGGATGCTGGGGATGCTGGACGGCATTCTGGACACGATGCTCGACGACCTCGGCCGGGATTCGGCAGTGGTCGCCACCGGGGGCCAATCGGAGATCCTCGCACCCGCATCGCGGTTCATCCAGGCAGTGGACGACGGCCTGACGCTCGAGGGGTTGCGGCTGATCTGGAACCTGAACCGGGCCTGAGGTGGTGGCCATGCCTCTGCCCCGCGGCCAGTCGCTCTCCCTTCTGACGGACCTCTACCAGCTGACGATGGCGAGCGGGTATTGGAGGGAGGGCCTCGCGGACCGGGAAGCCGTCTTTTACCAATACTTCCGCGAAGCGCCTTTCGGGGGTGCGTTTGCAATCGCTGCCGGACTCGAAACGGCGCTCGAGTGGCTGCGCAACTTGCGGTTCCGAGACGACGACATCGCCTACCTGAGGGGCTTGACGGGCCAGGGCGGCGTACCGCTGTTCGAGCCGGATTTTCTCGACTACCTAGGGAGGCTATCGTTCCGCTGCGACGTGGACGCTGTTGCCGAGGGAACCGTGGTCTTCGCCGACGAGCCGGTCTTGAGGGTGCGGGGGCCGCTGCTCCAGTGCCAGATAGCCGAGACCGCCCTACTGAATATCGTCAACTTTCAAACCCTGGTCGCCACCAAGGCGGCTCGCGTCTGCCTGGCGGCGAGTGGCGATCCGGTCCTGGAATTCGGACTCCGCAGGGCGCAGGGCATCGACGGGGGACTCAGTGCGAGCAGGGCCGCCTTCATCGGAGGGTGCGCGGCAACTTCCAACGTTCTCGCCGGCAAGCTTTACGGGATCCCGGTGCGAGGGACGCACGCCCACAGTTGGGTGCTCGCATTCGACAGCGAACCACAAGCATTCGAGGCCTTCGCGAGAACGATGCCTCACAATTGCGTTCTGCTGGTCGACACATTCGACACGCACGAGGGGATCCGCCGAGCCGCCGAGGTGGGATGCAGGCTGCGTGACCTCGGTTTCCAGCTGAACGGCATCCGCCTTGATTCCGGCGACTTGGCCGAACTGTCGATCGAGGCTCGCCAGGTCCTCGACGCTTCCGGGCTCGAGAGCACAGCGATCGTCGCGTCAAACGATCTGGACGAATTTGGAATCGCCGATCTCAAGGCGCGCGGCGCGCGGGTCGGCGTCTGGGGTGTCGGTACCAGCATCGTGTCAGCAAAGGGCCAGTCTGCCCTGGGAGGAGTTTACAAGCTGGCGATGCTGCGCAACTCCTCGGGGCGATGGGAAGCGAAGGCCAAGCGTTCGGAGGATGCCTCCAAGGCCTCGACTCCAGGGATCCTGCAGGTCCGGCGGTACAGGGACGGATCGTCAATGAGGGTGGATTTGATTTACGACGAACTCAATCCGCCGCCGGGAAAATGGTCTGGAGCCGAATACCGACGCGGTGCGGATGCGTCGCGCGTAGAACTCGGGGGTGACCACGAAGACATCCTGCGTCCAGTACTTCGGGCGGGGCAGCCCGTGAACGGCCGGGAGTCCCTCGACGCCCTGCGGGACCGGTGCCGATCGCAGCTGTCGTTGGTGCCGGCCGACCTGCTGAAGGCTCGCAAGGGTCGCGCTTTCCCGGTGCTCCTCGAGGACGGCCTCATGCGCCGGCGCGAGACGCTCGTCAGCCGTCCGGCGGGTGGCCGAGCGCGCAACGCGGACTGAAACCCGATACCGCGGCTCTATCCGAGCTCCGGCATGTTCTCGCGGAGGATCCCGATGTCCTTGTCCCCGCGCCCGGAGAGGTTGACCACGATGGTGCGGCCCTTGGCTTCCGGCGCGCGCCTGACCGCCTCGGCGACGGCGTGGGCAGACTCGAGCGCGGGAATGATGCCTTCGAAGTGGGAGAGGGTCTTCACGGCGTCGATCGCGTCCGAATCGCTGCAGGACGTGTACTCGACCCGACCAAGATCGCGCAGCCAGGCGTGCTCGGGCCCGACCGATGCGTAGTCCAGGCCCGCGGACACCGAGTGCGTCAGTGCGATCTGGCCGTCCTCGTCCTGGAGGATATAGCTCTTGGTCCCTTGGAGAACGCCCGGCAGTCCTCCTGAGAAGCGAGCCGCGTGATCGCCCAGGGAAGTGCCGCGGCCGCCGGCCTCCACGCCCACCATCTCGACTCCGTCGTCCTGCAGGAAAGGATGGAACAGCCCGATCGCGTTGCTCCCGCCCCCCACGCAGGCGATAAGGGTGTCAGGTAGGAAGCCGCCGCTGGCCGCGAGGAACTGCTCGCGGGCCTCGACCCCGATGACCCGTTGGAAGTCTCTGACGATCAAGGGATACGGATGGGGACCCAACGCCGAGCCCAGCATGTAGTGGGTCGTCTCGAAGCTTCCGGCCCAGTCCCGCATCGCTTCGGAAATGGCCTCCTTGAGCGTGCAGCTGCCTGCGTCAACGCCGATGACATCCGCCCCCAGCAGCCGCATCCGAAAAACGTTCAGCTCCTGTCGACGCATGTCCTCCAAGCCCATGTAGACAACACATTCGAGGTCGAACAGGGCGCAGACCGTTGCCGTCGCGACTCCGTGCTGACCCGCGCCGGTCTCGGCGATGATGCGCCGTTTGCCCATCCGCCGCGCGAGCAGTGCCTGGCCGAGACAGTTGTTGATCTTGTGCGCTCCCGTATGCAGCAGGTCCTCGCGCTTGAGGTAGATCGAGGCGCCGCCCAAGTGCTTGCTGAGACGGCGGGCGTGAAAAAGGGGTGTTGGACGTCCCGAGTACTGCCGAAAAAGATCCGAGAGCTCCGCCTGGAATTCAGGGTCGTCCCGGACCGAGCGGTACGTGGCATCCAGGCTGTCCAGCGGAGCCACGAGAATCTCTGGCGCGTAACGACCGCCGAAGTCGCCGAAGCGGCCCATTTCGTCCGGCACGGGGCGTGCAACTGGTGACATAGCTTCACGATATCGTGTGATCACTGCTCCGTGGCAAGTCCCGGCGAGCCGGCGGGTAGTGGCAAGGGGGGGCGCTCGGGCGCAATGGCACCCTGTCTTCGAAAACCGTACCCGCGGCACGCAGGCCGGCAAGGGCGCCCTGGTCATCGAAGGCGGATCACAGACCGGGATCTATATTACACTTATGCTTGATTAACGAGAAGCGGTCGGCTTCTGGCCGCTTGATTTATTCTTCCTTTAATCGAATCGATCGGCCTCACTAGCAAGGAAGGCTGCGATCTGGGTCGGGTCGGATGCTCGTCAAGGCAAGTGCTCGACACCCACCCTCACTTCTTGGGATTCTCGTACCAGACAACGCCAAGATTGTCGGATTCCTCGCAGGTCACGACGTCGAGGTCGCCGTCCCCGTCCAAGTCGACCAGTTCCACCCGGTCGAACTTGGTTCCGTCCGGCCCGGCGATGTCCGTAGCTTCCCACTGCGACTCGGTCGGGTCACCGCTGTGCCGCAACAGTCCGACCCCGGAGAGTTCTCCCTTCGCGTTCTCGCATGAGAACACCACGTCGAGCGTACCGTCCAGATCGATATCGCCAACGGCTACCGACTTTCCGGTCCCGAAGCCCTCGGGAATGGAAATGTCGTGGGCCCGGAAGTTATTCCCCCGGGCTGAAAGCCCCCGGAAGAACTGGATCGGCCCGTCCTTCACGGCCATCACCACGTCGGACCTGCCATCCCCGTCAAGGTCGGCGATATCGAGGAACATTGCCTCGTGCTCGCCCTCGGGTCCGATACGGTAAACGGGCCATGCCGCACTGCCCGGCATGTTCTGAAACCACAGGGCGCCGCGACGCGGCCCGTTGCGGTCGCTCGCGACAATATCGACGGCACCGTCTCCATTCATGTCGTGAGCCACGATCGACATCACCCAGCCCGCTCCGTACCATCGGCTCCAGGATGCCTTGCCGCCGGGCGTCGTCGGGAACCGCCAGGAACCGATTGCTGCGAAGTCGTTCTTCGAACCGGCAACGAGATCCATTGACCCGTTGCCGTCAACGTCCATCGGCACGGCGAACATCCACTGCCCCTTGCCTTGCGAGCGGACTACGGGCGCGGTTTCCCACTTCGCCGCGTCCATATAGTCCTCGCCGGGCGCCTTGTGGATGTAGATGGTCTTCTCGTCCCCCTCGGTCGAACTGACGACGTCGATGGCCCCGTCACCGTTCATGTCGGCAAACACGGCATCTTCCGGCCTGGAAACTTCGCCGACAGTGACCGAGGGCCAAGGCTCCTTGACCTTTTCGGTCCCCGGATGCAGGTAAGCCCGCACGGCGCCGGCCTCTTCCCATCCCGTTGCAATATCGGGCAGACCGTCGCCGTTGACGTCGGCCAGGCGGACGCCATCGGCACCGCCTTCCGAGGCATCGATCGAATGACGGGTCCACGGGCTGCCGGCGAGCAGGGGACAAGCCAAGAGGAGGAGCGCGACGGTCCGGAACATGAGCCTAGATTGTATCGGATGCATCGGGCGCTCCCGATACCCCGCAAGGGCGAACTCGCAGCCGACGAGCGGAGGAGTGGACGTCCCGGAGACGGCTTCCGGGCGGAATGATGCGCAGCCTGCCGCTTGGCCGGCTCGCTAGAATAAGGGGCGGCAAGCTCGATGCGCCGCAAGATCGTCAAGTACGGCGATCCGGTTCTGGAGACCGTTTGCGATCCCGTTCCGGAAAGCGATTTCGGAAGCCCGGAATTGCGGAAACTCGTCGACGACATGTTCCAAACGATGTACGAGGCGCAGGGCGTGGGCCTGGCCGCACCGCAGATCGGAATTCCCAAGCGCCTGACCGTCATTGACTGCACGGGAGGCGAGAAGTCCGGAGAACGGCATGTCCTGATCAACCCGGAGATTGTTTCCGAGGACGGCGAGCAAGTGGGGGAGGAGGGCTGCCTGTCGATCCCAGGATTCCGCGAGAAGGTCGCGCGACCGGCCAGGATTCGCACGAGAGCGCAGACACCAGACGGCGCATGGTTCGAACTCGAGGCCGACGAGCTTCTTGCTCGGGCGATCTGCCACGAAAACGACCACTTGAACGGGATTCTGTTCTTGAAGCACCTCAGCCGCCTGAAGCGAGAGATCATCAGGCGGAAGATCCGGACCCTTAGGAAGCGAGGCGAGTGGGACTAGGTTGCGTGTCGTATTCATGGGCACGCCGGCCTTCGCGGTGCCATCGCTAACGCAACTGGCGGAATCCCACGAAGTCGCCGAGGTGGTCACCCAGCCGGATCGGCCGTCGGGACGGGGCCAGAAGCTCCACGCGCCCCCTGTCAAACAGAAGGCGGAGGAACTTGGCCTTCCCGTATACCAGCCTCAACGGATTCGCGAGCCGGACGCCTACGAACGCCTCGTGGGGCACAATCCGGACGCAATTGCCGTTGTCGGTTACGGCCAGATGATTCCGAGGCGCATCCGCGAGCTCGCCCCGCACGGGTGCGTGAACGTGCATTCGTCGCTCCTGCCGAAGTACAGGGGCGCGGCACCTGTCAATTGGGCCATCGCCCGGGGAGAGACCCGCACCGGGGTGACAACGATGAGGATCGTGAGGGAAATGGATGCGGGCGACATCCTGCTCGTGCGGGAAACGGAAATCGGTCCCGACGAGACTGCCTCAGCCCTCAACCGGCGGCTCGCACCTGTGGGCGCGGACCTGCTGCTCGAGACTCTTGATGGCCTGGCATCGGGAACAGTGCGGCCCGTTCCTCAGGACCATTCGGCAGCGACGAGGGCTCCGATCCTCAGACGCGAGGACGGACTGATCGACTGGTCGTTGCCGGCGAGCAGCATCTATGACCGGCTGCGGGGCTTCAATCCGTGGCCGGGAGTATTTACGTACTTCCGAGGGAGGCGGCTGCGAATCGGCGCGGCCCGGAGGGCTTCGGGCGGGAACCGCCGGCCCGGCCGGCTACGGTCCGGCGGCACGCAAGTCAGCGTCGACTGCGGGACGGGGTGCCTGGTGCTCGAGCAAGTTCAGCTCGAAGGACGCAGACTGATCTCGGCGACCGACTTCGTGCGCGGCTTTCGCCCGGCATCCGACGAGGTTCTTGGCAATGAGTGAGACGCGCTCCGAGAGGCTCCCTCTGGGCTTTCGATTCGCGGCGGGATACGCGGGAATCCGCAATGTCAAGTCGAACGACCTTGCACTGATGGTGTCGGACGTGCCGGCATCGGCAGCGGGAGTGTTCACGCGGAATGCGGTCCGGGCCGCGCCAGTGGACATGAGCGCCGAATTCCTGCGCGAGACCGGGGGAATCGCCCGTGCGATCGTCGCAAACGCCGGAAACGCTAACTGCGCGACGCCGACCATGACTGCGGTTGCCGCAGCGACAGCCCGTGATGCAGCGGCGCGCCTCCGCGTCCCCGACAACCATGTGCTGCTGGCTTCGACCGGAGTGATCGGGGAGGGTTTCAGCAAATCCGCGATCCCCGACGCACTTCCTGAATTGCTGGAGACGTTGGATCGCAATCAGTTCGAAGACTGCGCCCGGGCGATCATGACCACGGACACTGTTCCGAAAATTCGCTACGGCTCGGCCCGCTACGGCGGGGAAGAGGTGCGGCTGGCTGGCATGGCCAAGGGCGCGGGAATGATCATGCCCGACATGGCGACGATGCTGAGTTTCGTGTTCACCGATGCTGCCGTCGGGCCCCAATTGCTGCAATCCATGCTCTCCGCCGCGGTGGATCGAAGCTTCAACTGCATCACCGTGGATTCCGACACTTCCACGAACGACACGGTGTACGTGCTTGCCAACGGCGCTTGTGGCGTGCGCATTGACGAGGACAGCGCAGCCGCATTCCAAGAAGCGCTTGATGAGTTGACGCGTGAGCTTGCCATTGACATAGCCCGTGACGGCGAGGGTGCCGCCAAACTGGCCGAAATCAACGTGGAAGGCACGGCGACCGATCGTGAGGCCAAGACAATGGCCATGGCGATCGCCAACTCGCCGCTAGTAAAGACCGCCCTAGCCGGCGCGGACCCGAACTGGGGAAGGATCCTCGGTGCCGCGGGCAAGGCCGGTGTCTCGTTCGATCCAGCCGAAGCGGACGTATTCGTTAACGGGGTTCGAGTGTGCCGCGGGGGGCTCCGCGCGGAATTTGACGAACCGGCCGTTCAGCGCACAATGGAGGACGACGAGATCTCGATCGGGGTCTGTCTCGCCGGCGGACGGCCGGGCCGTGCGGTCGTGTGGACATGCGACTTTACGGAGTCGTACATACGGATCAACGCGGATTATCGGACCTGAGCCATCCGGACATGCATATGTTCGCTCGGTCGCAAGTCGGCATAATCTGATAGGTACGTTCACTCGATTGCAATGGGCCCTTAGCTCAATGGTTAGAGCAGCGGACTCATAATCCGTTGGTTGCAGGTTCGAGTCCTGCAGGGCCCACCAAGATCCAGCCTTCCGGGCCGTGGTGCCAGCAGCCGTACTTCAATCGCGCCCATGCCCGTGACGTACGGGACCCAGCGCTTCAGGCTTGCCGGGCCGGCTCAGACTGTCGACGGAGTCGGATGCACCCAGGGCTTGCGATAGGGTCGAGCCAACTTGGCGTTCGCTTCGGCGTCTCCCGCTACCGTACCCGCACCTGCGTCCCACGTGATGGAGCGCCCAAGGTCCATCGAGACGTTCGCCAGAAGGCAGCATGCCGTCGAAATTTGGCCCTGCTCGATGTCGGCGACCGGCTTCGACCGATTGTCGATCGCGTCGAGGAAATCCCGCATATGGGCGCGCAGCACCGGGAACTCGTGAGCGCCGAGCCGGGAATCGACCGTGTCGACGTTGTCGATCTCATACTTGTCCATCTCGGTCGCGGCGTCCCTTCGGATGGGCTTTTCGTTCTTGTCGACCGGGATAAACTCCCATTTCCGCGTGGAGCCCTTGAACAGGCCCTTTTCGCCGTAGATGAAGTAGGCCCAGGGATAGTCAGCGTCGACAGGGTTGCCCCAGTTGCGATGCGTCCAGACGACATTGAGATCCGGGAAGGAGAACGTAGCCGTCTGCGTGTCCGGCGTGTTGGCCTTGCTCTCCTTGTCGACGAAGATGCCGCCCGTGGAATGAATCACGGACGGCCAGCCTAGGTCTAGCGTCCAGCGGACCAGATCGATCATATGGATACACATGTCGCCGATCACGCCGTTGCCGTACTCCATGAAATACCGCCAGCGGCGTGGATGGGTCCACTGGCAGAACGGCCGCATCGGTGCAGGGCCTGTCCACATCTCGTAGTCGAGATGCGCCGGAGGATCGATATCGGGAGGATTCCCCCTTGGACTGCGATACACGTAGCAGCACACTTCAGCGTGCGAGATCTTGCCGAGCATTCCGCTGTGGATCCGGTCACGCGCTTCGATCAGGTGCGGAGCCGAGCGCCTCTGCGTGCCGACCTGGCAGACCCGGCCGTACTTGCGAGCCGCTGCCACCATCGACTGTCCTTCGACAACATCGACGGAGATCGGCTTTTGGACGTAGACGTCCGCCCCAGCCTGCATCGCCTCGATGGCTGGCAGGCAGTGCCAGTGATCCGGAGTCGCGACCTCGACAATGTCCGGCCGCTCCTGCTTCAGCAGATCACGGTAGTCACCGTAGGTGCGCGGGGTCTTGCCGGACTTGTGCCGCTTGGCGGCAGTCTTCGCATCGGCCGCGAGGCTCTTGGAGTCTGGATCGCACAGCGCGACAATCTCGACATCCTCAACCTGCACCAAGCGGAACAGGTCGTTCTTGCCGTACCAGCCGGAACCGACCAGAGCCACACGCCGGGGCTTGCTCGCCGCCCTAGCCCCGACCAACGAGACGCCCGCTGCCGTTACAGCAGCGAATTGACGGCGATTGATGGATTCGAATGCCATTGAAGACCCTGCCTGCAAGACACTACCACACAGTCTCAGGGGCCTGGAAAGCGCCACGACACCACGCCGGAACGCAAGAACGTACAATGCAGGCGGGGTGAGGGCGCTAACCGCAGTGCTGATGGCGTCCTGCGCTTCGGTTTCCTGGGGACAAGGTTCAGACTTCAGCCTCGATGTCGCCTACCAGCAGAATCGCCCTGTAGACCGTGTCTTGGGTCGCGTCGATGCGAATGAAGACAGGTGGATAGGCGAGCGCGACTACGAGGCGATCAATGCCAAGCTCAAGGGGATTTCTGGCTCGCTGCTGGAAGACCCTAGCTCTTTTGAACCGCTAGCCGCAGAGACAAGCAGATTCGCGCGACTCGAACTGGTCGAGTTCAAGATCATCTCCACTGCGAGGGATCCGTCCGACCCGAGTGTCTCGCGCGTCGGGATCAGGATGGAACTGGGCGGATCCACTACCAGCGGGGGCCTTCTCTCGATCGTGGGGTCGGCCGCTATGCGCTGGTCCCGCGTCGAAGGCGGGCTGGTGCTTCAGCAGACCGAGCTTGGAGCCTTCCGCGAGACGCGCGCATCCGGTCGCGGATTCACGGAAATCACCGACCGGGCGTTCGGCGCGATCGACTCGTTTCGCGAACAACTCTCCCGAAGCGTGGACTACTGGAGGGACTCGCTGGACGCGGCGCTCGGCGTTTCGGTCTACGGCCATCAGGGAATCTCATTGGGCGACTTCGACGGGGACGGCTTGGATGACCTGTATGTCGGCCAGCCGGGCGGGCTGCCGAATCGCCTTTACAGAAACAACGGCGACGGAACGTTCTCGGACTCGACCCGCCACGCGGGACTGGAGGTGCTGGACGAGACGTCGATGAGCCTGTTCGCCGATGTGGACAACGACGGTGACCAGGACTTGATCCTGATCGGAGCGGCCCCGATGTTGTTCCGAAACGAGGGCAACGGTCAGTTCGCACTGGATCGCGGAGCGGGCCTCGACGTCTCCGACGACCGCGCCGCGATGTTCACGGGAGCTGCGATGGCCGACTACGACATGGATGGAGATCTTGATCTCTACGTGTGCGCCTACGACTTCTGGCAGTCAGGGGCGGGATACGATGCCCCGACGCCTTACTTCGATGCCGTCAATGGGCCGGCGAACCTGCTGTTCCGCAACAGCGGCCGCGGAGTGTTCGAGGAGGTCTCGCGCGAGGCAGGCCTGGTGCCTACCAACAACCGCTTCAGCTTTGCCGCCGCGTGGGGGGATTTCGACAACGACGGAGATCCCGACCTGTATGTGGCGAATGACTTCGGCCGCAACAACCTCTACCAAAACAACGGAGACGGAACGTTCTCGGACAGATCCGCAGACTACGGCGTCGAGGACCTCGGCGCGGGCATGTCCGCAGCCTGGGGGGACTACGACAACGACGGCGACCTGGACCTCTACACCGCAAACATGTGGTCCTCGGCAGGACTGCGGATCACGGGAAGCGCCCAATTCGAGGACATCGCGAGGCAAGCGAGCGAGCGCCAAATGTTCCGACGGCAGGCGCAGGGGAACTCGCTGTTCCGAAACGACGGTCCTGCGGGCTTCCACGACGTAAGCGAGGAAGCGGGAGTTCGGACGGGGAGGTGGGCGTGGGCATCGGATTTTGTCGACCTTGACGGCGACGGACTGCTCGACCTGTTCGTGCAGAACGGATTCATCACTGGCGAGCGAGTGGATGACCTGTGAAGCTTCTTCTGGCGGCAGGTCGTGTCGCAGACACCCCTCAGGGCGGAGGGTTCCAAACAGTATGCCGACGCCTGGCGGGCGATCAACATCCTGATCCGTTCGGACGGTACCTGGAGCGGACGGGAACGCAACCTGTGCTTCCGCAACCGCGGTGACGGATCGTTCGGGGACATTTCGTTCACCAGCGGGCTCGACCTGGATGCCGACGGGCGGGCCTTTGTCCCGCTGGATCTTGACGCCGATGGAGATCTCGATCTGATCGTCAAGAACCGCAACGGGGTGCAGTTGCGGGCGTTTCGCAACGACATGCGCTCCGGGGACACGAGGCAATTGACGCTGCGGCTCGAAGGAAGACGTACCAATCGCGACGGTGTCGGAGCCCGGGTCGAGGTCCTCACCGACCAGCGGAGGATGACTCGCGAAATCGTCTCGGGGAGCGGCTATCTCTCGCAAAGGCCCCGAGTTGCTCGATTCGCCCTCAAGGAAGGCGAAGTCGTGCAACGTGTCGTCGTTCGCTGGCCGGGCGGCTCGGTTCAGGAACTCGGCAAACCCCCGCAGCAGGGACGCTTGCTACTTGTCGAAGGCGAACCGGATTTCCGCGTGCCCTTCCAGCCGGAGCCTTCGGTCCAAGCCTCGGAGGCTGCAGACGCGTCAGCCGGTGTTGCGAAACAAGGCACCTGGCTTGCCCAACCCTTGCCGGCACCCGAATTCAACCTTCCCAGGGTTGGCGAGACCTCCGGTAGGGTGCGATTGTCCGAGCTGCGCGGCCAGTGGGTTCTCCTCAACTTCTGGGCGACCTGGTGCCCGCCTTGCCGCCGCGAACTCTCCCACTTCCAGCAACAGTTGGCCGACTTCGAACGCTCGGGCTTGGCGATCGTCGCCGTGTCGGTCGACGAGTCCGCCGACTCGGAAGTGGTGGCCACGATGGCCGAGGAGTTGGGCCTGCGGTTTCCGGTCCTCCTAGCCGATCGGCAGACCGCGGAGAGCTATAGCATCATCAACGAGCGCCTATTCGACCGTCGCAGGGCGTTAGCGATTCCCACCAGCTTTCTGCTGAACCCGGAAGGGCGGATCGTCAAGGTGTACCGCGGGGAGGCGGAAGCGGACCCGATCCTCGCCGATGCGGCAGCCGGCACAGGGGACCCGCTCCCGTTTGCGGGCAATTGGGCGATGTCGCGGCCCCGGCGGGACTTCGAGGACCTTGCGTCGGCATTCGCCGAAAGGAGCCTGAGTTCTCCAGCGCGAGCAATGTTCGACGAAGCAATCGCTGCAGGGGATCGGTCCTCGCGGCTTCTCAACAACTTCGCCGGAATCCTGATTTCGGACGGCGATCGATCCAGAGGAGAGGAATTGCTGCGCGAAGCGCTAGCGACTGACCCCGGCATGACCGACGCTAGGGTCAACCTAGCCGCGCTGCTCGTCGAGCGGGGCGCCGTTGGGGAGGGCGAGGCGCTTCTAGAGGAGGCGCTGGCGGCGCAACCGCGCGACGGGCAGGCATTGGCCGTCCTCGGATCGATCCGGTTCTCGCAAGGCCGGCCATCGGACGCCGAGGAACTCTTCCGGCGCGCCGTCAACGCCGCGCCGGAAGATGCGAGGTTTCGCGAAAACCTCGGTGCTGCTCTGGCATCAACGGGACGTTTCGCGGAAGCCCTGGTCGAATACGAGCGGGCGCGCGACCTTGGGGTCACAGACGGGGGGCTCCATACGAATCTCGGAGTGCTCTACATGCAGACAGGACGTGTCGAGGAGGCCCTGGGATCATTCCTAAGCGCCGTCGAAGCGGACCCGGAATCGCCAGAAGCACATCTCAACCTTGCCCGGTACCGCTTGCAGGAAAACAGGCTGGAGGAGGCGATGATCTCGATCCGGCGCGCTAGGGAAGCGGCACCTGAAGATCCCGGACCGCTGGCGCTGGAAGCCCGAGCGCTCGCCATGCAGGGGCGCGTGCGAGAGGCTCAAGAAGCCGCTGAGCAGGCGCTGCGGCTGGATCCCGGCTCGGCCGAGGCGAAGGAGCTCCTGGAACAGCTCCGCTGACAGGCAGGCGAGCGCACGCGAATTGCGGCTTATTCGGACAGATCGTCGTCCTAGCCTCGGCTCGTGAGCGCCGAGGACAATCCCCTTTCGGGAGACCGCGGACTGGGGAGACAGGTGCGGGTTTACTGGCTTGCAACTTGGAACGGTGAGACCGAAGAGCGACGCTCCGGTCGAGGCGGTCGGGCGGTTCTCGTCCCGTGGGACCTATGACCGACATCGCGGCTGGCCGACTATGCTGTCGGGGAGGGAGTTGCTGCAATTGCCTTGCCGGAGTATTCTGGCATCGGTTCCGGGGTGTCGACGAGATTATCCTAGTCCACGAGGGCATCGAGGCAACCAGCACCAAGGAGGAGCTATGAAACGCATCACTCGCAGAGAAGCTGTCGGAGCGACCTTGGGGACGCTCGCGATCCGCGCCAGCGCCCAGTCGCCGAGCGACCAGATCGGAACGTCCGTAATCGGTGTCGGCGGCATGGGTCACGGACATGTGGAGCGTATTCTCACGCGCGATGACGTGCGCATCGTCTCCATTTGCGACGTCGATCAGGCAAACGCCGAGCGCGCCGGCCAGACCGTCAACAAGAGCCGCGGCAATACTCCGACACTCGTCGAGGATTTCCGCCGCGTTCTGGAGGACAAGGAAGTGGACGCCGTGGTGGTAGCGACGCCGCACCATTGGCACGCGCCCATAGCGGTGCGTGCGATGCAAGCGGGCAAGGATGTCTACATCGAGAAGCCCGCAAGCCACGTATTCCGCGAGGGACGGCTGCTGGTCGAGGCGGCCAAGAAGTACGGACGTATCGTGCAGCACGGCACGCAGATGCGCTCGAGCGAAGTCACGAAGAAGGCGGACGAACTGCTCAAGCAAGGCATCATTGGCGAAGTCAAGATGTCGAAGGCGTGGAACTGCCAGCGGCACGAGCACCGGCAGCCTGTCGCGGACACCCCAATTCCCCCGGGCGTCAACTATGACCTGTGGATCGGCCCCGCAGCGTTCGACGGAACGTTCAATCCCAACCGCTACAACCGCAATTGGAACTGGTACAGGGCTTTCGGAAACGGTGATATCGGGGGCGACGGGCCACACGACCTCGACCTCGCCCGTTGGGGTCTCGGAGTCGAAACCCACCCTGTCCGGATCACCGCCCATGGCAGCAGGATCGACCTGGATGGGATTCGCGAGTTCCCGGATAACATGAGCGTCGCGTACCAGTACGAAGAGGGCAAGGTCCTCCTGTACGAGGATCGCGGCTGGACTCCGTACGGCCTGCACGGCTTCGACAGCGGGAACGCGTTCTACGGCACTGACGGCTACATGATCTTCTCTCGCCGAGGCTACTTCCAGGTTTATCTCGGCAAGAACGAAATCAAGGGACCCGGCATGGCGCACGGCCCGACGGGGCATCCCGAACACATGTACAACTTCCTGGACTGTGTAAGGAGCCGTAAACAGCCGATTGCCAACGCCGAGGTCGCGCACCTCTCGTGCGGCCTCATTCACCTCGGCGAAATCGCCTACCGGGCCGGTCGGGTGCTGCGTTTCGACCCGGCGGCGGAGGAATTCGTCAATGATCCGGATGCCGACAAGCTCCTGACCAAGGAGTATCGCGAGCCCTGGTCGATGCCAGACCCGGTATGAGCACGCTGGGCCGAGCGCGGTCGCATCGGGGTTTCGACCAACCGGAAACCACAGAGGCGCTTGGGCGACCGTGCGCCTGGGCAATCATCCGAGGTCGGAGGCCTCATGGAATTCGCGAGCGCTGAGGCCGATATCACGTGCAATCTTGCGTAGCAAGATCGGGGAAATGTCGCAGCCTCAATGCATCTGTACGCTGGTCGCGCGACCGCCGCTGTGGCGAAGCTGTTTGTGCGACCCGCGCTGGCGCACTTCTTCGAATCCTCAGGAGAGGGGACGCTCGATGACACCGTGCGGCTTCAGGACTGGGATAGAACTCACACGGGATCAGGCCACGACAAGTTCGTTGGTGCCGATGAACTCCGCTTGCATCTCTGGCTCTCCTTCTTCGAGCAACATCGAGATGACTTCCCTGAGGTTCTCACTGAGATCGGCCAGATCCTCGCCTTGGCTGTGCGCGCCCGGGAATCCGGGAACATATCCGACGTAGTGCCCCGTGTCGGCGCACCGCTCGATGGCTGCCGTATAGCTACGCACGAAAGGGAATCTCTCCTCTTATCGGCAAGTCTAGCCTTTGGGGGATTTCAGGAAGGCCTTGGTATGCCGCAACAGGGAAGACCGCGGTTCTCGAGGCAAACGCCGCCCGGACGCCGTCCTGCCCTTGCAGGCTCACGAGCGCGGAGGTATGTGTCGGCAAGGAAGGCACTATGACCGGACTGCGCCGGAGCCAATCCCTGATGTCGTTGGTAAGAACAAAAGGGAACGCCTGTCGCCCGTCGGCTGTGAGTCCGGGCTGTTCAACAGGTCCGGCACCGCGTTTTCGGGATTCACGCTGCGACATTTGACTCCACGGGTCCGGAATCGGTGGCCGCGAGGTGTGAGAGCGCACAGTCCCAGACCGCTCGCCCTGTACACACGTCGTCGGCCGGCCAACGTGCGGGTGGTCGCTGCAAGCGTGGCGCTGGAGGGAGTCCTTGTTCGCTCGGCGACCGGGCACGGTGTCATAGAATGAGCCGCATGGTCGGAGTGATTCCAATCCTGCTTTTCCTGATGGCGGGACCTGTAGCCGCCGCGGAGGGATTGGTGGCGCTGGTCGACCCTCTGGACGAGCCTGAACGGTATTGCCTGGATGTCCCCGGTTGGGGGCGACGCTTGAACCTCGACGCTCCCTTGATGGCTCACACCTGCAAGCCCGGAGCGGCTGACGAACTGTTCACGCCAGACCATCCGGGACCGGGCCAACTCTACATGAAGGCCTACGACCGTTGCGCGACCGCCGAATCCTCGCAGCCGGGCGCCGAGATCTATATGAAGCGTTGTGATTCGTCACAGCTTCAACGGTTCTCTTTCGAACCCAACGGTCGGATCAGGCTCGCGGACAGCGACGTTTGCTTGACAGCGGCGTCCGGGAAGGGAACGCCAACCGGCGGTCCCAGCCATCTCAGGAGGGATCTTTCGCTGGAACCCTGCAGCTCTGCGGACCCCGGTCTTTCGCGATGGGAAATACCCGGGAAATCGGACTAGCGCCCGGACATCGTGCCCAGCCCAGCTGATCGGCTGCTCTGATCCCAGGGAGAGCATCGAAAGCGTCGAAATGCCCTCGCTCTTTACGGGATTCGGGCATCCGGCCGCCCTAGAACCGCGCGAAGCCGACGCCCGAAAAGTGTGCGGGACGTTCCCGGACACTATCGTCCGAACACAATTCGCTCGCTTCGGAACAGCCGCGCTGTGACCGCGAGAAACACGCCGCCTCCGACTAGCGAGATGAGAGTGGGTACCACCAGCGTGAGCGGTGAAACGGCGGAGCCCTTCATGACGTCGAGGATCAGTATGAATTGGCCGAGCACGGGAACGAGGAGCTTCCAAGCTGCCTGCTCGGCAGTAGGATCGGTCATGATCAGCATGGGCAGGATGGGCAGGAACATCAGGAAGGAGACGTAGGACTGCGCCTCCTTGTAGGACCGCGCCAGTGTCGCCACCGTAATCTGCAGAGCCGAGACGAACGGGACAAGAGGCAGTACCGCCACCAGTAGTAGGGCGATCCCGCCAAGACCGAGATCATGCCGAATGCTCAGACGATGCAGGGGGGCGATCTCCAAGGCCAACAGCATCAGTGCACACGTCAAGACAATGCTGGCTACTGAAAATGCCCCCGATGCGAGCCATTTCCCCATTACGACGGAAAGGTTCGGCACGGGCTTCGACAGCAGGGACTCGAGCGTCCGGCGCTCCCGTTCGCCAGACGTGGAGTCAATCGCAATCTGCAAACCGCCGATGAACACTGCCATGAGCAGCATCAGCGGCATGAACATGAGGAATCTCGCGGCGCGTTCCTGATCCGTCGCGATGTCAACCGTCTCGACTTCCACGGGCCGAATGACCTCTGGACTCACCCCACGGACGAGCAACCGCTGCGCTGCGAGCAACTGGCTGTACTCCCTGATCAGGGTGCGAACGCGGTCGGCGGCGCGATCGGCGTGGGAATCCCGGCTGTCGACAAGAATCTCGACTTTGGCCGTCTTGGAGCGGCCGAACCGTTGCGCAAAGTCGTCCGCAAACACGACAACGAACCCCAGTTCACCATCCCGCACCTGCCTTCGGTGCTCTTCAGGGGCAGGTTCGACTTCGACACCGTGCTGCCGCTCAAGCCAGTCCACGAGCGGCTGAGCACGACTAGCGCCAGCGACCGGCACCGTGATTTCCCGAACCGCTTCGACTTGGTCAGATGCCATTTTGACCGCGAAAAATACCATCACCGGGAGAAACGCAAGCGGTACCAGGGCCGAGATAATCGAGCGCCGATCGCGGATCCCGTCCAGCAGTTCCTTGCGCAGGACCGTCCCGAGTGAGGCTATCAGGGAAGTCACGCGTCCCCCGGGTGGGCTTGGGTAAGTGCGACGAACGCATCCTCGAGGCTTTCCAGACCCGTGGAAGCTCGCAACATGTCGGGCGAGCCGGCAGCGACCACCCGGCCGGACGCGACAATCACGATCGAATCGCAGACCGCCGCAACCTCCTGCATTACGTGGCTGGAAAAGACGACGCATTTGCCCTCGTCGCGAAGGCGCCTGATGAGATCCCGGACTGCTCTCGTACTCATCACGTCGAGGCCGTCCGTCGGCTCGTCAAGGATCACGTTCCGCGGCCCGTGGGCCAGGGCGCATGCCAAGACGACCTTGGTCCTTTCGCCGTGCGAGAAGCCTTCGGCCCGCCGGTCCGCAATCCCGTCCATTTCGAGGGAATCGATCAATTCCGCGCACCGTCTCTCGATTTCCGGACGTGCCAGACCCTGCAGCCGCGCGAAATAGTGCAGATGCTCCCTCGCGGTCAATCTCGGGTAGACTCCGCGCGATTCGGATAGCACGCCCAAGCATGCCTTTGCGGCCAGCGGATCTGCCGCGACATCGATTCCGTCGACGACGACCTCGCCGGCATCTGCCTTGATCATTCCGTAGATTGCACGCAGCGTCGTGGTCTTCCCGGCACCGTTCGGACCCAGCAGGGCAGTAACTGCGCCGTCTTCCGCCCGGAGCGACACTCCGTCCACCGCCAGCACGTCGCCAAATCGCTTGGTGAGGTTTCGGACCTCGATCATTCGGCGGGCTCCATCCGGGGCCCCGCCTTCGTCACGAAGAACGGCGACCGCTTCAGTTCGTTGACGCACCCGATGTCCAGCTTTTCCGCGGACGCCCCGTGGATGAAATCACTCACCAAGGAAGGCACGCACCCGGAAAAGGACGTCCCATGGGCAACGCCGGGAACGACGACATGACGAGCCTCGGTGAGGCCCTCTAGCACCTTCTCCCCCCAGCGCGGTGGAGTGACTGGGTCGAGCGCGCCCGAGAGTACCAGCGCCGGGACCTTGGAGCGAACAGGCTGGTGGTAGGTCCCTCCCAGCGGGACGTGTGGCCAGAAGGCGCACACCCTTTCCCATACTTCGGGGATCGAGTCATCCCGAAAACCGCCCCGCTGAGCGGTTCGCCATTCTTCACGATCGAACCATGGCCAGTCCTCCGCGCAGATGACAGAGAAAAACATCCCCAGGCTACTCCTGTGTTCATCCGGTGCGGACTCGCCGACCAGGGCCAGAGCGATCACACCCGCAAAGTCTCCCTCGTGCGCCATGTCGATCACCATCGGGATCAGCGAAGCTACGTCGGTGCTGTAAAGTGCGCCGCGGATGGCCGAGAGAAAGGCGCTCCGGAGCAGATCGAACTCCACGGGCTCGCCGGTCCTCGGATGCATGACTCGAACGGCGATTGGCTGGCGTTCCAAGCGTTCGAGCAACAGGCCAAGCTTTCTCCGTAGATCGGGAAACCGAGCCCGGCAGAAATCGTCCGTCTCGCAAGCGGCCAGCGTCAGCTCCAGTGCACGCTGATTGTCGTCAGGGAACGACGCTGGCAGGGTCATCCCCAAGGGAACGGCACCGTCGAGGACGACGCTACGAACGTGCCCTCCGTGGCGCCTCAGGTAAACAAGAGCCGCCCGGGTTCCGTACGAGCCGCCCCAGAGATTGATGCTCTGGTAGCCAAGCGTAGATCGGACTTCGTCAAGATCGTCCATTGCGACGGGAGTCGTGTAGTGTCGCGGATCCGCATCGTAGCCTTCCAAGCACTGCCTGAGCCCATCGATCGCATGCTCGTCCGCCAAGGCGGAACGTAGGTCGTCGCTATCCAGGTCGCAGTGCAAACCGTTGGACTTGCCGGTGCCCCGCTGGTCAACAAAGACGAAGTCCCTGTGCTCCCTGGCGTCGCGAAAGACCCGCGCGAATAGGGAACCCGTCGCCGTAGCGGCCTGCCCTGGGCCGCCCGCCAAAAAGAACACCGGGTCAGGCCGCGGGTCTCGGCTCAGGGCCGGGTAGACGACGACATTCAACTCGATCTTCCGGCCGGTCCGGCCCTGCCGGTCCTCGAAGACCGGAATGCCGCCACAAAGAGCGCCCCTAGGCCCTTCCCCGGGACGGCAGTCCTCGAGAACGTCTCGAAGCTGGGCAGTATCTGCCTTGGCGGCCGGGATGCAGGCGGCAGATACTGCGGCGCACGCGGCGAAGACGAGCTTGAACGCGTTGCAGGCGAATCGCCTGAAGGAGCGCAGCGAGGGGATCTGACCGGGATCTGTTCTGACCGCTATCCTCCGAGCGCGTTCGGGCCAAACGTTCATGAGATTCGACCCGGTTCCAAGTGTTGGTTCTCGGTAGCGCGGCTGCCTCTGTTGAGATCGAGCCAGGTGCGCCAACTGCCCGGAATTCCAGAAGGCTCAGCATAGCGCACGGGAATCCGCTTCCAACTGGCGCGGGTTCGCCTCGCCTTGGCTGCCGTAAAGCAAGCCTGCCAGCCGAGGCAACGAACCGCCTTCAACCGCCGCAGATTGGCACCCTTGGCGGCCAGGTCGGCAGCGATTCGCCGATTGCCTCGAAAAAGCGCAGCGCCTGGTGCTGGGCCCAGAACCGCGGCCGTCCCCTTGCAATAAACGCCACGTGACCGCCGTGCGGCGGGCTGAGAAAGGAAATCCAGGGGTTCTCGCGCAAGGCCGCTAAGTCGAACGCTTCGAACGGGATGAACGGATCGTTCCGCGCATGGAGAACGAGAGTGGGCACCCGGATGTCGGCGAGGAACCGGGCGGCCGAGCATTGGCGATAGTAGTCTTCGGCATCCACGAATCCGAAGGCCGGGGCGGTGTAGACGTCGTCGAATTCCCAGATCGATGCCGGTTTCGGGAGCCCGGCTGTCGGTAGGGCTTCAGGAATCGCCGCACGCTTTCGTCGCAGCGCGGCGCGCAGCTGCAGCAGAAAGCGCTTCTCGTAGACGAAGTTCCGCAGGCGACCGATATTCTTCGAGCAAAGGTCTAGCCGGACAGGAGGCGAAACAGCACATACAGCCTGGACATGCTCCGGGGGAGTCGAACCCCACTCCCCTGCAAGCTTCAGGGCGATGTTCCCCCCCATCGAGTAACCCACGACGAAAAGCGGCCGTGGCCCCAGTGCTTCGACAACCTGGGCCAAATCGCAAGTCAGGCCCGAATGGTACAGCGTGCGGCACAGGTGCTCGGTCCCGCCGCAGTTCCGCACGTTGAGCCGCACGACATCGAAGCCGGAGGCCAGGGCGGCCCGGGCGGTCGAAATCATGTACGGTGCGTGATCGCAGGCGGTCAGGCCGTGGACAGCGAGAACGGTCGGACGCTCGGCGTTCGGGATGTTGCCAGGCTGCGTGTTCAGCTTTGCCAGAACGCGGGTCTCGGAATCGGTGTGGAACAGCCGGGACTCAGTCGGAAATCGCCGCTCGTCGAGAGCCTGCGGCCAATACCGGGCCAAGGTGGTCTGCAGGTCGCCCTGTCGGATGAGCGGACGGTAGGGAAGCTTCCATTCATCCCGCCGGAGCAACGGCGGGGGCCGCCTGGCCGCGTTCGCGGCCGGAACTGGCTCCGGAACCGACACCAGGTCATTCGGCGAGCAGCACGCCCAGTTCCTTGAGGAATTTCGGTTCCATGTTGGACCAGAAGTCATTGTCCATTCCGCGGTGCTCGTAGCGGATCACTCCCTCGCGATCGACAAACATCATGAATGGAACATAGGCCCGCGCCATGACTGACAGGTCAGCGAAGCGCATCCAGTCGGAACGGCTGGAAACCCCTATCGGGAACTTGACGCCGTGCTCGCTCCTGAAGCGGTCAATATTGCCGGGAGCGTTCGGGTTCACGGCCATCCCCATGATTTCGAAGCCCTGGCCCGCATACTTCTCGTAAATCGGACCCAGCGCCTCGCAGGTGGACTGGCAGTGGGGGCAGTCCGTCGAAATCCACAGCACCGCGACGACCTTCCCCTTGAGGGACCCAAGCGTTACGGTCTTGCCAGCGACAGTCTTGAGGGTCAGCTCGGGAGCCTCGCGGGGAACGTTGTTGCCCTGGAGGGCCGGCGCGAGCAATGTGGCGGCCAGGAAGCAGAGCGCGGACCCGAGCAAGGCACACGCTCGGGGAAACCGGGAGAGGAAGTTCGTCATGGCTTCGAACCGAGCGGCCGGAGCCCTGCCCGAGGCGCGACCGCCGACGATGGGCGCCCGTGCCCCGACCATATCTCCGACCTCAGGTTATCACAGGGATTCTACGGCCCTCCGGCCCACCTCCGCCGCTCTACCGGGATACGACCGACTCGGCATAAAGCAGGTCGCCAGTCAGTCCGTCGTAGTACTGGAACACCGCCTGAGGGCTCTCGTAAGCGATCCACCGGTCCCCCGCTTCGACCGGGTTGTTGAACACGTTGTTCACTTGCACGACGCAGTAGATCGGGCGCCGCCGCCATTCGTTCGGGGTCCCGTTAACGATGAAGCTTGACCAGCGGATTTCGGTATCCCGTCCGAAGGAGTCGTACATGCCGGACTTCGGGCGGTTCCCTTCCGACCGGAGCGGGTGATTCGTCGAGTTGTGCGGGCCGGAGGCGAACTCCCAGACGCGATCCGTCAGCTTGATTGCGAAGCTGTTGTGCAGGTCCCCGGTCAGCACGAAGACCGGCTTGCCGAGGCCGTCCCAGAACTCGATCAGGTCCTCGCGCTCCCAGAGGAAGGCGGTCCATGCGTCATCCTTGTTCGTCTCGGAGATGTTGGCGTTTCCCGTGCCGCCAACATGGGAGATCGAGAAGTTCACCGACGAGACGATGAAGAAGAAGTCGGCGTCAGAACTCCCCATGGTGTCCTTGAGCCATGCTTTCTGGGTCTCGCCCAGCATGGTGCGGCCTTGCTTCTCGCGGTCCTTGGTGTCATGCATCATGCGGTAGGACCGCGTGTCCAAGTAGAGGAATTCCGCATTGGACACTCGCTGGCTGAAATACGAGCGACGGCCGACCGAATAGACCGGATTGCCGTCCTCCGCGGCTGCCGGTCGGATGCGCAGGCGGTTGGCATCCAGCACCTCGACGATCTCGTATACGCGCGAGTTCGGGTCCCCTCCCTCGTCGTCGGCATCCGTGCCGTCCGGATTTGGATCGAGCAGCATAACGCCCCAGTCCGGAGTGCCCCAGTGCACGTGCAATGTCGACTCGTCGCTGAGGCCGGTGAAGTCCGCCTCGGGGTCGGTCAGCACGTCGCTGCCCGCCTCCAGCTGCGCCCGGCCGTAGACGATCGGCGGCGTCTCGGGCATCGGATTGCTCCAGGCGAGGTAGTCGTACCATGCCCGCGTCCCAACGTCGCGGAACACCGCCCTGCGATTGCGACGGCCGGGCTCGCCCGCGCCGTAGATGTCATTGAGCAGCTCGTGGTCGTCGAAGGTGTAGTACGAGGGCACGTTGCGGTGCCAGGCACGCAGATTCTCGCCGTTGTCGTAGAAGTTCTTGTAGTTTTCCCAGACCCCGGCGATCGAAGGCATCAACGAAACAACCCGTGGCGTATCCGCTTCGGCGGTCCCGGTCTGCGCACGCCACTCCCCCGCCGAGTAGCGCCGCGTGTCGTTTTCGTAGAGCCAGTCGCCGTTCAGGATCGCGAAGTCGATCTTGCTCTTCTCGGCGTCACTGAAAAGCTCGCGCAGCATGGTCCCGTGAGTGAGAAGCGCCCTCCCTATGGGACTGCCACTGGCGTTTTGGTTGTTGCCGCAGGCAAATTCGAACCGGAAGTTGAATCGGCCCTCCGGATTGTCTTCGGTCGCCAGTGCATTGCCGTCGGGCAGGGTGTGGAACGATCCGGATCGCTCCTCGATGCCGGCAGCAGCCTCGCCCATGCCGATTTCGTAGTGGTACTTCGTGCCAGGCTCGAGTCCTTCGATCAGAACCCAGCCCGTGTTGTCATCCTCAAGCGCTGTCGTGGCAGTCGCACGGCCCGTCAGTGCGTTGGGCGCGGTGCCGTAGAACACTGAGAACTCGGCAGGTTGCGACGTTCGCGCCCAGACTCCTATGTGATCGTGACCGAGGCGCCCCAGCACCGGTCCGTGGGTAATCGAGGGTCCGGCGGAGTCCGATCCTCCGCCGGGGCCACAGCCCGCGAGGAGCATCCAACCAGCAGCCGAGCAAATCCCGAATCGTCGCATAACAACGGAGAGGTTACCAGATGGGAGGCCCGACCTGACGATGCGCGGCAATGCCGCCGGGACGGCCTAATGGCGTCCTTCCGCGAGCTCGCGCACGATGCGCGCGTCACCTTCGAGAAAGTCGTAGCGCGGCAACTCTCGACGCGATTCCCATCGCACCTCGGCAAACTGGGCAGGCTCGATTCGCCCGCGAAACGATGTCACCTTGAAGAACACCAAGCGGATAGGACGCTTGCGCGGGTAGGCGTACTCGTAGCTCAAGACTTCCTCCGGGATACAGTCGTCGATGCCGAGCTCTTCCCCGAGTTCCCGAACCAGCGCTTCCCGCGGTGCCTCCCCCGGCTCGACCTTGCCGCCTGGAAACTCCCATTTCCCAGGATGCGACTGGTCTTGGCGGCGGCGGCAGATCAGCAGGTCTCCGTCCTGCTCCAGCAAGGCGATGGCTACGGTCGTCATGAGTCGTCCGTGGCGAATTGCGGATCGAGGCTGCGCCAGCAGTACCAGCTCGCCACGCTCGCGTATGGCCGCCACGGCCGGGCAAGCTCGATGGCCTCCTGCCGGCCCGGCAGCTCGTCGAGATCGTGGAAGTTGCGCAGCGCCTGGCGGACGCCCAGGTCTTCGAATGGAAGGACATCGGGTCGGCCCAGGGAAAAGATCAGAAACATCTTCGCCGTCCACACGCCGATACCGCGAATCGTCGTGAGCCGGTCGATCACCTGGTCGTCGCTGAGCTCTCTCATGGCGTCCAGATCCACGCGTCTCTCGAGAACCGCGTTTGCGAGGCCGAGCACGTAGGAGGCCTTCCTCGCGGAATAACCGGCGCCGCGGAGCCCTTCCTCGCCGCAAGCCGTCACCGATTCCGCGTTCAGGGAGGCCGGTTCGATGCGCTCGCGCAATCGGCGACCGATCGCACGGGCCGCCTTGCCCGAGATCTGCTGGGCCGTGATCGAGCGAACCAGCATCTGGAATCCATCGGGTTGCGTCTGCAGGCCGCAGGGGCCGACGCGGCGGACCAGTTCCCTCATATGCGGACAGCGTTCCGCCAGATGCCGGTCGGCTTGATCGAGCACGTCGTCGAGAGGGGTCATTTGGATTCCTTGACACGGCCTTCCAGGCCTCCGGCCCGGTACGCCCGCAGGAGGGCCCCGGTCGCGGGGTCATACGCCGGCCGCTCCACAGCGAACCCGGCAGTGCGCAACCGCTGCATGAGCGCGGAGCGCACCCGGACGCTGTTGAACACGTTCCCGCAGGGATACACGGTCCGGTTCGGAAGAGCCTCGGGCAGCGCATCGGCGGCGCGCACCGCCAGAATGCCCAGCGCTTCGCCGGCCGACTGTAGCACCGCCCGGGCACAAGCGTCGCCCCGCCCGGCTGCCTGGTCGACAAGCGGGGCTAGGGACGCGACGCGGTTGCGCGGCCAGTCGGGATCGTAGAAGCGATGCAGTGCCTCGTTGACCGTGCCCGAGACGGTCGCCGCAAGGAGAACCCGGCGCAATTCCGTGGGCGGGCCCCAGCCTTCCTCCGCCGCAAGCGCCTCGCGCAGGGCGTGCCGCACAATATCGAACGCCCCGCCCTCGTCTCCGAAGACGTAGCCCCAACCGCCGCAGCGTGCCAGGTTTCCCGTTCGATCGCGGGCAAGCGCGATGGAACCTGTGCCGGCGATCACCGCGATTCCCGTTCCTCCTCCTGTCGCTCCTTCCAGCGCAGTTTCCGCGTCGTTCGTGACTTCGACTGCAGCTGAGGGCATGAGTCCGGCCAGAAGCGAGCGCTTGTCGTCAGGCCCGCCGCTCATGCCGAAGCAGGCAGCCTCAAACTCGGACTCGGCCGGGAGGTCCGCTCGCGTCAGGGCGTCGCGCAGCAGCCGCTTCGTCGTTTCCTTGAGCTTGGCTTCACCGGCTCCGGTGGTCGCGCGATTGCAGGGTCCCCCGACGGCCCGGGACAGCACGCTGCCGGACTCGTCCCCGATCACCGCCCGTGTCGAGGACTGGCCACCATCGACTCCGAGGAACAACCGTCGTGACCCGCCCATGCGCTAGGTGCCGAGCGCGTTCTGGTAGCAGTGACGCAACAGCAAGCGCCACTCGAGCAACTGCAGATCGGCCAGGTGGTCTCCGCCGGGACGGCCGGAGGAAGCCGCCTCGCACCGGTCAACAAACGCGAACGGGTCCCAGCGAACGCCGGTCTCGCGCTCCAGGTCCTCGAAAACGTCATGGTGGCCGGTGCGGCGGAACCAGTACTTGGAATTGCTCCAGTCCCCCTCCTGGCGATGCATGATGCCGTGCCAGTAGCTGCCCGTGGGAGTCGGAACTCCTTGCGAGATCCGGTGCGACTCGTCCAGAGCGCTGAAGTAGAGGAAGAGGCCGGACCGAACGCACTTCGCGTCGTTCAGGGACTTGACCTCTCCGCCATCGAAGAGGCCCTCGGCCGGGGTCGCCCGGAGCGCATCGAGTTCGGCGCACTCACGCGGGGAGCACGGTACGAGCGGCATCGGACGGAGGCTTTCCTCGCGCGGCAAGACCAGTGCGCGGATCGTGGCGCTGAATTCAAGAACGCCCGAATCCATGACGGATACCAAGGTAGCGGCCGGGAGAGGCGGAGGTCAATGCACGGCGGGTCGCTAAGGCACGCTCGGCATGGACACTGAGGACCCGACGGGAAAGACCGAGAACGCCGCCAGCAGAACCGTGAGCCCGATCATGATCACGACCGCCGCCCAGGCGACCAAGTTGTAGATCGGCCCGTTTGTCCACTCGTGCATGAGGTCCCTGCGATTCACTAGCTTGACGATAAAGATCATCACGATCGGCAGAAGGATGCCGTTCAGGATCTGCGAAAGCAGAATCATCGGAACGATCGGGAAATCCGGAACCAGGACGACGCCCGCGCCCAGCACGATCAGCAGGGTGTACATCCAATAGAACGTGGGCGCCTCGTCAAAGTCGTGGTCGACGCCGGATTCAAGGCCGAGCCCCTCGCACACTGTGTACGCTGTCGAAAGCGGCAGGATGCTAGAGGCGAACAGCGACGAGCAGAGCAGCCCTCCCGCGAAGAGGGCGTAGGCGTACGGGCCGAGGGGCAGCAGGGCTGCGGCCGCCTCGGCGGAGTTCTGGATCGGCCGGGGACCGTCCTCCCAGATGGCACCGGCGCAGGCCACGATGATGAAGAACGCAATCAGGGCCATCATGATGCAGCCGATGACAACTTCCACCCGTGTGTCGCGGTACTGCTTGGTGTCAATGCCCTTCTCGACAACGGCGGCCTGCAAGTAGAACTGCATCCAGGGAGCGACCGAGGTTCCAACCATGCCGATCAAGACGGCGATGTAGCTGCGGTCTGCGAGCAGGGCGGGCTGGACGGTGCTGCGAATGGCCGTTTCCCAATCCGGCTCCACGAGCACCGCGGAAATGACGTAGGCGAGATAGAACGCGCTGGCAGCCAGGAACGCCTTCTCCACGCCCTGGTAAGTCCCCTTGACGACCAGCACCCATACGAGTAGCGCACCCAGTGGCACGGAGACGTAGCGACTGACGGGCAGCAGTTCCATTGCGCCGGCGATCCCAGCGAAGTTGGCGGCGACGTTCGTGAAGTTCACGGCCAGCAGCAGTCCCATGATCAGCACGGTCATGCGGAGCCCGAATTCCTCACGAATCAGGTCGGAGAGGCCCTTGCCGGTAACCGCGCCCATGCGCGAGCACATCTCCTGGCTGACGATCAGGAGCAGGGTGATCGGCAGGAGAGTCCACAGAGGGACGTATCCCCATCGGGCGCCAGCATCCGAGTAGGTGAAAATCCCGCCGGCGTCGTTGTCGACCATGGCGGTGATGAATCCGGGGCCGAGCACGGCCAGGAAGGTCAGCACGCGAGCGCGAAAGCGCCTCAGCAGCGCCACCTACAGCCCCCGCTCCAGTTCGGGGCTGAGAAACGAGATGACGTCGTCGGCGGTGATCGCCCCTTGCAGGCGCCGGTCGCTGTCCACCACCGGCAGGGCGTAGAGGTTGTACTTGTCGAAAAGCTCGACCACCTCGTCCGGCTTCGAGTCCATGTCCACTTCGACGGTCTTTCTATAGGCCAGGGACTTGACGGGAGTGTCCGGCGGAGCAACGGCGAGCCGGCCGAGCGGAACGGTGCCCGCCAGCCGCCCGTCGGTGTCCACGAGAAAGAAATGCGTGAGACGCTTCAGTTGCGAGTCCTCGCCTCGCAGACCCTCGACGACCTCGGCCGCCGTCGCTTCGACCGGATGCGACAGGTATCGCGTTGCCATCATCCCGGCGGCCGTGTCGTCCTCGTACTCCAGGAGTTCGGCCACCTCGTCGGCCGGCTCCGGTTCCATGTCACGCACGATCTCCTCGCGCGCGCCTTCCTCCAGAAGAGCCAGAGCCTCGGCCGCCTCGGAAGGATCCATTTCTTCGAGGATGTCTGCGGCGCGCTCGGGCTCCAGGGAGTGAAGGATCGATGTCTTGACCGTGTCCTTGACCTCTTCCAAGGTGTCTGCGGCAATTTCCTCGCCCAACGTCTCGAAAAGGGCCTCGCGCTCGTCCGATCCCAACTCTTCGACGATGTCGGCCAGATCCGCCGGATGAATCGTCTCGAGGCGCTTGTGCGAGATCAGCAGCCGCAGGCGGCGCTGCGGATCCGGCTCGACGATATTGCAGGCCTCCCACGGGATCGAGTTGGGGAGCATCCGCTGCTGGATCTCCCGGATGATCCGGTTCGGCAGGATCCCTTCGGCGAGGCGCCGGAAGGCCCCTTGCAGGCCCACGCCGACCTCATGGACCCACAGCTGCTCGTTGCCGTTTTGGGTGACGCGCAACGCTATGTCGTTGACCCGCACGACCTTCCGTCCGTTGACGTCGATGATCTGCTGGTCCAGGAGGTCCTTCGTCAGCAGAAGGTGGTAGTCGTCGCCGTAGTACGGCGTGAAGCTCTCGTCGGAGAGGACGATTCCGTCTTCCTGGAACGTCCGCACCTGGTCCCAGCGGACAGCGAACTTGGTCCGGCCCGATCCGAACAGGAAGCGCGAGATCCTGCGAGGATGCTCCCTAGGAGAGACGGCCGCTTCCCGGACGCGGCCAATGCGCGTGCCCTGCGGCCCGATCAGGCGCATGCCGGTCAGCTCGGTCAGGTAGACCAGAGGCACCGATTCTGTCCGAATCCTCTCCATGACCAAACGGCCGGGCTCGGAACGGACGCGCGCACACGTCGCCGTTCCACCACGGCACCGCGCTGTCGTCGCGACTTCCAGGGTCGTCAAGCATCGTTGACGCGCACATCTCCTTTGCTTCCATGATGCCCCAAGGGGCGAATCGGCGCAAGCCCCTCCGGCACGCAGCCGTCCCAGCCGGCCTCGATCCGCAGCAGCCGGTTGTACTTGGCGAGCCGTTCCGAGCGTGTTACTGACCCGACCTTGATGTGACCGGCTCCGGATGCGACCGCCAGGTCGGCGAGGAACGTGTCCTCGGTCTCTCCCGAGCGGGCCGAGACCACGGCCCGGAATCTTGCCGCGTCCGCCGTGTCCACGACTTGCATCGTCTCGGTCAGAGTGCCGATCTGGTTCATTTTCACGAGTACGGCTGTAGCGGCTTGCGTTGAGATCGCTCGCGCCAGCCTGGCCGGGTTGGTCGCAAGCAGGTCATCCCCGATCAGCTCGCAACGCTCACCCAAGTCGGAGCGCGCTCTCTGCCAGCCCGCCCAATCGTCCTCGGCTAGCGGATCCTCGAGCGATACGACCGGAAAGACTCGCAGCCAGCGATCGTAAAGGGAGATCATGCCGGCGACATCGAGCGACCGGCCTTCGCTCGCGAGGCGGTACTCCCCTTCGCGATGGAAATGGGAGGCGGCCACGTCGATCGCTATGGAGACCTGCCGTCCCGGTTCAAAACCTGCCGCGCTGATCGCTCGCACCATGTAGTCGAGGGCCTGCTCATTCGTTTCAAGCCGGGGTCCCCAGCCGCCCTCGTCCGCAACGCCGCTGGGACCGCGACCGTCCGCGCGAAGCAGCTCCCCCATGCGCTGGCGGACTGTCGCCGCCGCCTCGAGCGCTTGGGCGAACGTCTCGAAGCCGTGAGGCACTGCCAGAAAGTCCTGGAAATCGATCTGGCGCCCGGCGTGCAGGCCGCCTGACAGGATGTTGACCATCGGGAGCGGCATCTTCGCCCGCCTCCCTTCGGCCAGTGACCGCCAAAGCGGGAGCCCTCTTGACCTGGCGACAGCACGGGCCAGAGCGCAGGAGACCGCGAGGATCGCGTTGGCACCGAGGCGGGACTTGTCGGGTGTGCCGTCCAGCTCGATCATGACTCGGTCGGCGCGTTGCAGATCGTCGGCGGGAAGTCCGCGCAGGGCCTCGTTCAGGGGACCGGACACGTTTGAGGCGGCAGCACCTACGGCCTTGCCGCCGTAGGCCTTGCCTGCCCCGTCGCGCAGCTCCCTCGCTTCGTGCCGGCCTGTGGAGGCGCCCGACGGAACCTGCGCCCTCGCGGACGTCCCGTCGGTCAGGGCAACTTCGGCCTCCAGCGTCGGGTTGCCGCGCGAATCAAGGATCTGGAGCGCCCGCACGGTCCGGATTCTTGTCGGCATGCACCAAGGCTAGCAACGACCCGAACCGGGTTCGAAACAGCGCGCGCATGGCTTACGATGAAGGCAACCATGCCCGAAACCAGCGATTTCAGCCGCCGTGCATTCATGGCCGGAGCGGCCGTCGCCAGTGCGGCCCGACCGGCGTACTCCGCCAAGAGCGCGGCCCGCGTCGTAGGGGCCAACGAACGCCTCCACGTCGGAATGATCGGCGCGGGCGGGAACGCCCGCGGACACATGCGGGCTCTCAAGAAGCTTGCCGACCGGGACAACGTCGAGATGATCGCCGTGTGCGACATCTACGATCCCCGGCGCGAGGCGGCCGCCGAGTTCACCGGCGGGAAGCCCTACAGCGACTACCGCGAGCTCCTCGAGCATCGGGGACTCGACTACGTGACGATCTCGGTGCCGGAGCACTGGCACGCGCCGGTTGTCCTGGACGCCGCCGATGCCGGGTTGCACGTCTACGTCGAGAAGCCCCTGACCTACTCCATCGAAGAAGGCCTCGCGGTTGTCAGGAAAGTCAAGGGCACGGGCATCGTCCTGCAGTGCGGAATCCAGGGCATGTCGGACGACTCCTACGAAACGGCCGCACAGATGATCCAGGAGGGAGCGATCGGAAAGGTGGTCATGGCGCACATCGACTATTCGCGCAACCACCTCGACGACTTCTGGCTGCGCCCTCCGGACCCGGACGCCAAGCCGGGTGTCAATCTCGACTGGAAGGCCTTCCTCGGGAAGGCGAGGAAGCGGCCGTGGGAGCCGGACCGGTTCTTTTCCTGGAGGCGCTACTGGGACTACTCCGGGGGAATCGCGACCGACCTCTTCGTCCACCGGCTCGCACGGATCGTGAAGGCCTGCGGCCTCACCACCCCGTCGCGGGTCGTTGCGACAGGCGGTCAGTACTTCTTCAATGGCGGTGCGGAAGTTCCGGATACCTTCAACGCGTTGCTCGAGTACCCGGAAGGTGTCAACGTGCTGCTCGTCTCCTCCATGGCGAATCAGACGAGCATCCGGCATCTCATCCGAGGCAACAAGGCCACCATCGAGTTCACACGCGAGGGCTTCACCATCGAGCCGGAACGGCTCTTCCAAGAGGAGATCCTGCCGCGTACGCACAGGAAGACCGGCGGTGAGGACATGGCCCTGCACCATCACAACCTGCACAATGCGATCCGCACAGGCGAGGCCCTGAAGTGCGATGTCGAGCTTGGCTTCAACGTGTCCATGGCGTGCCAAATGACAGTGGATTCGTTCCGTCGAAAGAAGTCGCTCGGCTGGGATCGCCGCCGTCAGCGCGTGGTCAAGACCTGATCAGAGCGGAGTCCGAACCGCCCGGGAAGGTCGCGTCCCGGGTTTGTTAGCATCTAGGCATGGAAAACTCTTCCGGGCGAAAGGGCAGCGACAACGAGAACTCCCAATTGGGTCCATCGCTGCGGCTGAAGGGCGACATCACGGCGGATGGGGCTCTCTCGATTGCGGGGCAATTCGAGGGCAATATCGATATCCCGAAGAGGCAGGTCACCGTGTCTGACGGAGCGGTGGTCAAGGCCGACATCCGGGCCAGCAAGGTCCTGATCCGAGGCAAGGTCCGCGGCAACGTGCAAGGGATCGATCGTGTCGAGCTGACTGGTACGGCTGACATGACGGGCCAGTTGCAAACCAGGGAGATCCGGGTCGAGGAGGGCGCGGTCTTTCGCGGCCAGGTCGACATCATCACCGACCGGGACTAGCCGCGCAGCCCGGTCAGGGCGGACCTGGCTTGCGCGCCTCGATGCTCTTCACGACGTCGAGGTAGTGGCGCGTCACACGCGTTATCTCGTATCCGGCCCGCCGAACGGTGTCGACGGTCGGGCGGTTCAGGTCGGGGCCATATAGGCGCGTGACGGGCGTGCATGCGTGCAGCATGGCGCTGAAGGGCAGCCAGCGGCTCCCGGTATGCTCGAACATCCGGAGAATGCCGCCAGGCCGCAGAACGCGCCGTAGCTGCCGCAATCCCTCCAAGGGCTCCGACACGGAGCAAAACGTACACGACGTGTAGACCTGGTCGAAGCGCTCGTCCAAGAAGCCTAGGCGCCGGACATCCATTTGCTGCAGTGCGATCGAGCCCACGTATTGCTGGGCCCGGACCGCCGCGCGCGCCAGCATCCTCTCGCTGACATCGATCGCCACGATCCTCCGACCCTGGGGGAAGAATTGGAAATCCAATCCCGTGCCCGCGGCCAGAAACAGGACGCGCCCTTCCATGGAGGAGAACAGCTCTCTCTTGAAACCGGCCCACCTTTTCTCCGCCGCGCGGGCCGCGAAGCTCTCGTAGCTCGGCGCGAACCGGTTCCATTTCTGGCGATCCGGGAGACTCATCCGGATCCCCACCTTCTCAGCATCCAGTCCGCGATGGCGAAACAGGCTCCGGTCGCGATCCCGCACCGGGCACCGAGGCCCGCGAGTGTCAGGAGGCCAGAATCCGGATCGGCGGCGCCCGACATGGCTGCGAGCATGCCGGCCAGCATGCAGCCAAACATGATCTGGAGCATCGGCTCGATCATTCCCAGGACCTGGGCGGCGACCAGCGAGCACGGTATCGCCAGAGCCGTCCCCAGCAGCATGCCGGCGAGCATCCCCAGCACCAATGGCCACGCGCGAGGTATCGCCAGCCCTGCAGCGACCGCCGCCAGGGAACTGGAGGCTGCCGTGGCGACCAGGTCCCCGAGAAAGTACCGTCCCCGAGCGGAAACCCGAACCATGGCCGCTACCCTTACAGGACCGCCCGGAGAAAGCGCTCGACTCTCCCAGGATCCTTCACGCCCGGGCGGGCCTCGAGCCGCGAGCTGGAATCGACCCCCCAGGGACGGACGATCCGGACCGCTTCGGCGGCGTTGCTTCCGTCGAGGCCGCCGGAGAGGATGATCCTCCCGAAGGGCTTCGCAAGCTCGGCCAAGTGCCAAGGAAACGTCTCGCCGGTCCCGCCGTAAGACCCGTCGCGGGCGGTGTCGAGCAGAAACGCATCCACATCGAAGCCTTCCAGATCGACGCCGTCGAAACGGGTCCCGACGCGAACGCCCTTCCAGATTTCGACGCCGACGCCGACGGCGTTGCGAACTGCCTCGCAGTCCGCTGGATTCTCGTCCCCGTGAAGCTGGACTGTGCGGAGCCCCGCCTGCCGGACCACGGCTGCGATGCTCGCAGGCCGCTCGTTCACGAAAACGCCGACACAACGGACACCCTTGGGAACCGCCGACACCACCCGGAACGCCTCTTCCGGTGCGATGGATCGCGGACTCGGCGGATAGAAGATCAACCCGATCGCATTTGCCCCGGAACGGGCCGCGTGACGGGCGTCCTCGGCACGCCTTATCCCGCAGACCTTCCGCAGAGCCGGCTTCCACCGCTGGGCCATTGGATTCAGCGTATCAGCGCGTGGATTCACCGAATTCGGCAATGGCTTCGGGGTTCTAGCGGCCAGTCGCGAAATCAGAGCTGGGTCCCTTCGGTGCGTCCGAGACTTGCCCGGATCTCGTGGGGCAGACCGGGCAGTCGCCCGATCCGCTCCAGGCGCTCCAGATGGGCCAGCACTTGCCGGACAGCGATCGGCCGGACGTCCTGGTCCAGTTCGCCGTACACCGGATCGAGCATCGTGACGGGATCCCGCAGGCCGCTCTGCCATGCATCGAAGACCCTATCCTCGCGCCACAGCCGGTGCTGCCGCGCTTCCAGCGCAGCCTTGGACACGTCCTGGATCATCGATCCGTGGCTTGGCAAGGCCGCGCGGGCCCCGAGATCGGCGAGACGCTCGAGCGAATCCACGTAGTCCGCCATGCTGCCGTCGGGCGGGTTGATCACGACGGTCCCCCATCCCGAAAGCATGTCGCCGCAGAGCAGTGTTGACGACCTCTCCTCTAGAAAGCAGAGATGGCCACTCGCATGTCCGGGAGTGTGCAGGATCCGGATCCGCAAGCCGGGCGTGCCCGACAGCTCCACGGATTCGCCGCCCTCGAACCGTCCTTCGACCAGAATTCCCCGTCCGGCCAGGTGGGCTGCCGTCAAGGCGTGGGACCAGACGGGGACGGAATACTGCCGGCGCAGGGCCTCGGTGCCGGCTACGTGGTCGACGTGGTGGTGGGAGAGCCAGATGGCGCAAAGCTTCCCGCCCGTACGTCTCGATTCCTTGTCGATGATCTCGCGAAGCCTCCGCAACTCCTTGTTGCCGGAAGACCCCGGGTCGATCAGGACCATGTCCTTGTCGCCCAGCAGGAGCGTGTTGGTGTGCGTCGCTGGAGGCAGGGTCCGCGTTTCCAGGGGAATCGCGCGCACTGCCGGCCTAAACTCGATCGATCGCGGCGAATTCGGCTCGTGGGATTCCGACAGCCACAGATGCCGGCGTCCCTCCGGGCCGAGCTCGGCGAGAACCCGGATGGTCTCGAGCGTCGGCTGCGCCAGCAAGACATCCCCAGCCATCCAGCGCTTGAGCGCGTCCCGGGGACGGATCCACTCGCCCGAGGTCAGCTCTCCCGGAATGACGCTCGGCTGCCTCGGTTCGCTCGGAGGCCATTCCATCAGAAAGAAGCTGGCATCGAATCGGATCGGAGAAATCGGCGGCGTCACCCAGCGCCCGGCGAATCGAAGCCGCGACGCATCCAGGGCCAGGTTTCGCTCCGCCAGCCAGTCTCCGAAGTCGAGCCGGTCGGACAGCAGTTCGTGGCGAGCCGCGTCCACATCCCGGTCGTCGGGAGCGCACCCGACCGCCGAGAGAATGCCGGCCTCCTCGAACAGCTCGCGCAAGGCGCACGCTGGCTGCGCGGCACGCGGTCCGGAGTCAAGAAAGGCCTGCTCGCCGTCCATGGTGCCCCGGATGGAGACCGAGGCATCCCCGGGGGACAGGCGGCCGCCGGGAAACGCGTGCCAGCCGCCCATGAAGCGGAGCGCCTTGGACCGCCGCACCCAGAAAATCTCGCACGATCCGTTCGGGCTGGTCCTGTAAGGAATTACGCCGGCCGAAAGGCGGGGCCGCACCGGCTCAGGCCGTCCGGGCTGGGCTCCGGCCGCCTGCGTGCCATCGGAAGGCAAGTCTCACCGTATCACGCAGGGCACAGGCACAGGCGGGACCTCAAGCGGGCCCGGAGCGGTCGGGTTTGTCGCACGGACGGCCGGTCAGGCGAGCGCTTCCGCGATGAGCTTGCCGTCGTTGACCGTGGGCCGCTCGGACCTGCCGTTGTGGAAATAGGTGAGGCTGAGGTGATCCAAGCCCAGCAGGTGCAGGATCGTCGCGTGGATGTCATGCACGTGGTAGGGCAACTCCTCGGCGCGAAGCCCCAGCTCGTCCGTGGTCCCGACAGCCTGGCCTCCCTTGACGCCCCCGCCGGCCATCCAGATCGTGAATCCCCAAGGGTTGTGGTCGCGCCCGTCACCCTCCTCGTTGAACGGTGTGCGCCCGAACTCACCGCCCCAGATCACGAGTGTGTCGTCCAGCATGCCCCTGGACTTCAGGTCCGCGAGCAGGCCGGCGATTGGCTTGTCGGAAACCCCGCACCACTTGGTGTGGTTCTCCTCGATCTTGCGGTGCGCGTCCCACCCTCCGCAGTATGCCTGCACGAAGCGCACGCCGCGCTCGACCAGGCGCCGGGCCAGCAACAGGTTCCTCCCGTAGGCCGCTGTCCGCTCCTCGTCCATGCCATAGAGCTTCTTGGTCACTTCGGATTCCTGGGCCAAGGACACGGCTTCGGGTGCGTGCGCCTGCATTCTGTAGGCCAGCTCGTAGGACTGCAGCCGAGCATCCAGTTCGGACTCCTCCGGATGCTTCTCGGCGTGGTGGGTGTTCAGCGCCGCCAGCAGGTCCAGCTTCCCGCGCTGCTGCCGGTTGCCAACCGCTGCGGGCGTCTCCAGGTTGAGGATCGGAGCCCCCTCCTGCTTGAACAGCGTCCCCTGGTAGGCGGCCGGAAGGAATCCGGAACTCCAGTTCTTGGATCCGCCGTTGATGCGGACCTCGTCATTGAGGATCACGAACGTCGGCAGGTTGCGATTTGCCGATCCGAGCCCGTAGGTGACCCACGATCCCATCGAAGGCCGGCCGGCAAGAATCGAGCCAGTGTTCATCTGGCAGACCGAACCGACGTGGTTGAGGCCGTCCGCGGTGCAGGAGCGGATCACGGCGAGGTCATCCGCATGTTCGGCGACATGCGGGTACCAGTCCGAAACCCAAAGGCCGCTCTCGCCGTGACGCGCCCATTTCCGCTGCGATGGCATCAGCGTGTTATGCGCGGTCCCCGGCATGGCCGTCAGCGGCCTGCCGAACGACTCGGGCATCGGCTGGCCGGCGTACTTCTCCAGGGCGGGCTTGGGGTCGAAGGTGTCCATGTGGCTCGGACCGCCCTCCATGAAGCACCAAATGACGGACTTTGCAGTCGGTCGGTGATGAGGTTGCCTCGGAGCCAACGCGTCGCGGGCGCCGAACCCGGTCTCGGCGTTCAGCGCGGCGAGCGCGAGCGCCCCCAAGCCGCCGGCCGCCTGGGAAAGAAACGCTCTGCGAGATCTCGTCGCCGTTCGGTCGGTTCTTCGCTCGCGCATATCAATCCCTCCGTGGGTGTTTCCGGGCGGGTCAGTTCCTGTAAACGAACTCGTTGGAATTCAGCAGCATGTGGCAGAAGTCCACTACCGCGGCAGCTTCCTCCTTGCTCATGGATTCCGGAACCGAGCCGGGCAGGAGCAGGGTCTCGCCCGCCGCCACCCGTTCGGCGATGATCTCGCGCTGGGTCTCGAGAAACGTCAGCACTGTGTCTTTCTCCCACCCATCGGGCGCTCGCGAATACGCGAGGCGGAACCCCGCCTCGACCTGACGGTCCGTGTCGTCGCCTGCCTCTTCCAGGATCTTTTCGGCCAGTCCCTTCGCCCAGCCGAGGGTGTGCTCGCTGTTGAGCAGCGCCAAGGCCTGCGGCGCTGTAGTGGTGGTCGAGCGGCGAGCGCACGACTCGTGGGTGTCCGGCATGTCGAACGATTCGAGCATCGGGTAGCGCGAGTTGCGGCGGACAAATACGTAGACGCTCCGGCGATCCTGGGCGTGCCGATCCTCCGGCACGTCCCAGCCCCCTCTCGGCGGAGGCGCGCCGGAAGGCAGGGCCGGATAGGCGCTCGGCCCTCCGACCTGGAAGTTCAGCCGGCCGGAAACCGCGAGCATGGAATCTCGAATGACCTCTCCTTCAAGCCGCTGCGGCGGAAACCGCCAGAGCAGCCGGTTCAGCGGGTCGGCGGAGGAGGCGTCCTCGCGGAAAGCCGAGGACTGACGGTAGGTTTCCGAGTTCATGACTAGCCTGTGCATCCGCTTCAGGCTCCAGCCGCTACGCACGAATTCGCCGGCCAGCCAGTCGAGGAGCTCCGGATGCGTCGGAGGCTCGCCCATCAATCCGAAGTCGCTGGGGGTGCGGACGATCCCCTGCCCGAAGTGGTAGTGCCAGATGCGGTTGACCATCACTCGGGCAGTGAGGGGATTGCCTGGATCCGTCAACCATTTCGCCAGCGCCGTCCGGCGGCCCGAGGACCGGCCGTCCGGCGCGGGAACGTATCTGGCGGGCCGCGGGTCGAGAAGTGTCAGGAAGCCCGGTTCAACTTCTTCCAGCGGGGCGGCGTAGTTGGCGAACGAGAGGATGTGCGTCTTCGGCGCTACGGCTCCCAATTCCCTGATTCCGATTCCGACTGGAAGCTCCGGCGGCTTCAGGTGGTCGAACTCCGCCAGCTTTGCCTCAAGCTCCCGGTAGCGCGCCTTGGGCTCGTCTTCCAAGGTGTTCGCGAGCCTCGCGTCGTTGTGGTAGCGCATCTGCCACATGTGCTGCTGGAACAGAAGCCGCTCGTACATCGTGCGCTCTGACGGATCCTTGCGGAAGGCTTCCTGCGTTCCCGGCGCCCGGCGATTCACCTGGGTTTCGAATGCATCGGCCCGCTTCAGGTCCAGCAGCTCGTCCATCTCGGCCCGGATCGCGCGCGTTGCCTCCTCCCACGCGGCCTGGCGCCGGACGCGCTCGGCTCGCTCGGCCTCGCTGAATAGATGGATCCGATCATCCGTCGCGACGTTGGTGAAGAATGCCTGCAGCCGGTAGTAGTCGGCCTGGAGGATGGGATCGAACTTGTGGTCGTGGCATTTCGCGCACCCGTAGGTGAGACCCATAAATACCGATCCGACGGTGTCGGTAATGTCCAGCAGCACTTCCTGGCGCCGCTGCATGAGGATCGCCGCGTTCGACTCGTCGGGATAGTGGCGATTGAATCCCGTGCCGATCCGGGCCTCGGGACTCTCCGGCCAGATCTCGTCGCCAGCGATCTGTTCCTGGACGAAACGGTCGTACGGCTTGTCCGCGTTGAGGGAGTCGATGACGTAGTCACGGTATCGCCACGCGTTGGGCCTGGTTTCGTCGGACTTGAACCCCTCGCTTTCGGCGTAGCGGGCCAGGTCGAGCCAATGGCGCGCCCAGCGCTCGCCGTAGCGCGGTGACGAAAGGAGCCGGTCGACGACCCTTGCGAATGCGTCGGGCGACCGGTCTGCAAGGAAACCGTCTACTTCCGCAGGCGTCGGAGGGATCCCGTGCAGGTCGAAGGTGGCGCGCCGGATCAGCGCTACCTTGTCGGCCCTAGGAGCAATCGAAATGCCGCGCCCCGCCATGCGTGCAGCGACGAACGCGTCGACGGGATTGCCATGCTCCGCCGCTGGAATCGCTGGCGAGCCCATGGGCTGGAACGCCCAATGATTTCGCTGATGCTCCGTGAACGGCGAGTCGCCCGCCTCCCCCACCGTGGCGCCCTGCGCAGAAGCCGCGATGGCCAGGACAGCCAAGCAGAATAGGGGCGATTCGATTCTCTTGAGCACGGGCATATCCTTACGCAGCACCGCCGGCGCACGGTCCCACGTGCCTACACTATCGACGGTCCCTATATATATTGTCAAGAGCTCTAAACCGGGCGGCACAGCGGAGTCTCTACGGGCGCGGCGCGGAAGACCGCGCCCGTCGTGACGGCTTCGCCGTCGAAGGCCCAAGGGCTATCATGGACCGGGACGATTCATGAAGCGGCGATTCTGCGTGCTCCTTGTGTGTGCAGTCTGTACTGCTCTGGCCGGGGACGAGGCGTTCAACGGCCGCTGGATCATTCAGCCGCTCGGGGACAATAACGGCCGGGTTCTCTGGCTCGAGATCAACGGAGCCGGATCTGGCTCGATCACTGGCGCAATGGTGGGAGGGGGTCCTGGAGGCCAACTCGATCAGATCCGCGACGCGCGGATTCAGCGCGGCCAGCTGCAATTCCGATTGGAGCGAAGTCTCGGGCCGCGGCGGGAAACGTTGGCCAAGACGCCAGTGGTCGCGGCCCTCGACGGCGGGAGACTCCACGGCGTGGCGGTGCGTCAGCGCGGGCCGTTGCTGTGGGTAGGCGAGCGGGCACCGGTGATCTCAGACAGGGACGACGGGTCGTGGAACCAGGGTGACCGGATCGATCTTTTCAACGGATCCGGAATCGAGGGCTGGAAGACGCTAAGGCCCGGACGGGAGGAAGGCTGGTACGCCGAGGGCGGGGCACTTAAGAACCGCCGACGCGCCGACGTTCTCGTTTCCGACGCCATGTTCTGGAATTTCCGCCTCCAGGTCGAATACCTGGTGCATCCTGGGATGAACGGCGGGATCGGGCTCCGAGGCCGCTACGAGATCCAGCTGCTGGACGATCACGGAAGGCCGCCCAGCGATCACGGCAACGGTGCGCTTTACGGGAGGATCGCCCCGAGCTCCAACGCCAGCCGTCCTGCGGGAGAGTGGCAGACGCTCGACATCCGGCTCGTGGGCCGCGAAGTCACCGTGGTCCTCAACGGCGTCAAGACGATCGACCGGGCTGTCATCGAAGGATTCACAGCAATGGCCAGCGATTGGCGCGAGGACATGCCCGGCCCGATCACCCTTCAGGGCGACCACGGAGCGATCGAGTTCCGCAAGATCTCGCTGACACCGCTAACGAAGTGACCCGTACGCGCACCGCCGTCGCGGCGACCGCGGTTTCGCTGGCCGTTGCTCTCTATCTGCTTCCGGTCTCGCAACGAGGCTTGGTAGGGCCGGACGAGCCCCGCTACGCGTCCATCGCTCGACACATGGCGGAGTCGGGAGACCTGGTGACGCCGATCCTGTGGGGCGAGTCCTGGTTCGAGAAGCCCGCGATGCTCTTCTGGCTGGGCGCTGCCGGCCACGCCGCCGGTCTCGATGCCTACACCCGCCTGCCTGTGGCTCTGCTGTGCTTGGCATTCCTTGGATTCTTCCACTGGCGGCTGAAACGGGAATTCGACAACGCGATCGCAGGCGCTGCAACCTGCATGCTGGCGACCTCGGCCGGGTGGGTAGCCTTTTCCGACGCGGGCGTGTTCGATGCCCCGGTGACGGTCTTCGTAACAGCGGCTCTTCTCTGCCTGCTTCCGTGGGCGAGAGACCCGGACCGGCCGGACAAGCGCGGCATTCCGTGGTTCGGGGCTCTGCTTGGACTGGCAGTCCTGAGCAAGGGCCTGGTTGGACTGGTCGTTGCTCTGATTGCCGTTGTCCCGGTCGTCCTGGCACGACCTCGGCGGGCCCTCGATCTGGTCGGTGCCGGAGCCCTATTCCCGTTCTTTGCGGTCTGCCTCCCGTGGTACCTGGCCTGCTACCTGCAGAATGGGCCGGTCTTCGTCGAGGAGTTCATCGTGCGCCACCACTGGGAGCGGTTCTTCAGCTCCTCGCTGCAGCACGTGCAGCCATGGTGGTTCTTCGCGCCGGTGTTGCTCGTGTTCCTGCTGCCCTGGACACCCCTCCTCTTCGGCCTGCGCAGGGAATCGCTGTGGCGGGATCCAACCCAGAAGTTTCTAGCCTGCTGGGCATTCGGACCAGTCGCGTTCTTCTCCCTTTCAGTCAACAAGCTGCCAGCCTACATTCTCCCGGCTCTGCCTCCGCTCGCGCTCCTGATGGCGATCCAGTGGAATGGCCACCCGCGACGGCGTCTGCTCATGGTCGCCGCCTGCACGCTGATGCTGGTCCCTTTGGCCGGGATCCTAATCCCTCCGGCACTCGCGGACGGGATTACGCGTGCCGTGCGGGACGTGGGCATCGAAAGCGCGTTCCATGGAATTCTCGCCGGTGTTGCGCTGACCACTTTGGCCGGGTTCGCCGCAATGAAGTCGCGGGGTTCGTGGGCCGTGCCAGCGGTTGCCTCGGTTGTTGCCTTGGGACTCACGTTGCTCAAGTTCCAAGCGTATCCGCCAGCCAGCCAGACCGCCGGAGTCCGTGAGTTTCTTGCAGCGAACCGGAGTCGTCTCGACCAAGCCTGTATCGGCGAGGTCAGAAGACATGTCGACTACGGGCTGCGCCACTACAGTCGGAACGCGATCCCCAGATGCGAGGACGAACCACGCCGGTTCAGGATCGAGGGCGATCCCCCGAGGATTGTGCCGAGCGGTGAGGCCCGAGCGGATTCGCCAGAGGACGGTCATTGACTTCTTGCCCAGGTGTCTCTCGGCACGCGACACCGGTTCCAGCGGGGACGAGATCCTGGGAGTCAGTCGGACTCCGGAAGCTCGGCGTTAACTCTTGAAGCCTGTAAGGTTACGCCTTGTGGTTGGGGATCCGGAAATTCGCCCACAAGGGAGTCCGACGCCTGATTCTTCAGGACGACCGCAAGGCAGCTTTCGCTGCGGCGGCCGGCAAGCTCCGGCGAATGATGGCATTCTTGCAGGATATGGATTCTGCCGACGAATTGCGTGCTCTTCCGGGCTGGAATGCCCACTGGCTGCGCGGTGACCGAACGGGTGGTGGCGCCTCAATGGCACACGCAACTGGCGGCTCACTTTCTCGGTCGAGGGCGACGAGATTGTTGACATCAATTTGGAGGACTACCACCAACGTAGGAATGGCCGATGCACCCAGGTGCCTTCGTTAAGGCCGAGATGATTGAACCTTTGGGCCTGACCGTCGCGGGCGCAGCAAGCTTACTGGGGGCCTCGCGGCCCACGCTGTCGAAGTTTCTCAACGGCCGGTCCAGTTTGTCCGGACCCACGGCACTGCGCATCGAGAAGCCCTTCGGCGTCAGGATGGACAAGGTCATGAGGATGCAGGCGTCATACGACATTGCACGGATGCGCGATCGCGAAAACGAATTTGCGATCTCTAGATATCTACCAGTAGAGGCGCGGCCGTAGGCACGAATCGGTTCATGGCCCTGCTCTGACCCATGGATTCCGGCGGCAGTCATGGGACGGCGATGCTATCGCTACATCTGATCGACGGACGGGCAATTCGAGCACGGAAACGAGAGGGACATCGGATGCCTCCGTCTGTCGATCCGTCCGGCGAACCGGAACGGAAGAGAAGCTGCTGGCCACGGTGAAGCGGCTGGCCCTTGCTGACACGCAACCGCGGTGCTGCTGGGTGCGGAGCCTAGGGTTGGCTCACCCCGGAAAGGGCCTTCCTAGGCCAGTTCCTCCATGACCTCGTCGAGGGCGCTGCGTGGCGGGCGCAGACGATTCTGACCGAGCTGCGAGAGGGGTAAGTCTTCGAGATTCAGCAGTTCCGTGAAGCTTGGCGTTTTGGTGTTCAGGTACAGCACGCCGGTCAGGATCTGGCCTTTCTCGGACGCCAGCTCGATCCTATCGAGAGCGATCAGGCGGTCGGTCGGGTCGTACTCCTCCTCAAGCTTCTCGAGGCGTAGAACCGAGCCGTCGTGCAGCTCCACCTCCCGGACAGTGCCGGGCTCGAATTCGTCCTCCAGGTGGATCTCGTCGAAATGGGGCACGAAATCGATCGACTGTAGCAGGACCTTGTTATCCCGCACGTACTTGTAGCTCTTCGTCGAGCCCACGTGGTCATTGAACGTCACACAGGGCGAAACGATGTCGACTACCGCCGTGCCCTTGTGGCTCAGCGCCGCCTTGAGCACAGATTGGAGATGCTTCTTGTCGCCGGAGAACGAGCGCGCGACGAAGGTCGCTCCCATCTGGGTAGCCAGCGCGCAGGTGTCGATCGGAGGAAGGTCGTTTGAGATGCCCGACTTGGCGGTCGAGCCGAGATCCGCAGTCGCGGAGAACTGGCCCTTCGTCAACCCGTAGCAGCCGTTGTCCTCGATGACGTAGACGATCGGGACGTTGCGGCGCATCATGTGCACGAACTGCCCCAGACCGATCGACGCCGTGTCACCGTCTCCGGAAACGCCGAGGGCGAGGAGCTGCTTGTTCGCAAGAACTGCGCCGGTGGCGACCGCAGGCATTCTGCCGTGCACGCTGTTGAAGCCGTGCGACATGCTCAGGAAGTAGGCCGGCGACTTCGAGGAGCAGCCGATTCCGGAGAGCTTCACGACCTGCGTGGGATCGATGCCCATTTCGAAGAAACACTCGACGATGCGCTCGGAAATCGAGTTGTGGCCGCAGCCGGCGCAGAGCGTCGTCCTGAGCCCCCGGTAGGGCTCGAGTCCCAAGCCGATGCGGTTTGAAACCGGGGCCTTGGCCCGGCGGCGAGCAGTGGTGACGCTCACAGCCTCTCCTCCTCGACAATGGCGTCCGTGATCGTGCGGGCGTCCAGAGGCATCCCGCCGTAGTAGCAAACGCTACGCAAGTGGTCATGGATCGCGGGAAACTGCCGGCGAAGCAGGACGCGCAACTGGCCGTCACGGTTCTGCTCGACGACGTAGACACGGTTGTGCCTCGCGATGAATTCCTCGGTACTGTGACTGAAGGGCCAGCCGCGGACTCGGCAGTACGCGGTCTTGACACCATATTCGAGGTGCAGCTGGCTGCGACTCTCGCGAACCGCCTCGTGGCTGGTCCCGGCGGCCACGAAGGCGATCCTCGCATCCGGGTCGTCGTCGATGACCGGCTCGGGAAGCCACTTGCGCGCCCCGGCCATCTTCCTCTTGAGGCGATCCATGTTGCGGATCCAGTCCTCCTCGCGCTCGCTGTAATTCGCGTCTTCGTCGTGTCCCGTCCCTCGTGCGAAGTATGCGCCCTGCGGGTGGCGGTTGCCAGGAATGGTCCGGTATGCGATGCCGTCCCCCTCCACGTCGCGATAGCGTCCCCAGTCCCCCTGGAGCGCCTCGATCTCTGCCTCGCTGAGCACCTTGCCCCGGTCGAGGTCCCAATCGGGATACTCGAACTTGTTCGAGGTCCAGTAGTTCATGCCAAGGTCGAGGTCGAGCATCACGAACACCGGGGACTGGAGCCGCTCAGCGACATCGAACGCGCGGGCGCTGAAGTCGAAGCACTCTTCCGGCGTGGCCGGGATGAGCATCGGGTGGGACGTGTCTCCGTGGGAAAGCGTTGCCGCCGACAGGAAATCGCCCTGGGATGTCCGCGTGGGCAGGCCGGTCGACGGCCCCATGCGCTGCACGTCCATGACGACGACGGGAATTTCCGCAAAGTGCGCGAGGCCCACGAACTCCGACATCAGGGAGATTCCGGGCCCAGCGGTGGTGGTCATCGAGCGAGCCCCTGCCCAGCCGGCTCCGATGGCCATGCCGATCGAGGCGAGCTCGTCCTCAGCCTGAACAACCGCGAACGTCGCCTTTCCTGTCTCCGGATCGATCCGGAAACGCTTCAAGTATCCTTGCGCGGCCTCTGCCAGAGACGAGGAGGGCGTGATCGGATACCAGGTAATGACGCTGACACCCCCGAAAACCGCCCCCAGGGCCGCGGCGGCGTTGCCCTCGATGATGATCTTGTCCTTGTTCCCGTCCATGCGTTCGACGCGGAACGGATCCGTCTTCTCGAGGTTTTCCTGCGCCCACTCGTAGCCGGCGACGGCCGCGTTCCAATTCAGTTCCGCTGCCTTCGGCTTTGTCGAGAACTGCCTGTCGATCGCCTGCCGGATCTCATCCATCTCGATGCCGAGCAGCCACGCCAGCACGCCGTCGTAAACGATGTTGCGCACCAGCTTGCGAAGCTTCGGCTGCGGGCACACAGGCGCGACGATCTTGTCGAACGGAACAGGGTAGAAGTACAGGTCCCGGCGAAGGTGCGCCAACTGCAGCGGCTCGTCGTAAATCACCGCCCGGCCCGGATCCAGGCTTTCTACATCCTCTTGCGCGGTCTGCCCGTTCATCGCGACGAGAACATCGATTTCCTTCTTTCGCCCGGTGAATCCGTACTTGCTAGCCCGTATCGTGTACCACGTCGGCAGGCCCGCAATGTTCGAGGGGAAGAGATTCTTGCCGGAGACCGGGATGCCCATCTCGAACAACGCGCGCAGCAGAATCAAGTTGGACGACTGACTGCCAGACCCATTGACCGTGGCGACGTGAACGCTCAAGTCGTTCACGACCGCCCGGACGGGCATGGGCAGCGGATCCCCGATCGGGGAAACATTCACGGCTTGCATGGAGAAACCTTGCGGCCTATGACTTCGGGTTGCACCACGGGCTCGTAACACCCCTAGCGAGCCTATACCTAAGGATACAAAGTTTTGGCTCGCGAATGTCGGTAAAATGCCTGCTCGCTCGGCCGCGTACAGCCGCTCGCCGTTGACAAGGCCCACGAATTCTCGGCAGACGGGCGAAGCCCTAGCGGTCGGTCGACCCGTCCCGGTCACGGGGCGGACCGAATTCATCGGGGAAAGCCTCCTAGCCATCAATCTGCCGGGTTCCGACAGAGTGGCCAAACAACAGTAGAATCGAGGAAGGGCAGGCCAGCCGTCGGCTAGACGGATCACGATGGTCGTCGCGCGTCGTCCGAATTCAGACCAGCGCCGGAGCGGCCGCCCCTCCGCACTCCGACCGACCTAAGACCCGGTTGCCATGCTTGAGAATGCTCCACCTCCAGCCACGCGCGACAGCCTTCCGGCTGACGCCGCGCTGCAGCGCCGTCTGGAAGCAGCGTTCGTCAAAAACGCGCGGGCCTACGGCTTCACTGAAATCGCCACGCCGATGTTCGAGCGGGCGGATCTGTTCTCAGCCCGTTCAGGACCGGAGATCAAGAGCTCGCTGCTGACGTTTCATTGTGACCACGAGGAATACGCCCTTCGGCCGGAAATGACCGCCCCTGTCTGCCGGCTGGTCGCCTCCGGGGCTCTGGGCGACCGCCCTCGCCCTTACAAGCTGTTCTATGTTGCGCCCTGCTTCCGCTATTGCCGGCCGCATTCCGGCGGCACCCGCGAATTCACGCAGGCGGGCATCGAACTGCTGGGCGACGCCTCTCCAGCGGGCGATGCGGAGGTGATCGCGGCGGCGAGCCGGTTTCTCCGGGAAATCGGCATCGAGAAACTCTCGTTGAAGATCGGCACCGCCGGAATCTTCCGAGCCCTTCTGCCGGAGGAACTGACACCGGATGAGCGTGCCGCCGTCATCGGCCATCTCGACAGGCTGGCCGCAATCAGAGAGCGGTGCTCGGCGATTTCCGCTGCCGGTGATCCCCTTGCGGCGGAGCAATCACGGAGCGACCGCCGCGATCTGGCTTCCCTCCAGACGCGAATCGGGTACACGGGCGGGTACGCCATTACAGACCGCCCGTCCCCGGAACCGGAAGAAATGGCGCGCCGCCTCCCGGACGAAGCCGCCTCCACCTACCGGCATCTCTGGAATGTCGAGGGCTATCTCTCCGACGAAACCGCCGAACTTCTGCTCCGGGCGGGCGCGATTCGCGGGAGTCTGGACGACGTGTCGGCGCTCGCCGCCGACGCGCTCGCCGGTTCGCAAGCCGGCCAGGCGCTCGAAGATCTGATGTCGGTGTGCCAGTTGCTGGGGCACTATGGCATCGAAGGATTCGATGTCGCGCTCGGAATCGGGCGCGGCCTGACCTTCTACACCGGCACGGTGTTCGAGATCTCCAGCGGGGCTGCAAAGCTCTGCGGCGGCGGCCGCTATGATCGCCTTGTCGAGCTCTTCGGCGGCGAGCCTACGCCAGCGACAGGCTGTGCCGTGCGCTTCGACAGGCTACGCAACCTGGTTCGAAACCAAACGGATCCGATCTCGCCGCGCGGGATCGTTCTGAAGGCGCTGTCGAGTTCGGACAGGAAGATCGCCGTGCGGCTGGCCGAGGAACTCCGGGATCGGGGGATATCAGTCGGATGCTCGGGAATGCCGGAAGCCAGCGTGAACGAGGGGAGAGTCCGGCTTCCCGACGGCACCGTAGTGATCGCGGAGGCTTCTGCCGTGCTGGAGGCGCTATCCGGCGACTTGCCGCGTCTGGATGGCGCGAGGGAATTCGCATGAACCCGATACGATTCGCCATCCCGAAGGGAAGCCTGGAAAAGAAGACGCGCGCCTTCTTCGAGCGCGCGGGGATCGACCCGCGAGGATACGCCGACGGGAGCAGGAGCTACAGGCCGGACATGGGCATCGAGGGAGTCCAGGCAAAAACCATGCGGCCCCAGGAGATCCCGTACATGCTGCAGGCCGGGTTCTTCGACGTGGGCATCTCGGGAATTGACTGGTACTACGAGAGCGAGGTTTCCGCGAACGTCGAGGACCTGCTCGATCTCGGGTTCGGAAGGGTCGATATCGTGCTGTGCGTCTCCGAAGCATGGGACGACGTCCGATCGGCCGGGGATCTCTTCGCAAAGTTCGTCGACTCGACGGGCACGCAGCCTCTGCGGATCTGGACCGAGTATCTCAACCTGACGGAGTCCCTGATTCGAGAGCACACCGATCTGGAACCGTCGCTTTACAGCCCGTACACCAGGCTGAGCGTGCGGCGGAGTGCCGCTTCGCCGATCGCGATCTTCCATTCCTTCGGTGCCACGGAATCGAAGCCCCCGGAAGACGGCGAGGCGGTCGTGGACAACACGGAAACCGGGCAGACACTGCGTGCGAACGGCCTGAAGATCATCCACAAGGTGCTGGAGGGCTCCACGGCCCACCTGCTGGCGAACCGCAGGGCGATGCGCAACCGCGAGAAGCGGGAGGCGATTGCCAGGGTAAGGGACATGCTAGCCGCAGCCGCTCCTGTTCCCGTCGAAGAAGAGCTGGTCTTTGGTCATATCTAGGCGGCCGGCTCCCTGCGCGCACCGCGGCATGCGGAATTGAAAGAGCGGATCGCTCGAAGCACAGATCCGTCCCGGTGCAGGCGGAAGCGGACGCTCGGCGAGGGGTGCGAACCCCCGACCCTCGCATGCCCTCGAAACCGCGGCCCCGAGCGACCCGTCTAAGACGGCAATGCATACCACCCATTGGAGGAAATCATGAAAACTACACTCGCCAGGCTTCTCGCGCTAACGGCCATGGTCGTCACGACGGCGGCAGCTGCCGACTCGGAACGCATCGCTCGGCAGGTCCGTCACGAACTGGTGATGCTGCCCTATTACAGCGTGTTCGACAACTTCACCTACAAGCTTGATGGACCGCAGGTGACTCTCGCGGGACAGGTCACCCGGCCGACCCTAGCGTCTGCGGCGGAGCGGGTTGTCAAGAGAGTCGAAGGCATATCGGAAGTTGTCAACAACATCGAGGTCCTGCCTGTCTCGTCCAACGACGACCGGATCCGCACAGCCGTCTTCCGCGCGATTTACTACCATCCAGTCCTCAGCCGTTACGCCATTCAGTCCGTGCCTCCCATTCACATCATCGTGAAGAACGGTGACGTGACACTCGAGGGCGTCGTGCGCGACAGTTCGGAGCGGGATATCGCGCGTATTCAAGCGAACGGCGTGGCAGGTGTGTTCTCTCTGGTGAACAACCTCTCCGTCGAGAACCAGGAATAGCGTCCGTCCACGCTCCCGGCGCCGCCTCCCGATCGGACGCGGAAAGAGCCGGACGCAGCTACGCCTGAGCGCCGCTGGGGCTGCGAGCCCCGGCACGGGCAGCCGGCAGGGTTCGACCCGTTATGATGACAGCGGTTGCGCGTGGTGGGAAATCGGCGTATCGCCTGGGCCTTGGTCCTGGGGCTGTTGGCGGCATGCGCGGGGTACACCCAAATCAGACGAGCGCGGACCGAGAAGGAGCGCCTCCAGCGCCAGATCCTCCGCTGGGAGGTCCTCCGTCCCGTCGTGCGCGGCAAAGAGGCGGCGGTCGCCGCCGGTACGCAGCTGGTGACGCAGACGGCGATGCGCACCCTCCAGGACGGAGGCAACGCGGTTGACGCCGGGGTCGCCGCGCTCTTTGCCGGTGCGGTCACGGAATTCTCCCACTACGGATTCGGTGGCGAGGCGCCGCTACTGATCCGCACCGCCGACGGCGAAGTCCATTCGATTGCCGGGGTCGGGACGGCTCCGTCCAAGATGACACTGCGCTTCTTTCTCAATCTGGAACCCGACCCGGAACTCGAGGAAGAGGCCGACCAGCGAGACCACAGGACAGGTCCGATCCCTTCGTACGGGACGCTCCCGGCCCTCGTGCCCGGAATGGTCGACGCGGCCCTGCTGGCACTGCAGCGGTTCGGCACGCTTTCGTTTGCTGAAGTCGCCGAGCACTCGGCGGAACTCGCGGCCGGGCACCCGCTGGACCGGACGAGGGCCCGTTCCATCAGCGAGGCGGGAAGCTTCTTGCGCCTCTTTCCGAGCTCGAAGGCAGTGTTCGCCCCGGATGGACGCTTTCCGCGGCCCGGCGACTTGATGCGCCAGCCCGAGCTGGCGGCCACCATCCGAACGATGATGCGAGCGGAGAGAGAGGCGCTCGAGGCCGGGAGGTCGCGTGAGGACGCGATCGACGCCGTCAGGGACTTCTTCTACCGGGGCCCGATTGCCCGGGAGATCTCCGAATTCGTCGAAGACAGTGGCGGCTTGCTGAGATACGAGGACTTCGCGTCGTTCCGGCTGGAGGTCGAGCGGCCCCTTGTGACGACCTTCTACGACCACGAGGTCTACAAGGCGGGCTTCTGGACGCAGGGGGCCGTGCTGCTGCAGGCGCTCAACATCATCGAAGGATTCGATCTGCCGAGGATGGGCTGGAACACTCCTGAGTACCTTCACCACCTCGTAGAGGCCCTCAAGCTCGCCTTCGCGGACCGGGACTCGTGGTACGCAGATCCCGACTTCGTGGACGTGCCGCGGGACCTGCTGGAAAAGGAGTACGCGGCCGCTCGGCGCGCGCTCATCAATCCCGGGCGCTCGTCTTCGCTTTTCCGCCCCGGCACGTTCGGCGACCGACTGCCGGTCCACCCTGCCTGGCAAACCGGGCACAAGCGACCGCTTCCCGACCCTCTGGCTTCAAAGGACACGACCAGTGTCAACATCACCACGGCAGACGGAATGATGTTCTCGGCGTCGCCTTCAGGAGCCTGGATGCCTTCCGTGATTGCCGGGCGCACCGGCATACCCCTGACGCAAAGGGCGCATAGCTTCCTCACGATCCCGGGTCACCCGAATGTCGTCGAGCCCGGCAAGCGTCCAAGGATCACGCTCACACCCACGTTGGTGACCCGAAGGGGCGAGCCCTTCATGGCATTGTCCACGCCTGGGGGCGACCAGCAGGAACAGGCGCTCCTGCAAGTGCTGCTCGCGGCTCTCCTGTTCAACTTCAACCCGCAGGCGGCTGTGGAGGCGCCGCGTTTCCAGAGCAAGCATCTCGTGTCCAGCTTCGACGATCACGCGATGGAGCCGAACGTGCTGCTCGTGGACGAGCGCATGCCGGAATTCGTCGTCGAGGAACTTGCACGGCTAGGCCACCTGGTGGAACTGCGCAGCCGCCGGAACAGCGGTTCCGCACCGACGGCGATCAAGGTGCGGCGCAACGGCGTGATCGAGGCGGGGGCTGATCCGTACGCGCAACGATACGCCGCCGGCTGGTGAGCCGGAGCGTTTCCGCGTCGAGTCCGAGCGGCATCACGGTCCGCGGCGGGTCCGCTCAACCGGCTGCGCTATGATCTCGGCTCGAATGCTGACACGGCGCGAGCTGCTTGCAACCGGCTGGGCAATTGGGGGAGCACTGGCCTGCGAGTCCACGGAAGACGGTGGCGACGGCCCGCTCAACGTCCTTTTCCTGTTCCCGGACCAAATGCGTGCGCAGGCGATGGGCTGCATGGGCAATCCCGACGTGAGAACGCCCAACCTCGACAGGCTGGCCGAGGAAGGGCTCCTGTTCCGGAACCACTTCGCGAACTCCCCGGTCTGCTGTCCGGCCAGAGCCATCATCCTCACCGGCAAGTATGCCCATACGAATGGAATGACCGCGAACGACCTGCGTCTGCGAGAGTCCGAGACGTCCGTCGCCGAGCTGTTTGCGGAAGCAGGGTACCGCACGGGATTCGTGGGGAAGTGGCACTTGGACGGCGGCCCGCGCCAGCCGGGCTGGATCCCTCCGGGCGCACGCCGGCAGGGCTTCGAATTCTGGGCCGCGAACCAAGTCAGCCACGCACACTTCGACACGCACTATTTCCGCGACGATCCGGAACCGATTCCGATCAAGACGTTCGAATCCGAGGTCTGGACCGATCTCGGCATCGAGTTCCTGCGACGAACGCGGGAGGACAGCCGCCCGTTCTTCCTGACCGTGCAGATGGGCCCCCCACACGATCCCTACCTGGCACCGGACGAATACATGGAAATGTACGATCCTGAGGCAATCGCGTTGCGCCCCAACTTCGCTGGCGACGACTCCGACAGGGAACTCGAGCCGAATCCGTACGTCGCGACTCCGGGCCGCAAGGAAATCGCCGCGTACTACGCGATGGTGACTGCCGTGGACGACCAGGTCGGGCGCATCCTTGCCGAGCTGGACGATCTCGGGCTCCGGGACCAAACGATCGTGATCGTGTCGTCCGATCACGGCGACATGCTGGGATCCCACGGCGCGAGACTCAAGCGGAAGCCGTGGGAGGAATCCATCTGCGTGCCGGGCATCGTCCGCCATCCGCGGGCCCCGCCCGGCCGGGAGACGGACGCGATCTTCTCCCATGTCGACATCGCGCCGACGCTGCTTTCGCTGTGCGGGATCGGACCGCAGCCGGAAATGCAGGGAAGCGACCTCTCGGCAGTGGTCCTGGGCGAGTCGGACACAGGTCCGGACTCGGCGTACTTCCAGATCTTCGGACCTTTCCTGGCAGGCGGCGTGCACCACGGCTGGCGCGGCATCCGCACCCAGCGACACATGTACGCGCGGACCAAGGACGCTCCATGGGTCCTGTACGACCTTGAGTCCGACCCGTTCGAACTGCAGAACCTCGCCGAGGACCCGGCGTCGGCGGACGTTCGAGCGCGGCTAGACTCGGAGCTGTCCGACTGGATGGACAGAACCGGCGATTCCTGGAACTACGACTGGACGGTGCCGGTCGAGGACCGCGGAAGGCTCTTCAAGCACGAGACCTTCTACTCCGTCGACGACTTCATGAAGTGGGCGCAGGACAACCCGGTTCTCGCCGAGCTGGATTGACTCGCGCGCCGCGCCGCCCGACCTCTTCGCTTCATTGCCTTTCGGAGACGACGGCGGATCGTCCCGGTGCCACCCGGCCTGCGGGCAGGGGGCCAAGGAGTCACTTAAGCGCTACGATGTGGCGGTGAACGACACCCCCACACTAGGCCGCCGGCGGTTCCTCCAGCTTGGAAGTGCCGCTCTTCCCCTCGCGGCTGCGGGTTGCTCCCGGCGCTCCTCGGAAGCGCAGCGCAATCGGCCGAACATCGTGGTGATCATGTCCGACGACATGGGCTATTCCGACCTCGGCTGCTACGGGGGCGAGATCGAGACTCCGAACCTGGACCGCCTGGCGTCGCAGGGCTTGCGATTCACGCGCTTCTACACGAACAACATGTGCGTGCCGACGAGAGCTTCCCTGCTCAGCGGCTGCTACACGACAAAGTCCTTGGGACCGAACAACGGCATCTCGGCCGATGTCGTGACCGCGGCCGAACTGCTGGGAGCGGCGGGCTATTCGACCTACATGAGCGGCAAGTGGCATCTCGCCAACGATGGCAGGCACGAGAGTCTGCCGTGCCAGCGCGGGTTCGACAGATTCTTCGGCACGACTCTAGGAGCGTGCAGCTTCTGGACGCCAGCATCGCTGATGGTGGACAACGAGCCGGCGGAGCATCTGTACCTCGATCCGGAGTTCTACTACACGGACGCGATCTCGAACCACGCCCTTGACTTCATGCGCGAGGGCCTTGGCAGGGAGACGCCGTTCTTCCTGTATGTCGCGTACACCGCCGCCCATTGGCCCCTGCACGCTTTCGAGCAGGATATTGAGCGCTACGCCGGGCGCTACGGAGTCGGCTGGGATGCGCTGCGGCTGGAGCGCCACCAGCGCATGAAGGAACTGGGCACGGTGGATCCGGCATGGGCGCTCTCGCCTCGCAACCCGGAAGTCCCGGCATGGACGGACGAACCCCACAAGGCATGGCAGGAACGCCGCATGGAGGTCTACGCCGCCCAGATCACGCGCATGGACCAAGGTATCGGCAAGCTTCTCGATCTTCTGGACGAGTCCGGTCAAGCTGAGAACACCCTTGTGGTCTTCCAGATTGACAATGGCGGATGCCACGTCGAATACGCCACCGACCGGAAGGGTCAATACCTCCCGGAAACCACCCGCGATGGGCGGCGCGTCATTCCGGGAAACGTCCCCTGGGTCATGCCGGGGCCCGAAGACACGTACCAGAGCTACGGGTACGGATGGGCCAACGCGTCCAATACCCCTTTCCGGCTCTACAAGCAGCACGACCACGAGGGCGGGATCACCGTTCCCCTGATCGCGCGGTGGCCTACGGCCATCGCAAGCCCGGGAGACACGACGGGCCAGCTAGCCCACGTGATCGACCTCGCGCCGACCTTCCTGGAGGCTGCCGGCATCGAGCACCCGTCGGAATTCAACGGCCGGCCCGTTCATCCCATGGACGGCACGAGTCTCCTGCCCGTGCTCGGAGGCGACACCCGCGAGCCTCCCGGAGAGCTGTATTGGCAATGGAGCCGGGGCCGCGCGATTCGCCAAGGGCGTTGGAAACTCGTCGCTGTGGGAGACAGGCCGTGGGAACTTTACGATATCGAGTCCGACGGCACGGAACTGCACGACCGCGCGGGAGATATGCGGGAGCGGGTGGCCGCGATGGAGCGCCTCTGGACCCAATGGAAGGGCGGTCCGGCTTCGCGGTCGTGACCCCGCTGTCGCACGCGGCCGAAGACGAAACCGGTAGTATAGGGAGGGGTGTTCGTCCGCCTGCCTAGGGGCAGCACGAAGCCTTCCCTTTTTTTCGTTGACTCGCGGGTTCGGGTCCTCTCCGGGTATTCCCATGTCCAATCTTGCAGTTCTGGGCCTCCAGTGGGGCGACGAGGGCAAGGGCAAGCTGATCGACCTCGTGACGGAGCATTACGACATCGTGGTGCGCTGCCAGGGCGGCAACAACGCCGGCCACACAGTGCAGGTCGGCAACAGCGTCTACAAGCTGTCCCTGGTTCCCAGCGGCATCTTGTGGTCGGGAAAGACGGCAGTGGTCGGGAATGGTGTAGTCATCAACCCGCAAGCGATGCTCGACGAGATCGACTCGCTGCGTCGCGCCGGGATTCGCGTCGAGGCGAACTTGCTGATCAGTAATCGCGCTCACGTCGTGTTCCCGTACCATCCGTTGCTCGAGCGATCTTCCGAGGCGTCCCCGGGGAAACGCAGGATCGGCACGACCTCCCGCGGAATCGGCCCGTGCTACGAGGACAAGGTCGCCCGGCGGGGCATTCGAGTGGCCGAGCTGCTGTCGCCGGAGCACTTCACGAAGCGCTTCCGGGCCATTGCGGAGGAGAGGACGGCTGTCGCGGCCGCCCTCGGTATCAGCGAGCCGTGGGACATCGAGGCCGCCCTCGACAAATATCAAGACTACGCCGAGCGTCTGAGGCCATTCGTCGCAGACACCGGGAAGTACCTCAACGACTCGATCAAGCAGGGCAAGCGGCTGCTCTTCGAGGGAGCGCAGGCAACGATGCTCGACATTGACTTCGGCACGTACCCCTACCTCACTTCGTCGAATGCGAGCGCGGGGGGAATCTGCACCGGATCCGGCGTGTCGCCCAGGCTCCTTCACGAAATCGTGGGAGTGGCCAAGGCCTATGCAACGCGGGTCGGGGAGGGACCGTTCGCCACCGAACTGCACGGCCCCGCAGGAGATGCGCTACGGAAGGCAGGCGGGGAATACGGGACGGTGACCGGCAGGCCGAGACGGTGCGGTTGGTTCGACATCCCGCTACTTCGATACGCCCACGCGATCAACCATCTCTCCTCCCTCTTCATCACGAAGCTGGACGTGCTGGACTATCTGGACACGATTCCGGTTTGCACCGAGTACCGGTACAGGGGGGAGCCGCTCGACTGGATGCCTGCGATCGCCGAGGAATACGAGCAGGTGGAGGCCGTTTACCGGGAATTGCCCGGATGGAACCGCCCGACACGGGGGGTGACTTCCTTCGAAAGCCTGCCCCAGGAGGCCAAGGATTATATCGCCTTCCTGGAAGACCGCCTCGAGGTCGAAATCGGCGGTGTGTCGACCGGCCCGGAACGCGAGCAGACGATCGTAAGGAAAGGCTCGTTGCTCGCGGGACTCACATCCGGTCGGGCGGCCTAATCCGGGTGTCACGCACCGGACCGGCATCGTAGGATAGGTTTCCAAGACGGCACGTCGCAGCGCGACGCGGCGACGGTCAGCGGAGTGCGGCCATCACGGTCCCGGCATCAACTACCACGACGGATTCGTCCTGTTGCCCTACATTGGTCGCGGACGGCGTGAATAGTACCCTGACCACCTGACGGCCCCGCTCCTCCGGAAGCGCATCCGCGATGGCCTGGTCGCAAACCCTCGATGACCACCCCCGGGGCGCCGGACAGTTTCGATTCCCCGACGAGCAGACGCTTGCCGTCGACCGACCGCGACACGATGTCGAGCTCCGGGGAGCTTCCGCGCCAGAAGCGTCTGGCTTGCTCGAACGGACCGAGGGCGGCCAGCGGCCCCTGGCAGCGATGGAGCCAGGGCACCGACATCCGGGACAGCTCCTCCCATGCGTGCGACTCCAAGGCGGGGCAGTGGCGGTGCCAGTAGCGCAGCCTCGTCTCGGGCGGCGACACCGCCAGCGCCGACCTGTGCGGAGCCACGACGCGGAACCAAAGCCGCAGGAACGGATCGTCGATTCGGTACAAGCTCCGCCTCCCTGATCTCGCGTCGCTGCCGAAGGGAATCTCTCGACGCACCAAGCCCATTTCGGTGAGGGCGGCCAGCGGCCTCGAACGGCTCGGTGCGGGGCGGCCCAGACGACCGGCGATCTCAGTGAGCCTGTGCGCCCCGGCCCCCCATCACATCGAGCAGAGGACGCAAGGCGGTGGCCGGAGGTGTTTCTTCCTCTAGCAATCGGCTTGGCTCTCCATGCAGCGGACCGGCGGGGTCCAGCACAAGAGAATCGACTGATCCGTCGATGTCCGCTCCGAACGGCGCGGCAAGCTCCCAGTACCGCGGCATGCCGCCCCAGGTCGCGTAGATCGTCAGATGGACGCGGTGATCGAGGGACGGAAAGGCATCGGCAATGTGCCCGGGCCGGGGCGGTCGCACCGCGAACGCCTCCGCGGCCCGGCCGTAGAGCGGGCTGGCGGCATTCAGAAGCGCATCGTGCATCATCCAAACGCTCGACCCGCCGATTACCGTGCGCAGCGCCCTTTCCGGCCTATCCAGCCAGTCCTGGAGGGTCCTGACAAGACCTTCGTCCGAAGCGGTCAGGTACGGAAACTCGTCGCGTACGAGCGGACCCTTCCAGCCGCTCAGGGTGGCTGCTCCGGAGTAGCGAGCGAGCAGTGCGCGCCAGTTCGGATGCTCTACATCGGCGACACCCGGGAACCGATCGGCAATTGTCCCAGCGAGGAATCGCCGTTGGACGGCTGGTGCGGACCGCTCCGCCACAGCGTACAGCCCGTCGTTGCGTCCCGACCATTCAATCAGCAGCCGCGACTTGCCGACGCGCCGGCGACCCCAGATTGCTGCGAACGCATCAGGACGCTGCATCGCCCGGCCCCAGTCGAGGCTTCGCGCCGCAGACGGCACAGGGTCAGGAGGGATGCCCAAAATGGCGGTTCGCGCAAGCGTGCTGGAGGCGGTGGGCCGCGATGGCTCGGGAGGAAGAACTCCTGCGCGGGCGAGATCCCGCCTTCCGGCACGACGCGGTTTCGCAAGGCCTGGTTCGGCTTTGCTGCGGCACGGAATGCAGCGCAGATGGCGCGAGCCAGAGGGTCGCTATCCGCACGGCACTCCACAAGGGAGTGCTGGTGGCTGCCGCGGCCTGCTGGCCCTAGTCGCCGCTTGCGCCGATGGTCTCGCTCTGCTCGCTGGCCGGTGCAACCGCGCCGATCTGGACCAGTGCGGGGGCAGCGGGCTCCTTGAGGACTTCCTGCCGGTACATCTTCATCAGCCGGGCTTCCTCCTCGGTGGAAAGCTTGCGATTCCGGGCACCGCTTTCCGGAATCTGCTCGCCCTTCGCCCGGGCCTCGGCGAGCTTCCGGTCCCTCGCGGCGATCTTCTCCTCCCGCGCGTTCTGTGGACCCGCCGAAACCTGGGCGCCGCGCGCGGCGTGCTCGGCGTTGATGTGTAGCTGCTCGCTCAGGTGCGTGATCTCGTCGACCTTGCGGCCGCCCGCGTAGATCTTGTGCCGGCCGTGCTCCCCGTACCACTGCGACAGCGTCGCGGTCATGTGCATCTTCTCGATGATATTCCGCCAGCCGATACCCGTGTTGTAGGCGCAGAAGGAGATCTCGCCTTCCTGCGTTCCATACGGAATCACGCACATCTCCGTGCGGCGGAAGTCGTAGTTGAAGAGGTCCTGGAACCACATTCCAGCGACAAAGAGGAAATTCCACGGATCGTTGCGGCGCGCCGTGCCCTTGCCGTAGTTCTTGCCGCTAAGGGCAAACGACTTGTCGAACTTCTTGAGCAGGTCAAACATCGAAAAGTCGTTCGGCGCCTTCATTGGGTTGTAGTTCTTGAGCAGCGCCAGGCCCATCTGCACGTTCGTGGCAAGCTTGCCGCGGCCCGAATCAGTCACCCGCCGGATATCCTGCACGAACTGCGGGACGTTGATGAATTCCGCCACCGGCGCCATGTCCTTGGTCTGCTTGTTGATCATGAGCGCGGTGCCGACCCCGCAGTTCGGGTGACAGCCGCAGCTGACCTGACCCCACTGCGCCTTCGGGCCGTGCGCCAGGTCGGCGGCATCGACGAAGCTGCCCATGACCGAGATGGGGAACCAGTCCCTGGTCGGCTCGGTGATGCCGACCTGCTTCTTGACGTCGTGCGCCAGGTGGCTCAGCGTGTAACGCTGGCGCATGCGGCGCTCGTCCGTGATCTCCTCGTCCCGGCCTGTGAACGAGACCGGCTGGAACGAGATGAACGCGATGCGTCCAGGGTTGTCGCGGGCGAACTGGATGATCGGGCCGACCTCCTCGTTGTTGACGTTGTTGACCAGCGTCGTCACCAGCACGATCTCGATGCCGGCGTCGTGCATGTTCTCGATCGCCTTGATCTTGACGTCGAAGAGATTGCCGATCTTGCGGTGCTGGTTCGGCTCGTTGCCGATTCCGTCGAACTGCAGGTACGCGTAGCGCATCCCGGCATCCGCGGCGGCTTCCGCGAATTCCCTGTTCTTGGCGAACTCGATCCCGTTGGTTGCGGCCTGGACCGAGTTGTAGCCGATCTGGCGGCAGTACTGGACGGCCTTCAGGAAGTACGGTGACATCGTTGGCTCGCCGCCGGAAAACTGCACCGACATCTGCCTGCGCGGTTTGATCCTGATGGCGTTGTCGAGAATCGTCTTGATCTCTTCCCACTCGAGCTCGTGGACGAAACCCACCTGGTTCGCATCCATGAAGCACGGATCGCACATCATGTTGCAGCGGTTTGTCAGGTCCACCGTCAGCACCGCGCCCCGGCCCCACTTGACGGTCGAAGAGCCGTGATTGTGCAAGTCCTCGTCGTTGTGCGCCCGAATGTCGCGGCCCGGGAACTGCGACTCGATGTGCTCGAGGAACCTGGAGTCGATCGCCATGAGGTCCTCGATCCTGCCGTGCCGCGGGCAGTCCTTGACCATCCAGATCTCATTGCCTCTCTGCACGATGGTCGCCTTGACCTCGCCGATCTTCTCGGTCTTCAGGATCGAGTAGTCGACCTCCCCGTTGAGGATGACCTCGCGCGCCTCGCGCACGCATTTCGGGCACAGCGAATCGGTTTCGCGGGGCCAGCCCAGCGGCGGCTTCGACTTCTCCCAGGACTTGAGCATGGGCTTTTCGGACCAGTTGGGCGTGAACGCGGGATTCGGGTCGTTGCGAGCGTCTAGCTTGCGCGCAATCCTCCAGCCGCCCTTCGCCATTTGCGTCAAGCCTCTTTCGAAGTACTTCACCGGTCGCTGCATCGCTTCGAGTCTCCTATTCAAGCGCACGCCCCCCGGCTCTTCTGGCCAGAAGGCTATTCCGGGGCGACCGCGGAATGGATCCGCGCCAACCCGTAGAAAGTCTACTTCGATATTCAATCGCTCCGCAAAGAAAAACGGCCGAAGAGCAGAAATTCGCTGTTCTATGGCAGTATTGGGGGCTGAACGGCTGTTCAGAGTCCGTACCCGCTACCGATTCGTAGCCGAAAGACGTGCGTGCAGCCTTGCTCGACCCCGCGCCAGTCAAGGCCCGCGCCCGCGAGCTCGGGTTCGATCTCGCGGGCGTGGCCCCCGCAGAACCCACTGTGGAATCGGCTTTCTACCCGGAGTGGCTGGCGCGGGGCTTCCAAGGCGAGATGGCGTATCTGGAAGGGCGTCGCGGGGCGATGCGGCTCGACCCGAGGACCCTGATGCCTTCAGCCCGTTCAGTGATTTGCGTGGGCCTGGTCTACAACACGCCCGAGCCGTACTCGACCGAGTTCGATTCCGGGGACGAGGGCTGGATATCACGGTACGCCTGGGGAAAGGACTACCACGTCGTCCTGAAAGAGAGGCTCCACTCGCTGGCGGAATGGATCCGCTCGCAATACGGCCGGGACGTCCGCTGCAAGGTCTGCGTCGACACCTCGCCACTGCTGGAGCGGGCCTACGCGCGCCGCGCCGGACTCGGCTGGATCGGGAAGAATACCTGCCTGATCGACGAAGGGCTCGGCTCGTGGGTCTTTCTGGGCGAAATCCTGACTTCATTGGACCTGGCGGCCGACGATCCGGCGCCCTACCGCTGCGGCTCGTGCCGCCGGTGCATCGACGCGTGCCCCACGGACGCTTTCGTCGAGATCGGGGAAGGCCCTTCACACGCCCTGGACTCGCGGCTGTGCATCTCGTACTGGACGATCGAGCTCCGCGGCCCGATACCGCAGGACCATCGGAAGGACGTGGGGCAGCATGTGTTCGGCTGCGACATCTGCCAGGACGTGTGCCCTTGGAACAGCCCCAGACGGGCAGCGGTCAGTTCCGACACGGCATTTCGGCCCGAGAACGCGCGGCCGGATCTCAACGAACTGGCGAAGCTGAGCGAGGAGGAGTTCAACGAGCGTTTCGAGGGCACGCCGATCGAGCGAAGCCGGTACTCGGGATTCCTGCGGAACGTCGCCGTGGCGATGGGCAACAGTGCGGACCCGGCGTTCCGGCCCGCCCTGGAAGCGATGGCACGTTCGCCGGACTCGGTCGTGCGCGAGCACGCCGGATGGGCGCTGGGACAGATCGCTCGCCGCGCGGCTGGAGGCAATGCGCCGCTTCCCGAGGGCTAGCGGACCTAGTCGCGGAAACGCCGACTAATTGTCTCTCCTTCTTCTCCTGCGCCTGGGCTCTTCCTCTTCCTCCTCGATGGGCTCGGCCTCGATGATCTCCAGTTCTACCTCGCCTTCCGCCGAGAGCTGCTTTGCCATTTCGGCATCCACGACCTCGATCGCAACCGGCTGCTCCATGTAAGCAGCCCCTGCGCCCGCGGTCAGGACCATCAGCCTGTAACGTTTCATCTCGGTCGAATCCGGCAAGTCGAACTTGATCTCCTCGTCGGACTGCTCGGTGATCTTGACCTGGACATCGGTGCCGCCAACCGTGATGTACAGCTTGGCGACGGAAGTCCTGCCGAGGTCCGCGCCCTTGGCGACCGCCGACCCTCCGGGGGCGACGAATTCCGGCTCGACGGACGTTACCCGCGGAACCGCATACGCCAGCACGGAGGCCAGCGAAAGAATCAATACTGTTAGACGGCACGCTCTCGCCATGACCATCCCTCCTTCCAGTAGCAACGATAGTAGACGCCCTTTGCCGGGATTGCAACCAACCAGCCACCGGAATCGGCGGAATTACTGCCTTACCAGCGCGGCAGCACTCTCCGCCAATTGGGATCGACATGCTTGCGCATCTCCGCCTCGTCGTCGCGCTTCCGGTAGGGAACTGATTCGTACCGTTCCTTGAGTCGTTGGAGCCGGTCGTAGTCCAGGTCCACACCCAAACCGCCGCTGTCGGGGATACGGATCGACCCGTCTTCGAACGAGAGACGGCCTCCCTCGATCACTTCATCGGACACCTGCCACGGATAGTGGGTGTCGCAGGCAAAGGTGAGGTTCTTCGTGGCGGCGGCGACGTGGGCCATTGCCATGAGCGACACGCCCAGGTGCGAGTTCGAATGCATCGAAAGGGCCACGCCGAAGGTCTGGCACAGCTTTCCCAAGTGCTGAACCTGTCGCATGCCGCCCCAGAAGTGGTGGTCACAAAGCACGACCTGCACGGCGTCCCGCTCGACGGACTCCGGCAGGTGAGTGAAAGAGGTGACGGCTACGTTGCTAGCAAGCGGCGTGTCGATCCCGTTTTCCAGAAGCTCGGCCCGGACCGCCGCCATGCCGTCGATCCCGGCGGCGGGATCCTCAAGATAACCGCCTCCTGCTAGCTCCTCGCGGAGGGCAATGCCGACCCGAACGGAGGTCTCGACGCTCCACGCCGAGTTCGGATCGATGCGCAAGGGCACGCCCGGGCCGAACTCGGACCGCAACTGCCGGATGGCCTCGATCTCCTCGTCCGGATGGAGAACCCCGCCTTTCAACTTGATGTCCCGGAAGCCGTACTCGTCAACCATCGACCGGACCTGGCGGACAATCGATTCCGGCGTGAGGCATTCACCGTAGGTGTCTTCGCGGGCGTCGGTGTCCTGGCCGCCCCCGCCGGCGTGCTTGTAAAACGCGTAGGCAGAGAAGGGTACGGTATCGCGGACGCGGCCCCCGAGGAGGTCGCAGACCGGGGCGCCCACACTACGGCCGATCAGGTCGAGACACGCTGTCTCGATCGCCGAGTAGGTTCGCGGCCCGGCGTCCAGGGGGTTCTCCCCGGGCGTCCTCATGGTGTGGGAGCGCTCGGCGCCGTCTCCGCCACCATCCGCAAGATCCAGCAGGTCGCCTGTGAGCCGGAATGCGTCGGAGCCTACGACACGATCCCGAACTGCGCGGAGCGCGGCGGCCTGGCCCTCGCCGCCGTACGTCTCGGCGATACCGACGATCCCGTCCTCGCTTTCCAGCTCGATGACGCTCCTGAGCGCGTAAGGGGAGTGCAGGCCGTAGGAGCTGCGCAGAGGCGGGTCCGCAATCGCGATCGAATGCACGCGCAGGTCCTTGATTTGCATGGGGAACAGTCCATTGTAGGAAGCTGCGCGGTACACGGCGACGGCCGGCCAACCCCCAGTGCGTGGCATTGCGGCACCTGAGTTGGGCCGCTAGACTGAAGATGTCGCCGTGTGGGCAAGAGCATCTTCATCGAGGCGGGCGCCTTGGAGCGAAAGCCGCTTCGATTCGAAGCGGTGATTCGCCCGTCCTTGCTTGAGCTTTCGAGCCCTTGGAGCGTCACCCGGGACGTGGAGGTCACCGGCTTAGCAGAGTTGCTCGACAGGGACGGCGTGCGATCGATACGGGTTCGAGGACGGCTCAGGGCATCGGTAGAGCACGCCTGCGACCGCTGCCTGAGGGAGTTGCGTCAGGACTTTGACTCCAGTCTCGACCTGTTCTTCTACCCGATGACGATGATCGACGACGGCGGCGAAGCGGCTATCAGCATGGACGAGACCGAAGTCGGGTTCTACGAGGGAGAGGGCGTGGCGCTCGCCGACGTAGTGCGGGAGCAGCTCCTGCTGTGGCTACCGGTGCGAAGCCTGTGCGGGCCGGACTGCAAGGGCCTTTGTCCCGTCTGCGGCGGGAATCGCAACGAGGCCGAATGCGACTGCCGCGAGTCCTTCTCCGATCCCCGGTGGGAGGCGTTGCGTGGCTTGGACTTCAAGCGCTGAGGCGCTACAGATTGGGAGCGCGGGCGGACAGTTGGGAGAATAGAAGCATGCCGAATCCGAAGAGAAGACATTCGAGAGCCCGAACCGGGAAGCGCCGAGCGCACGACAGCCTGGTTCCGAAGGGCGCGACGATCTGCGAGCAGTGCTCGGCCGTCATCGTGCCGCACCGAGCGTGCAAGTATTGCGGGTACTACAAAGGCCGCGAAGTCATCGAAGTCGAATCCGAATAGGTCTAGAATAGGCGCCCGGAGCCCGATTCACGGTGTTGCAGCCTGTCACAGTAGCGGTCGATGCTATGGGCGGCGATTCGGCGCCTGTAGCCGAGGTCGAGGGGGCGCTCCTTGCGGCGGAGGAATTCGGCGCGAAGATCCTGCTCGTGGGACGCGAGGATGTGCTTCGCAAGGAACTGGCAAAGCACTTCCCCGCACGCGCCCAGATCGACATCGTCCACGCGCAAGACGTGGTGACGATGAACGACAACCCGTCCAGGGCTCTCCGCTCCAAGAAGGACAGCTCGATCCGGGCCGCTGCCCAGCAGGTCATCGGCGGTCGCGCCGCCGGCCTCGTCTCCGCCGGCAACACCGGAGCCGTGATGGCGACCGCGTTGCAAGTCATGGGGCGCATCCCTGGCGTGTACCGCCCCGCCGTCGCCCAGATCTTCCCGACGACCCAGGGGGGTCGCACTTTGGTGCTGGATGTTGGCGCCAACGTCGACTGCACGCCCAGCATGCTGCTGCAGTTCGCCTTGATGGGCGACGTGTACACCCGCGTTCTGTTCAGCTGCGAGCGGCCTCGAGTGGGCCTTCTGTCGATCGGCGAGGAGGAGCACAAGGGCAACGAGCTCACCAGGGAGGCGACTCCGTTGCTGAAGGGCCAGTCGTTCCGCTTCGTCGGCAACGTGGAGGGCCGCGACCTGTTCAGCGGGAACGCGGACGTGATCGTGTGCGACGGTTTCGTGGGAAACGTGGCGCTGAAGGTCAGCGAGGGTCTCGTGTCCACGATCAAGACCATGCTGATCGAGTCGCTCGAAGCGACGGTGATGCGCCAGATCGGCTACGGCCTCGCCAAGGGCGCGTTCGAGGATTTCCAGAAGCGCGTGGATTACGAGGAATATGGCGGCGCGCCGATGCTCGGCGTGCGCGGAGGCGTGATCATCTGCCACGGCCGCTCCACGCGGCAGGCCATCAAGAACGCCATCCGGGTCGCGATCGAATTCGAGACGGCCGGCATCAATCGGCAGATCGAGGAGAGTCTCGAACAGAGTCTCGAGAAAGCCTGATCAGGACCGCGCGCGCGACGACTTGTCGGCGCTGCCGAGATTGACGCAAACCTTCGGCAGCATTTCGTCGATCCGTCTGCCCAGATCCTCCATGACCGATTCGCTCACGCTGTCCTGAACAGCCTCGAAGAGAACCCGTTCCTCGAAGCGGATGTGCTTCACGAGGCGCTCCCGCAAGGAGCGCAGCCGGGCCGTCAGCTGGCTCGCCCCGGTGGATTCCAAGCACGAGATCTCGGCGCGGATCTCGTCGTGCTCTCGAACCAAGCGGTCGACGGCGTCCGGGCATGGAATCGCCTCGCGCACCCCCGGAAACAGCACTTCCTCTTCCACGGCGAAGTGGCCGCTGAGTTCAAGCTCCCAAGCGTCAAGCGCCTGCTTACGCAGACGCTCAGCCACCGCCGGATCCGCGCCATCGCGCAGGTCCCGCTCGATGAACACACACAAAGCCAGCCCGTCATGGTGCTGGCGGGAAAGGGGAACCAGCGCGGCGTGTCGCTTCACTCGCTCAGCGTATCAGTCGGTGGCAAGCTGTTCTGGCTTGTAGCCTCCTATCCTGCGGAAGTGCAAGAAGAACAGGCCGAACAGCACAACCAGCACGACCGGCAACGAAGCAACGTACTTGAATGTGGCCGCCGGACCGAACCTGTCGTACAGCCTGCCCATGATCGGCACAACGGTGCCGCTCGAAAAGACGCCGGTGCCGCCCATGACAGCAAGCGCGACGGGACCGCCCTTCGGAAATCGCTCTGAGGTAACGCCGAGCATCACCGGCCAGAAGTAGGTCTTTCCGACCCCGAAGATCGTCGCGGCCGCGAAGGCGCCGGCCATCGTGCTCACGGAGCCCAGCGTATAGAGGCCGATCGCCGTCAGGACAGCGGCAATCGTCATCAGTCCGAAGGGGGAGAACTTGTGGGCAAGCGGACCGCCGAAGAAGCGCAGAACGAACATGATGCCCGCCGTGTACACCAAGATCAGGATCCCTGGCATGCCGCCGGTCAGGTTCGTGATCAGCGACGGCACCCACTGGTCCGGTCCGAGTTCGGAGGCCGAAGTCAGCCACATGCAAATCCAAAGGAAGATGAAGGAGGGGCGCAGCAACTCGAGAAACATGTCCCGGTTGCTGACCCCGGCAGCGACACGCTCGGTCGCTGGAAAACTCTGACCTCGAATCAAAAGGAGATAAGCCAGGGCAACGACCGGGATCGTCATCAGCTTGACGCGCCAGCCTAGCGTTGCCGTTTCCGGGCTGGCCGAGCCTCCCAGTCCCATGGCCAAAGTGATGAAGTAGGCGAGCAGTCCGCCTACGATCAACCCGCCGGGCCACCACGCGTGCAGAACGTTCATGCGGTGGGTCTTGTCCTCCGGGTAAAGCGTCGAGCATAGCGGGTTGATCACTCCCTCGACGAGTCCTTGCGCCAGTCCGAGAGCGAGCATGGAGAACCAGAGCGTGACCGTAATCGAGTTGCCGAATACCGAAGCGACCGGGCCGTCCGGGAACGGCACCAGCACGATGGCGAGGATCCCGAAGATGTAGAACAGGCCCGAGATCGTTAGCAGCCGGCGCATCCCGAACAGATCGACAAGAGAGCCGCCAATCAGAATCGACACCGTGAATCCATAGAAGGCCGGCTGAAAAATCAGACCGAGCTGCTCCTTGGTCAGCTGAAAGTCGTTGGCGAGGGCGTCGGCCGCGTCGCCACGAATCGAGAAGAACATCGATGTCGTGACGAGAGCTACGCAGCTCGCTATGAAGAGACGGTTTCGGTTCATCAGGACCCTCCTCCCGGGGGTTCGGCCAGATAGCGTAGCACAACGATCAGGACCGGAATGGCGGTCAGAGCCGCATGGAGCAGGTGCCGGAGCGTAGGGAGTTTGCACGCGGATTCGAGGGAGCCGCAGCCGGTGCGCGGGGCAACGCCCCCTCGGTCACGGCACTCTGTCGTCCGCCCGGAACCCGGCCTGATAACGGCAGATCCCCGATCAATCGGTGGGGGGCGGGGTGATGCAGGCAAAGGAGAGTTCCGAATCCGGGTCGCCGGAACCGTCGTAGCGCGCCACTTCCGGATAGGGGCACAAGGGCCTGGTCAGTTCGATCCTGTCTGCGACAACCCTCTCCGCGACGATGCGGTCGGGCGCCTTTCCGGACTCGACCCAGTCCATGAGCGCCTCGAGATAGTCGGCCCTCGAAACACCGAGACCGCCGCCGCAGTGGAACATACCCGGCACCATGAACAGCCGGAAGAAGTCCCGGGTTTCCGGACCGGTGACCTGCAGTGCGCTTTCGTAGTAGTTCACGCCCATCATTGGATTCAGGGCGGTGTCCGCCCATCCGAAGTACATCAGCATCTTCCCGCCCGCGTCACGGAATCGGGTCAGGTCGGGATCCGTGGCGTCGAGGATCGAGCGGACAAAGTCCATGCGGTGGGGATCGCTGTCGAAATCGAACTCGCGCCAGTCGAAAGCGGGCTCGTCCGGTTCGAACGCCAGATAGCGCAAGAAAGTCTCGGCAAACACCTCCTGGCGTGATGGCCCCTCTTCGTTGATGATCCAGCCGCTCCAACCGCTGAGTCGCCTCCTGCCGCTCGGCGGAGCGGCCTCGGAGCCGACGGGGAGGCCGGGAAAGAGTGCCCGGCCGCGGCTGACCACACCGCCGTAGATCTTGGCGAGGGCACCGATTTCCGCCTCGCTGAAGCAATCACGGGAAGGTGGATCGCCACACTGGGTCAGATCGCGTGCCGGGTCGAAGCCGCACGTCCGCGGGTCCTCGATCAGGCCGTCCTCCAATCCGTCCATGGCATCGCAGCGTTCGTAAACGGCCTCGGCGACCAAACCGATCTTCTCGAGGCTGATCGGTGCCCCTTCCAGCGCCTTGGCGTTCCACGCCCCCCAGATCTGCGTATCCGTGAAATTCAGGACCGGGGCACCCACGACAATCCCGTCAAAATCCCCCGGGAAGCGTTGCGCTGCCATCAGCCCCTGCCGACCGCCAGTAGAGCAGCCCTGCCAGTAGGTGTAGTTGGGTGGCTTGCCGTAGTAGAGCGCCGCCAGTTCCTTGGCTGTCCGGATCGTCAGGCGCACGGCTCGGAAACTGTAGTCGATCTCCTTCTGGCGGTTGTTCAAGGCAAACGTGCCCAAGGGCTCGGCCGTTCGGTCGTGCCCGGTGTTGGTATAGACCGCGACGAAGCCCCGCGAGGCCACGCTGTCGCTGCGTCGCAATCGAGACGGCGCGGTCGGAGAGGTTCCGGCGTAGCCTCCGTTGCCAGTCATCAGGATCCGCCCGTTCCAAGCGTCGGGAAGCACGACCGAGAAGGCAATCTCCGGTGGCAGGATCCCGAGCACCCTGCATCGGGCGGCCGATTCGCCCTCGGCCCGCAAAGGCGTCGCGGACAGGATGGAATACGCGTGACCGGTCAGTTCCACGAGCTCCCGGCAGTCCAAGGCCGGACGCGTCCCCTGGGCGGACACCGTCGCCCCGCACGTCAGCACCAGCGACAAGGAGAGGCAAGTCCGGTGGCGTGTGCTTCTGCGAATGCGGCGCATGCTCATATTGGACCTCCCAAGGGCGGGGCCCGCGGGTTCGATCATGAACCTACAATGTGAGCAGAACCGAAGGCCCGGGTGGCGAAATCGGCAGACGCAACGGACTTAAAATCCGTAGTCCGCAAGGACGTGTGGGTTCGAATCCCACCCCGGGCACCAACTGCGCGGCCTTCAGCCCATTGCGAGCTGGCGGGGCCCGCTTGACCTCAGCGCTGCGACCCCCTCGTCAGCGTGATACGAGCTGCGTACCAGCGCACCCGACTCGACGTGGGCGAAGCCCAGCCTCAGCCCGTAATCACGGATCGCATCGAACTCCTCCGGAGAGTAGTACTTTTGAATCGCCAGGTGATCCGGGGATGGCCGCAGGTACTGACCGACGGTCAGAATGTCCACGCCGTGATCCCTCAGGTCCCGCATGGTGTCGTGTATCTCTCCGACGGACTCGCCGAGTCCGACCATGATGCCCGACTTGGTGGGGACGGAGGGCAGGGCCGACTTGGCGTACCGGAGCATCCCGAGCGAGCGGCGGTAGCTCGATCCGGCGCGAACGACCCTATAGAGCCGCGAGACCGTCTCGACATTGTGGTTGAGAATGTCAGGCCGGGCGTCGAGGACGATGTCCATCGCCACCCTCGAACCCTGGAAGTCAGGCACCAGCACTTCGACGCCGCACCCGGGAACGTTTGCGCGGATCGCGCGGATCGTCATGGCGAACAGTTCCGCACCCCCGTCGTGTCGGTCATCGCGATTGACGCTGGTAACGACGGCGTGGCGCAATCCCATTCGAGCGACGGCATCCGCCACGCGCCTCGGCTCGTCGTAGTCGACTTCCCCGGGCGGCCCCTTCTGCACTGCGCAGAACCCGCAGCGCCGGGTACAGACGTTGCCAAGAATCATGAACGTGGCGCTGTGCCGGTTCCAGCAGTCTCCGATATTCGGACACGCGGCACTCTCGCAGACTGTGTGAAGCCGGAGTTCGGTGACCAAGCGCTTCAGTCTGCGGTAGTTCTGCCCTGCGGCGGCGGGCGCCAGCAGCCAGCGGGGGCGCGGGCCCGCCGGGTTCTCCTGCGGCCGCGCATGCAGAGGCACCATCGGCTTCACCCGCAGGTCGGCGATGGGAACAAAGCCGTTCATGAACGCGGCCCGGGCACCGACCAGCGGCCGGCCCGCCACCGAGCAGGCAAGCCAGCCGCCGCCGGTTGCGCTGGCTTCATCCTACCAGCGCAAGTTCTCAGCCATGCGACCTAGTCGTCGCTGGCGAGGTACTTGTGCACGAGCGCGGCAAGCACGCCGCCTACCGGACAGGCCACGAAGTAAATCCAGAGTGACGAGAGGGCCGTCGGTGCGTCGCTGAACACCGCCGGGCCGAGTGACCGGGCGGGATTCAGCGAGGCGCCGGTTAACGGGCCTCCCATCGCGATGCAAGCCGCAAGGGTCAATCCGATAGCAACCGGCGCAAGGTTGCCGGCCTTGCCGCTAACCGCGGAGTGGTAGATCGAGTTCACGAGGAGGAACGTCAGGATCACCTCGAGAAGAAAGGTCTGCCCGACGCCGACGCCCTCGGCGGGAACCGTCGCGCCGAGCGATCCCGGTCCCACTACATACAGGAGCGCCGAGGCCCCGACAATGCCGCCGATCAGCTGGACCACGATGTAGCCGATCGCGTCGCCGAGCTTGATCTGGCCGCCAACGAGGAGCCCGATCGTGACAGCCGGGTTGATGTGGGTCCCTGAGATGTTCCCGTAGGCGTACGCGAATGCCATGACAACGAGCCCGTGGGCCAGGGCGACCGCGACGAGGTTGCCGCTGACAGCCGCCGCGCCGGCGCCAATGAAGATGAGCGAGAACGTCCCGATGAACTCCGCGACCAATGCCTTGCTCTGCATCGAAAGTAACCTCCTTTGCGTCCCGACCCGTTCCGGGCGGACGATCGCGGAAGATTGTATCACCGCCCCGAGGCCGCCCCGAAACCCGTTACATATACTGCGGACAGAGAGGGAATCGGCGGAATGCCACGATCCCGAAGCGTGCAAATGAACCAAATCACCGCACGTCCGATCGAGCTGGAACGGTTTCTCGATCCCGGCTTCCTCGACCTCGACGGGGTCCTGGACGCGCTGGAATTCGAGGTCGGGCCGTCGAGCAGCCTGTTCGGAAAGCAGGGGCTCGAACTGCGCGAGTGCCCGCCCGACAGGCGCAAGGTCGCGATCGCGATCAGCGGGGGCGGCGCGGCGGGAGCCTACAACGCGGGGCTGCTCGAGGTGCTCCTGGACGGACTGAAGAAGCGCGGCATCGAGGTCGGCATCCTCGTCGGCACGTCGTCCGGCGCGGTCAACGGATACGGTGTGTTCCTTGAGGCACTCGGGCTGGGCAACCCGCAGTTCCGGTCAGAACCATCGATCCGCCAGCCCTTCGACAGCTACATTGCCTCCGTCTGGTCCTATCTCGACCGTCACGGCAAGGCGTCTCGATGGGTTGTTGGAAACCGATCTTGGATCGTACGGCTCGCATCGCGCGGTTTCCCCTCGCGCGGACGCAAGGCCGGCCTCGCCCTGCTGCTCATCGTGATCGCCCTCCTGCTCCAGCCCAATCTGCTCCTGCCGCTTGCCTCTCTGGCAGCCCGCGCAGGGGCTGATTCGCTGACCTGGATCGCTTCGGAAAGCCTCGCCCAGTCCGTGCCCTTTCTATTCGGCTGCGCGCTGGTTGCAACGGCGTTGCTGTGCGCTGGCGGCTGGCTGGTCGCCAGGGCATTCCGGCAGAGCCTGTTCCTCGACCTGCCGCTCCTGCGGTTCCTCGCGAACACGGGTCCGGACGGCGACCTCAGGCGGTATCCCCGCATGTCGAGGGGCCAGGCGGTTGACAGGGCCCGCAGCCTGAGCCGCGATATCGTCGCCGCATGGTATCGCCGAAGGGACGAGCTGCCGGAGTTTGTCATCACAGGTACCGACATCACGGCGGGCCGGGAGTGCCTCTTCACCCTGGTCCGGCCGGCAACGTACAGACTGCTGCTTCAGCGGGAATGGATGGCTGTGCAATTCGACTCGGACCCGGCGGGCACCGCAGACTACCATTCCGAGGCGGGGTCGATGTTCGCACTTCCGGAAAACCTGTTGCGCGCTGTCGTTGCGTCATCCGCAGTCCCGGGAGCGTTCCCAACGCAGCGCATCGGGATCTATCGCGCAGGTGCGGACCGAGTGGCTCGCCACCACTTTGTCGACGGGGGCGTCCTGAACAACAGCCCGGTTCACGTCGCGATCGACGCGGGAGCAACCCACGTGATCTCGCTCGAGATCCTGCCCTTCGAGAAGAAAGATCCCTTGGTGACAGAGGAGCGGCCATCCGGTAGCTACAAGCTGCTCGAATCGGCGCTCGCGACGTTCACGACAGTGCTGGAACGAGCGACGCACGAAGACATCCGGCGCACTGCTTCGTGGAACCGATTCCTGATTTCCCGTCCAGGAGGACTCGGACCGGCCCGTGGCAACGCGAGAATGGCGGAACCGCGGCGCCGGGTCGTGCCCATTTACCGCGTTGCCCCGAAAGCGCCGCTAGTCGGCACTGTGGAATTCGACGGCCGCTTCGAGAGGGGCAGACGAACAGTCGCCCTGCGCGACTTGCTGCGGCGCGGCATTCTTGACATGCGAGGCTGCAACGTCTGGCCAGCGACGGTCCGGCACGAACCGGGATGGAAGGACGCGGGCTCGGCCTTCCCTTCGCGGGACCGCGCGGGCTAGCATGTTGGGGGATCCACGATGACAGTCCGGATGCTGCTGGCGGCCCCCCTAGCGGGGGCCCTCTTGTCCTGCGCGTCAAGCACGATTCCATCGGTTGAGATCGACACGCCGATGGCTCCACCCGACTGGGCGCTGCTAGAGCGCGCGCTGCTGGAGGAAAACTCGACCGCGGTGGAGGCGTTTGCGGAACGGTATCTTGATGAGAGGGGGTACTTGCTCCACACCCCCAGATGGGGCACGCTCGACGGTCCGGACGACGCGATCGAGACGTTCTACAACTGGACCCTGCTTCACACGCTGGGAGGGTCAGACACCGTACTGGAACGGTACAAGAAGGCCCTCGAGGGGCACCTCGAGCAGTACGGCGAGCTACGGACCGAACTGACGACGCTGGCCGCCAACGGCGCCTACCATGAGGAGTTCATCACGCAGTCGGACTGGTTCCACACCGGAGAGGGCATGCGTGCGTTCTTCCTCATGGGCCACTCCGACCCGGAAAACGATCGATTCGTGGACCGAATGGAGCGATTCGCCAGGATGTACACCGGCGAGGACCCATCCTACGGCAACTACGACCCGGAACACCGCATCATCCGCAGCATCTGGAACGGAAGCCTCGGGCCGATGCTGCGGAGAGCAACCGTATATGACTGGGTCGGCGATCCAGTGCCCGGAAAGTTCCATCTGCTGCACAACCCTGCCCGCACGACAAAGCTGCTCGATCTGGAAGAGTGGTATCCCCGCATGCTGGCCCACTGCGACGAGTATCTCGACTCGGTCGGCGACAACTTCCTCAACCTCGCGGCGACCTTGCTGGGCACCAACGCCTACGCCCTGACAGGCAAGGAGAAGTACCGGGATTGGACGCTGGAGTACCTCGACGCTTGGAAGGAGCGGTCGGCAGCGACCGGAGGGATGATTCCGTCAAATATCGGACTTGACGGTACTCTCGGCGGATCGCACGACGGGCAGTGGTGGAAGGGCACCTACGGCTGGAACTTCACGATTTTTGACGGGGAGCTGGAGCAAATCGCCCACCGCAACTACTTCACAGCCTCCAGCTTCCAGGGCTTCGCGAACGGCTTGCTGCTGACCGGAGACCAGAGCTACGTCGGCGTGCTGCGGAAGCAGATGGAACTGGTCCTGGACGCCGCCAAGGTCGAAGACGGCCAGACGCTTCTGCCGACGATGTACGGGGATCCCCGCGGATACGCCTTCAACGGCGAGCCCGAGTTCTATCGCTTCGAGCCTGTCACCTACTCCGATCGTCTTGCCGAGATCTACCTCTGGTCCATGGAGCCGTCCGACCTCGAACGAGTGCCGCTGGCGGACGAGCCGTGGATCGCGTTTCTCGAGGGCAGCAACCCCGACTACCCGGAGCGGGCAATGCAGGCCGACTCGATGCACATTCGCCAGCGCCTAGAACTGATGCGCAACGACGAGACGACCGCCGACACCCGGCTTGCGGACTACCTCCTCGGGATCATGCCGGCTGCGACGGACACCCTGACCCAGCTGACAACCGGCGGATACTTCGCAAGGGGCCGGATCTGGGTCCTGCACAGCCGCCTGCGGTACTTCGATCCCGAGGAGAGCCGGGCAGGCTTGCCGGCGGACGTGGCCGCGCTTGTCCACGAGCTAGGTGACGACTCCGTGACGGTTACGTTGGTGAACGTCAGCCAAACGGAGCCCAGGGAAGTGGTGGTGCAGGCCGGCGGCTACGCGGAGCACCAGTTCACGAATCTGGAAGGGCCGGAAGAACCGATCGCTCTCGACGCGAACGCGATTTCCGTTCGTCTCGCGCCCGGTGCGGGGAAGCGGCTGACGCTGCGAATGAGGCGGTACGCCAACATGCCCGATCTGTCCTTTCCCTGGGCTCGCCGCTAGCGACTGCGCTTCCAGCCGGACCAACAAGGCTCCTCGGGTGCGGGCCTTTCGGGGACAGGATGCCATCGAGGCTCGCCGGCGCTCTCTGCCGGGATCACTCCGTGACCACGGCGATCAGTTCCACCTCGAGCTTCATTGACCCACCGAGGCCCGTCTGGACTGCGGTCGCCGCGGGCGGGGCCGCCATGTTCAGGTAGTTGGCCCGCACCTGGCGGAGCTCCCCGAGATCGGCCATGTCGGAGAGAAAGTAGTTGATCTTGACGACGTGGTCGAACGTCGCACCCGCCAGTTCCAACCCGGCCTGCAGGTTCCTGAACGTGTTGTCGGCCTGAGTCGCGAAGTCATCAGGCATCGTGCCGTCGCGATCCGTGCCGCCGGCGCCGGAAAGGAAGATCATCCGGCCGGGAGGCGATGTCACGACGTGGGTGTAGCCATTCGGCTTCGACCGATAGGGAAGGTTGAGGAACTCCTTTTCGGGGGCCGGCGACGACGCCGTGCCGGGAGCGGTGCCGCAGCCGGCAGGCAGAAGCAGCGCCGAAAACGCGAGGCACGCGGCGCGTGTCATGAGTCTCTCCTTTCGTGCATTCGTGTATCGACCCAAGAATAGGCTGGCCCGGGACTCATGCGTGGTCGAGCAGCCGCGCGGCGTTGCCGTGCAGGATCTTTCGGAGCGCCTCGTCGTCAGGGGCAAGTCGCCGTACCGCGGCCAAGCCCTTCGAACCGATGCAGGTGTCGCCGCTCCCGGTGGTGTCGTTGCAGTCGCTGGCCCACAGCAGGCGCTCCTGGTGGCGGTCTAGGAAACCCCTCGCGTGGTCCTCGTCACGCAGCATCGAGTTCAGGCCCGACCCGGCGGAGAGGTCGCCGTACACATTCCCGTAATCGGAAAGCAGGCGGTCGGTGATGCCTCCTGCCGTGACAGGAGTCTTCGGATACATCACTGCCTGGTCGTGATTCGCGTCAATGTTGCCCCACCACGTCTGGGCGTGACCGATGAAGTTCACGTCGGGAAACTTTTCGAGCATCGTGTGGAAGCGCTCGATGCCCATGTTGTAGGACTCGTGCTGGAAGTGGATGAGGACGGGAACGCCGAACTCGCGCGCGATGGAATAGACCAGTTGCATCGCCGCCGAATCGCACTCGACCGGAAACTTCTGCTCTCCGATGCCGACCGCGCCCAGATTGAGGTATTCCTCGAGCACCTGGCGCGTCTGAGGAATGTCGGGCAACTCGTTCGCGAAGAAGACGAATTCGTCGGGGAAGCGTCTTGCCAGCTCGAAAACCGAGTCGTTGCCCCTCGCCTCTGCAGCCAAGCCGTACCTGGATCCTGCCGGCAGCAGGACGGTGAGGTCCACGCCCATCTCACGCTGGTGCGCAACCAGGATGTCGTCCTCGCGGCCCAGGTAGTTCGTGTGCTGGTGGAAATCGATGACCCGTTCGCGGGCTTCCGACGCAGCCAGGTCACCCGCAGGCGGTTCCACCTCCCCCTGTCCGCAGCGTGAGAGTACGGTCGAGGCGAATGCTGCCGCGAGCAGATCTCGCCTCCGGAACACGTTCTGGTGGGCTGGCATGGCGCCTGGAGCGCGAAGCGATCGCCCCAGTGTAGATCGGAAATGGGCGCCCTTCGGGAACTCGGCCCGTGCCCCCGGCGATTTGCCTGGCCGGAAACGGGGCACTTGCGTTCGTCGCGAAGGGGAGTCGGGTCGGAACTGATGAGTTTGGAGCCGGAAAGCAGTTCATGCAGATTGCGGGCAAGAGACTCGGCAAACCATGGGTAGCGGCTTGGCCGGCACTCTCGCTGGCTGTTGCTGGCGTCTGCGAGCCACAAATCGACGGGATCGAGGAGACAAGAGCGATCGCCGGAGACCGCGATGCCGGGGTCACGGCTGTAAGCGCGCTCGTGGACAAGTACACGCAATCGGTCAACGAGGCGAGCGCTGAGTTGGCAAGCGAGGTTTGGCTGACCTCGGACCAGGTGTCGTTCATCAACCCGCAATTGCACGAAGTCGGCTGGGAGGCGATCGCGCGGAATATCTACGAAGAGGCGATGGGAGGCATGTTTTCGGAACGGAAGCTGGTGCCGGAGGATTTCGACGTCAAGATCTTCGGCGACACCGCGGTCGCGAGGTTCAGCTGGGTATTCGATGCAACCCGACGAGAAGACGGATCCAAGATTCAGACGCCGGGCTGGGAGACGCAAGTTTACGCTCGGGTAGACGACCTCCGATGGAGACTTGTGCACGTGCACTACTCTGAATGACCTGCTCGGCCCCGAACCCCGCCCGCATAGGTCGCCATCCTGGAAGCCCGACCTGGTTCGGTCGGTCTGAGCCGGCCCGCGCGCACGGGCAGCCAGGCCCTTCGAGGGCTGGCCGTCCTAACCGATCAGGAATCCCTTCTGCGCCCGCGCTCCAGATGCGGTCGATCGGAATCGATCTGGTCACGTTTCCGAGGTACGCGGAACGGCAAGCTCGGTCGCAGGTGACCAAATGCGGTCAAAGTCCAGCTCGCAGATACGCGATCACGTCCGCGAGTTCCTGATCGCTGAGACTATCCTCGAGCCCCTCGGGCATCAGGGAGACTTCGGACTCGCGTATCTCCGCGACGTCGCTCTTGAGCACGGTCAAGTCCTCGAGCTCGCCTCGAAGGGTGAGGGTCGCCTCGGTCTCGGCAATCAGAATCCCGTCATAGAAGTGCCCGTCGGTTGTTTCCAGCAACTGGTTTCGGTAGCGATCCTCGATGGAATGGCTGGGATCGAGAATGCTCGTGAGCAGCACCTCCCTGCTGAGATTATTCACCCCCGAGAGGTCCGGTCCGATCCTGCCGCGGGCACTGCTGCGGAGGTGGCAGCTGGAGCACTCCCGGTCAAAAGGGATCTTCCCGCGGGACGGGTCGCCGGCAAGCTCGATCACGCCCAGGTGCTCTTCGACGACCTTGTCCCTGTCACCGGCACCCAGACGAAGGCGGCCTTCGACGCGATTCCTGACCCCGTCGTCGGGATGATTGGCGAATCGAATGCGGGTAATGGCGGGGATGTCCATCGGCTCGACCCTCCCGTCCACGATCGCTTCGGCAAGCGCCAGAGCAAGGTCGCGACGCCTGACGAGCGATTCCGCTATGACGTCCCGCGTTGAGGGTGCGTAGTCGTGCCAGCCTTCAAGCAGCGCCCCGGCAACGCCTGGTTCTTCGAAGGACAGGAGGGACATCGCCGCAGCGCTGCGTAGTAGGGGGTCACCGTCTTGCTTGAGGATTGTCTCGAGCTCTCCCGCCACGTCCTCGTACCTGCCGCCCTGCAAGACACGAACGGCATGAATCCGCTGCTGCACGGGAAGCCGGGCATCGGCGGCATCTTCGATCGCCTGACGCAAACGGGGGCCGAGATCGAAGTACCGGGCTATCTCTGCCGCTGCTTCACGCACATCTTCAGAGGCATCCGCGAGGAGCCGTGCCAGCGAGCGCGCGGCCCCCTCGGAACGAACGCGCTGGCCTCGGCGAACGGCGAGACCGTCCTCCACCCCGCCGAGCGCCGCCGTTTTCCACTCGCTCCGCCTCAGCTGACTGTCAGTGGCGAGCCATCCCAGCAACCGGGTCAGGTCGGCCGGACGGTACCCTGCGGCAACCGTTCGTGCGAAGTCCCGGAGCAGGTCCCGCCTGGCATCCGTGACGGCCTCGAATACGTCGGAGCGACGAATCAGCCTCTCCAGAACCGAGACCGCGAGCTCCGAGGGGGCGCTCAGCGCGGCAACGCGGAACCAGGGGTCTTCGGGATAACGGGAAAGAACAGCGGCTAGCGCTTCGACGACGCGGTCCGGGTCGGAAAGGCCGCCTACCGAAAGCGCCGCTTGGAAGGCGACGCGCGGGTCCTCATCCCGGGCGGCCCCAAGGATCTGTCGCTGCAGCCGCGGCAACTGGGCTTCCGCCAGCCTGATTGCGTTCTCGCGGATCGCGGGGTGCTCGTCCGAGAGGGCACCGGCCAACAGGTCCGCATCCAGGGAATCGAGCCCTTCCAAGACCCACAGGGCGTGCAGGCGAGCGTTGGGCCGGCTCCCGTTGCGCGCGATGGCCCGCAATCGCGAGACCTCCGAGGTGTCCTGCCGCTCCACGAGCAGTCTGTGCGCGGTCCGGCGGTGCCAGCCATTGGGATGCTCGAGCAGCGCGACGAGGCCCTCTCCCGTCGCCGACTCGAGATCGACTGCGAGAGAACGGGCGCTCCGCGGCCTGTCGGGAACGATCCGGTAGATCCTGCCCCGGGTGTCGCCAGCACGGAAGTCCATTCTCAGGCGTCGCTTGACCGCATCAGGGATAGACACCGGGGTCTCGAGGTACTGGCGGTAATAGTCGAGAACGTACAGGTTTCCGTCCGGAGCATTGGAAAAATTAACCGGTCGGAACCAGCTGTCCGTGGACGCGAGGAAGTCCGAATCCGACGGCCATCGGGTGGCTGTATAGGTCGGACCCGACGGGGCGACGATGTCGCAATGAACGAGATTCCCCGTTCCCTCGGCCACGAAAACCCGGCCTGCGAACCCCTCCGGGAAGTGATCGCCCAAGTACACCGTCGCACCGGACGACGCGGTGAAGAATCCCTGCAAACGCTCCACACGGCCCGGTTGCGTCTTGTCGAAGCGGGCCTGTCTGGCCTCGGTGCGGTCGATTCGCCATTGCTGCGGCTTGCTGATCGGGAAAACCTGCGCCGCCGGACGGCCGTGGTCGGAAATGTCCTGCTCAGTGCTTTCGACCGTCAGCAGCGGGTTGCGACGGAGATAGCCGGGCGGAATCACGGTGTGCCGCAGATGCACGGTGTTGTGCGAGATGAACCAGTGGCCCCATTCGTTGTAGGACTGCCCGAACTGCGAATCGCCGGTGGACGGCTCGGCCAGTCCGCGCAGGGGATGGAAGCGGAACTCGCGGTTGCGGACATTGACAGGCGGATCGTCCGGGCGTTGCGGCGAGGAGATTTTGCCGGGATAGGAGTGGTTCACGACGTAGAACCAGTTGTCCATCCCGAGGCGGGGGTTACTCAGGCGCCCCTCCACATTGCCGAGGGCGAAGCCCGTGTACAGGACCTCTCGCAAATCGGCCCGATGATCCCCGTCCAAGTCCTTGAGATAGAGGATGTCCGGCGCTGCCGTCGCGATCAGACCTCCCTTCCAGGGCGCGATCCCTTCGACCGCGAGGAGCCGGTCGGCGAAGACGGTGTGGCTGTCAATCACGCCGTCGCCGTCCTCGTCCTCGAGATACTTGATCCGGCTCAGGGGAGGATCGCCCGGAGACGGGTCGTCTGGATTGTCGAGCAACTCTGCCACGTAGACTCCTCCCGATTCGTCGAAGGCCATCTCAACGGGATCCACTACATGTGGCTCGGCGGCGAAGAGCTCGACGCGGAAGCCCTCGGCGATCCGGAACGTCGCAAGAGCGTCGGCGGGAGAAAGGGGCTCCGCGCCCCGGAACCCGCAGGACAACACGCCAGCGCACCATGCAGCGAGATAGGTCGCGAAGCGCTTCCAAGGCAGCGATGCGTCGCTGGAGAGAGCCGCCATTGACCGGAATCGTACCCGAATTCTACGGCAGTTCGAACCAAACGCGAGCACGGGACGGCATTCGACGCCCAAGCACCTGGTTGCGTCCGTGTCCAGAAATGTCCCCGCTCGGAGCCGTCACGCACGCTCGACCCCGGCGTGCACGGCGCTCAAGGATCCAGCGGCTCGATCGTCTTGGCCACGTGGTGGCGATACGTCACGCGCACCGGGTCAAGTCCGGCCTCGCGGCATTGCCTGTACTCCACCACTCGAGTTACCAAGCCCGGGGATTGCCTGACGGTATCGCCAACCCCAAGTGTGAATGCGATCTGAACGTCGCTCATCCCGATGTCCACCTCTCCGTTCGCGGCAGCCGCCCACATCTCGTCTGTCCAGTGATCGTAGATCTCGCGCGGATCCTTCACGAAGAAGATTTCGTCGACGTAGACGCGGTCGGGCGTGCCGATGGAAAAGGAAGCCTCGCGACCGTCCTTGTCAAAGATGAGAATCACCTCGCCGCCCCGCACGGCCACCGAGGTCGGAACGATCCGCTCCAGCGGGCCGAACAGCCGGCTCTCAGGCTCGTAAGTCCATCTGTAGCCCTCCCTTACCCACAGCGGTTTGCCGACGAGCTTGCGGCGGGCAGATTCCAGATCGGTCACGTAGGACTTTGGAACAAAGACAAATGCGTCCTGGGGAAGCTCGACCTTCTTGACCACGGGTTCCCGGCCGATGTTTGCGATGCGGTTGCGCTCGTAGAAGTGGTAGGAAACGTAAAGCACTGAGAGCACTACCGTTACCTTGATGCTGAGACGTAACCAGAAGAACCATTCCGAATCAGTGAATTTCGTTGCCATCGTTCCGCCTCCCTGACGGACTCCTGGCCTAGCAAGCCAAGACTCCCGACTACCTGTACGCAAGATACAGCACGCTGACGCCGCCGGTCAGCGCACGCAGGTCGACACGGCCGAAGCCGGCATCGACAAGCAGCGCCCGGATCGCCTCCGGATCCGGAAAGCGCTGCACGGAGTCCTGCAGGTAGGAATACGCTCCGCCACTGCCCGATATGGCGTTGCCAAGACGAGGCAGTACGTGGTTGAAGTACGCGTTGAAAACTCCACCCCAGAGCTTGGACGTCGGCTGGGAGAACTCCAGTATCGCCAGGCAGCCTCCAGGCGCGAGCAGCCGGGCGAACTCCTCCGCGCCGGCCCGGTAGTTCGCGAGGTTCCGGAAGCCATAGGCGATCGCGATCACGTCCAGGCAGGAGTCGGGCAGCGGCATCCGCGAGGCGTCGGCTTCCGCGAGAACGGAGGGCAGCCCGGAGCGACGGATCTTCTCAGCGGCACGGCGAAGCATGGGACGGGAGAAGTCGGACCCGAGCACGGGACGCCGGTTCCCGGTCTGCAGGAACCTTCGGTCTCGCTCGAGAGCGATCGCCAGGTCGCCCGTCCCGCAGCAGAAGTCCGCGATTCGCGCTCCGTCCTGACCCAGATACGGCCGGAGGGCTCTCACCAGCTGCCAGCGCCAGTAGCGATCGACCTGGCCGGAAAGGAGGTGGTTGAGTAGGTCGTACCTGGGCGCCACGCGCCCGAACATTTCACGCACGACCCGGGAGGCCTCGGCCTCGTTTCCCGGCTCGATTCCGGCGGGCATGGCACCGGGCGTCGTCCGATGTCGGCTCACGCGCTACACCGCCGCCGCCTGTCGCTGCGTGCACACCTTGATCGCGTGCTCGGTGGCCTCGATGACTTCGCGTTCGGGCGGATCCAGTTCCTCGCTCACACGCCCGATTCCTTCCGCCAGCACGAATCTCGCCCGACCGCCGACCGACTTCTTGTCTCCCGCAATGCGTGCAGCCACGCTACGGGCATCCAGTTCCTCGAGCACGGGGAAGACGGCGTATTCGAGCACCAGGGCTTCAATGCGCTCTCGATCCGTCCGCCGCAGCCGGCCCCGAAGCTCGGAGAGCCGCGCGGCGGCGATCATCCCGAACGCCACGGCCTCGCCATGCAGGAGGACGCGGTATTCGGTTTCGGCCTCGAGCGCGTGCCCCAACGTGTGGCCGAAATTCAGAATGCGTCGCAACCCGCTCTCTCGTTCGTCCGCCCGGACCACGCCGGCCTTGATGTGCACGGATGCTTCGATCATGTACTCCAGCGCTGCCTGATCGCGCCGGATGACCTCCTCCGGACGGTCTTCCATGAACTCGAATAGCGGCTCGCTTCGGATGATCCCGTGCTTTACGACTTCCTGCAGGCCGGCTCGATACTCGCGGTCCGGCAGCGTATCCAGCGAGAGCGGATCGATCAGGACCAGGCGGGGCTGGTGGAAAGCTCCAACGAGGTTCTTTCCGCTGGCGAGATTGACTCCGGTCTTGCCGCCAACGGACGCGTCGACCTGCGCCAGCAGGGTCGTCGGCACCTGGACCGCGTCGATCCCGCGCATGTAGGAGGCCGCAACAAACCCACCGACGTCACCGGCGACGCCTCCGCCGAAGGCGATCGCCGCGCTGCGACGGTCCGCGCCTGCACAATGCATCGCGGAGCACAGTTCCTCAACCGTTTCGAGGCGCTTACGGGGCTCTCCCAGCGGCGTCGAGAGCAGGGTCCAGTCGCATCCCTCAAGCCCGCTCGCAACCCGGTCCCCAAGACAGGCCCAAACGGTCTCGTCCGCGATGACGAACAGTTTTCGCGGGCCCAGGGTGTCCCTCGCAGCGTCGCCGAGCCGGGCCAGCGAGCCGGCTTCGATGCGAACGTCATACGCCCCGCCGCTCGTCTCGACCCGCACGAGCCGCATAGTTCCCTTGTACCATGAGCCTCTGCGATGCGGGTTCCGGGGCTATCCCTGGATCGGAGTCCGGCGGATTCTGCGCGATTGCACCAATGGAGACCGATTTCCTAGTGATCGGGGCGGGTGTCGCGGGCCTCAGTGCCGCGATCGAGGCTGCCCCCGCCGGGCGCGTGCTGGTGCTGACCAAGGACCGCCTGACCGAGTCAGCGACCGAATACTCCCAAGGAGGAGTCGCGGTAGCGCTGAGCGACGAGGACGAGGTGCGCCTGCACGAGCAGGACACGCTCCTCGCCGGGGCCGGCCTGTGCGACCCCAAGGCGGTACGGGCGCTCGTCGAGTCGGGTCCCGACAGGATCCAGCGGCTGATCGAGTGGGGCGCCGAATTCGATAGCCAGGGTGGGAACCTGACGTTTTCCATTGAAGGGGCCCACAGCGTAAACCGCGTGCTGCACGCGGACGGAGACTCGACGGGCCGGGAGATCGCTCGCACCCTCTTCCAGAAGGCACGGTCGACCGAAGCCATCTCGTTCCGAAGCTTCTCGTCCGTCGTCGACCTGCTTGCCCGTGATGGCGAGATCTGCGGAGCGATCGCCTGGAACGAGGAGGACCGGTCTCTCGTTCCCGTCTACGCGCGGGCCGTGCTGATTGCGACCGGTGGAGTGGGCCGGGTCTATCGGGAGACAACCAACCCGGACGTCGCCACGGGCGACGGCGTAGCGATGGCCTATCGTGCCGGGGCCGCGATCGCGAACATGGAGATGATCCAGTTTCACCCGACGGCCCTGTTCCTTGAGGGAGCGCCGAGATTCCTGCTCTCGGAGGCGCTCCGTGGTGAAGGCGCTGTCCTGCGGAACGCCGACATGCAGCGCTTCATGTCGCGCTACCACGAAAGCGAGGAGCTCGCGCCGCGGGACATCGTGTCACGGGCGATCGTCGGCGAGCTCTCCCGGCTCCGCAAGGGCCCGGTTTACCTGGACCTCACGCACCTGTCTGACGGCTATGTCCGCAAGCGCTTTCCGCGCATCTACAGGACCTGCCTGCGCTACGGCGTCGACCTCGAAGTGGAACCCGTGCCTGTCCACCCCGCCGCACACTACGCCATGGGAGGCGTCCTGACCGGATTCGACGGCGCCACAACGCTTCCGAGGCTTTACGCCGCGGGAGAGGCGGCCTGCAACGGCGTGCACGGCGCGAACCGCCTCGCGAGCAATTCTCTACTGGAAGGACTGGTGTTCGGAGCACGCGCGGGGGAGAGCATGCGCGAGCATGCCGGCGCGACCGTGCCGCAGCCCCCGATCCGAAGGCCCCGCACCGTCAGCGCGCTGCCCGGAAACGCCATCGCGAACCTCCGGCACCTTGCCTGGCGACATGCTGGCATCACGCGGTCTGGAGACGGCTTGCGAGAGGGGCTGCAACAGCTTGACCTGCTGTCCACGCTCTTCGAGAAGGGCCTCTCCCGGAACAGCCGCCACGGATTCGAGACCGACAACATGTACCAGGTCATCCGGCTGGTCGCACGTTGCGCGCTGGCGCGCGAGGAGAGCCGCGGAGGCCACTTCCGGTCGGACTGCCCGGATGCGAAACCGGAGTTTCGGAAGCATTCGCGGATCCGACGGGGCCGGAGGGTCCGCTTCGCCGAGGTCGGCACCGCCTAGCGCCGTGACGCGTTCGACCGAATGCCGCAGTCAAGCCCAGAGGTTTCGATGGGCTTCGAGTCCCCGAGCTGCCCTGTCCACATGCTCGCGCGTGTTGTAAATGTGTGGGCACAGGCGGAAGCCGCCGGCGGTCGACCCGGCGATGCCGAAGTCGCTGTACATCGCATCAAAGAGCGCCTGGCGGCTCTCCGGCGCGACGTCGACGATGCACACCCCGGCGCTCAGGTGCTTGTCGGCTGGCGTGACCAGATTTGCGCCAATCTCGAGAAGAGATAGCTTCAGCAGGGAGGCGAGCTCTTGCACGCGGGCCTCGACCCGTGCAGTTCCGATCGACGCGTGAAACTCGGCCGTATTGCCCAACGCGCTAAGGGCAGCGTCGTCCCGCTGACCCATCGATTCGAACTTCCGCGCCCCCGCAAGCTCCGTGTCAGCGGTGGAACCCCACCCCGGAGCAACCGTATTGGGCCAGAGGCCCTGGATCCGCTCGCGGCGGACGAATAGCAGTCCGACCTCCTTGGGCCCGCAGTACCACTTGTGCGCGCTGGCCGCATAGGAGTCGCAGCCGAGCTCGTGGAGGTCGACCTGGAGCGCTCCCCAGGTCTGGGCGCCGTCCACGTGCACGTGGATTCCCGTACGCCTGGCGATCGAGCAAAGCTCGCGAACCGGCAGCAGAATGCCGCTGACGTTGGAAGCGTGCGTCAAGGCCAGCACGCGCGTCCGCGGTGTGAGGACACGACGAAACGGCTCGATCAGGTCGCCGGGGCCGGAGGGTTCGGGCGGAACGCTGACGGTTCGCACCTCGAACCCGCGACGGCGGGCGCGGACCGCCCAAGCGACGTTGTTGGTCGGATGATTCTGATCCCAGATCACGACTTCGTCGCCGGGACCGAGGTCCATTCCGTTGTTGATGATGTTGTTCGCTTCACTGGTGTTGCGAACCAAGGCGATCTCGTCCGCTTCAGCGCCCAACTGGCCCGCCACCAGTTCGCGGGCGGCCTCCCGGTCCTGCGCGAAGCGGGCGCGATTCTGGAATGAGCAGTCGACATCGATCGACCGGGTCAGCTCAGTCACGGCGGTCGAGACGCTCTCAGGCGACGGGCAAAGATTCGCCGCGTTCATTGGCACCTTCCCTTCACGAAACGGGAACTGCGCGCGGATTTCCTGCCAATATGGCTCGCCCGTCTCGGTGGCGCCGGCTTTTCGCGGGTGGGAGGCGAGCGCCGACGCCGCCGCCAAGCCGCCGAGGAACTGTCGTCTAGTAGCGTCGGGAACCATTGGGAGGGAGCGTAGCAGATCATCGCGGCACCGAGGACCCTGGGCTACCACGGGGCAACGAATCCTGCCGCAGCAGGGAACCTGCCCGCGAATTCCTCGGAGCGGGCTTCTCTGGCGGGGAGAACCAGCCAGCGGGCCCGTGTTGCAAGAAAAGCCCGGACCCGAATTCGTAACGGTCTTGTCACAAGTTGCGACCGATAGAGCGTTGGTCGGCCTAGGATCGTATGCAACCTGCGGCCCCCAAGCTAACGCTCGAGGGGCAAGATGTTGTGAAACGTCACGAGGCTGTGGATGTCGTGGAACTGCAACCCGATCGGTCGCTTGGTAGGACGCTGCGGATCGCCCGGGCTCTCGTAGGCGAGTGCACTGTTGAGGAACACCTTGATCCAATCCTGGCAGGACTCGAGATTGAAACACTTCCGGCGACCTGCCTATAGACGCCCTCCACGTCCCGCGACCGGTCGCAGAGCGACGCCCTGATCTCGCCGCACTTGCCTGCCTGACCGGTCTTGCGCACAGAGCCGGAGGCTCTCCAACTCGAGTCCTGTACGAAGAACGATCAGCCGAATCTCCTTGCGAGAAGGAGCAGAGTCCGGAGCTGTCAGCCTAAGAACCGGACCGTCGGGGTTCGCATCGCCGTGAGGCCCTAGGGCCTGTGAAAGTCCAATAATGTCTGCACCGAGAGCACCGGATTCGCCTAGTGCACCGGGTCTTCTCGAACCGAGCACACAGACCAGTGCCGGCCTGGAATTCGACCGCGACGATTCCCTCATAGACGAGGAGGAAATGTCAGCCGAAGAGATCAGGCTGCTCGACGAGGAGTGGCAGCGAATCGAACGAGGGGAAGAAGAAGCCTATTCCTTGGATGAGGTTCGATCCGCCTGTGGATTGGACGGTTGAGTTTTCGAAGCGCGGTCGTGCAGAGATCCGAAAGCTGGACCGAGGAACTTCTGCTCGATTGTTCGAAGTCCTGCGCGACCGCATTGCGACGCTGGACGACCCGCGCAGTCGAGGCGCAGCTCTGGCAGGTTCGCTCAAGGGCTTCTGGAGATATCGAATCGGCGGCTATCGAGTTGTATGCAAGATTCGAGACAAGAGCCGCCGTATCGTCGTCGATATTGGAAAGCGGGACAAGGTGTACGCGATTCATCAGGAATCACCGTGAGCCCATCGGCCGTCCGGGTCCTGTCAAGCAAGCCTCGCGCTCTCGTCCGCGCACGAGGCCGGCATATCTCCCGTGCCGTGACGCGATAGGGGTTCGGTGCCCTGCGGGGAAGCTTAGAGCATCCCGGATTCCGGTCTTCGGAGCGGAACAGGACCCTTGCCGCGTTACGAATTGAATCCGTCTGGAATCGCTATCTCTCGAGGACCCAGATGTTGCGAAACATCACAAAGCTATGCACGTCGTGGAGCTGCAACCCGATCGGTCCCTTGGTAGGGCGCTTTGGATCACCCGCATGCTCGGAGGCGAGCGCGTCGTTGACATAGACCTTGATCGAATCCTTGCGGGACTCGATGTTGATCCGGTTCCATTCGCCCACCTTCTGAAGCCCTTCCGGAGCTCGCGCGAATCCGTAGATCGAACCGGTAGACCACCTTCCCGTGTACTCGCTGTCGATCTGGATCTCGTAGCCGAGCTTCGAAGGCGTGCAGTCGTAGTCGGGCCGCTCGGCGATACCGCAGCGCGCCCGTGAAGCATCCCGAATCGAAATCCCGCTGTTCCCGGGTGTGTTGACCCAATACTCCAGATGCAAGTCGTATTCCTCGAACTCGCGGTTGGTGTAGAGCCAGGACTGGCGCGTGCTCCACCAAGTGAATCGGTCCCGGCCGATGGGCTCCGTTCCCGCCAGCTCCTCCTGCCGGTCGTGGCTGAAGTAGGCCGTGACTACTCCGTCGGAGCGCAGGCGCCAATGTCCGTCCCCCAAGACCGTCCAGGCGTCCAGTCCGTTCCGCAGCAGATCGGTCCAGTCTGCGGCAAACGCTGCCGGGACGAGACCCCAAAGCGCCAGTGCCAGCATCGCTTTCTTCATCGCGTCACCTTCCGCGCGTCATCCGACGTACTGCACTTCCTCCTCCACTTCGAAGCCGAAGCGCTCCCGCACACGGGATTTCAGTTCAGTCACCAGCGCGCGGATTTGGGCTGCCGTGCCGTCCCCGAGGTTGTAAATCAGGTTCGCGTGGTAGGGAGCGATCTCGATGCCTCCGCTGCGCATGCCCTTCGCTCCGACCTGCTCGAGGAAGAAGGCGGAAGCCACCTTGCCGGCACGGACCGCTCTGGCCGGCACGATGGCCGCGGCCTCTCGAGGCAAGGTATGCAAGTACAGGTTCTTGAAGATGCTGCCGGCGCAACGCATGGACGGCGGGAACTTCTCGTCGCGGATGGTCCGGATCTCCTCGGCCCGCGCCCTGAGCGCCGTGGCGCTGCCCGGCGGTAGCACCAGCCGCACCCCGGTGATCAGCCAGTGTTTCCGCCGCTTGAAGATTGACTCCCGGTACTCGAATTCGCATTCCTCCGGACCGAAGGACCGGATTTGCGCTCCGTCAACGAAATCGACGCGGCGGACGAACTCGTCGACTTGATGCCCGTAAGCGCCTGCGTTCCCGTAGACCGCGCCGCCGACAGAACCGGGGATGCGGGTCAGCGTGTGCATGCCTTCGAGCGAGTGATCGATCGTCAGGTCGACCAGAGTCTGGAGGCTCCCTCCGGAATCGGCTTCGATCGCACCGTCCCTATATTCGAGACGATCCGCCGTGTAGCGAACGACAAGACCCCGAAAGCCCTCGTCCGCTACGACGACATTGCTGCCGTCGCCCAGCAAGTAGAATGGCACGCCGGCTTCCCGGGCAGCGAGATGCGCTTCCCCGAGGGCCCTGGGCGTGTCGGTCCAGCCGAACAGGTCTGCAGGCCCGCCGATCCCGAATCGCGTGTGGGACTTGAGCGGCACATCGGCTTCGACTCTCAGTCCCTTGATCGCGGAAAGCCGGCCAGCAAGAGGCGGGGCCGCCTGGGTCGCGCACGGCAATACTCAATTGTAGGGTCCAGTGACACGAGATCCGGACGGACTGTTCGATCCCGCATCATGGAATAGATGGATTTTCAGTTTCAGGGCTTCGGTCCCGAGGCGCGTCAATTCCTTCGCGACCTCCGCAACAACAACAACCGCGAGTGGTTCAAGGCACGTAAGGCAGACTACGAGCAGTACGTCCGCGGACCGCTGATGGACTTCGTGGAGGAACTGGGCGAGTCCATCGACGAATATGCCCCCGGCTATCTGCGGGATCCCAGGAAATCCGTATACCGGATCTACCGCGACACTCGCTTTTCCAGGAACAAGCAACCGTACAAGACGCACGCTGCCGCAGTGTTCCCGCCGCTTGGGCTCGACCGCCACAGCGGAGCGGGCTTCTACTTCCATTTCTCGCCGGAGGAGCTGCTGGTGGGTGGTGGTGTGTACGCACCGGGCAGCTCCGAACTGCTGCGGATTCGGGAGCAGATCGCAGCAGACCCGGACGAATTCCGGGCCATCCTGGCGAACGAAGCATTCGCCCGGACCTTTGGCGGCCTGGAGGGCGAGCGCCTGAAGCGGACGCCCCGGGGCTTCCCTCGCGACCATCCTGCCGCCGACCTGCTTGTCTACAAGCAGTTTCTGTCTGGTGTCACCGTCCCATCGAAGGAGATCGAGAGGCCGTCAATCGCGAGTTTTATTGACCGGCGTTTCCGGACGCTGGCCCCGCTCCTCGAATACCTGAATCGACCACTACGGACCGGCTCGCGGGAAGTCATTCCGGCGGGGCAAGTACGATAGCTGCTGAGGAGACTGCCGCAACACGATCCCGCGCGGCACTGCCATGGCGTACCGAGACATCCGCGAGTTCATCGCCGCTCTCGAAAGGGAGGACGAGCTGAAGAGGGTCCAGGCCGAAGTGGACCCGAGACTGGAGATTCCCGAAATCGCCGATCGGGCGGTGAAGGCCGGGGGACCGGCATTACTCTTCGAGAACCCGAAGGGCTCAAGCGTACCGCTCCTGATCAATGCCTACGCATCGATGTCCAAGATGCAGATCGCGTTCGAGGTCGACGACCTCGAGCAAATCGCGGCGCGGATCTCAGGCTATCTCGATCTCAGCGTTCCGAAGGGGGTAAAAGGCAAGCTCCAAGGCCTCGCGAAGCTCGCCGAACTGCGCAACTTTCTCCCCCGCCCGGTTCGTTCGGGACCCTGCCAGCAACTAGTCAAGACGGAGGGATTCTCGCTTTACGACTATCCGATCCTGACCTGCTGGCCCGGCGACGGCGGCCCGTTCATCACCCTGCCGATGGTGTTCTCCCGAAACCCGATCACCGGCAAGCGCAACTGCGGCACGTATCGCCTGCAGGTTTACGACGAACGCACGACAGGCATGCACTGGCAAACCCACAAGCAGGGTGCCGAGCACTACCGGCGTCTGCAGCAGGAGGGCCGGGAAACCCGCATGGAGGTCGCTGTGGCAATTGGTTCCGACCCAGCGACGATGTATTCCGGCATTCTGCCGCTCCCTCCCGACCTCGACGAGATGCTATTCGCGGGATTCGTTCGCCGGAAGCCCGTCGAAATGGTCAAATGCCAGACGGTCGACCTGGAGGTGCCCGCGAACTCCGAGATCGTGCTCGAGGGCCACGTCAACCTCGGTGAGCTCCGCACCGAAGGCCCGTTCGGGGATCACACGGGATACTACTCGCTGGAAGACGACTACCCGGTCTTTCATGTCGACTGCATCACGCAGCGCGAGGACCCGATCTACGCCACCACGATCGTCGGCCCGCCGCCGATGGAGGACTATTACATGGGCAAGGCAATCGAGCGGATATTCCTGCCCTTGATGAGGTTGCAGGCCCCCGAGATCGTGGACGTGGCGATGCCGCCCGAGGGAATCTTCCACAATCTGATGCTGGTTTCGATCCGAAAGTCCTACCCCGGCCAAGCACGCAAGGTCATGAATACCATCTGGGGCCTGGGACAGGCATCCTCGACCAAGTGCATCGTGGTGGTGGATCACGATGTCGACGTGCAGAACTACTCCGAGACGGCATGGCGCGCGTTGAACAACATCGATCCGGAGCGGGACATCCAGTTCACGCTGGGCCCGGTCGACACGCTCGATCACGCCAGCCGCCTCCCGGACTACGGCTCGAAAATGGGCATCGACGCGACGCGCAAGTGGCCGGCAGAGGGCTTCACCCGGCCGTGGCCCGAAGTTCTCGTCATGGACGAGGAGATCAAGAGACGGGTCGATCCAATCTGGGAGGGGCTGGGAATAGGCTAGGTCGCTCGCGGCACGCGGCGAACGCAATGAAGAGAAGGCGCGCAAGCCTAGCGACCGCACTCTGGGTGCTGGTCGCGGCCAGCCTCGCGGCAGCCGTGGCCGGAATCTTGCTCGTCGCCGCGCTGCCTGACCTGCCTCCAGCGCCTCTGCACGAGGTGAGAATCCAAGCGGAGGCCGTGGCAACCATCGACGGCACAGTCACGTCGAGGCGCCGTGGCCGCCTGCACGCCCTGCGCTGCTCGCCGGGCGACGCCGTGGCTGCCGGGGATCCGCTCTTGGAGTTCGAGGACCTGGGCCTGGCGGAATCGAAGTCGGAACTTGACCGCGAGATCCGGGCCCTACGCGCGGCGGCGGCCGGCGCCGTGCCGTCCAAGCTGGACGAGGCCCGCTCCGGGGCAATGGAAGTGCGGCGGGCCGCCGTGCGCCAATTGGAGGAATCCTACGAGCTTGCACGGAAGGACTTCGAGCGCTGGAAGATCCTGCACGAGGGCGGCTTGGTCGCACGCCTCGACTTCGAACGGAAGGAGCAGGAATTCGCCGCCCTCGGGGCACGCCTCGAGGAAGCGCGGGACCGGGCCGTGCCGGCCCATGGGACCGAGGTCGAGCTGGCGGAAGCCCGCGTCTCTCCCGAACTGCGGCGGACTGAGCGCCTGAGGCGGCGGCTGGAACAGCTCCCGACAACGTTCGTGGTCAAGAGTCCGTGGGACGGGACAGTTCGCGAGCTGCATGTCTCGCAAGACGAGACCCCGCCGAGGGGAGCCGCCCTTGCGACGATCGCCCGCGTGGCGCTTTCGAGACTGGAAGCCGACGCGAGCAGCCTCGGCCCCGTTGTGTCATTGCGGTCGGCGTGCGGCATGCCCGGGCCGTTCCCGTTCGACATCCGCATGGGAGTCCTGAGCCTGACGGCACCTGACCCGGGGATCCGACCGGGCGACCAGTGCGAGGTCGTGGTCTGGACCCGCAAGTAACTAGATCGCAGAGCGGCGCGCCTACTTTGACTTAGGGATATGGCAACAGCGACGGCAGCCCAAGACCCCGCAGCGATCGGCAAGCAGCTGCTAGAAGAGAACATCGTCATCCGGACGTATGGTCTGCGCAAGACCTTCGTGATGGGCGACCAAGAGATCCATGCCGTGGACGGCGTGGACATCGAGATCCGGTACGGCGAGTACGTGGCACTGATGGGGCCCTCGGGTTCGGGCAAGTCGACCTTCATGAACCTGATCGGCGCGCTTGACACCCCGACCGCCGGGGACTACTACATTGCCGGCCAGCTCGTCAGCGCGATGTCGGACGACGAACTGGCGTACATCCGCAACCGGGAGATCGGTTTCGTATTCCAGACATTCAACCTGCTGCCCCGCCTGACCGCCCTGCAGAACGTGGAACTGCCGCTCGTCTACTCTGGCGTGACGCCGGCCCAGCGAACCGAACGGGCGCAGCGCGCGCTGCAACAGGTCGACCTGACAGACCGCATGTACCACAAGCCCGCCGAGCTCTCGGGCGGCCAGCGACAGCGCGTGGCGATCGCCCGTGCCCTCGTGGGAGACCCGTCGATCATCCTGGCTGACGAGCCGACCGGAAACCTCGACACGGCCACGTCGACCGAGATCATGGGAGTTTTCGACGTTCTGCACAAGCAGGGGAACACGATCATCCTCGTCACCCACGAGCCCGATATCGCCATGTACGCCAAGAGGATCGTCCAGTTGCGCGACGGCAAGGTCGAGAAGGACGAAGAGGCCCGCTGGGCGCTGGCAGCGGTGTTCGGGTCGTCGGACCGCGACACCGCCCAGAAGGACCAGCAGGCCTGACAGCGCGTTGCCGCACGGCGCGTTACCGGTCCTTCTCGCTGGCGTGGCCGTCATAGGCTGCGCCTACTATGTCCTCGTGCTGGTCGCCGTGCGGGGTTTCCTCAAGCGCCGGCGCAACCGAGATCGCCGTGAGGGCGCGCCCGTGTCGTTCAGCGTGCTCAAGCCGCTTGCCGGCACCGAGCCGGGTCTTGCCGAGAATATTGACAGCTTTTTCGATCTGGAATACCCGGACTTCGAGGTCCTGTTCGCGGCCCGCCAGGCCGATGACCCGGCGCTCGAGCTGGCCCGCTCTCGGGCGGCCCGGCATCCGGGAGTGCGGTCTAAGCAGATCGCCGTGGGCGATCCGCCGTGCCCGAACGCGAAGGTGCATTCGCTCGCGGCGATGGCCCGGGCCGCCTCAGGCGAAGTGCTCGTCGTCAGCGACAGCGACATCCTCGCAGGGCGATCGCTGTTGACGGATCTTGCGGCAGAATTCGGGCGCGAGGACGTCGGCGTCGTGACGTGCCCGTACCGCGCCGTCCCCGGCCCGAGCCCCTGGTCCCTTCTCGAGGCGCTCGGCATGAATACGGAGTTCTGGTCCGGGGTACTGGCAGCGCAGTTCCTCCGCCCGATGGACTTCGCCGTTGGCCCCACGATGGCCGTCCGCAAGACTTGCCTGGAGGCGATCGGGAACTGGGACGCATTCAGTAATCACCTCGCGGAGGACTTCCAAGTCGGGCGTCGGGCGCGACAGGCAGGATTCGACGTGCGCCTCGGCACGCACGTAGTCACCCACAGGATCGGAAGCGAGAGCCTCGCGAGCAACTTCGCGCACCGGCTCCGATGGCGACGCTCCACCCGCAGGTCACGGCCGGCTGGCTATTGGGGCGAGCTGTTCGCGAACCCGCTTCCGTGGGCTGCTGCGCTGCTGCCGACGGCGTCCTGGGCCGGATGGGCCTGGTGGGTGTTCGGTACGTGCATTGTCCTGCGTGCCGCGTCAGCCGTCGCGGTCGGAAGGATCGCTTTGGGCGACTCGCTCGTTGTGCGGCGATGGTGGCTGCTGCCGGTCCAGGACGTGCTGAGCCTTGGGGTCTGGTGCGCGGGCTTGTTCGGGAAGCGGGTCGCGTGGCGCGACCGCGTTTACGAACTCACGCGAGACGGCAGGATGCGCCGCATCGACGATACGAAGGGGCGCGCATCCTGACCCATTCTGACCGGGCAGCATTCCGCAATGGACGCAGGTGCGTTCGTGCACCGCCGGGACGGAAGATCCCGGTCAGACGACTGTCTCTTCGGTATAGACGCCAAGCTCGGCGCGCAGGGCATCGCAGATCTCGCCCAGCGTGGCGTAGGCGCGTACGGCCGACAGGATGGGCGGCATCAGGTTCTCCGCGCCGGACGCGGCCGCTCGCACCTCCGCCAGCGCCGCATCGACAGTGCGGGAATTCCTCTCCCGGCGCAACCTCGCGAGCTTCGCTTCCTGGCACCGGCTCGCTTCTTCGTCAATTGCCAGCGTCTCGATGGGCAGGTCCTCGCTCTCCCGGTTGGCGTTGACCCCTACGATCTGCAGGTCCTCGCTCTCGACACGGCGCTGGTACTCGTAACTCGACTTGGCGATCTCGGCCTGTGGGTAACCCCGTTCCACCGCGGCGACCATGCCGCCCATCCCGTCGATGTGTTCCAGTTCCTTCCAGCAACGGGTCTCGAGCTCGTCCGTGAGCCGCTCGACGTAGTAGCTGCCGCCAAACGGATCGACTGTGTCAGTCACCCCCGTCTCGGATGCAATGACCTGCTGCGTCCGCAATGCGAGCAGGGCTGCCTCCGACGTCGGCAAGGCGAATGCCTCGTCCAGCGCATTAGTGTGAAGGGACTGCGTCCCGCCAAGCACGGCGGCGAGCGCCTGCAGGGCCGTCCGCACGAGATTCACTTGCGGCTGCTGTGCCGTGAGAGTCACGCCTGCGGTCTGGGCATGGAAGCGAAGCTTGTGGGACCTGGGGTTCTGTGCGCCGAACCGCTCCCGCATGATCCTGAACCAGATCCTCCGTGCAGCCCGAAACTTGGCGATCTCCTCAAAGAAGTCGTTGTGCGAGTCGAAGAAGAAGCTGAGCCGCGGGGCGAACTCGTCCACCGCGAGCCCGCGCCGCAAGGTCCACTCGACGTAAGCTATCCCGGCCCCCAAGGTGTACGCGAGCTCCTGGGCCGCCGTCGCCCCGGCTTCCCTGATGTGGTAGCCGCTGATCGAGATCGGATTGAAGCGAGGGACGTGCCGTGTCGCGTACTCGATGGAGTCAGCCACGAGCCGCATGGACTCCCTCGGCGGGTAGATGTACTCCTTCTGGGCCATGAATTCTTTCAGGATGTCGTTCTGGACCGTTCCCGAAAGCGTCGCCCGTGCGGCACCCTGCTTCTCCGCGACGACGAGGTACATCGCCCAAAGGATCGCTGACGACGACGTGATCGTCATCGACGTCGTCACATCAGCGATAGGGATTCCGTCAAACAGCTGCTCCATGTCGGCAAGCGACGAAACGGCCACTCCGCACTTCCCGACCTCTCCTTCAGCCATCGGGTGGTCACTGTCGTATCCCATCAGCGTCGGCAGGTCGAAGGCCACCGAAAGGCCGGTCTGGCCTTGCTGGAGAAGAAAACGGAAGCGGCGGTTCGTCTCTTCCGGGGTCCCGTAGCCAGCGAACTGGCGCATCGTCCAGAGACGCTGACGATACATCCGTGGGTGGATGCCGCGCGTGTACGGAGGCTCGCCAGGTCGCCCGAGTTCTCTGCCGCCCCCATTCGAATGGCCGTAGAGCCGTTCGACCAGAAGGTTCGAGACGGTGCGGTGGTCCACGGCCTAGTAGGCTAGCGTGCCGGTGCGGGCTACCTCGTCCTCGTTAGGAAGGAACAGGATCTTGCAACGCTCGCACCGATAGATCTCGGGATTGCGCCCGAAGTGGACGATGAGCTCCTGACCGAACTCGTACCAGCGCTTCAGATGGCCTGCGCAAATCTTCTTGCCCATCGGCTCGTCACATGCCCGCTGCCGCGGCAAACGACGCTTCACCGCCGTGCCGTCTGAAAGCCGGAGCACTAGGTTCTTCGGTTCCGGTTCGGCATCCTCGCCTGCCTCCGGTGCGGCGGAACTCGTGTCGCTCATAGGTCCTTTGGCCGCATTCTAGCAGACCGGATAGCCGCGTCTATTGCAGCTGCGGACCGCCCTCTGGCCGCGGCGAACCGCCCGGTCAAACGCGAGCGATGCACGGTGATCGGTTGGGGGGAAATCACGGCAAGACCCGATCGCACGATCGGTCGAAGGAGCCGGGTACCTATCGGGAGGCGAAGATGATGAACTAGTCCGCGCTCGCCATCGGGAGAGGGACCGAGGCGCCAGAAACCTGGGATCATTCGTTGCGCAAGACGCTGATGGGATCCAGCCGGGAGGCTCTCCTCGACGGGAAGTAGCCGGCGAGGCTGGCAACGGCCAACAGGGCGAGGACCATGGCGGCGAAGACTGTAGATGGAGCGGCCTGGGTGCGGATCACGTACGAGAGCGTCAGCCGCCGGTCCCGCATGTTGCCGGGGGTCTCCTCAGGCTGCCCAAAGTACGGCAGATAGAACTGCGGCCTCGCCCCGTCAATCTGCCAAGGCGAGACGAGAGAATCCGCGACGACGCCAACGATCACGGCAAGATCCCTGAGCCCGGGCCTCCAGCCAAGGACGGTCACCGTCTTGCCGAGGGCGCTACCGTCGCCGAAAAACTCTCGAGCGAACGCTTCGTTGACGATGAGTGCGACCGATGAATCGGATTCGGCGAAACCCCGGCCTTGCACGAGGGGAACGCCGAGGGCCTCGAAGTATTCCGGCGAAACAGTCTGGTAGTCGTAGTACCGGCCATTGAGTCTCCCGTCGCCCGCTTGGGGGACCTCGACCTGCGCGGCCCTGCAGGACCTGGGCGGCGCCAAGGAACTTGGTCCGACCGCAACCACGCCCGGGACCGTGGCGAGGCGCTCGCGAAGGCCGCGACCCGCCGCCTCGACGGACGGAAGGACTGTCCAGAGCCGCCGTCCTGCCTCCATGTGCCCGCTCAATGCGTACTGGGTGCGCGGCAGTTCGACTTCCAGAAGGGCCACCGCGTCCGGGGCGAAGCCGGCATCGTTGCCTTGCGCCCGAAGAAAGGCGTTGAGCGAGAGCCCTACCCCCACGAGGAGAATCACCGACAGCGCCGTCTGCGCCGCCGCCAGCGAGCCTCTGAGGATCTGCCTCCTTCCGCCAGCAACACCCCGACCGGCAATGGACATGGCGACGTTGGTTTGCGACTGCACCAGAGCCGGCAGGACACCGAACATGAAACCGGTGAGCACCGTGACGAAAACCGCAAACGCCAGCACGGACGCATCAATCGAAAGCGCTTGAAGATATTGGGGGAGGCCATTCCACAATGTGCGGGACAGCAACCGCAAGAGAGGTCCCGGCTGCAGCGCCGCCAAGCCCAGCCCGGCCACGCCGCCGAGGGAAGTAGTAGCCGAATTCCTCGAAGATGCCGGAGTGGTCGCGCCAGTCGAGCAGATCGGGGCAAGACGAAGGACCGCGGAGGTAATTCGACCCGACAAAACGAGTCCACACGGCCACCAGCCGTTCGGGGTCGTCGAACGGGTCGGGTCGGAACACCGTGGATCTGACGAGCGAATAGATTGCCGTGTTGACGCCGATGCCGAGGGCAAGGGTCGCTACGATGACGGCCGTGAAGAGCGGGGCTCGGCCTAGGACACGGACCGCGTAACGAAGGTCCTGCAGAATGGTCATGGCCAGAGCGACAGGGGCTTAGACTAGCAGGCGGTTCAGCGCTGAGCGGGCGATGCTAGGGTTAGAGAGTCTCGGGCCAGCCATTCGTCTGACAAGAAGCGCACGATGCGAGCGGCGCGGCCCGTAGAGACCGTCGATGGACAAGCCTAGGGTCGGGTACGCCAAGCGAAAGCGCGCTCGCCAGATCGCCGTCGGGATCACGGCTCTGATCGCGGCCCTAGCGCTGGTATGGATTCTGTCCCGCATCGAGCCTGCCGCGCCGGGAGTGGATGCAGCCGCTGTTTTCACTGACACTGTCGAGCGAGGCGAGATGCTCAGGCAGGTCCGCGGGATCGGCACTCTCGTCCCGGAGACCGTCGTGGTCATCGCCGCGAGCGATGCGGGGCGGGTCGAGCGACGCCATGTCCAGCCCGGCCAGCCGGTGGACCCGGGCACGGTCTTGCTCGAACTTAGCAGCCCGCAGGTCGAGCAGGAACACCTCGACGCCGAGGCCCAGCTGAGAGAGACGCAGGCCGATCTCGCGAACCTGCGCGCGCAGCTCGAGGACCAGCGTCTCACCCAGGAGTCCGTGGCCGCCGAGCTGGAAGGGCAGTTCCTTCAGGCCAAGGCCCAGTTCGAGGCCGATCTCGCGCTGTCCGAGTCCGGCCTCACGGATGAGGTCACGCTGATGAAGTCGCGAGTCGCGATGGAACAGCTGCAGAAGCGCTTCCAGCTCGAGCGGGCCCGCGGGGACGCCCGTAAACCCTCGGCGGATGCGCAGCTGGCGGCGCAGGAGGCGCGTATCGAGCAGATGGAAGCGCTGGTCGCCCTGCGCAGGGAGAAAGTCGACCGGCTCAGGGTCCGGGCCGGTATGAACGGCATTCTCCAACTCATGGATGTCGAGGTCGGGCAGCTGGTCGCGCCGGGCGACGAGCTTGCGCGCGTGTCGGACCCGACGCACTTGAAGGCCGAGCTAAAGATCCCGGAGACATTGGTCAATGACGTCTCGGTCGGGCAGAGGGCGGAGGTCGACACGCGCAACGGGTTGATCGACGGAGAAGTCTCGCGCATCGATCCGGCCGCTATCGAGGGGACCGTCCTGGTTGACATCAAGCTCCTCGGCGAGATACCCAGAGGCGCTCGTCCCGACCTTAGTGTCGACGGAACGATTGAACTCGAGAGACTTGAGAACGTGCTGCACGTAGGTCGGCCGATCCATGCGCGCGAGGAGGGCTTGATGGGGCTGTTCAGGCTCGAGGAGGATGGGACGCACGCCTCTCGCGTGCAGGTGCAGGTGGGCAAGGTTTCGGTCAGCACCATCGAAATCCGAGCGGGACTGGGCGAGGGGGACAGGGTCGTCCTTTCGGACATGGCCGCGTGGGACGAGTATGAGAGGGTCCGTCTCGAGTGAGCGTCCCGCAAGGACCCCTGGGAGAGATGCAGGTCAGGCAATGACAGAACCGACCAACGGCAACGCGCCGCTCATCCGATTGGAAGGGGTGTCAAAGGTGTTCTACACGGACGAGGTCGAGACCCACGCGCTTTCGGGAGTGGACCTGGAGATCCACGATGGCGAGTACGTCGCGATCTCGGGACCGTCCGGCTGCGGGAAGTCGACCCTGCTGTCGATTCTCGGGTTGCTCGACACGCCGACCGACGGTGTGTACCTGCTCAATGGCGAGTCTGTCGAGCACCTGAAGGCCAAGCAGCGCGCCCGTATCCGGAACCGGCAGGTTGGCTTCATCTTCCAGGCGTTCAACCTGATCGGCGATCTTACGGTCTTCGAGAACGTCGAGTTGCCCCTGACCTATCGGGGTATGCCGGCCTCGGAGCGGAAGAAACGGGTGGAGGAGGCTCTGGACCGGGTTGGAATGGCACACCGGATGAAGCACTACCCCTCGCAGCTGTCGGGAGGACAGCAGCAAAGAGTGGCCGTGGCCAGGGCGCTCGGAGGCGATCCCTCCGTCCTGCTGGCGGACGAGCCTACCGGGAACCTGGACTCGAAGAACGGGGAGGCTGTCATGGAGCTCTTGCGCGGCGTTCACGAGGGCGGCGCAACCATTTGCATGGTGACACACGACCCGAGATTCGAGGCCTACGCGGAGCGTGTGGTGCGACTGTTCGATGGAATGATCGTAGATTAGCTGGCCGGCAGGCAGCCGGATCGAGCTGCTGGCGGAAGCTGAGGCCGGGGTGTTCGGCGCCTTCCCAGTTCACCCGCAAGCAGAGCTGAACCCATGGAATTGAACTACTTCCTACTGGATGTCTTCACCAGCGAGCAATTCGGTGGCAATCCGCTTGCGGTCTTTCCGGATGCCGAAAGTGTGCCGGCCCCGGTCATGCAAGCGATTGCCAACGAGCTGAACCTGTCCGAAACCACGTTTATCCAGAAGCCTCGATCCACCGGCAGCGATTGCACGGTCCGGATCTTTACGCCCAAGCGGGAATTGCCGGTGGCGGGCCACCCGACTATTGGAACGGCGTATGTAGTCTTGAAGCACAGGCTCCTCGAGCCAGCGCACAGGGGCCGCTTGGTGTTTGACGAAGGCATTGGTGCCATCAGCGTGGAATTCGAGGGTTGCAACGACGCCCCCACCGGCATCTGGATGCACCTGCCAGTTCCCGAGTTTCGCGAGGTGCTAGAGAAAAAGACTGTCGCGAGACTGCTCTCGCTCGAGGAACAGGAGATCTCCGAGGGGCATCCCGTCCAAGTGGTTTCGTCCGGCCTTCCGGTGGTAGTCGTCCCGCTCAGGTCCCTCGACGGCGTTCGGAACGCCCGGGTGAGGACCGAACGATTGGAGTCGGACCTGCGACACGTTGACTGCAAGGAATTCCTGGTTTTCACGCGGGAAACCGAGAGCCCCGAATCGAGTGTCCATTGCCGTGTGTTCGCACCGCGTTTCGGAATTCCCGAGGACCCTGCTACCGGTAGCGCTCATGGCCCGCTAGGCGGCTATCTCTTCAAGTACGGGCTTTCGGACGAATCGACGATTGTCAGCGAGCAAGGACTCGAAATGGGACGGCCGAGCAGGATCGTGGTTCGCGTGCTCGCTCGGGGCAACGACATCGCGGACGTCCTCGTGGGGGGCGACTGCGTTGAGGTCGGAACAGGTTCGATGCGAATGCCGAGCTTGGCCTGACCTCTTCGTACCCCGATTCCCGCCGGGACACTCTCCTATCCGCGCTACGATCTGCGAGCGGATCAGGGGCTGGCGGACCTATAATGCTGCTGGCGCTTCAGGGCCGCAGTTCCCGGCGCCGATCGCTGGCTCAGCGCGTCGCGATTCTCCGGATGAGCGAAAGCAACATGCATCGACGCAGTTTCCTGCAGGGTTCGGGTGCCGTAGCGGCCGGATTGGGTGCCGGAATGGGCACTGCATTTCAGCCGGCATCCGCTGCAGCGGGGATCTCAGAGGCGAAGAAGATGAAAGTCACTGGCATCAAGACAATCTTGCTCGACAATGTCCGCCCCTATATCGGCCACGCGAAATGGCTCTTCATCCAGCTCACGACCGACGAGGGCATCGTCGGGCTGGGCGAGCGCCCGACCGGCGGCATCCCAAACCTCAAATCGCAGATCGAGCTGCTGCACGACATGTGCGATCGCTTCGTCATTGGCCAGAACCCGTTCGATGTCGAGAGAATCTGGCAGCGCATCTACACCGAGCCCCATGACTATCGCCACCCTAGCCTCTACGGCATTCCGGCACTCTCGGCCATCGAAATGGCGTGCTGGGACATTATCGGCAAGGCCACCGGGCAACCGATCTACAACCTGCTCGGCGGCATGTACCACGAAAAGCTCCGTGCCTACGCGTACATGAACACTCAAGGCGTCTGGGAGAACCCCGACCTGGCTGGCAGGAGGGCGGAGGAGCTGGTCAAGGCCGGAAACACGGCCTGCAAGATTGATCCCTTCCGGCCGATCACCGGGCCGCCACGCGATTACCCGCTCAAGACGATCCGCCATGTGGCCAAGATCTTCCGGGCCATCCGCGACGCCGTCGGCGACGAGCTCGAAATCGGGATCGGCACGCACGGCCAGTTCAGCACGGCCGGGGCAATCCGGGTCGCGAGCATCTTGGAGGAGTTCGATCCGTTCTGGTTCGAAGAGCCCGTGTCGCCGGAAAACGTGGACGAAATGGCCCGGGTGGCCGCCCACACGAGCATCCCCATCGCGACCGGCGAGCGCCTAGTGACGAAATTCGAGTTCGCCGAGGTACTGGAAAAGCAGGCCGCGCAGGTTATCCAGCTCGACGTCGGCCAATGCGGCGGCATCCTGGAGGCCAAGAAGATCGCGGGCATGGCCGAGGCGCACTACGCGATGACCGCGCCGCACATGTACTGCGGCCCGGTCGCGGCCGCCGCCGCGGTTCAGCTCGACACTTGCTCGCCCAGCTTTCTGATCCAGGAATTCAACTCGAACAGCCTCCACAGCGAGATTTTCGTGGAACCGATCAAGTTCGAAAACGGATTCATCACTCCGCCTGCAGGGCCCGGCCTGGGCGTCGAGCTGAACGAAGAAGTCGTCAGGCGACAGCTCGCGAGCTGACGCGCAACCCCAAGAGTCCTGGAATTCCCGCTGCAAGAAGCAGATCCGAAGCGGGTTCTTGAATGGGCGCGGGGCTACGTTCCTGCTCCCACGCAATCGTCGATCCAGCGCAAGTAGGCGTCGTTGCCTCGCTCGACGCGGCTCGCGACGAGTTCGAAGACCTCGTACGGATGCACGTCTCTGACCGCTTTCTCCAAGGCTTCGAACGTTTCCGCGCGGGTCTTGATCACCAACAGCGACTCGCCGTCCTCCTCGACGCTTCCCTTCCATGTGTACACGGAGAGGAGACCTGGCACCACGTTGACGCAGGCGCAGACGCGTCGGCGCACCAGTTCGCGGGCGATTGCAGCTGCCTTCTCGGGCGGGCAGGTGCAGTAGGCAATCAGGTAGGGGCTTTCTCTGCGTTCCGGCATGCAACATCCATCGAGGCGGGTTCGCGTCTATCGTGACAGCTTCAGCAAGGGCCCTCAACTGGCCCCTCTTAATGCAATGGCAGCGGGTAGGCGAGCCGGGAAAGGAGCTTCGTCTCGAGCGCCGCACTGTAGTGGGACAGGAGACGCGGGACGGTTCCCTGTCCGTCCCAGTTACGCTCCACGGCCCGGCGAGCGTCGCGTGCCATGGCGGCCGCCCGTCGCGGGTTCGCGAGCAACCGAACGACCGCATTGGCAAAGTCGAGTGGCCTGTCCTCGATTTCGGCCGTGCCGGTGTCCCGCGCGCCAAGGCCCTCTGCGCCAAGCGCGGTGGACACCACGGGGATCCCGGAAGCGAACGCTTCCAGAATCTTCACTCGGATGCCGGATCCCGAGAGGATTGGCGCGACGAAGACGGCATACTTCCCCAGCACGTCGCGAATGTCCGGCACGGGGCCGAGGAACTCCGTGCCGTCCCCGTCGAGCATCGCACCGAGCGGCTCGGGGGCGTCGGCACCCGCGACGACAAGCCGGGCCTGTGGTCGCCCTGCGCGCACTGCAGGCATGACCTGATCACGGAAGAATGCCAGCCCTTCGAGATTCGGCGGATGCCGGAAATTGCCAACGAACAGGATCGTGTCGGGCTCCCTGCCGTCTGTCCGGAATGGGTAGCTGGCAACGTCGATGGCTGTGCGCAGATTGTCCAGCACTGGCGGCCTCTCGCCGAGGAGAGCCTGCAGTGCCCTTCTCTGGTCGACGCTGCACACCTGAATCGCATCGAACCGTGGCAGGGCCTTGAGCTCGAACCGCAGCGCCCGCAGGTACTCGTAGCCGCGCCGGAACGCGACGACCGGGCCCCCGGCAAGAATCGAGCGCTGGACTGACTGGAAATGCAGGTCATGTTCGAAGAGGCAGCAGACGATCTGGCGGAAGTGCTCCCCGTACGACGCGAGTTGCGCGTACTCGAACTGCACGATATCGATGCGACGCTTGAGGATGATGCGATGGATCCGCCACAGCAGGTCCGGGTCCCAGTACGACTGCGCCGATTGCGGCCAGAGCATGGGGGCTCCGCGACGCCGCCGCGGGTCGTGGAGCACCAGTTCCGCGCTGGCGCACCCTGCGGTCAGATCGCGATGGGCCCGGACGTCGTCCTCCCGTTCTACGAGGCAGAGCAGATGCAAGCGGCACCGTGCGGCCAGGCCGTTGATGGCCAGCTTCATGAACACCGCCCCGCCGTGGTTGGGCGGCTCGATCGGGTACGGCGACACAAAGAGCACATTCAGCTGGCTACCGAACTTGCTCTGCAACCGGTGGTACCGATCGCGGAAGAAGCCCCCCAAGGGCCGTCTGAGCGCCTCCGTATCGGAAATCTCGGCCAGCCGGCGAGCCCTCGCGCGGTGCCCCGCGGCCCGCAACGACTGACGCGCGGCATGGAGGAGCGCTGGCAGATTCGGCCGCCCCGGCGACGGTCCGGCCAGGAGCGAGGCCCACAGGTCGGCGTACAGCCAGCCGAAGTGGGCCAGCAGCCGCCCCCAATGGTGCATGTTCTTCCAAGCGAACAGCAGGCGATTCTTGTTGAGCACGCGATTGATGTACTTCTCGCTGAAGTGCTTTCCGATCGTGCCGCGGTGCTCGTGGTACAAGACACTGGCCGGAGCGTGGAGGTTGATCCAGCCGCGCTTCCAAGCCATGTAAGACAAGTCGACGTCTTCCATGTAGAAGGGCTGGAGCAGTTCGTCGAACCCCCCCAGCTCCAGGATCTTCAGCCGGTCATACGCGGTGGAGCCGCCTCCGGAGTAAAACGTGGGAAACAGCTCGTCGACCTGATCGTCGGCGACGTGCTGCAAGTGGACTCGTCCTCGCTGCCACCGACCCACCGTCAGGCCGGTCTCCTCCCTGGGCTTCGAGGCGTCGGAGAATCGAATCTGGCCGGTGACTGAGAACACTCTTGGATCCCTGAAACCGTCGATGAGGGGCTGGAGGAAGTCCGGCTCGACGCGCATGTCGTTGTTCAGCAGAACCACGATGTCGTGACGGGCGAGGCCGAGACCGGCATTGGAGGCCCGTCCGAATCCCAGGTTCGATCCCATCTCGACAACCCGCACAGAGGGAAACTCGCGGGCCAGGAATTCGGCCGTGCCATCGTCGGATCCGTTCTCCATGACGAGAATTTCGTGATCAGGATCCGCCGCCAGGGCCTTGACCACCGAGGGAAGGTTTCTGGCCAGCGGCTCCCGCCCCTTCCAGGTCGGGATTACCACGCTGACGGCGCGCTTCGAAACCTCTCGCGCGGGTCCCGGCCTCCTGCGCCGAGCGAGCAGGGAAGCGAGGTCGGCCAGCGCGAGCAGGAGCGCGACCGCGGCGAGCAACGGAGGGACAACCGCGAGCAAGACCGTCGCGACGGCAAAGCCCGCCAGACAAGCTCGAAAGTTCTTCATTGGCCAGCGGTCGATCCTGCGACGGCCGGAGCGGGTCGTCCCCCGACTTCGACCCGGCAGGGCAGGTGCATGTAGCCGTACACCTCGCCAGTGCCCCGCGCCATTGGAACGACCAAGGCGTTATCGATCCAGTCGCAGATCTCGTAGTCGGTCAATCCGCCATCGGCAATCGCCGGGGCAAAGGAGAAGGAGCCGGCGTAGAGCTCGGGCAGATCGATGTGGAAATCCACTGTCCGCACCTCGCCCGGTCGCATCGGGTCCAGCACGCATCCCTCGCGCGCGGTATTGGTGCCGGCAAAGTCGATCCCCAGATGATTGCGCATCATGAAGCCGATGTTCGGCCTCGCGATCCGGTCCGCGGCACGTGCCGTGATCCGGACAATCGCCCGCTGGTTCGGTGCGAGTGATCGAGCACTTCGCCCGCTGGCGGCGAGCACGGCGATGCCGGTCACCTCGGCGCGTCCGGTGCCGAAACGGTGATCCACGTTTGGGACGTGCTCGGCGACGACCGGCGGGGGCGTCTTGCCGGCGTCCGGAGGGGCGCATTGGCTGTCCCTCAGCTTCATCTGTGCCAGGTACTTGCGGACAACGGTCGAAGGATCGCCCTGATCAGCAACTCGCCCCTTGTCGAGCCACAGCGCGCGCGTTCCCAACGCCTGCACATCCGCCATGGAGTGCGACACGAACAGGATCGTGACGCCCTTGGCCCGCAATTCGTGGACCCTGCGCATGCAGCGCTGGCGAAAATAATAGTCGCCCACGGCAAGGGCTTCGTCGACCAGCAGGATCTCAGGCTCCACGCTGATCGCGACCGCAAAGGCCAGCCGCACAAGCATGCCGCTGGAATACGTCTTGACCGGCCGGTCCATGAAGTCGCCGATTTCGGCGAAGTCCTCGATCTCCGGGAGCCTGAGCCGGGTGTCCCGATTCGACAATCCGTGCAGGGCGGCACTCAGACGGACATTCTCCCGTCCGGTGAACTCCGGATGGAAGCCCGCGCCGAGCTCGAGGAGCGCGGCAACACGGCCCTTGACGGCCACGCTCCCGGCGGTTGGCCGCAGGATTCGGGCCGCCAGCTGCAGGGTGGTGCTCTTCCCAGATCCGTTCGCCCCGATAAGGCAAAGCGTCTCACCGGTTCCCACTTCGAACGACAATTCGCGTAGCGCCCAGAACTCGGCGCTCCCGCGGCGGCGGACGGGCCGGATCAGCTCGCGCAGCCGGTCGGACGGACGGGAATACGCGGAATAGCTCTTCGAGACAGCGTTGAAAACGATCCTAGCCAAGGCTGCGAGATGTCGCGCTGGGTGCGGCCAGCCCCTATCTTACGGGCTTGGGCCGCTCGCGAGCAGACCGAGCAGTCCAGATCCCGACGCCGTGCTAGATCACGTCCGGGAATCCCTTTTTCGCGCGGCGGAAGAAGAGTCCTCCTGCCAGGAACACGGCAACGGCAAATGCAACCAGCACAGCCGTTTCAGACAGGCTTGGCGGCTCGCCCCCGAGAATCGCGCTCCGGTAGCCGAGCACTGCGTAGCGTACGGGGTTCCAATCCAGAACCAAGGCGAACCGCTCCCGGTAGAAGGCCTCCGGAAGAAAGACCGGGGTCGCCCAGAACCATGCCGTGAGGACCACTCTCAGGACTTGGGCGGTGTCTCGGAGGTACACCTGCAGCGCAGCTGCGGTCCACGCCAGGCCGAGGGTTAGCATACCGAGAAGGCCCGTCCATGCTGGCAGCAGCACCAGCGTCCGGCTGGGCGGCTCGCCGAGCACGAACGCCGCGATGAGGAACGCGCCCAGCGCGAGCAGATGCCCGAGCCCCGTGGACGCGAGAATACTCGCCGGAATCATCTCGGAGGGAAACACACTCCTCTTGATCAGCGCAGAATGCTCGGATAGCGATCCGGTCGTGCGCGTGAGGGTCTCGGAGAGAAGGAGCCACGGCAGCAGACCCGCAAGCAGGAACAGCGGATAGCTCTGCGTTGCCTCGCCGGTGGGCAGGCGGGCACCGAACGCGTAACGGAACAGGAAGGTGTAGACACCCAGCAGCACGAGCGGATGGACGATGCCCCAGAGCCACCCGAGAACCGATCCGACGAATCGCTGCTTGAAATCTCGGCGGGCGAGCTGGTAGAGGAGATTCGCCGTTACCCGGGAAGCCGCCATCCTTCTTCCGACCGTCCGCCGGGACTGCCGGCCCGCCCGATCGCGCGGCGCCGCTCAGGGGCGCTCCGCCAGGGTCACTTCCGCGTTGACTTCCTGGTCCTCTCGGAGCACGCGGACCTTGACTACTTCGCCGACTTCGGAATCGCGCAATGCATACGTGAAGTCGTAGAGGTTCGTAATCGGCGCGTCATTCCAGTGCGTGAGAATGTCGCCTCCCTGGAGACCAGCCGCCGCCGCCGGAGACCCCGGGCGGACGTCGGCGAACTTAACGCCGTTGGGGACCTCCCCGAAATCAGGAATCGAGCCAAACCAAGGCCCGTATCCGCCCCCGCCCCCACCATCGCTGCGTGCCTGGCCGTGGCCGGACCCGGGCGCCGTCTCGATGAACGCCAGGTCGCCTTCCAAGGCATCGAGGCCGTCAACAATCGATCCGGCGGCACCGAGTAGGTCAACAGCCGCTTCGCCGTTGATCTTGTCGGCGGTGTCCCCGGGCTTGTGATAGTCGGAATGCAGCCCCGAGAAGAAGAAAAGCACGGGGATTTTTTTCGCGGCGAACGAGGTGTGGTCGCTGGAACTGTAGCCGCTGCGGGACTTGTCAACCTTCAGGGAATGCTCGGCGGCAGCCTCCTCGACGAGCTCTCCGAACGGCTCGGCCGTGCCGGTTCCGCCGACATAAAGCTTCCCGCCCTTGATTCTCCCAACCATGTCGAAATTGAGCATCGCCACGGCGTGCTCAAGCGGCAGCGTTGGGTTATCCACCCAATGGCTGGAGCCGAGCAGACCGATCTCCTCGCCCGCAAATGCGAGGAAAAGCAGCCCTAGCCGCGGCTTGCCCGGGCGGTTCGAGTACTCGCGCGCAAATTCAAGGATCGCGGCGACGCCCGAGGCGTTGTCGTCCGCTCCGGGATGGATCTTCCCCACGCTCGATGGAGAGAGTGAGTTCTCCCCGCCCAGGCCGAGATGGTCGTAGTGGGCGCCGATCACGACATAGTCTGGGGTGGCGCCCGGGAGGTAGGCCGCGACGTTGCTGACGGTCGCGCGCTCGTGCGCGACATCCACCGAAAGGCTGACTCGCAAGGACGACGCCAGTGCGAACGACTGCGGCGCCTTGGACGATTCGATATCTCTCCGTAGCACGCGAAGAGACCGGCCCGACCCTCTCAGCCATTGCTCGACGACGTCGGTCTTCACTTGGACCATCGGGATTCCGGCGTCGGTAGGGCCGGAAACACTGCCGAAGCGGATCAAGCGGTCGCCTCTCCGGCCCCTGGTCCGACTGTTCACGAGCAGGACGGCTTTCGCTCCGCGGTTCCGTGCCTGGATCGCTTTGGCGATCAAGTGCGAATGGCGCGTGTAGCGGCGGCCGCGATCACTGCCGCTCCCCTCGTCGGCGCCATCGGCCTCGTCGTGAAAGAAGTCCGGTTCGTATCTCAGGACCAAGACGATTTTGCCGGAAACGTCGAAGTGGAAGTAGTCGTCGTAACCCAGCTCTGCGGCCGAAGCCCCGTAGCCGGCAAACACCACTTCGCCTTCAACCTCGCCGCTTCCGGAGAAATTGATCGGGACGAAGTCCTTGCCAACCTCGAGCTCGCTGGTCCCGCGCGGCCGCGTGACCTGCATGCTGTTGCCATCGCCCATGCTCGCCCCAGTCGTCACTTCGAAGGGCTGCAGGAATGTGGCTCCTTCGCCAGCCGGCCGGAGCCCGGCCTCTCGGAACTGCCCTGCGATGTACTCCGCAGCCTGGTCCAGTTCGGGCATCCCTGCTCCCCGGCCACGCATCTCTGGCGCGGCGAGAAACCGCACGTGCTCCATGTACCGCTCCACCGCCTCGGCGTCGCGCTCAGCAGGAGCGGCTGTGAGTAGAAACGGGGTGCAGGCCGTCGCCAGTAGCGTGACCGCCAGTCGGCGGAACGTCGAGAGACGGGTCAGGGCGCGTGACCTTGGGGTAAGCATTGATTCGTCCCGAACGCGGCCGAAGAGAGGGGGCGTGTCATCCGCGTTTCGGAACGATCAGCCCTCGTGGCCGATGCCGTCCGCCAACGAGGCGAATGGCCGCGTTTGCTCATTCATTGTTGCACCTCGTGACCAAGCTCAGGAACCGCGCACCCGGACCATTTGAGCTGCAGAATGGCCCTCCCGCCAGGCGACACGGCATCGGCCAAGGCGTCGACTTCGTTCCGGCGGGCCGTTACGATAACCAAGAGCCGGCGAAATACGCCATATACTCCGGAGCAGCACGGCCAGTTCCTGAAGACCCATGCCAGCTTTTGCACAGCCCCCCCGATCTTGGTTTTGGCTGCCGCGATTCTTCTCTTCCGCGGAACCGCAGCCTCTAGACGCCCCGGAGCGGGGACCGGGTCCGGAAGCGGTGCCGGATCCGCAGCAAGGGAAGCCACGCTTGCCGGGGTGGGGAATCGGCGTAGCGATCGTCGCGGGCATTGCCGTGGGCGTGGTCGCCTACCAATACCTGCGTGGGAGCGGCACGCAGCAGGCCGTTGCCGCGCCTACCGCCGTCGCCACGGTCGCTGCCGAGAAGAGCGACTTCACCCGGTCGATTCGCATTGGCGGCACGGTCGGCGCCACGAACTTCGCGATGATCCGCGCCCCGAGGATGCGGGGGGGCCGAGACCGCGGGGGAGGTGGAGGAGGAGGGTCTTCCCTTACGATCCAGAACCTCGCCGAGCCCGGCAGCATCGTCCAAGCCGGGGACGTGGTCGCGGAGTTCGAATCCAAGCAAACCCAGGATCAGCTCGACACATTCGCCTCAAGCCTGGCGCAGACCAGGGCCCAAGCCGGGACCAGGAAAGCCGAAATACTGATCGCGACGGAAACGCTGCGGCAGGACTACAGGACGACGAGATCCGAGGCTGAGAAGGCAGAACTCGATCTTCAGACGGCGGAAGTCAGGTCCGAGATCCAAGCGGAGATCTTCGCCCTGCTGGCACAGGAAGGCAGAGCCTCGACGGCCCAACTCGAAACAGAGGTGGATCTCCAGGAAACCGCCAACGAGGCCGAATCGCGAAGTCTGGACCTCACGGTCGAACAGGATCGGAAACGCTTGGAGCGTACGGAGGCAGACTTCGAGAAGATGAGAATCCGCACGCCGGTCGGGGGCTTGGTTGTCATTGAGACGATGTTCCAGCGCGGGAATTTCCAGCAGGCCTCTCCCGGAGACCAGATCTACGGGGGCGCGTTCTTCATGCGAGTCGTGGACCTTTCGAATATGGCCGTGTACGCCAACCTCAACCAGGCGGACAGCCAGATGGTACGGCTCGGTGTCCCGGTCAAGGTGAGGCTTGACGCCTACCCGGATGATGTCTTCGACGGGCGCGTTAGCGCCGTGGGAGCCATGGCCGTGTCCGGCAGCGGTGGCGGCGGCGGGCGCCGCGGGCCGCCGGGATCCATGGGCTCGCGCGGAGAGTGGATCAAGCAAGTTCCAGTCGAGATCGAGATCCTTTCCAAGGATGAGCGCATCCAGCCCGACCTCTCGGCCTCTGCCGACATCATCATCGAGGAGCAGGAGAACGTCTTGGTCGTTCCGCGAGCCGCGCTCTCCGAGTCGGGAGACGCCAGCGTCGTCTGGGTCCGGGACGGCGATCAGTTCGTTGCGCGCGAGGTTGAAATCGGACCGGTCAGCGACACCAAGGTCGTGATCCTTGCAGGACTAAGCGAAGGAGATCTGGTAGCGGCCCAGCCCGTCGATTCGGAACCTGAACTCGCGATGCGCTAGTCGGAACGTCGCGGGAAACCTCGCGAACAGACCCGGTCCCGGGTCCGTTCGGCGCATGCTAGGATCGAACTAAGAAGGCCTTCCGGGCATTCTGCAGCTCGCGTCCCCATCGTCTAGCCCGGCCTAGGACACCGCCCTTTCACGGCGGCAACGCGGGTTCGAATCCCGCTGGGGACGCCACTTCCGTGGCCTAAGTGATTGTAGTTCAGCATTTTAAGAAAATAGATGAGCAGTCTATCCCTGAATACGTTCCACAATCATGCTCCATTGCCAGACCTACCAGATTACTTGCATGACATGCTTTTGCCGATGCCGATTCTGAGCGACCGGTACACCGGCAAGCCCGTGGCTGAAGGTACGTTGTTCCAACTACTGCCGGAACGGGCGCTGGATGTAGTCGTAGGCCCTCGTGAATCCGGTCAGGCTGGCCGTGTACTAAAAATGGGTGCCTCGGGCGTTGAAGACTTGAATACTGGCCTTGAGAACGGCTGCTAGTTCCGGCACCAATCGGCCCTCTGTCAGTCCCGCGATATCGTCACGGGGTCTGAACCGCATCATTTCCCCGGCGTCCACCCAGAACGCGACTCCTGCAATGATCTTTATCGACGTTTCGTGCATGCGCGGATGCAAGGGTTTTGGGCGATCAAGCTGGGGATATCATAGGGAGGTGCTCAGTGAATACCTACGCGCGGCCATGCGTAGAGCAACATTCGAAGTAATTGAGGACGACGGCTCGTACTACGGTCGAATCCCAGCCCTTGAGGGAGTCTGGGCGAACGCCGCGAAGCTGGAGGATTGCCGCGCGGAACTCAAGCAGGTCTTGGAAGAGTGGCTGTTGCTTAGACTTTCGGAGCGGCTGTCCATCCCCGAGATCGACGGAATCGAATTGACGGTGCGGCAAGAAGTGGCTTGATGCCACCGATCGGCCCTATCAAGCGGCGCGATCTTTTGGCCGGTCTGCGGTCGTTGGGATATCACGGCCCGTTCTCCGGCAAGCGTCACCAGTTCATGCGCCGAGCCGAGCGAACCGTCAGACTACCGAATCCACACCGAAGCGAAATCAGTCGTGGGCTACTGATTCGGGTTCTACGCGAAGCAGGCATCTCACGCAAGCAATGGGAATCGATCTGATCTTGACCTGCCAGGACATCGGCGAACTGCGCTCCCGAGCGGCGGTGCCAGGCCGCCGGAGCGGCAGGTAGTGACCTGTCGCGGGAGACGCACTCACTTTGCTCGTCGTGAATTGCGCGGTTGGCATGAATTAGACGGCGAAAAGTCCGTTCCCCCAGCGACCCGCCACCAAGGCCGGGCCCTAAGCACGACACTGCCGACCTCGACTCCAGCCGATCCGCAGCGACCGCCACCGATGTTGTTTGTCGAGGCGAACGTCAATCTCGTCGAGTGCATCGCTGCTGCAGATCTTGGCCGACCCGGCAGGATCGCAGGTTGTCAGCGGGGCCGTCGCGGCTTCTTGCTCGCCGGGACCACTTCGAAGCCAAGGGCGCTCGCATTGTCCCGAATCCGATCATCGAACGACAGGACCTGCACCCCGGGCGACAGGTTCCGAACGGCCAGCGCCGTTGCCAAGTGAATTGCATCCAGCGACCTGATCGGCTCGTGCGGAAACGACCGACGGGATCGCTGGACAATCTCCGCATCCATGCCATGGAGGGTCCAATAGGCGGATACCCTGTCGATGACCGCGTGGAATTGCAATGATTCGCTGGCTCCTATTCGCCTCGTGGCCACGGCTCTTCGAAGGGTCCGATCGCATTCGATGAGCGTCAGATCAGAGGTGTGGACTGCATCGGCCCCGACCAATTCCGACCAGGCTCGGCCAGCACGGCCAGCACTTTCTTCGTCGAGGAGCCAGGCCACGACCGCACTCGTCTCTGCGTAGAGCGTCACCGGTCACCCCTAGTCTCGTCTAGCAGTTCCTGCACAACCTGAGATGGCAAACGCCCAGCCGGTCTGGGATAGATATCCGGGCGGTTCGGAGCGCCAAGGCGCACGGTTCCGACACGGGCTCGATGTCGTAGATCCGAGTGGGCTTCTTCTTCGGTGGCGTGCGTCGGGGGACCCAAGTGGGCCACTACAGTCCCGCGATGTGTAATCGCTACACGCTCGCCCTGCTGCACCATGCGGAGGTACGCACTCAGACGGTTCTTGAACTCTCGGACGCCCACTGTCTTCATGTCATTCAAATGTAGCCCCATGAAGCTACATCGTCAAGGCGTTGCCGCCTAGCACATCGCGGGCCCAGTTGCACCAGTCCGAGGGGCACCCGCCTGCCGACACTCGGATAGACTTGCATCACCCGTCCGCCCGCGAAGTGCTCCCTTTCCTGATCGCCTACTGCTTTTTGCTCCTGGCTGTCGGAGCGTGGGCGTCCCGCTCTCTACGCGGGGCCGAAGATTTCTTCGTCGCCGGCCGGAACCTGCCGCCCTCCCTTTTGTTCTCGACGTTCCTCGCGGCGAACCTCGGGGCAGGAAGCACCGTTGGTGCGGCCGAATTCGGATACACGGATGGGTTGCCAGCATGGTGGTGGGTCGGTTCGGCCGGTATCGGCTCGCTCGTGCTTGCGTTCGCCATCGGACCCCGCTTGCACCGTGTAGCGAAGCGTTTCGACCTCTACACGGTCGGGGATTTCCTCGAGATGCGTTACGGACGTGCGACGCGCCTTGTAATCGCCGCAATCCTGCTTTGCGGTGCGCCTGCGATCCTTGCCGGGCAGATTATCGCTGCGGGATTGGTGTTGCATGTCGTCGCCGGTGTGCCGGAGGCGTGGGGCGTCGTTCTCGGCGGCTGCGTCGCAACCCTCTATTTCATGATGGGTGGGCTGCGGTCCGTCGCCTGGGTGAACACGTTGCAGGTTGCCGTGAAGCTGGCCGGATTCGGGATCGCGGTGCCGTGGGCGCTTGGCGACAGCGGCGGCTGGACGGCACTTACCCGATCCGCACCGGGCGGACATTCATTGTCCGTCGGAGGCGCTGGATTCGCGAGCACCGCTCAACTGGTCCTAATGCTGGCACCGGCGTTTGTTGTCTCGCCCGGCCTTGTTCAGAAGCTCTTCGGAGCGAGAGACGAGCGTGCCGTGCGCAGCGGCGTCGGTTTGCAAGGTGCGACGCTGCTCGGCTATGCGTTCCTCCCAGTCCTGCTCGGCATGGTCGCTCGCGTTCACTTTCCAGATCTGGACGATCCGGCCCTGGCGCTGGTCCGGCTCTTCGGCGAGGTGGCACCGGCATGGCTGGGCGCGCTCATGCTGGCTGCCGTCTTCTCGGCCGAGGTGAGCTCGGCGGACGCCGTGCTCTACATGATGACCACCTCGGCGGCACGGGACGTAATTGAGCCGCTATCAGGTGGCCGCCTCCGCGACGCGGCCCTGCTGGCGTGGACGCGAAGAACGGCCATTGCTGCTGGCGTCACGGGAATCCTGTTGGCGCGATGGTTCCGCTCGATCCTTTCGGCGCTCGGCTTCTTCTACAGCCTCCTGACGCTCACGCTGCTCGTGCCGCTAGTGGCCGGCTTGTTCTGGAACGGCCCTGGTCAAAGGACGGCGCTTGCCGCCATCGGCTGCTCCCTGGCAGCGGCCGGACTGGCGCTAATGGCACCAGACGCGCTGGGCGGCTGGCTGCAACCGGTACCAGCCGGCATAGCGGCGAGTGCAGCCGTGTTCGGAATTCGGGCGATCCTCGGGGCTAGCGGGAATCGGACCACTGGTTTGTGGAGCGCCTAACCCGAGCGCTGGAGACTGGTCTTGGGATGCATTCTTGAACGCGAATTGAACAGTTCTCCTCTTGTCCGTCGATCCGTAGATCGTTCTTATGACGTAGCTTACGCTCGAGAATCCTAGCCGACAGTTGCACCGTGACCGATCGTGGACTCGCTTGGCACGGACAACCTTCAGAGCGTGGCAACACGTCATGCAAATCCTGGCGCATAGCGGCCAGACGTCAGCTCTCCGGGACGGTCTTGCCACGTCTTTGGCGTTCTTCTGCCTTTCGAAGAGCGGCTCGCCCCTTCCGATCCTCTCCCAAAACTCGACGTAGCAGGACCATCGCGCTCACGTCCTGCCTTGGCGGAAGGGGACTGTTTGGGAACAGCGCGTTGTGGATCTCACGCACCTCGCTCATGGTTCGCACGTCCAGTCGCCGCCGGAGATTCTTGATGTCATTCTCGTCGCTCTGCCGTCCCGCTCGAACCTTCATGGCAAGTAGGTAGGCGGCAGACGCGCCTGTCACTGCCGGATAGGGGGAATCGTAGAGCGTGATCGCTCTCTTGTCAGGCCGGCGCGGCATATGCTGGACAGTTCGAACCCTGTCATTCATCCAATCATCAGCACGGCCGTAAGCGCACGCGACCTCCCGAGCGGCATCCAGCACCGTATCCCGGGGGTCCATGATCAACGCATCCACGTCGAGCGTAGTCTCGCTCCAGCGGTGCGTGAGGATCATCGCCAACCCCCCAACGATATAAACAGTCGCCCGCACTCCGCGCTAGCGCAGACGGTCTGACAGCGCGTCGAATGCCTGCTCGATGGCTTCCTAGTCGAACCGAGGGTCCTCTTCAGGGAACCCATTCATGCCTCTCTCCTCCACGCCCGTCTAGATCCCGCGGGGCGGGGAAGACGCCGTGGCGGATGAACGCCGCAGGGGCGTGCAGAACCGAAGCTACATCGACTGCGGGAACCGAAGCGATCACCCACGGAAGGTCGAGGAACCGGTCTGGCTCGTCGACCAACTCCGGAACGGGGTGGGCGTGCAGCGGAGCGATGTGCTCTGTCACTGCGGCAAGCAGCGCGTCCCGCCGGGTCTGCGTTAAGGGGGGAGGATCCTCTCGATCGCTACGATCTGAAGCTCGCGCGTCAGCTGGTGGAAACGCCGAGGCACGTCATGCATCAGTAGCCTGTATCGCGAGTCATCGTCGGCAGCGTCCAAGAGACGGCGGCTGAAACGGGCGAGCCGAAAATCCGTCTCCACGCCTCCAATTATCGGTCCTGTGCGGCGTAGGCAGGTGTGAATGCGGCAACCAAGCGGGATTTGATCGGTTCAGGGACCTGGCTGGTGCCTCGCGCCCTCGAGATTCGACGGCTCCACGCGAGTCCCTCAAAGGTACGTCCCCAGGCTCGTCGCCCGTGCGAGCATTGGGGCAAGGCAGTGCGATCCTCTGCTGCGTCGTCGGGTTTCGGCATCGCGGACGGATCCACGATACGAGTCCTCGACTCGTCATCCCGCAACCCGTCATTGTTGGAGCAATCGAATGGCAAGCAATCCAGAACCGCTTTCGCGCGAAGCGAAGGCGATCGTAGCCCCGGTGTTTCGCAACGGTCCGCTTGAGAATGTTCATGCGGGCTTCGAGTGCCCTACCTGTTCAAGCGAGTCCCGCTACTCCCGGATCACTCAATCCGAGATGAAGAACATCATGAAGCCCGCGGTGAACCGTGTGTACACGCTGCTTCTCTTCGAGAAGGCGAAACCGGCCGATTTCGAGGCCCTGATGAGATACGGCTCATTGTTCACTCGGCAGTGGGACGACCCGGAAGAACTCTCGCTTCTTGACTTCTAGCCGTAGTGACCGGTGCCAACCTAGAAAGCGGGAGGGTGGCGGCATCGGCCAACGCTCAGGCCTGTGCGCAACATATCGACAGTGGGATCGTCGCAGCGTGGATGGGAAGCCAAGAACTGAAGCAACGTTCAGGCCGGCGGTGCATCGCAGGAATATACGTATGCTGGTCAAGCTATATACGTATAATGGCATCTGTTGGCGACAACAAGTATGAAACGCAAACTGACAATCACCGTGGACAGCGAACTGCTGCCTCGGGCCAAGCGTTATGCCCGAATGCGTGGCGTGTCGTTGTCGTCCCTCGTCGAGGCGTCGCTGCGGGCTGTCGCGTCGGAGGAGACTGCTCAGTTCTCGGAACGGTGGCGGGGTCGCTTCGAGGAGGCACACCGGGATGACGCTCGATACGAGGCGCTTGCGCGGAAGTACCTCTGATGCTAATCGACACGGATGTTCTCATTGACGTAGCCTTGGATCGGAACCCTCACGCAGATGCAGCGTGCGAACTCCTTGATCGACTCGAGCAGCGCCCGGGAAGCGCGTTCATCGCATGGCACACCGCTTCGAACTTCTACTATCTCGTGGCCTCGACACGCGGAACTGCGGATACTCGCAGATTTGTGTCGGAGTTGCTGGGCTATGTCGGAGTCGCGCCGGTCGACACTGCAGTACTGCGGTACGCGACAACGCTGCCTTTGAGCGACTTCGAGGACGCGATGCAAGTCGCAGCTGCACGCTCGTGCAAAGCGCGCCACATCGTCACGCGAAACGTCAGAGACTACAGGCTCTCTCCGATTCCGGCGATCACCCCACTGGAAGCCGTCTCCACCCTTTTCTAGCCCGGTTTGGATCGGTTCTCCGTCCCGGTCGTCTGGCCCATCCGGGCGGGCCGCCGAATTCGACCCGTGGTCACCATCTGTCACGGTGATCAACCAAGAGGGCTTGACGCGCGGCACGGAGTTGACCGCTCGGATCATTTGTTGCGCGGGTCCGGCATACGGTTCCCCGCAGCGCCGGGATTCGCAACGCAACGGATCCGGCGCGTCCGTATAATGGACGGCTCGCGGCATGGAAACGAGCCTGGAGTCGATCGATTGGGCGGTGATCGCGCTCTATTTCGCTGGGATGGTGGCGGTGGGGTTGCTTGCCGCCCGCCGTGTCAAGAAGACTGCCGACTATTTCCTCGGCAACCGGAGCTTCAATGTCTGGCTCGTGATCGGCCAGGCTCTCGGAGTGGGGACGCACGCTGAAATGCCTGTGTCGCTGGCCGGAAAGGTCTACCAGTCCGGCTACGCCGGCATCTGGTACCAGTGGAAGAACCTCTTCATCACGCCCTTCTATTGGATCCTCGCGCCGCTCTTCCGGCGATTTCGCCGGACAACCACTGGCGAGGTCTACGAGGACCGCTACGGAGATTGGATGGGCGCGGTCTATACGGTCTTCGCCCTCGCGTATTTCACCTTCAATATGGGCGCGATGCTGAAGGGCGCCGGCAAGCTGGTGAGCGTGGCCTCCGGCGAAGTGGTGTCGGCAAACGCCGTCGTGCTCGCCATGACCGCCACGTTCCTCCTCTACAGCTTCGTCGGGGGCCTGGTCTCCGCCGCCTACACCGATTTTGTCCAGAGCCTGTTCATCGTCGCGCTGAGCTTCCTCCTGATCCCGATCGGCCTGCGCGAGACCGGTGGGTTCACCGGGATCCGCGACACGCTCGATCCCGGGATGCTGTCCATGGTCACTCCAGGGGACGTCGGCGTCTTCACGATCGTCATGCTCACGCTGAACGGACTGATCGGGATCGTCGCGCAGCCGCATATCCTCGCGAGCGTCGGCACTGGCAGGGACGAGCGCTCGTGCCGCATTGGCATGGCCTACGGCAACTTCATCAAGCGTTTCTGCACAATCGGCTGGGCGCTGGTCGGAATCATCGTTGCAACGCTGCTCGTGCAACGCGGCGAGGCGGCGTTCGGCGATCCCGAGGACGCGTTCGGATACGCGACGCGCGAACTGCTCTTCCCCGGGGGCCTGGGGCTGATGATCGCTTGCGTGCTCGCGGCGAACATGTCGACGGGATCGGCGTTTATGGTCGATAGCGCGGCGCTGTTCACCCAGAATTTCTACCGACGCTACGTGGCAAAGCATCGCAGCGACCGCCACTACCTATGGTCGGGCCGCTTCGCCGGCGTGGGAATTACCCTGTTGGGGGTCGTGTTCGGCCTCTACGTGGGCAGCGTTCTGCAGGCATTCCTGTTCACGGAGACAATCGCCGCCTTCATGGGGATCAGCATGTTCGGGGCGATTTCGTGGAGAAGGTCGAACCGGTGGGGAGCGCTTGCCAGCCTTGTCGTCTCCTCAGCCCTTTTCTTCTGGCTTACCTACCGGGAATACGGTGTCCTGCTTCAATGGGAGGCGGCCAATTTTGGAATCGCGTTGCTCGCCGGATTCGTCGCGCTGGCTGTGGCGAGCCTGGCGACCCCACCGGAGTCCGAGACCCGCTTGAAGCCGTTCTACGAAAGGCTGGACCGCGCGTCGCGCTGGGATGCGAGTGCGGAACGGGAAGTCGCGGACAACAAGCCGGGGAACGCGTTGCTCTTCGTCCACCTGTTCGACCTGAGAACCGGGCAAGGCCTCGCAGGCTTCTATCGCCGCTTTCGTATCGACCTCGACGGCTTGGCTGTGGCCGCACTCGTGGTGGTTGCACTCATCGCCCTGGCCAAAGGGATTCTCTTGCTGCCCTGAGCGAACCGCGAACGTCCCGCCGCCGGGCCTAGCCGCACCCACCAGAGAGCCAGAGATCTAGGCGCGGCTCAGTAGCCGGTAGACCTCACGACCGACCACCGCCTCTTCCTGGGCGGCCAGCACCAGGCAGGCAACGACGCTCCGGCTGCGCCCGATGCGGCAGTCCGGAACGGCAGCGGCGTTCTTGGCCGGATCCAGCTCGATCCCGAGGAACTCGAGCCCATTGCAAACCCGTTCACGCAGCGGGGCCGAGTTCTCCCCGATGCCCCCGGTGAACGCCAGAGCATCCAGCCCGCCCATCGCCGCCGCGTAGGCCCCAATTGTCTTGCGGATCTGGTAGGCGAATACTGCCAAAGCCAGTTCCGCATCGCGGTCGCCGTCAGCGGCTGCGGCCTCGATGTCCCTGACGTCCCCGCCCGCAATCCCCGACAATCCTGCCAGTCCGCCGTCGCTCACGAGACGCCTTCGCATTTCCGACACCGTGAGACCCAGCCGCTCCATGAGGAAAAGCACCGCGAACGGATCTAGCTCTCCATGGCGCGTCGCGTTCTCGAGGCCTGTCTGCGGGGAGAATCCCATCGTGACGTCGCAGGAGCGGCCGTCACGGATCGCGCAGATCGACGAACTCCCGCCCAAGTGGCACGAAATGGTCCGCAGGCCGGACGTTTCGCTCCGCAGGAACTTCGGCACCCGCTCGCCGATCGATCGGTGCGAGGCTCCGTGGAAGCCGTAGCGACGGATTCCGAAATCCTGCCGCCATTCCTCCGGCAGCCCGTAGGTGCTGGCGTGGTCCGGAACAGTGCCGTGGAAGCCTGTCTCCATCACGGCGACGAGCGGCAAATCGGGTCGGAGCGCACGAAACTCCCGGATGCCCTCGAGATAGATTCCGTTGTGCAGCGGAGCGGCAGGCTCGTATTCCTCCAGCGCAGCGAGCAGGCTGTCGTCGACGGGAAACGTTCCCCGGTAGCCGGGACCGGCATGCACCGCCTTGAATCCCACCGCATCGACGGACCCTACTTCCCGCAGAACGGACCCGATCGCCTCGCGATAGCTGGCCGCGTCGCCGCCCGGGCGGCCGATTCGCTCCATGCGGCCCGCGGCGAGCTGCCGCTCCGAGGGAAATTCAAGCAGCTTGAACTTCAGCGAGGTCGAGCCGAGGTTGGGAACCAGGACACGCATCGCTGTCGAAGCTTAGCAGGGGCTCGCGGCCAGCACCGTCGGAAGCTCAGAGCACCGGCGCATTCCAGTTCTCGATGATCTCCCGGACATGCTCGAGAAACGAGTCGCCGGTCGCCCCGTCGAGCACCCGGTGATCGAAGCTCAACGTCAAGTAGGAGATCGAGCGGATCGCGATAGCGTCATTGATCACCACCGGTGTCTTGGTCACGGCTCCGGTGCCGAGAATCGCGACTTGCGGCTGGTTGATGGCCGGTGTGGCGAGCAGCGAGTTGTAGCTGCCGTAGTTCGAAATGGAAAACGTCCCTTGGGATATCTCGTCCGGCTTGAGCGATTTCGAACGAGCCCGGACAGCGAGGTCGTTCACCGCGCGCTGGAGGCCCAGCACGCTCTTCTCGTCCGCATTGCGGATGACCGGCACGATCAAGCCCCCGTCCAGCGCGACCGCGATGCCGATATTGATCTCCCTGTGCTTGACGAGGTTCCGACCGTCAAGCGAGGAATTCACCTCGGGGTAGGCCTTGAGCGCGGAGGCAACTGCCTGGAGGAAGAACGGCATGTAGGTGAGCTTGATGCCGTTCTGTTCCAGGAACCGGTCCTTGGCGGCGCTGCGAAGGCTGGCAATCTTGGTGCAGTCCACGGCATGGACCGTGGAGACATGCGGCGAAACCCGCTTGGTCCGCACCATGTGTTCCGCGATGCTCAGACGCATGCTGCTCAGCGGTTCGACCTGAAATTCCCCGAACCGGGCCTCGGGCACGTCAGGGAACGCTGTGGCAGGCTGCAGCTGGGAGTCCGCGCGCTCCTGTCTTTCGACGTAGTCCAGGATGTCCTTCTTGGTGATGCGTCCGCCAGCTCCGCTTCCTTTTCCGAGCGCGGCGAGGTCGATGCCCTTCTCCTTGGCGATGCGACGCACCAACGGCGAGCTTCGGATTCGCTGCCCTGGCTCCCGCGGAACTTCCGCGTGAGGGGTTGGCGCTGGCGGAGGAGAGGCGGGCCTGGGAGCGGGAGGGGGGGGCTCCGCTACGGGTGCGACACTCGCAGCCGGCGTCCCGTGCTGGCCTACGCTCGAGCCGTCGCCGATGACGGCCACCACCGTGTTGATCTCGACGGTCTCGCCCTCGGGGAAGAAGATCGCCTCCAGAACGCCGGAATCCGGTGCCGGCACCTCGGAATCGACCTTGTCGGTCGAAATCTCGAAGAGCGCTTCATCGCGCTCCACCCTGTCTCCGGGCTCCTTCAGCCACTTGGTGATGGTCCCCTCGACAAGGCTCTCCCCCATCTGGGGCATGACGACTTCGCCCATGTCCGCCTTACCTCGCTCTCAAGCTCCCAAATTCAATCTTAGTTCTCGGATGCCGCGCCAATCATCGCGCGGCCGAATATCTCGCCGAATCGCATGGCCAGTGTCCGGGTGACCGTCTCCCGGCTCGGCGCGCGACCGAGAACCCGCTCGATCGAGGTGACTGGCTTGGCCAAGCCGCAGGGCACGATCAATCCGAAATGGCCTAGATCGGTGGCGACATTGAGTGCCAGCCCGTGCGACGTGACCCAGCGGCTGAGGTGAACGCCGAGTGCCCCGATCTTCGCATCCCCGACCCATACTCCGGTCAGGCCCTCCACACGTTGCGACGAAATCCCGAAGTCGCGCAGTGTCGCGATCATGACATCCTCCAGCGCCCGCAGATAGGCGCCGACATCGCGCCGCCATGCCTTCAGGTCCAGGATGGGATAGGCGACCACCTGGCCGGGCCCGTGGTAGGTCACATCACCCCCGCGGTCGGTTTCCTGAACATCAATTCCGAGCGCTCGAAGCCGGTTCGTATCGGCCAGAACATGCGCGGCGACGGCATTGCGGCCAAGCGTGATGGTCGGTGGATGTTCGACTAGGACCAGCTGGTCGCATACCGTGTCCGCCTTGCGGGCACGCACCAAATCCAGCTGGATTTCCCACGCGTCCTTGTACCCGATCCTGCCGAGGTCGCGGACCTCGCACGGCGGGGCTCCGGATGCCGGCCTACCGGCGTCAGACTCGCTGGAAGCCACCACGGCGTCAGGCATTGATAGCCTGCCCGTAGATACCGTTGAAGGCGTCGAGAACGGCTTCCGACAAGGTCGGATGCGCGTGAATTGTCGCGCGCATCGATTCCACGGTGGCCTCGCTTTGCATGGCAACAGTGGCCTCGTGAATCAGCTCGGTCGCCTGCGGGCCGAGAATATGCACGCCAAGGATCTCGCCGAACTCCTCGTCGGCGATGACCTTGACGAACCCGGCCCGGCTGTCCAGGATCGATGCCTTGCTGTTCGCAGCGAACGGGAACTTCGAAACCTTGACCCGCTGGCTGGCCTCACGCGCCTTCGCCTCGGTCAGGCCCACGCTGGCGATCTGAGGTTCGCAGTAAGTGCAATTCGGGTTGCGGTTGTAGTCGATCGGCCGGGCCTCCCTGCCTGCGATGCGAGCGGCGGCCAGCATTCCCTCCGAGGACGCGACGTGGGCGAGCTGCGGCGAGCCGGCCACGATGTCCCCGATCGCGTATACACCCATCTCGGCCGTCTCCATGTAGCCGTTCACCGGAATGTAGCCCCGGTCCGTCTCGATGGCAGTGTTCTCGATGCCGACTCGATCGGTGTTCGGCTTGCGGCCCACGGCGACCAGCAGCTTTTCGAACTCGCGGACCTGCCGCTCACCGCCCTTCGCGGAGAACGCCAGTTCCATCCCTGTTGCTGTCTCGATGACATCCTCCACGCCGGTACCGGGGAACACATCAATCCCCTTGGAACGGAACGCCCGCAGGAGGCCGGCCGAGACCTCCTCGTCCTCAAGCGGAACGATCCTCGGCAGCATTTCGAAAACGGCGACATCCGCGCCGAAGCTGCGGAACATCGAGGCGAACTCGACACCCACCGCTCCGGCCCCGACGATCGCAAGCGAACCTGGAACTTGCTTGAGATCGAGGATCTCCACGTTCGTCAGGACTCGTTCCGAGCTCGGATCGAGTCCGGGAAGCATGCGGGCTTCGGAACCGGTTGCAAGGATGATGTGCGATGCCTTCAGGGTGTTCTCGCCTTCCTCACCGACGACCTTCACTGCGCTACGCCCCTGGAGAGACCCGAACCCCTGGATCGTGTCGATCCCGTGATTCTTGAAGAGTTGCCGGATGCCGGTAGCGTGCTTTCCGACAATCTGGCCCTTCCGCCTTCCCATCGCCTCGAAATCGATTGAGAGATTGTCGGCGAGGATGCCGATTTCGCCGCCGTTGAGAACCGACTCGTAGACTTCGGCAAAGTGCAGGAACGCCTTGGTCGGAATGCATCCGACGTGCAAGCAGGTTCCCCCCAGGTGCGGATCCCTCTCGATGACCCCGACCTTGAGGCCGTACTGGGCCGCCCGGATTGCAGCCACGTAACCGCCGGGCCCGCTGCCAATCACCAAGACGTCGTAATCCATCGCCAAATCCAAGTCTATCACTCCGGATGGAGCACCGGATCTTCGGCCGAGCAGACCAATGGAGGCAATGCAAACCGGGCGATTTCAAGCGATCCAAATGCGCTCATCCGTCGGATCAATATGCAGTAAATAATTGGATTATTTCCGTGATGTTCTGGCCAAAATATAGATCAACCCCGTATTGAGGCTGCTGTATGCAACGGAATTTGTGTCGGTGATTGAAACAGAAGGTATATATAGTTCGAAGATTCTATGACTGCGCGACAGAATTCATGGAATGTCAATTGGACAGTTTTCCAAAGATCTAGTCCCCTCTGAGTGGTCGGTATGAAAACTATTTTGTATATCGATCAACCATGATATCTACAGATTGATCATCGTCCATTGATCTTGTAACTAGCAATCGCTTCCCTTGAGTGTGGCGCCAGACCAGCCAAATATGCGGATCCCATCCGATTGGCAGGACATGTCAGATCTGTCTTTACTGGATGCTCGTGGTTTTCGACGGCCTTCCCTGATCGAATCCCCGAAGCTGGCAACTCGCACAGTCTTGATGGCCCCGGATTCGCAGAGTGGCGGTGGCTTGGCGATTCCGCAGCCATCGAATCCGGATGCCTGGCGAATGCCGGCACCGAGCGACAACACCTCGGCCGCTGCCGCGGTCCGAGTGGCGACAGGCAGGAGTGGGCACGGACGGGGAAGGCCGCGCCCGGGATCGCGGGTCGCTTAGAAGACCCGGAAGCTCGTCCCCACCGTGAAGGTCCGTCCCTCCCGGTAGCCGAGAAACGTCTCGCCGCCCTGCGTGAGGAACCAGCGAGCGTTATTGATGTTCTCGGCGGCGAGGCGCAGCTTCCAGCGGTCGTCGCCCTTCAGCGTGAACTCGTAGACAACGTCCATCGTCGCCAGCCCGTCCTGAATGACGTCCGGCAGCCCGAACGCTCCGACGTCGGTGATCCGGCTCGAGAAGTAGTTCAGGTAGTACCGGGCCGTGCTGCGTGCCTTCGGCCTGGACCACTCGCCAATGACGTTCGCCACGTAGCGCGACTGGCCTTGCATCGGGCGGTTGAGTGACGTCAGCACGAGCGACTTGTCGACCTCCGCGAGGTCGATATTCGAGTCGACCAAGGTTAAATTCGACGAGACAGCGAACTCACGCAGCTTCGGGGACATGAAATTCAGGCCCCGCCGGAATTCGAGCTCGAAGCCGTAGTTCCTCGCGGCGTTGGCGTTGGAGAAGGTGCGCAGCAGGGCGACCGCGGAGATCATCGTCCGCTCGATCGGCCGGTCGAAGTTCTTGTAGAAGAAGCTGGCCGCGAGCAGCTGGTTGCCGCCCGGGAAATACTCCCACCGCACGTCGTAGTTGGAAATGTCAGTCTGGACCAGTTCCGGGTTGCCGATCGTCTGGAGGCCGCCGACTACGTTGAGGAAGCCGAACCGGGCCAGCTCCCTGAAGTCGGGCCGGGAGACCGTCTGGCTGTATCCCACGCGCAAGTTCTGCTTGGGAGTCATCGCGTAGATCACGTTGACCGCAGGCAGGTAGTTGGTCGCCGTGAACGGCGCGGGCTCGCGGCCCGACGACGGCAGGAACTGGTTGAACGTGGTGACGTCCTGGTCCACGTCCTCGATCCGCAGGCCTCCGATGATGCGCCACTTGGCGGCGAGGTTCAGCTCGAGCATGCCGTAGTAGCCGAATACGTCGCGGACGCCCCGGTAGGCGTCCGTCACGCGCGTCGTCTCGTTGAGCTCGAAGCCCCTCGGGTGGATATGCTCCTCCGAAAAGAGATCGTTCGGCGAGAGTCTCAGGTCGATGCCGCGGGACCTGCGCAGGTTGTAGCGGAAACGGCGCGACCGGAAATTGCGGCCGCGGGACGAGTAGTTCGCGCCGAACTTGACCGCGCCGCTAAATGAGCCCCTGTAGAAAGGGATCAGCATGTCGACGCTCGGATTGAGAATTGTCTCGTCCAGGTCGTTGAACATCCGGAAGGCGCTCTGGCTGTCGTCGAAGAAGATGAACGAGTCGGTGCGGGGCTGGTAGATCTGCAGGCTCTCGCGCAGGTCCGGCTCGTCCCGCGTCGCCTTTGAGTACGACATCGCCCAGCTGAGGACAGAATTGTTCAGCCCAGTGAACAGGTGCTCGCCCTGCACCTGCGAGTTCTGGATCGTGCGCTCGATGTAGCGCAGCCGCTGGTTGCGGATGTCGGTGTTGAAGTCTTGGTAGAAGCCCTCGTAGTACCGCGTTGCGTCGTCGGTGTCCCGGGAAAAGAAGTTCTTCACCGCGATCTTGTTGGCCGGGGTGAACTGGTACGAGACGTTCAGCACCCCGCCCAGACGCACCGACTCCGTCGACTCGTCGTAGTCGAACTCGCTCGCCAGCACGGGCGGGCCGGCGTTGGCCTGGCCGAGCGCCGCCTGCGGGTTCGGCAGGTAGAAGTTGCGCTGCTGGTCGAAGATCGACCGCAGAGAGTTGGAGAATGTCAGCGCTCCGACTACGCCCAGCTTGCCGAACGTGTTGCCGGCGACGATGTTCCAGCTCATCGAAGGGCGGCTCAGGTCGTACGGGACGCGCTCCCAGTTGTTCGAGAAGGCGTGGCCGAACTCCTGCAGCTCGTCGCGGCTGAAAGTGAAACGGTCCACCCGCTTGTCCGAGGGAATTACGCCGGGCAGGCCCCGCTTGCCGTCGTCGAAGCCGAAAAAGTCGCGGCCGCCGCCAGGGTAGTCGAGAAACCTGTGTCCCTGCGTCTGGCTGTTGTATCCGATGGAGTAGCTCACGTTCAGCGTCGGGCGAGTCGGGAACTCGGTCGTCTCGACCTGAACAAGGCCTGCGGAGAACTCACCGGGCAGGTCAGGCGAGTAGGTCTTCTGGACCTTGATGCTGTCGATCAGGCTGGCCGGAAAGAGATCGAGGGGAACGACGCGGCGCTCGGGCTCGGTGCTTGCCAGCAAGGCGTTGTTCAGCGTCGTACCGCTATAGCGCGGGTCCAAACCCCGTACGAATACGAAGTCGTTCATCGTCGTCACGCCAGTGACCTTCTCGATCGCCTCGGACGCGTCGGATGACGTGCCGCCGCGGATCTCTTCGGCGCTGATCGTGTCGGAAACCGTCGATGCGAGCCTGCGCTCAACAAGCATCGCTTCCTGGGTCGCCACCGAAGCCACCACCTTGGCCACGACATCCACTACAGTCGTCTCGCCTTTTGCGGACATCACGGTGCTGGCGTCGGCGATCTCGCCGACAAGCACTTCCAGCCCCTCGACGTTAACGGCCTGATGGTTCGCGGACTTGTAGCTGACCGTGTACGAACCGGCTGGGACACCCTCGATCATGAAGCTGCCCTCGATCGTCGTGATCGCGGTGACCGTAACCTCGCCGGTCATTTCGACCTCCACCTGCGGGATCGCGTTGCCCGTAGACGCGTCGTAGACGAAGCCGAGGACCGTGCCGCTGTTGTCCTGCCCGCGAGCTCCCGGGCTCAGGGAGAGAAGCAGCGCCAACGACGCGGCGAATGCGAACTTGCTTGCTGTAAGTACACGCATGCCAGAGTTACTCCTACGAACGGCGAACTGCCTGAACCAGCGGGAAGCCCGTTGCAGCTCACCCGACCAGTCCGCCCTCGTTACTAACGTATTTCCAATAAGTTAAGTGCGATTTGCATTCGCGTTAAGGTTCCGTGAAATTCAATCCGGATCCTGAATGGAATAGCCGAATCCTCGAACAGAGCGGATATACCGAGGCCGAGACGGATCCGCTTCCAGCTTGCGGCGCAGCCGGCGGATGTGAACGTCCACCGTACGGTCCGTGACGTTGCAGGCCACGCCCCAAACGGCGTTGAGAAGGCTGTCGCGGCTGAACACGCGTCCCGGCTGGCAAAGCATGCGCTCCAGAATCTGGAATTCCGTGGGGGTGACGGAAACCGCACGACCGTCGAGCCGCACCTCGCGTCTGACCTGATCCAGCTCGAGCCCGCCCAGTCTGTAAACCGGTTCGAGCCGTCCGCGGCGCCGTAGGCGCAGCTTCACACGGGCCACCAGCTCCCGCACTGAGAACGGCTTGACCACGTAGTCGTCGCCGCCGATCTCGAGGCCCCGGACGCGGTCTGCCTCTTGGGTGCGGGCCGTGAGGAAGACAACCGGTGTCTCCCGAAGGCACGGGTCCGCCCTGAGCTCCTTACAAACCGAGAACCCGTCCATTCCAGGGAGCATCACGTCCAGGACGATGGCATCCGGCTGCTCCCGGAGGCAGAATTCCGGGGCTGTCAGACCGTCGTGAGTTCCGGCGAATTCGAAACCCTCTTGCTCGAACGCGTAGCGCAGTAGGCCGGCGAGATCCCGGTCGTCCTCGATGACTACGACCTTGGGTGACATCGCTTCTAGGTCGACCCTAGCGCGTGGGCCGTTAACTCTAGGTTGCAGGTTGGTTAAGGCTCCGTGAATTACGCTTCGCGCAAGCCCGCGCAATGCCCTGGCTTCCTAGAATGAGGCTTGCGAGCGGCCGAATTCGACTACGATCTGCCGGAGCAGTTGATTGCTCAGAGGCCGCTAGCGGAGCGATCCGCTAGCCGCATGCTGGTGCTCGACCGCAGTTCCGGGACTTGGGCGGATGCGCGATTCCGCGACCTTCCGGACCGGCTCGGACGAGGCGACTGTCTCGTCGTGAACGACAGCCGCGTGCTGGCGGCCCGTCTTCGCGGGCATCGGGTCGTGCCCGCGACAGACCAGCCGGGTGGAAGATCGGAAATTCTCGTTCTCGGCCGGGACACTCAGGGGAAGGGCCGCTGGCGCGCCCTAGTTCGGCCTGGCAGGAAGCTCGGCGTGGGAGCGTCGATCGACGTGGGAGGGACGGAGGCCGTAGTGCAGGACCGCCTCGAGGACGGCGTCCGCATCGTTGAATTCCCGGGCCTCGATGACGCAGGAGTCGAACGGCTGCTGGACGACCGAGGGAGGGTCCCCCTTCCGCCCTACATCCGCCGGGAGGACGACGACACCGACCGCAAGCGCTATCAAACGGTCTTCGCCAGGAAGGGCGGCTCCGTCGCCGCTCCCACGGCCGGACTTCATTTTGACAAGCGCCTTGTCCGCACCTTGAGGGAGCGCGGTGTGGAGATCGCCGTCGTCACGCTGCACGTCGGCCTCGGCACCTTTCGCCCGGTGACCGCCTCGCGCGTCGAGGATCACACGATGCATTCGGAGTGGTTCGACGTGCCGCCGTCGGCCGCCGAGGCCATCGGCGCGGCGCGCCGAACTATCGCCGTGGGTACAACAGCCGTGCGGGCGCTGGAATCCGCCGCAACACGGGCGGAGGGACCGATGCGGCCGACTCGGGGAGAAACCGGGCTCTTCATATTGCCCGGTTTCCGGTTTCGCGTCGTGGACGGCCTGCTCACCAACTTTCATCTCCCGCGGTCGACCCTGCTGATGCTGGTGGCTGCGTTCGCGGGGACGGACCTGGTGCTGGAAGCGTATGCGCACGCCGTGCGGGAGAAGTACCGGTTCTACTCCTACGGCGACTGCATGCTCATCCTGTGAGCACGGGCACCGTCTCCTCCAGCCAGGCTCGGAGGGCCCCGACCTCACGAAACAGCCGGGCGGGCTTGCAAGCGGCCAGCTGTTCGGTAGCCGCGCCCGGCGCCCAAGCTGCCGCCACGCTTGTGATGCCGACCTCATTGGCAGAACGGACGTCGGACGGTGAATCGCCCACGCCCAAGACCTCCGCGGGGCGAAAGCCCCAGTGGTCCAGCACCCGGCGCATGGACGCAGGCTTGACGCCCCCGACGGGCGAGCCCGCCTCGACCAAGGGGAAGAAGCCGCCGAGTCGGAACGTGTCCAGCGAGATGCGGGCGCTGCCGCGACCCTTGCCGGTCACGATCGCGAGCTCGACACCTTGCCCGCGCAGGAAATCCAAGACCCCTCGCACTCCCGGAAACGGGCTGGTACAGGCGACGTGCGCAAGCCTGTACTCCCGCAGGTACTCCTGCAAGGCCCCTTCGGCGTCGTCCGGACACAAGCCGCTCAAAATCCCTTCCTCGCTCGGGCCAAACATCGCGAGGATGTCCCGGTCCTCGAACTTGCGAGCCAGCCGACGTCCAAGCACGCTGGCGAACGCTCGATAGCAGACGGGCAGCGTGTCGCCGAGCGTTCCGTCGAGGTCGAAGATTACGCCTCGGATCATCACCGCCCTAGCGCGTCAGCGCGTCCTCCTCCCAAGGCGGCGTCGCGTGAATCAGCTTGCCTAGCTCGGGGTCCACCTCCAGCAAACGCTCCCTTATCTCCCATGCCACCTTGCGGTACGAGATGTGCCCCTTGACCCCGGATCGGACTCGCGCGATGTACTCGGCCTCGGCGAAGTCCATCTTGAACAGCGAGCGGCAGCGAGCCGCGAAAGGAAGCAGGTAATGGCTGGCTGGTTCGGAGACTTTCCCGATCCGCCGGCGAGCGGCAGTCGCCGATCCAAGAGCCTCGTCGAAGAGCCTGCCCGCACCGGCCTCGTCCACCATGGACGGGCGCTCCATGCCTAGGCCGTCGCCGAACTTCTGGCGCACCTGTTGGCAGCGGCGGTGGCGGTGCATGTCGCGGAAGGCTCCGATGTCGCAGACGATGTCGAAGATGTAACGGTAGCCGCTACGGAACGGATTCATCAGTTCGTCGCGACGGCTCCGGCCCTCCAGCGCTGTTTCCAGCACCTCGAGGCGACGCCGGCGGCTCCAGCCGCTCACGCAGTCCAGAATTGCCCGGAAGGGATGGCCCGTCACCGCGTAGAGCCACGTGGCGGCCGTCTCGTCAAGGGGGTCGCCAGGGCGGACCAGGTCCACATCTCGCGGCTGCTCGTAGGTTCCGGGCTCGAAATTCTGCCGCGCCCAAGCTTCCACTCGCTCGAGCGCCTCGGACTGCGCCGTATCAGGGTCGGCGTATTTCGCGAGGGTCGGCGCAATTGGCTCGCCGGGGGACGATTCGTCCCAAGCGCACGTCGGCGGGGCCGCGCAAGCGGCATGCATCTCGGCCGCGAGCGACCTCACCTCGCCGTAACGGGACACCCCCATGCGGCGCATTTGCTTCTCGAGGGTCCGTATGCTCGCAACCTGACCGACGTTGGTCGAGATCCCGGCGAACAGCAGGTAGCGCGCGACATCGTAGGCCCGTGCGCCGATGGTGCGCGCATAGGCACCGCGCTTCATCGTGGCCGGCCGGGGGTGGCGCTCCTCGAGATGGGACCTGAGCCTGCCGTGCAATTCGAGATACGCTTCGACCAAGGCGGTGGCCGCACCTGCGTATTCGCCCTCGAACTCCGTGCCGGCCAACTCGTCAGGAACAACCGCCGCGCCTCGCGAGAAGTCTTGGTAGCGGCTGGATTTCGCCTGGCCGTCCCAGAGCGGCTCGTCCTCGATCTCGATCGCCGCAAGCTCGGATACGCCCTCGAAGCAGAAAATGCAGTGGCCGAGATCGGCGATCGAGGCATGCCCGTATTGGAAATAGAAGCTGTCGAGGAACTTTTCGGAACTATGGCCGCGCACCCACTCCAGGCTGTCGACGACCGAGTCTGGAGAACGGCTGTAGCGCGCTAGCGCGTACGCGCTCTTCTCTGGCGGCATCGGAGCGACGACAACGACACGCCGGCCATTCGTTGTGGCGTCTTGGTACATGCGGATCCAGTCTGTGACCTCCGCACCGAATCCGTTTCCAGGGCCCGGCTGCCAGGCTTGCCTCGAGAACAATCACAAACCGCTGCTGGGCGGCTACTCGTTGCGCACCGTTTTGAGAGGCCAGCGCACTCGCTGGAAAAAGCGATTATAGCCGCAGTTAGGAGACCGGGCGGAGACGGTGACGCTCCAGCCCATCGGCATGCGGGAAGCCTTAGGCTTATGGCATTCCCATATCATATTATATGGGTAATATGGTGCCATGAAGACGACGCTCGAAATCCACGATGAAATCCTCGTTCGAGCCAAGGATCACGCGCGGAAGACAGGACGTCCGCTACGCGCCGTCGTTGAGGATGGGCTCCGTCGCGTCCTTGATGCTCCGCCTCCCCGGAGCCGCTACGCTCTACCTGACCTAAGAGTGGGCGATCCGAACGGCCCCGATCCCCTCGAGGGGTACGCATGGCCTGACGTGCGTGAGTTGATCTACGAAGGTCGACAATCCCGGTGATTGCCGTCGATACCAATCTCCTCGTCTACGCGCACCGTCGCGAGGCGCGCTTGGGCGACCAAGCGCACCAGGTCATGGCGGGACTGGCCGAGGGCAATCAGCCATGGGCAATTCCGTGGCCGTGCTGCTTCGAGTTCCTGAGTGTGGTGACGAACCGCCGCCTCTGGAAGGACATGGCATCAACGCCGAGCCAGGCATGGCGCCAGTTCCAAGCGTGGGCGGAGTCGCCATCGAACCGGATGATCGGCGAGACTGGCAACTTCCCGGCCATTCTGGGCCGGTTCGTGGATCGCCCCCATGTGGTCGGCGGGGTGGTGCACGATGCCCGCATTGCAGCGATATGCGTAGCCCACGGGGTCGAAGCGCTGCTCACCCGAAACCGCGATTTCTCGCTGTTCCCGGAACTGCGAACTCGCGACCCGTTCGCGGCTACGAACCGGTCATAGGCAGACGAGGCCGATTGGGGCACTTCCGCAGCGGGGATCGAGCCGGGTCGGGTCCGGTGCGAACACTGGTGATGCTCCGCGTTGGGCCGACGCCTCAGACCTCCCCGCGCTTCATCTGCTCGGCCAGGTGGTCGCTCGCCCGCCACGCCAGCGCCAGAATCGTCAGCGTCGGATTCTTCTCGGTCGCCGTCGGGAACGAGCTGCCGTCCATGACGAAGACATTCTTGACTTCATGCATCTGGTTGAACTTGTTGAGCGCCGAGCGCTTCGGATCGTCGCCCATGCGGCAGGTGCCGTGCTCGTGAATCGACGTTCCTAGCGTTTCGATCTTCCCGCGCTTGTACGGCATCGGTTCGGCCTTCATCTCGTGCAGGATCTCCTCGATCACGTCGTACATGCGCGAGGTCATCTTGCGCTCGTTCTCGCCGATGTCGTACTCGATCCTGAACAGCGGGTAACCGAAGCGGTCGTTCGGCGTCCCTTCGACCGAAATGCGGTTGTGCCTGTAGGGCAGGACTTCGCCGTAAGGCAGCAGCTTGAACAGCGCCGGGTATAGTTCCTTGATGGCCTGCTTGTAAGTCAGCCCGAAACCGTCCAGGCTCTTGGCGAAGCTAGCGTTCGAGGCGCAACCCACGCCCGAGATCGGGACCCCGAAGCCGCGCAGGTAGCCGCGCGTCTCATCGGTCGGCTCGAATCTGGGGATGTAAATGTGTCCGCCCGAAATGCCGTCGTCGTTCGACGCCGGCGCGCCGATCAGCTCGGGCGCGAAGCCCTGCACCTGCACCCGGAACTGCTCGACCAAGTAGCGACCGATGACGTCGGAGCCGTTTCCGAGCCCGTTGGGGTGTTGACGTGACCTGGAGTTGAGCAGCAAGCGCGTGGAGTCGACGGCCGAGGCCGATACGACCACCCGCCTGGCCGGCACGGTCCGCTCGGCGCCGGTGAGCCGATCGAAGTAGCGGACACCGGACGCGAGCCCTTCGTCGTTCACCAGAATCTCTTCGACAAGTGCGTTCTGGACCAGCTCGAGCCTCTGGGTCTCGAGCGCGTCTTGCAGCAGATAGTCGAACGAGTTGAAGAACGCGCCGATGTCGCATCCGCGCTCGCAAGCGCCGCAGTAGTGGCATGGGCTGCGTCCGTTGTGAGGCTGGGTGAGAACGGCCCGGCGGATGCGCACGACGGGATGCCCGATCCGGGTGGCGGCCTTACGCAACAGCACTTCGCCGCAACGCAGGTTCGGCGGCGGCAGATGGTTTGACGAGCCCGGAAGCCAGGGAGTGTCGTCATCGCCGCCGCAGACGCCAATCTTCTTCTCGACGTTGTCGTAGTACGGAGCGATCTCCCTGTAGGTAATGGGCCAGGGGATCTCCCAGCCATCCTTGGCGGGCTCCTGGAAGTTCAGATCGGAATAGCGCAGGGAGACGCGGCCCCAGATGTTGGTCTTTCCGCCCACGCCCCAGACGCGGGCCAGCCAAAACCCCTTGCCGGGCAGGGTGTCATAGGGGCTTTCCCTCAGCGCAGTTCCTAGCCAGTCCGGCGGTGAATCCCCCCGCCGGCGGCGCGCACGCGCTTCCCAGGGCTTGACGTGGGACCAGAACTGGTTGCGCTCGACCTTGTTTCCGGCTTCGAGCATCAAGACCCTGACACCCTTGCGGGTAAGGTTCCAAGCAGCCATCCCGCCGGCCGCGCCGCTGCCGATGACAACGACGTCAATGTCTTCGTATGCCATCAGGTGCGCCCGTACTGGCAGTCATGTCGAAGCGCTGCTTGAGAAGGCGCGATTTGCCCGCGACAATGGCTTCGGGCTCGTGGTCCGCGGCGTCGAGCGCCTGGGCGCAAACTCTGCCGGATGCGACCAGGACGAGCGCTTCTCTGCAATTGTTCTGGGGCAGTGCCCTTACCCGCAGACAGTATAGGCAGTGTCGGTCGAGCGTTCCGGCTTGAACTGCGACAGCCGACAGGCGCTCGTCCCTGAATTGACCGGCTTTTCTGAGGACGGCCCCAACGGCCGGCTGCTGGCGCTATCATTTCGAGGAAATGCTCTCCCGTCGCGAATGGCTCGGAAGCGTGGGGCTGGGCGCCATAGCCGCCGGAAGCGCCGTCGGCCAGGGGGCACGCGCTGCTGGTCCCAACGTCCTTATGATTTCGATCGACGACATGAACGATTGGATCGGTGTCCTCGGCGGACACCCGCAGACGCTCACCCCGAACATCGATGCGCTCGCCAAGCGCGGCGTAACCTTCCGGCGAGCCTATTGCCAGGCCCCCGCCTGCAACCCCTCCCGGGCGAGCCTGATGACCGGCATGCGCCCGACGACCTCGGGCTGCTACACCAACAGCGACGTCTGGCGCGACGCCATGCCGCTGGCCGTCACGCTGCCCCAGCACTTCATGCTGCACGGCTATGAAGTGATCGGTGGCGGCAAGACGTTCCACAACACCCAGAACGAGGCCGCGTCGTGGGACTACTACAACAGCTTCCGCGGCTTTCTGCGGGCGCCCAATCCGCCCGTCAACAAGCTGAACAGCGGCCATTTCGACTGGAGCGGCCTCGACGTCAACGACGAGGACACCGCCGACACCCAGCTAGCAGAATGGGCGGCGGACTATCTCTCGAAGAACCATTCGAAACCCTTCTTCATGGCCTGCGGCTTCTATCGCCCGCACCTCCCGTTCTACGCGCCTCAGAAATACTTCGACAAGTTTCCCGAGGCCGAGACGAAGCTGCCGAGCTATCTCGAGAACGACCTCGACGACGTGCCCGAATCGGCGCTCCGCACCTCGACGGGGACCCGCAGCTTCCGGGACCACGACAACGTGACTTCATCGGGCCAGTGGAAGCGCGCCGTGGCCGCCTATCTGGCCTGCATCAACTACGCCGACGCCAATGTCGGCCGCGTGCTGAGGGCGCTGGACTCGGGACCGCACGCCGACAACACCATCATCGTCTTGTGGACCGACCACGGCTGGCAGTTCGGCGAGAAAAAGCATTGGCGAAAGTTCACGTTGTGGGAACGCGCCTGCCGGGTGCCGATCATCTTCGCGGGTCCCGGCGTCCAAGCCAAGGGCGAGCTCTGCGACCGCACCGCTGAACTGCTCGACATCTACCCGACCTTGAGCGACTTAGCCGGCTTGCCCGAGCGCGAGGAACTCGACGGCGAGAGCCTACGGCCGCTGCTCGAAGACCCCAGGGCTGAATGGGACCACCCGGCGATCACCTCCATGGGACCCGACAGAAACTCGATCCGCACCGAGCGCTGGCGCTACACGCGCTATCCGGATGGCGAAGAGCTCTACGATCACGACAACGACCCGAACGAATGGCGCAATCTGGCGGGCGAACCCGAGCACACCGAAACCAAGCAGCGGCTCGCGGCGATGCTGCCTCAAAACCCTTCGCGCAAGAAAGTGATGCAGTTCCAGGAACTGCCCGAGGAGCGTCGTCGGCTCACCGAACTCCTGCCGGATCACTATCACCCCTCCGATGCGGCGAATTACGTCCCGCTCCATCCGGGACCGCAATAGCGCGATGGACCAAGCCTGCTTCCTGCCGCGGATCAGTGCGGATCGGCTCGCTGAATGCCGTCTCAGCCACGAGGCCGGCCGGCCCCGCGAGCGTCAAATGGCGGACGCTGGCGCCCCGCATGGATCTGGCCCGCAAGTCGAATTCCGCGCGCGACAGCACGCTACTTGCCCTCGGACGCCCACCGTTTCATCAGGGCGATGTTCCGGCTCAGGATGCTTGCCTGCTCAGCATCCGCGTTCGGGGAATTGGAAACCACGGCCATGTCGCTGTCGTACATAGCTTCCGATTCTGCGCCATGGTCATTCGTTCGCTTGATCCAGTCGTCCAGGCGCTTCCTTAGCCTCTTCAGCTGAGTGTGGTGCTCTGGATCGCCCGCTAGGTTGCGGACTTCGAAGGGGTCTTCGGTCAAGTCGTAGAGCTCCTCTTCGGAGCGGGCGGGAGCAAACAGGAGTTCCTGCCCCTCATTCAACGTCCCGGCCGCATGCGCCTTCCTCAAGGCTTTGAGAATGTCCTTTCCATCCTTGTAGCGGTTGGGTTGAAGGTGCGGTCGATCAGGCAGGAAGTTGCGGATGTACTTGTAGCGCGCCGTGCGCAGCCCTCTGATGTAGTCAACGGTTTCGTCGCAGCGATCGCGAGCGGCGAAGATCGCCGTCCGCTCCTCATAGTCCTCGCTCAGGATGTCGCGCGCTTGCATGTATCGGGGAATCTCGATTCCGGCGAGTCCGAGCGAAAGGGCCGCGATGTCAATGTGCTCCACCAAATCGTCGCGAACCTGCCCGGGTTCGATCGTCGGTCCTGCGATGACTAGCGGCACGTGCAGGCCTTCGTCGTAGAGGAATTGCTTTCCCCTGGCGTGGCTGATCCCGTGGTCGGTCATGAAAAGAACAACCGTGTCCTCGTAGTCGCCCTCCTGCTTGAGCCGTTCGACGATGTCGCCCACGAACTTGTCCGTGAGTCGAACGGAATCAAGATATGCAGCCCAGTCTCTTCGAATCACTGGATCGTCGGGATAGTACGGCGGAATCTTCACTCTGGCGGGATCGGTTCTGCTCCCCAACAGGCTCTTGACTCGACCGCTGATCGCATCGAACGACTCGAGCGAGCGACCGCGGTGTTTTCCGCCGGGGAGATGAATCTGGGCGAAGAATGGCTGACCCGGTCTACGCTTGCCCCAGTCGGGGCCGTCGTACATGTCTCTGTCCCATTCGAAGTTGTAGTCCGTCTTCCCCGGGGAGGCTCGATTCCTACTGGGCCACCTGGTGATCGCCGTGTAGTAGCCGGCCTCTTGAAACAGTTCCGGGATCGGCCGGATGCCGTCAGGCAATTGGATCTTCAGCTTCCCTCGGCCGCTGCGGTGGTGGTGAGCGCCGATCGATGTCTGGTACATCCCGGTGATGAACGCCGAGCGGTTGGGCGAACAGACCGGAGCCGTGACGTACGCGTTGGTGAATCGGACTCCGTTGCCCGCCAAACGGTCGACATGCGGTGTCTCGATCAGCGTTTCGCCATAGGAGGAGAAATTGGCCGACATGTCGTCGACTATGATCCAGAGGATGTTTGGACTCGACGGTTCCGCTCCGCTTAGCGGAATCTCGGAGAGAACGCCGAAGGCGAGAACAAGGGCGGTCGCAATTCGACGTGCTTTCATGGGTCTGCGGCCCCTATTCTCCGCTATTCCGGCACCTGCAGCGCAGCGGGTCTGCCGGGCAATGCCTTCGCTCTGGGTTCGAGTGCGAACATTCGCCGATCAAGCGGCCCTTGCCAGGGCCGCGTCCGCTCGAATGGGTGTCCCCGCCTCCGGACACTCTCCGCTAGCGTCGTCTCTCGAGGGCGACCTGGGCCGAGATCCTTCTACGGGATCTGGTTACGCGAGCGCAGTGGGCCCGCTCCCGCTACCACGTAAAGCTAAAGATCCTGACCGCGTTTCGACTCGGCCCGGGTCTGCTGTAGTCCGGGGCCTTGTACTGCGCGGGCACGGTGGCCCAGCCTTCGTAGATGTTGCCGCCGAAGTAGAAGCGCCGCTTCGTACCGAGCTCCGTGGTCGCAGTCCCCGTCGCGAAGAGCACGTAGGGACGCTCCGGCGCGTGCGGGCCGGTCTGGTCGTCGTGAGGCACGAATTCCCTGATACCGTCACCGTCCACGTCCGCATGAATCCAGTCGAGATGGAGCAGGCGATGGTAGCTGCCGTCGACCATCATTTCGACCACCTCGCTGTTGAATCGCGAGATGACCGACTCGGCGTCCGGAAGCGTGCGGCCGACGGCAAGGTGAAGCGACCGTGTGATCAGCGGCGTCGAGCCGAAAGCAAGCCGCGTTCGAGCTTCTTCCTCGTGGTGGCTGACGAGGTACTGGATGACCAAGTCGTCCATTAGCGTGTAGTCTGCCTCGCCGTTGAGGGGTCTTGCGACGCTGTCCTCTTTGCTGTGCGAGGCGACAAAGATCGGTCCGTCCTTTGTCTCGACTGCATCGCCATACGCGTACCCGGCGACCAGGGCGATCCGCTTGCCGGCGAAAGTGGTTGAAGGTCAACAAGGTTCAACAGGCCCCTCTGCAATCGGAACTCAACGCACAGTTCGGACTCAAGGGTCTCAACGAAGATCCGTCGATCCTAGGACTCCCGCGCATCCAGCTGACCGGAGGTCTGGCCCACCTTGGTCTGGGCGGAAGTCCCAACCTGCCGAACGGCAAGGTCAGCCAGACCTGGCAGTTCCTCGACAATCTCACCGTCATTCGGGGCAACCATAGCCTGAAGATGGGCGCCGATGTGCGGCACGACTTTGCCGACATTCTGGGCTCTCAGCAGGCGACCGGGACGTTTCGCTTCAACGGCCGTTACACGGGTATCGCGCTCGGAGACGGCCTGCTCGGCTGGGTCGATCGGGGCGCTTCGGGTACGACGATCGACGCGAACATGACGTTTGACAGTTACATGTTCTACTTCCAGGATGATTGGAAGATCACTCCGACGCTCACTCTGAACCTGGGTATGCGTTACGAGCTGACAACGCCCTACATCGAGCAGGACAACCGCATGAACCGGGTCGAATTCGACGCCGGTCCGGACTTCGGCCGAATCATCCGCGCCGGAGAACTCGGCGACAGCATAGAGAATCGGGCGCTGATCGGCTTCGACAAGAACAATTGGGCTCCGCGCATCGGCTTCGCCTGGCAGCCCGACCCCGATTGGACCGTCCGTTCGAGCGCCGGCATCTTTTACGGCGGCTCGCAGGGCCTGGGGGCCAGCGCGCGCATGCTGCGCAACTTCCCGTTCGTGGCTGCCGTCAACGCTCGCGGCAGCCGGTCCGCGCCCGTCTTCCTGCTGAATGACGGCTTCCCTCCCGATTTCTTGGGAGACTTGAACGCGCCCGTCACCTCGGTGGGCGATCTGCCGAACAACTCGGTGATGCGCACCTGGTCGAAGGAGTTCCCGATGCCGATGGTCTATCAGTGGAACTTCAGCGTGCAGCGTCAGCTCAATGACTCTATGGCGTTGACGACGGCATATGTCGGCTCGACCTCCAACAATATCCAGTTCGCCTACAACATCAACGCGCCGGGGATCGGCCCATCGAACACCGAACGCCAGCGCCGGCGGTTCTTCCCGTCACTGAACGGGCTGACCTTCCGCTCGCCCGGGGCCCACGCCTCCTACCACGGACTGGAATCCACGTTGACGAAGCGCTTCTCCAAGGGCTTCACCTTTACCAGCGCCTATACTTGGTCGCGTGCGATGAGCCAGACCCAAGAGCTGTTCGTCTCTGGCGATAACGGGGGGCCGCAGGATGTGACTTGCTTCGCCTGCGAGCGCGGACCTTCCTCCAACGACACGAATCACCGCTGGGTGAACAGCTATATCGTGAACCTGCCGTTCGGTCGCGGACAGAGGTTGCTGGATCGCGGCGGCGTGCTCAACGCAATCTTCGGCGGCTGGCAGATGACCGGCATCCTCAGCATGCAGTCGGGTCAGTACTATGACCTGACGCTGGCCAACGCCACCGCGAATCTCGGCACCAACGGCGTTGGTGCCTGGCGTCCGAACGTCATCGGTGATCACCGGCTGAGCAATCCGTCGCCCGACTTATGGCTGAACACGAAGGCCTTCGAAACTCCGTTAGACGCCAACGGCAACCCCACGTTCGGGAACCTGGGCCGCAATTCCCTCCAGGAAGACGGCATCTTCAACTGGGACGTCGGCCTGATGAAGAACTTCCAGATCACCGAGCGGGTCCGGCTGCAGTTCCGCTGGGAAGCCTTCAACGTCACCAACCATCCGTCGTACGGGACGCCGAACACGAACCTCTCGAGTCCGGACGTCGGAAAGATCACCAGCAAGCTGGGCCTGCCGCGTCAGCAGCAGCTCGGGCTGCGAGTGAGCTTCTGAGACCCAAGGACTGAAATCGAGCCGGACGCCAGGGCAGCCCTGTACGGCCCCTCCCCCGGCCGCCAAAAGCGGACATTTCAGCTTTGGAGAGCAGCGGACGTTTCGGCTTGGGGTTGACAGGATGGTCGGGCCGGCTTGACAGCCCGGAGCGATCCGGGGATGATCTTCTATTCGCGCCCGACCGGGGCGCGGGAGGCACGCAATGGAAATGCTGATTGCCGGGGACTGGGCTGCAGGCTCGGGTGCGATCCCCGTGCTGAACCCTTACGACGGCAGCGAGGTCGACACGGTCCCCCGCGCGTCGAGCGCTGACATCGATCGCGCGATCGGTTATGCGGTCGATGGCGCGAAGCGTGTCAAGGCGATGTCCGGGTACGAACGGTCGAACCTGCTCATGAGGGCCGCAGCGCTGATGGGGGAGCGGCTGGAGGATCTCGCCCGTACCATCACGCTTGAGGAAGGCAAGATCATCGCCGAGGCGCGGATGGAAGTGGACCGTGCCCGCGAAACGATCGTCGGCTCCGCAGAAGAGGCCAAGCGTCTCGGCTCGGAGGTCGTGCCGCTCGACGGAGCGCCCGGCACCGGAAACCGCTTCGGCTTCACGCTGCGCGTTCCGTGCGGCGTCGTCCTCGCGGTCACGCCGTTCAATTTCCCCCTCAACCTTGTCTGCCACAAGATCGGCCCGGCCTTCGCCGCCGGGAACAGCGCCATACTCAAGCCCGCGACCGACACGCCGCTGGTTGCAATCAAGTTCGCGCGGCTGCTCCTGGACGCGGGGATCCCGCCCGAAGCGATCCAGGTCATCACGGGATCGGGCGGGGAGATCGGGCGCCAGCTGTGCTCGGACCCGCGCATCCGAAAGATCAGCTTCACCGGGAGCCGCGACGTCGGGGAGGCGATCTGCCGGGCGGCGGGCCTCAAGAAGGTCACGATGGAACTGGGCAGTAACTCCCCGGTGATTGTGTTGCCAGACGCCGACGTCGAGAAGGCGGCGAACGCGATCGTTGCGACCGGCTATTCGAACGCCGGCCAGGTCTGCATCAGCGCGCAGCGCATCCTGACGCACGAGAAGATCTATGGGGACCTCCTCGACTGCCTCCAGCCGCGTGTCTCTACGCTGCAAACGGGCAATCCCCTTGACGAGGGCGTGAGGGTTGGGCCGATGGTCAGGGAAGACGATGCTGTGCGGGTGGAACAATGGATTCGCGACGCAGCAGCGTCTGGAGGCCGCCTCCTCACAGGGGGCGCACGCGACCGAGCCGTGGTCGAGCCGGCCATCGTGGCGGATGTCCGCAGCGATATGCGGATCTCCTGCGACGAGCTCTTCGGACCGGCCGTGGGACTGACGCGGTTCGACTCCGTTGACGAGGCGATCGCCAGCGCGAACGACACCAACTACGGCCTGTCGGCGGCCGTCTTCACCGAGAACCTCGACAACGCGATGCGCTTTGCCAAGGAAGTCGACTCGGGCAACATTCACATCAACTGGGGAACGCAGTGGCGCGCGGACCTCATGCCCTACGGGGGGCTTAAGGAGAGCGGATTCGGCAAGGAAGGGCCGAAGTACGCAGTCCAGGAAATGACCGAAACCAAGATGGTGGTCATGCATCTGGCTTGACGAGGCGCGAGGCCGAACCTCGCCGTGTCCTGTTGGGACGGCGGCGTGACGGTTTTCCGCCGAGCGCCGCAGCACGGCGAATTAGACGGGGGACGGTGGGCAGCGCAGCCGGCTTTCAGATGGCGTGTCCGTGCGACGCGGATTGCCGCCCGGCTCGAGTATCGCTATCATACTTGTGGGCGAGGGCTTGGACGGACTACGAGCCGTCGCCTCGATGACGGGGATCTTGCGGCCGCGTTTTCCGGGGCCGGAGGGTCCTGTGTGTGTTTGGAGAACAGGTCATGAATGCACGTCCCAAATATCCAGGTGAACGCATCACGGCAAACGGCAACCAACTGGTCTCGTACCACACGGAAGCGCGGATTGCTGACGCGGGGATCTTTTATCCGATAACCCCATCGACGGAGGGAGGCGAGCTGTACCAGCAATCCTTCGCGGAGGGCCGGCTGAACGTCTTCGGCCGAAACACCCTGGCCGTCGAAGCCGAGGGGGAGCACGCCGCCCAAGGCGGCGCCATCGCCTACTCGGTGTGCGGGCGACGCGTGGTCAACTTCACTTCGGGCCAAGGCATCGTCTACGGGATCGAGCAGTATTACCACGCTCCGGGCAAGGCGTCGACCATGGTGGTCGAGGTGGTGGCACGCGCGCTCACCAAGCATGCCCTCAACGTGCATTGCGGCCACGACGACGTCTACGGGGCGCTCGACGTCGGCTGGACCATCCTGTTCGCCAAGGACGCCCAGCAGGCGGCCGACCAGGCGTTGATCCTGCGCAAGGTGAACGAACTCAGCCTGACTCCGGGGATGAACGTCCAGGACGGGTTCCTGACATCGCACCTCGAACGCACCTTCTACCGCCATGAGTCCGAGCTTCTCCGGGAGTTCCTCGGCGCGCCGGAGGACATCATCGAGTGCCCGACCGAGTCGCAGCGCACGCTGTTCGGCCCGACGCGCCGTCGCGTGCCGAAAATGATCGACTTGACGAATCCCGTGCTCCTCGGGCCGGTGCAGAACCAAGAGCACTACATGCAGGGCGTCGTCGCCCGGCGCAACAACTTCGTCGAGCCTATTCTGTCGTTCCTCGAAGAGGCTTACGAGGAATTCGGCCGCTTGACTGGCCGGTACTACGGCTTGGTAACGCAGTACAAGACCGACGATGCCGACACGGTGTTCGTGTCGCTCGGCTCGGCCGCCGAGAACTGCGAAGCGGCCGTCGACTACCTGCGGCAGAACCGTGGCGAGAAGGTGGGTTCGATCCACCTCAACGTCTTCCGGCCGTTCCCCGAGCGGGCCGTCGTTGAGGCGCTGGTCGGCAAGCGCAACGCAATCATTCTCGAGCGGACCGACGAGCCGATGGCGGGCGACAATCCCATGGGGCGCGACACCCGGACGGCTCTGAACAAGGCGCTCAAGCTGGATGGGCACCCGGTCGTGAGCGGCTTCCCGGAAGTGACCCCGGACCGTATGCCGAGGCTGTTCAACGGTATTTATGGGCTCGGGTCCAGGGACTTTCGGCCGGAGCACATTATTGGCGCTTACGAGTACGTGACGGGCCAGCGCGCACGGACCGACGGAAAGACGGCGGCGGACGGAGAGTCCTTCATGGTGCTCGGCGTGCCGCACCCGTACGAGGTGAGGGCCGACGAGACGCCGTCGCTCCTTCCGGACGGAGCGATCGCCGTGCGCTTTCACTCCATCGGCGGCTGGGGCGCCATCACGACGGGCAAGAACCTAGGCGCCATCATCGGCGACTTCAATGACTTCCTTTCGGACCGCAGCACCGAGGTCGACGAGTACGGGAGGGCGAAGGAAGTCATCCACGTCAGCGCCAATCCCAAGTACGGGTCCGAGAAGAAGGGGGCGCCGACCTCGTACTTCCTTGTCATCGCGCCCGAGCGCATTCGCGTCAACTGCGACCTGCGCCACGTTGATGTCGTTCTCTGCTGCGATCCGAAGGCGTTCACCCATTGCAACCCGCTAGAGGGCATGTCGGAAGGGGGAGCGTTCATCTGGGAGTCCGAGGAGGATCCGCGGGACGCTTGGGAACGGCTTCCGATCTGGGCGCGCTCGCAGATCATCCAGAACAAGATCCGCATGTTCACGCTGCCGGGCTTTGACATCGCCCGCAACGCGACCAACCGGCCGGACCTGCAGCTTCGCATGCAGGGCAACGCCTTCCTGGGAGCGTTCTTCTCCGTGTCGCCGCTGCTTCAAGACTTCGAGATCAGCCGCGAGCAGTTCGAGGGCGTAGTCCACAGGCAGTACAAGAAGAAGTTCGGCCGACTCGGGGACGCGGTCGTCCAGTCGAACATGCAGGTCATGACCCAGGGCTTTAGCCGCGTGCGCGAGATTCCCGTCGGCGAGCTCGACGCGGCCGACCGTTCGAGTCTTCGCGGACTGCCGATCCTGCCCGTGCTGATGAAATCCAACGGGGACGGCGCGGGATGCTCGACATGCCGCTCGCACGCTATTCCCGAGGGACAGGACGAGCGGACACCCGTCACGCAGATCGGCAGTTTCGACGCCGAGTTCCGGTCAGACTACGGATACGACCAGCCAGCGTCGCCGTTCGCCGCGATGAGCGTGATGGCCGCCGGCAGCGGCGATACCGCTTCGAAGTACGTCGCGCGGCGCGAAACGCCGCTGTTCATCCCGGAGAACTGCACGCAGTGCATGGAGTGCATCTCGGTCTGCCCGGACACGGCGCTTCCCAACTGCTCGCAAGACATCGAGACGATCCTGACAACGGCAATCACCAACTACGTGACCGACGAAGTGGAGCGGGGCCGGATGCTCGCGGCGGTACCCGAAATGGAGCGTCGGACCCGCGCGGCCATGAAGGAATCGGTGGCGGCGAAGGCAAAGACTCCGCTGCCGGCCATCATCCGCGACGTCACCAACAATGTGAATGGATTCTCGGAGAACGCGAAGAGCGAGTTCTTCCATGTCATCGACAAGCAGCCGCTCGCCTATTCCCTGACCAACGCCATTTTCAAGTCGGCGGAGCGGAAGAACCCGGGGAGCGGCGGCATTTTCTCGATCTTCGTCTCGGACCTCTGCAAGGGATGCGCCGCCTGCGTGACGGCCTGCGGGGATCACGACGCCCTCAAGATGGTCCAGGAGACCGAGGAAGTTAACGCCGACCACGAGACCGGCACATCGTTCCTGGACCTCCTGCCGGACACATCGCAAAAGTTCCTGGGCCTCTACAACAACGCGAACCCGACCGATTCGAAGACGGCCACCCTGCGCAACCTGATGATGGTACGACGGAACTACGACGCGCTCGTGTCGGGTGACGGCGCATGTGCCGGCTGCGGCGAGAAGAGCGTCCTCAGGGCAATCGCCGGAGTGACCGAGGCGTTTCTGCGACCGATCTTCCACGCCAAGGCGGACCGGCTACGCCGCCTGGCGGACTCGCTCGAGGCTGAGGGCCCGACGCGCCTCGAATGGCTTGCGGCGCGCGACCCGAAGCAGCATGCACTGCTCGTTCGCACCGTGGCGCACATTCTCATGCGGCTCGGCGGAGACACCGATGCGGATACAACCGCGCGGCTGGAAGCGCACGGGGCGATCTCGAACGAAGACATGATCGACGCCATCACAGCGGTCATGCGACAAGAGGCATTCAATCACCAGCACTTGCAGGCGCTCGACGGCCGGCTCGCGAACGGACAGTCCGTCATGGCGATGGCGGCGCATACGGGCTGCAACACGGTCTACGGATCGACCCCGCCCAACAACCCGCACCCCTACCCCTGGATGAACTCTCTGTTCCAGGACGGGGCGACGATCGGCTGGCTGATCGGAGAGAGCTTCATCATGGACCACGCGCGCCGGTCGGTGATTCCGGAACGGCTCGCGACCAGGATACTCGAGCGGGACGACGTCATCGACGAGCAGCGCTACTACGACTTCACCCATTTCTCCGACAACCTGATGACGGCCGAGGAGATCAACGAGATGCCCAAGGTCTGGATCGTGGGCGGGGACGGCGGCATGGGCGACATCGGCTATCAGAACGTCTCGAAGATGATCCTGCAGAACCGTCCGAACGTGAAGGCGCTGATGCTCGACACCCAGGTGTATTCGAACACCGGCGGGCAGAACTCGGACTCGACCCCGATGCTCGGAGGGGGAGACATGAACGCCTTCGGCGCGGCGAGCCAGGGCAAGTGCGTCGAGAAGAAGACTGTGGCCGAGACGTTTCTCGCAGGCCACGGGTCGCCGTTCGTGGCGCAGGTGTCGATCGCGAACGCCCCCAAGCTGTTCCGGTCGATCCTGGATTCACTGGAATATCGCGGGACCGCGTTCCTGCAATGCTTCACCACATGCCAGCCAGAGCACGGAGTGGGCGACGACATGGCGCTTGACCAGGCGCAGCGGGTGCGAGACTCCCGAGGCGCACCGGAATTCGTCTTCAATCCCCAGGCGGGCGAGACCTACAAGGAGGCGCTCGACCTCAAAGGCAACCCCAACATGCAGGGGGACTGGTACAAGACGAGGTTCCGGGCGACCGGCGAGACCTACCGCTACACCGTGGCGCACTGGTGCGCGACCGAGGCGCGGTTCCGGAACCACCTGAAGAAGATCCGGGAGGAAGAGGCCGAGCTGCTGATCCCGCTGGAAAACATTCTGGTGCGGCTCACCCAGGACGATGTCGTCCAACGGCATCACCTGGACAAGAACCACCGTGCCTTCGTGCCGGACTTCGGCGTCTACATCAAGACCCTGCCGGCCAAGGGCAGCAAGCCAGTGCTGATGAAGATCTCGCGCCAGCTGGTGCTCTTCTGCATCGAGCGCCGCAAGGCGTGGCGGCTGCTGCAAAGCAAGATCGGCATCCAGAACCACGAATACCAGGCGCACCGAGCCATCCTTGCTGACGTCGACGCCGGGACGATCGCGAAGGAGGATTTCCTCGAGCGCGCCGACCAGATGCTCGAAGAGCGGCTCCTCGCTTTGGCTCCCGTGGCGGCTCCAAGGCGGCGGCGGGTCCCGACGCGCACGATGTGATCAGCTAGGACCGGGCCGGCGGCGGGCCAACCCCGTGCGGGAAGGGCTTCCGCCCTTGCTGTTCAATTGGCATCCAGTCTCCGGGCAAACTCCTGGCGTGGCGGCGGATACGTCCGGTCCCTCGGCAATTCCGGGTTGGACCGGTACCTATGCTCCAGGTCCCACCGAGGCCCATGGCTATCCGGGCTGCCCTGCTTGCAAGGATCAGCCCCCGATTTCCGTGACCAAGAGACGAGAGAGTCGGTCCGGCGAGATCCCTTAGAAAGCTTCCGTTCGAGAACTGTGACAATTCATCGGTAGGATGAAATCTCGCGTCCGGTCGCCTGTTGCCGGTTCGAGTGTCAGCGACCGGACCCGTGTCGACCGCAGCCGCAGGGGAGAGCTAGGTGCCCGCTAGCAGCGCCCTGAAGCCGATTCCTCGCAAGCTTGTTCCCGGACGCGTCCTCTGGATCGCGGCGATCGCGGCAGGGGCGTGGGCAACTGCCAATGCCGCCGACGTCTGCGGTCACAACGCCGAGATCACACGCTTCCTGCTGGCGTTCTCGGTGATCCTGCTCGCCGCCAGGGTCGGGGGCGAACTCTTCGACCGACTGAACTAACCCGCAGTACTAGGCGAGCTGGTGTTCGGCATCGTTCTGGGGAATCTCGGCCTGTTCGGATTCGGATTTGTCGACATCCTGAGAGAGAGAGGCCCCTTCCTGGCAATCGCGGCCGAGATCGGCGTCATCCTCCTCCTGTTCGAGGTCGGGCTCGCGAGCGATCTGGACGAGCTGCTTGCGGTTGGGCCGTCGCCGCTCACCGTAGCGTCGCTCGGTGTGATTGCTCCCGTTACTCTCGGCTACTTCGCCTCCGCAGCCCTCATGCCGGAAGACGCCAATTGGTATGTGCACCTGTTTGTCGGGGCGACGCTTGCCGCGACCAGCGTCGGCATCACCGCACGTGTGCTCAGGGATGTCGGCAAGATGGACGCTCCGGAGTCGAAAGTGATCCTCGGCGCCGCCGTGGCGGACGATATTCTCGGACTGATTGTCCTCGCGTTCGTGCTGGGCCTGGTCCACTCGGCCGATTCCGGGGACGGGATGGGAATCGGAGCCCTCCCGATTGTCCTGATCATTATCAAGGCGGTATTCGGCAAGGTGCACCACAATTCGAACCCGGCTCAGGACCGCGTTTCGAGCGAGGAGTCCCCCTCGAGGGTGGGCTAGCCGGCTATTCCGCCGCTCCGGCGCAACGAAAGCCCAGGTTGTTGAGCCCGGAATCCGGCTCTGTCATCATCCGTGCGGCTACCCGGTAGCCCTGGCAGTAATTCTCGCTGCAAAGCCAGCTGCCGCCACGCTGAATCTTCTGGATTCCGGTGCGCGGCCCGCGGGGATTCTTCCCGGGCGAGTTGGCGAAATAGTCCGGGGCATACCAGTCATGAACCCATTCCCAGACGTTTCCCGTCATGTCATAGAGCCCGTACCCGTTGGGCGGAAACTTCTTGACCGGGCCATGGCTTCCGTAGCCGTCCAGCGTGCGATCCTCCTCGGGAAAGATGCCCTGCCAGAGGTTGGCCCGGTAAACCCCGTCCGGGGTAAGTTCATTGCCCCACGCGTAAGTGGCTCCCGCGAGCCCGCCTCGCGCCGCGTACTCGAATTCGGCCTCGGTCGGTAGACGCGCCCCTCGCCACTCGCAGTATTGGTCCGCGTCCTGCCATGACAGATGCACGACGGGAAACGCCTGCATCTCCGCGTAGGAAGAGCCCGGGCCGTGAGGATGGCGCCAGTCGGCGCCATCGCCCTTGGTCCACCCGTTCTGCTGCGGGTCGAACACTCCGGACCAGCCGAGTCGCTCGGATTCAGTGACGTAGCCGGTAGCATCGGCGAATTCCGCGTACTGGGCATTCGTGACCTCGTGCTCGTCGATATAGAAGGAATCCAAAACAACCCGATGCGCTGGGCCTTCGTAGGGCAGGCCTACGTCGGTTCCCATCATGAACTCGCCGCCCTCGATCAGGACCATGCCGGACGTGTCGGCAGGGGAACCGGGCCGCCACTCCCCGGCCGGCTGATCCGCGCCACAGCCCGCGCCGATCGCAGCCGCCGCCAATGCCGCAAGCGGGATCCTCAACATCCGCCGTATTATACGTGAGCGCGTCCCTTCCGGATGGGGCTACCCTAAAGACAGCCTCTCGGTCCGACGAGAGCCGGCAGTTCATGCGACACGGCCACGCTTCTTTGACGCGCGCTGCCCGGGCGCTAGCGCTGTGTTTTGTCGTGGCCGCCTGCCTGCAAGCAGCCAGCTGGAAGCAACTCGGCGGCACCGGTGTCGCCGCTGGCTTCGCGGGTCCGGTAGGAAGTCCCGTGGGAGACGCGTGGTTTTCCGCAGACGGTCAGCGGCTGTATGCGTCCCTGCAAGACGGCACGGAATGGGTCAGCGAGGATACCGGGCTTGCCTGGGCTCGGACGGAGAGCGATCCGGGTGAGGTGCGGGCCGCTCTCGATCAACAGCCTACGGGAGCAGGCTCGGCCCTGGTGCTGCGCAATCCTTACAGAGCAGGCGTCGCGTATGCCTTGGGAGAGCATCTGTACCGCTCCGACGACGGGGGCGGCGTGTGGACGAACCTGACGGCCATCGGCAGCGACTCGGTCATAGGGCGCTGGCAGGCCGTGCTGGCGATTTCACCGACGGAACCAGAGCTGATTGTCGTGGGGAACTCGATGGGGCTCTGGAAATCCTACGACGCGGGGACGACTTGGGCGAGCCTGAATGCGGGCCTGCCGAACTTTCCCGCTGCGCGATTCCACACCGATGCGACATCCGCAGCCCCGACCCTGCAGACCAGTCAGCTCGGCACGCTGGACTTGGTCCGAACGCCGGACGGAGCTGTCTGGAGGGTATCTGTGACTCCGGAGCCCGGGAGAGCGATCCTGCCTGCGGAGCGTCCCCTAGCCCAGGCAGCTCCGCCACTGCTGCCCCAAGGCTACGAGATCTCGCATCGCGTCTGGAAGGATGGCGCGCCGATCTCCGGCGATCTCACGGAGTGCCGGGGAGGGCCGGAATGCGGCTCGCACTCGATCACCGCGCTCGCCTTGAACGGCCGTCTCTGGGCGGGGACCTCGAACGGCCGCATCTGGGTTTCCGGCGACGCCGGCTCGACGTGGTCGCTCACATGGACCGACCCGGAAGAGGGCGCGGTTGGCAGCCTGTGGGCGGACCCGGACATGCCGACGACCGCCCTGGCCCTCGTGGGCGGGCGGGTACTGCGGTCAACCAACGGCGGCACTTCATGGTTCGACATCAGCGCGGACTTGCCCGAATCGGAATGGACGGCAGTTGAAGGCCATTCGTCCGCCGGAATCGCCTTCGCCGCCGGACCGCTCGGCGTCTACTACTCGCAGGTTGACCTGAGCCAGCCGGGCCCGGCCGGCGCATGGGCCAGGATCGGCGGCAACCTGCCCGTGGCTGTGATCGGCGATCTGGCCCTCGACCCGCTTCGCGGCCGGCTGTACGCCGCCCTTCCCGGCTACGGCGTGTACTGGACGCGAATGCCGCATGTCGAGCAAGCCCTGCGCGTACTCAGCGCAGCGGACCTGGCAGCGCGTCCGGCTGCCCCGGGCAGCCTCCTCACTGTGCTCGGGGCACGCGCGATGAGAGCCCGCGCCGACGGGAGGCCCGCGCCGATCCTCGACTCCGGCGCGGACCGCACGCAGCTGCAGGTACCGTTCGCCGTCGAGGGGCGGTCCCTGCAACTCCAGCTCGATTCCAACGGAACAAGCCACGTGGTCAAGCTGCCGCTGCAGGACGTGTCTCCAGCAGTATTCGTCGTTTCGGGCGAGCCCCTGATCCTCGATGCAGGAACAGGCGCGCTCGTCAGCTGGAACCAGCCGGCCCGGCCGGGCGGCAATATCCTGGTCATGGCGACGGGGCTCGGCGAAGTCGATCCGCCGTGGCCCGCCGGAGTGCCCTCAAGGGAGGTCGATCCACCCCGCGCGCTAGCTCGGGTCGAGGCGAGCGTCGGAGACTCAGCCGTCGAAGTCCTCGGGGCCCACCTCGCGCCCGGATACGTCGGGATCTACATCGTGGAAGTCGCGATTCCAACCGACACGACGCCTGGCGGGATGAGGCTGTACCTTCAGGCTGACGGCAAGCGCAGCAACGAGGTCGACCTGATTATTGGTCGCTAGGCCGGCTGACATACTGCCTCGGCACCCGCTTGGAGATCCGGCAGAGCACTTCGTAGGAGATCCCGCCGGTCAACCCGGCCATCCCTTGGGCGTCGTAGGGCTCCGCCCCCAGCAGCAAGGCCTCGTCGCCCTCTCTCGCTCGGGGCGCGGCAGTCAGGTCGACGATCGTCAGGTCCATGCTGATTTCCCCCACGATCGGACAGCGGGATCCGCCGATCGAGGCAGCCCCCCGGTTCGACAACCGCCAGTCCAGGCCGTCGCCATAGCCGACAGAGAGGACACCGACCCTCGTCGGCCGGGTGGCCACGAAGGTCCCGCCGTACCCGAGGGATGCTCCGGCCTTGACGTCGCGCACGGCCAGCAGCTTCGCCCGCCATTCGAGCACGGGGCGCAGTTCGCGGACGGACGATCCAGTGTGGCCCAGCGGCGGCTTGACATACCCGTAGAGCGCGAGACCGGGACGGACCATGCCCTCGGCCCCGTGGCCGCAGGCCGCAGTCATGCCTCGATAGACGAGTGCGGCGCTGTTGTCGGAGTGCACGTACCGGGGAGCGACCCCGGTGTCCCGGAGCGTTGCAAGCTGCCGGGCGAACTGCTCCGCCTGGCGCTCGGTCTGACCGGAATGGAAATCCTCGGACGAAGCGTAGTGGGTTGCAACCCCGCGCGGCTCGATCCCCTCGCAAGCTGCGAGCGCGTCGAGGAGATTCCTGCAGGTTGAGCCGTTCGTCACGTCGAAATCGATTCCCAAGCGGTTCATGCCCGTGTTCAGCAGCAAGTGGCAAGGCAGCTTGCGGCCTGCGCGCCGGGCCTCAGCATTCCAGTTCCGCAGCTGGCCGATAGACCCGATCAACGGCTCGATGCCCCGTGCCGATGCATCGCTCTCGCTGCCGCGCTCGACGCCGCCCAAAACGACGACTGAGCCGGATACGCGGCCGTCGCGCAGCTCGATGGCCTCCTCCAAGGTGGCGACCGCGAAGTGTCGGGCCCCGGCCCCCGCCAGAGCCCTAGCCACGGGCAACGCGCCGTGGCCGTAGGCGTCTGCCTTGACGACGCATAGCAGAACCGCCTGGTTGCCGGCACATTCCCTCAGGCGAATGTAGTTGTCGATCAGCGCCCCCAAATCGACGATCGCCCGGCAGCGCATCAAGTCCGAATCTAGCACGCACTCGAGGCGGGAAACCTCGCGGCTGCGCCTACATCCGCTCGGGCACGGGCACTCCCATCAAATGCATCAAGTACGAGAGTTCATCCAATGCGAGGCGAACGACTGACAACAGGACGGCCCGGCGCTCCGGGTCGCGCTCCGTGAGAATGTGCGTCTGGTGATAGAAGTTGTTGAAGGCCTGCGCGGCTTGGAACGCGTTTCTCGCGACCTGGGCGGGCTCGCCCGCCTGCCCGGCTCTGGCCACGGTCCACCGCGACTGGGACATTGCCAGGACGAGCTGCCAAAGCTGCTCGTCCCGCAGATGGCGCTCGAGTACCGCGGATCGTGGCGTCAAGTCTGAGTCCGGCCTGGGAACGGCCGACTGCTCGCTCTTGCGCAGAATATTGCGGGCTCGCACGGCCGCGTACTGGACATACGGACCCGTCTCCCCCTCAAACGCGAGCGCTTCCTGGAAGTCGAACGCGATGACCGTGTTGCGAGTGAATCGGAGCATGAAGTAGCGCAGGGCGCCGACCGCGATCTGCTCCGCTATCGAGCGGCACTCGCCTTCTCCGAGATCCTGGTGCCGACTGCGAACCTCGCCCAGAGCCGTTTCAATCAGAAGGTCCACCAGGTCGTCGGCCTTCACGCCGAGGCCCTTTCGGCCCGAAACCTCGATATAGGGCCTAGAGCGCTCCTGCTCGGAAAGCTCGATGTCCAGTTCGGCGCAGCAACGCGGCGAAAGGGCAACCATCTCGTAGGAGAAATGCACGCTGTGCCGCGCCTGCTCGTCAAACCCCAGTGCCGCGAGGGATGACCGCACGACGTCTTGGAGGTAGGACTGGCGGACATCGATCACATTGAAGACCTCGGACCCTCCGCCGAAGCCCGGCACCTGGGCCGATCCTCCTGTCGAGGTCGTCACCCACGGTCCAGGGCCAGGAGGCGCCGGAAACGGCGTGTAAGCGAAATCCTTGCCCTCCAGCAGCCCGAACTTCCAGAGCTGGTAGGCAATGTCCTTGCCCACGTAGGTGACGGTGCCGTCCGAGCGCACGATCACCTTGTCCGCATCGGCGTCCGGGTCTCGATCGCTTCCCTGCCCTCCGGGACCGGTACTCGGGACAGCCCGGAACGCCTCCGCGGGCATGACCCAGCAGCCCGCGTTCCTGCCGGACGCCTCCATCCTGATCGCTCCCCGAGCCTTCAGCAGTTCGAACGCCGTCGCCCAGAAGCGCAGCCTGAGGATCTCGCTCTCGCGGGGCAGCAAGTCGTAGGAGACGCCGATTCGCCGCATCGTCGCCAAGTGGCAAGTCACAACGGAGTCGGCGACGACTGCCCCGATGTCGGCAAGCTCGCCCTCTCCGGACTCCAGTGCCTTGAGGGTCTTGGCCCGCCATCCAAGGGTGGCGGAATCCCCGTCGGCGAACCGTCGCGAGATTTCCGCGTAGAGGTCCCAGCAGTAGTAGTCGAACCGCACCTGCGGGTCGTTTGCCAGCGCCCGGACCTCGTCAGCCCGCATGCCGCGCACGAACCGGAACGCCGCGACCACGTCGGCCACTTGCACGCCGGTGTTGTCAATGTAGTTCTGCACCTCGACCTCGCGGCCGACCGCTCGCAGCATGCGAACGAGGGTGTCTCCCAGCACCGCATTCCGCAGATGGCCGATATGGGCGGCCTTGTTGGGGTTGATGTTCGTGTGCTCGACGATGACCTTCGAGGAGTCTGCGGCCGGCAATTCTGCACGCCCGAGGACTCCCTCCGCGTAGGCCCCCCGCTCGAAGCGGGCGTTGACGTACCCCGCACCAGCGGCCTCGAGCGAGCGGATACCCGGAACGGCCGGCAATTCGGCCACAAGCTCGGCAGCGATCTGGCGCGGAGCGCGACGGAGCGACTTCGCGAGCGCGAAGCAGACCGGCGTGGCCAGATCGCCGTGCGCTGCTTGCCTCGGCAGCTCGACGACGATCTCGGCATCCACGCCGTATCGCCGGGCGATATGGGTGGACAGGGCTTCGCGGAGGCGATTCTCCAGCGTCAGCAGCACGGCGGGAATACCTCGGCCTGAACGGTGTCGGGCGCCGTCGCCCCAAGAACAGCGGCCGCTCCCCGGAGTCTATCACAGGCCGGGCTCGGCGTCGTAGGGGCAGCTATTCTTGGTAGAATCCTCCGTCGGCGGGACCCGCTACGAAGGGTCCGTGGGACCTTTCTCGCGTCCTTGGAAGCCATGCCTTACAAGCCCATCGAGTCTTATGGAGTTATCGGCGACCTCCATTCGGTCGCCCTTGTCGCGAACGACGGGTCGATCGACTGGTGCTGCCTGCCCCACTTCGACTCGCCGAGTGTGTTCGCTGCGATACTCGACGAGAGGAAGGGCGGGTTCTTCAAGATCGCTGTCCAGCACGAAAGCTCCCACCGCCAGCTCTACCTCCCCGAAACCAACATCCTGATCACGCGGTTCCTGAGCGAGGAAGGGGTCGGGGAAGTCATCGACTTCATGCCGGTTGTCCCGAAAGGGAAGGCCAAGAATCACGAGATCCTGCGGATCGTCCAGTCTGTCCGGGGGACCCTGCCATGCCGGCTCGATTGCAGGCCGGCATACGATTACGCGCGTGCGGAACACGAGGTCACCATCCGGAAGGGAGGCGCGGTGTTCAGCTACCCCGGCGCGAACTTCGCATTGCTGAGCCCGGTGCCCCTCACGCAGGACGGGGACGGCGTCTACGCCCACTTTACGCTGGAGCCGGGCCAGAAAGCGGTCTTCTCGTTCCGTCACGGTTCGTCCGAGAACCTGCTCGCGCAGCTGACAGACGGCGAGGAAGCCCTCGACCGGACCACGACATTCTGGCGCAGATGGCTGAACAAGGGCCGCTACGAGGGCCGCTGGCGGGAAATGGTCGAACGCAGTGCGCTCGCGCTCAAGCTGCTCACCTTCGAGCCGACAGGGGCGATAGTGGCCGCACCGACGTCGAGCCTTCCGGAGGAGATCGGAGGGATTCGCAACTGGGACTACCGCTACACGTGGATCCGGGACGCCGCGTTCACGATCTACGCCTTCCTCCGCCTCGGATACACCGATGAGGCAGCCGGGTTCATGGGCTGGCTGGAAACCAGGGTCCAGGAGAAGGACGCCCCGACCGGACCCCTTCAGATCATGTATCGCATCGACGGTACGCCCGATATCCCAGAGTTCGAGCTGCCGCACCTCGAGGGGTACAGGGGTTCCGGTCCCGTCCGCGTCGGCAACGCGGCGGCGGAGCAGCTGCAGCTGGACATCTACGGGGAGCTCATTGATTCGGTCTACCTCTACGACAAGTGGGTCACTCCGGTGTCGTACGACCTGTGGCTGAAGATCCGCGGCATGCTGCGCTGGGTCGCCCGCCACTGGGAGTCGCCGGACGAAGGCATCTGGGAGGTGCGGTCCGAGCGCAGACAGTTCGTCTATTCAAAAATGCAATGCTGGGTGGCGCTTGACCGCGGGCTGCGGCTTGCTCTCAAACGCGGCCTCCCGAACAACCGCGAGTGGCTGCGCAGTACAAGGGACCGCATCTACGAGTCCATCATGAAGAGCGGCTGGAATCCCCGCCGCAAGGCGTTCGTGCAGTACTACGGCGCGGAGACGCTGGATGCCAGCAATCTGCTGATGCCGCTCGTGCGGTTCGTGTCCGCCTCGGACCCACGCATGCTGGCGACCCTGGACCGGACCATGGCAGAACTCGTCTCGGACTCGCTGGTCTATCGCTACGAGATCGGTAAGGGCGCCGGTGACGGGCTGTCGGGATCGGAGGGCACATTCAGCGTCTGCACCTTCTGGCTGGTGGAGTCACTGGCCCGCGCCGGCCGCATCGACGAGGCGCGGCTGATATTCGAGAAGATGCTCACCTACGCCAATCCGCTCGGCCTGTATGCCGAGCAGATCGGCCCCAGCGGGCAGGCCCTTGGCAATTTCCCCCAGGCGTTCACGCATCTCGGCCTGATCAGCGCGGCGTTCTGTCTCAACCGGCTGCTCCGGTAGGTGGGCGCCGCCGAAGCCGGCCCGGTCGCAGCGAATCCCGGAAGGCCCGCGGCGTCAGGCGGACCGGTAGCCCTCGTGGAACTCCGTCTGGCGGGTCGATTCAGAATCGACAGATGCTTCCTCGACAGGCGCGGGGACCTCGGCTGCTTCGCCAACCCGCCTGCTTTCCCTCCAGGTATGGACGATGCGCTGCACCACAGTAAGGTTCGAGAGGAAGGCCATGACCCATAGGACCGCCGCCATCCTGTCGAATAGGGCACCGATGATGAGGAGAACAATGCGTTCGGGACGCTCGAGAAAGCCGACCTTGCAGGACGGAATCAGGTTCTCGGCGCGGGCCCGGCTGTAACTGACGAGCACTGAGCCGATCATCACGACTGCCGTCAGGACGATATAGCTGAACCGGTCGATGCGGGCGTAATGCACCAGCAGCCCGGTAAGAATGATCAGGTCCGAGTAACGGTCCATGACCGAATCGAGGAACGCTCCGAACCGCGTGACCTTGTTGGCGCTGCGCGCGACGGCCCCGTCGGTGAGATCGAACACGGCGGCGCACAGAATGATCAGCCCGGCGTAGAGAAACTCGCCACGCGCCAGGATCCACGCTGCAACACCGTTTACGACCAGGCCGATTACGGTCAGGGCATTGGGATGCACGCCGCTCAGGGTCAGCCAGCGGACCAGCCGTTTGAGCACCGCGCCGAAGCCCCGGCCAATTGCCTTCGTGAACGACATGGCTTGTGCCCTTCCGCGACCCGCTACTTGCCGTGGATCGTCTCGAGGCTGAGGATTTCAAACTCCTTTCGCCCGCGCGGCGTGTGAACCTCGGCGACGTCGCCGTCGCGCTTGCCGAGCAAGGATCTGCCGATCGGCGACGATGTCGAGATCTTGCCCGACGGCACGTCCGATTCCTCGCTGGTCACCAGCTCGTAGGTGATCTCCGCTTCCAGATCGACGTCGTAGAGAACGACCGTTGAGCCCAGGCCCACCGCATCGGTGGGAATCTTCGACGGATCAATGAGCATGAGCCTGCCGAGCCGTTCAGAAAGCTGTGCCATCCTGGCGCCGAGGAAGCGCTGGCGCTCCTTGGCCGCCGCGTACTCCGCGTTCTCGCTCAGGTCCCCGAGTTCGCGCGCTTTCTGGATCTCGCCTGGAAGCTTGTCATGGAGCTCCGACTCAATGTCCCGAATTTCACTCTCTAGTTTTTGAATGACCTTTAATTGCATAGCCGCCAAGGCGCAGCGCTGCGCACAGCTCCAGAGGGGTAGGTGCTAGCCTAATCTCCCCGCCTAGCCGCGGGCTATCGCGCGTTCCCAACCATGGATTATACGGCGTGGCGCGCAGGTGCTGCTAGAGCAGCTCGACGGGTCTGCCTTCGCGCGCCGATTCGTACACGCCCAGAACGAACCGCAGCGCGGCAAGCCCTTCCTCGCCGTCGACAAGCGGATCGCGGCCGCTCCTCACGGCGTCGCCGAAATCTCCAAACTGCCGCTGGAGATTCTCAATGGAGATCGCCATCGGATCTGCAGCCCCGGAATCGACACCCGAGGCAAGCGGCGCGTCGTCGCCTGGGTCGTCCTCCATGTCCCAGGTCGTTAACTGGTCGCCCGTGATGACCGCAGTCCCCTTCGTCCCGTGAATCTCGATCCTCTCCGGGTAGCCCGGCCATGCCGCCGTCGCCGCCTGCAGCACCCCGCCCGCTCCGTTTTCGTAAACCAGGACCGCGTTGACCCAGTCTTCGGCTTCCATACGGTGGGCCGCTGCCAGCTGCCACTGGGCGCAGGCAAGCCTCACGGGGCCTCCCAGGAACTGCATCACGTCGGCGGTATGGATGCCTTGGTTGATGAGTGCGCCGCCACCCTCGACCTCCCACGTGCCCTTTCCGGGCCGGTCGTAGTAGGCCTGGGGCCGGTGCCACTTGACATAGCCGTCGACTTGGAGAAGGCGTCCCAGCCGGCCGTCATCGATCGCTTTCTTGAGGAACATGGAGCACTCGTCGAAGCGGTGCTGGCTAACTACCCCGAGCCGCACGTCCGCGTCCCGGCAGATCGCGATCATCGTGCGGCAATCGTCCAATGTCAAGGCCATCGGCTTCTGCACCAGCACGTGCTTTCCGTTCGACGCGGCGTGACGGCAGATGTCAACGTGCGAGTCCGGAAACGTGCAGACGTCGATATAGTCCAAGTCCGTTCTCGCGCAGAGGCGGCGGTAGTCAGGTTCGAACGCGCAACCGTACTTGGAGGCGAAGTCCTCGCCCTTCGACCGCCCGCGGTTCGAGCAGGCCAGCATGTCGTAGCCGATCGCCGCGTAGCACTCGGCGTGCTTGTGGGAAATCGCTCCGGTTCCGACCAGTCCGACTCGCATTTGCCGTCTCATTCCGAATTGGGCGGCGAACTCTTTTCCATGCCGCGGTGCCCAATGTCTCTTCGGTAGTGAACTCCTTTGAAGTGAATAAGTTGACTAGCTCGGTAGGCGGTGTCAAGGGCTTGCGGCAGCCCTTCCCCGCGTGCAGTGACACCAAGCACGCGCCCGCCAGCGGTGACAGCCCCGCCGGCCGAGAGCGCTGTGCCGGCGTGAAACACCTTCGCTCCCGTCTCCTCGGCCCTGGAAATGCCGTCGATGGGCAGGCCCTTCTCGTACTTTCCCGGGTATCCGCCGGAGGCCATCACGACGCACGCGGTCGGCTGGTCCCCGGTGGCCACCGCGGATGAATCCAGAGCCCCGCGCGAAGCGCTGGCAAGCAGCTCGGCGAAATCGCCCTCCAGGCGATAGAGGAGCGGCTGGGTCTCCGGGTCGCCCAATCGGACATTGAATTCCAAGACTTGCGGACCGTCCTGCGCGATCATGAGCCCGCAGTAGAGGAAGCCCGTGAACGGCGTTCCGCGACGGCGCATGCCGGCCAGTGCAGGCTCGACGACTCGGTCCACGATGCAGTCGCGCATCGCCGGGTCTAGGATCGAATCGTCGCAATAGGCCCCCATTCCCCCGGTGTTCGGGCCGCTGTCGCCGTCGTAGGCCCGCTTGTGATCCTGGGTCGCCGGCAGGGCGCAGTACGACTTGCCGTCGCTCAACACCATGAAGCTGACCTCCTCGCCCTCGAGAAACTCCTCGACGACGATGCGGCGTCCGGCCCTGCCGACGAGATTGCCAGCAAGCATCTCCCGCGCGCAGCTGCGCGCCGCCGCCTCGTCCTCGACAATGACCACGCCCTTTCCCGCGGCAAGCCCGTCCGCCTTCAACGCCATGGGAAAGCCGAAGCGACCGACTGCGGCGTCCACGTCCCTCTCGTCCTCGAGGAGAAGGGAGCGCGCGGTGGGAATGCCGCACTCGAGCATGAAGTCCTTGGCGAAGGCCTTGCTTCCCTCGAGCCGCGCGGCGAATTGGGACGGGCCGACGATTGCAAGTCCCTTTGCCACGAATTCGTCCGCGATCCCCGCCACCAGCGGTGCCTCCGGGCCGACGACGGTGTAGTCAACTCCCAGAAACTCTGCGAGCGACAGCATTTCCTTTGGATTCAAGATATTGCCCGGGAGACAGGAGACATCTGCCATGGCCCCGGCGTTGCCGGGAACGCAATAAACCCGCTGAACCTGGGAGTCTTCGGCGACGCGCCACGCGATCGCGTGCTCGCGACCGCCTCCGCCAACGACTAGTACTTTCATGCGTGTGCCCGTGCGTGCCCCGGCTCCGTGCGCGGAGCAACCGCCTAGAATAACAGGGTAGGAGTCGGGATCGTGTCCCCGCGAAGCAGCACTTCAGAGCGCTACGACGTGATTGTCGTGGGCGCGGGCCACGCCGGGTGCGAGGCCTCCGTAGCGGCGGCCAGGATCGGAGCCAGTGTCGCGCTGGTCACGCTCAATCTTGACCTTGTCGCGCAGATGTCCTGCAATCCTGCTGTGGGTGGGATTGCCAAGGGGCACCTTGTTCGCGAGATCGACGCCTTGGGCGGCGTCATGGGCCGCGTCACCGACGACGTCGGCATCCAGTTCCGGCTGCTCAACACGAGCCGCGGTCCGGCCGTATGGTCGCCTCGCGCTCAGTGCGACAAGAAGCAGTACCGCATCCGCATGAGGCAACTTCTTGAGCGCGAGCCGAACTTGGACATCAAGCAGGCCGAAGTCGTCGACCTGGTCCTTGAGAGCGGAAGGATTCGCGGGGTCGACCTGCTGGATGGCCGAACCCTAGCGGCTGGGGCCGTGGTGATCACGACCGGAACGTTTCTGAACGGCCTGGTGCATATCGGCGAACGCACGTACCCAGCCGGACGGAGCGGTGAGCCTGCATCGGTAATGCTAGGAGAAGTTCTGCGGAATCAGGGGTTTCGTTGCTGCAGGTTGAAGACAGGGACGCCCCCGCGACTAGACGGGCGGACAATCGAGTGGAATGCCTTCGAAGCACAGCCCGGCGATGCCGAGCCCACTCCGTTCTCGTTCCGAACGGAGTCGATCGACCGACCGCAGATCGAATGCCACATCGCCTACACGAACGAGAACACGCATCGCGTCTTGTCGGCGAGCCTGCGGCGGTCGCCGCTGTACAGCGGCCAGATCGAGGGGGTCGGCCCGCGCTACTGTCCATCGATCGAGGACAAGATCGTCAAGTTCCCCGACCGCAGACGCCACCAGATCTTCCTCGAGCCCGAGGGTCTCGACACCAACGAAGTCTATGTGAACGGCATGTCCACCAGCATGCCCATCGACGTTCAGGAGGCCATGGTCGCATCCATCCCAGGCTTGGCGCGAGCCGAGATGATCAGGCCGGGATACGCGATCGAATACGATTCCGTCGACGCTACCGAACTGCAGCCGACGCTTGAGACGAAACGGATTCGCGGTCTGTACCTCGCGGGGCAGATCAACGGTACGACCGGCTACGAGGAAGCCGCATGCCAAGGGCTTCTCGCCGGCATCAACGCGGCGGCCAGCCTCCGCGGGGCGGACCCTGTCGTGCTGTCTCGTACGGACGCGTACATCGGGATTCTGATTGACGATCTTGTGACCAAGGGAACGGACGAGCCGTACCGGATGTTCACGTCCAGAGCGGAATTTCGACTGCATCTCCGGATTGACAACGCGGACAGGCGGCTCAGCCCGATCGGCCGGCGCGCGGGGACGGTGACCGACGAGGACTGGCGGCGATTCCAGTCCGCATGCGATACGCGCGACACCGTGCTGCAGTTCCTGGAGGCACACAAGCCTCCACTTTCAAGCGCTCTCTACGAGACCCTCGCCCGCCCAACCGGAGGGCGGATCAGCTTGAGCCAGCTGCTGCGCAGACCGCAGGTCGGGCTGGAGCAGCTGCAGTCAGTCTTCCCGCCGGACCTCGGGGCGGGCCTGCGACGAGCCGATTGGAAGGCCATCGAGACAGAGATCAAGTATTCCGGCTACCTGAACCAGCAGCGGCGCCAGATCGACCGCATGAAGCGGGCCGAGTGCCGTCAGATCCCGGCGCGGTTTGAATACAGGGGACTGCCGGGCCTTTCGAACGAGGTCGTCGAGAAGATGGAACGGGTCCGGCCGCGGACTCTCGGGCAGGCTAGCCGGATTCCGGGAGTCACGCCGGCCGCTCTCACGATACTGGACATGCATCTGGGCGCGTGACCACGTTCGATGACGTACTCCGTGAAGCTCTCGGGGACCTGGGTCTGGCGCCGTCAAGCGAGCAGATGGAACAGCTTCGGAGGCACTTCGTGCTGCTGGAGCGGTGGAACCGGCGGATGAACCTGACGGGCATCCTGGACGCGGCGGAAATCGCAAGGCGGCACTTTGGCGAGTCGGCCTTCGTTCACAGGCAGCTCCCTGTGGCGAAGACGCTGGTTGATGTGGGGTCCGGTGCGGGATTTCCGGGGCTTCCGGTGGCAGTCCTGCGACCGGAGGCCTCCGTAACCTTGGTCGAATCGAAGCGCAGGAAGGCGGCGTTCCTGCGCGAGGCATCACGGGGCGCAGGAAACGTCACTGTAGCGTGCTGCAGGATCGGGGACTGGCCGGGAACGGCGGAATGGGCGCTCGTGCGCGCGGTCTCGCCGTCACGGATCCTTCCCGACCTGGAAGGCCGGGTCGCGCGGGTCGCCGTTCTCGGAACGGACCGGCCTTCCGGCGGGCCGTTTCGGGGCTGGGAGCCGCAGGCCGTTCCGTGGAGCACTGCCCGTCGCCTGTGGACAGGGGAGGCAATCTAGCCCTCAGGGGAAATGTTTCACGTGAAACATTCGGACTGGCCGAATGGAATTGTTTCACGTGAAACAACTCCGTTTCAGACGTGATAGCCTAGGCCTAGCGGGCGGCCCGTGGCCATCTGGATTGCCATCGCCAACCAGAAGGGCGGCGTCGGGAAGACCACGACAGCGATTAATCTCGCCGCGGCCCTTGCCGCGGCCGACTGCCGGTCCCTACTGCTTGACTGCGATCCCCAAGCCAACTCCACCAGTGGCGTCGGGCACGCAGCTGGCGGGAACCGGCCGAGCCTGTATGACGTCCTGATGGGCGAAGCGGCCTTCGAGGAGGCCGTTGTTGCCACGGAATTCAGCGGCCTCGACATTCTTCCCGCCAGCCCAGACCTCGCCGGGGCCAATGTCGAGCTGGCTTCCGAGGCCGACCGGGCACTGCGCCTGCGCCGCGCCCGCGAGCGCGGCGAAACCCTGCATGACTTCCTGCTCATGGACTGCCCGCCGTCGCTGGATCTGCTCACCCTCAACGCCCTCGCGGCCGCTGACTCCGTCTTGATACCCGTGCACTGCGAGTACTTTGCCCTCGAGGGAATTTCGTCGATCCTGCGAACCTTGGATTCCGTGAAGGCCGCCGTGAATCCGAACCTGGCGATCGAGGGTATCCTGCTCACGATGTACGACGGGCGGACTTCGCTTACCAAGCAGGTTGCGGCGGAGCTTCGACAGCACTTGGACGGGCTGGTCCTGGACACTGTGATCCCGCGCAACATTCGGCTCGCCGAAGCTCCGAGCCACGGCAAGCCCATCCTCCAGTACGATATCCGGTCGAAGGGCGCGCAGGCCTACCTTCGCCTGGCGCGGGAGATCCTTTCTCGCGTCCGCCACCGTCGAATCGGAACACCCGCCGCCACGGAGCCAAGAGAACATGGAAAACGAGAACACACCGCCAGTTCGTAAGGTCTTAGGAAAAGGTCTAGGGGCGCTTCTGCCCCAGATGTCGACCCGCGTGCCGGATGCGGTGCAAGCTGTTATCGAGATACCAATTGCCCGGATTGACCCCAATCCGGTCCAGCCTCGGACGACTTTCGACAGCGCGTCCCTAGGCGAACTTGCGGCATCGATTCGCTCGGACGGAGTTCTTCAACCCGTTCTGGTGAGCCGCGCCGGCGACCGTTACACGTTGGTGGTGGGCGAGAGACGGCTCAAGGCCTGCCGTCTGGCCGGTCTCCCCACAATCCCGGCGATTGTCCGTGAGATCGAGCCCGACAAGCTTCTTGAAGTCACCCTCGTGGAGAACATCCAGCGCGAGGATCTCAACCCCATCGAAGTTGCGATGGCTCTCGACCGCATGGTCTCGGACCTACACCTGATTCACGAGGAACTGGCTGTTCGCACGGGCATGAGCCGCGCGTCGATTACCAACCACTTGCGCCTCCTCCGACTCCCGCCGTCGGTGAGAAAGCTCGTCCGAGAACGGAAGCTGCAGATGGGTCATGCTCGTGCGCTGCTTCCGCTCGACAGGTCGAGCGACCAGGAAACGCTCGCGGATCACGCTGCGCGCTCGCAGCTCTCCGTGCGGGAAGTCGAGCGCATGGTTCGGAATCTGCTCCGCCCGGCACGTAGGAGAAACGAGCGAGCGGTTGACCCGAATGTCGCGGCGGCGGTCGAGGAACTGGAGCGCGTGCTGCAGGCACCAGTACGCCTGCGGCAACGCACGGGAGAGAAAGGGTGCCTGGAAATCGCGTACTCGTCTCAGGAACAGCTTTCCGCGATCTACGACCGAATCGTTGGAGAATCTCGGTAAGTATTCTAATTTCAATAGGTTAATTCTTGCGCGGACGATCCGCACGGATTTTCTCGAGCAGCCCCTCCGCGCGTGCCCTCGCCAAGTGAACAATCCGGTCGTGACCTGCGATCTTACCGAGAATCGGCGCGAGCAGATCTGCGGCCACAATGCGATCCCGCTCATACGCCTGCTCTAGGTTCACCAAGGCCTGGTTCACTCCCAGCCGGTCGAATCGAAATACCCGCTCCAATTCGCGCAGGTGCTGCTGTGTCTCGGACAGCTTGACGAACCAAGATGCAATCTCCCTTGCTTTGGGCTCGTCCGAGTAGTCGAATTCGGCGGTGCCCCGAGTCGCCCCGCCAGACTCGTACCGCAGCAGCTTGCGTCCCGTGGAAGCCACCTTGCGCCGGCTGCCGAGAGGGCGTGCGAAGTAGTCCAAGTCTGCCGCCAGTCGGAAGACCTCGTTCACGGCCCCTGCCCCGATCGCGAATTCCACCGGGGCCTCCCCGCCCTCGGTATAGATCGCTGTCCCGTCGTCTTCAAGCCTGATTTCGAATCGGTCCGGCACGGCGCCCGGAAAATCCCGCTCGAAATAGATCGCGTCCTGCGCGGCAATCTGCAGAGCCATCAACAGTGCGGCAGGCAGCACCTTGCACAGCATGGACTAGGCCCCCCTCTCCCACGCGTCTCGCAAGCTCGCATGGCAGTATGCGACAGCCAGGGCATCGGAAGCGTCCAGCGGACTGATCTCTTCCCTCACGTCCAATAGCAGCCGTACCATCTGCCGAACCTGATCCTTGCGTGCGCTCCCGTAGCCGGCGATGCTGCTCTTCACCTGGGAAGGAGTGTAGCTAGCCACAGGGAGCCCGGCCCTGGAGGCGCTCAACATGGCGACGCCCCGTACATGCGCCAGCACGATCGCGCTTCGCATGTTTGGACCGGTGAAGACGTCTTCCACCGCCGCCTCGTCAGGCCGGTATTGGGAAAGCACTTCTTCGATACCCTTGGCGACGATGCAAAGGCGTTCGCCCAGACTATTGCCCTCGGGGACCCGGATCGCTCCATACGCTACCGACCGCTGCGACCGGCCATCGCTTTCGATCACTCCGTATCCCGTGATTCGGGAGCCGCAGTCAATGCCGAGGATCCTCACGGAACCGCCGCTCAGGCGGATAGCGCCTCGAGCTCCTTGTCGTCTATGTCGAAATTCGCGAAGACATTCTGAACATCGTCTTGGTCTTCCAACTTCTCGATCATACGGATCACGCTGCCGGCTTGCCTGCCGTGGACGCGAACGGTGTTCTCCGGGACGCGCGATATCTCCGCCGTCAAGGGCTTGATCCCCGCCTCAATCACCGCGGCTACGACTTCCTCGTGGGCTTCCGGTGGCGAATAGATCGCCCAGTGCTCGCCGTCGTCCCGCAAGTCGTCAGCGCCGGACATCAGGGCGAGATCCATCAACTCGTCCTCGCTTGCGGCGTCCTTCGGCAGGACGACCAGGCTCTGCTTGTGGAAAATCCAGGAGACGCAGCCGTTCTCCCCGAGGTTGCCGCCGTTCTTCGAGAAAATATGCCGCAATTCGGCCACCGTCCGATTGCGGTTGTCAGTGACCGTCTCGACCAGCACGGCAACCCCCGCGGGGGCGTAGCCTTCGAACACTATCTCGGAGAACGTCTCACCCTCCAGTTGACCGCTTCCGCGCATAATGGCCCGCTTGATGTTCTCCCCTGGCATGGACTGAGCCCTGGCCGCGGCAACGGCCGTGCGGAGCCTAGGGTTCGCATCTTGATCGGGACCGCCTTCTCGCGCGGCTACCTGAATCTCCCGGATCAGTCGTGTAAAGACCTTGCCCCGCTTGGCGTCAGTGGCGGCCTTCTTGTGCTTGATCGTCGCCCATTTCGAGTGCCCCGACATGCTTTTCGCGTCACGAAGCGGCGCGGTCCAAGTGCCGCCAGTTCTGGTTAGAGGATACCAGACAGCCGCCTGACTTCGAACCGATTCGAGCCCTGCAGGGTGTCCCGCGCTACCTGGCAGGACCGGGCCCGAGCCGGCACGGCCAAACCGGCGGCTCCACCGCCCGGTCGCGGCAACGCTCCACCCTCAGCGCGGCTCCAAGCACCGGGCCGGACTGGCAAGAAGGGGACATCGGACGGATTCTCGGGGAAGCTCGCAGCCGCTCGCGTCAGCCCGTCGGACCTGACGAGGACTGTCTTCCCAGCAAGGAACGATCGATTCACTCAGGCCATTCCATGATCGTGACGGCGAGCAATCCCGATGTCTTTTCGCCCGTGCTTGGGAGAAGGATTGCGGGTCGAAGTCGTGCCACTCTCCGCCTTTGCCAATTCGGGCCACCCGGCCGCAAAGGAGTCCGATGATGACGGACAAGTCCCGAGTTCCAAAGTGCGTTCGCACGGCATATATAGACGGATTTCTTACCCCCCAGCGAGATTCGTCGTGAGCCGAGCGTCCGAGTCAATCCGCAATTCGACACGCTGGCCGGACGGGATCCAGTCCAAGGTCGGTACCGCATGAGGCCTGAGAGTCGTTCGCGGTCATGCGTGAAATACCACGACGAAAGCACTGACTGTATTAACTTCTTGCCTTTTCGATTTACAGGCATGAAGGGCATTGTGAACGAATAACATACCGGAGGGCGTCCATCGAATTCGCTTCCGAACCCCATCAATGGGCTCGAATGAAGACAGCAATTCTACTGGAAATGATAAGGATATTGACACCGCTATGCTGTTCAATCTAGCCTTGGTGAATGGCAAGAAACTACCGATTCCTAACAATTGCTGCACTATTATTATCGAACTCTCTATTGGCTTCCGCGAGCGATTCGGCCGCCTGTGCCGATCACCGGGTCGCGGCGAGCGCCGTCCGCACAACCAGCGACATCCAAGCGTTCGTTCGGTGCGCGGCGGAATACGTGACCGAGCACGGCCCAGTCGAGGCCCGACGTGCCTTCAACGAAGATCCGCGCTGGAATCACGGGCCCATCTACGTCTTCGTGGACGGTATCGCGCAGTCCGGCGAGGAGTCGATCGCATACGTGTACCCCCCCGACCCTTCCCGCGAAGGGACGCCTTGGGGCATTTTGGTCGACGCTTTCGGGAACGACCTCTTTGCTGAGATGCACCGCATGCTGTCGATTGTCGATTCGGGCTGGATCTACAATTCATTCCGGAATCCGGAAACCGGCAGGAGCGAGCCGAAAACCTCGTACGTCATCGAGGTCGACTGGAACGGCCGGCGAGCGGCCGTTGGTGCCGGCATCTACGCACCGGACGTTCCCGGCGCTTGCAACACTGCCGAGGTGAATGCGGCCGCGGTGGCGACCGCCCCGAGCGAGCGGAAGCTGCAGGCGTTCGTGCGCTGTGCCGCCATGCTGGTGGAGAAGCAGGGCTACTTTGCGAAGGACGAGCTGGAGGGAGACTCGCGATGGCGCCACGGCTCGACCTACGTATTCGTCATGGACATGGCGGGCAACCAGGTCTTGACGGGAAATCGAGTGCGTGTCAATGGCACGTCGCTGCATGAATGGGGCGGCAGGAGCACACCCGGGGACCAGTTCGGCGGCCGGGACATGGCTGCTGTCGGCGCCGCTTTCGGCGAGGCGCTGATCTACTACCGCGGCCGCAATCCAATGACGGGCGCGGTCCAGTCCAAGATCGGACTGCTCAAGCGCGTCATCGCGCACGGCGTGCCGCTGATCGTGGGCGCGGGATACGAACTGCCCTCCGAGCCGGCAGTCGCCCAGGCAAGCTGCGAAGACAACACCGTCTGGGCTCGTGCGATCCGCACACGGCGCGACATTGAGGCGTTCGTGCGGTGCGCGGCGGAGTACGTGACCGAGCACGGCACGGAGGAGGCTCGCCGGGCGTTTCACGAGGACGCCCGCTGGCGGCATGGCCCCTACTATGTGTTTGTTGACCTGATCGCCCAGCCTCAAGAGACTCCGCTCTCGCATATTGCGGTGTTCCCACCGAATCCAGAGTGGGAAGGAACCTCGCAGACCCTCGTGGATAACTTCGGGACCGACTACTTTGACGAACTGCACCGCGTCATGACGTTCGGTGATGCAGGGTGGCTGCACTACGCCTTCACGAATTTCGTCACCGGCCGCTCCGAACCGAAGAGCTCGTACGTCGTGGAGGTCGACTGGGAAGGCCACCGAGCGGTTGTCGGGACCGGAATCTATCTGCGGGACCTGCCTGGCACCTGCCAGCGCGACGAAGTGAACGCGGCCACGGTGGAGGCCGACCCGAGCGACGAGAGATTGCAGGAACTCGTGCGTTGCGCCGCCGTGGAACTCCAATCGCAAGGTTACTTCGCCACTGTCACCCTGGCCTCCGATCCGCGCTGGACCAGCGGCCCGGTCTACGTGTTCGGAGTGGACACGCACGGCGGCCCGTTATTCAGCGGCGGCTCGCGCGACGATGGCTCGGTTCCGGCTGCCTCCGAGCTGAACCCCGTGAACAGCGAGACGTTCGGGGGCCGCGATGTCGTCAGCGTTGGAGCTACCTTCGGCGAAGCTTTCCTTTATTACTCTGCGCGCAATCCATCGACTGACATGGCTGGGCGCAAGGCAACCTTTATTAAGAGAGTCGTCATCCAAGGCCTTCCCGTCCTTGTCGGTGCCGGGTACTACCAGGCCGGCGGCACGCGGCCGGCGATGCCAGGCGAGGGGGAGGGGGACAGGGATGGCATGGGGTCGACCGGCGGAGCCCCGGGCGCCGCTGGCCGGGGCGACACCGCAACCCTGCTCTTCTGGCAGGCACCGACCACCCTCAACCCATATCTCTCCAGGGGCACGAAAGACGCCGAGGCGGCTTCACTCGTGATCGAACCCCTAGCCGAGTACAACCCGAGCGGCGAACTGGTGCCCGTCCTGGCCGCGCGAATCCCCACCATGGAGAACGGCGGCATTTCGGAGGACCGCAGGCAAATCACCTGGATTCTCCGCGACGGAGTGGTATGGTCCGACGGCACGCCGCTCACAGCGCACGACGTGGCCTTCACCTGGCGCTACTGCACCGCACCGAATGGTGGCTGCGGCAAGCGATCACGCTTCGAGCATGTCTCCTCGGTCGACGCGGCTGATGATCGGACCGTCACCATCACCTTCGCTACGCCGGAGTCGTTTCCATACGCACCGTTCGTGTCTCTTTCGAGTCCCATTCTCCAAGCTTCGCAGTTCACCGATTGCGTTGGAGCGGCGGCAGCGGGATGCACCGCTGAGAACCTCAGTCCCATCGGGACCGGTCCGTACGTGGTGAGGGATTTCCGGACCGATGGCACGATTCTCTACCAGTTCAACCCACGCTACCGCGGCGTCGAGTCCGGCGAGCCGTACTTTGGCGAGGTCGTTCTGAAGGGAGGAGGTGACGCGGCCTCCGCAGCGAGATCTGTCCTACAGCTCGACGAAGCGGATTATGCGTGGAACCTGCAGGTAGAACCGGACGTCCTCGCCTCGATTTCGTCTGGAGGCTCCGGATCCATTGTCTCGGCTTTCGGCACCCGAGTCGAGCGCCTCATGCTGAACCAGACCAATCCAGATGCCGGCCTGGGCGCCCTCCGCGCAGAGTACGCGGACGGCACGAACCCGCATCCCTTCCTGACCGATCCAGTCGTCGGCCGTGCCCTTTCGCTGGCAATCGACCGGGATGCGTTGGTCCGGACCGGCTACGGCGAGCTCGCCGGCCGGCCGACCTGCAACGTCTGGCCGGCCCCACCCTCGCAGGCCTCGACCAGCAACGATGAGTGCCTTGTCCAGAACCTTGCCCTGGCCAATCAGATCCTTGACGCCGCCGGAATCGTCGACTCCGACGGCGACAGCGTGAGGGAGCGCGACGGCGTACCGCTCAGGGTCCTGTTCCAGACTTCGACGAACGCCGTGCGCCAAGCCGCCCAGCAGCGCATCAAGGCCTGGTGGGCCGAGCTCGGTGTAGACACGGAATTGAAGCACATTGATGCATCCGTTTTCTTCGGCGACGACCCGAGCAGCCCGGATACAGCCGGTCGGTTCTACGCCGACATCGAGATGTACACCGACAGCAGTACCGGCTTGGATCCAGAAGGTTATCTTGGCAAATGGACCGCCGCGCAAATTCCCGGAGCGCACAACTCGTTCCTAGGCGAGAACGTGCAGCGCTTTCATTCCGACAAATACGACCGGCTCCATGCAGAGCTTCAGGACACCTCCGACCCGAATGGGCGCAACGAACTCGTGATCGCGCTGAACGACGTTCTGGTGCAGAGCTATTCGATCATCCCCCTGGTCCACCGCGCTCTCGTGTCGGCTCACGCGGATGACATCGACGGCGTCTGGATGAACGCGTGGGATTCGGTACTCTGGAACTTCGAGGCTTGGAAGCGTCGCAAATAGCCGGCTGCGGCCCGGCGCGATCGGGTCGGCACCTGGCCAGCGGCGGAGCCGATACACTAATGCTGTGGCCTTCCCCGCTCACCGACCGAGAAGGCTGCGCAGTTCCGACCACCTCCGCTCACTGGTGACGGAAACCGGCCTTTCGCCTGCCGACTTCATCTATCCGGTCTTCGCCTGTCCGGGCGAAGGTCTCCGGGTCCCAGTTGACTCGATGCCCGGCGTCTGCAACCTTTCCGTCGATTGCCTCGTGGAAGAGTGCCGTGAAGCCTCCAGCCTGGGCATACCGGGCGTCATCGTGTTCGGCATCCCTCCGAGAAAGGACGCTCTCGGCACCGGTGGCTATGACGAGCGGGGAATCGTACAAGACGCGATCCGCGCGATCAAGCGCGAGCTGCCCCAACTGCTGGTCATCGCAGACACGTGTCTCTGCGAATACACGGATCACGGTCATTGCGGCGTGATCAAGGACGGAGACGTAGACAATGACGCGACCCTGGAGCTCTTGCAAAGGACCGCGCTGTCGCAGGCGCAGGCGGGGGCCGACATCATCGCCCCGTCCGACATGATGGACGGACGCGTCGGAGCGATCCGGTCGGCACTCGATGATGCAGGCCTGGAACGCGTCCCGATTCTTGCGTACGCCGCCAAGTACGCCTCATCGTTCTACGGACCGTTCCGCGACGCTGCGCAATCGACGCCCCGATTCGGCGACCGGAGGAGTTATCAGATGGACCCCGCCAACCACCGCGAGGCGATGAAGGAGATCCGGGGGGACTTGGAGGAAGGCGCCGACATGATCATGGTCAAGCCGGCAATGCCGTACCTAGACGTCCTCTTCCACGCGAAGCAGGACCTCGACGTGCCGACGGCCGCATACCAGGTCAGCGGCGAATACGCAATGCTCCGTGCAGCGGCACAGAACGGATGGCTGGACGGCGAGCGTTCCATGCTGGAGAGCCTTCTCTGTATCAAGCGCGCGGGCGCGGACTTCATCCTCACGTATTTCGCGAAGGACGCGGCGCGAGCCCTCGCCTGAAACCCGCATGGCCGCGCTTCGATCCCTAGTCCTCGCCCTCATAGCAGGGGCGGCACTTGGCGTCCCTGGGCAGGTAGCGCCTCCGCAGCTCGACGTTGCCGGGCTGATTGACGAGCTCCTCGCGCGCCCCGCGGCACGGCGAGCACTGTGGGGCGTGCTCGTCCACGATCTCGAAACCGGCGAAACCGTTTACGAACGGAACAAGGACAGGCTGTTCATTCCGGCGTCGAACGTGAAACTGTTCTCCACCGCCTTGGCTCTCAGGCGTCTCGGCGCCGACTACCGATTCGCCACGGTGCTGGCCATCGACGGGACAGTCGACGAAAACGGCATTCTGGAAGGCGATCTTCGGCTGGTCGGAGGAGGGGATCCCAACCTCTCCTCGCGCCTGCTTCCGTTCCGGAAGAAGGAGGATTACGGCGCCGACCGGCTCGCGCCTCTCCGGCAACTCGCCCGGCGTGTGGTGGAGTCAGGAATCCGCAGGATCGCGGGCGATGTCATCGGAGACGACTCACGGTACGTCTGGCAGCCCTATCCGAGAGGCTGGTCGCATGCCGACACGCTCCAAGGATACGGCAGTCCCACGAGCGCTCTTGTCTTCAACGACAACCTGATCCAAGTTCTTGTCAGACCCGGTGCGACGGGCGGGCCGGCACGTCTGCGCGTGGTCCCCGATCTCGGATTCTACGAGCTGGCGAACCGCACCCTGACACTGGCCGGCCGGCACGTGGCCCGGGGGCTCCAGGCGCGACGGGGGACAGGGAACGGGGAGGTGATTCTCGCGGGCCAGATCCCGTCCCGATCACGGGGGAGGAGATTCCTCTTCGCCGCTGACGATCCGGCCCACTACGCGGCCGTAGCGCTGCGCAAGGCGCTGGAGGAGGCTGGCATCCAGATCGACGGGCGGGCGCGCGCTCACCACTTGCTGCCCGACGGCCTGATCAGCCTGCGGTCCCCACCCCCCAGCAGGCGATCCCGCAGTTCCACGACAATCGCCGAGTCGCCGTCCTCGGGCCTCCGGGAGGCGATCCGTGTGGTCAACAAGGAGAGCCAGAACCTGCATGCGGAGATGCTGATGCGCGAAGTTGCTCTCCAGGAGGCCGGGATCGGCAGCCGCGAAGCTGCGGTGGCGAGCATGCGCCGATTCCTGGCGGACGCCGGGATCGGGTCCGGCGCGTTCTTCCTGCGAGACGGCTCGGGCCTGTCGCGTCACAACCTCGTAGCCCCTTCGGCAACGGTCCGACTGCTCGAATACATGTGGGAAACCGCCGACCGGGCGGCGTTCGTGGATAGCCTTCCCGTGGCAGGCCTTGACGGCACCCTGGACTGGCGTTTCAGGCGAACCGCAGCACGAGGACAGATCCACGCGAAAACCGGCTCGATGTCTCACGTGCTCGCGCTGTCCGGCTACGCTCGCACGGGAGGCGGGAGGACGCTGGCGTTCGCGATCTTCGCCAACAACTTCGGTCTTGCGTCTTCCTCGACGCGGCATCTCGTCGATTCGATCGCGTCGGCGCTCGTCCGGCACGGAGCGAGCTGAGACCAAGCGCGAGCGCCGGCGAAGCAGAGCACCACCACCAACTCGCTATGATTGGTGGCTAGAAAGGCTCGCGCCGGCTTTGCATTCCAAAGGCCCGAACCCCCGCAACCTGCTCGGCATCGAGGACCTGCGGCGATCCGAAATCGAGGGCCTGCTCGAACGGGGTCGGTACTACAAGTCGATTCGGCCGAACAAGAAGCTGAACACGCTGCTCGGCCGCTCGATCGTCAATCTTTTCTTCGAGCCGTCGACCCGAACCCGGACGAGTTTCGAAATCGCCGCGAAGCGCCTCGGGGCCGACACGATCGGCATCTCGGCCCTGGGCACGAGCCTCTCGAAAGGCGAGTCCCTTGTTGACACTCTCAATACCCTGGCGGCAATGAACCCGGACATCATCGTGATGCGGCATGCCGCCTCGGGAGCCCCGCATTTCCTGTCGCGCTACCTGTCGACCGCAATGATCAACGCCGGCGACGGGAGGCACGAGCACCCGACCCAGGCCCTCCTCGACGCGCTGACGATCCTTGAGGTCAGGGGCTCGCTGCTCGGCCTCCGGGTCGCAATCATCGGAGACATCGCACATTCCAGGGTGGCTCGCTCGAACCTCCACCTGCTATCGAAACTCGGCGCCGACATCGTGGTGTGCGGGCCGGCGACAACGGTCTCGAAGAACCTGACCCGGCTCGCGCCGGGCATTAGCCTGACGTACGAGATGAGAGAGGCGGTCCGGGATGCCGACGTGATCATGATGCTTCGGGTGCAGCTGGAGCGCCAGAACGTCGAAGTGTTCCCGAAGGCCGAGTATTTCAGGTACTACGGGCTCACCCTAGAGCATGTCAGCCTTGCCAAGCCTGACGCGATCGTGCTGCACCCGGGGCCGATCAACCGCGGCAGGGAGATCTCCGGCGAAGTCGCCGACTCGCAGCGTTCCATGATCCTGAGCCAGGTGGAGAACGGCGTCGCTATCCGGATGGCCGTCCTGGAATGGGTGTGCGCGGAGTAAGGCGGAAGATCCGATGCGCCTGTTGATCCGAAACGGACGAGTGGTCGACCCCGACAGCGGCCTGGACGGCAAGCGCGACGTGCTGATTGACGGCCCGAAGATCGAGGCCATCGAGCACCGCATCGAATGCCCCGACGCGGAGGTGCTGGAGGCGGACGGGCAGGTTGTGGCGCCCGGATTCGTGGACATTCACGTGCATCTGCGCGAGCCGGGCATCGAGCATGCCGAAACCATCGCCAGCGGCTCCCGCGCCGCCGCGGCCGGGGGATTTGCAGCAGTCTGCTGCATGCCGAACACCCTGCCAGTGAACGACTCGGCGCAGATCACGAGCTTCATCGTCGAGCGTGCCCGCCAGACAGCGGCCGTGCACATCCATCCCATCGGCGCGATCTCCAAGGGCAGCAAGGGGGAAAGACTGGCTGACATCGGCGCGATGCATGCGGAGGGGGCCGTGGCCATCAGCGACGACGGGATTCCGGTCATGAATTCCGGGCTGATGCGACGGGCCATGAAGTATGCCGCTTCGTTCGGGATCACGGTCATCGACCATTGCGAGGACCTGGACCTGAGTTCCGGGGGTGACATCCACGAAGGATTCGAGAGCATGCGTCTGGGCCTTGGAGGGATCCCGGGCTGCTCCGAGGAGGTCATGGTGGCGCGGGACATCATCCTGGCAGCGGACACGGGGGCGCGCATTCATATCGCCCACATCTCCACGGCGAACTCGATCGCGATGGTCCGGCACGCGAAGTCCCTTGGCATCCCGGTGACCTCGGAGGTCACTCCGCATCACTTCGCCCTGACGGACGAGAAGATCCCCGGATACGACTCCAACTACAAGATGAAGCCGCCGCTACGAACTGAGCGCGATGTCGAGGCTGCCATCGAAGGCCTTGCGGACGGCACGATCGACTGCATCGCGACGGATCACGCGCCTCACACCGGGCATATCAAGATGCAGGAGTTCGAACGCTGCCCATTCGGCGTCACCGGCCTCGAAACCGCCCTGGGCCTGTCGCTGAGGGATCTGTACCACAACGGAGTCGTCGACCTCAGCCGGCTCGTGGGAATGTTCACAAGCGCCGCGAGTGACTGCTTGGGGCTGGGCCGAGGTCGGCTGCGGCCTGGAGGCGCGGCGGACGTGACGATCTTTTCCACCGAGAGGGAATGGATCTTCGACGTGAACAACACGCTGTCGAAGAGCAGGAACTCGCCCTTCGACGGCGAGGCGTTCCGCGGTGGTCCGACCGTAACGATCGTGTCCGGACGAGTCGTCTGGACGGCGGCGGACGGAATCGTACAAGCCTGAGCCGCGCGGTACGAGCCCGGACGCTACGGCGCGGCGGCAAAGTCGGCGGCCAGAGCATCGAGGTCGACTGCCGACGCACGGCCCCGGTGTACCACAATCCGGTAGCGGAGCCGGGTCTCTTCCCCGCGCGGAAGACTCACGGGACGGGGTCCCGGCCATACCGGGTTCTGCATGCTGGGAGTGGCCGGCGAGCGCAGGATCCACGGCTGGGGGTAGCCAGCCGTGGTCGGATGGACGATCACGGCGACACCGCTCGGCCTGCCGTTGGCGGCGAAGTCCGCCGAGAAATCCACCCAGTCTCCGGCATCAAGCGCCTGTCGTCGCGGCTCGACCGGTCCGCCGGAGGAAACGAAATCCAGGCCCTCGATCATCGCGACGCGAACCGAGAACCCCCCGTATCCCTTGTCGTCTTCCGACCCTCCCAGCCGCACGCCGTCCTGCAGCGGCACGAGACGGATGTCGAAATCGAGCAGGCGGGCATTGCCGTCCGAGGGGTGGACGACCACTTCGGCCGTCTCTTCCAAGATCGGCTCCTTCCCGGCACCGAAGTCTGGGGAGTGCCAGCGATGCCTCAAGAACAGCCCGTTGCCGCTCGGCAGTGCCCGGGCCTCCTCAAGCTCCCAGGAAAAGGCTCGCGCGAGCCACGGATCGCCCGCTCGCAGATCGCCCACGAACACTTGGTGCCACGTCCAGTACACGCCCCTGTGGTGGCGGTGGTCCTCCGGGAAGTCCTCCGTGAGCACCTCGCCGTCCAACCCGTAGAGCGGGTGGATGTAGTTTGATCGCTCGTACCGACCGTCCATCGACTTCGGCTCGAGCTGATAGAACAGAACCGGATTCCCGCCTTCCCGGATCGCAAAGCCGCCCGCCTCCTCCCTGATTTCCAGCGGAGCCTCCGGGGGCGACTTGGGCTGCTCGGACGGCGGCGCGCAGCCGGAGAGCAGCAATCCGAAGACCAACGCAAGAGGAAGCACGGTCGCGTCGCGCCTGTCGACGCGCATGGGATTATAGCGCTCCGTCGCGCGCGCGACCGTCTGGTAGGCTGGGACCCTGCCCATGGCGAGCGCGGGCGATCTCGCACCAGATTTCGAGGCCGGGACCGACGGAGGCGGCTCGGTCCGCCTTTCGGACTTTCGAGGGAAGAAGGTGGTGCTGTATTTCTACCCGAAGGACGGCACGTCAGGGTGCACGGCGGAGGCGTGCGCTTTCCGCGACGCACGGTCCGAATTCGAGGCAAGGAACGCGGTGATCCTGGGAGTGAGTCCGGACAGCGTCAAGGCGCACGACCGCTTCAAGGCGAGGCACGACCTGCCGTTCGATCTGGTGAGCGATCCTGACCACGCGATCACGGAGTCGTACGGCGCTTGGCGGGAGAAGAGCCTTTACGGCAAGCGTTACATGGGTGTCGTCCGCTCTACGTTCGTAATCGACGAAGAAGGCACAATTCAGGCCGTCTTCGACAACGTCAGGGTGCGCGGCCACGTCGCCAACGTCCTTGAGACCCTTTGACGGGCCCAGCCAGGGGGGCGTGACCAGGCGGGTCGGATATGATGCTGGCATGCTCGGTCGTCGCCAGTTCCTCCAAGCGGGTCTCCTTAGCGGGGCCACCTCGCTGGCGCCATCCGTGCCGCAGGTGCTACGAGCGCTTCCCGCAGCCGAGAGCCTGTTAGGGAAGGTCCGGATCACCGGCATCAAGACGGCTTCGGTGCATATCAAGTACCCGGCCCACCTAGTGCGCGTCGAAACGGATTCAGGACTCTACGGCATCGGCGAGTCCTACAACCGGGACGGAATCCTTAGCCACGTGCGCTCGTTCGAGGAGATCCTCGCGGGAGAAGATCCGCTCCAGGTGGACTACCTCGCGACCAAGATGGCCGAAGCTCAGCTGGGGCACGGCTCCTGGACGGGGTCCCTGCCAAGTGCAATCAGCGGCCTCGAGATCGCACTGTGGGATCTGGCAGGGAAGATCCTGGATGTCCCGGTCTATGTCCTGCTGGGTGGCCGATTCCGTGACAAGGTGCTGATCTATCACGACACGGGATCGCCGCAGACTCCCGACCCGGCAGCATGGGTTGCCGAGGCCGAGAAATCACTGGAGTACGGCTTCCTCGCCACGAAATTCGACATGGACTGGGAAAGCCGCGGGAGAGCAATTCGCGGCGAGCCGTTCCGCTATCGTGGCGAGATCTGGAACCGCGGCATCTCCTCGCTGGAAATGAAACAGTGGCGCGCCATTCTGGTGGCGGTGCGAGAGCGTTTGGGCGAGCACTACCCGCTCGGCATCGACCTGCACTTCAACTACAACTACGCGGACGCCCTCTCGTTCAGCCGGATGGTCGAGGACCTCGGGCTGTGGTTCATCGAGGATCCCATCCCCCCGCAGAACGCGGATGCAATGGCGCGCTTCACTTCCGAATGCGCCGTGCCTACCTGCACCGGCGAGAACCTGTACACGCGCCAGACGTTCCGCCCGTTCATCGAGAAGCAGGCCGCTGACATCCTGCAACCCGACCCGCAGAAGGCCGGGGGCCTGCTGGAAACGAAGCGAATCGCCGATTGGGCCGATCAGTACTACATCACGTTCGCCTGCCACAACATGTGCACTCCCGTCGGCACCGTCGCCAACGCGCACGCATGCGCGGCGATCCGATCCTTCGTGGCGCTCGAATCGGATTCCGTCGAGCTCGAGCACTGGGACGACCTGATCGAGCGGGACGGGCCGTTCTATCGCGACGGCTACTACGAACTTACGGACAAGCCGGGCCTCGGCATCGAATTGAACGAGGAGGTCTGCCGTCGCCACCTGACTGGCGGCTCCTCGTACTTCGGCGGCTGACCCGCCACTTCCCCGCGGCCAAGGGAGCGCGAAGCCCGCGTATATATAATGGACTCCGGGTGGGATCCGCACCGCAGGAGAAGCAGGCCAAGCTCTTCGAGCTGCTTGCCGGCATGGGCAACGTGCTCGTTGCGTACTCGGGCGGCACGGACTCAGCGTACCTGGCATGGGCTGCGAACCGCGTGCTGGGCGAGGACGCGCTGGCGGTTACGGCCGACTCGGCATCCATACCCGAAACGCACAAGCGGGACGCGGTGGAGTTCGCTGCACGGTACGGCATTCGCCACCGCATGATCGAGACCGGGGAATTCGAGAACCCGGAATACGTGCGCAACGATCCGAACCGCTGCTTCCACTGTAAGGACGAACTGTTCACGCGAATGAACGAGCTTGGCGAGAAGCTCGGCGTGTCGACAATCGCCTACGGCGTGAACAAGGACGACACGTCGGACTTCAGGCCCGGGCACCGCGCCGCGCAAAGACACCAAGTGCGGGCACCGCTGCTGGAGGCCGATCTCGCAAAATCAGAAATCCGCTCGCTCTCGCGCGAAGCCGGTTTGCCGACTTGGGACCGGCCGGCAGCCGCCTGCCTGAGTTCCCGCATACCGTACGGAACGCATGTGACACGAGAGAAAGTCAAGTCGGTGGAGCAGGGCGAGGAGGCACTGGCCAAGCTCGGCTTCCGCGTGTTCCGGGTGCGCCACCACGGCGAGCTCGCGCGCATCGAGGTCGGCAGGGACGAACTCCCCAAGGCCCTGGACCACAACATGGCAGACGAGTTCGTGAAGATATTCCAAGATCTGGGATTCAAGTACGTGACACTGGATCTGGCCGGCTACCGACAGGGCTCGCTCAACGAGGTTCTTCCCGTTTCCGGGACCTCCACGTTCCGCATCCTGGACTAGTACAAGACGCCGGTGCAATTGTGCACATACGGCGTTGCACGGACGGTTTTGTTTTATTCAACTCTTGAAAAATTTGATTTGAATGTTGTTAATAACAATAAGCTGTAATCAAAATGGAGCATTTTGTTTTTCTCTAAAATAATTTCGCCATCCGGGAAATCTCGTCTGCTAAACTTGTCAGGTTCTCACGCGAGGATCCCTTCCGGGGGCTCGGGCAAGCCGGCCAGCCTGCCGACCTGACCCCAAGACGGATCGCTTCCCTTCGAACCTCGAGTCAGCCCGATGAGCAAGTGGAGCCGCATCCAGAACGCGATCCGACCCACGATGAGCGAGGAGAGCTACAGGAACTGGCTCGAACCGGTTCGCTTCAGCCACATCGCAGCTGACCGCGAGATGCATCTCATCGCCCCGAATAGCGATGTGCAGGGCTGGGTCGAGTCGGAACTCCAGTCCAACATCGTGGGCGCGGCTCACTCCCTAGGCATGGATATCCGCTCGGTCGCGATCGAGACTGCGGCTCCGGAACCGAGGCTTGTCCAGCAATCCTTCGACTTCGATCCCGAGCCCCCGCTGTTCAACGAGAACTACACCTTCGACCGGTTCGTCGTGGGAGCATGCAACGAGTTTGCGCATGCGGCTTCGCAAGCCGTAGCGAACAAGCCGGCGACGACTTACAACCCGCTCTACATCTACTCGGGTCACGGCATGGGCAAGACCCACCTGCTGCATGCGATAGGGCACCGTGTCCACCGCGCCGACCCGTCCATGAAAGTTGTCTACGTGTCGGCCGAAGAGTTCATGAACGAAATGATTAAGTCTATTCGTTTCAATGCGATGCGTAACTTTCACCAGCGCTATCGCATGGCCGACGCGCTTCTGGTGGACGACATCCACGTGATTGGCTCGAAGGAACGCACCCAAGAAGAGTTCTTCCACACGTTCAACGCTCTCCACAACCGCGGCAAGCAGATCGTCATTTCAAGCGACTCTGATCCGGAAGACATCCCGGGTCTCGTAGGTCGGCTCAAGTCTCGGTTCTCATGGGGCCTCATGGCTGATATCCAGCCTCCGGACCTGGAGACAAAGATGGCGATCCTCGACCGCAAGGCCGAGGAGGCCGGCATCGTCCTGCCCGAAGACGTATGCAGCTATATCGCGACTCGCCTCAACTCGAACATCAGGGTGCTTGAAGGCATGCTGAACCGCCTCATCGCGAGGGCACAGTTCGTCAACAGCCGGATCACGCTCGGCATGGCTCGGAACCTGTTCGGAGCGCTGAAAGCGCAACAGCCATCCGGTCCTAGCCTCGAGGCGATTAAGAACGCGGTGGCGACGCAATTCAATGTGCCTCTTGTTGAACTCAGCGCCCGGAACAACTCGCGGGACATTGCGCGACCGCGGCAGGTCGCGATGTTCCTATGCAAGCAACTAACCAGAGCCTCTCTGTCGGAAATCGGGCGAGCGTTCAAAAAACATCACACTACAGTACTTCATGGCATCACGAAAATAAAACAGGATTTAAGCAAGGATGACGAACTAAGGACGACGGTAGAGGAACTGAACCGCAAGCTTAATTTGGTTGATAATTCAAGCCTAAGCTAGTACTAAGATTCAGCAAACACTCACAATTTGCGAATCGAAGGACTCTCTTTCCCAAGCGTTGCCCCGGCCGTCGCTGCATGGAAGACGCGACGCTAGCGGCAGACGCAGAACCTGGAACCGGCGGGCACTGTGCGCTGGAAGAAGCACAGCTGTGCAGTACGCCCACTCGCCATGCGGCAATAGTGTCTCGCGGGAACACCTCACTGTGGCAGACCCGCAACGGAAACCAACGCGCGACGGACCGCCGGAAACGTACGGCGACGGTACGCGTTCCGCTATACTTGAGATATCCACCGTACGACCGTTGCAGAATCTGTGGACGGCTGTGGAAAGTAGCGACCTGCTTCGCGCATGTGGACGCGCCGACACATTTTCCACGGTGTCGCGCACTCGCTCGGACTTGCAGCATAAGGACTTCAGCAAGTGTTCCACAAATCCACAGGCCCTACTACTACTAGAGGGAATTCAAGAAATCTTGCCCAGCAGTAGTACCAAGGGCCCGTTGAGGCACATCCGCAAGGGAGGGGGATGCAACGAATGAAACTGACTCTTCGATCGCAGGACTTGGTGAAGGAACTGAGCTTGGCGCAAGGCGTGGTCGAAAGGAAAGCTACCATTCCTATGCTCGGAAACGTGCTGCTGGAAGCGAAGGGCGCTGCACTTGAGCTAACCACCACCGATCTGGAGTTGGGGTTTCGCACTTCTTGCGAGGCTGACGTTGCCCAAGAGGGATCCACCGCAGTCCCAATGCGGCGGTTGTTCGACTATGCCCGCCTACTCCCCGACGCGGATGTTTCGATCACCACCACGGCGACCGACTCGATCAGCATCTCGTGCGGAAGCGCGAAGACCCGGATCGCCGGGATGGAGACAAGGAACTTTCCCAAGCTGCCGGAGGTACCCTCGGCCTTGGCCACGTTGGGCGTGGATCCGCTTCTAAGCGCGATCAAGCGCACCATCATCTCGGTCGCCGGCGAGCAGTCCCATTACACGCTCGCGGGCGCATTGCTCGTGATCCGGCCGGGCTCGATCGGTGTCGTTTCGACGGATGGCCACCGCCTGTCGCTCTATTTCGAGGACCAGGAAACGACGGAAGTGACCGAAGAGGTCCAGGGACTTATGCCGAGAAAGGCCATGGCCGAGCTGCAGAAGGTCCTGGAGCAGGCCACCGGCGGCGAGGAGGACTCGCCTCAGGTCGCGTTCGCGATGGACGAGAACAACATGTTCTTTGAGTCCGGGGCTCGTCTCTTCATTTCGCGCAAGATGACTGGGAAGTTCCCGGATTACAACCGCGTGATGCCAAAGGATCTGGACATTGCGCTGGAACTGGACAGCGAAAAGCTCGGTGCCGTGCTGCGACGTGTCTCGCAGTTCTCCGACGAGCGCTCGCATGTGGTCAAGTTCGATCTTGAGGACGGCAAGCTGCAGATGACGGCAGCAGTCTCCCAATTCGGCTCGAGCGAGGAGTCGCTGCTGGTCGACTATGAGGGTGACCCTCTGGGCGTTGGATTTAACGCGCAATACATTATCGAATTCCTAGGAGTCTGCGGAAGCGAGCAGGTGCTGATGCGGCTGAAGGATCCCCGCAGCGCAGCGCAGTTCGAGGTTCCCGGCCTCTCCGAGGGAAGGGACTATCGCTACGTGATCATGCCCATCCGGGTCTAGCTAGCTTGGAGACGTACAGGAAGGACGGCACGCACCCACCACGCATGGCGGCACCAGCAAACAAGCAAGGCAGCGAATACACCGCCGAGAACATCCGGGTTCTGGAAGGGCTCGAGGGAGTGAGGAAGCGTCCCGCGATGTACATCGGCTCGACCGGCGAGCTCGGTCTGCACCATCTGGTGTACGAGGTGGTCGACAACGCGGTCGACGAGGCCTTGGCGGGCCATTGCGACACGGTTGAGGTCACGATTCATATCGACGATTCGGTCACGATCCTAGATAACGGTCGGGGAATTCCAGTCGACTTGCATGCCTCGGAGGGCGTTTCGGCGGCAGAGGTCGTGATGACCAAGCTGCATGCCGGTGGGAAGTTCGACGCCAACAGCTACAAGGTTTCGGGCGGTCTGCACGGTGTCGGGGTCAGCTGCGTCAACGCGCTGTCGGACACTCTCAAGATGGAGATCTGGCGCGATGGCCACGCGTGGGAACAGGAGTACTCTCGCGGGGTCCCGAGATTCCCGCTCCAAAAGACCGGCCGTTCGCGAAAGACCGGGACCAGGATCACGTTCCACCCAGATACCGAGATCTTCACGACCACTGATTTCAAGCACGAGGTCCTCGCGACGCGACTCCGGGAGATGGCGTTCCTGAACGCCGGGCTGCGGATCGTCCTTGCTGACGAGCGGATTGAGCGCGACCCGCAGGTATTCCATTTCGAGGGGGGAATCGCCGAGTTCGTTGCGTACCTGAACCGAGGCAAGACGACACTGCACCCGGAACCGATTGCTTTCCACGACGAGCGGGAATTCTCCGGCGGGATCGTATCGAGCGACATCGCGCTGCAGTACAACGACACTTATCAGGAGAACCTGTTCTCCTTCGCCAACACAATCAACACGATCGAGGGTGGCACCCATCTTTCTGGATTGCGGTCAGCGCTGACGCGCACCATCAACGCTTATGCGAAGAGTGCCAACCTGCTCAAGAACGCCAAGGTGAGCCTCTCCGGCGAGGACGTGCGGGAGGGCCTGTCGGCGGTAATCAGCGTCAAGCTGCCCCAGCCTCAGTTCGAGGGCCAGACCAAGGGCAAGCTCAACAGCGACATCCAAGGCCAGATCGTCTCGGCGGTGAACGAGCATCTCGGCGAGTTCTTCGAGCGCAACCCGGCCGTCGCCAAGAGCATCGTCGGGAAGGCCATCGAGGCGTCAAGGGCACGGGAAGCGGCCCGCAAGGCCCGGGACCTGACGCGGCGCAAAGGGGCACTGGACTCGGCAGGCCTGCCCGGCAAGCTTGCGGACTGCCAAGAGCGCAATCCAGAACGCGCCGAGCTGTTCATTGTCGAGGGCGAGTCTGCTGGCGGCACGGCGAAGCAGGGTCGCGACCGGCGCTACCAAGCCATCCTTCCGCTGAAGGGAAAGATCCTGAACGTCGAAAAGGCGCGCTACGACAAGATGCTCTCCCACGAAGAGATCCGGGCCATGATCACCGCGCTCGGGACGGGCATTGCCGACGAGTTCGATGCCACGAAGCTGCGCTACCACAAGATCATCCTGATGACAGACGCGGACGTCGACGGGTCGCACATCCGCACCTTGCTGCTGACCTTCTTCTTCCGCCAGATGCGCGAGCTGATTCTGCAGGGGCATGTGTTCATCGCGCAGCCGCCTTTGTACCGCATCAAGCGCGGCAGCAAGGAGACCTACATCAAGGACGATTCGGAGCTTTCCAGCCAAGTGATCCAGATCGCTACGGATGGCGTCAAGCTCGAACTCGGGCACAACGGAACCCCGGGCCAGGTCCTAGAAAAGAACGATCTGCAGCAATACGTCTCGGATCTCGACATCTACGCTCGGATGCACCGCAGGGTCCTCCGGCGCCTGCGAAGTAAGAAGGTCGTCGACCGGCTGGCGGATGTAGGTTTCGATCTCGACACCAAGGAGCACTTCCAGGACGAGCGGTCGCTCGAACGTCTCGCCCGCGAGCTGCGATCCGCCGGTCTGGAAACCGTCCTGGTCGAGGACGAGGAGCACTCCGCCCACGCCCTTGAGTTCAAGGAAGGCACGGAGGCGTTCGGCCGGATCGACCTTGATCTGGCAGCGCAGCCGGAGTACCGGCGTCTCCGGTCCCTAGCCCGGCAGCTGGCGGATTTCAACAGGCCCCCGTTCGTCATCGTAGGCAGGCGATCCACCAGCAAGGCAGAGGATCCCCTCCAGCTGCTCGCGAGCCTCAAGGACGCGGCGATGAAGGACGCGTCGATCCAGCGCTACAAGGGACTTGGCGAGATGAACGCCGATCAGCTCTGGGAAACCACGATGACTGCGGAGACTCGCAGCCTGCTGCAGGTTCGGATCGACGATGCCGTAGAGAGTGAGGAGATCTTCACGACGCTTATGGGCGAGAGCGTCGAGGCGCGTCGCAAGTTCATCGGCGACAACGCGCTGGACGTCAAGAACCTCGATATCTGAGCTGCTCCCCTACAGGCTGGCCTTGCGGGCCTGCCGGAATGAGCGGATGCAGTAGGCGAGGAACACCGCCAGGACGGCTGCCATAACGGTCTTGGCACCTGCCGCCAGCGGGTTCGCGACCTCGCCACCCACGAGCAGCCGAACGATCTGTGGCACGCCGTTCCAGGAGCCGCCGATGCCGACCAGAGCCACAACCGCCGCCGCATGCATCGGGTGCTTTGTCGAGGCGGACCGTTTGGCCACCGCTCCCAGGGCCAAGAGAGCGGCGCCGAACGGCACCGGGATCAGGGCTGTCAGGCTGACCCGCCCGCTTAGGAAGTACATAGCGACGCCCAGGACAATCAGGCTCACGCCGAAGCCGAATGCAAGCCGTGGCATGTTGTGCGTCATGAAACCCTCATTGTAGGGGCTGCAGGGCGCCGCGCGGCAGGGGACTCGGCGCGCCTGCCCTGTTGGCGGCTCGAGGGTAATGCCAAAACGTTCCTCCGTGGAATTATGATGGGCCTGGCCGCGCGCGAAACGGCGCTCCGACAGTCCTGGGACGCGGTCTTCGAGCAGCTCGATTCGGTGGCCTATTCCCGGGCGCTGGCTGGCTAGCCTCGCGCTCGCGCGCCTTCAGCCGATCGCTTCGCAGACCGCGCGGCCGACCTGCTCGGTGGAGGCCGGCCTGCCGGGAGGTTTCAGGTCTGCCGTGACATGCCCGCTCTCGAGCACTTGGCTGACGGCGCTCTCCACGGCTGCGGCCTCCTTGGTCAGCCCGAAGCTGTAGTTCAACATGGCCGCAGTAGACCCGATGGCGGCGAGCGGATTCGCCTTGCCCTCGCCGGCGATGTCTGGGGCCGATCCGTGAACCGGCTCGAACAGCCCGCGCCAGGCTCCGTTGGGAAGGCGGTTCCCGACGGATGCTGAAGGGAGCATTCCGATCGATCCGGCCAGCACGGAGCCCTCGTCGCTGAGAATGTCGCCGAACAGGTTCTCGGTGACGACCACGTCGAAAGCGGTCGGCCTCAGCAGGAGCTGCATCGCGCAGTTGTCGACGAGCATGTGCTCCAGCTCGATCTCCGGGTAGTCCCCCGCGAGTTCGGTGACCACCTTCCGCCAGAGCTGGGAGTTCTCCAGAACGTTGGCCTTGTCCACGGAGGTGACCTTGCCTCTGCGTTTGCGCGCCAGTTCGAATGCCATGCGGCAGACGCGCTCGATCTCGGACCGCTCGTAGACCATGGAATTCACGGCGGTCTCGTTTCCCTCGGGGCCGTTCACGCCCCTTGGCTGGCCGAAATAGAGCCCGCCGGTCAGTTCCCGAACAATCAGGATGTCCGTGCCACGCACGATGGCGTTCTTAAGGGGCGACGACTCGATCAGGCTCTCGTAGCAGTAGACCGGCCGGAGATTGGCGTACACGTCCAACGCCTTCCGCAGGCCGAGCAAACCCTTTTCGGGGCGTCGCGAGGGCGGTAGGCTGTCGTATTCCGGCAGCCCCACTGCCCCGAGGAGGGTGGCGTCAGACGCCAGGGCGAGCTCACGGGTTTGATCCGGAAAGGGCCCGCCGGTCTTGCGGATCGCGATGCCGCCTAGCAGTCCCTCGCGCAGCTGGAGCGAGTGGTCCCACTTCGCAGCGACGTGATCGAGAACGCGGACCGCCTCCCGCGTGACTTCTGGCCCAATCCCGTCCCCGGGAAGCACAAGCACCCTCAATTCCATGCGTTCACCCATTGTACGGTTTGGGTCCCGAGCCCCCGGGGCCTAAGATGGAGGTCAGATGACCCGCAGGGAATGGCTGGCGCGCGGCGCCAACGGATTCGGCGGCCTGGCCCTAGCCGCGTTGCTGGCGGAGGACAGCGCTCGGTCCGCCACGAACCGATCTGCGAACCCCTTGGCGGTCAGGCCGCCTCACTTTCCCCCCAAGGCTACGAGCGTCATATTCCTGTTCATGGATGGCGGCCCGGGCCAGATGGACACGTTCGATCCCAAGCCCAGGCTGCGCGCCGAGCACGGACAGAAGATCCAGCTGCCGGAGCTTCCGACAACCGTCTTCAACATCACCGACAAGGTGTTCGGGTCGCCGTTCGAGTTCCGTCAGTATGGCGAGTCCGGCCTGTGGGTCAGCGAGCTGTTCCCGCATGTGGCCGAGTGCGCCGACGACCTGTGCGCCGTCCATTCGATGGTGGCCGACCACTCCGAGCACACCGCGGGCAATTACTTCATTCACACGGGCTCGGGCTTCCAGGGCCGTCCGTCCATGGGGGCCTGGATCACCTACGGACTGGGCAGCGACTGCGACGACCTGCCCGGTTTCGTCGTGCTGGACAGCGGCCTGATCCCGCCCGGCGGGATGGACTGCTTCGGAAGCGGATTCCTGCCCGCGTCCTACCAGGGCACGCTGTTCCGGCGGGGCGAGCACCCGATCGCCGACATCGTTCCGCTGGAGGCCGAACCGGCCCTGCAAGCGGGGAAGCTGGACCTGATCCGCAAGCTCAACCGGGGGGTCGTGCAGCGCCTCGGCTCGGTCAGCGAGATCGAAGCGACGATATCGAACTACGAACTGGCCTTCCGGATGCAGAGCGCCGTTCCGGAGCTGCTGGATCTGGCCGGCGAATCCGAGGCGACCAAGGCCATGTATGGACTCGGTGACGACGAGACGAGCGAATTCGGCCGTCAGTGCCTGCTGGCCCGTCGCATGGTCGAGCGGGGTGTTCGATTCATCGAGCTGCTGACGCCCGCTCGCAAGGGCCAGGACCGGTGGGACCAGCACCGCCGGCTGGACGAAGGCCACCGCGTGAACGCCCGCGCGACGGACAAGCCGATTGCAGCCTTGCTGAAGGACCTGAAGGGCCGCGGCCTGCTCGATTCGACCTTAGTGGTATGGGGTGGCGAATTCGGGCGCACGCCCACGGCCCAGACGAACGGCCAGGGCTTCAACGAGGACACCGGCCGCGACCACAACCCATTCGGGTTCACCATGTGGCTCGCGGGCGGGGGTGTGAAGGGGGGCATGCGGTTCGGCGCAACGGACGAGTACGGCTACTTCGCGATTGAGAACAAGGTTCATATGCACGATCTTCACGCGACGATGCTGCACCTTCTGGGTCTCGATCACAAGAGGCTCACCTACCGCTACAGCGGCCGCGACATGCGACTGACGGACGTCCACGGCGAGATCATCGACGACATCCTCGTGTAAGCGCGCCGCGTCCCGCCGTGAATTGCCGAAAGGGGGTCAGTCCGCGCTCAGGTCGCGGACGAAGATGTCCTTGAACCGCATCCTGCCTTCGCCGCCGGAGTGAAGCTGGAGCGCGATGACGCCTTCCTCCGCCCCAGGCGACGGGTAGGTGAAGTCCAGAACGCGAATTCCGTTCAGGTGGACGACGTAATGGTTGCCCTCGACCTCGATGAGCATGTCGTTCCAGTCGTAAGGACGGATGACGGTTTCGTACTGCGGCGAGGGCCAGGCTATCCAGCCCTTCCCGTCGCCGTAGATCCCGCCCGTGTGGCGCCCGAGGGTCCGGTCGATCTCGATCTGGCGGCCAGCCACGATTCTTGGGGTATCGCCGTCGAAGGCCGTATGGATGTAGACGCCGCTGTTGCCGTCGGCCTCGCACTTGAACCGGAGCGAGAGATGGAAGTCGCTGTAGGAGCGCTTGGTGGCGAGATAGCCGTACTCCTTGGTGATGCCCTGCCCGTAGATGGCTCCGTCAACGACCTCCCAGCTCTCCCGCCCGACCTTGTTCCAACCACCCAGGTCCTTCCCGTTGAAGAGGGAGACCCATTCGGGCCCGAGAACGCGCGGCCTGGGCTGGCTCTGGGCCCAGAGCGTGCCCAGCAGGGCTAGGGAGAGAGCGGCCGTTCCGAGTACGCGCGACATTGACAGCCTTATCGTAGCCAATGGATCCCGGAAAACCGCCGTCCCGCGCGATCGACGGCGTTATGATGGCACTGCTCTCGGCACGGAGGACATCTCGATGCAGCAGTTGATCAAGCGGTTTCTAGACAAGGAGCTCACCCGGCGCGGTCTTTCGCGCGAGCTGGCTTCGGTAGGGCTGACGGCAGCGGCGGCCCAATCGCTGCTCGAGACCCTGGACGCCACCGAGACGGCAGGGTCCGGCCTCTCGGTCCCGGGCACGAGGGAACTCACGGGCAGCGGCGGCGAGCTGGTCATGGAGCAGGCCAAGGCCGCCGGCTCCGAATATCTCTTCACGAACCCGGGCTCGTTCGAGGTGGGTCTCTTCGATGCGCAGATCACCTCGGGCGTTCCCCTGATCATGGGCCTGCACGAGGGCATTGTTGTCGCAATGGCCGACGGCTATCACAGGGCGAGCCTGAAGCCGGGGTTCGTCAATGTGCATGTCATCGCGGGGACCGCCCAGATGGGAGGCCAGCTCTACAACGCCAGCCGGGACAACGCTGCGCTGGTCGTCACGGCCGGCATGCTGGACAACGAACTGTGGAGCGACGAAGGCATTCTCGCGCCGCGTCCCGGCTACGACCAGAAGGACGTGCCCAGACAGTTCACGAAGTTCTGCTGGGAGTCGCGCGACGCCCGAAGCCTGACGATGATGCTGCGCCGGGCCTACAAGGTGGCAACGACTCCCCCCGGGGGGCCGGTTTACCTGGCGATGACCAACGGCGCCCTCGAAACCAAGGGAGTCGCATCGCAGGTCGTCCCGGGCGAGCGGTTTCTCATGTCCGCGCGCCCGCGCCCCGAGGCGGCCGCCGTCGAGCAGGCCGCGGACTGGCTTGCGCGGGCGAAGCGGCCGCTCATCGTGGTGGGGGACGAGGTCTGGAAATCAGGAGCGCAGGCCTCGCTGGAGGAATTCGCGGAGAAATACCGCGTTCCCGTCGCCTCCGGTACGGGCGGCTACTTCAATTTCCCCTCCCGCAACCCGTTCCACCTGGGACGGTTCAGCATGCGCTCGGCGTACGCCAGCGCCGGCATCGATCTCGCGCTGATGGTGGGCGCCCGGGACTTCGGGATCTGGCGGCTGCCGACCGGGCCGGAAGCCCCTCTCGACGCACGCATCGTGCGCATCGGTCTCAACTCCGGCAACATGGGCCGGAACTACCCGACCGACCTCACGATGCTCGCCGACGTGAAGCAGTCCCTGGCTGATCTGGACGCGGCGATGGAGGCCAGGATTCCCAAGCAGCGAATGGACGCCTTCGGCCGGGATCGCGGCGAGGAGATTCGCGGGTTGACCGCGAAGATGTGGAGTGAGTTCGACGACAGGGTTCGCGGCAACTTCGGGCTAGCTCCGATGCATCCGGACGAGATGACCCACGTCATGGCCAGAGCGGTCGAGCCGGGATCGATAGTCGTCGGGGAGGTGCATTCCGGGTACAACCAGCACAACAACTTCCACTGGGGCTACGGGGACGGCGACCCGGTCTGGATCGGATACACGGGTAACTCTCTGGGCTGGGGTCTCGGCGCGGCAACGGGCGTCAAGCTGGCCCAACCCGACCGTCCGGTTGTGTGCTCGATTGGAGACGGCGCGGTGATGTACCAGTCAAGCGCCTTCTGGTCCCAGGCGCGGTACGGCGTGCCGGTGCTGACGGTAGTTTGGAACAATCACAACTACCAGACGGTCCGGGGCGGCTTCCATCGCTACAACGGTCAGATGGCGGCGACAGGGAAGTACGCGGGCATGTATCTCGGCGACCCGGACATCGACTTTGTCCAGCTCGCGCAATGCCAGGGCATCGAGGGAGAGCGGGCAACGACGCCTGCAGAGCTCGAAGCAGCCCTGAAGCGGGGCACGCAGGCCACGCGCCGAGGCGAGCCCTACGTGGTCGAGGCCGTGATCCGTCGCATCGGGGCGGGCGCGGACTCGACTTGGCACGAGGGCTTCAAGCTCAGCGACCGGATGCCGAACCCGGCCGCCTGATGGCTCTGCGGCCCGTCGCCATCGATTGGACGAGGCCCCCGGCTGTGCCGGCCCACTCCAGTGATCCCCATGGCGTGACTATGACAGGGATCACGCTACCTCGCGACGACTAGGTAAGACAACGCAGCGGCGATTTCAGGCGACGATTGGCGCCGTGCGACGGTTCAGGATGTGCCGAGGCGAATCGCGTAAACGCAGGACTCCTCTCACCAACCGAATACTCGGACAATTCTCCGATGCGGTACGAATCCTCCAGTGGCTCTATCAATTGGGCGAAACCATCTGCAATTCAGACATGCTACCATGGGTTCTGACATTGTCAGATTTTTCCACTGACGATCTGACATCCCAGCAATTCCATGCCTGACGGCCCTCACAAGATTTTTCCGATGTCGCGACGTTGGACGAAGGTGTTGTACCTCGCAGGGCTGCCCGCCTTCCCGCTGGAGGAAGTCAACCAAGCGGTTTGCGCGGCATTGAGGGCCGATTGGGCTTCGGAACGTGTCGCGTCGTTGGCAAAGCAAATCTTGGAGATCGCTTGCGATGACCAGGGCTCTCTGTTCGGTGAGCCAACAGTTGAACGGCTCCCCGGCCTGCAGGATCGTGTGGCCGGTTATCCCCTTGCATCCGCGCTTCTCGATCGCACTGCCCTAGCGGTCGTGCACGGCCAATGTGGCCAATCGGCCGTCAGTTGCGGCATCCGAGACGCGCTCGACGACCGAGCCTCTCGAGCTGCTAGACAGATTGAGGAACACTGCCTCCGCAAGGAGTCTACGAACGGTATCGCTGGCCTTCGGAAGAGACTTGATCAAGTCTGTTCTGGGCTTGACAATTCTCGTCTCACTCACGAATTGCTTGAACCTCAAGACGAGAATCAAAGGACTTCAGGCAAAACCAGAGCGGGCTGGACGACGGAGCACCCCTAGGATGACGGTTCCAGCATCCACAACCAATCATCTGCCGGAACACCGCGTTGATGTAGCGGAGCCGCGGGTTCGTGCCATCGAGGCTGGACCGCATGCAAGGAATCTCCCGAGAACGAGGCCCACAAGAATCTCGAAAGGCTCCTCAGGCAACACAAGAAGGAATGGAGCGAATTCGTCGACTCGTTGGGCTCCCGGTCGTTCATAGCCCAGTGGATCAATGGGAGCTAGCACGATGGGACCCGAATCACTGAGTTCAGCCACTATCGGCGCTCGCCTGAGAGTAGCTCGCGAAGCTGCAGGCATGACGCAGGCAGAAGCTGCGTCTCGTATTGGCACCGCAAGGACGACCGTAGTGGCGATCGAGAAAGGAGACAGACGGGTTCGCACCAGCGAAATGGTGCTTCTCGCGCGCGCGTACGAAACGTCCGTAAACACCATTCTCAGGCGCGAAGCTGTGTTTGTTGAATTTGCGCCTAGGTTTCGAAAGCTTACCGGCAGTAGAGACCCGGCCGGCGATGCAGCCGCAAGGATTTTCGAGGACCTTGTTCGAGCAGAAGTTGAACTGGAGGCTCTGCTTGGTGTCGGTCGAGCCTTCAACTATCCCCCGGAGCGGCCCATCATGCCAGGGAACTTGGTTGCTCAGGCCGAACACGACGCCACCGAGTTGAGGCACTGGCTCGGATTGGGCTTGGCCCCCGTTCGTGACATGGTGAGTCTCCTCGAACTAGACATCGGAGTACGCGTTTACATCCGGCCTATCGAGTCGAAGGTTTCCGGGCTCTTCGCGTTCGAACAAGACTGTGGCGCGTGCATGCTCCTCAACGCGAAGCATCCAATCCAGCGAATCAACCAGACAGCTGCACACGAACTCGGGCACTTCATGTCCAGCCGCGGGACGCCTACCTTGATGCGTGCCGATGGATTCAGGAAATCAAGGGAAGAGCGTTACGCGGACGCTTTCGGACGAGCCTTTCTCACTCCTGTCCGCACGGTCACGCAACGGTTTCGAGAGATCACGGCCGGTGCTTCTAAGCTGACTCGCCGTCACATCATGGTATTGGCAAATTACTTCGGTGTGTCCCACGAGGCAATGACTCGACGACTTGAAGAACTTAGTCTCACCAAACACGGCACGTGGGACTGGTTCCAAGAGCATGGCGGGATCATGAATCAACAAGCGCTAGAGGTTCTAGGTGACTTGGTTGAGGATAGTGAAGTCGAGACAATTGCGCCCCGCTCTACGACCCTGCGCATAAGGCTGCTAGCGGCAGAGGCTTGGCGTCAGGACCTACTTAGCGAGGGCCAGCTCGCTGACCTGCTGCGGCTTGATCGCATTCAGATTCGGGAGCTCCTGGACGAGGTCGAGGACGAAAGGAGCATGGCGGATGGAGCCCCCGAACTGCCTGAATGACTCCGCCGTCCCGGTAGTCGCAGACGCCAGTGTGGTCATCAACCTGAACGCAAGCGGCTACGTCGATTTAATCATGGACGCCCTACCAAACCGCATGCTCATAACAGAGGGAGTTGCAGACGAGGTCGAGCGTGGTCAGGCAAGGGTCAGCGGTACGGCGAGTTCGATTGCGGATCCGAATTCGCACGGATGGGCGGAAACGGTGACACTGAGCCCCGCAGGAATGCGGAGATTCCGAGGGCTTGCTGAAGGCTCGGCTGGGCAAACGTTGGGAGATGGCGAAGCAGCCACGATCGCGAGTGCTCTCGACCTTCGTGCGATTGCCCTCATCGACGAAAGGAAAGCCCTCCGTATCTGCTCCGAGAGATTTCCCAATCTCTTGACAGGCGTCACCTTGGACGTCTTTACTCACCACCGAGTCAAGTCCGTGTTTGGTCGAGAACTCCTCTCCGAGGCAGTCTTTAATGCGCTGTCTCGGGGGCGCATGCGAGTTCCCACACACTACTTGCAGTGGGTAGTTGATCTGATCGGTGCATCCAACGCGGTGAATTGCCGGTCGTTACCGCGGTCGGTGAGGCAACCTTCCGGGGGTCTCGCGGCTGGCCGGCGCAAGTAGCACGGAGCATCTCGACGAGACCAGCAGGAACCGACCGTGCGAATTGGTGCGGCGCAACGCTTCGCGCTTGGTTCGAATTGTCACTCAATTCCAAATCGCTGCACTTCCCGACCTCGGAGCGTGACGCGACTCGCTAGGCCCAACTTCCACGGTACCGGAATGGGACCTGAAGTGGGTTGCGATGGATTTTCGTTGGATTGAAGTCGTTGTCATGGAAAGGATTAGCCTTCCGGAGCACTGAGGATTTCCCGCGTTCCCGACGGCTGTCCGCACGGGTTTCAAACCTGCGCCTGGTGACTAGGTTCTGACTGGGCGGCCCGCTCCTGTTCCAGCGGCGGTGCCGCGTGCGGCTGGATCCCCAGCAGCTTGAACGCTCGCTCCTGCAGCGGTTCGAGCGCGCTCAGCATCTGCACTCGATGCTCCGGTGCCGCCTCCAGCCGCAACTCCATCGCCGTCAGCGACGACAGGCTCCCCAGCAGGTCCGGGAAGCTCTGCAGCGGCAGGTCCCCCTCCCTGGACCGCCGCGTGCGGTCCTTCGCCTTCGCTGCCTCCGACCGCTCCCGCGGACTGACCGGCCCCCCGGGCTGGTCCTCCCGCTCGTCCGCGAACAGCAGCGGCGCCAGCCGCTGCCGCATGTGCCACTCCACGTAGTAGGCCAGCATGCACAGCAGCAGATGCGCCCGCACCCGCCGCTCCTTCCAGTGGAACACCGGCCGCACCGCCAGCAGCGACTTCATCGACCGGAACGCCCGCTCCACCCGCGCCAGGCTCTTGTACGCCGCCACCGTCTCGCGGTCCCCCAGCGCCTCCTCCTCCAGGCTCGTGCGGATCACGTAGATCCCGTCCAGGCGAGCTTCCTCCCGGATCGACTCCTCCTTGCGCCGCGAGGAGAACCGTCCCGTGCCCTCCTCGAACGCCCACTCGAAGTGCTTGCCCATGCGCCGCCGCCGCAGCCCGCCCAGGCGCCGGTTGAACTCGTCCCGGTCGTACTTGCCGTCCGCGTAGCGCGCCGCCAGCTCCGCGGCCTCCTCCTCGGTCGCTCGCAGCAGCTCCTCCCGCTTGCGCCGCCGCTCGGTCGCCACCAGCGGGTTGAAGCACACCAGCAGGCGCTCGTCGGGGAAGTCCTCGCAGGTCACGCTGGCCAGGCCCCAGGTGTCGAACAGCCCCGGCTGGATGACCTCCTCCCGCGCCAGCCGGCGGATGGTGTCGTTGCGCAGGGCCGTGATCCAGTCCAGGCCGGCCGGCTTGAGATCCTCCTCGATGCGGGTGCTGGCGATCATGCCGCGGTCCCCGACCAGGGCGATGCGGCGCAGGCCGAAGCGCTCGCGCAAGGCGCGCACCTGGTCGGCCAGGGTGGAGGGATCGGCGGTGTTGCCGGGGAAGGCCTGCACGGCGACGGGGCAGCCCTCGGGGCTGCACAGCAGGCCGTAGACGATCTGGGGCCGGTCCCCGCGGTGGTCGCGGGAGTAGCCGCGGGCGGCGAGTTCGCAGCGGGAGCCTTCCAGGTAGGAGGAGCTCACGTCGTAGAGGGCGAGGGGAGCGCCCTGCAGGTGGGCGGCGGCGAGCTTGCGCTCGATGGCGTGCTGGCGGGTGGCGAGCCAGTCCATGGCGTCATAGAGGTCGTCGGCGGAGGCGTTGCTCAGGTCGAGCAGGGCGGCGAGGGTGGACTGGCCGGCGGGGCCGAGTTCGCGTTCGACGCGCAGCTTGGAGCCGGGGCGGAGCAGGCGGGAGGCGATCATGGCGAGGACGAGGGAGCGGGAGCGGGAGGGCTGGTGGAAGAGGACGCGGTCGAGGCGGAGCAGGCGGATGGTGCCGAGGATGGCGCTGACGGCGCCGTGCTGGCGGGCGGGGCCGGGTAGGAGGCCGGAGCCGTCGTTGGCGAGGGGGAGGCGGTTGGCGAGGGCGAGGCGGAGGAGGTCGATGAGGTGCTGGGGGAGGGCGGAGAGGTTGGCGAGGGTGCGTTTCCTGACCTTGCCGTTGTCCCAGTAGGATTCGCGGAGGAGGTGGCAGGGGGACTTGCGGGCGTAGGTGGAGGTGATGTGCATTGTATGACTAGGAACGTTGGGCGGTGGATCTGCTTAGGCTTCATACATTAAACCAAATATCTGCTGGTATGTCAAGCGAACCGGCGGATAATGTATGACTAGGACTTCAGGTTTTCAGACGCCAAATCGGACCGCACGACGCCCGCTTGCGGCGCGCGCGCTCGCGCAACGCCATTGAAGACAAAGAAGTTAGGGACTATACTCCTCGCTGACCGAGTCAAGCCCGTCCAGTTATTGGACGGTGTAAGTTGGGGCTAGGCTTCGAACTTAGCTTCTTGAACTTGTGCGTATGCCTCCCGCTTGCTGATCCCGCGCTCGCGAGCAGCCTGCTTGATCGCGTCCATGCGTGGATTGCCGTCCCGTTCCAGCTGTCTAACCCTTTCCGCCAAGGATTCTTCTGGAGGTGGCGGCACGCTCTGGTCCGGCGCGACAAGGACGACGAGTTCCCCTTTGACGGCCGGCCGGCCGGCCAGCTCTTCCAGCAGGGAGCCGGCCGTGCCCCGGAGGAACTCCTCGTGGAGCTTTGTCATCTCCCGCGCAATCGCGACTCGTCGGTTTCCCATCACGTCCCGCAGATCCGCCAGCGTCGCCAGGATGCGGTGGGGGGCTTCGTAGAGGACAAGCGTGGAGCGAGATGCCGCAAGGGCGCGCAACGCGACCCGCCGAGGTGCCTTTCTCGGAGGCAGAAACCCCTTGAAGAGAAAGCTGTCCGTGGGAAGCCCGGAAGCCGACAGCGCTGCAACGACCGCGCTCGGTCCCGGGATTGGCACGACTTCCACTCCGGCCTCCAGGGCGGCGCGAACCACCCGGAACCCCGGGTCGGAAATGCCAGGAGTGCCGGCGTCGGAAACCAACGCGATCGACGCGCCGCCGGCGGCGCGTGCCGCGATGTCCCGGGCACGTGCTGGCTCGTTGTGCTCGTGACAGCTCAGCAGCGGCTTGTCGATCTTGAAATGCTCCAGCAGTCGACCGGTGTGCCGGGTGTCCTCGCAGGCGATCAGGTCGGCCTCCCGGAGGGTTCTCAACGCCCGCAGCGTGATGTCCTCAAGGTTGCCCAGCGGTGTCGCGACCAGGTAAACGACGCCCCTCGCCATGCTTCGTTTCAGTTTCGCGGCGAAAGGACCCGGGGTTCAAGGCCGGCGACGGGTGTTCGCGCGCTCTAGCCCTCGAATCCGCCGTCCAGCTCGAACGCGTGGCCCAGGTTCAGCATTGTCTGCTCCTGGAAGTGGTTGGTTAGGATTTGCATGCCGACCGGCAGGCCCTCGGGACTCGTGCCACATGGAACGCTCATGCCGGCAATGCCCGCCAGGCTTCCCGTGATCGTGTAGATGTCGGAGAGATACATCTGTAGAGGATCGCTCGTCTTTTCTCCGAGCTTGAACGCGGGAAACGGCGAGACGGGCGTAACGATTGCATCCACCTCGTCGAATGCTTCGGAGAAATCGCGAGCGACCAAGGCGCGGACTTCCTGCGCTTTCTTGTAGTACGCGTCGTAGTAGCCTGCGCTCAGGACATAGGTCCCGAGGATGATCCTGCGGGTGACTTCCGGGCCGAAGCCCTCGGCCCGCGAATTGCGGTACATGTCGCTCAGGTTGCCCGAACTCGCGGAGCGTCTGGAATAGCGCACTCCGTCGTAGCGGGCCAGGTTCGAGCTTGCTTCCGCCGTGCAGATCAGGTAGTAGCTCGCGATCGCGTACTTCGTGTGCGGCAGGCTGATTCTCACGGCCTTGCACCCCAGCCGCTCCAGCCTGCCGATGCCGGCATCGATGCGGGCTCCGACCTCCGGATCGAGGCCGTCCGCGAAGTACTCCGCCGGGATTCCGATCTTCAGGCCTTCGATATTCGCGCTCAGCGCGCGCGCGTAATCGGGCACCGCGATCTCCGCCGCGGTCGAGTCGAACGGGTCCCCGCCGGCAATCGTCCCCAGCAGGGTCGCCGCGTCCCTGACAGTCCTTGAGAACGGTCCGATGTGATCCAGCGAGCTCGCGAATGCGACGAGGCCATAGCGCGAAACGCGGCCGTACGTCGGCATGACTCCGACCGCACCGCAGAACGACGCCGGCTGGCGAATCGACCCGCCGGTGTCCGAGCCGAGTGAAACAGGCGTGTAGCCCCCCGCGACCGCGGCTGCCGACCCTCCGCTCGACCCCCCCGGCACGCGGTCCGGATCGGCAGGGTTCCGCACCGGGTAGAACGCGGAGTTCTCGTTCGACGAACCCATGGCAAACTCGTCGCAGTTGGTCTTGCCCACGACAATGGCCCCGGCACGCTCGACAGCCTTGACGGCGGTCGCGCTGTAGGGCGCGATGAACTCTTCGAGCGCGCGCGATGCGCAGGTCGTCCTCTCGCCCTCGGTCATGATCACGTCCTTGACGGCGAGAGGCACGCCCTCGAGGCGACCGATGTCCTCGCCGGCCGCGAGCCGGCAGTCGACGCGATCGGCCGCCGCGAGTGCCCGCTCCGGCGTGAAGCTCAGGAACACGCCGGACACATCGTTGTCGGCCTCAGCGGTTCTCAACGCTTCCTGGGCGAGTTCCTTCGCGCTGAAACGCCGCTCCTGCAGTCCCTGCCGGATCGACTCGACGGTGAGTTCGCGGTAATCCTGCATCGGGGCCTCAGCGCTCGATCACCCTCGGGACCTTGAAGTGCCCCGCCCCCGACAGCGGTGCGCACCGCAGGGCCGTGGTCTGATTGAAGCTGCCACCCGGATCGTCGGGACGAAGCGGGGCGTTGCCCTCGTGCAGCACCTGCGCCATGGGTTCCACGCCGGTGGTGTCGAGCTCGTTGAGCTGGTCCACGTAGGCCAGGATCTCCTCAAGGTCCCGTGCGTACCGGGCTGTGTCCTCGGCGCTCAAGCGGAGATTCGCGAGTCTTGCGATCCTACGCACTTCTTCCGGCGTGATCTTCATGGCGTGCGGCGCTCCCTACGTTTTCCTTGTCGTCCGCTAGACGGAACTCGATGGTCCGGACCGAGGTGTTACGGAGCTCCGCCCGCAGGCAGGCGACAATCTGGTCCCGCATCGGCGCGAGCAGCTCCCGGTACGGCGGATCCCGCACCTCCACCACCAGCGTTGCCGACCGGACACCAACTGGCGTCGAACGCTCCGCGAGCAGGGGGCCCACCGTTTCCGGCCAGTACCCTCGGATCAGGTCGAGTTCGTCGAGGAATGGAGCCTGGTCCTGCTGGAACAGTCGAGGGAGGATGCTCTTCGCCTGTTCCATCCCTGGCGGTATCGCCATTCTATCGCACGGTCCGGAACCGCCGGAGTTGACCTCTCGCGGGAACCGCGTCTGCTGGTCCCATCCCGTGCCCGCAAACGGTTGGCGAATCGCTTCCGTATAATGAGAGGGTTGTGCAAGCGGCGGAACCCTTGGTTTCGCCTGCCCTGGTGCTATGAAGCTTCATTCTTGGGACGAAGTCGAACTCGAGGATCTCAGTGAGACCGCCTCGCGGCGCGTGATCCACAGCGAGCGCATGACGACCGCGCGGATCATGATCAAGACGGGCGGCATCGTGCCGCGCCACAGCCACGAGAACGAGCAGATCAGCCACGTGCTGGCCGGCTCGCTGCTGTTCCAGTTCGACGACCGGGAGATCACGGCCAAGGCTGGCGATCTTGTCGAGATCGCTTCCAACGAGCCGCATCGCGTCGTGGCGCTTGAGGACTCTGTCGCGATGGATGTGTTCCAGCCGGTCCGGCAGGACTGGATCCAGGGCGACGACACCTACCTCAGGAAACCGTCCGGTTCCTGATTGCGTACTTGCATAGGCGGAAGCAGGAGACAGATCGCCCGAGCCGTGCCCGGCACGACCGACTACTCGCGGGGGCGCTGACCGCAGCGTAGCATCCATGGATTTGGGAATTCGGAACCGGGCGGCAGTCGTCACGGCAGCCAGCCGCGGCATGGGGCGTGCGATCGCCGAGGCGCTGGCGGCCGAGGGTTGCAAGCTGGCGATCTGCTCGCGCGACCCGGATGCGATCGGCTCGGCCGCGGCGGCGATCGGCCAGACCCATTCGGCGACGGTGTTTCACCGCGCGGTGGATGTCAGCGACACGGCGTCGGTTCAGGCGTTCGTGGCGGAAGCGCGCGAGGAGATCGGTCCCTTCAGCATCGCTGTGGCGAACGCCGGCGGACCGCCGGGAGGCCGGTTCGAGGACTTCTCGGCCGACGACTGGACCGCGGCATTCCGCCTGAACTTCCTCAGCACGTGGGCGCTCATCCAGTCCGTGCTGCCCGACATGCGAGCCCAGCGGTGGGGCCGGGTCGTAACGTTGACATCCACCTCCGTGCGGCAGCCGATCGAGGGCCTGATTCTCTCCAACGGCGTCCGTGCAGCCGTCGTCGGCATGCTCAAGACCCTGGCCGCCGAATACGGCCCCGACAACATTCTCTTCAACAATGCCGGTCCGGGCCTCGTCGCCACGGACCGCCTGCTGAGCATGGCTCGGCTCAGGGCGGAGGAGGCAGGAGTGGACCGGGAGGAGATGATCGAGCGGCTCGCCAGCCAGACGGCGCTGCGGCGGGTGGGCCGGCCGGACGAGTTCGCCGCCGTGGTCGCGTTCCTCTGTTCCGAGAAGGCAAGCTACGTCACGGGAACCTCGACGATGGTTGACGGCGGGCTTGTGAAGGCCGTTTGACGGAAAGCGAAATGAGAGTCCACCGATCCATGACGCTGGCGGCGGGTGCGCTGGCAGTGGCGCTGCTGCCGGGCCCCGCCCATCCGCAGGTGGCCGCCGTAGACGAAGGGCCGGTCTGGGTGACGAACCACGGCGCCAGGCTCGTCATCGGGCAGAAGAGCTTTACGAGGCAGAACCCGCAATCCAGCCGCGAGGTGCTAGGTGCGGCGCAAGGGGTGGCAATCGCCGGCAACCGCCTCTTCGTCGCGGACGGCAATCGGCTGGGAGCGCTGCCCGTGAACAACCGGGTCCTGATCTACAACAACTTATCCGGCTTTATCCCGCAACCCGAGGAGCTGCTTTCCCAGCAGAGCGCCTGCCCCGCGTGCGTCGGCCTGCCCGACACGGTCCTCGGGCAGCAGGATTTCGACGCGACGGACTCCTCCGACCTGCCCGACACGCCTGGCCTGAACAACCCGTCAGCCGTCCATAGCGACGGCATCAGGCTCGTGGTTGCCGACACCAACAACAACCGCGTTCTCATCTGGAATACGATCCCGGCCGTCAGCGGCACGGACCCGGATGTCGTGCTTGGCCAGTCCGACTTCACCGGCAGGTTCCCGGAAACGTCTCCGTCGGGCATGAGAGGCCCGCAAGGCGTGTGGCTGGACGGTGGCAGACTCTTCGTTGCCGACACGCAGAACAGTCGCATCCTCATTTGGAGCACGATCCCGACTTCCAACGGGCAGGCACCGGATATCGTGCTTGGCCAGCCCGATCTCAACACCCGCCACGAGGCCGACTTGACGCAAGGCGTGTATGAAGCGGATGAGCAGCGCATGCTCGACCCGGTTTCGGTCTCCGTGTCCGGAGGCAAGCTGTTCGTCGCCGATCTCGGCTTCAACCGTGTCTTGATCTTCAACTCCGTCCCCACGCAGAACTACGTGGCCGCCGACGTGGTTGTCGGCCAGCCCGACTTCACGTCGAACACGCCCAACAACAGCGAGGCCCTCTGCGATCCGCTCGGCCCGCTCGACGACGACGGCAGCCGCAGCGAAAACGAGACGCCGCCCACGAACGTGCCCCTCGCCGTGCCGCTCCCCCCGTTGCGGGGGGAGATCGATCCGGAGGTTGACCGGTTCCCGCGCCGTTGCGCGAGGACGCTGAACTTCCCGCGGTTCGCCCTCGCCGTCGACGACAGCCTCTTCGTGGCGGACGCGGGCAACGACCGAATCCTGGTCTACAACCAGATCCCGACTCAGGACGGCGCGAAGGCCGACCTCGTGATCGGCCAGCCGAACTTCGTGCAGCTCACCGAATCGGAAGGCCCCGGCAGCATCCGCTCCCCGTCGTCGATGGCGTACGACGGAGAGAACCTCTACATCGCCGATCCCTTCACCAGGCGGGTCTTGGTCTTCACGCGCGGCCTGGACATGATCGGGCTCGACGGCATCCGCAACGCTGCGGCGATCCGCATCCACAGCCGAGGCCACCTGGAATTCGACCAGGAGCTTCCGATCGACATCTCGGATACCGAGATCGACGAGTCCCGGCTCACTCCCGTACTGCCCGGCGGGGAGGAGATCAAGATCACGCTCGACGGCCAGGAGCTGTTCTACACCACCGTGGAGGGCGAGTCAGCGGAAGATGTCCGAGACAAGGTCGTCGACATTCTCAATAACGACACCACCCTGCCGGTCACCGCCTATCCGTCGGTGGGGGTGGGGCGACACGCCACCGGCACGATCCGGTTCGGCGGGGAGGCCCGTCCCGGCGACTTCGTCAGCTTGGACATCAACGGTCGGAAGTACGAGTACACCGTGCCCGAGGGCGACGTTCCTGAGCGGTTCGTGGACCGCTTGAACTACCTCGTCGACATCGCCAGCGACGGGGACCCCGAAGTCATCGTCGAGCGCAAGATCGACCAGATCGAGACTCTGGAGCTGGTCCACAGGACGGTCGGTCCGATCGGGAACAGCCTGCCGTTCTCGATCAGCATCACGCCCGGCTCGCCGACCACGACGGAGGTTTCCGGGCCCACGCTCTCCCGGGGCAAGGTGAGCTACCGGGCGAATCTGGTGGCGAAGAGGGAGGGGCCGCAGGGCAACTGGACGCAGGTCGAGCTGCGCAACAGCGGGACGGAGCTGGATGCGAGCACCTCGGGGTCCAGGCTGACGGGCGGCTCGGATGCCCGCGACCTGCCCCCCGGCACGATCGCCACGATGTTCGGCAGGGACCTGGCGAGCGAGACCCTGAACTTGGAGGAAGGGGTTGAACTGCCGACGGAGCTTGGAGGCGTCCAGATCCTGGCCAACGGGCGGCTGGCCCCGCTACTGATGGTTTCCGAGGAGCAGATCACGTTCCAGGTGCCGTGGGAACTCGAGGGGACTGGTTACAGCTTCTACGTGCGCAGGACACTGCCCGGCGGCGGCGTCAGGGTCTCCGCGGCCCGGGCCTCCCAGTCGGTGCGCGCCGCACCAGGGCTGTTCTCGCTGCCGGGCGAGGAGCCGCGCCTGGGCATGGCGATTCACGCCACTGGGGTCGCCGAAGGGACAATCGCGGTGACGGTCCCGGACCGGCCCCGGGACGACGATCCCAACAACGACGAGACCGAGAACCGCCAGCTGACCCAGGAAGGCGCCGACGGGCGCGTCGTCATCAACGGGCGCGAATACTATTACCGCTCCCCTGGCGACGAGAGTCCCGAGCAGATCCGGGACCAGCTCATCGCATTGATCAACGCGGGTGAAGGGGATCCAGACGTGATCGCCGAGCCCGGCATGGTAGGGTTCTTCTCGGCCCGAGCAGACTTCGAATTCGAGGGCGAGCCCAAGGCAGGGGACACGGTGACGATCACCGTGCGGGATCGCTCCTACAGCTACACGCTGACCGAGGAGGACGCGAGCAACGCGGACTCCGCGCTGCTCATCATGCGCAACATCCTGGTTCGGTCCATCAACGCCGGGGTAGGCGATCCCGAGGTCACGGCCCGGATCCTGCAGGTTGTCGGCTCGGTCAGAATGCAGGTCGTGGCCCGGTCGCTGGGATCGGACGGCAACGAGATTCCCTACAGTTTCGAGATTTCCCCGGACGCAGGCATCGAGGTCGAGACGAACCGCGAGAGTGGCTTCCTGGAAGACGGCAACACGCCCCCGGTCGTCATCCTCAAGGCGCGCGAGGCAGGCAAGCAGGGCAACGACATCAGCTACGCGGCCCAAGGCACGGAAGTGCCGCAGGACGATCCGACGACGCCCGACACGAACGAGCGAACGGAGGCGACGGTTCTGCTGACGCTCTCCGCGCGAGGCTCGCACCTGTGCTGCGGCAACGAGCCGTACTCTCCGATCACTGCCGAGAACCCCCTGGTGCCAGGGGAGCTGATCATCGTGTTCGGCACGGGCCTGGGCCTGACTGACAACCAGGCGGCCGTCGCGACCGGGCGGCCGACGCCCGAGGGCACCGTGGCAAAGGTCCCGCTAGTCGCGGAGGATTTCGTCTCCTCGCAGTTCGGAGGTCGAACCGCTCAGGTTGAGTTCGTCGGGCTGATGGAGGGTTCTGTGGGCGTCTACCAGGTCAACCTGCGAACGAACACGGATCTTGTCGACAACCCCGCCACGCCGCTGTGGATCGCGCAGGGCCTGTTCATCAGCAATGCGATCTCGCTGCCGGTGAAGAATCTCGTCCCGCGTGCGCCGACGAGCTTCTAGCTCGGAGCTAGATGTGCCATTCGATCACGTCGCCGTTCAGCTTCGTCTTCACCGTCCTTGAGCCTTGCCGGGGCTCGGCCTTGTCTTCCGCCCAGCTCTCGAAGATCCGCCGGAGTTTCTTGACCAGAGACGGCTGTGCGGCAGCTCGATCCCTGGCTTCGCCAGGATCCTTCTCGACGTTGTAGAGCCTCGCAAGGCCGTCTTTGCCTAGCAGCAGCTTCCACGGCCCGCGGCGCACCGCGGCGTTCGGTCCGGAGCGCCATACGAGGTGGGGATGGGGGGAACCGTCACGCTCGCCCCGCAGGAACGGCAGCAGGCTCACGCCGTCGAGATCGTCCTGATTCGTCCCGACGCCGGCCGCATCGAGCGCCGTCGGAAAGATGTCGAGAGAGCTGACCGCATCCTCGTACCTGGCTCCGCCCGCCAGACGTCCCGTCCATTGCATCAGGTAGGGCACCCGGATGCCCCCCTCGTACAGATTGCGCTTGTGGCCGATCAAGGGGAAGTTTCGCTTGCCGTCGATATCGCTAGTCTTGGCGGCGCCGTTGTCACTGGTGAAGATCACCAGCGTCCGCTTCTCGAGCCCGTGCGCCCGAAGCTCGTGCAGAATCGCACCGACCCAGTCGTCGAGCGCGCTGATCATCGCGGCGTAGATGCGATGGGTTTCGTTCGAGATTCCGGGGAACCGCCGGTAGTACTTGTCGATGGTCTGGATGGGCCCGTGCGGGGCGTGAAAGGCCAGATAGAGGAAGAACGGCCGGCCCTTGTTCCGTTCGATGAAGTTCACGCCCTCCCTGCCGAGGCGATCCGTGAGGTAGTCGTCCATCGGAACGCGATCCCGGCCGCTCACGAGGCCGCGGTACCGGCCGGAGGTGTCGGGAGTGCCCGAGTCCTCGTGTCCCGGAGCGATGCGTGCGTTCGGCCAGCTTGGGTCGACGAACCGCGAGCCCGAGGGCATTCCGAGAAAGGAATCGAAGCCGCGATCCAACGGGTGGTAACCGTCGGCCATGCCAAGCTGCCACTTTCCAACCGCACCGGTCACGTAGCCCGCCCGCTTGAGCGCGGTCGCGATCGTCGTCTCGCGTCGTGGAAGGGACTTGGGCGCCGCTCCGACTGGGCCCACGGTCTGCGAGTTCAGTTCCTTACCCCAGCGCTGCTGGTATCGCCCGGTCATCAGCGCCGGCCGCGATGGGTTGCAGACTGGCGCGGTCACGTAGCCCGAGGTGAAGCCGACCCCGCTGGCGGCGATCGAGTCGATGTTCGGCGTGGGGATTTCGCTCCCGTACCACGAGACGCTGCCGTAGCCGAGGTCGTCTGCCAGCAGGACGACGATGTTGGGCGGGTCGGATTGGGACAGGCCCTCTCCTGCGATTGCCAGTAGCGAGGCCAGGACAAGGACAGGAGTTCGGGCTGGGGCCAACCACAGCCGTCCGCGCAGGACCCTCCGAGTGTGCATTGCGCGCCTATCCTAGCTCACGTCCACGGGGTTCCTGTATCGGGCCCGTCGGATCCGGGCCCGCGAGGCTTCGCCGTTGTACGCGGTCAGTTGATACATTGTCATTGGATCGTCGGGTTTTCCGTTGCGCGGATCGCTCCGCAGGCGCGGGAGGCTCGCGGCGCATCCACCCAGATGAGACCGGAATGCCTCTCTGTGGCGGCGGGCTCGCCTGGGATTCGAGAGCCGTCATGAGATCTCCAGTCCTTGCAGCGCTTGCAGTTTCGCTCGCAGGCGGTGCCGCGCCGGGTGCGGAGCGGATCGAATTCAATCGCGAAATCCGCCCAATCCTCTCCGAGAACTGCTTCGCCTGTCACGGCCCGGACAGTAACGCCCGCCAGGCCGGCTTGCGTCTCGACCGAAGGGAGGAGGTGCTTTCCAGGGGGGTGATCCAGCCAGGCAACGCTTCGTCAAGCAGGCTCGTCGACCGGATCCGTCAATCCAATCCGGTGCTGGTGATGCCGCCGGTCGCGACCGACAAGAAGCTGACACCGCGCCAGAAGGACCTGCTCACCGCATGGATTGACCAGGGAGCCGAGTACCAGGAGCACTGGGCCTACATCAAGCCCGAAAGGCCGCCAGGGCCGGACGGCCCGGCAGGGATCGACCACTTGGTCAACGCCAAGCTCGACGAGCGGGGCTTACAGCCCGTCGGCGAGGCCGACCGGCGCACGCTGGCGCGCCGCCTGAGCTTCGACCTGACGGGCCTTCCGCCCCGGGCCGCGACAGCCGAGGCGTTCGCGAACGACCGCCACCCGGGCGCTTACGAACGACTCCTTGACACCCTTCTCGATTCTCCCCACTACGGCGAGCGCATGGCGGTTCATTGGCTGGATCTGGTCCGTTACGCCGACACAGTGGGATACCACGGCGACGTTCCCGTCAGTGTCTATGCGTTCCGCGACTACATCGTGCGGGCGTTCAACGAGAACAAGCCGTTCGACGTGATGACGCGGGAGCAGTTGGCCGGCGATCTGCTGCCGGATCCGGAGCCCTGGCAGCTGGTAGCAAGCGGCTACAACCGGCTGAGCCGCATGACAAACGAGGGCGGCTCCCAGGCGAAGGAGTATCTCGCCAAGTACGCCTCCGACAGGGTGCGCAACATCTCTACGGTGTGGCTGGGCTCAACCTTGGGCTGCGCCGAGTGCCACGACCACAAGTTCGACCCCTTCCTTGCCAAGGACTTTTATTCGATGGGGGCGTTCTTCGCGGACATCGAGGAGATGGGGGTGTTCTCGGGGAACGGCGACTGGGGCTCCAGGATTCGCGTCCTGGACAAGCCGGCCGATTCCGAGATGTCCGAGATCGAGAGCCGTATCGAGCGGCTGCGCGGCAAGGACCGCAAGGACCTCCCGGCGGCACGGGGCGGCCTGGACGAGCTGGCCTCGTATCTGCGGGAGGCGCTCCTTTCCTGGAAGGCCTTGGATCCGGACAGGGTCTGGACTGACTGCGGCCACCCGGACTTCAACCAGTGCGATCGATTCGACTTGGAGGAAGAGGCCGGGGCGGTTGTCCGGGTCACCCTGGCCGGCGAACAGCAGCCGCGCGAGTCGATCCACCGCGTGGAGATTCCGCTCGGGCACGGAAGGCTGACGGCCCTGGCCCTGGAGCTGTACCCAACCGGGGACTTCGACTCCTTCTATCTGAGCGAGTTCGAAGTGCGGCTGCTGGGCCGCGAGGAATGGCCCATTCGGCTTTCCCTGACCGGGCTACTCCCCGACCGGGAAGAGCCCGGATCGATGTTGAGGGACACGCTCGACGGCAATTACCACACCGGCTGGATGGGGGACTGGAACGAGGACCGGTCCCGCACTGCCGTGTTCGTGTTTGAGGCACCGATGGCGACTCGCCCCGGCGAGCGCCTTCAGGTCTCGCTGATCGCCCATGCCCGCAGTGCCCACGGACTGCCATCGCGATTCCGGCTCCTCGGTACGGACTCGGCGTTTCCCGAGATCCCGGTGGGCGGGGCGTTGCGCGACGCGGTGCTTGCATCCGATCCCCGCACCCCCGAGCAGTCGGGCGTTCTCGAGGAGGCGTTCGACCGCATCGTCGGAGGGAACGCCTCCTGGCGCGAGATTCGCGTCCTCGAGCGACGCAAGAAAGCGCTTCTCGACAGGGCTCACGAATCGCTGGTCGCGAAGGCCGTCGACGAGCCGCGCACGATGCGCGTCCTGCCTCGCGGCAACTGGATGGACGACTCGGGCCAGGTCGTTGAGCCCCAAGTGCCGGATTTCCTCGGCGCGATCCCGACGGAGGGCCGCCGGCTCAACAGGCTCGACCTTGCCGATTGGGTCACGGATCGCGACAATCCCCTCACCGCTCGGGTGTTCGCGAACAGGCTGTGGAAGGTGTTCTTCGGGACGGGCCTGACCAAGGTGCTTGACGATATCGGCTCTCAGGGCGAGCCGCCGGTCAACCAGGAATTGCTCGATTGGCTCGCCGTGGAATTCATGGAGAGCGGATGGGATGTCCGTCATCTCGTCAGGACGATGCTGCTGTCGGAGACGTACCGGCGGTCGAGCGAGACATCCGACGAATTGCTCGCTCAGGATCCCTACAACAGGCTCCATGGCCGCCAGTCGATGATGCGTATCAACGCCGAATTCGTGCGGGACAACGCATTGGCGGTGAGCGGGCTGCTCAATCGCAAAATGGGCGGCCCGAGCGTCAAGCCGTACCAGCCTCCCGGGTACTACAGGGAGTTGAACTTTCCGAAGCGCGTGTACGAGCCGGACATGAACCCCAACCAGTTCCGCAGGGGCCTGTACACTCACTGGCAGCGCCAGTACCTGCATCCCGCACTGATGGCGTTCGACGCTCCGGCTCGCGAGGAGTGCGCGGCGGAACGGGCGGTTTCCAACACGCCGCTGCAATCGCTGGTCCTGCTGAACGACCCGAGCTACGTGGAAACGGCCAGGGTGTTCGCCGCGCGCATCGTGCGCGAGGGAGGGAGGAGCGACGCCAAGCGGCTCGATTTCGCCTTCCGCGAGGCTTTCTCGCGGCCACCCTTGACCGCCGAGCGCGACATCATCCTGAACCTGCTCAAGCAGCAGCGGGAGCGATTCGAGGCCGAGCCGGTCCGTGCGGACGAGCTCCTGGCGACCGGAATCTCGCGGCTTCCCACCGGGGTCCCCGGGATGGAACTGGCGGCGTGGACAGCGGTGGCCCGCGCGCTCTTCAACAAGCACGAGTTTCTGATGCGGTACTGAGGCCATATCATGCGGAATCCCGAAATCGACCTCCTGGAAACGCGGCGCGCGTTCCTCGGACGGGCCTCCATGGGGCTCGGCTCGTTCGCCCTCGCGTCGCTGATGAAGCCGGACCTTCTAGCCGTCAATCCCGGCACCACCGGGTTCCCGACCGGACCAGCCAAGGTCAAGCGCATCATCTTCCTCTGCATGGCGGGCGGACCCGCCCATCTCGAGCTGCTGGACTACAAGCCGGAACTTGCCAAACGACACGGGGAGCCGATGCCGGAGTCGTTCACCAAGGGCCAGCAGATCGCACAGCTCCAGGGCAAGGAGTTGCGGATCCTCGGACCACAGCATCCGTTCCACCACTACGGGAAGAGCGGCCAGCACATGACGTCGCTGCTTCCGAATATCGGCAGCATCGCGGACGATATCTGCATCGTGCGCTCGATGCAGACCGAGCAGATCAACCACGACACTGCCCACACGTTCATGAACACGGGATTCCGGCTTCCAGGGCGGCCGAGCATGGGCTCGTGGCTGCTTTACGGCCTGGGCAGCGAGTCCGAGGATCTTCCGGGCTTCGTGGTGCTGACTTCGGAGGGCGGCTCGCAAAGCCAGCCCATCGCTGCGCGGCAGTGGAACAGCGGGTTCCTTCCGAGCATCTATCAGGGTGTGAAGTTCAACTCGACCGGCGACCCGGTCAACTACGTGCGGAATCCGGACGGCGTCAGCCGCGAGATGCAGGGCGAGCTCATCGATGCTGTCGGCGAGCTCAACGCAGTCCAGCAGGGCTGGACGCGCGACCCCGAAATCGCCACGAGGGTTGCCCAGTACGAACTGGCGTTCCAAATGCAGATGAGTGTCCCCGAACTGGTCGACTTCTCGAACGAGCCGCAGCACATCCTGGACATGTACGGCACGCGCGGAGGGGACGGCACCTTCAACGCCAACTGCCTGCTAGCTCGGCGCATGGCCGAACGCGGCGTTCGGTTCATCCATCTGTATCACCGTGGCTGGGACCATCACAACGAAATCAAGACGCTGCTGCCCAAGAGCTGCGGGTATGTCGACCAGGGCACCGCAGCGCTCGTGAAGGACCTGAAGCAGCGCGGGATGTTCGACGATACGCTGATTGTCTGGTGCGGCGAGTTCGGGAGGACGCCGATGTCCCAGGGAACGGATCCCGACCTGATGGGACGGGACCACCATATCAAGGGGTTCTCGATGTGGATGGCGGGAGGCGGCATCAAGGGCGGGCACAGCTACGGGGCGACGGACGACCTCGGCTACAACGCAGTCGAGGACATCGTCCATGTGCATGACCTGCACGCTACGATGCTGCACCTCTTCGGAATCGACCACACGAAGCTGACATACCGCTTCCAGGGACGCAATTTCCGACTGACGGATGTTCACGGCAGGGTGGTGGACGACATTCTGGTCTAGACGGTAACCGTGAAGCGCGCTTGGTCGGGCGATGACGAGCTTGGGGCCAGTGTCCCGGTTACAGCTATTCCGGAGCGGGAAATCCGGCTGCGCGCGACACCCCTCGGCACGCGGGCGCTCATCAGACCCGACGCGTGCATGTCAGGAGAAACGAACTGTAGCCTGCTTCGCCAATCGCGCCGGACGCCAGGTCGATCACGGCCCTAGCCGCATCCTCCTCGGTGGCGCTGAAGCGATACCCATTCAACTCCAGAAAGAGAACGCCGATCAAAAACGCGGTGCGCTTGTTCCCGTCCACGAAGGGATGGTTGCGGACGATTCCCGCTGTGTAGGCAGCCGCCATCTCGATGGTCCCGGGCGATTCCGCATACGTGAAAAGCTGCCTAGGCCTGGCTAGGGCCGAGTGCAGCAGCGCGTCGTCACGAAGTCCTTCGGCGCCGCCGAACAGAGCGATTACTCGATCATGAAGGGCAAGAGTGTCGCGGGAGTCAATCCAGACCGGCTCCTTCATTCAGCCAATGCGTGTAGCGTATTGCCGTACCGGCTGATAATTTCCTCGGCCTTGGACATTTTCTGTTCGAACGCCGGATCGTACGGCGTCAGCCGATAGCTGCTGTCGGGTGCCTCGACCAGATAGAGCCGTTGCCCCTCAGTCGTGCGCAACCGCTTGACGACTTCCCTCGGCAGTATGACGCCTAGCGAGTTGCCGACCCTCCGAACCTTGAGCTCACTCATGAGGCACTTCCAAGCTGTTATCACTAGTGTAATAACATTCCAGCCAAGTTGCAATCGCAATGCAGATAGCGTTCTCAACGGCGGCAACCGCTCGCGGGAAAGGCCCCGCGCACTCCAAGGATCTGACGGCCGGGCGGCATCATGCCCGATCGGTTGTCCATGGGCGTTGCCGATTGGAACATAACGGCCCGCTGCTTGACCTCGGTTGTTCGCTCGGTACTCGTCCAAGAACCTCCGGCACGGTCGAATGGATTCCTGTCCACCAAGGGGGACTCGATGAGGCTAGGACCTCGAATTGATCCACGATTGTGTTCTTGTCAGCAGGATGGCAACGCAGATCCGCCTCAGATACGAAGCTACCGAACAAGCAATCCCCGTTCAACTCGTAGGCGAGTGCCAGACCAGGAAGCTGGCGCGTTCGCGATAACCAGCCTTGGAGGTTCCGCAGCCGGTCCTTGGTCCCGTTTTCCGTTCCCCTTGGACCCGATCCTGGGCGAGGGAGCAATCCTCTCCACAGTCCTCGCCCCAAGCCATCTCGGGGCGTCGGCGCCATGGTGATCCTACGGGTCTCCGGGCACTGCAGCGTATGGTACGCTTGCACTTCCGCCTGGCTCGGCTCCCTGGTCGGAATCGACGACACCGCACGGATTTCGGCTTAGCGCGATGGCGGACACAGGCACCGAGACGCACGTAGAGTTCCGGGGCGTCAGCAAGACCTACGACGGTCGGACGATGGTCGTCCGGGACCTTGACTTGGGCGTCACTAAGGGGGAGTTCTTTACCCTGCTTGGCCCGTCTGGATCCGGCAAGACCACCTGCCTGATGATGCTTGCCGGCTTCGAGGCGCCCACGTCGGGCGAGATCCTGATCGACGGCCGGTCGGTCCGGGGCATGCCGCCGCGAGAGCGGGGTATCGGCGTGGTCTTTCAAAACTACGCCCTGTTCCCGCACATGACGGTCGGCCAGAACCTGGCGTTTCCGTTGGAGATCAGGGGTGTTTCCGAGGCGCGGCAAGCCGAGCGCATCCGGCGGTCGCTCGAGGTGGTTCGCCTCGACGGCCTCGAGAACCGGCGGCCGGGCGAGCTTTCCGGCGGCCAGCAGCAGCGCGTGGCGATTGCGCGGGCTCTGGTCTTCGATCCTGGTCTCGTGCTGATGGACGAGCCGCTCGGTGCGCTCGACCGGCGGCTGAGAGAGGAGATGCAGCTGGAGATCCGGCGGATTCAGCACAATCTCGGGGTCACTGTCGTTTACGTCACCCACGACCAGCAGGAGGCAATGGCGATGTCGTCCCGGGTCGCCGTGTTTCATCGGGGCGGGGTGCAGCAGGTTGCCGAGCCGGAGACGCTGTACGAGGAACCGGAACGGGAGTTCGTCGCCAGCTTCATCGGCGACAACAACATCCTTCGCGGGCTGGTCCGTACCGTCGATCGGGGAGTCTGCGTAGTGGAGACTCCGGGCGGACCGGTCAAGGCGTTCCCGGTGCATCCGTTCCGTCCCGGCGAGAACGCTGCTCTTGCCATCCGGCCGGAGCGGGTGGGCATGTCAAAGCCCGGCCTGTACAGCAATCAGTTCGAAGCCCGGGTCGAAGACATCCTCTTCATCGGGGATCACCTGCGGCTGCGGCTCGACCTGTGCGGCAATCCGAGCTTCATCGTAAAGATTCCGAACATCGTGGGTCACGGGGCCGTGCTGGAAGGCGATAGGATTCAAGTCGGCTGGGCTGTGACAGACTGCCGGGCGCTACCCGATGAGGAAGCGTCGCGGGCCGACAGGGGGGGAATTCGGACATGATGCCGCAGGATTCCGACGGAGCGGTTCCCGGGGAAGGCCCGGCCGGATACGTGGTCGCGGAGGCAACGTCAGCACCTGCGGGAAGGAGTTGGCTCATGACACGGCGACGCGGGGCATCGACCCGGTGCGCGCGCGGCGCGAGGGCGTCGCTGGCCGTCTTGGTCCTGCCGTTCCTGGCAGGCTTGTATTGCGGATGTGGGACCGACTCGCTCACCGTGGTGTCGTGGGGGGGGTCCTATGCCGACGCATGCAAGAGGGCGCTCTTCGATCCCTTCACCGCCGAAACCGGTATCGAGGTGCGTGTCGAGAGCTACAACGGCGGTCTCGCTCAGATTCGCGCCCAGGTCGAAACTGGCAACGTCCACTGGGATATTGTCGATCTTGAGTTCGCGGACCTGGTCAGGGGGTGCGACGAGGGTCTGTTCGAGCTCGTGGACTTGGATGAGCTTCCGAGGTCTCCGGACGGTACTTCCGCCCGCGACGACTATTTCGATGGCACTTATTCGGACTGCGGGGGCGGCGGACTCTACTACTCCGCCGTCTTTGCCTATAACCGGGAGAACCTTTCCGGCACTCGGCCGTCCACCATCGAGGACTTCTTCGACCTCGACAAGTTCCCGGGACGGCGCGGGATGCGCCGGTCGCCGATCGCCAATCTGGAAATGGCGCTGATGGCAGACGGGGTGCCTCCAGATGAGGTGTTCGGCGTCTTGGACACACCGGCCGGCGTCGACCGCGCATTTCGCAAGCTCGACACGATCAAGGACCAGGTCGTGTGGTGGGAGGCGGGCGCACAGCCGCCGCAGATGCTCGCGGATCAGGAGGTCGTGATGAGCACGGCCTACAACGGGCGCATCTTCACTGCCCAGGTGGTCGAGCAGCAGCCCTTCACGATTGTGTGGGACGGCCAGGTGCTGGACTACGGCCAGTTGGCCGTCGTTGCCGGAACGCGCAACCCCGAGGCCGCGATCAAGTTCCTGCTGTTTGCTTCTCGGGTCGAGTCGATGGCGGCGATCGGGCGATACATCGCCTACAGTCCCACGCGGCGATCAGGAATTGACCTCATTTCCACGCACTACGAGACCGGTGTCGAGATGCGTCCGCACATGCCGAGCGCTCCCGAAAACATGGGGCGCGCCCTGCGCAACGAACCGGAATGGTGGACTGACCATGCCGAGGAAATGAACGAGCGCTTCAGCGCATGGCTCGCCCGCTGAGCAGCGTACGCCTGCGAGCTGCGGCCCTGACGCTGCCGCTGGTGGCCTTCGTGTTGGTCACCTTCATCGCGCCGCTCGGCCTGATGCTGGTCCGGAGCTTCTACGAGCCCCGGGTCGCTGACGCGTTGCCCCGGACGCTGAACGCTCTTCGGGAATGGGACGGGATTTCGGTTCCGGCGGAGGAAGCATTCCAAGCGCTGGGCTCGGAACTGCGCTCGCTGAGCGAACAGCGCCGACTGGGCATCGTGGCCTCTCGCGTCAATCGTCTCGCGAGCGGCATGCGAAGCAAGATCGTCGGGACGGCCCGAGCTCTGGGCAGGCAGGATCCTGACTCCTGGCGAGACGCGATGATCGCTGCGGATCCGATCTGGGGCGAGGCAAGGGCCTGGCTGGCCGTGCGGCAGGCTGGCGAGCGCTTCACCCTGCGCCACTACCTGCAGGCGCTCGACTTGGACCGGGACCCTTCCGGCGCCATCGTTGCCCAGTCGCCGGATCGGCAAATCTACTTGCCGCTCCTGCGCCGCACGCTGATCGTCAGTCTCAGCATTACGGTCATCTGCCTGCTTCTGGCCTATCCGGTCGCGTACCTGATCGCGAACGCGCCGTCATCTCGCGCGAACCTGCTGCTGTTGCTGGTCCTCGTGCCGTTCTGGACTTCGCTGCTCGTTCGCACCACGTCCTGGATCGTCCTCCTGCAGAACCAGGGCGTTGTCAACGACCTGCTTGTCGCCGTTGGCGCAATCGCGGATGACGGCAGGATCGCGCTCATATACAACATGCTCGGAACGCTGGTCGCCATGACCCAGATCCTCCTGCCGTTCATGATCCTTCCGCTCTATGCGGTCATGCGCTCGATCTCTCCGGCGCATCTCCGAGCGGCGTCGAGCCTTGGCGCGACGTTCCGCCAAGGCTTCGTGCGAGTCTACTGGCCCCAGACGCTGCCGGGCGTGGCCGCGGGATCGCTTCTCGTCTTCATTCTCTCGATCGGCTACTACATCACCCCGGCATTGGTCGGAGGACGCACCGGGCAGCTGATCTCGAACATGATTGCCTACCACATGCAGCAGTCGCTGAACTGGGGACTCGCAGCTGCTCTCGGGGTGATCCTGCTTGCTTGCGTGGCGGCTCTCTATGCCGTCTACGACCGACTCGTAGGGCTAGAGAGGATGAGGCTGACCTGATGGCCGCGCAAATGGCGAGCTTCACCGTCGGCGATCGCCTCCGCCGCGGCCTGCATCTTGCGTTCTGTGGGGCGGTGTTCCTCTTTCTCATTGCGCCGATGCTGGTGGTGGTGCCGCTCAGCTTCAATGCCGAGCCGTACTTCACGTTCACCGAGGGGATGCTGAGCCTGGATCCGGACGCCTACTCCCTCCGCTGGTACCGCAATGTCATTGAGAATGCCGACTGGCGGCACGCGCTGGGAAACAGCCTTCTGATCGGCGTCGCGGCGACTGCCGTGGCCACGGCCCTCGGCATTCTGGCTGCGCTTGGGCTCGCGAGTCCCGCGATGCCGGGCCGAGCGCTCGTGACGGGTCTGCTGATCTCGCCGATGGTCACGCCCATCATCATCTCGGCCGCGGGAATGTTCTTCTTCTACTCGAGCCTCGGACTCGGGCAGACGCATCTCAGCCTGATTCTTGCCCACGCGGTCCTGGGCACACCGTTCGTCGTCATTAGCGTGACGGCAACACTGGTGGGCTTTGACACCAACCTGGTTCGGGCCGCGGCAAGCCTGGGCGCGAGACCCTTCCTTGTGTTTCGCCGCATCCAGCTTCCCCTGATCGCGCCCGGCGTGATTTCGGGGGCTCTCTTCGCGTTCGCCGTGTCGTTCGACGAAGTCGTCACCGTGCTGTTCCTGGGTGGTCTGGACCAGCGGACCGTTCCAAGGCAGATGTGGACGGGGATCCGCGAGCAGATCAGCCCCGAGATTCTCGCGGTCGCCACGTTCCTCGTGGTCTTCGCGCTCCTCCTTCTCGGGGCGGTCGAATGGCTGCGCCGCAGGAGCGGGAGCGGCGCCAGGGGCGTGGCATGACTCGCCCGGGACGGTGCGCCCGCACAGGAAGCCGGTGAGTCTTGCCGTGAATGCGATCGTGGTTTCGATCGGCAGTGCGGGCGACGTGCATCCGTTCGCGGCGGTTGCTCTCGGTCTCCACAACCGCGGACACTCCGTCTCCTTCGCCACGAACTCGTACTTCGCGCCGTTGCTCGAGCGGCTCGGGCTGCCGCTTCTGCCAGTCGGAACAGCCGAACAGTTTGACGAAGCCACCTCCCACCCTGCGCTCTGGAACCAGTTCCGCTCGTTCGGGGTGCTCGCGGCCATTACCCGCTACAGCACTCCCGCCGTGTTCCGGCACATCGAGCGGGAAGCCGCCGCGGGCGACAGCGTCGTAGTGGCCCATCCCCTGGCCTTCGGGGCACGCATCGCGCACGAGGTAACTGGTGTCCCGCTGGTGACCCTGCACCTGGCGCCTTCGACGATCTGGAGCGTGGACGAGCCGCCCGTCCCGTCGCGCTGGATCGGCTCCGTCAACCACTGGCCGAAACCGGCGAAGCGGCTGGTCGTGGCCCTAGGCGACAGGCTTGCGGACCTGGCCCTGACTCCTGCGCTGAACCGGTTCCGGGCCGAAGTCGGGCTCCCCGCGACGCACCATGTGGGCCGACACTGGTGGCACTCCCCGCAGCGCGTGATCGGGCTCTTTCCCGACTGGTTCGCCGCCCCCCAGGCTGATTGGCCGCCCCGGGCCGTCCTTACCGGATTCCCGCTATACGACGAGGGCGAGGTCTCTCCGGTGTCACCGGCCCTGCATGCATTTCTGGACGAGGCGGCGGAGGCCGGTGACCCGCCGGTCGTCTTCGCACCCGGCTCTAGCAATCGGCAGGCTGGCCCCTTCTTCGCGGCGGCAGCCGAAGCCTGCCACCGGCTGCGCCGGCGAGGGCTCCTGCTGACGCGCTACCCGGAGCAGCTCCCCCCCACGTTGCCCGGAGGAGTGCGCCACGCCGGGTACGCTCCGTTCAGCTCGGTTCTTCCCCGGTCCGCCGCACTCGTCCACCATGGCGGCATCGGCACTGCCGGGCAGGCACTGGCCGCCGGACTGCCCCAGTTGGTGATGCCGATGACGTTCGACCAGCCGGACAACGCGGTACGCCTGCGGCGCCTGGGCGTGGCACGGATACTGCCTCCGGAGCGTTTCACCGGCGCACGGGTTGCGCGCAATCTCGACTTGCTGTTCAAGTCCGAGGCGGGCCGCCGGGCCGCTGCAGTCGCGCTGCGATTCGACGGAATCGATCCGATCGCCCGCACGTGCGACCTCATCGAGAGCACCGCCGGCCAAGGCACGGAGCCGGCGGACAGCTCGGCGCCTTCCTCGCGCGCGGACTAGAACGTGAACCGCAGCACGAGGTGGATCTGGCGGGCGTGGCTTGCGTACACCAGGTCAGGACGGTCGAACACGGGGTGCGCCGGAATCAGGTTGTTACGCGTGATGTTGGACGGCACCGCCCGGACGCTGCTGAGCGAGCCCGGAGTGTACTGCGGGTGGTTGAGCGCGTTGTAGAAGGCGGCCCGGAACTCGACCGCCTTGGACTCGCCGGTCACGAACCGCTTGCTTACGCTGACGTCGAAATTGTTGATGCCGCGCAGGGGCAGAGTGTTCCGACCGCCGTTCGGGTGGACTCCGGGGCCGGCCTTGACGTAGCGTGCATTCGGGTTGTCGGCGAGGTAGCCGACCACCTCTCCGCCGCTGTTGGTGAGCACGGTGACATCGCTTCCCGCGCGGGCGGCACCGTCCGGATTGATCACGACACGGTCTGTCGCGCCGTCGAAGTTCCGGTTGGAGTCCAGCCCGCTCTGCACAGTCGCGTATTGCGGGGACTCTGCGGTGTACATGCCGGACAGAATCCAGTTCCCAAGCAGGTTCTTCCGAAGCCAACGGGACGAGTTCCGGAACCAGGGAACCTCGTAGACCCACGCAATCGTGAACCGATGCGCACGGTCCAGGAAGGAGCGTCCCCGCTCGGCACGCATGTCCTGAAAGTCCTGCGGCCGCCGGGGTGACAGCAGCGTCGAAAACAGGTCAGCCGTGCTGTCGTCGATGTTCTTGCTCCACGTGTAGGCGCCAATGAACTGGAGCCCGTTCGAGAACCGCCGCTTCACTTCGGTCGCGAGCCCGTGATAGATCGAGTTGCCCCGATTGGGAAACGCAAAGATGAACGGGCTGAAGCCGGCCCCCGCAAATTCCGGCAGCGAATTTGGCTGCTGGTCGATTTCGGCAAGGGTCAGCGACAGCGCGTCGAGTTCGGACTGGGACGGGCGGTGGAAGAACGTGGGCAGGGAAAGCCGCGGCGTTGCCCGCGCCGTGAGCGGCAGGATCGACTGTGTGAAGAGCCGGACGCCACGGGTCCCGAGATAGCGTGCCGATAGCGTGTAGTCCTCGGCGACGACCCGCTCGACGCCAAAGTTCCACTGAATCGAGTACGGAAGGTGCTGGTCCGGAATGTACGTGGACGTCAGGGCGCGCGCCGATTCCTCGTCGAGTTCCTCGGGGCGCTGGTCGGGGCGGATGCCGCCGTTTGCGAGATAGCTCGGGGTATCCACCGTGGGGTCGCCTCGGAAAGTGTTCTCCAGCTGCGGGGGCTTCTGGAGCTGGCCCAGGTTGGTGAAGTAAGTGTCGTAGGCGATTCCGAAGCCTGCTCGGATGACGGTTCGGCCGGAAGAGCCCGGCGAGTAGGCAAGCCCCGCTCGAGGAGCGAAGTTTCGCTTCTGCGCCTTCGGCGCCCGGAAGGTAAGAACGCCCGGAACGCTGGAGATCGCGTTCAGGTTCTGGAGCGTGTCTCCGTAAGGAACGCCCTTGTATTCGTGGCGCAAGCCGAGCGTGAGGGTGAGGTTGCGACGGACCTTGGTCTCGCTGCTGAAGTAGGAGTAGAACTCGGTATTGTTCCCGTGGTAGACGCCCCCGCCGGTATTGCGTTCGGCCTGGATATCGGGACTCAGGTCGAGCAGGTACCGCTCCAGCGTCGAATAGTTGTAGTCACCGCGCTGCCGCTGCACGAACAGCTCGGAGGTGATGTTCCGGCGGGCGTCGACCCCGAACTTGAACGTATGGCGCCCGCTCACGAAAGTGAGGTTGTTGACGGCTTGATAGGTGTTCTGCACGCCCCGCTGCGGCGCGACGACGTACGGCCCGATCTGGATGTCCAGATCCTGCTCGATCGTGATGTTCGGAAAGGAGTCCAGCCCCGGGAACTCAAAGTCTCCCGCCGGCAGGTTGTCGGAGGAGCGAGTGTAGGCAAGCCGTGCTTCGTTAAACCACGCTGGCGAGAGGGTCCGGAAGTACGACAGCGTTGCCAGGTGCCTGCCTCCCTCGCGCTCGCTGGTGAACGCCGGCAGGTCGGGAACCGAGCCCGGGTCCACTGCGATGTATGCGTTCCGTATGGAGCGGAAGCGCAGCTGGTCGCCGCCTTTCCCGGTGTAGTCTGCGCTGACCAGCCAGGTGCTGTTGTCCTGGTACGTGGGCACGTTGATCGGCAGTACGCCGATCGGAATCTCCGTTCCCTGGACCGTTGTCGTGCGTTCGGCGGCCGGGGCTGGCGGGACATAGCGCTTCAGTACCCCGAGGTTCGTGCTCGAGAGGCCCTGGATCCTGTCGAGCGCAGCGAAGCCCTCCGCCGTCGGAGAGGAGAACGGACGGCCCGGAGCGGAAGCTTCGCCAACTGGATTCAGTTGGAATGTCCCGAAGTAAAAGAGGCGGTTGCGGATGACCGGGCCGCCGACTGTACCTCCGAACCGGTTGTCGTCAAGGCGCGGATTCTCGAGGATGCCGCGGCGCTTGTTGGATTCGTCAACCGCGTTCAGATGGCGGTTCGCGAAGTACTCGTACAGCGAGCCGTGGACCTGGTTGGTGCCGCTCCTTACCACCGTGTTGAACTGGCCGCCGGTGGAGCGGCCGAATTCGGCGCCGTACTGGTTTTGGAGCAGGGAGAACTCCGCCACCGCTTCGTTCGGCACGTCGACGACTCGCCCGGTGACACCCTTGTCGTTGTTGTCGGCACCCTCGATCATGAAGTTGTTGTTTCGGGGTCGCTGGCCCCCGATCGAGGGGCCTTCTCCAAGGCCGGTGCCCCCACTGGAGGCAACGCCGGCACCCTGCAGGGAGAGGTTGAGCACGCCCAGGGCAATATCCGAACTGGGGCTGTAGAGAGCCTGGCGGGAATCGAAGGATTCCGTGATCGACGACGACGTTGTGTCGATCTGAGCGGTTGCCGCCGTCACTTCGACCTCGGTGTCGACCTGGCCCAGCTCGAGGGTGATGTTGACAGTGGTCGATCGGTTGAGGGCGATAGCGATGCCGGACAGGATGGTTGGCGCGAAGCCCTCGGATTCGGCGACCAGCGCGTATTGCCCAACCGGGAGATTGTTGAAGCGGTACGCACCGAGCCGGTCTGTCTCTTGATTCCAGACCACCCCGGTGTCGATATTCTCTGCCGCGACCGCGCAACCGGGAATCGACGAACCGCTCTGGTCGAGGACGATTCCGACCAGATGCCCGTCCGCCGCCTGGCTGGCGGCGCGGTCGGGCCACGCCCATGATGATCCGATGAGTGTCGCGGCTCCTATGAGTGACAGTCGCATCCGACCCCGCCCGGCGGCTGCATTCCAAAGCATACGACACGTGGTCGGGGCTCGCCCGATTCGTGCGCCGGTCCGGGCATCCTACGTGCCGCAGTAGGCTGACCCAACGTGCGTCGGACCGCTTCGGCCAGGCTCTCGGGCCCTCGTCGCGGACCGAGGCTTGTATCGCTGCACTTCCTCGCGAGACGAGGCACAGGGCGGAATCAAGCAGGGGAGAGCACTCGCAGGCCGGCCAGCGATGCAGCGCGAACGATGCGCTTGTCGTATGCGATGAACACTGGTTCGAGCCGAGCAAGGCGAAGCGCGCATGCGATCTGCAGGCCGTCTAGGCTCCGCAAATCCGGAGGATCGAGCGAGGCCGCCCGCTCCACCACCCCTGAATCGATCGTCACTATGTCCAAATTGCGAACCAGGCGATGCGCTACGGCGACCCGTCCCGGGTCGCGGCGCCGAATCGCCCGCGGCACCTCCACGGCCGCCAGATCGCTAGCGGCAACCTTCGAGAATGTCACAAGGGCGTCCCGAAGCGCCGCCGATTCAGGCTCCTCCACGACAAGCTTCACCAATGCCGAGGAGTCGCAGAACGCCACCCTCATATTCGGTCTTCTCTCATCTCCTGCAGGTGCGCGGACGCGGTCCGGCTCGAATCTAAATCGCCGCCGGACCGTTCGATGTCCGACCAAGAGCCCCTGGCGGGAATCACCGTGCCGTCATCCACCAGTTGCTGCCACGCGCTTTCCTCCCTGGCGAGAGGCTTGAGCACCGCAACCGCCTTGCCTCTGTCAGTCACGGCAAAGGCCGAGCCCGCCTTGACCTTGGCCAGATAGACACTGAGGTTCTGGCGCAGTTCGCGAATTCCCACGCGCTCCATGTAGCACACGATACTACATTCGGGCTCGGCCTGGTTCCCGGGCTGCCCGCGCCCAGCTCTTGGCAGGGGAACGATTCCGGGTAATCAGGATTTTGTATAAGATAATTTGATGATTATACACTCAGATTTTTTGAAGTTTATAGTTGACATCGCGCCGAGAGCTCGTATACTGAGCTTGAGAGCAGCGATCTCATAAAAGGAGGAAGAGTCATGCCCCTGCTTCACAACCACCAGATCGACCCTTTTCGGGAGTTTGCGCGGTTCTTTTCGCCGCTGGCGACCGTGGAGGCGTGGATGCCGGCCTTCGACATCGAGGAGACTGATTCCGCCTACATTCTGCGCGGCGACGTCCCGGGCACGCCTCAGAAGAACATTGAGATTCGGATCGGCGAAGGCGTCCTGAGCGTTCAGGGAGAGCGCAAGGTTGTCGGCGAGGAGGCGCAGTCCCGTCACTCCGAGAGACCGCACGGCCAATTCGTTCGCCGCTTCCACTTGCCGAGCACGGTGGACGAGGAAGGAGTCAAGGCGGCCTGCTCGGACGGCGTGCTCGAGGTGAGGCTCCCGAAACAGAAGCCCGAGGATGCGTCCCGGCTGATTCCTATCCGCTGAGCCGAGTTTCGAAGCCGCTGGCCGGAGCGGGCTCTGCCCGAGTCCGCTGGCCGAGGGACCGAGCGGCCAGGTCCGTCCGGCTGAGCGCCTCTGGTCCAGGCCCCCGGCGTCATGGAGGAACGAAGGATGATTCCAATCGACAGGTTTACGCAGAAAGCCCAGGAGGCGCTCCGGCAGATGCAGGTTGTCGCGGCCGACAGCCATCATCAGGCGGTCTTTCCGGTGCACCTCCTGGTGGCACTCGCGGACGAGCAGAACGGCATTGTGGCCGCCGTGCTCTCCAAGCTGGGCCTCGATCCGGGCGATGTAGCCGAGAGATCGCGTGCGTTGCTGACCGATATTCCCGTCGTCCAGGGCGTCGCGTCCGGCACCCACCTCGACCCGTCTCTCGCCGAGGTTCTGTCCGGGGCGGAAAAGGAGGCCGCGAAATTCAAGGATGAGTACGTTTCCACGGAGCACCTTCTGCTGGCGATCAGTGCCCGCAAGCGAGACCCTTCAGGACGGCTGCTCCAGGAATCGGGAGCTTCGCACGAGGCGATCCTGCAGGCACTGGCTGCGATTCGCGGCACTCACCGCGTGACCGACCAGAACCCCGAGGACAAGTACCAGGCCCTGCAGCGCTACGCACTGGATCTGACCGACCAGGCTAGGCAAGGGAAGCTCGATCCCGTGATCGGCCGCGACGAGGAGATCCGGCGCGTGATCCAGGTGCTCTCGCGACGGACGAAGAACAACCCCGTCCTCATCGGCGAGCCCGGCGTCGGCAAGACCGCGATCGTCGAGGGCCTGGCACAGAGAATCCTCCGCGGGGACGTTCCGGAGACACTCAAGAACAAGACGCTGGTGGCGCTCGATCTCCCGTCGATGGTCGCGGGGACGAAGTTCCGCGGCGAATTCGAGGAGCGGCTCAAGGCGGTTCTGAGAGAAATCGAAGCCTCTGACGGCGAGATCGTCTGCTTCATCGACGAGCTCCACACGCTGGTGGGCGCCGGCGCGAGCGAAGGCTCCATGGATGCTGCCAACATGCTCAAGCCGGCCCTGGCGCGCGGGCAGCTGCGCTGTGTCGGGGCCACCACGCTTGGCGAGTACCGCAAGCACGTCGAGAAGGACGCCGCCCTCGAGCGGCGGTTCCAGACCGTTCTGGTCGACCAGCCGTCCGTCGACGATACGATCGCCATCCTGCGCGGGCTGAAGGAGACCTACGAGATCCACCACTCGGTGCGCTACCGGGACGCCGCGCTCGTCGCGGCCGCGATGCTCTCGGACCGCTACATCAGCGACCGGTTCCTTCCGGACAAGGCGATCGACCTCATCGACGAGGCGGGCGCGACCCTGCGCATGCAGGTGGACTCGGTTCCGGTCGAGGTCGACCGGATGGAGCGCAAGGCGGTGCAGCTGGAGATCGAGCGCCAGGCGCTGCAGAAGGAAGGCGATCCGGGATCGAAGGAGCGGCTGGCGTCGATCGAGAGCCAGCTCGAGGACCTGCGGGCGCAGTCCGCCGTGCTGCGCGAGAAGTGGCAGAGCGAGAAGAGGCTCATCGACGAGGTGCGACGGCTCAAGGAGGAGATCGAGCGTCTGCGCAACCAGCAGGAGCAGGCGGCCCGCTCCGGCGACTTGGCAGGGGCGGCGGAAATCCGGTACGGCCGACTCGCCGAGGTACAGCGGGAGCTCGAGGCGGCGACAGGGCAGCTGGAGGAGCAGCGCGGCGACAGTCCGCTCTCGCGCGGGGAGGTTGTCGAGGAGGATGTCGCCAGGATCGTGGCAAAGTGGACGGGCATTCCCGTAGCGAAGATGCTCCGCGGCGAGGCCGAGAAACTCGTGCATATGGACGAGGCGCTGAAGGAAAAGGTCATCGGGCAGGACAGCGCGGTGGTCTCAGTCGCGAACGCGATTCGCCGCAGCCGCGCCGGATTGGGCGATCCGGACCGTCCGATCGGCACCTTCGTCTTTCTCGGGCCCACAGGGGTCGGAAAGACTGAGCTTGCACGGGCACTCGCGGAGTTCCTGTTCGACTCCCGCAAGGCGGTGGTCCGCATCGACATGTCGGAGTACATGGAAAAGCACGCGGTAGCACGCATGATCGGCGCACCTCCCGGCTACGTCGGGCACGAGGAGGGCGGCCAGCTGACGGAGCATGTCCGCCGCAGCCCTTACTCCGTCGTCCTCCTCGACGAGATCGAGAAGGCGCATCCGGACGTTTTCAACGTGCTGCTGCAAGTACTCGAGGACGGACGCCTCACTGACGGCAAGGGCCGCACCGTCAGCTTCGCCAACACCGTGGTCGTAATGACCTCGAACGTCGGCTCCCAAGACATTCTCCGGAATGGTTCGATCGGCTTCTCGCTCAGCGAGAGCGACGTCGGGGACACGGACATGCGCCGCAGCCTGCTTGACGAGTTGGGGCGGACGTTCCGGCCCGAGTTCCTCAACCGGATTGACGACATCATCGTGTTCAACAACCTCCGCCGGGAGCACCTCGCTCGCGTTGTCGACTTGCAGCTCGCGCGTGTCGAGCAGCTGCTTGCGGACAGGAAGATCGGGCTGGTCGTTACCAGCGGGGCCAAGGATCTGGTCGTATCGCAAGGCTACGACCGCCAGTTCGGGGCTCGGCCCATGAAGCGTGCCATCCAGCGGCTGATCCAGGATCCTCTGGCCTTGGCGATTCTGCAGGGATCGTTCACGCAGGGCGACACGGTGCGCGCCGAGCGAGACGGGGATGAGATCCGATTCGAGCTGGAAACGACATTCGAATCCCTGGAGCGAGTCCGAGCGGCCTGATGCGTCCAAGGAATCAGCGAATTCCGAGTTCGAGGCGGTGCCATCGAGTATCCCAGGAGAACTCGCGAGCGGGGCACGGAAGCAAATCTACATCCCACCCTTTGCTCCAAGTGTCTTGAGCACGCGGGTGGAATTGCTCGTCTGTCGGGTTACGGGAAAGAAGCCAATCGTCCTGCCCCTGTTGGGTCGTGGCCAGCACTTCGATCTTGATATCAATTGCCGCGACACGATTGTCGAATCCGATCAGTCTCCACGTAGTGTCACGAGTCGTTCGCCCGATATCTGGGAGCCTGCACCAATCGGTCGAATCCATGAAGCAATTCGGAACCTGCACCGAATGCACTTCCACATCGACCTTCGTGCAAGCTCGTTTTCGATCCTGCCGCCGGTGATCGAGTTAGCACGCTCTCTGTCTCGCCCGGAGGCGCTGGGTGTCCGGTATTCCTCGACGGGATATCAATACGATTTAGGAGCTTTCCCGTCGCCAAGGGCTCTTGTCAGCTTCCTGAGGCCATCGATGTTCTGCTTGAGACTCAATTCGGCATCCAGCTCGTCGCGATGATCAAGTATGCCCACGGGACCGTCGTACCCACTGTCCTGCACGGTCTTCAGCATCTTGAGTTCGTGGTCGCCTTGACCCAGCGGCAGGATTTTCGGGCCTCCTTTCCGCATGCCGTTCAAATTCAGGCAGAGCAAGTGCTGTTGCATCATCTTCAGCAGCGCCGGAAACCGGTCGATATGCTCGTGGCCATGATGAAAGTTGTAGACAATACCTACGTTGTCCATCCTCATCCGCCTAATGATCTCGATTTGGTTCTCTGGCTCTCCGAACCAGCCCCCATGGTTATAGAGCCCCACTGAGCACTGCAGTGCCTTCGCCCTCTTTGCGATATAGGAGACAACTCTGGTCGAACGTGCAAGCTTCTCTTCTTGCCCGAGTCCGTCGAATTCCTTGGAACTGCTAAGGAGTGTCCACAGTTGGGTCTTGAGCCCGCGGCGCTTGATCAGATCGAAGATCGTGTGAATCACGGTGTCTTTCTCCGGCTCCATGCCGGTTGCCATCCAGAACGCCGTGAGTTCAATCCCGTGCTTCTGAAGCGCGTCAATCTCTTGGTCAAATGTGCGGATATGCTGGTCTCGGAAATCGTAGGCCAACCTCTTGATGCCTAGCCGATCCAACATTTGCGCGCGCTCTTCCGGGCCACGGTTCGCAGCATCGAACGGCACGACGCACCACGCCACCAGATTGTCCTTGGCGAAGATGGACAGTCTGTCCGCGGCTGAGACGTCAAGGGCGGTGGAGACGGCGAGCAGGGCCACCACGAGCGCAGGAGAAATATAGACTCTTCGTTTCATGTTCGGACCTCCTGTTGGGTATCGGGACATCTCCGCGACGCCCTTTGAGAACGGCTCGCTCCCGTCTAGGACTATAGCTGCAATGCCTCGGCGGTCTCGTGGGAAAGTCCGGCGATCTCCGGCCGGTCCGAGGGTTCCGGAATCTCGGCAATGTTTTCTGCTCACGCAGAAGACTGCTCTTGGGCTCGCCCCTCAGTCGCTGGGAACGAGGGCGGGGCGGATGCGGATCGGCTAGCGCCGGGCGTATCAAGACACGAGCGAGACTCACAGCGTGCCGGGCACTCCACTACTCGCTCCACGAGTGCCATCCGTGGGCACAGACCCTACCGGAAACGGCAGATCGATAATAACTTGTCAGGCAAGGCCAATCGGGCCGACCCAGCGCTGTGACCATCCACATGCTGTGCCACCTAACGGTCTCCTGGCTCTCCAAGGGGGTCTTGTCTGGGTCACGAGTTGGAGACACGTTACCGGGAGTCTGATCGAAGTGCAGCTGCACGGGACGTCGATTGGTCTTGCGCTCATGAGCAACTAGGCGACTTCCACTTGCACTCGGCGACCCTCACTGGCCGATTCCAGCGCAGCGTCCAGAACCCGCATTTCGCGAACTCCGTCGCGGAAGTTCGGCCTGATCTCCCGGCCATCTTGAATGGCAGTCAGGAAGTCCGCCACTGCATGGACAAACGTATGTTCATATCCAATGATGTGACCCGGAGGCCACCAGTGACCCACGTAAGGATGCAGCCCTTCGGTGGCTAGGATCGTACGGAATCCCTGGGTATGTGCCATGTCTCTTGTGGAAAAGAGCTGGAGTTCGTTCATGCGCTCGAGATTGAACGCCACGCTACCGTCGCTGCCATAGATCTCGAAGCAATTGTGGTTCTTGCGTCCAGGCGCAAACCGCGACGATTCGAAGGATCCAAGCGCTCCATTGTCAAATTCCGCCAGCACAAACGCGGCATCGTCCACCGTAACCTCTCCCATGGCCTGAGAGCTGGACCCGGCCTGGAACGCGCCACTGGTTCCTTCAACAGGCAAGGGTCTCTCGCGGATGAATCGTGCCGTCATGGCTGTCACGCTGGTGATCTCGCCAACCAAGTAACGGGCCAGGTCAACCAGATGAGAATTCAAGTCAGAGTGGGCCCCGGAGCCCGCATACTCCTTACGCAGTTGCCAGGTTAGGGGAAACGCCTTGTCGACAATCCACGACTGCAGATAGGATCCGCGCCAATGGAATACCCGTCCGAGCGCCCCCTCGTCGATAAGTTGCCTGGCCAGCCTGACTGCGGGACATCGTCGGTAATTGTGGTTCAGATAGTGCACGATCCCCGCCTTCGTCGCGGCCTCGCTCATCTCGATGGCTTGACGGGAATCGAGGGCCGCGGGTTTCTCGCAGAACAGATGCTTTCCGGCCCTCGCCGCTGCAACCGCAATATCGCGGTGCAGGTGCGTAGGCACGGCGATATCCACGACATCCACGTCATCCCGAGCGACCACATCGCGCCAGTCCGTCGAGATGGATTCCCACCCCCAGTTCTCGGCAAATTTCCGGAGGGACTCCTCATGAACCCCGCATGCGACCTTGAGAACGGGCGTGAACGGGACATCAAAGAACTGCACTACGCTTGTCCAGGCATTGCTATGAGCCTTGCCCATGAAGCGGCTTCCGATCAGTGCGATGTTCAAGGGCTTCACGGCGCCCCAACTCCTTCAATCGACTGGGGATTGTCCGAGACTGCGGCCGCTATTCTCTTGAGTTCCCTAACGCTGTCTTCAACGGCGGCATCTTCGTCACCGGGATAGTCGGGGTGGAGAAAATCGATCTCAACCGCCAGGAACCCGTCATAACCAGCTTCGCTGAGGAGACGAGCCAACTCCACGTTGTCAACCACTCCCCCTCCCACCGGAGTGCAGGAGAAAAAGTACCACTCATCCGCGGGCACCCCCTTCTGCACCTTCAGGTCCTTGATGTGAGTCGCATAGACGTGCCGGGCCAACTTTTTCATCCCCTTTACGGGGTCATCCAGTAGCCGCAGGAAATTCCCTGTGTCGAAGTTGAGGCCCAGGTAGGGCGAGTCAACTGCATTGAGGATCTGGAGGATCTCGTCCGACGTGAAGTCGATATGATTCTCCAGTGCCATCTTGATCCCGTAGTGCTCGGCCACCGGGACGGCCTTACGGAACATCGCTGTCAGTCGTTCGATCTGGGGGCCGTGGGGCTCGTTCCGGAACATGAGGCTGCTGCCAACCACGCGCATTACCCGTGCACCAATATTGCGCGCCTGTTCGAAGCTCTCGATCATCTCTTCAAACGCCTCAGAGTTCCTTCCCCCCTCGAGACCGTCCGGATGCCCCCAGGCATACACCCGGTCCATGCGGTAGGCGTCAAGGCGGTCCTTGACGCTGCTCAAATAGCCCGGATCCTTGTTTGGAATGAAGCAGGACTCCAGGGAGACTCCGTCCACCTCGAGTGCGTGGGCACGATCAAGGAAGTCTTCGAGCGTCATTGTGTTTGGTGGCTTGGCCTGCTCCGGATAGATCTCTCCGAAAAAGCGGTGGTAGCAATAGCTGTCGATTCCGACCTTCATCGATAACCTGTCACGCTCCATCCCGGTCACCTGCTCCTTCATTGCTGCGTGGGAAACTCCAGTCTCTTTCGCGCTGGATCGGCTGCCTTGGCTCCTTGTTGCATGGGCTTTTCCTCGCTTTCCTATGGATCTTAGGCGTGGTGCTCCCTATAGGCTCGCGGCGGCAGCCTCAGACTTGACCGCGTCGTGCTGCCCTCTGCATCAATCACCCCCACAGAGTGGCAGGTGACGGAATCCGGGCCACCGCGATAGCGTTCCTGGGCCTTCTTCGAGATCTCAACGAGTTTGCCGAAGTCGCGCTGTCCGCTCGAGCGCCTCGAGCGGTCCTGCTGAGTAGGCACGATACACCATACGGGTCGCTCGTTCGGCCGTTCAAGGTCATTCCTCACCGAGGGCGCGCAGCATGAGCCTTGAGCCGGACTGATTAGGTTGGTGGCACCGGCCGGCGTCCTGGCCCACGGAGACTCGCAGACCCTTGACGTTCGAACAGTGCGGGGTAGCGAGGCCCCAGGCGCGATACCGCAATCCTTGTCCGCCGCCACAATCATTGCCGCCCTCCCAACCGCCGTTGCCAGCCGGAAAACCACCCGGGCCACGGCCCGATGGCGTGCTGGTCCGCAACGTCAACTGCGAGTGCATTCCCAGCCAGGGCGAGAGAGCTCCTGGCCCGAGAGCCGCGATCAGCTTGGTGGGCGCCTGAAATTGGCCCCCACCATCACGCCGACTGCTCCGATCCAGGGAATCGAGAAGTTGTACCAATCAGGTGGACTAGCGACATCCCCCGCTTCGAAGAAGGTCAACTCCCCAATGGTCTTCCCTTCAGGTAGCGGAGATGGCTCGGATCCGAGCTGCACAACAGCCATGGCCAAGCCCAGCGCGAGCACCAGGACGGCCAGGGCCGTTTCTGGCAAACGGGAATTCTGCTTGCCCACCAGCGCGGCGACGAAGCCGCCGGCAAGACTCGCAATCAGCCCGAGTATGCAGCTCGCAACGCTCCATAGAACGCTCGCTTCGGTGGTCTCCGGGCGGAACGCGCCTTCGGCGCCCACTACCGCCCACGCAGCCGCGATGCCGGACAGCGTGGCGGCGACAATCACACCATAGCCCGCGACGACCCCGAAAACGACTCGCAAGACACTCAATCCGTTGCTCCCTCCCGGCCGCAGTTCGTCATCATGAACCACGGCCCGCCAAGTATACCGCCGGGTGTGCTGGCCGGCGAGTGCCAGCTTGTCTCGGCGTGAACCTCCGATTGATACCATGGCCACTTGCGGGATGCGATCTGGTCCAGGACACTTTCGCCCGCCTCTCGCGAGACGTTGCTGGCGTCGGACGCCCTGCCCGCTACCGCAGATGTTGTGGTGGTCGGTGCCGGGCTCGTCGGCCTGTGCACCGCTCTCGCGCTCCGTCGCCGAGGCATCCGTGGCGTTGCAGTCGTGGACAGGACGTCGGTCTGCGGCGAGTCCACCGGAGCCAGCGCCGGCGGTCTGTGGCCCGGCCACGAGTGCTTGACCCTCGCAACGCCTGAGGTCGCTCGCAAGGCACGGGACCTGCATGCCGCGCTGCGCGAGGAATTCGATTGCGACTACGTGCGTAGCGGCCTGCTCCTGCTCCTCGGCGACGGGGAGGCTGAGCGGGGTCTCCGCCGGGCGGAGCAAACCCGGCAGGCCGGATTCGCGGCGGAACTGCTCTCCGGTGCCGAGCTGACGGCCTGCGAGCCGCTGCTGGCTCACGCGGGCGCCGCGATTCGTTTCCCGGATGACGGTTCGATACACCCTCTCAAGCTCGCCGCGAGAATCGTGGAATGGCTGCGCCGGAACGGAGTAAGGATCTGCTTGAATCAGGAGGTCTTGGCCATCGTTCCGGACCCGCCCGCCGTCACGACCTCTGGCGGACGAACCGCTGCCGGTTCGATCGTCGTCGCGGCCGGAGCATGGACACCCTTGCTGACCGCGATGCTCGGCTGGCACCCTCCGATCTCACCGATCCGCGGTACGCTGCTCGCGACCGGTGAACAGCGCCGCCATACGCTGCGATCGATCGTGGTCGGACGCCGCTACTACTACTGGCAGCTGGCTTGCGGACCCTTGGCGGGAGGGGGTTCGGAGGAGGATGTTGGCTTTCGGGAGGGCGTCAGTGACGCCGTGGAGCGGGATATCCGCCGCGAGTGGGACGAACTCTTCCCTTCACTGTCCGGCTTGCGGTTTAGCAGCCGCTGGTCCGGCTTCCGCCCCTATTGCAAGGACATGCATCCTGTCATTGGCCGCGTGCCGGGCCGTAGCGGCGTCTTTGTCTCGGCCGGACACTTCCGCAAGGGGATCCTGCTTGCTCCCCTTAGCGGCGAGCTCCTCGCCGACGAGGTGGTGGACAATCGGCTATGGAACGCCGCCAGGGCTTTCCGCCCGGATCGGTTCCCGCGGGCCGCTCTTTCCGTCCAATAGCCGCCGAGACGAAGCATTGGCGATGGCCTAGAGGGCTGCCGCGTACCGCGCGGCCACCGCGGCCCAGTCGATTACGTTGTAGAAGGCCGCGATGTAGTCCGGTCTGCGGTTCTGGTACCGCAGGTAGTACGCGTGCTCCCAGACATCAATCCCGACGATCGGAGTCCGCCCCTCCATCAGCGGCGTGTCTTGGTTCGGCGTCGATTCGACCACAAGATTGCCGCCGTCCACGCTGAGCCAGGCCCACCCGCTGCCGAAACGGTTCGCCGCTGCCGCCGAGAACTGCGACTGGAAGTCGCCGAAGCTTCCGAACGCCGCGTCGATCGCGTCCCCTAGCGCTCCGGACGGCTCGCCGCCGCCGGACGGGCTCATGATCGTCCAGAACATCGAATGGTTCGCATGGCCGCCGCCATTGTTGCGAACCGCTGCGCTGGACACCGCCGATGCGTCACTCACCAAGTCGTTGATATCCATGTCGGCTTGGGGCGTGCCGGCCACCGCGGCGTTCAGCTTCGCAACATATGCGGCGTGGTGCTTGTCGTGATGGATCTCCATCGTGCGGGCGTCGATATGGGGCTCCAGAGCCCCGAAATCGTACGGAAGGTCGGGTACGGAAAAGGCCATCGTTAGTCGCTCCTTGGAATGATGGGACGAAAGACCACCATCTTACCAGCCGACCGCGTCGGATAGCCGGTCTGAACGCGGTCGTCCGCTCTCGTCGGGGAATCGCCGAAACAGGAGGGACGACTCGATACAGTGGGAACATGGAATTTCAGAGGCGGCCGGTTGCCAAAGCGGAACTGCTGATTCGGAAGCCCGTCGCCGAGGTGTTTGAGGCATTCGTCGATCCGGACCTCATCACCAAGTTCTGGTTTGACAGGAGCACCGGTCGGCTGGAAGCCGGCAAGACAGTCGAATGGCATTGGGAATTGATCAACGGCACTGCTGAGATTCGAGTCAAGGCGATCGAAGAGAACAAGCGAATCCTGATCGAGTGGGGCAACGGGGGTTTTACGACCGTGGAATGGACCTTTTATCCGCGATCAGCCGAGACAACCTACCTGCGGGTCGTCAATTCGGGCTTCATTGGTGAGGGCGACGAAATCGTGAGTCAAGCCCTCGAGTCAACGGGTGGCTTTGCGCTCGTGCTTGCGGCGGCCAAAGCGTATCTCGAGCACGGCATAGCATTGAATATCGTTGCCGACCGCTTCTAGCGACTGCGAGAGCCAGCACTGAATCCCGAAGGATCCGCCCCGCGGGATTGGCGACCGCAGATCGTGGAATCACCAAGCTGAGTCCGCACAGTCCCGGTCGAGAATTTGGTCTGGTTCGCCTCCGCCTGTCGATCGATGGCGGTACCTTGGTGGGGGAGCGGTCCCTCGTCCCATTTCACTCCGGAGTTGTCAGGGTCATGCCGAACGTCGTTGAAGAGATCCCCATCGAGTTGAAACCCGCCGCGGAGGCGGCGCTGGCTTGGGTCAACCAGGAACGCGGCACCCAGTTCAAGATCACAGGACTCGTGGACCCGGAAAAGGCCATGGGCCAGGAAGCAGGTCAGCCGATCGAACTCGGGCTGATCCTGTGCGACGGCGACCATTGCCGGCGCGAGGACGTCCGGCTCGACGCCAAGGACCGGGGCTTCGAAGTCAGCGCGATCGAAGCCGGGGCGTCAGTGATTCCGCCCCTTCTCGACCCTCCGGTCGGCGTGCGCCAGAGCTGGCTCGACGACCAACTGGGAAAGCACGCCTTCATCGTGCTCCTCTTCTACCGCGGGCTCTGGTGACCACCCTGTCGCTCCGAGTTGCGGAGCTACGAAGAGTGCGGGGTGGTCGACTCGATCCGCGAAGCGGGCGGCGAAGTATTCGGCCTCACGAGTGAGCCGCAGAGCCTGGCGACAGAGGCCGAGCGGACGTGGGAAATCGGTTTCCCCTGCATTGGCGATCCCCATCACGAGATCCGGCGCGCCTGCCGGGCGCACGGTTTCTTGGACTTGTTCGCGAACGAGAACTACGAACACCTGTGGACAAGGAAGTGGGCCGCCCATCCGAAGGGCTTTTTCCAGCCGGGCGTGTTGGCGGTTTCGAATGAAGGCCGAGTGCTCTACCGGTGGCGATTGCGACCAACACGCAAGAACATGAGCGGGGCGGGCCAGCGGCCGATCCCTGAGTACGTCTGGGCGGAGATGCAGCCGCGCCTTGGGGAAGGGACCGATGATGCTGAGCTGGACGAGTCTCCCGCGCTCGCGAAGAGAGACCGGTGGTGGCCGTACAATGTCGCGATCATGCTGGCGCATGGTTGGTTCCTGCGCACCAGAGCCTTCCCGCTCGCGCGTCCCGGAGACAGGCCCTCCGGGAAACCCTATCGGATGAAGTGGCGGATCGCCGTCTTCGTCGGCGCTTGGATCGCTGCGTTCAAGCTGCTTCCGACCGGTTGGGTGGCACTGGGCCTGGTCGCTTGGGTGGCACTCGCCTTTCCCACGGTGGTGAGCCTTCACCGACAGTTCCAGAACATTCCGGTGGGTGGGGAACCCGACCCGTATTGACGCTCCGGCGCCGAATGGCTCTCCGTCTTCTCCGCAGGGCGGCCCGGCATATTGCGCGGAGCGAGAGCGAATCGAGGACTGCCAGGCGGATGGACCCTCAACACGTTCCTGAAGCCTGGAATATGTGGAGGTACCGGGAGCGCGCCCTGCGCTTCTCACCAGTGACCATGACAACTCTGGCGTTAGACCCTGTAATTCAACCCCTGCCTCTGAAACGCGCTTGCTGGTCACCAATCCAGTTCCCGTTGAGGCCCGCTTCGGCTTGCAAGGGCTCGTGCCATGCGTTCGCCATGCCGCTCTCGACGTTGGTGGAGTGCCATCCGAGCGGTTCGGACTTGCCGCCAGCAGGGCCGGACCCCCCAGGCACTGGCGGGACTCCTGGCCTACTGCCGTCATCGGGCACGCAGCCCAGAAGCGAACCGCCGCCTGTTGCGCAGTCGCATCCAGGAGCCCCGGATCCGACGTCAGCGAGCCTTGGTGCCCAGAAGCTGATCCGCGCCTCGCGGGAGCCCCTGGCCGGCTGGCCGCCACCGGTGCTAGAACTCGGCCAGTCCCTCGGTCAGCGAAATGCAGGTGCCCCAGGGATCTGTGAAGGCTGCTTCGGACACGCCCGTCCCTCCGATGCTAGTGGACGGACGGTCGAGGAGGACGCCCTTGCGGCGGAGGCCCTCGCAGAACTTCTCGAGACCGTCGACCTCGAAACCTATGTGGTTGAGCACCCGGCCCTTGGTTGGTGCGACCGGCCCGGCTGACCGGGCGAACGAGAGTTCGAGTCCCAGGAGGTCTACCTTCCGGAACAGGCCCCGTATGCCGGGCTTGCCGCCGAAGACCCTCGCGTACCAGGCCTGCGTGGCTGCATCGTCATCGGTGTAGATATAAATGTCGACAAGCTGACATAAGAGCGACTCATCTGACTCGAAAGAAGCGCGACGTATTCGTCCTCTGACTGTAAACTATTGTTGTTCAATAAGTTACCAAAGCACGCAACTTTCTCACTGATTCGTCCGAGTTGTATTTGCCTCCGATCGAAACAACATTATGTCACCCAAAGTGTCCCGGCATTCCTGCTCTAGCTTCGTTGTGGCTTAACCCAATGGCTATATCGCATATCCTTCCAGCCTCAGTATCTCCCGAATGTAATCCTCGGTCAGACGACAAGTCCTTGGTAGAAACGGCAGCCCTCCAATCTGCACTTCCTTCAGGGACTTGAAGAAACGATGTTCTTGGTAGTCACTCTCGTTTCCGAATGGGAACAGCACCGCCGCGCCCTGTACGACGCCTCTCTGAAATTCACCGTGTTTGAAAGGATGCGGTATCACAATCGCGTCGCGATATCGATGCATTGTATTTATGTCTTCGGTGGTCGGCCCAACACCTCCGTATCGGTTCCAGTATTCGATGTCGTAGGCTAGACGATATTTTGCGTCTAGGATGTACATCCGTTGTTCGCTTGCAAGCTTGATGACGTTATCTGGACGCTGGGAAACAGTGGGAAGACCCCTAAACATTCGGTCGTAGACTAGATCCAACCGCTTTCCCGAAATTGTGTCTTTGAATGTGACAGAAGCTTCCTTGCCCTTAGCCAAAACAATTACGAATCGCAGATGGCGCAACCGAACCAGCGACTGCTGCTCAAGTCTGAAATTTTCTCGGAACAGTCTCACGATCCGAAGGAAGCACCAATACTCATAGAGTTGCGCAATATTCTTCAAGCCGATACGGAGTATGCCGCCTTCAAGCGAAAGGCCGCTGTTTAGCAATCGCGCCGTTTGTACGAAAGCCGAATACGCCGGATGCCCCGAAAGGACTGGCGACGCGAGCGAGTCTAGCGGTCGTGCGTTGACGTCCGCCAAAAATGGTGCCCGTAGCAGTCGCTGCACTCGCTGGATCATGGATCCGACTTGCGGCCTCAGTGCCGCGAAAAAACGGTGCTCGGCCGATAGCTCCGCGTCCTCATCACCCGTGTCTTGGACCAAAGCGACAGTCTTTAAGCGCCGCAAGGATTCCGAGAGCAGATACTTGAAATACCTGTTCTCAGGATTGTCGAACGTCGTTCGACGGCGAACCTCCGGAACGCGCCTGGGTAACTGGAGCTCTGGGCGAAAACCGCCTCGGCGATACGACAAGGGTCGGCGCAGGCTACGGTCCAACGCACGCTGGTCCACTTCGCGCGCCCTCGCTGGCTCAATGGACCGGACGGTCTCCGTCAGAGTGAAGCGAGGATTCCTGATCACAACGCTCGCCGTTCGGACGAACTGCTCAAAATAGCCTTGTAACAGTGCGATCCATTCCGCCAGGGTGGGCTCCTCAGACGGCACAGGTTTGGCTAGCGCAAACGTACGCGCTTGAACAGTCATTGCGAGGCTTCGAGCAATGGCTGTCACCTCGTTTCGCAATGCCACGTAGTCTGCGCGGTAGTCGATTTTGATGGGAAAAACCTCAAATCGAAGCCGAACGGAACCTTGGCTGTCGGTCACAGCCAACTCCGCCCAGCCTACGTCATTTCCAAATGCGAGGCGGTAGTGACTGAACTCGCCTCTTCTGAGGCGTAGGCTTGCCCCCAGTGGCGGTTCTAGGACCGCTGATTCGCGTGTTCTTGAAGTCAGGTAGCAGTCATAGGTTGTGTTTTCAAAGAAGATCGGAGTGACTCTTGACTTGTGGGGGGCACGGTGTAGATTGCTGCCGTCCTTGGAAGCCACCCGGAGCTTCGCCTCACCTTTCAGGTGGACGACAGAGTCTGGCACAGTTAGAAATGGAGGTAGTTCCCGGAGGGGCCCGGCCACCTCGAGACGCCAGCGACTCGAATCGAGTACCAAGAGCAATGCCATCTCATGCGCCCCAATATGTCGTGGCACCATCCTCTTCGAGCCGTTGGCGCATTCGCTTCACCTTTTCGGCACTGCGAAGGAACATACGCTGCGGGTCCGATTCGAGATCGATCACTGCCTCCCCCTGAAGCCACTTCTCCAAGGTTTCGAGGGATTCCCTAAGTCGTTCCCCCTGCCCGTAGATTTTCGGCAGAACTTTCTGCAGAATGCAGTAGTCGAGCGCTGTGTTGCGCGGAAGTACTTCGTCCAGATTGCTTTGCTTCCAATGCCACATGTAGAGGCAAGTCGCATCTCTCGGCCGATATCCGAACGAGAGTCCGGCTGGCTCGAGAATCGTCCTGACCTCTTCTAGCAGACCAGCCACGTCATCGAATAATTCCGATTCCGCCTTGTATCCCTCCCCGACCGTCAAAGGGTTTCTTGGATCCACGAGATCTGTGGCCAGCTGGTGAAATGCCTCATCTGGGGACGCAACTCGGGCCTTTGCAGGAAACGCGGTCAAGTCGACGTCATTGAACTCGATGCTGTAAGCGCGATCAAGAACCTTCGGGCTGAAGCTGCGAGTTGTTTCGTCCATGTTTGCCGTGCCAACGATGCGCACATTGCATGGAATGTGCAAATCGCGCAGCGACGCATAGGGATCGGCCTTGTCTGGCGCTAAAGGCGGTAGGTCGATAGGGATGATGTCGGTGATGATTTCCGTCCCGGAACGACGCCTCGTCTCAATAACACTCAAGAAGTCGCTGAAGTAATGTTCGACCGCCGCGAGGTTCATTTCATCTAAGAGCACTATTGACAGCCTCGACCGATCCTTCATTGCTTCCTCTAGGACACCTGTGACACCTCCTTTGACGAAGGCATCCCGATTCAGGTTTGATGTATAACCGAACAGATCGGAGTTATCGTCCCACTGTGGCTTCACGGGGATCGACGTGAAGGACGCATCTGTGAACTCGGCGAACAATCGGGGCAACCTACTCTTACCTGTGCCCGAGATTCCGGTCATGATCACAAGTGGGCTGGCAAGTAACGCGAGATAGAAGTTCGCCATTTCACCCACCGTGATTAGGAATCCAGTCTGCTCCATTGCAGACGCCAATGACCTTAAGGTGTCCGCCGTGGTACCGCGCTCAGACGCCGCGTCTCGGGATGGGGTACTCAGTTTTGGGCCCGGGCGATATTCCCGCGTAGGGCTACCGGCACGAGCCGCTGATTCCGCCTTCGCTGTGCCGCCTGTCAGCTCTAAGTATCCTGCGTCCACGAGCCGTCGCGCTTGGTGTGGTTTTCTTGGGCCCGGCACCTCTTCCGGTGCATATCTCCAAATGGCGTCGAAAGGGAACGTGGCATTCCCGCCCCTCTCAGCCACTAAGGCCTTTGCACCTTTAACGGCAACGACAAAATACCTGTCTCTTTCCATTAACACTCCCTAGCCATCAGGGTAGGCCGACTGGGTCGACGAACTACTCTCGGGCCGGTTCTTCTGTAGGCCGAACCTTCCTCAGAACTTCAGCGATGCGTCGGCCAAAGGCTTCTCCCAACAGGGGCGGGACGGCTTCGCCGATCATGTCCATACCCACTCCGATCGTTTCCGTGTCGTCCTCGGACTTTGAGGACGTCAGGAATCGGAACCCATCGTCAAACGACTGGAGTCGAGCCGCCTCCCGCATTGTGATTCCACGATCTTCAGCGGGATGCGTATACCGACCGGACCCAAGGAAATTGCAGTTGGCGGTAATCGTCAAGGCAGGCCGGTCCCAAGCCAGCCTCGTATAGGCGCTCCAATAGTAGCGGCGAAAAAAGACAGGATTGATTAGTCCCTCGTCGACAAGGGCTGCCTTTACGGTCATCCGGCTGTTGCTTGACGCTGATGAATCTCTCATCCGCATTTCGATCAGTTCGTCGTATTGCTTACGCATGCGATCGCTGGCGGAATCCCAAGTTTCGCCTGGGTGCATTTGGCGAATGATAGAAAGAACGTTTTTGCTGTAGGAACGAGTGAGGTGGTTGAAGGGGAACCCATCTGCGTTTCGCATCAGACGAGCATAGTCCGAGAGCTCCACTGATGCATATCGGTCTTTCGATTCACCCCCAAGAGTCTCACCTACGGGAGCGGTGTCGGGTAAGTCGCTCAGAGCGTCCCGGACGGTTGTCCATGGAGATCTGTCTAGCGAATGAAGCATCGGATTGTCTGGATCAGCATGCGTTGGTTCCGGAAACTCGATTCGACCGATCCTGGAGGCCAAGAAGAACGACCGCTCTCTGAGCTGCGGAACACCGTAGTCTGCCGCGTTGACGACCCCAACGGAGACGGCATATCCCATTTCCTCGAGGACCGAGATGACACGAGCGGCGATCCCCCCCGGCACGCCGTTATACCCATGACGAAGCATCTGGGGCACGTTTTCAATCAGAATCGTCTTGGGCCGTAGCGCTTTAGCAATCTCCAAGAACCGAAGCACTAGGCCGTTCCGGGGATCCTCGTCGAGTCTGTTATAGCCCGAGTAGCGAACGGAACCTTCAGGTATCCGTGCTTCACTGCGGCGCATCTGCGAAAAGCCTTGGCACGGCGGTCCTCCGGCGAGACAGTCTAGATCTCCGTTTGCCACTTCATGGTGCTCAAGGGCCGTCTCAATCTCGTTGAGAGGTATGTCGCGAATATCTCCCTCGAGAACCTCGGGAGGTGTCTGCTCTTTGGAATGATTATGAAGGAACGTCTTTAGTGCCGCCCTCTTGATATCGTTTCCGAGCACGACGCGAAAGTGCCCGGATCTGGTGAATCCTCGGGACAGGCCGCCACAACCGCAGAAGAGTTCCGCGACGGAGAACTCCCTCCTTTGTTCACTCGCGACGGGCGCAGCCCGTTCAGCAAGGCTAGCCATCGTTGATGCGCACATTACGTACGCTTCGCATTCGCTAAGAACAGCGGCGCCAAGTCATTCCTGTAACTCTCCGTCGCTTTGCGGACTACCAATTCGCGCAACTCGTTGTTCTTGCGAGCGATGTTGTTGAACATTGCGTTCACATACGGAAACAAGTTCGTACTTCCACGAACCTCTCCCAAGGCAAAACGTCCTGTCCTCGTTCTCAAGTCGGACTTCCGACCGTCTGGCCATAGGGGTAATTGCAACACATTGCAACACACCGGTCACAGAAACACAACCCCTCCGACACCATTCCGGCGTAGTCGTTGTAGTGACAGCAATTCTGCCTTCGGACTTGGCACGAACCGTCAAGGCAGGATCAACGCTATCACCAAGGGATCCAAGCAAGCACCGTTGGGTTCCGGAGGTCCAGAGAGCTTGTTCACGCGTGCTAGCTTCTTGACCTTGGTCCAAGTCTGAGAGATGTATTCACGCATGACCAGCCTCAACAACGTCCAAGATCAATTTGAATCAACAGTTTCAGAAGCAGCCACAGACCCTTAAATCCTAAACCAACCATTCATGGAACCAAGCCGACTCTTTCAGTGTTCCTGAGAGGAGACACCAAATGGAGAACGCTTGAATTCATATTCAATCGCTCTGACTCCTTCAGGGACCCTAGCGATCCCCATGTGGCAGAACCTTCCGGAATGTAAGTGAAATACGGCGACCCCGCTTTACCTTACCCTGCTCAAATTTCCTGCGTGGTATCCCGTGTTTCCATCGGTAACGAGCTTCACCGCTCATCACCGCTGCACTCCCGCGCTCCAGAATCTGGTGTACTTTGCGTTTGTCCAGAGGATTCGTAAATATCATTTCCCAAGATTCCAGTAAGCTAATCATGACGATACCATCAGCAAAACTCGGTATATGATCAATATGATTGTGAATTCCTTGTGCCCCTATGTATTCGTTTACAATAACCTGATCCGGAAAATGATGCAATAGGTTTGTAGAAACAAGCCGCCGTGCAATGCGACTTGCCCAGTTTGGTAGCGGACCAAGTCGCATCGACGTGTCGATCTTTCGAAACCGGTAATCGTATCGCCAACCGTAATGTTGGACGCGCCTTTTGATTCCACTCGATTGCCAATTGGATCGATCAATAGAGGCGACCAAGGCTTCTTCTTCACCAGAGGTTAGGAAGGCGGGCACGTAGAGAAGGCCGGGAACACCCGGATATTCAATCTGCACACTTACAATCTTTGATGGAGGAGGCCCTGGAACCGGTCCCGGTTCAATTGCAATGAAGCGCCGGAATTCTTCGAAATTCAGAGTCTCTGAGGCGACAGAATCGATAGGTACCTCCATCTGCAATCTACCCTCTATGTTGAGATGTTGGGATGATTCAGAGTCAACCAATATGGCCCTGCCTGGACCGTTTAGAGGAATCCTACTATCGGTTAGAGTGAGTTGTGTCCTAATGCAAGGCCAATTGCGAGCCTTTGCAATCTTCTGTGCTTCGCGAACCACTCTTGCATCTTCTAGGTTAGCCGCAAACCACCTGCCTCGAACCTTCTCCCGCTTTCGAGCGAATTCATGGTTCCCCCAAGAAACGACAAAATCGCTGCCTTCCTTTCGCCACTTCGGTTCGCGAGTACCAATCGATGGCCAAATCCCTTCGCATCCTCCATCGCTGGATAGATGCAAAGCATGAACAGACAACAACTCACGCTGAATCGGCCCACCACGAAAGTGGGAGTCGAGCCGCGTATAACCCCAATGGAGACCACACAATGTTGCTGCCGACCAAGCAACTGCGGGTGGCAGGTTTGGCAGGTCCCTAAACCATTCCTTGAGCGCAATCGGTTCGGGTCTCGACAACACCATTTGGACGGCCAAACCCACGGGGCTGTCCCGCCAATTATCTATTTGAATAATCGATTCTGCACGTAGAAGCCTGTACGTAGAGTCCCTCCATTTCGATATAGTCAGCGAATCCTCCGAGGTGTTGAACTCTGAGGCAATGCGAGCGATTCGATCCGCAAGTTCACGTGCGCCAACATGTTCTCTTCGATGCCGAGTTTGAAGTACCTCAATTGCCGCAAGCCAAAGGCATTCTTGAGGTCCAGATGCAGCCGAATGATCAAATGGATACAGCCAGGGTGGAAACCGCCACCATGGTGCCTCGACATTTGCTGCCAAGAATGGTAGGCGGGATTGATCGGAAGCGAAACTTGTTACTAGGAGATCCATCCACGGATCGATTTTGGGAATTCCCCATATCGCCATGCTCAAGGCACCGCGAATCGTATCTTCGTTGTCTGGGATGACTAGCTTGGGTGCCACGTCAGGCGGATCGACGCTAGGCTCAAAGTACTTTTCGTGGCCTGTCCCAACCCTTAGCGGTAATTCCGGTAGATCGACGTTTGAAACGCTTCGCGCTATGCCAGTCAAACGCGCTCGTTCTTCGGCAGTTGATACGGAGATTTCTGAAATGGCGAAGGTGGGCAGGACCCCTGGCCAATACAGCGCCGTATCGGAAGATTCCAATTCTTCGGCTCGAGAAGGAGTCCATTCTTCGTTTCGAAGCACAACCGCATCGAGGGCTGGCAGCTTTGCCGGATTCAGCTTGAGCCTGACAGATATTGGGTGCCTCGTTGGTGCCGCGTCACGTTCCAGGCTATACGCACCAATCCCGATCAGTACCCCCCCACGGACGTCCACCGGCCGCAGCCAACCGTCCTGCAACGCATCGAACAATCTCCGATGTCCTATTGCCAAGCCCAGCCAAGGCGTCTCAATAGCATGATTGGTAGCATCAACAAACGGCATCGCCATCTGGAGGGCTGTAGGCGTCATGCACCCTCCAGGACGCTCAGACCGGGAAGGTCGTGTTTGGCCTCTGGCGGGAGGTCATCGGGCCCGCACACGAGGAACAAGTGATCGCGAGCCCGAGAACACATCATGTACATGGCACGTCGTCCGGGTTCGTTCGCGCAAGGGAGAAAGCTCTCAAGTTCAACGATGAACACCGTATCGAACTCCTGTCCTTTCACGGACCGCTTGTTCAGCACTGTCACGCCCGGCCTCAGTATATCGATAGAGTCTTCGTTCTTCCGGTTGCTGTCGTAAGAGTCCACACGCCTTCCGCGCAGCTTATTGGCAAGTTTGGAGTGCAACGAGCTTCCCACCTCGTTGCTAGAAACAATGACTCCAACGGTCCCACCTCGATTCAAGAACCAAGTGGCGATTCGTTCGGACGCTTTCTCAAGACCGCTGAGTCTGAGGAGTTCAGGGAGCTCACCGGAATTTGACCGGCGCACGGTGGCAGCAGGTATGCGACCACCGTGAAAATGCTCCGCCAGCCGGGCCACTTCAGGTCGATTTCGATGGTTCGTCCTAAGAATGACGGGATTGGCTAGGCCGGCTGCTGACTTGATCTGTTCAAGCGACGTATGTCTCTGACCGACTGCTTGATCCTCATCCGCAAACACAGTCATTGTCTGCGCAACGTGCCGAGAAGCGTATTCGAAGAACCCTACCGGGAGATCCTGCCCTTCGTCAACAACCATATGCTGTCTGGTGCGGGTAGCGCGAGAACTCTTGCGAGCGATGCTTAGAATTGCCGGCCAGTCGTATGAATAGCTGTCGTCAGGCTGATGGGGTGGAGTTTGCTTAGTGCGATTCCAAAAGTCCTTCCAGACAAAGCTATGCATCGTCGAGACTTCCAAACTGCCATCGATTAGGTGAAGGAGGCGTCTGAGCATCCGGTTGTATGTGACAACGATGACCTTAGTTCCGCCTTGCGCCTCCTCTATCGCCCGATGCACCGCAAGACTTGTCTTGCCCGAACCGGGGGGCCCAACAACAAATAGAGACTCGTCGAGCGGATGCTCCAGCACTTCGAGTTGCTCATCAACAAGTTCGTCCCACCTAGTGTATCTACCCGTAAATTCGTGTGGTATAATCGGCGTGCTTCCTAGGGAGGGGAGCCGCTATGCCACGAGGACGCCAACTGGCACCCCTGATCCTCGACGAGGAGACCCGCGAGCAACTGCTGGGCCTCTCGAAGTCGACGACTCTGCCGCACAGCGTGGTGCTGCGGGCGAGGATGATCCTGGCCAGCGCCGAGGGCCTCACCAACACCGAGGCGGCCCGGCGGGTCGGCGCCTCGTCGCAAGCGGTGGGCAAGTGGCGGCGCCGCTTCCTGGAAAGCGGTTTGAGCGGATTGCACGACGAGCTCCGCCCGGGGCGGCCGCGCACCTACGACGACGACAAGGTCGCCGCGCTGATCAACCGCGCCCTCCAGGACAAGCCGGAGGGCGCCACCCACTGGAGCGCGCGCACGCTAGGCCAGACCGAGGGCGTGTCCCGCAGCACGGTGCAGCGCTGGCTCCAGCTGTTCGGGGTCAAGCCGCACCTGAGGAAGACGTTCAAGCTGTCCAGCGACCCGTTTTTCATTGAAAAGGTGCGGGATATCGTCGGACTGTACTTGAATCCGCCGGAGCACGCGGTCGTACTGTGTGTCGACGAGAAGTCGCAGGTGCAGGCGCTGGACCGCACCCAGCGGTCGCTGCCGCTCGGCCTGGGCTATGTCGAAGGCTTCACCCACGACTACATTCGCCACGGCACGACCACGCTCTTCGCCGCGCTCGATGTGGCCACTGGCAAGGTGCTGGCACGCTGCGCGAAGCGTCACCGGCACCAGGAATTCCTGACCTTCCTGCGGCTGATCGACAAGGAGGTGCCGCCGGGCCTCGATATCCACCTGATCGCCGACAACTATGCGACGCACAAGCATGCCAAGGTCAAGGCCTGGCTGGTGGCCCGACCGCGCTACCACCTACACTTCACGCCGACCTACTCGTCTTGGCTGAACCAAGTCGAGCGCTGGTTCGGACTGATCAGCCAGCAGGCCATCCGGCGCGGGACGTTCACCAGCGTGACCGATCTGATCCGGCGCATCCACGAGTTCACCAAAGCCCACAACGCGGCCGCGAAGCCCTTCGTCTGGGTCGCTACGGCGCAGTCGATCATCGACAAGATCGAGCGCTTATCCACACGTATTTCCGGGCAAGCACACTAGGAAGCCTCACGTTGCACTCCCCCGAGGTTCAGCTTGACTCGTTCTTGTCTCGAAAACAGGGCATATCGGAGCCTCCGACGGCGAACATCTCCCTGTCTCTCGATCTCAATGGTGCCAACGTTCTCGGTACTCAAATCGAAGCCTGCAGCTCCGAGGGCAGTGGTGAGACGCTTGAAGCTCCGATTGGGACCGGGCTTGGGAGAATTTGTATAGAAGACAGTCACGTGACCACGACCAAGCCTGCACAGCAGGCGATTCAGTTCAGCTACGAATCGCTCGGCGTCAAGCGTGGGGCTTGCAAGCACGTACGACATGATCACGATAACGGGACGCCAACTAGGAGGCTCTTGCCATTGAATCGAAGGAATGTTGGTGGCCCAATGGCGAGTGACTTGCGGCATCTCGCAGTAGCACTCGGCAGCCTCCGCTAGCCTCTCGCCGAATTCGCACATCGTGCTTGATTGATCAACGCCAATGTAGTCAAATCGCTCAGATCCCCCGAGTTCGCTGCCAATTGCCAACCCGCCGGTGAACGGCCCACAACCCATATCGACGATAATAGGCTTTTCCGGTCGAGCCTCTGAGTTGAATAGCTGGCGAAATGCCGCGATCAGTTCCTCCAAATGTCCCAACTGGAAAAAGTACGCATAGAGTAGAACGAGGTCCTCACAAGTCAGGTTTCGCCACGATTTATCAAAATCGGCTTGTCCCCATTCAACTGCTTGTTTGGCATTATCGACAGAGACGCCAAGAACTCTGCCAGAGGTCGAGCGGGGGTCGTCCATCACTTGCGAAATGACCGCTGAAGCTCGCAACTCGCGCAACCACTGGGGCAACAGGACGTGCATTATCGCTTAATCGTGGCTGGTTTCTGGGCAATCTTGCAAGGGGCGACTACGCCCACAATACCGTTGACCGATCTCTCGCCCGATTCCGGAGCCAGTATGCGTTTCAGTGGTTGCATTCCCGACCTAGTGCCCACACGCCAACAGGCGCGACCGGTTGTCAGCCTCACTCGCATCAGCCGATTTGTTCCGAGGTCACAGGTGTGCACATCAATGTCCGGACGATAGGCGCGGTCGGGTCGGGAGAATTGTTTGCGGCCAGCTGATTCTAGGTGGACATTCGTGCGCCGGAGGACCGTCACGTGGGGAGTTGTCAGTTTCGCTAGCTTGTCCGCCCACTACCCGGAGCCGATACCGACTGGGCCGCCGAAGAGTCGCTTATTAAGACACACTGGCAAACAGGTGTGTGCTCCCCGTAATGCGGAAGCCTTGATACTGAGGATAGCCGCAACGCCATCGCTGCCACAATTGCCGCGCAGGTATCTCAGTAAAGATCGATTCGTTCATGAATTCGTTTAAGATCCCCCAACGGAAACAGACGATCGCGACCTAACTCATCACCACGAATCCCAACGGGGTTTCGAACATGAGGATTCACAGCGATCTCAAGATCATGCAAGACTCAGCGCAGGACCTGTCGCACGGCAGCGGGAGAATTTGGCCCGCAAGGGCGGAATATTCAAGGGCGTACCGGAAGATGACGAAACGCATGTTGGAGGCCCCGAGCGTACCCGTGGTGATTCGGAGTGTGGGAGCGCGGCGCACCGGCTGGTCAAGGTGGCCCTAAGCTTGGCATCCGGAATCGCAGGACACGATGGGGCATTGCGCCCCCCTGGGGTTAGAAGCAACCTCATCGCGATTGAACTAGTTAACACGCGTGTTTCATGAAGCGCACGGCTACACGGACAGAAGCTCGGGCTTCCGCCGCCGCTGTCCACTAGGAGAGGGTGGACCATTTGGCGAAATCGAATGTCAGGCTGTCGCAATGGACCGGAACGCACGTTTCACCGTGGCTCAAGCTGCGTAGTACCTAGGAGACGATCGAATTCGGCACGAGCATCTGCGGAAGCTTGGAATCAGGGATTAGAGGGTGGTACCGTTGATCCTGTAGAAAGCGACCAGGGGGCGGCTAAGCTATACGACGTCAAGTTTAACGGACCGGGGGTAGCTTTCATGTGCGCGTGCCAGGCCGGTACTTGCCACAAGTCACAGTTGGCGGAACTCTGCGAATAGCGGTTCGATAGTCGCATTAGATTGGTTGCCATGCATCAATGAAGGACTTTGAGTATTCTGTATTAGGGCAGGAAGACTCGGTAACCGAACTAATCCCGCTTGGAGTGATAGGCAAGGTTGCAGTTGCACTTATTAAGCGGTATTTGTCACATAAAATGATGAATTATCCACTCTGTATAAGGCTTCCCCTAAGGGGAGGATCTACCGAGCGACTCGTTATCAAGGGTTTCATCTTCCCTCCAACATGGGTTAACGCGTTGGACAGGCTTCTAGGTGGACGTGTTGGTAGCCATCTATTCAGGAAATTCGTTATAGTGATAGCGTATACAAACGGCCGTAGGGAGATTCATCTGACTGGGTTCTGTAAGAATCCACGAATATATGCGTTTGACAAGTACAAGAAAGAATACTTTAGGTCGGACTACGATGCCGAGAGATTCTTCTCTCACCATGAGCCAAGGAAGTCAAAACAAATACAAGAACTAAGAATTGTTTAGCTTAATTGTATCTAGCATGCCCATCGGCAAGGCTGCTTCCAGCTAGGTCGCAGGCCTTGTACGACTACATGTTGAAGTCTATGTGGACAGGTAGTCGGACCATGCCTGCAAGAGATCTCGGCGCGCCGTGATCGAGTCGAGATGGGCTGAGGTTCGCTCGATTGCAGCGCCGGTGAATTGTCCCAGGCACGCTTCCACCACCTCAGGGGGTGCCTTTGTGCATTCCTTGGCCCAATTGCTGAAGCTTGTTCGGAATCCGCGAGTCGTCGCCGAAATCCCACGATCCCGCAGTGTCTTAACGATCGTTCCGCGACGAAATGCCTTGCCTGTACGGCTGGGGAAGACAATATCGGTGCGCTCGCTCGCGAGCTTCGCCTCAATCAAGATCTCCACAGCACGATTGGAAAGTGGAATTAGACGCTTAGTGCCGAAGGATCTGCGTCCCCTCAGAAGCCGCCAAGTATTGGATTCCAAATCAATTTCATTCCATAGAGCACCGAGTGCTTCGGATTCACGAGCGGCGGTAAGCACCAGAAACTCGACCAGCAGCGTTAACGTCTCGCAGGACCGAGACTCGCGAATCGTGTCAATGGCATCGGCGACCTTGGAAAAGTGCAACGCTTCTTGGTTTCTCGCTTTGCTGTTGCTTTCAATTGCCGGGAGGGCATTCAGGATTGCGGGCCCAGCAGGATTGTCGTTGCGGTGACCATTCACCACCGCCCATTGCAAGATCGCCGAGATCTGGCCCCGAAGACCCTTCGCTGTGGCGTGCTTGGTCACCCAAATCGCTTCGAGGACTTGGAGGACGTGGCGCTCCGCTATCTTGGTGAGCGGAATCTTGCCCATGGTGGGGATCGCGTAGTTACGTATACTGGCGCGCCATCGCCTTGCCTGCACACCATTTTGTCCACCCTTCCACTTAGCGGATTCGATTTGCAGAACGACATCTGCGGCCTCCGCGAAAGTCGGCACCTTCGGCCTTGCGTATTGGTCATCGAAGGTATTGCCTGCACATGAGGCGACTTGGTTTCGGGCTGCGATCTCCCTCGCCTCCTCCAACGAAACGACGGGATATCCACCGAGCCCACGGTCCGTCCGCCTGCCGTCGATTTGTAACCGCTGGACCCACTGCTTGGAGATCTTGCCGTGCTTCGCGGACCGAACTACCCTCAGCCTCAATCCATTCCTGTTATCGCTGTGAATTCCGGGCCGTCTAATGTCGCGAATGTATTCGTTGGTCAGACGCTGCGGTCTTGCTTGGGGGTCCAGTTCGGCGATCCGTCGTTCGACTAGATCAAGCTCCTTTCGGATTGTTGCGGCCTTGGATCGCAGCGCTTCGAGGTCGGGAGATCTCTCGTTCACAGCATTGTTCTTGCTTCGCACCGTCTGCTCAGTTGGACGAGCGCCCATCGGATGCCTCCAGAGATAACTTCTCCAGCATAGAGGGCGAATACATTGGCAACTGGCACGCATCATCTAAGCGGACCAGGCTCGAAACGCCGGCACCATCGTCGAGACTCTCGATTCTGTTTCTCTTGAGAGCACTATTCCAGTGCAAGGCTTGACTCCGTACGGCCCAGAAGCGCTGCAGATTCAGCCCGATTCTTGTCCAAGGGGACCACGCCAAGAGTTTCCTGTCCCGGAGTCTACTGGCTGAGTGTGGATAAGTCGCTGGAGGATTTCAGAGTTAGTTGCGCGGAATGGGTACATCGTGTCGAGCCGGCGGCGGGATCAGATCAGGATGTGGCTGACCGTCAGGGGCGTGGAGGGATGTCGCGCTAGGAGTTGATGGGCCGTTTCGGACAGGTGTTGGCTCGCGTCTAAGGCCCGCCCTTGCGCTGCTAGCCGGCACCTCTTCGACAAGTGTGTTCGGCGTGGCCCTATCGCTCCGGCGTGGTCCTAAACTACGTTCCCGCTCCAATCGTTGCAGTTCTCGTCCAGATGCGCAGGGCACTGCTCAAACCGCGTCTCGTCGTGGACAGCCTCCAATCTAAGTAGCCATTTACAGTTCTCATACGGCCTTAACAGAAGAAGATAGTCTCAACTCGATCAGTGTCTGACGCAAGGGACACCCTAGCCAAGTGTTCCAATGGTCGCTGTAATCCGACTCTACCCCTCTTGATGAATGGGATTGTTCACTACTCGGCTAGGTAGTTTGCCCATGCCTGCATGAGATTGCGACGCTTCTCGAGAAGGTCCGATCGGAAGTAAGCGCGTTCTGTTGAGTTTCCGGTAACGTGGGCCAAGCACGCTTCTGCCACCTCCCTAGGCGAGTCGGTGCATTCGGCGGCCCAGTCCCTGAAGCTGCTTCGGAAACCATGGGTCGTGGACTTGATCCCCCGATCCCGCAGCGCCTTGACAATCGTTCCGCGACGAAAGGGTCCTCCCGTGCGGCTGACGAATGCGATCTCGCTCGATGCGCTTGCTCCTCTTGCTTCGAGCAGAATTGCGATGGCCCGGTCCGACAGCGGAACGCGATGTTCCCTCTCTTTCTTGGTACGCTCGGCGGGCACGGTCCAAGTCTTGGACTCAAGGTCGATCTCATTCCAGCGAGTTCCGAGTGCTTCGGTTTCGCGAACGGCGGTCAAGACCAGAAACTCGAAGAGTTGCTTGAGGCTATCGCCGGACTTTGAGTCGCGGAACGTCAGAATGGCGTCAGCTACGTCGCTATGGTGCAGCGCTTCCCGGTGTTCCGTCCTGACATTCCCGTTGATTCTCGGAAGAGTGTTCAGGATCGCCTTTCCGGCAGGATTGTCGGCCCGGTGGCCACTTGCAATCGCCCAATCCATGACAGCAGCGATCCTGCTCCGGAGGGAGGCTGCGGTTGCGTGCTTCGTCAGCCAGATCGGCTCTAGCGCCTTGCGAACATGCTGTGCCGTGATCTCCGCGACGGACAGCGTCCCCATCGTCGGAATCACGTAATCGCGAACCGTCTGCCGCCACTGCTCCGCCCTCGCTCCGGCGAGCCCGCCCTTCCAGCCCGCAGCCTTGAGGCGCAGTACAGCATCCGCCGACTCGGCGAAGCTTGGTGCTTTAGGAGCGATGGCTCGAGAACCGATCGTCTTGGCGGCGCGGGCGGTGACCTTGTTCTGGAACGCGAGCTCCCTCGCCTCCCTCAGCGAAACGACGGGATATCCGCCAAGTCCTCTGTCGGTGCGCTTTCCATTGATCTGCAGCCGCTGAACCCATTGCTTCGAGACCGTGCCGTGCTTGGCGGATCGAACCACCCTCAGCATCAAACCGTTCTCGTTGTCGCAGTGCATTCCTGGCCGCTGGACGTTGCGAATGTACTTGTCAGTGAGGCGTCGCGGTTTCGCGGACGGATCCAGTACAGTAATCCGTCTTTCGATTCCATCCAATTCTCGGCGCAGGTCCGCGGCCTTGGATCGCAGCGTCTTAAGTTCAGCCATTCTGTCGCTCATGGTCTGGTTCCCTTTCGTCTCTGTGGCGTTATGAATGATTAGACGTTCAACATTATGTCTCCGTTTCGGTCATGATAGCACATCTTGAGGGATATGGTGATGGGTCCACTAAATAGACTCTTGAAGCGAGACTAAGACAATTTAGACTAAACTTTCGTTGCTTATTCGCCTAATATAGCTGTTTCAGGGGCCAATTTGGCCCTATAAGCAGACAATCGACATTTTAGATATGAACGTGGTGGACGACGGTGCCGCGGAGCCCGGCATCTTCCATCAGTTCGACCCGCATCCGGTCCGGCCCGTCGGCAAATGCGAGCCGGAGATCCTGGCTAGTGCTGTGGTGAATGTCGCCGGTGCACCCGGGAACGACGCGGTGCGTCACCAACTCGATGCCGGCGTCTGTCATTCTGCGGACCAGGCCGTCAAGGTCCGGCACGCCGAATGCCAGATGGTCGGCCGTACTGCCGCTGCTCGCGCCGAGAGGCTCCTGCTCCCGCAGGAACAATAGCGCTCCGGGAAATCTGACGACATTCGCGCTACCGAACTTCGCCGCCTCGCCGCCGAGCAGGCCGACCCAGAACCGCAAGTGCGATGCCGCGTCCGTCACGTTCAGATGGTAGTGCCCTGCCGGGAACGCACGCTGCCTCGCCGCGAGGAGCTGCGCGACAAGGCTTCCGGCAAGCGGCACCGCCGCCGAGGCGAGCGCCACGCCTAGGTCTATGCGAGGCATACGGCGCGTGGGTCCGGTAGAGTCGGGCCGCTCAAAGCGCTGTTCAGAACTTGTCCAAGCCCTCGGTGAGCTCGATGTAGGTGCCCCACGGATCCGTGAGGAATGCCACCGACAGGCCCATGCTCTCGCTCTTGCGGAACGGGATGTCGAAGGTGACTCCCTGGCTCTCTAGCTTCTTGCAGAACGCCTCGAGGTTGTCGACCTCGAAGCCGATGTGATCTAGTACTCGGCCTTTCGTCGGCTCGGTCGGCCCGTCCGTCGGCGCGAACGTCAGCTCGATCCCCGGGACGTCGGCCTTCTTGAACGGCCCGCGAGTACCCGGCTTGCCGCCGAAATGCTTCACGTACCAGTCCCGCGTCGCTCCGTCGTCCTCGGTGAAGATATGGATGTGGTGGCTCACGATGCCGACCAGGGCCTTGTTCTCCATCAGCTCGACGCGGATGCCGTCCGGTCCTTTGACGAAGGCCATGTAGACATCCTGGCTCTCGTTGTAGTGCACGTCCTTCGTGGCGCCTGATACCACGTCCTTCGTGACCATCTCGAAGCCGGCCGCCGTGAGCTTCGGCGCGAGGCCGTGCAGGTCTGGGACCCGGTAGCCCAGGTGGTTGACGGTGCTGCCGTTGCTCTCTCCGGACGGGTCCTGTACCCGCAGGAAGAGCAGGGCGTTCGGCAGCTTCGCAACGTTAGTGCCCCCGAACTTGACCAGATCGGCGCCGAGCAGTTCGCCCCAGAACTTCTTGTGCGCATCGATATCGGTCACGTTCAAGTGGTGGCGGCCGACAGCGAACGGGTTGTTGCGGGCCGCGAGAAGCTGGGCCGGCAGCGGTGTGGCCAGGCCCAACCCTAGACCCGCGAGCGAGAGAGCGAGCAGATAGCGGCTCATGACGACCCGAGTGTAGCAGCGCCACGTCCCGGTCCTTGGGAGCGGCAGTCCCCCAGCGATTCTTGTATTTGGATTTCTGCAGGGCCATTCCGAGGTGCTCGGGATGGACCGGGCGACCGGTCTCGAACTCGTCGGAATTGACACGGCATCTCTCCTCCGGCAAGTCCCGACCCACGCGAGACATTCTGGAAGACTCGCTGGACGCCTTCACTACCGATTCCGACTATCGCTGGAATCGGGCCGCTGCGCGGAGCAGGCTTAGCGAGTCGCCGCGCTTCCTCACGAAGTAACGCTGCTTCCCGGGCTGGGGGGCTCTGCGCGAAACTCTGACGAGGAAACGCCGTCCTCTCGGTGCGCCTGTGGTACGGGTGTCGTCCACGCTGTGACACCGCATCTCTGCGGTCTCTACAGCGGAGGGTTTCCCCAGGGTTTAGCGTCTCCTTCGCGCCCGTTTCCGCGCGGGCCTGCGGAATTCCCTGTACGAAGAGGTCCAACCCGACACGCTCCCGCCCGACTGTCACATCGCTGCTCCGGCCCGGCTTCACGCCCGCTTCCGTGGGCATTCGGCGCTCCCACGTCACCTCACCAGCCTTCAGCATCGCTGGCGCGAAGGGTGGCCTAAATGGCCGGCACTCCGTCGTGATATGGTCAGCTCAAGTCGTTCGAACTGATCGCCATCCGCGTTGTCGATTCGCGCTGGTCGGTGTCCAGGTGGCCGGCCTCAGGGAGTTCCGCAGTTGCCCGCCGACGCCGGAGACATCGGGTCGCTGATCGATTCGGACAGCACGGAAGGGACACCATGAATTCAAACAACCAAGTCGCGAGCGAGGAATCCGCTCTTTCCTATTACGTCGGAACATGGGATACCGTAGCCGGACCGCCTGAGGCGCCAGTGGCGACGGGCACGTACACGGTGGAATGGGTGCTTGGTGGCCAATTCGTCCGCGGGTCGGGATTCCTCAGGACAACCGATGGTTCGAATGACTTCGAGATCCTCAGTCTCATGCAGTTCGACGGCGAGGCGGGCGTGTACCGGACATGGTTGTTCTTCTCTTACGGGATGGTGACTCAGTCGACCGGCACGTGGGATGCGGAAACGCTCACAATGACCGAGACCACCCCCTACGGGGACATCATCCAGACGACCAAGCGTTGTTTCGCCGCCGACTGCCACGAGGAGTGGACCCAGGCAAACACCGACCAGAGCGGCCGGATCATCAGTGAGATGCGGGGCCGAAACACGCGCCGCACCTGATGACCTCCACCCACCGAGCGGCGACCACCGCCTCGTCGGCCTGAGCGACGCGAGGGCTCAGTACAGGTGTCCGGCCGCCATGCCGCGTGGTCGAGGCGCTTGCACGCGCCCGGGGGTAGCTAATTGCGCCCGGTCCCCGCAGCCCCGCGTGCGGCCGCCTTCCTCCGCCGATGGCGGCGGACTTGCGCTTCGGTTGCCGCGGACCCGCGGACGTCCCGGCACGGCGCCTTCCGTACCGGACCGTCTGCCAGACGCCCTACCTCTCGGCGACCCCGATCGGTCCCGCTCCGCTCCGCTATCGTGGAATTTGCGGTTTTTCCCCCGGGGCCCTTGCAATCGCCTTCAGGGGCTGGTAGGCTACTAGAAGAGCGGCGGCTCAGGGGGTACTTTGCGCCCTGCGCCGCTGTCGGAGCGTTTCGCTCCGGCACGAGGCTGGATCGCCGAGGGGATTGCGGGTGTCGCGAGAGCGCCCCGCGAAACGATCCGAGGCGGCACGGATCTTTGACAGATCGGTTGGACGTGCAGTACGTTTCGTCTGATTCCGAGTGGAAGTCGGATCGGCAAACTCTGTGGAATTGCCCGTGCCCTCCGGGGTTCCGGGCAGAACACTTTTCCTCGAGAGTTTGATCCCGGCTCAGAATCAACGCTGGCGGCGCGCCTAACACATGCAAGTCGAACGAGAAAGCCCCTTCGGGGGCGAGTACAGTGGCGAACGGGTGAGTAACACGTGGGTTACCTGCCCTTGAGTGGGGAATAACCCTGGGAAACTGGGGCTAATACCGCATACGACCCTTCGGGGTGAAAGCTTTATGCGCTCGAGGATGGGCCCGCGGTCGATTAGCTTGTTGGTGGGGTAATGGCCTACCAAGGCTTCGATCGATAGCCGGCCTGAGAGGGCACACGGCCACACTGGCACTGAGACACGGGCCAGACTCCTACGGGAGGCAGCAGTGGGGAATCTTGGACAATGGGGGAAACCCTGATCCAGCGACGCCGCGTGATCGATGAAGGCCTTCGGGTCGTAAAGATCTTTCAGCGGGGACTATGATGAAGGTACCCGCAGAAGCAGGAGCGGCTAACTACGTGCCAGCAGCCGCGGTAATACGTAGGCTCCAAGCGTTGTTCGGAATTACTGGGCGTAAAGCGAGTGTAGGCGGTTCGCCAAGTCGATTGTGAAATCTCCCGGCTCAACTGGGAGGGTGCGGTCGATACTGGCGAGCTAGAGTACGGAAGAGGAAGGTAGAATTCCTGGTGTAGCGGTGGAATGCGTAGATATCAGGAGGAATACCGGTGGTGAAGACGGCCTTCTGGACCGTAACTGACGCTGAGACTCGAAAGCGTGGGGAGCAAACAGGATTAGATACCCTGGTAGTCCACGCCCTAAACGATGCATACTTGGTGTGGGCTCTTCACTGAGTCCGTGCCGGAGCTAACGCGTTAAGTATGCCGCCTGGGGAGTACGGTCGCAAGGCTGAAACTCAAAGGAATTGACGGGGGCCCGCACAAGCGGTGGAGCATGTGGTTTAATTCGACGCAACGCGAGGAACCTTACCTGGGCTTGAACCGCAGTGGACCGTCCTAGAAACAGGGCTTTCCCTTCGGGGACTGCTGTAGAGGTGCTGCATGGCTGTCGTCAGCTCGTGTCGTGAGATGTTGGGTTAAGTCCCGCAACGAGCGCAACCCTCGTTCTGTGTTGCCAATTATGGGACTCGCAGGAGACCGCCAGCGACAAGCTGGAGGAAGGTGGGGACGACGTCAAGTCATCATGGCCTTTATGTCCAGGGCTACACACGTGCTACAATGGGTGGTACAACGGGTTGCCAAGTCGCGAGACGGAGCTAATCCCCCAAAGCCATCCTTAGTTCGGATTGCAGGCTGCAACTCGCCTGCATGAAGCTGGAATCGCTAGTAATGGCGCATCAGAACGGCGCCGTGAATACGTTCCCGGGCCTTGTACACACCGCCCGTCACATCACGAAAGTGGATTGTACTAGAAATCCGTGCGCTAACCTTCGGGAGGCAGCGGCTTACGGTATGATTCATGATTGGGGTGAAGTCGTAACAAGGTAGCCGTAGGAGAACCTGCGGCTGGATCACCTCCTTTCTAAGAGAGACCGAACCGCCAGCCCTTCGGCCCTCCGGGGCCCTGTTAGTGGCCGTCGGTTCCAGCCGTCCGGCGCTCTCTTGTTCGGGATCGGCATCCGTACTGGCCGGCGGCCGGCGTAGCCGGCTGCCCACGTCCAACCAGCCTCAGCTCGGGCCGCTTCCGCATCCGGGGCTGTAGCTCAGCTGGGAGAGCGCCTGATTTGCATTCAGGAGGTCGTCGGTTCGACTCCGATCAGCTCCACCAAAGCCCTGCGGCGGTCCCCGCCGGGGGCGTGTAGCTCAGTTGGTTAGAGCGCATCCCTGATAAGGATGAGGTCGCTGGTTCAAATCCAGCCACGCCCACCAGGGCGGGTCGCTGGCGGGGGCGCGGAGCGAGAGGGCTCCGCTTCCCCGCCAGGGATCCCGCTTCGCGAGGTCCCGCTCCTTGACAACCGAATAACGAAGGTCATAGGCAATCGCCGGAAGCGTCCGGCGCGCGCAAGCGCGCGAGGGCGCTGTCCGAGTAGCGCCGCCCGGTGCCGAAGCCGACCCGCGGGAGCGGGACGGGACCTGGTTCCGGGTAAGTTTTACGGTCAAGCTACTAAGGGCGTACGGGGGATGCCTTGGCGAGAGCAGGCGATGAAGGACGTGGCTAACTGCGAAAAGCCTCGGCGAGCTGTAAGCAAGCGTTGAACCGGGGATGTCCGAATGGGGAAACCTGGCGGGAGTCAACTCCCGTCGCCGTCGGCTGAATCCATAGGCCGGCGGGGCGAACCCGGGGAAGTGAACCATCTCAGTACCCGGAGGAACAGAAAATAACCATGATTCCGCTAGTAGCGGCGAGCGAACGCGGACCAGCCCAAACCGGGCGACCCTTGCGGGAAGCCCGGGGTTGTAGGACCTCATCACGGGACCGTCGATCCTAGCCGAACGGTTTGGAAAAACCGGCCGGAGAAAGTGACAGCCTTGTAGGCGAAAGGTGACGCGGCCCAGAGGGATCCTGAGTACCGCGGGACACGTGAAATCCTGTGGGAATCTGCCGGGACCATCCGGTAAGGCTAAATACTCGCTCTCGACCGATAGTGAACCAGTACCGTGAGGGAAAGGTGAAAAGCACCCCTGCTAGGGGAGTTAAAAGTACCTGAAACCGTATGCCTACAAGCAGTGGGAGGGCTATGGCGGGCCTTCGGGCCCGCAATGCCTGACCGCGTGCCTTTTGCTTAATGAGCTGGCTAGTTAATCTCAGTGGCGAGGTTAAGAGCAATCGAGCCGCAGCGAAAGCGAGTCTGAACAGGGCGCGAAGTCGCTGGGATTAGACGCGAAGCGGGATGATCTACCCTTGGTCAGGGTGAAGTTTGTGTAACAGCAAATGGAGGCCCGAACCAGTGTCGGTTGAAAACGGCTTGGATGAACTGAGGGTAGGGGTGAAAGGCTAATCAAATTCCGTTATAGCTCGTTCTCTCCGAAATAGCTTTAGGGCTAGCCTCGTGTTAGCGCGGCGGTGGTAGGCCTCTGGATGGACTAGGGGGTTCCACAACTTACCGAATCCAACTAAAGTTCGAATGCCGCCGACGAACATGCACGGGAGTCAGACTGCGGGGGCTAAGCTTCGTAGTCGAGAGGAAAACAGTCCAGACCGCCGGCTAAGGTCCCAGAGCTACGCTCAGTGGGTAAGGAAGTCAAGTCGCTACGACAGCCAGGAGGTTGGCTTAGAAGCAGCCATCCTTTAAAGAAAGCGTAACAGCTCACTGGTCAAGCGCCTTGGCGCCGAAAATTTAACGGGGCTCAAGCGTAGCACCGAAGCCGCGGATTCCTGTCCTGCTTGCAGGGCAGGGATGGTAGGAGAGCGTTCCTGCCGCCTCGAAGCGGAACCGCAAGGATCCGTGGAGTGTCAGGAAGTGACTCTGCCAGCATTAGTAGCGAGAAGCCAGGTGAGAACCCTGGCCGCCGAAAGTCTAAGGTTTCCCGGGGAAGGTTAATCCGCCCGGGGTTAGTCGGGTCCTAAGGCCAGGCCGAAAGGCGTAGCCGATGGACACGCGGTTAATATTCCGCGACCGCCTTGCCTCGTTTGACGATGGGGTGACGCAGGAAGTGAAGCAGGAAGGGCGATGGATGTCCCTTTTGGTCGTCTCAAGGTGCCTGGGCAGGCAAATCCACCCAGGAACACACCGAGGGCGAACGCGAGGCCGCACGGCCACAAAGCTGCGTAGCTACACTGCCAGGAAAAACCTCTAAGGAGACGGCAAGGCGCCCGTACCGTAAACGGACACACGTAGACGAGAAGAGTATTCTCAGGCGCTCGGGTGATTGGTTGTTCAGGAACTCGGCAAAATTGCTCCGTAACTTCGGGAGAAGGAGTGCCCTCGCGAGAGGGCCGCAGAGAAATGGCTCAGGCGACTGTTTAGCAAAAACACAGGTCTCTGCTAAGTCGAAAACGACGTATAGGGGCTGACGCCTGCCCGGTGCCGGAAGGTTAAGAGGAGAGGTTAGCTTCGGCGAAGCTTCGAATCGAAGCCCCGGTGAACGGCGGCCGTAACTATAACGGTCCTAAGGTAGCGAAATTCCTTGTCGGGTAAGTTCCGACCTGCACGAATGGCGTAACGATCTGAGCACTGTCTTAACAACCAGCCCGGCGAAGTTGTGGTACCGGTGAAGACGCCGGTTACCCGCCAAAGGACGGAAAGACCCCGTGCACCTTTACTACAGCTTAACAGTGATTCATGACATAGCTCGCGCAGGATAGGTGGGAGGCTTTGAAGCCGGACTCTTGGGTTCGGTGGAGCCATCCTTGAGATACCACCCCTGTTATGTTGTGGATCTAACCTAGAGCCGTGAATCCGGTTCAGGGACACTGTTTGGTGGGTAGTTTGACTGGGGCGGTCGCCTCCCAAAATGTAACGGAGGCGCGCAAAGCTCGGCTCAGGCTGTTTGGAAATCAGCCGCAGAGCGCAATGGTAAAAGCCGGGTTGACTGCGAGACTGACAAGTCGAGCAGGTGCGAAAGCAGGCCATAGTGATCCGGCGGTTCCGCATGGAAGGGCCGTCGCTCAACGGATAAAAGGTACGCCGGGGATAACAGGCTGATCTGGGCCAAGAGTTCATATCGACGCCCGGGTTTGGCACCTCGATGTCGGCTCATCGCATCCTGGGGGTGGAGAAGCTCCCAAGGGTTAGGCTGTTCGCCTATTAAAGCGGTACGCGAGCTGGGTTCAGAACGTCGCGAGACAGTTCGGTCCTTATCCTTGGTGGGCGTAGGAAACTTGAGGGAAGCTGCCTTTAGTACGAGAGGACCGAGGCGGATGAACCTCTTGTGATCCAGTTGTCACGCCAGTGGCATAGCTGGGTAGCGAAGTTCAGTCGGGATAAGCGCTGAAAGCATATAAGCGCGAAACCCAACCCGAGATAAGGTTTCCCCGAAGGGCACTTGAAGACGACAAGTTTGATAGGACGGATGTGTAAGTGTGGCAACATGCGAGCTAACCGTTACTAATCGCCCGTTCGGCTTGATCGTAAAGCTTACCCCGAGCGAGGCCCCCGGCAACGGTGGGCGGCTCGGAGCTTCGGACCAGGCGGTTGCCGGACCTTCGGCATTCGGTTGCGCGCTCCCGTGGGGAGCGCACCCCGGGCTGCTAGCAGCCCGGGACCCTTTCGGGTGGCCATAGCGAGGAGGCCACACCCGTTCCCATCCCGAACACGGCAGTTAAGCTCCTCAGCCCCGATGGTACTGCGCTGGCAACGGCGTGGGAGAGTAGGACGCTGCCCGAATTCATTCGCGGGGGCGGCCTGGCGCGAGCCAGTGCCCGCCCCCGCTCCCTTTTCGGCAGGTAGGTCCCTACCAGTCCTGCAGCTGTGAGGTGGGGATCGCCTGGTCGACCAGCATCACAGGGATGCTGTCGTCGATTCGGTAGACGGTGAGGCCATCGGTGGTCACGAGCCCCTCCTCGAGCGGCTTCTCCACTGGGGAGCCGTCCGCGTAGCGGACCGTCCCGGACTCAACCGCGGCGTTAAGCCGCTCGACCTGGGAAGCCGCCAGCGGTTCCACCGGGGTCTTCGAACTCGGGCAGCAGAGGATCTCCAGCAGGTCGGGGCTGATCGGCATTCTTGTATCCTCCCGGGTGCGCTCCTCCCTAGCATAGTCGGGTCTGGGTCCCGGAATCGGGGCATGGCGGGCGCCGGCTGCTGGGAGAGCGGGATCACCTGGCTCGCGTGTCGCGCGCTGGCGCGACACCGAGCCGCCGCGAACGGCGCTCGCCGGACAGACAGCCGGCACGACGCGCCCCGCCCGGCCCTGCAGTGGTTCCCGCTGTCAGCACTGGCGCTTCGGGCCGCTGGCCCTGCCTGCCCTGCCTCGATTGACATGCAGTGCCGGCTCGGCTATAGTTAGCAAGCCTCGGGCTTCGGATCAGGTAATTGGATGACGGATTCGGCGATCGCCGGACTGGGCGGGGGCCCAGGGGGCAGTTCCGAGGCGATGGCGGGCTAGTCGCAGGACGAAGGCTGACTACGCTTGGCTTCGCTTTCCGCGCGGCTGTCCGGACCGGTGTGAGCGAGCGATGCAGGCGAACGTAGACGAGGCTCTGGACGCATCCGCCCCGGAGCCGGCTCCTGAACCAGCGCTCCCGTCCGAGGCCCGGGTCGTCCCCGGCCTGCCGATCCCTGGCCTGCCAGACCCGGAAGCGCCGGACGAAGATCAGGGCGACGAGACGTTCGACCCCGAGGAACTGGAAGCGCTCGCCCGGGGCGAGCCGTCCCGCGCTCCGCAGATCTACCCGGGCAGCCGTTGCCAGGGCACCATCGTGGCCGTCGGGGACGATGGGGTCATCGTCTCCTTCGGGGCGAAGGTTGAGGGCCGTGTCCCGCTGGAGGAATTTCGCGATCCGGCCGGTGAGATCGCGGCGGCACCGGGCCAGGACGTCGAGGTACTCGTGGAGCGCCTGGGCGCCCCCGGCGACTACGCGGTGCTCTCGTACCGGCGGGCCAGGGAGTCGGCCGCCTGGAGACAGATCGAGGCGGCGCATGCCCAGCATCTTCCGGTTGGCGCGCGGATCGTGCAGAGGGTCAAGGGCGGGCTTCGCGTCGACATCGGCGTGGCCGCGTTCTTGCCGGGCTCTCAGGTGGACATACGCCCGGTGCGCAATCTCGACGCTTGGATCGGAAAGACCGTCGAGGTCGTGGTCGTCGAGTGCAACCGCAGGCGTTCGAATGCCGTCGTCTCGCGGAGCGAGCTGCTGAAGGCCGAGAGGCAGGCGCGCATGGCCGAGACGCTCGCGAGGCTCGAGATCGGTGAGCCTGCGACCGGAACGGTCAAGAACATCACCACTTACGGCGTTTTTGTGGACCTTGGCGGCATCGACGGCCTGATCAAGATTACCGAGCTCTCCTATGGTCGGGTCGGCAACCCGTCCGACCTTCTCAAGCCAGGTCAAGAAGTCACAGCGAAGGTCCTGCGGATCGATCCCGAGAGGGAGCGCGTGGCGCTGAGCCTGCGCGCGATGCATCCGGACCCCTGGGCCACCATCGAAGAACGCTACAAGGCCGAGGACCGAGTGACCGGCAGGGTGGCAAGCGTAACGGACTACGGCGCGTTCATTGAGCTCGAGCCGGGGGTCGAGGGTCTGATTCACTTGAGCGAGATCGACTGGTCCCGGCGACCGAAGCATCCCTCCAAGACGTTCTCGCCGGGCTCGGAAACCGAGGCGGTCGTTTTGGGAGTGAAACCCGCCGAGCGTCGGATTTCGCTCAGCTTCAAGCGTCTGGCCCCTGACCCGTGGGACCAGTACGGAGCCAGCCTGGAAGTGGGCCTCGTCGTGGAGGGCATCGTGCGCCGGTTAACGACGTACGGGCTGTTCGTGGAAATCGTCGAAGGTATCGAGGGCTTGGTGCATGTTTCCGATCTCTCATGGGACACCCGTACCCGGAACCCCCGCGAGGTGGCGCGCAAGGGTCAGAAGATTAATACGGTGATCCTCCAGGTTGACACGGAGAACCGGCGGCTTTCGCTGGGCGTGAAGCAACTCGAGCCCGACGCGTGGGATACCTTCCTCAGCCAGAACGCGGTCAGCGAGACCGTGCCGGGGCTGGTCCGACGGCTGGTGAAGTTCGGGGCGTTCGTGGAACTGGCACCGGGTGTCGAGGGCCTGTGCCATCGGTCCCAATCTCCCCAAGGCAAGCACGGCCTCCGCACGGGCAAGCGCTATCACTTCCAGATTCTTGAGGTCAACGAGCAAGCCCGGCGGATCGGGCTGCGCTGCGAGCGAGCCGTCCCTGTCGAGGAACCGGAAGAGGCCACGGTCTGATCGCAGTTCCCGTTCCCGGAATCCGGCACAGGCCGCGCGGTCAGATACAATGGCTTATTCAAGGAGATCCTAACCGAACCCTCATGACGAAAGCTGAACTTGTCGCGCAGGTCGCTCAGGAAGTGCTGGTCACCCGCAAAGAGGCGGACAAGATTGTCGAGACCGCGCTAACGAGCATTGTCGAATCGCTCCGCCGGGGTGAGAAAGTCGAGATCCGCGGATTCGGGAGCTTCCGAACCCGTACGCGGAACGCCCGGACGGGCCGCAATCCGAAGTCAGGAGACAGCGTCGAGGTCCCTCCCAAGACCGTTCCGTTCTTCAAGCCGAGCAAGCAGCTCCGCGATGCCGTGTCGGACGCGAACCCGACCGAAGACTGACGCGGCGATCGCCCGCCGGGCGGTTCGATGGATTACCTCTGGACCCCTTGGCGATACAGGTATGTGACCGCTCCCCAGCAGAGCGCCGATGATCGCCGTGAGTGCGTCTTCTGCCGCATTCTGGCCTCGCGCTGCAGCGACAAGGAATCCCTAATCGTGCACCGGGGCGAACGCAACTTCATCATCCTGAACCGCTACCCCTACACCAGCGGTCACATGATGGTGATCCCGTACGAGCATGTAGGGGCGCTGGGGGAGGCTTCCGCGGAGACCACGGATGAAATGATGCGCCTCACGTGCCGCCTCGAGCAGCTCCTGCAGGTTCTGTACCGGCCCGATGGAGTCAATATCGGCATGAACATCGGCCGCGCCGCGGGCGCGGGCATCGACGGCCATATCCACATGCACGCTCTGCCGAGGTGGGTTGCCGATGCGAATTTCGCAACTGTGATCGGCGAGACGAGGGTGCTCCCGGAATCCCTCAGCGTCACGTGGGAGAGGGCCCGCGAGGAGTTCGAGAGACTCCCCGCCTGAAGCGCTTGCAGGCCCGTTTTCGAGCTCTCTCTGTATAATTCGGCGTATGGAAGGTCTCGCCACGCCCCTGCTGAGGGCCGCGGTCGTGGTGTATTCGCTCGGCCTGCTGGACTCGTTCTACAGCGTCGTGAAGCAACGCCGCCAGCTGTTCCGGCCTGCCCTGTACGCCTTCGTGCTCGGTGCGATTCTGCACGGCCTGGCCCTGGTCACGTCCAGCCTAGAGCTGGGCCGATTCCCTGTCCAGACACTGCAGCAGATGTCGTCGATGGCATCGTTCTTCATGACGGTAGTGTTCCTGACGGTCTACGCGCGCTTCAAGTACGAGAGCCTGGCTGTCTTCGTGTTCCCGCTCGTCTTCGTGCTCGCGCTCGCCGGCGCGCTCGGCGGTGACGCTCCGGCGGCGACCCGGCCCATGATGCAGTGGTGGATCTCGATCCACGCCGCGCTGTTCCTACTCGGCTACGCCGCGTTGTTCCTGACCTGCGTGGCCGGGGTGATGTACATCATCCAGGAGCGCGAGCTGAAGTCGAAACGGCCGCGAGCCTTCTACTACCGGCTGCCTCCCTTGGGCAAGCTCGACGAGATAGGCTACCAGGCCCTGGCCGCGGCGTTCGTGATGGTGACCCTTGGATTGATCGCCGCCTCGGTCTGGGCCTTTGCCAAATGGGGCCCGAACTGGGTCGTCGACCCAACCATTGCGCTCGCATTCCTCACTTGGGGCATCTCGTTCGCCATGGTATTCGCCCGACTCTCGGTCGGATGGCGCGGTCGCAAGGGCGCCTATTTCTCGATCGCGGGCTTCGGCTGCGCGGCGCTCACGTGGGTGGTGAACAGCGGCGCCCACACCTTCATGGGCCAATGAGCATCCAGTTGTTCGGGATGAACCACAAGACCGCACCGGTCGAGGTGCGGGAGCGTCTGGCGATTGCCGAGGAGGACGCCGCAGACGTCGCGCGCGAACTCATCCTGGCGCAATCTCTCGACGAGGCGCTGGTGCTGTCCACGTGCAACCGTGTCGAGTTCCTGGCCAACGGCGAGCGGGATGCGTTGCGGGGAGAAGTCCTGCGACGCGTCTCGGCATCGACGAACGGCACGGTTGTCGACGACAGCGTCTTCTACGCACACAACGGTCGGGACGCCGTCCGCCATCTATTCCGCGTGGCCGCGAGCCTCGACTCGATGGTCGTCGGCGAGCCGCAGATCCTGGGCCAGGTCAGGGACGCCTATCAGAGGGCGCGCGATGCCGGCACGTTGGGCGGCGCGCTGGACCGCCTCCTGTCGCATTCGATTCATGTCGCCCGGCGGGTGCGCAACGAGACCGGAATCGGCAAGATGGCAGTCTCCGTGAGCTACGTGGCGGTCGAGCTCGCACGCAAGATTTTCGGGGACCTCGAAGGCCTTTCCGTGCTGTTGATCGGCGCAGGCGAGATGGCCGAGTCCGCGGCGCAGCACCTGCGGCGCGCCGGAACATCCCACCTCTTCGTCACGAACCGGACATTGACCAGTGCGGAGCAGCTTGCCGGTGCCTTTGGAGGCGAAGCCGCTCCGTTCGACCGCTTGCTCGAGCTGTTGCAGCGTGTCGACATCGTGATCTCCTCGACTGGCGCTCCCGGGCACCTGTTGTCGAAGCGCACCGCCGAGGGCGTTATCGTGGCAAGGCGGAACAGGCCGATATTCCTGGTTGACATCGCGGTCCCGCGCGACGTTGATCCGGATATCAACGAGCTCGACAACATGTTCGTCTACGACATCGACGACCTGGAGCAGGTGGCGGCGGCGAACATGAAGCACAGGCACAGCGAGGCGGAGCTTGCGGAGCGAATCGTCGAGGAAGAGGTCGAGAAGATTCTGCGTCGCATCGAGTCGCACAGCGCCGCTCCTGCGATCGTGTCGCTCAACAAGCGGCTGGAGGCGATCCGCGCGGGCGAGGTGGAGCGCTACCGGTCCAAGCTGCGGGACCTCACCGGAGAGCAGCAGGAAGCCGTGGAGGCCCTCACGAGAGGCATCATCAACAAGGTGGCCCACCATCCGATCCGGGAGGCGAAGCGGAGCGTCTCCGACCCGCGGTCACGGATCACCGTGGAGGATATCCGGCGGATCTTCGGACTCGACTAGGTGCCGTCGTGGCGGATCTCACTATCGGGACGCGCGGCTCCAGACTCGCCCTTCGGCAGGCCGGCTGGGTCGCGGAACGTCTCGCGGAACTCGGCAACCGGGTCGCCCTCCGCGTAATCAAGACGACCGGAGACCGCATCGGCGCGGTACCGCTTGCCGCGCTGGGCCAGAGCCAGGGCGTCAAGGGCGTGTTCACGAAGGAGATCGAGGAGGCGCTGATCGCGGGGGAGATCGATCTCGCAGTGCACAGCCTCAAGGACCTGCCCACCGAGCTCGACGAGCGCCTTGCCCTGGGCTGCGTTCCGACGCGCGCCGACCCGCGGGACGTTCTGCTGGGCAAGAAGCTGGGCGATCTACGGCCGGGCGACAGCGTCGGAACCGGCTCGCCGCGCCGCGCCGCGCAATTGCGCCACCTGAGGCCGGAAGTCGTCCCGTCGGAGATCCGAGGAAACGTCGACACTAGAATCCGGAAGCTGAAGGCCGGGAACTACGATGCAATCGTGCTCGCTGCTGCCGGGCTGGAAAGGCTCGGCCTGCTCGACGAGGTCGCCGAGCACCTCGATGCCGGGGCCATGGTGCCCGCAATCGGCCAGGGCGCGCTCGGGATTGAGATCCGGGCGGGCGACGATGCGGCGCGCGGGGCGCTTGCCCCGCTGCACGACAACCCGGCCGCGAGAGAAGTCGCGGCGGAACGCTCGCTGCTCCGCGCGCTGGGCGGTGGCTGCGACATCCCGCTCGGAGCCCACGCGACGTGGCGCGACGGGCAGTTGCGCCTGCTCGCGACGGCCGCTGGCCCGGGCGGCGAGATGGTCCGGGCCGAGGGCGCAGCGGACGAGGGCCAAGCCCCGGAACTCGGGGCCAGGGTCGCGGCGAAGCTACGTCTCCTCGGAGCCAGCTTCGCGGCGAGCCGCGCCTGAGGCGTCGAGCGGTCAGGCTGCCCGGCCGAGGTGGTCGGCGAGGCACTCGTCCACGATGTCGAGCACCTGATCGGTCGAGGTCGAGCGGTGAACCCGCTTGCGGAGGTGCGAGCCGTTGTGCATCCCGCGACTGAAGTAGGTGGCGAACTGCTTCATCTTGCCCAATGGCTGGCCGGAGATCTTGCCGGCGTCCTCAAGGAGCATGCGGTAGTAGTTGCGCAGCAGCTCGTAACGCTGGCGCTCGCTGGGTCGGTCGTAGGTCCCGGTGGTGAGGTATTGCTGGATCTGCCGGAATATCCAAGGGTTCGTCGACGCGGCGCGCCCGATCATGACACCGTCGCAGCCGGTATGCCGGAACATCCTGACGCAATCCTCTGGCGAGAAGACGTCTCCGTTTCCGATGACCGGAATGTTCACCGCGCTCTTGAGCTCGGCAATGCGATCCCAGTCTGAACTGCCGCCATATCCTTGCTGGCGCGTCCGTCCGTGCAGGGAGACTCCTTGCAGGCCGCAGTCCTCGGCGAGGCGGCCCATTTGGCGCACAACGATGGAGCGGTCGTCCCAGCCGGTGCGGAACTTGCAGGTGAACGGAATGGTGACGGCCGAGCGGACCGCCTTGAGAATCCGCTCCACCGCCGGGAGATCCCGCAGGAGGCCGGAACCGCCGTTGCACTTGACAACCTTCTTTACGGGGCAACCGAAGTTCATGTCCACGCCATCGAAACCCAAGTGCTCGACGAGACGCGCTGCTTCGGCCAGCACGGCAGGATCGGAGCCGAACAGCTGGGCGACGATCGGGTGCTCGTCGGGTTCGTAGTGCAAGTAGTTGAATGCGGTGCGGCGGGGCCGGGCCTTCTGCTCGCCATGGTTGGCCACGATTCCGTGCGAGCTGGTGAACTCGGTCATGATCAGACCGCAGCCCGACAGGCGCCGGATGACGCGACGGAACACGGTGTCGGTGACGCCGGCCATCGGCGCCAGGACGACCGCTGGCTCGATCCGCATGGAACCGAAACGAATCTGTTGTGGAACCTCCACCAATTGCATTCTATCCGGTCTCCGAAGCGGCCTCCAATGACCGGGCGCAGCTGTCGGCCTGCACGCCGGGCCCTGGCTCACTCTCAGCGGTTTGATAGCTCGTCCAGGCTGCGCGGCCAGTCCGAGCGCAGCAGCCTCGACAGCGACCGATCGGCGAGGAGCCTCCCGCCGGTCTGGCAGCGTGCGCAATAGTTCGTTTCGTTGGACGCATAGCGGATGCGCTGCACCGGAGCGCCGCAGACCGGGCACGGCTTGCCAAAGCGCCCATGCACAGCCATCCCTTCCCGGAATGCCGTGACCTTCTGCGGGAACCGTCCCCCGCATTCCCCTCGCAATCGGTCCACCCATTCCGAGAGCACCTCGCGAGTCGACTCGTAGAGCCGCTCGGCCTGCGACGGGTCGAGCCTGCCTGTGAGGGTGACCGGCGACAGGCGGGCGCGGTGGAGGATCTCGTCGGAGTAGGCGTTCCCGATGCCGCTGCAGACAGCCGGATCCGTCAGGGCACGCTTCAGGGTGCGGTTCCGGCTGCAGACTGCCTGCCGGAATTCAGCGAGCGAGGCTTCCAGGACTTCCAGGCCCCCGCGATGGAGTTCCCCGAGAGCGCGCTCGCCGCGCGCGACGTGCAGCGAGGCCCTTTTCTTCGATCCGGCCTCGGTCAGCACGAGGGTTCCGCCCGGAAAATCGAAGGCGGCCAGTCCGCGTTTGCCGGGTATCTTCGCGCGCGGAGGCCGCCAGTGCAGACGACCGGCGATCATGAGGTGCAGCACCAGCCACAAGTCCTCCTCGAGACCGATCGCGATCCGCTTCCCGAGCCGCCGGAACCGGACCACGCGCTTACCGAGGCAGGCTTTCGGCGGAGGGTCGACCGTCCGCAGAAGCAGGGGACTCGCGATGCGCACGCCCTCGAAGGCCTGCCCGCGGAGGCGGGACTCGAGCGCTTCGATATAGATCACGATGTCCGGCAGTTCCGGCACGGGGTCACTCCGAGAGCTTCACAGAGGATCGAGCGGTCGAACCCGAATCCGCAGGCCGGACCGGCCCGGTACGATGCCCTACTGCAGCGCGCGGAACGGGAACACCAGCGGACATATGAGGGCTCCCAAGGCGGCTAGCAGGATCGTGAGCGGCGCGCCGATCCGCGCAAAGTCAAGAAACCGATACCCGCCCGGGCCGTAAACCATGAGATTCGTCTGGTACGCCACCGGGGAGAGGAAGCTGAGACCGCAGCCGAAAATCAGACTGAATGCGAACGGCTCGATGTGCACGTCGAGCGCGTCCGCCGTCGCCTTGGCGACCGGGAACATCAACGCTGCAGCGCCGTTCTTGGTGATGACCTGAGAGAACCCTGAGGCGGTCAGAATCATCACGAAGAGCATGCCGCGATCTCCCAGGCCGATGTCCCGGCAAGCGTCGAGAAGCCAAGCCGCGATGACACTGGCCGCCCCCGTCTGCTCCAAGGCCGCACTCATGCCGAGCGCGGCAGCGATCGCGACGATGACTTGGAGGGACACCTCCGCGAGTGCCCTGGGAGGCCGGACGCAACCTAGGACGACCATCAGCAGTGCTGCAGTCAGGCACACGACCACGGGTTCCCATGGCGCCAGGATCAATCCCGCGACCAGCAGGAGAAACACCGCTGTGGCACGTCGGAACCGGATGTGACGGGTCGCAACGAATCCGGGAAGGGCGAAGACGACGTAGAAGTGGCGGGAGCTCCGGTGCGATCGGACGAAGCCCTTGGGTGCCTCGAGCAGGAGGGCATCGCCTGGTTCGAGCCGGATGTCCCTGATCCTGGCGCGAACCGTGGCCCCGCCGCGTCGAATGGCCACGACTGCCGCGTTGAACAGGGTCCGGAACCGCGTCTCGCGGACAGTCCGCCCGACCAGCGAAGAGCCGGGGGCCACGATCGCCTCCACGAGCTCGCGCTTGTCCGGGTCCGCGACGACGCCGGACTTGCGGCGCTCTGGCGGGGCTATTCCGCGGACTCGCCACAGGGCGACAATCGAGTCTAGGTTGCCTGTGAATCCGAGCCGGTCTCCGGCCTCCAGCCGCATGTCCGGTGCGGGCGACTCGATCACGGTCCCGTTCCGCTCGATCTCGTACAGGCGAAGCCCCTGGCGTCCCCGCAAGGCGGACGATTCGATTCTCGCGCCCGCCAGCAGGGACCCCGGGATCACTTCCATGTCGACCGTCCATTCCTCGGCCTCCGAGACATCGTCCGGGACGGCCAGTCGATCCGGTATCAGGACTCGCGAGGCAACCATGAGGTACGCAATGCCGACCACTGCGGCAGGCAGGCCGAGCAGCGCGGGTCCCCAGAACTCCAGCACGTGGCTCGGGGAGGGAAGTCCGGCGGATTGCAGGTATTGAAGGTACAGTCCCATCACGATAAGATTGGACGCGCTGCCGATCAAGGTGAGCTGCCCGCCCAGAAGCGAAGCGAAGCTGAGCGGAATCAGGAACTTCGAAGGGCTTATCCGAATGCGATTCGCCCAGTCGTGCACGAGCGGAAGGTACATCGCCACAACCGGGGTGTTGTTGATGAACGCGGAAAGCAGGGCCACCGGCGCCATGAGCCGGAATTGCGCGAGAGCGACTGACTTCGGGCGGCCGAGGAGCAGGGGCGCGGCGACTGTCGTGGCCCCGGTCTCGCGCAGCCCCGCAGCCACGACGAAGAGCGCGGCGATCGCGATCACGGCAGGATGCGCGAAGCCCGACAGGGCGGCCTGCGGCTCCACCGTGCCGAGCAGCACGAGCGTGACCAAGCCGGCAAGCATCGCCGTTTCCACGGCAACCCGATTCGTCGCCATCGCCGCGATGACACCGGCCACCACGGCCACGGCGAGGATCCCCTCGGGAGTCACAGATGTAAGAATATCCGACCCGTTCGCTCGAACCCAGTCAAATTTGCTTGCAATCGTCGCGATCGCCATTCTCACCGTCTCTGTCGGATGGGGCCAACCCGCGGGAGCCAACTACGACGAAGCCAGGGTGCCAGCCTATGTCTTGCCGGAGATCTTGCGCGGGGTCGATGGCCGGGCCATCGAGCGACCGGACCAGTGGCCCGCCCGCCGGGCTGAGATCCTGACCCTGTTCGAAGAGCAGGTCTATGGCGCGGCGCCGGAGGCACCGAGCGGGATGCGGTTCCAGCTGCTCGAGGAGGATGGAGCCGCGCTTGGGGGCCTGGCGCGTCGCAGGCAGATTCTCGCAAGCTTCACGGCGGAACCCTCCGGACCGAGCATGGAGATCTTGCTCTACACGCCTGCCGCCGCGGAAGGCCCTGTCCCCGTGTTCGCCGGCCTGAATTTCCGCGGCAACCACGCAGTCCATCCCGACCCGGCGATCCGGCTGTCGGGCCGCTGGATGCGTGACGGGGAGGGTGTGGTCGCGAACCGCGCTACCGAGGAGACCCGAGGGCAGAGCGCAAGCCGCTGGCAAGTCGAGACGATCCTCGGGCGCGGCTACGGACTCGCCACGGCGTACTACGGCGACCTGGATCCGGACTTCGACGACGGATTCCGAAACGGCGTTCACGCGCTGTCCCCTCCGCGGCGTCCCGAGCACTGGGGCAGCATCGCCGCTTGGGCGTGGGGGCTCAGCCGGATCCTGGACTACCTCGGCACGGACCCTCACTCGGACGCCGCGAGGGTGGCAGTGATGGGGCATTCCCGGCTCGGAAAGACGGCCCTGTGGGCGGGCGCGCGGGACATGCGCTTCGCGATGGTGATCTCGAACGATTCCGGCTGTGGCGGGGCGGCTCTGAGCCGCCGTCGGTTCGGCGAGACCGTCGAGCGGATCAACGCGAGGTTCCCGCACTGGTTCGCGGACAGCTTCCAGGCCTATAACGGCAAGGAAGACGACCTCCCGCTGGACCAGCACATGCTGCTGGCCCTGGTGGCGCCGCGGCCCCTGTACGTGGCAAGCGCCCAAGACGATGCGTGGGCCGACCCCACGGGCGAGTTCCTGTCGGCGATGCTCGCCGGGGAGGCGTACGAGCTGCTAGGCAAGCAGGGCTTGGGCGTGGCAGAGCAGCCTCCGGTCGATCAGCCGGTTATGCGCACGGTCGGGTACCACGTCCGGACCGGCAAGCATGATGTCACGGCGTACGACTGGGCGCGCTACCTCGACTTCGCCGACATGCATCTGAAACGGCAGTGAGTTCGGCTTCCGGGTGTCCGGCGTCGGACTGCCAACACTGTAGACTGGGTCTTGACACAGAGGTTCTTGATGCCCCTCCTTCGCCCCATCGTGCTCGCCTTCCCCGCAATACTTGCCGGGACGATTCCTGTCCTGTCGGCGGCCGAGGCGGGAGGGCTCAGCTTCGACGCGCCCGCTGGCTGGGCATCCGCTCCGAAGCCCATGCGGACTGCCAACTACACGATTCCGGCCGCCCCCGGCGACAGCCAGGACGGGGAGATGGCGGTGTTCTATTTCGGCCCGGGCCAGGGCGGCGGAGTGGACGCCAACATACGCCGCTGGCTCGGCCAGTTCGTCAATGCGGACGGCAGCCCGATGACGGCCGAAGCAGCTGACCGCAGCGAACGGGAGGTTAACGGTCTTCGCGTGACCGTGCTGGACGTCAGCGGGACGTACCTGTTCAAACCCTTTCCGATGGCGCCGAGAGCGACGCCGATGCCCGGCTACCGGATGCTGGCGGCGATTGTCCAGGGTCCCGACGCTCCGATCTTTTTCAAGCTGACCGCGCCTGCCAAGACCGCTGCGGCGGCCGAGCCGGGCTTTCGCGAGGTGATCGCCTCCCTCCGCCGGTAGCGACTCTTGCAGCCAGCGCGCCCGCGCGTGATATATTTCCGCTTATGACCCTCCGGGTTGCTCTGCTACTACTCTTGTCAATGGGGGCGGCCCGCCCCGCGGAACTGGTTTGGGACCGGTTCCGCGGGCCGAACGGTGCCGGACTGTCGGGGGAGTCGGGCATTCCCGACGAGTTCGGTCCCGGGAAGAACGTCGTCTGGAAGACCGCTCTCCCTCCGGGGCTTTCGTCCCCGGTCTTCAGCGCTGGAAGCATCTTCCTGACCGGCTACGAGGACGAAGCTCTGATCACCTTCTCGCTGGACCGCGAGTCGGGCCGGATCCAATGGCGCCGGGAGATCCCCCGCGAGCGCGCCGGCAAGCTTCGCGCTCCGAACGATCCGGCTTCACCCAGTACCGCGACGGACGGGAAGAATGTCTTCGCGTTTTTCCAGGACTTCGGATTGGTCGCCTACGGCCCCGACGGCAACGAGCTGTGGCGCCTCCCGCTTGGTCCGTTCAACAACCCGATGGGAATGGGGGCTTCGCCCGTCTACGTCAACGGCAAGGTGATCCAGGTCTGCGACTCGGAAACCGATTCGTTCATGGTCGCCGTCGATGCGGAAACCGGCTCGATCGCCTGGCGGAACGAGCGCCCCTACTCCTTGCGTGCCTTCTCGACACCGGTGGTTTACCAGCCGGAAGGCGGCGGCGCGCAGGTTCTGGTGCCGGGTTCCTACGAGCTGTCCGCCTACGACGTGGAGAGCGGCGAGAAGGTGTGGTGGGTCGAGGGACTGACGTGGCAGATGAAGCCGACGCCAGTTCTCGACGGCAAGGGCTACGCCTACGTCCTCGGCTGGGCCGGGAGGGCCGATTTCGGGCAGCAAGAGGAGGTTGCCCCCTTCCACGAGGTCCTCGGCGAGCTGGACGCCAACAGTGACGGCAGGCTATCGGCTGAGGAGGTCCGCGGTCTCTTCGGCCAGAGGGTCCAGAACGGCCTCGACAGCTACGATCTGGACAATTCCGGATTCATGGAGGAACGCGACTGGGAACATCACCGGCGCAAACGTCTCGCGGTCAACGCGGTGCGCAAGATCAGGCTGGGGGGCAAGGGAAACATGACCGAGGGAGCGGTGCAGTGGTTGCATTACAAGAGCCTCCCGAATGTTCCGTCACCGCTGCTCTTCGACGGCGTCGTCTACCTGACAAAGGACGGCGGGATCCTGACGGCTCTGAGCGCTGAAGACGGCAGTGTCCTGAAGCAGGGCCGTCTGCGGGAAGCCATGGGTCGGTATTTCGCGTCGCCAGTAGCGGCGGACGGCAAGGTGTACGCTGCGGACGAGACCGGCCAGGTTTCCGTGATCAAGCCCGGACCGGACTGGAGCGTGATTCGCACCAACGCAATGGGCGAAGCCGTTTATGCCACGCCCGTGGTCATGGACGGACGCCTGTTCGTGCGGACGCAGGAAGCCCTGTACTGCTTCGCCGAGTAGCCGACGGTCCGCTTACGATCCCGAAGACCGGATGACAAGCGTCTTCCCGGCGTGAATGGTCGAGCCTCTGATCCCGTTCCAGCGCTTGAGTTCGGCGACCGTCACGTTGAAGCGCCTGGCGATGACCGTTAGCGTGTCACCAGACTGGATGCGGTAGTTCTGGCTCCCGGTAGCTGACACCGAGCCTCCCACCACCAGCCGCTGGTTCGGGTAGATGCGTGAGTTGCGGAGGTTATTCCAGGACATCAGCGCCCGGACAGTGGTTCCGTGGCGCTTGGCGATGGAATCGAGGTTGTCTCCTCTCCGCACCAGATAGTGGCTGGCGGGGCTACCTGCCGGTTCGGGAGTGGAGTTCCGGGCGCCCGCCGGTCTGTTCGATGCGGCTGTGACCGAGGGCGGCCTGACAATCAGGTACTTGCCCGCTGTGATTCGGCTGGTCCTCAGCCCGTTCCACTTGCGCAGGTCGGAAACCGAAACGCCGAATCGTTCCGCAATGACCGAAAGCGTATCGCCGGATCTGATGCGGTAGTGATTCGCGCTGGGCGCGGGCTCCGGCGCCGAAGGGATCCCTGCTGAGGCCGAGGTTGCGGGCCTGGGCGGCGCGGGAGCTGGGCCGGGAACCTTGAGAACCTGCCCGATGTGGATGGTCGAGCCTCTGATCCCATTCCAGGCACGCAACTGAGCGACGGATGCACCTACGCGCACGCCGATCTTGGAAAGGGAGTCCCCCCGCCGCACGGTGTAGCGGCCGGTCGGGGCGGATCCGGATGACGCGACCGCACCCGTTCCGCCCTCGCCGGGCTGCTGGACGATCAGGTAGCGACCTGCGCGGATTCGCGTGCTCGGGAGGCCGTTCCAGGTCATCAGGTTCGCAACCGTCGTTCTGAAGCGACGCGCGATCCCTCCGAGCGTGTCGCCCCTAGCGATCCGGTATCTGCCGGTCCCGGGCTCCAGCAATCCGCCGGCCCCGCCCCCGCCATAGTAGCGGTAGATCTTGGTTCTGGTGGTCGTGGGAATCGTGAGCTTCGTGCCGCCCGCCAGTGTCGCCCCCTCCGAGAGCGAGTTCACCGACAGAATCTCCTCGGGCTTGACCCTGTGGCGATGAGCGATTGCCTCGAGCGTCTCTCCCTGGCGAACCTCGTAGCGGCGCCAATCGTTGCGCTTGCCCGAAGGAACCAGTGCGACCTCCCTTGTGAAGCGGTCTGCCGACCCGTGCGGCAACCTTAGGTCGTATCCGTACGCCGGCGTCGCGGAGCGGAAGAGGGACTGGTTGAGATCCTTGATGGCCTCCAAGGACGACCCGGTCGAGTCGGCGATCAGCTCGAAACTCACTTCCTCTTCCGTGCGAACCGTGTCGTAGCGCAGTTCCGGTGCGTAGTCAATCTCGCCGAGGTCGAAGAGGTCGAGGTTTTGGCCGACATAGGTCATCGCGAGGATGATCGGAACGTAGCTGCGTGTCTCGCGCGGTAGCGCTCGGCGCCTAACCATGGTCCAGTAGTCACGGCTCCCGGTGCGACGGATAGCGCTCTTCACCCGGTTCGGACCGCTGTTGTACGCCGCCATCGCGAGGTACCAGTCCTTGAATTCGATGTGCAGGTCCTTGAGGTGCTTTGCCGCCGCGCGTGTTGCGGCTTCGGGGTCGTACCGAAGGTCCTGATAGCGATCCTGGCGAAGCCCGTACTGCTTGCCCCGTGACGAGATGAACTGCCACATCCCGGTCGCGTAGGCATGCGAGCGTGCCTTTGGCCGGAACCCGGACTCCGCCATCGCCAGATAGTACATCTCGGCCGGCACACCCTCTTCTTCAAGGATCCGCTCGATCATGGGACGGTAGGCGCTGCCTCTGCCCAGCGAGATGCGAATCGTCGCGATGCCCCTCCTGTTCTTGGTGAAGTAGTTGATCCGGCGCTGCACGTCGGAATTCATCACGAGCGGCAGCTCCGACCGCGTGTGCAGGAGAGCCTCCTCGTGCGTGAGGGCCTGGGGAGCCTCGGGGAGACTGAGACTGATGAGTTCGTCCAGCAGGGCGACCTCGTCGTCGCTCAGGGCCGGTTCTTCGGGGTTGAATGGTATTTCGGGGAACGACTCCAGGTCCTCTTCGAACTCCTCCAAGGGGAGTTCTTTGCCGAAGTCGGACGCCTCTGCTGTCTCGGCGGCATCGATCGCCGGGGCTGTCGCATCGGGCTCTTCGGCCGGGGGAGCCCCCAGATTTTCAGGGAGGGCGACCGGGGCCTGCGGCGGACCGGGGTTGTGTGCGCGGGAGCCTCGAGAGCAGGAAAGCCCCAGAAGGCAGGCCAGCGCCAGGAGGCAGACGGCTGCTCGCGTCGAACCGGACATTTGATCCTAACTGCTCGCTTGCCGCGGCCTAGCCTCGGCTGCACCCGCATGGGAGCGCCGAGGACACCAAACGGCCACGGAGAGGATCCTTCTCAATGGACAGTATCGCACGATTTTGCAACCGGCAATGCGTGCTAAAATACCCGCCTTTAGAGCGCGCATGCAAGCGCTCGCCCTTGAAGAAGAAATCCGCATGAGCACACCCACACCCCTAGTTGCAGTCATCATGGGAAGCACAAGCGATTGGGCCACCATGAAGCCTTGCTCGGAAACCTTGGAGCAATTCGGAATCCGTCACGAGTGCCGCGTGATGTCGGCTCACCGGACTCCGGACCTGACCTCCGAATACATTTCCAACGCAGAATCGCACGGGATTCGCGTGATCATCGCGGCGGCTGGAGGCGCGGCCCACCTGGCCGGTGTCTGCGCGGCGCACACGGTGCTTCCGGTCCTGGGCGTGCCCATGCCCAGCGTTCTGGACGGCATCGACTCGCTTCTCTCCACGGTGCAGATGCCCGGCGGCATCCCGGTCGGAACCCTTGCAATCGGCAAGGCCGGCGCGAAGAACGCCGCGCTGCTGGCGGTGGCGATTCTCGCGACGAGCGACGAGTCTCTGCGGGACGCCCTCAAGGAGTTCCGCCAGGCCCAGGCTGACAAGGTTCGCGCCGCCCGTCTCGAGTGACGGCGCCGCGGCCGGACCCGCATTCTGCTACGCTCTATGGCCGCAATGCCCTTGCACCCCCTTGTGATTCTCGCGATCGCGGTCGCGGTCGTCTTCCTCCTCATCCTTAAGCTTCGGATCAACGCGTTCATCGCGCTGATCGCCGCGGCCACGACGGTCGGAATCCTGACCCCGAACGTGACCCTTGGAGACGTGATGCCGAGCGTGGCACGCGAGTTCGGGGGGGTATGCGGCAGCATCGCCATCGTCATCGCCCTCGCGGCTTTGATCGGACAGTGCCTCATGGAGAGCGGGGCGGCGGACAAGATCGTGCGCGTGTTCGTCCGTGCGCTCGGCGAGAAGCACGCCTCCCTGTCGCTCCTGAGCAGCGGGTACGTGCTTTCGGTTCCGGTTTTTTTCGACACCGTGTTCTATCTGCTTGTCCCCCTGGCTCGGGCGATGCGCGTGAGGACGGGGAAGAATTACCTGCTGTTCCTCATCGCGATCTCGGCGGGAGGTGCCGTCACCCATTCGATGGTGCCGCCGACGCCAGGGCCCCTGGCCATGGCGGCGACGCTGGGCATCGATCTCGGCGTGATGATCCTGGTCGGGGCGGTGATTGCCGTGCCGATGTCCATAGCTGGCTGGCTGTTCGGGATCCTGCGGGACCGCCAGCTCGACGTGCCCTTGCGAGAGACGGCAGGCCTCTCGTTGGAGGAGCTCGAAGCGCTGGCCCGACGCCAGGAGGCGGGGCTCCCGAGCTTCTTCATGTCGATGCTCCCAATCGCCCTGCCTGTGATTCTGATCGCTTCCAACACCCTGGCCGGTGCGCTGGATGCTGATGGGGCGGTACTCGCGGTCACGGGTTTTCTCGGCAATCCCAATTTCGCTCTGCTGACGTCCGCAGCGATCTCGCTGGTGCTGCTTGCCCGCCAGAAGGGCTACACGCTGGCGCAGCTTGCCAAGCCCGTCGAGGTGGCGCTCGCCAGCGGCGGGCTCATCATTCTCATCACGGCCGGTGGAGGGTCCTTCGGCAAGATGCTGGTGCAGGCCGACGTCGGCAAGACGATCGGAGAGATGTCCCAGGAATTCGGCGTCCCGATCCTCATGCTGAGCTTCCTGCTGGGGGCGTTGCTGAAGATCGCCCAGGGTTCCGGCACGGTGGCCATGATCACCGTGTCGGCGATCATGGCGCCGCTGGTGATGGACACGCCAATAGGGTTTCACGCGGTCTACGTGGCGTGCGCAATCGGCTCCGGATCCCTCGTCGGGTCTTGGATGAACGATTCCGGCTTCTGGGTGTACAAGCAGATGTCAGGGCTGACCGAGACGGAGGCGCTGCAGACGTGGACGCCGCTGCTTGCGGTAATGGGAGTGGTCGGCTACGTCGTCACGCAGATCGCCGCGATCCTGGTTCCTCTGGTATAGGCCAGCCATGCCCGCTGCCTGAGGACAACGCGCGGCTCAAGGAAGGTTTCACAGGGGATCGACTTCGGGCAGAGTCGACTCAAGCCCGGCGCGAATTGCGCCGTGGACGCGGCGCCGTTCGGGCAAACCTCCTGAATCCGCTCTGTTGGTGGCCTACCTGACGCTGCTGTCGCACGAATCTGAATCTAAGTCATGGGACAAGCCCGCATCCGAGGCAGATCTTCCGGATCATCGGTGCCGCTGACCAAGCCGTTGCGAACGCGTAGAGGACCGAGAGCACGCTCATCGGGACCACATACCCTCCCGTGACCGTGGAGAATCGAAGTTTCCTGTGCACCCACCATTCGGAGTCTCCAAGGATCTCACGAGACTTGGCCTGGCTCTCCGTCGACGCCACCGCGAATGTCGCCAGTTCGTAGGGATGCTCGTCTAGCTTCGGATTGAACCCCAGTCTTTCCGCGATCAGCGTCTTCTTGTAGGTGGATCTCCGGTAGTATTCACGTCCCTTTCTTATCGTTGCGATTCCGAGAGCGGAAGCGGCAGCCCCGACCATCGCAGTGAGCAGGAAAGCCATCCGCGATTGACTCGCGATTCGCAGCAGTGTCGCTGTCACGGCTACAAGCGCCAGTTGGACGCTGGCAGAGATATTCGATCCTAGGCCAATTGAACGTTGAAGCGGTATACCGCTACCGCAATGCGACAGAGCTCGAGCAGTTCCTCCGTACCTTGAGCCGCGTCAGGAGATGCGGTCATAGTGAATGTCCAGCAGATGGACAAATGTAGGGGCAAAAAGCCACGGCGCTGGCCTCCGTGCCCTCAAGATATCGGCAACCGGAACGAATCGGACTTCAGAGATATGGCCCGTGTTGATCGTGAGCCGGCCGTTCGATGACGCTGAGAACAGCGAAATGAATTTCCAGCATTTGTCGTCTCACATATTGAAGTCCTGCCAAGCAGCGTTACGCTTTCCAAGGCGAAACCCAGTTCCTGCTTCGCTCTCCTCTCAATTGCCTTGCGGTTGCTCTCACCGAAATTCACCTAGGCAGCAACTGACGATCCCCAACGTTGCGGGTGTCGGGACCCTGTCGGCACCGGCCGCTGGATGAGCATCTCTGAATGGTCGTTGAACAAGAAGAGATGGGCCATCCGGAAATTCGCGCCTAAGCGAAAGACTTCCCCGCGCCGCACTGATCCGACGACTTGGTCTTCTTTGTCGACTGCGTCTAGGAGTTGATGCGGTTCAGGCTCTGCCATTGCCTGATCAGGTAGTACGTGTTTAATTGGGGGAATATAATATCTGACAACACACCAACGCGCAAGCCAAATTGCACGTTGAAGCTGTCATGCCGAGACCGAAGACAAGCCAGGAATTCCGAGACGCCGTGAAGCGTGCATTCGACACCGTCTCCAGGCGACTGAAGGACGATCGCAAGGTGCCTGCGCGCGAAATCTCGGACTTGCTCAACGTTTCACGGCAGACTGCGTACCAATACCTCAACGGAACGGCGATACCCGGTCCTGACCGGCTTGCCACCCTCATCAGGACCTGGGATCTCGAGCTGGAATTCCGTGGACACAGGTTTGACCAACGGGCTTTCGGCCCCGGCCAATCTCGGCCCGAGCGTGAACCCCTTCAGATACCACTTGATCTTGACGACCTGTCAAAGCGGCCAGCCGAGATTGAGCTGCCCGGAACGGGAACCTGGTTGCGAATCGGTTTCGAGGATTCGGTGCTCAAGCTCTCCTTCAAGCTCAAGCGCACTGCCTGACAACCAATGAACCAACCTCGTTCGAGTAGGAGCGTTGCATGAACGGGAGCGATCGGGTGCTGGCGAATGGTCCGTCCCTCCTCCCATCCGGGGCGTTTCGATGCCCGACTCTGCCTGTCGTGGCATCGGAGGGGTTCGAGTTTTCCGACCGCCTGAGTGAAGTGGCCTTCGAGCACTCCGCGACATCCTTGGCCGCCCTCCCTACTCAGGGTTGTCGTATAATGAAAGTTCTTTCCCTGCAATAGGTTCTATGGCTGAAGACTATCCGAGCGACCCTTCCCAACTGCCACCGAATCAGCAGAGCCTGACGGCCGACATCCGACCGATCGACATCGAGCACGAGATGCGGAAGTCGTATCTCGACTACGCGATGTCCGTCATCGTTGGCCGCGCCCTGCCGGACGTGAGGGACGGGCTGAAGCCCGTGCAGCGCCGGATCATTTTCGCGATGCGCGAGGAAGGCTTGCGCTCGAACCGCCCACCTAGGAAATGCGCCCGAATAGTCGGGCAGGTGATGGGAAAATACCACCCGCACGGCGACGCGTCAATCTACGACACCCTCGTCCGCATGGCACAGCCGTTCAGCATGCGAGAACTGCTGGTCAGCGGGCAGGGCAATTTCGGATCCGTCGACGGAGACCCGCCGGCAGCGATGCGGTACACCGAGGCGCGCCTGGCTCCCTATGCAGAGGCGCTCCTCGAAGACATCGACATGGACACGGTCGACTTCCGGCCGAACTACGATGACTCAGCGGAAGAGCCGGAACACCTCGCCGCCGCTGCCCCGAACCTCCTTGTCAACGGCGCAAACGGCATCGCTGTCGGAATGGCGACGAACATCCCTCCTCACAACCTGGGGGAGCTCGTCGACGCTGCGATCCAGCTGATCAAGCACCCAAACACGAGATTCGAGCGCATCATCACCATCGTGCAGGGACCCGACTTTCCGACCGGCGGGATTCTCTGTGGGCGCGCCGGCGTGCTCCAGGCCTACAAGGGGGGACGCGGCCATATCGTGGTGCGGGCGAGAACGGCGATTGAGCAGAAAGGCAAGGACCGTCACTCGATTGTGGTCAGCGAGCTTCCCTACCAGGTCAACAAGGCGCGCCTGATCAAGAAGGCCGCCGACTTGGTCAACCACAAGAAGATCGAGGGCATCAGCGACATCCGCGACGAAAGTGACCGACGCGGCATGCGGATCGTGTTCGAGCTCAAGCGCGGCGAGCAGCCCGAGGTGCTGCTGAACAATCTTTACAAGCACACCGATCTGCAGCACGGCTCCGGCGTGGGCATGCTCGCAATCGTGAACGGCCGGCCCAAGGAAGTCGGCCTGATCGAATACCTCAAGCTGTTCATCGCGCACCGCCAGGACGTGGTGCAGCGGCGCACAAATTTCCTGTTGAGAAAGGCCCGCGACCGGGAACACATCCTGCTCGGATTCGCCAAGGCGCTCCTGCGCATCGATGAGGTCATCGCCTTGATTCGTGCTTCGCGCAACCCCAAGGAAGCCAAGGCCGGCTTGATGGGCGAGATCGAGATCGACTACACGCAATTCCTGCGTGCCGACGCCGAGGCCAGCTTCAGGCCCTTCGACTTCACCGACCGGCAGGCGCAAGCAATCATTGAGCTGCAGCTCCAGCGCCTGACTGGAATGGAGCGCCAGAAGATCCTCGACGAGCTGGAGGAACTTCAAAAGAAGATCGCTGCCTACCTGGAGATTCTCGGTTCCGAGTCGGTCCTGAACAGGCTCATCATCGACGAGCTTCGCGCTCTGAAAAAGAAATTCGGCTCCGAACGCAGGACCGAGATCGGCGACGAGGTTCGGGAAATCTCCATAGAGGACCTGATCGCCGACGAGGACATGGTCGTGACGGTCACCAAGAACGGCTACCTGAAGCGGACGGCCCTCGACACCTACCGGAAGCAGTCTCGCGGTGGACGGGGGCGGATCGGCATGACCACGCGTGACGGAGACCTCGTCGAAAAGCTTTTCATTGGAACGACACACTCCTACATCCTTGTCTTCACGAACCTCGGCCGGGTCTACTGGCTCAAGATCTACAACATCCCCGAGGTGGCTGCCTCGGGGCGCGGCCGCAACATTGTCAACCTGCTCAACTTCATGCCCGAGGAGACTGTACAGGCCTTCTTGCCCGTTCGATCGTTCGATCCCGAAACATACATAGTCATGGTGACCCGCCGGGGCATGATCAAGAAATGCTCGCTGGAGGTCTTCTCCCGCCCGCGGTCGCAGGGAATTATTGCATTGATCCTGAAAGAAGGAGACGAACTTGTCCGGGCGCGGCTATGCACGAAGGATCAGAACATTCTCATCGCCACTCGGCTAGGCCTGGCCAATCGCTTTGCAAACAGCCAGGTGCGCGCGATGGGTCGCGTTGCGCAAGGGGTTTGGGGGATCCGGTTGCAGAATGATGACACTGTTGTGGGAATGCTCTGCGCCAACGAGGAGCACCTCGTTCTCACCGTAAACGAGTTCGGTTACGGCAAGCGAACCAAGCTGGGCATGTATCGGGCGACAGCTCGCGGCGTGAAGGGCGTCGTGAATACGAGAATCACCCGTTCCAACGGGGAGGTCGTGTCCGTCATGCAAGTCGTTCCGGACGACGAGGTGATGATCGTGACGCGCAACGGCAAGATCCTGCGAATCGATTCGGACAAGATTCGCTCGACCGGTCGCTCGGCAAAAGGGGTGCGCTTGGTCAACCTCGAGGAGGGCGACGTCGTGGCCGCGGCGGTCGTGGTGCCGCGCGCAGACGAGATCAACGAAGCCGCCGACGAGGATTTGAACCCTCCAGACGTGTCGCAGCCGACCCTGCCAATCCAGTAGGATTCAAGCGATCCGGAGTCAGAACGTCACCGCGACCCACCCGACGCTGCGGTTCCTTCGATTGGATTGCCGCTCGGGGCGCCCGGTCCGAGAACAGTGAGCCGGATCGATTCGACCGGCCGCCGCACATCGTTGCGTTTTCTGGGGGGACCGATCCACAGAGTTGAGAACGCTTCCACCGTGTCGCCTCCGGTGGCAGCGCGTCCGAAGATCCGCAATGGGTAGTCTCCAGGCGGGAGCTCGGCGTCTACTCGAATGTTGAGGAACACTTCGGGAATCACGACGTTATCGCCGTCTCCGGACGGACCGAAGAACTGGTCGGACCGGAAACGCGCCGGTCCTGCCGAGATGCCGTTCGGCGGATCCTCGATCCACACGTCCACGGCGTCCCCGAACCCCGGCTCGGGCGTCATCAGCACGCCCACGCGCTCGGTGGCTCCTGGCCGCACGTTGAGGTTCTCCGGGTCCGAAAGCAGCTTGAAGCCCGGCTCTCTCTGCTCGATGCGCAGGCGATACGCCATGTCCGCCCCGCCCCGGCCGATGCGGTCCCTGAGCAGCAGGCGGAAGCGCCCTGCAGCTGCCGGCTTGAAGTAGAGCATCGAGTCGGGATTCCCGATCACGGTCCCTTGGCCCGTCATCAGGTCGTCGTGCTCGGCAACCAGGCTGCCGTCCTCGTCGAAGAGCTCGAGAACCGTGTCGAGGTAGGGTAGCCCGAGCTGCACAGCCAGCGTCGTGGCGACCACCGGCTGGCCGGCAGCCAGCTCCAGCCAGAACTCGTGCTCCTCGCCCGGCCGCTCCAGGACGCCATTGCAGGCCGCGCCTTGCGGCCGCGGCTCGATTCGGCGGCAGTCCGGCTCGGGCATTGACGAGACCTCGAAGCTGATCGTGTCCGAGATCCCGCCCGGAGAGCGCAGCCACATCCTCCACAGGCCCTGCCAGGCGTCCTCGGCGATCGCGAACCGAACAGTGACCTCGCGGTCCTCGCGACCCGTGATCTCGCCATGGATGCGGTCGTCCGGCCGTTGGTCCGTCCGGAGAGGCACAGTGAAAGGAAACGTCAGCCGGTAGTACTCCGCCCGCCGGACAGGCACGAGCCATACGCTTTCGACTTCTCCCAGCGCGCGGCCACGGAGCGACACCTCGACGCTCGATCCAATTCGAGCGCCGAGAGGGTGCGCCGCTTCGACGACTGGCAAGTCTGCCATGCGCAGCATGTAGACGCAATTGCTGGCGCAGTTCACCCGTTGCGGGCCGCGGTATTGGTCGAGTTTCAGGTAGTACGTGCCGGAACTCTCGAAGACGTGCTCGAGGAATGGCGTCTCCAGGTAGTCGTCGCGGTCGTCGCTGAAGGCGACGACCTTCCCTGCGGCGTCCAGCAGGGACAGGTCGTTCTCGAGGAATCCCCCGTACTCGAGGGATCGCACGTCAAATGTCCAGCGCTCGCCCGCCTTGGCCTCGAAGGCGAAGAAATCCAGGTCGGGGAGTTCCGGCATGCTGCCGTGGAGGGTCTGTGCCTTCAGATCGATCGGCTGCGCCGAGGCAAGGGTGTCGTTAGGCTCCGCCTCCTTCGAAGACGGCAGTTCGTCGACGTAGAAAAGGCGAGAATTCGAGCGCCCTCTGGGCGTGACAAGCGTTGCGATGTGCGGACCGGGAGGCGTCCCCTGCGCAGATCGCACGATACCCCTGACGGTTCCGTCCCCTTCCAGCGAAACGGTCTCCCAGGACAGGTGAGGGGTGTCGAATTCCAGCCTTGCCGGAATCGAGAGGTTCTTCCCGGCCAGGACGACCGCGGTTGCCTCCCCCTGCCGGCCCCCGAACGGCTCGATGCGGTCGATCCAGGGATCCGACGGATCTTCCGCCGCGGTTGCCAGGAATGCAGCGGCGGCGACCGCCACGGCGACTCTCGAGCCTTGCATCGGTCGCCTACGCAAAGAGCTCGCTGATTGGCTGCCCGCCGTCATTTATCCTGATCGGCCTACCGAGCGCGTGGTACTCCTTGTGCGTGTCAATTCCGAGCTTGCGGTAGACCGTAGCGCCCAAATCCTCGATTGAGACGGGCCGGTCCAAGGGTTCCGCACCCATCGCGTCCGAAGCGCCAATGACCTGTCCGCCCGGCACGCCTGCCCCGGCGACCGCGATCGAAAAGACTCCTGGCCAGTGGTCGCGCCCCGCCGAGTGATTGATCTCCGGGGTGCGACCGAACTCGCCGATCGCCAGGACCAGGGTCGTGTCGAGAAGGCCTCGCGAGTCCATATCCTCCAGCAGCGTGCAGAAGGACTGGTCGAATTCCGGGTACAGCTTCCGGTTGGTCTTGTCGTTGTCCGAGTGCGTGTCGTAGCCGCCATGGAACACGGTGACCAAGCGGACGCCGGCCTCGATCAGGCGGCGGGCCAGCAGCGCTCCTTGGCCCCCTGTCGTGCGACCGTAGGCGTCCCGCAGCGCTTCCGGCTCCGCACCGAGGTCGAAAGCGCGCTTCGCCTCGGGGGAGCTCACGAGGTCCAGGGCCTTCTGATAGAAGTGGTCCATGCTACCGACGACGTCTGACTTCTCGACGGCCTCCAGCCGCGTGTCCAGGGCCGATAGCAGCCGAGCCCTTCCCTGGGCCTCCTCCAGGCCCAGCCCGGTTGGCAGGGTCAGGTCCTGGACGGAATAGTTCTGCTTGGACGGATCGCCGGCAATGAAGGGATCGTAGGAAGCTCCAAGAAAGCCCGCGTCGGCGCAGATGTCCTTGCGTGGGATGACGACAAAGGGGGGCACCCCGTTGCGGCTGCCGAGCTCGTTCGCCACGACCGAGCCATAGACAGGGTGCTTGTATGCGTTATTCGGGCGCTGGCCGGAAAACGCGTACTGCTTGGCCTTCTCGTGGATCGCTTCGAGAGAGTACATCGACCGGATCACTGAGAATCGGCCGAAGGCGGCGGCGCTACGCGGCAGCAGCTCGCTGAAACGCACGCCGGGTACGGAGGTGGGAATCGTTCCGAAGCCGCCCCGGATCTCGCGCGGGGCATCGGGCTTCGGATCGAATGAATCGTGCTGGCACAGCCCGCCTGTATGGAAATAGATCAGGCACGACACGTCGCTGCGGCCTTTGGAAGCGGCGAGAAGGCCCGGCAGCGAGACGCCTCCCAGGGACATTCCGCCAACACGCAGGAAGTCCCGGCGGCTGTAACGGCTTTGCATCTCGGACAGAAGCATGGCAAGTCTCCTCAGAGGTTCATCTGGAATTCCTTGGTATTGAGAAGCGTCCACAGCACGTTGGCAAGTCCCTGCCGGCGGGTCCTCCCCGCTGCCGTTTCGGCCCGGAGATATGCATCCAGGGCTTCCCGTTCCGACGCGTCCGGCTTGCGCGACAGGGCGCGGCCGTAGAGTTCGTCCACGATTTCGCTGTCTGCGAGCCCCTGTTCCAGCAGGCCATCGAGGACGAAACCGTCCGCCTTCATCCGGCGCGCCAGCACGTCTCCGTTCATCATCTGCAGCGCCTGGCCGAGCGACGGAGCGTTGGACCGCGCTTCCATGATGTCCCTTCGCGGGTGCCCGAAGGTGGTCAGGAAGTGGGTCGCTCCGATACTGGCGATCAGCTGCTTCGGAGACGTGCCGGCCGGGTAATTGTTGAATTCCTCGGGCACGCCGGTCACTTGGGAGATCGCGTCCAGCAGCACCTCGGCCGGCAGCTTGCGCGGCACGTAGCGCGCGAACAGCGAGTCTTCCAGTTCGCTCTCTCCTCCGGGACGTTGCGGCGTGTGGGCCGCGAGCTGGTAGGTCTTGGAATTCAGGATCAGCCGGTGCAGCGCCTTGAATCGGAATCCGGAATCGATGAAGAACGTGGCGAGGTCGTCGAGCAGTTCCGGATGCGAAGGGCGGTTCGTGGAGCGAAAGTCGTCGAAGGGCTCCACGATCCCACGTCCGAAGTACTCATACCAGACGCGGTTGACCGTGGCGCGGGCGAACTGCAGCTTCTCGGTTCGCGTGATCCACTCCGCAAGCACTTCGCGTCGGGTTGCACCATCGGGGATCTCCGCCACCGCGCCTCCAAGGAAGCGCGGCGGGACCGGCAACTTGGTCACGGGATGCTTGATCTCGCCCCGGCGGTCGTTGTACCAGACGCGTCTGTACTGCCCGTAACCGTGCTTGACCCGAGTGCGCGCCAGGAACGCTGCCATCCCGTAGAAGTCGTCCTGGGTCAGGTTTTCCAGGGGATGGTTGTGGCACTGGGCGCAATCCAGCCGCTGGCCCAGGAACAGGCGCGTGATCGTCGGAACAGCCTTCTCGACCTCGAACGTCTTGAGCATGAAGTCGATAGCCGGGTGCCAGAAATTGCCGGCGGGCCGCACGGTCGTGTCGCCCACCGCGGTCAGCATCGCCCGGACTGTGTCGTCGTATGCCCAGTCCTCTCGGATGGAGTCGTGGAGCCAGCGCTTGAAGGAGCCGTTCGTCCTGCCTTGCGAGTAGTACTGGGAGTTGCGGAACCAGTCCTCGAACTTCACCAGCCATTGCGTGGAATACTCTTCCCGCTCCAGAAGCTCGTCGATCAGGACGGACCGCTTGTCCGGGTCCGGGTCCCCAACGAATTCCCGGGCCGCTCCCAGCGAGGGCAGGACTCCGACGGCGTCCAGATAGACCCGACGCAGGAAGGTCCGATCATCGGTCAGTGGAAAGGGTTCGACGTTGACGCTTCGAAGCTTCCGGAAGACGTGCTCGTCGATCAGGTTCGCCGGTTCCGGATGCCGGAAGTTCCCGGAGGCGGCCTCCTCGATGACGATGAACTGCGAGGTTGCAGCCTTGCCCATCGCGCGGGCCATGACCGTGGTGATGCCCGTCCCTTTGGCGACGACCCCGCCGCCTTCGGCCATGGCGACGACCGCCTCGTCGTTGACGGAATAGCGGACCTCGCTCGTCATGTCACGAGTCGAACCGTCGGACAGGCGGCCGACGACTACCACCGGCTGGTGCGAGCCGGCACCCACTAGAACCCTCTCGGCCGGATGCATCTCGAGGCGTTCGAGGCGGGTACCCGAGTTTCCGTACGGCGCCCCTTGGCGCAGCCACTCCAGAATCGTCGCGTATTCGTCGGAATCCACGGTCATAAGCTGGCCACCGCCATGCGCGATGCGGAAGGTCGGTTTAGCAACCAAGAGGGAGTCCGCCGGAGACCCGAGTGTCACCCGGCGCCCATCGTGACCGTTGACGATCATGTCGTGGTCGAGACGAGGGTCCGACCCATACAGGGAGAGCTTGAAGCCGTTCTGACCGGCCGGCGAGCCGTGGCAAGCAGACGAGTTACAGCCCTTTGTTGTCAGGATCGACAGCAGGTCGCGCTCGAATCCGATGCCGACTGACGAGCCGGACTCGCCGACCTCCACTTCGGTTTCAGCCGATCCCTCCTCGCAATGCACCGCGATTCGCGCGCTGCCGGGAGCGCGAGCGAGCAAACGGTCCGACTCGATGGCGACGACTGCGGGATCGTAGCTCGATGCCTTGCATCCGGATCCTCCCGATACGATGATGCGCTGGAACTTGCCGGGACTCTGGAGGCGAATTCCCTGCGGCTCGATCAGGACCGAAGCGTACGCACAAACCGCCCAGAAAGCGGCCCCGAATCCCAATGCGGGGAGTGCCCGGCGCACACTGCAATATTAGTGGACTGCGCTATGTTGTACAACTCCGTTCGGGCTTTTGTTGAAGACGAGGCAGCCTAACTCTTCTCGGTCAGGCGGCCGGACAAGGATTTGTGGATCACACTGGACAGCGGTGTTTGGTAGGGCATTCCTTCCTCCCTGGCCCTTGAGTGAGCGAGGTCGAAGTCGCGCTCGGTTACCCGTAGATTCACTCGCTTCGTCTTCTTGAATGAATTGCGAGCTGCCTGACGGGCCACCTCGACTTCGCGTTCGGCGCCATGAGCGGAACGCAAGTCGCCCCGCTTGAACCGGTCGAGAACACCACGCTCTTCCACGCTCAATCTGTCGTTCACGATGGCTGCCTCCTTCGGTAAGCTCTCGTCGCTTTCCGGCTGGGAATAATCGCCTGCAAGAAATGAGCGCCGTCAGCCTGCGTCACAAAAGGGACGAGATGAGTGTACTCGTCGGTTGCGACGACTTAGATCATCTGCCCCGGGTAGCGGTCCTGATTTGGGTGATCCAATACGTCCACCAAGCCGCCCTGGTCAATGGCGGAGACGACGCTCTCGAATGAGATTCCCCGCTGCTCGATCAGTCGTTGATTCTTCTTCGTGCTCCAGTCGAAACTGGCGCTCATGAGTCAATTGCTGCACGATGTGTGCGTTCTGCATGCACAGTGTATGTTTGTTGGGACTGTGGACAGGCCGGGACACGAGTAATCAATAGGGGATCTGCGGGTCGAATGTCCCCGTCGACAAGGCGATCAATCCAAGGCCGCGCGGTTTGGCGCACGTGTCTCGCGTCGTGTCTTGGCCCCCTCGAGTGCTTTCCTGAAGTGCTCCTGGCGCCTGGTCTTCAGCGCCTGCCTGATGAGCGGTGCGTCGCTTTCCCGGACCGGCAACGCCGAGAAGATAATCGTCCCCATCTCATCAAGCGAACTCGGGCCGTACCTGACCCGTCGTGGCGGGCTGCTCGGGTTCCGGGGATTCTCGGCGGAATTGTCATAGCGGATGCGGGCGTGGATCGTCGTGCCCGTCGGCAGCACGATCGGATTTTCGTATACATACCGATCCTGCCACGTGAAGTTCCAATCGCGGATCCAGATGAGGGGCACTTCCGCCCCGTCAGGCAGCACGGCCCAGGACTTGAACTCCTTGCCGAGGTAGTGAGCGTGCGGTGTCACGCTGAACACCTCGACCGCTGCCGGGAGCGTGTAGGAGTTCTCGATCCGGAAGTTCGCATCGCCAGCCGGAATGTCGATACCGGAGCCGCGGCCGAACGCGGGAGGCAGATGAATCGCCAGCCGGGACCGCGTAGGCGCCTTGTCCGTAAAGTAGAAGGCCACCGACGAGATCTCTACTTCTTCCTTTCCCGAGGGGTGGAAATGGGACTGGAAGATGAAATCGCTGTCTGCGGGGAGCCGCAGGGGCGCGTCCTCGGCGAAGACGCGGGCGTTGCTGCCAACGGCCCATCCCCCTAGGCTCACAAGGCCGACAAAACCGCCCCCCATACCCTTGAACCCGGGCACATCGTCTCGCGCATCCAGCTCGCGGGCCTTGCCCGTGCTGTCCGCCTTGAACAGGCTGTGGTGGACGACCGTCCGTGCCCCGGGCCGGAACTGCATGGCCCGGACCCACCTGTCTTCATCGGTCGGCACCCTTGCCGGGAAGTTCCGGTAGATGTCAGGACCGTCCGCGGGCACGGTATAGGGTTCTTCCATGCGGATGACGAGATCCGGTTCGCCCAGCTCCCAGTCCGACTCGAAGACTGGAGGAGCCGGTGGCTCCCCTTCTCCCGCAGGAGCGCCGGCATCCGCCCATCGTGCAATCAGCTCGATCTCCCCGTCTGTCAGGCGACGCTCCCCCTTAAACGAGCCGTGACCTGGTTCCGCGTGCCACGGCGGCATGTACCTGGCCTGGGTCACCGCGCGAACGAGCCTAGCTCGCTTCGCAACGTCCTCGTAGGTCAGCAACGAGAATGGCGCGGCCTGCCCGGGTCGATGGCAGGACGAGCAACGCTGGTGGACGATCGACGCGATCTCCCCGTTGAACGTCATGGATTCCCGCACGATGGAACTCGCCCCCGATGTGACGGAAAAAGCGCCGAGAGCCGAAACGCAAGCCAGAATCGCGGGCAGGCGCGACTTATTCATGGGGCATCTCCTTGCCGGATCGCGGCCCAATCCGGAATAAAGCAGCCGACCGCCTGGGTTCGCGGCCGGGTCACGGGCGCGCCGGCGAGCACTTCCTTCAGGGCCGTGCGCAGATCGTGTTCCGTCGCCTGACGCCGCGGAGTGCCCAGCGCGGCGTAGAGGTTGTCGATACGCCCCCGGTAGGCGAGCTGGCCGGCGGCATCGAAGACCGCAGCCTCTGGCGTGATGGTGGCGCCGGCCAGTTCAATCAGGTCGCGGCCCGTGTCCTGCACGGCCGGCGCCGGGCTGCCGTACTCCCGGCGATGCCCCCGAATTGCGTCTTTGGACACCGTCGGGTCGACGTAGGCCATCAGGCAGCGCACGCCATCTGTCGCGTATTCGCTACAGACCCGACCGATCTCGGGAGCGTAGCGATTGGAGATGGGGCAATCGTTGGTGATGAAGAAGACTACTGTCGCCTTCGCCCCAGGTGCTGGCGGCAACGGGTGCTCGTTGCCGTCGATATCCCGCAGCGTCTTGGCTGGCAGCGAGAATCCCAGGAGGGCGGCGAACAGCGGAATGGCCCAGCGACACGGCATCGCTATTCGGCCTTCACCTTACCATCGCAGCACCGCGCGGGTCGGAAGGATTGACTGTCTTCGATCCATACCGGCCGGGTCATCGGATGCTTCCCTGGATTCGACGTCCGCACGCCCTTCTCGGTTAGCGCTTCGATCCCGTTGGACGATTCGGCCGGCCGGCGTGACTGACCCGCGATGTCTGTGCAGTTCCCGCGTCCCGAAGAGCATCCCGGAGCCGGGGCATGGGCAGCGCGGAACTCGGGTTGCAAGCGTGCAGGGAGTTCGTAGCTGGGGCTCTCGGCCCGCCACATCCGTCAATACGGCGAACCGCGGATCTGGAGGAGGCGGTGGTCTGCCCGTTCGGGCGGCTCTCCGTCCCGGCGATGCTGCGGTGGCGGTTGGGATACGATCGCTCAGCTCTAGTCGAATCGGGCTTTCAGGACGAGAAAGACGCCGTCCGCGACTCCACGGACCCCGGCCTTCCCGACAACTACGGTCTTGCCTTCGCGAGTTGTCAGACTGGTCCAGATCTCCGATTCTTGAATACCCTCTTGTTCGTGGAACGCCCTGAACGTCAGAAGAACGTTGCTTAGCCCAATCGAGTCGGGTGTCGCCTGACCTCGTTCCACGCGGACTTCAAATCGATACTCGATCAATCGAAGCTGCTCTGGATCCAAATAGCCCTTCACTTTAGCGTCGCTCCCATCCGGTGCGGCTCGGATGACGAATGCTTCGAGCAGCCGGTACGATGCGAACGGAAACGTCTCTCGTATGCCGTCCATGGCACCTTGCGGAGCGGCCGGCATTGCTGGGAACTCTTTGGCCTCTAGGTACGCACCAATCAAGTAGACGTCGAACACCACGTCTCTTGGCAGAGGAACCTCATGGGGAACGTCGAGCTCGGCGAGAATCGCCTCCGCTGCTTGGACTTGATCTCGGCGACCGCTTATCACCACCACTTGCAACGTCGAGTCCACTCGGATGGCAGGCCCGGTGGAACCGATCAACGCCCCCAAGGCCGCGGCGTCCCGATGCTCCACTCGAACCACGCGCGTGATTTGCTGCGCATGCTCGACCTGGGGCTCCCCGCTCCCGGTCGCTGGCTGTTGTGCGCTGCCTTTGTCACCGAAGGCGGATGCTGGTGCAGCCAAGGCCGCTGCCGCTAGGACAGCTCTCGGTAGCCAGTGAAGAGACATGGGAACTCCTTTACTCCATGATCCAGTGGATTTCCAGGGACGGGTCGTTGGCCGGGATGCGTAGCAGAGCCAGCGTCGCCAGCCCGTCCGCCGTCGCTGCGATTTGCAACTGAGCCAACTCCAGGTTTCCGCGGCTCTTGGGCCGAGGTCGTACCGGCTCGGGTGAGGTAGCCGGTTCGGGAGCGCGTCGGGCCGAGAACACGAACGCAAGTGCGGGAGGGTCGAGCGAATCTAGCGGCAGGGCAAGCTTCAACTCGCTTTCGTGGGGTAGCTGCAGCATTCGCCCAAGGCTTGCCGAGGCGATCAGAGCGATCAGAACGCACGCGATCGGTACTATCGCCAGAAGCGGATGAATTCCCGCAACGCTTGAGGACTCGCGGGAAATCAGGACAAGGATTTCGGCTCTGACCTGTTCACGAGCACTTGGCGGCATCCGCGATCCGCTCGTGACCACCGCAGACCGGACCAATTGAAATTCCGCAACCTTCCGAGCACACCGCGCACATGTCCGAACGTGGTTTTCGACCCTCCGGGCCTTGCGAAGGGCCGCTTCTCCGCCGGCGTAAAGACCGAGTTCGGCTTCCTTCGGGCAGGTCACGGCTTCCTCTTTGCGTCGCCGAGAAGGATTCGCCGCAGCTTGGCTCGTCCCGAACTAATCTGCGAGCGCACCGTTGCCTCGCTCGTGCCCAGGATCCGCGCGACATCCCGCGTCGGCAGGCCTTCAAGGTCGCGAAGAGCGATGGCAGCTCTTTCCTTGAACCTAAATTCCTCAGTTGGATAGGGTGCCATGAGCAGAAGAGTCCGGTCTATAAAGGGTTATGGCAGAGGATTTGACAGTGTCTGGCGCTCACCCGCTGGGTGAACGCTCCGCAGGGGTTCCGGCCCGCCTGGAGGAGTCGGTTCCGGTCGACAGTTTCGCGGGGAAAGTGGAAGTCCGCTGGGCTCCCGAGGAGGCGGTCACGCCGCTGGGGCAGCTGCCGTTTTTCGTGGACTTTCTCAAGCAGGCGGACCTGTTCGATCCGTTCGTGCGGGAGGCGCCGCTGGAGTACACCAGTCCGAATGCGCCGCGGGTGCGGGACGTGCTGGGCACGCTGCTGCTGTCGGTGGTGTCGGGGGCGAGCCGCTACGCGCATGTCAACGCGCTGCGCTGGGACGGGGTCAACCCGGGTCTGCTGGGGATGAAGCGGGTGTGCAGCGACGACTCGGTGCGGCGCGCGATCGGCCGGATGGACGCGGAGGAGGCGGGGCAGTGGCTGCGGCGGCATCTGGATTTCGTGACGCGCCCTCTGCTGGGGGAGGCGTGGATCCTGGACATCGACACGACGCTGAAGCCGGTGTACGGGCGGCAGGAAGGGGCCGAGGTGGGGTACAACCCGAACAAGCCGGGGCGGCCGTCGCAAGTGATCCATGTGTATGAGATGAGCGGGACGCGGCTGGTGCTGGAGGCGGAGGTGGAGTCCGGCAAGCGGAACCATTCGATGTATGGGCTGGAGGGACTGGGACGGCTGCTGGACGGGCTGCGACCGGAGGAGCGGCCGACGCTGGTGCGGGGGGACCGCGGCTACGGGACGGAGCGAGTGATCGCGGCCCTGGAGGCGCGCGGGCAGGATTACCTGTTCAAGCTGATGATGAAGCCGAAGGTCAAGGACTTGGTGCGGAAGCTGGCCGGGCAGGGAGGCTGGACGGAGGCCGGGCAGGGCTGGGAGGCGGCCGAGGCCGCGTTGCAGCTGTCGGGCTGGACGCGCAGCCGGAAGGTGGTGGTGCTGCGGCGGCGACTGCCGGACGCGCCGCCACGGTCGCGCAAGACGCTGAAGCGGCGGCAGCTGGAGCTGCCGTTCACGGAGGTGGTGGAGGAGGGCAGGCAGCGCTGGGAATACTCGGTGCTGGTGACCTCGCTGGAGTGGGAGCCGCTCACGCTGGCCCAGCTGTACCGGGATCGAGCGGATACGGAGAATGCCTTCGACGAGCTGAAGAACCAGTGGGGCTGGGGCGGATTCGTGACGCAGGACCTGAACCGCACGCGCATCATGGTGCGGCTGAACGCGCTGTTCTACAACTGGTGGTCGCTGTTCGTGCGGATGATCGATCCGGACTCGCGGCGCGAAGCCAGGACGAGCCGACCGCAGATGATGGAGGGGGTCGGGCGAGTGACGCGGCACGGTCGGCAGACGACCTTGCTGCTGACGGTTGCGCACAGCGCCGCGGCCGGACTCCGGGCAGCGTTCGCGGCGATGACCCGCTTCCTGCGAGAACTGCAGAATGCGACGCAGTTGACCGCGGTGGAGCGATGGTGCGAGATCCTGGCTCGCGCCTTGCGGAAATATTTCCGGGGGCGCGTGCCGAAGCCACCGCCAGGCCTGCTGCCGGCCTGACTCAAGAGCCGTCTCGACCGGCCAAAGCGACAATTCAACACGGCCAAAGCGGTTGTGAACACCTCATCCAACTGAGGAATTTAGGTTGAAGGGAAGACTCGCAAGGGCCAGGCGTGTCAGGTGGCGCTGCTCGTTTCTTGCGACAGTCTCGAACGGACCGGGAAGGGTCGACGCGATTTGGTGCACCTCGACAGGGATGCCGAACTGGCGCCGCTTTGCCTTAATGAGGTCGCGGCACACGTTTGCCGTGATCTTATACAGCCAAGGAGCAAAGTCGCGGGTTTCGTCGAACCGACCAAGACTCCGATATGCCCTGAGGAACACCTCTTGCACGGCGTCCATCGCGTCCGAATCCGAGCCCAAGAGCGTGTTGGCGGTGCGATAGACGCGCTGCTGGTAAAGGTCCACAAGGCCCCCGAACGCTGCTGTGTCGCCTTTCCTGGCCGCCGCGATGAGGATGCGATTTGCTTCTCGAGACGAATTGGCGGCATCCCTCTGGGACATCCAGGCGATTGAACTCGCGGCGGACGAGGCCTTTGCCATTGCACTCACATTACTACTACTGCCCGGGAGGGTTGTTCGTGCAAGGAAAAGTTGCCGGTCGATTCGTAGAACTGTCAATGGGGACGGCGCTCAGTCACCCGAGCCGGTGACCAATCTACTCTGAGTCTATGACCGGCTAGGCGCGCACGCTGTCCCCGATGGCATCCATCTCGACCCTTGCTTGCATCTCTGCCCAGGGTTCGCCTCGCGATCCATGGGTCGTTTGGTGGCCGCGTCAGGCAGCGGCGCTCGAGGAGTGGTAATGTCTTTGTCTCACGACCCCTACCTAGGCTGGACCGTACGCCTTCCGCCCGCTCCCTTGGGCGGATCTGGAGGACTTGCCTACCGGAACGCAGTGGAGATGATCATTCGACTTGCTCTCGGACTAAGCCTTCTAGGGATCGCGGGGGTTGCTGCCGACCAGATTCCGCGTACGCCTTCAGGATTTCCGGATCTATCGGGGACCTACGACGTCAAGACGCTCACACCCTTGGAGAGACCCGAGGAGTACGGTGACAAGCTCACGCTCACCGAGGAGGAAGCGCTCGAGATCGCTCGTAACGCTGCCGAGCGCCTGGCAAGGAGGAATGCTTCCTCGGACCCGGGCCGCGGGGCACCTCCGCAGGGAGGCGACGGCTCGTCGGGCTCTGCCGGCAATGTCGGGGGCTACAACGCGTTCTGGCTCGATCGCGGGAGCGGGGCGTTCAAGATCGATGGCGAGTGGCGCACGTCGATCATCACGGAACCGAGCAATGGGCGACGTCCTCCGATGACGCAGGCCGCGCAGGAGCGCGCCGACGCCCGGGTAAAGCGCAACAGCCACCCGAACACCGGGACGGCCTGGTGGCTTGAGGAAGGGCTCGACCCAGGCCCATACGACCATCCCGAGATCAGGCCGCTGGACGAACGCTGCATACTGGGGTCCGGCTCGACCGGGGGACCGCCGATGCTGCCTTTCGCCTACAACAACCTCAAGCGGATCGTCCAAACCGACGAGTACGTCGTGGTCCTGGCGGAGATGATCCATGACGCGCGCATCATCCGCATGAACGCCAAGCACGCACCCGCCGACATTCGCAGCTGGCTGGGGGACTCCGTCGGGCGTTGGGAAGGCGACACGCTCGTGGTCGACACGACCAACTTCAACGACAGCCCCGCTCTTTCCGACGCCTCGCGCAACCTTCATGTCGTCGAGCGGTTCAGCCTCATGGACGGCGGTACTCTGCTCTATCAGTTCAGGGTGGAGGATCCAACCGTTTGGACGGAGCCGTGGGGCGGGGAGTATGTATGGCCCTCAACCGACCACAGGGTCTACGAGTACGCTTGCCACGAGGCGAACTATTCGTTCGGCGGCATTCTGCGGGGTGCGCGGACACTTGAGGCCGAAGCGCTCGCTGGACCGAAGAACTAGGTTTCCCTTTGATGCTTGATCGAGCAATTCAGGACGCGGGGCGAATCGGAATGCGCAAGGCGGGCGCCACGTTGACGGTTCGGGGTCGACTGTCCGAGCGCGAGGACTCGACTCGCGATGAACGCTTCGGCACGAGAGACGGGGTCGATCCGGCCGCCAACCTGACATGCTGAGCGTCGGAGACATGGCTCCGGACTTCCGAGCCGACACCGACGGCGGACGCAGGATCCGCCTCTCTGACTACCGCGGGCAAAAGGTCATCCTGTACTTCTACCCGAAGGACAGCACGCCCGGATGCATGCTTGAGGCTTGCTCCTTCCGGAGCATGCATGCGGAGTTCACGGCGAAGAACGCCGTCATCTTGGGAGTCAGCGGCGACAGCGCCGAATCGCACGAGCGGTTCAAGGCGAGGCACCAGCTGCCTTTCCCGCTCCTCAGCGACCCCAATCGGAGCATCGCGACGGCGTACGGGACGTGGCGCAAGAGGAGGCTTCTGGGCTTTCCGTTCATGTGGCCAGCGCGTGCGACCTTCGTTATCGACGAAGAGGGCAGGATCGAGGCGGTTTACGACAAGGTCAACGTCGTTGGGCACGCCTCCCACGTGCTCGATGGCTTGGTCGAACCCGGGTCATAGCCGGGCTTCGGGCGCGACGGATTGAGTTGTTGTCCTGGCACCCGGGACACTGATGCCTCCTTGCGCCGCCGACCCGTTGCTCACGCGGCCCCTCGAAACGCGGTCCATACCAATCGTTGCCACGAGAAGTCCCGACCTGGATTGACACTTCGGCAGGAACTCTATATAATCGAGTAACTCTAAAATCAAGAGTGCTTCGTAGATACAGAGTAAAGGAGGCTCCTATGCCCGACAACACGCAACTCAAGGAAGACATCGCGTATGTCCGCGCCACGGCGGAGCGATCGGAGACACCACCCGTTCCCGCCCTTCACTTCGTCTGGGCGTTGCTTGGTTTCTGCGGCTTCGCGCTGGTGGATTTCGTCGACGACCTTCATTGGATTGGCATCTATTGGCTCTTTGCGGGGCCGGCCGGGTTCGTGATCTCCATGTGGCTCGGCCGACGGGCCACTCGAAGGGCAGGTTTCACCAACCGCGAGGAAGGCATCCGTCACGGTCTTCACTGGCTCGCGTTCATGGCGGCAGGCACGCTTGGCTTGGCGCTCGTCCAGGCTCGACACCTCACCTGGCAGGGGTTCGGGTCCCTTTGGGTGTTGCTGCTCGCGCTGACCTATTTTCAAGGAGGGCTGCATTTGGAACGGCGAATGCTGCCGTTGGGCTTCGTCGTGGGTGGTGCGTACCTGGTTGGCCAACGATCTGGGTGCCCGGCTTCGGCTGGACCACCGCCGGGGCGCTGCTAGCCATCGCTCTGACGACTGCGGCCTTCATCGGAGCACCGAAGCGTGAAGCAGCCCAATGACCCGGACCTCCCTGTCCTGGAAGAGTTGCGACTGCTGAACGGGCTCCTCGAGCACCGCGTGCGGCTTGCGATCTGCGTACTCCTCTCCAAGCACGATGCCATGTCGTTTACGCGCCTCAAGGCAATCTTGGGAGAGACTGACGGCAGCTTGGGCGCACATCTCCGCAAGCTTGAGGACGCGGGTCATCTGGATGCCGAGAGGACTTACGCCAAGCGGCGCCCGGTGACCTGGTACCGTCTCAGCGCCGACGGCCGGTCGAGACTCAAGCAGCATTTGGAGGCCTTGACGCAGCTATTCAATCAGGCGCTCTAGCTGCAGCTGGCCTTCCGTTCTGAATTCTGATCGCGACCTGGACCGAATGCGAGCTCTGCCTGCTGGCCTAGACGAGCCCCCTTAGGAACTCTGTCGCACGGCATACTCGGATCCCGTCGGGCGTGACGAAATCGTGATCGCCCAGGGCCGTCAACTGCCACGCAGCGCATTCTGGGAATCGTTTCTTCCAGTACCGCAGACTCCGGCTTGGCTTGGCATCCGAGCGCTTGCACTCGACCGCGATGACGGGACGGGCTCTGTCGGTGACGATGAAATCTACTTCCCGCCCGTCAGCGTCCCGGAAGAATCTGAGATCGAGGTCGAGACCCTCCACGTCCTGGCGGTAGTGGATCCACTTCAGCAGGTGACAAGCGACTAGGTTCTCGAACCTCGGCCCCTCTTCAGGAACAAGCGACCAGTCCAGCTGGTAGTGCTTCCGGGCCTTCTTGATTGCTCGGATCCTTGGGCCCCCGAAAGGTGGGATTCGGAAAACGGCGTACAGCCGTTCAAGAGCGCCCACCCAGTTGCCGATCGCCCGATGGCTGACTTGCAGGTCCTCTCGCAGGGCATTCAGCGAGAGCAGGGATCCGACCAGTTCGGGCAGGCGCATTGCGAGCAGTTCAAGATTTCCAAGATCCTGGATCTGTTCCAGCGCGGCAATTTCCTCGCGCACCAGCAGGTTGCGGTACTCCCTAGACCAGCGCTTGGCCTGGACTTCCGAACCCGAAAAAAACGGCTCCGGAAACCCTCCCAGGTGCATCAGCTGGGAGAAGTCACCTAGCGAATCGATGCCGAGTTCGGCCACCGAAAGCGGGTGGAGCCTGAGCAGGTGGTACCTGCCTTGGAGGGAGTCGCCCGAATATCGGTACAGGTCGAGGCGAGCACTGCCTGTAACGAGTATGCGCTGATTGGCCGGGCGGCCATCGTAGAGACCCTTCAGGTAGTTCCGCCAGGTTCGGTACTTGTGGATTTCATCGAAAAACCAGAATCGTGTCGGAGGCATCCTTCGCCGAAGTAGCCGCTCCCGGTGCTCCGGTACATCCCAGTTGAGGAACCCGTCGCGGGCCCCCGGCAGCGCAAGTCCCAGCGTCGTCTTGCCGACCTGCCTGGGCCCTGCGACGAAGACCATCTTCCTTTCCAGGTCCCGCTGGACTTGGCTCGCTAGGTAGCGCCGCTCCACGGTTCCAGACTACAAGGTAATTTACCTAGAAGCAAAATTATCCGACTTCATTTTTGCGTATAAGCAAAAACATTGGCGCTATGGCTCTGAGTCTGGATGCGCATTCGATTGGCAAGGTGCTCAAGCGACGGTTTGGATCCAGGCGGATTGGCAGTGCCACCGGCAAGCTGGAATCCCGTGATTGCAAGCAGGTTCGATTCAGACTAGGCGCCTGGCCGCCTGCGGCAGCGGCCCCGCCCGAATCCGGTCGTGAAGTGAAACGACGGATCGGTTTTACAGGGATCCATGCGCCGATGGCTGAGGCTGGCCACGATCCGCGGAATACCTCCGAATGGGGTCGACAAGTGAATCTTGACAAGGTAGCAACTAGTAGCTACTTTATTGTTGTGAGAGCCGTCGGAATCAAGGTGCTCAATAGCCGCCTGAGCGAGTTTGTGCGTCTGGCGGCGTCTGGAGAGACCGTCCTGGTTACGGATCGCGATCACGTCGTTGCCGAGATCGGCCCCCCGAAGGAAACGAGAAGCCCGGTTCTCGCCGACGCGATGCTGGCCGACGCGGTTCGACACGGGTGGCTGTCGCCGCCAGCCCTGCCGCTCGCGGGGATACCGCCGGCGCCGCCGCCAGTAATGCCGATGCGAGACCTCTTGAGCGAGCTGGCCGAGGATCGAAAAGACCGGTGATCTACATTGACACTTCAGTCGCCCTCGCTCACCTTCTGGCTGAGGATCGAAAGCCGCCCGGTGAATTGTGGGGCCAGACCCTCGTCTCCAGCAGGCTGATCGAGTACGAGATCTGGACCCGGCTTCATGCTCGGGGGCTCGCGAGGACTCACCGGGAGGCTGCTGACGCAATCATGAGCCGGATCGCACTAGTGGAACTGGCTCCTCCGGTGCTCGAACGCGCTCTGGCCTCGTTTCCGGTTCCGGTTCGCACCCTCGATGCCTTGCACCTTGCAACCTGCGATTTCTTGCGGAGTCGCCGACAGCGCGTCGAACTCGCCACGTATGACCACCGAATGGCTGCCGTCGCCGGTGCAATGGAAATGGCATTGTTCAACCTGGAAGCCTAAGAAGCTGCACCTAGCCGCCGTTCCGCTCCATCCCGGGCATGTCTAGGGTGAATCCGGCACCCGGAACAAGACTATTCCGGGAATCTGCACTGCTTCTCGCGAGGCGTTCTCGTGGCGCATGCGAATTTCCCTGCAGACTCGACGCCATACGTGGTAGGCTTGCCTCTGCCTAGCGAGACATTTTCTCGTTCCTTAGGATTGCGGACGTTCGGCCTCTGACGCCCTCAATGCCCAAGACGCCGAGCGGCCCATGAACATCCTCCTTTACAACCCCGACAACCAGGTGACGAAGAATTATATGCCGCACCTGTGGATGTTCGTCCTGCAGGCTGTGACTCCGTCCGGGCACAAGGTCTTCCTTATCGATGGCAACGCCCAGAGCATGACCGAGGACTCGATCGCTGACTTCGTGCGGGAAAACAACATCGAGCTGGCTGGCATCGGCGCGATGACCCGGATGGCCGCGAGGGCCTACCGGATGGCTGACGCGATCCGGGCCGCGGGGGCGAAGGTCGTGATGGGAGGCCCGCACGTCACCGAGGTCCCCTACGAGCCGATCGGCCTGGACGGCGAGCCCCGCCACGCGGACGCCGTCGCGCTGGGGGAGGCCGACTACCTCTGGCCACGTATTGTTCGCGATGCAGAGGCAGGGCAGCTGCAGGAGGTTTACAAGCCGGTCGACGACTCCGGGGTGGAGGTGAAGCCCTCCTTGGAAGACTATCCCAGAATTCCTTGGGAAACCATGGATCTGCGGCAATTCGATCTGGTCGCCAAGGTCCCGGCGTGGGCCCGCTACCTCCTGGAGAAGGCGGGCAGCACCTGGAAGAGCCTGTACATCGTTCCTATCGAGTCTGGTCGAGGTTGCCCTTACGGCTGCGACTTCTGCACAGTGACGGGTTTTTTTGGCGACTCGATTCGTTTCCGCTCGAACGACAGTGTGGTCGACGAGATCCTGCGCCTCAAGGCTCGGGCTGCTGCCGAAGGCGGGAAAGTTGGGGTTTTCTTCATCGACGACAACTTCGCGATCAACGTCAAGCGGACGAAATCGCTGCTCCGCGCCATGATCGAGCGCGGTGCCCAGGTGCCGTGGGTCGCCCAGATCAGCATGAACCTGCTGAAGGACGAGGAGCTTTGCGACCTGATCAAGGAAAGCGGGGGGCGCTGGATCTTCATGGGCCTGGAGTCAATCGATCCGGCCAGCCTCAAGGATGTCAACAAGGGCTTCAACAAGCCGGCCAAGTACGGGGAGGTGCTCGATCGGCTCGCCAGCCGGGGCATTTACGCGATTACGTCGTTCATCTTCGGGATGGACGGCGACCACCCGGGCGTGGCCCGCAAGACGCTGGATGCGATCGCCGAATGGCCGCCGGGCCTTCCGGTTTACGGCCTGATGACCCCCTATCCGGCTACGCCGCTGTACGATCGCCTGTTCGAGCAGGGACGGCTGACGCGTCCCAAGCACTGGCTCGACTTCCGGCCGTTCCGAATGGCCTACACGCCCGAGAAGATCAGCATTGAGCAGGCCGAAGCTGAGGTGGACGAAGCCTGGACAGAGTCCTATTCGCCCGAATCAACTGTCCGGGCGCTCAAGCAGATCGAGGGCCGACCTTTCCACGAGCGGGCAGTGATGTTCTTCACCCGGCTCGCCTTTCGGGGCATCTACTTCCCGCAAATGACGAAGCGCCATTGGGTCGCGCTGCTCTGGCACAACAGGTCCAGTTTCTTGAAAATCCTCTACGAGGCGTACCAGCTCCACCGGAAGCATCGTCGCGGTGATCCCGACCCTCCCGTGGAGAAGCGCATCGCGAGCCACAAGTCCGAGAAAGTGGCGGTATAAGGGCCTACATCCCGTCGTATTCCCCTAGTCCGAGTGCGCGTATTCCGGGCGAGACCCGGTCTCTAGCGGGCGATCGTTTATGGCATAATGCACCCGTCCCACTCAAACGAGGTGTCAATCGGCCAGATTGATTTCCTGATTGAAAGAAGGTTCTCATGTCGGATCGACATTGCCTCACACTCCTCGCTGCGCTGTTCCTGGTCGCGTTTGCGGTCCAGCCGGCCAGCGGACAGGCGGTGACCGCTTCCATGACCGGGTACGTTCAGGACTCCTCCGAGGCCGGAATTCCGGGCGCGAGCGTCACTGCGACGAACGTCTTGACAGGCGCGACGACATCCCGTGAGTCCGACGCATCGGGCTTGTACATCATCCTCAACTTGGATCCGGGCCTATACACCCTCACGGTTGAAGCCGAGGGATTCCGGCGGTTCGTTCAGGAGAACGTCAATCTTGATCCCAACATGCGCTTCAACTACGACGCCGTGCTGCAGCTAGGTGCGGTGACGGAGCAAATCACGGTTACTTCTGCACCGCCGATGCTCCAAACCGAGAACACGGACGTAAGCCTAGATCTCCAGCAGGAGATGGTGGAAGCATTGCCCACCTTGGGCCGCAACACTACGCGCCTCCATTTTCTGGCGCCGGGCACGATTCGGTGGCGCGGCGGCGATACTTGGCTTCCCCAGGAGAATCCTGGCCTGACTTCGACCGCGGTGACGAACGGCCGGTTTTGGGGAGACAACGACTATCTATATGACGGCATCACAAACGTCGAGTACGGGATCACCGGCGTGCAGATCATCAACCCACCGCGGGACGCGATCCAGGAAGTCAAGATGACGACTTCGGAATACGACGCCGAACTCGGCCAGATCGGCGGGCTGACGGTGCAGTATGTCTCCAAGTCGGGCACCAACGAACTTCACGGGTCGCTGTTCTGGTTCAACAGGAACGATAATTTCTTCGCGGCCAACCCGTTCACCGAAAAGGTGCCCGGCACGGGGCCTAGCGGAACGGGCACCGGTCCTCCTCCGTTCAACTGGAACCAGTTCGGGGGTTCGATCGGAGGGCCCGTGAAGAAGAACAAGACATTCTTCTTCTTCGACTACCAATCCGAGCGAACATCCCAGGGTGGCTCGCTGCTCAAGACCTTCCCGACGGACGATTTCATCAATGGGGATCTCAGCCGCGCGCTCGGGGACACCCTCCTTGACAGCAACGGCAGCCCGTTCATGGTTGAGACCACCGAGGGCGCCATCATTCCGGCGCGCCAGAACATGGCCTTCGACCCGATGACCGGCAATCCGGACGGGTCGGGACGCATGGCGTTCTCCTGCGGCGGGCAGCTGAACGCGATCTGCCCGTCGCGATTCAACCCGGTAGCGCGGAATCTCCTCGATTTGCTCGTCAGCGAATCGGCCGGCTTGGCGGTCAACCAGGGTCTTCTCGACAACAACCTGGCGGCATCGGGATCGAGCACGTTCAACCGCGACACATTCGACGTGCGGGTGGATCATCAATTCAACGACAATCGCAAGATTTTCGGCCGATGGACCCGTTTCGAGGCGTTTCAGGACAACCCCCCGGTCTTCGGCCTCGCCGGCGGCGAGGGCTTCGGGGGAGGTACTCCGAACAAAGGGGACTTCGAAAACCACCACGCCGTGCTCAACTACACGGAGGCGGTGAGCCCTACCTTCCTTGTGGAGGTACGAGCCGGGCTCGCCCGCTTCGCCCTGACCAGCTTCCAGTGGGATGTCGGCAACCTAACCAACGACCAGGTGGGAATCCGGGGTATCAACTTCGAGGGCGATCCGGTGACTACGGGCCTCTCGGCCTTCCGGATCGATGGCCCGGTCGCGAGCTGGGCAATGGGCGTCGAGACAACTGCGGCAATCCCGCGGTTTGACTTCAACACGATCTTCCAGTACGGCGCGAACGCGACGAAGATTTCAGGCAACCACGAGCTTCGCTTCGGCGGGACATTCATCCGCCAGCGCTCTGACTTCAATTCGATTAACGAGAGCACTAGGGGAGAGTTCGAGTTCAACCGACTGATCACGGCGGACGCTGGGATCCCTGGGACTGGTCTGGGGATGGGAGCCTTTCTTCTTGGGATGCCCTCAGGATTCCAGCGTGGCGCCATCAACTTCATTGCCACGGACCGGGTCTGGAGGAACGGCGTCTATTTCAGGGACATTTGGCGGGTTACGCCACGCCTAACGATCAACTGGGGCGCTCGCTGGGACTTCATTGGGAGGCCGGTTCCGCGGAACCCCGCCGAGAATTCGAACTACGACCCGAATACGAACAATCTCCTGCTGGCTTGCGTGGGTCAGGTCTCCTGCACTTCGAACGTGCAGAACAATTACTCCGACTTCTCCCCTCGTCTTGGTATTGCCTACAAGCTCTTCGAGCGGACCGTGATCCGCACGGGCTTGGGTCGCAGCTACTTCGCCAGCAACTTCGGTGCCCATCTCGGAACCTTGGGCACGAATTTCCCGATGCAGGTCCGAGAGAACATCCAGCGGGACAATCAGTTCTTCGCTTTCTCCTTCCCAGTGGTGGGACGCCCGCATTCTCTCGACGATCCCGCCCCGCCCACCGCGCGTCCCACGATCCCCGACAGCGGCCTATTGCAGAAGCCGGCGGGTCTGAGCGTGCTCTACGTCCCAACAGATAGCAAGACCTCCTACATCGACAACTGGAACTTCATGATTCAGCAGCAGCTCAGCGGCGACCTGAGCGTGTCGGTGGGCTACCTCGGGACGGTAGGTCGGTTCCTCTACGACAACCAAAATGTCAACGCTGCCGTACCGGGGCCCGGCCCGCTGAATCCGCGGAAGAAGTTCTTCAACATTACTGGAAGCGCGGACAACCTGGGCGTCCGCTGCCGATGCCAGGGCTCGAGCTACCATTCGATGCTCATCAATACCGAAAAGCGGTTTTCCGGCGGTTACACGATACAGGCGAACTTTACCTGGGCCAAGGCGCTTGACGTCATGCAAGGTGGGTTCGGCTGGTCCGGGCAGGCCCAGAACCCGTTCGATCGCCGGGCCAGCAAGGGCATCTCCGAGTACAATCGTGCCACCACGCTAACTGTGGGGCACGTATGGGAACTGCCGTTCGGCAAGGATAGAGCCTTCGGCCAGAACGCGCATCCTGCGCTCGAGGCGCTATTGGGCGGCTGGACTTTCAACGGTGTCACCCTGCTGTACAGCGGGTTCCCGATCGCGGTCAACTGGGGCGACAACAGTTCGCTGAACTCGAACTTCGGTCAGCGGCCAGATGTGGTCGGCGATCCTGTGATCGGCAATCCGACCCGCCAGCGATGGTTCAATGCTGACGCCTTCGCGAATCCAGGACCGTACCTGTTCGGTAACTACGGACGGAACGGCGGTGGTTTGCGGGGACCGGGCTATTTTGCGGCCGACTGGTCGCTGGAAAAAGGATTCGTCTTCCGGTCGCCTTTGAGCGAATCGACGAAGCTGGAGTTGCGGTGGGAGATGTACAACGCGTTCAACACCACCAACCTAGCCACTCCAGCGAGCACGGCGGACAGTTCGGTCGCAGGTCGAATCTTCGGCATCGACGGCGACATGCGACGAATGCAATTCGGGTTGCACCTTTCGTTCTAGGCACACCTTCGCCCCGACGGCGTTGTGCACTGAGTGGCAGGTGCGGTGCCTGTCCCGGCGTCTGCCAACCCGTAGCTGAAGGTGCATTGTGCTAGCCCCCGTGCCCATGCGAATGTCCAGATCCGCAAGGTTCGCTGCCCTAGCGTTCGGGGTTCTCCTGGGAGTCGCGTCAGATGTGCCCCTGCCGGCGCAGGACCCAGCTCTCGACCGGCTCCGTAAGCGTTTCGCTAGCGGGGACGAGGCCTACCGGGAGGGTCGTCTGGACGATGCGATCCTCGAGTTTCGTGAGGTCGTGCGGCTCAATCCCGGTCTGGCGGAAGCGCATGCCAAGCTAGGGGTGATCTACTACTCCAGGAACCAGTTCGAGGAAGCTGCCAACTCGTTTCGGGAAGCGGTGCGCCACAAACCCGCGCTGGCTCGCGCCGAGGCGCTGCTGGGGATAGTTTCAATGCGCAGCGGGAACCTAGCCGAAGCACTTCCGCTGCTGGAAAAGGCGGTGGCGCGGCCGCCGGATGCCGACTTGGGTAGGCAGTGCAGCCTACTGCTGATGGAGGGTTACCACAAGCTGGGGCGACTGGATCAAGCACTGGGCATTGCACGGACTCTATTGGCGGACGACCCTGACAACGCCGACTTGCTCTACAGCGTCTACCGCCTTCACTCGGAGCTAGGTTCCCGCGCCGTGTTTGACCTGACGCGACTTGCCGCGGGTTCGGCGAGGCTCCACCAAGTCACCGCGGAGATGCTCGAGTCGCAGGGGGACCATATCCAGGCTGTGGACCAGTACAGGAGGGCGGTGGCGAAGGATCCGTCCCTGCCTGGCATCCATCGGGCGCTTGCGGTTGCTCTTCTCAACGCCGATTCCGGGCAAGAGGCCAGAACCGAGGCGCGAAAAGAGCTGGAAACCGAGCTGCAGTCCAATCCGGGCGACTTCCACTCGATATACGAGCTCGGCGAAATCGACTGGAGCGAGGGCCGTTTCGACGAGGCGCGGACGAAGTTCGCCATGTCCGTGGATCTGTATCCCGACTTCGTTGAGGCCCTCATCGCCTTGGGAAAGGCCTCGACCCGTTTGGGAGACCTTCACGGCGCCCTGCCACATCTCGAGAGAGCAGTCAGGCTCGCCCCGAAGAACGAAGCGGCCCGCTACCGTCTCTCGCAGGTCTACCGCCGCTTGGGGCAGACTGCTGATGCCGAGCGCGAACTCACTCGATTCAAGGAATTGCGGGACGCTTCGGCTTCGATCAGCGAGATCTATCAGCAAGTGCTTCGCAGACCCGTGACCGGTCAAGTGGCGCACGACGAAGAGTAGCAACCCTGCCGTCGGAAATTTGTTCCGGCGGGCGGCATTGCTTCGGGCCGTGGTGGCCTGCCATTGGGTTCGGGAGAGAGCCCGCATCTCTGCAGAGCGGGCGTCACTTGTCCCTAACTCATCTTCGACACCGTTTTTGAGGCCGATGCTGATTCTAAAGGGTTTACGACCTCCAAAGTGCCATTTTGCGAAATCTGTAGTGCCACGTTAGTTTGGGATATCTGCCCGATGTTTTCCTGTTTTACCTTGATTTAACCCTCATATTCCCGGTACCATGTAATGGTACGGATCGGCCATGTTCCTCCGCTCCAAGTCCACCGGCAACCGCACCTACCTCCAACTCGTCGAGTCCTTCCGCGACGGCCCCAGGGTCCGCCAGCGCATCCTCGCCACTCTCGGCCGCCTCGACCAGCTCCAGCACTCCGGTGCCCTCGACCGCCTGCTCCTCTCCGTCGCCCGCTTCTCCCAACAGGCTGCTGTCCTCGCTGCCCGCGACTCTGCCCTCGCTGACGGCTTCCCCGCCCGCATCCTCGGCCCCGCCCTCGTCTTCGAACCCCTCTGGCGCCTCACCGGCTGCCGCGACGCCCTCCGGGCCGCCCTCGCCCCCCGGCGCTTCGCCTTCGACGTCGAACGCGCCGTCTTCCTCACCGTCCTGCACCGCCTGATCGCCCCCGGCTCCGATCGCCAGGCCCTCCGCTGGATGAGCGACCAGGCTGTCGACGGGGCCGCTGCCCTCGACCTGCAGCACTTCTACCGCGCCATGGCCTGGCTCGGCGAGCAACTCCCGGATCCGCAGGGCGCGACCGCTCCGCGCGAGCCGCCCGAGGACGGCGGGAAGGCCGCCACGGCCGTGCGCTGCGTCAAGGACGAGCTGGAGGAGGACCTGTTCGCCCGCCGGCGCGACCTGTTCAGCGCGCTGGACCTGGTCTTCTTCGACACCACCTCGCACTATTTCCACGGCCAGGGCGGGACCGAGCTGGGCCGGCGGGGCAAGTCGAAGGACTTCCGGCCGCAGTGCCGGCAGCTGGTGGTGGGCGCGGTGCTGGACAGCGCGGGGCAGCCGGTGTGCTCGGAGATCTGGCCGGGCAACACGGCGGACGTGACGGCGCTGCTGCCGGTGGCGGAGCGCTTGCGGGAGCGTTTCGGGGTGGGGCAGGTGTGCCTGGTGGCGGACCGGGGGATGATCGCGAAGGCGACCATGCAGGCGCTGGAGGAGCAGGGCTGGGGCTACATCCTGGGAGTGCGGATGCGGTCGTCGAAGGAGTTCGGAGAGCGGGTGCTGGGCACGGAGGAGGAAGAGACGCGGATCGAGGTGGAGCGGGCCTGGCGGCAGGAGCCGCTGGAGCTGGGGGTGCGCGAGGTGCTCGTCACGGACCCTCCCAAGGCAGGGCAGGCAGCGGCGGAGCGGCGCTACGTGCTGTGCCGGAACGAGGAGCAGGCACGGCGGGACAAGGCGGTGCGGGAGGAGATCGTGGCCCAGCTGCAGGCGAAGCTGGGCGGGGGGGCGAAGGAGCTGGTGGGCAACCGGGGGTTCCGACGGTACCTGGAGGCCCGCGGGGAGGGGTTCGCGATCGACGAGGAGAAGGTCGCTGCCGAGGAGCGCTACGACGGGCTGTGGGCGTTGCGGGTGCGAGCGGATCTGAGTGCGGAGGAGGCGGTGCGACGGTACAAGGAGCTGTGGCGGGTGGAGCGCTGCTTCCGCGAGGCGAAGTCGCTGCTGCGGACGCGGCCGGTGTGTCACCGCACGGACGAGGCGATCCGGGGGCACGTGTTCTGCTCGTTCCTGGCGCTGGTGCTGAAGCAGGAGCTGGGACGGCGCATGCGGGAGGCGGGCATCGAGGCGGAGTGGGCGGATGTGGTGCGCGATCTGGGGCGGCTGTCGGAGACGGTGGTGGAGTTGCAGGGCAAGCGGTTCGCGGTGCGGACGCAGGCGCAGGGGGCGGTGGCGCAGATCGTGCGCTGCGTGGGGGCGAGCCTGCCGCCAGCGGTGCGCCGGGACGACCGCGGAACGACGCTGCAGCCGGTCCCCGGGATACAGGACCCACCCAGCCCGGCAAATTAATGCAGGGTTGCCCCCAATCGATGCCACAATGGAGCCGTGTAGTGCCACGCCCGTATTTTCGGGGGTCTAAGTTGTTGAATCTATTAGGTCACAAAAACCAAACTGTCGAAGATGAGCCTAATTTCCCGACCGCAGGCTCTCGAAGCGCCGAAGTGCCTCCTGCGCACGTTTCTCGTCCCCGAGCTCGCGGTACGCTTGCGACAGTAGGTAGTGCGGAACTTCGCTTCCGGCGTTCAAGGCAATGACTCGCTCCAGGTGCGAGATGGCCTCGGAAGGTCGTTTCGACCGAAGCAGGATGCGCGCAAGTCCGATTCGAGGCTCTTCGTAGTCCGGGTAGTACTGGATGGCCTGCTCGAAGTACCCGCTCGCTTGCTCTGCGTTCCCCATGACTCGCAGCGCTTCGCCGAGCTCGTACGCTGCGCTGGCGTTCGAAGGATCCAGCTCGAGTTCCGCTCGGAATTCTGAAACCGCTTCCTCCAGCGATCTCCGTGGCTGGATGTCGTACCGCAGGATGCGGCCGATGCGGAAATGGATCCCCGCCCTGCTCGGTTCGATTTCGAGGACCTTCCGGTATTCGATGATCGCGAGTTCGTACTTCTCTCTTGTCTCGTAGGCTTCCGCTGTTGCGAGGCGCGCCCAGACGGATTTTTCTGCTAGGTCCGAGAGCTTTTGCATGGTCAGAAACGAGAAGTCCCCGTATAGCCGTCCGGTGTAATACAGGATCTCGGGGTCGTCCGGATAGCGGCGGCTGAGTTCCAGCGCGGTTGCTGCGGCGTCGTGATATCGCTGCAGTCCGAGGTAGCCGCGCTGCAATTCCAACCCGATCATCCTCGCGAGGGCCGGATCCGGCGGATGCTTGAACTTCCGCTCCAGTACCTTCACGGACAGCTCGAATTGCCCGAGTTCCGACTGGCAGATTGCCAGGAGGGCCTCGGCCGTAGGCATCCCCGGCTTCAGCTCCAGCGAGCGGGCCAGGGCGCTTGCCGCGCTTTCAAAGGAACCCATTTGGTAGTAGATCCAGCCCAGCTTCGCGTGCAGCTCAGGCAGGGCCGGCGAGTGCTCCAATAGCAGTTCGTAGCCCTCGGCGGCATCCACGAGTCGGCCTTCGGTGATCGCTTTCTCGGATGCCTCGTAGACTTCCTGCGCGCTCAGCGTCTGGGCGGACGTGGTGTTCGCGGCCCAGGACCAGGCCAGCAAGGCGGCGGCTGCCAGCTTCGGCAATCCCTGCGCCTGCCGCACGACTCCAGCCGGATTGCAGCAGTCCGGCTCATCGCCAAGAGCGTTTGTGCGAAGGATCATCCCACTAGAGAGACTTCCCATTGCGTGTCCGGATGCCGCCCGAGCCACGCTAGGCCACGATTTCCTTGATCAGGCGGCCGCCGGTGTCTGTCAGCCTTCGGTTCCGACCCGCGTGAGGGTAGGTCAGGCGCATGTCGTTGAGTCCCATCAGGTGCAGGATCGTGGCGTGGACGTCGCGAACGTGGTAGGGGTCCTTCACTGCCTTGTAGCCAAGTTCGTTGGTCTCGCCGACGACTGTCCCGGGCTTCACTCCGCCTCCGGCGAACCACATGCTCATCGCTCCTATATTGTGATCCCGGCCCTTGGTCTTCCGGTCCGCCACAGTGTCCGGCGTCCTTCCGAACTCGCCCATCCAAACCACGAGCGTGGAATCCAGCATGCCGCGCTTCTTGAGATCCTCCAGCAGTGCCCCAATCGCACGGCTAGTTTCCGCGGAGTTCTTGCGGTGGTTCCAGATGATATCGACGTGACCGTCCCAGGATTGGGACGGCGTGTACAACTGGACGAAACGAACGCCGTGCTCCACCAGCTTGCGCGCCATGAGGCAGCGAGTTCCGAAGGACCGCGCCTTGTCGTCGTAGAGCCCGTACATCCGTTGGGTCTCTTCGGTCTCTTCGTCTATGTTCAGGACTCTAGGCACCTCGGCTTGCATGCGGAATGCGAGTTCATACGCATCGATGCGCGCCTGCAACTCCGGGTTCGTGAAGTGGCGGTCCAGATAAGCGCGGTTGAACGAGCGCAGTAGTTCCCGCGATGCGGCCTCCGTGCCGGAATCGCCTGCGTGCGGACCTTGCAGATCCCGGACGGCTTCTCCTTCCCATCGCAGGACCGTTCCTTGGTAGCTTGCGGGGAGGAACCCGCTGCCCCACTGCTGTGACCCGCTGAACGGGATCGATCGAAAATCCGGGAGGGCGCAGAATGCTGGCAGATTCCGGTTCTCGGATCCCAGCCCGAACGTCACCCACGAGCCGATCGAGGGATTGCCAGGGAGAGTGAAGCCGGTGTTCATTTGAAACACGGCCGCCGAGTGGTTGCCGTTGTCGGCTTGCACCGATCGCACGATCGCGAGGTCGTCCGCGTGGGGCCATAGGTCCGGGAGCAGATCCGAGATCCAGATTCCGGACTGGCCGTGCTGCTTGAATTCGAACGGGCTGCCGACAATCTTGCGGGCCTTGGCGAACAGGCTCGGCTGGTCGTTGAGTTCCTCCTTGCTCCAGTCCATGGCGGTGCCGTCGAACTTCGAAAGGGCCGGCTTCGGGTCGAAAGTGTCCATCTGCGCGGGACCGCCCAGCATGGACAGGAAGATGCAGGACTTCGCCTTGGCATCGTGGTGCCCGGCCTTCGGGGCGAGCGGATCGGGCCTGCCATCGGTCGCGGCGGCCAAGTCAAGGGCCAGCAGCTCCATCAGCGCGAGACCCCCGACGCCCGTCAGGCTGCGATAGAGGAAGTCCCTTCTCTGCAGGTCAGGGTTCATCGTTGGCCTCATTGCAAGTACAGGAACTCGTTCAGGTTGAACAGTACGACGCCGAGGCGGGCCATGGCGTCCTCGCTCGACGCGTCGGCGAACGCCACCAGCGCCTGGTCCCGCTCTTGCGTTGACGGCGCGCGCCCCAGCGCCAAGAAGAACGCCCGGTCGACCTGTGCCGCCCGGTCACCGCCTGCTTCGCCGATGACCCTCCGGGCGAAGTGGGTGGCCTCACCGTTCACCAGGTCGCCATTCAGTAGCGTCAGGGCCTGGGGCGCAACAGTCGTGACGTTTCTGCGGGAGCAGGACGCGCTCATGTTGGCCACGTCAAACGCTTCCATGAACGGCTGGACAACCGACCGTCGTTGGAACGTGTAGACGGTTCGCTTGCGCTGATCGGCTGGAGGCGAAGCAAACCACTTGAAGAACTCAAAGCCCCCGGCGACGTCGACAGGCACATCGAGCAACGCCGACGGCCCGCCTCGGTTCGGGCTTAGACGCCCGCTCAGGTAGAGCAGCGTGTCCCGGATCGACTCGGCATCGAGGCGCATCCAGTTCATGCGCCACAGCAGCCGGTTGTCCGGGTCCCGCCCGGCATAGGCCCCATACTGGGAGTGCGCGGTGGACTGCATGTAGGTCGCGGAGCCAAGCATCAGACGGTGCATGTGCTTGACGCTCCATCCCGAATCGACGAACTCTGTCGCCAGCCAGTCCAAGAGGGCCGGATGGGAAGGAACTTCGCCATTTCGGCCGAAATCGCTGGGTGTGCGAACGAGCCCTGCTCCAAAATGGTGCTGCCAGATCCGGTTCACAAAGACCCGGGCGGTCAGCGGGTTTTCGGGGCTTGTGATCCATTCGGCTAGGGCGAGCCGCCGGCCCGCCGACCTGCTAATGAAGGGAAGCTCGGCGGGGTCGGATGCCCCCGAGACACATTCCAGGAACCCCGCCTCGACTCTTTGCCCAGGATTCTCGAGCTCTCCGGCTGCGAGGATGTAGGTTGATGCGACATCGGGCACGTCCGGAGGCACGAGATCGGAAACCGCGGCTGCCATCGGGGCGTGGCGGTCGCGCAGCTCGACAAGCCGGTCGCGAGCATCCTTTGCCTGCAGCCAATCTCGCCAGACCTGCGTCTCGAAGATCGGGCCGGAGCGCTTGCGGAAGAACTCGTTCTTAACGTTCAGCTCCCTCTCGAACGTCGCCAGGCGTTCGTCGTCTTCCGTTTCGATCCCGTTCATTTCGACGAACAGATCTACCAACCGCTCTTGGGTTCGGGCCAACAACCTTTCCGCGTCGTCAAGGCTGTCCTCATACCGCCGCAGCTCGTGCTTCATCCACCAGTCGTTTTCGGACTCCGAGTACGGAACGGGCCGGTTCTCGACACGGGTCGCTGCGAAGAATGCCTGCAGCCGGTAGAAGTCCCGTTGAGGAATCGGGTCGTACTTGTGATCGTGGCACTGCGCGCAGCCCACGGTCAGGCCGAGGAACGCCGAACCGGTGACCCCGGTCAGCTCGTTCAGAAAGTCCTGTCTCAGCTTCTTCATCGAGACCGCGTCCTCTTCCCAAGGACCCATGCGGAGGAAGCCCAGGCCGACCAGCCTGTCGTTCCCCGAGCTACGCTCGTCACCCGTCAGCTCGTCACCCGCGAGCTGCTCCTTGACGAAGAGGTCGTAGGGCTTGTCGCGGTTGAAGGAGCGAATCACGTAATCGCGGTAGCGCCAGGCCGTCGGGCGCTCCCGGTCGACTGCGAATCCGTCCGACTCGGCGAAGCGAACGAGATCGAGCCAGTGTCTGCCCCATCGCTCGCCATACTCCGGCTTCGCGAGGATGCGGTCGACGAACCGACCGTACGCGTCCGGCCGGGCGTCGCTTTGGAAGGCTTCCAGATCTCCGGGGGATGGCGGTAAGCCCGTGAGGTCGAAGTGGACGCGGCGCGCCAGCGTCCGCAGGTCGGCCCTTTCGGCAGGGGCGAAGCTCCCCGCTTCCAGCCTTGCGAGTACGAACGCGTCGATCGGATTCCGGACCCACGTGGCGGCAGTTACGGCGGGAGGGGCGCTTCGCACCGGCTTTGCATAGGGCCACGTGCCGACCCGCCGGCTGCCCTCCAGGTCGTCTTGCACCGGCTCCATCGCATTGAGCGCTTCCACCAGCTCAAGCAGGTCGGCGGAGGAAATCTCGCCTCCGAGTGGCATTTTCGGAGTGCGCTGGCCTCGCAGGTACTCGACTAGCAGGCTTTCGTCAGCCGCTCCTGGACGGATGGCCGGACCGTGCTGTCCGCCTGCCAAAAGGCTGGAAAGATCCGCGACTGCCAGGTCGCCAGCCGGCTTCTCGCCAGCGTGGCAGGAAGCGCAGTTTCGCGAGAGAATCGGCTCGATCCGATCGTTGAAGATCTCCTCATTCCCGGCGCTTGCCGAAGCGATGGGCAGGGCAACTAGAAATAGCAGCTTCGGGCGGAAGAGCATGACGCTCTCGAAGTCAACCCAATAGTAACTCAAGCGTTTGCGTTTCAGGCCGGGGCGGGCACGGAGAAGTCACTCCGAATCCAGCGAGAACATGACGAATAGTCCCGCCATCGCATCAATTTCCCTGTCCGTGGGATTGTCGTAGGCGCTCGTTACGCGGAACGTCTCCTCCGGCCTCACTGGGTAGCCTTCGGGACTCGAATAGACATCGAATCCCATCATCCTTCCGGACTCAACCTTGCTGCGGCCCCGCCACACGATTTCGTTGCGCGTCAAGTTACGCAGCTCGACGGATTCCGCGTACGGGTGCACGTGCGTTCCCATGAAATGGATCCGGCCGCGGATTCCGAACTGCACGACGGCTTCCTGCTGGTGGCGGCTGGGAGGCACGAAGAACAGGTGGGGCATGTGCGTGCTATGTAGCCTTGCGAAGAGGCGCGTGGGAACCTGGACTACATCGGCGTCGCGGACCAGCCAAACCCGCATGCGCATTCCGACGCGAGCTCCGGAGGTTGAGCGATTGTTGAACAACGGCAGCCAATGCATGGACTGCCCGGCGGGAACGTACAACGCGAACCCTTCGGGCAGGTGAACTTGCCGAGTGAACGAGTCGGAATAAATTGCCACCATCCGGTCTTGCTGGTGCTGAGTGAACGGCCGGTCGCCGAGAAAGGTATGGCACAGGAAATTCTCGTCTGGTTCTTGGCCAGAGGAATCATAGATGGCGGTCGCGTAGCGAAGGATCCAGACCGGCTCCGGAAACGCGAAAATCCGTTCGCTTCCCGTCGGAGAGTGTGCGAGGAAGCCTGGAGGAAGATCGATCAGGCCCGTATCGTATTCCACCTCGCTAACCTTGCCGTGGGGGCTTGTCGCTGACGACTCACGGAACTCGGCCAGCACTTGGGCTCTGCCCACTCCCGCACTCACCGAGGCGAGCGACACGAGGACGGCAAGAGTTCGAAGCGCAGTCAGTTCTTGAGAGGAGCCGAACCGCATTCCCAGTCGCGCGATGTCGTAACGCTGCGTCGAATTAAGGGGAGGATCGCTAAGGCTTCCCACATTCCTTTGGCGAACAAAAATCATTTGGGCCCCTAGGGCCGGGACTGTAACCTTGCCGGCCCTCACTGCAGCTGCGACCGGAAGATTACTGCCCTGCTCCGTTGCATCCTATCAGGGTGCTTGATTGACGGGCCCGGGTCGATAGCGAGACATCGTTCGAGTCTTGGGCAGAAGCGAAACTGTCCCTGTGCGGCAATTCGGTTGTCCGGCAACGACCTAAGTAAATGTCTTGGGTTGATTTGGGGCGAGGCGCCCCGGGCGATTGGCGGGCCTGCCGGCCCGATCGCTGCTCCAAGAGCGGGTCGCGAACTTCAGCACAAGATCGCAGGTCTTCGTGTTGGAATGGCTGCCGTGTTCGACGTGCAGGAGCAGCGTCACTTGCTATGCGGGATCGCAGTCCATACGTTTTGCAATGCCAACGAATCGTTCGGGGCCATCGAAGGATGCGAATGTGCTGATGAATGAATGTCGAGCCTTGGGCTGTAGCGATCATCTCGCCCCGCCTCCCTCGGCAAAGGATCTTGCGATCGATCTCGTATTCCCAGAAGACGTCTAGGATCTGGCTCTGGTCATGGTCATCGGCGCATGCCAGCCGCACAAGAGGGGACTCACTGGGGGTTCGTCGCTCCACGTTCTCGACAAGCCAGCGTCTGGACCGTACGTGAACCAGTTGGCCCGGTTCCGGAAGACCGACTGCGACTGTTCCGGTTGCGCTCGTCTGCACACTACTCAAAGACGGGCTCGGGCACTTTCGGTCGCAAGCGGTCGGGCTTGGGTCGACTTCAGGCCGGTATCGGACGAGCAAATCTGATGGCACATCGCCCAGCGCGATTGGCTGGCAGCACTTGCAGGTTCATGCACGACAACCGCCGGAACACGTGCCGCTAACACCATCGGGCGCCCCGAGTTGGGGCCAATAGCCAGAACTCCATTGAGTTACCGATTGATCCGATGCCACCCGCGATCTGTTTCGCGCGATTCCCGGCACGAAATCGCCTCTCTTGATGGGGGAACCTCCGGGAATTTGCCCGGATCTCCTTGACCTGCACGCGGATCTTCTTGTATAGTTTCAGTACATATGAAGAATATAGTCTGACTATGCACGCGACATCTGTCATCCTGGACCCGATTGCAACGGGAGTCCAGCTGAATGACGAGCGCGCATCCAGACCATTGCATCGGGGGAAACGCACATGACACGCAGGATCACGGACCACCGCGACGTCCTCTTTCCCGTCCGCACGGTGCACGTCTTCGCTCAAATGCGCGCAGGCGACGAGGCATCCCTGGCCCGCATCCCCGGCAGGAAAGCCATCGTCAACTGCACCACCGGCCGCGTGATATCAGTCGTAAGCGACAACTATCAGGTCGTGACAAACCATCAGGCACTGGACTACGCATACCAGTGCTGCGAGGCGGCCTTCCCGGGTCTTCCCGCACGGTCTTGGATCGTCAATGCCGCTGACGGGCCGCTGACTGGCGGGCACTGCCACATCGACCTGTCGCACACGTCGGCGCAGATCCGGTTCGGCTGGGAGGCCCCCGGTCGGCGTCCCGACATCTACGGGCCGTTCGTGCGTGTCACGAACAGCTACAACCGCACCCGAGCGTTGGGATTCGATATCGGCTTCATGAGGAAGGTGTGCAGCAACGGCATGATCCTTCCGCAATCAAGCATTCGGTTCTCCTTCGATCACAACACCCGGAACATCGCAGACCGAATCCGGTTCCAGACGTCAGGGAGCCAGTTCCAGAACCTGAAGACGAAGTTCCTCGCATTCCTCGAGCCCTTGCGGAATTGCGAGGTCCCCAAGGAGCAGTTTCTCCCGATCACGCTGCTCGCCATGCGCGTCAGGCATCCCGAGAGCCTGAGCGAACGTCAGAAGCAGGCTTGGGAGGACCTCCGAACGCGCGTGGAGTCGCTCGTCGAGAGGTACGTCTCGGACCTCGGTCCGAACGGATACGCTCTGATGAACGTGATTTCCGACCTCGCCTCCAGGCCGGTGGACGCCTTGAATCGGAGGGAGCGCCACAGCCTTCAGCGGCTCGCTGGCTCGTGGCTTGCGGAATTCAGTGCGGAGTGCAGCAAAGCCGGGTTCTGTCTGACCGGTTACGTCGAGCGACTGGGGCAGGGCGCGAGGCAGTCGGCAGCCATCTCCACGGGCGAGCCGCCCGCCCCCCAGCGGGTGATTTTGGGGCAGGCCGGGAGACAGGCGGGACAGCGCTCGTTACGTGTGCAGTAACTGTCGCCGGCGTCATGCGAGTTCCGCCGCTGACGGGGACATCCTGCGTGACAGCGGGTTCAGAAGCGCATGCCGGTGAAGCCGCCGTCTACGAAGACCTCTGCTCCCGTGACAAAGCTCCCGGCCTTCCGGGCCACCAGCAGCAGCGCGGCGCCAACCAGCTCAGGTGGTTCTCCGAAACGGGCCATCGGCGTCTGGTCCATGATCTTTCTGACCCGCTCCGGCTGAAGGATCTTGCGGTTCTGCTCGGCCGGGAAGAACCCAGGATTCAGGGAATTGACCCGCAGTCCCCGGGTGGCGTACTCGCGGGCGAGATTCTTCGTCAGGTTGTTGACGGCCGCTTTCGAAGCCGAGTAGGCGAAGACTCTCGAGAGCGGAAGATGAGCAGTCACGCTGCCAATGTTGAGGATCGAGCCGCCCTGTGACTGCTGAGCCATCAGAGGGGCGAAAATCTGGCATCCGAGGTGTGTGGCCTTGAGATTCGTGTCCAGCACCCATTCCCAGTCGTCGTCCTGAATCTCCTCGTAAGGCACTGCCGAGTTGACACCCGCGCAATTCACGAGGATGTCCACTCTGGAGTGCTTGCCATGGACGTGATCCCGCAGATTCTCGAGTGACACCCTAGACGTCACGTCGACGCCCGCGAACTCGGCGGAGCCGCCTGCCTCCCGGATGGCATTCGCACGAGTCTCGCCACGCTCCTTGGATCGACCGGCCACGACTACATGCGCTCCTGCCCCGGCCAAGCCATCGCACAAGGCACCCCCCAGAACACCCGTGCCGCCGATCACAATGGCGACCTCGGAATCGAGGCCAAAGAGCTGCTGCAGGAATTCCGCCGAGGTGTACATCTCATCGTTACCTTGTCACGTGCGCAGCGGGGATCGCAAACCGGGCCAGGGCGCGGACTGCGCGATCCGCGGGTAACCCTCGAACGTGCTACCGTCCTCGATCACGGTCAAACGCTCCCGGACCTCCCGCTCGATAGCCGCCGTGCGGACACCATCCCATTCCGGTAGATACCCCTGGATCTTCCGGATCCCTTTTCGAAGCTGTCTCTCTGTCCCGTTGCGATTGCCTTGGCTGTGGTGGTAGAACCCGACCGCAAAATGGATCAGCGCCTGTAAGAACCACCTGTCCGGCTGCTGCGAATGTGTCCAGACTTCCTCGAGGACCTCGTGGCACTCGAAGAACTCTTCCGCGTTAAACAGGTCGATGCCTTTCTGGAACAGTTCGCGGGGATCGAGATCGGGCATGAACCGAACTCTCAGGATAGGTCGCGGCTGGCGCTACACTCATAAATCGTGACGCGCCGAATCCTGTTCCTTTGCGCGATTCTGAGCGGCGGGCTCCTGCAGGCCCAACCTACTCCCATGGGCGGCACCGCCCGTCTTCACGAACTTCTTGACCGGCTCAACACAGTGGGCACGGTCCTGATGCTCGGCGCTCACCCGGACGACGAGAATACCGCTGTCATGGCGTACTTCGCCCGGGGCCTTCATCTCAGGACCGTGTATTTTTCCGCCACGCGAGGGGAGGGCGGGCAGAATCGGATCGGCACGGAGCAAGGGGAGCTGATGGGCGTCATCCGGACGCACGAGCTCCTCGAGGCACGCCGGATCGACGGGGGCGAGCAGGAGTTTGCCAGCGTCGTCGACTTTGGATACACCAAGACACCCGAAGAGGCCCTTACCGTCTGGGGGGAGGATCGGCTCCTGCGGGATATGGTGCGGGTGATCCGCACGGTCCGGCCCGACGTGATCGTGTCGCGGTTCCCGCCACGGCCCGGGAGCGGGGGGCACGGACACCACACAGCGGTCGGCTGGACCGGCCCGGTTGCCTTCGAGGCGGCGGCCGACCCGCGCAGGTTCCCAGAGCTTGGCCTTCCGGCCTGGCGCACTCGGAGGTATTACTACAACGTTCCGACCTTCAACCGCCGGATGGAAGAAGCTGCGGCCCGGCAACCCGGCCGGACCGCCGTTGAACTCGGCACCTACGATCCGGTTCTAGGCAAGTCCTACGCCGAAGTGGCGGGCGAGAGCCGCAGCATGCACCGCAGCCAGGCAATGGGAACGAGCCAGCGGAAGGGTAGTATGCCCACATACTTCGAGCACGTTGCGGGCGACGGGGCGGAAGGCGGTCTGTTCGAAGGTATCGACACTGGATGGAGCCGGATCGAGGGTGGCGAGAAGGTCGGCGCGAGTCTCGCGATGGCGCGCGACCAACTGGACTCGCGAAAGCCGCAAGAGGTCCTGCCGCACTTGCTAGCCGCCTACACGGAGATGAAGGCGATTTCTGGACCAGAGGTTGACTACGAGATGGGCGAGCTGCTGGAAGCGATCGAACTGGCCTCCGGGCTCTGGCTTGATGCTTCCGCCGATCGGTGGAACGCGGTCCCGGGAGGGGAGATCCGAGTGACCGCCCGGGCGGTAAGCCGGGTCGGTCCCCCATGGACTTGGCGCGGGGTGCGCGTGGAAGGCACGGCCTCGGCTTCTCTCGACGAGTCGGCGAAATTGGAGCGCAATCGCTTGGCCGAGCGGGTGCTGCAAGTCCCGATCCCGGAGGACGCTTGCTATTCGCAGCCCCATTGGCTGAGGCCGGAGGACGAAGACAGGCGGTGCGGGAGCACGGTCGTGACCCCTGGCCCCGCCCCGGTGTTGCGCGCCTATTTCCGTTTCGAGACACCTGAAGGCACCGAGATCAGCTTCGAGAAGAGCGTGGTGTACCGATGGGTGGATCCGTCGCTTGGAGAGCGTTGGCGTCCGTTGGCTGTGGTTCCAGCCGTCACGGTTGCGTTCGCCAGCGAGAACAGGATGTTCCCGAACGACGATCCTGTCGAGATTCCCGTGCGCCTGTCGTCGAATGCCGGCGAGGCCCTCGCAACCGTCAAGCTGGCCGCACCCGAGGGCTGGGGAGTGTCGCCCGAGTCGCTGGAGATACGGTTTGACCGCGCCGGCCAGGAGCAGACCGTGGATTTCCGGGTCACTCCGCCCGGCCAGCGCTCGGGCGGCAAGCTGGCCGCCTCCGCGACAGTGAACGGCAAGACGATTCGCTCAGGGATGCGCACAATCGAATACGGGCATATTCCCGCCACACCCGTATTCCCGAAGGCGGAAATGCGGGTGGAGAGGGTCGATGTCGAATTGCTAGCGACCAAAATCGGCTACGTGATGGGGGCCGGGGACAAGATACCCGAAGCCCTAGAGCTCTTGGGCGCAGCTGTAACGCTACTGACCGCTGAGGACCTGGCCGCGAGCGACTTGGCACGCTTTGACGCGATCGTCGCCGGCATCCGAGCGCTGAACACTCGTCCGGACTTGGTTGCGGCTCGCGAGCGTGTCCTTGAGTACGTCCGGAATGGCGGAACGCTCGTTGTGCAATACAACACCGCTCCGTTCGGCCGAAGGCGTTCGGCACCTGCGAGCAGCGCGACGCTCGGACCGTATCCGATGACGGCTTCCCGACTCAGGGTGACCGACGAGAACGCGCAGGTACGGGTCCTGCTACCAGAGCATCCGCTGCTGCAGAGACCCAACAAGATCACACTTGGCGATTTCGACGGCTGGGTCCAGGAGCGGGGGCTCTATTTCATGTCGGATTGGGACGAGCGATACGAAGCCGTGATCGCCTGCAACGATTCGGGAGAGGAATCGTTGGAGGGCGGGCTCTTATACGCGCGTTACGGCGAAGGGGTGTATGTGTTCACTGGTTACTCGTGGTTCCGTCAATTGCCCGCGGGAGTGCCGGGAGCATACCGGATCTTCGCTAATCTCGTCAGTGCTGGGAAGTCGCGTTGAAGTTCGCTCCGCAGCCGACCGCCAGCTTTAGGCGTCTCGTAACTGGCCGCGATCATTCTCGCTCGGGCCGTGCCCGACGAGCCCTCGCTGGGATGGCTTCAACACATTCCGTATAGTCAGCGTTTCAACCAAGTTTCTTATCCAACCCTCTCGATTCACCGACCGCTCCAAGAGTCACACACTGGCAGAGAGGAGGATCTCTGGACCTGACACTCGCCGAGGCTGTGCCGTCGGCGAGCTTCATGGTGAAGGTGCAAACACCTCCTACGGGCTGGCAGTCGGCGACATCTCAAAGACATTGTCAATGAGTTCGCGTGCATGAGGTGGTACCCGCTCCAGCGACGCAGGAATCCCCAGCGCACGCGTCTCTTCCACGGCGCGCTTGAGGACCATGGCTCCGGTCAAGTCAATCCTCCCGAGTCCCTCGAGGTGAAAGATCACTTTTGAGAAGCTGCGCGCGTCGGCAAGACGGCTAAGGAGCGTTTCCTCTAGGCGGGGAGCCGAAGCGAACCAGAGGACGCCCGTTACTTCCAAGTGCAGGACGTTGTCTTCGATCCAGCTGTCGAAACCAGCCCGTCGTTCCCGCCAGACGTGGATGGCGAGCGACATGAGGATGCCGAGGAGAAGGGCGTCCTCGACCCGCGGAGCCAAGAGGAGGCAGAGCCCGAGGGTGAGCCACATCACCAGAGCCTGAATCCTCGAGATCGCCCATACGCTCAGCAGCAGCCGCGGGCGAACCAGACCGGCCACCGCCGCAATAACAATTCCGGCCAGCACGGCCCTAGGCAGCGCGGAGAGCATCCCGGCAACGGGAAGGAAGAGGAGCACGGTCAGGCCCGTGACGGCCCCTGACCAGCGGGTGACTGCCCCGGACAGGTGGTTCAGGCTACTGCGCGACAGCGATCCGTCTACGGGCATGCCGCCACAGATTCCCGCGACGAGGTTCGCCGCCCCTTGGGCCAGGAATTCGCGGTCCGGGCTCCAGCGGGCCCGGTCCTGAGTGACGAAACTTCGAGCAATCGCGGCGGTTTCGGCAAAGCCAACCAACGCGATTACCACTCCAGGGAACACGAGAGCGGGCAGATGACGCCAAGGCAGCGCGAGGCTCAGTGGAGGCGCTCCACCTTCGATGCTTCCCACAACCGGACCTTCATAGTCCGCGAGAAGCGAGAACACCACGCCCCCTATCACAGCTGCCAGTGCACCTGGGAACAACGGGTGGATCGAGCGTGCCGAAAGAGTGATGACGACGGTCAGGATGGTGAGCGACAGGGAGATCAGGTTCCATTCGCTAGGGCTGGCAAGTACCCGAAGCATGTTGCCCACGAGCCCGCTGTCCCCGGAGACAGAGAGCCCAACCGCGGACGGGAACTGCGACAGGAGGATGAGGATTACCGCTCCCGACGTGAACCCGTGCACGACCGGTTGTGACATCAGATAGGTGACCTTGCCCGCGCGCACGGTCGCAATGGCCAGGCGTGTCAGGCCAACGACGAGGGCGAGGAGAGTAGCCGCTCCAGCGTATTCGCTGGCTCCCTGTGTGGTGATCGTGACCAAAGAACCATGGGTGAGGAGCGCGGTAAGGGCAACGGGACCGGTCTGAAGGTACGGGCATGAGGCAAATAGTCCGCAAGCGATAAGGGGAAGCGTGGATGCGTACAGTCCCTGAATGCTTGGCAGACCCGCTAGCTCGGCGTAGGCCATGCTCTGCGGGATGATGAGCAGCGCGACGCTCACTCCTGCAACGAGGTCCCGCGAGGTCGCGCGCCGTCCAGTCCAGGCTGTCACCCCGACGGCGGGACGGCTCGCACTAGGCCCGGAGTTGCGCTTGGAGCCATCACCCAGGCGCGTGATCCAGTTCACAGTGGAGTTCCAGGCGAATAGCAGTGTGGCCACGTGGTCTCCTTGGTGACCTCTTGATCTGCTCATGGCGTGGACTCCGCAAGAGCGGCTCCAGGCGCCGTCTTTGACCGCGTGCGACCGGACCCGTATCGCGAGAACGACTCCCGCCTACCCGCACAGACTCTCCCGCGCCAGCTCCGCAGGCCCCGGCGACCGGACCGTTGTCGTGTCTCCCCCTGCTCTGGATTCGGAATGAAGACGATTCCTAGGACGGAGCGACGTATTGCCGCGCTGGGCACTCGCCCGCACTTCTCGCCGCGCCTCTTTGGGTCGTTGCGCGGGACAATCACATCGGACCCTACAAAGGGCATCGGCCCGGACGCGAACGCAGCGCTGCCTTTGGCACTTAAGTGGACTACCGGTAGCACCGGCATCACCAAGTCGGCGCGGCGGCGAGTACCTACCGCTTCACAAGTCCCCTGCAACTCTCCGTAGTATGGAACGGAAACCCCTGGCGGGCCGCGGAGGCCACAATGCGGGCTAGACGGGACCGCACGGCTGACGGAGTCCAGTTGCGGGCCTGGAACGCCTGGATCTGGGCATCCTTGATCTCCGCCAAGACTCCGACTCGCGTCTTGCACCGTGTCGTTGCCCACCTGTTGTGGCATTCGTCGTCTTGAGACGCAACGCATGGTACGCTTCCGCGAGTCTGCGACGAGTCGAGGATTCTTGGCGGACCGCTTGACGCTGTGCAACAACCCTGTGGGCAGCGCTTAGGGCTGGGCCGACGTCGGTCTTCGTTCGACCTCGCACCCCATCTGCTCCCTTGCGGCCTGCCCTCCGGTTCCCCGTCCTCGTCTTCCGACCACATCGAGTAGTTTGGCCTGAATAACCCGGTCCTTAAGGACCATGGTGGGATCACTGCTCTTCTGCAAGGAGGTCCAACCATTCTCGGACAACTCTTCTCGCGGGACGAGACGGTACAGCGGTATTCGACCCCACCGCTCGTCCTGGCGCGGCTCAACTACCTGTCTCGCCGTGCTCACCAGCGGGTACCGGTCGCGAGGAGGAGGACCTCTTCGAAAGCACTCCAGTCGAGGCCGTTCAGGCCCGTGTCCGAAAGATGCTCGCTTCGAGCTTGCCGGACGGTATGAAAGGCCGTCCGTGACTCGTGCAACGTCAAGTCCTGGCTTGGCACCATCGTTGCGGTTCCGAGGACGAGAGCCGGCAGAACCCACCGACTCGCCCGCCCGACCGAAATCGAGAGCCCCGGGGAAGCACTGCTGCATTCGCCACTCAGGCAGCGAAATGCGGAATTCCCGGGATATCGACGGAACGCTCCAGAAGCTTCGGCCGGTCCAGCCGCAAGAACCAGAGGCTGGCTCTCGCGGATTTGTCGAGCAATTTGCCGTTGATGGCACTCCTTCGGCGTGGGAGAGCCGTCAAACCCGCACGCGTGGACCTGCTCGGGGCCCGCATCGTCCGGCTTGGGACGTTTGATGCAGGATGGCGTTCGATCACCGATTGGCTCGGAGGCCTTGACCTGCCGGTCTCGAATCGGCAAGTCCGCCGCCTCGTCACACCGGCCTAACGCCGCTGAAGAGGCTCATACCGTCCTTCGACCAATGCACGTCCACGTCCTTGAGTCCTCCTTCTGAGAGCCATCGGAGCTCGTCCAGAAGGCGAGCCGGCTGGCCCATCGGATCCGGATCGGCCAAAGGGTGATGGTTCCATCGCTCCGCGCGAAACGATGTGAACCCCGACAAGTCTCCCCGGAGTCGGATGGATCGTCTCTTGACCGCCTCGTCACATTGTCACCTGGCGAGCGGGGTCCAAGCCTCGCTGGACGGGCGAACCAAGTCGTCGATGGCCAAGACACCGCCGGGCGCAAGCTGGCGTGCCATGTCGCGGAACAGGCTCCGCTTGGCGCGGTCTTCCAGATGGTGTATCGCGAAGCTGGAGACGATCGCTCCCGGGGCTTCACAGAACCGCCGCCAGTCCCGTGTGAAGGAGGTCGAACCGGCGAATCTCGACTCGATTGTCGTAGCGCTCGGTCCGGTCCTTTCAGGCCTCCAGCATCGTGTCCGACGCATCCAGCGCGAGCAGACGGACCTCATCCAGCCTTTCCAGAATTGCCTCGCTGAGCCGTCCGTTGCCGCAGCAAAGCTCATCGACTAGATCGAATTGGGACTCTGTCGGAATCAGGCGGCAAGCGCTTTCGGTGAGCAGTTCGCGCTCCGGGACAAAGCACGCCGCATCCCTCAAGAACATCTTGCTGTCACCTTCTGTCCAGCTTTCGCCCATCGTCCCGAGCCGACCGCTTTATGGCATAGCCGTGTCCGCCACGCACTAGGCCCGTCATCACAATGAACCGATCGGCGGATCGTATGTTTCCGACCATCGGGTCCGCGAGGGCGGCAAGAGGCGGACGCCGGAACGGGATTCCTGGATGTCTCACGCTCTTCGGTCCAGCACCATTCCCGAATTTCCCCCCGAAACCTCGATTCCGCGAATTCAGGGCTCGCTTGCCGCTAAGCCTGTTCGTGGTCCAGGAGCCGCTGCGTGAGGTCGCGCATCCGCCGGTCCAGGTCCGCCACACGATCGGGCTCCTGCGAGGCGAGATTGTTCTGCTCGGAGGGATCCTCCCGGAGGTTGTACAGTTCCGGGCCGTGCTTCGTGATCGCGCTTCTGTCCGAAACCCTAGCTCGCGAGTTCTCGACGAACCAGTGGTAGCTCCAATTGTCGTGGCGGATGGAGATGCTCTCGTTGTAGTGGCAGCAGACTGCGGCGTCTCGTATCTTCTCTTCGTCGCCCCGGATGAGCGGCATCAGGCTTTGGGAAGTCATGTGCGCAGGCTTGTCGATTCCGAGCCAGTCCAGGATTGTCGCCGTGACGTCCGTCTGCTGCGTGTACCCATCGACCCGCGGAACGCCACCGCCCGAAGGATCCCGGATCATCAGGAACGTTCGCGCCAGTTCCTCATAGCCCCAAGGCCGGACCTTGCGCACGATTCCGTGATCGCCGAACGGCTCCCCATGATCGGTCAGGATCACGATCATGGTGTTTTCGAACATGCCCATTCGCTCGACCTCTCCCAGGAAGTAGCCTACCCAGTCGTCGACGAACCGGATGACCGCCCCGTAGAGCGAAAGGACCTGGCCCAGTTCGTCGCTGTCCAGGTAGCCTTCGGTGTCGCCAGGCACCGGACAGATGTTCCGAACCGCCCAGGTCGCGAAGTCGGGGTCCACGAGCTTGAGATAGCTTTCCGGCGGATCCCAAGGCTCGTGAGGGCAGAAATTGTCAACCCACAGGAACAGGTTCTCCTTGAGCGGTTGGGTTCGGAGCCAGTCCAGCGCCGAGCGCATTACGCGCGGTGTGAAATGATCCTCGTCCGTCTTCCAGGCATGCCTGTTGGCGAGGTAGGTCCGCGTTTCGTTGGATTCGTTGGGCCGCGTTCCTCGTGGCTTGAAGTACGGGTCGACGTTGACCGACGAGATGATGGCGGGGTCCCGGACGTACGGGTCTTGCTCCTGGCCGCGGATCCATTTCACGTCATCGAATCCGCGGCAGAACGCGTAGCTCGGCTTGTGCAGGTGATAGGTGTCGCTGACCAGGGAGGTTCGGAACCCCTCGCTCCAAAGGATCTCTGGAAGCAGGGGATGGTCCTCGGGATACAAGACCTGCCAGCGTCGAAAGGGAAAGGTGAACCGCCCTGTCAGGAGGCTCGTGCGAACGGGTACTGTCGGGAGACCCTCGGGGTAGGAATGCGTAAAGAAAGTCGATTGCGACGCGAATCTGTCAAGGTTGGGTGTCGGTACCTTCGAGTTTCCATACGCGCCAAGGTGATCCCACCTGAAGCTGTCCAGCATCAGGACGATAACGTTCTTGCCATCCCAGTTCCTGCGAGTCGAAGTCCCCCAGTTGGGAGGGTGGAACACGTCTTCGCGTCCCGGCAACTCGAACCCGGCATGGTCGAACTCCGAGACGCGCGTTGGCTGCGCCGCCTCGTCGCCATCGTCTCCGCAGCCCCAGAGCGCCGCAGAGGAAGCCAATAGCGCTGCGGTCGAACCTCCGGCGAACTCGCGGCGACTCGTCTTGTCTGACCTAGGCATCGAACCGACTATACCCGCTGGCATGCCCGCTAGCCTTTCGGCGGCATGCTGTGCGAGAAAGCCGTCCGTTGCTGTGCGGAGCCAACGCCCCTCCCCGCCGACGAGCAAGGCCTTTATTTGTTGCCACTTGTAGCTTCGCCAACCGGCCGGGTCGACGCTGTTCGGTCCTGAGTCCACTGTTGAGCCAGCGGTGGCTTGGCTGTCGATGTGGAATCACGGACGCTTCCACCGACTGCATCGCTCTCATTCTTGGACAGGTCCGCCTGGAGCATATTCCGGGCTGGTTGCGGTCTCCATTCGTCGGTGGCGCCCGCACATGATTCAGCAGCTTCCGGGGCCGCGCCCAGGAGCCGAGATAGTCCCCGCGGACCGTCAGTTTCCGCCGCGGCGCACGAGAGCGACCCAGTCCTGAGCGGGATGGCCTGGGGCCGGCCCTAGCCGAACGATTCCCGGGCCGGTCACGGCGATACCGTCGTCCAGACCTCCCCCTTCGGCCGGGTTGAACCAAGAGACTTCGAACTCCCCCGTGTTTCCTTCCAGATCCAGCCTTGCCGTCCCGCGCGACGGGATATACACGGCGTAAATCTCGCCAGTCTTGGCGAGTACGTATGCTCCACCCTCCGGCGCCAGATGATCGGCCGGTACCATCTCTGGAAACGGAAGCTGCGCATGAAAGAACTCAAGCGCATGGCGGGTCATCGACCAGATCTGTCCGCGCGAGCGGAAGTCCTCAAGGTCGAGGTCATTGTTCGGATACATGTATCCGAAGTACCATTCGATTCCCCAGCTCCCCGCCATTAGGGTCGCCCAGAGATGGTCGCGACGTTCGTCGTGTCGGGACTCATCCTCCGAATCGGGTGCAACGCCGTCGCGGCCCGTACGCTGCTCGTCAAAAGAGACGATCCAGGGCCGGCCTGCTTCGCGTGACCTGCGCATCCACTCGATGAGCGCACTGTGGACGACCGGGTCTTCGCGAATCTGCATGGACGCGCCCTCGAAATCCTCGAATCCAAGCAATGGTGCGTAGTGCCTTTCATGGTGCTCGACCGTCGCGTGAGTGTGCATGACGACCGGGTGATCGTACGGGTCGAGCAATCGCAGGGCAGACGCGTGGGCTTTGCGCTGCTCGGTGGAGTTAGTGTTTTCTTCTCCGAGATTCCAAATCAGGGCGGGATGGTGGGCGAAGCGGGCGACAAGTTCCCGGTAGTAGAGCTTGCGGTGCGGGCCCAGGTCGCCGTCGTCGAGCAGGTGATCGTTCTCCGTCTCCGACGTGACGACATGGAGAAGGATTCCCAAGCGGCCAGCGTGTGAGAGAGCGATGTCCCACTGCTCGAGCTTGCTCACGTCGAACCGATCGAAAGTCGTGCGGTCGACCCAAGGCCAAGTGTCGTCGCCGTCACCTTCCACGTTTTGCGGCAGGAAGTAGATCGAGTTCACTCTCTCGGAAGCCAGGTAGTTGAGCGCCCCGACCAACCCCCTGCCCTTGCCGTCCTGCCAAGAAGGATCGCCTTCACGCCAGTCCTGGATGTGCGGTTCGTAGCGATGCAGGAAGGCTTCCCGTCGCCCCGACCGGGCGTCGTGGTCGCGAGTCCCGTCGAATTCCGCGTAGGCCAGCAGATTCTCCGGGCTGTCGGTGCCGCCCTTGAGAAAGTACGTGCCATCTCCGGCAAATCTCGGATAGCGCTCGCCGACATATTCGAGGCGGCCGCGGGAACGGAAGTCCGGAGGCTGCTTGTCGGATGCTTCCACCATGAAGGTCCCACTCGCTCCGTCAAACGCCGCCGGCTGGCCTCCGGAAGCATTTTCGGCGAATGCGATCCCGGGACCCGTTCGAAACGAGGCGCGGTAGAGCCACTTTCCCTCGGCGTTTGGCGCGAACCGTACCAGCCACGTCGAACCCGAGTCGGCCGACGTCTCCGCGGAGCGACCATCGGCGGCGTAGAACCCCGGTACGACCGTTTCGCCGCCGGGCCCGGTAAACGTCACATCCAACCGAAAGTCCGTGAACGGATTGGGCTCGGCCATTTCGGACGTCTGGGGTCCGTCGAAAGCAAGCGTGACCGTGTGCCAGACCTGGAGTTCTCCCGAAACGTCCGCCTGCGGCACGATGCAGCCCGGAAGGACGAGCGCGAGCAAAGAGGGGCCCCACGGGCGCATTGCCCGATTCTAGCCAGCATTCACACGATTGTGTCGATCGGTCGCAACGAGAACACTCTTGCTACGCAGCCGGCAGGATGGCGGGAACCGTCACTGTCCGGCGGTGCCGGGGTTGAAGCAAGCGACCAGAAGGTTGGTCTGCGGTTCAATCTGCCTCCTTCGTCCAACCAATTTGGCGTCGCCCGGCAAAGACCCTCGCCTCCGACCGCCGGATGGGGCGGGGATGGCAAATGTAGAATGGGGCCGTGACCCGCTTGTGGCTCATCCTCGTTGTCGGCACGGCCCAGCTGACGATGGCAGCTCCTGAGTCGGAGTTCTTCGAATCCAAGATTCGGCCGGTTCTCGCCAGCCGTTGCTATGGCTGCCATGCCGAGAACGCCACCGCCGGCCTGCGTCTCGATTCCAGGGAAGGCTTGCTCAGGGGCGGCAAGTCCGGAGCTGCAATTCAGCCCGGCAACCCGCAGGAGAGCATTCTGCTCCACGCCGTTCAGGGCATCAAGGGCCGCATGGGTATGCCTCCGACGGGGATGCGGCTGGAGGCCCACGAAGTCGAGTCCCTAAGCCAGTGGATCGCGATGGGCGCGCCGTGGCCGACGTCGCCGCTAGAGTTCTTCCGGGCGCGCGTCCGGCCCGTGCTTGAAGCTAGGTGTCTCGGCTGCCATGCGACGGAACCTCAAGGTGGCCTGCGGATGGATTCCCGCGAAGCCCTTCTCGAGGGCGGGAAGTCCGGGCCAGCCTTGGTGGCAGGGGATTCCGACGCCAGCCTGCTCGTCAATGCGATTCGACACGAAGGCACTCTCAAGATGCCTCCGGAAGATCCGCTTCCCCAGGCTCAGATCGACGACCTGGTGAAGTGGGTAGCCGATGGAGCCGCCTGGGAGGCTTCCGAGCCCGAGCTCAAGGAGTACGCGATCAGCGAGGAGCACAAGGCGCACTGGTCCTTCCAGCCTCTGGATCCGGGGCCCGTTCCGGTGCAATACGGAGCCCATGCCTCGTTCAATGCGATCGACCGATTCATCTTGGCCGGGCTCGAGGAAGCGCGCTTGGCGCCATCTGGACTGGCGGACAAGCGGACATTGATTCGGCGCGTCACCTACGACCTGACTGGACTGCCGCCAATGCCTGCCGAAATCGAAGAGTTCCTGGCGAATGATTCCTCAGATGCCTACCGCGAGCTGGTCGAACGGTTGCTGGACTCGCCCCGGTACGGCGAGCGCTGGGGCCGCCACTGGCTGGATCTCGTGCGGTACGCCGACACGGCCGGCGACTCTGGCGATTTCCCGGTTCCGGAGGCTTACAAGTACCGCAACTACGTGATCCAGGCATTCCAGGAAGATAAGCCATACGACGAATTCATCCGGGAGCAGATTGCAGGAGACCTGTTGGACTCCAACGGCGAGCAGGAGCGATGGAACCGGATCGTGGCGACCGGGTATCTTGCGATTTCCCGGCGGATCGGCGTCAGCCCGCACCGGCTTCGCCACATCACGCTCGAAGACACCATCGACAACCTGGGCAAGACTTTCCTCGGGCTCAGCGTGCAATGCGCACGCTGCCACGACCACAAGTTCGATCCCATCCCTACGGCCGACTACTACAGGCTCTACGGAATCCTTGACAGCTCCGTATTCCCTCATCCGGGAGCGGAGCATCTGCCGAACCGCAGTGACTTTGTCTATCGGGTGGGAGAGGACGAGGCCAAGCAGATCCGGGCCTCGTACGCGCAGCAGCTCACGAATTGGAACGACAGGGAGCGCGAGAAGTTTCGGGAGTACCAGTCGTTTCAGAACAAGCTGATCACCACACCCGGGCGCTCCCGCGAGATCGTGTGGGAGGAATTGCAGGAATTGCGGGCCGAGCGCGCTGTCTTCGCCCGCACCGAGCCCCCGCTCGAGACCGCGTACGCCATTCGCGAGGGAACCGTAAGGGACTCGCCGATTCACAGCGCAGGCGATCCGAAGGTACCCGGAGCGACAGTCCGGAGGGGCTTCCTGCAAATCCTTGGAGGCGCCGAGGTTCCGGAAAGACACAAAGGCAGCGGACGCCGCTTGTTGGCAGACTGGATTGCCGATCCGGACAACCCGCTTACCGCACGGGTGATGGCGAACCGAATCTGGCACTACCATTTCGGGGCCGGGCTCGTGCCCACGACGAGCGATTTCGGCGTCCGCGGCACGCCTCCGACCCATCCTGACCTGCTCGATTACCTGGCGCGCTACTTCATCGATAGCGGCTGGTCGGTCAAGGCGCTGCACCGGCTGATTCTCGAGTCGCGCACGTACCGGCAGGCCAGTTTTGACATCGACGCGAACTACGGGAAGGATCCCCAGAACCTGCGTCTCTGGCGATTCAATCGCCGCCGGCTCGACGCCGAGCAGATCCGCGACTCGATACTGGCGTTTAGCGGCGACCTCGATCTTTCGCGGGGTGGCCGGCATCCGTTCCCGCATCGGCAGACGTACTTCTACCGCCAGCACGAGCCGTTCTCGGTGTTCTTTCCGACGAACCGGCGCTCGGTCTACATCATGCAGCCTCGTATCCAGAAGCACCCGTACCTGGATCTTTTCGACGGCCCGGACGGGAATCTGCCGATGAGCGAGCGCAAGTCGACCACCACCACCCTCCAGGCCCTGTATCTCATGAACTCGGACTTCATGCACGAGCAGGCGCAGACAATGGCGGAGCGCTGGAGCCGGAGAGCTGACCGTCCAGACGCATTCGTGGAAAAGGCGACGAGAACCGTCTTCGGGCGGCCGCCCGGGCTAGGGGACCGCGCGAGGGCGCGGGCCTATTTCGCGGAGGCAGCCGGAAGCGCCGAACAGAAGCGGGCCGGATTCCTGCGGGCCATGCTGGCAAGCAACGAATTCCTGTTCGTGGATTGACTTCAGGTGCCAGTGCCCGGGCTGTGAAGCGTAACGGCAGGGGCGCAGCGAACATTGCCAGGCCATAGAATGCCGGACCGAACCGTTGTCTCCTCTCTCCGGAGGTCGGAGCGGCTAGAATCGAACCGATAAGGAGGGATCCCATGAACCGGAACAATGCACTATTCGCTGCCGTAGCAGTAGCCGCGATCTATTGCGTGATGCCTGCGGCGTCCCAATCTCCCAGCCGATGGAAGATCCACGACATGACCCGTCCCGCACCGCGGAACGTCGAGTCTAATATGACGTTGCCGGTCCCGCCGCCATCCGATGCGGTGGTGCTGTTCGACGGGACGGACGTCTCCAATTGGCGCGCAGCCGATGGCAGCGCGGCCAAGTGGATCATCAAGGACGGCAACCTAGCGGCCGTGCCCGGCGGCGGCCCGGTGTTCACCCGCGACGGGTACGGCGACATCCAGCTGCACATCGAATGGGCCGCGCCGACTCCTGGGCGCGGCAAGGGCCAGGGCCGAGGCAACAGCGGCGTGTTCCTCATGAGCAAGTACGAGGTCCAGGTTCTGGACTCGCACGAGAACGTCACGTACACAGACGGCCAAGCGGCTGCTGTCTATGGCCAGTACCCGCCGCTGGTCAATGCCAGTCGTCCGGCCGGGGAATGGCAGGCGTATGACATTGTGTTCCGGCGCCCGCGCTTCCGTCCTGACGGGTCCGTTGCCCAGCCGGCCCGTATCACGGTCTTGCACAATGGCGTCCTCGTCCAGGACAACTCCGAGATCTGGGGACCGACGTCCTGGCTCCAGCACCTGCCGTACAAGTCCCACCCCGACCGTCTTCCGCTTTCCCTACAGGATCACGGCAACCCCGTCCTCTACCGCAACATCTGGCTTCGCGAGCTCGAGGAGGAGCCTCGACCTGGTCCCGACGGCCACCAGACCAAGCCCATCATGACGATGCCGCCGCTGACACTGGACCGCTACGTCGGAAAGTACAACCCGGATGGCGGACTGCCGGCGGTCGTCACTCGCGAGGGCGAGACACTGTATGTCGCGTTCGGCCTCTTGCCGCCGCTCGAGCTCCTGCCTCATTCGAAAGAGGAGTTTTCGCTTCGCTGGACTGCTGCGAGGGTCATGTTCGACCTAGACAAGGACGGAACTCCCAAGTCCATGACATTCCACATCGGCGGAGAGGCGAGGCCCGCCACTCGGATGTCGGACTGACCGGCACGGGGCCCATCGCGCTGTATCGTAACGGGACCCGCCACGCTTTGTTCCGGCCCCGCCCGGCCGCTCAAGGCTGGGAGTGATCCTGCGCCCACTGGTTTCGAAACCCTTACGTCGCGTGCTGACGTGGCTAGATCTCGAAGCGACCAAACCTCGCGAAGTCCCCCTGCAAGTCCTTGGCCATCTCCTCGATGCTCTTCAGCGTCTCGGATTCTCGACGGATTTCGCTCTTCAGCGTTTCGATGAGCGGTGACAGCATCTCGGCGGACGGCGATGCCCGGACAATGTCCAACGTGCGGTCTCGCCCTATCGTTTCAGCCATGGTGCGCAACATGAATCCGAATCCCTCGGCACAGGGATGCCCGTCAAGGTCGGGCAGGAATTCGAGAATGCTCTCGATCTGCCTCACGCCGGAGGGCGTGTCCTTCGCGACCAAGTGCGCGGTCGTGAGGACTACGTGGCAATGGAACCGTTCGACCGGTATTTCCGGGCCGCACTTCGCAACTCCGCGGCTCGCCGATTCGATCGCTGCCGCCGCTTGCCCCAGTTGAAGCTCCAGCGCCGCCTTCGAAGCGAGCGCCCTGACGACCGTGACGTAGAACTCTGGTGCGTCGCTCTCCCCGTATCGCATGATCAGGTCATCAAGGAGGGCGAGGGCTTCATTCTCGCTCGATGAGTGGAGCAAGGTGATCGCCCAGTTCAACAGCGCGCGGGCGACTTGCTCCAGGATCTCGAGCTGCCTGTCGCCCTGGTATCGCTCGATGAACGAAGCATATCGTGCGGAGGACTCGTCGATCCGACCCAACTGCCCGGTCACAACAGCCGCATTGAATCTCGCTCGTGCGACGAGAGCCGAGAGGTCCGGCGATTCGTCGGACTCGAATCGCCTCGCGACTTCCTCGTATTCCCGCAGCTCTTCCTCGTAACGCTCCATCCCCGCCAACGCCGTTCCCCGTAACAGCATCGTCTCGGCGACGGCCCCGGAAGTGTCCGGATCCTCCGATTGCAGGCACTCCGCCAGGATTTCGTCGCAGAGGGCTATCGACTCCTCGTACGCCCCGATTTCGCAAAGGTCCTCAGCGTCAAACATCGTCCCGAGAACGCTCTCAAGTCGGTCGTTGTCCATTGTTCCCTGCCTCCGTGCTCGTCCTCGGAGCTGCTCGCAAGGCGGAGAGTCGCCCCAGCATGTCAGGGGCCCAGGAATGGTGCGGCATCCCGGTGGCCCAGTCTACTCGATGAATGCCGGTACTCGGAACTGAACGGGCATCCCTTCAGGGACACGACGGCTTCGCTTCTTCGTGACAGGGACTGGTCAGCAGGCGAGCGGAGCATTGCGGGTCGGACCGGCTGGCACCAGCATCAGGCCGACTGCCCGTCGTCCGCGGCTCACGCTCCCTGCCAGATGTCCGATGCCCCGGACCGCTTCGGCTTGGAGCGTCCTGGCGCCTGACTCTCGCTACACTGTTCCGAGCCCTGCTGCGGTAGAACATCCATGAACCTTCGTCCAATCCTGATTGCGCTTGCCCTCTCGATGATCGTCGTGCGATGCTCGCATCCCGCGGACGAAGCACCGAAGCGGCCCAACTTCATCATCGTGTTCGCGGACGACCAGGGCTATGGGGACCTCGGCGTCTTCGGCGCCACGGACTTCAAGACTCCGCGTATCGACCAGATGGCCCGCGAGGGCATGAAGTTCACCGATTTCTACGCCCAGCCAGTCTGTGGGCCCTCGCGCACGGCCCTCTTGACCGGGAGCTATCCCATCCGGGTGGCCGAATACGGCAACGAGAAGAACACCTTTCCGTACGTCCACGAGAAGGAGATCCTCCTACCCAGGTTGCTGCAGGATGCTGGCTATGCCACGGGGATGATTGGCAAGGTAGATATCACGCTGCGTCGCCGCGGATTCAAGCCCGAACTGAATCCGGTCAGGCGTGGCTTCGACTACTGGTTCGGCGTCGTTGGTGCGAACGACAGCGGAGAGGTTCACTGGGTTTACCGCAACGAGGAGCGGATCCAGGAGTCGGCCGGAGTCGATGACCTCACCCGGCGCTACACGGACGAGGCGCTGGCCTTCATTCGCGCCAATCAAGACAAGCCGTTCTTCCTCTACATCGCGCACACCATGCCACACGTAGTGCTGGGCGTGACCGAGCCGTTTCGGGGACGCTCGGAGCGCGGTCTTTACGGCGACGTAATCGAGGAACTCGATGCCAGCACGGGCGAAATCGTCGACCTCCTCGTTAAGCTCGGGATTGATCAGGACACCATCGTCGTTTACACATCGGACAACGGTCCCTGGAGCAACCATTCCCTTCCGCAATACACCGCAGCAATCACCGAGCACGCCGGCTCGTCCGGACCTCTCCGTGGGGAGAAAGCCACCACTTGGGAAGGCGGAATCCGGGTGCCGACCGTGATGTGGGGTCCCGGAAACATCCCCGCGGGCACGGAGACTGCCGAGATTGCTACCAACATGGACCTGCTCCCGACGTTTATCAAGATGGCCGGTGCCGAGCTTCCTGCGGACCTGACGCTCGACGGTCGCGACATTGCGTCCCTCATGCGCGGGGAACCTGGTGCGAAGAGCCCTCACGAAGCGTTCTACTACTACCGGGAGACACACCTGGACGCGGTCCGTAGCGGCCCGTGGAAGCTGGTGTTTCCCCGTCCCGGTCGCGACGAATCGGAATGGCTCCTTTCCAAGGGTGGCGCGTTTCTCGGCGAACTGCTCGAGCCGGTCACCGAGCTCTCGCTCTACAACCTTGAGACCGACATCGGCGAGCAGAATAACGTCGCCGCGGAGAATCCGGATGCCGTGGCGCGCCTGACTGCTCTGGCAGACCGGGCCCGCGAGGAGCTTGGCGACTATGACCGCATCGGGACCGGGGTGCGGTTCTTCGAGGACGGTCCGAAGTGGCCTCGCCGCCAGCAATGGATGACACAGTAGTCTCTTTGCCCGGCCTCTTCTCTTAGCGACCGGGTCAGCTGGCGTCCCGGGCGGCGTCTCCGCTCCCGGCAGGGAACGTGCAGCCTTCCCACCTGGACACGACGGTTGGTGCGGCGCAGTGGCTCGCCACATTGACGCTCGTGCGGATCGGGTCGATCAGTGCATCGATTCCGAGCAGGATGCCGAGGCCTTCCATCGGCAGGCCATGGGCTTCGAACACGGCCGCCAGCACCACGAAGTTGGCACGTGGAACGCCGGCCACCCCCTTGCTCGTCACCTTCAACGTCAGCAGGATGACCGCCTGCTGCTGCCACGAGAGCTCGATCCCGGCCGCTTGCGCGATGAATAGGGTCGCCATCCCCAGGTGAATCGTGCTGCCGTTCAGGTTCAGGCTCAGACTAAGTGGGGCCACCACTCCGAGGATGCGCCGTGGGACGCCGAACCGCTGCAGGTTCTCGAGCGTCTGGGGCAAGGCAGCGGCGCTCGAAGTCGTAGCGAAGCCGACGAGGAACGGCTCGCGGGCGAAACGCGCGAACCGTCGCATCGGAACGCCGCAAAGAAGCAGACCGCCTGCCAGCACTGCCCCGAGAAAGAGCCCTTGCGCTACCCAGGCGACGGCTGCAAATCCTACCAGACCCTCCAAGGCGGCGGAACCGCCTCCCGCGACCGCGTTTGCGGCCGCCGCGAGCACGGCAAGCGGTGCCAAGTACATGACGTAATCGGTGTAGCGGAACGCGACTTCTGCGAGCGCATCGGCAAAGTCCACGACCGGTCGAGCCCGGTGTCCGACCGAAAGGCATGCAATCCCGAACACGAAGCAGAACACGACGATTTGCAGCACATCGCCCCTCGCTAGGGCGTCCACAATGCTCGTCGGAACGGCGCTCTCGAGCGCTTCGACGAATCCGGAGGGTTCCTGGAACTCCATCTCAGGTGCGGCACGCAGGGACAGGCCATCTCCAGGGCTGGCCAGCATTACGCTGAACCAACCGAGGAGTAGAGCGATCGTCGTGGCGAATTCGAAGCAGACCACCGACTTCCAGCCCAGCCGGCCCAGCGCTCCCATGGATCCAGCCCCGGCGATTGCCCGGATGAGCACACCCACCAGCACGGGAGCGATGATCGAGCGGATCAGGCGCAGGAACAGGGTGCTCAGGAACTCGATCCGCTCCGCCCAGTGCGGCGCCCAGAGGCCGAGGGACACGCCCGCCACCATCGCAACGAGGATCCACGAGGCGAGCGAGACTCTGCGGAGGCGGGACACGGAAGCAGCGCGGGCGTTCCAGCGTATCAGCAGCGACTCCTGGACGACCGCAAAGGCTGACGTTGATGGCGGGGACAGGTCCCTGTGGTCAGGTCTCGTCCGCGGAGGGGCCGTACATGCCCGGCACTGGAATGTCGTTCAGCCTCAGATATACGCCAAGCTGCGCGCGGTGGTGGATGATGTGGTTCACCAAGTACCGCTTCAGAACTTCGATCCGCGGCAGGCTGAGAACCGGCTGGCCAGCCTCCAGCAGTGTCCATCCGGCCAGCATGGCTTCGTCGCTGACCTTGGCAATCGCCTCCCGAGCGTCCCGGTAGTTGCGGTCGAACGATTCCAGCACGCTCGCCCGGGTCGACGGTTCGAACGGCCTGTACCGTGGTCCGCCCGGAGGGTCGTAGTCGAACTCGTCGAGATCTGCAACGTGTCTCCCCCACCCGATCATCTCTGCGATATGCCCCGCCAGCTGGCCGGCTGTCAGGGATTTGGGGTGAGGCGCGAAGTGCAGCATATCTTCGCGCACTCCTTCCAGCATTCGGCGTGTCCTGCTCATCTCGCGATCGAATTCCGAGAGAAAGCCCTCAGCCATGCTCGATTCCACCCCGCCTGGTCGACTGTGGAGTCGCGAACAGCTTTGCTTGGGGACCATACGATCGGGATTCGAACAGCGCCATCACGCTCGTCGCTAAGGGGGCAGGTTTCCCGGCCAGCGGCCTTACATCTCGTCGGCCGAGGGGCCGTACATCCCAGGGATGGCAACGTCGTTCATTCTGAGGTAGACGCTCAATTGGGCTCGGTGGTGGATGATGTGGTTCAGAACCATGCTCTTGAGGACCGTGATTCGCGGCATCGTGAAAACCGGCCTGTCGGTCATGAGCAGCGTCCAGGGCAGTCTCATGGCGTCGTCGCTAACTCTGGCGATGGCCTGCCTGGCATCCGCGACATGCTTGTCGAACAACTTCAGGGCGGCTTTCTGGCTCGGTGCCTCGAACGGCTCGAGGGCCGGACTGCCCGGGGGCCTGATATCGAGCTTGTCCAATTCGGCCGTGTGAACTCCCCATCCGGGCATCTCCGCGACATGGCCCGCCAGGCGTCCCATCGTCATCGACTTCGCATGCGGCTTGAAATCCAACGCCTCGTCCGGAACGCATTCCAGCATCCGCCGGGTGTTGCGCATCTCGTGGTCGAATTCGGCCAGGAAGACCTGGGCAATGGTCATACCGGAAATTATAGGCCGCCAGTCCGGGCCGATCACGGCAGGCGCGGGGCCGAGCACCTGTCGATTTTGCCCCCACTCGCCGACGCCTCCATCCGGGCCGCGATCACGGACGTTTCCGGGACCCGGCGCGTTGCTGGCGATTGACCTCGAACAGCGCGATCCCAGTCGCAACCGAAACGTTGAGCGACGAGACGCTGCCCCCCAAGGGTATGCGGACCAGGAAGTCGCATCGCTCCGCTACCTTCGCTCGGAGGCCTCGGCTCTCGCCTCCCACGACGAGCGCGCTGCGACTCGCGTATTCGACAGTGTCGTAGTCGGCGTTGGCCTCTGCATTGAAGCCATACAGCCAGAAGCCCGATTCCTTGAGCTGATCGAGCGCCCGTCCAAGGTTCTTGACCCGGACGACCGGAAGGGACTCCAGCGCTCCCGCGGCAGCCTTCGCCGTCGCTTCGGTCAGGCTTGCCGACCGCCTTTCCGGTATCACGGCCGCTGCAGCGCCGGCACCGTCCGCCGTTCGGATGATCGCGCCGAGGTTTTGTGGGTCCTGGACCGAGTCGAGGACGACGACAGTGCATTGCTCGTCGGCATTCTCGAGGACACTGTCCAGTTTCCGGAACGGGCTCGCCGCTCCGAGAGCAACGACGTTCTGGTGGCCGCTGGTGCCCGCGAGTCGCTGCATGGCCGCGCGCGGTTCGAACCGAACCGGGATCCCGATTCGGCGACACTCGTCGATCAGTGGTTGCAGTCTGCTATTCCTGGCGCCTTGGGCGATGACAACGCGGTCGATCCCCGTGCCGGACTCCCGCGCCGAGCGCAGAGCGGCCGAAACTGCGTGGATGCCGACCAATCGCCGCATGGCCTGACGCCTATAATAGGAACTTCTCTCCCGCCCTTCCCCGTTCCCCAGGGATGTTGCGTTTCGTCACAGCCGGCGAGTCTCATGGCGAGACGCTAGTCGCCACCCTGTCCGGGATGCCCGCCGGCGTTCCGGTTGATTTGGACAGGATCAATCGCGATCTTTGGCGTCGCCAGCAAGGCTATGGCCGCGGCGGACGGATGAAGATAGAAAGCGACCGTGCGCACGTTGTCTCTGGTGTCCGACACGGCAATACGATTGGCTCGCCGATCGCGGTGCTGCTCCGGAACCGTGATTGGAAGAACTGGACCGAGACACTTCCGGTAGAGGACTACGAGGGGTCTGACGAGCATGCCAGGCCCGTCAACCGCCCGAGGCCCGGGCACGCGGACCTCGCGGGTTGCATCAAGTACAACTACCCTGAGGCCCGTTACATTCTCGAGCGCGCCAGCGCCCGCGAGACAGCCGCTCGTGTCGCTATGGGCGCCTTCGCCAAGCTGCTGCTCTCGGAATTTGGCATCGAGATCCTCAGCCATGTCGTTGCAGTGGGGGGAGTCGAACTGGAGCGTGCTGCGACGTGGGAGGAACTCCGGGCGCTCGCTGCGAAGGACGACGTGATTCTCAACTGCGTTGATCCGGAAACCGAGCAACGGATGAAGGCCGCCGTGGACGAGGCCTATGTCACCGGCGACACGCGCGGGGGCGTATTCGAAGTGATCGTCCGCGGTGCTCCGCCGGGGCTCGGCTCCCACACCAGCTGGAATTCGAAGCTGGACGGGCGGCTGGCCCAGGCCGTTGTCTCGATGCAGGCGGTAAAGGGCGCGGAGATTGGCTCGGCCGCCCTCGCCGCGGCTTCTCCGGGTTCCAAGGTGCAGGACACCATCCACTACAACAAGGGCCAGCGCGAGTTCTACCGGGGTTCCAACAGGGCCGGCGGGCTCGAAGGTGGCATCACCAACGGTCAGGACGTGGTGGTCCGCGGCTACCTCAAGCCGATCTCGACGCTCCGACGACCGCTGGAATCGGTGGACCTGCCGACCCGCGAACCGGCTATGGCGGCTTACGAGCGCTCCGACGTGGCTGTCGTACCGGCGGCCGGAGTGATTGGCGAAGCGATGGTAGCCCTTACGGTGGCCGGCGCGTTTCTCGAGAAATTCGGCGGCGACTCGCTCGGCGAGATCCGGCGCAACTACGACGGCTACCTGGAACAGGTGCAGGCATTCTAGGGCCGAAACTCCTTCTCCTCATCGTGCTGGATGGCTGACCGTATGAGCGGATCGAGCGACCGAGAGAGGCTGAAGCGGATACTCCAGCGTCATTCGATCAAGCGCGGGGATTTCGTCCTGGCTTCCGGCGAAAGGAGCGATGTTTACGTCGATTGCCGCTTGACGACCTTGCGTGGCGAAGCGATGCCGCTCGTCGGCCGCCTGGTTCTAGAGAGGATCCGCACTCGAGGCTGGAACCCGGAAGCTGTTGGAGGCTTGACAATGGGGGCCGACCCCGTCGCATGCGCCGTGGCCCGCGAATCCCAGGAAACGCCTGACCCGCTCAATGCCTTTGTCGTGCGCAAGGAGGAGAAGGGACATGGGCGGAAACGCCAGGTCGAGGGACTGCCTAGCACTGAGGGTGTCAGATGCGTGGTGCTCGACGACGTCTGCACAACTGGCGGGTCGACCGTTCGGGCGATCCACCGAGTCAGGGCTGCCGGCATGGAAGTCCTGGGGGCCTGCTGCATGGTGGATCGCGAGCAGGGAGCCGCGGAGGCACTCGCGGCAGTGGGATGCTCGCTCGAGGCGCTCTTCACCATGAGCGAGCTTCTGGCCCGCTGACCGCTGGTCCGGAGCCGCGACGCTCCCGGTGGCGCGCCGGTTCAAAGTCGCTTGGAGCCCGACTGCAGCCTCAAGAGTTGCGGATCAAGGAACGAGTTCTTGATGCGAGTCGCGACGCCACACGGACCGCTCCGCCGCCGGGCTATCCGGCGCGCCTTGCTATCATGATGATCCACGAAGGACGGGCGCCCGCCGGGCGATACTCGCAGCCCGCCGGGTAGCACATTCGAATCGAATGTTCGAACGCTATACGGAGAAGGCCCGCCGGGTGATTTTCTTTGCCCGTTACGAGGCCAGCCAATTCGGCAGTCCGTATATCGAGACCGAGCATCTGCTGCTCGGCTTGATTCGAGAAGACAAGGCACTGGCGAACCGGTTCCTGCGGTCGCACGCTGCGGTCGACTCGATCCGCAAGCAGATCGAAGCGCACACGACGATCCGCGAGAAGGTGTCGACTTCCGTGGACCTTCCGCTCAGCCACGAGTGCAAGCGCGTCCTTGCTTACGCTGCTGAAGAGGCCGAGAGACTTTCCCACAAGCACATCGGAACAGAGCACCTGCTGCTGGGCCTCCTGCGCGAGGAACGTTGCTTTGCGGCAGAGATTCTCCACGAGCGCGGCTTGCGCCTCTCCACGATTCGAGAGGAACTCGCGCGCGTCCAGTCGGAAAAGATGCTCTCCAGCCGCCCGAAAGAAGGCTCGATGCTCGCCGAGTTCAGTCGAGACCTGACGCAGGAAGCGGCCGACGGGAAACTGGACCCCCTGATCGGGCGCGACGTTGAGCTTGAGAGGGTCGTGCAGATCCTCTGCAGGCGGACCAAGAACAACCCAGTGCTCATCGGGGAGCCGGGCGTTGGCAAGACAGCCATCGTCGAAGGCCTCGCCCAGCGCATTGCGAGCGGCATCGTACTGCCCTTCCTTTCCGAGAAGCGCATCCTGTCGCTCGATCTTTCGTTGATCGTTGCCGGGACAAAGTATCGCGGCCAGTTCGAGGAGCGGCTCAAGACCATCATGAAGGAGCTGATGGAGAATCGGAACTCCATCATCTTCATCGACGAGCTGCACACGTTGGTCGGAGCGGGATCGGCCGAGGGGTCCCTCGACGCGGCAAACATCCTGAAGCCGGCACTGTCGCGCGGAGAGTTGCAATGCATCGGCGCGACGACCCCGAGCGAGTTTCGCAAGTCGATCGAAAAAGACCGCTCGCTGGAGAGGCGCTTTCAAGCCGTCAAGGTCAGCCCTCCGACAGAAGAGGAAGCGATCCAGGTGCTGATCGGCATCAAGGAGCGCTACGAGAAGTTCCACGCGGTCGTCTATACCGACGACGCGGTGGAGTCGGCCGTATACAGCTCGATCCGCTACATACCGGACCGTTTCCTGCCGGACAAGGCAATCGACTTGCTCGACGAAGCAGGCGCGCGAGTCAAGCTCCAGCAGACGAAGATGTCGGACGAGACCGCCGAGATCCACAAGCGGATCAAGTTCATCGTCAACCGCATGGAAAACGCGATCGCGAACCACGAGTTCGAGAAAGCCCGCTTCTATTCGGACGAGGAGCGCAAAGAGCGCGAGAACCTCCGTCGCCTGCAGAAGAAGCAGGATCTCGAGCAGTCAGTCACGGCAACCGTCGGCAAGGACGACATCGAAGAAGTCGTCGCTCGCTGGACGGGCGTGCCGATGACCTCGATCAAGGAAGAGGAGATGGACAAGCTCCTCCGGATCGAGGAGGACCTGCACAAGCGCATCGTCAGCCAGGACAGCGCGATTTCCGCACTCGCTAGGGCCATCCGCCGGTCGCGGGCGGGTCTCAAGCCCGTCAACCGCCCGGCCGGGTCATTCCTGTTCCTCGGACCGACGGGCGTAGGCAAGACCGAGGTAGCCCGGGCACTCGCAGAATGCCTGTTCGGCAGCGAAAAGGCCCTGATCCGGTTCGACATGTCTGAGTTCATGGAAAAGCACTCCGTGTCGAAACTCATCGGCTCGCCGCCGGGCTACGTCGGCTACGAGGAGGGTGGCCAGCTGACGGAGCGCGTCAAGAGGGCTCCGTACTCGATCATCCTCCTGGACGAAATCGAAAAGGCCCATCCGGATCTGTTCAGCATCCTTCTGCAGGTCTTCGAAGACGGCCAGCTGACCGACGGCCTCGGGAATACCGTCGACTTCAAGAACACCATCGTCGTGATGACGTCCAATATCGGTGCTCGGCATCTGCAGACCAAGACCCCGATGGGGTTCCAAGGCAGTTCGAAAGATTACAGCGACTCCAAGGCCGAGCAAGAGGTCCTAAGCGAAGTCAAGCGGACGTTCAACCCCGAGTTCCTGAACCGTCTTGACGAGACCATCATTTTCCGGTCGCTGACCGACGAGGATCTCCGCGCGATCGTGCAGATGCTTGTCGGCCAGGTCAACAAGAACCTGCTTGGCAAGGGGCTTCAGATCCGGCTGAGTGAGGATGCGGCGCAACACATTCTCGACAAGACGCTCGAGGACCGCAGCTACGGGGCCCGACCCCTACGGCGGGCCCTGCAGCGCTGCGTGGAAGATCCGCTGTCCGAGGCTCTGATCCAGAACCAGCTGCCCCGACCGGCAGAAATCGAGATTTTCCGGGGACCTGACGGGATGTATTACAGGCGGGTCGATCTGCCGGTAGACGAGGAAGAACTCGAGGGGGCCGGCGGAGTGGCGGTCGCGACCGGCACGCTGCTCTACTCGTTCTAGACCCTCGGCTCGACCCTCCCTGGCCAGCGCGGACGTCGCGCTACTCCGCAGCCCGCTCCTTTCGAGAGTGTGACGACTAACGAACCGCAACGCAATGCGTCAGGGCGCCCGTCTTGCCTCACATTCTTGGGAACATCCCTTTGAGGGCGGGATAGACTTCCCGGAACAATCCGTAGCAATCCTCGTAAGTCGTCGCCAGGACCGGGTCGGGCTCGGTTCGCTGCTGCTCGACGATCACGGTCTGGCAGGCCTCTTCCACGGACCCGTACTCTCCCGTTCCCACCATCGCGAGCAACGCCGCGCCGTACGCGGATCCTTCCTGTGTTTGCAAGGTTGCGATCGGCTTCTGGAACACTCCCGCCAGAATCGTCCGCCACAGCTCCGACTTGGCTCCTCCGCCAGACGCGCGCACCGCCGCGATCTCGGTTCCGAGAGACTCGATGATGCCGAGGCAGTCGTTCAGGCTGTACGACACGCCCTCCAGTATCGACCGGACGAGATGGGCGCGGGTGTGCTTCGCCGTCATGCCGATCCAGCCGCCCCGCGCGTACGCGTCGAGATGCGGCGTTCGCTCGCCCATCAGATACGGGAGCCAGATCAATCCCTCGGAGCCCGCCGGCACTCCGGCCGCCTCCTCGGTCAGCAGGTCGTACGCTTCCAGCCCGCGCGCCTCAGCCTCCTCGGTCAGGCCGCCCGCCAGCTGATTGCGGAACCATTGCAAGCTTAGGCCCGCACCTTGGGTCACGCCCATGACGTGCCACTTCCCCGGCACGGCGTGGCAAAACGTATGTACCCGCCCCTCAGGGTCGTAAGCGGCCTCGTCGAGATGCGAAAACACGACGCCAGAGGTCCCGATGGTGCACGAAACCAAGCCCGATTCGACGATCCCGTTCCCGACCGCACTTGCGGCTTGATCCCCGCCTCCGCCTACAACCGGGGTGCCGGCCGCGAGGCCGGTGTCGGCAGCTGCGGACGCCGAGACATGCCCGGTTCGCTCCGGTGACTCGACCACCTCGGGCAGGATTGACGCGTCGATACCGAGCTTGTGGATCAATGGGCGGGCCCACCGCCGCCCGACCACGTCAAACAAGGCTGTACCCGACGCGTCCGATACTTCGCTCACATACTCCCCTGTCAGCTTGAAGCGGATGTAGTCCTTGGGTAGCAGCATTGTGCGGACCCGCTCGTAGCTAGCTGGATCGTGGTCCCGAACCCAGAGCAGCTTCGGTGCCGTAAAGCCCGTCAGAACTGGATTAGCGATCTGCTCCAGGACCATGTCAGCCCCCGCAGTGGCATTGATCCAGTCGACCTGCTCCTGGCTGCGCTGGTCGCACCAGATCAGAGCCGGCCGGATCACTGCGTCGGAGCTGTCCAGAAGCGTAAGCCCGTGCATCTGCCCGGACAGACCAATGCCGGTGACATCTCTGCCGCTCGCCCCAGCCTTGGCGAGCACCCCGCGAATGGCTTCGCGAGCGGCGCTCCACCAGTTTCCGGGCCGCTGCTCGGCCCACAGCGGGCGGTGCATCAGGATCTCTTCGTGAGCTGCTGTCACACCGCACGCGACGTTGCCGTCAGGTCCCACGAGCAGCGCTCGCGATCCTCCCGTTCCGATATCGATGCCTAGCCAGTACTGCATGCTTTCCTCGTGTCTCGATCGTTTGTGGCCGCTGGCAATGGGCGCGAGGCGAGCTTCGAGATCTCGTGCCGCAGGGAGTCCGTTAGCGCTCGTGCCGTAAGGGTGGCCTCCGCATCGGTTGGGATCGGTTTCCCGATCCGCAACTCGACGATGCCCGGCCGGAGGTGCCATGACCCTGGAGGTAGCACTCTGCCCGTCCCCGCTATTGCCATCGGGACGATCGGCACGCGCGCTTGGATCGCGATATGGGCGGCACCTGTCTTGAACGGCCGCATCGACTCTCCCCTCCGGCGGCCTCCCTCCGGGAACACCAGAATCGACCGACCGCCTCCAACCTTCTGGGCCGCGTAGGCAATGTTGCGAGCGGCCACCCGCGGATTCACGCGGTTCACGGGGAGATGCCCCGCGCGGTTCAGGTGCCATCCGATGAAGGGGATCTTCCAAAGCCCGTCTCGGGCCAGGATCCGAAACGTTTGCGGCATGAAACCGAACATCAGCGGTGTATCGATCAGGCTGAAGTGGTTCGATGCAAAGACGTACGGCCTTTCCGATTCGAGGTTTCCGCTACCCAGTACCCGTAATTCCACGAGAAACACCTTCATCAGCATGCGCCCCCACGCCCTCGCGATCCGGTGCTGGAGCTCGCCCTTGCTGTCAAATAGCGAAGAGAGCAACGAGAGCAACCCCATGACGCTGGTGATCGCCGCGAGCATGGGTATCATCCAGCACACGGAGCGGAGAAAGCTAAGGGTTTCCCGCATCCACCGCAATCTGTGATTCTATCCGAGCAGATCCCGGGCTTCTCCGACTAGGAAGATCGACCCCGCGACCACGATCCATCCGCGGCTGTCACGACTGCTGCCCGCTATCCGCATTGCCTCCTCGATGTCGGGCGCGGTCTCGATACGGGAGTGGTGGTGGCCGACCGCGGCGAGCAGGGCGCGGGGGCTGGCGGATCGCTGGACCCTGGACCGCGTCAGCACGACTCTGTTGGCCAGTGGAAACATCCAGCCCGCAATCTCGTCAACCGCCTTGTCTCTCGACGATCCGTAGATCAGCGTGACCTCACGGTCCCCGGCCTCCGCTCCCAGGAAATCCGCCAACGCACGCGCGCCGTCCGGATTGTGGGCGGCGTCCAGAAGGACTCGTGGATCTCCCGTCGCGAACTCCAGCCGGCCGGGCCACCTCGCCTCGCGCAAACCGGATTCGACCCATTCGGAGGGGATGTCGAGAGCGTCCAGCGCGGCGATCGCCGTAAGTGCGTTCTCGATCTGGTGCTTGCCCGCCAGGCCGAGCTCGGCGCAGACCGACCGTTTCCGGCCCGTCGCTGTGAATCTCCACCTGCCGCGCTCACTCAAGGCATCGCGGATCTGCCACTCCGTCTCGACGTCGCGAACCTCGGCGCTCGCGTCTGAGCAGCACCGTAGAAGAACGCCGCGGGCCTCCGGGGCCTGCCTGCCGATTACGGCGAGGCAGGCGCGCTTGACGATCGCGCCTTTCTCGGCGGCAATGCGACGGAGCCCTCGGCCAAGGTAGCGTTCGTGATCATGGTCGACTCTCGTGATGACCACCATCTCCGGGCTTACTACGTTGCTGGCGTCGAGCCTGCCTCCGAGTCCCGTCTCGATGATCTTGAAATCGACCTGGTTGCGTGCGAACAGGACCAGAGCGACTGCGGTGATTGACTCGAAAAACGTAGGGTGTGAGCCGCGGCCATGCCGCGCCACAACCCGCTCGTTCGCTTGGCGGACCTGTTCGGCCGCGGTCTCAAGGGCATCGTCCGAGACCGCCTTGCCGTCTAGGAGGAACCTCTCGTTGAGGCGGGAAAGGTGGGGCGACGTATAGAGTCCCGTCGAATAGCCGGCCCTCCGAAGGCCACTCTCGATCATCGCTGCCGTAGAGCCCTTGCCATTTGTTCCGGCCACGTGGATGATGCCAGGTGCGCGTTCCGGATTGCCGAGCTCGTCCATGAGCCAAGCCATGCGGTGCAAGCCGAAGCTCTCCTTGCGAATCGAGCCCAGCAGGGAGAACAGGTACCGGACCGACGGATACAGCGGCTGCATCCGCTCTCAGTGGGCGGGACCGCGGAAGAACTCCAGGGCGTTTCCTATGTACCCCTTGAGTTCGGACCGCGGCACCACGGCGTCAAGCATGCCGTGCTTCAGAAGGAACTCCGAGCGCTGGAATCCCTTGGGCAGCTTCTGGCGGATCGTCTGCTCGATGACCCTTGGACCTGCGAATCCGATCAGGGCGCCAGGCTCGGCGATATTCAGGTCGCCCAGCATCGCGAAGCTCGCCGTGACCCCGCCCGTGGTCGGATCTGTCAGGACACTGATGTAGGGGACCTTGGCTCGAGCGAGATTCTTCAGCGCGGCCGAGACCTTCGCCATCTGCACCAAGCTCACCATGCCCTCCATCATGCGCGCTCCACCCGAGGCGGAGACGATCACGAGGGGCTTGCCGTCACTGGCCGCCAATTCCGCCGCGCGGGTGAGCTTCTCGCCAACGACCGCTCCCATGCTGCCTCCAATGAATCGGTACTCCATGGCGCAGATCACGACCTCGTGGCCCTTCAGCTTGCCAAGAGCGCAGATGACCGCATCATTCAGGCCAGTTCTCTGCTTCGCGTCCTCGAGCCGGTCTTCGTAGGGCTTGCGATCCTTGAATTGCAGTGCGTTAGTCGAGCGGAGGTCTCCGCAGATCTCCTCCCACTTGCCGCCGTCGAGGAGCATCTCCAGACGTTCGCGCGCATTGATCTTGAAGTGGAAGCCGCACTTCGCGCAGACCATCGCCTGGGCTTCAAGGTCCTTTTTCCATATCGGCACGGAGCACGAATCGCATTTGATCCAGAGCCCTTCTGTGTGGACTCTCTTTGGTTCGTGCTCCTTGCGAAACCAAGGCATTGCGAAGCGGGGCGGCGTCTGACAGCGCGCCCGGAATCTTCGATCATAGCCATTTGACCTCCCGGGCTCAAATCTCCCGGAACTCGTTTCGAAACCGCTCCGCCCTTGGAATTCAGGCTCCCGGTGGCAACCCACCTCCCACATACCAAGAACGAACAGAGTGGGGCTACGCCCGGGTAGCCGCGTTCGTCAGGCGCCGTCCCGAACTTCTCAAGCGCGTCCGACGATTTCCGTACTCGCTCCCCGCCCCCCCTTCGTCTATTCGAGTGAACTAGGCGTCCGTCGGATCGTTTCAGCGGCCACATGCGTCGACTCGCTGGCGGGCGACCACAACGAGGAAGGAGTTTCTCATGGGCAGAACACGCAATATCTTGGCCGCCGGCATCGCGCTGAGTCTCGTCTTCTGCCTGGGAACAGTCGGTGCGAGTCCTGTGCCGAAACCAGAACCAGTGGTCTATTCGAAAGGGCTCCGCGCTCGAATCGAGGGAGCGAAACTGCGACCGGCGCGGCTCGTTTTCACCGACAGGCACGTGATCGTCGATTTGCACGGCCACGATTCGGAGCGTTTCGACTACGGGAGTATCCGATTCCAGCGGACTCACGCGCCGGCGCGCTGGTCGCTCTTCGACAGGACTTACTGGCTCACAACGCTCCCAGGAGTGCCCCTGTTCTATCTCTTAGGCCCTTATTCCCTGGCGGGTTTTCTCGGGGCGACCCATGCGGTGGACCTGTCTCGTTGGCTCGCGAGTCGCGGCAGCCGGCAGCGGCTGGGCTTGCATTCCGCCGATCCGCACCGATGCTCGCAGCTGGCGCTTCCTCGCGACGCGAAGCTGAGGCGCGCGATCCTCGACGAGTTCGCGCGCCGGTTCGCCAAGGATCTGCGGACCCGCCCGCCCGACTCCTTCTCGCTGCGGGGGCAGGGGCCCCATCCGGAAAGAGGTGACCAAGCCCCGGACTTCACTCTCGCTGCGTTGGATGGCGAGCCATGGAGTCTGTCGCAACTGCGTGGACAAGTCGTACTTCTGAACTTCTGGGCGTCATGGTGCGAGCCCTGCCGCCGGGAGCTGCCACAGCTCCAGCAGCTTCGCGAACAGCGTTCCGACGACGGTCTTGTCGTGCTCGGAGTGAGTGACGAGGATCCGAGCAAGACGCGATCGTACTTGGAACAGCACCGAATCGGCTACCCCTCGCTGCACGACAGGGACGGCAGCGTCATGCGGAGCTTCCAGATCAACGCGATTCCAACCAGCTTGATCATCGGCAGGGAAGGCCGGCTGCAACAGCGAATGGAGGGCTACACGCCTGCCCGCGCCCTTGAAAGGGCTCTCAAACCGCTGCTCTCGCGGACTTCCTCCGACTCCGGCTCAAGACCTTGATCGGCGAGCCCAGCTGAACGGATAAGGCCGAGGCGGCGAGCTGGCTTGCTGGTATCTTCCATCGTCGCTGCTCGGGCTGCTTGGCAGAAGCTGGCCATCTATTGGGCCGACCAGCCGGGATCCTCTTGGCTGCAGGCGTTCCCAGCTTACCTATGAGTGCCGGTCAGCGAGGGACCACGACTTCTGACCGAATCTTGATGCCACAGCCTCCGATTCTGGCCCGCTGGAAGTGGAAGCGGAAGATTATGCCGGTCTCGATGGCGCTCGACAGCGATCCGCCAACATTCGTGCCACTGCACAAGCCCCCCTTCGCGCGACGATCATGGGTGTTGATCCACCGCATTCGCGAGACGACCTGGAAGTGATCGGCACGGGCGATGAGGATCCGGACCGCAACGGCGACGTTTTCGCAAAGAAACGAACAACGAACACCTCGCCGTAGAATGCCGACGGCGAGGTGTTTCAGAACAAGGGCGTGTGGACAATTCCGACCACCGTGGTCGCCGGACGGGACGGTCTGGTCGCGGCGATGATCGAATGGCACTCGAGCGAATCCAGGCTTTCGCACGCGGTCAAGCAGCACATCGGGGCCCTTGCAGATCCGCTCCACTCTCGCAACTGCGCTTCGTTCCACTGCAGGCGCGGTCAAGTGTCGTCGCGCTCGCGGGACCGCGGGAGGCACGAGCCTTGCCGGCCGTCAATTCGTCAAAGAGATTTCCCTGGAGCGTTTCCGCCCCGGTGTTGTCGTGACACGGGATCGTACTGGCAAGCCCGTGACGGCGCCGAATCCGCTCGACGCGCTCGGCTAGCCATTCCCGATACCCGGGAGAGACATACGCCCCGCGGCGGAAGTGCGAGCGGTAACGCTCGGCTAGGTCGGGAAACCGCTTCTCGAGGAAGGGCATCAGCCGCTTCCTGGCGGCGGGCTGGAGAAACAGCGGGTTCGCTGTCCAGTACGAGGCGTCCGCGCGTTTCGCATGCGCGGCGACAGCACCCAGAATTTCCTGCGTGTCGGTCAGCAAGGGCAGGACCGGAGCGCTGAACACGCCCGCCTGGATCCCTCTCCAGCGCAGCCGGCGAATCGATTCAATGCGCCTTTCGGGGCGCACTGCACGCGGTTCCAGCAACCGTGCCAAGGCATCATCCATCGTGGTGATCGTGATATTGACGTGCAACTCGTTCCGGGCGGCGATGCGTCCCAGCAGATCAAGGTCTCTCAGGATCAGGTCGGACTTTGTCGTGATTCCGATTGTCGACCCCGAGAACTGGGAAAACGCCTCGAGGATGCCCCGCGTGGTCTCGAAGCGTCGCTCGGCTGGCTGGTACGGATCCGTTCCAGTGCCGATGGCGATCGGTCCTTCGACGCCCCGCGCAAGCTCTCGCTCGAGGAGTTGCTTCGCTTGCTCTTTCGAGAACACAAGCGAATCGAATTGCGCTGGATCCTCGATTCCCAAGTACTTGTGTGTATAGACCGCGTAGCAGTAGTGGCAGCCGATCTCGCACCCGCGGTACGGGTTGACAGTCCAGCGGAAGGGCATGCGAGGGTTTGCGCACCGGTTCAGGATGCTCCTTGATGGGAGGCTCCGGTATTCGACGGCCCGTTTGGTGGCGAGAACCTTGCCGCTTTCAGCCAGGGCCGCGATGCCGATCGGTGATACACTGTCCATGCATTGATTTTCGCTTTTTCTTCTCTGTCTAGCAAGTGGATGGACGCAGTTTTTGCGGGAAAACCCGAGAAAACGCCGAAGTGTTTGTTCAGACTGAACCCGCTGGACCGTTCGCGGCCGACTGACGCGTATCGGTTGGACTCCTCGGCTCGGTGCGGCCGTCCCCCAGGGGGCTCGAGTCAATGGTCCGGACCGGATTCCAGGACCTACCCGCGGTGCTCGCTGAGCATCAGGAGCATGCGCCTGAGAGGCTCGGCGGCGCCCCAGAGCAACTGGTCGCCAACCGTGAAGGCGCCAAGGAACGACGGTCCCAGGTTCAGCTTCCGGACGCGACCCACGGCGACCTCCAGCTTGCCGGCCACCGCGGCGGGCGTCAGCTGGCCAAGGGTCGCTTCCTTGGAGTTCTCGACCACCCGCACCCAGCGGTTGCCTCCGCGCAGGATATCTTGGACCTCCTCGAGAGGCACGTCTCGGTTCAGCTTGATGCACAGCGCCTGGCTGTGGCACCGCAAGGCATCGACCCGGACGCAGGTTCCGTCGATCTTCACGGGGGGATCGGCTTCCAGCAGCCTGCTCGCCTCGACGCTGGCCTTCCATTCCTCGCGGGTCTGTCCGTCGCTCACGGCCCGGTCAATCCACGGAAGCACGTTGCACGCCAGGGGGGCTCCGATCTCGAGAGCGGGAAGTGAATCCGAGCGCTGCGCTCCGGTTATGGCCTGTTCGGCCTCCAGGCTGCTCATCGCTGTAAGATCCGATTCCGGGACGCTCATATGACGGATCTGCAGCGCAAGTTCCGACAGCTTGCGAGCGCCAGCGCCCGAAACTGCCTGGTACGTCATGGTGCTGACCCATTCGACCAGTTCCGCGCGATACAGCCCGACGATGGCCATCAGCAGGAGGCTAACGGTGCAGTTTGCACCAATGAAATTCCGGCAGCCGCTTTCCAGCTGCCTCCGAATCCCCTGCCCGTTAACAGGGTCCAGGACAAGCGTCGCATCCGGTCGCATCCGGAGCGTCGACGAGGCATCGATCCAATATCCGTCCCAGCCCCTGTCGCGGAGCTTCTCGTAGACTTCCGAGGTGTAGCTGCCGCCCTGGCAGGTGAGGATGACATCGCAGTTCCGAAGCTGGCGGATGTCGAAGGCGTCCCCAAGGGCATCCGAGACGCCTCCCTCAGGGGCCCTTCCGCCAACGTTCGACGTGCTGAAGAACAAGACTTCGAGGCCCGGAAGGTCCCCTTCCGCTCGCATCCTCTCCAAGAGGACGCTCCCAACCATTCCTCGCCAGCCGACGAATCCGACCCGCATTTCGATACAACTCCGCTGATTGCTCTTGAACCGATTATTCCCGGTGCAGCGCGCTGGTGCGAATCCGCTATTCGCTAGCGGCGTCCTGCACGTCTGAGCCCTGCCATGCGCTGATTTTCAGGCGCCGGCAGACCCAGCACAGACCGTCCGAGTCATCCGTCGCGCCGGGCATCGAGCAGATCCGGCAAGGGAACCGGCTGACGGGCTTGGGCTGGAACACGTGTTCCTTGGCGGCGTCGATCATGGTAGGGCCCAAAACGCTGGGCTCGAGAATCTGGGATTTGGTCGTCTTCTCCATCGGTCGAACCGCTCGCCAACAGGTTCATCATAGAACGCAGGGCAGGCGCGAGTCCATCGAAAGCGGATCAGGCGGATGGAATCCCCCCCCGATTCAAGCCAGCAGCTTCTCGACGACCCGGCCCCCGACATCGGTCAGTCGGAAGTCACGGCCTTGGTGCCTGTAGGTCAGCTTCTCGTGATCGAATCCCAGGCAGTGCAGGATCGTGGCCTGCAGATCGTGGACGTGCACCTTGTCCTCGACAGGCTTTAGACCGATCTCGTCGGTCTTGCCGACGATCCTTCCCGCTGCGATTCCCCCGCCCGCCAGCCACATGCTGAAGCAGTCGGGATGATGGTCGCGTCCCGGGTCCTCGTCCTGGCGGTCCATTTGCCCCATCGGCGTCCGTCCGAACTCGCTCGCCCAGATCACCAGCGTGGACTCCAGCAAGCCCCGCTGCTTGAGGTCCTTGATCAGTGCGGCGCTGGGCTGGTCGACTGCGGCGCAGTTCCGCGTGTGGCCCTTGTCAAGCTCCTTGTGGTCGTCCCAATCGCCGTGGGTCAGCATGACGAAGCGCACGCCGCGCTCAACCATCCGACGCGCCAGCAGGCAGTTCGTTGCGTAGCCGTGCGTGGGCTCCTGGCCGATTCCATAGGAGTCCAGGACATGCTGCGGCTCTTCCTGGAGGTCGAGTAGCTGCGGCACGGCGATCTGCATCCTGAAGGCCAGCTCGTACGATGCGATCCGGGCTGCGATCTCCTGGTCGCCCGTTTTTTCCAGCCGCCGCTGGTTCAGCTGCCTGATGGTGTCGATGCGAGCCCGCTGCAGCTCGTTCGTGATTCCTTCGGTGTTTGAGACGTAGAGGATCGGGTCCCCGACCGACCGGAATCTCGTTCCTTGGTAGGCGGACGGGAGGAATCCATTCGACCAGATGTTCGAGCCTGCGTTGGGCCCTTTTCCGGAGCCCAGCACGACAAATCCTGGGAGGTCGCGCGACTCGCTGCCGAGGCCGTACGCCACCCAGGACCCCACCGAGGGCCGTCCGAACTGCGTGACCCCCGTGGACAGCAGCAAGGCGCCCGGATCGTGGTTGAACGCCTCCGTATGCATGGTCCGGATCATGCATAGGTCGTCGGCGCAGCTACCCAGGTTCGGCACCCAGTCGGAGAACTCCATGCCACTCTGGCCATAGGGCCGGAACGTCCGCGCGCTCGGCATGATCTTGGCATTTGGCTTGATGAAGGCGAGCTTCAGATCCTTCGTGAGCGAGGGCGGCAGGGCCTGGCCAGACCACTTCGCAAGTCCGGGCTTGGGATCAAAGAGGTCCAGCTGGCTGGGAGCTCCCGACTGGTAGATCAGGATCGCGTTTGTTGCCGTGGCCTCGTAATGCGGCTGCTTCACGGCCATCGGATTGGCGTCCCGCGTCTCCGCAGTCCTGCCCTCGATGCCCAGCAGATGTGCCAGGGCGACTGCGCCCAGGCCTCCGGTGCAGTTGTCCAGGAACCTCCTCCTGGCAAGGATGCGCTGGCAATCAACCGGATTCATCGCGATCACTCCCTTGTGAGGAACTCGTCGAGGTTGAGCAGGGCGCTCCCAAGCGCGACCCAGGTCGCACCCTCGATGCGAGACACGCCGGGCAGCTCGAGCGCGAACAGCTTCTGCACGGAATCGGGATTCCGTTCGAGAATCGCGCGTTGTCGATCCCATGAAATCTGCAGGAAATCCATTTCGGCCGGGTCGGGATCGCGGGCGAGACAAAGCCGGAAGACCTGGCGCAGACGGTTTGAGAGGCCTACGCCGAATTCCGTCACCGCGCGCTCCGCCAGGGCTTGCGCGGCTTCCAGAAACACCGGATCGTTGAGCAGATTCAGCGCTTGGAGAGGTGTGTTCGTACGCCCGCGGCGGCAGGCCGTCTCGTATGTGTCGGGCATGTCGAACGCACTGAGCAGGGGGTAGGGCGCCATCCGCTGGTACTGGATATACATGCCTCTGCGGTAGCGGTCCGGTCCCTCGCTAACGACCCAGTCGCCATCGTCCGTGCTGCCCATTCGCCTCGCCCCCTCCGGCTGGGGCGGACGGACGCTCCTGCCGCCGACCCGAGTGTCGAGCAGGCCGCTCACCGCCAGAGAGGCGTCCCGGATCAGTTCCGCAGGCAGGCGCAGCCGCGCCTGCCTGGCTAGCAGCGAGTTGCCCGGGTCTCTCGTCTCGAGGTCCTCGCGGAAATCCGACGACTGGCGGTACGTCGCGGACATGGCCATCGTCTTGACTAGGCGCTTCCAACTCCACCCCCGATCGATGAATTCCGAGGCGACCCAGTCCAGCAGCAGCGGATGGGAGGGCCGGTCGCCCTGAGACCCGAGGTTTTCGGAGCTCAGGACCAGTCCCCGGCCGAAGAGCTCCTGCCAGATGCGATTGACCGTAACGCGCGCAGTAACGGGGTTGTCTGGCGAGACCAGCCACTCGGCGAGGTCGATCCGAGTGAGACCCTGCGACTCGCCGGGGCCGGCAAGCCATGGTGGCATTCCCGGTTCAACCGGTACCCCCGGAGCCTTGTAGCTTCCCCCGAGGTACACATGAGTCTGCCGCGGGCGTTCCTCGAGGTGCACTGCCTGAGCCTCACCGAACCTGGGCAGGGACCCATCGAGGTCCCTGAGCTTCTTCGAGAGTTCCGCGTAGCCGAGATCCTCGTACTCATCCTTGGAAAGGACTCTGTGGTATTCCCTTACGAAGAAGTCTGTCAGCGCCTTCTCGTGGCGCACCGAGCGCCGCTCCGGGGGTGTGCGGATGATGCGCTCGCCGAGGTTGACGTAAGTTCGGAGCTCGTCGAACGTCACGTCCCATTCGGCGGATTCGCCCGGATGGTCCGCAGCCCACAGCACCTTCTTCTCCCACGGCGGCTTCCGCTCGAAGACTCCGTGGTCTTCCAGCAACTGGCCGCGATGGCGCTGGTAGGCGGGCAGCGCCCGGAGATAGGGTCCGCGCTCGCCCGGCATGGGCGCGTCGATATCGACCTCCTCGAGGTCGTTGAAGAACGCGAAGAGCCGGTAGTACTCCTTCTGGGTGAGCGGGTCGTATTTGTGATCGTGGCACTGGGCGCATCCCACGGTGAGACCGAGCCATACCGTGCCCACGGTATTCGTGCGGTTCACGACCTGCTCGAAGCGCCATTCTTCCGGGTCCGAGCCTCCCTCCGTATTCGTGGGAGTGTTGCGGTGGAATCCCGTCGCAACGTGCTGGTCGACGGTCCGGTCCGCCAGCAGGTCACCGGCGATCTGCTCCAACGTGAACCGGTCGAACGGCATGTCCTGTTCGAAGGCTTGGATCACCCAGTGCCGGTACCTCCAGGCGTGGGGGCGGAAGTTGTCGCCGCGAAATCCGTCACTGTCGGCATACCGTGCGAGGTCGAGCCAGAATCGCGCCCACTTCTCCGCGTAGTGCGGTGAATCAAGCAGCCTGTCAACCAAGTTCTCGTAGGCATCCGGACTGGTGTCCGACAGGAACGATTCCCGTTCGGCGGGGGTTGGCGGAAGCCCGGTAAGGTCCAGACTCAGGCGCCGCAGCAACGTCTCCCTAGAGGTCTGCGGAGATGGCTTAAGCCCCTCTTTCTCGAGTCGTGACAGCACGAACCTGTCGATCTCGTTGCGAGGCCAGGACTTGTCCGTGACGGCTGGAAGCTCTGGGCGCGACAACGGCTGGAATGACCAGTGGGACAACCCGTTCCGGTCGGTTTCAGACAGATTCTCAGCGGATTCGGGCCAGTCCGCTCCGTGGTCGATCCAGGTCCGCAGAAGACCGACCTCGTCTGGCGAGAGGCGGTCGCCCTCGGGGGGCATCGGCTTGCCTTCGACCAGCCCCGCGACCATGAGGACGAGCTTACTCTTGGCGCTTTCGCCGGGCACGATCACGGGTCCTGCATAGCTCCCCCGTAGGGCATCACCGCCTCGGTCCAGGCGCAGGCCCTGCATTTGCAGGGAGGGGCCGTGGCAGGCATGGCAACGGGTGCGGAGCAGCGGCTCGATGTCCCGGGAGAATTCGACGGGATCCGTCGCGGGAGGCGGTAAGCTGACAGCCTCCTGCCCGTAGCAAGTCGCGTCAATGCAGAGCGTCGCGGCGAGAACCGCTCCGGAAATCGCCGCGGTTCGCGGGCTCCCAGGCCACCGCGATGATCTCAGCCAGCCGTTGCGATGCCTCGAATCCATGACGCGGCTCTCTAGCGCAGTTGAAGAACCGGCCGCTTCGGTGCGGTAACCCCCGCTGTACCAACTCAGCCGTCCGAGCACAATATAGCAAGGCGGGCCGATCCACGATCCAGCTGCCAGCCGCTGCCGGAGTGGCCCGCATTGACGGAACCCAGCAGTGCTCTGGGCCAGCGAGTTCCGGGCCGGGCCCATGGAATTGCGGGCGGCACGGCCTCGGATATCGAGGTCTCGCGGTTGGCAGACCACTGCAGGCAGCGGGTTTCTCCGATGCCGCGCACAGGGTTTCGCTCGACTGGATCGTGAGAGCATAGCAGCGATGGCCGAGACCAGAATGCAATTCCGGTCTGTCATCCAGAGGCACGGGCTCAATCCCTGCGTGGACATTCCGTGGGCCGCCGAGTACTCCTTGGCGCCCCATTCGGTCCATGGCAGGGTGCGGGTGCGGGGCACCCTCAACGGAACGCAGATTCAGGCGACGCTGGCCCCCCCGGGGGCCGAATCCGGCGCCTCTACATCAACGGAGGGACGCGAGCCGCAGCGAAGGTCGGTGTCGGTGACACAGTGGTGCTGGATCTCGAGTCCGTGCCCTATGACGAGGTGCACGAGCCGGACGACCTCGCTGCGGCTCTGCGCAGGACTCGGGGCGCGGTGGAGACGTTTGGGGCCTTCTCGCCTTCTCGCCGTCGCGAATGGATACGGTTTATCGAAGACGCCAGAACGCAGCACGCCAGGTCAAGGCGGATCCAAAAGACCGTGGCTGCCGTCAAAGGGACACCTTCGAACCGGTCCGAGTTCAAGCGTGAACGCCCGCTGTGGACATGCCCGGATTGCGGCAACGAGTTCGTCAACCGGAACCAGTACCACTCCTGCGGCAGGCACTCCCTCGAAACGCCGATTGCCGGCAAGCACGCAGCGATTAGAGAACTCTTTGATCGGCTCAAAGACAGAATCGAGGAGTTGGGTCCGGTAACGCTGGTGCCTTATCGCGACAGGATTGGATTCATGGTACGTGTCCGGTTCGCCGTTGCCGTGCCAAAGGCCCGCTGGGTAGACCTGAGCCTTTGGCTTCGGAGCCGCTGCGAAAGCCCTCGCTTCCGCCGCGTCGAAACCTTGAATCCCGAGGCGCACGTACACGTCCTGCGCCTCACAGAGCCCGACGAACTGGACCAAGATGTCCTAGCGTGGTTGCAGGACGCCTATCGGGTCGGCAAGCAAGAGCGGGATTAGAATCAGTCGAGCCATGGAGTCCGCAGGAATGCAGTCGGTGATCGGTGCCGTGGTCGAACGCTTGGTGCGAGCCATCGTCGAGGCCGTCGATCCCGAACAGATCATCCTCTTCGGCTCGCGCGCCCAAGGAAGGCACAACGCGGATTCCGACTTCGACCTTTTGGTCGTGCAATCCGAGCCATTCGGAGCGGAGCGGAGCCGGTATCGCGAATCCGTTCGGGCGTATGAAGCGGTGTCCGGGATGGGAGTTGCTACCGACATCCTCATGTATAGCCGCCCCGAGGTCGAGTACTGGCGCGATTCTCTCAATCACGTCGTCGGGCGGGCTGTGCGGGAGGGAGAGATCCTTTATGAGCGACCGAAAGTGTGCCCGGGCGCTCATTAAGGCCGCCGAACTCGACTTGCGTGCCCTGCGGGGCATGGCGGACAAGGAAGTCTTTTCCGACGAGATCGCCGGATTTCACGCGCAGCAGGCCGCAGAAAAGGCGCTAAAGGCGTGGCTCGCGATTCATGGTCAAGTCTTTCCCCTGACGCAAAACCTTGGCGTGCTGCTCGATGTCCTTCAGGCCCGCGAGCCGGACGCCGAAGGCTTCCGCGCACTGATTGCCCTCAATCCGTTCGCCGTTCAGTTCCGATACGAGGCGATGACTGAAAATGCCGAGCCGCTAGACCGACAAAGCTTGGCCGCGAGCGTCGAGGCGCTGTTGCGCCGAGTCCGGCAGGCACTTGGTCAACCGGACCAAGACTGATCGTTCGGGCCCGCCCTCTGCGGTCACGGGAACCCGCCGTTCGTACAATGGTGCCGTGCTCCGAATCACCTTCGCTATTCTGCTAGTCTTGTCCGCCGCGGGAGCAAACGCCGAAGTGCGGGAGTTCACGGTCCACGTCGAAGAATCCGCGCTTGCGGACCTGAAGTCCCGCCTGGAGAGAACGCGGCTGCCGAACCAGATTCCCGGCTCGGGGTGGGACTACGGCTCCGATCGGGCATACATGGAGGAGTTGCTGGAGTACTGGCGCACCGAGTACGACTGGCGCAAGCAGGAGGCAGCCCTTAATGCGCTTCCGCATTTCAAGACTGAAGTCGACGGTATCGACATGCACTTTGTGCATGTTCGTTCGAAGGAAGCCGATGCGATGCCGCTCGTCATCACCCACGGATGGCCCGGCTCGGTCTACGAGTTCATGGAGGTGATCGGCCCCTTGACCGACCCCGTCGCCCACGGCGGCAAGGCCGGGGACGCCTTTCACGTGGTCCTTCCCTCGATGCCGGGATACGGGTTCTCCGGCCCGTCCCACAAGCGCGGGATGAGCGTGGACGGCGTTGCCGCCGTCGTCGCCAAGCTGATGGCGAAACTGGGTTACGAACGGTACGGCGCCCAAGGGGGAGACTGGGGCTCGGGCGTCTCGTCGTGGCTGGCACGAGACAACCCGGACAAGCTGATCGGCATCCACCTCAACATGGTTGGCGGCGGCCCGCCCCAAGGAATGCCCGACCCCGAGGCCGGGATTCCGGACTGGGAACTCAAGCGACACAAGGAACGCGCTGCCTGGTGGCAGGGCGAAAACGCCTACGGCAACATCCAAGGCAGCAAGCCGCTGACCCTTGCGTACGGATTGAATGATTCCCCGGCAGGTCTGGCGGCGTGGATTGTCGAGAAGTTCCGGACCTGGAGTGACTGTGACGGCGATGTCGAGAGCCGCTTCACCAAGGACCAGCTGCTGACGAACATCATGCTCTACTGGGTCACCGAGAGTATGCCCTCGGCGGTGCGGCTCTACTACGAGTCGAGGCGCAGCGGGCGTAGGCCAGATCGCGTGGAAGTGCCCACGGCAGTTGCCGTGTTTCCGGGCGAGATCTTTTTCTCGCCACGCAAGTGGGTGGAGGCTCGCTACAACGTGGTGCAGTGGACCGAGATGCCGCGTGGCGGACACTTTGCCGCTATGGAGGAGCCCAAGCTCTTCCTTGACGACGTCACCCAGTTTTTCCGCGGGCTGCGGTAGTCCGGTCGCTCCGAAAGCTCTTCCCGAATCACCCGCCAGCCAGCTCGGCCAGCCTCGCCTGGATCTCCGACTCGGGCATCCAGCGCCCGCGCACCATGACCCCGGCTCGCTCGGCCATGTTGGCCACGTCGTCAAGTGGATTGGCCTCGAGCAGGATCAGGTCGCCACGACGACCGACCTCGACCAAGCCGAATTCGTCGCTGCTGAAGTGTTCGGCGGCATTCCTTGTGCCCGACGCGAGGATCTCGAACGGCGTCATGCCGGCGTCGGCCATGATCCGCATCTCCCGGTGGATGGAGAATCCGGGCACGTTGAAGATCTGCGGTGCGTCCGTGCCGAATACGATCCGTGCCCCCTCATCCTGCAATGCCTGCAGGACCTTCTTGCGGATCTCGATCACTCTGGCTCCAGCCTCCGGAACAAGACGTTCGCGTCGTCCTTCCTGGGACCCGAACCAGGCGTCGACTACCTCTCGAGGCATATACTTCAGCTCGTCCAGCCCGGCATAGAACTCGACCGGCCGTTCCGCGTTGAAGGTCTCCCAGAGCGCCATCGTCGGTACGGCTGAAGCGTCAGCGAGCTTGGTAGCTCCGACCAGGGAGGGGATCTTGGCCTCGTCCGCATGCAAGCCCAGCTCCCGCGAACGCCTCTGGGGATCGGCGTTTCTGATTGGCGAGTCATCGGACTCCAGCGCTTCGAGGTAGTTGTCCAGGTGGTCGACGCTGTCTTGGCCCGCCGCCAGCGCGTGCAGTAGGCCGACATTGTTGGGAACGTGCCCGCCGAACGGAATTCCGGCCTTCTTGGCCTCGTCCGCGATGGCGTCGTAGACATCGGCGCTGAGGCCTTCCAGGATCTTGAGGAGGTCAAAACCGGCTTGCTGCTGCTCGCGCACCCGCTTGCGCGCTTCCTCTTGTGTCAGGTCGGGGGTTCCGCGGAATGCGGGTCCGGCGGCGTAGATCGTCGGTCCCAGCCTGGTTCCGTCCTCGATTTGCCGGCGCAAATCCAAGTGCGTCGGGTGCCCGAGCATCCCCCTGACCGTCGTGACGCCGTTGGACAGGAACAGATAGAGGATGCGATCGACGTACTCCGCGGGAGCGTCTCCTCCGGGCAGGTGCCCGTGCATCTCTGTGAACCCCGGCATCAGGAACTTGCCCCGACCGTCTACGACTTCGGCGCCTCGCGGAGGGCGGACATCTCCCGACGGGCCCATAGCGGCAATGCGGCCTTCGGACACCACGACGGTCTGTGCCTCCAGCACGCGCTCGCCGTCCATCGGAAGCACGTTGACGTTCTCGAATGTCACCGTGCCCTCGGGCGCGCTCTGGCATGCGAGCGTTGTGAGGGCAGCGGCAATTGCGACTGCGGATCTGACTTTCATCTCTGACTCCATTGCGTGGCAGCGCCGTTCTCGCGCCTCAGGATTCGCCGGGAATTCCCTATCGGCGGGCCGTCAGTCCTCCGGTTCCTGGAAGTTCTCGACCATGTACTCGTAGTAAGGCCCGCGAAGGAATCCGAGAAAGATCTCGTTGACTAGCTTGAGGCCCTTTCCTACGAGGTAGTCCCACTCCCCGTCCAAGCTCTCGAGCGCGATCGAGACGCTCCCCTTGCGGTTGCTACTGCGCACCTTCAGCCGCTCGGGGTCGAGGCGCCGATGGCCCGGTAAGCCAGCGTCGGCACGGCTATTCAGGAAGCTTTTCAGGTCCCGGTACAGAGGCGAGCCGAGGGCCAGGCCCGGTAGCAGGTTCCTGAACTCGAGCCTGCCTCGCCTCGGGTCGAAGACGATCCGAATCGGCTGCTCCCTCAGCCAGACCAGCGAGCAATCGAGCCTGCCGCGGACCTTTCTCGAAGCGAAAGACCGGAACAACCCGCGGTTGGCACGATCCCTGAGCAGCGCCTCGACGCTGCGGGCCGGAGCGTACCAGTCCTCCATCAGTGGTAGTACGCCATGCATCCGGGCTCGACCTTCTGGAGCATTCCCGGGGGATAGTCGCGAGCACTCCAGAATTCCTTGATCGCCTGGCAGTTGATCACGGTTGAAATCCCTTCGGCCGCGGCGATTTCATAGCTGCGCTTCAGCGCGGGCGCGAAGTCGGAGGCCTTGGTCACGTACTCGCCCCGAGCGCCGAGGGCTTCACCGATCTTTTCGTAGCGGAGGTTCTCTTGGAACAGGTACATATGCTGGGCACGCGACGTGTCACTCCGGCCGCCACTGGCTCCGCTCCGCCAGACTCCCCAGGCATTGTTGTTGTAGACCACCAGAATCGCTGGTATACGGTACTTGCTCAGCGTCTCGATCTCCATTCCGGAGTACGCGAAACCGGCGTCGCCGGTGACCGCAAGGACTGGAGCTCCCTTGTAGGGGGCCTGCGGGCCCGTGCCTTGCTGGACTGCCGCCCCAGCGCCCACCGTGTAGCCGACGTCGGGACCGATCGCTCCGTACTGGTAGGCTCCGTTGCAGATCTGGCCGGGCCGGAAAGCCCGGATTCGACGGCGGGTGTAGCGGGCGATCCCGTAGCCCCCAGAGACCACCGTGGTCTGCTCCCTAGGGATGTCGCCGTTGTAGAGAAGGTCTTCGATACCCTTGGCAATGACGGCCGGATGGACGCAGCCGGCCTGCTCGCTGTACTTCAGGCCTAGCCCGTAGTGCTCGTCGTTCTCCGCCTCGAAGGCGGACCGGGCAGCAGCAAGCTCGTCGCGCCAGGCCGGGCGTGTCCTCTTCGGCAGGCCCTCCGCCAGCGCCTCAAGCGCTGCTTTCTCGCAGCTGACGATCCCGAGGTCGATCGGGAGGTTGCGCCCGATGTCGGCCGCGTCCGGGTCAATGCGGATGTAGCTCGCGTCCGGATCGAACGAATACTCGCCGATGTTTGGCATGCAGTACTGCCCCACGAGAACGACGAGGTCGGCACTCAGCAGCGCGTCCGGGGCCGTGTTGGCAGAAAGCGGGTGGTCGTCGCCGAAATGCCCCCGGCTCGGGCCTGATTCCACCACCGCCACGTCCCCCCGCTCGGCGACGGCCTTGAGTGCATCCCAGGCCTTGCTGTAAAAGACGCCGGCGCTGGCGACTATGATCGGCCGTTCCGCCTTGTCGATCATCGTCGCGGCCTTGGCGATTTCCTTCGGAGACGGATGAGGCCTCGATTCGGTCCGGTACTTCGACTTGTCGTAGAAGTACCGGAGGTCCTCGGAACTCTCGAACTGCTGGCGTGCGACTTCCCCGGGGAAGTCGAGGTGGACCGGCCGCGGGACCCCGCTCTTTAGCTGGCGGAAAGCGTAGCCGGCGTACTCGTGGACGCGCTCCGGGTTGATCAGCCTTTTACCGTACTTCTTCATGCCTTCGGTGGTGGGCTGCTGGTAGACCCGCTGAATGGCATGCTCGGTATCCTCGAGGCCAAGCGTCATGTTGCTGGCCAGCACCAGCAGCGGAGACCGCGCCGAGTTGGCGGCGGCGATGTTCATGATCATGTTCGTGAACCCGGGCCCCTCGGTTCCGGACGCGGCGACAACCTCTCCGGTCACCCGGGCGAAGCCGTCCGCGGCGGAGCACATCATGCCTTCCGTCCGGCCGCCGTAGCTGGGGATTCCCTCGGATGCAATGGAGTTGATCACAACGTAGTTGCCCGGCGCGCAGAACAGCGCCGCCAGACCCTCCTCCTTGCAGGCCTTGGCAAAGATCTGGGCCCCCGTCATCGGGAATTCCGCCGGCCGCGGCTCTTCCGACAGGCTGCCCGGCAGCTCGCTCGGGATCTTGATGTTTGCATCGCGCCGCTCCGTCGTGGAGGCCTTGGCGCTCGCTCCGGCCGCAACCGCTGCCGCGACAGCGCCTTTGGCAACGAAGTTGCGTCTCGACACAGGGCTCGCTCCGCCGTTTCGAATCCTTGACATGGTCTCTCTCCCCGGGCCCTCTCCTAGCCCTCTCAGTTGGTGTGTTCCGTCTCGACCGGCCGCAGTTCCTTTGGACCGATGCTCCTCAGGTAGTGAACGAGCTGCCAGATCCGCTCGTCGTCCAGCTGCTTCCCGAATGGGGGCATGTCATGCCCCGCGCCGAACCTGATCGACACGAAGAGCTCTCCGTCGGTCGAACCGTAGCGCCATTCAGTCGGGTCGCGGAGGCTCGGGGCCTCGAAGTCCGGGTTCGCCTGCGCGCGGCCGTCCGCCCCGTGGCAGTACTGGCAGAGGCGCAGGTAAGACTTCCGGCCCTCTCGGGCGACATCTGCCGAGTACGGGACCGGATTGCGCAGTTGTTTCGCCTCCAGGGCGGTGGGGCGCTCGGCCCCTGCGCACACTGGGGCGACCGCCGAGAGCGCAGCGATCAGGCAGATGCCTCCAACAAGTTTTCCGGGCATGCTGGGTTCGTTCGCGGGCCGATGCGGGACTGTATGCGGCGCCGCGACCTTGCAACAATTTGTCGCGGGACGACCGGTCCGCGCTTGGTGCAAAGACAGCATAGCCGAGCGGCGCGAGCCCTGCCAATCGAGGTGTCCTCCTGCGGAACCAAAAGAAAACGCCAGGCAGCGGTTGCGGCCTGGCGTCTTGGAAATAGGTGCCGGAGGGGCTGTTTCAGGGGTCTTTGGTTGAGGATTAGTATGCGTTGGTGGGGTTGACCCCCCCGGCTGTAGTTACTCTACCGAATCTCATAGCCCTTGGCAAGCGAATCTACGAGATTTTGTAGAATTTTTTTTCGCCGTTCAATCAAGCGGTCGCAAGTGGTTTAGATCGAGGAGCTTATGCGACGCGAGAAAAGATGGCTCGGGTATCCGAATCCGTCCGTCCGTTGGAATTCACCGAACGGCCAGCGCGACGGGACGGATCGGTGAGCCCGTGCCGCCGCGAATCCTCAACGGCGAGGCCGCAAAGACGAACTCGTGCACGCCTTCGTCCGAGAGTGTCTCGAGATCAAGCGCCTCGATGATGTGGATGCCGCTCTTCACCAGAAGGTGGATGTGGACCGGCATCGTCGGTGCAGGGAGGAACTCGAAAGCGATGGTGTCGGATCCCCCGGCAAACACTTGCTTGTCGCTGAGCCACTCCGCTGCCTCGCGATTGACCCCGGGACACCGCATGTTGTTGAGGAAGCGGGCCGCGTCGCCCCAATAGCGACCCCAGCCGGTTCGGACGAGGGCAACGTCCCCGGCTCCGGCTTGGATTCCGGCTCGCTTCTCCGCTCTGTACAGGCAGTCCGCGTCCACGGCAAAATCCTCGGGCAAGACGTCGAATCCCTCGCAACGGGCCACATCGAGCAGGATCCCGCGCCGGAAGATCGGCTCGATCGTGTCGACATGGTGCAGCGAGAGCCCGGAGGCGTAGGACTGGCAGCCGATGGCGTCGGCGCCACCAAAGAGCTTGCCCCGAAGGGAGAAATGGCATAGCGCGTCAATGTGGGTTCCCACGTGCCCGCCGAGCGCGATCGATTCCGCGGCTGCGCTCACGCCCTCGCGGGAGCTTTCGCCGTGCGCCTTGCTCAAGCCGTACAGGTACGGTGGATGGTTGGGGTGGTGCGGCATGCCCACGTAGTAGGGCTGGGCCAAGTCAATGGTTCGGCATCCATGCAGCCGCTGCAGAAGATCCCGCATAGCCGTGCATTCTAGCGGTTCGGGCCGTGCGCTCCGGCGTGCGCGGAACGAGCGGGCCCGTCTGGAGCTCCGATCCAAGGCGCTGTGATATTCTCGAATCTGCACGTCGGCACGATGGTGACGCGGGCTGGAAGGTGCAGGCGTCCCGCCCTGTAGCTTTCATGAATTGCAGTTTCAGTGGCCGGCCAGTACCGACGGACAAGCTGTTCATTCTCTACTACCCGCCTGCGGCCGCCCACGAGACCCTTGAGAAGTCGTTCTACGCGGCGGCCCGGGCGCGCGAGGCGCTGGCCGCGCTCCTGGACAGTCTCGAGTCGTTCTTCATGCGATTCGTGGTGACCCGCTCGGTTGTGCCCGGGATCGTGGCGCTTGCGGCGGCCCTCGCAATTCTTGCGATTTGGGGGGTATCCGCCTACCGTGGCTGGGGCGACGCGGGCTTCTCGATGAGATACCTACCGCCGCTCGCTGCGCTAGTGCTCATCCAGATGGCTCGGTCGCGACTGGGTGCGTTCCGCTATCGTCTCGGAGTCTGGCGGAGCGCTTGCAAGCAGGCTGTTGCGAACGAGCTCGAAGCGATCGGGGGGATCATGGCCGGCCTGCCAAGTGACCCGGATGCCGACGAAGCCGCTGCAATCATGCGCCGCGAGTGTCCCGCCGTCATGTCGGAAGTCGCCTTTCACGGAAACAACTTCAGGGCGTTCACGTACATGGACTTCGTGCTCAGCCCCAAACTGCGGCATCCCGACGACGAGGCCGAGCTGCCGAAGATGCACAGTCGGTATCGTGATGCCTACTACGTGGGCGAGGTCGTCTACGACAACTGGCGGATGTTTCACAAGGACCGGCGAACGCCCGCGGACCCGCGGTTCGTCGGCAGCGGCGGCCGTCGCGGCGTGATCTAGCGTCTCGGGCCGCGGTTCGCGCGAAGCCGCTCGAGCGGGTGCTCACGGTCCTTGAGCGGGAAGTCCTTCACCGCCCGGTCGAGCTGCGAGGCGTACATGCCCTGCGTCATCTCGACCGTCCAGCGGCCTGCCCGCTCGCTGCAGGCGGGTTCCCGGTCGTTCTCGATCGCATTAAGCAAGTCTTCGACCATGAGCGCGTTCGCTGTCAGGTAGCGCTCGCTCCCGAAGCTCCGGTGATCGGGCTCGATCGGCGCCCACTCCCGTCCCCGGCCGGAGAGCCAGGCGGGAGTGCGCAGAACGAAGCCTTCCGATTTCTCGGTGTAGATCTCGTTCGGCAGGAAGATCCGGCCCTTGCTTCCGTAGACATGGGTGCCGAAACGCCACGGGTGCGTCGAACTCGACTTCTTTGTCGCGAAGTACCCGTGCGTTCCCTCGCCGAACGAGAACATCGCGGCCATTTGGCGTCCGGCCACTGGCCCGATCGGCTCGTTCGGCTTGCGGAGATGATCGTACCCGAGTTCTTCACCGGCCGAGGTGATGTGCGCGAACACCCACTCAGGATCCCCGAGGATTGCCCGCATCATGTCAAAGATGTGCGATCCGAGCACCACCAGGTCCTCGCCGCCCGCCCGGAAGTCTTCCTTTCCGCGCCCCCGAACCTCGTGGATTTCGCCGATCTCCCCGGCCTCGATCATCTGGAGTGCCTTCAGCGTGAATGGCGACGTTCGCATCTGGTGCGCCAGCTGGACCTTGACGCCGGCCTTGCGGACGGCGTCCACCATCCGGTCGGCTTCGGTCAGCGTCCCGGCGAAGGGCTTCTCGAGATACATGTGGCAGCCGGCCTTGGCGGCAGCGGTCACCATGTCCAGCCTCTGGTCGGTATGCCTCGGACAGATGCTGACGATATCCGGGTTCTCGTTGTCGAGCAGCTCGCGGAAGTCGGCATAGGCGGCGGGAGCGCCGGTGCGCTCCCTGGCCTTGGCGCGACCCTCCTCATCGGGATCGGCGACGGCTACGACGCGCGTCTGCGGAAACGCTGGCCAGACATCTCCGATGCCGTGGCCGTAGTTGCCACGGCCTGTATGGCCGATCACCCCAACCCGATAGCCGGTCTTGGCGCGGAGCGGGAGGGCTGCCGCGCAGGAAGCGGCGAGAAAATGCCTGCGGCGCATGGCCAAACTATATCAGCAGAATACGCGCCCGGAAACCCGTCGAGGATGCGTGCTGGCCGCTGATTCCCTGTGCTGGGATCTACTGCCCGGGCTGGACCACCGGTTTTCCGGCGGCCTTCCAAGCCTGGATCCCGCCGGTCTGGATTTCGCCCTCGTAACCGTTCTCGCGAAGGATGGCCGCCGCACGGGAGGCCCTACCGCCGCGCTGTCAATAGGCCACGATCGGCTTGTCCTTGGGGACCTCCGCGAGCCGTGTCTCCAAGTCGCCGATGGGAATATGCAGGTAGCCCTCGATGGCGCCGTCGCGTTCCAGCTCTTCGCTGGTGCGCACGTCTAGCAGCGTGATGTCCTCGCCTGCGTCCAGGCGCGCGGCGACCTCTTCCACGTCGAGTTCCGTCGGTTCGGCCGGCGCGGTCGACGCCGGCTCCTCTGCAGCACTGGCGGCAGGCTCGGGAGCCTCTCCGCAGCCCGCAAGCCCGACTGTAACAGCGAGCAGAAGCCCGCTCCAGAGCATCAATCTCATCAAGACCTCCTATTCTATGTTTGCCAGCCGAGGGTCGAAGCCTCCGGAATCTTCCGGATCAGGTCGGCGAGTTCAAACCGGTTCTCGGCCCCGATGGTGAAGCAGTCGATGCAGTCCAGGGCCATGGCGTGCTGCAGCGCTTCGCCGACCCGGTTCCGCAAGACGCCCTCGCCCAGGATCTTCATTCCGATCACTCCCTTGCCCGCCGCCTTGATCTTGCAAAGCTCCTCGATCACCGTGGAGGGATCGGCGTCCATCCTCGCCCCGATCGCGTTGACGCGGGCGAGGTCCACGTCAATGAATTCCTCCCTGTGCACCTGTCGCAGCGCGGGCAGCGAGTGGCAGGAAATACCCCGGGACTTGACGATCCCTTTTTCCTTGTACTCGTTGATCACGTCCATGGCGCCGCGACGCTGCACCGGCCAGTCCTCCTCGCGGACCGCGTGCAGGAGGAGCAGGTCAATATAGTCCGTTCCGAGTTCCCTGCGGAACCGCTCGATGTCCTCCCGCATACCCTTGGCAGTCTTCGAGAGCGATTTCGTCATGATGACGACCTTTTCGCGGGGAACGTGCTGCAAGGCGCTCTTCAGGTGGGGATGGCTCCCGTAGCCGTCGGCCGTGTCCCAGAATGTCACGCCGTTGTCGAAGCCGTAGCGGTACAGGTCAGTCAGGCCCTGAACCCCGAGCTTGCGCGTCTGGTTCGATGCGCCCCTGAATCCGCTGGTACCTGTTCCCATCGCCAGTCGCGAGGTCCTGAGCCCGTCAGGCCCGAGCGAGATGACGTCCTGCGCGTAGCGCCGGGTCGGGCTTTCCGAATAGCCGGCAGTCGCACCGAACAGCCGTTTCTGAACCGCCGCTACGGGCGCTCCGGCAGCAAGGGTGTTGCGGATGAAATCTCGACGCCTCATCGTGCAGATCCGGTAGTCAGGCTAGCACAACTGCTCCCGGGCCGATGGCGCGCTGACGTGCGGCCACATGCGCACGGCAAGCGTCAATGAAATCGCAGTCGGATTCCCTGCTCGACGTCAATCTGCCCTGCGCCAGCCCCTCTCCGCCGAGACTTTCGGTCGCGCCTTGGTCAGGCAGGCCCGGGGCTGCGGGAGCGCTCCAGGCCAATGCAGCCGATGAGGGGCCCCGGTCCACGCGGCAGACCCCGGTGATCCGGGCGGCATGCGCCGAGCTGTCCGGCGGGATCCGTGAATGATATTGTTATTGATATGAAAACAATATCGGTCACAGTATTGAGCTCAGACTACGAGAGCTTTCGGCATGCGGCCAGAGCGCAGGGCTGTTCCATCGCCCAGCTGATTCGCGACGCAATGGCCCAGTATCGTCGGGAACATCTGGAGCGACGGGTGGCGCTTCGCGAAGTTCCGGTGCTGGTTGGCCACCGCCCCGTGGACGGTCTGCCTGATCGTGGCGAGATCTACGACGAGGCCTTTGCCGGAATCCCCCGGAGCAGCGACGTGTGACCCATGCGTTGCGGGGTTGACACCAATGTCCTTGTCTACGCCCACTTGCCTGTCTTCCCCGAGAGCGAGACGGTGCGGGCGTACCTGCGGGCCGGTCTAGCCGACGATAGCTGGCAGTTTGCGCTGACGGCCGGCGTGCTGCACGAGTTCGTCCACGTCATCACGGATCCGCGACGCTTCGACCCGCCAGTAGCCATGGTGGGGGCTCTCGCGCTCGCGAGGGGCTATCTCGGTCGGACCAACGTGGATTGTCTGTCTCTCGACGCTCGCGCGTTGCATCTGGCCTTGGACCTATTGGATGCACACAGGCTCGGCCGCAAGCGAATCGCGGACACTCTGCTAGCCGCAACCTTGCTGAGGCACGGCTTCAATGCGATCATGACCTGCAATCCGGCCGATTTCGCAGTGTTCGACGAGCTGGCCGTGATCGACCCCCGCGAAGACACCAAGGCTTGAAGGGGATCGACACGCCGGCGCCTAAGGACCGCGCAGCCGAAATCGCCCCGCCCGGCTAGTCGCTCGGGGTGATCTTCAGGTTGCGGTAGTGGGCCACGGTCGAGCCCTCGAGCCAGAGGGCGACCTTGCCCGATGCATCCGGTCCTGACTTCACATCGTTGACGATCAGCGTCGGCTGTTCCGCGCCGTTGACGTGCAGGTGCGCCTTCTCGCCATCGACGACGATCTTCACCTGAATCCATTCGCCCGGCGCGATGTCGGCGTAGGTTTCGTACCGGCTCGGAGTCTCGCCGCGAAACCGGTACCAGGTCCACTCCGGATGTGAAATGTACTGCACGGAGTGATTCCGTCTCTCCTGGTCGTTGGCGCGCCCGTTGGTAGGCCTGAGATAGAAGCAGTCGTACGTCTTCTTGTCGTCCTGAAGCCGCCAGGCGATGCCGACGAAGCCGCGTGCACCGCCTTGGGCACCCGGTGCTGGCTGGCCCGATACCTCCAGCTCGATCGTGCCGTTGCCGAAATCGACCCCCTCGACAATTGCAAGGTGGTTCGTCCGGAGGCTCTCGAACGTGCCCGGTCCCCTCGGCTGCTCGCCGCGAGCGCGCATGGCGGCCATCATTTCGCGCCGATTCGCGGCAGCAGCCTCCAGGACTTTCGGATCACCGCTCACCTTGAGGCCCTTGCGACCTTGCTGCGAGTCCGGTTCCGCCAAGACATTGACGAGTTCCAATCCCTCCGCGGACTCCAGCGAGAACTCGGCGGCGAATCCGGGCGAGGCCGCCAGGGCCAGCGCCACGAGGCCCGTGTTCAGAGTCTTGAGCACAATAGAACTCTAGCAGGCCCTCGGACTCTATTCACTCCAGGGGGGCACGACTCCGCTGGCCCGCGCATAGGCGATGCTCTGCCCCAGGTGTTCGCTCAGGTGGCCCATCGCTCCCCACAGCGCGCCGCGCGTGGTCGTGTCGCTGCCGAACAGCTTCATCGCTTTCTCGGCGTCGCCCGCACCCACCTTTTCGATTGCGCCGGCCAAGTGCTCGAACGACATCTTCAGCCGATCCTGGATTTCCTTCTTGTCTGTCGTCGAAGTCTGCAGGCCCCGAAGATTTAGCCCTTCTGGCGGGGCGGTTCCGAACGCCCGCGCCACGAAGTAGTTCGCGCCTGCGACATGCAGGAGCACCTCGCTCGTGGACCGCACGCCTTCACCCGGGCGATAGGTGTACTTGTCGGCCGGTGTGGCTTCTGCCAGACCTGTGAATTTCTCCTCCAATGCCTGAAGCCGAACCTTCGCTTCTTCCAGGAACTCGTGGCTGTCGGCCAGCGCTAGCGGCGCCACGGCGACAGCGAGTGCACAAAGGACGGCCATCTGCCGAACAGTTCTAGGCATGAGTCTCTCCTCCTTCGTTCTTCCCTGCCGACGGGACCCAGTGAACGCCAGACGGACCGTAGCAGGTTATGGACGGGGAATTCCGAGGCAACCCGTCCAAGTCGAATAGGCAGTCCAGGAGTCGCTGAGGTTACAGGCGATCAGCCGAATCCCAAGTCAAACTGCGATTCGAGGATCGACCCACAGATGCCGCAGACTTCGCTCCCGCAGTGGGGGCACTGCCAGACTTCGAGACCACCCGCCCGGCAGCACGGGCAATACAGCGCAACGCTGGGAGTGACCTCGGTCAGGCCTGTGGATCCGCCCGCATCCAAGGGGTGCCTGCAGTCTCCGCAAAGCACCGTGTTCCCGCTCTCCAGCACCTCTGGCGCTGCGTCCTTCCGCCGCTGCCTCCAGTGTCGCAAGGTGCCCGCCATCTGCTTCAATTGAAGCGCAGGGACGCGGTTCCGCTACCGAACTGCGGAGCCCGCCGAACCGAGCGAGACCAAGCGAATGCTGTTCCGATCTCGCAGCGCGATCTGCCGCCTCGCGCTCCCGGCGCCGCTGCTTGCAGGCTTCCTGTTCGTCGGATGCATCAGCACGGGGCCATCCGCCGATCCTGCGTTCCACTACACGCGCAACGATGTGGAACTGTACGCGGGCCTCGAGCACGACGCACCGGTTGTATCCGTGCTGCCATTCGACACGCGAGTGATGGTCCTCGACACCTACCGCAGCTTCGCCCACGTGCGCGTAGGCGGCGAACTCGAGGGCTGGTTGCCCAGCTCAATGCTGCTTGACGAGGGACTGCGACGAGAATTGGCCAGGCTGACCGGACTGTCCTCAGCGGTGCCGGGCCAGGGAGTCTTTCGCTCGCGGGATACCTTGAACGTGCATACCGAACCGTATCGATGGGCCCCGACCTTCTACCAGCTCGACAAGGACGAGGGCTTTCAGATTCTGGATCGGATGGTTGTGGACCGGCTCCCCGCTGCGGCCGCCGACACGTCGGTCCAGATCGAGGCGACGGGTGAGGACTACTGGTACCTGGTCTGGGTCCCCCGAGTCGGTGAGGCCGGCTGGCTGCTCGCGAACATGGCGTACGCAGACGTGCCGCTCGAGATCGCGGAACTGGCGCAGGGGATGTCGATCGTCGCCTACTTCGAGATCGGATCGACCGAAGACGAGTCGATCGGCGAAGCCAAGCCAACCTGGCTCTGGTTTCAGTCGAGCGGCCGCGGCCAGACGCACGACTTTGACAGGCTTAGGGTATTTCAGTGGGACAGCCGCAGGGACCGATACATCGTGATCCGGCAGGTGTCGGGGATCGCCGGGTATCTGCCAGTCGAGATTCTGCCGGGCTTCCAGACGGATCGGGGTTTCGGCACGGGCTTCAGGGTTCTAGTGGAAAAGGACGGGCGGATTCACGAGCGCACCTACGCCTATGTCGACAGACGCGTGTCCTATTTGGGGGAGGTGGCGTTGCAGGGCACACCCCGGCTGGCCGCGCCCGGGGGGTTCGCCAAGCGCTACGGCAGACGCGGCATCGCGACCTACTGATGATTGGTCCGATGCTCGCTGATTGACTCATAAGTACCTAATATTCAACACGTTAGTTGAATTGTTGATATAGTGGGAAGATGCGCGAGCGATTCCTTCGCGCCTGCGCGCGCAAGCCCGCCGACTGCCCGCCAGTGTGGTTCATGCGGCAGGCGGGCCGCTACATGGAGGAGTATCGAAGGCTGCGCCGCAGCCATTCCATCCTCGAGATTTGCAAGACGCCGCGCCTCGCGGCCGAGGTCGCCCTGCAGCCTGTCGAAGCTCTTGACGTCGATGCTGCGATTGTTTTCGCCGATCTCCTCCTGCCCCTAGAGGTGATGGGCCTGCAAGTGGAATTCGTCGCTGGAGACGGACCCAGGATCGGCGCGCCCGTGCGCTCAGAAGCGGCGGTCCGCCAGCTCGAAACCGACAAGGCGGCCGACCTCGGCTACGTCGGCGAGTCGATCGCTCGAACGCGCAAGCACTTGGCCGGGAGGGTGCCGGTCATCGGATTCGTCGGGGCTCCTTTTACCCTGGCAAGCTACATGATCGAGGGCAGCGGGTCCCGTCACTACGCCAGGACCAAGAGTCTCATGTGGGGCGACGCAGCGCTGTGGCGGGAACTGATGGTGCGAATTGTCGATGTGCTCGCACCTTACGCGGCGTTGCAGGTCGCGTGCGGAGCGGAAGCGATCCAGGTGTTCGATAGCTGGGTCGGCGCGCTGTCCCCGTCGGACTACCGGAAATTCGCGCTCCCCTATTCCAGGGCACTGATCCGGCTCATTCAGGCGGAAGGTGTCCCGGTGATCCATTTCGGCACAGGGAACGGTGCGTACCTGGAGCTGTTTCGCCAAGCGGGCGGCGACGTGATAGGGCTGGACTGGCGTGTCGAAATCGGCTCGGCCTGGGACCGCCTCGGCCACGACGTCGCCGTGCAGGGGAATCTCGACCCGATCGCGCTCCTGGCACCGGTCCCGGAACTGCGCGCGCAGGTACATGCCGTGCTGGACGGAGCGGCCGGACGCCCGGGCCACATTTTCAATCTCGGGCATGGCATCATTCCCGAGACCCCGGTCAACCATGTCCGGGCCGCGGTTCAAATGGTCCGCGAATACCGCGCCGCGCCATTGCCATGAGGCAGGTTGCGATTGTCGGAGGCGGTGTCTCCGGACTGGCGACCGCCTACTACCTGCGTTGCAAGGGCATCCCTTGCAGGTTGTTCGAGCGACAGCGGCGACTGGGCGGTTTGATCCTCACCGAACGAGCACACGGCTGCCTCGTCGAGGGCGGGCCGGACAGCTGGCTCGCCGAGAAGCGATGGATGAGGGACTTCGTCGAGGAACTCGGTTTGGGCAGCCAGGTTCTCGGATCGAACGACCGGATGCGGCGGACATTCGTGGCGCGGAAGGGTCGGCTGGTCGCAATGCCTGACAGCATGCGCATGCTGGCTCCGAGCAAGCCATGGCAGATCGCGACAACCTCGCTCCTTGGCCCCGTGGGGAAGGCCCGCATGGCAATGGAGTGGTTCCGCCGGCCCGTCGAGCGGGAAGACCGCTCCGTTGCGGACTTTGTCCGGGACCACTTCGGCTCGGAGGTCGTCCAATACCTCGCCCAGCCCCTGATCGCCGGTGTGTACGGCGCAGCCCCGGAGTCACTGTCCGCAAGGCAGGCCATTCCTCGTTTCGTCGAATACGAAAGACGCTACGGGAGCATTCTGCGGGGAACATTCAAGAATCGCCGCCGCACGGCCAGAGACTCGCTGTTCCTGACCTTGCGGGGTGGCATGGGCTCCCTGATCGAAGCCCTGGAGCGACGTGTTACCGGGCACTGCGAGATCGTGAATGACCGCGTCCGGGAACTGCGTCGCGGCGAGGGCGTCTGGACTCTGGTAACCGAGGAGGGATCGTTCGGAGCCGACACGGTTATTCTGGCCACGCCGGCACACGAGGCGAGCCGTCTGGTCGCGACGGCCGATGCCGCTCTTGCCGAATTGGTCGGCCGCATCGACTGCCTTTCTTCCGCGGTGGTGGCCTTGGCGTATCCGGGCAAGGGCTTCGGCCACTCGCTCGGCGGCTTTGGATTCCTGGTCCCAAGCGCCGAGGGCGGTTCTGTCGCCGCGTGCACTTGGGTCAAAACGAAATTCGACGGCCGCTCGCCTGCGGAGACGGTGCTGCTGCGAGCATTCATGGCTGGCCGTGCCGCCGACTGGGCGCTTGACGCCGAGGACAGTGCCGTTGTCTCTCGCACCGATCGCGAGCTGCGCCGATGGATGGGGTTTCAGCCGGCGCCAGCCGGCGCCAGCGTGTACCGCTGGAAGAAGGCGATGCCGGTCTACCCCGTCGATCACGACGGACTCATCCGAGCGATTGAAGAGAGACTCGCGAGGCTGCCCGGCCTGCTGCTTGCGGGGAACGGATATTCCGGTCTCGGGATTCCGGACTGCGTGCGTCGCAGCGAGCGGATCGCCGAGGCTGTCGCCGCCGCGTGATTAGGGAGAGATTGAGCGGCCCTCATTCGAGGGAGCGCTGCACGGCCATGATTGTCATGTCGTCGGCTTGTGGCGCGTCTCCGCAAAATTCGTTGACCTCGTGCAAGAGCACCTCGAGGATCCGGCCGGGCGGCAATTCGGCGTTCGCTTCGGCGGATGCCCGGAGGCGCTCGTCGGTGAACTCCTCGAGGCGCTGGTTCATGGCTTCGCTGAATCCGTCGCTGTAGATCAGCAATGTCTGGCCTGGCCTGAACTCCGCCTCGCCCCGCTGGTACGGAAAGCCCGGCACGACGCCAAGCACCGGACCGCCGGTCTCGAGCAGCACCGCCCCGTTTCCGCCGGACAGCATGACCGGGGGATTGTGACCCGCGTTGCAGTACTCCAGCCGGTGCGTCTGCGTGTCAAGCACACCGTAGAACATCGTCACGAACTTGTCGGAGTCCGTGCTGGCATGCAGCATGTCGTTGGATCGGGAAACGCACGCGCCCGCATCCGGCGCCAGACGGCTCTGGCTCCGGATCGTCGCCTGGACGTTCGACATCAGCAGCGCTGCAGTGATGCCCTTTCCCGAAACGTCGGCCAGGCACAGTCCGAGCCGGTTCCCGCCGAGGCTGAGAAAATCGAAGTAGTCCCCGCCGACCCGCTTGGCAGGCTCCGACAAGCCGGATATCCCGTACCCGGTCACGTCCGGCGGCTCCTTGGGGAGCAGGTTTCGCTGGATCTCGCGAGCCAGGCGGAGTTCCTCCTGAAGGATCTCCAGCGCCTTCTCCTCCTCCATCAGGCGAGCGTTCTCGACGACTTGCGCCGACTGGGTCGCGATGATGCTGAGCAGCCTCTGGTCCCCCGCGCTGAAGCCGGTCCCGCCTTTCTTGTTGAAGACGTTGAGCACGCCGATGAGGCGCCCCTTGAGCTTCATCGGGACGCACAGCAGGGAATGGATCCCTCCCCGCTCCGAGGGTGCCCGGAATCGCTTTTCCCGCTCGAAGTCGTTGACGATCAGGGCCTTCTGGTTCTTCAGCATCCAGCCCGTGATCTGGTCACCGAGCCGCATCGGGATTTCCGCGGAGTCGCTCTCGACTTTTCGGACCATCGTTTTCAACGCAGACCCCGCTTCGAGCTTGTCGAAAAGCAGCACCGCTCCCTGTTCCACCTTGAGGTGCTTGACGCACTTCTGCACGATGAGGTCGACCGTGGCGTCCAGCGACGAGGTGGACGAGACGGCCGTGGAGACCTCGTTGAGGATGGAGAGCTCCTCGATCGCGAGCTTGAGTCGGGCGTTCTCGGCTAGCAGCCGCTCGAGGTGCTTCTTGTCGGACATCACAGGCGAAGGGCTAAGGCAGAAAGTAAGCGTTGGCGCTCCCGCGTGTCAACCGATGCCGGCCGCGACAACCCCCATGGTCCGCAGGCATTATGCCGGGCGCCGCCGCTTGACATCGATGTTCAGGCGCTGGATCTTCTGGTTCAGGGTCGAAAGGGCCACCCGAAGCGATTTCGCGGTTTCCGTCTGGTTGTACCCGTGCTTCTCCAGTTCCGCCAGCAGGACGCTTCGCTCGAAGTCCTCGACCATTTCCGAAAGGCTCGCTTCCGGGCGCTCGCGGATGCTTGCGACTTCGACCTCCCGGACCCGGTCGCGCGCAGCCCAGATCGAGGCGGGCAAGACCTCCGGCCCCAGCTCCTCCTGCGTTGCCAGGACGACCGCTCGTTCCACGGCGTTTCGCAGTTCCAGGACGTTTCCCGGCCAGCTGTGCGCCATCAGGATTCGCTGGGCCTCCGGCGTGAAGCGCAGCGTTGAGTTCCGGTTGTGATCCAGGAAGTGGTTGTTCTCCCGCCGGCAGACCTGCGTCAGGAACTCGTCGACCAGCAGAGGCACGTCCTCTATTCTGTCGCGCAGGGGCGGCAGGTCGATTTCGATCACGTTCAGACGGTAGTAGAGATCCTCCCGAAAGCGACCCTCCTTCACAGCAGACTTCAGATCGATATTGGTGGCGGCGATGATGCGAACGTCAACCTGCACCGGGTCGTTCGAGCCGATCGGAACAACCTCGCGCTCCTGGATCACCCGCAGGAGCTTGGCCTGCGATTCGAGGCTGAGGTTGCCGATCTCGTCAAGGAAGATCGTCCCTCCCTCGGCGGCCTCGAAGCATCCCCGGCGCTCCCGGGTCGCTCCCGGAAACGCACCCTTCAGATGGCCGAAGAGCGTCGAGTCGAGCAGGTCGCCCGGAATCCGGCCCGAATTGACCGTAACGAAAGCCCTCTCCGCCCGCGGAGAGCCCTTGTGGATTGCCCTGGCAACCAGTTCCTTGCCCGTTCCGCTCTCGCCGGAAACCAGCACGGTCGAGCTGGTACGCGCGACCTGGTAGATCATCACGAAGACGCGCAGCATCGCCTCCGACTTCCCGACAAGGTTCTCCAGCGGGCTCGGCAACCCGAGCTGGCTGCGCAACCGGGCGTTCTCGCTCTCGAGCCGTTTCTGTTCCAGCGCCTGGCGGATCTCGAGCAGGAGCTTGCTGTTGTTCCACGGCTTCGTCAGGAAGTTCGAGGCGCCGAGCCGCGTCGCCTCGACTGCCGTGTCGATGGAACCGTACGCAGTCAGCATCACCACCGGTAATTCCCGGTTGATCTTCCGGATCTCGCCAAGCACCTCGAGGCCGGGACGGTCAGGCAGCATCAGGTCGAGCAGCACGAGGTCGCAGGGAGCCCTGGCGATGGCATCGAGGCATTCGTTGCCCGAGCCTGCCGTGATGACGCTATGACCGGCGCCTTCCAGCACTAGTTGCAGGGTCTCGACGATGGCCGGCTCGTCGTCGACCACTAGAATCCGGGCCGCCGGCGGTCCCCCGGCGTCAGGGACTTCGTCAGGCATGCACAGGGTGCTTGGCCAGCGGGAACCTCAACTCGAAAGTTGTCCCGTCGCCAGGCTCGCTCTCCACTGAAATCGTCCCACCGTGCTCTTGCACGATTCCGTACGTGACGGCTAGCCCTAGGCCTGTCCCGTGCCGGGGGGCCTTGGTCGTGAAGAACGGGTCAAAGATCCGCCGCTGCTCGTCCGGCGCGATGCCCGTCCCGGTGTCCCTTACGAGCACCTGCACGCAGTCCTGGCCGGATCGCGCGCTCTCGACCTGGCTAGAGACCCGCAGCGTGCCCCCGTCCGGCATGGCATCGCGGGCATTGAGGAAGAGGTTGAGGAGGACCTGCTGGAGCTTGCCTTTGCTGGCCAGCACGACGGCCGTCCCGGCTAGGTTCTTCTCCACGGCCACGCCGCCCTTTCGCAACTGCGGTGCAATCAGGTCGACGGTATCCTCGATTGTCCGGTTGATATCGCAGCGGGACAAGTCAGAACTGGACGTGCGCGAGAAGTCGAGCAACGAGTTGACGATCTCGCTCGCCCTGAACGTTTGCTCGGTGACCTTGCCCAGAATCCTGGCCTCGTCGCTGCCTTGCGCGACCCTTGCGGCGAGCATCTGGGAGTAGCTGGAAATCACTGCCAGCGGCGTATTGACTTCGTGCGCTACTCCAGCGGCCAGCAAGCCGACCGAACTGAGCTTGTCGGCTTGCACGACTCGTTCCTCGAGTTCGATCCGCTCTGTGACGTCGTCAAGAATAAGCAACTGGCCGATACGCCGGAAGTCCTTGTCGATGAGCGGCGCGACCGCGACATTGATGATGCGCTCTGCCGGATCCCCGCTCCCCGCCGGCCGGAACTTTGCGGGAAACTCGCTGGCCCGCAAGCGGAACTTGTGGATGCTGCCCGCGCCAGACTCGTCCTTGCACCGCTCAAATTCGTCGACTAGGCCGGCGGGTAGAAGGTCGGCGAGAAGGCGCCCGCGCGCAGCGTCCCGAGAGATCCCGAACGCAAGTTCGAGGTGGGTGTTCCAGCTCTGCACGCGGCCATCGGGGTCGAGCACGACAATGCCGACCGACAGCGACTCGACGATGTTCTCGTTGTAGTCCTTGAGCTGCTGGTATTGCGCCGCCTTGGCCTGAAGGATCGAGTAGAGGCTCGCGTTCTCGAGGGCGATGGCGAACGGTGCCGACATTGCCTCTGCCAGGGACAGGTCTTCGCTGCTGAGCAGCCTTCCGTCCCCCGTGCGTCCGATCGCGATCCAGGCCGCCGTGCGCCCTCGCATCCTGCATGGAACGAAATGGTGGCAGCCCAGTTCGGCGACCGCTTCCGGCAGAGTCGCCTCGAGCGGGCTGGAAATCGACACAGGCTCGCCGTTTCGGGCCTGGCGCTGCAGCGGGCTCATGTCGATCGGAGCCTGTGCAGACTCGTTGGCAGCGATGCTTCCCGGCAGTACACGGAACAACGATGGCTCGCCTTGCTGTCCGCTGGCAGGTGCCAGCAGCACAACGCGCTCCACGCCCAGGGCGCCCCCGAGGCGACTGGCGGCCGCCGCGGCCATGGCGTGCAGGTTCGTTTCGGTGGCAAGTTCGTTGGCGAACGCAGCAATCGTTCGGCGGTCCTCGTAGCGGTCCCGGTACGCACGCTGCTCGAGCGTCTTGGCGAGCCAGTTGTACAACGGCCGGTACAGGCCGGCCGCGAGGCCGAGCGATCCCAGCCAGACCAGAGGCGCGTAGCGATCGAGCCACGCCGCGGGTATGCCGGCGAGGAACAGCGCGGAGTAGCCCAGGACAGTCAGGATGGCGACGGCGGATGCGGACGCTAGAGCCTTCCGCCGAATCACTTCAAAGTCCAGGAGGCGGTAGCGGAACAGTGCCACGGCGATCGCAAGCGGCAAGGCCGCCAGCGAGACGACCGAGAACGCCTGATTGGGGCCCGGATCGAGCCCCGCGGCAAATGGCACAGCGTAAAGTACCGTGAATGGAACGACGGACGCGAGGCTACCGAACAGGAGCCACCTGGACTGCAGAACGAGCACCGGGTCGTCGGTCCGGCGGGCGTGCAACCACGCCATCGCGCCCGCTGCCGCAAGGTCGATCGCGAGCAGCGCGAGCGGTACGGCATCGAAGAAACGAAGCAGCGCCGTGTCGGGGATTCCACCCGTGACCCAGCCTCCTGCGGCCGCGTGATGCGCCGCTCCGACGGCGAGGGCAGCGGCGTAGGCTGCGCGGGTCGCGCCGCGGTGGCGCGCGGCACCGACGGGAAAGCGCGAGCAGAAATCGAGGAACAGGGGAGGCAGCAGGAGCAGGCCCCAGACATCAAGCCAGTAGACCAGCCGGTCCAGTCCCTCGAGCCGGCCTGTCGAACTCAGCGAAAAGACGGCCAGCGACGCGAGGCAGAAAGCGTAAAAGCGGCTGGCGGACCGGCTCGGTGGGCACCGCAGCCAGACCCAGAGCCCAATCGCCGCATAGGACCACCCGAGAACGAGCAGGAACGTTCCGATTGCGCCCCGGCTGGTGCTCTCGCCGAGAACAACCGAAAGCTGCAGTTGCCTGCCGTCCCGCTCGATGCGGTATTCGGTTCTGCTCCAGGGCCCGATTCCCGCGAAGATGCGGGGCACGTCGAGGGCCTCTCCCACGGCCTGGCCGCCGATCGAGCGCAAAATGTCGCCCGGGCGCACCCCCACCAGCGCGCCCGGACTTGCCGAGTCGACCCGGAGAGCGGCAACGCCCGCCTCCGAATCGCTCCACACGACTCCGTCCTCCGGCACCCCGAAGCGCCCGCGCTCCGCCCAGTTGGCGAGAGACACGGCGATCAGAGCCATCAAGGCGATGGCACCGATCGCAATGCGCTTCGCTAATTCGCGAGACTGAACCATGTGGGTGCACAACCGGCGCAAGTGGTGAGCCACGCCGGTCGCACCTATCCTCCACTATATCCTGAAAAGAGCGCGAAATAAAGCGCCGACCAGCCCGATAAACCCTTGTTTCACTGTCATTTCCACTCCGATTGCACCCAGGTTTATCCCGAAAATGGAATCCCGAAAATGGAATTCCGGAAGCGCCCCCCAGGGGGGCCTAGGAGGCGATGCCGAAACGAACGGGACGGAGTGGGTCGACCCGTGCCGAGACGTGATCAGGCCTGCGAGGCCGCCAGCGCCTGATCAAGGTCCCAGATCAGGTCGTCGAGATCCTCGATGCCCACGGACAGGCGGACCATGTCATTCGTGATGCCGGCCGCGGCGTGGTCCGCCTCGCTGAGCTGCTGGTGCGTGGTGGTCGCGGGGTGGATCACGAGGCTCTTGGCATCGCCGACGTTGGCGAGGTGCGAGAAGAGCTCGAGGGCATTGATGAACTTGCGGCCGGCTTCCCTGCCGCCCTTGATACCGAAGGTAAAGACCGCGCCCTGGCCCTTCGGCAGGTACTTCTTCGCCATGCCGTGATAGGGGCTCGACGGCAGATCGGCGTGGTTGACCCACGTGACCAGGTCGTGCGTCTCGAGATGCTGGGCCACCGCGAGGGAGTTGGAGCAGTGCTTGTCCATCCGCAGGGCGAGGGTCTCGAGCCCTTGCAGGAAGAGGAAGGCGTTCTGCGGGGACATGCAGGGACCGAGGTCGCGCAGACCCTCCACGCGGCACTTGAGGATGTAGGCGAGCGCGCCGAATGTCTCCGAGAACACCATTCCGTGATAGCCGGGACTGGGCTCCGTCAGCATCGGGAACTTTCCGTTCGACCAGTCGAACTCGCCGGAATCGACGATCACGCCGCCAATCGAGGTCCCATGGCCTCCGATGAACTTGGTGGTGGAGTGCACGACGATGTCGGCCCCGAACTCGATCGGCCGGCACAGGTACGGCGTGGCGAACGTGTTGTCAATCATCAAGGGGACGCCCGCCTCGTGGGCGATCTTGGCAACGCCCTCGATGTCGACCACGTTCATCTTGGGATTCGCGACCGTCTCGACGTAGACCACCTTGGTCTTCTCGGTGATCGCCTTCCGGAAGTTGTCGAGGTCGTCCGGGTCGACGAAGATCGTGTTGTAGCCGAACCTCCGGAAGGTCGTGTCGAACTGGGTGTAGGTCCCGCCGTAGAGCGTGGCGGAGGAGACGATGTCGTCCCCGCTCTGGCAAAGGCTCGAGATCGCGAGCAGCTGGGCAGCCTGGCCGCTGGCAGTTGCCAAGGCGCCGATGCCTCCCTCGAGCGACGCCATGCGCTCCTCGAAAACCCCGGTGGTGGGATTCATGATGCGGGTGTAGATGTTGCCGAACTCCTGCAGCGCAAACAGGGCGGCGGCGTGCGCGGTGTCGTTGAAGACGTACGACGTGGTCTGGTAGATCGGAACTGCCCTGGCGTTGGTGGCGGGATCGGGACGCTGGCCGGCGTGGAGCGACCTCGTCTCAAAGCCTAGCTGGCGTTCGGGTTGATCAGGCATAGACTGACTATCCTAGCGAGTCCGCGCCCCGCACGCCAATTCGGGCTCCAGACTGCAAATCTGCCCGCGTACGGGCCCGTCGCGGTCTCGTCGAGGCCGGTCGCCCGGCGGTCGCGCTAGTCCGCTGCCACCACCTCGTCCAGATCAAGCCCATGGCTGTCCAACTGGTAGTGACCTGCCAGGACATCGCGCCCGAAGTCGCCCTCGAACTCGCGCCAGACCGTGTGGCTGTGGTTATTGCGGTTCTGCGTGTTGTCGTACTCGATCAGGAACTCGGAGGACTGGATCCGGTAATAGTCGCCGCCTCCGGGCTCGATCGAGCCTGCCCAGGCGAAAAACAGCTCGTCCCGCGGGGTGTCGCGCACCATCCGCCTGCGCTTCTCGGCCTGTTCCTCGGGCATCGAAATCGCGTACTGGTCGGCCGTCTCGAGCAGCATGGCGTACTGGGCATCGCTGAGCCGGGATGCCGCGACACCCCGCGGCTGGCCCTCCAGCTTGGCGCGCGTGTCCGCGGATGTGAGTATGTCTCTGTAGGCCGTTTCGTCGACCAGCGCCTGCTTCTTCAGTTCGCCTTCCAGGGACTTCATCAGCTTGCGTGCAGTGTCCTCGCGCCCGGCCAAGGGCCTGACTCCCTTCCGGGGTCCTTCGCGAACTTCATGCGGGTTCGCGCCGAGGAAGGTCGGCGAGGTCGAGACGAGCTTGCCGTCGCGCATCAGGAAGTGCAGCGAAACGTGGTGCCCTTCGAGCCGCCATGCCCAGTCGCCCTGCATGGACGGCTCTCCGAAGATGCTGAAGTGATAGACGTTCACGTCGCGCCTGCCGACAGTGTCGTTCTCCTGGATGCGCAGGATCTCCTCGAGGCTCATGATTGTCTTCACCGCGACGAATCCCGCTCTGGACACCGACGCAGCGAGCAGCGCATCCGCCAACGACCGCTGCTCGGCAGTCATGTTCCCGTAGGTCAGGCCGTTGCGGCTGTAACCCCGCGCGGTCACGAAGTTGTTGTCCGGGACGAAGTGCCAGGTCTCGTAGTCCGGATTGTCCAGCTTGTACTTCGCCGACGTGATCTGGTTGCTGTTCAGGGATACCAGCCAGGCATTGGCTGTCGTCACCATCATGTCCTCGGTCGTGGCGTGGTAAGCCACGGCCCCGAGCACTAGGCAGCAGGCGAGGAGGATGGCGCGAAGGCCGGCAGCACGATGCATTGGAGCGCTCCTTTCGCGCAGCAACTCCTCGATGGCCGGGAGCTGCCGCGTCCAGCGCGGATATTATAGCGACGCCGTTGCCGAACCGAGCTGGGTGGGCCTGTCCCGGGACGGCGAGTTGTCAAGGCCGGCCGCCCTAGCGGCGCTTTGGCGATTTCCGCATGTCGACCCAGGCCGGTCATGGCCTCCAGCGGTAGTACCCGACATCCGTCGGAATCCGCTGACGGGTCGTCGAACGCCATTCGGACAATGGAGGCGCACCGGCCCCGTCAAAGAACGCATGCAGCCGTTGCCGCAGGGCCAGCCGCCGCTCCCTGTACTCGGGCTTGCCTACCCGGTTGATCCGCTCTGCCGGATCTTCCTCCAGGTCGAACAGTTCGTTCGGCCAGCCGTCCGACCGCTCGACGTACTTGAGATTCTCGGTGCGCACAGCGCGCGTGTAGCCGTACTCGAAGAACAGCTCGTTCCGCCAGTCGGGATGATCTCCTCGCAGGAATCCGGCGTAGCTGCGTCCCACTCGTAGCGGATCCCGCCCGGCCTCGACGCCAAGATAGTCCAGCAGCGTCGGGAAGAAGTCGTACGACGACACCATTGCCGGGGTCTCGGATCCGGTCCGGATCGCGCCCGGATGGTTCCAGATGAGAGGGACGCGAATCGACTCCTCGTACATGTTGAACGGGATGGTTCCGTTCCCCTTGCCCCACACGCCGTGGTGACCGCAGTTGAAGCCTTGGTCCGCCGAGAAGATGATCACGGTGTTCTCGCGGACACCCAGTTGCTCAAGCTTGTCCAAAACCCGGCCGACGTTCGCGTCCATCCCCGTGACGAGAGCCGAGTAGCTGGTGTACGTCTCCAGGTTCCCGAAGTGCTCGCGGAATCGGCCCCTCGCCTGGGAATGGGGTTCCGTCCGGGGAAAGCACGAGAAGGCCGAGCCGTCATATGGCGCGCGGTACTTGTCCGGCTGGTAGTCGTACGGACTGTGGGGCGCAAAGAACGGTACGACCAGGCAGAATGGCCGGTTGTGATGGTTCTCAAGAAAGTCCAGCGCGCCGTCGCCGACGAAGTCGGTCTTGTAGCCGGTTTCCTTGACCGATCGGCCGTTTACGAAGAACTCGGCATTCCTGTACCTGCCTCCGCCCCGGGCGGCGGTATACCAGTAGTCGAACCCTGCCTGGGCCTTGTCGTCCTGGCCTAGGTGCCACTTGCCGACCAGGCCGCAGACGTAGCCGTTCGCCCTGAGCACCTTCGCGAACGTCAGCTGCCCTTCGAGGAATTGCCGGCTTCCCGGACCGGAGCTGTCTTCCGGCAGCAGGAAGTCCTGAACACCGTGATGGGACGGTAGCCTGCCCGTGTAATACGTTGCCCTCGACGGCGAGCACACCGGGGTGCACGCGTACGCCCGGGGGAAGCGCATCCCCCCTGCCGCCAGGCGGTCCAGGTTTGGGGTGTGCATCTCCGCGCACCCGCTGGAGCCCAGCGCCCAGGCGCCATGGTCGTCCGTCATGAAGAACACGACGTTGACGCGGCGTTGCCGCGCGACACCCGTGGCAGAGACGAGGTACAGCAGATCGCGTCGGGTCATGGATCCGCGACAAGCATACAGAAACGGACAGCAACCCTTCCCGCGACGCGTCCCTTGTTCCACGTGAAACGTTCGCTGCCGCACGGTGGCTTTGCCCAGCCCGCCTCGCGGAAGCCAAGCCCGCCCTTTCGTTTTTTCGGGTGCGTTTGACAGCTGTCGCGAGCGTTGGCTAAATAATTAGGAAAGGCCTGTCAGCACTAGTTTCCGATCAATTCTTCGCTGAACGGGTCCCCCCGACAACGCGCTTCGTTGCGAGGCAGTCCATGATCAAGGTTGAAGGCGTTACCAAGCGCTACGGCCCCAACACGGCCGTCAATAACATCAGCTTCGAGGTCGAGCGTGGCGAGATCGTCGGCTTCCTCGGCCCCAACGGTGCCGGGAAGACGACGACCATGCGGATCCTGACCGGCTTCCTCCCGCCGACATCCGGGACCGCGAGCGTCGGTGGTCTCGATGTCTCGAAGAGTCCCGTCGAGGTCAAGAGGCGCATCGGGTACCTGCCCGAGACTCCGCCGCTCTATCCCGAGTTGGAGGTCAGCGCCTATCTGCGCTTCGTCGCGGGCATCAAGGGGATACCCAGGAAGGAAATCGGGCGTCGCGTCGAGTGCGTCCTGGAGCGCACGGCGTCGACAGACGTGCGTGACACCCTGGTCGCCAAGCTGTCCAAGGGCTACAGGCAGCGCGTCGGCCTCGCCCAGGCCCTGATCCATAGCCCGGAGGTGCTCGTCCTCGACGAGCCGACGTCGGGTCTTGATCCGAAGCAGATCATCGAGGTCCGCCGCCTGATCCGATCCCTGGCTGGGGAGCACACAATCATCCTGAGCACGCACATCCTCCCGGAGGTGTCCGAAACCTGCGGTCGCGTGATCATCATCAACGAAGGCCGCATCGAGGCGAGTGACACGCCGGAGAACCTGACAGCCCAGCTGCAGGGGGCGAGCACGGTCCTGCTCGATGTCGAGGGTCCCGAGGATGAGGTGCGGGAGCGGCTCCTGGACGAGCCTGGGGTCCGGCAGGTGGTCCGCGAGGAGGCCCGCGATGGGCGCTTCGAATGGCGGGTTGAGGCCGAGAAGGACGACCTCCTCCCCCGGCGGCTGGCCAATGCCGTGGTGAGCTCCGGGTGGGGGCTCTTCAGCATGCAGCCGGTCGGTCTGAGCTTGGAAGACATCTTCCTGAAGCTGACCAGCCAGGAGGATGTTGCCATGGAGGAGGGTGCTGCCGCCGGTCAGGATGGTGGCGAGGCCGCCCCGAACGACGAACCCGGCGCCGAGGGCACCGCAGACGAGGAGGCAAACGACGCATGAGAAACGTCTGGACGATCGCAATGCGCGAGTTCAAGGTGTACTTCACGTCGCCGATCGCATACATCGTGCTCGCGATGTTCGCATTCATATTCGGCTACTTCTTCACGACGGGCCTGGCCTTCTTTCTCGACTACAGCGCGAGCATGGCCGCGCAGGGCGGCGGCATGGGGGCGCCACCGATGAACGTCAACCAGTTCGTGATTGAGCCCTCGCTCGGCAACATGAGCATCGTGCTGCTGTTCCTCGCGCCCATGATCACCATGCGCCTGTTCGCCGAGGAGAAGCGCAGCGGGACGATCGAGCTGCTGCTGACCTCCCCGCTCAAGGACTACCACATCATCCTGGGCAAGTGGCTGGGGGCGCTGCTGCTCTACGGCTGTCTGTTGCTGGTGGCTGTTGCCAACATTTTGGTTCTGTTCGTGTACTCGTCTCCCGACTGGAAGCCGCTCCTGGTCTCCCTTTTCGGTCTGCTGCTGATGGGCGGCACGATGCTGGCGCTCGGCACGTTTCTCTCGACGTTGACCCGGAACCAGATCGTTGCAGGAGCGCTGACATTCGGCGTCCTGCTGCTGCTTTGGGTGCTGAACTGGATCAGCTCGTTCGAGTCATCGACTTTCGGCCAGCTGTGCGAGTACCTGGCGATCTCGCCGCATTTCGAGCAGTTCTCCAGAGGCGTGATCGAGCTGAAGGACCTGCTGTACTACCTGAGCGCCATCTCGCTCGGACTGTTCCTCAGCAAGCGGTCCCTCGAGTCGCTTCGCTGGAGGGCGTAAGGAGATTCTGGCCATGGACTTCTTGCATTCCAGGCAGTTCAAGTCCGGCGGCTACACCGCCGTCTACACCCTGGTCTTCGTCGCGATCCTGGCCGCGGCGAACTGGCTCGGCGTCCAGTACAACAAGACGTTCGACGCCACCGAGCGCAAGCTCTACAGCCTCTCCGACCAGACGCACAGGGTTCTCGGCAACCTCGACCGGGACGTCACGTTGACGTACTTCGACCGCACGAGCCAGTTCCTCGCAGCGGAGGACATGCTGCGGCGCTACGAAAACGCTTCGAACCGGGTGAGCGTGGAGTACGTGGACCCCGATGAGGACCCGGTCAAGACCGAGGCGATGAACGTTCGGTCCTACGGGACGCTCATCCTGCACATCGGCGGCGTACGCCAGGAGGCCTCCTCCACGAGCGAGCAGGACATCACCAACGCGATCATCATGGCGCTGAAGGGCCAGGAGAAGACCGCGTGCGTCGTGACGGGGCACGGCGAGGCGGCGAGCGGCGACATGGAACGCGACGGGTTCTCGAACGCGAGGACTCTCATCGGGGACGCCAACTACGCCTACGAGGACGTGAGCCTCGCTGCGGACGGCGTGCCGGAGGATTGCACGCTGCTCGTGGTCGCCGGCCCGACCACCGCGTACTTCGATCCGGAGATCGATGCGATCCGCGAGTACGTGGGGGGAGGCGGCAGGGCGCTGGTCATGCTCCGGCCCGTGTTCCCCGACGAGCGCGGACGGCGCGACGAGTCGAGCCCGAAACTTGTAGCGCTGATGGCCGAATGGGGCATCGAGGCCCGGAACGACGTCGTGATCGACGAGTCGCCCATCGGCCAGCTATTCGGCGGAGGGCCCTTCACGCCCTTGGTGAGCGACTACAAGTACCATCCGATCGTCGAGCCCATGGAGAATGTCGCCACGCTTTTCCCCCGTGCGCGCAGTCTCGGCGAGACAGAAGAGACCCCCGACAGCTGGACCGTCGACGAGCTCTTCGAGACATCGGCCGGGAGCTTCGCCACCGACACGATGAGAATTGAAGGCTCGGCAGTCACACTCGGGGCCGAGTCCAGCCGGACCGAGGGTCCGATCACGATCGCCGTCGCGGCCACCTTCGACGTGCCGGAACCGGAAGACGCCCCCGAGCCTGAAGAGGACGGGGAATCTACGGAAATCCAGGCGTCGGAGGAAGAGGAGGCGGAGCCGGAAGGGAGAGTCGTCGCCGTCGGATCGTCCGGCTTCGCCAGCAACTACGGGTTGTCGCTCGGCGGCAACCGGGACCTGCTGCTCAACATGATGAACTGGCTGAGCTCGGACGAGGATCTGATCTCGATCCGGCCTCGGGATCCCGAGTCGACGCCGGTCGACATGACCAGCGGCGAGATGAGCCGGATCTTTCTCGGCAGCCTGGTGCTGCTTCCGCTCGTCATCATCGTGACGGGCGTTTGGACCTGGTGGGGCCGCCGCTAGGGGCCCTGCCAAGAGCGGCGTGGACCACGGAAACCGATGAAATCGAACCCACTTGTCATAGCGGCTGTCGTGCTCGCGCTGCTTGGCGGCGCTGTCTGGTATACGCGGGAGAACCCCCCGCCGGACGAGGACGCGGCTCCCAAGATCGTCGAAGTGGAAGCGGACGACATCCGCAGGATCACATTGCGGCGCAACGGAGAGGAGCCGATCGAAATGGTGCGCGGCGAGGACGACGAATGGGAATTCGCAGGCGGGTTGGAATTCGCCGCCGATGACAGCTCGATCGGCCTGATGGCATCGAGCCTTGCGTCTCTCAACGCGGAGCGAGTCGTTTCGGAGAGTGTCGTCGAGTGGGGTCCGTACGAGCTCGAAGCCCCCGATCTTGCCGTAGGCTACGCGCTCGAAGAGGCGGGCGGCGAGGTGCAGTTCGGAAGGGACACGCCGACCGGCTCCGGTGTCTTCGCGCGGTTGAAGGGCGATCCGCGCCTGTTCACGGTCTACAGCTACAACAGGAACTCCTTTGACAAGTCAGTGTTCGACCTGCGAGACAAGAGGCTGCTCAGGCTCGACGAGGACACGATCTCGCGAATCACGGTCGAGACCGCATCGCGGACGCTCGGTTTCGAGAGGGAGGACGGCGACTGGCGAGTCGTGCAGCCGATGGAGGCGCGGGCCGACGACTTCACCGTCGGCGACCTGTCCCGGGCAATTCGGACTGCCGAGATGACCGAGGTCCTGGCGGACGCCGAGACCGGCGAATCCTATTCGTTCCGCCGGCCCCGGGCGACCGTCACGGTCGAAGACGGGAACGGCCGCCACGAGCTGGTTATCGCCCAGGATGGCGAGACCTACATCGCCCGCAGCAGCGGGCAGGACGGCGTCTACGCTGTGAGCTCGACCTTGGCCGAGAGCCTCGACAAGGAGCTCGCGGACTTCCGCAACAAGAAGCTCTTCGATTTCGGCTACGCCGACCCGGCTAGGATCGAGGTCCGCGCCGGGGAACAGACCGTCACGATCGTCCGGACCGACGACAAGTGGAAGCTCGAATCCGGCGGCGGGCGCGAGCTCGATGGCGAGCAGGTCCAGACGCTGCTAGATCGGCTCCGGAATCTGACCGCGACGGACTTCCCATCCGATAGCGCGGCCGCCCAGGCCCGCTTCGGGCTGGACTCGCCTGCGATCGAGGCGGCGGTCACCCAGGCAGGCGCGGACCAGGTGAGCGAGAGCGTTCGCATCTCGTCGCCAGACACGGCGGCGGTCTATGCGGCCCGCCAGGGCGAGCCGACGACGTACACGGTGGAGCAGGCTGCCGCGCAGAACATCGAGCGATCCGTCGCCGATATCCTCGAGGAGCCTGGAGAAGGTGATGAGACTGACGCGGCGGAGGACGAGGACAGCGGGCAGGGAGATTGATTCTCGTCGCGACCCATCGCCACGAGGCGCTGCACATCCGGGCGCAGACGCTCGGATACCATACGAGGAGCCATGGAAGAACTGCGGTCCCTGATTCGCGAGGTGCCCGACTTTCCCAAGCCGGGAATCCTCTTCTACGACATCACCACTCTGCTGAAGGACTCGAAGGGCCTGTCGCAGGTTGCGGACCGGCTGGCTGAAGCGGCTTCCGGTGTCGATGTCGACCTCGTCGCCGGGATCGAGTCCCGCGGCTTCCTGATGGGGCCCGCCCTTGCGCTCCGGCTGGAGACAGGCTTCGCTCTCATGCGCAAGCCCGGGAGGCTCCCGGCTGCCGTCACCAGCGTCGAATACGAACTGGAGTACGGGACCGACTCCATGGAAGTTCACACCGACGCGATCCGACCCGGCCAGCGCGTCCTGATCGTGGACGATTTGCTCGCCACCGGCGGGACTGCCGCCGCCGCTGCCGGACTCGTCGAGCGCCTTGGCGGCCAGGTCGCCGGCCTGCTCTTCATCATCGAGCTCGACTTCCTCAGGGGCCGGGACCGGCTGGACGGCTATGCCGTGACCTCGCTACTCCACTACGACAGCTGATCTGGACCCATCGCTGACGGCATGCCGGTCACTGCGAGCACGCGACAGTCGCGGCAGCTTGCGTTCGCCAAGGTGAATCTCGGCCTCCAGGTGCTCGACCGGCGCCCGGACGGCTATCACAATGTCCGTACGCTGCTGCAGGCGATCGATCTCGCCGACGACGTCTGGGTATCGCTCGGGACGGAGGCCGGCCCGAGCGTGGCCCTGGATTGCGACCGAAAGGACCTGGAGCACGAGGCGAACCTGGCGTGGATGGCGGCCGACCGGCTGCTGCGCCGCCTTCGCCTGACCGCTTCCGTCCGCATTCGCCTGCGAAAGCGGATACCCGTCGGGGCGGGCCTCGGCGGGGGTTCCAGCGATGCCGGCGCGGTGCTGCGTGCTCTCGCCGACCTGCTTGCCGAACCTCCCGAGCACAGGGACTTGGTAGAGGTCGCCTCGGACCTCGGCAGTGACGTCCCCTACTTCCTTGTCGGCGGCACGGCCGTCGCGACCGGCCGCGGCACCGAGGTTTCGGCCCTCCCGGACCTAGCCGGCGCCACGCTCGTGGTGGCGCTGCCGGACATCGAGGTGTCCACCGCGAACGCCTACCGGACCCTCGCCGAGAGTCGCTTAGCCGCATTGACACATTTGGGCCGATCTCCTACAATGAGAGGCCTCGGGTCATATCAGACCGGCTCGGAAACAGGTGTCTGGGACAGCCTTTCCGAGTGGATGCATAACGATTTCGAGGACGTAGTCTTCCAACAGTTTCCGGCTCTCGCCGACATCAAGGCGGGCCTGCTCGCTGGCGGCGCGCGACATGCCCTGATGTCTGGAACCGGTTCGGCCGTGTTTGGAATTTTCGATTCGCCCGGAAGGGCGCGCCAAATGGCGGATGGCCTCGCGCTAGAGGGGTTGCGTACCGTGGTGTCGCGTTTCCTCGGGCGCAGCGAATGCGGCACGCACGTTTAGACGGGCAGCGATTCTTGGGGATTCCTGGCTAGGGGGCAGTTCCGTGTCGGACCGATCGCGCTTGAGGGTATTCACCGGCTCGGCCAACCCGATGCTGGCAACATCCATTTGCGAGTACCTGCGGATACCGCTAGGCAAGATTGCGCTCCGGAAATTCTCCGACGGCGAGATCCATCTCCAGATCACTGAGAACGTCCGGGGCATGGACGTGTTCGTCGTCCAGCCGACCTGCACGCCGGTGGACCAGCACCTGATGGAGCTGCTGCTCACGATGGACGCCTTGCGGCGCGCTTCGGCCAAGAGAATCACCGCGGTCCTGCCGTACTACGGGTACTCGCGGCAGGATCGCAAGGATCGCCCCCGGGTGCCGATCTCGTCAAAGCTTGTGGCCGGCCTGCTCGTCAGCGCCGGCGCCAGCCGGATTCTCACGCTGGACCTGCATGCGGCGCAGATCCAGGGGTTCTTCGACATTCCAGTCGATCATCTCTATGGCCGGCCCGTTCTGGTCGAATACCTGCAAGCGCTGCAACTGCCGAGCGTCAAGGTCGTTTCGCCCGACGCCGGCGGCGTGGAGCGGGCCCGTGCGGTGGCCAAGCGCCTGAACGCGCCGTTGGCGATCATCGACAAGCGGCGCGAGGAGGCGAACGTGTCCGAGGTCCTGCACGTCATTGGCGAAGTCGACGGCTTTGACTGCGTCATCGTCGACGATCTCGTCGACACGGCGGGGACGCTGGTCCACAGCGTCGACGCCTTGCTGGACCAAGGCGCGACTTCGGTCTACGCCGCTTGCACGCACGCCGTGCTTTCCGGCCCCGCAGTCGATAGAATTAAGGGGTCAGGACTCAAAGAGCTCGTCGTTACGGATTCGATCCCCTTGTCCGATGAGGCGGGGAGATGCGCAAAGATTCGCCAGCTCAGCGTAGCGTCGCTGCTGGCGCGGGGAATCGACTCGATCCATAGCGAGTCGTCGATCAGCAAGCTGTTCGGCTAGAAAAGGGCCGCAATTCCGGATCGGACTTGCCAGGACGGAGAACCGCCCACGCAGCTGGAAGGAGAAATCGCAATGCAGCGACAGATCGAGATGGAGATTGCCGAGCGCCCTGAGCGGGGCAAGAATGCTGCGCGCCGGCTGCGCGCCGCGGGCAGGGTTCCGGCTATCGTATACGGGCTCGACGGCGAGCCGCAGTCGGTAGCGCTCGACACCAAGGAAATCACCAGGGTCCTCAGCGATCCTTCGGGGCATAACCGCGTGTTTCGTCTGATCTGCAACGGAGCCGAGCAGCATGCGATGGCGGTGGACTACCAGATCGACCCGGTCAAGCACTCCCTTCTGCATGTGGATCTGCGCCGGATCGATCTCGACACGCCGGTTCGGGTCTCGGTCCCAATCGCTTCGGTCGGCACGGCCTACGGCGTCAAGAACCAGGGCGGGTTCGAGGAGATGGTCAGCCGCGAGGTCGGTGTCCGATGCCTGCCGCTGGACATTCCCGAACATATCGACATCGACATTTCGCTGCTTCACGTCGGCGAGTCAATCCGGGCTAGGGACATCCCGTCGAGCGACCACTACGAGCTGGCGGACGACGAGCACAAGCTTCTGTTGCACATCATGGCTTCGAGAGCGTCCGACACGCCCGAGGGCGAAGAAGTGTCCGAGGAAGAGGAACCGGAGCAGGAGGTCTAGCGGCTTGACGGCGCGACAGCTGGTGCCGCGGGCTGGCAAGGCGGAAAACCATGTTCTGGAGGCGGCGGGGACGCGAGTCGGCCGATTGGCTGATCGTAGGGCTCGGGAATCCAGGGGAGGAATACCGTATGACGCCCCACAATCTCGGCTTCCTGACAGTCGACCGCCTCTCTCGAGACGCGGATATCCGGGTGTCGCGACCGGAGGAGGAATCCCTTGTCGGGCGAGGGCAGCTTGCCGGCCGCGACGTGTTGCTGGCCAAGCCCCTGTCGTTCATGAACCGCAGCGGCGGACCCGTGAAGCGGCTGTTGCGACGATACGGCATGCAGCCGGACAGGCTGCTGGTGGTCTACGACGAGCTGGATCTGCCGTGGGGCGCGTTGCGGCTCAAGCAGAAGGGATCCGCGGCGGGTCATAATGGTATGCAGTCCGTCATCGAATCGCTGGGAACGTCCGACTTCGCCCGGCTGCGCATCGGCATTCATCCGGGGCACCCTGTCTCGAACGGGGCTCGGTACCTGCTTCGTCCGTTCAGCCGGGAAGAGATCGAGGAAGTCGAGGGGATCGTGGGTCGCGCCGCGGACGCCGTTCGCGACGTGCTCGCCGAGGGGGCGGAGAAGGCCATGGCGCGGTGCAACCGCCGCGCACCCGAACCACCGGAATAAAGCATCATGAGAGTTTATGAACTGGGTTTCATCCTGAAGCCCGACCTGCCAGAGCAGGACGCTCAGGCCTCGGTCGACGCCGTCAAGCTGGCGCTCACCAACGGCGGGGCCACCATTGACAACGTCGAGGACTGGGGCAAGCGCAGGCTCGCCTACCGCGTGCGCGGCTTCTGGAACGGTCACTACGTTTTCATCCGGTACTCGGCGGGTGAAAGCTCCACTCTGAATCGAGAGGTCGAGCGCCGTCTTCGGGTCTCCGACGAAATCATCAAGTACATGACGATCCGCATCGACGAGGATCTGAAGCGGCTGCAGAAGGCCAAGGTACGGCGAGCGAAGCGGGCGCCGAAGCTGGCAGCGAAGGACGCGGCTCGCGCCGCGGACGCCGCGCCGGCCAAGTCGAGGGCGCCTGGCGTGCCCGAGCCCGAGAAGCCAGCGAGCGCGCCGTCTGCCGCGTAGGCGCAAGCGAACGAGGGAATCCGACCAATGGCTGAGAGCGAAACGAAAGCACCCGCCGCTCCGCAGGGGAAACCCGCCGCAGCGGCCAGCGAAGGCGGAGGCCCGCCTCGAAGGGACCGCGGCTCCGACGGGCGAGGCCGCTCGGGCGGCAAGCGGTTTTTCCGGCGGCGCAAGGTTGATTACTTCAGCGTCAACCGGATCGACTATATCGACTACAAGGACGTGGCTACGCTCAAGCAGTTTGTCGGCGATCGCGGCAAGATCAACCCTCGCCGCCATACCGGGCTGAGCGCGAAGCATCAGCGAGAACTCAGGCGCGCAATCAAGCGCGCCCGCAACCTGGCTCTGCTGCCGTTCGCGGGCGTCGTAGAGAAGACGAGGCCCGGAGGAAGGTCCGATGCTTGAGGTCATCCTGAAGAAGGACATCTACCGTCTGGGCGACCGGGGTGACGTGGTCCGCGTGGCGCCCGGCTACGCGCGGAACTATCTCTACCCGCAGCGCTTGGCCATTCCCGCAGACAAGGGGAGCCTAAAGCAGCTCGAAGCCATGAAGGCGGCTGCGGATCGCGAAGCCGTTCGCGTGAGAGGCGACGCCGAGAAGCAGGTCGGCGCTCTGGACGGGGTGGTGATCCGGGTGGTCGCGCGCGCGAGCCTGAACAACCAGCTCTACGGCTCCGTCACGGCACGCGACGTGGCGGCCAAGCTGGCGGAGATCGGCGTGGAGGTCGACCGGCGCCGGATCCAGCTGACGAGCCCGATCCGCAGCCTCGGCGACTACGACGTTCCGGTCCACATCTACAAGGAACTGTCGACAACCGTCAAGCTCGAGGTGCGGGCGGAGGGTCGCGAGGAAGAGCCCCTGACCCGCTCGATGCAGCCAGAGGCCCAGCTGGAGTTCGCGCCTGCTCCGGTCCCGCCGGAGGACCCCGAGAGACCTGCGGAGGCTGCTGGCGAGGAAGGCGAGACGTCCGAGGCCGTTGCCGAACCCGAGGCCGCGGTTCCTGGGGGCGAGTCAGCCGAGGCCGCTGCTGAGCCCGGAGCCCCGGCTCCGGAAGGCGGATCCGTTGAGGAATAGTTTCTTTGACCTAACCGGCCAAACGGCCGTGGTGACGGGCGCCGCCCAGGGCATCGGAGCCGGAATTGCGAAGCGTCTTGCGAGGGCGGGTGCATCCGTTGCGGTCGCCGACCTGAATTCCGGGGCCGCGGACGCCATCGCCGAAGGGTTGGTCACGGAAGGGTTGCAAGCGTTTCCAGTCGGCATTGACGTGGCAAGCGCCGACTCCGTCGCGTCGGCGGTGCGATCCGTTCTCGAACGGCAGGGCCGCATCCATGTCCTGGTCTGCAATGCCGGAATCGCCGGCAAGGCGCTACCAGCGTGGGAGCAGTCCGACCGCGACTGGCAGTCCGTGATCGATGTCAACCTCAGCGGCGTCTTCCACTGCTGCCGGGCCGTGCTCCCGGCAATGGTTGAGCACAACTACGGCAGGATCGTCAATATCGCCTCGCTCGCCGGAAAGGAAGGCAATCCCAACATGGTCGCCTATTCCGCTTCCAAGGCTGGCGTGATCGCGATGAGCAAGTCCATGGGCAAGGAGACGGCGCAATACGACATCTGCGTCAACGCGATCAGCCCGACAGTGATACGGACCCCGATCCTCGAGCAGCTGACCGAGGAGCAGGTCAATTACATGACGTCCCGGATCCCCAGAGGTCGCACGGGAACGGTGGAAGAGGTCGCGGCCGTGGCTCATTTCCTGGCCAGCCCGGACTGCTCGTTCGTAACCGGCCAGTGCTACGATGTGAGCGGCGGGCGAGCCACCTACTAGACGAAGCCCGAATCTGTATTCCGGACGTTCCCTTGCGCCTGCTACCCCAGGTCCTTGTCGCGGTAATCTTCGTCGGTGCCGCCCACCTTGGCGCTGCTGTGACCATCGAAAAGACCGAATACGCCGGATGGCCGAACTGCTATCGGATCTCGAACGGCGAGGTCGAGCTCGTCGTGACATCAGATGTGGGCCCGCGCATCATCCGCTACGGTTACGTGGGCGGCCAGAATTTCTTCGTCGAACTCGAGGAGGATCTCGGCCAGACCGGTGGCGACAGCTGGCGCCTCTATGGCGGCAGCCGCCTCTGGGTAGCACCGGAAGACGCCGTCTACAGCTACGGGGCCGACAACGATCCCGTCGAGATCGAGTTCTCGGGGAATCGGCTGAGCGCGCAGGCTCCCGTCGAGAACACCGGCGTCCAGAAGCGCATCGAGGTGGAGCTTGGGGAACAGGGCACCGAGGCCAGGGTTCGCTACGTGCTAACGAACCGCACGATCTGGCCGCTTCGGATTGCCACGTGGGTGCTCACGATGATGAACCGAGGCGGCGTCGGCATCACGACCCTGCCACCTCGAGGCACCCACCCGGAAGTACTGGCACCCACGAATCCCTTGATCGTGTTCGCCTTTACGAACATGAGCGACCCGCGCTGGACCTGGCTCGAGAAGTACATCGCCCTGCGCCAGGATCCCGGGAACTCCGATCCCGAGAAGATCGGCCTGTTCAATCCCAAGACCAGGGGGGCGTACCTGCTGAACGGGGAGCTCTTTGTGAAGAAGTTCGAGGCGCCAGAGGGTGAGGAATACCCGGACATGGGTTCGTCGTTCGAGGCATTCACCAACGAACGGTTTCTGGAGCTCGAGACCCTCGGGCCAATGCACGTGCTCCGGCCGGACGAATCGATTGACCACTTGGAGGTCTGGTCCTTGCACCGGCCGGTCTCGGTCGATCGCTGGGACGACGCCGGGCTAGACCGCGCAATCGGACCGTATCTCGAATAGTGCTACGGACAGTCGCGGGCCAGCTGCTCGCAACGGGTCGCCTCGGCTTGCTTCCCGCAGCGTTCAACCCGCCTACCGTTGCCCACGTCGCGATCGCGGATGTCGCACAGCAGCGTTTCGCTCTCGACCAGGTCGTCTTCGTTCTCACCCAAGCCATGCCGCACAAGCGAATCGAGCGGCCCGGACCTGAGAAGAGGCTGGAATGGCTGACGGCGATCGCCCGGAAGCGGCCCGACCGCGCCGTCACGGCTTGCGACGTCGGCCTCGTGATCGACATCGTCCGAGCGTTTCGCAGGGGCCTCGGGCCAGCAAGCGAGATCTTTGTCCTCGCGGGAAAGGACGCCACGGAACGATTTGTCCGCTGGGATTACGGCGATGGCATGCCGTTCGCGGAGCAGCTCCGGCACTTCCGTCTGCTTGCGGCGTCCCGGAACGGCGACTACCGCGTCGCGGCCGAGCACGCTGGACGAATCCTGCCCTTCGGGATCGATGCCCGCTACGACGAAGCGTCTTCGAGCGCGGTCAGGGAGGCGGTTCGAAGCGGTACTCGGTGGCGCCACATCGTTCCCGCAGCGATCCGCGACGCCGTTGGCGCCGCATACGGCGAGATCCGAACGTGAACGCTTCGCTGGTCCCCTACCAACCCTACGCCGACGGAGCCCTTTTCCGCCGGCGCGGGCTGCTCGCCGAGCTCGAGCGGCAGCTGCGGGGCCTGGAACGCGAGTACGCCCGGGACGTCGAGAGAATACGGCAGTTCGAGCGACGCTACCGTCCAGCGGTGGGGGACCGCTACGACGAACTCGAGCGTCTGAGGGAACGGACGAATCGCGGGTGGGACGCCGTTGGCCAGGCCCGGAGCCAAGCCTACTCCGGCGCCGAAGAGCCTCAGCCGCCGCTGGACGAGGTGGGCGAGTCCGCCCCTAGGCCCGGCGGCGAGGCGCGTAGGCTGTTTCTGTCTCTCGCGCGCCAGATCCATCCCGACCTCGCGACGGACGAGGCGGACCGTACCCGGAGACACGAAGTCATGGCGGAGGCAACCTTGGCCTACCGCGACAACGACGACCGCCGTCTGCAATGGCTGCTGGAGCACTGGCAAGCCGAGGGCGAGCCGATCCACGGATTCGGATACGGATCTCAATGGTCGAGAACCAATCGGCAGATCGCCTGGGTCCGGTACCGGGTCAGGGAATTGCAGTTCTCGCTGGGACAGCTTCACTCTTCACCCGTCGCAAGGATCATGCACGAGCACCAAGCCGCCCGCTCGTCCGGGAGGAACCTGATTCTGGACATGCGCAGGCAAATCCAGTCGGAGCTGGAAGAGGCCTACCGTGAGGCCGACCGCCTCCGTGCGGCCATTGCCGAACTGCCCCTGGAAGTCCGCGCTGCGGTGGAGGCTGAGTGCGGGATGTGACGAAGGACCGCTGTCCGGCCGCGCGGGGCTCGCCTGGGCGGCTGTTGCAACTGCCGATGGCCCCTCCTACCATTGAGGGAATACCTCTGATGACACGTCGCGAACTCCTGCTTGCCGGCACTGCGGCGTCGTGCCTCATGGGAGCCGAAATGCCAACCAAACGACTCGGTCTCGACCTGTTCAGCCTCCGGTCCCAGGGCTGGACCGCGTTCCAGCTTCTCGACTTCGCGAGGGAGCACGGTGCCACGGTCGTCAACTTCTCCGAGCCGAGGTTCCTCGGGAGCACCGACGCAGACCATCTCAAGAGAGTCCGGGAGCACGCCGACGGGCACGGCATCCAGATCGAGGTCGGCTTCGGCTCGATCTGCCCGTCATCCACGCGCTTCGTCGAGGAGGACGGCACGGCACGCGAGCAGCTGCTGAAGATGTTTGGGATCGCCCGGATCCTGGGCTCCCCGTTTGTGCGCTGCTACCTAGGCAGCGCGGACGATCGCAAGGGCGAGATTCCGCTGGAACGGCACATGGAGAACACCATCGCGGCCTGCAAGTCCGTCCGCGATGAGGACGGGCGCCACGGTATCAAGATCGCTGTCGAGAACCATGCGGGAGACCTGCAGGCAAGGCAGCTGAGGGACTTGGTGGAAGAAGCCGGCACCGACTATGTCGGTACGCTGCTGGACGCTGGCAATGCCACCTGGACACTGGAAGATCCTTTCCACACACTGGAAGTGCTGGCACCACTGGCGCTGACGACAGGAATCCGCGACTCGCGCATCTGGATCGAGAACGGTTCCGTCCACGTGATGTGGGTCCCGATGGGACAGGGAAATGTGGGCATCGACCGGTGGGCTCGGCGGTTCGGTGAGCTTCGTCCCGACCTGGCGTTCTCGCTGGAGATCATCAACCTCCGGGCAGCCCGGAAATTCGAGGTCAGCGACAAGTCCTTTTGGGACCAATACAGGGACGTACCTGCGTGGGTCTACGAGGGCTTCATGGCGCTTGCTCGAGGCGGAAAGCCCTACGAGGCGCCGGAGGGCGATCCGGTGGAACTCGAGCGGAGCGAGGTTGCGGCCGACATAGCCTACACTCGAAGGCTTCTGGGACTCGGCTGAGGACAATTCCGTATCGAGCCGCAATCCGTCTCGAACCCCGACCGTTTCCTCTACACTCGTTCAATCAACCCTGAGGTTCACGAATGCCTTTTCGAATCCTTGCATTGCTTCTCGCCGCTGTGGCGAGCGCCCTTTGCGGCGAGATTCCCCGTGCCAAGCCGGCGGACGTCGGCCTGTCCCAGGATCGCCTTGACCGGATCACGCAAGCCATGGAAGCCAGCGTGGGGAAAGGCCACCTAGCGGGTGCGATCGGCGTGGTCGCCCGCAAGGGCAAGATCGCGTACTGGGAAGCAGTGGGGATGGCCGACAAGGAAGCCGGCAAGCCCATGGCTGACGACACGATCTTCCGGATCTACTCGATGACCAAGCCCATTGTCGGCGTCGCCCTGATGACCCTTTACGAGGAAGGCAAGTTCGCGCTCCGGGATCCGGTCAAGAACCATATTCCCGAGCTGGGCGACCTTGAGGTCTGGATTGACGGCACAGGGGTACCGTCGGAGCGCGAAATGACGGTCCAGGATCTGATGCGTCACACTTCCGGCATGACCTACGGCCTGTTCGGGGACAGCGCTGTCGACAAGATGTACACCGAGGCCAACATTCTCGGGGGGAACAAGAGCGTCGCCGGCTTCATCGCGAAGCTCGCCAAGTTGCCGCTCAAGCACCAGCCCGGCTCGGCCTGGGAGTACAGCGTGTCCGTGGACGTGCAGGGCCGGCTGATCGAGGTTCTCTCTGGCATGGACCTTGCGACGTTCATGAAGGAAAGGATCTTCGATCCGCTCGACATGCGCGACACCTCGTTCCGGATGACCGCCGAAAAGGCCGACCGGTTCGTGCAGATCTACGAGAAAAGCAAGGACAAGAAACAGATCGTCCCTGCCCCGAAGAGCCGGACGGATCGATACTACGACGACACCAAGTGGTACTCGGGTGGTGGCGGGCTTGTGTCGACCACCCGCGACTACCTCCGCTTTTGCCAGATGATGCTCAACGGAGGGGAGCTTGACGGCGCGAGGATCCTCAGCCGCAAGACCGTTGATCTAATGACCATCGACCACCTCGCGAGCGTCCCGCGAGCGTCCTCGATCTCGAGGGCAGGCTACGGTTTCGGGCTCGACTTCGCCGTTCACATCGACCCGGCCGAGAGTGGCCTGAATGGGTCGGCGGGCGAGTACAACTGGGGCGGTCTCGCCGGCACGATCTTCTGGATCGACCCGGCCGAGGAATTGATCGGTCTTTACATGATCCAGATGCTTCCGCCGCGGTTCGGCAACAGCTCAGACCAGTTCAAGCGGCTAGCCTACCAGGCAATCGTCGACTGAGCGGGGAGACCGAGCTCCAGATCTGCGCCGAGCGCCACCTACACTGCCAGGCCAAGACCATGTCATTTCGAATCCTCCTTCTCAATCTCGCTCTCGTTGCCGCCGTTCTGGGCGCCGAGATCCCCCGCGCGAAGCCAGCCGAGGTGGGTCTCTCCGAGGAGCGCCTGGAGCGCGTCACCAGCGCCCTGAAAGCCGACGTCAAGCGCGGCCACCTCGCCGGAGCGATCGGAGTCGTGGCGCGCAAGGGGAAGATCGCCTACTGGGAAACCGTGGGCATGGCCGACATCGAAGCCGGTCGGCCGATGCGAGACGACACGATATTCCGCATCTACTCGATGACCAAGCCCATCGTTGGTGTGGCGCTGATGACCCTGTACGAGGAAGGCAGGTTCGCGCTTCGAGACCCGGTCAAGAGATACATACCAGAGCTGGGCGGAATGAAGGTGATGGCTGATGGTGGCAAGGTCCCGTCCGATCCGGAGATGACGGTGCAGGACCTCATGCGGCACACGGCGGGCATGACCTACGGTGGCGGCAAGACAGAGGTCGACAAGATGTACGGTGATCTGAACGTGCTCGGCGATAACCGCACGGTCGACGATTTCATCCAGAAACTCGCCAAGATCCCTCTGAAGCACCAGCCAGGCTCCGCGTGGGAGTACAGCGTGTCGGTCGACGTCCAGGGCCGCCTGATCGAGGTGCTCACCGGAAAGGACCTGGCGACCGCCTTGCGCGAAAGGGTGTTCAACCCACTTGACATGCGTGACACCGGCTTCACTGTTCCTCCGGACAGGAAGGGGCGATTCGTGCAGATGTACTCGAAGACGGAGGACGAGAAGGGAATCGAGCCTTCCCCCGCCAGTCGTTCCACTGGCTATTACGACTACGAGAGCCAGTGGTACTCCGGTGGCGGGGGCTTGGTGTCGACTACGCGGGACTACCTGCGCTTCTGCCAGATGCTGCTCAATGGCGGAGAGCTCGACGGCAATCGGATCCTGAGCCGCAAGACGATCGAGCTAATGACGCGCGACCATGTGAACGGTGTGCGAAGAGCCTCCTCCGTGCTCTCGCCCGGATACGGCTTCGGCCTCGATCTTGCTGTCCACATCGACATGGCCGAGAGCGGCTTGAACGGCTCGCTGGGAGAGTACAACTGGGGTGGCTTGGCAGGCACCAATTTTTGGATCGACCCGGCGGAAGAGATGATCGGGCTCTACATGATCCAGATGCTGCCCCCGCGGTTCAGCGACGGCCGGACCCAGTTCAAGCGTCTCGCCTACCAGGCGATCGTCGACTGATCCCTGTCCGAAGACCGAACGGGGGGCGTGCCCGCGCACCGTCATTCGGAGCCTCATGGTTGGGGCGCTCGATTCCGCGCCACACCGCGCAGCCGTTGCTGCGTGATTCCTCGATCGAACTGCTGCGACCGCTGATCGCGCCTTGAGTGTTAGCAAAACGAAGCTCCGGGCTTGCCGTGCCTGGGCTATACTTACGCGCGACCGAAGCTCGGACGGCTCGGCGAAGGCTGGTGCGGGCTCGAGCAAGGAGAAATGATCATGATCCTGACGAGACGCGTGCCGATCTGTCATCTGCTCGTCCTCTTCGCCCTCACGGCCCCGGTCTCGGCGGTCGAAATCCCGCCCACCGGCGAAGCGGTTCACTTGTTCGACGGCAAGAGCATGGAGAACTTCGACACGTTCGTGTTCGGCCAGGGATTCAACCAGGACCCGGAGGGGGTCTTCCGGCTTCTTGACGACGGCACGATCCGGGTGGAAGGAATGCCCTACGGGTATTTCATAACCAAGGAGGAGTACGGCGACTTCTATCTGCGCACCGAGTTTAAGTGGGGCGATGCCACGCACGGGCGTCGCACGAACATGGCACGTGACAGCGGCATTCTCTATCGCGCTGTCGAAGTAAAGGAGCGAGCCGAGGCAGCCACGTCGAACGGCCGGATCTGGCCGAAATCGCTCGAGTTTCAGATCATGGAGGGCGGCACGGGCGATGTCATCCTGCTTGGAGGAGCGGAGATGACAGTGAAGGGCGTCAGGAAAGGCGGCGAGCTCGGAATTCAGATTGACCGGTTCAACAAGACCGACCTGGGCCGCCGGGACGGCTGGCCAATGCACTACCGGGCACCCGCCGGCTTCCGGGATCCTAACAACGAGGTCGAGAAGCCGCACGGCGAGTGGAACGTCCTCGAGATGATCGCTGACGGAGATCGCGTCAAGTACTGGGTCAACGGAACGTTCGTCATGGAAGGTAGCGATGCCAGCCTGACGAAGGGGAAGATCCTGTTCCAATCGGAGGGCTCGGAGCTCTTCTATGGGAATATCGAGTTGCGACCTCTGAAGAAGCCAAGAGATTGAGCTTCGAAGCATCGCGAGAAGGGAGGTTCAAGATGAGCCGCAGATGTCTCGCTTCGATCGTGGTCGCGACGGCTGCAGCCGCGATCATGTTTCCATCGCCAGGAACGGCCCAGCCTGCACCCGAGGTCCGCGAGACGCCACGAACCGCTTGGGGCGCGCCCGACCTGCGCGGCATCTGGGATTTCCGCACGATTACGCCCTTGGAGCGTCCAAGGGACATGGAGGGAAAGGAGATCCTCTCCGACGCAGAGGCCGAAGAGTTTGAAGAGCGAACAGCGCAACGGCGTGCGGAGGCTGATACGCTCGCTATTCCTGAGCGCTGCATCGGGTCGCCGAATTTCGTCGACTGCATCGGTAGCTACAACCAGCTCTGGTTTGATCGCGGAACGAAGATGCTTTCAGACCGGCGGTCTTCGCTGATCGTCGATCCGCCCGATGGCAGGATTCCTGCTCTGACGCCTGAAGCGCGGAAGAGGGCAGATGCTGTCGCCGCGATTCGTCGACGCCCTCCCCATGGCCCCGAGGACCGTCGCGTGGGCACGCGATGCATCGTGGGATTCAACTCCGGTCCGCCCATGAGCCCAAGCGCCTACAACAACAACATGCAGTTGTTCCAGACGACCGAGTTCGTGGCGATTCTTAATGAAATGGTCCACGATGTGCGCATCATCCCGCTCGATGGGCGGGAGAATCTGCCCGCTCACATCCGGCAATGGATGGGTGTCTCGCGGGGCCGCTGGGAAGGCGACACGTTGGTCGTCGACACCAAGAATCTGACCGGCGAGACAATGTTCAAGGGCTCAGGCAAGAACATGCACGTGATCGAGCGCTTCCGGCGCCTCGACGCCGATACGCTGCTCTACGAATACACGATCGATGACCCGGAATCGTTCGTGCGCCCTTGGACGGCAGTGTTTCCAATGCAGCTGACCGAGGGCCCGATCTACGAGTACGCCTGCCACGAGGGGAACTACAGCATGTTCAACCTTCTTTCCGGTGCGCGCGCCGAGGAGCAGGCAGCTGCGGAAGCGGCGAAGAAGGCGTCGAAGTCTCCATAGGGAACTTCCGTGCGGCGTCGGAGACTCTCCGCCTGTCGCGGCCACCGCCGCACGCAGCCCGTTCCCCCTACTGTTCGCTGGGAAGAAAGTCCTTGCTGATCTTCGCCACGACGGTGAAGTGGGGGTCGACGACGTTTGCGATGTCATATTCCATCGCGTGTCCCAGCAGCAGCGACGAGCCTCTCTCGTCGAAGCCGTAATCGCTCATCAGCCAGCGCTGAAGCTCGGTCGTTGCATGCTGTAGCGCTTGCAGCAGCGGCCGGGCGCTTCCGATTGTCATCAGGTGCTCAGGGCTTTCCAGTCGGGGCCAGCCAATCTTTCGATTCTTGATCAGATCGACGGTGAATTCGACGTCCATCGAGACTTCGAGCGCGTTTCCGACGACCTCTCCGTCGCCCTGTCGTGCGTGCCCGTCACCCACGAACAGCAATGCCCCTGGTTCGGAAACCGGCAGCATCAAGGTGGTGCCAACCACCACGCCGTTGTAGTCCATGTTGCCGCCGAAAGCCCCGGGAGTGCTGGTCGCGACAGCCTCCTTGCGGGCTGGTGCGACGGCGACGCACCCCAGCATCGGTCGAAGCGGGACCTCTATGCCCGCGGGCTGAATCTCGCTCGAGGCGACCGTGGCGACGCCACGATCCTTGTCGATGTTCCAGGTCTCGGTCGTCTGCTTGCGCTCGGCCTCGTGACGCAGGAACGAAGGGTCGGCGGTGTAGGGCGCTAGCACGCTGCTGGACCAGGCTGTGCCGCGGCTCGGCTCGATCTTCTCGAGTCGTACGACCAAGACGTCCCCAGGTTCGGCGCCTTCCACGAAAAAGGGTCCTGTCTGGGGATTTGGGCGCTCGCCTACCTGCTGGTTCTCGGCATCGAATCCGCGGGCATCGATTGTTCGCGTGACGACGCGGTCGCCAGGCGCGATCGTCAGCACAGGCTCGTGGGCGAACGAGAACGTGTTGTGGTATCGCGTCGGTTCGAACCGGTGCGTCTCTCCTGCTGCCGTTGCGACGGTCACCAGCGAAATCATAACGAGAACTGCTTGGCAAGCAATCATTTGAAATTGTCCGCTTCGCGAGAATGCGGCTGCCGGTCGTTGTTCACCGAAATGCCCGTCCTCCCAGCCGGGCGTCATGCATTGTCGCAGTACGAGCTGGTGCAGCCAACTCCGACAGGCCGGGATACACGCGCTTGGCTCGCTCAAGCCTCGGGAGCCAGTCTCAGGACCCCGCGAGCTACGCGGCCCGCTTCCATGTCCTCGAAGGCCTTGTCAAGATCGTCCAGCGGGTACCGCTTGGTGATCAGATCGTCGAGCGGCAGTCTGCCGCTCACGTACAGGCCTAGAAGCTTGGGCAGGTCCAGCCTGGGACGGATGGAGCCTACGAACGACCCCAGCAGCCGCTTGTTCTGAAGAACGAGCGCCCCCGCGGGAATCTCGACCGCCTGCTTCGCCGCGTGCAGGCCGACAATTGTCGCGGTGCCTCCAGGTCGCACGGCCTTGATCGCAAGATCAATGGTGGATGCGGCTCCGACACTGTCAAACACATATTCCGGGCCACCTCGCGTCATGGCTCGCAGGTCTTTCGCCGCGTCATCGGTACCGGAGGAATTCAAGGTGGCGTCCGCCCCGAGCGCCGCCGCGAATTCCAGCTTCGAGTCGAGTACGTCGACAGCGATAATCGGGTTGCAGCCCGCAAGCTTGCAGCCCAGCAAGGAGCTCAGGCCGATGCCGCCGCAGCCGATGACGGCGGCTGGCAATCCGGGTCGGGCTTGGGCGGTGTTGATCACCGCTCCGACTCCCGTTGCCACCGCGCAGCCGATCACCGCCGCAATGTCGAACGGCACTTCGTCCGGAATGGGCACTGCACTCGATTCGTCGATCACAGCGTGCTCCGCCATGGTGGCCGCGCTCAGGAAATGCTTGAGCGTCATGCCGTCAGTTGTACTCAAGCGCGATGTGCCGTCGATCAAGAGCGCCTTGAATGTCGTGTGCACGAGCCGCTCACAGAGGTTATGACGGCCGCTCAGGCATGTCGGGCAGCGCTCGCACGCCGGAAGCCAGTTGACGACGATGCGATCGCCTGGCTTGCACCGCGTAACACCAGTCCCCACGGCTTCTACGATCCCGGCACCTTCGTGCCCCAGAACCAGCGGTGGAACTGCCCGTAACTCACCCCTGAGCGTGTGCAAGTCTGAGTGACAGACCCCGGCAGAGCACATCCGTACCAGAACTTCGTGCTCCTTCGGTGGGGCTAGTTCGACCTCCTCGATCGCCAAGTGTCCAATTTCTCGTGTAACTGCGGCACGGGTTCGCATCAGGAAGGTTTCCGGAATCGCCTGTGGCCGGATTGCGGCACGCTAGCGACCACCAATTCTAGCGAAGGCTGCTGCCGGGGACGCGACGCCTCGGGCTCGTCTCCCTCGCCGGAATCCTGGCCCACGAGGCTCCTGTATCCCGTTCTGTAACGGGCGTCCGGGTGCCACCGGTTCCCGGCAGGGTAACGCGCGAATGTAGAATCACGCCTAAATTCGTAGGCCGTGGCAGCCCTGACCGAGACTCGCAGGATCGCCACGGGAGCGATCATGGCCACTCGCTTTCGGCCGTCCATCCCCATCGTTGCGCTTGCCTTCGGATTGGCTGTTCCGGGGCATGCCCAGGATTCGGGGGGGAGCGGCTCTGCCGGCTCCGGCGCGGCCGCGTCCAGCTCCGAATCCTTGAGCGCCGAGTCCTCCGAACCAGCGTCCTCGGAACCGGCAGCGGCCGAACCGACCGCTAGCGATTCAGCTGATCGCACTCGCCTCAATCTGCTTGGCGAGGTGAACACGGAACAGGGGGAGGGGCGGAGGAATGAGAACGTGCGCCTGACCCTGATCGACAACAACGTTCTGCGCGAGCTCAACGAGCGCCTCGGAATCTCGGCCACCGCTGTGAAAGATTTCCAATTCGATCGTTCCTACTGGGCAACCGAGTACGGCGGCCCTCCCTCGCGACCCGCGCACAACCCTCCTGCCCGAGCGACCCGCGTGAACGGGAATTTCTTTCTCACACACACCAACAGTGCCGTCAGCGCCCGGTCCTTCTTTCAGGTCGGAGCTGTGCAACCCGCGCGCAGCAACAATTACGGCTTCACCGTTGGCATGCCCGCCTGGAGTGGTGCCGCGCTGACTTTCAATGGCAGCCAGACTCGCAACAAGGGCCAGGTGAACGGAAATGTCCTGGTGCCCACTCTCGAAGAGCGCACGCCACTAACGAACGACCCTGCCAAGAGAGCCTTCGTGCAGCGCATCATGGACGCGTACCCGGTTGCAGTGCCGAACCGCACTGACATCAATCCGCGCGCTCTCAATACCAACGCTCCACAGGACATCGCCAATGACCGACTCTCCGCGACTCTCGATCAGGAGGCAGGCAAGGACGGGCGGATCACGATGCGGTACGGCCTCGTCCTCCAGAATGTCGAGGCCTTCCAGCTGGTCGGCGGCCAGAACCCGAACACGACCACGCGGAACCACCAATCGCGGGTCACTTGGAACAAGAGCTGGACGCCCCAATTGACAGGCGACTTCAGTGCCGGCTTCGACCGCGTCGGTTCGTTGCTAATTCCCGACGAGACGTCGATCGGGCCCTGGATCCGAATCGGCAGGGAACTCACTTCTATAGGGCCTCCGGGGCGATTTCCGGTTGATCGTGCCGGCAACAACTTCCGGTACGGCGCGCGCATTCGATACCGACGCGGCAACCACAGCTTCACCTTCGGGGGGGACCTGCACCGCGGTCAGATAAATGGCGCCGAGCTTCAGGATCACCGCGGCCGATTCATTTTCCGCCGGAACTTCGGCCTTGACGGAGTGACCACCCTGCGCATGGGCTTGGCGAGCAATTACTCGATCGCCATTGGAAGCGTTCATCGCGGCTTCCGTCGCTGGATGTCGCAGTTCTACCTTGGCGACCAGTGGAAGGTGAACGGCGACCTCACCCTCAGCTTGGGTCTGCGCTGGGAGCCAGTCGCCAAGCCCAGCGAGGTGAACGACCTCACGCAGATACCATTTTCGTCGGACCTGAATAACTTCGCGCCTCGTTTTGGCTTTGCGTATCGCATGCCGGGTCGCTGGGGAGCCCTGCGGGGTGCTTACGGCCTGCACTACGGCGAGATATTCACCGCAACGTACATCCAGTCCCGGATCAACCCTCCGCAGAACGTCACCGTGGTCGTGCAGACACCCGACCTTGTGGACCCGCTCAAGGACACGGGTCCGATTTCCTTCGATCCGAACACCCGCTCCGTCAGGTTCGATGTCGCGCCAGACCTCGTGATACCGTACACGCACAACTACAATTTCTCGTGGGAATTCGAGCTGGCGAACGACTGGACGGTTGATCTTGCCTACGTCGGAAGCCGCTCGCACAAGCTGCTCGCGATGTTCTTCCTCAACCGTGCGCACATCGTCGAGGGAGTACCCCAGACCACGAGGACGGTCAACATTCGCCGGCCCGACCAGCGCTTCTTCAATGTGTTCCACGTGACGAACGGATCCCGGGGCTACTTCGATGCGGGCAGGGCCACACTGCGCATCCCTCGATGGGCGGGCCTGAACCTCGAGGCATCCTACTGGTGGAGCAAGACCATCGACTTGGGGGGCAGCTACTTGAACACGGCCGCCAACGCCAACCGGCTGCAAACCGAGAGCCCGTCGGAGTTCGACGTGCATGGCGAGCTCCGAGCCGTCAGCAACTTCGACCAGCCTCACGCAGGTCTCTTCAACATCAGCTATCAGACAGCTTCTCTGACGGGCCGGCACGGGCTACTTCGCCAGCTGTTCGGGGCGTGGCAGCTCAGCTCCGTGATCCTGCTGAAATCCGGAACGCCCTTTTCCGTTCTGGCCGGCTCGGACGCGCCCGGATTCGGCAACGTCGACGGCTCCCAGAGCGACACTCCGATTGTCGAGGACGTGTCGGTCCTCGGACGCTCGATCGACGATCCCGACACGTCGTACGATCGGCTACCGATCGGCGCCTTCTCGTTCATCCGACCGACGGATCTCCGGGGTAATCTGGGGCGCAACACATTCCGGCGGGACGGGATCGCCAATATCAACATGGCGCTCTCCAAGTCGTGGCCGATGGGCGGGGACAACACCCTGTTGCTCCGAGCGGAGTCGCTGAACTTCACCAATCACCCGCAGTTCGAGGAGCCGGGCGCGCAACTGGCGCAAGGGAACTTCGGGCGCATCACGAACACCCTGAACGACGGCAGGACTTTCCGGTTCACCCTGCGGTTCACGTTCTAGCTCCGGCAGGAAGCCTTTGAGGCAGCGGTTCTCGAGCCAGAGCTAAACTGTCGGTCCGATGTCTCGGGGTCCGCAACAGCTTGCCCGCTTTCCGCGCGGGCTGCCGTCAGTTCCCCGCCTTGGAGTTGCCACGCGCGGAAACACCGCCTTGGAGCCCGATGATGTCGATTACGCATTCGAGCGCGGTGTGCGGTACTTCAATTGGTGCGGCAAGCCAGACGGTCTGTCCCGCGCCGTTCGTGGGTTCAGAGAGCGGCGTCGCGAAATCGTCTTCGCAGCCCAGCTCAAGGCGCGGACCGCGGACGAGGCCGAACGCGAACTCGATTGGGTCCTGGAGCAGACAGGTGGGACGCGGTTGGACGTGGGCACGCTCTACTATGTCGAGTCGGATGAAGAGTGGCGGGCGATCACAGGGCAGGGCGGAGCTTGGGATGCGCTCTGGAGGCGGCGACGGAACGGGGAGCTGGGTCTGCTCGGTCTGACGACACACCAGCGAGCGCTCGCGGCCAAGTGGTCACTCGAGCGTTCGGAGGACGGTGCACGCCGCCTCGACATGCTGATGGTTCGATACAACGCGGCACACACTGGGGCGGAGGAGGACGTGTTCCCCGTGACAGCGGAGCTGGGCATGCCTGTGGTGACATTCACCGGCCTGCGATGGCGCGACCTCCTCAGGGGTACACCGGACGACCCTCCCGGCTTCGAACTCCCCGATGCCGCGGACTGCTACCGGTTCTGCATGGCGCACCCGGCAGTGGCGGTTACCCTCGCCGCTCCTGACGGGCGAGCCGAGCTGGCGGTGGCACTCAAAGCTCTCGACAGAGATGCGCCGAGCGATCGATGGATGAGGGCTATGCGCGACCACGGACGCCGCGTTCACCGGCATGCGCGGGAATTCTGGTAGGGTGCGGGAATACAATGGAATCATTGAGACTGCGGTGAGGTGCGAGAGTGGTTGAATCGGGCGGTCTCGAAAACCGTTGAGCCTTCACGGGCTCCGTGGGTTCGAATCCCACCCTCACCGCCAGAGGTCTACTGTAAATATCTCATAAAAAAAGACTTATATGAATACAGACGTTTTGAGTTCCACGGAATGTCCCACAATTGCATTGCAGTACCTGGCTCGGCTAGCTGTACGTCTCCAGTACTGTGCCACGCCCCCGCACGGTGTCGCCCGACGCAACTGCCAGTCGCCGTTCGACATGGTATGTAGAAAGATTCAATCAGGCCGCCTCAATCGAATGGCTGAAGTTGGAGCCGCCGAGGGCGCATCAAAACATCTTTCGCGCGATCGAGTCGGATCCGGCCTAGCCGACCAGCTCGGCCACGAGCGCATGCCGCTAGAGATAGGCTAGAGGCCGCAGCTTCCGAAGGCAGCGGTCAGGCCCAGCGCGGCCAGAGGTCTACGCACTGCCTGTCCCTAGATGAGGGCGGGCTTCAGGTCCGAAGCTGCTGCAGATCGCGCAATTCATGTTGCTGCGCTGCAGGGCCCACAAAGTCCCTGGCGTCCCCGACTTGGGCGAGTGGCGCAAGTCGCTCTCGTTGACGGCCCACTCAGATCATCAGAGAGCCGTCGCACGGCCTTCAGCCAGCGATTGACCCGGCCGCGAAGATGGCCGGTCAGCGCACCGCTTGTCTTCACGATCACACGGGCGGGCGTCCAGGACGGACGAGATAGCTGTGTTCGAGCGGCAGTGCGGACCACCGCGGGTCGGCGGCCTACCGGTGCTCCACAACGTCTGCAAAGACCCTGAGATGCGTCTCCGCCAAAGCGGTCGGGGTCGCTTGCCTGTCTCGGAGGACGCCCGGCCTCTTCGGTCCGGCTTCCCGTGACGACCTAGGCCAGGTGCGGAAACCGACGGCTGACGTCCATTCCGCACTCGCCGAACTCAGCGACCGTGTAGGGCGGCTCCCTCATTCACGGCTGATCCCACATGAAGCCGAACTCCGTGCCCATCGCGAGTTCTTCCGGCGCTGCCTCTGCGGCGCAGTTGGCACGCTATGGCTTCGGGTCGAACACGTCGATGTGCGAAGGGCCACCGGTCGACTGCAGGACGATGACGTTCTTGGCCTTCGGTTCGAGATGTGCCGAGCGGCCGGCCGGGAATGGTTGTTTCCGGTCGGGAAATTGATTTTTCGGGTCGTTCGTTGCACAGCAGATTCGCCGGATCCAGCCCCTTGGTATCCGCACGTGTCGCTCTATCCATCCGCTGCCGTTTTCGGGATTCGGCGCGTACGGCCCACAACCCGGTCACTGAGAGTCGCGGATCGGATCGAAAGGCGCCCCTAGGAAGCGCTCCGCTGGGGGCGCGAAGAACACGTGGACTCGGGCCTGCTGGCTACCCCTCGTTTGCCGCGCTTCATGGGTATGGAAGGACACCTCCGAGAGGAAATGCGTGGAACCCCGAGGAACGGGATAGTGCAGCAGCGACGGTACTGGGATCTCCATCGTCTTGTCGGGCTGTGCCCAGTGAGTGGGCGGTTGCCGAGGGCCTTCGGAGCCGAGGAAGTGTGCAACTGATTCTTCATGGAGGGGAGCATCCTTACCCGACTCTCCCCGGAAGCGCGCGTTCTGCCAGCGAACGCGCGCATTGGCGGGACCACCTGCATAGGACGAAGAGTCCGACTCGAAGACGAAGTAGATGTGCCGGTAGCGGGCAGGTGGGATCTCCACCTGGAGTCGGAAAGGCTGCGCCGCGTGCAAGAGAATCGGCGGCGTGCTGTAGACCGGGTCCGCGCTCCCCAATGGAGCCAGACCGGCCTCCTGCTCCCAATTCAGTGGCTGGTTGAAGTCCTGGTTGGCGGCGATGTCTTGCCAGGTCGGCCGTCTTGATTCGACGCCTTCGGGCGGCACCTCCAGACCAGCAACCCAAGCGACGCCGTTCAGCACGGTTTTTCGAAAATTGTCATCACGATAGTTGAGATGGTGGTGTGCGCCGGAAAATCCGAAGCCGCGCCCGCCGCCAGGGCGTTCATACGCCCAAGCCACGGCATGACGGTCGCCTCGAAGGACGCTTTCGGTCACGTCCGGGTTGTTCGAACTGGGGCCGTCGTTACGCAGCAAGGTACTCAGCGGCGGCCGGGCCTCCAGGATCGGTGTAACCCCCTTGCGATCTGGCACGAAGCGCATGTTGAAATACCACTCGTCGTAGACCGAGAAAGGCTCGAGCCCGTTTGCCGCAGGATGATCAGGGAAATCGACAAACTTGGCGGCCCAATCGGGGTTGATCGACCAGCCTTTTTCGAAATTCCCACCGATCCAGCGCCGTACGGCTTCGGCGCCCGGGCCATCGGGCGGCTCGACGGCGTAGTGGATGAGAGCAATGCCGAGTCCACGCCGCGCTAGGGCATCGACCTCATCGAGATGCGGAAGCACGACGTGCTTGCTGCCCTCACAAGCGATCACCAGCGCATCGGCGTCGGCAAGAACTTCGCGGGCAGGCCAAGCGCCTTTGTCGCTAACGATGGTTTCAATCTCAGGCCACTGCTGCTGCAGCGAGTGCGCCAAGAGCAAGAGTCCGGCACGGTGTTCATGCATTCCGTAACCGTGGCTTTCCCGGCCGGGGACAAAAACAACTCTAGCGGGGTCCGCGGCGCACTGGGTCAGGGCCGCCAAGGACAGAATCAGAAGGGAAACCGGGCACCAGCCAAAGCGGTTGGGGAAATGTCTCATCGGTCGGTCCTCCTAAAGCCCGAGACTCGCGGCGGAGGTGGTGCCGGCCCCATTATTCCAAGTTCCGCTCGGCGAGCGTGACATACGGCCAGCCGCCGAGCCCTAGGTCGATGCGTTTGCCGTGAACCGTGCCACGCCATATCCACTGCTTACCCCCGGTCGGGATCACGCGCAGGATCAGGCCGTGCTCGTCATAGTACTTGTCAGGCCCATAGGGCTTGCCGCTATACCGAACGCCCTTGACAAAAGCAGCGCTCAGAGCCCGTTTCTTGTCCATCGAATTGCACGGCATCTTGTCCCACAGTATAACTGAGAACTTGGGATTCTGCACGAGATCAGCGGAATCTTCCCTAGAATCTAAGTGGTTGATTCAATGGATCTTACACACCTCACAGAGATCGTTGGATACCCCGGGTCCGCGCTCACCCTCACCGCCACAACGGACCTACGGCAGGCCTCTCGCTCCGCTTGGCAGGAAGGCCCGGACAGCTTCACCGCCTCTCGTAGATATCAACGATCTCCGGCCTTTCGCCTTCTGTCGGAATGCCTGCCGCCAGCATCAGCTGTGTAATGGCATCGATCGTCCGGGCATCGGGCTGCGGGCTACGATCGGCGTACCCTTCGGCGATGAACAGGGGAGTCCCGCCAGCCTTGTTGGGGTTCTTCCAGATTTGCGGATCGGCTCCACGCTCAGCAAGCAGGTTTGCGACTAGCGGGTAGTTGTTGTACGCGGCTCCGTGCATGGCTGTGTCGCCGTTCTTGTCGACTGCGTTGGTGTCAGCACCCAGATCGAGCAGCAGCTTTACGGCTTCCAGCGCTTCGCCTTCCTCGCCTGCCTCCTGGTCCGGCGACGTCGTGCCTACCCCGGCCGCAGCCATTAGCGGCGAGGTGTTGTTGAAGTTAGGCAGTAGGGGATCGCCTCCCAACTCCACGAGCAAGCGCATCAGCGGAACGTCGGAGCGATCAGCGGCCAACAGGAACGGTGTCGCCCCCGCCGCTCCCACCGTAGCGACGCGTGAGGTCGTACCGGGCAATCCCCGTGTGCCTCGAGGCAGGCGGAGATTGACATCTGCGCCGCGCCCCACGATCTCGCGCACAAAGTCGGCGCTCGACAGTCGGCCGGCTCCCATCGGTGGCGCGCCATCGTTAAGGTCGTTCGAATCCGGCTTGCGCACTCCGGGAATCAAGTGCAGAGCCGTGAACCCGGTCCGAACGTCGTTGGGATCGGCACCCGCCTCGACCAGCGCAATCGCAAGCTCGAAGTGGCCGTTCCGAACTGCCACCTGCAACGGGCACATGGCCGGCGCTCTCCCCCTGTATTTCCAGCCCTCCGCAGGCTGCATCATCGCGTTCACTTCGGCACCCGCCTCGAGGAAAGCCTGCGCGGTGTCGAGGCGGCCCTCGCGGACGGAGAGGAAGAACGGCGTAAACCCGGAATCGAGTCGGGCGTGCACGTCGGCGCCAGCCTCGATCAGCGTGCGCACGACCTTCGTGTGGCCCTCGGCCGCCGCCCACATCAGGGCCGTCTGGCCGAGCCGCTCGCGCCGGTTCAGGGCGGCGCCGTGTGCCAGCAACGCCTTCACCGCATCCGCATTGCCGGATCGCGCAGCCAACATTAGAACCGTCTCCCCGCCCCTCATGCGCGTGTTCGCGTCAGCTCCGGACTCCAACAGGCGCTTCACAATCGCGGCGTTGCCATTGGTGCAGGCTTCTGCCAAGGCTGACGCGCCATAGCGGTTCACAGCGTTCACGTCGGCGCCCGCTCGCACAAGCAACCCGACCATCTCGACATCTTCGTGATACGCAGCCCAATGCAGTGCAGTGGTCCCATCCACCTGCGCAGCGTTGACGTCGACTCGGGTCTCAAGGAGGGCTCGAACGCTTGCCTTGTCGCCTTGCTCGGCGGCATCGGGGAGCGATGCTGCGACCGCGAAACCCGCAAGCCCCAGCTCGAGGAGCACGATTCCAGCGATTCTTGGCCAACGCATGTATCGGTCTCCTATGCAATGTCGGTCAGTTCGAAGAGGTCTTCAACTTGTCCGGTGCTGTCCACGAAGGAATCCATGCGGATGCCGACACGATCGAGCAAGGTGAGGTGGAGGTTGGCCAGGTTGGTTCCATTCTCGTACTTGATGTGCTGACCGCCCCTCAGGCCGCTTGCAGTGCCGCCTGTCACCAGGATCGGAAGGTTCTCGTGATCGTGAAGGCTCGGGTTTCCCATGCCGCTACCGTACAGATAGACCGAATGATCTAGGAGCGACCCGTCGCCGTCCGGAGTAGCGTTCATCTTCTGGAGGAAATCTGAAAACAGCGACACATGGAATGTGTTGATCTTCGCGATCTTCAGGACCTTTTCCGGATCGTTTCCGTGATGACTGGTCGGATGGTGGGGCTCCGGGACGCCGATCTCCGGATACGTCCGATTGTTGTGTTCGCGCGTGAATTGGAAGCTGACGACACGGGTGATGTCCGCCTGAAAGGCTAGGACCTGTAGGTCGTACATGAGCCTGGCGTGGTCGGCAAACGCTGCAGGGACTCCTACCGGCCGATCGGTGTCGGGCATTTTGTCGTCGGCTACCGCCTGCTCGGCGCGCTCGATTTCACGCTCGACTTGACGAACGCTCTCGAGATACTGGTCCAAGCGGATGCGGTCCGGAGCGCCCACCTGCCCTTTGATCTCTTCGATGCTCCCGGTGAACGAATCGAGTAGACTTGCGCGTTCGCTCAGCGCCGCCCGGCGCGCGGCCGAATCGCCGCCCTCGCCGAACAAACGCTCGAAGACGACGCGCGGATGGGCCTCGGCCGGAAGCGGGGTGGTCGGCGAAGACCAGGAAAGACAATTCTGGTAGACGCAGGCGTACCCGTTGTTGCATACGCCGGCGAGCGGGGTCAGGTCCATCGCGAGTTGGAGCGAGGATAGCTGCGTATCGCGGCCCATCTGATCTGCCGCGATCTGGTCAACTGTGGTGCCCAGATAATAGTCCGAGCTCTCGGTGTGTTTGGCGACCGCCGCGCTCAGAAACGCCGAGTTGGACGTGTCATGCGTGCCCGGGTAGGCATTCGGCAACCGCATGTTGGTGATGACGGTGATCTGATCTTTGACCGGTTCCAGCGAGTTCAGGATGGGGGAAAGTTCATCGAGTCTTCCCCGGCCCGGCGGGGTCCATCGCGAATGATCACACCCCATGGGGACAAACACGAAGCCGAGCCTCGCCACCGGCTTCGCGGGCGTCTTCGCCCACGCCGTGGCAGCGGGAATCATGGCGTCGAGTAGTGGCAGGGCCAAGCCAGCTTGCGCGCCCTTCAGGAGCGTCCGCCTGGGAATCGCCTTCTTGGTTAGAAACGTCATGATCTCCCTCTCCTATGCTCTTACAGATTTCCTGCGATCGCACGAGGCGCGGACGGTTTATCGCGTTCAATGCTTCGCATTTGAAACGGAACGCTCTCGACAATCCCGAGAATAAGCGCGGAAAACCGGTAGTCGTCCTTTGCGGCGTCTCTCACGATCTTCCGCACGGCCGGCGCGTCGAAGTACTCCACGCCTCGCCCGAGCGCGAACGTCAGAAGTTGTTCTGTCAGCGTCGCGACGAACAACTCCGGGCGGTCCAGAAGAGCGTCTTCGAGCCCGTCAGGCCCTCGAAACTCCCCGGTGCCGGGGAGAGCCCCAGTCGGATCGACGAACTCCCCGCCTACCTCCCGGTCCCGCCACTGTCCGACAGCATTGAAGTTCTCAAGCGAGAAGCCTGCCGGATCAATCGTACGATGACAGCTCGCGCACACCGCATTGCTGCGGTGCGCAGCCAGGCGCTCTCGCATCGGGAGATTGGCCGCCACCGCGCTCTCGTCGAGCGCCGGGACATTCGGGGGCGGAGGAGAAAGCGGCGCGCCCAAGAGATTCCTCAAAACGAAAACTCCGCGCAGCACCGGCGAAGTCCGGGTCGCATACGAGGTGACCGACAGCACGCTGCCCTGCCGCAAAAGGCCACCGCGTCTGCTTCCTGGGGCAAGCGTCACGCGACGAAACCGGCTTCCGTAAATACCGGGAATTCCGTAGTGCTTGGCAAGGCGTTCATTGAGGAACGTGTAATCCGACCGAACGAAAGTGAGAACGCTGCGATCCTCGCGCAGCACGCTGTCGAAGAAAAGCTCGGTTTCCCTTCGGAAGGCTTGCCGCAGGTTGTCGTCGAAGTCCCGAAAAACGTTGGCGCTTGGGAGGACCGCCTCGACATTGCGCAGCCGTAGCCACTGTCCGGCGAAATTCGTCGCGAGGTTGATCGACCGGCGATCGGCGAGCATCCTGCGCGTCTGCTTCTCGAGTTCCCCCGGCTGCCGCAGCTGGCCCTGGACGGCCACGTCGAGCAACTCATCGTCCGGGACGCTGCTCCAAAGGAAGAACGACAATCGCGATGCCAGATCGACATCGCTGACCCGGTAGATGCCGCTTGCCGGTGCGTTTTCAGGGTCGCTTTCAACGCGGAACAGAAATCCCGGGTTGGCGAGCACGGCACTCAGTGCCTTGGCGATCCCAGTGTCGAAATCGCCTTCGGCTCGTCCCTCGCGATAGAAGGCCATTGGACTGTCGAACTCTGTTTCGGCGATTGGCCGTCGATAGGCGCGCCGTATCAGCGTCGACAGAATCTCTCTCGCGCATTCCTCCTCCTGACTCTTGCCAGGTCCGGATGGCCGGCAGACAAACAATCGACCTCGGCTCGGCGTGTCCCCGGGGCCCTTGGGGCCATAAGGCCCGGTCACTAGAACCTGATCGATGGCGGGCGCCGTGCGCGGATATCGATTGTCGTTGAACCGCGCCAGCGTAGGCTGCCGGAGCGTCTCGGTGAGCGATGACCCCTCTTTAGCGAAGGTGACGGCAAGGTTGTGCGGACCAGCGCTGACGGCAACGCGCGCCTTCAAGTCCTTGTCGACCGCAGCGACCTGCCGAAACAGTGAGTTTTCGCCTTTGGCCGGTCGTTGGATCGTGAAGGTCTTGACCGGCTTTCGGTCGAGCAGGACCAGAAGCTCGTGCGGCCGGTCATCGCGCATCCCGCTCACGGTCCCTGTCAGATTGCGCGCGAGAAGGATCTGGATCTCGTATTCGCCGTCCCGGGGAAACGTATAGGAAGTCGACAACCCACCGCGGGTGCCCAGTGGCAGCCCGTGCAAGTGACCTTCCTGTGTCAGATCGGGAGCCGCTCGAATGATGTCGCCCTGCAGTGACTGCGTGGTCCCGACCGCGAGGCGGCTGATTTTTTGAGCAGCCGAGATATAACGGTTCAATAGCGTCGGCGACAGATCGCCGACGATGACGTTGTCGAAGCCGTGACCGCTCTCATCGGCCGGCAGTAGCGAGGCGACGTCGATATCGAGCGCCAAGAGGTCGCGGATCGCGTTCTGGTATTCGGTGCGAGTCAGCCGTCGCAGGGTTTCGGTGCGGCCGGGATTCAAGTTCGCGGCCGCACCGGCATCCAGCGATGCTCTCAGCCATGTCAACATCGCGCGACGATCGGTCTCGGATGGCTGCGGCGCCTGGGGTGGCGGCATGAGGCCTGTGTGCAGCTTCCGTACCACCTTCTCCCATAGCTCCGGTTGCGCCGCGGGCCTAGGCACGTCCGGCTGCTCCAACCCCAGCCCCCCGGTCTTGAGGTGCTGGCTGTGGCACGTCGCGCAATAGCGATCGAGGAATTGACGCTGGTCCAAGGTCGGGGAAGCTCGCGGATGGGCCGCATTGCTCTGCTGTGCGTGCAGCCGCCCCTGCACAGAGAGGGAAAGCGCCGCTGCCAGCCCGGCAAGGACCAGTCCCGGCGCCCTAGGGAACCGCGCCGGCTCGGCCATCTGTCGTGTCCCGCCAGCGAACAACATGCTATATGCTACGCAGATTCTTGCGGGGAGCCGGCCCCTCCGTGCTCGTGGCATGGCTGTGGGACCTGTTGTGCTCTACCTGCTCGCTTCATCATTCGAACAAGCACTGGAACACGACTCTGGAACGTATCCGACACCGTTTCCCACTACGGGCTTGGGTCGGGCGGGGATGGATTCAATGACCGCATTGCCCATTAGTCCTGGGATGGTTCTACCTTCGTTTCGCCGTTCGGCTGATTCGTTCCCTTCGCTACGCTTGCGTGACCTTGTCCCGCATGGTCTAGCCGAGCACCGCTCTCGGGTTTCGGAAGCATCGTCTTCTTCAGCAGGTTTGCAGGTGCGGATAAGCAGGAGGAACCGAAGATCGAAGGCGGGTCACTCTTCTTGGCCTATACAGGAGGAGTCCGTCGGCGGGCATAGAGAGGACGAGTCCGTCCCCCGAGACCTAGTGCTCAGACGCTCGACCTCCACGTAGTAGGCACCGGCGAGCAGTTCCCCGGCCTCATCGAGAAACCAGCTCTGGAGTTGCCTCTCTCCGGGCTCCAACTCGGTCTCGAAAACCACTTCCTGCGCCTCGCGTTCGACTCGTTGCTGCAACTCCACCTCGCCGACCCGCAGCCTGGCGCGTGAAATCGGCAAGGCCTTCCCGGCCATTATGTCCCCGTACTCCCCTCGCAGTGGAGGGGCCGGGTCACGCAAGGCAAGGCCGGACTCCTTCGGCCACCGACGCAACGAGAACCGATATCGTCCGGCCTGTTCGACTCGGATTTCCCAGGGGCCCGACAGCGCTTGGCCGCCTCGCACGCAGCCTGGATTGTCGCAGTACACCCCGTTCCAATCCGAAGCGCTCAGCCTTGCTGGATTTTCCGCGCGCCCGCCCACCACGATCGGCTGATATGCCTCGGCCGCCGGCATCAACTCGTCCCACCATTGCTCGTAGTGGATCCGCATTTTGGCTGCTGCTTCGGGAAACTCCTTGGCGACATCCTGCGTCTGTCCAGGATCCTTGCCGACGTCGTATAGTTCCTCTCCGTTGACAAGGCGCCACTTGTTCCACATCACAGCGGTGTCGCGATGCTTCTCAAAGACTCCTCCGTATTGCGCAACCAGCATGCGCCTGCTCAGGTCTTGCTCCGTGCCCCGCAACAGCGGAGCCAAGCTGACGCCGTCGAATTCGGCGTCTGCCGGAGCCGGCACTCCGGTGAGATCCAGCAGTGTCGGCAAGACGTCCTGTACGTGCGTCAAGGGGTCTACGTCGCGGGGCACACCGATGTCGCCCCCCGGCCAGCGTAGGAACAGCGGAACGCGGTGACCGCCGTCGTAGAGAGACCGCTTCTTGCCTCGCATCCCTGCATTGAAAACGGTCTCCCCCTGAGCCGTTCCGTTGTCTCCGAGGAAGACGAAGATCGTGTCGTCCGCGATCCCTAGTTCGTCCAAAAGCGTGGTCAGTCGCCCCATGTTCTCGTCAACGGAGGCGATCATCCCGAAGAACTTCGCGATGCGGGATTCGACTTTCCCCAGAAATGGATCGATGTACTTCTGCGGTGCCCAAAGCGGCACGTGCGGGGCGTTTGTGGCTAGGTAGACCAGGAACGGTTTCTCGGTGCGAGCTTGCCGTCGAATCCAGGCCATCGTTTCCTCAAACCAAATGTCGGTGCAGTAGCCCGTGTACTGCTCGATCCGGCCGTTGTGGCGGTAGTGGTCGTTGAAGTAGTCGTTGCCGAAGTAGTCGGCCAAGGAAGTAATGCCCCAGGCCCCGTGGTGCACGGCCTCTTGAAAGCCGCGGTCTTGCGGACGAAACGGGTAGTTGTCGCCCAAGTGCCATTTGCCGAAGAGCCCAGTCGCGTAGCCGGAGTCCTGGAAGATGTCGGCCATCGTGGGCAGTTCCTCCCGGATCAACGACCGGCCCATGCACACGAATGATGCACCGTTGTCGATCGCGTCGCGCCCGGTCATGAGTTGGCCGCGCGTGGGAGTGCACATGGGGGCAACGTGGAAATCGGTGAACCGGACGCTCTGCGAATGCAACTTGTCCATGCTGGGCGTCTCGAGCACAGGATTCCCATGGACAGAAAGGTCGCCATAGCCCTGATCGTCGGTCATGACGACGATGACGTTGGGCCTCTGCACAGATTGAGCGAGCGCGATTGAGGCCGTCAGCGGGGCCAAAGCCCCAGTCAAGAGAGCGATCTGGGCACGGACAGATTGAATCATCGAACGAATCCACTTGCCCGCCAATCCTAGCAACGACGGTTGGTTCCCTTGCACGGCCGCCCCTTGGTTGCGGCTCCGCAGTCAGCCCCGGGAAGAAGGTTCGATGCCCCTATGGACTCTACGGAATGCACTCGAATACGTCGACGCCGGTTCGATCCCGCAGCTTGGACGGTTCTGGCGGTTGCCGGACGAGGTTTCGAGTGAGCGGGGTGTGGCTAGCTGGAGACCGACGGGCTCAAGCCGGTCGGGGAACCTGGAGGAGAGTCGCTTCCATCCGGTCTGCATGACGCGCGAGGCCCATGCGATATTTCCCATCAGTTCTCGCGAAACCGGCACTGCTTAACGCCGTGCTCGGTATGGCCGGGGCGTCCGGCGCGGAATCGCGCAGCAAGGTCGTTGGGCCGAACGGCGAGCCCGCCTGGGCCCGGCTCGAGATTCGCGGGGAAGGCGGCCAGATGCATCAGCCTCCCGGCGCTCCTCGAGATCGAACGGCCCGCAACCGGCCCGGCCGACGGGCGTGGTATTCGGGTAGCTTCGCGGCGGAGGGCGAGACGGCCGTGGCGGTTCCCACGGGTTCTTACACCGTTGTGGCGGAATGGGGTCCCGAATTCTTGCGCCTTGAAGGGAGGGTCACAGCCTCGGAGGATCAGTCGGCTGAGGCGCGGATGCGGCTTGAGCCGTGGATTCGTGTTTCTCATTCTTCGACGCGACCAGGGCCGAGGTGCCAACGCCCGGGAAGGGGTATCCCGACCTCCCCGGGCATCGAGGCACGGATTGTCGAATTCCGCGACTCGATCGCTACACTCTTGAAGCAAGGAAAGCTCCAGAAATGCTGAACAATGTTGTCCGCCCAGCCGCCATCGTTTGCGGAATCTGCCTCGGTGCGGCAGCCTTGACCGCCCAGCAGGGACAGCAGGGCTCACGCCTGCGGCCGACTGCGGCTGACTACGCATACGGCGGCCACGAGCGCCACGTCCTGGATTTCTATAGGGCCGAGTCGTCGTCGTCGACGCCATTGGTTGTCTACATCCACGGCGGCGGCTTCACCAGAGGAGACAAGGGCGGCATCAACCAGCGAATCTTGAAGCAGCTCTTGAAGGCGGGCATTTCGGTCGCGGCGATCAGCTATCGCCTCGCGGGCCAAGCACCGCTTCCCGCCGCCCACCATGACGTCCAGCGAGCGCTTCAGACATTACGTGCAAAGGCGAGCGAGTGGAACTTCGACAAGAACCAGGTCGGCGCCTTCGGCGGCTCCGCCGGCGCTCAGCTGTGCATGTGGCTGGCGTACCACGACGACCAAGCCGACCCGTCAAGCGATGACCCTATCGCTCGTGAATCGACGCGGCTGGCCCTCGTAGCGCCGCTTAACGGTCAGATCACGAACGATTTCGATTGGTGGTTGGAGAATCTTCCGGGCTACGACAAGCTTCATCGAGACCCGGCAGAGATCTTTGGAACGAGCGATCGGGCGAAACAAGCTGCTATTGCTCGGAGGATCTCGCCGATTTCGCTGGTGTCGGCCGACGATCCACCGACGTTCATGAGCTATAGCATGGCTCCGAAGGATCCCGTCCCCGAGGGCGACCGAGCGACGGCTTGGAAGGTGCACCATGTGAGGTTCGGCCTGGCGCTGAAGGAGCGTCTAGATGCCGTAGGGGTCGAGGCATACCTGCACTACCCCGGTGCCGACTCCGAATACTCCTCGGCCGCCGAGTTCTTTGCTGCCAAGTTTGGCCGCCTGTAGTCTCTGCATCTCTGAACCCAAGAGGCAGCAGCTGATCTCTTGCAGTTGCTCGGGTAGCTGCGGGCAAGCCCCAATCAGTTGGATGAGATGTATCGTCAATGCCCCGGACGCCGAGCCCGCTCTGTGAAACTACGCTTCCGCCGTGGCCGAAACCGACGGGGCGACCCGCTAAACCTCGAAGGTTGCAGACCCCGTCGGGGAAACAGGGGACCAGCCACAGCGTTCGAGCGAGAGTACCGGCCGGTCGAAAGGGGATTGGGTCCCATGTACTGCATGCAGATTGCGGAACATACGTCGCGCACCAGCCCCCGGAGCCAGCGTTCGCTCGCCTATTGCGCGCAAGTGTCCGATCGGCCACCGCCCTCTTGCCTCTTTCTCAGCTGGTCAATCGCCCGGTCGAACAAAGCCATCACCTGGTAGCGATCACCCTGTGTCGCATAACGTCCGTTCTCGGCGTAGAAGGCCTTCTGTCCTTCGATCTGATCGACCAGGGCCTGACCATCAGGTTCGGACCAGATCGGTGCTCCACCGACGAGAACTCGAATTGCAGCCGTGTGGGCAACGGCGCTGCTTCCAAGAACCCCTCCCTGCTCTCCCTCTCCGCGGGCCGCGATCCAGCCGCTATTCTCGAACCGCAACGAGGTATCCGATGTGATCGATTGAATGCCGGCTTCGTTCCGAACCTCTATCGACTTGCTTACCGTCCGGCCGTTCCGAATGACCTCGATGCTGCGTAAGCCGCGTGGGCTGCGCAGCCGTGCCGAGACCCTGACCTCACCACCGTCTTCCGGCAGGCAGACCGTTTCTCCCGGCCCCGCGCCATCGGCGGCGAGTTCGATGATTGGTCCGCTCGTGACGAAGTTCGCACCATTTCTGACCGCTCTGTTCCACGCCTCCGAACCTGACACTTCCCCTGTCTTTACGTACATTCGCACTCCCCCGAGGAAGGGCTGCCATGGCTCGCGTCGAGGGTTGTTGGGCAGATCCGTGCCCGCAGTTGGCGGCAGGTTGAAGCCGCAGTTCATAAGCCGATACCAGTTGTCCAGGGGCCAGAAGGTCCAACCCCAGTTGGCGATTTCGATGAATTCGGCTTCTCCCAGAATCGCGTCGACGAGGGCCGTAGGGCTCCGGCCCACCGTGCCGCCGTGGGCGGCACCAACCAACCCTCCGGACTTGCGAGCGCGGTTCAGAACGGTCGCGAGGGCAGGGAAGTTGTTCGGCGAGTCTGACCCACCGGTCGTGATGGGTTGGATCAGCTTGCCAAGGCCGAACAGCAGGATGTGGCCCTGCAGCCCGTCCCGGTATTCCTCTCCGGCGGCGATCGTGCGCCCGTCTTCAACCGCTTCGCCCCGCTCACCGAACGCAAACTGCTCCGCCCAGATGCCCGGTACCATTCCACCCTTGAGGGTCATGAATTGGCCATGCGAGATATCGTCAGCCTCCATCATGGCGAACCAGTCGCGATCCGCGGCAGGCTCGATGCGATCGTAGTGCAGATGAGCGTCGGCCGCTCGCCAGCCGTCTTCGCGAAGCCTGTTCCAGCGTCTGAGCCTGGCCGTGACCTCGACTGGGTCAGCTTCGACCTCAGTCTCGACGGAGGCCGGAATGTAGTCCAGTCCCCTCGCTACTTCGACCTGAACTCGTTTCGCCGCTGGCGTGAGTGGCACCCAGACCGGGCCCGTTCCCCGTGCATAGGTCACGACCTGGCTCTGACGCTTGGAGACATGTATTGAGACAAACCTCAGTCCGTGAGGTCCTACCCATCCCGGCTCGTGGCGTTCTCCGTCAACAGTCACTGTGAACCGTGCGGCGAGTCGCCGTCCCGTTGAAGCGTCGACCACGTTCAGCACCAGTCGCGGGCTCCAGTTGGAATCCCGCTGCACCTGCGCATCGCCGGACGTGCCTAGCGACCACACCAGCGCTCCCGCAAGGGTTGTCAAGGCACCTAGGCGGAATCGATTCGCTAGCGTTCGACTTTGGCTAGACGTGTGGTCCTCCGACTAGAGACTGTACTCGATCGCGAATCGTCTTGGATTCACGCCTTGCTCCTTGGCGGAGCGCCCGGAACTACCTCCAAGAGGCGGCGCAATTTGTGAAGGCCGGTCCCAGGCTGCACGCATACGAGAGAGCCGTCGGCGACGGTAGCGCGCCGCAGGATGATCGAAAGGTTAGGGTCTGCTTCGCCGTCGCGTGCAGCAGTCGGAGGTCGGCTCTGTCGACTCGAGCGCCCCGATTGAACATGGTCCGCGAGGATTGACGACACCCTGTCTACGGGTGCTCGCAACCCGACGGCCTACGGATGGTCCGTCAAACAAGGCCTGCTCACCGACACGCGACTCGAGTCTTGGACCACTTGCATGGCCGCCGGACCGACGCTGTCGGTGGTTTCCGATACGGCCAAGCGCGGCCATCGCCGAGGTTCCGGGGCATTTCGGGGAAGATCGCTCTGTTCGAAGCGACCGGGGAGGCTAAGATCGGTAACTGCTCCTCGGAGCTAGCAATGCCATTCCGGTACGTTCTCGTAGCTACAGTCTTTTTCTCAGGTGTGTGCATGTCCGGCGTTCGCCCCATCCCCAATGCCGGCCGCTCGGCGGTAGTGGCGCGGAACGGGATGGTCGCGGCCAGCCAGCCGCTCGCTTCGCAGGCTGGCTTGCGGATACTTCAGCAAGGCGGCAACGCTGTGGACGCGGCTGTTGCCACAGCGGCCACGCTGGCCCTGGTGGCCCCGATGATGACAGGACCCGGCGGCGACATGTTCGCGCTCGTCTATATCGCCGAGACTGGCGAGCTCGCCGGTTTGAACGGAAGCGGCTTCTCGCCGAAGGCCGCGAGTGTCGAATTCTTCAAGAATCGCGGCTTGGACCAGATCCCCACGAAGGGTGCGTTCTCGGTCACTGTCCCTGGAGCCGTCGACGGCTGGGCGACCCTGCTCGAGCGATACGGCACCATGTCGCTCGCCCGGGTCCTAGATCCGGCGATTGAATACGCGGAGAACGGATTCCCCGTCTCGGAGATATTCGCTGCCGACTGGGCGCAGCATGGAAAACCCTACGAGGACGATCCGGAATTTGTCCGCGCCTACTACATCGACGGCAAGCCTCCGTCCCACGGCGACGTCTTCGTGAACAAGCCGCTGGCCCGGACATACCGCCAGATCGCCCGCGAGGGACGGGATGTCTTCTACAAGGGAGAGATCGCGCGCAAGATTGTCGACCGTCTGAACGGCTTGGACTGGCCGATGACCATGGCGGATCTTGCCTACCAGCGATCTGACTGGGTCGAGCCGATCAGCACCACGTACAAGGGCCACCGCATCTACGAGCTGCCGCCGAACGGCCAGGGGATGGCAGCGCTGGAGATGCTCAACATCCTCGAAGGCTTTGACCTGAAGGAACACGGCCATAACTCGGCCGAGTACCTCCATCTATTCGTCGAGGCCAAGAAGCTTGCCTTTGCGGATCTCCAAGCCTGGCTCGCCGATCCCATGCGTGCGGATCTTCCCGTGTCGACGATCATTTCGAAAGACTATGCCCGTCGGCAAAGACGGCGAATTGACGTCACCAAGGCCTCGGTCAATGTAGGCACCGGTATCGAGGGCCCAGTTCGTTGGCTAGAGGGAGCGGGCGATACGGTTTACTTCACGGTCGTGGACAAGGAGCGCAATGTTGTGTCCTTCATCAACAGCCTCTTCCATGGGTTCGGTTCGGGTGTGGTGGTTCCCGGCACCGGCCTCCTCCTCCAGGACCGAGGCGCACTCTTCTCGCTTGGTGCAGAGCATCCGAATCGCATCGAGGGCCGGAAGCGGCCTTATCACACGATCATTCCAGCCATGGCGTTCAAGGATGGGAGGCCTTGGCTGTCGTTCGGCGTGATGGGTGGGGATCTTCAGCCGCAAGGGCACGTTCAAGTCCTACTGAACATGATCGAGTTCGGAATGAACGTGCAGGAAGCGGGCGAAGCCCCTCGCGCCAGCCACAGCAGTGGTGGTGGTGTCGGGCTTGAAAGAGGAATCGGCCCCGAGATCACCGCGGACCTGATCGTCAAGGGCCACGAAGTCAAGGAATCGGGCCCAATGGGGGGGTACCAGGCGATCATGATCGACTGGGAGCGCGGGATTTTGATGGGCGGCACTGATCCGCGCAAGGACGGTGCCGTTGCGGCCTGGTAGGCCAGTCGCCTAGGCACCTCCGGTTCCCGACGCCCAGAATTTCGCTAGTATGGCAGTCCCTGCCATACCCTCCGCGTGATTGCTGATGCTGCTCACGTCCTCGATCAATCAACGCATGGACCAGGCGTGCCTCATTCGTGCGGGGGACACGTAGATCCAGCCGGCCAGCCGCAGTCGGGCCGCGAAGCTAGCACCCCTTGCAAGCTGCAGAATTCCAGACGTTCGGGACGCCCCACTTGGTCACGATGGCGCTGACCGTGGCCGTCCCCGTACTGCTCGCAGGAATCGCGCGAAAGGCTTCCACTGCAGCGGTGGGCGTGACCATTGGCAAGATCTTCGCGATTGTGCTCTTGGTGAACGAGGTGACCCATTGGGTCTACCGGATCGACCAGTTTGGATTGATCGGCTTCGTTCAGAACCATATGCCGCTTCACGCGTGCGGAATCTCGGTTCTTGTTACTGCCGCGACCCTGCTGACACGGAACCAGCGAGCTTACGAAATCGCCTATTTCTGGGGCCTGGTAGCCGCGTCGAACGCAGTCATCACGCCCAGCGCCCATGAGCTGGCGTTCCCTGGGTACCGCTATTTCCAGTACTTCATCGCGCATTCTGGCATTGTTGCGGGTGTGCTGTTCGCCACGTGGGGACTCGGAATGCGGCCCACACTAGGCGGATTGTTTCGGGCGTTCGCCTGGCTCAATGCCTACGCGGCGCTGATTGCCGTCGTCAATCTGCTCCTCGGGTCGAACTACATGTATCTATCCCAGCCGCCCTCTGGCACCGCGACGCCGTTCTTCTTCGCGCCTTGGCCGTGGTATATTGCCGCGATCGACGTCATCGCGCTGGGCATGTTCTTCGCAGTGCTGTCTCCGTTTCTCCTAACTGGCCGCCACGCCGGACCCGCGCAGCCGGGCGAGCAGCCTTAACGTGGGTGAGGGCGCGGTGGGCACTGCCGTGGAATCCCGCCGGAAGTCAATGCAGCCGTGGTGTTCTGCCAATTCGCGAGCGAACGGTTGCGAGATCGCTGCTTTCTGTTTCCCTCGGCGCTCCGTCTGATTGGGTCGCCTGAAGCTAGCGCCCAGCCGTCTAGATGTTAGGGATGTTGCTTGAGGTGTTGACGGGTGAGCCGTTCGGCAAACGGCCCTGGCACGAAGGGAACTGGCTGCCAAAGCGACGCCCGGATGTCTCCGGTCAATGGTGCGAGCTGTCCTTTGCTTCATCGAGAAGAGCCGTGATCTCATCAACAAGCCCAGACATTGACTCGCTGGCCTGCTGTTGGGACCAAATCATGGTCTCCTTCATTAGCTGCGGCGTCAGCTCGATGGACTTTCGTCCGACGTCCGATCGGTAGAAGGCAAGCATCTCCCGGAGCTCGTCGTCCGTGTAGTGCTTCACCATGAATCGTTCCATCCTCTCCATCAGACCCGGCTCGAGCTTCGAGATGTTCTCCCGCACGAGTGCACGGATCTTGGTCTCCGTTTCCGCATTCATGGTCGGAAACCGCCCCTTGAATATTTCGATCATCTGGTTGCCAGCCATGTCAGCTACCTGAACCATCGACTTGTCGATCTGCTGGAACTCGAATATCTCGGCGATGATCTCCCGCCGAGAGGCCTCGTCCGCGCGGACGGTTGACGTCAGAATCGCGCTCAGCGCAATCACCGAGGCGACAGGAAGCGTCTTTAACGATCTCGGGAACTCCATGGTTTGCTAACTCCTACCTTTCCATTCGTTGCCGGGCGGCCTAGGCACACGCGTGAACGAATTCGGTCATTCCGATTTCAGTCCGATGAATCAACGAGCGATCTAGATCCAGACAGGCTGTGTTTCAAGCGAGCCGTGACGCCCGTGTTTTCATTGTGAGGGTCGCTTGGCACTACTGCCTGGCCGTGTGATCTGCCGGCTCCGCAAGCCAGCGAAAGGGCATTCTTCGGGGATGGAGCGACCGCCTCGGGCGACGAGGAGCCTAAGGCTAGACGCTCCTCAAGCCCGGGAGTTTCGATGGCCCTCGCGTGGCCTGAGATGACTCTCGTCGTGACGAATAGATGCTTGCAAGATTGGACCCGGCGGACTAGTCTTCGGTCTTGCGGGTTTCCGCGCCTACATCGTCAAGGAATTCCGTCAAGAGCGCGTGCAGCCGTCGCGCCTGATCCGGATTCTCCTTCGCAAGGTTCCGAGTTTCGCCAAGGTCTTCGGACAGATCGAAGAGTTCCAGCAATTCGCTTGCCCAAGTCTTTACGAGCTTCCACCGTCCCAGCCGGAGAGCGGACTGTGCGCGCCGACCGACTGCTTGGTGGAAGATCAGGTACTCCCTCCGGCGGTCGACCGGCCCCGACTCGCCGCGAAAAAGCGGCGCCAAGCTTCCGCCGTCTGCCGTTTCCGACAGGCTCCCTATGCCGTAGCCGCTCAGTTCGGCAATTGTCGGCAGGATGTCAAGACCGGTCACCGGCATCCGACTGACGCTACCCGGCCTGATTCCCGGTCCCGCCACGAAGAACGGAACACGGATCCCTCCTTCGTACATCGAGCCCTTCGCGCCGCGCAAGGGACCGTTGCGAGGCATCGGCGGGTCGCCAGCTCCGGGCAATGTCCGTCGGCCACCGTTGTCGGACAGGAAGATTACGTAAGTGATGTCCTTCAGTCCCAGTTCCTCGATCTTGTCGAGGACTCGACCGACCGATGCGTCCATGTCCGCCGTCATCGCGGCGAACTCCGGCATGTAGTGCTTCTTGCCGCGATTCCAGGGCTTGACGAAATCGAGTGTCGCCTGCCGGTAGTAGATGTCCAAGTGGACCGCGTAGTGAGATATCTGCAGGTAGAATGGCGCGCCAGCCTCGGCCTGCCGACGCATGAACTCGCACGCCCGGTCGGTGATGTGGTCAATCAGCTTCGGGTCCGCGGCTGCAGCCGGGCCACCGGACCCCTTGCCGCCGCCGGTCCGGTTGCTGGTGTAGCCGTCGCTTGCGTCGTAGCCCATCTCTTCGGGAGTTGGCATGTCGAAGCGGTGATCCCACTTCCCGAAATGGGACGACCGGTACCTTGGATCGGCCTTTCCGAGCATCTTGGGGATATTGAGCTGTCTCCGGTACGCGGCTGGCCAGGCCTCTTGGTCGCGCTGGTAAAGGTGCCTTGCAGGAGTCTGTCCGACTTGAATGCTCCGGCGCGTGGGACAGCAAAACGGGGCCGGTGCGTATCCATCCGTGAACGTCATCCCGCTCCGGGCCAGACGCTCGAGGCTCGGAGTGCGGAAATAGTCGCTTCTTGTCCGCGGATCCTCCCGGTCGATCTGAACCGACGAACCTACCCAGCTCTGGTCGTCGCTAAGGATGACAACGAAATTGGGCTTCGCCTGGCGTGCCAGAGAACTTGGCGTCATTGCTAGCCCCAGCCCTAGGATCAATGCCGTCGGCATATCGGACTGATGGTAACGAATGTGTCCCGCCCGGAATGCCCTGACATTCAATTTGGGGAGTGTTGCACTCGCCAACAAGGCTGCGAGACGCGAAAGCAGGTCGGCCGTCCTGCAGGGTCGCCCACCCGCAGGGCTACACTGTCCATGGCGGTGCCCCGCCGCGTGGAGGATCAGATGCAGGTGACCCGACGGCAGTTGCTCGTAGCGGCCGGAGGCTTGGCAACGGCTTCGATCGGTAAGGGAGAGACAGGCCTGTTCCATGCCACCACGATCAACCATCTCTCGCTGACCGTACCGGACGCCAAGGCCGCTGGCGAATACTACGCCCGCATATTCGGGATGCGCGTCATTCGGGATATGGGAGACAGGGGCCAGATGAAGGGATTGAAGCGGAACTACCTCGCTCTGTTTCAGGGCGAGAGACCCGGCTTGAACCATTTCTCGCCCGGCGTGGACGGGCTGGACGAAGCTGGCGCAGGCTCCGTTCTCAAGGCGAACGGCTACGAGCCGTTCGAACGAGCGCCGAACATCTGGGCCTGCCTTGATCCGGACGGCATTCAGAATCATCTCTCGGAGACGATGCGCCGCGAGGACCAGGTGGAGGAAGCGTATCGGAAGAATCCGAAACCGGACTCGATCCTGCATGCGATCGACGTGAACCATTTGGCGCTTCAGGTAAGCGACGTCGATCGATCGGTCGAGTGGTATCAGCGGCTGATGGGCCTCAATGTGATCAGCCGCTCCTCGGCCAGTGCGTTCCTAGGTTTGGGCGACAACTTCCTGGCTCTGTTCCGGAGACCTCAAGGCGGGTCCGTGGACCACTTCTGCTTCTCGATCGAGGATTACGAGCCCGAGGCAGTCATGGCGAAGCTCGCCGGGCACGGGATCGAATCGACGCGCCGGGAAGATCGGGTGTACTTCAAGGATCTCAACGGCCTGACGGTCCAGGTCTCGGACGAGAACCACCAGCCGTAGCTGCGAATCGCGGGTCGGACTCGCGTCTCTGATCTAGGCAGGTGCGCAAAGTGGTCAGGACCAAGCGCGGAATCTTGCGACCGATTGCCGAAACCGGGCAACCGAGGCACTAGTACTCCTTGCGCATGTCCACGATGTTGCGGAGTTTCTCACCGGCTGCGAACCGCGCGACGTTGTCCTTGTAAACCTCAATCCTTAGCTTGGTTCCCAGCAGGCCCTGGGTCGCGATGTGCGGCGTGATGATCGCGTTCTCGAACTTCCAGAGGGGATGTCCCTGCGGAAGCGGCTCCGGATCGGTCACGTCGACCCCGGCCCCGGCTAGGTGCTTGCTATCCAAGGCCTTCACCAAGGCAGCCATGTCGTAGAGCTTCCCTCGGGATAGCGCGATGAAGTAGCTGCCCCGCTTCATGAGCTCGAACTGGGCAGGGCCGATCATGCCCTCGCTGTCCTTGGTGTGCGGCGCGCAGACGAAGATCGCGTCTGCCTCGGGAATCACCTCGTCCAGCCTGTCCGGGTAGACCATGCGGTCGAAGCTCAGCCGTGGCGGGAATTCCTCCGGGTCCACGCCAATCACCCGCATGCCGAAAGCCTTGGCCCGGCGAGCCACGTTCGACCCGATGCCACCCGTTCCGATGACTAGCGCGGTCTTGCCCTCAAGCTCTTCGAGGCCGTAGTTCCCTCCTCGCCAGGCTTCTTTCGGGCGCTCGACAATGAATTGATGGAGGTTGCGGGTGAACGCCAGGAGCATCGCGAAGCCGTGGTCCGCGATTGCTGCTGACGAGAGTGTCTGGGCGTTGGTCATGACCACATCGCTGTTGACAAGCTCCGGGTACAGGTACGGCTTGACGCCCGCGCTCGTGATCTGCACCCACTGGAGGTCTTTTGCGGCCTGGACGACCGCGAGCGTCGGATTGCCGATAATCGCGTGAGCGTCCGCGACGGCGCGAAGAAGATTCGCGTCAGCCGCGCCCCGATCCGTGATGTGCTCGATCGTCACGTTCGCGGGACTGCCATCGCGAAGCGCCGCTACCATTTCGGCCGACTGGCCGACGACGACAACCTTCCGTTGCTGCGCCGGAGCGGGAACGAGCGATGCGGAGAGGATGAGTAGAAGAAGTGCTCTCATGACGTCTTGGCCCTCGGGAGCAGCCAACTTAGCACACCAAGGTGAGTGCAGGAGCCGGCAGCCTGTGCGGATTGTCCGCCACCTGCGGTCTACCGAGCCGCGACAGCGAAGTGTTCCCCTCAAACCCGGTTTCCGGGTGGCGGCGAGACGCATGCCACGCTAACATCGCATTGATGGAACGGGCGGACAGACGTCGATTCCTGCAAGTAGCCGGGGGAAGCCTCGCTCTACCGATGCTGGAATCGTTCCTGCCACGCACTGCGCGCGGCGGGCAGGAACCCGATGTAGCCTTGCAGCGGCTCGTCTGCGTGGGTACCTACTTGGGCTTCCACCAACCCGATTTCTTCCCGGACCAGGCAGGGCGCGACTACACGTGTTCGCCAGTCCTCAAGCCGATCGAGTCCTATCGCGAGCAATTCACCGTGTTCTCGGGCCTTGATCACCGCGGCCGCAACGGCCACCACGGCTGGAAGGCCTGGATGACCGGGCCGGCCTCAAGCAGTGTCTCCCTTGACCAGTTGGTGGCGGCCAGGATTGGCGATCGCACGCGGTTCGACTCCTTGCAGCTCACTTGCGGTAATCCGCCCGACGAAGCCCGGCTGAGCTTTACCAAGGAAGGCGTGGCACTGCCGATGATCGGGCGACCCAGCGTGCTCTACCGCGCCTTGTTCCGCTCTGCCGCTGACAATGCCCGGATGGACTATTTGCTTTCCAGCAACCGCAGCGTGCTGGACGGAGTGACGGCGGAAGCCAAGGCACTCGAGCAGAGCGTGACGGCTAGCGACCGTGCCAAGCTCGGCGAGTATTTTGCCTCGGTCCGTTCTGTCGAGAAGAACCTCCAAAAGCAGCGAATCTGGCTTGACCGGCCTTTCCCCAAGGTCGAGTACCCGCTTCCGGAATTCGATCCGGTGGCTCCGGATCTCTCGCTGGAGTGCGAGTCGATCATGTACGACCTCCTGGCGCTCGCGCTGACCACGGATTCGACCCGAGTCGCGACCTTTCTGATCCCGGGGTGGAGCCAGGTCTTCACGATCAGGGGCCGGAGGCTCAGCGCCGGCTACCACGGTTTGTCGCACCACGGCAACGATCCCGTCCGGATCGCCGACTACAACTTGGTCGGGATCGAGCACGTCAAGCGATTCGGGAACTTTCTGGACAAGCTGAAAGCTGCAAAGGACGCGTACGGTCGACCGCTGCTCGACTCCACAGCCGTGGTATTCGGCAGCGGCATGGGCAACGCCAACACGCATGACAACAGCAACCTGCCGATGGTCGTGGTCGGGGCCGGATTCCGGCACGGCTGGCACCACCGGATCGAGCGCGATGCCGTGGCCCCCAGGCTGCTGGGCGACCTCTACCTGACTCTGCTGCAGCGATTCGACATTGAAGTCGACCACTTTGCGGGAGCTAAGAGCAATCTGAACGAGCTCTTGGCTTGAGGCTTTGGCGTGGCTATTCCCCTCACCGCGATCGCCGTAGCGGTGCTCGCTGCATCGACCGCCAGCGCAGCGGAGTCCATACCCCCCGCTGAGCGAAAGATCCTCGACCGGAACTGCGTCGCGTGCCACTCGGGCGAACTAGCCCAGGCGGAAGTGAGACTGGATGGCGCCACGATCGACTGGCAGTCGAGGGACGCGACGGTGCTCTGGGAGCGCGTCTACAACGCAGTCACGAACGGGGATATGCCCCCCCAAGGGGCGGCCAAGCCGACGGACGTCGAACGGGAACGGATCGGGGAATGGCTGGGCCGCCAACTGGGCCGCCACGCGCCGATGGGCAGTGCCGTTCCTCGCCGCCTCAACCGCGAGGAATACGAGAACTCAATCCGAACGATCTTCGGGATGTCCGAATTCACGCTCACGGATGCCTTCCCTTCCGATGATTCCGCGCAAGGATTCGACAACGTAGGCGAGGGCCTTGTTCTCTCCCCTCCACTGATGGCGCAGTACCTGGCCGTCGCGACGGAAGTGGCGGACTGGATTCTGCCGCCTGACCGCGGGCTGGTTACTCCAGAGAGCAAGCAATACCGTCTCGGCCCGGCCGGCCTTACGACGGTCGGGGGCGGACTTGTCGAGACCGGTGCGTTCCGAATCGTGTCCACCAGAAACATTGCAAGCTCCGCAGCTTGGCCCGACAGGTTCGAGGCGAGCCAAAGCGGCGTCTATCGCATCACCATCGATGCCACACCGTTCGAGACCGGCGAGATGTTCTATTCCCCTCGGACCGAGCCGTTCCGCGTGTCAATTTATGCGAGGCCGAAGATCGACCAGGTATACGCACCGTTCGGGGACATTCGGAAGCTCGCGGAGTTTGATCTCCAGCACGACGTGGAAGATCCGCAGACCTTCACCGCCGAGGTGCAGCTGTTCAAGGACGAGGTCTTTGGGATTCGGTGGGAGAACGGGCCGGCATATTCCGACCCCCCGCGCCGCGAATTCTCGCAGTCGTTTCTCGCCGATCGCCTGACGCACGACCGGCTGTTCTACGCGGCCATGCTCGAATTCGCTGGCGGTCCCCGCGGCACCACCCAAGTTCAGGCCTACGAGGCCATGGATGCACTGATGAAGAGCGGCAGCCTTGACTTGGCCGACCCGCGGCTTGACAAGCTTCCCGAAGTCTGGGGCGGAGGCCTTGCGAACGCGCCGCACAACTGGATCAAGGCCTTCGTCTACGAGGAACTGTACAGGTACGGTCCTGCGGTCGACATCACCGACCTACGGGTCGAGGGCCCGCTTAGGCTGGTCGAGGACGATGAGGCTCGTGCCCGGAAAGCGCTGACCCAGAGATTCCTCGGGACCCGCGAAGCTGGCGCGACTAGCCGCGACCGGGCGGAAACCGTGCTGCGCCGATTCCTGTCCAGAGCGTTCCGAAGGCCCGTGAGCGACGAGCGGGTGCGTTCCTACGCTGACTTGGTCATGGGCCATCTGGAATCAAGCCCCGATGCAAGGCTGGAGGATGGCCTGCATTTAGCCGTGCGCAGGGCACTCGTGTCACCCAATTTCCTCTATCGCGGGCTGCGCCCCGGGCGCTTGGACGATTTCGACCTAGCCAGTCGGCTGAGTTACTTCCTTACGTCCTCTCCGCCCGACGCGCGCCTCATGGAGCTGGCGCGCCAAGGCAAGCTCTCAGACAGGGGCATCCTTGCCGGCGAAACCGAGCGGCTGATCGCGAGCCCGGACAGCCAGGCATTCGTGTCCAGCTTTACGGGCCAGTGGCTGTCTACCCGAGTGCTGCGCGGCATCATGCCGGATCCGCGCCTCCTGAAGTTCCTCGATGCGGACCGCCAGGCGATGATCGACGAGACGGAACTGTTCTTCGCCGAGGTCCTTCGGAAGAACCTACCGATAGAGACATTCATCGATCCCGGTTTCAGCTATCGCAGCTCCCGGCTGAACAAGATCTATGGAGCCGACCTCGTAGGCGGCGAGATGCGTCGCGTGACCTTCGACAGGGGCGGCCCGCACGGCGGGATTCTCGGCCTTGCCGCAGTCATGATGGCCACCGCCAACGGCGTCGACACGCACCCCGTCCTCCGTGGAGTCTGGGTCTTGGACAACGTGTTCGGCATGCCGTCCCCCGAGCCTCCTCCGGACGTGCCGGCCATCGCCCCCGACACAAGCGGCACCACGACGATGCGGGACCAGCTGGCCGCTCATCGGGCGGACCCCAGTTGCGCGCGCTGCCATAACCGCATCGATCCGTTGGGACTGGTGCTTGAGAACTTCGATCCGGTAGGGCGATGGCGCGAGCGCTATCCCGTGTACACGAAGCCTCCCGACGGTGCGGAAGCGCTGACCGAGGAGTACTATTCGACGGTGGGCGAGGGCTCCGTTCTGGGCCCTCCGGTTGATGCCGTCGCGACGTTGGCGGACGGCACTCGTATCGAGAGCGTAACGGACCTCAAGCGATACGTGCTGGGTCGCGTCGACATGTTCACTCGTTGCCTGACCGAAAAGCTACTCGTATATGCCACGGGTCGCCCGCTGGGCTTCCGCGACCGACGGGCAGCCGACAAAATTGTCGCTTCCACAAAGGCGCAAGGCAGTGGCTTTCGCGACTTGATCGTCGCGGTTGGGCAGTCCGAACCCTTCGCAAAACGATAGCCAGTCATCGAAGGCTCGCGGAACAATCTGGAATTCGCATGGGTTTGTCTGCGACAATGTCCCAACCAGAGACGGCGCAAGGCGGATTCGCGCCGTCCGGTCCGGCAGACTGATCTGCCGGCGGCCTAGCCACCAGGCATCGCAATCGCTTGACCGGCTTGACCATCGTGGGTCGCGCCGGGCGACGGTTGAGGGGGAAACGTGACCTACCGGCGAAGAAACGACAGACTTGCAATTACGCTCGGGGTCGAGGAGGAGTTCTTCCTGATCGATCCGGCAACGGGTGACCTGCTCCGCGAACCGGACCAGGCCATCTTCGAGACGTGTCAGCAAGCGAGCGGGCCGCACAAGATCGTTCGCGAGTTCCTGCGGTCACAGATCGAAACGAATACGCGAGTCTGTACTTCTGTGGCGGACGTGCGGTCGGCCATATGCGAAACGCGTCGGATTCTCGTTCAGGCCGCCGAGGCGCATGGCGCATCGGTCTTGGGAACCTCCACGCATCCATTCGCCGCGTGGGACACGCAGGTGGTGACGCCTGGCCAGCGATACCGGGACTTCGTCATCACGTTTCAGGAGTCCCTGCGCCGGTTCCTGGTCGGCGGAATGCATATCCACGCCGGGTTCGGCGACAAGGACTCCCGCGTGCGCGTCATGACGGCTCTTCGGCAGTACCTGCCGCTGCTGCATGCCCTCTCCGGCTCGTCTCCGTTCAACGAAGGCCGCTCGACAGGCTTCAAGTCGTACAGGCTCAATCTCGTGGGCAGCCTGCCGCGGACCGGACTGCCGAACGAGCTGGCATCGTGGGCCGAATTCGATGGCTTGGTCAAGGCCTACCGCCGAATGCACTTCATTCGGGACAGCAGCGAGCTCTGGTGGGACATCCGGCCCTCACGCTCCTTCCCGACCGTGGAACTGCGCATCTGCGACATCTGCACGCGAGTCGAAGACGCGATGTGCATTGTCGCCCTGTTTGCATCGCTCGTGCGCCACTTGCTTCGCCTGGACGAGCAAGGCACCCTTTCGCCAGGCCCTCCGACCGAGATCATCTTCGAGAACCGCTGGCTGGCACAGAGGTATGGAGTGATGGCGTTCCTCGGAGATCCGGAGCAAGGCGGTCGCATGGATATCCACGACTACACGGCCTGGCTGGTCGCCGAACTCGAGGACGATGCGCAGGCCCTCGAATGCAGCGCTGAATTGTCCCGGGCCACCGACATCGTGCGAGAAGGGACCGGTGCGGACCGGCAGGTCGACCATTTCCGGCTGCGGCGCTTGGAAGGGGACAGCGAAGCCGAGGCCCTGCGTTCGGTCGTCAATCTCGCGGTTGCCGACACGAAGGCGGGGATCGGACTCGCCAATTCGGGATAACCCTCCAGCAGCTAGCCGATGGGCTGGGCAACGTAGCAGATACCACCAGTTCGCCGACCGGCTTCAAAACGCCTTCGGGGCAACTCCGAACTACAATGTCGGCGACCATGCGCGCGCTTGCCACGATCGTCCTCGTCCTCCTCCCGTTGTCCTGTGCCACGGAAGACAGCGAGGAACCAGGATCGCCGCCGCCCAATATCGTGGTCGTTCTGGCCGATGATCTCGGATACAACGACCTTGGCTCATTCGGTTCGCGAACCATCCTCACGCCACACCTCGACGCTCTCGTACAGGGCGGAGTGCGGCTGACTGACGGCTACGTTTCGGCGGCGGTCTGCAGCCCCTCGCGGGCCGGCCTCTACACAGGCAGGTATCAGCCACGGTTCGGGTACGAGTTCAATACTTCCGGCAGGGACACCGTCGTCGGCCTGCCGACGGACGAGCGCACCTTCGCCGACATGCTCAAGAATGCTGGCTACGCCACCGGATTGATCGGCAAATGGCATCTCGGCAAGTCGGAAAAGCATCACCCGCTGAATCGCGGCTTCGACGAGTACTTCGGGCACCTGTCCGGAGGGTCCACCTATATCGACTCGAGGCGGGAGGGGGTTGAATCGTGGCCGGCCGCGAACGCTCCGACCACACGCCCGGCCGCGAGCGCGATCTACGACGGGTTCGAGCAAGTCGAGGTCGAGGAGTACCTCACGGATGTCTTCGCCGAGAAGGCGGTAGACTTCATCCGGCGGCACAAGGACGAACGGTTCTTCCTCATGCTGACCCCTAACGCGCCGCACACCCCGCTCCAGGCAACCACTGAGTACACCGATCGCTACCGCGACGTGGAGCCCGCCGGCCAGCGGATCTTCGCGGCGATGGTCTCTTCTGTGGACGACTACGTCGGCGATGTCGTCATGGCGCTCCGAGCCCATGACTTGGAAGACAACACCCTGATCGTGTTCTTCTCCGACAACGGCTGTGTCAAGTATCTTGCGCAGGACATTTGTTCGAACGATCCACTGAGCGGCTCGAAGCGGTTTCATCTCGAGGGCGGCATCCGGGTGCCGTTCATCTTCCACTGGCCGGCTGGCCTGCCAGCGGGAACAACGTTCGAGCACCCCGCGATCTCGCTGGACCTGTTCGCCACATTTGCAGCCGCTGCCGGGTCTGGCGAGGCCGCCCAGGACAGCGTGAACCTCCTTCCGTACCTGCGAGGAGAGAACACCGATCCCCCGCACGAATTCCTCTTCTGGCGTGCGAAGCCGAACATGGCGGTTCGTTGGGGAAACTGGAAGCTATGGAAGGTCAACAGGTCCAACAAAACCTTCGATGACTTTACGCTCGGGGGCCGCAGGCTGCCGCAGATCGATCACCCCGGCGACTCCCCTCTGGGGCAGATGACTGTGCTGTACGACCTGTCCGAGGACGTCGCCGAGCAGAAAAACATCGCCGACGAGCACCCTGAGGTCGTTCAGCGGCTGGAGGGGGAGCTGGAGGCGTGGAACGCGCAGCTTGCGGAGCCGATGTGGCCGAGTAACCGCTCTACGCTCTACGAACTTCACGGGCAGATGGTCCAGCTGTTCTTCTAGCTCGTCCGTTCGCGACCTCGCGGGCGACTCGGACCTGCTCACGGATGCGCTGCTCAAAAGGGTACGGGTCTTCCGCCCTTCGCAGGTACTTCAGGATTTCCCCGTCAAGCTCTCGCATCAGGTCGAAGCGAGTCGGATCCTTGGCGAGGTTGTGCTGCTGGTACGGATCCTCCTGGTTGTCGAAGAGCAGCCAACGTCCCGTCTCGCCCACAGCGTACGTGTGCCGCCGGGTCCGGATTCCCCGGTAGATTGGCACGTCTACTCCCTTGACGTTCTGGTGCATCAGGAAGGCATGCCCGGGCTCGTCTAATGGCTCGCCCCTTAGCGAGGCCGAGAGATCGCGTCCTTTGCAGTGCTCCGGCGGAGCAAGCCCGGCCAGGCCGCACAGCGTGGGGTAGATGTCAATCGCGCTCAGTAGCGTGTCGGTTCTCCTCGCGGCCGGAACAGCCCCGGGGTACCGTGCCACGAACGGGACCTTGGCCGACTCCTCGTACGGCAGACGCTTGCCCATCCAGTCGTGGGAGCCCATCATCTCGCCGTGATCCGACGTGTAAACCACGATCGTGTCGCTAGCCTGGTCCGTCTCGTCCAAGGTGTCGAGAAGCCGGCCGATTTCGGAGTCCACCGCGGTTATGTGGGAGTTGTAGCCGATCAGGTTCTCCCAGACCGGCCGGCTCCGACGTCCCGTTTGAGCCCCCGACAGATTCACCGTCCCGTTGGGCCGGAGCTGGAGCTGTGCATCCCCGTACCGCTTCATGAGGTGTGGCGGCGCATCCGTGAACAGCGGATGGGGCGGATTCACCGAAACCACCAGCATCCATGGCTCTTCCTCGTCCGCCCGCCTGATGAATTCAACAGCTTGGTCTGTCATCAGGGTGGCGTTGTAGCCCTTCGGCTCAAGCCGCTCCCCGTTACGCGGGTCAAATGTGAACGAGCCCTCCATGTGCTGGCTCGTCCGGAACCAGGCTCGCCAGAAATCGAATCCGTGCCTGGCCTCCCCTTCCGGCCTGAGACGCTCCGGCGTTCTGGCGTCAAGGTGCCACTTGCCGATGTAGCCCGTGCGGTAACCTGCCGCCCTGAATGTCTCTCCGAGTGACGTCTCGGTTTCCCGGAGCGGGAAGTTGTTGTCGATGATCCCCGTCTGGTACGGCCAGCGTCCGCTTAAGAGGATTCCTCGGTACGGCGAGCACACCGGATAGTTCGAGATGCAGTTGCGGAACGTGACGCCCTCGGACGCAAGCCGCGCGAGGTTTGGGGCTTCGGCATCGTTGAACGGCTCGCCGGGCATCGAGCATGCCCTGTGCTGGTCACTGAATACGAAGAGCAGGTTGGGCCTGCGCTGTGCTTGAGAGCACGCTGTCTGGAGAGCGGACGCTCCGGCCAGTGTCCCCACGAACGATCGGCGACTGATGACACCCGACATAGCAACCTCCCGTCCAGCCTTGGCCTGCCGGGATCAGTACAGGTTGGCCTCAGCGGCCAAGAGTCTCCCCGTGGCGGCCGGTCGCGTGGGAGTCAGGTCGTTCGTTATCCTTGGTGTCGCTGTCAGGACTTGTCCAGAGCTTCGTTTCGAGAATTGGCAGCTAGCGAATTCTGTCCATGTCATCGACCGATACGCCCCTAGGTCCGAACGCCGGAGGGCTATTCCTGAGGCGAGTCGTCGCGATGACCGTCGGCCTTGTACTAGTCGGAACTGGGATGGGTTTTCCAAAGGACCGCATTGTTAGGGTCGAGCGACTGCTGGACCGCCCGATCATCCTCCCCGAGACCCACCCGAGTATCGGGCGAAACATCCAGGGCCCTTCGCTGATACGAGTGCCGGATTGGGTCGAAAACCCGCTGGGCACATACTACCTGTACTTCGCGGACCACAAGGGGAGCTATATCCGGCTGGCCTATTCTCACGACCTGCGCGGCCCCTGGAAGGTCCATCCTCCCGGCAGCCTTCAAATCGAGAAGTCGCACTTTCCGGTGGAACCTCCCGCGGTCGACCACGAGGCGCTGGAACGCGCCAAGGAGCGGCGGGCGGCCACCTACGGCGGAAACAAGCTGCCGCATTCCATCATCAAGGAATTCACTGCAACGCATATCGCCTCCCCGGACGTGCATGTCGATAACGAGAACCGGCGCATTCTCATGTACTTCCACGGCCTGGAGGGATTCGGCCGTCAGGTCAGCCGGGTGGCGATCTCTTCCGACGGCATCGACTTCCAGGCGCAGCCCGAGATTCTCGGCAGGACATACCTGAGGGCGTTTCGCCATGACGGAAGGACATTTGGGATTGCGATGCCCGGCCAGGTTTACCGTTCCGATGACGGCCTCTCGGGATTCCGTGAAGGCCCGATGCTGTTCAATCCCAACATGCGCCATTGCGCATTGCTGAAGCGCGGGAACCGCCTGTTCGTGTTCTGGACTCAGGTTGGCCACGCCCCGGAGCGGATCCTCCTGAGCGAGATCGACCTGTCGAGGCCATGGACCGAATGGCAGGAAACGGAGCCGGTCGAGGTGTTGCGCCCTGAACGCAAGTGGGAAGGAGCTGGCCTGCCAATCGAGCCATCGATTCGAAGCGTCGCTTACGGACCGGTGAACCAATTGAGGGATCCGGCGATCTTCGAGGAGGCCGGCCGGGTCTTTCTCCTCTACGCGGTTGCGGGCGAGAGCGGCATCGCGATCGCCGAGGTTCACATAGAAGACTGAGCCTTGGACCGGATGTGGTCACTGGGCCTACGGGCTGTCTGCATCGTGAATCACCGCTCGATCTCAGGGCTGTCGTTCCGCTCGGCCCTAGCGATTCCGGATCGCCTGGCAAGCATCCTTCACCGCGTTACCGAGCGACCGGGTGGAACTGGTGGCGACCATGTCGCCGTCCCGGTCGAACAGAGCCATCTTGTTGTCCTTTTGGACGACGCCTCTACCGCCGACGCGCTCGAGCATGAGTACGTAGTCTGCTTTGTCTCGATTGATCGTAACGACGATTCCCCTGCACTCGCGTCTCTTGTTGATCGTCTTCATGATCTCCGCTGTTTGCGGCTTTGCGCCGCCCTGCAAGGAGCCGCCTCCGGTCCCACGGATTCCTGCGGCTTCGCCGGAAACAGACCAGCTGTTGCTCTCTGTGACGAAGACTCGGACCTTCGGATTCAGATCCCCTTCGAGTTGCGGAAGCGGTGCAGCCAGCGCGGCAGTGGCAAACAGGGCTGCCACAAGACCTCTCGCCGAGATCCATTGCACGGCGCGGCGGAAGCGCCCTCGTTGGAGGTTGGAGAGTACGAATGGAGCCATCAGGAGTCTAAGACGCTCGTCCGGGTTTCTCGGTTCCGTTCTAGCGAGCCATCGCAGCGTCGTTCGCACCACGTCCTGCCTTGAGAGACGTCAACTCGAGGTGTCGCCTGCCGACCGGTCAGACACCTGCTGGCCCCTCCGATATTCGACGACGACGGGCGAGCTCAACCCCGAAAGCAGTGGCTGGCGAGAGCGGAACCGCCATCCCTGAAGTACTCATGCAGGGCAGATTCGCTGGGTCGTGAATCGGCCTCGCGGGAGTCAGCGGATCACTGTCTGCCCCGGGTATTTCGGAGCTTCGAAGAAGTCCTCGTTCACCTCGACGCCCAGTCCCGGCTCGTTGGAGACCGTGTAGTAACCGTCTTTGAATTCGTATCCCCGAACGGTCAGAGCCGGGCACTTCGAACGATCATCCTCGGCGGCGATGATGTTCCTCTGCGTCTTTGCGAGGTGCAGGCTCATGAGCAAGCCGACCTGCGCGCCCCAATTGTGGGGTACGGCTGCAGCGCCGTGCGGCTCGCCCATCCGCGACATCTCCCGGCAGTCGAGAATCCCGCCCGTACGGATGTCGAGTTGCATCACGTCCAACAGGCGCTCGGGCTCGATGTATTCCCGGAACTGGGCGGCGCTCCGCATGTTCTCGCCGTCCGCGATCGGGGTCTTGATTCCCTCGTTCTGCATGCGGCTACGCAGCTTCCTGTATAGGTTCTTGTCTTCGGGGAAGGCCTCTTCGAGCCAGTCCACCCGCTGCTCCTTGGTTTCGTCCAGGAATGTCCAGGCGGCTTCGAAGTCGTCTAGATACCCGTTGTTGGCGTCGACGAGGAGCTTCGCCTCCATGCCGATGGCACTTCGCACCGCCCGAACGATCTCGATGTCACGCCGCAACCCTCCATCTCGGTCCATCCACTTGCTGCCGCGCCCGATCTTGAGCTTGATTCCGAGGTATCCGCTGCTCGTCGCCTCCTTCGCTTCGTCGATGACCGGCTGGACTCCTCTCTCGTGGAACCAGAGGTCGCTGAAGTACAGGGTTCCGTCGTAGACCTCGACGCGATCACGGACGGATTCGCCGAAGAGCTGCCAGCAGGGAACTCCCCGCAGCTTGCCGATCAGGTCGCACAACGGGCCGTCCAGATGCTTGTACTTCACTAGCAGGTCCTTGAACGCAGGAGCCCGGCTTGCGATCTGCCCGTCATGGAATCTGTACACGGATTCGGGATCCTGCCCCAGGAGGTGCCTAACGTCCGCCAGGAATTCTGCGTCCGGCAGGGTGTAGCCCATCACGCCGACGCCCTCGACACCAGCGTCCGTGGAAATGCGGACGAGGGTGTTGGTATAGCTCGTGCCTTTCGGTTCGTTGTCTTGCGAGTTCATGGCGACGAACTTGTGGAAGTCGCCTCGTATGGTTGAAAGCGCGATGCTGGTGATCTTGGCGCGAGGCGTCGCGCGAGCCGCTCCCAGTGCCACAGTTGTTCCGGATATGAAAGTTCGTCGAGTGGTTCCCACGGTCTTCCTCCGGCCGTCTTCCCGCAAGGAATCGGCCACGCCCGACGATACTACACTCCGCGCCATAGAGTTCGCCCGCCACCGAGCGCTTCGAGTGTCGGCGCATGCGGCCTCTCAGACACCCTTTTGCTTGAGGCCCTTGCGAGTCCCATGCGGAACAAGAACCCAGCAGGCTGCCACGCACGTAGGGAGTCGCGGGCAACTATAATTGCCTCTTAAACCTTATGGCTGACCCTGATTCTTCCGATGACATGCTCTCGAATCACATGGTTTGCGAAGCGCTGCTAGTGGCCCGCTTCGTCGACGCTGCCATCAAGGCCGGAATGGACCGGGACCAAATCAATTCCGCGCTGGCCGATATTGCACAGCGATCCGCGATCTCGGAGGTTTGGGTAACGGACGAATCCGGCCGGATCGACTTCACCAACGTCGACGGGGCGAGTTTCGTGTTCCCTACGGATCCCGAGGCTGGCACACAGGCGGCACCCTTCGCCGCTCTTCTGGGCGGTGGCGAAACGGTGGTCGTTCAGGATTTCTGCGAACGAGAATTGGACGGCGAGCGCTTCAAGTATGTCGGCGTTTCGGGAATCGACAAGCCTCGGATCGTCCAGGTCGGGGTGGCTGCCAAAGAGGGAGGCTGACGAGCGCTCTCAACGTCGGCTAATCCCCGGACTCGGGCTTCGGAACGACCGGAGGACGCGGAATATTGCCCGGCGGGCGCCGCACCGACACGTCTTCGAATAGGAGCGAAGGGACCACCAGCGACGCGACGGCCCCGAACCGGCGAGCGGGGTTCATGAATGCGAAGGGGTCGAACGACGGGCCCGTTGATCGAAACACGAAGGTGTGGTTGGTAAGCCCTTCCGATGCCGCGACGATGTCCCGGAAGCTGCCCTCCGAGAGCCCCGTCAGCACGGCCTCGCGAATCAACTCCTCCCGGCCGTCGGGGAAAACCTTGGTCGCGACTACAGCCCTGAGCAGGCGGCCACCTCTCGACCGGCCCGTTGTTCCGGATCCGAACCCTCTTGAGCCGGACTCCCGGATTCGCCTAACGACGATTCCGTATTCCAGCCCGCGCTCTTCCAGCAAGGCGACGAATTCCTCGGACATCTCTTCCGCAGTCAGCCCGCTGCTCGATGTCATCACGAGATTGGAGGGTGCAGGACCGCCTCCGCGCATGTGCCCATTGCTCTCGGGGATCCCAGCGATTGGATTGCGCGTCGAGAGCAGCGTCTTGAGCATGCCCCGCTGCACGAGCTGTATCTGCCCGGCGGGGACACCCTCGTCATCGACCGCATAGCCGCCCCAGAGCGGGCCCTGCTCGTTCTCCCGCAGCGTCGGGTCGTCCGCCACCGCCAGGAATCTCGGCAGGACGCGACTCCCGAGCTTGTCCTGAAACGGGTTGGCGAGGCGGTCCATGGACTGCCGCATCCGCTGGTCGTCCGCGACGGGCGCCTTCTGGACCAGCAGCCGCGGCAACAGAACTTGGCGCACCAGCTCCGCCGCCGCCTGGCCCTCGAAAAGCACCGGCCCGGCATAGCGTTCGAACACCCGGGCCTGCTGCAGGCGTTCAAGGCGTCTGGCCAGTTCCTCGCCACGATCCGAGAGCTGCGCAACCTCTGGAAGATCCTGCCATGTGCGGCCGAAGGCTGTAAACGAGTCGGAAATCTCTGTTCCGTCGCCAGCGCGCGTTCCACCCCTGACGGTCACTGTGGTCAAGGGGTCATCGCGGAGAAACGACGATCCCTCGCTATTTGCGTAATGGACGCGGACGCGGCGGGCACGGGCCTCTACCGAAGAGACGTGGATGTGCGCGTGCCCTCGGAACACGGCAGACAAGTCAGCTGCGAGTGAGCGGACTCGATTCGCATCGGGCGCAGGTAGGTCTGAGCCGCCCCCGTGCTGGTAGGGCTCTTCGACGCTGAAGTCTGCCGCTTCCTCGACGACGGTTTCATTCTGAAGCACGGCTCGTTTCTTAGAGATCCGGTCGAGAGCATCCTTGTAGGCGCGGTCGGTTGCCAGCCAGATGGCGCGGCGGAGCCCCTCGTAGTCTTCTTCAAGCGGGAGCGATACCGGTCCGAAGGAAATGTCCTCCATCGAGCTGAAGTCTGGCCTAGCGGAGAAGTTGGTGTTGTCAAGATTCCGGTCCCCGACCCTGACCTCGACATGCAGCGTCCGGCTTGCACTCTCTCCGCTACTTGCCAACCCACCCAGGGAGGCAGTCGCACGAACATCCGAGACCTCCTGCACAGAGTAGGAAACGAAGTAAGGCCGTTCCAGATCTCCTAGCCGCAGCTCGTTCATGCTGCGCTCCAGTTCGTCCTGCATGGCCCGCATCACCACGCTGGACTGAGCGGCCGCTGGCAGCCAGGTTATCGCGAGCGCCAGGAGCAGCGTGCAAGTCCGCGTGCGGTTCATCGGTGGCCTCCCGGAGCGAGCTGATGGCCAGCCTGTGCCAACCCAGACGGGGCCGGCAGGACAGGCACACGTTGCTGCGATTTGTCTTTTCTCTGGACTTCGATCTGCGAAACCAGTATCGGCGGCGAGATGGCGCTGACCGGAACGCCTCCGGATTCCGCGCCGCAGACCCCGTTGAATGTCTCGAGTTTCGCACCGCCGGCCGAAATCTTGCTGAATGTTGTCAGGGGCGTACCGATCAGATCGACACCTCGCACGAGTTCCTCGCGACCGTCCGGGAAGATCCGATACACCATCGTCGGGAGGACGTTGAATGCATTGGGAGTGACCCGGCCTGTAAAGGTGAAGCCGCCTTGGATCGCATCAAAGAACAGTCCATACTCCTTGCCTTCCTCCCGAAGCTGCTCAGCGAGCATCTCCTTGAGCTGTCGATCTGAAAGCGGCTCGTCCACTTCAACGAAGAGATTCGACTGCCTCGCGACAGCTGCGAATCCAGGCTGCTTGCGCCCGTGGCCATTGGATCCGGAAAAGCCTTCGATCGGCCTGCGCGACATCAGAAAGCGTTGCAGCACGCCTTGGTCGATCACCACCACGCGCTGGCCCTTGACTCCCTCGTTGTCGAACCTGAACGAACCCGCGAGATCGGTCCCGCCGGCGTGGCGGACCTCCGGATCGAACACGACGGAAAAAGACTCGGGTAAAACCGACTCTCCAGTCATGTCCTTGAATGTCTGGGCATCGTCGGCCTCTCGCTGCCGGTGGCCCTCGACCCGGTGGCCGAGGATCTCGTGAAAGAAGACCCCGCTGGCGCGACCGGAGAGTATGGCCGGCCCGCTGTACGGTTCGGCGACCGGGGCCACTCTCAGGGCCTGGAGATCGGCAATGACCCTACCGACCGTTTCCATGACCGTCTCGTCGTCGGGCATGCCGTCCTCGCTGTACGCGAAGAACTGCTCGTAGCGCGGGAGGTTCATGCCGTCTTCGGCCTTCGTCGAACCGAACACGCTCAACCGGTACGACGTGTCCGAAGTTCTGATTCTGGTTCCCTCGCTGTTGACGTACCATCTCGTCACAACCACCGCCGAGAGCGCCACCGACCCGGTGTAGATGTGGTCGGATTGCGCGAATGGCGACGAGTAGCGCTTGAGCCTTTCGGCCCACGCCGCGGAATCTACCGCGACGGAGCGAGGCTCCTCGGTGAATTCCACGGCTTGCTCCGGGGAGAAGTCGGCGGCCCGGACCTCTTCATCTACTTTGATCCGGACGCTCGCCTTGACCCGGGCGATCCGCTCCGTCGCTTGTCTGTACTTGCTGTCAGTTGCAAGCCACAAGGCAGTCCGAAGCGCTTCGGGATCGGATACCGGAACCTGCGTCCGAGACCCTCTGCGGAAGCCGAAGTTCCGGCCGTCTCGCACCGGATGGGTGTTGTCCAGGTTCTTGTCGCCCACCCTCAGGTCGATATCGAGGATGCGGCCGTCACTGCGCGAGTTTCGCGAGATGGCGCCGAATGAAGCGGTCACCGAGACTCTGTCCTCTTCCGTGATCTCGTAACTGAGGAAATAGAGCGGGGTGCTCTCCTTGGATAGCGCCTTCACCGAGCGATCGAGTTCAGCTGCCATCACGCCGAGCACATCAACCGCGCCGACCGCGACTCCGGTGAACGGGAGAAAGGAGATCGCGCACAGCACGATCCCAATGAGTTTCTTAGTGAGCTTCATTGCCGAGTTCCCGGGGTCCCGTGCAGTGGACAGGGACGAGGCGAGAGACGCCCTCATCATAGGGCAGCCGTCGGGGAGCCTCGTGGCGAGCCGCCGGCGCGTCCCCTAGAGCAGCGCCTTCTGGCCCGGCGGATTGTACCGATCAGTTCGTGTAGACTCGGCTCAGAACCGCGATGATCCTGCAAATTGCGACCTAAGATGCCATAATGAGTCAAAATATGGCGATTGAAAGAAAATTCTTTCAACCTCCAGTGGGTCACTTCTTCCTTTTCGGGCCACGGGGAACGGGGAAGAGCACATGGTTGCGGAGCGCTTTTCCGAACGCCTTATGGATCGACCTCCTCTCGCCGGCGCAGCATCGGTTCCATGCCGCTCGTCCAGAGCGCTTGGTCGACCTGGTTGCCGCTGCGCCCGATGTGGCGGACGTTGTGATCGACGAGGTGCAGCGCGTGCCCGAGTTGCTGACCGTCGTCCACCAGCTGATCGAGCGGTCCGATGGTCCGCGCTTCGTGCTCACCGGTTCCAGTTCCAGAAAGCTGAAGCGAGCCGGCGTCGACCTCCTGGCGGGGCGCGCGACTCTGCGGATCATGCATCCGTTCATGGCTGCGGAACTCGGGCCGGAATTTGACTTCAGCGCAGCGATCGAGGTTGGATTGCTGCCACTCGTCTGGGACGCCCGGGACCCGGCGGACACCCTTGACGCCTACGCTGGCCTGTATGTGCAGCAGGAGGTGCAGGGGGAGGGGCTCGTCCGCAACACCGGAGCGTTCCATCGCTTCCTTGAAGCAATCAGCTTTGCCCACGGGGCGGCCCTCAACGTGAGTGAGGTCGCCCGGGAATGCGCCGTCAGCCGCAAGACAGTCGAGGGGTATGTGGAAATCGTGGAAGACCTTCTTCTGGCGTTCCGCGTTCCGGTCTTCACCAAGCGTGCGCGACGGCAAATGGCTGCCCATCCCAAGTTCTTTCTTGCCGATGCCGGAGTGTTCCGAGCGCTACGGCCTGCCGGGCCGCTGGACCGGCCTGAAGAGGTTCGCGGAGGGACTCTCGAAGGGCTGGTGGCGCAGCATTTGAGGGCTTGGCTCAGTTATTCCAAATCCTCTGCGCGCCTCCACTACTGGAGGACCCGCGCCGGGAGCGAGGTGGACTTCGTGGTATACGGCGAGGACGAATTCTGGGCTCTGGAAGTGAAGCACTCCCGGCGGGCGAGACGTTCCGACCTCCGCCCCCTGAAGAGCTTCCGAGACGACTACCCGCAAGCCCGTCTCCGGCTCGCCTATGGAGGGGACGAACGCCTGGAGGTGGATGGAATCCTGTGCCTTCCCGTGGAAGAACTACTTCGCCAAATCGTCCCTGGGCAGTCGCTGCCTTGAAGCCCGGACGGAATCGCTCCCGGACGAAGGGGACCGGACTAGCACAGGCCGTGTTACCAGCGCGGTCCCGTGTCGCATCAGTTCTCCCTCAAAGCACTGGACGAGCGATTCTGCGTGCGCCTGAGTGCCCGCGAGCACCGGACGTGGCCGGAGCGGCGACCTCTCGTGCGTGGAAGCCGGATAGTGAGGTTGGGCGGAGGGCGCTGCCCAGCCCTGCCGTGCTTGGTGGCAATTCGCAATGTAAGTGCATGGCCAGCATGGAGATATAGCGATCCCCCCGGCATGACCCGATTCATGCAGACGGCGAGTCGCGTCCCGTCCAGAGCGTGTTACGGCGCGCAGCACAGCACGTGGCAGCGGACGCCGTGGCCAGTGAAATTGCGACCGGACCCCGATGAAGCCGCTGTCGCTGATCTGCCCGGACGTGCTCTTGCCAGGGCGCTGGGCGCTGTAGTGCCGGGCCCTCAGTCCGTTTGTCGGCCCGATCCGGAGCAGGGCACCGTGCACCAGGCGGGTCAGCATGCAGGGGGTTCCTCAGCATGTCGACTCGGGGTGTACTATCTGGATTGACACGCGGGCGAAGGGTCCGTGCGCACGCATTCAAGCCGCACTAGACCAGGGGTGACATTCTGCAATGGCACCATCAAGGCAGGCGGTTTTTCGATGACGACGTCATGACGCTTTCCAGACCGCCTCCGGCCATGACGGGCCGCTCCGAAGTCTCCATTTACGATCCTGTAAGGTTCGTCGATGCAGGCACCACGATTGACGGGCACGTTGCGCGCAAGACGAGGAGCAAGTGCACCGTTGTTGCGGTAGACGGCAAGACATTTATCGTGCCGTGGACTCTGATCTCGCGCAGACACGGTGCCGGACGCAAGCGTGTCAGGACACCGAGCGACATCGCCAAGTCCAGATTTCGTCCCGGGGACGACGTCGAGTTCGAGATCAAGAGGACGAGGTTCCGAGGAACGATCGCACGGGCCAATCCGAAGCGCGCTCGCGTGGTTTGCGATGACGGCAGCGAATTCAGTGTTTCGTACGGATTGCTGAAGAACCTCAATTCGGACCTGAGGCGCGACGACGAGGTCAAGCTGGAAGCCGTCGAACTTGCGGCGGAGGCACTGCTGGCCCGACACGGCCTCCCTGGCTGGAGCTTTCAGTTCGACGACTCCATCCGTCGCGCTGGTTTCTGCGATCACTTGACGCGCGTGATCGGGATGTCGCGCCTCTATGCGCTCCAAGCGACGGAAACCGAGCGCAAGGACACGGTCCTCCATGAGATTGCGCACGCATTGGTTGGCCCGCAGCACCGCCACGACTACGTCTGGCAGGCGACCGCGAGAGCGATCGGCTGCAGCGCCGAGCGATGCCATCGCGAGGACTTCGCCCCGTCGCGGTACATCGCGACGTGCCCCCAGTGCGACTGGTCGGCTCCTCGGAACATACGGTGGAGACAAGCGGTATGCAAGGAATGCGGCAGCCGAGTCCGATATTTCACCTATACCGAGGCAGCCTGGCGCACCGAAAACACGCACCCGGGCTCCTAGGCCGACTGTGCCCGGAGCCTCGCTCTGGCCTAGGAAGGGACCGAGACTGCGAGCACGCGTCCCCGCCTCTCGTATCGCTGGACTGGACAACGGTGATCTCGGCACCTGCCGGCCAAGGCATTCCGTGGGCATTCGGCTGGGATTGGGCCTGCACTCGCAATCTGCGAATCCTAAGTGCCCCGTTGTGCCGAGAATAATGCGAAGAGGCTTGGTGCAGGGTCCGGGACGGCCGAGGCTGTCGCTGCAACCGGTCGCTGTCACGATTTCACAGCGTCGCGACTCCAGAAGCGGCCCGCTTGAAGCGTGATATCCGACACATGAGTCGAATCCCGGTTTTGACCACCGCCCTCGTGCTTGGTCTCGGCAATCCACTTGGCGCCCAGTCTCGTTCGAGCCCCCGCAGCGCCGCTTGGTCGATGGTGCCGGTCAAGAGCGAGCCGACGGCTCGCCACGAAGCCGCCATGGTGGAAAGGCCACCTGATGGGCGGTCGGGGCGTCAAGCCGGTCGAGGAATTCGATCCAGGAACGAGTTCTTGGCGACACCTCAGACCCGCACCCCTTGAGATGCACAACTTCCAGCCAGTCGCGGTCGGCGGACAGACTTACGTGATGGCCGCCATGACCGGGAAGTACCCGAAGGAGACGCCCCTCGACAGCTGATACCTTTTGCGATCCCGCCAACGATTCGTGGCGAAAGGGTGCGCCGATTCCGGAACGGCGCAGACGTGGAGGCGCGGGAACTGCCGTGCACGATGGAAAGATCTATGTGGCCTGCGGGATCGTTGACGGACATACGAGCGGCACAGTGGCCTGGTTCGACGAGTTCGATCCGCAGACGGGCCAGTGGCGCGAGTTGCCGGACGGCCCGAGGGTCCGGGATCACTTCTCGGCTGTAGTGATCGAGGGGCGCCTGTATCTGGTCGGCGGCCGGAATACCAGCTATCACGAGCCCGGTAACTTCACGGCGTTCTTCGGCGCGGTGATTCCCGAAGTGGATTTCTACGACTTCCAGACAGGAACATGGTCCACCTTGCTCGCGAAACTGGACGTACCCACTGCGGCTGGAGGCTTGGCCGCTCTGGATGGGTCCATCTATTACTTCGGCGGCGAGACGTCCCGGCAGACGGCGCACGCCGAAACCCATCGGACAGACCCGGAAACCGGGGAAGTGACTCTGGTCGCCTCGCTCGAGCGAGGCCGTCACGGCGGCGGCGCGGCAGTCCTGGACGGCAAGACCTATTTCGCTACGGGAAGCGGAGGTCGCGGCGGCGGCCCGGAACTCTCCTCGACCACGGTCTTCGAACCGAAGCGCTGAAGACCGCGAACAGCGAGAGGGAGTGGCTCGTGGCTGCCCGTCCTAGGGCTCTTCCGATTCGCCGGCCGTCTCGACAAAACCCTCGCCTTCCCGGAGGACCACGAGGAGGTTCGACTCGGCTCCGCCGAACCTCTCCATTCTGCCCCCTGGCCAGGCGACCTCGATGCTGTCGACCCTGCTCCGATGCCCTAGGCCAAAGTGGAGCCGTGGGTCATGCGCAGCTTGGTAGCTTCCACCTCCCGTGCGTTCCGCAACTTGCACGAACCCGTCTGACGAGACGGTAACCCGAGCCGCGATGGCGTCCCGAGTGCTATGCACCCCCTCCACCTGCACTTGCAGCCAGTTGTTGCGGTTGCCACCCTCGTTACGCAGCAACTGCGTGCCCTGCCCGTTGTTGGCGACCACCACGTCGATGTCGCCATCGTTGTCGTAGTCGGCGAATGCAGCGGCCCGCCCTACGCGGGGCAGCGCCATGACTGGGCCGAGTTGCGAGCCTGCCTCCTCGAACTTGCCGCCGGTGTTTCGGAACGCGAGCTTCGGCTCCTCGTAGCGGGTCCCTTCGTGAAACAGTTCGATGTTGTCGAGGACGTGCCCGTTGGCGACGAACAGATCGCGCCAGCCATCGTTGTCGTAATCGACAAATCGAGTACCGAACCCGCTCACGTCAAACGTCGCGTATCCAATGCCGTCCTCGAACGTCGCGTCTCTGAAGGTCCCGTCACCGAGGTTCCGGTAGAGTCGATCAAACTCAAAATCGAGGTGTGTCATGTACAGGTCCGGCCAGCCGTCGCCGTCATAGTCCGCGGCATCGACACCCATCCCCGCCTCGGCTTCACCGTTCTCCCCGAGCGCCACGCCGGCGACGAAAGCCAGTTCCTCGAACGTGCCGTCCCCGTTGTTCCGGAACAGGAAATTGGGCATCGAATCGTTTGCGATGAAAATGTCGATCCAGCCGTCGCGGTCGAAATCGAAGCACACGACGCCAAGGCCATTGCCTGCGTAGCCGTCGATGCCGGCACTCTCGGTGGTGTCCTCGAAAGCGCCGTTTCCGAGGTTGCGGTACAGGGTTGGTGGCTGGCCGCGGTACCTATTCGGATGGCAGTACGAGCGGTAGCCAGGACGTCGCTCGCCGCAATGGTAGTTGTTCGCCGGGGACCAATCGAGGTAGTTGACGATCACAAGGTCCAGCAGGCCGTCTCTGTCGTAGTCGAACCAGGCCGAACTCGTTCCCCACCTCCCCACGTTCGCCGTGCCGGCCGCATCCGTCACATCGCGGAACGTACCGGTTCCTTCGTTGCGGAAGAGCGTGGACCGTCCGTACCCGGTGACGGCCAGATCCGGATCCCCGTCATTGTCATAGTCGCCCACAGCGACTCCCATCGCGAACAGGCCCTCCGCTCCGATTCCTGCCTCGGCTGTTGTGTCGGCGAACGCTCCGTCCCCCAGGTTGCGGTACAGTGCGCCGCTGAGCGGAGAAGGCGGATCGAATTCATCGGTCGCCGCGCTGTTCGTCAGGTACAGGTCGAGTAGGCCGTCTCCGTCGTAATCAAGCCACGCGGCTCCTCCGCCCATCGTTTCGATCAAGTATTTCTCTGGTGTCGCGGCGTTCTCGTGGACGAAGGAAACCCCGGCCTCGCCCGTCACATCCGTGAACGAGACCGCGACTTCGGTCGCCGCCCCGACTGGATCTCCGGAAGCCAGGGCTACGCAAAAGGCAGTAGCAATGGCGAGCAGATCGCAGGACACCAATCGAGAGTCGCGACCGGAAACGGACTCTCGATGAACTCTCCTAGCAGTCACTGTGCTCGTGCGTCGCGGTGCCGGCACTGCAGTGTTCGTCCCGCCATTCGCCGGCTTGGCTCAGGCTCAGCCGAGGTCCGTTCGCTGATTGAACCCCTCGTCCGACTTGAATGTAACAGGGCCCCGGGGGCTTCCCCGAGGCCCTGGATTGGTGCGCTGGGCAGCTAGAAGATGATCTTGACGCCGAACTGGATGTTCCGGGCGCTGAACGTGTTGGCGACGCGCCCGAAGTTCCCGCTTTGGAGGCTTCCGTTCACCGAGCCGAGATTCACGCGATTGAACACGTTGAAGAACTCCGCACGGAAGTCGACCCTTCCAGCTTCACCGAGCAGCGGGAACGGGACCTGCTTCAGGAGGTTCAGGTCCGCGTTGGCGAATCCGGGATTCGTGAAGGTGTTCCGTCCGAGCGTGCCCGGCCTGATCGTCTGCGGCCGTGGGAAATCCGAAGCCTCGAAGATGCCGTTGATGAAGTCGTCGTTCGACGCTCCTTGAACCGAGTTGCCGAATGCAGGTACATCCGGAAAGTCATTGTTGAAACCGTCCGCATTGAAGTCGCATCCATTGTTCCCGATCATGTTGCCGGCATCGTCGAAGACCGGCTGGAACGGGAGCCCGCATCGCACGGAAAATGGCGATCCGGTTTGCAGGATCGATGTCAATCCGACCTGCCAGCCACCGAGGACCGCCTTGGCCGGGCCGCTGCGTGCTGGAGAGGGGATGTTGAAGATCAGACTTGTTGCCAACTTCTGGCGCACGTCGAAACGGGACCGGCCGCGGTTGAGGCGCATGTTGGTCAGCTCCACCAAGTGCTCGCCCGAGAAGCTGCTGCCCGTGTCGATTGCCTTGCCGAACGTGTAGGCGGCTTGGAACAGCAGGCCCTGCGTGAACCGTTTCTTGACGCTGACGTTCCCGCCGTGATAGTAGGACTTGCCGTTGTTCTGTCCGTAGCTGATACTGCCGAAACTCGGGTTCAGGCGGTCCAGCCGCCCGTCCAGCAGGTCCCCCGCGAATCGGTTGACCTCGTAGTTCTGGTAGAGCTTCGATCCCTGCGATCCGACGTAGTTCGCCTCGACTGCCCAGTCATTCCCGAGGGCGTACTGAATGCCGAAGAACCAGTTGATGGCGTACTGGTTCTTGAGGTGCGGCTCCCAGATCTGGATCGCCGCCGGCACGCCCGACGCCAGCCCGCCCCGCTCGTCCAGACCGATCTCGAGATCAGGCGGGCGAGGGAACATCCACGGCGACTCCGTCGTGCTGCTCAGGCCGTAGACCGGCTGGGCTCTCGTCTGCTTGCTCACGTTGGCGACCGCGAAGATCGGCAGGCTCGTGCAGCAGTCTCGATAGAACTGGCCTCCGGGACGGTCGTAGAAGACCCCACTGCCGGCGCGGATTGACATCTTTCCCCGACCCGTCGGGTCCCAGGCGATTCCGATCCGAGGAGCGATGTTGTTCGAGTCGGTCGATGCCAGCGGAGGTCCGTGGCGGACGCCGACGTCGGCGATCCGCTCGGTGAAAGAGCTGCCGCTTCGGAAGTTCGCGCCCACGAAGATGTCGTCGAGGTCGGTCGGAATGGGAAACGCCTCCCACCGGAGTCCCCAGCTGATCGTCAGGTTCGGGCGGGCCTTCCAGTCATCGTTGAAGAACACTCCGAAGTTCGTGAATCTCGGGCGGAAATCGAAGCCGCGCGCGTCGCCCGTGGCCGGGTCGAACCCGATGTTCCCGTGCGAGAAGGGGTCGTCGAGCACAAAGTCCCAGATGTTCCTGAAGCCATAGTTCGGGCGCTCCCAAACGGCTGCGAAGAGCGCCCCGGCGCCTGGGCAGCCGCTGTCGCAATTGAAGTTCCCCCCGAACTTGAATGAGTGCGAGCCCTTGTTCCACGTCGTGACGTTCCGCCATTGCTGGTTGTTCTGGATGAAGACCGCGTCCGAGAATCCCTGGCCGTAGCCGTCGATCCCAGGTACGTTAATCCGCGGGATCTCGCCTCGTCCGATCGGCGCGTCGCCTTCGGCATGCTGCCAGGACCAGGAAAGTTCGTTGATCACGTTGGCGGAGGCAATCCTCGTCCAGTTCAAGTTCGCGAAAGCCGTCCACTGCTCCTGCATGTTCGTGAATGCCGGATACACGGAGGGGGAGCCGAACAGCACCTGCTGGTTTGTGGTGCGCGCAACGCTGCCGTAGATGCGGTCCTTGCTCTCGTTAAAGTTGTGATCGATACGAGTTGTCCACTGAAGGCCGTCACGTGGCAGCGTCTGCGCGAACGAACCGCGCTCGGTCACGGGAAAGTCGCATGGCATCTCCCCGATCGGGGTCATGATCGGGCTGGAGCCGGAGCAGCCCGAGCCGATCAAGCTGCCGGCCGTCTGCGCAACTGACTTCCCGATCAGAATGTCGGGGAATTCGTTCATGACGAAGCTCCCGATGTTATCTGGATACCGCTGGCGCGCCAGCTCAGCGAACTGCCGGCTGACCACCGTCCTGCTAAACCCGGCGCCGACGCCAGACCGCAGGATGTCCATCGAGGCAAAGGCGAAGGTCCGGTTCTTGATGATCGGCGCGCCGAGGCTCCAGTTAGCCTCATTGCGGCGAAACGTGGGAACGCCAGCCTTCTGGAACAGGTTGGGCGCCTGAAGCTTGTTGTTGGTGTGGTACCAGCCAAGCGTGCCGTGGACCTCGTTGGTTCCCGACTTGGTCACGACGTTGACCAGCACCGACGAGTTCCGCCCGTACTCTGCGGAAAAGTTGTTGAGCGAGACGCGCAGTTCCTGCACCGAGTCGGCATTTGGATTGTGATTGACCACGCCACCCCGCGGGCTAGCATTCACGGACGCGCCGTCCACGTTAAAGCTGTTCGACTCCGCCCTCTGGCCGTTGCCGCTCAGGTTGACGCCGTACTCGGCCGAGAAGATGTCGCCCGTGGCCTGGGCGTACGCCTGCCCGCCGCCGGACGGCAGGCCGACGACACCCGGAGTCAGGACGACCAGCGTCATGAAGTTGCGTCCCACCAACGGCAGGTCCGCGACCTCCATTTCCTCGATCTGGCCCGAGACCTGGGCTTCCCCGGTCTCGATTAGAGGCGCCTCGGAGGTCACGCTGACGGTCTCGGTCGTAGCGCCCAGCTCCAGTTCGATATTCAGAGTCGTGGTCTGCGCCACCTCTAGGGTGAGGCGCTCCTGGACGTATGTCTGGAAACCCTCGGAGCTCACGGTTACGCGGTACGTGCTGGCCGCCAGAGCGGTGGCGCGGTAGCGTCCCACGCTCGATGTGGTCAGCGCCCGGGTCGTGCCTGTGTCGAGATCCTCGATGATGATCTCGACACCCGGGATGACCGCGTTGGCCGGGTCCGTCACCGTGCCCTCAAGGATGCTGCTGAACTGGGCGTTCAGCCCTCCGGTGCAAGTGAGGATAACTGCGCACAGCCAAGCCCCCCTCCAGGCTGCGATGGATTTAATTTCTGCGAGCAGCTTCGCGCGAATCAGTCTGTTCATTCGTCTCGATTCCTCCAACGTCTCGTTTCGAGTCCTAGCTGGCCCAGTCCGGCGACAGTCCCTAGCCGCGGATGCAATGCCGAGTCGATGAGAGCCTTGAGAAATCCGCGACAAACAATACCCGTCTGGCAGGCCCGGACAGAGCTGCTCACTATCTTAGAGGGTTTTGCCCGCCTGCCTACGGGACGATTGGTGGATGGCCGGCGGGATTCTTGGCCGGCTCCCCGGCCCCGCATCAATCGCAAGGTGTCGCGAAGCGTCACGTCGACTTGGCGAAGAAGTGGCTGATCCCGTTCGCGTAGTACTGCAGGATGGTGGATTCGTCGACATTCGCTTGATACAGGCCCTCGGCCTCGCATACGAGGTGACGGAGCACAAGCATGCGCAGGCCAACGCTAACCGCGTAGTCCCGGTCTGCCCTCGGGACATGGACGTACGCTTTACGACGATCCAGCTCCTCGACCAGTGACTGAACCCTGGCCTTGACTTCCAACACGCTCATGGAATGCTGTGGGTCTCGCACGAATACCGTCGCAACCAGTGACACCGGAAGGACAGGAATCACGTCAGCAATTGCCGAAATCAGCTCGTCCCCTAGCCGCTGGACAGCTGCGAACTTGGGCCCCTCATCCAGCCGCCGGAAGTCGAATTGCCGCTGGCGACAGTAGTTGCGCATCGAAATCGGGGTCCCGAAATTCACGCACGCGTATCCGAACCGGTACCACCGCCGCCGCAACATAAGCAACAGATTGTGCCCCACGGCCCGTAGGAACGTGGCGAGGGCGAAGCTAGCGCTGCGCCGCTCGGCGTCCGAATCGAGTTCCCGGAGCAGCGACCTGTCCTCCAGCACCCGGTCATAACTGATCCCGACGGGTATGAAGACAAGGTCCCGGTCGCCTTCCGGATCGAATGTGGAAACCATGTAGCTGATCAGTCCCAGCTTGAGCGGCCGCAAGCGACCGTCGCGGCTCAGACCGCCCTCCGGGTACATAGCCTGTACGACTCCGCCTTCCGTCGCCATCTGGACATAGCGCGCCAGCACCTGCCGATAGAGTGGATTGCTGGAGTTGCGACGGACGAAGTACGCCCCGAGCGACCGAATCAGAGTCTGCAGCGGCCAGACCTTGGCCCATTCCCCTACCGCGTAGCTGAGTGCAGTACGGCTCGATGCCAGGAACGCTACGATCAGGTAGTCCATGTTGCTTCGGTGGTTCATCACGAACACGACGCTCGCGTGTGGACCGATCTTCGACAGGGCATCATCATCCGCGTAGCCTAGGCGAATGCGGTACAGAAGTTGCGCGGTTCGTCGTGCGAGGTAGTTGCCTATCCGGAAATAGGCATATGCGTTGAACGAAGGAACGATTTCGCGGGCGTAGCGTTCGACCTTCGCTCGCAGGACGTCGCGGGGCACGCCAGACTCTTCCGTGTCGGAGTCGACAGCGTGCATCACCTTCGGGTCCGAGACGAGGCGCTCGATCAATGTCGTTCTCTTGGTCAGCTTGAACGACGGAATCTGGAACTGGAGGCGGGTATTCAGTTCGTCGACGATTCGATTGATCCGCCGCCGAAGAAGCCACCTCGTGCTGGGAATCAGCAATCGGTCCAGCACGGACCAAACGACGATTGCAGCCGCCAGCGCGACGAGCCAGGCCGGGAGGGCAATTGTTTCCGTCATCGTGACCGTTGGAACGGTTGGATGTTCGCTATATGACCGGGATCGTCGGTCGTGCCCGGTCCTCGGGCGCGGTCTTCAGGTTCAGCACCGTAACTTGGTCTCTTCGCACGCCGGATTCCCAAGGGACCGTGCCGCACTCTACCACGGGGGGCCTGACGGTATGGCCCGTTGCGGCGCTTCGTGGAATGGCCGGTGAAAAACCGTCGGCGATGCCTGCCCTCCATCGGAAGGACTGCCCTTGAGCTCTCCCTGGACGATCGCGGCAGCGAGTACGACGAAAACCGTCTTTGGTCTGCGGACATCGGAGACCGAACGCAGCGAAGGGCTATCATGGCGTACGTTTTCACGCCGACAGCAGGGGAGTCTCAATGAGGAATTGGATAGTTGCGGCGATTCTGATCGGGGGCGCTTGCGTGCACCCGGCGCAATCGGCCGAGCCCTTGGTTTGGGATCTGTGGCCCGGTACACCGCCTGGTGACACCGCGGATCTCCCGCCGGAATTCGATCGGACCGGGACCGACGGTCGACTGGTTGCCGGTCGTCGGGTCATTCGTTTGACCAATGTCTCCGTGCCGACCCTTTCGATTTATCGTCCCCGTCCCGAAATCGATACGGGGACTGCCGTCGTCATTGCGCCTGGAGGCGGGCACACAATTCTCGCCTACGACCTCGAAGGGACCGAAGTGGCCGGGTGGTTCAACACGGTCGGAGTCACCGGGATCGTGCTCAAGTACCGGGTTCCGGCTCGAGACCAGGACAAGCGGTGGCTGGCTTCGGTTCAGGACGGCCAAAGGGCGATGAGCTTGGTTCGGGGACGAGCGAAAGAGATCGGAATCGACCCGGACAGGATCGGCATCATCGGTTTTTCAGCCGGAGGTTCGCCAGTGCGCTATACGGCACTGGTCCAGGAACGCCTGTACGAGCCTGTGGACAGGTTTGACGAGGTGCCGTTCCGCCCGGACTTTGCGGCGCCAATCTACTCCGGAGGCATTCCCGAGGGAGCTACGATATCCGAGAATTGCCCGCCGTTCTTCATGGTGATCGCGCACGACGATCGCGACCGCTCGGTCGCCGTGGCTGAACTCTACATTGCCCTCAAGAAGGCCAATGTCTCGGCCGAACTCCATATTTTTGAGAGCGGCGGCCACGGATACGGCTTGCGCCCGACCGAGTTGCCCGTGACGCGCTGGCCCAACCGCTTGAAGGAGTGGATGCGCCGATTGAACCTGCTGGAGCCGAAGGCGGCTGTTCCGTAGCGCCGTCCTCCCGGGCTCGGAACGACACTGCAAGGACATCTGTCCGCCCGTGGGACGTGCGGAAATCGGGCTGGTGCCTCAAATCCTGTCAGTTTCTGATAATATTGGACATATTAAGGCCCAGAAACATGCCAAACGTTCACCTGACCGCACCGATGGAAGCATACATCCGAGGCCAGATCAGTTCCGGTGCCTACGCGAACTTGAGCGAGGTGGTGAGGGCGGGGATCCGGCTCCTAATGGAGCGTGATGGGGCGCGCCAGTTCTATGCCCTGAAGGCGGATCTTGAGCAAGCTGCGCGTGAGGCCGAGAGCGGGGCGTTTTCGGACTTCGATCCCCGGGCCTACGAGCCGGATGCATTTGAGTCGTAAACCAGAACTCTATGCCGATCAGGCTATCCCGCTTGGCCCGTAGCGATCTGGACGACAGCCGGCGCTATACGCTCGAAGCTTGGGGCAGCGCCCAATGGTTGAAGTACTACAGAGGACTTGTTCGCACCTTCGACGGCATCATGGCGAATCCTGACGCCGGACGAGACAGGAGCCTGTTCGTACCTGGGATGCGGTCGGTCATCTATGGGAAACACATCATCTTCTACGCGCGGACCGCCGCGGCCGACGGTGCCCCGGTAATCCTCCGGATCGTGCACCACCGCCGGAACATGCCGGCACTCACCTACTACGAGGACTGTGGTGACTGACGGAGCAGCAAGCCATGGTGCGAGATTGGAGGGCGAATCCGATCCTCCCGATTCTCCTTGACGAATCTAGACTGGTTTCAGTGCTCCTCGGGTGCGCTGAGTTGCCCGTGTGGCGGCACTGCTTTTGCGGTGTGGCAATTCCCGGTCTGGTCCCGACCGGAGTTCTTGCTTGACCGCGAAAAAGACATCAGGAAGCCCGATTCGCCAGGAATGCGTCGCGCCAGGCCGCAAGCGCAAGCGACGCTGTAACCTAGTGGCGACTGGCTCCCCTAAGCGCAATCGGTACGCAAATGCCATTCTTCCGGCGTAGCCTCAGACTTGGCCTGGCGGCCACCGTCACGCTCGTAGCAACCGTATCGATCGCCTCCGGCCAGTCTCCCCGAGATCTGTACCAGAAGGCTGTTTCTCACATCCAACGGGGCGAATGGGAGCCCGCGATCGAGATTCTCCGCAAGGTCGTCGCGGCTGTTCCGGGAAATGCTCGGCTGCACAACACCCTCGGCATCGCGCTCTCGTCGAGCGGCGATGGCGACGGTGCAGCTGAGCAGTTCGGCCGGGCCCTGGAACTCGAACCGGGCTACCCCTCCGCCCTAAAGAACCTAGCCCTGCACGAGATGTCCCGCAACCGGCTCGATGCTGCGGAGCCGTACTTTAGTCGGCTGCTGGCCATTCCCAGCGAAGAGGCCTTCGCTCACCTCGGGCTGGCCGAGATCGCGTTTGCGCGGAGCGAGTACTCCGCTGCCGTCCGGCACTTCGAGGAAAGTCACGGCCTGCTGGCTCAGGACCCCCGTCTCCTGGTCAATTTCGCCACCGCGCTGCTCGAAACCGAGCGGCCCAGGCAGGCCGTGATGGCTCTCGAGCGACTCCCGGCCTCCGCTCCGCCGCAGTTGCACTTCAAGGCGGGACTGATGCTTGCCAGCCTCGAGAATTACTCGTCTGCAGCCCGGGAATTCGAACGCGCTAGCTCGGCGGACGTCGATCCCTACGAGCTTGGCTTCAACCTCGTGCTCGCGTACGTGAAGGGTGGTCAGCACGACAAGGCTGTTCAGGCCGGAGAAAGGCTCCTGGAGGCCGGTCACGAGACAGCGGAGTTGCATAACCTCCTGTCGGGAGCGTACGAGTCGGCCGGCGACACGAAGCGGGCTTACGATGCACTGCGAACCGCGACCGAGCTGGCTCCTGGCGAGCAATCGAATTACGTTGACCTTGTGGCCCTGTGCCTTGATCACGAGAATTTCGATCTTGGAGTGGAGATCGCCGACATTGCCGTCGGACGGTTACCCGACTCGCATCGCCTGCATCTGCAGCGAGGAGTGGCCTTGGCCATGAAAGGCAGGTTCGAGGATGCGCAGAGGTCATTCGAGCGATCCGCGGAACTCGCGCCCGGCGAGAGTCTTCCCGGTTCGGCTCTCGGGCTGATCCTGATGCAGCAGGACCGGCTCCCCGATGCCGTGCGCGTGCTTCGTGCGAGGCGCGAGCAAGAGCCCGACGACTACCTTGTCCTGTGGTTCCTAGCGGAGGCGTTGCAGAGGTCCGGCGTGGATCCCGGCACGTCGGAGGAGGCTGAAGCGGTCGCAGCCTTGGAGAAGTCGGTTTCGCTGAATCCGGACCTGTTCCAGTCTCGGCTGCTGCTCGGCAAGATGCTCGCGCGGCGCGGATCGCTGGACGCGGCCGTCAGGCACTTGGAAGCGGCGCGGTCGATCGATCCGGGAGAAGTTTCGGCCACCTACCAGCTCGCGCTGGTATATAGGAGCAGCGGAAACGTGGAAAAGGCCAGGGAGCTCTTCGGGCTTGTCGGCAAGCAGAAGGCCGAGGACCGAGATGAATTCACCAGGGGCGGTCTCCTCCGGATCGTTCGTGAAGGCTCGCCGTGATCGGGTCTGGATGCTGCTGCGGGACTGCCCCCTGCCGCGGGAGATCCTCATGAGAGTCGGCTCGATAGCCCGTGGCGTGTGCGGGACCGGGCGGGCGATCCTACCGCTTGCTGTTTTCACGATTACGGGTGCTTCGTGGTCCGATCTTCTCGCGGAAGATCCCCGACGTGCAGACGCGGCGGCCAAGTACAGGGAACAGGGCTTCCAGTACCTCCAGGAAGGCAGCCCCCAGGCCGCGCTCGGCTACTTCTACGGAGCGGTCGAAGCCGATCCAGCGGACAAGGAATCTCATCGTGCAATTGGCATCATCCTTGCGGAAAGCAGCCGGCTGGCAGACGCGCTTGGCCATTTCGAGAGAGCCATCGAGATTGACCCGGACTATGCTGAAGCCCATTTCCACCGCGCGATGGCGCTCGACCGGTCCGGACGTGCAGACGAGGCGATCGATTCCTACCACGAGGCGATCCGATCCGGTCCGGACTTGCTCCCCGCCCGCTACATGCTGAGTGCGGCGCTTCGGAAGCGCGGCGACACTCGAGGCACCGAGAGGCTGCTGACGGGAATCGTGGAGCGTGCTCCGGAATTCGCAGAGGCGCTGTTCAACTTGGCAGTCCTGCTGCAAAGAGAGGGAAAGACTGACGACGCCCTTGCGCTTCTCCGCAAGGCCAGCGAGGTCGAGCCCGACAATCCCCGCACGCTGCTGGCGATGGGAATCGCTCTTGCCGAATTGGAGGATCTGCCAGGCGCCGTGTCCGCTCTCCGCCGGGCCGTTGAATTGCAGCCCGGCCGTCCGGAAGCCTTGTACAACCTCGGTCTTGCGCTCACCAAGATGCACGCGCTCGACGAGGCGATCGTTCGCTTCCGCGAGGCGCTGGATGCCGCGCCCTCCTATCCAGGCGCTCGCCGTGCCCTCGGAGCTGCGATTCAGCAGAGCGGCGATCTGGCCGGGGCTGCCGACGAACTCGAACGGGCAGTCCAGGAGTTTCCGGACGACTCCGACGCCCGTAACACCCTCGGTGCTGCTCTCCTGCGGCTCCAGGACGTCGATCGCTCGATCCGCCATTTGGAGGAGGCGATTCGACGGACGCCTCTGCTCGTCAAGGCGCATCGCAATCTCGCGCAGGCCTATCAGCGAGCCGGACGCGAGGAGGATGCGCGGGCTGCAAGCCAGCGATCGGTCGAGGCCGCGGCCCGGCGGTCCAGCGAGGGCCGCGCGACGTTGCTCGTCCAGACAGGCAAGCGGCTCCTTGAAACGGGCGACGCCACAGGGGCGGTCGAGTCCTTTCGGGAGGCAATCGATGTCAGTCCGCACTTCGAGGATGCGCACCTCTACCACGGCATGGCCGTCCGTTCCGCCGGTGGCGACACGGTGTCTTCTCTGGCATCTCTCGAGAAGGCCCTCCAGCTCAACCCGCAACGGGCCGAGGCTCACTATCAGCGGGGGAACACCCTGAGGGCAGCTGGCCGAGACGATGAAGCGCTAGCCGCATTCCGGAACGCTGTCCAGCTCGCCCCCAGCCTGACCGACGCACAGCGGGGTCTGGCCGAGCTGGCCTTTCAAGACGGCGACATGGCGTCTGCTCGAATCGCCTTGAGCGCGGTTCTCGCCTGGCGTCCCGGGGACCGGGAAGCCCGGGACCTCTTCGCGAGGGTGCGCAGCGAACTGGGGCAAAGCGTGGGTAGCGGGCCCTGACCGCGGTTCGGACTCAGTCTTTCAACCGGCCCGCGCTACGAGCCATGGACTTGATGGCTCCCATGACGGAATTCTCCACGCCCGGGCGGAACAAGCCGTACTCCACGTAGAGGCCACGTGTTTCGTAGCCCCCTTCCTCGAGTATTCGCGACGTGGGAAGGTAGCCGAAGACGTCGTTGCTATAGCCGCTAACCCAAAGCTTCAGTGGACCCAAGGCCTCTTGCGTCAGGCGCACGTAGTCCACCACGGTCTCGCCGCTGAACGCGACAAGGGTCAGGTCTGACCCGAACTGCCATAGCCCGAACGGGGCGCTGTAGGCCCTGAGGAGCGCTTTTCCACGCTCCAGCTTCGCCAGGGCGCCTTGCGTGAAGAAGCGCCGGTACGAGGGGGCTCCTTCCTGCATCGCCTCGAGCTGCTCCCTCGTATGCTCGACGAGCGGCAGGTCGACTCTTCGGAACTCCGTCTTGAGAGGACCTCGAATCGGTGCCAGAGCGCCCTTGCCCAAGACCCCTTGCACGGCATCCGCCAGCTCGTTTCCGTGACGCCTGGCCAGGTCGAGAGTGCCGCGGGGGTACGGATTGGCGTCGCCGGCGCAACCGGTCACGAACATTGCCTGCACGCCGGCGTTTCGGGCCTCCAGGAACTCCTGCGCGTAGCCCGCATAGTCGCCGGCAACGAGCATGTTGCGACCGGTCAGCGTCGTGCAGTGGGACGCGGCTCCGAAAACGACAGCCGTGGTCTTGCCGTCCGCGCCCGAGACCCGCAGGACCGGGACGGTTCGGTCGGCCGGTCCGCTCGGGTTGGTGCCCAGAATCACGCCGTCGCCGGTGGACTCGCGACGATTCATGACAAATCCCGCGACCCCGCGACCCCACGAAAGACGTGCGGGGCGAAGGTCGCTGAGCGCCTTTCGCGCTGCCGCGACGATTTTGTCTTCCATCTCTCTGATGTAGGTCTCGATGTCCTCGCGACTCGATTCCGGGACGGATGCCATCATCGATCCCGAGACGAGAGGCCCAGCGTGAGTGTGCGAGGCGTTGAGCAGGATCTGGCCTCGCGTCAGTCCGTGGCTTTCGTTCAGCCTGTGACTGATCGACGCCGATCTTTCCTCGGTGAAGCCCAGGATGTCGGCGGTAATCAGCAGAGCGCGCCCGCCCTCGCGATCCTCGATGGCCATCGCCTTGGCAAACAGCCTCTGCGCGACCGCCTCAAACGGTGCCCTGCGAGATGCGTAGCCCGACATCGGAATCGGCTCCGAGGGAGTGATGTCGACTGACGCAAGCCCCACCTTCCAATCGGGTTGCTGGGCCACTGCCATTGCCGGGACGACGAGCAGGATGGCACCGAGCAAGCGCATCGCGACCCGAGTATAACGCCGCGATTGCGGCTCGGGACCCAGGTTGGAGGGTGGCTAGCGGCCGACCCTGACGGCCCGTCCGCTTGCTGCCGACTCGACGGCTGCGTCCGCGAGCACGAGTGCGTGCCGGCCGTCCTCGAACGACGGCGAGGGCGCGACGCCGGACTCGATGGCATCCACGAACGCATTGATCTCGCGGAGGTAAGACTCGGCGTAGCGCTCAATGAAGAAATGATGTAGCTGGCTGCGTGCCGACGTTGACGCTGCCGTGTGTCGCGAGACGTTCGTAGGAGTCGGGTTTTCGGAAACGAGCATGCCTTTCTCGCCGAACAGCTCGATCCGCTGGTCGTACCCGTACGCGCAGCGCCGTGAGCAGTTGATGTGGCATAACGCTCCCGATTCCATTCGGAGCACCGCCATGACCTCGTCGTAGTCTCCGATCTCGCCGATTTTCGGGTCGACCAGTACCGCTCCCATGGCAGACACCTCGACGGCTTCCTCGCCAAACAGGAACCGAGCGATGTCGAAGTCATGGATCGCCATGTCGCGGAAAATCCCGCCTGAGACCCGCAGGTATTCGACCGGAGGCGGTGCGGGATCGCGGCTCGTGATGATCCCCTGCTCGAGCTGGCCCAGCTCCCCGTCCTGCGCGGCCTTGTGCAGTGCTGCGTGACTCGGGTCGAATCGGCGGTTGAACCCGATCTGCACTGGAACGCCCGACTCTTCGACGACCTTCCTGCAAGCATCGACTCGCCGGATATCCAGATGGATCGGCTTCTCGCAGAGGACAGCCTTGCCGGCTCTCACGCTTCGTTCGATCAGGTCGCAGTGCGTGTCGGTCGAGGACGCGATCAGCACGGCGTCAACCGATGTGTCTCCGAGAATCGAGTCGACCGAATCTGCGCTACGCGTCCCGCATTCCTGCGCCGCTTCGGCGCTCGCGGCCGCATCCACATCGTAGATTCCGGCGAGCTTCACTCTCGGATTCGCCACGAGATTCCTCGCGTGCATGCGGCCGATACGGCCTGCGCCGAACTGTCCGATCGTTAACATCTCGATCACGAAGTCCTCCCTTTGAGCCTTTCGATTCGGATCCGGGTCCCGCTAGACCGACGCTCTTTGCAGGCGGCTTCCCGAAAGCCGCAGGAACTGGTCGGCTTCGATCTCTTCAGCGGCCTTGCCTTGTCGCTGGCGCCTCTCGTAGCTGGCACGAACGAACGCCTTGAACAGAGGCTGTGGCTCAAGCGGCTTGGACTTGAACTCGGGGTGGAACTGGCATCCCAGGAACCACGGATGGTTAGGCAGCTCGCAGATTTCGACGTAGTCGACTTCCGGGGTTTCGCCTGTGATCCGCATGCCGTGGCCGGTGACAACCTGCTCGTAGTCGGGACGGTTGAATTCGTAACGATGCCGGTGCCTCTCGCTGATCTTGCTCCTACCGTACGCACGGTGAGCGAAACTGCCCGGCTGGAGCTTGCAGGGCCACGCGCCGACCCGCATCGTTCCGCCTAGGTCCTCGACCCCCTTGAGTTCTCGTAGCTTCAGGAACGCGCGGTCCGCCGCTTCCGGATCGAATTCCGCCGAGTGGGCATCTGCGATGCCGCACACGTTGCGCATGAACTCGATCACCATCGTCTGCATGCCGAGACAGATCCCGAAATAGGGCACGAGATTCTCCCGGGCATATCGGATCGCCTCGATCATGCCTTCGATCCCGCGGATGCCGAACCCCCCAGGTACCAGGATGCCGTCGTATCGTTCGAGCTGCCCGGCGCACGTCTCGCGGGTGATGCCCTCGGCTTCCAGCCAGCCGATCTCGACTTCCAGCCCTTGCGCGAGGCCACCGTGCAGCAGGGCCTCCTTCAGGCTCTTGTAGGAGTCCTCGTAGTCGACGTACTTGCCCACCACCCCGATCCGGACCCTGTCCCGCGGATTGCGCAGCCGGTCGAGCATGTCCTTCCATGGTCCGAGGTCCCTCGGGCCCGACCGCAGGCGCAGTCGATCGAGCACGATGTCGTCGACGCCCTGCTCGGCGAACTCGACGGGGACCTGGTAGACGGTGTCTACGTCGCGGGCCGCGATCACGGCCTCCCTGTCCACGTCGCAGAATGAGGCGATCTTCTCCCTGATCTCGCGCGAGAAGCCTGTCTCCGTGCGACAGACCAGAATGTCCGGCTGGATCCCAAGCGCCCTCAGTTCCTTCACGCTGTGCTGTGTCGGCTTTGTCTTCAGCTCCCCCGCCGCCGCGATGTACGGCACCAGCGTCACGTGGACGAAGATGCAGCCGTCCCGGCCAACCTGCTGGCGGACTTGGCGGAGCGCCTCGATGAACGGCAGCGACTCGATGTCGCCGACCGTCCCGCCGATTTCCGTCAACACCACGTCGATGTCGCTCGTCGAGACCTTTTCGATCTGCTCGCGGATTGCGTCTGTGACATGCGGGATGACCTGGACCGTCTTGCCCAGGTAGTCGCCCCGTCTCTCCTTGGCCAGGATGCGCTCGTAGATGCTCCCGCTGGTCGCGTTATTGGCCCTTGTCAGGACGGCGTGGGTGAATCGTTCGTAGTGGCCTAGGTCCAGGTCGGTCTCCGCTCCGTCGTCGGTGACGAACACCTCGCCGTGCTGGAAGGGGCTCATGGTGCCCGGATCGATATTCAGGTAGGGGTCGAGCTTCTGCAGCGTGACCCGCAGGCCGCGGCACTCGAGCAGGTTCGCGATCGACGAGGACGCGATGCCCTTGCCTAGAGAGGAAACCACGCCGCCGGTGATGAAGACGTACTTCGGCCCGGCCACTAGCGAATTGCCTCTTCCTCTGTCGCTCGGGCGAGTGGATCCGGGTCTAGGCGCCGCGTGCGGCAAGCCCCCCAGCCAAGGGCGGGGTCGCGTCTTCCGACTGTGTTCATCGGCGCGCGAACGAGCCCGGCCCTGTCCAGCCGCACGACTCAGGTTACCACGATCAGGCACCGGATTCAGGTGAAACATTTCGGTGCCCTGAAGCGTAGATTGCGGGCTCCGCCAGCGGTGGTATGCTGATATCGCGTTCGGGCGGAGCGCCTGCGCTGGTGCGCTGCTCGGTGCGTCGCCGATGCAGGGCACGCGACGGAAACGGAGAATCGCTACGCGGCTGGGACTGGCTGCGGCATGCTTCGTGGTCGCCTCGCTTTGCGCGATCCCAAGTGCCGCCGATGCCGATGCGGTCCTGCGCGAGGATCGCGAGAACAGCGATCTGGACCTTGAGTTCGGACGGCGCGACATTATCAAGGTCGATGTCGAAATGGCCTTGATCAACGTGACGGTGACCGACCCGACGGGTCGCATGGTCACAGGCCTTGGCAAGGAGCACTTCCTTGTCATGGAGGACAAAAGGAAACAGGTCATTGAGCAGTTCGGCGCCGAGGAAGCGCCGCTCTCGCTCGCGGTCGTATTCGACGCTTCGGGCAGTATGGGCTACAAGATGAGCAAGGCCCGAGAGGCGGTCGCACAGTTCTTCAAGACAGTCAATCCCGAGGACGAGTTCTTTCTGGTGCAGTTCAATAACCGGCCCGAGATGGTGACCGGGTTCACCAGGAGCCTCGAAGAGATCCAGAGCCGCCTCACCTTCGTCCGGTCGAAAGGCAGGACGGCGTTGCTCGACGCAATCTACTTGGCGCTCAACCAGATGAAGCAGGCCAGGAACAACCAAAAGGCCTTGCTCGTCATTTCGGATGGCGGCGACAATTCCAGTCGGTACACGCCGCGAGAGATCAAGCGCACCGTGCGCGAGTCCGACGTGCAGATCTATGCGATTGGCATCTACGAGCCGTATTCGACTCGCGGGCGCACCCCGGAAGAGGCTGCCGGTCCCGGACTGCTGACCGAGATCGCGGAGGCGACCGGGGGCAGGCAGTTCGCGGTGCAGAACGTCAACGAGCTGCCCGACATCGCCGAGAAGATCGGTATTGAACTGCGTAACCAATACGTGCTCGGCTACATTCCGGAGAATACCCAGAAGGACGGGAAATGGCGTAGGGTGAAAGTGGAGATCAAGAAGATCCGCGGAATGCCCGAGCTGCGCGCGTATTACCGGAATGGATACTATGCGCCGACCCGCTAGGCGGGCTTGCGAGAGGATTCGCGGGCTCGTACTGGCAGGCGCCTTCGCTGCCGCGCTCGGTGCGTTCGCCGGAATTCTGGCCGCGCAGCTGGCGCTTGCACAGTCGGGGGGCGAGGTTCCCGAGGACTGCGACCCGGGGGTCACCTTCTGCGTGGAGACCCAGCGCGTGGTGCTGCACGTGACGGTGGTCGACCGCCAGGACCGATTCGTGACGAACCTCGGCCGGGAGGCGTTCGCCGTGATCGAGGACGATCAGCTGCAGAGCCTGACCTACTTCGCCCAGGAAGACGTTCCTGTTTCGCTTGGTTTGGTGATTGACAACTCCGGCAGCATGCGCGAGAAGAGGCGGCAGGTCAACGCCGCCGCCCTCGAATTCGTCAAGGCATCGAATCCACAGGATGAGGTATTCGTCGTCAATTTCAACGACGAGGCCTACTTGGATCAGGACTTCACCAGCAGCCTGGACAGGTTGCAGGACGCGCTCCAGCGAATCGACACGCGGGGTGGCACGGCGCTGTACGACGCCACAAGCATCTCGCTGGACCACCTGGCCGAGAGCGGTAACAAGAGCTACAACAAGCGGGCGTTGCTCGTAATCACCGACGGAGAGGACACGTCCAGCAGGATGGACCTCGAAATCCTGGTGCGCAAGCTCCAATCTTCCGACGCCACGATTTATGGCATCGGCATCCTATCGGAAGAGGAGCGCCGGGCAGCCAAGCGAGCTGAGCGCCATCTGCGCAGCCTCACCCGCCCCACGGGCGGACCAGCCTACTTCCCGGCATCCTTTGACGAGGTGGAGCCGCTGGTGAAGCGAATCGCGGCCGACATCCGAAACCAGTACATTCTTGAGTACAACCGCCCGCAGGGGAAGGGCCCCGGGTACAGGAGAATCCGGGTCGAATTGAAGGGCAAGGCCAGAAGCAACAAGGTGCGTCACCGGCCTGGCTACTACGCGGATTGACTCCGCGTCCTCTGATGAAGCCCAGGGTTTGGTACGAAGCCCTGCGCTTCCTCTGGCAAGCGTCTCGAGGGTCTCGCCTGCGCCCGTGGAGCAGCCCCTATCTCCGCTGGAGGATTGAAACCTACTCGGGAATGGAAGCGGACTCGATCGGAGCCGCCGACTTCTGGCGGTTCGTGTGGCGGGAGCGTCGCAGTCTCGCCCGATACTTGGAGTGGGTCGCCGTGATGCGTTCCGAAAGCGGGTCGCTCCCTAGGCCTCGCCGGACGCCTGCAGCGCGGTAACTGCAGCGACGTAGTAGATGTCGTCGACCGAGCATCCCCTGGAGAGGTCGTTCGCCGGCTTGTTGAGTCCCTGCAGGAACGGTCCGAGGGACTGCGCGCCGCCGAGGCGCTCGGCGAGCTTGTAGCCGATATTGGCCGCATTCAGGTCCGGGAACACTAGGACGTTGGCCCGTCCGGCGACGGGTGAGCCTGGCGCCTTCGATGCCCCCACGCCCTCCAGTAACGCCGCGTCCGCCTGCAGCTCGCCGTCAACTCGAAGTTCCGGAGCCCGCGCTCGGATGATCCGCAGGGCCTCGAGCACCTTGTCCACCATCGGATGGCTTGCGCTGCCTTTTGTCGAGAATGAGAGCAGCGCGACGTACGGCTCCGCATTGAGAAGCTTTCGACTGTTGGTCGCCGCGGCGATCGCTATATCCGCCAGCTGGTTCGAGGTGGGGCTCGGCACCACGGCCGGATCCGCAAAGATCATCACGCCCCGCGCGCCGTACTGCGGGTCCGGATGCAGCTGTACCATGAAGCTGGACACGAGCTTGTATTCTGGCTTGACGCCGACGCATTCGATCAGGGCACGCACCGTCTCGCCGGTGGTGTTCTCGGCACCTCCCACCATGCCTTGGGCGTCGCCGTTCTCCAACATCAGGGCCGCGTAGTAGAGCGACGTTGTGGCGATCCGCTCCGCTTCCGCTAGGGTGACTCCTCGCGAACGCCGGCGCTCGTGGTAGATCCTCGCGTACCGCTCGGCCTTGCCGGAAGTCTCGGGGTGCGAGCAATCGACTCCGGGAGCGCATTCCGTGTTCGTACTCACCAGAACGGGCTGCACGACCTTGTCGCGTGCGAGCCTGGCGCAGGCTTCCCGGACCCGCGGATCGTCGCCCTCGGGAAAGACGATTCGGCACCGCCTCGAGCCGGCACGTTCGACCAAGCTTGCGAGGTACCCGGCCATTCTCTTGATCGTACCGACTCGCGGCGCCTTGACCGCATTGCCGACCTGGTTCATGGCGGCGCGTCCCCGGCCTGATCCTTGGCGATAATCGAGGCTTTCGACTCATGGCTGCCCCTGAACTCTCCGAGCTGGCCGAGACGCTTTGGGACACGGACCGGTTTTCGGCTCGCCGTTTTGGCCGCTATTTCGTTGTCGAACTGAAGTTGCCCCACCGCGTCCTAAGCACCTCCGCCTACTGCGGCGGGGAACAGGAGGGCGTCCGATTCATTGCCAATCACCAAAGCTGCGAGGGGCGTGGCGACACCGAGAGGCAAGCGCTGATTGCTGGAATGGGCCTCGCTCGCTACCATCGCCACGTTTGTGCCGAGCTTCGAATCGACCCAGATCGGACAGCCCTGCTGGGCACCGCCGCAAGCATGGCGTATATCGCCCATCGCTCCGGCGAATTCGCAGATTTGCGGGCCGACGCCTTTGTGACGGCCGGCGTCAAGGGTAATGCCGCGACGGCAGGGGACCCGGCCAAGTGGGTCGAATCGGACGAGGGCTGGGTGGAGGCTTCGGCGTATGGAGGGACGATCAACATCATCCTCGTGCTCAACTTTCCGCTGTCTCTGTCCGCCCAGGCCAGCGCCGTGGTGACGATGACTGAAGCGAAGTCGGCGGCACTGGCCGAACTCGCCGTCCCAAGCCTTTACTCCCCCGCGATTGCCACCGGCACCGGCACGGACCAGTTCTGCCTCGCGCATCCTCTTGAGCCCGGGCGGAAGCCCAAGGAGTCCACCAGCCCTCATGTCAAGGCCGGCGAGATCATTGGCGATTGCGTCAAGCGGGCCGTGAAGGAGGCCCTGCGATGGCAGAACGGTCTGGAGCTGTCGTATACCCGCAGTTTCTTTCACGCGCTGGGCCGGTTCGGCTTGACCGAAGAGCGGGTATTGCAATCGCTCGCAGACTTGCTTTCAGAACGCGAACTCGCGCTACTCAGAGACAACCTGAACGCGGTCTTCTACGAGCCGGGCGTCGGAGCGGCCGCTCACGCGCTGGCCGCTGTGCTGGACCGTGTCAGATCTGGCACGCTGCCGGATTCGGCTGCCGGCGAGACCCTGCGCCAGCAAGCTGCTTGCCTGGCGTGCTCCGTGGCTGCGCGGCCACAGGAATGGACGGCCCTCTACGGAGCTCTGGACTGCTGGGACAATGACCCAATCAAGCTTGCCCTGCGCGCGGTGGCCCTTGGCTGGAAGGCGAAGTGGGCTTGACGATCCCGCCCCCGGAAGCTGGACTGCTGATTGCCGCTGCCGCCCTGGACTTGGCTGTCGGCGATCCCCGCTATCGCTGGCACCCGGTTCGGTTGATCGGTCGCTCGATCTCGGCAGTCGAGAGTTGGCTGCGAGCCCTGCACCTAGACGGTCGCGTTGGCGGGTGCGTCTTGGTCGCGATGGTCGGATGCCTGTGGGCCGGGGGAGCCTGGGCGCTGCTTTTCGAATTAGAGGCGACGAGCCATATTGCCGGAACAGCGTTCCACTTTCTTTCCGTATACATCTTTCTCGCTCTCGGCGACCTACTCAAGCACTGCGATGAGGTGGATCTGCGCGGTGACGACCTCGTAGCCGCCCGCCAGGCAGCCGGCAAGCTTGTCGGACGCGACACAGACCGCATGGACGCTGCAGGGTGCCGGCGGGCTGCGGTTGAGAGCCTGGCCGAGAACCTCGTCGACGGCTTCATCGCTCCGGTCTTCTGGTATGCCCTCGCCGGCTTGCCGGGACTCGTGCTGTTCAAGGCGGCCAGCACCATGGACTCAATGATCGGATACCAGAACGACCGATATCGTCTCTTCGGTTGGTGCGCAGCGCGACTGGACGACACCCTCACCCTGGTCCCGGCCCGGCTCGCCTGGCTGCTGATCGCGCTCTCGGCCCTGCTCATTCCGCGGGCGTCGGGCTCTAAAGCGTGTCGCATCGCTTGGAGCCAGCACGGTGTCGTTCCCGGGCCGAATCCCGGCTGGAGCGAGGGTGCGATGGCAGGGGCGATCCAGCGCCGGCTCGTCGGGCCTATCTGGCTTGCCGGGGATCTAGTGACGGAGACTTGGGTGGGCGACCCTGCAGATCCCCCGGCTGAGGAATCCGCCGACTACCGGCTCGCGAGACGGGTCGCGCTCCTGGCAGCGGCAATTGCCCTGGCCTTGGCGGCTTCGTGGTTGCTGGGCAGCGGAGTCTCGGTAGAACTCCAGAGCTGGCCTGGCGGAGACGTGGCGTGAATGTGAAAGCAAGGTGCCGGGCATTCGAGCCCGGCGGCTGGCGTGTGCGGCCGGCCGGGCCGTTCTGGTAGTATTGGGAAGCTCCGAGGCGCCCGCAAGGGCCTAACAGGGAAGTCCGGTGGAAATCCGGCACGGTCCCGCCACTGTGAGCGGCGAGTTGCACCGACATGCCAGTGAGGCAATCGCCTCGCGAAGGCCGGTGCGACGAAGGTGAGGAGACTTCGCCTGAAGCCGTTAGTCAGGAGACCTGCCTCGGTGCGATGTGCGCGCACAATTCCGCGAGAAACGGATGAGCGGCTTGAACGTCGGCTATAGCGGCCTGCCGGACACGAACCGGAATCGGCTCGCCTGCCCGAGAGGGCCCCATTCGAATTCTGGAACAGGCTTGACCTTAGGTGTGGTGCGCAGCATTCCTTAGCCCGCGACGACGGGCACGGAGGCAGCGTGACAAACAAATCCAAGTCCGGCTATCGCCGGCAGGCCGTTCGACCGAACGGCCTTGATTCACCGAATTCACTAGCTCGATCCGCCACTCGGGTTCACACCAGGCCCTTGAATCGGCCCGGGACAGGCTCATCGGCTGCCTGCCGGGAGGCAAGGTGGCGATCCGCACTCAAGCAACACTCCATACCTCGGGTAGCCGCGATTGTGATCGCGGCTACCCTTGCGGCCCCGTTGGATGCTGGCAGCCTAAGGGGCCGGATCCTTGATCCGCACGGAGCGGCTGTTGCAAATGCCCGGCTGCGCCTCTTCGACCGAGACGGAGGGACGGTCCGCAATGCCCGGAGCCGCGACGACGGGACGTACTTGATTCCAAACCTCTCGTCTAGCGAGTACCTCTTGGAAGGCGAGACCTCCGACGCATCGCTGGCAGCCTCGCGCATGCTTCAGGTCGACGGCGATACGAGATTCGACTTGGACCTTTCCCTTTCGGCATCAACCGTCGAGATCTTTGTTACCGCCTCGAGCACGCCCGTGGCTCAGGACGAGGTCGCCAAGGCACTGGACGCGGTGGACGACGAGGAGATCGCGCTTCGAAACGAATTCTCCCTGGCGGAAGCCATCCGCAACACGCCAGGCGTGCGCGTCCAGCAACTGCGAGGTCCCGGCAGCTTCGTGACCATCCAGACCCGCGGACTGCGGAATCACGATACGGCCTTGCTTGTCGACGGCATGCGCTTCCGTGATGCGGCGTCGACGCAAGGGGATGCCACGGTCTTCTACCAGGACATGTCGCTGGTTGACACTGACCGCGTCGAGTTCCTGCGCGGCAGCGGTTCTTCGCTTTACGGATCCCACGCGATCGGCGGCGTGGTGAACGTCAGCACCCACCGGGGCGGCGGCCGGCCCCACGGCGAGATCCGTGCCGAGGGTGGCGGGCTAGGCATGGTCCGGGGGGTTGCAAGGGCCGGCGGCGGGCTTGCGGAAGAGCGGTTCCACTATAGCGGCGGCTTGTCCCACTTGAACGTGACACGCGGTTACCGCGGAGCCAGCCCCTACCGAAACTCAGCCGCCCAGGGCTGGGCCCGATACTCGTTCAAGCCGGGCCTGTCGCTGAGCGGCCGGGTCTGGGCAGCCGATTCCTTCCGGAGCTTGGTCGAGAACCCGACATTCCCTGCCGCGGTCGTCGCCAACTTCCCGGCGACTGGCAGAGTGGCGGCCATACCATTGCCGGTCTCGCAGCTGGCACTCCTCGAGCGTGGCGAGCCCTATAGCGCGGGCAACGCGACGTTCGTTCCTGACCAGATTGATCCCGATGGCCGCAATTCATCAGCGTTCTTCGTCACCGCAGTCACGATGCGGCACGATCTGTCGCCACGAAGCTCGTACCAGATCTCGTATCAGTCAGTTGGAACGGGCCGGAGGTATCAGGACGGTCCCGGGGGCCCCGGACTCTTCGATCCGCGAGTGAGCAACGACACCCGATTCGACGGGGAGACCCACACGGTCCTCGCTCGCGCGCATCACCGGATAGGCAAGTCCCACCTGGCTAGCTTCGGATACGAATTCGAGAGCGAGGCCTATTCGAACTTCAACACCGACGAGAGCCCCTCGCCAGTCGAGAGCAGCACGGCAATCGACCAGGCAAGCCACGCCTTCTTCGCGCAGGACCAGATCCGGCTGCTGGATGGCAGCCTGCATATCAACCTGTCCGGCCGGGCGCAGAGATTCGACCTCGGCTTGCCCCGGTATTCAGGCACCCAAGGGCCGTATGCTGGATTCCCTGCCGTCACGCCCCGCCGTTCCTACACCGGCGACGCCGCAGTCGCGTATTTCGTCAAGTCCACCGGGACAAAGCTCCGCTCGCATGTCGGCAACGGGTTCCGTTCCCCGTCACTGTACGAGCGATTCGGAGGCTCCTTTTCCTCTTATTCCGGCGGGTTCAACTACTGGGGAGATCCTCGTCTGAATCCGGAACGCTCACTGGCTGCGGACTTTGGAATCGACCAGTGGCTACTTGACACGTCAGTGCGACTGAGCGGTACGTACTTCTACACCAACCTCGCCGAAACGATTTTTTTCGATTTCGCGAATTTTCCCGCCAATGACGTGTTCGGGAGGTTTGGCGGATACCGCAACACGGGCGGAGGCATTGCGCGAGGCGTGGAGGTCAGCGCCCAGGTCGCGCCGTCGTCAAGCACCAATCTCCGCGGCTCCTACACCTATACAAACTCCGACTCGCGGACGCCCACAATCGGTCCTGACTTCTTCCAGATTCCCGGTCTCTCAGCGCAGGTCTACACGGCGACAGCTACGCAATGGATCGGAAAGCGCGTCAATGTCACGTTCGACCTGTTCGCGGCCTCTGACTACATCCTGTCGCCGTATGGCGCGCAGGCTAGGAAACTGGTCTTCGACGGTCCGGTCAAGGCGGACCTCGTGTTCCGCTACGATCTGCCCTTGGTGGACAGCAAGCGGCTTGAATTCTATGGCAAGGTCGAAAACGTATTCAATCACGACTACTACGAGGATGGATTCGGCAGTCCAGGGGCATGGATGATCGGCGGAATCCGATTCAGGTACTAGGACGGGACCGGGACCGGCAAGTGGAAAACCGCTCGATGAACCAAGTCCGGAGACCGGCACGCCCGGAGGAATGCCCTCCAATGGCCGCGCCCGGGCCGGTCACGGAGATCGCATGAGCGCCGTATCGCGATTCGTTCTCGTCGGGCAGGCATCGATCTGCGCGGTGCTGCTCCTGGCGGCCTTTCGGTTTGTTGGGGGCGCTCCAACAGCCATTCCCCCGGATCTCGAAACACCGGGTGCCGTGACGGAAGGCGCCTTCCCGCGCATCATCCTCGACGCACACGGCGACCCTCTCAGGCTCGAGAGCCCCCCGGACCGGCTTGCCTCCCAGGCATTGTCCACCGACGAGTTCTTGTTCGCTATCGTCCCGAGCGGCCGCATCGTCGTCACGAGCCTGTTTGCCGTCGATCCGCGTTACAGCTTCGTCGCTGACCAGGCCAGATTGACGGACCTCGCCTTCGCACAGGATCCGGAGTCGATTGTGCTACGCAATCCTGACGTGGTGTTCGTTTCACATACGGCTCGCGCCGAATACGTCGAGCAGGTCCGAGCAATCGGAATACCTGTCTTCCGCATGATCACGGTCTTTGAGCGCCTGGAGGAAATCGCATCGGCCCTCCGGGTGACCGGATACGTCACGGGCGCAGACGAGGCCGCCGACCGCGAGGTCAAGCGACTTCGCGACCGGATCGGAGCTGCGCGGCAACTTGGAAGCCCTGAGGATGAGCCCGCCCGGGTACTTGCCTTCTCGAATTTCGCGCATACGCTTGGGGCGGGCTCTCTCTTCGACAGCATCGTCACGGACCTCGGTGCCATCAATGTTGCTGCGGAGCAGGGTGTGGGCCCGTACGGTTCCATTACCAGCGAGCAGGTCGCGGCGTGGAATCCGGACTGGATCGTGGCCGGCGTGGAATCCAGGCATGCAGATAGCACGCGCGACCGCCTCCTTGCGGATCCCGGAGTCGCCGTGACGCGCGCCGGGCGCCACGGACAAATACTCCTGATCGAGAATCGCGCGTACCTTTCCATGTCACACCACGCCGTCGTCATGATGGAGGCCCTCGCCGCGGCCCTTCATGCGGAGGAGCAATGATCCGGCTCCCAAATTTCCCTCCAAGGTCCGTCCGGTCGCACGCGGTGCCGCTGTACTTTCTTGCCGCTACGGCGGCTCTGGCGGTTGTAGCCGTGGCGGGCGTGGCTATTGGCAGTACGGAGATTGGATGGGAGGTTGTCCTGAGGGCAATCGCCTTGAAGTGCCTGCCCGCAGGGTGGGTCGATCCTGGCAGTGTCACCGAGGCCGAGCAGGTGATCATCTGGCAAATCCGGATGCCCCGGGTAATCGTGGCTGGACTGGCAGGGTGTGGGTTGGCGGCAGCCGGAACACTGGTGCAGGCGGTGTTCCGCAATCCACTGGCCGAGCCGAGTGTGATCGGATCCAGCCAGGGAGCTGCCCTCGGCGCGGTCATCGCTTTCATCACCGAACTGGCGAATCGCTCGGCGCTCTGGCTGCCGCTGTTCGCATTCGTCGGAGCGCTGATCGCCTTGTTCGCTGTTTATGCTGTGGCGAGCAGGGCCGGGCGGACCCCGGTAGCGACGCTGCTGCTTGCCGGCATCGCTCTCGGCGCACTGATCTCCGCCGCTACCTCGATGCTGATTTCGCTGAACTTTGTGAACTGGCAGGTTGCCTCCGAGATCGTTTTCTGGATGATGGGCGGCCTCGACGGACGCACGTGGACTCACGTGTGGATTTCCGCGCCCTTTGTCGCGATCGGCGCCTCGGTTGCGCTGTGGTATGTCCGTGATCTCGACCTGATGCTTCTCGGGGAGGAGGCCTCGGCTTCGCTCGGGGTCGAGGTCGAGCGTGTCAAGCGTTCGATCCTCGGAACGGCTGCGCTGTTGACCGGCACTGCCGTCGCCGTGAGCGGGGTGATCGGTTTTGTGGGCCTGGTCGTGCCTCACGTCATCCGGATCCTCCTGGGTCCGGCGCATCGAGCGCTGCTTCCAGCGAGCATTCTGACGGGAGCCGTCTTCCTGATTGCGTGCGACATCCTCGCCCGCACAGTCCATGCGCCGACCGAGTTGAGGCTCGGTGTCGTGACCGCGCTGTTCGGGGCGCCTCTGTTCCTCTACCTGCTTCGTCGCAAGCGCCTGGAGATCGCAATCTCTTGAAGATCAGGTTGGACCGGGCCGGCATTCGGATCGAGCGGCATTGGCTGGTGCGCAATGTCTCGATGGAAGTCCTCCCGAACCGCATCACCGCCTTGGTCGGTCCGAACGGATCGGGAAAATCGACTGTGCTTCGGATGCTGGCGGGCCTCTGGCGGCCTTCCGAGGGCCACGTGTCGGTTGATGGCTCGGAGATGGCGAGTCTCGGTCGTCGCGACCTCGCCCGTCGTATCGCTTTCGTTCCGCAGAACCCGCGCATCGACGTGCCTTTCACCGTGAGGGATGTCGTCAGCATGGGCCGGCATCCGCATCTGGGTAGGTTCGAGTCGACTAGGCCGCGCGATCTGGAGGCAGTCGAGTCGGCGCTCGCCCGGGTCGACGTCACGGACCTTGCGGACCGGCGAGTCAACGAGTTATCCGGCGGGGAATTCCAGCGGGTCGTCATCGCACGCAGCCTCGCGACCGAGGCTGAGGCAATCCTGCTTGACGAACCGACGTCCAACCTCGACTTGGACCATTCCCTGGAAACTCTCGAACTCTTGAGCCGGCTGGCTGCCGAAGGCAAGGCGATAGCCGTCGCACTGCACGACCTGAACGCAGTGGCGCGGTGGGCGGATCACGCGGCCCTCTTGCATCGCGGTCGACTCCGCGCGCACGGAACGGTCCTCCAGGTGCTTTCCGACGAGCTGCTCGTCCCGGTCTTTGAAGTCGACATCGAGCGCCTGCAATCCTCGCGCGGAGTGCCCGCACTGATGTTCCATCGTCGAACGCAGGGTTCTGGAGAACCAGCCCGGACCGAGGTGGATCGCGGCTCCGACTCGTCCATCTGACCCGCACAAGAGCGAAGGCCTGCGCTTGGGGGTTGCGGACGGGTTCTCAGCCTCGCTCGTGAATCACCGGTAGTTCACCGCGGGACCGGCACCCTTCAGGTCGGGTTTGAGACGGCGCTGCGGGACCACGGGCCGGGTCTCGTCATGGGCAATTACTCGGTCGCCAAGTCAGCGGTTGCGCCGGAACCGACGACGGCCGCGTCGACGACCCTTCAGCTGCGGAAAGCGGCTTGCCTCGTTGCAGGTTGCTGTGCCTCACCGACCGTCCAGGTAGACCGGTCGCCGCTTGTTCACCTGCATCCTCTCATCGAAGTCGCGGGCTATCTCGCCCAGCCGCTCGACGATCTCCGGCTGCTCCGTCGCGAGATTTCGAGTCTCTCCCCGGTCGGCGTCGAGGTCGTAGAGTTGCGGTTCGTCGAGCACCCTGTGGTGGCGCCCGAAGAGCTCAGGGTTCTGGAGGTACCACAGCGATGCCGACTGTTCCGAGGTCGCGACCCCGCTGGGGAAGAGTTTCCACTGCCCGAGCCGGATCGCCTGCAGTTGCATGCCGAAGTAGAAGTAGAACGGCTCCTCGGGGAGCGAGTCTGTCTTCCCCAGCAACAGATCCGCAATCGACCGTCCGTCGATCACCCGGTCATCAGGAACCTCCGTGCCCGCGAGCGCGGCGAGGGTCGGCAGCAAGTCAAGGATCGAGGCCTGCTGGTTTGTTACGCCGCCTGCGGCGATCGTCCCAAGCCAGCGAAAGATGCCGGGTTCCCGCATGCCTCCTTCGAACGTGGTCCCCTTGTTGCCGCGCAGTCCGCCGGTGCTTCCGCCCGCGTTGCGGCGACCCCAGCGCCTGCCTCCTCTTGTAGGCCCGTTGTCCGAGCTGAAGACTACGAGGGTCTTCTCGTCCAGGCCAAGTTCCCGGAGGGTTCGCAGCACCTCTCCCACGCTCCAGTCCAGTTCCTCCACGGTGTCGGCGTAGAGTCCGTGTGGCGAGCGTCCCTCGAAGTTCTCCGAGGCGTACTGCGGGTTGTGGGGAAAAGTGTGGGGGAAGTAGAGGAAGAACGGCCGGTCCCGGTTTTCTTCGATGAACTGGACAGCCTTGGCCGTGTAGCGTTGCGTCAATGTGTGCTGGTTGACCGGAGCCTCCACGATCTCGTCGTTGTTGAGCAACGGCAGGTCCCAAAAGGCGTGCTGTGGCCGGAGAACGGTGTCGGCCTCCCACTTGAGCATGTCGTTTGAGTACGGCAGGCCGTAGAAGAAGTCGAAGCCGTGGCGATGGGCGCGGAACGACTCGGGCCAGCCGAGGTGCCATTTGCCGATCGCCGCGGTGGCATAGCCGTCGTCCGACAGGATCTCGGCGATCGTGATTTCGGCAGGCGGCAGGCCTGTCAATTCGGTCGGGAACAGCACGTACGGCACTCCCGCCCGGACCGGGTAGCGACCAGTCAGCAGCGACGCCCTCGACGGGCTGCAGAACGGTGCGGTCGTATAAAAGTCTGTGAACCGCATCCCCTCCGCCGCCATCCGGTCCAGGTTGGGCGTGCGGATCGTTGTCGACCCATACACGCCTAGGTCCCCGTATCCGAGGTCGTCTGCGAAGATCACCACGAAGTTCGGCTGTTCGGCCGTCGCGGCAAGTGCTGAGAAAGCAAGCAGGGCCGCGAGACGGACCCAGGGCAAGCGGCCGCCCATCCCAAGCCCCGATTTCCGCAGGGAGGCGACCCTAGCCACGGTTTTTCCCAAATAGTGCATCGGGATTGTCATGCAGGACCTTGCGGCCGAGTGCCAGAGCTTCCTGCTTCGAACACGAACCCTCGCTGACCTTTTCTGCCAGGACGTGCGCGATGTTGCGCCGGGCAATCTTCGCGTGTGCGTAGCTCAGCTCGGGGTATCGATAGTCTCCGCCAAAGCCGAAGATCTTGTTGGAAGGAACAGTATCCACCATCTCGTGAAGAGCGCGTCTCGCAGCGCTGGGCGAAATGATGTGAGCCCAGCAGAAGTCGATGTGCACGTTGGGAAAGACCTTCGCGATGGCTGCTGCCTCCCCTTGGTAGGGATAGCTCATGTGGAACAGATCGAACGGCACTTGCGGGAAGCGGAAGAAGAGATTCGTCAGGTGGGTCGGCTTGGAGTTCTCGATGAAGTTGCCGTTTCCTGCTTGCAACCCCGTATGGATCTGGACCGGCACGCCGTGCGCCGCGGCCAAGCCGATCAGGTGGTGGAACATGTGGTCTTCCATTGGACGGAACGGACGATCCACACGCGACCGGAATCCCGCTGGCGGAGTGCGATTCGCGCCGAGGAGGGACTGCAGGCTGGACTCCGCCTCCCGCTCCGACACCTCGGCATAGTGGATCTCGCGGCTGTATGCCAGCGTTGACTTGACCGTGACCATGCCGATGTCAAGGCTTTGCTCGAAACTGGCCTCCATCGCCCGCTTGAGCCCGTTCAGGCCGGTGATGGATACGCGGGTGAGTTCTTCGAGTCTCCGGACGTCGGATACGGACTGGGGAGCGACAAACCGGTCGAACTTGCGGGCGCATACGAAGAACTTCGGGTCGGGCCGGACCGGCGCGGCATTCCAGTAGTCGTCCAGCACCGAGTACGCAATGTTCGAGCGGTGGACCAGGAGCTCCTCGTACAGGCCCGGCCGGTTCGCGGCCTCGATCCTGTGATTGATCTCAGGCAATGTGGAGGCCGAGATCCGATCGATGCCGTAAATATCTCTGATTGCGATGCGGAGCGCCTGGCCGTAGCCTGTCAGGCTGGCTGACTTCCAGAACGGCTCGAAGGCCCGCCAGCGCTGCGCCAGCGGGGCATCGGGATTTCTTACGACCGCGAGATCGTCGCCCGCGAGGCCGGCCGAGATTGCGTCGTTGATTGCATAGTGTCCGGCCAGGGTGAAGAAGTCGATCCGGGAAGACGTTCGATCCACTTCCGGAATGATGTGCTCGTGTGTATTGACGAGAGGAATCTGTTCGATCGCTTCCAGAAACTCGCTATCGAGGTCGGTCCCCGAAGCTGTGGAAACCTGCGTCGTCGCCAGCGCTGGCATGACACCGAAGAACGTGCGGCGGCCGACGGGCATGGCACCACTCATCCTCCCGCAATTGCCATCCGCTCGCAAATGGAACGGGAGGCCTTGCCGAACCGCATCAAGGGCGTTCCGGCTTGCTTGGAGAGTCCGGGATGCTGCGTTTCAAGAGCAATCCGCCTACGAATGCGAGTTCACGGAAGAGTAGCCAAATCGGGAACCAACAGAGCGGCTCTCTTAGTAGCGCCGGACCCTGGACTAGGATCCTGTCCGTCCCAACGCAATCGACCGGCCAGGGCGTCCGCGCCTCAGAAAACCTCCGTCGCTCCTGGATTCAGGAAGGCGGCTGACCTGCGATGGAAAGCCATATTGGCAAGGTGCGGGCCGCAAACCGCTGTGTGACCCACCTCCACGGGGGCGTTGGGCTCCTCACGGCTCCTGACGCACTCAAGGAAGTTGCGGACGTGCGGGATGGTGGGCAAGCGGTCTTCGTGAACCTGGACCGGCTCCGGGTTCCGCGCCCAAGGCGCCGCGTACCTGCGGTACCCACGGTTGTTCAGCACGACGGTCCCGTTGTCGCCTAGCAGCTCGATCGTCCAGCCGTTCTGGTAGTCGTTGTTGTAATTGAGGTTCCAGCTGGCTAGGAACGAGCCGTAATCGAAGGCTGCTGCGAAGCTGTCTGGCGTCTGAGAGCCCAGCATGCCAATCACTGCGCCTTGGCACACCGCCGACCGTGGTGCCCCCACCCCCGCGAACCACTGGATCACGTCCATCAGGTGGGTGCCCTGGTCGGTCATGTTGCCGCCGGAGAACGCCCAGAAGTAGCGCCAATTCCGGAACATCATGGGCTCGAGAGAGCGAGCGGTACCGCCTAGGAACCTCTCTGTGTCCAGTTCCCCAGAGAGCGTCGAGTTGTCGAGCGGCTTCGCGATCGCCCAGTTCCATGCGGCCCGCGCCATGGTGATGTTGCCGATCGCGCCGTCAGCGACGGAGCGCTGCATTTCGATGATCCAGGGGGTGCTGCGCCGCTGCATTCCGATCTGCACGATCCGGTCGGTGGCCCGGACTCCCTGCACGGCCCGCGCTCCCTCCGAGATCGAGTGAGACATCGGCTTTTCGCAATACACGTCCTTGCCCGCCGTGACCGCGTCAAGCATCATGCGGACGTGCCAATGGTCAGGCGTCGCGATCAGCACCGCATCGAGGTCCTCGCGTTCCAGGATTTCCCGGTAGTCGCGATATCCCTGCGCACCCTCGTCGGCTTCGTCGATCCCCCTGGCAAGGTTAGGCTCGTAAACGTCGCACACGGCCGGGACAGGCGAGCCGAGTTCGCGGAAGGCCGCCATCACCCGGCGGCCGCGGCCGCCGGCACCAATCAGCGCGATGGAGATGCGGTCATTCGCGCCAACGGCTGATGAGGGCAGCAGCATCGGGGCGGCCGCACCGGCTAGGAACACACGTCTGTCGGTCATCGCCCCAGTATAGGAGGGCGTCAGCATCCAGTTGTGACCCGGCCGGGACCCTCCTTGCGCGCCTTACGGCTCGTCGCGCAGGCTCCGCAAGAGGGCTGGAACCACCCCTTCCAAGCCAGGCCAATCGCGCAGCACGCCGCGAGGACCAGGAGGAGTCCGAAGCTCATCGGTCCTCATTGTCGCGGCGGGGCCCTCAGCGCGCAAGGAACGGCGGATTCAAACGAGAGAATTCGTAGTCAAGAGGATCCAGTCCCTGATCCTTGAGCTGCGTCACGCATTCCTGGACCGTGTCGCCGATCGCCTGGATTCTTTGCAGCGCCATGTTCGCCGGGGAGTAGATCTGCATTGCAATGACCTTTCCGACAGTCGCCTCGCGTGTAGCGAGGTCAAGGCGATCGAGGGTTTTTCCGATCAGGTCCTGGAAGTTCGAGACAGCTGCCATCCGTGGGACCATTCTATGCGATCCGGGCGGATTGCCACGGGACGCAGGAACCGCGCCTAGGACTGCGGATTTTGGAACCGGGATAATGTTCCGAAATGCCTGTTTTGCGAATCGCGCTTTCGCTGCTCTACTTGGTTCTTCTGGCCATCGGGTGCGCGGTCTTCGCTGACGTTTCATGGAAATCGGTTACCGGCTACGAAAGCGGGTATGCCCTCGACCGGAGATTCGAGGCAGGGTCCCCGCTCGCAAGCCGCCTTCTTGTCGTGGTTCTGGATGGCCTCAGGGTCGACCGCGCGGCCGATCTGCCCGCGTATTCCTCGCTAGCGCAGCGCGGAGCCTCGGGCACGGTTCGCACTGTCTCGCCTTCTTTATCCAACCCTGCCCGAGCCGCGTTCGTTACGGGGGCCCCGCCCGAAGTCAGCGGCGTGACGAATAACTCCTCATTTGCTGCTCCGCCGGTTCAGTCCCTGTTCAGCCTCGCTCGGGAAGTTCAAATGAGGAGCGCGGTATTCGATACCGGATTCTGGCCCCGAGCTTTCGGCGACCACATCGACTCCTTTGGCGGGCCTTCCGGCCCCCCCGCCTCTTACGAGCCAGACGACCTAGTCGAGTGGCAAGAGCGATCCTGCTTGGAAGCCATGCAACACCTCGCACGCAGTGCCGGGGGCCTTCAGGTGGTCGGCCTGCTTGCCGGTGACGAGGCCGGGCACAGCCACGGCGGCGAATCGGAGGGCTACCGAATGGTCACGGCGGCGGTGGACGAGTGCCTCGGTCGCCTTGTGGATGCGGCGGGTCAGGCGACCGCCGTGATCGCGGTCTCGGACCACGGTCATATCCACCGCTGGGGCAAGGGCGGTCATGGAGGGGAGGAGCCGGAAGTTCTTATCGCTCCCTTCGCGATGGCCGGTCCGGGCATCCGGGCCGCAGATCCCATCGAGGCTCTCGTCGTCGACATCGCTCCCACGGCCAGCGTGCTGCTCGGACTGCCGATTCCAGCCAACAGCCAGGGCAGGGTGCTATGGGAGGCGTTAGACGTGCCCGCCTACCAGTTGCCCCGCTTGCAAGAGCTGGAACGCGTTCAGCGCGACGCATTGGAGAGCCATATGCCGGACCGGGACGAGTCTCTTGCGACGCTGCGCAGGCAACGGCTTGCCGAATCCCTGTCCGTCGGCGCCTTGTTCCTCATGGTGGCAGTACTTGCGGCTTGGGGCCAGCGGCCCCGCAATTTCGCGATCGCGGCAGTTGTTTTCGTTGGCGTCTACTCAGGGCTGTTCTACCTCTTCCAATTGGGTTATTCGCTCAGCAACGTCGTTCGCCAGGAGTTTCTGAACTTCTTCTTCGCTCGCAACGTCGCCGCGGCCGCGATCGGATTCCTCGCGGCGGCTGAATGCCTGCGCCGCCTCGCCGGACCCGGAAGCGGGATCGTCCTGCGCCTCGCTGCGCTGATCACCAGCGGGCTCGGGCTTCTCGTCGCCCTCTCCCACTACCGGCACGGACTCGTCGTGCAGGAACGGATGATCGAGATCGGACCCGGATTCAAGGCCTACTTGGACCTGATAGCAATCATTGGTGTCGTATCGGGCACGCTTCTCGCACTCGGTGCTGGCTTCCTCCGCCGTCGCCGCAAGGGATCTGCCGCATGAGCGCGCAGGAAAACCTGTTGACTTTCGGCACTGCCCGAAGGGTGTATTCCGTAGCCGACCTCACGGCGGAATTGAAGGGACTCGTCGAGGACAAGTTCCCCGATGTGAGGGTGAGCGGCGAGATTTCCAACGCCAGGCTCTTTCGCAGCGGCCACTGGTACTTCACGCTCAAGGACGAGGACGCGCAGATCTCCTGCGTATGCTTCCGAGGATCCGCGCGCTTCTTGAAAACCAAGCCGGACGACGGTCTTGCCGTGATTGCGAGGGGTCGAGTCGGAGTCTACCCTCAGCAGGGGAAGTACCAGCTCTATGTCGAGTCACTCGAGCCGCAGGGAGTCGGCGCGCTCCAGGTGCGATTCGAGCGCCTGAAGGCCAAGCTCGCGGCCGAGGGACTGTTCGACCCCGACCGAAAGCGGCCCCTTCCTGCGATGCCGCGACGGATCGGCATGGTCACCTCCCCCACGGGAGCGGTGATTGCCGACATGCTTCGGATCATCGAGCGCCGGTTTCCCGGACTGCACATGCGGCTTTTCCCTGTGCGAGTGCAAGGCGACGGGTCGGCTGCGGAAATCGCCCGAGGGATCAGCTACTTCAGCGACCGGTCGTGGGCCGATGTCGTCATCGTCGGGCGCGGCGGCGGTTCGCTCGAGGATCTCTGGTCGTTCAACGAGGAAGCGGTCGCGCGAGCGATCGCTGGATCCCCAGTGCCCGTGGTGTCAGCCGTCGGCCACGAGACCGACTTCACGATTGCGGATTTTGTTGCGGATCTCAGGGCACCGACGCCCTCCGCGGCGGCCGAGCTTGTGGTTCCTCTCGCCTCTGCGCTGCGAGACTCCTCGATCAAGGCCCAAGTACGAATCCAAAAGGCGCTAGGCTATCGGTTCTCGCGTCTAAGGAACGATCTCCTACGCAACGGGATGGATCGCGTCGCGTTGACCGTGCAACGCCGTATCGGCGAGGCGGTTCAGGTGCTTGACGATGCGGAACGCTGTCTTCAAATGGCGCAGCAGCGGCGGTTTCGGTCCTGCCGCGGTAGATTCGATCTCCTTGAACGGACCCTAGCCCGGCTGGACTTGCGTCTTCGCCTCGTGCGTCAGTCCGATCGGCTCGGCAACGCCGTCCAGCTCTTGCTTCCGAGGATGCGCGAGGCACTGGACCGCCGGGTCTACCGGCTGGCTACCGCCTCCGGGAGGCTGGATGCGCTGAGCCCGCTCGCGATCCTAGAGCGTGGTTACGCGATCGTGCAGACTGGGGAAGGAAAGGCAGTCCGGGATTATCGTCAGGTCGCTGCCGGCGATGATCTCTCTGTGCGCTTGCATCGAGGCAGCCTCGCCGTGCGGGTCGAGAACGCTCGCCCGAATGTAAAAAGCCCACCCCGAACTGAAAGGGAATCCGTATAATCTTTCTAGGCACAGCTTGCATGCCCGACGTTCCGATGCCACCCAAAGCCCGATTCCCGATCCTCCTCGCGCTGGCACTCGGCGCAGCCTCCTGCACTTCCGAGGCTCCTGTCGATGGCGACGGGTCCACCACGCCCCTGCCGGAATTCAGCATTCAGGATCTCGACGGGAATCTTGTCACGAATGAGGACCTGGACGGGAAGGTCGCGCTCGTGAACTTCTGGGCGACTTGGTGCGGACCCTGCAAGATCGAGATGCCATGGTTCGTCGACTTCCAGCGCAGGTACAAGGATCAGGGCTTCACGGTGCTCGCGATCTCCCTCGACGAGGACGGATGGGATCCGGTACGCGAGTTCGCAGCTGAGCTGGAACTGAATTTTCCTGTCGTGCTGGGCGACGATCCGCTTGCCGACGACTTCGGCGGGATTCGCGCGCTTCCCACGACACTTGTGGTGAACCGAGAAGGCGAAATCGTCTTCACCCACACCGGATTGGTGTCCCGAAGCACTTATGAGAAAGAAATCGAGGCCCTGCTCTAGCGTCCTCGGAGTTCTTGCCCTCACGGGTTTTTCGTGGTCGCTGGGCGGACCCGCCTTCCCGCAGTTCGCGGCGTTCTCTGCCGCGTCGATCGAGCCAAGCCCCGTCGTGACTGTCGCGGGCCCCGGCTCGCTACAGGTGCCGGTCGCGATTCGTATCCGTCGCGGGTACCACATCAACTCGGACCGTCCGAATGATCCCTACTTGATTCCGACGGTCCTGGCTTGGAACGACACGCCGTTTCGCGTCGAATCCATCGTGTACCCCCGTTCCGAGGAGGTCCGCTACGATTTCTCGGACCAGCCGCTGTCCGTATACTCCTCGCGCATCGAGATTGTCACGACGTTCAGGGTCGAGAGCCTGCCCCAAGCGCTGGACGAACTGAAGGGCACCTTCCGATTCCAGGCCTGCAACGACAAGGCTTGCCTGCCCCCGAAGACCATTGACGTCACAGTGCCCGTTCGACGTTAGGCCCGGAACGATTCGATATGATTTTCGGCTATGCAGTCCGAGAGCGTGCGTCTCGAGAGGTCCGCCTGTGTCGCGACCCTCGTTATCGACCGGCCGCAGGTTCGCAACGCACTTGATGCCGCGACCGTTGACGAACTAACTGCGAAGCTTCGACATGTCGATGCCGATCCGGTTGTTCGCGTGGTCGTCTTGGCTGGCGAGGGCAGTTGCTTCAGCGCAGGTGCCGATTTGCACGCGATGCGTCGTATGGGAGGCTCCCAGCCCGAGGAGAACCTTGCCGACACGCGCCGCTTTGTCGAGATGCTTCATACGCTGAGCACCCTGTCCAAGCCTACGGTCGCACGGGTTCACGGAGCCACGGTTGCAGGAGGGGTCGGGCTGGTTGCCTGCTGCGACATTGCGATTGCCTCCGAGGACGCGTTCTTTCGCCTCAGCGAGGTGCAGCTCGGGCTTGTACCGGCAATGGTCGGGCCGTACTTGGTTGAGGCGCTAGGCGTCCGAGTCGCGCGCCGGCTGATGCTGACTGCCGAGCGAATCGACGCCCGGCAGGCTGCCGAGTGGGGTTTGCTGCACGAGGTTCATCCGCGTTCCGAACTGACGGACGCGACCGACGCGATGGTGCGGAAGCTTCTGAGGGGAGCTCCGGGAGCGCAGGCATGCTGCAAGGAACTGATTCGCGAGATCGCCGATTCCCCCCTCGACGATGCGATCCGGCAACGCACTGCGGAAGTGCTGGCGATGTGCCGATCCTCGGAAGAAGCCCGTTCCGGTGTCGGGGCGTTTTTTGACAAGGCGCGTCCGCCGTGGGCGGTCGCCAAAGGAGGCCAGGGCGAATGCAATCGGTAACCCGGCCTCCGGGCGCGACCCGCAGGCACGCGATCCGATCCCTCGCCGGCGGCGCAGCGGCGTTCCTGACCCGATGCGGCTCGGACGCCCGGCATCCGAACATCCTGCTGGTCATGACTGACGACCAGCAGCACGGCCAGATGAGTTGCGCCGGCCACTCACTGCTGGACACGCCGAACATGGACCGGCTCGCCGCCGAGGGCGCACGGTTCTCGAACGCCTACTGCACCAATTCGCTTTGCGCCCCGTCCCGCGCTAGCGTGCTGACCGGATGCTATTCCCACATCCACGGAATCCGGGGCAATTCGGAAAAGGCCGACTCGGTTGAGGCCCTCGATCCGGACCTGCCGACGTTCCCGCAGCTTTTCCGCGAGGCCGGCTATCGAACAGGGCTAGTCGGGAAGTGGCACCTTCGCCAGCAGCCGAGGGGCTTCGACGAATGGAAGATCCTGCCTGGGCAAGGCGCCTACTTCGACCCTGATTTCCTGATCGGGGGGAGGCCTTCCAAGGAATCCGGATACGCCACGGACATCACCACGGATTTCGCTCTCGACTTCCTGCGTCGGAATGGAAACCAACCCTTCTGCCTGCTCTACCAGCACAAGGCCCCGCACCGACCTTTCACCCCGGCGCCTCGACACGCCCGGATGTTCGAAGAGGTCGACTGGCCCAAGCCGCGGTCCTACGACGATGACTACGCCACGCGTCGCATAGCCGCGGAGGCCGAGGATATGCGCTTTCAGGTCAGCTTGGCTGGGGACTACTCGGACCTGCCGGGAGGCCTGGACCCGGAGGGGCAACGCGAGTGGATCTTCCAGCGATTCGTCAAGGACCACCATCGCGCCGTATACGGCGTCGACGAGAATCTCGGCTTGGTACTCGACTACCTGGACTCCTCGGGACTAGCCGAAGACACGCTGGTGCTGTACACCACGGACAACGGCTACTTCCTCGGCGAGCACGGCTGGTATGACAAGCGGTTCATGTACGAGCCGGCCTTGCGCATACCGCTTCTCGTCCGGTATCCGCGTCTCGTCGGTGCCGGGCTCGTCCCTGATCGGCCGGCTCTCAACGTGGACATCGCACCGACCCTACTCGATTTCGCCGGCATCCGCGTGCCGGGCGGGATGCAAGGCCGCAGCCTGAGGCCCCTCCTCGACGGTGATGCGCCGGACGACTGGCGTGAGGCGGTGCTGTACAGCTACTACGAGAACTCCTGGGCCTTTCGCGAGATGGCCCGCGATCAGATGACCGATCCCAGCTTCCGGTTCTGGACCCCGCACCGGGTCGGGCCGCATCGCGGGGTCCGGACGGATCGATACAAGCTGATCGAGTACTACGGCGAGGAGGACTACTGGGAGCTTTTTGATCTCCAGGAAGACCCCGAAGAGCTGCGGAATCTCTATCGCGAGCCGGGCCACGGTCAACTCATTGAGGAGCTGCGCGCCGAGTTGCTCCGGCTTCGAGAGCAATTCGGCGAGCGCGGTTGAGCCCTGGGGCGGGCCAGTGGCTGGGGACTAAGCTTGGAAGGCGGATAGGTTTCCGACTGCGTCGGTCTCCCTGCCCGTCGACTCCCGCCCAACCCGTGCCTGGATTGCGTACCCCGGTCACGATCGCCTCGCTGGCCAATCTCAAGGCACTGCCCAAGGCCGAGCTGCACGTCCACCTCAGAGGTGCGATGCCGCTCTCTTACCTTCGTGCCCAATTCCGCAAGCATCCTCCTTCGCGCGCGCTCGATTCCGCACCCCCTCACCTGCTCGACCGGATGCTGAGCCATCCGGGGATCCGTCGGATCGTCCGAGCCGAGGATCCGCTGCGCGAGGCTGGAAGCCTCTTCCGCTATTCCTCGTTCGACGAGTTTCTCGCCGCCTACCTGTTCACCGGGTATTTCGTTCGCGACATCGATGATCTGCGGGGGCTCATTTCCGTGGTGCACCGCGGCCTATGCGAGCAGAACGTGACCTATGCCGAGGTAACGGTCTCTGTGCCGGAGTACCTGCAGCAGGGCCTCGCGCTGGGCGATGTCATGTCGGTGCTGGGCGAGGAGAGGCCCGGCCCGCCCAGACTGCGCTGGATCGTCGACTTTGTTCGGAACTTCGGTCCGGACGCAGGCGAGAGCCTGCTGGAGCGACTCCTGCCCTTGCGTCCGACTTCAGTCGTGGGGCTGACCTTGGGAGGCGCGGAGCACCTGTACCCGCCTGCCCCTTTCCGAAGGCTGTACGAGATTGCGCGGGAGGGTGGCCTGGGCACTACCGTCCACGCGGGCGAAGCGCTCGGGCCCGAGAGCGTGTGGGACGCGGTGCGCGTCCTGAAGGTCGACCGCGTTGGTCATGGCGTTCGTGCGATCGAGGATCCTTCGCTCGTGCAATATCTGGCCGAGCACCAGATTCCGCTGGAGGTCTGTCCGACGAGCAACATCCGCACTGGCGTCTATTCTTCATTGGAGGAGCACCCCGTCCGCGCCCTGTTTGAGTCGGGAGTGCGGCTATCGATCAGCACCGACGACCCGACATTTTTCGGTGTCAGCCTCTCGGAGGAACTGGCCGGGCTCCGCCGAGTCGGGTTCTCGTGGGACGAGATCGGACACCTCGCCAACGACGCATTCGGACTTGCGTTCGATCCCAGCGCCGCGCCAGGGTCGTTTTAGCCGGGCTAAGGCTGCTTGGCGGGCATCTCCAGCGTCCCCCGAATTGCCCCCACGTCACCGATTCCTTCCCGGTCGAGAAAGGCACCGAGCTCCGATGCCAAGGCCGATGGCCGCCCGGGGTCCCAGAAGCTCGCCGTGCCGACTTGCACCGCCGACGCGCCGCACAGGATAAACTCAGCCACATCCTCGCCTGTGGCGACGCCGCCCATGCCGACGACCGGCACGTCGACGGCCTGGGCGACTTTGTGGACCATGTACAGCGCGACCGGCTTGATCGCGGGGCCGGACAATCCACCGTAGCCGGTGCTCAGAACCGCCTTTTTCGATTTGGCGTCGACCGCGAGGCCCCGGAGCGTGTTGATCAGGCTCAGCCCGTCGGCCCCGGCTTCGACAGCAGCTCGGGCGATTTCCACAATGTCGGATACGTTCGGCGACAGCTTGACCAGGAGTGGGCGCCTTCTCGCGGCTGCCTTGGCCGTCAGGACCGCCTCGTGCAGGGCCACTGGGCTTGCGCCGAATTCCAAGCCCCCGCGATGCGTGTTGGGACACGAGACGTTCATTTCGTAAGCAGCGACTCCTTCGGCGTCCTCCAGCACTCGCAGGACCTCCGCGTAGTCATCGACTCGGAAGCCGAAGACGTTTGCCACGACCGGCACCTCGAGCCTAGCCAGCCGGGGAAGCTTCTCATCTACGAAGGCCCGCACGCCGACATTCTGGAGGCCAATCGAATTCAGCATTCCCGAAGCTGTCTCGGTCAAGCGAGGGGACGGATTCCCGCCGATCGGTTCGCGGGAGAGCCCCTTCACCACGATGGCCCCGATCCGGCCGAGGTCGGCCTGCGCAGCGAATTCCAATCCGTACCCGAACGTGCCGCTCGCCGCAAGGACCGGGTTTCTTAGCTCGATGCCGCAGACTCGGGTTCGCAGATCGGCCACGAGCTAGACCGTCCGCAGACACGCGACTCGGCCCTTGCTAAAGGTCGGCCGGAAGCGACTGTTAGATTGGATTTTGGACACCAGCAGCCATTATGACTTGGTCATCGTGGGCGGAGGCATCAATGGATGCGCACTGGCGCGCGCGGCCGCGAGGCGCGGTGTCCGGACAGCGCTGGTCGAGATGCGCGACTTCGGCGCCGGCGTTACCAGCCGCTCGACGCGCTTGATCCATGGCGGCCTGCGATACCTCGAGAGTCTGCAGGTTTCGTTGGTGCGCGAGTCCTTACGTGACAGGGAGGTGCTGCTACGCGAGTTTCCAGGCCAAGTCGTTCCGCAGCCTTTCCTCATTCCCTTGTACGCTGGGGATTCCCGGTCTCCTTGGTATCTCGCAGCAGGGCTTCTGCTTTACCGATCTCTGGCCTCCGGCGGAAGCCTGCCGACGCATCGTCGAGTTAGCGCGCGCGAAACGCTCTCGTTGCTACCCGGGCTCGACGGACGCGGCCTCGTAGGGAGCTTCGAGTTCTACGACTGTCAGGCCGTGTATCCCGAGAGGCTTGCGCTGGAGATGGCGCTCCAGGCGGGAGAGGCTGGTGCCGATGTCATAAATCACGCCCGAGTGACTTCGATCCTCACGAGCGGGTCCCGCGTGGTGGGCGTCCGATTCGACGGCCTGGACGGCAGTCACGAGTTCAGCGCTCGACTTGTAGTCAACGCGGCGGGGGCTTGGATTGACAGGGTCCTCGGGCTCTTGGACAGACCTCCGTCCCGGCCTCTGCTCACCCTAGTCAACGGGGCCCACATTGTCGTCCGCGAATTCCCCGGCGCGCCCCGCCACGCGGTTTATCGCGAAGCCCGCTCGGACCGTCGACCCTTCTTCATCGTGCCGTGGCGCGGCATCCATCTGATCGGAACCACGGAAACGGAGTTCGACGGCGACCCAGGATGCGCCCTGCCTTCCGACGAGGACATCCGCTACCTCGTTCGGGAGGCGAACGGCCTGTTTCCCGGGGCGGACATTCGGCGTCAGGCGATCCTCTATTCCTATTCCGGCTCGCGACCGCTCCTGCGCGCGGAATCAGGCAACCTAAACCGTGCGTCGCGCGGGCACGAGATCGTCGATCACGAGCGGTCCGACGGAATGCCGGGACTGCTGACCATGGCAGGCGGCAAGCTCACCACCGCGCCGTCATTTGCCCAGGACGCGTTGCGGTGCGTCGAGGCCAAGCTAGGCCTGTCGCCGTCAGATGAACATCCCAGCCCACCAGCACCGGTCCTTGAGAACGTGCCGCCTCGAATTGCAAGGATCTATGGACCCCGTGCCCCGGAACTCGTGCGATACCTGGGCTCCGACGTCGAACTAGGCCGAACCGTTGCCGAAGGGTGCGAGGCCACTTGCGGCGAAGTCCTGTTCGCGGTCGAGCGGGAGAAAGCTCGGACCCTCGGCGACATCCTCCTTCGGCGGACCGGGCTGGCGTTCGATCCCCGCTATTCGCGGTCTTGGGCGGAGGCGACAGCAGAGATCTGCGCGTCAGCGCTGGGTTGGGACTCCGCGGGCAAGGCGACGGCGCTTGGAGACTATGAGACGGAGCTTTGCATGACTCTCCGGCGCGGCCGGAAAACAGGCCAGCCATCGGCTACCATGGCGTGAATGCTCGAGTCGGATGCGCCGCCCGAGACCGAGGCGGCCCGCAAGCGCCGCGCCAGGACAATCCTCCGGCGGCTGGATCGAGACTACCCTCAAGCCGAATGCGCCCTGCGGCACTCGAGCGCATGGGAGTTGCTGGCGGCAACAATCCTCTCGGCCCAGTGCACTGACGTGCGCGTGAACAAGGTGACGCCCGACCTCTTCGCGGCCTATCCGACTGTCGCCGACATGGCGGACGCACCACTGGAGAGCATCGAGGACCTCATCCGCACCACCGGGTTCTTCCGCAACAAGGCGAAGTCCCTCAAGGGTGCAGCTCAGCGAATCGTCACCCAATACAGGGGTCGGGTGCCGTCCAGGATGGAGCAGTTGCTGACGTTGCCGGGTGTTGCGCGCAAGACCGCTAACGTCGTGACCGGCACTTGGTTCGGCAAGTCGACCGGGGTCGTCGTCGACACCCACGTGCAGCGCATCTCGAAGCGCTTGGGCCTCACTTCCGACAAGGATCCGAAGAAGATCGAAAAGACCTTGATGCAGTTGCTGCCGCGGACACGCTGGGTTCCCTACTCCCACCAGGTCATTCACCATGGGCGCCAGGTCTGCCGGGCTCGCAGGCCGAGCTGCGACATCTGCGGGCTCATGGACTTGTGCCCGTCTGCCAGGGAAGAGGCCTGAACTCCTGACCTGTCAGCGTCGGAGGCTTGGTCGGGGCCTCCGGGGATCGGTCGGCTTGAGCGTGGGACGCAATTCGAACCGGACCCTCCTCCGCAAATCGATGCGATCCCGCTTGGGGGTGTTCGGGTCGCTACGCAGCACCAGGATGCCCCCAGCACCTGCCTGGACGAGGCGGGCCGGCCGGCCGCCTACTTTCAGGCCGTAGGTATCCCCTGCTCGGAGGCCGATCAAGTAGATCTGCGCGATGTCTGGAGGCGGCTCTCCGGCAGGTTGCCAGGACAGGACGAACTTGGCAGGGGGCTGGACCGGCACCACCACCGCTTCGGGAAAGTACATCGGGGAGAGGCCCTCCAGCCTGTCGCTGGCCGAGGAGCCCTCGCCCGAGAGGAGTTCCAGACGTCCACCGGCGTACCCGATCCAGGTCGTCGGCCTTTGCCAGTCCATCCGTCCGTAAAGCCGCCCGCGCAGCGCATCGTGCGCCAGTTTCGGCGCTGACTGCGGTGTCAGGCCGGGGAGGTAAGGATTGCCCCAGAGGAATTCGTAGGGTGCCGCCATCGGGGAACGCAGCAGGTAGTGGTCGTCGCGAACCCAGCCTTGGATGAACTGGAATTCGCGGAGATTCGATTCGTACGCGACAAGCAGCAACTCGGCGATGCGATACAGGGGCGCGTGGATCGCCGCCTGGCCGTCGTCGACACCGAAATGTGACGGCCGCCGAGCCAGCCCTTCGGAAGTCTCGATGTCAACAGGGTAATAGCTCAGTAGCCGCGTGCGAACCAATGCTGCAAGGGCCTCGGTCGCCGGCCGGAGCAGGTCCGTCTCCAGATTGTGGCGGACCGCCAGGCTGGCCTCGAGAACGGCGATCAAGCTCGCTCCGTCGTCTGTCAGCTGGCCCGATTCGAGAGCTGGGCGCACGTCGGTGTCCCAGTGCGTGCCGAGTAACCCGGCAAGCGCCTGCTCCGAGCCGTTCCAATCGCCCGCGAGCGCAATCGCGGCGAGAATCGCGGCCCTCACTAGGCCCACGTCAATGTTCCCGCTCCGAAGAACGGTCTCGATGGCCCCGGCAATCGCGGTCCTTGCGGGTCCGCCCGTATTCGCGTCGAACAGGGGGTGGCACCAGTCGTAGACCAAAGCTGCCATCCTCAGATCCGCAGCTGTACGAATTCCACCGTCCGCGAGTCCGCGAGCCCATTCGACTGCGTTCCGACCGGGCTGTTCCGCTCCCTCGACCTGGAATCGAAGCGCGTCAACCAAAGGCTCTTCGGGAAACTCCGTTCCGGCCTCGACCAGTTTCACAAGCGACTGCCAGCGCAACGTCTGTCGGTCTACGTCCTTGCGGAGTCTCGCAAGCCTGCCCGCTTCAAGGAACAGCCTCGGTCGCTCTTGGTAGACCCGGTACTCGGCCTGGCCAAATGCCTGTCCTGAGCAGGCAATCAGCGCGAATCCCAAGCTGGCAACGCGGAGCCGTTGCATCGAAGTCTCATTGTAGGAAGGCTCTGACGCGTGTGACCGGCTCCTCGCCGGGGAAAGCCGGCCAATCGCTGGTCGGCATGCACTGCCAGCAAGGCAGTCGGGCTGGACAGGCGTTCGGTGAGGCGGAGCCTCCTATCTGTCCCCCAGCTTCTCTCCGGGACGGAGCAGCGACGGGCGTTTCCGCTGGCGTTCCGCCGTCTCCGCTGCCTGCTGGGCTCGCTCCTGGCTCACTTCGCGCCTCCGCTCGGGGGCCATCCGCTCCTGCTGGCGCTGCTTCTCGATCTCTTCTTGGCGGACAACTTCCCGCTTTCGGTCGCCGAGGTCCTCTTCCAGCAGCTCCATGCTGTCCTGCGTAATGCCGATCGCGTCTTCCAAGACAAATTCGTAGCGCCAGGCATCCTCCTCGGGCTCGGCTGCAACTGCTGCCAGGCGGGCCGCGAACCGACGCTCGGCCCGTAGCAGGTCGGCCAGCGCGCCATCCATTTTGCGGTTTCGGAGCAGGGCGTCGTCAATCACGTCATCGATTGCCTGGATAATCGAGCCGTATTCCTTGAGCGAGCGGTGCACCTTCGCACCTCGCCCGGCTTCGTCGTCTTCGAGAGACTGGTCGACCAGTTCCAATCGCAGCGCCGCGAACTTCACATACGCCTCGACACGATCCTTGAAGTCCTGCTTTTCGCGGAGGACGTCGACCTCGTAGTCCGTAAGGAAATCCGCCCCCCCGACAAATTCCTGGGCGTGCCCAGAGGCGAGGACCAGCACGGATACGGCGATGGCGAGCTTTGTCATTGTTCCCCAATCACTCTACTTCCTCGGGCTCATGATTCCAAGCAGCAGCGTTGCATTCGAATCCTCGATCCGTTCGATCGGGCCATCGAATTCCGTTTGGTCCTGCAAGTGTGCCTTGCCCCGCGCCTCGCGGAGTTGCTCGAGCAGCTTTCTGGTCTGGATTTCGGCGCGTTTGAAATGACGCGGGTACCGTCTCGGGTGCTTTCCGGTCGACAGCAATGAGTCGACCGCCATCTCGACGGCGTCGGCGACCAGGTGCAGCGCTGCCTTCCCAGCTTCCGTATCGTGTGCGCCGTACGCGTCCAGCGCGCGGTCGAATTCCGTCCGGGCGAAGACCAGGGCCTCGCGAGAGCGTTTTTCCGCGTCCGGGATTCCTTGGATCCTCTCCAGGCTCGTGTCCTGGGCCCCGAGGCAGAATGCAGCGGCCAGTAGCAGAGCGAGCCCGTTGCGAGGATTGCCGGTCATCGCTTCGCCAGGACCTTCTCGATCGTCTTCAGCCGCTGTTCCGCCTTCCAGACCTCATCCTGCATGTCGGGCTCCAAGGCAAGAAAGGCCCGGTAGGAAGCCTGCGCCTGCTCGTACTGCTGCAGCTTGTCCCAGCCAAGCGCCTTCAGGTAGACGGTCGCTGCCTGCGAGGGCCCCAGCTTCTCTGACTCCTGGATGGCGCGCAGGGAGGCAGGGAAGTTCCCTAGCTGGAACATGGCAAAGGCCAGGCCGCTCCAAGCGTCACGATGTCCGGGGTCCGCCTCGCAAGCTGCAAGATATTCCCGGGCGGCGTGCTCGAACTCCTTGCGCTGCAGAAGCGAGTTGGCGTAGCGAACCCGGGTTTCCGGATCTCCCGGCCCGGCGTGCGCCGCGAATCGGAGCTGCTCGTGCGCTGCGTTGGAGTCCCCTGAGCGCCGGTAGGCCTCAGCCAGCGCCGCATGGCGCTGCGCGTTGGGCTCGATAGCGACCGAGCGCTCGAGGGCCGGCGTCGCGGAACGCACGTTGTCTTCTTCCAGCAACCGGATGCCGATCTCTTCTTGGACGGCCGCGTTGTGAGGGCGAGCGCGCGCGTATCGACGGTACAGCTCCAGAGAGTCCTGCTTGGCGCCTGCCTCTTCGAGACGGCCGGCGATCCCTGGCAGCAGCTCTTCGAGCTCCGGATCGATGGAGGCGGCGCGCAGATAGTGCGGCACGGCCTCCAGCAGCCGTCCTGCCGCGTCCAGCGCCTGGGCGAGTCCGACTACGGCCTCGAGCGAGGAACCTTCGATTTCCAGGATTCTCCCGAATGCCCGCGCTGCGGCCTCGGGGTCGTTGGATTCCAGATGTGCCGTGGCGAGCAGATGAAGGACTTGGGCGTCACCCGGGCGAGCCTCGGCGATGGCGCTGTACTCTTCGGCCGCATCTGCGAACCGTCCCGAGCGCATGAGCAGGGCGGCAAGGTTCTGCCGCGCCGGGAGCAGGTCTGGCTGCTGCGAGGAAACCAAGCGGTAGTGACGGACCGCGCTCGCGTCGTCGCCGGTGAACTGGAAGGCGTATGCCAGGTTGAATCGTGCGTTGACGTTTTCCGGATCGATCTTCAGCGCGGATTCGAGAAGGGGAATCGCCGCGGCGTAGTCGTTGCGGTCAATCGCTTCCGCAGCTTGACGCAGCGCATCGGCGTCCAGCGTGCACGTTGCGCAAAAGAATAAGGCGACTCCGATGAACCGGCGCACGCTCCATTCGCAGTTTAGCAACGCTCGCGCTTTGCGGAAGGCGGTTCCGGGAACGCCCCGCGGTCCTGTTCCTACCCTACCCGCGGAGTCCGTCCAGCAGCTCGATCGCCTGCCGGATGTCGGCGCGCTGTTCTTCGCCGACAATTTCGCGCTCGATCGTCAGCGGGCCCGTGTACCCGGCATTCCGCAAGGCTTCCACGTATCTGGCCATGCCCACGTCCCCCTCGCCCAGAGGGGTCTCACGGCCCCATTCCCCAGGTGTCTCAGGCCATGTCCCGTCCTTGCAGTGCACTGTGATGAGGTGGCCCTTGAGAGCCTCCAGAGCGGCTAGCGGCTCTCCCGAACCGTAAAGAATCATGTTGGCAGGATCGAAGTTGATGCCAATGTTCGGCCGGTCCACTCTGCGGAGGAACTCCAGCAGCTCCTCGGCGGGCTCCTGTCCGGTTTCCAGCGCGAAGGTCTGGGCGTTCTCCGCGCACCGGTCGCAGATTCTCCGCACGAGCTCAAGCACCTCCCTGTAGTCGGGCGTCTCGGGATCCGCGGGCAAGCACCCGATGTGCGTTGCCAAGCCGGGGACACCCAATGTGCGAGCGAAATCCGAGACCTCGTACGTCCGCTGCTCCCGTTCGTCGCGGGTAGCCGCCGGAACATACCCGACGGTTTGCGCGCAGATCGGGATCGACGCATAGCTTTCGCCCCGGAACCCAGTGAAGGCCGTGACGACCTTGAAGTCGCGCCTTTCCAGCACCGATTTCCATTCCGCCGCGTACGAGGAACTCAGTTCGGCGTCACCATGGACTCCAAGCTGGCCGCAGCTCACCCCCAGGGAGCTGACGGAATCCACGATCTCATCCGCCGTCGCGTCGACGCCCAGCACGCCACCGGTCCAGAACATCAGGCCGACCTGCAAGGGCTCCAAGTCCTTCATGACGGTCATTCTAACGGGAGCCCGGCCCTCCGAGGCCGGTCGGTGCTGCTAGTCGATATCAACCCAGCCCCCTTCTGATGCGCTGCGGAGAACGGCCTCGACCAGCCTCAGCTGTCGCAGCCCGGCCTCGAATTGCGGCAGTGCCTTCGCGAGCGAAGGCTTGCGGCAGGCAGAGTAGAAGCGACGGAAGAACTGCTTGAACGTGTCCGCGTAGCCCTCGGCATGGCCCCCGGGCAGGTCCGCAAACGTCCTGGCTTCCTCTTCGAGCAGCGACGGATCCTTGATCAGGAGTTCGTTGTTTCCGTCCCGCCGGCCAATCCAGAGCTCGTTCGGCCTCTCCCCGTCCCATGCCAAGGCGCGGCGGGTGCCGTAGATCTCGACTTGCAGCCGGTTCTTGCGGCCCGCTGCGACCTGATTGACCGTCAGCACGCCCCGGGTCTTGCCGTCGAACCTCAGCAGCAGCGCCCCGAAGTCTTCCGTCGATATCGGACGGTCCTCGTAGTCCTCCGGGGAGAGCATCTTTCCTGCGTAGGTTTCGATCGGACGCTTCGGCTTCTTGCGAATCGGATGGAACGTTGCTAGCTCGGCGCACACGGACCGGATCTGCTTACCGGTCACGTGCTCGACCAAGTCGCACCAGTGCGACCCGATGTCGGCCATCGCACGCGAGTTCCCACCAACGTCCGGTTCCAGGCGCCAGTTGTAGTCCGTGTCGTAGAAGAGCCAGTCCTGCACGTAACTGCCCTGCACCGCCAGGATGTCGCCAACCTCTTCCGTGGCGATCATGCGGCGCATCTGGGCGACGTTGGGATAGAAGCGCAGGTTGTAGCTCGTCGCGTTGACCACTCCCCTAGATCGCGCGAGATCGACCAGGAGCGATGCTTCCTCCGCTGACATCGCCAAAGGCTTCTCGCAGAGCACGTGCTTGCCCGCCGAGATCGCATCCCGGGCGATCGGAAAGTGGGTCTTGTTCGGCGTGCAGATATGCACGGCGTCGATTGACGGATCGGCGAGCAGATCCCGGTAATCGCCGGTCGCTCGCTGGATGCCGAGCGCCTCCCCGAAGCGTGCTGCAAGTTCGGCAGTCTGATCCGCGATCGCCACCAGTTCGGCGTCGGGCTGGCGGCGGATGTTCTCGACGTGCACCCGGCCTACGAATCCTGTTCCGATTACCGCGATGCGTAACTTCTCCATGTGCGGGAGCCTCCCCTGACTAGCTTGTCTTGCGAGATCACCAAGAAGCCAGTAATCGAGTGTAGGCACCCGGCGAAACCGAATTCAAGCCCGCCTCGACCGGTGCCGCGATCCGCCCCAAGGTCGCGGCCGGGCGGTTGGTCGCATCAGCGCCGTGCTGTTCTGGATCTGCGGTAAACTACCCTGAGGATCCAGGTACGACCTCTTGCCTGCAGCGAAGCAACCTCCGCGCTGTACGAGGGCTTGATTCAAGTCCGGCGCGCGACGATTTTCGCAGCGGTCCACGATTCTGACTGACACCGCACGGGCCTGTCCAGGACGATGGCGTTTCGCTCCCTACTGTCGCTCTTTTCCCACGACCTAGCGATCGACCTCGGTACCGCCAACACGTTGGTCTATGTCGGGGAAGACGGGGTTGTGATCAACGAACCCTCGATCGTGGCGATCAACACCGGATCCGGAGAGGTCGAGGCCATCGGCTCCGAAGCCAAGCGCATGCTGGGCCGCACACCCGGCACGATCACAGCCATCCGCCCGATGAAGGACGGTGTCATCGCCGACTTCAAGGTCGCCGAGCGCATGCTCACGTATTTCATCAACAAGGCCCACAACCGGAAGATGCTCGTCCATCCGCGCATCATCATCGGAGTGCCTAGCCAGATCACACTTGTCGAGCGGCGAGCGGTGGTCGATTCAGCGCTGCGGGCCAGCGCGAGCGAGGTCCATCTGGTGGAACAGGCGATGATGGCAGCCATCGGCGCGGGCCTGCCTGTTACTGAGCCGGCGGGCAGCATGGTTGTGGACATCGGCGGCGGAACGACGGACATTGCCGTGATTTCCCTGTCAGGCATCGTGTTCTCGCAGTCCGTGAGCGTGGCCGGCAACGCCTTGGACGAGGCGATCATCCAGCACCTGAAGCGGAACTACAACTTCATGATCGGCGAGCACACCGCGGAGCGAATCAAGATCGAGATCGGCTCGGCCAGCAAACTGGAGAGTCCGTTGGCGGTCGAGGTCAAGGGGCGCAGCCTGGCGCAAGGCGTCCCGGGCGCCCTGACAATCTCCGACGAGGAGATTCGCGAGGCGATCTCGGATTGCGTGGACCGCATCATGATCGCGATCCGCGAGGCGTTGGAGAACACACCGCCCGAACTAAGCGGCGACATCTGCGACCGGGGCATTGTGCTCACGGGAGGCGGGGCATACCTGCGCAACCTCGACAAGCGAATCCGCGACGAGACGGGGGTGCCTGTTTCGATCGCGGAAAACCCGCTGGAGTGCGTTGTCATGGGAACCGGCAAGATACTCAACGACTTCAAGTTGCTACAACGCATTTCGGTCGGTTAGACTAACAATTCAAGGGAGTTCCGTGCGATCGCTGGTCAGACGGAACATCAACGGCGTCGTGCTGATGGCGCTGGTGTTCGGCCAGATTCTGATGGTTGGCCATCAAGTGCGTACGAGATCCGGGGCATCGCGGCTCCAGTATTGGAGCAGTTCCTTGCTGCTTCCCGTGCAGAGCGGCGCGGGCGTCGTGTTCGGCTTCCTCGGCCGCTCCTTTGACCGGTACGTGTGGTTGGTCGGCGCCGAGGAGGAAAACCGCCGGCTCGACGCGCAGGCCGCCCGACTTCGGATGGAGAATCACTTCCTTCGGCAGAAGCTGCTGCGCTTCGAGAGCCGGACGGAATTGAACGCCTACAGCGCGCACTTGGCATCGGCCACCTTGCCCGCCAGCGTCATAGCTGAAGGACCCAGCCGCTCCGCCAAGGAAGTATTCCTGAACCGCGGCCAGGATCATGGCGTCCGCCCGGGCATGGCCGTCGTCACAGCGGATGGAATTGTCGGAAAAGTCGAGGCTGCGCATGGTGCGACCAGCATGGTCCTGCTGATCAGCGATTCTGAAGCCGGTGCCGGCGTTGTACTTGGGCGGAGCGGCGAGCCCGGGGTCCTCCGCGGCACGAGCCGTCGGAACTGCCGCGTCGACTACATCGGGCCCGACGTAGACGTGGTCTCGGGCGAATTCGTCTACACGTCGGGTCTGGATGGCGTTTTCCCGCGTGGGTTGCCGGTCGGCCAGGTAACCGCTGTGCGTCCCAGGGTCGAGACGCAATTCGTCGAGGTTCGCCCTTTTGCAGAGCTGGACCGGCTTGACGAGGTGCTCGTGATTCTGGAGGCCGATCACGAAGCTCTCCCGGAAGCCGTCCAGCAATCCTTGGTCGAAGCGTCCGGAATGTCGGCCGGACGGGGCGACGGACTCCCGGGCGAGTCGCTACCTACGCAAGCGGACAGAGTCAAGCAGACGTACCGAAACGCGGTCGCGGCGCAAGGCAAGAGGGTCGGGATCCCCAGCTATGGCACAGGCGTTCCCGATTTTGGTGCTGCGGTCGATCCGCTCCGAGCGTCCGGTTCGATCGGAACGGCTGATCGAGAGCAGCCTCAGTGATTGCGGCGGCTGTTGGTAGGGCGAAGGCCCTCCGCCTGAGCCGCGGACCAGGGCATTCGGTCCGAGCTAGTGTGGCCTTGGCCGTAGCCGCGCTCGCCTTGCAGACTTTCCTCCCGACGGTGCTCTCGCCGTCGAGCCTGCTCAATCTACCCCTGCTCGTGGCGATCTACTTGATGTTGATGTCTCGTTCGGCGTTGGCCGCGATGGCGATCGGAGTTCTCATCGGGTGGGCGCAGGACGGCCTTACGCACGGGCCGGTCGGAACGTACGGCATCGTCTACGCGATTCTTGGCTTCCTCTCGGCTTCGGTCAGCCGCGTGCTGCAACTGAACCTCTTCTACGTCCTCGGCTTGTTCGTTGCCCTCGCCTATCTTGCCCACGAGGTGCTGCTGTACGCCGTCAATGCGTACCTGCTGGTCCAGCGCCCGGAATTCGAGCCGGGGTTGTGGTTTGCATTGACGGCCTTTCATGCAGGAGTGGGCATGCTTGTCTTCCCTCTCTTCGATAGACTGGTGGGCCGGAAATGACTTGGGGGCAGAAGCCGCAGCGCAGGTCACTGAACAGTCGCATTGTTCAGTTCCAAGCCGTTTCGAGCGCGGTCTTCCTGCTCCTGCTTCTCTCGTTCTGGGAAATCCAAGTCGTCAACAACGACTACTATCGCGAGCGGGCCGAGGAGAATCGCATCAAGACGCTCCCGATCCCCGCGGCGCGGGGCAATATCCTGGACCGTCACGGCCGCGTTCTGGCGCAAAGCCGGTTCGCGCTTTCGGCCATGATCGACCCGGCGCTGACATCAGCCGACAGACTGCCTGGGATTGCGCACGGACTCGGACTGAATGTCGACTACCTGCGAAGGAGGATTGCTGACGCCTCCGAGTACGGCAAGTCGGAGCACATCATTCTGAAGGAGAATCTGTCGCCTGCTGACCTCGCATTCGTGCACGCCCACGAGAGCGACTTCCGAGAGATCGATCTTGTCGAGGGAATGCGCCGCCAGTATCCGGAATCTGCGGTCGCCGTCCACGCGATGGGCTACGTCGGCGAGGTGAGCAAGCGCGAGCTGAACCAGCGCGAGTACCTGCTCTACGAATACGGTGCCGAGATCGGCAAGAGCGGTATCGAGCGACAGTACAATCGCTGGCTCTCCGGGAACGACGGAAGCCTCCAGTTCCTCGTCGATAGTCTCGGGCGGCAGCTACAGACTGTTGGCCAGGTCGACTCGGTTCCCGGCAACAATCTTCGCCTGACGATCGACCTCGACCTGCAAGCTGTGGCGGAACTCGGCTTGGAGGGCCGCAAGGGTGCAGTCGTGGCCCTCGATCCCCGCAACGGGGAGATCCTGGCGATGGCGAGCGCGCCGGTCTTCGACCCCAACAAGTTCGTCGTGGGCTTTACGAGCAATGAGTGGCGCGCGCTGAACAGCGACCCGAGCACTCCCATATTGAACCGTGCGATCCAAGGGACGTATGCCATGGGTTCCGTCTTCAAGCCGATCCACGGACTTGCCGGCTTGGAAGGGGGCGAGGCGGGGACCGACTTTCGAACGCATTGCTCGGGAGGCATGCCCTTCGGCGGTCGGTACTTCCGTTGCCACAAGCGAGAAGGCCACGGCACCGTGGACCTCCGACGCGCGATCGCGGTCTCCTGCGACGTGTATTTCTACCAGCTCGGCCACAAGCTCGGCATCGACAGGCTTGCCCGCTACGCGCGGATGGCCGGCCTCGGCGACAAGACCGACGTGGACCTGCCCGACGAGGTGCCCGGGCTCGTACCGTCTGTGCGGTGGAAGATTCGCCAAACCCTGCTGCCGTGGCATCCCGGCGAGACGATCGTCGTTTCCATCGGGCAGGGAGCCATGTCACTCACGCCGATTCAGGCAGCCCAAGCCATCGGAGGCCTGGCCATGGGCGGGGTTTGGCACCGCCCCCGACTCGTCTCGCACCAACAGCGCAGCTTGATCGACCCGACGAGCCGGCCGGCCCAGCCGAGGATCGTTCCGATTGACTCGGGGCACCTCGAGACCCTGCGTCAGGCCCTTTGGGACGTGGTCAATGGGGGCGGCACCGGGGGGCAGGCACGCGTCAAGGGCTTGGATGTCTGCGGCAAGACCGGGACGTCCCAGCGGGTGTCAAACGACCTGCGCCTCAGGGCCAACCGGGAGGACTTCGAGGACGACGCTTGGTTCGTCGGCTTCGCGCCCTGTCGCGACCCGGAAATCGTTGTTGCCGCCCTGCTCGAGAACGGAAAGAAAAGCTACTACGCGGCTGCGCTGGTCAGGGACGTGATGCAGGTCTGGCTCTTGAATCGCCATGGAATGTCCTCGACCGACCTCGACGGCACCTTGGCGGGTTCAACGGGTGGGGACGGTTGATGGCGCGTCCGGCTAGCGGCAGGGGCGACTGGTTCCGCGATTTTGACTGGACCATGTGCGGGCTCGTCCTCGCGATTTCGCTTCTGGGCTTGGTCCAGGTCTACAGCGCCACCCTCAACACGCGCTTTCAGGACGCCTACGCGAATCACGTCGGCTGGCTCCTGCTGGGTGGCGTGATGTTCTGGATCGCGTCTCACGTGGACTACCACGCCAGCGTCAATGCCTCGCCCGTCCTCTGGGTGCTTGGAGTTTTGGGCCTGATCGCTGTGATTGCGTTCACGGATCCGATCAACGGGGCGCGCCGCTGGCTGCCCACGCCGCTCGGCGTCTCGGTCCAGGTTTCCGAGTTCGTGAAGGTAGTGCTAGTCTTGGTGGTAGCGAAGTACTTTGGCGAGTACTCGACCAAGTCGTTGAGTCTTCGAGGCTTCGCGATTGTCGCGCTGCTTTTCTTCGCGCCATTCGCGCTCGTGGTGCTTCAGCCGGATCTGGGCACCGCACTGAGCATGCTTCCGCTCTTTGGCATGGCACTGTTCATGTCGACGATCCGGATGAAGTACCTTGTCGGTGTTTGCTTGATCGGAGTCATGCTCACACCGTTCGCATGGTCGCTACTAAAGCCGTACCAGCAGGATCGGATAACGGGCTTCATGAACCCGGACGAGTCTCCCCGCAGCACGGGATACCAAATCCTGCAGTCCAAGATCGCCGTCGGCTCCGGCGGCATCTGGGGACAGGGCTTTATCCAAGGCTCGCAGACGCAGCTGCGCTTCCTGCCGACCCCGCACACGGACTTCATCCTGGCGGCATTCGGAGAGGAGAGGGGCTTTGTGGGCATCGCGGTCGTGCTGGCGCTTTACTACGCCCTGCTCATGCGAATCGTGCAAACCGGGCAGTCGGCGACGGACGCGGAAGGGACGCTGATCGCCATGGGCGTCGCGGCCCTGCTGCTGTTCCATATCGTGGTCAATGTCGGGATGGTGGCCAACAAGCTGCCGGTCACCGGTCTGCCGTTGCCCCTGATGAGTTACGGAGGATCAAACTTGGTGACCTTCCTGGCGATGCTGGGCTTGGTCAACAACGTGCGGCTCCGCCGCTTCGTGAATTGAGAATCGTTTGCCGGCCCAGGCAGCGTCGCCGGCACCAAGAAGGAAAGGCTAAACGGGAAGGACTCGGCCAGCGGATCATGGATCCGTGCTGTCCTGGTTCGAACGGGCGTCCGAGCCCTGCGGAATGCAAGGGGCTCCGCTCGTCGCCGGGCGAGATTGGCGCGTCCGAGCCGGTCGCGGATTGCCGCGACGCAGTTGGAGAGTGAATTCGACCGACGCGGTGAATGCATGAACTGTACGGCTCTAGTGGAATTCGCAGTAGCGGCGCCAAGCCGACTGCCGAGCTTCCTTGGGAAAACCCATGTCTCAGGAACTAGTCATCTCATCAAATCCGATCGAGACGACCGTGGCGGTCGTGGAGGATGACCGCCTCGTCGAAATCTATGTCGAGCACCATGCGCGGAAGGCACTGAGCGGCGGCATTTACAAGGGGCGTGTGACCCGGGTGCTGCCGGGCATGCAGTCCGCATTCGTCAATCTCGGGCTCCAGCGCGACGCATTCCTCTATGTGACAGACGTGCTGGATGCGTCCGAAGGGATGGAGGATGATCTGGACGCCGGGCCGATCGAGGCGGAACCGATCCAACCATTGAGTTCCGGGCCTGAGGCCTCCGATGAGGAGTCGACGCAAGCGGAGGGCGGTTCGAGGGGCTCGTCGGACCAAGCCCAGCCGTCGGGACCGGAACACTTCGCGGAGAGCGGCTCGACGAAGCCATCGCGCCGTCGCGGACGCCGTCGCCGCCGTCCCGGGCGAGGCGAAGGGAGCGACGACGTCCATTTGGCACCCAAGTCGGGCGATTCCCTGACGTCGGCGTCCCAGGATCAGGAACCTGCGGAGCGGCTCGGTGAAGAGGTCGAGACCCCGATCTCGGTGTTGCCGGGCGAGTCGATCGCGAAGTACCGGGAGAGCCCACCTCCCGACGGGCCGGAAGGCAAGCAGGCAGATGCTGCCAGCCAGCGGGGCGAGGCTCCCCCCCCATCCGACGGGAGTGCTTCGGACGTCGGTTCGGCCGAGCAAGACGACCGGCCTCCGCAGCGCGAGGCGTCCGTGTCGGGACCCCCGACGATCGTCGAACTGCGACTCGGATTGATCGACTGGATCAAGCGCAAGGTGGATAGCAGCGCGGCTACCCCTGCGAAGGAAGCCACGGCGAAACCCGATTCCGAACCCCGCAGGCGCCGTCGTGGACCGAGGAGGGGTGCATCGAGGGCTCAGACCGCTCAAAAGGCCGCCGGTCGGGCCGGTTCGGGTGCTTCCACCGAGACTGCCAAGAAGAGGCCCGGCCGTCGCCAGGCGTCAGGGAAGCGCTCCCAAGACGGGCGTCCCAGGGGACGGGCCCGGAGCGATGGATCCAAGGGTGCCGCAATGCCCCCGCGTGATCGGCAGCCTGGTCCTGAGGCCAACATCAAGGACTTGCTTAAGGCTAGGCAGGAACTGATCGTGCAGGTCACCAAGGAACCGGTTGGCACCAAGGGCGCCCGAATCACCTCGCATGTCTCGCTACCCGGACGGTACATGGTTTACATGACGACGGCCAAGCACAACGGCGTCGCCCGGAAGATACAACCCGAATCAGAGCGCACCCGTCTCCGGACGATCGTCGACAAGCACTCCAAAGACAAGGCAGGTGGGTTCGTTGTTCGCAGCGCCGCCCGCGGCGTGAGCGAGGAGGTCCTCGTCGCGGACATGGACTTCCTGCACAAGCTCTGGGCCGGCCTTCAGGAAAAGGCGCAGAAGAGAAAAGCCCCTGCCAAGCTCCATAGCGACCTCGACATCGTCGAGCGCGTTTTGCGTGACAACCTCGGGCAGAGCTACAAGAAGGTCTGGGTCGACTCCGAGGACGAGTTCGAGCGGGTCATGCGCTTCGTCGAGCGGTTCCATCCGGAAATGACAGAGCGGGTCAAGCTCTACACGCGAGCCCAGCCCATTCACGACTCCTTCGGCATTTCGAAGGACCTGGAACGGGCATTGAAGCCCAAGGTCTGGTTGAAGTCGGGAGGATATATCGTGATCGACCAGACCGAGGCGCTCGTGGCGATCGACGTGAACACGGGCAGGTACGTGGGCAAGTCCAACCGGCTGGAGGACACGGTTCTGAAAACGAACCTGGAAGCCGCTGAAGAGATCGCCCGCCAGCTGCGGCTGAGGGACCTGGGCGGGATCATCGTGATCGACTTCATCGACATGGACGACCGCAAGAACCGTCAGGCCGTGCAGCAAGTACTGCAGGACGCGCTCAAGAAAATGCGCTCGCCGACACGCCTGTTGCCCTTCAATGAGTTCGGACTGGTCGTGATCACCAGGAAGGCTGTTCGCCAGTCCCTTGAACGGGCCCTGTGCACGCCATGCGCCGCCTGTTCGGGGGCCGGCACCGTCAAGTCGTCTGCCACCGTGCTGTCGGAGATCTTCTCTGCGGCGAACCGGATTGCCGCCAACAGCAAAAAGGGCGAAGGGAAGAGGAGCGGCGACCTCACGTTACGTGTCCATCCGGAGATCGCCAAGTCCTTCAGGCAGAAATCGAACTCACACCTGGATGAGTTGGAGGGTTCCGTCGGCCGCAGCATCCTCGTGCGAGGAGACTCCTCGATACATCCCGGAAACTTCACGCTCGAATGACCGAGCCTTGGTTGCGCGGACGGCACTGGGTGCTCGGCTGCTTCGTCTCTCGCTCGCGACGGACCCGGAATCGTTAGGAATCGCCGAACGACGCCTCGAACTGGGATTTCAGGTACCTGAAGTCCGTCTCGATTGCCTGCAGTTCCTTCTCGATCCTCTTCGCTTCGCTGGGCGCTTCGATCTTGTACTCGACGTGGAGGGAAATCGGGCCGGAGAACCCGCTTGCCGCGAGGGTCCTGAAGAATCTCGGGTAGTCCACCATGCCCTGGCCCAAAGGGCACATCCGAGCTTTCCACTTCCCCTCAATCCTCTCCCAGTAGAAGTCCTTGCAGGCTACCATCTTCAGGCGGTCCTTGAGCCGATGGAACCCGATCTCCCAGCCGGCCGAGCCTCCCTCAATCGTGGCGTGGCAAGGGTCGAAGTAGAAGCCGACATGCCCTGGAGCGGTGTCCCGCAGGATCCACCAGTGGTCCCAAAGCGCGCTCCCGACATAGGTGCCGGAATGGTTGTGGAATCCGCCAGTGATTCCGGCGTGCCCGGCAATCGCCGCCAAGCCCTCCACCTCGGACTTGACCAGTCTCAGGTACCCGTCCAAGTCGTCGAAGCCGCGATACCGGTAGTAGCCGATCTTGAAGTAAGGAATGCCTAGCTTTGCTGCGGTGTAGAGCGTGGGACGGGCCGCGGGATCGTTGCGGGAGAGCAGCCCTGTGGTGATCATCGGCAGTTCGATCCCTTCGCTCGCCAGTGCCTCGTGGGCTCTCGGAAGGTCCCGCTCGACGTTCTCCGGCAGCACATGGCCGCGCGGTCGAGTGGTAAGGTCGGCCCCGCCGAATCCGAGATCGCGGATTGTGCTCGCGAGATCCTTGTAGCCGAGATGCGGAAGATGCTTCGTGAACAGGCACAGCGTCGGCCTGCCCGACGCGTCGCCAGCCGCCGAGGACGCGGTCGAGACGGCCGCTAGGGCCAGCAATTCGCGGCGGTTGAATCCACTCATTTCGATGCGGATTATAGACGATGACTGTCCGTCCCGCAGTTAGCGGCGGTGGCTCGCCCGCGCCGGTTTTGGATTGAGTCGGCCTGCTGGGCAGGTCATGGGGTCATTGGCGGCTCGGAGCCGATCCGGCCGGTCGGGATTCCCCCCATCTTGCCCTGTGGCTGTCTCGCCAGCTCCGGGCCTCATCCATCAGCTCCGCGGGGGCGTACCGTCCGCGGAGGCCGGGGTACGCCTTGTCGACCTCCCGCCTCCATTCCGCGAGGGCTGTCTCGTCCGGCCTGATCACCTTCAGCCCGTACTTCGTCATTTCCTCGATAGCCGCCTTTTCCTGATTCCGCACGGCGCTCTGGATTTCCTGCGCGGCCAGCGCGGCAGCTTCCCGCATCAGCACTTGCTGGTCCTCCGGCAGCGCATCCCAGACATCGTTGTCGATCAGCACCGAACCTACGATCGGCACGAAGCGCATGTCGAGCATGTGCGGTGCCGATGCGAACCATTGGTACCCTGCCGCGACCAAGGGCGGTACAGCGAAGACATCAACCAATCCCGTCTCGAGATTCGCCTGCAGTTCCGTCAGGTCGAGCGGAACCGCATTGAGACCGAATTCAGAGAACAGCCGGAGCATCTCGTCGTCGCCCTTGGACGTATAGAGCTTCATCTCCCGCAATTCGGTGGGAGTGCGGAATTCCCGGACCGCGAAGAAGTAAGCCCATCCCGCATCGCCCCATCCCAGTACCGTAAACCCCTTTTCCCTGAGCCTCTGTTCCAATGTCGGAGCCAACTTTGAGCGGACGAAGTCAAACTCCTCCAAGGAATCGAACATCAACGGCACCTGAAGCGCGCTGATGCCCTCGTCCAGGAACGACATCCCGCTGCCCGATATGAGGGCCGCGTGCATCTGGCCGGCCCGCATCTTGCGCAACATGGTGACCTCGTCTCCAGCGACGCCCCCTGGGTAGATGGTCAGGTCGACGCTGCCGTTCGAGATCTCCCTCCAGGACTGCCGCATGCGCAGCAGCACCTCGTGGTAGACGCTGTTCTTGGGAGCGATCGTGCCGAGCTTGACCTTGTTGACGCGACGCCTCTGCGCGGAGGCCAGGTCAGCGAAGACGGAAATCGCTACGACCGCCACCAAGACCACGCTCGCGGCCAAATGAAGCCTTCTCATTCGAATTCCCGAACCGGATGACACTGCCGGGCACTCGACCCAAGAGTCACCTGCGAGGCCCTGAACTGCCCAGCTTGTCGCCTGACACCCACAACATCGGTTCCGCTAGCTCAAGCTAGAGAGAGCAGTGCAACCGGCTAACCCAAGCGAGCCTGGGGAGCCTTCCTCAGTATATGCGCGGCACGCGCGGCCGGCCGGGCCTCAGAAGAACAGATCGTCCACGCGGGACCGCAGCCAGCGGGCACGGCGGTGCGCCAGGTGGTTCAGCAGGCGATACTGCTCAAATTCGTCCGGGTCCACGGCAAGCGCCTTGTCGAGCATCTCGCTGAACAGCTCCCGGTCCTGGGCCGGCACGGCGGACGCTTCGGCGTAGGCAACGTACAGGCCCGCACGCTCACCTGCCGAGAGTTCCCGGGCCCGGTGGTAGCTGTCGGCCATCACCTCGGAGTCTCCTCCGCCCGGCCGGGCAGCCTCCAGGCGCAGCCTGAACTCGTGAAGAGAGCCCCGGTCCCAGGACTCCTCGAGCGCCATGGCCCGGTCCAGCAGCGCGTCCACCTCTCCAAGCCGTACGACCATGCGCGGATCGGTCGGGTCGGTTGAAATCGACAGCCCGAGCGCTACGCCTGCCCAGTACAGGAGATCCACGTCCTTTTTCTTCACGCGGCTCGCGGCCTGCCGGGATCCCGTTCTGAAGTCGTCGGTAATCCCCGGATAGGCCGACTCCAGCGCCCGCATGCTGAAGGCGAGCGATCGCAAGTAGAGCTTCTTGGCGCGCTCCCGGAGGGCTTTCCCCCGCTCGAAGTCTTCCTCGACCAGGATTTCGCCGGGCGTGTCGACGTAGGCCAGAGAGTACAGGGCGAACCCCTTAGCCGCTGTCACCAGCAGACCTCGGTGGCGCGGCGTAACGTCCAGCAAGCTCTCAACCAGCTTCAGGCTGAACGGAAGGGCACCTCCCACAAGCTCCACGTCGGGATCGGTCTCGTAGACGGAGGTCCCCGACGAAAGGGCGTCGCCCACTTGCCGGACAGCGAATTTCTTGACCGAGCAAGCCCCTCCGAGCACGGCTGCCGACATCGCGACGGCCATGACTGGAACGCCCGCCGCTGGTGTCACGAGCCGTTGCCGGATTCGATTCGCGGCTTGGCCTGGTGCGTGCCCTGGCGCCTTGGAGCGCGGCTGCCTGCTTCCCATGGATCTAAAGGCCCAGCAATCCCCGCACGAACTTCGCTGGAGGCGAGCCATAGGAGAGCACCGTGTCGTGGTAGGTCCTCCACTCCTCGATCGGCCCGTTGGCGGCTTGCCAGTCCCGTCGCAAATCATTGTGCTCCGCAATTCCCACGAAGTACGTGGAAAGCTGGGCCGAGGTGAGCTGCGCGCGCACCCACTTGCCCGCCGCTTCCCCGTCTTCTTGGTAGCCCTCCTCGAGCATTATGTCCATGGCCTCCTGCTCGGTCATCGAACCGGCATGGATCTTCTGGTCGAGTATGGAGTTGATCACGGCCCTAGTCAGCATCTTGAGCTGCTGCATCTTGAATCGCGCCCCGCCATAGCCGTGCTCCACCATGACCTGTTCTGCGTATACCGCCCAGCCCTCGACGAATGTCCCCGAGTAGAAAATCGAGCGAATCAACGTCGGCGCCTGCATCCGGTTTGAGTGGGCGATCTGGAGGTAGTGACCGGGGATTGCCTCGTGAACGGTCAGATCCTGCAGCATGTAATCGTTGTACTCGCGATAGAACGACAGCTTGCGTTCGGCGGACCAGTCCTCCGGTGTCGGCGAGATGGCATAAAATGTCTCCCCGTTCTCCTCCAAGGGCCCGGGCGAATCGCAATACGCGGTCGACACGCCCCGACGGAATTCCGGCATGACGATTATTCTCAGCGGCTCTTCCGGCACTGTCACCAGATTCCGTTCCCGCGTGAACGCGGTTACTGCCTCGAGGGCACCTCTCGCGTCCTCGACGATTGACGAATCTGTGGGATGCGAGTCCGCCAGTTCGCCCAGCACTGCACGGACCACGGCGCGCCTGTCGCCGGTCTCTGGTTCACTCGCGCCCGGATTGGACTCCCGGTAGAGCGGCAGGGCCGTCTCATAGAGCTCATTCTGAAGCTCCGCAAGCCGCTTCTGGGCCCTTTCGAGGATCACTTCCATCGTGAGGTCCGAGTGGAGCGTGAAGGCCAGCTTCTTCCTGAACTTCTCCTCGCCGATTCGGAAGTCCCCGCTCGAACGGGGCAAGAGGTCTTCTCGTAGCCACCGGCCGTAATCTTCCAAGGCACTCAGGGCCGATTCGCGTGCCGGAGCGAGTTCCGTGTCCATGCCCGGAGCGTCGGCCAGGAACGAGTCCAACTCGTCGCGGATCAGCGCGATGACACCGTCGTTCTGCCGGATTGCGGTCTCGGTGTGTACACGAGGCGGGTTCTCCAGATTCGCCCTTGCCGCGTCAACTACCGCTTGCACGCCGCCGAGCCGTTGCCCGAGGCTTGCGAGCCGCGTCTCGAGCGGAGCGAAGTCTCTTGCCAGCAGGGAGTACAAGGCGTCACCGACCCCGTATCGCATAGGATTCCACTCGTGCTCGCGCAGTTCTTCGGCAGACCAGATGGCGAAGCGCAGCGCGTTGGCCAGAATCTCGTAGTCGACGGCGTTGGCGCCGTCCAGCCTGGAGGGGTCGATGGCCTCCAGTTCCTGCAGGTAGCGCTTGTTTGCCTCGATGCCGCGAGCCACCGCCTCAGCGGAGTAGTCGTTAAGCCGCCCGTCGTGCGTGTGGTCGCCCAACGCAGTCGCGAATTCCGGGTGCTCCTCGAGCAGGTCGCCGATGTAGCGATTCGCCAGGGCGACGAATTCGCTGTCCTGGGACGGCGGTCCCGTCTGGCACGAGAGCGACGCGAGCGCCACGACGAGACAGGCGGAACGACCCCTCATGCGCCCATTGTACGTTCGCCTCCGAATCAAAGGTCGAGCGCTTCGACCTGCCGGTCGACATCGTCTTCGGATAGCCGCTCCACATAGTCATCCCGGATGTGAACCGTCTCGTCGAAGATCTCGAACAGGCGCATTTTGACGACCGCGTAACGTTCGACCTCGCTGAGCTCCCTTCCCGTGTCACGCTCCCACGACGCGAAACTCTCGCCCGGAGCAAAGACTGTGATCGAGAAGTGCGCGGACCGGTCCGAGGTGCACCGGAATACATACTCCCGCCCGTCCGCCCCGTCGCGAGCAACATTCCGATAGCCTTCGTAGGTGTATTGGTAGACGTAGCCGCTGTCTGCGGCATACGCCTTCTCCCGTCGGATCTGGGGACGCCCGCGCAATTCCTGCGGCTGCGTCGCGCGCCCTCCCAGCAGTCTGCCGAGGAGTCGGTTCAGCATCGGTCGGAACCTAGCCGAAGCGCTGCTCGCGTGACGGGTCGCCGTACATGTGATAGCCCCGCTCTTCCCAGAAACCGGCACGGTCTCTGTCGACGAACTCCAGTCCTCGTATCCACTTCGCGCTTTTCCACGCGTACAGGTGCGGCACTACCATGCGCAGCGGGCCGCCGTGCTCCGGCGTCAGCGGCTCGGGGCTGTGGCTGTCGGCAAGCAAGACGTTCTCTCGGAGCAGGTCGTCGAGAGGGGTATTCGTCGTATAGCCGCCATCGCAGTGCTGGATCACGAATCGAGCCTCCCTGGTCGGCTTGGCGCGTTCGACGATCGTCCGCACGGAGACTCCTTCCCATACGTTGTCGAACTTGCTCCAGGTGGTCACGCAGTGAAAGTCCGCCTGCACCCGCACGCGCGGGAGGGCCTGGAACTCCGCCCAGGTCAGCTCGAAGGGCTGGTCCACCAGTCCGCGAACCGAGAACCTCCAGGCGGCGGGATCAAATTTCGGGATCGATCCGACATGCAGGACGGGCCACTTCAGCGTGAGGGATTGCCCAGGAGGGAGCCGGCCCTCCTCGCGGTGCTGTTGCTGTAGCCGCTTGCGATCGCTGCTGCCGGGCATCGCCAAATTCCAGAGTACATTAGCGGTCTTTAGGGCCCCGAGGGCCTATGGCGCCATGCCACGGCCCTCGACGACATCGAGGTACCGGCCGGCGGGCACGTCCTCCAAGCGGTCGACCGTGCCGCTCGGCCAGCGGACCTCGATCCATTCGGCTCGTTTCGCGAGCCCGAGGCCGAGGAGTTCCCTGGGATCATGCGATGAGAGGTAGCTGCCGCCGCTGGCCCGGAATCGGCTGCGCTCCCCGGTGCCGGCCTTCCAGGTCACAATCGCACCGGCCGCGAACGGGTTGCTCTCGCTCGCCACCAGCCGCAGGCCGATCCAGCCGTTTCCGGTTTCGGTGTCGTTCCGCAAGAGAATCGGTGCTTCTCCGTTGTTGGAGACAAGCACGTCCCCGTCCCCGTCATTGTCGAAGTCTCCGACTGCAAGCCCGCGCGACGAGTACTTGCCCTCGAACACTTTCCCGGCATTCCTGCTGATGTTGAGGAGGTCCTCCCCCGTGTTCTCGAACAGCAGCAGCTGCTGGCGGTAGGTCACCAGTGGCTTGAAGAGGCCGATCATGTCGTCGGGGTGGCCGTTCGCGAGTATCAGGTCCGGGTCGCCGTCATTGTCGAAGTCGAAGAACTTCAAGCCCCATCCGCTATAAAGCCTCGTCTCGCGGCGCACCTCGACCGACGCGTCGCGGAAGTCCTGTCCCTCGAGGTTTCTGTAGAGGCTGAACATTTCCTGGTCGATATTCGCGACGAACAGGTCCTGCCAGCCGTCCCCGTCGTAATCGGCGGCATCGACCCCCATGCCGGAACGCGGCAGCCCGGAATCGCTATAGGCGACGCCCAATAGCAGACCCTCTTCGGAGAACGTCCCGTCACCCTGGTTGACGAAGAGGAAGTTCTGGATCGTGTCGTTCGCCACGAAGAGATCCAGGGCCCCATCCTTGTTGATGTCCGTGGCAACGGCCCCGAACGCCTTGCTTCCGACGCTCGAGATGCGGGAGTCGTCGCTCATGTCGCGAAACGTCCCGTCGCCGTTGTTGCGGTACAGCAGGCACCTGGTCGGTCGGAACGAACGGGGAATGCAGTAGTGCCGCCTTCCCGCTTCGTTGTCGCCGCAATACTTGGACTCGGCGACGCTGTACGAGACGAAGCCCGAGACGAACAGGTCCAGATGCGAGTCGTTGTCGTAATCGAACCAGACCGCATCCGTGAACCAACCCTTCGATTCGAGGCCGACCGCTTCGGCCGTCTCCTCGAACGTGCCGTCACCGCGGTTCCGGAACAGCAGGTTGCGACCGTAGGAAGTGACAAACAGGTCGGTGTCGCCGTCGCCGTCGTAATCGGCGGCGGCCGCGCCCATGCCGAATGCGCCGCCTTGGACTCCGGCAGCCGCTGTGACATCGGTGAACGTGCCGTCGCGGTTGTTCCGGTAAAGGGCGTTCGACAGCGGCTCCGGGGGATTGTAGAAATCCGAGGGGCCGCTGTTCACGAAATAGATGTCCATCCAACCGTCGCCGTCGAAATCGAGAAACGCGCAACCGGCCCCGACCGTCTCGGGCAGATGGCGCTCTTCGGACATCCCGTTGGTATGGGTCCAGCGAATCCCGCTCGTCTCGGGTGCAACCGGCTCGAACCGGATTGACGCCGGCCGTACTGCGGACGGGGATTGACCATGGGCTGAGTCGGGTGCGGGGCTCGTGCAGGCCAGCACGGCAGCACAGGCGACGAACCGGGGCGATGGGCAGCGCGGGTTCATTCTGATGCGATTCGGGTGGCGGGCCTCCATGTCACTGCTGAGGCATTGAAAGGACCCTGCCGTCGTAGAGCTGATCCACCCCTTGAAGGTCCTGCTCCTGCTGCCGAGCGTTCAGTTCCGCGATGATCTCTTGCTGCTTGCGGAACAGGTCCGTCCGCTTCAGCTTGGCATAAGCGCGAGCCAGCATCACGTGCGCCGGAGCGAAGGCCGGATGGGCTTCTACGACTTGTTCGAGCAATGCCTGGGCATCGGCCCAGCTTCCGCGCGAGCTATGGACTTGCGCAAGCAGGTACTGGACACCGGTGTCGCCCTCGTTCAGTGCGTATGCGGTCCCCAGCAGCCTAAGCGCCCTCCTTGAATCACCGTCCTGCTGGACAAGCCATCCGAGGAACGCGTTCGCGTTGAAGTCGTCGGGATTGGTCGCCAGTTCGGCCCGGAATTCTTCCGCCGCCCTGTCTCGTCTGCCTTCGTATAGCAGCGCAACTCCGATCTGGGAGTGCAGCGTCGGAAGCCGCTCCCCGGAGGCGCTCGCACGTTCCAGCGTGGCCAAGGCTTCCGAGTAGTCCTTCTGCGCGAGCCGCAAGGATCCCTTGATCAGCAGGGCTTCCGGCCGATCGTCGTTCGCAAGATGCCGACCCACAAGAGCCTAGGCCTCCGGGATCTGGCCGTTCCGGATGTAGGCCGATCCCAGTGTATAGGCGGCTTGGCGGTTTGCGCGATCGGCCTGCAGCACCAGCTCGAGGGCTCGGATCCCCTGCACGAGTTGATTCAGCTTGAGCAGGCAGAGCCCCTGAAGGTGCAATGCCTGGTGGTTGGTTGGCTGCCGCTCGAGGACCCACTCCAGTTCCTGGCGCGCGTCAGCGAAGCGTTCGGATTGAAAGTAAGCCAGTCCGAGAAAGTACGCAACTCCGGGATGTTGCGGGGCTGCCGCCCGCGCCTTGCGAAGGCCCGGAATCGCTTCCACGGGGCGGCCTTGTCGCAGGTATGCGAGCGACAGGCTGGATACCGCGTCGACTCGGCTCGGAGCGAGCCGAACGGCTTCCCGAAAGGCCGCTACCGCACCCTCTAGGTCCCCTGCATTCTGGAGACGGGTTCCGCGAGCCAGCGCCTCGTCCGCCGTCTGTGCCCAGGCTGTGCCTGAAAGCACTGCCGCCCCAACCACCAGTGCAAGCGTGACGGTCTGACTGCTCACCGGAAAGGCGCAGGGGCCCGATCTGACCGACGAGTCCGCAGTGCACTCCCACAGCGCCTCCGCCAACGGCCGGGCCCTTCGATTGCCCTTACTCTAGCGCGACTTCCTGGCCGGCCGATCCCCTTGCGCTCCGTCTTGATGCCACGGGCGAGCGCTCCGTTTCGATTCCGCGTTGGCTCCGACTCGCGCCGGGTGACCAGACGAAATCGCTCGCCTGGCGGCCGCCGGTCGTTCGTGCACGGTCTCGAGCCACGTGCCCTGTTGCATTCCTTTCCCAATGCGACTCGCTGATAAAGTGACGGAATGGGCCGGCGGCTGACCCGACGGCAGGTCCTGTCTCTCGCGTGCGTCGGTTCCGCCCGGCTTCACGCGCAGGGCGTTGCTTCCAGGGGGGTCCGTCCGCAGGCACGACCCCGTGCATCCGGCCTCCCGTTCGGCGCCCGCTTCACGGACGTGGCGCACGCCGCCGGCCTGACTGATCCGACCGTCTACGGCTCTGCAGACAATCCGCGGTACATCTTGGAAACCATTGGCTGCGGAGCCGCTTTCCTCGACTATGACAACGACGGCTGGCTTGATATCTTCGTGCTGAACGGACGCACGCTGGAGTCCATTCCCCCGGGTGCTACCAACCGCCTCTATCGCAACAACCGAGACGGCACGTTCACGGATGTGACCGAAGACGCGGGTCTCAGCCGCAGCGGCTGGGCATCAGCCGTCTGCGTAGGCGACTACAACAACAGCGGATTCGACGACCTGTTCGTCACCTACTGGGGACAGAACGCTCTTTACCGGAACAACGGGGACGGCACCTTCACGGACGTCACCGAGGACGCTGGACTGGCGAGGGAAGACGTGCGCTGGGGCTCTGGCTGCACGTTTGTCGACTGCAACCGCGACGGCAACTTGGATCTCTTCGTCGCGAACTACCTGGAATTCGACTTCGAGTCGGTCCCGCTTCCGGGAGAATCGTCCGTCTGCGTCTGGAAGGGAGTGCCAGTCGTTTGCGGGCCGCGAGGACTGCGTCGCGGCCGGAACCTGCTCTACCGGAACAACGGGGACGGCACGTTCACAGACGTGAGTGACGATTCGGGCATTGCGTCGGCCACGGAGAGCTACGCTCTTACAGCCGTTGCCGCAGACTTTGATGGCGATGGCTGGCAGGACATCTTCGTGGCCTGCGACTCGAGCCCGAGCTTGCTGTACCGCAACAACCGGGACGGGACCTTCGCGGAGGAAGCGCTGGAACGCGGATGCGCCGTCAGCGAGGATGGCGCCGAGCAGGCCGGCATGGGGGTTGCCGTTGGCGACTACAACGTCGACGGTCAGCTCGACCTGTTCAAGACACACTTCTCTGACGACACGAACATCCTCTACCGCAACGATGGAGCCGGCTATTTCGACGACATGACGCTTCGCTCCGGTATCGGTGTCGAGACCCGGTATGTGGGCTGGGGCGCCGGCATTACGGACCTCGACAACGACGGACTGCCCGACATCTTCTTCGTGACCGGCAGCGTCTATCCCCAGGTGGCGCGGGAGTTCGACCGCTATCCCGCTGCCACGCCGCGGGTTGTCTTCCGGAATCTCGGCGGCGGAGAGTTCGAGCAGCTCTTCTCCGAAGCGGGGCCAGCAATCGAGGAGGCGAAGTGCAGCCGGGGCTGCGCATTCGGGGACTTCGACAATGACGGCGATGTGGACATCCTGGTCGTCAACCTCAACGAGCCGCCGTCCCTGCTCAGGAACGACCTCTCCGGCGACGGCAATTGGCTGAAAGTCAAGCTTGTGGGAACAAAGTCGAACCGCAGCGCCATCGGGGCCACAGTCGTCGCCAGATACGGCGGGCGCGCCCAGGCTCAGGCCGTCCTCAGCCAGTCGAGCTTCCACTCCGCGAACGACAGCCGGCTCCATTTCGGGCTGGGCAGCGAAAGGGAGGCGGATCTCGAAGTCCGGTGGCCCTCGGGAGCGTCCGAATCGTTCAGCGCGGTGGCTGCAAACGCCTTGATCCGGATCGAGGAAGGGACCGGCATCGTGGCCCGGGAACGGTGGACTTCGCGGGGCGGCACCCGCATCTGAAAGGCCAAGCGGGGTTGATAAGCTGTTGACGTGAGGAAGAAGATTTTCCTGCCGACCGTGCTGCTCGCTCTTGCCTGCGCATACGGCCAGCCGACCGTCACGAAGGCAGACGTGGACGAGTGGATGCGGTCGCTCTCGAACTGGGGGCGCTGGGGGGATGACGACCAGAGGGGCGCGATCAACCTGATTACCCCAGAAACCAGGCTGGCAGCCGCGAAACTCGTGTCGAAGGGCATTTCCGTCTCCTTGGCCCGGGACGTGGAGAAAGAGGAGGCCATCGACAATCCCCGGCCGTTCAAGCACACGATGCTGAACGTGGGTCTGAACAACCCGGGCCAGTTCGTGTCCGACGACTTCCAGGTGAGCTATCACGGCTATGCCCATACGCACATGGATTCGCTTTGCCACATGGCTTTCAACGGCAAGATGTACAACGGTTTCGACCAGGCCGAGGTCGTCGCGGAGGGCGCGCCGAGGCTGGCGGTGACGAACTTCAAGGAGGGGATCTTCGCGCGCGCCGTGCTGATGGACATCCCGAGGCTCAAGGGTGTCGATTGGCTCGAGCCGGGCACGCCGATCTATCCTTCGGACCTGGACGCGTGGGAGAACAAGGCGAGCGCGAGGGTTGGCAGCGGTGACGTGGTGCTGATTCGGACCGGGAGATGGGCCAAGCGCGACAAGGACGGGCCTTGGGACGTTTCGAACAAGTCCGCAGGCCTGCATGCCTCTTGCGCAGCGTGGCTGAAGGGCCGGGACGCGGCGATTCTGGGGAGCGACGCGGCAAGCGACGTCTCTCCTTCCCTCGTGCAGGGGGTCGGCCAGCCGATCCACCAGCTGGTGATCATTGCCATGGGCATGCCCATATTCGACAACTTGGACCTCGAGGCAGTTGCCGAGGAGGCCGCTCGCCAGGGCCGCTGGGAATTCCTGGTCACGGCCGCTCCGATCGCCGTTGGCGGCGGAACAGGCAGCCCGTTCAATCCGATCGCGACCTTCTAGAAGCCCCCGCGGCATCACGGTTTTCGCTGAGCAATGAGTTTCGAAGCAAGCATGCCGACAACGCATCGTGGCGAGCGCCCAGCCAGTGGCAGGCACTACGCGATCCACGCCTGGATTTCGCTGCTCGCTTTGGCGTGGGTCCCGTCGCAACCGTCGCTGGCCTCCGACTGGCCGCTGTTTCTGGGCAACAGCGATCGCAACGCGATCGCGGACTCGGCGTTCGACCCTCCGCTGGATGTCGAGTGGGTTTACGAGGCCCCTGGCGGTGTCGACTCGACTGCGATCATCGTCGACGGCACCGTCTTCTTCGGTGAGATGGACGGGAGATTTCACGCCGTCGATCTCGAGACAGGAAAGGCCAAGTGGGTCTACGAGGCCAACCTGGGCGTTCCGGCGTCGGGGTGCGTACTGGACCGCACGGTCTACTTCGGCGACGAGGAGGGGTTCTTCCACGCCGTGGATATCGAGACTGGAGCGAGGAAGTGGGTCTACCAGACGTTCGCCGAGATCCTTTCGTCGCCATATTGCAGCGACGAGGCGGTATTGGTCGGGTCCTACGACACCAATCTGTACTCGTTCCACCCCGTAACCGGAGAGGTCAATTGGAAATACCAAACGGACGACCGCGTCAATTCCAGCCCGGCTGTGGTCGGGGGCAAGACGTTCATCACCGGTTGCGACGGGAAGCTCCGCATCATCGATATCGGAACGGGCGTCGAGGACTCGTTCGTGGACATGAAGGACTACGTGGCCGCCTCTCCTGCGATCGTTGGGGGATCCGCGTACGTGGGTACGGCCGGTTACGAGGTGCTCAAGATCGACTGGGAGGGGGGGCGAGTGACATGGCGCTACGACCATCCGGTGACGGATTTCGAGTTCTTTGCCTCTCCGGTCGTCCGGGACGGCCTTGTCGTGATCGGGGGGCGCGACAAGCGGGTGCACGCGATTGACGAGGAGACCGGGAAGTTGAAATGGGAGTTCGAGACCCGCTCCAGAGTGGATTCGTCTCCGTTACTGGCAGGGAACGTGATCTGGGTGGCGTCGATGGACGGCAACCTCTACGCGCTTGACCACGCTAGCGGCTCGCTCCTGTGGAAATTCGCGATCGGAGGACGGATCGTCGCTTCGCCGGCGATTGCCGACGACCGCCTGGTGATCGGTTCGCGCAGCGGCGAAGTCTACTGCTTCGCGCGCTCCGTGCGCTGACCGATCCGGCCCGTGGACCGCCTTGAGAGAAGCGCTGATATAGTGGGCGTCGGTGAACAGGCGAGGCGCGATTCGAACCCTGGCTGCCGCCTCCGCAGGTCCGTTCTTTGCCTTCTCCAAGAGCAGTCAGGCCAACCTCCTGTTCCTTTGCTCGGACCAGCACCAGGCGGGCGCGTCGGGCTGCTACGGCCACCACCAGGCCCTGACGCCCCACATTGACGAGATCGCTTCGGAAGGGGTGCGCTTCGAGCGGGCCTACTGCCAGTCGCCCGTGTGCGTTCCGTCTCGCGGGTCGATCATCACTGGAAATTACGCGAGCGGGCACGGCGCCAGGATCCTGAGCGATCCGCTGCCGGCAGACGCCCGGACTGTAGCGCACTTCTTCGCCGACCGGGGCTATTCCACGGCAGCGATCGGCAAGATGCATTTCGTCGACGAGAGCCGTCGCCACGGCTTCTCCCATCGCGTGAACGCGGATACCTACCTATCGCGCCTGACCCGTTCCGAAATCCGTTCGTTTCGAGACGACCAAGGGCAGGGCGGCGGAACGACCGGAAGGCCTTCGGCCATGCCTGAGCGGCTCTTTCGGGACACCTTCTACTCGGAGGAGGCCGTCGGATTCTTGCGCGAGCACCGCACGAAGCCGTTCTGCCTGTGGGCTTCATTCTTCATGCCGCACACGCCTCTCGTCCCCCACCGCAGGTATTGGGACCTCTACGACGGCGCGCGACTCGAGCTTCCGGATCGCTCGCCCAACGCTCTGGAGACCGGGTTCCATGGACATCTGGTGCGGGCCAAGGAGAGGGGCTGGTACCAGCAGACGGACGAGCAGTTGCACGACGCAATCCGCGGATACTACGGCAATGTTTCCCAGATGGATGCCAACGTCGGCCGCGTGTTCGACACGCTGCGCGAACTGGGCCTCGACAAGAACACGGTTGTCGTCTACACGTCCGATCACGGCGAAATGGCCGGCGCGCATCGAATGTGGACGAAGCACAACATGTACGAGCAGTCGGTCAAGGTCCCGCTCATCGTTCGCACGCCCGACCGCCAGGGCGCGGGATCGGCTCGGGAGCATATCGTCGAACAGGTCGATCTGTTTCCCACGCTGGCGGAGCTATGCGGGTTGAATGCGCCTGCAGGAATTGACGGCCGCTCGTTCGCTGCGTCCGTGCGGGGCCAACGACACGTGGCCCGGGAGTTCGCCTACTCCGAGTACTATTTCTGCCGGCGGGTCTTCACTGCCGACGACAGGTTTGTCGGAAAGCCGCCCATTCTCATGGTGCGTACGGATCGATGGAAGCTGAACTACCTGAGCTGGGAGCGCAGCGAGCTGTTCGACCTGGAAAACGACCCCGGGGAATTCCGCAATGCGATTGACGATCCGGGGAATGCCGGCATCGTCAAGGAACTGGTTCGGATCGCCACGACGACCGGGCACCTGGGCTGACTGCGACGCCTGCCGGGCAACCAGCGCCTACTGGTCCGCGCCTCCCCTGATCCATTCCAGGTCGAAACGGGCAACGCTGAGATACTTCACGTGCGTCCCTCGGTCAGTGGGCGTGCCGTCCTCGTAGACGCAATAGATGTTGCCGTCCTCGTCGGACGCCAGATCGCTGTAGCCGCTGACCCCGGGCTCGATGACCCGTTTGTATTTCCATGTGGCGCCGTCGTCCTCGCTGATCCGGACGCTGAGATTCTGGCGCTTCCAGTTTCCTGCGGGATTCTCCGGATCCCTCGGCTCGGTACTATCCGGGTTCGCGAACAGCAGGTCTTCGCCCACCTTGAGCAGGCTGCCCATGCAGATGGGCTCGACCAGGGCGTCGTCGAAGCGGACCTCGGACCAGCCCGAAGCCCCGTCAGGCCCCCGTGCCACCGCGCGCCTGTGTTCCGGTGATTCATTGCGGATGTTCAACATGACGGTCCCGTCTGACAGCTCCGCTGCAAGCGTCTCGGACGGGTTCTTCAGCTCAGGATGCCGGACAACGACATCGCCCCTCTCCCAGGTCGCGCCGCCGTCGTCGCTGTAGATCGTCGAGACGATCGAGGGTCTGTGGGCATGGCCGCCTGTGCCGTCGGACAGCCAGACAGGCACGATCAGCCGGCCGCTCGAATGCTTGATGCCGTGGCCAGGTCCTGTCGCGATCACTTTCCAGTCGTACTCGTCACGAAACCGTTCGAACGTATCCGTGATCTCCACCGGTTCGGTGAACGTCTCGCCGTCATCGGCGGTACGCATGTAATAGGCCCGGGCGTACGCGCTGCAGAACAGAAAGTGGATGGCGCCCTCGCTGTGATCCACGATCGGCACGATGTTGTTGTAAGTCGTCACGCCGGGCTCGGCGAGGCCCTGGGCCAGAGCCGCCTCGTTCTGTTCCTGGACGTCCCGCAGTTGGACGATCTTGCGCGGTTCGTCCCAGGTCTTCCCTCCATCGAAGCTTCGCTTGAGCAAGATGTCCTGCAGGCCCCAGTCGCCGCGCGCGCTCGCGCGCGCTTCCACGACCACCATGACCGTGCCCGCTGGCGAGACGGCGATGGCCGGGACCCTGTAGTGGGCATATCCTCCGGTATTGGCTTCGTAGAGCCGAGCGACATGGATTCCGGAGTTCCCTGCAGGCGGCTCGGGCGGCGCGCCGCAGCCAAGCGTCAGCAAGAGCAGCGAAAGGGCGGAAACTGATCGGCGCATGCAGCCATGCTACCAGCCGGCGCGCACGTCCCGACCAGGGCATGGGGGTGCGGTTGAGCGGCTGTGCTTGGACCGCCCCGAATCGCGGACGCCGGGATGCATATGCGACCATCGTGAGTCTGGGCGCATCGCTCGCGACGGCGGATCCCAACGGCTGCCGCCCTGAAAGTTGCCTAGGCGTCCGCCGGTTCGCACCCACATGCAGCCTGATGTCCAGCATCCGACGGCGGGCGGGGCGGGTCCCGCGGTCTGCGATCACCGGTACCTGCGGAGGCGCGAGGTTCTCGCAGCGGTCGCGGGCTTGGCTGGATGCTCTACAACTGTCCTGCAGCCCGGCTCGAAGAGTGAGTTCCCTAGCTTCCTGAATCGTTTCGAGGCGCAGTTCTCTAGCGCCCCGCGGGCGGCGGCCCTGGCCTGGTTTCTCTCTGCCGGCCGCGGCCTGTTTCTGGAGTACGGCGTCTATACGCAGCTCGGGCGCGGAGCTGCGGTGCAGTTCGACGAGAGGATTCCGGTGGCCCGCTACGGCGAGCTCATCTCCGGATTCGATCCTGCCGGCTTTGACGCCGAGCGACTCGCTGCCCTGGCGGTTGCCTGCGGCGCCCGGTACATCGGACTGACGGCCCGCCATGCTGACGGCTTCTGCCTGTTCCGCACGATCGAGACCGAGTTCAACAGCTTGGAGAGCAGCGGCCGCGACCTAGTCGGCGAACTGGCCGAATCGTGCGAGCGCAGGGCCCTGGGACTCTTGCTGACGTATTCGTACGCCGCCGACTGGCGACACCCGTACTTCTTTCCGCCCGAGACCTCCCGGACAGGCTGGCGCGGCTCCCGCCCCCCATACAGCGAGCCGCAGCCGGAGTACCGATTCGCGAACGACGAGGATTTCCTTCACTACGTGCGCTATGCGCACAACCAGTTGCAAGAGATCGCCTACCGCTATCCTGCGCTGGCTGGCATTCGACTGAAGCCCCTGGCTGGCTATCAGGCGCGTCCCGACCTGTTCCCAGTCGGGCAGGCTTATTCCCTCTTGCGGGAAGCCCGTCCCGAGGCTCTCGTCAGCTTCGGTCTCGGTGCCAACGGCGAGGAAGACTTCACCACTGCGGAGTTGGGATACGAGGAATCGCCAGCTGGAATCGATCCGTTCCCGGCGGCCGGTAGCAAGCCGGCCGAACTCGGCCTTCGGCTAAGGACAGCAGTTGCGGACGGGCACCGCCGCACCGTGGCGTCGCTTCGCGACGCAGCTTCGGAAGCTTCCGCGAGAGAAGCAAACCTGCTCCTGAAGGTGGCACTTCTGCCGGACGGCTCGCTGGATTCCCGTGACGAGGAATTGCTGCTCGAGCTCGGAGATACTGGGGACGCCTAGCCCGGGAGGCGTCCCGCCTACGCGACGAGCGCTTCGGCGCTGCTGGCCCCGTAGAAGCCGTACCAGGGGGTGGCCTGTTTCAAGCGCATGTTGATCTGGCCGATGTTCTCGACTCCTTTTCCCCCGAGCCAGTCCTCAAGTGCCCCAACACCGTTGTCGCAGTAGATCGGAATCGCTTCTTGCCACGTTGCCCGGCCGCAAAGCACGCCCGAGAAGTTAACACCGGCCTCCGCCGCCCATTCCAGGGACTCGGTGAAGACTTCGTTGGAAACCCCGGCGCTGAGGTAGATGAATGGCCTCCCCGCCGCGCCCGCCGCAGTGCGGAAATGCGCCAGCGCCTCGGCCTTCGAATACGCGCTCTGTCCTTCGCAGGCCTTGGAGTCGGCCGCGAAGCTCATGTTTACCGGGACCTCCACCTTCAGGACATCGACCCCGTACCGGTCCTTCGAGAACTCGCGCATGCTTTCGGCAACGACTTCCGGCTTGCGCTTCGCGAACTCCAATCCCTTCTCGTTGCCGCCCTCCGGATCGTAGCCCACGAATTCGAGGAAGAACGGCAGGTCGTTCGCCGCGCACTCGTCTCCGATCCGCTCGATGAACGCATGCTTGGCGTCGTTGATCTTCGAATCCTCGAAGGGCGTGTAGTAGAGGAGGATCTTGACGGCATTCGCACCCAGCTCACCGATCCTCCGCGCGGAGTAGTCGCCCAGCAGGTCGGCAAACCGGCCTGGCTGTGTGTTGTCGTAACCGCTCTTCTCGTAGGACAGCAGCAGGCCGGCGTTCGACGACCGAGCTTCGGCACCGGGAATGCCCCAGACGGGATCGAGCAGGATCGCGCTGGCGTGGGGAGTGAGAACCTTGGAGACGCTCAGCTTGAACTCGGTCATCATCTCGTCGGTAACGTCCCCGGGCCCGATCCCTTTGCCCTTGGCGATCGCCTTCTTGAGGGATCCGCGCTGGTCCATCGCGGCCGCGCCGATGATTCCGCCTTCCGTGGCGAGAGCTTGCAGGTGCGCGCACTTGGCGGCTGAAATTCGGGTGCTCATGAATCCTCTTTCTTTGCCGAGAATCGGACAGCCTCGGGCATTGTCAAAGGGCTGCGGACGAGTCCGCGGAAAGGGTATTCGACTTCCGGAAATAGCGCTCAGCGACTTCGATGTCGGCTCGGATCTGCTCCCTCAGCGACTCGGCGGACGGGAACTTGCGCTCATCCCGGATCTTTCGCAGGAAACTCAATTCTATCGTGTCCGGCGGCGTGCCCTCCAGGGTTCCCAGCAAATAGGTTTCCACGGTCCGTCGGCGCCCGTCGAACGTGGGTCGGACTCCGACGTTGGTGACTGATTCGCGAGAGGCGTCCTTGCCCGGTAGCAGGCTTGCCGTTACGTAGACGCCATCGCCGGGCAGGACCTCGCTCTCGGGCGCCAGGTTCAGCGTCGGGACCGTTCGCCTCGATCCGATTCCGTCGCCGCGGACGATCCGTCCCCGGAGCGAGAAGGCGCGGCCGAGCAGATCGCCAGCGTGTTCCACTCGGCCCTGCCGCACGAGGTCGCGCACCCGCGTGCTACTGACGGCCTCGCCACCAACGGACAGAGTGCCGGCGAGCGCGACCTCGAAGCCGAACTGGATCCCGAGGGATCGCAGCGTTGCCACGTTTCCGGCCTGGCTGCGACCGAATCGAAAGTTCTCGCCAACCGTGACATGTTTGGCGGCAAGTTTCGCGAACAGGACCCGATCGGCGAATTCGTGTGGCGTGAGCCGTGACAGTTCCGCTGTGAAGGGCAGGACCACGACCCAGTCAATGCCCTGCTCGCGAATGAGTTCGACCCGCTGGCCAATGCTCGTGAGCGTCTCCGGGGCGTGCTCGGGCGCCACGATCGCGAGCGGGTGGGGGTCGAACGTAACTGCCACTGAGGTCATGGACCGCGCGCGAGCCGCGTCTGCGGCAGCGCGGAGGATTCTCCGATGCCCCAGATGAACGCCATCGAAGTTCCCGATCGTCACCGCGCAGGGTCCGATTCCCGCCGGTGTCGCTTCCAGGCCTCGCCACCATCCCGTCATGGATGTCTCATCCATTCACGGCGATCTTAAGGCCGTCGTAGGCAAGAGAAACGCCGTCCGGCAATCGGCGGTTCGTTTCGTCGTGGGGCAGCTCGTGGCACATGTGGGTCAGGAATGTCCGTCGCGGTCGCAGCTGCTCGACCCAGGCGAGGGCTTCCTCGACGGTCGAGTGCATCGGGTGGGGCACGTGGCGCAACGCCCCGAGGAACAGTACGTCGAGGTCATCGAGCCATAGCAGGGATTCCGGAGGGAAACCCGTTTGGTCCGTCACGTACGCGGCCCTCCCGAAGCGGAATCCGAGGATTCGCTTCGGCCCGTGGTAAACGGTAAACGGCTGGAACCGCATTCCGAACAGGTCGATCGGGCTGTTGTCGGCGACCGTCCGTCCGTCAAGGCGCGGTACTCCGCCCCGGTGAGGGCTCTCTCCGGCGAATCCATACGGGAACACCCTCAGCAGCGACTTCATTGTCGACTGCGAGGCGTAGACCGGGATGCGATCCCTGCGGCCGTAATTGAAGGGGCGCACGTCGTCGAGGCCCATGATGTGGTCCGCATGGTCGTGGGTGTAGAGGATCGCGTCCAGCCGGCGCAGATTGGCGCTCAGCGCTTGCTGTCGGAAGTCGGGGCTCGTGTCGATGACCACATTCCGCTCCGTGCCGTCCGACACGAATCGAACCAAGACCGAGGGTCGGAGCCGCCGGTCGCGCGGATCGTCCGAATTGCAGACGCGGCAGCGGCACCCGATCGTCGGAATGCCCACGCTGGTTCCCGACCCGAGAACCTCGATGCTGCATCCGGTGGGCATGGAGCCGGTGGAGTAGCGGCGTTCCCGCCCGTCGCGCCCCTAGGCGCCTCCCCCCAATGTTACTGCGAACGCGGGTTCAAGCTCTCAGCCCCCAAGCTATGCTGGTGGAGCGAATGTTCCTCAAGATCCTCAGCCACCCTGTATTCACGAACCTCAACTTCCACATGCCGATGATCGTCGACCTTTCGCACCCGCTGATCATGCTGGAAGGGGAGAACGGGTCCGGCAAGTCCACCCTGCTGCATTCGATCTACTACGCGTTGCGAGAGGAAAACGTCGAGAATTACGCCTACAGGCTCGACCGGCGCGGCACGGACTTGGGCAAGGTCCTGCTATTCGATGCGGAGCAGCACAACCCGCGCAACAACCCGTCCTTCTACGAAGACGACTCTCGCATGAAGGAGTTCCTGATGACGGCGAGCCACGGACAGGTGATGCTGTCGCTGTTTCGCGAGACCTTTCCGCAGCTTCCCGACGGTTCGGTGCTCTTGCTTGACGAGCCCGAGATGGCGCTGTCTCAGTCCAACCAGCGGAGAGTGCTGAAAATGCTCAAGGAACTCGTGGACAAGAAGCGATTCCGAATCGTCGCGGCAACCCACTCCCCGCACCTGCTGAGCGCCCCGGAAACCTATGTCATCAATCTCGACCGGCACGTCAATCGCAACGTAACCACCGGTCCCCTCGGGGTTGAGGGGGCATCGACCATTCAATAGGGCCGGCGGGGAGAGGCTCTCCGAACAGGTTTACTCAAGCCCGAGCGCGAGTTCCACCATCGTGGGGACACCCACGCCGCTCGGGCCGACCGGCGCGTGCGGCAACTGCTTCTCGTACCAGGCCGTCCCCGCGATGTCCAGATGGACCCAAGGGGTGTCCCCGGCAAACTGCTCAATGAAAGCCGCGGCTGTCACCGCGCCTCCCCAGCGCGGCCCGATATTCGCGAGGTCCGCGACGGGGCTCTCAAGCAGGGCCGTGTATTCCTCGCCCAGAGGCATCGGCCACATCTTCTCCCCGGCAGCCTTGGCAGCCTCCAGGACGCGCTCCCGCCAGCCTTCCTCATTGCCGAACAGCCCCGTGTAACTCATGCCGAGCGCCACCACGATGGCTCCCGTCAGCGTCGCTGCGTCCACTAGGTGCGTGCAGCCCTGCTTCTTGGCGTAAGCGACCGCGTCGGCGAGGATCAGCCGTCCTTCCGCGTCCGTGTTGAGCACCTCGACCGTCTTGCCGGACATGCTCGTGACAACGTCGCCGGGACGCTGCGCGGCGCCGCCCGGCATGTTCTCGACAGACGGGATCACCGCTGTCACGGCGACTCTCGGGCGCACCGACGCAATGGCAAGCATCGCCCCGATCATTGCCGCGCCTCCGGCCATGTCGTGCTTCATCAGGTGCATGTCCGCCCCGGGCTTGAGAGAGATTCCGCCCGTATCGAACGTAACGGCCTTCCCGACCAGACCGAGGTGCGCGGCCCCCTCCGCAGGAGTGCCGTCGGGACGGTACCGCAAGACAAGCGTGACCGGCTCGTGAGCGCTCCCTTGGGCGACCCCCAGAAGCGCTCCCATCCCCATCGAGCGCATTTCGTCGCCGTCGAGAACCTGGCATTCCAGCCCCACGCGGTCGGCGAGTTCGCAGGCGCGCCGGGCGAGCACGTCGGGAGGCAGCAAGTTCCCCGGTTCATTCACCAGTTCCCGGGCCCGATTCTGCGCCTCCGCCGTTGCAACGGCCCGATCCAATGCCGCCTGGCTCGCTCCGGGCGCCGAGATCGTCACGGATTCGAGCGACGATTCCTTCCGGTCAGAGCTCTTGTGGAGGTCCGGCTCGTAGTCCGCAAGGGCGATTCCCTCGACGACCGCCCTCACCCCGGTGTCCGCGTCGGCACCGTACGGCACCAGAACCGCCACCCTCTTGGCTCCGGTGGTGCGCAGCTGGCGCCATGCGCTCCCTGCGCAGTCGCGCCAGCGGGAGAATGCCGTCTTGCCTGGCGATCCGCAGCCGGCAAGTAGCACCCGTCCTGCGCGGACCCCACTCGGTCGATGGACGACCGCCACGGACTGGTACTTTCCCCGGAACTCGCCCCGTTCGCACATCTCGCTTGCGAGGCCGCCTGTGAGAGAGTCCCAGTACCGGATTGCCGGAATCTGGCCCTGTTCCCCCTCGTAGACAAATCCGATCGCAACATCCGCCTCGATGGTCTCGAGAGCGGATTCCGTGAGCTTGAACCTCATGAAACTATCGAACCAATCATGGCATAGCACCAGCCGGGACCTGCCGTGCGAGGGCCGCGCTAGGGTGCCGGGCGCCGCAGCGATCGTTCCGGGATGCCGCGATACGCGACAGCCGCGATCGCGAGATACGCGCCTAGGACCTCGCTGTCGCCGAGCGACACGTCGAAGCAACTGAGGATCGCGACGGCCAGCGTGGCGCAGACGCCTGCATGGAGCAGGAACCGGCGGTCGTCCGGACGGTCGGGAAGGGCGAGCAGTCCGCGACGCATGTCGATCAGGACCTGTACGAACAGCCAGATCACGATTAGGGCTGCCGGAATGCCGCGCTCGGCAGCGTAGTGGACGTAGACGTTGTGCAGATGACCGTAGAATCCGGGCGGCAGTTCCTCGATGTCGCTCGGCTGGTAATCGGGGAAGAGCGGTCCGGCGCGCTCCGGACCGACTCCGAGCAGCGGGCGATCCTTGATCATGGCGAGTCCCGTGCGCCACATCACGATCCGGGCCTGATTCGCTCCGGGCCGGATCGAGCGGACGCGCTGCTGCAACGCTTCCGGGGCAACGACGTATCCGGCAGCGAGCAGGACCGGAACGACGAGCAGCGCCTTGGGCCTATGCATTGCCAGCAAGTAGATTCCACCCGCGAGCAGGGCGAGCCACGCGCTCCTGGTGAAGCTCAGCACGAGGGCGGCTGCGATCACCGCAGCGGCGCCGATCCAGATGCCGGAGCCCCGCCGCCGTTCCGCGAACAGCAGGTAACAAGCAAGCGCGAGCAGGATCAGCACCGACGCTTGGCTGAAGGTCATCCAGTGGGAGTAGAATCCCGTCACTCGATCGTCCACGTAGAGGCTGTAGAAGCCGCTATCCAGAGCGCCCGCCCGCGCGACGGTACGTGCAAACTGGACCAGCGCTATCAGGCAGGCTCCCAGTACGACTGTGACCCATGCCTCTGTCGCCCGCCGGCACGCGTCGGCCGACCGGAACGCCGTGTAGGCAAGCGGGAGAACGGCGAAAACGAAGAATTTCTTGACCTGAGGCAAAGCGGCGGCGGGCTCTTCGGAGGCCGCGACGGAAACCAGCGTCCAGGCGACAAGAGCAGCGACCGGCCAGATCAGCCGGGGGAACACCACTTTGGACGGCTTTAGTAGCAGCAGGAACAGGCCAAGGGCCAGGAGTGCGTGCGAGACCGCGATCGAAGCGAAGTTCGCGGCTGTCGCGCCAAATGCGGCGGCGCCGATCCACCGATACCACGTGGCTTCGTCGAGAGCCGATGTCACATTCACCTGCCCGCCGGGGCGACGTCGCGTGTAGGCGAACTCACTGCAGTTTGTTCCAAGCAGCCTCGTACGGCGCAAGGTCGGGCCACGAGCCATTCAGGGTGCCCAGGAACGCCTTGATGTCCGCGTGGTCTCGCTCGGTCAGGTCGAGCGGGTCGAGTTCCGAGTCGCCGACCGAGCCCGACTTGGGCTCGTTGTAGAACTCGAGCACTTCGTCGAGCGATTCGAAGCGGCCGTCGTGCATGAACGGTTCGCGTCCCTTCCAGTTCCGAAGGGAAGGCGTCTTGAACGCGCCCAAGTCGTATTCGTCCCCCGAAATCCTTGACCGCCCCGGGTCCTCCGCGGTTCCTGTCCCGATGTTGTGGAACATTCCGTCGGTGAAGTTCGGCCCGAAATGGCAGGTGGCGCATTGGCCGCGGGTGAAAAAGATCATGCGCCCGCGCTCCTGTTCCTCGTTGAAGACCGTGCGATCCCCTTCCATCCACTTGTCGAAGAGGGTCGGCCCGGTGACCAGGTTCCGTTCGAAGGCGGCGATAGCCGTCGTGATCTCGTCAATGGTGATCTCCGCGATGCCGGCCTTCGCGAACGCGCGGACGTAATCCGGCTCGTTCCGGATTCGCCGGGCCGCTTCGTCATGGGACAGGTCCATTTCGATCGGGTTCTCGATCGGTCCCTTGGCCTGCTCCTCCAGCGATTCCGCGCGGCCGTCCCAGAAGAAGTACTCGGCGTCCGCAAGGTTGACAACGGTCGGTGCGTTTCGCGGGAGGATGTCGCCGTACGGCCCCTCGCCGAGGGCAACGCCCGACTCGAATCCCTTCTTGGGATCGTGGCATGTTCCGCACGAAACGTTCCGTAGGGCCGAAAGAACAGGATCGAAGAAGAGCTTCCAGCCGATCGCCGCCAGAGCGTCCGGCGGGCCGATTGCCGCTAGGGCAGGCTGAATCGCCGCCACGATCCCTAGCAACAGCGCAGGCCAGCGCATTCGCCTAGTCATCGAGCGCGACGCCCCACGGCATCTCGCCGGTCGGGATCGTCTTGATCTCTATCATGGCTTCGGTATCGATCACGGAGAGCGTGCTGTCCGGGCCGTTGGCGGCGTAGAGCCTGGTGCCATCTCGCGACAGCGCCAGTCCCCACGTGCGGACTCCCGTCTCGACCGTTCCGCGCACCTCCAGCGAATCGGGGTCGAGAATGGCGACCGCGTTCCCGCGGCCCATTGAGACGTAGAGTCGGTCCCCGCCAGGGCTGAGCACGATTCCCTTCGGCTTGACTCTCGGATTGATCTCGCGCCTGAGCCGGCGGTTGACCGCGACGATGCGATTCGTCGAGCGATCGACCTTCGACACATGGCCGGCCACTTCGGAGGTTACCCAGAAGAATTTCCCGTCGCGACTGAAGGCTACCTCTCGGGGCCTGGCTCCTACCAGGATATTTGCGACCAGCTTGTTGTCGGCTACGGAGATGACGTGCACCATGTTCGAGGACTCGCTCGTCACCAGCACTTGCGTCCCGTCGGGGCTGACGCCGACCCCTTCCGGCTCCAGGCCGACCTTAATCTCCGCCAGAATCTTGCCGGAATCCGGTTCCAGGGCTGTGGCAAGCCCCTCGTCCTCGTTCGAAAGGTAGATCGTTCCATTGGGATGGACGGCGAACGCTTCCGGGTCCGAACCGGCGGGGATCTTGCGCACTAGTTCCAGCGTGGTTGTGTCAATCACCCCTATGGCGTTCTCGTTGCCCAGCGCGACGTAGACCCTCGAGCGATCCGGGCTGAAACCTATCCCGCGGGGCCTGTCGCCCACGTCGATCGTCTTTTCGACCTCGTCGTTCCGGCTGTCGATGACCGTGACCGAGTCCCCGGCCTCGTTCGTGACAAAAAGCCTCTGGGTCGGCTCCGCACCGGCGTGGGGGAGGGAGAGGAGGAAGATAGCGGAAAAAAGTCGAAGCATCGCGTCACTCGCAAGGGGAAGCCCCCAGACTGTCCAAACCGCCGGGCGCGCCGCGCACCGGCGCCTCTCCGAGCAGTTCGCCGTTGGCCCCGACCAGGACCAGTGGCTGGCGCAGCTGGCCGCTGGCGCGGAAGCTGTGCGGGTCTCCTTTTTGGCCGTCCAGCCCGTCGGCTTCCTTCAGCAGGCGCAGCAGTTCGCTTGCGTTGGCGCCCGGCTCGCGCATCAGCGTGTCGCCCACCGCACGGGCGGCAAACCATCCAGCCCAGGCCAGCGAATCCATTTCCGTCCCGAAGCGCTCTTTGTACCGCTTGTTGAGGTCGCGGGCGGCGAACTTCACCGCGCCGGCGTGCCAGGCCTCCGCCGAGACGGAAGTGTCCGTCTCTCGAGCCTTCCATTGGGACACGGCGTCCGACTTCATGCGTGCGCTCGGGATCACGTGCAGTGCGTTCCCCAGGCATGCCGACCGTAGGGTGTCGGAATCGTCGCTGAGGTTGAAGACGGCCCTGCCACCGGCCTTGGCCGCCAAGTCGGCAATCTGACCACGCTGGTCCGCGAAGACAGCGATCGCATTGCTTGGCATCGGCTCGCCGGAAGACACTGCTAGGGTGAGCTTTACGTTCAGGAATTCACCTTGGACGTTGGATTCCTCGACTCCCAGGCGGAGCCCCTGAAGGGCCGCGCTGGATTCGGGGCCGCTGTAGGCCAGCTTGAATTCTGCACCAGGAGCGGTCGCGGACAGTACGAGAGCCAAGGCCGCGACGATGAGAGTTCCCCGCATGTCGAAGCGTTTCCGTGACGGGTGCGATGTGGCAGGCCGTCGCTTGAATCGTAGCAGTAGTCTTCCGTTCACGGCGATTCGACCCCGGCCGTCGGAGCGGGTGGGTCCCCTGTCAGCTCGCGCCGAATGCGACGTAGCCGGAGTTCAGCCAGGCGCCGAGTTCCGAGGCTCTCAGCCGGAGACTGATGTAGAACTGCCCGAACAGCGCGTAGACCGCGCTCGCTTCGTCAAAGCGCATCTCGTAGATCAGCTGCTTGAACACCAGCGGGTCGTCCGCGAACAGGTCGACGCCCCACTCCCAGTCGTCGAAGCCGATCGATCCCGAGATGATTTGCTTGACTCGCCCGGCGTACCGTCGACCGATCATGCCGTGTTCTCGCATCATGTCCCTGCGCTTGGCGATCGGGACCGTGTACCAGTTGCGATCCTCGCCCCGCTTCTTGTCCATCGGATAGAAGCACAAGTACTTGTGGGGCGGTATCGGTGGGTTCAGGCGCGGTGCCATCGCCGTTGCCTGCTCGTCTGTGCGCTCGCGCACGCGCGCGGCCCAGTCCGGGCTGTCCGGGGCGATTCCCTCGGACTGCAGCTCCTCGTACAGCTTGACCGTCGAGTCGTAGAGACCGAGTTCCACGACCGACACGTAGGACGAGGTTGGCTCTAGGTACTCGAACAGGCACAGGGACGAGACGGTGAGTTCGGCGCGGTTCAATCCCTCTAGGTCGTTTCGGAAGTGAAGGAACAGTAGGTCACCCTTGTGGCCCAGCATCGAAAAAAGCGCCGACCCCCCCGCGCCACCGCGTTCCATCGCTCCCAAGGCGGACCCGGCTTCCTCCGCGACGCGGCTGCGGGCATCGGCGTCGAGCGCCCACCAAGCAGGCCAGCGCACCCGGAACATCTGGTGCAGGATGAACGCGCCGTCCAGCGTGAGGGGGTGCGGCGGAGCCGCCGCATGCGAAGTGCGACTCCTTGCACCGCCGGGCTGGCCCGACGGGTTGCCTGTCCCCATGGACATAGACCCCCACTCTAACAGAGGGCCTGAAAGCTCCCTTCGTCCTCCGTGACGGGGCTTATATGGCGATCAGCGGGGCGATCACGAGCGCCACGATGGACATGAGCTTGATCAGGATATTCATGGACGGGCCGGAGGTGTCCTTGAAGGGGTCGCCTACCGTGTCGCCCACGACAGACGCCTTGTGGCCTTCCGAGCCCTTGGCCTCGCCCGGGACCGCGCCTTGCTCGATCGATTTCTTCGCGTTGTCCCATGCTCCGCCAGCATTGGCCATGAAAAGCGCCAGCAGGACGCCGGTCACGGTCGCTCCGGCGAGCGTCCCGCCCAGCGCCTCGGGCCCGAGCGCCACTCCGACCAGGACTGGTGCCGAAACCGCGATCAGGCCCGGGAGGACCATCTCCTTGAGGGCCGCCGAGGTGGCGATGTCGACACAGCGGGCTGCGTCGGGCTTGACTCCTTCGCGGCCTTCTAGCAGCCCTGCTATCTCGCGGAATTGGCGCCTGATCTCGTCAATGATCCTGCCGGCGGCGTTGCCCACCGCCTTCATGGTGAGCGCCGCGATCAGAAATGGAAGGATGCCGCCGAGCAGCAGGCCGATTACCACCTCCGCGGAATTGAGCCGAATCGAGATCGGCGCCATTCCTGCCGCTGCCCGGACGCTGTCGAGGGCTTGCGTGTAGGCGGAGAAGAGCGCGAGGGCGGCGAGCGCGGCCGAGCCGATCGCGAAACCCTTGCCCATGGCAGCGGTTGTATTTCCGAGGGAGTCCAGCTGGTCCGTGATGGCCCGCACCTTCTCGGGCAGTCTGCACATTTCAGAGATGCCCCCGGCGTTGTCGGCAATCGGTCCGTAGGCGTCGACGCTCATGGTGATACCCACCGTCGCCAGCATGCCGACCGCGGCGATTCCGATTCCGTACAGACCGGCGGAAGCGTGCGCCAAGTAGATCGCGGCGCAAATCACCAGTACCGGTGCGGCACAACTGCGGAACCCCGTTGCCAGGCCCTCGATGATGTTCGTTGCCGTGCCCATCCGTGACGCTTCGGCGATCTGGATGACCGGTCGCATCGACGTGTAGTACTCGGTGATGTAGCCGATCGCGACCCCTGCCAGGCACCCGGCCACGACCGCGCCGAACACGCCTGTCGCCAATCCCATGGCTTGCCCGACCATATATCCCCCGACGAGGAAAAGCACGGCGCTCAGCCATGCCGAATAGCGCAGCGCGGCTGCGGGCCCGAGCGCCTTCAGCGCCCGGACCGAGACGATGCCGACGAGCGACGCGACGAGGCCCACGGACGAAAGGACCAGGGGCAGTGCCATCAGCGCCGAGCGCAGGACCTCCCCGCTGGCGGATCCTGCAAGCTGGGCAAGGCCCCCTTCCGGCAGGGTGGCGGCGATCGCCAAGCTCGCGATCATCGAGCCAGCGAACGACTCGAAGATGTCGGCCCCCATCCCGGCCACGTCGCCGACGTTGTCGCCGACATTGTCTGCAATCACCCCGGGATTCCGCGGGTCGTCCTCGGGAATTCCCGCCTCCACCTTGCCCACCAGGTCGGCACCGACATCCGCAGCCTTGGTGAAGATTCCGCCGCCGACCCGGGCGAACAGAGCAATGGAACTGGCGCCCATCGCGAACCCGTTGAGATACACTGCGTTCGCCGGATCCGGATAGGTAAGAGCCAGTGCGCCCACGCCCAGCAGCCCTAGCCCCGCTACGGCGAGGCCCATCACTGACCCCCCGTTGAAGGCCACGGTCAGCGCGGCTCCCAGGCCTCCAGTTCGGGCCGCTTCGCTGGTGCGGGAATTCGCGAGTGTCGCGGCCTGCATCCCACAAAGACCGGCCAAGATGGAACAGGCCGCTCCGACAGCGAAACTGACGGCCATCGGGGCGCCAAGCTTCCATGCGATTAGCCCCGCTACGGCGACGACGAATATGGCCAGGATGCGGTACTCGCGGTAGAGAAAGGCCATGGCGCCGACCCGGATCAGGCCGGACACGCCCTGCATCTGGGCGTCGCCCGGCGAGTTCCGCTTGACGGCGAGCAGCGTGAGGAACGAAGCCAGCAATCCGACCGCACCCAGGATCGGAGCTAGCGCTAGATAGTTGTCCATAGCGATTGGTGGTTGGTTCGAGCCCTTGGGAATCTCAGCAGCACGTTTGCGACCGCTCCGTCCTCTGTACGGTGCGGACGCCGTGACCGTATCGGTGCCCGCAGGGAATCCGGGTGGAGAGCGCAATCTGCGCGACGGCGCGCTGCGTTGTTTCTCGCGATCTCTTCAAGCCCGGAAGTTCGATGCGCGCCGCGCCGGAACGCCCGCGCGCAAGCCGTAGTTGAAGCCGGAGCGCTTCATGCTGCTAGAAGTCGAGCGGTCTTCGTTCGGTCGGATTTCACAGCAGCATTTCGCTTTCCGCTGCCTCTAGGCTAGCACGAAACCGGCTCCCGAACGCTCGGAAACTGCATGGTTCGAAACGTGATCCAGCCAACGCGTAGCGACTCTTCGGAAGGGCACCCCGTGCACGGCCAGCCGCTGCTCTACGATAGGGAACTGACGGCATGATCATCGGATTGACGGGCACCAACGGTTCTGGCAAGACCGTCGCCGCCGAGCATCTGCAAAAGAAGGGATTCCAGTTTTATTCGCTCTCTGACGTGATCCGCGAGGAGCTGGCCGCCCGCGGCCTCCCACCCAATAGGAAGAACCTCATTGCCGAGGGCAACCGCCTTCGTTCCGAGTTCGGTCCGGCAATTCTTGCCCAGCGCGTCGGCAGGAAATTCCGAATAGACCAGAACTACGTCATTGATTCCATCCGGAATCCCCATGAAGTGCGGGCCCTGAGGGAGTCGGGAGACTTTCATCTCCTGCACTTGGACGCCCCGGTGGAGGAGAGGTACAGGCGAGTTCGGGCGCGCGGTGGCGCGCGGGTTCCCGCCTCGTTCGAGGAATTCGTTGAGCTGGAGCGACGGGAGCTCGATAGCTCCGATGGCTCCAGTCAGCGGCTGCGCGCGACCTGGGCCGAGGCTGACGAGACGCTTGAGAACGACGGTGATCGCGACGAGTTCGTCGCGACCGTCACTGCCGTCGCCAAGCGCTGGATGATGAGTTCCGAGCGCCCCGGCTGGGACGAGTACTTCATGCAGATCGCCAGGATCGTCGCTCTCCGCTCCAACTGCATGAAGCGCAAGGTGGCGGCGGTGGTTGTGAAGGACCGGCGGATTATTTCCACGGGCTACAACGGGACCCCCAGGGGCGTGAAGAACTGCAACGAGGGCGGCTGTCCCCGCTGCAACGCGCTGGCGGATAGCGGTACTCGCCTCGATGAATGCCTTTGCAGCCATGCCGAGGAGAATGCGATAGTCCAAGCGGCATACCATGGCATCTCCGTCAAGGGAGCGACGCTGTACTCAACGCTCTCCCCATGCCTCATTTGCACGAAGATGATCATCAATGCCGGGATCGAACGAGTCGTCTACAACCTCGACTATCCGCTGTCCGGCACCGCCAGGGATCTGCTTGACGAAGCCGGCCTGAGCCTCGATTTCCTGTCGCTGGTCTGATGCCGCCCCTCGAGGGTCGTATCATCGTCAGTTATGGCTGATCAGACGTTCCGTGAACCACGACTCGCGTTGAATCGCATCTACACCCGCCGAGGCGACAGCGGCGAAACCAGCTTGGTGAACGGGCGGCGGGTGCCCAAGGACGACCCTCGAGTGGAGGCGTACGGAACGGTCGACGAACTCAACGCATTCGTCGGACGGGCGAGAGAAGGCATTCACTCCGCCAGTCCTCGCTATCCCGCAATCGCGCCCCTCGGCGACATCCTCCTGCGAGTCCAGCACGAGCTTTTCAACCTGGGATCGGAGATTGCGACCGATCCCGGCTCGCTGGGTGAGCAGCAGCCGCGCATTCTGCCTTCCCAGATCGAACGCCTTGAGGCGGACATCGACATGGCGAACGAGGATCTGGCTCCCCTGCGGTCGTTCGTCCTGCCCGGCGGTTCGACCCTCAACGCCGAACTGCATGTTTGCCGCGCAGTTTGTCGCCGTGCCGAGCGGAGGGTCGTTTCCTTGGCGGGTGCCGGTCGCGGCTCCGACCTGCCATTCCGCTACCTGAACCGCCTGTCCGATGCGCTCTTCGTCTGGAGCCGCTGGGTGTGCCAATGCATGGGCGAACCGGAGACGCTCTGGGAGCCGAACCTGGCATCGTAGCGGGCACGTCCGACGGCACCAGCTCGAGCCAGTGCGCCGGCACGCTGCGCAATAATGTCCGCATGCTGACGCGCAGGGAACTCCTCGCATCCGCCCCGGCCTGGGGCAGCCTTGCCGCCTGCGCGGGCGGCAGCGGCCTGCCCGTGGTTGGGGTCGTGCCCAAGGGAACGAACCACACATTCTGGCAGTCCGTGCATGCCGGAGCGATCAAGGCGGGAGAGGAGTTCGGCCTGGAGATCCTCTGGAACGCACCGCAGCTGGAGATCGACTCCTCGCGCCAGATCGCCATCGTCGAAAACCTCATCACCAGGCAGGTCGACGGGATCGTCCTGGCCCCCGTGGACGCGGAAGCGCTTGTGCGGGTTGTCGAGCGCGCTGCCGACAGCGGGATACCGGTAGCGATATTCGACTCGGCCATCGAAACCGACCGGATCATCACGTTCGTTGTAACCGACAACTACAAAGGGGGGGTGATGGCGGCCGACCGGATGGGCGAGATCCTGAACGGCAAGGGCAAGGTCGGGGTGATCGGATTCATGCCTGGCAGCGCTTCCACCATGAAGCGGGAAGCCGGGTTCCAGGAGACGATCGAGGAGAAGTTCCCCGAGATCGAGTTCCTGGGCGTCAAGTTCAACATGGCGGACCGCGCAAAAGCCTTGGAGGAAGCTGAGAACCTGCTCACGGCCCATCCGGATCTCGCTGGCTTGTTCGCCGACAACGAATCCAGCCTCGACGGGACCGTCCAAGCGGTCAAGCAGCGGGGGCTTGCTGGCCAGGTCAAGATCGTTGGGTTTGACGCTTCCGAAACCTTGGTAGAGGACATGCTGGCGGGAGCGATCGACTCGATCGTGGTGCAGGACCCTTTCAAAATGGGCTATGAAAGCACGCTGCAGATGGCGTCCCACTTGCGGGGCGAGGTAACTGTTCCGCACATCGATTCGGGGGCGTATTTGCTGACGCCCGAGAACGTCGACACCCCGGAGATGCAGGCCGTGGTGTTCCCGGACCTGAAGTACTGGCTGGGTCGCGAGGGTGCCGGCCACTGACGTGCCGACCGACGACGAGCGGCACATGCGCGAAGCGCTCGCCCTGGCCGAAGCCGCCTTGCACGCCGGGGAGGTTCCCGTCGGGGCCGTGGTCGTACGGGCGGGAACTGTCGTGGGACGGGGGGCGAACCGCCAGATCCGTGACGCCGATCCGACGGCCCACGCCGAGATCGTCGCCCTGCGGGAGGCTGCGCAGGCGCTCGGTGACCATCGGCTCCGCGACGTCACTCTCTACTCGACGCTGGAGCCTTGCGCGATGTGCGCGGGCGCGCTCGTCACTGCCCGCGTCGCCCGCCTGGTTTTCGGCTCGCGGGATCTGCGATTCGGCGCAGTGCGCAGCAAGTTCCGGCTCGCGGATTCTGACCTCCTCAATCACAGGCTCGAGATCTCGGAAGGCGTTTTGGCGGCGGAGTGCCTCGCTCCCCTGCGCTCGTTCTTCGCCGCACGGCGCTCCACGGCCGACTCGCGATGGAGCCAGCCGCTCGCCGAACATTGACAAAGGCTTCCGCCTACCGGAAGAATGGGAGATTGGGATCGGTTCCGGGCCGGGCGCTTCGAGCCCCCGGGAATCCAGCGACCAGCCGCCCGCGCAAGCGATAGGAAGGTTCCGGCGGCTTCCTGAACGGAGAATTGACTTGCATCGGAGCGCTACACAGCTATTTACCTCGGAATCCGTAACAGAGGGCCATCCCGACAAGCTCTGCGACAAGGTTTCGGACGCAGTGCTCGACAGTGCGCTGTCGCAGGATCCCCATTCCCGCGTCGCATGCGAGACACTCGTGACGACCAATCTCTGCGTGCTGGCCGGGGAGATCCGCACGGTCGCCAATGTGGACCTGGAAGCCGTCGCTCGCGACACCATTCGCGAAATCGGATACAACGACAGGGCGTACCTGTTCGATGCCGAGACCTGCCGGATCCACACCCACGTGCACGAGCAGTCCGCCGACATCGCGCTGGGAGTGGATACCGGGGGGGCGGGCGACCAGGGACTGATGTTCGGCTTCGCCTGCCGCGAGACCGAGGAGCTGATGCCCCTGCCGATCATGCTTGCCCACAAGCTGGTACGACGGCTCACCGAAGTGCGCAGGGCCGGCGAACTGGCCTTCCTTCGGCCCGACGGAAAGTCGCAGGTCACCGTCGAGTACGACGGGGACGGTCCGAGCAGGATCGACGCGGTCGTGGTCTCGACGCAGCACGACCCCGTCGGCGGCGAAACTCTCGCGAGCCAGGAGGAGCTTCGGGAGCGCGTCAGGGAAGTCATCATCGATCCCGTCGTGCCTCCGGACCTGACGGACGGGCAAACCAATTACCACATCAATCCGACCGGGCAGTTCGAAATCGGCGGCCCGCACGGCGACGCAGGGCTGACCGGGCGCAAGATCATCGTGGACACCTACGGGGGCATGGGCCGCCACGGTGGCGGGGCGTTCTCCGGCAAGGATCCTACGAAGGTGGACCGTTCGGCCTGCTACATGGCACGCCACATCGCCAAGAACATCGTCGCGGCGGGACTTGCCGCGCGGTGCGAGGTCCAGCTCGCCTATGCGATCGGAGTTGCCGACCCGGTCTCGGTCCGAGTGGACACCTACGGCACCGGCCGCATCGCAGACACTAGTCTCGCGGAGCTGGCGGTAGAGCTCTTCCCGCTCACGCCCAACGGACTGATTGAATACCTCGACCTGCGGCGCCCGATCTACCAGCCCACGGCGGCTTACGGGCATTTCGGGCGTACCGAGGATACCTTCACATGGGAAAGAGTCGACAGAACCGGTGATTTGAACGCCAGGGCCTGACCCGTAGCGAGGGTAACCGCCGTCGGTTCGCGTGCAGGTGCCCAACAATAGGAGACAGGGTATGTCGGTAGTTGAGACACTTCCGGGAACAGCATCGAACGAAGCGACCGTCGTGACGGACTTCAAGGTCAGGGATCTCGGCCTGGCCAAGTTCGGACGCGACGAGATCCGTCTGGCCGAACACGAGATGCCCGGTCTCACCGCGCTGCGCGCAGAATTCGCCGGCCAGCGCCCTCTCGAAGGCGCGCGCATCACCGGGTCGCTGCACATGACGGTGCAGACCGCCGTGCTGATCGAGACCCTCGTGCGGCTCGGAGCCGAGGTCCGCTGGGCCTCGTGCAACATCTTCTCGACCCAGGATCACGCCGCCGCTGCGGTCGCAGTGGGGTCGGACGGTTCTCCCAAGAGCCCGAAGGGCGTGCCCGTGTTCGCCTGGAAGGGTGAGACGCTCGAGGAGTACTGGTGGGCCACGTCCAAGGCGCTGCTCTGGCCGAGCGGCAGGGGCCCCAACCTGCTCCTCGACGACGGCGGAGACGCCACGCTGATGGTGCATCTGGGCTTGGAGTACGAGCGCGTCGGGACCGTCCCCGACCCGTCTACCGCTGATTCGGAGGAAGAGGCTGTCATCCTCCGGACTCTCGCTGCGCTGCGCCGCGAGCGCGGGACCTTCTGGTCCGAGCTGGCACCGAGCATTCGCGGTGTTTCCGAGGAAACGACGACCGGCGTGCGGAGACTCTACCAGCGTCAGGAAGAGGGCTCTCTGCTGTTCCCCGCCATCAACGTCAACGACTCGGTGACGAAGTCCAAGTTCGACAACTTCTACGGGTGCCGGCACTCTCTCGTTGATGGGCTCAATCGCGGCACGGACGTCATGATCGGCGGCAAGGTGGTCGTCATCTGCGGCTACGGTGACGTGGGCAAGGGGTGCGCCCAGTCGATGCGGGGCCAGGGAGCGCGGGTCATCGTTACGGAGATCGATCCAATCTGCGCGCTGCAGGCGGTGATGGAGGGATTCGAGGTGCGTCGGCTCGAGGATGTCCTCCCTGTCGGCGACTTCTTCGTGACGGCAACGGGGAACAAGCACGTGATCACTGCGGATCACATGGCGCGGATGAAGCATCAGGCCGTCGTCGGCAACATCGGCCACTTCGACAACGAGATCGACATGGCCGGCCTGAAGGCCTACAGCGGGATGTCACGCAAGACGATCAAGCCGCAGGTGGACGAGTACCGCTTTGCGGACGGGCACTCGGTGATCATCCTTTCGGAGGGTCGCTTGCTGAATCTCGGCAATGCCACGGGACACCCCAGCTTCGTGATGTCCTGCAGTTTCACGAACCAAGTGCTAGCCCAGATCGAGTTGCACCGAAATGCCGAGTCGTATGGCCGCACGGTCGCGACGCTTCCGAAGCATCTCGACGAACAGGTCGCACGGCTGCACTTGCCCGCCCTCGGAGTTGATCTGACGGCCCTGACGCCGGCTCAGTCGGACTACCTCGGCATTCCGGTCGATGGTCCCTACAAGCCGGACCACTATCGCTACTGAGTGCGCGGTGAACCGGCGGGCCATGGCCGAAACGAATCCGAGAGACGCACGACCAAGATCATGGGCCCGCCTTGCAAGTCGTTCGGCGACCGCGGTGGCATTCGTTTGCGCCGGCTGGCTCTCGGCCCAGCTGCATTACCGCGACGTCCCGATTCTCCCCGAACCGTCGCTCGGCCTCTTGAGGGCTCCCGGTGTGTCCGAGCCGGCCGAGTTCGTGATGGCGCGCATGGCGTATTCCGATCTTTATGCTGGAGAGTGGCTCGAAATCCGCCCTTGGCAAATCGATACCCCGGCCGCCGAGCGCCACTTCCTGCAAGGGCTTAGGCGGCTCTCGGCCATCCATGCGAAGCCGACGGAATTCTACGTCCACCCGAACGAGTCCGGCTTGTTCGACCTGCCCTTTCTATACGTGGTCGAAGCGGGGCACTGGGACTTGACCGAGACAGAAGTGGCGCGCATCCGGGAGTACCTTCTGCGGGGTGGCTTCATCATGTTCGACGATTTCCACGGAAGTGCGGAATGGGAGAACTTCATGAAGGGTATCCGAAGGATCTTCCCGGAACGGGAAGTGGAGGACATCGAGTCGGACAGCGAGGTCTTCCATGTGCTCTTCGACATGGACTACCGTGAGCAGATTCCCGGGCTGCAGATGCTATACAGCGGGAGGCCCTTCGAAAAGGACGGCTACGTCCCGCACTGGCGGGGAATTCGCGATGATGACGGCCGGTTGATGGTCCTTATCAACCACAACATGGATCTGGGCGACGCTTGGGAGCACGCCGACGCGGCCGAGTACCCCGAGCGATTTACCGCAATGTCGTACAGGCTGGCAATCAACTACATCATCTACGCAATGACGCACTGAGCTTGGCCCGCCCGCGGTTCCGCTGGAAGATTCCGAGCGCCTCGTCCACCCCCATCCAAAGGTTGACCAGGCCGATTCCGGAGACGGCACCGCGGAGATGATTGCTCAGCCAGAATTCGCTGTGCTGCGGCTGCAGGCTGAAGAAGTAGTTGTTGTCCCAGAGCAGGGTCCATGGTAGTAGGAGAAGGACCAGCCCGACCTCGACGCAGAACAGCAAGTAGACAATCTGGCTGAGCACGACATGAGGCCTCCTCGGCATCACCTCCATGTCCGGCGGCACCGGCGGAATTCTAGGGCTGATGCTCACGATTCCACAGTGTAGCCGGAGGCCGGAATGTGCGGGTCGGGCCGTGCCAGGCGCGCTACCGGCGCGTAGCTCCGGCGATGCTGGGGCAGGCAGCCGTGGCAGCGGATGGCTTTGACATGCGCCGCGGCAGGATACCCCTTGTGCGAGCGCAAGCCGTACTCCGGATACACCGAGTCCCAAGCCAGCATACAGCGGTCGCGCGCGACCTTCGCGAGGATTGAAGCGGCCGCGATGGAGCGGCTCTGCCGATCCCCCTTGACCAAGGCCTTCTGGGCGATAGCGGCATCAACCGAGACGGCGTCGACCAAGAGGAAATCAGGGGCGGGCCGAAGCGCTGCCACCGCGTGCCGCATGGCGAGCCTCGAGGCCTGCAGTATATTGATCAGGTCGATGCGGGCTGCGTCGACCGCTCGCACCGCGAACGCGACGGCGGTCTGCCGGATCCGCTGGTCGAGTTCGCTCCTCCGCTTCGGACTGAGCCGCTTGCTATCGTCGAGCCCGGGAAGCGCCGCGTCCGGATCGAGCACGACCGCGGCTGCGAAGACAGGACCGAACAGGCAGCCCCTCCCCGCCTCGTCGACGCCCGCAATCCTGCTGAAGCCTTCCCGATAAGCCTTGATCTCGAGCGACCAGGTCGGCTCGCCGTCCTCCCTGTCCGTTCGGCCCATCCTCAGATCTTGGTGCGGTACTTGTCTTGAAGCATGCCGAGCTTTTCTTCGATGCTCATCTTGCTCCGGCCGCCCTTGCGCCTCCGTTCCGAATCTGGCCCGAAGGTTCGCTTGAACGACTTGCGCCGATCCGCCTTGAGGCCGCCGGGTCGCCGCTGACGGTCATTCAGGCGGTTCATTCCGGGCGGGCGGGAGCCATTGCGATCCCGACCGGGGCGCGAGCGCGGATCCCACATCGAAAGCCCTATTCGCTTGCTGCCGTGGTCGGACGGCTTAATGAAGACCTCGACCCGGTCGCCAGCTCGGAGGCTTGGCTTCGATTCCTTCTTGTGCTCGGAACGGATCTGAGAAACGTGCAGCAGAGCGTCTTGGTCCGCTCCAATGTCCACGAACGCCCCGAAATCGGCGACGCTCGCCACCAAGCCGTCGATTTTGCTGCCAGGAAGCAGTTCCTCGTCGGACCGCAACGGTACAGCCGGCTTCGGGACCTGGAACTTGCCGCGGAGATCGCGGCGGGACGGCTTCAGTTCTTCCAGGGCAGAGCGGACAAAGATGACCGAACGGTCGGGTGTCGCAAACTGAGCCGGATCGACGCTGTCCAGCCGCTCGGGCTCGGAGAGCAGAGTCTCCAGGTCACAGCCAGCAGCGTCGGCGAAACGCTCGTTGAGTTCCCGGTACTCCGGGTGAGCTCCTGTGCCGTCGAGCGGATCGCCTCCGTAGACGCGGAAGAAACCCACCGCCTGCGCAAGGATCCGCTCGCTGACGCCATCCACCTTGATCAGGTCCTTGCGAGACCGGAAGGGTCCGTTCGTGTCCCGATACTCGATGACTCGCTTAGCGAGACGTTCGGTGAAGCCCGGGACTAGGGACAGCAGAGCCGCCGAGGCGCGATTCGCGTCCACTCCGACATCATGCACCGCACGCTGGACTGTCAAGCCGAGCGCCTCGCGGAGCCGCTCCGCATTCACCTGGTGGTGGTGGCTCCCGATTCCGACCGTGCGGGGATCAGTCTTGACCAGTTCGGCCATCGGATCCTGCACCCGGCGAGCGAGGCTGACCGCGCTGCGGAACGCGGGTTCCAGCTGCGGGAATTCGCGCTTGGCCGTCCTTGACGTGGCGTAGATCCAAGTGCCGCTGTCCCGGATTGCGAGCCAGGCGATGTCAGTCCTGCCGGACTTGCGGATCTGGGAGCGCAGGAACCTCTCGGCGGACCGCTGCCTCGGGCCCGACGGGATGACGATCAGATCGACCTCGTGTGCGGAGAGGATTTCGCTCAGTTCCGCGTGCCGTGCCTGGTGCTTTCCCTTACCGCGTGGCCTGGCCTCGACCGCGCTCCGGCCCTCCGAGCCTTGCTCCGTGGCGACGGGGGGCGGTTCCTGTGCGGGCGCGTCCTCCGCCGCGCCGTTCCCCGCTGGCTCGGTCGCCGGCGGATCGTCAGACGGTTCCGCCGCGGTGGCGGCCGGTGTCTTCTCCTCCGGCTCTGGCAGAGGCGGCGCGACCTCCTTCGACGAGTCTTGCTGGACGGTGACCGGCACCGGAGGGAGGCCCTGCGGGGCCGGTCGCTCGGATTGCGCGGCCCGGCCCTGTGCGCCGTCCGAATCGGACTGGCGAACTATGGCGAAGTCAACGAGATGCCCCATGCCGTCGATTAGCGCTGCGCGCCATCCTCCGGGCCGGCCTGTCTCGATACCGATGATGTTGAGGCCGTGCGCAACGGGGGCCAGCAGGGCCTGGCGCAGCACCTTGCGGTACGAATCGATCGCCTCGCTGTCAGTTTGCCGGTCCAGCTGGCGAAGCACGTCCTTCTTCACGCGATCGACCAGGCCGTTCCTGAGTGCTGTAAGGACCACCTTCTTGAGGTGGGGCCCGTAGGCAGATCCCGGGTTCCCAATGAGGCGCCGTTCCAGGTAGTTGGTGGCCGTTTCGAAGGGAAACTCCGTTTTCACGTCCAACAGGCCCGTCCGCGCGCCCCGTCGCATGGAAAGCCGCTTCTGCCACGGGATTTCCGACGCCTTCGCACGAAATCCGTCCAGTGCCTGGTAGCGTGGATCATTGCGGGCCGCCGGCTTGGCCGCCACTACGATCTCGCAGTCGCGACGGCAGATCTTGCGCAGTTCACGCAGGATTTCCGGTTTGTCGCTCAGCCATTGGGAAGCGATCGCGTAAGCTCCGTCCAATGCTTGCTCGGTACTCTCGACCCCCTTCGACGGATCCACATGGCTGGCTGCTTCCGCCTCGAGGTCCAGCCCCTCGTTCTGGAACCAGAGCGTGCGAGCCAGCGGATCGAGGCCCTTCTCGGCCGCCAATTCCGCCTCGCCCGGCTTGCGGGCCCTGTACGGGCCAAAAAGGTCGTTGAGCTCGTCGCGGTGGCCGGCCTGTTCCAGTTGCTGCTTCAGCTCGGGAGTCAGGATGCCTCGCTGGCCGAGCGTCGTCAGCATGGAAATGCGATGGTCGATCAGGTCCTGGTGGTCCCTGAGGGCGTGCAGGACACCGTGAATTCGCTCCTCATCCAGCCCCCCGCAAAGGTCGGCCCGGTAGCGAGCCAGGAAGGCGGGGGATGCGCCGTTTTCGACCTGCTGCACCAGCTCCAGCAGGTCCTTCAAGGGGATTTCGGAGTCCTGGGACACCTGCACGAAGGCATCCACAGGAAGCCCTGAAAGGGGTTTCATTACGCAGCCAAAGACCCTAAACGCTTCCTGTATCATAGGGCAAACGATGCGATGGTTGCGAGCATCGCAATGGGCGTTCGGCCTCGTCGCGCTCGCCTTGGCGACCTTCCCGGCAGCTGCCCAAGTCATCCAGTTCGAGTCCAACGGGATGGATTACCAGGTGCTGACGCGCAACGGGTTGACGCTCATGTGCGCGGCCATGCCGTTCAAGACGAGCCGTTACGCCGTGATGCATGTCGCGGTCAGCAATGGAAGCCCCGAAACATGGCAGGTCGACGCTGCGGATTTTGTCTTTGAATATCAGGACGGCACGGTCATTCGTGCGGTGTCCGAGCAAAGGGTGGTCGGCGATTTCTTCCGAACTGCAGGCCGCTCCGAACTCCTGAAGCTGCAGACGGCTTACGAGAAGGCCCTCTACAACAATCAGTACATCCGTCCGAACAACTCTTACGAGAAGCGCAGGCTGTCAGCGCTTGCTTTCGGCCCGAAGGGCTTGAAGGCATCCGCAGCGGCAGCCGCGATTACTTTCGTCAGCGGAAAGGTCGAACCGGGGGACTCCACCGACGGTGCGCTGTTCTTCCCTACGGACGGACGCCAGCTCGGGCAGGGCAGGATGATCGCCACTCTAGGGCCGGTAAGCTTCGAATTCCTTTCGCAGTAAGCGTGTCGCCGGTCTATCCGGGGCTCGGGGCTCGCGTGCGACAATACTCGGACCATGGCGGGGGTCCTGAGCTACGGCTCGTACGTTCCGTACTGCCGCCTGGAGCGGTCGGCGCTAGCCGCCCGCGGGCGTGGAGAAAGATCCGCCGCCAGCTTCGACGAGGACGCGACCTCGATGGCGGTAGAGGCGGGACGAGAGGCTATCCGGGGCTCGGGGCTCGCCCCTGCGAGGCTGCTCTTCGCATCCACGTCGCATCCGTACGCGGAGAAGCTCAACTCGGCCTGCGTCCACGCGGCGCTGGACCTTCCGGCGGCATCGCTGGCTGTCGACCTGTCCTCGTCGAGCAGGACCGGCCTGGCGGCCTTGGGGCTGGCCTCTCTCATGGAGGGCGGGTCCTCCCTCGTCTGTGCCGCGGACGTGGTCGTGGGCGCGCCCGGGGGGCCGCGCGAGTCGATGGGCGGTGACGCGTCTTGCGCGTTCGTTGTGGGAAACGGGCCGGGCGTCTCGGCAGAAATCGTGGGCTCGGCCTCGTACACAGAGGAACTGCTCGATGTCTGGCGCGGCCCGGAGCAGCCTTTTGCGAGGCAGTGGGAGGAGCGTTTCGTGCAGCATCGCCTCGTTCCGGCTCTGGTCGCTGCTTTCGAAACGTCCCTGCGCGCCGCCGGCTTGTCCGCGGGGAAGCTGTCGCGCGTAGCCGTCGACACAGCCCACCCCAGGATCGCCTCCTCGCTGGCCAAGGCAGCCGGCATCGAGGGGGCGCGGCTCGCCGACGACCTCTCCGGTAGCGTCGGCCGGGCGGGTGCTGCTCACGCGGGCCTGCTGCTGGCGAGCATGCTGGACTCTGCAGATCCCGGCGACAAGATCGCTGTCCTTTCGGCGGCGGATGGCGCCGAGGCACTGGTGCTGGAGGTGACGGATGCATTGGAATCCGCGCGACCGGCGCACGCGGTGGCCGACTGGATTCGATCGAAGCGCGCGGGTCTCCCCCATCAGACCTACCTGAAATGGCGAGAGATCCTCCCCTTCGAGCCGCCCCGCCGTCCGGACCCGCCTCGTCCTGCGGCTCCGCCGATGCAGCGGTCGGAACGATGGAAGTACGCGTTCGTGGGCTCGCGCTGCAGGTCGTGCGATGCGACCAACCTGCCCCCCCAGCGGGTTTGCGTCCAGTGCGGAGCGGTTGACGAGATGGATCCGGTGCCGTACTGCGACGCCACGGCGCGTGTCGCCACCTACACCGTCGATCACCTCGCATACTCGCTCCAGCAACCGGTGGTTGCGGCCGTGGTCGACTTCGACGAAGGCGGGCGCTTCGCATGCGAACTCGCTGACGTCGATCCAGCGAAGGTGCAAATCGGGCAGGAGCTGGAGATGACGTTCCGCAGGCTCTACACTGCAGACGGCGTCCGCAACTATTTCTGGAAGGCGCGCCCTCGGAGGTAGAATCGGACGCAGGGGAGGAAAGGCAATGGCTAGCAAGGGAATCCGCGATCGCGTGGCCATCGTGGGAATGGGATGCACCCGCTTCGGAGAGCACTGGGACCGCGGCGCGAACGACTTGCTCGTGGAGGCTGCCCTGGATGCTTGCGTGTCGGCGCAAATCGAGCGGTCCGCGATCGACGCCTACTGGATGGGCACCTTGACGAGCGGACTGTCCGGCCTCATGCTGTCCGAACCGCTCAAGACGGGCTACAAGCCCATCACACGGGTAGAGAACTTCTGCGCGACCGGCAGCGAGGCAATTCGCAACGCGGCCTACGCCGTCGCGTGCGGGGCGTATGACCTCGTGATGGCGATCGGCGTGGAGAAGCTCAAGGACTCCGGCTACTCGGGTCTTGCGTCTGGCGGCGGGATTCCGACGGACGGGACGCAGTCTTCCATGACCGCCCCCGCGACATTCTCCCTGCTTGCTCCCGCCTACTCGAAGAAGTACGGCCTGGACCCGGAGACGCTGCGTCGCGTTCTGACCCGGATCGCCTGCAAGAACCACGCCAACGGTGCCCGCAATCCGAAGGCCCAATTCCAGCGTGCTGTTCCGGCGGAAAGGATCGAGAGTGCCCCGAAGGTCGCTGGAATGCTGGGAGTTTTCGATTGCTCCGGAGTCAGCGACGGCGCTGCCGCCGCGGTCCTTTGCCGCTCGGAGGACGCGCACAGATACACCGACAGCCCGCTATTTCTCAAGGGCCTCTCGTTCATTGCGGGCCCGGCGGATGGGGCGAAGCGACAGGAGTACGACTACACGACGTTCCCGGAGGTCGTGGCGAGCGCCGCCGATGCCTATGCCCAGGCGGGAGTTCGCGATGCCCGCGAGGAGATCTCGATCGCGGAGGTGCACGACTGCTTTACACCGACCGAGCTGGTGCTGATGGAGGATCTCGGGTTCTCCCGAAGGGGCAACGCATGGCGCGACACGCTCGACGGACGGTTCGAGCTGGGCGGCCCGCAGCCGGTCAATCCGGACGGGGGGCTGAAGAGTTTCGGACATCCGATCGGCGCCAGTGGCCTCCGGATGATGTACGAGATGTGGCTGCAATTCCGAGGCGAGGCCGGCGAGCGTCAGGTGCCGCCGCCCAAGCTGGGCCTGACGCACAACCTCGGAGGCGCTCCCGGACGGTGCGTGAGCTTCGTTTCTGTCGTCGGCGCGAACTAGCCGGAGACTGCCGGATTCACGGCTTCGTCCGGGCGCGATTCGCGATACCCTGAGTACGGCTGCTCGTCGAGCATGCTGCTACGTGCGTCCTTCGGCTGCGAGCCTGCTAGATCTTCGAGAGCTGCGGGGCAGGGATCTGCAGCCGGTCCTCGAGGCGCAGGCGCTGCACTGGCAGCGACACTTCGCTTGGGATTGCGGAGCCGGAATGCTGGCGATCCGACGACTGCTGGACAGGCGCCTCCTGCTGGGGCGCGCACTGGCCCGGAACGGCCGTCCCGTTGGGTACGCCTACTTCGTGCCGCAAGGTGCGCGCGCAATTGTCGGGGATCTCTTTGTGCGGGCCGGTTGCGAGGGACACTTACCAAGCCGCTTGCTGGAGAGCACCCTGAACGCGGCCTGCCTGCATCAGGGCGTCCGTCGCGTCGAGGGCCAGCTCATGTTCCTAGACCAGATTCCACGCGTCGGTTCCAGCGTTGCGGGCACGATGCGCACGTTCCGGAGGGCGCTGATGCTGAAGAGCGGGCTCGGATCCGCTGCGGCCCCGGTGTTTCCGGTCCGTTCATTTCAATTCCTGCCCTGGGTTGAGGGTCAACTGATGGAGGCCGCGGAACTGGTGTCCGCGAGCTATCGGGACCACGTCGACGCTCTGATCAACGACGATTACACGAGCGTCACGGGGGCACGTCGTGCCTTGGTCCAGACCACGCGAGACGCGCCGGGCAGACCGTTCTTCGCACCGGCCGCGATCGTGGCGCGGGAGTCCGACTCGCGGACCATGGCCGGGATCTGTCTGGGCAGCTTGGTGTCGGACGCCGTGGGCCATGTTGCGCAGCTCTGCGTCGCTCCGTCGTCGAGAGGACGTGGACTGGGGTCCGAACTACTTTCGCAGGCGATCCGGGCGTTTTCAGAAGCGGGATGCGACGCGGTCAGCCTGACGGTCACCGCGTCGAACTCGAGAGCCGTCCGGCTCTACGAGCGTCATGGGTTCCGAACCATCGCTTCGTTCCCCGCATTCGTCTGGCAGCAGGCGTGACCGGGTCGGTCCCCGGATGTGCGAGGCAAGGCCACCGTTCCTCGAGCCGCCAGCGAGTAGAGTAGGTTCAGGGTTGACAACATGCGGATCGGCGTGATCGGACTCGGATTCATGGGCAGCACGCACCTGGAGGCCTACCAGCAGGTGCGGGGATTCGAACTCGCTGCCGTCTCGAGTTCAAGCGAGAAAAAGCTCTCCGGCGACCTCAGCGATGTGGGTGGCAATTTGGGACGTGGTGCCGGGGTGGTCGATTTCGGCGATGCCAAGCGCTACTCGCTCGCGACGGACTTGATCGAAGACCCGGCTGTCCAGGCTGTCGATATCTGCACTCCGACAGACCTCCACAAGCCGCTGGCTGTCCAAGCGCTTGCTGCCGGCAAGCATGTGCTTGTCGAAAAGCCAATGGCGCTCAGCACAGAAGACTGCGACGCGATGGTGCTAGCCGCGCGGGACGCGGGCCAGGCGCTTATGGTCGCGCAGGTGCTGCGGTTCTTCCCGGAGTACGCTGCGGCCCGGTCGATGATCCGGGCAGGCAAGATCGGCGGCGTGCGGGCCGCGACGTTTCGCCGACGGTGTGCCGCACCCGCTTGGGGCCGCTGGCTGAAGGACCCCGGCCGGAGCGGAGGCGGGGCATTCGACCTGCTGATTCACGACTTCGACTTTTGCCAGCTCCTCTTCGGGACGCCACGTGCGATCAGCGCTGTCGGATGCGAGGAGCTTGAAGCGGGCATCGACTTCGTCGAAGCCCGGCTCGATTACGGCGATGGCGTGCCAGTGCTGATTTCTGGCGGATGGCATCATCCGGCGAGTTTCCCGTTCTCGATGGAGTTCACGATCGTGTGCGACGGGGGGACGCTCGACTACAGCTCCGGCACGCCGGGATTGCGGCTTCACACGGCCGCGGGCGACGCTGTCGATGTCGATCTGCCGGACCGCGACGGTTTCGTGAGCGAGCTGCAGGCGTACGTTGACGCATGCGAACGTGGCGCGGCACCCGAGCTTTGCCGTCCGGAAGATTCGGCCGAGTCCGTTCGCATGGCTCTCGCGATGAATCAGTCGCGGGCTCGGGGCGGCGGGGCGGTTCGGCTCGAGTGAGCCGTCACCTGGGGCACTTCGCTCCCGCGCATGGCAATCCGCCTGAGACCCGTCAAAGGCCTGCCAGTTCATTCGTCGTTGCGTCAGGTCGCACCGTCTCGGCTATTCCCTCCGCCAGGGGTCTATTCGGTCCGCCACGACCGCGCCGAATCGCTGGCAGGCCGGAATTGCCAAGAAGGGTCCCCGGCCGAGAGCCGCGTCGGATACCGCCTGAAGTATGATAATAGGAATCTGCTATTCATACTGGGGGATTCATGCGAATTTCGGAGCGCGGCCAAATCACGATTCCTAAGCCTCTAAGGGATCGCTATGGGATGAACCATAACGTCGAGATCGAGATTACTGCTACCGAACAAGGGCTTCTGATTCAGAAGCGAACAACCGGAAAGCACCCGGTACAGCGTGTGTATGGCATCCTCGGCGGTAGCGGGAACACCGACGATTACATCGAGGAAATCCGGAGCCGGTGATTTCCGCAGTCGACACGAGCGTCCTTCTGGATGTGTTCCTTCCTGACGAGCGTCACGGTCCGGATTCGGAGAAGCGGCTTCGCGCCGCTTACGACGCGGGCGCGATCATAGTCTGTGACATCGTGTACGCGGAACTCGTTCCCGCGTTTGGCAATGGAGCGGCACTCGACGCAGCCCTGCGGTCCATCAACGTCAACGTAGACACGATCAGTGCTTCCATCGCGTACGAAGCGGGGCTGCGCTGGATGCACTACCGCCGAGCAGGAGGTCCGAGGACGCGGATCATTTCCGACTTCTTGATCGGTGCCCACACCCTTGCCGCGGCGGATATATTTCTGACTCGAGACCGAGGCTTCTACGCCACCTATTTCCCCGAGTTGAAGACTTCCTGAGTGGCCTGTGGGTCGTCGATTGGCAGCCGAAGCTTACAGGCGAAAGCTCTTGGACTCCCTTCCAAGCGCCTTCAGTCGCGTCGGGTTCACGTGGAGTCATTTCGGGGGCTGCCTCTCCCGTAGCCACAATTCCCGTTCCGTCGCCACCAACAGGGCCATCGCGCCTCCGCGATCGTCCCGGCCGAGAATCGCTTCCCGGTCGAAATAGGCCCGCAGGGAGTCCTGCCTGCCCGTGCTCCGGCAGACGTCGACCAGAGTGGCGTCGGACTTCACGCGCGCCAGCACAGCCCTCCACGCACCGTCGGCGGCACCTTCGAATTCCCGCCGGTCCAGCCACCCCTTGCGTAAGCCGCGCGTCATAGCGAATCCGAACATCGCGGTCGACGTGAACTCCCGGTAGCTCTCCGGGCGGTCGACAACTTGATGCCATGCGCCGGTCGGATCCTGATGCCGCGCGACTGCCGCAAGGTGCCCCCTGAACGACTCCAGAACCTCCGCGAAGCCTGGATCGTCGGACGGCCAATCCGAAAGAGCCAGTGCCAATCCCAGAGCGGGAAACCCGTTTCCGCGGCCCCAGGCGGCCGGATCGAGGGGGGAATGCCGGTACAGGCCGTCCGGCCGGAGGTCCAAGCCCTGCATGAACCTCAAGTGCCGCAATGCCATGCGAAAGTATCGGCTTTCCCCCGTAAGCCTGCCTACCTTGGCCAGGATGGCGCAGCCCATGAAGACCGAATCGCTCATCTCGTTGTGGAACGGCATGGACCGTTTCAGTGATCCGTCCGACTCGAATCCCAGGTCCGCGGCTGCTTTCGCCAAGGCCAGGTACGCGGGCTTGCGCGTCCGTTCGTAAAGGTCCGCGAACACCAGATGACCGGACACGTGGCTGCCGGACGGCCGCCCGCCAAGGGAGGGCTTACTTCTCAGGAACGGGTCGACGATCCGCTCGATGTCGGCCAGCCGGCTCTGGCCGTCCAGGTCCCCGAGGCGGAGGCGGCCGATCAGCGCAAGCGCCGGTATGTATGTCGCGGTATCGAGCGAGTGCCCGTATGCGCGTTCCAGGGAACTCGCCACCTCGTCGGGCCTGCGTCCCAGCCTCTTGCTCAGCTCACGCCGGGCATCAGACACGGGAAGGTCACTCGAAAGTTCCGCGAGCCGAGTCAGCGCGTCCGCGCGCATTACATCCAAGCCCCTTCCGTCGCTCGCCACCCGGATCGTTGCGCCAGGAACCCTGCCAACAGCGGCCGGCGCCGCCCCCCGTTGAAGAGCCCCCGCCAGACGACTTGGACTTCCGTCCGTGCGCAGGTCCACGACTAGGTCCGGTGCCAGCATTCCAATGAAACGCCACACGTACTGCGCCTCGACGTCAGGTCCTCCGTACGCCGCTCCCCGGGGCGGGAAGCTCTCGACCGGCAAGCGATCTGGAAACGCATTCAGCACTGCCGACAGAACGTACGCAGCTTCGCCAGGGTCCCGGACCAGCGCGGCGGCCAAGTCGACCGAATCGTCGCTTCCATCCAAGCCGGCAACGACCAGAACGCTAGGGGCCGGACTTGCGGGGTCCAGCGCCTGCTCGGCGATCAGGGCGTGTATCGGGCTGCCCTGCGCCGTCACGCCGACAGGCATCTCGATGGTTGTCGCACCGGAAAGTAGCCCGCAGGCCACTAGCCCGCAGGCCGATTTGAGAAGGCCTGGTGCCGGGCACGCCGACCGGCCAGTGTGAAGACCGCCCCGCATTTACTTGGCCCGCAGCGTGACTGCCTGCCCGTAGAGCCTGACCTTCGGATGCTCGACCACTGCCCTGTACTCCCACTCCCGTCCTGCATCGGCTCGGCCGAGGACAGCGGAAAACTTGCCCGGGGCAGACATCGACGCCATCTTCCTCTCGACGGGCTTCCAGGGGTCGTCAGCCTCGTACATCTCGGCAGTGCTCTTCCGGCGGCGATACTCGAATCCAACGCGAACCGACGACGCATCGCCGAGACCTCGCAAGTCGGCCTCCAGGACGGCGCCCTTCGAGCCCCACTCGGCGCCCGAGAGCGTCTCCACTTCCGGGGGCTGCAGCCCCGGTGAGACGTTCTCGATCTTCAGCACGACCGGATTCGGCCAGCGACGGTCGTTGTAGAGCCGCTGAGCGCGGTACGCCCGGATGCGCAGGCCCTGCTCGGTTTGCTCCCATTCGGTCCGGGGGGTGACGTCGGTCCGGTACTCGAGGACCTTGTCGTCCTGGCCCAGCACTCGGACCCGCGTGCCGTCCCCGGCCGTTACGGACTTCAGCACGATGGTCTTCCGGGTGCCCCATGTCCAGTCGGACGCGGGCACGAACGCGTAAACCGTGTCCTCGTTCCTCGCCTTCGTGAACCAGACATCGCCTTCGTTGGTGATCACCCAGGGCCGTACCGCGCCTACCGCCTCGCCGTTGACCATGTTCCACAGAGCCATCTCGCGCATCCTGGCCTCCTGCTCGACCGGGATTTCGCCGTTCGGTTTCGGCCCGATATTGAGCAGGAAGTTACCGCCCTTGGCGCGGGTTTCGATCCAGGCCCCGATTAATTCACCGCCTGACTTGTAGTGTTCGTTGGTTCCTCGGTACTGCCACTGCGTGCCCATGGTCATATTGCCTTCCCATGCGCCGTCCAGGGGAACGCCCGGAGTGTACTGCTCCGGCGTCTCGATCTCGCCCCGTGTGACGACGGTGTCGGGCGAGATCTCCCAGATCAGTTCCTTCATCTCCTTCACGACGTCGTCCCTGGGGATCGCCGCGTTGGTGGGCGGGTCGAAGAAGACCACATCGATGCGGCCGTAGTTCGTCATGAGTTCCCGCTCCTGCTCGAGGTTGAGCCTCAACAGGCCCGGGTTGTTCGGCGGAAGGACTTCCGGCCGCAGCCGGCTGATCAGGGTTCCCTGACGGTACAGAAAGTGGAAGTCGTCCGGAGAGAAGTACCAGCCCACGGCGATGTCTTCGGCGCGGAAAGCGTCGGCGATCTCCTTGGCCGTGTCGCGACCGAACGGGGTGTTCATGATGTTGAAATCGGTCGTCGCCGTCTCGAACATGCAGAAGCCGGAATGGTGCTTCGCGGTGAACACCACGTAGCGGAATCCGGCTAGGCGGGCCACGCGCGCCCACTCCCTTGGTTGAAATTCCCTGGGATTGAAGCTGCGTGGCAGTTCCTCGATGTAGCGCCTGAGGTACGCCTCGTCCGCACCCACCATTGAATGGCTGATCACCGAGGTGAGCTGGCTATCAAGGCTCCAGTGGATGAACAGCCCGAGACCGAGATCCCGGAACCATTCGACTCGCTCGGGCTTGTTGGCCGCTGTTGCGACGCTGGCCGCAGCCAGCAGCAGGCAGACCAGTGCGGATCGTTTCATGGCAGTGTCTCGGTATTTTGGCATAGGGCCGGAAACCCGGCCGCCGAGCCTGGCAGGGTGCTCAATCGAGCAGGGCCATCACCAGGCCGCTGCGGATCTTCGGCGAGAACCAGGTCGACTTCGGGGGCATCATCCGGCGTTGCCGGCATACCTCCACGAACTGGTCCATACCGACAGGCGGCAAGGTCACGGCAAATGCGAAGTCGGCTGCGTCCACGCGGCTGCGAAGGTAGACCGCGTCCCGATTGCCGCCGACAAATGTCAGTCGCTCGTCGCGGGCGTCCTCGATACCACAGATGTCCTCGAAGATCTGCCGCTGCACAATATCCGCGTCGATTGACTGGGCTGCGTTGGCCGGGTCGAATGAGGTCGGGCGAGGGGAGAGCCGTAGCCAGGAGCCTGCGGCGTAAAGCCCGATGAAATGCCGCTTGGTTGGCTGGTAGTTCTCTTGGTCGGCCTGCACGGTTACCTCGAACGCCGCCGACAAGGCCGTCCGCCACTCGCTCACCGAACGAGTTACATCACGCACCAGGCGGTTGTATGGGGCCAGCCCCATCCTGGACGCAGGGAAGGCGACCGCTAGGAAGCCCTCGAGGCCCAGCATGGCCGCAGCCGCGCTGCGATGGTTGCCGTCCGCGACATACGCGAACGGTTCCTCTCTGAGAGCGCCAACAAGGCGCGCACGAGTGGTCGATTCGCGAAGCAGCCAGATCAGGTGTCGGCACCCGTCCTCGGCCGTCGCCTGAAAGTCGGGCTCGTGGCCATCGGCAGCCTGCTCGAGCGCGTCGGCGAACCGCCCGCCGGAGTCCTCGACTGTCGTGTTCACTGTACCGATGATTGCCCGGGTCGCTTGGATCAGGTCGGCCCGCCCGCGAGCTTTCTTGGGCCGCACGCCCTCGTTCCGGACGAAGGTGCCGTCTGGCGTTCGGTCCGTCACGATGTCGTTCGTCGCAGCAAGCCCCCCGAGTCCGATTTGCCGCGTGCCGATCCGTAATGGATCCACGATCTCGTAGAGGAACATGGCATCTCCCAGCGCTCGCGTCAGCGGGCCGTTGCGCAGTGCCTCCATCCGCTCCCGCGAGGCCTCCAGCGCTTCCGGGGATCCCTCGGCCAGCATTGTGTCGGGGGACGGCGCGCAAGCGTGGGGCATGGTGATGCGCAGGACGCTTTCCGGCTTCCGGCGCAGCAATTCAAAGATCTCGCGGTCGCTTTGAAACTCATCGTAGTTCGGGCTGGAAATCGCCTCGGCTGCATCGGACCCAACCGGTACCAGCGCACGGGGGATCGGATTGAGGGTGACCATTCGGGGTTGCCGGCGCCCGGCGCGTCGCGGCTACCTCCAGCTTCTCCCGGTCCACGAGTTTCATGCAACCTCGCAGGTCGGGACCCCGTAAACCAACGGATTGAAACCCTAGCCTTTTCCGCGCGGTCGTATTATTGGAGCGAGAAGTCCGATGCATGCGAGATATGTCTTGAGAGCAGTCCTGGTGCTTGCTCTGGCCGTTGCCGTGGGTCAGGCACAAAAGAAGTCGCCAGTCAACGGGTCCTGGGACCTGAAGGTGGATGGCCAGTCCTACAGAATCGATTTCGTCGAGGAAGATGGCGATGTCAGCGGCACCGTGACGCTCCCCAGCGGAGAGTCGACGGAGGTCGAGTACGGACTGGTCTTCGGTAAGGAGCTGGAATTCAGCACTGTCGAGAACGGGATCGAATTCGAGTGGACCGCCGAGGTAAGCAGGAATTCCATCAAGGGCGAGCGTCTCAACCTCGATGACGACTCCACCGACCGGTTCACAGGAAAGCGGGCACGGTGAGCGTTGCCGGCGGGCCGGCACATTCAGTTCAGGTAATACGTCCGGTACAGCGTGTCGCGCTGTTTCGGGATGAAGCCTGCCTCGCGGATCATGCGGCGCAGATCCTCCTCCGTCGCCGAGTGACTGGCACCTGCCTGCCGAACGACGTTTTCCTCAAGCATCACGCTCCCTACGTCGTTTCCGCCGAACCGCAAGCCTAGCTGGCAGACCTTCAGCCCCTGCGTCACCCACGACGTCTGAATATTAAGGAAGTTGTGCAGATAGAGGCGCGAGATCGCCAGCGTCCTCAGGAACTCGCAGGCCGTCGCCTCTTCGGGGACCTTCTTGCCGAGCGAGGTGTTGTCCGGCTGGAACGGCCATGGAATGAAAGCGGTGAAGCCGCCCGTTTCGTCCTGGAGCTGCCGCAGCTTCTCAAGGTGTCGGACGCGATGCTCCGCTGTCTCGCCACACCCGAACATCATCGTCGCGGTTGTGCGCATGCCAATGCCGTGCGCGGTGCGATGCACCTCGATCCAGTCGGCGGTCGTGCATTTCAGGCGCGCAATGCGAAACCGAACTTCGTCGTCCAGAATCTCCGCCCCAGCTCCCGGCATTGAATCCATCCCCGAATCCATGAGCCGCAGAAGGGTGTCGCGGATCGTCAGGCGGCTCACTTCGGCGATACAGAGGATTTCAGGGGCCGACAGGCAGTGCAGCTGGACTTCGGGGAAGCGCTCTTTCAGCCCGCCGAAGAGCGACTCGAAGTAGGTGATGTCGAGATTCGGATTGACGCCTCCCTGCATCAGTACGCCCGTTCCTCCGCAATCCACAGTCTCCTGGATCTTCTGGGCGATCGTTTCGAATGGCAGCACGTAGCCTTCTTCGTGGCCCATGGGCCTGTAGAAGGCGCAGAAGCTGCAGTACTCGGTGCATTCGTTCGTATGGTTGATGTTTCGGTCGATGATGTAGCTCGCAATGCCATGCGGGTGCAGCGATTCGCGGGATGCGTCCGCCTCCATCCCGATCCCGATCAGGTCGTCGCTTGCAAAGCAATCGAGCGCTTGGTCATTGGTCATCATCTTTCGTGCTACCCCAACAGCGCCGGCTCCGGCAGAAACCGCAACTCGCGCGAGGCTTCGACCAGTCCCAATTCGCACGCAAGGCGGAGATACACCCGAATGGCCTCGTGCTCCCGGTCGCCAATCTCGTATCGAATGCACTGCGTGAGGTATTCGCGGACCGCTTCTGGAGGCATGTCCAACCGAGGGCTCTCCATGCCCACGACTTCCTCGATCCTGCCCCGCCCGTAGTCCGCGGATTCAGCAAGGGCGGCGACGAGACCGCCTGGATCGGCGAGATTCTTGACAGCCCACACCGCGAAGACCATGGGCAATCCGGTCATCTCCGTCCACTCTGCCCCGAGGTCGTATAGGTGCACCGGTTGCCCGTTCCAGTCGGCCACGGTGGTATCAATCCGGAGCGCCGGGTCTCCGATGACCAGTGCCGCGTCCGCAATCTCCAGCATCTCGTCGAGTCTCGGCGGATACGGCCGGACCTGCGGTCTGATGCCATGCGCGTGCGCGGCCACGATCTGCGCGAGGACGACCGAGGTGCGGGACCCGGTGTCGGCCGCGAAGGACTCGATCGCTCCCAGCGGCTTCTTCGAGACGAGCAGGATGCTGCGAACAGACCCTTCGCTGGCGATCCCAGAACCCGGTACAACCACAAGATCGGGCTGTCGCGCCAGTTCGATGACAGGCACCAGCCCAACGTCGACCTCTCCACTACGGAGTCGGTCCGCGCACTCGGAGGGCACCCCGAAGCTCAGGTCAACAACTCCGCGTTGCGGGCCGTGCACCAAGCCCCAGACCAACGGCGCCGTGTTCAGGTAGCTGACGGCGCAGACGCGAAGCTTGCCGGTCATGACAGCGCTTCGATTGTAGCAACGGGTCAGGGAAGCCTCGTAGCGGGCCCGCGCCCCGGACCACTCCGGTAACCTGATAGTTCGCGTTGCGCCATTCTTAGGTAAGGATTTTTTCGCCATGATCGCTAGGCTCGGCTCCCTCCTGATGGGAGCGTTTTTCGTTTTTGTTCCGTCGTTGCAAGCGGCAGACGGCTACACCATCCGGCCGCCTGTTCTCGGCTACGTGTTCGACCAGGAGATGGGCGCGATCCACAGGCTCGATGGCATCCTGGGCGCCTCTTGGGTGAGCGAAGCGATCGAGTTGGGGCTGGTGGTGACGCAGGCTCACATAGCTCCGACCCATAGATTCGCGATCATCCGGGACGAAGAGGGCGGGATGCTGTACGTGGACCTGGCTACGCAGCCCCCGAACGCCGAGCCGATCGAGGGAGCCCTGGAAGGGGCGACCGGCGCGATCATTAGTCCATTGGCCCGCCACGCGGCGCTCGTTTCGACGGAGAGCGGGGAGATCCAGCTGCTTGAGGGGCTACCAGGCCTTCCGACAGTCGGAGAGACCCTTCAGATGGAACGAGGGATCGGTGACTGGACCGCGTTTGCGATCAGCGACACAGGCGTCGTCGCGGCCGCCTCGGCCCGGGGAGAGGGCGGATCGCTCTACATGCTGCGCTCCGGAAGCGCCTCGCTGCGCATCGGCGCCGTCCAGCGTGTCGGAGAAGTTGCATTCTTCGCCGGCAGCAATGACGCCGTCGTTACGGACACTGCGGCGGACGAAATCCTGCTGTACCGGGACATTGTCGCCCGGCGCCAATCTTCGGTGATCGCGTCGGCGAATGACGGGGTGAAGAATCCCTTCGGGGCAAAGCCGACGGCTGACGGTCGGTTCGTGGCTGTGGGGCTACGGGGCGGAATCGCCTCCATCCCCCTGTACGGAGGGGCTCCGGTCTTCACGGAGTGCGCTTGCGCCACGACGTCCCTGGCCTCTCTTGCCGGCGGAAACCTGTTCCGGCTGACCGCGGACATCAGCGAGCCCATTCAGATCGCGAAGGTGGGAGCCGAGTCACGCGTAATGTTCGTCCCGGCGCTTCAACGCGAGGAATCCTCCCAGTAGCACGGCTTCCGCGATCTCGTCCTGCGCGACACGAAACGCAAGTGCCGGAAACGATCGCCCCGGTCCGTACGCGTCTGGGCCTTGTGAGCTTGCGCTTCGCGATGCACTCGGCCGCCGCGGATCCGAGCTCTGTCTCGGACCGGTGCCGCCGGGCCCGAATGTACACTGGGCCGGATGACCCGGTACGAGAACCTCCTTTTCAAGCTTGATGCAGGCATCGCGGTACTCACCGTCAACCGACCCGAGCGGCTCAACGCTCTGAACGGGACGACCGTCGATTCCCTCGACCGATTCTTCAGGGATGCCACAGGCGACAGCGAGATTCGCGCGGTCATCCTCACCGGCGCAGGGGAGAGAAGCTTCGTCGCGGGTGCCGACATCGAAGAGGTGTCTGGATTCAGCGCACTCGAGGGACGGGCCTGGGGACTGCGTGGGCAGGCGATGTTGCGCCGCATCGAGGCAATGGGCAAGCCGGTAATCGCCGCTATCAACGGGTATGCGCTGGGCGGCGGACTCGAGCTAGCCATGGCATGCCACATCCGGATCGCCTCGGTGCGAGCGAAGCTGGGCCAGCCCGAGCTCAAGCTCGGGATCGTTCCGGGTTTCGGGGGCACTCAGCGCCTGCCACGGCTCGTTGGCAAGGGAAGGGCCATCGAGATGCTGCTTACCGGCGATCCCGTAGGGGCTGAGGAGGCTCGCGCGATAGGCTTGGTCAATCGGGTTGTGCAGCCGGAGGCATTGCTGGAAGAGGCTCGCCGACTGGCTGTCAGGATTCTTCGCAACGGGCCGCTTGCGGTTGCACTGACGCTGCAGGCGGTGAATCGCGGGACGGAGATGCCGCTCGCCGAGGCGCTGGACTGGGAGGTGTCCCAGTATGCCCTCAGCTGCGCGACGGAGGACGTGCGCGAGGGAACCCGGGCGTTCCTGGAGAAGCGCGAACCGGTGTTCCGGGGACGCTAGCGGCCGGATTTCAGGTCCTGCCAGGTTGCCAAGGACCGGGTCAGCCACTCCGTCGACTCGCCCTCGTGACAGGCCAGGCAGGCGTTCGGGCTCTCTGCCCGCCCGAATCGCTCGGTCATCGCCGCGTCTGGGATGTCGTCGATTCGATGGGTACCGGCCTTGAACATCATGCTGTTCATGATCTTGGGCATGTGGCACGCCGTGCATTGGCTGGCGTCCGAATCGGCGGCGTGCCGCGTATGGGCTGACAGATCCTGCGCGAGAGGCTCGTGGCATTGCAGGCACATCCGGTTCGGTTCGTCGAGGTGCTTGAGCGAGGTTGGGTTGGTCTCGCTGTCTCCAGGGTGAGGGTCGTGGCAATGCCCGCAGTGCGCCTGGCCCCGCCGGAAGCACTGGGTTCTCATGAACGACTCCCCGATGAATGTTGTCTCGCGGAACCTCCCGTCCTTGTAGAAGGCCATCCTCGAGAACTCCTCGTAGGGACGTTGGGTCCGCTGATTGAGGAAGCGATCGTGCTTGCCCGAGTAGTTGATCTCGCCCAGCGGCCCGGTCTGGACGATTCCTGACTGCATGTGGCATTGCGCGCAGACGTCGACGTAGGCACGATGATCGAGACTCTCGAAGCGCAGGGGCGGAGACCCAGCTTCAGGTGTCTCGGTCTCCCCGGCACGCATCGCGGCTTCATGAGCCCTCGACGGGCCGTGGCACATCTCGCAGTTGATGCCAGTCTCGCGGAACGTGATGCGTTCCGGGATGATCAGCGACCCCTCGGCCTGTACCTGGCTGGTGTGACAGGGTGAGCAGTGGACCTGGTAGCTGGTCGACGATTTCATCTGATGGAAGTTCCGGACAAGCGACCGCTCCGACGGCCCGTCGTCCAGAACTTCCCAGAAGTTCACCCATCTACCGTGCAGGAGGTTGTATTGGATCGGTACCACATGGATCCGGCCGTCGGGCAGGCGCGTCGCATAGGCCTGCTGCCACTTGGAACCGATGGTGTAGTCCACGCGGAACTCCTTGGTGCCGCCAGCCGCTGGCAGCTCGAAGTAGTGCTGGCGATCCTTGACGAACATGCGGCTGAGGAGTTCTCCCGCTGGGCCTCGGAACTCCGTGTCGCGCTCGAAGTCGCCGATCACGTTCTCGTACTTGTAGGGCCGGAACATCTGCGCCATCCCCGTTTTCGACCAGTCATCGAAGACCTGCTGGTGGCAGTCACGGCAACCCTCGCTGCCCGCGTAGACTCCAGGCTCGTCTCTCGGCGATCGACCGGACTGCTCGCTACGCGCGCCCTCCACGCGGAGCGGACGGATCCCCGCTCGAAACTCTTCCAGCGAGGCTGCCCCGCCGTTTTCTTGGTGGGCTTGCTGCAGCTTCGCGAGCGCGCGTTCCCTGGCTGGCCCGGGCAGCCGCGCCGCCGCCTCGAACGCCGACAGCGCCTCGGCGCTCTCTCGGAGCGCCTCCTCGACGATTCCCAGCAGCAGTAGGGCGATGCCGTCCTTTCGATGGAGTCGAATTGAGTCGTGCAGGAACTGCCGAGCCTGAGCGAGCTTCGAGGAGGCCTCACCCGGAGATGCACGGAACGCTCTCGTCGCCGCCACCCGTCCCAGGACGAAATGGGCTGACGCTGTCAGCTCGCGCTCGATCCGTTTCCACTCCGCTTCCGTGTAGAGCGAAGGCCGCTGAAATCTCTCGAGGTACACCAGTGCGTCCGCAGCGCTTCGCTCGGCCTCTCCGAGCAGCCCCAAGTGGACCTGGACGTTCGCCAGAGACACGAGAAGGGTGCTGTTTTCGGGAAGGATCCGGATCGATTTCCTGCCGTGATCCAAGCCGGCTTGCAGGTCGTTCAGGTCGATGCATGCCTTGGCGGCCATCGAGTGCGCAAAGGCGATCAGCCAAGACCGGGGAAAGCGTTTCAGGAAACCCTCGGCCAGTGCTCGTTTCCGGGCGGGATCCTTGGCATCCTTGAGTGCCTGAAACGCGTCTCGCTCTTCGGGATCGTCGATCTGGTCGATGAGCGTCCGTTTCGTTGGATCGCCGGCATACAGCACCAGGTCGAGGTCTTGAGCCCAACCCGGACCACCCGCTGAGAAGGACGCAAATGCGAGCAGCAAGCCCGCCACCTTCGATCGCCGGAAGATTCGAGTCTTCCGGGGGAGATCTGCGCCTACCCGATTGCATCGGGCGATTCGAAGTCCGCTGGAAGTCGCACTCCCTCCCCGCCCCAGGAACCCGAATCGAGAGGCCTTCCGCCTGCTGACGAAGTGAACTCTCACTCGCGATGCCGCGCCATAGGCGCCTCGACAGCTTCAAGATACTCGGCCAGCTGCCGCTCCAGCCGCCGCGTGACTTGCGGCTGCTTCGCGCTCAGGTCCTGGCTCTCACCAAGGTCGGCCGAGAGATCGAAGAGAAGAACGTTTCCGGTCTCGTAATGCTTCACCAGCTTCCAGTTTCCGACTCGGATCGACGACATCGGTGTCGTGCCCTTGAGCGTCTGGTAGTGCGGGAAGTGCCAGACCAGGCTGCCGAACCGACGCGACAGGACGCCCTTGCCGCCGGAGTGAAGCAGCCCGAGCAAGCTGGCGCCCTCGATTCCGTCGGGCAGCTCGGCCTGCACCCGTGCCATGTCGGCAATCGTGGGATAGAGATCCGTGCCGCTGACCGCCACCCGGCTTACGACGCCGGCCTCGATCCCGGGCCCCCTGACCAGCATCGGCACCCGGATGCCGCCCTCCCAAGTAGATGCCTTCTGGCCCCTCAGAGGCGCGTTCGTGGAAATCTCGGTGCGCCCTTGCTCGTGGTACGACCCATTATCGGAAGTGAAGATCACGTAGGTGTTTTCGGAGAGGCCGAGCCTGTCAAGCGCATCAAGGATTCGACCGACACCGCTATCGAGCTCGTGCGTCATGGCGGCGTGGCCCGGGTGCTTGTGACGCTGGCCCCTCGGCTTCGCATCGAACTGCGAGACCGTTCCTTCGAAGGCGAACACCCCGAGGTGGACCGCGTAGTAGGAGACTTGCAGGAAGAACGGTTCACCCGCCTGCCCGCGGTGTCGCAGAAAGTCCAGGGCGCGTGTCGTGACGCTCACCGTGCGTTTCGGGTCCGGAGCGCCGGAATTGCCCTCGCGATTGGAGGTCGGCCCGCTATGGTCGTCGTACCCGTGTCTGCCCGGGCCGCCGCCGCCTAGATGCCACTTGCCCAAGTGAGCCGTGACGTACCCGGGCCGGTGGCGCTTGAGCAGCTCGGCGATCGTCGTTTCCTCGTGAGGGATGTGGTTGCTGTGCTGCGGGGGGACCATAGGTAGGCCCTCATAGAACTGCCCGCTGTTCCGATTAATGATATCCGTCATGTTCAGACGTGACGGGGACTTGCCGGTTTGGATCGCGAGTCGCGTGGGGGAGCAGTTCGGATGGGGCGCGTAGGCGTCGCTGAAGCGCATGCCCTCCGCCGCGAGCCGCTCCAGGGCGGGTGTGCTGTGATAGTCCGATTTCGAATCCGGACGGCTCGGGTCCATCTGCACGGAAGTGCCCACCCAGCTCATGTCATCGGCCAGGATCAGCACGATGTTCGGCTGCGCTCGTGTCGGACAGGCCAAGACGACCAGCCCAAGCAACAGCAGAAAGCGTCGAAACACCATCGAAATTGATTCTGTCGCAGGACACCCCGCCGGGGCAAGGCGGTGCCGCGTGTTGGTGCAGATGCAAGGCGAAGACCCGCTGATACGATGGGTTCTTGCCCGGCCTGTCCACTTGCCTAGCTTGCTTTAACCCGAGTTGCGGCAGGCGATTCGGCCTGAACGAAGTCATCTATTCCTGCGCCGACTGTGGAAGTCTGCTGGAGGTTTCCAATTCGTTCGTCGGCGTCGACGCGAGCCGGCTCCAGGATACCTGGCGGAAGCGGCGTCTCAGTCGAGACAGGGTCGATGTCAGCGGCGTCTGGCGATTCCGCGAGATGCTGCCGTTCGTGACAGACATAGAGCGGATCGTCACGTTGCCCGAAGGCAACACGCCATTGTTCGATGCGCCTGCCGCGGGGGCGTATGCGGGTCTGGACCGGCTGCAGTTCAAGCATCAGGGCTACAACCCCACTGCTTCCTTCAAGGACAACGGCATGACAGCGGGCGTGACCCAGGCGAGGATCCTCGGGATGCGACGGGTCGCCTGCGTGTCCACGGGCAACACGTCGGCATCCATGGCCGCCTACGCCGCGGCCGCGGGGATGCAGGCAGTGATATTTCTTCCGGCAGGCAACATCGCCTACGGCAAGCTTGCGCAGGCTCTCGAATACGGTGCCCTCACCATCCAGGTGGAAGCGAATTTCGACCGGATTCTGACCTTGGTCCGGGAGCTTGCCGAGGGCCTCGGGATCTACTTGCTCAATTCCGTGAACCCCTTCCGGATCGAGGGCCAGAAATCGATTGTCATCGAGATGCTCGAGCAGAGGGGCTGGCAAGTGCCTGACTGGATCGTCCTGCCCGGCGGGAACCTCGGCAACGTCAGTGCCTTGGGCAAGGGCTTGCGCGAGCTCCGGGAAACGGGACTGATCGATGCGATGCCCCGGATCGCCGTGATCCAGGCAGAAGGCTCGGCCCCGTTCTTCGCCCAGTTCCGCGACGGGGGAGACCTGCTCGCTGTACGCGAGCCCGAGACGCTGGCGACCGCGATCCGGATCGGGGACCCGGTCTCATGGCACAAGGCCGCATTCGAGATTGGAGCCGCCAAGGGTCTCGTCGAGTCCGTCACGGAACAGGAGATTGCCGATGCCAAAGCCGTTATCGGCCGCTGCGGGATCGGCTGCGAGCCGGCTTCGGCGGCCACCCTGGCGGGCATCCGCAACCTCGTCAAAGCCGGTGTGATCGAACCATCGGCCGATGTCGCGGCGATCCTCACCGGACATTTGCTGAAGGATCCGGACTATGTATACCGGTACCACTCAAGCAGGCTGGAGACGCCGTCCGGTCAGCCGATCCACCCCGCATTCGGCAATGCCCCGATCACTGTCGGGCACGACCGGCAAGCGATCGCAGACCTCTTGGAACGACACTCGGAGTCGTCGGATAAGTCGTCCTAAACGGGGTGAGTGACAGCCCCCTGGGACGAAGACGACACGAGCTTCGCGTACTTGGCGAAGACCCCTGTCTCGTAACGGGACGGAGGAGCTTCGAGCGTGGCGAGGCGAGCTGAGATCTGCTCGTCAGACAGCTCGACGTCGAGCCTCCGCTCGCTGCAGTCGATGACCACCGTGTCGCCGTCCCGCACCGCGGCGATCGGGCCACCACGCGCCGCCTCAGGCGCGACATGGCCAACCATCAGGCCGCGTGTCGCACCGCTGAACCGGCCGTCCGTGAGCAGCGCCACCGTTTCGCCGAGGCCCGCCCCGACGATTCCCGCTGTGACGCCCAGCATCTCGCGCATCCCCGGACCGCCGGCCGGACCCTCGTAGCGGATCACGACCACGTCGCCGTCGGCGATACCTCCACTGGTTACGGCCTGCATGGCCGACTCCTCGTTCTCGAAGACCCTTGCCGGCCCACGGTGCCTTAGATGCTTGCCGCCGGCCACCTTCACCACACCGCCCTCCGGGGCGAGGTTGCCCTTGAGAATGACCAGGCCTCCCGTCTGCTTGATCGGATTGTCCAGGGCCCGGACGACGTCTTGGCCAGGCGTCTCTCCGGCGCTGGCACTGGCCTCTGCCAGGGTCGATCCGGTCACGGTCATCTGCGAGCCGTCCACGTAGCCGCCTTCCACGAGCCTCTTCGCGATCAGTTGGATGCCTCCGGCCTTGTCGACGTCCGCGGCCACATATTTCCCGCCCGGCTTGAGGTCGACGAGCAGTGGCGTGCGCTCGCTGATCACGTCGAAATCGTCGATGCTGAGCTCGACGTCGCAGTCGCGGGCGAGGGCGAGCAGATGCAGCACAGCGTTCGTTGAGCCGCCGGTCGCAGCCACGCTCGCGACCGCGTTCTCGAACGCAGCGCGGTTCATAAAATCCCTCGGGCGCCGGTCACCTTTGAGAGCCTCCATGAGAACGAACCCGGCCTGGTATCCCGCGTCGTCCTTGCGCGGGTCCACCGCCGGTATGCTCGCTGTTCCCATCGGCGAGATGCCGATGACCTCCATGGCGGTCGCCATCGTGTTGGCCGTGTACTGGCCTCCGCACGCACCGGCTCCAGGGCAGGCATGGTCCTCGATCTCGAGGAGCTCCTCGTCGCTGATCTTGCCTGCGGCGTGGGCTCCCACGGCTTCAAACACGTCCTGAATGGTGATGTCGACGCCGTTGACTTGGCCGGGCAGGATCGAACCGCCGTACAGCAGGACCGACGGGACGTTGACCCGGGCAAGTCCCATGGCTCCGCCGGGAATGGTCTTGTCGCAGGCTACGAGAGCGATCAAGCCGTCGAACATGTAGCTGCGGGCGGCGAGTTCGATCGAGTCGGCGATGATCTCGCGACTCACGAGCGAGCCCTTCATGCCTTCCGTGCCCATCGTGATGCCATCGCTCACGGCGATCGTGTTGAACTCCATTGGAGTTCCGCCAGCGGCCCTGATACCTTCCTTGACCTTCACCGCCAAGTCCCGCAACGTGAAGTTGCAGGGCATCGTCTCGATCCAGGTGTTTGCAACGCCGATGATCGGCTTGGCGAGGTCTTCGTCGTTGAATCCTATAGCCTTGAACATGGAACGGGCCGGTGCCCGGTCCCGCCCGTCCGTGATCGTCGCGCTTGCGTGCTTGAGTGGATTCGACATGATGTGCAGCTTCCTAGTCAGGATTCGACCAGTCTAGCAACGGCATCGGTGCCCTTGATCCCGATGCCTCCGGCAGTTCTGCCGACGGGTCGCCTGTCGCAGGTTCATGTTCTGCCAGCCCCGTATTTCCGGGCTCGTGGTTGCAGTCTAGGGCCTCCGCCGTGACGGCTACGGATGCGAATCTCTCGCACTATCTAAGGGAGGTTCGCCGTGGAGGCGAGGTCCAGGTCCTTGACTAGGGAAAACCGGTTGCCAAGCTGGTCCCTGCGACAATCGGTGACGATCAGGGAGCCCGCCAGACGCTGGTGCGCCTGGGCCAGTTACGGACAGGAAAGGGTGGTGCCGTCTCCGTGCTGGAAAGGCCGCCGCTGAAGCTGCCTGCGAGCCTTCTGGAGGCTTTGGACCAAGATCGGAACGACTGGCTGTGAGGTATTGGGGCGCTTCTGAGCGTGTACCGCTACACGCAGCCGAGCGCTCGAGCAGCTTGGTGCGCGAGTGATCGGCCACAGATCGACAGGCCGTCACATTTGTGTGGATCCGCTTGGAGATCGCTGCTGCGGTCGAATGGGGAACGCGGGGAGAACCGCTGTCACCTTTCTAGCATCGCGACCCACCCGACACCTTCTCTGGATACCGGGTCGAGGTGACCGACGCACTTACTGCTCCATCCAGAGCTAGCGTGCTGTTGGTGCCATGCCCTTCGTGCTGCCTGAGCTTATTGATGAGCCCGTAAACGGCATCAGTCACGCCCGGTAAACGGGGCGCGATGGCGCAGCTGGGCGTCTACGGCTCCGAGGACTGGAACCGCTGATCAGGCCGCATTTGATATTCCGTGATACCAATGACGGAGGCTGGACCAGAGCGGGATGCTCAAGGCTGTCGAACCGTTGAACTGATTCCGCGAAGGTAGTTTAGAGGGCGATCAATAGTGCACGTCACTGATCCCTCCAGTTTTGCACGCTGGATCTTGTGCGTTGAAGTTCCGCTGGTAACGACAATTCTAGACATCTTTCGAAATTGAGCAACGATTCTCTCGCCGCGGATCGCAGCACCCCTAATGTAAGCAACGTTGGAGGAACTCTTGGGCGGTGGAGTATTCCTAGCCATTGTTCCCGACCTCCCCAATCAGCCCTTCCTGTTCCAACTCGGTTGTAACGCTCAAAACTTGTTCCAAGTCCATCCTAAGACGCTCGGCTATGTCGCTGTAGTAGAGCGGAACTTCGCTGGAACGATAGAGGTCAAGTACCTCTTGCCTCGCTTCCTCGTGAGAGAGTGCTCGGATTACCACGCTTGTCGCTCTCTCACCCACGATATGATGAACAAGCTCCCTCAGTTCCGACATGATCTCCTGATTGAACGTCTGCAGAGCCCGGATTTCTTCCCGGTGCTGCTCCATGAATGTATCCAGCTTCTGAGACATCTCCGCGACACTCTGAACAGCATCTCGGAGATCGTTGAAACCTCGTACAACGTCAGTCAGGGCATGTCCTTGAAAACCAATTACAGGTTCTAGGTCCCCTGCCGAGAAGGTCTTTTTCCCCTGGTACTCGCCTTGATACCCGTGACTTGCCGGTATGGCCAGCTTCTCCAGCTCCAAAGTTAGGAAATCCTCCTCGTAATTGAGAACCATAGATGTCGGTGTTTGGTTCCGTAGAGTGACTGACAGCGGTCCTTGGAACCCCGGGTCAACCTGGGTGCCTACAGAAGCTGACAAGCCCCGCCGAGCAAGTTTGGACTTCAAGCCAAACCGGCCTGCATAAGATGTAGATAATCTCAGCTCTTCCTTTGTAAACACGACAGCCGGAGCATAGGCTGGAATCAACAAAGATCCTTCCTGCTCCAGATCGAATCTAGGGTCGCCGCTCGATCTTCCTACCGTGGCGGCGTATTTTCCGACCTTCAGATCGTAACTCGCTGGCTGCAGCATCTCAGGGTCGAACGGATTTATTGCGATATCGCCCTGTTCCATTGCTTCGATGATCTGCACATCTGAAACTGGCATCAGGAGTCCTCCTCTTGCTGGGAACGATCAAGTCTAGCAGCCAGTTGGACACCTGGCCGCAGCTCTCTTCTGTCGCCACTTCCCGATTCCGAAATGTGGGCGCAGTGTCTTTCGTACATGTTGAAGTCTGAGATCGATCTAGGAATGCGCCCCTTTTCTAACGCACACCGTCGATATACTGTAGGCGGTTTGCAGCGATCTGCGGTGCCGTGGCTCCTTCTGTTGGGCGCTATTCCTGCGATTGCAGTCGATTTCGATCGGGACGTCCGGGCCGTCCTTTCCGAGAACTGCTATGCCTGCCACGGTCCCGATGCCGCGCAGAGGCAGGCCAACCTACGGTTGGATCTGGAGCACCAGGCCCGGCCTGTAGCAGGCGAGGCGCTGAGGCGTGTGTCCAGCGACGACCCCTCGAGGCGCATGCCCCCCGCCTACCTCGGGCACGACAAGCTCTCCGACAGCGACATCTCAATTCTTCGCGAGTGGGTCGAGGCCGGCGCACCATGGAGCGCGCACTGGGCGTTTGTGGCTCCCGAACGCGCCGAACCGCCCTCGGTGCAATGGGAGAGCCGCGTTCGGAACGACATCGATCGATTCGTATTCGACCGTCTTGATCTAGCGGGACTGTCCCCCGCGAAAGAGGCTGATCGCAGGACGCTGATCCGCAGGCTCAGCCTGGACTTGACCGGCCTACCGCCTGACGTGGCACAGGTCCGGGACTATGTGGACGATCCCGCTCCGCACGCGTACGGGCGCTTGGTGGACCGGCTGCTAGAGTCCCGACGCTTCGGGGAGCGCTTGGCGAGCCGCTGGCTTGACGCGGCACGTTACGCAGACACGCAAGGCTACCAGAATGACGCCCCAGTGCAGATGTGGCGTTGGCGGGACTGGGTGATCGAGTCATTCAATTCGAACAAGCCCTTCGATGAGTTCACCGTCGAGCAGATTGCCGGCGACTTGCTGCCCGACCCGACTCTCGACCAGCTGATTGCCACGGGATTCAACCGCAACCACCGGAGCAACAGTGAATTGGGAATCGTGGAGGAAGAGTATCGGGTCGAGTACGTTGTCGACCGAGTCGAGACCATGTCGACCGTATTTCTCGGCCTCACCGTAGGATGTGCCCGATGTCACGATCACAAGTACGACCCGATAGCCCAGAAGGAGTTCTACCGGCTGTTCGCGTACTTCAACAATGTCCCCGAGCGCGGTCGGGTCCTACGGCCGTTTAACTCCCCGCCGAAGATTCCCGCGCCGACCAGGTCGGAGGCTCGGCAGATAGAGGAACTGGACAGCCGAATCGCTGTTGCCGAGAACGAATTCCGCGCGGCCCGGGAGTCCGCGACGCGCCAATTCCGGTCATGGGAACAGAGGCTTGCCCGATCCACGCGGACGGAGGATTGGTACCCGAGCTACGGGCTGGCGGCCCGGTTTGACTTCGACAGCGGCCTTGGAGACGCGCTCGCGACCGGTCACCTCCAGTACGCTGGCCATCGGGCAGGCCGCGCGCTTGTCCTGCAGGGCGCCGGTCATGTCGAAGAGCAGGGCACAGCAGACTACGACTACAACGACAGGTTCAGCCTCGCGGCTTGGGTAAGGCCTGAGTTGCCGGACGGCGTGATCCTGAGCCGCTCGCAGGCGTTCGACACTCCCGACGAAAACGCGGGACGCGGCATCACCCTCGTCTTGGAGGAAGGACGACCGAAGCTCAAGCTGATCGGCCGCATGGACGATTGGATCATTGCCAGCGCTCGGGAGTCCATTCCGGTGAACCGCTGGTCACATGTGGCAGCGACATACGACGGGTCCCGGCTGGCCTCCGGTGTCAGGTTCTACATTGACGGCTTCGCAGTCGGCACGATGGCCGAACTGGACTACTCCAATGGCGGGATCAAGACGAAGGAGCCGTTCCGCATCGGCGCCGGAGCGGATGAGAGCAGCAGGTTTGTTGGCGCCATCGACGACGTCGTCGTCTACGACCGGAAGCTCGAGAGCGGGGAGGCCTTGATCCTGGCGGTTGACGAGACGCTCGGCGAAATCGCACGGATTGAAGAGGGCAGCCGAACCCGAGGACAGGCGGGCAAGCTCGAGCACGCGTTTGCCGACATTCACGGACCTCCCAAAGTGCGGACCGTATGGGCGAATCTCAACAGACTGACACGCGAGAAGCAGGCTCTTGCAAGACGGGTCTCAAGCGTGATGATCATGGCCGAGATGGATCCCCCGCGCGAGACATTCATCCTCGATCGCGGGGCCTACGACAAGCCTGGAGAAAGGGTGGCTCCAGGCGTTTTGAGCATGCTTTCGTCGCTTCCCGAGCCGGCGAGAAAGGATCGGCTGGGCTTGGCGCACTGGCTCGTCGATCCGGCGAATCCCCTGACTGCTCGCGTCACCGTCAACCGTTTGTGGCAGATGCTCTTCGGCGCTGGTCTCGTGCGGACGCCGGAGAACTTGGGAACGCAGGGCGAGCGGCCGACGCATCCCGAGCTGCTGGACTGGCTAGCGACCGAATTCGTGGAGAGCGGCTGGGATGTCAAGTCATTGCTGAAGACGATTGTCACGAGCGCGGTCTACCGGCAGGAATCGAAGGCGTCGGACGATGCCATGCGAAAGGATCCGGAGAACAGGCTCTTGTCGCGCGGGCCACGATTCCGGCTGCCGGCAGAAGCGGTTCGGGACCAGGCGCTGCTCCTTGCGGGGCTGCTACGCGAGCGCATCGGGGGGCCTTCGGTCAAGACGTACCAGCCCGAAGGCCTTTGGTTCGACATCGCCGCCGGCGGTGGGTACACCCGCGGTGAAGGGGACGACCTGTATCGGCGGAGCCTGTATACCTACTGGCGCAGGACGATCGGTCCGCCGTCGATGCTCAACTTCGACTCCGCCACGCGAGAGACATGCGCTGTACGGACCGAGCGCACCAACACTCCCTTGCAGGCCCTGAACCTGATGAATGACGTCACGTTCGTCGAGGCGGCTCGGAAGTTCGGCGAGCGAATCTACTTCGAGGGCGGAGCGACGCTCGACGACCGGCTGTCGTACGGCTTCGAGATGGCGACGGCAAGGCCACCCGGTTCCCGCGAGGCAGAGATCCTGCGGAGTGGCTTTGAGAGGCAGCTGCGAGGCTTCAGGAAACACCCGCAAGCGGCGCACGCCCTGCTAGCTCAGGGAGAGAGCCCGGTCCGCAAGCGTGGCTCCCGAATCGAACTTGCCGCGTTTGCGATGACGGCCGGCATGATTCTGAACCTTGACGAGACGGTGACGAAGCAATGACTCCACCCGAAGGTGCAATCCGCATGACCAGACGCCATTTCTTCGGACGTGGTGCATCCGGCTTGGGAATTGCCGGGCTGTTTCATCTGCTGGCAGGAGAGTCGTCGGCGCGGGGCGGCTTGCCTGGTCTGCCGCACTTCGCTCCCAAGGCCAAGCACATCATCTACCTCTTCCAGAGTGGCGGGCCGTCGCAGATCGATCTATTCGACTACAAACCGAGACTCGAGCAGCTTCACGGTACCGAGCTGCCGGAGTCAGTTCGCCGGGGCCAGCGGCTCACGGGAATGACCGCTTCGCAAAAGTCGTTCCCGGTGCACAAGACGTGGTTCGAGTTCCGGCAGCACGGGGAATCCGGAGCGTGGGTCAGCGAGTTGCTGCCGCATACCGCGAGGATCGCCGACAGACTCTCCTTCATCCGCACCATGCACACCGAGGCGATCAATCACGATCCCGCGGTGACGTTCTTCCAAACCGGAGCGCAGCTGGCGGGGCGGCCGAGCATCGGGGCATGGCTCTCGTATGGTCTAGGAAGCGAGAACGACGACCTGCCGGCCTTCGTCGTGATGACTTCACGAGGGTCAGGAAGAGTTGGTCAGGCGCTCTACACGCGTCTCTGGGGGAGCGGCTTCCTTCCGAGCCGTTTCCAAGGCGTCAAGTTCCGGTCGCAAGGCGATCCGGTGCTCTTCCTGTCGAACCCGGAAGGCGTGAGTCGAGAGGGTCGCCGGATGTTTCTTGACGATCTCTCGGCTCTCAACCGGATCCAGCACAACGAGTTCGCCGACCCGGAGATCGAGACGCGCATCGCTCAATACGAGATGGCCTTCCGCATGCAGGCATCCGTGCCCGAACTCATGGATCTCTCTGGCGAGCCGGAATCGGTATTCCAGCTGTATGGCGAAGCTGCGCGCGAGCCCGGTTCGTACGCCCGCCATTGCTTGGTCGCGCGACGGCTAGTCGAACGCGGTGTGCGCTTCGTCCAGCTCTTTCATCGCGGTTGGGACCAGCACCGCTCGTTGCCCCAACAGCTTCCGAAGCAGTGCGCCGACACGGACCAAGCCTCGGCAGCGCTGATTGAAGATCTGGACCGGCACGGGCTACTCGACGAAACGCTCGTGGTCTGGGGCGGGGAATTCGGACGCACGGTTTATTGCCAGGGAATGATGACCGAGCAGTCGTACGGGCGTGACCACCACCCTCGCTGCTTCACGATCTGGCTCGCCGGCGGAGGCGTGAGACCTGGACTCACATACGGTGAGACGGACGATTTCTGTTACAACGCGGTTTCAAGACCGGTCCATGTTCACGACTTGCACGCCACGTTGCTCTACCAGGTGGGGGTTGACCACACCAAACTGACGTATCGCTACCAAGGGCGTCAGTTCCGCTTGACCGATATCGGTGGCGAGGTCATTCGTGAGCTCGTAGCCTAGCGGCCCGTCCGACTCGGACTCTGCTGCCCGCGAATCCTTGCATGGCGCGGTGCTCGCGAAGCTGCCCGCCTCTTGCAAGGAGGGCACTTGCGGGATGCAGGCCCTGGTGCCGGTCCGGCGAGGTGTTGGATCCCCGCGCAACCCCTGCGATCCCTTGGGGCACTATCTTGCGCACTGCCCTCCGCAAACCGAGATCAAGCGCCTCGGACGGCTTGAAACTCCGGTTCCGGCGTACCATAGAAACCGAGCAACCCGGTGTCGCGTCGAACGAAGTGTGGCTCGAACGAGGTTAAGGGTGCCCCTGCCAACCTTCCGCAGAGGGCCGCGGATTCGCTGCTGCCGATATCGCGAGGACAAGTGGACATGCCCAGCTTGACACGACGAACACTTCTTTTGACGACCGCCGGCCTCCCGGTCATTGCCGCTGATCGGTCGAAGCGGACATTCGAGATCATGCGTACTGAACAAGAATGGAAGAGAATCCTCAGCCCGGAACAGTACCGTGTGCTGCGTCGTCACGGCACCGAGCGCGCCGGGACAAGTCCGCTCAATTTCGAAAAGCGCCCGGGCAAATTCCTGTGCGCCGGCTGCGATCTCCCGCTCTATTCTTCGCACGCGAAATTTGACAGCGGAACGGGCTGGCCGAGCTTCTGGGAGGCGATCGAGGGCGCCGTCGGCACCTCGACCGACCGGTCGTTCTTCATGACGCGGACTGAGGTTCACTGCCGCCGCTGCGGTGGCCACCTAGGGCACGTTTTCGACGACGGCCCGCCACCAACCGGCAAGCGCCACTGCATAAACGGCGTCGCATTGAAGTTCGTGCAAGATAGAGGGGGCGAAGCATGAGACTCGTCACAATCGGAGTCCTGATGGGATTCGTCGCAGGAGCAGCTGCTCCGGTAGCGAGAGCGCAGCCACCGCAAGGCGAAACGGCCGCTGCGGTGTTCGCTGGTGGCTGCTTTTGGTGCATGGAGCCTCCGTTCGACAAGCTCGACGGCGTCCTCTCGACCGTGTCCGGCTATGTCGGCGGCTCTGCCGAGGACGCGAACTACCAAAGCGTCGCGTCCGGTAGGACCAGGCACTACGAGGCCGTGAGAATCGAGTACGATCCCGCGAAAGTGGACTACGCCACGCTACTCGAAGTGTTCTGGCGTAACGTGGACCCGTTTGATTCCAGCGGCCAGTTCTGTGACAAGGGCCCCCAGTACCGCACGGCGATCTTCGCGCTGACCGACGAGCAGCGCAGGCTCGCAGAGGACTCGAAGGCGAACGTGGCTGCCACGAAATCCAGCCATGGCGAGATTCGGACCGAGATCCTACCGGGGGCGACGTTCCATCCTGCCGAGGCCTATCACCAGGACTACTACCAGAAGAACCCGGTAAGGTACAAGTTCTACCGCTGGAATTGCGGTCGAGACCAGCGGTTGCAGCAGGTCTGGGGAGACTCCTAGGGAGGATCCCGGGGCGCTGCGTGCGGTGCCCCGCCGTGCCGGAACACCAGCCTCGGATTCACCGCGGATTCCGAGGGATTGTGCCGCTGATGACGCTCCAGCGGCCCACCCGCCCTCCTGTGCTTGCTGCCGCCACTTGCGTTCCACTCGCGATCCTTCCCATGTTCGGACTTGAGCTAGCCTTGAACCAATGGTCCGCGGCGTTTTGTTCGACTTGGACGGGGTGCTCTACAACGGGGACAAGCCCATCGAAGGAGCCGCCGAAGCCGTCGAGGCGGTGCGAGACTCGGGAATTCCGTCGCTGTTCGTTACCAACACTACGTCGCGACCTCGAAGCGCGCTCGTGGGGAAGCTGCGCCGGTTCGGCGTGGCCGCGACGCCGGACGAGTTCTTGACGCCGCCCGTTGCCGCGGCGGGTTGGATCCGCGCCCGAGGCGAAGGCCGCGCCGCTCTCTTCGTGCCCGAGGCGACTCGAGAGGAGTTCCGCGGCTTGGAAACTCCTGCCGAGTCCGACGCCCCGGACCTTCGCTACGTGGTGATCGGAGACCTGGGCTCCGACTGGGACTACCGGACATTAAACCGTGCCTTCCGGCTCCTCCACGAAAACCCGGCCCGCGAGCTGATCGCCTTGGGGCTCACGCGCTACTGGCGTTCTCCTGACGGCGCGAACCTGGACGTCGCCCCATTTGTTGCTGCTCTGGAATGCGCCGCGGGGCGGCGTGCGACAGTCTTGGGAAAGCCAGCAATCGAGTTCTTTCGCCAGGCCTCCGCGAAGCTCTCGTTGGCTCCGGCAAACTTGCTGATGATCGGTGATGACATGCAGGCTGATGCCATGGGTGCGAGGCGTGCAGGTCTGCAGGCTGCGCTCGTACGTACGGGAAAGTTCCGGCAGAGTGACCTGGATTCCGGCGAGCGCCCGGACTGGGTGCTTGACTCGGTTCGCGACCTACCGGCCTTGCTGGCGGACTGCGGTGATCGACTTGGTCATGCCTAGGAATCTCTCGCGTTCGATCGAGGCGCCCGGGAAGGCGAGACGGAGATCCGTCTCGCTGAGCAGGTGGATGCTCTCCACGAATCCGCGGGCCTCGTCTCGGTCAGGACGCTGAAGCCAGCCCCACACGGTGAAGTTCCGGACTAGGCGAGCCTGCCAGTTCCGCGGCAGGAATTGGAACCCCGGAGTCAGCGTATGCGCTTCTATTGGGAACCAACGATTGGGCGTTTGCACGCTATACCCGCGACCGACACGGGCGATTTCCCCTGCCAGCGCCGCGCGGCTCTTCTGGTCTGGCAGGTGCTCGATCACGGAGTTGCAGTACACCACGTCGAACGCGTGGTCACCGAAGGGAAGTTGGCGGCCGTCTGCCTGGACCCATGGCATTGCGTGGCGTCGCAAATCCCGCGATTCGAGATTTGCCACCGTCACAACCGGTCGTGGCGACAGCCAGGACCAGTAGTATTCGTCACCGCCCAGATCGAGGACCCTCGTCGAGGCGCTAACTGCAAAGGCCGTTGCGAACCTGCGCAGCCGCCGGCTGCGGAAGTACCGCGCCAGGGGCCGGTGGAGCGCTGCGAATCGGTCTGGCATCGATAATCGGTGGCGGCCCTGGCTTCTTATTGGCGAGGCATTGGACCTACCTTCCGACTGAACGCGGTGTCAACAGCCATGAGAGCATCGCGCGAGGCTGTCGGCCTGCGCTTGCGACATCCAGCGCGACCAGACCGGATTTCTTGAGCCACAGCGCGTCCGAGCGTGCCCCTATCAGCCAGGCGACGAGCGAGCTGAGTTGGGGGTTGTGTCCGACGACCATCAGATCGCCCAAGGCGAGGTAGCTGCGAAGCTCCTCCCAGAGGTCGAACACACCCACAAAGGGGACCAGTGAGTGGGTTTGGACCGGATGGCCGGCGAAGCCCAGCTCGTCGCGCGCGATGTCGGCGGTTTCCTTGGCTCGGTCATACGGGCTCGTGAGAATAACCTGGGGCTTCACCCCGGCTCGAGACGCGTGCGATAGGACGCGCTTGGCTTTTGCTCGACCCGGTTCGGTGAGTCGCCGGGCTGAGTCCGCCTGGCCCGGCACTGAATCCTCGGCGATCGCGTGGCGCAAGACATACAGGGTCATCGGTTCCAGCTTAATCCGCTCCGTGCCGGCCTTCGGTAGCTGTCGCCGGATCGAGCCGGTGACGGGAACCCCGCCGGGGGCTCTCGAAGGCTACCCGCAAAGGGGAAACGCGACCGATCCCACCGCCAATCCTAGTACTTCCGAACGCCCTGTCGGGGCTTGGAATCGTACGGGCAACGCGGCCCAGCGACCGCGCCGGTATCGAACCGAATTCGAAATCGCGCCAATCCGCCGGAACCCGAGCTCTAGCTGCGGTAGCGGTAGACGATCCTGCCGCGAGTCAGGTCGTAAGGCGAAAGCTCCACGTTGACCCGGTCGCCGGTCAGGATGCGGATCCGATGCTTGCGAAGCTTGCCCGCAATCTGGGCGAGCACCTTGTGCTTGTCATCGAGTTCGACACTGAAGATCCCGCCGGGGTGGCGTTCGATAATCGTCCCGGTAACCTCGATGCCCTCTTCCTTCGCCATGCAGTTCCTGGTTGATTGCTAGCCTCCGCGCGGAAGCGCCTCCTAGTATTGCAGAACAGAACGTCCAGTGAATTTCTTTACGCCCCGAACAGTTCGGCAGGCGTATCCCAGAGGATGGCCCTCTTGTCGTCGTCTGTCAGCGGGAGAGTCTCGATCTTGCCTATTTCTGCTTCGACGCTCTCGGGCAGATCGGATCCGGCCATCAGTCGGTCGGCGTCCACATGCTGCAGAATCTCGAGCACTGCATGCGGCGTCAAGGTAGAAACCTCGATGAAGATGTTCGGACAGACGGTCGCCGCAACCGCGGCTTCCAGCGAATAGATGCCGCCGCCGGCATGGCCTAGAACGATCCGGAGGTCCGGATACTTGCGGGCGGGATGGATGTAAAGAGACGGGAGCGCGAATGGTGCGCCCGCGCCGGTATGGCATACGAGTACGAGGTCGTTTTCAAGGGCAGTCTCGAACAGAAAGCTGCTCCGCTCGGAAAGAGGGTTGAGACCCTGGTACTGCGGCTGGAACTTAAGGGCGCGGAATCCGTACCTCTCACGGCAGCGTCTCACCTCGCCCCTGTATTAGTCTTCGGGGACGAACGGGTTCAGGCACGCCGACCCCGCGAACCGGTCCGGGTGCGCGCGCACCGCGTCCCCGATTTCGTCGTGCTCCCGCCGGTAGTCCTCCACCACGGGAAACGGGATCAGCAGCGAACGGTCGATTCCGGCCGCGTCCATTGTGCGGAGCATTTTGTCCGCCGAGGCCACGCGCCCGGAGTGCAGGGCCCGCCCGAGGTGGGTGTGGGAATCGAAGATCTTCTGGCCTCGTCGCAACGTGCCGTTCCGTCCTTACCCCGACGCGGCGCATGCGCTAGGCGGCGGTTCCGTCCTGCTTGAGGGCTCGCGCGAGCCGAATGTAAAGGGAGATGGCCTCTTCGATCTGGCGCTTCGAGATGCGTTCGTCGACGCAGTGCGCGTGGTGGATCGATCCCGGGCCGATCAGCAAGGGTCGGCCCCAGTTGGTGAGCTTCGGGATGTCGGTCGTGTACTTCACGATCGACGTCTCGAAACCCTCTACCCCGAGTAGGTGCAGGGCGGGGGTGCAGGAGAAGACCTCCACTTCAACGCCGTCCAGCACGGACATGGCTAGGGCCTTCGTTCTCGCGAGATCTCCCACGATGCGGATGACGACTGACGCCGAGGCGTAGTCGGAAATGATGTTTGCAGCCGGTCCAGCGTCCAGCGTGCCGATATTGACCGTCGTTTCGCCGAGAACCGGATCTGACGGCCAGTCGATCGAGCGCAGTCGATTGAGCCGGTCGAGAAGGATTTCCGTGGCGGACTCGCCGAGTTCGGGATAAGCCGAATGGCATGCCCTGCCCGATGCCCGGATTCTCAGCCCGAGCGTACCCTTGGATGCCAGCGCCAGCAGGTTCTCGGTCGGTTCCCCGTTGATGAGGTACCGCACTGGTGGCGGGTCGAGATTTGCATGGCACGCGCCTGCCCCGTCAACTTCCTCTCCCACTACAAGTAGGATGCCGAAACCGCGGTCGCCCCCATCCAGAAGTGCCTCCAGCGCCTTGATCATTGCGGCGGCGATCCCGTGCGTGTCGCATGCCCCGCGGCCCCAGATGAACTCGTCGTCTTCGCGCGACGGAATGAACGGAGGCACAGTGTCCATGTGAGTCGAGAAAACCACTGAAGGCTCGTCCCAGCGAGCCCACACGTTGTTACGACCCGATTCGACTTCCTGCTTTTCGATCGTTCCGCCGTGCCGCTCGGCGAGCGGACGCAGATAGTCGAAAAGGAAGTCCCCAATCTCGCCTTCGTTCGGAGTGACGGAATCGATATCGATAAGGGAGCGAGTGAGCTGGAATGCGTCCATACGGGTCGGGCAGAGTCCGAATTTTCGAGCGTATCCAAAACAGGCAACTTCGTCAAACGGGTCTTGACCGCCCGGTGCCACGTGAATCGGGCGCGCCGTTTCCGGAGCAAGGCTTGTCGGGTACGGAAGTTCTGCCGGGTTGCAATCCGGAAATTCTGGCGGATCCACCGAGCATGAAATCGTCTGGACCGAAGGTACCGTCCTTAACACAGGGGCTGCAATTGCGGCCCCGTGTGAGGGGGAGCCGGTGTACGACGACAGGCAGCGAAGAGATGTGCGTCTCTTGCTGACGGCTGCAGTGCCGCAAGAGCGCGTTGCGCGCGGGGCCGCGCGCGGGACAGGAGCCAGAAGCGAGCGGTCCGACGCCCAGGGGAGCGTCGCCACCGAAACTGCCGCGGCTAGGCCGCGGGCCGTCCTTCGGTGGTGGGAGTCTGCCGCGATACGGTCACGGACCTGCTGGTGGACGAGCCAGATATGAAGAGCCTGGAAGTGCTGCGACGGCTGCGCGAACGCGGCTTCGACGGGGGCCGCACGGCGGTCAACGAACTGGTCACCAGCCTCCGCGGTGGGTCGTGCGCTCAATGTGCCGCTTCGAGGGCGTGACGGGCGAGTTCTCCAAGCACGATTTCGGCGAGGCCCGGGGGGTGTTCCGTAGCGGCGGGGAGTGTCGCGTGCAGTTCTTTGCCTCGCGACTGAAGCACTCGCGCTACGGGCTGGTGACGCTGGTGCGGGCCCTGGCGGAGCACTTCTAGGAAATTGGCTCGGTCCCGGTGCTGGCCGTGCTCGACCGCCTGCGGAGAACCGTGACGAAATCGGATCCCAAGGCCGGAGCGGAATCGGATGCGCGCCAATGCGCTGGCGGACCGGCACGAGGGGGGCAACGGGCGGTGGTCCAGCCGAGGCGCGTGCCGGGAGAGGTGTTGCGGGCCGAGGAAGCGCCCCGGCTGCCCCTGCACAAGCTGCGCGCCTAGGATCTCGACCTGCACTATCCCGCGCGCGTCGGCCCGACTGGCATGGTGACCTTCGAGACAAACCGCTACCCGATGCCGACCGCGGCGACCGGCTTCTCGGGACCCGGCACTTGTACTGCGATCGGGTGCGGATCGTGGCGGGCCGTTACCGCGCCGAGCATCCGCGTCTGCGGGGACGCGATCAGATCTCGGGACTGCGCACCCTCCGGGGCGAGCTGCCGGCCGCCGTAACCAGCCGCCGGGCGCGCATGTACTTGAAACGGACCCAGTAGCTTGAGTTGGACCCGGCCTCGCAGCGGGCGCTGATCGAGCAGGTGCACGTGCGGCCGAAGCGCTGGCCGGATGACATCGAGCGGCTCCACGAACTGCTGCAGGCCTTCGGCGGCGGAGCCCTGCGAGCGGCCTTCGAACGGCTCGACGGGCGGCCCGGACTCGATGTCAGCCACGTCGCCCGGGAACTCGACGGCCTGGCCCCGCTGTTCGAGACCCGTCACCGCGAAGACCGCCCGTGACCGCCGCAACGCCCGCCCCGCTAACCTTCGGCTATCCGCCGCAAGTCGGCTCCCCGACGAACTAGCCGCCCCGCTCAAGCGCCTGCATCTGGCCAACGCCGGTCGCGCCTATCCCGTTCTCATCGAACGCGTCGAGCGCGAGGACTGGTCCTTCCGCGAATTCCTGCTCGCCCTCGCCCGCGAGGAAGTCGCCCAGCTCCCCGAGACGCGCCTCCAGCGCTGCGTGCACAAGGCCCGCTTCCCAGTGCTGAAGCCCACCGAGGAGTTCGACTACTCCGTCCAGCCCGCGCTGCGCCATGCCCTGCTCGGCACCGGCTTCTCGCTCGACTTCGCCCAGCGGGGCGGCAATCTGAGCCCGGCCGTCCGTAGTGGCCGGGGCAAGACCCTTCTGGCCACGGCCATTGCCTGCAAGGCCATCCTGCCCGGCAACGAAGCCCTCTTCTCCACTGCCACCGCGCTCATCGACGACTTGGCTCTCGCCACGCGGCACCGCCGCATCCGCGATTGCCTCAAGTTGTACGTCCATCCGCACGTAATGGCCAGTGACGAGCTCAGCTGCCTCAGCTCCTGCGACTCGGCTGCCAACCGGCTCTTCCATGTCGTCGACAAGCGCCGCCTCAAGCGCCGCTCGACCGTGTTCACTACCAACCGGGCCCTCGCCGACTGGGGTGTCGCCCTGCACGACCGCGACCTCGCCGCCGCGATCATCAACCGCGTTCTGGGACGCGGCCGCTATGTCCCGCATGAGGGGCCCTCGATGCGCACCCGCCACCTGGAGGAACTCGACTATCAGAGCTGAACGCGGGCCTGCCCCTGCCGCTGGCCTGGCGGTTGCCAGCATGGACCGCCGGCCTTGGAGAAAAACGAATCCTAAGTGACAACTGAAATCCCACCCCGTTCCTCCGATCTCCGACCCGCCAGAATTCCCGAAAAACACTCGCCAGAATAAGCGGAACCTACACGGCTCGATCCATGAGCCACCCGTAACGAGTTCCGAGATGTAAAGATATATACTTGAAAACTAGAAGTCTGTCGCTAGGCGACAAAAAGGGGAGCGGATCGACACCATGAGCATGTGGGGACGACGAGGCCACGAACTGTCGAGCGGGAGCGACGAGCCCGATCGGGCTGCGGAACGGAGGTCCGGAGACCTTGCAGCAGGACCGGGCGAGGCTTCCGGCAGGCTATCAAGCTCGGTGACGTCGTCGTCAGGCAGTGCAGATGCCAAGGGGGTTTCGCGGCTGTGCAAGTCCGTGAAGTTCCGAGGTGAGATCCACAGCGACGAGGACCTCTTCGTCGATGGAATCGTCGACGGCGTGATCAACATTCCGAACAAGACGCTCGAGATCGGGCCCAACAGCGAGGTGCGGGCGGACATCCAGGCGCGTTCCCTCGTGCTGCACGGCCGGCTACAGGGCAAGGTAAAAATCCGGGAGCGGATCGAGATCAAGAAGCAAGGTCGTCTGGAAGGGGATCTGGTCACGCATCGGATCGTCATAGAAGACGGAGCGGTATTCTGCGGAAAGAGCGAGGTCCATCCGCCTGAAGTCGAGAAGCCGACCGCTTCCGAGGGTCCCGCGAAGGAAGCGAGCCTGCTGCCAGGTGTGAAGGTGGACGCCGCAGCCAAGCCGGGCGGACCGCCCAAGGCGAAGCAACCTGCCGTCAAGCCATCCAGTGGGTGAGCGCGGAATGGTACCGCGGTGCATTCGACAGCCATCAACTGATCGGACCATCCGGCTGCTTTCCGGCATCTGCCGAGAACCGGCTTCCATGATTGAATCCACGATGGCACGCCAGCCGTCGCCGCAAGTCCGGGTTCGCGGACCCGAGTATCCGTCTGGCTGCAGAGGAAGCACCTAAGTGGCCTGGTGGGGTGCGAGGAACGCCCGGGTCCCGGGCCGCGACTCCGGATTCGGTACCCACGACGGTGCGGGCGTCGTGCTCAGGCCGCGGGACAACGGGGCTGCAGGCACCCATACGAATCGTGAGAGCCACGGGATTCGAAGCCTCTTCGACCACTTGTCGAAGTATTCCGGATTGCAGATTCTAGACCTCGGGATGCTCTCCCAGCGCACCGCATCTCACGTGGGCGGGCTCGGCCACCGAATCAACTTCGTGAGCCTTCTGCACAGAGTTGACGAAGCCTCGGCCAGGAAGTCGACCGAGGGAGGAGAACTCAGTTCCGAACTCGCCAGCCAGATTGTCCATATGGAGTTGGACTTCCCACCCAACAGCTTTCACGCAGTGCTCGCGTGGGATGTTCTGCAACACCTCGACAGAACGGCGATGAGCAGCGCGATCGCGCATCTGTCCAAGATTGTCCGTCCCAACGGCATGATCTTCTGCCTCTTCCATGGAGAGACGAGCAAAGGGCCGATACCTCTCTACAACTGCAGCGTCGATTCCGACAGCACGTTCTCGGTCAAGGAGGTTGAGCGGCGTCAAGCGACTCAAGAGCTCTCTGCAAGGAAGCTGGAGACCCTGTTCCCCCAGTTCCGGGCTGTCCACTTCTACCTGAAGCGCGATGCCCTGCTCGAGGTCCTTGTCCTTAGCTAGCCGGCACGTGCACCGCATGGCGCCCCGGGCCTGCCTTTGGGCGCTGGCAATCTTGGTCCTGCCCGCGTCGGAAGGAGCTGATCCCTACCTGGCGGGCAACGACCACTACTTCAACCGCGAGTTCGAGGAGGCGGTGCAGTGGTTCCGCCAGCGGGCGGAGCAGGACCCGCAGAACCCGACCGTGAGATTCCTCCTCGGCAAGGCGCTGCTGTACAAGGAACTCTACCGACTGGGCATGGTCGGTACGAGCGCCTTCGGCGGTGACAAGCAATACAACTCGTTCAAGAAGCCCAAGCCGGACCCCAGAGCCAACGAGTTGATACGGGAGACGCTTGCCGATGGGCGCGAGCTGTGCGAGCGGATCCTGGAGATGCGACCTGATGACAGGAACGCCCTGTATACCCTGGCAAGGGTGCTGGCCTTGCGTGCAGGCTTCGAATTCATGGTCGCGAAGGCCTACTTCAAGGCACTTGCCAGCGGCAGGCGAGCGCGGGCGGTGAGCTACAGGGTCGGCGAAATCTATCCGGACTTTGTGGACGGCGTGCTCGTCGCAGGTCTTGACGAGTATATTCTCGGCAGTTTGCCGTGGCCCGCGAGAGCACTCATCGCGTTGAGCGGTTATCGAGGCAACAAGAGAAGGGGCGCGGAGATCATTGCACGTGTGGCGAAAGAGGGGACCGAGAGCAGGAACGAAGCCCGGGTGCTGCTCGCCCTTGTCCATCGCAAGGAGCGGCGGTACGGTGAAGCCGCCGCCGTGTTCCGCTCCCTGGCGGAGGATTTCCCCCGGGCTTACACCTACGTGCTGGAATCCGCGGCCATGCACGTTGCCTCCGGTGACAAGCGAACGGCTCTGGCCCTGTTTCGGGAAGTCGAACGCAAGAGAGTTGCCGGCGAGAACAGATACGACCGCATGCCCGAGCGCGTAGCTGCGGCGCTAGCACGGCGCATCGAAGGGATCGAGCAGGAGCTAGCAGCCGATTGAGGTCCGGCGCGAACGTTCAGTTTCCTCCGTCGAACCGCATCGAAAACGCGGCCAGATCGGACAGCTTGGCCTCGGCTGCCCCGGAATCGATCGATTCGGCCGCCCTTTCCGCGCCTTCCCGCCAACTCCCCGCCCGTCCCGCGACACGCAGTGCCGACCCTGCATTCATGACGACGATGTCGCGCGCGGGCCCGGGCCGCCCTCCGAGAACGCTCAGGATGGTCGAGGCGTTCGATCGTGCGTCACCTCCCGCGATCTCGCTACTGGGGGTTGTGGACAGTCCAAAGTCTTCCGGTTCGAGGGTGCCGGTGCTCACGGTCCCGTCCCGGACCTCCGCGAAGACGGTTGGACCGGCGAGCGTGATCTCGTCCATCCCGTCGCTGCCGTGAACCACGAGGGCGCGGCTCGTACCGAGGCGTGCGAGCGCCTCCGCGGCAAGCGTTACGATGCGGTCTTCGTAAACGCCCATGACTTGAACCCCCGCGCCGGCTGGGTTGGTCAGCGGACCGAGCATGTTGAACACGGTCCGCATGCCGAGTTCGCGACGAATCGGGCCGGCGTGTCGCATCGCCGGATGCATTGCCGGAGCGAACAGGAAGCCGATCCCGACCTCGTCGACTGCCTGAGCGACCTGGCCGGCATCCAGGTCAATGCGGACGCCCAGCGCCTCGAGCACGTCGGCCGACCCGCAGCGGCTCGAGATGGAGCGGTTGCCGTGCTTGGCTACCGCCAGGCCCGCCCCCGCCGCCACCAGTGCAGCGGCAGTCGAGACATTGAAGGTCGTTCCTCCGTCCCCACCAGTGCCGCAGGTATCGACGAGGCGCTCAGGGGGGGTCTTCCGGGGCGTGACTCGCACGGCACTCGCCCGCATGGCCCGGGCGAATCCCGAGACTTCGGCGGCGGTTTCGCCCTTCATGCGCAGGGCCGTCAGAAAGGCGGCGGTCAGAGCTGGAGTCGAGTGGCCGCGCAGGATGTCAAGCATTGCCGCCCGGGCTTGCTCTTCGAGAAGATTGTGACGGTCGGCGGCTCGATGCAGCGCGTCTTGGATCGCCGGCATGGAATTGCGTTCCGCTCGGGCCGCCCGATATATTGGAGGTTCGGACCGCCTCTGCGATCCCCTGATCGTACCCCACGGGCGGCGACCCATGAAGCTCCACGAATACCAGGCGAAGGACCTTCTGCGCGCATTTGGTGTACCCACCCCTAGGGGCATCGTTGCGAACAGCCCTGCCGAGGCGCGCGAAGCGGCCGAGCGGCTGGGTGGAAGGGTCGTCGTCAAGGCGCAGATTCACGCCGGCGGTCGCGGCAAGGGAGGCGGGGTCAAGCTGGCTGGCAACCTCGACGAGGCCGAGATGCAGGCCGGACGCATCCTCGGCATGAACCTCGTCACCCATCAGACGGGTCCTCAGGGCAGGATCGTCAAACGCGTCCTGATCGAGGAGCAGCTTCCGATCGAACGGGAGATTTATCTCGGAATGACGTTGGACCGGGCCGCTGCCAAGCCGGTGTTCATGGCGTCCGCGCAAGGCGGGATGGAGATCGAGGAGGTCGCGGCCGAGAGCCCCGAAGCGATTCTTCGGGAGCGGGTCGGATGGGCGGGTCTGCGATCGTTCCAAGCCCGGAGGCTGGCGCTGGGCCTTGGGATCGGGGGCGACTTGCTGAACCCGTCCGTTCAAGCGATGCAAGCCGTGGCACGGGCTTACGACGAGACCGACGCATCCTTGGTCGAGATCAATCCATTCGTTCTGACGAAGGACGGTCGGGCCGTTGCCTTGGACGCCAAGATGGACATTGACGACAGCGCCATGTTTCGTCATCCCGAGCTCGCCAACTTGCGAGATCTGGCCGAGGAGGAGCCTCTCGAGACGGACGCCATCAACCACGGCCTTAACTACATCAAGCTGGACGGCAACGTCGGCTGCATGGTGAACGGCGCCGGGCTCGCTATGGCCACGATGGATATCATCCAGTACGCGGGCGGAATGCCGGCGAACTTCCTTGACGTTGGTGGCGGTGCCAACAAGGACCAGATCAAGAACGGCTTCCGGATCATTCTCTCCGACCCAAATGTCAAGGCGATTCTGATCAACATTTTCGGTGGAATCCTGAAAGTCGACGTGCTGGCCCAGGGAATCGTTGCCGCTGCCCGCGAACTCGAGATCGGCGTGCCGATGGTGCTCCGGCTGGAAGGCACGAACGTGGAGCGGGGACGCGAGATCCTCGCCGGATCCGGACTCGACTTCATCGTCGCCTCGGACATGAAGGAGGCGGCGCAGCAAGCAGTAGGACGCGCCACCTAGCGGATTGAAGCGATGAGCATTCTGGTGAACGAAGACACCCGGGTCGTTGTGCAGGGCCTTGGCCGGGCAGGCCTGTTCCACACCGAGCAGTGCATGCGGTTCGGCGCGGACATCGTGGCCGGCGTCCATCCTGGACGAGGCGGCCAGACAGCCCTCGGGTTCCCGGTCTTCGACACCGTGCGGGAAGCAGTCGAGCACACGCGACCAAACGCCTCGATGGTGTTTGTTCCTGCAGGTGGGGCAGGTGATGCAATCTTGGAGGCCGTCGAGTCCGGGATCGGGCTGATCACCTGCATCACTGAAGGTATCCCTGTCCGTGACATGGTCACAGTGGCGACCGCATTGCGCTGCAGCCGCTCCCGCCTTGTCGGCCCGAACTGCCCGGGCGTGATCTCACCCGGGAAGTGCAAGCTCGGAATCATGCCCGGACAGATCCACCGGCCCGGGTCGGTCGGCGTCGTGTCGCGTTCCGGCACATTGACGTACGAGGCCGTCGGCCAGCTCTCCGCCCTTGGAATTGGCCAGTCGACTTGCATCGGGATCGGAGGGGACCCGATCATCGGGACAAGCTTCATCGATGTCCTGGAGCTTTTCAACGGCGACCCTGACACCGAGGGCGTGATCATGATCGGCGAGATCGGCGGTACGGCCGAGGAGGAGGCCGCGGAATACGTGAAGGCTCATTTCAATAAGCCCATCGCGGGATTCATCGCTGGAGCCACCGCCCCGCCCGGCCGCCGCATGGGACATGCCGGCGCGATCATCTCCGGCGGCAAGGGCACGGCTGGGGAGAAGCAGGCCGCGATGACGGCGGCAGGGATTGCCGTGGCCCCGACCCCCGCTGAGCTCGGCTCGACCTTGGCCCAGCTCCTCTAGTTCCCGACAGAGTTCCCAAGCCTCGATCCGCGCGCCGGATTCGCACGAAGCAAGCCATGCCCATCGAACGCACGCTCACAATCATCAAGCCGGACGCGGTCGCGGCCGGCAATGCCGGCAACATCATTGCCCACCTCGAACGGGAGGGCTTCACGATCCTTGCGATGAGGAAGCTTTCTTTAGACCCGGTCCAGGCGCGCAGCTTTTACGCCGTCCACCGGGACCGGCCGTTCTTCGAGAGCCTGGTGGCGTTCATGACCTCCGGGCCTATCGTTCCCATGGTGCTTGAGCGCGATAGTGCGATCGCGGTGCTCCGGGACGTCATGGGTGCCACGAATTCGCTGGAAGCGGCCGAGGGTACGATCCGGAACCTGTACGGCACCAACATCGAGAGGAATGCGATTCACGGATCGGACGGGTCGGACACCGCAGCCGCGGAGAGGGCCTTCTTCTTCAGCTCCTTGGAACAGGGCTAGCTCCGGCTTCAAAGCGGAATATTGCCGTGCTTCTTGCTCGGCGTCCACTCCGTTTTGTTTTCCAGCATGTCCAGCGCAGTCGCGAGCTTGCCCCGGGTTTCGTGGGGCTCGATGACTTCGTCGATCCAGCCCTTCTCCGCCGCGCGATAGGGATTCGCGAACTGCGTCGTGAACTCCTCGACCCTCTCTTGGCGAAATCCATCCGGGTCCGCGCTGTCGGCGAGTTCTCGCCGATAGAGAATGTTGACCGCGCCTTCCGGGCCCATGACCGCGATCTCGGCAGTAGGGTACGCGAGATTGATGTCTGTGCGGATGTGCTTGGATCCCATCACGCAGTATGCGCCGCCATAGGCCTTGCGAGTAATGACGGTCACCTTCGGCACCGTGGCTTCGCAGTAGGCGTATAGGAGCTTGGCACCGTGCTTGATGATCCCGCCGTATTCCTGGTTGCTGCCGGGGAGGAATCCGGGTACGTCCTCGAATGTGATGATGGGGATATTGAAGCAATCGCAGAATCGAACGAAACGGGCTCCTTTCAGCGATGCGTTGATATCAAGGCAGCCGGCGAGGACAGCGGGTTGGTTCGCGACGATCCCGATCGGACGCCCGCCCAGCCTCGCGAAACCGACAACGATGTTCTGCGCGAAGTGCTCCTGCACCTCGAAGAACCGTCCCTCATCCACGACCCTCGTCACGATGCTCTTGATGTCGTACGGAATATTCGGTTCCGCAGGCACGACCTCGTCCAGATCGGGATCTGCCCGGTTTAGAGGGTCGCTCGTGCTTCGAAGCGGAGGGTCGTCGAGGTTGTTCGACGGCAGATAAGAGAGTAGTTCCCGGATCATTTGCAGGCAGTGTGTATCGTCGGCAGCGAGGAAGTGCGCAACGCCGCTGGTCTCGTTGTGGGTGCGGGCGCCGCCCAGCTTCTCCTTGCTGACCTCCTCGTGGGTAACCGTCCGGATCACATCCGGCCCGGTCACGAACATGTGGCTGGTCTCGCCCACCATGAACACGAAGTCGGTGATGGCCGGCGAATAGACCGCGCCGCCTGCGCACGGCCCCATCACAGCGGAAATCTGAGGGACTACGCCGCTGGCGAGAGTGTTGCGCAAGAAGATCTCCGCGTACCCGGCCAGCGACGCGACGCCTTCGTGAATCCGGGCGCCCCCCGAATCGTTGAGGCCGATGACCGGTGCACCCGTCTTCATCGCCAAGTCCATGACCTTGCAGATCTTCTTGGCGTTCTGTAGCGACAGGGAGCCGCCGAAGACGGTGAAGTCGTGGGCGAAGGCATAGGTCAGGCGGCCATCGATCTTGCCATAGCCCGTGACGAATCCGTCGCCCGGGATCTTCTGGGCATCCATCCCGAAATCCACGCAATCGTGGGCCGCTAGGCGGTCAAGTTCCTGGAACGTGCCTTCGTCGAGAAGCAGTTCCAGCCTTTCGCGGGCGGTCAGTTTTCCGGCTTCCCTGTGACGCTTGGTCCGGTCTGGCCCGCCCCCCGCGATGGCGGCAGCGTTCCGTCGCCGCAGTTCCGCTCGTTTTTCGGCGAGGTTCATGAACGCACGGTATCACGGCCGCCCACCCGGGAGACCCTGGGCGCGGGCATTCGCCCGGATGCCCTGCTTCCGACCGTCAACGCCCGGGACACCATCGCGCCGAGCGTCGGGGCGTGGTATGCTCCCACTTGCTCGAGGCACTCTTCTGGCTGTTCACCGTTCCCGCGGTCGTAGCGAGCCTGCTGTCGGTGAAGAGTGGCCGGAAGGTCTTGGAATACGTCGAGGACCGTGTCCGTGAGCCGTTACAGGTCCCGGACTCGGATCTGCCGGTGACGGCGTTGATCGTTCCGGTCAAAGGGGCGGAGCCCGGTCTGGCGGAAAACCTGGCATCACTCGCCGCGCAGGACTATCCTCGGTTCGAGCTCGTCGTCTGCTGTGCGGACGCTTCCGATCCCGCGCTCGGCGTCGCGCGCGCGTCGCTCGGGCCTGAGTGCCGGATCACGGTCGCCGGGGATCCGCCTTCCGATACGGGCGAGAAGATTCACAATCTCGTTTCAGCGGTTGAGTCGGCAGGAGAGCATCCGGAAGTGCTGGCGTTCGCCGATTCCGATGGCCAGGTCTCTCCGGATTGGCTGAGAAAGCTTGTGCAGCCCCTGCAGGAGTCCGGGCTTGGCGCGGTGACGGCCTATCGCTGGCATTTCCCGGAGGACGGCGGCTTCTGGCCCCTGCTGCGGAGCGTCTGGGACTCGTCGGTCGCGACGATCATGGACACGCGGGACAAGAGCTTCGCATGGGGCGGCGGCATGGCGTTGCGGAGATCAGTGTTCGATGCATGCCGGGTCCGCGATTTCTGGTCCGGCGCGGTAAGCGACGATCTCCGCCTGACCGAAGCGCTGAAGCGCGCCGGGCTGGGCATTCGGTTCGTGCCGGAGGCGATGGTCGCGACCACGGGGCAATGCACCGGCCCCGAATTCCTCGCCTGGACCGTGCGCCAGATGACGATCACCCGCGTCTACCGGTTCCGGACCTGGATCGCAGGCTGCGTGAGCCATATCGTTTACTGCACGGCCCAGGTGATGTGTCTGCTGCAAGTGCTGGATGGCAATCTGCTCGGGCTTGCGGCGCTGCTCTTGATCGTTTTGCCCGGCATGGCCAAGGGCGGGATGCGCGCGTATCTCTGTGGGCTCGCCTTCCCGGCCCGGGAGGCCTGGCTGGAGCGATATGGTTGGGCGTATTTCTGGATGACCCCAATCGCGACTTGGGTGTGGCTATATGCTTTCCTGCGATCAGGTTTCACGCGACGGATCGTCTGGCGCGGACGCGTCTACGAACTGCTGAGCGAAAACAGGGCCAGAGAGATCCGGCGAGCGTAGATGCCCGGCGGTTCAGCTACTCCTTCTCCACCTCGCGGATAACGGGTGCCAGCAGGTTGTCGACAGGAGCGTAGTCGTCGGTCAGGACCAATCCATGCGATCGGCCGCGCAGCAGGGCAGTGTCCCGGGGAGAGAGCAGGGCCGCGCTGTAGAGCAGGTAGTCCAGCTCCTGGACGGGGAGTAGCCGGGTCGAGCCTGCCACCACGAACGTATCGCGTTCGTCCTCGTCGGTCGGTCCTCCTGGTGAGGTGCAGAAAGTGTAGACGTATGGAAACACCTCCTCGACCGTATTGATCATTGCGCCTAGGAACTGGCCCGACCGGAAGATGTCGATGGTATTCGCGAGGAACACGGAATCGTCGCTCATGACCGCCCGGAGCTTACGGACGTACTCCAGCGTCGTGAGGTGAAACGGGGGCGAGTAGTGGTTGAACGCGTCGTTGTAGACCAGGTCGAACTTGTGCCGCAACTCTGATCGCGCGGCCATGGCGAACAGCTCCTCGACTCGGTTCCGAGCGTCCAGGTGAATGATATCCAGCGGGGTGTCTGCTTCGAGTCCGAACGCCTCGAACGCCGCTCTGGTGACCTCCGGGTCGATTTCCACGACTTCCCCGTAGGCACTTGGGAACCGCCGCAAGAACCAGCGCGGAAAGACGTAGCCGCCACCGCCCAGGAAGAGGGCTCGCACCGTCTCCGTAGGATGATACGCCCGGACAGCTTCCTCGGTCACTCCCGCGTAGATTCGTTCGTAGTCGTAGTGCAGCCTGTCGGGATCCTGCATGTCGACGTACGCGTGCACCAGGTAGTCGAGGGTCATGGAACGCAGCCCCGGAGTCTCGATGACATCCTCGACCCGGATGAACGAGTACTGCGATTCGTCCTCGAAGAACACCATCTCCGAGCCCGGTCCGCGGAATCCCAGCCGCTCCCCGACGGTTCTTGCCCAGGGGAACGGAGCCCACGCCGCAGTCATCATGGCAAGCAGGACCCCAGTCCATAAGTACGGCAGCAGGCTCGCGCTCCCGTACGCCAGCGCCATCGCCAGCAGGACAGCCGAAACCGCCAGAAGCACTGCCGTCGTGCCCATCTTGGCGATCAGCAGATAACCCGTCAGGAACGTGCCGAGAATGCTGCCGATAGCCCCCCACGAGTACACGTTACCGATCGTTCGGCCGAGCTGCTGCCCGAGCACAATGGCCATCTTGGCGGCGGACGGGCTGATCATGCCGAGCAGGCAGGAAGGGACGAAGAACACCAGGAAGACGTGCAGCGCGATTCGGACCGGCCAGTCGAGGCCGCGTAACGCCTCGAGGCCCCCGATTCGGTCATTGAGCAAGGGGACAAGTAGGCAGTTGGCCGATGCGACGAGGAAGATTGCGCTCAGCGTTTCCTTGGGCGGAAAGCGGTCTGCAAGCCGCCCCCCGATGTAGTTGCCTGCGGCGATCCCGGCGAGCACGATGCCGATCACGGACGTCCACGTATAGAGGGAGCTTCCGACGTGCTTGGCGATCAATCTTCCGGCCACGAGCTCGAGCACCATGATGCAGAGACTCGACAGAAAGACTGTGCCGATGGGCACGATCCAGGCCCAGCGGTTCGGGTGTGCCGGAGCTTCTCTGGCGGACTCCATGGGTGGCTCGGGGCGCGGCTCCGGCACCTTCTCTAAGGAGTGCCGCGACACAGGCTTGGCGTTTCAAGCGTAGCGAATCGGACGAGGGTCACTGCGGGATCCCTGGTGCCGGAAACGCCGCGCAAAGTTCCTGGACTCGACCCTTAAGCCGGTCCAGTGCACCCGGATCGCCGGACTGGCGGAGCGCGTCGAGCATGCAGGTACCGAGTATCTCCATTTCCGCCTCGCGCATTCCCCGGGTAGTTGCGGCCGGGCTGCCCAGACGGATGCCGCTGGGGCGCAGCGGCGGGTTCGGATCGTCGGGAATCACCTGCTTGTTGCACGTGACCGCGATCTCGTCGAGTGTCTCCTCGGCCTTGCGTCCATCCATCCCGAAGCTCTTGATGCAATCCAGCACCATCATGTGGTTGGCGGTGCCTCCGGTCACAAGCGCCGCTCCGCCCTCGACCAGCGCATGCGCCAGGGCCTTTGCGTTCACCATCACTTGCTGGCAGTAGTGCTTGAACTCGGGCTGGAGAGCCTTGCCAAGCGCGATCGCCGTGGCGGCCACCTGATTCATGTGCGGCCCGCCCTGCAAGCCGGGGAACACCGACTGATCGATAGCTTTTCGGAACTCCTTCTTGCACAGGATCATCCCGCCTCTGGGTCCACGGAGTGACTTGTGGGTGGTGGTGGTTACGAAATCGAAGCCCGAGTCGACCGGGTTGGCGAGCGACCCGCCGGCGATGAGACCACCGATGTGCGACACATCCGCCATCGTTAGTGCGCCGACTTCGTCGGCGATGCTCTTGAATGGCCCGTAGTCGTAGTCCCGAGGATACGATGAGTACCCGCAGACGATCATCTTCGGCCGATGCTCGAGGGCGCTCCGTCGCAGCGCGTCGAAATCGATGCGCCCTTCGTTGTCGGGATCTGTCTTGTAGCGAATCCAGTTGAACAGGCGGCCCATGTGCGAGACCGGCGCTCCATGCGTCAGGTGGCCCCCATGGGACAGGTCCATGCCCATGACGGTGTCGCCGGGGTTCAGCATCGTGAGGTAGACCGCCGCGTTCATCGGGGCTCCCGACAGCGGCTGGACGTTGGCGTGCTCGCAGCGGAACAGCGCCTTCGCCCGGGACCGCGCGAGCCGCTCGATGGCGTCCGTGAACTCCTGGCCGCCGTAGTAGCGGCGGCCAGGGTAGCCTTCTGCGTACTTGTTGGTGAAGACCGACCCGAGCGCGGCGAGCACTTCCGGGTAAGTGTAGTTTTCGGACGGAATCAGCTCGATGCCCGCGGCCTGGCGCCGTTCCTCGCCGGCGAGCGCCGCGAACAGCTCGGGATCGTCCTGCCGGAGCAGCTCGCGAAATGACGTGGTGACTGGACCCATCACCCTATTGTCGGGTACCGACGGAGTGCCACCCAGAAGGGTGGATTCGATGCCCGTCCGGATCTTCATGGACCTTTAACCGACCTGTCGTTTTCGGGTAACACAGCGTCCATACGATAAAGACCGGCTCGTCGCGCGGGCTTGCCCGTCGCGATGTCTGCCAAAACGAACCAAACCGTACGCTCGAATGTCGCGAGAGCGGCGGTGGGTGGTTCCGGATTCTCCGAAGGAGAGCTGACCGGGCAATAAAGTGCGTCCGGCGGCCAAATCGATCAAACGCGAGGAGGACTCAATCAATGAGAGGGATTCTGATTCCGTTCCTGGTGTTGACGGTGCTCTGTGGGGGGCCGTTCGTCATGAAGGGCCAGGACTCGGGCATGACGGACATGACGGACGAGGACACCGGCTTCCTTGCCCCGACGCCCGCGAAGCTCCAGATCTGGACCGACAAGCTCGGCTACAGCACCGGCGAGCAGATGCAGGTGCGCGTGTCGACGGATCCCATGGACGACACGACGGAATACACGAAGTTTATCTTCCGGGAGAACATCGAGACTGGCGAGCGGAACTACGTTGACGGGCTGGTGAATTCGTACGCGTTCAGCGATGACGTCAAGGACGCCGCGGGGATGACCGGGGATTCGATCGCTGCTGCCGCAATCACGTCTGCCGAAGGGACCCTGATCTGGAGCGGCGGCGTCCCGGCCCCCGGCCTCTGGCACTTTGTCTACGAACTCCGGAGCGAGGACATGACTCAGGTCGTGAAGAGGGCCTACGCGAAGTTCGTGGTAGCGCAGAATGTGCCCACGGTCTACGGAGAGGACTCAACTGACACCGAAATATCAACCGACACGACCTGGGCCAACGACACGATCTACAAGATCAAGTACCAGGTCTTCGTAAATTCTGGGGCGACCCTGACGATCGAGCCCGGAACGCTCATTCTGGCCAGCGGCCAGAATGCTGTCATCGTCGTCGAGAAGGGCGGCAAGATCATGGCGGAGGGGCGACGCGAAGCTCCGATCGTGATGACCTGCGACGCTGACGTCGGGGAGCGTGATAGGGGCTGCTGGGCGGGCCTGATCATTCTCGGCGACGCTCCGCTGACGCGAGGCACGGGCCGCGCCGAGGGCGTGATCCCCGAGACGCGCCCAGTGTATGGCGGTACCAATTCCGAAGACTCGAGCGGCGTCCTCCGCTACGTGCGAGTCGAGTTTGCAGGCATCGACTTCAATCCCGAAACCCAGCCCAACGGATTCGGCTTCCACGGCGTGGGATCGGGTACCGTAATCGATCACATTCAGGCGCACGCGGGCGAGGACGACGGCATCGAGTTCTTCGGCGGCTCAGCCAACTGCATGTACTGCGTTTCGAGCGGCTCGAAGGACGACTCTCTCGACTGGGCATTCGGCTGGACCGGTACCGGCCAGTACATCTTCATCCAGCAGGGCTCGATCGCCAACAATGGCATCGAGGCCGACAACGACAGCGGCGGATTCGACCGGACTCCTCGCTCGCACCCCACGCTCTACAACGTGACGATGGTCGGCGGTCTTGAGCAGGATGCGCAGACTTCCTCTGACGACGGAATGCGGATACGCGTCGGCACGAAGATCACTGCCAGGAACGTCATCCTGACGGGATTCGGCGGCGATGCGGTGGATGTCCGCGACAATTCAGTAGGCTTCTTCACGGATGAAACCAGCACCATCAAGAACTCGATCATCCACAGCAACGGAGGCAACACCGGAGACGCCCAGATCAACGGCACCGGCGTGGCTGCCACCGTCGGCTACATGGATGTCGACCCGATGCTGGTCAACGTTCGGTACGAGGCCAACCCTGATCCGAGGCCTATGGCCGGATCCTACGCACTCAAGATCGGCGCGTCCGTGACTCCGCCGTCCGACGGAGCATTGGACACGAGCTCCCGGTGCGTCGGCGCGTTCTGCAACGGCGAGAATTGGCTCGAAGAGTGGACGTTCTTCGGCGACGAGATCGACTACAGTCACGACGACGAGGAGGAATAGGCGTACCGGACTCCGCCCGCCCCGGCGCGCGAGGTTCTCGCCGGCCCATGGGAACAGGCGCTGACCGTCGGTGATTCCGCCACGAACCTTCACGTCCGAGGAGCGCATCGTCCGCCGGAATCAGCACCGTCTGGCCAGACGGCATTCCTTCGGCCCTTCTGGAAGCAGGGCCTCGCCGCCTCACTCGCCCGCTGGAACCAATTCGCTTGGCTACATCAGCCGAAACGCGATTTCAAGGCGAACCCGCGAGGGCACCTTGGCTCCACGCATGCGAGCCGGTCGAAACCGCCATTCCCCGACAGCTTCGATTGCGTTCTCGTCCAATCCGAGACCCAAGTGCCGCAGCACTAAAGGGTTCCTCGCATTGCCGTCAACATCCACGTCGACCTGCAGCAGCACGCTGCCTTCGTGGTTTGCGATGCGTGCCTCGTCTGTGTAACGCGGCTCCGTGCGTTCCAGCAGCACCGCAGGCTGGACATCAACCCCCGCAGCCAGCGGCCCAAGGTCCACGGACTCCCCGGTAGCGGATTGCGTCCTTCGGTAGTCTAGCGCTCGCTCTTCCAGCGGGGCGGCCTCGTCGGACCGCGAGAGCTTGTGCAGCAAGCGGGCATAGTGCTCGAGCGTGATGATCGTGTCGGGGTGATCGGCGCTGAGGCTCTTCTCCCTGATAGCCAGCGCGGTCCGGTAATAGCTCTCGGCCCTCTGGTAGAGGACTTGGTTCTCGTAGAGCACGGCGAGATTGTTCACGCTAGCTGCCACATCGGGGTGCTCGCGTCCGAGCAGCCGGGTCCGGATGCCGAAGGCCAGTTTGTAGAAGCGCTCGGCATCGCCGTAACGGACGCGCAAGTGGTAATAGCGCCCGATATCGTTCAGCACGGCGGCGTATTCCTGGCTCTCCGCCCCCCAGGCCTGCCTGGCGATCGGGTCGGCCTCTCGATACAGCTGTTCTGGAAGGGCGTAGTCGCCGCGACCGAGGTGCAGCCGCGCGAGTTCCATCAGGGGGACAACCCGGCGCGGGTCGTCGGCCGCGAACGCTCTTGACCGGGCGCGTGCTTGCCGCAGGATGCGCTCCGCCTGGTCGAACTGCATCGAGGCGAGAGCCCGGCGAGCCGATTCGATGGAATCGTCCCAAGCCCTGTCCTGCGCACGCCCTGTTCCGCTGAGGAACGCCAGCAGGGCCGCGACAAGCGCCGTAAGCCGTTTGCGTCCCACCTGTAGCCCGAGTAGAAAGGCGGTGGCGGAACCCGCGGCGGATTCCACCGCGCGCCCCGCACGACACCCTGACTCTTCAGTCTATCAATCTGCAATGAGCCCAGGGTCTTCCCGATTGGCTGCCCCTCTTCTGCCGATTTACCGGGACCGGGCGATTCTCCCTCGTTGCGGCCCTGTCCCTCCGCTGAGGCTGTCTCACGGCAATGTTAGATCGCGAGCCCAGTCCCGATTGTCGAGATACCAGCGTACCGTGTGCTCGATGCCCTCCGGCAAGGACGTTTCTGGCTGCCAGTCCAGTAGCCGGCGGGCTTTTCCGACATCGGCCCACGTGGCACGCACATCCACGCGATGGACCGGAGCTCGGCGGATCCGCGCTCGCCGTCCCAGGCATTCCTCGATCATCCCCAACGCCTCGCGCAATTCGACCGGCGCACTCGAGCCCAAATTGATGACCTCGTAACCGAGCGGGACCAAAGCTTGGATCGTGCCCCGTGCGACGTCCTCTACGTATGTGAAATCGCGCGACTGGGAGCCGTCTCCGGTGAGAACGATGGGCACTCCCTCGTGGATCCAGCGGATGAACCGGAACAGGCTCATGTCCGGCCGGCCGGCCGGGCCGTATACGGTGAAGTACCGCAGGACCGTCACGTCGAGGCCATGGACATGATGGTGAGCATGGGCTAGGGCTTCGGCGGCCTTCTTCGAGGCGGCGTAAGGCGATCTGGGCCGGCCCGTGTCGCTCCTCTCGGAAAGAGGCATTGGATTTCCGCTTCCGTACACGCTCGATGTCGAAGCAAGCACCAGCTTCGGAACACCTCTGGCGGTGCACAGATCGAGTACGTTTTGCGTGCCCACGGCGTTTGCGGCGATATACGAGTGCGGTTGCTCTACGCTCTGGGGCGCCCCCGCTCGTGCCGCCAGATGGACGACAGCATCGTACCGGAGTGCTCCGAATACTTCGTCCAGTGCGTTGCGATCCGTGATGTCCACCTGAACGAAACGGAATCGAGAGCGGTCCTCGATTTGACGCAAGCGCCAAGTCTTAATGCGAGGATCGTAGGCGTCATTCAGGCTATCGACTCCGATCACGCGCGCGCCGCTGTCGAGCAATTGCCTTGCCACCCAGTGGCCGATGAAACCCGCAGCGCCCGTTAGCAGATATGCTGCCATCGTCGTTGTGCCCCGCCTTATAGCCGAAAGAGGTTCGGAGCTTCCACGCCCTTCAGCACGTTGCGCGTGTCCAGGACCAGAGGGCTCGCGGCGAGTAGCGCATTGTAGTCCACGCCCCGGTGATCCGTGAGGATCACCGCGATATCGGAGCACCTCGCGCATTCAAGGAGTTCGCCGCGTTCCAAGGTCTGTGCACCCACTCTCAGTTCGCGCACATGCGGATCGCTGTACGTGACTGCGGCACCCATTTGAGCGAGCAATGCGGCGACGTCCTTGGCAGGGGATTCGCGTGTGTCCGAGACATCAGGCTTGTAAGCGACACCGACCAGATGAATGCGGCTCTTCCTAACGGGCTTGGACCTGTCGTTAAGGGCGGATTGGATCTTGGCTACGACATGTCGGGGCATGCTGCCGTTGATTTCGGATGCGAGCTGAATGAGACGCGGCTCGTATCCGGTCTGCCGCGACTTCCAGGAAAGGAAGTGCGGGTCGACTGGCACGCAATGACCTCCCAGGCCCGGTCCCGGGTAGAACGGCATGAACCCGAAGGGCTTTGTCGCGGCTGCGTCGATGACCTCCCACACGTCGATTCCCATTCGGTCGCAGAGAATTGCCGTTTCGTTTGCGAGCCCGATGTTCACCATGCGAAACGTATTTTCGAGCAGCTTCGCCGTCTCGGCCGCAAGCGTCGAAGAGACAGGAACAAGCGTGTCCATGACGCGTCCGTAGTAAGCGCGCCCCATCCGAAGGCAATCCGGCGTGACGCCGCCGATGACCTTGGGGATGTTTCTCGTCCCGTAATCAGAATTCGCCGGATCCACGCGTTCGGGCGAATAGCAGAGGAAGAACCCCTCGCCTGCACGGAGCCCGGACTCTTCGAGGATCGGAAGGACGGCGTCCACCGTGGTACCCGGGTAGGTGGTCGATTCCAGGATCACCAGCGTCTCGCTGCGCAGGAATTCTGAGAGCCTTCGTGCGGCCTCGACCACGTGCGTGAGGTCGGGGTCCCTCGTCTTTCGCAGCGGTGTCGGCACGCAGATCGATATCGCATCGCAGTGTTCCAGCTCTGCATAGTCCAAAGTGGCTCGCAGCCGGGACGACGCTCCGAGGTCCTGCATCAGTTTGGACGGGATGTCGCCGATGTAGGACCGACCGGCGTTCACGGCCTCGACTCTGATCGGATCGGTGTCAACACCGACGACGGCGAAGCCTGAGCGGGCTATCTCAAGTGCGAGCGGCAGGCCGGCGTAGCCAAGGCCGACAACGCCAGCCAGCGCGCTTCCGGACTCTAGACGGGCCTCGAGATCCATTTTGGGCTGGGCTCCGTTCACTGCCCAATTCCATTGCCGAGACCTTGCTGTCTATGATCCATGGAAATCGAGCCAGGACTCCGCGCCGTCCCCGCCGGGGACGGTTGCCGACCATCTACGACGCTACTCGATTGGTGGATCGGAGTCGGTTGCCGGTTCAGTTCCGTACCGGTATCGCACTGTCGCGCTGTGGTCGGTGTAGAATGTGCGGCTTCCAGAGTCCGGGGACTGAGGATCGGCGTTTACCGAGTATCCGGCCGGCGTTCCGATCATCGCGAATGCGTACCCGAGGTGGATGCCATCCACCAAGTTCTCGTCGATCAGGGCCGCCGCTGCCGGAGACGGTCCGGCGTCACCTGGGGCCGGGCCGAGCTCGTTCAATGTAGAGGCGTACCGGCCGAATTGCGCGAAGTATTGGATCTGGGCGGTGTTTATTGTCTGGCAGGATCGGATCGCGGCAACTTCGTTCGCCATCCGCTTCGTGCTAGTGACCCTGGGGATGGCGATTGCGCTGATGATCAGGATGATGGCGATGACGATAAGGAGTTCGATCAGGGAGAACCCATGGTTCCTGCGTCGCTTCATGTCGCCTCCTACAACTTACATTCTACGGTGGTACGCAGCCCTTTGCCTTACTAGACGAAGCGGCACGCGCGTTCGTTGAATCAGCTGCCCTAGAAGTTCTCGCTCCATTCCAAGCACGCCTTGCCCGGCTCCTGGGCCTGCCCTGCCGGGGCCTCCTCTGAGGAGACCCGGGAATATTCCGCCCTGACGTCGCCTCACGGCCCGCGGCCCGGTCGTCACGGCCGTTGTGCTGGCGGTACGATACCAAGAGCCCGTTCAAGGAGGCTCCGAATTCCATGCAACCTGTCCTGGCAGCCGTTTGCTGCTTCATCGCCTATGCGCTGGTCTACCGCTTCTACGCGCGTCACTTGGGGTCGCGGATCTTCCAACTGGACCCTGCCGCCACCACGCCGGCGCACGCCATGCGTGACGGCGTCGATTACGTGCCATGCCGGCGGATGGTCTTGTTCGGGCACCACTATGCATCGATCGCCGGTCTGGCGCCGATGCTCGGACCTGCGATCGCGGTGATCTGGGGCTGGCTGCCGGGAATGCTGTGGGTGGTTCTGGGCACGCTCTTCATCGGCGCGGTGCACGACTTCAGCGCGCTGGTGGTTTCGATGAGGCATCGGGGAATGAGCATCGGCAAGGTGGCCGAGGACCTGATCGGCCGGCGCGCCAAGGGCATCTTCCTCCTGATCATCCTGTTTCTGATCTGCCTGGTGATGGGAGTGTTCGTCCGCACGGTTGCCGGGCTGTTCACGGCCGAGTTCTATCCGGAATCGGTGTTCCCGACCTTTGCCCTGATCGGGATCGCAATGGTCATCGGGTGGCTTGTCTACAAGCGGGGCGTTTCCGTTGTCCGACTCACGGTGATCGGCTTCGTCCTGATGCTGATTGCGATCGGAGTCGGCCTTAACATCGGAAGGCCGGACCTGGGGAGCGACACCTGGATCACGATCCTGCTGGTCTATGCGTTCGCAGCGTCCACTCTGCCCGTCTGGTCGCTGCTGCAGCCGCGTGACTATCTCAACTCCTGGCTGCTGTATCTCGGCCTAGGTGCGTCGTATGTCGGCTTGTTCGTGCTGAGCCCGCAATTCGCTGCACCGGCTGTCGAAATCCAGCCGGCGGGCGCCCCCCCGATCTTTCCGTTCGTCTTCATCGTGATCGCTTGTGGCGCGATTTCCGGATTTCACGGTCTGGTGTCGTCCGGGACCACCTCCAAGCAGATTGACAAGGAGACGGATGCGGTCCCGATCGGCTACGGCGGAATGGTCGGCGAGTCGATGCTGGGTCTGCTGGCTGTCCTTGCTTGCACGGCTGGCTTCCGGTCCGCGGAAACCTGGTCCGAGCACTATGCGAGCTGGGGTGTGGCAAGTGGCTTGGCAGAGAAGATGAAGGCCTTCATCGACGGCACGGCCACCTTCCTGGGCTCTCTCGGAATTCCCATGGAACTGGCGCAGGCCTTCATTGCGCTTGTGGCGGTTTCCTTTGCGCTCACATCGCTCGATTCGGGAACTCGGCTTCTTCGTTACAACATCGAGGAAATCTCGCATTCGATCGGGGTCCGCGCACTGGGCCAGCGGTACGTCGCCTCCATGCTGGCTGTGGTGCTGATCGGATTCTTTGCGTTTTACGAGATCGAGGGACAGCCTGTCGGGCTGGCCTTGTGGAGCCTCTTCGGCAGCACCAACCAAGTTCTCGGTGCACTGACGCTGCTGGCCGTCACCATCTACTTGCGGCAGAAGGGCCGCAACTACCTATACACCTTCCTGCCGATGACGTTCATGCTGACGGTCACGATCATCGCAATGGTCCTCGACATCCAGAGATATCTCGGGGGCGGGCAGCTGCTTTTGCTGGGAGTCGCCGCCTCGATCTTCGTGCTGAGCGTGTGGCTCGTCGGCGAAGCAGTGATTCGGTTCAGGAAGGACACAGGGACGGTATTGGCGTCGGGCGATTGAGTTTCCGCCGTGCGACAGCGGCGAGCTCGCGTCCGGTCTCAGTCCCAGACCTTGGACGCCAGGTTCCTCTCGACGCTCCCGTCGATCAGGTGGTACCCAGTGTCGTGGAGCGGATCCGCGGAGCAGACCACCTTGGCGGTGCCGTACTCGCCCCGAGGTTCGGGAAATCTGGAGCTGAAATCCGGATCCTTCTCGTCGATGCTCCAGACGAGCCGTCCCTTGAACGGGACCCGCACCTCGATCTGCGCGCCGCACGACTGGCATCGGTGTGCGATCATGCGGCCTTCCGCGACAGGCCCCGACGAATGGAGTCCTCGCACTTAGAGCGTTCCCTTGGCGGGAAGCTCGATCGTCTGGCCGGACCGACTGTCATGGATCCGCAGAACCCCCTCGTTCCAGCTCGCCTCGTTCACCCCGGCAAAGCCCTCCGGAGTTCGCGTCCAGAACATCAGGTACGCGGCTCCAACAGAGGACCTGGCGGGCAGCCAACGGTACAGGAGCGTGTCGAAGATCCTTCCTCTCGTTACGACTTCGCGCCGCGGAAGGTCGAACGCTTGGGTCCCGAACTCCAGCCCGCGAGCCATCATCCGGTCGCTCGGGTACGACTCCCAGGTCTGTAACCAAGGGAACTCGCTAGGGCGGAAGAGGTATCCCAAGAGCAGACGCTTGGTTGGATGGAGCGCTGTGACGAACGCCCACTCCGCAGCGGGATCCATCCGGTGACCCGTGTGATCCAGCGAGTGTGAATCCCGGGGCGCCGCGCGCAGGTCGATGACGCCGCCCTTGCGCGCCGGCGCGATAGGCCACTCGAATTCCTTGCCGCCAACGAGCCTGTGCATCAATCCGTTGAGAGACGCTTCCTCGCGCGGCCTCGTCAGGGCACGGTTCTCGGAGATGTCGACCACCGTGACCCCTCGTTCCAGGAATGGCGAGCCGATGGTCGCGTGCTCCGCCCAGTTGATCGGGCGATCGAAGTCCAGGAGGCTTGTCAGGGTGGCCTTGACATACGCGATGTTCTCGCCCGGCAGGACCCGCACCTCTCTCCGCAAGACTTCGTGGACGCGCGGCAGCGTCACGCTTTGTCGAACGACGCTGGCGCCCTCGGAGTCGCCCGCAAACTCCGTCGACCATTCGAGGCGATGAGCCTCGCCGTGACCTTCCATTCCGGCCTTGCGCTCCTCACCGGACGGCTGCCCGAAGCCGTCGACGCAGACGAAATGCCCGACTGCCCCCGTCGCCCGCTCCGCTCGTCCCTGCTCCCTGTCGGCCCGGAAAGAGTCCCACATCGGGTTCGTGCGCGCGGGGTCGTCGCCCAGCGTGATGGAAGGGAACGACCCACCGGTCTTGAGGACGACCAGTTCAATGCGGTCGTTCGTGATCAAGATCGCGCCCCGGCCCCGGTAGCTGAACTCGCTGTTGACCTCGGCCCAGGCGACCGGAACCGCAAATGCCACGAGCAGCACAGCGCGCCAGGGAAGCATGCCTGCATCGTATCAACAGGGTGTGGACAGCTTGGTCGTGCACTCCGGCCTCTCGTCTTGCCAGCTTGAACCCCCTAACGAGCCAAGTGCGGGAGCAACGACGTACCAAGAGGTTCCGGCTTGTGTCCCGACGCCGCCCGGCGAGCCCGGACGATTGGGCAAGATCCCCCGCTGGTCTTGTCGCACCTAGGCAAGGATCTCGTCGATCACTCGCCCGTGAACGTCGGTCAACCGTCTGTCGATGCCGTTATGGCGGAAGGTCAAGCGCTCGTGGTCGATGCCGAGCAGATACAAGATCGTCGCGTGCACGTCATAGCAATAGACGGGGTCTTCCGCGACCTTGTACCCCCACTCGTCGCTCTTGCCGTAGCTGAAGCCCGGCTTGAAGCCTCCACCCGAGAGCCAGGAGGTGAATGCGTGCGGGTTGTGATCGCGCCCCTCGCTGCCCTGGCTGCACGGCATCCGGCCGAACTCCGTTGTCCAGAATACGATCGTGTCGTCGAGCATGCCGCGAGACTTGAGGTCCCTGAGGAGTCCCGCCACGGGTCCGTCCATCTCGGCAGCCATAAGGGAATGGTCGTGCTCGAGGTTCTCGTGGCTGTCCCAGTTGCGCCGGGGCAATCCGTTGTCCGCACCGCTCCAGATCTGCACGAACCGGACGTCCCGCTCCAGTAGCCTCCGGGCGACCAGGCAGCGGGTTCCAAAGTTCTCCGTCACCGCGCTGCCCAGCCCGTACAGCTTCCGCGTGGCTGCCGACTCGTTCGAGATGTCCAGCACTTCAGGTGCACTCAGTTGTAGTCGCGCCGCCATTTCGTAGGACCGGATTCGAGCTTCGAGCTGTGAATCCCCGCCCCTACGGTCGAGATGTGCGCGGTTCAGCTGCTGAAGCACCCGCAGGGAATCTTCCTCTCCGGGCCTGACGGCATGAGGGGCGTCCTCGGGCGGGTACAGGTCGTGAATCGGATTCTCGCGGCCCACGCGGATCATCGTCCCCTGGTGCTCGGCAGGAAGAAACCCGGCCGACCAATTCGAGGGCCCGTTTGGAGGAAACGCGAAATCGTTGGGCAGGACGACAAACGTGGGCAGGCTGTCGTTCATGCTCCCGAGCCCGTACGACAGCCACGAACCCATGCTGGGGAATCCGGGGAGCACGAAGCCCGTGTTCTGCATGTAGGTGGCCGGCCCGTGAACGTTCGATTTCGTGACCATCGAGTGCAGGAAGGTCAGATCATCCACGCAGGAAGCGATCCGCGGCAAGAGGTCGGTGGCCCAGTGCCCGCTCTCGCCGTGCTGCTTCCAATTCCACGGGCTTTTCAAAAAGGGGCCCGGGGCGATGCTCTGAAACAGCTCCACCCGTTCCCCCGGGTCGAATTCCTGACCGTGACGCCTGGCCAGCTCCGGCTTGTAGTCGAACGTGTCGATATGGCTTGCCCCTCCGGACATGAACAGCTGGACCACTCTCTTTGCTGTGGCCTCGTGGTGCACGCCGCCGTTCAGCTCGGTCCGCAGCTCCTGATCCGTCTGGGCGAGCAGGCCAGATCGCCCCAAGAGATGCGCGAGGGCAATGCCTCCCAGTCCGCCGCCCAAGTTCCACAGGAGCTGCCGCCGGCCCATCGAGTTCGGATGCGCTTGCCCGCGGGACAGATGCTGCGAATCAAGCCCGCGATCGCCGTCGTCTTCCATTGGCTTCCTACTAGTCGACAAACATGAATTTATTGCTGTTGAAGAGCAGCAAGCAGAGCTTTTCGAGCCCATGGTCCGCTGCGTAGGGAACGAGCAGCTGCGTTTCGCTTTCGAGCGGCCGCCGGCCCAGAAGGAGTCGGTACGCCTGCTCGAGCTGTGCTGGGAGTTCGTCGGAGTGCGCCCGAATGCGCTCGGCAAGGTGCCGCGCTTGGCTGAGCACAAGCGGATCATTCAGCATTGCCAGCGCCTGAATTGCTGTGAGCGTGACGTTGCGCTTGGGAGTCAGCGCTGATGGGTCCGCGCAATCGAGGCTCTCCATGAAAGGGTCCTGAACGCTACGGACCACAAAGCGGTAGACACTGCGCCTGCGGCTCGCCGGGCTGTCGACATCGAAATTGGCGTAGTCAAACCGAGGGGAGAAATCCTCGATATAGACGAACTGCTCGGCGGGAGGCCCGCCGACGGCAAGGTCTAGATTGGCGGCTGCGTACAGGACGGAATCTCGGACCGACTCCGCATCCAGCCTTCTTCGATTCATGCGCCAGAGGAATCGGTTGCCTGCATCGAGTGCGGAGAAAGTTGGATTGTCGTCCGACGATTGGCGGTAGACCGAGCTGGTCAGGATCTTGCGGTGAAGCCGCTTCATCGACTGACCACTGGCTCGGAATTCCGCGGCCAGCCAGTCCAGCAGTTCCGGATGCGTTGGACGGGTACCCATTCTCCCGAAATCGTTGGGTGTGTCGACGATCCCCGTGCCGAAGTGGTAGTGCCATATTCGATTGACGATGGATCGCCAGGTAAGCGGGTTGTCGCGAGCAACGATCCACTCCGCCAGAGCCTGCCTCCGAGCGCCTTCTTCGCCGGGAGGCATGTTCTCGAAGCGTGCCTCCAGTCCCTTGACGGCGGAAAGAGCGCCCGGTCCCATGAGCTCCCGCGGAGCGTCCGGGCTGCCCCGGTGCAGCAGGCGGATCGGCCGCGGCGTGAGCGGGGGAACAATGTTGAAGACTCGATCGAAGTACCGATCGACAGCGTAGACCCATCTAGGTTCCGGAAGCTCTCGCAGGCTTGCCTTCGCTACCTGCATTTGCCCCCGTAGCTCAGCTAGCCGGGCTGTTCTGGAGGGTTCAAGCATGGCCAGCTGGAGTTGCTCGACACGGTTCTCCGCGAGACGCAGCTGCTCATTGAGCAGCTTGATCTTCGCGCCGATTTCTTCGTTCTTGGCTCGTCCTTCGGGTGTCTGGCCAAGCGTCATGCTGTTCAGGAGCAGCGCCCTCTCGTCGATCAACGGGTGGACACGTGCTTGCGCAGCCTCGACCTCTGGACTCGTCCTGGTCTTCGCCTCGTCCAGAATGGCGCGGCTCTCGATGGCGATCCGGCGTTGCGTTTCCCTCAGTTTCCGCCGTTCTTCCGACACACCGGGATCCATGTCATAGGGGCGATCGATGCGTTCGACTCCGGCAAATACCGCTTGAAGGCTGTAATAGTCCTCCTGCTTGACCGGATCGAATTTGTGATCGTGGCAACGGGCGCAATGAACGGTAACGCTGCTGAAGGTCGACATCGTCGAGGCGACCATGTCATCCCGGTCGAGTACCCGGGCTATCTTGCGATTGAAGGTGTCCTCTTGCAGCGTGCTGTGGGCAGCGAAGTCCCAGGGCCCGGCCGCGATGAACCCGGTTGCAACGACGCTGTCAGCATTGTCAGGCCGCAACACGTCCCCGGCCAGTTGCTCCATCACGAAGCGCTCGTATGGCTTGTCCCCGTTCAGCGACCGAATGACGTAGTCCCGGTAGGGCCATGCGTTGAGGCGACGCTTGTCCTGGTCAAACCCGTGGGTGTCGCCGTAGTGCACGACGTCCAGCCAGTGGCGGCCCCAGCGCTCGCCGTAGCGGGGCGAGGCGAGAAGTCGATCCACGAGGTCCTCGTATGCCGTCGGTGATAGGTCGTTCGCAAACGAGTCCACCTGTTCGGGAGTCGGCGGAAGCCCGTGCAAGTCGTAGCTGACTCGTCTGATCAGCGTCGGCCGGTCAGCTTCCGGGGACGGCTTCATACCGTGCTCGTGAAGCCTCGCTAGGACGAATCGGTCGATCGGCGTTCGTGACCAGTTGTCCTTTCCCTGGGGGATTTCCGGGCGTTCCAGCGGGCGGAAGGACCACCAAGTCCCAGTCCGGGCCGGATCGTCAGAGGCGTCGTCAAGAGCCCCCTCTTCAATCCAGCGGGTGATCAGCCGCACCTGTTCCAGCGAGAGCGGGCCGCCCGCTTTGGGCATGGCCGGCCGTTCGCCGCTGATCCGGGCGACGATCAGGCTGTCACCAGGCTTGCCAGGAATCACGGCGGGGCCGCTTCGCCCGCCCTTCAGGAGGTCCTGATGCCGGACGAGCGACAGCGCCGCCTCTCCCGACTCCGTTCGATGACACGTCTGGCACCGATCCTGCAAGATCGGCAGAACCTGTTTGCGAAAGCTGACTGTCTCTTGAGCGCTCCCGCAGAGGCAGAAGAACGCGGCGGGAATCAGGCCGATCGGCGATCGAAGCCCTTGGACTGCCACGATCCGAACCACAACCTGGGGCGCTCCTCGAGCGTCTTCAACATACCACCGCTTGCAGGGCGCAAATTGGCCTGAGTGCGGTACTTGCTAGCGTCGTCACTAGCCGAACGGCATTGTCTTCGCGCTCCCAGTGGCAGCTGGAATTGCGGCTGGGAATTGACCATCGCCAGACTCTGGTGCGAGACGGGAGTCCGGCCGAGTCCGATTGCTTCGAAGCCTCGTCCCTAACGGAAAGGCGCCTGCGGAAGCGAGATCCTCGAGACAGCATCGAACCGGTGATTCCAGCAGAACTCGATCTGAATCGCGGTCAAGGTCCCGCTACGGACCCGCCCGAAGGCGGAGCGATCCGACGGGTTGACAAATGCATCCGCTGGCTGGCGAGTATTCCTCAGCCGGGCTAGGTGCTTTACTCCGTACATCCCTACATCGTGTGGCTGGGGCAGATAGCGATCATCTCCGGACCTTCGTTGGGCTGCAGAGGACTGGATGTCGAGAATGCCCGGTCCAACTCCCAATCCTGTCCGGGCCGCGTTACGGGTTCGTGTTCCCAGGCCTAAAGGGCGGATCGACCGGACCCCGACACGGTACCGTTCGCCTAAGCCAATCCTGTCGCTATCAGACGTCAGGGACGGCCAGTAAAGGCCCTCAAGATGTGCCCAAGTCCCAGCTGTGTGGAGTGAGATGCACGCCTCAAGCCACAAAATCTTGGGGTTCATGGAGTAACATGCCCAGCTAATTCCGGGATTTGGGCGGGCAGTTCTTCCGGATCGGGCAGATGCGCCGGAAAGCCGTGTTCGATGATTGGCACGACCGGAAACGGGAGCTATTCGGAGCAGGCCGGGGGATGGCAAAGGGACACCCGCGGAACCGACAGTGATGAGTTGCTAGAATTCCCGTGCAGGCCGGATAGCTCGGCCGAGCCAGCCTTGGCGCGCTAGTTGCCAGTTGAGTGAGTGACGACAATCTGTTGAGCCAGTCAAGCGACAAGAGAGGCCGTGCCGGCCACACACGCGACGAGCGATGTCTCTCAGGTGTATTGGAGAAAAGGAGAGCGGTACATGCATTTCGTAGTCTTTGCGAGTCACAAACAAGAAATGGGACAGGAACGGTCCCGGTTGTCGGAAGCATTCGGCATATACGTTCACGATCCTACCCATCATCCTGACGTGACCGTTCATCACGGCGGACCGACGCTCGGCGAGAGTGACGAGACCGTTACCGGATTGCTCTTGGTACTCGAAGCCCCCTCGCTCGAGGCCGCACGGGCGTTTGTCGCCGACAGTCCATATGCACGGGCAGGCATTTTCGCCCATTCCCACATCCGCGCATGGAACTGGTTGACGGGACGCCCTGGCTAAGCGCGTCACGTACGTCCTCCAATTCAGACCCTCGGAGGATTTCCCTGGAGATCGTGGCGGGCGGAGTATGTCGACTACAAAGCTGACAGGCAGCGCGTACGCCTCCTGCGCCTTGACCGTGGAAGCGGAAGAATGTAGGCAGTGGCCATTGTCCACGCGCGAAAGGCTGGCGATTTGTCCGCGGAACCTGAATCCCTCCAGCGAGAAATCCGAACGCCTCTGGCCGTGAGGATCAACACGGTGTGGGTGGGATAGCCGAGGGGGCCTTGTGAGCAACGGTCACGAGCAACGCGCTCCAACCGTTCGTTTCGAACCTGACGAGAATCCTCCGGCGGCTGTCACTCTGGGTTGCGGCCTGCAGCTCGTAGTTCTCGGCATTTCCAGCATTATCCTTATCCCGACTATCGTCATCCGGGTCGCAGGTGGAACTGATGCGTACCTGTCCTGGGCCGTGTTCGGCGCGGTTGCCGTGAGTGGCATTTGCACGGCGCTGCAAGCGGTTCGGATGGGCCGGGTGGGCGCGGGGTACGTGCTCTTCATGGGTCCCGCCGGAGCCTATATCGGAGTCTGCGTGAGCGCGCTCAGCGAGGGCGGTCCAGCGCTGCTCGCCACCCTGGTTGTCGCGTCGTCGCTGGTCCCGATCGTGATTTCGATGCGGCTCGCCCTGTTCAGGCGGCTTCTGACACCGACCATCGTCGGCACGGTGAACATGCTGGTGCCGGCTACCGTGCTGCCGGTCGTGTTCAGTCGCTTGGCCGACGCGCCGGGCGACACGGCTCTGGCCACACCGCTCACCGCAGTGGCGACCGTCGCTATCATCAGCGGCATCTCCCTGAAGGCAGGGACGACGCTGCGATTGTGGGCCCCGCTCGTCGGGGTTGTTATGGGTTCGGCAATTGGAGGGTTTTTGGGTCTCTACGACCTGGACCTGGTAGCCCGCGCTCCGTGGATCGGCCTGCCCCAGGGCGACTGGCCGGGGATCGGGCTCGACCTCGGTCCAGCATTCGTTGAGCTTCTTCCTGCCTTCGTGTTCGTGGCTCTCATTGGCGCCATCCAGACGATCACGGGCGCGGTCGTCATCCAGCGCGTGTCGTGGCGCCGGCCCCGGGCCGTGGACTACCGGGCGGTGGAAGGTGCGGTAACCGCGGACGGTATCGGCAAGTTGCTGTCTGGCCTCACGGCGATCATGCCCACGCAGACCATCGCGGTCAGCGTCCCGACAATTGAGCTGACGGGGGTTGCGGCACGGCGCGTGGGAATCGCCGCAGGTGGGGTGCTGATCGTGCTGGCATTTCTGCCCAAGGTCGTTGCGCTGATCCTGGCGATACCCAGCCCGGTAGTCGTTGCATATCTGACCGTGGTACTGGCGATGAGTTTCGTGCGTGGCATGGCGGAGGTCGTACAGGGAGGGATCGATCATCGCAAGGGATTGATTTCCGGTGTCGCATTCTGGGTCGGCGTCGGCTGCCAGAACGACCTGCTGTTCCCCGGGCTTCTAGCGGAACTCGCGGGCGGCCTTCTCCGGAACGGCATCACTGCAGGCGGTATCGTGGCCATCCTCTTGACCCTGTTTCTGGAAGCGACTGCACCGCGACGCAGCCGGATCGAAGCGAAACTCGATCCTTCCGTGCTGCCGAAAATCAGGGAGTTTCTCGCTGCGTTCGCATCCCGGAGCGGGTGGGGGGAGGAGATGGTCGACCGCCTCGACGCTGCGTCCGAGGAGACGCTGTTGACCCTGATGGGGCCGGACGAGGACCGCGAGAAGCGAGAGCGACGACGGCTGCTGCTGACAGCCCGCAAGGAGACCGCCGGAGCCGTCCTCGAGTTTGTTGCCGCGTCCGGTGAGGAGAACCTTCAGAACCGGATCGGATTGCTCGCAGAGACGCCCGACGACGCGCTGGTGGAACGGGAAGTCTCGCTTCGGCTGCTGCGCCACATCGCGTCTTCCGTTCGCCACCAGCAGTTTCACGACCTGGATATCGTGACTGTCCACGTGGAAGTCCCGGAGACGCGCCATGGGAGCCGCTGAACCCTCGACCAGCTGGCGAGCCCACGTGTTGGCCGTGCTGGCCGGCCCGACGGCGTTCGTCATCGTCCGAGCCGCACCGCTGGCCGGTCTCGCGCCGGAGGCGCATCTAACCCTCGGAGCATACGCCTGGATCGTGGCATGGTGGGTGACCACGCCCGTGCCGTGGGCGGTTACCAGCTTCCTGCCGTTCGTGATCCTTCCGCTCGGCGGGGCGATGGCCTTGACCGACGTGGCCACCAGCTACGGACATGTGATCCTGCCCTACTTGATGGGCGTCATGCTCTTCGGTCACGCGTTTCGAAAGCACGGTCTGGCGCGAAGAATCGCCCTCGCCGCCCTATGCGTGCCAGGACTGGCACGATCCGGTCGCGGCTTGATCTTCGCGATCCTGGTCGTGTCCGCCGTCATGTCCGCGGTGGTCAGTGACCTGGCGGTCATCGTCATGATGACGCCGATTTCCCTGTCGCTCACCCGTTCCGTGGCAGCCGGCGCGACGCGTTTGTCAGCGGCGGCGAGCCTGGCCGTTCTTTACGGCGCTGCGGCCGGGGGCCTGGCAACCCCGGTAGGCATCGTCTTCAATGCGCTGACCCTCTCGCTGCTGGAACAGCTCACGGGCTACAGTGTCAGCTTCGCTCAGTGGGTGTCAACTGGCGTCATCCTGACAGCCGCCCATCTCCCGGTCTGCTATCTGATCCTGAAGTACATGCTGCCGGCCGAAGTGCAGGCCATCCCCAATGCCCGTGCCCGCTTTCTCAAGGAGCGCGAGCAACTGGGACCGATGAGCCGGGGCGAAAGGAACGTCCTGTTCGTGCTGATTCTGATGCTGGTGCTATGGACCTTGCCGACGGTCGCCGAAATCGGGTTTCTCGACATTTGGTACGTGCCGCCCGTGGCCATGGTGCTGCTCTTCGTGCTGCCGGTGGCAGCGAATCGCGGTGAAATGACCCTGAACGCCAGAGACTTCCAGGAAGGCGTCGGATGGAACGTGCTGTTCCTCGTGCTCGGCGGGATGGCGCTTGCGGACGTGCTGACCGCTGTGGGCGCGATCGATTGGCTCGCAGGCATGCTGACGGGCAACGTCACCGCGGGGGCGTTGCCTTGGGTTGCGGGCCTGGCCACCCCGCTGTTAACCCAGGTGGCGAGCGGCGCAGCAACATCGATCATGGTTTCCACGATTCTCTTCCCGATCGCGAATGCTCTCGGCTACAACCCCGCGATTCTCGCCCGCATCATTGCGGGAACGGCCCAGGCGGTGGCGTTTCCATGGTCCAGCCCGGCCTCGGCCGCCACATTCGCGTTCGGTGCCGTTGGATTCGGGGCGATGTTCAGGGTCGGCCTGGTCACGACCGTCCTGACGTCGAGTGTCGTGATCACTTTGAGCATGTTCCTTGTACCTGCGCTCCAAGCGTTCGCGGCGGAGTAAGAAGCAGCGGCGGGCTGGGACGCCGGATGCGGGCCAGACGCACCTGGATCTGTTGATGCGACATCCGTTGGCCTAGGTGAATGCATGAACTGCTCGATGTATCCGCACCGCGGCATTGCCGGGTGACGGGCTTGCCGCTCCGCGATGTCCTTCAACCGCAGAGTGCATCGGCCGCAATGATCAGGAGTGATTCCACGCATCCGCGGAAGCTGGTGTCGGCAGATGTCATCCCATGCGCGTCGCCGCGCCTCGGGTCAGGTTCTACTTGATTGGCGCCTCTGCTAGCACGAACGCCTCGCCGGACTCGACAACTAGCGATTCTCTGATGAACGAGATTCGCAAGGGTCAGGATCCCAAATGTGAAGGCCGCTGTCGCGAGCGGGTTGAGCGTGCCGTTACGAGTCCAATCAAGCCGCGAGCGTACCGGGATCGACAGCATCACCGGCGAACGATCCGCTGACGCATTCCCTCGGCATTGACGACGCGACCTCGAAGAACGATAAAGTCATGGGGGTGCCCCGCCACCCAGCTAATTGAGGTCGACGAATTCAAGAGGCTCCTAAGGGTCCGGAGAACGCAAGAAGTCCGGACAACAGCCGGGAGAGAACATCGTGAGAGACAAACGATGGAACTCGGGAAAGGCGGCGGGCGGTCTTGAGTTGGAAGCAAGTCGATTCGACCGACAGGGCGCACCCGGATTCGAAGAGTCCGCCGAGGCGGTAGGCGCAGGCCCTTGCGGGGAGGCCACGGAGCCGGTCATAGAACTGAATCACGAAGAGGAGTTTGAGCGGACCTGGACCGACGGCTGCAACACCCGAGTCGAGCTGCCTCCGGTTGACATCAACCTAGTCCTCGCCCAGTGCTACCGCACGAGCAAGCCACTCAGGTTCAACCGGGCCATGCTGTGGGATATGGAGGTGAAGAAGGCATACCGGCCGGATCTCTATATTCCTTCGGTCGTGCTGGAGGGCAGCGCCCGCTATTGGTGCAAAAGGGCGGCGGCCGACGGAGCCGAATCTTTCGTGCGATGCTCGCGGCAGCGCCTCTGGCTCGAGCCGTCAGAGCGCGGGTTGGTCCTGGAGCAGGTCTTTCTCAACCGCGTGAAGCAGAGTGCCACTTTCATCGGAGCAGCGGAACTCCTCGACGAAGACGGGAGCGTGCTTCGAGCTGGTGAACGGCAGCCTCTCTTTCACGTTGAGCACTCGGTTGATGGCAAGGAATCGCGACCTCTTAACCGGTGGCGGATCGTTCACCTGACGGCCAGCCCCGACCAGCAACTCATAGAGCGATTCACGCTTGCAAGGCAAGTATGGCTCCGGGAGTTCGTCGAAATCTACATCTGCCGGGACTTGGGGATCGACCTGACCCGGACGGACAGGCTCCGACGGAAGGCCGTCTAAGCGAATCGAGTCGGCTTCAGGCAGGAGATATCCGCACACAGGCTGGCCCAAGGCCTTCCCTGAGTCCTGGAAGTTCAAGGTGGAGAGAAGTACGGCGACCCGCATGATCGTGAGTCAACCGGATTCGGATGGGAATTCGAGGCAGGGGGAAATGTCGGATGTTTGGATGTTCGTTGAGTCGAATTCGGCACAATGCCAGTGTGGTAGCGTTAGGGGCGAATCTACGCCTGCGACAAGTGCGGGTAGGCTGATCAACGTACCGACACCGACGCGATGGAACAAATCATTATTCGGTCGCAAGACTATCCGATTTGAATGGTTTCGAGGGTCCCGAGATCGTCGTGATTGAGAATCCAGAGAGCGTTGAAACGGAGAGTTGCGTCGGCCAGGACAGCGTAGCCGACAAGAGTCCGGACACCTTCCCCGCTCTGATCGCCTCCCACCTGGTGGCAGGGGCCTCGGGCTGGTGGATGCAGTCGCTAGCCGTGCAGCAGGGCCTGGCCTACGGTGACTGCGAATCCTGCGCCCTGCGGGAGGGCGCCGGCTTGCTCAACACATTCGCGGAGACGCGAACGGAAATGGCAAGCAAGGCGGTTCGGCTCATCCTCGACGGAGTTGGGGGCCTGCGCCGGGATCGAGGTTCCAAGGACGCTCTCGGAGCATTCAGGGCCACCGTCCTCGGCCGCTCGCCGCTGAGCGTCCAAACGCCTTCGTCCCGGGCCGCTCGTCTGGCCAACACCGGCGGCCGCGACCTAGAGGACGGGTATGTGGCCAGCCACGGGGACGAGCTCTCGACGATAACCGCCAGGCATGGTGCGCGAGTGGCGCGCGAACCGCATCACGGCCTCAGACGTCGACATCTTGCTCGCCGCTTGTGCCAGGGCATTCCCGGAAGAGCACGGGCCACAGGGCCGTGCCAGGTGAGACCGCTGGAAATGCGCGACCCCGGCTCCCCGCACCTGACGATATCGGCCAAGTTATCAAGGGGCCCGTGTCGATGCGAGCATGACCATACATCTGGAAGCCTGGTGGAGGGCCGCTGAGATGAAGATTCAGGACATTCGCCACGTGGGGTTGCTATCGCCGGCAATCGCGGCCCACGCTAGGTTTTATCTCGAGGCTTGGGGACTCCAAGCGGCCGAAGAATACCAGCACGCACGATATTTCCGTGGATCTTCGACCGAGCACCACATCCTCAGCCTGCATCCGGCCGACCGGTGCGGGCTCCACCACTTGGCCTTTGGCGTCGACGGACGCGAGGCAGTCGACGCGGCGGCAACCGAACTCGAACGCCGGGGAACGCCGGTCGTGGCGCAGCCCCATGAAATGGACGAGCCCGGCGGCGGATACGGGCTGCGGTTTCTGGACCCGGAAAACCGCTGTATCGAACTATCAGCCGGCGTGGCCGAACACCCGAACGGCCGGTCCGCCGATAGGATCTGGCCCAGCCGGCTCTGCCACGTGGTCCTGAACACTGCGCAGTTTGATTCGATCGTGGAGTTCTACACCGATGTGCTTGGATTCCGCGTCTCGGACTGGAACGAGGATCAGATGGCGTTCCTGCGATGCAACCGGAAACATCACGTCATTGCCTTTAAGCGCGAAGATCACGCATCGGTCAACCATGTCGCGTATGTGATGGCGAGCGTGGACGGTGTAATGAGAGGTCTCGCCAATCTTCGTGCCCGAGGGCAGGAACCCGACTGGGGACCAGGGCGACACGGCCCGGGGAACAACATCTTTTGCTATTTCAAGGATCCGGCCGGCTACGTGTCCGAGTTCTCCAGCGACATGGAGTACATCGAAGACGAAGCAACCCACGAACCCGCGGTGTGGAGGCGGGTTCCGGAACAGGTCGACCGATGGGGTACCGCTGGACCGCCCAGCGCGGACGTGCGGAGGGCAATGGCCGGCGACCCGGATCCGGGCTGGGCCGTTAGGGACATCCTCGCGGATTAATCGCAGGAATCTCGCATCTCAATCAGCGACTTGAATAGGGTGGCGGACGGAATAGCCACCCCCGTAAGAGGGTTGCCGTAGCGTATGAGGTCCTCAGTGCAGGATTCTCAAGACTGGGCAGGGTGCTTGATTCCACACACCCCTTCACCTGATGGTTGCGGCTAATTGCGATCATTCCCGGACCTTGGTCGGGCTTCAGAACGTAGGGTGTCGGAAATGCTTGGTCCAGCTCCCAATCCCGCTAAGGACACGGGGCGAATTCCTCTTTTCGCGGTTCAAGGGCGGATCGACCGGAACCTCGACACGGAACCGCTCGACCAGGCCGATCCTGCCGCTACGAGGCGTCAGGGCCGGCCGGGACACGCCCTCAGTATGTGCCCATGCCCCTGCCGTGTGGAGTGAGGTAACCGGCTTCCCTACCTCAAGGATCTTGGTACCGACCTGCTTCCGCCGGCGTTGGACTGAACCGAAAATCCGGCTCGGCCCAAGGCCAACTGGTTGCGTGTACTGACTGTCCGGACGTGATCAGAACACGTACTTCAACCCGAGCTGGACGATTCTCGGGCTCCCTGCGCTCGTGATCCTGCCGAACCGCCTGTTCACCATGGTCCGCTGTGGGCTACCCAGGTTGACGTTGTTGAGCATGTTGAAGAACTCAGCGCGAAACTGAAGCCTGTGTCCTTCTGAAAGATGAATTTGCTTCTGTAGACTCACGTCCACTTTGAAATCTCCGGGGGCGTGAATGAGGTTCCGCGGGGTGGTGCCGAACGTACCGAGTGGATTCAGAGTGAAGGCATCGGTGTTGAAGTACTCTTGAATAACCTCGGCTCGAGGTCGATTAGATGGCAGGAAAGGACTGATACCGGCGAGCAAATCCGGCCGATCGTCGTTGGTGCCTGCAAGTGATCGATCTCTCCCGGTTCGGATTCTAATCGGGTTCCCACTTTGCCAGGTCCAGATGCCGGCGAGGCTCCAGCCACCCGCCACGTGCCTCATAAACGCGTTTTGACCTGCGAGCCTCGGTAGGTCCCATATGAACGACTGTCGGAAGTTGTGTGGCACATTGTAGGCGGACAATCCTCGGTTCGCGCTTCGGTCAAACGGATTGTGAGGCTGATTAAATTGAGGATCCCGGGAGTCCTGATCGATGGACTTGGAAAAGGTGTAGAACGTCAGGAACGACAGATTGTCCCGATATCGCTTCTCCAAGCTCACCTGCAACGAGTGGTACGTCGAGAAGTAGTCACTTCCAAGCTGGACCAGAGAGGCGAAATCGGGATACAGCGGGCGTCGTCTGTTCGTGTTTCCGAGGGTCGCTCCAGCCCCAAAGATGGCCGGGTTAAGCTGGTCAGTGCTGACCAGTCGCGTGCCCTTAGAGCCCACGTAGGCCGTTCGCAACAGGAGATCTGCTACTAGCTGTCGCTCAACCGTAAGATTCCACTGCTGGATGTAGCCGGTCTTGAAGTCTGGACGAATCGTGAAATTGTTCCCGACAGATGCAAAGGTTACGTCGGATGGCGGAGTGTAGGGAGCAAAGGCCTCCGGGAAGGGATCTCGTACGCCTTTGGATCCATACGGATCCATGAAATCCACGTCCCGAAGTTCAAACGACGGAGAGAACGGCGCTGCTTCGACGAAGTTGTTGTACATGACGCCAGGAAGCCGCGAAAAGAAGACACCATAACCTCCCCGAACGCTAGTCCGATTCTTCCCGCCTACGTTCCAAGCAAATCCAAACCGTGGAGCTAAATTCAGTAGATTGCTGTTCGTGCCAGCCTCCGGGAAGTTGCGATCACCGGCAAAAACAAGGCCGGGCGGAGCATTCCCGAATCGCTCCGACTGAAGTCCCGGACGAAAACCGGTGACCTGGCCGAGTTCGTCGGTGTAGGGCCACCAGGGGTCCCAACGCAGTCCGACGTTAAGGCTAAAGTCACGGGCGACATTAAACTTGTCCTGGACGTACAAGCTCATCTCGAAACCTCGCATGTCCTTGGCTTTGCCACCGCTCTGCCGGAAGCGCGCCACTCTACCGGTCAGGAAGTCTGCGAAACCATCGCCGGTTGCACGACCGCTGAAATCAATACTGGGGGCTTGGCGGAAACCCGTGTTCGACTCGAACTTGATCCGGGGAACAAACTCTGCCCCGAACTGTATCGAGTGCTTTCCCTTGATGTAGCTGACCGTGTTCGAGAATTCGTGATTCTGCCGGATCCAATTGCTGCCTGGAGGTCCGGAGCCGCTGCCCCAACCGCCATATCCGGTGATCCTGAGCAAGAGTGCGCGGCGCTCAGGTGCAGTCGGCGCGACGTTGACGCCAAAGTCCGTAAGGTCGAATGGTGTCGTCCGAATGTTGAATGAGTCGAGGAAGAGTGTCTTGGCAATAAATGTATTGACAAGGTTCGGGGATGCAGTCCAGGTCCATCGACCAGTGAAGCTCTTGGTCGTCTGCAGCTGAGCCATTCTCGAGTTGAGAAGCGTATTGTCCCCGTCCCAGCCATCTTCCGTGTGCCGGACATGGAAGAAGCTTCCCGAGATCATATGGAGCCCGCGATTGTAGTCCAGTTTGCCCAGGTACTGGTTATTGCCACGGTCATCTGGACGAGCAAACAAAACTCTCCCATCCGGGCTCTGAGGCGGTGGTAAGAATTCAAGGAGACCCACACTGGCGGGCGTAAAGAGCACCTCCGGTATCCGGTTGTTAGGGAACAATTCTCCGGTGAACGGGTTTTTTAGTTGTTTCCTTAGTGCTGAAAAGTCTCCTTGGCGCTTCTCCAGCGAGGGCACGAATGCCGTGTTTGACAAGGAGGTGTTCTTGATCCGATATCCCTGGTAGCTGCCGAAGAAGAACAACTTGTTAGCGAGTACGGGGCCTCCGAGAGTGGCTCCAAACTGGTTGCGCTTCAGATTGTCGTGTGCACGAGCGAAGAAGTTGCGTGCATTCATGCTTCCGTTGCGCAGGAAATTGAACGCCGCTCCGTGGAACTCGTTGGTTCCAGACTTGGTGACGACATTGACGATGGCTCCAGCGGAGTTGCCGTATTCGGCATTGTAGTTGCTTGTCTGAACACTGAACTCCTGGATGGCGTCCGGGTTGGGGAAGATCGCGTTGTTGCGCCAGATGACATCCGAGTGAGTGCCGCCATCGAGCTTGTAGCCCACCTCGCTCCCTCGCGCTCCATTCGCCGAGATCGCCAGCGCCTCCTCGGTATTGGCGTAGCCCGCTCTGCTGGTCCTTGTCCCGTAGACAATGCCAGGAACTAGGTAAACCATCGAGGCAACATTGCGGCCATTGAGTGGAAGGTCTTCCACTGCCCGCGTATTGACGACCTGGCTCAGAGTGCCAGATTCCGTTGCTGTCATGGGGGCTTCGGAGGTCACGGTGACCACCTCGAGAACCTCGCCAACCGAAAGCTCCACGTTGAGGCTGTGTGTGGTATCGACGTTTAGAGTGATACCCGTCTGTTGATAGGTTGCAAAGCCGGGCGCGCTGGCCTCCAGACTGTAGCTCCCTATGGGCAGGAGGGTAAGGAGGAACCTCCCGTTTGCGCCGGTCGTAGAGGTCCTTGTGAACTGCGTGCCGCGATTCGTGACAGTTACCGAGGCACCCGGCACGACGGCACCCGAGCTGTCGGCAACAGTGCCGGCCAGTGATGCAGTTGGAGCCACCTGGGCCCAAGCGGATCCGCTGCCGAGTATCACCACAGCTAGGAAGCCGAGCCACAGACGAGCTCTGAGTGTTCCCGATGTTCTGTTCATGACGTGACTCCTTCGGCGTGTTCCCTGCGATCTTAACGGAATCTTAACCGTGCCCAGAGGAGCAAACTTCCTTGATTCTGTCAAGCAGTTTCTCGTTTTTTTCAGGTGTACGACATACTCTGCGATTCCCTTTCCACAACACGGGAGAATTGCCGCTTTTCTCGTGATTCCAAGTCGGGCAAGAGGACTGGTGAACACCCGTGTCCATACCTCAAATCGAAAGATCTTGGGGCGTATGGAGTAAACGACATAGCCCAGTTCCTCAGTTCCTATTCGGACTTGGTTGCGTACGCGCCCTGGCCCCCACAATCTCGGCAACTCGGGCCGGAACCCGAACCGCAAGGATGCTCTTGACGGACCACGCCCGGCCCCGAGGAGACACGAAGCCGGCTACCCTATACTGCGTGCCGCTCAACCGGGCCAAACGGAGCCGGAGGGGTTCGTGAGCGATCGTATCTTTCGGTTTCGAGCGAGCATCGTGTCTCTCGCCGGTGCAAGTTGCCTCAGTTTCGTACCGCTGGCAGAGGCTCAGGCCGACTTGCCCGAGCCGACTGCCGCGCTGGTCGACGACGCGCGCATCGACCGCATCGATGAGGATGAGCCTGGTGCCTGGCTCTCCTACGGCCGCGGCTACAACGAGGATCGCTACTCGCCGCTGACGCAGATCAACCGGGAGACGGTGACGGACCTCGGCTTGGTCTGGTCGAGGAAGACCGAGGTCCGCCATCGGCTGCAATCCTCGCCCATCGTCGTCGACGGCGTGATCTACTACACCGACAGCTGGAGCGTCGTGTCCGCGGTGGACGGCGACACCGGGGAGACGATCTGGACCCTTGATCCGAAAACGCGCCGCCGATATGCCCGCTGGTCTTGCTGCGGCGGTCCCATCAACCGTGGCGTGGCGGTTTACCGGGGCCGCGTCTACACCGCGACGTTCGATGCCCGTCTCGTTGCGATCGACGCCGCAACCGGAACGAAGGTCTGGGACGTCGATACGGCCGACTACCCGTCTCGCATCCCGTACACGATTTCCGGCGCGCCCCTCGCGGCTGCTGGCAAGATCTTCATTGGCAACAGCGGTTCCGAATGGGATCACCGCGGATACGTGACCGCCTACGACGCCGACACCGGACGCAAGGCTTGGCGTTTCTTCACCGTTCCCGGCGACCCTTCAAGGCCGTTCGAGCATCCGGAACTCGAGGAAGCGGCCAAGACGTGGAAGGGCGAGTGGTGGAAGCTCGGGGGTGGCGGCACGGTGTGGAACGCCATCGCCTACGACACGGACCTGCATACCGTCTACGTGGGAGTCGGCAACGGAACTCCTTGGTCGCGCGAAATCCGCTCGCCTGGGGGTGGCGACAACCTCTTTCTGTCCTCCATCGTGGCCCTTCATCCCGACACCGGCCGGATGAAGTGGTACTACCAGACCACGCCCGCCGACAACTGGGACTACACGGCCACGCAGGACATCGTCCTCGCCGACATGGTCGTCGACGGAAGGGAGCGCAAGGTCGTGATGCAGGCACCCAAGAACGGCTTCTTCTATGTTCTGGACAGGCGTGACGGCGAGTTGCTCAGGGCGCATCCCTACGGCGCGATGACCTGGGCCACGCATGTCGACATGGAAACCGGGCGGCCTGTGGAGAATCCGGATGTCGTTTGGGAGGAGCAGCCCCAGTGGATCCTTCCCGGCAACACGGGAGCCCACAACTGGGAGCCGATGGCCTACGACGCCGGCAGGGGCCTAGTGTACATTCCGACCCATGACACTCCCTTCTTCTTTGCGCTCCCGGAGGACTACCAGAAGACCGGCGTCTATACCCCGCGGGAGCGGACGATGAACCTTGGCGTCGCGCGGGGAACCTATCGCACGAATCTGATCGAGGCTGCGGGCGTGCCACCGGAGGCGAAGGGCTTCCTCAAAGCATTCGACCCGCTCACAGGCAAGACAGTCTGGAAGGTTCAGAACAGGACGGCCCGCATCGGAGGCGTTCTCGCGACCGCGGGAGGACTGGTGTTCCAAGGAGATGGCAGCGGGATGTTCTCGGCATATGACAGCGATAGCGGCGAACCACTGTGGGAATTCGAATCGTACGGCTCGATCATCGCCCCTCCTATTTCGTATCAGGTCGGGAACACGCAGTATGTTGCAGTAGTTGTCGGCTCGAGCTTCGCCTACTACGACTACGGCAAGCTGCTTGTGTTCGCGCTTGGCGGGGATGAGGCTCTGGTCGTCCCGCCGAGGCGGGATCGCGCCATACCGGTACAGCCGCCAATGACTGCGTCCGCAGAAGAACTCCGGCAGGGCGACAAGCTTTATCACCAGTTCTGCGCATCCTGTCACGGCTACCAGGCGCGCGGGTACCGGAATGCCGACCTGCGCGTGATGAGCGGCGCGATTCACGAGGCCTTCCAGAGAATCGTGCGCGAGGGCTTGTTGCTGGATCTCGGCATGGACAGCTTCGCGGACGACCTCAGCGAGGAGGAATCCGAACTGATCCGCCAGTACGTCATTTCGCGGGCCAACATCGATCGAGACGCCTCGGACTCGCGGTAACAGGCGGTGAAGCCGCGGCAGGGTCGCATTCCCTATACTCATAGGGATTCAGGAAAGGGAGGAAGACCATGGTTCGCGACCTTGCCTGCGCTTTGCTCTTGATCGTTCTGATAGCGGCGGTACCGTGCGCCTACGCGCACCATGCGTTCTCTGCCGAATTTGATGCCAACCTTCCGATAAGCGTGACCGGTAAGGTTGTCAAGGTAGAGTGGATCAACCCGCATGCGTGGGTCCACGTGGAGAGCGACCAAGCGGACAGCGTCGTCTGGGAACTCGAGGCGGGCACTCCCAACACGCTGCTGAGGCGGGGTCTAACCCGGACACTGCTGGTGCCCGGGACGCCGGTGACCGTACGCGGCTACCAGAGCAAGGACCGGATGTGCAATCCGAACTGCAAGGGCAGCGGCCGGGACATTACGTTCCCGGACGGCCGCAAGCTCTTCATGGGCTCGTCCGGAACCGGAGCGCCTCGGGACGGCGCCGATCCGACGGAGCCGAGACTCCCCTGACTACTTTCCATCCGCGGAAGCTTCTTCCGCGTCCTTCTTGAGTTGTTCCTCGGCAGCCTTGACGGCTTTCGAGCCGCCGTACCAAGTTGCCAGCCAGTCGTCCGTTGTCTTGCCTTTCTGCTCCTGGACGCGGGCGCCCGACAACATCAGGAACATTGCTCGGTTGCCTTCGTGGCAGGCATATTCGAGCAGCGGGTCGGAGGATTTCTTCATCTCCACCTCAACTGACCACGGCTTCTCGAATGACTCCGGGTCTTCGACGGTGTACTCGTAGAGCAGGGTATTCTCCGAATTCCTCGTGAACCGTTCTACCAGGACCATGTTCGGCCCGGACCCGCGGAAATTGGTGTGATGCGTGAAGTTCTTGGTTGTTACCACCAACGTTTCGCCTTCCCAGCGACCGCGCGAATCGCCCTTCCACAGCCGGACGTTGTCCGGCACGTGATCCCTACCGTCGAGAGGGATGATGCGATGGTCATTGATCATTTCAGTGAGCAGGGCAACGTGCGTGGGTGTTTGGAAGACCTCGAGGAAGTTGTTGTAGGCTCCTGGGTTCATCGGCGGGCCGGAATTGAAGCCCATGATGCATCGCTCGAGCGGATTCCTGTCTTCCGGGCCCCCGGGCACGCCGCCCCAGCGAGCGTAACGCTCCGCGGAACGCCGCTTGGCTAGGTCCGTCAGTGTCGGGACGCGGCCGTCGGGCGGATCCACGACGAGCGAAGTGCGAAGCGTGCCGGTCATCTTCTCGCCTCGGTCGAGCCAGAAGGCGTTGTAGCCCACGTCCACGTCGCCCTGGCCCAGAACCGGGTCGCGGTTCCTGCGCTCGGCGCGGGCCTTGAGGGTTCTTTCCTCCCATTCGGCGATTTCCTCAGCCGTAAGAAACTCCTTGTCGCCGAATTCCTTCGGTCGCTCGAACGGCGTGATGGACCGGAAGTCCCAGGTTCCCTGCAGATCAGGGGCTCCCCAGCTCGTCCTGGGAATTTCAGCCGCTACGGCAGATGACGGAAGAGCGATGGCGACGAGTAATGCGGTCGCTGCGAGCGCCGCTGTCAGTACGGGCTTCAGGGAATAGATTGGAATAGCCACGGCTCTGTCCTCCTTAGTTGTCCGGCTCGGACCCGGACGATGGTTCCTCGGGCGGCTCGGCCCCGCGTCGAAGATGGCCGTACACCGCGCCTTCGGCGAACGGGACGCACTTGAACTCGAGGATCTGCGCGTTCGGCTCGAGGCGACGGTAAAGCGGCATGCTGATTCTCCAGGGGCGCGTGAATACCGTGGGATCCTCGATGGTCGCCTCGTAGCGAAGGCTGTTGGGCCCGGTCGGCGTGTAGCGTTCCTCGACCTTGAGATACTCGCTGTGAAAATTGCCCGAACTGTCGAACCAGGTGTCCGGGACCTGCGCTGTCACGTCCACCACCAGCGTCTCGCCCTCCCAGCGTCCCAGGCCGTATCCCATCCACGAGGGGGCGAGCGCCTCCGATCCGGGCTTGTCCATGCGGACCACTCGGCTGGTACTGGCAAACTCGTAGGCGAACAGAATCGACTTCGGCGTCTGGATGATCTGGAAGGGAAACGGCATGTAGGTGGCTCGCGGGATGCCCGGCATGTAGCACTTGACCGCCGGGTCCAGCTTGAGCCAGTTCACGAGGTTTTCGGCGCGCTTTTCTGCCGCCCAGTTCCGGTAGGGGATTTTCCCTCCTTCGACCACGCTCAGGCCTGCCGGAATAGCCCCGAGCGCACCGAGCTCTTCGGCCGGGCCGTGGCGCGCCGCATGCGCTTCCAGGTCCCAGTGAGCCGAGCCCATCGCCTGCCAAATTCCGTTCAGGTCAGGGTTCCCGTCCGGCGTGCGCCTCGCGGCATGCTGGGCCTGCGCATGTTGCCCGATGGCCCCGGAGACCAACAGAGCGGCCATCGCCAGGATGGTTCCGCGCTTCAGTCGGGTCGGGCCCGAAAGGGTGGATTCAACGTGCCTCATGGACAGTTCGAGACGCCGCGATCCCGACGTCCGAGTCACACAGAGTATACATACTGCAGGCTGTCACGGGCCCCGCCGCAAGCGCGCTCGCGCGGCTCTCGCCGGAGGCCGTCTCCGCGTCAGAACGAAAGCCGCAACATAAGGTTGAACGTGCGGCCGTCATTCAGGGTGTTCGTGATCTGCCCAAAGTTCCCCCCGGCCAGGTTGTTGCCCGGGTAGGCGAATTGCGGAGTGTTGAACAGGTTGATTGATTCCGCCCGGAACGTCAGAGTGCTCTCGCTTGCGATCTTCCAGCTGCGCGACACGGAGAAGTTGACATTCTGGATCCCGTCCTTGCGAAAGACGTTGCGCCCCAGGTTGCCGCTGGCCCTGTCCAACGCGACAAAGTCGAACGCCGAGCGCGGAAGCTGCACTCTGGAAGTGTCGGGGTGGTTGATAGTCCTGCCGAGGATCGAGGGGTCAAGCAGCTGAGGTCGATCGCCCATGGCGCCATCAACATTGCCGAAACCGGGGCCGTCCGATCCCGTATACATGATGAACGGCGTGCCGGTCTTGAGCAGGATCACGGAATCGAGTTCCCAGCCCCCAAGGGCCTTGTTCCACGCGCTGCCGGCCGAGCCGATCGACGGCGTACGGTAGTTGGCTCTCGCGATCGCGGCGTGGGTCTGGTCGAAGTCGCTCACGGACTTGACATCGCCTTGGGCGTCAAACTCGGTCTGGCTACGCCCGGCGAATGCGTCACGAGGGGACCCGTTGCTCGCGTAGTGCGCGCCGAGATCAATGGCCTTGCTGAGCCAGTAGGACACGTCAAGCGTCAGCCCGTTGACATCACGCATGCCAAGCGTAGCCTTGGCCGCGTCGAAGTAGGCCCGAGATCCGTTGAGGATCCGACGCACGTCGTAGTAGCGCTGGTCCGGCCGCCTCAGGTTCACCGTGCGGACCGTCCGGGCAATTCCCTCCACCTCCCTCGCGCGATTCAGCACCCAGACGGAAAGCAGGCGGTGCGTTCGGCTTCCCACGTAGCCGATTTGGGAGAACAGCCCGTTGGAATTCGCGACTTCCCAGCTGAAGTTGTACTGGTGCGAGTAGGGGCTCACCAAGTCCGGTGCCATTCGGATGACCGTGCTGCGGGCCTTCGGGTCCGCAGCGTCGATCGTCAGACCTGCAAAGGGGTCTCGCAGATCCGGTGCGACGACGTTCACGCGGATGTTGCCGGGCGGGTTGAAGCGCTCCTGCGAGTAGGTGGCGGTGAAGATCTCGCCGTACTGAAGGCCATATGCGCCTCGAACCACGCCGAGCGGCGTGCGGTATGCGAACCCAAAGCTGGGCGCGAGATTGTTGCAATCACACTTGTAGGGCAGATTTGAAAGGCTGTTCACTTCGACGGGGCGCGTGGTCGGCTCGTAGCGGATCCCAAAGCTGAGCGAGAGATCTCGCCGCAAGTTCCAGGTGTCGCTGACGAAGTGCTGCATGCGCCAGCGGCGAAAGCCGCGGTACGGACTGCCGATCGCCTGGGTGAACCTGCTCGGCGTTCCCATCCGCACGTTCGTGATCATGTCCCGGCCGAAGTTTGCGCTGAACAGGATCATGCCGGCATGGCCGGAACTCTCGATACCGTTGAGCTGCTCTCGCACGAAGCTGAAGCCGGCGGCGAGCTGGTGGTTGCCCTTCCTGGTGGAAACAGAGCCCGCATAGCGGAAGAAGTTCTGTACTCGGTCGTAAGGGATGCTCGACGTGCCCCCGAGCGACTGCAGCTGGCGCATCATGAAGACGAGCGGGCCGAAGGCGCTCTCGTCCTGCACAATCAGCGATGTCATCCGCCGGAACCCGACAGACAGGTTGCTGGTCGTCTCGGCCGACACGTCGCGGGTCCAGGTCAGGCGTCCGTCATGCGACCCAGTCGTCGTATTGGGGTTCTGGCCCTGGACCAGCTGGAACGCGTCAACCGCCTGCTTGCGGAAGCGGTAATCGAACGCGGCCCGATCGCGGTTGCCGAAGGGGAGGTCGAGCTTTCCGCCCGCAGAGTCGTTGTCAATCTCCTGTGGTGCGTTGGTGTTGTGGGCCCTCGGGTTGATGTCGGGTCGGTTCGGTGCCTCGGACGGGAACGAGTCCAGGATTCGCGAGGCGACTGTGCGGAGCGTGGGATCGGTCGCAAGAGGCGTCCGCTCCTCGGGCAGCGGGATCAGCACGTTGCCGTTTACGTTGCCGCGCTTGCGCTGCTGCGATAGGTCGACTGTCAGCGACGAACCGGCAACAAGAGGAAGTAGCAGGTTGGCACCGTAATCGTTTGACCTTGCGGGCATTACTCCTCCGACCTGGAAGAAGGACCGCGCGGAGAAGACACTGTTCCCGTGGATTTCGTATATGGACCCGTGGAAATCGCGTCGTGCCGACGGCTTCAGGTGAATTTGCCGCTTGGGAGGGTTCCCAAACTCACTGCCGAAATAGCCTTGGGAGGGGTCGAATTCGCGAACAATCGTCGCGCTCGTGCCCATCCGGATGTTGATTTCCTTCTGGACGTTGTTGTCGACGAGCGTGAGCTGGACGTTCTCGTTGCGTCGGCTCTCACCTGAGTCGGTGTCCACCTCCCCGAGGAGGTTCAGTTCCATGCGATCCGCGCTAGTCGCTTCGGCTCCGGCCGGTTGCGGGGCGGTCCCGGTTGCCACTACCGCTGGCAGAACGTTGGATTCGGCGCTCGTTCCGGCGGTTTCTGCATCCGATGCGTCCGGGCTCGCCGCGACGAGGACCGTCGTTGCTCCAAGAAGCGCGGCAAACTGGAGCGTGTGCAATGCTCTCTGTCCGAACCGGGGCCTGTCAAGCATCGAATTGCGAGCTTCCGCCGTCCGACCAAACGTGCGGAAACGCCTCGGGTTGCGCTGGCACCCGCAATTGCGGACCCGCGCTCCACAACTAGAATATCGCGATCGAGCGTCAACGTGGCGGCGGCATGCTTGGCCCGCTACCACCACTGATCCCCGTAACAGGTCCAGGATAGCGCTATTTTCGCAAGCGGCTGGGAATTGGAGGCTCATTCCTAACCGCCAACACCAGGCACCTCGCTTGTGGAACGGGCCTGCATCGGCCCCGCCACATTAGCCAGCGCACCTGCTCGGAAGGGGAGCGCGGGCGGTCACTCGCTGGCAAAGCGAATGTCGCCGTAGTACGCGACAGCGGCGCCTCCGGCGTTGTCGGTGTCAGTCATCAAAGCGACACCGTCGATGTGGCGGACGTGTCGTCCGAACAAATCGCGGAAGTCCGTCCGCACGTCTCGCCGCTCGTCCATCCAGCGTCCGGCCTCGCTGGTGCCGGAGCGCACCGCGACCATATGGACTGCACGCGTATGTGCGTTCGGCCAGTCCGCGCCCTTCGAGAGCGAACTGGACCACACGTAGTTCAACGCCCTCGTCTTCCAAAACAGCAGCGGGTGCTTGCGGATGACATAGATCCGCGCGCCGTAGTCGTCCCCGTTGCGAGTCCGCTCGTCGACCGGGTCGAGAGGCTTCTCGATGCGCCAGCTCCATCGGAGGATTGGGGTCTTTCTGAGATCGATTCGGACGTTTCGGAACACTCCTGAAGCGGTGCCGTTGCTCGCAGCACGTAGAACAGTACGGCCGTCGAAAGCCACTGTCTCGTAGATAGTGCTTCCCTTGAAGCGTTTCTCTTTCCACGAGGAAATGTCCCCATCTTGCAGAATGACTACACTTTCGGCACTCGCGATCCCGGAGACTGCTGCCACCACCGTGACCAGCATTCGAGCGATCCGGTTGCGATGGCGTGCCAGCCTCGTCAGCCGGGCTTCCAATTCATTCGGAGCGATGTGGCGGAGATTCATCGCGTGCTACTAAGTTTCTGTCAAGACGATCTGGGGAATCGGCCCCAAGGCCGCTTCCGCGAATGGGAAATGGGACCGGTCATGTAGTCTCATACGCCGCCGCCCCTCGATTCCGGACGCGTCGTCGGCGTCTCGAGCGAGTTGCGGGCTGAAACCCTTGGCGGACGGTCGGAATCGTTGCATCGAAGCGCCGTGCCCGTTCCATCGCGACAGTCCCGCACAGAGATTCTCACGGTAGGGGAGGACTGTCCTGCGGGGGCCGGCAGCGGTCCGCCCGTGCAGCGTTTTTCGAGCCGGAATGTCCGCGGCCACCCCTGCTCCGAACGCCGTTCGTGGCTGCGAGACACTAGGGCGATGATCCCTCGCTACAGCCGGCCTGGCCTGGCTCGCATTTGGTCCGACGAAAACAAGTATCGCCAGTGGCTCGAGGTCGAGCTGATGGCATCGGAGTCGATGGCCGAACTGGGCGAGGTTCCTCGCGAGGCGGCCGAATCCCTTCGGAAACACAGCGATTTTGACGTCTCGCGCATCGATGCGATCGAAGCCGAAGTGCGCCACGATGTCATTGCCTTCCTGACCTCCGTCTCCGAGAAGATGGCGGAGGCCGGAGCTGCGGAACACTCGCGCTGGCTGCACTACGGCCTTACGTCCAACGATGTCGTGGACACGGCCCAGGCACTTCTCTTGAAGCAGGCCTCCGAGCCTATCGCGGCTCAGTTGGCCGAGTTGCACGGCATCCTCCGAACGCGTGCATTCGAATTCAAGGACACCGTAATGGTCGGGCGGACCCACGGGGTTCACGCCGAGCCCACCACGTTCGGCTTGAAGCTCGCCAACTGGTACAACGAAGTCGGCCGCCACATCAATCGATTCGAGGCTGCTCGCGAACAGATGCGGGTCGGCAAGCTGTCGGGCGCCGTCGGGACGCTGGCCCACATCAGTCCCCGGGCGGAGGAGATGATTTGCGCCAAGCTTGGGCTTCAGGCGACTGCGGTCTCGAACCAGGTGATCCAGCGCGATCGCCACGCTCACTACGTCTCCACGCTAGCGAACATCGCCGCGACAATCGAGAAGATTGCCGTGGAGGTGAGGCACCTGCAGCGCACCGAGGTGCGCGAGGCTCAGGAGTACTTCTCGAAGACGCAGAAGGGCAGTTCCGCCATGCCCCATAAGAAGAATCCGATCGTCTCGGAGCAGCTGAGCGGGCAGGCCCGGATCGTCCGAGCGAATGCCGTGGCGGCATTCGAGAACGTTGCCCTTTGGCACGAGCGGGACATTTCCCACAGTTCGGTGGAGCGAGTGATCCTGGCTGACTCGACGACGCTCGTCGACTACATGCTTTCGAAGGCATGCAATCTGGTAAGCCGTCTGCTGGTGTATCCAGAACGCATGGCCAAGAACCTTGAATCGAACGGCGGTCTTGTCTATTCGGGGCAGCTGCTCCTCGAAATCGCCTCCAAGGGCGTCCTGAGGGAAACGGCGTACCGCTGGGTCCAGCGGAACGCGTTGAAGGCATGGGAAGAGGACGGAAGCTTCCGAGAACTCGTCGAAGCGGACCCCGACATCCGGAAGGTGCTCGGGCGCGAGGATTACGAACGCGCGTTCTCGCTGGAGCGCCAGCTGCGCAATGTCGATGCAATTTTCGAGCGCGTGTTCGGGACCAGCCTGGGCTGATTCAATCGGTTGCACATGATGCTTGCCCTTGCATTGCTCCTGGCTTCACCCATCCACCTGGAGCCCGATTCGGGACTGTTCGCCAATACCGTCTACCACGTCATCTGCCTCGCGGAACAGATCAGCTGTAGCGCTGACAAATTCGAAGCCTTCTGGCGTGAAGAGCTCGGATGGAGCGATGAGGACGACAAGGCTCTTGACGCGGTGAGTTCAACGCTAAACCGCCTCGAAGATGCCTCTCCGGATCCCCAGCCCGCCCCTGTTCCTCCCAACTTCCCCGGCTACTATCCCGGCTACCGTGCCCGCTACGCCCTGCTGGGTTCGATCCTCGAATCCGGGTCGGTTTCGACGGTCGTGGAAGCGGCCGAGGATACGCTGCCGCCGGGCGATGCGAAACGTCTGGCCGAGGCGTTCGCCCATTTCGAGGCCCGTCTGCGGCCGTGGTGGGAGGCCCAGGATCCCGGGCGGGCGACCGAGTACAGCCTGGAAGTGATTGCCAGGATGGAAGGTGCGGAACTCGGCGGCCTGGCGAATCAGCTCGGAGGCTTCCTGGAGTCCAGTCTCGACCGAGCCGGCCTGCACGCGATTGTCGCGCCTTATGGCGGCAAGGGGGGGCGGGCGACCCCGATGGAAGCGCACGTGTTTATCGAGTATTTGCCCAACGACACGACAACGGACGGCGCCTGGAAGACCCTCCACGAACTCGTGCATATCCTCTACGACAACGGTCCGCTCAGGCACCATCAAGGCTTGGTCGAGCAATTCCTCGAAGCCGAGCAGGCCCACTCAATGGCGCACTACGTCTTGCTGAACGAGGCCATTGCAACGGCTTCCCAGCTGATTGCTTTCGAGCGACTGGGCGTTGAAATAGACGACTTCTATTCGGATCCCTTCGTCCCGAGAATAGCCCGTTCGACAGAGCCGCTCCTGAGGGCAGCTCTTGCGGAGGGCTCGACGCTCTATTCCGGGTTCGCGGAGCAGTACATGCGAGCTGCGGACGCTGAACTGGACGACGAGGTCCGCACTCCGCAGTACATGCTGCTCGGCGTCAGCCTCTTTGGTGCGGAGCGCCACCCAGATGCTGCGGAAGCGTACCTAGAACTGATTCCGCCTCGCTCGTTCGCTACCCCGGACGAGTCCGACGAGGCCCTCGACGAGTTTCCCGAAGTCAACGTGGTGCGGCTTCTCACGCACGGTGAACTGGGCTCGGAGACAGAGTTGTTCCCTGCGGACAGTTCCGACACCCGGCGGCGTGGCTTCGTGTATTCGCCACCCCCGACGTCAAAGAAGCGGGTCTATCTGATCAGCGGGAAGTCCGAAGAAGACCTTGTCGAAGCTGTGAGGAATTTCGCGGAACTGAATGACGTCACGCATAGCGGTTTCCTCTTGACACTCGAATGATCCCTGGTCCGGAATCGGTGATCCCCTGCATCCGTAGTTCCGTACGCAGTGACGTCCGCGGACACCGCCAGCCGGTATGCCTCGACCTGCCGGCCAACGAGCGTAGCTTTGAGCAACGTCGAAACGATCTCAGGGTTCCACCACCACGCCAGCAAGCTCCTCGAACATCTTGAAGGCCGCGATGATGTCCTCGTCGCCATGCCCCTTGGCGACTGCGGCGCCAAAGAGCTCGTGCACGAGGCTTGTGGACGGAAGCGGCACGCCAAGCTCGCGTCCCGACTCGAGCATGAGGCCGATGTCCTTGCGCATCCATTTCAAAGGAAACGCCGCATCGAAGTTCCGGCTGAAAACGGCGGGAGCCTTGAAGGCAATTAGGCCGGACTTGGCGGCCGAATTGTCGAGGATCTCGAACATGAGGTCGGGTGGGACTCCGGCCTTGGTCGAGAGCACCATGCCCTCCACAAATCCTTGCAGCGTGTTGGCGAGAACCAGGTTCTGGGACAGCTTCGCATGCAGGCCCATTCCCTGGCTGCCGCAGTAGTACAGGTTGGTACCCATGCACTCGAAGTACGGACGCGCGCGTTCGAAGACCTGCTCGTCTCCGCCAATCATGAAGGTGAGCGTGCCCCCTTTGGCTCCCGGCGTTGATCCGGTGCAAGGGGCGTCCAGGTAGTGGCAGCTCTTGGCCTCGAACTTCCCCGCTATACGTCGCGCGGTACTCGGTCCAATCGTAGAGCAGTCCGCGACGACGGTACCCGCCGTGGCACCCGAGAGTACTCCGTTCTCTCCGGTCAGGACCTCCTCGGACATCGCGGAGTCGCCCACGCACAGGAAGATGCAGTCCGCGAACGCACCGACGTCGGCGGGCGTCTCGCAGCAGTGCCCAGCCTCGCTCGAATCGGCAAGGTCCTTCGCCTTCGAGCTGGTGTGGCTCCAGAGCGCTACCTCGTGGCCTCCAGCCAGCAAATGCTCGGCCATGGGCCTGCCCATGAGTCCGAGTCCGAGAAATCCCAGTTTCGCCATAAACGAGCATTGTATCCGACTCGTCCCAAAGGGTTTCTTGGGGTCTCGCTAGAGCCTCCGCAGAGAGGATTCGCCAAAGACAGGCGAGTACCGGTGAATCGATTCCTGAACGTACGGACCCAGAGTGTGACCAGCTTCGCTGCTGCGTTCGCAGGTTCACGGCCTTCCGCTCCACTCGGGGGCAGAGTTTCGAACGCAACAACTTTCTCGTAACAAGATGTATTCGGCCGTCAAGCAGTTACTCAAGGAGATAACGCACCTCGAACTAGATCTGATGAGGGCCGGGGGTTGCTGAACTGCACCAGGATTCCCACAGCACTCTTCTCAGTTGGATTGGATTTCGGCGATGGAGCCAGACAAGGCTAGCCCGGTCACGCCGGAACGCTCCGCAAGGCTTTGCCTGTGCGCTCGGAGCACATCGGAAACCTCATTCCCAACCATTTGTCTTCCTAGTCGGGTTCAGAGGACCTGGACCACGGCGCACTCCTGTGGATCAGCCAGCAACTCCTCGTTCTCTTGGACACTACGCCTGATTCGACTCGAGCTTGATGGATCCACGCCCATTCCCGACGGCTGGTCCGGACTGAGCCCATTGTTCAAATCCTTGGTCAGGTACTTCCGCGATTCTGCAAGACGCCCGCTAAGATAAGTTTGCGTTTATCGCACTCGAACAGGCGGTGGATTCGCTAATGCGGTCTTTACCTCGCCGCAAGTCCAGGCAAGCTGGAATTCGCTAGGGTGTTCTGCAATAGCGCGCTAGGCCATGGGCTTGGCCAATACTTCGACTTGCAATAGCAATTGACAGATCGAAGAATAGGAAATATAATACGAATATAAGACGATGATTTTGTCTCTGTGTTCTTGGCGACGGCCGACCTACGCTGACACGGAGCAACCAAGACACTTCAAGATCCCAGATTACGATTCCGGCCTTCTCATGGACCGATTCCGGATCCTCAGCAGCAACGGACAAATCTCAAGACATCCGAGAATTCGGCGGATGCTCATCGAGTACCAGGATCGATGGGAATCACCGGTACCAGATTCGCCTTGTGAGCCAGGATGGGGCGGTAGTCAAGGAAGGAGTAGATGCGTTGTTGGCTGTTGGCCGAGCATCCCGGGAGTCCTTTGGGGGAGTGCGGGGTGGAAGGCGGACCGTCTAACCTTCAGCCTGAGTCTAGGTGCTGGCACGCTAGTGAGGAATCCGATCAGAATACATACGGCACCTCAGAAAGCATCCAGCGGCATCTATCCACAGTGTGTTCCAAATGCGCGTCGAGCAATTTCCATTGAAGAGCCTTCGTTCTTGGGTGTACTTCGGAGTGCGATGCTATGTGACACTATCGGGCCATCCCTTTCGCAGACTCAAGAGGCTCGAGCGTCCGAGCGCTTGGACCTAGCCGTGACGACACACCGAGGTGATACCCGGCTTCGTATTTCGGTAGGCTGCCACGCTCGGTACCCGGCGCGTCGGTGGGAGACGTGGCTGCGGGCCGGTCGATGCCATAGCGTCCATGACTGCGACGTCCACAGATCAAGGAAGGACGTTTGCAAAATCGACTGCTTGACCGCGTTCCGCAACGTGGGTCGAGTTCGCCGTGGCCGAAGACCTGCTAACCGACGGTTACCGATTCATTTGGCAGCGAGAGTCCCGGCTCCTTTCAACCTCGGTCCAAGTCGCATGCGAGTACCCAACACCTAGTAGAATGTCGGTCCGGGTAATAGTGACGTAACTAGCATTTGAGGTGTCTGACTTCGAAGCTCGTGCCGTTTCACCATTTCAGGAAATGGGAGCGTACGAGGCACTGTGGTCCGACCCGAGCACTACATTCAAGTCGCTATCACTACATTTCGATCGGCATCCGGGCAGTGTCCCATCAGATTTCGTTGAGGCACAGAAGGCGAACGCATGCGCCGCTTATGTCAAGGGGAAGTTCGAGGAAGCGTCGGTCGAACGGTTCGGTGTGCGAGTGCACGGTGCCGCAGAGTATCCCGAGAAACTCCGGGATGCGGCTAATCCAATCAAGGTCCTCTACTATCAAGGCTGGTGGGACCTTGCAGCTTCACGATCGATTGCCGTTGTAGGCACTAGACGACCATCCATAAGAGGTCTTTCCCGGACACGGCGCCTTGTGCGCGAGCTGGTGAACGATCAATACACAGTTGTATCGGGCTTGGCTGCAGGAATCGACAGCGCCGCTCATGAGACAGCGATTGCGGAGAATGGCAGGACCATCGCAGTGATTGGCACACCACTCTCGCATGCCTATCCGAAGGAGAACATCGAGTTGCAACGATATATATCGAAGCACTTCTTGATTATTAGCCAAGTACCTGTTATGAGATACGAATCGCAAGATTATCGTCGAAATCGTCAATTCTTCCCTGCTCGGAATGTAACTATGTCGGCACTGACTGAAGCAAGCATCATTGTCGAAGCTGGAGAAACTTCCGGAACTCTCATTCAAGCTCGCGCAGCTCTACAGCAGGGAAGGAAGGTATTTATCTTAGACAACTGCTTTCGCAATCCAAATCTCAAATGGCCAGAACATCTAGCGAAAAAAGGTGGTATCCGTGTAAGGGATTACGATGACATCCGGCGACATTTTTCCAGACCGATTTACTAAGATCGATGATCTGAATCGGCAGGATCATTCACACTTAAATAATTCTGATATTTGTTACTTTATTGGTGAATATACGGCGCGGAAAGGCTTTGCGTATAGCAAGACTAACAATTTGATTCTAAATTTCAAAAAAACCAAAGATAGGGAAGGGAGGCCAGAATGGCGCTACAAAGACCGGGCGATTCGACAGGCAGCTGAGGCATTCAGAATCGCTTTAGGCAATGCCATTGATCGACTGACGTTTGTACCGATTCCACTACTGTCCCAGTACAAGCCGTTGAAAACAAAGGGCTTATGAAATCGGTTGGATTTTCTTTTGTGGCGGCGTTCTGTAACTCCTTTCATTTCAATGACTTGGATTTGTAAAGAGGGCCTCGTCTCGGGTGAAAAAGTGGGGGGCGGGTGCCCGGTGGTCCGGGGGCGTTCGGCCAATCCGCTCAAGCTACCCGTCCGAGCGTCAAGGCCCTAAGGGAATCGATTTTCGGCGCTGGTTTGGCAATTCGGGCCGTGCGAGCTGAGGGTTGCGCTGGGAGTCCGAACTCGTGGGTCAGAGCCGGAATCCGGACGGGAGTCCGTACCGCCGGGCCGGCCCCCGTTTGCTAGGACAGAGCAGTCCCGGCCAAATCCTCGAACAGCTCCAGTTGTGCAGGGGCGTCCGTCGCGGTGAGCTGGGGTGCGTCCATGAGCAGTTCCCGCAGGTCCTGGCGGTGGAACGGCTTCAGCGACATCTTCTGGATCATGGTGTGCAGGGTGATCTCCAAGCCGAGTTGCTTGCGGAGGATCGCCACCAAAGCGTAGACCGTGATGGCCACCCACAGTTGCGACTTGACCGCATTCTCCGACGTGCCAAGGAAGCGCTTCACGCGCAAGTTTTGCTTGACGAATTTGCACCACAATTCGATTTGCCACCTCCGCTTGTAGAGGTCGCAGATGGTCGTGGCGGGCCAGTCGGTGCGATTGGTCAAGAAGACCAGCTTCTTCTGCGTGGCGGGATCCCGGAAGTGGATGCGACGCAAGCGTTCCGGATAGGTGGCGGCCGTACGCTGGCCGACAAGGACCACCGTCTGGTCAGCCCGGATTCCGCTGTCGGGTTGCTTGGCATGCGAATGCACCCGGCGCAGTTTCAGATTCTTCTTCGAACGAACGACGAAGAACGCACCGGACTGCTGGAAGCGATAGAGCCGCTCGAAATCCACGTAGGCTCGATCCATGACATACACAGCACCCGGTTCGGGCTGCAATGCGTCCAGGATGCGGACGTCGTGGAGCTTGCCGTCGGTGATCCGAATGAAGCTCGGAATCCAGCCCCGCAGATCGAGCAGGGTGTGCAGCTTGATGGCGGCCTTCGAGCTGCGGAACGGAGCCCAGGGGAACAGGGACAGGCACAGATCGATGGTGGAGGAATCGAGCGCGAAAACGGGACTGGCCAGGTCGCTGGCGAGGGTCTCGCCGACATACAGTTGCCGAGCCCGGGCGAGCAGCTTCTGGGCGAACTCCGCGAAGATGCGCCAGTCATGGCGCTCGTTGGCGCGGGACAACGGGGAGCGTCGGATCGGCCGACGGAAGCCGGCATGGTACAGATCCGGGCCGGCGACGCCGAGGCAGGCCTCGAGGTCGCGCAAGCTCTCCCGCCCGGTGACCTGGGCGAATGCGAGGGCTCGGAATTGCTCGCTGCAGCGCATGCCACGCCCGGAGCGGTCCCCGCGATAGCGATCGACGATGCGTCGGAAGGTGGTCCAAGGCAGGTTCTGCATGAGCTGTGCAAAGACGGTCTGGCCCTGGTACATGGGGATAACCTACACAGAACCCGCAAGTTCCAGCCTGCGCTGAAAAGCTAGCAGCGTCCCGGACGAGCAAGCTGCGAATTCAAGTCGCGACCGCGTATTCTTGGCGGTAAGTATTTTGGAATCAGCCAGTTATGGCGGTTAATTTACATTTAAGTGGGACAGCAGTGTACCGATTCCTCCTTCGAAGGCGAGTGCCGATCCGCTGTTTGATGATCGGTTGACGAGGATGGTTACTTCCATTCGAGCTAATCCCGCACTAGACATTCGGGAACTCGTGGTCCAGACGACGAGCATTGAGGCTGTCCACGTTAGTGCTGAGCGACCCGATCCGGAGAGGCTGGAGGAGATATACAGAGTTGATGACACGTTGATCGAACCCGCCCCCGAAATCATCGCTATCGTCGATGACATCTTGACAACAGGAGCCCATTTCCGGGCCATGAAATCGGTCTTATCGACAAGATTTCCATCAAGCCAAATAGTCGGTCTATTCCTAGCGAGACGAGTCCCGGACACATCTGACTTCGAAGAAATTGATGGAGACTAGAGGGGAATGGATACGACTCAGGTTGGCGTTAGGGAAACGAACTTCATGCAGATCCCTGTCAGAGCCCCCCTATCTTTGGGCGGCCTGGTAGGGCACCCGAGGCTCTACAGACTCGACGCTTTACAATCAGGGCCTCGTAGCGCAACTGTATTAGGCATGCGGACACTGCTGGTCTTGATCGCCGCATGTTGCGCCTGTTCCGCTCCGTCGGATAGCGAGCCGCCCGACCAGAGCCGGGCGCCGAATGTCGTTGTGATTCTCGCCGATGACCTCGGCTACGCGGATGTGGGGTTCCAAGGGCTCAAGGATTTTGCCACGCCAAACATTGATCGGCTGGCCGCATCCGGGATCCGTTTCACCAACGGCTACGTCAGCCACCCGTATTGCAGCCCGTCGCGCGCGGGTTTGCTTACGGGTCGGTATCAGCACCGGTTCGGCCACATCCACAATCCGAAGTTTCGCGCGGGGGAGGGCTTGCCGCTAAGTGAAACCTTGCTGCCCGAGACGCTCGCGCGAGCAGGCTACGTGAGCGGAATCGTGGGCAAGTGGCACCTTGGCGACGCGCCGCAGTTCCACCCGCGCAACCGCGGATTCGATGAGTTCTTTGGGCTGATCGGAGGAGGCCACGACTACTTTAAGTCCGCGGGCAGCGGCGCCAGGGAGTACCTGATTCCGCTCAGTGCGAACGGGGAGGAGGTCCCGGTCGACGGCTACCTGACCGAGCAATTGTCGGAAGCCGCTCTGGACTTCGTGCGCCGACAGTCCGATCGCCCCTTCTTCCTCTATCTCGCCTATAACGCCCCCCATGGCCCCTTGCAGGCGCCGCCCGAGATTGTCGAGCGTGTCAAGTCGATCGAGGACCCTCGCCGTCGAACCTATGGCGCGATGGTCACGTCACTTGACGACGGCGTAGGCGAACTGCTCGCGCTCCTCGACGAGCTGGGCTTGACCCAAAGCACCCTGGTCTTCTTCCTGAGCGACAACGGCGGGCCTACGCCCGCAAATGCCTCGGACAACGCGCCCTTGCGCGCAGTCAAGGGCACGGTATACGAGGGGGGTGTGCGTGTTCCCTTTGTCGTCGCATGGCCGGGGACGCTGCCGGCCGGGACCCAGTACGATCCGCCGGTCAGCGCACTCGACATCTTTCCGACGGCTCTCGCGGCGGCTCGAGTCGAGTTGCCGCCGAACCTGGATGGCGTCGATCTCTTGCCGTTCCTGACCGGAGCCGAGGATGGGGTGCCCCACCAGCAGCTCTATTGGTACTCGGACGCCGGGGCGCAGTACGCTGTCCGAACTGCAGACCGGAAACTCGTGAGGGCGCTCGACCGGGAAGCGGAACTCTACGCGATCCTCGACGACCTGTCCGAGAGCGCCGACATCGGCACCGAGGATGCCACGGTGGGCGAACTCGAGAGAGCGGTTGACTCATGGCAGGCCGCGCATCCCCCGCCGGCTTGGCCCGGCACGAGCACGGGTGTTGCGATTCATCCCAATACCGCCGCTGGCCTTGAAGCGGAGCAAGCCGAGATCGACGCATGGGCTGCTGGTACACGTCGATAGCTGCGGACGAGCTGAAGCGGCCTGCGACCGACGGAGCCCACACAGTAGATACCGACCCCGCTGACCGCCAGATGAGGGGACCGCGCATCATCATCCGGGTTCCCCGTCGCGATCGGCTGCCGATGCACGCAAATGAGTTCCTATTCAGGCCAACTCTGCGTAAACTCCGCACCAAGAGCCACCACGTAGCGATGGCTGCTCTCTGCCGAATCCCAGCCCTGTCGTTGTTCGTTCTCTGGATTGCCTGCACTGGGCAGCAGGAGCCGTTTCGCGGGAACGGTCCTCCGGAGGCGTTTCTGGGGGGCTCCGAATACCCATACTTCGGTGCGGAGACTCCTTGGAACCTACGCTTCTTTACGGAGCATCCGGAGAGGCTGGCCAAGCGAAGAGGGCAGCGCCAGATGCTCGATTTGGTGCGGGGACGCCCCCGCGAGGCAGCCCGCTATGCCGAGGAACTGCTCGCCGTCGATCCTGCGGACCAGGAGTCGCTTTTCAATCTGGCGATTGCGCGAGCCCAGGTTGGCCAGCTCGACCGAGCCCTGGAGGCAACTCGACTTGCCGAAGAGGCGGGGCTGCCCTTCGAGCGCTTTCTGGCCGGCCCGCGCGACTTGCTAAAGCCCTTGACGGACTACGAGCCCTTCCGTCAAGAGGCTTTACGTCGCGATATCCGCCTGATTCACGGTCCCATGGTCGGGTCCGTGACCGGTACCGGAGCCCGGTTCTGGGTGCGCACAGCGAACGAGGCAGCGGTCCAGGTGGTTGCCGCAGTCGAAAATGGCGACACCGGTACCCTCGACCCCGAAATCCGATCGGAATCTGTCCGATCAACGGCCGCAGCGGACTTCACCGCAATTGTCGCCTTGGAGGGCTTGGATCCTCGCACGAGATATCGATACGACGTCCTGATCGACGGCCGGCCTGAGATGGGACCCGGCTATCCATCCTTCGCTACCTTTCCAGAGCGCGGCGGGCCCTCCAGGTTTGCGGTTGGATTCGGCGGCGGGGCGGGCTATGTCGTCCACAACGAGCGCATGTGGGATGTAATTCGGTCTCGTGATCCGCACGCCTTTCTTTTTCTGGGCGACAACGTCTATATTGACCTGCCTGAGCAGCCAGGCGGCATGCACCATTACACGTACTATCGGCGACAGTCTCGCGCGGAGTTCCGCCGGCTCGTCGCCAGCACCGCCGTCTACGCGATCTGGGACGACCACGACTGCGCGACTGACGATGTCTGGATGGGGCCATACAAAGACAAGCCAGCCTGGAAGATGCCCCTCCTGCGCCACTTTCGCCAGAACTGGGTCAATCCAGGCTACGGCTCCGAGGAATGGCCGGCCACGTGGTTTGAGTTTTCCATTGGAGACGTCGACTTTTTCATGCTGGACGGACGCTTCTATCGGACGAATCCGTTTGGCGAATCGCCGACCATGCTCGGTCCCGCACAGAAACAGTGGCTGCTCGATCGGGTGAAGCAGTCGGCGGCCACTTTCAAGGTGCTTGTGTCACCCGTACCTTGGTCCTTCGATACCAAGGGTGACGCGGTTGACACATGGAACGGATTCCGCCGGGAACGTGCCGAGATATTCGATTTCCTCGCACAGAACAGGATTGAGGGTGTGTTCCTCGTATCGGCCGATCGGCATCGTTCAGACGCCCGGCGCATCGACCGTCCGAACGGCTACCCGCTCTTTGAGTTCGAGAGTTCAAGGCTTACCAACCAGGCCGCGCACGACCTGGTTCCAGGAGCTCTGTTCGGCTACAACGAGAAGCAGTCGTTCGGGCTTCTTTCCTTTGACACGACGAGGGCCGATCCCACAGTGAGCTTCCAAATCGTCAGCATCGACGGCAAGGTCCGGGGAGAGATTTCGTTGCAGCGCAGCGAACTGGCTCATCCCGTGCGCTGAAGTCGCATCCTTGCCGTGCCGCCGAACTCTTCCGCGGTTCGGCTTATCCTCCCCGGAACGGCCGGCGGGCTCACTTGGACCAGAGAATTCGAGCTAACGAGTCCGGTTGCGCCGCGTCTACAAGGATGTACGGGGTTCCGACGATTGCGGTATCAGTACCGGAGTCGGCATTCGGACCAGGCGAAAGGAGAAAATCGTGCATCGATTCCGGCGTGTCACCATCTGGCTCTTCGCCATCGCCGTTCTGGGCGCTGTTTTCAGCATCGACGCTGTAGGCGCCAAGGCCAGCGTTGACTTCGAACGCTCCTTTTCCCTCAGCGAGGTCGGCACTGTCAGCGTCAAGAACCTCAACGGCTCTGTCCGAGTCGGCGCTTCGGACAGCAACCGGGTGCTGTTGCGCGGGAGGAAGACCGCAAGGAATGACAAGGATCTTCAGCGGATCGCTGTCGAGACTGTGGAATCGACCGAACGGATTGACATCGAAACAAGGATCCCCCGAGGGTTACGTGGCGCTAGCGTCTCGTACGAGCTAGAAATCCCGCGCGGGTCTCGCGTCCAAGTCTCCTCGGTGAACGGTTCGATCAGGATCCATGGGATCCAAGGCGAGACGCGCGCTGAGTCGGTAAACGGTGCCGTCAAGATCGAAGCGGTGTCGGGAAGCGTGACGGCCAAGACTGTCAACGGATCCCTGGACGTGGGGTGGCACAGATTGGACGGGTCTGCAAAGAACTTCCTCAAGACAGTGAATGGGTCCCTCAAGATCCGGATGCCTCGTGACGCGCATGGGACGTTTGAGGTCAAGACGGTAAACGGCTCCATCAGGACCGATCTTCCGCTGGAGGTCCGCAAGGGCAGGTTCGGACGTCACGCCTCGATCAGCGACAGCATTGGCCACGGTGGACCGGAATTTGCTGCCTCCACCGTGAACGGTTCCATAGGCGTTCTCGCGAACTGACCGTCCCGGATCGCCGCTCGAGCCAGGCCTCCCTGTAGGCCTGATTTGCCTCTTCGCCTGTATTCCAGGCTGCCGCCGAGGCGGCTGGCAGGGCCACCGAGACCCTGTGCGAGAATACATCCTCCATGCGCCACTCGGTCCTGATCAGCAATCACGTGTATCAGGAAGCCGTAGATCTGTTGTCTGGCACCTTCCGGCTGGATTACCACGATTCAGATCTCAGCCTGCCAGGCAGCGAGCTCGTGGATCGCCTTGCCGGAAAGGACGGCTTGGTCTGCCAGCTCACCGACCGGATCGACGCTGCGCTGATGGATGCGGCACCCGGCGTCAAGGTCGTCTCCAACATTGCCGTTGGTTTCGACAACATCGATGTCCGCGCTGCGACCGAGCGCGGCATCATCTGCACGAACACGCCCGGGGTCCTCACAGACACCACAGCTGACCTCGCGTTCGCCCTGGTCCTTGCGGCGGGCAGGCGTCTCGGAGAAGCGGAACGATACGTGCGCGCGGGCCGGTACAAGCAGTGGCAGGTCGACCTGTTGACCGGCTGGGACATCTGGGGCGCGACCTTGGGGATTTTTGGAATGGGACGTATCGGACAGGCCGTCGCGCGCCGTGGTCGTGGGTTCAGGATGCGCGTCCTCTACTACGATCCCCTTCGCCACAGCGAGGCGGTCGAACACGAGTTGGGAGTCCAATACGCAACGAAGGACGAGGTGCTGGCCCGGTCAGACTTCGTCACGCTGCACTGCGCTCTGACACCCGAGACCCACCACCTGATCGGTGCCCCTGAATTGCAGGCGATGAAGCCGACCGCCGTCCTTGTCAACACGTCCCGAGGCCCGGTCGTCGACGAAGCCGCACTTGCCGAAGCCCTGGCAAGAGGGACGATTGCCGCAGCCGGGCTTGATGTTTTCGAGAACGAGCCCTCAGTGCATCCAGAGCTGCTGAAGCTTGAGAATGTGCTGGTCGTGCCGCACATAGCCAGCGCTTCGGTCCGGACACGCAGGCGAATGTGCATGGTGGCCGCGGAGAACATTCTGGCCGGCCTGGCCGGTCGGCGGCCTCCGAACATTGTCAATCCCGAGGTGCTTTGATGACTGGCGCCACCGTCAGGGACTCTCTTCTGCGGTTGTTTCTCGAGACGCTGGACGAATCGTCACTGGGCCGCGTGATGGCCTCGAAGGTGTCCCTGAAGGGAGCGGACCTGGTCTCTGGCGACACGCAGGTCAACGTCACGGAGGCGGATCGCATCTTCGTGGCCGGTGTCGGAAAGGCCGCGCGACCGATGTGCGATGCGCTCGCGCCGATGCTCCCGGACGCCAGAACCTCGTTTGCCGTGGTCGCGCCGGGTTCGGCGGACTCCCGTGCCGACGGAATCCGAATCTTCGCCGGGGGCCATCCCTACCCGAACGAGGACAGCGAGGTTGCAGCCAGGCACGTGCTGGCAAGCGCCAACAGGCTCGATCGTAGCGACCTGTTCATTTGCCTGCTTTCCGGAGGCGGGTCCGCCATCTGCGAGGCGCCCCTCGACCCGGACGTGACCCTGGATGACCTCAGGGCCTTCTACGAAGTCCTGGTAACCTGCGGCGCGAACATCGTGGAGATCAACATCCTCCGCAAGCACCTCTCTCTGATCAAGGGAGGGAGGCTCGCGGAAGCGGCCAGTCCCGCGCAGCAGCTTACGCTCTATGTCTCGGACGTCCCGCCCGGGGAGCCGTCCTCGGTTGCTTCCGGTCCGACGATGCCCGACGAGTCCACTTGCGAGGACGCCTATCGAGTGGCAGAACGGTTGGGGATTGTTCCTCGACTGCCACGCACCGTGCGCCGGCGATTCGAGCGCCGCTCGCTCTCAGAGACCCCGAAGCCGGGCTCGGAAGCGTTCCGTAGGAGCCAGTGGGCCTGCCTGCTGGATAACGGCGATGCCCTGGAGAGCCTTGAATCCAAGGCCAGGTCCCTGGGGTGGATTCTGGAGCGCGACCTGAGCGTGGACGACCAGCCGGTCGATGCCGCAGCCGATGCGCTGCTTGACCGGCTCCAGTCTCTGGCTCGAGCCAATCCGGACCGGACGGTTGCCGTCACAACAGGGGGCGAGCTGAGCAGTCCGGTCACAGGTGACGGGATGGGGGGACGCAACCAGGCTTTCGTGCTCTGGGCCGCGCGCAAGATCGCTGAGCGACGGATCCGAGCCACTGTTCTAAGCGCTGGCACTGACGGGATCGACGGAAACTCGCCAGCGGCCGGCGCGATCGCCGACGAGACCACGGTGGACAGGGCGCGGACTCAGGGAATGGACCCACTGGAGTTCGAGAGGCGATCGGATTCGTACCGGTTCTTCCGTCGCTTGGACGACCTCGTCGTGACAGGCCCCACAGGGAACAACGTGCGGGATCTCCGCATGCTGGTCGCGGGCTACGGCTAAACGTCCGCCCTGCTCTCGAGGCTGTTCCCTCCCTGGTAGGACGAAGCGGCGCATGTGAGGACCGGGCTCGCTACAAGTACCGGGGCCAGCCAGCCAGTTCCATCGGGGCTGCGGGGGTCGTGGGCTCTTCGCCTTGCGTGGTATCGTTGGCCTTCGCGCGCCCTCACGCGCTGCCCCTTTCCTTACATGGAACAGCTCGTCCGGTTGCTAGGCGAGCCATTCCTCTTGGAGTGCACGAATGCCGAGACTGTTACTGGTCCTCCTCATGTGTCTTTCGACCGCGGTGGCAAGTGCGGAGAAGCCGAATCTCATCCTGATCTTCGTTGACGATCTCGGCTATGCCGACATCGGACCGTTCGGGTCGAAGCTCCACCGCACCCCCCATCTGGACCGCATGGCTTCCGAGGGAAGGAAGCTAACGAGTTTCTACGTAACCGCGAACGTCTGCACTCCCTCCCGCAGTTCACTCATGACCGGAAGCTATCCGCGGCGCGTGGGTCTGGACGAGAACGAGAAAGGACAGTGGGTCCTTTTCCCGGGCAACCAGGAGGGGCTGAACCCGGACGAGGTCACGATGGCCGAGGTCCTGAAGACTGCCGGCTACAAGACAGCCTGCGTGGGCAAATGGCACTTGGGCGACCAGCCGCAGTTCCTGCCGACCCGACATGGGTTTGATTCATATTTCGGGATCCCGTACTCGAACGACATGGGACACGACTCCAGGAAGCAGCCGTATCGGTATCCGCCTCTACCGCTCCTGCGCATGGAAGAGGTGATTGAGGACGAGCCCGATCAGCGGTACGTCACGAAGCGATACACGGAAGAGGCGCTGGACTTCATCGAGCGCAGCAGGGACGGACCGTTTTTCCTCTACCTAGCCCACACCATGCCCCATTGGCCGCAGTACGCCTCGGAAGAGTTCGCCGGCAAGTCCAGGAACGGGAAGTGGGGTGACACGGTCGAGGAGATCGACTGGTCCACAGGACAGATACTCGAGAAACTCGAAGAACTGGGCATCGACGAGAGGACCTTGGTCGTCTTCACGTCGGACAACGGAGGGGCGACGCGCCACGGGGCGAGCAACGCTCCGTTGCGAGGAGGCAAGGGAACGACGTGGGAGGGTGGCCACCGCGTTTGCTTCCTCGCCCGTTGGCCGGGCCGCATTCCAGCGGGAACCGCCAGCGACGAGATGGCGATCTCCTTCGATCTCCTGCCAACGTTTGCGGCCCTTGCCAGCGCGGAGATGCCCCGAGATCGGATCATCGACGGCAAGGACATCCGCCAGCTGCTGCTGAGCGAGGACTCGGTGCCGACTCCTCACGTCACGTACTACTACTACTTCATGACGCATCTCAACGCGGTCCGCAGCGGACGTTGGAAGCTGCATGTCGCCCGTATGGGCGGCCGCTATCCGGACTATGAGCCGAATCCCGTCCTGGAGCTCTATGACTTGATATCAGACATCGGCGAATCCAAGAACGTGGCGTCGGCGAACCCTCAAGTCGTGGAGCGCCTCAAGGCCCTCGCGGACGTGGCCCGATCCGACCTCGGAGATGGCAAGCGTGCCGGAACGAACGTCCGGCCGCCGGGCCTGGTCCCGCAGGCCGTCACGCTGACGTCGAACTGAGCGCCGAGTCCCGGCTACTCGTAGCTGACGAAGAATGGCGATGTCCAGGCGATCTCCGGATCGCCGTCCGGCTTCTCCGGATCGCGCTGGAACACGCGTACGTAGTAGTAGGACTCCCCAGGCTCCGCTTCGGCGTCCTTGTATCGGAGCGTCGCCGAGCGGCCGCCAGGCCTTTGCGTGAAGACGTATTCGCCGTTCTTGACCACGTCGATCCGCATGATCTCGTCCTGAGCCTCGACGTCCACGACGATCTCGGGAGGCGACGACGCGCTCGCAGAGAACTCCTCGCCCACCATGTGGCCATCAGCCGTGGCCTTGACGTAGATCTCGTCGCTCGCGGCAAACGTGCGCCGAGCGAGCATGGCATCGAACAGGGACTCCCGCGTGGCGTCCTCCGCCCAGACCGCTGCCCAGGAATTGTGTGTGGATCGGTGATCGCTAAACGAGACGAAGCCGTAACGGTGGCCCTTGTTCAAGGCGTCCTGAGCGAAATGGCCGGGCTCGTCGACCTGCGTTCCACCGCGCTTTTCGCCCTCAGATGCTCGCCACCGCTCGTAGCTGCCCCGGGCCCCTTGGTACAGCTCGAGGAGGCAGTCGATCGGATCGGGCTCCCAGTTCCAGTCGGCAAGCGGACCAGCGGCGAAGGTGTGGGGGACGACGACTGTTTTCTGGCCAGTCTGGCTCAGGACGTTTTCGCGCATCCACTCCCACATCACTGGAGGCGTGTTGTCCGGAGCCTCGAGGCCCTTCTCGCGGTCAATGGGCCGGAGGGGTCCGCCACGTTTCAGGTAGAGGACGTTCCGGTGTCCGCCGGGACGGCTCATCGAGTGTTCGTACGTGTAGATCCCCCAGAACTTCGGCGAATGCGTGTACACGTCGACCATCTTCTGCGCATACCACCATTGGTAGTCGCGCAATGAGTCGGGCCATCGGCCGCCGAGGACCTCGTTGTGGTCGCTGGGGCCGACAAAATCCATCCTGGCTGCGTCGAGAGCGTAGCGGTAGGTGTCCTCGATGGATCCGTCGACCGTGCTGTGGCCGCGCACGTCCGTGTGGCGGTGGCAGTCGCCGAGCAGCAGCGCGTAGTGTTTCCCGTTCGCGCTCATGGTGGCCCTGACCCGGTGCTCGAACCCCGCTACCGGGGCGGGCACTTCAATTTCCGCCAAGCCCGGCTCCAATGGCTCCGACTTCTCGAGCGCAGCCAGGAAGACGTTGTAGTGCAGGGCGTGGATCTGGCTCGTCGGGAGGTTCTCGGGTGAGCGGAGATCGCTGGAGAAGGCCAGTTGAACCGTGCCGTCCGAAGCGGTGGCCACTGCTGTCCGCTGCGTATTCCGACCCGAGCTGTTCGCCATCATCACCGGCTTGGTCCAGCCGTCCTCGTCCAGGCGCGTCGCGTAAACGTGGTACATCTCGTGGGGCTTCAAGATCGTCCAGTGCCGGAAGACGATCCACATCGCTCCGTTGCCGTCGAACGCGATCGCCGGCAGTTCGGCAAACTGGCTCATGCGTCCGGTGAGAATGTCCCGGATGTCAGCTTCGGGCTCGGAAATCCGGCCGTTCGCGTAGACCCTGATTCCCAGTCCCCTGCGCGCGTGAAGCCCCTCGCTGCCCTCCACGCCGCTCGATGTCGAGTAGTCCTTGCCCCAGTTTTTTCGAGCGGTGTCGTAGGCGACCCAAATCCTGTCCGTCGGATCCACCGCGACATTGGAATGGAATTCCGTTGCAGGCCCGGACGTGATCGCAATGGGGTCTCCCGCGGTTTGGCCGTCGGAGGAAGCCAGAAAGACGTCGTAGTTGCCCGCGTGATAGCTGTCCCACGAGATCCAGGCCATGCCGGACCCGTCGAGCGCGATCGAGGGCTCCCAGTCGTTCGCCGTCGATCTGGAGATCTTGACTTCCGCCCCCCAGCCGGACTCCGTTCGCCGCCGGGCATAGATCTCCCCTTGCAGGTCTCGGAACGATTGCCATGTGACAGTGACGTTGCCGCTGGTGTCGGCGGCTGCCCTGGCGTGGAAGTCGCTATGTTCGCCGGACGCGATCCGTTCGATCGGTCCTGTCTCCCCGCCGTCTCGGATTACCGCGCCGAATAGATCGAAGCTTCCTCCGTCGCCGCCTGACCAGAACGCCATCGCGCCGCCGGGCACCGCGACGATCGCGGGCAGGTAGTGGTCCCAGTTGCCGTCATCGATGACCACGGGATCCTCCCATGTGCCAGCCGGGTTTCGACGGCGGACGACGACCGAATCCGAGTCATCGCCGTCCCATTCCACGCTTGCCATCCAGAGGCTGCCGTCGGCCCCGGCGGCGAGGGCGGGCCAGTCCGCGGTCCTGTCAGCTGGAGAGATTCGCTCCGACTGGATCTCACCAGCGATTTCAGCCGGAGGCAATTCGTCTGGTGCCCCCTGCTCGGGCGGTTCGCTGCAAGCGACCACAAGGGTGCAAAGGACTGCTGGAATTGCGATGCGCATCGCCGACCGATTATATGGCGTTCCCGCGCTTCACAACGGGGATTGCGTCGAACGACTTCTGCTGCGGGATCGCCCTCAGCACCCGCAAGGCATTCCCCGCACGCGAAGCCTCGGGCCGTGCATAGCGCAGCTGTTCCCGAAACGCCGTACTGCTCAGTCGATGCTCGTCCGACGGTACTCGACTAGAAAATCTTTATTTTCAGTCGATTGCGATTCCCTAGTCGGTCTTGTCCCCCTTGCGTTCCCCATTCTGTCTCGGTTCGCGGATTTCGAGGTCGTCGATCCAATTGCGGACTACGTAGACCCGCCAGGCGACCGTATTCGGACCTGACCAGAAGCACCACGGTCGCACTTCTCCTTCCATCGCCGTGCCTTGGGGGTTGCCTTGAGGAATGCCAAGACGTCTTCTCTCTCATTCAACTTGGTCTCAACGTCACAATGGTAGGGATTCTCGGTCGTGCCCGAATACCTAACGGTCCATCCCTGGTCCATGAAGACTGACGCCTTGCAAACGAACCAACCGTGGAATGTACTGGGTTGAGCCCGCCCTGAAGCGTTAGCGGTATGCAGCACTGTTAGCTGAACGCAATCCGCCTTGTCGAGCCTGTCCGCAGAAACGGTGCTGCACCCTTCTCTTGGGGAGAACAGGCTTCGAATCTTGTACCACGGGGGGGATTGTTCGGCTCTTAACCTCTTAGCGAGACTGTTGCTGAAGACGCCCCTGCCAATGAGTTCATTTGGTGCGATCCGCGAGGCTAGCATGGTTCGAGAGCGGTCGCATCAAGCACCGCATGTGTCGCAAGAATTCCGATTCGGCAATTCGGGCGATTGATAAGTCCCTGTAAGAACCTGACACGCGGTAAGTGTCGTGAATCGCGTTGTAGATGCCACTCCCGTCTTCGAGGCACGTGAGCAGGAAGATAAACCCCGTTACTTCCATCTGGATCGAGACGCCGCAGTCATCGTCCGGGAACACGCTCGGCGAAGGCAAGTCTTGCCCTGAGAACTCTTCGACGAATTTCTCGGCAAAGGCACGGGCTTCCGCAGACGGAGGTTCGATACCCTCCTCCTCCGCCTCTGCGTCGAGGCCATTCAGTTGCTCGCGAGCGTACTCCAGCCACCGTGCGCGGGCTTCATGTCGGGCTGACAGTGGTTCCGTCTCTCTGTTGTCGACATCAGCTTGGTCCCACCTAGCCACGAACCGATTAAAGTTGCTTACGGGAATCGGTTCATTGTCCAGAGATTCATACGACGGTTTCTCGGCTGTCTCGTCACTAGACGGCGTGGCGGCAGACGTGCTCACGCGGGGCCGCTTGTAGACTTCCGGCACACTCGTTGACGTTCGCTGGATCCCGTTCGAGCCCCAGTTCAAGGGGCTCACTGGCGGTGGTGTTGATTGAGTTTTTTGGGGTATGGATAACACTACTCGTCTCCCGTGGATAAGTGCACTTCGTTACCCTTGACTCGCCGCACGTGCTCTAGAATCCAGCGGCCCAGCGTCTCTGCTTGATCCGCTGATAGCAAGACCGTAGCTTCCACCTGCCGGATGACGTCGCGTTTAGCGGGTTCGTGCCGCTCAGTTAGATTTCCCTGCTCGTTCATGTTCAGCACGGTCTTGTCTGGCAGTTGGGCGCGCTCCGCATAGAGTGACAGTCCGAATAACCCCTTGGGCGTGAACCCGCCGTAAGCTCCGTCGCAATGGATGATTCTGAACTGGGGGGATTTCTGATACCTGAATTCAAGCACGTCTGTCGCCTCGACCGGATTGGATGCGGATACCTCTGGCTCGAACACAGGTTTCTCCATTCATGTAGCCGTAGCCGGAGCGAGCATGACAAGCGGCGTCCACAAAATGGCCGGCCCGTCCACTGATTGCATTCGACCACGACAGGTTGATCATATTCCTACTACACAACTGGTGCCAGCGCAAGCCAGGGTGCCCCATAGGCTTTCCGCCGGATCAGCAGAACTAGAAACACACTATCCATCGTATCTTTCCCGGTAAACGGCCCGCCAGTTCGCCTAGCAGTCGGCCCAGGCGGCGAGGGCTTGCCAGTCCGCGGTCCTGTCAGCTGGAGAGATTGGCTCCGACTGGATCTTGCTGGCGATTTCAGCCGGAGGCAACTCGTCTGACGTGGCCGGCTCGGGTGGTTCGCTGCACGCGACCACAAGGGTGGAAGGGACGGCTGAAAATGCTATGCGCATTGCCGACCGATTATATGGCGTTCCCGAGCTTCACGACCGGGATTGCTTCGAGCGACATCTGTTGCCGGATGGCCCTGCCGGCCCGCGCGGCACTCGCCGGGAGCGAATACTCCTGCCGCGCAACGCGCAGCTGTTGCCAGAACGCCGGGCTGCTCAGTCGAAGTGCTCGTCCGCAGGATCGAACGCCGGTATCGGGATATTCAGGATTCGCAGTCGACCGCTTGCTCGGTGCCGGCAACCCGGGTGGATCATCACCGATGTCAGTGGACGCAGCGGGAAGGATTGGCCGTCGAGTTCGATGCTTCCCTCGCCTTCCAGCACGACGTATATTTCCGTCATGTGCTTGTGGTAGTGCGTCTGCGAGTCCGCGCTGATATCCGTCAGGTGGACGGTAGCGAGATCGTTGCCCGGTTCAGCGAAGGCTCGTCGCGCCTGTCCGCAAGGGCAGTCTACTGCCGGTGTGTCGTCTAACTGGGCGATACGGTACCGTGCCATTGAATTGCCTCCCTGTCCGTCGGCGTTCATCATAGCCCTCCGAAGCTATTCACCCAGAGCGTTTCGATCCCGATTCGGCACCGACCGGTACGCTCCGCCAAGCGTCCTCGCATTCCTCGCATCCCGATCCCTCCGCGTGGAGGAAGACGGTGGGGTCTTCCCGGAGGTGGACCGAGACGACGGAAACAACGTCCCGGGCTCTTGCTAGCCGGGCATGGGCGGAGCCCACCAGCCCTTCAGCCTGAAGCTCGCTGGCTCGAAGCCACTTGTCCACGAGGCCGAATCGCTCGCAGCAATGATCGTTCTCCTCGTAGTCGATGCGTACCGGCCGACCGCCCGAAAGCACCGTGCAGTGCTTGGGCCTGCGGTAGCTGGCGCCGGCAAGAAGTTCCGCCAAGTGGACTGTCGAGTTGGCTTCGTGCCCGACTCCGACCAGGAGGATGCGGCCGTCCCGGTCAAAGACTCGGCCGACGGGGCTGGCAATATCGTGCGGGGGAAACGCGATCGGATCTGAAGTGATCTCGCCCGCGAGCGGCCCGCGGGCCGCGAAAGCGAACGGGTGGTCGCTTCGCAGGACTCCGGGCAAACGCCAGAACGTGTCCGCGACGACTCCGAGGTCCGGGTCGGCGGGCGTGGCCCAAGGATCGAATGGGCGGTCGTCGTCGCCGGTGTACGAAGGCATCACGAGCGTGCCCTGCGCACCTAGCGCCTCCTGCAGTCCGGCGAGCAAGCCTGCGGGTCCCCTTGCGATCGGCCGGGCGGCGCGGAAGGAGACATGCGCCAGAACCAGATCGCCCGGCTTGACTCCGAGGGCAGCGACCTGACGCGCGACATCCGACGGAGACATCGGACGCTTCGACGCCCCGCGCAGAGACCGTTCGCGTTGCCGCTCCGCCGGACTTGGCCCGATCAAGGCGACGCGTACTGAATCCGCCATGCTTGCGGGTCGCCCGTGCTAGCCGCGGCCAGCGCGCGAAGCGGAGCCTGAGCCTTGAGGATCATTTCATTGAATTCGGCGTGCGGGTCGGATAGCGCTACGATTCCTCCTCCGGAAGCGACCGTCACTCGGGACGGCTCCATAACGATAGTTCGGATCACGATGCTGAAGTCCATCCGGTCACCGTAGGAGAGGAATCCCAGCGCGCCCGAATAAGGGCCGCGGGCGCGGCCCTCCAGGCGGTCTATGATCGACATCGTTCGAACTTTTGGGGCGCCGGTCATCGATCCACCGGGAAACGCCGCCACCAGGCAGTCCAGGCAATCCCGATCCTGCCTCAGCCGTCCCGTCACGGTGCTCACGAGCTGGTGTACGGTCGCGTAGGACTCGACATCCATGAGCTTCGGGACGCGCACCGACCCGGTAGACGCGACGCGTCCGACATCGTTCCTCAGCAGGTCCACGATCATCAGGTTTTCGGACCGGGACTTCTCGTCGCGGAAGAGCCATTCGGCAAGACTTGCGTCGGTCGCCGGTTCGACGCTACGCTCGGCCGTCCCCTTGATCGGCTTGGCGGAGACAATGCGGTCTGCTGACACCTGGAGGAACCGCTCCGGCGAGGAGCTCAGCACTGCGAAGTCGCCAAACCGAAGGAATGCTGAATACGGCGCGGGATTAATCGCTCTCAGCTCGCGGTAGGCGTCGTACGGGGAGACATCGCAGCTGACCATGAACTCGCTGCTGAGGCAGATCTGGTAGGACTCGCCTGCTGCCAGCTCATCCTGGCAGCTTCGGATCTTGGCAAGGTATTGGTCGGGGCCGTCGGCCAGCATCGCAACCACCGAACCGCCGGTCGGGCTGGGCCGCTGCGCACTGGTCAAGCAGTCTTCGAGAGCCTCCGTGACGCAGTTGAACCAAGGCTCCGGGTCGAGCGCCGACGCGTCGTGCCGTGCCACTAGAAACACGCGCCGTTCCGCGTGATCGAATACGAGGCAGCGGCTCGAGTCAATGAACGCGGCGTCCGGGAGACTGGAAACCCTTTGCGAGTCGGTGCCGAATTCGTTGCGCATCTCATAGCCGAGGTATCCGACCAAGCCGGTCTGGAAATCGAACGGGAGAGAGCTGTCCCGTCGGACCGGACGGGCAAGTCGGGACCTGATCTCGCTGACGAACGACCGGGTCGGGTTCCAATCGGATGTCTCGTCCGGGCCAAGCTGGAGGCTGCGATCGGCCGTTCGGTATCGAAGCACTTCGTCGCCTGGCCCGGAGGCATCGCCCATCACGCTGAATCTTGAATAGCCGGGAATGACCGCCGAACTGTCCAGCCAGAAACTGTATCGCGAGCGTGCGAACAGAGTTTCGAATGCCTGCTGGGGGTCGATCCATTGATCCAGTGACCGGAACGCCGCGCAGCATTCCTTGTCGCCGCGACTGCTCGCCTTGACCGGGTGCGTCTCTCGGTTCGGCCTCAGCCTGGAATTCTCTCGATTGCCGCGGGACGCGATCCGCAGGAAGTTCCGGATCAACTGCTCCCCGAACTCCGCAGCGACCGACTCCGGATGAAACTGAACGCCGAACTGCGGTCGCGCCCTGTGACCAACCGCCATCGGAATGCCGTCGGCAGTTGTCGCGGTCACCCTAAGACAGGAAGGGACCGACTTCCGATCAAGGCAGAGCGAGTGGTACCTAACCGCGTCGAAAGACAGGGGGATTCCTTCAAACAAGGGATCGCCAACGTGGGTCACCTTCGAGACCCGCCCGTGCATCGGGACGGGCGCCCTCACGACCCGCGCCCCGTAGGCGTGGCCGATACCCTGATGGCCAAGGCAGACCCCGAGGAGGGGAACGGTCGCCTGCCGAATAAGGTCCACGCACGTGCCGAAGTCGGCAGGCCTCTCCGGAGCGCCCGGGCCGGGAGAGATCACGACGGCCTCGATTGCGTGCTGCGCGATCAGGTCCAGCCAGTCTTCCTGGGAATTGGAGACAATCAGGGGCTCGCATGCGGCCACCCTCGCAACAAGCTGGCTCAGATTGAACGTGAAGGAGTCCTCGTTGTCGACGATCAGCACCTTCATCGAAGCGAGGCCCGTCATTTCGTGTCGCGATCCCAGACCGACCCAGCAGGTGGAAATGAGGCGAAGGTGCCGGCTGCGATGGCCGAGCAAGTCCCGTGGCGCGCAGGCGCCCGCGCTCGTCTTCCCTACACGCTAACGCGAATCAGGCCCTCGTCGCATGGAATCGCAGGCTCTGGCCGCGAGGCTGATTCTCGGCATTCGCCCATTGCCGTGGATATGAATATAAGAAAAACTTTAATAACATTGCCTCGCAAGCTCGGCGAGCCCGAACAGGGCCTCCCAGGAACGCATGTGATAGTCTACTCGAAGCAAGGTACCTCCAATGCGCCTGGTATCGGCACTGCCCAGGATCTGCACGTCAATAGGGCATTCGGACGAATCTGCGGCGACCGCGCTCGCATTGGTGAGCGCCGACCGCGGGGAGTCGTTTCTCGAGCTGCGCCTGGACCTGCTGGCCGAGCCAGGCTTCGGAACGAAGATGGTGCGCGGTATCCGAGACCGGCATCCGGACGCCTTGCTGATCGCCACATGTCGCAGGGAACCGAACGGAGGCGCGTTCAAGGGCTCAATCGAAGAGCAGGCCGCCATCCTGCGTTCGGCGGCTGATGCGGGTGCCCGGCTGGTCGACGTCGAGATCGAGAGCGTCGAGCAGCACCCGGGGATTCTGGAGGAACTAGACGGAAATACTGTTTCCGTGGTCTCCTATCACAACTTCGACGAGACCCCGGAGCTCGGCTCGGTGGTGCAGCGCCTACAGCGGGCCGGAGCCGACATACTCAAGATCGCGACCAAGGTCACGCGGCCCAGCGACAACCTGAGACTGCTCGACCTGTGCGCCCACCACCCGAACGTCGTAGTGTCCGGGATGGGCGAGACCGGGACGGCAACGCGCCTGCTCTCGCCGTTGAGGGGAGGCCTTTTCATATACGCCTCTCCCGATGGCGGATCCGGGACGACCGGGGAAACCGCAGTCAAGTTCCGAGTCGCACCGACCGCGCCCGGCCAGGTTTCAGCCTCGGCTGCCAGGCGGCTGTACCGTATTCAGGACGGCCATTCCGCGACCAAGGTCTACGCAGTCATCGCCAAGCCAGTCGGTCACTCGAAGTCCCCTCTCATACACAATCGAGCCTTTAATACGACGGGGTTTGACGGAATCTACGTCCCGATGCTCGTCGAGCCGGATCACGTGGGTGACTTCATCGAGACGATGCGCGCTATTCCGATCTCCGGCGTCAGCGTGACGATTCCGCACAAGCAGGCAGTCATCCCGTATCTGGATGCAGTCGATCCGGCCTCGGAGGGAATCGGCGCGGTCAACACGATCTATTGGAAAGACGGTAGGCTCGTGGGGTCCAACACCGACGCGATCGGCATAACAGCTCCGCTAGGCAGGCGCGTAGATTTGGCCCGCGCTCGCATCCTCGTAGTCGGTAACGGGGGCGCAGCCAAGGCCGCGATCGTCGCACTGAAGCAAGCGGGCTCGGAAGTGAGCGTCACCGGTCGCAATTTCTCTCGGGTGGGCGCGCTCGCACGCCTGCACGGAGCCGAGCCCATCCGATTCGAGTCGCTTGGAGACCGATATTTCGACGTTCTCATCCAGTCAACGCCGGTGGGCATGGCGCCCAAGGTCGAGAACAGCCTTTTCCCCGGCAGGATTCCGGCCGATGTGGTGTTCGACCTTGTCTACAACCCGCTGGAAACGGCCCTGCTCCGGCACGCGGCTGATGAGGGCAAGGTGGTGATCAGCGGCATCGAGATGTTCGTCGAGCAGGCTGCCGCCCAGTTCCGGATCTGGACGGGACTCGACGCTCCACGCGAAGTCATGCGCAACGCCGTTCTGCAACGTACAGTGGAATAGGCGGGGCAAAGTCTTCGGCATGGCCGGTCCGGATCTGCAAACATTCCAGGAACTCACTCGGAAGGGCAACCTGGTTCCGGTCTGGAGGCTCCTCACCGCGGACCTGGAGACGCCCGTCTCGGCGTACCTGAAGCTGGCAGAGGGTCAGGACTACGCGTTCCTGTTGGAAAGCGTCGAGGGCGGGGAGCGGATCGGGCGGTACACCTACGTAGGGGCGTCGCCCTACATGGTCGTGCGCGCCGTGGGTGACGAGGTCGAGATTCGGGAGGGGTCGGCGGTCACTCGACGGACCGGAGATTTTTTCGCAGTCCTGAAGGATCTGGCCGGGCGATTCAAGCCGGCCGGTACGGACGGACTTCCACCTTTTAGTGCCGGGGCTGTCGGCTACGCCGGTTACGACCTTGTCCGTCGCATCGAGCCTCGCGTGCCGCCGTTCCGCGAGGACGATGTTAAGGCCCCGGACGCGGTCTTCATGTTCTTCACGTCGGTCCTAGTGTTCGACCATGTGAAGCACCAGATCTACGCGATAGCGAACGCAAGGCTCGGAGACGGCGTCCGCGTCGAGGAAGCCTATCGGGAGGCGCTCGCGCGGATAGCGGACTTGGAAGCGCGCTTGGCGAAGCCGGTTGCGTTGCCCGGCGCGCCAACGCGTAACGGTCCATTGCAGCTTCGCTCGAACGTCGGCAAGGAAGCCTATTGTGCGGCTGTCGAGAAAGCGCGAGAGTACATTCTGGCCGGCGATATTTTCCAGGTGGTGCTCTCCCAGCGCCTCGAAATGGTGCCTGGTGTCCATCCGTTCCAGATCTATCGTGCACTGCGAACGGTGAACCCGTCGCCATACCTGTTCTATCTGCAGCTGGCCGACTCGGCCGTCGTGGGCAGCTCTCCCGAGCTGCTGGTCAAAGTTGACGGTCGCAAGCTCGAGTACAGGCCGATCGCAGGCACGCGACCGCGCGGCGCGACACCAGAGGAAGACCTTGCCCTCGCGGACGACCTGCTATCCGACGAGAAGGAGCTTGCCGAGCATGTGATGCTCGTGGATCTCGGCCGGAATGACATCGGCCGGGTTTCGAAGTACGGATCGGTGAGCGTACCCGAATTCAAGATCATCGAGTACTACTCGCACGTGATGCACATCGTTTCGAGCGTGTTCGGAACGCTCCGGGAGGACCGGGACGCATTCGACACGCTCAAGGCCTGTTTTCCGGCGGGGACTGTGTCCGGTGCGCCCAAGGTACGGGCGATGGAGATTATTGCCGAGCTCGAGCCGACGAAGCGCGGCGTCTACTCGGGAAGTGTGATGTACCTCGACTTCTCGGGGGCGCTCACATCGGCGATCGCGATCCGCACGATGATGGTGCGTGGCGAGATGGCCTACCTTCAGGTGGGGGCGGGGATCGTTGCGGACTCGGTCCCGGAGAGGGAGTGGGACGAGACGATGAACAAGGCCGGCGCGCTGCTTAGGGCCGTGGAACTGGCCCGCGAGCTCTAGGCCGCGGATCAGTCTCGTCGCAGGTTCGTCAGTAGCGGCGCCCTCAACGAAAGTGTCGCGGCGGCGGCGCCGGCCAGCAGACCCAGACAGACAATGGCGCCCAGGGTCCCAAGCAGCGGCAGCCAGGGCGGGTCGGCCGCTCCGCTGGCGAGGTGCGGAGCAACCGCGATCACGGCCGCCACCGTCCCGGTTGCCACCCCGAAAATGAGCAAGAGGGAGTTCTCGGCGAAGATCAGCCTTGCGATGGGCCCTTTTGCGAAGCCGAGCGCTTCGAGGAGCGCCAGCTCGCCGCGCCGCTCCAGCGCGCTGCGAACCATCACCACTGCCAATCCGAGAGTACCCAGCAGCAGCCCTAGCCCTCCCAGCGTGCGGAAGGTGCTGAGGTACGTGTTCTCGACGACGAGGAATCCGGCGAGTCGGTCCGAAGTGCGAACTGCGTCCAGGCCCTCGTCGGCGAAGGCGTCCTCCAGGGCGATCGCGGCTCCGTCCGAAGCGGTTTCGATCAAAAGGGCCTGGTATCCGCTGTGATCTGCAAACAGGTCGAGGAACCGTTTCTCAGCCATCAGGAGCTCGGACTGAAAGATGCTCCTCGACAGGAGTCCTGCCAGGACCAAGCGTTGCTGCTGGCCGCTGCTGTCTTCGACTTCCAGCTCGTCTCCAATCGCAAGATGCAGGATCCAGGTGGCCGAATTGGCGTCGCCGAAGACCGGGATCGCTCCGTCGAAGTCCTTTTCGAGCAGCAGCCACGGATTCTTGCGCTCTTCGTCGGTTTCCGCGAGTGTCTGCTGGAACGCGAATCCGCCGCGCCGAACCAGGGCTTCCGGGACACCAGCCAGGGTCGGTGCGGTCGGTTGGTAGAGATTGAGGCAGCTGGCATCCTCCCCTGCACGAACCCGGAGAGGGATGATGTCCATCGCATCGGATTGGGTGGCTGCGACCTCGTCGATTCGATCCTTGAAGAGGGGAACGTTCGCTTCTGCCATCAGGCGGAATCCCCCATCCCCGGAATCGAAATCCGGCTCCGTGGAACTGACGTCGTGGCGGTTCATCGCGACCGTCACGATCATGAACGACGCGCAGGCGACTAGGGCCGCCGAGAGCACGCTGCGAGTTGGATTGCGCCCACCGTTGCGTGCGCCCAGCTGGGCGATCCCGGAAACTGCCTCCGCGCCGCGTCTGGGGGCGAGCAGCAGGGCCCGGAAATAGGTCAGGGCTGCGACCAGGGACAAAGTGCCCGCGCCGAAGAACGCACCGAGACGGGCGGACGACCCGGCTCCGAAGGAGATCCCAAGGAGCACGACAGCCAACGCAGCACAGGCGCTGGCGATCCGGCGGAGGCGGCGCGCCTTCCTAGCCCGGTCGACGGTGCCCGAAGCCTCTTCGACCTGGCCGGCGAGCAGTGCGTGAGGCGAGAGGCGGACCAGGCGCCGGAGAGCAAGCCAGATCGAGCCCAGCATCAGCGCGAAAGCGCTGCACGCGCCTACAACCGGATCCTCCCATCGAAAGTGAAGCTCGAGGAACGATCCTCCGACCGCATCGCTCCACCACGTGCTGAGTCCGTAGAGCATGAGCGAGGCGTAGGCTATGGCGCCGGGGATGCCCAGTGCGCAGCCGGCCGCCGCTAGGACAGCTCCCTCAGAGAACAGCATCCTGCGAACAAAGCGAGGCGACTGCCCGGTTGCGAGCAAGGTTCCGACCTCCCGTGCTCGCAGTTCGACCCCCAGCCTGAACAGGAGTGCAACTAGGATCGCCGCAGAAGCGATCAGGAACATGCTGAAGCCGATAAACAGGCCCGAGAAGTCGGTCGCGCCTGACGACGCGTCGAGCCCGACCTGCTTGACCGGCTGGAACGAAAGACCGAAATCGGCAGGGTCGAGCCTATCCCGAAGCGCCTCGCGGAAGGCCGCCACCGCCGGTTCCACCGCTTGACCCGGCGCCGAATGCAGACGGACCGACGTGAGCTGGCCGAACCGGCTGGTCCACAGGTTCTTGGCCTGAGGGAGGCTCACGAAGGCCTTTGCGGCCGCTCGGTATTGGTCCCAGTATTCCTCGTCCTGCGGCCGGATCAATCGCAAGTCCATCGGGAACGGCGGATCCCAGCCGGACATCCGCCTCTTGTCGGACATGCCCTTGTACGTCGGGGCAAAGTCCCGGTCAAGCGCCGCCCCAGCCATTTGCGCAACGCCGGCGAGCTGGAATTCCTGCGACGCCGTCTCCAGGCTCGAGCCGGGGCTCACCACGTAGTAGGTCAGCGTCACGTTCTGTCCTTGACGGGCTGCCAGGTCACGCGCCGTCCAGTCGTTCAGGACGATCTCGCCGGTTCCGAGGTCCGGGAAAGGCCCGCTCCCCACGAGGCGGATGGAATCGGGCCACGCCTGCAGTGCGGTCACGGTCGAGTACGGCACGCTCCGGCCGTTCGCCTCGATCGAGTTGGCCAGGTAGGTCAGCACCTCGCTCGATGAGAGGCCGACCTCCGCGGCGGACTCCCGAATCGCCGCCACGCTAGAAGGGTCGAGGACAATGCGCTCCGACTCGACGAGAAAGCCGGTCCCGTCCGGGAGGATCCTCAATGCGAGTCGCGCGTCCTCAGCCGAGAACGCCTCGCGCCAGGCCGCGTTCACCGACTCGAGGGTTCCGCCTGCCACGAACAAGGAGTTGGCCCTGTCTCGCTGGTCCAATGCTCGCTGTAGCACTGCTCTCTCGACGAAGGCATTGGCCGGCAGCTGCTGTTCGGGGGAAAGGCCGAATCGCCCAGGGCCCTGGTTTTCGAGGACGCTCACCACCCTCAATCGGAGCAGTCGAACGTTGTCGGCCTTGCGGCCCATGACCGACTCGGCTGGTACAAGGGTATCCGTGTGGAACCGCAGCAGGACGTCGTCTCCCTCCGTCGCGCCAAGCTCGTCGGCAAGGCGGCGATTGATCGCGATCTCGCGAGTTCCGACGCTCGGCGGCTCGGCGTCGTAGAACTTCCAGAAATCGCTTCCGACGCCGTGGATGCGGACCTTGGAAGCACGCGCCCCCGATCCGCCGTGCTCCGCGCTCCCACGAATCAGGATTCCTGCCGCCGCTGTAGCCGGCCCTCCCAGCACGTCGCTAACGGAGTCGCGGAAGTACCGTTCTCCTACTGCCGCGAAGTCGATCGCTCCCAAGCGCTCCAGCGTGAGTCCTCGTAGGCTGCCTCGCACCGAAGAGCCGACCATGAGGGCTCCTGCGAGAATCGCTGCCCCTACTCCGACTCCGATCGCAACGGCCGCGTGGACGGCGCGAAAGTGGAGGAGGCTGCGCGCAAGCAATCGACGGGAGGTCATTGCGTCTCGTTCGTTCAGTGCGGTCGGCCGGCGTCAGGGCAGGTCAGCGGGCTGGCTTTCCTCGGCGGCGAGCGGAAGTCGCTCAACGGCCTTGCGGAGCGTCTCAAGGGTCCGCCGGACAGACCGCGCCTTCCTGCCGGTCGGGTCGATCGCAAGGTAGCGGGAATAGGCCTCGAGAGCCTCCGACGGCTGGGCGAGCTTTTCGCGGACCATGCCAAGCCTCCAGTAGGCCTCCCCAAAATTCGGATCCCAGCGCGTTGCCTCCACATAGCGACCGGCCGCTGCCCGGTAGCTACCCTTCTTGGCGTAGTAGTTGCCTACCTTGAGTTCGTTCCTCGCTTGGACCGGATTGAATGCGTAGATTTGCTCTTTCGGGGCGAACTCCTCGTCCTCGTCCACCAGTTCCGGGTACTCCTCGGGACGCTCCGCGAACGAATCCGGGCTCTTGGCCTCTTCTTCTGCAAGGGACGACGGCACACCCACCAACAGCGCGAGCAGGGCGATACCCTTCACGGCTGTTAGTATACCTTCGCCCTTCCATGCTCCGGAGACTCTCGGGTCCTCGGGCCACCTTGATTCGCAAGGCCCTGCCGCTAGGGTCCGTGTCGGCAACTTAAAGCCTTTAGATTAAACGATGTTTGAGGCCGTTGAGGGTGTCCGTCCTCCACGATTCCCCTCCCGGCCCTACCCGAAAACGGTTGCATGAAGGTACGATAGAGGAATTCTATTGGAACACGGAGTGGGAAGGAATTGCCGGACAAAGACGCATTGGTCTTGGGCCTTGATTTCGGTACCGAGTCGGTTCGGGCGCTGTTCGTTGATCTAGACGGCGCGGAGCGAGCCTCCTCGTTCGCCAAGTACACCCACGGGCAGATCACAAAGAGGCTTCCGGGGGCGCGGGAGGATCTTCCGCCGGACTTCGCTCTCCAGCATCCGTCCGACTGGCTCGACTCAGCTGCACGAGCTACACGGAACGCGTGGCGACGGGTCGGGAAGACGGGCACTCGCCTGATCGGCATCGGTGTCGATTTCACCAGCTGCACGGTGCTCCCGACCCAGGCGGACGGTGTTCCCCTCTGCCAGTTGCCGGAATACAGGCAGAACCCGCAGGCGTGGCCCAAGCTGTGGAAGCACCATGCCGCGAAGGCCCAGACGCAGCGGATCGTCCAGGTGGCGCGCGAGAGGCGCGAGCCGTTCCTCGAGCAGTATGGCGGGACGATCGGGTTGGAGTGGTTTTTCCCGAAAGTCTTGGAAACCCTGGAAGAAGCCCCGGAAGTCTACCATGCTGCTGATGTCTGGGTAGAAGCTGGCGATTGGGTCGTCTGGCAGCTGGTGGGCTGCTCTGCCGTGGAGATGGCTCGGTCGACCTGCCAGGCCGGCTACAAAGGCATGTGGACATCGAGCGACGGCTTTCCGTCCAAGCCTTTCCTCCGCGCCGTCAATTCGGAAATGGTGGACATTGTCCGGACCAAGATGCCAGGTCGCATGAAACCCCCCGGCCAGCAGGCGGGCAAGCTCTCGGCCGCGATGGCAAAGAAGTTCGGCTTCCAGCAGGGTATCCCGGTCAGCACCGCGATCATCGATGCGCATGCAGGCGTTCCGGGTGTCGGAGCGGCGGACCCGGGCACACTCGTCATGGTCTGCGGGACCAGTTCGTGCCACATGCTGAACTCCACTGACTACCATCCCGTACCTGGAGTGGCGGGTGTCGTGCGGGACGGCATCCTGCCGGGCATGTTCGGGTACGAAACAGGGCAGGCAGCGGTTGGGGATGCCTTTGACTGGCTGCGGAAACTGACCAAGCAGAAGGGCTTCGCCCAGATCACCGAGATGGCCGGCTCGCTCAGACCCGGAGCGGACGGTGTGCTCTGCGTGGACTGGTTCAACGGTTGCAGGACCCCCCTCATGGATGGCAACCTCAGCGGGGCGTTTACCGGTCTCGCCCTGCGTCACGGGCCCCATCATCTCTACCGGGCGATGCTCGAAGCCAATGCCTACGGCCTGCGCTGGATCGTCGAGATGCTCAGGGAGAACGGCGTGCCTGTCAAGAAGTTCGTCGCGACCGGAGGGCTGCCGCACCGCAATCCGTTGTTCGTACAGGTCACCGCCGATGTGCTCGGCGAGTCCATTCTCGTGCATCCGTCCAAGCAGGGTCCGGCGCTCGGGGCAGCGATTCTCGGGGCGGTCGCCGCGGGAAAGCGTGCCGGCGGATTCAGTTCCGTACGATCCGCCGTTCGCACCATCGGCGGTGTTCGCAAGGACATCGAAGGCCGGGAAGGCTGCCTGGTCTCGCCGGATCGGAGCCGCACCAAACAGTACAAGTCGCTATACCAGCGATATCGAGAAACCGCTTCATTCTTGCAATCCAATGGTTCCATGCTATAAAGAGCAGGGACTGCGAATTGTTTAGGAGAATTCTATGATGGCGGCCCGCAAGGCTCTCATAACAGGCTTGTTGCTAGCGAGTCTTTTCCTGTCCACCGGCGACGCGTGGGCTTATTCCTCAGGACGTTTCACGACTGGTGAAACGGGTGGCTCGTTTCCGGGTGAGAACAACTGCTCGCGTTGCCACACGGGCAGCGACTTGAATTCCGGCGGAGGGACTGTCAGCCTGACGATCGGCGGGTCAGCCCCCTCCGAGGTCTCTTACACGCCAGGGGAAACCGTTTCGCTGATCATCAGCTTCACCGACGCAAATGCGTCTCTCGCCGGGTTCCAGCTGGCAGTGCGCTCGGGCGATGGCTGCGACCAGGCCGGAACGCTGGCGGCCGGCACGACGGATGCCGGAGCCAATGTCAAGGTGGTCAATGGAACCTGCAACTCCAGCGCGGTCAATTGGGCAACTCATACCCAGCCGAGAACCGGGACATCGGCCAGCTGGGATATTGACTGGACCGCTCCGGCCGAGAGCGTCGGCACTGTCACGATCGCCTTCGCGGTGAACGGCGCTAATGGCGACCGCGGTCATTCTGGAGACAAGATCTACACCTATTCAACGACCATCGAGCCCGCTGCAGTGGGGACGCCCGCACCGGTCATCTCGGACAACGGCGTGACGCTAGCCGACAAGGTCAGCGCGACCGAATCCGGCGCTCCGAACGCGCTCGCGACGGCCGTGGGCACGAATTTCACCGAAGCTACCGGCCCGGTTTCCGGCAAGGTTGACGACGACGGCAAGATCAGCACCAACCTCGTCGGAACCTGCGTCGAGGTGGGGACCACTCGGGCTCCCATTCTCCAGCTGGCACCTGAAGAGGTTACCTTTCAGATACCCTCGGGCACCGGCATCGGCTCGACCACGGTGAAGGTGATACGAGACTGTGACGAGGACGGCGAGATGTCCAGCAACAGCGCCGCATTCACGATCGCGGCCGTGAAGCCCGTCTTCTTCCAGTTTTCCGAGAGTCCCGCTGGCATCACCGCGCTTCACACGGACCTGACCCTCGTAGCGGAGGCTGATGCGGTGTCAGGCAGAGTAACGCGTCCGGCCAAGTCTGGGGAGGATTTTGTGACGTTCTTCGGCACGGGATTCGGCAAGACAGTTCCGTCGCTTCAGACAGGCGAAATCGCGACGCAGCCCCGGAACCTGGATTCGACGGACCTCAAGCCCATGATCGGCCAGACCGAAGTACCGGCCGAGAATATCTTCTACGCCGGGGCCGCGCCCGATTACGCGGGCCTGTATCAGCTGAGCTTCCTGGTTCCGGATACCGTGACCGCTGGGGAGCATGCATTTTCCGTGATGCTGGACGGGGTTAGTTCCCCGGCCGGGCCGAAGCTTTGGATCGCCGACCCTGCCGATGCCAGCCCGACCGCGTGCACCGTCGGTCTCGAGGTTGCGTCGGACGAAACCTGCGAGGTGATGGTCGGCGACGACACTCTGAGCCTCTCGATCAACGACAGCGGTCAGGGGTGCATCACCAAGGGCACGGAGGATCCGACATGCGGCGACACGACCGTGTCGTTGGAGGGTCTCGAGGCCGCAAAGGAAACGGATGGGCCGTGGACCATCTCGGCGGTACCAGCAGCGACGGAATCCGAGGAGGAAGAGATCCAAACGTGCGCGGTTGACCTTACCGTGAATCCCGGCGAGAGCTGCCAATACACGATCACTGTGGCCGGCACGGCAGCCCACATCTTGCTCGCGGTTGACGACGAAGGGGGGCTCTGTGCCACAGTCACGGCGTCAGGGGCACAATTCTGCGATACGATTCTTCTGGCATTGTTTCCAGGTTTCGGTGCCGAGATAGAACAGAACGACGACAACAGCTGGACGATCAAGAAGCTGCCCGCGCTTCCTGAAGAGAACGCGGACGGGTAGCGCGTGGGTCGGCGCGCGCGGATGCCAGCGCCCTAGCGCGCACCAGAGATTCTTGTGGCCTTTTGGCAGATGAGACTCTGGACGGTCGAGTCCGGGTAATTGCGTCTCCAGGCCCTGATGGGATTCCACCGCATGCTACGGAGCCGGGCCTTTCGGTGGACAGGTGGAGAGTTCGGACTTGTAGCCGACGCAGCCTTTCGAGACTTGGCCCAGTCCAAATTGCGCGGGAATGTATCAAACGTTTTCTGAAAGGCCTAGACTAAGAGGCTGTATGAATTGGATTAGGCAGGCCTTGCGGGCTGGCCTCGCTCTGGGCGGCCTGCTGGGCTTGGTGGGCGCCGCATCTGCCAACCCGTACGGGGGCATTTTGTTTCGGGGAATCCAGACTGTCGACACTTTTCCCGAAGAGAGCTGCACGCAGTGCCACAGGGGTGGGACAGATAATCCCATGACTGCGACGTTGGATCTCCTGGTCAATGGCTCTCCGGTGTCCGAGTATGCGTACACCCCAGGCGAGACGGTTTCGCTGACCATCAATTTCACTGATACGGGGGCCGTTAGGCTCGGTTTTCTGGTCACCGCACGATCCGGAGAACCCGTGTCGTCGGAAACCCAGGTTCGCTGCGGCCCTGGCGGCGCAATGGCAACGCTGGAACCGGAGCATGGATCGGCAGTCAAGGTGAGAAACGGGACGTCCATCCGGCGCAAGCCCGAGCCTTGCGGGGACCTCTTGGACAATATTTGGTGGGCCACTCAGAGTAGGCCAATCAACGGAACATCCGCCACGTGGGAGGTTGAGTGGACGCTGCCGGACGAAAACGTTGGTCCCATCACGGTCTCGCTCGTCGGGAACGCAGGGGACGGATCCGGGCAAGGCGGCGACGACATCTCCTCGCGGATCCTAACGATTCAGCCCGCTGGCGGGACGCCAACCCCGGAGATCACGGGCGGCGGCGACGTGCTCGCCGGGCTCGGTGAAGAAGGTGTGACGGCGCAGGGTGCCCCAGGCGCAATCGCGTCGGTGACTGGCTCGAATTTCGTCGCTTCCGGCATGACTGCGAGATCGCTTCTGGATGACTCCGGCAATCTATCCACTCTGGTGAACGGAGCTTGCGTGGAGATCGGCGGGATGCACCGCGCACCTCTGCTCGACATATCGCCCGACAAAGTTACGTTCCAGATCCCGTCGGATATCGGTCTGGGGTCGTCGACCGTCAAGGTGATTCGGGGCTGCGACACGGATGACGCCATGGCCAGCGACGAGGTGGCGATCAACATTGTCGCGACCCGTCCGATTTTCTTCCAATTCTCCGACGACACTGCCGGGCTTGCCGCTCTTCGCCCGAACATTGCCCTCGTCGCGCCTGCCGAGTCTGTGGAAGGCAGGCGGACTCGCCCCGCGGTGTCCGGCGACATCGTCAACCTTTTCGGCACGGGCTTTGGCCCGGTCGAACCGGCGTACGAAGACGGGGAGATTACGTCGGAACTGCGTCCGCTGAAAGCCACCGCTCTTCGCGTAATGCTGGGCGAGACGGAACTCGACACCGCCAATATTCATTACACCGGTGCCGCACCGTTCTTCGCCGGGATCCATCAGCTGATTCTGGAGATACCGGACGACGCTCCAACGGGCTCCCACAGCTTCAGCGTGTTCTTGGACAACGTTCAATCGCTCGCGGGGCCGAAGCTGGAGGTGGCGACGGCCGAGTCCCTGCTCCCGACCACCTCATGCTCGGTTGGCCTGATCCTCAACGCCTCAGAGCGTTGCCTCGCGGAATTCAGCGAGACTACCGGCGTGCTGGAGGTCGATACCGATGGTAAGGCCTGCGTCCTTGGCTCGACGGACGATCTCGACATGTGGGTCTGCGATGCCGATTCCCTCGATCTCAGCCAGTACGGCGCAGAGATCGAGAAGAACGACGATGGGTCCTGGACAGTCTCAACGCTGCCGCAGTCAACAATGGAACCATAGCGTGCAGAATGGAAACCGTGACCAGACAGGGCGAGAGCCGCGAGACGGTGACCTGAGGATCCAGCGAATTGGTTGCGGTCGGCTCTGAAGAGGTTGGGCGCGCTGAGGCTCCGTCGCACGACCTCACTCCGTGCGAGACAAGTGGTACCCTCGACTCGTGCGCCCATGTGGGCGCGCACTGAAGAGCAACGACGCTAGCTGGACCGTGACCAAGCTGCCCTGAACTCGATCGGCGCAGGGCGGCGCTTGCTCGTTGCTTCGAGAGAGTCGGGCCACAAGGAGCGAAAGATGGGGGTTCGGACTTGTTTCCCGTTGGCCGGACCGGCTACATTGCTGGCGTTTCTCTGTACAGCCCAGCTTCTGGCCAGCGCGACCGTCGACCGAACCGCCGTCTTGGAGCAGTTCGCAGAACGGTTTCGCGAAGAGGTTTACCCGTTGCTGACGCAAGGCGCTGGTGCGTGCGTAGCCTGTCACCATCCCAAGTCGTCTCAAGCATTCCAGGTCTTGGGCTCGCCGGGTGCGACCTTCAGCTTGCTGCTCGAGAGGGAGTTACTCGCGCCGCACGATGCGATGGCCATTCCGAGCCGCGTATCGAGCGAAGACCCGGATCTGCGCATGCCGCAGGCCGGGACTCTCGAGGGTCCAGAGATCGAGACAGTCGTAGGCTTTGCGAGCGACCTTTCCGACGCCTTGGGCGGCGATAGTCTCGGAACAGGCATCCGGCATGACGAGCGATTCCCGGACAGCTTACTTCTCCCATACGACGGCGAGGAACGTTCCGAACGTGCGCAGAGACGCCTGAGCTACTACCAGCTCAGGCGCTCATTCGAAACGCTATTCGGGGCTGATTGGCTCGAATCCTCGGGGGTCGACTCGTTTCGGCAAAAGGCCCATGCATTCGGCGGGGCCGATTTCCGTAGCAGTTTCGACCAGTCACGCACGCTGACGGCTAGCTACCTCGCCGCATTGCAGGAGATCTCGCGTGAGGTGTCGCGACGGTTTGTTTCCGCGCCACGGGACGTCCTGTTCGAGAACTTCGATCCCGATGTGTTTGTCGACAAGTCTCGAGGAGACGCCGCACGCAACGTGCGGACTCTTTACGGAAGGATCCTGTTTTCCGAGCCCACCGAAGCGGAACTGGGCCGGGCTTTGCGTCTCGTTCGAGAACTTCAGGGCCGGAAAGATACACGCCGAACCGTGCGATTCAGCATGAGCGTTGAGGATCCGGACGGCCGTCGGGCTCGGCATGACGTTGACGTGAGGCTCCATGCGACCAGCGCTTCCGTATCCCGGCACTTCATTGACCAGAACCGGGCATCGGCCGATCAGCACTGGGTTCGAGTGGGTGAGGGTCCCTTCCGGTTCGAGGCGGCGAATCCGGACCACTTCGTGCGTCTCGTGGCTCGTCCGGGCAACCACGTCACTGCGTTTGACGCCGTAAGGCTCGTGAAGGTCGAAGGCGACACCGAGACTTCGGTGTCCGTTGTCCTGGACAACCTCGATCCCGAATGCACCGTTTCCGGCGAATGGGAGCCTGTGGAGAAAGAAGGCGAGCGCAGCCGCGCCGGGGACCCGAAAAAGAAATATGACATGGATCTGCATGTCGTTGGAAGCAACCATCTGGAGAGCCGCAGTCTCAAAAACCGGCTCTCAACCGCCACCGTGGCCTTGCGGATCCCTGAAAGCGGCGAGTACAGCGTGTACCTAAGCTGGCCACGGATCCCGGGGCTGCCTTCAGCCGCGCTGGTCGAAGTCCATTCGGCGAAAGGCTCTCCCCCACCCGACATCGACTGGGAGGAGCGGTCCCCCGGCTTTGCCACGACATTCCTGGACCAGACGGAGAGCACGCTGGACAGCCAGGGAGAGACGCAATGGGAGCTGGTTCACCGCGAGGTCCTGCTCAACGGGTCCGGCGACTATATCGAGGTCAGCAACCGAGGAGTGGACTCCACGGAGAGAGTCATCGTGGCTGATGCCGTGAAGTTCGTACCGCTGGCTGGCGGTCCGGAGATCATCGTCGACAACACGTCAGATCATGGATTCGATGTCTCCGATGGCTGGGCGCCGGACAAGCTTGTGAGGAATGCACCGGGCCGAGGCAAGATGTACGGGGACGACATCCTGCACTACCCGCCGTCCAAGAGCGGTCAGCCGCTCGAGGACTACGAGGTCGATCCGGAGAAGCGAGTATGGGCACGGTACCGCCCGGTCCAGGAAGGCAAGTATCGGTCGGGATGGTACAGCGTCTGGGTTTGGACGCCCGGCGGTCACACCCACGCCGACTGGGTCCCGTTCGACGTTCGGGGAAGCTCTTTCGCGCCGGTTGCATTCGTCGAGGCTCCTCCCGTCTACACCGTGGGAGAGACCGCTTTCCTGAATGCCACCGCAACGTACCATCCGGCTGGCAAGCCGCTAGTCTTCCGATGGACGCACGATGCGACCGACCTTGGACTTCGAATCGAAGACGCTACGACTCCCTCACCCCGGTTCCGGGTGCCGTCGCTCAAATCGCCGCGAACAGGCTGGGCCGGCCTCATCGAGGCGCTGCTGCAGAGCCCCGAGTTCGTGCTCCCTGGCGACACCAGGGACGCCTCGCCTTCCGCCCGGCTGGTCCGCGTCGCACTCGACCTGGCGGGGAGAGTACCTACGGCGGAGGAATCCCGCCGCTTCGAGCGAACCGGCGACCTCGCCTCCATGATCGACTACTATCTGGCATCAGAGGATTTTAAGGACTTCTTCTTCCATCGGGCCCGAGGGGTCTTTCGATCGCGCGGTACACCCGAGAGCGACGAGCCTGCGCGTCTTTGGACTTACATCGCCACGAATGACCTCTCCTACAGAGAGCTATTCACGGCGGACTATACGGTCGGCGCGGACTGGAGAAGGACCGATCGCCGGCCGGTCCACGGTGCGACCGGCTTCCTCACGATGAAGGGATACCTGGAAGGCAAGCCGGGACTCCCGAAATTCACGTATCCGGCCGACGTGCTCACGTTCGCCCTCGGAGTGCAGTTCGAAGTGTCGGACGCGGTCGAGGACGCACGCGACAAGGTTGTCAGCACGACGGACCCTGAAAGCATCTGCTACTCATGCCACAAGCTCCTCACACCGTTGGCATTCCAACGCGAGCGTTGGGACGTTCACGGCCACTACCGGTCCGTGGACGATGACCACCAACCGATCGACGACAGCGACAGAGGCGTAGTGCCCGACTATGCGTTCAAGGGAACGGGCTTGGGCGCATTCGCGTCCCAGGTCGTTCGCAAGGAGCGATTCGTACGGAGGTTCGTCAACGTTCACCACGACATGTTGTTTCACCGCCACCTCCGACTGTTCGAGGACCAGAGGGACGAGTACAAACAGCTCTATGACTTCGCCGTTGCCAACGACCTGCGGATCCGCCCGCTGCTGAAGAGGATGATCCTCATGCGCTACGGACTGACGGCGAGCAATTCCTAGCGAGGCGTTGCTTAGGACTGGTGAATTCGGTCCACGTGTACTGGAACTTCACTCAATAATCGCCAGCTCCTTGTCGTGCCCAGGAGCCTAAAGGAGGGTTTGGGCGGTCCAGGACGATAGCGGGACCGCGCTGAGGCGCGGCGGGCTCTGGAGGCCACCCGCGGGATCTCTCAATGCGTCTGGCCGTCCAGGGCGGCCCAAGAGATCTCTGGCAAGAGTGCTCCTAGCGCAACGAAATCTTGACGCTATCGACGCCAAACCACTCGTAGCCCGAGGGATTCCAGTGCACGGATCCATCATCCGGCTGGGACCTGCCCAGTGCGTCAAACGCTCGAACCCGGAATTCCGCGACTGTACCGTCCCGAGTGAGCTGTCGATTCCATCCGTACCAGAACGTCACGTGCCACGGATACCAGCCGTATGGGCTGAGAGGAGCCTCGATGTTCACTCGCCGCCACGTGCGTCCGCCATCCAGTGAGAGCTCGATCGCGACGATTTCCGTCCGGCCGTCATTCCAGGCCACTCCGCTCACCGTGATTGGGCCGGGAAAGCGTTGTTCGTCGACCAGAGGACTCCAGACGATACTCTTGATCCTTTGCCGCCACGTGGACTTGGTTGTTTCCGCGGTAACTAACGGGGCACTTCCAGGCTCGATCCGTTGCCGGAACGTTCGATACCTCCGCGCATGGTGCCGACTAGTCGAACTCTGATTCTCGAATCGCAGTCGACTCAACCATTTCACGTTCATCGAACCGTAATATCCCGGCAGTACCAGCCGCACCGGTCCGCCGTGAATGGCCGGTATCGGCTCGCCGTTCATGTGCGTTGCAAGCAGTGCTGTTTCCAGCACGTCAACGAGCGGCACACTCTGCTCGTAGTCGTCACCGTCCGGCGCGGAAGGTGAATCGCGACCCTCGGCCGTGAGGAACTGAGCATTCGCGTCCACGAGCATTCCTAGGGAGTCAAGCATCTGCTTCAAGCGGACCCCCGTCCAACGGATCTGGCCCATTCCGCCGCGCTGCCACTGGGTGCCGTTGGCCTTGGCGGTTCGTGCGTAGAAGGCTCGGCCGTTACCTGCGCATTGCAAGACCGCGACGACTTCCGACTGCTCGATCCGGATCAGATCCGAGAAGCTGACCGTCCGGGCCGGTGCGACAAGGCCACTTAGTTCGAGATCCCAGCGGTCAGATGGATATGGACTCAGCGTTAGGCTCCCTGGCAGAACCTGGTTGTTGCGGACGAACAGTAGCTCTTTGGGCGTCACGCGATGCTCTCGCAGCAAGCGAACCGGGGTTTCTGCTACACCCGCCGCTGCGTCGTGGACGATCATTCGCGGGTCCTTGCCCACAGCGGCCAGGAATTGCTGCGGGTCATGCGCTAAGGCGGGCAACGTCGCCACCGGAAAGATCCGACCAGCGACCGGAATCCCGCCCAAGCCCTGCAGGAACTCCCTCCGGCGAAGCCTACCAAGAACCCCTCCCTGCGGCCGCCTACCGTCACCATGAGGTGGGTTTGACGACAGACGTGCGAAAACGGGAATACGTAGGGTCCTCACGCCTCGCGGATTCTAGCAGGCGCTCGTACAAGGTTCAGCTGGCCCGCATCTAGTACGGAGAGTTGCCCGGCCCAACTCGGCTTCGAAGACGCGGTGCAGTTCCGCTGAACCGTTCAGGATTTCCGGGCATGGGCCGTCCGCAAGCGGTAATGCGGAAGCCCTCTCCGGACTCGGCGGGCGATCCCGGATGGCGGTCTTCGATCCGCTCCAGCTCCTATTGGGTCCGATCTTGTCGGTTCTCAAGAAGATAGAGGGATCGGACATGTCCCTGTGAGCCTGATTCAATCATGCGTATGGCCTTTTGGGCTAACTCCGTTGATTCCAGACGCTTCCGGAGGTCTCCGTGCGGAATTCAGATCGAGGTGTGCACTTGAGGGGCGCTAACGTGTTGAGAGATTCCTGAAGACCGGCTTATAATCGGACCGACGCGAAGGCAGATCGCGTCGGGAGCCTGAATTGAACCGCAGGGGATTCCTATCCAAGACCGCGCAGGCGACGAGCGCTCTGGCGGCCGCAGACTTCTTCAGCTACTGGCTCAGCGATGGCCTGGATTCGCTTAGCCCCTCTTTGACAGGCGCGGTCAAGGATCACGCCAAGGAGGCGACCGAGCCTCGGTTCCTCATCTACTGGTTCATGGAAGGGGCCTGGATGAGCTACGACATGTTCGGCCCCGTCGTGCCTGTCCGCAACGACGCCAACTTCTCGGACCTGCCGCGGGACCCCAACGACTGGGGAGTCATCTCGGACCACCTATACCGGACCAAGGATCTCGCGCCCGAAGACTTCCGGCGCTACGGAGAGATCTTCCACGGGCCGCTGGCAGAGGATGGCCGCGAGCTGTTCGGAGAAATGGCGATCCTGTCGAGTGCCCTCACAGGGAGCGGGCATACAAGGGATCGGTTCAAGGCGCATTACGGGCAGTACGCGGTCGACATGAAAGCCCGGAGGGAACCCGACGAGCGCACCGTCCTGCAGGCGTTCTGCGAGCAGGCAGGCAGGCCGTATCTGTTGCCCAACCTGAACTGGCACCGCTGGCTTTCAGACGGCGAGCTGGATATCGCCGCGTATCCCGAAGGGACGGGCATTTACCATGCGCTCGGACCGGCGTGGGCACACATCATCTACCCCCAAACACCCAAGTTAACCCGCAGCCTCGTCACACAGACCCTGGCGATGCGCAACGACGCGCGCAACCATTCCGTCCAGAGATTCCTGGAGCAGCCGCGCCGGAAGCTGCTCGCTGATCGCAACAGCCCGGAGTTGCAGAGTTTCGCGTCCGCGCTGGACGTTTACAAGCGGCTCATCCAGGGCAACGACGAGAGCGTCGATACGAAGTCGATGTTCCTTGATCCGGGATTGCGGGAGGAATTCGGCGTCGATGTCGCCGACGAAGAAATCCACTTCGAGCTAATCAACCAGACGCTGCCACGCAGCAAACACACGCCCAACATCAACGTCCAGGCCATGATGATGTTTGAAATGATGACGAAGGGGCTAAGCTGCGCAGGCTGGCTCGAGAACCGGCTGGTTCGGGGATTCGACCATCACTGGGCCCGCAAGAAGATTCTTTCCGGATACCCATTCGACCAGAAGGAGATGATGCGGAGGGAGCTGTGGACCCCGCTCAAGACTTTCGTGAGAAAGCTCAAGGAAACCGAGTACGGCGACACTGGTAACTCGTTTTACGACCACACGACGATCGTGCTCAGCAGCGAGTTCGGACGAACCGTCGGGGGCAACATCGAGAGCATCCTGGAGAATTCCGATCTCGACGAAGCCGAGAAGCGGGAGCAGATCCTGTCCCAGGACATCAGTGCGCACAACCCAGTCAACTCCTGCGCGTTTCTCGGTCCTCGCGTCCGTGGCGGCGCCCAGTTCGGATGGGTCGGCCAGAAGACGTTCCAGCCGATTCCGATCCACCCGAAGACGGGAGAACTCGACCCGCGCTACGACCGGGACGGCAATCTGCGAGACGGCTACCAGGAACCTTCGGACGGATTCATCATGCCCAACCACGGCCATATCTACTCGACGGCACTCAAGCTGGCAGGAGCCGATCCCAAGGGCGCGGGGAGAAACGAGTCTTCTCATCTGCCGTTCATCCTCGAGACGGGGGCATAGAGAGGCGCAGGGCCCGGGCTCGAAGCGCCATGCGCCGGATATCTCGATCCGTCGGTCGACCCGCTCCATGGAGCCCGGCTGGCCTGCTGATTTCGCGATTGCGATGGATCCGCTCGGCAGCCTACCGGCCTCGACCGAAACCGCTTCAGCCGGGACTTAGGAGCACTTGTATCGCCGGGTTCCTGCTTGGATGCATTCCGGCTGGTTTCGGACAAACGGGTTATCTGGCCGATCCGGTCCATTTCTGGGAATATGAATCCGAATACACGGGGGCGGAGACCTGCAAGACCTGCCATTCGGAAATCTACGCGCAACAGCAGTCCAGCAACCACGCCAGATCGCTTCGCGTCTTGCGCGACGTTCCAGAACTCGTCTCCATCCTACCGTTTAGCCTGCCGGACCGCGTGTCGGGCTTCACGCTGACGCTATCCGGGAATGCGACGGACGGCGTCCGTCTGTCCAGCGCAAACGCCGCGGCGTCGAGCGAGGCGGTGCTCGAATGGGCCTTCGGAAGCGGTACGAAAGGAATAACGCCCATTGGACGGATTGCGTCCGGGAACTGGGTGGAGAGCCGCCTCACCTGGTACGAGAGCCTAAGAGACATCGATTTCACGACGGGCGCATCGAAGTACGACCCGAAGAACGCGGTAGAGAGCCTGGGCAGGGGGCTGACCCAGCAGGAGGTTGTCGAATGCTTCGGGTGCCACACCACGGGATTTGACGAGAGGTCCTCGGCCCCTAAGGGAGACGAAGTGGGCGTTCGCTGCGAGCGGTGCCACGGTCCGGGGGGCGAGCACGTCGGAGCAGCGATGAGCGGTAAGCCGATCCAGGGCACGATCTTCAATCCCCTTGCGCTCGGTGGGTTTCCCCAGACGCAGATGTGCGGAGCCTGCCACGGCCGCCCGCCCCAGGACAACGACTTTGATGCCCTGACAATGCTGGAGCAGACGCCACACAGTGTCCGGTTTCCCAGCCAGAGGATCGTACTGAGCCGGTGCTTCAATGAAACATTCGGCGATCTGGCCTGCACGACCTGCCACGACCCGCACGTCGATGTGGCCGACGAGGCGGAATCGTTTGACGCATCCTGTCTGTCCTGTCACAGCAGGGAAGAGCGCGAGCAAGCGGCGGTCTGCCCCGTCGATTCACAGAACTGCTCGAGCTGCCATATGCCAAAGGAACGCGTGATGCGTCATTCTATGTTCAGCGATCACTGGATCAGGGTCGTGCGGTCGGACTGACGTCGATCACCGTCCCTGAGACGGGCCGAGCCTCATGAGAGTACGGAAAGGGATTGCAACGACCGCGCTGGCAGCGATAGCGTTGCTGTGCGCCGGCACCGTCGCGAATTCCCAGCAGCGCTCGCTCGGACCAGCGGACTATGCCGAGATCGAGAGCCGCTTTCGTGCAGCCAGGAGCTTCGAACAGAGCGGAAACCTTGCAGAAGCGCTCTCCGAGTACCGAGCTATTCTCGACCGATACCCAACGGCGGTGCCCCGGGTCTACCACAATCTCGGGCTTGTGTGCTACTACCAACGCGACTACTTGAGCGCGATCGACGCCTTCGAAACCGGAATCGACCTCGACAAGACGATGGTCGCAAGCCGGCTGTTCCTAGGCGTCTCGTACCTGAATGTGGAGCGTCCGGACGCGGCGTTGCCGCATCTCGAGGCCGCGCACCGGCTTCAGCCCACGTTCGAGAGCGCGTTGCATCTCGGGCAGGCCTACGCGGCGAACCTTCGTCATCGTGAAGCCATCGAAGCCTACCGGCAAGCCCTCCCGCTGGCCGGCGAAGAGTCGCCGAACGTGCTCTACTCCCTGGGACAGACGTACCTGACTCTGGCTGAGCGGATCGTGAACGAGCAGGCTTTGGCGCATCCCGAGTCGAAGGACACCCATATCGCGGCCGCCAAGCTCTTTGAGAGCCAGCAGGTATACCAAGTGGCGGCGATCAAGTATCTGGAGGCATCGGAGATGGATCCGTTCAACGCATCCATCTTCTTCCCGCTGGCACGCATGCTCGCGATTCTCGGATTGGAAGTCCCGTCTGACATCGCACTCCAGCGCTATTGGGACCTTCTCCCGTCCGTCCCGCGCATGCCGATCGACAAGAGCATGCTGCCCAAGGAGCAGGTGGCCGAAATCGGGACGAAAGTCGAATTCGAGGGAATTCTCAGATCCCTGCCGCCGGTCGATCCAGAGCGCTTGCCGCCCTTGCCTATGGTGGGTGGCGAGATCAACGACGAACTGGCGAGGCGTATTGAGGCTCCGGATTCCAGCGCTTGGAGGGATGCGGTGGAAGCTGCGTCCGCCGGACGATTCAACGAGTCGCTGCAGGCGCTCGACGCGATCCAGCCGAAGGGCGATGAATGGCTGCGGGACTACTTGAAGGCGAGCGTGCATATCTGGCTGGACGACTACGAATCCGCGGCCCTCGTGGCTGGAGGCAGGTCGCTGGCATCTCAATCGCTGCAGGCGGTTCTGACATTGAGGGCGGAGGTCTTTCGCCAGGTTTCGATCGAGAATTTCGACAAGCTGGTCAGCGATTACCCCGCTTCGTGTCGTGCCCGCCTCGTCAACGCGATGAATTTCGCCGCCCAGGAAAAGGCCGAGGCCGAAGCGGAGTTCCTTGCGGCTATCGAGGCGTGCCCGTTCGACACGCAAATTCGCATCGAGCTCGCCGACTACTATCTCTGGAATTCGCAATACGAGGAAGCCAGGCAAGCGTGCCTTGACGAACTGGAGATCCATCCGCATTCGAGTGCTGCGAGAAAGCGCCTCGGCAGGATCCATGTTCAGCTCAGGGATGCCGAAAAGGCGCTTCCCTTCCTGCTTGCCGTAACTGAGGCGGATCCCGAGGATGCCGATGTCCGCAGGGACCTGGGAAGGGCGTACGAGCTGCTGGGCCGGTTCGATGACGCGATAGCCGAATACCAACTGGCGCTGGAATTGGACCCGACGCTGAACCGAGTTCACTACGTGCTAGCCAGGCTCCACCGCCAGCTCGGGAATTCCGATCTTGCCCAGCAGCAGTTCCAGCTGTTCAAGAAAAATGAGGACGAGGCCAGGCAAACGCGGACAGCACGGATACAGCGCCTGCGCAAGAAGGAGGCGCCCGAACTGCCCGGAACCGGGCAGTAGGGGGTGAGTGGCGACCCTCGCACGCACGGTTGCGATTGCAACCCTCGCCATGCCCCTGCCGCTCGTCGCCGAGCCGCCGGTATTCGTCGATGTCGCGGCGGAAGCCGGGCTTACGGATGTCTTTCGCTGCGGGAGGGACGACCGCAAGGAATATATTCTCGAGGCCCTGGGCGGCGGCGTCGCCCTCCTTGACTTCGATCGCGACGGACTTCTCGACGCATTCTTCGTCTCGGGAAGCACCATGGAAGGATTCCCGGCCGGCCAGGCCCCGAGCAACCATCTGTACCGCAACAACGGTGACGGCTCGTTCTCGAATGTCACCGACCGCGCGGGTCTAACCAGCTCAGGATGGGGGCAGGGCGCTTGCGTCGGGGACATTGACAACGACGGTTTCGATGATCTGTTCGTCACGTACTTCGGGGAGAACCGGCTGTACCGCAACAACGGCGAAGGAGCGTTTTCCGACATCACATTGGAGGCCGGCATGGGCCGGGAAACTCGATGGTCCGCAGGGTGCGCGTTTCTGGACTATGACATCGATGGCCAACTCGACCTGTTCGTCGCGAACTACCTCGTCTTCGAGAAGGACCGCATCCCGGCCAAGGGGAGCGGGCCATCTTGCCAGTGGAAAGGCCAGCCCGTCCTTTGCGGACCACGCGGCCTGCCCGGCGAAACGAACCAGTTGTTTCGAAATCTTGGCGGGAGCAGATTCAGCGATGTGTCGAAGGAATCCGGAGTCGCCAGCGTGACGGACCGCTATTCGCTGTCCGTAACCCCTATTGACTACAACAGCGACGGATGGCCCGACATTTACGTGGCTGTCGACTCGCAAGCGAGCATTCTGTTCCAGAACGAGCGAGACGGCACGTTCACGGACGTTGGGGTCTTTTCCGGGGTGGCTCTCGACGAAAACGGCGGGGTCCAGGCGGGCATGGGATCGGCGGCGGCCGATCTCAATGGCGACGGAAGGTTCGACCTGGTCAAGACTAACTTTATCGAGGAGACGTCGAACGTCTACATGAGTTCCGGAGCGGAATCGTTCGAGGACCGCGTGCACGCGATGGGCGCGGGCATCAGCGTGAACTATATGGGCTGGGGCGTCGGAACACCTGACTTCGACCGTGACACTTGGCCGGATGTCTTCGTGGTGAACGGCCACATCCACCCTGAGATCGAAGGTGTGGTGCCTAACAACCCGTACCGCCAGGAACGTCTGCTGTACAGGAACATTGAGGGCCGGCGCCTGGAACGCGTCAAGCCGCCGGCCGGGTCGGCTATTCTGGCTGCCCATACGAGCCGCGGCCTGGCGGTGGGCGACTATGACAATGACGGTGACACGGATGTGTTCGTCAACAACATGAACCAGCACCCGAGCCTACTTCGTAACGACTCCCAGCCCGCCGGCGGGTTTCTGTCACTGCACCTGATCGGCACGAAGTCGAACCGCAGTGCAATCGGCGCGCGGGTGACTGTGTCAGCTGGCTCCCGAGTCATCGTCCAGGAAGTGCGGTCGGGGTCCAGTTTCATGTCGAGCAATGATCTGAGGCTTCACTTCGGGCTGGGAGACAGCGTGCACGTCGACAGGATCGAGGTGGACTGGCCTTACCGGTCCTCCCGGGAAACTCTGGCGGATCTGGCTCCGGATCAGTTCCTGCAAATCACCGAGGGTGAGGGAATCACTGCCCGCTCCTCGGGCGGCCGGACGGAGTGACGATGATTCACTCGAGGAGGCGGTTCCTGAAACTCAGCGCTGGCGCCGGCTGGATGGCGTCCGGGCGTCGTAGTTCCCTCGCGGCCACGCCGGACGGGCCGATTGCCGGGCCTTACGGCGTCCAGTTCGTGGACATCGCACGGCAGGCGGGCCTGACCGACACGGTCTACTACGGGAACAGCGAGCAGGTGAAGTACATCGTCGAGGCGAACGGCTGCGGGGTTGCGTTCTACGACTATGACAACGACGGATGGCCCGACCTCTTCGTCCTGAACGGAACCCGCCTCGATGACCTTCCGTCAGGAGCGATGCCGACGAACCGTTTGTACAAGAACAACCGCGACGGGACGTTCACGGATGTCACCGAGGATGCCGGGCTGGTTCGCACTGGGTGGGCAAACAGCGTCTGCATCGGCGACTTCGATAACGATGGCCACGACGACCTGTTCATCACCTACTGGGGCCAGAACGTGCTGTATCGCAACAACGGGGATGGCACGTTCGCAGACGTGACGAAAGATGCCGGCTTGGGTGGCTTCCCCGATCGGTGGAACGCCGGCGCGACTTTCATTGACTACGACCGGGACGGATACTTGGATCTCTTCGTCTCGAACTACGTTGAGGTTGACCTTGCGAAGCTTCCTCTTCCAGGCCAAGGCAACAACTGCGAGTGGAAGGGCGTTCCGGTCTTCTGCGGCCCTCGCGGCATGCAGGGAACGAAGAACTACCTCTATCGCAACAACGGCGACGGCACCTTCACTGACGTCAGCGAGGAGGCCGGAATGCACAGCCCGCACGGCTACTACGGGATGACGGCCCTGGTGACGGATGTCGACGAAGACGGCTGGCCTGACATCTACGTGGCGTGCGACTCCACTCCGAGCATTCTGTACCGCAACAACGGTGACGGGACGTTTACCGACATCGCGGTCGAGTGCGGAGTCGCCTACAGCGAGGACGGGCGAGAGCAGGCTGGGATGGGACTCGCGACCGCCGACTACGACGGAGACGGAAAGTTGGACATCGTCAAGACCCTGTTTGCCGACGAGATGCCGGCCCTGTACCGCAACTACGGAAACGGAACCTTCGCCGACATGTCGGTGGCTGCCGGCCTGCACGAGGTGACCCAGCACATCCAGTGGGGCACCGGTCTCGTTGACTTCGACAACGACAGCTGGCCGGATCTGTTCTACTCTGTCGGGAACCTGTTCCCGCGCGTTGAGAGATTCAATCCCCGCTATCCCTACAAGGGCCCGCGCTTTCTGTTCCGGAACCGACGAGACGGCTCCTTCGCGAACATTACGGACGAGTGCGGACCTGGTCTCACGACAACCCACTCCAGCCGGGGGTGTGCCTTCGGGGACTTCGACAACGACGGAGACATGGACATCCTAGTGATGAACATGAACGAGCCGCCGTCCTTGATTCGCGCCGACGTTTCCACCGGGAACCACTGGCTCAAGGTCAAGCTCATCGGTGTCGAGTCGAACCGCACGGCAATTGGCGCAAGGATCGACGTCCGGTCCGGCGATAGGAATCAGTGTCAGGAAGTCCACAGCCAGTCCAGCTATTACTCGGTCAACGACTTTCGCCTCCATTTCGGGCTTGGCAGCGCATCCAAGGCGGAGGAACTGACCATCCGTTGGCCGAACGGAAAGCGCGAGACTCTGCGGGACGTGCCAGCGGACCGCGTGGTCTACATCGAAGAGGGCCGGGGGATCGTTCGTTCGCAGGAGCTGTGAAGCATCCGGCAAGCCCACGCGATCAACGATTCCCCGTCAAGAGGAAAACGATTCTGCGGTAGCCTTTGGACTCGGCAAGCGCGAGCGCCGATGTTCCGTCCGCCGTCCGTGCATTCGGATCAGCCCCTCGCTCTAGCAGCTCCTGAACGACGAGGGTCTGGCCACGGGTTGCCGCGACGAGCAGCGGCGTGAAGCCGCGCGAGTCCGCGGCGTCGAGGTCTGCTCCTCCCTCCGCCAGACGGCGTACGCCCGAAAGAGTTCCGGAAGCGGAAGCCAGCATGAGCGGCATAACGCCGTCCGGCCGCTTGAGATTCGGGTCGGCGCCGCCGGCCAGCAGCACTTCGATCGCTTCGGCGTGCCCCTCAGAGGCGGCGAACATGAGCGCCGAGCTTCCTTCCGTGTCCACCAGGTCGGGCCTTGCACCGTGTTTCAACAGTGTGTCCGCGGTCGTCGAGAATCCTTCGAAGCTTGCCATCATCAGCGCCGTCCGCCCTTCGGGCGTGCGGGCGTTGGGCGCGGCTCCGTTCCGAAGCAGGACCTCGACCGCCTCCCGGCGGTTCTGCCCGGCTGCCAGCATCAGCGACGTGCCACCATCCAGGCCCACCGCATTCGCGTCCGCCCCTCGCGCAAGCAATTCGGACAGGGCTGCAACGTGCCCTGCGGCCGAAGCCAGCATCAGAGGCGTGTTCTGGTCCGCGTCCCGCCCGTCGACCTCAGCGCCGTCGTTGACAAGCGCTGCGATCCTTTCCGCGCGTCCCGTCGCCGCTACGATCCGGAGCAATTCGTCCAGATCCTCGACTGCGCCCGCGCCTTCGAGCAGCAGAGCCGCTTGGTCGTGCCCGGCCAGGGCGGCGTGCACCAGGGCGGTGCGACCCTGTTGATCCTTCGCGACGGCCCTAGCCCCATTGTCCAAGAGCAACTGGATCGCATCTTGGTGGCCTCCTGCGCCGGCCAGCATCAGCGCAGTTCTTCCGTCGCGCATCGCCGCGAGAACATCGGATCCTGCCGCCAAGAGAGATTCGAGCGCCACCAGGTCACCCTTGGCGGCGGCGAGCATCAGGGCCGTCCGACCGTCAGAGGACTGCAAGTTGACGTTGGCGCGACTGGCGAGCAGCGAGCGGAGCATGGCATGATCGCTGGCGGAAACGGCGATCATCGTTGCCGTGCTTCCGTCGTCGGCGCTGGAGTCGACGTCCGCTCCCGCCTCGATCAGGATCCGCGCCATGGTTGGCAGGCCCTTGGACACGGCGAGGATCAACGGTGTTCTTCCGCCCTCGCCTCGGGCGTTCGGGTTCGCCCCGGCTGCCAGCAGTGTCTCCACCACGGAGGTCTGCCCCTCCCAGGCGGCCATCAGAAGCGGTGTCCAGCCGACATGGCTCGATAGGGCCGTATCGGCGCCTGCCTTGAGCAGCAATTCGACGATTCCGAGGTGGCCTTCCGTGGCAGCCAGCATCAGGGCGGTGACTCCCCCCCCTTCGACTGTTCCGCTTTGGACGGCGATCGGAACACCCTTCTTGCTCCGTCGGTTTACTTCGGCCCCCCTCGTGACGAGCAAGCGAGCCGTCTCCGCATGGCCGTGCAGGGAGGCGCTCATCAAGGCCGTTACGCCTCGGCTATCGCTCGCATTGGGATCTGCTCCCCTTGACAATGCCGGCGCGGCCTCGTCAGGCCTGCCCACTCGGGCCGCGAACAGGAGGTCTTCCCTCGATGTCGACGCAGCACCCTGTCTGCGTAGCACTTCGACGACCTCGATCCGGCCCAACAACGCGGCTTGGACGAGGGCCGATTCGCCAAGAGCGTCGACGGAATCGATTTCGGCCCCGTGTTCGAGCAGTGCCCGTACGATCCCCCTGTTTCCATTGGAAGCCGCGAACATGAGTGCAGTCCGGCCGTCAATAGAGCTCGGGCCAACGCTCGCTCCGGCACCGAGGAGAGCACGAACGGTTGGCATCGCGCCCTTTGCTGATGCGAGCATGAGGGCCGTCACGCCTCCCAAAGGCACCTCGACATCGCCGGAGGCTATCGTGGCTCCTTCAGCGCCCCGAGCATGGACGTCAGCGTCCGCACCTATAAGGGCCTCGACCACCGAAGTGTGCCCTCGGAACGCCGCTGCCATAAGAGGCGTTTGCCCCGAATCGTCGGCGTGGTTCGGATCGGCGCCCGCCCTGATCAAGGTCTCCGTCATCAGTCGGTGGCCGCTAGCCGCCGCGATCAAGAGCGCCGTCTGGCCGTCATCGTTCCGGAGATCGACATCCACGGATTCGAGAAGGATCTGGATGGCCCCGAGCTGGATCTCCGATACGGCCAGCATCAGAGCGGTCCGGCCCTCGTCGTTTTGGGCATCGGCACTCGCTCCAGCCTGGAGCAGGTCGCGAGTGATGTCTGCATGGCCCCGCGACGCGGCCGCCATGACAGCGGTCATGCCCCGGTCGTCCGTGCTTCGCACATTCGCATCATGGGAAATAAGGACTTGCACTGCCGCGCGATGGCCTTCCATCGCGGCGACCATCAGCGGAGTAGTGCCGTGATCGTTGCGGGCGTCGACGTTTGCACCCTGCTCGATCAGCGCACGAATTGTCGTAGCGTCGGCAGACTCGGAAGCCTGCAGAAGCGCAGCGTCCGCACCGCGGCGCTGCGAGGAAACGGGGCCGAAATGCCCCAGCGCCAAGATGGCGGCCAGCGGGAGCAGGCCGCTTGAACCAATTCGAACGCTCGTACGCGCCTCCGATAAGATTAAGCCAAGATTCTCGCTTGGGACAGCGTCTCACCGCAAGGCCTGGCTCCGGCGCACACGGACCGTGACACGGCGGCGCCTCCTGCAACTCCTGAATGGGAGCGTTCTGGCTCTCAGGCCATCGCTAGGCCAACGCGAGCCCCGTGCCGATCCCTTGGTTCAGAGAGCCTTGGCGAATCGCGTTTCTGGATCGTACCCTGTCCGGTTCGTCGATGTCGGCCGGAGGGCGGGCCTGACGGAGACGATCTACTACGGCGAGAAGGACACATCCGACTACATCTCCGAGGCAAACGGCTGCGGAGTTGCGTTCTACGACTATGACAATGACGGGTGGCTTGACATCCTGCTATTGAACGGGTCGCGCCGAAGCGGCATCCCGGACGGCGAGATCGCCACCAACCGCCTCTACAAGAACAATCGCAACGGGACGTTCACGGATGTCACGCGGGAGGCGGGCCTCATCAGGACCGGTTGGGCGAATGGCGTCTGCATCGGGGACTACGACAACGACGGATTCGATGACCTGTTCATCACTTACCGGGGCCAGAACGTCCTTTACCGCAACAACGGTGATGGGACATTTACGGACGTGACAGTCGAAGCTGGAGTCGCGGGCGACCCGACGCGGTGGAGCAGCGGCTGCACATTCGTCGACTACGACCGGGACGGCTTCCTCGACCTCTTCGTCGCAAACTACATCGGACCCAAGAGTCTTGCGAACTTGCCGCCGAAAGGCCGGTCCACATGGAAGGGCGTGCCGGTTGCCTACGGTCCCCAAGGCCTCGAAAAGGGAGCGCACATTCTGTACCGCAACAACGGAAACGGAACTTTCACGGAGGTCACAGAAGAAGCGCAGGTGCTAGACGTATCGGGCTACGGGTTGACGGCGATGTCCATGGACTACAACGAAGACGGGTGGCAGGACATTTACGTCGCATGCGACTCGAGCCCGAGCATCCTGCTGCGGAACAACAAGGACGGAACGTTCAGCGACATCGCGACCGAACGGGGGCTCGCCTACAGTCCTGATGGCGTGGCCCAAGCAGGCATGGGACTTGCGATCGGGGACTACACCTCCGATGGAAAGCTCGACATCGTCAAGACCCACTTCGCGGACGACATCCCGGGACTTTACCGCAATGACGGCCAGGGGTTTTTCTCGGACGAATCGACCATGGCAGGTCTGCAGGCCAGCACGAGGCACCTGGAATGGGGGGCGGGCCTTGTCGATTTTGACAGCGACGGCCTGCCCGACCTGTTCTATGTCGCAGGCAGCGTTTACCCGGAGGTCGAGGTGGTCAACCCTGACTATCCGTACAAAGGCCCACGATTTCTCTTTCGCAACCTAGGCAACGGCACGTTCGCAAATGTCACGGAGCAATGCGGTCCCGGTCTCAGTGCGCTTCATTCGAGCCGTGGTTGCGCTTTCGGCGACTTTGACAACGACGGCGACATGGACATTCTCGTGATGAACATGAACGAGCCGCCTTCGCTCATCCGATCCGATAGCAACTCAAGCAATCACTGGCTCAAGGTCAAGCTCATCGGCGTCAAGTCGAACCGCACGGCGATCGGAGCGCGAGTCTATGTTCGATCGGGGCGGCTGCTTCAGGTCCAAGAGGTCCACAGCCAAGACAGCTACTTGTCCGTCAACGATTTGCGCCTACATTTCGGGCTGGGCCGGGCGACTCGCGCTGACTGGCTCCGCGTCGAGTGGCCCAACAGCGGGCATGAGGAAATCAAGGGCGTCGATGCCGATCGGCTGATCTATATCGAGGAGGGAAGGGGAGTCGTTCGGACCGAGAGATTCGAAAAGAGCGACCCGTGAGTGCCTCCCGGCCCGGCCTCCTTTGGAATTAGAAAGCAAACGGGCCTCGCGATTGAACAACGCGAGGCCCGCAGGACTTCAGGGCTTGGCGCCCTTGGCCGTTACCACTCGACTCGCATCCGCAGCTGAATTGTCCGGGGCCCCTTGGGCTGTTCCGGAACGATTCTCCCGAATGACGAGCTGTTGATGTTGTTGCCGAACCGGCCAGCGATCCAGCGGTGCCGGTTCAGGCAATTGAAGCAGTCCGCCCCAATCTGGAGCTTCACTTTCTCGGTTGCGAGGGGAATCCGCTTGACGACGGAAAAGTCCTCGTTGAAGTTCGGACATTGGCGCGTCTCCTGATCGACCTCCGGCGCGTTCCCTTGCACGAAGTCACCTGGAGGCAGCCATCCCTGCGGTCTGTTTGGTGTGACCTGGCTAGGATTCCCCGCATTGAGGATGTAGTTCCGGCTGGGGTCTCCGAAGACCATTTGGCCGCAACCAATGTTGCTTCTCCAAGGCACGTCCGGGGACCGGTCAGCGAGATTCCGGACGCCTCCTGGAATGCCGACCGACAATCCCCCGCCAGTAGAGATCGGGAAGCCGTTGACATACTCCTGGACTCCCGAAATCGTCCACCCGCTGAGCACGTATTTGCTGAAGGCGCTGGTTCCTCCCCACCGTTGGCCCGGGCCGAAGGGCAGGTCGTACGAGTAGTTGAAGACTGCCCGGTGGGTCGTGTCGTAGCGGTTGACCCGCTTGTCGAGCCTGCGGTTGTACGAGTTCCGCGTGTTGCTGCCGAATGCACCCGGTGCCCAGTCGACATCCCCCAATTGCTTTGCAACCGTCCAGTGCCCTAGGAACGAGAGGCCATTGGAATAGCGCTTCGTCGCCTTGAGCATGAAGGCGTTGTAGTTCATTCCCGTATTGATCCCGGCATCGTTGGAAATGTTGCTGAACTGTGGGAATCGCCGCAGCGCGCGGTGCAAAGGCTGACCGTCCGGGAACTCGGGATACGGCTTGGCGAAACCGGCGGCCGCGACCGCGGGATCATTGATCTGCAGATTCAGAAGTGGGCCGAGGTGCCAGTAGTCCGGATGCAGGTCGTTGATGCGTTCGTGGTCGGAGTTGTTGCGTCCCATGTTCGAGTAGAAGGTCGTCTCCAAGACCCAGTCGCCGAATTGGCGCTGGAACCCACCTGTGATCATGTACAGCGCGGGAGGAGTTCCGACAGTGAAAGGGCTCATCCAGTTTGTAATCGACTGGTTGTTTAGGAATGCTGGATCGATGAACGGCGGTGTTCCCAGCTGCGTGGCAGGGAAGCCGTTGTCCCACTCGTAGTAGGTGGCGAACGGACTCGGTCTGGGCGGCGGGTTCCCCCGCGCCTCGTGGCCGACCCGGTTGACGGATCTGACGTTGGTGTTCTGGATAGCCATGTACTGTATGCCCGCACCCGCCCGGAACACGAGCTTGTCGGTGATCTGGTATGCCAGGCCGAGCCGCGGGCCGAAATTGCCCCAAGTCGGTTCGCCGACCCGGAGCTTGCCGTTTGCACCCTGGGCGGTTCCATAGAATTCGAGCGCCCCGCGGTAGTTGCCGCTTATTCCCGGATTCGTGAGGGTTTCGTCGAATCCCGAGAACTGCCCCCTGTTCTCCTGGAAGGGCAATTGCAGGTCCCAGCGGAGACCGAGGTTCAGGGTCAGTCGGGGGAGAACCTTCCAGTCATCCTGAACATAGATAGCGTGATAGGCTTCCCGCTCCTCAAGGGCCAGTCCCGCCGCCGTGCCAACGAAGTTGGGCAGGCCGAGGTAGAAGTCGGCTAGGTGAAAGCCGCCAGCGCCGTTCGTGTCCTTGGTTTCGCTTCCGAGGTTCCCTTCAGACACCCCAAACAAATAGGTTCCGGCCGCTCCCACGGTCAAGCCACCCGCGAAGCCTCCTTGCTCATGACGGTTGATGCGCCAATACTGACCTTGGTAGCCGAATTTGATGGTGTGCCGCCCCTTGTTCCAGAGCGTACTGTAGGCCCAGTTCGGAATTAGCTTCGATTCCTTGTTCTGAGGGCGATTCGCGCAGATCGAAACCCCGAAGCTCGACGCACGTGCCAACTGAATCCAAGGGCACTCGTTGCTCGGCATGCCATTGAAGCCGAGCTGGCTTGATAGCCCTTGGCCGAAATTGTTCTGCTCGTCCCCGTTTTCCTGGAAGTTGAACCCAAACAAAATCTGATGGACGACAGTCGGGCTCTGGATCCAGGAGTAGTCCGCACGGACGCGCTGGAAGCTGTTGAAGAAAGTCCTTCCGAAGGTGTCGTCGAGGATTCCACCCGGGTCGGTGCTGACCCGAGGTGCCGTCCCGTACATGTAGAACGCGGACAGGCGGTGGCTCGAGTTGAACTGATGATCAATCTTGGTCGTCAAGTCCCAAGGCTTGAACGTACTCGAGACTGCGCCGAGGTGGTTGAGTTCCGGGGTGTCGCGCGCATTGGGCAGAGGCAGGAGCTGCATGACGTTTGCGCTGATGCGGCTTTGCCGGCTCATCGGGATCTGGTTGTTCATGAACGGCCTGAACCGTATTTGCCTATCAGCGTCCTCGTACTGGTCCTTCCGGTCATATAGCTGATTGAGGGCAGGATCGGAGAAGTCCCCACTCCGCATTGCTGCCGTCGGCAGGGTCAGGAAGTTGGTCGCGCTCCCGGTTGCGCTTTGGCGGTAGTACGCCAGGGTCGACCAGAAGAAGGTCTTGTTGCGACCGTTGTAGACCTTGGGAATGACGACAGGCCCGCCCGCCGCGATCCCGAACTCGTTGTTGCGGCTGTTTCCGCGATCGGCCGCCTGCCAGCGACGGGCGTTCAGGACAGAGTTGTTATGGAAGTTCCACACGGACCCGTGGAAGTCGTTGGTGCCAGATTTCGTCGCGTAGGTGATCAAGCCTCCACTAGTCCGTCCGTATTCGGCGGACGTATTGCTCAACAGCAGCTTGTACTCGCCGATCGCTTCCACGCTGGGCTCGGTTCCAGCTGCCATCTCTCCGACTCCGTTGTTCGTCGTTTCCGTCGAGAGACCATCCAGCATGATGACCGTGTTGAGCGTTCTTGAGCCGGCGACGTTTCCGCGGCCGTTTGTGTTGTTGACTCCCGGTGACAGCGAAATGTATTGGTACGGTCTGCGCTTCTGCCCCTGCACGGGAATTGGTGCGTGGCGCATGAGGTTTTCCTCGATCGCGGCCCCGATGGTCGTGTCGCTCGTCTCGAGCTGGGCCACGGCAGCAGTGACGCTGACCTGCTCTGCCACTGCTTCGACATCAAGTTCCACATCGACCGTCGTCTCCGAAGCCGTCGTCACCAGGACTCCCGTGGTCACCTTGGTGCCGAAGCCTGGCGACGACACGCTCACGTCGTAGGTGCCGAAGGGCAGATACATTACGTACTGCCCCACCTCGTTGGCCGAGACGGCTTGGGTGACCCCGGTGGCGGGATTCGCCACTTCGATTTCGGCGCCCGGAATCATGGCGCCGCTCGTGTCGGTAACGCGCCCGTTGATCTGGCCCTGTGTTGTCTGGGCCAGGTTTACAGGCGTGAAGATCGCAACGGCAAGCGCAACTGCGACGGCGATGTAAATCTTGTTCATGAGTTCACCCCCAGTTCCCGTGGGGCTCCGAATACTAGCCCCGCGTGAGTTATACCACATTCGCCCGGACTTGTTCGCTGATCAATCTACGGCAAAGCGCGATTCGATGCGAGTTTCGGCAGCGCCAAGAGCGATCGCCTACTTCGGTGCCTGGCCTGGATGGGATTCCCCAAGAAAGTTGACTTCCACGAAGCAAATTCGCAATCTTGCGCGCGTCTGGGAGTCTTGCCAGCGGGTCTTGTTTCTTCACGACCAACCTCCGCGGGAGCTAGTGCTGAGAGAAGCCTGTTGGCGCCGCAACTCCCCAAGGCGGTAGGAGGTCTGTCTACATGAAGCACAAGAACTCGATCTCTTTGATCGTTCTGTCCCTGCTCTTCGTCTCCGGTGCTGCGGCACAGTTCCTGCTCCGCGGGACCATCGGCGGGTTGGTAACCGACGAAACCGGCGCTGTGATCGTCGGCGCAACCGTGACCTTGACCGACTTGGATCGCATTCAAGCCACGGTCGGTCTGACAAACGAGGGCGGACTGTATTCGTTCCCCAATCTGGTCGCGGCCAACTATCAGGTTGCGGTCGAAAGGGACGGCTTCAAGACGGGTGTCTCGGATATCGTCGTCATCACGACCAACGAAAACGTCCGGGTCGACATCGCGCTGCAGATCGGCGACGTTACCGAGACCGTCGAGGTGACAACTGCGGCTCCCCTCATCCAGACCGAGCAGACCGTGGTCGGACAGGTCGTCGACGAGACGCTTGTGGAAGCTCTCCCGGCGCTCGGCCGCAATTTCTTGGCATTCTCCACCCTTTGCTGTGAAATCTCCAGGGGGCACTGAGTTCCCCTTGACGCACTTCTCCTATTGTCGCAGGCGGCTGCGAGCTCTTGGCCGTCAAGTTGTGGCGTGGTGCAAAGCGGCAGACGGTCAGGGCAGCCCCGGTTTGTGGCCCTGCTGGCGGTCGCTTTGCACCGCGCCGGGATTCAGGCGGGCCGCGCGCTGGGCAGGTCTAACTCCTTGAGGAAGCCGTACTTTTGCAGTTGCTGGATCCAGCGTGGCGCGTTGCGCGCGACGAGCAACTGCTCGTAGTCGGTCTCCGGATCCTGGTAGGGCTTGTTGTCCCGCAGGACAGCATAGATGCACCGTGACATCTTGTGCGCGGTCGCCAGGGTGGCTCGTTTGTAGCCCCGGCGAACGGTCAGCGCCTTGTGGAAGCCGCGAAACTGGCAATGCTGGGTGCGCGCCGCACCCAGCGCGCATTCGGTCAGCACCGCCCGCAGGGCGGCGTTGCCCCTGCGGGCACGGCCGGAGGCGCGCTTGCCGCCGCTCTCGCTGTTGCCCGGGCACAGTCCGGCCCAGGCGGCAAAGCGGCTCGAGGACGGGAAGACGCCGATGTCCGGGCCGGTCTCGACCAGGATCTCGCAGGCGCTGTCGCGCCCGACCCCGGGCAGCGTTTCGAGCAGGCGCAAGCTGCGTTCGTATGGGGCCAGGCCGGCTTCCAGCAGATCCCCGGCGTGCTGGATGCGTCGCGAGACCGCATCGGCTGCAGCGAGCATGTCATTGAGCAGCCAGAGTGACTGCGGGTCGAGCTTGGCCTCGAGGATGTCGGCGACGGTCCCGAGCTTGGAGCGCACGTGGACCGTCAGCGAGTCGAGGATCTGCTGGGGGTCCTCGCCGTTGACGAGACCGTCAAGGATCCGCCGGCCGTTGCGCCCGAAGATGTCCGTGAGGGCGACGCCCACGCGCACGCCGCAGCGGTCGATCAGCTTGTGAATCCGGTTGCGGACACGGCCGCGCTCCGCGATGAGCTTGCGGCGGTAGCGGCTGAGGAAGCGCAGTGCGCGGAAGTCGCGCGGCGGGATCAGGCTGGGCGTCGCCAGGCCGTACTGGCAGACGCGGGCGAGCCAGATGCTGTCGCTGACGTCGGTCTTGCGGCCCTTGATCTGGCGGACCTGCTGGGCATGCACCAGTTCGACCGGGATGCCGGCATCCTCCAGGGCCTCGTAGGGCTGAAGCCAGTAGATGCCGGTGCCTTCCATGGTGGCGCACTGCACGTCGTGGGACCGCAGCCAGGCGGTCATCTCGGCCAGCCCGCGGGCCAGTGAGCTGAACTCGCGAGTGGCCGCGCGGGGTTCGCTGCCGTCGGGCGCGCAGAGGCGCACGGTGGCTGTGATCTGCGCCTTGTGGACGTCCAGTCCGGCGGCGCGGGAGCGGAAGATGCGTAGTCGGTCGGGGCGCATCTGGTCCGGCCAGGTCTCGGCTGGCCAGACGGGGTCGGTCGGTGGCATTGCGGGTGGGCTCCTTTCGTGGACGGCGGAAGCGAAGCGGGTTCCGGAGGGTTCACCCGCCCGGGCGGCGGGGTGCGTTTTGCTGCGCGTCCACGGGTGGTGCCGGGAACAGTTCGGGGCTCGATGCCGGATGCCTTGGGCCAGTTTATCTTGCGGGGACGGGACCGCCGGTAAAAGGGAACGGCCACTGTTCCGCTTCCGCCATGCGGCATGGTAGCGCTGGCTGCGCTCCTGGCCGGATCGGTCGGTCGAACGCTCTAGCCCGATTTCATGCCGTCGGGGTGAGCGGCAGCCCGATCATGTGAGTTTATCTTAGGGAGGTGCCAGAGAGAGGGATGGCCCCGACTACCTCGGACCCTCTCTCCATAGGGCCGCAGGTGGCGCAAGCCACCGCTGCGGCAGGTAGCGGATCCCTCCCCCCGCCAGCGGAGGGAGGCTGTCTGGGGGGCCTGGCCAGGCCCCCCAGACAGCGACGGGCCGGACCGTTCCACCCTCGGATTCCAGGTCCGACTGCTAGCTTGGTCGGCCCGTCGCAACCATTCCTGCGTGACCTCAACGGAAGCGTGGGTGCAGACCCGAATCGGAAAAGGACAGGAACGCAGGAATGACGATACCCGCTCCCATCGTAGTCGCCGGCATCGATGTCGGCAAGTCGAAACTCGACGCCCATATCCACGATCGCGGCCTCGATCGCCAGTTCAAGAACAACAAGACCGGCCGCCGCGCTCTGCGCAACTGGCTGCTCAAGCAGCGCGTCTCCCGCGCCGTCTTCGAACCCACCGGACGCTACCACCGCAACCTCCACCAGTGCCTCGCTGATGCCGGCCTCGAGACCGTCTTGGTCAACCCCTTGCGCTCCCGCCGCTTCGCCGAGGCACTCGGCCAGCTCGCCAAGAACGACTGCGTCGATGCGGCCATGCTCGCCCGCTTCGGCCTCCTCAACGACCTCGAGGCCACCCCGCCCCAGCCGGGCAACCTCCGGCAGCTCAGCGACTTGCTCGCCCTGCGCCGCAAGCTCGTCGAGCAGCTCGGGGCCCTCCGCAAGCTCTGCGCCGAACTGGGCCCCGACGCTGCGGGCTGCTCCAGCTCCACCCTCGAGGCCCTCCAGGTCGACATCCAAGGCTGCAACCGCCGCATGCGCGCCTGCATCGCCGCCGACGCCGCACTCTCCCGCCGGGACGCCATCATCCAGTCGATCCCCGGCTTCGGCCCGGTCAACGCCGCTTGCCTGTGCGCCGACATGCCCGAGCTCGGTCGCCTCGGTCGCCGCAAGGCCGCCTCCCTGTTCGGCATCGCCCCCTTCGACCGGGACTCCGGGCTGCATCGTGGCGGCAGGCACATCCGCGGCGGGCGAGCCCAGCCCCGCCACCTGCTGTACATGGCGGCCATGGCGGCCGTCCGCTGGGAGCCTTCCTCCAAGGCCTGCTACGAGCGCCTCGTTGCCGGCGGCAAGCCGCACAAAGTGGCACTGGTCGCGGTCATGCGCCGACTGGCTGGCCTGCTCGACGCCCTCCTGCGCGAGGACCGCCTCTGGCAGGCCGAACCGCCCGCCCCGGCGCTGGAGGCGGCTGCATGAGACCGCTACCCGCCAGCTTCCGTGCATCTGCCCCCTGTGCGTCGAGACAGCACCTCACGCGCCTTCCACCGCCAATTTCTTTCCGCATCCCCCTTGACAAGAAACACGGAAGCTAGCGCCGAATATGAGCTCTTTTCCCAGAACTGCCAATGCCAATGCCACTTGGTCGGTCGGCTCGCATCACACGGTCGGGGGGATCGCGGTTCAAGTCGGCGGGGGAGGCGACAACGGCCTTTATATGGATGGGAAGAATTGGGATGTGCGGCCCTACGCGCACCGGTCATTTCCTATGCCGTCCAAGGATTGAGTGCCGTCAATCCGGCCGCCTCGAATGGAGCCGTGTCTCGCGTCGCCACGATCATGCCGTTGGCCGATGCGGTCGCTGCGATGTAGCCGTCGGACACAGAGATTGCCCGCCCGGCACACCGGGCCTGCGCCATCAGCTCCCCATAGGCTTGCGACGCCGCGAGATCAAACGCCAGCACCCGGCCTGCAAACATCGGTAGTATCCGCCGCTCCAAGTCCGCATCCAGCCGGTCTCGGCGACGGCCGACTGGCAGTGACCGGACCCCGAAACGAAGCTCGGCAACAGTCATGGTGGACAGAAAAAGCGTTTCCAACGCCTGTGCATCGAGCCATTCGGCGACGCGTGGTTCCGGAACCCTGCGTAACGGCTCCGAAATCACATTGGTATCTACCAGAATCATTCGAAGTCGACCGGTTGGCCCGGGGCAGAGTCGCGTTGCGCGAAACCTGCGGACTCCTTTTCCGTCAATCCGGCGCGCCGGCCGACAGCGGTCAGCAGCGACCCCAGTGCGACCCGACCCTGCGGGAGGACCGTTTCCTCCAGGATTGCGCGCACTTCGGCCTCGGTGCTGCGGCCGCGCAAGGCGGCCCGCACACGCAAGGCGCGATGCACCTCGCCGGACACGTTCCGCACGGTCAGCATGGCCATAGTCAATAATCTAGCATGCCTTCAATGCATGCATCATGGAAATATGAATGCAATCCAGCAGGCGTCTCCCGGCAATCCCCGGAACCGGCTCGCCGAAGGGCCCAAGCTGCTGCCCGATGCGCTTGGCTCAGAAATCGGTATTCACGACGTAGACGGTCTCGCCGTCACGCACCTCCATGCGGCCGCCGTTCTCGAGAATGGCGGTCTTGGCGACGGCAGCGATCCGCTGGACGATCTCGGTGATCGGGGTGCGGAGCTTGATCTCGTCGCGTGAGATGTTGACGTATTGGTCGTTGAATGGCTTGTCCCATTTGCCCCAGGCCGGAAGGTTCATGGTTTGCTCGACGGCCGCTTCACCCATGCCGCTCAAGCCGTTGAGCACTCCAATGAACCCTCCGGTGGTTGCCGCTTGGTTGTCGCAATCGTACCCGGCGGACGTGGCGATGCCGACTGTCTTCATGTAGTCCCCTTCTCCGTACAGAACGGCCATGATCCCAGTCAGCCCATTGGCGAGGGAGGAGACGACGCTTACCGGCGCTTCGTACGACCCTTTCTTGTAGGCGTAGTATCGGTCGTGGATCTGGTCCCGGGTGTCCCGCCAGTCGTCGTTCTCGGAATGCCATTTGACAACATCGCGAATGCCCTCTGCGAACGGCCCCTCGTCGGGAACCGCCTTGACTGCGATGTCGACTAGCTTGCGCACGTCCTTCTCGAAGAATGCGGCACTGATCATCGCACCGTACGCGATCGTCGGGTGCGTCCCCCAGTCGTCATTGGTGATGCGGGCCCCCCAAAGCGCGCGCCTTGCGGCTTGTTCCGTCATGCCGGGATAGAAGGCGCTCCAAATCTCGTTGACCAACTGGGGATCGATCTGGAACCAGTGCTTGTTGTTCTGCTTGCGTCCCGTGTCGGGAGCAACCAGTCCCCGGTCCATCAAGTTGCGGGCTTCCCGGTTCGCGACCCAGATGTAGTCATTGATATGGGTCATCCACATCTGGGTGATTTCGGGATAGGTGATGTCGAGGCCGTACTTCTCGACCGCATGCAACGTGACGAACTCGATGTCCGTGTCGTCATCGCTGAATGCGCCGCGCAAGGCGTTCACCATGATCGGTATGTGGCCACGCCGGTCCTTGGTATTGATCTTGAGTTTCGGATCGCCGTCGTAGTCGGCGGTGTAAACCCGGTCGACCAGGACCGGGATCGGCTCCTCGACGTAGTTGTTCTCGAACGGGAAACCGATGTAGTTGCCCAGGAGTTGTCCGATCCAGAATCCTGACACCTTGTCGATCAGCTCCTCTTCGCTGATGACCCGTTCCTTGGCATTCGCGCCATCGGCAACCGTCGCCAAAGTCAGCGCCACCGCAGCCATCATCACCCAGTAACTTGCTCGTTTCATGAAGATTCCTTTTTCCTGACCGTGCGGCCCGCAATCAACGCAGGCCCAACTATCTCCCAGTCCGGACCTGAACTAGCGAAAGACGACGAGATTCTCCAACACCACGTCGCTCCCTTTCGATCCCTCGTACGGTTCTCCCAGCACGACCACGCGAACCGTGTGCGATGCGTCCTCGAGACCGAAGGCATGCTAGGCAGCATCGCCATACTTCCGACTGTCCTCGTCCGGATAGACGTCCACTCTCTTGTGCAGCTCCCCGTTCAAATAGACCTCTGCCGACCCACCCGTTGGAAGATAGGGGCCGGCAATAATGGCACCGGTGCCCTCGAACGAGATCGTAGCCTCCGCTCCTTTACTGGACGAAGTCCTGCCGTGCCACTCCGTGCCTCGGCGAGCCGTGATGAGGTGATCCTCCCACGGGCCCGTCCAGGTCCACCGAGCATCCGCGACGGGAATCCGTTCCTGTGGTGCACCGTAGTCGTCCCAAAACTGCAGCTTTGCGGGCAGTGCCGGCTGCTTCCGGATGATCGGGCGATGACCCTCGACGCGACCGCCAGGTCTTTCGGCCATCGCGATCGCCCGCTGTTTGGTGCTCTCGACAATGCCGGGAAACGTGAAGTCCGTGTAGCTGAATTTCTTGTCGAGGATGGCGGGGATTCCGCTCGTCCACTGATCCGGTATCCCCTTGTAGCCGGGCATGACACCGAGAATCCCGCAGGCGTTGGACGGGTTGCAGTCGGAGTCCTGGCCTGCGCGAGTAGAAATCCGAAGGGTCTTCTCGAAGTCCTTCTCGCCGTACAGCAGGTCCAGCGCGAAGTATGCTCCGTTCAACTTGGCGTCGATGTTGAAGGCTCGCAACGCACCATTCGGGCACGGTTCCCGCTTGTCCCAATTCTCGGCGATCAATTCCCGATTCTTTACCCAGTCGTCGGGATGCTCCGTGGACCACGCCAGCACGTCCCTGATCAGCAAGGCATAGGGGCTCTGGGGAGGCAGGCACGCGACGCCGGCCTCGACGATCTTGTGGGGGTCGTCTTCGAAGAAGGCCGCCGAGTACATGCACGAAACGAACATCCCGCCGTAGATCCCGTCCCCGTAGTTCATGACACGCCCGGCTCTCAGGCAGAGGTCGTTCGCAGCGATGGGCATGCCCGGCGTCATGAGCCCGACGAAGTCCGCTTCGATCTGAGAGTCGATGTCGTTCGCATGGGCGTTGTGCTGCGGTGTCCCTGTCAGCTCCGCGGGAACTCCGCGCTTGAGGGCACGCCGGGCACCCAGGTTGGCGTGCCAGAGGCGGCATTGGGCGTCCCTCAGCAGGTCGCCGAAGTCCTGTGTCGTGGCGTCCAGGCCCTTGTCGTCGAGCACCGTCGCGAAGGTCATTTCGACGTAGAGGTCGCCTTGGTCGAGAGCGTTAGCCACCATGTCCGGAGTCCACACCGGCATCTTTTCTTCAGGAACGATTTCCTGGTTGAAGACGAACTCGGTGGGATAGCCGTAGGCGACCCTGACCATTTGGCCAGCCCAACCCCCCTCGATCCGGTCCTGCAGCTCGTCCAGCGAGATCGCGAGCTCGTCGGGGGACGTTGGCATCCCGCACAGAGCCAGCATCAACGCCGACAGCAGGCCAACCCCGACTGCTAGCTCGATTCGCATCGTTTCGCTCCTTGCAGGCCCTGTCCTGTTCTCGATTGCCTTTATAGCGTCGCCACCCCGATCAGTGTCAGACCGCACGTATATCCGAGAAACATCAGCACGATGAAGGGGGTGGCGCTCTTGGGCGCTCCCTTGAATTCCCTCCAGATGAAGACCCCCCAGATCGCCGCCACCAACGTAGCACCCTGGCCCAGAGCGTAAGAAATCGCCGGTCCCGCCACGCCCGAAGCGATGACGTTCAGGCCCAGGGCGACCATCCAGATCACGCCTCCGAGGATCCCTATGGAATGAAGCTTGGGGCCTCCGCCGAAGTACCGCCCGTAGGTTTTCCCGCCGGCCTTCATGAAGACTGTGTTCACCAGGAAATTGCTCAACAGGAGGCCGATCCCGAAATAGAACAGGGCCGTGTACGGCGTCAGGAATCCGGACTGGATGGCGGCCGAGCCGAAGTCCGGCGAGACAGCCCGTATCAGCATCGGGTAGAACGACCCCATCAGGCAGCCGGCAATGACGGCGAAGAGCAGTCCCCGCCCGAGGCGGCGGCCTGCGACAGGGGGCAGCTTGCTATATGCGAGCGCCGACATGATCATCGCGACGACAATCATCGCGACGCCAACGAACAGGAGTGTCGGGTCTCCCTTGGGTGCTTGGATATAGCTGCGCACAGTGCCGATCACGAGGGCCAGCCCGACGCCGACCGGGAAAGCGAGCGACATACCGGCCGCATCGATTGCCACGACCAGCAGGATGTTCGAGATGTTGAACAGCGCCCCGCTCAGCATGGCGTCGCCGATCGGCACGCCTTCCGCTTGTCCGAGATTGGCGGCTGCCCCCATGCCCGCCTCTCCGAAGCTGCCCAGCGTGACGGCGAACAGGATGCCGGTCAGAAAGACGCCGATCGCATAGTCCCAGTAGTAGAGTTCGAAGGGCCAGTCTTCCTTGCCGGCCAGCTTTTGCGTGTTGGCCCACGAGCCCCAGCCCAGCATCGTGATGATGCACAGGAAGATGGCCAGTCCCAGGCTTTCGACAACAAACATCCCAACCTCCCTAGGCTCCAGTCCGCCCCATCATTCGGCAACCTCGCTCAGGAATCGCTCCACTTCCCGCCGTGACGGGACCGAGTTCTGCGCACCCGGCCGGGTAACCGACAGCGCCCCTGCCGCATTCGCGAACCTTGCTGCGTCCGGCACGGTTCGGCCCTCCGCCAATGCCGTGGCGAAGGCGCCATTGAAGACATCTCCAGCAGCAGTTGTGTCAACAGCGGAAACCTTGAATCCGGGAACGCGATGGCTCCCGTTAACGGTGGCAATCATACAGCCGCGCGCACCCAGCTTCAGTACGACGGATTTGGGGCCGAGAGCGAGGATCTTCCTGGCGGCAAGTTCCACGTCGGAATCGACGTCCATCTGGAAGCCCGGCTCCCCCAATAGAGTCAGGGTTTCGGTTTCGTTCGGGGTGAGGAAATCCACGTTGCGCAGAAGCTCGGGAGAGAGTTCCCGGGCTGGCGCCGGATCAAGGATCGTGACAGCCCCGCGAGCCTTGGCAACGGCCAGCGATTCCTGGACTGATTCGATTGGAATTTCCAACTGCGAAAGCAGGTAGGAGCCCTCGTCTAGGCCGCTCAGTCTATGGGCCGCAAGCGCGGGAGTTACGGTCGCGTTCGCGCCCGGTGAGATGACGATCAGGTTCTCCCCGTCCGGCAGGACCAGAATGACGGCCGCACCTGTCGACAAATCGGCCTCCCCCACCGTACCGGTATGGACTCCGGCGGACTGCAGGCTTTGCATCAGGAGCGACGCCAGGCCGTCGTTCCCTACCTGGCCGATCATGCTCACCTGGGCTCCCATTCGACCCGCGGCATAGGCCTGGTTGGCTCCCTTGCCTCCGCTGAAGGTTTGCAGGTTGCCGCCGACAATGGTCTCGCCCGGTCTCGGCAGCCGGTCGACATTCTGAACGAGATCAGCGTTCAAGCTTCCGATCACAACGATTCGAGGATGTTCGTTCATGGCTCTCTTATTTCAGGCTGGCGCCGTGGGCTTGCAGAAGAAGAGATTCATTCAAGTTACTGCCCGGGCGAGGACACGCTCATCGGAATACGACAAGGTGCGTGAGCGCAGTGTCGGTGCCGGCTGAGCCGGGATAAGGCTCGCCACGCACGACGATGCGGAGTTCATGTCTGCCATCCTCGAGGCGGTAATCGTGCCATACAGACTCCCACCCCTTGGGCCGGTCCTCGTCCGGATCCACATCGACGGTTCGATCCAGCGCGCCGTCCAGATAGATGTCGGCCTTGCCGCCGCTAGGAAGATAGAATCCCGAGATGATCGCACCCTTGCGATCGAATTCGATCGTCGCCTGGGCTCCCCCCCCGGCTGCTGGTCCTGACGGTCTGCCGGGGCCCCAGTTCGACGTCTTGCCCTGCCATTCTCCCTTCCAGGACCACCGATCATCGGTAACGGGAATGTGCTCGACGGGAGATCCGTAGTCATCCCAGATCTCTAGCGTTGCAGGGACCGGATCCTGGGTCTTGACGAGCAGTGCGTCTCCATCAACCCGCCCTCCATGTCGTTCGGCCATGGCGACGGCCCGCTCTGCAGTGCTGTCCACTATGGTCCGGAACGAGTGGTCCGTGTAGCTGAACTCCTCGTCAGCGATCTCTTCTATACCGCTCTTGTACCTGTCCGGGATGCCTTCGAGCCCCAGAACCACTCCGAGAATGCCCACGGCGCTTGCGGGATTGCAGTCCGAGTCCTGCCCGCAACGAGTGGAAATCGTCATGGTCTTGCCGAAATCCCTCTCCCCGTAGAGCATTCCGAGCGCGATGTAGGCTCCGTTCAGCTTGGAGTCGATGTTGAACGCGTTCGCTGCGCGCTCGGGGCACGGCTCGTGCCGGTTCCAGAAACGGATAATGACACTCGCCTGATACCCGGCCAACCTTGGGACGGAGGCGTCCCGGTGCGAACCTCTCATCGTGCGCGCGCCTATTTGTCGAACAGATCCGAGTGTGTCCCAGTACGAACGAGGTGCAGTTCGCCTCCTGTGATGCGGTAAACCAAGAGCCAATCGGGTTCAATATGGGCCTCGCGGTAGCCTCGCAAATCTCCCCGCAGCGAATGATCGCGGTAGCGCTCGGGAAGCCGTTCCTGTCGAATCAACAACGTCAGTAGAGCTTCCAACTGACCCAAATCCTTGCCTTGTCTCCGAGCCCTCCTTGCGTCACGCTTGAACCTGGAGGATCGAACCGGGATTAGCACGCTAGGATCTGAGGTCGCGGAACAGTTCCTCGGCAGAGCCGAATCGCCTGCCCTGTCCCGCCTCCAGTTCTCTCATGGCCCGGACGGTATCGACATTGGGCACTTTGACCTCGAAAGGCAGCTTCTTTTCCTCGGCCACGCGCAGTAGAAGGAGTCGGATTGCGTCGGACACTGACAGGCCCATCGCCCGAAGCGCTTCGCTGGCCCGTGACTTGGTGTCACTGTCTATCCGTGCACGCACAACGTCGTCTGCTCGCATCTTGGAATCTCTCCCGGCAATAGTCCCAATGTAGCTACAATTTGCCGCCAATGCAAGACGGGATCGAGCGAGTACGCATCCAGCAAATCAGAGCTGTTCCACTCCGACGACGATTCCGGAGACGATTCGGCACCTTGAAGCGACGCTCAGGACATGAAGAGAGCCGACAGCAATGAGGTGGAACGCACAGTATCTCTGAATTGACGCCGATTCCGTTGGTCGTCTACCCTCGTCAGGGAATAGGGCGGATCTCCTGACTTGACCGTTCGGTTCGGACCAAGCGAATGCCATCGTTAGGACTCTGGTTGACTCCGGGGAGCGAATGAACCCCTGCCGTCACGGGGAATTCCTGAAACGAGTGCTTGTGGGGAGGCGTACCCGATTGAAACGAAGCCATTCACTTCTCCTGTGGATCCCGGTCATCCTCTGTGCATGCGTCGCCCCGTCCCGGGATCCCGCACTCAAGAAAATCTCGGTCGAGGAGTATCGCGACAAGGTATACGGTTCATGGCTGGCCCAGTGCATCGGGAACATCTATGGACTGCCCTACGAGAACCGGTACATCGACGAGCCCGGGCCCGATGCGTTCCCTTACGGCTATCGTCGGAATCTCGAGGCGCTCAAGCGGACGAACGGGGTTTTCTCGGATGACGACACCGACATCGAGTACATGTACCTCCTGGCCATGGAACAGCACGGGCCCGAGCCAACCTTGGCGCAACTCGCCGCGGTGTGGAAACATCACGTGCGAAACCGCGTATGGCTGGCGAATCGTGCCGCCGTCGCAGCAATCAATCACGGCTTCACCCCTCCATTCACCGGCGACAAGGAACTGAATCCGCACTGGTTCCAGATCGACCCGCAGCTGATCAACGAAATCTGGGCTGTCACCGCCCCCGGGATGGTGCGCTACGCGGCCGCGAAATCGGGGTGGGCCGCGCGGATCATGGACGACGACTGGGGCATCGAGCCGACTGTCTACTACGGCGCCATGTACGCGGCTGCATTCTTCGAACCAGACGTCTACAAGCTCATTGACATCGGGGTCGCTGCGCTGCCGGACGACAGCCGATTCGCCCGGACCGTCGAAGACATGAAGGCTCTGTTCCGGAAATACCCAGACGATTGGAAGGCTGCTCGCCGGGATATGGCAGGGAAGTACTATCACGGCGAGCCTCTCGAGTCGAAGACGATCTGGAACGCAAACCTGAATGCAGCTGCAGGAGTGCTCGCGCAACTCTACGGGGAAGGGGACTTTCAGAAGACGCTCGACTTAAGTTGCGCGATGGGTTTCGACGCAGACAACCAAGCGGCGACTGTGGCCGGTTTGCTCGGTGTGATTCTTGGGCGCAAGGGGTTGCCAAAGGATCTGCTGTTTCCTGTCCCTGAATTCAACTGGACCGAGCCATTCAACGACTTTTACAAGAACGTCAGTCGCTTCGACATGCCGGATGCCGGGTTGAAGGACATGGCGAATCGGATGGCGGCGCAAGGGGAGAGGCTCATTCTCAGGCATGGCGGACGGCGGCTCGTCGAAGACGGGAGGGAGTCTTATCTCGTCGACACGGAGGCCTCGTTCGTGGCTCCTCTTGAGTTGCCTTCAGGCCCGGGTCCGTATATCGAGGTCGGCCAGGCGGTTGAGCACCAGTTGCCCGCGTTTGGTGGCAAGGCGCCGTTCCGCTGGACTCTGCGGGCGGGCGACCTTCCCGAGGGGCTCAGGATTGCAGACGGCAAGATCTCCGGCGAGGCTTCCTCGGCGGGCGTTTTCCCAATCGCCTTGCAATTGTCCGCAAGCGATCGCCAGGAGATCTCCAAGAGCATGAAACTCGTCGTTCGCGGCCCGAATCTGGCTCCGTCCGCGGAAGGGGTCCTGGGCAGCGTCCGGCACACGGACGCCGCCCGTCGGGACGCGATGTGGCTGACCGTTCCGCGTTCCCTCTACGCCGATAACGTCGAGGTCATCCGAGATGGGAAGCGCCTTGGCGACGGATCAACGTTCTACAGCATTCAAGACCACGGGAATCCGAAGCGGGACTTCTTCGGATTCGAATGGAGCCAGCCGCAAGTCGTCGGCTTGCTCGCCTACCACACGGGAGCCGTCGAGGAGAACGGCGGCTGGTTCACATCGCTGAACGTGGAGCATCGTGCCAGCGACGGGAATCGGAAACCAGTGGATGGTTTGTTGATCAGCCCGCCATTGGCGCCGGGCCCTCTTCCCTTCAACAAGCCCCACTTTGTCGAACACCTGCTGGCCTTTCGGGCGGTGACAACGACAGCGGTTCGCATGATCGGAGACGCCGGAGGCACGGACCACTGGCGCAGCCCCCACACATACTTCACTTCGATTAGCGAGCTGAGCGTGCACGGCCCGCTGCCACGGTACGAGTTCCTCAACCGCTAGGCCCGCCACGGCGGGACTGGCCTGTTTCCGACCATAGTTCGGTTCCGGCTAGCGACCCCAGGCTTGTCGACTAACACGATGCCAAGGAATGACTTCCGATCGGCCCCCGAGGGACTCCCGGAAACACCGACGCTGCTCCCGCGATTGCGGGCATGAACCGAGCCCCCGCCTGCAAGCCGCGGAGGATCGGGCCCCGATTTGGGGAATAATGGTGCCGTTGTGATGGCAGCCATACAGGAACGCATCGAACGATACTTCAACCTAGGAGCTCTCGACACGTCCGTCCGGACCGAGACGGTTGCCGGGGTTACCACGTTTCTGGCGATGAGCTACATCGTCGCCGTCAATCCGGCGATCCTCTCGGACGCGGGGATTCCGCCCGCGGCCGTCGCCTTCGCGACCTGCCTCGTGAGCGGCCTCGGCACGATCGCAATGGGCCTGTGGGCCAAGGCCCCGCTCGCAGTCGCACCAGGAATGGGCCTGAACGCCTTCTTCGCATACACCGTGGTCCAGGGCGCAGGCCTGACCTGGCAACAGGGTCTCGGGATGGTGCTTGTTTCGGGAGTCCTATTCATGCTGATGACGTTGGTGGGGATGCGGCAGGCGCTACTGAGGGCCCTCCCGAAAGAACTGCTTCCGGCGATCGGAGCGGGCATCGGATTGTTTCTGGTCGTGATTGGTCTCAGGAATGGCGGGCTCATTCGTGCCCACGAAGCGACCCTGGTGACGCTCGGGGACCTGACGGCCCCGGCGACCCTGCTCGCGATCGGGGCAACGCTGCTCATCGCGACGCTGTTATCGCGCAAGGTGCATGCCGGCATCCTGATCGGGGTTCTTGCGGCTAGCTTGATTTCGATTCCCCTCGGCTTGTCAGGTTCGCAAGCCTCGCAGGCGGGCGGGGCACTCGACGCAGTGCTCCAGCTTGACTTGCGAGGCGCGCTCTCCTGGGGTCTCGTCGACCTCTTGCTCGCGATGCTGTTCGTCGATCTCTTCGATTCCCTCGGCACGATGGTCGGCGTGATCACCAAGGCCCGCTTGGAAGACGATGACGGTCGCATTCCGCGCCTGGGCCGCATGCTCGTGGTCGATGGCGCCTCCACAGTGGTCGGCGCCCTCGCCGGCACCTCGACCGTGACGACCTATATCGAGAGTGCGGCCGGAGTCGAAGCCGGCGGCCGCTCAGGTCTGACTGCAGTCGTCACCGGGACACTGTTCCTGCTTTCCCTGCCGCTGGTGGGAGTGGTCACCTTGGTTCCGTCGGCCGCCGTCGCCGCCGCCCTCATCGTGATCGGGGCAACGACCGTCGGCCTCGCGCGCCTGATCGACTGGGATGACATGGACACTGCGCTGCCGGCACTGTTGATGGTGGCTGGGATGCCGCTGACATTCAGCATCGCGGACGGCCTGTCCCTGGGCCTGATCTCGTATTCAGCTCTGAAAATCCTTCGCGGCCGCGCAACTCAGGTGCCATGGTCGGTGCATTTGCTTGCGGCGGTATTCGTGGCACGCTACGTCTTCTTCGCGTGACAGCGCGGATCCCCCCCCCAGTCTCTCGGTTCGTTCCGGCACACCGATTCGAGTGGGGGGCGGCCGGCCGCACCCTGTCGGGCTGGAGCCGGAATCACGCCGACGAGCCGATGGCCTCACCGAGCACGCCGCGAACCATTCGGGCGACAACGCGCTCGTCGCCTGGGTCAAGCATCCAGACGCCAATCTCCAGGCCATCGTCGTACCGGGGCCTTACTTCGATGCTCGGCTCTGCTTGCCTGAGTCGCTCGGCCGCCTGTTCCGCGTCGAGCCCCGAAGATGTGTAGTCCCACCGGATCCGCAAGTGCGGAACCGCGTTGGCGATTTCGGGGACGAACACCTCGGTCGAAACGCCAGGAATGCTCGTCAGCGTTTTCTCGATCCTCTTGCAGCGGCGCGTCCATTCCCGCCACACGGCGTCGTGGTCCCGCTCGAGAAACAGTTCCAGCGCAACCAGCATCCCTACGATCTCTTCCTTGTTCACCTTGTTGCTGCGCCCCACGGAATCGGAATAGGGGTTGTTATTCAGCCGGGCTGCCTCGATCAGTTCACGTCGCCCCAGCAGCAAGCCCGTCGACTGGGGACCCAGCAGGCCCTTGCCCCCCGAATACGCCACAAGGTCGTAGCCCATCCTCGTGAAGCGGTACAGGTTGTCGACCGGAGGCACGTCTGCGGCCGCATCGTTCAGCGTCGGAACGCGATGCTTCCTGCCTAGCCGAACGAACTCTTCATGCCCGATGCTCCCGTCCTTTTCGTTGTGGTTGAGGAAGAACAGCATCGCCGTGCGGTCGCTGATCGCGGCTTCCAATTCCGCCGATGTCTCGACCTCGACGAGCCGGACGCCGCAGTTCCGGATCGCATGGTCGTAGCCGTTGCGGTGAACTTTCTGCAGCACCACCTCATTCTTCATGCCGGTCGTGTCCGGAATGCTCTTGATGCGGTCAGGGTCCTTGCCTGCCACGCAAGCGGCGGTCGCGAGCGTCAGCGCGGACGCGCAGCCCGCGGTGACCAGGGCCGCCTCGCACTCGAGCAGTTCGGCGATCCGGTCCCCCGCCTTCTCGTGCAGATCCTCCAGATCCACGTAGCGAGTCGAGGCGCCCTGCATCGCGCTGAGCACCTCCGGGGGCATCTTCGAGGCCGTCAGCCGCGTATAGGTCCCGGCGGCGTTGAGAAACGTCCGGACGCCCAGTTCGCCGATGACATCGCGTGCGGAGTAGACCCGTTTCTTCTGCTTCGTCGCGCCCGCAAGGCCTGCGGCAAAGGGCCCAGCGGCCGAGCCCCCTAGCAGCGATCTCAGGAATGCGCGCCGGTCGCGCGACAGCCAGCCGAACATGGGATCCTCCAACCGAACTACAGACAGAATACAGAACTAACCCGCTTCCATTGCGAATCCCGGGCAAGTTCGGAGGACTCGATACGGGTCAAAGCCGCTTGATCCGGATGTTTCTGAATTCGACGGGCTCGTTGTGCCCGAGGAAGCCGACATGGCCCGACTTACGGTTGAGCCCGGGATGCCTGTCGAGGACCGACCGGTCCGTCACCTCGGCGGTATCGACGTCGAGAATCTCCGTTCCGTTCAGCACGACCCGGATTCGCGTGCCCTGCGCGCTCACTTCCTGGCTGTTCCACTCACCCACGGGCTTGAGCGCGCCCGTCTTCGCCGACGCGACGTCGTAGAGCGAACCGTGTTTTTGCCAGGGCTTGATGTTCTTGTATCGCTCCGCCGAGTTGTCGATGATCTGAAGCTCGTTGCCGTCGTAGGCCAGAGCGCGCCACGCGAGCGGACATCGAATGCACAGGCCGTTGTTGGACCCCGGTTCGAGTTTGAACTCGAAGCGCAGGACGAAGTCGGAATACTCTGCCGCGGAAAGGAGATTCCCTCCGCTTCCGGCCGGGCAGATGAGCTTGCCATCCCGCGGGATGTAACCGTCGCCATGCTGTCCGAGCAGTACCCACCCGTCCAGGGTCGAGCCGTCGAACAAGGACTCGAATCCGTCCTCCGCCGTGACGGGAATCGCGAGCGCGAGCATCAGGATGGTTGCAATTCGCGGCATGACAACCGTGCATCTTAGCAGCGCGGCACCGGCCGGAGGAGGGAAGTCTCGGAACGTCGCGATTCCCGGAATTGCATGCATTTGCCGAGGACCGCAAAATAGGAACAGATGGAGCGCAGCTTGTACGAGATCGTGGGCGAGGAAGGGTTCGAGCGCCTCACGCAGGCCTTCTATGCTCAAGTGCCCGGCGACGAGATCCTCGGCCCCATGTATCCGCCTGAACAGATGGAGGCGGCGAGAGTCCGCCTCCGCGATTTTCTGGTCGGCAGGTTCGGCGGGCCCCAGCGCTATGTCCAGCAACGCGGCCATCCCCGCTTGCGCATGCGCCACATGCCCTTCCCGATCGACGGCCGTGTGCGCGACCGCTGGATGGAATTGATGACCAAAGCCCTCGACGACGCCGGATTCGAGCCCGACGTCGCCGACATTCTTGTGCGATATCTCTCGGATACCGCCACGTTCATGATCAACCGCGCCCGGTAGGTGCGCTCAATTCGAGACGAGCTCCTCGAATATGTCTGCGACCTGGCGGGCCACGATCTCGTTGCCACCGGCGTTCGGATGAATGCCGTCGCGGTTGTTCAGCTCCCGTACCATCGCGACGTTCTCGAGCAGGAACGGTAGCAGGGGCACGCCGAGATCCTCGGCCAGCCTCGGATAGACCGCCTCGAACTGCTGGACATAGTCGGGCCCGTAATTCCGGGGCAGCATCATCCCGGCCAGCAGGACCTGAGTTCCGTCCTCTCTGAAGCGCTGTGTCATCTCGCGCAGATTGCGTTCCATCGCATCCAGCGGGAGCCCGCGCAGTCCGTCGTTCGCTCCGAGCGCCAGCACGACCCACTCGGGATCGTGCGCGAGCGCCGCGTCAACCCGGCTCAGCGCCCGCGCCGTCGTGTCGCCACTGATGCCCTCGTTGACAACGCGGAAGGCGATTCCGCGACGGTCGAGTTCACTCTGCAGGTATGCAGGATAGGTCTCGTCGGCAGCGACTCGGTGCCCAGCCGTCAGGCTGTCGCCGAATGCGACCACGACCGGCCTAGGATCATCGACGGCACTGCTGGCATCCGGAACCTCCCTAAAGGATTGCTCCGGTTCCGGAAGCTGGGCCGGATCCTGATGACCGCACGCAGCCAGGAGCGCGACCGCGGTAATGAGGGTGCGCAGTCCTTCGAGGGGTAACGCTTCGCGGCTGCCGAGCACCTAGTCATAATAAGGACTATATGTTGTGGTTTGCAACACCCCTATATGTAGGTGTTGCGTTTCTCGACCGACACAAGCGCGTTTTGCCGGGGATGAGCGCCGGGCAGCCCGGAGGCTGCCTTGCTCGACCAACCCAATTCTGACCACCATCCGTCCTGGAACGACGCGCAGATCGCCTGCTGCAAAGCCGTCGACATCCTGTCCAAGAACTCCCGTATGCGGGACGGACAGATCGCCTGGCTCCTGCAGCAGCGTCCCATCGCGATCGACGTCCACGGCTGCGTGCTGTTCAGCTATCCGTCTCAGCGGGAGGCCCGGATCGCCCACGCCAACACGGCGATGGTGTGCCTCGACCACGCCCTGCGGGACGGAGGGCTCGCTGCGGGGATCCAGATCGCCGTCGCCGCTCCAGAGCCGCGAACCGGCAGCGATTCCGAACCTGCGAAGCGATGCTCCGCAGTCCCGGACGGGATCCCGCCGTGGGAGCGCAAGCCGGTCTACATGCCGGCCTTCCTCGTCGCCACCACACTGCCGCACTCTGATCCGAAGGCCTCCGAGTTCACCAGGGTGAACGGGAAGGTCACGACGACGCTCCACGCCCCTCGGCGGATCGGGCTCCCCTACGGTGTGTATGCACGGCTGATCCTGATTGACCTGGCCACGGCGGCGGTGCGCACGAGGACCCGCCGCTTCCGGGTGGGCCGCTCGATGCGCGAATTCCTCGCACGGATGCGGATCGGCGACGGCGGCGGCAAGCGCGGCGAGGGGGCGCGCGCTCGGGAGCAGATGGACCGCCTCTGCGCGACCACGTTCACGACCACGCACCTGTCGAAGTACGGAGGCCACAACCTGCTGCTCGCGGACAGCTGGATGGAGCGGTCTGCCGGCGGTCGGGAGGTCGCTCTCGCCGAGCGCTTCTTCCTGCAGGCCACGAAGTCCGCCGTGCCGCTCGATCCGGTGGTCCTGCGCGCTGTGCGCCGGTCCCCGCTCTCGATCGACATCTACGGCTGGATCACCTACCGGATGGCGACCCTCGACCGGCCGACGTCGATCTCCTGGGGGTCGCTCGAGAAACAGTTCGGGGCGGGATACGAGCGTCCCCGGGACTTCCGCAGGAAGTTCCGCCGGTGCCTGGATCGCGTCAAAGACGCCTGGCCCGGGCACCTCGGTGTCGACGCGGAGGATCGCCGGATCCTGCTGAATCCCGGGCCGCCTTCGGTCGCCATCCGGTCCGACCGTCGCAACGCGAAGTTCCTCTAGGGCTCGCGGTTTCCGCTGAAACGGTCGCGCCAATTTTTCCAAGGCCCCGAAGCCTGGAATCTCCGCTGAAACGGTCGCGCTGACCCGCTGAAACGGTCGCGCCCCCTTCGCTGAAACGGTCGCGGCCGGTCCGCCGAAACGGTCGCGATTCTCCGCTGAAACGGTCGCGCCGCACATATATCTCCTTCCTGTGGTCCCGGTAGGGTCCGGTAGGAGTGCCGGTAGGCTGCGCGCGAAGCTCCGGCGCCAAGGGCGACGCCGACGCGCCTCCCGCTGGGCGACGGCGTAGCTGGCCCGGGTCAATTTCCAGGGGAGTGGGGCTAGCCGCCGATTCGGGGGTGGAGATCCCCCTCGGTAGCGCGTACCTGCAACGGCACGACAAATACCAAATACCTGCAGGCTTCGGAGGCCGATTCGTTCAGCCCATCCGGTCGGACACCTTCGGCGGCAGCGTCGATGCCGGGCACGCTCCCTCGTCGTTGGGCAGTCCGGACGCCGGAAGCACTTCGTGCTGGACTTCCAGCCCAGGTCCGCGGTCCAGTACGGCCGATGACGGTCAGTCACTACCCCGGGATCTCGGCCGCGCCGCGGGCGGAGCCGCGACAGGAATCCGAACGGCAGCCGGGAACCTGCGCCGGTCCGACCAAGCGGAGCGGAGCGGCCGGTCGTCTGGACGTGGATCGGCCCCCCTCGTTGAACCCGGCCTCAGTTGCGTATCGCAAGGCACTGGACGCGCTATCCGGGAGCCCGGGCCTCGGGCGGGGGCAACTGGGCTGGCTGGCGCGGCAGAATCCTGTCGGGATCGATGCCGGCGGCTGCGTGGTCCTCGGCTATCCGTCGCGCCAGGAGGCCAGGCGAGCCCGCTCCAGCGAAGCGATGGCGCGTCTGGGCCGCGCCCTGCGAAGAGGCGGCCTCGCCGCAGGAGTCCGGATCGCGGTCGCGGGTCCCGAACCGGCCTCCCGCGGGACCGTCGGCGGGATCTCTCCTCGCGGGGGAACCCGGCCCGGGAGACAGCAGTCCGTCTACATGCCGGCCTTTCTCGTCGCGACCACCCTGCCGCACACCGATCCCAACTCCGCCGTTTTCACGCGGGTGAACGGCAAGGTCCGGACCACGCTCCGCGGCGAGCCCGCCATTGGGCTGCCGTACGGGATCTACGCCAGGCTCATCCTCATGCAGCTGACCACTACGGCAGTCCGCACGGGGAGCCAGAGGGTGGTCGTCGGCCGCTCGGTGCGCGAGTTCCTCGCACGGATGGAGATCGGTGACGGAGGCGGCGGACGGGGCGAGGCAGCTCGCGCCCGGGAGCAGATGGGCCGCCTCTGCGCGACGACCTTCACGACGACGCACCTGTCGAACTACGGGGGCCGCAGCCTGCTGCTTGCTGACGAGTGGATGAAGAGGACGCCCGTCGGGCAGGTGGTGGTCCTGGCGCGGCGCTTCTTCGAGCAGGCCACGAGGTCGCCCGTGCCTCTCGACCCCGCGGTGCTGGCCGCCCTGCGCCGGTCCCCCCTGGCGATCGATATCTACGGCTGGGTCAGTCACGGGATGGCGACGCTCGAAAAGCCGGCCTCCATATCCTGGAGAGCGCTCGAGAAGCAGTTCGGGTCGGAGTACAGGCATCCGCGGCAGTTCCGCTGGAAGTTCGGCCGGTGCCTCGAGCGAGTCAGGGGGGTATGGCGCGGAGCGGGTAGCATCGAGCTCTCGGACCGGAGTATCACCTTGGATCCCGGATGGCCCGGGCCGGCATCTAGCCGGAGAGCCGCAACGCGACGAGCCGTCCGAACCCGGGGTTTCCGCTGAAACGGTGACGCTTTCCGGGTCTTTGTTCCGGGCTTCCCTGTGCTGGCTGAAACGGCAGCGCCATGCTGTCCGACCAGCCGCTCGCGCCCTTGCGCAGCGGCGGTGACGGGGCGAACATCGCCGTGTCATGCCGAAACCAAAATCTGCCGGGCCCCTGGTTCTGGCCCGGCGCCTGCCCGCGCTGCTGGCCGTCACGGCGGCCAACGCGCTCGCGGCCGCCGCCAATCCCTGGCAGAACGCCGTCGACAACATGCAGGCCGCCTTCACCGGCCCCATCGGGCGCGGGCTCAGCCTCGTAGCGATCGTCATCACCGGACTGATGTTTGCGTTCGGCGAGCCAGGGGGCAAGCGGGCGCTGGCCGGCGTGCTGTTCGGCCTGTCGATGGCCATGGGCGCCGTGGGCTGGCTGACCTGGCTGACGAGCTAGACGGATGCACGAGCAGGACGAACCGCGCCGGTGGGTTGCCTCCCAGGCCCTCAACCGCCCGCTGATGATCTGCGGGTGCGAGCGGACCTGGTTCCTGGTCAACGGCATCCTCGCCTACGCCCTCTACACGGCGACCTACAGCTTCGTGTTCGGCGCCGTCGTCGGGCTGGCCGGTTACGCCCTCGGCGTGGCCGCCTTTCGAGAGGACCCGTCCATGCTCCGGATCATCAAGGTCGCCCAGCGCTACAAGGCCCGCTACGACCCGGCCAAGCCCGGTGTCCCCGGCCCCGAGGTGCGTCTGGTCTGATGCCGGAATCTGCGGCGGCGGCGTTCCGGAAGGCCCGGGACGAGTCGGGCTCGCTCGGTTCGGAGATCCCCTGCTGGGGCTGGCTAGACGACGGGCGCACCTGCCTTACCCGCCGGGGCGAGCTCCTCACCGTCGGCCGTCTCACGCCCCGGCCCACCGCCGGCCTCGGTGCCCGGCAGGTCGCTGCGGTCGTCGAGCGCTGGGTGCGGCTGGCAGGCCAGCTCGACGAGCGCACTAGGCTCTACCTCTACGTCCTGCGGAGGCCCCTTTCCGCCGAGGCGGCGGCGGAGCAGGGAATTGCCGGAGAGTCGGCGCGCTCCCGTGCCGAAGACCTCCGGCGACGGCTCTTCCGGCTCGAGGTCTTCATTGCGTGGGCGCGGGACCCGCGCCTGAAGCCGGCGCCCTCCGCCAACGGCACGCCCTCTTGGCTCGAGCGCGTCCAGTCTCTAATCGACCCCAACCGCCCGGCGGCCTGGATCCGGAGCCACGTCGAGGACGCCTGCGGGCGGCTCCGGCAGGACGTCGACGCGCACTGCCGACTGGTGGAGGACCTAACTCCCGTCCGGATCGTGGAGCCCGACGAGGCCACGCGCCTGCTCAGCGAGTTGGTGAACCGTCCGGGCACCCCGCCGCCTGCGGCCCGGGGCTCGGGGCTGCACTGGAGGCTGGCGCTGTCGGAGATCGAGGCGGAGCGCCGCCAGCTGCGGATCGACGGCGAGGACGCCGTGGTGTATTCGCTCGTCGAGCCCCCGTCGGAGGCCGCCGCCGACCAGCTGCGGGAGCTGCTCCAGCTGCCGGCGACGATGACGGTCTCCTGGGAGTTCCGCCGGCTGCCGTCGGACAAGGCGCGCAATCGCATCAGCGCCGCCAGGAGGTTCTTCTTCGCGAAGCGGTTCTCATTCATGGCCCACGCCCAGGACACGGCCGGGACGACCTCCGCCATGGTCGACGAGGCGGCCGACACCGAGGCGGCCCGCCTCGGCACGGCCCAGGCCGAGCTCGAAGCGCACGGCATGCCCTACGGCGACCTGGCCTTGGGGCTGACGCTGCACGGGCCGCTCGAGGAGATCGAGCGCCACGACGCCGCGGTGCGACGGATCTTCGCCGCTTGCGACGCCAAGGTGATCCGGGAGAGCTACGGGCAGCTGGCCGCCTACTTCGGCCGGCTTCCGGGCGCGCCTAGGGCGAACCAGCCCCGGCCGCTGCTCGTCTCGGCCGGCGTGGCGGCGGCCCTGGCCCCGCTCTGCGGTCCGACGCTGGGGTCCCCGCAGAGCCCCCATCTCGACGACGAGTGCCTGTGCGTGCTCGAGACTCGCGAGGCCACGCCGTACCACTACGACCTGTTCGGCGGGGGCGGCGGCGACGTCGGCCACACGCTGATCCTGGGCCAGACCGGGTCCGGCAAGAGCTTTCTGGTGAACTTTCTTCTGCTGTCCGCGGTGAAGTACGGTCCCCGGGTCTTCATTCTGGATCTGGGGGGCTCGTACCGGCCGCTCACGCAGCTGATGGGCGGGGACTACCTGCAGCTCTCGCCCGATCCAAAGGCGCCGACGCGGCTGCGGCCGTTCGCCCTGCCGCCGACGGAGTCGACGTTCCAGTTCCTTTCCGGATGGGTCCGGCGGCTGCTTGAGCTCGGCGGCTACGAGACGTCCGGGGGCGACACGACCGAGATCCGGAAGCTCGTCGAGGACCTGTACCGGTTCGACCCGGCGGAGCGCACCCTGGGCTCGCTGGCAGCCTCCATGCTGAGCCGGATGAAGCCGGCGATGGCTCGGTGGATCGGCTCCGGGACGTGGGGTGCCGTGTTCGACAACCCGCCCGCCGAGGGCGAGGAAGATTCCTGGGGGGAGTGGCAGGTGGTCGACCTAGCCAGCGCCGCCCAGCACGAGGACCTGGTCGAGGCCGCGCTGGGCTACTTCCTGGAGAAGATGCGCCACGAGGTCGACAGCCCGGAGGAGCTGGACCGGGTCAAGATCGCCGTCGTCGACGAGGCCTGGAAGTTCCTCAAGGACGCCGCGGTCAGCTCCTACCTGGCCGAGGCCGCCAAGACCTGGAGGAAGAAGAACGCCGCGCTCTTGCTGGCCACGCAGTCCGGGGCCGACCTCGCCGCGGTCGACACGGCCCGGGGGCTCCTCGAGGCGACGCCCACCAGGCTCTTCCTGGCGAACCCGGAATTTCCCCAGGCGCTGCAGGACGCCTTCCAGCTGAGCGACGCGGAGGTCGACCAGATCCGCGGTCTGGTCCCGAAGCAGGAGCTGTACCTGCGCCGGACCGGCGAAGCGGAAGTGCTGCGGCTGCTGGTCGACCGGCGATCGTACTGGCTGTACACCAGCTCGGCCAGGGACGCGGCCAAGAGAGCGCGGGCGATCGAGAAGCACGGGCTGACCGGCGCCCTCGACCGGCTCGCCAAGGGAGAGATTCGATGAAGCAGTTTTCGATCCGCGCCAGAACCGCCTCGGGGGCGCTCGCCTGCCTGCTCGCTGCCGGTGTTCCTCTGGAGGGGGCCGAGGCGCGAAGGGTCCGCCTCGACTCGCTCGACCAGGTCGTGGAGATCACCGCCGCGGTGCGGCACACCACTGTCATCGCCCTGCCGCCGGACGAGCTGATCGCCGACTACGTGGCCGGCGACACCGAGTTCTGGCAGCTGAGGGGGGAGGCCAACCTGGCCTACCTCAAGCCGCAGGGGAAGGGCGAGCGGACCAACGTCGCGCTCGTCACGCGGAGCGGGAACATCTACTCGTTTCTGTGCCGGGAGGGTGGCGGCGATCCGGACCTGGTGGTCTACGTTGAGGTCGGCGATCCGGAGCCGGAAAACGGCGGGCGGATCGGCACCCCCGTCCACCAGCCGGCGTACGTCGCCGCAAGCGAGGTCGAGGGGTACCGCCAGGCCGCCCGCGACGCCGTCGACGAGGCCGACAGGACGCGCCGGCAGGCCGCCGAGACCGTCGCGGCGCAGGTAGAGGCCTTCCGCGCTTCGTACCCGGCCAGCATGCGCTTCCACTACCGGCTCGGCGACAGGGCGCGGCGGGATCCCTTCAGCGTCGTCGCGATGTGGAACGACGGCCGGCACACCTACCTGCGCAGCGACGCGCCGGAGTCGCCGGCGATCTACGAGCGGCGGGACGGCAAGCCGAGCTTGGTCGAGTACGAGCTGACCGAGGACGGCCTGTATGTCGCCCAGCGCGTGCTGCGGGACGGCTGGCTGCAGGTCGGCAAGCAGAGGGCGGACTGGACCCACGTCCCGGGAGGGCTTCCGTGAGCCGCTGGACCCGGCGGCCCCGCAACCCCCTCGGCACGCTCCCGAAGGGGGTGGTCACGAAGGCCGGCATCGTCGGCGGTGCGATCGTGATGGCCCTGGTCATCATCACGTCGCCTGCCAGCGACGAGGAGGGCGCCGCGCAGGATGCCGGCGCCGGCGAGCAGGGCGAGGAGGGCGCCCGGGAGCAGGCCGCGACCGGTGAGACGCTCGTGGCGTCGACCGCGGCCGCGATCGATCGGCTGAAGGATCAGGCCGAGCGGCTGCGGGAGGCTCGCGAGCGCGAGGAAGAGCTGCGGGGGCAGGCCGTCGCAGCCCAGAGCGGGTACCCTCCCGCGGGGCGCGGTTCCGGCCCCTCGGCGGAGCCCGAGACCTCCGAAGAGCAGCTCCGGGAAGAGCTCCGGCTAGCCGACATCCGGCGCTCCCACGAAGCCTTGCGGTCGCCTGTGGTCGCCCTGTCCTCGCGGGCGGCGGAAGAGGGCGCCCCGCCTCCCGGGACCGCGAGCCCTGAGGATCCGTCGCCGAAAGAAGCGGCGGTACCCGGCGGATCCCGGTCTTCCGCAACCGCCGCCGAGCGCGCCGAGCTGCAGGATCTCGTGCGCACCGCCGACGTCGGGGAGCCGGCCGACGCCTCTCCCACGCCCACCACCCGTCCCGATGAGCCGGCGGGCTGGGAGCGCATCTTCGAGGGCCAGGTCCTCGAAGCCGTGCTCGCCACCGAGCTGCGGGGTGACTTCGCAGGGCCGGCCGTCGCCATCGTATCCGCCCCCCTGTGGTCCCGCGACCGCCAGCGGATCTTGGTGCCCCGCGGAACACGCGCGATCGGCAGGGCGACGGCAGTCGGGGACTGGCAGCAGGCCCGCCTCGCGGTCTCGTTCCACCGCCTCGTGTTCCCGGACGGCACCTACATCCGCCTCGAGTTCAGCGGCCTGGACCAGGCCGGCGCGACCGGCCTCAAGGACAGGATCAACCGGCACTACCTCTCCACCATCGGAGCCGCCGGGGCTGTGGGGCTCGTTTCCGGGCTGACGCTCCGGGGGTCGCAGCCCTACCAGGGCGGCATCCAGGGCGGCCGCGCCGGCGCCGGCATCGGCATGGGGCGCGGCGCCGAGCAGATCCTCGAGCGCTACCTCAACCGCCTGCCCACCGTCACCATCCGCGCCGGGACCCGGTTGCGGCTCATCTTCACGAGCGACGCGCTCGTCCCGCGGCCGGCTTTCCGGCTGCAACGCAATTCCAGGAGGACACCATGACGCAATCCAGATCGGGGCGCCCCCGCCGCACGCTTGCGGTCGCCCTCGCTTCCCTGCTGCTGCTGGCGACGTCCGCGAGCGCCGGCTTCCCGACGTTCGACGTCGCCGCCTTCGGGCAGCGGGTCCAAGCGGCCATAACCGAGAACTCCCAGCTGGTCGCCCTCGGCACCGTCATTCAGAACACGACGACGATGATCGCCACGCTCCAGTCGCAGGTCGACCAGGCCCTGCGCTTCGCCGAGGGGCGGATCTCGGCACTGACGAGCTGGAACGCCCTGTTCCCGGCCGCGGACGTTCTGGGCGCTCCCGCCCAGGTCCAGGGGTGGATCACCCGGACGGGCCAGGTTCGGGACCGGGCCCGCCGCATCGCTTCCGGAGCGCTGGCGGCCGTGCCCACGGAGGCCGACATCCGCAGCGCGTGGGCGTTGGCTCCGGCGCCGACCCCACTCGGCACGCCTCCCGTCCCCCCGCCGCCACGGTCTCGCGCGGATCTCCATGCCCAGCGAGAGCAGGCTCTCGCGACGCTCCTGGGTCGCTACGACCGGATTCTCGGGGACCGAGGGGCCGCGGCCGAGCGCAACGCCCAGCTGCTCGACGACATCCGGCAGCGGCTCGAAGGCATCGCCGCCGACCCGGGGATCTCGGGTACGGCCCTGCAGCAGAAGCAGATCAGCGCCGCCGCGGCCACCGGCGACCTGGTTGCCGCGCAGCTGCAGCTGGCGGCCCTGCGCGAGGAGCAGGCGCTCGAGGAGCAGGCCGCGAAGCGGGAGGCCCTGGCGACTTACCGGGAGGCGACGCTGGACGGGATCCAGGCCGCGTTCGCCGGCACGGTCGCCGTCATGGCGCGCTACGACGGGACGGGCGCCGACGCCGCGTCCACGACGCCGACGCTGCCCGTGTACTGAGGCGGGCCGGATCCAACGCGTTAGGGGAGGCGCGGCGTGCAGGTTGACCTGACCAATGCCCAGGCCATCCACTCGGCTGATCCGGGGGCCATCAAGGCCATGCTGGACAGCCTGACGGCGGACCTGCTGGCCGACATCGCCAACCCCCTGCTGAACGCCGGCGAGGACCTCTGGAGGGGTCTGGCGGCGATCCTCATCGTCTGGACCGGGGTGCGCATCGCGCTGTCCGGCGGGGCCTTCTCGGGCTGGGACCTCGCCCGGCTGGTGACCGCCATCATGGTCCCGCGGACGATGCTGTTCTACTACGCCACCCCGATGCCCGTCGGCGGGCTGACCTTGCCGAGGGCCATCACCGGTATGGGTACGTGGATCGCCGACCGGGTCGCGTTCGACACTTGGTCGGCATCCTGGACCTGGCTCGGCGATTTCATCACGCGGGCGTGGGTCGAGATGATTTCGGCCGACGCGACCCGCTTCTGGTTCCTAGACGCCATGGCTGACCTGGGCAGCTTCGCGGCGGGTTTCGTGCTGCTCGTTCTCGCGGTCGCCATGGCGGTCATTTCCCTGCTGCTGCTGGTCATCGGCTACGCCCAGGTGATCTGGGCGCAGTTCGCTCTGGGCGTCGCGATCGCGCTCGGGCCGATCTTCATTCCCTGGCTGCTATTCGAGCCGCTCGCGTTCCTCTTCTGGGGCTGGCTCCGGACGCTCATCAGCTACTCCATGTACTCGGCGGTCGCAGCCTGCGTGATTCGAGTCTTCTTCGCCGCAGTGCGGGCCGCCTCGGACGGCATCTGGGAGAGCCTCACGCCCGACCTCGAGGCGCTCGGCGCGGCGCTGATGTGGATCGTCTCCTACCTCTGCCTGGCGCTGGCCGGGATCCTCGCCGCATTCAAGATCCCCGAACTGGCCTCGTCCCTGGTCAGCGGCAGCGTGAGCGGGGGCGGGATGCTCGGTGCCCTGGTCTCCGTAGCCACCGCTGGCAAGGCCGCCGCGGTCGGGGCGCGGGCCGCGATCCGGGGGGCCAAGTGAGCCGCGTGCGCCGGACCGCCAGGGAGCGCCAGCCGGAGGCATTCCGCCTGCGGCCGGACAGGAGCGGGCACCGCAGGGAGTTGGATTCGCGCCGCGAGAGGGTCTCCTTCCGTGTCCGCCAGGGGCGGGCCCTGGAGGATCTCGGGGCCTACCGTTGCGCCGCCGTCACCGACATCGCGAGAGAGCGCTTCGGAGGACATCCGTACGCCGCCAGGCGGGCGATTGACGAGCTCAAGAGACAGGGTCTCGTGGCCGAGTTCCAGGCTCACGGGCCGAAGGGCCGGCCGTTCAAGGTCCTGCACCTGACCCGAGCGGGGCGTCGCAGGGCTGAAGTCTCCCGCCACCTCGGCCTCGACCCCGCCCAGCGCTTTTGGGGCGGCAGGGCCAAGGCCCGGGAGGCCTCCCACGAGGCCGCGGTCTACCGCGCGGGCCGGGAGGAGTGCCGCCGGCTCGAGAGCGAGGGCGGGACGGTCCGGAGGCTCCGGTGCGACTCGGAACTGAAGTCGGCCGTTGCCAGGGCCGCGGAGAAGGCGCGCGCAACCTTCGGCCGGGAGGCGGCCGACCGCGTGAAGGTCCAGGCGGCAGAGGTGCTGGGAGTGCCGGTGGTCAACGGGAGGGTCCTGTACCCAGACCTGCAGATCGAGTACGTCGACGCCGAGGGCCGTTCCGGCCGCGTGAACGTCGAGGTGGCCACGGGGCACTACCGGGGGAAGGAGATCTCCATGAAGCTGGCGGCCGGGTTCCGCATGCACGCGGCCGACGGCCGCGCACGGCGAAAGCTCGACCTGGCTTCCCTGGAAGGACGCGGCGGGGGCGGGGGCCGGAAGGGCGAGGGACTGCTGGAGCTGTGATCGCGCATCTGAAGGGCCGCGAGAAGGCCATCGAGGAACTCGGTTTCAAGCCGCGAGACGCGGAGTGGATCGCCTTGGCAGCGCTCCACAGCGGGGTCTTCCTGCGATCCCAGTACGGCCGGTTCCGCGGAGAGGACGGAGGGACTGCCCGCAAGAGCGCCACACGCCTTCTCGAAGGCCTGCTGTCGCGCCGCTTCGCCACCGAATCCGATTCGCACGGCATCAGCCGCCTCTGCAGGCTCCATTCCCGGGCCGTCTACCGGGCCCTGGGTGCCGAGCATATCCGCCATCGGAAGGACGCGGCCCGGCCGGATATCGTCCGGCGGCTCCTGTCGCTCGACTTCGTGCTGGGCGACATCGCCCGTGACTGGCTGCCTACGGAGCCTGAAAAGGTGAGTGCTTTCGAGGCTCTCGGGATCGAGGCCCGCATCCTGCCGAGAAGGGTCTACGGATCGCGGAATGGCGGTCGGACGATCCGGCCTTTCGGGTGGAAAATGCCGGTCGCGCTCGGCGCGGGGGCTGCGAGGTTCGTCTACGTGGACACTGGCGGCGAGACGCACGACGAGCTTCTATCCTGGGGTGCGGAGCACGCCGCCCTGTGGTCCGCCCTTGCGAATCGCGGGATCCGGCTCGAGGTGGCGACAGTATCCGTCTCCCCTGAGCGCTTGGCCGGTGCCGAGGCGATCATTCGCGGGTGGAGCGAACGGGGGCTGCGCAGGGACAGTCCGTCCGGATTGAGCGCCGCGGAGAGGGAGGAGCTGGATCGGGTCGAGGAAGCCATCGCCGCCTTCGACGACACGGCGATGGCCCAGTGGGGAGGGCTGAACGGCGCCATTGCCCTTGCCGCCGATCTGCAGGGACGAAAGCGGGACGGCGGGAATTCAGCGCAGGGGTGCAAGATCGGCGTGGACGGAGTGGAGGTTCGGCTATCCGCGTTGGCGGGCTTGACGGGGTTGTCGTGCTAGGTGCGCCGAGCCGGATAAAGGGCACCCGGAGGCGTGGCGTGCCAGTTCGGATTGCCGCGCGCTCGTTCCGCGCCTGCGGCAGCCTGTTCGCTCGGTCCGCGGCATCGGGTTGCCGCGCAACGTTCTGCCGTGGCGGCGGTTCCGGGCCTCCGGCGAGCCAGCCGGCGCCTGGCACGCCTGGCAGGAGCGACCCCCCCTTACGGGCCCTGCGGACTGGCACGGGATCGCCGCTGCGCGGCATGATCCCATCCCAGGGGGTCGCTCCTGCGCATGCATCCCTGCGGGAAGGCGGGCGCTCCGCCCGGGGGGCTCCGCGGTGACGGCGCGCTCGCTCGCCCTAGTCGCCGCCGGCTCGGTCGCGGTGCTCGCTCGCTGGCACTTCCAGCGCTGGCCGGAACCCGGCGAGGTCCCCGCGCTCGATCTGGTCGCGGTCTACGATCCGGGCCTCTACTGGGCGTGCCGGCTGTGGAACTGGGTCTGGCCCGCGGCGGCTGTCGCCGTTGCCGGCTCGTTCCTGCTCTCGGCATGGGAGGTCTGGGGCCCTCAGCGGCGTCTCGGGGCGATTCGCAGCAGGCTCCCCGAGTGGCCTCTCGGAGGCCGGGAGCCCGAGCCCGCCATTGTCATCGGGGAACAGCACCACCCCGTCGATCCCGTCGAGGCGGAGAACCCCTCGTGGCTCACGCTCCCGGCGCTGGGCCTGTTCACGGGCACCGTCATTTTCGGAGGGACCGGCTCCGGCAAGACGGCCGCCTGCATGCGACCGTTCGCGGCGCAGCTGTTCAGCTGGCAATCGCCGGACCCCGACAGGCGGGCTAGCGGGCTGGTTCTCGAAGTCAAGGGAGACTTCTGCCGCCAGGTCCGCGGCGTCCTGGAGGCCTGCGGGCGTGGCGGCGACTACGCCGAGCTGGGCGTCGGCTGCCGCTGGCAATGGAATCCGCTCGACCAGCCCAGGGTCGATTCCTACTCGCTGGCCTACCAGCTCGGCTCGCTGCTGAACCAGCTGTTCGGGCGGGGCAAGGAGCCCTTCTGGCAGCAGGCCTCCACGAACCTGCTGCGGAACATCATCGAGCTGCACCGCATCCATGGCGGCGGCTGGGTGACCTTCCGCGACCTGTACAGGTGCGCGATCGACGACGGGCTCATGCAAGCCACGCTCGAGCGGGCCCGCGACGCGGTGCGAGAGGAGCCTCCCATGCGGGTCAAGATCCGGGGCGAGGCATTGAAGTCACTAGCCGCGAAGCTTCATCCGCACGGACCCTGGGCGCGCGAGGGCGAGGGGTACTCAGCGGCCCAGACGCGCGAGCTCCTCGACGTGCTCGAGCAGGCCGGGGTCTCCGTCGAGCGCGTGCGGCCCTCAAGGCCGCCTGTCGCGCCGGATGCCGACGGGCGGCTGGAAGCGTTCGAGCGCTGGTTCGAGAAGCAGTGGAAGCAGCACGAGGAGAAGCTCAAGAAGTCCATCATCGAGGGCGTCTCGTCGTTCCTGGGGATCTTCGACCAGCCGGACGTGGCCAGGGTCTTCTGCCCCGGGCCGCCGGGCCCGGAAGAGGATCCCGCGGAGGGGACGACTTTCAGCGGCGAGATCCCCTCATTGCTGAGGCAGCTGCCGGGGCTCCGGCAGCTGATCGAGAACGGCACGGTGCTGTGCCTCAACATGCCGACCGGGACCAACGACGCCCTCGCGCGGGCCGTGGGCGTCATGCTCAAGGGTGCCTGGCTAAAGGCCGCCCTGCAGCGGCCGGCCGACATGGCCGCCGATCCGGAGCGCTACTTCCGGCCCGCCGTCTTCGTCTGCGACGAGTACCAGAGCTTCGCAACCGTCGGCGAGGACGAGCCGGCGGGCGACGAGAAGCTCTTCCCGATGACCCGGCAGTCCCGGGTCATCCCGCTCGTCGCCACGCAGTCCATTTCGTCGTTGCAGAGCGCTACCCGGGGCACCGCGTGGAAGACGTTGCTGCAGTCGTTCCGGACGCGGATCTTCCTGACGTCGGCGGACGAGGACACCTCCAGGGTTGCCAGCGAGATGTGCGGCACGGTGGAGCGGCTCAAGCCGAGCTACACCTTCAGCGAGAACGCCTCCCGGGCGGGCGTCTCGTTGCTAAGCGGGAGGGCGGGCGGGGCCCGCGCGAGCGTCGGTGCCGGCCGGTCCTACCAACCGCGGCGCGAGCCCCGGTTCCTCGCCGACGACTTCCGCAACCTGAAGACCTTCCAGGCGATCGTTGTCCCGTTCGACGGCTTCTCGGCGGACACCGCGCGGCGGGTGTACCTCAAGCCCTGGTTCCTGCCGCGGGACAAGCCCTACTGGGAGGCCGTGCGCGAGGGCCGGTTCGAGCCGGGAGGAGGGTTCTGATGGCGGCGCTCGACCGCGTCCTGTCCCTGTTGCCGGAGGTCGTTCGCAAGGCCTTCGACGACCCGGCGGTCAGCGAGCTGATGATCAACGGCCCCGGCAGGTACTTCGTCGAGCGCGGGGCCGACGGCCTCGTCGAGGTGGGCGCTCCGGGGCTCGACCCCGACACCATCTACGCCGCGGCGATCCACATCGCGCGGCCCCTGGGGCTCGACGCCGGCCAGAAGCTGCCCATGGTCGATGCCAGGCTGGACGACGGCTCGCGGGTCGCCATCGTCCTGCCCCCGATCGTCAGGCACGGGGCCATCACCATCCGGCGCTTCGGCACGCGGCAGTTCACCGCCGAGGATCTTGTCGGGCTCGGCTCGCTGCCGCGGCCGGTGCTCGAGGAGGCCGCCGGGCACCTGCATGACCGGCGGAACGTTCTCATCGCGGGCGGGACCGGCTCCGGCAAGACGACGCTGCTGCAGGCCCTGGCCGGGCTGATTCCGGACGACGAGCGCATCGTCGTGATCGAGGACACCACCGAGATCCAGCTCGGGGCGCCGAACCTGCTTCAGATGGAGGCGCGCGAGCTGGGCGAGTCCGGGCTGACGATCCGCGACCTGGTCAAGGCCTCCCTCCGGCACCGGCCGGACCGGCTGCTCCTGGGCGAGGTCCGCGGCGGGGAGGCCGCCGACCTGATCCAGGCGCTGAACACGGGGCACGGCGGGAGCCTGTCCACGATCCACGCCAACGACGCGGAGAGCGCGCTCTCGCGGCTGGCCTCGTGCGCCCTGCAGGGTGCCGACGGCATGTCCTGGCGAGTGCTGTGCATGCAGATCGCCGATGCGATCGACCTCGTGATCCACGTGGAGCGACGCGACGGCAAGCGGGGGGTGTCCTCGGCGCTGCAGGTGCTGGGGGCGCAGGGAGACGGCTGGGACACCCGGACCTTCTGGCCCCAGCCCGGTGAGGGGAGCTAGCCGTGGCGGAAGAGCGGGCCCTGCAGCAATTCGCGGACATCGTCGCCGAGAGCATCGTCGACATGAAGCGCGCGGCGGAGCTGCGCAGGCTCGTCGGCGAGCATCAGGTCTGGCTGCAGACGGGCGGCAAGGAAGGGCGCAGGGCGGACCTGCGGGGTTTCAACCTGGAGCGGCTGAACCTCTCGAACCTGGACCTTTCCAGTGCCGATATGCGGGGGGCGCGGCTCGCAGGGGCCAGGCTGAACGGAGCGAACCTGGAGGGGGCGGACCTGCGGGGCGCGAACCTCACGGGGGCCAGCCTGCGGGAAACGCGTCTAAATGAAGCTCAGCTGGACGGAGCCAGGCTGATCGACGCAAGGCTCCACGGCGCGAAGGTGCGAAAGGCATCCTTTCGGGAGGCGGTCGCATACGGGGCGCGGTTCACCGACGCGGATCTCCGCGAGGCGCATCTCACGAACGCCGACCTGGGCGCTGCTGACTTGAGCGGGTCGAACGGCCGTAAGGCGCGTTTCGACGGAGCGAGGATGTACGGCATTCGCGCCGTCGGGGCGGATCTTTCCGGAGCGCGGTTCGAAGAGCATGGAGGGCAGAAGACCGACCTGCGCAAATCGGACCTGAGGGCCGCCGTGCTCGAGGATGCCCGGATGGGCCTCGCCAGCCTCGGCGAGGCCAACCTCGCCAATGCCCGGATGGCGTGGGCCGACGTCGAGGGCGCGAACCTGCACCACGCACGGCTGGACAACACCGACATGCGGGAGATCCGCGGGCGGGGCGTTTCCCTGGTCGGGGCCACGGCGCCCGGCTGGCACGGGCCGGACCTGACGGGGGCGGACTTGCGGGAATCCCGGCTTGTGGCAGGTGAGCTGAAGGGAGCCCGGATGGAGGGGGCGCAACTGGATGGTGCTCGCGTGGAGAGGGCGGAACTGCCGCGCTCCGCAGAGCTGGCTAAGCGCGCCCGGACGCTTCCTGGGATCGAGCGCTAGCGGGCGGGCAAGGCCCGGCGCATCGCGCGGACCGCGGCTTGAGTTCGCTCGGCGCGTGCTGCGCGGCCGGCGATGCTCTCCCACTGGACGGTCTTCTGGCCGTCCACTTTGGTGCGAATCTGCCTGTCCCGGCCGAGCAAGTTCCGGGCGTCGTCGTAGACTTCGACTTCGGCCAGCAGCTTCCCCGCGGGAGCGTACCGGCCGCGATGCAGCATGCCGGTCACGCTGTCCACGGCGTAGTCGTGGGCGCAGTGGAACTCGCCCGTGGCGTCTTCCTTGCCGTCGACCAGGATCCGGTACCGAACCAGCGGCTGGCTGTGGTCGGCATCGAAGCTGGGCCTCAGCAGCGGGGGGTTCTGGAACAGCCCCGGGTAGGGGTCGTTGAGGTGCTCTTTCGTGTAGTGTTCTATCATTTTGCCTCCGATGATGAATCGGAGATGCCCGGGGCGCGCCGAGTTACCTCGCCCTGCGCGCGTTCCGCCCGCGGGCTCTCTCCGGAGGCCTCCCGGCGGCCATCGGGCGGTCGGGGATTGTTGCAAGGGCCTTATACCTCACTCGTGATGGTCCTCGAAGGTACCAAGACCGGGTGCGGAGCGCGCAAACTGCCTTCCTCAATGTGGCGGACCGGCCAGATGCTGTCCGGCCCCTTCCGGCCGGTTGCCCCGGACGTGATCCAGACTTACAATCCCGGCCATGACCATGCGATCAATTCCATCCCTCGTTCTCGGGCTGGCCCTCGGCGTCCCATTCCTACTCGCGCAGCAGCCGGGCGACCTGGACTACGAGCCCGACGAAGAGCTTGTCGAGAAGTACGAAGGCCTCGGGGAGGGCGGCTCCGACTACGAGCTGGACGACGGCTCGTTCGAGAGCGCCCAGAACCGGGTGGCAGGGAACCAGCCCGTCGTCCTACCGCCCAGCCCCGCCCAGATGAGGGAGTTCCGGTCCGGTTTGGAGCGGCACTGGAATGGGAACCTGCCGGCCCTGCTGGCCTACCTCAACCGGCTGGACCCGGCCGCCGGCGACAATCCCGAACCGCCAGAGCAGGGTGCCATCGCTGGCTGGCACCCCTCAGCGGACTACGACCAGTTCGGCAACGTGATCGAGACGGCCAAGGAGAAGCGTCGCCGGTGGCGAAGGCGGGTCGAGCATAGGCTGCGACAACTCGCCGGCCTGTAGCGGCTCCCGGAGGCTGGACTCGAGGCCTTCCCGCGGGTACCCTCGCGGCTTGAAACCAGGAGAGTACATCCGATCCCAGTTCGAGCCGCGCGACCGTGTCTCGCTCGTGGCGTTCCCCCGAGGCCGTGACGGCGGCAGCTGCCTGCAAGTGATCCGCTCCGCCGAGGTGGCGGCCTCGGAACGCACGCAGGCCTGGCTGCGTCACCTCAACGCACAACGGCACGATCTTTTCCTCGGCGTAAACCCGGTCCGGCCCGGCTCTTGGGGACGGACCAAGGCCTCGATCGGCGAGGTCATGCGAGTCTACCTTGACATCGACGAGGACGGGGACGCGGCGCTGGCGCGGATCCTGGGCGACTCGAAGCAGGGACGGCTGCCCCTGCCCACCCACGTCGTGCGTTCCTCGCCCGGCCGCTACCAGGTCCTGTGGAGCGTGCCGCGCGGCGAACTCGACCACGACCGCGCCGAGGCTCTGACCCGGGGTCTTGCGGTCCGCTACGGTGCCGACACCCAGGTGTTCGATGTCGCTCGCGTGCTGCGAATCCCGGGATTCAACAATTGGAAGCGCGGCGGGACAAGGTGCGCGGTCGTGGTTTCCTCAGGGCGCGTCGCCCGGATCGAGGAGTTCCCCACGGACCCGCCAGTGCCGGCAGCTGGCGCGGTGCCGGCGCCGCGGCCGGCGTGGCTCCCGGCCCGGCGAGTCGGTGGCGACCGCTCCCCTAGCGGACGGGACTGGGCCCGCGTGAGGCAGCGTCTTCGCGAGGGGGCTGATCCGGAGGCCCTGGTAACCGAGCTGGCGGCCGCCAGAGGTGACAAGCCCAAGCCCCTTGCCTACGCTCGGAGGACCGTGTACAGGGCGGTCGAATCGCTGGGGGCCGGGCTCGCAGGCCGCTCCCCGCGCTCCGGCTGACCCTGCCCGGGAAGGGAGAGCGATGAAGCGTAGCGGGTCGAATCGAAACGGCGGTGACAGGGGATCCGGGCCGCACGGGCCGGCATCGCCGGACTTTGTCCAACTGGACCCGGACGAGGCCGCCGAGTACGGGGCGTTTCGCGACGACGTCGATCTCGAGGACGTGCTCGAGGCCGACGACGATTCCGATGGCCCCGCCGACAGGAACCGGCATGGCGTCTAGGAGGGGGCCCTCGCGGGCGAGCGCGGCCGACCGCCTGGAACGGCTCGACCAGTACTACCGCCGCGTCGCCGAGACCCTCATCCAGCAGATCGAGGAGGGCACGGCCCGGTGGACACAGGCCTGGAAGCCGGGCGAGAAGCCGCTGCCGGCGAATGTCAAGACCGGCAAGCAGTACCGTGGCGGCAACTCCGTCTGGCTGGCCAGCACGGCCGACCAACGCGGTTACCACGATCATCGCTGGGGAACCTACAAGCAGGTCCGGGAGCTGGGCGGGAACGTGCGGCGGGGCGAGAAGGGCTGCGCGATCCTCTTCTGGCAGTTCGAGCAGAAGCGGCTGGCCCGCGACAGCCAGGGCAAGCCACTGCTCGACGTCGAGGGCAAGCCGGTCTACGAGACTCGGGCGCTGGATTCGCCCCGCGTCTACACGTACACGGTGTTCAACGCCGAGCAGTGCGACGGCCTCCCGAGACGCGAGCTGCCCGGCGGTGGCGGCGGCTGGGAGGTGCACCGAGAGGCGGAGCGCATCCTGAAGGGGTCGGGCGCCGTCATCGAGCACAGTGGCAAGAACCGGGCCTACTACGACCTGAGGCGGGACCGGCTGATCCTGCCCTACCGGGAGCAGTTCCCCGACGCCCCGAAGTACTACCAGACGGCGCTGCACGAGCTGGGGCACTGGACGGGGCACCCGGCCCGGCTGAACCGGGAGACGCTGGTGAAGGGCATCGAGGAGGGATTCGCCTCCCCGCACTACGCCCGCGAGGAGCTGCGGGCGGAGATCAGCTCGATGATGACCGGGGACCGGCTGGACCTCGGCCACGACCCCTCGCGGCACGCAGCCTACGTCGGCTCGTGGATCCAGGCGCTGCGGGACGACCCGCGGGAGATCTACCGGGCGTCCAGGGACGCGCAGGGCATCAGCGACTACACGCTCGACCTGGCGCGCGGGCGCGAGGAGGAGCACGACCCGGAGGGGCGCGGCGTCGTGCGGATCAACGGGAGGGAACCCGCCTTGCGGCCCGAGCCCGGGCAGGCGGCGACCGGGATCGAGGTTGCTCGGCCGCCCGCGGCGGCACCGGGCGAGCAGCAGCGGCTCTTCCACCGAGGGCGCGCGAGGACCGGCCCGGGACGGTGACGAATCCGAGGGAGGGAACGGCGACGAGTGCAAACGCGAGGCGAATTCTTCTCCGGATCTCGATGCCCTGGTTGCTAGTCCCGGGATTCCTCGCGGCTGCGATGCCGGCCGGGCCGGCCGGTACCGGCGACGAGGACGTGGCGCAAGGCCGGGAGGCGTGGGCGTCAGTCGGAGGCTGTCGCTGCCGGGAGCTGGCCGAGGTGCTCGACCGCCCAAGCCGAACTCGAGCGCATCGGTTCGTGGCGGTGGGGCCGTCATTGCCGCGAACGCCTGCGGGAGGGGGGCCTTGGAGCCTGGATTGCGTTAGCGGGCCGGCCCGCCCGTGCCCCATTCCGCCGCGCGGTCCCGGCGCAGGGCCTCCGCCAGCTCGCGGTCGTGCGCCCCGGCAACCTCGCGCAGCCCCCGATCTATGTGCTCAACCTTCCTGCCCAAGTCGCCGAGGCCCGCCTTCCGCGCGGCCCAGTGGATCGCCGCGAAAACGCTTGCCAGCGCCGTCGCGACCGGGGCGGCCAGGGCTCCGCCGTGCTCGCCCAGGACCGGCCCCCAGAAGCCGGCCAGGTAGTCCAGCCGCTCCGTCAGAAGGAAGACCGAGACTCCGGCGATCACCATCGTCAGGCCCGTCGCCACCTGCCAGGGGACCACGGGCCTACTCCGAGGACGACGACCGGTCCGAGGCGTAGTAGGTGATCGTCAGGCCGATCGGGTTGGACGTAACCTCGTAGGGGTCGATGTCACGGAAGACGAACTGCATGCTCGTCGTCCAACGCTCGCGGGCCACCTCCCGGGCCTGCAGGAGCCGCACGACATCGTAGTCGGCGATCGCCTCGTGGGGCTCCTCGGGGCGCGCCATGACGCGCAGCTCGAGGTTTTCGACGGCCCGCTCCTCGCGGGCGATCCCGGCCGAGAGCTCCGCGATCTCTCCCTGCAGGGCCTCCGCAGCAGCGGCGGCCAGCTGTCGCTCAAGGAACGCCAGCGACTGCGGCCAGCGCTTCTCGACCGTCGCGAACCGGCGCGAGTAGTGATCCGTGACGAACTGCCGCAGGAAGTACTTCGTGGCCGGGTCGAGAGGGTCTCCCTGCCAGGTCATGGCCTCGTAGTCGAGGGCCTCGGCGCGGCCGACGTCGTCCACCCGCACGAACACCGGCTGGAGCGTGCGGCTGGCCGACTTGCACCAGCCCGTCGCCATCGCCAGGAGCAGCACCATCAGGGCGCCGGTGATCACGCGCAGGTGGCTCGCGTTGCGCCGCTCGCTCTCCCAGATCTCGGCGAAGTCCTGCGCCGGGTCGGTTCCTCGGTTCGGCTCTCTCACGCCGATACCATATCGCGGAGCGCGCGGAATCCTCGCCCGCGAGCCCGCGATGTGTCGCGGAAAGTTCGTCTGCCGCATCCCTTCGGCGGTCTACTCGAATCGGGTGGGCGGGTTTGCGCATGTACGAGACCGAGGGGGGCGGGCAGGCCCTCCGCCGCTTCGTGTCGCCGTGAGCGCTGAGGCGTGGGCGGCTCGGCCGGAGACCCCGCAGAGCCGAAAAGTTCGCGAGGCCGAGGAGAGGCGTGCCGTCGCCGCTACGGGGAGAAGTGTCCGATAATCCCTCCCTTATCGGACATGAAGGGGGACGGTTCCCGAAGGGTTCCACCGCCTTGCTAGCTGTCCGCATGCTGCGGGTTCCGGCCCTGCTCGCCCTCTCCGCGTTGCTGGTGCTGCCGGCACGAGGCCAAGACACCGACATCCAGCGCGCCATGCAGCGGGTCGAGCGCTTCCAGCTGTTCAACGCCTGCCGTCCCATGCTGCTCGGGGTCGAGGACCTGCACGAGGACGCGGCGGCCGTCGGCCTCACCCGGGAGGCCCTGCAGGCAGCCGCGGAGAGCCGCCTGCGGGCGGCGCGCCTCTACACGGAGGACCGGGGCACGGCGGACGGTGCGCACCTGTACGTCAACGTCAGCGTGGCTGGTCTGGCGTTCAGCACCAGTGTCCAAATCCGAAAGGTGGTTTTCGATAGACACGGGCAACTCGGTACTGCGTCGACTTGGATTGACGGTTCTGTCGGCCAGCACGGAGGCAGCGGCGTCAGTCTCATCCTGTCGAGTCTGTCGCAAATCCTGGATAGGTTCCTGGCTGCGTACATGCGTGTCAACGAGGAGGCCTGTGACTCGCCTGCGCCTCGGCCATAGGCGCGGCTTCCGACAAACTTGAATGAATCCTCGCTTTCGGCCCGATGCCGAAAACAGCTAGGTCGGCGAATCGGCGATGACCGCTTGCCACGGGCCTCGGGAGTGTGTAAACTCCCTCGAACCCGCCTGGATCCGAGGGCAGGCGGAGGCGGTCCCCCTTTGAAACAATCTCTGCGACCCGATCTATTGGAACGCGATGGCGTGCTGGAGCGGATGGCTGCTCGGCCTGCCCGGCTGGTCTGCCGCACGCTCGAGACCGGTCTCGGACGCCTGGATCCGAGACCCGGGGATCAGGATCTGGCCCCGCTGCGCCCGCTGCTTGCCAAGGCACTGCGAATGAATGGTGGCACAGTCGAGCCGCAGCCGCGTTGGCGCATGGCTGCCACCGAAACCGGCGGCCGGCTGGAGGCCTGGCTGTGGCCTGGCGATCCGCCCGGCCGTGCTCCCTGTATCCGACTGGCCGTCACGCGAGCAACCGGAACGAAATTGCCGGAGATGCGATCAAGCGCGGCCGGGCTGCCCGCACTGAGAGAGCCGGAGCGTACTGCGGCGCTGGTGGAATCGGTCTCTCTTGAGCGCCGCATTGCATGGGCGTGGCTTCTGCCGATGGACCACGTATGATCAGCCCCCAAGGTACCCGCGTGCTGAGCGGTCCGCGCTGGCTCGGACCGGACCAGGGTTTTATTGAAACCTGGAACCACCGGGGAGAACGCTCCACGTCTGATTGACGGTCCCCAGTAAAGGCAATTATCGGACATGTTTGAGGGGGCGCTGCGGAGCCTCTCCCCCAACCGTGGTAGATGTTGGAGCATGCTCCAGGAACTTCCCGAACGGCTTTCCGATCACGTGCGGGTCGTGCGGGTCGCCGACTCCCAGGATCAGCCGCTGTGCGCGGATGTCGACTTCGAGGCCGATTTCCCGGACGGATGCTCCGTCCGCGTCCGTGCCCGCTTGCCGCTGAAGCCGCCGGGCGCGCCGGCAACGGTTCCGCTCCTCAGCGACGAGCACAGGATAGTCGCGCAGGCCATGAACCTCCTTCTCAGAACCCTGCGGGAACTGGATCCGGTGGGCTAGCGGCTTGTCGGCGATGGAAACCCAGGGAAAACCCGCATTCGGGGCGGTGCAGAAGGAGAGGCTCGCGGAAGTCCTCGCCGAGATCAAGGAATTCCATTTCCCTGTCTCGATCGACGACGGCCAGGAACAGTACGCATTCGCGCTGACCGTTCGCGACCTGGTCGTCCGACTCCAAACGCTGGCCGCCCCCATCCTGCCGGTCGATACTGCATCCCGGCTGAATGCCATCAATACAGATGATCTCGACTTGACCCCCGCGTCTAGGGCCCGGTCGGAGCTCGACGCCATCGTTCCTGCCGTCGAGGACGCCCTCGCGGCCATCGACAGCCGGCCGGGTACGCTCCTGCCCGGGTTGCTGGAGCATTTGCTGCAGGACCGAGAACTCGATACCGTTCGCAAGGAGTTCGAGCGTGCCCTGCTCGCTGTCGAGAACGACCCACCGGTTGCGATCACTGCATCCCGCGCCGCCCTCGAGTCGCTGCTCAAGAGCTATATCGCCGACAAAGGGCTCACCATACCCCGCCCGGAAAAAATCGGCTCGCAGCTCAAGACAGCCATGGGTGAACTCGGCTTGGATCCTGCTGACAAAGCAGACAAGGACGTGCGTGGCGTGCTGCAGGGCCTGTGGTCCGTCGTGCACGGCATTGCGGACCTGCGCACGCACGCCGGCTCGACTCATGGCCACGGCAAGCATCCCTACCAGTTGCAAGCCCGGCATGCCCGTCTCGCCATCCACGCCTCGCAGACGTTCATCGAGTTCTTCGTCGAGACCTGGAACTACCGGGAGGGGCGATCTTCGTCTGATTGACAGTCGCCAGCAAAGGCAATTAGCCGAAGGAGTCCCGCATTGCATGGCCTCGGCACAGCGGGGCTAGGGATAAAACCCCTCCGGTGTCAGTCGCTCCCCCTATCGGGCCTAGCACCTATTCTGAGCTCACCCGGGAGCAGGGCATCAATCTCGGCATCCGAGAAGGTCATCTCCTCATACTGCTTAAGCGCCTCCTGCGCTCTCCTATAAGCCTTATTAATCGTGCTCGGCGCGCCCGAGTAGATACCGTGCAGGTCTTCAAGTAACGCGTCACGGCGCTCTGTGATCTTCTCGACCGCCTCCTTCCCGACACGCCGAGCTGGTCTCGCGTTACGTCACTTACAGGATGCCGGAGATGAAGCCGTCCCGGCCGGCACCGACGACGGACCGCCGAACTGTCCGCCCGCCACCCCCCCGGAGGGCGAGCCGGGGCGGGGGCGCTGATATGCTCAAGGCGATGCCGACGCGAGCCGAGTACGACGCCATGTCCGAAGAGGAGCTTCTGGCGCGCGCGAACCGGTTCCAGCTCGACGCCGACGGGGTCGCGAGCGAGCCCGAGTTGCTCGGGGAATTCACGATCGAGGAGGCCCTGGAGATGGGTGCCTTCTTCGAGGATCCCGCCGAGCAGGCCGCCTTCGAGCGCGCGGTGGAGGCGCGGGGCCTCCGCCTCCCCTGACCGGGCGGGCGTTCCCGCCGGTGCCGCCCCGCAAGGCCGGCGCCCTCTTGTCGGATCGGACCGGCTGCCCTAGCGTTGAGTGATGGCCACCAGGCGCTACGCCGTCTATCACCATCCGGATCCGCCGCACCGAGAGCTTCCCTTCGAGTGCGAGGCGGGCAGCGCCGTCGAGGCGATTGCCCGGCTCGAGCGGGACTTTCATGCCCGACGACGGCCTAGGGAGGAGCTCCGCGTGCGGATCCACACCGCGCTCGACGGCTTTCCCCTGGTTCCCGAGCCTTCCCGGTCGCCCGTCGCAATGGGCACGATCGAGCCGGCCCCGTTCAAGGTGCGCTTTTCTCCTCTCGAGGCCTGGGACGACGGCGCGGGGGCGGCCTGGGACGCGAGGCGGGATGACGCGGCCCGGATCCGCTTCGAGGTCGACGGCCGCGCGACAGGCGAGCTGCTCGAGGTCGCCGGCCGCCACGGGTCGCAGTGGATTGTCCATAGCCAGGACTCGCTCTACGACTCCATCGGCACCGGCGACCCGCTCACGCTCCGCGAGGCCTGCCCGGGTATGGAGCTCGCGTCGTCGCACGAGCGCGAGGGATGGCTGCGGTGTTTGGACTGTGACGCGGCCGCGAAGCGGTCGGCTCGGATGGAGCGCTAGGACATGGATTGGGGCATCCGGACAAGGCCCTTGGCGCCCCTGCCCGCGGCGGGGATCGGAGTCATCCTGCTGGCGGAGGGCTACGCCTCCCTCGCTGCCGAGATCCTGGCGTTGCGCCGCATGGTGCCGTTCGCCGGCAGCTCCGTTTCCGTGACGGCGGTCCTGCTGGCCGTCTACCTGGCGGCCCTGGCCGGCGGGTACCGTCGCGGGGGACGCCTTGCCCGGTCCGGCGATCCCCGTCCGCGGCTGGCCGTTCGCCTGTCGGCCGCCGCCGCGTGGGCGGCGTTCTGGCTGAGCGGGGCCGGCACCCTGCTGGCGTTCGACCTGCCGGGTCCCGAAATGGCACGGGTCGCGGTCTACTCCGTGGTCGGAATTGCCCCGGTCGGGTGGCTGCTGGCCGAGTGCGTCCTGCTGGCCCACGCCTGCGCGCCGGTGGCGGATCCGTCCAGGACCGCCGGGGGCGTGTTCGCCCTCTCCACCGTCGGCAACGTCTCCGGCGCCCTGCTGACCACGTTCGTGCTGCTGCGCTTCCTCGGGACCGCCGCCGCGACGATCGTCCTGGTCGGCGCGCTCTGCCTTGCTGCTGTCGCGGCCCATCGGCGCAGCGTCCCGGCGCTCGCGCTGGTCACCTTCGCCGTCTGGCCCGGCCTGGACCTGTGGGTCGAGGCGACCCGCTACGTTGAGCGGAACGCATACGCCGACTACCGCATCATCGAGCTGGAAGACGGCGGCCGCGTGCTCGATGTCTCCGGACAGGCCGCCTCGCGGGCCGATGCGGAAGGCAGGGGCTGGGACTACGCGGAGCGGATCGAGAAAACCCTCTGCGAGGCGGGCGAGACCCGCGTGCTGGTGCTCGGCGCGGCCGGCATGACGATGGGCCGAGGGGCGCCCTGCGGGCTGGACGTGACGTTCGTCGACATCGACCCCGCCCAGCGGCGGATCGCCGGGCTCTTCCTCCGGGAGCCGGTAGCGCCCGGGAGGTTCGTCGCCGCCGACGCGCGCGCCTTCCTGCGGAGCGACCCTGGTGACTGGCCCGCGATCGTCCTTGACACCTACTCCAATCCCCGTGCCCTGCCCCAGCACCTGCTGACCGTCGAGTTCCACCGGCTCGCCCGCTCCAGCCTGCGGCACGGCGGGTCCCTGTACGTCAACCACATCGGATGGCCGGACGATGCCCTGTTCCGGACGCGCGCCGAGCGCACCCTCCGGAGCGTGTTCGCCGACTGCTCGTCATGGCCGGTGGCGGCCGACCAGGGCCGCGGCTGGCACGAGGCCGCCACCGGGCACGGGAACCTGCTGTTCCGCTGCCGCAAGAGCGGGCTCGACGGGGACAGGGCGATCTATTCCGACGCAGTGCCGCGAGCCGACCTGGACCGCTCGCACCGATGAGCCGCGGGCGACGCCGCGGCACGTCGTGCGGGTTCCGGAAAGTCCGGCACGAGAGATTCCGGAAAGTCTGGCACACCCTGACTGTTTGAATTCCGAGACGCAAACCGGTACCCCCTACGACGGGGGCTCGTGCGAAGGGCCTCCTCTGGAGGGGGGTGCCGAGGTGCACGATGCGACCAAGCGGTTCGAAATCGAGATCCTGCTGAAGGCCGGACTGCCCAAGGGGCGAGTGGCGGGAATTGCGGGCGTGTCCCTGCGGACGGTCCACCGGGTCCGGGCGGAGGTCGAGGCGCGCTCCGCGCAGGCGGCAGCCAGCGCGGAAACCACGTTGCAGGCGGCGGCGAGTCCGTCGAAGGGCGGGCTCGGCCGGCCCTCGAAAGTGGCGGCCTATCGGGATCTGGTCGCCTCGATCCTGGAGGCGGAGCCCGCTCTGAAGACGCTGGAAGTGCTGCGACGGGTGCGGCGGGCCGGCTACGGCGGGGGCAAATCCGCCCTGTACGAACTGGTGCGGGAGCTGCGCCCGTGCGCCGTGCGCCCGGTGGCCCGCTTCGAAGGGGTCGCGGGCGAGTTCAGCCAGCACGATTGCGGGGAGGTGCGCCTGCGCTGGGACGGGACCGGCCCGCCCGAGCGCGTGCAGTTCTTCTGCAGCCGCCTGCAGTTCTCCCGCTACGCGCTGGTCAAGCTGGTCGCCGACCAGCGCACCGAGACGCTGGTGCGCTCGCTGGCGGAGCACTTTCAGCACTGGGGCGGGATTCCCTTGCTGGCGGTGTTCGACCGCGCCTCGTCGGCAGCGCTGAAGTCGGATCCGAAGACCGGGGAGGTGCTGGAGTGGAACCCGGTGTTCGCCGACGTGACCCAGCGCATGGGGCTGGGGGTGGACCTGTGCTGGCCGGGGCGTCCCAATCAGAAGGGCGCCATCGAGAACCTCGTCGGCTGGGTGAAGGGCTCGTTCTTCAAGGTCCGCCGATTCCGGGACCGGGCCGATCTGGAGGCGCAGCTGGCGGATTGGCTGCGGGACGGAAACGAGCGTCGCCCGAGCCGGGCCACGCGGCGCATCCCGGCCGAGCTGCTGGCGGAGGAGCGGCGCCGCCTGCGACCGCTCCGGCTGCGGCCGGCCGAGCTGGCCCTGCGCCTGCCGGTCAGCGTGGGACCGACCGCCATGGTCGAGCATGCGACGAACAAGTACTCCATGCCGCCGGAGACCTGCGGCTTCCCCGGCACCCTGCACCTGTTCGCCGACCGGGTGCGGATCGTCGCCGGCCGCCATCGCGCCGACCACCCGCGGCTTCCCGCCGGCAGCCGCGGCGTGTCGAACCTGCCGGCTCACCGGACCGCCATGCTGGAGGCGGTCAGCGGCCGGCGCGGACGCCAGTACAGCATGCGCGAGCACCTCTTCCAGCTCGGGCCGGCCGCCCAGGAGGTGATCACCGAGATCATCTATGCCGACCGGCACTCCTGGAACGACAAGATCGAGCGGCTCCACGAACTGCTCCAGGCCCACGGCGACGAGGCCCTGCGCGCCGCCTTCGAGCGCCAGCGCGGGCGCGTCGGCTGCCGGGTCGCCGACATCGCCCGCGACCTGGCCCTGGAACAGATCCCGCTCCCCTTCGCGGCCCGCCACGCCGGAGGCTCCCCATGACCCCGACCGCCGTCTCCCCCTCCGAGCTCGAAGCCATGCTCAAGCGCCTCAACCTCGCCTGCGCCCGGCGCTCCTACCCGGAGCTGATCGAACAGGCCGAGCGCGAGGCCTGGTCCTTCCGCGACTTCCTCGCCGCCCTGGCCGCCGCCGAGATCGAGCACCGCCGCCAGACCCGCCTGCGCCGTTGGGTGCGCAAGGCCCGCTTCCCGGTCCTGCACACCCTCGAGGAGTTCGACTTCTCGGCCCAGCCCGGGCTCGAGGCCGTCCTGCTCGGCTCGGCCTTCGCTCCCGAATTCGCGGCCCAGGGCGGCTGCCTCGTGTTCAAGGGCCGCTCCGGCCGGGGCAAAACCCATCTCGCCACGGCCATTGCCTACCAGGCCATCCTGTACGGCCACGAGGCCCTCTTCGCTACCGCCAACGATCTGGTCGACCGCCTCTCCCTGGCTGCCCGCCACGGCCGCCTGCGGGAGGCTCTCGCCGACTACGTCCGGCCTCAGCTGCTCCTCGTCGATGAAGTGGGCTATCTCGCCCACGGCCCCGATGCCGCCAACGTGCTCTTCCATGTCGTCAACGAGCGCCACAAGCTCGCCAGGGCGATGGTCTTCACCACCAACAAGCCGCTCGAGCAGTGGGGCCGCGTGCTGCACGACCCGGATCTCGCCGAAGCCATTCTCGACCGCATCCTCGAGCGCGGCCGCATTGTCACACTGGAAGGACCGTCGATGCGCACCCGCCATCTCGACCGCGTTCCCGTCATCCCCCGCAAGGAGTCCAGCTCTTGACTCGCCGACTACCCAGTTCCCCGAACCGGTCTGCCGGTATGCCAGACTTCCCGGAAAAAATGTGCCAGATCAAACGGAACCCACACGTCGCACCTCCAGGCGAGCGCAGCCTCCTCGCTGTAGGGTGCTCGCCCGACGGGAGGATGCGCTTTACGGGCCGTAGCACGCTCCCGACCTTGGAGAGCATGAGCGACTGGAAGACGATGACTTTGGAAGTTGCGGCGGGAATCTTCGCCTACCCTTTGTCGGGGCGACATCGGGTGTCACGTAGCCGTGGCGGCCTCTCGGCAGCCGATTCGCCCGCTCGCCCAGTGACGGCATGGAAGTCCATCCGCAATCGCCAATGCAGGCACCTGTCTACGCTTTGGAGTGGACCCCGGCGGAGGCCCTGGAGGACGGCATCGAGACCCGACTCCTACTCTGGCGCAGCCGCGGAATCGACTTGACGTGCCGGTACTTGCACAAGGCAACGCCGAGAATCGTGCTGCTCGGCGCTAACGACGATGTGCTGGGCGAGCCCGAAGGCTGGCTGGACGGGCTTGATGGCTTGGCGGTGCAGGATTGGCTCGAGGCCGCGATGCTGGAAGTGCCGCCGAAGGAGATTGAGGCCGCGATCGCGTTGTTCCGGGGCTGAACCAAGAGGGGGCTGTCGCCTCTGGGCATCGCAGCGAAGCCATGGCCGGGAGTTCCGGGTGCGGGACGGTGGGCTGATTCTTGCCAGCCATGGAGTCAACCATCTCTTACGGCCGGCGCCTCGGGCCGCGACACTCAAGTAGTGCGGCGGCATATCCCGGGTTCGGCGCGAACCAACTGGCTGCGGGGATTGTTTCGTGGACGACCGCTAACTTGCGCTCAATCCGCCGACTGGACCGCTGAGTCTCTCGGAGGGTGTCTAAGGCATGTGCGGTAAGGCCCAGGATCAGTCAAATAGCCGACGAAGCCAAGCCATGAAGTCTTTCGCCGGTTGCGCATTCGCGTCCAAGTCTTTTGCGCGAATCGCTTCACCCATCCGCCGCGGCTCTTCGCGCACCGCGAGCCAAGCATGGATTCTGGCGCGCTGGATCTTTCGAGGCTTGAACTTTCGGTCGCGGGCGGGAATTCCATCGATGTAGTTCGACGCCAGCGGCCAGACGGGATCGCGCTTGGGAATCAGTCCCCTGATAAAGTCCTCGAGTTGGCCAGCTGCCCCATTGTCAGGCATTAACCATATACCCACCCGAGGCCTGCCGCCAGCGCCATTGATGATGGTCCCACTCGTCGCCACTTGGGGCGGGGGATTGAATCCCGCACCTCGCAACTGGTGCGCCACACCATCCCAGCGCCCTCGGGTTGTCGTTCGCATCCACCAGAATCCCTAGCGCGACTCGACCGGAGACTTTAGCTTGTGGACTGATTGCAGCCTTGAGGTTCGGAAAGCCTTTGGTGTCGAGGATGCCAAACTTATCGATGAATTGGTGGCGCTCGCAGAGCCGGGCAACAACATACTCCTCGTCGACGCCCTCCACCAAGAGGAGCTTTGAATCCGTTCCTGTGCCCGCCACGGAGCTACCTAACCTCGATGCCCTGCCCCGCAACGGTCTGGAGTTCTTCTTCTGTGTACTCGACAGCCCTCAGGCTATCGCCGTGGCGGTCGAGGCGGACGTAGACTCCGTCAATGTCCTTGGCCTCTGCCGCTGCTAGCCCGAAGCCCGCCACACAATCGCTGCTATGAGTGGTTGCGAGTACCTGTACGTTGTACTCATGCGCCGTGCGCAGAACCACGCGCCAAAAGTCACGCTCGAGGGAATAGTGAATTCCGTTTTCCGCCTCGTCGATCACCAAGAACCCGTCGCGGCTGTTGGCTAATGCCAAGCCCGCGGCGAATAGGCGTGTGGCTCCGTCGCCAAGGCTCTTGAGAGGGACAGGAACAGGGTGACCCCGCACTTTCACGACGACGCGACGACCGGTCCCCCGGTAACGTGATCCCTCGTCCCCTACTACGGCGATCCGCTCTATGTCGCCGATAGCCAGCCGCAATGCCTGCAGCGAAAGGTCTTCCTCCTCGGTAAGCGCGACGGCGTCCCAGAATCGAGCGAGTGTCGAATTGTCGGCGACTCCGGGCCCCAAGGACTCGCAGTCAAGAATTCCCCACTCCTCGAATTCAAATAGGCCACGCCGCCGGGCGCGGGTGTGGCGACGCCACAGTTCGGATACGCGCGGATCGCGGTCGACCGGCATTGCTGGATATGAAACCTCCCTCCCTCTGAACCTGACCCTCAGGAATTGCCAATCCCCTACCATCGAAATCTCGGTGAATAATTCCTGCTGGCCCACTTCCAAGGCTTCCAGCGGGCATAGCTGCATGACGAGTTCAGTCGGTTGAAAAGTCGGACCAATCGCGACAGCCTGGTCCTGCGTGGAGTCCCGACCGAAAAAGAGGGCGGTGTAATCCCGAGATCTTACCGGGAGGCGATCTTCGTCGAACGGGTGTGAGATCTCCTCGCGCTGGTCCAGAATCTCATCTAGGGTGCGTGGTTGGGCTCGAGCCGCATACACACGGACCGCCTCCAGAATGGTGGTCTTTCCAATCCCGTTTCGGCCGCCCAGAAGGGTCACGCGGCCCAATCGACCGATCGACAGGCGGTGAATCCCCCGAAAGTTGCTGATCGAGAGGCTCGGAAGATGCAGCCCGTTCGTCTGGTTGTTGGGCATTTCGATCCCACACCCAGTTTACCGACGCACCGGAGGAGTGCCGCGCCACGAAGTGCAATGACGGTCAAACCCGACCCTAGGCGGCCGAGCAGAAGGCAAATTTCCCGAATGTGCCGCTCGACAACTGTCGCGAGTACGGTGGCATCCGCCAAAGCCTGGACACCGCTAGGAGCCAATTAGTCGACTAGAGGCTGAATTGCCAGCCCCTCCAGGTGGGAGGCGATTCCATTTGCCTTCAGCGCTTCGCGGACGCGATTGCGCGTTGCCGTGAAGCACTCCCCCTCGCAGCAAGGATCCTAGAGCCCCATCGAACATTGCTTCCATTGACCCGCCCAATCCGGTTGCCCGGCCCCTGACGCCCCGAAGACCCGGACCGAAGGGCAAGTCTAACAGCCTCTCCGGACTATAGGGCTCGAGGGCTATAGGACTCGACAAGCGAGCCAGCGAAACATACAGTGCGGGATATGTACACACTCACTCTGGTCGCCCAGAAGGGCGGCACGAGTAAGACGACCCTTGCCATCAATCTCTCGGTTGCCGCAGAACGCGCCGGCTGGCGCGCCGCCCTCGTGGACCTGGACCCGCAGGCCAGCGCCGCTGGATGGAGCGACTACAGGGACGCGGAGACCCCCGCCGTCGCCGCCGTCAGGAGGCACGGCGCCGACCTAGTCGTGATCGACACGGCGCCGCATTCGGAGTCGTCCGCCCTGGCGGCCGCCCTGGCGGCCGACTTCGCGCTCGTGCCCCTGAGGCCGGCCGTGCTTGACCTGCGCGCCCTGCGCGCCACCGCCGATATTTGCGCCTTGGCCCGGATTCCGAGCGCCGTGGTGCTCAACCAGGCCCCACCGAGAGGACCCCTCGCGGAGCAGGCCGATGAGGCTGCGGCCAGCCGAGGTCTGGGGGTCGCGCCATGCCGCATCGGGGCCCGGGTCGCATTCCAGCATTCCATCGCGGTCGGACTCGGCGTGCTCGAGCACGAGCCAGAGGGCAAGGCCGCGAGAAAGATTCGGGACCTGTTCGGCTGGGCTCGCTCGCGGCTCGAGAGCTAGGAGCCTGAATGGAGAAGATCGATGCCGAGGCCAAACCCATTGACCGCCGAGCTCCGCGAGAGCGCCGCCCCGCCTCCGCCCGCACGGCAGCCGACCCGCGCCAACACGACGACCGGGAGCGCACGGCTCGTCGGTGCCCACTTCCCCGCTCCGGTGCCGCGCCAGCTGCGCATGCTGGTAGCCCAAGAGGAACGCACCCTGCGCTCCCTGCTGGCGAAGGCGATCAACGACCTCGTCGCCAGGAAGAAGCTAACCCCGATCGCGTAGGACGGGTGCCTACCGCGAACCTCGAGCGCGGGAATCCGCACCTGCGGATGTCCGGTTCGCCACTTCCTTGCCGGCGCTAGCCGGGGACTTGTCCAAGAGGAGCATCGAAGCAGCGGAATCTGCAAGTGCCGCGAATCCGGCGCGTCAAGCAGCGTAGGCCCCCCTAAGAGCGAGCATCGGCGGCCGCGATAGAATCCGCAGGAGAGTGTGGATGGTGTCCCGAGATGACGTGCAAATGCATGTCAATTCACTCGACTGAATCGGCTACAGCGATGACAACCAGTCGGCGAAGGGATAGAGCGACAGCCCGACCGCCCACGAAGCCGACGTAGGCGAGGCACCTGCACCTTTAACTTCAAGAGCCTGGACAACGGTACTGTTTGTGATGACGGCGATAGCGTTCTCGCGGGCTCCGGGACTTAGCTCGTTGGAGAACACCGGCGACCCGCTTTGTCCCCCGAAGGACGGGAAGCTGAGCTCGCGGGCCGCGTACGAATAGCGTCCGTGCTCATCCTCGTACTCGTACACGCGCTGGATGTGCCCTAGCAACATTCGCGGTGTCAACCCATCCTCGACTACTGGATACCCGAAGGAACCGACCCGCCGCCCTAGTTCGATGGCGGGCTGGGCTGTCAAGCGGAAGTGCTCCCACGGACCCGAGTTTTCAAGGAGAAGCGCGGCGATATCAGCTTTCGGGTCCGGAGGGGTCTCGACCCTTTGCACGAGCTCGATGGCCTTTCCGTCTTGGCTCCAACTGGCCACGAAGCAGGGTTTGCATTGATCGGCAACGTGTCGCGCCGTTACGATCAGGTCCGGACGAATGAGGCGAAAGCCAGTTCCTAGCGGGTGCTCCTCTCTCCCGGGAACACCCTCGGCCACGACTACCACCATCTCCAGTAATCGCATCTCACCCTCGATAACTCGATCGGTCCCGGAAGCTCCCGGCTCCGATTCCTGCGCCCAAGCGCCAAGCGCCGCGGCAATTAGGAAGACGGAGGGGAGTGTGGCTCGAGGCATAGATTGCCGCTACGGCTTGTCTGCCTGCCAGCTTAGCAACTGCTCGCCGAACGGATTCATGCTGGCCGAGCTATTGCCCGAGCTGCCCGCCCCCTCGGGGCACACCTCGCTGATCCAGCAGATAGGCGGCGGGCCGGGTCTCCACGGCCTTCCAGTTCGCCGTCGACCCAATGATCACGTCGATCGCCGGATGCGACCCGCGCAGTGCTGCTTAGGTGGAACGCTGGCGACCCGACAGCTTCACGATCTGGCGGATTGCAAACTCTACGCGAGTGACCATGAACGTGAACGACTCTTCGAGATCTGGAAATTCGTTTACGTGAACGGCTTGGTTGAAGAGTTCGAGCACCCCGAGCATGGAATGGAGCTCGCTCTTCACGAACCCCCTGAAATCTCTGTTCTGGATCGATCTGCAAAGCCAATCGATCTTCGTACGGCGCGTAGGGTGGCCGTTCCGGTCCAGCTGGGTTTTCCGATCTTGCACCCAAGGTAAAACGAGTTCGTCGGGCGCGGCCGTGTGAATCAGGCCAAGCAGAAGTGTTCGAAACGAAGCGGTCGCCTGCCTCAACCAATCTGGACCTCGCTCTTCACTGCGAATCCTCGCTCCGCGGAACTGGTGTGCGAACGCCGGTTCAAATGAAGCGAGCGTGAGTTCGAGGGATTCGTTTCGCCGGTTGTTGCCGGATGGCCGGATCAGGGCCGGCAGCGGCGCCACGGCTGGTAAGGGGAACCTTAGGGACGGGGGTCTGACCAGCCTGGTGCGATTCACGTCGGGCACTTCCGTCCGCCGGCGAAATTCCTCTTGGACCTCCGCCAGCCTGTTGACCGGGGCGAAGATCTGCTGCGCAGCTTCGACCTCCCGCCTGAAGGCTCGCTCGACCGCCGACTGCTGCGCAAGGAGGCCGCCCGCCAGCTCCGTCCGCCGGCGAAATTCCTCTTGGACCCTCGCGAGCCTGTTGACCGGGGCGAAGATCTGCCGCGCAGCTTCGACCTCCCGCCTGAAGGCTCGCTCGACCGCCGACTGCTGCGCAAGGAGGCCGCCCGCCAGCTCCGTCCGCTTGCAAAGGTCCTCCCGGAACTCCGCCACTCGGCGGATCGAGCCGAGGAGGCGCCCCGCAGCTTCGGCCTCCCGCCTCAGGGCTCGCTCGACCGTGCCTGCCGATCCAAGCAACTGGGTCACCTGGTGAGTCCGATCCCCCACCGAGCGCTTGGTTGAGTTTGTGGTGCGTCGCCCGTTGGTGTTGACACCTTCAGTCATTCCCGTCTCCCCCTGCAAACCCTCCGAATGATGCGGCTTAGTCGTTAAGCCCGCGAGCATTCCTGACCGTGAGACTGGGTGCGCGATTCTTGCTTTGGGACTGTACCCAAGAATACCGGGCCATCGCATCTATTGTAGGTCACTTTGAACGGACCAGTTACCCAAAACAGAGCTCGAGACCAGTGTCTTGGGGCCTTCAGATTCCCGTCGCGGAAACGGGCTTCCGCGACGGGAAGGCGGAGCGGGGAGACACCCGGCCGAGCGTCTATCATGCGCCCATTGAGACTCCGAATGAACCAGACGACAAGCGGCTCTACGACCTGTTCCCCAAGGTTGGCATGGGCAAAGACGGGGCGTACATTGCAGTGCAGGAGATCCGCAAGATGGCCGGCCGGAACATCGTCGCCAAGATGGAGGCGTAGGCAGCAAAGCTGGATGCCTGGACTGCTGCCATCGAGGCCAAGCTCGACGCCCGCGCCGCGCAGCACGAAGCGAAGCTGGACGCGTTGGCCGCGGACCTGATAGCGGAGGCGAAGCTAACCCGCCGGAACATCACCGCCGTCGGAATCGCCTTCGGCCTGCTTGTTGCCGTCCTGACGTTCGCGACCCGACTCTTCCTGGAGTAGGGACGGACTGCTGCTGTCCAGGGACGGGCGCTGCCGCGGATGGCACGCGGCCCTCGACTGCACCAACCGGCATCCTCGCCGCACCATCCCCCGGCCCGCCCAAGGCCCCGGCTTCCCATGCATCCCAGCACAAGATGTAGCCCCAATTCGCATTTGCCCGAGCGGGGTCCCGGCCCCTTGAGCCCTCCCGACCACAACATCTAGCCCCTCCGGTCCAAGGCCAGCCCGTCGCGCAAACGGTGGATTCCACGAGACCGAAGAGTCGGAGTGGGTGGGCCCCCAAGCAGCCCCCTGGGAGAACCGCGACCTTGGTGGATGAATAGGCTCCCGAGCCTCATGCCTTCAACGCAAATAGCTCCGCAGCTCCCAGGAGCATTCGCCCTCGGTGCACCTAACCATGATGACCTCGATCGAAACGTTGTCCGGCCCCGCAGTTTCGAGGCCGACAATCGGTATGGCGTCCGAAAGAGCATCCCGGCTCAATCTCTGGCGTGGTCCGATTCGGTCGGGGCCACCACGACGATATAGCAACATATCCAAATCCCCGCATGCCGCGTCGCATTCACCAACAAATCGGTACTCCCCCGCCCGCGGCAGGTCCAGGTCCAAGGTTGTGCTCTCGCCGGAGCTGAGAAAACCAGAATGGATCCAAAGCGGTTGATTCTCCAAGATGGAAAGCGGCGGGACCCCAGCACCCGAAACTCCCGATGGTTTGGATTCCGGACCGCCGCCAGATGCCGTTTCGAAATCACCCTCCTCTTTCTCTAGATCTTCGAGCTTCCGCTCCAAGGTAGCTGTTCTCTCACCGTGGAAAGTCATCTCGCCCCGAAGATTGTTTACTTGGTCAAGGAGTCCCCTAACCTCCGTCTCGATCGCCAAGAACCTCTGAAACCCAAGGAATGATGCCAGGGTGACGATGATGCCGAAGAAGGTGAGAAACAGGGCGACGATCGTCAGCCACCGATTGAGAGTCTCGGCCCTTTTGTCTAGGAGCTCACCCCTAAGCTGGTTCAGTATTGCCAGACCGTCGAAATCGCCCGTGTTCTTCCTGCCGCTAGAATCCGACCGCTTGCCAGCTGCCATCCTCTTCCGTCGCCTCACCTCAGGACCGGTAGCGTAACAAAGTTGGTGGGAGATCCGTCCCACAAGCTGAACGATCACGCTGTCGATAGAGTCTTCCTATTCCCGAAGGGGCGAAATCGCGGCCAGGGCGAAGTGCAACAGGACAACCGAGTTCCGGTTCGGCGCGAACCAGCTGGTCGCGGGCGAATCCCCATGGGCAACCGTTCACTTCCGTTTGGTTCGACTTCTGGACCGCGAGGTAGGCCGGGTAGCTTGGGCGGGTATCTGTCCATTTGGGGAGTCCTGAGTATTGTCAGTCCACGGTGCACCAATTCGCCCCGACTGTGCAGGTGGCAGAATTAGCATTCGATGACGTTTCCGTTTCCGCGCCTTTGGACTCCTGCCTGTGCCAAGCTGCTGAAGGCGTTTAACAGAGACGGTGTCGAGTACTTACTCATCGGAAGCATGGCCAAGGCCTTTCATTGCCCGAAACTGGCTCGCGTTAACGACATGGATCTGATGATTGATTCCACGCCAGAGAACGCAAGAAAGGCGCTGATCGCCCTGCAGTCTGTGCGTGGTGCTGGCAATTTGGAGAATCCGGCTCTCAAGACTCAGCAGCTGGCCAAAGAGGGCGTGCAAATGCATGTGCTCACCGGGCAGGGCGATGTGGATGTCCTTACCCCACCACCTCAGGCAACGGGCTTTACCTTTCGCGAAGCCGCCGGACGTTCATCAAGAGAACTAATCCCTCGATTCTGGATACCAGTTCAGGTTGCGTCTCTTCGCGATTTGGAAACGCTCGACACATTGAGGGAAGCGAGCGACAAGCGTTACGTCAAGATCCAGCCCGCCGAAGGGGGGTCGACCAACCCTTGCGGATCGACTCCCGAGACCTTGTCGTGATAGATACGGCGCCGCACTCGGGGTCGAATGCCCTCGCGGCCGTCCGTGCCGCGGACCTGCCGCTGGTCCCGACTCGAATGCTTGCCGCTCCTCGGTTCCCGAGCCACCAGTGACGCACAAAAAATGATTTTGACCCAGCGAAGACCGACAGTATGGCAAGCAGACCCCCGCCGCGGAAGCGGCCGTTTCGACGATGTGGCGCTAGAGCCCGTTGCACCGGCGCATCATGAGCCGCGCGATGCGGGCTTTCTCTGGGTCCGGATCGAAACGCAGCACCACGCGGGTGTTCTTGCCGTCAATGGTCACAACCTCGTCGGCGTCGCTGGCGATCGCCCGTAGCACCGCGTTTGGACCCAGCTGCTCGACCCCTGATCCAGTTACCGGCCCGGCCGGGTCCGGGGCTGGACCCTTCCCAAGGCCATCCAGCCATTTGGTCATGGCGCTGAGGTACTCCACCCGATCGAGCGGCTCGCGCACCGGTTCCAGCACACCCCCGAATTCCAGACCCCCAACCCGAACGTGAACGGGAACAGCGATGGCTTTCTTGCCGCGTCGCGGCCAGCTTCCGCTAAGCACCAGGATCGCTTTCAGGCGCTCGTGATCCCCGCCGGGGGTCGCGGGCACGCGGCAGGAAACCATGATCCCGGCTCTCTGCTGAACGTCATCGCCCGAATTCCAACTGCTCGCCCTGCGGCCCGGAAGCTTAAGGTCGTAGGAATCAGCGAGCAAGACGAGCTTGATGCCGTACCCGCCCGCCGACGTTATGACACCATTGATGTGCCACAGCGCGGCAAACGGTGGCTCGCCGATATCGGATCTGAGCGGCTGAGCTAGACCGCAAGTACTGCCCAACGCGAGAATTGCGGCAATCGCTAGCGGTCTCATTCACCACAGGTTAACAGCGTCCGGGGAGGACTCTTATCGCGAAAACGGTGGCTTCGGCGATGGCCGGCCGAACCGCGCGGACAACGGGGACGAGCGCTACGCTGTGGCCATGGAGATCCCGAAGGAGCCCGACGAGAAGAAGGTTTACGACCTGTTGCGCAACGTTGGCATGAGCGAGGACGGCGCGTACATTGCAGTGCAGGAGATCCGCACTATGGCCGGCCAGAACATCATCGCGAAGCTCGATGCCCAGGAAGCACGGCTGGACACCCGGATCGATCAGATGGAGACGCAAACCGCGGAACTGAAGGTGGAGGTCCGGGGCTTCGGCCGAAACGTTCGCGCTATCGCTGTTGCTTTCGGCGTGCTCGTCGTCGCGCTACAGATCGTCGTCGGCTTCGTCACGAACTAGGCGGGCAAACCTCCCCCGCCAGCCACCCCGAGGCGGCTCGGGCCGGTACGGACTCTCGGCAGATGGAGGGCTGTCGCGATAACGGTGGTTTCAGCGACGTCGCGCTCTCGTTGGCGAACGAGCGTACTAGGACGCCCTTTGGCGTCACGATAGGCGTCTGCGTGCCGGTGCCCTTCGGCTCTGTGTCAGCAGTGGTCATCGCGACGACGATGGGATACCAAGTGGCCGCGCAACCGACAGCACAGCCGACGAACGTCCGGAATCGCTATTGGACGCCCTTCGGGAACGGCGCTACCAGGGGGGCCAAGCCTACAAGGCGTTAGCGACCTCCGAGACGCGCTACAACCCGCGACTAGCACTCGAGGGTGTTCGTGAGGGTGCGGTTCCGTCATCTGGGTGTAATGCTGCCTAGTGTGGAACGTGGGAATGCCCTTGAGGCAAGTAGCCGTGTCGAGGCCAGCATCGGTGGCCTCAACGGCGCGGAAAAGCCTCAATTCGCCGCAGAGGGGCCGCGCTCGATCATCCGGCACCCAGCGGCATTTACTTGTGAGGAGAGCCCGGAACGATTGGCAAGTCCCGCCATGGGCCGGGAGCGGTCCGCCCTTGGGGCCACGGAGCCCCGGAATTGGTTCGGGCCTACGCGCTGAAATCGATTCAGGGTGCCAAATAGGGCGATTCAGGTCCGACCTTGGGAACCGGTATGGCCGGGAAGCCCGTATTCGCGCCATCGCGGGTCGGCACTGATCTTGGGACCCCACTGGTTCAGGCTACGTCTGTGCCGCTGCCGTCGTTTCCGGGCTCTGCGGACGGTCGACACGCCGCAGTCGAGTGCCACCCAACCCCAGAAGAGCCCGGCCAGAAGCCCGGCCCAGCCGGAGCCGATCAAGGAATCCAGCGCCACGCCGGCACAGCCGGCAGAAGCGGTACCCCAGAACACAACGCGCATCAAGGCAAGTCCGTCAGTCTACCGCAAGCGAGTCGCGGGCTTCTCTCGCTTGTTGGCCCACTGTGACACATGCGGCTCCGGCTCTTGCGTCGACGCGAGTCCTTGGGCGGATCCAATCACGGCGGAGGCCGGTCGGGGATCATGCAAGCCATGCTGATGGCGCACCACCCGCTTCGGGCTCCAGCATTCAAGGGTTGGAGCCCGGAAGTGACGTACCTCAGGCCGCCGCCAAAGGGCTTCATTGCAAGAGGCCTCAATGGGCCGCTCGCTCGCCGCGGCCTTGCCGGCGCTGCGCTTCCGCAGTAGCGTCTGGGGCATGGCATCAAGCATCAACCGAGTTGAATTGCTCGGCAACATCGGCGGCGACGCCGACTTCAAGCAACGCCCGGACGGCACTGTTCTGGCCCAGTTCCGACTGGCCACGAGTCGAAGCTGGCTCGACGGCCAGCGGAACTGGGCGCAGGAGACTGAGTGGCACGACATCGTTGTGTGGAAGGCCGCAAGGCTGCGGGGCCGGCTCGCCAAGGGCGACAAGGTCTACTTGACCGGCCGGCTAAGGACGCGCAGCTGGAACAAGGACGGCGTTACGCTGCAGAGGACGGAAGTCGTCTGCAGTGGTTCCGGTGTAATACCCCTAGTCTCGAAGCTGGCTGCGGGTGGCCCCGCGACGGCCAGTGCACCGGTACCGGTCACCGCAGCCGCGGCCTCCAGGGACCACGATGACGACATACCGAACTAGTTCAGGAATCCCGGTCCAGCTCATCGGCGACATCGGACTCGTCACCGCGGGCGGGCCGGTTCACGGACTGGCCACCACTGGCAACGCCGTACGCCTTGCCTGCGCACGGGTCCGACAATGACGGTCCGAACCGGGGTCTGGCCGGCCCCGGGCATGCCCGCAAGTGGCTCGGAAATCGGCCAGTGCCCGACCCGCCTGTCGGTCGCCGACGCGGTGGCGCGGGCGGAACGTCCGCGCCTCGCGTTGCTCCTCTGTGGGCGGGCGGCGCGATGAGCGCCGCCGATTGGCTGTTCCTGGCGCTGGCGGCCGCGACAGGGATGGCCGTTCCAATGGCAGCGCTCCGCGTCTGGGTCGTCTGGGCGCGGCGTCGCGCCAAGCTGCGTCCTGGCGACCGCTTGACCGAGATCGACAGCCTGCTGATGTTGCCGCATCCACCGGGAAGCGCCTTCGAGTTGCGGGGCCCCCTGGCGCGGCACCCCGAGTATCCGGCGCAGTTTGGCGGTTCCATCGCCCATTTGGACCTCGGCGACGGGGCGATCTGCCCCGTCCTCGTCACCGACGCGTGGGCCCTCCGCTCACTCGGTCTCCGCTCGGGCGACAGGATCGCGCTCGCGGGGCATTTCCAGACCTCGGTGGTGCCCCGCCCGCAAGGGGGCTACGACAGGCGCCCGTGGTTCGTCTGCAGCGCGCGCGCCGTCAGGGCGCTCGCTCGCGACGAGGGAGCCCTGTCGTGAGGTATGGCGAGTTCTCGATTTGCGACGCCAGCGGGGATGAGTAGGCATGGCCATTCGTGTGGATGGCTCTTTGCCCGTGTCCGAGGCAGCACGGTGCCGCCCGGCCGACGAGGCTCGATTTCGGGACGTCCCGTGGTGGGAAACGCTGTCTGGTGGAGGCATGTCTCTCTCGAAGACCCTGCACAGAAACGCGCGGGCGAATTGACCGTTAGACCGGGTTCTGCATCGAGCCAATGAGCGTCGCGGAACCCAAGTCCATCGACCCGATATCTGGATTCAGGGCTTCAGATCGAACATCCGGATGACCAGTTGGCCCCCTTTTTTTGGGGCGCGGGTTCGATACGGACCGCCAGCGTAGCGATCGGTGAGGATGACGGGATTCGGCCAAACTGAATGGTACGCTGCTCGCTCGATCACCGGAAGACTTCGGGCGTTTGCGATATGGGGGAAGCGGAGTCAGGCTAACCGTCGCCCGGGGGGAATGAAGGGCGTCACGTGTGGGCGTCGGCAAGTGACTGCTGCCGGGACGGTGAGAAGGCCCTTGGGACGCATTGCGGCGTGGAGCGCTTGCCACGTTGCTGTGCGCTCCAGGTCGTGGACGTTCGCGACGGACCTGAAACTTAGGCGGCGCGCACTATCGTGCATCATTGGCAGCCGTCACCGGGGTATCCTCCGAGCATGCGATCCCCGGTTGAAGCGGACGCCGTTGCATTCCAACCGGAGGTCCTCCCGCTGGTACGACTTGTCCAGGAGGTCAATACATCTTCTTGCCGCGACTCTGAAGCGCGTTCGGGGACTCAAGGCGCGCAGCTTCGGTGCGATCGGCATCGCGAGCTATTTCTCGGACACCGTATGGCGGGCATGGCTTCGCCGCCACCTGAATCACGAATTCGAGAGTCGGTTTGCAATCACTGGCTATTCGAGACCGGCTCCATGGCACGTTTTCGGCCGCCATTCCGAGGCAGCGGAGATTTTGCTCGATCCGGCCCGGACACGATTCGCGTGGTGGACACCAAGCGACCGCCAAGCAGCAAGAACAACTAGGACGCAGCCCTGGCATGAACTTCACCGCTCATCGGACCTGTACGGTCGTCCGCGATAGCCAGTCGCCGATCCGATCCAGAGCCGCGTCAGTACCGCTGGCGGAGTTCGTGAAGGAAAAAGCCTACGTCCTCATCGGCGAACCGGGCGCGGGCAAGACGACGGCGCTCCAGGCGGAAATGGAGGCCCACGGCGGAGTGTACGTTTCCGTGCACGATTTCCTCACCTACGACGACAAGCCGGAATGGCACGGCACGACGCTCTATCTAGATGGCCTGGATGAAGTGCGCGCCGGCGAGGTGGACCGCCGACCGCCGCTCGACCGGATCCTGGCGAAGCTGGACCGGCTGGAATGCCCTCCGTTCCGCCTTTCCTGCCGCTGGGCTGACTGGCTCGGCGCGTACGACAGGAGCCGCCTCGACGGGGTTGCGGGTGGCGCGCTTGCCGTGTTGCGGCTTGATCCGCTGTCCATACAGGACATCAAACGCATTCTCGCGGAGAATCACGGGATCGCGGACCCAGGAGGATTCATCTCAGGGGCTCGCAAGCGTGGGGTCGGCGGCCTGCTCACCAATCCACAGAACCTCGATTTGCTCGCCAAGGCGGTGTCCGGAGGCAACTGGCCCGGGTCGCGCCTGGAGACATTCGAGTCCGCATGCCAAATGCTCGTAACCGAGCCGAACATCGAGCACTCCGTCATCAGCTATACGGCCGGAGAGGCGGAACAGTTGCTTGATGGTGCTGGCCGACTTTGCGCCCTGCAAATCCTTGGAGGTCTGGCGGGTTTCACGCAGCAGGCTCATGTTCCCGCCTCGCGTGACTATCCACGAGTTCCGGCAGACTCGAGCGGGGTCGGGACCTCCCCGGTTCTGCGGACCAGGCTGTTTGCGGGCACATCCGAAGGACGGCTGATCCCCGCGCACCGCCAGATCGCAGAGTTTCTTGCGGCGCGACACGTATCTGGCCTGATAAATGGGGGCCTGCCGATACAACGCGTACTGGCGCTGGTCACCGGCTTCGATGGCGAGCTCATCCGACCATTCCGCAATTTCGCGGCCTGGCTCGGGGTCCACAACCGGCCGTCGCGAAAGCAGCTTTGCCGATTGAATCCTGTCGGCCTGTTCCACGCTGGCGGCGAGGCCAGGTTCTCCACTGAGGAAAGAAGGGACGTCCTGTCAAGTCTTCGCCGGGAGGCGGATTGGAACCCGGACTGTATCTACACGAGGCGGCGGTTGGGCTTGGGGCCACTGGTATCGCCGGAGCTGCAGGACGCGTTCCACGAGATCCTCTCGGCTCCGGAAACGGGATATCCCAACGAACCTTACGTCATGATGGCGCTGCAGGCCCTCGGGGACGGAGAACCGCTGCCGGCTCTGGTCGCCGAGGTTGTGCACATCGTTCGGGATCCGTCATGGCTGCCGGGTGTTCGGTGCGCCGCGCTCGACATCCTGATCGCGTACCGGAAACGCGATGTGGTGCAGACGGATGTCCTGCTTGGACTCCTTGACGACATCGAGGCCGGAAAGTTGGACGATCCCGACGACGATCTGCTGGGCCTCCTCCTGAAGGCCCTCTACCCCGGGGACATACCCGTCTCTAGAGCTCTCAAGCACCTGAGAACTCCCAAGCGCGGTCTCGTCGGCGAACAGTTCGTCTATTTCTGGGCGAAACATGTCCCGGCAGAATCGACGGACGCGGAGCGTACCGAGTTTTTGGACGCTATCGCTGCCGATTTCGGATCTTTCCGGTCGGTCATGATCGGCGGATCTTACGTTCACTCCATCATGGGCGAGCTTCCGGCCGAGCTGCTGAGATTCCGGTTGCGCGGTTCGAATGATGATATCCCGATCGAGCGCCTTTGGGGCTGGCTTCTCGTTGCGTCCGGGCCAGGTCTCAGAGTTCTGGACTCGACCGTGGGGGCGATTGGCGTGGAGCTGGAGCGCAGCGACGCCAGACTCAAGGAACTGATCACGTTCGCCGTCGATCGGTGCGTGTTGGCCGAGGACGCCGTGTCCTGCGTGCGGTCGATGGAGAGCGCTCTGTTCAGGGCCCGGCCGCGCGGGTTGGGGCGGTGGTGCGTCGATCGTGCCTTATCCGCCACCACCGAGCTCGCTGCGGCGATCTACATCTATCTGTATGTGGATCACGTGATCGATCCTCGTGTGGACCACTTTCTGGGTGGCCCCAACGCTGCCGACCTGACACTTCAGCAATTCCGAGAGAGATTGAATCCGAAACCTTCCTTGGTCGCACGCTTCGACGAACGCCTTGGGCCGCTTGACCATCCTCCTGACCTTCAGGCCTACTTCTTCTTTGCCGACCTGCTCCCGGACACCAAGGCGCAAGCAGCGTTCCAGGGTGAGATTGAGGCGGAGAGCGAGCAGTTGCAGGCGGGAGACGGCAGCCCGTGCCTTCTGGAAAAGGCAGCGCAGGCCTACTTCGGCAACGCCGCGGACACACCTGGCGAATCACCGGGCGATAGGGTTGGACGGCTTGTAGGTAGCCGGACGGACCTGGCCGCGCACCTCCGCACGGGACTGCTAGGCGTGCTATGCCGGGACGATCTACCCTCACCGTCGGACGTTGCGGAGGGGTGCGTTCGCGGTGAGATGCCTCCGTTGGCATTCCCATTGATGGCAGCGCTCCACGAACTCGACTGGCCCAGGCGGCTGGACGCGTCCGGGATGAGCGACGGGGTGATTGGCTTGGCCGTCACCATCCTGCACTCGGTCCCTGAGGATCGGCTGACTCCGGATCCGCATGATCCTTTCAGGACCTTCCCACCCAATTGGCTGTCGCAGTTATTGCAGGATCGTCCACGGCCTGTCGCGGACGCTCTCGTGCGGGCGATCAGGCAGAAAATGGCAATGGGGGTCGTCCCCGCATCTGAGGTTCGGGTCCTGGTCCGGCAGGATCACCGAGATGTCGCCGCATTGGTTTGCCAGCCTCTGCTTCGTACGTTTCCTGGCGAGAGCGGGACAGTATTCCTTGAAGCCCTCGGCTGGCTGCTCGCTGCAGCGCTCAAGAGTTGTGACGGCGACCAACTCGAGCGGACAATCCAGCACCGGCTCCGGGACAGGAAACTTCCGGAGGCGCAACGACCTTACTGGGTCGCGGCGGGGTTCCTTCTCGCGCCCGGTCGGTATAGCCGCGAGCTGCAGGGATTCGCGAATGAGCCAGACCGCCTCCGAGCGCTTCTGGACTTCCAGTGCAGGATCGGCATTCCTTACGAGGGTGCGCATCGATTCGAGGCCAGCGAACTGAGACTGCTGATTGCCCTGACAGGCGTCGCCATGAAGGGCGTAGAATCGACCGAGCCGCGACGGGAAGTCATGTCCGGCTTGATTCAGCGCCTGTCGCCGCTCCTAACCCAAGAGGCAGCTGACATCCTCCAAGAACTAAAGCAGAACCCGGACTTTGCTCCATGGGCCCTGGACATTTCGCTTGCCCTCGGAGAGCAGTCCGCACGACGCCGCGCACGGGACTTCCAACTTTGCGGGATCGATCAGGTTGCCAATACGCTGGAAAACGGTCGGCCTGCCCATGCGGGTGACCTCGCGGCGTTGGTCGTTGCAGAGATTGGGATGTTGGCTGACGAAATCCGGGATGGCAGTGCCTCGTTCTGGAGGCATTTCTGGAATGTGGACGAATACAATCGCGCCACGGACCCGAGGCACGAAGAGTCGTGCCGCGACGCAATCCTGTTCGCCTTGCAGCGCAGACTCGCCCGGCTGGGGATCGATGCCCAGCCAGAGGGCACGTACGCCGATGACAAGAGGTCCGACATCCGGGTTGCGCATGGCGGCTTCAACGTTCCGATCGAGATCAAGCGCAGCTGCCATCCGGACCTGTGGACGGCCATCCCGAACCAGCTCGTGCAGAATTACACCCGCGATCCCGGTGCGACGGGTTTCGGAATCTATCTCGTCCTCTGGTTCGGCCCGGACACCCCCTGCAAGCCAACCGCATTGAAGGGTTGGGTTCCGGAGGATGCCGGGGGGCTTGAGTCACAGCTCGCCAACAAGGTTCCTAGCTCCGAGAGGTCCCGGATTTCAGTCTGTGTCATAGACGTGAGTAATTCGGAGAAGTGGAGGCATCTTGTGCCTCCGAGCGTCGTGCCGTGAATCGTCGCCCACGCCGTCCAGCGCGAATGCTTGTCGCGGCTGTCTGGTGAACCCCGCGGCTACCCAACCAGGGTCAACATGTCCGCATGGATCCGGCTCCATTCTTGACCCAAGTCAATGCTGCGCGCCCGGATCGCGAACCCCTCCAGGCAGACATCCACGTTGAGCGGTGCGTCGACCACCGGATAGAGCAGGATGCCCTCGTGCTTGGGACCCGGTGGTGCGGTTGCCTCGCGGTTTCGCAGATAGGCCAGCAGCTGGTAGAGGTGACCCGAACGGAGTTTCTTGGCACCGTAGCGCCCGCTCAGTGCCTCCCTGTAATACTTCGTGTCGAGGACGATTCTCCGAGCTGGCCCAACGTGTGGTTCGAGCGCTTCGAGTATCACGTCAGCCTCCATCTTGGGGATCATCGCTCGCTCGCTCTCGGAGGTTCCGTCGTCGGCCCACGCGATCCTGCGCCCGCCGAGGTTCACTCGGTACTCGACGAGTTCACGGCTGTAAAACTCAATGGCGAAGTCCTCGAACAGCTTCTCCATCCTCTCGTCGGTGAAGCCCGCAAACCTCGCCCTCCCCACCCGTTCGTCGACCAGCAGCTGGTCGTGCACGAGCCGGCACACTGCCAGCAGGAACCGTTCGACCTGGCGATACCGGTCTAGCTGCACCTGCCCGAACAACCTGGTGCTCAACCGCACCTCCTGCACGCCGTCGAGCTTCAGCCAAGCCTTGCGAACCTCGGTTCTTACGGCGGCATGCAAGTCGGGAAGCCTCAGCAGCAATCCGAGTGTGGAGCGAAGGATCCGGTTGTGCAAGACGTCGCGGGAAAGCTCCTCGAACTCGCATGCAGCGCGTCCGCGCGCGCTCAACGCCCGTTTCGCCATTTCACCGATAACGAGCTTCCCGCGGATGCCGGCGAGATCTCTTCTCACCTCCCGATAGCCACGGTCGATGCCCCGCCGAACAAGCCGGAACGTTCCCTCGGCGAGCACCTTACCCAGCAGATCGTGTACCCGCTTCAATCCCTCGAGTTCGTCGAGCCGGACCACGTTCGCTTCCTCCATGTGCCCCCAGGCGTAGCAGAGGAGGTAGTAGACGTTGGCGATGGGGATTTTCCGATCCGTCACTCTCGGAGCTTTCCGACCAAGTCGTCCACGTGCTGGGGGCGGTCGAACCAGTACTCGCGCAGCAGCGGCTCGATCTGCGTGTCGACTACGTTCAGGTACCACTTCTTGTCGGCGTCGGCAGACTCGTCAGGAACGAAGTAGCTGTGGCCGATCTCAAAGCCTGGTCCGAGATCCTTGTCCTCGCGAATGCTCTTGTTGAGGTCCGACAATCGCTGGATAATCCGTTCGGGCAGCGCAGCCTCGACTTCCGCCTCCGCCAGGTAGGCCCGAAACTTGTCGCCATAAGCCGGCTTAAGCGTTTCAAACGCGAACCGGCGGCGGAGTGCGTAGTCGACCATTGCCAGGGAGCGGTCGGCAGTATTCATCAGGCCCAGGATGTAGAGGTTTTCCGGAACACTGAAGCGCTCGCCGGAACTGCTGTAGGTGAGCCGGATCTCGTAGTCTGGGCCGCGCTTGTCCGACTCGATCAGCATTAGGAGCTCGCCGAATATCCTGGACAGGTTCCCCCTGTTGATCTCGTCGATGATGAAGACAAACGGCGTGTTCGGCTCCTGCTGGGCGCGCTTGCAAAACTCGTAGAACACGCCGTTCCTCAGGGTGAAGCCACCTTGTTCGTTCGGCCGCCAACCCTGCACGAAGTCCTCGTAGGCGTAGGACTGGTGGAATTGCACCATCTCGACCGGGCCGGAGTCGTCCCGGCCGATCAGGCACCATGCCAGCCGCTTCGCGATGAAGGTCTTGCCGACGCCAGGCGGCCCCTGGATGATCAGATTCTTGCGGAGACCGAACGAGTCGAGGATGCGGCGGAACTGCAGATCGTCGAGGAACAGCTCACTGAGGGCCTCCTCAATGCCGTACGGTTTGATTTCGGCGTCTGGACGGACGGCAATGCCTTCGAAGATGTGACGCAACCACCCCCGGAACCAAGTGAACCGCGTTAGCGCCTTGGTCACGGTTCGATCCCGTCCCGGCAGTCTGACAGGGGACGGGAACGGATGCCACTCGACGCTGCGGACATGGCGGTACTCGGGCCGCACGGGCTCGTGCCGGTACTCTCCGGTTACCTTTCCCCACCCGAGGAAGCCCGACAGGCCCTTCTTGGCGATGAGTATGTCCCCGATCTTGATCTCGTGGGAAAACTGCCACGCGGCAAGTGACACGTTGTAGGGATTCACCCCGAAGCCTTTCTCAATCGCTGCTTCGTGGGCGGCAGACCTGGAGTCGTAGCGGCTGAGATCTCCAAAGTCGGCTCCCTGGTCGTATCCGATTGCGGCAATGCCTTGTTCGCGGAACTGCCGCCACAGGCGTGCACCATCGCCGGGAGCGATCGCCCAAACCTCCGCATCGCCAAACTGGTTCTCGTACCACGCGTCATTCCCTTCAAGGTCGCCGTCCGCCTCTGAATCGGGCGCCGGACCCAGTCCGGGCCTCCAAGCTTCCTTTAGAGGGGACTCGTAGAAGTCGATCTCTTCACTGGGGTACTCGGACTGAAGCCGTTCCCGTATTGCCAGCAACGTACGATCCAGGTCAACGAGGCTCATCCCTTCGGCATCGGGCGCCTCGGCCTGCTCACCACTGAACACCTTGACAGCCTCCCTCTTGTGGCTTGCGGTCAGCATTCGTTCGAACGAGTCCGGGAACAGAAGAAACAATACTGTGTGTCGAAACTGACGGCGGTCGCTTCCGTCCTGGGCGTCGAGCCACTCCGCAAAGCGCCAAGGGCCGTCCAGCAGATCCTCTCTCTCCCCGGCGGCAACTGAGAACCAGGCGACCATCGCGGTGATGATGAAGGTGAACTCACGCCACCGGTTCCAGCCTGGTCCCGGATGCGAAACCCCGCCAGCCAGCAAATCGCCCAGAGCCCAATGGCCTTCGGGCAGCGATGCCGAGGACCGTTCCCAGACGGTCCGAATCCGCTGAAGCTTGGTTTCCGGCCTAATGCTGCTGTTGATGAGGTCGTAGACCCAGGTCACCTCCGCCCACAGCCGCTTCGCCTGCGGAGGCGCTGGGTCTAGCAGGCGCGACGACTTCTCCTCGAAGGAACCGGGTTCGCGGTCCTTTCGCTCGACGAAGTGGGAGTGGAGATGCTGGAAGTTCGAGCCGGTCCAGAGGTGTTCGTCAGTGAATACAGAGGTGCCCTCCAAGAGGCACCTCTGTTTCCACTGCCGGGCGGCTTCAAGTATGGCGGCGGCTTGAGTCCAGCGAGCCATTAGAGATTTCCTCCTCGTAAGTTAGCCGATCTCGATACGGCGATCGGGCCTGCGGCCAGGGGGGTCCTCGACGCACGCCTTCCAGGCCGTCATCACCCGGAGAGCATACGGCCTGGGTTTCGTTTGGCGCGCACCTGCCGGGCACGGTTGAAGGGGGAGGCTTGCGTGGTGTGGCGCCGAAAATGACCTCCGTAGACGAATCCACCCACCTAGCCGGCCCAAGTGCCCTCTTGGCGAAGCACTTCCTCGATTCTCTCCGCTACTGCCTGCTTCGCCTCGTCAGCCTGCACCCGCACCTGAAACGACTGCATCGTTCCCTTGGGCCCCTTGTCGAAGAGCTTTCCTTCTATGACGAACGGGGTTTTGGAGGTGCCCACCGATGCTTGGCAACTGCTTCTCGACCCCTTGTGGCCGAACTGACCCAGCGTGATGCTCGTGATGCCCGGAACGGACCCGATGCTCCGAAAGACGCGACGTGCCTCAGCCGACGGAATCTCTTCCAGGCGTTCAATCTTGCTTCCCCAGATCGTCGCGTGGGACTTGCCACCGCCCGAGACCGGAACATAGCCCCCGGGCAGCCGGTCTCCGTACGACTGGTGCAAGATCCGCCCCATCGCCCGGCCCGGTCCGTTTCTGCGATCCCGCCAAGCGTGCAACACGCCCTCTACGGCATCGGAATGGGAAGGATCGTCCTCGAGTGCCTTCAAGACGTCGGTCACCGACTTGGCGATCTCCGTGGTGGTTACGGACTTGTTGACTTTCCGGTCGCCGGCGTGGAGCTGCTCGACAACCCGCGGGAGGACGAGCCGGGGTATGACGATGTCGTCGCGCTTCGCATCACGGCATGCGGCTCGAACGGCCTCCATGATCTTCTTGCGCTCGAAGGGTTGGTCTTCCCGCTTCCCGGACTTGACGACGCGCCAACTCCGCTCCGCGCACAGCAGATTCCATAGAGCCTTGGCTGCCTGCAATGGTTTCTCCTCGACTGCGTCCGCAGAGAACGTCAGCATCTTGTTCTCGAGGTGATTCGGATCGGAGACGACGATCGCTCGGCCGTGGCGGTGAGCATGGGCGACGCCCATGGCGGTTCCGATCGATTCCCGCCACATGTTCACCAGCAGTCCATCCGATTCCATGATGTTCTTGAGGTCCGCTTCGACGTACTCGTACGGGCTCGCCTCTCGATCCAGCAGATTCTCAGTTGGGTCTAGGAACGTCATCCTGGCGCCGTGCTTTTCCTTGACTTCATTTCGCCAATGGCACCTCTGAACGGGATTGCACCCCGAGATAGGGCCAGCGAGGTACACGCGAAACTTCCGGTTTGGAGTCATCCTGCCTCCAGACCGATGTTACCGACGGCATGCGGAGCGTCACAACGTGGCTGGAATCCTCGCGGGGCCGGGCAGAGGAATCGTCTCCGTTCGTCTGGAACGCTGAAATGGCACGAATTCACCGCCATAGCCCAAAATCCCGCTATACCGCACTCGCACAGCTGGGCGGGCGTTGCATGGTATTCGCGCTGGTTGCTCCCAGGTAGAGGCGATAGGAAGCCCAACCCTTGGGGATGCTGGGACCTGGGATCCATAGTAGCCGCCGAGGCGATCGGTCTGACATTGCGGACCTTCCTCGGAAAGGGTGGCCGGCGGGTCGTGACGGCCGCTGCGATCTGGCGGAACCGTGCCGTCATGAAAGGACTTTGCGAGAAACGATTCAGATAGTGCCGCTGCAGGGCATCGCCCCGGCGCCAGCCGAAGATGGCCAAGCACCCGGTTCGACGTCTAGAACGGGCAGGGGATCTCGGGCTCCTCGTCGGCCTCGATGACCATCAGCAAGTGCTTCGCTCGAGAGCGCGCCACGTAGCGTTGGATGTCGGTCATGTTGCCAGTTCTCGCCGACAACTCGATGCTCACGATGGCATCCGCTTCCAAGCCCTTGAAACGGCTCCACGAATCGATAAGGACCTTCCTGCCCCCCCTCCAGTCATCGAGATCCGAAGTCAGCAGTAAGTTGCCGAAATCGGAGGGCCATTCCCGGCGCCTTGAGGGTGGAGCGAGGACCTGTGCGACCGGGCCGATGGGTAACGGCCTAGACCGGGCGGATGGGTAACACTATAGCCGAGGCCGCTGGTGCTTCTGGGGGGCGCAGGAATCGCAGGCGGCGCAGGGGGCCGGCGAAGGGAGCGGAGCGACCGCAGCCGGGCCCCCTCCGGCGCTTCGGGTCGGGTCTGGGCCTTGTAGCCCGCCAACGCGGCGCAGTGCTCCGCGATACGGGTCGTGTTCCTGCAGTTGTCCGTCAACGGGTAGGGCGCGCCCAGTTCCGCGGGCAGGGACGGCTCGTCGACGAACAGGTTTTGCATTGGATCGTAGAAGACGTAGTAGCACGCTTTCGCCCCAGGATTCCGGAATACTCCCTCTAGGCTTGCCCACCACAGTTCTCGGAAGTCCTGCCCCTCATCGACGACAACAGCGTCAAACTTGTATTCCGGACCCAAGCGGCTGCAGGCCTCTTCAAGGAATTCCGGTGCTACGGAATTCCAAAACTCGTCGTTCTTCGGGTAATACCGATCCCACTTTTCCAGATCGTCCTCGCGGCAAAGGTGCCTAGCGATGCCGTGGTAGGTCTGGATCACGAGTTCACCGCCGTTCGACTTCGGTACGGCATGGTCGAGCCAGTTTCGCAGCGGGCTGTTGTAGCAGAGCAGGAGTGTCCGTTGGCCTTCGCGGGCCGCCTGTTGCGCCTTTGCCACAGCGATCAGGGTCTTGCCGGATCGAGCCACGCCGTGGATCGCAGCCTTCGGCTGGTTGGCGAGAATGTCAAGGATGCCCTTCTGCTGATCGGTCAGGCGGTGCAGCTTGGCTTCCTGGTCCTCGATCCTGCGCCAGAGGACGGGGAGCAAGTCGAACCGGGGATAGAGGGCTTCTTTCACCAAATCGAATTCCTCGGCCGTTAGGCTTTGATGGTGGTCGCGCCTGAAGTGCTTGAAGACGGCGAGGATCCGGTTGCGGGCCGTCTTGAGACCGTCTGCATCCAGCAGGAGTTCGGGCTGGACGCTCGGAGGCATCGTCCCCGAGAACTTGGAGTCCGGAAACATCACGGCGTAGCCGTATGTGAACGGCAGGCTTGCCTCGGACCCTCCGAAACGCCGCTTGACTAGGCGGATGATGCTGCGCATGTTGCGCTGCACTTGATCGAAAGGGTCCTTGGAAAGGTATCGAGCTTCGCCGCGCACCGTGCGGCCCCAACGTCTATCCCGAAATGACAGCGCCCCGCCCTTGACCTCCAGGAAGAGCAGGCCGCGGTCGCGGTGGAGCAGGACGAAATCGCATTCGCCCTCTTCGAATCTGCCTCGCGAGTTCCGACTGACCCAGTTGAATCCGTGGTAGACCTCCACGGACTTCGGGAATTGCTTGACAAGAACTCGGGCGACAGCGCGCTCGCCGGGGTTCGTGATCTTCTCGGGGTCGAGGGTGGGAAACAATCGGGCCATCAGTCAATTCCAACGACTCGGATCAGTTTTTCATGTGTAAGCAAGATTTCGTCCGCCGAAAGGTCCATTTGGTTGCATTCCGGAGACTATTCCCGGAACACGGGGCTTCAGAACGGCTAGCTAGGAGTCACTATTAATTGCTTCGGGGCTGCGAGCGCGGCCCCAAGGCAGGAGGAAGCGTTGTTCGGCCAGAGTAGGCGAAGGGATGCTTGCGTCGAGGTTCCGAGCCGTGGCGTAAACCGAGGCGTACCAGGCGATACGGCTGGCGCCGCGAGAACTGCGGAAGGCGCCGTTGGAGATCCCACGTCGTGAGCCGCGCAACTCGGCCTGCAAGGCATGCCGGAACACGATCTGCCTTTGCCGAAGCCCTCTGATCGACTAAGTTCAGGTCAGACCCGCCCGGAAAACTAGAAGGATCGTACCCGTTAGGCCCGTCCGTCCCATGTTTCCAAACGCTGCGGTGAACTCTGGATCCCACGGGACCGTCCTGGACGTGTGTGCCTCGTGACTGCCAGAAACCGGTGTACGACTCCTGCGACGGGCCGTTCGGGTTGGGGCGGCAGCGCCCGCTCCGAAGGCGGCGCCGATCGACCTCCATTCCGCACCTGGGTCGCTTGGGCACACCGTCGCGGAAAGCTCCATCCCGAGGGCTGTTCGACCGAGATTGACTGCGAGCCGACGCTGCCGAATCCTCCGAGAAGCACTCTTGAGTTTCGGGTGTCCCAGGAGCAGGATCCTGCCTATCCGGCCCGGTCCGGCGGCGCCCTCACGCACCTGGACTTGGGAGACGGCGTGTTCTGCCCCATCCTCGTCACAGAATTGCGGGCGACTCGGTGGTTTGTGCCGCGGGAGGCCGACAGGTTCGCGCCCGAGGGGCGTTTCCAGATCTCAGGCGTGCCCGGGCCGAACGCCCGGCGAAGCGTCATGCATTCGGTTCGGCAGCCAATTAGTCCAGTGCCTCGAACCCGCGCTGGCGGGCCCAACCCAAGCCCCGGCTTCTAGCAACGAGGAAATCGACCTCGTTTGCCGTGCGATCGCGCGAAATATGGTTCATGGAGGCCCCGTTGTGAAGCGCGACGCTGCCGCGGACATGTACATTCTCTCCCGGCCACACCGTCCTGATGGCATCGAGACACGCCTGCCAAGTGTGCCGTCGCGTATCGCTCCTGATGAGTACCGCGCCATCGGCCGCTAGGTGATTCCTGGATCGCGCCAGCACGTCAATGAGCAGTTCGCGGTACTCACCGAGATTTCCGAACCTGGACGACCGCCCCCAGTCCTTCTTCATCGAATGGCCAAGGATCCAGAGTCGTATCCAATGGTCGTTCCAGTAGTCCGTGACGCCGCTATAGGGCGGTGAGGTCATCAACAGGGCTGCCTTGTAACCCCAATCTCCGTGCAGCACCTTCCGGGAATCCCCCAGCCAAGCGACTCCCGGCGCCTGCGTCGGCGTACCGTAGAGATAGCGCCGCCGTATCTTGTCTCCCAGCAACGCAACCGGGTCGACCCTTGGCGGCTTGCGAAGTCCCTGCTTCGTCCACCAATCGACCGCGTAGCGCGGTGAGCACGCAATCGTCGGCCAGAGGCTATTGGACAGGCCCGCACCGAGCTTGTCCTGCATGTGGAGTGCGATGAAGCCCATGAGCGTCCTGTCCGTGACTGAGTTCTTCCAGTCCAACTCACGACGCGCTGAATCCGTCGTGCGGCTAGGACGGTGGGAGTAATCGTGTCCAACCTCAAGCTGTTTTCGCTTGGCTAGTTCGCTTCGCTGCTGGCGATCAGCGACGCTTGCTTGGTCACGGCTAGCCTTGATCGTCCTCCGCAAACAGGCTGCGCTGAGTGTCCTGTGCGGGAAGAGGCAAATCAGCAACACCCTTAACACAAACTCCTACTGCGCTTGCCAACTTCTGTATGTCCTCGTCGTCGGAATACAGCGTGTCAACGCCATGCGCCCTTGCAATGGCCACGATCTGCCTGTCAACCTTCACCTTCTGCCACGACCCTGTCGCGCCTGCCCTCTTATCGCCATCCCGTGTTGCCGTTACCTCTGATGCGGCGGCTTCTACCGCCGCTCTCAGGTCAAATGGTTGGATGGAGAAAACCTTGTTGCCAGTCAACTCAGAAACGTAGGTTGGTCCATCATCGGCAGCCAGCACAAGGAACTCACTCAAGGCAGGCGTCGGTATGATGATCGTCGCATTCTCCCCTTCTAGCGTCTTCACGAGGTGTCCAATACGTTCCGGAATCTGATCGACCGGCTTGGGGTAAGACGCCCCGGGGTGAAGATACGCACCGAGTATCACGGCATCGAAAGCAACCCGCAAATACTCTTATCCTTCTGACCTGCGCAGGTCAACGAGTTCGCCTAGTGGGTCGGCCTTCAGCTTCCAGGCAGCATCAATCCCTCTGAGCCGTTCCGTGGTGACCGAAAGGGACTCCGCTCGCAATTCCACATAGTTGCTGATGCGAAACGCCTTCATCAGCCATACACCGTCGCGATCTCGCAACCACCGACCGGTACCCGTAACACGAAGTGGGGTCGAGAATAAGTGTTTGCCAATATTTCTTGCTAGTTCTCGACTCGCAGTACAGTTGTGAATCGCATCGGGCGCCTGAAGATGCACGGGAACTGGATCGTTCACTCCACCAACGGCGATTGGAACGCCATCCAAAGTTCCAACTTGAGAAAACGGCCCGTACTCAGGTTCACCTGTTTGCGTCGTTCCAGGGAATGTCAAAATCTTGTCATCCCCAACGATAAGGTCGCCATGCTCAGCACAATCTTCAATCAAGTCAAGCTCAATTGCGCGTCTGGCTTTCCGGGACTGTTCGGGGCCCTTCCCATGCTGAACATCGTGAATCCGCTTTTTCACCTTCGGGTATGCTTCCCTCTGAACAGCTAGCACCGGTATCGTACTCCCCTCCTCAATGCTCATCAGATGAACACTGTTCTTTTCACCGAGAAGGGTTGCAAGGTTGTCTATGTACCTAGCCAGGCGTGCCATAGGCATAGTCGCTGGGGAGTATGCCTTAATCTCAAACCGAAGCGTGACCGAACTAGACACCGAGACTCTTTTCGTGCATGTGGTGGCGAAGCTTCCACTGACTCATGGCCGCCTCCTCACCTTACGCTATCATCCATGCCTCTCAAGAGGGTCCATTGTCGGAAATCAATTGGCGATGCCGCAACCTCTTGTGGGCCATGATCTCAGCGGTTCCAGAAATCTCCAGACTGAATCGCCCCGCACCAGGCCCAATGTGTGGAATCGCAGTCTGTCCGCCCGCACCCGTCACCGTCGGTGCCGGTGCGTAGCGAGCGGCGATCCACACGCTTTGAGTAGATCGGTGATCAGAGTCTCTACGCCCGATTGATTCCTCGTCGATGTTCCACGCTTGACCTGCTGATGTTGCTGCTTTGATGACCGCTGCTGCGCGAGGGACAGCGGAATCGTGACCACCCCAGGCAGCGCAAGAACACAGAATGCCATGGGTGGATGACCTCTCATTCCGCTAGGAGTGAGCCGCCACCCGGGGCCGACGCACTCCCGTGCGTCGGGGCCTCGAGGTGAGACCGCCAATGGGGCAGCGGAGCACAGCACAAGAAGGGGCTGCTGGAACGCAACCAGAGGATGATACGTTGAACGTTCGACTAGGGCTTCCAGACTATGCGGCTAAAGGCACTTACGCTTCAGAATTTCCGTCGTTACCGTGATCGCACAGTCATAGAAATCAACAATGTAACGGCCTTCATCGGTCGTGGTGACGCCGGCAAGTCCACCATCCTTGAAGCACTCGACATATTCTTCGAGGGCGGAGCAATTCGAGTTGACCCATCCGATGCATGCGTAGCTGGCGATCCGAGGGCTGTGCGAATTGGCGCAATTTTCACCGACCTACCAGAAGAGCTCGATCTCGATCGCGGAGCTCGCACTACTCTCCAAGACGAATACCTGACGAACCGTGACAATAACCTTGAAATCACGAAGATCTACAATTGCTCGCTCCAAAAAGTGAGTGCCGAAGTCGTAGCTAACGCCTATCATCCGAGCGCCGCTGGTGTTTCTGATCTGCTACAGATGACCAATTCGGATCTTAAGAATCAAGTCAAGGAACTGGGAGTCGAAGGCAATTGCCAGCTGACCAGCAACCCGTCGATGCGTCAGGCCCTCTATGCGGTAAGTCACGACCTTCGACTCGTCCGAAAGGATGTGCCGCTGAACAGAGCAGACGCCAAGAACGTTTGGAATGCCGTGAAGCGAATTCTCCCGGTCTACGTGCTGTTTCGTTCAGACCGCACAAGCAGTGACCAGGATCCAGAAGTTCAGAATCCAATGAAGCTGGCCATCCAATCCGCATTGGCGGGCCTTGCCGGTGAACTTGAGGGGATTTCGCAAAGGGTCGAGGAAGCAGCTCAACGAACCGCGCGACGTACGCTCGATCAACTCCGGCAGTCATATCCAGACTTCGACCTGGCCACTGTCCTAAAGCCGAGCTTTCGCAAGCCAAATTGGGCAACTGTATTCAAGCTCGATCTAGAGAGTGATGATCGAGTCCCTCTCAACAAACGTGGCTCGGGCGTCCGCAGGCTAGTATTGCTCAGTTTCTTTCAGGCGGAAGCAGCTCGCAAACGTGAAGAGCGTCAGGGAGATAGCCAGAATCGTGTTCCCGTGATTTACGCAGTGGAAGAACCAGAGACATCACAGCATCCTGACAGCCAGGAACGTATCATCCGTGCATTTCGGGACGTGGCCGAAGCGGGCGATCAGGTATTGCTGACGACTCATGTCCCAGGACTTGCCGGGCTGCTACCGCTCGACAGCTTGCGCTTTGTCGATTCCGATCCAGGCAGCCGTCACGTGCGTGTGCGCGAGGGATCGAGCGAGGTGTTGAGTGAAATCGCGGGAACGCTGGGCGTCCTTCCTGATGCTTCTTACAAACCCGGTGCAAGAGTGGCCGTAGTAGTAGAAGGACCAACCGACATCGACGCCTTAGTGTCGTTTGTGAGGGTTCTGACGGACTCCGGGGATCTGCGGGGCTTTGACCAGAGTAAAGTGTTCTGGACCATCGGAGGTGGACAGACCCTCAAAGACTGGGTCGAACGTCGCTACTTGGACCTAGTTGGTCTTCCGCAAGTCTATCTGGTCGATTCTGATTGTAGGGCTCCGGGGATGCCGCCATCCGCGGGAAAGACTGACCTTGTCGCCGAAATCCAAAGACGCCCCAATTGCCAAGCGTTCATCTCACGGAAGCGGACGATCGAGAATTATGTGCATCGCGAGGCGATCGACCGCTTGTCAAATGGCAAGATCACGCTTGCGGAAGACCTAGATCTCGACTACGACGATCTAGGGGAAGCGTTCAAGGCTTCGTTTGACCACGCAAAGAAAACTCACGGGAATCAACTGGGCTTCCATCCAGTTGACCACGACGGGGACCTCTTGGGCATGGCTAGCGGAAAATCCCGCTGCAAGAAGATCATAACGGCGTACATCATGCGGCAAATGACGGCGGATGAAATCAAGGAGCGTGGCAGGTACACCAGGGATGACGGCAGGGAAGGCAACGAAATCATGGAATGGCTCCGCGCCATTCAAGCGCAGATTTAGGGCATGCGGATCCTACTTCCGTTGAGGATCGAAGTCTTCGGCCCTACCTCCGCGAGAAGTGCAGGCTACAGAATCGCGAACCGAGCCGTGCGAACGAATCGCGTCATCGTAGACCTCCCCTGTGGGCGGGGCGCGATCGAGCTGCTTGTCCATCCCACCGCCGAGATTGCAGCAGCGGTCGCAGGTCCTGGAGCCGCCAGCGCAAGGGATGCTATCGGGACAGCAGAATAGCGTCAACCTCCGTCCTAGACGGGCGGTTGCGGCACTTCTACAGGAGCTCGATGCCGGATCGCGTGACCAGAAACAAAGCCGATGACCCACCAGCAGCACATCACCCTCCAGCAGGCCGACGGGCCAGGCTTCATGACTTGGTCGGCAGGTACCTCGCCTCATTTGGCAGGATTCCGGGGGGACGGCTGCGTCGCTCGGTCTAGGCGGGATGGTCATGATGTCGCGTCTGCACGATCCAGTTAAGCGCGCGCGGATCGATTCTGCCCCTCGTCAAGATGCGCAACGGCTTTTCGGCAATGCGAGCGTTCGTTCGACTTGAGGTTGTCGAAGTCCTCCTCGATGGGATCTGCTAGCAACCCCAGCAGTTCGGCCGGGGGTTCAACTGGCTCCAAGTGTGTCAGCGGCTCAAAGAGACTGACTCAATTGGCCTGACGCGGGCCGTCCAGGTCACCTTCACGGAGCTTATTCAGGATGCGTCGCCGACAACTCCAGTTCAATCCTGGAGGGCGACCTACCGCACCTCTAGGAGGTGTCCGAATAACTGTATAAGCGAGCCGCCAGCCCCGGCAAGGGTTCGCGCGCCCAGGCCGCACACAACTCCCCGCGCCGCAACTCGCGTCGCGACCAATTCACCGTCCCCGGCTTCACTATGCAGAACCCTACCCGCTCTGATCCCGTTCTACATCAGCAACCCGCCCTGTGTTAATTGTGGTTGGGCTCTAGGCAACCATCTTTGCTCCACCAGAAAACCTGATACTCTCTACGTCGATGAAAGTTCCTCTCGCCAGAACGAGCCGCGTCTTGGCGAAAACACTCGTTCTCGCCACTCTTATGCCGTTATCGTTGGCGGCAACGACCACAGAAGTCTGTGCCGACGCAACCTCACTAGGCAAGTTCACATTTCATGTCGAACGACAAGGTAACAAGCTGCCGTTGACTGCAGTCAACAGCCTTGAGGCTGGCGATTCTCTTTCCTATCCTGATGCAGGTCGGTCTGGCCTATCTGCGGCAGGAATCGATTTGCTTGGTCTTCTCGTAGTCCACCGTCGTGCTGATATGCGGCACGAGTTGGAAGTACTCCATCCCGGGCCTCCTAACGACGAACCTGTTGATCCGTTGAGGTGGACTATGCCCTTCAAGGTTGATTTAGTATTAGCCCTGTTTGGCCCCACTGACAGTAACTTCAGACCTATCAAGAACCTATATGACGACGCATCAAGACTTCGTAAGAACATCACCGATCAAATTGAGTTTATCTCCGCCTACGCAGATCGAATTGAGAAGATCGGGACTCTAGCAGGCGTATTGGCTGAATGGAAGCAGTCTCCGTTGTCAAAGCGCTTCGACATAATCTTAGATAACCTGTCCTTAAGATATGGCGTCTCCCTCCCACTGGGAGATCCTGACGACTCAGAGTTGCTGAACGTATCTCGTGTACTCAATAACGTTATGGTGTGGCAACCTAACGGGTCCGAAAATGACCTACCATCGAATCAAACGACGACGAAAACAGTCACGGGAGTGGCTTCAAATCTTGTCACCTTTTTTTTGGGGGAATGGGCAAGCATTATCCAGGTCTCGGCTAGAATTGCCAAGCGGTTCAGATCCTTGTTCATTAGAGATAGTGTCCTTGATCTCGACTTCGCATTTGTCCCCCAATCCCCTCTGAATCCTTCTACAAATCTTTCCACGGCGATGGACCTTTGTTCGCAGCGGAGAACTCTTTCCGACCGCGAAAAACTAGTCTACGTGTGGGCACTTAGAATCCCATCGGTAGACCAGCCCAGTAATGTGGAGCTGGCGGTTGACGAAATCCTACCTATTGGCCAGGAGGTCTCGCTTGACATCGCAGCAACGAATCACTCTGAGCTGACGGCACTCCACCGCGCCCACAGCTGGAAGTTGCTCCCCTGTGATGGCGAACAAAGACGAGCAAGTAGTGTCTCCGATGATGAGTTAGACGAGGGACTGAATGTTCAGATTGACCCGCCCAACAAGACTCTACTGCTGGATCTGCGGGCTCCAAAAGGTGTACTAGTCACTAGCGGGGATAGCGCTAAGTACAAGCTTGAAGCTAAATGGGATAATCAAAGATTATCGGTAGATGGTTGCTTTCGCCTTGCCATGCCGGCCACCACGATTTATGCAGAGCAATCTACAACAAGAGAGGGTTCAACCGCCCTAACGCTCTCTACCGATGAGGAATCCAGCCTGCAATTCGTTGAGCGTATTGAAATAGAAGACCTTCAATCATTTCCACGGAAGAAAATAGACCTTGCTTTCAGGAGAAATTTGGAGGGCGTCAATGACCCTATAACCCAGCTTGAGGTTGACGTAGATATACTTGGAATCGATTCGAGAGTATATACCTTAAGGGTGTATCAGCAGGGCCAAGATGATCCGATCACGTCGGAACTTGAAGTGATCCAATCGGTGCAGAACCTTGAGGCCGTTGTTGAGTTAGATAAGGTGGCAGGGAAACGTACGTCTTTTCTCCGGGTTCAGAACGCCCCGATAGAACGAATAACGCAGATTCGGCTTTGCGATAATGCCGGCTCTGAAACCGTATGTCGGGTCGTCCATGAGTCGAAACTGGATACGGAAAACGCCGACGGATGTACGGAGTGGCAACTGGGTGACGGCTGGGAACGTCTTTACGAGGGGCAAAAACTGGACCTACAGTTTGACACTACCCTGTTTCGTTTCCGCAAGATGAAAGAGAATAGTGCGCCGGAAGAAGTGTCACACACGGTAGAGCTATCTGATGCCGTTACCGTAATTGAGCGACCAAGAATCGTCAAGGCTAGCCCCCTGATGTCTGAAAACGGTCCGGGGATCGTTCAGATTGGCCTTGGTGAGGTTCCGGGAGGTTCGTCCGTAGGCTTTGATCTTGACATCGAAGATACGAGGTCTCCGGGAGCCTTGGAGGTCCTATGCTTTGACTATGGTCGGGCTGCGTGTGTTAGTCGTGCGACGGAGGAAATTGGCGCCAACGGCTTGAGATCGACCTGCAGCGTTGATTCGGGGCGACGCGTTTTGGTTTCTTCCGCCCCGTCATCCGAGGCTGAGCAGCAGATTGTTTTTGAGAAGACTCCAAGAGACTCGGCACATAACTTGACTAGGCTTTCCGGGTTCTTTTCTATTGATCCCATTAGAGTAGGGCCAAGTCAATGCTGTTTGGGGCTACAAGTCACAAGCGATGATGGTCATATCTCAGATCCCTATGTCATCGGCTGGCTGTTGGGTGTATTGCCGAAGATTCAAAGTGTCGAGTTGTCCAGCATCGAGGCTAGCGATCAGTGTGAGGCTGGCGAGTGTTTGGAGTCAACGGAGAACGAGGTCGAGAACTGCGACACTTCATCAAGACTATACGAGGGAGTCCTTAGAGGTAAGAACTTGCATCGTATTAGGAAAGTTGGTTGGACGGCTGGCCAGGGTTTCGAAGTGAACAGAACTCTAGCGTCCGAACAGGATGTTGCCGAAGGACAAAACATCCGAATCAAACTACCTTGGCCCTGTCCGGGGCCGCAACCAGGGTTGTTTGTTTGGCTTAATGGTGATGATGATGGCAGGAGTCGACTCACTGAGGTGGGTTCCATAAAGATCCATCTGGGTGGGGAGCCGTAACTTTATCGGCTACCGATTCGTGTTGCGACGAGGAACTTGGTTCCGCGTGCACCGCCTCTGGTTGATCTAAAGAGTCACTAGTGTCGCCTTAAGCTCGCGAGTTTGATCTATAAGCCACTACTCATCAATCACTTGCGAGAGATTTAGGGTGTCCGAGACTTGAATTCTCGGCGCCGTGATCAAGCGGGTTCGCCCACTGCGAACTCGCGGTCGAACGACTCCGGTTACGCCACAGTTCTGCGGGCTTCGATTGCATGCTTTGGGTATGTACCGTGGACAGACCGTTTTCCTCAGGTCATGCAGTACCTGCCGTTGAACGCCTTCTATCGGATCGTGGCCCGCTACGATGGCGACCGTCGCGTATGGAATCTGAACTTCTCCCAGCAGTTCCGCGCCATGGCGTTTGCTCAGCTGACCTCCGTCGCACGTTTGAATCTCATATTGGGGGCGGAGTTGTGCTTCACGTAAGTCGACCGCCGAAGAGGCGAGACGCGATCACAGACCAATCACGACCATTTTCGCTCAGCCTTCCCAGCTCATCCTTGTGGCTTCCTACGGATGCATCGCACGACGAGCGATAGCGCACCGCCCCATCGCCGAATGCCCCCAGCCGCAACGCTCGACAACCCGTCCAGCCACGCGTCCCTACCACGGACGCGCGGCGATCAGCATGCGGGCGGCGATCCATCTCTTTGCCCACTTGCCGCTAATGACCGCTCCTCCGGCTTCGCAAGCGGGTTTCCCTGGCCAGCCAAGTCCGAGCCAACTCCCGACCGCGATTAATGCCTGGACGGGAGCCTTCGCAAGCGAACTTCCCAAGGTCTACATGAGAGAAACTGCTGGGAGGTGATCTGGTCTGCAGTATGAGAGTGTACGGGCGATTGATTGCAGAACGGTGAAATCAGATCCAATCTCATGTATATTCGGTGAATTGCTCCGGTGGGCGGAAAGACTGGCAGCGACAGGGTTGGAGACGCAGGGGGCTTGCAGACGCACGACGAGCTGAGACAGGAGATCAATGAGCAGCGAGACCGCCTCTCCAAGCTGAGCAAGGCCAGCGTACGGGTCAGCGAAAGCCTGGACGTCGATACTGTCCTGCACGAAGTCGTGGAGAGCGCCCGTGCGCTGACCGGCGCACGCTACGGCGCGATCGTGACGATCGATGAGTCCGGGCAGCCACGGGACGCAGTCTTCTCCGGCGTGACACCCGACGTGGGACGGAGCCTGCTCGAGTGGCCCGACGGGCCGCGGCTGTTCGAGCACCTTGCGGAGGTGCCGGGACCACTTCGTGTCCCGGACCTGGCCGTCTTTACCGAGTCTCTTAGCTTCGCCTTCGACCTGGTTCCGCTAACGACGCTTCAGGTCACGCCGATGCTGCATCGAGGCGTCCGGGTCGGGAACTTCTTTCTCGGCCAGAAGGAGGGCGGGAGGCACTTCACCGAATCGGACGAGGAGGTCCTGGTGCTGTTCGCGGCGCAGGCGGCGACGGCAATCGCCAATGCCCGGACGTATCGCGACGAGCAGCGGGCACGTGCCGACCTGGAGGCCCTCGTCGACACTTCGCCGGTGGGCGTCGCGGTCATGGAGGCCAAGACCGGCCGCCCAGTGTCGTTCAACCGGGAGGTGAAGCGCATCGCAAGTGCCTTGGGCGTGCCGGGCAGGTCGCCCGAGCAGCTGCTCGAAGTCCTGAGGTGCCGGTTTTCCGGCGGGCGAGAGATTTCGCTCGCCGAACTCCCCCTGGCGGAGGAGCTCGGCAACGTCAAGACCTTGCGCGCGGAGGAGATCGTGCTCGATGCTGGCGCCGGGGCGAGCGTCACCGCCTTGGTCAACGCGACGCCCATCCGCGCGCAAGACGGCGCGGTCGAGTCGGTGGTCGTGACCCTGCAAGACCTGGCCCCGCTGGAGGAGATGGAGCGGTTACGGGCCGAGTTCCTGGGCATGGTGAGCCACGAATTGCGGGCACCGCTGACCTCGATCATCGGCTCGGCCGCGACCGCGCTGCGCAGCTCGCCGGCGATGCCCCGGGCCGAGACGCGGCAGTTGCTGCGGATCATCGAGGAGCAGGCCGCGCACATGCACGGGCTGATCAGCGACCTGCTGGACGCAGGGCGCATCGAGACCGGCACCCTCTCTGTATCCCCGGAGCCGGAAGCGGTCGCGGGACTGGTGGAAGGGGCTCGCAAGACGTTCCTGAGCGGAGGCGGCCGGCACGCCATTCAGGTCGACCTCCCGCCGGACCTGCCGAGCGTGATGGCGGACCGGGAGCGCGTCGTGCAGGTGCTGAACAACCTGTTCTCGAATGCGGCCCGGCACTCGCCGGAGACTTGCCCCATCCGGGTGGCCGCGGAGCGCGACGGGGCGCACGTAGCGGTGTCGGTGTCCGACGCGGGCCAGGGCGTGCCGCCGGACCTCCTGCCGCACGTGTTCCGCAAGCATGCCCGGGTGGGAGGGGACCGGGAGCGAGGGATCCGCGGTTCCGGGCTGGGCCTGGCCATCTGCAAGGGGCTGGTGGAAGCGCACGGAGGGCGCATCCAGGCGGAGAGCGGCGGACCGGGCCTGGGCACGCGGTTCACCTTCACGCTGCCGGCCGCCGAGGGTGCCCCCACAGGCGCCGCCGCCAGCCTGGCGCGGATCCCCCGGGACTCGCCCTCGAGAAAAAGGGAGCGAACGCGCATCCTCGTGGTAGACGACGACCCCCAGATACTCAAGTACGTACGGGACACGCTGGAAGGAACCGGCTACGCCACAATCTCGACCGTCGACCCGCACGAGGTGCCCGGGCTGCTAAGAACGCACAGGCCGCAGCTGGTCTTGCTGGACCTGCTGATGCCCGGGCTCGACGGTATCGAGTTGATGGAGCAGATCCCCGAGTTAACCGACCTCCCGGTCATATTCATTTCCGCGTACGGCCGCGACGAGACAATCGCACGGGCCCTGGAAGCGGGAGCCGCCGACTACATAGTCAAGCCGTTCTCGCCGACGGAACTGGCGGCTCGGGTCCAAGCGGCGCTGCGCCGGCAGGAGGGGGTAGCCAATACCTTCGTCCTGGGCGACCTGACGATCCACTACGAAGAGCGCCGCGTGACCGTGGGGGACCGCGCGGTGGCGCTGACAGCCAAGGAGTTCGATCTCCTGCGGGCGCTCTCGGTGAACGCTGGGCGCGTATCGACATACGACAGCCTGCTGCGCCGCGTGTGGAGCGGGCGGGACAACGCCGATCTGCGGCTGGTGCGGACCTACGTGAAGCGGCTTCGTCGGAAGCTGGGCGACGCCGCCGACACCCCTGCCTACATCGTTAACGAGCGGCAGGTGGGCTACCGCATGGCAAGGCCTGACGATCATTGAGCCCTCCCCGCAAGTTTCTGAGCACAACAAGGCATCGAACAACCGACCGGTTGTGTCGCATTCTTCCGCTCCTCGACCCACTTTGCATCAGGCCAGAGTGGCTCCATCCCTGGGGACGCGGAAGCCTCCGAGCTTGCCAGCGCCGACGGGCGGACCGCCGACGCGAGGCGCGCCCATCTATCTCTAGCTCAGTACCATCGTCCGCAGCTTCGAATCACCTGAGCTGAGCCGAATCCGGCACCCCGGGGGATCAGGCAGAACCTAAGGCCCCTTGCCAGGTCTCGAAATCGCCTGACGGCGTGACTTTGAAACCGGGAATGCTAGGGATCCGGAGAGTATTGGGAACCGCACTCCACCTGTCGGGCAGAAGAGCGGAACGGGGAGGCGAGGAACGGTCTCGCGCCTTGGCACAACCAGAGGGGAGGTGGGAGCCACGAACTTGCGATGTGCCTGACGCTACCGGAATCTGTCGGAACAAGGGGAATAAGTACATTATTAAGTCATCAAAGAGAACTGATAGTTCATCATAAAGACATTTTACGTTTGTATGCTTTGCAGAAATGGCACCAGCAGCACATCGACCGACGGTCGCTGGGGTCGGACCTCTAGGTCTATCTGGAGCACCACAACACCGGGACCGCAGACGAGGAGAGACCGGCAGGGTCATTGCCTGCGCGGGATGCCGGTCGAAACCGAACAGTTCGCTCCGCGTCGGGGGGAAACCAAGCGAGATGGAAGACAGGTCGCTTGGCCCCCACGCTCACCTGCCCGGAAACACGGGTCCGCAAGGCCCCCCGCGCTCCCCTGGCGAGCGCCTCGCCTGCACAGTTCGGAAGACCCTCCGCGCTGCGGACCAGTTCGAGGAGTCCGTCAGCCAGCCTCATCCGTCAGCTTCGCCACCCGCACCGGCACTGCTTTGCTCAACCCACTGCCCAGCGTCGCGCGGGCGGTTCGATGCCCTGTCGCCAGGAGGGATGTCACGACGGTCGAGCGGCAAATCGGCGGGTCCCGGATCGGGAGGTTCCGGTCGGGTGGCTCGGCGCGAGCGCCTAGTGCGGAGGCGGCAACTTCGACTCATCGACCTCGCTGATGGCGTAGAGCCTCTTGCCAATCGACCTGATGCGGTAAGTGCCAGCCAGCGTCCGCACGCTGCCCGCTACTACTGTGCCATTCACCACCAGCGTTACGGTGCCGAGCTCCAAACCTTCAATGCGGCCCGACAGCGAGTAGCCGGCCGAGGTGGGTGCCGTCCGCTCAACGATAGCGGTGAGAACCGCGTCATCGAACAGGTTCAGCGTCAGTCTCGAGGGTGTGTCGGTCGGCTGGCTGGCAGTCGCCCTCGACGATTCCAGCATCCCGAAGTTGATCGTGACTTCCCGGCTGCGAATCGTGATGTCGTTTGGGCGTGTCATGGCTGCACTTCGAAACTCGGAGGACTTCACGGGGGAGAAGAGATCTCCGCTCTGCGCCTCGTTCTCAGCGGAATGGCCAATTCTCGGCGAGGCGATCAACAACGTCGTGACGAACCACACGCACGCAATCGCGCTCAAACGTCTTGGTTGCAAGTTTCGAATCCAAGTCATGGGGTCGGTCCTCCAAGCACGGATAGGATCATAACACAGCAATTTCCAATACAAAAGAACATTAGCAATCGTAGATTATTCGAAATTTTGCTGCCATCCGGTCGGAAGGGCGGCGGACGGCTACCGGCCTAGTCCGCGAGGGGGGTGTGAGGATGCGATCGCCGAAGCGCACGGCCCTATGGCACCGAAGTTCCGTCGGCCTCGGCCGATGCATCGGCGGCGGGTTCCTTGTTCTTTCGGTTGTGGTTGCGGGAGGAACGCACTTGCGGGCTGAGGGAAGCGCTGCCGGGGACCGGGCGGCGCTGGTTGCGCTCTATAACGCGACGGATGGCCCGAACTGGGTCGACAACACGAATTGGCTGACAGACCAGCCGCTCTCGCAATGGAAAGGTGTAAGAACACAAGAAGGTCGCGTCAGAGGGCTTTGGTTCTTCGCCAACGGATTGAGCGGGAGACTCCCGATCGAGCTGGGAAAGCTGACACGGCTGACCCAACTGGCGCTCGCCGGCAACGACCTGAGCGGCCCGATCCCCGCCGAGCTGGGAAACTTGACCGAACTCTCCAGCCTGTTTCTCGACCGCAACGACCTGAGTGGCCCGATCCCCGCCGAGCTGGGAAAGCTGACACGGCTGACCCAACTGGCGCTCGGCGGGAACGACCTGAGCGGTCCGATCCCCGCCGAACTGGGAAATCTGACCGAACTCTTCAACCTGTCACTCGACGGCAACGACCTGAGTGGCCCGATCCCCGCCGAGCTGGGGAAGCTGACACGGCTGACCAGCCTGACACTCTTCGGCAACGATCTGAGCGGCCGGATCCCCGCCGAGCTGGGAAACCTGACGCGGCTGGGAACCCTGTGGCTCCACCGCAACGAGCTGAGCGGTGCATTTCCCCCCGAACTGGCGACCCTGAGTCGGCTCACGACCCTGCTCCTCAATGAGAATGCGGGGCTCGCGGGGACACTCCCGGAAGCGCTGAGGAACATGTCAGCGCTCCGTAGCCTGGCGGTTGAGGGTACGCGCCTTTGCGCGCCTAGGGATGCCCCCTTCCAGGAGTGGCTCAAGACGATCAAGTTTTCTGGCTTCAACTGCCCGTCCGAGTCCATTACCGATTCCCAAACGGTCATCGATGTCGCCGTGTTCTACACGCCAGCCTCTGTGAGGGAATACCGCCGCCCGTACGGCTACCAGCAGTTCCGGGCCCTCGTCGACCTGATGTTCGCCGAGGCCAATCATGCGCTCGAAGCCAGCGGGGTCAATGTAGTGTTCTCCCTGGTTGGGCTTGAGGAGGTGACCTACGTAGAGCAGGGCGGCTCGCTCGGAGTTTTCAATAACTTCGCGAACGATTCAGACGGCGAAATGGACGAGATTCATGATAATCGCGACCGGCTTGGCGCGGACATTGCCGTCCTCCTCGCCAATGGAGTTCGCGGACGGGCGTTTCTTGGAGGGGGGGCGAGCAATGCATTCGCCATGGTCGGCAACCTCGAAGGCGGGGAATTCACGCACGAACTCGGGCACGTGATGGGCGTTGCCCACGACAGGTACACGGTCATGCATAGGGATTGTGCGATACCGGGGAGTTGTGCCCGCGGGTTTGTTCCTGCCTACGGTTACGGCTATGTCAACCAGCGGGCGTTTGACGAGTCTGCGGACACGTCTGCTCCGTGGCGCACGGTCATGGCCTACATCGGCCAGTGCGCGAAAGCCGGTATCACCTGCCCCAGGGTAATGCGATTCTCCAATCCGGATCAGCAATTCCGAGGCGATCCGCTGGGCATTGCGGGGGACCGGGAAACGGTGGCGGTCGACGGGCCGGCCGACGCGGCACGCACGATGAACGAGAGGCGGGAAACCGTCGCGAGCTTCCGCACTCGCCCCGAAGGGCTCGACCCGTCGGCGGTCACGGTGTCGTTCGATCCACCCCAGATCACGGTGGCAGAAGGCGAGAGCGCGACGTTGAAGGTGCGGCTGAGCCGCGCCCTTGGACGGACCGTCACCGTCAGCCTGTCCCATGGCACGGGGCAATTCGCCGGGGGCTCGGAAGGAGCCGACTATTCGGCATTACCAGCGACCGTTACATTCGGCAGCAACCAGACCGAGGCCCCCATTGAAATCCGCGCCATCGACGACAGCTTGGTCGAAGGCGCGGAAGGCGTGGTGCTCGAGATCAGCGAGGCCAACCTGCCGTGGGGGTTGATCATCGGAAGCAATCCGGCAGCGACTGTATCAATCCAGGACAACGATCTGCCCCCGGCCCCTGTGGTGACGACCGGGCGGGCTCTCGTGGTCGAGGAAGGACAGACGGCGGTTGCGACACTGGCCGCGACCGATACGGACACTCCAGCCGCTCGATTGACATGGTCGATTCCAACTAGCTCGGCCGGAGGCACGGACGGTCATTTGTTCGCGTTGAGCGCGGCTGGCCAGCTGGCTTTCTCGGCCGCCAAGGACTACGAGTCGCCGGACGATGCCGACCAGGACGGGACGTACGAGGTAACGGTGCAGGTCACGGATGGCCAGACACCGGTGACTGCGGCGATTCAGGTCCGGCTGCTCAACCGCAACGAGGCGCCAACCGCCGACGCGGGTGCAGACCAATCGAACGTGGTCGAGGGCGCATCGGTAACCCTGGCCGGCAGCGGTACGGATCCGGACGCGGACGATACGCCGGGAACGCTGCAATTCCGGTGGCGGCAGACCGACACCGGACCGCACAGGGTGACTCTTTCGAATTCGAACGCGGAAAGCGCCACGTTCACGGCGCCGACCGGACTGACTGCGGATGCCGTACTGCGGTTCGCGCTGACGGTCACCGACGACGGGAGCCTTTCCGCGGAGGACGAGGTTGAGGTGACAGTCTCGCGCGAGCCTGCCAATGCTCCGAACGTCCTGTTCATCTCGATTGACGACCTCAACGACTGGATCGAGCCGCTGGGCGGCCATCCGCAGGCGCAGACCCCGAATCTTGCGCGGCTGGCGAGGCGTTCCACGCTCTTCACGCACGCCTACGCGGCGGCCCCCTATTGCAATCCGTCCCGGGCCGCCCTGCTGGGCGGCATCGCTCCGTACCGGTCGGGCATCTACACCAACGGCAAGAACTGGGTGAATGCGCTGAAGAATGTCGTCACGTTGCCGCAGGCGTTCAAGCAGGGCGGGTACTGGACCGCACGATCGGGGAAAGTCTTCCATCACTCCCAGGGCGGCTCCTCCTTGTGGGACGATCGATGGCCTGAGGGCAGGGGGCGGCCGCCAGACCCACGCCCGAAAAGGGGATCCCGTGACGGAATTCCCGGTTCCGGCAACATCCAGTGGGGACCGCTGGATATCGATACATCGCAGATGTCTGACGCGAAGGTGGCAGCCTGGGTCGCGGCCGAGCTGCGTAAGTCGCGGGACAAGCCGTTTTTCCTGGCATGCGGGATCTTCCAGCCGCACTTGCAATGGCACGTTCCCCGTAAGTACTTCGACCGCTTCCCTCTCGATTCCATCGAGTTGCCGGTCATCCGGGAGAACGATCTGGCGGACGTGCCCGCCGCCGGCCTGCGGATGGCGATGCCGGACGGCGATCACGCCAGCGCCGTCCGGCACGAGAAGTGGCAGCGAGCGGTGCAAGCCTACCTTGCGTCGGTCAACTTCGCCGACGACATGGTCGGCACGCTGCTGGACGCCCTCGACCAAAGCGGACGCGCCGACGACACGATCGTCGTGCTGTTCGGCGACCACGGCTTTCATCTCGGCGAGAAACAGCATTGGAAGAAGGGCACACTCTGGGAGGAGGCCACGCGCGTCCCGCTGATGATCTCGGTGCCCGCCGGCACAGCGGGGCTCCAGGCTGGCACGCCGGCGAGCGGCTCGGTATCGTCGCGACCGGTTAGCCTGCTGGACATTTTCCCGACCCTTCTGGAGTTGGCGGGGCTGGAACCGACGGCAGTGCTGGGTGCGGGACAGAGCTTGGATGGGCGCAGCTTGGTCCCGTTGCTGCGAGATCCCAAGCAGACTTGGCAGCCGGCGGTCATGACCCACGGCGAGATGAACCATGCCGTGCGCTCGGAGGACTTCCGCTACATCCGCTATGCGGACGGCAGCGAGGAGCTGTACGACCACCGCACGGATCCGATGGAGTGGACGAACCTTGCCTCGGACGCCCGGTTCAGGGACGAGAAATCACGCCTGCGGAAGCACCTGCCCGCCACGAACGCGCCCGGCCCGGCGCGCGTGACGGCGTATCCGACGGAGATCTCAGTCGCGAACGGGTCCGCACAGACTTATTCGCTGGTACTGGATTCAAAGCCGGACCGGTCGGTGACAGTGACGGTGAAGATGCCGGATCTGTCCGGCACGGATCTGTCGGTGAGAGCGTCCCCGGACAGGCTGACGTTCACGCCGGAGAACTGGTACGACGCGCAGGACGTGACACTGAGCGTTGCGTCGAACGCAGCCGCGATACCGGAGGACCCGGTGAAGCTGCGGCATACCGTAAGGGGCGGCAGATATGACGGCGCCAATGGACCGGTGGTGGCCGTAAGAGCGATCGAGGGGACTGGGGTGTCCAAGGCTCTGTCCGTGCAGTTTGGCGCGGCGGCCTATACGGCGGCGGAGGGGGGCGCGGCGGCGGCGGTGACAGTGAGCCTGAGCGCGGCCCCGGGCCGGGAAGTGACCATCCCTCTGGCCCACGCGCCCGTCAACGGCGCTGAGGCGGCGGACTACTCAGGCGTACCGGCCAGCGTCACGTTTTCGAAGGAGGAAACCAGCAAGACATTTTCGGTGACTGCCAACGATGACAGGGTAGACGAAGCCAGCGAAGCAGTCGATCTGGGCTTCGGGTCGCTTCCGGCGGGCGTGACGGCGGGAGGGCGGTCGACGGCCAGAGTAGGCCTCGTTGACGACGACGCGGCAACGTTCACAGTGTCGACGGATGCGGCGGCGATCGCCGAAGGGGAGAGCGCAACGCTGACGGTGGCGATTTCCAACGGCGTGACGTTCGCGGAGGACCAGACCATCTCGCTGGCCGCGTCCGGAACGGCGTCCGCCTCCGACTACACGGGCTTGCCGTCGACGCTGACCTTGGCGGCAGCAGCGTCCTCGGTGACGGCCACGCTGGCGGCATCGGCGGATCAGGAGGAGGAAGCCGCCGAGACGGTGACGGTTACGGCCTCTCACGGCGGCTCCACGATCGGCTCGACCACATTGACGATCAACTCGATCTCGCGCGACGCGACGCTGGCCGCCCTGAGCCTTTCAGGGATCGACATCGGGACGTTCTCCGAGGCAGTGACCTCCTACCAGGCGAGCGTCGTGAACTCCGTCACATCCACGACGGTGACGGCAACGGCGAGCCACTCCGGGGCGAGCGTATCGATCGATCCAGGGGCCGAGGTGGATCTCGCGGAAGGCGCGAACCAGATTACGGTGACGGTCACGGCCGAGGACGGCACGACGACCGAAACCTACACGATGACCGTGACACGGGCGGCCCTTCCGACAGCGACAATCGCGGCAGGCACCACTCCCGTCACCGAGGGCACAGCAGCGACCTACACGGTAACGCTCGACCCGGCTGCGCCGGAGGCCCTGACCGTGGCGGTGACCGTGACGGAGAGCGGCTCGGCCCTGAGCGGCACGCCGCCGGCCTCGGTGGCGTTCGCCAAGGGCGCGACCAGCGCGTCGCTGAGCGTGCCCACCATCGGAGACAGCATCGTCGAGGCGCACAGCACGGTCACGGCGACGGTGACGGCCGGAACCGCCTACACCGTCGGTTCCACTTCGTCGGCGTCGGTGACGGTGCAGGACGACGACGCGGCAACGTTCACAGTGTCGACGGATGCGGCGGCGATCGCCGAAGGGGAAAGCGCAACGCTGACCGTGGCCATTTCCAACGGGGTGACCTTCGCGGAGGACCAGACCATCTCGTTGGCAGCGTCCGGAACGGCGTCCACCTCCGACTATACGGGCTTGCCGTCGACGCTGACCTTGGCGGCAGGAGCCTCCTCGGTGACGGCCACGCTGGCGGCATCGGCGGACCAGGAGGAGGAAGCCGCCGAGACGGTGACGGTCACGGCCTCCCACGGCGGATCCACGATCGGTTCGGCGACAGTGACGATCAACTCCATCTCGCGCGACGCGACGCTGGCCGCCCTGAGCCTTTCAGGTGTCGACATCGGGACGTTCTCCAAAGCGGTGACGTCCTACCAGGCGAGCGTCGCAAACTCCGTCACAGCTACGACGGTGACGGCAACAGCGACCCACTCCGGGGCGACGGTGAGGATCGAGCCGGGCTCGCAGGTGACCCTCGCGGAAGGCGCGAACCAGATCACGGTGACGGTCACGGCCGAGGACGGCACGACGACCGGAACCTACACGATTACGGTGACCCGGGCGGCCTTGCCGACGGCGACGATCGCGGCGGGCACCACTCCCGTCACCGAGGGCACAGCAGCGACCTACACGGTAACCCTCGACCCGGCGGCGCCGGCGGCGCTGACCGTGGCGGTGAGCGTGACGGAGAGCGGCTCGGCCCTGTCCGGCACGCCGCCAATGTCGGTGGCGTTCGCCAAGGGCGCGACCAGAGCAACGCTGAGCGTGCCCACCATTGGAGACAGCATCGTCGAGGCGCACAGCACGGTCACGGCGACGGTGACGGTCGGAACCGGCTACACCGTCGGTTCGACCTCGTCGGCGACGGTGACGGTGGAGGACGACGACGCAGCGACATTTACCGTCTCGGCGGCCCCGGAAGCGATCGCCGAAGGGGAGAGCGCAACGCTGACGGTGGCGATTTCCAACGGGGTGACCTTCGCGGAAGCGCAGACCATCTCGCTAGTTGCGTCCGGAACGGCGTCCACCTCTGACTACACGGGCTTGCCGTCGACGCTGACTTTGGCGGCAGGAGCGGCCTCGATAACGGCCACGCTGGCGGCGTCAGCGGACCAGGAGGAGGAAGACGCCGAGACCGTGACGGTCACGGCTTCCCACGGCGGCTCCGCGATCGGTTCGGCGACAGTGACGATCAACTCCATCTCACGCGACGCGACGCTGGCGACCCTGAGCCTTTCTGGTGTCGACATCGGGACCTTCTCCCGTTCCGTGACGTCCTACCAGGCGAGCGTCGCGAACTCCGTCACATCTACGACGGTGACGGCAACGGCGAGCCACTCCGGGGCGCGCGTATCGATCGATCCGGGGTCCCGGGTAACTCTCGCGGAAGGCGTGAACCGGATCACGGTGACGGTCACCGCCGGGGACGGCACCACGAGGAAGACCTACACGGTAACGGTGACGCGGGCGGCCCTGCCGGTGGTGTCGATCGCTGCGGTCAAGGAACGTGCGCGCGGCCCGATCGGCGAGGTCACGGCGTCCCGCACGGGTCCGACGACGGAGCCGCTGGAGGTGCAGGTGCAGATGACGAATACCCGCACAACGGAGACCAGGACCCTGACGTTCCGGTTCGTTAGCGGGCAGAGCACCATGACCAGGCAGGCCCAGGCCGGCGACAACAAGGTCGTCGAGGACGACATCACGGTGACCTGGACGCTACTAGACGGCGAGGGCTACACGGTCTCGGATCAGCGCGGCTCGGCCTCGGTGGTGCTTGAGGAAAGCGACGTCCCCGAGTTCTCGGTCACGGTGGAGCCAAACGATATCGCGGAGGGCGAGTCGGCGACGGTCACGGTGGCGATCACCAACGGGGTGACCTTCGCGGAGGAGCAGACCATCTCGCTGGCCACGTCCGGCACGGCGTCCGGGTCGGACTACTCCGGCGTGCCCAGGACGGTGACTTTGTACGCGTACCGGAGTTCGGCAAGGACAGCGACGCTGAAGGCTGCGGTGGACCGGGAGGAGGAAGACGCCGAGACGGTGACGGTCACGGCCTCCCACGGCGGTGCCACGATCGGCTCGGCGACCGTGACAATCAACTCGGTCTCGGACGACGCGACGCTGTCCGCTCTGAGCCTGTCCGGCATCGACATTGGGACGTTCTCGGGTGCAGCGACGTCCTACCAAGCGCGCGTCGAGCAATCCGTCCAGACGACGACGGTCACGGCGACGGCGAATCACTCCGAAGCGAAGGTGTCGATCGACCCGGGATCGGAGGTGAGCCTGGCGGAGGGCGCGAACCGGATCACGATCACGGTCACGGCCGAGAGCGGGACGCGGAAGACCTACACGGTGACGGTGACGCGGGTGGCCCTGCCAGTGGTGTCGATCGCTACGGTCGAGGAACGTGCGCGCGGCGCGAGTGGCGAGGTCACGGCGTCCCGCACGGGTACGACGGCGGAGCCGCTGGAGGTGCAGGTGCAGATTACGAGTACCAGTACGGCGGAGATTGTGCCTGTGACGTTCCGGTTCCGTCCCGGGCAGCGCAGTGTTACCAGACAGGTACAGGCCCGCGAAAACCAGATCGTCGAGGACGACATCACGGTGACCTGGACGCTGCAGGAGGGCGAGGGCTACACGGTGTCGGAGGAGCACGCCTCGGCATCGGTGGTGCTGGAGGAAATCGACGTGCCCGAGTTCTCGGTGACGGTGAAGCCAGGCAAGATTCGGGAGGGCGAGTCGGCGACGGTCAAGGTGGCGACCACCAACGGGGTGACCTTCTCGGAGGACCAGACCATCTCGCTGGCCACGTCCGGTACGGCGTCCTCCTCCGAGTACACGGGCCTGCCGCCGACGCTGACGCTGGCGGCGGGAACGTCCTCGGTGACGGCCACGCTGGCGGCGTCGGCGGACCAGGAGGAGGAAGACGCCGAGACGGTGACGGTCACGGCCTTGCACGAGGGGTCGGAGATCGGCTCGGCGACGGTCACGATCGCGGCGAGCGAATCACCGCTGCCGCTGACGGCCGAGTTCGCAGGGATGCCGGCCACGCACGATGGCGAGACAGAGTTCACGTTCCAGCTGCGCTTCAGCGAGAAGATCAAGATCAGGAACGAGAAACTGCGCGACGCCGCGTTGGAGGTGACCGGAGGGACCGTCCGGGGGGTGCGGCGGGTGCGGAGCCCGCCGCCCCATCTGAACCGGCGCTGGATAATCACGGTGGCACCCGCTTCCGATGCGGACGTGGTGGTGACGCTGCCGGTGACCGCGGACTGCAAGGCAAGGGGGGCTGTCTGCACGCCGGGTGGGAAAGGGCTGTCGCAGCGAGTCACGGCGACCGTCAAGGGGCCTTCGGAAGTGGAAGCGGCGGGCTTTCCGCTAGCGCGGGAGAACAGCCGCCCGAGCGGAATCTGGTCGGACGGGCAGACGGCTTGGGTGGCGGACCTGGACGACGCGCGGCTGTACGCCTACCGGCGCTCGGACGGGGAGCGGGAGCAGGAGCGGGACATTGCGACGGAACCGGCGCCGATGGGCCTGTGGTCGGACGGCGAGACCCTTTGGGTGGCCGGCCTCGGCGGAGGCCTGCGGGCACACCGGCTGGAGGACGGAACGCGGCAGGCGTGGCGGGACCTGGCGCTGGAGGCCAACAAAGCACCGGCGGGAGTGTGGTCGGACGGGGAGACCGCCTGGGTCGCGGACTGGCTCGGCGACACGGTGCATGCATATCGGCTGTCAGACGGACTGCGCGTGGCAGACCGCGAAATCAAGCTGGACGGTGGCAACCTGCTGCCGGTGGGTCTGTGGTCGGACGGCGAGACCCTGTGGGTGGCGGACTGGCGCGAGTGGGTGTACGCCTACCGCCTGTCTGACGGAGGGCGCGATCCTGCGCGAGACGTTGTCGCGGGCAAGGCCGATACCGACCCGACAGGGCTGTGGTCGAGCGGAGAGATTCTGCTAGCGACCGGTTGGGAAGACGGCGAGGTGCGCGCCTACCGGGTGCCAGCGGCAGCGCCGCCGGCGCAGGGCAAGGATCAGTCCGGAGGCCTGCCGGCCCGAAGGGCTAGCCTTCCGCCGGTCGCGGATCCCGCCCTGCGTGCTGCAATCGAAGCGGCGCTAGGGAAGGAGCTTGGTGAGGAGGTGAGCGGCGAGGAGCTCGCTCGTATGGAATCCCTCGAGGCGCGCAACGCCGGGATCCGGGACCTGTCAGGGCTCGAGCAGGCGGTCAGCCTAAAGGAGCTCGACCTCGGCTTCAACCCGCTGACGGATCTAAGGCCCTTGGCGGCCCTGCCCGCGCTGGAGTCGCTGAATCTGGACGGCGCGGCCACGGATCTGCGGGTACTGGCCACGCTGGGGCACCTTCAGCGCCTCTCGCTGCGGCATAACGGCCTTGACGATCTGTGGCCACTGGCGGGCCTGACGTCGCTGGCCGAGCTGAATGTCGGCGACAACCACATCTCGGACCTGCATCCGCTGGCGGGTCTGGGCGGTCTGGCCGTGCTGCGAGCGGACCGCAACCGGATCACGGACCTGTGGCCGCTGGCGTCGCTGGCGGGTCTGGAGGCGCTGGAGCTGGGGGCGAACCGCGTGCAGGATCTGCAGCCGCTATCAGGGCTGGCCCGCTTGCAGACCCTCCGGTTGGATGGCAACGGGTTGGCCGAGCTGCATCCGCTGGCGGGTCTGAAGGCGCTAAGGGACCTCGACTTGGCTGGCAACGTCATCGAGGACCTGCAGGCGCTGTCGGACCTGGGCGGGCTGCGACGTCTGGACCTGAGAGGCAACCCAGTCGGGAACCTGCGCCCGTTGCGCGCCCTGGAGTCGCTGGCTTGGATCCACATCGGCGGGAGCCGGATCGAGGACTTGGGGCCGCTTAACGGCCTGTCAGGGCTGACGGTGGCAGGTCGGAAAGACAGGGAACCGCCCAGTGTCGACGGCGGGTCTAGCGGGAGAGCGCACCAGCAGTGAGCGGGGCTTGCGCGGTCAACGGTTATCTGGAGCAATGAAGGACGGCGGAGGGCGCAGAAGATCCTTTGGTTTTGACCAGTTTGTCCTATCACCCTCGCCACGCCCGTTGTCTCACTGCGAGAGCGAGTGGCCGCCTTTCAGGCCGCAACGTCCTGCTCTCAGGCGCTTCGGGAGCGGCTCGCTTCGAAACAGTACCGGGACTAGGCGGCGCTGAATCTAGGCCCGCTGCGTTGCGGTCTCGGTCCGGACTCAGGGCCGGAGTCGCGGCTGTGGCCTTGGCGGCCATTCCTGTGGCCGCGTGGGCGCAGCTGCCAGTTCCCGAAGGCATCGACGCCCCCTCTCCAGCAGCGCCGGGGGAGACCCGCCCGACGCCCTTCGACACCAGCTGGCCTGCTGGTTCCTCCGAAGCGGCTGTAGTCGACCTCCAGCAGCAGGTCAACGAACTCCGCAGCGATCTGCTGGACGAGCGCGAAAAGCGCATCGACGGCGCATCGCTGTCGGGCGTCCTCGTCACACTCGTTCTCGGCATGTCTCTCGGAATCGGAATGATCCTGGCCTACGCCGTCTACCGGATTGCCAGGGCCCGGGCCGGCATGGGCGCTGCCACGGCCTTCGGCCTCGCGGAGGAGCCGCCAGACCTGTTCCTGCGGGCCGGGGTCCCGGGCCTGCCGGCGAGCCAGACCCTTCCCTACCGTCTGCCTGTGGGGCCGGAAACCCCTTCTGGCGACCCGGCCCGCCCGGCGGGGCCCTTGCGCGTCCTGGCCCCGGTCACGAACGGAATCGACGGCACCCGCGCATCCGAAACTGGCCCTTCCGGCGGCCGGCTGCCCGGCTCGGACGCCTGGCCCGACCGGGCCACGACCGCCGCCGGCGCGCCGTACGACGCCGAGGCCGCCGAGCGGCATGGGCTCGAGGAAACGATCGCCGATTGCACCGAGGCAATCCGCCTCGACGCCCTCGACCCGCGGCTCTATCTCGAGCGGGGCCAGGCCTACGCCCAGCTGGGCCGCTACGACAAGGCCCTCGGGGACTTTGACCGTTCGATCGACCTCGATCCGGACAACGCCGCCGCCTATCTCAGCCGCAGCGACGCCAGGTCCCAGGCCGGACTGCACGAGGAGGCCCTGGAAGACTTCGACCGGGCCTTCCAACTCGACCCGGACATGGATGCGCCACCGGGGGACCCGTGACTCGGCGGGCTTGCATCGTCTCCGGGGCACGGCGCTCGCTCTGGTCGGCCCCCTCCCGGACTGCTTGCCTTGCGCTGCCCTCGGGCCGCTTCCTGCCTCCGGGACCTCCACGCGTGGTCGTGTGGACACGCGGACAGCCAGCTCCCGCAGCCGGCACCGACGATCCGGGGTGGTAGCGCCCCGACGGTAGGCATGCCATGCACTCGATAGCGCTGATAGCCCAGAAGGGAGGCACCGGCAAGACCACTCTCGCCGTGCACATCGCCGCCGACTTCGAGCGTGCCGGCGGCTCGGCGGCAGTGGTCGATCTCGACCCCCAGGCGAGCGCAGCGCTCTGGGGTGACCGGCGCGGCCGCTCCCCGTTCGTGGGAGCCGTCCCTGCCTCGCGTCTCGAAGCCGCCCTCGCCGCGGCCCGCCGGGCCGGTACGGACCTGGCAGTGATCGACACCGCCCCGCACTCCGAATCGACCGCCCTCGCCGCAGCCCGCGCCGCCGATCTGGTCTTGGTCCCGCTCCGCCCCGGCTTCTTCGACCTCGCGGCCCTGGACGCCACCGCGAACCTGTGCGCGATTGCCGGCCGACCCTTCGCGGTCGTCCTCAACCATGTCCCCCCTCGCGGGCGGCTGCCCGACCTCGCCGAGGCTGCCGCGCGCGACTTTGGGGCCGAGGTCGTGCCGACCCGCATCGGGGCGCGGGTTGCCCTCGCCCACTGCCTGCCCGTCGGCCTCTCCGCAGCGGAGGCGTATCCCCGCAGCAAGGCGGCCGCCGAGATCCGCTCGCTCGGCGCCTGGCTGCGCAACCGCCTGGAGATTCGCCATGCCTGATACCGACAACCCCTTCCGGGACGTGCTCCCACGCCCGCAGAACGAGTCCCCCGCGCCTGCGCGGCCTTCCAGGAATCGCGGCCCTGGAAGCGTGACCATCGCTGGCCACTTCTCCCAGGCCGTCCACCTCCAGCTGCGCATGCTGGGCGCCACGCAGCGCCGCACGGTCCAGTCTCTGCTCGGCGAGGCTCTCAATGAGCTCTTCGTCAAGCACGGGAAGCAACCCATCGCGCCCGAGTAGGAGGGACTATCGATCCGCCGCGCCCGGAACTGGCGCGCGCTTTCGCTGGGGGCCCGCGGCACGCCCGTCGCCGTGACGGCTTCGCCGTCCGGCCAGGCGTGCCCCCGCGGTCCGTTCTCGGACCCCGTTTGCCCGCCGATTCCTAGGTCCCGCTCGGTAGCGCGACGCTCGTGACTAGGTTGACAGGGTCCTCCGAATTGGGCATCGAAACGATCAGCGGGTCCGACAGCCTACCGCTGCGGTGGCACGGTTCCCGCACGCCGTGCTGCTCCGTCGGCAGAGGGCAGGCACCGGGCCTGGCCCGCCACCCGGGTGGCTCCTGCCGACGGTCTCGTCCGACTTGCAATGCTTCCTCGCCATCGATGCTCCTCCCTGCCCACAACGTCAACCTGAACCAATCCTATAGGGGCAATTCAAGACCGAGAGACGATAGTCAAAGTCGGAGCGATAGCCTCTCAAACGTTCATGGTGGAATCGCCACGGTCCTTCAGCTGCGGCAAGAGCTTGGAGTGTCCGCCAGCAGGGATGCTCGGCCGACATGATTCTCAGACTGGCTGGCGGAGTGTGGACTCCAGATCGGTGCCTGCGGTCGGGGACACTCCCCCTCATCCTTGCCGACTCTCCAGTGGACGCTCGTCGTGTCTGCCGTTCACATACGTGCTATAGATCGAGAACCACTTCAAGAGAAGGATCCGCTCGCTCGTGCGCCTCACACCGAAAGCCCCTGAGATACCCGATGAGGGTTTCAACGAGGACAACGACCTCTTCGGGTATCGCGAATTCGGCGAGAGGCTCACTAGGCTCGTAGAAAACGTCCAAGGGCCACTTGTAATCGCTCTTGATGGGCCCTGGGGCAGCGGCAAGTCGGTCTTTGTGAGGCAGTGGGTTGGCCTGCTGCGCAAGAGCGGCGCAAGGGCTGTCGTATTCGATGCCTTCGGAAATGACCACTTTGAGGATGCCTTCCTTGCGCTTTCCGCCGAGATCCATGCAGCCGCCAAGGAGAGACTTGGCGATCAAGAGCCCGTCAAGGAGTTCCTCCGGCAGGCAAAGCGGACTGGGACGGCACTCGTTCCGATGCTCTCGCGGATCGCGATACGGGTGGGCACCGCAGGAGTCCTGAGCCTGGAGGATCTCAGAGATTCCGATAAGGTTCTGAAGGCCATTCAAGAAACAGCGGATGTTGTCGAAGGCGTCGTCGCAGAGCGCCTAGAGACGGCAAGGGACGAGCGTGACGCGCTAGAGGACTTTCGGAATACGCTTTCAGCGCTTGCACGCAAGCTGGGAGGAAATGACGAAAGCGAATCGAAGTTCCCATTCGTCTTCATCATTGACGAGTTGGACCGTTGCCGCCCGCCATTCGCGCTTAGCGTCATCGAGCGAGTGAAACACCTGTTCTCTGTTCCAGGGGTGTGTTTCGTTTTCGTAACCAACATGGACCAACTCGAAGCAGCGGTTCTGGGTACCTACGGAAGCGCTACCAACGCCAGGACTTATCTTCAGAAGTTCTACAGCCTTCGAGTCGAATTGCCGGAAGCGAAGGTGCCGCAAGGGCGAGAGGCCCTCTATATCTCGCATCTCTGGGAAAGTCTTGGTATCAGGTTCTCTCAACAGGTCGTCGACCGAACCGAGAGCGATCAGAGGCGCCTGCAAAGGCTTGCTACGGACCACGAACTCTCACTACGCGCTCTGGAGCGAGTCGCGACGAACCTCCTGTTGGCAAGCGCCTCTCTCGGACCAAGGGACCGGATATTCTCAAGCGACATCACCATAGACCTGTGTGTTCTTCGTGAGAAATATCCGGAGACCTTCCAAAAGGCTCGTACGGGTGGCCTTGGATCGAAAGACGTACGGAATCGCCTTTGGACGGGCGCGGACGACGAGGACAGGCTCGTGGCTCCGTGGGAGCGCTTGGAAAAGCTTACGTCGGAACGGGAGTTACGTGATGGTGAAATCCTCAGGCACATGGTCAACCTCATCGAGGCGTTAGCCATTCGAGAGAAATAGAGGGCCTCAGGTGCTCTTCACCTCAAGCGGTCTGGCCCGGCTCCCCCATCCGGGATCTGGGGAGCCCGCGGGCACGTCGCGGTGACCCCGTTCGAGCACTCCCTCTCCTTCACCCTCCCCTTGCAGCAGCAAGGCAATGCCACAAACGCCCTCCAAAGCGTCATTCTGGAGCGTCTACCTGCTCGGGCTCCGCCCCCCGGGAAGCGGACAGCCCCGCTCCGGCCGACGCGTCGCGCGAGCCATCTGCGACTACGAGCAGGCCGTACAGCTGGCTGCGGACCACGCCACAGCGCGTGGAACCGAGTGAGGTGGCAGCCCATGGACGGATCCCCTGACCGGCTCGGACCAGGGAGCTCTCGACGGAACAGCCTGCGCTGTTCGGGCAGGCCCGCCGGCTGGCGAAACAGATCCCCTGGTAAGCGCTCACGGTGTTCCGCACGCGCCTACTCCCTTTGCGTCACCTACCCCTCCCGGGCCCGGCCCAGAACGTCGTCGCTCATTGCCTGTGCGTCCTGCGACACAAGGTGAATCTCTCGCGGGTCGTCCCGCAACGCCTGGACCCACCAACCGAGATAGGCGGCGGTCGTGGCCGATCCGAAGCCGGTCTCTGTGGCGTTTGCCGGGCATTGCAAGCTGCCTGGAGCGATGGTTGATCGGATCGAATCGGCTGGTAGGTGGGGCCCTCTCCGCGGCGTGCGCAAGCGAGGCTGGGCCCTCAACTGTCGATGCGCTCAAATCCGGACGTCAGCCGCATACCTGTAGCTTCGGCATGATGGCGTAGCGTTCTGACCATCGGCGACAGCCCGCCCCCGGCCTACCGAGCTGTCGCTGTTGGCGTTGTGCCGAAATGCGCTGTCACTTCCGCTGGCTTCAGCTCTACCGCCGTACGCCAGGTCATTGTCGAGAAGCAAACCGCCGATCCGAATAGCTGCTCCATTAGGGGAGCGCACTCGTGACGCCGAAAGTCTGCGTCGCCCATCCCCTGCCGTCGGTTGCCGTCACGGCAACCGTCGCCTCTCCGGCCTCGTCGGCAGCGATCTGGAGGATGGCCCATGTCGTGCCGACTCGCGCAACGCTGGAATCGCTGGACCATGCCGAATAGGTCAGCCGGTCGCTTTCGGGGTCTGAGAAGTAGGGCGTTAGATTCAACTGCAACGGCAGGGGTCGTCCGGCCGTGACGGTCTGGGAGGGAATGTCTCCCACGGCAACCGGTGGACCATCGCTCGCCCAACGCGAGTACACTGCTCGGACGATGCCCTCGCTCAGCTTGTCCCGCACTGCAAACGTGCGCCTGCTCGCCCAGTAGTCCGCCCACAGCTCGTCGCTCGTGAGCCAGTTGTCCCAGAGGAAAAGCGCGTTGACAACGCCGGGGTACCGGTTCATGGCGCTGAGCATCGCTTGGTATATGTTGGCCTGCACCTCGCGTCCGTCATCGAGAGCGCTGCCGTCGGCATCCGCGAGGACCAGTGATGGGAATCCTGCCGAGTAACTCGGCGAACTGGGTGTTTCCAGTAGGTCCATCGCGCCGTATTCGAGGAACATGACCGGCCGCCCGGGATTGCGAGCTGCGAGCGGGACAAGGTGCTCGTCGATGATCCGCTCGTATTCCGCTCGGGCATCCTCGAAGCTAATGACGGTGGACGGTGGATCATCGGCTAGGGGAAACCAGGCACTGATTCCTACCACGTCGAGTTCCAGGTCATTCCAGAGCTGGCCTGCCCCTGATCCCGGTCCGTAGAAATCGGAACTGATGATCGCGTCGTAGTGCATGTCATACGTCAGCAGACCGCTGTAGACAGTGCGCACCCGGTCAACCATCGATCGCAGCTCGGGGGCGAAATCATTCACGAAGTAGTCGTTGGTCCGCGTTCGGAACAGCCGATCCGTCTCGGTCCCCAACGAGAACATCCGCACGCCCTCCTCCTCGGCTAACGTGGCCACATGGACGGCGTGCTGCGTGTAGCTCTCCCAGAACTCGGCAACGAACGTTGTGTGGTCGGCGTGGCTCGGACGCCACGGCCAGAATTCGGGCTGGATGCCGCTGTCGCAGCATGGCCCTCCCTCGCTGTCCCCGGAATCCCCGAGTTGCCACCGCTGGACCGGACGTTCGGCAGATTCCGCCTCATGTGCCTCGAACGCCAGGGTCAGGTAGACGTCGATCCCCCCTGTCCGGAAGTCCCGAATCGCCTGCCGGAGTGCATCGTCGGGAAACGAGGCGTTTTCCAGGTCTTCAGTGTCGCGTTCGACCGTGCTGTCCATGCTGTCGTCGTAAGTCAGCGCGACGGACAGGCCGATCCAGTTCACGTGCAATCGCTTGAGCCAAGCCAGGTAGTCCGCAGGCACGAGGGCCTCGGTCGGATTGGCCTTCCAGTCGGCAACGACGAGCTCGTTGGTTCCCCAGTGCCCAGCCGCGTGCATGGCGCGCAACGGGAACGTGATAGGCGCTGATGTCGTTTGGACGGTGCCAGCGGACTCCTGGGCCACCACAGGGCAAACACCGCCGACTGCCGCAACCATGCCGTATGCGATGAGCGCGATGCGCCCGGGCGTCCGAATGGTCATCAGTCGGAGACCAGTATTGGATTGGAATTCAACTGATGTCAATTCGCTTTGGCCAAGGAGTGATGTCGTCCGTCAATCGCGGGCAATCGGGGACTGGAAGAGGGCGGCATATCGAGGGTCCGGTTCCGTGGACGGCAAGCTTCCTACAAGGCTGCTCGGGCGGAAGACACGCACGTTTGGAAGGGTCCTCTGGCCCTGGACCAACCATGCAGCAAATCCAGGAGTGGCCTCGCGGGGGCGGTCGAGTCACGTCCTCTTCGATTCGGGCGATCTCACTCACTGCGTGGCTGGCCTAGGGATTGGCTGCCGCCAGCCCCTCACTCCAACCGTGCAAGCCAGCACCCTGCACTCGTCACCGACAAATCCTCTGACGGAATTCGTGTACTGTGCCGCGGGTGGACTGCCGTCGCGGCCAAGATCCGGGCTCGTTGCGGGTCCACTTGCCGGTCTGGCCCGTTGCCCTCTCTCCAGAGCAGCCTCTGGTGCTCCGGTGGTCAATACGGCATAGCTGGTTCTGCACTGAAAGCGTCAGTGCATCCTGGTGCACGGCGCGAGGCTGCTCCCGGAAATTCCACAAGCACGACCGGCGGATTGGATGCCAGAGGCCGAAGACGACCCCAAAAACCGCTGAAACGCGATCTCCCCCGACTGCGTCTGGAGGAGACACCGAGGCTCGCATCGGTTGTAGATCCGTCTCGGTAGTGGATTCGAGGAGAGTGCCTGATGTGTTCCCGCGTTCCGCAACGCCCTTTCGCCGTTCTGGTTCCTTGCTTGCTCGCTGTTGCGATCGCGTGCCTGGCAAGTTGTGCGAAGGCCCCGCCGCCCCGCCCCGCCCTTGAGGTCTTCGCCCCGCTGCCCGAAGGCGGCGGAATCTGGGGCGTCGTAATGGACCAAGGCGGCTCCAAGGTTCCGGGAGCCGAGGTCTCGCTGAGGGACCAACGGAGCGGAACCTCTCGGCTTGCGGGCACTGACTCGGCAGGCCGCTATGCTTTTTCCGGCCTCTCGCCGGGCCGCTACCAGGCGCTCGTTGCGACGGAAGGGTTCAAGACCTACCGGCGGGCTCTGGAGTATCGCGGCGGGAGCCAACGAGAGGACTTTGCGCTCGTACTGGGGACGCTCATTGAGGTGGTACCCGCTTTCGCCACGTCCCGATCGATTCGAACGGGACAGTCAGCGGCTCTGCCGTGGCAACCCGCCCTTCCGCCACCGCCGCCCGACTTCAACACCGAGGAATACGGAGTGCTCGAAGAGCCCGGATTCGCGGCCGTCGTGGACAGGCCGCTGTCCACGTTCTCGATCGACGTCGATACAGCCTCGTACGCCAACGTGCGCCGGTTCCTGCACGACGGACGGATACCGCCCGCCGATGCGGTTCGCATCGAGGAATTGATCAACTATTTCGACTACGACTACCCGGGACCGGCCGAAGGTGAGCCCTTCAGCGTCGTCACCGAGATGGCCGGTTGCCCCTGGGAGCCGTCTCGCCGGCTCGTCCATATCGGCCTGCGTTCGAATCACGTCTCGACGGCGAACCTGCCGCCTAGCAATCTGGTCTTCCTGGTCGATGTGTCCGGGTCAATGCGTGCCTCGGACAAGCTGCCGCTCCTCAGGAAGGCGCTCTCGCTGCTCGTCCAGCATCTGCGACCGCAAGACCAAGTCTGTGTCGTGGTGTACGCAGGCGCCGCGGGCATGGTGCTCCCCTCTACTTCCGGCTCGCGGAAGGAGACCATCTTGAGTATCCTGTCGCGACTGGACGCGGGCGGCTCCACCGCGGGCGGAGCCGGCATTCAACTTGCCTACAAGCTGGCTCGGGAGAACTTCATCGAAGGCGGCAACAACCGTGTGATCCTAGCGACGGATGGCGACTTCAACGTCGGGGTCTCGAGCGATGGAGAACTCGTCCGGATGATCGAACACGAGCGTGAAGCCGGGGTCTTCCTGACGATCCTCGGGTTCGGCACGGGCAACTTGAAGGACTCGAAGATGGAACAGCTCGCCGACCACGGAAACGGCAACTACGCATACATCGACAACCTCCTCGAAGCGAGACGGGTGCTGGTCGAGCAGATGGGCGCCACGCTGCTCACTGTGGCTAAGGACGTCAAGCTCCAGGTGGAGTTCAATCCCGCGCGGATCAAGGCATACCGGCTGATCGGGTACGAGAACCGGCGCCTGCGCGACGAGGAGTTCAACGACGACCGGAGGGATGCTGGCGACCTCGGTGCCGGGCACAGTGTCACGGCTCTCTACGAGGTCATTCCGGCCGGGTCCGATGAGGCCGTGCCAGGTGTGGCTCCTCTCAAGTACCAGCGGACCGCCGTCCGGCCCGGCGCCGCCGGAAGCGATGAAGTGCTGACGGTCAAGCTGAGATACAAGCCGCCGGAAGGGGCCGACAGCCGACTGCTGGCGAGAGTGCTTGCGGAACGCTCCGCCAGAGCCGAACCGACTCAGGCCTTCCGCTTCGCGGCTGCGGTGGCGGAATTCGGGCTGCTCCTGAGGAATTCGCCCTACAAGGGAGCGGCTGACTACGGTCGCGCCTTCGAAAGGGCCCGCCAAACGCTTGGCAGCGACGAAGACGGGCGCCGCTCTGAGCTCCTCTCCCTGATCAGGACGGCCGAGAAGCTGACGGCGGCGTTGGAAGTCAGCCACACGCGAACAGAATGAGCCATGACGACGGATCTAGCGCACCCTGTCGGTGAGGTCCTCCCATGCTGATGGGGGCGGGGACCTCGAGCCGCGCTCACTGCCGACCTCGTCCCACCTCACTCGGCTCCAAGCCTGTCCCTACCGTCCGCGCCTGCGGACCGGTAGTGGGGTCAAGGCGCCGGACCTGCCGATTTCCCGTCGGCGGGGACGACGAGCCAGCAAGAACCCCTTTGGTGATGTGCTCGCGTCATAGCAAGAGGAGGGATCATGAGTGCTTCGACATTGGCAGCCGTCCTGTGCGGCCTCGTGATTACAGGATCCCTGAACGGAGCGGAGATCGGGGAAATCACCAAGCTCAACCGTCTGATCGAATCCCATCAGGTCAATGAGGCGCTGGAGATGGCTCAGCGGGTTACGAATCTCGACGCTTGGAGTAAGGACGGGGAGACGCCGCTTACGCGGGCGGCTCAGAGCTATTCGAACAACACATCTTACGATGTGATTCATTCCCTGCTGGCGCTTGGGGCGAGCCCCCATCGCCGAAACCGCGAAGGTGCGACTCCTCTGCATTACGCCGCCAGAATGGGAACCTTGTCGGTCGTCCATCTGCTGGTAGATGACAAACGCACTGCGTGAGCGCGTTACGGAGGACGCCCATTTCTGGAGGCTCTTCGCCGAGTATACGGACATCGACTACAAGGACCGGCCCGCATTCTACGGCACCCGCGCACGGGCTAGGGCCAAGGTCCTTACGCTTCGCGAACTGGACGCGCCCGATCTCCTGATCGAGGAAGCCGAGGTACGCCTTCGCGTCGTGAACCAGCTGGCAGACGATCCCGCGTGGGAGAACAGGAAGAGCTGGGACCTTGATTCGGAAGCCCGAATGGTCGTCAGGAGAACCATGTCGAAGAAACCGGGATTCTCCGAGCAGGCGAAGCAATGGCGCAGATGGCTTTACGGAGGCGAGCTTGAATGACGTTCGGATCGGTCGACGAAGCGGACGTAGATTGTCGCTTGTGATCCAGCGCCACACCCGTGCTCTCATCGTTGGGTCTGGATGGCCGCACCCGCGATTCCTGTTTCGTCGGCGTTCGTATCGGAATGATCGCAGTCAGGGCTAGGTGATTGAGTCTATGTCCCACCATATGTTGCGGTGGGGGTCGTGGGGCGAGATTATCCCAGGACACAGGTCGAGTTCGAGGAGCGATTCGAAACCAAAGAGGGCTGTCGCGCAGACATCCCCCAGTTGCGACGGCCCGACAGATTCGTCTGCCCGCGCAGCTGGGGCACGGTGCTCGACACCTCCCGACGCGCATGAGTGGACCGGCGTACCGGCTCAACCTTAGAAACGTTGCTAGAAGCGGAACCCGATTCCCAATTCAAGGGATCGGGAAGCGGCCGTGTCGAAGCAACCGAGAACGTGCGAGTAGCCGCCTCGCAGGACAACACGCGGGGCGATGCTCACTAGGACGCCCGCGCGAAAGATCAGGGGCGTGACCGATACGGTGTCCCCGACTCGTCGAACTCTTCGGAGCGAACGAGGACGCTGCTTCCGTCAGGTCTTCCGGGGATGAGCGGGCTGATACCGGATGAACTGGCTCTGCCGCTCCAATCCAAGACCCACGCCGGCATAGGACGAGAATCGATCCCCTATCCATGGCCTGACGACAGACGGCAGGATCGCGATCAGCCTCTGTGTCGTAACGTCGTTGTTCTGAAGCCCGGGATTCTGCCTGTAGAACTCGGAGAACGGATGCCCGTCATAGGGGTAGGGGCTGTGTGGCCCCTGGTTGACCTCTAGGTGACTGGTGGCTCCATCGATCATCACGGCCCACCGCGGTCTGAAGGGGATTAGGATATCTCCGGCGAACTGCGGATTCCATTCTCCGTCTTTTAGGACGTTCGACGTGTTTCCGAGGTAGTACCCGCCGGTCAGCCCGTAGACCTCGAACGCGGGATTGCGCTGCTGCGCGTAAAGCGGCGCCGAACCGTAGACTTGTGTAATCGACCCTACGATGAGTGCGAACGGGCGGGCGGAACGCCGCTTGGGCTCTTCCGGATTGATTGATGCGCTCAGTCTACGCAAGCGCCCTTGATCTCATATCTCGGTGCTAGGATGCCCTTCCTGGCCTTCTCTGGAGTTGATGTGTACCGCTCGCTAACGGCTCACTTCTCGGCGATACAGTGGCGGAGGAACGCTCGGCAAGCATCTTCTGCGTCGACCGATTCCGGTACAAGGCATCTGAGCTCGGCTCGTTGGGCGGCGAAGTCCGATGGCCTTGCCGAAGTGGTGAACGCCCTCGTTGCGTCTCAAGTCGCCGAACGTCCCGTCGACCGCAAACGCCCACCGGAAACCGCGTTGAATCCCCCCCAATGCGGACTACCCGATAGCTTGCTTGGTGGTACCGGGCGTCCGATCCGTGGACCGGCAGACTCGCGATTCGCTGCGCCCTCGCGTATCCGACGGCGCACTTCAGGATCGAATCACTGTGACCCCCCGCACAAACCGAACCGGATCGGGAAGTTCGCCGGGCCGTCAAGCAGGCTGGCAGCTTCGAGACCCTGCGGAAGGTGAGCTGACTGCTAGCCCGGGAGGATCTGGCCGGAAAACCACGGAACGACCTGAATGCCCTCCGGGATGAGAGTCTGGCGTGCTCGCCAATTCAAGGCGCGCAAGCAAAGACGCGCCAACAGGTGGGGTTACCGGAGTCGTTCGATTACAAGCCTCGGGACGTTGACGCAACACTATCAAAAACTCACTAGTGTCGCGTTAGAAGTCTTTGATAACAAAGGACTTAAGAATACGCCTGTATTTGTTTCTGTAGGGCCGAGCGATAAGTCCCTTGTTTTCAATGACTTGGTGGTTCCTCGCTGGGCCCAGCGCGCCGCAAGAAGTGTAGGATTTGCGGGGCTCGATGGAAGACTTCGATTCGGCGGCCGGGGTCAGTCGCGCCGTGGCTGAGTTCTTGGAAGTAGTGGCACGGATGGAGCGGGTGCTGGATACGCGCCCCGAGCAAATCCGTCCTGCTCAAATGCGTGCGGGTGGGTTCCTAGATTGGGGCATCCTCGACCGCGGACTTTGGCACCGCCAGCCGTGCGGAGCGCAGTGGGCTCGGATCAGGACGCGAACAGCAGTAACTGCTGACCGCCAGAGTCCGGCCCGGTTGGCGGACTGGATTCTGTAAATAACTCATAGAGCGGAACTTGCTCGAACGGCGCGACCGAGAGGATCTGGATCATGCGGTACGGTGACAGTTCGATTCCGAGTTCCTTGCGGATGATCGCTACCAAGACATACACCGCCACCGCGATCCAGATTTGCGGCTTGACCGCGTTCTCGGAGGTTCCGAAAAAGCGTTGAATCTCAAGGTGTTGCTTTCATGGTAAGTTCCCGCTCATGTTGAGTTGGTGCGGTAATTCGTTGAACAGTCAATAGTTGCCGAACAGGAACTTACCATAATTCGATTCTCATACTCTCGTGGCCGGCGTCGATGCCGACGCCAGTTCTTGTCAAGGAGGTCACGATGATCAAAGAACTGTTCCCTCAGGCGCATGTCCGCCTGACTCCATTGCCGCTGCTCGGCCCGCTCCTGGAGGACTTCGCCGTTTGGCTCGTCGCGAAGGGGCTCTCGCTGGACTCCGTCCGCAACCGGATTCGCAAGGCACCCCAATACGAAACAGTGCTGGTGCGCCACGGCGACTTTCAAGAGAACCGCCTCAATAGGCACCAGTTGCTGGCCCTCGGCCCGCCCAGTGCCCGCGACGACATGCACTTGCTGGCCTTGGTGCGGTCCTTGGCGGACTATCTCGGCGAACGGGATTTGCTGGCCGTCCCAGCCCTGACTCCCAGCGATCGCCTGCTTGAAACGTATCGTAAGCACTTGCTTGAGGTCCGGGGACTGGCGGCCTCAACGGTACGCAGGCACAGCCGCCTGTCGCGGGAACTGCTGACGTTCCTGGAATTCGACGACCGACCCGAGACCCTGCGCGAACTCGGTGCTCCGAGACTTGAGGGCTTCATCAAAGCGATCGCGCCGCGCTTCGGCCGGGCGGCCCTCCAGGGCACCGTCTCGGCCGTGCGCGTCTTCCTGCGCTTCCTGGCCAGCCGTGGCGAGTCCGCTTCCGGGCTGGACCGCTGTCTCTCCCTGCCGCGCGTGTACGTGGCGGAACGATTGCCCCGCGCCCTGCCGTGGGAAACGGTCCGGGCCTTGCTGGCCGCCATTGACCGCACCGCACGGACAGGACGGCGGGACTACGCCATGTTGCTGATGGCAGCTACGTACGGCCTGCGTCGCAGCGAGATCGCCGGCTTGCGCCTCGACGACATTCGCTGGCTCGAGGCGGCGTTCCGCATCCAACGACCGAAGCTACGCACACCGATCCACCTGCCCCTGACTGGGGAGGTCGGCACCGCCTTGCTCGATTACCTGCGCTACGAACGGCCCGCGACTGCGTTTCGAGAAATGTTCATGCGAAGCCGCCGGCCTGTCGTACCGCTGTCACCCGCAGGCGTCTCCGGCGCGTTTGTCCTTTGGAAGCAGCGCAGCGGGCTCGACATTGCGTCGTCTGGGCCCCACTGTCTGCGCCACTCACTGGCCGTTCACCTGCTGCGCCAGAACACGCCGCTGAAGACCATCGGTGACCTGCTAGGCCACCGCGATTCCAGAAGCACCGTTTCCTATCTGCGGCTGAGTGTGGAGGATCTTCGCGACGCGGCCCTGGAACTTCCTTCCGAAGCAGGGGTGTCGACATGAGGGCTGTACCGACATTCCGATCGGTGATCGCGTCCACCATTACCGCCTTCCTCGACCTCAAGCGGACCCTCGGCTGCCAGTGCGTCCGGGAAACCGCCGTCCTGTCGGACCTGGACCGCTGCCTCGAGGCGCGGCGAGCGATGTCACTGACCGCGAACCACTTCGCGGCCTGGGCCGCGACGCTCGCCCACATAACGCCGCGAGTGCGACGAGACCGCATGCTCATCGTCCGTAACCTGTGCCTATACCAGCAGCGGACGGACCCGGACTGCTTCGTGCCCGACCCGGCCGGCTTCCCTAAGGCCGAGCCGCCCCGGCCCCCGTTCATCTTCAGCCAGAGCCAGATCGCGGACTCGTTGCGCGCAGCGACGGGGCTCCGGCCGACGCACCGGTCCCCGCTACGCGCGGAGGTCTTCCGCCTCGCCATCACCTTGCTGTATACGGCTGGCTTGCGGCAGCAGGAGCTCGTCCGACTGACGGTGAGCGACTATGACCCTTGCCTGCGCACCCTCCATGTGCGGGAGTCGAAGTTCCACAAGTCGCGGCTCACGGCGCTCAGCGCCAGCGCTGCCCGCGAGGTCGATCGTTACCTCGAAGCCCGACGGCGCATCCCCTGCGCGGACAACGCGCCGCTGCTGGCAAACCTGTACGGCCCGGGCCAAGCCTACTCCTGCGCCGGCATCGTCGAAGGACTGCGGAGTCTGTTCTGCGCCGTCGGCATCCGCGACGCTGCCGGCCGCGTGCCCCGGGTCCACTCGATACGTCATACGCACGCTGTCCATGTGTTACTCCGCTGGTATCGCGCCGGGGTCGACCCACAAGCCAAGCTGCCGATGCTGTCGGCGTCCATGGGCCATGTGTCGGTGAACTCGACGGCGTATTACCTGACCTTGCTCGACCCGGTGGTCGAGGAAGCCTCCGTACGCTTCGCCCGGCACGTCCGGAACGTACTCGACCCAGCTGCGGAGGAATCCCATGCCTGAGGCCGGGCCCAACTCCCTCGGCCGTGCGCTACGCGGCTTTTTCGGCAACTATTTGACCGCCGTGCGCGGCAACAGCCGGCACACAGTCCTGAGCTACCGTGATGCATTCAAGCTCCTGTTGCGGTTCTTGGAACAGCGTCTCGGGTGCTCAGCGGCAACGCTGGACTTCCCCGACCTAACAGCGGACACCGTCCTGGCCTTCCTGGACCACCTCGAACAGCACCGCGCCAACGGCGCGGCGACACGTAACAACCGGCTCGCGGCCCTGCATGCGTTCGCGCGGTACGCGGCAGCAAACTACCCGGAACATCTCGCCCTCTGCCAGCAGCTGCTCGCCGTGCCGCCGAAACGGAGCACACAACGGACCGTCGAGTATCTCGACCGGCACGAGATGCGAGCGCTGCTGCAGGCACCGGATACAGCCACCAAGGAGGGCCGTCGGGATCGCGCCCTGCTATTGGCGATGTACAACACGGGCGCACGGGTGCAGGAGATCCTCGACGTGCGCCCACGCGACCTGCAACTGGAGCGTCCCCGGCAAGTGCGGCTGTTCGGGAAGGGGCGCAAGGAGCGCCTGTGCCCGCTGTGGTCGGAGACGGCCTCAGCCCTGCAAGCCCTGCGACAGGAACAAGGCTTGCTGCCCGCAGATGAGCGGCCGCTTTTTCGCAACCGCTACGGCCAGCCCCTTGGTCGGCACGGCGTACGGTACATCCTCAAGAAGCATGCCTCCACTGCATCCCAATCGGCCCGAAGCCTCGCAGCTCGGACCGTTCACCCTCACATGATGCGCCACTATTCCGCGTTCTTGAATATTCCGAGCTAATCGCTCACGGAGGACCAAAATTCTAGAAATTTCAATGTCTTATAAGCAGTGGTTGGTTTGATTACTCGGAATAATCCGGCCGTCTTCCCTCAATCGACAACCTGTCGCCATGCTGGGGAAACCTATGTGTTGTCAGTTCTTCCACCTCAATTCATCGAGCCGACTGCGGTCACGAGCCGGTCCGCTGGAAGCGGATCTCGACGGTTTCGCCGACTGGCTTGCGACAGCGGGATACCTCCCTTCGTCGGTCAAGCCCAAGCTTGGAACCATCAGCGCTCTCGGTGCTTGGCTCTTTCGCGAAGCCCACGGCCCTGAAGCGCTCGACGAGCAGCGGATGGATGCTTTCCTGCGAATTCGTGAACCGCGGCGCAGATCTGCTCGCGGGGAATCCACGACGGTCCGGCAACTGCTGGACTACTTGCGAGAGAACGGCCGGGTCCCGGCCGCCGCTCCCCAGCCCGATGGCGATGGCCCGATCGATCGGATCGCGCGCACCTACGAACGCTTCCTCGTGCACGAGCGCGGCCTCAGCCAGGCAACGGTCAGCAACTACGTGCCCATTGTTCGGGCCTTTCTCGCGGAGCGGTTCGGCACTCGGCCGGTCGCACTGGAGCGGCTGGCGGCCCGGGATGCCAACCAGTTCGTGCTGCGTCAGGCGAAGCGCTTCAGCCGGACCCGTTCCAAGCTGGTCGTCACGGCACTGCGGAGTTTCCTGCGCCACCTGCACCAGCGAGGGGATCTACCGGCCGACCTCGCCAGCGCGGTGCTCCCGGTCGTGCACTGGCGCCTGTCCGGACTGCCGAAGGCGCTCCCCCCGGAGCAGGTCGAGTCCTTGCTCGTCAGCTGCGACCGCGACACGGCCGTGGGACGGCGTGACCATGCCATCCTGCTGCTGCTGGCTCGGCTGGGCCTGCGGGCCGGCGAGGTCGCCACGCTCACGCTGGACGATTTCGACTGGAACGCAGGGACCGTCACCGTCTCCGGCAAGGGGCAGCGGCGCGAGCCGCTACCCCTGCCCACCGAGGTGGGAGAGGCCGTGGCGACATACCTGCGGAATGGCCGGCCCCAGAGCCCGACCCGATCCCTGTTCCTCCGAGCACGGGCTCCGCTCGAGGCTTTCCGCTCCTACCATGCTGTCGCCGATGTCGTGCGTCGGGCACTGCAACGCGCCGGTCTGGACCTGCCCTACCGCGGATCTCACCTGCTGCGCCATTCGCTCGCCACCGGCATGCTCCGCAACGGCGCCACACTCGAAGACATCGGCCAGATCCTGCGCCACCGGCATCCCGACACCACCCGGATCTACGCGAAAGTCGCGATCGAGGCGCTCCGCACGGTCGCCCCGGCCTGGCCCGGAGGTGCGGTATGAACGATCTCCAGCTCCTCGTCGAGGAGTATCTCGCGACCCGGCGTGCCCTCGGAGCCAACCTCGCAGACGCGGAGGGCATGCTGCGGAGCTTCCTCGCGTTCCTCGCTCGCAGCCAGGAAACCTTCGTCACGACGGCGCTCGCGCTGCGGTGGGCTACCGAGCCGCGCGACGCCCAGCCCGCTCACCTGGCGGCCCGTCTCGGGGCAGTGCGTGCGTTCGCCCGCTACGCCAATGCTACCGACGCTCGCCACGAAGTCCCGCCCACCGGTCTGCTCCCCGCCCGGCCGCGCCGCGCAATCCCTTATATCTACAGTGACAACGAGCTTGCCGAACTGATCGGCGCGGCACGAGGTCTGTCCGGAAGGACCGGGCTCCGCCCGCGCACCTACGCCACGCTGCTGGCGCTGCTGGCCGCCAGCGGGATGCGCTCCTCCGAGCCGTTGCGCCTGGACCGGAACGATGTCGACCTCGACCAAGGCGTTCTGACGGTCCGCGAGAGTAAGTTCGGCAAGTCGCGGCTGCTCCCCGTTCACGAGTCGACGGCGAAGGCGCTGGAATCCTACGCCACGCAGCGCGATCACCTGTGCCCGCAGGCCTCCAGCCCGGCCTTCTTCCTGTCCGAGCGCGGCACCCGGATCGTGCAGAACACCTTCGAGCAGACGTTCGTGCAGCTGTCCCGGCAAGTCGGCTTGCGCAGTCCGTCGGATTCCCGCGGCCCGCGCCTACACGATCTCCGGCACCGGTTCGCTGTCCGAACGCTGCTGCGGTGGTACCGCGACGGCGTCGACGTCGAGAGTCATCTGCCCCGTCTTGCGACCTATCTCGGGCATGCCCACATGAGCGACACCTACTGGTATCTCACGGCCACCCCGGAACTGCTCCAGCTTGCCGCCAAGCGCCTCGACAGCGCGACCCGGAGTCTGTCCGCATGACGCCCGCAGCCGACTTCGCCCGCCTCCTGGCCGCCTTCTTCACCGACCGGCTCCAGCAGCAGCGCCGGGCCAGCCCCCATACCGTCGCCAGCTACCGGGACACTTTCCGCCTGCTGGTCCGTTACGCCCTGCGGGAATTGCACAAAGCGCCTGCCGACCTGGAACTCGGTGATTTGGACACCGAGTTCCTCGGTGGCTTCCTGAACCACCTTGAGATCGAGCGCGGCAATGACGCGCGGACCCGCAATGCCCGTCTGGTCGCGATTCGCTCCTTCTTCGGCTACGTCGCCGTCCAGGAGCCGCGACACGCGGCCTTGGCGCAACGCATCCTGGCCATGCCGGCGAAGCGCTATACGCGCCGCCCGGTCGACTTCCTCGACCGCGACGAAATCGAGGCCCTGCTAGCAGCTCCGGACACGAGCACCCGGGCGGGTCGGCGCGACCGCGCCCTGCTGGTCGTGGCGGTACAGACCGGGCTGCGAGCATCGGAACTGATTAACTTGCGTTGCGAGAATGTCCAGCTCGGCACAGGTGCCCATGTGCGCTGCGAGGGCAAGGGACGCAAGGAGCGTTGCACGCCGTTGCGCAAGGACTCGGTGGCGGCGCTGCGAACCTGGCTTGGAGAACGGCGCGGCGCACCGGACGCACCGGTATTTCCCAACCAGCGTGGCGGCGTGCTCAGCCACGACGGGCTCGCCTACCTGCTGGCCAAGCACGTAGCCGTCGCTGGAAGAACCTGCCCCTCGCTGGCAGGGAAACGCGTCACCCCCCATGTGCTGCGCCACAGCGCAGCCATGGAATTGCTGCAGAACGGTGTCGACCGCAGCGTGATTGCGCTATGGCTGGGCCACGAGTCTGTCGAGACCACCTATGTCTATCTGCACGCGAACCTCAAGCTGAAGGAGGCGGCGATGGCCAAAACTACTCCCTCTCAGGTGACGCCGAACCGGTACCGCCCTGACGACGAGCTGCTGGCGTTCCTGAACAGTCTGTGATTATTCCGAGTCTGATGCGCGCAAACGCACGAGATCCGCCCGTCTCAAGCGATCAACTCGGAATATTCGAGAACGCGGAATAGTGCCTCCTATTCCGAGCTCGGAATAGGCGCCACACCGCGGCCTGTCATCTGCTCCAGAGCGGAATCGACATCGTGACGATCAGTCACTGGCTCGGCCACGCCAGCCTGGAAAGCACGAACCGGTATGCCTCGGTGGACATCGCAGCGAAGAGGGAGGCGATCGAGAAGGCCCGCGCGGCTGCGGAAATCGACGCGGAACCAGCCGAATGGCAGGTAGACCAGACCGTGATCACTTGGCTGGAATCGCTCTGAGGGTCTCCCTCTGCCGCCCAATTATGGTAAGTTCCTGTTCGGCAACTATTGACTGTTCAACGAATTACCGCACCAACTCAACATGAGCGGGAACTTACCATGACGCAGAGGATCTTTTGCCTGGCGGCGCGGCAGACGGGTGTCGGAGGTAGAGGCAGGCGGTCTCAGGGCCGCGCCGGTGGGCAAAAAATCAGATGGGCTAAACCGCCGTCTCGGGACTGCGGTATGGGGATTGCTTGAACGCTGACTGTACGCACGGGTCGGCGACGGGCGCAGACGGACGATCAGGGCTCCGTGGCGGCGTCCGCGATACGGTGGAGCGAGGGTTTTGGCCGCGGCCAGGATGGCGAGCGGCGCGCTGCGGCAGCGGGAACGGGGGGGCGTTCGGGAGGGCCGACGCGGCGTTGCCATAACGGCGGCGGAACCGCCGCGGCAGGAGAGCGGGTCGGGTCGGGCGCAGGTGTCTCACGAAGTGTCGTCCGGGGGCGGGGGCTTGTCGCCGGGCGGGATCGTCTCGACCGTCTCCATTGTCCCGCGCGCGCAGGCGGGGCAGGCGCGCAGCGAGCGGCCCGTGAGGGCCTCGAAGCGGTCACGGTAGTCCGGGGGCGGCTCGGCGGGCGGGCCCTCCGTAGGTTGGCCCAGCCGCTGCCGGCACAGGACGAGCTGCTGCTGGCGGCGGGGCCCGGCGAGCAGTCCGAAGTGCCGGATGCGGTGGAAGCCCGGCGGCAGCGTGTGCAACAGGAAGCGACGGATGAACTCCGAGGCGGGGAGGGTCATGGTCTTCCAGCGGTGCTGCTGGCGGTAGTCCTTCCAGCGGAAGCGGACGGTGCCATCGTCGATGGACAGGATGCGGTCGTTGGAGATGGCCACGCGGTGGGTGTAGCGGCCGAGGTAGTCGAGCACGCGGGCGGGCCCGTCAAACGGGGCCTTGGAGTAGACCACCCACTCGCTGTTTTGCACGGGCTGGAGGAAGCGCGCGAAGGCATCCGGATCGGCCAGGGGCTCGAGCGCGCCGCCGAGCCGCAGGCGGCCGCGGCGGAAGGCGCGCTCGAGCCCCTCCAGGAAGAGCGTGCGGAAGCGCCGGGACAGGACTCTCACGGGCAGGAAGAAGCCGGGCCGGCAGGCGATCCAGCGGTCGCGTTCGGGGGCGAGGCCACCGCCGGGGACGACGCAGTGCAGGTGGGGGTGGTAGCTGAGGTTCGCGCCCCAGGTGTGCAGGACCGCCAGGAACCCGATCGCGGCGCCAAGGTGCTTGGGATCGGCAGCGATCTCGCGCAGGGTACGGGCGGCGGCGCGGAACAGCAGGCCGTACAGCAGGCGGCGGTTCTGCAGGGCGATCGCGGCGATCGCGGCGGGCAGGGTGAACACGACATGGAAGTACTCGGTGTCGAGCAGTTCGGAACGGCGCTGGGCCAGCCAGGCGTCGCGGGCGGGTCCCTGGCACTTGGGGCAGTGGCGGTTGCGGCAGGAGCGGTAGCAGACGCGGCGGTGCCCGCAGCCGTCACACTGTTCCACGAAGCCGCCGAGGGCGGCGGAGCGGCACTGCTCGACGGCCGCCATGACGCGTCGCTGCAGGGCGGTGAGGGAGTCCCCGCAACGGGCGCGGAAGGCGTCCCCGTAGCGGCGGAAGACGTCGGCGACCTCGAGCCGCGGGCGGCTCACCGGTCCGCCCGCAGGGCCTTGGCGGCTTGCGGGCGGGGCAGCAGGTCGAGCGGGCTGGTCGCGGAGCAGACCTTCGAGCGGGCGACCGGCAGGTAGCGGGCCGTGGTGGCGAGGCTGCGATGGCCGAGCAGCATCTGGATGGTGCGCACGTCGACGCCGTTCTCCAGCAGATGTATGGCGAAGCCGTGGCGAAATGAGTGAGGGCTGAGGGGCTTGTCGATGCCGGCCCGCTCACGGGCCTTGCGGCAGGCCAGCGCGATGGTGTGCCGGCTGGCGTGGCGGCCGGGCAGCAGGCCCGGGAACAGCCACTCGCCCTCGGGCCGGGTGCGCCGCCAGTAGTCGCGCAGGACCTCCAGGAGCCGCTCCGAGAGCATCGTGTAGCGGTCCTTGGAGCCCTTGCCCTGCTCGACGCGGATGACCATGCGCTCCGAGTCGACGTCGCGCGGGTGCAGGCTGACGGCTTCGGAGACCCGCAGGCCCGCCGCGTAGCAGGCGGTCAGTACGGCGCGGTTGCCGACGGGGGTGACAGCGTCGAGGAGCCGGACGGCCTCCTCGGGGCTGGGCACAACCGGGAGCTTGCTCGGCTGCTTCGGGGCGGGCAGGACCTCGGTGATGTCCCAGTTCCTGCCGAGGGTGACGCCATACAGGAAGCGCAGGGCCGAGACGGCGACGCCGATCGAGCCGGGCGCGAGGCGTTTCTCGGCGGCGAGGAACACCTGGTAGTCGCGAATCTGCTCGGGGCCGAGCCGTTCCGGGGACCGGCGGAAGTGGTTGGCGAACCTCGTGACCTGCTCGAGATAGCTCTGCTGCGTGCAGGGCGCCAGGTTGCGGATCATCATGTCCTCCGTCATGCGACGGCGAAGGGGTGTCATGGGGAGTCTCCTTTGCGGTTTCGAATGGGATGAACTGCCATCGGCAGCGGACCCATGCTTCCGCAGAGGGACCTACCGCGCAAGCCGGCGCGGGTGGGGGACTGGCCCTTGCTGACGGACCTAACGAAGGAGGGGATACCGCGCTATCGATTAGCCACCGATACCGCGCAGCGGTTTAGTCCGACGCAGAGGATCTTTTGCCTGGCGGCGCGGCAGACGGGTGTCGGAGGTAGAGGCAGGCGGTCTCAGGGCCGCGCCGGTGGGCAAAAAATCAGATGGGCTAAACCGCCGTCTCGGGACTGCGGTATGGGGATTGCTTGAACGCTGACTGTACGCACGGGTCGGCGACGGGCGCAGACGGACGATCAGGGCTCCGTGGCGGCGTCCGCGATACGGTGGAGCGAGGGTTTTGGCCGCGGCCAGGATGGCGAGCGGCGCGCTGCGGCAGCGGGAACGGGGGGGCGTTCGGGAGGGCCGACGCGGCGTTGCCATAACGGCGGCGGAACCGCCGCGGCAGGAGAGCGGGTCGGGTCGGGCGCAGGTGTCTCACGAAGTGTCGTCCGGGGGCGGGGGCTTGTCGCCGGGCGGGATCGTCTCGACCGTCTCCATTGTCCCGCGCGCGCAGGCGGGGCAGGCGCGCAGCGAGCGGCCCGTGAGGGCCTCGAAGCGGTCACGGTAGTCCGGGGGCGGCTCGGCGGGCGGGCCCTCCGTAGGTTGGCCCAGCCGCTGCCGGCACAGGACGAGCTGCTGCTGGCGGCGGGGCCCGGCGAGCAGTCCGAAGTGCCGGATGCGGTGGAAGCCCGGCGGCAGCGTGTGCAACAGGAAGCGACGGATGAACTCCGAGGCGGGGAGGGTCATGGTCTTCCAGCGGTGCTGCTGGCGGTAGTCCTTCCAGCGGAAGCGGACGGTGCCATCGTCGATGGACAGGATGCGGTCGTTGGAGATGGCCACGCGGTGGGTGTAGCGGCCGAGGTAGTCGAGCACGCGGGCGGGCCCGTCAAACGGGGCCTTGGAGTAGACCACCCACTCGCTGTTTTGCACGGGCTGGAGGAAGCGCGCGAAGGCATCCGGATCGGCCAGGGGCTCGAGCGCGCCGCCGAGCCGCAGGCGGCCGCGGCGGAAGGCGCGCTCGAGCCCCTCCAGGAAGAGCGTGCGGAAGCGCCGGGACAGGACTCTCACGGGCAGGAAGAAGCCGGGCCGGCAGGCGATCCAGCGGTCGCGTTCGGGGGCGAGGCCACCGCCGGGGACGACGCAGTGCAGGTGGGGGTGGTAGCTGAGGTTCGCGCCCCAGGTGTGCAGGACCGCCAGGAACCCGATCGCGGCGCCAAGGTGCTTGGGATCGGCAGCGATCTCGCGCAGGGTACGGGCGGCGGCGCGGAACAGCAGGCCGTACAGCAGGCGGCGGTTCTGCAGGGCGATCGCGGCGATCGCGGCGGGCAGGGTGAACACGACATGGAAGTACTCGGTGTCGAGCAGTTCGGAACGGCGCTGGGCCAGCCAGGCGTCGCGGGCGGGTCCCTGGCACTTGGGGCAGTGGCGGTTGCGGCAGGAGCGGTAGCAGACGCGGCGGTGCCCGCAGCCGTCACACTGTTCCACGAAGCCGCCGAGGGCGGCGGAGCGGCACTGCTCGACGGCCGCCATGACGCGTCGCTGCAGGGCGGTGAGGGAGTCCCCGCAACGGGCGCGGAAGGCGTCCCCGTAGCGGCGGAAGACGTCGGCGACCTCGAGCCGCGGGCGGCTCACCGGTCCGCCCGCAGGGCCTTGGCGGCTTGCGGGCGGGGCAGCAGGTCGAGCGGGCTGGTCGCGGAGCAGACCTTCGAGCGGGCGACCGGCAGGTAGCGGGCCGTGGTGGCGAGGCTGCGATGGCCGAGCAGCATCTGGATGGTGCGCACGTCGACGCCGTTCTCCAGCAGATGTATGGCGAAGCCGTGGCGAAATGAGTGAGGGCTGAGGGGCTTGTCGATGCCGGCCCGCTCACGGGCCTTGCGGCAGGCCAGCGCGATGGTGTGCCGGCTGGCGTGGCGGCCGGGCAGCAGGCCCGGGAACAGCCACTCGCCCTCGGGCCGGGTGCGCCGCCAGTAGTCGCGCAGGACCTCCAGGAGCCGCTCCGAGAGCATCGTGTAGCGGTCCTTGGAGCCCTTGCCCTGCTCGACGCGGATGACCATGCGCTCCGAGTCGACGTCGCGCGGGTGCAGGCTGACGGCTTCGGAGACCCGCAGGCCCGCCGCGTAGCAGGCGGTCAGTACGGCGCGGTTGCCGACGGGGGTGACAGCGTCGAGGAGCCGGACGGCCTCCTCGGGGCTGGGCACAACCGGGAGCTTGCTCGGCTGCTTCGGGGCGGGCAGGACCTCGGTGATGTCCCAGTTCCTGCCGAGGGTGACGCCATACAGGAAGCGCAGGGCCGAGACGGCGACGCCGATCGAGCCGGGCGCGAGGCGTTTCTCGGCGGCGAGGAACACCTGGTAGTCGCGAATCTGCTCGGGGCCGAGCCGTTCCGGGGACCGGCGGAAGTGGTTGGCGAACCTCGTGACCTGCTCGAGATAGCTCTGCTGCGTGCAGGGCGCCAGGTTGCGGATCATCATGTCCTCCGTCATGCGACGGCGAAGGGGTGTCATGGGGAGTCTCCTTTGCGGTTTCGAATGGGATGAACTGCCATCGGCAGCGGACCCATGCTTCCGCAGAGGGACCTACCGCGCAAGCCGGCGCGGGTGGGGGACTGGCCCTTGCTGACGGACCTAACGAAGGAGGGGATACCGCGCTATCGATTAGCCACCGATACCGCGCAGCGGTTTAGTCCAAAAGCAATCATGTTGAGCTCAACATGATTGCTTCATCCAACGGAACCAGAGTTCCACTTGCCAGCGCTGCCGATACAAGGCGCAGACCGTGGCGGCAGCGAGATCGCGGCGGTTGGTCAGGAAGACCAGCCGCTTGCCGGAGTCGGGATCCTGGTAGCGGACGCGGCGCAGATGCAGGGGATAGGCCCGCCTCGCCCGCTTGCCGTCCAGGGCAATCATTTGGTCCGCCTGGATGCCGTGCTCGCGGTCCTTGGGGAACGAGTAGACCCGATGCCAGGAGAGGTTCTTCTTGGTCCGCGTGACGAAGGAAGCTCCTGCCTGGTGCAATCGGAATAGCCTCTGGAAATCGACGTAGGCGCGATCCATGACGTAGATCGCACCGGGTTCGGGTACGATCAGATCGAGCGCCCTGACATCATGCAATTTCCCGTCCGAGACATAGATGAAGGAGGGTATGGAGCCGAGTAAGTCCAACAGGGTGTGGAGTTTGACGGCTGCCTTCGTGGTCCGGAAGGGGGCCCATGGAAACACGGACAGGCACAGGTCGACGGTGGAGGAATCGAGCGCGTAGACGGTGTCGTCGAGGTCAAGGCCGAGGTCCTCACCGGCATAGAGCGGGCGGGCTCGGGCGATCAGGCGCTGGGCCAGATCCTCGTAGATGTGCCACGAGCGCCGCTCGTTAGCCCGGGCGAGCGTCGAGAAGCCGATCGGCGCGGTGAAGCCGGCAAGGTAGAGCTTGGCAGGAACGGCATCCAGGCAAGCAGCCAAGTCGCGCAAGTTCCTGCGCCGGGTCAATTGGGCGAAGGCCATCGCGCGCAACTGCTGGGCGCAGTTCAGGCTGCGCACTCCGCGGTCCCCGCCGTAGCGGGCCACGATGCGGGAGAACGCCATCCAAGGGACGAACCCCATGAGTTGAGCAAAGACGGTCTGGCCACGATACATGCCCTGTTACGGTAGTGGCACTCCCAGTGCACGCTGGAACGGGTTGACCGGCGACTCGACAGATTGCCCGGCCTAACCAGGCGAGGTCAACGCCACCTGAAATTCAAGTCTCTAACACCGGAAATCCATCGTAACCACTGCAATATCAGCTGATTACGCGAAACTCTCGCTTCATGAACGCGACACTAGTGTCAAAAACTAGATCGACTCAGAAATAACTTCCAAATCCTACTCAACCGATTATCACCCTCAATCTGATCAACCACCAACGCGTAATCATCATCCACCAGCGCAACCTTTTTGGTTGCTAAAGCGAACATGAATTCCAAGACCGCCTCGCCCACACCCGTATCGGCGGCCTCAATGGCCGAAACCAGAATGTCGCGCATCTGGGAACTAAGGTCAAGATTACGAGTATAATCCAGCTCTTCCGCCGACAGACATCTCAGAAGCGACGCCTGTAGCATACCGTCACTAAACCGAGAAAACATCACAGGATCAATTACCGAACTGACGAATGGATTGCGATCAAATCTAAATGCCTCGTCCAATGACTTCGACGACGACGATCGACCCTCTCGTGCGGACTGAACGCCGGACGAAACCATCAAGTACACCATCTCTGCAGAGACATTTACAGGATCGTAGTCGTTGTCGAAGAAAACCGACCCAACCGTGAGTGACAAATCGCCACCCTCAATTGTGGGCAAGAAAATCTGATCACTATCGAAAACCTCACCGGACTCGAACCTGTCCAACCGGTCGATCAAGCGCCTATATACGCTGGCAACTGACTTAATTCCTGTGAGCACTTCCAGACGCTCCGCGTTCAGGAATGTGCGCCGTTCAACCCACCAGGACTCGTGCACCGATGACGGGCCCACAGCGGCTACTGAGTATTCAGACCAACCATACTTAGTGGATTTCGAGTGTTGAACTAAATCATCCCTAGCCCGACAATATTGACCAAATGTCGCCGGGAACGCATAGCCGATCAAATAGTGCCTATAGTGCTGCCCAGAGTCGCGCAGAAACCGGGATGAGGTTTGAAATGCCTGTAGAGACGGATCCTCTGCCGCCACGACTAGAACCGAGTGCTGAGAGGGAAGACTACCAATTACCTTGTTTGAGCCAAGATCATCCACAGAACACATATGCTCTGCGTTGATCTTAAGGCCACACCGATCCGACAAAACACTAGCGACTTTCTCTGCCAGCAATTTAGACCGAGACCCAGAGTCACCTTGGTACACTATGAATGCGACGCTAGGTGGAAGTGAATACAAAACCTGATCCTCCAACCATTGAAGAAAATCTGGAGGACCAATTGCTTGATCGTCGGCAATCGAAAACAACGAATAACCTGCATGCCCTTGTGTTTCCGCCTTTCGCATGATCTTTAATCTGTCTTTATAGAAAGGATCGGAGAATCTCTTTGCTAGTTGTCGTCCGATGTGGGGATGTCCAATTCTTACTGGAATCGAATTGCTAGGGGAAATAATGAACTCTTCTCCGACTATATGAATCTCTTTTGATCGATGAAGTCCCCCATGGTCTTTCTCAAAATCTCGGAAATAAATACAAGTGTCTTTAAGTTCCCACGTTGACCTTTTCGGATTCACTCCGATCAGGTGCACGATCTTATCAGAACTGGCGCCATACTCTGAAATCAGCTTAGTTGCTAGTCCACCTGACGACGATGCCGAGATAAGAATCACATGATCTTCAGACGTGTCCAAGCTCAATGAATCCAGACCCAAGTAGGACTTGAAATTCTTAATTACAGGCTCATTAAATGATGCCTTATCACACCTCGCCGCGAAGTAACTGAGTGACCGCTGAAGCTCCATCGCAAACGGGAGGATCGTGGAACTGTCGATATAGATCCGACGGCAATCGGAAGAAGTATGCTTAAGCATCAGCGGGAGGAACACCGATAAGCAGTCCGGTTCTCGAAGCACGTTGCCGGCCCTCGCAAAAATAACACTTTTTTCACCTGATGGCTTCTTATATAGATAGCCATGAGGTGCTTTGAGAATCACTCGATTGTGCTCGACTAAACGAGCAACACCCATCTTGGCAACATGATGAATCATTGAGTCGGTAATAGTCCAAGATGTGCCAGCTCCAAATAACACAGTTGGCTCTCCGATTAATCGTCCTCGAACATCATATTTGGCGAGAACGATATGCGTTGTTGTGCGAAACCGATCCAATATCTTACGCTTTCTGGAGTTGTAAGCGTCTTGCAGCTTGATTTCGAAACCATCGGGACAAACGATCAAGACTCGGCTCGGCGGCAGCGAAACATTAATCAAGCTCTCGAGGGTCTCCTCCAGCAAGTCCGAAATGGCGCCCATTCGATGGCAAAAGACACATGCCACCGGATAGGAGATCCCATCGTCGAGAGTCAGATTAACCCTGAAAGAGTAAAGTGACACGTCAGTAAGCGATCGGAATTCCGATAGTCAGAACTGTACCCTCTACGCTTGGGAGCTCACCATGTATGAAATCCAACGGTGAAGATGTCGGGGTAAGATCACGGGAAGTCGCGAAGAATACTTCTACAGTGGAGGTGCGTATCCGCAAGAACCCGTTTAGATGATAGACAAGTTCGAGTATGCGATTCAGCCCTAGACCGGACGACGCAGACAACTTCGCTGACCGATGTTTTTCGAAACACCGCGCCACAGTTTGGGAATCTGATAAGGATGTATCGAAAGCCCGGTCGATAGTTCCCCTGAAGCCAGGTCCGGAATCGAATATTGAAACTTCCAGAAAGTCGATTGTTCCTCGTTGAAAGCGCCCATGCAGGTTGCCGATGCTCCCAAAATAGGCTGAGGCGGTCTTAGATGAGCGTACCGCACTCACTACCGAAGACCTAAACTCATGCTTCTTCATGGTGGAGACGGTGATCTTCACACAACGCAAGTTTTCCCGATAGCGAGTCCCGTCAGGTCGTAAACAGGCATGTTCAGCGGTGTTTCGAAATGCTTCGTATATCATGGTTCCGATGGCATAGTCTGGAGCTGAACACCACTTTACAATAGAGGGCATTTGTGTGATTTGGCGAGAGTCGGGATAGACATTCAGGGTCTTGATGCATCGAATAAAGAAATCATTGAAGTGTTGGACAGTATTCACTAGTCGCCCATGGATTTCACGTTGTAGGAGATCGCTAGGGTATTTAGGGGGTTGGAGATAGAATTCTCGGTGAAACTGTTGTCTAGCATCTTGCACGAATATGTATTCGACGCCACGGCCAAATGATGTTTTAGGAAGGTCGCTGTTATGCATTGCAGTGATTCGTTGAGCTGCTGCCAAGAGCAGTTGAGTGCGGATGTTTTGTAAAGAGTTACGTGGTCTGACTTGTTTAGCAAAGTATACTGCAGATAAGCCATGGCACCGAGAAGTGAATGATTCGTATTTTTCGTTGTTGTTGTGTTCCAAGTATGTTTGTATAGTGGGGTTATCACCCCGTCTAGCCCATGTCAGGAACAACTGGGAGAGTGAGAGCGAGCGTCCGATAGATCCGCCGTGTGATAGATCACTCGGCATCAAGATCTCAAAGTTCAGAAATCGTGGGTTGCTCAAGTAGTCTTCAAATGTACTTAATGAATCGTTTCGCCGTATCAATAGTTGAGTCTTTTTGTAAATTAGGGGCTTTGATCGCTTCGAGTTTCGACTTTCCATTGGCGCTGATATTGGATCTGGCTTCACGATAGGGAGGTGGGGGTTGGAGACGTAGAGGTTCAGGGAGGTGTCGGGATGACCGAGAAGAGCAGGTTAGACAGATGGCGACCAGACGATGTGTGTATGGCAGATTCTATCATGACGCTGGTATCTGGCCTGTGTCAGCTTTTCGGTGCTTACACTGGCGCGGAACCGTGAACCGTTTCTGGTCATGTGATTCGTGGTGCGGTCGGGATCGCATTTTCTGTTGGTATGCCTACGACGATCGCCAGGAATGGGATAGGCGGGTGCCGTGGTCATTCCTACCCCGAGTCGGTGCCAGGGATATCGCCAAAGGGTGGCGAAGGTCCTGCCGGTACTTGCGTTGTCGTTGGTGCAATGGGCAACGGAGTCTCGGATCAGAGCCCCTACGGTTCCATGACCCAGCCAACTGCGGCCGCCCCGGTCAAAAACCCTGGAATGAGTCGCTCTCGTCGTCGCCGCGGATCAACTCCTCCATCGCCGTGTGCGTCACGCCGTCCAGCTTGGTGACCCCGGTATAGGTCAGCGTGAACGACACGCGCACCCCCTGCCTGGCGCCCGGCAGATCGTCCCCCGCATCCCTGGCGGTAACGTCGACGATGTCCTCGGGGGCCAAGCCGGGAATGCGAAACAGCCCATGGCAGAAATCGCGCAGGCTCCGGAATCCGCTCATACCGGTGTGCCTGCCTAGCTCGAGTGCTCGTCAGCTGAGGAGCGATAGATCCCGCCCGGGTGTGCACTTGCTCGTTGCGGTTCGTCGGCGAGAGGTGCCGGACATCGAACGGATGGTTCGAAGCTTGCCAGTTTCAGCACCGAGTCCATGATTCCCCTCTCTTGCGGTAGCCCGCGCTAAACGCCGATTCAATCCCGACGGCGCCCCCGGAGAGGACCGTGGCAAGCCGAGTGCCGACAAGCCTGCGATAGCCTTCCGATACGGTCTTTGAGAGAGCCGCCTCAAGCGTATCAGAGCAACTTGGCCAGAATCGCGTGCGAGATTGGAACTAGTACCATGCTGATTGAGTGCGCCACAGCCTCGGCGCCCGACCGGAGCGCGGGATGCGGCCTCCGAGTGCACCGGGTTGCGGGCATTCGATTCCGGCTTCTGGCGCGAGGCCGACCGCGCTGGCGGGTCTCGGGGCAACGGGTGCTTGTCGGATAAGGGAGCGGAGAGCCGGATGAAGGTCGCCGACGCCTGCGACGAGTTCATGCGCGACGCACGGTCGCGGAACCTGAGCCGGTCCAGCCTCAACAGCTACGGGTCGACCGTCGCTCGGCTTCGAGACTTCGCCGAGAAGAAGGGCGTCACCGACCTCTCGGCGATTGACACCGCGCTGCTGCGCGAGTGGCGGCAGTCCTGGACCTGCAGCATCTCCACTCACCAGCTCTGGCTGGTCATCGCCCGAACGTTCTTCAAGTTCGCCGTCGCCTCCGGATGGATCGCGTCGTCGCCCGCCCAGCCGCTCAAGCCCCCGCGAGACGGCGCCCCGCCGACGATGCCCCTCGGGCGCGACGAGATGCGCGCCCTGCTCGCGGCGGCCGGCGGGTCGACTAGGGAGCGGGCCCTGCTCCTGCTCATGCGCTACTCCGGCCTCGCGATCCGCGACGCCTGCACGCTGGCGCGCGCCGCCGTTGACGGCCCCTCGCTGACGCTGCGGCGGGCCAAGACCGGCGTGCTGGTCATCTGCGACCTGCCAGGGCCGGTGGCCGCCGAGCTCGACGCCTGGGGCCGCGGAGAGGCGCACTTCTTCTGGACCGGCAAGTCCACGCCCAAGTGCGTCGCGGCCTACTGGCGCCGGCGCATGGCGGAAATCGCCTCGAGGGCCGGCGTCGAGGCGTTCCGGCCGCACCGCCTGCGCGACACGTTCGCCGTCGAGCTGCTCCTGGCGGGAGTCTCGTTCGAGGACATCGCCATGCTGCTGGGCCACAGCAGCGTGCTGACGACGGAACGCTACTACGCCCCGTGGGACCGGTCCCGGCGCGATCGCCTGGCGCGGATCGTGCGGGACGCCCACCGGCAGGATCCCGTCCTGCGGGAGCTGTACGGGGAATGCTACAACTAATTGGCGGGAACTGTAGCAGCAGCTCCCGCCGACGGCTCGGCACCCATCTCCAGCCCGAGCGCGCGCTGATATGATACCAGTTCGGGTAGTCCCTAGTCATAATAGGGAACGCCGCTCCGCATATGTCGAATCAAGGCCCCGTGCTGGAAGTGCGAGGCCTCGCCAAGTCCATCCGTAGCGGATCGCGCGTGGTGGAGATCCTGCGGGGCATCGATTTCTCGATCCCGGCAGGCACGTTCGCCGTCATTCAAGGGCCATCCGGGAGCGGCAAGAGCACACTGCTGGGCCTGCTGGCCGGCCTCGACAAGCCGACGGCTGGCGAAATCCTCCTTGACGGGCAGTCTCTGGCCAACCTGCCGGAAGACCAGATGGCCCTACTGCGCGGGCGGAAGATTGGCTTCGTCTTCCAGGCGTACCAGCTGGTGCCCACGCTGACCGCGCTCGAGAACGTCATGCTACCGCTTGACCTGACTGGGCATGCCAGCCGCCAGTCGAGGAAGCGGGCGATCGAGCTCCTCGGCGAGGTGGGCCTTGGGGACCGGACCGATCACTATCCAGTTCAGCTTTCCGGCGGGGAGCAGCAGCGAGTCGCGCTGGCGCGAGCCTTCGTTACCAACCCGCCCATCGTGCTCGCAGACGAACCGACCGGGAACCTCGACAGCACGAACGGCGCGCTCGTGCTCGACATGCTGCTCAAGCTCAATCTCGAGGCCGGCACGACACTGGTGATGGTCACGCACGACGACCAGATTGCGACGAAGGCGGGCCGCCGGATCGCCCTGATGGACGGACGGATCGTTTCGGACGCCGTCCGGGAGCCTGTGCTAGAAGCCGTACCGGCCTGATTCCGGACCGAGGGCGGGGTGCTAGACTGACTTTGGGCTTCGGACCCGTGCAGCGGGATGCCGTGAACCCCGCCAGGTCCGGGAGGAAGCAACGGTAGCGGCCTCTGCCGCGTGCCGCGGTTGTATCCGGAGCCCATCTTCGGCGTCGGCTTGCGGCCCTTGCTATGTACCAAGTCATCGCGCGCAAGTACAGGCCACAAACTTTCGACGAAGTCGTCGGCCAGAGTCACGTCAAGCAGACGCTGCGCAACGCCATCGACCAGGGCCGAATAGCCCACGGTTACATCTTCTCCGGCCCGCGCGGGACGGGAAAGACCACTCTGGCCCGAATCCTCGCCATGGCGCTCAACTGCGAGGGCGGGCCGAGTTCCTCGCCCGACCCAGAAACGGTCGCTTGCAAGGAGATTGCTGCCGGTTCCTCCCTCGACGTTGTCGAGATCGACGCTGCCTCCAACCGTCGCATCGACGACATCCGGGAACTGCGCGAGAGCGTCAAGTTCCGTCCGGTTCGCGACCGCTACAAGGTGTTCATCATCGACGAGGCGCACCAGATTACCAGCGACGCCTTCAATGCCTTGCTGAAGACCCTGGAAGAGCCTCCCGAATGGGCTGTTTTCGTGCTCTGCACGACCGAGCCGCAGGCGATTCCTGCCACGATCGCCTCGCGTTGCCAGAGCTTTGCGTTCCGCGCCGTGGACCAGCCCGACGTGCTCGAGCACCTGCGAAAGATCTGCCGTAGCGAGGGGGTCGAAGCCGACGATGACGCACTTGCTGCGCTGGCCCTCGCGGGTGACGGATCGATCCGGGACTCGCTCTCCACGCTCGACCAGGCGATCGCCGCGTTTGGCAAGCGATTGCAGGCCACTGAAGTTCGTGACCTGCTGGGAGCCATTCCGAGCGAGATGACGGAGCGGATCCTGGCCTCAATTCGCGACTTCGATCCCTCCGCCATGCTGGCAGTGGTTGATGATCTCTTCCACCAGGGCCGGCATCCGCAGCATTTCTGCGGGGAGCTGACACGCCAGTTCCGGAATCTCATGGTGATGAAGGTAGCCGGAAGCGATTCAAGGCTGGTTACCGCTGGCCAGGGCGAGCGCAAGGCCGCCGAGACCTGGCTCCAAGAGTTCTCCAACGAAGACCTGACTCGGTACGTGCAGATCCTGTTGGCGCTATACCAGGATCTCCAGCAAGCCACGCAGCAACGCTTCCGGTTGGAAGTCGGCTTGCTCAAGCTCGTCTACGCCGGCCGGCTGCGCGACATTGAGGAAGTGCTGTCGGGTCTCGCCGCCAGCAAGCCTCGGCGCGGACCCGGTCCGGATAGGGATCCCCGCAACGCCCGTCCCGCCGTGACCAGATCGCCGGGGCCGGAGCGGCGGCCAGCCTCGCAAGGGCCCGCGGACCCGTCGCCGGCGGCGATGCCCAGCGTTTCCGCTCCTGAGACCGGAACCGTTCCGCCAGAGGTCGTTTCCTCCGGCAGTCCGGAGCCACCAGAACCGCCTGCGGAGGGGCCGGAGGCCGAGGCCGAAATCCCTCCTCAGACGGCTTTGCCGGGCCCGCCCTCGGACGGATCTCCGCCTGCTGCCGAAGAGCCCACGCCCGGTGCGGCCGACCCACCTGCATCCCAACTCGAGGACTTCAAGGAGAAGCTGCTCGCCGCCATCGAGGAGTCGGGCGCGTCATACCTCGCGGAGGCCCTTCGCGACAGTCGATTGGAACGGGACGGTCGTATCGTGATCATTCATGTGCCCGAACAGTGGATGGCGATGGTCGAGCTGCAGACGGTGCTGCTCGAAGCTGCCCTGATGGGGCTCGTGGGCGGAAAGCCCGATGTTAGACTCGTAAGCGATTCCAACGGCCCGACCGCGCAGCCGCAGGTCTCGATCGACCGGCCTCGCAAGGCCGTTGAACCGGCTTCCGACCTCGACGGCGACGCAGGCCGCCGCGCGCAGTCCAACCCGGTGTTCCTCGAGTTTCAAAAGCGTTTCGAAGGCCGCGTGACCAGCGTGAGGGACTTGAGGGAGAAGAGGTAGTGAACTTTCCAGGCAATCCTCAGAAGATGCTCCAGCAGGCCAAGGCCATGCAGGATCGCCTCAAGGGTGAGATAGAGAAGATTCGAGTCGAAGCCTCGACCGGTGGTGGCATGGTGACGGTCGCGATGGACGGCAACAAGAATGTGATCCGCATCGCCATCGAGCCGGAAGCCGCCGAGGATATAGAAATGCTGCAGGACATGATTCGTGGAGCCTGCAACGAGGCGGCTCGGCGAGTCGAGCAGGAGACTCAGCAAAAGATCGGGGGCATGGTTGGCGGTCTCGGTCTGCCCCCGGGCCTCCTAGGATAACGGCCGCCCCGGGGACGCAGAAATGCCCGTCGACGACCTCGCGGCACCCATGTCCCGCCTCGTGGACGAATTCAAGCGCCTGCCCGGCGTTGGAGCCAAGTCTGCGCAGCGCCTGGCGTTTTACCTGCTTGGAATTGATCGCGAGAAGGCGGAGAACCTAGCCAAGGCGATCGTCGAGATGCGCCAGCGGATCCAGCTCTGCGAGCGCTGCAACAACATCGCGGAGGGCGCACTCTGTCCGATTTGCCAGGATCCCAAGCGCGATCACGGTCTGGTCTGTGTGCTCGAGCAGCCCAACAACATCATGGTGGTTGAACGGACGCGGTCCTATAGAGGCGTCTATCACATACTTCACGGGGCGCTCTCGCCCTTGAGGAGCATTGGTCCGCAAGACCTCAAGATCAAGAGCCTGCTGGATCGCATGCGGGCTCAGCCCATCCGCGAGATCATCCTGGCGACAAGCCCGACGACCGAAGGCCAGGCCACGTCGGCCTATCTGGCAAGGCTGCTCAAGCCCCTTGATGTCAGGGTCAGCAGGATCGGGCTTGGCATTCCGATCGGCAGCGAGCTCGAGTTTGTCGACGAGGCCACGATGATCGAGTCGATCGAAGGGCGGCGGGAAATCTGAATCCAGAAGCGCTCGTGGCCCGTTACGTCATTTGCATGAACAGCTGGAGCAGCGCCACCAATTCAGGGGCGGCGTCTTCTTGGCAGAAGTGACCCGCACGATCCAGCCTGACCACCGGAGCTGACGGAAAGAGAGCTTGGAAGTCGGCGATCGCGAGCCCTGGAGGGATCGCCCGGTCCCGCATGCCCTCGGCCAGCATGGCCGGCTTCGACCGCAGGGCCGGGACTCCCGAGGCTCCAGCCTTGACATACGGGCCGATCCTGTTGAGCGCGACATCGAGCGGAAATTCGATGGCCCCCCTGCATTCGGTCGGTGACTCGAACGGTGCCGCGTAGGCCCGGACATCGAGTTCGGTCAGCGAGGATTCCGTACCCAGCCGTCCCATCAGCTTGCCCACGTTTGCGCCGAGCTTCCCCATCGTCTCGTAGTAGGACCCATCGCGCTGAGACGAAATCACCCACTGGAACCATTCCGATTCATGCAGCTTCGGTGGTTTTGGCGCGTCTCGCGGTGCCACCATCCCGCCGTACCCGCAGAGGCTGTTCATCAGGCAAAGCCGCTTGACTCGCTCCGGATGCCTCACGGTGTAGGCAGCGAGCATCGGTCCACCCCAGTCCTGGCCCACCAGCGTGATCCCGGTCAAGTCCAGCTCGTCGATGAGCGCCGCCAGGTTGCCGACGTGCGTTTCGAGGGTGTACTCCCGGTCCTGGGGCGTTTCGCTCTTGCCGAACCCCATGTGGTCGGGGACAATGACACGCCAGCTCTGCGCCAGCGGAGGAACGAACTTCCGGTAGATGTAGCCCCAGGTCGGCTCGCCGTGGAGGAGGATAATCGGCTCGCCCCGCCCCTCGTCCACGTAGTGCATGCGGAAGCCGGGTGCCGTGCAGAAGCGGGCCTGGAATGGGAACGCTCCCTCGAATGTTGCTTCGGCGGGGATCATTGCTTGCACCATCATAGGCGGAGGTCGCGTTTCGACCGGCGAAGACGGGGCGGAAGCGGCGATGATAGATTCTTGCCGATCACGACTCCAATGCGCCGATTCGTTCCTCTGCTGATCCTGGTCGCTCTCGCTGCGCCAGCATTTCCAGAACCTCCTCAAAGACCGAACTTTATCGTCCTATTTGCCGACGACCAGGGATGGGGAGACCTGGGCGTCCACGGACACCCGGATATCCGAACGCCCCACATAGACCGAATGGCCCGAGAGGGGATTCGATTCACCAGCTTTTACGCGGCACCGTTCTGTGGGCCTTCGCGGGCGGCACTGATGACCGGGAGCTATCCCCCGCGGCTGAGCCTCGCCTTCAACCACGGCCCGAGGGCCGTGACAGGGATCCATCCGGACGAGATCACCGTAGCGGAACTGTTGAAGGATCGGGGATACGCCACGCGGATGATCGGGAAATGGCACCTCGGGGATGCCCCGCAATTCCTGCCTCACCGTCACGGCTTCGATTCCTGGTTCGGGATTCCGTTCTCCAACGACATGTGGCGCTACCACCCTGTCATGCCGATTCGAGAACCCGAGGACGAACGGATGATCTCGGCCCGGGAGCGTGCCGACATGACCGGTTTCGCGGGCAAGGGGACCTACTACGACCTCGAGAAGGGCCAGGGCTTTCCGCATCCGTTGCCATTGATGCGGGACGACGAGATCGTCGAAATGGACTCCGACCAGCGCGGACTCACGACGACGTATACCGAGCTTGCGCTGGAGTTCATCGAGCAAAACCGTGACCAGCCCTTCTTCCTGTACCTGCCGCATGCCATGCCGCACGTCCCGCTGTTTGTGTCGAACGAGCGGTGGGGCAAGTCCCTCCGGGGCCGTTACGGAGACGTGATCGAGGAGCTCGACTGGTCGGTGGGCCAGATTCTCGGCAAGCTGAGGGAGGTCGGCCTCGAAGGGAAGACCCTGGTTGTCTACACATCCGACAACGGACCCTGGCTGCAATATGGCATCGATGCGGGCTCTGCCGGACCGTTCAAGCTCGGAAAGGGCACGACGTGGGAGGGTGGAATGCGCGTTCCGGGGATCTTTTGGATGCCCGGCTCGATCCCCTCGGGGCGGGTTACTTCGGCGGTTGCGGCGAACATGGACTTGCTCCCCACATTTGCCAATCTGGCCGGCAGCGACCTGCCCGACGATCGTGTCCTGGATGGCCGGGATTTATGGCCCTTGCTCAGCGGGGCCTCGGACGAATCCCCGCACGAGCACTTTTACTTTTTCGCCGGGAGTCGCCCTGGGGCACCGACCCGCTTGCAGGGAGTCCGCAAGGGGAGACACAAGCTCCGCCTGCGCCGTGCCCCGGACGGGCAATTCGAGGCCGTCGGGCTCTATGACCTGCTCGCTGACGCGGCAGAGAAGTTTGACATCCGCGAGCGACATCCGGCCTTGGTCGAGCAACTACTTGCACAGGCCGAGGCGTTCGTCTCCGACCTGGAGGCTAACGCGCGCCCTCTCGGCGGAGGCTGAGCGCCACGACAGGGCACTTGGCGAGCGCGGCAGCGGGATGCGGCTCGGGGCACCCGCAAGCGGTCTCGCACTGGCTCGCCGCCCGGTTCCGCCAATGCTCTTCCCTGGGACCTACAGCAGATCTCCCAGCCAAAGGCGTTGTGCGAATGTCGATGCCGGCAGGACGCTGATCCCATCGTCCGTCCGCCAGGCTCGAGGTTCCAGGGAGACAACCACGCGGTGGCCCAGGCCCGGATGTTCTTCCGACAGAGTCCGGAGTCCCTTGAAGTGGTGGGACACGACGTTCGTGGTGGCCTTGGCCTCGATTGCCGCCTTCATCGGGCCTAGCACGAAATCGACTTCGATTCCACTTGGCAGTCGCCAGTGCGAGAGGTCCATGTCGACATCCCTGTAGCTGACAGAACTCGCAAGCTCGTGGAACACCCAGTTTTCGAAGGCCCTGCCATATGCCACTGACCCACGGAGAAGGACTCCGCGCTTGGCCAGTCGATTCACGACTCCGACATCCGCCTGAGCCCTCTCGCTCGATCCGGGTGAATACGCAACCGTACGTTTCCTTCCCGTGCCGCTCATGGTTGCGGTCGGCATCGTCGTGCTCTTCGTGACCGCCTCGACGCTCGCATTGAGCCGCCCGCTGACCGACGCCGCCCAGGCTGACCTCCCGCCCGTCCTCGTCCTGGCCGCCATGCTCGGCCTGATCGGGCTCGTCACGGCAGCGGCCGCTCTGGCCCGGAACGGATAAGCCCCGGCCGGATTCACGCCCGGCGTTGCCGCCCGGCCGCTGACTCGCTGGAGTGGGCGCCATGAGAGCGCTCAGGCTGCCGAATCCGCCAGATCGCGGCACCGCCGGGACTGCCGGTTCGAGATCCTGCCGCTAGACGCCCGCTTCTTCCCGGAAGGCCCCCGGCCGCACCCGCCATCCACCCGCCGCGCCGTCCTGCTCGACCCGTGCTCGGGCCAGAGCTGGGTGCTGGTTCCTCACGGAGTGCCAGAGGAAGCTGCCTGGCGACGGCTCGGGAGGGAATAAAACGGCGAGCGGCTAGGCGCAACCCAACATCTTGTGGCCGGGAACGCCCGATCGGCCGGGACCCGCCCCGAGCCGTTGCGCATGACCGCTCAGCGAGACCGGCCGCCGCCGCGATCCGGCGCGCGGTACCGGACAGGGTAGTCCGCCCCCAGCTCCTCGTTCATTGCGCGCGCCACGGGAGCGGGCCAGACGTCGTCCCGCAGCCCGGCGTCCTTGTCGTAGGGATCGTAGCCGGCAATGTCCTCGAGGGCGTACGGGCATTCCGCCGGCAGGCGCACCCGCCAGTTCCGCCGCATTCTCTTCTCGGTCGCCCAGTCGCCGGGACTGCCGTGCTCGACCAGGTCCGTGACAGCGTCCCGGCGGCCGTCATTCCATGCCTCGGCCAGCATCTCGCCGAGCCGCCCCTTCATGCCGGAATGGCGCCTCAGCTTGCTGAACATCTCGCCGCGCCAGGCCTCAACCTCCTTCCGCCAGTGGTCCAGGGGCTCGCGCTTCGCGCTGTGCTCCATCTTCAGGAGGTGCGAGATGACGTTTCTGCAGTACGACGTCCAGGCGTCTGAGTGGCGGTTTCCCACGTCCTCGATCTCCTCGATCACGTTGGGCCAGTCAACCGTGTCGAACCGGCGCAGGCGCAGCGCCTCGGCCTGCTCCCGCGACCAGGTCCAGGGGTCTTCAAAATAGAGCCGCTGGGCGCGGGTCTCGCCGGCAGCCAACTCCCGCATCGATGTCGCGCCGGGCATGCCCGCATTGTAGGCGATCCGGCCGGCGCTGTCAGCCGCCCGGGCGGCGCACCCATGCCCCGGAGCCCATGGCCCGCCCCAACCACCTCTGGGAATCGCATCCCGCGACCGCTGGCGGCGAGGAGCCCTGCGCGACACACCGGTCGAACCGGCGGAGGTCTCCGAGCGCGGCCGGCGCAAGGCCGACACCAAGACCACCCCGGAGGGCTTTCCGATGCACAGCGTCCCGACCCTGCTGGGGGATCTGGCCAATCTCGTCCTCAACCGGGTCATCCTGCCGACTCAGGAAAAGACCGCCATCACCATCGCCACCGAGCCCACCAGACTTCAGCGCCGGGCGTTCGACCTGCTCGGTGTCGACCCGACGCAGACTGTTTCCATAACCGTGACAGGTTGGGAGCTATGCCAGAACAGGAGAAGCCCCGGGAACACAACAAGTTAACGCGATCAACACGGATTGAACCCGCTGTGAAGTTCCGCGTAGGCGATCGCTGGGCGAACCGAGGCCTCAAGCGCTCTCTCCCGTTGCCTCCGACTACAGCGAAGGGGCGTCGAACAGGACGCCTCCGAACAGCAGCCACGCGATGACAAGAGTCCAGAAAACATTGACTGCCTGCGCGAGCAGGAATGCGACCGCGGGACGGCCCTCGTCCATCGAGACAAGATCTCGGAATCGCGTCTCCAAGCCGATACACACGAAGGCCAAAGCGAACCACCACGTCCGGAATCCTCTCATCAGGCCCTTGGTCGAGTCGACGAAGTCGGTGCTCAGCGCGAAGGAGAACAACACCGAAGCGATGATGAATCCGAGTACGAACTTGGGGAACCGCTCCCAGATTATGGAGGCCGAGGGTTTCTCTCCGGTTGCGGCGCCTGACCGGAACGTCCACCAGACCGAGAGTGCGAAGGCCGCGAGGCCCAGCATCGCATTCTGCGAAAACTTGACAATGACCGCCGCGTTCATCGCTGAGTCGCCCACGATCTCGCCCGCCGCGACGACCGCGCCTGAGGTGTCGATGGTGCCGCCGAGCCAAGCTCCTCCGACAACGTCCGGAATGTCGAACTGGCCGATAATCCATGGCATCACCAGCATCATCGGAATCGCGACGATGAGCACGAGCGACGTAACGTAGGAGAGCTTCTTGCGGTCACCCTGGACCGCACCGCAGGCCGCGATTGCCGCCGAGACGCCGCAAATCGATACGGCTGTTGCCAGCATCGCCGAGAACTCGTCGTCGACTCGCATCTTCTGGGCGATCCAGAAGCATGCGTACCAGATCACCACGACGACGAGGAGCGCCTGCCCGACGCCGAGCATGCCGGCTTGGAGGATGTCGCCGATCAGGATGTTCGTTCCCAGGATGACGAGGCCCGCCTTGATGTAGTACTCGGTCCGGACAGCCTCCCGCATCCACCCCGGGACGGACAGGACGTTCGAGATGAAGAGGCCCAGGAAGAGGCCCGTGATCACGTATGTCAGCCCCCAGGCCTTGATTCCGGAGTTCCCGGCGACGAATTGGGCAAGCCAACCGAGGAAGAAAACCGCCGGGAACCCGACCGCGAAGCCTTTGAGCCTCCCTCCCATGAGTTGGATGCCGGCTGCGGCCAGCGCCAAGAAGAGCGCTCCGAGCGCGCAGCTGGCGAGGAGGTTGTCCTGCGCGAAGACCGCACCGATCGAGCCGGCGTCCCACGAGAAGCTCGGCAGGCCTGGCTGCAGCCCGGCCAGCGCGAGCAGGATGAGACCGAAGCCGAGCCAACAGGCGACCCAGTCCTCGGACGTGAGCAGGCTGGAACGGCGGGAAGTCGGTTCAGTCATCGGGGACCTCGCGTGCGGTCATCTTGGCACAGCGGTTAGTGGTGTTCCGGGCAGCAGCGACCCGTTCCCCTACGTCGCTTTCTCCGCTCCCAAGCCAGTGTTGGCCCTTACCGTGAGCTCCACGTACTTCTCCTCAGCCGATGGCTCGTTCGAGAGGACCGAGCCAAGATACGCTGCGAGGAACCCCAAGGGAATGCTGATAATGCCCGGGTTCTTCAGCGGATACAGCGCTTGCGCCTGGATCATGCGCCGCGCGCCTTCCGCCACTTCCGGCCCGTCGATCCCCATGAAACTGGGGCTGACAAGAATCAAGCCCACCGAGGAGAGCAGTCCGGCCCCCAGTCCCCAGACAGCGCCGCGCGTTGTGAATCGCCTCCAGTACAGCGAAAGCAAAATGACCGGAAGGTTGGCAGACGCCGCGACGGCGAAGGCCAGCCCTACAAGGAACGCCACGTTAGCATTCGGCCCGAGCCCGATCGCGATCAGGATGGAAACCGCGCCGACCACGAAGGCGGTCCACCGGGCAACGCGAACCTCTTCCCCGGGCTTGCTCTCACGGCCGTGATGCAACACGTTCGAGTAGAAATCATGGGCGAACGATGTCGAGGCACTGATCGTCAATCCGGCCACGACGGCGAGAATGGTTGCGAAAGCGACCGCGGAGATGAACGCGAAGAAGACGTCGCCGGCTAGGGCCTGGGCGAGCAATGGCGCGCTCATGTTTGTGCCCCCGTTGGCGCTGATTGTGTCGGGCCCGACAATCGTGGCCGCTCCGAATCCCAGGAACGTGGTCATGATGTAGAACGAGCCGATCAGCAGCATCGCCCAGAAGACGCTCACGCGCGCCGTCTTGCCGTCCGGCACGGTGTAGAAGCGAATCAGGATGTGGGGCAGGCCCGCCGTCCCGAAAATCAGTGCCATGCTGAGCGAAATCAGGTCCAGGGCCCCGTAGGGCGGCGTATAGTACACGTTCGGCGTCATAAAGTCCCTGGTGACCTCGGCGCCGCCGGCTTGCATGGTGACTTGGCCCGTGGCGTCGAAGAGGGCACCGAGATCGAACTCGAAATGGGCCAGAACGAGCACGCTCAGCAGTAGGGTGCCACTCATCAGCAGCACCGCCTTGACGATCTGGACCCAGGTGGTCGCGAGCATCCCTCCGAAGACCACGTAGACGATCATCAGGATGCCGACGCCGGTAACGGCACCGGTGTACCCGATTCCCGAATCGGCGAGCAGCAGGCTAACGAGAGCTCCAGCGCCGACCATCTGGGCAATCATGTAGAAGGTCGAAACGGTCAGGGTGCTCAGCGATGCCCACGCCCTGACCGGGCGTTCCCGGAGCCGGTACGCCAGCACGTCAGCCATCGTGAACTTTCCGGTGTTCCGCAGCGGTTCGGCGACCACCAGTAGAACGGTCAGGTAGGCGACAAGAAACCCGACCGAGTACATAAAGCCGTCGTAGCCGTAGAACGCGATCAGGCCTGCGATACCAAGGAACGACGCCGCGCTCATGTAGTCGCCGGAGATGGCGAGCCCGTTCTGCCATCCCGTGATGCGGCGTCCGGCCGCGAAGAATGCGCTTGCGCCAGCTGACCGGCCCGCCGCCCAGTACGTGATTCCAAGCGTTGCGGCGATGAACGCCAGGAACATCGCGAGTGGAAGAGTCACTTCAGGCCCCTCCCTCGTCGCTGGCGTTCGAAGGGCCCGCCGCAACCTCGGCGAGGATGCTCTCGGACATTCGGTCGTATCGGCCCGCGAAGCGCATGTAAGCGTAGGCAACTGCCCAAGCCATCAGGAACTGGGAGAAAGCGAACAGGTACGCCCAGTTCACGTACCCCCACACCTTGCGGGCCATCAGCTCCGGCCAGTACCCGACCAGGATCGGCAAGGCGAAGTAGTAGGCAAGGAAGAACACCGTCATCGCGACGATGGCACGGGTTTTCTGGGCGATCAGCTGCCGGTAGGCCGGCAGGCCGTGTATGCGGTCCCAATTCGTCATGATCGAAGTCCCAACAGCATACATGGTGGCCCCGAAACGCTTTATTCGCTTCGATGCCTCCGTTTCGGGGAACAAACTGACGTGTGGGCTGGTGTCCGAAGGCTTGGGTTGTCCGCCCGGGACTAGGTCATTGGCCTTGTTGCTGCGCTATCGACTCTGCCGGATCAATCCGAATGCACGCTTCCAGCGGCAGTGCGCTGGCGTCGCCTCGAAACGTGCCGCTCGTCGGCGCTGCCAATCGAGGCACCGCCGAGGCCGCAACAGCAATGTGGCGGTCCGAGACCGCCAGTCCCTGGCTCGGGTCGTAGCCCCGCCAGCCTCCGCCCGGCAGGTACACCTCGGCCCACGCATGCAGGTGTCGATCTCCGATGTCCGGGGCCGAATCGTGGTATCCGCTGACGAACCGAGATGCAATTCCGAGGGAGCGGCAGCAATCCATGAACAGCACCGCCAGGTCCCGGCAGGCGCCTTGTCGCATCTCCAAGGTCTCGGCGGCGGGATTCGGATCTCCCGAGTCCCGCGGTACTACTTCGTGCGTCCCGGAGATTTCCTGACTCAGCAGCGAAAGGAACTCCACGGCATCTCCGTGAGAGCGGTTGGCGACCGCGCTCGCGAAATTGGAGACAGACCGGTCAGCCGGCTCTGCCCGATCGATTGCCGAAGCCAGTTGCATGCCAAGATCGCCTGGATACTTGACCGGCAATCGCAATGCCCGGTCGTCCAGGACTAGGTAGTCAAACGGGTTCGACCTCAGTGTCTCGACCACGAAGTCCGTCCGGACCGTAAGCGAGTCAGTCATGCCAGAGAACCACACGTGCACCACGTCGTTCCCTTCCGCGTCGACTGCTTCCGCCAGCAGGGAGGGCTTCGGGTCCAGCTGGATCTCGAATCGATCGAGACTCTGCCAGCTGTCGGACCGCGGTCTCAGCCGGATTGTGTGAGGCTCGAGAAAGACGGGCGAGCTGAATCGGAAACGAGTGTCGTGGCTCGCGCGGTATCGCATGCTTCGGGCCCCGAGCCCGATCAGGACGCTCCGGGCTTCCCGTTGCTGGACGGGCGGAGCTTGGAAAACGCCACCTCCAGCCAGTCCCCCGGCAGGTCGCCCATCACCACGCGCAGGTGCTCCTGCCACCAGTTCGAGATCTCCTGCAGATCCTCTTTCTGGTAGCGATGCTCGACGATTCGGAACGTGTTCGGCTGGTACAGCACCGCGTCGACCGGGAAATCGACGTCGGCCGCGCTGATCCGCGTCGAATCGAACGCCAGGCAGGCGGTCTTGAAGGCGTGCCGCATCGAGTCGCCGTAGGTGAGCGTCCGGTCAAGGATCGGTTTCCCGTAGCCGCTTGAGCCGATGATGTGATACGGCGTGCCGCGACCGGTGTCGACCCAGTTGCCTTCGGGATAGACGAGGTACAGCTTGTGGACGTCCTCGCCCCGCATCTGCCCGCCGATGAGTGCCTTGAGGTTGAATTGCAAGCCGCCACTCTCCAGGTAGTCCTTGTCTTCCCTCGAGACCCGGCGGACTTGCTCCGTAAACAGGTTGACGGCCTGGTACAGACGCGTGAACGGCTGTTCCCGCTCTGCGAGGGCCTCCTCGAAGTACGTCAGTGCCTTGTCGCGCACCGAGCGCAGGCCCGACGTCATGATGAACATCGCTCCCCCGTCGGGCTTGTAGGCGGTCACCTTCCGGGCAGTCAGGCACTCGTTGCCGGACGTAATGCGTGTGTCGGCGATCCCGACCAGCCCTTCCTGCACGTTGATTCCAAGGCAGAACGTCATTCGGTTGGTGTCTCCTGCGAATCGAAGCGGCTCTCCAGTTTCGGTGCGAAGAAGGAATCCCGGAAGGCGTCGCCGACGCCGTTCAGCTTGGCCTGCAAGGTGTCTAGGTACTCATGCAGGCCGGCGATGATCACTTCTCCAATCGCAGTATAGTCAAGCTCCGACGTCAGGCGACCGAGCCGGCGCTCGGCCTCGTCACGGAACGTGCCGGTTGGCGACCGCGTGATGGCGTGCAGCGAAGCATCCGCCCGTCGCAAGCAGTTCCGCACCGACCGCGGAAACACCGCATCAAGAATGAGAAACTCTGCCGTGCGGTCCGGGCGGACCATCCCGTGTTTCTGCCGGTACATTTCGAGCGCGCTGACGGACTGCAGGACAGCGGTCCAATGCAGGTCATCGGTAGGTCCGCCGACGTCTCCGGGGGACGGCAGGATCGTGAAGTACCGGATGTCGAGGATTCGCGTAGTCTTGTCTGCCCGCTCGAACATCCTCCCGATCCGGCTGAAGTGCCACGCATCGCCGAACGAAAGCGTCGCGTATGCGGCGCCTTCGACGCTGTGGCAGGCACGGATCACGTGCCGGAGGAAGTCGTCAAGAGACGAGGTCGATTGCACCGCCTGATGCTCGACATAGAGATACAGCTCGTTGACTTCGACCCATACGTCCGAGGAGAGGATTTCGCGGATCGAGCGGGCGTTCTCGCGGGCGGATCGAAGCGAGGACAGGATCGAGTTGGGATTCCCGGCATCGAATGTCAGGAACCAGCAGACCTCCTCCTGGTCGGCAGCACTGTACGTCTTCCAGAATCCCGACGCGTCTCCTGTGATTTCCACCAGCGGTCCCCATTGAGGGGGGATGTCAGGCGGCAGGTCGAGCATCAGATGCTGGTTGACGTCGACCAAGCGGGCGACGTTCTCGGCCCGCTCGATATACCGGCTCATCCAGTAAATCGAATCCGCTACTCTGCTCAGCATGCCCTTGATCCCTTAGAGTGCATCGGACGAGCCTCAGGCTGATCCCGAGTCCCTGGCACTGGCGGCGGGCGGCGAGAGCACCCAGGTGTCCTTGCTCCCGCCTCCTTGCGAGGAGTTGACGACAAGAGAGCCCTTGCGCAGCGCCACCCGGGTCAGCCCGCCCGGCAGCACGAATATTTCCCGGCCGTAAAGGATGAACGGCCGCAGGTCCACGTGCCGTCCCTCGAAGTGTCCGTCGATGTAGGTTGGAACCCGGGAGAGGGAAAGCGTCTCCTGAGCAATGTAGTTCCGTGGGTTGGCCCGTATTCGGCCGCCGAAGTCCTCAAGTTCGCGAGCCGTTGCGTGGGGGCCGAGCAGCATGCCGTAGCCGCCCGACTCGTTCGCAGGCTTGACGACCAGCTGGTCGATATTGGCAAGCGCGTGTTCCCGCTGCTTGTCATCCCAGCACATGAAGGTCTCCACGTTGGGGATGATGACGTCCTGGTCCAGGTAGTAGCGAACGATAGCGGGGACGTAGGCGTAGATGACCTTGTCGTCCGCTACGCCCGTCCCGGGGGCATTCACCAGGGTGACCCGCTTGCGCCGGTACGCTTCCATCACGCCCGGGATCCCGAGGAGGGACTCCGGACGGAACACCTGCGGGTCGAGGAAGTCGTCGTCAATCCTTCGATAGATGACGTCCACCTTCTCCAAGCCCGCTGTCGTGCGCATGAAGAGAGTGCTGTCCTCGACAACAAGATCGCGCCCCTCCACCAATTCGACTCCCATCTGCTGAGCGAGGAAAGAGTGCTCGAAGTAGGCCGAGTTGTAGGGGCCCGGAGTCAGCACTGCGGCCCGCATCGGCTCTGCCGTCGAGGGCGCCACCGCCTCGAGCATGGCCAGTAACCTGCCCGCGTAGTCGCTGATCCGGCGGACGCCCAGCCCTCGGAAAACGTTCGGAAACGTCTGCTTCATCACCGCCCGGTTCTGCAGGACGTACGAGACGCCGGACGGGACCCGCATATTGTCCTCGAGAACATAGATCTGCCCGTCTCCATTGCGGACGATGTCGGTCCCTGTCACGTGACACCAGACGCCGTGCGGCGGGTCCAGGCCCATGCACTCCTCGCGGAAGCCTTGCGAGGACTTGACGATGTCCTCCGGAACGACTTTGTCTTTCAGGATCTTCTGGTCGTGGTAGATGTCGTCGATGAACAGGTTGAGCGCCTCAATCCGCTGCCTCAGCCCGCGCTCGATCCAGTCCCAGTCCCCGGCGGCCACGAGCCGGGGCACTAGGTCCAGCGGAAAGATCCTCTCCTGCCCCTTGGAATCGCCGTACACGTTGAACGTGATGCCCATGCGCATCAGGTTTCGCTCCGCAGCCCGCTGGCGGCGCTCGAAGGCTCCGGGGGGCAGGGAGTTGATCCGTTCCACGAGCCTGCTGAACTCGTTTCGAGCGATTCCGTCGGCGAGAAACAGCTCGTCGTAGAACCCTTCCGTTCTGTAGGCGTCGAAGTTCATCGCCCGGTGCAACGGTGCGTCCGGCATCCGTGAGGACAGCCGCCGGGACGCTCCCGGCCGTGATTGCACCCTCAGGCTAGCGCAGGTGCGATTTCAAGCGTTGGTCGGATCTCTCTGTGTGACCGGCAATTCGACCCGCGGTTCTCTCAATCGCATCCTGCCGCCCCGATCCGGGGGCGTCTTGGAGCAAGCCCAGCGACAGTTCCCTAGCCTCGCCGGCCCCACGCGCCGGGCGGCCGTCGGGCTCAAGCGAAGTACACGAGCATGAATACAGTGCAGGCTCCGAGCAGCCATCCCCACGGTCTTTCGCTGCGCCAGAATCCCCCCGCGCGCGCTCCGCCCGAATCGGGCCGGCCCCACCAGGTAAACCGGCTGATGTCGGCATGGCCGGAACGGTCCAAGACGCTGATCGCAACCAGAAGCGCCGCCGCAAACGCTGCCGTCAAGGCCGTTCGGTGGAGGAAATTCAGTTGCGGCCCAAGCAACTGGCCCAGAAGCGAGCCGTCTCCCACCCAGGCGCCGTAGCCCCATTCGATCGCGAACGAGAACACCGGGGAGACGAGCATCGACCAGAACGCCCCGGACGCGGAAGCCCGGGTCCACAGCACGCCCACCAGGAATGCGACCGCCATGCCAGGAACGAAGTGACCGATCTGGGCGGGCACCTTCAGGAAAAAATTGTCGGCTGCGTCTTCCGTGTAGATCACGCCCGCGATGCACGCCGCGATCGCCACAAATAGGAGAATCATCGCTCGCCCGACGAGGATTAGCCGTCTCTCCGAAGCGCCCGGGTTGATGAACCGCTTGTAGAAGTCGAACGTGAACAGCGTCGCCCCCGAGTTCATCATCGAGTCGATGCTCGACAGAATGGCCCCGATCAGGCCGGCCGTGATGACACCGACCAATCCGTAGCCCGCAGGTACGACGAGTTGCACGAGCAACGGAAACGCGTCGTCCGGAAGTGGAAGCCCAGTAAGCTCTCCGCCGGCCAAGCGCGACTCGAAGAGGAACCCCGCCGCGACACCCGTCGCGATCGACACGAACGGGATGAGGAGCTTGAGAAAGCCTGCGACCAGGATTCCCATCTTGGCATCGAATTCGCTGCGTGCGGCCAGCGCGCGCTGCACGATGAACTGATTGGTCGACCAGTAGAAGATGTGGATGATCAGCAGCCCGCTGAACACGCCTGTCCATGGCAGTTGCGGGTGGTCGGTTGGCAGGTAGAGGTGAAATTTCTGTTCGCTCTCCGGCAAGGCCGCGTCCTTCGCGAGCAACCCGCCCAGCCCGCCGATCTCGGGCTGGCTGAACACCAGAGCAGCCACGAAGACGCCCGCCAGCAGCAGCAGCACTGATTGCATGACATCCGTCCAGATCACGGCCTTGAGGCCGCCGACGATGGTGTAGGTGGCAGTCACGACAGCGAAAATCAGGATGCCCGTGAGGTAGCCGATCTCAAGAGGCGTGCCATCCAGCAGGAAGCTGAGTGCGCGGGCCCCGATGTAGAAGCCCAGCGCCATGCGGACGAACACCATCATGAGGATGTTGAACGCCGAGTACAGGACGCTGCTACGGTCGTCGTAGCGCCTGGCCAGGTACTCCGAGAGCGTATACAGCCCCATGCGGCGGTACAGGGGCAGGAAGAGGAAGGCAAGCATCAGCAGGCCCGCAATGGCGCCGTACTCGAAGTGAGCCTGGGCGAAGCCGATGGAGTAGCCGATTCCGAGCATTCCGACCAGGTGGTCAGCGCTGACGTTCGTGCCGAAAATAGAGCCCGCAACACCCCACCAGGGGACCGTTTTGCCGGCTAGGTAGAAGTCCTCGCTCGTGTCCTCCTTGCGTCCGGCCCACAGGCCGATCGCGAGGACAGCGAGGATGCTTGCGAGGAAGATACCTATGTCGAATGCTGTGAGCGGAATCGGCACGTCTTAGTGGACCGCGCAGCCTCGCGCCTCGGCAACTACCATATTCCCAGCAGTTTCCACCACAGGCTTCCGACCGAGCACCAGACTAGCAGGTTCCACAGCCCCACCACGAAGCCGGCCTTCCACCACTGCTGGAAGCTCGCGTAGCCCTGCGAGAAGAAGATCGGCGACGGCACCGTTCCATAGTGGGTCAGTCCCGCCGAGAGGCCGCCGAGGCAGGCGAACAGGTAGACGGCCAGCCCGGTCGGCGCGCCCTGGTCGAGCAGCATGAGCAAAAAGACCGGAAGCAGGGTCAGGAAGTGCATCGTGATGCTGGCTAATCCGTAGTGGGCGAAGAAGTAGATCGGCACCACGACGGCAAGCATGAGAAGCCACGGCATTGCCCCGAGGGTCGCGCTGATGGAATCGGTAAACGCTCTGGGCACGCCCGCGTCGCTGAGCGCCCGCCCCAGGGTGATCACCCCGCCGTACCAGATCATGATGTCCCACACCGTGTGCTGCCGGATCGCGTCCCTCCAGCGAAGGATCCCGCAGATGAGCAGCGTCGATGCCCCGGAAACCGATGCCAGGGCTACCGGGATTCCGTGCAGGTGAGATGTCGTCCAAAGACCACAGACCACGCTCACAATCGCGATGCTCGTCCACTCTCGATAGCCCATCTTCCCGAGCTTGCGGAGTTCCTCTCGGGCGAATTCCCGGGCATGGGGGGTGCGGCGGATTTCAGGCGGCAGGAGCTTCGACACGATCCAGACCAGCCCTGCCACGCTGACGAGCCCTGGGACGATGCCGGCGGCCGCCCAGCGTGCCCACGTCAGTTCATAGTCCGCCAGCGTGCCCGCCAGTTCGACCGCGATGAAGTTTCCCGCCTGGCCGGTCAGAAAGGTTGCCGAAGCGACGGCCTCGCCCTGGTAGACGGCGACCATCAAGAACGTCCCCAGCAGCTTGGCGGTCGCGCCGGGATTCGATCCGTAGAGTTCGGCCATGCTGCGGGTGACGGGCATGATGACCCCACCGGCCCGGGAGGTGTTGGAAGGGATCATCGTGGCAAGAGACAGGTCGCTGAGGATCAGGGCATAGGCGACGCCGTTCGAGGTCGCGCCGAAGAAGCGCACGAACAGCAGGGCCACCCTCTTGGCGAGGGATGTCTCGATGAGCACGTGAGCGATCAGCAGCGCGCCGACGACCAGCCATACCGCCGGCGTGGCGAATCCGGAGAGCGCCTGCTCCAATGTCATTGTTCCGGTCCAGACAGCGGCCACTAGCGCAAGGAAGATGACAGCGCCACCGGGCAGGGGGCGCAGGATCAGGCCCGCGATGGCGGCCGAAAAAACACCGAGGAGCCGCCAGCCCTCGTCCGTAACGCTATCCGGCCTCGGCAATAGCCAGTAAACGGCGAGGCCGACCAAGGCCATTGCGGCTAGTCGGCGGAAGTCGGGAATCCCGATGTCGTGCGCTCTCCCGGACACAGGCGCGTATTGTACTGGAGTGCGCACGCGCTATCTGCCCGTCCGCGATCAGCTCGCCGGGCGACTAGACGATTGAGAGGGACTCCGCGTCCCAGCCGATCTTCCGTCCCTGGCGGATCGAAATATTGGCAAGTTGGACGATCAAGGCCGCCTGAAAACCCTTGTCCATCGTGGCCCGCGGGGTTTCCCGTGTACGGACGCAATGGAGAAAGTTCATTACGTGATCGATCGTCGCCTGCGCGAATCCGCCGGGCTGTTCCTTGGCGAACGATGTGGTCTCGGGCGAGTCGTGGCCGTAGATCCGGAGGAATTCCCGTCCGATGTCCATCCGGGCTAGCGAGCCGTCGTACGAGTTCAGCTGGTCGGCGCGCATCGCATAGCGCATGGCGTTGTAGTTGATCGTGAAAATCGCCAGGAAATCTTCCGGGTATTCGGCGGCTACCACGACTGATTCAGGCAGGTCCATGCCTTCGACGTGGGGCTTCAGTGCCGTGGCGTTCACCGAGACCGGGTAGCCCGCATCCATGATCAGGTGGATCGAGTCAAAGATGTGACAGCCCTGATCCTGGGCGATGCCCCCCGAGTACGCGGACAGGCTGCGCCAGTTGAAGAACGTCAGCGGGTCCTTGGGCACTTCGGGGGCCGGGCCCACCCATGCCTTCCAGTCGATCGGCCCCTCGAACGGCGAGCGGCGAGGCTCCGTGCGCGAGTTCAGCCAGAAGGTCCGGACCATGCGCACCGTGCCGAGCCGTCCGTCTCGGCGCATGTCGCGCGCTTCCAGATACAGGTTGTAGCTGCGCCGCTGCATGCCGACCTGGACGATGCGATCCGAGCTGCGTTCCGCTTCGACCAGTTCCTTGCCTTCTTCCGGCGTATGGCATAGCGGCTTCTCGACATAGACGTCCTTGCCCGCGGCCATCGCGTCCAGTGTCATGCGATGGTGCCAGTGCTCGGGCGTCGCGATCAGCACGGCGTCGACATCGGGGTCCTCCAGGACCTTCCGGTAGTCCCTGTAGGCCAGTGTCCCGGCACCCGCCGCGGAGAGGCCCGCTTCGAGGTTGGGTTCGTAGATGTCGCAGACGGCGTGAACCCTGAGGTTCGGGTCGCGCTTGAATTCGGTCATGACGCGCCTGCCCCGCCCGCCGGCACCGATCAGGGCTAGTCGGACGGTCTCGCTCGGAGCCTGCGCTAGAGCCGCGCCAGCCGATGAAAGGAAGAAGATCCGCCGGTTCATGGCACCGATGATTCTCGCACAGGGCTCGGGTTTCCCCGCTCGGCGAGGCCATCGCGAGCAGCAGGTGCACATTGTCAAGAGAGCGTCACCCCTTCCGTCGTCGCCAGCGGTCTACACTGTTTGCGGGGCAGTTTCAGGCGGCTTCGGTTCATGGGCCGGAAGTGACTTCGAGGGCTCGGTGCTGACAAGGCTGAAGATCCGGAATTTCAAGCGGTTCGACCAAGTCGAGATCGAGCTGGCTAGCCCGGTTGTCTTCCTCGGGCCAAACAACTCGGGAAAAACGACGGCCATGCAGGCACTGGCCCTTTGGGAGATCGGACTCAAGAGGTGGCGGGAGAAATGGTCCGGCTCGAAAGTCACGTCAAACCGTGCCGGTGTGACTCTCAACCGCAGGGACCTGGCCGCAATGCCGGTTCCGAAGGCGAATCTGCTTTGGACAAACCTCCACGTTCGAGACGTAAGGCGCCAGGACGGTCGCCAGGTCACTTCCAACGTCAGGATCGAGATCGTCGTCGAGGGGACCAGCGCGGGTTCGGCCTGGCAATGCGGCCTGGAATTCGACTACGCGAACGAGGAGTCCTTCTATTGCCGCCCGCTTCGGATTGAAGACGGTCAGAGCTCGACACGGATGGACGTGCCGGACCAGGCTGGCACGGTGCGCACGGCATTCCTCGCACCGCTTGCAGGTCTCTCCTCGACCGAAATGCTTCTCCCGCCAGGCGCCGTCTCGGTTCGGATCGGCGAGGGGCGGACGGCCGAGGTGCTGCGCAACCTGTGCCTGAGTGTCCATGACAGCGAGCCTGAGAAGTGGCAGTCGCTCGCCGAGCGGGTCCACGGGTTATTCGGAGTCGAGGTTGACCCCCCGGTGCACCGGTCCGAACGCGGTGAGATTACTATGACCTACCGGGACGGAGCGGTCGAGCTCGATATTTCCGCCGCAGGTCGGGGGCTTCACCAGACGCTCCTCCTGCTCGCCTACATGTACGCGCGTCCCTGCTCGGTCCTGCTGCTAGACGAACCCGATGCCCACCTCGAGCCCTTGCGACAGCGCCAGGTGTACAGGACGATCCGCGAGGTCGCCGGAGAAACCGGCTGCCAGGCGATCATCGCCACACATTCTGAAGTGCTCTTGAACGAGGCTGCCGACCAAGACCTGGCCCTGGCATTCGTTGGGGAGCCGCACCGCATCGGTCGGCAACACCGGGAGCGCGTTTCGCAGTCTCTCCGTGAACTCGGATACCAGCACTACATGCAGGCCGCGCAGACCGGCTGGGTGCTTTACCTCAGCGGGCCGACAGACCTCTCCGCCTTGCAGGGCTTCGCCCGCCGTCTCGGCCACGAGGCGGCCATTGAAGCGCTGCAGCGGCCGTTCGTTCACTATGTCGCGGACTCGGCAGACGCCGTGTCGCATCATTTCCAGTCTTTGGTCGGCGTGGTGCCTACCGTGCGCGGGCTAGCCCTGCTCAACGACTCCGACGGAAGCGCGGCCGGACGCCTCGAAATGCCCGGAATGGCCTGTCTCGCCTGGAAGCGCGGTCGAATCGAGCACTATGTCTGCACCGCTGCGGCGCTGGAGAGCTATTCCGTCCGGGAAGGCCGGTCGCAGGCTGCTGGCCCATTGTTCGCTTCCGATCAGGCTGACAAGCGTCTGGCGGCGATGCGAAAGGCAATCGAGGAGACGGAACCTGAAAGGCTGCGCGCGAATGATCCGACGAGCAACTCCGAGAGCGGGGAGGGTTTGCTTGACGTCGTATTTCGAGCGTACCGGTCCAATCTCGGCATCAGCGATCGCATTACCGCGCCCAACGCTGGAGACTTGGTGGGAGATCTTCCGGATCGAGACATCGATCCGGAGATTTGCGAGAAGCTGGACGGGGTTGTCAACACTGCTGCGGGCGCAAGAACCGATCCCTCATCCTGATACCGGGCCGGTTCCCGTCGTTCATCGAGTGATGGCAAGCGCCTCCGAATCCTTCGGCACGGCCCGGCGGAATGCCGCGAGGTCAAGCTGAATCCGAATGCGCGATTCGAGGCCGGCTAGAGACGCTTCGGTGAGGTAGAAGGATGCGGCTCCCAAAGCGGGGATTGCAAGGCCAACCGTCCGCGGAGAGCCGAAAAGCAGATATTCGGTGCCGACTGCAATCAGCACGATGATCGATCCAACCACAATGAAGCCCGGACGTAGCGGTCGTCGGGGGGGCAGTCGGTCTTTCGAACGGAAACCCGTCGATCAATCGGAGTCTCGGACCCCTTCCGTGGTCTGCTGGGCCCGCTGGCAGGGCGTACCCGGAGTGCCTGGCATGCCAGCCGCGGTTCGCGCATGGTCGGGTCCTCGGCAGCCATGCGCTTGGACGGGATCCGGTTGTGATTCGCAGCCGGGTCGGCACTGCATGAGCCGGAATGCGGAGGACTCGTCTAGATAGACCTGTTCCTAACTGGGTACGACAATAAGGGCATGGCAGCCGACAGCACGTCTGGTGACGCCTTCGCATCCCGCAAAGCCACCCTGATTGCAACCGCGTTGGCGATTGCGAGCGTCCTCATCCCATTCTGGTTCTGGATGGACACCTGGTTCGGCAAGGAGCTAACGGAGGAGCAGATCGGCGAGTACCTGACGGACAGCGAGCGGCCCCGGAGGGCGCAGCACGCGATAACGCAGATCTCGCAGCGCATCACTGCCGGAGACGAATCGGTCAAGGTCTGGTATCCGCAGCTGCTGGACCTGGCGAGGCACGAGCTTCCCGAGATCCGGCGGACAGTCGCGTGGGTAATGGGCGACGACACGTCCAGCGAGCCCTTCCACGGCGCGCTGCGTGTGCTGGTCACGGACCCCGATCCAATGGTCCGTCGCAATGCCGCACTGGCGCTTTCGCGATTCGGCGACTCTGCTGGCCGTGACGAGATACGTGGGATGCTTCAGCCCTACCGGCTCACCACCGGTCACGCCGGGGTCGTCACCAACCGTCTAGAACCCGGCGACGTCTTCGACGCTGGTGCGCTAATCGTGAGAATTCAGCCTGACGAAGAGGAAGAGGCGCTGGAAGTCCGGGCACCGCTGCCCGGAATCGTGGATCGGCAGCTTCACGCCGATGGCGAACGCGTCGCTGCCGGGGACGAAGTGACCGTGATCCGTCCTGAATCAACTCATGTCCTGCAGGCACTTGCCGGGCTCTACCTCGTCGGTACCTCCGACGACATCGAACTGGTGCAGCCCTACCAACGTCCCCGCGACGGACTGAGCGTGCAGGTGGCCCAGCAAGCCCGGCTCACGCTGGAGAAGATCCGCGAGCGTACGTCCGGTCAGGTCGTCGGTGAGGGTCGCGACGGCTCCGTTTGATTCAGAGTGACGATCTCGAAGCTCTCGGGATCGTTCATCATGCGGTCCACGAGCGCAACGTGCATCGCGTGTCCCGCCCGCGTTGCGACCACTCGTCCGACAACCGGGTGACCCAAGAGCGCCATATCTCCGATAAGGTCCAGGAGCTTGTGCCGACAGGGCTCGTCCGGGAACCGAAGGCCCCCCTCGTTGAGCACTTCCCTGCTGCCGAAGCAGACGGCGTTCTCCAGCGACGCCCCTCGGATCAGCCCCATGTCGCGAAGAGCGTCTAGGTCGCGCTCGAATCCAAACGTCCGTGCGGGCGCGATCTGCTCCAGATAAGCTTGCGGCGTGACCGTAACTTCGAGTCGTTGCTCTCCCACCAGGGGATGGGGATAGAGAGTCTCGCAGGCGACTTCGAAAGCGTTCGCTGGTTCGATCGAGACCTTCTTGCTGTTCTCGGCCACTTCGATTCGCTTTCGGACCCTCATGTATCTCCTTCGCCGCCGCTGCCTGCGAATTCCGGCTTGACGTATGAGCTCCGCGAACGGCTGTGCGCTCCCGTCAAGGATCGGCACCTCGAGATTGTCGACCTCGATCCGAACGTTGTCGATTCCGAGCGCTCTCAGGACGCTCAGCAGATGTTCCGTTGTCGAGAGCAGAACGCCCTGGCGCATGAGGCTTGTGGCATAGGCCACCTTGGCGACGTGCCGCCAGCTCGCCCGGATCTCGAAGCCGTCAAGGTCTGTTCTCGCGAACACGACGCCCTGGCCGGCGCCCGACGGGAGCATGCGGAGCGTGACCGGAACCCCGCTGTGGAGCCCGACGCCGCTTGTCTTTACGGGCTCGGCGATCGTGTGCTCGTAGACGGCGCTGCCGTTGTCACGAGGGGCCATTCGGCTGTCAAGTCCCTATATCTTGATAGCAGGTTATTCATGGCTTGCCAAGTCATTGGAAATTAAGGAATTCGACACACTGGAATGTGTCAATGTTGCAACAGGCCCGCTCTAGATCACGCCATAGAGGCGCCCTCGGTTGAGCAACAGCAGGGGATCGAAGTCGGCCTTGATTCTCTGCATGACGCCGAGTTCGTTCCCGGAAGCGGGCCATTGCGCAATCTCTCGCTTGACGTCGTCGGAGGCGGCCTCTAGCGTTGCATGGATACCTTGGCGGCGAAGGCCTGCGACTGCCTGGTGCGCTGTCTGGCCGTCCGGGGCAAGGCAAATGCCAGTGGCGCTTCCCGCACGGAGGAGCGAGGCACAGCCGGCGCCGGCGGATAGCTCCAGCAGCTCACCGAACCTCGTGTGAACCGTGGAGACGCGAATCACCGCACCGCCGGGATGGGCCCCGAGCCATTGTGGGGCGCATTCTCGGATCCGCCGCCAGGAGCCTTCCGGCAGCGGGTCGACCGACACCCCTGTCCTGGCCGCGAGCGCCATGTATGCGTCGTCGAACCGTCGCGTCGCCGCCGGGCTGCCCGAGGCTTCCACCGCGAGGGAATTCGACGGGGTCAAGCCAATGAATGCAGACGCGACGGGATCCAGCCAGTCGATGGCGACCGGCTGCAGGACGGAACGGACGACATCCTGGCAGGTCTCGAGAAGCCTGCCCGGGGACCTCGACTGGAAGACGAACGATTTCGAGGACTCCGGGATCGGGAAGACCTTGAAGTTGGCGGAGGCAATGACTGCCAGTGTCCCGAACGACCCGATCATGAGCTTGCCCATGTCAAGTCCGGTGACGTTCTTCACGACCATTCCGCCCGAGCTGACTAGTTTCCCGTCGAGCGTCGCGAAGGTCATGCCGATCACCATGTCCCTAGCCGTCCCGTAGCGCCTGCGGCGAGGACCGCTCGAGTTGGTGGCCAGCACCCCCCCGACTGTGGCGTCGGCCCCGGAAGGAGGATCCAGGGGAACGAACTGGTTGTTCTCGGCAAGGATACGGCTGAACTCGGAGAACAGCATGCCGGCTTCGACGCTGACAGTCAGGTCTGCGGGCTCGTAGGCGAGCAGGCGGGTCAGATTGCGGGTTTCGAGCCGGCACTTGGCTTCCGCGACCGGACCACCGACCAGGCGCTTCGAGGACGAGCCGCAGGTCTCGATGCTGGCTTGCTCGTCGCCGCAGCGTCGCAACGTGTCCCGCAGGTCCTCCGGAGTCGCGGGTGCGAGCGGTTCAGGCATGGGCTGGCAGCAGGAGCGCTTGGACGTTCATACATGCGACCGGGCGCGAGGCCGAGTCGCAGGCGACGGTATCGGACAGGAGCCGCGGAAACTGGGCTCGATCACATCACCTGCTCGAAGATCGCGAAATCTCCGGGATTCCAAGCCTGAGCGATGACGTAGAGCTTGCCGTTGGCCTTGTGAAGGACGGCGTTATGCACGTGCTGGAAGTTCTCTAGGCCGAGCTCGGCCTTGGGCATGATCGTCGAGACGAGCTTGTCGTCCTCCAGGATGTAGATTGGGGCGCCCTTGGGCCGGTCCGGTCCGTGCAGGGCCCCGACGACGCCCAGGTTGTCGAGATAGTCCACGTCACAGGGAAAGGATCCGAGCGGGAGCTTGAGAGTCGAGATGTACTGGCCGTGGCGGGTGAAGCGGTCGATCTCCGCATTGGGGCGATCGGCGATGTCGATCCGGTTGGTACCCATGGGCACGGTGATTCCGTGACCCGTTCCGAATTGGCCCGCTCCGCTCCCCTTGCCGCCGAATGCGAGGTCATACCAGGAGACCTTGAACGGGTTCGTGCTCTCGATCTTGGCGGTGATGACATAGTCGAGCGAGGAGTACCCGGTCGCGACGTACAGCAGGCTTCCCAGCTGGTCCACGTCCGTCGGGACAAAATTGCCGCGCCCGAAGAAGTATTGCGTTGCTGTCGGAAACCCCAGATCGCTACTGCCGTCGGGCGAAGTGAGCGTGTGCTCCAGCTTCCCTTCCAGATCTGTCGTGTATACCGACGCTGTTCCGTTACCAGGGAACGAGAGGTGCGCACCTCCGTCGGAGTCGTACCAAATCGACGCGTTGTGCATGTTGTGGGGCTTCATCGCCTCGTCGGTGGAGAGCATCTTGGTCTTCGAAAGGTCCGAGCTGACCTGGATGATCCCGGCGCCGGGAAGCGCGAAGTAGACTTCTCCCTTGCCGTCCCGGCGGTCGACCGCGAAGCCTCCATGGGCCTTTTCGAGCACATCCTGCGCTTCCTGCGGGAGATGGCTCCCCTTGTAGACAACCTTGAACTTGTAGTTGCCCTGCCCGCTAACGGCGTGGCTGTCGGCCTCGGTTTGGGTGGGGGCCAGCCCCGCCTGCCATCCGAAGACGAGAAGGGCCGCGAAGAGCGCAGTGATCGCTGTGCGTTGCATGGTTGCTTACCTCGCCAATACTGTACACGAACAGACCGGTAAGCATCCTCGTGGTGTCGTCCTTGCAAGGCGACTAGCCGGAACGGCCTAGTCGGTTCGAATCGGCGAGACCCTCGAGGGCAAGCCGTCTCTCGAATTGCGCCAGCTTTGCATCGATGGGCGGCAGCGGACGTGACCGGCGGTGGCCCGGCCGAGAACCGGGCTGGCGACTATTCGCTTGGAACCACGAGATTGTCGCCCGCGGGATCGACTGCGCGAAATAGGGAAAGAGCTCCCAATCTGCAACCCATGCAACAGATGTCGAGACGTTTGAGCCCGGCTCCGTGCCCTGCCTGGGTTCAGATCAAATTGGTCTCCGCCCAAGCCGGGCAGTCATCGCGGCCTCACCTCCGCCAACTACGATCCGACTGTCCAGGAGCTAAAGGAGTAGAGGTTCGAAGTGGGCTAGAACTGCGACCTCAAGACCGTGACGCATTGATTCCCTGTGAGGACTCGCAATTCGCGAAGGACCCTGCATAGGTGAACCGGCCACGTGTGTGCTGCTGGTGCACTCGAGATAGGATTTCGATACGAACCCGGCGTTGGCCGACCGCCTACCAAGACTCAACTCGATTTGACTAGGCGGCCTTCGTATTGCCCATCCCGTTCGAGGAGACAAGGAAGCTCCCGTCGTCTATGGGCGTAACGTGCGCCGAAAATCCCGGGACGTCGACCAATGTCTCCAACAAGTCCTTGACCATGGCGTACGCGTCACGCCTGGTCTTGCCCTGCGTCATTACATCGAGAGCTGGCAACTCCGCCAGCCAATACTTGCCATCCTTGAATAGCCGACCCGAAAGCCTGTTGCCGTTGGAGGTTTGGCCCAGGATTTCAGCTTTCCATTCCTGCTCGCTTCGCCCCATCGCCCCAACCGTACTATTTCAGCAAGCCAGCATCGTGTCAAGCAATCTGCGAATCCGAGCTCGAGTCATCGTTCGGGCTGCTCTGAGTGGCTGTCTCCGCTGCCTCCTTGAGGATTCTTGTCGCAAGCCTCTCATTCACTTCTTTGTGACGAGGTATTGGCACGGTGATCTGGCCATCAGTCCATAGGTCGTGTTTTCTTCCGTGTCCCCTGAATCGCCAGCCAAGAGCTCTTAGCCTCTTCTCCAAGATCCGCCTTTACATAACCTCGGTCGCTATGGAATCGGCTGTATTGACTTGGCTCGCGCCATGCCTCCCCGGGACTAGTCCGAAGTTCAGGTCGCTGCCAACGATTCTTGCGAACTCCTCTTGCCGTTGCGCAGGTCGAAGTGGTGGCGCGGTCCATACGAATCGCAATCTCGGTCAGACCGCACGTCCAGCAGGATACCCACAGCTGATGAATCGAAGAATGGTGCGGTCCGTCCCGGGGCGGCGTCCCGAATGGCGCTGCGTTACCTCCGAGATTCTGGCCGTGGGCCGTGGCTGGCGAATCGGCAAGCAAAGTGTGGCGGTCGGCCGAGATTGTAGTTGGGGTGATTGTGCGCCCCAAGGCCTAACGTTGGTCGCTTCTCTCCCAAACTGTAAGCAGCCACCAGCTGAGATTTGGCGTTGAACTCGCAGTGGCGACAGTTCTTCGTTTGTAGGCCCGATCGGGCGTGGAGTCGTCCAGCGTCTGTGCAGAGGACAGACGTTGGGTTTGCATGCTTCGCTGACACAGACGTCGTTCCCAAGCAAGTTGTCTCTGAGAATCCCGCTCCAACCCTGCATCTGCGGTAGGGACATCCAGTCATCGGTTGTAAGCTTTTTGACGACGTCTATCCATGTCCGGCCCATTCAAGGAGCGTGCTGGTGGATCACGGGGGGAGTCGTCCGATGCCGGGCTCACCTACGATAGGCTCGACTTCCTGCTCCGAAACCACCCTGGGTGGCGTCTGCTTCGGTCGGACAATGTCGTTCTGGTGGTTGGCTTCTTGCATCGGATCTTCGTCGTCCCGAACAATCGGGCCCTGCCAGAGGGCGAGTTGGCCGAGGCCTTGGAAGACTACCTGGCCGGTGCTAGGGAACGGGCCGGCGACAACGCGTTTCCCAAGAAGGCGCACGAGTACCTCGACGACTGGGCTCATCCTGACAGGCAATGGCTGCGCAAGTTCTACGTGGAGGACTCCGACGAACCCCACTTCGACCTGACTCCCTCGACCGAAAAGGCGGTTTCGTGGCTGTCATCTCTCATCGGACGCAGCTTCGTCGGAACCGAATCGCGGCTACTCATCCTGTTCGACTTGCTGCGGCAGATCAATGACGGCACGGAAACCGATCCCACCGTGCGCATCCGGGAGCTCGAGCGCCGGAAGCTCGAGCTCGAGAGCGAGATCGACCGCGTCAGGAGGGGGGATTTGCCAATGTTGGACGAAACCGCCCTTAAGGAGCGTTTCCAGCAGTTCACCGAGACCTCGCGCAGCTTGCTGGGCGACTTTCGGGAAGTCGAGCAGAATCTCCGCTCCTTGGACCGCAAGATTCGAGAGCAGATCACACTGTCGGACGGCTCCAAGAAGGCCCTGCTGGATGAATTCCTTGGAAGGCGCGATGAAATCGCTGATTCAGATCAAGGACGGAGTTTCCGTGCCTTCTGGGATTTTCTGATGTCCGAAGACCACCGCAACGAGCTCACCTCGCTCCTTGACCGAGTCCTCGCCCTCGCCCCGATCCAGGAGATGAATCCGGACCAGCGTACACGGCGCGTTCACTACGACTGGATGGATGCCGGAGGGCATACCCAGAAGACGGTCAGGGACCTGTCGCGTCAGTTGCGGCAGTTTCTCGACGACCGGGCGCAGTTGGAAAACCGTCGGATCATGGATCTCCTGCGCGAAGTCGAGAAGCGCGCCCTCGCCCTCAGGGACGATCCTCCCGAGGGGGCCGTCCTCGAGATCGAGGTTCCCTCAGTCGCCGTCAACCTGCCCATGGAACGACCGCTGTTCAAGCCGCCGACCAGGCACATGATCGATGCGATCGCCGTCGAGCCCGGCGATGAGAACCTGGACACTTCGGCCCTGTATGCCCAATCGCTCGTGGACAGGTCGCGACTGCTCGGCCACGTCCGGCGCGTGCTGCAGAAGCGATCCCAGGCCACGCTACGGGAGATTTGCGAGTTGAGGCCGCTGGAACACGGCTTGGCCGAGCTGCTGGCCTACCTACAGATCGCTGGCGAGTCGGGCAAGGCGGTCGTCGACGAAAGGGCGACGGAGACTGTGCAATGGCGGTCCGAGGATGCGAGCGGGCTTCCGGTCGTTCGGGCGGCGCGGATTCCGCGGGTAATATTCATTAGGTGAGCGCGTTCTTGCCGTCCTCTGAACACGCCGAACCGATGGACGCCTTGCCCCGGGTGGTCATCCCGCTGCTCAAGGGCGTCGTCCATCGTCAGGACGACGAGGCGAGATGGCAGAGCCTTCTCAACATCCAGGCGCGCGTTCGAGACTATGTCGCGGTCCTCAATCTCCGTCTCGAGATCAACGAAAGCGAGGGCTACGCTTTCCTCCATTCCCGTCCCGTAACGGACGAGAGCCCGGAGGACAGGCTCCCTCAGCTCATCTCGCGCCGCCCGCTCTCCTACGGGGCAAGTCTCGTTCTTGCCTTGTTGCGCAAGCGCCTCTTGGAATTCGACGCTGCCGGCGGCGGTCCTCGCTTGATCATGGCGCGCGACGACATCATGGAATTGGTGAGAGTCTATTTCCCGGAGACCAGCAACGAAGTCGCGCTCAGGAAGCGCCTGAACGGGTACCTGAACCAGATCGTTGGACTCGGGTTCCTCCGACGCCTGGAGACCGGCGGTCCCTCGATCCAGAGTCGGTACGAGGTGCAACGAATTATCAGGGATTTCGTCAACGCCCAGTGGCTTGGCGAATTCGGCCACAGGATCGGCGCGGGACCGGCGGAGGGGACGAAGGAGGGTGACGTTGATTGACGCGCAACTCGGTTTGGAGTACTTCGAGGAGGGCAGCCTGACCGGATTCCGGCTAGAGCGGTTGGAGGTCCTGAACTGGGGGACGTTCAACCAGCACGTGTGGACACTAAAGCTGGGCGGAACAAATGGCCTCTTGACCGGAGACATCGGAACCGGCAAGTCCACTCTGGTGGATGCGGTCACGACGTTGCTGGTGCCTGCTCATCGGGTTGCCTACAACAAGGCTGCAGGCGCTGCCACCCGGGAGCGCGATCTTCGGTCCTACGTATTGGGGCACTACAAGTCCGAACGCGGCGGTTTCGACGAGACGTCTTCGCGTCCGGTTGCCCTCCGCGACAACACGAGCTACGCAGTGCTCCTCGCGGTCTTCGGGAATACCGGGTATTCGCACACGGTCACTCTGGCGCAGGTTTTCTGGGTCGTCGACGGCGTCAATCAACCCAAGCGGTTCTATGCCGCCGCCGAGCGCGACATGTCAATCGCGTCCGATTTCTCCGCGTTCGGTGCTGAGATCAGACGTTTGAGGAAGCGCCTCCGGGACAGCGGTGCAGATGTCTGGGACAGCTTCCCTCCCTACGGCGCATGGTTCCGCAGACGCTTCGGCATCCACCACAACCAGGCTCTGGAACTCTTCCACCAGACGGTGTCGATGAAGTCTGTCGGGAATCTCACTCATTTCGTGCGCAGTCACATGCTTGAGCAGTTCGACGCCGTACCGCCCGTCGATGCGCTCATCTCCCATTTCGATGACCTGAACAGGGCCCACGAACTGGTTCTGACGGCCAAGGATCAGATCGAGATGCTGGAACCCTTGGTTCTTTCCCTGGACCGATACGAGCACCTGTCCGAAACGATCGAGGAACTCGACAGGGACCAGTCGGCCTTGCCTCCCTTCATCGCAATCCGGAAATCAGAGCTTGTGCAGCAACGTCTCGTATCGATCAGGGATGATCTCGCTCGAAAGGTCGAGGCGATTCGCCGCGCGGAAGAGACAAAGGCCACCCTCGTAGTCAAGGTCGAGGGCCTGAAGGACGACATCGCAAAGAGCGGCGGGGACCGGCTCACTGTTATGGCGGCCAAGGTTCGAGAGCTTGAGAAAGAGCGCGTCGTACGGGAGAGCCGAGCCGAGTCCTATGCCGAACTTCTCGCGAGAATCGGCGAGGAGGCGCCGGAGAGCCCAGTCGACTACGATTCGCAGAGACGCCGTGTGGCCAAGATCGCGGAAACGGCTCGTCGGGCACGTGACCGCCTGCAGCGCGACCTCACCGAGCGGACAATGGCGCTCCGCCAGAAGCAGACCGAATACGGCAAGCTAGCGGAGGAACTTGCCAGCCTGCGGGACCGGACCACAAACATACCAGCCGCCCAAATCGCAATGCGGCTCGAGCTTTGCCGGGCGTTGGATCTGGACGAAGACTCGCTACCGTTCGTGGGAGAGCTTGTGGGTGTCAGGGAAGACGCGCAGGACTGGGAAGGAGCTGCAGAACGGCTACTCAGGAGTTTCGGTCTTTCGCTGGTCGTGAGCGAAGGCCATTACGCGCGCGTCGCGGCTTGGGTGGACCAAACGTTCCTCAGCCGACGGCTCGTGTATTTTCGGGTCCGGGCACAGCGCGGGGGGCTGCCCGACCTGCATCCCGACTCTCTGGTGAGGAGGCTCTCGGTCAAGCCGGACTCGCCGCATTTTAATTGGCTGAACAGGGAACTGGCGCACCGGTTCGACGTGGCCTGTTGCGTGACGCAAGAGCAGTTCCGGCAGGAGCCGCTCGCAATCACCAAGGCAGGACAGATCAAGATGAGGGGCGAGCGCCACGAAAAGGACGATAGGTACCGCATCGACGACCGGACGCGTTTCGTTCTCGGATGGGAGAACACCGCCAAGGTCAGGACGCTGGAGACGGGGGCAAGGGCGATGGAATCGCAGGTTGCCGACGCCAGCCGTGAGGTCGCGAGGCTTGAGAGCGAGCAGACCAGGCTCAATTCCCGGGTGGATACGCTGTCTCGAATCGGATCCTATGCGAGCTACCGCGATCTTGATTGGCAGACCGTCGCGACCCAAATCGCGGAGTTGAATGCCGAGATCGAGCAGCTCGAAATGGCCTCGGACAAGCTGAAGCAGCTCAGGAGCCAACTCGACAGCGCAAGGAAGCGGCTAGAGCAGGCGGAGCAGGACCTCGCCGAGAAGATTGCCACGAGCGGGAGGATCGCCGAGAGAATTGAATCGCACGAGCAACTTCAGAAGCAGCTCTCGGACGAGCTTGCGCGATCGGACCTTGATGCGGCCCGGGCGAATTTCGATCGCTTGGAAGCGCTGCTGAACGAAAGGTTGGGTAGTAAGGCTCTGAAGGTCGAAACCTGTGAACACTACGAAAGAACGCTCAACGACGATCTGAGGAAACGCGTCGCTGCCAATACGAAGACGCGATCCAACCTGCAGGGCTTGATCGTTCGCTCGATGACCTCGTTTCGCAACAAGTACCCGTCGGAAACCTCGGAGGCCGACGAGAGCATCGAGTCAGGGCCCCTCTATAGGGAACTCCTGATTCGGCTCAGGGATGACGATCTTCCGAGCTTCGAGGCGCGATTCAAGGAGCTGCTGAATGAGAACACGATCCGCGAGGTTGCCAATTTCCAGTCTCTGCTTGATCGGGAGCGAGAGACCATCAAGGGACGCATCGATCAGATCAACGACTCCTTGGCCGTGATCGACTTCAACCCGGGCCGCTACATCAAACTCCTCAACGAGTACGCGGCGGATCAAGAGATCAAGGCCTTTCGCAGAAGCTTGAAGGAGTGCACGGAGGGATCGTTGAGCGGCTCCGACAGCGACCAGTATTCGGAACGGAAATTCCTGAAGGTCAAGGCCGTGATCGAGCGCCTGCGCGGCCGTGAGGGGCTGGCGGAAGTGGACCGTCGCTGGGTGGCCAAGGTCACGGACGTCCGCAACTGGTTCGTTTTCGGGGCCAGCGAGCGTTGGCGAGAAAGCGACTCCGAGTTCGAGCACTATTCCGATTCGGCGGGCAAGTCCGGAGGCCAGAAGGAGAAGCTTGCCTATACGGTGCTCGCGGCGAGTCTCTCGTATCAATTCGGCTTGGAATCGGGATCCGTCCGCTCCCGGTCGTTTCGCTTCGTTGTCATTGACGAAGCGTTCGCGCGTGGATCCGACGAGTCAACACGGTACGCCCTGAAGTTGTTCTCCGCCTTACGATTGCAGCTGCTCATCGTCACGCCTCTGCAGAAGATCGACATTATCGAGCCCTTTGTCGAGAGTGTCGGGCTAGTCCAGATTCAGGATGACCGCGATTCAAGACTGCGGAATCTCTCGATCAGGGAGTATCGCGAGGAAAAGCAGCGGATGGCCAAGCTGGCTGAGGCTCGTGCGGTGCTCGAATCGTCGGGTAGAGAGATAGACCTGCCGGCCAAGCCGCATTGACGGAGCAGGCACCCCTGCGGGGAGACTGACAATGGCAAACCGGTCTGGCGAACGAAGCTGGACAACCGAGAGAGATCTGTGCCTCCAAGTGAAGCGCCTCTGGGATCGCGGCGCGATTCTCGCGGACATGGCCGGTGGGGGCGGCATGTTTCCCAAGCGCTTGGTTCTCAAGCGGCCGACTGCTGTCGAACTGCGCGATCACTTTGCGAGTGCTCGCGACTGGAGTTCGTCGCTGCGACAAGCGTCGAACATCCGCCTGACGATGCGCCACGTGCGTCATCGCGTGCTCGGTACCAATTCCGTTCCCCATGAGGCTTGGGTCGAGTCACGAGAAGACGCCGCCACAATCATCGGCAAGCGGCGAGAACTGGAGCGCTTTGGGAAACTGCTTGCTCTAGTCAGGAAGCGACAGCCGGGATTGCTGCCGTGGATCGCCAAGAAACCCATGCGCGCATTGGAATTGGAGCACGATTGGGTCGGCCTGGTCGATGTCGTCGAGTGGTTGCAGCGGCACCCACGGCCTGGCATCTACCTGCGCCAGATGGATGTCGCGGGCGTAGACACGAAATTCGTCCACTCGCATCGCGGCGTCTTGGCCGAATTGCTCGACTTGGCACTTCCTCCGGATTCGGTTGACGGATCACAGAAAGGCACCGCCCGGTTCGAGAGTCGTTTCGGCTTCAGGACGAAGCCTGAGCGGATTCGGATTCGCTTCCTCGACCCAGATTGCGTCCGCCTTCCATGGACCGAGGAAGGGCGCTGCAGCGATGTGACACTAAGCGCGAGCGGGTTTTCGGCCTTGCAGAGCACCGTTTCCAAGGTAATCATCACAGAGAACGAGATCAATTTCCTCGCACTGCCTCCGATGACAAGCACGATTGCGATTTTCAGTGCGGGATACGGATTCGATGGGCTCGCTCAAGCGCGCTGGCTCGAGCATCGCAACCTCCACTATTGGGGCGACATCGATACGCACGGCTTCGCGATTCTAGACGAGCTCCGGAGTCATTTCGAGACCGTCAAGTCATTGCTGATGGACCGAGAGACATTCCTCGCGTTCCGGCCGCTTTGGGTTACAGAGCCTTCCCCCACCTATCGGAGCCTGACGCGGCTCGATCAATCGGAGAAGCTCCTGTACGACGACTTGCGGATGGGCACTTTCGGCCCCAGCCTGCGCCTGGAACAGGAACGCATTGGATTTGCATGGGTCCGGAATGCCTTGCGAGCACTGCCAGGTCCGGATTGAGCGACCGGTCGGCGACGGTACCAATAGACCAAGGCATTTCGCAGGGCGACCCACTCGGCGATCCCTGGGGTGCTGAGTCGCCGTCACTCGCTCGGCCGTCAAGTGCCGCTGCCTGCGGATGACGACTCCCCGTCGGGATGTGCGGAAACACCGCGATGGATTGTTTCGCCCTTCCTTGGTGGGAGGCCAAAGGATTCCTGCGTCGGGCGAGTGCTACCATCGCACGTAGCGGCGAGCCGCACCAACGCGTCCGAGCGGCGAATTGGGGCGCTGCCCGCTAGTACAAACCGGGGTATCCGAACCATGTCCGCCCTGCATCTAGCGCCCGTTGACTCCAGTTCCGAGTGGGCCCATCTGCCGCCGGACATCCGTCAGGAGATCGATGTCTACGAAACCGAGCTGCGGAGGGTTCAGGCGGGCAAGGTCGACGACAAGCTGTTCACCGAATTCCGCCTGCGCCACGGCGTCTACGGGCAGCGCCAGGACCGGGTCCAGATGCAGCGGATCAAGATCCCGATGGGCCGGCTGACGGCCGACCAGCTCGTTGAACTCGCTGACATCGCGGAGGAGTACGCGGTTGGAGTGCTTCATGTGACGACCCGGCAGGACTTCCAGTGCCATTTCGTCGACATTAATGACACGCCGAACCTCATGCGGCGGCTGGCCTCGGTCGGAATCACCACTCGCGAGGCCTGCGGCAACGTGATCCGCAACGTCACGTGCTGCCCGCAGGCAGGCGTGTGCTGCGATGAGGCGTTCGACGTCACGCCCCACGCGCATGCCATGGCGTACTTCATGCTGCGCCACTCGGATGCGCAGAATTTCGGCCGCAAGTTCAAGATCTCCTATTCAGGCTGCGAGAGCCATGCCTGCGGGCTTGGCCGCATGCACGACATTGGTGCCGTCGCGCGTGTCCGGGACGGTGTCCAGGGGTTCCAGGTGCTCGTCGGCGGCGGCCTAGGGGCGCTGCCCCACCAGGCGAAGGTGTACAGCGAGTTCCTGCCCGCTGACCAAATGCTGCCGCTGGCACAAGCGATCTCCAGGGTGTTCGCGAAGTTCGGAGAAAAGAAGAACCGAGCCAAGGCCAGGATGAAATTCCTGATCGTCAAGCAGGGCATCGAGGAGTTCCGGCGGCTCGTCGAAGAGGAACGCTCGCGCCTGCCGCAGGATCCACGCTGGGAGAGCGAGCTGCAGGCCGCGATTGCCCAGCTGCAGGAAAGCGCATTGAAGCCTCCGTCGACGCTGGAGCTGCCAGACGGGTCGGACCCCGGGCTGTTGGAGTGGCTTCAACTCCATGTTCGACCGCAGCGACAGGAAGGCTATTCGATGGTTGACGTCTTCCTGCCCCTGGGCGACATCACTTCCGAGGAGGCCCGCCTGTTCGCGGAGATCTCTCGCAAGTACGTAAAGGACACGCTGAGGACGACGGTCGATCAGAATCTCCTGATCCAGTGGGTGTCAAACGCGGATCTGCCGGCGCTCTACCGGGACCTCAGGGCCGTGGGCCTCGCTGAGGCGGGAGCAGGCCGGCTCAAGGATGTTGTCGCATGTCCCGGCACGGACTCGTGCAAGCTGGGAATCACATCCTCGCGGGGCTTGGCCGGCCATCTGCACAAGAAGTTCGCGAACGGGATGAGCGGGATCGCACACCGCTCCGATCTCAAGATCAAAATCAGCGGCTGCTTCAACTCGTGCGGACAGCACCACATTGCCGACATCGGGCTCTTCGGCTCGGTGCAGCGAAAAAAGAACGACACCGCTCCGGTGTTCCAAGTCACGCTCGGCGGGTCGACGCGGGGCAATGCACAGTCCTACGGACTCGCTATCGGAAAGATACCGTCGCAGAACGTCGACAAGGCCATCGTCAAGGTCAGCGAGTTCTACAGCCGCGAGAAACGTGGCGACGAGACCCTGAGCGACGTCGTGGCGCGTCTGGGCAAGACTCGCGTCAAGGAAGAGCTCAAGGAGTTCATGGAGCTGCCAACGTTCGATGAGGCCCCGGAGTACTACCAAGACATCCGCCAGCCCTGGCAGTACAAGCGGTCGATCGGCGTGGGCGAATGCGCTGGAGAGGTGGTTGACCAGGCCGAGTTCATGCTCGAGGATGCGGACCGCATCCACTTCGAGTCCACGCTCGATCTGGAAGCACAACGGTACAGGGATGCGTCCGCCAAGGCATTCGATGCATGCAGCAAGGCGGCAGACGCGCTCCTGTTCACCAAGGGGCTGTGGCTGTCGGACAAGTACGACACCGTCCAGGAATTCCGCAAGCATTTCCACGACTCCGACGTGTTCTACAGACCCTTTGCCGATAATTTCCTGCGGAGCGCCGAAGAGGGGCCGAGCGTCGACCCCGAGAGGGCCCGCCTGCGGGTCGAGGAGGCCACACTATTCATCGAAGCTGCGCAAGGAGTCTATTCCGAGGCCTCGGCGTTCTAGGAGCCAACCCGTCGAATGGACGACAGCTTGCAGCGAATTGACGTCAAGCTCCTGCTTGACGCGCCGCCGGACCCGGACCTCGATCCCTTCCTGGCGATCTTCCATCGGTGGCGGCAGCGCAGCGATCATCCCGCGGACTGGGTCGACCTGGCCGATTACGCCCACATGCCAAACGGTCCGGGTGTGCTCATCGCCGGCAAGCGCGACACGTTTTCGATCAACCTGAATCCGCCGGGACCAGGGATCCTGACCAGCGTGCGAAGGGGGCTCGAAGGGAGCGTTGAGGACCGGTTCCGTGAAGCGTTCCGGCGAGCCCGGGAGCTGAATTCGGACCTGTTCGCCGAGCCGGAATTCCCAAGCGAGTTCCGGGTCCGCGACGGCGCCTGGGAAGTGTTTCTCAACGACCGGCTGCGCTATCCGAACTCCGACGAGTCGGACAGGATCGTCCGGCCGGGACTGGCGGCCGCGCTGGGCATCCCGCCCGGATCGCTGCAGCGGCACTCGATTCCGCATGCTCGGCTGGGCTACTCGGTCCGGCTCGATTCCGCCGGCTGAGAGCCGGCGGGCCCCTGCAGGTCCGGTGCTATTCTCAAAGTTCGGCCCGTCGCCGATCCGCGATCAGGTCGCCTCGCGATCTCCTTGGAGGATTTCCAAGGGGCTTCCCCTACTCCCATGCTGACGTTTCAGGACATCGTCATGCGGCTGAAAGCGTACTGGGCGCGCCAGGGCTGCATCATCCAGGAGCCGTTCGACTGTGAAGTCGGTGCCGGGACCATGTGCCCGGAGACATTTCTGAGGGTGCTGGGTTCGGAGCCCTACCGGGTCGCGTACGTCCAGCCAAGCCGCCGCCCTGCCGACGGCCGCTACGGTGAGAACCCGAACCGGCTGTACAAGCACATGCAGCTGCAGGTGATCCTCAAGCCCGCACCGGAGGACGTCGTCGAGCTTTACCTGAAGAGCCTGGAGGAGATTGGCATCGATCTTTCCAAGCACGACTGCAAGCTGGAGGAAGACAACTGGGAGTCCCCCACCCTGGGCGCCTGGGGCGTTGGCTGGCAGGTGATGCTCGACGGCCTCGAAATCACCCAGTTCACGTACTTCCAGCAGTGCGGCGGGCTGGACCTCGAGGTTGTTCCCGCCGAGCTCACCTACGGACTGGAGCGCCTGGCCGCTTTCATCCAGGATGTCGAGAGTGTCTACGACATCCGCTGGAACGACCGCTGGACCTATGCCGATGTACGGCTCTCGGACGAGGAGCAGTATTCCACGTACAACTTCGAGGAAGCCGATGTCGACTTCGTTTGGGAGGAATTCCGGCTGCACGAGTCGGAGTGCCGACGGCTGCTGGAGCGGTACGGCGATCCCAAAGACGCAGTGGAGCAGCGCCGGTTTCCGCTTCTGGCGGCGTTCGACCAGACACTCAAGTGCTCCCATCTTTTCAATACATTGCAAGCCCGCGGAGCGATCAGCGTCACGGAACGAGCCCAGGTCATCCAGCGTGTCCGAAACCTAGCGGTCGGCGTGGCAACCGCCTGGCTCGATCAGCAAGGTCGGCTGCCCGAGGAGGCCTCGTGAGCGATCTCATTCTGGAAATCGGTACAGAAGAGATCCCCGCTCGGATGATCGGGCGGGCCCGAAAGGACCTCGAGCGCCTCTTCGTCGATTCGCTTCGTGCCATGGATCTGCATGAAGGAGCTACGGTCGTGGTCGAGGCGACGCCCCGCCGGCTGACGCTGTTCGCCGGGAATCTGCCCCCGAGGCAGTCCGACCGGACCGAAACGCTGACCGGGCCGTCCCGAAACGTGGCCTTCGATGCCGCAGGCAACCCGACCCGGGCGGCCTTGGGCTTCGCGCGGAAGGCCGGAGTGGAGGTGGACCAGCTGGAGGTCCGCGATGACGGCAAGCTGGCCGTTCAACGGCTCATCGCCGGACGCGACGCCGGCAGCCTGCTGGCCGAAAGCCTGGCCGGAGTTGTGCTGGGCCTCCGCTTCCCCCGTGCGATGTACTGGGCTGGAAAGGGCAGTCCGCGTTTCATTCGGCCGATCCGGTGGCTGGTTGCTTTGCTCGACGGGGAGGTCATTCCGTTCGAGATTGCTGACGTGCCCTCCGGTCGGAAAACCTCGGGCCATCGCAGGCTGGGACCCGGGCCGCACGCGGTTCAGTCGGCCGACGACTACACCCGCGTGCTCCGCGAGAACGGCGTCATCCTCTCCTCCGACGAGAGAAGCCGGAAGATCGTCTCCGAGGCAGACGCGCTCCTCCCGCTTGGCTGCCGACTCCGCCGCAACGATCGGCTTCTCGAGACCCTGGTGTACGAGACGGAGTTTCCAACCGCACTTCTGGGCGGGTTCGACGAGAGCTACCTGTCGCTTCCCGACGAGGTGCTTGAGACGGTGATGCTGGTGCACCAGAAGTACTTCGCGATCGAGGACGAGAACGGAGCCCTAACGAATCGGTTCGTGGCCGTCGCGAATTCAGGCGGCGACCCAACGGGAGTCATCCGGGCCGGCCACGAGCGGGTCTTGCGCGCTCGCTTCAACGACGCCCGGTTCTTCTGGGACTTCGACCAGCGCAACTCGCTGGCCGAGCGCGTCGAGGACCTCAAGGATGTCACGTTCCAGGCCTCGCTCGGTAGCTACTGGGACAAGACCGAGGCCAATCTCGCCGCTGTTGCTGCAATCGCCGACGCTCTGGGCATGGACCCCGACGGCGCGTCCCACGCGACTCGCGCCGTGCAGCTGGCCAAGTGCGATCTGACTACGGAGATGGTCGGGGAGTTTCCCGAACTGCAGGGCAAGATCGGTGGCCTTTACGCGATCGCGCAGGGCGAGTCTCGCGGGGTGGCGGACGCGATCTACGACCACTATCTCCCGCTGGGTGCCGCGGGTTCGATCCCTCGCTCGAAGGCCGGACGCGTGGCTTCGCTGGCCGACAAGCTCGCCACGCTCGGAGGCATGTTCGGGCTGGGCCTGATACCGACCGGCTCCAAAGACCCGTTGGCATTGCGTCGGGCGGCGTACAGCGCGATTCGAATCGTCGTGGAAGGCCGCATGGAGCTATCGCTGGACCGCTTGGTCGAGATTTCCGGCGCCGGAGGCCACGCTCCCGCGCTGCGTGATTTCCTGCTGGAGCGGATGCGGCACTGGCTTCAGGATGCCGGCGGGTTCGCTCCGGATGTTGTGCAAGCGGTCCTGGTAGCGTCCGACAGCGTACCGATCGATGTCCTGGCCCGCGCGAGGGCCTTGGCCGAGGTTCGCGAAGCGCCCGAGTTCGAGTCCCTCGCGGTCAGCTTCAAGAGGATTCGGAACATTCTCGACCACGCGGGCGTCGGCGAGTCCGCAAGTGGCAACGGCGTTGACCCGGCGCTGCTTGAGGAAGGAGCGGAGACCGCGCTGCACGAGGCGCTCGAAGGGGTAGCCGCCAGCGTCGCTGCCCACCGGTCGACAGACTATGCGGCATCGTTGCGGGAGATCGCCGTTCTCCGGCCCGCACTGGATCGCTACTTCGACGACGTTTTGGTGATGGTCGAGGACGAAGCACTGCGCCGGAACCGCCTCTCGTTCCTGGCCGGGATGTTGGCGAGGCTCTCGACAATCGCGGACTTCGCTGCGATCGCCCCGGAGGCATCTGCCGGCAAGGGCCGCTGACGGCTACAGTCCGTTACTTTCGGGGATGTACTGCCTGAGGAAGCGTGCGCTTTGCCGCAACGAGAGCTTGCGGGCTTCCAGCGAGCCCTCGTAGGCGCGGTCCTCGACCTCTACGCAGACCGGCCCGTCATATCCGGTCGACGTGAGAACGGAGAAGAAGCGACCCCAGTCAACATCGCCGAGCCCGGGCAGCTTCGGCGTGTGGAATTGCAGGGGATAGGCCAGGATGCCGACGTCGTCGAGGGATCGGCGGTCCACGCGCACATCCTTGGCGTGAACGTGGAAAATCCTTTCGCGGAAATCCTGCAACGGCGCGATGGCGTCCATCTGCATCCAGGTCGGATGCGACGGGTCGTAGTTCAGACCGAAGGACGGGCTCGGAATATCCTCGAACATCCGCCTCCAGATGGCAGGCGAGCAGGCGAGATTCTTGCCGCCGGGCCACTCGTCGCGGGTGAAGATCATCGGGCAGTTCTCGATGCCCACCCGGACACCCTGCTCCTCTGCAAATGCGATCAGCGGCCGCCAGGTCTCCAGGAAGCGCGGCCAGTTCTCCTCGACGGACCGGGTCCAGTCGCGTCCCACGAATGTGTTGACGGTGGAGAGGCCGAGCCGACGGGCTGCGAGGATGACCGTCCGTATGTGGTCCTGAGCCACCCCGGCCTCCTCAGGGTCGGGCGAAAGCGGGTTCGGATAGTATCCCAGGCCGCTCATCCCGATACGGTGGCGGTCAAGTGCCGAGCGGATGACTTCGGCCGCTCCGTCGTCGAGACTCGCCGCGTCGATGTGTGTCACGCCGGCGTAGCGGCGTTCCGCCTTGCCCGGGGGCCAGCACATGACCTCGATGCAGTCGTATCCTTCGCCCGCACCGACCTTGCAGATCTCGTCGAACGATAGGTCCGGCAGGATTGCGCTCACGAATCCCAGTTGCATGCTTGATCCAGCGTACTGCAAGCGGGACACGCTCTCTGCCCCTTCTCTCTCCGGGCAGCGAGGCGGTTCCGAACGTCCAAGCGTAGCTCCGAAGACAGGTTCCCTTGCGGCTGCGCTCCCCTAAGATCAAATAGAGCGCTATGTCGAAGGTCACCAGGCGGCGGATCCTCCAGGCTAGCGGCTCGCTTGCAGCGATGCCGGCCGCGAGCCAGGACAAGAGCACCGCCAGCATCTCCCAAGAGGAGATTCCTCGCTTGCATCGCGTCAAGCAGGACCTTGTCGACCCTCCGTCCGTCCCGCAGCACGAACAGATGACCGAGGGCGGGCCGGTGATTGTCGAAGTCGAGCTCGTCGCGCGCGAGGCGAAAATGTTGGTCGACGGAAGCGGCACCGAAATCCACGCGCTCACCTTTAATGGCTCGATTCCCGGACCGCTGATCGTGTGCCACGAAGGCGATTTCATCGAGCTTACGCTGAAGAACCCGAGCGACAACGTCTTCATGCACAACATCGACTTTCATGCGTCGACGGGTGGGCTGGGCGGCGGCGCGCTCACGAAGGTAAACCCAGGCGAGCAGGTCATTCTCCGGTGGCGCGCGATCAAGCCTGGCACGTTCATCTACCACTGTGCGCCCGGCGGGTCGATGATTACCTACCATGTGGTGTCTGGCATGAACGGAGCGGTCTTGGTGTTGCCGAGGCAGGGTCTGAGCGACCGTGACGGGAGTCCCATCCGATATGACAGGGCCTACTACATCGGCGAGCAGGACCTGTATGTCCCGCGGGAAGCCGACGGAAGTTTCAAGAAATACGAGTCACATGCCGACGCAATCGTGGACACCCTCGAAACCATGCGCGGGCTCATTCCGTCCCACGTGGTCTTCAATGGGAAGGCGGGTGCGCTCACCGGGGACCAGGCCTTGAGGGCAAGGGTTGGCGAGACGGTGCTGTTCATTCACTCCCAGGCCAACCGGGATTCCCGGCCGCATCTCATCGGAGGGCATGGAGACTACGTCTGGGAGCAGGGGTCGTTCGCGGATCCTCCCGCCCATGGACTCGAGACGTGGTTCATTCGCGGAGGTTCGGCCGGGGCTGCCATCTACACGTTCAGGCAGCCGGGAGTCTACAACTACCTCACGCACAACCTGATTGAAGCTGTCGAGCTGGGCGCCGTGGCGCAGGTCGTCGTCGAAGGTGAATGGGACGACGCTCTGATGACGCAGGTTCAAGCTCCGGGTCCCATAGCGGGCTGACCGGCCAGCGATACCCGCTTCGATTGCGGGCACCTCATCGGGTGAGCGAGGGCTCTGCGTGGTCGGGCGCCCGAACGCGTGGCGCGATCCGCTCCCTCCGGACGCTGGGTCGCGCCGTCACGGTAAGATGGAAGTTCTGCCTCCGATGCTCTTGGCTCCGCAGCGGCAATAGCCGGCGAATGCCCTGAAGCGACCTCCAACAATCCAGCAACGACCCCGCTCTCGTGGCAGCGGTGCGGAAGCGCGCCAGAGCAACCCGGAAGGCGATTCAACACAGAGGGTAACCAGCACGATGGAAAAGCACGTGTACTCATTCGGCGGAACGAAGACCGACGGCGACAAGTCCATGCGCGACACGCTCGGCGGGAAGGGCGCCAACCTGGCGGAGATGGCCCGCGCAGGCATTCCAGTACCGCCAGGCTTCACGGTTTCGACGCAGGTGTGCAACATGTACCTTGCGGGAGGCAATCGCGTCCCTGACAGCGTCGAGCAGGAGATGGAGAGCGCGCTGCGGCATCTCGAGTCCGAGATGGGCAAGAAGCTCGGCGACGCTACTGACCCGCTGCTGCTATCGGTGCGCTCAGGGGCCAAGTTTTCCATGCCCGGGATGATGGACACGGTCCTGAACCTGGGCCTGAACGACCGGGCAGTCGAGGGACTGGCCGCTCTCAGCGGCAGGGAAACCTTCGCTCTCGACTGCTACCGGCGCTTCATCATGATGTTCGCCGACGTGGTCATGGGAGTTTCCAAGGGCCAGTTCGAAGAGATCCTCGAAGGCATCAAGGAAACCGCCGGAGCCGAGAACGACATGGATCTCGACGCCTCCCAGCTCCGTGGGGTAGTCGACGCGTTCAAGGCGCATTACAGGGATTCGCTTGGCGAGGACTTCCCGCAGGACGCCCACCAGCAGCTCAGAATGTCCCGCGACGCGGTATTCCGCTCCTGGGACAACCCGCGGGCCAACCACTACCGCCGCATGAACGACATTCCCAATGACCTCGGCACGGCGGTCAATGTGCAGACGATGGTCTTCGGGAACCTCGGCGAGACGTCGGCGACGGGCGTTGGTTTCACGCGCGATCCGGCGACCGGGCGGAACGAATTCTACGGCGAGTTTCTCACCAACGCCCAAGGCGAGGACGTCGTGGCCGGCATTCGCACGCCGCGCCCGATCGAAGAGCTGAAGTCGGTCCTCCCCGAAGCGTACGGAGAGCTGCGTGCGATCACGGCGCAGCTCGAGCGGCACTACCGCGACGTGCAGGACTTCGAGTTCACCGTCCAGGAGGGCAAGCTCTACATGCTCCAGACGCGGAATGGCAAGCGGACCGGAGCAGCCGCAGTGAAGTTCGCCGTCGACATGGTCGACGAGGGTCTGATCAACGACAGGGAAGCCGTGATGCGGGTCGAGCCGCAGCATCTGGACCAGCTACTCCATCCGGTCATCGAGCCCTCGTCGAAGGGACAGCTCACGACCCTGACAGTTGGTCTGCCAGCATCGCCCGGGGCGGCTGTCGGCCGCATCGTGTTCACGGCGGATGCCGCGGTCGAGGAGGCGGCGCAGGGGAATTCGGTCGTACTGGTCCGTGCGGAGACGACGCCGGAGGACATCCACGGCATGGAGGCCGCCAAGGGTATCCTCACGTCCCGGGGCGGCATGACCTCGCACGCAGCCGTCGTGGCACGCGGCATGGGCTCGCCGTGCGTGGCGGGCGCGGGCGACGTCAACGTGGATCCGAAGGCGGGACGGATCGTCTGCAACGGGCACGCGCTCTCGACCGGCGACTGGATCTCGATCGACGGCTCGACCGGCGAGGTGTTCTCGGGCCAGGCGAACACGATCGACCCGGACCCCGCGTCCGGCGACTTCGCGAGATTCATGGAGTTCGTCGACAATTACCGTACGGCACGTGTTCGCGCCAACGCCGAGACGCCGCGCGACGCGCGCATGGCGCGGATCTTCGGGGCCGAGGGCATCGGCCTGTGCCGTACCGAGCACATGTTTTTCGAGCCGGAGCGCATCGAGCACGTTCGGCAGATGATCCTGGCGGAGGACGACGAGACGAGAGCCAAAGCGCTCGCCAAGCTCCTGCCGATGCAGAGGCAGGACTTCTTCGAACTGTTCGAAGTGATGGACGGCTATCCCGTGATCGTCCGGACGCTGGATCCCCCGCTGCACGAATTCCTTCCCAAGCGCGAGGAGCTCATGGTCGAGCTGGCGCAACTTAGGGGCTCGAGGGACGATAGCGAGCGGCAGAAGGAAGTCGCCTCTTTGCTCGAGAGAGTCGAGGAGCTGCACGAGTTCAACCCTATGCTCGGCCACCGCGGATGCCGGCTTGGCATCACCTTTCCGGAGATCACCGCGATGCAGGCCCGCGCGATCTTCGAGGCGGCTGTCGAGTGCGCGGAGAAGGGTGTCAACGCAATTCCGGAAGTGATGATCCCCTTGGTGGGCAATCACAAGGAGTTGGAGAACCAGAAGGCGGTGGTCGTCGAAACGGCAGAGCAGGTCTTTGCCGAGGCCGGTCGCAGCGTCCACTACAAGGTCGGCACGATGATCGAGGTGCCGCGAGGCGCGCTGACGGCTGACGAGGTCGCCCGCCACGCCGAGTTCTTCAGCTTCGGCACTAACGACCTGACGCAGACGACGTTCGGTTTCAGCCGGGACGACTCCGGAACGTTCATCAAGCCGTATCTTGACCAGGGCATCCTCGAAGACGACCCGTTCCAGGTCCTTGACAGCTCGGGCGTCGGCCAGCTGATCGAGATTGCCCTAGAGAAGGGCCGCGCGACCCGCCCGGGTCTCGAGATCGGCATCTGCGGCGAGCACGGCGGAGATCCGAAGTCGGTTACCTTCTGCGTTCGGGCAGGACTCGACTACGTCAGCTGTTCGCCGTACCGCGTGCCGATCGCACGGCTGGCCGCGGCGCAAGCCTCGATCGCGGCAGCGTAGCGCGGGCCCGGCCCGCCCGGGTTTCCCGGACGGGTGCGTCAGCTCGTCATCGACGCCAGGAATTCGCTATTGTTGCGGGTCTTCGACATGCGGTCGAGCAGGAGCTCGGCCGCCTCGACCGTCTGTAGCCCGCTCAGGACCCGCCGCAGCACCCACACCTTGTTCAGGACCTCCGGCGGCAGCAGGAGTTCCTCCTTGCGCGTGCCGCTGCGGTTCGTGTCGATCGCCGGGAAGATCCGCTTGTCGACCAGCTTCCGGTCGAGATGGGTCTCCATATTGCCGGTGCCCTTGAACTCCTCGAAGATCACCTCGTCCATCCTGCTGCCGGTTTCCACCAGCGCCGTGGCGACAATGGTCAAGGAGCCGCCTTCCTCGATATTGCGAGCCGCTCCGAAGAAGCGTTTCGGCCGCTGCAGGGCGTTCGAGTCGACCCCGCCCGAGAGCACCTTGCCCGACGGCGGCGCGATTGTGTTGTAGGCACGCGCCAGCCGCGTGATGGAGTCGAGCAGGATCACGACGTCACGCTTGTGCTCGACGAGCCGCTTGGCCTTTTCGATGACCATTTCCGCGATGTGGACATGGCGCGACGCGGGCTCGTCGAACGTGGAACTGATCACCTCGCCTCGCACGGACCTCTGCATGTCGGTCACCTCCTCCGGCCTCTCGTCGATCAGAAGGACGATCAGGAAGACTTCCGGCTGGTTCGTCGTGATTGAGTTGGCGATCGCCTGCAGCAGCATGGTCTTGCCGGTACGCGGCGGCGAGACGATCAGCCCGCGCTGGCCCTTGCCGATCGGGACCAGCAAGTCCAGGACCCGACCGCTGAGGTTGTTCTTGTTGGTTTCCAGCGTGAATCGTCCTTCCGGGTAGAGGGGTGTCAGGTTGTCGAACAGGATCTTGTTCTTGGCGACCTCCGGCGGCTCGAAGTTGACGGCCTGGACCTTGACGAGCGCGAAGTATCGCTCGCCCTCCCGGGGCGGGCGCACATGGCCCGTGATGGTGTCGCCCTGGCGAAGGTTGCACTTGCGGATCTGGGCGGGTGAGACGTAGATGTCGTCCGGGCCGGCGAGGTAGTTGTACTCCGGTGAGCGCAGGAAGCCGTAACCCTCCTGCATGAGTTCCACAACGCCTTGGGAGAGGATCAGTCCCGTGCCTTCCGTCTGCGCCTGGAGGATGTTGAAGACCAGCTCCTGCTTGCGCAGGCCCGCCGCGGTGTCCAGGCCTAGCGCGGAGGCCTTGGCATGGAGTTCCGTGATGGTCAGGTCCTTGAGCGACGCGAGGTCGAGAGGTTCGATTCCGTCCCGGGCCATGGCCTCGAGAGCAGCTTGGTATTCCGCCTCCTCGTCGACTTCGTCGATCCGATCTAATTCCCTGGAACGGCGCTTCCCGCGCTCGCGGCGAACCCGGGCCTTGCGCTGAGGCCTCCTTGGCGGCCGTTCGACCTCTCCCTCGCTGTCCCCGGACCTGGCTTCACGGTCGCGTTGCCGGCGCTCCCCGCGATGCTCGTCCGATGCCTCGGAATCCCGAAACCGGCTGCGCCGGCGCTGCCGGCCGGTCGGGGCTTGCGCCTCGCCTCCCGAGCCGTCCTCGGCCTTCTTCTTGGAAGGCGGGTCTGCCGTTCCAGCCTTGTCCGCGGAGGCTGGCTCGGTGGCTGTTTCCTCGTTGCGACGCCGGAATCGTCGCGTGCGGGGCGATTCCGATTCCCCTTGCTTCGGGGCTTCCTCGGTGGAAGCGCCCGTCTCGGCCGGGGCCGGAGTTGTTTCCTGGAGTTCGCTGGTGTCGGAAGGCATGACTGATCTCGCTAACGCCACGCGCCGTGCTGGCGTCTGGAACTATGCGACGAGAGCCGATTCGATGGCTCGCCAGAGCTGCTTGACGCCGTCCCCCGTCACTGCCGAGAACGGGATGGGGACGGCGAACGTCTCCTCGATGGAGCGTACGGAGCGCAAGCGCGCTACTCGCTTTAGCTTATCCGATTTGGCTGCCGCGACACAGAGCGCGTGCCCCGCGGCTTCCAGCCAATCCTTCATCTGGCGGTCTAGCGGGGTCGGGCCATGCCGGATATCGACAATCAGGACCACCAGCTTGAGCGACTCGCGGGATCCCAGGTATGACTCCGCGAGCTGCTTCCAACGCTCCTGCTCACCGCGGGAGACTTTTGCGTAGCCGTACCCCGGCAGGTCCGCGAAGTAGACCCTGCGGTCGATGCGGAAGAAATTGATCGCCCGGGTGCGCCCGGGCGTCTGGCTCGTCCTGGCAAGATCCTTGCGGCTGATGCCATCGGCTGCTGCTCCGCGCTTGCGGGATCCCAGCAACAGGGCGTTTAGCAAGCTCGACTTGCCGACGTTGCTGCGGCCCACGAAGGCGATTTCCGGAAGCCGGTCCCTGGGAAACTGGTCGGGACCGTGCGCGCTGACGACGAACTCGACCGCCATCGCCTTGCGCCGCGGACGGCGCGGCTAGTTCGCCGCCCTCTCCTCCCGCTGCATCACGTCGACTCCGCCGGGCGTGAACGGGTGCTTGGCGAGTCCGTCGATTGGCTCCTCGAGCGCCAGGGCAAGGACGTCGTCCATGTTGTCGACGAAGTGCAGCTTCAGGTTCTCGCGCACGTTTTCCGGCACGTCGGGCAGATCCTTCTCGTTGTCTTTCGGAAGGATCACTTCCTGGATGCCGTAGCGACTGGCTGCGAGCAGCTTCTCTTTCAGCCCGCCGATGGCGAGGACCTTCCCGCGTAGCGTGACCTCACCTGTCATCGCGATGTCCCCCCGCACCTTGACCTTGGTGAGTGCGCTGGCGATCGTCGTGGTCAGCGTGATGCCGGCCGAGGGGCCGTCCTTCGGGATCGCGCCCTCGGGCACGTGGATATGGATGTCTAGGTTCTGGTAGAACTCCTTCGGCAGACCGAACGCGCCCGAGCGCGACCGGATGTAGCTCATCGAAGCCCGGGCCGACTCCTGCATGACGTCGCCCAGCTTCCCTGTGAGCGTCAGCTTGCCCTGCCCGTCCATCAGCGTGGCTTCGATGTTCAACAGGGTCCCGCCCAGTTCCGTCCAGGCAAGTCCGAAGGCAGTGCCGATCTCGCTCTTCAGATCCGCTCCCGGATCCCGATACTTGGGAACCTTCAGGAAATCCATCACGTTCTCGGCCGTGACCGTGGTCTTGGACACCTTCTTGCCATTCTTGTTCCGTACCACCTTCAGGGCGACCTTGCGGCAGATGTTGCCGATCTCGCGCTCGAGGTTGCGAACTCCCGCTTCGCGGGTGTACTGCTCGATGATGGCGCGAATGGCGTCCTCCTGGAATTCGATGCTCTTCTCTTTCTTGAGCCCGACCCTCGCGATCTGCTTCTCGACCAGGTAGCGCTTGGCGATCTCTGTCTTCTCGTCTTCCGTGTAGCCGCTTATGCGGATCACTTCCATCCGGTCCAGCAAGGGCGGGGGAAGCGTGTGGAGCACGTTGGCGGTCGCAATGAAGAACACTTGGCTGAGGTCGAACTCGACATCGAGGTAGTGGTCCTGGAACGCGGAGTTCTGCTCGGGATCCAGGACCTCCATCAGCGCCGCCGAGGGATCGCCGCGGAAATCCGTGGACATCTTGTCGATCTCGTCCAGCATGAAGACCGGGTTCCGCGTCCCGGCCTTCTTCATCATCTGGATGATCTGGCCCGGCAGCGCGCCGATGTAGGTGCGCCGGTGGCCGCGGATCTCGGCCTCGTCGCGCACCCCGCCTAGAGAGAGCCGAACGAACTTGCGTCCCGTGGCCCTCGCGATCGACCTACCCAAGGACGTCTTGCCCACACCGGGAGGACCCACAAAGCAGAGAATCGAGCCTTGCGGGCGGGTGACCAGCCGCCGGACCGCGAGGAACTCGAGGATGCGCTCCTTGACCTTTTCCAGCCCGTAGTGGTCGCTGTCGAGCACTCTCTCGGCATTCGACAGATCCCTGATTTCCCTCGACTTGGCCTTCCAGGGTACGGAGAGCAGCCAGTCGACGTAGTTGTGCGAGACCGTCGCCTCGGCGGACATCTGGGGCATGTTCTCGAGCTTCTGGACCTCGTTGAGCGCCTTCTTGCGGGCGTCCTTCGTCATGCCCGCCTCCTCGATGCGCTTGCGAAGCTTGTCGTATTCGCTCTTCTCTCCGCGCCCGAGCTCCTTCTGGATGGCCTTGATCTTCTCGTTGAGGTAGTACTCCTTCTGGGCCTTCTCCATCTGCTTCTTGACCCGTCCCTGGATGGTCCGGTCAACAGCGAGCTTCTCGATCTCGATGTCCAGCAGTTCCGCAATGCGGGTAAGGCGGTCGATGGGGTCGAAAATCTCCAGCAGATCCTGCTTCTCCGGAACGGTGATCTGGAGGTTGGCGGAAATCGTGTCGGCCAGCTTGTCCGGCTCCTCGACCCGGACTGCGGCGATCATGGTCTCGTAGTTGAGGCTCTGGCTCTGCTTGACGTATTGCTCGAACAGGGCCGTCACGCGGCTCGTCAGCTGCTCCAGCTCCGGATGCGACGGGGTGGGGAAGTGGAGCGTCTCGACCGTCGCCTGCATGTACCCGTCCTCGAGCCGGACCCGGCGGAGCTTGGCCCGTTCCAGGCCTTCGACGAGGACCTTCACGTTGCCGTCCGGAAGCTTCAGGCTTTGGACGATGCTGACGATCGTGCCGATCTGGTAGACCTCGTCAGGCCTGGGCTCGTCGTTCGAAGCGTCGTGCTGGGTCGCCAGGAAGATCTTCTTGTCGTGCGCGAGCGCGGCTTCCAGAGCCGTCACGCTCGCTGCTCGTCCCACCACGAACGGGGACATCATGTGGGGGAATATCACGACGTCCCGGATGGGCATCATCGGTATCCGCAAGCTGGAACGGCTACCGCTAGAAGTAGGCATGCCCTTATTTTACGATGGGCTCCACTCCGCGAAAAGTTGCGGGCAACAGGTTGAGGGAGGAGCGTAGCGGGAAATGGCGGCTGCGCCGCGATCAGCCGGCCTTTTCGAGCAGCCGCGCGCGAAACAGATTCTGGTCCTCGATGACCATCTGCTCAGTCACGACGAAATGCTTGACGCGCTTCTGCTGGGCGGGCAGATGATACATGAGTTCGAGCATCAGTTCTTCCATGATCATGCGCAGCCCGCGAGCCCCAACGTCGCGTTCCAAGGCGAGCTTGGCGATCGCTTCCAGTGCGCCCTCGTCCAGTGAGAGCTCGATGTTCTCGTACTCGAACAGCTTCTGGTACTGCTTGACCAGCGAGTTCTTCGGCCTGGTCAGCACTTCGACGAGCGCCTCCTCGTCAAGCCCGCTCAACGTGGCCGTTACGGGAAGCCTTCCCACGAATTCCGGAATGAAACCGAACCGGATGAGATCTTGCGGCTGGACATGGCCGAGCAGGCCGAGATCCTCGCCCATGCCGACAGGCCGCGGCACGGCCTGCTCCGCGACATCGATGCTGCGGAAGCCGACCACTCGGGCGTCCACGCGGCTCGCGACAAGCTTCTCCAGGCCCACGAAGGCTCCGCCGCAAATGAACAGAATGTTCGTCGTGTCGATGGGCGTGAACTCCTGGTGCGGATGCTTGCGCCCTCCTTGCGGGGGCACGTTGGCCACGCTGCCCTCCAGGATCTTGAGCAGGGCTTGCTGGACGCCCTCGCCCGAGACGTCACGCGTGATCGACGGATTCTCGTCCCGCCGGCTCAGCTTGTCAATCTCGTCGATGTAGATGATCCCCTTCTGCGCGCGGTTGACGTCGCCGTTCGCCGCCTGCAGCAGCTTGAGGATGATATTCTCGACGTCCTCGCCGACGTAGCCGGCCTCGGTCAGGGTGGTTGCGTCCGTAATGGCAAACGGAACGTCCAGGATCTTCGCGAGCGTCTGGGCTAGCAGGGTCTTGCCCGTTCCCGTCGGCCCAATCAGCAGGATGTTCGACTTCTGGACTTCGACATCCGACTCGGTGCCGACCGGCGCGGGACGCCGGTGCATGAAGATGCGCTTGTAGTGGTTGTAGACCGCCACCGACAGACGCTTCTTGGCGGCATGCTGACCCACCACGTACTGGTCGAGCTTGTCCTTGATTTCGTGCGGCTTCAGCAGCGTGAAGCCTGGCGCCTGTCCCTTGCTGGATCGTTCTTCGTCGAGGATCGCGTTGCAGATCAGGACGCACTCGTCGCAGATATAGGATTTCGGGTAGTCGCCAGGCGTGGCGATGAGTCTTGTAACAACGTCCTGGCTCTTCCTGCAGAAAGAGCAGCGAAGCGATCCTTCGGAGGACGATCGCTTCACCAAGGCCTCCAAGGGGCGCGTCTACTTATCACGAACTGATACCATCATGCCGGTACCGATTTCATCGTACCAGAAGCCCGCAACGCGGCCACTGAGTCTTGTCGTTCGCGGCGAGAGCCGGGTCCCGGCCCCGCTGCTACGATCGCGACACATGGAGGATTCGAGCCAGTGATGCGGCAACCTCGCTCGGGTCGGCGACCCGGTATCGCGCCAGCGACTTGTGCGCCCGGGGGCCGACGAACACCGTGACGGCCTCGCCGGACAGCGCTCCGAAGACGCTTTCGTCGGTGGTGTCGTCTCCGAAGTAGAGCGGAAGGCCTCCCGTTTCACGGACCAGCGCCGTGGCGGCTGTGCCCTTGTCGACCCCGTCCCTGGGAGTGATGTCGTAGACCATCTTGCCGTGCCCCGCTTGCAAGGACGGAATGGCCGCTACGGCTTCGAGCACGACCCGTTCGATCCGGGGCCGGTCGGGGAGTTCCGTGTTCCGGTAGTGCGCTGCCGCCGCCACCAGCTTGTCCTCGACTTCGAAACCGCCGACATCCGAGAGCCGGTCCGACAGGAGCTCGCAGACGGCGCGGATCGCCTCGCGTCCCCGCCGGTCGGTTTCGACCGTCTTGCTCCCCGGTCGGATGCGCTCGCGGCCGTGGCTTCCGAAATAGTGAATTCCCTCCAAGCCGAGGAGGTGGCGGACGTTCCGGGCACTCCGCCCGCTGACGACAGCCATCGCCACGTTGGAACAGTCCCGCAGCGCAAGCAGGGTCTCCATGGTTTCCGCGGGAACCCGAGCGTCTGCGGGCCGTGGAACGATCGGGGCCAGGGTCCCGTCGAAATCCAGCATCAGCAGGAGAAGATCCGCAGTCCGTAGTCGCGCGGACACGGAGTCCCAGTCGTCGAAGAGGTGGGTCAACGGCCGCTCCGGCTGGGCGGGACGGTCTCGAGGATGCTGCCGATCCAGCCGTAGATGTTGTGCTCGCGCACGTGGGCGCGGAGGCGCCGCATCAGGGCGACAGCCCTTTCGTCCCGGGAGTTCCTCATCGCGAAGAGCCGGTCCGCGAATTCGTCTGTCGCGAATGGATTGAAGCACTCGGCGCCGGGCAGTTCCCATGCCGCGCCCGTGAACTGGCTCAGCAAGAGCCGGCCCCGCTCGTCGTTGCGGGCAGCCAGGAATTCCTTGGCCACGAGGTTCATTCCGTCTTCGAGGGAACTCACCACGCAGACATCGGCAAGACGGTATAACGCCAGGACCTCGCTCTCTTTCAGGTGCTCCTTGATCGAAATGACCGGGCCAGTCCCGGAGGTTCCGTATTCCGAGTTCAGGCGGGTGACCGCGCTATCCATGTCGCGATGGAGTTCCCTATAGGCCGGGATTCCCGTCCGGCTCGGTGCCCCGGCGTTGAGATAGGCCAGGTTGCCTCGCAGTTCCGGATGCCGCTGCATCAGACGCTCGACGGCCTGCAAGCGCTCGAGAACGCCCTTGGTGTAGTCAATTCGCTCCAGTCCCAGGACGACGAATTTTCCGGCCAGTTCGTAGCGCTCGCGAAGCCGCTCCACGGCGGCGTCGCAATCCGCGCTTGCTGCCTTCGCCGAAATCCCGTCGAAATCGATCGAGATCGGGAATGCCTCGGCCCGCACCCGCCGCCCGTTCCGCTCCAGCGCAGTTCCGGCGACGCGCTTCCACCCGGGCAGCGCGCTGGCGGCTTCGAGAAACCGGTTTGCGTAGCTGGGCGTGTGGAATCCGAGGACGTCGTTGCCGAGAGCGCCTTCGAGGATCTGGCTGTGCCACGGGCAGATCCGCAGAATGTCCGGAAGCGGCCAAGGGATATGCCAGAAATGCAGGCAGGCCGCATTGGGGCAGCGCTGCCGAAGCAGAGACGGCAGGAGGGCGAAATGATAGTCCTGGATGAAGATGATCGCGTCGCGGTCGCCGATCACCCCGGCGACCGCGTCGGCGAACTTGGCATTGACCTCCCGGTACGCGCTCCAGTGCATGTCCCGGAACACCGGCTTCGTATAGGCGTTGTGGCAGAGCGGCCACAGCGCCTGGTTGGCGAAGCCGTTGTAATACCCTTCGTTCTCGTCCTTGCTCAGCCACACCCGCTGCAGGTCGTAGGCCGGCGACTCCGGGGGCACCCGGACCCGGCCGTCCGCGTCGGCCGCTTCCCGGTCGGCGCTTCCGGACCCATGCGCGACCCAAACCCCTCCGACTGCCTGCATGGCCGAGTTCAGGGCCAGCGTCAGGCCGCCAACGGCAGCACGCACATGGATCGTTCCGTCGGGGCCGCGCGAGTGTACGAACGGCTCGCGGTTCGAGACGCTGACGAACAGGCGGCCGCCGATTCGCTGGCGGGCCAGGTCGCGGAGTTCGGAGCGCGTGCAGATCAGGCCCGGGCGGGACCCGGCGGGCTGGGGATCGCGGTCCATTGCCAGCAGCCTCTTTGCCTGTCTGTTCGAGTGCCTACCGCAGGAGCGACTCCAGCTCCACGCGCGCTTCCGTCTTCTCGTCTCGGTACTTGACGATCACCGGGGCGTACAGCGAGAGTCCCATGTCCTTGCCCGGACCCGAGGCGATCGGGCGGGATCCGGGCACCACAACGGCTCCCTCCGGGATGACCAGAGGCTCGTCCCCCTGAGCGCGGTGCACGGTCTCGCGGACGATGTCGTAGACCGGCGTCGAGCGCGTCAGCACGGTACCCGCACCGAGCACGGCAGAACGCTTGACGATGGTGCCCTCGTAAACGCCCGTATTCCCGCCAACCAGGACGTTGTCCTCGATGATCACCGGCAGGGCCCCGACCGGTTCGAGGACGCCGCCGATCTGTGCCGCGGCACTGAGGTGACAGTTCTTTCCGATTTGCGCGCAGCTGCCAACAAGGGCGTGGGAGTCCACCATCGAGCCGTCATCCACGTAGCCTCCGACGTTGATGTACATCGGCGGCATGCACGTGACGCTACGGCCCACGAAGCAGCCGTCCCGCAGGCTGGATCCGCCGGGTACCACACGCACGCTCTCTTCCACCGTGACTTCGCGTGGCGGGTAGGTCGATTTGTCGATGAACCGGAACCGGCTGCCGGAATCGGACATGTCCACGCTCTTGCCCATGCGGAATCCAACGAGGATTCCACGCTTTACCCATGGATTGACGCGCCAGCCATGCGGCGAGGCGGCGGGGTCGGGTTCGGCGGCCCTGATCTCGCCGCTGTTCAGGCCGGCCTTGAATTCGCGAAACGTTTCCAGGTCCTGGTGCGAGTATGCTTCCGGATTGCGATTGAACAGCGCGTCGATTCGCGATTCCAGCATTCCTCCAATCGTACAGGCTGGTGATCCGCCCGTCCGTCGACATGATTGCGAGGGCTGCTGGATGCGTTTCCTCTTGCTATTCCGGCACGTTCGCGTCACGTGCCCGCCGGCGGCTCGTGAGCCGGTGTCACGCTGCAGCGTGTCAGAACTCGAAACGGACACCGAGCTTCATCGCGATCGGATCGAGCGCCGCAATGACGCGCTCATCGTCCCCGACCCGTAGGGAGAAGTTCGTGACGGCGTTCGAGTTGAGGACGTTGTAGAAGTCAAGCATCAGAGTGAGTCTTTTCTTGCTCTCGGTTCCGACGGCGAACGCCTTGTCGAGGCGGATGTCGGCCAGCGTCACGTTCTCGGAGCGATTGTCGGCTAGGTCAGTGAGAAACACGGGCTGGTTGGTGCCGGTGCCCGGGATGTCCACCCTCTGGATCAGCGCGTATGGCCAGCCGCTCTGATGACGCAAATTGGCTGAAAGGCCGACATCGTACGGCAGCGTGCAGCGAGCGAGAAGGCGGCCTCCCCAGTTGGTTGTCGCCTGCCGGGCATCCACATCCAGGCCGTGATTCTGCCAGATCCGCCCATGTCCCCCGGAGCCGACGACCAGAGGGTCGGCAAAGAGAGGACTCCTCGATTCGCCGGCAGCCGAGCGAAACTCGTCACGCCACTGGTAGTCGAAGCTGGCCTGCAGCAGGAAGCCCCCAGTGAAGCGACGGTTCGTCGCTAGCTGGATCGTGTCGTAGGTGGCCTCCATCCCTGGGAACCTGGCGATCCGGTTGTCTACGAGCCCCGCCACGTCGTCTGGCACGCGCTCGACGTTCATCGGCGCGCCCGTGAGCGCGTTGAGCGGACAATTCCAGTCGGGGTCGTTCGTGCACGCGATGCCGCGTCCAGCGTGCAGCGCGGTCTGCTGGGGCCCGTTCCAGATGCCGCTGTCGCCGTTCAGGTCCTTGCGGACGTAAGAGACGCGGACGGAGGTGTCCGTGACCAGCTCATGCTCCAGCGAGACGTTGATCTCGTCGACGTATTCCGTAGGAAGCGCGGAGTCGACCGGTGTCCCTGCAGAGCCCAGTTCGACTCCAGTCGCGCCCTGTTCGTCCAGCTTGGTGCCCAGTTCGTCCGGGCCGTCGTAGATCCCGTTCGCGTTCGGATCAAGGAACGTGTAGCGGACCCATGCCGTGCTCGCGGGATTGGCAATCGCGTGAGAGTCTGCCAGATTCAGGTAGTAGCGGCCGAAGTGCCCCTTGAGCACGGTGCCGCGCACCGGAGCGAATGCGACGCCCAATCGCGGCCCCCATGTGTTCCAGACGACATTCGTCCGGCCTGCGGCCGTGCCACTGGGGAAGAAATCGGAGAGGAAGGGGCTGGATACAGCGTCGAGGAAGTAGGTGCGTTGCTGCTCGAAACGCACGCCTAGGTTCAGAGACAGCCAGCCCACTGGCCGCCACGTGTCCTGGAAGAATGCCGCGTGATGCCGGTTGCGGTTGTCGGACGCGATTTCCCCCTCGGCCGGCATGCTGAAGAGCATGATCCGGTCCACGTTGTGCGGGCGCTCGTTCGCGCTGTCGTCGAGGTAGCGGACGTGCCCGGAATTGGCGTTCGAGCCGAAGCGGCTGCTGTCGATCTGGAACTCGTAGCCCACCTTGAAATCGTGACTGCCGCCGAAGTCCGGCACGTAGTGGTTGATGCTCGCAGTGACCTGCGGTTTCCACCGCACGAACGTGAATGGCGGCGGGCCATTGGCGCCAGGGAACCAGCCGGCACCGCTGAGTCGGCCGGTCGCCGTGTCCAGGCGAGGCGGCTGCTGTGCCGGATCGACCTGCGGCACCATGGGCCAGCCGAATCCGAAATGCTTGGCGGCAGCGGTCATAAACGTCCGGTCATTCCAGACGCGCTGCCACTCCGCCTTGTGCGCCCAGCTCCAGCTCGCCTGCGCCAGCACCGAGTCGGGACCGACATCAGTAGACAGCCCGCGCTTCGGCTTCTCCTTCAGCCCCCACTGCGTGTAGCCGATCAACCGGTCCCGGTCCGTCAGACGCACCGTGACCTTGCCGCCGAAGCCATCGAAATCGCCCAGGTCGGTGGCCAAGGACCGGTCGACGCCGGACACCGCCTTGTCGATGCGAAAGTGGTTGTAGAACATATAGAACCAAGCGCGGTCGCGCACGATGGGCCCACCGATATCGGCATGGGTCTCGAAGAACAGCAAGTTCGGGTTACCGGTGTAGCCGCGGGCTTCCAGGGCGGCGTCGGTGTTGTCGCCCACGAATTGTTCGTGCTCGTAGTCGCCGTGGACCATGCCGTGGAAATCGTTGCCGCCGCTCTTCATGGTCATCATGACGAGCGACCCGGGAGCCGTCATCTCCACGTCGGCGCCAGCCGCCGTCGTCGTGAACTCCTCGATCGAGTAGTAGTCGAAATAGAATCCGGTGCCGCCAAGGCCCTCGGTTGTGTCCACGCCGTCGGCGAGGATCCGGTTCTGGTTCCGCACGCCGAAGCTCTCGTAGCCGGTCTGCTGGCTCTTGTGGGAACCCCCAACATCGAAGCCGCGCATGCGGACTCCCGCCGTCTGCGCCAGCACCGACCACACATCAGTGGCTGACGGCACTTGCTGCAGCTCCGCCACGCCGAAGTCGTTTACCAGCGCAGTGTTCTTGATGTCCACCACAGGCGCGGCACCTGTGACTGTGATCGTCTGCTCGACGGCGGCCAACTCGAGCACCGCGTCGATCCGGATCACCCGGTTCCCTTCCACGATGACGCCCTCGCGAAGGACCGTCCGGAATCCCGGAGACTCGAACGCGAGGTCATAGGATCCCCGCCTGAGGGCACGGAACCGGTACGACCCGTCGACGAGGGTTTCCGCGGCGAGGGGAGCGATGAGCGCTTCCCCGTCAATCGTGACCGTCGTTCCGGGCACGGCGAACCCCTGGCTGTCGACAACGACGCCCTCAACGCTGCCTGAGGTCTGAGCGGCCGCCGGACCGGCTGCTGCCAGCAGCAGGGCGGCGCACCAGCGCCAGGCCCGTATCTTCCCGCTCAGAAAAGGATTGCTCTTCAGCACTCCGGATCGCTTGTCACTCATCGCGAGTCACACTGAAACTGACAGTTCCGCACATCACCACTTCGGTTGGCGCGAGTCATCTAGGTCGTCGCGGCTGGGGGGATGCACCCTCGACCGCGAACTAGGAATTCAAGAACGTTCTGGAGCCGGTGGCTGGACCCGCGCAAGAATCACGGTCCGTCCGAGGTCACCAAAGAGGCGACCGTGAAGCCGTCAAGCTGGTTGCTCGCCACGTCTGAATACCTCTCAAATAACTCAACGTATATACTTCGGATCCTATCAGGAAACCGGCTCCCATTCGATCGCTCGGGCGATTCGAAACTGCGCTCTGCGGCGCAGATCAGGCGGCTCTGGAGCGAGATCCGATCAGGATTGAGTCCGACCGAAGTCCTCCTCCGGCAAGCGGTTGAGGCATTTTTGGATTACCGAGGTCCAGGAATTCTCGGTGTTGATTCCGGCGCTCAGCCGCCTCTAGCAACCATGGCTGATCGCTGGCCGTGCGGCGCCTGACCCGGAACGGCGGTGGTACAGTGGAGGAACTCCGGTCGCCGTGCAGTTCCGTCCGAATCGCTTCCCGGGGAAGCTGATTATCGTTGAGGGAATCGACGGATCCGGGAAATCCACTCAGCTGGCGTTGCTGCGTCAGTGGCTGATCTCGAAGGGCCTCGTTGTGTCCTTCAGCGAGTGGAACTCGTCGTCGATGGTGCGCGAGAGCACCCGTCAGGGCAAGAAGAAGCAGATGTTTACGCCCACGACCTTCAGCCTGATCCACGCCACCGACTTCGCAGACCGTCTCGAGCGCCACATCGTGCCCATGCTTGGAGCCGGGGCCGTCGTGTGCGCGGACCGCTATGCATTCACGGCCTTTGCCAGAGACGTGGCCAGAGGGGTCAGGCCGGAGTGGGTCCGGAACCTGTACCGCATGGCCGTCAAGCCGGACATCGCATTCTACTTTCGCGTTCCGCTCCAGGTGGCCCTGGACCGCATCCTGGGCGGACGGGCGTCTCTCAAGTACTACGAAGCGGGGATGGACCTCCATCTCAGCGCGGACATCAAGGAGAGCTTTTCCCTGTTCCAGGCGCGCATCCTCAACGAATACGACAGCATGGCCGAGGAGATGGGCTTCGACGTCATCGACGCGACCGGCACTATCCAGGAACAGCAGAGACAGGTTCGGGAAATCGTGGTGGACAGGATCGGAGGGTCGCTCGGACGCGACATTCTGCGCCTGCCCGGTTCGGGGGATTCGGAATCGAGATGAACGACGCTCCCCTGGAATACTATTTCGATGCCCTGCCGGGCGTCGACATTGCCAACCTTCCCGGCAAGTTGATCGCCATCGAAGGTCCCGACTCGGTGGGGCGGAGCACGCAGGTCGGGTTACTGCGCGGGTGGCTTGAAGAGCGCGGTCACGCCGTCGTCAACACCGGCATGGCGCGTTCGGCGCTTACAAAGGAGGGAATCCGGCGAGCAAAGAGCGGGCACACGCTGGGTCCCCTGACAATGGCGCTGTTCTACATGGCTGACTTCGCGGACCGGCTGGAAAACGTCGTCATACCAGCGTTGCGGGCCGGTTTCGTGGTGCTCACGGACCGCTACTTCTATTCGGTCGTCGCGAGAGCCGCCGCCCGCCGGCAGAATGCCGAGTGGCTCGAGCGCGTCGCGGGATTCGCCCTCGTACCGCACGCGACGTTCTATCTGCGCGCGCCGGTCGAGGAAGTCTTCGCTCGGGTCGTCCGCAGCCAGCACCATTTCGACTACTGGGAAAGCGGCATGGACGTCCCGTACGGGAACGACCGGTTCGAGAGCTTCGTGGGATACCAGCAAGAGCTCATGGAAATCCTGGACGGGATGGTCGAGCGTTATAGCTTCGTCGTGGTGGACGCGACTTCGTCGCCGCGAGAGATCTTCAAGCAGCTTCAGCCGAAAATCGAGAGCTTGCTGGACGACTGACGGGCAGCCCAGCAATGGATTCCAGGTTCGGCCTGATCGTATTCGATCTCGACGGCACTCTCATCGATTCGTCAAAGGACCTCACGCTCTCCGTGAACGCCACGCGCGCCCACGCGGGGCTCCCGCCGCTCGCCATGGAAACGGTGGCGTCGTATATAGGCAACGGAGCCGAGATGCTGATCCGCCGGTCGCTCGGCCCGGATGCTCCCGAAGGCGCAGTTTGGGAGGGACTGGCATTCTTCCTTCAGTACTATCGCGACAACATGCTGGTTCACACCAAGCTCTATCCGGGGGTTCGCGAGGCCCTGGACAGGTGGAGGCGGCATGGCACTGCCATGGCTGTGCTGACCAACAAGCCGGAAGGGTTCAGCAGGGAGCTCGTTGCGGGTCTCGGACTGAGAGACTACTTCACGAGCATCTACGGAGGCAACAGCTTCGAGACGAAGAAGCCGGACCCTCACGGGCTCCGCCTGATCATGCGCGAGACGGGGTTCCGTCCGGACCGGACGCTGATGGTCGGCGACAGCGCCGTCGACGTGCTCACCGCCCGCAATGCCGGCGTCGCTTGCGCCGGCGTCACATTCGGGCTCCGGCCTGAGGACTTCGAGCGGCATCCGCCAGATCTGCTGGTGGATGACCTCCGGGATCTCGAGCCCCGCCTGAACTCCTTGCTTGCGCCTTCGAATCGCTGACGAAGGGGTCCGGGCCGGCATCGCCGCTGCGAGCCCTTCGGCGGCTTGCCTACGTAAACGCCTGGATGCCTGTGACGTGCGACCCCAGGATCAGGGTGTGGATGTTGTGGGTGCCCTCGTAGGTCTTGACGGTCTCCAGGTTGCACATGTGCCTGAAAATCGGGTACTCGTCCGTGATCCCGTTGGCTCCTAGCAGGTCGCGAGCCCGGCGGGCCACGTCCAGTGCCATCGCTGCGTTGCTTCGCTTGATCATCGAGACGTGTACATGGTTCAGCCGGCCCTGGTCCTTCAACCGCGTCGCATGCAGGGTAATGAACTGGGCCTTGGTGATTCCCGTGATCATGTCGGCCAGTTCGTTCTGCACCAATTGGTGCGACGCGATCGGACGGTCATCGAACTGCGTCCGCAGCATGGTGTACTGGCGGGCGCAGTCGTAGCAGGCCATGGCGGCCCCGATGGCACCCCAGGCGATGCCCAGGCGCGCATTCGTCAGGCAGCCCAGGGCAGCCTTCAGGCCCTTCGCTTCCGGCAAGACGTTCTCGGCCGGGATCCGCACGTTGCTGAGGCCCACGCTCGACGTCGTCGAAGCGCGCATCGAGAGCTTGTTGTGAAGGTCGACCGCCGAGAATCCGGGCCTGTCCGTTTCCACCAGGAACCCCTGGATCCTGTCGCTGTCTCCCAGCTTGGCCCAGACTACCGCGATGTCGGCGACGCTGCCATTGGTGATCCAGGTCTTTTCCCCGTTGAGGATGTAGCCGTCTCCGTCCGGCACGGCCCTTGTGATCATGCCGGCCGGATTGGACCCGAAATTCGGTTCGGTCAGCGCGAAACAGCCCATGGCCTTGCCTTGCTGCATCCGGGGGAGCCAGCGGTCCTTCTGCTCGTCGGATCCGTAGGAGTAGATGGCGAACATCGAAAGGCTGCTCTGCACTGACACGAAGCTCCGCAGAGCGGTGTCGCCCCGCTCCATTTCCTGCATGACCAAGCCGTTCTCGACATTGCTCAGGCCCGCGCAGCCGTAGCCGTGCAGGTTGGCGCCGAAGAACCCCAGCCCGGCGATCGGCGCAGTCAGTTCCAAGGGAAACGTCCCATCGCGAAAGTGCTTTGTGATCAGTGGGATGAACCTGTCCTCCACGAACTGCCGGGCGGTTTGCCGGACCAGCAGCTCCTCCTCGCTCAGCAGCGAGTCGAATTCCATGAAGTCGACACCTCGAAACTCGAACATACTCGTCTCCGAACTGCCCATCGTAGCGGAGAGCCGACGGAGGTCCGAGAGGGGCGTGCTAGGATGCGCGGCATGGATCTGCGAACCGAGCGTGACTGGATCGCCGGCGCGTCGCGGATCGTAGGGTTCACGGGTGCTGGCATTTCGACCGAGTCAGGCATTCCCGACTTTCGCAGTCCGAACGGGGTGTGGGCGCGGAACCGGATCGTCGATTTCCAGGAATTCGTCTCCAGCGAGGAGGGCCGGATCGAGTACTGGAGGCAGAAGGTGGAGGCTTGGCCTGCGATGCGGGCGGCCCGGCCGAATGCCGGCCACTATGCCTTCGTGGAACTCCACAGGCAGGGAAGGCTCGATGCCCTGGTCACGCAGAACATCGATCGCTTGCATCAGCAGTCCGGCTTGCCCGGGGACAAGGTGCTGGAACTGCACGGTACGACCACCGAAGCGGTCTGCCTTTCCTGCGGGGACCGGATCACGTCCGACGAGGCATGTCGCCGCGTCCAAGGCGGCGAGAGGGCTCCGCGGTGCCGACTCTGCGGGGGCCTGCTCAAGCCCGCGACCATCTCGTTCGGCCAGTCCATGCCTCTCGATGTGATGGAACAGGCTTACCTTGCGGCGGAACGCTGCGACCTGCTGATTGCAGTCGGATCGTCGCTGGTGGTCGAGCCAGCCGCTTCCATCCCGCGGGTGGCGAAGCGCGCCGGGGCCCACCTGCTTATCGTGAATCGCGACAGCACTCCGCTGGACGGGATTGCCGATTCGGTGGTCCGGGGCGAGATCGGTGACGTGCTGCCCGCGATGGTCGGGGTAACCGCCTGATTTCCGAGCCGCCGGGATCCCGGCCAGATGCCCGAGCTACCTGAAGTCGAGACCATTCGTCGGACGCTCGGCCCTTCGGTCGAGGGCAGGACGATCGAGGCGGTCCTGTTTCACTGGCCGCGGACCTGCGCAGGCGACGTAGGCGAGACCGAGGCCGTGCTGGCCGGTCAGCGTATCAAGCGCATCGACCGGCACGGGAAGTACCTGCTCTTTCGGCTTCGGAAGGACGGCAGCGACTCGCTGCTCGTGATCCATTTGCGGATGACGGGCAACCTGCTGTTGAACGGAGAGCCCGGTCCCCACACCCGGGCGGAGATGTTCCTGCAAGACGGCAGCAGGCTCGTCTTCCACGACATCCGCAAGTTCGGGCGCTGGCAGTGGTCCCAAGAGCTGCCGACTCGGCTGGCCGAGCTCGGCCCCGAGCCCCTTGAGATCGGACGTGCGGAATTCGCGGCGCGGCTTGCCACGCGCAAGACGAGGCTCAAGGCACTCCTGCTGAACCAGGAGTTCCTGCGGGGCCTCGGCAACATCTACGCCGACGAGGCCCTGTTCCGTGCCCGGCTGCACCCGGAACGGAGCGGCACCGCAGTGGGCAAGCGCAAGGCGGCGGACCTGCACGGCGCCATCCAGCAGGTGTTGCTCGACGCCATCGCCGCAGGGGGCACAAGCATCAACAACTATGTCGACAGCACGGGGTCCCAAGGCTACTTCCAGTTGCAGACCCGGGTGTACGGCAAAACCGGCAAGCCTTGTTGCACGTGCGGGACACCGGTGCGGCGCATTCTCGTCGCGCAGCGCAGCACGCATTTCTGCCCGCGCTGCCAGCGTCGATAAAAGGGGGACCGTGCGGTGCGGCTAACGAGAATCACGTTGCGGCAGATACGGATGCCGTTGGTGCGTCCGTTCGAAACCAGCTTCGGCCGGACCGACGAGCGTCGCATTCTCCTCGTCGAGGTCGAGGATTCCGATGGAGCGGTCGGGTGGGGCGAGGTCACTTGCGGCGAGCGGCCCTTCTACAACGAGGAGTGGGTCGATGCGGCGTGGCTGGTACTACAGGACTTCGCCGCTCCGCGGGTCCTCGGGGCAGAGATCTGTTCGGCCGCGGATGTCGGGTCACTGACCAATGCCGTTCGCGGCCACCGCATGGCTCGGGGCGGCCTGGAGGCGGCGTGCTGGGAGCTCGAGGCCCGCAAGACGGGAAGGCCGCTCTGGCAGCACATCGGAGGTGAGCAGCGCGAAATCGCCTGCGGGGTTTCAATCGGCATCCAGGAATCGGTGGGGAGCTTGCTGGAACTGATCGAGAGGGAGCTGGAGGCCGGCTATCGGCGGATCAAGATCAAGATCAAGCCCGGGCGGGATGTCGATGTGGTCCGGGCCGTGCGGAAACGGTTCCCCGTAATCGCCCTGATGGCGGACGCGAATTCTGCGTATACGCTGGCCGACGTCGAACGATTGTCCGCGCTCGACGAATTCAACCTGACGATGCTCGAGCAGCCCCTCGGCTACGACGAGTTCGTCGACCACGCAACGATGCAGGCCGCCATGCGGACGCCGATCTGTCTGGACGAGTGCATCCGGACGGCTCACCATGCGGAACAGGCGATCCGGCTCGGGGCCTGCGGGATTATCAACATCAAGCTCGGCCGGGTCGGGGGCTTCGCCGAGGCGATCCGCGTCCACGACGTGTGTCGCGCCGCTGGGGTCCCCGTCTGGTGCGGTGGCATGCTGGAGGCCGGGATCGGCAGGGCGCACAACATCGCACTGTCGACGCTGCCGAACTTCACGCTGCCGGGAGACGTCTCCGCTTCGAAGCGCTACTGGAGCCGCGATATCGTCAGTCCAGCAGTGGAGGTCTCTTCACGCGGGACGATCACGGTTTCGGACAAGCCCGGACTCGGCTTCGGCCTGGATTTGGATCGAATCGAAGCCCTCACCGAGAAGCGCGCCGACCTTGCTTGAACGCTCGTCTCTGGGCCGCTAATCCACGCTGTCCGGATGTCGCACCACGATGACCGTCACGTTGTCCGGCGCTCCGCGCTCCAGCGCGGCGTCGATCAATGCTTCGGCTTTGTCCTGCACCGCCGAATCGCCCTTGAGGCAATCCGCGATCACCTCGGCGGGGAGAACGCCGTGGAGACCGTCGCTGCACAGCAAGAGTGTGTCACCGGGCTCGAAACTAGCATCGACCGTATCGGCTCCCACGCTCTCCTCCGCCCCGACCGCCTTGGTCAGCATGTGGCGGTATCGGTGATTTGCCAGTTCCTCCGGACTCATGCCTGTCACGATCGCGAATTCCCGGATCCACGTATGGTCCTCGGTCAGGCATTCGAGCCGGCCGCCTGACAGCCGGTAGGCCCGACTGTCCCCCGCGTTGACGATCTGGGCTTTCCCGGGTCGGGCAATTGCCGCCGTGACCGTCGTGCCCATTCCTCGCAGGGCTGGATCGTTCTCGACCTCCATCCGGATAAGGCGGTTTGCCAGCTCGATCGCCTCGACGAGCGTTTCAGCCGTCAGCGCCTCGCCAGCTTCTCGCGCTTCGGCCGCGAGGGTCCTCACCGTCACCGCGCTAGCACGCTCGCCGGCAGCCGCTCCGCCGAGGCCGTCGGCGACAACGTACAGGCCAAGTTCCGGCAAGCAATCGAACGAGTCCTCGTTGTTCGCCCGAACATGCCCGACATGGGTCCGTCCGCAGGAATCCATCATTGCCGGCGCGTTGAAACTAGCATAGGGCGTGTTCGCTCCCAGCGCCCTCTATTCTCTGGAGACGTCGAGAATCCGGCCCGGCAGGCCGCCGACGTGGATATCCGTTCCGGGTGCGGCGGCTTCGCGCCGGACGATGGCGAAACCGCGGGCGCTCCCGTCGGGGGCGCATCCCGGCGTGGGCGAGGTCATTGTCCCCACCGGCCGACCGTCATGATGGACGGTCAGGTCCTCCGGCGGACTCGGAGACTCAAGTTCCACCCCTGCGAGCAGTCGTCGGACCCGGCCCAGGGAGCGCACGCGCTCCACGATTTCCTGGCCTGTGTAGCAGCCCTTTGCGAACGAGACGGCGTTCAGCTGCTGGGTTTCGTGGGGAATGTTCTCCGGCCCGAAGTCCAGGCCGAACCGAGGCACGCCGTTCGACACGCGAAGGGCCTCGAATTCCCTCCGAGTTGACGGCACTGCCCCGTTTGCCTCGATTTGCTCGACGAGCCGCTGCGTTTCCGAACGTGGACCGAGCAGCCAGTACGCATCAGTGGTCCCGACAGGCACTCGGATCACCCGGATCTCGCCGGACCGCGCGAAGCTAAGCGCCTCGTCCGGCGCAGGAAGGTCCAGCGCCGAGATCACGCCGCGGGACTGCGGTCCGGCGACGGCCACCAACCTGGTCGTGGCGGACACGTCCTCCAGGACGACATCGTCCATGATGATGTAGCTCTCAATATGCGCCTGGAGCGGCCCGTTCGCTTCCGGCTCGCAGTCGATCAGAACGTGGTCGCGATCAACGAAGATGTGGCTGTCGGACTGGATTCTACCCTGAGCGTTGAGAAAGAAAGCGTAAGTGCCTCGACCCGGCGCCAGCTCCTCGACCGCGTTGCTGGAGATCGCATGAATCAGCCGCTGCCGGTCCTCGCCGGTGGCAACGAGCCGCCCCCGCGAGGACAGATCGCTCCACGCCGCACCTCGCCGCAGTGCCTCGCTGCCACTCACCGGAGGTTGCTAGCATACCAGCCACATCATGTGCTGCTTCTAGCGAGTCGGGTTGGGGCGGGAACGTTGCGCGTTGCAAAGCTAGCCTCCTCGGGGTTAGCGCCAACGGCCCCTGCGGGCGTTCTTGGTGTGAATTCCTGCAGGAGCAGGTCGTACCGGTGGACTTCCTTTACGAGCGTGACGAGCCGACTGAGCGTCCCCCGCTCCGGTCGCTCCGCTCCCTACGCGGGAGCCGGGGTGCCGCGTGCCTATCTCGAGGCCCCCCAGGAGGGTGCCATTTTCGATGCCCATTGACACTCCCCATTTCTGATAGGCCAGCAACCGCACTTGCTGTGCGACCCACACCGGAGGTCTCGAGCCGCAGTTTCAAGGCGGACGGCCTAGTCCGCTACGACTGCCAGCCATCCGAGGGCCTACCATGGCACTGTGCCCAAGCGCTTCTTCCCGAGACGGGAATCACCGACCCGCCGCCGCAGTGCCTCGAGAACCCAGCCCGCCCTAGGGAGGCTGCTCGAGCTAGCAGCGGTATCTGCTAGGGCTCAGCCGCAGCCGCCTCAAGCCGAAATCAACGCCTTGGAACAGGGGGTCGCGCGGCTGGTGCAGACCGCCCTGAGGGAAGAGGACGAACACTTGACGCACCAACTGGAGGCCTTGCATCAGGAGATCCGGCGGGTCGCGCAGCTAAAGACCCTCGAGCTGGACACGCTGCGCCGGGAATCGGAAGCGGAGATTGCCTATCAGCGCGCGGAATACAAGGCCTTGGGCTGCGCCAAGGCCGAGCTGCAGCAGGAACTGGACCACTGGCAGCAAGAAGCGCAACGGTTCCGGGAATTGCACCGCCAGGAGCAGCGCCGGAGCAAGGGACTGGACGAATCCATGGGCCAGATGATCAAGCGGGTACAGCTCATCTGGCCGCAGAATAGCGACCGCCCTCAGCCAGACCAACATGACCTGCTGTACTTGCGCAAGGGGCGCAAGAGCCCGGTCCTGCAAGAGCGGCTCCAAGCCCTCGGCCGCGGCTAGTAGCGCAAACGCCGGGTTCTACGGTTGCCGCTTCTAGTCGTCCGCTCGCCGACGGGCTGGCGCCCCGCAGGGCAGCCCCACCGCTCCAGAATGCGCGTGCCAGCGCTGCGCAGTTGATTGCGAAAGCTCCCCACAACGCGGTACGAAGCAGAGCCAATCCGGAAGACGAGCACCCGAAAGGTGGCGTCAATCGTCCCTCCGTGCCGTCGGAGGTCTTCGGACGGGGGTAGCATCGGCCGATTCGGGCCAGAACCGGCGGATTGCTACGGGCCAAGAAGCCGTTCAAGGGCTCCACGAGGACCGGGGCCCGCCCAGGGTACTCCTGGCGCGGAAACGGCGTCTTCCGCCCACGCCGGCGCGTCGTCGCCTCTAGCTCGCCCGCGCACTCCCCGAAGCGGGTGATGGGAATCACATTGGAACGTGAGGATCGGGTGACCTTACAACACTGCGATTTCGTCAGCGGATCAGTTGGAAAGCAGAGTTGTCCGAGGCCGCTCGATGGAGCTCAACTTGGGAGGGAGAACTCAGTTTGCCGCCACGCTCGGGGCCCGGCGAGACGATTCAGCGGTTCCTTCAGGAGTTTCCGCAGGCGATGCATCCGTGGGCAAGTTGGCTATCGTCGGGAGTGTGAGCGCGGGGATGACGATTGCCCGCGCGAAATACTGGCTCAGTTCCTACGGGCCGTTAGTCCCGGTGCCCGGGCCACCGGGTTCGCTAGCATACCAGCGATGATCCACGAGATCCTACCGGTCGGCCCCCTGCAGTGCAACTGCTCGATCTTTGGCGACGAGACCACCAAGGAGGCGGTTGTCGTTGATCCCGGGGCCGAGATCGAGGAGATCGAATCCATCCTGACGAGGCACGGCCTGACGGTGAAGTGGATCGTCATCACCCATGCCCATATCGACCATATCGGCGGGGCAGGCAAGCTCCGTGCCCGGACCGGGGCACCGGTTTACATGAACGACAACGACCTAACCTGGATCGACTTCCTGGAAGAGCAGGCAGCCTGGCTCGGAATGCCCCGTCCCGAGGGCATTGAGGTCGACTCGGGACTGAGCGAAGGGGATTCGATTGACCTCAACGGCGCGGCATTCCACGTGCTCCACACGCCGGGCCATACCCAGGGGAGCGTCAGCTTGCTGATCCCCTCGGCGAACAAGCTGGTCGCCGGTGACACGCTTTTCCGCGATTCGATCGGAAGGACTGACCTTCCCGGCGGAAACCACCACCAGCTACTCGGTTCGATCAAGACCAAGCTACTGGTCCTTGACGACGATGTCGAGGTTGTCTGCGGCCACGGGCCGGGCACTACGATCGGACGCGAGCGCACTTGGAACATGTTCCTGCGGGGACTGTAAGGCCCGGGCCGGCGGAAGACGTCTGGGTAGAATCGTCCCTTATGGCGAAGAAGATACTGCTCGTCACCGGGGACTCAGGGGAGAGCTACGAAGCGCTGTACGCGCTTCACCGATTCCAGGAGGCCGGGTACGAGGCCGTGGTGGCCGCCCCGTCAGCCCGCAGGCTGCACCTGGTCATGCACGACTTCGAGCCCGGATGGGACACGTACATCGAGCGGCAGGGCTACGGTCTTGAGGCAGACATTGCTTTCGACGACGTCCGCGTCGGCGACTACGAGGCTGTCCTGGCGCTTGGAGGCAGGGCCCCGGAGTTTCTTCGCCATATCCCCAGGGTGGTCGAGATCGTGAAGGAGTTCGCGGAGAGCGGCAAGCACGTCTTCTCGATTTGTCACGGAATCCAGATCCTCGTAGCTGCGGACTTGGTCGCCGGGCGCACCGTCACGTGCTACGTGCATGTTCGGTCCGAAGCCGAACGGGCGGGTGCCACGTATTCGGAGGAGCAAGCGGTCCGGGATGGAAACATCGTCAGCGCCCAGACGTGGGAGTCGCACCCGGAGTTCTACCAGAAGGTCTTCGAGAGCCTCGGAGGCTGAGCGCGACGAAGCGACGCCTGTAGGTCTGGCTCGCTGCCGCTTGCTGCCTCGGGCTCAGCTTCGGGCGCGGTATTCGCCTTGGTGTGCGAGGGGCCGGCCACGCCCCGGCACGCTGCGATCACTCTACTTCGGATTCGACGATCTCGAACCTGCGGTAGATCACCGGGCCGTACCCCTCCGCAGTTGGCAGCATCGCGGCGATCGTGTAGTCTCCTTCCGGCAAATCGGAGGTGGACAGGGCTGCAAGGTACCGTAGCCGGTTTGACTGGGGCTCGGGAACAGTCTGGTGGCCGGTCACGGGAGGCGGCGCGATACGCTCGTTGCCTCGATACAGGGCAATCTTCGGGCCCGGAGGACTCGCGAGAGGGCCGGCGCCCGCGTTGTAAACGTCATAGAGCGCGTAGATTGCGTCGCCGCGACGGAACTTCTTGACGGCGGATGCAAAGAACCGGCTTCCTTCGACTTCAAGCACATCCTCGGGCTGATTCCTTCGACTCTTCCTCGGTTGCGGGTTGCTGACATCGTCAATTCGGCTAGTGAGCAAGAGCGAGCTCGCCCCTAGCCGGTTCTTGAACGCCGGGATCTGGATTTGCGTCTGGAAGCTCCCCATCAGACCGGACAGGTCGTCGCGCACAACCACCTTCCAGTCATAGGTTCCCGGGGCAAGAGTCATCTGCGATCCGTAGTGCAGCCACGAATTCGGATCGTCGCTCAGGCGTCTGAGAGCCGGTTCCGGAACTGTCATCTCGAAGCGCCGTTCGTCGATCACCGGCGGCAGACTCCTGCCGTTCCCCGATTCCTTGCCGGACGCCTGCGCGGCAACCGTGAGCTTCAGCGTCTCGCCCTTCTTGGAAGAGTCCGAAGGGATGTCCCTGACATGCATCCCGACGCTGTAGACCAAGATCGCGGAACCTCGCGAGTCCCGGAAGAACTCGTGATCCAAGACGAGGGGCAGGTCCGTGTAGGGAGTATCGAATGTCAGCGCCTGGTGCAGGCGCAGGTTTCGCTCTGAACGAGACGTCATCTCGAACGGTCGCTCTTCGTAGTAGCCGCGCTGGTGGCTGACCCGGAGGCCCTTGGACTGGACCCGAACACGGATGCGGCGGAGGCGGCCGCGCTGCTCGGTGTTTCGCGGATAGTAGCCCAGCAGGTAGTAGTCGCTGGTCTCGCGATCGACCACGTCAAAGACCTCGCCGAAGTCGTTGCTGTTGAGGACGGCTCGGCCACCCGTTCGCCGCGCAACCTCGTATAGGCCGTCCTGATTGTCTTGGCGCCGCTGGGCCTGACTGTTGAAGCCGTTGTTCAGGACATCGCCGAACAGCGACGCCATGTTGCCGGCGCTTTCTGCGTCGCCACCCGGCGGACTTGCGGTAAGCCGGCTCACATCCGACACGAAGAACCGCACCCGGGCCTTGGTCGCCTCGTCCTCGAGGACCTTCATGATGTCGATGTTCTCCTCGTCGACCGGCAGGCCGGTGGTAAACAGGACCACGATCTTCCTGCCAGGGTAAATACTGAGGGCCCGGATCAGGTCGATGTATTCGTACATCCGAAGCCGCCGGTAGAGGGCAGCGCGGTCAGCAATCTCCTCGAGCTGATCCTCGAATTCGTCGTTCGTGTCTTCGACGAGGGTTTCAAGACTGTCCCCGTACTCGATATCCCTCGCCAGGTCGACGGCGAGCGTGTCCACGAGGGTTCCTCCGTCCGGTCCGGCCGCGCCGCGCCCCAGCATCTCCTCGAGCTCGCCGTGCAGGTCGCTTCGTCTCGACGTGAAGGGGGAGCCCTCGAGTGAAACGAACACTCCCGGTGCGAGGTTCTCGTCGATGAATTCCTTGACGGCGCTGAAGACCTGGGGTCGGTCCTCGCGTCGACCACGCGTCGCGACATAGATGAACGTGCTCCTGCGCAGCTTGGAATCGGCGTCCTCCTGCGCGTTCGTGGGCGTGGCCCGGGGCGCGTCTGGAGAGTCTTCGGTTCCGGGCGGCTCGAGGCGATGTACGAATTCGAACGTCGCAATTCGCTGTCTCCGCCCGTTTTCGAGCAGTTCGAAGTCTTCCTTCGCGAGATCCGCGACCGCTTGCCCCCTGCCATCGGTCACACGGACCTCGATCTCCATCAAGGCCGTTTCCGCCTCGAAGTCGGGTGGGCTCTGGGCCGGTGCCGACATGCACGCCAGAAACAGGGCCAGACCGGATGCCTGCCCGAATCTTGGGAAACCCCTCAATCTACCCACGCACGCCGTGCGGCATTCCCGGAGAGCGTCCCCAGCTGGCACCTTCGCTTCCCCCGCACGTCGGCCTCGGTCGAACAGCAGCGGGACGGGGCGAGCGGAACACCTCCGCGCGCCTAGAGTCCTCGCCTCATGGCTCGAACCGTCCCCACCCGCAATCGGGGACAGTTCGCGCGCTCTGTCGAGCCGGAGGAACGGCACATCGAATCCTAGCATCTGAGGCATTCGACGAGACTCGCCTATCGTCCAGTTGCATCTAGCTCGGTTCGAGCGGCGCGCCGAATATTGCGGGATCCGTGGTGTTGGAATGGCTCGCGAGATCGTTACCAAGTGCGCGACAAGTCCTGCTATCGTCCGACTGTTGAGCTGCGCGGTGAAGACGTTCGATTTTCTCGCAGGCGCGGTTCGCGCGACGACCATGGTGAAGCACGCTAGGAGTCCTCTCGCGGTGATCGCGCTTGTGGCTGCCTTCGCGGGAGGCAGCCACGCGGACGCCGATGGGCGGCCAAACGTGGTACTGATCATCACCGACGACCAGGGCTACGGCGACCTGGGCTGCCACGGCAATCCCGTGTTGAAGACGCCGAACCTCGACCAACTCTACGTCGAGTCGGTCCGTCTGGTCGACTACCACGTTGCCCCTGCCTGCTCGCCTACCCGCGCCGCGCTGGTTACCGGGCGTTGGACCAACCGCACAGGGGTCTGGCACACAAGCGGCGGCCGGTCGCTGCTCCTGGAGAACGAGGTCACCATGGGCCAGGTCTTCCAAGACGCCGGTTACGCCACGGGGATGTTCGGCAAGTGGCACATGGGTGACAACTACCCTTTCAGGCCCGAGGACCGCGGCTTCTCTGAAGTCATGCGTCACGGTGGCGGTGGCGTGGGCCAGACTCCCGACTTTTGGGACAACTCCTACTTCGACGGCACGTACTTCCACAACTCCGTGCCGGAAGCCGTCAAGGGCTATTGCACTGACGTCTGGTTCGAATACGCCCGGCGGTTCGTCAAGGCTCAGAAAAAGGCGGGCAAGCCGTTCCTGGCCTATATTTCGACGAACGCGGCGCACTGGCCCATGCACTCGCCGCCAGAGTTCGCAGAACCATACGAGGAGCAGTTAGGCGTCCACGTAGGGCACTTCCTCGGCATGATTGCCAACATCGACCACAACGTGGGCCGTTTTCGTGCCTTCCTCGAACAAGAAGGATTGGCAGAGAACACGATCTTTGTCTTCACCAGCGACAACGGCACAGGTCAGGGCCACAAGGTCTTCAACGCAGGCATGCGGGGCAGGAAGCAAAGCGAGTATGACGGAGGGCATCGAGTGCCGCTGTTCATCCGCTGGCCCGCCGGCGGGCTTGGCGGCGGCCGCGATGTCGAACCGATCACCGCCCATGTCGACGTGTTCCCCACATTGATCGATCTTGCAGGGATCGCGCCTCCCAAGGGAGTAAAGTTCGACGGGCGCAGCATTCGCCCGCTATTGGAGGGAGAAGCGCACCCGGCGGACGGCTCCTGGCCGGACCGCATCCTGGTGACCGACTCGCAAAGGGTCATGGATCCGATCAAGTGGCGGAGGAGTTCCGTGATGACCAGCCGCTGGAGACTGGTGAACGGTACCGAGCTCTACGACATCAAGCAGGACCCGGGGCAGGTGAACGATGTGGCTGGAGCCCGACCCGGTGTGGTCGCTCGACTGAAGGCCTTTTATGAAGCGTGGTGGGCTGACGTGGAGCCGACCTTCAAACAGGTTCCCGCGATTTACCTCGGCCATGAGAGGGAGAACCCGGTCCGGCTGACCAGCCACGACTGGACGGCCACCGAGCGGACGTTCTGGAACCAGTCTCTAGTCCGCAAGGCACGGGCCGATCCTTCTACCGGCGGCTATTGGAATGTCAAGGTGGCCACGGCCGGCGAGTACGAAATCCGATTGCGACGCTGGCCCAAAGAGGCCGACACGGCGATCGACGCCCCGCTTCCCCCCGGAGCCGGCGTGCCCGGAGACAGGGCTTTTCGTGCGAACCCAGGCACGGCGCTGCCGGCAGTCAAGGCCGCGGTCCGCATCGGCGAGGTGACGGCTGAGACCCCGGTCGAGACCGGGTCGACGGAGGTGCTGGTACGAATGAAACTGCCCGCCGGGCAGGCCCGCATGACAGCCCTCTTTAACACGCGAGACGGCGACTCCCTGGGAGCCTTTTACGCCTACGTGAAGAAGCTGTAGGGTGCCACGGGCGAACGATGCTAGAGTACCGGCCCTGAATGAATTGGGATCTGCAGATGGGGAGAAGGGTTGCGATTGTCGGTGCAGGAGTCTCGGGGCTGGGAGCGGCCTGGGCGCTGCATCGGCACCCCGAGCGATTCGACTTTCGACTGTACGAAGCACAGGCTCGGATCGGTGGCAATGCGATTACGGCCGATATGCCCCAGGAGGACGGCACATCGATTCCATTTGACATCTCGGTCACCGCGTGCATCCCTTCCGTCTACCACCATATTCTTCTGTTCATGCAGCAAAACGGTATCGAGCTAGTCGATACCAGATTCAGCTACAGCGTGAAGTATCGTGGCGAGGTCTATGCACACGATTTTGACTCTGACATCAGGACCCAGTTGCAGCCGGAAATCAAGAAATTCCAGAAGCTTCTGAGACGTCTGCAGTGGTTTGGCCGGCTCAACCGATCCAGGTCCAGATTGCTTAGTGGCCTCAACCCGTTCAACTACCTGAGCATGGGCGCGGTTCTCAACTTGTACAGGTTCTCCGGAGATTTCCGGTACAAGATCCTGAAGCCAATGTTCGTCAACTTCCTGATGGCCACGAACGTGTTCGACATGCCCGCGTCCCTGTTTTCCCGGTATCTGGAGTTTTTTGATATCGAAACCGCAACGGCCATGCAGACCTGGGACCAGGGCACGCGGCGCATCTATGAAAAACTATCGGCTGCCTTTCAAGACAAGATATACGTCGGCCGACCGGTCCGAAGGGTGTACCGGAAACCATCCCACGTAATCGTAGAGGACGAAAACGGAAAGACAGAGACGTTCGATGACGTGGTTTTCGCGTGCAACGCGAACCAGACTCTAATGATCCTCGACAAACCGACGTTTCTGGAAAGCTATCTTCTCTCGTCGATTCGGTACGAGAGCGAACTACACAACCATACGGTCGTTCATTCGGATGCCTCGATCCTTCCGGACAACGATGTCAAGCCACTCACAACCCGCAGCAACCATATCGAGCAGTACGGCGCGAGACCAGACAACTACGAAATCACCTACATCATGCATAATCAGCAGCCTTGGGTGAATCGATCTGACAAGCCGTGCCTGGTGACCTACAACCCGATCAGTCGGATCGACGAAGGAAAGATCGTTAAGAAATGGTGGTTTCAGCACATCGTGCACGATGTGCCGCACATCGCCTTTCTGATCCATCTGTTTCGCTTCGTTCAGGGCAAGAGACGCACATGGCACTGCGGCGCTCACACCCTGATCAACAGTCAGGAGACCTGTTTCGTGACCGGACTTGTCACGGCGAGGCAGATCGGGGCGGACTATCCGTTTCAGGACGCTGAAGCAAGGAAGTGGTTCAATTTCTACGGGCGCACGATGTACGGTTGGCGCTTCAGGAAGGCTTGAGCGCCATGGGACTCGGCGGTCGGATCAATCCGGGCTAGTTCGTCGCGTCTTCTCGCCGGGTGAACGATCTCGGCCAGGGTCGTCACTGCTCCCTCGGGGTCGCGCTCGATCGTATCGAGCTCGCCCTAGCGGTTGCGCACGATGAGCCATATTTCCTGGGCACTGCCTTCGATCAGTCGCGCGGCGTCGAGCAGCGTGTCGTTGCGATGCGCCATCCGCCCGTGCTGCCGGTTGCGCCCCCGGCGCTCTTCCTCCGGCCCGGCCCGCCAGCCTCTGCCGCCGCCCAAGCCATGACCCTGCTGCGCAGTGGTAGACTGTCCGCTCGGATGGGCCGGTCAGCCCCCCTTGCTTGTCCGCACCCCATGTCCATCCACTCGGTCAGGCGTCACCTGCGCATCGAGCCAGCGGCCTACGACGAAACGATCCGCCGGTTCACTCCGGGGTACGAGGCGATGCTCGAGGCGGTCGCCGGGGCCCTTGCCCACTCGGGTCCGGATAGCGTGATCGATCTCGGGGCCGGCACCGGTGCGCTGTCACAGGCGCTCCTCGCACACGACGCCGCGCGGACGGTGGAGTTGATCGACGTTGATCCGGAGATGCTCGCGCAGGCCCGCGCGCGGCTCGCACGCTTCGAGGGGCGCGTCCGATTCCGCGAGATGTCGTTCCTCGCCCCTCTGCCGCCGTGTGACGGCGCGGCGGCGACGCTGGCGCTGCATCACATCTCGAAGATGGTGGACAAGCGGGCCCTGTACGGGCGGATTCGCGCCGCGATCCGGCCGGGCGGCATCTTCGTGAACGCCGATGCGACGATTCCGTCGGACCCCGCGGGGCAGCGGGCCGTCCACCGGCTGTGGGTCGACCACATGACGTCGTGCGGCATCGACGAGGCGCGAGCGTTCGAGCACCTCGAGGAGTGGGCGGAGGAGGACACCTACTTCCCGCTCGACGAGGAGCTGGCGGCGATGCGGGAGGCGGGCTTCGAGGCGGAGTGCATCTGGCACGAGGCCACCATCGCCGTCGTGGTCGGCCGGACCGGATGAGCCGGCCGCCCCACGACGTGCTCAGCGGCGCCGTCCGAGGCGTCGCCGGCCGGAGATGAAGCTCGCCGGCGCCGGGGCGAACCGTCGGTCGTCGTCCCGCGAGGCTGGTAAGCGTCACTTGGCCCGCCATCTGGTCGGGTTGCCTCCGGCGTTCCCGGAGACGGATCCGTCGCCGACATCGGCGGAGGCCATCCGGTGGGCGTGCACCTCTGGCCTGCCCAGTGTCTCGTCTCCGAAGTCCGTGAATTCCGGGAATCGCGAATTGGCCCAGCGAACTCGGACCCGAGACACGCTGGAGTTGTTGGCGAACCATGGTGATAGACACTAGGTGTCTGCGCCGCAGGAACGGGGCAGACTGCCAATTATGTCCCGATTGACAACGCTCCGGCCGGAGATGCGTCCGACGGTGTCGCTCGCGGCGCCGGTCGTGATCGCCGAGGTCGGTTGGGTGGCGATGCAGATCGTCGACATCGCCATGGTTGGCCGACTCGGTCCGGAGGAGATCGGCGCGGTCGGCGTGGGTAGCGCGCTCTTCCTGGCGTTCGCCGTCTTCGGCATGGGGTTGCTGCTCGGTCTCGACACGCTCGTGTCGCAGGCCTTTGGCGCGGGAGACCGGTCGCGGTGCGACGGCTGGCTCCGGCACGGGGTCTTCCTGGCGTTGGTGCTGACGGTGCCGGTCGGTCTGCTCGCGCGGCTGGCGGGCAGTGGTCTCGAGGTCTGGGGCTTCGATCCGGACGTGCTGGTGCTGGTGCGTCCCTACTTCACCACCGTTACCTGGAGCCTGCCTCTACTGCTGTTGTACGCGGCTTTCCGGCGCTACCTCCAGGCGGTCTCGGCGGTAGGACCGATCATGGTCGCCTTGGTCACCGCAAACGTCGTCAACGCGGCCGCGAACTGGGTCTTGATCTTCGGCAACCTCGGCGCACCGGCTCTTGGCGTCCAAGGCGCCGGCTGGGCCACGTGTGTCTCTCGAACCTACATGGCGATCGTGTTGGCGGTCGCGGTCGCTCGTCGGGGAGTCCGGCCCTGGACGCTGATGGCCGGCGTACGGATGACGGGCGTCCGGCGTCTGTTGGAGCTTGGATGGCCGGCAGCAACGCAGGCGACGCTGGAGTACGGCGCGTTCGCCGCGGTGACGATGCTCGCGGCGCGGCTCGAGCCGTCGACGCTGGCGGCCCACCAGATCGTCATCAACCTGGCCGGGCTGACCTACATGGTGCCGCTCGGCATCGCCTCGGCGGGAGCCGTCCGGGTCGGGCACGCCGTCGGCAGGCGGGATGCTAGAGGGGCGTCGGCGGCAGGCTGGACCGCCATAGCGCTCGGCACCTGTTTCATGGCGTCGGCCGCCGCGGCGTTCTTGGTTGCGCCACGCTTCATCCTGGGGATCTTCACCACCGACGGGCGGGTTGTCGAGGCGGGCCTTACACTCATCGTGCTGGTCGCGCTGTTCCAGGTCTTCGACGGGCTGCAGGGGGTGGCCACCGGCACACTCCGCGGCCTGGGCGACACGCGGACCCCGATGCTCCTGAATCTCGCCGGGCATTGGATGCTCGGGCTGCCAGTCGGCTACCTCCTCTGCTTCATGGCCGGCTGGGGCGTGGTCGGGCTCTGGATCGGGGTGTCAACCGGTCTCATCGTGGTGGGCAGCGTCCTGCTCGCGATCTGGTGGAGTCGGACGCGGATGCTGGCGCTGGCGGACTAGTGGTCCGTGCGGGAGGTTTCTTGACGCAATGCCTCGCGCGCCCCGTTGACGGCGTCGAGGATAGCACCCGCGGACTTGGTCCATCGAAAGGGTTTGGCGGCGTGCATGTTGTGGGCCTCAATGAAACGGCGGATCTCATCGCGCAGTGCGCTCACGCTGGTGAATCTGCCGCGCCGCGGGGCGCGCCGCTCCAGCTGGCCGAACTAGGTCTCGACGGCGTTGAGCCACGACGCGCTGGTCGGCGTGAAGTGCAGGTGAAAGCGCGGATGAGCGGTCAGAAAGTCCCGAATCGCCTTGGTCGTGTGCGTGCTGCTGTTGGTCCCCCGTCATGGTGCGGAACATGCGGAGGTCGAGTTGGAGCCCGCGAACGAGTCAGCCAGCCTTATCGGACGACAAGTTTCTGTAATTGAGCACAAGAAATGACTGACACCCACGGTGCAAGGGGAGTCGGCGCTACTTGGGGTCGTAGCACCTTCGGCGATCACCGGAGCCGCGAAAGCCTAGACTTCATGATCTCCCCTCTCGCCGAGTTCATGGATGAGTTCCTCGCCGAATACCTCCGTGTGAACGAATCCGCCTGCAGCCCCTGCTAAAGGCACGTTCCCACATCCACCCGCAAGACCAGCGGGTGAAGGGAGGCTGGAAGCGCCGCCCCGTAGCCTGCGCCGAGCTGGCGACCGACGCTGTCACCCTCGGGCCCACTAGCACGGCCGCCAAGCACTGCACGTCGAAATCCACCGCCCGGCGGCTCGCCAGCGAGACCCGCAACATCCCCACAACGCCCGAGGAGCTGGCCGAGTAGCAGATTCTTGCCAACAACTGGCGGGCCGACCTCCGCGGCGGCGCCGTCTTCGACTTCGATGTCGCCGGCATCCGGTCCCCTTGCGGATCCACTTACCGGCTCGGGCCGGCGATTTCTCGTCGGAACAGCCTCTGGTGCTTGGGCTGGCGCACCGGCGGGCGAAATGGCTTCTTCTGCAGGCGCTCGTGTCCCGCCGCAAACTCGGAGTCCCTCTCCGTGACCGTCTCCCGGACCCGGCCCAGCACGTAGTCGCTCATCACCTGCGCGTCCTGTGAGGCCCGGTAGATCTCCCGCGGGTCGTCCCGCAGTGCCTGGATCCACGAGCCCACGTAGGCCGCGTGCCGCGTCGGGTCGTGGCCCAGCTGCAGCCGGTCCCCGGTCATCATCGAGCTGATCTCCGCCCGCAGCTCCTCGCGCGCGTAGTGCGGCGAGGCGAAGCCCTCCTCGATCCCCTTCGTCAGGGTCGCCCGGTTGAGCCGTTCCGGGTGTCCCGTCCAGTGCCCCAGCTCGTGCAGCGCCGTCTAGTAGTAGGCCGGCCCGGTCGGGAACTGCTCCTTGTACGGCAGGATGATACGGTCCCGGCGCAGGTCGTAGTAGGCCCGGTTCTTGCCGGAATTCTCGATCGATGCACCGGATCTCTTCAGCACTCTCTCCGCCTCCTCGATCGAGTCCCAGGAGTGCGCCCCTGGTCGAGGTTCTCTCCGCGGCAGCCCGTCGCACTGCTCCGCGTTAAAGACCGTGTACGGGTAGGACCGCGGCTGTTCCAGCGGCATCGTCTCGTACACCGGCTTGCCCTCCTGGTCGAGCACCGGGCCCCCGTCCCGGTCCCGGGCCAGCTTCCTTGTTTCAAACTGCCAGAACAGGATGGCCGAGCCCTTCTCCCCGCGGCGCACCTGCCCGCCCAGGCCCTGCACCTGCTTGTAGGTCCCCCAGCGCTCGTCGCTGTAACCGCGCTGGTCCGCGACGCTGGCCAGCCAGACGGAGTTGCCGCCGCGGTAGGACTTCCCGGTGAGCACGTTGCACGGCATCGCCTTCTCGCCCGGCTCCCACGCCTGCGTCCAGCGGGCCGTGCCGCGCTCGATCTGCTTGATCAGCTGGTCCGCCACCTTGCGGTGGTAAGCCTCGCTCCGCTCTGCCGCGCCAGCCCCGCTGCGGCTGGACCCGAGCTTGTGCCCGCCCCTCATGGCCGGCCAGCCCCGTCGCTGTCCCGCGGCTCGTCATCGCCGTACGGGCGCAGGTGCGCCTCGAGGATGTCCTCGAGGGGGTCCGCGAGGTCTCCGCCGCCGGGTCCGGGAGCTCCGCACTCGGCCGCAACCTCCGGCGTTGTCTCGATGGCGAGGCCGAGGCCCAGGGCCCGGTTGGCCTCGTCCGCGGAGGAGCACCGAACAAGGAATTCAGGGGTGTGTCTCATGGGTCCAACCTAGGCGCGATTCTCGTTTTTGGGAACCCTCCGGTAGCCTCTTGACGGCCTGTTCGGTGCTCCTGGGAGGGCTGGCAGCCCCGTGGCGGCGGCCAGGCGTCAAGGTTTCGGGCTCTCCCTGAATGGCTCGCCCGGCCGCCTGGCAACAGTGAAAGCCGACCGGAAGGCCGGCCCGGGACCGAACCCATCCATGGACGCCGCGATCAGCGCGGTACCTCGGGGCCCTGCGGGTGCCCGTTCCCACCGGCCAGCAACACCTCAATCACCGCTCCCCGTGTTGCTTGGATCGCCTCGCCCGGGCATTGCCCTGAAACGATTCCGGGCGGTTCGGCGTCAATCACCTACGGCTGGCTTGCACATGGATCCTCACCGGATTCCCCGGAATTGCCCGGTCGCGGCGCGTTCGGCCGGTCTGGCCATTGGTGCTCTTGCCCTCGCCCATTCCACGTTGTGGGCTGACTCGAAGTGCTGGGGGTGGAACGGTCCGGGATTCTTTGAGAGGGCAGGGATTGCAGACGTGGCCCGCTGTCTCGACGACGGGAGGAGCCCGACCGAGCCAGACTACCTCGGCTTGACTCCATTGCATAACGCGGCGGCGTACAGCGGACCCGTGCAGGTCCAGACGTTGCTGGAAAGGGGCGCGGAACTGTCCGCCTTGGATCCCGACGGCCGGACGCCCCTGCATCTGGCGGCGGAGAAACAGGGCCTCCCCGAAAACGTCACGATCCTCCTCAACGCCGGGGTGAAGGTGGATGCGCGAGACGAGAGCGGGCGGACCCCGCTGCATGCGGCCGCCCGCAACGGCACCTTGGCGAGCGTCAAGGTCCTGCTGCAGGCCGGCGCCGCGCTCGATGCGCGGGATGGAGTGGCCGCGTTTTGGTGGACAGCTGAGATAGCTTGATAGGCAGCGGTTGCTCGCCCAGGAGGGCTGGGGACAAGGAGGCCCCCAACGATGAGCAAACATGCCTATGTCAAGGCCTACCCGAAGGAGTTTCGGGAGAAGGTCGTGAAGCTGGTGCAGCTGGGGGATCGCGGTGCTCGGGAGATCGCCCGGGAGTTCGGGATTTCGCGGGATTCGGTGCGACGCTGGGTGCAACAGGCCGAGCGCGACCAAGGGCACCGCCAAGACGGCCTGAGCAGTTCCGAGAAAGAAGAGCTGGTGCGCTTGCGACGGGAGGTCCGGCGGCTGCGCATGGAGCGGGAGATCCTGTCAAAAGCAGCGGCCTGGTTCGCTCGGGAGACCGATTCGATTCCGTGAGGGTGTTCGAATTCGTGAGGGCGCACCAGGCGCGGTATCCGATCGCACATATGTGCCGAGTGCTGGATGTCTCCACCAGCGGCTACTACGCATGGCGGGGACGGCCGCGGAGCCGGCGAGCGCGCGAGAACGAGGCCTTGAGCCGACGGATCGAGGCGATCCACGTGGAATCGCGGGAGACCTACGGGGCGCGGCGCGTGCATGCCGAGTTGCGGGCCGAGGGGAAGACGGTGTCGCGCCAGCGGGTCGCGCGTCTGATGCGGTCTCTGGGCCGGCAGGGCGTCACGCGTCGTCGCCGTCACGGCACGACGCGGAGGGACCGGGCCGCGGCCGTGGCGCCGGACCGGGTGCAGCGGCGTTTCGCGGCCGCCGCGCCGAATCGACTGTGGGTGGCGGACATCACCTACGTGCCGACACAGGAGGGTTTCCTGTACCTGGCGACGGTGCTGGACGTGTTCAGCCGCAAGGTGGTGGGCTGGGCCATGAGTGCGCGGCAGACGAGCGAGCTGGTGCAGTCGGCGCTGGAGATGGCTCTGGAGAGGCGGGCGGCGAGGGGCGTGGTGTTCCATTCCGACCGCGGGAGCCAGTACACGGCGCTGGCGTTCACCCGGCGCTGCGCGCAGGCTGGCATCGAGCGATCGATGGGGTCGGCGGGCGATTGCTTCGACAACGCGATGGCCGAAAGCCTGTTCGCCACCGTCGAATGCGAGCTTTTACAGCGTGTTACGTTTGCAAGCCGTGAGGAGGCCGAGCGCGAGATCTTCCGTTTCGTCGAAGGCTTTTACAACCGGCGCCGCAGGCATTCGGCGCTGGGCTATCTCTCGCCCGTCGAGTTCGAGCGGTCTTGGAACGCAGAGCAAACCGCGAGGGCCAGCGCGTTACCGCGCTAAGAGCCTAGTCCTTTCGGAAACCCGAAAAGGGGCCCGAACCAGGTCCTGTTGCGTCCCCTCTCGGCCGGTCCCGCCCCCGCGGGGGCGGGACCGGCCCCAGGGCTCCCGTTGGTCGCCTTCCACCCCCTGCTCAGCCCCATCCGCCTTGACTTCCCCGACCTCCTCCGCCATCATGGTGCCGCCCTCTCTGAAGTAGCCGCCTCTATCGCACACTTACGTGTCCACGAAACCCTAGCCACCTCAGCGCGTGGACGGGGGCGGGGGCGAGCAGACACAGGCCGGCCACTAGGGCTAGGGCGAGGCCGGCGGCGGGTGCGGTGCAGCGGCGCGTGCGGACACGCGAGGGGACCGACTGGTCCCGGGGCGCTAGAGGGGCGGAGCCGCGGTCAGGAAATGCCGGGGGGGGGACTCGTGCGCCCTGTCGGACCCATACCCGCGGCCGCCATGCGGCGCCGGGCTGCCGCAACGGTGCGGTCGCGTGACCTCGCCGCTGGCCGGTCCCTCGGTGCGGTGCGGTGTCCCCGGCGATCGCCTCGCCGCCGCCGGGTGCCATTCATACGTTTCGTGACTCACACATTCACAAATAAACCACCGCCATGACCGTGGCGTGTATAATGGCGCTATGTTCCTGTTTATTTCATGTATGTGTGCGCGCGGGCGCGGATCTCGTCGGTCAGCGGCGCGCAACGGGGAGCAGGCCGGTGCCTGACCTGCGCGCGCTGCAGCGGGAGAACCGGTCGCTACGCGACCGCTTCGCGCGGCTCAGCGGCTCGGTGCTGCGCATCAGCTCGAGCCTCGACCTGGACACGGTGCTGCAGGAGGTGGTCGACAGCGCCTGCGCCCTGATCGGCGCCGACCAGGGCGTGATCACGACGATCGACGGCCGAGGCCGGCCGGCGGACGTGCTGACCTCCGGCGTCTCCGACGAGCAGGTCCGCGAGCTGCTCGCCTGGCCGGAGGGGCCGCGCTTCTTCGAGCACCTGTGCTCCTTCCGGGAGCCCTTCCAGCTGGCCGACCTGCCCGCCTACCTGGAGTCGCACGGCTTCCCTCCGGGCCCCTGGCGCACGCACTCCATGCACGGCGCCCCGATGCGCCACCGCGGCCGGCACGTCGGCCACTTCTTCGTCGGCCACAAGGCCGACGGGGCCGCGTTCACGCCCGCGGACGAGGAGCTGCTGGTGCTGTTCGCCTCGCAGGCGGCCGCCGCCATCGCCAACGCGCGCACGCACCGCGAGGTCGAGCGGGCGCGCGCCGACCTGGCCGCGCTGGTGGAGACCTCGCCGGTGGGCGTGGTGATGTTCGAGGCCGGCAGCGCGCGCGTGGCCCTGGTCAACCGCGAGGCGCACCGCATCGTGGAGGGCATCCGACCCCCGGGCTCGACTCCCGAGCAGCTGCTGGAGGTGCTCACCTACCGCCGGCCGGACGGGCAGGAGGTCTCGCTCGCGGACCGGCCGCTGGCCCGCCTGCTGGAGGACGCCGGGCCGATGCGGGCCGAGGAGATCGAGCTGTCCGTGCCGGACGGGCGGAGCGTGCGCTCGCTGATCAACGTCACCCCGATCCGCTCCGCGGACGGGGAGCTCGTCTCGGTCGTCGTCACGCTGCAGGACCTGGCCCCGTTCGAGGAGCTCGAGCGCCAGCGGGAGGGCTTCCTGCGCATGGTGAGCCACGAGCTGCGCGCCCCGCTCGCGGCGATCAAGGGCTCGGCCGGCACCGTGCTGGAGGCCTCCCCGGACGCCTCGCGGGCGGAGATGCTGGAGTTCTTCCGCCTGATCAACGGGCAGGCCGATCACATGCGCGGCCTGATCGCGAACCTGCTCGACGCGGGCAGCATCGAGGCGGGCACGCTCACCGTGGCGCCCGAGCCGACGGCCGTGGTCGCGCTCGTGGACCGGGCCCGCACCACGTTCCTCAGCGGCGGCAGCCGCCACCCCGTGCTGGTCGAGCTGCCGCCCGGCCTGCCGCTGGCGATGGCCGACCGCGAGCGCGTCGTGCAGGTGCTCAACAACCTCTTCTCGAACGCGGCGCGGTCCGCGCCGGAGTCGTCCCCGATCCGGGTCGCGGCGGCCCGCGAGGGCACGCACGTGGCGATCTCGGTCTCCGACGAGGGCGGCGGCATCGCCGCCGACCAGCTGCCGCGCCTGTTCCGCAAGCGCCCCGGCCTCAAGGGCGGCAGGGGCCTCGGGCTGGCGGTCTCGAAGGGGCTCGTCGAGGCGCACGGCGGCCGCATCCGCGCCGAGAGCGCGGGGCCGGGCCTCGGCGCGCGCTTCACGTTCACGCTCCCGGCGGCCGGGGACGCGGCCGCCCCCGACGCCGGCGGCGCGGAGCAGCCCGCCCTGCAGGGCGGCGAGCGCGCCCGCGTGCTCGTGCTCGACGACGACCCGCTGATGCTGCGCTTCGTGCGCGACGCGCTGGCCGCGGCGGGCTGGACGGCGCTGCCGACCGGCGACCCGCAGGAGCTGGGGCCCCTGATCGAGGCCGAGCGGCCCGATCTCGTCCTGCTCGACCTGGTCCTGCCGGGCACGGACGGCATCGACCTGATGCAGCGGGTCCCCGCGCTCGCCGACCTGCCGGTGATCTTCATCTCCGGCTACGGCAACGACGCCACCGTCGCGCAGGCGCTCGAACTCGGGGCGGCCGACTACATCGTCAAGCCGTTCTCGCCGACCGAGCTGGTGGCGCGCGTCCGCGCCGCGCTCCGGCGGCGGGACGGGCCCGACGCCTTCGCGCTCGGCGAGCTGCGCATCCTGTACGAGCAGCGCCGCGTGAGCGTGGCCGGCCGCCAGCTCGAGCTGACCGCCACCGAGTTCGACTTGCTGCGGGTGCTCTCGCAGAGCGCGGGGCGCGTGGTGACCAACGACCGCCTGCTGCGCACGGTGTGGGGCCGGCGCGAGGACGACGACCCGGACCCCGGCCGGGTGCGCACGTTCGTCAAGAAGCTGCGCCGCAAGCTGGGCGACGACCCGGCCCGCCCCGCCTACATCCTCACCGAGCGCGGCGTCGGCTACCGCATGCCCGCCGGTTCGGCCTGAAGGCCCCCGGCGCGGGACGGCCGGCGCTGCCGCGCGCGCTCGCGGCGAACGCCGGACAGGGTGTCGCTCGGCGGATCCTCCGAGGACAACCCGAGTCGGTCGAAAGGGTCCCGTTGCACCAGGCTCTTGCGCGTGGTTCGGCTCAGCGCTCCCACACGCCGCGCGAAAAAATCCCGCTCGATTACGAGCGGCCCGACCTTCTGGTGCAGCCTCCGGATCTCCGCCTCCCGTTCGTCCTGTCCGATCTTCACTCCCCGCTCGAACAACTCGACCAGTCCCTCGCTCGCCTTGCGCTTCCACTGGCTGGCTTGGTTCGGATGCACTCCGTGCTTGGCTGCGATCTGCTGCGCGGTCCGGTCCCCGCGCAATGCCTCCTTGGCGACTCGGGCCTTGAAGGCCACCGTGAACGTCCGTCTCTTCGCCATGTTGACTCGTTTCAACCCTGGCGAAGTCCACCTTATCGTACTGTCGGAAGATCCCGGACCATCTCAGTATTCTGTGTGCTGGAACTGTTCGCCTCGCAGGCGGCGGCTGCGACCGCCAGCGCGGCATGCCGACGAGCTAGCAGGGCGGCGGGGAAGTCTCGCGCCGCGACCTCCGAGATGTGTTCCGGCAATCCCGTATGGCCCGCTTGAGAGCGCGCAATGACATTTGCGCGCACGCGCGTGTAATGGCAATATAAGTCCCGTAAAATCAATGGAGTACGATTGACATCCGTGGTATACTCGTCAGCTAGGAAGGAGGATTTTCCTGATGCAAGATCAAGTCATCGAGATCCCTCTCATCGAGCCTGCTTGGCACAACTGTCCCGGCCGGTACGAGAGGCCCTACAGGCTAACGGACGAGCATTTCTTCAAGGAGAACGTCGCCTGCCAGCTGAGGGGCCACCAGCGAAGGAACGGATTCGCGAGCTATGGATACTGCACCGAGCGGCAGGCTCAGAGCATGGGCCGCAGGATTTGCCCGAGCCAGCGAGGCAACTACGCTCTCGTCTGGTTTCAAGACAGCAACAGGCCGGCGAGGTTCTACAACGAGGACCAGCTGGAGTGACCGGACCGGATGCGCTACGCGATCGTCATCGAGGAATCGTCGCGGAACGATGGCACCTCCGTTCCTAGCCTGCCTGGGTGTGTCGCGACCAGAGCTTCCGAGGCGGAGGCGGTCCGCAAGATCCGCGCAGCCCTCCAGTTTCACATCGAGAGCTCGTGCGAGCACAATGAGCACCTGCAGGAACGACGCTTTGGTGCGAGCGTCGTCGATCCAGTCGCACTTACGGATTCGGAGATCACAAGCGGAAGGAGGCCGGTATGAGTGTGACTGTCTATTTTGTGGACGGAACCACCAAGGAGTATCGCGGTGACTGCAACTCCACTAATCAAGGTCCAGTGTTCACTGTCGGCAGGTGGAACAAAAGGACGCGAAAGTACGAGTCCATCGATTCATTCGAATCTAGCCGGGTCAAGCTAGCAGAGGTGCGGGACCGTTTCGGGAACATCGAGGAAATCATACTCGGGAGCACGCACGCGTAGACTGCTGGTCCGGTTACTGATCGTCCATTTCCCCAAGGGCGTGGTCCACCACCGCTGCGGCGCAGGGAGAGTATCCGAGAATCGCAGCTTCCGGGGTGATGCAAGGCAGCGGGCAACTGGAGTGGCTGCGCCTGGGTGGATCTGCGTTTCCGGACGGGAACTACGGCCGGTTGCGCGGATCGGAGCGCGAGGACCTCGTGTCTTTGGTGACTCCGTAGGGGCAGAGTGGACGCTTAGTGCGGTCAAGGATCCGCTGAGCGTGTTCGAATAATGAACCGGCGAGCTGGTGGCCGGGCCGTTCACATGCCCCTGCAACCGCTCGACCTGCTCGCGCAAGCCACTGATCCGCTTTCCGGGTATGTTTCCTTTCTGCCGCCTGATGCTCGAGACCCGTCAAGCCGCTCGATGTGACTCTCGCAAACTGACTCGCGCAGGCAGTCCTCTCTTGTGCGGCTCTTCGCCGCGTACGGAGAAGAGCGGTCGAATCCGGGAACGGCGGTTTCGCAGAGTGCCGGACATAGCCTCGAGGCTGGCGGTGCGAGGCCGCGAACCGGTCACTATTGAAGTCTTCCAGGAAATGCCGTTGAAGACGTACCGAGCCTATTGATCGCCTAGCCCATTATCCGCGTTTCGCAGAGAACCCAACGCTTGCTGGAGACATAGGTGCTGAATCACCTGCACTATATTCACGAGAACCTTCGGCACCCCGCTGGTCATTCTTGGCCTTTCCGGGAGATATCGCCAATCCGAGAAATTCGTGTTTCCTTGTTCTATCAGGGATCGAATATCCGTTGCCTCGCCAATCCATTGTGGGGAACCGATTGGCTTCAGCTTGCGTATCAGGTCTTGCGCTTCCAGTTTCGTTTCCGGGTCCAACTGATCGTACAGTTCTAGCAAATAGTGACCGCGGGGTGGCGGTTCGTCCGGCTTAGTCTGTGCATGGAGCGATTTTAATGCGATTTCTGCTGCATATGAAGTCAATACAATTGCAGCCACGGCATTTCCAATCATATTGGGGTGCTTGCCACCACCCCTATCTCGTTGCTCGACGTGATCATCCAGCTCGCGAATGAGAAGCATCGCGGAATTCTGAAGACCCTGAAGCATCTCCAAAGAACGATGGACATTCCAGTGCGTGTTTACGCCGTCACCCTCTAGGTGGATCGTCATCAAGTTCAATACTTTGCTAGGGCCGAGGAAGGAGCTTTCGAGAAGCCATGCGACAACGGACCAGTGTACCGTCACGAGGGTCGCTGCGGTCGTGAGCCAACTCTGGCCAGGAAGATGGGAGTGCCTTCTGCTGTTTCATCCAGCCACGAACTTGCGGAGACATGTCGCTCGGCTGCGCTGAGTATCCAGCGAGAACTCGAGCGAAACGACCTCGGAGATGTGCACCGCAGCCTCATGTACCGAGTCACCTGCGAGATGCGCATTTCGTTCTATCGTCAGTAGCTCGAAGTGGGGTACGCGACGTTTCTGTGAATCAGGCACGCTTCGTCTGATTGGGCCTTTCTTGTCTGAGGGTAAGTGGTACACCCAGACAAAGGAGGGTCCATACCTGATTCCCTGCCTGACTTGGAAGCTCGACGCTCGCAAGTCCTGCTCGAAGTCGCCGAGCTGGGTGACTTCCGCCGCAGTTCCGTGCATGCCTTTGTTCGCCGTTGCGACAAATCCAACCGTGCTTGCGCCAGCGGCGAGCCCAGGCCCGGCGGCCTGGGCTCCGGGCTGGGCCTGGTCATCTGCAAGGGGCTGGTGGAGGCCCACCGGGGGCGCATCTGGGTCGAGAGCGACGGGGCCGGCCGGGTGCTGACATACGACTCCCTGCTGCGCCAGGCGTGGCGTGGGCTGAACGAGGAACAATCCGACCCGAAGCTGGTCCACGCCGTCGTGAAGCGCCTCCGCCGCAAGGTCGCGACGACCCCGCCCGGCCGGCGCACATCATCAACCAGCGCGGGGTCGGCTACCGGATGCTTGGACCGGGCGATCCGAAAGCTCTCCTTGCCGCTGGATAGAGAGCTCGTCGGTCCCTTGGCCCGAGCGCGGCGGCCGAAGCCACGCACCGGTTGGGGTGACCGACATGGCCATCGTGCACGCCCCCGTCCCCGTCCGGGGCCGCTCTCCGTCAATGCACCGTTCGTAATGGACCGTTGAGGTCACCTGGGGTGGCCAGTGAAGGGGGGCCGGACGAGTTGCGGATTTGCCCCGTCGGGAGGATGTCATCGACCGGGCCGACGCTGGAGGAGGCGTCGATGTGCAGAGCCGATCTCGCCGCGTCTGCAGGGAGGCTGGCGGACGGGCAGTGCTGGACGGACGGCTCGGCGGTCCGACGCTGGGGCGCCGACCCCTTGTCACCTCGGGAGTTCTACCGGGCCCTGTACCTGGGGGAGGATTCGATGTCGTCGGACCCGTGCCCGGCTGCGCGAGCACCGGCGGTGAGATCGGTGTTGACGTCTTTCAGTCAGCCTGTCCCGGCCGCTCCCGAAAACGTGATCGCAGCTTCGCACCCTCCTTTTCTGCGCGGTCCTTCAGGATGGCCAGATCGTGATCCTGCTGAACTCGGAGCTTTTGAAGACATGCACCGAATTCGGCGATCGAATACGTGTTCTTCTCCCACTCTTGGAACCAGGTGGACGAAGCCCACGACGATGCCAGATCCGCGACCGGCCTCCTGAGCTCATCGATCATCGCCTCGATATCCACTTCACCAGGATCTTCGTCGCCACCGATTTCGTCGATCAAGCTCCTGTTTTCTGACAAGGATTCGTTGAAATATTCGGTTGCTTGCAAGATCTCGTGCCGGTCCTCCCCGCAACGATAGAGCCCGTCCTGAAGGTGTGACGACACTTCCCGTATGATTTCAGCCCGCCGTTCATCCCGTTCGTCATCGTCGGCAGAGGACTGGTAATCGTGGTCCGGCTCGCACAACGCATCCAGGACCTCCTCGAAGGGGCCGGAGTCGTCGCTGAGCGCAGTGTACATCGCGTAGAAGACTTGTAACGGGTGCTCTTCGGCACCCAGGTTTCCCGCTTCGTCGCCCCAAAGAAAGTTGCCTTCAAGGAACTCGTTGTAGTCCTGCCACATGTCCAGGCCAGCGACGAGGAACGATTCGAGAAAGTTGTCGGTCACGGCCCTTCCCCCAGCTTGAATCGTTCCGGTTCTCGGTACTGCGCTCCAGCCGCAAGCCCATGTGACAGTCATCGGGCTGCGATCACCGGGCCGACTATGCCAACGATAGCGTGTGCGTGGATCAGCATGGCACAGCGGATGTCACTTCAGGGTTGAGCCCCGTGGCTCGGTCCGGTGACGCAGTGCCGCGGGACCTTCAGGGAGATCAGGGACGGGCATCCTCTGCCTGCGAACGAGGGGTGCCGGGACGAGATGCGAAAGGCTCTCGGCCGCCGGACAACGTTCACGATCATGAGCATCCCTCGGCCCAACCCGGCCTTGGAGGAGGGGCTGGACCTACTCGGAAACCGTGGTGCGCAGAGTCGTCCGTCCACGACGGGACGGCACCGCACCAAGGAGTGCCCGATCCCTTGACTGGTAGATCACTGGCGCACGGGACCCTGTTCCCGGCTGGACCCCTTGCAGGGACCGCCAGGCAAGCCCAAGCTACCGCGAGTCCGTCCGGTCGACTTCCCCATGGCCGACCCGATCCTCGGCAACTCCCGGGAACGCCATGCCTGCCTTGCCGGGAGCACGGCCCGCGACTCCAACAAGCCCACCGGACCCGGAATCAGGTGATCCGGCGACGCAAGGGATTGCGCCAAGCCGGTTGCCTTGGTTGGAATGAGTAGGCGCCCCCACGTCCTCTCTTCCATAGCGTCGGTAGAGTATTCTCCCCTCACGCCACAAGTTTGTCGCGAGGCACTCCGGGGGTCTGATGAGTTCTTTCAGCGCTCCCGCTAAACCGGCTGGCTCTGTGAAACGATGAATTCATTGGGGGATCGGACCCGGAAAACATAGAGATGGCGACCTTCGATTCGGATGTCCGGCGGCTGCTGGATCAGGTGTGTCGTCAGATAGACCTTGAGGGCGCGGAACTCGGCGACGAATTCTACCCAGGCCACCTGTCCATTGCCCTGATCGACGCGTTCTTCACACCGCGCCTTCGTTACTACCGACAAGTCGTGCCGATCATTGAGCGGTATTGTGTGCGCTTCAGTCTGCGCCGGTTCCGCCCGGACCGGACGAAACTTCCGCCTGTGGATGAGCAGGAGACGCTGACGGACCTCATCGACCACTGCAATGCACTGGGCCCTGGTGGATTTCAGGATGAGATCGTCCGGGCCCGGTACGTCTCCCCCGGTACGCCCATCTTGAAATCGGAGAACGTCAGGCGGGCAGCGATCGGACTGCGTGGAATCGGGATCGAAACGCTCCAAGATGCCCAGCACCAGCCTGCCGATGAGATCAAGTGTGTGCTTCGGCAGTTGTCCGGGATTAGCGGCCGCACCATCCACATGTTCCTGATGTATGCGGGCGATGACGAATTCGTGAAAGGTGACGTCCATGTCTGCCGGTTCGTCGCCATGGCGCTGGAAAGGCCGCGGGTTTCGGCGGAAGAGGCGGAACGCCTGGTCGGAAGCGCTGCGAGAGCGCTCGGCATCGCTCCTCGGCTGCTGGACTACAAGATTTGGGAGTATAGAGTAGCCTCGACTCGAAAGTGACGATGCCCCGGACCACGGTCGCGCCGGAGCGTGCTCTAAGCGTTACCCGACGTTGGAGCTCTTGGCACTCACGGAGGGTCCTCGGCTGAGCACGGTGGCGATCCCACCCCGACGAACGCCATCGTCGCCGTCGCACCGTCCTCGTCGATCCATTCCGGGGCGTCGGTCTGCTCGAACCGGAAGTCGGGGGGCTTGGTCTGAAGCAGGGCGCACCACGTCAACTCTGGGTCAGCGCGATGGTACAGGACGATGCTGAAACCCTTGTCGCCAAGGGCACCGTTGTAGACGATGCTGTAATCCGCCTCGCTCTTGTAGAACTCGGCGAGGACCCGTGTCGGCACATGGTCGGCGGAATCGCCCTTGGGTGTCGCGGGCCTCGAGGACGCATGGTCAATATGCGTCCAGGCCACCCTCTTCCCTTTCGGCGGATTCTGGCCCGGTGAAACAGGACGGATTGTCGCGACCATGGTTGACGGGGAAGTCGTCGGGTTTCATTGGCAAGGTCGTTCTGAACCGGGCGCAGGTCACCAAGAGACCCAGCCACGGCCGAAGCTCGCACGTGGCTGCCTTCCGTTGCGCGATCTGGTTGCGGATTCATTCGGTGGCGCGGATAGGTGTCCGGGACTTCGCCGACGTATTGGCAATCCCGGTCGACCGGTGGCCGGTCATGTCCAATCCAATCCGCGCACGCCGTGGTCCGACGCCGGCCAGCATCTCCCTCATGCGGCACTCAGAGGTTCGCAAGGTTTGGCGAAGGAAGTCGGCGTCCTCGGATTTCCGAATGAAGCGGACTTGGCTTCGCACCCGATCGGCCAAGCGCCTGCAGCTATTCCGGGACTGCCATTCGTGCATGGCAACATCCGGGTATGGTTATGAGAACTGGAGGCTCCGCGGAAATGCCACGCGTCGCTCGGGCGCGTCATCGCTTCGGAGGCCCGTCACGTAAGCGTCCGTTCAGCCCGTGAAATCTCCCGCCCCCGCCGTTGAGGCCACGGCGCGTCTCGAGCGGGATCCATGGTGATTCAATCGAGCGATCCTCCGATGGACTTCGGACCGCACGGCGTGGTGCGGGGATCTGCGGTGCGCCGCCGCGGATGGCGTGGCCAACGACGCTCGGTGTGGATGGTCGGAATGCGAGGTGACGATGGCGACTGCAGTTGACCGATACCGCGCTGGCATGGCGAGTCTGCTGGACGACTTGGTCCGAGTGGTGGGCGAGACCGAACGTTGGCTCGATGTCGCGGTAAATGGAGACACGGCATCCCTGCAAGCTGTCTTGGAAAAGGACCGGGCGGGCACCTATCGAGTGTATTGCGCACTGTTGCTGCACAAGGCTGGGCTGCACATGGTCGCGATGTTGCGCGCCAACGAACGCGGCAACATGCACTCGCTCGCTGTCCAGCTGCGGCCGGTTCTCGAATGTGCCGGACAAGTCGTGCACATCTTCCACAACCTGATGATCGAGCCGAAAAAAGAAGTTGGCATCCGGGCGGTTCTCGAGTACGCCAACGCGGATTTCTATGACACTACCATCCGTCAGACGAAAGGCGATATGGATCATGAACAGCTGCTAAAGACGATTGCCGAGGCGGCCACGGTTTGGGGTACGAACGTGCGCGCGTTCCGGCGTCTGACGCAGACGAACAAGGTGGCCAGGCTTCGAGGTGGCGAAGCTTGGTACAGGCACCTGAGCGAACGCTTTTGTCATGGCAAGTCGGATTGGTCGGGTGCTTCGTGGCAAGGGGGCGTCGGGCCGCGGGACGACTTCGCGTTCGCGGGTTTCATGGACTATCTGGTCGAGCAGGCGGCCATCATGAACCTCTATGCTTCGCTGTGCCCTGTCGATGGAGTCGTGGCAGAAAGACGAATCGAAGTAGCCCAGGCGCACTTGCAGCAAGTGCGGGTCGAATCCCGGTCCCTTCGGGACGGCGCGGTGTCGGCGATCATGAGTCTCAACAAGGGGGGCCACGATCGATGAAAAATCGCCCGAACGCGGGCCACCCAACGCCGAGCGAGATCCGAGCCGAGTGTCACCGCTACCGCGAGGCGCTGCGCGAGTTGGCCAAGATCCATTTGAGGATCGACGAGCCGCACCGCACGATGCGTGTAGGCGAACCGGACTGGATCGGGCGCCTGCGGAAGATCTGCCACCACGTAGTAGCGATCACCGACTGGGAAATCGAGGCCGACGTCGAACATGTGATCGCTCCGGAGCTTCGGGCAGCCTACGAACAGATGGCCTCCGTATGGCAGTGTCTGCCAGACGAATGCCGGCTGCCGGAATTTGACGGTGCCTGGTGGGCCAAGGAAGCGAGGAGTGGGACGCTCGCGACGTACGACCATCCGACGGGCCTGAGCTTGACATACTCGGCGGGATGGGGAGGATTCGGCGACCGCGACTGGTGGAGTGATATACAACTCGCCCATTGGTTGGGCCGCCTCGCTTTCGGATACGGCCTTGCCCTCGTTCATCTCGCACAGGCGCTGAGGGTCTCAGAGGATGTCGAATCGCGTGTGTCATCTGTACTGGATGGGGCCCTCGAGAGGAATTCTTGACAGCACCTGATTCCGGCCAATAAATTGGCTTCCGGCAGTAACCTTCCTATTGGCTCCGACCCCCTGGCACCTATGTGGTTTCGCGGTCATCGTGGAGATCGCGAATTGAAGCCGGGATCCTCTGTCTGCCGAGAAGCCGGGTGGCTCTCTCGCTTGCCGAGGGAGAGCATCTACTGCACGATTCGGACCGGAACGTTCACGTTGCCGCTGAGGCTTGGTGAGAGGGCGGGCGCTTGGCGTCCTAGGGGATTCGGGGGGCCAGCGATCCGTCCGCCCTAAGGCTGCTACTGGAGGCTCGGGACGGACACGCCTCCTTTGGGTCTGCTCCCTTGCCACCATTGAGCCGGCGGCAGGCGGCTGCTAGAGTCGGAACTTCCGATAACAGCCCATCGAACCACCGTCCGGTGAGCCTTGAGAGGATTGTTGCAAGACCTCTCTGAAGATCGGGTCCGGTTCGCGCTCCAGCGCAAGGCCTCTTCGAAATAGATCATGGATTCTGGGATCGGCAGGATGTCAAGATGATCGAGGCTCGGTGTCAATGCGATGCCGGCATCAACTTGTAGCATCACCGCGTAGTGAGAGCCCTGACTCGTAGCTTCCGATCGCTGTGGCGGCAACCGCTCCTCTTCGGTGCTTCCGTCGCGACTCTCGCGCTGGGGCTTGCGGTCTGTTCGGTTGGAGTGAGCTTGCTGGAGTCCATCCTGCTACAACCCCTCCCTTATCCCGTTCCCAACCGTCTGGTGGTGGTTTGGAGCGTGAAGAGCGTCAACCCAAGCCGACGGCTGCCTGTTTCGAGGCGAATGTTCGACGAATCGAACAGTGCTGCCCGGTCATTTGCTCAGCTCGGAGCCGCCCGGGACTGGTCGTTTGTCGTTCCGGGGCCCGAGGGGCCTGAGCAGTTCCAGGGGGCGCTCGTGAGCGATGGGTTCCTGACGGCGCTTGGAGCGCCTTTTGCAGCAGGTAGGCTATTCACGTCCGAGGATCTCGCTGGCGATATCCCGACGGCTGCGATCCTCAGCCACCGGCTTTGGCTGGATCGATTCGGAGGAGACCCTGGCGCTATCGGAGCCTCCATCCTCTTGGACCGGCGCCTGTTCACGATTGTTGGCGTCTTGGCGGATAGCTTCTCGTTCCTTCCCTGGCCGGAGACGGATATCTGGGTCCCGTTGTCCCTTGATCCGGATCAAGAGGCGTTTCCGGACCGAGGGAACCTGTGGGTTGTCGGTCGGCTCAGTACCTCCGCCTCACTGACCGAAGCAGAAACCGAGATGGACTTGGTCGCAGACCGCATCGCCCAGTCGGCACGGGCGGAGGACAGGGGACTCGAGGCACGCGTCGTGCCCCTTCACGAGCAGTTCGTGGGTCATTCCCGATCGACGCTACTGGCAGTCTGGGCTGCCACAGTGCTGGTGTTGCTGATCGGCTGCTGCAACGTCGTCGGATTACTCGTCGCCCGGTGGCTCTCTCAACGTAGGGAGTTCGCCATCCGCGCAGCCGTTGGAGCCTCGCCGTTCCAGCTGGTGCACGGGATCGTCTGCGACGTCTTATGGATCGCTGCTCTCGGAGGGGCAGCAGGACTTCTGCTTTCGGCCGTCCTGATCGACGTCATCGTGGCCATGAACCCCGCTCTCTTTCCCAGGATGGGCGAGGTCGGCGTCAACTGGGCCGGCGCGTCCTTCACCGTGATCCTGGGGGGAATCGCAATCGTTGGTTTCGGGCTGCCCAGCATCGTGCGCACCGCGAGACTTCGAGTGGCGGAAGGTCTCAGGCTCCAGCGGTCGGCGAGTGCGGGCCCGGACCGCAACTGGCGCGGACTAGACACGCTGATCGCACTGGAGGCCGCGCTCGCATTCGCGCTGGTCACCGCGACCCTGCTGATGCTTCAGACCGTGTCCCGCATGCAATCCCTTGATCTCGGATTCAACGCTTCCGGCCTGCTGACCGCCCGACTTCCGTTTTCCTTCGCGGACTACCCTACAGAGCAGCAGCTGCACACCCACTACCGGAGCTTGCTCGCCAGCCTGGCCGCACAGCCAGGAGTGGGTCATGTCGGGGCAAGCACGGCCCTGCCCCTGAGCGGGATTCGAGAGACGATCCCCGTATCAGTAGACAACGATGCCCCGACCAGCGCTCCATACGCACAGGTCAACGCAGGCTATTTCGCAGCGATGCAGATCCCAATCCTGCGCGGACGGGAGTTCACAGGAGCCGACGATGCGAAGAGTACCGCCGTCGCCATCGTGGATGCGGCACTTGCAGAGTCCCGCTTCGGTGACGGCAATCCCATCGGCAAGCTGATCGCAGTCGGCAGTTCGCCGGGCATCCGCTGCGCGATCGTCGGCGTCGTCGGCAATGTCCGCCAATTCGGACCGCGCAGTGTTCACGAGCCGATGATCTATTTCCCTCTGCTGCAAAGGGCCCGGTGGGGCTCGTTCATTGCGATCAGGGCCAGGTCCTCTACAATTTCCGGCCTATCCGACTCCTTCCGTCGCGCGACCTCGGCCATTGACAGAAACCAGGTCGTCACGGACGTGCGCACTATGGAAGAGCGGCTCGGCGCGAGGCTTCGCCGTCCTAGGTTCACCCTGATCCTGTTTGCCTGGTTCGGGTTCGCGGCACTCGGACTTGGGATCGTCGGCGTGTACTCGGTCACAAGCTACGTGACTCGTCGCCGGTCGAAGGATTACGGTGTGCAGCTTGCATTAGGGGCGCCGCCAGGACGACTCGCACGGTCGGTCGTGATCCGGGGAGTTCGTCCCGTGCTTGTCGGCCTGCTGGGAGGAGTGGCGATCGCAGTGTCGTTCGGCCGCCTGCTGGATAGCCAACTCTTCGGCGTGACGGCTCTCGACCCGCTTTCCTTCGGCGCGGGAGTCTTGGTCCTGACCTTGGCCGGCATTGCAGGGAGCCTCTTGCCAGCCCGGCGGGCCAGTCGGGCCGATCCACTGCAAGCCATCCGAATGGAGTGATTTCTTCGAAAAGGGAACGTTCCACTCCTCTCGCTCGGCTGACCCTAGCCTGCCTGTCAATGGTCATCGAAGATGGCACACTTCCCGGGGGGCTCGAGATTGGCACGCGGCACCCGTCGACCTCTTCGCCCGAGCGTCGATTCTGACCAAGCGTGGGCGGGGGGCCGGTGACCCATAGTCTCTTCCAACGCGGCAAGCTGGGTGAGATGGACAATCTCGAGAACCAGGTGGTTCTTATGGATGCGGATGCAGCATTGCGCCCAGGAGCCGAGTATCGCAGCACGGCGAGCCCGTACGTTTCCATCGATGCACAAGTAGGTGCGAATGGGAACGTCGTCATCACCGTCGAGCCTGGGTCGAAGAGGTGTACGGGGATGTCGGTTGGCGACGCGATAGCCTTCGCTGACGATCTAGAGAACGTCCTTGGGGGGCGACAACGGAACTGGGCGCAGACTCGACCCTTCATCTACCCAATCTCCATCGCGGTGGCTCCGAGGGGCGATTCCGGTCCTTGACGCACTCTCCCGGGACTTGGCGTTCTTCACCATGAGCACACCCGCCTAGTGCGGCTGGAATAACCACTTGTGCGCGTCCATGCCCGCGGAATCCGCCATCCCGATGCTGTCGAGCAGTTCCGTCCCTTGCTCGGTCACCAGCGAGAATCCGCCGTAGCCGCCGAGTAGGAGGGGGCGTTACCGCGCCCCTCCCCTCACGGACCCGAGCGTGCGCGTCTAACGCACTCGGTTCTTCACATGGTAGGTTCGCTCAAGAGGAAAGCGGAGCGGTGGGGGCAGGCCGAACGCGAGGCCGCGGCAGAGGGTACCTCCTCAGGAGTTCCCGCATCTGGCTCCAGTTCAGGCGCGATTTTCGGCTGCGGCGCGATAGCCACTTCCGCCAAATCCGTTGGACTTGGTAATGGAAACTCGACAGCCGTGTGCTGTTACCCCTGAGCCCGTAGTAGTTCCCGTGCCCCCGCAGCACGCTCGCGAGGTGCGCCCACTGCGTGGGCACCGCGTCGTGACGGTGTCTGCGACACCACTCGTTGACGGCGCGTAGCGCGCGTGCGAGCCGGCTCTTGGCTATGGTCTGGCGCACGACGGGATTTCCCTTCCGCGAGCGAACCCAGTAATGGGTGAAGCCGAGGAAGTCGAATGCCGCGCCCTTCCCGCGCCCTCGGGGCCGGTTCGGTCGGAAGTCCAGGTACCGCGTCTTGTCCGGGTGGAGCCGAAGCTCGTACCGGGCGAGCCGCTTGCCCAGAACGGCGAGCACTCGCTGGCCGTCCCGGTCGTTCTCGAAGAGCATCACGGCGTCATCGGCATATCGGACGAGCAGGCATCTCCCTTGCAGGCGTGGCTTCACTTCTCGCTCGAACCACTGGTCCAACACGTAGTGCAGGAATCATGTTGGGAGTCCAGACATGTTGGCAGTTCGCTACAAGTGCCTTTAGACACTGAGCGTTATGAACGAAACTCCCAACATGACTGGTTAGGCGTTCCGCCCTACAGAGACCCCAGAAATGCCATAAGATCCGAATCCCGGTGCCAGCTCGGGCTGTTCGCAGCGGATGGTTCGGACAGGCTTTCGACGCATGTCTGCAGGGCGCGAGCCTTGGTCTCCAGATCGACTTCGGCGTAGCGATTCGTGGTCTCGAGAGAGACGTGGCCGAGCCAAGCCCGGATCGTGTTGATGTCGACCCCAGCTTGCAGCAGATGGACTGCGGTGCTGTGCCTCAAGGTATGGGGACTGACTCGCTTCTTCGCGAGTGAGGGCGTGCTGCGGGTCGCCATGCGGGCGACGCGTTTGACGAGTTCGTACACGCCGAAACGCGTCAGCTGCCGACGGCGCTGGCTGAGGAACACCGGCGCGTGGGGCGGGCCATCGAGACGAATTCCGAGGACCTGGCGCAGGATGTCCACCGTACGAGGCCACAAGGGGCAGAGACGGTGCTTGCCGCCCTTGCCGAGGAAGCGGGCGCAAGGCGAGCCGACAAGGGAAAGGTCGCCGACGGTCAGCCCGGTCGCCTCGCTGGCGCGGGCCCCCGTGTTGTACAGCAGAAGCAGAAGGCAATAGTCGCGTTGGCCATGGTCCGTGCAGCGGTTCGGGACGGCGAGCAAGCTCTCGACCTCCCGCTTGGAGAGATAGGGCATGACGGGGATCGGGGCTTTGCGGTCCGGAATCGCGCACACTTGAGCAGCATGATCCACCAGCTCGGGTTGCAGGCCTGCGATGAACCGGAACAGCGTCCGCAGGGACGCCAGTCGCCTGTTGCGTGTGGCGATGGAGTTCCCGCGACGGTCCTCAAGATGGCGCAGGAACGCGCGCACCTGGGTGGCGTCGACTTGCTCGACGGTGACCTGTGTCGGATCAGTTCCGCGGTCGGTCGCGATGTATTCGAAGAGCAGGCGCAGGCAGTCTCGGTAGCTCTTGCGAGTGTGCGGGCTGAGGTTTCGATCCGCCGTGACGTGCTCGAGCAGGAAGCGGCGGACGAACGGCCCGATCAGGTGCTTGGATGGCATGGGCGGTCTCCTTCGAGCCGGGGCTCGGCATAGCGCTGGAAGCGTCGCGAGGCCTCGGCGAGCAGTTCGGGTGTCATCGTCAGGTAGGCTTGGGTGCCGGCGATGCTGGAGTGGCCAAGGTAGGTGGACAGCACTGGCAGGAGGCGCTGCACGTCCTTGCCTTGGCGGTACCACGAGGTCAATCGCTCCAGTGCAAAGGTGTGGCGATTATTCCGAGCTCGGAATAAGAGACACAGCGCGGCCATGGAATTGCTGCAGAACGGCGTCGACCGGACCGTGATTGCGCTATGGCTGGGCCACGAGTCGGTCGAGACCACCTACGTCTATCTACACGCGAACCTCAAGCTGAAGGAGGCGGCTATGGCGAAAACCACTCCCTCTCGGGTACCACCGAACCGGTACCGCCCTGACGACCAGCTGCTGGCGTTCTTGAACAGCCTGTGAATATTCCGAGTCGGATGTCCCACCCAGTACGAGCTCCGCCCGTCTTAAGCGATCAACTCGGAATATTCGGCAACGCGGAATAGTGGCGCAGGACATGGGGAGTGACTCGCTTGCCTTGCAGAGAGGGACAGGCCTGCCTGGCGACGGCCAGATGCTTGGCCAGCAGGTAGGCGAGTCCGTCGTGGCTGAGAGCGCCTCCGCGCTGGTTCGGGAAAACGGGCGAATCCGCCGGCTCGCCTTGGCGTTCGTCAATCCAAGTCCGAAGGGCCGCCGCTGCATCCTTGCGCAACGGCGTGCACCGCTGCTTGCGCCCCTTGCCCTCGCAGCGCAGATGGGCACCCGGGCCGAGTTGGACATCTTGGCAGCGCAGATGGATCAGTTCGGACGCTCGCAGGCCGGTCTGCACGGCGACGAGTAGCAGCGTGCGGTCACGGCGTCCAGCCCGTCTCTGCAGGTCGGGGGCTTGCAGCAAGGCCTCGATCTCGTTGCGGTCGAGGAAGGCCACGGGGCGGCGGGTGTAGCGCTTGGCGGGCATCGCCAGCACACGCTGCGCCAAGGCCGCATGCTGGGGCTCCTGCACCGCGACGTAGCCGAAGAACGAGCGGATCGCGGCCAAGCGGGTGTTGCGGCTGCGGGCATCGTTGCCTCGCTCGGTCTCCAAATGGGTCAGGAAGGCCCCGAGGAAGTCCGTGTCCAGGTCGTCGATGTCCAGGGCTGCGGGCGCCTTGCGCAATGCTCGCAGGGCATACTGGACCAGCAGGCGGAAGGTGTCCCGGTAGCTGGCAATGGTATGCGGACTGGCCTGGCGCTGCTGCATGAGGCGGTCGGTGAAGAACGCGGCCAGCAGCTGGGGGAATTCAGCGGCGGGCTTCATGCGGGTCTCCGGGCGGTGCGGTCGAGCCGCCGGGCGGCGAGCTGGAGCAGTTCCGGGGTGGCCGTCAGATACCAGTAGGTGTCACTGACATGCACATGCCCGAGGTAAGTTGCCAGACGGGGGGTTTGCTGCTCGACATCCAGACCCTCGCGGTACCACCGCAGCAGGGCGCCAATGGCGAATCGGTGCCGGTTATTCCGAGCTCGGAATAATCGTCATAATTCCGAGTCCCGGATTATTCCGAGTTGACAGTGGAATTAGGGTGGTGCTCGAGGGTTTGCGCGCACCGGACTCGGAATAATCACAGGCTGTTCAGGAACGCTAGGACCTCGTCATCAGGGCGGTACCGGGCCGACTTCCCTTGCGTTGGAGTCGTCTTGGCCAGGGCCGTTTCCTTCAGCTTGAGATCGGCGTGCAGGTAAACGTAGGTCGTCTCGACCGACTCGTGGCCGAGCCAGAGCGCGATCACGGCGCGGTCGACGCCGTTCTGGAGCAATTCCATGGCTGCGGAGTGGCGCAGGACATGGGGAGTGACTCGCTTGCCTTGTAGAGAGGGACAGGCTTGCCTGGCGACGGCCAGATGCTTGGCCAGCAGGTAGGCGAGTCCATCGTGGCTGAGAGCGCCTCCGCGCTGGTTCGGGAACACGGGCGAATCCGGCTCGCCTTGGCGTTCGTCCAGCCAGGCCCTCAGAGCCGCCGTCGCGTCCCGGCGCAATGGTGTGCAGCGCAGCTTGCGGCCCTTGCCCTGGCAGCGCAGATGGGCACCGGGACCGAGCTGGATATCCTGGCAGCGCAGCAGGATCAGTTCGGACGCTCGCAGACCTGTCTGCACGGCGACGAGTAGCAGCGTGCGGTCACGGCGCCCGGCCCGTGTCTGCAGATCGGGGGCTTGTAGCAAGGCCTCGATTTCGTCGCGGTCGAGGAAGTCCACTGGACGGCGCGTGTAGCACTTAGCGGGCATCGCCAGCACACGCTGCGCCAGGGCCGCATGCTGCGGTTCCTGTACCGCGACGTAGCCGAAGAATGAGCGGATCGCGGCCAGGCGGGTGTTGCGGCTGCGGGCGTCGTTGCCCCGCTCGGTCTCCAAGTAGGTCAGGAAGGCCCCGAGGAAATCCGTGTCCAGATCGCGGATGTCCAAGGCGGCCGGTACCTTGCGCAATTCGCGCAGGGCATACTGAACCAGCAGGCGGAAGGTGTCCCGGTAGCTGGTAATGGTATGCGGACTGGCCTGGCGCTGCTGCATGAGGCGGTCAGTGAAGAACGCGGCCAGCAACCGGGGGAATTCTCCAGAGGGCTTCATGCGGGCCTCCGAGCCGTGCGGTCGAGCCGCCGGGCGGCGAGCTGGAGCAGTTCCGGAGTGGCCGTCAGATACCAGTAGGTGTCACTGATATGCACATGCCCGAGGTAGGTCGCCAGACGAGGGGTCTGCTGCTCGACATCCAGACCCTCGCGATACCACCGCAGCAGGGTGCCGATGGCAAATCGGTGGCGAAGATCATGTATGCGAGGGCCACGCGCATCCGACGGGTCCCGCAAGCCAACTTGCTGCGACAGTTGCACGAACGTCCGTTCCAGCGTGTTCTGCGTGATCCTGGTGCCGCGCTCGGAGAGGAAGAAGGCCGGATCGACGGGATGCGGGCAGAGTCGATCGCGCTGCGCCACATAGTCGGCCAGGGCTTGGCGCGTGGACTCGTGAACGGGCAGGCATCGCGATTTCCGGAACTTGGAATGCCGGACCGTCAATACGCCGCTGGCGAGATCGACGTCATCGCGGTCCAGGCGCAACGGCTCGGACGAGCGCATCCCTGTGACGGCCAGCAACGCCAAAAGCGTGGAGTAGGTACAAGCCCGCAAGTCGGTGCTTCCGCGCAGCCGCTGCGCTGCACCGATCAGGTCGGCGATCTCCTTGTCGCTGTAGATATAAGGGGTTACGCGACGATACTGGGCCGTGAGCAGTCCCTGGGGAGGAACCTCGTGGCGTGGGTCCGCCGCGCACGCATAGCGCGCGAAGCCGCGCACGACCCCGAGTCGCTGCGCCTGCCAGCCCGGCTGCACTTGGCTGGGCTCGGTCGCCCATTGCAGGGCGAGCTGCGTCGTAATGCAGGCGACCTCGTGCCGCGCGAGGAACGCGAGGAAGCTCCGCAACAGGCGCTCGGCGCGGACGAGGCCGGCCCCGAGCGCGCGCCGCGTGGCGAGATACTCGTCGAGGAGCGTCAACAGATCCTTCATGCCGCACCTCCGGGCCAGGGCAGCGCCACGGTGCGCAGTGCCTCCAGAGCGACCTTCGCGTAAATTTGCGTCGTCTCGGGATGACGATGCCGCAGGATCTGGCCGATGTCTTCGAGCGAGGCGCCGTTGCGGAGCATCCCGGTGGCGAGGGAATGCCGCAGCAAGTGGGCCCCCTTGAAGGGCGGGTCCAGCTGTGCTCTGGCCAAGGCTCGGCGCACGATGTCGTCGATGGCTGAGGTGGACGCAAAGCCCCGCTGCGGCGCCCTCAGGCGGACGAAGACCCGCCGGGTCGGACAGCCCGGAGGTCGGCCGTTCCGCAAGTAGTCCGCCACGGCCTCTCCGACGTCGCAGGGCAGCGGCAAGGGCTCGCGTCGCTGTCCCTTGCCGGACACGTTCACGATTCCCGCATCCCAATCGATGTCGTCCAACGTGAGCGCTGACACCTCGCCGCCGCGCAAACCCAGCCGAGCTAGTAGCAGGAGGATGGCGTAGTCACGCCGTCCAGCCACGGAGCTGCGATCACAGCCGGAGAGGATCGACTGGATTTCTTCCGGCTGGAGTGATTTCGGCAAGCCCGCTAGGCGCCAGTTCGTGACCGGCGGAATCGCTCCAGCCAGGTCGGCGAGGATGGCACCGCGCTGGTGCAGATGGCGTAGGAAGCTGCGCAGGATCGTGGCGACCAGCTTGGCCCTGGCACGGCCGAGGCGTTGCGACTCACACAGGATGAACTGAATCGCGTCCTGCGCGGACAGGCTCCCGAGCGCGAAGTCCCCCCCACCGAAGCGCTCGGCGAGGAAGCGGCGAACCGTGGGCAGGTAATTCGCGACCGTGCTCGGCTTGACACCGCGTTCGTCCAGCAGGAAGCGCTCATAGGTCTGTGCGATCCGCTCGACCGGGTCATCGCCAGGCAGATCGGAATGCGGGGAAGGGATCCGCCCGGTGACGCGGAGCAGATCCAGCAATTGGCGACCGGTCGCCGCATCGCCGCGTCGCCGCTGTTGCGGTTCACGAGCGGCATGGAATGCCGCGATCTGATCGCCATCGAGATCATCGACAGCCAGCTTCCGGGACGTGAGCCATCGGCTCACATCAGCAGCGAACTGAAGCTTCTGCTTGGCCGTGACGGGCGCGTAGCCTTCGGCTGCAAGCCACGCAGCGAATGCGTCGATATCGTCGGCTAGCGGGCCGTCACGCGCCCTCCGCCGGCATGCTGGATTGGGGAAGAAGAGTTCGACAGACATAAGTCTTCCCAGCATGGTGGCGGACCAATCGGACCGGGAAGACGAAGGGATTATTCCGGGTTACGAACAGCGTGGAGTCTACTAACACATTGATTTCACATGGTTATTGGGTAGTCACTTGGGCGCAACTCGGAATAATCCGGGACTCGGAATTATGGCGCAGATCATGCAAGCGAGGGCCCCGCGAATCCGACCGGCCCCGCAAGCCCACTTGCTGCGACAGTTGCACGAACGTCTGTTGCAGCGTGTTCTGCACGATCCTGGTGCCGCGCTCGGAGAGGAAGAAGGCCGGATCGACGGGATGCGGGCAGAGTTGATCGCGTTGTGCCGCATAGTCGGCCAGAGCTTGGCGCGTGGACTCGTGAACGGGCAGGCAGCGCGATTTCCCGAACTTGGAATGCCGGACCGTCAGCACGCCGCTGGCGAGATCGACATCGTTCCGGTCCAGGCGCAGCGGTTCGGACGAGCGCATCCCGGTGACGGCCAGCAACGCCAGGAGCGTGGAGTAGGTGCGAGCCCGCAAGTTCGTGTTTCCGCGCAGCCGCTGCGCTGCGCCGATCAGGTCGGCGATCTCCTTATCGCTGTAGATATAAGGAGTTGCGCGACGATACTGGGCGGTGAGCAGTCCCGCGGGAGGAACCTCGTGGCACGGGTCCGCCGCACTTGCATAGTGCGCGAAGGCGCGCACGACCCCGAGTCGCTGTGCCTGCCAGGCCGGCTGCGCGTGGCTGGGAGAGGTCGCCCATTGCAGGGCAAGCTGCGTCGTCATGCAGGCAGCCTCGCGCTGCCCGAGGAACGCGAGGAAGCTCCGCAGCATGCGCTCTGTGCCGGCAAGGCCGGCCCCGAGGGCGCGCCGCGTGGCGAGATACTCGTCGAGGAGCGTCAGGAGATCCTTCATGCCGCACCTCCGGGCCAGGGCGGTGCCACGGTGCGGAGCGCTTCCAGATCGAGCTTCGCGTAAATCTGCGTGGTCTCGGGATGACGATGCCGCAGGATCTGGCCGATGTCTTCGAGCGTGGCGCCGTTGCGGAGCATCCCGGTGGCGAGGGAATGCCGCAGCAAGTGGGCTCCCTTGAAGGGCGGGTCCAAGTGTGCTCTTGCCAGCGCGCGGCGCACGATGTCGTCGATGGCCACGGTGGAAGCGAATCCCCGATGCGGCGCGTTCAGGCGAACGAAAACCCGGCGGGTCGGGCAACCAGGCGGACGACCTTGGCGCAAGTAGTCCGCCACCGCCTCGCCGACCTCACAGGGCACGGGCAGGGGCTCGCGCCGCTGTCCCTTGCCGGGCACTGTCACGATCCCGGCGTCCCAGTCGAAATCGTCCAGAGTGAGCGCGGCCGCTTCGCCGCCACGCAGCCCCAGCCGGGCCAGCAGCAGGAGGATGGCGTAGTCGCGCCGTCCAGCCACGGTGCTCCGGTCGCAGCCGGAGAGGATCGCCCCGACCTCTTCTGGCTTGAGCGATTTCGGCAGGCCCGTCAGGCTCCAGTTCACGACCGGCGGAATCGCTCCGGCGAGGTCTGCGGAGATGGCGCCGCGCTGGTGCAGATGGCGGAGGAAGCTGCGCAGGATCGTGCCGACCAGCTTGGCCCTGGGGCGGCCGAGACGTTGCGCCTCACGCAGGATGAACTGATTGGCGTCCTGCGCAGACAGGCTTTCGAGAGCGATGTCTCGCGTCCCGAAGTGGTCGACGAGAAAGGCTCGGACGGTGGGCAGGTAGTTCGTGAGGGTGGCCGGCTTGACGCCGCGCTCGTCCACCAGGAAGCGTTCGTAGGTGCGGGTGATCTGCTCAAGCGGATCGTCGCCAGGCGGATCGGAACGAGGGGGCGGGATACGGCCGGAGTCGCGCAGCGAGTCCAGCAATTGGCGGGCGGTCGCTGCGTCGCCGCGTCGCTGGCGCCGCGGATCACGATCGGACCGAAAGGCCTCGACTCGCTTATGGTCGAGGTCTTCAACGGCCAGCTCGCGGGATTCGATCCAACGGCTCAGATCCGCAGCGAACTGCAGCTTCTGCTTGGCCGTGAAACAGGCGTAGCCTTCAACTGCGAGCCAAGCAGCGAACACCTCGATATCGTCAGCGAGCGGCCCGTCCCGCAACCTCTGTTGGCTTTCTGGATTGGGGAAGAAGAGTTCGATAGACATAGGTCTCCCCAGCATGGGAGCGGGACAGCCATCTGGGGAAGACGATCGGATTATTCCGAGTAATGAACACCGTGGTCCCTTCTATCGCATTGAATCTACAAAAGTTCTAAGAACCTGTCTGAGGTTGACTCGGAATAATCCGGGACTCGGAATTATGTCTCAGGTCATGTAGGCGCGGCTGCCAGCGAGCCTGGGGATCGTGGCGGACGTCGGCATGGTCCCGGACACGTGCGAAGGTCCGGGACACGGAATCGGCCGACAGCGTGCCACCGCGGGAGGTGGCCAGGAAGGCAGATCGGTCCGCGGACGGGAGAGGCAGGGCTTGGCGCGCTTCGCGATACGTCTGCAAGGCAGCACGCAGATCCATGCCGCAGGGCACGAGACGAGACTTGAAAAACTTCGTGTCCCAAACTCGGAGAAGACGTTGGTCCAGGTCCACGTCGCAAAGCCGTAGGCGCCGCGCCTCGCAAGAACGCAGGCCGGTGCCGTAAAGCAGTAGCAGGAAGGTGCGGAAGGTCTGGGGCCGCAGCGGGCGGGAGCGGTCCTCCAAAATGCGCGTCGCGTCGAGCAGTCGCCGCACCTCCGCCCGGGAGTAGATGTGCGGCACGAAGTCGCGGCGCACGCACGGAGGAGGGTCCGTCACAGGGGAGGCGCTCAAGTGCGCGCGGGCCACCAGATGCTGGAAGAAGTTCCTGAGCGTGCTGTACTTGTTCGCCTGCCATCGGGTGGGCGGGCCGTGGCCCCGGCAGAAGGTCCGAATCGCGTCGGGGGAGACCTCCTCGACCGAGATGTCGCCGACGGTCCGGGCGAAGGAGCGCAGCAGGGGCTCGATCTTCTGGTAGATTGCGCCTTGGGAGCGCTTAGCTCGGATATATGACTCGACAGCAGCGGCAACGGTCATGCCAGGCCTCCCAGATCATCCGGGGCCACCTCGCGCAGCGAACGGAGGTTGACCTTCGCATACACACTGGTGCTGGCCGGGCTCCGGTGGCCGAGATGGTCGCCCACCTGCTTGAAGCTGTGCCCGGACTCGACAAGATGCCGGGCGCAAGCGTGGCGCAGCCCGTGCGGCCCGCGTCCCCGGGGCGGCACCTCCCCCTCGGGGTAGCGGCGTTGGACGATGCCGTGCAGCGCGACGGCGGTCAGAGGCCTGTGTGGCGCGCGCACGGTGAGAAAGACCCACCGGCTGCTCGCACGCGGCCGAGCCAACCGCAGGTAGCGGACGATCGCCTCGCCGACGAGAGGATGGAGCGCGAACTCTTCCCGGCGCCGGCTCTTGGACCGCTCGAAGACGATCCGGTCACGGCTCCAGTCGATGTCGTCGAGACACAGTCGCCCCACTTCGCCGGATCGCACGCCGTAGACGGACAGCAGCAGGAGAATCGCGCGGTCACGGATCGCTGCCGGTTCGTCGCTTCCGATCGCGTCGAGCATCCGACCGACGGTCTCCCATGGCGGACCGATGGGAAGTCCCTCCAATCTGTGCCGTCGCGGTCCCTGAATGGTCGCGCCCAAGCCAGGCCGGACCCATCCGCGCTGGGCGCAGTAATCCAGCCACTGGCGCAGGGAGCCGGCCGCTCCGGCGAGCGAACCCCGACTCCAACGCAAACTCATGGCCTCGAAGAAGCGGTCCAGGTCTTCGGCCGTAACCTCGCACAAGGCGACAGCCCGCTGATGCAGATGGTCAAGGAGGGCCTGCAGATGCCAGCGGGCCGTCCGGCAGGTAGCCTCGGACTGCCAGTAGAACTCGCGCTGGCGGGCGAGAAATGTGTCCAGCTTGTCCTCGTGCTCACCTCGATCACGGGGTGGGTCCGGCCGTAGTCGGCCCAGACTGTCAAGGAACTCGATAGCCGTGGCCCGGAAACGGGCAGGGCTTGGCGATCGGACCGGCTCGCCAGCCGCGGGACCTGAATCGTTAAGCGAGGGCAGCAACGCCCCGACTTCGTCCAGGCCAAACACGTGCTCCGGGGGGTGACGGCTGATCGCAACCGCAACCCTCAGGCAATTCACGGCCCTGCCGACCATGGTGCCGTGAGCCAGACCGCTGGACGCTAGTTCCTGCAGATAGGCAACACGCTCCTTGAGCAGCGGACCCTCTCGATGGCGGCGCAGCACCGCCGGATCACGAAACAGTGTTTGGAACATGATAAGAACCTCCTTATCCGAGGCTCTACCAAACACCGCCTTGGCGGTTGACTCTCCGGGCTACTCTCGACCCTTAGCGAGGCCCGCATGCCCTGAACGGGCGATTTGGCCCCCGACCAACATGTTCGATGCCATCGCCAAGGGATACCGCAATGCCTGCCCGCTTCCCTTGTTGCCGCCTTCTGACGACCGGAACCGGCTCTCGCGGCATCGATCCGGCCTAACCAGTCATGTTGGGAGTTTCGTTCATAACGCTCAGTGTCTAAAGGCACTTGTGGCGAACTGCCAACATGTCTGGACTCCCAACATGATACCTGTGATGTTGGATCCAACATCACAGAAACAGATTCGAGAGTAAGGGGCTGACCACACCACCCTGAGGAGTGCCCTTTCCGGTCCGTTGCAGGATGCCCTCTTCGAGCACCCCAGCCTTGAGCCATTTGTCCAGCATCCGCCGAACTACTCCATCCTTGATCCGCAGGTCGAGGAACTCCCGCAAGTGCTGATGCGAGATCGTATCGAAATACTTCGAAATATCCGCGTCAATCACCCAGCGCATCCCATCCATCGCGCCCTTCCGCACTGCGTGCAAGGCGTCATGGGCGGAACGGCCCGGGCGGAACCCGTGCGAGCAAGGCAGGAAGTCCGCCTCGTACACCGGCTCCAGTAGCATCACGATCGCTCTTTGCGCCACTTTGTCCTCGAATGTAGGGATGCCGAGGGGGCGCATCGAGCCGTCCGCTTTCGGGATGTGGTGCCGCCGGACCGGCGGCGCGATGTAGCTTCCGGACTTGATCCGGCCTAGAAGGTTCAACAGGTTGGCCTCCAGGTCCTTGTCGTAGTCCGGGGCCGTCACGCCGTCGATACCCGCTGCTCCATCCTTGCGCGTCAACCGATACGCCTCCCGCATCCATTCGAGATCAATGAAGCGGTGCAGCGTCGTGAACACCCGCTCGGGGTGCTCCCTCGCCTGTTCGGCTATCCACTGTCGTTTCGTGGACGTGTTTGTGGAACTCATGGTTTCCTCCAACGTTTCCTTCCAGTGGTTCTGTCCATGTGACGCCCCCCTTCCCTCGGGCGGGTCCCGGTGGCCCCGGTTCCCCGCCGTCATCAGTACTATGAGGGCGCTACGACTCCCTGCACTGCATCCCTTCGGCTTATTGGTTCGCCAGCCGGTACCACGCCTTGCCTACTTGTTCGCTCCCGACCCCCCGCAGGCAGGGGCGGGCCCGGACCCTTTGTTTCGGCCAGTGGTCCGTGTTCCGGCCATCATGCGTGGACAGTACGGGGCCTCCCAGGTTCCCCGGCGAGCCATCCTGTGGCTATGCAGACGTTCTCGGACCCCGGACGACCCGTTGCGCCTCACCTATCGCGGCGCTTCCGGTGCTGCCCCCGCCAAATCAAAAACGAAGGCGTCGACATTGATGATTTCGAGGCTCAATAGCGTCGCTTCACCACCTGCTGTGTACGCTTCACGACGTGTGTTGCCACACGCCATGCAACACTCGCTTCCGGCTGGCGGGCTGCGCCTTTGCCGGGCAGGAGTTGAACCTGCTGGCTCGCGATGCAAGGTTTCAGCTCATGGCATCCTCCTTGCCAGGGCTTGCCCTGGCGCAATGACTTCGCCATTCTGAGGTCGTCCGAATTGCTTGCAGGCTCCGGTGCAGGGTGGATGCCAAATAGAATCAGTTGAGCCGGTACCGAGCTACGGGGTTTCGGGGCGTCGCGACGCTGCCTCGAATCGCCGACCCTCGTTATTGGAACGAGGTCGCAACACATCCCGAGGGCACAGTACCTGCGAACACAAGGAACGGTCATGCCTGACAAGAAGAACAATCGCGCAAGGTGGGACGCGCATTCAATGATTGAGGATGCGAGGTCTTTGCAAAACGTTGTGAAGGAACTCGAAAAGAATGGCAAGACAGCCGGGCACGAGGACCATCGGCTGTTCATAGGCAGGGGCTTGGCGGGCGCGATCCTGTTGTCGCTCGCGACAGAGATCGCACTGAAGGCCTGGCATTGTTCCGACCAGGGAAGAGTCCCTGTCCGAACTCATGATTTGCTGGAACTCTTCGAACTCTTGGACCCGGACACCCAGGAGATGCTCGAAGCAAGCATGCGAAAACTGAGCCCGCACTCGGTGTGCGCTGAGGACCCGCGTTTTCGAAATCTGAACGCAGACTTCCAAGCCATGTTCGCGGCCAAGATGCATCCGCTTCGCGACGTCTTGCGTGAGCACCGCCGCGCCAACGTGCAGTGGAGGTATCCCTACGAGGAACCGTTCGCCAGTTTTGAGACAGGTGAGATTGATCTCGCACTAACTGTGGTCATCGACGCCTTTTGCGCAAGTCGGAGGTCATAGGCACACCCAGGCCCTGGTTCAACCACCTTGCGCGGCCTGTCCGTCACTTCCAAGCGGGAACCAATTCTCCCCTGCCGGCGCCCCCCGTAGAGAACCGGTCAATCCGCTCGCCTGGATCAGGTGCCGTGACACTCCTAAATCGTGAACGCGTGCCAGTCCATGCGGTCCGGAGCGCCCTTGGTGTTCGCGGTCAGGGAATTCAAGCTGTTGCGCATCCTGCCGGTCAATGGCGGAAGAATCGTGACTGCGGAGGCGCTCCTTCAGCAGGTGTGGGGGTTGCGAGGCTCGGACGACACGGATCGCGTGCGCACGGGCGCGCAGAGGCCTCGGGGGAGGATCAGCGACGACGCAGCCAACCCTACCCACATCTTCAACGAGCACGGCATTGGCTACCGCATTGCAGGCTGGGCACAGTGTAGGAGCCCTCAGAAGAGCCGCGCCCTCCAACAAGGAGAACGGGCTGCGGACCGAGACGAGCCAGCGCGTTGTGCGCAACACTCTCATCCGGAACGATCAACAATGCCCCGCGATCAGCCCGCGCTGTGAACCTGTACGGCAAGACCGGAACAGCCACAAGAGCTGCCTAGATGCCTGCGGAACTGACAGGGTGGGGCGGCTCCCAGCAACCACTCGCAACGCTGCAACCGACTCGCCAGGATCCCAAGGCAGCGCCGAGCCCGGTCGGAACGCCACCCGCGAGAACGTACTCGATGCCGGTGGCCCCGTGGCTTGCGAGGTACGAGGCGGATCGAATGAATCGCGGTTCGCTCGATGAGAGATGCGGTTCCATTCCGGTCAAGCATGAGTCCGGCGGCGGTCGTTCCGGACACTTGTCCCTCACCGCCTCCGTCTGACTCACCGACATCGAAGACCCACGATCGTGCCCGAGTGCGTAGTCAAGCTCATCTTCGACACCGTTTTTGAGGCCGATGCTGATTCTAAAGGGTTTACGACCTCCAAAGTGCCATTTTGCGAAATCTGTAGTGCCACGTTAGTTTGGGATATCTGCCCGATGTTTTCCTGTTTTACCTTGATTTAACCCTCATATTCCCGGTACCATGTAATGGTACGGATCGGCCATGTTCCTCCGCTCCAAGTCCACCGGCAACCGCACCTACCTCCAACTCGTCGAGTCCTTCCGCGACGGCCCCAGGGTCCGCCAGCGCATCCTCGCCACTCTCGGCCGCCTCGACCAGCTCCAGCACTCCGGTGCCCTCGACCGCCTGCTCCTCTCCGTCGCCCGCTTCTCCCAACAGGCTGCTGTCCTCGCTGCCCGCGACTCTGCCCTCGCTGACGGCTTCCCCGCCCGCATCCTCGGCCCCGCCCTCGTCTTCGAACCCCTCTGGCGCCTCACCGGCTGCCGCGACGCCCTCCGGGCCGCCCTCGCCCCCCGGCGCTTCGCCTTCGACGTCGAACGCGCCGTCTTCCTCACCGTCCTGCACCGCCTGATCGCCCCCGGCTCCGATCGCCAGGCCCTCCGCTGGATGAGCGACCAGGCTGTCGACGGGGCCGCTGCCCTCGACCTGCAGCACTTCTACCGCGCCATGGCCTGGCTCGGCGAGCAACTCCCGGATCCGCAGGGCGCGACCGCTCCGCGCGAGCCGCCCGAGGACGGCGGGAAGGCCGCCACGGCCGTGCGCTGCGTCAAGGACGAGCTGGAGGAGGACCTGTTCGCCCGCCGGCGCGACCTGTTCAGCGCGCTGGACCTGGTCTTCTTCGACACCACCTCGCACTATTTCCACGGCCAGGGCGGGACCGAGCTGGGCCGGCGGGGCAAGTCGAAGGACTTCCGGCCGCAGTGCCGGCAGCTGGTGGTGGGCGCGGTGCTGGACAGCGCGGGGCAGCCGGTGTGCTCGGAGATCTGGCCGGGCAACACGGCGGACGTGACGGCGCTGCTGCCGGTGGCGGAGCGCTTGCGGGAGCGTTTCGGGGTGGGGCAGGTGTGCCTGGTGGCGGACCGGGGGATGATCGCGAAGGCGACCATGCAGGCGCTGGAGGAGCAGGGCTGGGGCTACATCCTGGGAGTGCGGATGCGGTCGTCGAAGGAGTTCGGAGAGCGGGTGCTGGGCACGGAGGAGGAAGAGACGCGGATCGAGGTGGAGCGGGCCTGGCGGCAGGAGCCGCTGGAGCTGGGGGTGCGCGAGGTGCTCGTCACGGACCCTCCCAAGGCAGGGCAGGCAGCGGCGGAGCGGCGCTACGTGCTGTGCCGGAACGAGGAGCAGGCACGGCGGGACAAGGCGGTGCGGGAGGAGATCGTGGCCCAGCTGCAGGCGAAGCTGGGCGGGGGGGCGAAGGAGCTGGTGGGCAACCGGGGGTTCCGACGGTACCTGGAGGCCCGCGGGGAGGGGTTCGCGATCGACGAGGAGAAGGTCGCTGCCGAGGAGCGCTACGACGGGCTGTGGGCGTTGCGGGTGCGAGCGGATCTGAGTGCGGAGGAGGCGGTGCGACGGTACAAGGAGCTGTGGCGGGTGGAGCGCTGCTTCCGCGAGGCGAAGTCGCTGCTGCGGACGCGGCCGGTGTATCACCGCACGGACGAGGCGATCCGGGGGCACGTGTTCTGCTCGTTCCTGGCGCTGGTGCTGAAGCAGGAGCTGGGACGGCGCATGCGGGAGGCGGGCATCGAGGCGGAGTGGGCGGATGTGGTGCGCGATCTGGGGCGGCTGTCGGAGACGGTGGTGGAGTTGCAGGGCAAGCGGTTCGCGGTGCGGACGCAGGCGCAGGGGGCGGTGGCGCAGATCGTGCGCTGCGTGGGGGCGAGCCTGCCGCCAGCGGTGCGCCGGGACGACCGCGGAACGACGCTGCAGCCGGTCCCCGGGATACAGGACCCACCCAGCCCGGCAAATTAATGCAGGGTTGCCCCCAATCGATGCCACAATGGAGCCGTGTAGTGCCACGTCCGTATTTTCGGGGGTCTAAGTTGTTGAATCTATTAGGTCACAAAAACCAAACTGTCGAAGATGAGTCAAGCTGCCGCGCAAGACCTGAGCCTCCATCCGTTCTCACCCGCACTTGACCGAGTCGCTGGGGAAGGACGAGCAGTGCGTATTTCGGGAAAAGGAATCTCATCCCGGAGGATTCTCAACAGTCCAGGCGGATCGAAGCGACTCCAACCCACTCGCCGGCTGGCGCATGCCTTCACAGTCCACAAGTACGGCAACCGTTACCTTGCATGAGTAAGAGTGCAACTTGAAGGCAGGGGTCCGAGCAAGGCAAGGATGGTGGTAGATTGGAGCCGCTTCATGCCGACAATCTATGCAGCTTGGATCAGTGCCGGTGCAGCGGTGGTTGCTGCGCTAGTGACGCTAATCGCCCATCGAGAATCCATCCGGGACTACCTAAATCAGGAGCCGATCGCACACTACAGGTTCTTTAGGTGGGGACTGTATTTCTTCTTTTTCGGTCAGGGAGTCGTCGTCGGCCTGCTTCTATGCCAGTACACGCTCGGCCTGCAGCCAACTGGATAGTTCCCGATTCAAGGACTAGACGTCATGGAAACATCGGCCGTCACCTGGGACCTGGCGATCTCGATTGGAGCAGGGGACTCCACGCAAGGATGGTTCCAAGGGTGAGTGAAGCTCGCTAATCTGCATGCAGCCGCGCCCCTCGCTCCTACGAGGGCTTGCGGAAGAAGCGGGTTGTGACTCTAGACCGTCATCGACACCGGACGGGCAGGATCGCTCGCCGAATCTGGAATACCCGCCGCTTCGGCGGCAAGAATGAAGGACTTGTGAATAGCCGTTCCGGCGACTCTGTGGTCAGTCATCACGGGGCCTGACCTCGAACACTCTCGACCACGGCAATCGGATCGAACGGCTGGCTGGCGCTATTTCGGCGCTTGCGAAAGCGCAGGAGCACTATCTGTAGGCATACTGCCAGCGCCATCCGCGTGAGCATGTGATCGTTGACCGTCGGGACGAGACGCCTTACCCGCTGGACGACCTGCACGCGGTCTATTCCAAGGCGCGCTACATCGGGACGCTCCTTGGAACGGCTCAGCATTCGTTCCTTTGCGAGTTGCTCGATTCCACTCGATATGCCTTGCTGTCCCATTCCGAGCTTGAGCGGGTGGCTGTAGTTGGGCGGCCCGTCGGAGACAACGATTCCTGGATGCGAATCCTGAATTCCGGCAGGTCGATCTCGACCGGACACCTGATTACTGCGCCGATAGCACGGGTGGCACAGCTGGCCGGCAACGGCTTCCGTGTACCGGCAGGCGAACTGTATGCTCTTCTCTCTCCATTTGGAGATGGAGAAGCGGCCGGTGGGCTGGGCAATCTCGACAAGGGATGCAATCCCCTGCTTTTCTGGGACCTCACCGTAATCGAGAGGATCGATCTCGAGGACAACATGGCGATTTTTCCGTATGCCGAAGGTCGGTGCTACGCGAAGCGCTAGCCAGTGGAAGAACTGGCACAGTCGGGCGCCGGCCTTCATGGATGACGCTCAGTCGGAGCGGTAATCGGATCGTTCCGGTGGCGACCGGTGTCTCGGCGGAGAGTCAGCTTCAACGAACCGATGGGGCCGCTGGGGGATCCGTTGGCACCCCTCAGCTCTTTGGAAATGCCTGTGGCTTGCCCTGTTACGCTTGGGCTCCGTGTCGCATCCTTGGCTGCTCTTCTGCCCTTACCTTCCCATTTCGCCGGATGAGGTAGTTGCGTTTTCCGATTGGGAGTTGGGATCGCTAGAGTCCTTCAACGACCGGTGGGCGGACTCGCGGTTCAAGGACCAAGCAGCGGCCTTTCTGCAGAAGTTCGTCGGGCCACACGGCGAACCCATCGGCAATCCGGCGATCCTCTGCAAGGCCGGGAAACCATTGGATGGTCAAAAGCCGCCGGATGAGGAACTCAGCGCACTCAGGCTTTCGCTCGTATTTGCCTACGTCAACGGCAACCCAAGGTCTCAGACAGGCCCTCAAGAAGGATGGGCGACTCTTACAGCTGACAACGCAGAATTGCACGCATGGCCTATAGATCTGGATCACGGGCGCGTCACCCTGACCAGAGGCGAACTGGTCAGGGTGAGTGTCGGTGGCTACACGATCAGCGATCGCGACTTGGTGTTGAGGCCACCCCTCGACCTCCATATGCCCGGATTCGTCTGCCATCCGGACCGCCTGGTCATGACTGGCACCTATGAGACAGTGCTCCGCTCGCTTCGCTTCCCTGGTGAGGCCCCAACTGCCGATCGGGTTCGGGTTGCGCTTGAATGGTTCGAGAAGGCTTGGCTCAACACCTCAGCCATTCAATGGCCAGAGCGCCTGGTCTATCTGAAGACAGCCTTTGAAGCGCTCACGGGAACGCATGAGAACTGGAAGAGTGCCCGCACGCTCCGACAGATGTTCGAGGCGTTGCCACACACAACGGAGAAGGATTCCGAGACCTTGGTTTGGTCTCCTGATGAGAAGCCTGTCCACCTCCGAACCTGGGGAAAAGGGAATTCCACACGCATCACGGACCTGGAGGATTGGTTCATCCAGTTTGGCGAGGCACGGAACGCGATCGTCCATAGAGTTGAGCTTCCAAGTCCCGAATACTGTGGTTCCAATCCCACCTATAGCGGCCCTTTCGTTTTCACCGCTGAGTACCTGCTTCGCGGTGTCATCAAGGTGCTGCTGTCAAAACTTGGCTTTGAAAACGCGTGGTGGCCTGAGCTCAGGAGAGCCATCAAGGCGGCTTGTGAGGGTCAGGAGGTTTAGTGCCCTCCTCTCAGAGTCCTGCCCGGAGCTAGTAAGTATCTGTATAGCGACGTCCTTGATTTTCACCGGGTTCAGGGTGTTTGGCGCTGGCCCTCCGCTCCCGGCAGCTCCCCAGCCGCTGCTTCCTCGGTCGAGTAGAGCAGCAGGGTGAAGTTCCCGAGCGCTCCGGTGCGAAGCCACAGTCGCACGCTGTCCGGGGCTGCGTGGCCCACGACGGCTGCAACCTCCAAGGCTGGATTCGGCCAGGGGCGATCCGTCTTGAAGACAAATGAGTCGGGTGCGTGAATCGGATCGGCCATGTCGATCTACAACAATTACCATCCTCTTATGCGGCCAGGCGGATGGCTCCCAGCGCAATGCGCCGACGTTCGGGCTCCTTCCGGGGCGACTAATTCGCTAGGTCCAGCCCGTAGAGGATCGGTGTGACCGACGCCAAACGATCGCTAGGCACAGGGAACGACCAGGACGAAGCGCCCACATGAGTTTCATCGCCCATCGGACGTGTAGGGTGGTCGTCGGACACCAGTCCGAGGAGCGTCCAGGGGACCTGTCGGTTCCCTTGGCAGATTTCGCCCGGTCGAACGCCTATGTTCTGATCGGCGAACCGGGCTCGGGCAAGACCACGGCGCTCGAGACGGAGCAGCAGGCGCACGGCGGGGTCGTCGTTACGGTTCAAGACTTTCTCACTTTCAACGATCCGCAGTGGCATGGCACGACGCTCTATCTTGACGGCCTCGATGAAGTGCGGGCGGGCGAGGTGGACGGCCGGCCGCCGCTCGAACGGGTCCTGAAGAAACTGGACCGGCTGGACCGTCCGCCGTTCCGCCTTTCGTGCCGCTGGGCCGACTGGCTTGGCGCGTACGACAGAGGCCGCCTCGACCGGGTCTCAGGCGGCACGCTGACTGTATTGCAGCTGGATCCGCCTTCCGAAGAGGATGTCAAGCGCATTCTCGCCGAGAATCACGCGATCGGCGACCCTGAGGGGTTCATCGTGCAAGCTCGCAAGCGCGGGATCGCCAGCCTGCTCGCGAATCCGCAGAACGTCGACTTGCTGGCTGGTGCGGTGTCCGGAGGCCACTGGCCCGAGTCGCGCCTGGAGGCATTCGAGTTCGCCTGCCGGATGCTCGTCAGAGAACCAAACACCGGCCACTCGGTCGTCAATCCCACTGCCGGAGAGACGGAATCGCTCTTGGACGAAGCCGGCCGACTTTGCGCGGTGCAGATTCTCGCCGGTCTCGCGGGCTTTACGCAGCTGGATCACGTGACCGCTACACGCGACTATCCGCCTGTTCCGGGCGGAGCAAACGCCGGCAACGTGTCCAGGGTTCTGCGGACGAAGCTCTTCACGGGAACGTCCGAGGGACGGCTGTCACCCGCCCACCGTCAGATTGCAGAATTCCTTGCGGCGCGACGCGTATCCGGCCTGATCGACGACGGCCTGCCGCTGCAACGCGTGCTCGCGCTGATCACCGGCTTCGACGGTGAACTCGTGGGTCCGTTCCGCAATTTCGCGGCCTGGCTCGGGATGCACAACCGCCCATCGAGAAAGGAGCTGAGCCGGCTGAATCCTGGCGGCCTGTTCTACGCCGGCGACCAGGACACATTCTCCACGGAGGAAAAAGCTGACATGTTGGCGAATCTCCACCGTGAGGCGCGAGGGAACGCGGGCTGTCTCTACATGGGGCGGCGGTTGGACCTGGGGCCGCTGGTTTCGCCCGAGTTGCAGAACGTGTTCCATGAGATTCTCTCCGCCCCTGAGAGGGGGTATCCCAACCAGCCTCACGTCATGATGGTGCTGCAGGCTCTCGGGGACGGAGAACCGCTGCCGGATCTGGTCGACAACGTCGTTCAAATCGTTCGGGATCCGTCATGGCTGCCGGGGGTTCGGTGCGCTGCGCTCGACACCCTGATCGCATACCGGAAACGCGATGTGGTGCACACGGCGGTCCTGCTTGGACTCCTCGGCGACATCGAGGCCGGAGAGTTGGACGATCCTGACGACGGCCTGCTGGGCCTCCTCTTGAAGGAGCTATATCCCGGGAACATACCTGTCGCTAGGGTCCTCAAGCACCTGAGACCTCCCAATCTCGGGATCATCAACGAACAGTACGCCGATTTCTGGATAAGCCGGGTCCCGGCAGAATCGACCCACGCGCAGCGTGACGAGTTCCTGGACGCCATCGCTGCCGATTTCGGATCTTTCTCCTCGATCTTGACCGGCAGCTCAACCGTTCACAGCAACATGGACCAGTTTCTGGCCGAGCTCCTGAGATTCCGGTTGCGGGGTTCGATAAACGATATCCCCATTGAACGCCTTTGGGGCTGGCTTCTCGTTGCTTCGGGGCCGAGCCTCCATGTTCTGGACCCGATCGCGGGGGCGATCAGCGTCGAGCTGGAGCGCAACGAGGCCAAGCTCAAGAAGCTGATCACGTTCGGAGTCGAGCGGTGCGCGTTGGCCGGGGATGCCGTGTCCTGCCTGCGGTCGCTCAAGCGCGCTCTGTTCGGAGCCCGGCCAGCCGATTTCGGACAATGGTGCGCCGAACAAGCGTTGTCCGCCAGCACTGAGCTCGCCGCGGCGATCTATATCGATCTCTTCGTGGAGCCCTTGGTGCGCGACCCCTTCGATTCCGACCTGACACATGAGCAATTCCGAGAACGATTGATTCCGAAACCATCCCTGGCTGCACGCCTCGACAAACGCTTTAGGGTGTTTGGCAATCCGCCTGGCGACCAAGCCTACGCCTTCCTGGCCGACCTGCTCCCGGACACCGAGGAGCAAGCACTGTTTCAGAGAGAGATTGAGGCGGAGAGCGCGCAGTTGCAGGCCGGATGCGGCGGCCCGCGCCTTCTGGAACGGGCAGCGCAGGCCTATTTCGGTAACGCCGCTGACACTCCCGGCGAATCGCCGGGCGATAGGCTTGGGCAGCTTGTGGGGAGCCGGACGGACCTGGCCGCGGATCTTCGCACAGGACTGCTAGGGGTGCCAAGCCGGGACGATCTCCCCGTTCCCTCGGACGTTGTCGACGGGTGCGTTCGTGGTGCGATGCCGCCGTTAGTGTTTCCGTTCATGGCAGCGCTCCACGAACGCGACTGGCCCGGACGGCCGGACGTGTCCGGGATGAGCGACGAAGCGGTCGGCTTGGCCGTCACCATCCTGCACTCGGTTTCGGCAGAACGCCTGACGGCGGACCCGCACGATCCTTTCCGGAACTTCCCACAGAATTGGCTATCGCGGCTGTGGCAGGAGCGTCCACGGCCGGTCGCAGGCGCCCTCACGCGGGCGATCAGGCAGAAACTCGCCATCGGGACCCTCCCCGCAGCCGAGCTTCGGGCTCTGGCCCGGCAGGATCACCGAGAGGTCGCCAAGTTGGTTTGCCAGGCGCTGCTTCGTAAGTTTCCTGCCGAGAGCGGGACAGCATTCCTGGAAGCCCTCGACTGGCTGCTCGTCGCAGCGCTCAAGAGTTGTGACGGAGGCCAGCTCGAGGAGACGATCCGCCACGAGCTTCGGAACGGGGAACTTCCCGAGGCGCAACGAATCTACTGGGCCGCGGCGGGGTTCCTTCTTGAGCCCGGTCGATTCAGCCGCGAGCTGCAGGCATTCAAGAGCGAGCCTGGCCGCCTGGGTGCGCTGCTGGACTTCCAGTGCAAGCTCGGCATCCGATACGAGGTTGTGCGGCGGTTCGAGGCCAGCGAGCTCAGACTGCTGATTGACCTGACGGGCGTCGCCATGGCTGGCGTCGAATTGACCGCGGTGCGGCGGGGAGTCATGTCCGGTCTCATTCGGGGTCTGTCGCTATTCGGGACTCAAGCGTCTGCTGAGATCCTCCACGAACTGAAGGATGCCCCGGACTTTGCCCCATGGGCCCTGGACATTTCGGTTGCCATCGAAGATCACTCGGCACGACAGCGCATGAGGGAGTTCCGGCTCTGTGGGGTCGATCAGGTTACCAACACGCTCCTAGACGGTCGGCCCGCCAATGCCGGCGACCTCGCAGCGCTAATCGTCGACGAGGTTGGGTCGTTTTCTGCTCAGGTCCGGGACGGCAGCGCCTCAAGTTGGATTCAATTCTGGAACGTGGATCGATACAACCGCGCCAAGAATCCGAGGCCCGAACATTCGTGCCGCGACGTCATCCTATTGGCCCTGCAGCGCAGACTTGGCCGGCTAGGGATCGACGCTCAGCCGGAGGGCACCTACGTCGACGACAAACGATCCGACATCCGGCTCTCTCTTGGCAGCATCAACGTCCCGGTGGAGATCAAGCGCAGCTGCCACCGGGACCTATGGACGGGGATAAGAAGCCAGCTCGCGCTAAAGTACACACGCGATCCGGGGGCGGACGGCTTCGGAATCTACCTCGTCGTTTGGTTCGGTCAGGACTGCCCCTGCAAGCCAACTGCACTCGAAGGGTGGGTGCCGGTGAACGCGGACGAGCTAGAGGTTAGGCTCAGGGAACAGCTTTCCGGTCCCGACAGATCCCGGATTTCGGTCTGCGTCATCGACGTGAGCAAGCCGGGTCCCTGAAGGCATGTTGCCCGGCCAAGCTCCGGTTGTAGCATTGACAGCTACGGGACAAGTCAGATCCGCTCGCTCGCGGCCCGCGACCCGATGCAGGAGGGGAATGCAGTACTGTTCCGCACCGACCTAGTGCTCCTCCCCGTCCCTCGGGCCTCGGAAAAGTCCGGAGTTGCAGTCCCATCCGATAGCGAGCCCGCTCAGGTAAGAAGTCTCCGTCATGGTGGCAGTAACGCTTGTTCTGGCGCGTCTAACGGACCGACCTGCATGGCTCCCGATGCGGCATTCCTGACAATGCCTGCCTCAATTGTTCATCTTGGCCGGCTAGAGTAGTGTCGCCGGCCAGCCCGGTCGCCCAAGAAGGGTGTCCTCGATGGCGTTTCCGGGCTTGACACAAGCGGTGTGCACCGGCTATTGCTGCATAATGAACATGTGATGAAGGCCGTTAGTGTCCGTGAGCTGAAAAACAACCCTTCGGCAGCGATTCGAGCGGCGCACGAGAACCCAGTGATCGTGCTGAATCGCCAACGGCCGGAAGCTCTACTCGTACATTTGGAAGGGGATTCGATCCTCGACGAACCGGGCATCCGGCTGGCACTCGCGACCGCCTTGTACCGCGAGAAGAGTATTTCCCTTGGCCGGGCGGCCCGGTTTTCCGGAGTTCCCCTCGCCGAGTTCATCCAGTATGTTTCGCAGCTAGGAATTCCGGTGGTCGAAGGGACGGCCGCCAGCGTACGTGAGGACATGGACGCAATTCACAAATGGCGGAAGAGCTCGTCGTCTCCGATGCAAGCACTCTGATCGGGCTGGCAGCAGCGGGGGCGTTCGATCTTCTTCGCGAACTCTTCGGCCAAGTCGCCGTGAGTACGAGGGTCCGCGATGAGGTGCTAGCCGGAGATGACCGGCCTGGTGTTCGAGAGTTGTCCGGTGCAATCGACGACGGATGGATCACGGTGTTCCCTGTAGAGCCGAACGCGGCAATGGCAGCCAACCTGGATGTCGGCGAGGCGAGCACTCTAACCCTCGCGATGGAGCACGGCGGGTCGAGCCTCGTATTGATGGACGAGGCAATTGGCAGATCCTATGCACGGGCCTGGGGTCTCCACGTGACCGGATTGGTGGGCGTCTTGCTCGCGGCGAAGCGCGAAGGCCTCGTGCCACGCGTTCGGCCGTTCTTGGAGCGATTGCAGAAAGGCAGCTTCAGGTTGTCCGACGAGTTTGTTGACACGATCATCAGGGAAGCCGGGGAATCCTAGGGCAGCTGAGTTGTAGGAGTGGGACTACCATCCAGCTCACCCGCCGATTGGTGTCGGAGTTGCCTCGCCGAAGTCGCGGTTTCGGATAGCGTCAGTACTAGGCGGGCTACTGCCTACCGGCAGTAGCCCGCAGATCATCGGCAACCAGGGTCTTACTCCTTCGACCTTGTTCCCGATACCGACCTCGTTGTTACTGTGGGTTCAAGGGCGTCGGGCTCCGGGCTGGGTCGAATGCCCACGCTTCGGACTCCAACCGTGCTCCTGCAATGCATTGATGTATGTGCTCTCCATGATCGGCCCCGCTCGTCGAGTCTGTCCGGCAAACCTCAACTCTTCTACGTCCCCGTGGCGGACGTGGAGCGTGTATGTGCCGGCGCCTGAGAATGTCGCCCAAGCCGTCGCCCCCGAAAGCGGCGCTCGCTCCAGTTCGACGACCGCAACACACTCGCGAATCACACACACTCTCTTAACTACCTGCCCAAAAAGGCTCACGAGGTCCAGAATGAACAGGAACGCATACCACGTCGACGCCGCAGCCATTTCCCGTAGGGCGTCGGGCACCTGTTCCACGGCAAGGCGTAGGGCCTGTTTGCAGGCTAGTGCATGCTCGATTTCGGCCCGGTTGCAGCGCTCAAGCCCTTCGTATCTCGACGGTGGCCTAGGAACACTCGGATCTAGGCACAGTTCAAGCACGAACCTTGGGTGCACGGGTTCCTCTCCCTGCGACTCCAACCGTACGTCCTTCGGCACTTCGAGTGCCTCAGCAAGACTATGAGAATTGGAATCCTCGATGATGGCGGGGTTCGCGCGCAGAGTTTCGACTCGCCAATGGTGCGTCTCTTCGTCCCGGTAGGCGTGGTGAACGAGCCGGAGATGTCCGCCTACTTGGTGCACCATAATCACATCGGGCTGCTCTTGGGACGGAAAGGGATCCGGCACCTCTTCTGGGGACGTCACTGTCTCCTCGACGATTTCCTCGTTTGTCTCGTCTGCTCCCGGCTCATCGCTCCCTAACTCATCTTCGACACCGTTTTTGAGGCCGATGCTGATTCTAAAGGGTTTACGACCTCCAAAGTGCCATTTTGCGAAATCTGTAGTGCCACGTGAGTTTGGGATATCTGCCCGATGTTTTCCTGTTTTACCTTGATTTAACCCTCATATTCCCGGTACCATGTAATGGTACGGATCGGCCATGTTCCTCCGCTCCAAGTCCACCGGCAACCGCACCTACCTCCAACTCGTCGAGTCCTTCCGCGACGGCCCCAGGGTCCGCCAGCGCATCCTCGCCACTCTCGGCCGCCTCGACCAGCTCCAGCACTCCGGTGCCCTCGACCGCCTGCTCCTCTCCGTCGCCCGCTTCTCCCAACAGGCTGCTGTCCTCGCTGCCCGCGACTCTGCCCTCGCTGACGGCTTCCCCGCCCGCATCCTCGGCCCCGCCCTCGTCTTCGAACCCCTCTGGCGCCTCACCGGCTGCCGCGACGCCCTCCGGGCCGCCCTCGCCCCCCGGCGCTTCGCCTTCGACGTCGAACGCGCCGTCTTCCTCACCGTCCTGCACCGCCTGATCGCCCCCGGCTCCGATCGCCAGGCCCTCCGCTGGATGAGCGACCAGGCTGTCGACGGGGCCGCTGCCCTCGACCTGCAGCACTTCTACCGCGCCATGGCCTGGCTCGGCGAGCAACTCCCGGATCCGCAGGGCGCGACCGCTCCGCGCGAGCCGCCCGAGGACGGCGGGAAGGCCGCCACGGCCGTGCGCTGCGTCAAGGACGAGCTGGAGGAGGACCTGTTCGCCCGCCGGCGCGACCTGTTCAGCGCGCTGGACCTGGTCTTCTTCGACACCACCTCGCACTATTTCCACGGCCAGGGCGGGACCGAGCTGGGCCGGCGGGGCAAGTCGAAGGACTTCCGGCCGCAGTGCCGGCAGCTGGTGGTGGGCGCGGTGCTGGACAGCGCGGGGCAGCCGGTGTGCTCGGAGATCTGGCCGGGCAACACGGCGGACGTGACGGCGCTGCTGCCGGTGGCGGAGCGCTTGCGGGAGCGTTTCGGGGTGGGGCAGGTGTGCCTGGTGGCGGACCGGGGGATGATCGCGAAGGCGACCATGCAGGCGCTGGAGGAGCAGGGCTGGGGCTACATCCTGGGAGTGCGGATGCGGTCGTCGAAGGAGTTCGGAGAGCGGGTGCTGGGCACGGAGGAGGAAGAGACGCGGATCGAGGTGGAGCGGGCCTGGCGGCAGGAGCCGCTGGAGCTGGGGGTGCGCGAGGTGCTCGTCACGGACCCTCCCAAGGCAGGGCAGGCAGCGGCGGAGCGGCGCTACGTGCTGTGCCGGAACGAGGAGCAGGCACGGCGGGACAAGGCGGTGCGGGAGGAGATCGTGGCCCAGCTGCAGGCGAAGCTGGGCGGGGGGGCGAAGGAGCTGGTGGGCAACCGGGGGTTCCGACGGTACCTGGAGGCCCGCGGGGAGGGGTTCGCGATCGACGAGGAGAAGGTCGCTGCCGAGGAGCGCTACGACGGGCTGTGGGCGTTGCGGGTGCGAGCGGATCTGAGTGCGGAGGAGGCGGTGCGACGGTACAAGGAGCTGTGGCGGGTGGAGCGCTGCTTCCGCGAGGCGAAGTCGCTGCTGCGGACGCGGCCGGTGTATCACCGCACGGACGAGGTGGAGTGGCCCCGTTTTCGTGGACAGCTGAGATAGCTTGATAGGCAGTTGATTGCTCGCCTGAGGAGGCGGGGGGTAAGGAGGCCCCGGACGATGAGCAAGCATGCCTATGTGAAGGCCTACCCGAAGGAGTTTCGGGAGAAGGTCGTGAAGTTGATGCAAGTGGGGGATCGCAGCCCACGGGAGGTGGCCGAGGAATTCGGGATCTCGGAGGATTCGGTGCGGCGCTGGGTGCGGCAAGCGGAGCGTGACCAGGGCAGCCGGCAGGACGGCCTGCGCAGTGCAGAGCGGGAGGAACTGGCCCGCCTGCGGCGGGAGAACCGGCGTCTGAAGATGGAGCGGGAGATCCTGTCAAAAGCCGCGGCCTGGTTCGCCCGGGAGACCGATTCGATTCCGTAAGGATCTTCGAATTCGTCAGGGCGCACCAGGCCCGCTATCCGATCGCGTGTATGTGCCGCGTGCTGGGCGTCTCCCCCAGCGGCTATTACGCGTGGCGGGGGCGGCCGCCGAGCCGGCGGGCGCAAGAGAACGAGGCGTTGGGCCGTCGGATCGAGGCGATCCACACGGCCTCGCGGGAGACCTACGGGGCGCGGCGGGTGCATGCCGAGTTGCGCGCCGAGGGCGTGGCGGTGTCCCGGCCGCGGGTGGCGCGGCTGATGCGGGCGCTGGGCCGGCAGGGGGTGACGCGGCGGAAGCGGCGTTGCACGACCCGGAGGGATCCGGAAGCGGCGGTGGCGCCGGACCGCGTGCAACGGCGATTTGAGGCGGCTGAGCCGAATCGGCTGTGGGTGGCGGACATCACGTATGTGCCGACCCTGGAAGGGTTTGTGTACCTGGCGACGGTGCTGGACGTGTTCAGCCGCAAGGTGGTGGGCTGGGCGATGAGAGCCCGCCAGACCGTGGCGGTGGTGCAGGCGGCGCTGGAGATGGCCCTGCAGACGCGGGCGGCGCGGGGCGTGGTGTTCCATTCCGACCGCGGGAGCCAGTACACGGCGCTGGCGTTCAGCCGACGCTGTGCCGAGGCCGGCATCGAGCGTTCGATGGGGGCGGCCGGGAACTGCTACGACAATGCCATGGCGGAGAGCCTCTTCGCGACGCTGGAGTGCGAGTTGCTGCAGCGGGTTCCGTTCGCGACCCGCGAGCAGGCGGAAACGGAGATCTTCCGGTTTCTCGAGGGCTTCTACAATCGCAAGCGCCGTCATTCCGCGCTCGGGTATCTCTCCCCGGTGGAGTTCGAGCAGGCCTGGCACGCGCAGCAGCAGCTGGCGGCCTGAGCGCCGGGCAAGCCCGGCGGTGAGGCGGCCGGGATCCCGGGCTTGCGCCCCCCCGTGCACCCGGTTCCGTGCCCGGAATGGCCAGCAGGTGCGCCTTCCGGAACAGCCAGCAACGACCGGCAGCCCAGCCCGAACAAAAACCGCTGGAAATGGCCTGGGGGCTAGCCCCCAGGCCCCCAGCCGGGCCTCCTCGGCCCGTCCCACTGCATCTCTTGGAGAGGGGGGAGGGTGTACCCCCTCCCCCTGCTACCCCCTCCCCCTTTGACGTCTCTTGACCCCTGTGCCATCATGGTGCCGCCTCCTCTGGTGTTCCTGCAGCTGCCGCACCCTCAGCTGTCCACCATCTCGTAGCCACCCCAAGGCGATCCGGGGGCACGTGTTCTGCTCGTTCCTGGCGCTGGTGCTGAAGCAGGAGCTGGGACGGCGCATGCGGGAGGCGGGCATCGAGGCGGAGTGGGCGGATGTGGTGCGCGATCTGGGGCGGCTGTCGGAGACGGTGGTGGAGTTGCAGGGCAAGCGGTTCGCGGTGCGGACGCAGGCGCAGGGGGCGGTGGCGCAGATCGTGCGCTGCGTGGGGGCGAGCCTGCCGCCAGCGGTGCGCCGGGACGACCGCGGAAGGACGCTGCAGCCGGTCCCCGGGATACAGGACCCACCCAGCCCGGCAAATTAATGCAGGGTTGCCCCCAATCGATGCCACAATGGAGCCGTGTAGTGCCACGCCCGTATTTTCGGGGGTCTAAGTTGTTGAATCTATTAGGTCACAAAAACCAAACTGTCGGGGAGTGTCCGAATAACTGTGTAAGCGGATAGGTGCTGGAATCAAGAGAAGGAGGCACATCCGTGAAACAGATACCCGAAGAGCTGCTTGAGCAGTTGCTCGAGGGCTACGAGAAGCCGGAGGATCTGCTGGGCAGCGACGGGCTCCTGGCGAACCTGCAGAAGGCCGTCATGGAACGCGCCCTGGAGGCGGAACTGACCGCCCATCTGGGCTATGAGCGGCACGACCCGGCCGGCCGGGGCAGCGGCAACAGCCGCAACGGCCACGGCAGCAATGGAGTGGCCCCGTTTTCGTGGACAGCTGAGATAGCTTGATAGGCAGTTGATTGCTCGCCTGAGGAGGCGGGGGGTAAGGAGGCCCCGGACGATGAGCAAGCATGCCTATGTGAAGGCCTACCCGAAGGAGTTTCGGGAGAAGGTCGTGAAGTTGATGCAAGTGGGGGATCGCAGCCCACGGGAGGTGGCCGAGGAATTCGGGATCTCGGAGGATTCGGTGCGGCGCTGGGTGCGGCAAGCGGAGCGTGACCAGGGCAGCCGGCAGGACGGCCTGCGCAGTGCAGAGCGGGAGGAACTGGCCCGCCTGCGGCGGGAGAACCGGCGTCTGAAGATGGAGCGGGAGATCCTGTCAAAAGCCGCGGCCTGGTTCGCCCGGGAGACCGATTCGATTCCGTAAGGATCTTCGAATTCGTCAGGGCGCACCAGGCCCGCTATCCGATCGCGTGTATGTGCCGCGTGCTGGGCGTCTCCCCCAGCGGCTATTACGCGTGGCGGGGGCGGCCGCCGAGCCGGCGGGCGCAAGAGAACGAGGCGTTGGGCCGTCGGATCGAGGCGATCCACACGGCCTCGCGGGAGACCTACGGGGCGCGGCGGGTGCATGCCGAGTTGCGCGCCGAGGGCGTGGCGGTGTCCCGGCCGCGGGTGGCGCGGCTGATGCGGGCGCTGGGCCGGCAGGGGGTGACGCGGCGGAAGCGGCGTTGCACGACCCGGAGGGATCCGGAAGCGGCGGTGGCGCCGGACCGCGTGCAACGGCGATTTGAGGCGGCTGAGCCGAATCGGCTGTGGGTGGCGGACATCACGTATGTGCCGACCCTGGAAGGGTTTGTGTACCTGGCGACGGTGCTGGACGTGTTCAGCCGCAAGGTGGTGGGCTGGGCGATGAGAGCCCGCCAGACCGTGGCGGTGGTGCAGGCGGCGCTGGAGATGGCCCTGCAGACGCGGGCGGCGCGGGGCGTGGTGTTCCATTCCGACCGCGGGAGCCAGTACACGGCGCTGGCGTTCAGCCGACGCTGTGCCGAGGCCGGCATCGAGCGTTCGATGGGGGCGGCCGGGAACTGCTACGACAAGGATCATACTGCATACTGCACCTCTTTCGAACGATTCGCCGCATCTGCGGGTGGCGGGCAGCCTGTGGCGGCCTTGGCGTGCCGCGTGTACGGTTTGGGGTAGTCGTCCAGCCATTCGTACAGGCATTCGCCTTTGTCGTTGCTGACATGCGCTACCAGCCGGCCACGTGCGCGCCACTTCTTGACGGTTCCCGGACTGACCCCGAGCCGTTGCGCCATCTCGTTGAGGTCCAGCAGGCCGCGGCCACGCAGCCGCTCGTAGCGGGACTTGAGATCGTAGCTCCGCCGGACGCGCTGCACGCGTGTGGCGCTGAACGTACCGCCTTTGCGCGGCTGGCGGCCGCGCTGGTTGAGGATGGCGGCGACCTCGCCATCGGTATGGCTGTCGAGCAGAGTGTCGATTTCGGCGATGATCTCGTCCGGAGTGCGATAGCGTTCGCAGGAGCGCGGCTCGAGCGGCACGGCCAGCTGCTGGGTGGCCCCGCCTCGCAACCGGATGCCCAGGGCGATCTCCTGGCCCCTG